>CAVVNO010000011.1:0-99969 GCA_963749665.1 uncultured Acidobacteriaceae bacterium | reverse complement strand
GGGTGATGGTGCCGTCGGGGCACTGGACGGTGTCTTTCCAGCCTAGTTCGTTGGCTTCGGGTGTGACTGCCGGGGCGGTGAAGCGGACTTTTCCGCTTCTCAAATATTCGTCCGGGTCGAAGGAGCGGCGATCGAGGATTTGGAATCGTACAAGGTGCATGTGCATGGGGTGAGTGTCTTCCGTGAGGTTCACGAACTCCCAGATTTCGGTTGAGTTGAGTTTGGGGAACTCAGTGGTTGGCTCGTGCCAGTGCTTGCGGTTGAGGAGCATGACCATAGACATGCCGTACTTGTCTTTGTACTCGTGGAGGGTGATGGTACGGGTCTTGACGGCCGCAGATTCGGGGACACGCTCAATGGGGCGCAGAGTCTTAGGGATTGAGATGACTTGTTGAGATGCGGATTGCTTCGCTACGCGGAACTGCATGATGTCGAATGCTCCAGTTCGGAGGTGGAGGGTCTGGGCGGCGAAGTGAGAGAAGTCGATGAGGACGTCGGCGCGCTCGGCGGGGGCGAGACTGATGAGCTTGACGTTGGTAGGAGCGGAGAGGAAGCCTTGGTCGCAGCCGATTTGGGTGAATGCGCGGCCGTCGGAGAGGGCGAGGTTGAAGAAGCGGCTGTTCGCGGTGTTGACGAGGCGGAAGCGGTAGAGGCGCGGCTCGACCTCGAAGAAGGGGCGGAGTTTGCCATTGATGAGAATGCCGTCCGCGCTGAACTCGGGGATCCACGGGTGTTCGGGGTCGCCGGAGGTGTCGTAAAGGAGCTGGCCAGAGGTGGTGAAATCGCGGTCGTAGAGGATGAGCGGGACTTCGTATTTGCCCGAGGGAAGGCTGAGAGAATCTTCGAACTTGTCGCGGAGGAGAAACATGCCGAAGAGACCAGCGTAGGAGTTGAGGCGATTGATGCCCATCGCGTGGTCGTGATACCAGAGGGTGGCGGCTTCCTGCTCGAGGGGATAGTGGCAGGTGCGCGATTTGCCGCAGGGGAACCAGTCTTCAGGGTAGCCGTCGTCTTTGGACGGAACCTTGGAGCCGTGAAGGTGGGCGATAGTGCGGACGTCGGGGATATCTTTGCCGCAGCCATGGAGTGAATGATCTATGGGGAGGAAGTGTTTCGTGGGAAGGTTGTTGACCCAAGTGATTTCGAGAGGCTCGTTGCTGCGGGCTTCGATGAGCGGGGCAAGGGCGGTGGGGCCATAGCTCCACATGCGGGTGGGCGGTACGTCGCGGTGGACCTTGGCGTGGATCTCCTGCATGGTTACCGTCAGAGACCGCTTGCCGTTGTGGATCGTGGGGCAGGCGATCTGAGGAAGTGGCAGCGGGTCGACGAAGGGAGTCAACTCAAGTGTGTGGAGCATTCTTGCGTTTTTGCTGGGCACGCTGGGATGGGCTGGTTGTCTCTGACCCATCTGCATGGGGGCCATGTTCATTTGAGAGAATGCGCGCGATGAGCTGTAGAGCAGACCAAGGGCGGAGGCCTGCTGGAGAAACCTGCGTCTGGACAAGGGCAAGAGAACGGCTCCGGCGACGCATGGAGGATGCGGCGCAAAGAATGGGCACGCATCCCTGGTTGGAGATGCGTGCCCATGACGTTACAGGAGGAATGTAACGGTCTCATGAATCGGCTGAGTTAGTTGCCGCTCAGGACGGTGCCATTGGTGTTGAGGATGAGCGGAGTTGGATTTGGAGGTGCGGCGCCGTTGGAGAAGTCGAACATCGGCATCAGCGATCCGGCGACACTATCGAAGGAGCCGTTGCCGATGCGCTGACTGTTCAGGAAGACATCCTCGATGAAGCGCAGAATGGAGGACTGATCGGTCACAGTGTGGTCGATATAGTTTTTCTTCGCCCAGGGTGAGATGACCAGCAGGGGTTGACGCGGGCCGTAGCCGCAACGGCCCTGGGCATGAGGCTTGCCGTCGTTACCGGGTAGCGCAGATTGAGAGGCCGCGGCGCTGATGCAGACACCAGTTCCGTTGACTGCGTCGGCGGTGGTGGCGGAGCCGTTGATGAGATTTGAGACGTGATCGTACCAGCCGTCGGAGTCGTCGTAGGCGATGATGACAACGGTGGAAGACCAGAAGGAGGACTTCTCCAGGGCGTTGATGGTGTTCACAATGAAGACGCCCTCGTCGATGGGATCGGAGTTGCCGGGGTGACCGTCCTGCAATGCTGGGGCCTTGAGGAAGGTCACAGCGGCGAGGTTGCCGGCGGCCAGGGCATCGGTGAAGTCATGCGTGTCGTACTGGTGGTTGGCAGCGTCTGTGGTTCCGATAGCGGCGGTGGGCCGTACATGGTTTGGGTTCGCGGTGCTGGCGTAGTACTGGAATGGCGCGTGGTGCGGAACATAGTCGGGAACGGCGCCGGTCTGCCCCGAAACGGAGAGGACGGTCGAGCGCTTACAGCCGGTCGTGCCGTTGGGGTTGGTGACGGTCAGGTCGAAGCCACCTTCAAACCAGCCCCAGGTGAGCTTCGCTGCATTCAGCAAGTCGCCAACGTTTTTGCCGGCCATGCCGGTGTACTTGGTGGTAGAGGAGCAGATGTCCGCGTAGGGATCGGCGTCGCTGATGAGGGTCATCCCTCCGTTGCCGTCGGCCACTGCTGAGCTTCCGAGGTTGAGGCTATTTACGAGGCCGTTCGTCTGGCCGGAGATGAGGTTGACGGCACCGGGGGTTGAAGGACCGAAGTTCGTGCTGAAGGAGTTGTCGCTCATCGCATAGTGCTGGGCGTAGTTCCACAGCGCGGTGACGGAGTTGCCGTCGAAGTAGCCCATGGTCTCGCCCTTGGTCAAGCTGACGGCGGCGGCGCCGCTGGTCTGTGCGAGTGCAGCGGAGTCAGCAGAGCCGACGGAGACTGGGAAGAGGTCCATATTGCCGTTGTCGAAGGCTTGCTGTTCGCTGGTGTAGCCGTGGCTTTGGTCGGAGGTGAGGGCCTGCTGCGGGGGGAGGCGGAAGGGATTCGTTGCTCCGGTGACGTTTTGCGCATTCATGTTTGGGTTTGCGGTGAGCAGGCCCGGGTTACTGATGTAGTTGTTCGGAATAGGAGTGCCAGCAGCCGCGGTGAACCTGGTCTCTCCGGGAAGATTGAGAGCGTTGGGGTAGGTCCCGAAGTAGTGGTCGAAGGAGATGTTCTCGCCGAAGATGACGACGATGTGCTTGATTGCAGCCTGCGCTGTCGTGGCCGTGGGAGGCGTCGGAGGCGGAGTGGAGTTGGCGTTGCCGTTACCTGGAGGATTGCTGACGATACCCTGGCCGCAGCCGCTGAGAATGAGGAGCGAGGACAACGAGAGGGCAAGAAGTTTCCGAATCATGTTTTAAGGCCTCAGAAGTTGGGAAGATGCGTTGCTCCTCATTCTTAAGCTCCGATGTAGGTGTGTATGTGAATCCGGTTTTAAGGTCGGATGAATTAACGCGAACAGCATCAGGCGAAGCATGTTTTGCGCGTCGCAGTGGTTTGGAGTGGTGTTGCTCATACAATTCGAGAGATGGCATTTTCATTTGAGATTGACAGGGCGGCGGAGGGTGGCGGCCGGAGGGGGCGGTTGACGCTGCCGCATGGGGTGGTGGAGACGCCGGTGTTTATGCCGGTGGGGACGGCGGCGTCCGTGAAGGCGGTGGAGCAGGGTGTGCTGGAGAAGATTGGCGCTGCGGGCAAGGGCGCGCAGATCATTCTGGCGAATACGTATCATCTGTATCTGCGGCCGGGACATGAGCTGGTGCGGCGAATGGGTGGAGTGCATCGGTTTATGAGTTGGGAGCGGCCGATGTTGACCGACTCGGGTGGGTTTCAGGTGTTCAGTTTGAGTGGGCTGCGGAAGGTGACGCCGGAGGGTGTGGAGTTTCGGTCGCATCTGGATGGGAGCAAGCATTTCTTCTCGCCGGAGCACTCGATGGATGTGCAGATTGCGCTGGGGGCGGATGTTGACGATGGTGTTCGATGAGTGCGTGGAGCATCCGGCGACGCTATGAGCGGACGCGGGAGTCGATGGGACTGACGCATGCGTGGGCGCGGCGGTCAAAAGATCATTTTGAGTTACATAAAGAGCGTGTTCCGTGGTTTGAGGCGCTGGGTGGGGCTACGCAGAGTTTGTTTGGGATTGTGCAGGGTGGGATGTATGCGGATTTGCGGAAGGAGTCCGCGGAGCGGCTGGTGGAGATGGAACTGCCGGGGTATGCGATTGGCGGGTTGGCTGTGGGTGAGCCGCGCGAGGTGACGCGGGAGATGATTGCGCGGACGCTGGAGTTTTTGCCGAAGGACAAGCCGCGGTATGTGATGGGGGTGGGGTATCCGGATGAGATTGAAGAGTACGCGAAGATGGGCGTGGACATGATGGATTGCGTGCTGCCGACGCGGGCGGGGCGGCATGGGTTGTTGTTTACGTGGAGGCTGGCGGGTCAGGACTGAACATCAAGAGCAAGGAGTATGCGGAGGACCAGGGGCCGATTGATGCGGCCTGCGGGTGCATGGTCTGCCGGCGGTATACGCGGGCTTATCTGAGGCATCTGTATGTGGCGGGTGAGCCGCTGGCGGGTGACGTTGAATTCGGTGCATAATCTGGCGTTTTATCTGGATACGATGGAGCGGGTAAGAGGGGAGCTGGCGGGGGGATCCCCCTCCCCACCTAAATGTGTCAAAGTATTCGAATTAGTGACTTTACGGTCTGGACTTCGAGAGGAAGTCCTGAGGTTTGGTCCTTACCGTGCGTTCGCCTGAAAGCGCACTTATTCCCGTTGGGTGAAGATCATGGATTTGCGGGCGGCTTATAGGTGGTCATTCGACCTTGTAGCTGAGGAGCCAGTCCTGCTTTTTGGCGCGGGTGAGCGGGACGAAGATGCGGATCATCTGTTGCTGGATCCAGAAGGCGAAGGCGGACATTTTTTCTTTGCGCTGGCCGTTGCGGCGGCCGAGGGCGATGACTTTGTCGGTGCGGGGGCGACGGTGCTGTTCGAAGTCGGCGAAGACTCGTTCGAGTTGGAGGCCGTTGGATTCGCGGAGGAGTTTGGCGAGGTACTGTGCGTCTTCGAGGGCCATGGAGGCTCCCTGACCGGAGTGGGGGGCTACGGCGTGGGCGGCGTCGCCGATGAGGATGGTGCGGCCGGAGCTCCAGCGGGGGAGGCTGGGGATGTCGTGGATGGCGACGTTGAGGATGTCGTTGGCGGACTGGATGAGTTGTGGGACGGGTGCGGCCCAGTCGCCGTGGAGGGCCATGAGGCGTTGCTGAATGTTCGGCTTTGGTGGTGGCTGACATTTGTTCGCGGGAGTCGAGCGGTGCGGAGGCGGTGCTCCACCAGAGGGTGCGTGGGCCGTCGGGCGTGACGAGTGTTGAAGTAGCCGAAGAAACCGTTCTGGCCGAAGATGAAGTGGACGCGCTGGTTGGAGCGTGGGGTGACGTTGGGGTCGAGGCAGGGGCTGAAGCCGCCGGGGGCGAGCAGGCCGGTGTAGACGGGTTTGGGGGCTTCGGGCATGACGGCCTGGCGGACCTGGGAGCGGATGCCGTCGGCGCCGACGATGAGGTCGCCTTCGATGCGGGTGCCGTCGTCGAAGTGGGCGACGATGGGCTGACCGGGCTGGTCTTCGATGGCGATGAGGCGCTTGTTGTAGGTGATGGAGATGCCCTGGGCTTCGGCTTGCTCGATGAGGACGCGATGGAGTGCGGCGCGGGTGATCATGACTCCGGCCTGACCGTAGCGGGTGGGATCGCCGGCGCTGTTGCAGGCGAGGAGTCTTGCCGTGCTGGTTTTCGAAGGCCCACTCGTGGCTGGTGACGCTGACGTCGCGAACCTGCTCGATGACACCGGCGGCGGCGAGGACGTTCATGCCGTTGGGTGCGAGGCCGAGTGCTCCGCCGGTATCGCTGGGGCCGTTGGAGGCTTCGAAGATGTGGACGCAGAAGCCGGACTGCTTGAGGAAGAGGGCGAGGACGGGGCCGGCGATTCCTCCGCCGATGATGAGAACGCATTTTGGAGCTTATGTCATGGTGATTACCTCACTAATTAATTATCTCAACAATTGAGATAATGATAATGTAAACGATATGGCGGATTCGCGCAAGAGAAAAGAGTTGGAGCGGCAGGTTGGGCTGGAGGTTGGGCGGGAGATTGGCGCGAGGACGATCCTGTTTCACCAGGCGGTGGCGAATATTGTGGGGGTGTCGGTAACGGATATGAAGTGCCTGGACTATGTGGACCGCGGCGGGGATGTGACGGCGGGGGATCTGGCGCGGCTGACGGGGCTGACGACGGGGGCGATTACGGCGGCGATCGACCGGCTGGAGAAGGCGGGGCTGGCGCGGCGGGAGCGCAGCGAGACGGACCGGCGGAAGGTGTTCATCCGGACTGTGCGAGTCGCCGGCTACGGAGCGGATTGTGCCGATCTTTGAGGCGCTGGGGCAAGAGATGCGGCGGAGCTGGCTGACGCGCTACTCGACGCGGGAGCTGGAGACGATTAAGGATTTCTGCGATCGTTGCATTGAGATCATGCGGCGGCAGACGGATGCGGTCCATGCTTTGGAGGCGAAGCTGGGGGCAAAGAAGTAGGTGGGTGGATGTTCAACGGGCAGTTGCTGAGATTTTCTGTTGTGTCCCGCCTGCGCCCATGAGGACGAGGGATCGTTGAGCAAAGGGTGAGTAGACGAGAAGCGCGGTGCAGGAGAGTGCCAGGCCAAAACTGATGTGGTGCAAGAGCAGGAAGGGCGAGAGCGCCCATAGTTCATCGAGCAGAAGCAAGAGCGGCCAGAGTTTGAGGAATTTTCTGCGTGCTCCGGGCGCATGGAAGAGCACCATGGAGACGACGAAGGCGCGAACAGGAATCATCATCGCGGCTGTCACGATCACGACGGTGAATAACAGGGTTGCCTTCGGCAGTCCGGAGAGGAGATCTTCGATCTCCATCAGATTTGCCAGTGCCCCGATGTAGAAACTCAGGTACATGAGCTGCAAGAGGACGAAGAGCGTCTGCACTATGGGATACGAGGTTTTGGGAAGATCGTCCGGGGTCGCCAGGATGCGGCTGAGTGGTGGGGGCGCAGGCTCTGCGGGAGGTGGGGTCTGATCTGGTCGAAGGCGAAGAGGCGGGACTGGAAGTGGAGGGTGATGGATTGTTGTTGACGGTGATCCGTTCCACTGGGGCTACGAAGCGATAGCCGCGGCGGGCCAGGGTTTCAACGAATCTCGGGTTGCCGGCCGTGTCTCCGAGGGCCTCGCGGATGCGATTCACTGCGGAGTTCACGCCGTGTTCGTAGTCGACGAAGGTTCCGTCGGGCCAGAGCTCCCGGGAGATTTCCTCTCGAGTCAGGAGTTCGCCGGGCCGCTCGAGGAGCATGACGAGCACCTGGAAGGGCTGAGCATTTAGCTTGATGCGGACACCCTGCCTGCGAAGCTCGCCCAGAGTGGTGTCTGCTTCAAATACTCCGAAGCGGTAGCGCGAGGCTGTCGGTGGTTCCGTCATGTTCCCGTGTCCAGTGTATTCGAGCGCAGAGGGCAATCAATTTTTATGACGTTGCGCTACTCCTTCTTCAGGAGAGGCAAGTAATCCGCGCTATCTGATATCGAGTTGTGACCAACACCGGGAATGACGACGTACGATGCGATGCCGTTTTTGAAACGCGTTCGCAACCGCTCCGAGCTTGCGCGGGGAACGATCTCGTCCTGCTCCGCCACAATAATCCGTGTGGGAGCCGTCACCTGCGGCGCATATCTCCACGATTCGTACTTATCCCTCAAGAGCCAGCGCCCCGGGAGAAGTGGATAGTTGTGGGCTGCAACGTCTGCGAGGCTGTCGTAGGATGTGACGAGGGCAAGCCGGTTCACGGGCCGCAAACTTGCCACGCGTATGGCAACGCCGCTTCCGAGGCTGCGTCCTACCACGATGATATTTTTATGCTCAGCGTGCACGTGGTCAAAGAGAGCAAGGGCAGCTGCGACGATCGCTTGCTCGGAGGGGCTACCGGAACTTCCGCCATAACCTGGGTAGTGGAGCAGGTAAATTGCGTCGCTGGGAAATGCGGCGGCGAAGTCGGGCATATTCCGCGAGACGTCTTCAGCATTTCCACCAAAATAGATCAGCGCGTCGGAGCCGGTGTTTGGGCGGGTCGATACTAATGCGGTCCCCGTTCCAACTTGCAGAGTCATTAATGTCGAGTCGTTCTGGATAGACCTTGGTTGCGGAAAATAGATCAGGGATCGCTGAAACACAAACACGGCGACGCAGAGCCCCGCGTACAGGATTGCTACGAAAAGAAGTAGGGTGAGGAACACTCGTCGGGCACCGCGCATCAGCCGTTTATCTCTTGCGAAGAAGCTAACAGAACCCGCTCCGGTCACGATTTCCAGTCAAGAGACAACTTTCGATAAGGGTACTATTTGCAATCACTTGCACCGTGAGAAAACGATGAGGAACGGGTGAGATGGCTGGCATTGCTTCGGATGCCGGGTTGGGGCACGGTGTGGTCCATGACGCGACGCCGGTTTTTAGTTTTCCGAGCATTCTTTGTGGTCTGCGCGGTCCTGATGATTGTGGCTCCTGGGGGTTGTGCAGAGGAACCTGCGGCTGAGGCTACCTCAGGGTTTAACGCCTATGTCGGTGCGGTGGAGTTGCGGCTTGGCCAGCAGCATCGGTCGCGCAAAGGGTTTCTTGTGGCCGCGGCTTCGGCTGCGCAAAACGAGATACGGCTACGTCGGGGAGAGTTGATCGTCGAGCAGATTACGCCTTCCAGCGGGGCTGCTTTGCCTGGAGCGATGCTGCACCATTGGCGCGGGACGGCGTTTGCGCCTGGAGCTACGGCTGCGGATTTCGAGCGGCTGATGAAGGATTTCAATGCCTATCCGCAATACTTTTCGCCGCAGGTGCTTCAGGCAAGGGTGGTCATGCGGAAGGATGATCGTGTGCAAGCGCTGATGCGGGTGAGGCAGCGGCACGTCATCACGGTGGTGATGGATACGGTCTACGACGTCACGTTTGGGCGACTCGATGGGCAGCACGGGTACAGTATTTCGCGGAGTACGCGGATCTCTGAGATTGAGTCGCCCGGCACTGGCGGTGAGCGCGTGCTTAGTGCCAGCGAGGAGCACGGGTTTTTGTGGCGGCTGAATACGTACTGGAGCTATGAGGAGCGAGATGGCGGACTTTATATGCAGATCGAGTCGGTGTCGCTGACACGATCGATTCCGCGCGGGCTTGGGTGGGCGGTTCAGCCGTTTGTGGAGAGCGTTCCGCGGGAATCGCTGGAGTTTACGTTGCGTTCTACGTGCAATGCGCTTCGGAGTGGGAAGTAAGAGCAACAGGAAAGGACATGAGGATGAGTGTGCAAACAGTCACGAACGATGAAGTGGGATTTCGAACGGCGCGGAGGGTTAATCAAGCGCTGACTGCTTCGATGGAGAAACGGGCTTTGCAGTGGATGGCGGAGCGGGCGCCGAGGTGGGTCAGCTCGGACCAGCTCACGCTGCTTGGGCTCGGGGCGCAGATTGGAGCGGGAATCTGCTATGCGTTGTCGCGCTATGACCGGCGGTTCTTGCTGCTGGTGATTGTGTGCGTGGTGCTGAACTGGCTGGGAGATAGCCTCGATGGGACGCTGGCGCGCGTGCGACGACAACAGAGGCCGCGTTATGGGTTTTATGTGGATCACATGGTGGACATTTTGGGGACCGTCGCGCTGATGTGCGGGCTTGGGTTCTCGGGATTTCTGCACTGGCAGACGGCGATTGCGATGCTGGTCGCATTTCTGGTTCTGTCGAGCGAGAGTTACCTTGCGACCTATACGTTGTCTTGTTTTCAGCTTTCGCAGGGGATCTTTGGTCCCACGGAGATTCGCATTCTGCTGATTGTGGGGAATCTGGCGTTGCTGCGCAGTCCGTACTCGACTGTGTTCGGACATACGATGCTGCTGTTTGATCTGGGAGGGACGATTGCGGCGGTCTGCATGTTTGCGACGGCGATTTTTGTTGCTGTGCGGCATACGGCGGAGCTTTACAGGCAGGAGCCGTTGCCGTGAATACTTTTATTCGGTGGGGGAAGTTTAATTTGGTGGGGGCGATGGGGATGGTGGTGCAGCTTGCTGCGCTGGCTTTCTTCAGCCGGTTGGCTGCGGGGCATTATCTCTTTGCCACGGCTGCGGCTATCGAGATTGCGGTGGTGCATAACTTTGTCTGGCATCTGCACTTCACGTGGCGCGACCGCCGGGATAAGTCTGAGGTACTCGCTCAGCTGATGCGGTTTCATCTTTCGAATGGATTGGTTTCGATGGTGGGGAACCTGGTGTTGATGCGGATTCTGGTTCATGAAGCGCGCCTGCCGCTGCTCGTTGCGAACGGTATCGCGATTCTGTGCTGCTCGGTTGTTAACTTCTGTCTGGGGGATAGCTGGGCGTTCGCGGTGAGGGCGCAGGCAGGGCCGGACGGGTGCGTGTAGCCGGGGGTCCCCCTCCCCCCGAAATGTGTCAAAGTCTTCGAATAAAGACTTTAGGGTTGGACTTCCGCTGGAGCCGGGTGCGGATTGGAAGGTGACGTGCGCGAGAAGAATGGTCGCCTTTTGATCCAACCGTGCCGTTTTCAAATCACGGGCAGAATCACAGAACGGGTGCGATGGCAATTGAGTCAAGGTCGGCGATCGTTTTGGGAGGAAGTTGCAGCGTTGCCGCCTTGAGATTCTCGCGAAGGTGTTTGACGGAAGATGTGCCGGGGATCAGCAGGATGTTGGGGGATCGCTGAAGAAGCCAGGCAAGCGCGACCTGCATCGGGGTGGCTTCGAGTGACGCTGCTGCTGCATCGAGCGTCGCCGACTGTAAGGGAGTGAATCCTCCCAGCGGGAAGAACGGCACGTACGCTATGACTTGCGCGGCGAGGTTATCGATGAAGCCATCGTCGGAACGGTGTGCGACGTTGTAGAGGTTCTGGACGCAGACGATCTCTGAGATTTTCTGCGCTTCTGCCAACTGACCGGGCGTGACGTTGCTCAGACCGAGGTGACGGATGAGTCCCTGACGCTTGAGTTCGGCGAGTACGGTCAACGGTTCTTCGATGGATCCCTCGGTTGGCCCCATGACTCCTCCGACCCGCAGGTTGACGACATCAAGGCGGTCGAGCCCGAGATTTCGCAGATTGTCATGAACGCCATCGATCAGTTCCTGACGCGAGAGAGCGTGGATCCACGACTTGTCTTCACCACGGCGAGCGCCGAGCTTGGTGACGATCACCAGGCCATCGATGTAGGGATGGAGCGCCTGCTTGATGATCTGGTTGGTCACGTGGGGACCGTAAAAGTCGCTGGTGTCGATGTGGTTCACGCCTGCCGCGACCGCCTCTCGCAGGACGGCAATTGCGGCGTCAACGTCACGCGGCGGTCCGAAGACTTGTGGGCCGGCAAGTTGCATCGCGCCATAGCCCATGCGGTTCAGGGTCATCGATGTGTTGGGGAGTGTGAAGGTGCCGCCCAGCTTTGTGTTAATGTTCGTTTGTTTCGCCATTGTGTTTCTCCTCTTGTGGTTCACGACTTGCCGCTATTGCGTGTTCCTGTGGTTAGATGAAGGGAGTTTCAGGTTAGGAGTTCGCATTTGCCTCAGCGTTCCCAAGTGCTCCTGGAGCCGCGTAAATCGCCGGTTCAAGCGCGATCAGCTGCAAGTGTCGACGCCATTCTGGAAGCAACCATTCAGGTTCTGCTCAGTGTGGGAAAGGAACGGCTGACCACGACTCGGGTAGCATTGCGCGCCGGTGTTTCCGTCGGAACGCTGTATCAGTACTTTCCAAATAAGAGCTCGCTGCTGCGGGCCGCCTTGACGCGTCACCTGGACGAGGTTACCGAGGTTGTGGAACGAGTCTGCCTGGAGCAGAAGGGGAATACTCTCCGGCAGATGGCGACCGCTCTCGTCACCGCATTCCTTGAAGCCAAGATGAGGGATGCGAAGACGAGTGTCGCTCTTTATTCGGTAAGCTCCGATGTGGATGGAGCGAAGATCGCGCGTCGGATGGGAGCCCGGGTCAACAAGGCGATTGTTGAAACGTTGGAGAGCGCCCGCGAACCGTTGACGAAAGACCCACAACTTGTAGCTTCCATGCTCCAGAGTGCGATGGGCGGAGTCAGCCGGAGATTGCTCGAATCCGATGCCCCCGAGAAGGAGTTCGCTCGGTTGCGGGAGGAACTCATCTTCTCTGGTGAACGGGTACGTGGAAGCCTGTGCTGCGCGCCGTGCGAATTAGGCGCTCAGCCACCGAGACGTCTCCTCTGTTGCTTAGTATTCCAATCACCGAATTGTAGACGGTCGGATTCGCGGGTGGGGCGAATGCCCATTTTTAACCTTGACAAAGCGAGGCGAAGATGAAGCATCCATGTTTTGCGGTTTGCTCACATCCGCGCCACGTCCAACCCGATAACATACAGTGTGTTGATGGTTTGCGGAGGAACATTTTAGGATGCTTTACACCAAGGTGGCCCTTAGTTACGAACAACAGGTTGCTCTTCTAGAGAGTCGGGGGTTGCAAATTGCCGACGAGCAAGAGGCGCTCCATTGGCTGGAGCGAATTGGCTACTACCGCCTGAGCGCTTATTTCATCCCGTTCAAGGTCCGCGAGAAGGATCAGTTCTTGCCAGATAAGACATTTCGGATGGTACTTGATCTGTATCGCTTTGACGCGCGACTAAGACTCTTGGTGATGCAGGCTATCGACATGATTGAGGTATCAGTTCGCGCTTCTCTTACGTATAAATTGGGGCACGAGCTTGGTCCGTTCGGATACATAGAAAGTCATCAGTTCATGCCCTTCACGCCATCGACAGGTGCCGGAATACCTGCGCGAGGATTCGATCACGCCAATTTCATGTCAAAGCTTCAACAAGAGGTCAATTCCTCAAAAGAGGAATTTGTGGCGCACTACCGAAGCAAATACACAAGCGAAGCGCACCTGCCGATCTGGATGGCGACTGAACTCCTTACGTTCGGCGTTATCTCGAAGATGACTGAAGGTGTCCCTAAGCGAATACGCAAACAGATGGGACGCGCGTATGAAATCTCCCAAAGTCAGCTCGTCAGTTGGCTACACTGTCTTGCTTACGTGCGAAACGTTTGCGCTCACCATGGTCGACTTTGGAATCGAGAATTGTCCCTCAGGCCAGAACTCTTGAGAGAGAGGAACGTTCCGAGCGAGGATGTTGGAAGAATGTATATTGTCTGTTTAGTGCTTCACCGGCTCTTGAAACATATCGCGCCGAGCTTTGGGTGGAGGGCAGGTCTAGTCGTGCTTTTGAGCGAATATCCCGGTGTAAGTCTTGCGGCAATGAGATTCCCTTCCGACTGGAAGGAGCGGGATCCATGGCGAGAAACTGACGTGAATCAGGAACTCGAGCCAGCGCCAGTAACTCAAATTTGAAAACGGTTCTTAACAAGAATACCCGCCGATTTCAGCTTCTCCGGTTTTACGCGGTCGAGAGGCTTGGCGGGTCTGTTAGCTTCATTATCGTCCGAATCATCGCTGGGATCAACTACTAAATTTAAATTCAGATTTGCTAGTCCAACTATGCTGTCATGGAATCAATCGAAATTTGCGGTGGTAGCAACCCATTTTGCTAAGCATCGCTCATCTCAAGGTCGACTTGAACCCACGGGAGGCGCGATTCACCAAATTTTCCCAAAATGGGAATCGCTCAAAAATAAATCCGGAAAAAGTAGCGTGTTTTTCGAGCCTGAAAAATGACCGTCAACTTACCAGCTTTCACCAGCAATCCACCACAAATTCACCAGCGAAAAACCACGTTCTGCACCCCGTTTTTGCCAAAACCCCCAGCAAAGACGGGTAAACCCGCCTCGAAAAAAATACTGAAAAAACGCTCCCTATTCGGGGTGGGTTTTGGCTGCTCACTGGGGTGCGGCGAGGCGCAGGGCGTCGTGATCTTTTTTGAGGGCGAGGCAGATGGCTTCGACGACGAGGTTGTGGTCGTCGCGTTGGGGGAGGCCGGAGACGGTGACTGCGCCGATGATGCCGGTGCCGGTGACGTGGATGGGGAAGCTGCCGCCGTGTGGGGCGTAGTCGGCGTCGGGGAGGTTGTAGCGGTCGCTGAAGGTGCGGTTGGTTTGCTCGAGCATGAGGCCGATGGCGTAGGATGGGCGGTGGAAGCGAGCGACGACGTTGGATTTGCGCTGGACCCAGCGGGCGTTGTCGGGGGTTCCGCCTAGAGCGGTGTAAAAGAGCGGCTGGCAGGGCTGGCCGAAGCGACGAATGTCGATCACGATGGATTGCTTGCGGGCGAGTGCGAGCTCGCGGAGGCTGACACCGAGACGCCATGCGATGTCGTAGTCGAAGTTGGCGAAGAGGAGTTCGGCTTCCTGACGGGCGATGGTGGCGAGGTCTTCAGCGATCGGCATTGAGGGCTCCTTAATTTTTCCATTTTTTTTATTCTTCAAGTTGCTTTCATTCCTGGAGGCAGTCGATTGAGCGAATGTAAACAAGAGACTGAATGTGACAAGAGTGTGAATTTCTGGAGTGGCCAAGGTAGTGTAGCCCGGTTGTTGCAGGGATTGCGGTTATGCGGATTCCGACAGGCTTTGGTCGATACGTCGAACATCTTTTTTATGACGTGAACAGCAACTCATTAAGCGAACAACGCATAGCGCCATTCTGCTCTCTATCTGTACATCGGAGGGAGTCTTTTGGAGCGAAAAGAATCGCTGGCTGTAGGGGATTTAGCGTTCCCTGAAACGCGAATCAGATACAACCATTCTTCTGCGAAGATTGAGCCGAATCGGGCAAATCGTTCGTGCCCTTAAAGGTCCCGCAATCATCTGCGCGATTCTGCTTGTGGTTTGCGTGCTCGCGGCGTATCCGTTTTCGGGGATGGCCGACAATGATGATTTTGCTTATGTCCGGTCTGCGAAGATCCTGGCTGAGACAGGGCATATCACCTATGTTGGCTGGGCCAGCGCGATGCTTGGGTGGCAGCTTGCGCTGGGGGCTCTATTTATCAAAGTCTTCGGTTTCTCTTTTACCGCGGCGCGTGTGTCGATTCTGCTGATTGCGGCCTGCACAGCGTTTCTGCTGCAACGATGTTTTGTCGGGCTTGGGCTGAACGAGAAAAACGCAACATTTGCGACGTTGACGATGGTGCTTTCTCCTCTCTTTATTCCCTTGTCCTTCAGCTTCATGTCGGACGTTCCGAGTTTGTTCACCATTGTTCTTTGTCTCTACTGCTGCCTTCGCGCCCTCGAGACAACAGAACCTCGACATGCCACCGCGTGGCTCATTTTTGCAGCGGTGTCCAATGTCTTGCTTGGGACAGCGCGACAAACCGGTTGGATTGGCGTACTCGTGATGGTTCCGTCGACACTCTGGCTTCTCCGCCGGCGCGGTCTGTCAATGCGTCTTATCGGGGTTGTGTGGATGTTGTGTGTGGGCAGCGTCCTGTATTGCCTTTATTGGTTTGACCATCAGGCGTACGCGACAACGGAATCAGCTCCCCATATCAAGAAGGATTTTCATTATTTCCTTGATGCATCAGACGCTACACTCAGGATTTTTCTTGGGTTGGCGCTCTTTCTGATGCCGGTTCTGGTGGCCTACGCCGTGGAGATTTTCAAAGGAAGCAGACGAATGCTTCTGCTCGTCAGCGCCGGCTTTTTTCTGCTCCTGAGTCTCATCCTGCTTCGTTTTGACAGCTATTCGGTCCAAAGCATTCTTTCTCCTTCGGTTGGGTGGATCGGCGATTACGTTACGCCGGTAGGCATTCTCGAGGATCCTGCTATCGGCTCGCCCCCGGTTGTGCTACACCCCATGGTCCGAATCATCCTCACGCTGGTTTGTTATTTCGCTTCCGCTTCCTTTCTGGCCTATCTGTTCCAGGTGACACGTTTGAAGCCTGTTTCTCCCGCGGATCGCCGCAGTCTCTCGTGGCATCAACTCGCGATACTTCTTGGGCCTTACGTGCTTGCTTACGGGGCCTTCCTCGCGCTGCGATCCATTTCCGGCATCATGTTTGACCGCTACCTGCTTCCGTTGCTGATCGTTATGATTTTTGTCGCAACGCGCATCTACCAGGAGAGAATCAGTGAGCACCTTCCCCGTGTATGTTTTGCCGTTCTGATCGTGTTTGCCGCCTTTGGTGTTGCCGGCACGCATGACTTATTTGCGAGGGAGCGAGCGCGGCTTGCGGCTATTGGGGAACTCCAGGCAGCCGGTCTTCCCCGGGATGCTTTTTACGGTGGATTTGGATACGACGGCTGGACTCAGATTGATAGACAGGGACATATTGATGCGGGTGGCATCAACATGCCTCCAGGCTCGCGTCATATCAAAGGAAAGATCGTCACCTTCAAATCCTGTGATTACGGCATGGCAAAGTATTTCCCGGCGATTCACGCTCAGTACGCGTTGTCGTATGACGAAGTTTCCTGCGATGGACCGTCACAGTTTGCTCCGGTGCACTATCGCCTATGGCTGCCTCCCTATAGGAGCACAATCTATATTCGCAAAGTGATTCCTGAGACAGTGCCCTGAGTAACGGGCGCTGGTGGGCGGGAACACAGATCAGCTTGGCGGATCAACCTGGCGGATCAACTTGACAGGGCGATAGGGTGCAGGGAGACTTGGGGTTATTTTTCCTGAGAGGTTTTCCTTTGCGTGGAGTTTCTTGGTTTGCGTCGGCGGCAGTGGTGTGGGTTTCGGCGATTTGTGCGGGACAGACGGCGACGCTGACCTATGTGAGGGCGGGAAAGCTGTTCGACAGCGAGCATGGCGTGTATCAAGCGAACGTCGTGCTGGTGGTGGAGGGGGAACGGATCAAGTCAGTTGAGGGTGCGGGGTTTGCGATTCCTGCCGGGGCGAAGGTGGTGGATCTTTCGGCGGATTATGTGTTGCCGGGGCTGATCGATTGCCATACGCATATGGGTTCGCGGGCGGATAAATATGACCCGATCAACTCGTTCAAGGAGACGCCGTTCACGGTGGCCTACTCCAGCGTGGTGAATGCGAAGAAGACGCTGGAGGCGGGATTCACGAGCATTCGGGATGTGGGGTCGCCGCCGTTCATGGCGGTGGATCTGAGGAATGCGATCAATGAGGGATTGTTGCCTGGGCCGCGGATTGTGGCTTCGGGGCCTCCGCTTTCGATTACGGGTGGGCACGGGGATTTGAATGGCTACTCGCCGGAGGTGCAGGTGCAGATGTATCCGGAGAAGCGGGATTTTGCAATCGCGGATGGGCTGGAGCAGGTGCGGGAGACGGTTCGTGAGCAGGTGAAGTATGGGGTGGATGTGATCAAGATTCTGGCCTCGGGCGGCGTGTTGAGCAAGGGAGACCAGCCAGGCGCGGCGCAATATTCGCTGGAGGAACTGAAAATGGCGGCGGACACAGCGCATATGGCGGGACGGAAGATTGCGGCGCATGCGCATGGGACGGAGTCGATCAAGTGGGCGATTGAGGCAGGGATCGATTCGATTGAACATGCGTCGCTGGTGGATGACGAGGGGATTCGAATGGCGAAGGAGCATGGGACTTACTTTGTGATGGACATCTATGACGATGATTACATTCTGGGGAAGGCGAAGGATTTCGGGATTGAGGAAGAGAACCTGGTGAAGGAGCGAGCGCTGGGACAGATTCAACGGAATAACTTCCGCAAGGCGTTCAAGGCTGGAGTGAAGATGGCGTTCGGGACGGATGCGGGAGTGTATCCGCACGGCGACAATGCAAAGCAGTTCCACTACATGGTGATGTATGGGATGACGCCGGCCCAGGCGATTCAGGCGGCGACGTGGAGTGCGGCTGATCTGATCGGGCGGGCGAAGGATGTGGGGTCGCTGACGGCGGGGCACTATGCGGACCTGATCGCGGTGAAGGACGATCCGTTGCAGCGGGTGGAGGTGCTGGAACATGTGGGTCTGGTAATGAAGGGTGGGGTGGTCGTGAAGGATGAGCTGACGGGGAGGAAGGAGTAGCGGCTGGATTGGATCGAAGGAGCGATTATGAATATCGAGGTGATGCGCAGTACGCTTCACAAGTCGGAGGCGGGACAGATTACTTTCCCTGAGGTGGTCCAGTCTCTCGCGGGACTTGGTGTTGAATCGTACTTCGCGGATCTGGCCAGGAGGGCGGATATGAAACATGTCCGTAGAAACGCGATAGCATTATCGACTCAATACGAGTGGTATGGAGCCGAACAGCATGACGCTTCGATCTTTCTATCGATTCTCGGCAAGATGCTTTGTCGTCACCATTGTCTTGATATTTGCGGTCAGTATCATAGCCCATATTGTCGGCACTCCGGGTCTCAACGATTTGCCCCTTATCGTTCGCTTCCCGTTGGGCACGCTCGGGGCTCTTAGTGCCATCCTTTTCATCCCGTTTTGGATCGGGATGATGTGGGACTGCCTGTTTCGTAGCGAGTTTCCCCTTTATTCCAAGGCTGCTTGGTTTCTTTTCATCGCCTTTACGGTCTATTTCGGCTTACTCGTCTACTATTTCGTGGTGTTCGAGAGACGGGAATATCGAATGGCCCGACAGAGCGGCTAAGAGCACGAGTTATTATTTCGGCCGCGAGGGTGATTTTCACATCGAAGAGTTTCCGGGTTCCAAATCGTAGTCAGGCAGTCTTGGCGGGGGCTAGTGGGTCAGTTTGGAATGAATGACTGAAGTTTCCGAAAATGGGACTTATCGGTACTTATCTTTCCTCGATGAGTGCATTGGCGATTTTGCAACAATGGACGCCGGGCCTTTTATTCGTGTCTTTGGGTGGGAGGCTCCGATGTCGCTGATCCAGATCCCCTACCCGAATTACCAATGTCTCGTTAGGACTGACTGGGTATTTCCCTAGTCGACATACGTGTACTGGGTGGAGTTGAGTACATCAGATGGGACTCTTGCTCGCTATCGGAACACTCGGTCTAGCATTTGCTGTTCAAACCGGCGCGCAGGTCCAGACGACAACGGGACCATTGAGAACGACAACGTAATGTGAACGTAACGTAAGTGCAACCATGAGAAGGAGAACAATCATGCCAGTTCAAAACCCGAAAGAACTCTTTATCCAGCTACTTAGCAACCTCCGTCAAGGCACAGAGCGTAGCTCAAAGTTTTATCAGGAACTCAGCCAGATTGCGGGGGATCCAGACGTAAAGGAGGCCTTGGAAGCACGGGCTTTCATCGCCGAGAAAGTTCTTGCCACCCAGGACCAATGTTTCAAGCTCATCGGCGAAAAACCCATGACGAGTACTTCGCGCCTCCAGGACATCTTTATCGAGGACTTTCGCAAGGAACTCGCCGAGATACAAAACCCGGGCGCAAAGGCCCTGTTCGTTCTGATAAAAGCCAACCACTTGACCCACCTTCGTATCGCCGAGTACGTGGCTTTGATTGCGACAGCCGATCTGACCGGCCACTATGGCGTCGGCGTACTTCTTGAGAGCTGTTTAGCGGATAAACTCGCGTTTGTTGAACGGAATCGGCGCCTGCTCCGCAAAATCGTTGAGGCAAGGGTGGAAAAAAGAATGGCCGCCTAGGCCGTTGCTCCCTAAGTTAAGTCTTGTAAGGAACGATTGAAGGAACTTGCATCGCGCCGACTCGCTTGCCTACGCGAATCGGCGCGTTTTTTTTGTTCGCCCATACGACTTGTCTCCACGCATGCCGTCGCAACACCCGCCAACCCGCTTCTGCAGGTCCGTCTCCTAATGGCCTTAGGATTCGGCGGCCTAATGGTGGGTGCGTGGGTGTTAGGCTTTTTCGGAAATTGGACGAAGTTCTCGCAAAACGGGGTTATAGGTAACTTTGGTTGCCCCGGAGTTAAACTGACCCCCCTACTGGCGGGGGCTCGCCTTGACACTGCCCTTCCGTTACGCGATGCTTAGAGGCTAGGCCTCTTTTTGCGCGGTTGACGAAACTGCGTCCGCGGGGCTTTCCTGCAGGCTATCTGGTTGTTGGCTTTGTTGGCTGCCAGCGCTTTCTGCTGCGCAATTCGATGTAAGTCGTTGAAACGGAGTGTATGGATGTTTGCGATGTGGCTGCAGAATTCGGGGGGCGGACTGGGTAGTATGGGAAGTCTCGCGCTGCCGATCCTGTTCTTTGTGGTGCTTTACTTTTTGATGATTGCCCCGAACCAGAGGAAGCAGAAAAAATGGCAGGAGATGCTGGGGCAGTTGAAGTCCGGCGACCGGGTAACGACGAACGGCGGCATTCGCGGTACGGTGTTGACGGTCAAGGACGATGTTGTGGTGTTGCGAGTACAGCCGGACGGCATCAAGCTGGAGTTTGCGAAAAGCGCAATTGCTGCGGTAACGACTGACGAACAGGCCGCCTGAAGCGGAAGATCGCAGATGGCTGGTTTGAGTTGAGATGTAGGCAAGTTGAGATTGAACCGTTAACTACGGATAAGGAAGAAGCAGGGATGACGGCGGCGGGGTTGCAATTAGGTTCCGCGGCTGCACCCTTCAATAAAGATCATGGGCAAGAATCTGGCCGGTAAGACGGCATCAATCATAGCGGTCCTGGTTGTTTTCATTTACGGGATACTGTACGGCTCCAATGGACCGAAATTGGGGTCTCTGAAGTCACTGTTGGCTGATAACATTCGCCTGGGCCTGGACCTGAAGGGCGGGACCCACCTGGTTCTACAGGTGCACGTGGAAGAGGCGTTGGCTTCGGCGACCGACCGGGACGTGGCACGGCTGAAGGCGGCTCTGCAGGCTGTGGGCATCAACGCAACGGTTGGCAAGACCGACCCGGCTCACCCGAATACGATCGTGGTGACGGGGATCCCACCCGAGAAGTTAAGCGATGCGCGTACGGTGATGCAGGGCACCGACTACTCGATCTATGACGTGTCGACGCTGGCGGACGGTAGTGCGACGCTGAACATGAAGCTGTCGGCGATCAACGATCTTGAGGCTCGGACGCTCGAAACGTCGAAGGAGACGATCAGCGAACGCATTAACTCACTGGGTGTGAGCGAGCCAGTGGTCCAGACGTATGGGCTGGGGAAGAACCAGATTCTCGTGGAGCTTCCGGGCATCTTCAATCTCGCCGAGGTGGAAGCGGCGATCCAGTCGACGGCGAAGCTTGCGGTTTACGCCGTGGTTAGCGGCCCCTACGAGAACGACCAGGCAGCGCTGACGGCACTGAACGGCGTGGTGCCGCCGGGCGATTGGCTGGTCCATGGAAGTGCTTCGGCAAACGCTCCGGACGAGGTCTGGCTGCTGGAGCGAGCGAGTCAGGTAGAAGGAACAGACTTTCGCGATGCTCAGCCATCGACGGACGTGAATGGCCGTCCCAATCTCACGTTTACCCTGACGACTGCGGCGGGAGACCGTTTCTACAAGTACACCTCTGCGCACTCGAAGGACAGTGCGAACCCGGGTTCGATGGCCATTGTGCTGGCCAATAAGGTGCGCTCCGTGGCGTCGATCAATTCCGCGATTCGTGACCGCGGTGAGATCGAGGGCAACTTCAGTAAGGATGAGGTCGATAGCCTGTCGCTGATGCTGCGGACAGGTGCGCTGCCGGCTTCGATCAGCTATACCGAAACCCGCACGGTAGGGCCGAGTCTGGGAGCAGCGTCGATTCGGCAGGGCGTGATAGCGGCAATCGCCGGCATGCTGGCAGTCATGGCGTTCATGTTGGTCTACTATCGCGGTTCCGGGATCAACGCCGATCTGGCATTGATTCTCAATTTGGTGATATTGCTTGGATTTATGGGCTTCAGCAAGGCGACGCTGACGCTGCCGGGGATCGCGGGAGTCATTCTGACGATTGGTATGGGCGTCGACTCCAACGTGCTGATTTTTGAACGCATCCGCGAGGAGTTGCGAGCAGGAAAAACGGCCGCGGCTGCAGTCGATCAGGGATTTAAGCATGCCTGGGTAACGATCGTCGATACCCACGTGACGACCATCGTGTCGGCCGCGATTCTGTTTCTGTTCGGGACGGGGCCGGTGAAGGGGTTTGCGGTGACATTGACCTTCGGTCTGCTCGCGAACCTGTTTACTGCTGTGTTTGTGTCGCGACTGATCTTCGATTCGATTCTGCAGAAGAAGGAACGCGGCGCGACGCTGTCGATTTAGATTTTGAGAGATTGCGGGCCTACGGGTTCCGCTGAGGGTTTGGGCGTGAGTTTGGAACTGTTTCGTACAACGAATATCGACTGGCTTGGGAAGAAGTGGTACTTCCTCGGGTTTTCGCTGATTTTTTCTGTCGTCGGCGTGCTGAGCATGCTGTTCTGGCACCACATTCCGCTGGGGGTCGACTTCAAGGGCGGCACGCAGATTCGCGTGGCGTTCGACAAGGCGCCGAATGAAGACCACGTCCGGCAGGCGATGGATCGGGCCGGTGTGCGGGATTTCACGATTCAGCGGGTGAGTGATCCCAGCGGTCATGCGGCTAATAAGGAGATCATTGCCTTGCCGGAGTCGACGGCGACCGATCAATCCCATGATGCCGGCCGTATAAGCGTCGAGAACGCCTTGGCGGCAAACTATCATGACTCGGCGTTCACGATCGAACAGGTGGAAATTGTTGGACCTACGGCCGGGAAGCAGCTGCAGAAACAGGCAGCGCTGGCGACGATGTACTCGCTGATCGGCATGCTGATTTATCTGTGGTTCCGGTTCGAGCTGATCTATGGCGTGGCTGCCGTGGTGGCTGTTTTCCACGACACCCTGATCACGGTGGGGGCGTTCAGTTTGACGAACCAGGAGATTACGCTTACCGTAATCGCAGCTATCCTCACCCTGATTGGTTATTCGATGAACGACACTATCGTCGTCTTCGACCGTATTCGCGAGAACCTCGCGCTCTCCCGAAAAGAGTCGTTGCATGATGTGGTCAATCGGAGCATCAATCAGACGTTAAGCCGGACAGTGATTTCATCCGGCCTGACGTTCCTTACGGTGATGTCGCTGTACCTGTTTGGCGGTGAAGTGCTGCATGGGTTCTCTTTTGCACTGGTGATTGGAATTTTGATTGGAACGTACTCGTCGATCGCGGTGGCCGCGCCGATGTTGGTGGCATATCAGGATTGGCGGGTGAAGCGTGGGAAAGTCGCCTCACTGCCCGCAGGAAAACGCGCCAAGGTATAGAGGTCGGACTTTCCGGTGGCTTATATTCGGCTCGGGAACAAATGGAAGGAACGTGGTGTCTAAGTAACAATAGCTCTTACGAGGCGGCCTATGTTCGAAGATTCGTTGATGGAGTCCGGCGGCAAGATCAAGACTAAGTCCAAGTACTGGATGATCTTAACCCTTGCTTTCAATGCCGCAATCCTGGCAACCATGATCCTTATTCCGCTGCTGTATCCGGAAGCGTTGCCGCATACGGCGCTGACCGCGATGATTTCAGCGCCACCCCCACCGCCACCTCCACCTCCGCCACCGCCACCGCAGCAGATCATAAAGCCGATCAAGATGGTCTCGGAGATCGACCAGGGTCTGCATGCGCCGACGAAGATTCCAAAAGACATCAAGATGCTGAAGGAAGAGGCCGCGCCGCAGATGGCTGGCGTCGCCGGAATGAGCGGCATGGGTAGCGGAAGCGGCGTCCCGGGCGGCGTGATGGGTGGCATCGGCACGGCGCCGACACCCGTCGTCAAGGTGGCTCCTCCCAAAGGTCCTCAGCGCGTATCAAGTGGTGTTATCTCGGGTCTCAAGATCTCGGGAGCGAACCCGACGTATCCGCCGATTGCCAGAGCAGCGCACGTCTCCGGCGCCGTCGTTCTTCACGCTCTCATCTCGAAGGAAGGGACGATCAAGAACCTATCGGTCATCAGCGGACCTGAGATGCTGCGAACTGCCGCGACCGAAGCCGTACAGGGCTGGCGTTACAAGCCATATCTGTTGAACGGCGAACCCACCGAGGTGGATACTCAGATTACCGTCAACTTCAACTTTGGCGGAGGCTAGAACCGAAGTTTAACCGCTCAATTCCGGCTCTCGCGAAGCTCTCCAGAACGCCGAACTTTTGGGGGATTCACGGGTAAAGATTCAGAAAGTTAGAGTTCCAATCAGGAGGAAATATTCCAGTGATTCTCGCTCATCTTGCAACAACTTTCGCTCACGTTCCAGCTTCCCTCGCGATGTACTTCGAGGAGGCCCAGGTCAGCTTCAGTGTCATGGGTCTTTGGGGCAATATGGGCTGGCTGGCGCGCTGCGTCGTCATCCTTCTCTTCATCATGTCCATCTGGTCGCTCGCTGTGATCATCGATCGGGCTCTCTATTTCTCCGCTGCCCGCAAGCAGTCCCGCGAGTTTGCCCCGAAGGTCGCCGGTGCATTGAAGGACGGCCGTCTGGATGAGGCGATCAAGGTTGCAGACCGCTCGAAGAAGTCCCACCTGGCAGAGGTCGTTACGGCCGGCCTGCAAGAGTTCCGCAGCTTCGGCTCCGGTGGCTCGATCACTCCTGAGCAGGTCGAAAGCTCCAAGCGTGCGCTTGAGCGCTCTGAGGCCATTGTTCACGCGAAGCTGAAGCGCGGTCTGGGCGGTTTGGCCACGATCGGTTCGACGGCTCCCTTTATCGGCCTGTTCGGCACCGTGGTCGGAATTCTGAACGCCTTCCAGCAGATTGCTCTCCAGAAAACTTCTGGTATCGGCGCAGTCGCCGGCGGTATCTCGGAAGCTCTGGTAACGACGGCGTTCGGTCTTCTCGTCGCCATCCCCGCCGTCATGACGTTCAACTATTTCACCGGCAAGGTGGAAGCGTTCGACGTCGAGATGGACAACAGCTCCAGCGAGCTGGTGGACTACTTCATCAAGCAGAGTCACCGGTAAGGCTTCAGCCCTGAAACATAAGGCAAGCAACAGTACCCTGCGAGAGTCACAGATCTGACCAGGCCTTCGGATGCCGACAAGCGAACGGCATCCGGAGGCTGGACAGGTAAAACAGGGAGAGCACTTACAGCAAACCGGACGGAGCATACGTTATGGGTATCAATAAGCGGGATGAAGGCAAGAAGGTCAACTCCAACATCAACGTGACGCCGATGGTGGACGTGATGCTGGTGCTGCTGATCATCTTCATGGTCATCACCCCTATGTTGAACAACAAGGTCAATGTGGATTTGCCGAAGGCTGACGCCGCCGTGGTGATGGAAGATGCGAACAAGGAAGATTCGATTGTTGTCGCCGTCACCCGGGATGGCAGAACGTTTCTTGGCGGCGATCAGGTAACTCTCGACGATCTCGGCCCAAAGATTGCGGCGAAGCTCGAAAACAAGACCAGTAAAGAGGTCTTTATGCGAGCCGATGCACGGGCAAACTACGGCAAGGTGATGGATGCGGTCGATGGTATCCGCTCTGCAGGCGTGAGCCAGCTCGGCTTGCTCACCGAGAAGCGTGACGATACGGGCTCAACGACGACAACGACAACGCCGGCGAAGTAAAATTTTGATTCTGTAAACCGCAGACTCGCAAGCCTGGAGCTGCTGGAGTACCAAAGGAGATTGCTATGGGAATGGGTGGTGGAAATACCGGCGGAGCGATGTCGGACATGAACGTAACGCCGCTTATCGACGTTCTTCTGGTGCTGCTGATTATCTTCATGGTGATCGTTCCGGTGACGCCAAAGGGGCTGGAGACTCTGGTTCCACAGCCGCCCAAGGATCATAAGGAAGATCAGCCAAACGACCGTACGATCGTCGTGCAGGTTCAGTCGAATGGAGCGGGCGCGCCAGCTTATCTGATCAACGAAACCACCTTCAACAAGGCAGACATCGAGCCCAAGCTGGCGGAGATTTTTGCCACTCGTCAAGAGAAGGTCATGTTCGTTAAGGGCGACAAGAATCTCGACTTCAGCAAGGTCGCAGAGGTGATCGACTTCGGCCATCAGGCTGGCGTGGACAACATCGGCCTGATAACGCCACGGGTCGAAGCAGGACAATAGTCTTCGGCAGGTTGAAGCTCTCATACGGGCGGTGTGGCCAGATGGCCCGCCGCCCGGAGCTTTTTGCAGCGGGCTGGTGTCTATAGCTGGAGTGCTCGCTCGCCCAATTCTGCATTGGGAGAGACACTGCGATGGCATTCTCAACGACTGGAACCTCTGGAGGCGAACGCCTCTCTTCTGAAATCAACGTCACTCCGCTGATTGATGTCTTGCTGGTCATGCTCATCATCTTCATGGTGATCGTGCCGGTGATACCTCGAGGTTTGAACTCTGTGCTGCCCTCTGCTACCGCGGGAGCCGCTGATGCGGTTGTCGATCGACCCATCCTGGTGCAGGTGGAACAAGGCCAGACGGCTGTGCGGTACCTTGTGGACGGCGTCGGTGTGGAGAGAGCAGGAGTCGGACCGCGGCTGCAGGAGCTTCTGGCACGAAGATCTGGCCGGCAGATGCTCCTCAAGGCGGACGCGAGGCTGGACTTCAGCACGATTGCGGGCGTGATCGATGCAGGTCAGGCAGCAGGAGCCGATAGCATCGGATTGCTGACGCCTGGATCCGACGGATCGCTCAAATAGGCAAGATAAGCTGCACCAAAACCGGTGTTGACCGAATCCATCAGAAAGAGCGATGGCGGCTCTGCTATGCCCCCATTCGGCGCGATTTACATTAGACTTAAGCCTTGCTCAATAAGTTGATCTTCGCCAATTTAGGCCACAGACCTGTCCGAACGCTGCTGAGCGTTCTTGCCATCGCCATCGAAGTGACGATGATTCTGACGCTGGTCGGAGTCAGTCACGGAACGCTGGATCAATCGGCACAGAGGGCGCGCGGGGTGGGCGCCGATATCTGGTTTCGGCCGCCGGGGTCCTCCGCGATTGGGCTGAGTTCGGCGCCAATGAGCGACAAGATTCCTGCACTCCTGATGCAGGAGCCGCACGTTACGTTTGCGATGGGGACGATGGTACAGCCGCTGTCCGGTTTCGATACGATGACCGGGCTCGATCTGGACGACTTTCGGCGGCTGAATGGCGGGTTTCGCTATCTGTCGGGCGGGCCGCTGGTCAACGACGACGACATGATTGTCGATGAGTACTATGCCCAGCAGAAACACCTTCACGTGGGCGATACCGTGAATATGGTGAATCATGACTGGAAGCTCGTGGGAATCTTTGAGTCAGGGAAGTTGGCGCGCGTCTGCGTAAAGCTCAAGGTGTTGCAGGCCCTGACGGGAAATCCGGACCGTCTTAGTCAGATCTTTATCAAGGTCGATAATCCGAACGATGCGCAGTCGGTGGTGGATGCGCTGCGGGCGAAGTATCACGGGTACCAGATTTATACGATGGAAGAGTTCACCTCGATGCTCTCGATTAGCAACGTCGGGATGCTGAAGAGCTTTATTGGTGTCGTCATCGGGATTGCTGTGGTGGTGGGTTTCATCGTCGTCTTCATGGCGATGTATACGGCGGTGCTGGAACGGACACGTGAGATCGGCATCCTGAAGGCGGTTGGTGGCTCCTCGGCCCTGATCCTGAACATCCTGTTCCGCGAGACGCTGCTGCTGGCGCTGCTCGGTTCTGTCGTAGGTATCGTCCTCACGTACGGGACCCAGTGGCTGATGAAGCATGTCGTTCCGGCAAGCCTGGTGCAGGAGACGGTCTATGACTGGTGGCCTATCGCGACCGGCATTGCCATCGCCGGCGCTCTTTTGGGCGCGGTCGTTCCCGGCGTCAAGGCGGTGAAGCAGGACGTCACGGAGGCTCTGTCCTATGAGTGAGCCTGCGATCATCGAGATAAATGGTCTGACCAAGACTTACCAGGTCGGCGATGTCGAAGTGCACGCTCTTCGCGGGGTCAACCTGGAGGTGCGGAAGAGTGAATTTGTGGCGATTATCGGTCCCTCGGGGTCGGGTAAATCCACGCTTTTTCATATACTTGGCGGTCTCACGCCGCCCACATCGGGATCGGTGCGGATCAATGGACGCGACGTGGCGGACATGACCAACTCGGAGAGAACGGACCTGCGCAAATCCTCCGTCGGCTTCGTTTTTCAGAAGTACAATCTGCTGCCGACGCTGACGGCAGAGGACAATATTCGCATTGTGCAGTACATTGCCGGCCGCAATACGGTGTTCGATCCGGCATTTCAGGCGGTGCTGCGCTTGCTGGGGATCGCGGACAGGATGAAACACAAGCCTCGTGCGCTTTCGGGAGGCCAGCAGCAAAGGGTCGCGATTGCCCGCGGCATCGTAAATTCGCCTGCGATCCTGCTGGCCGACGAGCCTACGGGCAATCTCGACAGCGAAAACTCAGCTGCCGTACTAAGGCTGATGAAGGACCTGAACCACCGCCTGGGGCAGACGATTCTGATGATCACGCACGATTCCGATGCGGCTTCCTATGCTGACAGGATTGTCAGAATGCGCGATGGGTGTATCGTCTAGGAACGCAATTGTTCGCAGGGCCGGCTGGCCTTTCCTCAGCCAGCACGCATCCAACCCCTGGAGCGTGACTGAAATCCGGCAGACATTTTGTATCACCAGATGAAAAAAGCAGGGATATTATTGGCCGGACGGGGAAAGAAGGAGTCCTCTAGTCACACTGGGACGTATACCATTACAATCAAAGCTAAAGCCGAGAATTCCGATTCAGAAGCTACGCCTTTCTGTGATAAACCTCGCGCCTATTTGAAGGAGACGATTCGCTCAATGAAATTCACCGCACGGATTCCGGTTACGGGCGCTCTGCTGGCGCTGCTGCTTATCACTGCAACCGGGTGTAATCGCCTGAAGGCGCGAGACCAGCTGACCAAGGGTGTGCAGGCCTTCAAGAATGCACGTTACGAAGAAGCTGTGAACCACTTCCAGCAATCGATTGCGCTCGATCCGAACTATGAGGATGCGAAGCTCTATCTGGCGACTGCGTACTCCTACCAGGTGGTACCGAATCTGGACACGCCGGAGAATCTGGCTATTGCTAAAAAGGCAATGGATGGCTTCAACGCAGTGCTCGCGAAGGACCCGAACGACCTTACTGCGTTGAAGCAGATTGCCTCAATCAATCGCAACATCAAGAAGTTCGATGTAGCGAAGGAGTACGAGAAGAAGGTGATTGCGCTCGCTCCCAACGATCCCGAAGCGTATTACACAGTCGGCTTCGTCGATTGGGTACTGGCCTATAAGAACGCGACTGCGATTCTTGCGGCTGACGGCCTTACCGATGTAGGCGACGGCAATCCGAAGATGAGCAAAGCCGCTTGCGCGAAGATGAAAGCAGCGAATACGGATCTCGTGAATGAGGGAATTCAGTATCTCAACAAGGCCGTCGAACTCAATCCGACCTATGACGATGCGATGCAGTATCTGCAGTTGACGTACCGACGCAAGGCCGATCTGGACTGCGGCGATGACGCGGCCAGGAAGGCCGATATGGCCGCTGTCGATCAGTGGATCCAGAAGGCGATGGGCGCACGCAAGGCAAATGAGCTGAAGAAGGAAAAGGCAACACAGGGTGGCGTTACGATGCAGTAGCCGCTGTTGCTGGCAGGACCGGAGGCCTCCCGCGATGGGAGGCCTTTTTGTTGTGTCTCATTTTGAATTTTCCGCTCTCCGTGGTAAGCCTATCCATATTTGCTTGCCGTACCGCTCCATGCTCAAATCGGATGATGATTGATATCCGCGATGAAAGTCCGCAGGACTGGAAAGCTGTTTACCAGGTCGTTTCGTCTGCGTTCAGTCAATCGGCTGAGGCTGAAGTCGTAGAAGAATTGCGAGGAGCTGGCCATAGCGTCATCTCGCTTGTAGCCGAGGAAGACGGCCAAATTGTCGGTCATGTCCTGTTATCCAACATGAACGCTCCGTTCCCAGCGTTGGCGCTCGCCCCCGTATCGGTCATTCCCGCAAGACAGCGGTGCGGTGTTGGATCAGCTCTGATTGCGAGAGCCGTGAATCGTGCTCGCGACGAAGGCTGGGCGGCTATCTTTGTTCTGGGTGACCCGAACTACTACGAACAGTTCGGTTTTGATAGAGAGGCGGCCGCAGGTTTCACGTCTCCATACGCCGGACGCAATTTCATGGTCCTCAAACTATCGCCGTCGCTCCCTGCGAACATCGGCATACTATGCCATGCGCCAGCGTTCGCTGCTCTCGATTAGGACGCTCATCACTCTTCAGAAATTCAGCACCGAGACACTACCGGCCTTTTATTCCTGTGCGCGAGTTTGGTTGCCGCTGCGGTAAAATTGCCGCTTGCGACGATCGATAAAAAAAGTGCTGATTGCGAATCGCGGCGAGATCGCTTTGCGAGTGATTCGCGCGTGCCGGGAGATGGGGTTGGCGACAGTGGCGGTTTACTCGGATGCTGACCGGGGGGCGCTTCACGTGTTGCACGCGGATGAGGCGTACCGGCTGGGGCCCGCGCCGGCAACGGAGAGCTATCTGCGGGGGGATTTGATTCTGGAGATTGCGCGGAGGGTTGGGGCCGATGCTGTGCATCCCGGGTATGGGTTTCTGTCGGAGAATGCGGAGTTCGCGGAGGCGTGTGAGGCAGTGGGAGTGACGTTCATCGGGCCGCCGGCGAGTGCGATGCGGGTGCTGGGATCGAAGACCAGGGCGCGCCAGGCAGCGGATGCAGCGGAGATGCCGCGCGTTCCGGGCAGTGTGACGGGATTGGCCGATGTCGCAGAGGCGGTTCGAGTGGCCGCAAGCATTGGGTATCCGGTGATGCTGAAGGCAGCGGCAGGCGGCGGCGGGAAGGGCATGCGCGCGGTGACGAAGGCGGAGGAGCTTGCAGGGGCGTTTACGGCAGCCAGTAGTGAGGCGGAGAGGAGCTTCGGGTCGGGTGAGGTCTATCTGGAGAAGCTGATCGAGCGGCCGCGGCATATCGAGATCCAGTTGATGGCGGATGAGCATGGTCATTGCGTGTATCTCGGGGAGCGTGAGTGCTCGGTGCAGCGGCGGCATCAGAAGGTGATTGAAGAGGCGCCCTCTGCAGTAGTGAGTGAGGATTTGCGGCGGAGGATGGGTGAGGCTGCGGCTCGGCTGGCGTTGTCGGCGGGTTATGTGAATGCGGGGACGGTTGAGTTTCTGGTGGATGCGGAAGAGAATTTTTATTTTCTCGAGATGAATACGCGGCTGCAGGTGGAGCATCCGGTGACCGAGATGGTGACAGGGTTGGATCTGGTGCATCTGCAGCTTCAGGTGGCGATGGGAGAGCCGCTGCCGATTACGCAGGAGGATGTGCGGCTGCGTGGACATGCGATTGAGTGCAGGATCTACGCGGAGGATCCGGAGAACAATTTTTTTCCCTCACCAGGGCTGATTACGCGGCTGGTGCAGCCGGGTGGGCCGGGGATTCGCGAAGACTGCGCGGTGTTCGCGGGATGGAGGGTGCCGCTCGATTACGATCCGATGTTGTCGAAGCTGGTGGCGTTTGCGCCGACGCGGGAGATGGCGATCGACCGGATGCTGCGCGCGCTTGAGGAGTATGTGATCGGAGGGATCAAGACGAATATTGGCTTGTTCCGGCGGATTCTGACGGATGAAGACTTTCGCGCGGCGCGGATCGATACGGGATACCTGGAGCGATTGCTTGCTGCCGGGCATGCACCGGGCTCTACGCTGAGCGAGGAGACTGTTCCTGAGGATGTGGTGGCGGTGGCGGCCGCGCTGTTTGCGGTGTCTGCGAGGCGTGAGGCGGCGTCGGTGGGTGATGCTGCGGCGGAGAGCCGGTGGGCCGAGGCCGGGCGTCGGGAGGGATTGCGGCTGTGACGGTCTGGCTTGAGATTGGCGGAAAAAAACAGCGGGTTGAGCTGCCCACGGGCGCGGTTACGGGAGTGATGGAGTGCTTCGTTGGGGGCCGTGCTTTGAGCGTCGATGTGCGGATGCTTGAACCGGGTGTGATGTCGCTGCTGGTTATCGATCCAGACAGACAAGGGCGGCAGTACCGGTGCGTTCTTGATGGTGATGGCGTGGTGATTGGTGGACGGCGATATGGTTTTGAGGTGGATGATCCGCGGTCGCTGCAGGGAAGGCGAGGTGCAGGAGCGGGGACGGAGGGGCCGCGGCCAGTAAAGGCTCCCATGCCGGGGCGTGTGGTGCGGCTGCTGGTAAAGGTTGGCGAAGACGTGGAGGAAGGGCAGGGTGTCGTGGTGATTGAAGCGATGAAGATGCAAAACGAGCTGAAGTCGCCCAAGGCGGGACGGGTGGTTCGAGTTGGTGCGGCGGTCGGGGATACAGTGGGTTCCGGTGATGTGCTTGTAGTGGTGGAGTGAAGGTTTATCGGGGTATTTTGGCCGCGAAGTTTTGTATTCAATGGTTTATGGACGGCACGTTTGGGCAAGATCTAGAACGTTAATGTGTCCGGCGACGGGAATCCGGTTGACTGTTGGGTGGAAGTTTCCTACATTGGACTCCAAGCGCGCAGGGCGCATCCAGTCCGCGGAAAGGGCCGTGCCCACCTCCAGTACGACAATCTGACGAATCTTCTTTCCAGCCTGACTCGTGCGGACTCCAGGCAAGCAACGAAAGGAGCTTCGTATGTCTGAAAGAGAAATCCCCGCCCGTCCGAATCTCGAACAATACAAGAAGCAGGCCAAGGATCTCGTTAGAGATTGTGGTCTCGGTGCCGCTGAGGCACACGCTCGTATACGGCGCCATCATCCGCGCTTTCACAAACTCGGGGACGACGAGTTTCGGGGCGCGGAGGTGACGCTAACCGATGCCCAGTTGGTGATTGCGCGGGAACATGGCTTTGAGAGCTGGCCGAAGTTCGCGAAGCACGTTGAAACGGTCAACATAATTCGTTCGGTGGGTTCTATCACCGATCCGGTCGCAGCTTTTATTGAGGTGGCTTGCGTGCCGCGACACGACTCGCATTGTTCCGGCACGCTGGAGCAGGCGGAGATGATTCTGGCGCGGTATCCCGAGGTCGCGGCCAGTAGCATCTATACCGCAGCGATTCTCGCGGACGAATCGGCGGTTCGCGGCTTTCTTGCGCGTGATCCCGGAAGTGCGACGGCGAAGGGCGCGGCACATGGCTGGGACGCGCTGACCTATCTCTGTTTTTCGCGGTATCTGAGGATCGACAAGACGCGCTCGGATGCCTTTGTGCGGACGGCTCGTGCGTTGCTCGATGCGGGGGCGAGCGCCAATACCGGCTGGATCGAGATGATCGACTATCCTAACCCGCGGCCCATCCTGGAGAGCGCGATCTACGGTGCGGCAGGTATCGCACAGCATGCGGAGTTGAGCCGCCTGTTGCTCGAACGGGGAGCTGATCCGAATGACGAAGAGACTCCGTACCATGTGCCGGAGGGCTACGACAACACGGTGATGAAGGTGCTTCTGGAGAGCGGGAAGCTTAACCAGCAGAGTCTCAACACTATTCTTTTGCGCAAGTCTGATTGGCACGACGAGCATGGTATTCAGCTTGCACTTGAACATGGCGCGGATCCCAATCAGATGACCCGATGGGGTCTGACCGCGTTGCACCAGGCTTTGCGTCGCGATAACGGCCTGATTATCATCGAATTGCTTCTCGATCATGGCGCGAACTTCGCACTGGAGACTCGCGATGGCAGATCGGCAGTTGTGATTGCGTCGCGGCGTGGCCGAGGCGATGTTCTGGAACTGCTTGAGCGCCGGGGAATCCCTCTTGAACTTCATGGAGTTGAGCGATTGATTGCGGCTTGTGCTAAGGGAAATCACGATGCGATTGAGGCAATCAATATGGAGGAACTGGGACTGATGCGGGAGTTGCTTGCTCAGGGTGGAACGTTGCTGGCTGAGTTTGCTGGAAACGATAATGTTGCGGGCCTTCGCTGCCTGCTTGATCTCGGCGTGAGTGTTGGCGCTCTTTACGAAGAGGGCGATCCTTACTTTGACATTGCGAAGGGCAGTACCGCGTTGCACGTTGCGGCGTGGCGTGCGTGGCCCTCTGCCGTGAAGGCGTTGATTGAAGCCGGGGCGCCGGTGAATGCTCTTGATGGGAAGGGGCGGACGGCGTTGTCGCTGGCGGTGAAGGCTTGCGTCGATTCCTACTGGAAGTATCGGCGTTCGCCTGAGTCGACTGATGTGTTGCTGCGGGCGGGCGCGACGATCGACGGTATTGCGATTCCCACGGGCTATGAGGAGGTCGACGAACTGCTTCGGCGTTATGGCTCGTAGGGGCGCTTGGCGGAGTGCTTCTGTGGTGGGTCGGTAGCGGTTTGGGATAGACTTCCGGCATGAAAAATCTCTTCGATCCTTCGGCGGTAGCCAGCGTGAAAGAACGAGTGAATTCCCTGCGCCCGGACAGCGAACGACAGTGGGGCAAGATGACGGTGTCGCAGGCGCTGGCGCATTGCGCGGCGACGATGGAGGTTGCTTGCGGGGACAAGACTCCGCCGCGAATTCTGCTGGGGCGAGTGATTGGCCGTCTCGCGAAACCCACATTCCTGAACGACACGCCGATGAGGCGGAACTCGCCGACGGACAAGAGCTTTGTGATTAAGAATCAACCGGACTTTGTGGCGGAACGGGAACGGCTGCTCGGATTGATCGATCGCTTCGCTGCCGGTGGACCGGCGGGATGCACGAAGCAGCCGCATAGTTTCTTCGGGCCGATGACTCCGGTGGAGTGGGCTACGGGGATGTACAAACATCTCGACCACCATCTTCAGCAGTTTGGTGTGTAGGGCGCGGTTGAGGAGTGGGTTTCTCGACTGCGCTGGTCGCATGTGAGCAGTTTCGGTTGAAATGATTATAGTTTTGGGGAGACGAATTTCTCTTCGCACAGAAAACGTGTCGAAGATCTGGGCTAACGATCTTCAGCTACAAAGCTGAAGCAGGAAAGGCCATGATGAAGATATTCGCGATTTTGTCTGTTTCACTTTTCTCCGTTGTTGCTGCTGCAGGTCAGTTTGTAGAACAGGGTGCTGGTCGAACGTGGATCAGCGATGTCACGATCGTTTCTCCGGAGAGGCTCGATCATGTGCAGACGGGTAGCGTGCTGATTGAAGACGGCCGCATTGTGCGCGTTGATCGAAAAGAAGGGGCGAAGAAGCCTGCAGGTGCGACGGTGGTTTCGGGGAAGGGACTGTATCTTATTCCGGGACTGATTGATTCGCACGTTCATCTCGCTTCGGTTCCCGGCATGGGTTTCGATCAGATGGGCAGCCATGCGGAGATGGTCAGGGCGTACTACAAACAACTGCCGCGTTCGTACCTTTACTACGGCTACACGACCGTGGTGGACCTGGGCGTGATGGTCGATCACCAGGTGTGGAACGACTTCAGGGAGGCGCCTCAGCATCCGGACTTGTATGACTGCGGCGACGCGCTGGTTTTTGCGAATGGGTACCCGATGTCGTATGCGCCGCCGGAGGTGCGGTTCGAATTGTTTTCGAACTTTATCTATGACCCGGAGCAGGCCTCGAGTATTCCACCTGAATATAAGCCCGAGGCGCACACTCCTGCGGTGGATGTGGCACGAGTGAAAGAGTCCGGCGGGATTTGCGTGAAGACTTTTTATGAGCGTGGTTTTGGGCGAGACAAGAATTTGCCTGTGATGGGGGCGGATGTTCTGGCCGAGATCCGCAAGGCTGCGACAAAGAATGGGCTGGTGCTGATGATGCATGCCAACTCGTTTGGAGCGCAGAAGTTTGCGGTCGACGGAGATGTCGACGTGATTGCGCACGGGATGTGGCACTGGGGAAATCTTGATAAAGAGACTGAGTTGCCGGATGAGATCAAAGAACTGCTCGATCGAATCGTGACGAAGAAGATTGGCTATCAGGCTACGTTCCAGGTGCTGGAGGGAGAGCGTGTGTATTTTGAGCCGGACTATCTGTCGTCGGACGCGATCCGCAAAGTGGTCCCGAAGGAGATGGTGACGTGGTTCGGCACTCCGGAAGGGAAGGCGTTCAAGAAGGATTTGGCGGACGACGATACGCCGGACGCTGTGATGGCGCAGGGGTATGACAAGGGGCCACTTCGCCGCGAGCGTCTGGTGGTCGCGTATTTGGCGGGCAAGAATGCCAACTTTTTGTTTGGCACGGATACTCCTTCGGGGCCGACGTATGGGAATCTGCCGGGTCTGAATGGCTATCTGGAGATGCAGCAACTGCAGAAGGCAGGGTTGTCGCTGACGCAGATCTTTAAGGCCGCGACGATCAGTAATGCGCGGGAGTTCAAACTCGATTCGCAACTGGGGACCATTGAGCGAGGAAAAATTGCGAATCTTGTGTTGCTGAAAAAATCTCCGCTGGAGAGCGTGGATGCGTATGACAGCATCGTGACGGTGTGGGTGCATGGGGAGCCGGTTTCGCGAGAGAGTCTGGCGGTGGATGTTAACAAGTAGTCCGTCTGCTACCAGGATTCATAGAAAATTCATTTAATAAAGATTTCTGTTGGGAGGTGTGGCGGCGGCGGGCTACAATCCGGCAGCACCTAAAATGACTGTCTTGCTGACGTATCCGGTAGGGCAGGCCTGCGCGAGGAGAGAGTCTATGAACGATGTCGTGGCGGTAGATGGACAGGCGGCAGGACCAGGTTTGAGCGAAGTGGAGCGGGTAGTTGATACGTTTGTCGCTCCGACGAAGACGTTCACGGATATTCGGCGGAACGCGAGCTGGTGGCTGCCGTTTCTTATTGGGGCATTGCTTGGCGTGGTCTTCGCGTATGCGATTTTGAATAAGGTTGGACTGCCGACACTGGTGGATGGAGTCATACACCATTCCAAGGTGCTGGAAGACCAGATGGCCAACGCGACTCCTGATGTCGCGGCGAGGATACGGGGAAGAATTGAGACGCAATTCAAGTTTTCGTATCTGGGCCCGGTCATCGGGCTGGTCATTGGGCTAATATGCGCGGGCGTTTTGCTGGCGACCGCTAACTTCGCCTTTGGCGGAAAGGCCAAGTACAAGCAGATGCTGGCCGTATGGTTTTATGGCGCGCTGCCGCTGACGCTCTTTTACTTCCTGACCATTATTGCGATCTATGCGGGTATGGCGAGCGATCAGTTCGACATCAACAACGCGCTCGGGACAAATATCGGGTATTACCTTTCCGGAGGCGATTCGCCGCACTGGCTCGTGGCGCTGCTGTCGTCAATCGACGTGTTTGCGATTTGGACTGCGCTGCTGTTGACCCTTGGGGTGTCGATCGTGGCGGGCATCAAGCGAAGCTCGGCGGCGGTCGTGGTCTTTGGGTGGTGGATCATTGTGATTCTGCTCAAGGTGGCGGGTGCGGCGATTGGAGGGTGAGCTGGTTTCGAATTTGCGTGGATAAGTCAAAGGCCCGGATCAAGTCCGGGCCTTTGTTTGCGGTGAAGTGTGTCTTGCGGGCTTATTCGGTCCAGCGTTTGAAGACGAGAGAGCCGTTGGTGCCGCCGAAGCCGAAGGAGTTCGACAGCGCGTAGTCGATCTTTGCGGGCTGGGGTTTGTTGGGGACGTAGTTGAGACGGCACTGGGGGTCGAGCTCGACGATGTTCATGGTGGGCGGGGCGGTCTGATCGAGCATCGCCATGATGGTGATGCCGGCTTCGAGGCCGCCGGCGCCGCCGAGAAGGTGGCCGGTCATGGACTTGGTGGAGCTGACGAGCAGGGTGTGGTTGAGGGCGTGGTCGCCGAAGACGTTCTCGATGGCCTTGGACTCGAGTGCGTCGCCGAGGGGGGTGGAGGTGGCGTGGGCGTTGACGTAGTCGATCTTGTCGGGCGAGATGCCGGCGACCTTGAGGGCGTGTTTCATGGAGCGGAGGCAGCCTTCGCCTTCGGGGGCCATGCCGGTCATGTGGAAGGCGTCGGCGGAGAGGCCGTAGCCGACGACTTCGGCGAGGATCTTTGCGCCGCGGGCTTTGGCGAACTCGAGCTCTTCCAGGATGAGGATGCCTGCGCCTTCACCGACGACGAAGCCGTCGCGGTCCTTGTCGAAGGGGCGGCAGGCGTGGGTGGGGTCGTCGTTGCGGGTGGAGAGGGCGTGCATGGCGGCGAAGCCAGCGACGCCCAGCGGGGTGATGGCGGCCTCGGTGCCGCCGGCGATCATGGCGTCGGCGTCGCCGCGCTGGATGATGCGGAAGGCGTCGCCGATGGAGTGGGCGGAGGTGGTGCAGGCGGTGGCGGTGGCTTCGTTGGGGCCGCGCGCTCCGTATTTGATGGAGACGTGGCCGGCGGCGAGGTTGATGATGGCGCCGGGGATGAAGAAGGGCGAGACCTTGCGGGGGCCACCATTGAGCAGGTTGATGTGCTCGCGTTCGATGACGTCGAATCCGCCGATGCCTGAGCCGATGTGGACGCCGACACGGTCGCGGTTTTCGTCGGTGACCTGAAGACCGGAGTGCTCCATCGCCTCGTGCTGAGGCGGCCAGGGCGAAGTGGATGAAGCGGCCCATCTTGCGGGCCTCTTTTTTGTCCACGAAGAGCAGCGGGTCGAAGTCCTTGACCTCGGCGGCGAAGCGAACGGGGTGGCCGGTGAGATCGAAGGCCTTGATCTCGGCCATACCGCTGCGGCCGGCGAGAAGACCTTGCCAGACCTCAGGGGTGGTTTTGCCGACCCCGCAGATCAAGCCAAGGCCGGTGACGACGACGCGACGTTGCTCCATTTTTTACTTGGCCGCCTTCTGGTTCTTTTCGATGTAATCGACGGCGTCTTTGACGGTCTTAATCTTCTCGGCATCCTCGTCGGGGATCTGGATGTCGAAGGCCTCTTCGAACTGCATGACGAGTTCGACGACGTCGAGGGAGTCCGCGCCGAGATCTTCCTGAAAGCTTGCGCCGGGGGTGACCTCAGCTTCATCCACCTGAAGTTGCTCGACAATAATCTGTTTTACCTTTTCGTCTACTGCTGCCATGTCATTCTCCTGTTTACGTCTGGAATCAAAATTTTGGATTCGTGCGCGGTAGCCCGACACAGCCAAGCCTCAAGCATACTGAGCGCCTAGGTGAGTGTAAAGCAAAGGGGGCAGGGGTGGGTAGCCTGAGGCAAGAGTTGTTTGAGGGTGCCGTGGAAGTTGCCGTCGGCTCTGTAGAGATTTGCAGATGGGATTTGGCGAAGATTTGGCGTAAATTTGGAGGTATGCAAGAGATGATGATTGTGTGGTTCGTCGTTGGATGTATCGTCGGTGCGGTGGTTGCGTGGCTGATCGTCAATGGTCGCGTGCAAGGTGCGCGGGCTGTAGCCGAGGCGCAGTTGGACGACGCGGGATGCGAGAGACTGCGGGCTGCGCGAATTGATCGCAGGAGAATGAACGAGAGAAGGCGCGAAAGATCAAGATTTGCGGCGGCGGGTGAAGCGGCTGCGGCCTGGAGGCTGCGGCAGCTGAGCGGAGAGGCTGGAGGCGGAGACGGGCAGCGCGGACGAGAAGATAAAGAGCGCTGGTGGATGTCGAGACGAGCCTGAAGACCAGCTTTGAAGCGCTGGCGGCGAGTGCTCTGGATGCGAACAGCAAGCGACTGGTAGCGCTGGCGAAGGGCGAGCTGGATAAGCAGCAGATGGAGTCGGCGAAGGATCTGGCAGCGAAGGAGTCGAGCGATTGAGACGATGCTGAAGCCGATGCAGGAGTCGCTGGCGAAGCTGTCGACGCATAGCCAGAACCTGGAGGTGAAGCGGGAGGGCGCTTATCGCGAGGTGCTGACCGAGATACAGAATATGCAGAAGTCGCATCTGGAGCTGCGGAAGGAGACGACGCAGCTGGTGCAGGCGCTGCGAGCTCCGAAGGTGCGGGGAAACTGGGGCGAGATGCAGTTGCGCAAGTGCGTGGAGTTCTCGGGCATGGTGCAGTATGCGTCGTTCGAGGTGGAGAAGTTTGTCAAGGGTGAGGATGTCTCGATCCGGCCGGACCTGATTGTGAAGCTGCCGAATGGACGGAGCATCATCGTGGACGCAAAGACTCCGCTGGATGCTTTTCTGGATGCGAGCGCGTGCGAGGACGAGATGCTGCGTTCCGGGTTCATGGCGGCGCATGCGGCGCGAGTGAGGAAGCATCTGGATGCGTTGTGTGGGAAGGCGTACTGGAAGCAGTTTCCCGAGTCGCCGGACTTTGTTGTTTGCTTTCTTGCCGAGCGAGGTGCTGTTCTCGGCGGCGCTGGAGCAGGACCCGTCGCTGCTGGAGTACAGCGCGGAGAGCAATGTGCTGCTGGCGACGCCGACGACGCTGATCGCGCTGCTGAAGGCGGTGGCGTATGGATGGAAGCAGTCGCAGATTGCGCGGGACGCGCAGTTGATTCGGAATGAGGCGTTGAAGGTGCAGTCGAAGCTGGTGGGAATGCATGAAGCGATTGTGGACCTGGGCAAGAGGCTGCGTAGTGCGGGCAAGGCATATGACGAGATGCTGGTGAAGGCAGAGGGGCGCGGAGGACTGTTCTCGATCTCGCGCAAGCTGCGGGAGTTGGAGATTGGGGAGCAGGAGCTGCCTGTGTTGGAGCCCGCGGCGGTGCAACTGAGACCGTTGACCAGCGATGATTGGCAGGGCCGGCTGTCGTTGGTGGTGGCGGAGTCGGAGAATGCGGAGGAGTAGGACCGCCTCGTTGTTCTGATTCGGAGAACAAGCGTCCTGGGAAAGCTTTGTCGGCCTCGATGGGGACTGGTGGGCCTTGAGTTTGCATCCAATTGTGAATGACGTTGGGAGCTCGTTTTGAGCGTCAACGGAGATACACCGTTGGAGGACATTTATGGATAAACCGAAGGTTGGCAAAGATCAGGATTTTGACGAGCTTTTGAGCAAGATCGGGCCGGATGCTACGGCGACGTTTGATAACTCGGCGAGCGATCCGACGGAGCATGCCAGCAGCGAAGCGACGAATGCGGCGACGGCGGTCCGTGGCAGAGATGCAGAGTTGGAAGAGGAAGATGACGATGCTGCTGAGCTGGAAGAGGATGACGAGTTGGATGAGGAAGAGGATGTTGAGGACGAAGCCGGCGTCTAAGAATTTTTCTTGAAAACAGGGTCGGTCCGGACGGCGACATTGTTTTGTCCGACGCTTCGAGAGGGTTTTTATGAGAAAGGCTCAGATTAGCCGGAGCTCGGCTTCAGGGGTGGTGGCAGCCGGTGCAGTAGCATTGGGGGCTATCGCGGTCGGTACGCTCGCACTGGGCGCTGTGGCGGTTGGTGCTCTCGCGATTGGAGTGCTCAGCATACGAAGAGTTCGCTTGATGGAAGGGAGGCTTGAGGATCTCCACATTAAACGCCTGACTATCGGCGAGCTGAATGTCCAGATGAGGCGAGATTTGGAAGAGTTGTAGGAACTGCGAGGAGACGATGCCGATTTCGAACTATAGTGTGCTGGCGGGAAGGCCGACAGCGGCGGAGAAGGTTGCCGTGGGCCCGGGGGCTCACCTGAAGATAACGGTGGAGGCGAAGGGTGGGCCGTTCACGGCTGCGGTGAATGTTCAGTCGGCGGATGGGTTGGAGGTTCTGTATGCGGTGGTAGAGGGATGCCCGCCGCCGAATGTGGCTGCGCTGAGCGCACTGCCCCGGGGTCTGACGGAACTCCGGAGTGAGCCGGGAGGGTTGGCGTTGGATTACGTTCGAGAACAGATCGGCGACGAGCCGATGATTACGCTGGACAGGATGACGTGGCTTCCGACGAGTCCACAACCCGGCGCGGAGGGAATCAGTCCGGAGGAGTGGGCGGGAAGGACTGCTGCGGCATCGGCGCCGGAGCATGCGCTGCGGACACTGATGAAGATGACGATGGCGGACAAGGACGGTCTGATGTACGCGTTCGGAAGCGCGGCTGCCGACTCGAAGAAGGTGTTTGGGATTCACGAGATTCACATGAACCAGGGAAATCCGGCCGGAGGCTTCAACAGGGACAATGGAATCTGGCAAGATGGAGCGGTGTTTTTTCATGTACCGTCCCGCCAGATGTGGGTTGGGGTCTTTGTAGCGTTTCCCACGCAGAGTTGGAATACGGATTCGGCTGGGAATCCGGTTTAGGGTTTTGGGTCCTGCCGGACCGGCCCACTGCGCGTGGGGCGGCCACTTCGTGGCGTGTGTGCCTTGTCGTGGCAAATGATATCCAGTGGTCCTCCCGTTGGTCGGGATGAGCTTTAATTGGCGGCCAGGATGCGGTCGGCGATGGCGGCGGCTTCGACGGCGGGGCGGACGTCGTGGGTGCGGAGGATGTGGGCTCCGGCGAAGATGGCGGCTACGTTGGCTGCCGTCGTGGCGTGGAGGCGATCTTCCATGGATGGGGTACCGCCGTTGAGAAGGACCGATGTGGACGGGTGTTGAGCGAGGGTGTGAGCGAGGAAGCCTTTGCGGGAGGCTCCGGAGAGGAGAGGCAGGTTGAACCGGCGGAGCTGGTCGAAGTGCGCCAGGAGAGGGTAGTTTTCGTCGAGCTTCTTGCCGAAGCCAAAGCCGGGATCGAGAACGATCTTGTCGCGTGAGATGCCGGCGGCGTTGGCGGCTTCGAGGCGTGCTGCGAGTTCGGTGAGGACGAGAGGGAGAACTTGGTTGGGCGCGAGGGGTGGGAGCGTGGGCCAGTCCTGAGGACGGCCCCGCGTGTGCATCAGGACGACTCCGCAGTTGAGGTTGGCGCAGGTGAGGGACATCTCAGGGTCCCAGAGGTGGCCGCTGACGTCGTTGACGATCTCGGCTCCGGCTTCGATGGCAAGGCGGGCGGTGCTGGCGTGGAAGGTGTCGACGGAAAGGATGGCTTCGGGATGCTGTTGCAGGATGGCGGCGATGACGGGGAGGATGCGGGACTGCTCTTCTTCGGCGGTGAGCGGTGTGGCGTTGGGGCGAGTGGATTCGCCGCCGATGTCGAGGATGTCGGCGCCTTCGTCGAGCATCTTCGATGGCTTGAGCGAAGGCCCGTTCGGGAGCGTGCTCGGGGGAGTAGAAGTGGCCGCCGTCGGAGAAGGAGTCGGGGGTGACGTTGAGAATGCCCATGATGAGGGTTCGCCGGCCGAGAGCGAGGGCGCGGGTGCGGAGGCGCCAGTCGTGATGGCTGCGGGGGGCGAAGGGCATGGGGGAATTTTATCGGTTGCCGCTACTTCGTATCTCCCGATTCGAGTGAGGACATGCCGCCCAGGATCTGCCATCCTGTGGGCGTCCTTAGCCAGGTATGGGTGATACGGCTGGTTGCAGACTCGCCGGTCTTGTTCTGGTCTGCCCAGGTGGCGGTCAACCAGTAGTAGGTCACTACAACGTTTCCGGTGGCATGGCTTGCTGCGGGACGCAGGGAATAGGATTTGAGCCGCAAGCCCTTCGTGGTGTAGCGATCGATCCAATCGGTGATGTGATCCTTTCGCTGCGGCGCGGGGCTGACGAAGGGCCAGCCAACGAAATCCGCATGCCACAGCGCTCGGTAGCTGACCAGATCGAGCGCCTTCACATCGTCCCAGTAGGAGTGTTCGAGCCTCCAGACTGCTAGTTCGTCGGGAGACTGTTGTGCGAAGGCAATGCCGGTACAAAGGGTTAGCAGCAGGGCGATACAGATGTGTCGCAGCTTCAAGGTGGGCATCCTCTCAAGACTCGTTGAGATTCGCTGGAGTGATGGCTTCTCGGTCAGGAAACTATACGCTTCTTTCGGCGTGGCCAAGAAGAATGCGGCGTGTGGAGCATGGGGAAGAGATGCTAGACTGCGCGGATGAAACAGTTTGCTGCGGGTTTGTTTTTTGCGTTGGCGTGTGTGCCGGTGGGTTGGGCACAGACGCAGGGTGTGGGCTGCGATGGTGGTGTGGCGTTGACGGCTGGTCGGAGCGGGCCTTGCACGGAGTTGGCGAAGACGATCGCTGAATTGCTCGAGGATCCGGCGGTGACGCGAGATCACTGGGGAATTGCAGTGACGGCGATGGATGGGGCTCCGATCTATTTGCTGAATGAGGGACAACTGTTTCAACCGGCGAGCAACACGAAGCTGTACACGACGTCGACGGCGATGGCATTGCTGGGGCCGAAGACTACGTTTGACACGAAGATTGTGGCCAAGGGGGTGTTTGGCAGCGCTGGGACGCTGACGGGTGATCTGGTGCTGGTGGGAGGCGGGGACGCGAATCTTTCGGGCAGGGATATTCCTTATGTCGCTCCGGCTTTGAGACCGAAGCCTGCGCCAGGCGCTCCGGCGTTACCGGAGACGGATCCGCTGCGCTATCTGAAGGCGATGGCGGATCAGGTGGCGGCGACGGGGCTGAAGGTGGTGAACGGTGATGTGGTGGGGGACGACACACTGTTTCCGTGGGAGCCATATGCGCAGGACTGGTCGATCGATGACACGGTGTGGGGGTATGGGGCGCCGGTGTCGGCGTTGACGATCAACGATAACCAGATCAAGGTGACGGTGACGCCTGGTGAGGTGGCGGGAAATCCCGCGACGGTTGTGGTCGATCCTGCGGTGCCTTCGTATTACACGCTGGATGTGTCGGTGACGACGGGAGAGAAGAAGAGCGGGAGCCATGTGCAGATGGAACGTGCGCTGGGGTCGAAGGTGCTGCGAGTGTATGGGTCGATTGCCGTGGACGCGCAGCCGGAGGAGGAGGAGGTCGCGATTCATGATCCGGCGGAGTATGCAGCGGTGGCGCTGAAGGGGATGCTGGAGGCTCGCGGAATTGTGGTGACGGGGAAGGCGCGGGCGAAGCATCGGATTGATACGCCGGCGAAGGGGTTCATGGCGAGGATGAAGGAACCCGGCAACGAAAGCTTCGTCGTAGGCTCCGATAAGCAGCCGATACCGATCGCGTGCCCGGTTGACGCGCCGCCTGCGGACAATGAACGAGTCATCGCGACACACCAGTCACCCGAGTTGCTCGATGATGTCACGGTGACGAATAAGGTGAGCCAGAATCTGCATGCTGAATTGTGGCTTCATCATCTGGGAAGACGAACCCCTTGCGGCAAAGGGTCGACAGTAGACGGCGCGCGGCTGGTGCGGGCTTTCCTTGAGAATGCAGGGATTGATAAAGATGATTTTGTTTTTTTCGATGGGTCGGGATTGAGCGGACATGATCTGGTGACGCCGCGAGCTACGGCGAAGTTGCTGCTGTATGCGTCGACGCAGCCGTGGTTTGCGGATTGGAAGAAGACTCTGCCGGTGGGGGGAGAGGATGGATCGCTGGCGGACCGGTTCGGAAAGGCTCCGTTGAAGGACCATGTGTTTGCCAAGACGGGAACGCTGGGCGAGGCTCGGGCGCTGAGTGGATATCTGGAGTGTGCGAGCGGACGTACGGTGATCTTTTCGATCATGGTGGGGAACCATATGGCGCAGACGAACGGGGACAGGGATGTGATGGACAAGATCGTGGCGGCGATTGCTGCAGCGAACTAGCGATTTGTTGTGGGCGGCGCCCGACGATCCACACTTAGAATGGACAGATGGAGAGTAGCTGGCCGCCGGCGATGCAGGTCGTCAACACGTGAGTCATTGGATCGATCCGACCACAGTGGATGTGCTGGTTGTGGTGTTTGTCGCTACGCTGTTCCGGTCGGCGTTCGGGTTTGGCGAGGCGATGATTGCCGTTCCGCTGCTGGCCCTGTTTATTCCGCTGAAGGTTGCCGCGCCGCTCGCGGTGCTTGTGTCGATTACGATTGCCGCGGTGGTGGTCGTGCAGGACTGGCGGAAGATTCATGTAAGCAGCGCGGGATGGCTGGTGGGGTCTACTCTCTTTGGCATACCTGGGGGGCTGATGTTGCTGGCGAGCAGTCATCAGCAGGCGGTGAAGGTAGCGCTGGCGATTTTTATCATGGTTTTTTCGACGTATTCTCTACTGGGCCGCAAGCCGCCTGAGTTGAAGAGCGATAGCAAGACGTGGCTTCTCGGTTGTGGGTTTGTCGCGGGGGTAACGGGCGGGGCGTTTGGAATGAATGGGCCTCCGCTGGTGATCTACGGGGCGATGCGGCGCTGGTCGGCACAGCATTTTCGCGCGACGCTGCAGGCGTATTTTCTACCGGCGAGCGTGATTGGTATGGGTGGGTATTGGCTGGCGGGGCTTTGGGTGCCGGCTGTGACACACTATTACCTGGTGTGTTTGCCGCTGCTGCTGCCGGCGGTATGGCTGGGCAGAGTGGTGAATCATCGCCTGCATGGAGACACTTTTCTGAGGTATGTTTACGTCGTGCTGGGAGGTATTGGCGCGGTGCTGCTGGCGGAGTCGTTGCACGGATAGGGTTGAGACTAACTGGATGGTTCGAATTTCTTTTTTGCTGATTGTGGCGTGCGCGCTGACGGGTTGCAAGTCGCTGCCGCCGCCTACGCCACTTGAGCAGTTGAATGCGCAGCAGATGCGGGGGCACGTGGTGTTTCAGGCGCGTTGTTTGCAGTGCCACTACGATCGCAAGGATAAACCGCTGCATGGGCCGCCGATGTTGGGAGTGTTCAAAAGGCCGACGCTGCCGAGCGGAGCGCCGGCGAACGATGAGCGCGTGACGGCGACGATTCTGCATGGGCACGGACTGATGCCGGCGATGGGGAATACGATGGATCAGCAGGATATCGATGATCTGCTGGCGTATCTGCATACGCTTTAGTAGTTAGTTGTCAGGTTGCGGGAGTGTGGTTGTGGAGGAACGGGCGGATGAGGTAAAGAAGCTTGAGGCGCGGGCGCACGGAATGTTGCCGGGCGTTGCGGGGATTTGCCTGTTCCTGCTGACGCTGACGATGATCAACGCCTTCGCGGCGTTGCGCGGGAACTTTGGCGGGGGCCGCGGGAAGTATGGAGTGCTGGTGCTGTGCACGATGCTGGCGGCTGGAGTGTTTGGGCTGCTGCGGCTGCGGCGATGGGGATGGGCGCTGGTGCTGGGTGGATGCCTGGCGCTTTGCCTGGGCAATCTGTTTGTGTTCGAGAAGACGCATGTGGCGCCGTTTCTGGTGCAGGGGCTGTTTGCGCTGGTGTTCTTTCTGTATCTGGTGCGGACTGAGGTAAGGGACCGGTTGCGATGAGTTGGTGAACGGCGAGACGTGTTGCCATTGTTTGCTAGGATGGGCGCAATGTTGAGTCGAAGGGCCTTCGGTAGGCAGGTAGCCGCGTCTGCGGGCTGGGTGGCCGTGTCCGGCAGATTGATGGGTCAGGTGCGGCCGGAACCAAAATCTGCTGATGAGGCGACCGGGCCGCAGTTTTCGGTGATGATGTGGGCGCTGAATAAGAGGGGTAGCTTCGAGGAGAACCTGGAGCGGGTTGCAGAGGCCGGATACAAGCACGTCGAACTAGTTGGTGAGTTTGCGCGATGGTCCGAGGAGGACTGGCGGCGCATTCTTGCTCGCATGCGGGCGTTGAAGATTACTGTGGATGCGACGTCGGGTATGAAGTTGGGATTCGCCGATCCGGCGGGAGGGGATCCGTTTATTGCAGAGTTGAAAGCGCTGATTCCGGCCGTGCAGCGGTTGGGATGCGGGCAGATCATACTCTTGTCGGGAAAGCGGATAGAAGGAGTGGCGCCGGGAGTACAGCGGGCGGCCTCGATCGAGACACTGAAGCTTGCCGCGGACGTTTTGGGTGCTGCGGGCCTGACGGGCGTGATTGAGCCGATCGATCGGCTGGAGAATCCGTCGATCTATCTTGATGGCGTTACCGAGGCGTTCGAGATTGTGCGGGCGGTGGGGAGTTCGAAGATGAAGGTGCTGTATGACCTGTATCACGAGCAGCGCGGAATGGGGAATCTGATTGAGAAGCTGGAGAAGAAAATCGATGAGGTCGGGTTGATTCATGTGGCCGATGTGCCCGGGCGGCATGAGCCAGGGACAGGAGAGGTGAACTACGTCAATATCTACCGCAGGTTGGCGGAGTTGCACTATGGGGGCGTGATTGCGATGGAGTTTTATCCGACCGGGGATGTGGTGGAGACGCTGCGACGGGCCCGCGAAGAGGCGATACAATCGAAGAGATGACTCCGCCAGTTGCATCGTCCATTTTTCAGCTCAGTGAGGGACTGGTTCAGATCGATCTGACGCCCAGGAAGCCGGCACCGAAGCCTGCGTGGCTGAAGGCGAAGGCGCCGATGGGAGAGACCTTCCACAATCTGAAAAAGATGGCGCGGGAGCTGAATCTGCATACGGTGTGCGAGAGCGCGCAGTGTCCGAACATTGGCGAGTGCTGGAATCAGAAGTCGGCGACGTTCATGATGCTGGGGAATCTCTGCACGCGGCGGTGCGGGTTCTGCGCGGTTCCAAAGGGCAAGCCGGAGCCGATTGATTTCGATGAGCCGCGGCGGGTGGCTTATGCTGTCGCGCAGCTTGGACTGGCTCATGCGGTGATTACGAGTGTTAATCGCGACGACGATAATGTGGGGGCGGCGCGGGCGTTTGTGAGTGTGATCGAAGAGATTCGGCTGCAGGCTCCCGGGTGCCGGGTGGAGGTGTTGACGCCGGACTTTCAGGGCGTGGAAGAGGCGCTGCGGCTGGTAGTGGCTGCGAGGCCGGAGATTTTGAATCACAACATCGAGACCGTGCCGCGGCTATATCGCGTGGCGAAGAGTGGTGGACGGTATGAACGGTCGCTTGGATTCTTGGAGAAGGCGAAGGCGATTGCTGCGGAGATGTTCTCTGATCGGGATGGCGATCAGATCGTAACCAAGACAGGCATCATCGTCGGGATGGGCGAGGAGATGCACGAGTTGCTGGCTGTGTTTCGTGATCTGTCGGACCGGCGCGTGGATATTCTGACGATTGGGCAGTATCTGCGGCCTTCAAGGGATCATCTGCCGATGGCGCGGTACTACACTCCGGAGGAGTTCGCGTTTCTGAAGCATGAGGCGCTGGGGATGGGCTTCAGACATGTGGAGAGTGGGCCGCTGGTGCGGAGTAGTTACCATGCGCAAGAGCAGGCGGAGAGTACGGGGTTGGCGTAAGAGGTGGGACTATGGCCGTTCGATATCCAGTAATGACGAAGGAAGAATCGCGAAAAGTGCGATGTGCGATTCGGCGGGTGTTTCTCGATATGTGGGATCCGATCGGTGTATCCGACGAGCCAAATGCGCAGGATGAATACGACGGCTACATCGGTCGCGTTTTTGAACTTCTTGTAGCAGGCGGAAGCGACCAAGAGATTATCGACCATCTCCTTTGGGCAACGGACCGTATGGGTATGGACGGGAGTAGAGCAAGTTTGCAAACTGTAACTGCTGCGTTGCGACAGATTCCTATTCCTCACGCAGGGTAGTCGGACAGGTCACCGTGCGGCGAATGGCTTGCCGCGTACGCTTGTGTAGACGGTATCGAAGACGCTTAGGCTGTTGATACCCGGCACGCCACCAATGGTGATGGGGTCGGCGATATAGAGGACCTTGTTGTCTGCGTTGGTGAAGGGGGGCCACTCGGGAAGGCCGGGGCCGTTCGGATTGCCTGACTTTGCGAAGTTGACCCAGTAGGTGGACATCTCCTCGGCAACCTTTCGATCTGCTTTGGTCCAGCGCCACGGCGATTGGTCGAGATGGTCGAAGACGTACCAGAGCTCGGCGAAGTGGCTTGCGCCCCAACCCTCGTAGACGGAGCCCGCGGGGAAGGGTGGCTGTTGGCGAAACGAGTAGTAATAGACGGGACTCTTCCCTGTTGTGGACTGCAACCTCGCCCAGGCCCACATGTCCCAACTGAAGCGGAGATCGCGCTCGAGGTCGAGCCGTGCCTGTTGCGCTTCTTTGTCGGTCGCGTGGGGATATGCGGCGGCAAGTGCTGGAGGCAACTGGCCGAAGCTCTTCTCGAGGTCACTGTCGAAGGTGGCAGCCTTCACATGGGTGACGTCGGTCAGCGCGCGTGCTTCCTCGGCGTTCGAACCGAGAAGGAGGGGGACGTCGTTCTGCTGCCCTGAGGTGAAGGCATCGTAGGGCAAAGCGGGAAGCACGTAGGGTTCGACCACGGGGTGGACGATGCCGCCGGCGTTGCCGGTGAGCTTGGCGGCCGGCAGACTGCGTAGTTGTTGGAGCGAGGATGCGCCGAGTGAAGCGGCGAACTTTTCGCCGTCGCGTTCGGCGTTGGCCAAGAGGTACTTTGGTGCGAGCTGGACTGGTTCGAACAGGCCGCCGCTCTCTCCGATGGCGCGCTGAAACAGGCCTTTCGCGAGTGGCGAGGCCATCAGGATGCTGACCGACATTGATCCGGAGGATTGACCGGCGATGGTTACGTTTTTCGGGTCGCCGCCGAACGATGCGATATTTTTCTGGATCCATTCGAGTGCGGCGATCTGGTCCATCAGGCCATAGTTGCCGGAGGAGTGGTGGGGGGACTCGCGCGTGAGCTCGGGATGTGCGAGAAAGCCGAGCGGGCCGAGTCGATAGGCGATGGTGACGACGATGGCGCCTTTGTGTGCGAGCCTGTCGCCCCAGTACAAAGGCATCGAGGATGATCCGTTGATAAAACCGCCGCCATATATCCAGACGATGACGGGGAGATGCGCGTGATTGCTATTGGCCGGCGTCCAGATGTTGAGGTAGAGACAATCTTCGTTGACGGTTGGCGGCGTCTCGCCGGGCATGGACACGCCATCCTGCATGCAGGCCGGGGCGAATGCGTCCGCTTTACGTGTGCCAGTCCAGGATGCGACGGGTGACGGGGGACGCCAACGTAAATCGCCCACCGGAGGAGCAGCGAACGGGACACCCTTGTAGACGCTCAGCCCAGTTTCGTTTACTCCGGAGATCGCGCCGGATTCCGTTTGGGTCTTAGGGCTTTGTGCCAGCGCGATTGCTGATGTTGCGAGAAAGACGAGAGGAAGAACGGCTCTGAGTATGTTCTTCGAAGAAGAGATTGTGGGCACGGCGGCTCCTGGTCGTCAGATTGCCAACGGCAACGTTGTGTCGTGGGCTAACTTCGCAGGATGACCGAGGGAGCGAAGAGGTTAGAGGGAGGGTGTGGAGTTCACGATTTGAATGTTGGGATTATCCGCTTCTTGAGATACGGCTCGCAATCGAGATTTGTTCCCAGCGAAGCAGTCTTCCGGGTTGAATGACTCAGCGCCCTGACTACGGCTATCGCCTCAGCCGTGCCTTTTGTGCGAGGAGTGCCATATCGGCGTACCTTTAATGCGATGGAGGTTTGTGGGATGGGATTGACGGAGACTTCAGTAGGTTTGCGGTTGAGTGAGCTGGCCCCGCGGGTGGTGCAGTCAGAGATTCGCGCGATGACGCAGGAGTGCGACCGCATGGGTGGCGTGAACCTGGCGCAGGGAGTGTGCGATACCGAGGTGCCGGAGGTGGTGGCGGAGGGAGCGATTCGTGCGATCCATGATGGGCTGAATATCTATACGCGGATGGATGGAATTGAGCGGCTCCGGCGAGCGATCGCCGGCAAGGTTGCACGGACGTTGGGGATTACTGTCGATCCTGATCGCGAGGTCTTGGTAACGAACGGAGTGACCGGGGCGTTTCAGGCAGCGGTGATGGCGCTGCTGAATCCGGGTGACGAGGTGCTGCTGTTCGAGCCGTTTTACGGGTATCACGCGAGTACGCTGCGCTCTATCCGGGCTGTGCCTGCGCCGGTGGCGCTTGCCGATCCGGACTGGACGCTGGATGTGGCGGCGGTACGGGCAGCGATTACGCCCAGGACGCGGGGGATGGTGATCAATACACCGTCGAATCCCGCGGGGAAGGTGTTTTCGCGAAAGGAGCTTGAAGCGCTGGCGGAGATTGCCGAGGAGTTCGATCTGTTCGTGTTTACCGACGAGATCTATGAGCACTTTATTTATGGCGGGGCGAAGCATGTGAGTCCCGCTACGATTCCGGGGATGCGAGAGCGGACGATCCTGATGTCTGGGTTTTCGAAGACGTTTTCGGTGACTGGATGGAGAGTGGGGTATCTGATCGCCGATGCGAAGTGGGTTGGGTCGATTGGGTACTTTCACGATCTGACGTATGTGTGTGCGCCGGCGCCGCTGCAGCAGGGATGCGCGGATGGGGTGGAGAAGCTGGGCGCGGATTTTTATTTGGGGTTGGCGCGGGAGCATGAGGTAAAGCGCACGATGATTGTCGATGCGCTGCGCGATGCGGGGATGCGGCCGCATGTGCCGGATGGAGCGTATTACGTGCTGGCTTCGGCGCAGGAGTTGCCGGGAGCGACGGCGGCGGAGAAGGCACGAGCGCTGCTGGCGAAGACGGGTGTGGCTTCGGTCGCGGGGTCGGCGTTCTTCAGGCCGGGCAAGGGTGAGGATTTGCTCCGGTTTTGCTTCGCGAAGAAGGATAGGGATCTGGCGGAGGCGTGCAAGAGGTTGCGAGCGCTGCGGAGTTAGGCATGTCTCGATTCTCTGAAGTGACGCGGATTGAAGCCGCGATCAAGAACAAAAATGCGAAGGAGCTGGAGTGGTCGCTCTGGTACTGCCGGATGCGGCAGGCGGTGCCGTCTGCGCGGCCTGCGGATTTGAAGTATTGGAGCGGAATTGAGGCTTTGGTGAAGGAGACGATGGCGCCGCCTGTGGTGGCCAAGGCCTATCCGACGCGCAAGAGGAAGCCTAACCGTGGCCTCGGGTTAGGACCGGTAGAGGGCGAGCCCGAGGCGGACGAATCCTGACGTAGGCTAATGAACTCCGACTGTCTTCTTGACGATCCCGGAAGGCTTCGAATTTCCGGGGCTTTCCTCGCACGGTTGGGAACGTCTCTGTAAAATATCGTTTGCACCAGAGGAGACTGTAATGGCATCGTTTATGGCCGGTCATCCGGCGTTGAAGGCAGCGCATCAGCAGATGAAGACGAAGATGGACAGCACGGTGGAGGACTTTCGCAGCCACCTGCTTTCGACACGGACAGGACGGGCGAATGTGCACATGCTCGACCACGTCAAAGTGGACTACTACGGCACCGACACGCCCGTGGGACAGATGGGGCAGGTGAGTACGCCGGAGCCGACACTGATTCTGGTGCAGCCGTACGACGCAGGGATGGTGTCGGCGATCGAGAAGGCGATTCGGACGTCGGGGACGGGACTGAATCCGATGAGCGATGGCAAGGTGATTCGCGTTCCGGTGCCGCCGATGACCGAGGAGCGGCGCAAGGAAGTGGTGAAGCAGTTGAACAAGACGCTCGAAGACCACAAGACTGCGATCCGGAATGTCCGGCGCGATGGGAACGATCAGATCAAGAAGGCGACTAAGGACAAGCTGATCTCGGCGGACGATGAGAAGCGGGCGAACGATGAGGTGCAGCAGTTGACCGATGCGGAGATTAAGCGGATCGAAGAGATGTGCAAGGCGAAGGAAAAAGAGATCATGACCGTTTAGGTTTAAATGCTCCGCTCCGCGCGGGGCGCCACTGCGCGTGGGGCGCGATCTGCCATCGAGGCTGACCGCCTTCGGCGCACAGGATAAAGGGCCGAGCTCGATTTGCTCGGCCCTTTTGTTTTGTGTGGCGGTCGTTTAGACGCCCTGGTAGACGTAGCCGATGAACGCGGCGGGTTTTTGGCCAAACTTTGCGTCGTAATCAGCAGTGGGTTTGGCGGCGACGGTTTCTTCGAGGGTTTTGCCTTCCTTCTTTAGTTTGGCGACGTTGTCGCGAGAACCGACGAGCATGTCGTGGAACTCGCTGAGCTGCGCCTTGTTGCCGATGGGGCCGTGGCCGGGGATGACGATGGTGTCGGCGCCAGCGGTGGCAAGGTTCTTTTCGGTGGCGCGGATCATGCCGTTGATGTTGCCTCCCGAAGAGTAGTCGATGAAGGGATAGAGGCCATTCCAGAAGGTGTCGCCGCAGTGGAGGATGTCGGCCTCGGTGAAGTGGACAGAGATGTCGGTGTCGGTGTGGGCGGGCTCGTAGTAGGTGAGTTTGAGAGTGCTGATGGAGTCGGACAGGGTGCGGTAGCTGTTGAAGAGGATGGTGGGAAGCGCGCCGATGGGAGCGGGCGGAATGATGGCTTTGTAGGCGACGATGTTTTGGGTGGTACTCATGCGGGAGCGCGTGTTCTCGTGGGCCCAGATGGTGGCGCCGGCAGAGTGCATCCACTCGTTGCCGTCAGTGTGGTCGAAGTGCCAGTGGGTGTTGATGAGGACCTGGATGGGCTCGGCGTTGATGGCGGCGAGGGCTTCGGTGAGCTGGGGCTGGCAGGAGGCGTAGCCGGAGTCGACGATGAGCTTGCCCTCTTTGGCGGCGAGGACGGCGATGTTGCCGCCGGCGCCGAGAAGCGCGGTGACGTTACGCCGGAGGGGAGTGGCTTTGATCTTGTTGTTGGCGTTGGCGGCGCGAGCCCTGGGGAGGAAGTCCTGGGGTTGTGGAGGGGCTTGCTGTGGGGCCTGTTGGGCGAAAAGTGCGGAGGGTCTCAAACAAACGGCGGCTGCTGCGGCGGCACTGGCGGCGACGAAGCGGCGGCGGGAGGTCGCGGAAGAGGAACTGGTCATGAGGATTGTCCTTTGCACCGTCGAAGATACATGGGATCGATCCTGAATTGAAAGGGTGAGGCGAAGTTTTGGTTATGTTTCTGGAGATTGCGCCGATGAGGGAAGAACGTGCTTTCGGCTCGGTAGAAGGCCTGGGGAGTTGAGCGTGGACGAGTTTGACGGGCAGGACGAGAGGCGGGGAGTTGCTCCGGTAGCGGAGATCGAACGGCGGAAGCACACGCGCTACGCCGTGGATGCGTGGGCCGAGGTGATGGTGAAGGATGGAACGATGCTGTTTCGCGGGCGCGTGCTGGACGTCAGCGTGGGAGGTTGTTACATCGAGACCGAAGCGAAGTTGAAGCTGGTTCCGGGGACCCCGGTGGAGATGGTGTTTCGGGTGAAGGATAGCGTATTTCGGTGTGACGCTACGAGCAGGATGGTGCGGACCCGGGGCGCTGGGTTTCTGTTTGAGGGCATGAGTGCACGAATGCAGCGGGAACTGGAGGGGCTCCTCCAGGAGCTTGGCGGGGAGTAGAGAAGAGCCGGCGAGGGTGAAAAATGCGGCGGGTCGTTACGTCGTGTGGTCAACAACGATCTTCCAGCCGTTGTCGGTATTTTCGAAGACGAGGGAGAAGAGTCCCTCGGCGTTGCCGCCGTCTCTTTTGCTGCGTTCGAGGTGGTATTTGCCGATAACGACAGCGAAGTTTTCGTCGAGGGGATGGACCTCGAGGTCGGAGTAGTTGAGGGTGCCCATGGTGGCTTTGTTGGGGTAGTCGCGCTTGTACTCGTCCAGCAGGCCGGAGAAGCCGCGGGAGACCGTGTGGGTGATGAAGAGCGTGTCGGGGGAGTCTTTGAAGCCGCTGGCGAAGCCGACGAGGTCGCCCTTGTTCCAGGCGTTCTCCTGGGCGATCAGGACCTTGATGATGTTGAGTTCCTGGCGCGTGGCGGTGTGGAGAGGGTCAGGTTGCTGTGCGTTGAGGATCGCCGGGGCAACGAAGGTGAGGCTGAGAGCAGCGAGGCGGAGAGAAGAACGAAGCGTCATAAGAAATCTCGCGGGAGAGCTGGTTTGTTCGGCGTTACCATCAACGTCTGTTTCATTGGACGTGCGTGAGGTTCGGTCGGATTGATAGTAGCCGATCGGGATGCCGGTGGTAAGAGGTTATGAAGAGTCGCCTGATGACGCTGAAGATGCGAGACCGAAAGGACGCGCGATGACTGAAGCGGCACGCATTAGGGGCGGTCGTGCGGAGGATGTTCTGTGTGGGGTTTGATGCCCACGGTCGGGGTGATCCAGATGACGGTAACGAAGGCAACCAGGCCAAGCGCCACGCGCGGATGCTGGAAGGCGAGCGGGATCGCGACGAGATAGACAAAGAGGGAGAGCCAGTTTTTTCGTTCGACGGCCTTGTCTTCTGCTTCAAATCTGCCCGCGTGGCGCAGACGGCGAGCGATGGCCAGACGCAGGAGGAGAAAGCTGAAGCCGGTAATGATCATGGACGCGATGTAAATAGCAACCGAGAAAGAGTCCAGCTTCTTTTCGAGGACGTAGGAAGTAAAGAAGGGAAGAAGCGAGAGACAGAAGAGGAAGCCCAGGTTGGCGTAGAGGATAAGGTCGTCGGCCTCTTCGGTGCGATGGACGAGGTGGTGGTGGTTAATCCAATAGATCCCGACAAAGCAGAAGGAGATGAGGTAGAGGCAGAGCGTGGGGAGAACGGCGTGGAGTCCGGCGAGGCCGTCCTGGTGGGGAACCTTGAGCTCGAGCACCATGATGGTGATGATGACGGCGATGACTCCATCGGAGAAGGCTTCGAGGCGAGCTGGCGTGGTGACGTGATGAGGCATCGGTGTCGGGCTGGGCTAGGGTCCGCCTTGGCAGAAGCATACAACGGAGATTGCCGGGGTGAGAGCCGCCAGGTGAACTAGAATCAAGGCATGGGTATGACGCCGACGGAATCGGGCGCGTCTTTGGACGAGATGAAGATCGTTCATGCGGTGTGCTCGCATGACTGTCCGGACTCGTGCGGCGTTCTGGTGACGGTGGATCAGGTGACCGGACGGGCGGTGAAGATGCAGGGTGATCCGTCGCATCCGGTGACGCGTGGATTCCTGTGCGGCAAGGTGGCGAAGTATCTGGACCGGGTCTACTCGCCTGATCGGCTGCTGTATCCGATGCGGCGGAAAGCCGGAGCGCCAAAGGGGCCGGCAGGGTACGGCGCGTTCGAGGGCGCGAAGCCGATGCGTTTGAGCGGATCTCGTGGGATGAAGCGCTGGACGAGATTGCGGCGAAGCTCAAGAAGATCGCGGCGGAGTTTGGGCCGGAGAGTGTGTTGCCCTACAGCTATGCCGGAACGATCGGCCAGTTGGGATATGGATCGATGGACCGGAGATTTTTTCACCGGCTGGGAGCCTCGCAGCTCGACCGGACGATCTGTTCGACCGCAGGTGGGATAGCTCTGAAGAGTGTGTATGGGGTAAAGCTGGGGACGCCGCCGCAGGACTTTGCGCATGCAGGACTGATCATCGCGTGGGGTGCGAACGTCCATGGGAACAACGTGCATCTGTGGCCATTTATTGAAGAGGCCCGGCGGAACGGCGCGAAGCTGGTGGTGATCGATCCGTACCGGACGCGCACTGCAGCGCTGGCGGACGAGCACCTGGCGATCAATCCCGGCACCGATACGGCACTGGCGCTCGGGATGATGCACGTCATTCTGAGTATGGGTCTCGAGGACCGTGAGTACGTGGCGCGGTGCACGACGGGTTTTGACGAGTTGAAGGCGCATGCCCTCCGTTCGGAGCACTCGCCGGAGAAAGTGGCGGCAGCTACCGGGATCTCTGCGGAGACGATTGTGCGGCTGGCGCGGACCTATGCGACGGCGGGTCGCGCAGGCACGCAGGGGCCGGCGGCGATCCGGTTGAACTACGGGATACAGCGCAGCGAGAACGGCGGTACTGCGGTGCGGGCGGTGTGCATGCTGCCGCTTTTGACCGGAGCCTGGAAGTACAAGGGCGGCGGGCTGCAGCTTTCTACGTCGGGGGCATTTCCGTTCAATGAAGACGCGTTGCGGATGCCGGAGTTGATGAAGGCCAGTCCGCTGGGACGGGACGCGCGCATCGTGAACATGGCCCAGTTGGGTCAGGCGTTGACTTCGCTGGGCAGCAAGGCTGAAGACGGCCCGCCCGTGAAGGCGCTATTTGTGTACAACTCGAATCCGGCGGCGATCGCTCCGAACCAGAACGATGTGTTGCGGGGATTCCTGCGGGAGGACCTGTTCACAGTGGTGCATGAGCAGTTCTTCACCGATACGGCGGACTATGCCGATATTGTGTTGCCGGCAACGACGTTTCTTGAAGGGAAGGATGTGCAGGGGGCCTACGGACATCTCTTCGCGCAGGTAAGCGAGCGGGCGATCGCTCCGTTGGGCGAGGCGAAGACGAACGTCGCGTTGTTCGGCGAGTTGGCGCGGCGGATGGGGTTTACCGAGGCCTGTTTTGACGATTGCGAGAATGCGCTGATCGATCAGGCGCTGAAGACGGACCATCCGTGGTTTGCGGGGATCACGCGGGAACGATTGGAGCGCGAGAACCGTGTGCCGCTGCAGTTGCCGGTGGATTCTGCGGGAGACGTGCTGCCGTTCAGTACGGCGGAGTGGTTCGAGACACCGAGCGGACGGGGGGAGTTATTGCCGGTACCGGTGTTTGCCGCGCCGACAGAATCGCGCGCACATGCGGCGGAGGGAGCGTATCCGCTGGAGTTTCTGCCGCGCAAGGCGGACAACTATATGAATTCGACGTTTGCGAATATTCCGCCGCATCAGCGGATGGAGGCGCGGACGGCTGGGGTGCTCGAAATGCATCGGACCGATGCGGCGGCTCGCGCGATCGTGAGCGGGGATGAGGTTGAGGTGTTCAACGGGCGTGGGAGCGTTGCGCTGAAGGCGTTAGTGAACACGCAGGTTTCCGCAGGGGTGGTGTCGGCGCGGCTGGACTGGAACAAGTTGTCGGCCGGCGGGGGAAATGTGAATGCGCTGACCTCGGAGACGCTTACAGATATTGGCGGCGGGCCTACGTTTTACTCGACACTGGTTGAGGTGAGGAAGGTTTTGAGGGACTGACGAAACGCCAGCCACGGCGAGACCGACACGAAGGGGATCGAATGAACGTTGTGTTGCCTGGACTGAGTGAGATTGAGAGTGCTGCCCGGTTGATCTACCAAACCATGCCGGCGACGCCGCAGTACAGTTGGCCGCTGCTGAATATGCGGGCCGGCGCCGAGGTTTGGGTGAAGCACGAGAACCATACGCCGGTGGGCGCGTTCAAGGTTCGCGGTGGCCTGGTGTACATGGATTGGCTGCGGCGCGAGCGGCCCGAGGTGCAGACTGTTGTGTCCGCGACGCGGGGGAATCACGGGCAGTCGATCCCCTATGCTGCGGCACAGTACGGAATTCGCGTGGTGATCGTCGTGCCGTTCGGCAACAGCGTGGAGAAAAACCGGGCGATGCGCGCGCTGGGCGCGGAGCTGGTGGAGTTCGGCGAGGACTTCCATGAGGCGATAGAACACGCAGAGCGTCTGGAGCAGGAGAACGGGTGGCATCGGGTGCCGAACTTCGATATGCGTCTGGTGACGGGTGTGTCGACGTACGCGCTGGAGCTGTTTACCGCGTGCCCCGCCATTGAGACGATCTATGTCCCCATAGGAATGGGGTCCGGCGTGTGCGGGACGATTGCGGTGCGAAATGCCCTGGGGTTGGCCACGAAGATCGTCGGGGTAGTGTCGAGCCATGCTCCGGCGTATGCGCTGTCGCTGGCAGCCGGCGAGGTGAGGGAGCACGAGGCAGCGACATTGATCGCGGATGGAGTGGCGAGCCGGAAGCCGGACGCCTTGGCGCTGGAGATTATCAGGACGGGAGTCGATCGCATCATCATGGTCGATGACGACGAGGTGAAGGATGCGATGCGGGCCTGCTTTGCGGATACGCACAACGTGGCGGAGGGTGCGGGCGCGATCGGCCTGGCTGCACTCCTGAAAGACAGGGCTGCGGGGGGTGAGCGGGTGGCTACGGTGCTGACCGGCGGCAATGTGAACAGCGAGGTCTTCGGCGAGGTGTTGTACGGAAACCGCGTTGGTGCGCTCGCCTAAGGCCTGAGCATGGAGTCGGCGATGTACGCTGCGGGGTTTCAGTGCGCGGGATGCGGGGAGTGGGTGGAAACAACGGTGGATGAGTCTGCGGGATCGAAGCAGCAATATGTGGAGGACTGCCAGGTGTGCTGTCAGCCCAACGTGTTGACAGTCCGATGGGATGGATCCGCGCAGGAGTTCACCATTACGGCGGAGCTGGAGAGTTAGGTGAGATGGTTGGAGTGCCTTTGCGATGGGGCTTCGTCAAAAAAAGAACAAGGCTGAATTTACGCAGGTTAGACGTTGTCTGGTCGGACCTGAACCAAGGGGCGAACTCGCTAACGGCTGGCCGCTCCCATATAATCAAGACTTCGCTTGATTTGAGGGCGGAGCGTCATTTTTAGAGCAGTGAGGGTGTGCGTATCTTTACCGTGAATCGAGAGAGCGGAAGCTCCCTGAACAGCAAGGCCAAACCTGTGTGCACGCGCTCCAGCCGCTCCCGCATTGCTTTAGCCGCGTACTTCTTCGCCGTTGCGGTAGTTGCCGCGACCTCCCTGCCAGCCCAGGTTACACCGGGTCAATCCACAACGCCGCAGTCGTCGCAGGGAGTGGAAACTCTTTGTCAGCCACAGGTTATCGGCAACCGACGCATCCCCAAGGAGTCCGTCCTGGCGAGGCTGTTCAGCCGCCAGAATGATCTGTACGACCCACTGGTGGTGGAGCGGGACTTCAACTCGCTTTGGAATACCGGATACTTCGAGGACGTCCGGATCGAGCGAGTCGACACGCCGAAGTGTGTGCAGTTGATCATTTATGTGGTTGAGAAGCCGACCATCCGCGAGATCAACTACAAAGGACTCAATGCGGTGACGCAGTCTGACGTTCTGGATCGCTTCAAAAAAGCAAAGGTTCCGATTTCCGTGGAGAGCCAGTACGACGCGACCAAGATCGCGCGTGCCGTCGTAGTGCTGAAGGACCTGCTGGCGGAGCACGGACACCAGTTCGCCACGATTACGCCCGAGGTCAAGAAGATTCCACCGGCCTCTGTGGCGATCACCTTCAATATTAAAGAAGGTCCGACGGTGAAGGTGGGCAAGATTGCGTTCCAGGGCAACGCCAACCTGAGTGACCGTACGCTCCGTGGAGCGATGAGGAATCTGAAGCCGATCGGCATTCCGCACTCGATCATTCTGGAGAACTTGTTTGCCCGGACCTTCGACGCGAGCAAGCTGGATGAAGACACGGAGCGGGTCCGATTTGCCTATCAGGACCGCGGCTACTTCAAGGCTCAAACCGGTGAGCCAACGACCCACGTTCGCGACGCCGGCGGGTTGAACCCGTTTACGCTGCGGCCTTCCAAGGGCAAGCGGATCGATATTTTGATGCCGGTTGAAGAGGGCGAGCGCTACAGGCTTGCTGGCATCACCTTTACCGGCAACACGCACGTGCCGAACGTCAAGGCGCTGCGGGCACAGTTCGCGCAGAAGGACGGCGAGTGGTTCAACCGCACGCTGTTCGGCAAGGGTCTTGACCAGTTGCGCAAGCAATATGGCTCGCTGGGGTATATCAACATGGTCGGAAACCCTCAGCCGAAGATCGATGACGCCAACAAGACCATCACGCTCAATATTGATATCGATGAAGGCAAGCCGTTCTATGTTTCGCGGATCGAGTTTCAGGGCAACACGATCACACGTGACAAGGTGATTCGGCGCGAACTGCTGCTGGAAGAAGGACAGATTTACAACAGCCAGCTTTGGGAGTTGTCGATCCTGCGGCTCAACCAGTTGAACTACTTCGATACGTTGAAGGTCGACCAGGACTCGGAGAGCCGCCAGAATGCGGATGACGGAACGGTCGATCTGCTGCTGAAGCTGCATGAGAAGGGCAAGAACTCGATTGGTTTGAACGGCGGTATCAGCGGCCTGTCGGGAACCTTCATCGGTTTGAACTATGAGACCAACAACTTCCTCGGACTGGGCGAGACGCTGTCGGTACAGGCGAACATCGGCGACCTGTCACGCACCGTGAGCTTCGGATTTACGGAGCCGTATCTGCGGGACAAGCCGATTTCGGTAGGGGCACAGGTATTTGCCACCAAGTACGACTTCAATCCTTCGAAGAGCCAGTCGACGACGGGGGCGGTCGGAAACTTGTCGGCGGCGCAGCAGTCTCTGCTGACGAACTACAACACGTCGACAACCGGACTGACGCTTACGGCGAGTGAGCCGTTGCGGCATCTCTTTGCCAAGACCGGCGTGACACGCGTTGGCTTGTCCTACTCCTTGTCGCGTGCGACGGTGACAACGTTCAACCAGAACACGACCAACGTCTTCCAGTCGCTTGCGTTCCGGTCGGGGGTCGCCGGACAGAACCAGCTGAACGGCATCATTACTTCGGTGGTCACTCCCAGTTTCTCGTTCTCGAGTCTGGACCGCGCAGTCGGTCCACATCGCGGCAAGGACTTCAACGTTGCGGTGCAGGTTGCCGGCGTAGGCGGCAATGTGAAGTACGTCTTGCCGGTAGCCAGCTACCGTCAGTTCTTCCCGATGAAGGGCCTGAAGGTTAATCGCGACGGCCGCAATGTGCTCGGCTACCGCCTCCAGTTGTCCCACATCACAGGCTTTGGTGGCGAAGTGGCGCCGCCGACACACCGTTTCTACAGCGGTGGCGAGCAGGATATTCGCGGCTTCGATACCCGGTCGGTTGGGCCGTACACGTTTATTCCGAATAAGATTGAGTACACGCTGACGAACCCGGACGGGACGTCGGTGCCGCTCAACCCGGCGAATCCTGCGCTGGGCAACGTACAGATTCCGCTGCCGATCTACCGCATGGTATCGATCGGTGGGGATACGCAGTTTATCGCCAATCTGGAATACCGCATTCCGATTGTCAGCCAGGTGACGTTTGCGTTCTTTACTGACTTCGGCATGACGTTCGATGCGCAGCCGGGCCAGTTGCGGCAAAGCACCGCGGGACAGTCGTTGATCAGCGGCGCGCAGTATGGGTGTCCGACGATCGTGAACGGGTCCTGTTTCGGTGGCAGTCCGGTCAAGTTCCCCGATACGCTGGCGATCGTTCCAGGCACCAACTATGTGCCCCGCATGTCGAATGGTGCGGAACTGCAGGTGATCCTGCCGATCGTCAACGCTCCCTTCCGTATCTTCTATGCCTACAACCCGCTGCGGCTCTACGAGGATGTTCCGCAGAAGCTTGCGGTGCCGAACTCCGGGCCGGACAACGTGAATACGTTCAAGGGCTACTTCCCGACCTCCGGTGCAGGACAGTTCAGCTACCAGCAGGCGCTGCAGTTCTATGGCGCCGACTACATTCTGCGCGAGCCGCGTAAGACGTTCCGGCTGACGGTCAGCACAACCTTCTAGCTGTTGTGGAAGAGACGAATGCCGGCGATTCCGGCGGCTCCCGCATCGATGCAGGAGGGCGCATTGTCGAGCGTGACACCGCCCAGCGCATAGACCGGGATGGGTGAGGCCGCCACGCACACGGCGTGAAGCTGGTCGAGACCGCTGCCGCCGGAGATGGTCTGTCCGGAGACGAATTTTTCAAAGACGGGTGCAAAGAGGATGACGTCCGCGTGGTTGTCGCGGGCGCGCTGCACGTCTTCCATTGTGTGGCACGAGATGCTAATGACCGGTTCTGGGAGATTTGCCGAGGCGTAGAGGCTGCGGACCGGCGCCAGAGTCAGCTCGCCGGGTGAGGCGGTAAGGTGGACGCCGTGGGCCCCGGTTGCGATGGCGATGTCGGCACGCGAATTGACTAAAAGCCTCGTTGAACTGGCAGCAAGTGCGATCGCTTTGAGGATCTCCCGGGCAAGCGCCGCAAGGTCGGCGGCGGGAAGGTCTTTTTCGCGAAGCTGGATAAGATCGACGCCATCGGCCACCCAGCGTGAGGCCTGACGGAGGAGCGCAGCCTGCTGCTCAATCTCGTTGCCCGGATACAAAGCGCGGCTGGTGATGGCGTAGCGGAGCATATTGCTCTAAGTGTATGTTGCCAAAGCCCTGAGGTGGTGGTGTTAACGCCGGGTGTGGTAGTTTCAAAACATCGAAGCAAATGCGCATAACATCAACAGAATGGCCCCTAACCAACTGACCTGGTTGGGCCGATAACGGGACTGGAACCAGCTTTATCGCTGACGCGGACGTCCGTGAGTATTTGCCACTATGAGTAGTGTTTACGATCTGATTGTCATCGGGTCCGGGCCAGCCGGGCAGCGGGCCGCCATCTACGCGTCCAAGCTGGGAAAGAAGGTCGCGCTCGTGGAGATGCGCGAGGTAGTAGGGGGAGCGTGCATTAGTACGGGGACCATTCCGTCGAAGACCATGCGCGAGGCCGTGCTTCATCTTTCGGGGTACAACTACAAGTCCATCTACGGAATGAATTACCGGGTGAAGGAACGGATCACGATCGCGGACCTGGCGTTCCGGGTGCAGCACGTGATCAAGACCGAGATCGATGTGACGGAGGCGCAGCTTTCGCGCAACAACATCGAGATGCTGGTGGGGGTGGCGAGCTTTGAAGATACGACCCACGTAAAGGTGACGAACTCCCGCGGTTCGGCTGTGTACGAGGGCAAAAATATTTTGATCGGCACCGGGACCAAGCCGGCATCGTCGCCCAAGGTGCCCATCAACGGGCACAGCATCATCAACAGCGACCTGGTGCTGGACCTGGTGAATCTGCCGAAGACGATGATTATCGTCGGCGGCGGCGTGATCGGGGTGGAATATACCTGCATGTTTTCGGCGCTTGGCGTCCGCGTGACGCTGATTGAGCGGAGGCCGCGGCTGCTGGAGTTTGCCGACCAGGAGATCGTCGAGGCCCTGAGCTACCACCTGCGCGATTCGCGAGTCACGATGCGGTTGAACGAAGAGGTGGAGTCGGTCGAAGAGATGCCGGATGGGACCGTCGTCGCGAACCTCGAGAGTAAGAAAAAGGTTCAGGGCGATGCGCTGCTCTATGCCGTCGGGCGGCAGGGCAATGTGGATGAGCTGAACCTGCCGGCAGTGGGGATCGAGGCGGATGCGCGCGGACGTATCCCGGTGGATAAGGACTTCCGGACGAAGGTTCCGACGATCTTTGCAGTGGGTGACGTGATCGGGTTTCCCTCACTCGCTTCCGTGTCGATGGAGCAGGGCCGCGTCGCCGCAGCGAGAGCGTTCGGCGACGACAAAGTGCTGTCGAACCCAGGGCTGTACCCGTATGGCATCTATACGATTCCGGAGATCAGCTTTATCGGGAAAACCGAGGAGCAATTGACCGAGGAGGATGTGCCGTACGAGGTGGGCGTGGCGTACTACCGCGAGATCGCGCGCGGACAGATTCGCGGCGATACTACTGGGCGGCTAAAGCTCATCTTTCACAGGACGACGCATGCGATTCTCGGCGTACACATCATCGGCGAGGGCGCCAGCGAGCTGCTGCACATCGGCCAGGCGGTGATGGCGCTGGGCGGGAAGCTGGATTATTTTGTGGATACAGTCTTCAACTACCCAACGCTCGCGGAATGTTATAAAGTGGCGGCTTTCAATGGATTGAACCGCGTGAGCAAGTTCGAGTAGGTTCGGGACGAGGCAGTAATGGCAAAGTCGATTGGGGTCACTTTATCGGAACGGATTCTGACGGGGCTTGTGGTGGATCACAAGCTGGTGGGCCCTGTGCGGCGTTTTCCCGAAGAGAATGAGGCCGAGGACGCGCTGGTAGAGCTACACACCGACGCGCTGGTGGAGGAGATATGCCAACAAGTCGTGCTGGCAGCCGACGGAGCGAAGGATCTGGCAGCGGTCGGCGTGGCGCTCCCCGGACTGGTGAAGAACGGTGTGGTGGAAGAGGCTCCGAACCTGCCGCAGTTGAAGGGTGCGCGCATCGAGGAGCTCCTGTCGGCTCAGCTTCGCAACCACGGAATCGAAGTCTCCGTGACGGTGTTGAACGACGCCGATGGAATGGCCGCGGGGTTAGCTTCGGCTCACGGAAAGCTAGGTAGCATGATCCGGGTTTGGACTCTGGGCGTGGGGATTGGATACGGTCGCTATCCGTTTGCGCCGGGCGTGTGGGAGGGTGGGCACACCGTCGTGTCACTCGACGAGAAGGAGCGGTTCTGCGGCTGCGGTGGGCGCGGGCACATGGAAGGGATCATGGGGCATCGCGCAATGCGGCTCAGGTTTCTCGACATGGAGCCGGAAGAGGTTTTCGAGGCAGCGAAGAACGGCGATGCACGCTGCCTGGAGTTCAAGCGGCTATGGCATAAGGCACTGGCGGCGGCGTCGGCGACGACGATCCATATGTCCGGGCCCGGTAAGATCTATCTGTGCGGGTTCAACGCGAAGTTTCTCGATCTGCCAATGCTGAAGGATTACATGCAGCAGATGATCAAGATGAGCCCGCTGCAGAGTTATTCCCTGGAGATTGTGGAGGACTCGCCTGAAGTCAGGGTGATCGGCGCAGCGGTGTCGGCGGAGCAGGCTGCGGCACGTTAGGCGATGCGGCCACTGGGTGTGGAGGCTCATTTGAACGCCACGGCTCTTCGTTTCCTTGCGCTTCTTATCCTGAGCGCGTTTTGTTGTGTGGGAGTGGCGCAGGAGCAGTCTATCGACCCGGACTGGGTGTACGTTGCTCCACTCGCATGGAAGCATGACAAGGGAGCCGCGAAATCGAAGAGTCATGACGCTGCCTTTGCTGAGATCGCGGTTCTCTATCCCGACGGGGAGTACGCACAGGTTGGTGCTTGGCTGGTTCGTGCAGACCGGCGGAGTGCGCCCTTTATCAGCCGGGAGAAGGGATTCGTCATTCGTGTGGGGCGATGGACGCGGATCGATGAGGATCTTGTTCGACTGGAAAGCAGGGAGGCGCTGCGCGAAAAATTTGTTGCAGAGCCAGCCGGCAACGTACCGCCACAGACAAACTACACCTGCAAGCTCGAAAGGATGGGGCGGGATCGCCATCTTGCGGGAACAATCCTGTGTGCCGATCAGATCCTCACTCCGCTGCTCGCACTGGAGAACTACGGTCAACTTCGGGGCTTAGTGCAGGACGCCCGCAACGCTGAAAAGGCGGCGGGCAATCGCTGATCTTACTTTTGGCAGGTGGGACAGTAGTGGGTGCTGCGGCCTCCGATTACGATACGCTTGATGGGCGTAGCGCAGATGCGGCAGGGCTGGCCCGTGCGAGAGTAGACGTGGTGGCGGAGTTGGAAGAAGCCGGCGACGCCGTCCGCGTCCACGTAGTCGGAGACCGAGGAGCCGCCTAGCTGAATGGCTTCGGTGAGGACTTTGATCAATGCGTCGCGGAGGCGGGTGAGTTCGGCGCGGGTGAGGCGGCCGGCTTGGCGGGTGGGGCGGATGCCGGCGTGGAAGAGAGCCTCGTCGGCGTAGATGTTGCCGACGCCGTGGAGGAGCGACTGGTTCAGAAGCGCTGCCTTGATGCGGGTCTTGCGGTTGCGGAAGAGGGCGATGAAGTCTTCGAGTCCGATAGTGAGAGGCTCGGCGCCGGGACCCTCGTACTTTGTATCGGGCGCGACGACGGAGAGGCGGCCGAAGCGGCGGGGGTCGACGAAGCGGAGCTCTTTGCCGCTGCTGAGGGTCAGGATGGCGTGGGTGTGTGCGGGGATGGGTGTGTCCGGAGTGGAGACGAGCAGGCGGCCGGTCATGCCGAGGTGGATGAGAAACTGGGACTGCTTCTTCTTGCGGGTCAGATCCTTGCGAGTCAGATCCGCGACGATGGTCTTGCCGACGCGGTGGACGCGGTCGATTCGGCTGCCCGTGAGAGTTTCTACAATCTCGTCTGGCGGGGACTTGAAGGTCTGGGGCTTGTTGCTGGTCCAGACGGAGCGGATCGTCTGGCCGTGGATGCGTTCGTGAACGCCGTTGGCAATGGTTTCGACTTCGGGTAGCTCGGGCATTCCTTTCCAAGTATAGGCGGGTGGGCGTTTGCCTAATGCGCGGCTATACTTGTCGATCTATGAAGAACACGATATTTCTACGTTTGCTGGCAATGTGTACCGTGATGAGTGTGGCTGCGGGTGTTGCCTATGCTCAGAACCACGGTGAAGCCGCGTCGCCTCTGCTGCTTGTCGCGAATCAGGGCGATCACACTCTCAGCCTGATCGATCCGGTTGCCGGCAAGCAGGTCGCTGCGGTGCCGGTGGAGGGAGTGACCGGGCATGAAGTCGCTGCTTCGCCGGACGGAAAGACGGCCTTTGTGCCGATCTACAGCGACGTCGGGGTAGGCAAGCCTGGGACCGATGGGACGAAGATCTCCGTGATCGATCTGCCGAGCCGCAAGGTCGTCCACACGATCGATTTCGGCCACGGCGTGCGTCCGCATTGCGCGATCTACGACCGTAACAGCGGCATGTTGTATGTGACGACCGAGTTAGACAAGACGATCAGCATCATCGATCCAAAGACGCTCAAGATCGTGGGCAGCGTGCCGACAGGGCAGGAGCAGTCCCACATGCTGGCCCTCTCGCGAGATGGGTCGCGAGGTTACACGGCGAATGTTGGTCCGGGAACGGTGTCAGTGCTGGATATGAAGGCGCGGAAGACGCTGGCGGTCATTCCCATCTCGACGAACACACAACGGATCGCGGTGTCGCGCGACGACAGCATGGTATTTACCGCTGACCAGACCAAGCCGCAGTTGGCCGTGATCGACACGGCGACCAACAAAGTAAAGACATGGATACCGCTGCCGGCCGTAGGGTATGGAACGGCGCCAACGCTCGATGGGCGATGGCTCCTCGTGGCGATGCGGACGAACAAACAGGTGGCCGTGGTCGACTTGAAGACGCTGAAGGTCGCGCGCACGATCGATGTGCCGGAGGGGCCCTCTGAGATCTTCGTGACCCCGGATGGGAAGAAGGCCTACGTGGCGTGCAACTACAAGAACCAGGTGGCGGAGATCGACCTCGGCCAGTGGAAGATCTCACGGCTGATCGATGCGGGGAAGACGGCCGACGGACTGGCGTGGGCGCAGTAGTTCAGTGTTTGGCTAACTGAAGGATGGGCAGCAGGCTGGAGTAGTCATCGGTCCAGGGGCGCAGGCGCGGCGTTGTGGGCGTCTCCTGGGCCACGGCGGCAACTTCCGGGCGATTGAAGAAGGTGGGACTGTTGCTCAGCAAGACCCAGGTGGAGCGATAGGCTCCTGTCGCGTCGTCGCCGGGCCGTTCGATCATTCGCGATTGCATATTGGAGGCGATGGCAAGCTGCGCAATCTCGGGGGCCAGGTTCAAATACTGATTGGACACGTGGACGGCGATAATCCCGTCCGGCGCGAGGTGTTTTTTGTAGAGCGAGATGGCCTCTGTGGTCAGCAGGTGTAACGGGATGGCGTCACCCGAGAAGGCGTCGACGGCGAGGACATCGAACCGTTGCGGCGCTTCGCGGATCAGCGAGGTGCGGGCGTCGCCGTCGGCGATGGTGAGTTGTGCGGCCGAGTCGCGGAGATAGGTGAAGAGGTTCTGCGCAATCGCGGGGACGAGTGGGTTGATCTCGTAGAAGCGTATGCGGTCGCCGGGGTGCCCGTACGCGGCGATTGTGCCGGTGCCGAGACCGATGACCCCGATATTGCGCGCGCGATCTTCGCAGCAGAGCCGCAGCGCAATGCCGACGCCGGAGTCGACGGCGTAGTAGGTGGTCGGGGTGCGATTCAGTTCCGGCGCGAAGATCTGTGTGCCGTGCTGGATGGTGCCGTTGAGAAGCATGCGCACCGGGTCGCCCTGGGGAGTGACCATCTCCTTGACGCGCAGAGTGCCGTAGAAGTTGCGGACCTCGAGGATCGCGTCGCGCGCATAGGCCGTCTGCAGCATGATGGCGAAGACGAATAGCAGGACACTGGCAGTCGACCACAGCAGGCGTTGCGGCCAGCCGTCGTGCCAGGTCACGGCGACGGCGAGCACTGCCGTGACGAAGAACGTGATGGCTAGGTCGTAGTTGGCGGAGAAGATAAGAGGGCTGGCAATGCCGATGAAGAAGGTTCCGGCAGCTCCACCGGCTGCGATGAGCAGGTAAAAGAGCGTCGTCTCCGACCCGCGCTGCGGGCGCAGGGCATACGCCTCGGCGTGACAGAAGAGGCAGGCGAAGAAGCATTCGACGAGGAAGAAAAGAATAGCAACGCCGATTGGAAGGCTGACGTCGGTCTTCGAGATGGCGTAGCCCAGGCTAGCCAGCATCACGACGAGAAGACGCACTACAACGCCGCGACGGTAGAACGCAGGAAACTCGAACGCGAGGATGAAGGTGACGAGATAGGCAGCCAGCGGAAGCATCCACAGCAGCGGGATGGCCGCGATATTGACCGTAAGATGCGCGGTAACGGCGCTCAACTGCATCGCGGCTGCCATGGGAAGCAGAAACCAGAGCCATCTTTCCCTGGCTCGCGTCTTCAAAGCGAGAGGCTCATCCGGCAAATCCGGGCTCGCCGCAGTCTGCGTCTTCAGGGCGAGTGCCAGGCAGAGCGCGACATAAACAAGAAAGCCCCAGGTCCACAGCGTTCGCTGCAACTGGAGCGTCAGGTTCGGCTCAACGAGTGTCGGGTAGGCGATCAGCGCGAGCAGCGAACCCGCATTCGACAGTGCAAACAGCCGGTACGGAACGCTCCCGCCTTCGGTGCGAAAGAACCACATCTGCAGCAGCGGGCTGGTTGCGCCCAGCAGCAGAAAGGGCAGGCCGATGGTTACAGAAAGCGCAGCAAAAATCGCGGTGACGGGATGATCCGCATGTTGGCTCAGGCCCGACGGGACAAGCCCTCGCAGGACCAGAAGGACACAAGCGTCGGCAAGCAGGACGAAATAAAGGGCTCGTCGCCAAACGGCATGGGAGCGGCGCGTTAGCCAGTGCGCGAAGAGATAGCCGAGCAGCAGCGTCACTTGAAAGAACACGAGACAGGTCAGCCAGACCGCGGAGGAGCCCCCTAGCGTGGGGAGCAGTTGTTTGGCGGCCATCGGTTCCACCAGAAAGAGGAGGAATGCGCCGAGAAAGATGGTGGTGCCGTAAAGCAGGCGGGATGCAGACATGTTCGGACCCGGGTGAAAGCTGGATTGGCAGATGCGCGCGCCAGTTGTTGTTGAATCGCTTGATTTGCGTGGAGCAGGGTGCAGGAGGAGGATAGCGACAGATTCCTTGCTTGCGCTATCAAAAATAATTGGAACAACGATGTGACGAGGCGTATTGAGGAGATCAGGCGCGGGATGTATGGTTGTCCTCAATGCCCGGCGAAGCTGTCGGGTGGCTTTCTCTCCACGGGGTATCCGTATGAAGCTGTTGTATCGGGCTGGGATAGTTCTCTTCTGTCTCTCGTGCTGCTCACTGCCGGTCTTCGCACAACAGTCAGTCGGCTCCGTGCCGGCTGTGCAGTTGCAGGCCGGGCCCAAACCGCCGTCCGATACTGCGAATCAGCTTGTGCTGGATGTTGTGGTCACCGATAAAGCAGGCAAACCAATAAAGGGGCTCGAGCAGAAGGATTTTACGGTGCTCGACAACGGGCATCCACAGCCGATCCTCTCTTTCAAAGCAACCGTGACATCGCCTGCCACGGCAGATCTCCAGGAGTCACCAGTCAAGATCATCCTCATGGTGGATGAGGTAAATACAAACTTCAGCAGGGTGTCGTACGAGCGGAACGAGATCAAGAAATTATTGCAACAGAATAACGGGGTTATGGCTCACCCTATGTCGATGGCCTTCTTCTCGGATGCGGGCACCGAAATTCAGAATGAGAGTTCGCGCGATGGCAACGCGATAGTCGCGGCGTTCGATCAGCATGAAACGGGTCTGCGCTCCATTCGGCGCGGCCAGGGGTTCTACGGGGCGGTGGAGCGGTTTCAGTTGTCGCTGAATACGCTGAACTCTCTGATCGTCAAGGAGGCGCAGACTCCCGGCAGAAAGATCGTGATCTGGATCAGCCCGGGTTGGCCGCTTCTCTCCGGTCCAGGGATCGAGCAGAGCGTCAAGCAGCAGGCGAACCTGTTTACGACGATCGTTGCGCTCTCGGCCGCTATGCGTGCGGAGCGCATGACGCTTTACAACGTCGATCCGGAGGGAGCGGACGCTGCCGGCGGAGTAGATTCGTTCTATTACAAGGAATTTCTGAAGCCGGTCACGACGACAAAGAAGGCGCAGACCGGCAATGTGGCGTTGCAGGTGCTTTCGTTGCAGAGCGGCGGATTGGTATTTAACGCGAGCAACGACATCGCGGGCCAGATTTCTCGTTGCATTGCGGATGCAGACGCCTTCTACACGCTGACCCTCGATGCGGCGAAGGCCGACCGGCCAAATGAGTATCATGCGATCGACGTGAAGATCGCCACCCCCGGACTGACGGCTCGAACCAGAAGCGGATACTACGCGCAGCCTTGAATTCGGTGTAGCCGGTAAGGTGTTTCTCGCAGTGAATGCGGCTTGCAACAAAGCAAAACGCTGAAGGCGCGAGGACGCGATATGATGAATATAGGCGTGTTCGCACGGTGCGGCGCGCCTCTTCCGGCCAACGCAAATTCCTTGGAGAACACATCCGTCGTGAATCAACGCAAATCAGCGGTTATTTTGGGTGCCCAGTGGGGCGATGAGGGTAAAGGCAAGATCGTCGACGTGCTGTCGGAGAAGTTCTCCGTGGTGGCACGGTATGCGGGCGGCCACAACGCCGGACACACCGTCATCATCAAGGGCAAAAAGTTCGTTCTGCAGTTGATTCCGTGCGGCGTGCTGAGGCCGCAGTGCAAGGGCGTAATCGGCAACGGCGTCGTGCTGGATCCCATGGCGTTTCTGAACGAGGTCAAGAAGCTGAAAGACGCCGGTTTGCCCGTGGATGGGCAGCTTTTCGTGTCCAACCGGGCGCAGGTGATTCTCCCCTATCACCGGATGATCGAACTCGCAGCGGAGAATGCGCCGGGGCGGACGAAGATCGGCACAACCAGCCGCGGGATCGGGCCGGCCTACGAGGACAAGATGCATCGCAGCGGTCTGCGGGTGGTGGATCTGTTGAACTCGGCGCTCCTGCGGACCCATATCGAGAACGCCTGCCATGAGAAAAACACCATCGCGCACGCGCTGTTCGGCACCGAGCCGCTCGATCCCAAGACGATGTACGAGGAGTATTCGCGGGCAGCCGAGCAGGTTGCACCGTTTGTCACCGATACGGCCGTCTTGCTGAACCACGCGCTCGATGCAGGGGAGAAGGTCATGTTCGAAGGAGCCCAGGGTGCGCTGCTCGATATCGACCACGGGACATATCCGTTTGTGACTTCCTCCTCTTCGACCGCGGGTGGAGCAGTCACCGGGACGGGTGTTGGACCGACCCGGATCGGCACCGTGATCGGCGTGACCAAGGCATATGTCACGCGGGTAGGCGAAGGACCGTTCCCGACGGAGATTCACGATTCCACCAGCGACCTGTTGCGTGCCAGAGGCCAGGAGTATGGTGCAGTGACCGGCCGGCCGCGACGTTGTGGTTGGCTCGACCTCCCGCTGCTGCGCTACAGCAACATGATCAACGGCACCGAGTGGCTGGTGGTCACCAAGATGGACGTCATGGATGAGTGCGCCGAGATCCCGGTCTGCACCGGCTACAAGATCAACGGCAAGCTGACGGACGTGATTCCCGCCGACATGCCCGGGTACAACGCGATCGAGCCGGTGTATACGAAGCTGAAAGGCTGGAACAGCTCGACCGAAGGGATTACAGAGTTCGATAAACTGCCGCAACTGGCACAGGACTATCTAAAGTTCGTGGAGAAGGAGTCGGGTGCGAAGATTGGAATGGTTTCGACCGGGCCTGATCGCGACCAGACGATGATGCTGCCGGCGTTTGATGAAGCCCTGAAGGCGTAAAGGGAAAAGGGGCGATTATGTTGAGTTTTATCGTGCGGATGACGTTTGACCAGGCGGACCGTGACGCCATTGACGAGATCCTGTGTCACCTGACTGCGGAGTCGCGGCGAGAACCCGGGTGCGTGAGCTACGTTCCCCACTTCGTCGAGGGCGAGGCCTGCACCGTGCTGATCTACGAGCAGTATGTGGACGAAGCGGCCCTGGAACATCACCGGGGTTCACCGCATTTTCATCAATATGCCATCGGGGGCCTGTATCAAAAGATGAGGGAACGCCAGATGGAGAATCTATTAGCCGTTTGCTGATCGTTTTCTCTCGACTTTTCAAGCGATTCCTGCGTCTTATGGTACCAACGGGCGCGTACGACTAAAGTAGTTTTGACTGTGCGCGACCAATCGGTCTACTATCCGGTACGCAATGCCCCTAAGTGGTCGTCCAATTCGTCGCTGTCTGATACCTTCTACCGTCCTACTGACTGCGGTAGTGATGGGATGGTCTTCACCGGCCTTCTGCGCCGCTTGGAATCAGCCCCTCCACGAGAAGAAGCACGACGCCAAGCGTCAGGTCGAAGCGTTGGAAGAGCAGTGGCGTCAGGCCCAACTCGTCGGCGATGTCGCCACCATGGACAAGCTGCTGTCAGACGATTACATCGGCATCTCGGTGACCGGCCAGGTGAATACAAAAGCGCAGCAACTTGATCGGATGCGGATGCACAAGTTCGCTCTCACCAGGCTGGACCTGGGTGAGCGACAGGTGAAGCTAATTGGTGCCATTGCGATCGTGACCTCCCGCGCAGAAGTGGAAGGGACCAACGAAGGCGCACCGGTGAAGGGCACGTTCCGCTACACTCGTGTCTATCAACGTTTGCCGTCGGGGGTATGGAAGATTACAAGCTTTGAGGCAACGCGGGTGCCCGGTCCGAAAAACCCAAACAAAGCTGCTGAGAATACATCGCCGCCGACGGGCCCATCCTGAGACGCGCGGTCCCGGCCATGTCGCTTCTAAAGAATAAGACCTTGCTCTCATGGGCAAGGTCTTAGCGTTTCTGCTAAAAAATCAGGGTTCTTCCGGCTCGTCAGGCGATCTTGGTATCGACCAATTTAAACCGAACTTCGGTTGCGTCTCGTAGCTCTGTCGAGAGTTCGCTGCGGCCTGCAGGACGGGGAAGATTCAAAGCCAGCAAACGGCGGTAAAGCGACCGAGTCGCGCCAGTGAGGCGTGCGTCCTCGGATTCGTGCGGGAAGAGGGCTAGATACTGACTGGTGGTGGAGACAGACCGTCGGGCGGAGGTTACTGGTCTGCGCGACGGAACTGTGACTAGGTAGGGACGACGATCGGTCGCAGGAACACCGCGACTTTCGGGCACAGCTGTTGGACCGAGGCGGACTGATGCGGGTAGGTTCTGTTGAAAGATTGCCATGGGGGAGTCCTCGATAGCTCTGAATAGGAGGCCCTGGCTTGCGCCGGTTGTCTTCTATATCAGATTGGATGGGTATCGCAGGAGCTTGGTTGTATTAATTGTTGTTGAAGGGAGCTCGTAGCTTCATCCATGTTACATCCAGCGGCTCGGGAAGTACACGAGTTTCTGCCGTCACCGTCATAAAATTTGTGTCGCCCACCCAGCGTGGCAGCACGTGGAGATGGATGTGGTCGGCGATCCCAGCCCCGGCCGCTTCACCGAGGTTCAGGCCCATGTTCAGGCCGCCGGGTCTGTACACCTCGCGCAAGATGAGCTCGGCGCGTTGGGCGAGCAGCATCAATTCATTGGCCGCATCCGGGGGCACCGCTGCAAGCGATGCCAGATGCTGATAAGGCACGATCATCACGTGACCGGTACTGTATGGGTAGACATTCAGGCACACAAAGCAGTGCGCCCCGCGATGGACGATGTGGGCGGCCTTTTCGGCTGTCTCGCGCGGCATACCTTGGGCGATCGCGTAGTCCACCGCGGCGATCATGTTGCAAAAGACGCAATGCTTGTCTTCGGCGGCGGACAGCGGCCAGGCCTTCAGGGCAGCGGGGACGCCGGTCCGAGTCTCCGGGTCCGCGCGGGTGACATAGTTGTAGCGCCAGGGCGTCCAGAGTCGATCCATTGGCCGAGTATAGCGGGGCGGCACCAAAACGGGGGCAGCGGCCGGAGAAAGCAAATTATTTTCGCCGCAAACAGTTCTTCCCGGCGGTTCGCTGCATCAAAGCTGCATACGATCCATACCAGAATCCACCCAGCAGGGATGACATGGCGATGAAAATGCATAGGCCAGTGACGGCATTTGTTGACGGACCGTATGCAAAGTTCTATTCTTTATCTAGCGAGCTATTGCGTGTGGGATCCAAGTGCAATAGCTCCTCTGCAAGACCTGATTCCTTCCATCCTGCCGAAGCCGTAGCCGGGAGAGAAAGAGCAGCCAGCGTTTCCTCTGAAATGCTGATTGTTCCCGCCCACGCGCCGCTGAGACGGAAGGAGTTCTTGGATCCCGGAGTCCGCATTCACCATGGTAGAAAACCATAATCCCAACAATAACGAGAGCAAACCCCTGACCACCGAAACGGAAGTCCTGGCGCCCGAAGCGACAGCCGAGCATACCGGCCTGTCATCTGAATCCACCTCTACCCAACCGCATGAGACCGCCCACGAAGCGTCAAGTGCAGCTGCACAGCATGTTTCCGCTGCTAAAGCTCACACCGCTGCAAATCACGGCACCGTTGCTACGGTCGCCGCCGCAGCCGACGAATCCGACGATGACTTGAACTACGACGCAGCCGATTTCGCTGCAGCCCTCGCGAACTTTGATCGCGAACAGGCTGCCGAGTCCGCCGCTGCCGCCAACCTGACCGTCGAAGAGGTCATCGTTACCGGCACCGTAGTAAAAGTCACTGACAAGCATGTTGTTGTCGACATTGGGCTTAAATCTGAAGGTCTCATCCCGTTGGAACAGGTGCTCGACATTCATGGCGTGCCCAAGTTCAAGACTGGTGATTCGGTTGAGGTTGTCGTGGAGCGGGAAGAGCCCGAAGGCGGCTACCTGGTCAGCTACGAAAAGGCTCTCCGTCACAAGGTCTGGGACAAGCTGGAGGCTGCGGCGAACAACAAGACGCCCGTCAAGGGAATGGTTCTCGGCCGCGTCAAGGGTGGTCTGACCGTCGATATCGGCATCAAGGCGTTTCTGCCCGGTTCGCAGGTCGAGGTTCGCCCCGTCCGCAATCTGGACGGCTACATCGGCACCGAGATCGAAGTCCGCGTCATCAAGCTGAACAAGAAGCGCGGCAACGTCGTCATCAGCCGCAAGGAGCTCCTCGAAGAGGATCAGAACGCCAGGAAGGCGGTCACGCTCTCCACTCTCGAAGAGGGCAGCGTCCTCACCGGCACCGTCAAGAACCTCACCGACTACGGCGCATTCGTCGATCTGGGCGGCCTCGATGGCCTGCTCCACATCACCGACATGAGCTGGGGCCGGCTCACCCATCCCCGCGACCTCGTCAACGTTGGCGACGAGATCCAGGTGAAGGTGCTGAAGTTCGACAAGGAAAAGCAGCGCGTCTCGCTCGGCTTCAAGCAGCTCACGCCTGACCCATGGCTCGACGCCACCGAGCGTTACCCGATCGGTGCACAGGTCCGCGGCCGCGTTCTCTCCGTCACCGACTACGGTGCGTTCATCGAGCTCGAGCAGGGCATCGAAGGCCTCGTCCACGTCTCCGAGATGACCTGGTCCAAGCGGATGAAGCATCCGTCGAAGATGGTCAAGCCCGGCGATGAAGTCGACACCATCATCCTCAGCGTCAACCCGAACGACCGCCGCATCTCGCTCGGCATGAAGCAGCTTCAGGACAACCCCTGGGAGCAGCTTGAGGAGAAGTACCCGACCGGCGCCATCATCGAAGGCCGCGTTCGCAACCTCACCGACTTCGGCGCCTTCATCGAGATCGAAGACGGCATCGACGGCCTGGTGCACGTCTCGAACCTGAGCTGGACCAAGCGGATCAAGCATCCCTCTGAGGTCCTGAAGAAGGGCGAGAAGGTTCGCGCGATCGTTCTGGGCGTTGAGCCCGAGAACCGCCGTCTGTCGCTCGGCGTCAAGCAGCTTCAGCCGGATGTCTGGGACACGTTCTTCGCGCAGCATCGCGTTGGCGACGTCATCAAGGGCAAGATTCTGCGCACCGCGCAGTTCGGCGCCTTCGTTGAGATCGCCGAAGGAGTCGAGGGTCTCTGCCACGTCTCTGAGGCAGTCGGTCCCGATGGGAAGCCAGTGACGATGGATGTGGACTCGGAGCACGAGTTCAAGATCGTCAAGATGAACCAGGAAGAGAAGAAGGTCGGTCTCTCGATCAAGGCCGTTGGCGAAGAAGCCAGCCGCGCCGAGGTCGAAAGCTACAAGGAGCGCGAGAGGTCCCCGAAGGGCAACAACTCCGGTTCTTCCTCCTCTTCCTCGAGCAACAGCAGCAGCACCACGCTGGGCGATCTGATCAACTGGAAGCGCTCTGAATCTGAACGCGACTAATCTAAAGACCAGCCAGGAAGTAAGAAGGCCGTCCCAAACGGGGCGGCCTTTTTACACTCACGAGAAAACTTCTGCCGCGAAAACCGAAACCGCAGTGAGACTCACGTCCGCGGCGGCTGTTCTTCAGCTTTCCACTGAAAGCAGAGAAGGTAGCCGTCAGGGTCGCTCACATACAATTGCCTCATTCCATACCAGGCCACTTCGGGTGCCTTTACCTTCACACCCATTGCCCGCAGGTGATTAAAGGCGGCATCCACATCCGGGCAACCGAAGTACAGCGTGGTGTCCTCGTGAGCTGCAATCCGTGCGGCCTCAGGTTGAGGCGGACGGTTCGCTCCGTCGTATGCGGTATTCAGCATGAGTCTGACTCCATTCAGGCTCAGCATCACCCAGTTGAACTCCGGCCCAGACTCTCCATCAGAGGCCACAATCCGGCAACCCAGAACGTCACAATAAAACTTAAGTGAGGTAGGCATGTCGAACACCGCCAGGTGCGGCGCCATGTCGCAAACGTCTATCATTCGATCCTCCCCTTCTCTAGAAGATCTGCCCCATGGTCATATCTCAGCGAGTAGGATCTTCGTAATCCCGTCACCGCGGATGAACGAATGATTAGCGCGGACGTGAGCCTACGCAAAAAGGCCGTCCCACGTGAGGACGGCCTTGGACTTTGCTTCATTGTTGCGTCTACGCAGACAACGAATGAAACGCTGCTGTTGGGCTTTCCAGCGCCGGAGTCATCTTCGCAGAGGCGCGACGCATGACCTCAAGCTCGGCTGGGGCAAAGAGCTCCGGTGGAATGCCGCCAACCGCGACAAAGCCGGGATCGTCGCCAAGCGCCATCGAGATCTGGTTCCAGCGAAGGAAGGGTGAGGTAGTAGGAAGCACGATGATGCGGCGCTTCGGCTCCGGGAACGCGAAGTAAGCGGACCACATCAGAAGCGTTATTCCTACAGCGAATCCGTTAACCAGGCTTATGGTGGAATACATGTTCGGACTATGCGTCAGCCACGCGGCATCCACCAGGCTGACCGTTGCGAGGATGCCAAGGCCAAGACTGACGCCGAAGATGCGGCTGTTGTACGACAGGCCCATCGGGCGGATCGCAAAGCACACAAACAGCAGCAGGCAGAGGGTGAGGATGCTCGAGGTCTGCTGCAGCTGCGTGATCATGGCAATCATGAAGTGGATTCCGGTGAGGTGCGGCGTCACAGCGACGCCAATCGCCACCGCGACGGAGATGGCTGCCACCCAGCGGAAGATCAGCATTCCGAGGGTCTGCAGACCCTTCAGGGGTGCCATCGCAAGCTTGAAGATGCTGTAGATCACCAGGAGAGACAGAATCGCCTCGAGCGCGTAGCTCGTCCAGTACACGTAGAAGTACGCCTGATAGGCCATGTGCCTCTCAATTCCGCGCGCGCAGAAGTAGAGAAGTGGCAAACAGATGAGAGAACACCCAAGTCTCACGCATAGCAGGGCTACTAGGTAGCTGAATTGGCGCGCTGCTTTACTGCGCACAAGAAAGAAGATCAGCATCCCGCAGAGGATGGGTTCCACGTATTCGAGGTGCGAAATTAAGACTCTTAGAGAGTTGCCCATGGTTGTCCGTACCTATAGAAACATGCATAGGCTAGCCTATTCCAGGCACGGACACAATAACTTATTGGGGGGTATGCAACAAATTGCGCTAAATGGTACTTAGCGGCCGTCGGCCATTCCGCAGGCATTGGGGTCGTCCGGGGGGCAGGAGGGGATCGGCAGCATGCTGGTCCGGGCCACATCGACCTTGTTCTGGGTGGAGGCGGAGGAGGTCTGAGTGGTGGCAACAGCTCCGGTAAGAACGAGAACGGCGACGAAAGCGCGAATGATGGTCTTCATGGAAATAAGCTCCTGGGTGATTTCCTGGTACCGTAAATCGTTGTAAACACTAAACTAACTGGACAAATCCAAAGCTGCCCCTGGCAGCTTTGCGGCCTTTTAGCGACCTTGTGCCATGCCACACGCATTGGGATCGTCGGGTGGGCAGGAGGGAATCGGCAGCATGCTCGTCCTGGCTACGTCGACCTTGTTCTGGGTGGAGGCGGAGGAGGTCTGCGTAGTAGCAACGGCTCCGGTGAGGACGAGAACGGCGACGAAAGCGCGAAGGATGGTCTTCATGGAAGTGGCCCCTTTCAGGTGAAGATGAACACGTTAAGTTACTAATCAGTAAAGGTTTAGGGCGTAAGCTTTTCCCTAAGCCAGAATTAGCGGCCCTGAGCCATGCCACAGGCGTTCGGATCGTCAGGCGGGCAGGAAGGAATCGGAAGCATGCTGACGCGGGCCACATCAACCTTGTTCTGGGCGGAGGCAGAGGAGGTATGCGTGGTGGCCACGGCTCCAGTGAGGACGAGGGCGAGGACGAAGGCACGGATGATATGTTTCATAATGGGATACCCCTAAAGTTGTATGTTCAAAAAAAGATTTCGCTGGACAAACAGGATGAGGTAACAATAGGATACAGAATGGAATAAGTCTAATAGAATCAGTTATATACTGAAGTATGCAACACGTCTGATTACTAAAGTACCCAAATCTCCTTTTCTGCGCACAACTGTGCATCCTCAACCTGGCTTTTTGGCCGGGAATCCGCGTTTTTCCGCGTTAATCAAATCAACATCAAAAATGTGAACTTACAGCCCGCTCTGGAGGCGTGCCGCGATTTCCACCGGGCTTCCGAACTGACCCCTATTGTCGACTTGGGGGATATCGGGAGGTTTCAGGGAGCTGTCAGCGTACAAACCCCAGAGCCGGCCACGGTCAATCAGCACGGGCAATATAGCGCCAGGCTCTAGTAACGGCACGATTAACCGACATATGCAAGTTTCTGCACACCTATTTTGGCCCTGAATCCGGGGCAAAAACACTTCTTTTTTCTTGAGTTTAAACGCTTGCCGGGCTTGCAGGCAATCGGGGCTTGGTTTCGGCTCCCGAAGGGGACGAATCGACCTTTTTCCGCTTCAGACTTCTTCGAAGGTGCCAGAATCGCGTGCAGCGTCGTGCCTTCCATCCTCGGCATAAACTCCACCAGCCCCGCGTCCCCGATATCGAGAATCAGCCGGTTGATGATCTTGTAGCCGAGATCGCGATGCGCCATCTGGCGGCCCTTGAAGCGGAGTGATGCCTTCACCTTATCGCCGTCACCAAGAAAGCGGACAGCCTGGTTCTTCTTCGTCTGGTAGTCGTGCTCGTCCACTGTCACCGAGAACTTGACCTCTTTGATGGTGATGACCTTCTGCTTCTTGCGCGCCGCCCGCTCGCTCTTGTCCTTCTCGTACAGATACTTGCCGTAGTCCTGGATCTTACACACCGGCGGCACGGCGTTGGGGGAGATCTCTACCAGGTCGAGCGAACGCTCGCGGGCCATCTTGAGTGCTTCAAAGGGGGGCATGACGCCAAGCTGTTCGCCGTTTTCGTCGATCACGCGGACTTCGCGGGCGCGGATACGTTCATTCGTGCGGATAAAAGACTTGGCGGAACGTTTATCAATTGGTGGAATAAGTCGCCTCCACAGCGGGTTTTTCCACCCGCCATGCGTTGTTTAGGGTTTAGATGCAACTCTCAGGATAGGTGGCACCGTAACGTGAAGTATAACACTACGAATGAGATTGCCTGTGAGTTCCGTCACCGCCTTTGGCATCCCTCGCCGTATCATGTATGTTTGCTGCCAAGCTCCTAAGAGAGGGACCCGATGAGACGCCGCATTCTGCTGGTCGATGATGAAGTCGCTGTGTTGCTCACCCTGAAGGCTGTTCTCGAGATCAGCGGATTTGATGTAGACACGGCCGCCTCTGCTCGCGAGGGCGTCTCCAAGCTGCACACCCGCGAATACAACATGCTCATTACGGACATGCGCATGGAGCACGATGTCGCCGGTGTCGAGGTCATCAAAGCGGCCCGCGCCGCGCAGTATCACCCTGCAGTCGCGCTCCTCACCGCGTTTCCCGTCGCCGAAGAGGACTGGCAGGAGATGGGCGCCGACCAGCTCCTCGTCAAGCCCATGCACACACGCATTCTGCTGCAGCAGATCGAAGATCTCATCAACTCGCACGAGCAGAAACTAGCAAATCTCGGCATCGCACCCGTCGCAGCAAATCCTCCATCGGCCACCGCAAAAAAATCCACCAAAAAATCCGCCGCCAAAAAACCTACGCGGACAAAAACCATCGCCAAGAAATCCGCCTCGAAAAAGACCGCCGCCAAAAAGACCGCAGCGAAATCCGCTCGCAAAGCAAAATCCCCCGCCAAAAAAACAGCAAGGCCCTCCATCCGCCGCAAGCCCACAGCAGCCTTGCGACGAAAAGGGTCCTAGCCGCACCGCATGCAGCCGTGCGCTAGTTTGGCGTGTGTTCCTTGATGTAGGTACGCAGCGCGAGGTTCAGGCTCATTGCTTTTTGCACCCCGTCGTCCAGCATCCGCAGCCAGTCTGACGCCGGCTCTTTCATCTCGGTAGTGCTCAGCAAATAGCTGGTCTGGACAATGATCTCGAGTGCGTTGCTCAGGTCATGGGCGATCCTGCGCATCTCAACAGAGAGGTCTTCGGGAATCGTTTCAGCGTTTGACGGGGCCTGGGAAAGTGAGTTCTTCTGTTCGTTCATGTGGGAGAAATATTACCTTCCTCGACAGTAGACGCTCTTTTTCAACAGAAGTCTTCCCCGTCGCGCGACGAGGTTTGACCTCCTCAACCAGCCTTCAACCTAGCCGCTCGACAAGATTCTCGCCACATCGGCGCCCGATTGACAGCGGCGACGCGGTTTGTAAGACTAAAAGCTCGCGGTTCGCGTGCTCCGGCCATCTGTGGCGGAGCGTAAAACACCGTGCCGTAGTGGCGGAATTGGCAGACGCGCATGGTTCAGGTCCATGTACTCGCAAGGGTGTGGGGGTTCGAGTCCCCCCTTCGGCACCAAAGTTTTCAGCCTCGGCTCCATTTGAGGCAACGGCAGGCAAATGCCGGCGGCAAAAGGGTGTGGCCGGAATCCATCCCGACCAACCCCAGGTCAGCACGCCTCACTTCGTGCAGCCAAAATCGCAAAGGGACCATGTCCACACAGCTTGATCAGATTCTTGCGCACACGCTGTTGCAGGTAAAGGCCCGCAAAGCGGTCGCGGACTTCGGTCTGCTCGAGCGCAAAGCTGCCGCCCACACCCCTCGCGGTTTCACTTCCAGCCTCCGAGCCGCAGCTCAAAGCGGCCCCGCGATCATCGCCGAAATCAAAAAAGCCTCGCCCTCCAAGGGCCTTATCCGCAGCGATTTCCGCCCCGCCGCACTGGCCCGTACCTTCCAGTCTGCGGGAGCCGCGGCCCTCTCCGTCCTCACCGACGAAGAGTTCTTCCAGGGTTCGCTCACCTATCTCGAACAGGCGTCCAACGTCGTCGACATTCCCTGTTTGCGCAAGGACTTCATCCTCGATCACTTTCAAATTCTCGAAGCCCGCGCCGCCGGTGCTGACGCCGTTCTCCTCATCGTCTCCGCACACACCGATTCCGCTCTCAGCGACCTGCGCGACGAAGCCCGCAGCATCGGCCTCGACGTCCTCTGCGAGACTCACAACCGTCAGGAGATGGAGCGCGCCATTGCGCTCGGCTTCGATCTCATCGGTGTCAACAGCCGCGATCTGCGCACGTTTTCGGTCCACCCCGAGGTGTTGATCGAACTCGCTGGCTCCGCGCCGAAGAATGTCGTGATGGTCGCCGAAAGCGGAATTCGCACCGCCGAAGACATCGCCCGACTACAGGCCGTTGGCTATCACGCCTTTCTCGTCGGCGAAGCGTTGATGCGGCAACCCGATCCCGCCGCCGCGCTGGCCCTCTTGTTGGATCGCCAATACTCCTCCGACATCTAATCGACTATCCGGCCATGTGGATCAAGATCTGCGCGAACACCAACCTCGACGATGCACAACTGGCCGCCGAGCTGGGAGCGGATGCGGTCGGCTTTGTCTTTGCGCCAAGCAAGCGACAAGTCACTGCCGCCCAAGTCGCGCGCATCACACCACACCTTCCGTCCACAGTCGAACGCGTCGGAGTCTTCCCAGCTCTTGCAGCCGAAGAGATCGCAGAGACCGCGCACCAGGCGGGACTAAACGCAGTGCAGCTTCACGGCGGCGTCAGCCTCGCCCTCATACGGCAGCTCCACAAAATCTTCAACGGACAAGTCAGTCTGATTCAGACCGTCCACTGGGAAGCAGACACCGGCAACGCCAGCGCAACAGTCGTAGCCGATCACCTCAAAGCCATCGCCACCGATGGTCTCGTGGCCCGCGTCCTGATCGATGCGAAGGTAGGATCAGCCACTGGTGGCACTGGAACGTCGTTCGACTGGAACGCAGCTCGCACCACTCTTAGCGAAGCAGCCACAGGACTGAAGCTCATCATCGCCGGGGGCCTACGTCACGACAACGTTGCGGAAGCCATTCGCAGACTCGAACCCTGGGGCGTCGACGTCGCCAGTGGTGTTGAGCAATCCCCCGGCCGCAAAAGCCCCGAAAAACTCACCGCCTTCATTCGTGCCGCCCGCAACTCCGCCCCAACCACCTAAGACATTTTTAGGACGAGCCACAGAAACAATTTCGGATCCGCCGAGTGCGTCCGCTTGCCGCGGCGGAACTTACCGTTACATTTAGAGCAGCACGGTAGTGATAGGAATCGAAGATCATCTCGGACAGGATCATCCAGCAAGGGGTCTTGTCAGGCGGCGGAGGATTGATAGGAATACGATGACAACACCGACCAGAGGCAGAAGAAGCAAGTTACTGCATTTTGTTTTAAGAAAATAAACCTGTAACCAACAGGATCAAATAACCATCATGAAAAAAAACCAAATCGAAATTGCAGCCACGGCGGCAGATTCATCCCCAATCGCCGAAACTACGGAGTCAAGCTCTCTCCTCACCCGGCGTGAAATGCTGGGAATGACCGGTATGGCGGGTATGGCTGCTTTGACCGGTATCGTACCCGATGCTGTAGCGCAGACTGCGCAAAGACGCCCTCGTATCGCCTGCCTTGTCAGCTTTTGGGGTCTCCCGACTTCACATGCGGACTGGATCGTAAACAAGCTGATAGACGGTTATTGGTGGCATGGCGCCCACACTCCTTCGCAGGTGGACGTGGTGTCCGTTTACATCAATCAGTTCGACACGAGCCTACTCGGTCAGAAAGTCTGCAAAGCGAAAAACATTCCCATCTTTAAAACAGTAGGTGAAGCCGTCACGCTCGGCGGCAAGGAACTTGCTGTGGATGGTGTTGTCATCGTCTGCGAACATGGCAATTATCCAACCGATCTCAAGGGGCACTGGCTGTTGCCGCGCTGGTGGATCTACCAGCAGGTCATGCGGGTCTTCGAGGAGAGCAAACGCTCGGTGCCCGTGTTTAACGACAAGCACCTTTCCTACAACTGGGACGACGCCAAGTGGATGTTTGATAAATCCCGTGAACTGAACTTTCCCCTCAGCGGCGGTTCTTCCATACCCGTCTACTTCCGCAAGCCCGAGATAGACCTCGCTATCGACACACCGATTAAGAACTCGATCGTGGTCGGAAGCTCCCCGGATGAGGGAGCCATCTTCCATTGCATTGACGTGCTCCAGTCCTTTGTCGATCGCCGCAAGGGCGGTGAGACAGGCGTCAAGTCGGTGCAGTCCATTCGCGGGCCTGAGACATGGAAGTGGGTCGAACAGAATCCCTGGGCCGGCAACCTGCTTGAAGCAGTGCGGAAAAACTTTGACCTCAAGCCGGGACACTTTCAGGAGGGCAGGCGACCAAACGTCTGCATCGTGGAGTACAACGACGGGACCAAAGGGGCGGTAATTTCGGGCGAGGGTGTGGGCTGGACCTACGCCGGTGAAATCGAAGGGCAGAAAGACCCGACGATCATCTCGATGCTTGACTTTCCCGGCCCCATCTCGCAGTACCACGCTACGAACGCCTTCGCGCACTGGATCATCGAGATGATGCTGACCGGAAAAGAACCGTTCAATGCGGAGCGGCTGCTTCTGTCAACCGGGATTACGAACCACTACATGGACTCAAACTGGCAGAACGGCCGTTACTCTGCCGTCGGACGCGTCATCGAGACGCCGTACATGAACATGAAATATCACTCGACACACGGACCGCTCTTCGAAACGGGGCCGCGGCCGCCGAATACCCCCTACATACGAGGTTTTACATCGGCATAGGCTCTGCGCGTGTGGCGTCGGCGCCGAGCCCACTTCGGCGCCCCACAGAGCTGAACAAACTGCGGTATCCATCGCCTTTTTCGCTTCGCTCCCGAATAGTCGGGTTATCGGCAAATTCGCTGGGTCGGCGTCCTCAAGTTTCCGAAAACCTCGTTTCTAGGGAACAACCGGCGAACCCGCGGAATACTCGGCTAGTATGATGCTGCCATGTTCCACATGCGAGCTTCACTAAGATGCTTAGTCTATCTGGCCTGCTTGTGCTGCGTCATGTCTGTCCCGGCACAGATGCCTGCCACGAATACCGACACGGCTGATGCTTTGCTTGATCACATGATCGCGGCCAACGTCCTCACGACTCCCGGTGCGGCCCCTTTTCACGCCATCCTCGAGATCAGCAGCGAGGTTTCCAGCGCCACCGAACACCATGGTCGGATCGAGGTGTTCTGGGCAGATCCAACCAGCTACGTTCTCAAGGTGGAGACACCTGAATTTGGTCAGGACCTCATTGTCAGCGGGGATAAGGTTCAGGAATCGGACCGAGGAGATTTCTATCCCGGTTGGGTGCAGAACTTCGTTGCTGCTCTGCTTGATCCAATGGCACGGGCCAAAGACCTTCGTGGTCACCCCAACGCCTACAGCGACTCTCCACTCTTCGTCTATTTCTGCGTCGAGCGTGATGACCGCCGCAAAGGCATTACCGATGATCTCACCTTCGCTCAGGTCTGCTACAACAAGTCGCTGGGCACAAACCTTTCCTACACACTCGACTTCACCCACTATCTCGGCCTGGAGAGTTTCAGCACCTTCCACGAGAAGTCGATCGCTCACACGTACCACGTCAGCACCCGCGACGGTACCAAGGTACAGGGTCTACTCACAACAGTTGAGGACTGGAAACCCGACAGTACTCAGCTGACCATCACGAATCCGACGGCGCCCTCCGGTCGCATTCTTACAAGCGTTGTCTCCACCGCAACCGAAGAGTCCCTTCTCGAGTCTGCGCCCAAGAACGTCCACTGGCCACCGGTCCGGGAAGGCCGACTTGACGGCTATCTCATCGTCCACGCCATCACCGATCGGACGGGGCAGGTCCGCGAAGCCTCTCCCTACAACTCAGACGACAATCGAGAGCTTGCGCCCTTCGATAAACAGGTTGCGCTGCAATATAAGTTCAAGCCCTTCTTGGTGGACGGAGTCCCGCAACAGATGGAGATGCCTCTTGTCCTTCACTTCACCACAACTACCGGTGAGCCCATCCCCGAGTTGGACGACACCCGGACACGTAAGTTGATTACCGGCTGCGATCTTCCGCACAAAATCTCAGATCCGGCGTCCGCCGGCCAACAAATCGAGATTATCTTCGGAGTCAGTCAGGATGGACATATGGGGACAGTCGGCAGTTCAGACCGCAAGATTCCTGTGTTAAACCTGTTCCGGGAGTTCCAAAGCTGTCGGTTCGGGATCTACTCCCAAAACGGAAAGCCCACTCGATACCACGCACATCTAAGTGTCAAGGCGCAGTAGGCGAACGAACGAAGTCGGTAGATCGATCTCTCATTGTCGGCTAACTTCGAAGCAATCCAACGGACACCGTGCAAAAGGCTAACTCCCGCAAAGTCACGTTATCGGAAACTTCGGTTATTCACTCCAAACTGACCACTATGAAAAAACCCCTCACTGAGAGGGGTTTTTCCAAACAACTAAAAATCATCTTTCACCACAGGAGGCGGTGGCGCCTTCGGCGGCTTCACCTTAACCTCATGCACACGGTAATCACGCAGACGAGGCTTCGGAGCCCGATCGCGGAATAACTGCGGCCGCATATGGGCCGTCGGCGTCCTCGGTCTCGCGGAGGCCAGCGCAGGAGTTAGCGCCATCAACACCGCGATTGAAATTCTGAGCTTCATAAAGCAACCTTTCTGCTGCCTCATAAATACGACGCAGAGAACGTTGGCCCGGATTCAATTTTCCGCCGGCAAGTACACGAAAACAAGGATTTTCGGTATACCACGAACGGGGGACAAACCGAGTATCGACGCGAAGGTGCTGGTTGTCACCTTAAATTCGCTGTCCGGGTACCCAGTTTCCCATGAATCCAGGCCTTTTCTTCAGCGCTGCTCCCCTGATACTTGCAATTCCCTGGCCATAAAGGCGTACTGGTCCACGGTCGCCTCGATCCGCTTGCTCAACGGCATCCCCGCCCCATGCCCGGCCCGCGTCTCCACCCGGATCAGGATGGGATTCGGACCCGCCTGGGCCTCCTGCAACGCCGCCGTGTACTTGAAGCTGTGCGCCGGAAACACCCGGTCGTCGTGGTCCCCCGTCGTAATCAGCGTCGCCGGGTAACTCACGCCCTGCCGTATGTTATGCAGGGGCGAGTACTTGTAAATCGCCTCAAACTCACCCGCATCCTCCGACGGCGAACCGTACTCCTCCTTCCACGCCCACCCGATCGTGAACTTGTCGAACCGCAGCATATCCATCACGCCAACCTGCGCCACCACCGCCCCAAACAGGTCCGGCCGCTGCAGCTCGCAGGCCGCCACCAGCAGCCCTCCATTGCTCCCGCCCGCGATCGCAAGCCTCCTGGGCGATGTGTACGATTTGCAACTAGCCACTCCGCGAGGGAAATAAAGTCGTCAAACACGTTTTGTTTTCTCACCCGCGTCCCCGCCTCATGCCACGCCTCGCCGTACTCCCCGCCTCCCCGCAGACTGGCCTGGGCGTACACCCCGCCCATCTCCATCCACATCACGTGCGACGGCGAAAACTCCGGCATCAGCGAGATATTGAAGCCGCCATACGCATACAGCAGCGTCGGCGCCGTCCCGTCCAGCACCAGGCCTTTCTTGTGGCTGATAAACATCGGCACCCGCGTGCCGTCCTTGCTCGTGGCGAAGATCTGCTTCGTCTCATACAGATTCGGATCGAAGAGCAGCTTCGGCTGCCGGTAGATCGTCGATTTGCGCGTCTTCATATCCAGCCGGTAGATCGTGCCCGGCATCGTGAAGTTGCTGAACTGGTAGAAAGTCTCGGTATCCTCGCGCAGACCGCTGAAACCGTAAGCCGTGCCGATCGCCGGCAGTTCAAGCTGTTCGATCAGCGTGCCGTCGCGCCGGTACAGCTCCACGTGGCTCTGCGCATCCGCCAGATAGTTCGCGATGAACGTGTTGTCGATCATCGAAATATCGCTCAGCTTATTCGTGCTCTGCGGAATCACCGTCTTCCAGTGCTCGCGTCCCGGATTGTTCAGATCGATCGAGATCACCTTGCCGTTCGGCGCGTCCAGCGTAGTAAGCAACCAGAAGAGTGTGCCGTCGTTGTCGATCGGCGCATACGTCGCATCTGCTGTGTCGATCAGCTTCAGGATCGGCGCATCCGGCTGCTGCAGGTCCTTCACCGAAAGCTCGTTGTTCGGGCTCGTACCCTTGCTCTGGTGAATCACCAGGTATCGGCCGTCGTCGGTCACCTGCGCCCCAAGGTTCAGCTCGCCGTCATCCGGCCGGTCGAAGACCAGCGGGTCTTCGCTCTGCGGCGTTCCCAGACTTGATGAAAATAAACCTTGTGAAAATAGTTCGCGGTCTTCAACGCCTCGGCCTCGCGCGCGTCTGCAGCCGGCGCGTCATATCGCGCATAGAAAAATCCGCTCCCGTCCTTCATCCACGAAGCCCCGCTGAACTTCGACCACTCCACAACGTCGGGCAGATCCTCACCTGTGGTCACATCGCGGACATGCCACTTCACCCAGTCGCTCCCCGCATCCGCAATCGAGTACGCCGCCAGCGAGCCGTCGTCCGTAATGCTGATGCCGCTGATCGCAACCGTCCCGTCTTCCGAGAACGTATTCGGATCCAGCAACACCTTCGGCTCGCCATCGAGCCCGGTCCTGCCAATAGAAAACGTTCTGGTTCTGCAGCCCGCTGTTGTGCGAGTAGAAGTACCGCGTCCCCCGCCGCGCCGGAGCCGTGTAGCGTTCAAAGTTGATCAGCTCCATCAGCCGCTTCTGCATCGTCTCGCGCACCGGAATCGTCGCCAGATACTGCTGCGTCAACTCGTTCTCGGCATCGATCCACGTCTTCAACTCAGCCGAGTCGACATCCTCCATCCAGCGATACGGATCGCTGACCGTAGTGCCGAAGTAGTCGTCGGTCTGCTCAACCTTTCTGGCAGCGGGATAAGCAAGGGTCGAGATCGTCTCAGCGGAACTGGAATTCATAAGTGGCATCTTTCAGGTTTTTTGGAGAAATCTCCATGATTTGGACTATAACGCAGACCCGTTGTTGCTTTCTGGTTGTTATCCCCGAAGAGCCCGCCCTGAGCGAAGTCGAATGGGGGATCCGCTGTTGTCTTTGAAAATAAATCTCAAAAAGTTGGCAAATTTTCGACTGCCAAAAAGTGGCTGTCAACACACCACGTTTCACCAGCAATTCACCACAATCTCACCACGTTATTACCATCACCAAACACCGCAAAACCCAAAAACCCCCAGCAAAAACCACATTCCAGCCCAAAGATTTTTTTCTCCTGAAAAACCTGCGGTTAGACTTGAACTATGCGGATTCTCCTCTCCGTCGTCCTGCTCTGCAGTGCCGCCGCTCTCGCCCAGAACCCTCCCGCGCAGGACAGCCAGAGCTACACCCTCAGAACCCAATCCAACATCGTCCTCGTCCCCACCACCGTCCAGACCAAGCACGGAGACGTGATCTACGCGTTGAAACCAGAGCAGTTCGTGGTCGAAGATAACGGAGTGCCGCAGACCGTCCACGTCGACGAAGACACCGATTCCCTCGGCCTTTCGCTCGTCGTCGTCGTTCAATGCAGCCGCTCCGCAGGCTACGAATTCCCCAAGCTGAACGGCCTCGGAACCATGATCGACGCCATCGCCGGCGACGCACCACGCGAGGTCGCCATCGTCACCTACGGCTCCGCGCCGCTGCTTCTGGGCAAGTTCTCAAGCAACGTCGACGCAATGGCGCACGCACTCTCTCAACTCGAGCCATGCGATGATCCCGACGCATCAACACTCGACGCAGTAGACTACGCAACCAGGTTGCTCGAAGCCCGCAAGAATCACTATCGCCACGCGATCCTGCTCATCAGCGAGACGCGCGATCACGGCAGCTTGAAGAAGCCCGCAGAGGTGATCGCAGCACTGGGCCGCACCAACACCGTCGTCGATTCTGTCGCGTTTGGACCAGGAAAGACGGAGATTCTGAACGATCTGAAGTACGGCGGCGGAAGCGGACCGATCGGCCTGCTGGTGATGGCGGTGAACGCGCTGAAGAAGAATGCAGCGCATGAGCTGGCGGCGCTTTCAGGCGGCGAGTACATCAACTTCACGACGCAGAAGGGCTTTGATGAAGGGCTTCATCAACTCTCGAATCACGTTCACAACTACTACTTGTTGAGCTTTCAGCCGCATGCGGAAGCGAATGGAGAGCCTTCGCAGGGAATGCACAGGATTCGTGTGATGATTCCGGATTATCCGGATGCTCGAGTTCGATTTCGCGAGAGCTACTTCGCCGGCGAACTCGATTCAGCGGCGGCGAACACAAACTAAAAAGAGTTTGCTCCAAACCGATAGGCCCAACTTTCGCTGGGCCTATCTGTGTTGATCGAATCAAAATCAATCGAGACTAGTGGTGATCGTGATCGTGATCATGGCCGTGGTCGTTGTCGTGGTGATCGCCATGGTCGTCGCGATCCCAGTGGCCTTCGTGCATCTGCCAGCCCTTCTGGTAGTGGTCGTAGTGCGGATGGCTCCAGTAGGCGCCCGCGTAAGGTGGCCGTTGCCACACGCCGGGGACCCAGACATAGCGGCCGCCGTGCTGACCCCAATAGCCATCGATCCAGACGTAGCCTTCTCCCGGAATCACCGGTCTTACCTCATACCGGATTGGTGGCGGCGGAGCGCCGATATAAACCTGGATCTGGCTGAATGCCGGGACCGCTAAAGCCGATGCGGCGAAGATACTGCACAACCATTTTGCTTTCAAATTGAGTCTCCCGTTCCTGCTTCTGCTGAGTTTGATGCAAACGGTTGCCACATCGCAATACACGTTAGTTGTATCTCTACGCGAACGTAGAGCGAAGAGTTGGTAAGTTATGAAGTCTTTGCGGCGGCTCTGGCCGCGAGAACCTTTTTACGGTCGGCGATCAGGCGTCTTTGCTGCGCTGCCGGCATCGCGAGAACGGCACGTGTTTTTGGTGGAAGCTTATTGAAGGTGATCGCGTGGGCGGCGCGGAGCTCAAGCTCCCACTCTGGCGTGCGGAAGACATCCCAGCGTTCGACCGCAACCCAGAAGATGCGCGCCATATAGGGAGCGGGAATGATGCCCTCAGTTTCGAGCAGTTCGGAGTAGCGTTCGGGCCCGGCGGCGTAGGAGATCACCGCCTTCCCGTCGCCGTCCAGGTTGGCAAGTGCAAACATCTTGCCGCCGATGGCCTTGTCGCCAACCCAGAAGACGAGGTTGGCTCCCCACTGCATCGTCTCGACCGCATGTGGGAGAGTCAGGAGATAAGCGCGGATGCGTTCGGCGTCGATGCTGGTCAACCTTTCTCGAGGTGTACCCCCTCACCTAAAGATAACTTTCTTACCATACTTCAGAGCGGCGCGGGTTCTACTGCACACTGCCGTGAGCTCCAGCGTAGTCGCAGATCAGGACGGTCAGGTCATCATTCTGGGACCGAGCCCACGCCTTGAGGGAGGAGATGATGTGATCTGCAACTTCCTCAGTATTGAGCATCGCGCTGTCTTTCAATAAGCCACCGAGACGAAGCGGCCCGAACACTTCGCCTTCGGCGTTCTCTGCTTCCAGGAGGCCGTCGGTGTAGAGGACGAGGCGGTCGCCGGGTTTGAGTGGGTATTCGACGGTGGAGTACGTCGCGAATGAGAAGGCTGCGAGCATGAGGCCGTTTTCTGCCAGTTCGACGACGTTTCCAGCGCGCAACAACAGCATGGGCGGATGACCTGCGGCGGAGTAGCGGAGAGTGGCGGAGGCGGCGTCGAGATAGACGTATGCGGCTGTGACGAACTGCTCCTGGGTGTTGCCGTGGAGGACGGTGTTCATTCCGGAAAGGAGGGTTGCGGGGTCGGCAGCGTTGGCGCGCTGCGAGGCAGCTGCGAGTTTGACCATGGAGGCGATCAGCGCAGCAGGAACGCCGTGGCCCGATACGTCGGCGATCAGCAATCCAGCCTGTTGCTGGTCGGTCACGAGGAAGTCGTAAAAGTCTCCGGCTACGGCGGTCATGGGAATGTAGCGGGCGGCGACGTTGAAGTGGGCGGATTCAGGATAGGCTCGCGGCAGAATCGACGTCTGGATGCGGCGTGCGATTTCGAGTTCGTTTTGAATTTCGTTGAACTGGTGATCGCGGTCGAGGCTGCGCTTTGCGGCGACGTAGCCGAGGGTTGCGAGAAAGAAGGCGAAGCCCAGGGCTTCTACATTGTGGAAGTGTCCCAGAGCTCCGGAGATGTTGTCGTAGAGCGCGAAGGCCACGAAGACCACAATGCCTCGCCGGACGATGACAAAATCGCTGTCGAAATACTTTTGCCTCAGCGATTGAATCGTGAGTGCGATGAGGCTGAGGACGATGATGGTGCTGTTGATCCATTTAAAGGACTGCTTAGGGCCAAACAATATTGTTCCCACAAAAATACATAGGAATGGCACTGTGAGAGCGAGCGCAATTTTGCGGCCTGAACGTCCCAGAAATCCTGCAGCCGCGAAATAGAAGAAGGCTGGAATCGGCACCAAGTAATTGCTGGACTCTCTCAATCCATTGAAGAAATTGGAGGGAGGCACCAACAAGGCGAGCAGGCCGGACTGAAGCCACAGGCGTTGACCGTAGAGGATGGCGAACAGGGCGAGCCAGAAGAGCATGGGATCGAATTTGCGCCGCAAAAAGGAGAATGCCGCGGACATTAGTCCGAAGGTTGTGAAGGAAGCGCCGAGGAAGAGGTACAGCTCGTCGTGGTGAAAGGTCCGTAGGACCTGGCTGGCTGTCAGCTGCGGGTCGCCTGCGTACATACGAGCGAATGATACACGGGTGGGATAGACAGTCTGAGGCCGATTTTGAGGGTAAATCTCGTGTTGCTAAACGTGGCGTCGACCCCATCAGTCCATTCGGCACAAGCAACGGAGCGGCGCCGCCCACAACCCACACCAACACCAATGGCGATTTTTTATCCACGTCGTCGAGATTCTGACGCAAAATGTGTCGCTGGGGATTACGGCGGTGTTGCTCTTACGGCCGGGGCGCAGGCGTTCCACCGTGCACGAAATGGCAACTGCTGGTTAGTCCGCGACTCGAAACAATATACTTATGGATGACATGCCTTTCCCATCCATTGCAGACCAGCTTGATCTCATCACCAAAGGTGCTGCGGAGATCGTTCCGCTCGACGCGCTGAAGGAGCGCATTACGAAGTCTATTGCTTCGGGGAAACCGATGCGAATCAAAGCTGGGTTCGATCCCACGGCTCCGGATTTGCACCTGGGGCACACGGTGTTGCTTCGGAAGCTGAAGCACTTTCAGGATCTCGGGCACACGGTGATCTTTTTGATTGGGGATTCGACGGCGCTGATCGGGGATCCGACGGGGCGCAATGTGACCCGGAAGCCGTTGACACCGGCGGAGATTGCCGCGAACGCTGAGACTTATAAGGAACAGGTGTTCAAGATTCTGGATCGCGATGCGACGGAGGTGCGGTACAACTCCGAGTGGCTGGATAAGCTGAGCTACTACGACATGGTGAAGCTGATGGCGCAGTTCACGGTGTCGCAGATGCTGGAGCGCGAAGATTTTCACAAACGGTTCAATGAAGAACAGCCGATTGCGTTGCATGAGCTGATCTATCCGATTGCGCAGGGGTATGATTCCGTCGCCTTGGAGTGCGATGTGGAGCTGGGGGGAACGGATCAGAAGTTCAACCTGATGCGTGGGCGCGATCTGCAGAAGCACTTTGGGCAGCCGCAACAGATTGTGCTGATGATGCCGATCATCGAAGGGCTGGATGGCATGCAGAAGATGTCGAAGTCGCTGAACAACGCGATCGGCGTGCACGAGCCGGCGGGGGAGATGTATGGGAAGTTGATGTCGATTTCGGATGAGCTGATGTGGCGGTACTGGACGCTGCTGACGGATCTCCGCGTGTCGGAGATTGCGGCGATGCAGGAGGAGGTGCGTGCGGGCAAGGTGCATCCGATGCAGGCGAAGAAGAATCTGGCGTGGACGATTACGAAGGGGTTCCACTCGGAGGCTGAGGCGAATGCTGCGGCTGAGGGCTGGGCGAAGATGTTTCAGCAGCGCGGGGTGAGCGAGGACGTGCCAGTGGTGAAGGTGTCGCTGTCGGAGGAGGGATTGATGGCTGCCACAGCCGATGGTGTTGCGGCGGAGATTCGCGTACCGAAGCTGCTCGTGCTGGCGGGGCTTGCTAGTTCGGCGGGCGAGGCCACACGCAAGCTGGCCGAAAATGCAGTGAGTTTGAATGGAGAGAAGATTCTTGCGCGGACTTGCACAAAGGAGTCGATAGGGCTGTCTCCTATATTGCGGTTAGGCAAAAAGAGCGTACGGGTGGAGTGGGTGAGTTAGATTGGCAGAACGGCACTAACAGTGCACATCAGATTTTTCCTGGCTCGCTTCGCGAGTGCTAGAGATGACGGAGCGCAAACCTTGTTGAAGAATCTGCATCTTAGAAGTTGTGATTCTATGAAGAGCTTGAGATTCTTCGGTCTGCTGTTAACGGTGTCTCTTCTGGCGGGGTCGGAGCCGTTGCGCGCGCAGGCAACGACGCAGGCAACGAAAGACGCGAGAGAGATCGTTCGAACTGCGATGCAGGCTGAACTCGCTGCGGACCTGAACGACCACACCCGATGGCGTTACCGCGATGCGAAGAGGGATGGAACCGATACCGTTTCGATCGTGGTCGAGACGGATCATGGTTCGGTGAAGCGAGTGATCAGCAGGAATGGGCAGCCGTTGAATGAAGCGGAGGCCAGGGTGGAGAACGAACGGGTGCAACGGTTCATTCACGACCCGGCGCAGCTTGCAAAGCAGAAAAAAGATGGAGCGCAGGATGGGAAGAACGCAGAAGAGTTGCTGAGGATGCTGCCGGACGCGTTCAAATGGACCGTGCAGAGCGAAGATGCGAAGACGATAACGCTGCACTTTGAGCCGAACCCCGAGTTTCATCCTCCGGATATGCAGTCGCGTGTGTTGGGCGACATGCTCGGTGAGCTGGTGGTGAACAAAGAGCAGAACCGGATTGAGACGATTCGGGGCAAGCTGGTCGAAGATGTGACCATTGGGTGGGGTCTGCTGGGGCGATTGCACGAGGGCGGAACATTTCGCGTGGAACGCAGAGAAGTGGCTCCGAAGCTCTGGCAGATTACGGAGACGCATGTGCACATTGAAGGCAAGGCGCTGTTCTTTAAGGAGATTGGGCAGCAGCAGGATGAGGTGCAGACGGAGTTTACACAGGTGCCCCCAGGAACCACGCTGGAGCAGGCGGCGGAGATGTCGAAGACACTGAAGTAAGGGAAAACACAGCGGCTCGCTGTATGCTCGGAGACGATGGCACACACTCCCTACCCACAAACTGATCGCGAGCTGATTCGGTTGATTGAGCGCTCGCCCGGGCATCGCGCTGGGTATAAGCAACTCATTCGTGAGCTTGGATTGGGTGGCGGTCGCGAGCGCCGATTATTGCTGGAGCAGCTTGCGCGCATTACGGCGCGAGGCGAACTGGTGAAGACGGAGAGCGAGCAGTGGAGTCTGCCTGCGTCGACTCCGGAGAAGACGAAGCGGGTGAAACGTGGCGGCCTGGAGATGCCGGTGGAGCATCGAGCGACGCGCGACAGGCTGGTGGCGGGTCGGCTGGATCTGCATCGCGATGGGTACGGGTTTGTCAGGCCGAATGGAAGTGTGGATCGAGGCGACGATCTCTTCATTCCTCCGAATGAGCTGAACGGCGCGATGCAGGGGGATGAGGTTCTCGTCGATGAAGCTCCGCCGGGACGCGATGGAAGACGATCGGGGCGCATCGCCCGGGTGCTGAATCGAAAAAACCCCACGGTCGTGGGAGTCTTCCATTATGCGACGGCGCATCGTGGGAGTGCGTGGGACAACGCTCCGTTAGTCAACGGGAATTACATTATGCCGTTGGATGAGCGGATGACGCAGCCGATCCTGATTCCGGAGGGCTCGGAGGTTCCGGCGACGCCGAAAGTAACGCCGCATCGGGTGCTCGGGGAAGAAGCGCAGGCGTCGCAGGTGCATTGGTCGGAGGAACTAGATCCACATCGACCGCTTGAAGGGCTGGCCGTCGACGTGGGGGTTACGGATTTCCCGACGACGGGTCGACCCGCGCGAGGCCGAGTGATCGAGGTGCTGGGACCGCCGGATGCATTCGGTGTCGATGTGGAGATCATCATTCGCAAACACCATCTGCCGCATGTGTTTCCGGCGAATGTGCTGGCGGAGGCGACAACTTCAGCGGCGCAGACCGTGGATACTCTGGACACCGAAGAGTTAGGACGGCGACGCGACTTTCGCGGATTGAAAATCGTCACGATTGATGGCGAGACGGCGCGGGATTTCGACGATGCTGTGCTGGTTCGTCCGCTGCCGAATGGGAACTGGGAGCTGCAGGTTCATATCGCGGATGTGAGCCACTACGTGAGGCCGGGGACTTCGCTGGATCTTGAGGCACGGCTGCGCGGAACGTCAGTCTATTTTCCGGATCGAGCGGTTCCCATGCTGCCGCCGCAACTCTCGAGCGGGATGTGCAGCCTGCGGCCGGATGAAGACCGGCTGGTGCTGAGCTGCGTGATGGAGGTCGACGGGCATGGCGAGGTGTTGGGGTACCAGGTGTGCGAGGGAATCATTCGCAGCGCGAAGCGAATGACTTACACGCAGATTCAAGGTGTGCTCGATGGAAACGCCGAGACGCGTGCGGAGTTTGCCGAGCTGGTGCCCGAGTTCGAGCGGATGTACGAGCTGGCACTGAAGCTGAATGCGAAGCGGCATCGGCGCGGATCGATCGACTTCGATCTGCCGGAACCGGTCATTCAATTCGATCCGGATGGGAATATGGAGGCGATCGTGCGTTCACAGCGGGGTTGGTCGCACCGATTGATCGAGGAGTTCATGCTGTCGGCGAACGAGTGCGTGGCGACCTGGATTGAAAACCAAAATGTGCCGAGCATATATCGAATTCACGAGATTCCCGATCCGAAGCGCATCATTGATTTCGAGGAAACGGCGAGCCAGTTCGGCTATTCGCTCGGATTCAGCAGTCTGCCGGTCAAACGAATTCAGACGAAGGGCGATCGACGCGACGCCCGAGGTACGAATCGTCAGGCCAAGACGCATGAGGTGGCGGAATCGATCCCTGTAACACCGCAAATGTACCAGAGACTGACAGCGAAGATTGCGGGGAAGCCGGAGGAGCGGATTCTTTCGTATCTGATGCTGCGCTCGTTGAAGCAGGCGCGATACAGCGAGAAAAATGTGGGACACTTTGCGCTCGCTGCGCCGAGCTATACGCACTTTACATCTCCGATTCGACGCTATCCCGATTTGATTGTTCATCGGCTACTGCGTGAGCTGATTCAGAGTGGCGCGAACACCGGCGGCGCGGCGATTCTGTCCGATTCACCACAGCCCTGGGAGGAGAAGCCTGCGGGAAAAGGACGCGGGGAGAAGCATGAGAGGCCTGCTTTAGAAGGTCCGATTCCAGAGGCAGAACTGAATGCAATCGCCGTGGAGTCAAGTCAGTCGGAGCGGCGTGCCGATGATGCCGAGCGCGAACTGATCGAGTGGAAGAAGATCAAGTTCATGCAGGACCGGGTTGGCGAAGACTTCAATGCAATCATTCTTTCCTGCACGAAGTATGGCTTCTTCGTCGAACTGGACGACCTCTTTATTGAAGGGTTGGTGCCGCTGACTTCCCTGCAGGACGATCGCTATATGTTTCGCGACACCGACCGGCAGATTGTGGGGACGCGGAACGGGCGCGTGTTCAAGATGGGCCAGCGTGTGCATGTGCTCCTGGACCGCATCGATCGTCAGCAGCGTCGGCTGCAGTTTGCGTTGCTGCCTTCGGAAGAGGATCTGGCGAATACACAGCGATCGCTCCGCCGTTCTGGATCTAAGAACCAGCGGACGTCTGCAACAAGCACGGGGGAGAGACCGCATTCGAACACGAACCGCTCAGGCAAGAAGGGAAAGACGAAATCCAAGGCGCGAGAGCGCAGCAAGAAGTCAAAGGGAAAACGCCGCTAGCTCACCTGCGTTGTGATTCCGCCGAAGAGGCCGGCGAGGAGCAGCAGAACCGCGATGATCAGAAGCTCGACTCTGATGCGATGCAGTTTGTCCCAGCGGCAGCGATCCTCCTGCCATGTTGGGTAGGGCTGCTGGGGATTTAGTCCGGCGATGCGGTTGTTAATTGGTACGAGCATCGCGATGGTAAAGCCGATGGTCACAACCCACAGGAGGGCGGCAAAGCTGATCAGCAATCCGGTGCCGCTCGATAGGGGGCGATGCTCGAAGGCCGCTCCGAGAATGAGCACAAGCGCTAAACCATACCAGATCGGCATCGCCTTGCCCAGGACGCTCGCCAGCGGCTGCGCTGCCTGGGCGTGAGCGCTGGCGTTCAACTTTCTGAGTTGTGGGTGGACGAATGCAGCGACGGCCAACTCGTTGCCTGCCATCGTTGCTGCTATGGTTGCAGTCGCTATGTCGTAAGGAGTCGCCATAATAGAGATTTGATGCGGCAGGTTAGGCCCAGGCATCGTAAAATAAGGATTCTCGAAGGAGCTCATACAACGATGGCGCACATGGTTTTCGACACGAGATTCAAGGCTGAGATGGAAGGGCTGGACGAACCGCCGTTCGATTCAGACTTTGGGCAGAAAATCTACAAGAACGTCTCGAAGAAGTCGTGGGGCGAGTGGGTGGAGCGGCAGAAAATGCTTTTGAATGAGTATCGTTTGCAACCGTGGACGCGCGAGGCACAGGAGTTTCTGGTGGAGCAGATGAACGAATTTTTCTTCGGCGAAGGTGGATCGCTGCCGAAGGAATACGTTGCGCCGAGCCGCTAGGGATTTGGGCCTGAAACTGGGCCATTCGTGTACACTTGGGACTGCAGGATTACCCCGCCGTCGCCCGCCTGGGCCGACGCGCAAACCAATAGTCGGGACGTGGCTCAGCCTGGTAGAGCGCACCCTTGGGGTGGGTGAGGTCGCTAGTTCGAATCTAGTCGTCCCGACCATT
>CAVVNO010000010.1:0-12323 GCA_963749665.1 uncultured Acidobacteriaceae bacterium | reverse complement strand
ATGTTTCACAGTTATTTCCGAGATAATCCATCGGAAAAACCGATACACTGGCAGCGGAGCATAAAACGATGGAGCTGAGACACTTGCGTTACTTCTGCGCCGTTGCCGACCACGGAACCTTCAGCGAGGCCGGCCGCCAGCTCCATGTCTCACAGTCCGCCATCAGCGATCAGATCGCCGATCTCGAACGCGAGGTCGGAGGTTCGCTTCTCAATCGCACCTCAGGCCGCACGCGCCTCACGCCGCACGGCCGGCTCTTCCTCGTCGAAGCACGCAACATACTTCTAGCTGCCGACCGCGCCGTCGAAATCACTAATCGCTCGCTCCTCGGCCAGATCGGTTCCCTTAGTATCGGCTTTTTCCTCTGGGGTGCGGGAGGTTTTTTTGCGCGCATCATCCGTGAATACCGCAAACTTCACCCGGACATTAAACTTTCCCTGTATGAGATGCGAACGCAGGAGCAGATGGAGGCGCTGACCACCGGAAAGATCGATGTCGCCTTTGCGCGGCCCCTGGAACCGCCCTTCGACCGCACCCTCAGCGCCGAGCTTCTCTACCGCGATCCTGTCGTCGTCGTGTTGCCCCGCAATCATCCCCTTGCCGGAAAACCCATCTCCATCGATGCCCTGGCCGCCGAGCGGTTCGTCCTCTGTGATCGTCAGTTGACGCCCGTACTCTTTGACGGCATCGTCGCGTTGTGTTCCGCTGCCGGTTTCTCTCCCAACATCGTCAACACTTCCTCAACCTGGTCCGGCGTGATCACGCTGGTCGAATCCGGCGAAGGCGTCGCCCTCGTTCCCTCCGGCGTCCGGTATCTGCGGCCGCCCGGCGTCGTCATCTCGCCTCTGGTGCCGCAGAAACTTCACATGGGCCTTGTCGTCGCATGGAACCCCAGAAATGAGGGGCCAATTCAGCAGGACTTCCTGCGCCTGGTCCGCGAGAACAAAGATCGCATTCAACGCACCAATGGCAATTGACCTTCGATTCGTATCACGCAAAAAAACACGCCCCGCGATCGTTCGCGGAGCGTGGGAAGTCTTGCATCCTTCTTACTGGTCGGCTTCGACGTCGATCGTGATCTGAACCTCGTCGCCAAGCGCAGCGGGGGGCATCTTCGGCGCGAAGTTGAAGTCGCTCCGTTTCACCGCTCCGGTGGCAGAGAGGCCAATCACCATCTTGCCGCCCATCCCCTTCTGCGGAGCCGTGGGTCCATCCACGTCTAGCGTGACGCTCTTCGTCACACCTGCCAGCGTCAGGTCGCCGACCACCTGCAGTTTGCCGTTCACGCGGCTTACTGAAGTGGACTTGAAGGTCATCGTCGGGAACTTCTCCACGTTGAAGTAGTTCGGCGACTTCAGGTCCTTGTCGCGCGTCGGGTTGTTCGTGGACACGGTGGTCGTATCGATCGTGGCCTCGACGCTCGACTTGCTCGGGTCCTTCTCATCCCAGACGATGGTGCCGGTGACGCCGCTGATGGAGCCGCGAACAGTGCTGACTCCCATGTGCCGAATCTGAAAGTTGGTCTGGGCGTGGTTCTTGTCGATGGTCCATGTTGTGCTTTGGGCGAACGCGCTGGCACCGGTAAAGAGCAGCGCGGAGAGAGCGGCAGTAAATATGCGACGGTTCATGTATGGTCTCCTTGAAGCCTTGGTAGAAAGACGTTCTTGTTGTGGCGGCCGGCCGTAAGAAACATGCAATGGCCGCCGTTGATTTGGTCGAAAATCGCCGGCTTACGCCAGATCGAACAGTAGGATCTCGCTGTTCGCTGCGCCCTGCGCAACTACGTCGAGCGCCTCTTCATTGTCAGCGGCAACTGCGTCTCCAGTGCCAAGCGCTTTGCCGTTCACCGTCACGTCGCCGTTGATCACATGCAGCCAGGCATGGCGTTTGCTGCCCAGCGGATAGGTCAACTTCTTGCCCGGCGTGAGCTCCGCAACCGAGACGCTCGCATCCTGGTTGATCGTTGCTGCTCCGGCAACCTCCTCGGGCGAAGCCAGCAGCTTGAAGCGGTCCAGCTTCTCGGCCGCCTCGAACTTCAGTTGCTCATAGGCCGGGGACGTGCCTCGGCTCTTGGGCTCGATCCATATCTGCAGAAAGTGAACCGGCTCGGTCTTCGATCCATTGAACTCGCTATGCACGACGCCGCTGCCGGCTGACATCTTCTGAATCTCGTTCGGTCCCAACTCCTCGACATGGCCCATGCTGTCCTTGTGGGCGAGTTTACCCTTCAGGACATAGCTCAGGATCTCCATATTGCGATGGGAGTGAGCTCCAAAACCACGCCCTTCAGCGACGCGATCCTCATTGATGACGCGGAGTGAGCGATAGCCCATATGTTCGGGGTCGTAATAATTGGCAAACGAAAACGTATGATGCGAATCCAGCCAGCCGTGGTCGGCATGGCCTCTTTCGGTACTCTTGCGAACAGTTAACATGCTGCTTCCTTTCTTTTCACTCCGCCGAGCGCTCAGGCCAAAGTGTCCTGCAACTTCGTCTTGCCCTCTGTCGTCGAAACCGCAGCCTTGGCCGCGTGTCCGATCTTCTTCAGTCCTTCGTACATCACCTGGCGTTCTGCATCGCTCAATCCCGCAGTCACCGTCTCCAGGTCTTTTTCATGCCGCGTGTAGATCTCCGCAATAAACGTCTTGCCGCAGTCAGTCAATTCAACAATTCGAATCCGCCGGTCTGTGTTGCAACTTGTGCGGCGCACGAGCCCGCGTTTTTCCAGCCGGTCGATCGCCGACGTCATCGACGCACTCGCAAGGAGCACCTTCTCTCCAATCGCCGAGATCGTCAGCGGCCCCTTATGAAGCAGAACCTCCAGCACCATAAAGTCGCTAATCCCTAGCCCCTGCGCTCCGAGGGAGTCTTCGATGTAGTTCACGATCGAGCCATATGCCCGAGCCAGAACCAGCCAGAGCCTCGGGGCCGAAACCTTGTCGTTATCGCTCATGCTGTCGGGCCCTCCTAACTCCTACGACATAAGATATCTCGACATCGAGAAAAGATTCAGAAAGGCGTAAGCTTTGGATTAAGTCATTTACAGTGCGGCACTTAGCTTTCGGAGGTTCAGACTGAGGGAAGAGAATCGCGTTTCCTGAATCAGTTAATTTCCTGTGAAAACCTGCGTAAGTCGCATACGCCGGGCTTGGCATCCCGGATGGTTCGATCTAAGATCGCGGCATAAACAGGGAAAATAGCAGGTGCCGATTGGCGGCGCCAGGAAGCAGTAAAAGCAATGCCGATTATTATCTTTCTCCTCTTGATTGTGGGGCTCATCCTCTTCCTTTCCATAAAAGCTGCGTTCTCTGCGAAGAACCGCGGCATGATCCCCGAGGAACTTGAACTCGACTCCGTCCGCGACGCCCTAATAGAAAAGCAGGGCTGGCCCCTTGAAAGGGCCGAGGCTGCCCGGGCTGAATATGTTCGCTTTCTGACCTTGTTGCAGAGAAAGCCTGGCTTCATGCTGATTCCATGGCGCAACGAGGAAGGCCAGGACGATCTGGATCAGTTCTGGCATCAGCACATCCTCGACACAGCGAAGTATGCGGCCGACTGTAATGCTCTGTTCGGCAAATTGATTCACCACAATCCGCATCTGCTTCGTGGTTCCGGGGATGAGAGGGCCGCTGCGGAAAAGACACAGAGGCTTTACGCTCGCACCTTCGGTTCGGGCAGTTACGGAAGGCCGGTCAACTCTGCCGACCTGACTGGCTGTGGCGCTTGCGCGACAGTCGCCTCGTTTAGCTCCTCGGACGGAGGGCACGGACATGGTGGGGATGGAGGGCACGGTGGTGATGGAGGTCATGGCTGCGGTGGACACGGTTGCGGAGGCCACGGCTGCGGCAGCGGTTGCGGTGGTCATTGATCTGGCTAGCTAGAAGACTCCGCTTATGAAGTAAGTGAACGTCAGGCCGATGACTTATTTCGGGTTTCGACTGTTGTACTGGGCTTGGATTTCGGCGACAAATTCTTTGGTGAGTTTCTCGATTGCAGGGGCGAGAGCATCCGATTGCTCCTTTGAGATCTGAAGCAGGCGGCTGTTTGCCTCTGGTGTTTTGGCTAGAAGCGCTTTGCCAATTGGCGATTTGTAGAAGGTGAGAATTCCATCGAGTTCCTCTTCGGTGTAGAGATCGAAGTAGACTTTCTCATATTCCGTCTGCAGTTTGCTCCAGTCATGTCTGGTTGCAACAAGAGTGTAGAGCTTGTCGTAGTAAGTCGTTGCAGCCTTGTCGCCTGCAAGGCCAAATGAGGCTAGTTGCTGAGCGCCGAACGCTCGGGCTTGTGACAGCATCGCGGCTTTCGTCTGCTCCGCGCGTTCCTGCATATGAGAGAGTTGCAGGAGTTCTTGCACCTTCGCATGCTTGGTCGCATCGTCGGCACAGGCGAAAGTAGTGATTAACAGCAGGCAGACCGTACAGAGAATTCGTCCCATCATTATTATTTTCCTTCGGAGTTGTCGAGGGGCTTTCTGGCGAAGTTGTAGAGCGAGAAGGCGAGTAACGCGAACATGAAGACGCTGACCCAGTCGTGATAGAGAGGGTTGTGGTCGCTGAAGCGGGGGATCGAGCGATCGGTGGCGGCTTCATAGAGCTTGACGCAGACACCGAGAAGCCCGACGATGCCACCGGCGGCGATAAGGCCTGAGGCGTAGAGGCTGCCGGGCGAGACTTCGGATTCAGTTGCGGCGTCGCGGGCGGTGATGGTGTTGAGAATCGGCCGACCGGTAGGATCGGCGTGGGTCGGGTCGGTGGGATCGAAGTCGGGATGCTGGGCGAGCCATGTCTCGCGGTCAGAGAGCCACAAGGCCAGAGAAGCTTCGTGGTCGATGTGGGCTTGCCGTGCGGCATGGCGAACCATGGCGTAGTCGACCAGCCAGCGCATGACTCCACCGACGAAGATGGCAAGCGTGGTGGCAATACTGAGGTAGGCGCCTACTGCGAAAGTGAGGGACCGGACGCCAAGGAGTTCCACGACGATGACGATCGCGACTCCGAGCAGGACAAGAGCCCACGGCAGTTTGCGGCTGAGGATTCCGTTGATGACAGTAGCCATGAGGCGGCCCTGCGGGGCGGCTGCCTTTTCGCTGCCGATGCCCTGGATCCACTGGACTTCGATTGCGCCGGTGGTTGGGTTGTAGAGGTACTTGCCGTCTTCGAGAGTTGCGGAGCCGATAGCATTGAGCAGGATGTATCGCCTTGCGTTGGTTATCTCCTGCCTGGCCTGGTTGTCGGTGTTGTGTGAGGTGAGAATAATTCTGTCGTTGCCGGTAAAGTTGCCGCTGTTCTGGACACCATCGGGGAGGTGGTCGAGCGAGAAAGCGATTGGGTGGGGCAGGCGCTGGAAGCTCTCAAGGCCTTTGTTCATCGCGTTGAGCGTGGCTCCGATGGAGAAGATGGAGATGATGACGCCGATCATGATGGCGATCTGCTGCTTCCAGGGAGTGGCTCCTATGAGGTAGCCGGTCTTGAGGTCCTGCGAGGTGTCGCCGGCGTTGGAGGCGGCGATGCAGACGACTCCGCCGATGGTGATGGCGAGCGCTCCGAAGGCGGGAGCGGTCCAGCCTTTGACCAGGAAGATGGCGGCAGTGGCCATGAGAGTGGCGATGGTCATGCCGGAGACAGGTGAGGCGGAGCTGCCGACGATGCCAACGATACGGGCACTCACAGTGACGAAGAGGAAACCGAAGATGACGACGAGGAGAGCGGCGGCAAGATTTGCAAGAGCGCCGACCTGCGCTCCGGGGATGGGCTTGAACTGAAGGAACAGGAACATCAGGAGAACGAGTAGCAGTGAGCCGCCGAAGACGACGATGGGGGGAAGGTCGTGCTCGATGCGAGAGGGCTGAGCAACTGCTGTCTTGCCGCTTCCGGTCTTCTTGAAGCCCTGGGTGAGCGCGCCGACGATGGTGGGGAGAGTGCGCAGGAGGGTGATAAGTCCGGCGGCGGCGACGCCGCCTGCTCCCATGGGACGGACGTAAGTGCGCCAGAGATCGGAGGGGGACATCTGGGCGATAGGGACGGTGCCGGGGTAGAGCGGAGTGGAGAGATGCGAGCCGAAGAAGTAGATCGCGGGCATAAGAACGAGCCAGGAGAAGACACCGCCCGCGAGCATGATGGCGGCGACTCGGATCCCGATGATGTAGCCGACTCCGAGATATTCGGATGTAACATCGGCCCGGATGCCACCGCCTTTCAAAAGATGTTGTGGGCCGAGGTCGAAGTCACTTTTGGGTGTTCCGGGAAAGAGGCCGAAGAGATTTTCGTTCTGGAAGAGGGTGTAGAGACCACCGAGGCCAAGGCCAAGGAAGACGCGCGATGCGAAGCTGCCGCCGCGTTCGCCGGCGATGAGGACATCGGCGCAGGCAGTACCCTCGGGGTAGACGAGGTTATCGTGCTCTTCGACGATGAGCTGGCGGCGAAGAGGGATCATGAAGAGGACGCCGAGCCATCCGCCGAAGAGAGCGAGGGCAAAGATGCGGGAAGACTCGAGATCGAATCCTAAGAAGATGAGCGCAGGGAGAGTGAAGATGACGCCAGAGGCGATGGACTGGCCTGCGTTGCCGGTGCTCTGGACGATGTTGTTTTCGAGGATGCTTGCTTTGCCGAACGCCCGGAGGATCGAGATGGAAAGGACAGAGATGGGGATGGAGGCGGCGACGGTGAGGCCGGCGCGGAGGCCGACGTAGACGGTGACGGCTCCGAAGAGGACGCCGAAGATGCCGCCAAGGATGAGAGCGCGGGCCGAGAGCTCGGGACGTGTTTCTGTGGTGGGGACGAAGGGTTTGAAGGTGGGTTTGATCGGTGCTGATGTTGCCATGGTGGTGCTTCTCCCGCTTGCTCGAGCTTGTTTCAGCTTGGATGGGAGTGTATCAGCGGGGATGCGGTGTACGTCTATTGTTCAATCGACATGGCCGTCGGCGCGAACCGAATTCTCATTCACGACCAACGGGAACGGTCCAGATTCGTGCATGCTGATTGAAAATCCCTTCGCCGATGCGATCGAAGATAAGTGACGAATTTGTCAGCCACCGGAGATCGTAGGTCTCATCTTTCGATAGGAGGGTCATTTGTCGTGGCGCTCCTCCCTCGGTTGAGATGACCCATATTGTGGATCCGCCCCAGAACTCAAGGTCAGGTCTGTGCTCTCTCAACCTGGGAGCAAAGGTAACGTACGCAATCAACTTTCCGTCCGGGGACGGAACTGGCAGACCCGCATTTTTAGCTGGCCAGAGTTCCTGGCGTCCCGCTCCGTCTGCCCGAACGGTGTACAGAGCAGAACCAGAGTAGAGCACTAGGTGAAGGCTGTCGGGAAACCACGGATTCCAATTTGGTTTGATGTAGTCCCAGTTGGGATCAGGATGGACCGAGAATGGTCCGAGATCCTTCCATGTCTTTTTTTCGATGTCGTAAATCCAAAGACTTCGACCTCTCAAATCGCCTATTGCAAGATATCGCCCATCAGGAGATGGCATGATCAAGGCTTCATTCTGAAACCATCTGTCGAAGGTCGCCACCGGCCCGTTGATTGTATTGAGATAAGTAGTTGGGCCTGAATACTCAATCCAGGCAAAGCCGTTAAAGGCGGGAATATATTGCGCACGTTCCGCTCCAAATGGTGAGTTGGGCGCATGGCGTTGAGACATCGCGCCATTTTTCTGCGAGCCTTCCGGAGTTACGAGGCTGAAGCGCCAATCGCGATAGCTGGAGACAGCGCTGCTGTCTGGCAGCCACTCTCCGAGAAAGCCTTCCACATTTGGATCCCGGAGATGTTTTCCATTTTGGTCGGCAAACGCGACGTTAGAGCGTAGATGGGAGCGTCCGAAACCGTGCATTCCATCCATCTTCATTCCGGTAAGCACATAAGCGACGAGCTTACCGTCGGGGCTGGGAACGGGCTGGTAGGCATCCACATCCAAGAACATCGTCTCGCGCTGGGAAAACGCAGACGGATCGAGGCACACGCAAAGCAGGAGGACCGAACTTATCCGTGACCACATGCCCGCCAGTGTAGGTCATCCCAAGAGGAACGGATAGGTATTATCTGCTTCAGTGGTGAAAGAAAATATTACGATGCGAGAGAGACATTGTCCCAGGAGAAATGCGTGAATTTTGATTCTCTGATTACCCGACGTCGACTGCTCAAGGGTGGTGTTGCTTCCTTCGCAGCCCTTGCTGCTTCGTCTCTGCTGCCAGAACTGGCAATTGGTCAAATGGCCCCATTTCCATCGAAGCGTCCTCTGCCGCGAGCTCGCAAGTTTCAGAGTGCAGCAGTCGAAGCTTTCCTCTTAGAAACCAGTAGGCAAATTGCGGACCCTGAACTGGCCGCAATGTTTACAAACTGTTTCCCCAACACGCTCGACACTACGGTAGAAGTCGGTGAATTTGAAGGTAAGCCGGACACTGCGGTCATCACGGGAGACATTCCGGCGATGTGGTTGCGAGATTCTTCCGCCCAGGTGTGGCCTTATCTTCCTCTCGCTTCGAAGGACGCGTCTCTTCGGCGGCTTCTGGAAGGAGTGATTCGCAGACAGGCACGGTGCCTTCTCATTGATCCTTACGCGAACTCCTTCATGGCAGACCTCAGCGCTCCGCCTCTGGAGTGGAGCGTCAAGGATGAGACAGAGATGAAGCCTGGTGTTGGAGAGAGAAAGTACGAACTGGATTCCTTGTGTTATCCGATTCGTCTGGCGCACGGATACTGGAAGGCCACCGATGATGGCTCTCCGTTTGATGCACGCTGGAAGAAAGCAATGCAACTCGTACTGCAAACCATGCGGGTTCAACAGCGCAAAGACGGCCTTGGACCGTACCGTTTCAAACGCAACGCCAGCAACCCAACGGACACACTTGTGAATGGAATAGGGAATCCGGTGAAGCCTGTTGGTCTGATTGCTTCGTGTTTTCGACCGTCGGACGATGCATGCATTTTTTCGTTCCTGGTGCCGTCGAATCTATTCGCGGTAACGTCTCTGCGGCAACTGGCCGATATGGCAGAGACGCTTCTGCACGACAAAGACATGGCCACGGAGGCGCGGTCTCTGGCGAATGAGGTGGAGACTGCACTTCGCAAATATGCGATTGTGGACACGGCTGCCGGGTCGATTTGGGCTTACGAGGTCGACGGTTACGGCGGTCAAGTTTTGATGGATGATGCGAATGTGCCTAGTCTCCTGGGGTTGCCGTATCTGGCGAGTTCTCCCGATTCGGCGTTATATGAACGCACTCGAAGCTTCGTGTGGAGTGAGAGAAATCCATGGTTCTTCAAGGGGCAGGCAGGCGAGGGCATCGGTGGGCCGCACATCGGACGCGACAGGATCTGGCCGATGTCGCAGATTATCTTCGCTCTCACCAGCAACTCCGATGTTGAAGTCGTTCGCACGATTCGGATGTTGCAACGCTCGTCGGCGAAGACTGGCTACATGCATGAGAGCTACCACAAAGACGATCCAACGCGATTCACTCGGGCGTGGTTCGCGTGGGCCAATACGCTCTTTGGCGAACTGATCGGCAAGATTGTTCAAACCAAGCCACAGTTGCTGAAGGTCTACCACGCCGCACAATGAATATGGTGTGTCAAATTGACTCGTTACCCGGATCTGCTTCGACGTGAGTTTTGTGTGAGGCGGTCAGCCGGTAACGAAGCAAAGCAGCAAGGGCGGCGGCGATCAGGAAGAGCATGGGGCCGGTGAAGAGGAAGCGGTCTGTGATCCATTTGCTGTCGAGTTGCCCGGAGGTTTGCACGGACAGCGGACCGAAGAAACGTCCTATGCGGCCAGGCGATCGATGCGGGTCAAAGACACTCGAATTGCGAGATTGCCAGGTGACGAAGCGAGTGAGAAAGGCAAGCGTGACGGGAAGCCATGCCCAGAGGATCGGTGGGGGCGGCGTGTCGGGCTCCGGTGCAAGTTTTGAGGACGGGGAAGGGAAGAAGGATCGGAAGAGATCGCTTAAGGCCTTGCCGAGTTTGCCGAACGGGATGAGGCCGAAGATAAAGCCAGCGGCGGCAAAGATAGGGAGGAAGTAGCTCAAGACGAAGGAAACGTTGTTCAGCTGCGTCCAGTGCATCTTACTGGCCAACTGCCAGATGGGAGTGGTGAAGACCCAGGGGAAGCGGACCGCAACGACCATGACAAGGAAGTAGAGAAAGAGGCATTTGGCGCACCAGGTAACGGCTTTCAACATGGCCTAGGTGTAGCACAAACGCATCTCTCGTGGTGCAGAATTGTTGACGGCATACATGCCTAAAGGCTTATACTGCAGCCATGGCGCGGTCCGACCGACCTGGAGCGCCGGCGAGTGAGGTGAGTCTTCAGCGAATGCTTGAATGACAATGCGCTCGGGTTTACTGCCGGGGGTCCACCCGGTGCGCCGCCCGGTGGGGCGGTGGAAGAACATGCGATGTCTCGTTTGCTGCGGTGGCCCGGAGGGGTGATTCGGGCTGCACTAGATGATCTGGTTACTACGGTGTATCCGTCCGATTGCAGGGCTTGTGGTGGGCCGCTGCTGCGAGCTGATCTCTCTCCTGTATGTGATCACTGTATTGGTAGCGTGCAAACGCAGTCGATGACGCTGTGCGGGCGTTGCGGGGAAGCGCTCGATATGGAGGGCGTCCGGTTTGCCGGACAATTCCCGGTGGAAGGCTTGTTGTGCTCGCTGTGCCGGATGGTGCCGCCGGAGTTTGAGCGCGCTGTAGCCTATGCGATCTATCAGGATGAGTTGCGTGAGATGGTGCATCTGCTGAAGTATGAGCGGATGAGCGTGGTGGCAAAGCCGCTCGGTAGGATGCTGGCCCGGGCCATCGAGATGCTGGAAGCCGAAGTTGGCAGAGAGCTGCTGGTGGTGGCGGTTCCGTTGTTTCCTTCGAAGGAGCGCGAGCGAGGCTATAACCAGGCGGTACTGCTGGCGGATGCTGCGCTTGCCGAGTTGAAGACGAGCCGGCCAGAGTGGAAGCTGCAGGCGGCATGGCGTCATCCGCAGAGTGAAGGATACGGAGAGCCAGTTTGAGCTGACGCCGAAGGGTCGGAGACGGAATCTGCAAGGGGCATTCGCTGTTGCGAATGGCTCGGCGCTTGTTGGGCGCGAGGTTCTGCTGGTCGATGACATCTATACGACTGGTGCGACGGCGCGGGAGTGTGCGCGGGTGCTGCGGCGGGCTGGAGCGAGCAAGGTTTGGGTGGCGACAGTATCGCGGGCGCAACGGGAGATGGTGGCTTCGTGGGACAGCCCTCGGAGACGGCAGTTTGGGATGCAGATAGTGACGTTGACGTGATCGAAGAGTTTGAACACGACGCGCAACAGGAGATGGAACCGGAGGGTGTGGAGATGCAATCGGGGAAGATGCGGAAGCAGGGGCTGAGCTGGGAAACGACACGCGGGGTATGGTGGCGGGAACGGGGCATGGGCATGCGTCGGGCCGCGTGACTGCGGAGCTGGATGTGCGGGTGGGAGTGTTTCGGCAGCCGGCGATGCAGACTCCGGTGCTGGTGCTGAATGCGAGCTATGAGCCGATCAATATCTGCGGGGCGCGGCGGGCTCTGGTGCTGGTGCTGAAGGGCGTGGCACGGACGGAGGAGGAGCAGGGCGCAGATTCTGCATGCGGCGCGGATGCGGGTGGCGATGCCGAGCGTGATCCGGCTGCTGGAGTACCGGAGGATTCCGCACCAGACGCGGGCGCTGAGCCGGAAGAATATTCTGCTGCGCGATCGGAACGCTGCCAGTACTGCAACGTGGTGCTGACGGCGGGCGAGTTGACGCTGGACCATGTGATTCCGCGGTCGCGGGGTGGGCTTTCGACGTGGGAGAACCTGGTGGCCTGCTGCCATAACTGCAACCGGCGGAAGGGCAACCAGATGCTGCATGAGCTGACGGAGATGAAGCTGCAGCGGGAGCCGCGGCCATTCACGCTGCATACCTCGCGGCACATCATGCGGATGATCGGCAGCGCGGATGCGGCGTGGCGGAAGTATCTCTACTTCGAGGGCGAGCCGGCGGCTTAGGGTCAGAAATTTGATAGCAGTGCTCCCCGGTATGCGACACTGTCGCGTATGACTCCTACCCTGTGGTTCAAAGCGCAAATTCCTGTGATCTGCGTGTCCTGTCTTTGCGGCATTGCGCCGTTTTTGTTGCAGACAAGACCTGCCTGTGCTCAGGCTGCCTCCACTGTGCCCAGTATCGATCAGGCACTCGAGGCGCAATCCGCCTCGGGGGCTGCGTTGTCTCCTGATGGGCAGCACGTGGTGTACGAGGTTTCCCGGACAAACTGGAAGACGGATGCGTTTGAGCGCGATCTGTGGATTGCGGATCGTTCGGGGAAAACGCACC
>CAVVNO010000009.1:0-672252 GCA_963749665.1 uncultured Acidobacteriaceae bacterium | reverse complement strand
TCCTCGTTTCCATTTGCCAAAGCACACAAAAAGCAACACATCTAGGGAGTCAGTTTTTATTGGCAGGCTGTAAAGGTAATTGCTTCATACCGCTAAGATCGAGGAGTACGCGTTGCCGAACGTTCACAAGTCGTAGCAGTACATGCCCGCAAAGCGCACACCGCGCAACGAGGCCGGGGCAATGTAAATACAAATGCGCCTCGGCAAATCGCTTCTTTGCACCACACTTTCACACACTGTCCTTCTGCGCTTGTGATATCCACTGCGAATATTCTGCTCAATTCACCTGCGGCAGCATTACCGTCAAGGTAGTTCAAAGATGCATTCATTTCCGTTCTCCTGTGGCGCCGAAGCGCTCCGTCCTGATCTTTTCGCGATCGTGGCCGGCAGCGATCAGGACTTCTGTGGCATGTTCAACGAATGAGGTCGGGCCGCAGACGTAGCTGGTTGGCCGAAGAGTCGAAGGCCATGTACCCGTCGCAATGAGTGGTGCATCAGATGCGTCCGGCGGGTCTCGGCCAATCCTTCGGAGTCGCTCGCGTGTACGCGTAAGTGATCACTACTGAGTCGCCTTGATTTGATAATGCCCGCAGTTCATCGCGGTAAAAAACCGTCACTGGTTCCCTGACGGAATACAGCAATCGGAATGGTGCGCTGCTGCCGGCCGAACGACGCGAGCGAAGCATAGCCATAAGAGGAACGATGCCGGAGCCACCAGCTACCAATTGGATCGGCTCCGTCTGGTCGCTTCGCCACACGAACCATCCGCCAATCGGGCCCCGCAATTCTAGCTCATCGCCGACCATGACTTCCTGCGTCAGGTACGGTCGAGTTTCGCCGTTCGGCAGTCGCTCGACTGTGATTTCAATGCGCCCATCCAAACTCGGAGCCGAGGCAATGGAGTAGGATCGAACCGCAGAATATCCATCAGCAGCCGTCAAGCGCACGTCCACGTGCTGACCGGCGACGTGGCCCGGCCAATCATGCGCCACAAGCGCGAGGGTCCGCGCGGTCGCTGTTTCGTCGTGCAGTCCGACAACGCTTGCGGTACGCCACGTCACTCTTCCGAGTACCGCTGTTCCTTCCATGGGTCACCATAGGTGTGATAGCCGAGACTCTCCCAAAATCCCGGTTTGTCGTACGGCATCAAGCTCAGTCCCTTCACCCATTTGGCGCTCTTCCACAGATAAAGATGAGGAACCAGAAGCCGCGCGGGGCCGCCGTCTCGGGCGCGAGGTCGGCACCGTCGTATTTGAACGCAATCCAGGCCTTGTTGATGACATCTTTCAGGGGGAGGTTCGTCGTGTAATCGCCATACGAACGGAACATGGCGTAGGACAAATCCGTCTTTAGATCTGCCAGTAGCACATCGAGCAGAACACCTTCCCACGAAGTGCCTAGTTTCGACCACCGCGTTACGCAGTGCAAATCAGTGGTAATCGTTTCGCTGGGCAACTCACGAAATGACTTCCAGTCCCATCGCTTCAAGACATTGCTGCCATCATCGATGGTGAATTCCCAGCGATCAAGGGCTATGTGTGGTGTTGGTCCCGCAGACAAGACAGGAAAATCAGTGGTGAGATATTGACCGGGCGGGAGTTTTGCGCCTGCTGCGCTGCGTCGACCGGAAAAGCCTCGCGAGATGATAGCCATTATGCACTCCTCAGTATTGGTGCTGCGTCACCAATCAGTCGAACACATGCAATTGAGCTTCCAATGAATGTCGTCCTCAGAAGGTCTCGAACAATACAAAGTTGCAACCGCAGAAAACAGTAGGCCACGGACTGATTGAAGAAGTAAGCGCGTCTTTCGGCTTGTCTGGGCCCACCGACGCGCGGTGCTTGAGCACGTCGATGCTCAAGCACATTCGCGAAGGTATGGAAAGTATACGGCGTGGGCGTTGGGCAATGCCCAAGTCCTCACGACAACACGATGATCGTCTATCCCTTAACCCGTCGGTCCGGTTGAAGGCAGCAACCGCATCGTCGAGGCCGCGTCCGCATATCTGTCCACAGCCGACCATGCCGAGCCGCTGGACAAGCTCACCAATTGGGCGCAATCCGGTACGACGACGAAGTCGACGTCGGCCGCCAGAGAGGGCCGCGCCTCGTCGGGCCGGTGACGTCACTAGCGTTCCTCCGGCGCGAATCACGCCCGCAGACCCGCTTCGCGATGTCGCCGCCGATGACATCGAAAACCAGATCGACCCCGCCCAACATCTCCAGAGCGTCCTTATCGAGATCGACGAACTACCTTGCGCCGAAGTCGAGCGCCTCTGACGGCCGCAGCGCGCCCCGTGCCGATACGTCGGCGCCCGCTCACGTGCTACTCGGCTCGCCCATCGAACCAACATGCCGGCCGCTCCGTGCACGAGGACGCTCTGCCCCGCCTGAAGGCGGCGTGCTCGAACAGCCCCTGCCACGCGGTCAGCCCCGGCATCACGAGGGCCGCGGCCACCGTGAAGTCGACGTCACCCGGCAGCGGGGTGAGGTTGCATCCTCGACGGCCACATACTCCGCCAGCGTGCCGTCGCGATACCGTCCGTGAGGCCGAACGCCCGCTGTCCAATCGAGGCCCCGTCGTGCCATAGCCGAGAGCAGTGACCACTCCCGGCCAGTTCGTCGCCGGGATTGAAGCGTCCGGTCACGGCCGACGCGATCGGTCCAGGTCGAGGGCCACCGTTCAGGCTTCGTCCCGGTGAATCCCAACGCATCGAATCTGAACGGCGACGTCGTTTATCGCCGCCTGCGGCTTCGGGCCGCTCCACCAGCTTCACCCGGCCGTTCCCGCAGCCTGATCCGTCACCACGATCGCCTTCATCGGTCACCTCCCTGTGTCGAGTTCTTGGCTGCAAGGTAGCCGCTCCACCCTTTGTTGCCGTGCCATGTCAGTTTCATAGGAATTGCCTCCTCGGTAATTTGTGTCTTTACTGCCCTCAAACAGCGACGCGCTGCCGGTTGGCTCTCGTTGGTTATGTTAGGATCCGCATCCTTTTTCAGAAACCGCGGAAATCATAGGGGTCAACCTGTATTTTTTCTGCAGCTCTGATCGCCGCGTCCCAAGGGGAATTTGGCGCGCTGTCGATCCGGGTGCTTCACAATATTGCAGAATTCGTTGAAGCAGTACCTTTTGCGGCGCGCTAACTTCGACATCCCGCTCTTTGACCGTATTCCGGACAAACGTTAGTTGGTTGGCTACACCACACGAGCAAGCGGATGTGGCCGCAATCATCAAATGGTTGATGATCAGTTCGATAATCTCGTCCTTCGATGCAATGGCCTCACGAAGTAACTGGTTCTTATAGAGCAATTCTCCAATAAGAACTAAGAGGCTCTCATCAGCGTCGTCTTCGTTCATGGTCGTCCACTCCATTCCGTCCAGCGGAGGCGCTTTTACCCGACGGCTCGACGCCGGATTGGCTTCAGCTTCCACGATTTTGTTCGAAAAGTTCTTTCGCGGCGACATCGCATCCCACAGTCCAAATACTGTAGTTCTATCTAGGTGCATAGTGCGCCGGAGTGCACCGCTCATGGGCTGGTGATGGGGGCGGTACCAACGAGGATGCGAATACCGTCGCCCGCGTCGCGTTTCCCATAAGCCCTGTGTATCCAGAAATGCATTGATTTCTCCCGGTTGCCTATCCGACCCGCGCCAGTTCAGCACCTTTTGCGCTGATAACATCCATCAATTCGATCCAGGACTTAACCAACGATTTTGCGCCATCGTTTTGAAGCTCGAGGCCCAATGCATCGATGTCTATTCCCGCTTCTGAGAACCGCCGCAGGACGTCTTCGACATTGGGCTGATCTGCTGACATCGCACGATCTACTTCGCCATGATCCCCGAAAGCAATGAGCGTTGCTTCGGGCATGGTGTTCACAGTAAGCGGCGCCGTCAGTGCCCTTACGTCAGTACGTATCCGGCAGCCCCGGATCCTTTGTCCCAGTGCTTGCCCATAGAAGTCGCTGGGCGTGGGCGCCAAAGTTGTAGGCACGTTGCCAGCGCGGCGAGCGCAGCAGCGCCTGGTAACTCCGATATACTTTGCCGGCAACCGCTATTCCAAGCTGTCCCCTGAGATGCTCCGGTACCTTGTTCGCGACGGCCACGTCCCAACGGCTAATGAACACCGAGGCCACCGACTCGACAACCGGCTTGAGACCTGCAGCGATTCGCCGCTCAATTCCACGGAGGTATGCTTCGGCCGCAGCAACATATTGATCGGACGAGAAGAGTAGGGTCACATTGATGGGCACCCCCGCAAAGATCGCCTCTTCGATTGCCGGAAGGCCTTCGACAGTGCCGGGAATCTTGATGAAGACATTCGGTCGCGCTGCGCGGGCGAAGAGATCCTTCGCCGCGGCGAGGGTTTTTGTCATGTCATAGGCGAAAGAAGGTGGAACCTCCAACGATACCCAACCATCGACACCATTTGTGCGATCGTAAGCGGGTCGAAAAAGATCCGCTGCTCGCGTTATGTCTTTCAAAGCGAGATCGAAGAATACCGCCTCCCCACTTTTACCGCGACGCGAGCCATCAAGAATCGCCGAGTCATACGCAGCGCTATTCTTCACAGCGTGGTCGAAGATCGTCGGGTTAGACGTCAGTCCCGTAATCGAAAGATCGTCGATGTAGTGTTCGAGTGTGCCATTGTTCAGTAGGTCACGAGTTATATTGTCGAGCCAGAGGCTCTGGCCGAGATCCCTTAGCAGTGCTGTCGCCTTCATCGCTTCACCATTCCCTGTAAACCGTTGTCGTAGCTGTTTAGGTAGCCCGCATCCGTTCGAAATCGCGGTCGGAGTGCTAGCCAGAAGTCCTACGCTGTGAGGATCCCTCATCACACCTGATAGCGCGACATCGCTGCTGGTAGTAGTTATCCTGCATTTTTCTACAGGGACCGGAATGACCGTCGCGCATAGGAGTGTCCGGATTGGGTGAGATAACCGAATGCGTGCTCGCCATGATCGCGAACACGAGAAGTTTCGCTAGCCGAGAAAGAAAGTGCCCATAGACGACGGTTCCCTAGACGGCTGTAGATAGGCCTGACGACGGAGATCCGACAAGCTTAGAGGGAACCACCAAAAAACACGGGATCGCAAATGCGCCGGGTCTGAAAGTAGATTTGGTGCCGCTTTTGGTGCCACTTTGTACTGTGATTTGGTTCTTTTTGGTGCAACAAAGTGCGATGTGGATAACCGATTCAACTCACTCAATCTGTTGTTGTTATTCGGCTCGGTGCAGGGCAGTGCGAGATAGTGCCTCCCAGGTCAAAATAGGACTTAAAATCCGCAGACCCTAATCAGGTCGTGGGGGTTCAAGTCCCCTCCCCGGCACCAAACGCAAACCATTGATGCACGTGTGTTGCAACCCTTCTTGCGTATCGGCAAATCAAAGCAAAATCGAGAGATGCGTCAAGGCTGTTGCAAATCATGACGCACAATGCCTCAAATTTTGTGCTCGCGCGTTTCCTTCGAGAAGTGAATTGGGATTAATGTAACGGTTAGCGTTTTTCCTGCACTACACAGTGCACGTTCTTTCCACGGCAAACTGCTAGGAGGATATATGGCAAAAAAAGTCGGTGGCGTTGAAGCACGTCTCAAAGCTCCTTCCAGCCCGCGCGCTGGAGTCGCACACGGCGATCTCGTTTACAACGGCGGCCCCTTAATCTCCTGTCCGCAAATTCATGCGACCTTCTGGGGAGCAAACTGGTCGGATCGTGACCACAAGGTGCAGTCGGCGCGGCTTGTTCAGTTTCTTAAGGACATGTCCGCAAGCACCTGGATGAATATCCTCAGCCAATATGGCGGTGGAACCGGCCAGAACAGCGCCACCTTCACCGGCGAATCCTTCGCCCCAACCGCGACCGGGACCTTTGACGACAACGGCATCCACACAACCCTGCAGAGTGCAATCGACAGCGGCAAGATCCCGGCACCGCCTGCCCGGAACACCAGTCAGGTCGTCATTATCTATCTCGATGAAACCGTAGCCGTCAAAGACTCCAACACCGCAGTGATGTGCGAGCCGACAGGCGACAATGCGTTTGGCTACCACAATTACTTCACCACAAAAAACGGCAATAACTGCTATTACGCCGTGATTCCAGCCCTGAATGACGCATGCATCGTCGAGACCTGCCCATGTCAGAACCAGATCGCCGGCAACACCACCTCTTCGTCGCCGTTTATAGCCTCGGATAGCTTTGTGTACTTCCGTGGCACCGACAATAAGCTGTGGAAGGTGAAGAACGACGGCACCGGTCAACTCCAAATCGGCAACAACACCACCAAGTCCACGCCATTCGTTACCACCGATGGCTGGGTGTGGTTCCAGGGCACTGACAACAAACTGTGGAAGGTCTTCAATGATGGGACCCAGCAATCGCAGCCGGGCAACAACACCACGTCTTCGTCGCCATTTGTCGTTGGGCCGTGGGTCTACTTCCAGGGCACCGACAACAAACTTTGGCGCATGCAGACCAACGGCACACAGCAGAATCAGATCGCCGGCAACACTACCTCCTCGGCGCCGTTTGCGACCGCAGATGGCTGGGTCTACTTCCGTGGCACCGACAATAAGCTGTGGAAGGTGAAGAACGACGGTACCGGTCAACTGCACATCGGCAACAACACCACCAAGTCCACGCCATTCGTTACCACCGATGGCTGGGTGTGGTTCCAGGGCACTGACAACAAACTGTGGAAGGTCTTCAATGACGGGACCCAGCAATCGCAGCCGGGCAACAACACCACGTCTTCCTCGCCGATCGTAATCGGCCAATTGGTCTACTTCCAGGGCACCGACAACAAACTCTGGCAGATGCACACCGACGGCACGCAACAGGTCAATCTCGGAGGCAACACAACCTCATCCACGCCTGCCGCCGCTGCCGATTCCGTCTACTTCCAGGGTACCGACAATAAACTCTGGCGCCTCCAGCTCAACCAGGCATGCAACTGCTCTTTGAACCTAACAGAGACGCAGGAGCAGCGGCGAACTCAGGTCACCAGTCACGAATTTGCAGAAATGATTTCGGATCCCGAATTTCCAAATGGCTGGTTTGGAAATACGAGCGACGAAATTGGCGACATCTGCAACGGTCAGACCGTGACGATCACAGCTGGACCAAACACCTGGAATGTCCAGAGGATTTACAACCGGGCCGCAGACATCCAGTCCCAAGGAAAGAACTTTTGTTCCTCTTCGGCTGCGTCCCCGCTACCGGGTCAATACAAGATTGGGATGAACACAACCTCGTCAACGCCGTTTATAGCCTCGGATAACTTTGTGTACTTCCGTGGCACCGACAATAAGCTGTGGAAGGTGAATCTCTGCGGTACAACCCAACTCCAAATCGGCAACAACACCACCAAGTCTACGCCATTCGTTACCACCGATGGCTGGGTGTGGTTCCAGGGCACTGACAACAAACTGTGGAAGGTCTTCAATGATGGGACCCAGCAATCGCAGCCGGGCAACAACACCACGTCTTCGTCGCCATTTGTCGTTGGGCCGTGGGTCTACTTCCAGGGCACCGACAACAAACTTTGGCGCATGCAGACCAACGGCACACAGCAGAATCAGATCGCCGGCAACACTACCTCCTCGGCGCCGTTTGCGACCGCAGATGGCTGGGTCTACTTCCGTGGCACCGACAATAAGCTGTGGAAGGTGAAGAACGACGGTACCGGTCAACTGCACATCGGCAACAACACCACCAAGTCCACGCCATTCGTTACCACCGATGGCTGGGTGTGGTTCCAGGGCACTGACAACAAACTGTGGAAGGTCTTCAATGACGGGACCCAGCAATCGCAGCCGGGCAACAACACCACGTCTTCCTCGCCGATCGTAATCGGCCAATTGGTCTACTTCCAGGGCACCGACAACAAACTCTGGCAGATGCACACCGACGGCACGCAACAGGTCAATCTCGGAGGCAACACAACCTCATCCACGCCTGCCGCCGCTGCCGATTCCGTCTACTTCCAGGGCACCGACAACGCGCTTTGGCGGTTCTTCCTAGGTTAGGCGAACCAGGCCCTCGAGACCCTTAATCTCGCATCCGATGGAGGTGCTGGTGGCTGGCTGTCGATCGATCGTGCGGTGGTGAACGTGACCAATTTCGTGACCATCGAGCCTCAATTGATCGTCACGGAACCTCACCGACCAAACGGGCCGGGTTAGCGAAATCGCTGAGAACAGTGGATTTTCAGTGAAAATGGCAACTAGGCGGGGACTCAAAATCCGCAGACCCTAGCGCTATTAGTTTCCCCTTGTATATAGCTGTCACCTCTAGTACATTTACCACATCGAACGTTGAAGCAAACGTTCTGTGAGGTAAAAGCGATGGCAAATGGCAAATTCGTAAGCTACCTGAGAGTCTCAACGGCCCGGCAAGGTGTGAGCGGTTTGGGACTCGAAGCGCAGCGCGAATCGGTTGCCTGCTACCTCAATGGCGGGCGATGGGCGCTGGTGCGTGAGGTAGTGGAGATTGAAAGCGGCAAACGGAATGACCGCCCCGCCATAGCGGAAGCACTCCGACTCTGCCGGCTGCACCGCGCCACCCTAATCATTGCCAAGCTGGATCGCCTTGCTCGCAACGTTCACTTCATCTCGTCGCTCATGGAATCTGGGGTAGAGTTTGTCGCCGTTGACTTCCCTCAGGCTAACCGCCTCACCGTTCACATTCTCGCCGCCGTCGCCGAGCACGAGGCCACAATGATCTCCGCACGTACGAAGGCAGCCCTTGGCGCTGCCAAGGCGCGCGGAGTGAAGCTGGGTGGTCAGCGTGGGACCTTAGACCGCATGAGCCGCATGGCGCGCAAAGGCAACGTTGCTAGCGCCGCCGTCCGGAGCGCGTCCGCAGCCAAGAGGAATGAAGACCTCTTGCCCGTAATCGCTGACATCCAAGCGACGGGCTGCACCACACCTCAGCAAATCGCAAATGCTCTAAACGAGAGGGGCATCACCGCCGCGCGTGGTGGCTCCTGGGCAGCCGTACAAGTTCGGCGCATCCTGACCTCTGCATAAGTTGGCAGACGCCTCCCACGAGTCCGCTGCGGCCTCAGACGGAAATACCAAGCGTCCCCATGCCACCCTCGCGCGCGCGTACTGGTCCGAAAACCATGCTGGCCCTTTTATGGCGTCCGAGTTGTCCTAATCATTTTGCGGTAGGCAACTGGGAGGGTCGGGGGAATTCCCTCGCTGTTTTTACGCTGTTAGCAGCGTCAGTTTCGGACTCGATCACTCTGTCTAGCAGCCTGTGGTAAAAGTCAGTCGTAACGCCTGGTCAGGGCCGCTCCGCGAAATGCGCCAACCTCGCGCCTGGGCCGTAGAAACGCACTATCGGGCGGACCGCTCTGATTGTTCGACGAGCCTCAAGACCTCCTCGACGCTTGCCACACTCACGACAGAGGTAGAGCATGATTCTTCTCGGAAGTTAGGCCAACGTCGCAGGAACCAGAGTGCTTTGAATGCGCGGAGACCTGCCCGCTCTGCACCCGAAAGTTCCTCGTGCATCCCATCGCCGATGAACCAGGTTTCAGTCACATCCACGTACAGTCGCCGAGTGGCCTCTATGTAGATCTCTGGATCGGGCTTGGCCATGCCGACTTCAAACGACCACACAGTGCAGTCGAAGTCCGAGGCGAGGGAACATTGCGGCCAAGCCGTAACATCCTCCGCGAAACAGTTGCTGACGACTCCAAGGCGCAATTCCCGACTGCGAAGGTGCCCGATCATCGTAAGGATCGGATCTTCAATCTGCTCGAAGGACTCTGCCTTCGAACGGATCCTCGCCTCGTACAGGCGCTGCAACGTGGCATCTTCAGCGTGGCTTCCCAGTCTGGTCGCAATGTCACTGAGCGCTTGACGGAAAGACAAACGACCGACCGTCACGGCAGGACGAAGCGTTCTCCATTGGCCACGAAAAGCCTCCCGCTCACACCCGAGCTCCGGGCCCAGCGAGGACACACCGGCGCGCTGGGTCCCGGATTCGGTGATCAGCGTCTCGTAAAGATCGAACAGGACAGCTCTGACCATCGTCAACGCGCTCCTCTGAAGGCTGCTCCCACTATAGGTAAGGTGAGAATACCGCCCGCTGCTCGTGCCGAAAATCAGCTACTTACACCACAGGCTGCTAGGGGCGTAGTTTCCCAAAACCCCGTTTTCAAGGAACTACGGGACGTCACTTGTCCGAGAAGCCGACTATTCGGCCAAGTGAAAACAAGCGCGTTTGTGGGTACTAAGGTGACAACTTACGTATAACAATTAAGTGCTCGATGAAAACCGATTTCGAATAAGAAGGCTACGTGAAGCTAGCAAGGTTCACATACTCGTCACGCGCTCGCTTCAGGACGGGTATCGCAGCATCCGCTCCTGCCCACTCCCCAAAAAAGTCCTCATAAGCCTGCTTCGCCTTATCCGTTTCACCCGCCAGTGCCAAAGCCCTTCCCATCTGCAAGTGAACCAGCGCTCCGATCGGCTCGCTTCCTACAACCCCACGATGATCCAAAATCTTCTGAAACTCTGCCGCCGCCAACTGGCCTTTAGCCATGGCCAGATAAGCCTCTCCGCGCACGTACACCGGATGCAGCGCCCCGCAGAAGTCACGTGCCGCGCCCACTTCATAAGGAGCAGCAGCCTGCAGCTCTTCAATAGCCTTAGCCGGATCACCACTATTCAGCGCGAGTTGCGCTCGAATCACCGGTAGATAACTGAATCGCACCACCGTATTCTCCGGAAAACGCCTCGCAAGGTCATCCGCCATTCCCTGAGCCTGCGACGTCTCTCCAGACAGCGCCATCGCATACGCAGCGCAATACTCCACCTCGCGATCCTTTGAAAGCGCCAACGCTGCCAGCGCTCTCGTAGTTGCTTCCGCGCCGTTCCCGAACAAGGCCTCCCGTATCGATGCTGCCGCCTCCCACACGCCTCCTCTCTCCGGCATCGCCTCCTGCCTCGCATGGTCCACCGCTCGCCGCGACATTACCCTTGCCCGTTGCAGATGACCCGAGTAAGCCAGCGCAAACGCCTCTTTGTTCGAAATCCACGTCTCGCCTCGCGACCTCTGTCGAGCCCGCGCGGCCACTCGCTCCATCTCCGCCCGGTCGCCTCTCAGAAAGGCGATGTCGTACTCCAGCATCAGAAACTCGTCGATCTCCAATCCCCGCCCGGCTGCGCGCCGAAGAACATTCTCAGCCTCATCCAACCGATTCAGATAGACGTTGTTCACTGCGATATTGAAATACGCAATCGCAAAATCTGGATCAAGCTCAATCGCCTTTCGGCCTTCCGCAATCGCCTCTTCGAATCGACCTGCGGCTTTGTTCGGATAGCCCGACAACATCACATGCGGCGCCGCGTCACGCGGGTACACCTGCGACCAGGCCTCCAGCGTCTGTCGCGCCGCTTCCAGATTTCCCGTGGCGAGAATCGCATAGTTAGCGTCGATAACGAACTTCTCTCGATCGCTCGCATGGTCCCGCAACTGCCACGCGTTCGTAGAACTCGCCACCGAGAGATCGCCTTCTTCCACGTCGGCATAGGCACGCCCCAGCGTCGAATAGGCCAGCGCGAAATTTGGATCAATCTCCACGGCCCGCTGCAGAAATGGCATACCAGCGCCGCTTGTCATGTGAAGCTTCCAGCCCATGCTGAAAGCCTCCAACGCCTCCAGCGAAGGTGTTGTCGCCTCATCCAAAGGAGTGTTGTGTTCTTGAATCGTGGTAAGCGACTCACCCAGCCGCTCTCTGAACCGGCTGGAAATCTGACCGAGCGCATTCAATACATCTTCTTTCTTCGTTACCTGCACCTGCTCCTGGTCCAGCACCTCGCCGGTGCGGCAGCTCTTCGCTCGCAACTCCAACACATATTGGCTCCCCAGTGGTGCAATCGAACCCTCCAGCACGGCAGCGCTCCCCGTTCTTTCGCACACTCCTCGAGCTATCTCCGGAGTAATCCGCGCATCAGCAGGATGGCCCATTAGTCCAAGCATGTGCCGGATACGCTGGTCCGAGATAAGGCTCAGGAAAGGCGATTGCTCCAACTCGATCGCCAGCCCCTCACGAAGCGTCTCGTCAAACACGGGGTCGCCCGTGGAGTTCGCAAAATCGGCAAGCACAACTGTGTCTCTTGCCCCCAGAACCGTTTGCCGATGCGCGAGGAACCGCCACCACATCCCCAGGCCGACGACCAGTAGGATGACCACTCCCACTGCGAGCCATCTCCAGGGCCACGGCCTGCTCTCCTTCACATCGACATGCACTATGGAGTGGGTCGCGGCAACAATGTTCACCTCCTGATCCGGAATCAGGTGCACATTCTCCACCAGCCGGTAGCCCTGCCCCGGCACCGTAACGATGTACCTGTGATCCTGTGCCGTCTCACCCAGCGCCTTGCGCAGCATAGAGATGTTGCGGCTCAGGTTAGCCTCTTCCACAAAAGTGTCGGGCCACACGGCCTTCATTAGATCGTCTTTAGTCACCACCTCTTCGTTGTGGCGAATCAGCACCAGAAGGATTTGAAAAGTCTTCGGCGTCAGCGCGACCGGCTCGCCCTCTCGCAGCAAAGTCTCCTTCTCCGGATCAACGCGGAAGGGTCCGAACTCGTAGAGTTCCTTCGCTCTCTGGCCTGGGCTCGTGATCATTGAGGCACACCTCACTCAAAAACCCAACGTTGGAAGGTCGAATTCTAGCACGCACCGCGCAGGAAGGCACTCTGCGTGAGTTAAGCAAATCCCTCGTTTTACGCCACTTATCTCCACTGCGAGAACTTTTCCGAACTTTTCCGACCGTTTGTAAGGACTTATCGAACGCCTCTCCCGCAAGCTGCCTTCATTCCGTTACACAGGTCCGTTACCCACATCGATCCGGAAGCAGGAAAGCAGGGCGCTATGCCAACACACACCAGGATAACCATCGAAACCGAATCCCTCCTGATCCTACGCGGACGGAGCTCCCGGCGAGCTTGGTGCCCCTACTGTGCAGCAGAAGCCGAGGTCATTGCGCTCGAAGAGGTCGGAGTCATCTCCAACCTCGATCAGTCTGCATTCGAGCAGTGGGTCAACTCACCAGAACTGCACCGGTCAGAAACTTCCACCGGTTCCACCCTCATCTGCCTGAACTCCCTGCTCGCTCGTGTGCAGAAAACAAAAACCATTTAACTTAGCAGCTCCCAATTGCTGCCAAACACAAGGAGACCAAATGAATCGCAAATTCTTCACAACCACCCCAACCAAAGCCCTGCTGATCCTGATAGTGATAGCGCCCGCGTTCGCCGCCCAAGCCCAGCCACAATTCAAGCTCACCGATCTCGGCCCATCCGGCAATCCCTTCAGCCAGGCCGCCGGCGTCGCCGATAACGGATTGGTCGCCGGCTTTGATACCGCCCCCGACGGCACATCTCACTCGATCCTCTGGTACAAGGGGAGGCCAATCGACATCAGCTCACCAGGACTCGGAGGACCCAACAGCGGAGCCGGCGGCGTTAACCTCAGAGATCAGGTCATGGGCCAGGCCGAAACCTCCAAGAAAGATCCCAACAACGAAAACTTCTGCGCTTACTTCACCGGTCTCCAATGTCTACCCTACGTGTGGCAATTTGGTGTCATGACTCCGCTCCCTACTCTCGGAGGCACCAACGCCAGCTTCGGAGCGATCAACAATCTTGGCGTCGTCTCTGGCTACGCGGAGAACAAACACCGCGACCCCGATTGCCGTCCCGGTGTGGCAATCAATGGCACCGGCCCTCAGGTACTCGACTATGAACCTGTCATATGGGGACCAAAATCAGGACAGATACGCCAACTTCCTCTCCTCCGCGGCGATACAGTCGGAATGGCCCTCGGACTCAATGATCTCGGACAAGCCGTAGGCACAACCGGCACATGCGCCAACACCTTGATCGCTCCCTTATTGGGCGGTCCCCATGCTGTTCTATGGGACATCGACGGCTCCGTCCACAACCTCGGTAACCTCGGCGGAACAATCAACAACACCTTGCTCGGCTCAGGAACTGTGGCCTTTTCAATTAATAATCGAGGCCAGGTAACGGGGGAGTCGGATCTGCCCGGCGACCAGACCTTTCATCCCTTCCTGTGGACCAGGCAGACCGGCATGGTCGACCTCGGCTTACTGGACGGCGATGCCGTCGGCGCCGGGCTTGGCCTGAACAACTGGGGTGATGTCGTGGGAGCCTCCATCACTGCGCCTGGTCCGGCGGGCGGCAACGCACGTGCATTTCTATGGCACAAAGGCCACATGAGCGATCTCAATGCGCTCATCCCGGCAAACTCGTCCATGTATCTGATCACCGCATTCAGCATCAACGACGAGGGTCAGATCGCCGGCTTCGGCGTCGTCACCTCCGGCCCCGAAGCCGGCGAAGTCCACGGCTTCCTCGCAACCCCAAGGTACTAACCGCCGTTCAGCCCATACACCGAAGTGCCCCATTCATGCGGTCTAATCGGATGAATGGGGTATTCGCTTGTGTTACAAAAAGTATCGTTGTCGTGTGACCGTGTCTGGGTGCGCGTTTTGGCAGTTTGGGTAACTAAGAGCTCAAGGCAGTTCAGTAGGACGGTCTCAGGGAACCACGGGACGAAACCTATCCGAGATGCCGACTTTTCGGCCAAGTGGAGAGAAGCGCCTTTCCCAGTACCAGAATCCGTTGCATCTGACATATTGGTGCCAACGCTTTTCGAGGAGATCCCAGTGCGTGAGCGATGGAAGATTCCCTTTCTCTTGAGTGCCTCGCTCTTGCTTTCCATACATGAGATCGCTCAGACGGATTCCTCGCCGCATAAAGTCCAGTTGGTCACCGTCGAACAAGGTGTTCAACTTGAAGTTTTGGATTGGGGCGGTTCCGGCAGACCGCTCATCTTCCTCGCCGGGGCCGGAGATACCGCGCATCGCTTCGATGGCTTCGCTCCGCGGTTCACCGGGCAACATCATGTCTACGGCATCACACGAAGAGGATTTGGCGCATCGAGCAAACCCGCACCGGCCAACGGCAACTACTCGGCGGACCACCTCGGGGATGACGTTCTTGCGGTCATGAAGGCGCTTCACATCGAACGTCCTGTGCTTGTGGGGCACTCCCTTGCAGGCCAGGAACTGAGCTCTATCGGCAGCCGCTTTGCGGAGAAGGTTTCCGGGCTCGTCTATCTCGACGCCGCAACCGGCTTTGCTTTCTATGATCCAGAGCACCCGCCGATAACGATCGAGATGAACGACATCAAGAGGCGTATCAACGAGATCGAGGCCGGTGGAGTGGATGAGCAGAAAAAGTTATTGGAACTGGAGGCGGCCGTCGCACAGTTCGAGACTACTCTTCATCAGAGCAACGCGGAGGTCGCAAACATGCCTCCGTTACCACCGCGCTCGCCGATAGGTGCCGCTCTCAACTTCGGCGCGCAAAAGTACACAAGCATTCCTGTTCCCGCACTTGCTATATATGCCTGCCCGCACAACTGGGACCGCTTTCCTGCCAACGAGGCGGGCCGCAAAGCCGCTTTGATTGCGGACGATTCAGGACGCTGTACAGCCTGGGCCAATGCCTTCAGGAGCGGCGTGCCGAGCGCCCGTGTCGTCCTCATCCCGAATGCGGACCACTATGTGTACCTCACCAACGAAACCCAGGTCATTGCTGAGATGAACGAGTTTCTTGCCAGTCTTCATTAAGTGAAGCTGCACAGTTGCCGAGAAGCGGACGATACAGACAAGTGAATTCCCCTAACTTGTCAATGAGTGCATTGGCGATTATGCGCTCATTGAGAAAGCCATAGCGAAATCAATTGCCAGCAATCAGTTGTCCGGAGAGCCTGAAGGTACCTTTCTGGCGAGAGCTACAAAGGCTGTTCTCGCAGCCTATTTGTCGCTTGAAGGACTTGTTGTTTTCTTGGCTTGTCTACTTTCGACAAGTAACTGGATGCAGACGGCCACGCTTGTCGGTAGAGTATCCGGGATTTCGTAATCTAACTCAGAGCAGGTCGATTCGCCGGAGGAGCTCTTGAAAACGACGGTCGGAGCGATAGCGATCAAAGACCGGATCGACGGCGAGGTATCCCATCCAGACAGCGCGATCGTGATCCGCGGCTTGCAGCCATTTGAATGTGTCTTCATCGCTTTTCAACGCTGCGTAGATCTGAGCCAACCCGTAGGGCGAAACGTAACGCTTCCTCGAGATTGTCTCCAGCTCGTGTGCGATTCGGAGTGCTTCACGCCTCCGCCCTGCCGCTGCAAGGGCAACCGCGACCTGGGCCGTGTAAAGTGGGCTACCCCCTGACAGACTCGCAGCCCGCTTCAGCTCACTAACGCCCTCGTTGCGCAAGCCTGCCTGAACGTAGCCCTCGCCCAGCAGAAGGTGTGCGGCTGCGAAGTTCGAGTCCTGCTCAACAGAGTTTCGACCTTGTTCGATTGCACGGGAATAATCACGTGCCTGATAGTATCGCAGTGCCACCCATGTGCCGATCATGAGATTAAGTGGATCGAGTTCCAGTGCACGGCTGGCTTCGGCAAGCGCCTCGTCATGGCGGCTCTTAATGGAAAGATAGTCTCCGTACCAGTGGTGCGCATTTGCATATTGAGGATCCAAGTCCAGAGCACGCCTGAACTCGGCCTCGGCTCCGGCCCAATTCCAACCATGGCTGAACACAAGGCCCAGGGAGGCGTGGGCCTCAGCCGATTGCGGGTCGATCTCGACCGCCTTACGAGCGGCCGCGTAAGCTTTCGGAAGCGCGTCGGCCGGGGATTTGAACCCGTGCCAAGCAAGTCCGCTGTTGCAGTCGGCCAGCCCGGAATATGCCGCGGCGTAGGTTGGATCGCTGTCAATGGCCTGCTGAAAATAATGCTCCGCCTTTTGCATGCCGTCGGCTGTTCGCTTGTTCCAGTGGTAGCGACCTTTCAAATACGCCTCGTATGCTTCAGGCCTTGTTTGCCGCGGATTTGATAAACGTGTTTTCTGCTCTTCCGTGAGAGCGATGTGTATTTGGCTCGCGATGCTTTGCACGACGGAGTCCTGCACGACTAGCAGATCTTTGAGTTCGCGGTCGTAACTCTCGGTCCAGAGGTCTGTCTGATTTTGAGCCTCGACGAGTTGGACGGTGATGCGTACACGGTCCGACGAGCGGCGAACGGTGCCCTGGAGAACATAGTCCGCGTTCAGTTCTTTACCGATCTCTTTCGCGGTCAGATTGGTGCCTTTGTACTTTGCAACCGAACTGCGGGCTACCACAGTGAGTCGATCCCGATTCAGCTTTCCGGTCTGGGCGATCATTTCTTCAGTTAGACCGTCACTGAAGAACTCCTGGTCGGGATCGCGATTCAGGTTTTCGAATGGCAAAACAGCAAGGACTATCTTGCCCTGAGAATGTGTAGGCGGGTTCGATGCTCGTCGCCAGCCCCGAACTACCCGGAATGACAGAAGGCATGCGACTGAGAGCAAAGCGGCTGCTCCAACGAAAAGCCACCTGTAGGACTTGCGATTCGCCTGTCCGGTTCCGGCATCCGTCGTCTTTTCCGCCGTGCGATCCTGATCTGGCTCGACTAAACGCAGTTTTCGGGCTTGTAACCAGCTATCGAGTTCCGACACGAAATCCCGGTCGCTGGTGGGAACACCCGCTGCCTCTGGCTCGGAAGCTGCGCTTGGTTCTTTGGGAGTAATAACCAGCGCGACGAAGCGATACCCCTGCCCGGTAACGGTCTGTATGAACCGCGGGCTCTCGGCGTCATCCTTCAGGACCTGGCGAAGCTTGCGGATCGCGCCCCGGATACTGTTGTCGGTATCCAGGAAAACACCCTGGCCCCAAACCCTGGAAACGATTTGATCCCGGGTAACAATCTCGTCCCGGTGTTCAAGCAGCAGGAGAAGGATCTCGAACGGGATACGCTCAAGCTTCAGCACATGAATGCCACGGCGGAGCCTCCGAGGACGCAGGTCAACCGCGTAGCCCTCGCCGAACCGGATCGGTTGCTCTACTCCAGCTGGCTCGGAAGCCATGGCACACCCCATGAAGCTGAGCGATTTTACACCACATCGGTAGAGGCTGACGCAAGTGCAACCCACGCTTGTCTTTAGAGCGACACAAAGCATAACGCCGCGACACACTCTCCGATATGGACAACAGCCTCCGTTGCCGCAAATATGCCGATCACCGCTGACCGAAAGCCAGTGAAGAATCAGGAGGAAGCACAATGAAACGAATGCATGGTGACGCAACGAAGAGGACTTTTGGCGTATGCATGTTAATGGCGACTCTACTGTTCGGACCTACGGTCGCGAAGGCCGATGCGGTTCTGGACTGGAACCTGATTGCGGTAAACACAGCTATTGCGAACGGCCAGAGCCCGTTCGCCCAGGCGCGATATGCAGCGATTGTGCAACTCGCTGTCTTTGAAGCCGTCAACGCCATCACTCGGGACTACCAGCCATATCTTGGGAGCATCGTCGCGCCCCATGGCGCTTCAGCCGACGCAGCAGCCATCCAGGCTGCCTATCGGGTGCTCAGTACTTATTTCCCGGCCAGCGCGTCCACCCTCCTCACTGCTCGCGCAAACTCGCTGGCTCTGATACCGGACGGTCAAGCCAAGAATGACGGCATAGCGACGGGCGACGCCGCAGCTTCTGCCATGATCGCTCTTCGTGCTAACGACGGCTCGTCGCCGGCGCAATTCAAGATACCCGGGCCGGCCGTTCCTGGCGATTATCAGGCTACGCCGAGTTGTCCAATCGTGAATGGAATCGCGGTCGGAACCTTCTTTCAATGGCAGAACATAACCCCGTTCGGTATCCCGAGTGTCAGTGAGTTTCTCCTCGATCCGCCGCCAGCACTTGACAGCAACCAATACGCGAAGACGTACAACGAGGTGAAGGCGGTAGGGAGCGCGAGCGCCAACAGCACAGAGCGGCCACAAGATCGGGCTGATGTCGTGCTCTACTACGCGGCCTCCACGCCAACCCAGGTATTCAATCAGGCCGCAAGGCAGGTCGTCGCGCAAGAAGGGTGGCATTCGCTGTCCGAGAACGCACGGGCTTTTGCCCTGATCAACATGGCGCTCAGCGACGGCGCGGTCACTACATTCTTCAACAAGTACCACTACAACTTCTGGCGTCCCGAAACCGCGATCCATGCAGGTGACACGGACGGCAACCGGAAAACCGACCCCGATCCGAACTGGGTTCCATTCATCCCGGCCCCATGTTTCCCGAGCTATCCCTCAGCCCACGGCACCTTATCCGGTGCGGGAGCCGAGGTCATGAGACGTCTTTACGGCGAAGCTGGACATGCGATTACGTTGTCAAACCCGGCGGTCCCCACCATTGTGTTGCACTACGGATCCTTCAGGCAGATTACCGACGACATCTCCGACGCTCGCGTTTACGGTGGGATACATTTTCGAACCGACCAGGACGCGGGAGCTCGCCTGGGCCGAGCTGTCGGCACAACTGTCTACCAGAACAACTTACGTCGCATGCACGAAGACTACTGAGCGCTCAGTTCGAGAGCGATTCGCCATTCGTGTCCTGCGGTCCGCTGATTGTGCGCTGCGGTCCGCTGATTGTGCGCTGCGGTCCACGGATGGCGAGTTCGCAAGGGGGTCTCTCGACCGAGGTTCGTCCGACCACCGATCCACACCATCTGGATTCTGAGCGGATGACGGGCAACACGAAGGTTGGCCTGAAATCTTGAGTTCCAGGAGGTCGGCCTATTGGCAACTGCAATTCTCAGTTGTTGCCAACAGGCCAAGTCACTCATTCACCCGGTCGGATCGGCTATGCCTCTGGCAAGTTGACGTATAACCGGCTTCTCGGAAAGGTGAAACCGAACAGCCTGAAAAGTCGGGTTTCTATGAGCAGGTCATTTAGGTCAAGGGGTTTTCTGTTTTTCTTTCCTGGCGTTTTGAGTCTCTTCTGTTGTTCTGTTGTAGTTGGTCCGCATATTGTTCTCCACCGTGTTTCTATTCGCACTTTGGTGAGCCGCTCGGGCTCTGTGCCGGTTGGGGTCAGAAGGAGAAGTCGATGCTGCCAGTTATCGGTCGGCCTCGTTCAGGGCCCAACCCGACACGCAGTCATCGGGACGCGGGGTAGTTGCAATAGTTAGACATGATCTCCTTCCTCAGGCTGCTACTCCATAGAACGGGATGTATGGCTCCTGGGTGATCCAGATGCGGTGAAGCAGTACTGCCAGCTTGCGAGCGACGGCGACGATGGCCCGATTTCGGGACTGCTTACCTCCGCGCGAGGCCAGGTGCAGACCCCACTGTCGTAAGGTGGAATCTCTCCCATGCGGACCGAGCACATGGTTGGCACACTCGACCAGCAGGGTACGTAAGTAGATGTTGCCAGCCTTGGTGATGCCGAGTTGCGGGTCGCGATCCCCGGACTGACTGCGTTTTGGCCGCAGACCGAGGTAGCAGCCGACATCGCGACTTCGCTGGAAGCGTTCCTTGCTGCCCAGCGTTAGAACGTAAGTCAGGGCCGTGAGCTGCCCGACACCGTAGACCTGGATCAGCGCTTGTGTTTCTGGATACTCCGTCTCCGTGAGTCGCTTGATCAGCCGGTCGTAGTGCTTGATCTTCTTCGTCATCTCCGCGATCTGCTCGAGTACCGGACCGAGCGCCTGGGCCAGACCTGGCGGGAGCACGGCCACGCATCGCTTCGCGAAGCAGAGCGTGGACGAGGCAGGCAGACGATAGCCGCAGGGCTTCGCCAACCCGCGCACCGCGTTCACCGCAGCCGTTCGCAGACGAACGATCAGGTTGCGGGCGCGGATCAACGTCAGTGCTTCCTGCTGAGCGACCGTACGATGGGCAATCGGACGCAGGATCTTCGGATCGAGCCGCGCGTATCGAGCCAACTTCTCCGCATCCACCTGATCGCTCTTCCGATCGCTGTGCGAGATCGCACGCAGTTCGCGCACGTTCGCCACGATCACTTCGTGACCCAGTTCCCCAAGCTGTTCGCTGATCCAGATCGAGTGCGTGCCCGCTTCCATCGCGATCCGCACCGGAGGCAGATCGGTAAACCACTTCTCGACTCCCGATGGACTGGTACGAAACCGGCCCCGGCCCACTACTTCTCCATCTTCGTTGAGCGTGCAGTAATGGCTCCAGACATCCCCAAGGTCGATCCCGATCGTCATCCCCACCCTGGCCTGTCTGCGTGGTACTTCCGCGATTAGGTGCTGCGTAGGATTTTTCATGGGCAATAGTCTCTCCGATTCGGTAGACCTGCTCATCCCATTTTTCGGAAACTTCGCCTCGAAGTTGCCGGCGCGATGGGGCGGTATTACAAACCCGCTGATTTCGACCTGACCCAATACCTAAAGGTGTGGGGACTTTTGTGGGGAGTACCTGCATGGAGGGACTCGTAGACACTTGCTTACCATCTTGCTAACTCACTAATTCGGCAAGAGCTTACATCAATCAACAAAAGGCCACTATCCCGCCCGGTAGGTCTGCAAAACCTTTATGCGTCGGTTCGATCCCGACCCGCGCCTCCAAAAATTATCTTCTCCGATGCACAAGCCCAAACACTTCTACTTGGAGTTCATCCCTCAATCCCATATCTCCGGGAACGTAACGTCAGGCACCGGGCATATCCTGACGTCAGTTGCAAAAATCTCAATCCCACCGGAAAGAAACAAACGCTTCAAGAAACGCCTCGCGTCAGAGCCGTAATCTCCTGCACAAACTCCGGCCATCCCGCGCACAACTTCGCCCTCTCGCCGACCTCATAGTCCTCAAACTCAAACCCCGGACTCACCGTACATCCCAGCAACGCCCACCGTCCCCCCTCCATTAGCCGAGAGCCTTGCCACACTCCATGCTCCACCACTACCTGCGGCCTCTGGCCCCGCATCAGATCGTTCCCAATCACCACCATCTCCCCGCCTCCGCCCTCCCGCAACTGCAACATCTCCACCGCGTCCCCCGCGTAAAAATGAAACACCTCATCGGACCTCAGCCGATGCATCTCGCTGAACGTCTCCGGCTCCAACAGATAGTAGATCGCCGTTCCCGTCCGCCGCGCACCCCCATACCTCCCATCCGCAAACGCTTCAGCCGTCACCAACTCCGCAGCCTCATACGTCCGCACATACCATCCACCCTCCCGCGGATGCGGCTTCAACCCGAGTAATTTCTTCACATCCTCCGCAGTCACCGAATCTCCTCTCACGCTATCCTGTACACACTCCACTCATTCTAGTTTCCAGAAGTTGCCAAGCCGAAGGAGCCCGAACTGACCCCCATCCTCACCCGCCCGGAGCAGCGAATTGCCCAGCGACTTGCCCACTACTTCGGCTTCGCCGCCCACAGCACCAACTGGCGCACCGAGATTCTCGCCGGCATCACCACCTTCATCACGATGGCCTACATCATCTTCGTCAACCCGGCCATCCTCTCCGAAACCGGCATGCCTCTCGCCGCCGTCACTGCCGCCACCTGCCTCTGCGCCGCCTTCGGCAGCATTCTCATGGGAGCCCTCGCCAATTACCCTCTCGCTCTCGCGCCCGGCATGGGCCTCAACGCCTACTTCACCTACACCGTCGTCAAAGCCATGCACGTTCCCTGGCAGACCGCCCTCGGCGCAGTCTTCCTCTCCGGCATCATTTTTCTTGCGCTCACCTACTCCGGCATCCGCCAACGCCTCCTCGCTGCCATCCCCTATCAACTCCACGCCGCGGTTGGCGGAGGCATCGGTCTCTTCATCGCCTTCATCGGATTCCGCAACGCCGGCATCATCGTTCCCAGCCCCGCCACCACTGTAACCCTCGGCAACCTCCACGCGCCGCCCACCATACTTGCCATCTTCGGTCTCCTCCTCATCGCCGTCCTGCAAGTCCTTCGCGTCCGCGCATCGATGCTAATCGGCGTCCTCACGACCACCCTTCTCGGCATCCTCTGCCACCAGGTCCACTGGCAGCCCGTCCCTTACAATCTCTCGGCCATCCGCGCCACCGCCTTTCACCTCGACATCCGCGCGGCACTCCACTTCGGCGCCCTCGAAATCATCTTCGTCTTCCTCTTCGTCGACCTCTTCGACAACATCGGCACCCTGGTCGCCGTCACCGAGCGCGCCGGTCTCATCGCCCCCGACCACACCATCCCGCGCCTCAACCGCATCTTCTTCGCCGACGCCACCTCCACCATTCTCGGTTCGCTCGCCGGCACCAGCACCGTCACCAGCTACATCGAATCCTCAGCAGGAGTCGCCGCCGGAGGCCGCACCGGCGTCACCGCCATCGTCACCGGCATCCTGTTTTTCCTCTCCCTCTTCATTGCCCCGTTAGTCGGAGCCATCCCGAGCTTCGCCACCGCACCCGCACTCATCCTCGTCGGCGCCCTCATGCTCACCGGCCTCGGCACCATCGAGTGGAACAACCCTCAGATCGGCATCCCCGCCTTCTTCACCGTCGCCACTATCCCCCTCACCTGGTCCATCGCCGACGGTCTCAGCTTCGGCCTCACCAGCTACGCCCTGCTCCAACTCCTCACCGGCCGCGCCAGGCGCCAGGACTGGATGCTCTACCTACTAGCCACCCTCTTCCTCCTCCGCTTCATTTACATCGTCAAAAAATAGCGCCTAGTTATTTTCCCGCTCATTACTCTTCTGAATGATCGGCCTTCGATTCGTCTCGGAAATCCTGACCCTTCGTCAGTGGAACCTCGCGTTCCTTCACCTGGCCGCCAAACGGCATACGAATCCGCAGCACTCTCTCGCGGGCGCGTTCATCTTCGAGATTCCGCGTTCTGGCGTGGAGCAGATCGTTTAACGCCACCATACCGACGATCTTCCCATCACCGCCAGGATCGAAAACCGGAAAACGAGTGAAGCCCGACTCGGCCATCCGGTTCACAACCGCTCGAAGAGGTTCGTCCGCAAAAGCAATCTGGGGATTACGCGTTGCGATTTCGGAAAGTCTGGTATTACGAGCCTTGTCCGCCATCTGTTCGTAGAGCTGTACCAACTGGTTTCGAGTGACCACGCCCGCTAACTCGTTCTCTCGGTCAAGCACCGGGAAGAGATGTTGGCCTTTTGGGCCCTTGGTGGAGCGGATCAGGTGATACGCCTCTTCCAGCGTTTGATCGCATGGCAGAACAACCACATTCGTCCTCATGACCTCTCGGACAAACAGAATTTCAAGCGGATCGAGTGCGTATTCACGGCTCAGGTGATAACCGCGGCGCGAGATTTTTTCGGTCAGAATGGATCGTTTGAGCGTGAGGACAGTGAACAAATGCGCGAGGAAGCAAGCCACGGTGAGCGGCAGCATCATATTGACGTCGTGAGTCAACTCCAGCGCGAAGACAATACCCGTAAACGGAGAGCGCATAGTCCCGCCGAGGATCGCCCCCATACTGACAAGGGGCCAGAACCCCAGACCAAAGTGCGGAAGAAAGATGCTTTCGACTCCGCCGAGCGCAGCACCCATCATTAACAACGGCGCCAGCACACCGCCGGACGTACCCGAGCCGAGCGAAATCATCCAAATGACGGACTTCACCAGCAGGACTCCCGCAAAGATAGTGAGCGGAACATTTTCCCGCAGAAGCATCGCGATCGTGTCGTATCCAACTCCCAGGGCCTGCGGAAAGATGAGTCCACCGACTCCAACGAACACTCCCCCAATTGCCGGCCACCACATCCAGTGGATCGGCAGCTTTTGAAACAAATCTTCTGCGGCATAAACTCCGAGAGTCAGCAGCGCCGAAAGGCCGCCGGCAGCCAGCCCGACAAGAACGCAACTACCTATTCCTGCGGGCCCGATAAACGCCGGATGCGGGGGCACTGGAAATAGCGGCCCCAACCCCAGCAGGTAACGCCTCACCACGCAAGCCGTCGCACTCGCCAGCGCCACTGGAATCGCGCTGCGTGGCTTCCATTCGAATAGCAGCAGTTCGACACCGATCAACACCGAAGACAGCGGCGCTGCGAACGTCGCCGACATACCCGCCGACGCGCCCGCCACTAGCAACGTACGGCGTTCCACACTCGTGAAGTGGAAGAACTGGCTGATCATCGATCCGACAGCTCCGCCCGTCATAATGATCGGGCCTTCCGCGCCGAACGGCCCGCCCGAGCCAATAGAAATTGCCGCAGACAGCGGCTTAAGAATGGCCAGTCGCGGGCGAACACGGCTGCCGTTCATCAAAATAGACTCGATGGCCTCCGGAATGCCGTGCCCCCGGATGCGCTCAGACCCATAGCGCGCCATGAATCCGACAATCAGTGATCCGGCAACCGGCACCAGGATCGCATAGGCGCCGAGATGATTTCCTGCAGGCGACGCGAACGAGGTGTCGAATCGATGAAAGTAGAAAAGGTTGGTAAAAATGCCGATAAGCTTCAACAGAAGCCACGCAATGTACGCGCCGACAACACCGATGACGATGGCGATCAGCGAAATGGGAATGACGCTTGCGGTCGTAGTGAAATCGCCAAGCTCCTCAAGGCGCGACTTGCGATGTCGAGCAGCGGAATGAGCGGTCATGGCCGTCTCCCGCTCTCGCGGTCACGGTAGTCCACCACATCAGATATGAGTGCTTCCACGCGACGGTCTTCGCCACACACCATTGGAGAACACCCGCTATCTAGAGCGCATCACGATAGCTCTGTAAATCTCGCGGCCTCTGCAGGACGCTCGGCTGACCCGTTAGGTCGGGAAAGGTGGTCACATTCAGTATTTGACCACCTTCAACGGCATCAACGAAACGATTGTACACATGCGACCTAGAACGGCGCAGAAGGCCGTCCCGAGTGAGATCCGTCGGCTAACACCGTCAAGTCCCCGGCCCTGTGCCCTTTAAACAAAACAGGCCGGAAAGAAATTCATCGCCAATGACGTATCTTTGATCAAGAATAAAAAGGGAGACCCATGAACGTCACTAAATTGATCCTGCTCGCAATGCTTCTCTCGATCTCAGCGCACGCACGGGCCGAAGACTGCCTCAGCGGACTGCCCGATTCGCTCAAATCGACCGTTGAGCAGGACCACTGGAAGATTCTGTCTCCCTTCGATCTCCCCTCTGCCGAGTGGAAGATCTGGAAAAATGCGCATCAGGGTCAATGCCCCGGCGTAGCAATCGGCAACTTCTATCCCAAGTCGGACTCTTCCTTCGTCGTGGCCCTTATCCAGGGCGACGATCCAAAAAACCTGCTCGAAAAGGTCGTCCTCGTTACCCTGAAGAAGGGTCAGCCCCTGACCGAAATCGTGGTCAACCCGGTACAAGCCGAAACCCTGTCCGTCGTGTGGAAGCTTCCCCCAGGCCACTACGCCGGAGTCGACGGAACGAAGGCCTCGATCTCGCGAGATTCCTTCGTCTTCGAAAAAGTCTCGTCCTCTGCGACCCAGTTTTACTATCAGGGCAGCAAGCTGCAGTCGTTCGTCATCTCAAATTAGAAAGCCCACCGCTCACGACTCTACTTGCCTAAAGTAGGCGGCTTGGAACTGCTTCCCACCGCGGGCCCTGTCGCGCCGGTGCTCACTCCATCCAGCATCGCCTGGTACGAGATGATGGTCTTCAGCGTCTCGTACGGAACCCCGGTCAACGGCAACAGATGTCCGTTCACCGCCAGCATTGGCGTCTGCTCGACTCCGATATCCTGCGCCAGTTTGATCGACGCAGTCACCAGATCCTTCGTCGCCGGTGTCGCCGCGCATGCATCCACTGCTGCAGGGTCCAGCCCAGCCTTCGTCACAGCGTTCTTCAGAGTCTCGTCTCCCGTCTCAGTGGTCAAAGCCTCCTGCGTATCGAACACCGCCGCAGAATAGACAAAGAAGGCATCGTTCTTCTGCTTCTGAACGCAATACCCATACGCCGCCGCCTTGAACGCGAACGGATGCAGATCGACGATCGGGAAGCTCTGATACACCACCCGGGCATTCGGGAAGTCCTTCACCAGTTGGTCCATCGTTCCCTGCGCCTCTTTGCAATGCGGACATTGCAGGTCGGCGAACTCCACCAGCATCAGGTCCTTGCCTGTGGCGCCACGCGTCGCACCGTCCGCACGAGCTTGCAGCGTCTTCCGCAAATCCGCAAACGGCGCCGCGCCAAACGGCACCACCGCGTCGCCCGCCACCGCATGCTTCTGGTCCGGAGTCACGAAGAACGCCGTCGTCTGCACCTTCGCGCCCGGCGCCTTGTCCGACACAAAAACCACCACCTTGCTTACATTCGGCGCAGCCGTTGTCTGGATCGCCTCGACTCGCCAGATGCGGTTCGGGTCATACCCCCACAGCGCCTTCAAAAATGCATTGACGGTGTCCACCGAAGGCTCATTCGCCGTAAAAAACTTCGGATTCACCTGGGGAAACGGATCGGCCTTTGTTTGCTGCCCCATATCCTGCAGCTGCAGTGGAGGCGCGGGCTTCTGTCCTGCTGCCGGTGCCGGAGCCGCTTGCGCCGGCGCACCCGCCGGAGCCCCCGCTTGCGCTCCCGCAACAACCGTAACGCTGAGAACCATCGCCAATCCTGCCAACATCCAATTCGAAATCTTCAAAGAATCCATCCTCCGCCGCGGCTATCCACGCGACACTTCTATTACACCTGAACTTTGACCGCAATGGGAAATCGACGCCCCATTCCGAACGACTTTCTTGTCACCTTCAACACCGGAGCAGCCTGCTGACGCTTATATTCACTCCGCTCCACAAGCTGTAGCACCGATTTCACCAACCGAACATCAACTCCCTGCTCCTCCGCAATCTGCTCCGCCGAGCAGTATCTCTCCACATAAGCCTCCAAGATCGGATCCAGCACCTCATACGGTGGCAGCGAATCGGTATCCATCTGTCCTGGCCGCAACTCCGCTGACGGAGGCTTCTCAATCGTCGCCCACGGAATAATCTCCTTCACGCGGTTCACATACCGGCTCAACGCATACACCCGAGTCTTCATCACATCGCCGATCACCGCCAGCGCCCCGACCATGTCGCCATAAAGCGTGCAATACCCCGTCGACATCTCGCTCTTGTTTCCAGTCGTCAGCACCAGAGCACCAAACTTGTTCGACAACGCCATCAGCAGCGTCCCGCGAATCCTCGGCTGCAGATTCTCCTCCGCCAGTCCAAACGACGTCCCCGCAAACAGCGGCTGCAGCACCTGCTGAAACTGCGCAAACACGTCATGAATCGGCAGCAGTTCGAACCTCACCCCAAGATTCTTCGCCAGCTTCCGGGCATCCTGAATCGACCCCAGCGATGAATACTCAGTCGGCATTCCCACCCCGATCACGTTCTCCGCCCCCAGCGCTTCCACAGCAATCGCTGCCACCAGCGCCGAATCGATTCCTCCGCTCAACCCCACCAGCACCTTGCTGAAGCCGCACTTCCTCACATAGTCCCGAGTCCCCAGCACCAGCGCATCCCACAGCTCCGCAATCTGATCCACCGCAGCGTCTACAACTGGAGCCTCCTCGTCCTCCGGATCAAACACCACGAGATCCTCGGCAAACGAAGCCGCCCGCGCCACCACCTCACCGTCCGGTCGAATCGCCACCGACGAGCCATCAAACACCAGGCTGTCATTGCCTCCAACCTGGTTCACCATCGCAACATAGGCACCATGCCGCACCGCAATCGCCGCCAACATACTCTGCCGCACTTGCGGTTTCCCCTGCCAATACGGAGAGGCTGAAATGTTCAAAATAATCCGCTGATCCCCCGCCGGGACCTTCTTCTGCGCCGCCCACTGCCCCATCAACTTTTCAACGGGATCGACCGGATACATCTGCCGTGGCCAGAAATCTTTGTCGTTCCATGCATCCTCGCAGATCGTGATCGCCAACGTCTGCCCACCCACGCAGGTAAGTGTCTCCGCTGTTCCAGGCTCGAAATACCGCTGCTCGTCAAACACGTCGTAGAACGGCAGAAGCATCTTCTGCTGCACGAAGCTCACTTTCCCCGCCGAAAGCAGCGCCGCAACATTCCTCGCCTGCTTCCCCACATTGCCTACTGCAGCCATCACCGTTCCGCACAGAATCGCCGGACGTCCAGCCACTCCGGTCCATTCAGCCAGCTCAGTGACAGCCTGCTCAGCCCGCGCCACAAAGACAGCTTTCTCTAAAAAATCCGCAGGAGGATACCCACAGACGGCAAGTTCAGGAAACACCACCAGGTCTGCGCCAATATCTCCGGCACGGGCTGCATATTCAAGGATTTTCTTCGTATTCCCGACGAAGTCTCCCACCGTCGGGTTGATCTGGGCAAGCGCTATCTTCACGTCTTAAGTCTACCGCCTAGGACCCCGTCCCGCTTAACACCACACCCACCGTCCGCGCCAGAATCCTCAAATCCATCATCAGGTTCCAGTTCTCCACGTACGCCGTATCCAGCGAGATATAGCTGTCGAATGACGGATCCTGACGAGCCTCCACCTGCCACAATCCCGTGATCCCGGGCAGCACATCCAGCCTCCGCAGATGCGCCAGGTCGTACTGTTCCACCTCGGCTGCCATCGGTGGCCGTGGCCCCACCAGGCTCATATCGCCCTTCAGCACGTTATAAAACTGCGGCAGCTCATCCAGCGAGTACTTCCGCAACACCCGCCCAACCCTCGTGATTCGCGGATCCTTCGCAATCTTGAACAGCACCCCATCCCGCTCGTTCATATGTTGCAAATCTGCCTTCAGCTTGTCCGCATTGTGCACCATCGTCCGGAACTTGTAGCACGGGAATGCGCGCCCCTTGCGTCCAATCCTGTGCGCCTTATAGAACGTCTTGCCCTCCGAATCCACACGGATCGCGATCGCAATCGCCAGCATCACCGGCGCCCCCAACACCAGCGCCGCCGAAGAAACCGTAATGTCCAGAACGCGCTTTACCAGAATCCCGCCGATCGGGAAGTCTTTCCGGTGCAGTGGAATGGTCGGAAACTGGCCGATGTACTCCACCCTCGCATTCCACGCCAAACCGTCGTACATGTCCGGCACCACACGGACATCGATTCCGGCCACGCGTGCCTCTTCCACCATGCCGATCACAAGTTTCTTCTCCGCCGGCACCGAGAAGAAAATCTCGTCGACAAACAACGACCGCGCCAGAGACAGGCAGTTCCGCACGTCGCCAATCACGTCCGCGTCGCCAGACTCCGCCTCGCGTTCACTCAACGCGACAAAGCCCTTGAACCGGAATCCCAGGTGTTGCAGCGACTCGAGATGGTTCTTCAGCGCATGTCCCACCCGCCCCGCGCCCACAATCAGCACATTGCGTGTCTCAACCCCAGCCCGGAAACGTTGATAAACCATCCGCCGCCAAAGCGCCCGCCGCAGGCAGAGCAACGACGTCGTAAACACCACCATCAGTGCCACTACCACCCGCGAAATCGATTCGCCACTCGACAGGTAAAGCGTGCCGCAAAGCAGCAAGCCCGAGGTCAGCGACGCCTGCACCGTCATCCGCTGCTCATGCAATCCGCTGCGATGTTGAATCGGCCCATACAGCCCATAAGACCGAGTAAAGAACACCAGGCACACCCCAAACCAGCCAATATAGAATGGCAGTAGGTTAGGGGAGGATTGGATTAGATGAGGCAGAACATGGAGTGTGGAAACTTCGGGGGGGGTCGCCACGCGAAACCGCAACGCCAGCATTGCAGCAACCACTACCGTCAGCATGTCGAGCGATGCCCAGACAGAACTCGTTATCGAAGGCCTGCGAAATAAGCCGGTTTCGACCCCTGACGTGCGTCTGTCGCCTCCTGCATGTTTTCTTCCTGAAACAATAACTTGCTGCAGATAGTCCGGTGTCGCCATAGCGAACGCCTTTCAACTAAATATTCCTTGGCCTGAGAATCGGTATGATGCCTGAATCAGGTTCGAGGAACATCACCGATTTAAAATAATTCAAATTTGTAACAGGTAAATCACTACCCGAAATACTCGGTTTCGTTGAGTTCTATTCTTCATTCACAAAATGAAAAACTCGTCAAAAAGCGTCTTCGGAATCCTATTTGCACCATACATGTCAGACCCCCGCTTGGCAATAACTCAAAATGTTTCTTTGCAATATCTTATGAATTATGCGTATACCTCTCTTTTCGGCCAGATGATTGCTTGCGGTCCCTGACATGCAATGTAGATCCTGGAGTTGAACAGGTCACCTGGGAATACTCCTAGCGCCCATGAAGCCGGCTGGCTGGATTCGCCTACGCGGGGGTTACCAACTCATCCAACGTGAGAAACTCCTGCAAAATGGGGTCAGAACTCCGTTCCATCTCGGCCATCGTTCCAAAAAAGATCGCTTTTCCCGCGCTCAGAAACACCACCCGATCCGCCAGTTTCTTCGCCAGCCGCATGTCGTGGGTCACAACAATACTCGTCAAATGCAACTGCTGCTTCAGCCGCTCAATCAGGTTGCCCAAAAGATGCGCCATCAACGGATCCACCATCGTCGTCGGCTCGTCATACAACACGGCCTCCGGCTGCGCCGCCAGAGCTCGCGCAATCGCAACGGATCGCTTCATTCCCGTCGACAAGTCCGACGGCAGCAGATTCTCCATCCCCGCCACCCCCACCATCTCCAGCAGCCCCTTCACGACCTGCAGAATCTGGTCCTCTGCCATGTCCCCGCGCTCGCGCATCGGAAACGCAACATTTTCACCCACCGTAATCGAATCGAACAGCGCCCCATTCTGGAAGACCATCGTCACCTTCCGCCGCACCTCCTGCAACTCCCGCTCACTAAAACCGCAGATATCCTCTCCCGCGACCTTCACCATACCCTTGTCCGGCTTCAGAAATCCCATCAGAATCTGCAGCGACACCGACTTCCCCACTCCGCTTCGCCCCAGAATGCAAAGCGTCTCGCCCGGCAGCACGTAGAAGCTCACATCCTCCAGCACCACAAACTCGCCAAACGACTTGTACACATGCTCAAAGGAGATATACGATCCCGGCTTGTTCTTGATGTCCGGAATAGCCTCCGCCGCAGCCTCATTCTGCTGCGCCGCCTGCTCCATAAACTCGCCGACTTCAGCCGACACATCCGCCGAAACACTATCGATCAGAGGTGTATCAGCCGTCGTTCCGAGCTGTTGTGCATCAACGTTATTGTCCGGCTCCGCCATAGCAGCGACTCCAATCGCTCAACTTCTGGTGCAAATCTAGCCTACCCTATCGCGCCCGCTAAGTATCCAGTGCATCCACATGCTGTTTCGCCTCCGCAAACTCCTCCGGCGTATTCAGATTCGCAAACCAGAGAGACCAGTTCTTACGTTGGGCATCTGTCGCTGAAAGCCACGCCTCAGTCCTACCCTTCGCAGCCGGAGCATAAGGATCATCCCACTGCATCTCCACAAAAACCTTTTTGCTTTTAGTCTTCAGCTTGGCCGCAATGCCCTCACTTGCTGCCCGAAGCGCCGGAAGCAGCTTCAACTCCCCACGCTCCAAAGAGACCGTCAGGTAAGGTGCAAACTCCCGGTGAATGATCAGTAACGCTGGGTGTGGAGTAGCGTCGACCGAAAGCATGGACAATTTAATGTCTCGAATAGGCTCGTGCAGCACCGACCAAAGCCAATCATCCAGATGAAAAGTCGGTAAAAAAGGCAAATCCACAGGGAGTATCAAGTTCCAGTCATACTTTGAACTTCAGAAGGGCTGCTTCAATCCCGCCCAACGGGCCGCACCCCTCATGCAGGTCTCGCACCAGCGGCCCATATCGCGCCAACTCTGGATTATTGCTGAGAACACTTACTTCAGCGCACAACCGCTGCAGCTTCGTCACCGCATGGAGCACCAGCGGCTTACCTGCCAATTCCAGCAGCGCCTTATCGCTTCCCATCCGCGAGCTTTTGCCTCCGGCAAGGACATATCCCCCTACTGGCGGCAAACTCCCCCGCTTCATCAACCCGCCACACCGCTCAAGAACCGCACAATCGACTCGATCCCTCGGTAAAAGTTCGCCAGATGAAACTTCTCATTCGGCGCATGAAGATTGTCATCCGGCAGCCCAAACCCCATCATCACCGTAGGAATCTTCAGCTCCCGCACAAAGTCCCCCACAATCGGGATCGACCCGCCCCCACGCACAAACACCGTCTCTTTTCCGAACACCTCATGCATCGCCTCGGTCGCTGCCTTCACGTATTCGTTATCCGTACTCACCACAATCGGATCGCCCGAGTGAATCATCCGCACCTCCAGCACAATTCCCTTCGGCGTCAACGACTCCACATACGCCTTGTACTTCGCAAAGCTCTCCGCCGGCGTCATATCCGGCACCAGCCGCATACTCACCTTCGCCACCGCCTTTGCCGGAATCACCGTCTTCGCGCCCGCACCAATAAACCCTCCCGGCATCCCATGCACATCCAGCGTCGGCCGAGCCCACGTCCGCTCCAGCACGCTCAACCCCGGCTCCCCGGTCAACGAAACTGACCCAACCTCGGTCTCCCGATAGTGCTCTTCATCAAACGGCAACGCCTTCCACGCCTTCAACTCCGCATCCGTCGGCTTCTGCACCTTGTCATAAAAACCCGGAATCAGAATCTTTCCATTCTCATCCTTCAGCTTCGCGATCACCTGCGCCAGCGCCACAAAAGGATTCGGCGCGGCGCCGCCATACATCCCCGAGTGCAGATCCGTCCGCGCGCCCCGCGCCTCGATCTCCGTATAGATCATCCCGCGCAGCCCAACGCACAACGTCGGCAGCTCCGGCGCAAACATCTCCGTATCCGAAACCAGCGCCACATCCGCCTTCAACTGGTCGCCATGCTCCTCGCACAAACGCAGCAATCCCCTCGCCCCCAACCTCCTCCTCCCCTTCAACAATCACCCGTACATTCACCGGCAGCTTCCCACCACCCGCCGCCATCAGCGACTCCAGCGCTTTCACATGCATCCACATCTGCCCCTTGTCATCGACCGCACCACGCGCATAGATATTCCCATCCCGCTCCGTCGGCTCAAACGGCGGCGACTTCCACTCATCCAGCGGCTCGGCCGGCTGCACATCATAGTGCCCATAGCAAAGCACCGTCGGCTTCGGCTTTCCGTCAGCCGCCGGCGCTGCATGCAGCCAATCCGCATACACCAACGGATGCCCATTCGGATGCTTCGCCGTAGTCGTCTCGATCAGCCGAACATTCTCCATCCCGATCCGTTTCAGCTCCGCCGCCACAAACTCAGCCGCCCGTCGAACATCCCCCACCCGCTCCGGATCGGTCGATATCGAAGGAATCCGCAGCAGTGCCTTCAACTCCTCGACAAACCGCCCTTTGTTCTCCTGCGCAAACTCGACTGCCGTCATCATCTTCGTTGTCACGATCCACTCTCCGAAAGAATTCTTCCGCCGCGACAAACCCGCTGCCAAAGCGAAACACAAGTATATGAAAATTTCCGCCCGCCGCACCCAGCCCGCCATTCGATTCACTCTTATCGTCGGCGTCTGTTCTTGCTCCCCGTCGCATCTAACCCCTAGGAGGCGTAAACTTCCTGCCGACAAAGGAGCCCGAACATGACAACCTCTCTGCAAGACGGCACCATGGTCGACAAAATCGCTCAGTTCGACCTTCCCAAAGAAATAGCTGACTCCGAACAAAAGAAGCCTTGGCAGTCCGGCCTCTATTCCAGGACTCTCTTCAAGAAGCACGACTTCAGAATTGTTCTCATCACCATGGAGGCTGTCGCTCGCATGAAGGAGCACCACGCCGACGGCACCCTCTCCATCCAGGTTCTCAAAGGTCACATCCGCGTCACCATCCACGGCAAGCCTCACGACCTCCACGCCGGCAATCTCTTCACCCTAGGCGCCTCCATTCGTCACGACGTGGAAGCAATAGACGCCTCCGCCTTCCTGCTCACCATCTCCTGGCCCAGTGCCGAAGAACTCGCCGCCATGAAACACCGAGGCTATGGCACCTAGTGCCCCTTCGCCCATAAAAATTAGCCCCATAAAAAATTGACGAAAGGAATCCACCCATTGGCGAACTACAAGATCAAGTTAAAGAGTCGCAACGAAATCGCCGCCGGGACCATGGCCTTTCACTTCGAAAAACCAGCGGCCTTTACGTTCACAGCCGGCCAATGCGGCGACTTCACTCTCATCAATCCCCCGGAGACAGACACCGAGGGCAACACCCGAAGTTTTACCATCGCCGCCGCACCCTATGAACAAGACCTCTTCATCACAACACGAATGCGCAACACCGCCTTCAAACGCTCCTTGAAGACCATTCCACTCGGCACCGAACTCGCCCTTGAAGCACCCTGGGGCGAACTCGTCCTTCACGATGACGCCAAAATCCCAGCCGTGTTCCTCACCGGAGGCATCGGCATCACGCCAGTTCGAAGCATGGTCCTTCAGGCTACCCACGACCATCTCCCCCACAAGCTCCTTGCCTTTTACTCGAATCGACGTCCGGAAGACGCAGCCTTCCTCGAGCGAACTAACCGCGACGCAGAAAACAAACCCCAACTTCACACTCGTCGCCACCATGACCGACATGGAAAAATCCGCCCAGCCGTGGCACGGAGAGACCGGCTACGTCACCAAAGCGATGCTCATGAAGTACATCGACGATCTCACCCTCCCGATCTACTACATCTCGGGCCCACCCGAGATGGTCGACGCAATGCAAAAAACCCTCAGCGACGCAGGCGTAAAAACCGGCAACATCCGCGCCGAAGAGTTCTCCGGCTACTAACCCAACGGTGCAGAAAGGACCACACTGGCGATGGCGATAAAACTCAAACGCGTCTACGAAGAGCCGACCAAAACCGATGGCACCCGCATCCTCGTCGACCGTCTCTGGCCCCGAGGCCTCACCAAAGAAAAGGCTCACGTCGATCTATGGCTCAAGGAGGTAGCTCCCAGCACCGCGCTCCGCAAGTGGTTCGCGCACGACCCCAAAAAATGGCCCGAGTTCAAAGCCCGCTATAAGGCTGAACTCAAAAATAACGCCCCGCAGCTGGCTCTCCTCAAACAAGCCATCACCAGAGGCCCCGCCACCCTGCTCTACGGCGCAAAAGACACCGAACACAACGAGGCCGTCGTCCTTCAGGACCTGCTGAGCCGCTGACATCCAGCAACCCACCCTCCCTCAATTCGCAGGAACAACCTTCTCCGCCGCCACCGGCTCGCCCGCCAGAAACTTCGCAATATTCTCATTCAGAAACTTCGCATCCGCCGGATCAGCCGCCGCGCCCGCCGGATGCCCCCACAGCGAAGGAATAGGCAGCAGCGACACCGTATGCATGAACTGCGCCTCATACCGCGCATCCCCCACCGGAAAATACTGATCCGTCATCGAAGGCATATACAGAAACGGCACCTTGATCGATCCCAGCGCTTTCTTCTCGTCGCCACCAAACCCGGGCGTCGTCCCCACATCATGTTTCTCCCAGGTCCGCATCTGCAGAATCAAATTATTCGCATCCGCCCCCGGAATAAACCGCGTTCGAAACCGATTCACCACATCATCAAACGTAGTCCCCGGTTTCGCATTCGTCTTCCACAACTCATCCCTCCACCACTGCGGCGAGTACAGCCACGCCGCCCACACCATCCCGAACGCATTGATCCCCGTCTGCGGCTCCTCCGTATAATCTCCGCCCGCAAACTTCTCATCCGCAGTAATCGCCGCAATCTCCCCCTCCAGCCGCACAATCCCATGCCCATACGTCTTCGCCGTCCCCGAAGTCGCCACCGCCCTATCCATAAAATCCGGATAACTCACCGCCCACTGAAACGCCTGCTGCGCCCCCATCGAAAACCCAATCACCGCCTTCAGGTGCGTCACCTTCAACTCTTCGGTCAGCAGCCGATGCACAGCCTCCACGTTGTCGCGAATCGTCATCACCGGAAACCGCGGCCCATGGAAAGGCTCCGGCGTATTACTCGGCGAAGACGAACTCCCATTTCCAAACAACTCCGTCGTCACCAGAAACAGCTTCCCCGGATCGAGCGCCTTATCCGGACCCATCAGCCACTCATACCCATTCAGCTTCGCCATGTAGTGCGAAGGCAGCAGCACCGCATTGTCACGTGCGGCATTTAGATGCCCATACGTCCCATACACCACATGCGCCTCAGGCAGCACCACACCACTCTCAGTCTTGAAATTCTTGATCACGAACTCATGCCGAACCGGCGCCTCCAGCCCCCACACCGTAGAAAAATTCGCAAACGAACCCACCACGACAAGCAGACAAATAAGTTTTCTCCGAATTAGTTTGGGCCGAATAAGTTTGGGCATAGTGCAGCGATCTTACTACCGGCACTTATCCCACACTTGTAAAATTCTTGTCTTCCTCGCGCATCTCAAGCGACAGGCGAGACAATACATCCATGCCCTCTCCAACAAAAACAGGTCAGACCTGGAACACCGATGCCTACGCCGCCAACGGCCGCTTTGTCGCCACCCTCGCCTCCGCTGTCGTCGATCTCCTCAACCCCCAACCCGGCGAACAAATCCTCGACCTCGGCTGCGGCGACGGAGCCCTAACCGAACAACTCGCCGCCAGCGGAGCCATCGTCCTCGGCGTCGACTCCTCCCCCACCATGCTCGCCGCCGCCCGTCAACGCAATCTCCGTGTCGAGCAGCACGACGCCACCGCCCTCCCCTACCAAAACCAATTCGACGCCGTCTTCTCAAACGCCGCCCTCCACTGGATCACCGGCATCTCCGGCCAGCAAGCCACACTCGCCGGCGTCTACCGAGCCCTTCGCCCCGGTGGCCGTTTCGTCGCCGAGATGGGCGGCCAAGGCAACATCGCCGCCATCCGCACCGCACTCCAGGCCACCCTCGCACCCTTCCACATCGACGCCGAAACAGCCGCCGCCAGCTTCTACCCCGCCCCCACCATCTACCGCCGCCTCCTCGAAGGCGCTGGCTTCATCATCCAATCCATCGACCTGATCCCCCGCCCCACTCCACTCCCCAACGGCATGGAATCCTGGCTCAACACCTTCCGCAACGGCGTCCTCGACCAACTCAACCCCACCGACAGAGCAACAGCCATCACCAACACCATCGCCCTCCTCGAACACACCCTCCGCGACGCCGACGGCAACTGGACCGCCGACTACGTCCGCCTCCGCTTCCACGCCACCAAGATTAGTTAGAACAATCAGCTCTCAAGATTCGCCAGACACCGCACAAGCGTCTTATTCAACGCTTCCACCGCACTATCCGGAATTCCATCCCACAGCTTCTTCTCGATCACCCGCGCCAGCTTCTCACCCGTCTCCAGCAGCTTCACCCCGCTCGGAGTCAACTTCGCAATCAAAATCCGGTCATTCACCGCATCTTTCGTACGAACAATCCACCCGCCATCCTCCAGGCTCTTTAGCAGCGCCTGCGCCGACTGAGGCGTTACATGACAGGCCCGCGCCAGTTGCGCGCCCGAAGCCACCGGTTCGTTTCGAACTGCCCTTAGCACAATCCACGCCGCCGCCGTCACGCCCTCCGGACGCAGCAGATCATCCATCTGACCTCGGAAGTGCACAATGATCCGCTTCATCATCTGCGCAGCCCGGCGTCTTCCGTCCTGTCCACTCTTTCCGTTCCTGGATGCGGCGCACATATCAGTCTCCTGATATCATATCAGGAGACTGATATATGGCAACCGCGACCATCACCGTACCGGCTCTACCAGCCGTCTGGAAACCCCACCACAACAAGTGGGCGGTCGCCCTCACTGTCACGCTCGCCACCTTCATGGAGGTCCTCGACACCTCCATCGCCAACGTCGCCCTCCCTCACATGGCCGGAACCCTCGGCGCCAGCCAGGAAGAAGCCACCTGGGTCCTCACCAGCTACCTCGTCTCCACCGCCATCGTTCTCCCCATCTCCGGCTGGCTCTCCGACCGCTTCGGCCGCAAGCGCTTCTACATGACCTGCGTCGCGATGTTCACCGTCTGCTCCTTCCTCTGCGGCATCGCCAACACCCTTCCGCTTCTCATCATCGCGCGCATCCTGCAAGGCGCAGGCGGCGGAGGCCTCGCCCCCAGCGAACAGGCCATCCTCGCCGACACCTTCCCCATCGAAAAACGCGGCCAGGCCTTCGCCGTCTACGGCATGGCCGTCGTCATCGCACCCGCCATCGGTCCCACCCTCGGCGGCTGGATCACCGACAACTTCAACTGGCACTGGATCTTCTTCATCAACATCCCTGTCGGCATCCTCTCCCTCTGGCTCTCCAACCGCATGGTCGAAGACCCGCCGCACCTCAAACTTCGCCGCGAGCAAGCCAAACACCTCCGTGTCGACTTCATGGGTCTCGGCCTCATCTCCCTCGGCGTCGGCTGCCTCGAGTTCACCCTCGACAAAGGCCAGGAAAAAGACTGGTTCGGCGATCCCATGATCCGCACCTTCGCCATCCTCGCCGCCGCCACCCTCATCTTCTTCGCATGGTGGGAGTGGCACCACCCCGACCCCATCGTCGACCTCAAGCTCCTTAAGAACCGCAACTTCGGCACCGCCGTCTTCCTCCAGCTCATCCTCGGCATGGTGCTCTTCGGCTCCACCGTTCTCATCCCGCAGTATCTTCAAGTCCTCCTCGGCTACACCGCCGAACGCGCCGGCATGGTTCTCTCTCCCGCAGGCTTCGTCATGATGATCATGATGGCCGTCGCCGGCCGTTCCCTCGGCAAATTCGACCCCCGCATCATGGTCTGCCTCGGCTACATCGCCACCGCCGCAGGCATCTACAACCTCACCCGCCTCGATCTCAACACCGCCTTCGGGACCGTCACCCTCTGGCGCATGCTCCAGGTCATCGGTCTGCCCTTCATCTTCATCCCCATCAGCACACTCAACTACGTCGGCGTGCCCAGCAACAAGATGAACCAGATCTCCTCGCTCTCCAACTTCGCCCGCAACCTCGGCGGCAGCGCCGGCACTGCGCTCCTCACCACCTACCTCGCCCGCAGCGCCCAGGTCCATCAGGCCAACCTCGCCGCTCATTCCGTTCCCGGCAGCGTCCCCTACCAGTTCTATATGGACCGCATGAAAGAGATGATGATCGCCCACGGAGTCACCGCCGCCAACGCCACGCAGATGGCCGTCGGACAGGCCTACCAGCAGATGCTTCGCCAGGCCTCCATGCTCGCCTACAAGAACGCCTTCTTCATCCTCGCCTGCGTCATCTTTTTGTTATCGCCGTTGCCGTTCATCATGCGGCTCCCCAGCAAATCCGCGAAGCCCGACCCCGAAGCCCTCGCCGGCCACTAGCCCGCTTGAAAAATTGGACTGGCGTTGCACCCCGGTGACAAAGCTTCAGCTTCCGCATATGGCGACACAAGAGTTGAAGCCTCGCATCTAGGTACGCCAAGGCTTTAGCCTTGGCCCTCTCAAGCTCATCACGGCTACAGGGCTTTAGCCCCTGGGGTTCACTGCATCAACGCCAGCGCTCGCTCGAAGGCAATCGGGCTCACCGACACCGCCCCCTCAAACGGCCGCGCAAGGTCTGCAATCGCCGCCAGCGCCACCGCCACCACAAACGTCAACGCCAACACCTGGCAATAGTGCAGCCACTCATTGTCATTTCCCAGCAGACAAGCCGACCCCACCGTCACACCCGCCCCCACCACCAGCAACATCCACAATATCTTCGGCAGCCGTTCCTGAAACTCCTCCTCTCTAAGATTCCGTCGCTCCGACAGGTCCTTCAACGCACTCGTCAAGTGGTCGATACTTCCATTTCCATTGGCGTCCTTCCGTAAATCGACGAGAACCTGCCACATCTCTCCTGCCACCCTCGCACTCGCGCTGCTGTCCTCCTGCACCTCCATCGCAGGCCAATCCCCATGGATCGTCGTCTCCGCATACTTCACACCCAGTGCCTGAAAACTCTCTTTCTCCGGAGACGGCAGCTCCTTCGCAATCCGCGTTACCGTCAGCAGCGACGAGGCTTCCAGATTCGCATTCACCTCCGCCGCACGAAAGTCGTTCCAAACCGTGAACAGCATGAACCCGAGGATGACTCCGTACGTCGTCCCCAGGATCCCCAACTGCCATCCCGTCACGTCATTCACCAGCTTGCGCCGCGCGATCGGCCAAAGCCGATTCAGAACCACAACAATCACTATCGACGACACCATCGCCATGACAACGATCAAGCCACTCTGCAAATAGCTCAACATAGCCGTCTTCCCCCAAATCCCAAACCAAGCCGACAGCCAGACTACATCAGTGCTACCCTATCGCCCATGAGCCTGACTAAGCCCCCCATCAAGCCATACTCTAAGCCTCTTTACCTCCTCCTCAGCCTTTTCTTCACCGCGTCGGCCCTCGCACAAAACCCCACCACCCCACAGACCCCTGAAGCCCCACCTCAAACCCCGAAGCAAACCAGCGTCGCCCACGACGCCCCTCTCAACCCCGCTCTCCCCACCCTCTTCATCGTCGGCGACTCCACCGCGCGCAATCAGGCCGACCTCGGCTGGGGCGACCACTTCGCCCACCTCTTCGACACCACTAAAATCAACATCGCCAACCGCGCCATGGCCGGCCGCAGCTCCCGCAGTTATTACAACGAAGGCCGCTGGGCCAACGTCCTGGCAGAAATGAAGCCCGGCGACTTCGTCCTCATCCAGATGGGTCACAACGACGGCGGCACCACCACCCCGCAAGACGACACCAAAGCCCGCGCCAGCTACAAAGGCATCGGCGACGAGACCGTCCAATACATTCTCCCGAAACCCTTTACCACCGGCCCCCTCGCCGGCCAAACCACCGAGACCATTCACACCTACGGCTGGTACATCCGCAAATACATCGCCGACACCCGCGCGAAGAAAGCCACCCCGATCCTGCTCACCCTCACCATTCGTAACATCTGGGTCAACGACGCTGACGGCAATCTCCGCATCGAACGCGACATGGGCTTCCGCGACTACGAGACCCAACTCGCAGCATCCGAGCAAGTTTCCCTCGTCGACATGGCCACCGTCGAAGCCGACCGCCTCGAAGCCCTCGGCCCCGAAAAAACCGCCCTCCTCTTCCCCATCGACCACACTCACACCAGCCCCGAAGGCGCCGAACTCGCCGCCGAATCCGTAGCCACCGCCATCCGCAACGCAAACGTTCCAGTCGCTGCTTACCTTAAGCCCGAAGGTTCCAACCACTAAACAAGAATCATCACCCCTCTTGTCGCAAAGCCCTTGCCACGCCGCGAGCACGAGGCCAGTAATCTCTATGAGATTGAGAACTCTTACTCTAAGCTGCTGTAAATGACACTTGTAAGTCGAACCGCAATTCTTACCTTCCTGGGGCTTTGTTTTTTCACGTCTGCCCTTCGCGCTCAATCTACGGAAGCCGAACTGAAGTCCCGTCTGAATGACAAGCCGCTTTATCTCCGTGGCTGCTGGAATATCGACAATCTTCACTTCGATTCAAACGGCAAGTTAATCAGTAATGCTGGTCAGATCACAATTACGCTCTGCGGATTTGAGACTCGATCCGTCCACCTGAAGAATGACAAGCTCGTCATCGATGGCTATCGTGTTGGCTTGGAACTCGCCAACGACAAAGTTAAGCGTGTAAGGCTCCGCGTCGTAACCCACCCTGGTGCCCAGGAGGACGAAGAGATGCACCTTGAGATAGATGCTCCTCCCAACGGTGACTACTCTCAAGCTCTCGATACGATTCTGGTTGACGGACTGGAACGAATGGTTCCTGCTCTCCCAGGCTATTGGCAACGTTATGCGCAAGAGTATTTTTTACAGACCACACCTGCGCCTCCGCCCGTCGCATCGCAACCCCAGCAACCGAAGCGTGTCGGAGGTCAGGTTAAGGCTCCGGTTCTTATTAAAAGCGCTGAACCGTCGTTCAATCCCTCGGCCCGTGCACTCAAGTATGGTGGCAACGTATTCGTCAATTTATGGGTCGAGCAAGACGGAAGTCCCTCACATCTTTCCCTAGTCCATGCTATCGGGATTGGCCTCGACGAAAGTGCCTTGGCCGCCATCCAGAAATATCGTTTCAATCCGGCTGTTCAGGATAGCAAACCTGTTCTGGTCGAACTCAACATTTCCGTCAACTTCAATATTTTCTAAGTGTGAGTAGTGGGGTGCTTTGGGGCCGATTCAACCTATTCTTCGCATCTCTCTTAAGCAAGGCTTAATCTCCGCGGAGTCAACTTGCAGAGACAAGTGATCGACCAACTCTTGCCGATCACCGGGAGAATCGAAATGCGAATGAAAAATCTCGTGCTAACAACATCCTTGGCACTCCTTCTCCCCCTCAGCTCCCCCGCCAACGCCCAAACCGACTGGGACGTTCTCAAGACCATGCCCATCGGCGGCCAGGGCTCATGGGACTACCTCACCGTCGACCCCGCAACCCATCGCCTCTTCGTCCCCCGCAGCACCCACACCCTGATCATCGACGCCGACTCCGGCAAAACCCTCGGCGACGTCCCCGGACAGAAGAACGCCCACGGCGTAGCCATCGTCCCTGAAGCAAATCGCGGATTCATCAGCGACGGCGGCGGCGACGGCGCCATCATCATCTTCGATCTCAAAACCTACGCCACCCTCGGCAAAATCACCGCTCAACCCGACGCCGACGGCATCATCTACGACCCCAGCGTCGGCCGCGTGCTCGTCGTCTCAGGCGACGGCGGAACCTTAATGTCCATCAAACCCGACATCGATCCCACCAGTGGAAAAATCGAAGCCCCAATCGAACTCGGCGGAAAGCCTGAATTCCTCGCATCCGACGGCAGCGGCAAGCTCTACATCAACCTCGTCGACAAAGACAACGTCGCCGTCGTGGACTTCGAAGCGAGAAAGGTAATCGCCCACTGGCCCGTTGCCCCCGGCGGCTCTCCCGTCGGAATGTCCATCGACACAAAAAACCATCGCCTCTTCATCGGTTGCCGAAAGCCCCAGAAGCTCATCGTGATGAGCACCAATGACGGCAAAGTAATCTCAGACCTCCCCATCGGCGCAGGAGTCGACGCCACCAAGGTAGACGGCGGCCAGGCCTTCGCCAGCTGCCGCGACGGCTCCCTCGCCGTAGCGAGCGAAACATCCCCAGGAAAATTCGAGATCGTCCAAACCGTCAAAACACCCGCAGGAGCCAGAACAATGGGAGTCGATCCCACCACTCACAAGATCTACCTCCCCACCGCAGAATTTGAGGAGCCCAAACCCGGAGCGACAGGAAGACCAGTAATGAAACCAGGCACCTTCATGATCGTAGTAGTCGCACGCCAGTAGCGGACGACAACAAAAGATAATGATGTCGGCGTCGGGACATACACGGCCACGAAAGCGGAGTAGCATGCGCCACTCAAGTACAACTATTCCTGACGCCGCCTCACGCCAAACCCAAACACATCCTTCCGGTTGTAGTGCCCCGCCACATCCAGATCAAACTTCCCCCGCGCAATCTCATCCATATCAATCTCCGCCACCGCCAACCCCGTCTCCTCCATCGGTCCAACCAAAACATCGCCGAATGGCGAAACAATCAGACTCTGCCCCTCGATAGGCACTCCCACTCCCCGCAAATCCTCCGGCCAATCTTCTTTCGCCGTCTTCTGACAAGCGCTCAGCACAAAGCATCTCCCCTCATACGCAATGTGCCGCATACTCGTCCGCCACATCTCTCTCACATCCACCGTCGGAGCACACCACAACTGCACTCCCTGCTCATAAAGATGCTGCCGATACAGCGGCATATAGTTCTCCCAGCAGATCGCCATCCCGATCCGCCCAATCTCCGTCTCCACCACCTGCATCGTCGAGCCATCCCCCATCCCCCAGATCAGCCGCTCCATCGCCGTCGGCATCAGCTTCCGATGCTTTCCCACCAACCCTTCCGGCGAAAAGAGCAGACTCGTGCAATACAGCGTCCCCCCATCCCGCTCGATCACACCAATCACAAGATGCAGCCCTAATCTCCGCGCCCACTCAGCCAGCATCTCCGTCTCTGCACCAGGGCACGTCACGGCACCCTTGAAGTACCGCAAGAACATCGCCTTTCCCGCTTCACTCCGGCTCCCCACCACCGCCCCAAAGTCCAGCCCCTTCGGATACCCGCCCAGCAGCGCTTCGGGAAACACCACCAGCCGCACACCTGCTGCCGCAGCCTCTTCACAAATCCCCTTCACCCGCAGCAATGTAGCCGCCGTATCGAACAACACACTTCCCACCTGTGCAACCGCAACCTTGAGCATCCCAGCAGTCTAACCTCACCGCCTGCAGCCAACAATTCATCCCTTGCCCATCCGGATCGCCCTCAAACCGCTAAACCCTTGCGAAAATAGGCCTCGACCTGCGGTAAACTCAGTTGAGGAGCCAGTCATGCGTCATCGCCGCCACACGATTACAGTCGCTAGTTCGACTCTGTTTTTCGTGTGCCTCATGCTCCACGCGCAGACCGGCCTCCACCCCCAGGCATCCACTCCCTATAACGATGCCGAAGCCCGCAAAGTCTACGAGTCGCTCCTCCCAGCCGATTGGACCCTGACGGCAACCCACGCTCGCCGCCTCCACATCGCCCTTTCGCCCGCCGCATTCAACATAGTCACGACCGTCGCTGTGATCAACTTGGAGCATACCCGCGACATCCTTTCCGGCGAAAACACCTCCTACGTCCTGGAAAACAAGCACGGCATCTGGAACAGCATGCGATGGAGAAGCACCTCCCGCGCATGGGCTTCCTGATCGCGTCCTCCGCAACGCCAATCGCTGACAAGATTTGAGCGAAGTATCTCGATTCGATCCGTCCCCAAAGGATCGAACCTCAGATAGGGGCACTACCGCCACCCGTTCGCCCTACCATTTACACTAATCATTGGGCCTGATTCCGCGCCCAGGCACTCAAGAAGGACATCCGTTTTGTTCAACAAACTCATAGCAAAAGTCTTTGGCACCAGCAACGAACGCGCCATCAAGCGCATCATGCCGATCGTCACGCAGATTAACGACTCTCGAGCCAGCCATCCAGGTCCTCTCCGACGAGCCCCTTCGCGCCAAGACCGCCGAGTTCCGCCAGCGTGTCGCTGCAGCCATCGAAAGCATCGAGGATGCAGACGAGCGCCTCGCCGCCGAAAAAGACGCCCTCGACGCCATCCTCCCCGAGGCCTTCGCCGTCGTCCGCGAAGCCGGCAAACGCGCCGTCGGCATGCGCCACTTCGACGTCCAGATGATCGGCGGCATCGTCCTCCACTCCGGCAAAATCGCCGAGATGAAGACCGGCGAAGGCAAAACCCTCGTCGCTACCCTGCCCTGCTACCTCAACGCCCTCGCCGGCCGCGGCGTCCACGTCGTCACCGTCAACGACTACCTCGCCAAGCGCGACGCCGAATGGATGGGCAAGATCTACGGCTTCCTCGGCCTCTCCGTCGGCGTCATCGTCCACGATCTCGACGACCAGCAGCGCCGCGAAGCCTACGGCTCCGACATCACCTACGGCACCAACAACGAGTTCGGCTTCGACTACCTGCGCGACAACATGAAGTTCGAGATCGAGGATCAGGTCCAGCGCGGCCACTACTACTGCATCGTCGACGAAGTCGACTCCATCCTCATCGACGAGGCCCGCACCCCGCTCATCATCTCCGGCCCCACCGACCAGACCACCGACAAGTACGCCCGCGTCAACGTCATCATCCCCAAGCTCGAACAAGGCGAACTCATCGAGACCCTCGAGAACAAGACCTGGACCGGCGACTTCGTCGTCGACGAGAAGGCTCGCGCCATCACCGTCACCGACGAGGGCTGGGAGAAGATCGAAGAGCTGCTCGGCATCGGCAACATCGCCGACCCCGAAAACTGGGACCTCAAGCACCACGTCGAAATCGCCATCAAAGCCCACAATCTCTACAAGCGCGACGTCGAGTACGTCGTCAAAGAGGGCGAGGTCATCATCGTCGACGAGTTCACCGGCCGCCTCATGCCCGGCCGCCGCTGGTCCGACGGCCTCCATCAGGCCGTCGAAGCCAAGGAAGGCGTCGCCATCCGCAAGGAAGACCAGACCCTCGCCACCATCACCTTCCAGAACTACTTCCGCATGTACAAGAAGCTCAGCGGCATGACCGGCACCGCTGAAACCGAAGCCGCCGAGTTCGACAAGATCTACAAGCTCGACATCGTCGTCATCCCCACCAACCGCAAGATGCAGCGCATCGAAAACCCGGACGTCATCTACCGCACCGCGAAGGAAAAATACTTCGCCGTCGCTGATGAAATCAACCGCCTCCACACGGAGAAGCAGCCCGTCCTCGTCGGCACCACCAGCATCGAAAAATCCGAACTCCTCTCCGAAATCCTCAAGCGCAAGGGCGTCCGTCACGTCGTCCTCAACGCCAAGTTCCACGAGAAGGAAGCCGAGATCGTCGCGCAGGCCGGTCGATTCGGCATGGTCACCATCGCCACCAACATGGCAGGCCGCGGCACCGACATCCTCCTCGGCGGCAACTCCGACTTCATGGCCCGCCAGGACCTCGTCCGCAAGCAGCAGGCCCGCGCCGTCTCTGCCGCCGAGGGCGCCATTTCACCCGTCGCCGGCCCCGGCATGGTCCGCTTCTACTACACCGGCCAGGAGTTCGAAACCACGCAAGCCGCCTGGGACGCAGCCGTCGCCTCTCACGAATCCGCCGCGCAGAAAGAGCACGACGCCGTCATCGCCGCCGGCGGTCTCCACATCCTCGGCACCGAACGCCACGAGTCCCGCCGCGTCGACAATCAGCTTCGCGGACGCGCCGGCCGTCAGGGCGATCCCGGTTCCTCACGCTTCTTTCTCTCGCTCGAAGACGACCTCATGCGCATCTTCGGCAAGCGCGAGTGGGTCTCCACCCTCCTGCAGCGCCTCGGCATGGAAGAGGGCGTTCCCATCGAAGGCCGCATGATCTCCAAGCGCATCGAGGCCGCACAGAAGACCGTCGAAACTCAGAACTTCGAGTCCCGCAAACACGTCCTCGAGTACGACGACGTCATGAACAAGCAGCGCGAAGCCGTCTACGGCCTCCGCCGCCAGCTCATGGAAGGTGTCGACCAGAAGCAGCTCATCACCGACGACTACCTCTCCACCATTCTCTCCAACGTCCTCGACGAAAACGCTCCCGAGAAGGTCCACGCCGACGAGTGGAAGATCGAGCCGCTCTTCTCTCAGATCTATGACGTCTTCGGCGCACACCTCGAAAAAGAAATCGACGTCACTCAACTCAACCGTCACGAACTCGGCGAAACCATCTTCGAAAAACTCCGCGCCCGCTACGACGTCAAGGAGCAGATCCTCGGCGCCCAGCAGATGCGCTACCACGAGCGCATCGTCATGCTCTCCGTCCTCGACGGCCTATGGAAGGACCACCTCCTCGCCATGGACCATCTCAAGGAAGGCATCGGCCTCCGCGGCTACGCGCAGCAGGACCCGCTCGTCGCCTACAAGAAAGAGTCCTTCGAGATGTTCGAGGCCATGATGATGCGCTTCCAGGAGGACACCGCACGCCACCTCTTCCGCATGCAGATCATCGGCCCCGACGGCACCCCCATCGAGTCAGCCGAGCAGCTTGCCACGCTCAGGCCCACGTCGCCGCAGCCGCAGCCCAGGCGCAAACCCAGCAGCAGCTCGCTGGCGGCGGTGTCGCAAACGCCCTGCCGTCTTCTTCCGGGCAGCATCCCCACCCGCCCGTCTCGAACCGCGCGCCCTCCACCACCATCGACGCCCTCGAACGCGAGTTTCAGAAGAAGAAGCAGAAGGAACTCGACCATGGCTCGCTCCGTCAGCTCCTCCTCAGCCGACACCAACGGTAGCAGGCCCGCGTCGCACCGGCGAAAAGGTGGGCCGCAACGATCCATGCCCATGCGGCTCCGGCAAGAAGTACAAAAAGTGCCACGGCGCCGACGCCTAGAAGCAGCAAGTCAACAAAAGACATCAGCGAGCTAGCAAGTCAGCGCAGACGAACCAACTGCCAGCCACCTTGCTAACTCGCTGACTCGCTATAACTTCTCCAGATCATCCAGCAGCAGCTTCGCCTTCGTCGCCAGCGTCTTCGCCCCCTCGGCATCCCCGGACTTCAACGCCTCCTGCGCATCCCGCCAGAAGTTCTTCACCTGACTCACCTGCGTCTTCTGTTCTTCAGCCTTCTGCGGAGACAGCGCGTTCAACCGCTTTTCGATCGAAGCAATCAGATCGGCAGCCTCCTGCTTCGTCTGCGGACTCGCCTCCCCGCCTGCAGTCAGCGAACCGATCGCGGTCTCCTCCGGTGGCGTTGCTGCTGGTGTGCTTACCACTTGAGCCGGCTCAGGTGTCGGCGTCAGCCTTCGGCTTCCTCCGCTCCCGCAGCGGCCTGCCTCCGTTCGCGGCAAACGGCACCGGCGGCAGCTTCATCTGCGGCGCCTCCACCCGCGGCAGATTCTCCGGCTCAGGGATATCCTCCAGTGCCACAGGCGTCAGTATCGCCGGCAAGGTCGCGACCTGCACCTTATGCCGGCACCCTCCCAACCCAACCATCAGCCCAAAGCAGAGCGTCACGCTTGTTAGCGTTCGCGAAATGTTGCCCCTTACGTTCAAACTTGCTCCTCTACTGCTTTATGAGAGGTCACTCCTGCAACAACCTTCCTTCCTTCAACCCCGGCGCCCGCCGCCAACGGCAACCGGAACGTAAACACCGTCCCACGTTCCAACGAATTCGCGATCGGCATTCGATCGCACCTCCATCGCTCCGCCATGCAACTGCAGAATACGGTACGTCATGGCCAGTCCGATTCCGCTGCCCTTGGGTTTCGTCGTGAAGTACAACTCGAAGATACGCGGTAACAGCTCCGCCGGTATACCCTCTCCTTCATCGGCGACCTCCACCACCGCAAACTGGTGTTCCCGCCGCATCGTCACCCGCATCGCACCACCCGACGGCATCGCCTGCATCGCGTTCAACAGCAGATTCAGCAGCGCCTGCTGCATCAGCTCCGCATCCACCCGCACCATCATCGGTTCGTGCGGAGCTTCCACTGTCGGCCGCACGCCGTTCTCCTCCATCTCCGCCGCAGTCAGCTCCATCACAACACCAACCACCTGCCGCAGATCATGCTCCCGCAGATGCAGTTCCATCGGCCGCGAAAAGTCTGCAAGCGTCTGCACCACGCGGTCCAGCCGCTGCATCTCGCCCGACAGAATATCCACATGCCGCTGTGCTCCGACAAACGCCTCCTGCCCGCCCGGAGTCAGCTTGCCGCGCAGCAACTCCAGGTGTACCACCATCGCATTGATCGGATTCTTTACCTCATGTCCGACGCCCGCCGTCAGCTTGCCGATCGCCGCCAGCCGTCGCGAAACCTCCAGCTCCTGCCCCAGTTGCGCCGCCGACTCCATATCGCGCAGCGTCAGCAGCGTCCCCATGTTGCCTCCGCCTCCCAACCCATCGTCGATGCGGTCCAGCGAAATCTGCACCTGTCGCCCATCCTCCAGCGTCACTCCCTGCGCGCTTACCTGGCCGCCGTCGGCAAACGCCTCCAGCACCGCCGCTCCCAGCGCAGTCTCCGGTGCGAAGATCTCCTCCAGCCGCTTTCCCACCATCCCTTCATGGCCTTCGCCCACAGGTGCCGGCTCAGAAGTAAGCCACCGCATCCGACACCATCACCGCGCGCCGGTCCGCCGTAAACAGCAGCACCCCATCCCGCAGCGTATCCAGCATCTGGTTCAGATTCGCCTGCAGCGCGGTGTATCCCGCCTCCTGCGTCCGCATCTGCTCGCCCAGCCGTTCGATCGTCTTCGTCACCCGCACCACCGCGTCGCTGCCGACACCATCAGCCAGCAGCCGCTCTGAAGAGTCGTTCTCCGTCTCTCCACCTGCCCGTGTCAGGCGCTCCAGCCGCGCGCTGATCGTCTCCAGCGGCCGCAACGCAAGATTGGCCAGCACGCCAGCCGCCAGCATCGCCGCCAGCGCAGCCGCCAGCGCAAACCACAGCGCCGCCCGCAGCCACGGCTCATACGAGTTCTTCAAAAACGTCGATCGCACCCCAATATGCGCCACCAGAAACGGCACTCCATTCCGATCCAGCGACTGAGAGATATCCAGTACCCGCGGCTTGCCGAACACCACCCTCAACTGCCGCGCCACCCCACCGCTTTGCACACTCGCGAGGCTGAACCGAAACGCTGCCGGTTGATTCAGCGCATCTGGGTCGGTGCTCACCAGCGTCATCCCATGGGCATCCGTCACGCTCACGTCCTGCACCGTTTCGGAATAGCGCACAATCGTGTTCATCACATCATCCAGCGGCTGATCGTTGCGTAACGCATCCGTTACCGCTGCATGCAACGCCTCGTCGCTTCTGTCTACCGGCGGATTCGCCCTTAGCCCCGTCTCCACCGCCTGCCGCGTCATCAGGTAGATCTGATGCGCAAGCACATCGTTCGCCCGCACCGTCTGCTCGATCCTCTGCCGCATCAACTCGCTCACAAACAAGACAGACAGCATCAGCACGATCGCAAACGTCAACGCCGATGCCGACACTTCCAACTTGGTCTTCAGCCGCATCTCTACTCCGTCGCAGCAGCCGTGTTCGAGTATTCCTTCAGCTTATTCTGCAGCGTCTTCGAACTGATCCCCAATATCTCCGCGGCCTTCGTCTTGTTGTTGTGCGTCGACACCAGCGTCTTCAAAATCAGTTGCCGTTCCGCCTCATCCACCGTCGTCCCCACCTCCACCCGCACCGTGTTCGACTCATCCTGATACCGCTGGCCCTGCAACCGGTCGCGATCCCGACCCGTTCTCCACCGGCAAAGGCGCCATACCCCCGCTCGGCGGCGGAGCAAATCCCGGCTCGCCAAAGTGCGGCGGCAGATGCTCCTCTCCCAGCATCCCCGTCCCCGCCAGAATCACCGCTCGCTCGATCGTATTCCGCAGCTCGCGCACATTCCCCGGCCACTTGTACTCCTCCATCCGCCTCATCAGCGAGTCCTTCAGCCCCGCCACCGTGCAGTGGTGCCGTTCATTCATATCGTCGATCATCTTCTCCGCAATCGCCGACACATCCAGCAAGTGATCCCGCAGCGGAGGCATCTGGATATTGAAGACATTCAGCCGGTAGTAAAGATCCCCGCGCAGATCTCCGTCCGCCACCGCCCTCTCCGGATCCTTATTCGTCGCCGCCACCACCCGCACATCCACCGGCGTCTCGATCTTGCTTCCCAGCCGTCGCAGCCTTCTGTCCTCCAGCACGCGCAGCAGCTTCGCCTGTGTCGCTATCGGCATCTCGCCGATCTCATCCAGCAGCAGCGTGCCTTCTTCCGCCAGCTCAAAGCACCCCGCCCTTCGCTCCAGCGCCCCGGTAAACGCGCCCTTCTCATGCCCGAAGATCTCGCTCTCAATCAGCGTCTCCGGAATCGCCGCACAGTTCACCGCCACAAACGGCTTCAGCCGCCGCGCACTCAGATCATGCAGCGCCCGCGCCACCAACTCCTTACCCGTCCCGCTCTCGCCCGTCACCAGCACCGACACATTCGACGGAGCCACCCGCTCAATCAACGTAAAAATATCCTTCATCTGCGGCGACGACCCCACCAGCTCGCCCAGCACACCCGTATCCCGCAGTTGCCGCCGCGTAGCCTCCAGCTCAACATCCGCCTCACGCTGCCGGCTCGCATTATGCAGAATCGTCTTCAGCCGCACCGGATCCACCGGCTTCGGAATATAGTCGTAAGCCCCCATCCGCATCGCATCGACAGCAGACTCAATCGATCCCTGCGCCGTCAGCATCACCACCGACATTCGCTGCGGCAGTTCCCCCAGCCGGCTCAGCAGCTCCATCCCATCCATCCGCGGCATCTTCAGGTCGGTCACGACAATCGCGGGTCCCCACGCAATCGCCTTCTCCAGCCCCTCCATACCGTCCGCCGCGCACTCCGCCCTGTAGCCCCAGCTCTCGATCAGCTCCGTCAGGCCGCTTCGCGCGTGAATCTCATCTTCAACAATCAGAACCTTTTCCAATACACTCTCCAATAACTCCCCCAGAGGATCTGCGCCTCTCACTCCCGCTCAACACATTCTCTAGGTGTGCTCTATAAGATGCAAACCATTAAAACCGCGCTGCGATCAGAGCGAATCATGCGGTACAACCGGGCCCAGATTTTCCTCCCTCTGGCTCCTGAGCCTCTATAAGGATATCCTTGAATTCATGCTGGAACCCGAAATCACCGTAGAAGCCTTCTCTCAAAAACGCCGCCAACCCAACCCGCCCCTCCTCTTGGACGTCCGCGAACCCTGGGAGTACGAGACCGCCAGCATCCCCAACTCACTCCTCATGCCCATGGGCGAAGTCACCTCCCGCGCCCACACCGAACTCGACCCCGACGCTCCCATCGTCGTCATGTGTCACCACGGAGCCCGCTCCCTCAATGTTGCGCTATGGCTTCGTGATCAAGGCTTTACGCACGCTCAGTCCCTCGCCGGCGGCATCGACGCCTGGTCCCGCACCATCGACCCCGACGTCCCCCGCTACTAGCAACTCGCTACTTGGAACCTCCTTCGCAACCCACGTCCCATCAACGATTTCCTCCAATGGTCAAACCTCTGCCGTAAACCCGGCATCCTAACGTGCAGCCGGTAATTGTAGCGCTTGAGCTTTGTTTTGTTTTTTTCCGAGAGCTAACCGTTGACCATGCTGGCCTTGGAGGATTTCTGGGGGAGTCGGAAATCATGAGCGTGAGCACCGGCCTCACCGCTGATGCGCCTGTTCGCGGGCACCACACACCAGAGCATCTCGCTCTCGGCACCCATTCTGTCCACTTCTACGATGACGACTCCTACTTCCTCGGTTCCCTCACAACCTTGATCGCCACCGCTCTCGTAGAAGGCGATTCAGCCGTCATCATCGCAACCCAGGAACATCGGGACGGACTTGCGAAACGCCTCAAGGGTCGAGGGCTCGATCTTAAAGCAGCCGTAAAGACCGGTCGATACTGCGCGTTGGATGCCGCCGAGACCCTGTCCAAATTTATGGTCCATGGCGCTCCCGAAGCAGCACGTTTCAGCGCCTACATGGGATATTTTCTCTCCTCCCCCCAGCCCGCCCGCACGGAGGGCTCTCCACACCTTTTCCTCTTCGGAGAGATGGTCGCCCTTCTTTCATCGGAAGGAAACATCGAAGCCGCAATCAAACTCGAACAACTCTGGAACGATCTCGCGAATACATATACCTTCGACCTCCACTGCGCCTACTCGATGAAGAACTTTGACAGCGGCGGACACAGCCACGCATTCCGCAGCATCTGCGCCGAACACTCCCACGTCAATCCCACAGAGGACTACACCGCTCTCGCGAACGAAGACGATCGCCTCCGCAACATCTCCCTGTTGCAGCAGCGCGCCCAAACCGCCGAGACCGAAGCCGCCGGCCGCCTCCGTGCTGAAGAGGCCCTCCGCCGTTCCGAGAAACTCGCCGCCACCGGACGCCTTGCCGCCACCGTTGCGCACGAGATCAATAGCCCTCTCGAAGCCATCTCCAATGCCATCTACCTCGCGCGCTGTTCCTCCCCATCGTCGGAGATCGCCGGCTACCTGCACACCGCAGACGAGCAACTCGCACGCGTCGCTCAGATCACAAAACAAACCCTCGGCTTCTACCGCGAATCAGCAGCTCCCGGTATCGTCAGGCTCTCCGCCGTTCTCGACGAACTCCTCATCCTGTACGCCCGGAAGCTCGAAGCGAAAAACCTCTCCGTCAAAAAGGAATATCGCAACGAATTTGAGACATGGGGCCTTGAAGGCGAACTGCGTCAGGTCTTCGCCAACCAGCTCGCCAACGCCATCTACGCCATGCCGCAGAACGGTTCCCTCACCATACGAATCCGAAAAACAAAGCGATGGAGGAACGGCCTAAACCCCGGCACAGCCGTCAGCCTCGTCGACACCGGCTCCGGCATCTCGCAGGAATCGCTGACCAAAATCTTCGACCCCTTCTTCACCACCAAACAGGACGTCGGCAACGGACTCGGCCTCTGGATCACACGCGACATCGTCACCCGGCACGGCGGCAGTATCCGCGCCAGAAGCAACACCCGTCCCGGCTCCAGCGGCACTATCTTCACCACATTCCTACCCCGCTACAAAGCAGCCACACCCACCGCCGCCTGATTCCGCCCGCACATCGGCGGAACCTGCTTGTGCCTTTGCTGTTGTTGCCCTTGCCTTTGATTTTTTTACTTGCCTTTGACTTTTTAGTTGTCATCCTTCGCCGAAGGCGGAGGACCTGCTGTTGCCTTTGCTGTTGTTGTTGCCTTTGCTGTTGCCCTTGCCTTTGCCGTCATCCTGAGCGAAGGGCAAAACCCGCAGTCGAAGAGCCTGCCCTGGGACCCCGAAGAACTCACCCCGCCACGACCCTTAGAACCTTTCAGCCCAGAACTTTCAGCCCATCCCTTCAACCCCTGTCCTGGGTTTTTGCCGTTGCGACGGAAGGAGAGCACAGAGCTTCATCCCTAAAAAGCATCCACCAAAAAACGAACTGCTCCTGCGGTGTCTTAACCGCAGGAGCAGACCTTCTTCTCTCTTAGACCAATATCTTACGAAAACAGGCGACGGCGAACCACGCCGGCTGCGCCGACAAGGCCCGTTCCAAACAGAAACAGCGTTGACGGCTCCGGAACCGCAGGCGGCGTCGGCGTCGAACCCAGGGCAGCAACGTTACCCGTCTTACCGTTGTTTCCGAGAATGTCGGAAGCAAAGAAATAGTCACTTGAGGGCGACTTGGGATCTCCGTTGCCAACGAAATCAGAAACGTTTACGCCGGTACCGTTGGTGACGGTAAACGACAGCGGACCCGGAAGAGGACTGGAAGCGCCATTGCCGCAACCCGAGCACGTCACAGAATAATCAAAGCTCCCGAAGGTAGAAGCGGTATCGGGCGCCGGTCCGACTGAAAAACCAGTTGTAAGATTGGCAATCGTAATCGCCGGGTCACCGCTCAGATTGAACTCCAGGGCGTCGCCTGCGCCCGTCTTGATAAAGCCTTCACCTTCATTAGGAGTCAGGGTCACAGTAACAGTAACGAGACCGGCTGAGGTTTGGACGAGTTTAACCGTACCGAACGGCGCAGTACCGCACGTGCCGGTGCAACCGTCCTGCGTGAGTGTGAATGTCTCTGAAGTGCCAATCGCATCAGCACGCGCGACCCCAGCAGAACTCAACGCAAGTACAGAGGTAAGGAGAAGAAGTTTTTTCAGCATCTATTAAACCTTTCAAATCGAATTGAGCCCACTAATCGGGATTCTTTCACTTATCGTGAATAATCCAGGCGGTCGTCGACCCAGAGCTATCCGCATGTGTATGAGCAATCAAGTGACCAATCAACGCAAATCCACCGTTTCCTTCACTTCCCTTCCGAATCAATCAGTTAGAAGCGAGGAAACCCGCCTCCAAATGGCCCGCTAGGATTTACTATGCAGAATATTGCAGGTTACCTAGGCAAAGAGGGTACATATGGTACGTAATGTGAAAAAACTTTCCGTCGTCTCGCAGTTTTCCGCCTCGGCACCGGACTCGGCGCTGCGAGCCTGTTTCTGCGTAAGACGTTTGCGCGATAGCTCAGAATGACGTCATTAGTACCCTTTGCCGCACCGACACCCGTGCAGCATTTTCGTGCACCCCACACTCCCCATTTGCTTACGAAAGCTCCAGCCAAAATCATCGCTCTAGAATTGCGGCTGCATTGGCGGCGTCGCCTGCCCCGGCCCCACCCCTGGCCCCACCCCAGGTCCAGGAGCTGCATCCTGTATCCGAGGCTCTCCCTGAACCTCCTGCTGCCTCTTCACCGTCTGTTGTATCTCCTGGTCCAGCTCCTGCTGCTGCTTCTGCGAAGCCTCCTGCTGTTGCTGCAGCAACGCCGCATCCTGCCGTCTTTGCGCCGCCGCAATCGCCTCAGCCTGGGCACCGGCGTCTTGCACTTGTTCTGGCTGCACCTCCACTGCCCGTCGCCGGGCTTGATCCGCTCTTCGCGACGCACCCGTATCGACATGTTCCACCGGCAAAGGTCCCACTGGAAACTCCCGCTGTACCTGCGGCACACTCCGCACAACCGGCTGCACCGGAGCCGGAGCCGCCTTTTTCTTGCATCCCTGCACTGCCAGCGCCGCTAACCCCACACCCAACACGACGGCGCACTTCGCAAAAGCCTCGCGCATTACGCAACACCTCGCACCTCATTGGATGCGCACCACCCTCCCGGGCGGCACACTCCTGCACCCCCTCTTCTGTGAAAATAAATCCAAATTCCGTGGCAAATTTTTCACCCCGAAAAACATGCAGTCAACGAACCACGTTCACCACGCAATTCACCACAATCCCACCATCAAAAAACCACGTTCTGCACCCACATTTTTCAAAAACCCCCTGGAAAAACGCCCATTCCACCACGCCAAAAAAATCCGGCGATCACTTCGCCCGCGGATGCGTCTCGTCATACACCTTCTGCACCTGCCCCACCGTCAGCTGCGTATACCGCTGCGTCGTCGACAGCCGCTCATGCCCCAGCATCTCCTGAATCGCCCGCAAATCCGCCCCCTCCTCCAGCATATGCGTCCCAAACGCATGCCGCAGCGTATGCGGATGCACATCCGCCGCCAGTCCCCGGCTCAACGCAATCGCCTTCACAATCCGCCCCACACTCCGCGTCGTCAACCGGCAATCCCCGCGCATCCGCAGATTCATCACCAGCGGCCCATCATGCACCAAACCCGCTCTGCCAGCGGCTAAAAGCTTCGCCTCCCGCAGCGGCAGATAAGCCTTCAACGCCACCGCCGCCTCATCCCCCAGCGGCACCAGCCGCTCCTTCCTTCCCTTGCCACGCACCAGCACCGCATCGTCCCGCCACTTCACACTCCCCATATCCAGCCCCACCAGCTCCGAGTTCCGAATCCCGCACCCATACAACAACTCAAAGATCACCCGATCCCGCTCTGGCCACGCAGCAGCGTCAGCCTCTGCCTTTTTCTTCTCGCCGCCGCTCTCCAGCGAATTCAAAACCCGATTCACCTCTTCCACACTAGGCACCCGAGGCAGATGCTTCGGCAGCTTCGGCGTACTCACCAGCAGCGCCGGATTCTGCGCAACCTTACCTTCCTTCGCCAGCCATTTAAACCAGCTCCGCACCGCCGCCAGCGCCCGCGCCGCACTCGCCTTCGTCAATCCGCGCTCATACAGCAAACCCAGATACGCACGAATATGCAGATGCTCCACCTTCTTCACCGACACCCCATCCCCCAGCGTCTCGCGAAGATAATCCGCAAAACTCCGCACCTCCCGCGCGTAAGCCCGCACCGTATGCGCCGACGCCCCGCGCTCATTCGCAAGCATCGCGAGAAACCCCTCCACCAACCCGGATATTCCTGTCCCAGCCTCGCGCACTCTATTCCCTACTCCCTATTCCCTACTCCCTGTCGTCTCTTCCCCCGCGGATGATGCTCCCGATGCACCCTCTTCAAATGCCCCAGCGCCACATGCGTATAAACCTGCGTCGTCGCAATATCCGCATGCCCCAGCAGCGTCTGCACACTCCGTAAATCCGCCCCATGTTCCACCATATGCGTCGCGCAGCTATGCCGCAGCATATGCGGACTAGCCTTACTCCCCGAAGCCGTCGCACCCCTCACCATCTCCCAAACCCACTGCCGCGTCAGCGCATGCCCGCGCACACTCAAAAACAACTCCCGCTGCACTCTCGCCTTCACCAACCCCGGCCGCCCAATCGTCAAATACCGCTCCAACGCCTCCACCGCACTCCGCCCCAGCGGCACAATCCGTTCCTTATCACCCTTACCCCTCACCTGCGCCCGTCCCTGGTCCAGATGCACATCCTCCACCCTTAGCGCGACAATCTCCCCCACCCGCAATCCGCCCGCATACAGCAACTCCAAAATCGCATGGTCCCTTAGCGCCAACCCATCGGCATCATCACTCCTCGCCGCCGCGCCCGTCCGTTCCAGCATCTCCGCCACCTCGCCCTCAGCAAGCGACTTCGGCAGCACCTTCCAGCTCGACGGCGTCTCCACATTCACCGTCGGATCATGCGCAATCCGTTTATCCATCAGCAGCCATCGATAGAACCCGCGCAGACAGCTCAACTTCCGCGCAATCGATCGCGACTCCACCGCATGCCCGCGCAGCCCCTCCATAAACCCACTCACATCCGCCTGAGTCGCCCCCACCAGCAACCCATTCCGTCCCTCGACATGCTCGGCAAACTGCTCCAGATCCCGCCGGTACGCCTCACAACTCGCCGGCCTCAGCCCCTTCTCCACCCGCAGATAAGCCACAAACTCCCGCACCACCCGAACATTTCCCGAACCCTGGCCCTGTTCTTGCATAGACTTCGATTATCTTCGCCTCACGCGATGAAAACTCCCCCTCCACCAACCCCGTATCAACCTAGCCAGCACCCCGTTCGCCACTTCCCAATCCATCCGCAATCAACCTCCACCGACATAACCTTCGCTTTTGTGCATTCTTTGCTTCAACCTGCAACAGAATCCCCTTGAGCCGCGTCTTCCACACCAGGTATCTGATTCATGACCGCTGAACTTCTAGAGTCCGAATCGGACCTATGGTCGAATCCCTCATCCACGAACTCTGCGCCGCTGGCACCGCAGCTGGTCATCACGGAAAACCAGGTTGCCCAATATCTCGTCATGGAGATGGTTCAGTCCTCCTCCACCAGCTTCTGGTCCGACGCTCTTGCTCTCGCTCAACGCGCCGCCCGCGTCTAACTGGTCTAACCCGAAGGAGTTTCCTCCCCACTATGCCCTTTCGCTCTATCCGTTCGTCCTGCTCCCCAGCCTGCCTCATTGTTTCTCGCAATCTTCTCCGCATCGCGCTCTTTTTCGTCGCCGCGGCCTCCACCACTCTCCACGCCCAGCAGAAACTCTCCCTCGATTCCTCCCGTAGCGAAGTCCACTTCACCCTCACCGACAGCCTCCACGTCGTCCAGGGCACCTTCCACATCCAGCAGGGAGAGATCGCCTTCGATCCCACCACCGGCAAAGCCACCGGCTCCATCGTCGTCGACGCCCTCAGCGGTCAAAGCGGCAACTCCATCCGCGATCACCGCATGCTGAAAGACGAACTCAAAGCGCCTGACTTCAAAACCATCACCTTCGCGCCCACCCGCATCACCGGAACCCTCAACCCCACCGGCGACTCCACCCTTCAGGTCCACGGCGTCTTCACCCTCATCGGTACGCCGCACGAGATCGACGTACCCATGCAAGTCCAGGTCCAGGGCGACCAGTTCCACAGCGTCGGTTCCTTCGCCGTCCCCTACGTCCAGTGGGGACTCAAAGATCCCAGCACCTTCATGATCAACGTCAACAAAGAAGTCCAGATCGACCTCTCCCTCATCGGAACCCTTCGCCACTAAGGTATTAAGTCGTCATCCTGACCCTGAACGTAGTCGAACGGGGAAGGACCCCTGTATTTGTTGTAAGACTGCAACGTTGCTTCAGAACGCAGTTCCACTCGCACTGGTAAACTTAGAGCAGTATGTTCGAAAACCTAAGCGACAAACTCCAGCGTTCCTTCAAGACCCTCCGCGGCCAGGGCACCATCTCCGACGAGAACATCTCCGACGCCGTCCGCGAGATCCGCCTCGCCCTCCTCGAGTCCGACGTCAACCTCACCGTCGTCAACGAGCTCGTCGAACACATCCGCACCCGCGCCATCGGCGAAAAAGTCGCCACCGCGCTCTCGCCCTCCGAGCAGATCGTAAAAATCGTCCACGACGAACTCATCAACGTCCTCGGCAAAGACACCGCCCGCTTCCAGAAATCCTCCCAGCCCCCATCCGTCATCCTCATGGCTGGCCTCCAAGGCTCCGGTAAAACCACCACCAGCGGCAAAGCTCGCCCAGTGGTTAAAAAAAGCCGGCCACCGCCCCATGCTCGTCTCCGTCGACGTCTACCGTCCCGCCGCCCGCGAGCAGCTCGCCATCGTAGCCCGCTCCACCAACTCCCAGATCTACGAAGGCAAGCTAACCGAAGAACAAGCCCGGCACCGACGCCGTCCTCCGCCTCGCCAAAGAAGCCAAGCGCGAAGCCGCCAACTACGGCTGCGACATGCTCATCGTCGACACCGCCGGCCGCAACCAGATCGACGCCGCCCTCATGGACGAGATGGCCGCAGCTCAAAAAACTCCTCAACCCCTCCGAGATCCTCTTCGTCGCCGACGCCATGACCGGCCAGGACGCCGTCAACTCCGCCAAGGCCTTCAACGATCTCCTCACCATCACCGGAGCCATCCTCACCAAGATGGACGGCGACGCCCGCGGCGGCGCAGCCCTCTCCATCCGCCACGTCACCGGAGCGCCCATCAAGTTCCTCGGCACCGGCGAAAAGCCCGACGCCTTCGAGCCCTTCCACCCCGACCGCATCGTCTCCCGCATCATGGGCCACGGCGACATCGCCACCCTCATCGAGCGCGCCGAAGAAAAACTCGACCGCGGCAAAGCCGAGCAGTTCGCCAAAAAAGCCCTCTCCGGCGACGGCTTCTCCCTCGAAGACTTCCGCGACCAGCTCCGTCAGATCAAAAAGATGGGCAGCATGAAATCCATCCTCAAGATGCTCCCCTCCGTCGGCCCCTTCGCCGGCATGCAGCAGGCCGTCGAAAACGTAGACGAAGGCCAGTTCACCCGCGTCGAATCCATCATCAACTCGATGACGCAAAAAGAGCGCCTCGACCACGAGATCATCAACGGCAACCGCCGCAAGCGCATCGCCCGAGGCTCCGGCACCACCGTCCAGGACGTCAACAACCTCCTCCGCCAATACGCCCAGATGCGAAAGATGTTCAAGTCCATGGGCTCAGGCGGCGGCATCAAAGCCCAGCAACGCCTCATGTCCCAAATGCAAGGCCGCCAAAAATTCGGGAGATAGAGGCTAACGTGGAAAGTGACGACCCGATCGTACTGAATGTAGGGCTTTCGCCGGCCGAAGGCGAGATTGAAGCGATCAAGGCGGAAATTTCGGAACATTACGGTACGCGCCGCGGCCGTTTTGCGGAAAAGTTCTTTTTAGCGGCGCTCGGCAGCATCCCTTGGGTGGGGGGATACCTCAGCGCAGCGGCCTCTCTGAGGAGTGATGAAGCCAACACACGGATAAGTGAACTTCAGACTGAATGGTTAGAAGAACATCACGAAAAATTGGAGAACCTACAGGAGACTTTGGTTGAAGTGGACACACGATTCGCTTCGTTAGGGGATTCATTAACTGAGCGGATAGAAAGCGAAGAGTATCTTGGTATCGTTCGAAAAGCCTTCCGAGTCTGGGATAACGCGGATACTAAGCAAAAGCAAAAGTATGTTTCAAACTTAGTAACAAATGCTGGCGGGACGCGAGTGTGCAACGACGACGTCATTCGACTATTTGTTGACTGGCTTAGTACATATCATGAATCACATTTTGCAGTGGTTCGCGAAATCCATCAGAATCCAGGCTCGACCCGACATGACGTCTGGAACGCTCTATACAACCTAGACGTGAGGGACGATTCGCCTGAAGCAGATCTCTTCAGACTTCTATTCAGAGATCTCAGCACGGGAGGAGTAATCCGGCAGGAACGCGATGTCAATCGACTCGGCCAAATGCTGACGAAGCGCACGGTAAGAGTTCCCAAGGGTTTTGGCGCACGAATCATGAAAAGTGCATTCGATGATAAAGAGGCTTATGTACTAACTGCTCTCGGCAGTCAGTTCGTCCACTACACAATGAATGAATCGATTGGTCGATTGGCCTCTGACACCTAACGGCGGGTGGCCCACCCATAAACAGGGTGCCCCATTCATGCCGAAGGCATGAGTGGGATCATTCGAGCGAAGCTCGAACCGCCATCGCCACTTTCCCCGAGCGGGCTTAGATTCATCACGCAGATGACCGGATCGAATCCATCCTCGAACCCTGTCGTTCCAGACTCAGCCACCAGGACGCAGCCGACTGTCGTGGCATGCCTCGGGTCCAGCAGCACAGCCGGCAAAGGACAAGCCTTCGATTGGATCAGCGAACTGAAGCGAAGGCCCCGCAATCAGCGCTTTCGCTTCCTCAACTTCGGCGTCGGCGGAGACCTCGCCTATAACGCCCTCGAACGCCTCCCCGACGTGCTCGCCAGTCACCCGGGCAAGGTCGTGGTCTGGGTCGGCGGCAACGACGTCCTCGCCCTCGTCTCCCCAAAGGTCCGGCGTGTCTTCCGCATCACAAAGCGGCTCCCAACCGAACCATCGCCCGAATGGTTCCGCGAGAATCTTCTCGCCATCGTAAGCCACCTGAGAGCCGAAACCTCCGCCGTCATCGCACTCTGCTCCCTGCCCCCCATCGGCGAAGATCCAGCGTCCGCAGATCCCCTCCAGAGCAAGCTCAACCAGCGTATTGAGCAATACAGCGCAACCATCCGGCAGGTCGCGCAGGAAGAAACCATCGACTACATTGCCATCCATGAAGCGCTATCTGCACAAATCCAGGCACTACCTGGTCGCGCCTTCACAAGCTTCAACTTTCTTCCCTTCTACCGGGACGCCTTCCGTGTCCTTGTCCAACACAAAAGCCCCGATGAAGTCGCTCAGGCGAACGGCTGGCGCTTTCATACCGATGGCATTCATCTGAATGGCCGAAGCGGAATGATCGTCGCCGATCTCGTTCAGGAATTCATCGACCGATGACGAGGTGCCGGGTGGCCCACATTTGAAACCATGCCACAAAACCGGGTGCCCCATATCTCGATTCAGAGATGTGGGCATTCGCGCAAAGCGCGAACCGCCGCTGGCTTCGATCCATCCTGCATCCGCAGAAATTTATAAGAAAAATAAAGCCCCTCTGCTAAGATCGCGAGTGACTTACGCCGTTACCATCTTTCAAGGGGCCCATCCATGCGGTTTTACAAATACTTCCTTGTTCTCCTCGCTTCGTTTTCTGCCACGTCCTTCGCAAAAGCCGACACCATCAACTTCACCGTCACGATCACGCAGCAGCAGAACCTTCACAACATCCCCGTCGGCGCGGTCTTCACCGGTTTCGCGCACTACGACGGCTCGATCGACCCGAACTTTACTGGTGCTCCCCCGACCCTAACGTCTTACGGATTTGACTTTCCTTCCGCCCCCGATTCACTGTCGGATTTCAAATGGATATTCGCCCAGCGTCATGCCAACGGTCAGCCGCTCTTTATAGACCTGATGTACGTTGATTACTCCTACCCGGGAGCTTCGTTCGACATCAATGGAAATATCTTCGAAACGATCCTTCCTTACTCAGAGACAGCAAACTCGGTCGGGTATTACATCGGGGAAACAGGGACCGTTGCCTACAGCTATACGGCGGACCCAACCTCCTCTGTCCCGGAACCTACTTCTCTCGTGCTTGTCGGCATCGGCCTTCTGACCGCTTTCAACCTGCGCCGGACGCAAAAGAGACGTGCCTAGAGGCGCTCAACAAAAATTGAAGGCGGATGGCCCTGCCTAAATTGAGCCCCAGAATCGGGTGCCCCATATCTCGATTCAGAGATGTGGGCATTCGCGAAAAGCGCGAACACTCAGATGCCAAGAATCTCTTTGCAACTCGAAACCCACCACCCAGGCGCGCCGCGCCAGAGATAGATCGCCAGGTTCTGCCCAATCACCAACGCCGGGATCGCATACAAATAAACCTTGTGCACACGCCTGTCCACAAGAAGATCACGTGCGACGCCAAGCAGCATCACCACATCCACACAAACCCAGAAGAGACTGTGATTGAACAGATAATCGAAGCGTCCGAAGGCTGCATCGAGTAGGCCAACGGTGGCCAGCACCAGGAAGCGCCGATGCAACTCCGGCTTGCCACGCCACACAATCGCCAGTCCAAGCAGCGTGCCGAAAGCCGCCATGTCGAAAAACGGCACGCTGAGAAATGCGGGGTCGGGCTGATGAAGCTGCAACGCATCGAACCGCCCCATCACCACGGCAATCACTGTCCCCAGCGTGACCATCATGGCCCCGAGAACAGCCCCAAACCATCCCAGCGTCCGGTGCACGCTCACCTTCCGCACGCGCACCAGCGCCGACTGCAGGATAAAGAAAACCACCCACCCGGAAAATGCCGCGCCGTGAATCCACAAAAGCACAGGCTTCGGCGGAGCAGCATGAAACAAATTCCGGTCGACCGTCCTGCTGAAACCGGCCACCACAATTCCTGCCACAACCAGCGAAAGGAAGAAGTAGAAGTAGCGATCCACCAGGCCGCCTCGGCCGAAAATCCGTGAGAACCGTGAAACCGGGCGCACCGCAACAGACTGACTGGCTGAAGCCATCAGAGCCTCCAAAATGCTTGCCTCAGGTCGAGGGGAGGAAGTGCGCATGATATGCCTGAAGAAGTTGAGCAACTCTATCACGCCACTCCAAAAAACTTGACAATACCAACCCCAGAACACAGGGGGGGCATCCCAACCCAGAACGACCAAGATCCAACATCCGAACCCCTAAGTCAGATAAAGTACAGACCTAAAGTCTCTCCTTCGAAGACTTTGCACACTTTTGACGGGAGGGGGGGCACCCAGGGTCATCCAGCTCAAAATCCAACACCCGCTATCCTGAAACGAATCAATGCGCGCCAAACACCTTCACCCAGTTACTCTCGCCATCCTGACTCTATTTGTCATGGCCCCATCACGCGCCCAGAACTTCGTCGGCATCAAACCCACCCCAGCCCAGACAGCCTGGCAAGACCTCGAAATCGGCGTCATCATTCACTTCTCCACCAACACCTTCCTCAATCGCGAGTGGGGCGACGGCACCGCCGACCCCTCCGTCTTCAATCCCACCCACGTCGACACCGACCAGTGGATGCAAGCCGCAAAATCCGCAGGCGCAAAATATGTGGTCCTCGTCGCCAAGCACCACGACGGCTTCACTCTCTGGCCTTCCAAACAAACCGACTACAGCGTCAAGAACAGCCCCTGGCTCGACGGCAAAGGCGACCTCGTCCGCATGGCCTCCGACTCCGCCCATAAAGCCGGCCTCGGCTTCGGCATCTATCTCTCGCCCTGGGACCGCCACGACCCGCGCTACCCCGACCCCGCCGCCTACGACAAGTACTACCTCGCCCAACTCGACGAACTCGCCACCCACTACGGCCCCCTCACCGAGTTTTGGCTCGACGGAGCAGGCAGCGCCGGCCGCACCTACGACTTCGACAAAATCATCCAGGAACTCCGCACCTACCAGCCCAACACCCTCGTCTTCGCCGACGTCGCCCTCTACAAAAACGCCGACATCCGCTGGGTTGGCACCGAAAGCGGCACCGTCCCCTACGAAAACTGGAACGTGATCGATCGAGCCGGCTATCTACGCTGGCGACCCGTCGAGGCCGACACTCCGTTGCGAAAACTTCACTGGTTCTGGCATCCCAATGACGAAAGCTCGCTCAACTCCGTCGACGAACTCCTCAACATCTACACCAACACCGTAGGCCGTGGCGCGCAGCTCATGCTCGGCCTCGCACCCGACAACACCGGCCGCATACCCAACTCCGATATGAAACGCCTTCAGGAGTTCGGAGCAGCAGTTCATCGCCTCTACGCTCACAACCTAGTCGCAGAGTCTGGTCACTCCACTGACCCAGCCGCGGCAGCCGCAACCGACAACGACCCCGCCACCTTCTGGTCCGCTCCACCCCGCCACGCCGTGCTCGAAATCCACTTCGACAAGGCCGTCACATTCGACCGCGCCGTCACCATGGAATGGCTCAACGAAGGCCAGCGCATCCAGGACTACAGGATCGACGCATGGCAGGACGGAGACTGGAAGCCACTCGTCCACGCCCACGCCATCGGACACAAAAAGATCGACCTCTTCCCTGCAATCACAACCCAACGCGTGCGTCTCAACCTCCTCTCAACCACAGGGTCAGCCGCGATCCGTGAGTTCCAACTCTACGATGGAAGCCGGAACACAAGGTGAGATCGACCACTCGGTCGCGATAGTTCTCGCCCAAAACTAACACCACTCCTGCCTCCATCAGCACTGAACACAAGCTTTGATAATGTCAAAATTTCACATGTCTGAAATAATTTACCTATTGACTACCCAAGATTCCTGGACCTACCATTCGCCTGCAAATCAAACCGGCAGTCCTACCGCCGCTCTTACTGAAAGATGGAGGCTCCCCAATGAAACAGCTCCTTCTCGCGGCAATAGCGCTCGTCCTATTGCAAACCGCTTCGCTGTCAAACGCTCAAATCACCATAGACACCAGCAGCGCAACCGACTGGAAGATCAGCAACGGAATCATCAATGTAGATTGGCTGCCCGGCGACGGGCGCATCTTCAGCATCCATTGGAACGCCTTCCCCAACCAGGAAATCATCGATAAGACCAATAGCGACCACAACGGCCCCAAAGGCTTCTACATGGACAACGTCGGCCCGGGAGGCGGCACGCCGACCAACGGCTATTTCCTGGACCCGAACGGAAAATACATTGATTGGTGGGTCACGTTTCCATCCAGTTCGACCAATCCGTTCACCTGGTCTCATCACCGTATTCTTTTCCTAAACGATCCCGGGCATCCACGTCTACTTCACCCTCGACCACGGTCCCTCGGACATCGCCGGCAGCATCGGCCAGATCCAATGGGTATTGCGAAGCGACTTGAATCAGTTCACCAACACCTACTCCGTGAATACCGGCCTGAGCAATCTCGGAGCCACAACCGTCCCCATGCCGAATGCAGTCCTCTTCGGCACTGGCCTCGTCGCGGGCACCAACGTCCAGGACGCAACGAGCGACCTGCACGGTTTGCCGCTTCCCCAAGGCTATCGCCGCGAGTTCTACACCAAGTACGACTACTCCAGCTACGAATACCTCCATCGGGCCGAAGGCGTCTATGGCACCTCCATGGCCGCATGGATGGTCGTCCCCAATCAGGAATCCCTCACCGGCGGCCCCACCAAACAGGACCTGATCTTTACCGGAAATCTCCTGATCATGGAGGCCTACTCGAATCACCTCGACAACCAGATCACTTTCAACGTGCCCAAGAGCGCCGTGATGCACCGCCTCTACGGCCCGTTCTATCTCCACTTCAACGCCTTCAGCGGGACGAATCCGACGGCCGCTTCGCTCTATCAGGAAGCGCTGACGTCGGCACAGCAATTGCAGCCTGCCTATGACGGCGAAGCCGAACTACTAACCAGCGGCTACGTCCCCTCAACCGCCCGCGGCCAGGTGCAGGCGAAGATCGAAGGCACCAAGGGACTTGATCTCAATCAGGCCTGGGCCGTTCTAAGCGACAACCAGACCAACGTCCAGTACTCCCACGCAGGCACGCAATACTGGATGAACATCAATCCCGGCGGTATCGCCAACTTCCAGGGCGTAGCTCCGGGCACATACCGGCTCTCCGTGTATGCCTTGGGACAATGGGGCGAACTGCGGCAGGACAACGTAACCGTCAACGCGGGCAAGCTGACCAAGGTCGCGGCGAGTCTTGTGAGTGAGAACTTCGGTTCGCTCCCGCCCATCTGGACCATCGGCACAGCGGATCGCTCCTCCCACGAATTCCTGCATGGCCAGATCAAAAATCCGATTGACCTCGATCTCAACTATACGGATCAGTACACAGCGCGTCTGGGCAACTCCGTTCAGGACGACCGCGAGTATTGGGGCAACTGGAACTACTGGGCCGACTTCGCCGCCAACAACGGGGCCGTCGTCTACTACGCGACTCCAGTCGGTTCTATTCCCGCCACCAACGATCTGACAAAATGGAATTACAACCAGTGGCACATCTTCAGCCCCGGCCTCTTTGCCGCGCCTTATAACCCATCCGATGTAACGACTGATGGCTACATCTATCTCTGCCCGTCCTATGTGGGCCCCTCCGGTGCGTGTAAAACCGCGGCCGTCCCCGATTGGCAGGTTCACTTCACCACTTCCCAGGATCAGCAATCGCAGGGTCAATATTTTGTTCTGTCCGTCGGACTGGCTGCAACGGAAGACAGTCCAACCGTTTCACTCAACGGGAATCCTCTGACCTGGCATGGCTTCAACCTGAAGAACTCCGATGCAGGCGTACGCAGCGGTTTCTCAGGCACAACCCAGTGGGTTGTCTTCCAGTGGAATACCAGCCAGCTCAATCCCCCGGGACAGGACAATGTCATCACCTTCCACGTGGGTCGCACGCAGGGGATCATGTACGACGCGCTGCGCGCCGAAATCACCAACACCCCTGCCGATCACACGGTCACCGGCTGGAACGATTACGAGTTCCTCTACGGAGCCACATATCAGCCGGCTAACGACGCGATCCCGAACCAGTAACTTTGCAAGTGTTTTAGTCCATCCACAGACTCAGGTGGCTTTGGTGCCCATTCATGCGGTCTCACCGCATGAGTGGGCACTTGCCACGTCTCAATGAGACGCCAGATAACGATGCACAAAAGCCACAGCCATAGCCCCTTCACCCACCGCCGAAGCACACCGTTTGATCGAACCATGCCGCACATCTCCAGCCGCAAACACTCCCGGCTGATTCGTCTCCAGATAGTAAGGAGCCCGATCCAGCGGCCACTTCTTCCCGGTGTCGTACTGCTTCAAATCAGGTCCTGTCACAAGGTATCGCTGCTCATCACACACAATGCCCACCTCATCAGCCCAATGCGTGCGGGGTGCGCCACCCAAACATAAAAACAGCCTGCTCGTCCTGAACGTCTCTTTCGCCCCAGTCTGGTTGTTGGTAAGCGTGATAGCCTCCAGCATCGTGTCACCGTGCAGTTCGGTCACCTCCGTATGCGTCCTCACCTCAATCTTCGGAGACGACAAAATCCGGTCGAGAAGATATTGCGATAGCGTCTCCTTCAGTGCAGCTCCTCGAATGATGATGGTCACCTTCCGCGCAAACTTAGAGAAGTTCAGAGCAGCCTGCCCCGCAGAATTTCCCCCTCCCACCACAAACACATCTTCGCTGACACAAAGCGAAGCCTCACTGACACCCGCGCCGTAATAAACCCCCACTCCCCAAAATCGCTCTTCGTTCGGCAGACCCAACCGCTGATACTCCACTCCCGTCGCGCAGATCGAAGCATGCATCACAATCTTCGTACCGTCGGCCATATAGGCTGCAAACTTCCCCGGCTGAAACTCTGCCCGCACACCTTCGCGCAGCAGCAGAATCTCCGTTCCAAACCGGCATGCCTGCTCACGCGCACGCTCCGCAAGCTCTGCCCCGCTGATTCCCTCGGGAAACCCCAGATAGTTCTCGATCCTCGACGTCGTGCCAGCCTGTCCACCCAGAACCGAATGCTCGATCAGCACTGTCTTCAGACCCTCCGAAGCCCCATAAACTGCCGCACTGAGCCCCGCCGGCCCACCGCCAAAAATCGCCAGATCGTACTCTGCCCGCGAAGGATCATGAAACCAACCCAGCTTCTCGATAATCTGCCGAATCGTCGGCCGCTCCAGCCGCGTGCCATCCGGAAACACACACACCGGCAGCCGCTCATCGCGCAGATTCGCAACCTTCGCCTTCTCCCGAGCCTCTTCGTCCGTGGTCAACTCGACCCACCGGAACGGTACATCGCTTCGCTGGAGAAAGTCGCGAATAGCATACGCAGCAGGCGATCGTTGTATGCCCATCAACTGAACAGGTCGGTCGAGAGAAACGGCGGTCTCTGTCATATCGAGTTACGCTCCTGAAAAAGCGCTTCACAATACAAGCAGCACTTCTAACATTTAATCTGATGCGCCTAACGGTGCGCGTGGCGGCCGCATTTGAAATCGGCCACAAAGCCGAATCACCAGGCGAAGCCTTACTTCGTCTCCGCCAGAAGCTTAGTAAACCTCACCGCGCAACGGTCGTAAGCAGCCGGCCCCTCACGATACTTCGCACTCCTGCAAGCCGCTTCAATCGAACTTCGATCAGCCTCACTCAGCCCCGACAAGTCCGGCCGTGAAGGCTCCGCCGCCAATTCGGCCATCTGAGAATTCAAACAGCGGTTGTACGCATCCACTCCGCGATGCCGCTTCACCTCAGAACACACGCTCTCAATCGATTCCCGCTCCGCACTGCTCAAATCATTCAAGTCCGGCGCGCTCGACGCATTTGTCATCAGATCCAGCTGCGCCTTAACACAAGCAGTGTAAGCAGCCTCTCCGTGCAGTTCTCTCTGACTCGAACAGGCCGACTCCACCTGCGACGTCTGAGCCTCGGACAAGGAATAGACCCGATACGGCGCCGAACCAGCATGATTCGAAGGCTCGCTCGCCTCAGCACCTCTCGCCGCCCGCTCCGCAGCAGGAACATCAGTCCCGACGACACCCTCACCCGGCGGCTGCGCGACCGAACTCGCCGGCGCTGCCTGCTGACTTGCATCCGGAGCCTGCGGCAGAGATGCCGGTACCGATCCCACCGTACGCATCGCCCCACGCTGCAACACCAAATATCCAACCAAACATCCCAACGCGATTCCCAAGCCCGCATAAATCCACCCAACACCCGCAGCCTTCCTGCTCCCTCTCGCTCGGCCCCTCCGCGACACCGGCTCCGCCGAGGAGTACCCCACCGACGACGCATCGTCACGACTCGAGCCGGCAGCCATATCCGTCTCAGACGCATACCTGTCATCCATCGCCGCACGCGACTGCAGCACACGATAGGCATCGTTTATCTGACTCAGCTTGTCTTCCGCCTTCTGCCGCAGCCGGGCATCGCTTCCAAAGCGATCCGGATGCCACACCTTCACCAGATCGCGATACGCTTCTTTGATCTCGGTGGGAGTAGCGCCGGGCTTCAACGCCAGAACATCCAGTGCTTCCTTCGTCAGCAAGGGCCGCCCAGCTCCTTTCGGTCGCAGACTCTCACGCGGCAAATCGACACAAGCGACTCTGCACACCGCATCATACCGTTCCGTCCCTCAACCACCGTCGCGCTACAGCCGCCTTACTTTCGTGAAGACCCACCCAAAATCGACCCCAGCACCCCACGAATAATCTGCCGCCCCACCGTACTCCCCAAGATGGCAAAATTTGTGCTCCGAGTACAACTCTCCTCCCACTCATTCGAGAGGCATCACTGCCCACCCCAAACTTGACATTCACCCTCCCCAAAAACAAGGGTCGCACCCGAAGATGACGCTTACCCTCCGAACGTTGACCTCCAACACACCCAGGAAGTCCACACCTAAAGTCTCTCCTTCGAAGACTTTAGGACATTTTGCCTGGAGGGGGGAGGGCGGCAGCCGCATGCTACACTCCTCGCCTGAAGGAGATTCTCATGAAGCACGCAATAGTCGTGGCAGCCATCGCCGCCGCCGCGCTCAGCACGACCGTCGTCATCTCGCAGGTCGAAAAGACCGCCCAGCAGACCCAAAGATTTCCGCAGTTCGAAAACGAAGACGTCAAAGTCTGGAAGACAATCGTCCTCCCGCACCAGCCCCTCGCCATGCACCACCACGATCATCCACGAGTCATTATCGCTCTCACCGGCGGCACCATGAACATCGTCGATCCCGCCGGCCACGTCGAGCCCCACGTATGGGAGACAGGCAAGGCCTACTGGCTGCCCGCCATGCCCGCCAACACCCTCCACTCCGACGTCAACGCCGGCGAGAAACCGATGGAAGTCATGGTCGTCGAACTCGAAAAAGAGAAATAGCCGGCATTCAAGCTCCTGTATTCCGATCCGCGAACTTGGACGAGCGCGATCACCTTTGTGGCGTCTTGGGGAACAAAACCGCGGATCAAGTCGCGCCGCGCAGCGAGCCGCTAACTCAAGCCAGCGAAGAAGAGGTGGGCGCATACTAGTACTAGGAGAAAAGCCACCACAGGAGACACGAAAATGTCCGAGCAGAAGATCACAGAAGAGGAGATCTCAAACCTGGTGGATCGCTTCTACGCCAAGGTTCGGCGCGATCCCGAGATCGGCCCCATCTTCAACGAGACGATCGAGGACTGGCCCACCCACCTCGCCCTCCTCAAAAACTTCTGGTCCACCGTCCTCCTCACCACAGGCCGCTACAAAGGCGACCCTATGATGACTCATCTCCAACTCCCTCTCGAACCCAACCACTTCGAGCGCTGGCTTGGCCTCTTCGCGGAAACGGCAAACGAAGTCCTACCGTCAGATCACGCTGCAACCATCATCGCCAAGTCCCAACGCATTGCCCAGAACTTCAAAATGGGAATCGCCTTCCAGAAATCGAAAGAGATGCCAGGCAAAACCCTTTGATGCAATCCCCGGTACCGCGAAGCATCGAAAAACAAATATTTCGAATCATGACAAGGCCATAAGAATCCGCATCAAACTCCGCATCGGTCGAATCTTCGCCGAACGGAGAAATAATCATGCTGCTAATCCTTTTGATCATCTTGATTCTTGTGTTCGGCTTCGGTGGTTATCGCATGGGACCAGGACTTGGTTACTACGGCGGAGGCGGAATCTCGCTCATCCTGCTCATCGTTCTTATCCTGCTTCTGCTCAAAGTCTTCTAGCTGCCGGCTGCCCACTCTCTCAAACGCTACCAGGGATGGTGAGTCTCCTTCACCATCCGCACCACTTCAATCTCTTCACCGCCTCCCACCGGCACCAAAACCCTACCCACCTCCCGATAGCCCTTCAACCCATAGAGCGTCACGCCCGTCAACGTACTCCCCATCTCAAACCGCGAAAACCCCTGCTCAGCTGCCGCACTCTCCGCCGCCTCCAGAATTAAACTCCCCAATCCCATCCGCGCAAACCTCGGATGCACAAAGATCGCACGAATCTTCGCTGCATCTCTCGCAGGATCAAGCCTCTCCGGAATGACCTTCTCAATCTGATGATCCCCGCCATACAGCGTTTTCCGGAAGCTCCACCCGCCGCACCCCGCCAGCTCCCAGCTCTCGTTCAACGCCACAAAATAAGTCCCATCCGCAATCAGCCGGCTATCCACCGTGAACACCGTAGCCAGTGCCCCCTCAATCTGCGCCGCCGAGTAATCCCCCGCCTGCAACCCGCGCACCGAAGCCTCGATCAGCCCTCGAATTCCCGGCACATCCTCGCCCCTCGCAACGCGCAATCGAAACCCCATAATCCGCCAAGTATAAGGTCCCAACTCTCACGTCGCGATCTTCGAAATCTCCCCGACAAATCTTGTCGCAAAAATTCATCAGTACACCTTGCGACATCTTCCTGACTCGTTCTAGACTCCTCCGCATGACGATAACCATGCCTCGCACCCTCACTCTCGCCGCCGCCTTGCTTCTTCCCCTCGCCGCCGCTCCCATCCATGCGCAGGATTGGGCCAAGGCCCGCCTCGACGCCTCACCTCGCCATCACGAATACGTTCCCCTCAAGCACGGTGACCGCACCGTTCAGGCCTTCGTCGTATACCCCGAAGTCAAAACCAAAGCCCCCGTCATCGTCCTCATCCACGAGATCTTCGGCCTCAGCGACTGGGCCAAGGAGATGGCCGACGAACTAGCCGGACAAGGCTTCATCGTCGTCGCTCCCGACCTCCTCACCGGCTTCGGCCCCAACGGCGGCGGCTCCGACGCCTTCCCCAGCATGGACGCCACCACCAAAGCTGTCTCCGGCCTCGACGCAGCCGTCGTCAACGCCGACCTCGACGCCGCAGCAGACTACGGCAAGAAAATCCCCGCCGCCAATGGCAAGATCGCCGTCATCGGTTTCTGCTGGGGTGGCGGAAAATCCTTCGCCTTCGCCGCTCATCGCAAAGATCTCTCCGCCGCCTTCGTCTTCTACGGCCCCGGCCCGTCAGACGTCACCACCATCACCGCGCCCGTCTACGGCTTCTATGCCGGCAACGACGCCCGCATCGGCGCCACCGTCCCCGCCACCACCGAGGCCATGAAAGCTGCAGGCAAAAAATATGAACCCGTCACCTACGACGGAGCAGGCCACGGCTTCATGCGCGCCGGCGAAGCCCCCGACGCATCGCCTGCCAACAAGGCCGCCCGCGAACAAGGCTTCGCCCGCGTCGTCACCCTCATCAAAGAGATGAAGAGCTCCCCCACGGCCAGCAATCCGACCCACACCAAAACAGTAGCCACTACAAAACCCGTAGCTCCGGCCACCCAGTGCCACTACTCCTCCATGCAGATGGCCGGATCAATGTAACGCAGAGCGAAGCAAGCACTCCAAGGTTTTCATCAATTGCCGGAAGATCAGCCTATTCGGTTCTCAATGCCTGTATGGGATCGAGGCGCGACGCACGCCATGCGGGAACGATACAGGCGAACGCGGCAACGGCAAGCAGCGTTGCCGCAACCACGGCGAAGACCTCGGGATCGAGCGGTTTGATCTCATAGAGCAGTTCGCGCATCAGCCTGCCAATTGCAAGGCTTGCCGCGAGACCGAAGACAAGACCGAAGGCCGCGGGCCGCATTCCATCCAGCAACATCTTCCGCATCACATCTTCACGCTTTGCGCCCAGCGCGATGCGGATGCCGATTTCGGTCGTTCGCTGCGCTGCGATGTACGACATCACCCCAAACAGGCCCACTGCGGCAAGGACCAGCGACAGCGTGGCAAAAGCGACGAGCAGCGTTGTGTTGAAGCTCTGATTCAGAGTCGATTTGCCCAGTAACTGATTCATCGTGAGAATGTCGGAAACCGGCAGATCGGGGTCCATCTCCGAGACGATGCGCTGTACCGGAAGAGCAAATTGCTCAAGGTCGTGGCTCGAGCGAATCACAAGCGTGCCGACGGTCTCGACGCCGGCATCTAGCGGGTAATATTGCGCCGGCCGCGGCGTTTCGCCGATTGCGTAGCGGGTATCGCCCACAATTCCCACGATGAGGGCATCTTTTCCGCGTGCACGAAGGTGCTTACCCAGCGGATCTTCGCCGGGAAAGTACTGGCTCGCGAAGGATTGGCTGACGACGACTTCGTTGGCACGATCCAATCGCTTCCCGCCATCAAATGTACGTCCGCGCAAAATCGGAATGCCCATCACGCCAAAGTACTTCGGATCGGCCCAGCGACATAGAGCAAACAGACCACTGCCTTGCGGCAGGGGCGGATGCTCCACGATACTGAAGGTCCAATCCATTACATATCCCTGCCCAGGAACAACCGTTGCAAAGCCGGCCGCGTCCACTCCCGGCAGCGCGCGCACACGCTCGAGCAGCGTGTCATAGAAGTTGGCTCGCTGGGCGGGCGTCGCATAGCGGGCATCAGGGAGGCCCAGGTGCATGGTAATCACATCTTGCGTAATGCAGCCGATGTCGGCGGAGCGCAGCCGTTCATAGCTCTTGAACAGCAGCCCGGCGCCGACGAGCAAGATCACCGTCAGCCCGACTTCTACCGTAAGCAGCACCTTGCGCAGCGTCGCCCGCGCACTGCCCCCGCTCACCGAGCGTGATGCCTCATGCAGAGCGCCGAGGATGCGCTTGTCGCTGGCACTGAATGCAGCGATGAGTCCGGAAAACAGCCCGCACAGCACGATCACACCGACCGTAAATGCCGCCACCACGCCGTCGATGTGGATAGATTCGATGCGGCTCATGTCGTGGCGAGTTCGCGTCAGCCAATGAAGCGCGGCCAAGGCGAGCAAAAGTCCCAGCCCGCCACCGGCGACCGAAAGCAGCAGGCACTCCATCAGCCGCTCGCGCATCAGGCGGAGCCAGCCCCCGCCCAGTGCGGTGCGGATAGCCAACTCTTTGCGCCGTGCCGCCGCGCGCGCCACGAGCAGATTGGCGACGTTGAGGCAGGCGATCAGCAGCAGGCAGCAGGTCGCCTCCAACAGCACGTAGAGGGGCTTCTTGATTTCGCCGACGATGTGTTCGAGCAGGGGCCGGCCATTGACGCTGCGCATTATGAAGGGGTCGTTGAGGTGCGCGTTGTGGATTCGGCGGGAGATGATGCTGAGATCGGCCTTGCCCTGCGATGCGCTGACTCCTGGTTTCAGCCGACCCACGACGCGAAACATGTGATTGCTGAGCGAAGTCATAATGTCTTCGGGCTTGTCGTGGTAAACGGGCGTCCATAGCTGTGTGGACGGGCTGGGGAAATCGAACCAGGCAGGCATGACCCCGATGACGGTGAATGGTCTCGAATCCAATTCAATTGTCTGGCCCAGTATGGCGGAGTTGCCGCCGAAGCGGCGCTTCCACAGGCCCCAGCTGAGCAAGACGGTGCCGTTGGCCGCGGAGGTGTCATCGTCCTTTGTAAAATCGCGACCGAGCGCGGGCTGAACGCCGAGGGTGCGAAGCATGTCCCATGAGAACAAAGCGCTGTTGAGCTTCTCCGGCAATTGTCCGCCCGAACCGGAGAGCCCGACCCTAATACCTTGCGCGAGCGCAAGACTGGTGTAGCTGCGGTTCTGCTTCTTCCATTCGTCGTACATGCCGGCGGCGACGGGGTTGAAAAAGGTCATGTCATTTTCATGAAAATGAGACTCATAGAGCATCACGAGGCGATCGGGGTCCTGGAACGGTAAAGGCTTGAGCAAAACGCCACGCACCACCGTAAACAGCCCGACGTTGGCGCCAATGCCCAGCGCCATCACCAGGATGGCGATGACGGTAAAACCGGGAGTGCGACGAAGCGTGCGGAGGCTGAAGCGCAGATCGCGCGAGAGGGATTCAAGCAAGTTCCAGGACCAGATGGCGCGAGTCTGTTCACGAATAAGAGCAGGATTGCCAAACGCGCGCAACGCTGCATAGCGAGCCTCTTCTCCTGAAATGCCACCTTCCCGTTGCTCCTCTTCTTCCAATTCCAGATCGGAACGCAGCTCCCGCTCCAGGTCTGCATCTCTCTTTTTGATCTGCCACCATTTCATGTCAGTTCTCCTCGGCGGCGGGCCACATCACGCGCGCCACAGCTTCGGCCATCTGCTTCCACTGCGATTCTTCGACCAGAAGCTGCTTCCTGCCCTTATCAGTCAAGCGGTAGTACTTGAATTCCCGATTTCGGTCCGGCGCAGTCTCCCATTTCGAGACGACCCATCCTCTTTCTTCGAGGCGATGCAGCGCGGGATAGAGCGAGCCATGCTGCATCTGAAGGAATTCGTTCGTGGTCCTCTGAATGTGCTTCCCGATCTGATGACCGTGAGCAGGCCCATAGAGAAGCGTTCTCAAGATGAGCATGTCAAGCGTTCCCTGCAGGAGCCCGACCCGGTGCTGCGCTTGTTTCGCCATAGAAGACAATCTACCCTCGATTTGGCAAGGATGGTAGACATTCGACCATCGACTGTCAAGGGACCAGGCCGAGTATGGATTCTTCAAAACTGACCCACTCCCCCGGCAAGCCGGCTCTTGACACGTCCGATATAATTAACTCAGCCACCAACCAGTCCGGCTTCGGCCGGACTGCAACATTTAACTCAGCAGTTTTTCAATCAAAAGTCCAGACTTAAAGTCTTTTATTCCTGGACTTTGACGCATTTCAGGGGGAGGGGAGGGTCATGTCCGGGAGCGCAAAAGAATCGTTACAAGACCAGCTCGACCGAATCACCCAGAACACCCGCGCCCTCGTTCAGCCCGAGCGTCTAGCCGTCTCTGAAAAAGCCATTGCAGACCTCTTCAACACCGGCATCGAGGACCGCATCCTGAAAGCCGGAGCACGAGCCCCAGCCTTCACCCTCGAAGACGCCCACACCCACAAACCCGTCAACTCCGCGGACCTCCTCGCCCTCGGCCCGCTCGTCATCAACTTCTTCCGCGGCCGCTGGGACCCCTACTGCGTCACCGAGCTCGAAGCCTGGCGCGACCTACACCCCCAACTCCGCGAACGCGGCGCTCTATTCGTTGCCATCTCTCCTCAGACGACACGCCAGAACAACTTCACCCTCCAGCAGCACGGGCTCAACTACCCCCTGCTCTCCGACCCCGGTGCCACCGCCGCCGAGAAATTCGGCATCGCCTACACCATTCCGCTCGAGCATCGCCGCTACTTCCAATCCATCCTCATCAACATTCCTTTCAACAACGCTGGCCTCAGCTACCACAACGCCACCGAAGCCAGCTGGCGGCTTCCCCTCCCCGCCGTCTTTGTTATCGACCGCACCAATACCATCCTCTTCGCCCAAGCTCACGCCGACTTCCGCGTTCGCCCTGAACCCGCCGACATCCTCGCGGCACTCGACTTCGCCGCGCTCAAAACGACGCGCTCCAAAGTCCAACCAGCTAAACTAACCCTATGATCGACGAAGCCACCTTCCGCCGCGAATCCGACCGCGCCCTCGAATCCCTCAAGCAATCCCTCATTGCAGCCGAGGACGACGATGGCACCTTCGAGTTCGAAGACAACAACGGCGTCATGAACATCATCTTCGAAAACGGCTCCAGCAAATTCGTCATCACCCCCAACACTCCGATCCGCCAGGTCTGGATCTCCGCCCAGGCCACCAGTTTCAAACTCGACTGGTCTGAAGCAGCTCGCGCCTTCACCCTCCCCAAAACCGGCGAAGACCTCAAAACCCTCACCCAGCGCCTCCTCCGCGAACACCTCCAAGACCCCACCATCACCCTCCCGTGATTCTCTCCACCCTGGCTCTCACGCTCCACCGGCGCCGCCCTGTGCTAAAAATACGCATGCCCAAAAATCTTGCCCTGGCTCTCTTCGCCATCTCTGCTACGCTTTGCGCCCAGACCATCGCCACCAAAACAACCGGCATGAAGCACATCGACGGTTACCTTCCGCTCGACTGGGACGCGAAGACCGGCAAGCTCTACCTCGAGATTCCCCACCTCGAAACCGACATCCTCTACACCCACTCCCTCCCCTACGGCACCGGTTCCAACGACCTCGGCCTCGACCGCGGCCAGATATCTCGCGGTCAGCTCGTCCGCTTCGAGCGCACCGGCCCCAAAGTCCTCCTCATCGAACCCAATCAGCGCTTCCGTTCCACCTCCACCGACCCCTCCGAAATCCTCGCCGTCCGCCAGTCCTTCCCTGAGTCCGTCTTGTTCGGCTTCAAAGTGGAAGCTGAAGACCCCAACGGCACCGTCCTCGTCGACGCCACCGACTTCTTTCTCCGTGACGCCCACGACGTAGCCGGAACCCTCACCCGCACCCAACAAGGCACGTACAAGCTCGACGTCACACGCTCCACCATCTCTCTCGACGCCACCAAAGCCTTTCCCAAAAACACTGAAGTCGAAGCCATCCTTACCTTCACCACCGACGGCCCTGCGCGCGGCGAGTTCGTCCGCGACGTCACCCCCGATCCCCACGCCCTCACCGTCCGCGAGCACCAGTCCTTCGTAGAACTCCCGGGCCCCGGCTTCACCCCACGCCGCTTTGATCCCCGCGCTGGCTATTTCCCCACCTCCTACCGCGATTACAACGTCCCCGTCAGCGAACAGCTCGAGCAGCAGTTCATCATCCGCCATCGCCTCATCAAAAAAGATCCAACCTGCAAGAACAATTGCGAAGCAATCGCTCCCATCCAGTACTACGTCGACCGTGGCGCAGCCGAGCCAATCCGCTCCGCGCTTCTTGAAGGTGCGCGCTGGTGGGACCAGGCCTTCCAGGCCGCCGGTTGGGCCAAGGGCACCTTCCGCGTCGACATTCTCCCCACCGACGCCGACCCCATGGACATCCGCTACAACATCATCCAGTGGGTCCACCGATACACGCGTGGCTGGAGCTACGGCGCTTCCGTAGTCGATCCCCGCACCGGCGAAATCATGAAGGCCAACGTCACTCTCGGCTCCCTCCGCAGCCGTCAGGACTACCTCATCAGCGAAGCGCTCCTCAGCCCATACCTCAACGGCAAGCCGCTCCCGCCCGCCACCGACCCCATGCTCGCCCTGGTCCTCGCCCGCACTCGCCAATTGGCCGCGCACGAGACCGGACATACCCTCGGCCTCGCCCACAACTTCGCCGCCACCGCGGAAGCCAAAACGCCTGAACAGTCCGTCTCCGTAATGGACTACCCACACCCATGGATCACACTCAACAAAGACGGCATCCCCGACATCAGCCACTCGTATCCCGCGAGCATCGGTGACTGGGACAAAGTAGCCATCGACTACGGCTATCGCGAATTCGATTCGAACAAGAAACCTGCCGAAGACCCCGCCGCCCTCAACGCCATCATTGCCGCCGGCGAGAAAACCGGCCTCTACTTCATCACTGATGAAGACTCACGCCCACTCGGCGGCGCGCATCCTCACTCGCACCTCTGGGACAACGGCACCGACCCCGTCGAAGAACTCAACCGCATCATGACGATTCGTGAAGCTGCCCTCAAACGCTTCGGCATTAACGCCATCACCTCCGGCACTCCCACGGCGCAACTCGAGGACACCCTCGTCCCTCTCTATCTTCTCCATCGCTATCAAACCGAAGCCACCATCAAGGAGATCGGCGGCCTCGACTACCGCTACAACCTCCGTGGCGATGGCCAACCCAACCCGGAAATCGTCTCCGCTGCCGAACAGAAAAAAGCCCTTACCGCCGTTCTCAAAACTCTCTCACCCGAAACTCTTACGCTCCCCGAATCCCTCCTCCAAATCCTCCCGCCCCGTCCTCCAGGTCTCGAACGCACTCGCGAGTCCTTCCCCTCAGAGACAGGACTCACCTTCGACCCCATCGCCACTGCCGAGTCCGCCGCCGACCTCACTCTCGCGGGCCTACTCGATCCCGCCCGCGCTTCACGGCTCGTCCAGTACCACATGCGCGTCTCAGACGCTCCCTCCCTGCGCGGCGTCCTCGAAGCCGTTTCGAAGACCACCGCCGAGCGTCCCGAAGGCGGTCACACCATGTCTTCCGAAGTAGAGCGGGCTGTCGAATTTCGCGCACTCGAAGCCATGCTCTCCCTCGCAGTCAACCCGCAGGCCTCCACTCAAGCCCGGGCCATTGCCCGCTCCCACATTAACGACGTCCTCAAGCAATTGACCACCGCGGCCCCACTCACCGACACAGCAGAAGCCATTCACCGCTCCGCCCTCATCGACCGCATCAACGACTTCAACCGAGACCCTGCAAAGTTCATCCCCTCCAAGCCAATCGAAGCTCCACCCGGCATGCCCATTGGCGACGACGAGGACTTCTAGAAAAACTCGCGCACCTTATGAGCCTATGACCAATCTCATCACCTTCACTCGCGCCAGCATCAACGTAATCCTGGCGACAATCCTCGTCTGCGCATCCTACGTCGCCTCGCCCCAAACCCCAAATCAAGCAGCAGAATTAATCCAACCCGCAGACCTCAAAGCCCACCTCTACTTCCTCGCCTCCGACGACCTCGCCGGTCGCAACATCACCAGCACCGAAGATCACATCGCGACCGACTACATCGCCGCAGAGTTCATGCGCCTCGGCCTGAAACCAGTCGGCGACAACGGCACCTACTTCCAGAACATGGACATCATCTCCGGCGACGTCGATCATCAGCACACCACCCTGACGGCAAAAATCGATGGAGTCGATCACACTTACGTCCTCGACCACGACTTCCACTGGGCACGTCAAAGCCTTCGCCCGACAAACTCCTGTGGCTCCGTTGTCTTCGCCGGATACGGGATCAACGCCCCCGAATTCTCTTACAACGATCTAGCCGGAATCGACCTCAAAGGCAAAGTCGCACTTATCTTCACCCGCGAACCCCAGGCCGACGATCCCAACTCAAGGTTCATGGGCACACTCGATACCTATCACGCCTTCTTCTGGCAGAAGGTCGAAGAGTTGCGCAAACAAGGCGTCGCCGGAATCCTCATCATTCAGGATCGAATCCCTCGCCCTGTCAAGCCAATCCCCGCAAGCTCCGAGCGCTCCGCCGGCGGCCCATCCTACGCACTGGCCGGCGAGATGTGGGACGTCCCCGTCTTCACCATCCGGCGCGAAGTCGCCGACCAGCTTCTCGCCCCCAGCGGAAAAACCGCGGACACCCTCCAATCCGAAATCGACCGCACAACCCACCCCAACTCCTTCGAGGTTCCAACCAGCTCGATCTGCGTGACCAAAGCATTCACCAATCTTCAAACACGTAAAGGCCGCAACGTCGTCGGCCTCCTCGAAGGCTCCGATCCCAAACTCAAAGCCGAAACCATCATCGTCACCGCGCACCACGATCACATGGGAACCATCAACGGCCACATCTTCCACGGAGCCGACGACAACGCCTCCGGCACCGTCGGAGTCATGGAGACAGCCAGAGCCTTCGTAAAAGGAAACATCCATCCCAAACGCAGCATCCTCTTCATCGTCTACGACGGCGAAGAGCGCATCTTCCTCGGCTCCTACTTCTACGTGACCCACCCCATCGTCCCGCTCAATCAAACCATAGCGAACATCAATCTCGACATGATCGGCCGCGACGAAGACGATCCCAACTGGCCGCTCCCCGCCGACAAGAACGTCAACATGGTCAATGTCCTCGGCACCCGCTACAACCCCGCGCTGCGCAGCATCATCGATCAGCAAAATCAGCACGAGGGCCTCAAGCTCGACTACAAGATGGACACCGTCGATCCCGATTCGCTATGGTCCCGCAGCGACCACTTCTGGTTCGCCACCCTGCACATTCCGCAAGTCGAATTCCAGACCGGCCTCCACCACGACTACCACACCGACAACGACACCTGGGACCGCATCAACTATCCCAAGCTCACAAAAATAATCCGCCTCGTCTTCCTCACCGTAGCCGACCTCGCAAACTCGCCGCACAAGATTCCCTTCACACCAACCGGCAGTGCGCCACGTCCATAGCTCCGCGTATACTCACATCCGCATGAATAAGCCACCAATCCGCGTCCTCGTAGCCAAGCCCGGCCTCGACGGCCACGACCGTGGCGCAAAGATCATCGCCCGCGCCCTCCGCGACGCCGGCATGGAGGTCATCTACACCGGCCTCCGCCAAACCCCCGAGATGATCGTCTCCGCCGCCATCCAGGAAGACGTCGACTGCATCGGCCTCTCCATCCTCTCCGGCGCGCACAACGTCATCGTCCCCCGCATCGCCGCGCTGCTCCGCGAACAAAAGGCCGAAGACATCCTCCTCATCCTCGGCGGAACCATCCCCGACGAAGATCAGCCCAAACTAAAAGAAAACGGCGTCTCGGCCATCTTCGGACCGGGAACGCCGCTTGAATCCACCATCACTTTCATCCGCGAGAACGTAAAGCCCCGCACCCTGCTTATCCGCTGAGCCACGACTACCAGGGCAACGGCTTCCCAAGGTGGAAGTACCCGCCATTAGGTCCGCTATCCTGCAACGTCGCCAACTCCACCGACGTCTTCGCGCCCGTCTCCACATCGAGCTGCGCGCCTTCGCCACCCATCTCCGTCTTCACCCACCCCGGGTGCGCAGAGTTCACCTTGATCTTCGTATCCTTCAGCTCATGCGCCAGATGGATCGTGAAAGCATTCAAAGCCGCCTTCGAAGCATCATAAGCAAACGTCTTCGCATCGTAGATCGGCGATCCCGGCGTCGCATGCAGCGTCTGCGAACCGAGAATGCTCGACAGGTTCACAATCCGCCCGCCCAGACTCTTCTTCAGCAGCGGCAACAATGCCTGCGTCAATCCCACCACAGCAAAGAAATTCGTATTGAACGTCTTTCGCAAAACATCCTGCGAGGTCTTCGATGTCTCATTGCCCTTCCGGCTGTCGATCATGATGCCCGCATTGTTGACCAAAATATCGAGCCGCCCATAATCCTTCTCGATCAACTTCTTCACAGCCTCATAGTCCGAAGAATTGTCCACATCCAGCTTCACCGCCCGCGCATCCACTCCGTCCTTCTTCAACTCTGCAACAGCCTTCTCGCCCTTTGCCAGGTCACGCGCCCCTACCAGCACGAGGATTCCCAACTTCCCTAGCTGCCGTAGCAGTCTCCAGCCCAATTCCCTTGTTCGCCCCCGTTATCAGCGCGACTTTTTTATCAGTACTCATCTCTCACCTCACGAATCTGAAAGCAATATCTCTATCAGATGAGATACGCCGCAAAACGTTCCGCATATTTCGGTGGCAAACTCCTCTTCTTCATGTCTTTGTCCACGCACACATGGGTCGTCTCCCCCTCACAGAGCAACACCCCATCCTCAACCCGCAAAATTCGATAACCAAACTTGATCACCGCGCCACGCGCAGCCAGCAGCCGCGTCTCAATCACCAACTCATCGTCATACCGCGCCGGCGCCCGATAACGCGCATGCACATCGACCACCGAAATCCCGCAGCCGTCCTCCTCTTCCATCTGCTTGTAATTCAGCCCCATCTGCCGAATGAGTTCCACTCGTCCGATCTCAAACCAGACCAGGTAGTTCGAGTGATAGACCACTCCCATCTGGTCCGTCTCAACATATCGCACTCGTACCCGAGCCTCATTCACAGGCCTTCCAGCGATGGCTTCATTCATCCAAACAGTCTACTGATTTAGTTCTGCATCCAAAAATCCGTGCGATCCGCGCTCATCAGCGGTCAGTCTTCCAAACCGGCTTTCTCTTCTCCAAAAACGCCGCCACACCCTCGCGAAAATCGTGCGTCCCTCTAGCCTCAGCGTTCGCCGTCAGAGCCTCGGCAATTGCCGCATCCAGCCAGGCCTTGTTCTGCGCGCGCAGCAACCGCTTCGTCGCCGCCAGCGCCTCCGGGCTGTTCGCCTTCAACACTCCCACCAACTCCAGCGCCCGCGCCTCCAGCCGTTCCGCTTCCACCACCTCATTCACCAACCCCAACCGCAACGCCTCTTCACTTGTAAACAGCCGCCCCGTCAACAGCAGGTCCCGCGCCTGCTTCTCCCCAACCTGCAGCGCCAGAAACGCCGACACAATCGCCGGTACAAATCCGATCCGCACCTCCGTATAAGCAAACTTCGCCCCCGGAACCGCGAGCGTAAAGTCGCATATCGTCGCCAACCCCGTGCCACCGGCGATCGCCGCTCCATGCACCACAGCAATCGTCGGCTTCGGCAACTCATACAGGGTCCGAAACAACCGCGCGACCCGCTCTGCCTCCGCGGTATGTTCCGCAGCCGTCTTACCATTCATTGCCTGCAGCGCACTCAAATCCAGTCCCGCACAAAACGCCTCGCCGGCCCCAGCAAACACCACCACGCGACAATTAGAAGCGCCAGCCTCCTCCATCGCAGCAATCAACTCCACCTGCATCTCCGGCGTCATCGCATTCCGCCGCTCCGGACGATTCAGCGTGATCCTCCGAACCCCCTCCTCTTCAGCAACCAGAATCGTCGTATAGCTCATTGTCGCCTGCTCCATTCGCCTTACCGCTTACTACTCCCTGTTCCCTGCTTTACTGCACATGTGCCCCATACTTCCGAGCGATCTCCGCGCTAGCCGCAATCAAACCATCCAGCGGCCTCAACGGCGGCAACTCCGCACCCAACGCTGCTAGCTCCGCCAGCAAAGTCTCCGTCGCCATATTCCCCACCAGCGCATCCTGGGCAAACGGACATCCACCCAACCCACCAATCGCCGCATCGAACCGCCTGCACCCAGCCTCATACGCCGCCTTCACCTTCGCCGCCGCATTGTCCGGCCGCGCATGCAGATGCACCCCAATCTCTACATTGTCATGAACCGCCATCACATCGCTCACCACATCCGCCACCTGCTTCGGCGTCGCCAGCCCCACCGTATCCGCCAGCGAAATCTGCTTCACCCCGTTATCCGCCAGCAGATCGCAAGCCGCCACCACCTCATCGATATCCCAGGCCTCGCCATAAGGATTCCCAAACGCCATCGAGATATACGCCACCACATCCATCCCCGCCTTGTACGCCAGCGTCCCCACCTTCTCCAGCTCCTCCAGCGACTCCTCCGGCGTCTGGTTCTGATTCCGCTTCAAAAACTCGGGCGAGATCGAATACGGAAACCCCATCGTCTGCACGCTCCCCGTCTTCACCGCACGCTCAGCCCCCTTCGCATTCACGACAATCCCGATAATCTCCACATCATCCGGCGGATCCAGATACTCCATCACCAGCTCCGAGTCCGCCATCTGCGGCACCGCCGCCCGCGAAACAAAGCTCACCGCATCGATATGCTTGAACCCCGCCGCAATCAACACCCGCAGATAGTCCGCCTTCACCTCCGCCGGCATATTCTTCGGCAACCCCTGCCACGCATCCCGCGGACATTCAATAATTTTCACTAAGTCGGCCAACTTACACCCTCCATCAACTTCAATTTTTGGGGCGTCATTCTGAGCGAAGCGAAGAATCTGCATTTCACTCTTGCTGTTGCCTTTTTACCTTCCCTGAAGGCGCTCCCACCAGACAATTCCAATCATGGCACCAACGATCGCCAGAATAATCATCGCCGCCTTCTTCCATCCTTCAAGCACCTGATCCCATTGAAGTGGCACTTTCCCAATAATTTCCGGTTTCGCATTTAACTGTTCTTTCACACGATAAGAGCCAATCGGAATCAAAGGCATGAAGAGAGACACGATCCATCTCGTCACAACAACGATTCTCTTTTCCCGATCCTCCTGAGTGAGGAACTTGTGTCCCTGCAGACTCAACCCCGTTCCCCTGTTCGAGGGATTGTGACCAACCGACATCTGAAGTTCGGTCTTCATCTGCTCGACGCGCAACGACTGTACCTCAGCAGCTCCTATCGAACGTTTGTGCATCTCCGCTCGAAGCGCGATGTCCGCTTCGGGACGCAACCCGCCTTCCCTGGCAAGCTGAAGTATCTCTCCGTCAGAGAGAGTTGCATACTGAGAAGCGTAATCGTGCTCATTTATCGAAGTATTGTCGGAAATCACGTCTGCAAAACCCCCGGATTAAACCTAGCCACCTCAGGATTCAAACTAGCCGCCTCCAACGCCGTCATCAGCACCTCCCGCGTCTTCACCGGATCAATAATCGCGTCGATCCAAAGCCGCGCCGCCCCATATCTCGGATCAGCCTGAGCATCATACGTAGCCTTGATCTCGTCATAGATGCCCTTCCGCTCCTCATCCGAGATAGTCTTCCCGCCGCGCTCCAACTGTTTCACCCGAACCTCCACCAGAGTATTAGCCGCCGAAGCCCCACTCATCACCGCATACCTCGCCGTAGGCCAAGCAAATAAAAACCGCGGATCATAAGCCTTCCCGCACATCGCATAGTGCCCCGCCCCAAAACTCCCCCCGATAATCACAGTAATCTTCGGCACCACACTCGTACTCACCGCCGAAACCATCTTCGCCCCCGCGCGAATAATCCCACTCCACTCCGCATCCTTCCCCACCATGAACCCATTCACGTCATGCAAAAAAATCAGCGGCACCAGGCTCTGATTGCAATCCATAATGAACCGCGCCGCCTTCTGCGCACTCTCCGTATAGATCACCCCGCCAAACTCCGTTCTCTTGCTGCCATCAAGCGCCGTCTGTGACTGATGCATCTTCTGATTCGCCACAATCCCCACGGCCCGCCCGCCGATTCGCGCATATCCACACAACACTGTCCGCCCAAACTCCTCCTTATACTCATCAAACTCCGAACGATCGACAATCCGGGCAATCACCTCATGCATGTCGTAAACATTCGTAGCCGCCTTAGCCGGATCAGGATCAATCAACCCATACAAATCCTCCGCCGCATACTTCGGCGCGTCCCTCACCGCATCAAACCCCACCCGCGAAAACACCTCCGCGCCCTCTGGGCCCTGAGCCCTGAGCCCTGGACCCTGCCTCATCCCAATCTTCCCCACCAATGAACGCAACCTCGCCAGGCACAAATGATCATTCGGCTCCTTAAAATCCACCGTCCCCGAGATCTCTGCATGCATCGAGGCCCCACCCAACTCCTCGGCCTCCGTCTTCTGCCCAATCGCCGCCTGCACCAGCGAAGGCCCCGCCAGAAACAACCCCGACCCCTCCGTCATCAAAACCGTATCTGTCATCACCGGCAGATAAGCCCCACCCGCCACGCACATCCCCATAATCGCCGTAATCTGCGGCACCCCCAGCGAGCTCATCACCGCGTTATTCCGAAACACCCTGCCAAAATCATCCGTATCCGGAAACACGTCCTCCTGCAGCGGCAGAAACACTCCCGCCGAATCCACCAGGTACAGCGTCGGAATCCGGTTCTCTAGCGCAATCGTCTGCGCCCGCAGCACCTTCTTCGCCGTCATCGGAAAAAATGCCCCCGCCTTCACCGTCGCGTCGTTCGCGATGATCATGCACAGCCGCCCGCTCACCCTCCCCAGCCCGGTCACCACCCCAGCCGCCGGCGCACCGCCATACTCTTCGTACATCCCATACGCCGCCCACAATCCCAGCTCGAGAAACTCCGTTCCATCATCAAGCAGCAGCTTCAACCGTTCCCTTACCGTCAGCCGCCCCTTGGCCCTCTGAGCCTCCGCCGCCTTCGCCCCGCCACCCAGCCGAATCTTGTCCTCTTCCACCCGCAAAACCGCCATCAACACCCGCAGCGCTTCGCGATTCGCACCAAACCGTGCCGCCTTCACATCCAGCTTCGACCCCAACGCATTCTCCAACTTCAAATCCTCCGCGACGCACAAACCACAAAACGCGTCCGCATAGCATCTTAGCTATACATCGTGCTTAACGTCTTGCACAGACACGTGTAGCCTATTCCTCGACACGAATCCTCGCCGCCCTTCACGGAGACGGAATGACCATCCACACCCAACTCGCAAGCCTCATCCTTATCGCTGGCGTACTTCTGCCTCCCGCCTACCTCGCCGCTCAAACCAGTCCCACCGCACTGGATAAGTCCATCGACCTATCCGTCGGCGATCATGTCAAAGTCCAGCAACTCCTCACGACGCTCCAGCAGGCTGTCGCCAAGCACGATGCGTCCGCCGTCGCCGCCCTCGTCCACTACCCCATCAAGGTCAACCCCGGCAAAAAACCATTCACCGTCAAAAACGAAAAAGCCTTCATCAAAGACTACGACGGCATCATCACCCAGGACATCGCAGCAGCCATCTTCAAACAGAAATACGAAAACCTCTTCGTCAACTCTCAGGGAGCCATGATCGGCGACGGCGAAGTCTGGATTACCGGCTTCTGCCGCGACAAATCCTGCAAACAATCCGACATCAAAATTGGCACCATCCAGGACACCAAAAACCTCAAGCCCTAGTTACGCTCCATCCAACAACTCCAAATCATGTCGATCACCCTCCAACCCACCGACGCCCTCCTCGTCATCGACGTCCAAAACGACTTCATGCCCGGTGGCGCCTTAGCCGTAGCCGACGGCGACGCCGTCGTCCCCCTCATCAACACCCTCGCCAAAAAGTTCGACCACGTCATCCTCACCCAGGACTGGCACCCACCCCAGCACATCTCCTTCGCCACAACCCACTCCGCAACTCATGCGAACGCCAAACCTTTCGAAACTATCCAAGTCCACTATGGCCCCCAAACCCTCTGGCCCGAACACGTCCTCCAGCACACCGAAGGCGCAGCTTTCCACCCAGCCCTGCACATCCCCCACGCCGAACTCATCCTTCGCAAAGGCTTCCGCCGCCACATCGACAGCTACTCCGCCTTCCTCGAAAACGACCACCGCACCCCCACGGGCCTCGCCGGCTACTTGCGCGAGCGCAACCTGCAACGCCTCTTCCTCTGCGGCCTCGCCTACGACTTCTGCGTCCGCTTCTCCGCCATTGACGGCAAGGCCCTGGGCTTCGAAACCATCGTCATCGAAGACGCGACCCGCCCCGTCAACCTTCCGAACAGCGTCGCCGAAACCAACACAGCTATGGCCGCTGCGAACGTCTCCCGCATTCAATCAACTGACATTCAGAAATAGCCACCCGGCTAAATACACACACACGGACGGCATACAATTCTCAGATGTCAAACACCGCCTGCCGTGAAGCCGTTGCTGAATACTTCTCTGCTCTGCGCGCCATGGACGTCGACCGCTGGGTCAACACCTTTGCGCCCAACGCCGAAAGCCACGACCCCGTCGGCACACCTCCGCTCGTCGGACACGACGCCCTTCATCAGTTCCTCACCGAAATCTTCTCTGTCTTCGAAACCGTCGGACTCACCGAAGATCACATCTTCGTAACGGGCGACACCGCCGCCATAAAGTGGACTGGTTTCGGCCGCGGCCGCAACGGCGAAGACGTCATCTTCGAAGGCATCGACGTCATCGAGTGCAATTCAGAAGGCAAAATCATCTCTGTCCGCGCCTATTGGAATCCCGCCCCGATAGTCGCCGCCGTTACCAGCTAACTAACTCGGTCTTACGAAACTCAACCCGGCATGGCGATATTCAGCGGATCACCTGAGGTTTACACGATGAAGCAGAACGGGAACTGGATCGCTACGGACGCCTCGGTCTATTCGGCGGACTACGTCGAACCAAACGGAGAAGAACGGCCATTCTGGAACCTAACGTACAGCTATCGGGTCGGAGAAGAGTATTACAGCGGACAGTTTGCTGACTTTGCCTCGGATGCAGATGTCTCGTATCACAAAAACGACATAGTGCAAATCGAGTATCGGGCCTCCAATCCGGAACACAGCCGTTTTCCAAGTGCAACTACGTGGTGGTCGAAATCGAAAACGCCGTTCGCCATCGGCGGGGTTCTGGGATTGGCGGTTATTATCCTGTACATCGTTACGCATATGTGAGACAGGACGCTATAAACCCAACTCCCCCGCCCTCTCCTTCATCGCCCTCAGGCAATTTCCCACATGCTCCTCCACGCTCAACCCCAACAACTCGGCCCCGCCCGTAATATCCTCCCGCATCACTGCCCGGGCGAACGCCTTGTCCTTCATCTTCTTCTTCACCCCCGCCACCTCCACCTCGCGGATCGACTTCGAAGGCTTCACCAACGCACAAGCCGTCAAAAATCCCGCCAGCTCATCGCAGGCAAACAGCGCCTTATCCAGATGCGACTCCCGCGGCGTCCCCGAATAATCCGCATGCGCCAGAATCGCATGCAGCACACTCTCCTGCCACCCTTGCTCTCGCAGATGCTTCACTCCAACAAATGGATGCTCTTGCTGTGTCGGGTGCCGCTCATAATCCATGTCGTGCAGCAACCCCGCACTCGCATACATCTCGACAAACTCCTCAGCCTCCGCGCCACTCAGCCCCAGACGTTCGGCCTCCATCACCCCATAAGCCTCCGTGCAAACCGAAACCGCCATCCCATGCTTCCGGAGACTCTCGCCCTTCGTCCACTCCCGCAGCGTCATCAAAGCCTGCGCTCGCCCTAACCTCTTACTCATTCAATCCTCCTGATTCCAATTTAATTCCCAATCCTTAATCACAATTCTCCGTCCTTATACGTTATCAACTTGGTTCCCGCTTCGGTTATTTTAGGCATTTATCGGTTAATCACCGGTTTTCCGCTTGACTCACCATTACACCAGTGTCAATCTAGGCACATCGCAAGTCCGTTATCGGACGTGTGCTGCGGTCCTTGCTCTGGGTCCGCCCGCTACAAACAACTTATGGCAACTATGATGGCACCCGTTGAACAACGTGAGGTCCTGCGTTGTGATCACTGTAGCCTCGTGCAATTTAGGACAGCCAACGCTCTATGCCGCCGCTGCCACAAATGCCTCGAGGTCGAAGAGCCGGAGCCGGCTCCCGCACCACTGGCGCTCGTCCCCACCCCTGTCGCACAAGAGGGCGGCCTTCAGGTCGCCACCGCCGTTCGAGACCTGCGCCACGTGCGCAACCTCTCGCAGCGTCAACTCGCAGCGCGCATGGGAGTGCCCCGCACCTACATCTCGAAGATCGAGAACGGCAAAGCCATGCCGACCCTCTCGTCTCTCGACCGCCTGGCCAAGGCCCTCCAGGTCGACATCTCTACCCTCCTGCGAGACTCCAACACGCGCCATCGCGACGAGACCGCGGTCCTCATGACCGATCCGTTCCTCGCCGAGATTGCCATGTACACCTCGCAGCTCGACGATCTGCAGCGGTCCATCTTCCTCAATCACGTCCGCGAGCTCGCTGCCGGCCGTCGTCGCACAGCCTAAGCAGCGTCGCGCAACGCGATCATCCTCTCCAGGGGAGCACCATCACCACGATGGCGCTCTCCCCTCCTCCTTGCACTCATCTGCAAAGCAGTTGAATTATTTGCTTGCAGCGAAAAGCCTCTCTGGCTAGGGACCGTCCTGCAATTCACAAATCGCCAAAGAACGGTTCGGGCGACGCAAAATAAACGGCTTAGATAAGGGGCACACCCAACCGCACTTCACCACTCCGCTCCCGCTCAAAAGACGTTCATTGCACACCCCCCATCGGTGTGCTAGCGTCAATAATTGCGAGGTTGCTTTTGCGCGCATCAACACCCCTATCGACTCCCCCCTCAGTGCCCAGCCGCGCCCCCAATCGCAGCCACGAACTCGCTCCCGAAGAACTAAGCGTCTACCGGCAGCTCGACCCCGCAAAAATTCCCCAGCACGTCGCCATCATCATGGACGGCAATGGCCGCTGGGCCGGCAAGCGCGCCCTCAAGCGCTTCCTCGGCCATCAAAAAGGCGCCGAATCCGTCCAGTACGTCGTCGAAACCGCCTCGCGCATCAATCTTCCCTGGCTCACTCTCTACGCCTTCTCGCTCGAAAACAATCTGCGCCGCCCCAAGTCCGAGGTCAGCTTCCTCATGAAGCTCCTCAAGAGCTACCTCGTCGGCAACGTCAAGCGGATGAACGACAACAACGTCCGCATGGCCTACATCGGCCGCACCCACGACCTCCCGCAGGAAGTCCAGGACACCATGCAGTGGGCGATGGAATCCACCGCGAAAAACACAGGCACCACCCTCACCCTCGCGCTGAACTACGGCGCCCGCTCCGAAATCGTCGACGCCGTCCGCTCCATCCTCACCGACCTCACCACCGAGGCCCACACCCGCGGCTGCTCCGTCGACGACCTCCTCGGCGCCGGCGCCCTCGAAGCCCTCGACGAGTCCACTATCGCCCGCGCCCTCTATACCCGCCACATGCCCGACCCCGATCTCGTCATCCGTACCTCCGGCGAGCAGCGCATCTCCAACTTCCTCCTCTGGCAGATCGCCTACTCCGAGATCTACGTCACCGATCGCCTCTGGCCCGACTTCAACGGCCTCCATCTCCTCGAAGCCATCGCCGCCTACCAGCGCCGCGAACGCCGCTTCGGTGGCCTCGGCGAGACCTTCACCGACGAAGCCCTCGACAACCTCCAGCCCGCCGAAGAAGTCGCCGCCGAGATCAAAGACCACCTCATCCCCAAATCCGAGGCCAAGTCCGAAGCGAAACCGGAAACCAAATCCGTCCCCGTCCTTACCCGCCGTTAGGCCTGCCTTCACATTCGTTCTTCACCACGAAAGGAGCCGAAGGTGCCCACCGAATTCCCTTACCTCACCATTCTCGACACCAAGTACAAGCCCCTCGAAGTGATCGAAGAAAAGTTGATCGCAGACGCCGCCCCGCCGCCCTGGTACAACGAAACGCTCTGCAACGTAAACGATTCAGTCGTTCGCCTCGGCGTCGTGCAGGGAACCTATCACTGGCACAATCATCAGCAGGAGGATGAATTTTTCTACGTAGTCGAAGGCCGTCTGCTCATCGACCTCATCGATCCTCAGGACTCCACCACGACAGAAGACAATCCCCGAACCATCAATCTCGGCCCTCGTCAGGGAGTGGTCATTCCCAAAGGCGTCATGCATCGCCCACGAGCACGGGAGCGAACCGTCATGCTGATGGTCGAAACCGACACCATTCGCCCTACAGGAAGCTGATACGCTCAATTTTTGGGAATAGATCTCTCAGGCTCTCTCGATCTGCTTCGCCGCAGCATCGATGATGTCGGTGATCGCGTGAATCTGTTCCGTCGTCAGCGGTCCCTTCTTCATCCGCAGCGCCATGCGAAAGTTCGCAATCGCCCGCTCGATCTGTTGTGCACGTTCTCCTCCTTGTTCGCCGCGAACCTGGTCCATCCGGGCAAACAGTGCATCAACTACCGCTTTGTTCTCCGCCAGCGCCTTCGATCCCTCCTCAGTGATCGTATAAAGCTTCCGCGTGCCTTCGGTGACCACGGTCGCATGTCCCATCTCCTCCAGCATCGTCAACATCGGATAGACGATCCCTGGGCTCGGCGCGTAGGTGCCTCCCAGTCTCTCTTGAATCGACTTGATGATCTCGTAACCATGGCTCGGCTTCTCCGAGATCAATTGCAAAATTACGTAACGCAGATCCCCGGCTCCGAAGAACCGCATCGGCCCTCCTCGGCCTCGAAATCCATACCCATGCCGCCCGCCGCCAAACTCTCCGCGGCCGCCGCAGTGTCTGCCTTCCCCTTGTCTCTCTCCACGGCATTCTTGTTTACCGTAGAAACCTCTGAAATGTTCCCGTAGTTGTTCGTGTAGTGTTCTCATGCCCAAAACACTATCAAGATATATCTTGATATGTCAAGACTGTTCTATCTTACGACCTGTTCGACCTTGCCGCTTCATCGCCAGAACGCCTCGGAATACTTACTTTGCGGCTTTTTCGTTCGGGACTTTGTAACCATCGGTAAGGGTTCTCAGGAAGGAGACAAGCGCAGCTTCCTCCTGCTCCGTCAGTTTAAGGTTGCCGAGTTGTCGTTTGTTGAGGTTGGTTGGGTCTTCGGGCGCTGGCCAACACGTCGTCTTTTCGCGAGGATCCTTGGCCGCGCATCTGGGCAGAACGTCGCGTGTGTTGTAGAAGTGCACGACTTCCTTCAGGCTCTTGAAATAGCCATTGTGCATATACGCCTTCACAAAATCAGGCGTAGGTCGCATATCCACATTGCGAAGTGTCGGCACCTGGAACTTACCGTCGAACTTCGGCGCAAGCGGAATCCATCCTGAATCCGGATTGAGCTGACCGCTCAGACTCTTCAGCTTGCGCAGGAAAAATCCCACGCCTGAATCGACATAAGCCTGACCGTCGGGGTTCGCACTGTAGCCGTGTTCGTCGGGCATACCCTCGTAAAAGTACTGCAATCCCTGATTCCTCGGGATGCCGAGATTGCTGGCGGTGAAATCCGTGAAAAGCGGCTCTTCACCGGGGCCGCCATCTCGGTGACACTCATTGCATCTCGCCTTGCCGCGGAACAATTCATACCCCAATTTTTCCTGTGGCGTGAATTGCTCCTTTCCTGCCTGAACAGCGTCGTACTTTGACGTGAAGGGACTGACTTCGGGTGAGAACTCGTATGCCGAAATCGCCAGCCCAAACCCGTCATAGACCCGGTCGGCTCGCGCCCGGTCTGCGACGCTGAGATGGACCGGGTACTCATCATTCGCCGGAGGCGGCGCCGGAGTTGCACAGACCTTTTCCACGTCGGAGGGCCATTGAATGGTGAACGAGTCCTCCCCCCAGACCGCCTCAAAGAGCCTGCGATACGGAGCCCCGGAAAGCCGGTACGCAATACAAGCCGAATCCGGCAGGCCCATCTCTACCGGATTCGTCGGTGGACCCTGCGCCTGTTCCGCACTCGGATTCTGCAGACGGTATCCGCTGGCGCGCATGTCCCAGAAGTTTCCCCCGACAAAGTCTCCTTGGAGAGCGTTGTAGTGCAGCACCGGCGCGAAGGGCGCGTACATATAGCTCTGCGGCTTTCGATTGCTGAAGCGGGTTCTCACCGATCCGGGATAGGACACAGTCGTCAGGTTCAAAGATTGAATTGGCCCGGTGAAACCAGTCTCCGGCGTATGGCAGAAACTGCAGGCCTGGTTCTGGTTGACCGAGAGATGCTTGTCGAAGAGCAGCAGCTTTCCCAGGGTGCGGACCTGCCCCTGACGATCAAGCGAGGTGTGTTCAGCCTGGCTGAGCGTGTCGGCTTCAATTCGGTCAAGCTCCGCAACGACTCTTGCCACCTCCTGATCAAAGGAGGGAGGCATTCGGCCACCAGGATTTGCCGCTGAGTTTTCACTGCGCGGAACGGCCGTTCCAGCAACCTGGGCCTTGTCGTTCCCTGCAGTCAAAAGCGTGCCCAACGTAAGAAGCGCGCCTAGCACCACTGGAAGTGTACGGTTGTCCATGTCTAGTCTTCTCCAAAAAGAGCTCAGCTCTTGCTCGAGACACTAAAAGACCACGCGACCGAAAGGCGCCGGTTCACCCGCTGCAGGCGAAAACTTGGCCATTCCTGGCGCGTGACAATTATTTCGCAGTTACGCTCCACACGGGAAACTCGTCGGCCGAAACTCCGTCTCTCGATACCTCCCCGTCGCGGCAATGTATTCTAGCCACTGGCCCAATGAAACGCATCCTCACCGCCACGGTCCTCATCCTCGCTGTCTTCGCCCTCATCTTCTTCGGCAACATCTGGCTGATGACCCTCTTCTGGCTCATCGTCGCCGAACTGGCTACCTACGAATACCTCAAGCTAGCCGCCGTCGGCGCAGAAGCCCACGACGCCAAACTCCGCATTCCCATCTGGTGGATGGCCCTTGGCACCGCCCTCGCCTTTGTCGTCACTCTGCCCAATTTCCCGGTCGAAGCCCAACTCCCCGTCCTCAGCGCCCTCACCCTCGCGCTCTTCGCTTGGAACGGCTTCCGCTCGCCCCTCATCCAGGTTCTCCCCGACACCGCCCAGGGCCTCTTCGCCCTCATCTACATCGCCTACCCCCTCACCCTCGTGCCCCTGCTCTGGAAGAGTGAGGACGGCCCAGCCCTCGTTCTCTTCCTCATGGTCTGCGTCTGGGCCGGCGACATCGCAGCGCTCTATATCGGCCGCGCCTTCGGCAAACGCAAACTCGCCCCTCGTCTCAGTCCCGGTAAAACCTGGGTTGGCTCCATCGCCTCTATCGGCGGCAGCATGCTCGCCGCCGCCCTGGTCATCTTACATCTCCGACACTCTCACCGCGCGCGGCAACACTCTCCTCCACATCTCCGAACCCCTCTGGCAATCCCTCCTGCTCGCCGCAATTCTCAACATCGCCGCCCAGCTAGGCGACCTCCTTGAGTCCGCCATCAAGCGCGGAGCAGGCGTCAAAGACTCCGGCACCATGCTCCCCGGCCACGGCGGCATCCTCGATCGCATCGACGCCCTCCTCCTCGCTGCCCCCGTCCTCTGGTTCATCCTCCTCATCAAGGATTACTTCGGGCTCGGCCGCTTCTGACCCACAGATCGAAGCTGGGGTTTTCCCTAGTTACGCAAAAAACGCCCAAGAGCTACTTTTATACGCAACGCAGCCGATCGGCTGTAACGTTTTTTGCGTCGTTGTGAAGCACCGCCACTTACCCGTATAGGACCAGGGTCTTATTGCTCACTCGGGAGGCGCTCCCCAACATCAGATTGGCCCGTTATCCAATCCTGGCAGGCCTATCTCCGTAGATTGGCCATGAACCGACCTGTCAGGGGCTTCACCGGAAATGATTCGCGAGGTAGAACGATATGAGCTTCTTGAAGCAATTCTCGTCTGATTCAACCCTCCAGTCTCAACCCATCGGCCGACCTGATCCGACATCGCCCACAATCTCCGCCCGCAAGTCGATTTTGCCCGCGATACTCGTTGTCATCGCAGGGGCCGTGCTCAATGCACCACCCGGATCACATGTCCTTGCGAAAACTGGACAGCAGCCTGAAGCAAAGGACGCTTCAGATGTCGATCCCAACGCTGTGGATGCTGTAAAAAAAATGGGCGCCTATCTTCGCTCCCTCAAGGTCTTCCAGGTGCAGGGAGACATCACCCACGATGATGTCCTCGAGGACGGGCTGATCGTTCAATCCAACAGCAAAGTCGACATGCTCGCACTCAAGCCCGACCGTATGCGCGTCGAGGTCGCCAGCGATGAGAAGCACAGACTCTATCTCTACGACGGAAAAACCTTCACCGCGTGGGGAAAGCTGACCAACTACTACGCAACCGTTCCTGCACCGCCAACCATCCCCGAACTATTCAAGCAAGTCCAGGAAAAATTCGACATCGAACTGCCCCTCATCGACCTCTTCAAATGGGGAACCAACGAGGACGACATCAATAAGATCAAGACCGCCATTGACGCCGGCCCCACAACCGTCGAGGGCGTCACCTGCGAGCAGTATGTCTTCCACCAGGAAGGCGTCGACTGGCAGATCTGGATTCAGCTCGGAGACTATCCTCTCCCGCGCAGGCTAGTCATCACCACCCTCACCGACGAGGCCAGGCCGCAGCACACCATCACTCTTACCTGGAACCTCGCGCCCTCCTTCAACGACGCTGCCTTCGTCTTCGATCCGCCGCCCGATGCCAAGCGCATCCTCTTCGAAGGGCAAACCGCCGACGACACCGAGAAAGGGAAATAAGGTGACACCTATGAAGCGATCAACTCAGATCTTCGCCCTGTTCGCCATCGCAATCCTGGTATCCGGAATGACCCTCTTCGCCCAACGCGGGAGGCCGCGGCGGTGGTGGCGGTGGTGGCGGCGCCGCAGCCGGCGGCGGTACCCGCAGCAGCGCTCGAACCAGCGTCAACTCAACTCCGACCCGCAGCGCCAACCAGGGCGCCAATCGGAGCCCGGCCAGACCGCCAACCAGGGTGCCAATCGCACCGCCAACGCCAACCAGGCCGCCAATCGCAATGCCAACGTCAACAACAACCAGAACGTCAATCGCAACACCAACGTCAACAACAACACCAACGTCAACGTCAATCGCAACGTCAACGTAAACGCCCAGGGCGATTACCATGGCGGCGGTTACTACGGCGGCGGCTGCTGCTATAACTCGAATCCTGTCGCCGCGGCTGTTGCTGTCACAGCCGCGGTAGCGGTGACTGCTGCCGTCGTCGGTTCGGTCGTGAACCAACCGCCCGCAGGCTGCGCAACGCAAATCATCAATGGATTGGCCTACCAAAACTGCAATGGCACCTGGTATCAGCCACAAATGTCAGGAAGTTCCACGACCTACGTCGTCGTCAACGCGCCACAATGACGCCGTCGGCCACTAAAACACACAGCTGGGGACGAGCCACCTAAACGACCAGGACCTCCCCTGGGTTATGATTATCGTATATCAGTAATTTCTGTACATACAGAAATTACTGATATACTGGATGCATGATCCTAACTGACTCGACAAAGCAATTCATCCTGCACTGGGGAGAGATGGGCACCCGCTGGGGCGTCAATCGCACCGTCGCCCAGGTTCACGCGCTGCTCTACCTCTCCGCCGAATCCCTCACCGCGGAAGACATCGCCGAAACCCTCTCCGTCGCGCGTTCAAACGTCAGCACAAGCCTCAAAGAGTTGCAAAACTGGAACCTCGTCCAGATCGACAGCCGCATCGGCGACCGTCGCGACTACTTCTACACCTCCTCCGACGTCTGGGCCCTCTTCCTCACTGTCGTCGAGCAGCGTGTCGAACGCGAGATCGTCCCCACCCTTACCATGCTCGGGCGCTGCGCCATCGAAGCCCAGGCCGAACGTCCCCCCCAACCGATTGTCGCAGCCCGCATCACCGCCATGCAAGCCTTTCTCGAGGAGTTGCATGGCTGGTACAGCCAGATCAAAACCCTGCCTCCCGCCAGCCTGCGCTCGCTGATCCGCGTCGGCGGCGGCATCACCCGAATCCTCCCGAAGTCACACAGACGGAGGCTGGACTGATGGCTACTCTTCAAACGACACCCACAGCACGCGCCAGCTTTCAGCGCTACTACGAGGAAGCCGGTCCGGACTACGCCGCCTGGAGCCCGCACTTCAACATGCACTTCGGCTTCTTCCGCTGGGGCATCAATCCTTGCCGCCGTGAAGCCATGCTCGAGCAGATGAATCGTGAAATTCAACATCGCCTCCATCTCACCGCCTGAGTCCCCGGCCCGCGTCTTCGACATGGGATGCGGCCTCGGTGCCACCTTACGCAGCTTCGCCCGGCGCCTTCCCCACGCCGACCTGAACGGCATCACTCTCGTCCCATGGCAGCTCGAACAAGGCCGTCAACTCAACCAGTCCTGCCCGGAAGGCCGCAACATCTCCCTCACCCTCGGCGACTACGAACACACAACCCAACCCTCCGCATCCTTCGACGCCGTCTACGCGATTGAAAGCAGTTGCTACGCCCGTGGCGCGAACAAATCCGCGTTCCTTCAGGAGGCGCACCGTCTCCTGCGTCCCGGCGGCCGCATCGCAGTCGCCGACGGCTTCCTCGGCCCCGGAAAACTGCGCGGCCCGCAAAAAGCCATCTTTCGCACGACTCTGCGAATGCTGGGTGATCGACACCCTCGGCGAAGTCCACCAGTTCACCCGCGAACTTGAGCGCCTTGGCTTCAGCAAGATCGTCGTCGAGCCGATCCAATCCCGCGTCACACCGTCAGTCCTGCACGTCCCGTGGGTCACTCTCAAATTTCTCCTGACTCAAGTCCTCTTCGGGAAACGCAAGATGACCCGCGCTCGCTGGAACAATGTCCTTGCGCCAATCCTGTTGCCATTCGTCGGTTTTCCCCTCGGCCCCATGGCCTACTACATCATCAGCGCCACGCGAATCTGACTATTCCCACTGACTCGTCGACCAATCTGCGAAAATAGCTCTTGTGAAAAAGCTCGCCATCCTCGGTTCCACCGGCTCCATCGGCAACAGCACTCTCTCCATCTGCGAATCCTTCCCCGACCGCTACCAGGTCATCTCCCTCGCCGCCGGCAAGAACCTCGACGCCGCCTATCGAACAGTGCCTCCGCTGGCGCCCAAAGGTCATCTCGCTCGCCACCGAAGAACTCTAGCCGCTACCCTCAAAACTCGCCTCAAGGCGGCAGGCGTCACCAACATTGAAGTCGTCCACGGCACCGCCGGCAGCATCCACGTCGCAACCCTGCCCGAAGTCGACTTCGTCGTCTCCGCCATCGTCGGCGTAGCCGGACTCGAAGCCACCTACGCCGCCGTCTGCGCCGGCAAGACCATCGGCCTCGCCAACAAGGAGTGCCTCGTCGCCGCGGGCGAACTCATCATCGCCGCCGCCAAAAAACACAACGTCGCCCTCCTCCCCATCGACTCCGAACACAACGCCGTCCACCAGTGCATGCGCGGTGGCACTCCCGCCGAAGTCAAACAGATCTGGCTCACCGCCTCCGGTGGCCCCTTCCGCAACACCCCCCTCGCCGACTTCGACCACATCACTCCCGCACAGGCCCTCAAGCATCCAACCTGGGTCATGGGCCAGCGCATCACCATCGACTCCGCCACCATGATGAACAAGGGCTTCGAGGTCATCGAAGCCTGCCGCCTCTTCTCCCTGCCTCCCGCACAAGTCCGCGTCACCATCCATCCCCAATCCACCGTCCACTCCCTGGTCGAGTTCGTCGACGGCAGCATCCTCGCCCAGATCTCCGTCACCGACATGCGCCTACCCATCCTCTACGCCCTCGCCTACCCCGAACGCGTCCCCGTCACCGAAAATGAAGCCCTCACCTTCGACCTCACCGCCCTGAGCCAGTTGGACTTCTCCATCCCCGACCTCACCCGCTTCCCTTGCCTCCGCCTCGCCTACGAAGCCGCCGAAACAGGCGGCAAAGCCTGCATCGCCCTCAACGCCGCCGACGAGATTGCCGTGGCCGCCTTCCTCGCAGGAGATATTCCATTCATGGGCATTCCCGCGTACAATAGAGGGTGTGTTGCAGCTAACATCCGGGCGTCCCCCGGTGTCTATCCTCGAGGTGCTCGAAGCAGATCTTGCCGCGCGTCAGTGTGCGCGCGAAGTGATTGCCCGCCAACACACCGGCGCACGACGGTAGCCAGAACCCCCATTATGTAACGAGGTCTTCCCCCACTTTCATGTCGACAATCATTCAGCTTCTCATCGTGCTCGGGCATCATGGTCCTCGTTCACGAGTTCGGCCACTTCGCCGTCGCCAAACTCTGCGGAATCCGCGTCGAGGTCTTCTCCATCGGCTTCGGCAAACGCCTCTTCGGCTTCCGCCGCGGCGACACCGACTACCAGATCGCAGCCATTCCCCTCGGCGGCTACGTCAAGATGTCCGGCGAGAGCTTCCAGCCCGTAGGCCAGCCAACCGACGGCTCGGCCGCCAACGCCGTCGACCCCGCCAATGACCCCGGCAACTTCAACGCCCATCCGCGCTGGCAGCGCATGCTCGTCGCCCTCGCCGGCCCCATCGCCAACTTCATCCTCGCCCTCGGCCTGATGACCGGCGTCTCCATGCTGCACAACGAAGTGCAGGAGTTCCTCGACGGCCCCGCCGTCACCGACTACATCCAGTCCAAAACCCCCGCCGCCAAAGCCGGCATCCGCTCCGGCGATCTCATCGTCCACTTCGACACCGTCGAAAACCCCACCTGGGACGACATCGGCAACCGCTCTGTTCTGAACCTCAACCAGACCGTTCCCTTCTCCTTCGTCCACGACGGCCAGCGCACCGACACCAAACTCTTCATCGAATCCAAGGGCTCCCCCGACGACTTCAGCATCGACCAGATCGGTTTCGTCCCCAAGATGCAGAAGACTCCCGTCCAGGTCAGCTCTCTCGAGCCCAACATGCCGGCCACGCGCGCCGGCCTCAAACCCGGCGACAAGATCGCTCACCATCGACGGCCTCCAGCTCCACTCCGTCCCCGCACTGCTCAGCTATCTGCAGGACCAGGCCGGCAAGCCTGCCTCCCTCACCATCCAGCGCACCGCCGCGAACGGCACCGTCCAGACCCTGCCCATCCAGATCACTCCGGAGCTGGCCGACACACCCGGGCGGCCCCAAGGACTATCGCCTCGGCTTCGTCGCCGTTCTTCCTCCCGTCAGGGTCGAGCGCCTGCCCTTCGGCAAAGCCATGGCCGCCTCCTGGCAGTTCAACAAGAAGGGCTCTCTCTTCATCGTTGAGGTCATCAAGCGTCTATTCACCCGTCAGGTCTCAGTCAAGAGCCTGCAAAGCCCCATCGGCATCGGTCAGCAGATCCACCAGGCCGCACAGATGCCCGGCTGGATGCCTCTCATCGGCACGATGTCCCTCATCTCGCTCAATCTGGGCATTCTCAACCTCATGCCCATCCCCATCCTCGACGGCGGCTTGATCCTCTTCCTCATCATCGAAACCATCATGCGACGTGACGTCAACCAGCAGATCAAGGAGCGCATCTACCAGGTCGCCTTCGTCTGTATCCTGGCCTTCTTCGCCTTCGTCATCTTCAACGACCTCACCCGCCTCAATCTATTCACCAAGCTAAAACCCTAACCAGCGCAAAAAAGCGTAACAGTGATAAAAAAGATCAAAGACGAATAAGAACAGATAAGTCACAGACCTCCAACTTTTCCGATTACTCTTATTCTTTCTTTATCCTTCTTATCACTGTTACGCCGTTACACTCATCGCCTCCCGCAACTCCCCCACAATCTCCCCCACCGCCTTCCGAGCCTCATCCTCCCGGTCCGGCGGAAAACTAATCGCCCCCACGCGAGCATGTCCCCCACCCCCATACCGCTCGCAGATCGCCGCCAGATTCACCAGACTCCGAAGCAGCCTTCTTCGTCCACGGATTCGTCCCCACCGAAACCTTCGTCCTGAAGCTCGACTTGCTCAACCCCACGGTATACGTCGCCTCGGGATGCAGATAGTACGGAATGAATTTGTTGTACCCCTCCGTCGGCTGGTCCGTAATATCGAACGTAATCACGCCACGCTGCACCATAGCCCGCTGCCGGATCAGCTCCAGCGCCGCCCAGTGCCGCTCCATCAACGGCCCCAGCAGCACCTGCACAAAATCCTGATCCAGCACCTTCTGCAAACTCATCTCCGTCAGCAACGGAATCAGCCGCGGCACCAGGCTGTTATCCGGCAGAGCTCTCAATCACCATCGTCAGCTTCATCGCCGGCGCAGCCATCTCCACCGCAGCCTTTGCGCTCTCATACCGAGCCCCATCCACGATGTCCGCCCACTTGATCAGTTCCAGCATCGGAGCCGTATCGAAACCAAAATTCACCTGCGCAATATCCGCAATCAAACTCGTGCACGAGACATAGTTCGGATCATAAAACTTCCGCATCCGCTCCGAACCATCCGCCTGCCCCGCCTCGAAATTCCGCTGATCCTCCGCAGTCAAAAACGCGCTCTGATGATGATCGAACCACCACGTCACCTTCGGCGAAGCCGAATACTTGAAGTCGACAATCGCATTCTCCCCACTCCCAAACGCCTCCTCATCGAACAGCGCTCCCGCCCGATGCACCAGCCCGTGATACGAAAATTTGTCCGCCGTCTTCACACACTCCCGGTGAAACCGCGTAAACAGCGAAGCCGAGCACGCGCCATCGAAGCACTTATCGTGATAAAAAATCTTGCATTCCAATTCAGCAATCTCCCAAGTCATCCACTCATCCGCAGACGAGAAGCTTTCAGCATAGCGCACGCGCCTTAACGCCGCGCCTCACGACAAGGGAATTCCCTGATACTGACTCTCCGCCAGATCAAGCTCTCTTTCCAACGTCCGCAACACATCGTCGCTGATCCGTCCCCTGTCCCGCAGTCCAATCAGCGTGCGTCGCTCTGCCTGCAACGCTCCCCCGGCAATCGATCGCAGCCGCGAATAAGCCTCCTTACCCAGGCCATCGACACTCTCCTCCGCACTCTCGCTCACGTGTGCCAGCTTGTGCCGATAACGGTGCACCAGGTCGTCGTACAGATGCACAACCGGACCGCTGCTGTTCCTGCGTCCTTCTTCCAGATAACGAATCGCCGACTTCAGCACGATCTTCCTCGCCTCCATCTCCTCCGGATCCATTCCCGTCGTCCCCGACAAGCCCCAGCCCGCGAATCAACGCCGGCAGCGTCAACCCCTGCAGCACCAGCGTCACGAAAATCACGCAGAACGCCAGAAACACAATCAGATTCCTCGCCTCGAACTGCTTCCCGTTCCACAGCACCTCCGGCACCGAGATCGCCGCCGCCAGCGCCAGCACCCCGCGCATCCCCGTCCACCCCACCACGAACACCTCGCGCGGCTTCAGCTCCTCCTCATCCGTATGCCCCAGCCATCGCCGCTCCACAAACGACGCAATCTTCACCGCCGGAAACACCCACACCATCCGCAGCAGAATCAGCACCGCACTGAACACCGCGCCATAAAAAATCAGCGTCCCCATCCCATACCGTCCATGAATCCCCGCCAGCACATACGGCAACTGCAACCCGATCAGCACAAACACCAGCCCATTCAGCATGAACATCAGCGCCTCCCACGCCCCATTCACCTGCAGCCGCACCGCCGCCGAAAAGAACTGCGTACTCTTCCGGCTCATATAAAGCCCGCAAGCCACCACCGCCAGCACACCCGAAGCCTGCGCCCGCTCCCCCGCCAGATAAGCCGCATACGGCACCACCAGACTCACCACCAGCTCCACCGGCCCATCGTCGATAAACCTCTCCAGCCAACCCACCACCACACCAATCAACAACCCGATCCCCAACCCGCCCACGACCAGATAAAGCAGCCGCGCCAACCCGCTCGCCCACCGTCGGCATCTCTCCGCGCACCATGATCGCGATCCCAATCTCCAGCGCCAGCAATCCCGTCGCATCGTTCAGCAGACTCTCGCCCTCGAGAATGTCGACGATCCTCCGCGGCAGCCCCATGCTCTTCGCAATCGACGTAGCCGCAATCGCATCCGTCGTCGAGATCACCGCCCCCAGCAGAAATCCCGCCTTCCAATCCAGCGCCGTAATAAACCGGTCGGAAAACTCCGCCACCCCCCACACCGTAAACCCCACCAGCCCCACCGCCAGCAGTCCGATCACCACCGCATTCCGTCGAAACTCCCGCCACGACATCGTCCACGCCGACGCATACAGCAGCGGCGGCAGAAAGATCACAAACACAATATTCGGATCCAGCGGAACCCGCGGCATCCGCGGAACGAAGCTGATCACCAGCCCCGCCAGCACCAGCACAATCGGATACGGCACCTGCAACCGCCGCGCCATCGCCGCAAACCCTGCCACCAGCACCAGCAGCAGCAGAATCACCGTCTCGACCGCGTGCAAGCTCTCACCCGAACCCATCGGACCTCCCGTTATTCATGCCGTCATTCCGCCCCTGAGCGTCATTCTGCCCCTGAGCATTGATCGTCCCATTAAACCTCACTCGCGCTAGCCGCTCCCACGCTTCCTCCCGCACCATTTACACTTGCGATCAAGCCATGGACCTGCCTCATCTCACCTCCCCCGACGCGATCCCCGACGTCCCCCTCACTCCGCAGCAACTCGCGCAGCAGGCCAGACGCCGCCTCATCGTCCGTCGCGTCATCATCATCCTCACTACCGTCGTCCTTCTCCTGGTGATCATCGGCTTCGTCCTCGCGCGGCACTGGGTTCGTCAAACCATGAGCGACTCCCTCCCGCAGCTCGACGGCACCGTCACCATCCCCGGCCTCTCCGCTCCCGTCACCATCCAGCGCGACGCCCACGGCGTCCCCCACATCCACGCCGCCTCGCTCGACGACCTCCTCTTCGCCCAGGGCTTCGTCACCGCGCAGGACCGCCTCTGGCAGATGGACGCTCTCCGCCGCCACGCCGCCGGCAACCTCGCCGAAATCCTCGGCCCCGGCCTCATCGCCCACGACCGCCCCAGCGCACCCTCCAGCTCCGCGCCGCCGCCGACCGCGCCGTCGCCGCCCTCCCGCCCGACCAGCTCCACTAGCTCGAACGTCTACGCCGCGCGGCGTCAACGCCTCCATCGACCTCCAGCGCGCCCATCTCCCGCTCGAGTTCCGCCTCCTCCGCTATCACCCCGCCCCCTGGACGCCGCGCGACTCCCTCCTCGTCGGCCTCGTCATGTTTCAGGACCTCACCACCAGCTTCCCCACCGAACTCAACCGCGAAGCCCTCACCGCCCGTCTCCCCCAACACCTCATCGCCGACCTCTACCCCATAGGCACCTGGCGCGACCACCCGCCCGCGCAGCCCGTCGTCGACCTCACCGCCCCGCAAAAAGAACATCCCCAACGTCCCCCTCGACGAATCCCAAACCAAACTCGATAAACCCACACACGACACCGCCTCTCCCGCCGACCTCCTCGCCCTCCAGCAAACCCTCCGCAACCCCATCTGCGAAGGCTGTTTCGCCGGCTCCAACAACTGGGTCGTCTCCGGAGCCCACACCGCCACCGGCAAGCCGCTCCTCTCGAACGACATGCACCTCGCCCACAGCGTCCCCGGCATCTGGTACGAGGCCGACCTCGAAGCCCCCACTCCCGCCGGCAATCTCCACGTCGCCGGCGTCTCCCTTCCCGGCGTTCCCTTCATCATCGTCGGCCACAACGACCACGTCGCCTGGGGCTTCACCAACCTCGGCGCCGACGTCCAGGACGTCTACATCGAACACACCCGCGGCATCGGCGCCACCGCCGAATACCAATCGCCGAACGGCACCTGGCAGCCGTCTCCTCCACAAGCAGGAGATCATCCACGTCCAGGCAACAAAGACGTCGCCCTCGACATCGCCGCCACGCAACACGGCACAGCCATCACTCCCATCATCTCCGGCGTTCTCCCCACCGAAAAACGCACCCTCTCTCTCCGCTGGACCATCTACGACCCCGCCGACCGTCACCCCGCCCTTCCTCGCCATCAACACCGCCACCGACGGCGCCAGCCTCGTCGCCGCCTTCTCCACCTTCGGCGGCCCCGCACAAAACCTCGTCTACGCCGACGACCAGGGTCACATCGGCTACCACGCCGTCGGCCGCATCCCCATCCGCGGCAGCATCACCAACCCCAGCCCCATCAGCCCCGTCCCCACCGACGCCCTCGACCCCTCGCAGGAGTGGATCGGCGCCATCCCCTACGACAAACTCCCCCAGGCCGTCGATCCCCCCAACGGCATCCTCGCCACCGCCAACAACCGCATCACCCCCGACGACTACCCCTTCCCCATCACCCTCAACTGGGGCTCCCCCTATCGCAACCAGCGCATCTGGAAAGTCCTCGCCGACAAGTCCGCCTCCACCAAAAACCAACTCACCCCCGCCGACATGCTCGCCCTCCAGACCGACGTCTACTCCGACGTCGATCACGTCATCGCCCAGCGTCTCGCCTACGCCATCGACCACGCCAGCAAACCCGAGCTCACGACAAATAAATCCGAGGCCAAGCGCCTCCACCAGGCCGCCGACCTCCTCCGCGCCTGGAACGGCAACGTCGACGCCGACGCCGCAGCTCCCGCCATCGTCGTCGCCGCCCGCGCCGCCCTCTGGCCCCTTCTCCTCAACCCGCAACTCGCAGCCATCCAGACCCAACCCGAATCCCCAGCCCAACGCCGACAAGAATCAGCAGAAACCAACCCTCCCCGCCGCAGCCCTCTACTCCTGGGGCAACAAGGTCTACGCCGAAGAGTGGCTCATCATGCACACCCCCGCCCGCTGGCTCCCCAAAAACTACGCCACATGGGACGACCTTCTCACCACCGCCGTCGCTCAGAGCCTCCGCCTCGCTCACGCCCCCGCCGACCTCACCCAATGGCACTACGGCCAGTTCCGCCCCGTCGACATCGAACACCCCGTCTACGGCCAGTCTCGCCCTCCTCCAGCGTCTCATCGGAGTCCCCACCGGCACCGGCGTCCAACCCCAAAGCGGCGACGACGTCACCGTCAAACAAGTAGGCCGCAGCTTCGGCCCCTCCGAGCGCTTCACCGCCGACCTCTCCGACCTCGACCACAGCACCCTCAACCTCGTCCTCGGCGAGTCCGCCAACCCCATCAGCCCCTGGTTCATGGACCAATGGCCCGCCTGGTACCACGGCACCACCTTCCCCCTGCCCTTCACCAACCCCGCCGTCGACGCCGCCACCACCCACACCCTCACCCTGACTCCAAAGTAGAGCGATTCACCCATCAAATTCAGCTAATCGGAATCTCAATCCCATGCTTCAACCGAAGATGCCCCGGCAGCGTCAACTTCGTCAGCTTCCGTTCCAGCACATCCACCTCCGCCACCGCAATCTTCCCCGTCCACTCACACTCTCCCAACTCCACCGAAACAATCTCGCCCTTCTTCAACCCAAGCAGCAGCCCGCGGATCGTCGTCACGAGGCTCACATCAAACGCAATCTCATGGACAGTCTTGCCCGCCAGTTTCACATCCACAAACGGGTGCAACGTCGAATGGATCGAGTGGTCCGCGATCTTGGACACAATCTCCACCTCAGGATTGTTCCGGCTCTTCCGCACATCCTCCATAAACTCCGTGTAGTGCTTCCATCCATTCGCCAGCGTCCCCAGCACACTCACATGCAGCGCCTCCGCCAGTGAGTCCCCCACGCTCTCCTGCACACTCGTCCACGAGATCGCCTTAGGCACCTTCTTGCGCAGTTCACTCAGCTCTTCCGCGCCCAGCCCGGCCTTCAGATCGTGCTCCGCCTCCTCGCCCGTGCACACAGCAAACAGATCGCCGACACTCAAATCCTCTGTCAGCACCGCTGGCGCCTCTTTGACTACCGTCTCTTCCGCTACGTTTGTCATCCCTGCTCCGATCCGGACTTGCGTCTCTTCTTAAAATTCTTGAAAAACGAGATTCGTCCTTCAGCGGGCCGCACGCCCGGTTCAAAGCTCCACGACGTATACGGCTCTCTGCTCAACAACGTCATCTGCGGCATCCCCGGCGCACCCCACCGGCTGCTCACGCTGAACTTCGGCACAAACGGATGCACCGCCATAAAGGTCAACGCAGCCAGCATGGCCAGCAGCCCCGTCACGATCGGCGGCCAGACGCGACCGCCTCACATCCAGCAGAATCTCATGATTCAGTTCGCTGCTCCCCACCAGCGCACTCGCCGAGACCTTATACACCTGTGCCTTCGCATAGTGATGCTTGCCGAACTCACTCACCGTCTCCACCGAACCATCGCCCCAGTTCAACCGATAGCTCGCCCCACTCTGCGACGGCACCAGCACCGGCCTCACGACGACATCCTTCCCCACTCTTGGCCGACTCGTGCTCGTCGTCAAACTCAAAGTCACCTTCTCAGGAACCTGCCGTTGCCGAGACTCACTCTGAGTCGTCACCCGTTCACCGCTCTGATCCGCCGGCGATCCAACCCGATTCTGCGTAGGCCCACTCGACCCGGGCACACTGGGCGTAGTCACACTAGGCGTAGTCACACTCGGAGTAGCTACACTCGGAGTCGGAGTCGGCTGCTGCTGTCCGCTATCACTCGATGGCGCAGCCAAGGGTGTCGGCGACGCAGCTGGCACCGGCGGCTGAGTCCCATGCGGCAAAAAACCCTGCGGCGGAACAATCGGCGGATGCTGCCTTGGTATCGGTATTTGCGGCGATACCACCACAGGCGTAGGCGGCACGCTCGGTCTCCCGTGCAATGGCGGCTGATAGGGACCTGTATGCGTCGGCGTTCCTGCTGGGTATGTCGGCGTATTCGTTGAAGGCTTCGATCCCTCCGGATTCGATGGCGTCGTTGTAGTTCCCGGTCTCGGTCCATCCGAAGTTCCGGTGCCTCGCGTCGGCCCATCCGAAGTCCCCGTCCCCGGTTTCTGCCCATCCGAGTTTGACGGTGTCCTTCCGGAAGATACCGAAGGAGGCGTACCCGACGAAGTCGACGACCCGTTTGGGCTCCCATCTGAAGTCGTCCCAGGCGTTCCCGACGGCACCGACGTATTCGGTGAAGTCTTCGTCGGAATCCCGGGCGACACATGCGTCATCATCGGCGACCCCGACATCTGTCCCGGTGTAGAAGTCGACGCCCCAATTGGGCTCCCATCCGAAGTCGTCGCAGGCGTTCCCGGCGGCACCGACGTCTTCGGTGAAGTCTTCGCCGACACCCCGGGCGACACATGCGTCATCATCGAAGGCCCCGACGTCTGCCCGGCTGTCGACGTCGAAGCCCCAGCCGGTTGCCCACTCGTTACCGGTCGCGTATACATCGGTGAAGTCTTGCGCGTACTCGCAGCCGGCGGCGTTTGCGTAGTTGCTGACGCCTGCTTCTGCACATTGTTCGTAGCCGCCTTAGACGTCGCAGTCGCCGCGGGAGCCGGCCTCTGCGCAGCGGCAGGCCTCTGCTGCTGCCTGTAGACCGTCCCGGAAGTCGAGCCGTTCTTATGATTTGTGTCAGTCTGCGCCACCATCAGCGGCGCTGCGCATACTCCCGCGCATACGAAACTAAGCACACGGATCCATCCAATGCATCTCATGGAAGTCCTCCGGGGGCCGTAGGCGCTCATCATATACCTTAAGCGCCCATTCTTCCTGCAACCGTCTGCTATTCAGAAGAATAGTGATGCCATCCCTCTAATCGTTTCCAAGTAAAATCCTCTTTCGTGCACGCGGGCCGCGAACCACCAAATTCAAAACCAAAGGATCCACACCATGGCAAATCCCTTCTGTCACGTCGAACTTGCTTCCACTGACATCGCCAAAGCCAAAACCTTCTACAGCTCCCTCTTCGACTGGAAGATCTCCGACACGGACATGGGCGGCGGCATGATCTACTCCACCTTCCGCCCCACCAACGACAGCCCCGGCGGCGGCATGATGCAGCACCCCGTCCCCGGAGCCCCCTCTGCCTGGCTCCCCTACGTCCTCGTCGACGAGATCAACGCCGCGACCAAGAAAGCCGCCAGCCTCGGCGCAAAAGTCATGCGCGAGGTCACCGAGGTCCCCAACCTGGGCTGGTTCAGCATCATCATCGACCCTGCCGGCGCCGCCCTCGGCCTGTGGCAAACCAACCCATCAGCCCCCAGACCATAAACACCCGCATCGAAACCCAGTTGCCCGAGGCATCGTGAAATTCATCACGATGCCTCGGGCACCTAACCACTCATCCGCTGTTCAGAACCGGACGGCGATTCTCATCTCCGGACACCCCAATCCCCGCACCCTTCCAAAAACCACTGATAATTCGTGGTTTCGACTCACCCTCGGTGGCGAACAAATTGCTTATCTCTCTAGTTGGAGGTAGCCGCATGTCCGCGCTCCTGCAAGACCTTCGATTCGCTCTCCGGCTTTTGGTGAAAAACCCAGGCTTCGCTCTGATCGCCGCCATCATCATGGCTCTCGGCATCGGCGCCAACACCGCCATCTTCAGCGTCGTCAACAAGGTTCTCCTCGAACCCCTCCCCTTCCGCGACGTCGATCGCATCGTCCAGGTCTGGCACACCCCTCCCCAGTCGAGCTTTCCCGGAATGACGACCTTCTCCATCTCGCCTGCTAATTTTCTCGACTGGCAGAGACAAAACCACGTCTTCGACGCGATGGCCCTCTATGGCGGTGCCAGCTTCGACCTCACCGGTACCGGAAAGCCCGAAGCCATCGGCGCAAGCCCCGTCACCGCCGACTTCTTCTCGGTCCTCGGAGTCGAACCGATCCACGGACGCACCTTCCGTCCCGACGAGAACAACCCCGGGCAGAACCACGAGGTCGTCCTTAGTTATAAATTCTGGCAGACCCACTACGCCGCTGACCCCGCGGCCGTCGGCAAAACCATCAATCTCGATCACGAACCCTACACCATCATCGGTGTCATGGGCCCGGCGATGAACAAACCCACCTTCGCCCAGATGTGGGTCCCCAAAGCATTCACGCCCGCCGAAGCCGCCGTCCGCAACAACCATAACTTCCTCGCCCTCGGCCGTCTCAAGCCCGGAGTCACCCTCGAGCAGGCACAGTCCGAGATGAACACCATCTCCCAGCGGCTCGAACAGGCCTACCCCGCCGATGACAAAGGCTGGGGCGCAGTCCTTCATCCTCTCCGTGACGAGACCGTCGGCGATGTCCGTCCCGCGCTCCTCATGATGCTCGCCGCCGTCGCCTTCGTCCTTCTCATCGCCTGTGCCAACGTCGCCAATCTCCTTCTCGCACGCACCTTTTCGCGCCGCAAAGAGATCGCCATCCGCACCGCCATGGGCGCGCGCCGCCCTCGCATCGTGCAACAACTCCTCGGAGAATCCGTCCTCATCTCGCTCGTCGGAGGAGCCCTCGGCCTCATCGCGGCTCACTTTGGCATTCAGCTTCTCCTCAAATTCTTCGCCGCCCAACTGCCGCAACTCGGCGAAATTAAACTCAACCCCCCCGTGCTCTCCTTTACTCTTGCTCTCTCCATCGTTACCGGCATCCTCGCAGGCCTTCTCCCCGCGCTCAGCATGACCCGAAGCGACGTCAGCGACGCCCTCAAACAAGGCCTCGGCCGCACCGATGCCACCAGCGGATCCAGCGCAACCCGCTCCGCCCTCGTTGTAGTCGAAGTTGCTCTATCGTTGGTCCTGCTCATCGGAGCGGGCCTCATGATCCGAAGCCTCTCCAAACTCCAGACCATCGATCCCGGCTTCGACCAGCACAACGTCCTCACCATGAACGTGCAGATCAACAAAAAGCAATTCGCCGACGCCACCCAGGAGTCGCAGTTCTTCGATCAGGTATTCCATCGCGTCCGCGCCATTCCAGGAGTCGAATCCGTCGCGGCAATCGACAATCTGCCTCTCACCGGCGGTTCCAACCAGCCCGTGGCCGTCGAAGGACATCCCGTCGTCGCTCTCTCGGAACAACCCGAAGTCTCCGTGCGAGTCATCACCCCCGACTACTTCAAAGCCATGCACATCCCCTTACTCATGGGCAGAGAGATTAACCCCGATGACCGCGCCGACTCCGCAGCTGTCGTCGTCATCAGCCAATCCATGGCGAAGCAATTCTGGCCCAAAGGCGATGCCATCGGACACCATCTCAAGCTGTCCTTCTACCCCGACAAAGACCGCCAGGTCGTAGGCGTAGTCGGCGATGTGAAGCAGACCGGCCTCGACAGTTCCGCCGGAATCTCAACCCTCTACTGGCCCGTCGCCCAGATCGTACCCCCCGCCAACCAATCCTGGAGGTCAACGCCTCTCTCGCTCGTCGTCCGCACCTCCGTTCCTCCCCGCACCGTTGCCACAGCAGTCACCGACGCGCTGCACCAGATCAACAAAGATATCCCCGTCGACAACGTCCTCACGCTCGAAGAGTTCGTCGACACGGTCCTCACCCGGCAGAACTTCAACATGCAGCTTCTCTCCATCTTCGGCCTGCTCGCGCTCACTCTCTGCACCGTCGGGATCTACAGTGTCCTCGCCTACTCCGTGAAGCGCGGAATGAAAGACATCGGCCTCCGCATCGCCTTCGGAGCCACCAGGAATGACGTCCTGCGCTTTGTCGTTACACAAGCCATCAGGCCAACCGCCATCGGAATCGGCATCGGCCTCATCGCCGCCTACACACTCAGCCATCTCGTCACCAGCATGATCTACGGCATCAGCGCGCACGACACGCTAACCTTTATCGCAGTCACCGCCCTGCTCATTCTCGTAGCCTTCGCCGCCAGCCTCATCCCAGCCCTGCGCGCAACCCACATCAATCCCCTCACCGTCATCCGCGACGAGTAACACACACCCACCATCACCAACAGCCACCAGGCCAAACGAAAACGGGGACTGCCGAAGCAATCCCCGTTCCAGCGCCGGAACCTCCGGCAGGGGTTAGTTAGAACGTGAAAGCCACCTTGAGGCGGATCTGACGGCCCGGCTGGAATATGTTCGGCTGACCATAGGTGCTCGACACAAGTTTCTTGCTGGTATTGCTGACGCCGACATAATCCCAACCGGATTCCATGGCCAGGTAGTCGAAGCCGGTAGGATTGCTGGTTGTGGATGGAGCGACGGCGGCGGTTAGAGGAACTTCGTTGTAGCCGGTGACAGCATGTTGTCCGAGGAGGTTGCTGACGTTGATCTCTCCGCCCAGTCTCCTGTTCTCATGCTCTTTGCTGACGTGTACGTAGTGGGTAAGGTTGCCATCCGTTTGCAGGTAGGCCGGTGTACGGTAATTATGCTTGATTGTGCCTGCCTGAATAGATCCATCGCTGCCACGCGTAATCGGAACCCAGCTGCCCTGGTCCTCAGGAAACTGTACCGAGGAGGTGGAGGTGCCGGTAGGCCACGCGGTGCTGACGGGTGAACCCTGGTAGATTGACTGCGACAGACCAAGCTGCGAATCGCCGCCAAACCACTTGATCCGGTAAGAACCGTAACCGCCGATGGTGTTCGGACGATCCGTCGGAAGATCTCCCGAGTATGGCTTGCCATGAGCAGTGAACTGCATCTGGGGCTGGTCGAACGACCTGTTGTTGTTGGGATTGTGACGTCCGCCGTTACCATCAGTGTCGTATGTGCTGGTGAGACCAGGATAGTTTCCGGTGAGTTTGCTGTAGGTATAGTAGGCGCTGAAGAAGTAGCGCGATCCAGCAGTCTTGTTTACCCTAAGCTCGAAGCCGTCGTAGTTACGCGTAGCCTTGGGTGCGGCAGGGCAGGCTGCGCAGAGCGGAGCTGTGAAGCCGTTCGAGGAAAGGGTACGGTGGAGAAGATCACCGTAGCCTGGGCCAGGGTTGCCGATGTAGAAGCCAAGGCTGTCGGTGACACCCATGTCCTCAATCGTGTTGTCCAGACGTTTGCGGGAGTAGCGAGCCGTAAAGGCAAGCGTCGGTGTGACTGCCCAATCGCTGCCGGCGACAACCTCGTGCATCGCCATGGGTTTCACGTTGGGATCGACGCCCGGGTCGCTCGTACTGATGACGTTCTTGCGAAGGTCCACGTTCTCGATGAACCGCAGGCTGCTGGGCAGGCCAACTCCCCCGCCGCTCGTCGGGCAGGCGTGTCCATCGGAGTTGTTACCGGGGACGACGTTAGTGTAGTTGGGATCGTCCAGCGCGTAGACGCACTCATGCCAGTATTCGCCACCGAAAGAGCCACGGGGCAGCGAGTACTTGATGATGTCGTAGAACTTGCCGTAACTTCCATACACCTTCAGCTTGCCGTTGTTAAGCACATCGTAAGCCGCACCGATGCGGGGACCGACCTTCTGGGTGAAATCGAAGCCGATGCTGGAGGCTCCGGCACTGTACGGAGGAAGATACTCGCGATCGAACCGGACGCCGGCATTAATCGTGAGACGATTGTGGATTGTCCAAGCGTCCTGAACGTAGATGCCTTCGTTGTCTCCTCGCGCGATACCGCCAGTCGAGTAATCATTGACGTAGAAGTAACCGTAGTTGCCGCGGCAATGGCCGGCTGCAGAGGAACCATATTTCGTGACGTTCGCTGCGATAACCGCATCGCAGGCAGTTGCCGACGTCGCGACCGAGTAGTCCGCTCCATAGTCGAAGTTGATCAGTGCAGTGTTATATCCGCTGACCAGGTTGTTGAATGTGGTGTTCCGGGAGAAGCCAACCTTAAAGTTATGGGTTCCTGCCCAGCCAGTCTTCAGCCACGAGAGGTCGGCAGAGATCGTCTTGCGCTGAAGAACGTTGAACCGCTGCTGCGTGTTGGTTCCGAGATTGGTATAGCCGCTGATCTGCTGATAAGCGGCAGGAACTGTTGAGCCGTCCAACCCCACGACACCGTTCCCTTTGCCATCACCTGACCCACCACCACTATCGAAGGTGTCCTTGATTCCTGTAGTTTTACCACGGTCTTCGGCATTGTTGTACAGATAGCCATAGCGAACCGAAAGCAGCAGCCTGGGGGTGATGGTGTAATCGCCGCCAAATGCATAAATTGCAGCAGGAATGACCTGTCCGGAATCAGCGCGAAACGTAGTCGGATCAGTAGTACTGCTGCTGTTCGTCTGTCCGGCCAGGCTATCAGGATTGGGAAGGCTGTTGCCAACGACGCGAGTATACAGATCTTCCCAACTGGCAAAGAGACGCAGCTTGCTGGTTGGGGCGTAGTCGAGACGTGCAAAACCGTAGTACTGATTCTGAGTCTCGTAAAAGGAGCGAGGTCCCGGGTTGGTTGCTTTGAAGGTCACATCGCGGCGCAACGCGTAAAACTCAGGCACAAAGCTGGAATAGAGCCACACTTTGTTGGAAAGAAGCGGTCCGCCCAGGGTGAAGCCCGGATTTACCGCACGGTAGTGATCCTGCTTGCCGAGATAGAACTGTGCAGCCTGATCGGTACGGGTGGTTGAGTTCGTCGTGGTTCCGGGATCCTTGCGCAGACCGCAGGTCGTTGATAACGCGCACTGATCGTTCGCATTTAACGCGCTCGAGCGGTAGTACATGAAGATCGAGCCATGCCAGTTGGCGCCGCCCTTTTGCTGGATGACGTTGACCACGCCGCCCATCGCGCCGCCGTATTCGGCCTCGAAGGAGGAGCTCTTGATCTGAATGTCCTGCACGAACTCCATCGGGACGTTGTAACCAACACCTCCGCCGACGATGTCGGTGACGTTGACGCCTTCCGACGAGTACACATTTTCGCTGTCGCTGGCTCCATCGATCTGGAAACCATTCATGCGGTTTCCGTTCAGGGTTCCGCCTGTAAGACTCTGCAGCGGTTCCTGGCGGGCGCCTGGAGCAAAGGGAATGACGGACTGGAAAGACCGGCCCTTCGGAATCTCCTGCAACGTTTCGTTGGTAATCGTCGTCTCAACCTTGCTTTGCGTCGTATCGACCAGCGCAAGTGCGGCACTGACGTCAATCACTGTCTCCGCACCTACCTTGAGCTGGATGTTCAGGTTTGGGAGCGCACCGGCAGTCAGGTTGAGGTCCGTGGCCTTGGCCGTCATTCCACTGCCCGAGACCGTCAGGGTGTAGTTACCAGGCGGTAGCGCGTTCAGCCGGTAGAACCCATGGGAGTCCGTAATGGCCGTCTCCGGCTTGATCAGCTTGTCGGCGGTGGCCACAACCTTGGCCCCCGCGACCACTGCACCAGTCGGATCGGTAACGATACCCTGAATCGCACCAGTAGTTTCCTGTGCAAAGGCTTTGGGAAGAAGGGTTAAGACGAGTAACAGGATACCCACAGCCGCGGCGCTGCGGCTGAGTTTTCGGGTCACAACTAGTTTCATTTTGATCTTACCTCGCGAAAAAGAGTCACCGGCCGGAATCCCCGAGCGGAGGCATTTGTTTTCCCGGCTTCTATCCTTGGTCCGTGCTTTGCGGGCCGAGGTATTCCACCGGTTTTGGTTGAGCGGAGACAAGGGTATGCTCTACAGGCACACATCTAATGTGTCCGCTAATTTGGCAGATCGCCCTCAGGCACCTGCTTTGTCAAGATTTTGTAATGGAGGAGACCCTACAGGTTGAAATGTAAAAGGTCAATAAAAAAATGTGACGAGCTGTGGACTTTCTGTGACGAACTGCGTCCAAGGCAGGACAAACGGGTCTGCACGTCAGATTCCCATACCCTGGTCCGGCCATAACCAGACCATAAACACCCGCATCAAAACCCGCGCACATCACCCCCCAACCGTCATACGCGACGAGTGATACTTGCGCTCTCCGCAAACACACGTCGGAGGACTTAAGCGTGAAGGAACGAAGCATGGGCCTTCAGCCCCACGAAAGAGCCGGAGCCGAAGGCCCTACGGCTCTGCCCGGAGCGAAGCCGAAGGCGAAGCGACTGATTAATTGCGTTTGTCCCCCCCCCGCTTCTTTTCGTTCTGAGCATGCGCCAACACCGTCAATCGCTTGACACGGCTGCTACAATTAAATCAGGAAGAAACCAAAGCCCGGCACCAGCCGGGCTTTCGATTTTAGTACCATGACAGCAACAGAAGTCCGAGCCTAGGTCTTTTATTTCGAAGACTTTGCACACTTTTGACGGGGGAGGGGGGCAAGTGCCGACATACAGAAACACCATCCTGAATCGCTGCACGGCAACAGTCATCCTCCTCACCGCAACCCTCGCCACAAAAAAAATCCAGGCCCAGTTCGACATCGAAGAGTCCCACACCACCGCCAGCCTCCGCGGCATCCACAACGTCGGCAGCGGAGTCGCCTGGGCCAGCGGAACCAACGGCGCCGTCCTCCGCACCGAAGACGGCGGCTACCTCTGGCAGACCTGCACCATCCCCCCCGGAGCCGAAAAACTCGACTTCCGCGGCATCCAGGCCTTCGACGCAAACACCGCCATCGTCATGTCCTCCGGCCCCGGCGACCTCTCCCGCCTCTACAAAACCACCGACGGCTGCCAAACCTGGCACCTCCTCTTCACCAACCCAGACAAAGAAGGCTTTTTCGATGCGCTCAGCCTTAACGCACCGAAGCGGGACGCACTTGGCCGTCCCCTCAAAAGTTCGCATGGTTGGGGTTACGTACTCGGCGATCCAGTAGATGGACTCTTCCGTCTTTTTTCGACGAAAGACGGCGGCGAAACATGGCATCAAAGGCTTGCAACCGAACGAGGAACAAAAGGTGAAGGGTGCAAGATCGACGACTTCAAGGCGAAGAGGGATGAAGCGGCGTTTGCGGCGAGCAATCAATCGCTTCTTGCGCTTAACGGCGATTATCTTCTCTTCGTGACTGGCGGCTCCGAAGCTCATCTTCTCTACAATGACGTTTTCTCCTTGGACGGTTCACTCTGCCACGAGTCCATTCACCTCCTCAGGCTTCCTTTGGCCAGCGGTGGGCCATCATCCGGAGCCTTTGCTGCAGCCGCTACTCCCGACTACCGGGATCGTAGCAATCGCCCCGACAAACTAGTGATCGTCGGTGGCGATTACTTACACCCGAGCGATGAGGCGGGTACCGCTGCCACCGTAGTCTCGGTCGGAGTACCCTTCCGGCAAAGCGTGAAGTCCTCCCAAACCCCACCCCACGGCTACCGTTCCTCCGTAGCCTACGACCGCACCCAAAGACTCTGGATCACCGTAGGCCCCAATGGCACCGACATCTCCCGCGACGACGGAAAAAACTGGACACCCCTCAAACCCTCCGGCTACGACCCACCCGACGCCGACAAAAACTGGAACGCCCTCTCCCTCCCCTTCGTCGTAGGCCCGCACGGGCGCATAGGCCGCCTCCGCACCATCACCCAAAAATAAAAAATCCGTCTTTATCCGCGAAATCCGCGGTCGATCACTGCGGCTGCTGAGGAGGCGCAGTCGGAGTCGTCGGCGAAGTAGTCCCCGGCGAAGACCCAAATCCCGAACTAGGACTCGACCCAAAGCCAGGCGCAGGGGAGGTACTCGAACCCGGTGTCAAACCAAACCCCGAAGCACTCCCCGCATTCGCACCCAACCCAGTCGAACCCCCGCCAAACAGCGCCCCCTTCGCATACAACTGCTCAATCCGCGGATCGTAGATAAACTCCCACGTGTTATACGTCGTCTGCTCATTTAGGATGGTGATCGAATCGCCCTCCTTCGGCACTCCAACCCCGACAAACGGCGCCCCGCCACTCATCGAGCTACTCGCCGCCTGACTTCCAATCCCGCTCGGTCCGCCTACCGTATTCGACGGCGAACTCGACCCCGAGCTACCCGACGACCCTAGCGTAGCCGGACCATTCGTCGCCCCTCCCGTAGAACTTCCTCCACCCAACGTCGGCATCCCGGACGACGCACCAAACGCACTCCCCGGCGAAGAAGACCCAAACCCACTCCCGGACGACGAGCTCCCAAACGCACTGCCGGAGGAAGAACTCCCAAACGCCGAACCCGAACCACCCTGCCCCGCCCCCCCCGCCCCACCCATCCCCGGTGACGCACTCCCTGCATTCGCACCCAGCCCCGGCGTCAATCCCGCCAGCGGCTGCCCAAAAAATCCTTTCACGGTCGTCTTCGCCTCACCAACCTTGATCAGTCGCCAGTCGTCCTTCCCCGTCATCGGGTCAACATACCGCTGCCGCAAATACCGTATATTGTTCGTCTTCTCCAACTGCTCGATCGACCCCGGATAGTGCCCGAACTTCTTGTAGTACAACCGAATCGCCCGCACATACTGGTTGCCCCGGTGCACCGCCTCCACTTCCTTCTCCCGCCGCAGCTGTTGTGCGACCTTGGGCGCGGCCACACTCAGCGCCAGCAGAATGAAGAAAATCGCAACAATCAACCCCACCAGCATGAAGCCCTGCTCGTTCTCCATACCGCGTTGTGAAGATGTGCAGTTTTTCCTCATCCGCATCACCTCATCGGCCCAGCAGCGGAAGTGTCTGCCGGTTGTTGTTCGCCATATCCTCCACCAGAATGGAGTTGGCCGCGATCGATACAACCTTATACCGCCGCTGCACAATATCGCCATCCGACGCCAGAAACACATCATCGCCGTGCAGCAGAAACGCCTGCCGCTTGCCATCCGCCCCGGTCGCAGTCCCAAAAAATTTCAGATCGATTGGCGGTGGTGGTGGAGGACCCGGCGGCGGCGGCGGTGGTGGCGGAGGACCCGGTTTCGGTCGCGCCGAAGCAATCGCCTTTGGAATCTCCACTGGCACCGAACTCGCCGAAAAGATATTCCGACCGCTCCCCGTATACACCAGCGACTCCGTCACCAGCATCGCCTCCATCCGCAACGTCGGATCGAGCTGCGCCGAGGTTGTTCCCAAATTCTTCGCCGCCGCACCCGGCCTATTGCCTGGAGCAACGCTCGTCACAACACCCGCCTTGGTTGCCGGCGCCACTTTCGCCGGCGCAGTCACGACCACTGGCGCAACCGGTGTCTTCGGACTGTCATCGCGCAAGTCGTAATACAAAATCCCGCCCGCAAGCACGACAAACGCAGCGATCAGCCCGCCTTTCTTCTGTTGGTCCGCAGTCAGCCTGATCATCGTCCGCCTCCCGAAGGTGCAGGAGAAACTGCAGCGCTGGTCGCATTCTCATCCGTTCCAGCCACACTCTTCTCTGTGCCTTCCGTCCCCACCGGAGACCGCAGATACGTCGTCAGCCGCAGCCGCAAACCTACCGTCCCGCTCTGCTGTCCCGTCAGCGTCAGCCCGTTGATCAGGAAAAACATCTTGTCCCGTTCCAGCGCGTTGATAAACAGCACCAGCGGCCGGTAATCCCCGCTCAAACTCGCATCGATCTTCGCCTCGGTCAGCTCTCCTGCTGTTCCGGCCATCACCGGGGTATACGCGTAGGTCGCCCGAATCTGCTTCACGCCCTGCTTTTTCTCGAGCGTACCCAGCTCCGCCGCCACTTCGGAGATCGAAAACGGCAGCCGCTGCCCATAAAACTTATCCGCAGCTTTGGTCGCCTGCGCCAGCTTCTCGTCCAGACCCTCCAGCGGCTGTTTCGCAATCTCCGCCGTCTTCATCGCGATCGTCTGATCGGCCAACGCCGCATCGTTCTGGCTATTTGCCGCTCGCCACGCAAAGGCCATGTGCACCAGCAGGTAAAGATTCACCAGCCCAAGCACCACAACTCCCGCAATGTGCAGGTTCAACAGAGTGCCCAGCTTGCGAGCCTTTTCGGCCCACTCCTTCGCCGCCACCGCTGTACGCTTCTTCTCGGCTACTGTTGTCATCGCGGCGCTCCCTTCTGCATGGGAGCCTTCGTTACCTTTTTGCCCGAAGGAGCAGACGACGCACTGGTAGGCGGCGCACCGGTCCCCTTTTCCATATCAATCTTCGGCGCCTTCTTCGTGCGAGGTCCCGTTGTTTCGTTAATCAGATCAGTTTCTGCATCCTTGTCCGAACCCTTCGCCTTCACCGGTTTCGCCGGCAGCGGGTTATACCCGCTCAATATCTCGAACTGCACTGCCCCCGGCACCGTCACCGGCGCATTCGCGCTGTGATTCCCCTCCTGCGTCTGTGCCTGCTCCGACGACAATCGCGGCGAAAGGAACCGTTGCGACGTCTCCAGATTCCTCACCAACTGCACCGCGCGATCCCGGTCTCCACTCACCCGCAGGCGGATGTTCACATCGCCTTCCTTCGTAATATTCGGCTCGATGCTCGTCACCTGCACCCCAACCGGCAGCACCTTCTCCAGATCCATCATCACAGCGGTCCAACTAAAGCTCTTCTGCGCAAACATCCCATTCAAAAACTGCGACCGCTCCAGCACCGCCATATTCTGCGGCTGGTGCATCCTGGCTTCATTCGTCGCCCGCTCCTGCTGATATTGCCGCGTCTTCGCCTTCAGCGAATCCATCTTTGCCTGCGCCACGCTAGCCTTCGCCGTCAGCGAGTGCAGCGCAAACCATAACCCAACCGCCAGTGCCGCAAGCAAAACCATCGCCAGCCGCAGACGCGCAAACAACGGCCGCAGTTCAATGAAAGGACGAGTCGCAAGATTGACAGAGATCCGCATCAGTTCCTCAGTGCTCCCCGGACACCAGCCAGCCAGCTTCGCGGCACGCTTGCCGTTACCGCTCCAGCCTCGATCATGCCCGACTCCACCATGTCCCTCACCCGCAAACCCTCCACACCGCTCTCTTCCATCATCGCAGCCACCGAATCCGCCCCCAACGTTCCCGCAACCAGCAACTGATCCGGCGAGCGTTGCAACGAATCCTCAAAATAAGCCGCAGCCACACTCACAGCCTGCGCCACCTCGCGAGCAGCAGCCCTTATCTCGATCTCCCGCCCCACCGCCGTCTGCGTCACCGAGGTCTGCATCGCAGCCTCCCGTTCGAATCTGTCCCATCCGCCCGGCCCTAGCGCCTCCTGCTGCGCCCACTCCTGCGCAGTGGCCTCCCGGCTCACCAGCGGTAAAACCGACCCCGACTCTACCGGTCCCGCACTCATATCCACCGAGCGATGCAGTAGCAGCGTCCCTCCCTGCACAATCGCCGTCGTCACCGTTCCCACACCTGCATTCACCACCAGCACCGCAGTCGGAGTCTCCTCCAACCCCGCCAGCGCAGCCAGCGTACTTGGCAACACTGCTCCCGGCAGATATCCCGCCGCCAGCACCACGGCCTCATACTCTTCCAGCACCGCCTTCGGCATCGCCACCGCCAGCAGCTGAATCGAGTCCTTCTCGCTCGACATCACCTGATAGCTCACCATCGCCTCATCCGCGTCGAACGGCAGCAGCTTCTTCAGTCGAAACCGCACCACCGGCAGCGCCTCCGCCGCCTTCGAAGGCAGTTGATCGAAGTCCACAAACAGCACCCGCGCCGCCGAATCCGGCACCACCACCGTCACATCGCGCAACCGCTCTCGCCCACTCCCGGCAACGTTGTCAAGCGCCCTCCGCACCGCCGCCGTCACCGCAGTCTTATCGGCGATATTGCCCACCTTCAACCCTGGCGCCACCGCACCTTCCGCCAAATCCGCACGAGCCACGGCAGTCAACAGAGCCGCCGCATCCTCTGCCCGCGCAGCGACCACGCCCTCGGCCCGAACCTCAACCGCCAGCCGCGGCCGCGTACCTAATGTCTTCGGTAAAATTTCCATTCCGTTCTAGACTACCTTGCTCTCATCATCGTCGCTAATTGCACTGCATCAATCTTTTTCCTGCGACGCTCCCCAAATCATCATCTCGACCGAAGTCGCGCGGTCTCATAGCGCAACGCAAGTGGAGAGACCCCGTATTTCACGCGGTCTCGTTGCATGAATCGGCATTCGCACTACGTGCGAACGGCCTTCCAACTAAGGCGCTCCTCTACCGCCCCGCCTCAATAAACGTAACCTTATTAATCTCCCTAAGCGTCGTAACTCCATTCCGGACACGCTCCAGCGCCGAATCCCTCAAGAAAGCCATTCCCTTATCCCTGGCCTTCTTCCGAATCTCGCTCCCGGGCTTCTTCGCCAGCAACATCTCGCGAATCTCGTCATCCAGCTCCAACAACTCATGAATCGCCGACCGTCCGCGATACCCTGTTCCACCGCACTCAATACACCCTGTCCCCTCGCGGAAATTAAAGTCGCGCCACTCCGCCAGTTCCAGCCCGCTCGCCAGTAGTTCATGCTCGGAGTAGTGCACATTCTTTACACAGAACTCACACACCTGCCGCACCAGCCGCTGCGCCAGAATACAGTTCAACGCCGAAACAAAGTTGTAAGGCTCTACGCCCATATTCAAAAAGCGCCCCAGCACATCAACCACGTTGTTCGCGTGAACCGTAGTGAACACAAGATGTCCCGTCAGCGCCGAGTTGATCGCAATCTGCGCCGTCTCCGCATCGCGAATTTCGCCGACCAGAATCTTGTCCGGGTCATGGCGCAAAATCGAGCGCAACCCGCGAGCAAACGTCAGCCCCTTCTTCTCATTCACCGGAATCTGCGTAATCCCGCGAATCTGGTACTCAACCGGATCTTCAATCGTGATGATCTTGTCTTCCTCAGATTTGATCTCATTCAACGCCGCATACAGTGTCGTCGTCTTACCCGACCCCGTCGGTCCTGTCACCAGCACCATCCCGTACGGCTCTTTGATGTACCGCCGGAAGCGCGTCAGATCCTTTTCGGCAAACCCAACTACATCCAGACTTAGCTTCTTGAACTTCTCCGACATCGACTCTTTATCCAGCACACGCAGCACAGCATTCTCGCCATGCACCGTCGGCATAATCGACACACGAAAGTCGATCAGCCTCCCCTTGTACCGAACCCGGAACCGTCCATCCTGCGGCACGCGCCGCTCCGCAATATCCAGCTCCGACATCACCTTGATACGCGAAAGAATCGTCTGATGATGCTCCCGCGCAATCGGAGCCATTGCCTGCTGCAGCACGCCGTCGATTCTGTACTTCACCAGCAGACAATCATCAAACGTTTCTAAATGTATGTCGGAGGCCCTCCGCTCCAACGCCGTAAAGATCGTCGTATCCACCAGTCGGATAATCGGCGAGATATCGTCCTCGCTCGTCAGCCGCTCAATCGAAATATTCGAGTCCTGAGTGTCATCGCCGTGCAACACATCGAACGCAAGGCCCTCGCTGGCCTCATCCAGCACGCGCTGGCTCTGCTCGGTTTTCTTGAGCAACTCTGAGATCTGGCTCAGCGTCGCCACCCGAGTCACCAGCCGCTGCCCCAGCAGCCCCGAAATCTCATCCAGCACCATCAGCTTCGAAGGATCGCTGACCGCAATCGCCAGCCGCCCCTCCATCTGCTCCAGCGGGACGAAGTTGTACCGGAACATCATGTCCACCGGCACGCTCTTGAACAACTCATGCGAGATCTTAAAGTTCTTCAGATCAACAAATTCCGCATGATAGCGACGCGCAATCAACTGCGCCCGCTCCACCTCATCCATTCCCTGCTCGATCGGTACTGCCAACGGTGCCATTGCCATATCTCTAAGACTCCTCTTACAACCAACCGTCACTCACACGTTTGCGTCATTTAACCTGCAAAGAGCCGCACAAGTAACTCGCCCCCTAAGCCGTCTCCGGGCTCCAGTGGGCATCCTTCTATTATTCAGCACAATCGCTTCTTATGGTATTCTCCGCCCATCCCTCGGGCCCAGTATCTACGACTTCTGGAGGACCCTCATGAACACCACCCCGCCCCCGCTCTCCGCCCTCGTTCCAAGAGCCATCAACTGGTCTATCGCCCTTAGCGTCTTGCTCATCATCGCCGGTCTCTTCGCCATCTGCATCCCCTGGATCTCCGGCATCGGCATCACCCTCTTCTTCGGTTGGGCCATGATCCTCAGTGGCGTCACTCACTTCATCTTCGCCTTCAAGACTCACACCACCGGTGGCCTCATCTGGGAGCTCATCATCGGTGCCATCTATCTCATCACCGGCGTCTACCTCATCCTTCATCCCGTCGAGGCGCTCTTCGTCCTCACTCTCATCCTCGCCTGCTACCTCTTCTTTGAGGCCATCGTCGAATTCATCCAGTACTTCCAGCTCCGTCCCCGCCATGGCGCCGGATGGATTCTTGTCGACGGCATCATCACCCTCATCCTCGCCGTTATGATCTGGCGCTCCTGGCCTGCCAGCTCCGTCTGGGTCATCGGCACGCTCGTCGGAATCAGCATGATCTTCAGCGGATTTTCACGCCTCATGCTCTCTCTCGCTGCCAAGCGCGCCATTAATGCCTTTGCCTAACTCTCCCGGCCTCGCTTATCCGTGCTTCAAACCCGTTGATACCCACGACCACTAAACCGTCAGAGGTCGTGGTGTGCCTCCTGTCCACCTGACGTGTAATTTGAAAAAACTAAACGCCCCGATGGTTAAACACCCCATAATGCTTCATAATAGATTGTCATCTATCCTCTGGGAGTCCTGAAGCACATCATGGAAATCAACCGCCGATCTTTTCTCGCATCAATGGCAGCCACCATTGCGCTTCCCACCGCCCCAGCCACAGCAGAACCCACCGCTCGAACATCCAGCACCGCCATCATTCCATCCACAGGCAAACGACCCACCAACGTCATCCTCATGATCTGCGACGACCTCGGATATGGCGATCTGGGCTGCTACGGCTCCAACATGCCGACCCCAAATCTCGACGCCATGGCCGCAGGAGGACTCAGGTTCACGCACTTTAACGCGGGTCACCCACTCTGTTCCGCCTCGCGAGCGGCCCTGCTCACCGGCCGCTACGGTCATCGAAGCGGCGTCAGAGGCGCATTCGGCCCGAAAGAAAAATCCGGCATGTCGCTCCAGGAGTCGACCCTCGGCGATCTGTTCAAAAAGAGCGGATACACCACCCAGGCCATCGGCAAGTGGCACCTCGGCAGCGTACCCGAGTATCTTCCCACCAATCGCGGATTCGACGCTTACTACGGCGTCCCCTACAGCGATGACATGAAGCCGCTGCCCCTCATTCGCGATACCCAGAACCTGGAAGAGGACACCGACCGCGAACTCCTTACCCCGCGATACACCGAAGAGGCCCTCCGCTTCCTCTCCACCCCGCACCAAAAACCCTTCTTCCTCTACATGGCGTTCTCGTACCCGCACAATCCCGCTCGAGCCTCAGCCCGCTTTCGCGGCAAGTCCGGCTTCGGCGACTTCGGTGACGCCGTTCAGGAGATCGACTGGAGCGTAGGTGAGGTTATGCGATCGCTCCGCGAACAGAACCTCCTCCACGACACCCTCATCCTCTTCACCAGTGACCACGGCCCCTGGTGGCAGGGCTGCCCGGGAAACCTCCGGGGTAGAAAGTCCACCACCTTCGAAGGCGGCTTCCGAGTCCCGTTCCTCGCTCACTGGCCGGCTGCCATTCCGGCGGGAAAAGTCTCGAGCGCATGGTCGTCAAACCTCGATATCGTGCCTACTCTCACCGCACTCTGCGATCTCAGCCCCTCACCCAACCCGCTCGACGGCGTTGATATCACAAAAAATCTACTCGGCTCGCAGGAAGACACCATCCGCAAAGCCGTACTCTACTTCACTCCCTCCAGCACTAACGGCATGGACGTGCACTGCGCCCGCAAGGGTGACTGGAAAGTCCGCTTCGCCCAGATCAACGGCGAAATGTACGTCAACGACTACACGGGCGGCCACAAAAGCTTCTGGCTCCCGAAACCCGAACTCTACAACCTCAAAAAAGATCCCGCCGAGAGCTACGATCTAGCCAACTACCATCCGGAGATCATCAAAGAAATCTTCGAGGACCTGGACGCGCAGATGAAGACCATGCCGGAGCCCGTCATGCAGGCATACACACAACTTCGTCAAAATGTCGCGAAATCCACGCCGCCAGGCGCCGCCCCTCGTCCACCATCATCAGACCCAGGCCCAGACTGGATATATCAGCCGAAAGACAGGCCATAGACTCCCCACGACGAACTAACAAATCAGCCTGGGTCTCCAAAAGACCCAGGCTGATCAATGCTGGACAGATTCCTAATCGCAGCCTTACTGCCCGCCGCCCGCCGCTCCGCCCGCGCTCAGGCTGAAGATCGGATAGTAGAGCGCAATCAGAATTGTCGTCACCACCAACCCCATCATGATCAGGATCGCGGGCTCGATCAAACTCATCGCCGCGGTAAGATTCGTCTGCACATCCTCTTCAAAGAACTCAGCAACCGAGTTCAGCATCTGCGGAAGCGCGCCCGTCGACTCACCCACCTCAATCATCTCGATCGCCAGTTCCGGAAACACCTTCGTCTGCTGCAAACTCGCCGACAGCCCCTTACCCTCCCGCACCGTCTCCACCGACCGGTACACCGCACTCGCAATCTGCCGCGAATCGATTGACCGAGCCGCCGTTTCCAGCGACGGCACCAGCGGCAAGCCACCCGTCAGCAGCGTCGACAGCGTCCGCGAAAACAAGCCCACCTGGTACTTCAGCCACACACCCCCAATCAGCGGCAACGAAATCCGAATCCTATCGATCAGGTTCGCTCCCGCATCCGTCTTCGACCATCGGTACAACAAAAATCCAACGATCCCCACTACAGCAGCGACATAGATTCCATAAGCCTGCGCCTCTCGGCCGAGGTCCAGCATAAATGTCGTCACCGCCGGCAGCTTCGTCCCCAGTTGGTCATAGAGCTGCGCAAACCGCGGCACCACAAATGTAATCAGAAAGATGAACAGTCCCGTCACCATCACCACTAGCAGCGCCGGATAAATCAAGCTCGCCTTCAGCTTCTTCCGGAACGTCAACGACACCCGTTGAAAATCCAGATACCGTTGCAGCACCTCTTCCAGATTTCCCGACCGCTCCCCGGCCAGCAGCGTCGTCGTGTACACAACCGGAAAGCCGCCCTGCGCCTCGAACGCCTGCGAGATTGACTCACCCGTCTTCACCCGCCCTGCGACGTCCTCCAACTGCGCGCGGAAGTGTGGCAGCTTCTGCCGCCGCGCCAGCAACTCCAACGAACCAAGAATCGGCAGTCCCGCTCTGATCAAAGTCAAAAACTGTTGGTTGAAGATCAGGAAGGTCTCCAGCTTCACCTTCTTTTTGCTCGCCCCCAGGATGCTCTTCGCCTTGACGGAATAGACGTAGTACCCGGCTTGCGTAAACCGCGCACGCAACTCCTCCGCCGTAGCCGCCGCATGGCTCTGCTCCATCACTCGGCCACGCTCATCCGCCAGCTTGATCACAAACTCAGTCATAAATTGATCACAAAATCAGTCATAAAGTTGTCAACACACCCGCCCATCGAATCGAAGTAACTCCATCTTAGACGTTCCCACCGCAAGTTCGCCCCTACAACCATCAAGGGAGTGCGCTTGTCGGCATGCCGTCACCCTCTTTTTACGGTATTGCCTTTTTCTTTCTGACCCAAAAGCCTTTTCACCCCACCAACCTCTTCAAAGCCTGCTCCAACCCAACCTTGCCGTTCAAAACACGATCCGGATTCTCAAACTCAATCCACCCTTCATTAAATCCATCAAGCATCTGCATTCGTGGCAACGGATTCTTCATCCCCTGCGACAGGAACAACCCCTCCCAGGTATCCCGAGGCACCACTTCCGTCCGCACCGTACGCCCCAGCACCTTTGAAAAAGCAGCCGCGAGATCATTCGGAGTCACTCGCACCGGCCCTTCCAGCTCAACCACCCTGTGGCCCTCCCAGGTCTCCTGAATTAACCCCGCCACCACCCTTCCAATATCCATCGTCGAAACCATCGGCACGGGCTTACCCAGTGGCTGCAGGAAACTCGGCACCACGCCCTTCTCTCTCGCCTCCGAAACGTGCCAGCTGGCATTCTCCATAAACCACCCCGGCCGCAAAAACGTAGTCGGAATCGTCAACTCACGCAATACCTCTTCAATCATCGTGTGCTGCGACAGCAAATTCTCCCGCGTCACCTGCGCCCCAATCGTCGACAGATAAACCGCCCTCCCAGGCCGCGCCCCTTCCAGGGCAGCTTTCAGATTCGCCGCCGTTCTCCGCGCCTCCGGAAACCCCGGCATAGGATCGAAGCTCGACGGCACCATCACAAAGACACCCTCAGCACCTTCAAATGCCGCAGTCAACGCAGCAACATCTTCAATGTCGGCAATCGCGACCTCGCACCCATACTCTGCCCACTCCACACCTTTACGCGCATCGCGCACCACGGCCCGCACTGGCCTCCGCGCCGCCAGCAACGTGCGCGCCGCCTCTCCACCAACATTCCCGGTAATTCCCGTAATCGCAAACATCGCCATCTCCTCAAGCCTTGAAATCACGCCGCTCTTAAAATGCGACAACCAAAAACAATTCGCCGGTCATCACCGAGCCGCAATTCCATCCAGCATCGACTCCAGCGTCGCCGCCGCATCCCGCACCGCCGTCCGATTCCCTTCCAGCCGGCTGATCATCAATCCACCCTCCAGCGCCGCGATCATCGTATTCGCGACCCGCCGCGAATCCGTTCCCTTCCGAATCTCTCCGCGCTCAATCCCTTCCTTTACCATCTCGCACAACCGCCCCTTCCATCCCGCAATCCCCTCCTTCGCCAGCCCACGCAGCACCGGATTCCCATCATCGGAATCAATCGCCGCGTTCATCAACGGACATCCACCCGGCATCGGCGATGGAACCTCCACAAATCGCTTCACCACATACCGCAGCCGCTCCAGTCGGTTCTCAATCTCATCCACTCCCTGTCGCCGCACTTCAAAAGCCTTGCTCAATGCGAACCGAAACGACTCCGCCGCCAACTCCTCTTTGCTTTCAAAGTGCCGGTACACACCCCCCTTCTCCAGGCCCGTCGCCTCCATCACATCCTGGATCGAACAGCCCGCATATCCACGCTGATTAAAGATCGGCGCCGCCTCCTCAATAATTCTCTGCCGAGTCATCTCTCCTTTATTCATCACGTTTCCCCTCGCCAACAGCATAATCCCCCAGAAATCCGAATCCTTCGTTCTTCCTGTGAATCAGATTCTAAAAGAGACCGAACGGTTTCTTTTGTTGGCAACCGTATCACAGGGGACGAGCACACGCTATGGCCACAGCAACCATCGAATATCCCGTCACAGTCGCTTCTCCCCCGCCCGCTTCGCCCCAAACTAAAGCACCAAGCCCCCCAAAACGCCGCCCCATCATCAATCCCTGGGTCGTCGCCCTCACCGTCACCCTCGCCACCTTCATGGAGCTGCTCGACACCTCCATCGCCAACGTGTCGCTTCCCTACATCGCCGGAGGCCTCGGCCGTTCGTACGACGAAGTCACCTGGATCCTCACCACCTATCTCGTCGCCAACGCTGTCGTTCTCCCCATGTCCGCATGGCTCTCCCGCGTCTTCGGCCGCAAGAACTACTACATGGCCTGCGTCGCCCTCTTCACCATCACATCCTTCTTCTGCGGCATCGCCCCCTCGCTCAACATCATGCTTCTCAGCCGAGTCCTCCAGGGCATCGGCGGAGGAGGCCTCGCCCCCGTCGAACAAGCCATCCTCGTCGACACCTTCCCTCCCGCCAAACGAGCCACCGCCTTCGCGCTCTACACCGTCGCCATCGTCACCGCACCCGCCATCGGCCCCGTCCTCGGCGGCTGGATCACCGACAACTACAACTGGCGCTGGGTATTCCTCATCAACATCCCCATCGGCATCCTCTCTCTCTTCCTCACCAACCGCTTCGTCCACGATCCGCCGTCCTACGCAGAAGAGCGCAAGACCGTCCGCACCGTCGGCAGCAATGGAAAACCCGGCAAATTCAAAGTTGACGGCATCGGCATCGCCCTCATCGGCCTCGGCTCTGCCGCTCTCGAAGTCCTGCTCGATCGCGGCCAGATCGACGACTGGTTCGGTTCCAGTTTCATCATCTGGATGTTCGTCATCGGCATCGGCTGCCTCGCCACCGCCATCTTCTGGGAGTTACGCCAACCCGACCCCGTCATCGATCTCCGTATGCTCAAGGTCCGCAACTTCGCCATCGCCAACGTCTTCTACTTCGTCTTCGGCTTCGGTCTCTTCGCGTCAACAACGATGATCCCGCAGCTCCTCCAATCCCTCTACGGCTACCGCGCCATCGACGCCGGCCTCGTTCTCGGGCCCGGAGCGCTCGTCATCACCTTCCTCGCCCCAGTCGGTGCGCAACTCGTCCAACGCAGCGTCATTAAACCGCGCATCCTCCTCTTCGGAGCCGTCATGGTCGTGGGCATCTCCTTCCTCCACTACAGCCACTTCAACCTCGACACCGACTACGCACACTACGCCTGGGCCCGCGCGCTGCAAGGTCTCGGCTACGCTTTCTTCTTTGTTCCGCTCTCGGTCATCGCCTACTCCCAGCTAAGCCCCGAGCAAAATAATAAGGCGTCTTCGCTCACCAACTTCTTCCGCAACTGGGGCGGCAGCTTCGGCATCGCATTCATCACCACCGTCTCCGAGCGCCGCCAGAATTTCCACCAATCAACCGTAGGCGGCAACATCGCCGCGTCTTCACCCGCTCTTCAGCAGAACGTCCACCAGACCGCCGCCTATCTTCAGTCCCACGGCTGGGCCCCCACCGACGCCCTCAACGCCGCCTACGCCCGCGTCTACGAGCAACTCCACGCCCAGACGCAACTCCTCGCCTTCATGGACTGCTTCCACATCATCGGCATCATCACCCTAATCGCTGCCCCGTTGGTCCTCCTCACCAAATCCTTCAAACTCGCGGGCAAATCCACCGCCGCCCACTGAGGCGCAATTTCGCTTCCCGCCAGGAGGCGGCTTGGTTCGGCGATCTAATCCTCAGAAATCAAGCCGCAAAGCCAACTGCATAAGACGCGGATTGAGAGTGCTGCTGAACTGCCCAAGTATCGCTTGCGTCTGAGGATTCGTGGTGGCACTTTGCGAGTTCGCATTTGCGAACGTAGCCGTATTGTTCACACCGTTGAACTCGGAATGATTGAAGGTGTTGTACGTCTCCACACGCAACTGCAGCTTGAAGTTCTCTTTGATCGGAACATTCCTGAACAGAGCCGTGTCGAAGTTCGTATCGCCTGGCAGAAAGAAATTCACCTTCGGAGCAAACACTCCAGCTCCAGTCGAATAAGCCACTCCATTCGGATTGGCCGCAGTAGGAACCGATCCCGCCAGCGGAGGCGCTACGCACGCAGAATTGAACCAATGCGAGAAGGTCTTCGGCGCATTGTGCGATGGGTCGCACGTCAAAACAACACGCGCGCCATCACCGCCACCGGTGACATTCTGGTTATTGCTCAGACTAAGGCTGATTGAATTCGGCGCTCCGCTGACATACGAAGCGATACCCGATATCTGCCAGTTATCCAGCACCGCGCGGGTAGCAAAGTTGTTCCAGAGCCGGCTGCCGTTCGGTATGCTCCACAAGTAGTTCACGACGAGATTGTGCCTGATGTCGTAGCCTGCCGGCCCATAGTTCCACGCACGAACGTTCTGATAAACGGCGGCAGTAAAGTTGTACGACTCCGTGCAGCCCGTAGTCGTGCACGAGCCGTAATCCAGGGCTCTGCCATACGTATAAGCCGCCCCAAACTCAAGTCCCTTGCTGAAGCGGCGAGTCACACGCGCCTGAAGAGAGTTGTAATTCGCAGTAAGGTTGAATACCTGATTGTTGATCGTACCGAACCCCGGATAGGGCCGGAAGAAGTTATCCGGAAGAGTGCCGCTGCCGAACACCGCAGGGTTGATCTGGTGCGCAGGCAGAAACTCCGAGTTATACGGAACGTTATTGATTGGATAGTAGGCACTCGCGTGCTTGGTGAACGTGCCGACATAGGCTACGTCGAGCACAACGCCCCAGGGCAACTGGTGCTGAACACCAATGCTCGCTTCTTCCGTATACAGCTGGGGCGAATGCAAAGGAAGAGCATGACTGACAGTAAACGGTCCATTCAGATTGCTCTGGCCCGAAGAAGCGTAATAGTTGGAAGCGGAAGCGTTGACACTGGAGTAGTACTGCGTCGGGGCGTTCGTTGTCGGGGCGTTATTCGTCAGATCCCCTTCCTGTCCTGAACGTGCCCGAACGTTGTTGTACATACCAAACCCACCGCGAATCACCGTATTTGGTGTCATGGAATAGGCGAAGCCGACGCGCGGTCCCCAAAGCAAGCCATTGCCATAGGTTGTTCCCTGCGGATAACCCGGAGTGCCCACATACAGAATGCCGTTGTTCAAGTTCCCCGTGTTCGGTACAAAGAGACCCGCATAGGCCTTGGGATAGCCACCGACACCTGTTGTGGGATCAACGGCGCTCGACCCGTTCGAACTGAACTGATAAAGAGCCGGAGCCTGCGCCGGATTGAATAGGCTCGGAACAAAGTTATTCCCCGACTGCAGACCTTGTGCCATGGCCCACGAATTACGAATTCCTAAATCAAGCACCAATTGCGGCGTCAGCCTTCCATGTGTCCTGGTAGTAAAACTCAAACGAATTCGTGGTCGGAAGGTAGTCAACCAGTTTCGTGGTCTGGGAGTAATTATTGAGGCTGCCCAGAATCGCGTTGGCGTAGCCGTAGTTACTCTCGCCAGGATTGCTTGTATTGACGCTCGTGTCGAACTTTCCAACCCGGTTGTGGTTCGGCTGCAGGTAAGTATCCTGCTCCCAATCGACACCAAATTTAAAAGTATGGTTACCAATAATCTTGGTCACATTATCTGTAATGGTCCACGATCTGACCTGATCCGCCATCGGGAACCGGGAGTCCCAGCCATAGTTGGCGGCATTCGTTCCGCCAAAGCTCGTAGCCGGAAACAGATTCAGAGGATTCACGCCCGCATACAACGAAGGCAGATTGAATCCACCCGCGCCCAGCGTCACCTTGTCCAAATCGGATTGTGCATACAGCTGGGTCTCGCTCCATCCTGCCATGCCAAGATTCAACTCATTCACAACCGTTGGGCTAAACGTGTAAGTGACATTGATCACTGCATTGGGATTCGTGGTCCTGTAATTCACCGGCATCAGCCAGTTCATCGTGTTGGCCGGGGAGCTGTAGCTGTTGTTATTGACTGTCTCAAACTGTCCACGCCCGAACATATGCAGCTTCTCCGTCGGGGCATAGTCGATGCGGAAGACCTCCTGATTCACCGGCTTATCCGCCGAGAAGTTCGTCTGGTAGTTGTAATTGTTGTTGCTGACCGCAAGGTTGGTAAAGGCATACTGTGGATTCTTGGCAATCGTGTTGTCATACATAATCTGCATCAGAGCCTTCATCTGCGAATTGATCAGGCCTGCAGGAATCTTGTTGCCTGGGAAGCAACCCGCGCCTGCCGTGGCCGAGTTCGTCGCGCAACTGCTCGCCGACGCGCCCGGCATCCTGATGTGAATCAACGTGGCCGCACTTTGCGTTGCGGTTCCCTGGTTATAGGTCTGCGAGAAGTCGCCATTGATCTGCGCCTGCGTCGGGATCATAAAATTCTTCAATCCATCCGGTGAGGTAATCGGCGAGTCCTCGACAGAGACGAAGAAGAACAATTTGTCCCGGTTCCTATTGAAGTGCCCCGGCCAGTAGATCGGTCCGCCGAGCGTACCCCCAATCGTGTTGTAGCGGTAGCGCGGACGCGGCTGATTGTTCCCGAATTTATTGAAGTAGCTGTTGGCGTTCAGATCCTCATTGCGGAAGTAGTAATAAACTCCGCCATGAAATTGGTTCGTGCCGTTCTTCGTGACGAAATTGAAATTGCCCCCGGCAGTCTTGCCGTACTGTGCCTGGTAATTCGAGCCCAACAGAGTCATTTGCTGAACCGCATCCATATTCAGCGGTGTATCCAGAGTATTCAAGCCGCGCGTATTGCCGGTGACACCGTCGATCGTGGCCAGATTGTACTCGCTGTTCACGCCGTTGACCGTCGGCGTTCCAGAGGTTCCCAGGCTGCTTGCGCCATAACCACCGCCGCCGCCTGGTTCCACCACGCCCGGCAGCACGCGAGTCAGCGCCATCGAATCGCGCCCGATCGCCAGCAGATTTTCCAGCTGCTTGTTATCCAGCACCGCGGAGCGTTCCGAACTAGTCGTCTGCAGATGGCGTAATCGCCGCCACGACTGTTACTGATTCCGTAACCTGTCCAATCTGCAACACCAGCGTCCCCGTAGAGAGACTTTGGGAAGCGCTTAAGCTGCAGATCCACCTGTCGCAATTCCTTATAGCCTCTGGCGTTGACAACCACAGTGAACGTTCCCGGCTGCACATCCGGCGAAGATGAAGTCCCCGTTCGAACGAACCGGCGTCGACACGACGACGTTGGTTTGCTGATTAATCAGCCTCACCTCTGCGGTGGTCACTGCCCCTCCGCTTTGGTCGACAAGATGGCCGCTGATGGTGCCGCTGGATGTTTGTGCCCGCCCCTCAAGAGCGAAGCAACTGAGCATGATGACAACTGCGACTAGCCTCAAAAGGTATTTCATATTCACCACTCCTCGCTCCTGCATATTTGCCTGCTGCTCGCGGTGATGCCTTGTACCAGGCACCTTGCAGTCTCGGCTGAATTGAAAACGTGTACACAAAAGCACACGAACTAATCCGCAGCGATACAACTTCCGATTTTCAAGAGGTCCCAAAAATCTGTCCCGAGTAGCGATTCATCAGAGAAACCATGCCTAATGCGCCAGTCAAAGACTTAACTTCAAGACCGCGCAGCTCAAGCAATGTCATTCGGTAGGTATTTTTACTGGTAATCAACCAACACTGTCAATAAAAATATCGCCGGAGTAGCTCAGAAAGAGAATTTGCTCACCTGTCGCCTGGCGCTAGGCAAACCATTGCGGTCACCGCCGCCGATTCGGCCGCCATAACCCACCGCGCTACCGGCATCGAATCCACCACCCTCTTCGAAGCCCCGACCCTTGTCTCGTCACCGGCCTAAGCCGTCACAGGAACCATCGCAGCTTCGTCGCCTCAGCTCTCAGCATCGCTCAGCTTCCTGCTTCTGCATCTCGTACACCTGCTCACTCAGGGGACGAAGAGGGTCCGGCGAAAACACCGCTTCCACCGGCAGCCTGAAAAACCGGCTGATCTTGAAAGCCAACTCCAGCGAAGGCGTATAGTCTCCGCGTTCCAGGAACCCAATCGTCTGCGGATTCACCCCAACCTCACGCGCCAAAGCTTGGCGACTCAAAGCCCGCTCCGAACGAAGCACTGCAATGCGGTTATAGAGCATAATTCACCATGCAGAAAACAATACATTGCGTATAAGCAATAATCAAGGCGATAAAGCGAATAACCAAAAAAATATTTCAAAATAATGGAAAATTTCCAACCACCACAATTGTGTCCTCACAACCACCACGATCTACCACCAATCCACCACAATCTCACCACCCAAAAACCACGTCAAAAACACTCTTTTTCCAAAACCCCCTTCAAAAACGCCAGCAAAAACACAAAAAAGCCCCGGCCGCAGCCGGGACTTTTTTTCTACCAAACTTCAAAAAAACTAAACGCTGAAACTCGATCCGCAGCCGCAGGTCGACTTCACTGCAGCATTCTCAAACTTGAATCCCGCGGCCTCGAGCGTCTCAACATAATCCACCGTACAGTTCTGCAGGTACATCGCCGAGGTGGCGTCCACAAACACCTTTAGATCCTCGAACTTATAGACCTTATCCATCATCCCGCTCTGATTTTCAAACGACATCGAATACTGAAAACCCGAGCATCCACCGCCAACCACGCCGATCCGCAGTCCCGCAGGAACCGGAGTCTGCGTCGCCATAATCTCCCGAACCTTATTAATTGCCGCCGGTGTGAGAGTTACAGGCGCCGTCGAAGCGGGCGTACCAACGACTTCAGGGGTAATAGCAGCAGTAGACATCGTCCAATCTCCTTGTCTCGTACAGACATCATTAAGTGTATGCGCCCACCACCACTCCGGCAAGCCCTCATAAAATAGATGCATCCCCGTCCCTTCCGATTCACCTCCACAGTAACCAAGGCCTCAATTTCTGCTACTATTTGGGTCGCTGCACCATCCAAACACTGTGAAGCTGATCCTCCTCATATCGAACGCTTTTATCAACACCATGGGGATAACTCAGCCTTCACCGCAGGCCGCAAATCGCGCCGCCTGGTTCATCTTCATCATGCTCACTGCCGTGGTTGGCGTTGTCGTCACTATCGCAATCGTTGCCATTTACTGGGCGTCTCATCACTAGAACTCAAGCTCCTGTTACAACTTGCACTCTCCCCTCGAAAAAGCCTGTTTTACACTTAGCTGAATGGCGTATGATTGCGGCGGATGGCCCCTCTACCAATCGACCATACGTAGTGTCCATAAGGTACTGGGATCTTCCGAAAATGTAGGCCCTGTCATAGGGCGGAGGAACAGCTATGACCGTTATGGACTATATCCCCGTACTGCTCATCATTTGGGCAGCCATTGTAGCCTGTTTTCTCGGCCTGCTCGCCTATAAAGGACAATTGACCCGATACGAAGAAGATCAGCTCTTCCTCAGCGAATCCGTCTCGCACGAGCAGCAGCTCCAAACCGAAATCGTTCGCAAGGTCACGAAGATTCAGCCATTTGTCCGCGTGTTTGGCGTGGCTGCGGCCGTTATGACCGCCGGTATCATCGGCATCTTTACCTACGACGCCTGGCAGCACTTGAAGTAGGTCCTACCAGGATTTCTGATCTGCCTATCGGGGCTGGCCCGTCGCCAACCTTATGGACGCAAAGAGAGAGCCAGAAGCTGTGAAGCTTCTGGCTCTTTGTTGTTGCACAAGAAACTAAGCGTTATACGTCGATGAAGAGACCTTCCCACCGCGTCCCGTCCAGTTCGTGTGGAAGAACTCACCTCGGGGCTTGTCGACCCGTTCATAGGTATGGGCCCCGAAGAAATCCCGCTGCGCCTGCAGCAGATTCGCCGGCAGCCGTTCACAGCGATAGCCGTCATAGAACGACAGCGCTGTGGTAAACGCGGGAACCGGCACGCCGATCTCGATCGCATGGACAATCGCCTTCCGCCACGACGCCTGGTATTTGCTCAGCGCGCTCGAAAAAAAATCATCCAGCAGCAGATTCTGCAGCTTCGGATTCTTATCGAACGCCTTCTTGATATCCCCAAGGAACACGCTGCGAATGATGCACCCGCCACGCCACATCAGCGCAATTCCGCCCATATTCAGGTTCCATTTCATCTCTTTCTCAACCGCCCGCAGCAGCATATACCCCTGCGCATAGCTGATCATCTTTGAACAATACAGCGCACGTCGCACATCCTCGATAAACTCTTTCTTATCGGCAACAGTCAGCGTCTTCTTCGGCCCTTGAAGAACCTTCGAAGCCGACACTCGCTCGTCCTTGATCGCCGACAGGCATCGTGCGAACACACTCTCTCCAATCAACGTCACCGGCATTCCAAGATCGAGAGCGGAGATGGCGGTCCACTTCCCCGTTCCCTTCTGACCTGCCGTGTCCAGAATCTTGTCCACCATCGGCTTCCCGTCGTCGTCCTTCTTCGCGAAGATCGCCGCCGTAATCTCAATCAGGTAACTATCCAACTCGCCCTTGTTCCACTCGGCAAACACATTGTGAAGCTCATCTGCCGTCAGCCCCAACCCATCCTTCAGCAACTGGTACGCTTCGCAGATCAACTGAATGTCGCCATACTCGATCCCGTTATGCACCATCTTCACATAATGCCCAGCACCGTCTTCACCCACCCAGTCGCAGCACGGAACGCCACCATCCACCTTCGCCGCAATCGCCTGAAAGATCTCCTTTACATGTGGCCACGCAGCAGGATTGCCTCCCGGCATGATCGACGGCCCGAATCTCGCGCCCTCTTCTCCACCCGAAACACCGGTGCCAATAAACAGAATTCCCTTCGCCGCCAGTTCCTTGGTTCGCCGGTTCGTATCGGTGAACAGAGAATTGCCGCCATCAATCAAAATGTCGCCCTTCTCCAGATACGGCAGCACATGCTCGATCGTTTGGTCGACCACCTCGCCCGCCTTCACCATCAACATCACGCGGCGCGGCAGCTTCAGCGCAGCACAAAGTTCCTTCGCCGAGTGCGTTCCCACAACCTTCGTGCCTTTAGCCTCATCGGCAAGAAACTCATCGACCTTGGATGTAGTGCGGTTGAACACCGCAACCTTGTATCCGTGGTCATTCATGTTGAGCACCAGGTTCTGGCCCATCACAGCCAGCCCAATCAAGCCGATATCGCAACTTGCTTCTGCCATTTCAATCTCCAGAGCGGCCCCTTCAGGGACGTCGCCATACTTGTGACTTGCCCACTCACCCATAGTCAAAAAAGTGGTCCAGCCACGAATCACTTTTCTATCACACGTATCCAACCTAATGAAAGGCTGCCGCGATTTGGCCTGTGAACGCGCGGTTACTTTCCCTTCACCGCAATCACTTCAATCTCCACCAGCGCCCAAGGAGCGGCCAGCGCCGCCACCTGCACCGCACTTCTCGCCGGCTTATTCGGTTGATCCTTCGTTCCGAAGAACTGCGTATACGAAGCCTGCAATCCCGGAAAATCCAACTTCCCACCATTCGCCGGATCACCTGCCAGGAATACCGTCATCTTCACCACATCTTTCATATCCAGCCCCTGTGCCTTCAGCAATCCCTGGATTTTCGTCAGTGCACTAAAGGCCTGCGCCTTCGTATCTCCATAAACAACGGCGGTCCCTTTCGCTGGATCGGCGGGCGTCACTGGTGAAGCCAGTTGTCCGCTTAGATAGAACGTATCCCCTGCCCAAACGCCAGTCGCAATCGGAGACTTGTCGTCCTGCAGATGCTTCACCGCGACCTGGGCCTGCATCGCACACGCAGCAGTCATCATCAACACCGCCGCCATCACACCACACTTGATCTTCATCGCTGTCTCCCTCGTAGAAATTAGCCCCGCACAACGTCAGTCGCGACGCCCGACAACTTCGCCTCCTTCACCCTGTCTGCAATCATCCCGACGGCGCGACGAGCACTCAACGCCGCACCCTCCTGCCACCCCACAATATGGCTCGCCGTGTCCCCCGCAAAATAGATCGGCCCATCCGCCTGGATAATCACGTCATATCCATCAGGCCCGCCGCCGTAGCTCCGGATCCACGAGCCTTCATTCCATGGCACCCGGCTCCATCCGCAGAACACAGGATTCTTCAACTCCTTGCCATGTCCCGGATGTATCTTCTCAATCGATGCTCGCGAAGCTTCATACTTCTCCTTGAGCGTCAGGTCATAAAACGGCGTATTCAACTCATCGGCATAGCCCGACACCACCACTCCTGTCGGATGCATCAGCCGCGACGACGGATACCACACCGGACTCGGCCCCTGCCGCAGATACGACAGCCCACCATAGATGTTGTAGTCCTGCTCCCAGAAGCGTCTGCTCTCCCACGCGAGTTTGTATGCTCCACCCATCGCGCTCTCATCCACCACGCTCTTGAACGCCGGCGACAGGTCATTCGGAATCTTCTTCAGCATCGAAAACGGTATCGCGATAATGCAGTATGAAGCTTCAACCTGCTTCGTCGCGCCGCCCTGCAAATACGAAACGCGAACGCCCATCGACGTCTTCCGAATCTCCGTCACCGGCGAGGTGTACTGCACAATCGGGTCCAACGCTTTTGCAAACGCATACGGTATCCGATCCATCCCACCCACCGGCTGCATCATCGTCGCCTGCCAGTCCCACGCTTCTTCGACAAACATGTCGAACCAGAAATCCTCATCGAGCAGAATCCGCATGTCCATCGGCTCTTCATAAATGCCGGTCTGACGTCCTGCACCTGGCGCCGTCTTATACCCCGCTCTCTCCGATCCCATATACGCGCTCTTCTCGTTCAGCGGCCCATAGATCTTCAAAAACGCCAGCATCCGTTCCTTGTCTTCCTTCGTCAGCTCGGAGTCCAGCGCCCCGTTCGCCACACACTTCGAAAGCAGTTCCGACACATGTCCTCGGGTATCGTTGATCGCCTTCCGTTGCACCACTGGCTTGCCGCCATTCGCCGTATCGCTCTGAAAAAACGTTGAGCGCGAAGTGTTAACCTCCACCTCCAGAGGAACACTAAGCTCGCGACAGTACCCCAGCATCGTCCAGTGTGTGCTCGGCAACCGCGCCGGACCCATGTTCTGGTAGTTCCCTTCCTCCCAGCTGATCTTCTGCACCGTCCCATCGGTAAACTTCACCGTTGTTCCGTCGCGCCCCGTCCAGTTGCGCCCGCCCGGCCGCTCCCGCGCCTCCAGCAACGTCACCTCATAACCCAGCTTCTTCAACTCATACGCGGAAACCAGGCCGCCGATTCCACCGCCCAGCACGACCACTTTGACGCCCTTGCCCGAGCCTGCAGCCGCCTCGATGGGCGCTACCTGCTCCCCCTTCATCGGCATAAGGCCGAGTGACTGCATCGTTGCAAATGCGGCGCCAAAGCCACCAACCTGCCCTACACGCATCAGAAAATCGCGTCGGGATACACCCATGAATGACACCCGCTCTCGATGAATTCAACAACGAAAAATCACATGCGCAGAATTGGAGACGTTGCCGCGAATGCATGCCTGAACGTGCAGAAGAAATCCAGCGTTGAAAATGATGTTCCTACTCTATCGCAAAACCCGGTGAGTATAAGATAAGGCCATAATTCGTGAGGTTTTATGTCCAGCTTGCCTCTCTCAGCGCGTCTCTCGTCAAAGAGCGCGGGCGTCCCCTGGTATCTCTGGTTCGGCGCGCTTGCCGTCACCTCGGCCTCTATCGGAGGGGCGTGGGACGTCGCCTGGCATCGCTCGATTGGCCGGGACACCTTCTGGACGCCGGCACATCTGGCGATCCAGGCGTGCGGTGTCATGGCGGCCATCATCTGCGGCTATCTGATCCTGATCAACACCTTCGGAAACTCCGCACGGATGAAGGTATCGTCGGTCAACGTTCTCGGCTTTTACGCGCCTCTCGGCGCGTTTATCGCCGCGTGGGGCGGCATTGCGATGATCACTTCGGCGCCATTCGACAACTGGTGGCATTCGGCTTATGGACTTGACGTCAAAGTCGTCAGCCCACCGCATACGCTTCTGATTCTCGGTATACGCGCTGTAGAGGTAGGCATCCTGTTTCTCATCCTCGCCGTAATGAACCGGGCCTTCGGCGAGGGAACTCAGTCCGGCGAACGGGCGTACAAGACCCTGCAACGTCTGTTTCTGTACCTCGGCGGCCTTATCGTAGCCGGTCAGATGTTCTTCCTGATGGAGTACACCTGGGATGTGAAGCTGCATTCGGCAAGTGCCTACATTGCCATGGGAATCGCGATGCCGCTCGTCTTCGCCATACTGTCGCAGGCATCGCGGTACAAATGGGCAGCAACCTCTGCCGCCGCGGTCTACATGATCATCACGATCGCAGAGATTCTTGTCTTTCCGCTGTTTCCGGCACAGCCGAAGCTCGGGCCGGTTTTCAATCCAGTGACTCACCTCATCCCAGGCAAGTTTCCCATCCTTATCTTTGTGCCCGCACTCGCCCTGGATCTTGTCTGGCAAAGGACCCGTGCGTGGAAGCCGTGGAAGGTCGCGCTAGTCTCAGGCTTTCTATTTATCGCCGTGCTAACGATCGTCGAGTGGCCGTTTGCCAACTTCCTGCTCTCGAAAGAGTCCGAGAATCGCTTCTTCGGCACCATCTACTTCGACTACAACGCCCGCCCCAACGGCTATGACCGCCTGCGCGAGTTCTTCGAGCCCGACCATGGAAGCGTCCTCTATTGGGGGTTGCTGCGCGCCGCTATTTACGGCTCGATCAGCACCTGGATCGGCCTAAGTTTCGGACGATGGATGCGGAGCGTGCAACGGTGAAATTTTTTTCTGCGCCTCTTCGCTTCATTTTTTTTATGCTCCTCTTTGTTCTCGCTGCTCCGATGACAGCGCACGCCCACGTCGGCAGCAAAGACGTGTTTGAGACGATCGATGCCGGACCGTACAAGCTCTACGTCACGATTCGTATGCCGACTGTCATCCCCGGCGTAGCCACCGTAGAGGTGCGATCGAGCGGCGCCAGGGTTAGCGGCATCCACATCACTCCCCTGCCAATTACCGGCGAGGCTTCGAAGCATCCGCCTACGTCAGACCCGATGACGCACTCTGCCGCAGATCCGGCGTTTTTTACCGGCAGTCTGTGGATGATGGCACCGGGATCATGGGAGGTGCGGTTTGAGATTGCGGGAGAGGCTGGAGTGCAAACCACGTCAGTTCCGGTTCCTGCTGTCGCTCTTTCGACGCTGAAGATGCAGCGCGGCCTTGGCATTACGCTGGGCATTCTTGGGCTCTTTCTGATCGTGACCATGGCCGGCATCGTCGCTGCAGCAGTACGCGATGCTCGGCTTGAGCCGGGAGCGATCCCATCGACTGACCGTAGACGGCGGGCTTTTGTGGCAACTGCGGGCAGCCTCCTCTTTATGTCTGTTCTCGTGTGGGGCGGAGCAAAATGGTGGAATGTTGAGGCGGCGAGTTACTCGATGGAGGTGTACCGGCCTCTTTCGATGACTCCTGTGCTCTCGGGCAATCGACTCGACCTCAATGTGGGCGTTTTTCATCCCGACAGCGAACGGCGAGGCCGCTCCAACAACGATTTTTTGCCTGACCACGGCCACCTGATGCATCTCTACGCCATCCGCGAGCCGGAGATGGACGCTGTCTTTCATCTGCATCCTGAATTGGCCGGGGCCGGGGACTTTCGGATCTCGCTGCCGGCTATGCCTCCGGGCAACTACACGCTGTATGGCGACGTCGTGCATGCCTCCGGCTTTCCCGAGACTCTGGTCGCGAAGATTGTCGTTCCGGCTGGCATGACCGGCGGCGTTCCCGGCCCCGATGACGCTTCGGCCTTTCCGCAGCCACTTAGTCAGGGCGAGTTGGGCGACTCGTACAAGCTTCCCGACGGATATGTGATGGTGTGGGATCGCCCGTCGGCATTGATTGCAAACGCTGCCTACAGCTATCGTTTTCGTCTGCTGGACGCGAGCGGACAACCTGCAACGGATATGCAACCTTACATGGGGATGGCGGGACATGCGGCTTTCGTGAAGACGGACGGGAGCGTATTTGCGCACACTCATCCTGAGGGTTCTGCAGCGATGGCTGCGCTTATGCTCGCTAATGGCGGCGGTGAACATGAGGGGATGAATATGGACATGGGCGGGGATAGTGAGCCGATGTCGAACACCGTCGAATTTCCTTACGGCTTTCCGTCCTCTGGCCGCTATCGCATCTTCATCCAGATGAAGCATGGGACGACCATTGAAACGGGAGTCTTTGATGCGCTCGTTAAATAGGCTGGTGAAGGTCTCCTGCGGCCGGGCGCCCACCTGGGTTATTTGCGCAAAGTCTTCATTCCATTTGACTTATGCTTGTACTTTCCGTGTAAAGTACTGATTCCAAAGGGTAACTAGTCTAAAGTCTTCAATCGATAGGGTTTATTCGTCTCGATGCCGACTTTTGCGGAGAGCTCTGCGGTTGTCAACGCCGTCCCAGAGAGGCTGTTTTGTCAAGCGGAAGCAACCCAAATACAGCAAGGACCCCGCACGAGAGTCTCGTGCGGGATCCTTGTTGTTTGCGTGATTCGAATCGAGTTTGCGGTCCCTTAGAAGGCGATCTTTCCTCCGAAGTACCATTCGCGCTCTCCACCGCTTCCACCAAGACTGGTGTTGGTGGTGGCCAGTGAACCCGTGATCTTGCCGAAGTTGGAGTTGTTGATATCCGCGGTTGGATTTCCGAAGTGAGGGGTGTTTGTCAGTCCGATCACGTTCGCTTCAAATTCGAACCGGAAACGCTCGGTGATTCTGAAGGTACGGTAGAGACTTCCGTCCAACTCAAAGAAGCCAGGGCCACGAATGATGTTCCGCCCAGCATTGCCGAGGACTCCTGCGGTCGCCACATGCTGAAAGGCTTCCACGTTGAAGTACTTGCAGGAATCGTCCCCGCAGTTGCCGGGAATTGGATTCGGCTTTCCTTTGAGGACGTGGATCGTGGAAATGATATTTGGTGTCTGAGTGTTTCCTGGCGCGTTGAGTGTATTGCCATTGGTGTCTGTGACCGTGAAGGGCATACCCGTGAGGGCACTGGCGACTCCGCCAATCTTCCAGCCGCCGAACAACGCGCTTGATACTCCGCCGGTTGCCCAGCGTTGGCCCCGACCAAATGGCAGTTCATAGACGGTATAGGCCTGGAAGTTGCTGGCACGATCGAATCCGGCAACGGCTCTGTTGTATAGCAGGTAGGCCGAGTACGGTCGGAGGACGGAGTTGATTTCCTCGTTGTCTTCGAAGTTGATGGTCTTCGACCAGGTGTAGATGAGTCCCACGACCGAACCACCTGCAAATCGCCGTGTCAATTTCGATTGCAACGCGTCGTAGTAGCTGTTGCCATAGGGCGTCAGCTGGTTGATATCGTTCCAGTTGCCGCCGTGAGTGGAGTTGAGTATGCGGCCAGCCTGCCCACCACCTGCCGGTGCGGCGTTGACGTTCATGTTCGTCAACGGCCGAATGCTATTGGCTCCGACAAAAGCTGCGCTCAATACGAAGTTATGTATGTTTTGTTCGACCGTCAGGTTGTAGGAGTAGATGTATCCACGCCGGAAGTTGAGAGGAATGGTGGTCGTGCCCATTGCGTTTGGCAGAGGAATGCTTCCAGAGCTGATGTCGGGGATGGGGAACAGAGTGATACCGGCCGGCAAGATAGGAGTAAGGGCCGACGGCATTCACTCCAGTGAGAGAGCCGCCAGGCGCAAACGAAGAGACTCCCGGCTGTGGGTAGGAGTTGCTGACAAAGTTGGAGTTTGTGTCCGCCGGATAAGCATTGCGCAGAAATCTCCAATTGTTTGAGTCCGCATTCATGCCAAAGCCGCCGCGAATCACCGTCAACTCTGTTGGGCGATAGGCGAAACCGAAGCGTGGAAGCCAATGTCCGCCTCCGGCATTCACTCCGTCATTGACGGGCACATTTCCGTGTCCGCCAATCAGAACCTGCATCGTGGCGGTGTTGAGAACGCGCGCGCCACCATGATCGCTGTAGGCCATCGGGTAGTATTCCCAGCGCAGCCCATAGTTGATGCTTAGCTTGGGATTGAGTTGGAAGTTATCGCGCAGGTACCAGGCCCATTGCGACCAGCGGATAGCAATTGGGTCGACGTTTTGAATTGTCTTGCCCAGGCTGTCAGGCAGACCCAACAAGAAATCTGCATAGGACGCAAACTGCAGCGTAGTGGGAGCGTCCGTAGAGGAGCAGGCTGTGGCCGTGCACGTCACCTGCTCTGTGCCCGCTCCTGTGAAGGTAAAACCCCCGCGTGGTGATTGGCTTCCCTGGGGCTGGAAGTGATTGATCATAGAGTGGGTGTAAAAGATGCCGCCGCGCAAGGCATGGTGCCCTTTGATCCATGTGAGGTTCGCCGCTCCAACATATTGGCTGTCGCGGAAGAGGAACGGATTCGAGATGTTCGGATTGCCTATCGGGGAGAACGTGGTGTACGAGAAAGCCGGTTGGCCCCAGTAGAGCTGATTGGTGGGATCCTGGGAGTTATTGGTTCCAGGAATCTTCAATGTGCTGAGACCGTAGTCCTTGTTGTTGGCGATATCGACGTTTTCAGCGTTCAGCCGCTGACGGGTAAAGCCGCCGTTCATATCCAGGAGCAGGTTTGGAGTAAAGGTGTGAGTCGCACCCAAGCCGACAACCTGCACTCGTCCGAATGCGTTGCCTTGTTGGCCGCCAAGAGTCGAGTTTCCACCTGCCGCTGACAGAGCCGGTGGGTCGAAGATCTGGCTACCGGAATAGCTGTATCGTCCGAAGATCTGTGTCCGGTCGCTTTGAACCCAGTTGATCTTTCCGTCAAAGTCGTTGCGGTTGAAGAAACCTTTTTGCGTGTCCAGAAAATTGTTTGTGGTGCCGGATTGGTTCGGCGACGGAATCAGCTTGGCCATGATGAGTGCGGCGGGGTCAACATCCGTGAGGCATATCTCATCGACGACTCCTTTGCACGAGATGGGAGAGCGGCCAACTCCGCGCGCATCGCCGGTTCTCGGATCATAGATGTGAACGGGAGCACCAGCTTTGTCGGTCTGCAATCCACGAAAGTCGAAGAAACCGTTTGTCACGGCCGTGGCCGCAACTAGACCACCAGCGGGTACAGTCTGGGGATTGCCACCAGACGGCGCTTGCACCTGACGGATGCTTTCCCAGTCGGCGAAGAAGAACAGCTTGTCCTTGCGGATGGGTCCGCCGAGCGCTGCGCCATATTGATTGAAGATGTTGAGCGCCTTGTGAAAGCCCGGCGGATTGAAGTAGTTGAAATTCTTTAGTGCGTTGTCCGTGTGGTATTCGTGGGCGTCGCCGTGGAATTTGTTTGTGCCGGACTTGGTCTGGACGTTGATGGCTGCTCCGCCAACCTGGCCCTGCTCAGCGTCGAAGGAACTTGTGACGACGTTGACGGTCTCGATTGCGTCTGTAGGCGGCACGTAGGCGACGTTGTTCGGCAACCACGGATAGGAGTTCAGAACGCCGTCGACGCTTGTGTTGTTGCCTTGCGAGGACTGCCCGTTGACGTTGGAGGTCATGGCCCGCTGAGGATTGCCTGCGGCGGAGTTGTTTTCCGTCGGCATCGTCGCGCCCGGAACAAGCTTGTAGAGCGCCTGGAAGTTTTTGCCTTCTGAAGACACGGCCGGAAGGCTCGTCAGTTCAGTCTGCGTAATCTGCGCCTGCACGTCGGCGCGGTCCGTCTGCAATAGGGCGGGCGCAGTGGTCACTTCCACGGTTTGCGACACGGTTCCAGTGCCGATCTTCGCATCCAGACGCTGCGCAGTATTCGCGTCGATCCGGAGATTGTCAGTGATGTAAGGCGCGAAGTTCGGCGCGGAGACGGTGACCTTGTAGGTACCGGGCGCGATGTCGGAGAACCGATAGGTGCCATCGCTATCGGTTGTCGCGATCTGGACAACACCCTTGGAGATGTCCATCACCTCAACCTTGGCGTTGGGCACGACTGCTCCGGATGCATCTCTCACGGTTCCGGTAAGACTTCCGTAGAGCACTTGCGCGGCTGCTGTGGGCACCGAGATAAGACTCAGGCACAACACAAGTGCAAAGGCACATCCTGTCGATACTGCGCGAAGCATGCTGCGAAGTGCGTTGTTCGTCTGCGTCATAACTCCTCCAGTTTTTCAAGTCGTCAGGGCCCCAACTATTCGGCGTCTACTGTCTCAGGGCGGAAGTCGAGAGCAGCGCCGCACTCTACCGTACATATTTTCTATGCGTCGCGAACTTTATATGGTCGAAAACAAGACTGTCAAGAAAAGAATTTCGGGGAGGTCCTTCGATAACCATGTCAGGACGCGGTGATTATGGAATTTACAGAAAGTCACATGCACAGGCTGGAAATCTATGGAAAAACAAAAAAATGCTTTTTGGAAGGTGCCTGGACTGGCGTGGGCCGTTGCAAAAATCTGGACGGCAAATCGTCCGGATACTTCGATCTCGGCGCTCAATACAATTTTTTGGCAAGCAAAATAAGATGGGGAGACAAGCTTGTCTTTTGCTCAGAGTGCGTTCATCAGGAGGCGGTCCGACCTTTGAAGCGGTTTAGATCTTGATGAAGATTCGGCGGCGGTAGAGCACGGAGACGAGCAGCCAGCAGACAGCGACGAATCCCAGGGAATAGAGCAGAGAGGCGAACGCCTGGTTGGGCACGATGTGCTCAATTGAGCGATAGAGTACGTGCTGGACATTGACGCCCGGGCTCGGATGAATGCTGGAGATGGTCGATTGCAGGAGTTCGGAGAGGACGTAGGCTGCGATGGCGTTCGTCCCGAAGACGAAGAAGGGGGCGAGGAGGCGGGATTGCTGGGGGTTGCGCTGATTCTTCCGGAACAGATCAACGACGAGGATACAGAGAGCGAACAGCAGCAGGCTGAGACCGCCGGCGAAGAGAACGAAGGAACTGGTCCAGAGTTTTTTGTTGATGGGAAAGGACAGGTTCCAGAGGCCGCCCAGAAGAACGCAGCTAAGACCTGCTATGGCGATTCCCCGGGCCTTGGCGGCTAAGGTGCGTTGCGTGCGCAGCCAGATGCCAGTGAGAAGACCGAGGAGAGTGGTGGCGATGGAAGGGATGGTGCTGAGAAGACCCTCGGGGTCGCGGGTGCGCTCGTAGAGGTGGGACGCGGAGAAGATTTGGCGGTCGATCCAGGCGGTGAGGTTGGCGTCGCGGTCGAGCAGGGGGACGTCATGACCAGGCATGCCGGAACCGGGGACGGGGACGAAGCGCATGAGGATCCAGTACCCAACGAGTGCGGCGATTGCCAGAGCGACCTTGCTGCGCCATCCAGGACTGATGAGATAGAGCGAGGCAACGATGAGATAACAGATGGCAATGCGCGGGAGCACTCCGTAGAAGCGCATGGTGTGCAGATGGAAGTAGGGGAAGCTGTTTACGACGAGGCCGAGCAGATAAAGGATGACGGATCGGCGAAGGACGTGAAGAAATATCGATCGAGTTGTGGCGCCCTGGGCAAGCCGGGAGTCCGCGGAAAAGACGGTCGAGACGCCGACGAGAAACAAGAAGGTTGGGAAAACAAGGTCTGTGGGAGTAAAGCCGTTCCACGCGGCGTGTTTGAGCGGCGCATAGGCGGCGGCTTCGTTGCCGTTGTTGTTGACGAGGATCATGAAGCCGATGGTGAGGCCGCGGAGGACATCGAGCGAGAGCAGGCGACCTGGTCGTGCAACTTCGCGGGATGATTCGGCGATGATTGCGGGTGAGCTTGTCGTTGTCATGAATTATTCCTCCGCTCTGGGTGACTGGCTGGGGAGCAGATGAAGGGTACGAGCAATCGCGAGCGCGGCAGTGTACGAGTCGCCCTGCGGTTCAGTGGAGTAGGCCTTTCGACTATGGTTCCACCGATCACCAAATGCGTACCAGTCTATGCTTTTGGGGGCCTCGCCTGTAGCGAGTGAGGTCGACAAAGAATCGAAGTACAGCTGCCAGCGGGGCATGTAGTAGTCGCTGGTCAGACCAGCCCAGTCGCGGTTGCCGTACTCGTGAAGGCCGAACTCGCTTGCCTTGCGGTCGCCCCACGTGGTCAGGATGGAGCGGGCGTCGTAGTTGAGGCGATCAAGCTCCTGCGGGCGACGAGGCCCAAGGGGGAACATAGGAGAGCCACTTGCCGAGAAGAAAGAAGGGGCTCGTCTGCAGGAGGTCATTCTGCAGTTGCATGTCGTGCAGCCATTCCCTGGTGAGATTTGCGAACGCGGCTTTGTCTTTGGATTGGTAGGCCTGGTCGATCAGTGGCAGGAGTCGGCGGCTCTCGTTTGCCATGACCTGCCGGGCTACGTCGACCAGATCGTAGCGGTAGGTCTCGGTGGATCGCAGTGCGGGCGCGACCTGAAGGAGTTCGGTGAGTGCGGGAGCCAGGTCTGCCGGGTTGTAGCGAATAACGTCGGGAGCCCATGTGGCGGCGCGTTTCGCCGTCAGGGAAGGTTGGGCGTTGAACAGAGATTCCTGCGCTGCGTCTCGTTCGCCGTGCTGCAAGTTTCCGTCGGCGCGGTAACCGTAGGCGGTTTTGAGGAGGATCTGCCAGGCGTGGCGTGCGTGGATGTCGTCTGCTCCGTACCGGCGGGTGGCGTAGGCGTCCGTCCATTGAGTTAAGTCGACAGGGTCGGCGTGCCACGCCATCTCGGTGTAGAGGTCGAAGGCGAAGGGGTTCGTGTCCAGGCCCTCGGTGAAGAGGGCAGTGCCGGCGATGCGACTGCCGGAGCGTTTGGCCATTAACGGAAGGCGAACTGCGTAGTCGTAGAGCGGCGCTCCCATGGTGGTGCGTCCGCCAAACTCCCAGAGGCCGCCGTAGAGCCAGGATGCACCTCGAAACTCGCGGTCGCGGTCCTCGCGCGGAATGCGACCCTGCTCAATGTCGGCGATGAGGACGATGATCGGTGTCGATCGAGGAGAGTAATTCCTGGGTTGGATTCTTCTGCCAGCCCATCATCATCCAGAGCGCACCGGGGTGAGCTCGCATGAGCGCCTGCTGAACTTCTCTTGCCGCTTCCGGAACGGGCACATCACCCGCAGCGCCACCTTCCTGAAAGATCTCCATGTCGTAGATCGTGGAGTCGCCGTAGAGGTCGTGCTGATGGCGATAGAACGATTCAGCAAGTTTGTCGAAGTGAGGGTCGCGCGGATCGAGCCAGCCGGGACGAGTAAAGCCGTTCCAATCTCCCTGTGTGATGACGTGGGCTCCGGGGTTGAGAGAAGCGAAGTCCGCGGGGACGATGCCGTAGTATCCGGGCAAGACCGGAGTGATGCCCAGGTTGCGCAACATCGCAATCAGTTTCTTTGCCGACTCCGACCTCTTTTTGAGGAGATCGTTTGAGATGGGACCTTCGAAGCAGCACATGTTGCCCATGAGCTGCCAGTTCTGGTGGGCAGGCTCGACGATCCAGTTGCGGATGGCCTCATCGGAGTAGCCGGAGTCGCGGAAGGTCTGGTAGAGAACGAGGTCCATGCCGCGCTCGATCAGGATGGCGTTTGTACCGCTGAGAGCGAGTATGTCGATCTCGTGTCGCCAGCGCTTCTCGTCCCAGTAAGGCGCGGAGTAACCGTCAACGTTTTCGTTCAGAGCGTAACGCCAGGGGTAGAGAGCAGGCTTCTCGATGGCGGACTCGCGGAGCGGGCAGTACCAAGTCTGCCGCGCCGAGTTGGACACCGTTAGTCGACACCTGCAGGTGCGCGACGTATTTCAAGTACCAGTTGACTCCGTAGAGCAAGGTGGGTTGCGTGGCTGCCTCCACGCGAATGTGTCCGCGTGTGCCTGTGATGCGAAAGGAATCCTTGTGATCGGGTCTGGTAACGAGAGCCAGTTGAAACTGAGGAGCGAGGTGAGGCATGAGTCGCTGGAGCACTCCGTCGGCGGCCGGCGTGGGGGACTGGGCCCGTACATTTACAGACGGGATCAGGAGGACAAAAGTGCAGAGCGGAATCGCGAACCGCCGCTTCCAAAGCATGCTTCCAATGTAGCGGAGTTTCCTGACTACTGGGCGGGTTCCTTTTCGGAAAGTTTGAAGAGCGAGCAAGGGCCTCCTTTTGTCTCTGAACAACGTGGATTCGAGAACGCATGGCGATGATGGGTTCGCCAATTTTCTTGGGCAAATACGGGATATTGAGATGCGACGGACGTAAACTTAGATATGCGAATCATTGCTCGTTTGCTTGTTCTTTTCACCCTGATTGTGCCGTGCACGTCCGCATTGCACGCCGATGCGTATGACGCCCAACCGAAGCTCGTCGTCGTGCTGGTGTTTGATCAGTTTCGCGGGGACTATCTGGACCGATATCGTGCAGAGTTCAAAGCAAAAAATGGGTGGAACCTTTTCCTAAAGCAGGGCGCACACTTCACCGACTGCTACTACGACTACGCGAACCTGGTTACAGCTGCAGGACACTCGACCATTGGAACGGGCGCGTATACGGACGGGCATGGGATTCCACTGAATGAATGGTACGAGCCGGGGCCCGACGGGAATCTGCGGCAGGTAAGTTCTGTTGCGGACGATCGATACCGGCTGGTAGGTGCTCCGGCGGGGACGAAGGATATGACGGGGGCCTCAGCCCACAGGGAGATGGCGACAACGCTGGGAGATGAACTGGTGCTTGCGACCCAAGGCAGAGCACGGGTCTACGGTGTTTCCATGAAGGACCGAGCCGCGATTCTGACCAGCGGCCATGCGACGAAGGGCGCGTTCTGGATCGACCATGACACGGGACAATGGGAGAGCTCGACCTACTGGATGACTCAGCTCCCGGCCTGGGCGGCAGCGTTCAACGCGAGCGGGCGCGCGGAAGAAGCACGCAAGGAGAGCGGCGTCGCACAGGGCAGCTTCTATGAAGAGGTGGGCAAGTCGGCGGCGAGCGTGAGTTATCAACTGGATTTTGCCAAGGCACTGATCACGAACGAGAAGCTGGGGCAGAATCCTGCAGGCGTGACGGATATGATTACGATCTCCATATCGTCTACCGACATCAACGGACATGCGGTTGGACCCGACGATCCTTCACAAAAGGCGTTGATCGTGAAGTCGGATGTTTTGCTCGACTCGTTCTTTACGTTCCTGGATAAGACGATCGGGTTGAAGAATGTGATGGTGGCGATGACAGGCGACCACGGTGTAGCGGTAAGTCAGACAGCCGCTGATGCGATGGGGATGCCTGCGCTGGATTTTCCGCCGGCGGAGTTCACGAAGCCGCTCGAAACGATGCTCGAGGCGAAGTTTCCGCTGAAGGCAAAGGGACCCTACGTCCTGCAAATGGACAATCCGTATCTTCTGCTGAACCGGCAGGCCTTTGAAGCTGCGGGCGTAACCGAAGAAGAGGCAGAGAATACAGCGAAGGCGATGGTTGAGCAGATCTTTGCGGGGTTCGCGCATCCGGGCGATGGGACGGCTAAGGCTCGACTGCCGGAGCCGCCGATAGTGACGCATATCTATACGATCAAGCAGATGCGCGAAGGCACGCTGCCGGACACACAGTATGGAAGACTAGTGGCGCACAGCTATTCGCCGTACGTCGGCTGGGCGTTGCATATCAATTTCGGACCGTATCAGGTTGCGTGGAAGGGCTCAGGGACGACGCACTTTTCCGGCAACAGCTACGACAGACATGTGCCGCTGGAGTTGTTTGGAACGGCGTTTGTGCCGGGGGCTTATCACGACGTCGTAGCGCCGGTGGACATCGCTGCGACGTTCGCGTCGCTGCTGCGCATCAACCGTCCGAGCGCCGCTGTGGGGCGAGTCTTGACTGAGGCGATGCGACCCGAGGGGCCCGGGACGACCTGGGTTGGCGAGGCTGTGCCGGCGCACGTCACAACGAAGTGAATGATGAACGATACTGCTCGATTTGCTAAACGGCGGCCGGTGGTTCATCCATTAGATGAAAGACCAGCGTGCCGCCTTTGACTATCTGAGCGTGTTCCACCGCTAATCCCTTTACGGGTGCGCCGTTCCACTCGACTGATCGTATGTAGATCGATTTGGCGGACTGGCGTTTGGCTTCGATTGTCAGCTTGCGATCCCCGGCGACCTTCACCTCCACGCGATCGAACAGAGGCGTGCCGAAGTCGTAGCGGGCGCTTACCGGATCCACTGCATAAAGACCGAGCGAGCTGATGACAAACCATGCTGACATCTGTCCGCAATCTTCGTTGCCCGCCATTCCGTCCGGTTTGTTGTCGTACATCGTCTCGAGCAGGCTTCGGATTCGCGCCTGCGTCTTGTGGGGTGCGCCTGCGTAGTTGTAGAGATACGCGATGTGATGGCTCGGCTCGTTCCCATGAGCATATTGGCCGACCATTCCTGTCACGTCGGGCGGCATGTCCGGTGGCAGTTCGGAGCTTTGATTGAAGAGTTGATCGAGCTTCTCGACAAAAGGCTTGTTGCCGCCAAGCGTTGCGATCAAGAGTGCAGGATCGTGCTGGACACAGAAGGTTGTCTGCCAAGCGTTGGCTTCCGTATAGTCGCGCCACTTTGTGATCTTGATCGACTTGGGGTTGAAAGGCGCGGCCCAATGGCCGTCGGTGAACTTCGGCCGAATGAAGCCCGATTCCTTGTCGTAGAGATTCACGAACGAGCATGACCGCTTCATCAGCATGGCGTAGTCGGCATCTTCCCCAGCGGCCTTTGCGATTGCTGCCACCGCGCGATCGTCATACGAGTAGTCCAGCGTCTTGCTGGCGGATTCATCCTGGCCATCGCAGGGAACGTAGCCCAGCTTTCGATACGCCGCAAGACCGCGATAATCGTCAACCTCGGCTCGCTTTTTGAAGACAACGTAGGCGGACTTCGCATCGATTCCGGGAAACCCTTTGGCGAGGGCCTCGGCAACCACCGGGGCAGAGTGATATCCCACCATGCATCCCGTCTCGCTCCCTTGCAGCGGCCACACGGGAACGCCCTGAGGACTCTGCTCGGCCATTCGGATCAGGCAGTTCACGAAACCCGGCACGCGCTCACCGAGGATCAGCGTGAACATCGGATGAAGCGCGCGATAGGTGTCCCACAGCGAAAACGTACTGTAGTTGTGAGCTCCCTTCGCCAGCGTATGCACCTTGCCATCCATGCCGCGATATCGTCCATCGGCATCATCAAACAAGGTGGGCGCCACCATCATGTGATAGAGGCCGGTGTAGAAGATTTCTAAATATTTCTGATCGCCGGAGCTCACCTGAATGCGCCCCAGTTCGCGTCGCCACGCAGCATGGGCCGCAGAACGCGCGGCGTCGAAGTCCCAGCCCGGCGCCTCGGCGGCGATGTTGCCGGCCGCGCCCTCGACACTTACACCGGAGATGCCGGTCTTCACGTGGACGACTTCGTTCGCGCTCGTTTTGAACTTCAACACGCAACGGAGCGAGTTCCCTTTTTGTTCTCCAGCTGTTCCATCCACCAACTTGCCGTCGGCGTAGACCTCGGCGCTTTCGAAGGGCTTGGAGAATTTCATGGAGAAATAAATTTGCCTGCCCTTCGCCCAGATGTCGGTACAGCGCCCTCCCACGATTGTGTCGTTGCCGACAATCTTCAGAGTCGACCAGCGAACAGAAGGTATTGGCGGAGCATCAGGATTCGCGGCGTCGGTACCTGCGTCTCCGGCGTGCGCGAGGTCGAGAAGAAAGCGCGCGTTGTCCGATTGCGGAAAAGTATATCGATGAATTCCAACGCGCTCTGTCGCTGTCAGCTCTGCTTTGACGTGCGAGTCCTGCAGATCGACGCGGTAGTATCCCGGGACGGCCTCTTCGTCCGCATGCGAGAAGCGTGACCTATAACTTGTCGGCGAATCCGGCTTGGCCTGCGGGTCGAATTTGAAGTCGTCCGTTGCCGGCATCAGGAGAACATCGAGCATGTCGATGCATCCCGTGCCGCTCAGGTGCGTGTGGCTGAAACCGAGAATGGAACTGTCGGCGTAGTGATATCCCGAACAGTGATCCCAGTCCTTGATGCCGGTGTCCGGGCTTAGTTGAACCGCGCCGAATGGCATGGTTGCGCCGGGATAGGTATGACCATGGCCACCAGTCCCAATCGCAATTTTCACCAGCTTCGTGTTGTCAACATCCGCCCCGGAATCAGAGGGCGCATCTACCCACGGATGGAATACAGAGGGCAGGGCGAACGAGTCCTTCACAAAACACGCCAGAGATGCAGCCGAAACGCTGCCCAGGAAACTTCTTCTCGATACCATCGTTACCTCATCACCTAAGAAAACTATACCGATTAATGTGAGGCAGGAACGGCCTCAAGAAGATTGTCGACACAACCCTCGGGCTTATTCACCGGATTGCATCGCGCTACGAGGCCGTTCGGCAGTCCGACAAAATATTTCGTCCACTGCGATGGCTCGGACGAAGGGTAGTCCGTGCTCAGCATCTGGGCGCCGCTGGACAGCGCAAGGTCGCGCCGCGTTGTGTCGTTCGTGCGGGCTTGTTCCGTGCTCTCATCCGTACGAGTTCGCACAAGATAGCCCTGCTTCACCAACGCATTGATCTCTTCGACGGACCCTCCGTTCTGTTCAACGAACGCGGCGTCAGGCGCACCGGGAATCGCATTCGTAAAGAGGATTCGGCCACGCAACGAAGGATGCCCCTGGGTATAGATGGGTCCCACGTGCTGCTGATCCATCAGAAAGATCACACGACCGCGAGCCTTGGCCAGAGTAGGCCAGTTGCCGGCGCGCACGGCCTCAACCAGTGATGGAGCATTTCCGCGCACCTCATCTGGAGTAATGATTTCGCTCGGCTGGAAGACCGATCGAATCTCTGCATCCATTGCGTCGAAAAGCGCCGGCGTAAACGGCTCGGCTTTCACTGCATCCGGCAGGTCGCGGGGTGTGTCCTCTTTGGTCTCCACCAGAATAAAGATCGGGAGATGATGGGGATGCTGCTTTGACCAGGTTCGAATGTCTTTGAGGCAGGCAACGAACGTGTGGCACGTGCTTCGCTCGTCGAGATCCTGAACGTGCATCACTTTGAAGCCGGGCTTGTCCATCTCGTGGTGAGGATCGAAGTCCGGGTCGGCAGGAAGACCTGCTGCTGCTACTCTGCGAACAATGGACGGATGAGCAAAGCGTCCACCGTCAGGGTCGGCAAAGATGTCGATCTCCACCTGTCTCACGCCGCCGGAGAGTTGTTCTCCCAATGGCGCGTGATGATAGTCCAGACTCCTCAGAGTTTTAGGATTCTTCATCTCCATATACTTCCGCTCGCTCGGCGCGAACCCGGCATGATAGCTGTTGTGCGAGCCGATTACTTGAATCTGGTTCACGTGCACAACCTTGTCTTGCGCAGCTTGTGAATTCTGCTGAGCTAGCGCCGCCTGGGTTGTCGCGAGGAATATTGTGCCTGCTGCGACCTTCATTACACTTCTAAAGATCATCCGTTCGGCCCTTGGACACTTCCGGTGCTGTACGGCGCCGCTCGGGAGAAACGCGGCGCCGTAGTTATTTGGTGTTGGTTGAGATCATTGCGGACGGACTAGAAAATGATCTTTGCTGCAAACTGATACTGCCGTGCCGGATAAGCAGAGGTGATGGAGCCGAACGTGGAATTGCTGACATTCCCATCCGGTGCCTGGTAATTCACCTTGTTGAAGGCGTTGAATGCCTCAGCGCGGAAGTCGAAGCTCGATGAATCGTTCCACAGCGGAAAGGCCTTGTGAAGGCCGAAGTCTGTCTGGAAGAAGGCGTACGAGACAACCATGTTGCGCTGCGCATTGCCGAAAGGACTACCGGTAAGCGGAACAAAAACATTTGCTTTGTTGAGATAGCCGGTAAGCGCGCTCGATGTCTTGGCGCGATTGGAGGCTGGGGCCACTGGATTGCCTGAGACGCTCGGACGGTAGGTGTAAAGATCGGTCACGTTCGTGCCGTTTGATGTCGAATTGCTGTAGTTGAGGTTTACGGGCAAACCGCTGCTCATGTAGTTGATGGTGTTGAACTGCCACCCGCCAAGAAAGAATTTGACCAAGTAGGGAGCACTGCCACCAAAACGGCGACCAGTTCCAAAAGGAAGGTCGTAGAGGATCGACGTTGTATTGTTCAGCGGCTGATCGTACCCCGACCTGCCGTAGTCGCCTCTTGGGTTGGCGAAGTTCACGCGGGAGTTATCACCATTGCTCGTCTCGAGATGCCCCGATGACTCGTCAAAGGCGCGTCCCCAAGTGAATGAGTTGAGGAAATAGATGCCGTTTGAGTAACGCTTCTCTACTTTCATCTGAAGCGAGTTGTAGTTCGAGGGTCCGCCACCGTAGGCAATTTCAATATCGCCAAAGTTTTGGACAGGACGGCGTGCGGCAAGGGTACCGCCCGGACAGTTGGCGGCCAGAGCCGCCGTGCAAATTGCGGCCTGGTTGTAATCGGCGAGTATCTGAAGATGGGTGCCTTTGTTGCCCGCGTAGGCCAGGTCCATCACAACACCACCAGGAAGCTGCTGCTGCACTCCGAAGAAGTAGCTCTGGACATAGCCCGTTGGGGAATGAGCAGGGATGTAACGCGACGTGACCAATGCGGGATTGAATGCGGCGGGTGAGACAAGGCTCGCCGCGAAACCCTGCTGCGTCAAACGGAAGCATGTCAATTGGTTTTGTGTGTCGTTTAGGCACGCATTGGACGCCGTTGGTGTCGGATTGTTGATAGTTGCATTGACGACATTCGGACCGTTGTAAGTGAGGTTATTCTCGCCGCCCGCGCGGTTGTATTGCGTATAGCTGATGCCGTAGCCGGAGCGAATTACGGTATTGGGTGTGTAGCTGTAGGCGAAACCAAAACGAGGGGCAAGGTTGTTAAGAGGCATATTGACAAGGGCGCGGTTATAAATAGATCCGTTAGACGCCTGAGTGAGAGTGTTATTAGAGGGGTTGAAGTTGGCCAGTTTATTGTTGGCCTCATACTGCGGTGTGGCTAATTCATAGCGCAGACCAGCATTGATCGTCAGGTTTGGTCTGAGCTTGATATCGTCCTGAACGTACATAAAATTCATCCGCTGGCGCACGCTGGCGATGAAGAAGTTTGTCAGCGAATAGGAATTTTGGTTTCCGAAGATGAAGTCCGCCAGATTGCGGGCCTGAGAGATCTGTGCGGAAGCGTTGTTTCCTGTACCGGTGTCGGTTGGGGTTCCGGCAGTCGTGGAATAGGCGCCACCGTAGTTACTCTGACCGAAGCTCGGGTTGTAGTCGTTGATTTGCGTATTGATCGCTTGATATTCGTAACCGAGCTTGATTGAGTGGATACCGTGGACCAGAGTGTAGTTTGCCTTCGGATTGATGACTGAAGGATTCTGGAACTGCGGACTCGCCGGCTGTGTGCCGAACTGAGTAAATCCTGTAACAGCCTGCGCGTTCAAGCTCCGTACGATGAGAGGGTCGGTGGGCAGGCCGTCAGTGATTCCAGCTGCGGCGAGCAAGCCCGGCGTGCCAACACCGTAGGGTGCCTTCGCGCCCCGGTTTGTGCCAATTCCCATTCGGAAATCCACCAGAGACGCTGGTGTGATGACATAGGTCGCGCCAAAGGCGATCTGCCGGTTATAGATCTGAACATTGGTGTTGGCGTTGCCACCGGCTGGCCCTCCAAACGGGGGAGGATCGAAGATGGTTGTCTCGTGTTGGCTGTACACGCCAAACACGCTGAGTTTTGCGTTAAAAGTGTGGTCAATGCGAGCGTCACCCTTGTCGTCCTGAATGGTGCCGCGGGGAAACGCGGTGAAGTTGTTGGCGAAGGAGTTCGGGGTGCCGGCGAGAGCGCTGGTATTTGTTGCCGGAAGAGCGGCAAGCACCGATTTCGCTAATGCAGACTGATCTGAGACGGGGATGATGCCGTTGGCGTAGACCTTGCCAGTAATTGGGTTCGTTAGCGGGATCGGAGCGGTGGTACCGTCAACGCGATGAAGAAGGAAAGTACCGGTCCTTTGTTCGGCGGTGGGGAGAGTGGCTGTGGCGAAGCTCTTGAAGATCTGACGCACTCCTTCGTAATCCATAAAGAAGAACGTGTGGTCGCGCCAGATGGGTCCACCAAAGGTCCCTCCGAACTGGTTGCGGATGAAGGTGGGCTTTACCCCGCCGGATGGTGCAAAGGGCCCGATTGCATTGAGGTCCGTGTTGCGGATGTAGTCCCACGCCCGGCCGTGAAATTGGTTGGTCCCGCGACGGATAGAGGCATTGACCACCGCACCTGACGCCCGACCATATTCAGCGCTGTAGTTGTCGGTTTCGATTCGAAATTCCGACACAGCATCGGGCGAGGGAGGAATGTTTTCGTTTCCAAAGCCCTGATTCGACGTGCCATAGGAGTTGTTGTCCAGACCATTCAGCAAAAAGTTATTGAACGCGCTACGCTGCCCGTTTACGTTGAATGACGCCTCGCGGCTTGTGGTCGACTGGTTTTCCAGAAACGACTTGCGCACGCCGGGAGCCAGCAGCGCCAGGTCGGCATACGATCTTCCATTCAACGGCAAGTTTTCGATCGCTTGTGTTCCGATCACTTGCCCGCGAGAGCTCGTTTCTGTCTCCAGCGCGGTAGGCAAGGAGGAGACTGTAACGGTCTCGCTGACGGATCCCGGCTTGAGGGACACATCCACCCTCTGTCGCGAATCGGTGGTTAGAGTAAACGGCTTTGTCTGCGCTCGCTCGAATCCAGCAGCTTCCGTGGTGACCGTGTATGTGCCGATCGCTACGCTGGAGAATTCGTATCGGCCCTCTGTGTCCGTGGTGGCCTTCTGCACGATTCCAGTCGCTGCGTTCGTTAAGGTCACTGTTCCGTTCGGAATCGCCGCGCCTGTTGCGTCCTTGACATAGCCAAGCACCGAGGCCGATTCAAACTGCCCATAAGCGCTTAGCGCGGGCAATAGCAGCATCATCGCCAATGCCAGATGAAACCATCGCGACGCCAGAGACCATCCTGACGTTTTTTTTGAATCGCCGTTCCCGTGAGAGTATTTTGCTGTCTTTTGAATGCGCATGATGTCGTCCTTTTGCAATCGAATTTGGGCCTCGGAAGTTATAGCGATCCCCTTACGGAGTTTCGCCGCATGATTTTCTGACATCAGTTTCACTGCGTAGTTTTCTGATATCGAGGGACGTTGAGAACGTTACTGACGCGAGGGAACCACTGTCAAGCTAAATTCGTTTACTACACCGATAACGTAAATTATCGGATAATTTCATTAAGTGCAATGAATAGAATAATTTATGCAAATTTAATATGCTATTTATCGCAAACTGAAAAACCAGCCTAAGTGATGCTCAAACAGAGGTTTCCATTTGATCGATTCCGCAGGAAAACGGGGAGAGGAGGATCAGATTCAGGCGTAGCGGGAATCAACCTGCACGACGCCCCACTTGCGGTCGAGCACTTCGCGATGTGCCGCCATGATCCAGACAAAATTCAGTGTCGCGCCCGGAATAGCCACGTTTGGATGATATCCCTCGGGCAGCAGGACAGCGTCGCCATCGCGTACCACCTCTACATCCGCCTTGTTGATTCCGTCGGTGTAGACCAGCTGAAGCCCAAAGCTCGGCTCCGGCATATCGACGAATACATAAATCTCCTCGAGCATCGCGGCGTGCTCATGAGGAGGCCAGCTCGTCCAGTTACCCGGCAAGGATCGCGTGATGCCGACTACCAACTTGCCCGCGCGAATATTGCTTCCCAGGAGAATATTGATCTCCCGATGCGCACTCGGAGTTCCGGCGACGAAGTGCAGCTTCTCATTCTTCCGCACAGCTTCAGCGGAGACAAACTGCAGCGGATACTCGTCCTCCACCGGAGCGGAGCATTCGACCAGGTCCACCTCTGACGCTGTTTGAACTTCAATCGAAAGACTCTTCGGGATATACAGCGCATCATCGCGCGTCATCGTGAAAGACTCGCCTCCGACCCGGACCTGGCAGGTTCCGCGCAAGCAGACGAGCCCTGTCTCCTGGCCTTCATTAGCGAAGTTCACCTGCGTCTGATCTCCGCTCAACCGGATGCGGCCATAACTAACCTCTCGCATCGAGCTGTTGCCGGGATGGATGAAGATGTTGCGTCCTTTTTTGTTCGCGGTTCCCCGCACTAGTCGTGTCGACATCCTCACTCCATTCTTTCAAAAGCCACAGCAAAGCCCTGAGGCGATCGTCGCATCTCAGGGCTCGCAGTCAATGCATTCGTGGAGCTGTTACCAGGCGATCTTCGCAGGAAAGAACTCCGCGAAGAGATCGTCGTAGTAGGGCTTCAGCTCCTTCAGATTCGGCTTCGTGTGTCCCTTGGAGTACAGGTCATACACGTTGAACTTGTTGACCCACTCCAGCATCTCCAGATCATGCTGGGTCATCAGGTGCCGGTATGCGCCGTGCCGGTGGGCCGAATAGAACGAGTGATAGCGCAGCATGTACAGCGACTCTTCCGGCATGTAATTCTTCATGACCTCGCCGATGTAGCCGTCATGTCCAAAGGACATGTGCACGCTTATCGAGCCCGCAGTTCGGCTCGTAGATGCCGTACTTCGTCTGATACAGCGGATTGTTGATGTCGGGATTCGCCTTGAAGTACTCCGGAAACACGATGTCCTTCGAGTACGCGCAACCCACCGGAAACGTATCGCCCACGACACCCCACTGCGGCTCGCCCCACAGGCAGAGCACCTTGCCGAGATCGTGGATGAATCCCGTCAGCACAAACCACCGCGGATGTCCGTCCTTCCGGATCGCCTCCGAGGTCTGCAGCAGATGTTCGATCTGCGTCAGGTCAGTATCGGGATCGCTGTCGTCCACCAGCGTGTTCAGAAACTCCGCCGCTTCCCAGATGCTCTTCTCGCCCTTGTTCAGACCAAAGTATTCCTTCTCTTTGGCAATCACGTAGTCGAACGTCTGGTACTGATGATTCAGCCGGTAGAACTCAGCGACACCGGGAGTCGCCTTCTCGTCGTACTGACGAAATTCGGATTCGCTCTTCCCTTCCTTGTAGCGTCCGGTTAGAAAATCATCCCATTCATCAAGGTCTTTCAAAGGTTCATTGGATGTGACAGCACGTGTTGCCATGGGATTTTTTCCTCCATCGAGCCCCGGCTGATTTGCGTTACCGGTAACTAAACTAGACTATACGAGCTAATCGCAGGAGATAGCAAGTGAATTTATCTCTGGTCGCGCACTCTCTTAAAGGTTCTCTGCGGCCACACGGCTTCGTAAATGGTTGAACCTTATGGAGAGCATCATTATTTCTTTCAGCGACTTAGAGGCCGCTGGATCCGGCTACCGTGGACTGTCGCACAACCAGCTTAGATGGGACCAGAACACTCTTTGGAGCTTGCTCCGGCTTGGCAGAGAGCTCGAGGGCAAGCTCGCCGGCGATCCGTCCCAACTCCGTCGTTCCATGGTCGATCGAGCTCAGTGGAACCCGCAGGTAGTTCGCATAACGAAGGTTTCCGCAACCGATGAAGGCAATGTCCTCGGGGACCCGCAGTCCCGCATGCAACGTTGCGTCGATCGCACCGATCGCCGTCAGGTCGTTATAGCAGAACACTGCGTCGGGCCTCGATGGGAGCTTGAGCAGCTCCTGCATCGCCTGAAATCCGACTTTGTCGCCCGACTCTTCCATCCGCTCGCGCACAACGATGTAGTTCTCCGGAGCCGGCAGCTTACTCTCCGCCAGGGCGTTTCGATAACCCCGCAGCCGGTCGAACGACGGGCTCGTGTTCTTGCCTGCGATGTGGGCGATCCGCTGGCGTCCGATCTCGATCAGGTGTTTCGTGGCCATCTCTCCTACCTCCACGTCGTCGGTTCCGACAAAGTGTGCCGCCAGATGGGGAAAGTTGCGATCGAAGAGAAGATACGGCGTACGGGCATCGCCGAGCTCATAAAAGTTGCGCAGATTCGCCTGGCACGACGCGATCAGGAGAACGTCCACTCCGCGGCTCAGCAGCGTGCGAATCTCCTGCCGCTCCACCTCCGGGTCTTCTTCAGACGAGGCGAGAATCAGCGCGCGGTTGCTGGTCCTCAGAACACCACTCAGCGATTTTGCGAACTCTGCAAAGAACGGATGCACGAGGTCCGGAACGACAAGTCCGATCGTGTAGGTTCGTCCGCTGGCCAGTCCCCGGGCCATCATGTTGGGCTGATAGTTCAGCTCCTTCATCCGCTTCAGAACGCGCCGCCGGGTTTCCTCGCCGATGTCGGCATTTCCCCGCAACACCTTCGAAACTGTAACGACGGAAACTCCAAGATCGCGCGCAATGTCTTTCAGCCTGACAGCCATACTTGCTCCTCATGGATGATCCCACAAGTTGGTCTCAAACCATGCAGAATGTTTTTAGGTCGGAGAGAATTTCAGCAAAACCGGGTTCGCCGCCAAAGGCTCCATGCACCTGCGATCAAACTCAACACCAGCACCACACTCAGGACTGCGATCCACTTCAGGTCCATCGTCAACGGCGGGACGACCGCCCGAACGCCCAGGACGACAAAAATTCCCGTCGCCGTCAGAACGATCGCGTAGTCCCACCAGCGTCTGCGTTCGTCGCGGCCGCCGAATTCATGCCCGGCCTGCGCCATCATGGTCCGGTGGTAGTCCAGGCCATAGCGGTTGCACTCCCGCAGGACAGCCTCGTTGGTCGAGCTATTCTCCTTGGCGGAAGCTACTGCCGTGCTGATCGCCAGCGCTCCGAGAATCATTGTCACCGACCCGCCGATCACCAGCAGCATGTGCTGCCGGTCCGCTCCCGCGAGTTCGCCGAAGACGAGGGCCCCCCAGGCGAGTCCCCAAAGCTGATTTGTGTTTGACAGCGGAATTCCCCGGCCGATTCCGAGATATTTTGCAGCGAACTGCTGAAACAGATCGCCGATAACCCAGACAAATCCCCCGAGAAATAACCAGAACAGCACTCCCGGCATATGGAAGAGTTGGAACGCCGAAGAGTGCAGCCCGCCGTCCAGCGCAAGGGTCAATGCCAACACCGTACCCAGCTCTCCCACGGTGAATGCCGTGACAAACGACAGCGGATTCATCCCGCTCAGATAAGCCTTGCGATACGGAACATACATTGTTCCCCACATCAGGCTGGCGCCCAGGGCCGCGGCAATTCCGCGAAAGGCATGCTGTCCCATCGAACCGCCATGCATAGTGCTGAAGCCCAGCATCACAGCTGCGATCACAATCGCGATCGCACCCACCACGACCTTGCCGATGTTTTTCGCGCTGGCTCCTTCCAACTCGCGAAAGAGAACGCGTCCCCAGAAAAGCCCAATCAGCGCGTTCGCATTCCACATCGGAAATGCCACGGCGAGCCCTACATCCCGAATCGCGAAGACAGTCAACGTATTCGCCACTGCCCACAACGCACCCGCCAGCAGCGCCCACACGATCAGGTGTTTCTTTTCCATGAGGTCGACAAACACATACCCCGTCCCTTTCAGCAGCGTGGGAAAGGTCCATCGAGCGGTAAAGACGCCTGCCACCATGCATAGCGAGATGGCGAACGGAGAGAAGCCCGAATTGACGAGCTTTGTCGGAGCCTCAGCCGCGCCGAGCCATACCCCTGCAGTCAAGCCACAGATCACGCCCAGGCCGTGCAAAGACAATCCAGCTTTCTCTTCCCGTTGCACCACACTTGCCATCCATCTCTCCCCGCTGCTCGCGTCTGCTCTGCAGCGCCTCTTCCCTTTAGTGCAGCGCCACCAGCAGAGCGATCCCAGCCAGCAGCACAAAGAGCGGCACTAAAAAGTGGCTATCGGTCGCGATCGCCCTTACCCCTTTGGAAAAACTCATACTCAATCCTCCACGCCGATGCTGGTTAAAGTAAGCGGTGACGTTGGGCTAAACCCTATATGCCAAGAACATAGCTGTCAAACTGAACTCAAGACATGTTCAGAATCTTGACCACTGCTGCCGCGAGGACCGCACCAGCCAACGGACCCAGAATCGGCACCCACGCGTACCCCCAGCCTGACTTGCCCTTGCCGGCAATGGGCAGCACAGAATGAGCGATCCGCGGCCCGAGATCTCGAGCTGGATTGATGGCATATCCGGTCGATCCGCCTAACGAAAGCCCGATTCCCCAAACCAACGCGCCTACCAGGATTGGCCCGAGACCGGCAGCAACTCCAGCCGGAGCGACGCGTTTCGAAAACAATGCTGTGGCTACCAGGACCAGAACAAAGGTTCCCAGCACCTCGCTGAAAAAGTTCCAAAGCGGCCGATACACGGCAGGGGATGTCGCAAAACAAGCAAACTTCGTGTCCGCGTCTTCCGTTAGCTCCCAGTGCGGCTTGTATTGCAGCCATACCGCGACTGCACCACACAATCCTCCGAGGACCTGGGCGGGAATATACGTCGCCAGGCGCATCGGATTTCCGGACATCAAGACCGAAGCCAACGTAAACGCCGGGTTGAGGTGTCCATCGGAATCGCCCAATGCTGCGCTCACGGCAACCCCGGCAAAGACTGCCACGGCCCATCCGGCTGTAATCGATATCCAACCGGCGTTCTGCGCCTTCGACCGATTCAGCAGCGCTCCGGCAACAACGCCGTTGCCCAGCATCACTAATACAAACGTTCCGACAAACTCACCAACGACAGGTGACAGATCAACCATAGCGAATCACTCTCCCAGATAAACATAGCCTTGCGCCATCGTTAAGAAACTTTGCAGATCCTTCTCACGCCATGCATCGCTTCTGCCGAGTTCCTTAGCCAGCAGATCGGCTACAGCAGGCGCAGCCTCAATCGCGGCTCGAGCATCCAGAAACAAGGCTCGCGTCCGCCGCGCCAGCACGTCCTCAACCGTTCGCGCCATCTCATATCGTGCAGCCCAGATTACCTCACGCAGGCGGTACGGCAATCGAGGATGCAAGAGTTGCTCTAACGCCGGATCCTCGGCAGACATCTGCTGAATCATCGGCAGATCGGTCCCGTACACCCTCTCCGACTCTGCGACACTTGCCGACTGATCCATCCACCCATGCAACTTCAAGTCGAGCGTCCGCGAGGCCACCTTCGGCAATCCAGCTACCTCGGCAGCGTGGTCGATCGCGTCCTGCCCCATGCGCCGGTACGTCGTCCACTTGCCACCGGTTACGGTGACCACTCCGGACTTCGACACCAGAATTGTGTGATCTCGCGACAGCTTTGAGGTCTTGCCATTGCCCTTCCGGACCAGTGGCCGAAGACCCGACCAGACGCTGAGAATTTCCTCCGTCTTCGGCTTGCGGCCAAAGTATCGAGCGATGTGCTCGAACAGGAAACTCCTCTCCGAAGCCATCGAATGCGGCTCAGCAGACGCGCGCTCAACCGCTTCATCCGTCGTCCCCACCAACGTCGCTCCATGCCACGGTATGGCAAACAGGACTCGCCCATCTGCTGTCTTCGGAACCATCAGCGCTGCGTCGCCCGGACAGGAAAGAATGCGGCAGGACGAAGTGCGTCCCCTGGCTCATCGCCAGCAGCGATCCGCGCGGCGCGCCATCCATCGCGAGGACATCCTCCGAAAACACGCCGGTTGCATTCACGACAACCTTGGCCTGCAATTCAAAGAGCGTATCGCTTTCCGAGTCGCGGGCGTGAACGCCAACAGTCTTCCCGTTTCGTTGCAGCAGGCCGGTCGCTTCAACGTAGTTGATCGCCGTTCCACCCAGTTCCTGAAAGGTTCGCAGCAGTGCCACGATGTACCGCGCGTCGTCGAATTGCCCATCGTGGTAGAGCACGCCTCCACGCAATCCGTCGCTCGCAATCCCGGGAAGCATCTCCAGCGTTCGCTCGCGCGAGAGCAGCTTGGACGCTCCAAACGAAAGCCGCCCCGAGAGCCTCTCATAGACCTTCAGACCAAACCCGTAGTACGGAAGCGTGAAGTAGCTGAACGCCGGAACCACAAACGAAAGATCGTGCACCAGGTGCGGGGCGTTGCGCAGCATGTGGCCTCGCTCGCGCAACGCATCCAACACCAGCGTGACATTCAACTGCTCAAGATATCGAACGCCACCGTGAACGAGCTTCGTGCTCCGGCTTGACGTACCTTTGGCGAAATCGAAGCGTTCGATCAGCAGGGTCCGATATCCGCGTGCCGCCGCCTCCACCGCCGCACCGAACCCGCTCGCTCCTCCGCCGATGACGAGCACATCCCAGGGCTCAGCCTGCTCTCCAAGCCTCCGCAATACCTCTGAACGCTCCGTCACCCTCGAGTCTCCCCGTCATGCGTCCATCCTTTCGACCGACCCAAAGCTTTACGCCAGGTTTCGCGCACTTTACTCCGCGTATCTGCATCCATCTTCGGCTTGAACACTCGGTCCACCTGCCACTGCTTTGCAATCGCTTCCTTGTCCGGCCAGTATCCCACAGCGATTCCCGCCAGATAGGCCGCCCCCATCACAGTGGCCTCGGCGTTCTTCGGTCGCACGACATCAATCCCCAGTACATCCGCCTGAATCTGCATCAACAGCCCATTCGCCGACGCTCCGCCATCCACACGCAACTGCGCCAGAGGCAATCCCGAGTCAGCCTGCATCGCCTCCAGAACGTCCGTCACCTGCAGCGCAATTCCCTCAAGAGCCGCCCGCGCGATGTGTGCGCGCGTCGTGCCGCGAGTCAAACCCAGCAGCGAACCTCTCGCATACTGGTCCCAATGCGGAGCTCCGAGGCCTGCAAACGCGGGTACCAGGACCACTCCATTCGAGTTCGTCACCGAAGCAGCCAACTCCTCCACCTCGGCCGAAGTGCGAATCATCTGCAAATCGTCGCGCAGCCACTGCACCACTGCGCCGGCCATCAACATGCTGCCTTCAAGCGCGTACTCGACTGTATCGCCGATCTTCCACGCAATCGTTGTGAGCAGCCGGTTCTTTGAGATCATGGGCTTCGTGCCGGTTTGCAGCAGCATGAAAGCCCCGGTGCCAAAGGTGCATTTCGCCATTCCCGGCGAAGTACACATTTGCCCGAACAGTGCAGCCTGCTGGTCTCCGGCGATCCCGGCAATTGGAATCCCAGCGAAGATCCCGCGCGTCGTCGCGCAGCGGCCGCTCGAAGCCACCACTTCAGGCAGCATCGACCGTGGAACATCCAGAATCCGCAACAGCTCTTCATCCCACTCGAGCGTATGGATGTTGAAGAGCATCGTCCGCGAAGCATTCGTCACATCCGTCACATGCTTCTCGCCCTGCGTCAACTTCCAGATCAACCAACTGTCGACGGTCCCGAAAGCCAGCTTCCCTGCGTTGGCCCTGGCGCGCGCGCCATCCACGTTGTTGAGTATCCAGTTCACCTTGCTTCCAGAAAAATAAGCATCGGGAAGCAATCCCGTTCTGGCTTGAATCAGCGCTCCGTCGCCCTGGTTGCGAAGAGCATCGCAGAACTCCGCCGTTCGCCGGTCCTGCCAGACGATGGCGTTGTAGACAGGCTCTCCCGTCTCCCTGTCCCACACAATGGTGGTCTCACGCTGATTGGTAATCCCGATAGCTGCAATGTCGTGTTCTGTCAGATCGGCCGCGGCAAGAGCCTCGGTCGCAACCCCACTCTGTGACGCCCAGATCTCCGTAGGCGAGTGCTCTACCCAGCCTGGCTGCGGAAATATTTGTCCAAACGGTCGCTGCGCAATCGACACGACTTCGCCCGCTTCGTTGACCACCATGGCCCTTGAGCTGGTGGTTCCCTGGTCCAACGCGAGAATGTACTTTCTGTTCGTCAAAGTGGCTCTCCCCTTTTTCGTGACGGAAGTAAAACTCCAATTCCACGGCCGCAAACGGTTTGAGCAACTTTACCTCATCTGTCCTTCTTCTCGTCGAAGGGACAGACCTGACATTCTCTCCGCGCAAGGAAGAGGCTACACCGGCGAAGCGATGTTGAGCTTAGCGGTCTTCAATGTCCCTCACCGGATTTTTTCGAACTCGGATTGACGATCAGTAGGCTGCAATGCCGGTAACGCTCTGCCCGATGATGAGCGTATGGATGTCGTGGGTGCCTTCGTAGGTTTTGACTGACTCAAGATTCATCATGTGGCGCATGATGGGGAATTCGTCGGCGATACCGGCGGCTCCGAGAATATCGCGGGCCATGCGCGCGCATTCGAGGGCCATCCACACGTTGTTCTTCTTCGCCATGGAGATGTGCTGGAAGGCTGCCTTTCCCTGATCCTTGAGTCGGCCCAACTGCAGCGACAGCAGTTGCGCCTTGGTAATTTCAGTGATCATCCACGTGAGTTTTTCCTGCACGAGCTGGTGGCTCGCGATGGGCTGATCGCGGAACTGCTTGCGGTCCTTTGCGTACTGCAGCGCGGTGTCGTAGCAGGCCATGGCTGCTCCAATGGCTCCCCAACTGATGCCATAGCGAGCCTGGCTGAGGCACATCAGCGGAGACTTCAAGCCGTCGGACTTCGGTAGCAGGTTGGCCGCCGGAATGCGTACGTCCTGCATGGAGAGACCGGACGTGACCGACGCGCGGAGAGACCACTTGCCGTGCACGTCGTGTGCGGAGAATCCTGGGCGGTCGGTTTCGACGAGGAAGCCGCGAATGCGCCAATTGTCCGGAGCGACGCCCGGCTCTTCGAGCTTCGCCCAGATCACGGCGACGTCGGCAATGCTGCCCGAGGTAATCCACATCTTCTCGCCATTGAGAATGTAGTGGTCGTCCTCTTTGCGGGCCCGTGTCCGCATGCCGCTGGGGTTAGAGCCGAAGTCGGGCTCCGTAAGACCGAAGCAGCCGAGCTTTTCTCCCGTAGCCATCTTCGGCAGCCAGAGGTCTTTCTGCTGGTCGGACCCGAAGGTATAAATCGGATACATCACCAGCGCTGACTGCACACTAGCGAAGCTACGGATACCGGAATCTCCGCGTTCGAGTTCCTGCATCAGCAGCCCATATTCCACGTTGTTCACGCCGGCGCAGCCGTAGCCTTCGAGCGTTGCCCCGTAGAAGCCGAGTTCGCCCATTGGCCGAACCAACTCGCGAGGAAAGCGGCCGTCGCGGTTGCACTGTTCAATGATGGGGATGAGGTTGTCCTCGACGAAGGCGCGCGTGCTGTCGCGGACCAGGAGTTCGCCATCGGAAAGAAGAGTGTCAAATTGAAGAAAATCAACGCCTTGAAACTTGAATGCCATCGCAGTCCATTCTAGCCTAGACTTTACTGGCCACTCCGGTCTAATCTGAGCCGTAGTTCCAGCATCTAACTTTTTTTCGATCGTGATTAAGGTACAGGAGACGAGTTATGGCAAACCCTGCAATGAATCGTCCGGACGAAGGTATGCGCAAGGGCGCGGTGGAAGACGACGGGGCTTATCCCATAACCGAGCGTCGTCCCCAGTATGGCTCAATGTGGGGACAACTGGGCCACCGCGATCAAGACGAAATGCTGAAGGACAACGACACCGACTTTCCCGAACCGGATGCTGAAGCCGAGCACAGCGGTAAGTAGGGCAATTTCCTTCTGAGGCTAGCGGCCGAATTACATCAGCCGCTGCATCACTTCCTCGAGGACTGCCTTGCCCGGCCTTACGCGAGAGTCCGGCAGCGTGCCCAGGGGTTCGTCCACCAGATTCAATATCTCGGTAAAGCTGGGTTTCTTCGTGTCCACGTAGAAGATGCCGGTCAGCACTTCATCTTTTGCGTGTGCGCCCATGAGGGCTGAAATCGCAGCGATGCGGTTGGTTGGATCGTAGTCCTCATGCAGCTTGCGCAGGCGCAGGTGGCTGCCGTCATGCATCTCCACATTGATGGTCGTGCCGGGATCGTACTCGACGTCGATCTCCTGGAAGTGGGGCACAAAGCCCACCTCGGAGACGGCCTCCTCGTGCTCCTGCATGTATTTGTAGCTCCGGGTCGAGCCCTCGTGATCGTTGAAGGTCACGCATGGCGAGATCACATCGAGCACCACCGTGCCGTTGTGCGCAATGGCAGCCTTCAACATGGCAAGCAGCTGCTTCTTGTCCCCGGAGAAGGAACGTCCCACAAACGTCGCGCCAAGTTGAATCGCCAGCGAGCAGGTATCAATCGCTGGCAGATCGTTGATCACGCCGGTCTTCAGCTTCGAACCGATGTCGGCGGTCGCGGAGAACTGCCCTTTCGTGAGCCCGTAAACGCCATTGTCTTCAATGATGTAGATGAGCGGGACATTGCGGCGCATCAGATGCACGAACTGGCCGATGCCGATGGATGCGGTGTCGCCGTCTCCGCTGATGCCCAGAGCTTTCATGGTGCTGTTGGCCAGCAGCGCTCCCGTCGCAACCGAAGGCATGCGCCCATGGACGCTGTTGAACGAGTGCGAGCGGCTGATGAAGTAGGCCGGAGTCTTGGACGAGCACCCGATACCGGAGAGCTTCATCACGCGTTCCGGCTGAACGCCCATCTCGTAAAAAGCATCGATGATGCGCTCAGAGATCGCGTTATGGCCGCAACCGGCGCAAAGCGTCGTCTTGCCGCCGCGGTAGTCGAGGACCTGAAGACCGATCCGGTTCGTTTTAACTGCTGGCTTGGGTGCTTCCACTGGAGCAGAAGTAGCGGGCGTTGTTGCCATTTAGATTCCTTCCTGCGTGACAAGGTCATCGGTGACGGAGCGCGCATCAATCGGCAGCCCGTTGAAGTGGCGGATGCTGCGCAATTTCACGATTTCTTCCGCCTGTAGGTCCAGCTTGAGCAGACTCAACATCTGCGCGTCGCGATTCTGTTCGATCACATAGATGCGATCGTGCGAGGCGACAAACTCAGGCACTTCGCGCGAGAACGGATAGGCGCGCAGCCGCAAATAATCTGTGTCGAGCCCATATTCGTTCTTCAGCTGATCGCGGCTCTCCCGCGTAGCAAAATCGGATGAACCGAAGGCAATCAGGCCGATCCTGGATTTGCCAGTCTGCACAACCTCCGGTCGCGGGACGAGCGTGCGCGCGGTCTCAAACTTCTTGGATAGCCGCTCCATATTGTTGAAGTAGTCATCCGGCCTCTCCGTGTAGAGAGCCTTCTCGTTGTGGCCGGAGCCACGCGTGAAGTAGGCCGCCAGAGGATGGTCGGTTCCAGGTATTGTGCGGTAGCCGATGCCATCGTTATCCACGTCTTTATAGCGGGCGAATCCGCCAAGCCTCGTCAGATCCTCCGCGCTCAACACCTTGCCGCGGTTCAGCGGTTTGGTCGGATAAGCAAATGGCTCCGACATCCAGTTGTTCATACCCAGATCGAGATCAGACATGACAAAAACCGGTGTTTGCAGCTGTTCCGCAAGGTCGAATGCCGCCTGTGCCATCTCGTAGCATTCCTTGACGCTGCCCGGAATCACCATCACGTGCTTCGTGTCTCCGTGCGAAAGAAAGGCGACGGATAGCAGATCGCCCTGCTGGTTCCGCGTCGGCATGCCGGTCGATGGACCTGTACGCTGGACGTCGAAGATCACTCCCGGCAGCTCGGCGTAGTAACCGAGGCCGGCGAATTCGGCCATAAGCGAGATTCCCGGGCCGGAGGTCGCCGTCATGGCGCGTGCTCCCGCCCAACCTGCTCCCAGCACCGCTCCAATTGCAGCCAGTTCGTCTTCTGCCTGCACAACGGCGAAGGTCGCCTTGCCGTTTTCATCGATGCGGTAACGCTTTGCATAGTCGATGAAGTTCTCCACCAGAGACGACGACGGAGTGATCGGATACCACATTGCGACCGTGCAGCCGGCGAAGATGCACCCAAGCGCCGCCGCGGCGTTCCCATCAATGATGATCTTCCCCTTGGTCGCGTTCATCGGCTCGAGCACAAAGGGGTCGTGCTTGGTGAAGTTCGTCGAGGAATATTCGTAGCCCGCCTGCACTGCCGCCCAGTTCAGGTCTGCCGCTTTTACTTTCTTGGCGAACTGCTTGCGCAACGCGGCTTCGACGTCCGTCATATTCATCTTCAGCAGATGCGCGGCAACGCCGACGTAGATCATGTTTTTGACCAGCTTGCGCAGCTTCGCCTCAGGGCAAACGGCGGCGGTCAGCTTGTCGAACGGCACTGGATAGCAGGCTACGTCGCTGCGGAACTGCCGCAGGTTAGCGGATTCCTCATAGATCGCCGCAGCCCCGACCGGCAAGGAAAGCATGTCCTCTTTAGAGGTTTCCGGATTCATCGCGATCAGGAGGTCAATCTCCTTCTTGCGGGCGACGTAACCGTCCTTGCTGGCGCGGATGGTGTACCACGTCGGCAGGCCGGCGATGTTGGAAGGAAAGAGGTTTTTGCCACTGACCGGAATTCCCATCCGGAAGATTGATCTCAGCAGAACTAAGTTGGCTGACTGCGATCCCGACCCGTTGACGGTCGCGATCTGAATGCTGAAATCGTTGACGATTGCCACTTGCGGAGACTGCTGTTGCGTGTCCGGCTTGCTCGCAGCGCCGCTTTCGGCACCCGCAGCCGGCGCGACGTTTTCTGTCGCCATGAGTTGTGCTCCCCCTGGGTAAATCTTTGGCGTTTCACGAACAAAACACCATACCCTATTTATTCTAGCGCCAAAGGCGTCTCCGCTCGGAGGATGTCGCCAAGTCCACCAAGGCTGGAACCCAGATTGCCATGATGAACTGGGTCCCCGAAGCTTTGACGTGCTGCAGTTCGCTTGGTAATGTGGTCTCGTCGCAGATGGAACGAACGACTCAGGCGCATTTGACCCCTTCAAGTTATTGGTTTCGCTAAAAGAATTACTCCCACGGGTATTTATGAACCAACCGGCAACCGACCCCTACCTGCCCATCCTTGTTCTGGCAATCGCGGCTGCTGGCTTTGCCATCGCTCCGCTTGGTCTGGCATGGCTTTGGGCAAAGAAATTTTCTCCGCGCAAACCCGGGCCGAGTAAGAACAAGACATATGAGTGCGGGCTGGAATCGAAAGACGACGTGCTGATCCAGTTCAGACCGGAATACTACCTGTACGCCATCATCTTTTTGATCTTCGACGTGGAAGCGATCTTTTTACTGCCGTTTGCCGTGTCCTTTACCGGATTAACAATAGGAGCGTCTATCGCCATGATGGTGTTTTTGCTTCTGCTGGCCGAGGGGCTGGTATGGGCCTGGCAGAAAGGCATATTGACCTGGGTATGACGGTCAGACGGAACGAGACCCACGGTCGAGCACGTTGCACGTTAGACACCGGAAGCGGAAAGTGAAGTGGTTCCCCAATGGATCAGAAGCTGAAGATCGAATTGAGCAAACAGGGTGTCATTACAACGACCCTTGAAGAGCTGTACAACTGGGGCCGGAAGAATTCTGTGTGGCCAATGACCTTTGGCCTGGCTTGCTGCGCCATCGAAATGATCGCAACATCCATGGCCCGGTACGACATTGCGCGGTTTGGTGCTGAGGTCTTCAGGCCATCGCCGCGTCAGGCGGACCTGATGATTGTTTCCGGTACCGTAACAAAGAAGATGGCTCCGCAGGTGGTGCGTCTCTATAACCAGATGGCAGAGCCGAAGTATGTCATCGCGATGGGTGCGTGCGCGATCTCGGGCGGGCCGTTCAAGCAGGGCTACAACGTATTGAAGGGGATTGACCGGTACATTCCGGTTGACGTGCATATTCCCGGATGCCCGCCTCGTCCGGAGGCGCTGCTTGACGCATTTATGACCCTGCAAAGGAAGATCGACGAGCAGGCTCTGACCGGCGCCGACAGGCCGCGGCATTTAAATGCCGACGCCCCAAGCGAGTTCGTTGTGCCACAGTACGGCGCCCATGATCTGGAACCGCCGAACAACCCAGGGGTGTGGCACATTCTCAATAACGTTGATTCATGCGCAGCGGGTGGAGACGATGCTGGAGAAGATTAAAGCGGACATCGAAGCTGCCGTTCCAAACTGTCGCGTGGAGATTATTCCCAATGGCAGCCCCTCAGGCCAGCACTCCTTATTGGTTGAGCCTTCGCGCGCTGTAGAGATAGCCATATTTCTGCGAGACAGCGCCGACCTCCGTTTGGATTACTGCTCCAATGTCAGCGGTGTGGATTGGCTGGATACCGAGACTTCGGAAAAGGTAAAAGTCAAAACGCTCGTGGACGGCGTGGAGAAAGAGATCGAGGAAGTCAGGAAACATCTATCTCCCGGATATCTTGAAGCGGTTTATCACCTCTATTCGATGGAGAAAAAGCAGGGGCCGGTCATCCTCCGGCTGCGCACCGAAAACCGAACCGATAAAGCTCATCTCCCTTCGCTTACTCCGATTTGGCGCAGTGCGGAGTTTCAGGAGCGGGAGATCTTTGACCTCTACGGAATCATCTTCGACGGTCATCCCGACCTGCGCCGTATATTGATGTGGGACGAATTTGAAGATCATCCCATGCGCAAAGACTACGTCGAGCCCGATGACTACGAGTACGAACCGACAGCACACGATGACGTTCTCGCAAAGGCGAAGCAGCATAACGCATGACACAGGTAGCCACAGCGACGGTAGACGAAGAGATGCCCCCGAATCCTATTGACGGAGGCAGTGAAGGCGAGTTGCTCGAAATCGCGCTGGGGCCGCACCATCCATCTACGCATGGTGTATTCCGCATGGACGTCGTGCTGGATGGCGAGCGTGTAGTCAAGCTGAAGCCGGTGTTCGGCTATCTGCATCGCAATCACGAAAAAATTGCCGAAACAGCAAGCTATCTCTCGTCGATGCCCTACACCGACCGGCTCGACTACATGTGCTCGCTCACGAACAACTGGGCCTACGCGCTTGCCGTGGAAAAGCTTGCCGGCGCTGCAGGTACCCGAACGCGCCGAATACATCCGTGTGATCACCGCGGAGCTGACGCGCCTGCAAAATCACGCCTCCACCATTGGCTTTCTAACGCAGGAGATGGGCGCGAGCGGAACGCCGCTGATGTACGCGTTTCGCGAACGGGAAAAGATTCTTGACCTCTTTGAATCACTCACCGGTTCGCGAATGATGTGCAACTACATGCGCTTTGGCGGCTGTCGCGTGGAGTTGCCGTCCGGCTGGCTTGACCAGACCAGGAAGGTTGTCGAGGCGTTTCCACGCTTCCTGGATGAATATGAGGCGCTATTAACAGGCAATGAGATCTTCATGGCACGCGCACAGGGCGTAGGCGTGTTGACGAAGGAGCTCGCAATCAACGCCGGCGTCACCGGTCCCATGCTGCGCGCTTCGGGCGTGAACTACGACATCCGCAAAGTGGACAAGTACGGAATTTACGACCGGTTTGATTTCAAGATTCCGCTGGGTGAACATGGCGACGTCTACGACCGGTACATGATCCGCATGCTCGAGATGCGCGAGTCGTTGAAGATTTTGAACCAGGCGCTGCGCGATATTCCAGGCGGTCCGATCATGGATCCGAAGGCGAAGATTCGAGGATTTCGCCCGAAGGCCGGAGAAGCGTACGGCCGGATCGAATCGCCGAAGGGCGAGCTGGGTTTCTATCTGATCAGCGACGGGTCGCCGAATCCGTACCGCTACCGCGTGCGTCCACCGAGTCTGATTAACCTGACCGTGCTCGAGGATATGTGCCGTGGCTACAATGTTGCGGACGCAATTGTGATCTTTGGCACAGTGGATATTGTTTTGGGCGAGGTGGACCGTTAGAACGATCGGCAAGAGCGACACGAGTCCGAAGTTTTGCAAGAGGGGTTTTGGTCATGCTTGGTGAAGGCATCTTGAAGGGTTTGGCGGAGACGGCCAGAAATTTCCTTGGCAGCTACGTCAGCAAGGATCGGTTGACAACCGTTCAATTTCCCGAAGAACGCCTGCCGCAGGCCGAGGCGGCGCGCAATTTCCCATTCCTCGTCTATGACGGCGATGACTGGCAGGCAGGTCTGCGCTGTGTGGCCTGCCAGATCTGCGAAAAAGAGTGTCCACCCAAGTGCATCTTCATCGAAAAAAGCAAGGACAAGAAACCGGACTATATAGGAAAGCCGCAGTTTTATCCGGCAGTCTTTAATATTGATGTCTCCGTCTGCATGAGCTGTCAGATCTGCGTGGAAGTCTGCCCGTTCGATGCCATCGAGATGGACACAACCTTCGAACTAAGCACGGATAACCGCTTTGACGGCCTACTGTGGCGCAAAGCGCAGCTTGCCAAGTCGAACGAGTATTTTCACGAAATCCACCCCGTCGCTGCTGCTGAAGTGGATGAGCGGCTCTTGGAGGCGAAGGTCAAGGCTGAAGCCAAGGCGAAACCCGTTGCGGAGGCGCCCTCCGCACCGTCACCGGTTCCTCAATCTGGTTCAGGGTCCAACACCACGAGATGATCGCGAATGACTGAAACGATAGATCAAATCTTCGTCATACTAAAGCACTGGCTCGTGGCTCATTCGCCGGTTGGATTGCAACCGATCGTCGCAGCAGTTCTCTCCGTCGCGGCGATCATCGTAGTGTTTGCCTCCTTGTTTGCACTGACGACCATCCTGGAACGCAAGGGCTTGGGGCGGTTCCAAAATCGGTACGGTCCAAATCGAGTAGGGCCGTACGGAATACTTCAGCCCCTCGCAGATGGTCTGAAATCGCTGACCAAGGAAGACGTCGTTCCGCACGCCGCCGACAAGATCGTGCATCTTCTCGCCCCGCTGTTACTCGTCATCGCTGCATTCCTGGGTTACGCGGTTCTGCCGCTCGGCCGCAATATGGTGGCCGTCGAACCTGGACGCTGGCGTGCTGTATTTCTTTGCCGCCGGTTCCATTGTCGAGGTGTCAATCTTCATGGCTGGCTGGTCGAGCCGAAATAAATATTCGCTGCTGGGCGCGATGCGTGCGATTGCCCAAATGATCAGCTACGAGGTCCCGCTGATCCTTTCGGCGATCGCCGTCATTATGACGGTCGGCTCGCTCTCAACCGTCACTATTGTCGAACACGCAGGCTCGACTATACCGGAATCCTGGCCGCACTGGTTTGTGTTTACGCCGTGGGGTTTCGCCGGGTTTGTGCTGTTCATGATCGCGGCGACGGCTGAATCGAATCGTTCGCCCTTCGATCTGCCCGAGGGCGAATCTGAAATCATCGCCGGCTACTACATCGAATATTCCGGATTCAAGTTCGCGCTGTTCTTCCTCGGCGAATATATTGGCATGTTTGCGATCAGCGGATTGGCGATCACGCTATTCCTCGGCGGATGGTCCGCGCCGCTTTCCGTTCCTGACCGTGGGTCCCATCCTATCTGTGGTTCTTTGCGAAGCTGCTTCGCGCTGATTGCCATGTTCATCTGGATCAGCGCGCACGCTCCCGCGGCTTCGGATGGACCAGCTGATGAACTTTGCGTGGAAATTCATGCTGCCGATGGCGCTCCTTAACCTTGTCACTGCCGGGGTCTGGCATTTCATGCCAGCACGGGCTATTGCGATGGATTGTCTGCGCCATTCTGGTCGTCGTTCCTTACATTTTGCTCGGCCGCGGTCTGATGCAGTCGAAGAAACTGGAGAAGCGGATCTATCGGTTTGCGGAATAGAGAGATATGTCATCGCGTGATCGTGTTACGCAACGAGGAAGGATGGATTTACCACTGGACGTCCGACATCTTACGAATACAATGCCAAGTAACGCGACGAAACAATTTAACCAACTGACGATGACGTGCCTGGAGAAGTGACGCTGCCATTTTTCATTCTCGGTGTGCTGACGATTGCCGGAGCTGTGGCGGCGCTGACGCTGCGCAACCTCGTGCATTGCGTTCTGGCACTGACGCTGGCTTTTGTTGGCCTCGCCGGGCTGTATCTCCAACTCGGCGCGCAGTTCATCGGCTTCGCCCAGATACTGGTTTACATCGGCGCGGTCGCGATCCTTATCGTCTTCGCCGTCCTTCTGACGCGCGGTGCAGAATCACCGTCGCAGTCGATTGTTTCGCCCTCGTGGGTCGTAGAGCGGCCTTGTCTCCGTCGCCGTATTTGGAGTGCTGGCGTGGACGATTCGTTCCAGCGTGGCGGCTCGACAAGCATCGACGCCGCAACCCGAAGTCACCGTTCAGCAAATCGGCAATGCGCTCATGTCAAGGTTTGCGTTGCCGCTGGAAGTGATTGGCCTGCTGCTGACGGCCGCGCTGGTCGGCGCAGTAACGATCGCGATGCAGGAAAAGCAGGGGAAGAAATGACTCCGCTGGCGTATTACCTCCTCGTTTCCGCGCTTCTCTTCGCGATTGGCCTGGCGGGTGCGCTCACTCGCCGCAACGCCATCCTCGTGCTGGTCGGGATCGAACTGATGCTCAACGCGGCGAATCTGAACTTCATCGCATTCTGGCGCTACGGCCCGAACCCTGAAGCACTGACTGGAATTATGTTTGCCATCTTCTCGATCGGCGTCGCGGCAGCGGAAGCCGCGGTCGGTCTGGCCCTCATCATCTCCATCTACCGGCACTACAAGACCACCAACCTGGACCAGATCGATTCGATGAGGGGATAAGCCGCGAATGAACGAAATAACCCGACCAACCCAAGGCACCACGACCAAACGATTCATCAGACGACATGACCTGGATTGTCCAAAACCTCTGGCTGATTCCCTGCAATGCCGGTGCTGGCGGCGGGCCTGATTGCGTTGGCCAAGCAGCGCAACCGCAGATTTGCGGCGTCGGTCGCCATTGGCTCCATGTTTCTGTCGTTACTGCTCTCCCTCGTCGCGTTTGCACATGCGCTGCAATTCAACAGCAACGGAAGAAACGAAACAAGTCTTTAACTTTCCATGGTTTCAGATCGGCAGTGAGTGGCTCAAACTCGGTTGGGTGCTGGACCCGCTCACCGCGGTGATGCTGGTGATGGTCACGTTTGTCGGCCTGTTGATCTTTATCTACAGCGTCGGCTACATGGCACACGACGAAAACTTCACCCGCTTCTTTTGTTTCTTGTCGCTCTTTGCAGGCGCGATGCTCGGCGTTGTGATTGCAAACAGTCTGCTGCTGCTCTTTATTTGCTGGGAGATCGTAGGCCTCACGTCGTACCTGCTCATTGGTTTTTGGTATCACAAACCGAGCGCGGCAGCGGCGGCGAAGAAGGCATTCATCACCACCCGGATTGGCGATCTGGCGTTCCTCCTTGGCATGGTTTGGCTGTATTCAAAGGCCGGCACTCTGCTCTTCTACGATGGCGGCGCCGGCTGTCTCGAACATTCAGCGCTTACCAGCCTCGTCGCACAAACGACGAGCATCGGCCTGGCAGCTTCCACCGGCATCGCGCTGCTGATCTTCTGTGGTGCGGTCGGCAAATCCGGCCAGGTGCCGCTGCATGTCTGGCTGCCGGATGCCATGGAAGGCCCCACACCCGTAAGCGCGCTGATTCACGCGGCGACGATGGTTGCGGCCGGCGTATTTCTCGTCGCGCGAATCTATCCGTTGATGAGCGCTCACGCCGGAATCGACTATCCCTCACGCCGACCACCGCGCTCACGGTTGTGACCTGGGTTGGCGCGATCACTGCGGTCTTCGCTGCATGCATCGCGGTTGCGCAAGACGATATCAAACGCATCCTCGCCTACTCTACCGTCTCGCAACTCGGCTACATGATGATCGGGCTTGGGCGTTGGCGGCGTCGCGGTGGGCATGTTCCATCTGATCACACACGCCTTCTTCAAAGCGCTGCTGTTCATGGGCGCGGGATCGGTGATTCACGGCTGTCATGAAGAACAGAACATTCATCGCATGGGCGGCTTGCGAAAGCTCATGCCCATTACGTTTGCTACGTATGCCGTGGGCATGCTGGCATTGTGCGGCTTTCCGTTCTTCTTCTCGGTTTTTGGAGCAAGGACGCCATCCTGCACGCCGCATCGACGTGGAGCGTTTCGCGGGTTCCCTTCTATCTGGCAGCAATTGGTGTACTGCTGACGGCGTTCTACATGACGCGGCAGATGTACTACGTCTTCTTTGGCAAATCGCGCCTCACTGGAAGCGAACCTCATTCGCATGCAACGACTCCACATGAAAGCCCTGCCGTCATGACAATCCCGCTCGTGATTCTCGCGGCATCCTCAATCTTGATCGGATTGATTGGCACGCCGGCATGGTCATGGTTCGGATCGTTTATCGATGGCCATCATGCGACTCTCGATTTTAGAGGCTTTGCTGAGAACGGCGTCTTGCCAATCATGCTTTCGTCGACGATCATCCTCTTTCTTGGCCTCGGCCTTGGCTGGTGGTTCTACGGACGTAAGCAGATCGAGAGTGCCGAAGCCCTCGATGCTCTGGACACCCTTCAACCGCAAATCTTCAATGTGCTCCGCAACGCCTTCTTCGTCGACAGCCTCTACGAAGCCACGGTCATCCGTTTCAATGCGTGGTGCGCACGCGCCTGCGATTGGCTCGACCGATGGGTTTGGGGCGGTGGTGTAAGGCTCGTGATTTATCTGGTCTTAGGCATCTCGCAACTGGACCGCTCGTTGGATGTTCTTGTGGTGAACCAGGGTTTTGATCAAAGCTGCCGCAGCGTCACACGCGGAGGCCGGATTCTCTCGCGCCTTCAAAGCGGTCGCGCCCAGACCTATCTGTGCATCGTCGGAATCGCTTTTGCGGCAATCGTCTTATTTCTGATCTGGGGTACGCACGGATGAACGCGTTCCCCTTGATCACAATCCTGACCGCCGTACCGCTGATCGGTGCGCTTGCAGTCGCCAGCCTCGCTCCGCAAAACAAGAAACTTGCGCGTGCGCCTGGCGTTGACCTTCAGCTTCGTTGCCCTCGCGTTGACGCTCATTTTGTGGCATCAATTTAACCCTGCATCAGGTGAGCTTCAATTCGAGGAACTGCATGCCTGGATTCCTGCAATTGGCGTGCAGTACCACGTAGGTATCGACGGACTTGGGCTGCTAATGTTGCTGCTCTCGGCAATTGTCGTTCCCATGTCGATAGCGGCATCATGGCATATCGAGGAACGCACTTCGCTCTATTTCTCTCTCGTACTCTTCCTGCAGGCAGGCCTGTTCGGAACCTTCACGGCATTGAATTTCTTCCATTGGTTTATCTATTGGGAGCTAAGCCTTATCCCCGCGTTCTTCCTGATTCGCTTGTGGGGAGGACCGCAACGCGCCTGGGCGGCAACCCAGTTTTTCGTCTACACCATGGTCGGAAGCATCGCGTTGCTTCTGGCATTCCTGGCCCTCTTTCAATACACCGGGACATTCGATTTCATCACTCTCTCCGAACTGGCGCGCAACGGACAACTCATCCCAGCGCTAGCGGCCAAAACAGGCTGGCACAATTTAGCGCCGCAACAGATCGCGCTGATTATCTTCGCCGGCGCGTTTCTAGGCTTCGCCGTAAAGGTGCCGCTGATTCCGTTTCACACATGGCTGCCTTCAACCTACGCCGAGGCGCCCACCGGCACGACCATGCTGCTCACCGGCGCGATGTCGAAGATGGGCGTGTACGGCTTCCTGCGAATACTTTTGCCAATCTTTTACGTGGAAATGCGATCGTTGCGCACTCCGCTCCTGTGGCTTGCCGTGGCCACGATCGTTCTCTCCGCCTATGCTGCCCTCGTCCAAAAGGACTTGAAGCGCATCTTTGCCTACTCTTCCATCAATCATCTCGGGTATTGCGTTCTCGCCGTCGTTGCGGTTGCGACGTTCACCGTCAGCGGCGATGCATTCGCACAAGACAAAGTAGCCGCACTCAACGGCGTAATTCTGCAAATGTTCAACCACGGGCTGACGGCCGCGACGTTGTTTTGGTTTGTGGCTTTGCTCGAAAAGCGCAGCGGAGGCCTGCGTGGGCTCAATGATTTCGGCGGCCTGCGCAAAGTTGCTCCCGTGTTCTGTGGGCTGATGGGTATCGCTCTGTTTTCTTCGCTAGGACTGCCCGGGCTGAACGGTTTCGTCGGCGAATTCCTGATCTTCCGAGGGACATTTCCACTGGCAACGTGGGCAACCGCGCTCGCTCTCCTCGGCTTGCTTGCGACGGCGATCTTTATTCTGACCATTCTTCAGCGTGTTTTCTCAGGGCCACTCAATCAAAGATGGTCGAACCTGCCAGATCTGACCATTGGAGAGAGACTTGCGCTGCTGTCTCCAATCGCAGTCATGTTCGCTCTGGGACTGTATCCGCAACTGGTTCTCGGCGTCATCAACAGTACCGCCATGAAAATAGTGCAGCAATTGAAGTATTAAGCCACTGAAAGGGAGGGAGAAGCCGGATTGAAGATGACAGATTGACGCGCGATGCGAGTAAGCATGACGTCCCTGTCTTGGCATTTTGATTATGCTCGCCTGGACTATCTACATTTCGTTTCTCGGTGTGCTCGTGTTGTTGCTGCTGCCGAAGATCAGCGTCCGCTGGGCGCGCATCATCGCATTAGCGGCCGCAATAGGCGGCTTTGCGATGACACTGGTGGGCTTCGCGCAGCAAAGCGCCGGCACAATAACGACGGTCGTGCGCGTACCCTGGGTTCCGTCGCTTGGCATCGAATATCACCTCGCAACGGACGGCATCAGCCTGACGCTATTGCTGCTGACCGGCATAGTGGCGATTGCCGGCATTCTTTTTTCGTGGAACATCGAGCACCGGGTGAGAGAATTTTTTGCTTTCTATTTGGCACTCATCGGAGGCGTATATGGCGTCTTCCTGAGCTTCGATCTATTTTTGCTTTTTGTCTTTTATGAAATCGCCATCATTCCCAAGTATTTCCTGATTGCGATCTGGGGTTCCACACAGCGCGAGTATGCCGCGATGAAGCTGGCGCTCTACTCGTTCGTCGGCAGCGCGATGGTGCTCATCGGACTGATCGCAGCCTACGTGATTGCCGGCGCCAAGACGATGAGCCTTATCGACCTGGCGCAGTTCCCCTTCCCTTTGCACTTTCAAATGTGGGCGTTTCCATTGGTATTTATTGGCTTCGGAATATTGGCCGGTCTATGGCCATTCCACACCTGGGCTCCTACGGGCCACGTGGCTGCGCCAACTGCCGCCTCAATGCTGCTTGCCGGCGTGGTGATGAAGCTCGGGGCATACGGTTGTTTGCGAGTGGCCATGACCCTGTTTCCCCGCGGACTGGACCCATGGGGATTTCACGTTCTCGGCCTCGGCTCATGGCGCGACGTATTCGCTCTGCTCGCGCTCATCGGCATCGTCTATGGTGCAACGGTTGCGCTGGTGCAGAAGGATTTCAAGTTCGTCATAGGCTACTCGAGTATCAGCCACATGGGCTTTGTGCTGTTGGGCCTGATGACGTTGAATCAGATCGGCCTCAGCGGTGCAGTACTGCAGATGTTTTCGCACGGAATTCTCGCAGGACTACTGTTTGCCGTCGTCGGAAGGATGGTTTACGACAGAACGCACACCCGCGACCTGGATGCGCTGGAGAAGATGAATCTCTACCAGTTCATTCCATTCGCAGCGGTCACCTTCGTCGTCGCCAGCATGGCCTCCATCGGCTTACCGGGCTTCAGCGGATTTGTAGCAGAGTTGCAGGTGTTCATCGGAGCCTGGCGCGCTTTCCCGATATGTGCGGTCATCGCCGGATTTGGAGTCGTTGTCGGTGTCGCCTATACATGGCGCGCGATGCAGAAGGCGTTTCTGGGTGGCAACGAAGCCGTATCTGTCGACACGCATCCTATCTCGCCGATTTCCCTTCCCGAACGCATCGCCGCCGTGATTTTGATAGGCGTAAGCGTGGCCGTAGGGCTCTATCCGCAGTTGCTTTTGAACCGAATCATTCCAGCGTTGAATTCGCCGCTCTTCGACGGCTTGCGGAGAGGTAGCTGGCAATGATCGCGACAGGATATTCGGAATTGCTCCAACTGGTCTTGCCGGAAGTGATCGTGGTTGCTGCGGCGCTGATCGTGTTGGCCGCAGATCTTCTGTTTATGCGAGGTGCTGGGATCCGAGCCCGCTTCACGCTCGGCGCGATGATCTCCTGCGCCGGCTGTGTGGGAGCGATCCTTCTCATGCTGATCGCTCCGCAGCAAGCGAACATCTACGACGGAATGCTGGTTGTCAGCCAGACAACGCAAGCGGTTCAAATCGCGTTGCTCGTCATAACCATTCTTGTCGTTGTAATGTCGATAGAGTCAACCTTTACCGCACACGTCGGCGAGCATCTGGCTGTCATCCTCTTCGCGACTGCCAGCATGATGTTCCTGGTGAGTTCGCAGAATATTCTTTTGATCTTCATTTCGCTTGAGTTGCTCAGCCTGTCGCTCTACACCCTTGTCGCCTTCAACAAGCGCAGCACCAAATCAGCTGAGGCAGCACTAAAGTATTTTCTCTTCGGTGGAACTTCAGCGGCATTCCTGCTCTTTGGACTGAGTCTTGTCTACGGTCTGTCCGGCTCAATTAGCCTCACGCAAATCGCCGATGCGATCAAAGGCAAGCCGCTCGATCCCCTGCTGATCGTCGCGATGGTAATGATTGTCATCGGATTTGGATTCAAGGTTGCCGTCGTTCCATTTCATTTCTGGGCGCCGGATGTCTATGAAGGTGCGCCGGCATCGAGCGCTGCGCTAATCGCTTCCGGTTCAAAAGTCGCGGGACTCGTCATCTTCTACCAGGTGATGGTGATCGGCTTTGCTGGAGAGGAAGGTAGCGGCGTCTGGGGAGGCTACGGGCCCGGCTGGGTTCCGGTCGTTGCATTTGCTGCCGCACTTTCGATGGTGCTGGGAAATCTTGTCGCCATCATGCAGACCAGCGTGCGGCGATTGCTCGCCTATTCAGCGATTGCGCACGTGGGTTACATGCTGCTCGCTCTGATGTCGCACACCCAACAGAGCTTCAGCGCCCTGCTCTACTATGCCCTGACCTATGCGCTGACAACCGTGGGGGCCTTCGGTATTGTGGCCGTTGTAGAGGCCGAAACCGGGGGCGATAAACTGGACGATTTCTCCGGACTCAGCCGGCGCGCGCCGCTGCTGTCCTTTTGCATGTTGATTTTCATGCTATCCCTCGCGGGGATTCCACCGTTAGCCGGATTCTTTGGGAAATTCTATTTGTTTACTTCTACGCTGGCTGTCGTGCCGCGATCACTTGGCCTGCTTTGGCTGGTAATTCTGGCGATCGCAATGAGCGCCGTATCGCTTTACTATTACCTGCAAGTGCTCAAGCGGATATATATTGCCGATCCTCCCTCCGGCGCTGGTCCAATCCGGACACCGATTGTCAGCCAGGTCGTCATTTGCTTGATTGCGTTTAGCATTGTGCTGCTTGGCTGTGCCCCGAATATCTTGCTGGCATGGCTGCAACAAGCGATCGGACGATGAGCAGCGAATAGAGCCTGGCAACGCGAAACTTTGTGACGGAAGACAGAACTGAAGGCGTTCCCAATATGAAGAACATACTGACTGTACGCGGTTACAACCGGTTCTTAATCCTCATCTCGGGCCTCGGCGGTCTGCTGTACGGGATCGACGTCGGCATCATCGCCGCCGCCCTGCTGTACCTCAGCAAAACCGTAAACCTGACGGTAGAACAGACCTCATTTATTGTGGCGGCGGTCCTGGGTGGCAGCATCCCCGCATCGCTCGTCGCCGGCGTAATGGCCGACTGGATCGGCCGTAAGAAGATGATGATTATCAGCGGCCTTCTGTTTGTGGCCAGCGTGGGCTTGATTGTCATCTCCCAGAGTTTCATTCCGCTCTTTTGCGGGCGCTTTCTGCAAGGCATCAGCGGCGGCGTCATCGCAGTCGTTGTTCCGCTTTATTTAGCAGAGACGCTCGGACCAAACAACCGGGGAAAGGGCACCGCTGTCTTCCAGTTCATGCTGACAGTCGGCATTGTCATCGCGTCTCTCGCCGGATGGTTTTATACGCACCAGGCCGAGGCAGCCATCACCGCTGCTGCCGGCAACGCCACCTTGATCCGTGCCGCGCAGGATCATGCCTGGCGCGGAATGTTCCTGTCAGTGATTTATCCAGGCGTGGCTTTCTTTCTGGGCGCGTTCGTGTTGAGCGAAACCCCGCGATGGCTTGTCCGCCACGGCAAACCCGCGGAGGCACTAGCTGCGCTGCGGCGTTCCACGGACGAGGCCGAGGCGCAACGTGAGATACATGAGATTGAGACCCTCGCAGCCGAGGACGGAAAGAAATCGCGCATCCACGCCGCCGGTTCGCTGCTCCAAAAAAGGTACGTCATCCCGTTTATTCTCGCGTGCATCATTTTGACGCTAAACCAGACCACGGGAATCAACTCGATCCTGGCTTTCCTCGTGGTCATCCTCAAGCAAGCTGGGATGACCGCGAATCACGCGACCCAGGGCGATGTCGTGGTCAAGGTGCTCAACTGCCTGATGACGATCGTGGCAGTTGCGCTTGTCGACAGGAAGGGCCGCAAATTCCTGCTCAAACTGGGGACCGGCGGCATCATTATCGCGCTGGCGGCAGCGGCGTTGCTCTTTCATGCGTTCGAATCGAAGCGCGTGAACGTCCTGGAGACTTTGAATCACTTGCAAACCGGAAACAACCTCACTCTTCAGGTCAACGAAGGCACGTTGGGGCCCGCGGTTGACGGTCGTCCCATGGCGCTCACGGTGCTTTACTCCCAGGGCAGCGGGGATAAAGTATCGACAGTTCTTAGCAACGACAAGGACCCGACCCTGACCATCAAGCCGGAGCCGGAGAATGCCACCGCTCCCCTAACAATAAAACGCGCTCTCTACGGCCCGGTCCCCACGGAAGAAACGGGTTGGCTGATTACCTTGTGTCTGGGCCTCTTCATCGCGTCATTCGCCGTCGGACCCGGCGTCGTTGTCTGGCTCGCCTTATCAGAATTGATGCCGACTCGCATCCGGTCAACGGGCATGGGTATCGCGCTGCTTCTGAATCAGGGAACTTCTACGCTGATCGCTGCTGTGTTTCTTCCCGTCGTCGGCGACTACGGCTACTATGCGATGTTTTCTTTCTGGGCTGCTTGTACCGTGCTGTACTTCATCACAGCGACATTCTTCTTGCCGGAGACAAAGGGCAGAACGCTGGAAGAGATCGAAATGCATTTCAACAAAAGCGATTCGGAGATCCAGGTTTGACCCTTCACCCAACCAGTCAGTCGAAGAGCACCGGCTGCGCGGGCATATCTTCGATATCGCGGAAATTGCTTAGGCCAACGCCGACCAGGCGAAATCGTTGTTGTGGGCTCCGATCCACCCGCTCCCGCAACGACAAGGCAATGTTGGTTAGTTCCTCACATGACGACGGAGGGACCAGCGGCGTATGACTACGCGTAAGAATGTTGAACTCGCTCGTCTTTAGTTTCAGCACCACCGTCCGCGCGATGCGAGACTCCTTCCGCGAAGCCTCCCAAACCCTCTCCGCAAGACGCAGAATCATCGGTTCCGTTTCACCCAACGGCACGTCGCGCTCAAAAGTATCTTCAGCGGAGATGGATTGAGTCGGCCGATCGGGAACAACCGCACTATGGTCGATTCCACAGGCCAATTCGTAGAGGCGAACTCCATAGCGCCCAAAGCGACTCTCAAGTGCCGCTAACTCCCTCGTCCGCAGATCTTCGACTGTCTTGATTCCCAGCTCCTCAAGTCTTTTTTCCGTTACTTTGCCCACACCGGGAATGCGTCTGACTGGAAGCGGCAGCAGAAATGAATCGACATCGCCAGGTCGAATGACGAAGAGTCCATCCGGTTTGCGCCAGTCTGAAGCGATCTTCGCCAGAAACTTGTTTGGCGCCACGCCCGCCGAAGCGGTCAGGTTAAGCTCCCCGCGGATTTGTTCCCGAATCGTCTGGGCAACACGCGTCGCCGTTGGCAAGTCATTCTTGTTCTCGGTTACATCGAGATACGCTTCATCCAGCGACAACGGCTCAATAAGATCCGTGTGCCGCTTGAAGATCTCGCGCACTAAACGCGAAACAGCTCGATACCGAGTGAAGTCCGGAGGGACAAAAATCGCATCCGGGCACAAACGCTCTGCGTGAATCGCCGCCATAGCAGAACGCACGCCGAAGCGTCTCGCTTCATACGAAGCCGCGCAAACAACAGAGCGGTTGCCCCGCCACGCAACAACGACCGGCTTGCCGCGCAGTTGTGGATCGTCCCGCTGTTCGACGGAAGCGTAGAAAGCATCCATATCAATATGAACAATCTTCCGGACGGTCATCTCGAAACCATACTATTCCTGAAGGTGTGACTTTAAGATCCCCGATCTATACTTGCCATGTCAGCCCCATCATCGCGTAATCTCTGACACCTTCTCATGCAGCCTCGCCGATTCCAATGCCGCAGGAAAATCATCTCAACGATGCACCAACTTCGCATGTCAGAGCGTCCAACAGGTAAGAGATGAATAAAAAGATGTACAGATTCGCGTCTCTCCTCTGCATGCTGACACTATTGCTTGGCACAGCGACGTGCCTGCATGCAGCGTGGCCCCGGCAGGTATCCTGCAGTCGCTGCTCAAAGCACACTCCCCCGAACCACAACCTTCCCAGCTGCTGCACCGCGCAACCACAACCTTCAGCCATTACATCCCCAAAGGTCGAACACCGTACTCAATTCCTCAGTGTCTCGCTCTCCCCGCTCCTCGACGAAATCGCACCTTCCCCTTCCCTCTCTGTCGCACGCCTCACACTCCCGCCTCCATCTCCCCCGCGTATAGCCCTTCGTATCTGATTCCACTCTTGGCCCCTTTGCCGACTTGCAACATTTGTCTAAATGCAGTCATCAAGAGAAGGAACCACCATGCTTCATCGTCTCGCAGCCACCTCGTTTTCGCTCGTCCTGTTAGCCACCGTCCCCACGAGCGCGCAGACTAAACAGCCTCCCCCACCTGACATGCCGGGGATGGACATGCATTCTCCGCAGATGTCGATGCCGCAGAAGGCCCCTGCAACTTCGATGAACATGATGACGCCCCCAACCACCCTCATCGAGGCCGAGCTCCGCCACACCAACTCCGGCACCAGCATCGAGCCGCCGTCAACACCCGTCTCCATGCTCATGCACAACTACCGCGGATGGATGCTCATGCTCCACGGCAGCGCCTTCATCACCGACACCCAGCAGAGCGGCCCGCGCGGCGCCGACAAATTCTTCTCCACCAACTGGATCATGCCCATGGCCATGCGTCAGCTCGGCTCCAACGGCAGATACGGCCAGCTCACTCTCCGCACCATGTTTTCTCTCGAACCCGCCACGGTCAGCGCCCGCCAGTACCCCGAGCTCTTTCAGCAGGGCGAAACCGCCTTCGGCAAACCCATCATCGACGGCCAGCACCCCCACGACTTCTTCATGGAGGTCGCCGCGCTCTACGACATCCATCTCGGCGAGCGCACTCTCCTCAGCTTCTACGCCGCGCCAGTCGGCGACCCCGCCATCGGCCCCGTCGCCTACCCGCACCGTCAATCCGCCTCCGAAGATCCCATCGCCGCCCTCGGCCATCATCAGCAGGACTCCACCCACATCGCCTTCAACGTCCTCACCGGCGGCCTCACCTGGCGCTGGCTTCGCTTCGAAGAGTCCGGCTTCCACGGCGCCGAACCCACCGAGCAGCGCTGGGGCTTCCAACCCTCACCCAACGGCCACGCCATCGACAGCTACTCCTCCCGCGTCACCTTCGTACTCAACGCAAAACTGGGCCGCACAATACTCCATCGCCCACATCGTCAGCCCCGAAGCCCTCTACCCACACGAAGACCAGCAGCGCCAGACTGCCTCCATCATGTACAACCGCCCCATCGGCGCCCACCACGACACCACCAGCATGCCCGGCATGGACATGTCCACTCCCGCCACCGGCAACTGGGCCACCACGCTCCTCTGGGGCCGCACCAAATCCCTCACCGACGGAAGCATCGAAAACAGCTACCTCCTCGAATCCCTCCTCCAGTTCCACACCCGCAACTACATCTGGACGCGCATCGAAAACGCTGGCCGCTCCAACGAACTCCTTCTCCCACCCGGCTCCGCGCTTCCGCCCAACTTCACCGAAACCCCCATCGGCCACGTCGCCGCCTACACCTTCGGCTACGACCGCGACTACCGCTTCCTCCCCCACATCCTCACCGCCCCCGGAGCCCAATTCACCACCTACACCACACCCGCACCACTCATCTCCCCCTACGGCCACCATCCGTGGGGAGTCGCAGCCTTCATCCGCTTCCGCATCGCAAGTAAGATGTAAGGGCAGGACAAGACGAGGCAACCTGTCTCGTTATAGGTCGTCTTTTTGTTTGTCATTCCGTAGCGCAGCGGAGGAATCTGCTGTTGCGTTTGCGATACACCCACAAACCCCATGACCCTCTACATCGCCACCTCCAACCCCGGCAAGCTCCGCGACTTTGCCGCTGCAGCATCGCAGCACATTACACTAGCCCCACTCCCGGGCATAAAAGAAATCGCCGCCCCCGCCGAAGACGAACCCACCTTCGAAGGCAACGCCCGCCTTAAAGCCATCTACTACTCCCACCACGCACCCGGCAAGATCGTCATCGCCGACGACTCCGGCCTCGAAGTCGACGCACTCCACGGAGCCCCCGGCGTTCGTTCCGCCCGTTACGCAGAAGACCAAAATTTCGCCGGTCCACCCGGAACGCCAATCGACGAGCGCAACAACCTCTGCCTCCTCCAGGCCCTCAGAGAACACGCCCTCAGCAAAATTCCCAACCGAAATCCATCAGCCCGCTACCACTGCGTCCTCGCCGCAGCCCGCGACGGAAAAATTCTCGCCACCGGCGACGGCACCGTCGAAGGACAAATCCTCTCCGCCCCTCGCGGCACTCACGGCTTCGGCTACGACCCACTCTTCTATCTCCCCGAACAAAACAAGACCATGGCCGAGCTCGACATCAAAACCAAACTCACCTTCAGTCACCGTGGCCGAGCCTTCGCCGCCCTCCTCACGACCCTTTTTCCGTTGCTGCAACTCCCTCAGATTCAATAACGAGCAACTTAATCGCACAAACCTCACGATAACCGCACAAACCAGGCCACTTTTCTTGACGCTGCTGAGACGGAGCGAAATAATCTTCATGCTGCACTATTTTCCTTCCCCTCAGTGCATGCATCATGATTTGAAGGAGTTCCCATGGCCACCGCTGTTCCGCCAGCACCTCCTGCCACCCCGTCCCCCCACGGAATCAAAGGCGGTGTGCAGCCCCTACGCGCCGGCGAAGGCCACTCCTTCTTCTGGCGCAAGCTCCACTCCCTCACCGGCATCATCCCCATCGGCGCCTTTCTCATCGAGCACATCGTCTCCAACTTCGAGACCGTCAACGGCCCCCTCGCCTACGCCAAGCAGGTTCTCTTCCTCAACTCCCTCCCGCTCGTCCGCGTCCTCGAGTGGACCTTCATCTTCATCCCTCTCGCCTACCACGCCATCTACGGCGTCTTCATCGCCCTCCGCGGCCGCAACAACGTCAACGTCTACCCCTGGGCCGGCAACTGGATGTATCTCTCCCAGCGCATCACCGGCATCATCGCCTTCCTCTACATCATTCAGCACGTCTGGCGACAACGCTTCAGCGGCGTCTCGCTCCCCGAGCACCCCGGCGCAGCCTTCGCCAAAGTCCAGCACGAACTCGCGAACCCCTGGATGCTCGCCATCTACGTCATCGCCATGATCGCCACCTGCTGGCACTTCACCTACGGCGTCTGGCTCTTCGCCGCCAAGTGGGGCATCACCCCCGGCGACAAAGCACGCAAAAAATTCGGCTGGGTCTGCGGACTCGGCGGCGCAGCCCTCTGCCTCATGGGCCTCATCAGCATCTACGCCGTCGTCACCGCACCGCCCGCACCGGACGACGTCATGCCCGATCAACCTGCGGGCATTGCTCTCCCCGCAACCAACGTAGCACCTGCGGGAACCACTAATCCAAATCAACCTGGACTTAGCGTTCCGCAACAATGACGATCCTTCATCCTTTCGCTACCACGTTCTTTCTGATCGGCATGACGGGAGTGGTCTGGCGAATCATCACCCTGTTAAAGATGTTGTCTCAAGTAAACGAACGTTTGGATTCAGCTGAGCAGATAAGCATCGTCTGGGCAGGCTATAAGATTTCTCAGATTCGGCAATATCATCGATCGTTTTTTCCCAATAGCTCTCTTCCCGCAAAAAATAAGACGGCAACTGCGGTAATGATTATCGGTTTCATCGGATTCGCAATCACCGCTTTCATTTCACCGCTCTCGAGCGGTAGCAGATAGGAACGCAAATGGCAGCAGCAACCCCAAGAATCATCGTAGTAGGCGGCGGCCTAGCCGGACTCGCCGCCGTCATCAAGATCGCCGAAGCCGGCGGCAAGGTCGACCTCTTCTCCATCGTCCCGGTCAAGCGCTCGCACTCCGTCTGCGCTCAAGGCGGCATCAACTCCGCCAAGAACCTCAAGGGCGAAGGCGACTCGCACCTGGGCCCACTTCGACGACACCGTCTACGGCGGCGACTTCCTCGCCAACCAGACCCCCGTCAAGCAGATGTGCGAACAAGGCCCCGCCATCATCGACCTCCTCGACCGCATGGGTGTCCCCTTCAACCGCACCCCCGAAGGCCTCCTCGACTTCCGCCGCTTCGGAGGCACGCTCTACCACCGCACCGCCTTCGCCGGAGCAACCACCGGCCAGCAACTCCTCTACGCGCTCGACGAGCAGGTCCGCCGCTACGAAGCCGAAGGCAAAGTAAAAAAATACGAAGGCTGGGAGTTCCTCTCCGCCGTCCTCGACAGCAAGGGCGTCTGCCGCGGCATCACCGCGATGGACCTCCGCACCATGGAGACCCGCACCTTCCCCGCCGACGCCATCATCGTCTGCACCGGCGGCAACGGAGCCATCTTCGGCAAATCCACCAACTCCGTCGTCTGCACCGGCTCCGCCCAATCCGCTCTCTACCAGCAGGGAGCCTTCTACGCCAACGGCGAGTTCATCCAGGTCCACCCCACCGCCATCCCCGGCGAAGACAAACTCCGCCTCATGTCCGAGTCCGCCCGCGGCGAAGGCGGCCGCGTCTGGGTCCCCAAAGACAAGAACGACAAGCGAGCCGCCAAATCCATCCCCGAAGCCGACCGCTGGTACTTCCTCGAAGAGTGGTACCCCAAGTACGGCAACCTCGTCCCGCGCGACGTCGCCACCCGCGCCATCTTCAAAGTCGTCTACGAGCACGGCATGGGCATCGACGGACAGCCCATGGTCTACCTCGACCTAACCCACATCGATCGAGCGACTTTGAACCGCAAACTTGAAGGCATTCTCGAAATCTACGAGAAGTTCGTCGGCGACGATCCCCGCGAAGTCCCCATGAAGATCTTCCCCGGCATGCACTACACCATGGGCGGCCTCTGGGTAGACTTCAACCAGCAGACGAACATTCCCGGCGTATTCGCTGCAGGAGAAGCCGACTACTCCATCCACGGAGCCAACCGCCTCGGTGCCAACTCCCTCCTCTCCTGCATCTACGGAGGCTTCGTCGCCGGCCCGCAAGCCATGGCCTACGCCAAGTCCCTCCCCAGGCAGGAAGGCGACGGAGGCCACGCCGCCGAACTCGCCCGCCAACAGGAAAAGAACAACGCCCTCCTCAACAACAAGGGCACCGAAAACCCCTTCAAGATCTGGCGCGAACTCGGCGAAACCATGACCAAGCACGCCACCATCATCCGCTACAACGCGGGCCTGGAAGAGGCCGACGAAAAGATCGTCGAACTCCTCGACCGCTACCGGAACGTCAACCTCGCCGACAAGAGCCAGTGGGCCAACACCAGCTTCGCCTTCACCCGCCAGCTCTACAACATGCTCGAACTGGGCCGCGTCATCGTCCAGGGCGCCTACCTCCGCGACGAATCCCGCGGTGCCCATTACAAACCCGACTTCCCCGAGCGCAACGACGAAAAGTTCCTGAAAACCACCAAAGCCTACTTCAAAGACAACGCCCCCGCCTTCGAGTTCGAAGACGTAGACATCAGCCACATCAAACCGCGCCCGCGCCGCTACGACGCCACCGCGTAACCCCGGATTTGTCATCCTTCGCGAAGCGGAGGACCTGCTTTTCGCCTTTGTTTTGATATGACAAGTTGCCTCAAAACCCGTTTTAGCCGTCTAATCGGGCATGGAAAATATCCAGCTCGTCTATATCGCCCTGTCGGTCATATTCGCAGCTGTCTTGGCGTATATGTTCCTCTACAACACGCACCTTCACCCCAAGGAGCGGACCTTGGCTCTCAAAGGCCGTCCGCCCGTCTGCAAGGAAGAAGGCATCGCCGTCGCAACCATCGAGAAAGAGACCACCGGCCATACCGGCAGCATCTGACTCAGCCCCTGGCGACCGCATTCCTTCACAACAATTGCCTCCAGCAGGGCCGCACGCTGAAGGCACAGGAAATCTGCAGCCGCTAAGGAGCATTCATGGCACCGAGCACCATCAAGGTCGAGATCAAGCGTCAGTCCAACCCCGACGCGCCCTCCACCACCGAGAAGTTTGAGATCCCCTACCGCCCGGGCATGAACATCACCTCGCTCCTCGGCGAGATCGCGCTGAACCCCGTCGACGTCTCCGGCAAGCCCACCACGCCCATCACCTACGACTCCAACTGCCTCGAAGAGATCTGCGGCTCCTGCGCCATGCTGATCAACGGCAAAGCCCGCATGGCCTGCTCCGCACTTGTCGACAAGCTCGAGCAGCCGATCCGCCTCGCCCCACTCTCGAAATTCCCCGTCATCCGCGACCTCGCCGTCGACCGCTCCGTCCTCTTCGAAAACCTCAAGAGGGTCAAAGCCTGGGTCCCCATCGACGGCACCTACGACCTCGGCGCCGGCCCAAAGCAGGCTCCTCAGATTCAAGAACAGCGCTACCCGCTCTCCAACTGCATCTCCTGCACCATCTGCATGGAGGTCTGCCCCCAGTTCAACGACGCCACCGGCTTCGTCGGCGCCGCCACCATCGCCCAGGCCAAGCTCTTCAACATGGACCCCAGCGGCGCAGTCCTCAAAGAAGAACGACTCCGCGCCCTAGCCGGAGACGGCGGCATCCAGGAGTGCGGCTTCGCCCAAAACTGCGTCCAGGCCTGCCCCAAGCAACTCCCCCTCACCGAAGCCATCAGCGACATGGGCCGCGACGTCTTCGTCCAACAAGTCAAAGACCTCTTCGCCCGATGACAAAAAGTTCGCATGATTAGGCTATGTGAGTATTTTCGTGAGGTTCATATTGCATATCTTGGTTTCCCTAATACTTCCTTCACTATTCTTGATAGGCATTTTCTTTCTCGGTAAGTATCTAATCCGAAAGCCTCAGGCGGCGACTCGAGTATTCACGTTCGGAACCGCAACGGAATCGAAGTTCGGATTATGGTGGTTTCGCTTTACTGGCTACCTTTTCTGTTCTGTCGCGGTGGGATTTGGATTGTTGACAGTTGTTTACTTGGCGATTTTGACACTTCAAAAAAACTAACTCAAAAGTTTACTCCCAAACCGAACCCGGTGCCTGACGGTGTTATCGTCCCTTAAGGTGAGCATTCTCGCAAAGCTCCTCTCTGCTCAAGCATTCACACTTCACCACGGAATTAAGGAGCAATAATGATCCAACTTGCAGACGCCCGCCGCATCATCGCAGCCGCGGAAAAGAAAGCCGCCGAGATCGGGCAGCCCATGAACATCGCCGTAGCTGACGCCGGCGGAAACCTCATCTCTCACGTCCGCATGGACAACGCCTGGATCGGCTCCATCGACATCTCCATCAAAAAAGCCTGGACCTCCCGCGCCTTCGACATCGCCACAAAAGACCTCGCCGAACACTCCCAGTCCGGCAACCAGTTCTTCGGCATCCACGCCTCCAACGACGGCAAGGTCATGATCTTCGCCGGCGGCATCCCCCTGAAGAAAGACGGCAAAGTCGTCGGCGCAATCGGCGTCAGCGGCGGCTCCGGAGCACAGGATCACGCGGTCGCCGAAGCCGGCGCAGCGGCTCTCTAGTCCCTGTCCCAAAAATATATTTTCAAAAGTGGAAAAAATTAGCCCGCGAAAATCATGCACGCGAAAAACCACGTTCATGCACACTTCCACCACGTTTTCACCATCGAAATACCACGTCGAAACACCCACTTTTTCTAAAATACCCCTGTAAAACACCACAAACCCGCCCAGAAAAAAATCCCCGCTCAAAAGCGGGGATTTTCTTGTGCAACTACCTGGTTATTTCGAAAACACAGAATTTCCCGGAGTCTTCTCTTCATTCGAGACAATCCGGTTCTGCGCACGCTTCGCACTCTGCATTGCGGCATGATCCATTCTTTCCTGATCGCTCTTATTCCCTTCGTCCGCAGTCGTCTCGTCTTCAATCGCCTCATGCGCGGGCCGCGCCGCACTCTTCGTCGAATTCAATCCTTGTGCCATAGTTCACCTCTTCGAGAAGAGATGGCCCACGAACGCCTGCGGTTGTCCCAATAATCCTTCTGACGCAATTGTTACAATCGTCCTTACTCATGCGAGAAAAGCATCGCTCCCACTCGAGACAATCACGCCTCTTTGCAAGCACATCCACGCGTTCATTCTCCGCACCTCTTTTTTGCAAGCGCAGGCAACCCCTGCAACAGGAAACGTAACAGATGATCGACCCCGCACAGGTCCACGCAAGCGCCATCGTGATCGACACCCACGCCGACACGCCCCAGCGCTTCGTCGACGAGAGCTGGAACTTCACCGACCCGCTCAACGGCGGCATGCTCAACTACGACTCCGCAAAGAAGGGCAACCTCGACGCGCAGTTTTTCTCCATCTGGGTCGACCCCAACCAATACCCCGCAAACGCCTCCGCCCGTCGCACCCTCGAACTTATCGACGGAACGCTCGAGCAGGTTCGCAAAGCTCCTGACAAGCTCCAACTCTGCACCACCGCCGATCAGATCCTCGCAGCCCACAGCCGAGGAAAATTCGCCGTCCTCATGGGAATCGAAGGCGGTCACTCCATCGAAGACTCCCTCGCCGTCCTTCGCGACTACTACCGCCTCGGCGTCCGCTACATGACCCTCACCTGGTCCAAAAGCAACAACTGGGCCGACTCCTCCGGCGACATCGACGACCCCACCATCCCGCACCACAACGGCCTCACTCCCTTCGGCAAGCAGGTCGTTCAGGAGATGAACCGCCTCGGCATGATGGTCGACATCTCCCACGTCTCCGACAAGACCTTCTGGGACGTCATCGCCACCACTCGCACCCCCATCATCGCGTCACACTCCTCCGCCCGCGCCATCACCAGCGCCCCGCGCAACGTGACCGACGAGATGCTTCTCGCCATGAAGAAAAACAACGGCGTCGTCATGGTCAACTTTCACCAGGCCTTCATCGACGAACAATGGCGCCTCGCATGGAATGCCCAAAGACCCGAGCGCCAGAAGGCCCATGACGCACTCGAAGCCGAGTACAAATCCAAGGGCCTCCCCGTTCCCTACAATGTCTCCGACAAGATCGATCGCGAGTTCACCGCCAGGATCGGCCGCGCCCCCTTCAACTCACTCATCGATCATTTCGATCACATCATCAAAATAGCCGGAATCGACCACATCGGCATCGGCACCGACTTTGACGGCATCCCCGTCCCGCCCGACGGCATCGACTCCGCCGCCGATCTCCCTAAAGTCACCGCCGCGCTCATGGCCCGGGGCCACACCGCCGAGGACATGAAAAAACTCCTCGGCGGCAATCTCCTCCGCGTCTTCCGCGAAGTGCAACACGACGCAGAAAACCCGGAATAGCCCTCGCCCCCTCCGCGACTACTTATCCGCCAGGATGTCGATCTTGTGAATCTGCGGCGCCTCCGAAAATAGTGTCGCCGCATTAGCCATCAGCGCCTTGGCGATCGCGCCGTTCAGGTGAGCATCCCTCCCCGCTTCATCGTTGAACGTATCGAACACGCTGTACCTGCCTTCATCTTCCTTCAGACCGTACCACGTCACGGTTCCTGTTTCCTTCTTCGCCATCTCCGCGCCCTGCTTCAAAAACGCCTCGACTTCATTCTCTTTCCCCGGTTTCGCCTTCAACGACACATAGAGTGCATACTTCGCCATGTTGTTTTCCTCCAGTTCTGTCAGATGCAGAAACCGCGATCCAGTTACAAATTCTCGCAGTCAGACCGCCCGCAAGGAATAGCGCCGTGACGATTTTCTCCCATCTTTCAACACCATCACAGAATCGCAGCAGAGTGCCATCCCGCATTGCTCCAACCGCCCGTCTACGATAGCCTGTTTGTTGGAGTCCAACACCGCATGACGCTTCGTATTCTCGCTCTCGTTCTGGCCTTCGGCGTATCCGCGCAAGCGCAATCGACCCCATCCTCCCCGCAGACTCAGCAGCTTCCCGACGCCCCCAGCACCACCAGCCAGATCAAGCCACCTGTCGTTCCCACCGGCCCAACCGTTGTCATCGATACCACCATGGGCCGCCTCACCTGCAAGCTCTACGAGAAAGAAGCCCCCATCACGGTAGCCAACTTCATCGGTCTCGCCGAAGGCACCAAGGACTGGACCGACCCCAAGACGCTGCAAAAAATGCGCCACCAACCCTTCTTCAACGGAACCACCTTCCATCGCGTCATCCCCGGCTTCATGATCCAGGGGGGCGATCGAGCCGGCGACGGCACCGGCGATCCCGGCTACTTCTTCCAGGATGAGATTGACCCATCCCTCACCTTCGACCAGCCCGGCCTCCTCGCCATGGCCAACGCCGGCCCCGGCCCCTCTGGCGGCGGCACCAACGGCAGCCAGTTCTTCATCACCGAAGAAGCGGTCCCCCAACTCAACGGCAAGCACACCATCTTCGGCCTCTGCGACGCGCACTCTGTCCTGCTCGTCGCCTCCATCGCGCGCGTCGAACGCAACTCGAGCGACAAGCCCCTCACCCCAGTTGTCATCGACCGCGTCACCATCGTGCGGGAAGGACAACCCATGCCCCCTCTACCAGCAGCGCCGGCAACAACAACCGCACCCGCCGCATCGCCTGCTCCGGTCGCACCGCCAAAATAAATCCTCTGGCCTCCGCGGTCTCAGCGGAGACGCTTCCTTTCATCGAATTCATCAACCTGCAAGGAGAACTCTGACATGCCAACCAAACCCGGTACCTACGCCAAATTCAAGACCTCCGAAGGAACTGTCGTCTGCGAACTCTTCGAGAAGGACGCACCCGAGACCGTAGCCAACTTCATCAGCCTCGCCGAAGGTACCAAAGACTGGAACAGCCGCAGCAAAAAAGGCGCGAAGCTCTACGACGGAACCATCTTCCATCGCGTCATCCCGAACTTCATGATTCAGGGTGGCGACCCCGAAGGCACCGGCATGGGCGGCCCGGGCTACAAGTTCGCCGACGAAACCCGCGGTTCCCGTCACGGTTTTCAGGAGAAGGGCAAGCTCGCCATGGCCAACTCCGGCCCCAACACCAATGGCAGCCAGTTCTTCATCACAGTAGCCGACACCAGCTGGCTCACCGGCAAACACACCATCTTCGGCGAAGTCGTCGAAGGCTACGACGTCGTTGAAAAAATCAGCAAGGTGAACCGCGACGGCATGGACCGCCCAAAAACCCCAGTCGTCCTGGAATCCGTCACCATCGAACGGGTAGCCTAACCCGCATCCCGCAATGAAACAAAGGGCCCGCTCAATCGAGCGGGTCTTTTCTCTTAAGCAGATGTAATCTGCGATCGGCTACTGAACTGATATTTTTTTCCTACCAATGGCGGTGCAAGACGATGGCAACAGAAGTAGCTTCTTTCTATGACGATCTGGCGGATAACTACCATCTCATCTTTGAAAATTGGGACAAGAGCATTGAACGACAAGCAGCCGTCCTTGGACCGTTGTTGGAGAAATATACAGATCGGATGGGGCCTCGTGTTCTCGATTGTTCCTGTGGCATAGGAACTCAGTCCCTTGGTCTATCAATGAGGGGACATCGCGTCGTCGCCTCAGACTTCAGTCGAGCGTCTGTCGCACGCGCTGAGAAGGAGGCCACTCTACGAGGAGTGAAGATTCAGTTTCACGTAGCAGACATGCGGGACCTGAGCCCTGTCGAGGAAGGTGACTTCGATGCTGTACTGGCTGCAGACAATGCCCTCCCTCATCTGCTCCTGGAGAAAGATCGCCGTCGGGCGCTACAAGAGATGGCAGCCAAACTAAGACCGGGCGGAATCTTGCTGGCGACCATTCGAGATTACGACCAGCTGATCCAAACGCGGCCAACAATTCAGCCCCCTGCTTTTTATGGAGTTCGAGGCAATCGTCGCATCGTCCATCAGGTGTGGGACTGGGATGGCGATGAGTATGACCTTCATCTCTATATCTCTTCGGAAATGCCCGCGCAATGGACAGTGAAACATTACGTTTCGCGTTATCACGCACTATTGCGAGATGATCTTTCCAACTCACTGCAGCAGGCTGGCTTCACAACAGTCGAGTGGCTCGAACCAGCAGAGACATCGTTCTATCAGCCGATCGTGATCGCAAAAAAGTAAATGCAAATCGCCCGTGTCGTTTCGTGTGACATCCTTCGTCAAAAAAGGAGCCCGCTCAACCAGGCGGGCTCCTCGTTTCTAACGAACAATTAGCGAGCAACGATCAACTGTCGTTACGCCATCCCGATCACCGTACAAAGCTCCTTCACCGAATCCGCACTCTTCTGGAGCGCAGCCTGCTCCTCAGCCGTCAGCTTGATCTGGATAATCTGCTCCAGCCCCTTCGCTCCTAGCTTGCAAGGCACGCCAACATAAAGCCCCGAAATCCCATACTCCCCCTGCAGATAAGCGGCGCAAGGCAGAATCTTCTTCTTGTCCTTCAAGATCGCCTCAACCATCTCAACAGCCGCAGCCGAAGGAGCATAGTACGCCGAGCCCGTCTTCAAGTGCTTCACAATCTCCGCGCCGCCATTCGCCGTACGCGTCTCCAACTCCTTCAGCCGAGCAGGTTCAATCAACTCCGTAATCGGAATCCCCGCAACAGTCGAATAACGCGACAGCGGCACCATCGTGTCGCCATGGCCGCCCAGCACAAACGCCGTCACATTCTCGACGGACACATTCAGCTCCTGCGCAATAAACGTCCGGAACCGCGCCGAATCCAGCACCCCAGCCATTCCGATCACGCGCTCACGCGGCAGCCCCGCCTGCTTGAACGCCGTCTGCGCCATCGCATCCAGCGGATTCGATACCACAATAATGATCGCAGTTCGGCGACGCAGCAACCACCTTCGACACCACATCGCTCATGATCTTGAAGTTCGTATTGAGCAGATCATCGCGGCTCATCCCCGGCTTACGCGCGATTCCCGCCGTAATCACCACCACATCCGAGTCCTTCGTATCCGCATAATCATTCGTCCCGACGATACTGCAGTCGCGCTTCTCAATTGGCATCGCCTGTAGCAGATCCAGCGCCTTCCCCTGCGGCACACCCTCGATCACATCGAGCAACACCACATCCGCCAGTTCCTTCGCCGCAATCCAATGCGCTGCCGTCGCTCCAACATTGCCCGAACCAACAACCGTTACCTTCTTCCGCATCTCATCCCTCTCTAAAAATCAAAATCAATCCAGCGTGATAACCCAATGCGGCGACAGGACCAAATCCGCTCTTATCGCCTTTTAAATCCCTTCGATCACTGTTACGCCTTTCCTTCGATCCGCGAAGATCCGCGGTCGCTACATATTCTCGATCATCCGAGTAGCAAACTCGCTCGTCTTCACCTTCGTCGCTCCCTGCATCCCGCGCTCGAAGTCATACGTCACATACTTCTGCGCAATCGTCTTTTCCATCGAGCTTTCAATCAGCCGCGCCGCCTCCGGCCAGCCCAGAAAGTCAAACAGCATCACGCCCGACAGCATCACCGACCCCGGATTGATCACATCCTTATCCGCATACTTCGGAGCCGTGCCATGCGTCGCCTCAAACACGGCATACCCATCGCCAATATTTCCGCCCGGAGCAATCCCCAACCCGCCCACCTGCGCCGCCGCCGCGTCCGAAATATAGTCGCCATTCAAATTCGTCGTCGCCAGCACGCTATAGTCCTCTGGCCGCAGAATGATCTGCTGAAAGATCGAATCCGCAATCCGGTCATTAATCAGAATCTTCTTCTTCCACTTTCCGCCGCCATGCGAAGCCCCAATCGATGCGATCACACTCTTCACCTCGGCAACCACCTCTGCCGCAAACTCCTTCGACGCAAACTCAATCCCCGGCTCAATCAACGCGGCATTCTCCTCCGCCGTCAGCTTCGGATTCGTCTCCAGATTCCCAAGGATCCAGCTCTCCCGCTCCGTCACCGTCTGGTCGCGGAACTCCTGCGACGCCACCTCGTAACCCCACTCGCGAAACGCGCCCTCAGTAAACTTTTGAATATTCCCTTTGTGCACCAGCGTCACGACCTTGCGCCCATGGTCCAGCGCATACTGAATCGCCGCCCGCACCAGCCGCTTCGATCCCGTAATCGAGATCGGCTTCACCCCCACACCCGAGTCCAGCCGAATCTTCTTCTTACCGCCCTTCAGCATGTCGTCATTCACAAACGCAATGAACTTCGCAGCCTCAGGCGTCCCCTCCCGGAACTCAATCCCGGCATAAATATCCTCCGTATTCTCACGGAAGATCACGACATCCAGCCTCTCCGGATGCTTCACCGGACTCGGCACGCCCGCGTAGTACTTCACCGGACGGACACACTGATACAGATCCATCAACTGGCGCAACGCCACATTCAGCGAACGAATCCCGCCACCCACCGGCGTCGTCAACGGCCCTTTAATCGAAACGCGAAAATCCACCGTCGCCTTCACGGTATCGTCCGGCAACCAGTTCTGCGTCTGCCGGTAAGCCTTCTCCCCGGCCAGCACCTCAAACCACGCAACCTTCCGCTTGCCACCGTAAGCCTTCTCCACCGCGGCATCAAATACCCTCTGCGAAGCCTTCCAGATGTCTCGCCCCGTGCCGTCGCCTTCGATAAAAGGAATGATCGGGTGGTCCGGCACCGTGTACTTGCCGTTGCTGTATTCGATGGCTTGCCCGTTGGTGGGCACTGCGATTCCGTTGTAGCTTGCCTGCATTGACGTAGACTCCGGCGGAAAAAGGTAGTATTCGAAGGCTACCACCCGCGCAAGACGCCTAGCAACGACATGCGGCCGACCGTGCGCTTATCGAACCAGATAATAATCCACAGTCGAGACCACGCGAACCTTCTTCATGATGCTGGAATCCGAGTTTGGCATGCCGGTGCCGCCTTCATCCTGAGCCACTATCCCGCCCTCAGTCGCATCCGCTGCCGAGATCGAAAACACCCCCTGATTCGCCGAACGGATCGACCCCACCTGGCTCCCCGAGTCCGCCGCAAACCTGTCCGCCGACGCCCGCGCATTCTTCGTCGCTTCTGTAATCATGTCCGGCTTCAGCGCGTTCAGCCCGTTGAACACATACCGTATCCCCTGCCCATATCCGCCGACGACGATAATCCCGGCCTGCAACAACTGCGCCGTCTTCTGACCCGCCTTCGAAATCTTATCCACATCACCCGAGCTCACCGTCACCGTCTGCTGCACGATATACCGCGGCCCACCCGTATTATTCCCGCCATACTCATTGGCCTGCTTATCCGTCACCTGAATCTGCCCCACCGAAATCTCCTGCGGCGAAATCCCCTGTGCCGCAAAAAACTTCAGCACCGCTGCCCTGTCCTCTTCGCTCTTCGCATACACCTGTTGCAGTTCGTTTCCCGTCTCCTTGAACGTCACCGGCCACACCGCGCTGTCCGACTTCACCGTACGCTCCACCAGCCCCTTCACCGTCACATAACGGTCTGAAAGACGAGTCTCCTTGATCTCTGTTCCCAGCATCCACCCGCCGAGCACAAGCCCCAGCAACATGCACCCACCCAGCACGGCCGCCGGAACCAGCCAAGGATTTCGCTCATCCACACGCGTCGAATCCAAGAGAAACCTCCGTGGGGGGTAACAGCAGAAGAATGCAGCACCCGATCCTTCATGTCAACTGACAGAGGGAACCGATGATAGTCGCACCAGACATCGCAAAAATCTCTTCGGCCACTTATTACTGCCTAGTCAGATCCACAGCCGGAACAATGGAGGAACCCGTGCCACATCCTTGCACGAACGGGTCGACAGAGAACAAAGCTGAAATATGATTCTCCGTCGCGTCGGTCAACGCACCTGTCAAGATCAATGTTGCCCCGTTGTCCATCGTGAAACTCACGCGCATGATATTACCCGCGATCGAACTAAACGGTTCTTTGCTCGGGCCGAATAGAGTTGTGTTCGTGGTCCCTGAAGTAAAGCACGGAAATCCCTGCACACGAATGCTCCCGCCAATCGCTATATTGCTTGGCTTGGAAAGCCCCGTTGCAGGATCAAGCACCGCAGCACCCTGTTGCAGCGTCGCCTCTATCGTGACAGGCGTCACGGTTAGAACTCCATTCGTGAGCGACTGGAATTTTCCCATTCCGGCGTAAACCCCGCTCACGATCGGAAAAGAAGCTGCCGTAAACGTCCCGCCGGAGTTCCCAACGCACGCTGACCCGATCGAATTGAAAGTAGCCGCATACGTCCCTGCGAACTGCTCTGCATTCATCTCCGGAACCTTCCCCTGCAGTGAAAGCGAATAATCGGGAATGTTCTGAGGACTCTGCAAGGAAAAGCTCTCGTCCGTAGCAATTACCCCGGTGGTCAGACTTTCGAAGGAAAATGCCTCGTTGTAAATCGGCGGCGAAGATGTCGACGCGCAGAACCCACTGCCATATGCGGACGCGGTTATGTTGTTGTCGGTAACGTCAAAGCTCATCGCGAGACTGAATACATTCGTCCCCGGAAAAGTAACGCTATAGGTCGGCATCGGCCCAGTGATCAGCCAATTCCCCGCCAACGGACTTACCGCCGGAGCCACGGGTGCCGCCGGAACACTCCCTCCACCGCAACCAGACAGAAATAACCCAATTCCACAAGCCGTGAAACTCAACCAGGCCGAAGTTCTCATGTGGCTCAAACTCTAGCATGCTGCAACTTACGCGCCGATTAAAAAGAAAAAGGCCGATGAAATCTCACCGGCCTCCTTCCAATCTGAAACCAACCCTAGAACTTGTTCCAGAGCAGCTGGTTATAAACATCATGGTGGAACTGCACCTCAGGCGCCTTCACAATCGTACCCAGCAGCCGCGGACAACGATCCGCAGAAGCCTGTTTCAGGTCGCCATACCGCGCCTTCACATCCGCGCCCAGCAACGTCGTCGTCCACTCCGCCCCCCGGAAGTTCTCAAGCGCCGTGTAAATGTTATCCGGCAGATACCGCTCCGCCTGCCGCAGGTTCTTGATCCGCGCCGTATCGCCCTGCAGTCCGGTCTTGAAGATCGAGTACAGCACCATGTAAGGATTCGCATCCGGAGCAACCGCACGCACCTCAATCCTCGAAGACTTCTCATTGCCGATCGGAATCCGAACCATTGCCCCACGGTTGACCGCCGAGGCATTCAGCTGGTTCGGCGCCTCGTAGTGAGGGTCCAGCCGCCGATAAGCATTCACGCTCGCATTCAACACCAGGCAGATATCGTTGCCATGCGTCAGAATGCGATCCGTAAACTGCCACGCCAGCTTGGAGATCTTCTCCTCGCCCTTCGGATCCCAGAACAGGTTCTTCCCGCCCTTTGTAATGGACACGTTCGTATGCATCCCGCTGCCGTTCACCCCCACCACCGGCTTCGGCAGAAAGCTCGCCGTCATCCCCATCTGCGTTGCCACCTGACGGCAAATCAGCTTATACAGTTGAATCTGGTCCGCCGCCGCAACCACCTCACCATAGGAGTAGTTAATCTCAAACTGGCTCGGCGCCACCTCCGGATGGTCCTTCTCGTTTTCGAACCCCATCGAACGCTGCACCTCCGCAGTCGTATCGATGAACTCGCGCAGCGGGTCTCCCGGCAGCGAGTGATAGTACCCGCCCTTGTTGACGTATTCGAAGCTTCCCGTGTCGTGGTAGTTGCGTTCTGCATCGATGCCCTCGAACAGAAACCCTTCAATCTCATTGGCAGCATTCAGCGTGTATCCATGCTTGCTGAACTGCTCATCGGAAAATTGCTTCAGCACTCCGCGAATGTCCGCGCTGTACGTCGAGCCGTTCTTGTCGATCACCTCGCCGAACACCAGTACCTTGCCCGGCCCAAATACGTCCGCCGGCGCCCAGTAGAAAGCGCTCCAGTCAATCCCGAGCCGCAGATCGCTCTCCCGCTGCGCCGTAAAGCCGCGGATCGACGAGCCGTCGAACGTCAGGTTGTCGTAGCTCTTCACCAGGAACTTCTTGTCGTAGTCCAGCATGTGCAGCCGGCCTTCGAGGTCGCTGAACAGCACCGTCACAGCCTTGATCCGCCGCTCATCGGTCAGGTACTTCAGCCGTTCTTCCTGAATCACATCGGCGGCAACGCGCTTCTTGCGCTGATCCTTCGCCGCCAGGTTCAGATCCTCGAGTTCACTATACGAAAGTTCCAAAAATTCACGAAGCTCGCTCAAAATAAAACTCCTTCTGCATGAAATACACGACGGCCGCGCACTGCGGCTACTGAAATGGACAGCTGAGAGGATGGAAGAGCCGCAGAAGCATCATGGATTCTCCGGCTCTTCCAACGTATCAGATATTTCCGCCTGAAAAAAGCGGCCTCAGCGAAAAATCGGGGGCTTTTTGCCCATAACCGCCGCTCCTCATCTGAATCAGACATCCGCCTCAGATCATCCAACCTCGTATCGGCCGACACCCTCGGCAAAAAAGGAAATCCCATGCAATATAAGACTCTTGGCGACACCGGCCTCCTCGTCTCCACCCTCTGCTTCGGGACCATGACCTTCCACGGTGGCACCGGCCTCTTCCGAGCCATCGGCACCGTCGATCAGGCTGGAGCCGACGAGCTCGTCAAAGCCTCCATCGGCGGCGGCATCAACTTCTTCGACACCGCCGACGTCTACTCCGAGGGCGAGAGCGAAAAGACCCTTGGCCAGTCCCTCAAAAACCTCAACATCCCCCGTAAAGACGTCATCATCGCTACCAAAGTCTTCGGCCGCACCGGCCAGGGTCGCAACGACGTCGGCGCTTCCCGCGGACACATCATGGACGCCGTCGACGCCAGCCTCCGCCGCCTCCAGACTGACCATATCGACCTCTACCAAATCCACGGCAACGACTCCATCACCCCCATCGAAGAAACCCTCCGCGCCCTCGACACCCTCGTCCAGCAAGGCAAAGTCCGCTACATCGGCGTCTCCAACTGGCAATCCTGGAAACTCGCCAAAGCCCTCGCCATCTCCCAATTCAAAAACCTCGCCCGCTTCGACACCCTTCAGGCCTACTACTCCATCGCCGGCCGCGACCTCGAACGCGATCTCGTCCCTCTCCTCGAAGCCGAGAAAACCGGCCTCCTCGTCTGGAGCCCCCTCGCCGGCGGCCTTCTTTCCGGCAAATTCAGCCGCGCAAACCAAAAGCCCGAGGGTTCCCGCCGCTCCGAGTTCGACTTCCCCTTCGTCGACAAAGAGCGCACCTGGCGCATCCTCGACTTGATGGCTCCCATCGCCAAAGCCCACAACTGCAGTCCGGCCCGAATCGCCCTCGCCTGGCTGCTCGCCAAACCCGTCGTCACCTCCATCATCATCGGAGCCAAACGCCTCGACCAACTCAACGACAACCTCGCCGCCGTCGACCTCAAGCTCACCGCCGACGAACTCAAGCAACTCGACGAAGTCAGCGCACTGCCCCCCGAGTACCCCGGCTGGATGCTGCCCTTCCAAAGCTCGAATCGCCTCGAACCCGTCGCCCGCACCGTGCCTCGCACGTCCGACAAAACCTAGCTCTAAGCGGCATGCCGCCGTCGTCTGACATTCGCAGCGCAAATGCCATTTGTCATTCCGTAAATGCTTTTTTTTGTCATTCCGTAGCGCAGCGGAGGAATCTGCTTCTGTCGTTGCCTCTGCTTTCTGGCTGTCATCCTTCCGCGTAGCGGGAGGACCTGCCTCTGTTTTTGCAGTTGCCTCTCCTTCTTTCCACCTCGCCACTGAATCCCGATAGACTAAACAAGACCGCCATGACCACAGACACCAGCAAATCCAGCGCGACCAAGCGCGTCGCCCTCATCCAGATGTCCTGCGACCCGGACACTCAGCTAAATCTCGACAAAGCCGCCGAGCGCGTCTACGAAGCCGCCCGCCAGGGCGCTCAAATCGTCTGCCTCCCCGAGCTCTTCCGCGCCCAGTACTTCTGCCAACGCGAAGACCACGCCCTCTTCGGTCTCGCCGAGCCCATCCCGGGCCCCTCCACCGACACCCTCACCCGTGTGTGCCGCGAAACCGGCGTCGTCCTCGTCGCCAGCCTCTTCGAGCGCCGCGCCCCCGGCCTCTATCACAACACCGCCGTCACCATCGAAAAAGACGGCACCATCGCCGACACCTACCGCAAGATGCACATCCCCGACGACCCGCTCTACTACGAAAAGTTCTACTTCACCCCCGGCGACCTCGGCTTCAAATCCACCCAGACAACGCAAGGCCCCATCGGCACTCTCGTCTGCTGGGACCAGTGGTACCCCGAAGGCGCCCGCCTCACCGCCCTCCGCGGCGCGGAAATCCTCTTCTTCCCCACCGCCATCGGCTGGCACCCCTCTGAAAAAGAGGAGTTCGGCACCGCCCAATACGAAGCCTGGCAGACCGCCCAGCGCGCCCATGCCATCGCCAACGGAGTCTTCGTCTGCGCCGTCAACCGCGTAGGCCACGAGCACGGCGACGTCAAATTCAAAGTCACCGCCGCCGACGGCAACCCCGCCACCCTCGAACTCCACGGCCCCGGCGACCACACTTCACAATCCGGAATCGAGTTCTGGGGCGGCAGCTTCATCGCCGACCCTTTCGGCCGCATCCTCGCCAAAGCCAGCCACAACAAAGAAGAGATACTAATCGCCGACCTCGACCCCAAACTCATCGAAGCAACCCGCCAGCACTGGCCCTTCCTACGCGACCGCCGCATCGACGCCTACGAAGGCATAGCCAAACGCTTTTTGGACTAGCGATGTCCAACCCTGAGCAAGTTATCGCACTACACAGCATTGTCGGCGACGATGACGTAGATACACGCCTCCTAAGAGAAATGGCGAATGAGGCCGAACGTTTCATCCGTTCATTCGCTTGGTGTCTGCGACTTAAAGAAGGATTCTTTGCAGACGGATTCGGTGGCGTTGTCGCGATTTTTCTATTCCGCGCCGACATTGCAAAACTTGGTAAAGATCAATGGACTTGGGTATTTGTAGGCGATTTCCCACGAACATATTTGGAAATGGACGACGACCACAGAAGTCCGCACGATGCACTCCAACGATACATCGAAGGAATCGAAGAATGGATCACGGCCGCACGCTCCGGTCTTTCGCTGCAGGAATTGATCCCGATCGATGCCCCTACCGATCCTGATACTCTCGACATCTTGACTGGCAAGGCTGATGCATTACGAAAACACATCCTTCCACATATGAGCAAAAGCTCGTTCCACACAGGTCCGTGGTCAAGACAATAAAAGTGCAGCTGGGTGGCCGACATCTGGCTGAAGCCACAAAAACGGGTGCCCCATATCTCGATTTGAGATGTGGGCATTCGCGCGAATGCGCGAACCGCTTCTAGGTAAGCCAAGCCTTCAGGCTTGGCCCTCCCAGCCGAGCAACAAAAGGGGGCTTTAGCCCCTGGGGTATGCTTTCTCTCGATGTCTACAATCCGCCAAAAGCAGAGCACCTATGCCATCACGATCTTGACCTTCCAGCGACACCGTCACTTCCAGCGCACCGCTAACGCCGACCTCTTCATTAACACTCTCTTCCAGCATCGCGACAAAAACCGTTTCCAACTCCACGCCTTCGTCGTCATGCAAGACCACGTCCATGTCTTGATTACGCCAGCCAACGACCAATCAACCGCAAAATGCGTCCAGTTCATTAAGGGCGGATATTCTTTCGCAGTTCGCAAACAATCCGCAGGAGAGATCTGGCACAGCGGCTATCACGAACACCGCATCCGAGACTCCGACGACTACGACACTCAACTTCTGTACATCCAAAACAACCCCGTCCGCAAGCAATACGAAGACTATCCTCACGTCCACACCAAATATCTCGACCGCCTCGACCTCATCCCAAACTATTTGCTTCCCTTAGGCAGGGCGCCGCTCTCTTAGCCAAAAGTAGCATTCCGGCGCGGTCCCACGATTCGCTGAGGTCTCGCTTCTAGGTAAGCCAAGCCTTCAGGCTTGGCCTTTCCAAGCCCAGCAAAAAAGAGGAGTTTTAGCCCCTGGGGTATCCTTTCGTTCAAAGGCCACAATCGCAAAGCAATCCAAAGGAGTCAGAATGCCACGTAGCATCATCCTCTCCCTAGCCCTCATCGCAGCAACACCTCTCATCGCCCAGACTGCTCCAACCCCCACCCTCCACACCACCGCCGACCTCCGGCAGCGCGAAGCCAAACTGACGGCCGCCGCAAAAAAAGACCCCACCGGCTTCGCCGTAGAAACCCTCGACGACTACGGCAACGACCGTACCCTCCTCGTCGTCCGCCTCCGCACCGGCAACGCCGAGCGTCATCGATCCTGGGCCGACCAGATCGTCGTCAAAAAGGGCAACATCACTCTCGTCTACGGCGGCACGATGCTGCAGGAACGTCCCAACAGCGGCCCGAAAGTCTCCGGCGAGTCCCTCGGCTCCGGCATCCAGGGCGGAAAAGAAATCCTCCTCCATCCAGGAGACATCCTCCACATTCCCGCCGGCATCCCCCACTGGGTCAAGATCGCGCCCGGCACCACCACCACCTACCTCATCTTCAAAGAACAATAGTCATCCAAAAACTCCAGCGCAAAGCGTGGCACAGCCGCCGCACCTCTCGCCCCGCCTCCGCGCTTGTGCAACCTCAACTCCAAAAGATAAGGTACAGACGTGAGAACCCGTTTCTTCATCGCTGCCTGCATCACCTTCCTCCTCGCAACATCCTCCGAAAGCAGCAGAGCACAGGCGGCCGAAAATCTCCCCAACACCCTGACCTCCGCGAAGCTGAAAACCCGCCTCGAGCAGGTCAATCAGGACATCGCCACCCGCGGCCTTCACTCCTTCCCCGGCTCACAGGAAAAGCTCCTGACCGGCTACGCCTACGGCGAGTTCTTCGACTGGGACCTCTACTTCGAAAACGTCTACCTCTCCTACTACGGCGTCAGCAAGTTTGACTTCTCCAATCTCGAAGTCTTCCTCGACCGCCAGCAGCCCGACGGCTTCGTCTCCCGAACTCTCGGCGTGAAATTCCCGCGCCCCACGCAGATGTTCAAACCCTTCCTCGCGCAACTTGCCGTCCTCGGCTCCAAACAGCGCGGCGACGACTACGAGTGGCTCCGTAAAAAAGACTACGCACGCCTCAAGCTCTATCTCGCGCGCTGGATGGAGTACGACTCCGACCACAACGGCCTGCCCGTCTGGAACAGCTCCGATGCCAGCGGCATGGACAACCAGCTCAGCCGCTCCGGCCCTCAGGAATCCTACAACGACGAAGGCGTAGACCTCGCATGCTACCTCGTTCGCGAGTTGCGAGCCATGTCCCTCATCGCCGCCAAACTGGGAAATCAATCCGACGCGCAACACTTCACCGCGCAAGCCGACCAGCTTGCAAAACGCATCAACGACGTATTCTGGGACGAAAAAGACGGCTTTTACTACGACCGCAACGAAAAAACCGGCAAACAGATCCACATCAAAACCGTCGCCGGCTTCATCCCTCTCTGGGCCGGCGTCGCCCCACCCGATCGCGCCCGACGGCTTGTCAAAGAGCACCTCATGAACGAGCACGAGTTCTGGCTCAAATATCCCGTCGCCACCTACGCCATCACCGAGCCTGATTTCTTCGAAGGAACCCACGGCGGTTGCAACTGGCGCGGACCCACCTGGATTCCAACCAACTACATGATCTTCCACGGCCTCATCAAATACGGCTACCGCGCCGAGGCCAAAGAACTCGCCGACCGGACATTTCATATGATGATGCTCGACATCAATCCCGTCACACGCGAGTACTACGACTCCGACACCGGCAAGGGAAACGGGATGAACCCGTTCTGGGGTTGGTCGACACTGGGCTACGTTATGCCTCTCGACTACGCCAACAACTACGACCCCACAAGCCTCACCCAACCCACCAGACCCCTCATCACCCAAAAACTCAACGTCACCTTCCCGCAGTCGCAATGAACCGACTCATCCTTGCCGACCACCTACCTCATATTCAAAGAAAAATTAGAAACCCACACCCAGGAACCGAATCGAAAAGAGTATGACAGGTCTTTCGAAGTCGCGCCTCGATCGAATGCATCAAGTTCTGTCCGGACACATCGAACGCAAAGAGATGCCCGGCCTCGTCGCCCTCGTCAGCCACCACGACGATGTCCACACCGAGACCCTCGGCACCCTGGCATTCGACAATCCAGCCCCCATGACGCGAGACACCATCTTCCGCATCGCTTCCATCACAAAAATCATCACAGCCGTCGCAGCCATGATCCTCGTCGAAGAATGCAAACTACGCCTCGACGACCCAATCGATCCCTGGCTCCCCGAACTCGCCAACCGCCGCGTCCTCAAATCCATCGCATCTGAGATCGACGACACGGTTCCTGCCGCGCGCAGCATCACCGTTCGCGATCTACTGACCTACCGCATGGGCTTCGGCAGCGTCATGGCCATGCCTAACACCTATCCCATCCAAAAATTCATCCGCGAATACCGCATCGGCGGCGACGGCCCACCACGGCCCACGCAAGCGCCCACCATGGACGAATGGCTCCAGCGCCTCGGCTCGCTTCCCTTGATGGCACAACCGGGTGAGCGCTGGATGTACCACACCAGTGGCGATGTGCTCGGGTGCCTGATCGCTCGCGTCTCGGGACAATCCTTCGGGACTTTTCTGCGCGAAAAAATCTTCGATCCCCTCGGCATGAAAGACACCGCCTTCCACGTCCCTCCCGAAAAAATCAATCGCCTGCCGGGCGTCTACTTCTTCAATCGTCAGACGAGCCGACTGGACTCTTTTGACGACCCCGCAAGTAGTGCCTGGGCCTCCGAACCACCCTCAGAATCCGGCGGAGGTGGCCTCGTCTCAACCATCGATGACTACTTCGCCTTCAGCCGAATGATGTTGAACAAAGGCCGTCACGGCCGCGAGCAGATTCTCTCTCGCGCCACCGTAGACCTGATGACCTCCGATCAACTCACACCCCAGCAACGAGCAGGCTCCGAAATCTTTTTCGAAACCCACTCCAGCTGGGGACTGGGAATGGCAGTCGACATCCGCCGCAGTGAGATCTACCACACTCCCGGCCGATACGGTTGGACCGGCGGCACCGGCACAACCGCCTACATCGATCCCGCCGAACGTATGATCGGCATCCTCTTCACCCAGCGCATGATGGATTCGCCGGAACCACCCAGATTCTTCACCGACTTTTGGACCATGGCTTACGAAGCGATGGAATAGTCAGCAAAGAAACACCCTCTATACTTGACAAGGAAGAGCGCCGGAGAGCCACGTTCATCAGACCGTGACCCAATGCCTGATACTCTTCGCCAAACGGAAGTCCAGGCCTAAAGCTTTTGGTTCTTAGACTTTGCACACTTTTGTACGGGTAGGGGGTACCCTCTGAGCACCGACCCAAAGCCGACCGACTACCGCATGCCCGCCGAGTGGGCTCCTCACGCCGCCACCTGGATCGCATGGCCCCATAACGCCGAGGACTGGCCCGGAAAATTTCAGCCCATCCCCTGGGTCTACGCCGAAATCGTTCGCCACCTCTCCCAGGTCGAAGACGTCCACATCCTCGTCAATAACGCCGACGCAGAAAATCGTGCCACCGGCCACCTCCGCCGCGCCGGAGCCAACCTCGCCCGCCTCCACTTCCATCACTGGCAGACCGACCGCGTCTGGCTCCGCGACTCCGGCCCCATCTTCGTAAAAAATCCGCAAGGCGAACTCGCCATTACCAACTGGAAGTTCAACGCCTGGGCCAAGTACGACAACTACCACCGCGACGACCAGATCCCCCACCACATCGCCAGACACTACGACATGCCCGAGTTCAAACCCGAGATCGAACTCCCCTCCGGAGATTCCAAAGCCAAGCTCCACCGCGTCGTCCTCGAAGGCGGCAGCATCGACACCAACGGCGCCGGCCTCCTCCTCACCACCGAAGAGTGCCTGTTAAGCGAGATCCAACAACGCAACCCCGGCCTCGGAGACGAAGCCGAAACCCGCCGCCACCTCGAGCAAGCTTTCCACGACTATCTCGGCATCGAAAGAGTTCTCTGGCTCCACAAAGGCTGTGCCGGAGACGACACCCACGGCCACATCGACGACATCGCCCGTTTCGTCGACGAAAATAAAATCCTTACCTGCGTCGAGACCAACACCCACGACGAAAACCATCTTCCGCTCGCAGAAAATCTCGACCGCCTCCGCAGCTTCCGCAACCTCCAAAACGAACCCTTCGAGATCGTCAAACTTCCCATGCCCTCACCCGTAGTCTTCGAGGGCCAGCGCCTCCCCGCCAGCTACGCCAACTTCTACATCGCGAACGATCTCGTCCTCGTCCCTACCTTCAACGACTGCAACGACCGCCACGCCCTCAACACCATCGCCCGCTGCTTCCCCGATCGCGAAGTCATCGGCATCCACGCCGTCGATCTCGTCTGGGGCCTGGGCACCCTCCACTGCCTCTCCCAACAGGAGCCGGCGTAGTGGAGGACCTCGACTACCTCCGCGCCGCAATCGCCGAAGCCCAAGCCGCCGAAGCCAACGGCGAAGTCCCGGTAGGCGCAGTCGTAGTCCACGAAAACAGAATCATCGGCCGCGGCCAAAACCGGGTCCTCCGCGACTCCGACCCCACCGCCCACGCCGAGATCGTCGCCCTCCGCGAAGCCGGCCTCGCCCTCAAAAATTACCGCCTCGAAGACTGCACCCTCTACGCCACCCTCGAACCCTGCGCCATGTGCGCCGGGGCCATTCTCCACGCCCGCATCTCCCGCCTCGTCTACGCCGCCCCCGACCCAAAGGCAGGAGCCTGTGGCAGCGTCCTCTCCGTCCTCAACCACCCCCAGCTCAACCACAAGCTCGACCTCCTCCCCGGCCTTCTCGCTGAAGAGTGCGGCACCCTCCTCACAAATTTCTTCCGCAAGCGCCGCCTGGAAAAGTCATCGGCCCGCATCTTAGGAGAAGAAGCGCCTACCCAGGAGACCCCGATGGCGACGAAAAAGAAATGGTCAGCGAAAGTCACAACCGATTCCACCCACCCCGACCAGGGACTCTTCAACAAGAGTGCATCAGCCATAGCCAAAGCGCTCGCGTCAAAAAAAGTCTCGCCCAAAGGTACAGCCTCGGGCATGCGCATGCTCAACTTCTACATCAATCGCGCCGGCAAAAACCTCTCCAAATCACGCCACGCCGAACTCGAAAAGGCCAAAACCCTTCTCTCCGAAATCATCGCCAAACACAAAACAAAGCCTCCTGCCAAAGCGGCAAAGAAACCAGCGAAAAAAGCCGCGAAGAAATCCCCAGCTGAGATCAAAAAGAAGGCCCTGCGCAAAAAATCCTCATCAAAATAAGCCCTTCGAAGCGAAAAGGTCCCCTCAAACGCATCTATCCTTCCATCAACTCCAATTCCGCTCAGCAAGGATGAAGCTATGTCAGGTCGTCTAGCAGGAAAAGTCGCCATCGTCACCGGCTCCGGCTCCGGCATCGGACAATCCATCGCCATCCGCTTCGCCAGCGAAGGCGCCTCCGTCGTCGTCGACTACCGCAACCACATCGAACAGGCGCAAGACACCAAAACCAAAGCCGAAGCCGCAGGCGGCAAAGCCATCCTCGTTCAGGCCGACGTCTCCGTCCTCACCGACACGCAAAACCTCGTCGACCAGGCCTACAAACAACTCGGCCGCTGCGACATCCTCGTCAACAACGCCGGTATCGAGATCGAATCACCCTTCTGGGAGGTCACCGAGAAAGACTACGACGCCGTCCTCAACGTCAATCTCAAGGGCGCCTTCTTCCTCACCCAGGCCTTCGTGCGCCCACTCATCAAAGCGAAACTTCCCGGCCGCATCATCAACATCAGCTCCGTCCACGAAGACATGGTCTTCCCGCACTTCTCCACCTACTGCGCCTCCAAAGGAGCCATGCGCATGGTCATGCGCGACCTCGCCGTCGAACTCGGGCCCTTCAACATCACCGTCAACAACATCGCCCCCGGCGCCATCGCCACCCCGATCAACACCAGGATGATGGCCGACAAACCCGAACTCAACGCTCTCCTCGCCAACATCCCCCTCGGCCGCATGGGCACCCCGGAAGAAGTCGCCGGCGTCGCCCTCTTCCTCGCCTCAGAAGACGGCGCCTACTGCACCGGGTCCACCTACATCATCGACGGCGGCCTCATCCGCAACTACCACGAGCAATAACGCAGTTCACGAAACAGGGCGAATCAAATGATGACAACCCAGAACGGAATCGAAATATTCTCAACCCTCGGTGAACTGGTACACCCGCATCGCACCGCTCTTGTCGTCTATGACATGCAAGTCGGAATCGTTCCGCAGATACCCGACGGTCCAGCCATTCTCAGCAAAGTCCGATCCCTCCTCAACGCCACACGCAAAGCAGGGATTCGCACCATCTTCACGCGCCACATGTCTCTTCCGCCCGAGATGATGGGCGCCTTCCAGTACCGCATGGCCATGGCCTGGCAACGCAAGCAGAACCTCGCCGACGTCTCCTCTCCCTTTCTTCGCGACTCTCCGGCATTCCAGCTTGTCCCTGAACTCCAGCCGCTTCCCAGCGAAGCCATCTTCGACAAGCTCTCCATGTCCGCCTTCGAGGGCACGCCCCTCCAGTTCGCTCTGCGAGACTGTGGCATCCGCAGTCTCATCCTTGCCGGCATCGCCATCGAGATCGGCATCGAGCCCACATGCCGTCACGCCGCCGATCTCGGTATCATCCCGATTCTCGTCCGCGACGCTTGCGGCGCAGGCAACTCTCAGGCTGCTGACGAATGTGTCTCATCGCTAGTACACATGGGAGACACCATCGTTACGGACCTCAAGACGATCTCCGAACACCTCGCCACTCTCAACCACGCCGAAAATCACGCGATTAATCGCTAAAATAAACTCATGGATCTTACCGTCTACTCAGCCGCCTGGTGCCGCGACTGCCGCGAGGCCAAACGCTTCCTCACCACCCACAACATCCCTTACAAAGAAGTCGACATCGAGAATACTCCCGGTGCCGCTGACCTCGTCATCGCCAACACCGGCAAGCGCGCCATCCCGCAGTTCGTTATCGACGGCAAATGGGTGCAGCCGTACAAACCCGGCCGGGGCTTTCTTTACGACGAGATGTCCGCTCTCTTCGGCGTCAGCCCCGCATAACCTCACGCGTGAGGCAGATCCTCCGCTTCAGCATCCAGAGCCTCTATAGCTTCGACAGCACCATCGGGAGTCTCCCGATCGCGGCCAAACGGCCATCGTAGCCGCAAGACTCGCGTGCGATGGCTCTCGCGCTGCCTCTCCTTGTTGCGCGCCAGCAGCAGGTCGTCGATGGTAATAATGCCTACAAACTTGCCCGATTCGTCCAGCACCGGAAATCTCGTCAGTTGCGAGTCTGCCATCTCCGCGGCCACCTGGCGCAATGTATCCGTGGGGGCGACCGTCTTCGGCGAACGATTGCCGTCCTTCGCCAGCGGCTGGCTTAGGTCTGCCTGTTTCGCCGAAATCATCATCTGAGTTCGAGTCAAAATCGAAACGAGCCTCCCCTCTGCGTCAAGCAGAGGAAACAACCGTTGCCAGTGCGACCAGGCCTCCGCGCCTCGTTCTCCCATCTTTCGAAACCAGTCTGCCGCGTCCTTTCGCGTCGCATCGGCTCGCAGCGCAAACACGCTGGTGTGCATCGCTTGCGAAACAATCATCGTCTCCAGCGGATCGACACCGTATTCCCGGCTCAGATGGAGACCCCTGCGGCTTAACCGTTCCGTCAGAATCGATCGCTTCTGCAACAGCACTGTTACGGCATACGACATCACCGAAGCCATCAGCAGCGGCAGAATCAGTCCGCTATTATGCGTCAACTCCACCGCCATCATCGCCGCGGTCAGCGGTGCGCCGATAGCCCCCGCCAGCACCGCCGCCATGCCAATCAAAGGCCACGCCCCTGGAGCAATCGCCGGCAACACATGTCCCAGCACCGCTCCCATCCCGCCGCCAATCATAATCAGCGGAGCCAGAATGCCGCCCGAAGTTCCCGACCCCAGAGAGAAGCTCCAGATAAGAGTCTTCACAATCAGCACTCCCAGGATCAGTTGCCACGTAAACTCCCCCGAGATCAGCCGCTGAATCACGGTATAACCAACACCAAGCACCGGAGGATAAACCAGGCCGCCCAGTCCGATCACCACACCGCTGATCGCCGGCCACCATGCCCAGTGAATCGGCAGCTTCTCAAAAAAATCTTCAAAGAAATAAATCGACTTGCTCAGTACGAGAGCCAGCACGCCTGCAATCAACCCCAGCAACAGCGCGGACGGTATCACGACTTCATGGATGCTTCCGGTCATCAGAGGCATTGCGAAGATCGGAGCCGAACCCAACAGCAGCCGGCGCAGAGCAGCCGCAGTCACGCTCGCAACAGCAACCGGTATCAAACTCCGCGGCCGCCATTCAAACAGCAGGAGCTCCACAGCAAGAAGAATCGCCGACAGCGGCGCGATAAACGTCGCTGACATACCCGCCGCGGCGCCCGAAACCAGCAGCACTGTCCGTTCCGCGTCACTCATGTGGAGCAGTTGTCCCAGCAACGATCCCGCCGCCCCACCGGTCACAATAATCGGGCCTTCCGCGCCAAACGGCCCACCGGATCCGATCGCGATCGCCGAAGCCACAGGCTTCAATATCGTCAGCCGTGGCGCCACCTTCGCCCCGCTCGTCAAAATAGCCTCGATCGCCTCCGGCATGCCATGGCCGCGAATCTTCGCCGAGCCGAACTTGGCAATGCCACCCACGATCAATCCACCCACCACGGGGACAAACACTGCCTTCCATCCCAGCGTGTTCGTTCCGGGATCGACAAAATTCGTGGCGAACCGATGAAAATAAAAAAGGTTCGTCACAATGAAAATAAGCTTCAGCAACACCCACGCAAACACAGCGCCGGCAGCGCCAACAACCGCGGCCAGCGCGGCCAGCAGCAGCATGCGGCTGTCTGCCGAGTAATCTCCCAATGTCTCTTGCGCCACAGGCCTCTGCGATGTCGTGCTCATCTCAACTCCATTTGTTTTTGCTCCATCCTGTTGTTCGTGCCATCCCGGAGCATCTTGTCTCGTGCGCCCCTAATTTCGCGACACCGTCTTTACATGCGCCGGTGCCCCACTGGCTTCGCCGGTAACTCTGCGCAACACTTCGATCATCTCCGGCCCCCACTGCTTCAGTTGCTCCATATGCACAACCACCAGCGACGCCAGCAACTCTTCCCCTCGCCGGGTCAGCCGCAGCAGGATCTTTCGATGATCGTTCGCGTCAACCTCTCGCTCCAGCAACTCTTGCTGCTCAGTGCGGTCGACCAGTTCCACTGCGCTGTTGTGCCGTAAGAAAAGCCGGTTGGCAACGTAAGCAATCGTTGGCGGCTCGTCTCCCGGCGCAGCACCCACTACCTGCAGCAACTGATACTGTTGCGCCCGCAGGCCGGCCTCTTCTGCAGCCACTTCGCTGAATCTAAGAAACGCTCTCAGATGATGGCGGAACTCAGCCACAGCAAGCAGTTTCTTTTTCGCTGCAGCCTGTTTCTCCGTTCTTTTCACGTTCCCCATATATCTATCGTATCACGATACATCGTAATACGATACTTTGAGGTCTGCACAAAAACCAATCCCGGTAGAATGGAACTGTATCCAAACAAGATAGTTCCCAAGGGACAACTGTGATCGCCCACTACACCCGCCATTGCGCGCCCGCCACGAATGCTCGAGTAAGGAAGGCCCTATGATTGCTCGCTACACTCGCCCTGCGATGGCCAAAATCTGGTCCGACGAAAATAAATACCGCTGCTGGCTCACCGTCGAAATCGCCGCCTCTCAGGCCCTTGCAAAATTCGGCCTCGTCCCGCAATCCGCCGCCGACGCCATCCGCGACAAAGGTAACTTCACGGTTGCTCGCATCAACGAGATCGAAGCCGAAGTCCGTCACGACGTCATCGCCTTCACCACCACCGTAGCCGAACACATCAATGCGCCTGAAGACTCGCGCTGGCTCCACTACGGCCTCACCAGCACTGACGTCGTCGACACCGCGCAATCGCTCCAACTCAAAGAAGCCTCCGCCATCATCCGCGCCGGCATCATCGCCCTCTCCAACACCCTCAAAAAACGCGCCATCGAGTTCAAGCACACTCCCATCATCGGCCGCACCCACGGCATTCATGCCGAACCCTCCACCTTCGGCCTCAAGCTGCTCCTCTGGTACTCCGAGATGCAGCGCAACCTCGCTCGCTTCGACGCCGCTGCCGAAGACCTCCGCGTCGGCAAGCTCTCCGGAGCCGTCGGCACCTTCGGCCACCTCAAGCCCGAGCACGAAGAAGCCATCTGCGCCGAACTAGGCCTGCGCCCCGTCGATGTGGCCACGCAAGTCGTCCAGCGCGACCGTCACGCTGCTTACGTCTCCACCCTCGCCATCCTCGCCAGCACTCTCGACAAAATCGCCACCGAGATCCGCCACCTTCAGCGCACCGAGGTTCGCGAAGCCGAAGAGTTCTTCAGCGAAAAACAAAAAGGATCCAGCGCGATGCCTCACAAGCGCAATCCGATCACGAGCGAGCAAATCTCCGGCCTCGCCCGAGTCATCCGAGCCAACGCTCAAGTAGCCTACGAAAACATCGCCCTCTGGCACGAGCGCGACATCTCCCACTCTTCCGCCGAGCGCGTCATCCTCCCCGACTCCACTATCCTCACCGACTACCTGCTCCACAAAACCGAGCAACTCATCGACAAGCTCCTCGTCTACCCCGCCCGCATGTTGAAGAACCTCGAATCCACCGGCGGCCTCATCTTCTCCGGCCAACTCCTCCTCGACCTCGCTGAATCCGGCATGTCCCGCGAAGACGCCTACCGCCTCGTCCAGTCCCACGCCATGAACTCCTGGAAGAACGACCTCATCTTCCGCGAAGAAATCGCCAAGGTCCCCGAGATCACCGCCCGACTCTCCTCAGAAAAACTAGCCCGCGCCTTTGACTACAACCGCCAACTAGCCAACGTAGACGCGATCTTCGATCGAGTCCTCCAAACCTCCTTGAAGTAACTACCCTTTCCTCGGTCATTCCGGTGTTTGTTAGTCATTCCGCTTTTTTGTTTGTCATTCCGCAGCGAAGCGGAGGAATCTGCTTTTGTACCACTGCTCTAGCCGTTGCCTCTAGGTTTTAGGCATCTATCCCCAGATAACCCTCGTGGTGCCAGCCTTGTTCAAAAACCTCAGCGCGTTATACGATTTCCTCATGAATGACTTCATTCCCAAAGCAGCCGAAATCAAGCAACGCGGGCTTGGCCCAAAGGCCCAGAAACTCCAGGCACTGCGCGAAAAGGCCGCGGCCCAGGCAAAAAGCGGCGATAAGTCCCTCGCCACATCCTCCACGTCCTCGATTAAAGCGAAAGACTCCTTCACCGGCACCAAGAAGACGACCTTCCAGCGCAAAGCTGTCTAGCCAGATGTCGCGGCTGGCCAGCCAGTCCGACCCGTTCTTCGTGGCGAAAATGTATGCTGTGTCCATCGAAATCGCGTGACCAATACCTCACGGTCGATGGAGAACCGCACGATGCCAATCTCAGATGACGTCAAGAGGGGCCTGATCGCCGGAGCCTTCGGTCTTGCCGGCACGCTCATCCCCGTTGTCTTGTCCTGGAGCCGCGACCGTGACGCCGCCTCCTCCCGCCAGCGCAAGATCGACGAAGCCACCAAGCGAATCGCTTTCTGGGAGCAGTGGCTCAAGCTCTCCGCGCAGGTTGAGTCACCCGACGGCCAAGGCTGCGCCCAACGCGTTCAAAAAGAACTCGCCATGCTTGGCGACATCATCGAGAGAGACTCCCTTCTCGCCCACACTCAGAGCTCCAAACTCCAGGAGAAGACCTCAAAGTTTACCGAACATATTAACGTCCTGCCCGCGTGGCGCAGGCTGCTGCTGTTTTACAGGCCGGAGCGTTCTCTGGCCTGGTTTCCCCGTTTGCTCTTCTACGCGGGCGTGTTGTCGTTCTTCCTGTTCCTCGCGGTTCAGATCTCTGACATTTCATCGAACCTGGAAGGCTTTTGGGGTATTGAGTTCATGGTCCTCGTCTGGTGCACCGTCTTCCGTTATCTCTCCCGCTTCCTCGAGCAGCCGCACGGCCCATCGATCAGCGACACGAGTTCCATCCCGCCTCCCCCAAAGGTCTGAAACGTGCCGTCCGCTTCCACCCTCGTCCAAATCGTAGACGCCGCAGTAGCCGACGCCTACCGCCGTGGCGGCCACCATCTTGTCTGCAAACCTGGCTGCTCTCAATGCTGCATTGGCGTCTTCCCCATCGCCCACCAGGACGCCGCACGCCTCCGCGAAGGCCTCGCCGCACTCGAACAAACCGACCCGCAAAAAGCCGCGCACATCCACGAAAGAGCAGCCGCGTCCGTATCCCACCTCGACCCGTTCTTCCCCGGCGACTGCACCACCGGCATCCTCAACGAAGATTACGAAACCTCTCCGCTCTTCACTGAAGAACTCGGCGACAACGAACCCTGCCCCGTCCTCGACCCCACCACGGGCACCTGCGACCTCTACGAACACCGCCCCATCCTCTGCCGCACCTTCGGGCCACCCATGCGCACCGAAGAAGACAACCTCGCCACCTGCGAGCTCTGCTTCATCCACGCCACCACCGAAGAAATCGTCGCCTGCGAACTCGATCCCACCATCCCCGACCAGGAAGAAATCAGCAATTCAGCCTTCAACACCACACACAACCTACACGGCCAAACCCTCATCGCCTACGCCCTGCGCGACCCACACCACTAGCCAAGGCAGCAGTGGCCAAATCCGTTCTTATCGTTTTTTTGATCCCTCTTATCACTGTTACGCCTTTTTCGAGTAATGCCCCAACCCTTCGGCGATAATCATTCCTGTGCCCGAACCCCGTACCATCACGCTCGCCATAACCGGAGCCAGCGGCTCCATCTACGCCGCCGAACTCCTCCGCGCCGCCGTGCACGACGACCGCATCGCCAAAATCAATCTCGTCGTCAGTGAAAACGCGCTCCGAGTCCTTGCGGAAGAACTACACCTCAGTGGCCGCAACGACCTCGTCGAAAAACTCCTCGGCGCCCCATCTCCCAAAGTGCAGCATCACCCCGAAACCGACATCGGCGCCAACATCGCCAGCGGCAGCTATCCCACCGACGCCATGATCATCCTTCCCTGCTCCATGGGTACGCTAGCCGCCATTGCCAACGGTCTCGCCGCCAACCTCATCCAGCGCGCCGCCGACGTCTGCCTCAAGGAAAACCGTCCCCTCATCCTCTGTGTCCGCGAAACTCCGTTCAACCGCATCCACCTCCGCAACATGCAGCTCGCGTCCGACGCTGGCGCCACCATCTTCCCCGCCATCCCCACCCTCTACAACCACCCACAAACCACGACCGACATGGCCCGCAACTTCGTTCACCGCGTCCTCGCTCACATCGGCCTGCCCCAACCCGGCGCCTATCAGTGGCAACCCGACTAGACGCAACACCAACCACTAATACCCAACCGGAAACGTCTTCTTCCCACCCTGCATCGGCGGATCCGATCTTAAGAAACTCCACCGTCCCCTCCGTCACCGGCCTCGCGCACTCTGCAGGAGCCAGGTGCCCACAGCCGCCAATGATGTCCAGCACAGACTGCGGCACGCTCTTATGGATCGACTCTCCAACCGACGGCGGAATCAACTCATCCTGCCCGCCCCACACGATCAGCATCGGCTGCGAGATATTGTGCAGCCGGAAGTCCAGCAGATCCCGCCCATGCGTCATCGATCTCATGCTCCGTCGCACCACCCAGGCATTCCCCTGCAACTTCCGCACCACCGCTTCAGTCGCGAAATTCGGCACATTGTAAGGCTTGGGCGAAAGCATCCCATACAACTCCTTCACGCCCGCCACATCATTTGGAGTAAACAAGTCAGGCCCAAACGTCGCCGGGAAATAGATCCCCGCGCTGTCATAGATCACCAGCCGGTCCACCATCTCCGGATGATCCAACGCCAGCTTCATCGCGATCCACCCGCCCATCGACCAACCGCCGACATCAGCGCGCGGCACATGCGTCGCCTGCATGAACTGCGCCACCGTCTGCTCCTCCAGCGAGATCGAATAATCCACATTCGGTCGCGGCGAACGCCCATACCCCAACAGATCGGGCACATACACATGGAAACCCTGCGCCGCCAGGCCAGGAATCATCGCCGCCCAGTCCTCACCCCGCGCACCCAACCCATGCACCAGAACCAGCGGCGTCCCTGCACCGCCATTCGACGGCAACGCCTCAAAATAATGCAGCCTGTACCCACCCGCCTCGACATACTCGCTCTTCACGCCGCTGCGCCACAAATGAAATCGAAGCTGCCGATCCGCCACCCATAGCGGATACCGGTAAAAGAGCAACCCCGCCGCGACCGCCACCAACACAAGAACAGCCACAACGCGCAGTGCAAACTTCATAGCCCGGTCGTCTCCGTTGCCCTTATGTCAATTTCAGTGGTTTGCCAAACTCTTCGCCGAACACAGTATGCCCCATCTCAAACCGCCCACCGTAAAATTTGTCCGGCCCCTTAGCGTGTCCAATCGCCAGCAGCGCCACCACCCAGTAGCTCAGCGGAAGCCGCAACACCTCATGCACCTTGTCCTGTTCGAACCCTTCCATTGGTGCCGTGTCGTATCCCATCACCTCAGCCATCAGCAGCATGTGGGTAAACGCCAGCATCACCTGCTTGTTCAGCCATCCCTGCATCTGCCCGTTGCTGAAACTCGACAGGTAATTCGGAACGCTGCTATGGGCCTGTGCCGCGTAACTCTCCGGCATCCCGCCCTTCCGTCCCAACTCCAGCATCAGGTCCAGATCCCGGCGCCATCCATCCGCATCGCCGCAGGCCACAATCACCGCAGACGCCTCTTCCACCTTGCCCTGGTTGTAACTCGCCGCGCGCAGCCTCTTCTTCTGCTCCGCCGACTGCACCACCACAAACCGCCACGGCTGCATGTTGTATCCGCTGGGTGCATGCAAACCCGCATCGAGGATCTGTTTCAGGTCTTCCCCAGGAATCGGCGCTCCATCGAAGCTGGGAGTCGCTCTCCGTTCCTGGATCGCCTCGCTCAATGTCTTTTTCAATTTATTCATCGTTCTCTTTCTTCTCTTACGAAATAGGATGCCGGTCTTACCTGAGTGACAGCCGATTCGTTCGCAACCAGCGCTGCAGTTTTGCGGAAGCGATTCTCAAGATAGCATTACTCGGCCAAACACTCCCCCAATAGGGGAAAACAATGCGGCCGCTCGACCTAATGAATCTCACTCATAGCCTGCTCTGTCGCAAAAGGATTTTGACCCGGGACTTCAGAGAACATCCACACGCCATGGAAGGGTTTCCGCAACTCAGGATACGCAGCCAGCAACGCAACCATCGCATCCGAATTCCGTTTGCGAGCAGTCGCAGGATCGCCAATCTGATCCACCTTCAAGTGCGCGATGATATCGATCTTGTCTTTCGCAAGTGAGTCATCCACACCCAACCCAGTAAAGTGATACTCCACTCCATCCGGCCCCTTCACCACCAGCGGCGCATTCGCACTCACGCCCTCTGACAACGCAGGTGGAGCCGCGGCACTCTCCTCTGCCTTCAACTTCTCCAGATGTGTACTCTGGATAAAATTCACGGGACTCAACAAACTCTCTGCCTGCTGGTAGTACAGCCACGCATTCCAACGTTCCTTCTGCGTCGTCATCGTCCGCGCCTGCGTCCAGTACCACAGACCGTCATGGCCCGCCGCCGACATCGGCTTCGGATAGAAACCCGCCATCACCCACTGCCCCTGATCCTGCCGCAGCAAAAACGACAACCGCCAGGGTGATGGGGTATCAACAACATTCACAATCACAAATCCATACCGTCCAGGCGCCAGCCCCGGGATCAGAAAATCCGCCTCAGCGACCGTTTTGTTGAGCGAACAAAAAAACTGCGCCTCCGGCAACGAACCGTCCGCTCCGCGCTTCAACTGCGTCGCATCCAGCAGATAAACCTGCTCGACGATCGGCGTACCGCCCTTCACCTTCTCCGCCGTAGTCCCCACGACAGGTCCAATGCCGCTGAAGTCCTTGGCGTATTCGGCCGCCGTCGCTGCCTGCAGCCCACTCACATCATTCGCCTGGACCTTGGCCGCCAGCCCCCGCGCCGCCGCCGCCAGAGCGTCCCGGTCCGTCGCCGTCATCTGCGACTGCGTCGTACACACTTCAGCCGAGGCAACACAAGCCACCAGCATCCCCGCCGCCAGCAACCCAAACCTGATTCTCATCATCACGCCCGCCATCAGCCCGTTACGACGCCCCGTCTACTGCATACGAGGCTCCTCGGCGGGCCACTGTCAGTCTAGTACAAACTCCGTTGCCATAGCAGACACCCGCGCTCATCACCTTTGCCGTCAGGGATTAACCAAAGAAACTTCCGGAAATCTCCTACGCTGTAGGAGCTGGGTTCCAGAGAAATCTCAGCGTTGGTCAAATCGATGCCACTCGATCGTCTGTCGTGCACGGTTCGCGGTAGACTTGTTCACAACAACGTCTCGACAACGGGTTACTTCCCCCATCGAGACGCGTCCTACAAGCCAGATGAACAGCCACGCGCCAATCCGATTCGCAATTGCCGTGGCCGTCACTCTCTCCACGTCATTAATGGCGCAATCGCTGATAGGACAATCGCCGGTCGCTCAGCAGGCAAAACCCTCCACGCCAACTCCGGTCTCCTCCACTCTGCCCGCGACGCAGCCCACCACGCCCGAACCGCCTCCTGTTCCCCTCACACCGGCGCAACAACCGCCGAAGCGTGCGCAGGTCACCTTCGACGAACGGCATCCTTTCCGTCTCCGCGGACAACTCCAGTCTCAACCAGATTCTCCGGCAGATCGCGAGCGATACGGGAATGAAGATCACTGGCGGCGTCCGCGACGAGCGTGTCTTCGGTCAATACGGACCGGCCGCACCGGCTCAAATTCTCTCTGAATTGCTCGACGGCACCGGCAGCAACATGATCCTCGTCCAGGGCGACAACGACACGCTGGCCGAACTCATCCTCACTCCGCGCCAGGGTGGCCCAACCCCTCCAAACCCAAACGCAGCCGCCTTCGCCGAAAGGCGTGAAGCAGAGGATGCCCCTGAGGCCGCACAACCCGCGCCCCCACCGGCCCCGGCCATCCAACCCATCAGTCCTCCAATCACCCCGGCGTCCGCAACAACATCGCCGGCCAATCCATCTCAGCCAGACTCCCCCAACGGAGTCAAAACGCCCCAGCAGATCTACGAGCAACTCCAGCGCCTGCGCTCGCAGCAGCAGCAACAACAGCAGCCGCAGCCAACCACGCCGCAGTAACAATGGTCTACAGATTTACGTTGGGTAAAATAGGGGCAGCCTATCGGCGTACCCCCAAAAACTCGGAAAATCTAGCTCTTTGCCACTTGGGCGGGTGCCACCACGCTGCGGGACCTATTCCCCGCCGCCACCTGCCGAACATGCATCTGAAACACCCCAAACATCGCCATGCAAACACCGTAAGCCACCAGCACACCCACAGCCAACGAAGCCAATACCGCACAGACCAGCACAATAGACGAAGTCACAACCGCTCCTCAAGTTCCACATTTAGCCCGCCAGACGCGCATCTCTGGCAAAAAATCTCATCAAAGCAGTCGCTATTGTTACAAATCCGTCAGCATTTACAATGACCCGAACGTGTATCCCTATTGCTCCATCGGATACACCTTTTGCGTCATCAGGTTGCCCGGCCCGAATCACCGCCGTCACCTTCTCCTGCCCAAATGCCGTATTCTAGAGTCTTGGCCGAACATCGCCAGACAACTCACATGGGCATCACACACATCACCGTCCGCGGTGCGCGTCAGCACAACCTGCGCAACGTCGACGTCAGCATCCCGCGCAACACCCTCACCGTAGTCACCGGGCTCTCCGGCTCCGGCAAATCCTCCCTCGCCTTCGACACCATCTACGCCGAGGGCCAGCGCCGCTACGTCGAAACCCTCTCCGCCTACGCCCGCCAGTTTCTCGACCAGATGGAGCGCCCCGACGTCGACGCCATCGACGGCCTCTCCCCCGCCATCTCCATCGAGCAGAAAACCACCAGCCGAAGCCCTCGCTCCACCGTCGGCACCATCACCGAGATCTACGACTACCTTCGCCTCCTCTACGCCAGCGTCGGTCAGCCCCACTGCCCCAACTGCGGCCGTCCCATCACCCGCCAGTCCGCAGAGCAGATCGTCGAACGCATCGCCGCTCTCTCCCCGGGCGAACGCATCACCGTCTACGCTCCCATCGTCCGCGGCCGCAAAGGCGAGTTCCGCGAAGAGCTCGAAGCCCTCGACCAGCAAGGCTTCCGCGCCCGCATCGACGGCGAGATGGTCGAACTCACCGAGGGCATGCGCCTCGAAAAGCGCAAAAACCACACCATCGAAGCCATAGTCGACCGCATCATCCTCAAACCCGGCCCCGATGGTAAACCCGACACCCGCCGCCTCGAAACCTCCGTCCTCAAAGCCCTCCAGATGGCCAACGGCCTCGTCCTCATCGCCATCTCACGGCATGGACGAGACCCTCTACTCCTGCTCCATGGCCTGCCCCGACTGCGGCATCAACGTCCCCCGTCTCGAGCCCCGCAGCTTCTCCTTCAACTCCAACTACGGCGCCTGCCCCAACTGCCACGGCCTCGGCAGCATCTACGACTTCGACCCCGCCAAGACCATCACCGACTGGTCCAAGCCTCTCCTCGACGGCGCCATGGGCCCCGGCAGCGGCTCCGCCTACCTCCTCCGCCTCATCAAGCTCGCCGCCGAAAAATACAAGATCGACATCAAGCAGCCCTTCGAAGACCTCACCACCGAGCAGCAGAACCTCTTCCTCTACGGCCCGCCCCGCAACGAAGCCGGCCGCACCGGCTTCCACGGCATCTTCAACTACCTCCGCGCCAACCTCGAAGACACCAAATCCGAAGGCTACCGCGAGTACATGATGCAGTACATGTCCGCGACCCTCTGCCCCGTCTGCAAAGGCCGCCGCCTCCGCCCCGAATCCCTCGCCGTCACAGTCAACGGCGCCATCCATCGCCGACTTCACCGCCCTCCCCCTCGAGCGCGCCCTCACCGCAGCCCGCAACATGAACTTCACCGGCCGCGACCGCATCATCGCCGACCGCCTCCAGCGCGAGATCATCGAGCGCCTCGAATTCCTCAACGCCGTCGGCCTCGGCTACCTCGCCCTCGACCGCAGCGCCGCAACCCTCTCCGGCGGCGAAGGCCAGCGCATCCGCCTCGCCACCCAAATCGGCTCCCGCCTCCGCGGCGTCCTCTACGTCCTCGACGAACCCTCCATCGGCCTCCACCAGCGCGACAACCAGCGCCTCATCAACGCCCTCGAAAACCTCCGCGACCTCGGCAACACCGTCCTCGTCGTCGAGCACGACGAAGACACCATCCGCAAAGCCGACTACGTCCTCGACCTCGGCCCCGGCGCCGGCAAAAACGGCGGCCACCTCATCGCCGACGGCACCCCGCAACAGATCATGGACAACCCAGCGTCCATCACCGGCCAATACCTCGCCGGAAAAATCGAAATCCTCGCCCGCAAGAACCCCGCGAACTCACCGGCAACTGGATCACCGTCGAAGACGCCCACTCCCACAACCTCCAGAACGTCACCGTCCACTTCCCCCTCGGCGTCATGACCGTCATCACCGGCGTCAGCGGCTCCGGAAAATCCACCCTCGTCAACGACATCCTCTACCGCTCCCTCGCCAAAGAGCTCTACGGCTCCCGCGAAGAGCCCGGCCAGCACGGCCGCGTCATCGGCATCGACCAGCTCGACAAAGTCATCCAGATCGACCAGTCCCCCATCGGCCGCACCCCACGCTCGAACCCCGCCACCTACACCGGCGTCTTCACGGCCATCCGCGATCTCTTCGCCATGCTCCCCGAATCCCGCGAGCGCGGCTACAAGCCCGGCCGCTTCTCCTTCAACGTCCAGGGCGGACGCTGCGAAGCCTGCCAGGGCGAAGGCCAGCGCCGCATCGAGATGAACTTCCTCCCCGACGTCTACGTCCTCTGCGAAGTATGTAACGGACGCCGTTACAATCAGGAGACCCTCTCCGTCAAGTTCAACGGCTACTCCATCGCCGACCTCCTCGACCTCCCCATCGAAGACGCCGTCCCGATCCTCAAAGACATCCCCACCGTCAACATCAAACTCCAGACCCTCGTCGACGTCGGCCTCGGCTACATCCACCTCGGCCAGTCCGCCACCACCCTCTCCGGCGGCGAAGCCCAGCGCATGAAGCTCGCCCGCGAGCTCTCCAAGCGCCAGACCGGCCGCACCCTCTATCTCCTCGACGAACCCACCACCGGCCTCCACTTCGACGACGTCCGCAAGCTCCTCGAAGTCCTCCACCGCCTCACCGACCTCGGCAACACCGTCATCATCATCGAGCACAACCTCGACATCATCCGCAACGCCGACTACGTCCTCGACATGGGCCCCGAAGGCGGCGAAGGCGGTGGCCGCAGTCATCGCCCACGGCACCCCCGAGCAGATCGCCACCGTCCGCGACTCCCACACCGGCAACTTCCTCGCCCGCTACTACGCCAGCCACACCCCAGCCCTCACCAGCCGCAACGGGACCAGCCACGCCGGCCCCCAGCCCACCAACATCGCCGCCGCGCCGGACGCGCCAAAAAGCCAAAAACCAAATTCATCGCCCCGGAAAAGAAGACCGGCATCGCCAAAGCCAACAGTGCAAAGCCCGAAGAAAGAACGAAGCCAAAAGCGAAAAAGAAGTCCACAATAAACGAAGCAACAAACAAAAACACTGCGAAGTAGGCTTCAAAGCTGTACCCTCATCAAGCACGAACAAGCATGAGCGACCTCACTCCTAATCCGTCCCCCGCCCTACGCCCTTTCGCCTCAGAAGAACCCGCCGTCACCGTTCCAGTCTTTCGGCCGCCCGCCAGCCCCGAGGACGAGACCGCCTTCTTCCCACACGCCCAGGGCACCCCACCCGCCGAGCCACCCATCCGCATCCCTCACCTCGGCCACGCCCTGCTCTTTCTTGCCATCACAGGCCTCCTTCTCCTCCTCGCCCAACTCCTTCTTCTCGGTCTCCTCCATCCCCCGCGCTCGCAGGCAAAGCCGCAGCCACCTCGATCTCCCCCAAGCTCCTCGTCGGCTCCGAAGCCTTCACCTACCTCGCCACCCTCGCCGTCTCCTGGTTCATCTTCCCGCTCCTCTGGAAGCGCCCCTTCGCCGAAGGCATCCACGCCAACCTCGACGCCGCTCGCCGCAACGCCCTCCGCCTCATTCCCATCGGCATCATCCTCTCCTTCACCGTCCAGGCCATCTCGTCTCTTTCAACGCTGCCCAAGAACATCCCCATGGACGACTTCTTCCGCACTCCATCCGACGTCTGGCTCGTCACCGCCTTCGGCACCCTGCTCGCGCCGCTCTTTGAAGAGATCCTCTTCCGCGGCTTCCTCCTCCCCGCCTTCGCCATCGCCTACGACTGGCTCTCGCTCCCCCGCACCCCCGCCGCCCACGAGCAGTGGCACTCCACCAACCTCCTCACCCGCCCCTCTCTCGTCTTCTCCGCCGTCCTCACCAGCATCTTCTTCGCCGCGCTTCACGGCCAGCAGACCGGCTTCGCCTGGCCCGTCCTCATCCTTCTCTTCTGCGTCTCCCTCGTCCTCAGCTACGTCCGCATCCGCCTCCGCTCGGTCATGGCCTCCACCCTCATCCACGTCAGCTACAACGCCACCATCTTCCTCACCGCCTTCATCGCCACCGGCGGCTACCGCCACCTCGACAAGATCGGCGGCCACTAACCTCAACTTCCCTTCCTCCCCTGTCATCCTTCCGGCAAAGCCGGAGCACCTGCTTTTGTACTAGGGACCCAACACAGCAAGCAACAAATCCAAAAGCGGCTCCTGACTCCTCAGAATCTTCCCCCTGGCCGCATCGACCGAGAACCACTCACCGCGATCCACCTCCGGAAACTTCTGCATCCGCCTCGATCGCGGAGGCCACTCCATCTCAAACGCATTGCTCTTCAAAGACGCCGAATCAAAGTCACCCTCCACCGCCCACGCCATCACCACCTTCCCACCCGCCTGCTTGACCTGTCCGATCTCCAGAAAATCTCCGTCTACCTCAAAGCCGGTCTCCTCAAGAAACTCCCGCCTCGCCACATCCAGCGACTCCTCACCCTCCTCGAACTCTCCCTTCGGAATCGACCACGAACCCACATCCTTCTTCGCCCAGAAGGGCCCACCCGGATGAACCAGAAACACCTCCACTCCATCTCCCCGCCGCCGATAAACCATCAGACCCGCACTTCGCCTCGCCATACTCACCAGTAAACAAGATCAGAGACTCTTCTGCACGCGACAGGCAGCCGCGCGTCGTGCATCGGCGATTTTGCAACAAGTGAGATAATCCCCGCATGTACACGCCTCAGGCTGGAATCTTCGCTCTAGGAACGTCATCTCACGCGTACCTGGAGTTTGACATTCTGGACGCGACAAAACGCAACGAGTTCGTCTCTACGATCTCCGCTATTCGTGAACCCCGCACCACGACGGGAGGAGTGAACTTCGTCATTGGCTTCCGCCCCGAACTCTGGCGCGATATTGTTCCTGAGGACACCCCTCAGGGCGTGGAAGGCTTCAACAAAGAGATCCAGGGCACAGAAGGATTCGTGATGCCGGCCACGCAACACGACGCGCTCGTATGGCTATCCGGCAGCGCGTATGACGTCATCTTCGATATGGCCCGCTCCGTGATCCATGACCTGGCAGGCTTGGCATTGTTAGGAGAGGAAACCTCGAGCTGGCCTTACCGGCATGATCGCGACCTTACAGGCTTCATCGACGGCTCGGAGAATCCGACGCTGCTCGACGCTCCAGCCGACGCGCTCCTGCCCGAAGGAGTTCCCGGTGCTGCCGGCTCCGTGCTGTTGCTTCAAAAGTGGAAACACAAGACAGCGCAGTGGGAAGCCCTTCCGACCCATCAGCAGGAACTCATCATGGGACGCACCAAGCTCGACAGCATCGAACTCAAAAACAAGCCAACCGACTCCCATGTCGCTCGCACCGATCAGGACGAGTTCGGCCACATCTTTCGTCGCAACACTCCGTACGGAAACGTCGAAGACCATGGAACCGTGTTCGTTGGATTCAGCTCAGACCAGAAGCGGCTCTCCAAAATGCTGGATAGCATGGCAGGCCTCGTCAACGGCACGCGCGACGCGCTCACCCGCTATACTCAACCGCTGACCGGCTCCTACTACTTCGTGCCGTCCGTCGAAGGTCTCCGGCGCTTACGCTAAGAAAAACCACACAAAATCCCCACTTCCCGCCCATACGAAACCGACTTGCTGTATTGCGTATTCCTCTGGCCATTACTCTTTCAGCTTCGGCATGTTTTGGGAATTCTCAGGGGATATAGACGAGGAACTCCGGCATGTCGGGCAGGCCATGAATGAACGTTCCCTCTTTCTTCCCGTCAGAGGAGAAGCGCCGCACCCGCTGCTTCTTCCGCTCGGCTACGTAGAAATCGCCGTCCGGGCCGATGCCGAAGCCGGAGGGGGCGTCGAGCTTTCCGTCGATGACCACGCGCGTCTTGAGCTCGCTCAGCGGCACGGACTTCAGGTCCAGCGCGAGTATGCTGCCGGTGCCCGAGGCGCCGATGTAGAGTGTTTCGCCGTGCAGGATCAGGTGCACGGGCGCCTTCAGCCCCTGCCCCGTGATGCGGGCGATCAACTCCCCGGAGTGCACATCGAAGACCTTCACTGCGTCGGCGGCTTCGTCCGCCACGTATAGATGCTTGCGGTGCACGATGATGCCGCGCACTGAGTGTCGTGGCATGCCATGCTTGTCGAGCACCACCCTGAGCCCGAGAGGCGCCGGCACATCGGGCGGCGTGTGGTGACCGTACTCGGGAAGGCTCCCGCGGCTGGACGCGACGAGCGTGCCGGGGAGAAACTTTCCATTGGGATAGTGCTCGAGGAGGTGCGCCGCCACCGGTGCGGGCTGGCGGGTCTCCGGCACAAGCGATACGACGGTGTTGGTGTCCTGGCAGGAGACGTAGATGCGACCGTCGTCCCCCAACTCCACGTCGAAGGGGTGCACCATCGCCGCGACCTGCTTGGTATTCGCGAGCACCTCCTTGAAGCGGAAGGTGTCGCCGTGCCGGTGGTAGAGCGCAATGTGGCTATCCCTGCGCCACGCGTTCGCGATGTAGAGATCGTCACCCACCAATGCGAAGCCGCGCGCAATGTGCAGCGGATGAGCGTCCGGCGATGGATCGAGGAGCAGCGGATGCTTCTTGCGCGGGGAGCCGTCGTCCTCGAAGACGCCTATGTTGTCGACGCCGTGCCCCGATTCACCCCGATAGCTGATCCACCACACGGTTCTGTCCTCCAAACACGGTCGCTGCATCGTCAGAACCGTCGGACGACAAAGTCCAGCTTTTCAATACGCCAGCTGCAGCGAAAATTTGCGACCCGCACAACTCGGCAGGGCATCCCGGCATTATAAGCGGGTTGGGATTGTTGAGAGTGTTCGCTACAACATGCTTTCGGTCGTCTTGTCGGCCACAAGCTCGCCGATAACCTAAACAAAATCTACACAACGACTTACGACCATCTATCCTCAAAAACACCAGCAAAATCACATGTCAAGCCCCAAACCCACCTAACCCATTCCCCATCAATAACATCCATTTGGCAAAAAGTTATACTCAACCCGATATACTGGATATAGAGCTAAAAAAGAGACAAAAATCCAAAGCACTGCGACAAGTCCGGATGTAACCCCATATTTGGACGTAAGTCCTTTGTTATGAATTTTTTGCCGACATCGACAACTCGCAAACTATAGATTCTAAATGATTTACACGCGGGCAATAGGAGGGGGGTACCCCCCGGAAGCGAAGGAGAAAGTAATGCCGGACAACAAGACCGCCCTGCTCAACCTCATCGCCACCCTCTCCTTCAAGCTCGGCGACTTCACCCTCGCCAGCGGCAAGAAGTCCGACTACTACATCGACTGCCGCATCACCACTCTCCACGCCCAAGGCGGCCGCCTCTCCGGCCTCGTCCTCTATGACCTCATCCGCCGGCACATCCCCGACGTCGAAGCCGTCGGCGGCCTAACCATGGGTGCCGACCCTCTCGTCTCCAACATCGCCAGTGCCAGTGCCTGGGACCTCGCCGACCACACCGAGATCCTCCAACTCTCCTCCGAACTCGAACTCGGCGACCAAGACCCCGATCTGCCCCCCACGCTCATCCACGGCTTCCTCGTCCGCAAAGCCGAAAAGACCCACGGCACCGGACGCAGGATCGAAGGCTTCCTCAAACCCGGCGCCCGGGTCGTCATCGTCGACGACGTCTGCACCACTGGCGGCTCCACCATCACCGCCATCGAAGCCACGCGCGAAGCCGGCATGACTGTCGCCGGCATCCTCTGCCTCGTCGATCGCGAACAAGGCGGCCGCGCCAACATCGAAGCCGCCGCAGCCGGTGCCCCCTTCATCGCCGCCTTCACCGCCGACGACGTCCGCGCCGCCCACATCGCGCAGAAACAATCCAGATGAGCGCCTCCAATCAGCAATCGGGAGCTTTGGCCTTCCTGCGCGTCGCCGTCGGCCTCCTCTTCCTCATCTTCGCGCAGTACAAGCTCACCAGCGCGCGCTTCATCCAGCACGGCATGTTCTCCTACATCAACCGCTTCATCGCAGAAGGCTGCTACCCCTTCATGCGCCCGTTTCTGGAAAAGTTAATTCTGCCCCACACAGTCTTCTTCGGAGCCTTCGTCGCCGTCTCCGAACTGCTCATCGCCCTCAGCCTCATCACCGGCGTCCTCGTCCGCTGGGCAAGCCTCGGCGGCCTCCTCTACATGTTGCTCCTGCTCTTCTCCGCCAACTATCCCGGCGCTCAAGCGCCCTTCTGGCAGTACTTCGGAGCCTCCCTCGACCACTCCGTCCTCGCACTCTGCTTCATCACCTTCCTCATCGGCACGTCAAACTCGAACTCGGCTCCCCGCGTCGGAAAGCCCGGCCGATGAACTTATACATCACTTCCTACAGCGGCACGCGGTTGTTCATCTGCGTAATCTCCGGAAGCTTGCCGCTCGGTTCCACCGTCACACTGCCGCCCTTCCAGTCCGCACCCGCCGGCAACGTCAGCACAGCCGCAGCTGTCTTCGGGAACAGATCGACCGGTGCCTTGATCGAAGGAACAGCAGCACTCGCCAGCACCTTCCCCGCCTTGTCCCGAAGCACAACCTTCGACGGGGGTGCATCCACCGACCCAAGACTGTGCACGGTAACTTTCACACGACTCCCGTCAACCTTCACATCGTCCCTATCGATCCCCAGATCAGGACGCGCCCAGTACGGCACGCCCTTCGCGACCAGCTTTAACTCAATCACCGTCGTAACGTGCGGCGGAAACGTGATCGTAAGATCGCGGCTCCGCTCAAACCCCTCCGTCCGCGTGTTGACATCACCTAAAGGAGCCTCAGCGGAAGCCCCCTGCACACCCTGCGTGATCTCCCACTTGCCAGGATCGATCTCCCACCCGGTCATCTTCGCCTTCACAGGAACCGAGTCGAGGTTATACGCGATGATCTTGATATGGTCCGGCGTACCCTCTGGAATAAGAATTCCGACGCTCTCCCCAGTCGCCGGTTTATCGAACTGCCAGCTCACGACATTCCCCGGATAGTCATAGTTCCGCATCAAAGCCACGCCACCCAGTCGCGCCCGCTGCAACTCGCCGTTATTAAAATAAATCCGATCGATCCATAAACTACCTTCCGTATTGATGAACTCGCGATCAACAGCTGTCTCGATCTGCGAAGCGTAGAGCTTGTCGAGGTTCGTCGTATCTCCGGTCAGCTGCCACGCAAGATGAAGGTTCGTCTCGCTCGCTGTTCCGGAATCATTCCGTCGATCAGGAGCAGTCGTCTGCAGCAACTGTTTGCCCCACGTATCGCGCACGTTCAGCATGTCGAGCACATCGGAGTTGATCAGCCGCAGCGAATCCGGAGGATTGTCACCAAATGGAACCAGATACTTCTTGTCGCCCGTCCAGCGATAAGCAGCCCACAATATGAACCACGGAGTATTTCCGTCGGACAGATCTTCGTTGGTATGGAAGTTGACTGCATAATGCATTCCCATCTTCCCATCCGGGTTCACATGCCGATGAGCAAGAAAGCCGTCTGCAATCTCAGTCACCATCTTGCGCGTCTGCGGCATTCCGTTGTACAGCACAAGCTGCAGCGCCGGATGAAACACCATATACGAGCGTCCTTTGCCCCAGCCCCAAACGCCGCCTTCAGCCATCTTCGTGCCGCTGTAGTATGACGAGCGAACCTGCCTTTGTCCGGCAACGTTGATGCCAGTAAGCCATTCGAGGCGGCGCGAGGTCTCCATCGCTCGCTCTATCTGCTTCGGACTGCCGAAGTCGATCATCATCGCCTGTCCCAGCACGTTGATGCCGTCCTCGTAGCTGTGCAACTCGTCGTACTGAGCTGTAGCGAGACCGTTGGTGAACATGTCGGTCGCATACATCACATCAAGCGTCCGCAGCAGTGAGTGCCTCAGCTTGTCATGATCCGCCCCCATAAAGGCGAGTCCAGGCCACCAATTGAGGAAGTCGCTGTCGTCCGACAACCCTCCACCGAACTCGCCATCGGAGATCTGCCGATTGTCGATGTACCAGTTGATCAGCCGGTCGAGATAACCAAGGTCTGTCGTCTGCAGAAAGGCCCACTCGGGAACTCCCGCCGGCGCCTTCGGCAGCGTGAATGGAGGTTTGATCTGCTCGTGGTTCATCTCGTTCCAGTACTTGCGGCCGAGGTCGTTGTTAGGATCGACGCGCAGCAGGTCCGTGATGTCAGCATCGAACCGGTTGAAGATGTTCAGCTTCCGTGAGTTCACGGACTCTTCCACCAGGTTCGCGTAGTTGTCGCGCACCTGAGTCAGGCGGTCGCTCACATGTTCAGGCAGAGCGTCCGTCCAAGGCTTGAAGATCAGCCGCAGATGCATGCCTTCGAGCGCCGCTGGACCAAACTCCGCGCTCGCTGACGCGATGGTAAGGTAGAGACTCTTGCCGTTCGGCAGCATGCGGTCTCGCGTGTCGAGCCAGAGCGTATGTGGCTCTCCGGGCTTGACCGAGAAGCTGAAGTCCAGCATGTCGCGCATAGGCCAGATCGGGTCTTTGATCTGGATGTTCATCGGGATGTACTCGCCGTGCGTGGGCTTCAGGTTCAGGGCCGGCAGATCGATGGCGATACCGTCAAGACCAGCGTGCATGTTCTCCCAGCTGTAGGAAGTGCCATGGCCTTCGTCGGCCTGAAGCGCGCGATAGTCCGCGGGCACGAGCAAATGGACGATCGGCAGACTCTGCCTGGCGCCAGTTGTATCCGCCCTCTCCTTGCCCCGCCCGATGGAGGTACGTCCGCCGCCGGTCGACACAGCGGGCATGGCGATCATCATGGTGCGTTCGTCGGCGGGGAATCGACCGTGAATGAAGCTGACGAGCGAGGTCAGCGAGGGGTTGTCGAGAGCGGCGTCGCTGGTGAAGGCGTAGCGTAGGACGGCGATGCCGGAAGGTTCCTTGCCCGGGTGAACGTAATAAGCGGAGAACTCCCCGATGGGCCACTCCTGCTTGACGTTAGTGAAGCGGACCTCCTGTCCGGTTATTGGCTGGCTGAAGTCGTGGGTGGTACGCTCCTGGCCCTCAGGACGCTCAAAGAGCGTCTTCGCCAACTGCGGTGAAGTGTCATGCTGGTCTGGATCGGCGATTGCACCGGGCTTGCCTTCGCCGGGCGTCATGAGAGAAACGTTGCCCCAAGCCCCGCCCTGTATCTCTAGATGATTCCACCGCTCATTGGGCATGTAGAACGTAACGGATTTGCCCGAGAGGGCGTAACAGTCCCAGTCCGGAAGCTGGAAGTAGTCGAAACGTCCGATTAGCGTGGAGCGATTGTAGACGCCTGGCCACGTCGTCTCGCGGATGCCGTCGGTTCCCTTCCACCACCAGCGCTTCAGGTCATAAGCGTCGTGGATCTCGACCTTGCGGATGGTCATGTCTGTTGCAGGCAGCGGCGTGGGGACGTCGTTGAGCCTGTTCCAACCGTAGTGGAACCACCACTCCTTCTGCCAATCGGGCTGGGTGACATCGCGGTGGAGTGGCGGAATCGACTGGGGTGTCTCGCCCTTTGCCAACGACGCGATGTTGTCGTCCGAGAGCATGCGGTCGTAGATCCGTAGCTCGTCGATGTCGCCACCGCGATCGTAGTTGTATGAGCTCTCGACGCCAGTCGGAGCGATGATGCGGGAGTGCGCACCGAACTGATCGAGGGCCGCGTCGAACATGCCGGTTGCGGCTTTCTCGCCGGCGAGTTTGCCGTTGACGTAGAAGCGGATTCCGCTGGTCTCATCCCAGGCCAGCGCGAGATGGACCCACTGATCGGGCTTGGGAAAGTTCGGCATGGTGTAGGAAACACGCGTTCGTCCGAGGTTGATGTCGGTGACGAAGGCGTCGAAGCCGTGTCCGTTATAGTCGATGCGCAGCCAAACCATGTCCCAGCTGGAGTGATCACCGTAGCCGACGCGGAAGATGGGAAACTCGGTTGCGTCGACTGGATCACGCGAGCGCCAGTAGAACGAAAGCGTTCCGCGCTGCGAGTAGATGTTTCCCGGAGCCCAGTAGGAAAGAAGCTGGTTGTTACCGCACTGCAGGTAAGAGCCTTTTGCGCCGCCGGGAAGAATCTTGACGTCTTTCAGAAAGTTTGGAGTGGGGTTGCCACCTGCGGCGTAGTCGGCGTTGAAGCCGTGGTCGCCGGAGAGGTAGAACAGCAGGCCCGGTTCCTTCGAGGGTTCCGTCGCGGCCAGCATCGTGCCTGCGAGCAGAAAAATGATGAGGAACGATAGTGTGTAGCGCATGGATTTCCTAACCTGAAACTGATTGAGATTCGGTAGGACACCAATGTATTCGCGACGAAATAAATTGGTCTGACCTGCCAACGCGCGATTGTGGACTAAAGCGGCGTCGAGATGCAAATCGGCTAGGGTCAAAACACTCTGAGCGACGACCCCTCCCCCCGGTTCTAAGCGTAAAGTATCTAGATTCATCGACTTAGAGCAGGTCGTCTGCTGCAAAGTCTTGAAAATAAATGGGTTATTCGCAAAGTCTTCCAAACAAAAGACTTGCCATCGAACAAACTCATTCTCTCAAGTAAGAAAGCCCACGGACGTCGTCCGGGGGCTTTATTTATTCATCTGTATTCATTATATCGGACTGACCCAAACTAAAATGCCAAACGTATGTTATTGCCGGGCAAAGGGTTAGGTGTTTTTGGGACTTGACAAGCGATTTTGCTGGTGTTTTTGCCATTTTGGCAGCACGATTCGTGGTCTGTTGCGCGAATCTACTGCGTGGAAACGGTCGCGAGTTGCTTTTGTTTTCGGATTGCCATCGCCTTGCTGCTCCATTGCTCTGCCAGGGCTATGCTTCCGGTTCGATTGGTGTTGTTTCCGCAGGCGAGGTCGGCTTGGCGGCGATAGGTGAGATTCAGGTATTGCATGGCGTCTTCGTGATCAGGCTTGGCGGTGATAGCTCGGGTCAGATGATCGATGCCGTCTTTGACAAGAGGGGAATTTTTTTCGCGCAGTGCCTGACAGGCGGCTGTGGTGAGCTTTGAATTTCCGACGCCATCGTCGGTTAGACCTGCGGTCGTGAGAACTCCGACGGCGTTGTTGTATGCCTGCTTCCAGTCGATGACACCGATGGTGAAGTTGGCCGCAGCGTCGTTCGGTGCAAGCTTCAAGATTTGCAGTTCGGTTGCTTTTGCCTCATCAAGGCGTTTCGTGTTGTGGTAAAGGAATGCAATCTGCCTAAGAGAAGAGAGATGCTCCGGGGCGCCCTCCGGGATTTGCTTGAGGATATCGATTCCGCTATTTGCCGTGGCAAGGTTGTCGGGCGTGTCAAGGTTGGGAACGACTTGACTGGCGTAGGTGATGCCGAGGTAGAGGCGAGCCTGGGTTGATTTGGGATCGAGGGCGATTGCCTTCTTGAAGTGCAGAGTTGCAGCGGCGTAGCGGGTGTCTTTGAAGGCCGCGGCTCCGTGACTGATCGCTTCTGGTGCCGATGAGTCAACAGGTTCCTTGACTGCAGGGTCTTCCTGGCTTCCGATCGGCTTTGCTGTGAGGTTTCCGGTGAAGACTATTGCGACGAAGAGAACTCCGAGTACTGCTCGATTGCGCGAAGGTGGCATGCGGGTTGTAGCCCCTGTTCTTTTAAATTCTTGTGGAGATAAGAAAAGTTACGGTGCGCCGACGATAACATTCTCGCCGCCGGTGGTGCGGACGTCCGGGTCGCGGTAGCACGGAGCGCGAAAACGGGAGACGTTCGCGGCGCTCCTTCCGGGCGTTGAAAGCGATGATGCGAGCAACAGCCACTTGTTCCTGGCTCCGTGCCGGACGCGGGAAAGAATGAGGCGGTAGAAGCGGAAGATCGATCGGCTCGGCGCGCCTGATGGTAGCTTGTTCATACACTTAAGGGCCCAGCTGAAGCGTCAAACGGAGATCGTCATAAGCAGACCACCTGAGATGCCTTGCAGCAATGCAACGCAAGTGGTACGCCGGACATCCCATGTTGCCGGGGCATCGCAACAGCCCATCCACGGCCGATCTATATACCTTTGCAACCTCTGCTGACAAGCAAGAGGCTATTGGCAAATGGGTGACAGTGTGATGGGACGAACTTGCCGTTACTAGCTGGGTTCTGGGGGAGCCGTCATCGTACAAGCATCATCGGGCCCTGCCAAAACGCGACTCTATGTCCAGCTGGGTCGAGAACGCTAACCTGGCAGTCGTACCGGCCGGGTGTAAGTCCGCCAAGACTGATACTGAAGCTCAGCGGGACAAGGCCTAACCGGCTCCCCTGATGGGGCATTACAGCGATAGTTTGCGTTTCAAATACCTTTTTCTGATCGCGATAGAAACTCACAAAGGCTACTAAAGGCGTCGCAGGCTTGTCGGGCGCAGCGGCGGTCCCATCCGCTCCATACGCCTGCAGATAGACATAAAGATCTCGATCCGTATTGAAGACCCGTGTGACGCTGGGGACAAGTTTTAGCCCGTTCGATATCAGCGGATTGGCCGCATCATCCTTGGCAGCATCCTTCCCCTTTGTCGCGTTATACAGCGCATCCTTCATATCGATATGTTGGCTGCTCAAGACCACGGAGCTGATGGGGACCCGCTTCGTTTCTTTGTTCAGATTTGGAATGATGAAGGTCGTCTGGTAGGTGCCGATTCTTCCCGTTTCGTCATCGCGCGCGAGGAATTTGATCGAGTACCTGCCGGGGGTCAGGGTAAAGCCTGAGTCGTACTCGATGGGCCGATGTGCCAATTCGACTGCCGTGGCATCGCTCAGCTTGATATTTACGTTGTCACGGACGTTGCTCACGGTGATGCCGGTGACTTCATCCTTGATCTCACAGACAAAGTCGATAAGTGTGTGCTCGGCTCCAAATTTTTTCGCCAGCGCGAGCTCTCGCCCCGGAATCTTGACCACGATTGGAACAAAGTACTCTGCGCGATTGAGTTGAAAGTAGTTGATCTCCATCGAAACCGTAAGGTCGGTGACGGGATCGCCAAGCATGAGCGCATCTTCAAGCTGCCGCTCCTTGTCCGCAAGGGTGAACCTGGCGAACTCCTTATTCGCGTAGTAGCCCTGCCGGTAATCGAGACTCGCCGACATCGCCGGGTCCATTGTGATTTTTACGCGGCGGAAGTGTCCGTTCTGGGCCGTGTTTGTGGTGTAGTAGCCCACGATGTAGTAGTCGGAGATGGACCGCTGCGCCTGTACGATGCCCCGGGTGAGGTCGTTGTTGTCGAAGAGTGCCTTGCCGCCAGTGTCTGCGGCCAGCGCGTACATTGTGTCCTGCGATTGCTGGAACTTGTCGGTTACAGCTTGTGCCGCTGTTCCGGAGTACAACCCTGCATTACCGGGCGAGCCCTGCGTCGCATCTCCGAGCGGCGCCTGCGCTACCAATCCGCGGGCATCCACAGGCCAGAACGAAACACCTGCCCGGACTGCCGCATCGATCGTCGCGTGGAGTTGCGCCTGATTGTCCACTCCGTTGAGGCGGAGACCGCTCGCGAAGTAGATCAGCGACTTTTTCTCATTCATCTGGGCGAGCATCTTTGCGGCTGTCTGCAGCGCGGAGAGCTGACGGTCCGTGTTGAAGATATTGAACTCGCTGTCGTCCTGGCCAAAGGCGGCACCGGTGTCAGCGCTGCTTGCATCATCGATGGACTCAGCCGAACCCTGGCCTTCGCCTACGACCAACGTCTGCAGAATACTCAGCAGTCGGTCTCGATCCGCAGTGAAGTCCTGGAGCACATCCACGGACCCGCCTGCGAAACGCATAATCGAGATCAGGTCGGCTGAAGTCATTTGCGTGCGGACGAACTTCTCCGCCGCAGCCAGCGCACGCAACTGATCGTCGGGCCGCATCGCCGTCATGTCAAAGTACATTGCCAGCAGGCGATGGTCCTTGTACCGGGTGTGGTCCGGGTCTTCGGGCGCGAGCTGAGTATGCGTCAGATGCTTATAGATAGTGATCTCTTCCTCGTCTGACGGAGTGATGGGAAGCGGGTTTGCCGTCGTCGGCAGCGATTCGTGCTCACAGAAGCGGATCGTCTGCGGCACGCCGTCCTCGGTTACGTTGAAGTCCTTCGCCGTGAGTCCACCGATGAAGTTGCCCTGCTTGTCCTTGGCCACGACTGTCTCGATGACAAGCTGTGACTTCACCGTCAACGTGTAGGAGTCTGCCTTCCCTTGTGCCGCATTCGTGCCGATCTGCTGCGCCCGTACGCTGACGGCGAAGCCCAGGGTTGCGAGAAGCGCGACTGTCGTTGGCAACCGCATGATCAAAACCTCAACCTTCCTGTCAATTGCACACTGCGCATGGGGTTCGTCGAAGCGGGCAGACCGAAGGTCGTGCTGTTCACTGTTGTGTTCCATGCGCTGAAGACGGCGTGATTCAGAAGATTCGTGGCGTCCAGGCGAACGTCGAGGTTGAGCGGGTCGCGGAGGCGGAATGTCCGGGCCAAGGAGGTATCGAGGCTGAACTGAGCTGGCCCAGTGATGGAGTTTCTTCGCGCGTTACCCCATTCGCCGCTGGCCGGTGCGCTGAACGCCGCCGCATTCAGGAAGAATCCCGCCGACGTCTGATAGATGGGCTTGCCGGTCAAGTTCGGCCGAATCGTCCCTGTCACGCCGGTGCCCGGAACCGCAGACAGATAGATGGGAGTCTGGGGCAGTCCGGTGCCTGCAGAAATCTGAGTCAACACGGTCCAGTCTTTCAACAACCTTCCCTTCCATCCACTCAGGAGTGTTCCTCCGCCAAGGCCCATCCCTGTCGTGTACTGCATTTGCATTTTGACGAGGTGCCGCTGGTCGAAGGTAGAGAGTCCACGTTCGCTACCCAGATCAAGCCAGTTTTGCGCAATCGAAGGTGGCGCAGCCGGCGCGCTCTCAGCCGCCGTCGCCGTGACTACGTGGCCCTGCGATCCTACCTGTGCGTCGTCGTCCATGGCCTTCGCATAGGTGTATGAGAGCGATGCCGTAAATCCGCTGCGCAGCCTTCGCCGCAACTGGAGTTGTCCGGACTCGCGGGTCGAGTTGCCGTTCGAGGTGCGAAACACAAATCCAACCGGGCAGGCAGGGCAAGGGTTGGCCGCGCCGAGGGGATAGGTGTTGGGCAGAAATTGTTGCATCCCGCGGGTTCCCTTGATTCCCAGATATGTCGCCGTCATCACCATTGCACCGGGCAGATCACGTTGTACGGCCAACTGCCACGTTTGCGCATAGCCGACACGCAGATTGGGATCGATTGCAAAGGTGTTCGACGTCGTGCCGGCACAGTTCAGGAATCCGTGCGCCAGCGTCAGCGGGCACGCGCTGCTGTTCGCCACGCTCAAACTTTTCGAAAGCGGGGACTGCTGGGCCATCGACTCCGCGCCAGAGAGATAGACTGATGTGTCGTCGTAAATACCGTATCCGGCACGCACCACCAGCGTCGAAGCGGGCAAAGGCCGCCAGGAAATTCCGATGCGCGGTTGGAAGCCACGCTTGTCCGGCCTTACCAGCGAGGTTGGATAATCCTGTCCAGTCAGCGGTCCGATTGGGTTGCTCCCCAGGACGGGCGCCACTGCGGCAAATTCCGGTGTGATGTCCAGGTTTACCAGTCTCCCGTAGAGCTCGGTCAACGGCGCTCCGTAGTCCCAACGCATGCCTGCGCTGATGGTTAGCTCAGGGCGCAAGCGCCAGTCGTCTGTGATGAAGGCGTCGTATACAGACTGCCGGAAGTATTTGTCCGCATTGCCATAGGCAAGAGCGCTCGTGTCGGGGACACCCACGAGGAAGTCCGCCAGGTCGGATCCGCTTGTCGAGCTGGACCCACTCCCCTGCGTCGAGGCACCCGTAAACGTGAACGTTCCACGAGGGTTCAGTTGCGTAAGCTGATTAAATTCCTGCCTGCGGAAATCGCCGCCAAAGGTGACGGTATGGTGTCGATGGGTGGTTGTCACGCTAAGAGATAACGCATCGGTGCGATTGCGATTGAACAGGCTCTGCCCATCGGTGAGCGACGCGATGCCGCTTGAAAATACCAGGGTGGGTGGTCCCCAATCCGCGGGGGCTGTGCTATTTCCGGTGATGCCGGCGTCGCCGGAGATGTCCACGCGGTTGGCGAACTCAGGCTGTACCTCCGTCCGCAGCCGCGTGAAGTGATAGCTCAATGTCGCAAAGAACTGATGGCGGAACCGGTGCGACCAGTTGACGTTCGTGTCGATGCCCAACGAGTTCGTCGTATCGCGAAAGTTAAACAGATTCGCATTGTCTGCCCGCGAGCTCCGAAATGCGAATCCGCCGTAGAGCTGGTCTTTGCGGCCGATGGTCTTATTCAGTCGCGACTGCAGCGCGTCCGCGTGCGTGTTGCCCAGTACCTGAGTCTGGTAGTTGTAGCGTGTGCTGCCCGAGAGATTCGGCAGCGGATACAGTTGCAGCAAAGCCTTCGCCTGCGGGTTGACCGGAATTGCACCGGCAAACGGAAGCCCCGTGGCAGGGTCATAGATCGTCACCGGCTGCCCCAGCGAGTTTTGCAAACCCGAAAGATCTCCGTTTCGCTGCATTGCATCCGGCACCAACCCGGATTGCGTGGTCGCATTGCTATCGCGTGTCCATTGGTAGGCCACAAAAAAGTTCGGCCCGTGATACATCAGGTGCGGAATATTCAGCGGACCGCCGAGCGTTACCACGGATGTGATCAGGCTGTACGAAGCTTTCGGCACTTGCAGTCCAGTCAACGAGTAAGGCCGCGCATCGAAGATTGAGTTGCCTACGATCGCGCCGATACCACCGGTGTACAAGCTCTTCGATCCCGGGCGCCGATTGCCGAACGCCGGAGCCAGCGTGAACTGCGAAGTCGCTGCGTTGTTCACGCTTCCGTTGATGAGGAACCCTTCGTTGGATCGTTCCGCAGTATCATCCGCCGGTCGCGGCGCCTCCGGAACGCTTGTCTCCTCCGGTTTCGGGGCTTCCGCATTGTGCGCCACTTCGGCTGTGACCGGAGGTCGTGTTTGAAGGAGCTTGTCTTCCGGCTTAGTCACCTTCGTCTCTGCCAGCATCTGTTCAAGGCCGAGCAGCTTCAACTCCCATGTACCCTGCGGCGCGTTCGGAGCGACCGTTATCTCGCCCGCAACGGTCGAGAACCCCCGCATCTCGATCTGGATCTTCCAGACGCCATCCGGAATATCCGCGAACTCATAGAGACCCTGGCGATCCGTAACTGTTACGAAGTGGGTCGCACCCTGCGTGACGGTCACCGTCGCACCCGGCACCGGCAAGCCGCCGAAGAGAACCTGACCATGATTCTCCGACGCCCGCGCGAAGCCGGAGTGCAACATCACCAGACCGCATAGAAACCAGAGCAGTCGCAGATCTTTCCATCGCCGACGGTACATTGTCCTAGTTCTCGGAAGGCTTTTCGATACGATCAAGCACAAGCACCCTGACCGGCGCCTTACCCGCATCCAGCTTTAACCCAATCTGCTCCTGGATGGCGGTGAACAACGGAGGCGCGGCATCTGCGGCATCGCTTCCGGCATCGCTTGGTGGTGGCACCTTTATTCCCATCCCGCCGAACTGCGACTCATCGGGCGTCCATTTCAGCAAGAAGTCCCATCTGCCTTCGAGACCGGTCTGGTCCACTACAGGGCGATCCAGCACGGCCGACTGCATCAATTGGGTGAAATCGTTCATCGTCGCGTTTTGAACCGTCAGGACGCCTAGTTGCCGAAAGAACAAGCCGGGAAGGCCGTTTGGATTGGCATCGTTCTTCTTCATCTTCTGACCGCTCTTCGCGACAGTAAGTACGTATGCTGAGAGTTCTTTCTTGTCCTGATGGAACTTGAGTTGAAAGCGGTCGGCCAGCAACTTTTGAACCATCGACTTCAACTGCTGACGGTTGGGCGCACCCGGAACGTCAGGCTGCGCGGCGATATCGAACTTATCTGTAGAAATCCAGTCCGGGCCCCCCACGACCTGCTTCTGCTGCACGTCGTAGGCAAAGGTAATGAGATCGAGCATCGTGGTATTGATGGTGGTGAACCGGGTGCCGCGCACCAGAAATGCCTTGCCCGGCTGTTCAGGCTTGCTTGGCTTGATGGTCGCCACTTCAAAGCTTGGATCGGCGTCGGCAGCCATCGCGGGAATTTTCGGGGGCGGCTCCGGAATCGCCCAGGCCGTCTCCGGTGTTGCCCTTTCGAGGAGGAGCGACAACGGGTTTGGACCCTGCTTCCAGGTCCCTGCGATCGATTTGCCGTCGGAAGACATCTTGCCCTCGTACTTACCGTCGATCGCATCGGCTGCGAACTTCAGTACGCCCCCATCAAAACTGGCCGAAGAGGCGGCAAGGCCCCCGCCTCCCTGGTCGATGCTGTACATCGAAACCTTCAGCGCGCCTGCGTCCGCTTTGGCGATTTTTACGACAATTCGCAGATCTCTCTGAGTTGTGTGAAGCGTCCCCTGCCACGTGTCGTCAATGCCGGTCTTCGGCGTTGCGATCGTGGCCTGCGCCCACCCGGCCGTCGTATGCACGAGGCAAAGGGTCACTGGCGCGCCTACCGCCAGCACGGCCGCGAAGCTTAACATCAGCTTCCGCACGATCCGATTCTTTCGAAACGTCACCGTCACTCCCGCTAGAGAATCCAAGGTTACCTCCAGATAAATCGTATACACGTAGGACGAAGGTGCTCGTTACAAGTCACCGCGGCATCCGCAGAAACGAGCGACATGTCTACCAATAGTTAGTGGCAATCAATCCGGATGTTACCAGCAACCGCACCAAAGACGATTGAAGTCAGTTCTGTCCATTCGCGGACACTCTGAGTAAAACGACGCCATGAGCCGGAACCGTCGCGGTATAGGAATCGCCACTGACAGTAACGGGTTCATGCTTCCAAAGATCGACCGCATGCACTGACTTCTCATTGTGTGATGGGACGTGGACACTGTCCCAACGGAAGCTGATCTCTGCCGGCTGGTCAGCACGGTTGAAAAGTCCGACTGCGGCGGAATCATCTTTCAGCGGGCGCACGAGCACCACGGACGTACCCTTCGTTGATAGAGTCTCAACCGGCTTTGCCAATGGGTCCTGGTCGACTGCGATGACGTCCTTATTCATCAGGATCGACTTCGTCTCATCCGACATGTTGGCTACGTCGTTACCGGCAATCAGCGGAGCCGCCAACATGGACCACAGACTCATGTGGGTGCGGTACTCGTCTGCGGTCATGCCGCCATTGCCGATCTCAAGCATGTCTGGATCATTCCAGTGGCCCGGCGTCGCGTAGGAGGCGATGGCCGGCTGAGAAAAGCCAATCCGATCCATGGACGCCCAGCGGTCTGAGATATCTCCGGTAGTACGCCACAAATTGCCACCTGTCTTTGTGCCCCACTTCCAGACGTCTGCGTTCCCATACTCGCAAAAGCTGTAAACGATCGGCCTGCCGGTCTTCGCCAAGGCCTCGCCCATCTTCTGGTACAGCCCGCGGATGTCCTCTTCTGTGTCCTTATAAATCGAGCGGGCGCTGCAAAGATCGTACTTCAGGTAGTCCATGCCCCACGCTGCATAAGTGGCTGCATCCTGCTCCTCGTGCCCGAAGCTGCCTTCATATCCGGCGCACGTCTTGGGTCCTGGCGACGAATAGATGCCGATTTTCAATCCCTTCGAATGGACGTAATCGGCAAGAGCCTTCATGTCGGGAAATTTTGTATTGGTGGTGATATTTCCTTTGGCGTCTCGCGCTCCCTCCCACGTGTCGTCAATGTTGACGTAGATATAGCCTGCTTTGTTCATGCCGCTGGCAACAATTGCGTCGGCTGTTGCACGAATGGTGGCGTCGTCCACCCTTCCGGCAAACTTGTTCCAGCTGTTCCAGCCCATGGGGGGAGTTCGGACCAACCCGTTGTCAGGCATATCGCGAAGTTTGGGCAGCGGAAGGGGGGCCGGAGGCAAAGTCGCTTCGTAGGTGCTCCGTTCTGCTACTCCCTGTATCGTCCTTCCACGAACGGTAGTTTGTAGCATTAGTTTGCCCTGTTCGAAGGTGCCGTCGTAGACCACCTGCCTTCCCGCATTGGCGCCGGTAGTCGGAGGAGTTGTAGCGAAATGCAGACTATTCTCTTTAAAGGATCCGGTGACCGGCGTTCCGTTCGGCCCGCGACCGAGTATTCGTCCCGTAAGGGCTTCGCCGTCCTGCTTCAGCTCAAGAAAAGTCTCCCTGAAGGTGCCGTCGCCATTTGGCACCTTGAGTAGCCAGTAGCCGGAGAGGCTAGTTTGCGCATAGGCCGGAATAGCTACAAATAGAAAAGCCAACAGACAAATAATCGACAGGTTTGAACGCACCGCTCGCTTGAAAAATATGTCTGCAACCAATTTCATATCACTCCCCTTTTTGTCCGGATTGTAGCCCAACTTGTGAATGAATTTCCTTTCGTCTGCTTACCTGACGCCGCATTCTGATCTGATCTCGGTAGAATTGGAGACGCCTGCGTATTTCACTTTGTCGCACGTTAAGGATCAATAGTATGCGAAATAAGCTGATTGATCTTATCGGTGTACTCGTCGTGGCGTTGCCCGCCTTTGGGCAGACTCTGCCGCCTGTCGTCACTCGAGCGTTCGACAACAGTCGCTCAGGGGCAAATACCAAGGAGATGATCCTTACACGGGACAACGTGCTTGCCAAAGGCATCAGCCGCGTCACCACGATTCCTGTCTACGGTGACGCACGCGGGACCGAGAGTCAGCCTCTCATTCTTCCGGGCGTGAAGCTGAAGGATGGAAGCACCCATAACGTCATGATTCTGCCATCGATGGCTAATATCGTACGTGGAGTCGACGCGGAAACAGGCGCCGCACTGTGGCAGACAAATCTCGGCACGCCGATCAACGGTGGCGCCTCAATCGACATGCATCAGATCAACGACCATTGGGGCGTTCTGAGCACAGGTGTCATCGATCCCGACACGAAGCGCGTCTACCTGGTCGCCTGGATCTCACCGGATGGCACTCCGCAAAAAGGCATGCAGCACGTGTGCGTGCTCAACATCGCCGACGGAACTCTGGTGGTGCCGCCGGTCACGTTGGCCCATGCCGCGAGTGGAGCACAACAATTTGCCAGCGCGATGCGGAAACAGCGCAGTTCCTTGGTGATGACGAACGTGAATGGCACGAAGACGGTCTTCTTTGCATCGGGTTCTGTGATGGAAACGGCGAAGGGCTCGTCAGGATGGGTGTTCGCTTTCGATGTTGCTTCGAACACGCTTGCGGCATCGCTAGCGATGTCGCAAGGCGTTGGCGCAGGCGTATGGATGGCTGGCCAGGGCCTTGCTGCAGATGCGCAGGGCTTTCTGTACGGCATCTCGGGTAACGGCTCCTACGACGGCGTATACGATTTCGGTGAGTGCGTGTTTAAGATTCAATATCAACCTCCGACCGCGACGACTGGTGCGTGGATGAAGGTCATCGACTCGTGGGCTCCCTTCAGCGATGCCGGGCGCATTGGTGAGAATCCACAGCTGTCCGCACCGAGTGTTACGTTGGCTCCCAAACTTGCAGGCGTGAGCGCGCCCTCGGAGGCAGTGGCCAGGCCGGTAGGCGGTGGAATGAGAATCTCGATGAAAAACACCAGAACGGTGCAGAGCGGAGTCGATGAGAGGGGCAAGACGGTGACTCTGGTCTATCCGACAAGTCCCACGGATCCAGCATGGAGCGACGAGGACTTTGGCTCAGGGGGCGGCACATTGATCGCCCAATACGGCGTGTATCTGGCCGCTGGTAAGGATGGCATCGGTTATTCGGTGAATGCACAGACACTCGGACATACCCAGCCGGCGGATTTCGGCAATGCGAAGGCCAACTGCGCAAAGTTGAAGGCCCCTCCGGTATGGATCGCGGCTTCACCTGGGCCGGTCGATCCCTGCCCGCAGGATGAAACGAAGCTGGACTTCATGCCATGGGGCAAGACGCGTCACGTCCACGCCACTCCAGTGCAATACATGAGTCCTACGCGAGGGATGACAATCTTCGTCTGGGGAGAGAACAGCCAATTGCACGCATGGACAATGAGTCCGACCGGAGCACTCACCTATCTGGCGCAGGGTAATGAGACGGCTTCTGTAAATGTGACGAACTCGCCCGGTGGAATGCCTGGTGGCTTTTGTTCGTTGTCGAGCAATGCAAATAAGCTCGGCAGTGCGGTTCTCTGGTGCTCGATACCTTATGGCGATGGAAACGCAACTGTCACGAATGGACGGCTACTCGCGTACGATCCGGAAACTATGATCGAAAACGCAGATGGGAGCAAGACGCTGAGAGTTCTTTGGGATTCTCAACGATGGAATATTCAGTACCTCTTCAATAAATTCCTGCCCCCTATGGTTTGGAATGGAAGGACCTACCTTCCAAATTACAACGGCGGCGTGGATGTTTACGCACTTGCGCAGTAGCCGTCTATATTCAAGTTCACACTGTCGCGATCGTATAAGTCGGCGCCAGGGCACGCGCCGTCATTTTTAGATTGCAGGGGTTATAGTCGGCAACGTGGGTCAGCCGACTAGGCACGCTAGTAGCAATAGCAGAATTGTCTGACACCGTCCTGATTGCAGGTATTCCCCACAAGACATTCCATGATTCCTGTATCTCATCCAGTCCATTGAGAGTTGCATCGATCGCCATGTAGGTACTGAAAACTCCAGGGTCGAATTCCAATCCGTTCTGCTTGCCCTTCTGAAGCATCCACTTCAGCGTGATGTCGGATAATCCACAATCCGGACATCCGCCGCCCACGTTGCTGTGACAACCTGAAAACCATACTTGTTCGACAATTTGACCAGGTACGTCGTCGGGATCCCATAGAGTAGGGGGAAACGATCTTCGCCGTTCATCGATCGCAAGCGCTTGATAGGCTGCTTTGACCGACGGACTTAGTTTCGTATCCAGAAAGCCGTAGAGGATGGGGTCTACTCCACCGATGATGCTGGGTATTCCCAGTGAACCGACTGTGTCCCAGACACCAATCATGGTGATCGTCACGGGCCGATTGTCATATTTTGTTTTCAAATTTGCTATCGCGGCAGCCCGGTCTGCCGACTGCGGCGAGGTGCGATACGCAGCGAAACCGTCATCTATGGCCTGTTGCGTGAGAGTCGTTGGTAGTCCACAAGAAGCGAGCATTCCTCCGATACTTCTGGCGGTATACGCACCGCGGCTGAAGCCGAAGAGAAATATCTCGTCGCCATCGTTGTAGTCATGGGCGATCTTCGTATAGCCTTCTTTGACCTTGTTGAACAAGCCTGTACCGAAGGCGCCTCCCAACAGGCGATCAAGAACGAGCCCGTCCGATCCCACACCGTCGTCGTAGCGCGGACATTGCGTCGCCGTGGTCAGTAACGCCTTATAGAGCTTATATACATTGGTATCTGTACCAGAGACCGCGCTGGTGCTCTTTGGATGACTCCAGGTGCCATCGGCGCAGAAAATTATCTTCTTCACCTCTTCCTCCTAGTAGACAGTGGGACCTTGCTTCGATCGTCTTCACGCCATCAGAGTACGAAAATAGTCGTTCAATAAACGTCCGTTGGGGTCGTATTGTCTGCGCGTTGTCTGCATCGCAGTCAACCGGTCACCGAATGCCTTTTGAACCATGGTCGTCGTTAGCCCATACGTCTGGTTGAGTAACGGAACGCCGTTGCGGTCACTGCAGAATTGGTTATATGCAATAAGAAAGTCGTCCCATCCGGGATTAGCCGTCGAGACGGGATCGATCGTCATGACATTACCGTTGTAGGAGTACGACAATAGCGCCTGCTGATCTTTCAATATCCAATAGCCAACGTAAAGGAGATTCGATCTATAGCCTTTTTGAGCGTAATAGTCCTTTACAAACTTGAAAAAGTCGGTGATGGCGGCAGCATAAGTCTCTTCTGGAAACGCAAAGAGACTGAATGTGTAGCGGCTGTCATCCGACTGAGGAGGATAGTGAATGATTTGATCGCCAGGAATGGTGTAGTCGCCTTTCACCAGATTTTCCAGCTTGAAGCGCCATCCTGCGTTGAACGCGTCGATGATGCCGTAACGAACGGTCGGATCGGAAACATTCTGTGTCACGTCGTGTCCGAATTTTGGTCCAGCGGAACCCCAAAAGAAGTTGCGCAGCCCCCATGCGATGTGATCCGGAATTCCAGTTGCCGACGGATTGTAGGTTCGGAACTCAATCGTAATCTTGTCGTCGAATGGGAAGATGTAGTACATCATCGACTGATTCCGTGCCTTCAGCGCAGGTAACTGTGAGACAAAATCCTCAAGACTGAAGGTTTCGTGGTGAACCGCCATTGGAAGAAGTGAGCGAACTTTGTAAGTGACTTCGTAAACGATTCCGAATGTCCCATAACTACACCTAACCATCTTCATCAAATCTGGCTGTTGACTTTCGGTAACTTCGAGTAACTCACCGCTGGGCAGCACCATCTTGACTCCAGTGATGTATGACCCCACCTGGCCATACTCACCTGGCATTGACGCGTCCTTCGTACCGGCGCACGCGGCGCTTCCCGAAGTTAGACTACCTATCTCGGTATTTACATAGAACTGGAGATTCTTCGCTTCGAGCGCCTTCGCCAGATCCAAATGAATTGCGCCCGCCTCCACGGTCAACGAATCAGTCCCTATGTTCAGGATCTTGTTCATCTTCATTCGGATCAAAGTGCCGCCATCAGCCGCGCCGCATGGTGAGGTCGAGTGGTTGGAACCCACGGCTCGAACTGGGGATGGATATTGGGTAGGATCCTTCAATACTCGGACGATGTCATCGACTGAGATTGCGTCGACGACGACGCTTGGATGGGACACGATGTTTCCGAACCAGTTTGTGACTGTGATCTCTGCCACGCCACAACCTCCAGGGATCAAAATGAACTTGCCTGGGCCCGGACGTTCTCATGGAAGATGAAGCAGGTACTTCGAATCGAAGCAAAGAATCGCATGAGCGGAGTGGCAGTGCTGTGCGCGATAGGGAAGCGTGCGGGAAGTTTCGGGGAGCTATCGCGACAGAGGCAAGTTAACAGGCCGTCGATGTCAAAGTCAAGTCGGCTCCAAGATAGAGTGTGTGCTAACATCTGGCCGAACGACAGAGTATTCGCAGTCGCACTTCAAGTTGTCGACCGCGCTCGCCCTGACGATTCTCATACGCTTCGATTGATGCTCTGATACTGACTTTGTGTCCTGCCTTGACTGAGAACTTGCCATCGGGCCCCTGGGTGATTTTTCAAAATAGGAGAGCTCATGCGAACGAGTCGTTTCGGTTTTCTTTTTTTGTTGGCTTTGCTAGCCGTCTCTGTAACGGGATCTCACTTCCATTACACTCATGCGCAGTCCACCTATCTGTGCCCGGACGGCACAACGAACTGCTACCAGGCAAACTATGCAGACCTCAACCCTCTTCAGCGCGAGGGACGAGATACCTGGTACTTCTGGACAGGTGGCGATCGAGACCCGTCAGGCGCGAATGTCGTCGGAGACCAGGCGCTATGGCGTCACATTGCGGTTGAAACTCATGGACAGTTCGACCTGGTGCAGGCGATTGATTCGCGATATCGCGGGGAACGCTTCAAACGTTTTGGAGTTATCAGCGATCCGGATTGCAAAAAGGCTACAGCTCCCGATGCATACGGTTTCTGGGTCGACGACTGTTCAAACGTGAATGCTCCGCCACTGGGGGACGCCTTTGGCAAATCGGCGGGCATTATTGGCCTGCGTCTTTTTCCCAATCCAAAGTTTAAGCAATCTGAATGGGACATTGAGAAGTACAAGAAAGATCCGGCAACGGTTGAGCCTCCGTTTCTGGTCGGCATGACTTGCGCGATGTGCCACGTCGGTTTCAATCCGCTTCATCCACCCACGGACCCGGAAAATCCTCAATGGCACAATCTTCACCCGGGCATTGGCAATCAATATTTTCGCGAGCAGAAGTTCAATGCTGCAAAGTATCCCGAGCAGAGAATGATTCAGGCGAATGATTTTCGTTGGCAGCTAGCGAACAGCGAACCCCCGGGCACCTCTGAGACTTCGCAGGTCGCGACCGACCACATCTTCAATCCCAACACGATAAATAACATTGCCAACCTCAACGACCGTCCCACACACCCCGAAGTCACGGCAGATGGCGTCCATCGGAACGTTTACCACATTCTGAAGGACGGAGCAGACTCTGTGGGATCCGCCTGTCTCGACAATCCGGCTCCGAATCCAGGCAAAGACGATACTGCCTGCGCAGCGCTTCGCGTGTACATCAACATCGGTGTGTGCGCCAACATCTGGATTACCCTACAAGACCCAATCTATGGGTTGAAGCGGCCTGAATCTCCTTTCGACCCGCATCAGGCAAGGATCAATCCGATCTGCAATCAGGCGTGGACCGATACCGAAGCACGCATGGACGCACTGGAAGCATTCCTCCGAACTCTCACGCCATTGCATCTTGCCGACGCGGATGGTGGCCAGGCCTTTCTTCCGAAGGATGCCGCTGTCGTTACACGTGGCAAAGTCATCTTCGCGGAGCAGTGTGCCACCTGCCACTCGAGTAAACGCCCTCCCGAAGGAAGCGAGGCCTCGCAGAAGGAGTGGTATCGCGAAGCCGCGATGAAGGACGATTTTCTCACTGACAATTATCTCTCTGACGATGCGCGTCATCCGGTCTCAGAAATTGGGACCAACATAGGACGCGCTATGGGCAGCAACGCGATGGCCGGGCACATCTGGGCAAATTTTTCGTCTGATACGTACAAGGAACTCCCTCCGGTCAAGGTCACCGGCCTGGTCAATCCGCTGCATCCGAGCCTCACGCTCCTACCTGTGGAAGCAACCGGCGGCCGCGGCTACTATCGCACCCCGAACCTTGCCAACATCTGGGCCACGGCTCCGTTGCTTCATAACAACTCGGTAGGCCTCTATAACGCTGATCCCTCGGTCTCCGGACGTCTGGCCGCGTATCAGGATGCGATGGAGAAACTGCTTTGGCCGGAACGTCGTCTGGGTTTTGCTTCCATCAAGCGAACCACCGAGGCCAGCAAGTTCTACTACGCTGAGGGCGGGTCAGTGTGCGTCGCAAAAGGAACGCCGATACAACTCATCGCAAACGTAGACCTCGTTACACCAGAGATTTTTCGTAAAGACAATGGGTTAACAAGGATGTTCTGCTCATTGACGAGCGGTGGTCATCTTAATGGTTTATTTCTGCCGCTCGACAACTCTCCTGATTTTGTTGAGGACCGTGGCCATACCTTTGGCTCCAAGCTATCCGATAGCGACAAAAAGGCGCTCATCGAATACATGAAGACATTTTGACCGGGCTGTTTGACAGACGTACTGCCCCGATTCGACTTCTTCAGGAACAGACGAGCAGGTGAATCGGGTTAAGACTGCCCCAGAGCTGCCTGAGCAGCGTGAAAGCCTGCCATTCCATGTACGCCCCCTCCCGGAGGAGTAGAAGCTCCACAAAGGAAAAGACCGTTCACCGGTGTCCGATACAACGACGCTGTGGGCCGAAAGAGGAGTTGTCCCAGGTTCATGGCTCCGCCGGAGAGGTCGCCTCCAATCAGGTTTGGATTCCAGCGTTCCAGTGCCGAAGGAGTGGAGATGGAACGGGCGAGAATGCAATCCCGGAAGCCGGGAGCGAACCGTTCAATTTGAGCCTCGATTGCTACGTGGCGATCGGCCGTGCTGCCATTAGGTACGTGGCAATAAGCCCAGGCAGTATGCTGACCGATAGGTGCGCGGCTGGGATCAAAGAGCGAGGGCTGGACAAGGAGAACGAAGGGAGCGTCGGAGGTGAAATGACGCTCTGACGAGACGATCTCGTCCAAGGTTCCTCCAAGATGGACCGTGGCGGCGCGGGCGCAGTCGTTTGCAGTCCAGGGGATCGGTGAGTTGAGAGCATAGTCGATCTTGAACGTGCCGGCTCCGTAACGGAAGCGCTCAAGCTGTCGACGGTATGAAGATGGCAGTGCGGGCCCTGCGATTTGAAGTAGTTGCCGCGGAGTTACATCGGCGAGAGTTAAATCTGTTTCCGGTAGCTGCGTCACCTCGCGGCAAGTCTCAACGCGGCCTCCGAGAGATACGAGGTATTGGACAAGAGCATCGGTGAGCGTCTGAGCACCTCCACGGACGACGGGCCATCCACTGGCATGTCCTGCAGCCATCAGAACAAGACCGACTGCAGCGGAGCCCGGAGCCTCCAGCGAGAGAACAGAGTGAGCGGCCATCCCGGCGAAGAGCGCCCGCGCACGTACTCCTGAAAAACGCGAACGCGCGAGCGACCCTCCTGGCAAAAGCGCGGAGAGGCCAAAGCGGGCGAGCAGAAGGGGATGATGCGGGATCTTCTGAAGCGGCCCGAGAAGGTCCACGGCGAGATCGGTGAAACTACGAGCCAGTGGCTCGAGCAGCGAACGGTACTTGCGGCCATCGGAGGCATCAAGATTGCCCACGGTATCGTCGATGGAATGCTCGAGCATTACAGCGGAACCATCGTCGAGCGGATGGGCACATGGAGCGGGCGGTTCGATCCAAGGTATTTCAATGGGGAGAGAACGGAAAAAGGGACTCGCGACTCCCAACGGGTAAACAGAGGACGCGAGGTCATTGCGAAAACCCGGGAGCGTAGTCTCGCTAGTTGAGCAGGCACCCCCGATCTGTCGGTTGCGCTCAACTACCTTTGTAGCGAGTCCTGCAGAGGCCAGGGTAATGGCGGCCGAAAGGCCATTTGGTCCGGAACCGATGATGGTAGCCGTTGTCATGGGCGAAAGGATCTGGGACCCATGATCTCTAGAATCGATGGGCTCGGTTTTATCAGATGCACAACCAGGGAGAGCAGAGCTAAGATGTCAGTTCCCCGACGAAGCGCCTACGACCGGCATCTAAGTCATCCAAGATTCGCAGACGAAGCTTTCGATGGAAAGAATCAAAAGCATCTATCTCTATCTGTTCGATTCGGCACACGGTTCGACGAGCCACTTCATCGCGCGCTGGCTATTCCTTCGTGCACTCGGCCTGATTTACTTTTCAGCCTTCTTCGCGCTCCTCTTTCAGATACGCGGTTTGATCGGATCGCAAGGCATACTGTCCGCCGCCGACTACTTGCAGTCCATACAGAGTCTGGGTGTTCTGCGCTTCTGGTATTCCCCTACCCTGCTTTGGCTGTCCTCCAGTGACCGTATGCTTATAGCACTCTGCTGGATTGGTCTTATTGCTTCTCTTGTCCTTGTTGCCAATGTCTGGCCCCGCGCCATGCTGCTCGTTTGCTTTGCCTGCTTTCTCTCGTTTGTCAGTGCGGCTCAAGACTTCTCGGGTTACCAATCGGATGGAATGCTGCTGGAGGCAGGCTTTCTCTCGCTATTCCTGGCACCTTCCGGCTTCTTCCCTAGATTGGGACGAGAGCAGCCGGCTGCGAGAGCCGCCGTGTTTCTGCTGTTATGGGAATGGTTTCGGATCTACTTTCAGTCGGGCGTAGTCAAACTCGAGAGCGGAGATCCGACATGGCGCAATCTAACCGCAATGTACGAGTACTACCAGAACGGACCGCTGCCCACCTGGATCGGCTGGTACCTGCAACACCTGCCGAACTGGTTTCACATTGCCACCGCCGCCATGACGCTGGTGATGGAACTCGTGCTCGTATGGATGGCCTTTCTTCCGCGCCACTGGAAAATCGCCTGCTTCTTTATTGTGACGGCGTGGCAGGTTGGAGTGATCGCCTCCGCAAACTATGCGTTTCTCAACTACCTCGTTCTTGTACTCGCAGTTCTGTTGCTGGATGATGCATTCCTGCGACGAGTTATCCCCTCGCCCTGGCGAAACGGTGTGGGCCAGGCGACCGCGACCGCCAGTGTTTCAGAACTAGAAGATCCTGGGAATCCGAATGAGGGGACGAAGACGACGAACCCGCTCCTCTCTCTTCGATCTGCGCTGTTCGCAGTAATGCTCACGTGGATCTTTTATGCGACCGTCGTTCCATTCGTTCAGATGTCGTGGCGTGATGCTCCGCTTCCAGCAAAACCGGCGGTCATCCTCGACCCCTTTCGAATTGCGAACGCCTACGGACTATTTGCGGTCATGACACCGCATCGTTACGAGATTGAGTTTCAAGGATCCAACGACGGCGAACATTGGGTTGCTTATCCCTTCCGCTATAAGCCCCAGGAGCTGAACGAGCGCCCACGTATCTATGCGCCTTATCAACCACGCTTCGACTGGAATCTCTGGTTCGCCTCTCTCGGCTCATGGCAGCAAAACGCTATTGTTCCTCGAACCGAAGAGCTTCTCCTCGAGAACGACCATGACGTGCTCGGGCTCTTTGCCGGCAATCCCTTTTCCGGCACGCCGCCACGTTTGGTTCGAGCCGTACTTTGGCAATACTGGTTCAGTACTCGTGAGCAGAAACGTACAGCGGGCGTTTGGTGGCAGCGCCAGCTCCTCGGCGCGTATGCTCCGACACTAACTCGACTTCCGAATGGTCATTTCGCAATCGTTGACAGTTCAATGCTCGCAACTCCGTGACAACCCCGACGGCGTTACGGAGAATCGAATTTATGATTCCTATTGCTTTTCGTTGCGTGTGATACCTTGTTGTGAGAAAACGTTCTCTTGACGCGGCCGTTCTCTGAGAATAAAACAGACTGTCACGTTTTTCAGAGGAGGAATTACCATGAAAACCGGCCTTTCTCGCCGCAGATTTATCACTTCCGCCGCAGTGTCGATCGTTCCGTCAGCCCTCGCGGTCGCACAGCACAAAGGTGCAAGTTTAGTGGCGATGCTGACAGGTGAGCCGCAGTCAGAAAAGCTTTCCGAGGCCGATTGGAAGCGTGCCGGCGTTATCGATTTGTCCAACTCCCGTTACGCAAAACTGAAGACGGTGCCCGTGAGGGCAGTCGTGATTCAGGACGGATTCTGGTCGCAGCGGCGCAAAACGAATTTGGTGGCGAGCATTCCCAGCATGCACGACGAATTGCTGGAACACGGACGCATGAATAATTTTCTACGGCTAGCGGGCAAGTCGACGGAACCGCAGAAGGGGCCGGTTTATTCGGACTCCGATATCTACAAATGGACAGAGGCGGTTGGATTTCAGCTCCAGGCTGGCGATCAGCCGGAACTGCGAAAGACAACGGATGCAATGATTCGCGATGTTGTAGCGATCCAGGAACCAAGCGGCTACCTGAACAGCTACTATAACGGCGATAGAAAGCCGTTGCGGATGCAGTACGACACGCAAACGACGGGCCATGAGCTGTATTGCATCGGCCATATGCTGCAAGGGGCGATCGCCTACTATCGAGCTACCGGTGACCAGACGCTTCTCAACGCGGGCGTTCGTTTTGTGGATGACTTTCTCATTCCAGGCTATGGACCCGGGGCAAATCAAAAGGCGATTGTCTCGGGACATCCCGAGATTGAAATGGCTTTAATCGAACTCTCTCGCACAACCGGTGATCGCAAATACGTCGATCTGGCCGCCTACATTCTGCATGGGGATCAGAGGATCCCGTTGAGGCCGCAGCAAATTGTCTACATGTACTGCGGCATTCCCTTTACGTCGCGGACGAAACTGGAAGGGCATGCGGTGCGTGCGATGTATGCATGCTGCGGAGCCACCGACTACTATCTCGAGACCGGCGATCCGGCTTACTGGAAGACCTTGAATGTGCTGTGGGATGATCTGACCTCTCACCAACTGTATGTTAACGGCGGAGTGGGAGCGCGTGCGGCGGGCGAGGCTTTTGGCGATCCGTACGAACTGCCAAATGCCCAAGCCTATGGCGAGAGTTGCGCCGCGATCGGCAACATGATGTGGAACTGGCGCATGCTGGCGGCTTCGGGCGATGCAAAATTTACCGATGTGATGGAACGTGCGCTGTACAACGGCATCAACTCGGGAATGTCACTTGATGGAAAGACCTACTGCTACCGTAATCCGTTGGCGTTTGATCCTGCCGGTGAATCGAGAGACCGGCATTTGGTGGAAGGCAAGATTCGCAACCCATGGTATGACACAACTTGCTGCCCGCCGAACCTGGAACGGACGTTCGCGTCGCTCTCGGGCTACTTCTACAGCACAAGTGCGGATGGGGTTTATGTGCACTTATACGACAACTCGGAGATGAACTGGCAACTCTATGACGGGACAGCGCTGATGATTCGACAGAAGACAAACTATCCCTGGAGTGGCGATGTGAGGATCACAGTGAGCCCGGCTGCTCCGCGCGAGTTTGTAATGTATGTGAGAATTCCGGGCTGGTCGGCGAAGAACAGTGTCAAGGTGAATGGTAAGGAGTTTGTCGGTGCAAAGCCTGGCGAATACCTGGCGATCCGCAGGCGCTGGACAGAAAATGACACCATCGATCTGAATTTTGACATGACGACACAACTGCTGAAAGCGAACCCTGCGGTCACCGAGGATCGTGGACGGGTTGCGTTCCAACGTGGGCCGATTGTGTTCTGCATGGAACACCTGGATCAGCCGGATCACAGCTCCGGGATGAATCTCGCAGGCTACACCGTTCAAAATGGGGGAGAAACTACGGCGCACTTTGACCCAGATCTACTAGATGGAGTTATGGTGCTGAGTCATCCTGCGACGATCAGTAAGACGGACAAGGACATCGGGCTCTACTTCCCTGCTTCAACGCCAAAGCCGAAGGAGAGTCCGACAACTGTGCGGCTTATTCCTTACTATGCTTGGGCGAATCGGGAGTCTGCTTCGATGCAGGTTTGGATTCCGTATAAGGATGTATAAGTGTTTTTGTTGGGTTTTTTCTAGAAAACCGTGTTTTAGACGTGGTTTTTTGCTGGTTAGATTGTGGTGGAATGTGGCATTAACGTGGTCACTAACAGACTTGTGTTGTGTCGATTCCGAGCAGGGCCGCCAGCTTTGCGAGCTTGCCTGCGAGATGTCCTACTCCTATCCCGCAGTGATGGGCGGGGGCGTTGCTGTTCCATCTCTCAACAAACTCACGTGCCCCGATCGGAAAGCGATAGCGGCTGTTGGTGTTTCCGATATGAAGGATCGGGCCCTTTTCGGTCTGGCCTTCAGCGATCAGCAGTTTGAATCCGTGGTGGTTGCATTCGACTACGGAGAGGAGCGTCACTGGTCCTATTCGCACGCTCATTTCCACGGAAAGGCCTTTGCCAACCTTGCCGTGGTAGACCTCGAGCGGACGAACCTTAGTCTTGCCTTCGGAGATGCCGGGATGTCCTGGACCGTCGTGCCCCATGAGCACTACGTCGTCGGCGAAGTCCACTGCGTAGTACTCCGTGAACGAGCCACCGGCGCCGAAGGTGTCGAGGATCTTCATCGCCAGTGCATTTTTGATCTCGAACTCTCCCGCGACAGGAATATTGCGCCCAGTCAACAGTGAGGTTCCAAGGATGATCGAACTCATGGTCTCTTCATTCGCTTCGGAACCGGACCCTTTGTAGTAGTAGGCGAGTGCTCCCAGAGAATACTTTGCTGCCAATTGCTCCAGCGCCGCGGAGGTCTTCGCTGCGCGTTCCAGTTCGTGAGCGGAACAGTCCTTCTGTATGTCGAAGGTTTTGCGAATGATCGCGTCCTGCCTCTGGATCGCCGCGTCATTCACTTCGGCCCTTAGCCGGCTGAGTTCGTCCACTTCCAGTTGCTCAATGTGCACACCAAAGATGTTGCAGAGAGCAACCAGGTCCGTCGCGATATCCAACATGCCGCTGTAGTAATGTCCCATGAGTCCCAGGCGGGTGTGGCTCAAGGTGTGGGCAACTCGCGCCGCTTCCATCCAATCGTCGATCTGGTGCCAGCACACGTCATCTTTCTCGAGCGTTCCAATTACCTGGTGAAACGGGATGCCGCAGCGGGCGAAGACGTTGGCAATCTCGGGCATCGGGCAGGCAGAGCAGTAGGCTAGCCATTCCCCTGTCATCGCCGTGCGGTCCGGCAGAGCGTTGAATGCGGCATAATCCAGCGCCGCCGCAGGCTGCAGATTTAAAACCAACACCGGGACCTTTGCCCGGCGCACAATGGGAAGAATCGTGGAGGACAAGGTGTACGTCGTGACATAGATCACCAGGATGTCAACGTCCTGCGCTCGAGCCTCATGTCCCACAGCAAGCGCTCGCTCCGGACTATCGACGAGGCCAAAGTTGACAATGTATCGTCCAGGCCCACGCAGCCGTGCTTCCACCGTCTGAACGTACTCGCGCAGGCGTTCCTCGAGCCCATCGAATTGGCTCCAGTATGCGCGCAACCCTACTCCGAGAAGTCCCACCCGCAGGTTTGAAAATTCACTCACTCTTCTCTTTGCGATCCTTTCTGCGAGTTCGTCTGCGAAGGCAGCGTCACAGTGAACTCCGGCTCAATTTTCACCGGTCCCAACATTCCCGACGGCAACAATGGGGAGTCCTTTGTATATTTGCGGATATTCGTCCAGGTATAGTGCTTCGCGTTCGGATCCTGAGCATCACCGATGAGCCGGTTGGGCCAAAGGTTGGTGACATCCACTTCAATCGTATTCGGTCCCGCATGAAGCAACCCGTCAATTCGAATCGCGTACGGTTGCTTCCATAGTATTCCCGCGGCTTTTCCGTTGATTCGCACGGCTGCGACCTCATGCACTTCGCCCAAATTCAGGTTAGCGGCAGAAGCGGCTGCAACCTGCGCTTCCGTCAGGCGCAGAACCGTCCGATAGGTCGCCCTGCCTGAGAAGTAACGCACTCCAGCGTCGGGGGAATTCGTCCACGAGATCAGGTGATTCATCTGCACCTGGGGCGGCGCTCCCCATCCCGGCGGAAAGCTTAGCGTCCACGGTCCCGGCACGTTGATCGCCTCGTTTGTATTCGTCGTCACATCGATGCTTGTGCCACCAGAAAACTCGAGGCGATATTTGCCCGGCTCGGGCGTGGATAACAGTGTTTTCGTTCCGTCGCTCCGCACAGCGACTCTTTGCGGCAAGCTGGATTTCTCCGGGTGCTCGGCGGAAAACAAGATCACTCCATTTCGCTCGATTGTTTTCACGCTTTGCAGGGTCACGTCGTGCCGGAAGATCACGAACACCGATCCGCGTGCCTCCAGCGACAGGGGCAGTATGGTTCGCCCATCTAAGGTCGTCGAAAACAAAAGGCTCTCCTCTACCTCTCCGGTATCGGCGTGAAAGATTTCAGGCTGCTTGTCCTTGACTCGCAACAGCACAGCCGTCTCGATCGGCCTATCCAGCGTGTTGCGGATGAGATAGATTTCCGCGTCATCCGTACGACGATGCACGTAGTCAAGCGCTTTCCCGCTGCTACCGGCGACTTCTTCTATATCGGGCAGAGTCTGGATCGCTCTGAGCGCATCTCGCGCAGTCGCCACGCAGAACAATTGCCCCTTGCCGATTGCGGCATGTTTCTCGGGGCTTTTCTCGCAACCACTCCATAATCTATCGGCGATGGAGTCGAATTGTTGCGCTTCTTCTACCGGCACGATGCCCTGGCTGCGTCGCGGGCGTTCGCCGATCAGGGTTCCGCCGCTCTGCACATATTTTTCTGCCAACTGCAAAACCGCCAAGGGGTATATCCGGGTACGAGGCAGCGCCAGAGCCTTATAGCGGATTCCTTCCGGCGTTTGCAGTACGCCGCCCGCGATGGAGATCCTTTGCAACAGAGCGTCTGTACTGGTGACGTCATAGTCGTATCCGGGCAAGACTTTTGCTGGATCGTCCTGCTTCAAGCGCACGAAGTTAGGTACGTTGTCGCCGTAGTAATAGAGCAGATCGCTGACCGGAACACCCTGCTGCAACATAAATTGTGACCGGTTGAGATACATAAAGAACGGACCTGAGTCGCGCCACCACGTCACATTCGGGTTCAGGTGCGTTCCGGCGAAATACTCCTGTCCCGGAAGTCCTAACTCCGGCGGGGACGACGTAAACTCGTGCCAGACAAGACGGTTCATCCCTTCTGTCAACGCCTGATCGAACGATGGTCTCAGGTTCATTCCCAGGGATTCGTTCCACTGATTTCCAATCGACGTCATTCCCTCCGCGGCAGCGAGAGGGCGGCCGTAGATGTGTGCGGCGCTTGCTCCCTCTTTCACGAAGTACCGGTCTTTATCAGTATTTCGATGTTCGGGGGACATGGCCCAGTATTCGGTCTGCGGAATGCTGCTCGATCGAAATGTCTCCAGTGCGTCGAAGGGCGCTCCATGCGGACCACCTGACTCGCACTGTGTCCCCAACCCGAACTCGCTCGCAAGGGCTGCCATCCGGTCATAGTGACCATTCACCAGATCCGCGACGGTACGCCGCAGATCTGCCAGAAACCTTGTACTCAACTCCCGGCTCCCGACGATTCGTCCGGCAACCACGGGAAGGTACGGTACCGGATCGTAGCCCCGCCGCTGTCGAAATTCTTCCCGGAACTTGCCTGTCCAGTTAGTGCCACCCAATTCCCAGCTATCGGTAGCAACGTACTTCAGGCTCTTCCCCACATAGGGTTTGCCGGCTTCGAGTAACGGCAGCACGCTTTTCTTCCAGTAGGTATCGAGCGCCGTGGGGTCAAGATAATCGATCGCCAGGCCCTGCCACGCGCCGCTTGATGTTGACACGCGAGCGTCCGAATCGGTGTAGCCGATCCGAAGCACTTCCCATGTCTGCGCTGCGGCATTTGCCGGGGGGCTCCAATGCACTGTGCCGTCGGCGTCTACCTGTCCCGTGATGTCGAGGATCTGCGCTACGTCAGTGTCTTCATCCTTTTTCCCAGGAGACGAATCTTCCAACAACGAGCTGGCATCCGGCATAGAGAATCCCATCTCGGTTGCGGCGGATTTTGCCCTCAATGCGCCGAGGCTTCTCCGTGAATTGCCCTGCCTCCCCCGCCAACGAAGCACCGCGATGCAACGGATAGGCGAGAACGGCGATCTGGCGATAGAAGCCGTTCTGTCATGGGAGGTGTTTCGACCTTGATGGCTGTCGTCGCATTCGCATTAACTACGGTCCGCGACCAGGTGAGTAATTTCGACGCCTGCTCCGGCTGCACCCATGGGCCGCCTAGATTCCACCCGCTCGTGATGTTGAGCGTGACCTCCAACCCGAGACGGTCAGCCTCCTTCAGCGCGTGGACATAGAGCGCGGTCCACTCAGGACTGCCGAACTCTGGACCAGCCGGCACATTGTCGTTGCCGTTCTGGTTGGCCCCATCTGCATCGACCAGCAGCACGCCACCATAACCCTTCTTCTGCATCTCCTCCAAGTCGCGCGTGATGGTCGCTTTGGTGGTGTGCCCATTCAGCCACCACCAATAGCATCGCAGTCGCGCCGAGGCTGGCGGATTCGCGAATCCCTTCTCGCAACGCATCGGATGCAGACGACTGGTTCTGTCCATCTGCACAATCTCGTGTATCCCGCCACCATGATGGCAAGAGCGACGGCCCCGATCTCAATCCATCTTGTTCGATTGTGCACCTGCACCTCAACGTTTCGGAACACGGCACCAGCGCAGTCGAGGTACCCGGTCATTTTGAAAAGAGAACGGCGGACTCGCGACCGACCATGGGTCAGGACGAAAGGTAGGGACGAATCCGCCGTCGGAATAGCTTAGAAGTTGAGCCGCGCCGTCAACTGCGTCAGTCGTGGATCGTTTGCCTGCGTCAAGGTCACGACACCGTAGCTTGCCGATCCTAGGGTTGTGCTAGGTCCGCCAAAGTTAGGTGTATTGAGGACATTGAAGAACTCACCACGAATCTCGAAGTTGAGAGACTCGTGCAGTTGGAATTGTTTGAACAGCGTGAAGTCCAAGAGAGGATGAACCTCTGCCGAACGTCGTTCATGTAGGGCCCAATGTTGTTCAGCGTGAACGAGAGATGCTGTTGAAACGCCGGTATGGACGATGTCGAGTCGCAACCAGGGGCGGAAGGAGTCGTCATTACCAGAGCTCCGGCTGCGTTCTCATAGCAGGTATTGAAATACCGTCCATAGGTCGCATTTCCCAGGCGAGGACTGGAGAGTGGTGTGACATTACCTCCCGAGGTGCTGGAGGCTCCGGGAGTTGCCACCAGGTTGCCATTCTGTGCGCGAAGCACGCCGTTGATCTGCCACCCGCCCAGTGTCCATCGCTCGAAGGCTCGCTTGCCGGACAAGGAAGAGAACTGATAGATCCCGACCAGATTGCCTACGAGATTCGGGTTGGGATCCTGATAACGGAAGGGCGAACTCAGCGGGTCCTGCGCGTTGAGATAGATGTTCTGGTCCATGATCTTGGACCACGTAAAGTTTCCCTGGACCGACAGACCATGGCTGACGCGCTTGATCACGCGACGTTTGCAATGAGTTGTAGAGAACATTGCCGGTCGAAGCATAGTTGTCCGTTACGTTCGTGAATTCGGGGATATGGGAGTGAGCAGGAACTGTCTTTGAACCGTTGCTGAATTCAAGGATGATCCGGGCAGCAGACCCGCCATCGGGTTCGGAACCTGCGTCTGCAGGAAAGTGACTCCTGCAGCCCCCTGGTTGTAGTACTGAGCCGGCAATGCGTTGATACTCTTGTTGATCTCAAGCTGCGACGCCTTGTTGCCGACGTATGCGATCTGAAGCACCATGTTGGCGGGCAACTGCGTCTGCACACTGACCGAGTACTGCATGATCTTCGGTTGCGTATGGTTCTGATCAGGGAAACGTTATGCCTTGACCCATTCTGTGTTGCCAATCCGAGCGAGCTTCCAGTGGGAAGGTTGATTCCGGTATGGAAATGGATTGGTAAGAGAGTTTGCGGGATGAGTACTGTCCAGCGTTGCAACATAACCGGTGGAAGAGCTGAATCCCTGTCCCAGTGGGCTCTCCAGCGTGTTGAAGTAGATGATGCCGAAACCTCCGCGCAGCACGACGTTGGGATTCAATTGATATTCGACACCGAACCTTGGTTGGAAGTTATTCGTGTCCGTTGGATAAAGATACCGATTCGACGAACTGGCAAACTGCAGGCCGCCATTGAGCGTGAGACCTGCGACGGATGGCTGTAGCGGGTTCGGGCAGGAGGCGCAGAATCCGTTGTTCAGCCGGTTGTAGCGTTCGGTAAACGGCGTCTCGTAGTCCCAACGAAGGCCGACATTGACCGTCAGATTTCTTGCGAACACGCCAGTCATCCTGAACGTAGATGCCGTAGTAGAGCTGCTGCAGCGCATAGGCGATCTGATTTCCGTAGGTACCGCTCGAAGGATAGCCCAGCAGCAGAGATGCGAACGGATTGCCTGAGCTTGCATCACTCCCGACCGCCGTGGAGACTGAGTTCTTCTGAGTAAACTGGCGGTTGAAGTTGAACGTCCCCACGCCGCTTTGTGGATTCTGTACGTTATACCGCGTCAGGTTGCCGTCGAAGCCCACGCGCAGAGTGTGTTTGCTGAAGGTCTTCGAAACCAGTACTGAAGTCGATCCAAGCGTGTCTTCGCTGATCTGTCCCGTATTGCCCGCTGCGAGTCCAGCGTAGGGTGACGACGATACCGGGACTGGTGCCCGAAGCTCCCCCTGGCGAGGTGCAGGCATCGCAGGCAAAGACGCCAGGAAACGACTGAAACGGCAAACCCGTTCCATTCATATTGATTGTCGAAAGATTGAACGTGCTTCCCGGATAGATCAGGCCGAACGGGTGATAGATGACTCCGATACGCGCGTCCACCACAAGGGTAGGCGAAACCACGATGACATCATCCAGGCTTCCGCCGATGTTATTGCGGTAGACCGTGTAGCCCACTCCGGTCGGAGCAACGAGTTTCGGAAATCCTTCGGTCGGCTGAATCTGATGCAGGACGGCCTTGAAGAAAGTGGCATTCAGTTTATTGCGATCAGAAAACGAGTGATCGACTCGCGTCACAAACGACCAGTATTTATTGGGCGAAGAGGTGACGTTCGAAATGTAGTTCACCGTGGGGCTGAGCGTGCTGTTCGGGGCAGGATAGTAGCTCGCCAGCGCTGCTCCAGCCGGAGTTGATCTTGCTCTTAATATTGTTGTTCAGGAAGGGCGTTCGATTGCCGCTCGCATCGGCTGTCGTCGGATCATAGAGCTGAACTCCTGCTCCCGGCGCGCACACCCCGGCGATAAAGTTTGAGCAAAGGCCCGAGAAATCGCCAGCCGCTTGTGCCGTCGTTGGAACCAGTCCCGGAAAACGGGACCGGCTGATGAAGCTGGATATACTCGTAAGCGGCCATAAAGAATGTCTTGTCATGGCCGTTGTAGAGGTGCGGAATGATGACCGGCCCGTCGATGACACCACCCGGCTGGATCCATTGGTCGTTCACCCGATGCGTCGGATTGACCGCGGCATTCTGAGTCGGCACACGCTCATGGGTATTCGCGTCCAGATAGGTGTTCCGAAACACGTAGTACGCCGAGCCGTGATATTGATTCGATCCTGCTCTCAGAACGGTATTCAATACGGTGCCGTTTCCATGGCCGTACTGCGCGTCATAAAGCGCGGTCTGTGTCTTGACCTCCTGCACGGCCTCCGGTGAAGGCACAAAACCCGTGTAGCTCGCTCCCGAGAGCCGTTCCGCGGGATCGTCGGGAATGCCGTCCAGTGTCAGCCGGTTGTGACCGCTGCTCCCGTTAGCGATGATCTGCACCGCGGTTCCGCTAAAGGGGTTTGTGAAGCCGCTGGCCTTCGACTGCATGTAAGCCCCGGTTGTGACGCCGGCGGCCAGCGTTGAGAGCACGAACGGGTTACGTCCTACGTTCGGCAGGTCGGTGACTTCTTTTGTCCCAAGCGTAGTTCCCAGGTTCGCGGAAGCTGTATCCAGGAGTTCCTGGCCGGCCGTCACCACGACCTTTTCGCCCACCGTTCCGACACTTAGAGCGAAGTCGGTCCGCAGATTACCGCCGGCAGTCAACACAAGGCCGGTCCGTGTCTCGGGGCGGAAGCCCGATATTGTGACCATCACCTCGTAGGTATCAGGAGTCAGAAACGGGATGGAATAGACCCCGGAACCGTTCGTCTTTGTCCGGGTCGTGAAATGGGTCGTGACATCGGTCGCCGCCACGTCCGCATCCGCGATCTTTGCACCGGTCGAGTCGGTCACCTCTCCCGTCAGCGTTCCCAGATATTGCTGTGCACGCAGCGGAAGTGTATTCGCAAGGCCAAGCAGCAGGAACAGAGCTGCCAAGACCACGATTTTGTTGAATGGGCGAACTTTATTCATAATGCCTCCTCAAAACGTTTACCGACAATCGCCTCTACGGGCGCGTTACCTGTTCGGAACCTACATCCGGTAGCCCTCGGTTCTCCGGGCATCGAAAATGAGCTTCTTGCCAATCGGGACCGATCTTGTGCAAGGGCGTCCCGACGGAAGTTTGGAGTACAGAAGAAATGGAATTTCGAAAGCAAACAATAGTCGGGAATCGTGTCTATCGCGGGCAAGTTAATTTACCGGAACAAGACCGCTAGAATTTACCGTAAAGAGTCGGCTAAGTCCTTATGTCCAAATGAATTGGCTCACATGTACGCGGGCTCCGGCACCCGCCGGACCAAGGTGCTTCTTAGCGTGCTACACTTGTCCCGCCCGGTTCATGTGGAAATGAATTCAATAGCGAACACACCGACGGAAGAAGAGGCCCACAAAAATCAGCCTACTGTTGACGAACGACGCGCGCTCATTGAGCGCGTTGCAGCGAGTGCGCAATTAAGGCGATCCGCTCGCTTGCGTGATTTCCTGCTGTATGTCGGGAGACAGTCATTAAAAGAAGGTTGCCCGGAGATCAACGAACAAGAGATAGGCGCCAAGGTTTTCGGAAGGTCCCCCTCTTACGACAGGAGCCAGGACAACATCGTCCGTGTTAATGCAACAGAACTAAGGAAACGCATTCAATCTTACTTTTCGTCGGAAGGCGCGGACGAGCCCCTGATCCTCGAAATTCCTCGCGGCGGCTATAAGCCAATCTTTCATCGCCGTTTACCTGAGACTCCGGACCGGCCTGTCCTGGTTCCAAAAACATCGCTGCAAGAGAATTTCCTGTCGCATGGTCAGGAAACCGCGGTGCGGAAAGGCCTTCCCCTTCGTTCTCACATCCTATGGGCCACCGCGAGCCTGGCGCTCGCGATCACCTGCTTCGTCTTCTTCCAACAGAACCGCACGATGCGGCGTGCAATGTATACCTGGGACGGAAGGCCGACTGTTGCGGCCCTGTGGACAGACTTCGTCCATTCCCATCAGGAGATCGACATCGTACTCCCCGATGCTTCAGTCAGCCTCAGTGAAGAGATCACCGGACACCCGATGTCGCTGAACGACTACCTGAACCACAGCTACATGCGCCTGCCGCAATCGTTGAATCTGAGCACGGATCGAATCAATGATTTGAACGGAATCTTCGCCCATAACATGGTTACCATGGGCGACTTTCATGCCGCACAACAGATCCTCGCGCTTACTCCGTTGTCATCCTCGCTCCGTCTCAAGTTCTCGCGCTTCTACACGGCTGACTCCGTCAAACGCGACAGCTTCATCCTGATCGGCGGCAAAAAGGCAAACCCGTGGGTTCGTCTCTTCGATGACCAGATGAACTTTAGCCTCGATTACGACAACGTGCATGCGCAAACGTTTGTTGCGAACCGTCATCCACAATCAGGAGAACAGGCCAGCTACGTGGTGCCGATGGATACAGAAACATTCATCGGCTACAGCGTCATCGCCTACCTGCCGAACCTGAGCCGAACAGGCAACGTGATCATTCTGGCGGGAACAGATTCAGACGCGACCAGCGCGGCAGCCGAGTTCCTAACCTCGGAGGAGAAGTTAAGTAAGTTGCTGGGCACCCTCCATCTCCAGAAATTTCCCTACTTCGAAGTGCTTCTAAAAACATCTCGCCTTAGCGGAACTTCCTTCAACGCCGAACCCCTTGCTTACAGAACCTATCCTGACCCGCGCTAACTCAAAATCGAAAGACCGGTCCTACGCTTACTCCCCAGTTCGTCGAGTTGATGTAATTATCGTGCGATAAAAATGAGAGGCGCGGGGCCATTCCAATTCCGTCTGGATCGCGAACTGTGCTCTTGTAACGGATCAACATCTGTTGGGTCTTTATGCGGAACGCAAGATGTTTTGTGAAACGCACATCGGTTGATAGTGCGGCGACTGCCGAAAAGTTGAAGTTCCGACTGGTGGCCGGACTTGAATTTTCGGCAGTGGGTGGAGGCTGTGCGTTCGAGTAGCTGGCAAAGCCGGGTGCTAGTGTGAGCTTCATCGCGAAGTGTTCCCATGAATAGCCTGATCGCACTCCAAAATTTGCCGTCCAGAGCGAACCGCCGATATTCATCGACGAGCCGGGGCTTGCGCCGGGCTGCACTCCCATATCGGCAACAATATCCAGATACCGTCGCGCTGCTACGCCCACCTCTGCGCCGGCTCCCGTCGTGACACTTCGACATTGCTAGACAATTGTTTGTGTTGATGTTGAGCGCCAACGATGTGTAGTGCAGAAAGAGGTCTGCGTGCTCTCGTGGCTCCTGTTATCTTGCGGGCCCTGCCTACGTTCATGCGGAAGCCTCGCAAAGGAGATTACCTGCAAGTTCGAAGTTAGATGCAAAATTTTCCCTGACTTAGGTCGTTTTCACCTATTGATTAGAGAGCAATCTTAATGATCATTTTCAAAAGATCTCCAAGGGGCATCATCGTTAGAAGAAGTGGCGCCATTGGGATAAGACATGCGAGCGCCAAGTGAACTGGTGTGCGAGGGCCCATGGGCAAAGCATTCATCTTTTCGACAAACGCATAGCTATTGCCCAAGTCGGCAAGCGACTGAATATCCCCTGTACCCAGGAGAGCTTCGTTGGTCTGACGCCGCGCCATGACCCACTTGTGGTGAAACGACGACGTGTATTCCGTCGCCAAGGTCCCATACTGAGACAGGCCCAACCTCTTCGTCTTCAAGAGAGTCTTGGAAAACACGAACAACGGAAGCAGCACGATGCCGACTGCCACGATTACGTATGCGGCGATTGCCGGCGCGAAATGCTGGAGTGAAAACTTGTCGTACATCACTCCATTGGCCAACACGCCAGCCGTAACTATTGAGTAGGCGAGAAGAATAATTCCGAAAAACCGCTGTGACTCACCGACGAAACCCAGTCCCCCCGCTTCATCAGGGTGAGTCGGTATAAGTTGCAGATTCAGATGATTCATGCGCCACAGGAACTGAGCCCACAGGAATAAGCGCCACAGCCAGCGTAAGGCCAGAAACTGAAATAGAGGGATACAAAACAAGACAAACCACCAGCCAGCCCAGGTGAACGATAGACCGGAACCTGTTCTGATCGCGAGCCAGGTGGAAACGCGGTTCGCCAGCGACACGAAAGTCAGAGCCGTGACAGTATAGGCCAAGACGCCGAGGATGAGTTCGGCGAATGTGGAATCACGCCATCTGAGTCCCTTGACGATGGCAGTATCAAATCTTTCGAAATCGTCTTCAAGTACCAGCCCAGACTCGACAAAATGGCTGGCGGCATGCGCGAGACGAGGTCCCAAAATCGTCTCTGCCATAAGTAGTAGGGGTACAGATAGGAGAAATCTTGCGTGCACTGCAAAGTCATGCAGAAATGGCACCGAAACCAGGTGTCCGGTTGCATTGCCTTGTAGTGCCGAAAGAACCAGCAAGGGGATCCAGGTGATCAGGATGGAAAGGAAGGCTCTTCGCAAAATCCGTGGAGAATTTTTCTGAATCAATCCTAATCGCACCTCGAGTTGGTAGGTGGGTCCTCCCTCGGTCAGGATGAATCTCGGATGATTCGCGAGTGCGAGGTCGGTCATGTCCCTCCTCCAAGCGACTGGGCACCACCAGCCGTATTGAAGCCCCATGATGGATCATCTTGCGATAGGTCTAGTCCAACCAAATCTGAGCTTCCGCGGATTGAATAATTCACCACGTTTCCTCGAGCCCTGTGGGAGAACGTACGCCCGTCCTTGCGGCTTAAGAACTGTGGAAATTGACAGGTAGGCAGCTCGTTGTTAGAGAGGTCCGTTGAAGAACCGCCAGCCGGTTGAGCCGAAACAGCGGGATTAGTCTTCAGAGATGAGATGTTCGCGGATTGCGAATCGAACAAGATCTGCGCCGGTCTTTAGGCCAAAGTCTTCCATGATCCGGTATTTATGGAAAGCAACAGTTCGGACAGCAATGTCCAGGACTGCAGCCGCTTCTTTCATAGAATGACCTTCCGCCAGTAGCTGTAGCACCTGACGTTGACGCGGAGTAAGTTCCTTTGCGCGATCGGGTCGGGGGTCGCGAATGAATTCGTCCATCAGCTTTTGCGCAATGCTCGGCGTAACGTAGGAATGGCCGCGCAAAACTGCGAGTATGGCTTTCTGCAGCTCAACACCAGCTGATTTCTTGAGCAGATAGCCAGATGCCCATTGACGGAGAGCTTTTGATGCCACCTCCGGATCCTCATTCATCGTGAGGACAATGAGTTTTGTTTTGGGCAGGAGTTTTTTCATTTCCTGACCGGCGTCGAGGCCGTTCAGCAGAGGCATATTTAAGTCGAGAATCACGATGTCGGGTTTTAGTTCCTTTGCCGATGCGAGAAGGCTCCTCCCGTCTGTGACCAATTTGACGACATGGAACTCCGGTTCAAGCAATTTCTTGAAGGCTTCGGCAACAAGCGTGTGGTCGTCCGCAATCAGAATTCTTGGCCGGTCCATCGAACCTCCAAATTCCTCTTCTATGCAAGTCACTGAATAATCAGGGGAAACCCACACCCATTCAGAACAGTTCGGACGCCTTTGCCGACTTCGTCTTATAGCATGGGGGGAGCGTCAGCCACGCTACAAGCTTACAGTGCACCAAAATCATCCTTTTCTCATCTGACAATTGTGACAGTTTTGCGGAATCCTTTTTAGAGCGATATTTTTGGATTCTGGAGGCGTTTTTCGATTCGACAAGCATTGATACTACGGCGCGGATAATTAAAATCCTGCGTCGGCAAAGCGTTCGTGCTGCACCGAATTGGAGCTTATCGATCCCCTGGAGGTCGATCTGAAATTCTGGATTGGACCGCAACAACCCTCCGAAACGTGCGTTGATTAGGCTATTTGGCCGGAAGCCTGCTGCGCTGGCGTCAGTTCTATCACCATGGGGAGGACAGCTATGACCTGCCTCGATGGCAGTTCTGTACTGCACGTCGCGACAGTTGTTAGAGGGTTGCATCTGCTTGAAACTTGTTTCACTGAATTGCAGCGCGGAGTTGATCACGTGACCGATAGTCGGCCTACGCTTGTTTTCGCGGATGACAACCTCAAGGTGACCGAAGTTGCCTGCGCTCTTCTCAACCCTGCGTACGAGGTTGTCAAAGTGGCGGCCGACGGAGAAGAGGCGATCCGGTCGATTCTGGAGCTGGAGCCAGATGTGGCGGTCCTCGACATCTCGATGCCGAAAATGGACGGGATCACAGTAGCACGACAACTGCGACAGGCTAATAGCAGCACCCTGATAGTTTTCTTGACTCTAATTACTGATGACGACTACGTTCGGGTCGCAAGATCAATTGGACACGGCTATGTTCTCAAGCGCCGCTTATCCAGTGATCTTCTTACTGCCTTGACATCAGCGCGCGACGGCTCTTTTTTCTGCTCTCAATAGCTCTTTCCTTCGTATCCTGGTCCAAACCCTAGTGGTGGGTAACCTGTCGATTCTGACAGGTTGAATATTATTATTCCGGTCATAATTTGACGGAAATATATGGTATGTTTGTTCCACGAGAGCCTGAAAAATCAACCTGAAGGCCATTGACGTCGGATTTTCGATATTCGTGTGCAATAGTGTTTAGATCCCTGATTTCATTCAATAATTCCTCCCGGGCCAACCACGCGTACCCAAATTTGCTACTTTCCGCCGTGACGAGAATTGTCAGCCGCGCCAGGAGTGCGACATACGCTTTCGCCAACCGGCAGAATTTGAGGGGTAGTTATGTTATGCGTCTATCCTGGCCCCCCGCAAGACTTTATTGATGGCCTGCAGCAAAGCTCCGAAGTCAACAAAGTCATCCTGTGCACCTCATCCCAGCTTGCTGAATGCAAGAAGGACGAGATTGAAACGATCATTCAGCGAGCGATGGACGTCGTAAGTGTGATTGAACACGCTGAAGAGGCAGGATGGTTTTTTCTTTCGGAGGCAGGAGAGCTGCAAGACATCTTGCATCCAATCCGCAGTCCGTTTCATCTCCGCTCGGTCTTTGAAGACGGATTGAAGCGGTTGCCTTGGTGTCTGGCTCAATTGAATGCTGGAGAGGCCGTTCTTGTACCTAGTCTGGACAATCTGCCCCCAGCGGCAGAAGTTGACCGGCGAGTCCTCAGAGGTGCTCACGTTCATTCCATTGCACTTGTCGCATCAAGCCCTGCTTCGTCCAGACGAACGGTTCTGATTCTGCTGTCTACCTCAGCAGAGACGGTGTGGTCAGATGGGATCGTTGAGCAGGCCATCCTGTTGGAGAGCATCTTCTCCAACGCTTATCAGCGGAAACTTGCCGAGCATTCTCTGTCGCTACTGACAGTTGAAACACTTATCGAACATAAAAGTGCTGAAAGAGAGCTGCGCAGAAAACAAAGTGAGGTCGGGGTCCTGGCCTCGCTGCTTATCCGTTCTCAGGAGGATGAGCGAAAACGGCTCTCGCGAGAGCTGCACGACGATATTGGACAGAGGCTTTCACTGGCTGCCTCAGAGGCCGCCGTGATGGCCAGCCAATCCAATGCCACGCCAATTCCGGCAGATCGCATCAACGCCTTGCGCGATGAACTCGACCGTCTGTGCTCGGACATTCACGAGATGTCCCATAGCCTGCATTCCTATAAGCTGCAACATTTGGGCTTGAAATCGGCGCTGAAAGATATGTGTGAACGGTTCTCAAGATCAGATTTTTCTGTAGATCTCCGCGTCGAGGACATGGAAGATCCCATTTCCAAAGAGGTATCGCTTTGCTTGTATCGCGTAGCCCAGGAGTCTCTAAACAACGCGCTAAAACACGCTCACGCTCCGGCTGCGGCTGTGATACTGACAAAGCTTCAAGGCAAGTTTTATATGACGATTCAAGACTCTGGAATTGGATTTGATAGTCAAATCAGTTCTCAAGGCTTGGGTTTGATCAGCATGAGCGAAAGACTAAGAGGCGTTAACGGTCAATTTAGATTGCACTCTATCCCGGGACACGGTACCGAGATCTGGGTCGAGGTTCCCGACCAACCAGATCCGCTTCTTGCGCGAGCTTCGTAAATTCCGCCTGTCGTTGCGCTCCTCTAATCCATAACGAGGAATCTGCACTCGCACTTCAATTCCCTTTGTCGCGGAGAGCCGATCTCTGCTTCCGACTGTCAATTCGTGCAGTTTAGCAGCCTCCGACCGAACCTGACGTTGAGGATGTCGTTCGAATCTCGTGATCATTGGCGGCCGACAGTGAGCATGCAATAGAATGATCATCCGCAGTCGCAGCTCGGAGGATTTTGATGCCGAAGCTCCACAAGCTCCCGGCGGCTAGTTCGAGAAGACGCATAGTAATGCAATGGACTTTAGCTCTTGTAGTTCTCTTTGCGATCGCTGGTATCTCCATCTGGAAGCTAAGGTCAATTCAAACCGGTTCCGCCGCCGACCTTGCAACTCCTCCATTCAATTCGGCGGGCGTGGCTCCCGCCGCGCCGAAAGCAGCGACGGCCTCGACCGCGCCGATCTTTTCCCCGACGATCCCTAACAAGACGCTGCCGCCTGCTAAAACCCCGGAAGGAATGATATGGATCTCGGGCGGCGAGTTTTCCATGGGGGCGCAGGACCCTCCGGACATGGAGCATGACATGGTTGGCATGAAGGCGACCGAAGACTCCCGCCCCGTTCACCGCGTCTATGTCGATGGCTTCTGGATGGACAAGACCGACGTCACCAACGCCGAGTTTGCAAGATTTGTCGCTGCAACCCACTACATTACCGAAGCCGAGCGCACTCCAAAAGCGGAAGACTTTCCCGGGGCGCCGCCTGAAAATCTAGTCGCGGGCGCTGTCGTCTTCTCACCACCGGATCAGCCCGTTTCACTCAACGACCACTACCAATGGTGGAGCTACGTCAAGGGCGCAAACTGGCGGCATCCCAGCGGCCCTGGCAGCAACATCAGGGGAAAAGAAAACTATCCGGTAGTCGATGTCTCTTATGACGACGCACTCGCCTATGCGAAATGGACTGGTAAGCGACTCCCTACCGAAGCGGAATGGGAGTTCGCTGCCCGTGGCGGTCTAACGGGCAAACCATTCGTCTGGGGCGACTCCTTCCGCCCCGGTGGGAAGTACATGGCAAATACCTTTCAGGGCCATTTCCCAGACAAGAATACGAACGACGATGGATTCAGCACTACATCACCTGTCACGAAGTTCCCTCCCAATGGGTACGGTCTTTATGACATGGCCGGCAATGTTTGGCAATGGACCTCTGACTGGTATCGCCCGGACTATTACTGGCAACTTGCTACCTCCGGCGCTGTCAGTCGTAACCCGACTGGCCCCGACAGCTCCTTCGATCCTGCAGAACGTGGAATACCCAAACGCGTCATGCGCGGCGGCTCATTCCTCTGCACAGACCAGTACTGCTCTCGCTACATGGTAGGAACCCGCGGCAAGGGTGAAACTTCGACAGGCACCAACCACCTCGGGTTTCGCTGCGTGAAGCCGGTTCCGCATAGTTAAGGCATAAGGTCATCAACTCGCTGCGAGTTATTCTTGGGCGTCTCCCATTTGTCGTTTTCTCCTTTTATCAATAGCACCCAGGTCCATTGTTGCGTTCTCTACAATCCTCACGCTTGATGAGAAATTTCAATCCCGCATCGGCCGGTCGTCATCAGAACGATCGACCGAGATTGAACGTCGCATGCGGTGTGATTCGTCGTCTCAACTCGTTCCTCAAGAAAGTCCGAAGGTGAGTCCTGAAACGTATCGATGAGCCGGCGCCATGGTCCGCAACCGTCGGGAACAGCAGGCAAAGCGAAGCACAGAGGCTCCCAATATGCATTGACCATCAAGTGGAACCCGCCGCCGCCGCTCTCAAGGTAGACAGTCGCGGCGAGGCTGTGAGAGTCAGCCGAAAGATCGGGCGCCCACAAGTGCACCCCGTGCCACTGGATCTCTGCTCGCTCGATGAATTCAGCGAGCGACAGGAAGTCCCCTCTCGGATTCGCCGCAAAACGCAGCCGCAATTGGATCAGGAGCTGAACGAATCCGTGAAGATCGGCATGCCTTTGGCAGAGCCTCCAGTCGAACCAGCTCACCTCATTGTTCTGGCAATACGCGTTGTTACTGCCGAGCTGCGTCTTCCTGACTTCGTCACCCACCATCAGCATCGGAGTGCCAATCGAGAGCAGATTGAGCGTCAGGGCATTGCGGATCTGGCGTGCACGTAGGCGCTCGACTTCCGGATCATCAGTGAGACCTTCCACTCCGCAGTTCCACGAGTAGTTTTCTGAGTTTCCATCGCGGTTCTTCTCCCCATTCGACTCATTGTGCTTTCCATTGAATGAGAAAAGGTCATTGAGAGTGAAGCCGTCGTGACAGGTCACGAAATTGATACTTTGCTCCGGCGGCTGGTGTCGTTTCGGATAGATATCGGGACTTCCGAGGAGTCTCTGTCTCAGATTCAGCACGGTATCTCGATCGGACTTGAGAAAACGTCGAACATCATCACGAAAACGTCCATTCCATTCCTTCCAGCGGTCTCCGCCGAAGGACCCTACCAGGTAGAGTCCGCCCGGATCCCACGCCTCTGCTATCAACTTCCTGCCGGCAAGCACAGGATCGGAATCAATTTCCCAGAGAATAGGAGCATCATTGACTGACTCACCATGTTCGTCCCGCGTCAGCACCGCAGCAAGATCGAATCGAAAGCCATCCACATGCATCTCGGAAACCCAGTATCGAAGACTGTCTCCGATCATCCGACGGACGACCGAAAAGTTGGTGTTGAGCGTTTTGCCCGTGCCGGTATAGTCCGCGTATTGCGAGGGATCATCCGATAGAAGGTAGTAGAACGGATTATCCAGTCCCTTAAAGGAAAACGTAAGTCCCCCAACACCACCATGTCCAGGAACTCGTCCAGGCATCCCAAGGGGTCACCTCGGGAGGAGTAACCGCCGTGGGGCGCAAAAAAGCATTGGGGATCGTGCGATCAGATGAGAACTTGCTAAACGTGCTGTATTCAGCAGCGACATGGTCCCCCAGCGTGAACTATCGGCATAAGCTTCGCCGGCTTCCTGCTGCGCCGCGGCGTAGGCATCGAAGTCAGGGAGCACGAAGTAGCGGTCGGAATTCATCAGATCATTTACCAGAGGCGCAAACAAATCGCGATCGCCATTTGAGGACCTCCCGTCCCGCAACCTGTCCAACACCTCTCGCAGCAGCGGACTCTTATCGTAGTAGTGGCGTGGGTTGTAGCCGGCCCGTTGCAGATCACTAATTTCCGGAGCAGTCAGGCCGAAAAGGAAGAAATTCTCTTCACCCGCCTCTTTCCGGATTTCAATGTTCGCGCCATCCAATGTGCCAATGGCGACGGCCCCATTCATCATGAACTTCATGCATCCGGTACCGCTTGCTTCGAAGCCGACAGTGGAGATTTGCTCGGAGAGATCCGCAGCTGGATAGATGCGCTGCCCGAGCGAAACCGAGTAGTTCGGAAGGAAGATGACCTTCAAAATATCTCTTACCTGGGGATCGTTGTTGACCAGCTCACCCACCGGACATATCAGTTTGATGATGAGCTTCGCCATCGTATGGCTGGGCGCAGCTTTTCCTCCGAAGAGAAACGTACGGGCGCAAAGTCTTTCGTCGTACCGCTCTTTATCTGGCAGTACAGCGAAAGGATATGCAGTGCGTTCAAGTGTTGGCGCTGTACTCGTGCAGCCGTTTTACCTGCACATCAAACATCGACTTCGGATCCAAATAGAGGGCCATCGTCTTCTTAATGTGGGCGGCAAGCCGGCTCTTTGAAGCTTCCTGCGTCTTTCGCCAGCGATCGAGGAAGCCCCTGTCCTTGGCAAAAGGTTCTAGCAATTTCAAGCCGTACAGGTCCTTGTGCCAGCCTGTGCCTATTGTCTCGTTGATCAATCCGGAAAGTTCTGGATTGGACAGCATCAACCAGCGGCGTGGTGTAACACCGTTAGTCTTGTTGCTGAAACGTTCCGGAAAAGCCTCATAGTAGTCATGCAGAGTAGTTTGTTCCAACAGCTCCGTATGCAGTTCCGCAACGCCATTGACCGCCTTGCTGCCAACAACGGCAAGATGCGCCATCTGCACCCTGCGTTCACCGTCCTCTCCGAGGATACTCATCCGCCGCATCCGCGCGTCGTCGTTGGGGAAGCGGTAGCGCATATCATCCAGAAACCGGCGGTTGATCTCAAAGATGATCTCAAGATGTCGTGGCAGCAGATTCGCGAACATCTCCAATGGCCAACGCTCCAGCGCCTCGGGCAGAAGCGTGTGGTTGGTGTAACCAAAAGTGGACTGCGTGATCCGCCACGCATCCTCCCAACCCATCGCATGCTCGTCCATCAGCAGCCGCATCAGCTCTGCAATGCCAATCGACGGATGCGTATCGTCCAACTGCACAGTCCATTTCTTGTCGAATTCTGCGAGCGGTTGTCCCAGCTCCAGGTGCAACCGCACCATGTCCTGCAAAGAGCACGAAGTAAAGAAAAATTGCTGTGTCAGTCTCAGACGCTTGCCTTCGACCTTCTCAGCTAAAGACGTATTTGAACCGGGCGAAGAAATAAGCGCTTGTCGTACCTTGCTGCGACAGGCATTTTTTGGAGGTGTAGGGTACGTTCTAAAGCAGTCATAAAGATAGCTTTCCGTTTCAGGCGGGACGATCGAGTACGTAACTCCGGTCCTCCATCGACGCGACACGCAGAGCAGTTTTTATAGCGGTGTCGGGGTTCAGCGATATGGAATCGATACCTTGACTCACTAGCCACTCTGCGAATTCCGGGAAATCCGAAGGTGCCTGGCCACAGATCCCGATCGGCTTCTGTACCAGATGTGCTGCACGAATCGCTTGAGCAATCAGGCGCCTTACTGCTAGATTGTTTTCATCAAACAGATGCGCCACGGTACTCGAATCCCGGTCGAGTCCAAGTGTGAGTTGCGTCAGATCGTTCGAACCTATCGAATATCCGTCGAACACCTTCAGAAATTCATCGGCTACAACAACATTGGCCGGAATCTCGCACATCGCGTAGATCTCGAGCCCGTTTTGTCCTTGTCGCAGCCCATTTCTGGCCATGGTTTCGACAACTTTGCGCCCTTCGTCAACCGTGCGGCAGAAGGGGATCATCACTCTTAGATTGGTGAGGCCCATCTTGTCCCGCACCCGGGCCAGCGCCGCGCACTCAAGAGCGAAGCCAGGTGAGTAACGTGGGTCGTAATAACGCGACGCTCCCCGGAACCCTATCATAGGATTCTCTTCTTCCGGCTCGAACTCTGCTCCTCCAACCAATCCGGCGTATTCATTCGTCTTGAAATCGCTGGTGCGCACAATGACAGGCTTCGGATAAAAAGCCGCGGCGATGCGTGCCACTCCTTCGCTCAATCGGCTGATAAAGTACTCTCGTGGATCTCCATCTCCGATACGCCTACGAATCTCGATGACAGCATTCGGATCCTTGAGGTCGTGGAATTTGGCGAGAGCCATCGGATGTATTCCAATGTGATTGGCAACAATGAACTCGATGCGAGCTAATCCGACTCCTTCATTAGGGATTGCCGCCAGATGGAACGCCTGGCTCGGATCGCCAACGATCAACATGATCTTGGTCCGAGTCTTGGGAACGGTACTAGCATCGATCAGCTTGATGTCGAACGGCGTTCGACCGTCATAGACATGCCCCTCGCTACCCTCGGCGCAACAAACGGTTACCTCTCGACCATTTTTCAAAATGGAGGTTGCATTCCCGGTGCCGACGATGCACGGAATCCCGAATTCACGCGAGACGATTGCTGCGTGCGCGGTACGACCACCCTGATTGGTAACAATTGCCGCCACCCGCCGCATCACCGGCTCCCAGTCAGGATCAGTGTTCTCCGCCACCAGAACATCTCCTGCCTGAACCTCCTGCAGCTTGGCGATATCAGTGATCACGCGCACGGGACCAGCAGCGATCTTTTCTCCGACCGCTTGACCCGCAATGAGAGCGACGGGAGGTTTTTCTCGCAGCTGATAAACCTCTGCGCCTCTATTGGTTGATTTGGCCGAATGCACCGTCTCCGGGCGAGCTTGAACGATGAACAGCTCCCCGGTCGACCCGTCCTTAGCCCATTCAATGTCCATCGGTTGAAGGCGACCAGCGATCTGCGAGTAGTGGTCCTCAATCAAGCAGGCCCATCGTGCCAGCTGAATAACCTCCGTGTCGGCCAAACAATACCTTTCTCTTTCGGATTGAGGCGTCGCTTCACTTCGTGTCGAGCGAGTTCCGTTGGCATAGACCAACCGAACCTCTTTTGATCCAATGTGCCTAGAGATAATAGGTTCAAAGTTTTTCCGTAAAGTTGGTTTGAACACCAGCCATTCATCCGGGGTCACCACGCCTTGGACCACGAACTCGCCTAGCCCGTACGCTCCGGTGACCGTCACGACATCGCGGAAACCCGACTCGGTATCCAGTGTGAAGATCACACCGGAACTTGCGAGATCGGACCGAACCATGGGCATAATGCCAACAGAAAGACCCACCTCGAGCTGATCGAAACCCTGCCGTGCGCGGTAACTTATGGAACGATCTGTAAATAGGGAAGCGAAGCACTGATGCACAGAGCGCAGCAAGGCTTCCTCGCCGCGAATGTTGAGAAACGTTTCAGCAGCGCCGGCAAACGAAGCTTCGGGCAGGTCCTCTGCGCTCGCCGACGAGCGAACCGCTAGCTCGACTTCTCGACCGATTCGTTGCAACAACTCCTTATAGGCTCCCGAAATTGAAAGTCGCACCTCCTCCGGCAGGGGAGTCTCCAGAATGCTGCTACGCGCCACGTGCCCAGCCGAAGCCAACTGCTGCAGGTCTTCGGGATCCAGCTTGGAGAGTGCAGTCTCCAATTTTTCTCGCAACCCTTTTTCTTCCAAAAGCCGCCAATAAGCATCCGTGGTTACGGCGAATCCGTCTAGAACGCCTACACCTTTGGGTTTCAGCGCAGCGAAAAGTTCACCGAGCGACGCATTTTTTCCGCCCACACGGGCTACATCACTCATTCCGATTTCAGAGAACTTCAAGATGAAGGACCGGTCCATGGCAACTCCCTCGCTAAGCTAATATGCTTCGAACAATAGCGGAACCGCCTGAAATCGACTGTGACGCTAGTCACATTTGCGTAGGAGCAGGTTTCCGCTGCTGGATCGCCCTCATATCCAGGCAGGCGGGGTTTTTCGTATTTGTGATTGGCGTCACTGCGCGGTGCCACGATTTCAGGCACTGTAAGCGCAAGGTCGTCGGGAAGGTGAAGAATGTCGAATGCGTCTCTATCTGAGCCATCGCAGGTACTGCAGACCGAGGACCTGTTTGAATCGTTGATTCGAGCTTGCCAGCGTCGGCGAGCGATTCCTGTCGCCGTCTGCTGGCCCTGCAGCTCGGTATCTCTTGCGGGAGCCGTAAAGGCGGCTAATAGCGGTTTGATACGGCCGGTACTTGTGGGGCGCGAGCGCGAAATTCGGGAAATCGCCGAGAGTCAAGGACTCAATGTTGAGGCTTATCCCATCATGGAGGTGAACACTGAGGAAGATGCCGCGATCCAAAGCGTTGAGCTCTGCCGGTCGGGTCGTTCAGCTTCGCTGATGAAGGGCAGTTTGCATACGGACGTCTTGATGCACGCGGTACTGAAAGAGCAAAGTCTCTGCACATCGCGTCGAGTCAGTCACGTCTTCATCATGGAAGCTCCGCTTTATCACCGGCGGGCGCTTTTCATCACTGACTCCGCCATCAATATATACCCGTCGCTCGAAGACAAGGTCGATATCGTACAGAACGCAATCGATCTCGCTCATGTCCTGGGCATTTCAGAGCCCAGAGTTGCCATTCTATCCGCCATCGAAACGGTCTGCTCGAAAATGACGTCGACCTTGGATGCGGCCGCGCTTTGCAAGATGGCAGATCGCGGACAGATTACGGGTGCGATTCTGGATGGCCCACTGGCATTCGATACCGCAGTGAGCGCAGAGGCGGCACTCCGAAAGGGCCTGAAGTCGCCGGTAGCTGGAGAAGCAGATATTCTCGTCGCGCCCGATCTAGAAGCAGGAAACATGCTTGCCAAGGAGTTGGAATACCTCGGAGGAGCCCGCTCGGCGGGGATCGTTATGGGAGCAAAAGTGCCAATTATCCTTACCAGTCGTGCCGACTCAGCCGACGCAAGGGTCGCATCGTGCGCGATAGCGTCTGCACTTGTGCATCATCCAGCAAAATAACTCGAAGCATTGAAACCGCTTCTTGCGATCAACATGTGTGCTCATAATCACAGACAATGGCTCGCATAAACACTAGCTTCGAATCGTGACAAAGCTACACGAGGTAATAAACATGCCGACGACCGACATTGAACTAAAGAGCGAAACCACTTCCGCTACACCCATTTCCATCATGAAAGCCCTCGTTTACCGGACCTCCGGTCATGGTCCCGGAAGGCCGTCCTGGGAGGACAAACCATATCCTTCGCTCAAGGAATCGGGAGATGCCATCGTTCGGATTACGAGCACCACGATCTGTGGCACCGACCTTCACATTCTGAAGGGCGACGTGCCGGCCGTGACTGACGGTCGCATTCTCGGACACGAGGGCATTGGTGTCATTGAGCGGATAGGAGGCGGAGTTACGGAGTTTCATGTTGGTGAGAAGGTGATAATTTCGTGCATCACCTCATGTGTCAAGTGCGACTTCTGCAGGAAGGGCATGCCTTCGCATTGCAGGCACGGCGGCTGGATCCTGGGTAATATCATCGATGGAACCCAGGCGGAATGCGTGCGCATCCCGCACGCCGATGGGAGTCTTTATCACTTCCCTGAGGGTGGCGATGAAGAGGCTTTGGTGATGCTGAGCGACATCTTGCCGACTGGATTTGAGTGCGGCGTCTTGAACGGCCAAGTGAAACCAGGAGACAAGGTTGCCATCGTCGGCGCAGGCCCGATCGGACTCGCGGTCCTACTGACGGCACAATTTTACTCTCCGGCGGAAATCTACATGATCGACCTGGACGACAATCGGCTTGCCGTAGCCAAGCAACTAGGCGCGACTACTGTGATCAATAGCTCGGACGGGAGAGCTGCCGCACGTTTACTGGAATTGACCAGCGGAGCGGGCGTCGATGTTGCCGTTGAAGCAGTCGGAATACCCGCGACTGTTGATATCTGTCAGGCTATCCTTGGGGCAGGTGGCCGTCTTGCAAATGTAGGCGTCCACGGTAAACCTGTGACGCTGCATCTTGAACAGCTCTGGGACCGCAACATTACATTGACCACGCGCCTGGTTGATACCGTTACTTTGCCTATGCTGCTGAAAGTTGTTTTGTCGGGCAAGCTGCAGCCGCGCAAACTGGTCACTCATCGTTTCGACCTGAATAACATTCAGAAGGCATATGAGACCTTTGGTAATGCAGCTCAAGAGCGTGCTTTGAAGGTGGTCCTCAGGAACAATTAGCATCGAGAGCATTTTCTCGATAAGGCTCTGCGGGTTCATACGGATTGTAGCGTTCTTCGCGAAGAACCTACAGTGGGTCAGGAGTGTCGATCGATATGCGCGATCCCAAGGCGATACGGGAACTAGAGACAAAGCTTTCTCGTGACAGGGAAATACTCGCAGACCTTAGAAAACGCGAGGCGGAATTGCTGCAAAACATTCCCGAAAAGGGATTCCACGTCGAGGCCATGCGAAGGCGCCTGGTCTGCGAGATGCAAGCGCTTCGGAACTCAATTGAAAAGAATGAAGAAATGCTCGCGATGGCGAAACACTAGCTCGCTGAATTGTTAGACGGGCCGACTGGTACTGGGCGTCATTTTCTAGCGTTGAAATTTCTCAAGCCTTCAAATTGGTGGCCTGATTCAACCGCAGCGGTTGCTCCGCCTGAAGTTCCGGTCCAGCGTTCGAAATAGCGAACTAACGCCACGCCGACCAAGGTCGGTATCCAAAATGATAAGAGTCGATAGGCGAGGATCGCGACTACAGCGATGGGCCTGGGCGTACCTAATAGTGTGTAAAGACACTGGACGATTCCCTTAGATGGATGATGACGACAAACCCAGCGAACGACACAATGGCTAGGGCCGTATTGTTCAGCAGAATGGGTAGCCAGGCGCCAAGACCCGCGGGCCTGGCATTCACGCCTCGGCGACGAAGCCAAAGATATGTCATCCCGGCGGTTCCAAGGACTCCACCTCCAGAGTGCCCACACTGTTCCCGCCGGCCGTCCATGAGGGCCATCGACGATGGAAAGTGGTGTGCCAGCCAGCCTAACGAGAGTGCTGAGCAAGATATCCGCTGCCTGCATAACTGAGCACTTGTGCGCCAATTGAGAGTGCGACGAACGGAATTCTCAGATTCGAGATGACGAGAAAGGCATGCCCCATCGCGGCAAAGTGCGGCAGGAAAAAAGATACCGCCACTCCCGACAGGACTAGCGCCCATAGGTAACGTCTCACCTTCGTTTTGAGAAGAATAGGAGCAGTGAATTCAAAATTCGTCGTCATTGAAGGGCTCTCTTTGCTTCAATCGATGTTCCGTGCCGTCACAGCAGTGCGTGTCGGCGATAAAACCACGACTTAACAGCCTGCACGATGAAGAGATAGGTCACCGTAAGGACGGCAATTGCACCCAATAGTGATATGGGAAGCGGAGTGAAACGCATCAAGCTCCCGAGGGGAGTGTACGGCAACACAATCGCAATAACGACAACGGCCAGGACGCTCACCAACAACGGCGGGCTGGGTCGGCTCTTGAGAGGGTTGGCTTGTGTCCGGATCACAAACACGACGAGCGTTTGTGTCGCCAGGGACTCCACGAACCACCCGGTGTGAAAGAGCGACTCGTTGGTCGACGCATGGAACACCCAGAGTAGCACCCCGAATGTAAGGAAATCATAGATTGAACTGATCGGACCGATAATCATCATGAACTGCCGGATGAATCCAATCTGCCATCGTCTAGGCTGCTGCCTCGCGGACAAATCGACATTATCGCTAGGGATACTGACCTGTGACACATCATAAAGAAAATTGTTCAGTAGTATTTGGCTTGGGAGCATCGGCAAGAATGGCAGGAAGAGCGATGCCGCAGCCATGCTGAACATATTTCCAAAATTAGAACTCGTGCCCATGATGATGTATTTCATGATGTTGGCAAAGGAACGCCGACCCTCAAGTACACCATCGTTCACAACCGCAAGGTCCTTTTCCAGCAGAATGATCTTCGCGGCATCCTTGGCCACGTTCACCCCATTCATGACAGAAATCCCTACATCGGCAGTGTGCAGAGACGGAGCATCGTTGATGCCATCACCCATGTAACCAACGACATGCCCACGTTTCTTAAGAGCTAGGATCACTCGGTTCTTCTGCTCAGGGGACATACGAGCGAAGATGGCGCCATTTGCCGCTTGGTAGGCCACGGCGGCATCGTCCATCGTATCGACCAGATTCCCAGTGAGGATCCGGTCCACGTCCAGCCCCACGTCGTGAGCTACTTTTTGGGTGACATACTGGTTGTCCCCCGTCATGACCACCACAGAAATGCCATTCTGTTTCAGTTCCTGAAGGACGGAAAGGGTTCCCTCCTTAGGAGGGTCAAGAAACGCCGCAAACCCGACCAGCGTCATAGCCCGTTCGGCCGCCATGGTGTACATATCCTGGCTTTCCACTTTCAGCTCTGCCACCCCAAGAGCGCGGTACCCGTCTGTCGCCCAGCTTCTTAAGGGTGCATTGTGCCTCTGCCCGTCGGCTATCGTCGAACGGCTGGGGAACGCCGTCGATGGCGACCGTATCGCAGACGGCAAAAACACTCTCAGCCTCGCCCTTGGTGATAAGAAGGAAATCTTCAGCGTGTCTCACCACCACCGAAAGACGTTTGCGGTTGAAATCGAAAGGGATCTCGTCGACTTTTTGATAGCCCACAATGGAGGGGGCTTCATGCTTCAGGATGGCATCGTCAAGCGGACTTTTGATTCCTGCTTCAAAGTAGCTGTTCAGATAAATAAGCTGAAGTACATTCTCGTTATCCCCACCTCGAAAATCCACATGTCGGTCGAGAATTATCTCCCCTTCGGTTAGCGTTCCAGTCTTATCGGTACAGAGAATATCGATGCTGCCGAAATCCTCAATAGCCGCAAGCTGCTTTACCAGGACCTTCTTCTTGGTCATGCGCTTCGCGCCCTGGGCTAGTGTCACGGTGATGATCATGGGCATCATTTCTGGCGTCATCCCTACGGCGAGCGCGACGGCGAACAGGAACGACTCCAGCACCGGGCGATGAAAAATAATATTCACCAGCAGGACGAAAAGGACGAGCAAAACGGTCACCCACGTGAGCATCATTCCGAAGTGGCGTGTACCTCGGGTGAATTCTGTTTCCGGTGGCCGCGCGGCCAGGCGATGCGCGATCTCCCCGCAGGCAGTATCCTTTCCTGTGCGAACAATGACTGCGGTACCTATTCCGGTCTGTACAGCGGTGCCCAGGAAGACGGAGTTGCTTGCGTCTGCGATGCCGTGTTTGCCCTCTGAGAGATCGACCATTGTCTTTTCGACCGGCAAGGACTCCCCGGTGAGCACTGATTCGCGCACATGAAGGTCTTTTACTTCCAGTAAACGGGCGTCCGCGGGCACAAGGTCTCCTGCCTTGAGCCGGACGATATCTCCCGGGACTATCTCGGCTATCGGCAGGTCCTGCGGTCGTCCATCTCGCATCACCACGGCTGTTATAGCAATCTGCTTCTGAATCTCCTCCACGGCGTGTTGCGCCTGGAATTCCATCAAAAAATTGAGGAGCACGCTGAAAAGTACGATAGCGATGATGATCAGCCCGCCAATGTGCTCTCCGAGTGCTAGAGATATGCCACTCGCAACGACGAGGATGATGACAAGGGGATTAGCGAAAAATCCGCAAAAACTGAGCAGCGCAACGAAGCGGGACTCCTGGACCAGGCAGTTGGGACCATGAAGACGCAATCGTCGGCCAGCTTCTTCGGTCGTCAGCCCAGTCGGTGTCGCTTCTAGGAGTTGGAACAGTTCTTGCAGCGGCTTGTCCCAGAAGCCATCGAGAGACGTCGTTCCTCTTCCCATCCCATGTCCCTCCAGTCGCCCCCCTTGAAGGATCCTCAGAAAAAGGTCGCGTCTTCAGATTGCGACCGACGCCTAAATTGGTAGCAATCTCACTACCCGGCCTCCTGCTACAGAAATGAAGTTAGCGGTTCAAATCCACGGTTACGGTGATGGTGATCACAACATCACAAACTGCAAGAGATGTCCGGCTGATATGTGACCCCGCTCACTGCACACTTCGCGCCGGAAGAACAAAGTGGATCAAGGTTGATCCAGATTCTTTGCAAGAACCGGTGGGCTTCGCTGGCTAATCGTTCAAGGCGAATCCTTATGAGGAACGATAGATGCACACGGCCGCCCTCAGTGTTGGGTAAGTGAAGTCGCAAAATATGTCAAGGCGGCGCACTACGCGGTCGGTGCTTCAAATCCGTAAGGGCTGAGGATTCGCTCTCGTCGAGCATGCGTGTCAGAATCCGCCGCAACCTGTTCTCATTCACAAGTGCAACTATGCCGCGCTCGCCATATCCGAGATGACCGGGCCCGGTTGCATGAATGCTGTCGAGCAGTTCGGGCATACGTCGCAAGCGTTCAAGCATTATCTCCCCCGCTCGTGGTACCCGTTCGCGCTGCCAGGGCTCGATGACGGTAGTCGCACACAGGGGCAACAGGGCCAACCATGGAGCGACTTTGAGGCGCTGTGCACTACCATCAGGACGCGGCAGTACATCGTAGTAGAACCCGTCTTCCTCATCCCACATATCTTCCGGCCCCGTCTGATTCATGGCACGGGCGATCCAAAGGAAATGGTCAACGTACTTGATAACCATGTCTTGGTAGAACGGGTCGTGGGCCGCCAGTTCCACGGATATCTCAGCCATGTTCTGACAGAAAAGTGCTACCCAGGCAGTGCCGTCTGCTTGCTCGAGGTGGCCGCCGGTCGGCAGAGGCGAGTTGCGGTCGAAGACGCCAATATTATCCAGACCCAGGGAATCCGCCCCTTGACGTCCTCGCCGTGATTGGCCTCGCTGTTTGTCAGACCGAAGGCACGTTCTTCAAGAATCGGGCCTTTGCCATTCCACAGGGCCACGCTGAAGCACAGCACTGGTTGAAATCGCTGATTCGGGCAAGACCATCCTCACCCCATGATAGGCGCGCGACCGGGCCCGGTCATGGGTGAAGTAGTCCCAGGCATTTCCATTCTGGCTGTAATCCTCGCGAACCGTACCCCACTGCCGCTCGCTCAGGTAGGGCCCTCATTTCTCCAGGGCTTGCCGGGAATTATCTTTCCAAATCTGGAGCTCTCGAGCGTGCCTGCTTCTTAGAGTCTGGTAGATTCCGCATCTTGTAACATTTTGTTCCTCCTCTTGGCCGATTCGCCTCAAGAGAGCCTGGCTCGAACTTCGGCCTGATCCGCATTTGCCACCCAAAATTAAAAGCGGCGTCGTGATAATAGGCTGTGATGCTCATCACGGGACTGCGCGCGATTGTCACGCGACGATGAGAACGCTTAGATTGTGGTCCATTTGCATCAATATGACCACTAGAAGAGCTTCAAGTTCACAATGGAAACGAGAGGTTGGGCAGCGCTGGCTCATCTTTAGCGCCTAGCCGCTATGCATAACGCGCCGTCGGCGAATAGCCAAGCTGCTCGGGCGCTCGCGGCGTAATGTGATGTGACGTCTATCACAGACGGGCTGTGCGATATCGTCTAACTTTCAAACGTTGAAAGAGGTCGTTGGCGAAATCGTGCCGGCCGTTGCGATAGAATTGTTGTTCCTGTTCCATGCCCAGCCGATGATGGTTGGAGGGTTTCTCATTGCTGCGGTTTGCCCGGGAGCACCCTATGGGCCCTCCTTTTACCGCGATGGCAAAAGGGAATGTCGTCATTTCGATAGGGTTGATGGTGATCCTCGCAGCGTCTCGGCCTTCGTCGCTCCCGCGATGCTGTATTGGTTGTTGCCCGTGGTTTCGGGAGATGGAAATCTGGAGATAAACGCCTTAAGGATTGTTAGCACCTTGCTCATCAGCCAAATCGTTCCGTTGTGCGTCGGACTCGCAGTTCGCCATCGAAATCTTGCCCTGGCTACCAAACTGCAGGGACCCGCGAATCGTTTAGGTACGCTTCTCAACGTTGTGGCAATTGGGGCTGATTCTTACCGTTCAATTCCGGACTTCGCGGCGATACGTCTCAAGGGTTTTGTAGGAATATTCTTGCTTGTCGCCGCAGCCACATCTATCGGATCATTTCCCGGCGGCCCGGGCAGCGATAATCGCAAGGCAATGGGACTTACGAGTGGAAGTCGGGATGTAGGAGTCAGCCCTGTCGTCGTAACTAGCAGCTATTCCGATACGGTCGCTGTCACTTCTGCTCTGGCCTGTGCAATGTTCCGGACAATTTTGCTTGCGTTGATCGCCACTTTATGTAATCGAGGGGAGAGACGATCGGCGGAATTGCTCTCGTCGCCAACTGCGCAAAAATACCAAGGAGACGTTGCAAGAAACTTCATTGTGAACAGATGTTACGAGTACGTGGAATCGAGGCAATCATGCTCTCAAATTCATCGTTATTAGACAGCATACATACTCTTTCGACAACTGCGACCATCGGACGGCCTGCTCCTCTCGGTGCCACCGTTGAGCGCGACGGAGTAAACTTCAGCGTATTTTCCCGCAAGGCTTTAGCTGTCGAACTACTGCTATTCGACCGGGAAGATGATGCGCAGCCTACGAATGTGATTAGTTTCGATCCGTTTGCCAACCGCACCTATCACTATTGGCATGTGTTTGTACCCGGCATTCGCGCCGGACAACTCTACGGGTATCGATTCCATGGGCCGTTTGATCCAGCCGCTGGTATGCGTTTCGACCCCGAAAAAGTTCTTCTCGACCCATACGGACGCGGAGTCGTGGTCCCCAAAGCATACAACCGAGATGCTGCACGTGGACCGGGGGACAACACTGCAACCGCAATGAAGAGCGTTGTAGTGGACCCGACGGCATATGACTGGGAGGGAGATATGCCGCTCAGACGTCCATCGACGCAGACCATCGTCTACGAGATGCATGTCAAAGGGTTCACGCGTAGCCCCACTTCCGGCGTTGGCGACAAAACACGCGGAACGTATCGCGGGCTAACCGAGAAGATCCCCTATCTTCAGGAACTCGGCATTACGGCGGTGGAACTGTTGCCTGTCTTCCAGTTCGACGCCCAGGATTGCCCGCCTGGTGTAGTCAACTACTGGGGCTATCAACCGGTGTCGTTCTTCGCTCCACATCAGGCATATAGTTCACGTCAGGATCCTCTCGGCCCGGTCGACGAATTTCGCGACATGGTCAAAGCACTGCATCGAGCAGGAATTGAAGTTGTCCTCGACGTCGTCTTCAATCACACAACCGAGGGAAATCGTAACGGACCGACGTTGTGTTTTCGTGGAGTCGACAACAGCGCGTACTACATTCTCAAAGACCGCTCAAACTATGCCGACTACACCGGATGTGGGAACACGCTCAATGCCAATCATCCCATCGTACGTCGCATGATCGTGGACAGCCTTCGCTATTGGGTTGGAGTGATGCACGTGGACGGTTTTCGGTTCGACCTGGCGTCCATTCTTACGCGCGATTCCAGCGGCAATATGATGGCTAATCCTCCGGTTCTTTGGGATATCGAGTCGGACCCATCGCTTGCCGGAACAAAGATAATCGCCGAAGCCTGGGATGCGGCTGGGCTATACCAGGTGGGCAGTTTTGTCGGAGATAGTTGGAGAGAGTGGAACGGCCGTTTTCGTGATGATGTACGAAGTTTTCTTCGCGGCGACGAGGGGTACGTGCGGCGTTTCGCTGACCGCTTCGTAGGCAGCATTGAGATTTATGGGCATAAAGGACGCGAAGCAGAACAGAGCATAAACTTCATAACCTGTCATGACGGATTTACCCTCAATGACCTGGTCAGTTACAACCAAAAGCATAATGAAGCAAACAATGATAACAACCGTGACGGCACGGATGACAATCGCAGCTGGAATTGCGGCATCGAGGGTGCCGCGACTGATGATCTCGAGAACGAAAGACTAAGAAATCGCCAGGTCAAAAACTTTTTGACCATCACGTTGATGTCATTGGGGCTGCCCATGATCACGATGGGCGACGAAGTCCGGCGCACGCAGCATGGCAATAACAATGCCTATTGCCATGACGACGAGAGTTCATGGTTAGATTGGAGCCTTCTCAATAAGCACTCGGATGTGCACCGGTTTGTTCAATTAATCATTCGCAGACGGCTGATGCGAGACGTTGGCCCTGAGCAACGGAGGATGACTCTGGCGCAGTGGATCGACGCAGGCATAAAGGGTTGGCACGGCGTAAAACTCAACCAGCCGGACTGGAATACTTCTTCGCACAGCGTCGCACTGAACGTGCAGTTGCGAAGCGAAAACCTGTTTGTCTATTTCATCTTCAATGCTTATTGGGAGCCGCTCGACTTTGAACTTCCCGTAATTGCTGATGATAAGACGTTCTGGCACCGCTGGATCGATACTTCCCTGGATTCACCGCAGGACATTGTTGCGTGGGAAACTGCCCCCGTGGTTCCAAGTCACACTTATCGAACAGGACCTCGTTCCATTGTCGTTCTGTGGGCAAATGGGACAAACATGGCTCGCAAAAATAACGACCGCGCAACCGAATCGCATCCTTGATTCTCCAATTCTCACTAGAAACAAATATTCCTCCACCTTGTCCGATTGCTGTTGGACCCAAAGATCGGTCTTGGACATCCAGTTGAGGCTCGCACTTCAGCTACAACTGTTGAAACCGGAAAGAAGCTCGGTGCATTTACAGGAAAGGAACCTATGCGCTCACACCGCCCATCGAAACGCGGATTGCGGTTAGCCGGTGATCTGAAGCACTGCAGCCTCTACCTGCGACCGGTTTCTCAATTGTCGATAACAGTTAGTATGGAGTGACCGACGCCGATGCGCTCATCGGGGTCGGGGACGACCCGGCCGACCGGACGTTCCCTATTCCAAAGGAATCAAACCTAATGCAGACATCGAAGGTCTCAACGCCCTCCTTCAATAGAGTTCTCGTCGCTACCGACCTAACGACAGCGTCGAGCGCGGCCTTCCAGGTCGCTCTGAATTATATGCAGCGACCTTGGAGCTGAACTCTCTGTTCTTCACGTGTTTGAGTATGGCGCCGTCTCTCCAGAATCGGGGGATTCGCTTCTCGAATCAATGGGCGCTCAGGTGAAGACTAAACAATCCTTTGCCGATCTCATCAACAGAGCTCGTCAATTGGGAGTGACCTGCGAGACGCTCACAGAGAACGGAATTGTTCCTTCGGCGATCTTGGATACAATCGCATCAAAGAAGATCGACCTTGCCATCCTTGGGACAAATGCGCTTCATGGTTTTGAGCGTCTCGTTTCTGGGTCCACAGCAGAAATCGTCCTTCGCAAAGCTCCGTGGCCAGTGCTGATCGTGGGACCGCGGGTCGGGGATGTTGCTGCAAAGATTGAAGGGCCTATCGTCTTCGCGACCGACTTTAATCTCACTACGATTGACGCCATTCGTTATGCCTCGTCGCTGAGTCAATTGACGGAATCATCCTTGCATTGCCTGCACGTGCTTCCGCGAACAGCCGAAGGCATCGAACGAAGTCACGTCATTCCGCAGATCATGGCCGAGGCTTTGCAGCAGATAGTTACAGGCGTTGGTACGAACGTCAAAACGCCTATTTGTGTGACTACGTACGGCAACGAGATCTCAGACTCGATTGTTGACTACGCCAGGCAGTCGCGAGCGAAGCTGATCGTCCTTGGAGTTCATCGAGCTTCGATGATGGCTGCTCATGCTCCCGCCCGTCTAGCCTGTCAAATCATTGCCGATGCTCCCTGCCCTGTCATGACCGTAGCGTTCTGACTATCTGCGATTTACGACCGAGTTCACTTGCTTTACTTAAGTGTCATGACACTCAGAGGTTCCCAAATAGTAGTGGCAAAGATAGCTCAGATCGTCATCAAGCTCGTATACCAGAGGCACTCCGGTCGGAATATTCAAGTCGGCAATTATCTCGTTTTAAATTCCGTTCAAGTACTTGACTAATGCCCTCAGGCTATTTCCGTGAGCCGTAATCAGAACTAGCTTCCCCGCCTTTACACAAGGCGCGATCAACTCGTTCCAGCACGGCACGACCCGCGCAACAGTGTCATCTGGACATTCGGTCAGCGGGAGTTGTTCCTGGGTGAGAGTTCGATAGCGTAGGTCGTTTCCGGGATAACGCGATTATCTATGTTCCACACACTCTGTCCGTGACAAAGCAGAACTACTTTGCTCATCTCAAACTCCGTTCTTGGACGCGCTTACAACAAGTGGAGAGGATAAGAATTCGTCCTGGCTTTCAATAAATAAGAAAGATGGCGGCCAGCAAACTAGGTGCTGGCCGATCAACTTAGCAGGCTGAAAGCTGTTCCAGAGCATCCGGCTGCAATACCGTCATGAGGACTCCCTTGATCGAGATCAGATTGTCGCGACGGAAGCGGCCCAATGTACGAGTGACCGTTTCGCGTGAAGTGGATGTCATCGAAGCCATTTCCTCATGAGTCAAAGGCAAGGCCACTCCTCTCGCGCTCTGCGAGTGTGATTTCTCAGCAGTCCAATCGAGCAGGAGGCGAGCCACTCGTCCGGCTGGAGAGGCAGGAAGAGCGATTCGGCGAACTTCATTGAATCCGCTGCAGCATTCGAGTGCGAGAGCTCTTGCTGCGCCGACACTTGCTTCTCTATATTTCTCGAGCATTTCGATAAAGGGGCGCCGGTTGATGACTTTGACCTGGCAAGGCTCCAGTGCTTCCACCGTGACTTCGTGAACTCCTTCAGACAAGATCGCGCTAAGACCCAGCACATATCCGGCATCGGCAATGCGCAGGATCATCGTCCGTCCTTCGCTTGACGTCGTCGAGAGTTTCACGCGGCCAGAGCAAAGAACGTACACGGCATCGCACCGATCTCCCTGGCGAAAGAAAGTAGCGCCACGCGGACACTCAGCCGAGATTGAGACTGATTCCATGAATGCCATCGCCTCTTCGCCGAGATGGCAAAATGCATGTTGATTTCGCTGCGGGCAGTTCAGACAATTTTTCATGTTCGTAATCTCCATCGCAGGGTTGCGATGCTCTTGCTCAATGCATTCCTGCTGCCAAACCCTGACGGTTAATAGTGATCATATTTTCAATAGCTTAGCGTATTCTCTATGTGAGTGGGATCACGCCACTGCGCCAAAAGACGCACTCCTTGCGCCACATGGCGCAGTGATCGGTGATGCCTGTAACATGGGTGTATTCCCCAGGTCAGGGCCTATGACAGATCTAGTACAGCTTGTTGTGATCGACGACAATGCGCGCAGTCTCGAGTTGCTCTCTGCCGCGTTGGGACGAGAGGGAATTCGTGTGCATACTGCAGGCGATCCAGAGGCTGGCTTGGCGCTCATTCGTGAGCTTCGTCCTCGGCTCGTGATCACCGATCTCGTGATGCCTCGTCTCAGCGGTTTACAGGTATTGGATCAGGCGATGAAGATTGATCCTTCAATCGACGTCATCCTCATGACTGCACACTACACGACTGAGACGGCGGTTCAGGCCATCCGCAATGGGGCAGCCGACTATCTTGAAAAACCGGTAAAACTTGCGCTCCTGCGTCAGCGCGTGAATACCCTGTTGGAAGCGGCCCAATGTCGCCGGCGCGCGGTCGCCTCTGATTCCCCGAGCTCGGACGCAGTCCGGTTTGAAGGCCTGATTGCCCGCAGCGCGCAAATGTGGGAGGTCTTTGCAAAGGTGCAAAGAATCGCCCCCCACTACCGTGCGGTCCTCATCAACGGCCCCACCGGTACCGGCAAAGATCTGCTGGCGCAGGCTCTACACCGGCTAAGTGGTGTGACTGGAAAGTATGTTGTGTTGAACTGCTCTGCAGTTGTCGAGACCCTCTTCGAGAGCGAGTTGTTCGGTCATGTGCGCGGGGCGTTCACCGGGGCCGACCGGGACAAAGCCGGCCTCTTCGAGCTCGCGGATGAAGGTACGCTATTTCTGGACGAGATTGGCGACATGCCATTGTCTACCCAAGCCAAACTATTGCGGGCTGTGCAGAACCAAGAGATCACTCGAGTTGGATCACTGGCTGGACGTCGGGTGAACGTGCGCATCATCGCAGCCACCCACAAGAATCTGCCAAGAGCGATCCGGGACGGGCTCTTCCGTGAAGATCTGTTCTACCGACTGTCGATGGTGGAGATTGTTGCACCCAGCCTGCGGGATCGGCCCGAAGATCTTCCGCTTCTCGTCCGCCATTTCATTCGGCGCTTTTCTGAAGAGTATGGCAAGAGCATTGATGGCGCGACCGCCCGAGCAATGATTTTGTTGGAGCGCTATTCGTGGCCTGGCAATGTGCGTGAGCTTGAACATGCCATTGGGCACGCCTGCATGATGACAACGGGCAAAATGATCGATGTGTCGGATTTGCCGGAGCGAATCCTAAACACAGGCCCTGATCCACGGATGCCACGCCGCGATGAAGCCACCGGAACGAGGGGCTATTCTTCGGCCAAGATAAATACGGGTGCAGACGAAAATCCTCCTGGTTTGGCTACACAAGAGCGAGAACTCGTCATCCGCGCCCTCGTGGAAACCGCTGGAAACCAGTCTCACGCGGCAAAACGCTTAGGAATCGGCCGGGATGCGCTCCGCTATAAAATGAAAAAGCACGGCCTCAGCCATCCTTCTCGCACCGATATCTCAGGTAACTGAGCCGGCCTGCAACAAGGAAGCCACTGCATCGCGAAGTCTTGCCGGCCCGATCGGTTTGACAAGACATGCGTCAAACCCCGAACGAATAATCCGGTCTTGCTCATCAAGTGATGCACTCGCCGTGAGAGCCATGATCGGCAAAGCTCGAAAATCTGGGTCTTTTCGCAATTCTCTTATGACGCCAAAGCCATCTTTTTTCGGCATATGAATGTCTAGAATTATCAGATGTGGGTTGGCCTCCGATGCCATCAGGATGGCCTCGTCCCCGTCAGCGGCTTCTACGACGGCATAGCTGGCATGCTCCAGGATCGCACGCACGAGTTCACGATTGCTCTGCTTGTCATCCGCGATCAATATCAGGGGTCTGTGATTATCGACCAATTGCATCATAAATAACTCGTCAAATTTCGGCTTCCGCGCTTCAGTGTTTCAGATATGATGCAATTCCCATGTGATCCTTATCACAGTGCTTTTGGAACAGTGAAGTGAAAGCGGCTACCGCTGCCGGGAGTGCTCTCAATCCAAATGGAACCACCATGCATTTCAATCAAGCGCTTGGAGATGGCCAGTCCGAGTCCAGTACCTTCCCTGACACCGCTCGTGGCAAAACCCACTTGATAGAATTTTTCGAAGATCTGCTCCAGTTGATCCGGCGGAATACCAATCCCTGAGTCAGCGACCGTAATGCGAACAAGTTGGCCGTTTTCTTGTGTTTCCAGCGTGATATTGCCGCCTTCCGGTGTAAATTTCACGGCGTTGCCCAATAGGTTATAGAACACTTCTTTCAAACGCATCGGGTCAACCGCGATCAATTCTGTATATGTGCTGTGGCTTTCCAACGTAAGCGATTTCATAGCCGCGCGAGGACGGATTGCATTTACGGCATCGGAGATCGCATCCGCGAGAGAAATGTGTTCGATCCGGAGCGACATCGCCCCCGCCTCAATCTTGCTTAGATCCAGCACATCGTTGATTAAGCCAAGAAGGTGCTCTGAATCTTCCTGAATGTGGTGAAGAAAACGCCTCTGTTTATCATTCAACGGTCCTTCAGCCTCTTCGCTCAGCAATTCCGTAAAGCCAATAATAGTATGAAGCGGAGTTCTAAGCTCATGACTCATACTTGCCAGGAACTCACTCTTCAAGCGGTTCAATCGTTCGGCTTCTTTTTGGCGGGCCTCCAGTTCGGCCATGTAATTTTCCTGAAGAGAACGCATCTGTCTCTCAGATTGTCTGCGTTCGCTGACATCTCGAACGACTGCAGTGACGTTGATATCATCGCCCCGATGAGACGGACTAAGACTGATTTCAACCGGGATTTCCAACCCGTCTTTTCGCATGGCAGATAATTCCATGCCGCGGCCCATTGGACGCACTTGCGGAGACTTCGCAAAGGACGCTCTGTGCTGCATATGGCGGCCCCGCACCATCGCCGGAACCAGGATGTCGACATTTGCCCCGAGTAGTTCTTCCCGTGTATATCCGAACATTAGCTCTGCCGTGCGGTTGGCAATTAGGATGGTTCCGCTTGAGTCGACCTGAAGAATCGCATCCGGAGCATTTTCGATCAACTCTCGAAACTTATTTTCTGCAAGAAGTAGTGCCCTCGCCTGTTCTTCCTTTTCGAACGCTAGCTTCCGTTCGGTGATATCAAAGCTCGTTTCCAATATCTCCCAGCCGGCCATCCCCTTTTGCTTTTTCCAACGACTTAGCATCGTTCTACGACGGCCATCACGTGTTACGTTGACGAGTTCGCCCTCCCAGTCTCCCTTGGTGTCCAATGCTTCGGAGATGAGGGATTCCGGTTCAAGGAACTCTCTCTTAAGGAGTTCGCGGCTGATCTTGCCAATGGCTTCAGTCGAAGTCCACCCAAAAGCGCGCTCCGCACCTTTGTTCCAGTACACGACACGATCATCGAGCGTCCGAACCATAATTGGCTCGTAGACTTGATCTAATAGATGAGTTTGCCGCGAGAGAGTTTCCTCGGCAGCCTTTCGAGTCGAAATATCACGGGAGATTTTCGAGATACCGATTACTTTTCCCTCTGAATCGAGGATGCCGGAGAGGGTTAGCGAGACGAAAATTTGCCTGCCATTTTTGTGCCGTCTTACCGTCTCATAGTGATCGATACGTTCCCCACGACGGATTGCTTCGATAAGTTGAGACATGTCGTCTTCATTTTCAGGCCATGCCAGTAAAGAGATCGGCTTGCCAAGGACCTCGGAAGCGTCATAGCCGAAGATTCTTTCTGCCCCTTTATTCCAACTCGTCACTATTCCGTCGAGGGACTGGCCGATGATGGCATCATCGGAAGATTCAACAATAGCGGCGAGCCACTGCTGCGCATCCCCTTTGTAGGGTTGAGTTTCGGAGGGTAACAACGGGTCGGCTTGTGGGGCTACTCGCTGCACGGGTGGCATTTTTGCAATGTGGCCTTCATTGCTCTGCATTCTACGGCGGCACAGTTCATATGACCAACTTTACAGAATTATGCTCATTTCTACGATCAAAATCGATAGGCCCGCAACTGAATTTTCTGCGCTACTGGCATGCTTCATTCCCACTCTAGTTCTCACAGCCGCTCGTATGCCCTTCCTTTGCTGAGGACAGTGGTGCTCTATTGTCTGGCTCGGATGCGGAAGGATTGTTCGCAAAGCACCCTTTCCAGTTTTGGTCGTTGGGCCAGTCGCGCAATCTCCTAGCGACCTCGATCCAGACAATGCCTCAGTGGCAGCTTATTCTTACATGCCTGGCTCGTGAATACGAGGCGACATTCACTCTGCTGCATGTCGAGAGCCCTAAGAGGAAAGATAAGAAGAGTGATCTGCTGCGATTCGAGAAAGGCGTTGGCGCAGGCTCTTCCCGTTCAACCAAGTCCGACCATTGCACTCCGGCCCGTTAGTCAGCAAAGACTTCGGCTTCGCAATCGTTGATTTCGCGACGGATTGAAAGCGATGTCGAGCGCATAAATGAGGAGAGCACCTACTCGAAACGAAGGGCCTCGATGGGATCTAAATAGGCAGCTTTGCGCGCTGGATAGAACCCAAAGCCAATTCCCACAAGTGCCGAGAAAGCGACAGCCAACATAACGGCACCGGGACTTACTATGGTTTTCCAGCCGGCAACATGAGAGATCAAGACTGAACTAGCGATGCCGATCAGGACTCCCATAATTCCCCCGCATATCGATAAGGTCGTGGCTTCCACAAGAAACTGCGTCAAAATGTCCCGTGTCTTCGCGCCGACTGCTTGGCGCAACCCAATTTCACGCGTTCGCTCTCGAACGGAGACCAGCATGATATTCATAATGCCGATGCCGCCGACGATGAGCGATACCGAGGCGACCGCGGCTAACATGAGCGACATGATTCGGGAGGAGGTGGCTTGCGCCTTGAATATCTCCTCAAGATTGCGCATCGAGAAATCATCGTCCTCATTCGAAAGCAGATGGTGGCGTTGACGCAGCAGCAGTCGAGCTTCTTCCTGTGCAGCATCGATCCGGTCACTTGCTGTCGCCTGCATCAGGATGGCGTCGACCGCATCGGCGTTTGCAGACTTGAAGCCAAGCACCTTCTGCTTTGCCGAAGAGATTGGTAATAATACGATATCGTCCTGGTCTTGCCCGCTGGCTGACTGCCCTTTCCGCGCAAGAACTCCCTGAACAATAAATGGAACCTGTTTGATACGGATGATGGTGCCTACAGGGTCCCCGCCACCATAGAGTTTCTCTACCACTGTGGTGCCGAGCAGGGCCACTTTACTTGCTTTTTCAACGTCCTGCTGGTTGAACGGTTCGCCTTTAGCGACCGAGATGTCCCTGATTTTGAAATAGTCCGGAGTGGTACCCAGGATGGTCGTTCCCCAATTGTTGCCCTCATATACGACAGACGCCGCACCACGCACAGCCGGCGCGGCGTAGGTGATGTCAGGACATTGTGCGCTTAGTTCACGCGCGTCTGAGCTCGTCAACGTCGTTGCACTTCCAGTTCCAAGCTGAAGCCCGGAGCTGGTGAGGCTTCCAGGAATAATGATCACCATATTGCTCCCGATGCTTGCAATCTGCGCCTGTACGCGCTGACTGGCTCCGGTCCCGACCGCGACAGTCGCGATAACGGCAGCGACACCGATGACAATGCCCAGCATGGTGAGCGCGCTACGTACGCGGTTGGTTTTGAGCGCCGTAAACGCCACCCGAACGGTGGAGATCCAATGTGCCCTCATGCCAGCCCCCTTTGCAGGACTTCTTCGTTTGTAGTCGGCGTCCTGGCCTGTACTTCATCCTGTATCAGCCTTCCATCGCGGAAGCGAATGATCCGGTCGGCGTAGGTCGCGATCTCGTCCGAGTGCGTCCCCTACGGCATCACCGGTCAGTTCGGCCACCTCTCGCATCATGCTGGCTCCGAGGTTTTCTTCAGGGCATTTGAGACTAACCTCCTTCGCGATGGTTACTCCGTCATTGCACACGATGGGTTTTCCAAAGGTTCTCTCAATGAGGACACATTTTGACTTTGGTCCGAGTGTCACGCGCACAGCATTGGCCAGCAAGGTCGCACCCTTGAGAATCTTTTCGCGGGCTTCCGACTCGAAGAAGAGCTGTTTGAATGCCATAGATCGCCTCCAAAGACATGAGTCTTCTCCTATTGGCGAGGTTTTTGCGGTGACCGGGATCACAACGCTGCGCCGCTGCCACCAGCAAAAGGCTGTGTGATTCATCATAGTCGTTTCACAGGGTACGCCTGCTCGTTGATGGTACGAGTACTGCAACTATTCTGGCCCACGCTATTCTCGCTGAGGGGCTGCGGAACATCACCGCTGGTACGAGTGCCATCGATTTGAAACGAGGCCTGGATCGCGGCCTGAAGCTGGCAGTACAGACCATCCATTCGCTGTCTCGGCCGGTAGCCAGCCGGAAAGAACGGTTCAGGTTGCGGCCGTCTCCGCCCACAATGATTCAAGTATTGGCGAACTGGTAGCCGACGCTTTGGAGAAAGTCGGCATAGAGGGCGTTGTGTCGATCGAAGAAAGCAAAGGCATTGAGACGGTTCTAGATGTAGTCGAAGGGATGCAGTTTGACCGCGGCTACTTGTCCGCATATTTCGTTACAAATACGGAGAAGATGCAAGCGGTTCTCGACGAACCGTACGTCTTGTTAAGCGAGAGAAAGCTGAGCACTGTTCAGGATCTGGTTCCGGTGTTGGAACAGATTGCAAAGACCGGGCGGTCACTATTGATAGTTGCCGATGATATTGATGGCGAGGCGCTGGCCACACTCGTTGTCAATAAATTGAGGGGAACGCTTGTATCTGCGGCGGTCAAGGCACCTGGCTATGGGGACCGGAGGAAGGCTATGTTACAGGATATTGCTACCCTGACCGGCGGCAAGTTTCTCGCCGAAGAGCTCGGAATCCAACTCCCAGACATCACGCTCGCTGACCTGGGGACTACGCCCCTCCTGTGAAGCCGAGGCAGTATCGCAGCTCGTCGATCTGCAGCACAGTGCTTTACGCTATGCCCGTATGGATGGACTGGTCGCCTTGGAGCGATTCTTCGACGCGGAGCAGAATGCCCGCGTCGTCAAAGATGCCGAGGAATACTACCGCACTATGTTCCACGAATCGGTATCATCCTGGAACCTTCGCGATCAGCACATGATGGAAACACTCAACGCACTGAGCGATTATCTTGAGTTTCGACAACCACCTTCAAAGATAGTCATCTGGGCTCACAATTCACACGTCGGCGATGCCCGTGCCACCCAAATGGGTCGCGCAGGGGAATGGAATATAGGACAACTCATTCGCGAAGGATATGGTGATGAATGTCGAAACATCGGCTTTACGACCTACTCAGGAACAGTCACGGCCGCATCCGGATGGGACTGTCCAGCGGAACGGAAGCAGGTGCGACCCGCCAGAGCGGACAGCTATGAAGGCCTATTCCATCAGGTCGGGATCCCAGCTTTTTCGCTCGCGCTGAAAAGAGGTTCGCATGTGGCGGAGGGGCTACGCGAACCGATGCTCGAACGCGCTATCGGTGTCGTATACCTTCCAGCCTCTGAACTTGCTAGCCACTATTTTCAGGCGAGTCTCTCGGACCAGTTCGACGCCATCATACATTTCGACCAGACCAGAGCCGTGGAGCCATTGGAACCGATCGGCACGCCTGCTTCTGGAGAACCTGCAGAAACATTCCCTTCGGGCATCTAATATTGTTCCGAGTAGAGGGATGTCGCACGGACCCGTTAGGAAACGACGCGCGGCTCCTCCCGAACTCTGGCAATAGAGCAGATACGAACATAGCGTGCTCAGCGTACAGGTTTCTTTCTTAGTGTGCCTTCAACTCTCAGCAAAGAACGGCGCTCTCGTCGATTTGCAGTTCACTCTAGTGAGGAGTTGATACGGCGTTCTTGGCCTGTTCGTGAGCCCCTAAGCCAAGTCCCTCATATCGATTGTGAGGATTTCAGAGCATCAGAGCATCCATCCGTCAGAACCAAAATCGTCGGCAGCGCGGACCTGTTCAGCAACCTGAGACAGTCCGAAGGTTCGATGATCAAAGGCGTAGTCCTTAAACGCTTGCAACCATGGACGAAACCTCTTCGAAGATACGTTGGCTCGTCGCCTCGCGTTCTCCAGGGTATCGTGAACGATCTCGTATGGATGAGACCGGCTGCTGACAGCCGGGAATGGCGTACTTGTATCCCGAGGGGTGCACCATCGGCGAAAGATAGTCGACCAGCTTAACGATGTGCTCGAGATGTTGCCCGATCCCTGTGTCGTTCGTGTTCCAGCAGACGTAGCCAAAGATGTCGACGCTAAGGAAGACGTTGTAAGGGATACCGGCGGAGAGCTGCTCTACGTCGACTTTGTTGAGGAGTTGAGGGCTCTGTATGAGTTCGGCGATGGGGGTGTAGAGGGATCGGGCAATCTGCTCGACGACCGGGTAAGACTCGGGATGGACGGCGGTGCGGTCGAGGGGGTTCTCGCCGTCTCGAATGCGAAGGAAGCCAGCGGCTTGCTCGAAGGTTTTGGCCCCGATAACCGGGAACCTTGTTGAGCTGGGTGCAGGAGCGGAATTTTCCGTGAAGCATCTGTAAGTTATTGATTTTATGGTGGGCACAGCAGGATTCGAACCTACGACTTCCACCGTGTGAAGGTGGCACTCTACCGCTGAGTTATGCGCCCGGGAGTTGCTGAAAAAGCGTTGCGATTGCTTCTCCGCCTAAGCTAGGCGTCCAGAATAACATCTCCCTCTTCCCGCCATCAAACCTGCTTTTAGCGAAGCCGAAGCGAACCGCAGAGGGTTTGGAAGTGGTTGAAGGGACCGTTGGTAGCGGGTTTCACTGGCGTTACAATCAGGGGGAGCAGGATGTCCGCACCTCTTCCAAATCCCGGTCGTCCTGGCCCTGAGATTGGCCCAAATCGTGGCCGCGAAAGCCCTTATCCGCCCGAAGGCGATGAGATTTCACGGGAAATCGACGAAAAAGCGCAACCCGAGAGCGAAGATGGGGTTATGGATGATATGGCTACTCTGGCTATCAATCCGAGACTTCTCGAGAATCTCCAGGCTGCAGAGACGCACCATTCTGCCGGCGACTTCGGACAGATGGATGATGCGACCATCATGCTGGAGCTTCGCACCGGCAACATGGCCGGCTTCGACTTTCTCATCCAGAAATACCGTAAGCCGATCATCCATTTCATGTACCGGATGGTCCGCAACCAGGCAGTAGCCGAAGAGCTTGCCCAGGAGGTATTTCTCCGGGTGTACCGGTCGCGTGAAACCTACCGGGCCGAGGCTCGCTTCAGTACGTGGCTTTACCGTATCGCCACCAACCTCGGCGTCAACTACGCCCGCGATACCAGGCATGAGCGCATGGCCTCGACCGTCTATTTGGACGAGACGGACTCCGAGACCGGCACGACGCCGGATGTCGCGGATGCGACCCCAGGGGCAGAAGCCAATCTGTTGCGGCAGGAGCGGCTGAACGCGATTCGTCAACATGTCATGGCGCTGCCGGAGCGGCAACGTATGGCCGTGTTGATGCACAAGTACGAGGGTATGGACTACAAACAAATCGGTGACGTCCTGAAATTGAGTGAGTCCGCGACAAAATCTCTGTTATTTCGCGCGTATCAGACACTGCGCGAGAAGTTAAAGGCTTTTATTTAGATCGAATGCGCGCGCACATTTACGCGGCGCGTCCAAGAAGTTGGAAGGGGTCACAAATGAACTGCAAAGGCTGCCAATCCGTTTTCCTCGATCTCCTGCTGGATACAGGCGCGCCCTCGAATGCGGCTGCGCGGAGCCATGTCGGGTCCTGTGCCAGGTGCAATCAGGAGTTCAAGTCGCTTGAGGCAACTTTTGCGCTGCTGGATGCGTGGAAGGCCCCGGAGCCGTCGCCCTACTTTGATCAGAAGCTGGCTGTGCGTCTGCGTGAAGAGCAGGCACTGGCGCCGGCGGGCTGGTACGAACGGTTGAAGAGCCGGCTGCTGTTCAATACCGGGCGGCAGCTTCGGCCCGCACTCGCTGGCACTCTAGCGCTCGTTCTGCTGGTTGGCGGCGGAACCTTTGCCGATGTCTCGGGGTTCCTGCACCCAAAGCCGCAAGCCTCGGCCACGGTTCAGGATCTGCAGATTCTCGACAAGAACGATCAGGCGCTGCAGACGATGGATCAGCTGTTGCAGGACGTTAGCATGGCCGATGATACAAATACGCCTCCCAGCAGCTAGGTTTCTGTCGAGTTCTACAATATTTTCGGCAAAATAGTATCTCGAAGGAGGGAGAACGCTGTAAGCTGCCGTAACCGAAGAGGTTTTCCAATACTCCGTATCAAATCCCGGCCGAACACCATGACATTTCAGGTCCACTTGCGGCGCATCTTCCTACCAGCTTTTGCTGCCCTGCTGCTATCGGCAGCCACGGCGATAGCTGCGGCCCAGTCTGCGTTGATGCATCGAGCGGGTCAACAAGCGCGGCCTGCCATGAACGCGCCGCGTCAAGTTCAGGGTCAGAGGCAGAATGCTCCGAAAGGGAACAATCAGGAGCACTTGCCACAGTGGATGGCTCGTCACAGCAATCTTTCGCCAGCGGACCAACAGAAGGCGCTTGAGAATGAACCCGGCTTTCGCGATCTTCCGCCGCAGACGCAGCAAGCTATGCGCAACCGTCTCACGCAGCTCAACAACATGCCGCCCGAGCAGCGCCGGCGGATGCTTGACCGCACCGAGGCGATGGAACACCTCACTCCGCCTCAGCGGCAACAAGTTCGCGGTGCCCTTGAGCAATACAGGAGCCTTCCGGAGGATCGTCGCCGACTCGTCGCGCGAGCCTTCCGCGACCTTCGCGAGATGCCCCAGCCGCAGCGGCAGGCCATGATGAACTCAGACCGTTTCCGGGGCCAGTTTTCCGATCAGGAACGCAATACTCTCTCCAATCTGCTCGCTGTTGAACCCTACCTTCCAGTTCAGCACCCAAATGATGGGCCTTCGTTTGGTAAGTGAAGAACAACTTTTGGCACAAAGAGAAGTAGCCGCCCGAAGGCGGCTATTTTTTGTTGCGGGGAGGGGGTAGGGCTAGGAGGGAAGAACACCGTTTGCTTTTTGGCCCAGCGTCAAAAGACGTCTTCGGACGATACGATCAAGCCAATCAGAGGTGCGGCGATGTGATCGCAAAATTTAGGCAGCCCGGCGAATCTCCTGAACGGTCTTCCTCCCCCTTAGTGGTTGTAGTGTGCACGTAGGCCGGCTGGCTGCCCATACAACTTTCGAAGGATAACCTCAACATTCCAATGGGCGATGGGACCCCTGTTGACCTCGCGCCGTTTCAGCGCCTACCCTGAATTCATGCGTACCCAGCTCACCTTCTGTTGTTGTTGCCGCTTCTTGCCGGCGCCCACAGACGCGTGTCAAACCCGCTAGCCAGCGGCTCTCGTCCAAGTTTCTAATCGCGCAACCACAAAAGAATCGAGCCTTTTATGAAGCTCTTCGCCAGTCTTTTCCTGCTTGCTGCATCTGCCGTCGCGCAAAGCCCGAGGCACAATGTCATCGCGGGCACCTGGGAAGGAAGCGCCACTGTCCACGGCCAGCAGGTTCCCGTTCGACTAGAGATCACAGGCAGCGGAAATGACCTTCACGCTGCTTTGCTCAACGGACCGGAAAGCAGCCCTGCTTCGAGCGCGGCATTCTTGGGCAATCATCTCGTGCTGACCTTCAATTACTATGCGAGGACACTGGACGCTACCCTTGCGGGTGGCCAGCTGACCGGGACCTTTGGCACCGCCACCACGCGTTATCCCGTTAGCTTGAGTGGTCGTGAATCGGCTTCTGGCTTCGCCAAACTGTCGGCTCAAGACATTCACGGGGACTGGGAGATCGCCGTCAGATCTGCTAAAGGCGAGTCCGCATGGCAGCTGCGCGTGGAACCGACGTCTGCAAGTGCGGGGATCAAAGCTGTGATTCAGCGTATCGACGGGGACACCGGCTCGCTTTATGGTTCGTGGACGGGAAGTGGCTATCGTGTCAGTCACTTCACCGCTGCTGGACCGGCGCTATATACGCTGACACCGCAGGCAGATGGAACGTTGCTGGTCTCGAACCTGCTTCGCGCCGATGTCAACGATCAGCAGAACCTGGTGGCGCGGCGACCGGCGCAGGCGCGTGCCGCGAAGCTTGTCGGGCCGACGGATCCTACTGAACAGACGACGGTTAAGGATCCTTCTGCGCGTTTTACGTTCAGCTTTCCGAATTTGAACGGAAAGGTGGTTTCGAATACTGATCCGCAGTTTGATGGCAAGGTTGTGATTGTGGCGATTGGCGGGTCGTGGTGCCCTAACTGCCATGATGAGGCGCCGTTTCTGGAGAGTCTTTATAAGCAGTTTCACGGTCGCGGATTGGAGATTGTGAACCTGTCGTTTGAAGAAGGGGATCAGTTGAAAGACCCGACCAGACTGCGCGCTTTTATTGCCCGCTATGGGGTGACGTATACCGTTCTGGTGGCAGGAGATACGGAGCAGTTGAACAAGAAAGTTCCGCAGGCCGTGAATCTGAACTGCTGGCCGACTTCGTTCTTTCTGGGGCGGGATGGGCGGGTTCGCGAGGTGCACGCGGGGTTTGCCGGGCCGGCGAATCCTCCGGCTCATGAGGCTTTGGTGCATGAGGTAACGGAGTTGGTGGAGCGTTTGCTGTCAGAGCCGGTTCCCACTCAAAATGCTTTGCTTCAGTTTTAGAAATTCCGGAAAAAATCCTGCGCTGGCGATGGCGCGGGATTTTCGCGTTTTTGCTGGTGTTTTGAAGGGTGTTTTGGGAAAAGTGGGTGTTTGAATGTGGTTTTCTGATGGTAAGAACGTGGTGGAATCGTGGTGAAACGTGGTAGTGCGACTGCCGTGTTGTGGCGGCTAAAAACATGCCACTTTTTTCGACTTTATTTTTTGGGCATTCCCAAAATGGGACGGTCCGGTCGAAATGACGATTTCATGAGTCCAGTGAAAGGGAGTACCTCAGGGGCTGAAGCCCCCGGTTCATGACAGCATTGAGAGACCCAAGGCTGAAGCCTTGGGGTACCTAGAAGCAAAGGCAAAGACGCCCACGGCTGAAGCTTGCGGGTTACCTGGAAGCGAAAGCAAAAGACTTTGCAAGAGCAAGAGACCATGCAAAGGCAAGGGCAGCTGCGACGGCGTACCGCTGCGGCTCCAGAACTAGTTCTTGAAGAAGTTTTTGACGAGGAAGAGGACGTTGGCGGGGCGTTCGGCCAGGCGGCGCATGAAGTAGGGGTACCACTCGGGGCCGAAGGGGATGTAGACGCGGACGCCGAAGCCCTCCGCGGCGAGTTTGCGCTGCAGGTCGCGGCGAATGCCGTAGAGCATCTGGAACTCGAAGGCGTGTTTGTCGATGTGGTTCTCGCGGACGAAGGCTCGCATCTGGTCGACGATTGCCTCGTCGTGGGTGGCGATTCCGCAGAAGACGCCCTTGCCGGTTTCAGCGTTTGCGAAGCTGACCATGCGCTTCATCAGTTTGACGTAGTTGGCGTCTACATCCGGCTTCGCGGGAAAGGCGATGTCGGGACCTTCCTTGTAGGCGCCTTTGCAGAGACGGATGCGAATTCCCTGCCCTAACAGACGCTCTGTGTCGGATTCGGTGCGGAAGAGATAGGCCTGCAGAACCGTGCCGACGCTGCCGGGATATTTTGCGGAGAGGCGCTCGGTCATGGCGATGGTGGCTTCGGTGTAGGGGGAGCCCTCCATGTCGATTCGAACGAAGGATTTTGCGTGAGCGGCGTGCTCGACCATCTCGCCGATGATGCGTTCGGCCAGGACGGGGTCGAAGTCCATGCCGACCTGCGAGAGTTTCACGCTGACGTTGGCGTTCAGGTGGCGGGCTTCGATTGCGTCGAGGAGCTGGTGATAGATGTCCGCGGATTTTTGCGCTTCTGCCTCGGTGGTGACGCTCTCGCCGAGCGAGTCGAGCGTGGCGGCGATGCCTTCGTGATTGACGTGCTCGCAGGCGGCGAGGACATCGTCGACCGACATGCCGGCGACGAACCGGCCCGACATCTTTCGTCCTATCGAAGATCGTTCTGAAAACGACCGCAGACTCTTATTTTGAGAGAGAGCAATAAAGAACGATCTCAGCAAAAGGCAATACCCCTGACAACGCCTGGATGGCGCACGAAGGGTATTGTTTCATGCGGAGCGCCTGAACGGCCATAAATGCGGAATCAAATCCAGGCCTAATCATCATGAGACTCAGGATGCCGGTGTGCTTTAATGCGGTGGTAGTCTGAGACCCTCATCAAGGATCCCTCCAAGTGAAGAAGCAAACCCGTTGGGTCATCGCTGCTATGGCCGCTTTGGCTTTTGCCATGTCGGTCGATAATTGCATCATGCTGGCTGCCGTTCGGAACCCTACTGCAAAAACCGCGCAAGGGGAGGCCGAGGGCAAGTGGATCGAAAATGGCACGCAGAAGTCGTTCCTTGGCCTTCCTTACGCTTCTCCACCCGTCGGCGAATGGCGCTGGAAACCTCCACAGCCGCCGGTGGCATGGAAAGGGACTCGCGACGCAACCAAATACGCTGGCCGTTGCGAACAGTGGCACATCTGGAACGACTACATATTTCTCGACTCAGGTCCGACGGAAGATTGTCTTTATCTGAACGTCTACACGCCTGCCTCCGCCAGTCAGAAGGACAAGCTGCCGGTGATGGTCTGGATCCATGGCGGCGGATTTCTGGCAGGCGCCGGCTCAGAGCCACGGTATACCGACTCAGCGCTCGTCTCGAAAGGCGTCATCCTCGTCACGATCAACTACCGGCTCAATGTCTTCGGCTTTCTGGCGAGCGAAGATCTGGTCAAGGAAGCAGGTGGGCACGCCGGGAATTACGGCCTGATGGACATGGCTGCGGCGTTGCAATGGGTGAAGACAAACATCGGAGCCTTCGGAGGAGACGCCGGCAATGTGACGATCTTTGGTGAGAGTGCGGGCTCCTTCGCGGTAAATGCATTGACGGCTGCACCTAGTGCCCGGGGACTCTTTAACAAAACGATCGGGGAGAGCGGCGCCTTCTTCGGCAGAACGATTCCCATGTCATCCATCGCCGAACGAGCGCAACGCGACCAGGCGTGGGTGGATTCGCTCGGCGTCAAGAACCTGAGTGAACTGCGGAGCATGCCCGCCGAAAAGCTGATCGAGGCCATACAAAAGAAGCCGGGAGTATTTTTTGCACCCGTAGTCGACGGACAATTTCTGATCGAATCTGTCCCAGAGACCTATGCCGCAGGCCGTCAGGCCCATGTGCCTGCAATTATCGGCTGGAACCGCGACGAAAGGAGCGGCACCCTCTCAAAGGACATGACCGCGGAGAAGTGGAAAGCCTTCGCGACGGATCATTACGGAAAGCTTTCGGAGCAATTTCTGGCAGCCTTTCCCGCTGACAGCGATGAGCAGGCGATACGCTCGGCCGATGACTACACCACTGCAGGCTACATCGCTTTCGGTGCATGGAAATGGGCAGAAGCCCAAAGCAGTACCGGCCGGTCGCCGGTCTACCGGTATCGGTTTGATCGTCCTGCTCCTCCGGAGGAGAACCATCCCCAGGGCAAATATGCGTTCCACTCCGACGAGCTTGAGTATGTCTTCGGGACGCTGGATGATCGCCATGGAGCTGTCTGGCACCCCGAGGATCGCGCGCTGAGTGAGCAGATGATCGGCTATTGGACGAACTTCGCACGCACGGGCGATCCCAACGGGAAGGGACTCCCGTACTGGCCTCGGTTCGACAAAGACAAAGCGACTCTGCACTTGGACAGTCCCGTTACGACGAGGCCTGACACGTCTCGCCCACAGTTCGAGTTCCTCGTTCGGGAGCAGGCGCAGCCTCGGTGATGGTTCTGGCGGATTGGCCGGAGGGAGAACTTTCAGTTCGCGCGGGCGGCGGCTTCCAATGCGGGCAGGTCCATTTTGATCATCCCCATCATGGCTTCCATGGCTTTGGGGTGACTGATCAGCTCGCCGATATTGCGTGGCACGATCTGCCAGCATAGGCCGAAGCGGTCTGTGAGCCAGCCACAGGCCATGGGTTTGCCGCCTTCGATTAACTTGTCCCAGTAGCTGTCGATCTCTTTCTGGGAGTCGCAACGGACGAAGAAAGAGAAGGCGGGGTTAAGCTGATACGCGGGGCCGCCGTTGAGAAAGACCATCTCCTGACCTTCAAGCTCGATCGTGATCGTGGCAATCTTGCCCACGGGCCAGGGGCCGACGCCTTTGGAACGCAGCTCATCGAGCTTGCGCGCGTGCGGGAAGACGCTGAGGTAAAACTCGGCGGCCTCTTCGGCGTTGTCGTTGAACCAGAGGAATGGCGCAAGTTTATTCATGGTTGGCATGGTAGCAGCTTAGAGATCGCTTCCTCTAAGCGGACTTATCATTACTGATCTCCCTGGATTGATACATAGCGATTTCATGGGATTTGTGCTGCTGCTGGCACGAAGCTCTCAATGTTTTTAGGGCTGTTACATGTCTAGTGCATGTTCCCAGAAGGTCTTCGAGCCGCCGGATGGATAATCCAAGTCCCATGCGACAGTTTGCGATACCCGCATTAGATCAACAACCTCTCCGCCAACACTCGGCGTGGCAACTTGAAGCATAACGCAGCAGATTCTTGGATCATTTACCGAAAGAAGATACGATTCGTGTTTGCTGAGTTCGTCGTTGAGAAGGCTTCGTAGCGCATTCATCTCTCCCGAGAAGACCTTGTCTCCGCGATTGAAGACACAGCTAAGGGAAATCGCAGCGACTCCAAAAGCACCGGGGGGTGTCTTGTCCAAGTTGCCCTGAAGTTGCTTTATAGCGTCGCGAATATTTGCATGAATGCTCTGTTCGTTGGCGGGTCGTTTGCATGCCACCAGAAATGTGGTGCCATCTCTAGTGAGGCGTAAGTCCGGCTCGTCCAAGATAACCGAAGCACCCCGAAGTCTCCATTCGGCTGCGAGCGCGAGTTCAAACCAAATGTTTCTACCATCGCTGTTCTTCGGATTTTCATCAATCGGCTGGATCGGGCCTTTCAGAGCTCTTTTCAGTTCATCAGCGAGCACGGGGGACGGATCATTTTGAAAGGCAACGAAGATATCATGTGCCTCTAGCGCTTCTATAATCGGGTACCAGTCTCCAGGCCGAATATCGATGTAGTTTCCTGTTTCTTGACCTTTGCGACTCGCCTCTTCCGCCCTGCGAAGAATTTTGAAGGCTTCGTGAATTCGGTCGTCCGGGCGTGGCGTCAATCCCAGGCTGGTCAGCCAAGCGTCGAAACCTGCTAATCGACGAAGCAGGTCAGAGTACTTGAATGTCTCCATGGTTCTCGCTCCCAATGCACAGCATAATCTCAGCTCCTTCCGAAGTGATCGAGAACTTTGGTATGATTCGGATCGGTCACGATACCGACACCGTGACGCGCCGGGGGTGGGAGAATCGAGCGCATGAAATCAGAGTGCAGTTCGACGTCTGTGCTTGAGTCGTGTGCTGAATCTGCTCAGTGGGCGGAGCAACGGGAATCTGAGCTGGGCCACTCGCTCCCAAATTGCCCGACCGCAGCGGAACTTTGGCGTGCCGACGAGATCCTGAAAGAGATTAACGCTGCTGCACGTGCTGGCGACAAAATAAGGGCAGACCAAGCCAATGTCTACTTGGTGGAGCTGGAGGGAATTTCTGATAAGTGGCTAGACCCCGAAGGCGACCCCATTGGTATGCGCCTGCATCCCGTTTTGGAGGGAGTAATCGAAGGTCTGAGTGCGGAACTTGAAGTCGCCTTTCCGGAGAGCGCTGAGGTGTTTCGCAAAAAGGCGAGCTTGCGCGCACTGAGGCAGGCAATGCAAAGAACGATCTACCTGCGCAGTTTGAACCCGTCTTGGTTGCGTCGAATTTGGACAAGACTCTCGGCCCGTCGTTCCAGAAGCGAATGACAATCGGTTTCAAAGCTACTTGCGGCAATATCCCGCCCGCGCATTTAAACATAAGTAAGCCTCAGGGGGGAGCGAACGCTGCAAAATAGCGGCGCGCTGCTCGCTTAGCCGACGGCAACGGTCCAGATTATGCATTCAACGGATCCTACGTTGCTTAGTCCGCATAGGTGAAGTACCTGACGCTCTCATTATTTTGGTTGAGCACCCTGCGCTTCGGATGGGTAGCTGGAATTCGACATAACACCTTCGTTACTCAGCAATACATGCAGCTTCGGATCGCGCTAATACTGCTTGATAGGGCATGTCTGCTCCATCCACCTTGATCGTCCCTTTGACCGGTCGGATGCCATGGCTGTAATCGACGTACCAATCGACGTGAACCGTCGTGAGCGGTTGGATCGGCTCGCCGCTCGGGAAATGCCAGCCATAGATCGCAACCCGTTTGGGACTTTCGTTGAGACGGCTGGTGATCACCAGGTCCTTCTTGTGACCGGCGCGCAGTTCGCCGAGGTACTGCCCCGTAATCTGATCGTCAATCATTCGGCTGTGAGCGAGAAATGTCAGTGGATCGTCACGTGATTGCGTAAGAGGTTGGGGAATGATCTTTGAAATCGCTTGCTGCCATATATCGTCAACCATCTTCGTGGTTGGCAGGACGAAACCGAAGGCGTCGCAAAAGGCCTGCGCGGTGTGCGGATTCATCGGTACGCGGACGAAGTCGCGATCGGAGCCGATAGCCAGGTAGTCGGGCATCACCTGGTAGACCGCAGTATGTTCGCGGCCCTCGGCATCCGTTGCCTTGACAGTGATCGGGACCAGGTGGCGAAGGAAGTCGGGGATATTGCCGCTTTTCAGTTCGCGAAGAACTGCTTTCTCTCGCGCGTCGCGGTCGAGCCCGGCAAGCGACTGCATAAATGCAGTTCCACCTGGCGCGTCGACAGGACGGGGAGGAAGGGTTGAAGCTGTAATCCGATCTGTGAAAACAGGCGCGGGCCGCTCGATCCAGCCAGTGTAGGCGCGCGGTCCCTCGAGTGAGGCTAATGGTTTTTCCCAACTCTCTCGTGGGCCAGGCTTCAGATCGGACATGGCTCGAATGAAGCCATTGAATTCGCCGACCAACTTTGTGTGCAGGATTTCGTTGCTCGGGATTCTGATGGATCAGCATCTCGATCTGCGGTGCAGTAAAGCTGAGATAGCTACCAACGAGGCCTTCGTCGAGCGGCATCTCCTTCTGAAAAGCTTCCACCATGCGATAGGTTGCCCGGTAGGTTCCTCCTGTATCCGAAACCACTTTCTTGCCGTTGAGCTCGATGTTGCGGTCGTCGTAGGCGATGACAACCAGGCGGCGATCACTGTTGCCGCGCAGCCACGCGATGAGCTTCGGTCCGTGAGCGGGGTCGTCGCCAAAGGAGTAATTGCTGTCGAGAAATGCAATACGGGTGATATAGGCGGGGATCGCGTCGAAGGCGTTGATGAAGCCAAAGGTGAAGCTGCCACCACCGCTGTGACCCGTCAGGTAGACGTCGGGCGGGCTTCCGAGAATCGCCGCCCGCAGGGTTGTGACCATACCGGCAATGAGGGCGGCAGTTATTCGTATTCGCGGCCCGCCAGGAGGGCCAGCTCTTCTGCGTGTTTTCGAGATAGACAATCACCAGGTTTCGGCCGGGGTTTGCTGCGCGCAACAGTCGCATCTGCGCGCCGATGTGTTGAATGTCAAAGTGCCAATCGTCCCCGGGTGCGAGGACCTTTCCAATGGTCTGCTCTGTGGTGTTGCCGTTCGGCAGTGCGTAGAGGATCAGTGTGGTGGGCTGACGCGGATCGAAGTCGCGCACAGGCGGGGCAACCATCGTCGCGGTAACGCCGGGTTCGAACTTGAACACGTGGACCTGCTCGCGGAACTGTCCGGTGACGGTGAAGCCTTCGATGCTGTCGGCACTTGCTGCAGACACACACAGGACGATTACGATGGCCAGCAGGACTACCCTGTTTTGAGTGCGAAGCATAGCCTATATATAAACGTAAAACCACACGATCAAGCATCTCGTCACTTGGACGAGTCGTCGGCTCATCGCATAGTGGGATGTCAGTTGACTAAGAAGTGAACGCGCAGTTTTAGAGTCTGATCTTTGATTCCCGCCGGCGGCGGCGGATAGGTTGTGTCCTTGGCTGCGTTCCATGCAGCCTTATCGAGCGCGGTATTGTGTGTTGAATCTTGCAGCTGCATCGCCTGAATGTGACCGTCCCGTGCGATCGTGATGTCGATGGCCGTCTCCTGCTGCTTGAGAGGTGGCTGATTCGCCGCGTTTGCCAATGGCAACCAGTGCTTTTTCAAGTCGGAGGCTAAGGTCCTTATATAGGGGGAGAGATTTGCTCCGTTTGTGTCACTGAGTGTTTCCAGGCTCAAATTCAAACCCGATTGAAGCGGCCCTGCGGGTGCCGATGGTTGGGCAGATGCGGGTTTTATCAAGCAGGGTGCCAGCAGAATGATGGAGAGAACAGGCAGGAGCTTTTTCATCCCATGATCGTATGCCTGGGCTGAATAAAGCACAATGCTGCCTTGCGGATGAAACCTCCCTGCGGTTGCGGGAACAGGGGGCAGGTCATATGCCCTATTGCTATTCGTGCCCGATATGCGGGAAGCTTGCTGCACACGTCTTTCATGCTGTTGGAGGTCCGTTCGCCGGGATATGCCAATCAAGTACGTTTCCCTGATCTTTCTGCTCGTGATGTCAGCGCATTCTGCGTACGCTCAGGGCACCGTGCCTACGTTTGTCCATGCGGTGGGCCAAGGTTCCTATACTCTTGCAGGCCGCGATCCGGCACAGGGAGGCACGACGACCATTCCAACGGTGCTGGCTTCCGTCACGCTCTCCTTCGATGCGAAGAAGATTGCCGGCAAGCCCTTCGTCATGGATGCAACGGCGGACGTGTCGCGCGTGCTTCGCTCGCCCGTCTTCTCCAAGTTCGCGTTCACCTCGGGCGGCACCACGCAGTATGGCGACGCGATGCTGCGCACTACGTTTCCCAAGGCTGACGGGTGGCATACGCTGCTGGGCAAGCCTGAGGTGAAGCCGGTAACGATCACCGTTCCGGTTGGCTACGGCTACATTCTTACGTCGAAGAAGACGGGCGAGTTCCTTCGCCGTCGTCGACCTCGAGTTTCTGCAGAAGGAACTCTTCAAGCAGCTTCCCAAGCAGGACGGAAAGCTCGTCATCGCGGTAACGCATAACACCGCCTACTACGCGCTTGGCGACGCGACGGTCTGCTGCTCGTGGGGAACGCACGGCGTCGACTCCGCCACCGGAAACTCGTTTGTGCTGGGTTCGTATCTCCGCGCCGCGCCTACTGTTGTCGAAGACGAGGATGTGCAGCCGCTGACGCAGCAGCTCGCGGAGTTCTTCAACGATCCGCTGCACGATCCTCTGGTCCACGGCCGCAACGTCATCGTTCCGGGAAATACTGTCCCCGGCTGGATGCGCCCGGCGTCGACGATCCGGCGAGCAGGGCGTTGCGGTGGCACGGGCGTGGCTTCCACCTACTTCCTGCTGCAGCCCACGAATACGAACCCGAAGAACAATTTTCCGGCATCGAAGGCTTTCGTCGCCCATGCAGGGGGAGCTACGTATCATCTGCAGAACGTCGCGTTGCTGCCCTGGTATGTCGGCGCTGCTCGAGGGTCTCGGCAGTACGTTCAGCTTTCCGGATGCGCAGGCGCTCACCGAGCCGCCGAAGCCATGCCCGGCGGTCGGACGTCCTGGCGCAGTTGGCGGTGGCGTTACTGCACCGCCTAAGCCCACGGTCGCGGCGATTCCCTCCAGCGGTTCGCCCAACGGTCATCAACTGATCGGCTACTGGGCGGGATACGGCGCGGCAGGTTCAACGTTTCCGTTGCGCGAGGTCTCGCCGCAGTGGGACGTCATCCTCGTCGCGTTCGCGACGCCGGACAGGAATGCGCCGGAAGGAACGATGCAGTTTCATACTCCCGCCGGACTCGATCCCGCAGAGTTCAAGGCCGACATTGCCTATCTGAAGAGCCAGGGCAAGAAGGTCATGATCTCGCTCGGCGGCGGCGGCCAGCACTTCACGCTCGCCGATCCGAAGCGCGTGCCGAACTACGTCTCGTCTGTTACACGCATCGTCACAGAGTACGGCTTCGACGGGATCGACATCGACTTCGAAAGTCCGTCGCTCTCGATCGACCCCGGAGATACAGACTTCAAACATCCCACGACGCCTTCGATCGTGAATCTGATCTCGGCGCTGCGCCAGTTGCACGATCACTTCGGCTCGAACTTCATGATCAGCCTGGTGCCCGAAGGCACGCAGATTCCGGCGGGTTATCCCAGCTACGGCGGCCAGTTCGGCTCCTACCTGGCGATCACGTATGCGATCCGCGACATCCTCTCCTTCATCGATGTGCAGGACTACAACACGCCGCCGCTGCAAGGTCTCGATGGCGAGATCTATCAGCCGGGCACGGTGGACTATCACGCCGCGATGACGGAACTACTGCTGCACGGCTTCAACGTTGGCGGCGATCCCGCAGCACTTCTTCCCACCGGTGCCCGCCGATAAGGTTGCTGTCGGCTTCCTCACCGGAGATACAACGCCGACGATCGTCAATCAGGCGATGGAGCTACATCATCTCGGGCAAGGCGCCTGCGGGAACGAAGTACAAGCTGCGGAAGCCCGGCGGTCTACCCGGCATGATCGGGGCGATGTTCTGGACGATCGATGCCGACCGCCGTGGTAACTACAACTTCTCGAACAGCGTTGGGCCACTACTCCACAGCTTCCCGGCAACCAAAGGGACTTCACAACAGCCGTGAAGGATTGCCAGCTAGGCTGCGTCCTTCACGGATGCGGACGACGCGTTGGCTTTGACGGAGTCCATGCCGTGATCGCGAGCCTCGGCGGTCTTATAGGTTTCGCTGGTGCCGATGATCTGATGATTGGCAGCCTTCAGGTTGAACATGAACTGACCGTTCTTGCCGTCTTTGCGCTCGTAGTTGACCTCGCTGCCTGCGTTCTTCTTGATCGACGCAATGCCGTTTTCGGCGGAGGCTTTTTCCTTGTACATCTCGCTGACCAGAATGATCTGGCCGTTGCTGGCTTTGAGGTGGAAATAGAACTGGCCGTCTTTCGCTTTTTTGATTTCGAATGTAGCTGCCATTGTTCCTCCTGTGCGTTGCGGAGTTTTTGGTGCCACTCTGCGCCGCTTAGATCCAGTGCCAGAAATTGTAATCGCTCCGGGTTAACCGGGTTAAGTGGCTCCGCGTATTTTCTGAAGGGTGAACCGATTTGTGTGCAATCGACGGGCCAAATCTGCGGTGTGAGGCGCTTCCTGTGCGAAGAATCAGGCGAAGATTCGCTGTGTGGATTGCCGATTCCCTCGATACGAAAAATGAATCTGATCTCGGCGCTGCACCAGTTGCACGATCACTTCGGTCCCAGCTTCATGATCAGCCTGGTGCCCGAAGGCACGCAGATCCCGGCGGGTTATCCCAGCTATGGTGGACAGTTCGGCTCCTACCTGGCCATCACGTATGCGATCCGCGACATGCTCTCCTTCATCGATGTGCAGGACTACAACACGCCGCCGCTGCAAGGTCTCGATGGCGAGATCTATCAGCCGGGCACGGTGGACTATCACGCCGCGATGACGGAACTTCTGCTGCATGGTTTCAATGTTGGGGGCGATCCCGCGCACTTCTTCCCACCAGTGCCCGCCGATAAGGTTGCCGTCGGCTTCCTCACTGGAGATACAACGCCAACGATTGTCAGCCAGGCGATGAGCTACATCATCTCCGGCAAGGCGCCTGCGGGAACTACGTACCAACTGCGAAAGCCCGGCGGTTACCCTGCATGATCGGGGCGATGTTCCGGACGATCGATGCCGACCGCCGTGGTAACTATAACTTCTCGAACAGCGTTGGGCCACTACTCCACAGCTTCCCGGCGAGCTTGCCGCGGCAAAGGGGGCTACACAACAGCAGTGAAGTTTGATGGGATCGAAATCTGACCAATTCTGCGACAAGTTGTAAGTGGCCAAACCGCTTTCTTTCGGCGTAGAGTGTTGGGCGGAATCTGAAAACCCTCCCTTTCAGGAGTCCGCCATGACCCGTCCTATCCTGCATTACACCCTCGTGTCTTCCCTCTTCCTCATCGGTTTCGCTGCGCGCGCACAGGACCCACGCAACGTGCAGGAGCCGGTATTTCCGCCCGTTTGCTCGACCCTCACGGCCCAGCTTAGCTCGGGTACTGCGGTGGGCACGTTCTCGAGCGAGACCACGCTCGACACCAGCCGCATCCAGTCGTCGCTGAACGCCTGCACGCCGGGCGAGGCTGTTGAGCTGGCGCTCGGCTCCGGTCGGGATGCCTTCCTGGTTGGACCTATTACCATGCCAAGCGGGGTGACGTTGCTGGTAGATGCCGGCGTTACCGTGTATGCTTCGCGCAATCCCCGCGACTATGACAACAGCGCCGCGAAGTTGTGCGGCACTCTCGACAGCAAGGGCAGCGGTTGCAATCCCATCTTCAACCTGAGCAACACCTCCGGCTCGGCCATCATGGGGTACGGCACGATTGACGGCCGCGGCTACATGCCGCTACTGCTCAACGGGCAACCTGGCCCCGAGAGTTGGTGGCAGATCGCCCACGATGCCGATGTGCAGGGACTCGATCAGAACAATCCTCGCATGATCAACATGAGCAAGGCCGACCGGTTCACCCTTTACAAGATCCGCCTGATGAACTCGCCCATGTTCCACGTCGATCTCGATACTTCATCGAACTTCACGGTGTGGGGGGTTAAGATTGTGGCGCCGTTCGACGCGCGCAACTCCGACGGCATCGATCCTAACTATTCAACCAATGTCACGATCACCCAATCTCACATCAGCGATGGGGACGATCAGATTGCGATCGGCGGAAACAAAGTTCCCGGCGCACATTACTACACCGTCAAAGACAACTGGTTCGGCAATGGCCACGGAGTTTCGATCGGAAGCTTCACGCTCGGCAACGTCGATCACCTTCTCGCCCAGAACCTGACCTTCTCCGGTCTCGCGACTGACTCGAACGCCACTGCCGTCCACATCAAGTCGGACGTCTCTCGCGGAGGCGTGGTGCAAGACCTGACCTACCAAAACATCTGCACGGAGAATGTTCGTTATCCGATCTGGCTCGATCCGTTCTACTCGGGGCTCAACACGAAAGGAACTCTGCTCCCCTGGTACAAGAACATCAGCATCTCCAACCTCCACTCCATCACGGAGGACCAGGTCATTATTCAGGGCTTTAACGCGACTGTTCCGACTGAGGTGTCGTTGAATAATGTCGTTGTGGATGGCATCCAGCAGAAGGACTTCGTCAACAAGTTTCACGTCACCACTCCGACTTTCTCGGACATTACGCTCGGTCCGGATCCGGTGAACTTCGTTCAGTTTCTCAGCGGGCCGGGAGTCAACGTGACCAACAACATCACAGACAACAACCCGCCCTATAGCTGCCCGCAGAATATCTTCGCTCCTATCGCGGGCGAACTGATTCCCGGCGCTGCGCAGATCGATCCAGGTACGAAATCGGTAATTCAGGCGCAGGTATTCACGACGGAGGCCGTGCCGTATGCCACCTATGTCGCCAATCTGGCCACAAACCCCAACGCCACTCTGGCGCTGACTCCACCCACCGGCACTGTCACTATATATGACGGACAGACTGCACTGGCATCAGCCCCATTGGAGGTCAACAGCAACAACGGGATGGAAACGGTCTCGATCCCGCTCGACCCATTGTCCGCTGGGGTTCACACACTTACAGCGCAGTATTCGGGAGACTCGAACTATCCCGCCTTCACCTTCGGCAACTACACGGTTGCTGTGGGCGGCGGCAGATCTACGTCTACTTCGCTTACGGCGTCGAGCACCAGCATGACGGCGGGAGAGAGCATCACCTTCAACGCCTCTGTCACCGGGCCCGGCCATTCCACACCTTCGGGTACGGTGAGATTCACGGCAGGATCCATCAATCTTGGTACGGTGGCGACGGATTCCAACGGGAATGCGAGCATCACCACCACATCGCTCACTCCTGGCAATTACTCGGTCGTCGCCACCTTCACGGGTCAGCAGGGTTCGACTTCGTCGCAATCTGCGCCGGTCGCTCTCACCATCTCGAAGATTCCAACCACCCTTATGCTCACGCCCATTCCCAGCACAACTGGTGTCGGAAACCCTGTCACCATCACCGCGCTGGTGCAGTTTGTCTCCGGCAACAGTCTGTTTCCTAGCGGGACCGTCACTATTAAGGATGGCTCTACGACGCTCGCCACTCTTTCGGTGACCGACAGCTCGGCGAGCTTTACCACTTCATCCCTCGCGGCAGGAATGCATCCGCTGACTGCAACCTATAGCGGCGACGCGAACTTCAGTTCCGCTACCGCCAGTGCGAGTGTGACGATCACCAACCCGTAAGCACGGATGGACAGCGGCTTGCGGAACTTGACGCAGCAGTCGACGACTTCAAAGCCGGGGGCCAAGAATTTGTAACCGCTCCGGGTCAAATGGGTGCGCCTATTCATGAAGGGCGCACCTATTCGTTTGCAATCAACGGGCCAAACGTGCGGCGTTGGGCTTTTCTTGTGGCCAATTCCGTCGATACGAAAAATGATTCTTTTTTTTCGACACTTTCCCGAACTCGTCGTGTTGGTAATGACAGCGATGGCGCGGGTAGATGTCACAGCTCGCGCTGTCACTCACGAATTGTTGTGATGTCTTCGCAGGAAAGAGTGCGCCGGGTCCGTTTCGTCTGACGCCTCAGGTTCCGTTATCGGAATCATCGTTTCACATTGTTGCGCCCGATGCTCGGCGTTGGATTGTTCGTCCTCGCGAGAACGGCTTCGTGCGCGACTTTTCAAGAAGAATCGTACGCAGCCGTTTGGTTCATTGCACTGGGGTCCATTCGTAAGAGAGAGAGGATACAACAATGTCTCATCGAAGCTATGGCATGAAGTCACTGTTCGCATTTGCATCTATTCCGCTTGCCGCCCTGTTGGCAATCGGTTGCTCTGGCACCAACACCAGTCTCACCACCACGAGCTCGCCTAATACGGTAACCGGCCCTGCGTTCGTCATCGGCACGGATGCGCCGGCGGCGGGAGTCATCTCGTTTGCTGTTCAGGTGCAGAGCGTCAACGCAATTAACTCGTCCGGGACCAGCGTGCCTCTGCTGAGCGGCTCGCCCACTGTCGACTTCGCCCGCTACAACGGGCTCCAGACTTTGCTCGATCTGAATGCCGTGCCGGTAGGAACCTACACCAGCGTGCAGATTACGCTGGGGACCGCGACGATCGGCTACCTGGATACGCAGGCCGGATCGGCTCCCACGGTTCAGACCGAGCCCGCAGTTCTCTCCGCGAGCACCGTGAATGTGACGCTGCCGACGCCACTGATCGTCAGCCAGGCGGGTCCGGTCGGGTTGCGTGTGGACTTCGATCTCTTCAAGTCGATTCAAGTCGGCAGTAGCGGTCAGATCACCGGCAACGTCACGCCGACATTCGACGTGACTGCGGTTGGAGCCAACGACTCCGGCGGACACATCGACGACTTCGATTCAGCGGTGGTCAGCGTGAACGCCACAGGGCAGTCGTTCGTGATTCAGGGACCGCATGGACGTCTATTCACGGTCCAGGTAAATGGACAGACGGAGTTCGACAACGGCGAGAGCCTGAGCGACCTGACGACGAGCAGCATTATAGCCATCTCCGGCACGGTGCAAGTTGCCGACTCGACGATAGCCGCCGACGAGGTTGCCATTCTTTCGCAGGATGGTTTCCATGCCGCGGGACAGGTGACCAATGTCGTGCCGACGTCCGGGCCGGCGACGAGCTTCGATCTGTATGTCCGCGATCTGCTGCCGACAACGACGGGGCTGACTCTGGGACAGATCGCAACGGTCGACCTGACCGGCAACGAGAAGTACTTCATCTACTGGATGCATAACCCGTTCACGCAATTTCTCTTCAACTCGAGAGGATTGCTGCCTGGGCAACACGTGTCCATTGGCGGACCAGCCAGCGGTGCGGTGAACGCGAAGTCGGTGACGGCGAAGCGCGTTGTGCTGCGCAACTGGGGATTCAACGGAACCATCGTTTCCGGAAGCGTGAACACTGCGAACAATACTTTCCAGATGAACGTGAACGGATTTGCCGGTCTGCTGGTGACGAATCCTGTTACGGTCTACCTGGGCACAATTACCGACTTCCGGAATGGACTTACCAGCATGTCCGGTCTGCCTGGCTCCTCCAACATCCGCGTCGTGGGTCTGCTGGTCAGAGATCCGCTGTCGGGGAATCCTGTGTTGCTGGCGCGGCACATCGATCAACTCAATTGATGTTGGATTTGCAAACAAGAAGGCCAGAGCTAGGATGCTCTGGCCTTCTTTGGTTTTGGAGCTTTTGAGAGTTGCGAGCTATCGGGTGACGGTTCTGGGCGCCACCACTTTTTCAACCGGAGCAGTCACCATGGTGCTGGTGTCCTTCAGGGCGGCGATCGCCTCGTCATAGCGTCCGCGGAGGGAGTTCGAGCGGATGCGGGCCATGTCTTCAAGCATCTTAAAGCCGTCCTTGAGGTAGCTCATGCGGCTGCGCTCGTCGTGACCCCAGGTGACAGGCACCTCACGGATGACGTACTTCAGCTTGCGTGCGATGAAGAGAATCTCGGGATCGAAGCCCCAGCGCTCGATGGTCTGAAGACGGAAGATGACCTGTGCGGCGGAGCGACGGAAGGCCTTGAAGCCACACTGCGTGTCCTTGAACGGGAGGCCCATGACGGTGCGGGTGACCCAGTTGAAGCAGCGGCCGAAGAACTGGCGATAGAGCGGCTGATGGATGGTCTGGCGGGTACGGTCCAGCCAGCGCGAGCCGATGGCTACGTCTGCGCCGTTGGCGATGGCGTCGAGGAGACGCTGCGCCTCTTCCATAGGGGCGGAGAGGTCGGCGTCGGTGAACATGACGATGTCGCCGGCGGCCTGCAGGAGGCCATTGCGAACGGAGTAGCCTTTGCCTTTGTTGCCGGGATTCTGGACCAGATGGAGGCGGGGGTGTTGCACCATCCAGCGCTGAACGATGGCTGCGGTGTCATCCTTTGAGCCGTCGTCGACGACGAGAACTTCCGCGTCCCAGCCCTGCTCGGCGACACAGGACAACACACGATCCAGCGCGTGCTCAATGCGAGCGCTCTCGTTGTAGGCCGGAATAACGATACTTAGTTGCGGATGTGCCATGGCCGTCGCCAGACCCCTTCTTTCAAGGCGTTACTTCACGTGGGATGCACGGGGGAAGGCGTTGCCGTTCATCATACCGTAATGATTGGACGACCGGAAGGCCGATTTAGTCGCTCTTTTTTCAATCTTTTTACCGATTCCGGTGGATAAATTCCCGATCGTTGTCAGTGACGGCGTTCCGTCACAAATCCGCAGTCCGGAGGTCCCTGCTAAACTTCACAACATGCCGGAAGACTATATAGCACCGCCTCCACCACCGCCTCCACCTACTCCGCCGAATCGGCCGTACGGACAGGTACCACAGTATGCCCCGCCGTATGCCACCCCCCCGGGTTATGGGATGCCTCCGCCGCGGCGCCATTCGGCGTGGTTCTACGTCGGCATCATCACGGGCTCGCTGGCCGCGGTTTTTCTGCTGGTGACGCTGATGGTGTGGGGCACGATGAAATCGATCGGCGGCGAGGCCGGCGGTGGTTTCGGGATTGGCTCGGACCGCATTGCGGTAGTCGATATCTCGGGCGTCATCCTGTCGCCGGACACGGTGGATAGCCAGTTGCGGAAGTTCGGGGACGACTCGTCGGTGAAGGCGATTATTCTGCACATCAACTCGCCCGGCGGGGGCGCGGCGGCCTCGCAGGAGATCTACCACGAGGTGCTTCGTGTGCGGCAGGAGAAGCATAAGAAGGTCATCGCCTCGATCGAGTCGGTGGGGGCCTCGGGCGCCTACTACATCGCCAGCGCCTGCGACAAGATTTACGCGAACGACGCGTCCGTGGTGGGCTCAATCGGCGTCATCATGGAGTGGACCAACTACGGCGACCTGATGCGATGGGCCAAGCTGAAGAGCGTTGTGATTCACGCCGGCGAACTGAAGGACGCGGGCGATCCGAGCCGCGACCTGACGCCGAAGGAGCAGGCTTACTTTCAATCGCTGGTCGACAACATGTACACGCAGTTCGTCCATGATGTGGCGACGGGCCGTCATAGCTCGGACGACAAGATCAGGCCGCTTGCCACAGGGCAGGTTTGGACCGGGCAGCAGTCGCTTCCGCTGGGGCTGATCGACAAGGTCGGGGGGTATCGCGTGGCGCTTTTGGAGACGGCCAAGGATGTGGGAATCTCCGGCGAACCAAATGTGGTTCGTCCGGCGAAGATCAAGCGCGGGCTGTTCTCCATCCTCACGGACGACAGCGAAGACCTGTTTCCGAACCCGAGCCAGTTGCTGAACCATGCCCCGGGTTTTTACTTCATGTGGAAGTAAGGCGCGGTCCTCCAGCGTTTAGACAGCATTTGACGTGCCAAACCACTTCAGACCACAGAAGAGTCCCTGCCCAGGGACTCTTTTTCTGACCGTCAGACGATTTGTCCCATTTCTGCATCTCATTCTGTAATAAGAAAGATTTCCTTCTTACTTTGGCTGTACTTGCTTACTTATTGGCCCTCATCCCGTCTATAATCAACAAGAACAGGATGATTCGACGCAATCCTTTAGCCCTCCCAGAGAATGAAAGGAACCCATACTATGACTAAAGCGGACCTCGTAGATCAAGTCACCGCCATTGGCGACCTCACCCGTCGCGACGGAGAGGTCATCGTCGATACACTTTTCGACGCTGTCATCGGAGCCCTGAAGTCTGGGGACAAGATTGAGATTCGCGGTTTCGGCAGCTTCCGGACCCGACAACGCAACGCACGCACCGGTCGCAACCCGAAGACCGGAGCGAAGGTCGATGTTCCGGCCAAGCGCGTTCCGTTCTTCAAGCCATCGAAGGAGCTGCGCGATTCAGTAAACCCGAACGGCGCCGGGAAGGCCAGCGCAAAGAAGGCCGACACCCACCATGTCGACCCACATCATCCGCCAGCTATGTAGTTGACGGTACAGGCAGTGAAACGAGCAGGTGCGATGGCATCTGCTCGTTTTATTTCGGTCAGGATTCGCCGAGTTCTGCCCCGTGGTCAATCCGCCATGCCCTCGAGAACGAGCGGCGAGGCGGGCTCCTCTTCAAAGGCTCCCTCCCACTTCGCGACGATGACGCTGGCCAGGCAGTTACCGATGACGTTGATCGCGGTACGTCCCATGTCCGCCGCGGCATCGATGCCGAGGACGACGAAGATCGGTTCAGTAGGCAGATGAAACGTGGCGGCAGTGGCGAAGAGCAAGACCAGCGCCGACCGGGGAACGCCGGCAAAACCCTTGCTGGTCAGCATCAGCGTCAGCATCATCAAGACCTGTTCGCCGAGCGAGAGATGGATGCCGGCTGCCTGGGCGACGAAGATGCTGGCGGCTGCGAGATAGAGCGTTGACCCGGTCGAGTTGAAGCTGTAGCCCGCAGGGATGACGAAGGCTACGATGCGGCGCGGAACTCCCAGGGCTTCCATGGCTTCCATCGCGCGAGGAAGCGCGGCTTCGCTGGATGACGTAGCGAAGGCGATGGTGGCGGGTTCAGTGACTGCCGAGAGAAAGCGGCGCAACGGCACGCGGAAGAGCAAAGCGGAAGGCAGCAGCACCAGCAGGGCGAAAGCGATCAACGCAATGTACAAGGTGACCAGGAGCTTGCCGAGATTGAGGAGCACGCCGATCCCCATCTGTCCGACGGTGAAGGCCATTGCGGCGCCGACGCCGATGGGAGCGAAGTACATGACGACATTGGTGAACTTGAACATGACCTCAGCGAGGCTTGAGAAGAAGCTCAGCATGGGTTCGCGTTTTTCGCGGCTCACGCATGCCAGCGAGATGCCAAAGAAGATGGCGAACACAGCTACCTGCAGAATCTGACCCTCTGCTACGGACTTGGCGATGTTCTCCGGGAAGATGTGCAGAACTGAATCCTGCCAGTGGGTCGAGGCGGAGGCGGGCGCTGTTTCACCGGAGGGTGGTGCGGACGGCATGGATAACCCAACGCCGGCATGGCTCATGTTGATGGCGACGAGGCCGATGACAAGGGCCAGGGTGGTCACGACTTCGAAGTAGATGAGGCTCTTGATGCCCATGCGTCCGACGCTTTTGAGATCGCCGTGGCCGGCGATGCCGGTGATCAGGGTTGCGAGGATGAGCGGAGCGACGATGGTCTTGATCAGGCGCAGAAAGATGTCGCTTAAGACCCGCAGGCTGACTGCGATAGACGGCGCATCGAAGCCCAGTTCGGCGCCGGCCACCATCGCGACAAAGATCCATGGAGTGAGGGTGCGGCGGCGGAGAGCGTACAGCGTCAGCGCTACGATCGCAGCCCACCGAAAGCCCATGGCAAGGCCATGCAGAAAGGGCTCGTGCACGACGCCTAGCGCGATTCCGGCAGTGAGTAACACGGCCGCCAAAAGCAACATTATTCGTTCGAGATTCGTCTTAAGCATCAGGTGCGAAGGATACCAGTCTTCAACGGGAACTATCTGCTCAGCCGGCCCATTCCTGGCACTGGTAGCATTGTCACCATGGCTAGACCTACGATTTTCCGCCTATTTTTATGCGCTTTTGCGGCCTGTCCTTTGGTCGCCCAAACCAGCCCCGGAACAGGTGCGTCGGCGGCCAGTTTCGACGCTCTCGCACAATCCTCCAGCGCCATCGTCAGTCCACTGACACAACCGACATTGACCCCGGGCGCTCTGCTCCTGATCGAGTTGGAAGGCCGCTTTGCGAAGGCTGTTGAAGCCGGCGGAGGCAAAGCTTTTGGGTCGTGGTTCGCAGATGACGCGGTCACGCTGAACAATGGCAAGCCGGCCGTTCTCGGCCGAACCGCGATCGCCGCCCAGGCTCAATGGGATCCGAAAACGTATCAGTTGACGTGGACACCGCAGGGCGCACAGATGGGCCCGTCGAACGACATGGGTTTCACCTGGGGCCACTATGAAGGCCGCTCCAAAGACAAAAACGGGCAGCCAGTTTTGATATCGGGCCGCTACTTCACCGTCTGGAAAAAGCTGCCCGACGGGACGTGGAAGGTGGCCCTTGACGCCAGCGCAAACGAACCACCGGCAAACGGGGAATGCTGTGTGCTACCAAAGCCGTAAATCATTGCTGCCACGAAAGTAGGAGTGCGCAATGATTTGCATATAACCTACGATTGAACAAGTCGAAATGAATGCTCTCCTGGTCAAAGACGAAGCTCTGCGTATTGAGGCCCTCAATCAATATGAGGTGCTCAACTCTGCGCCTGATCCCGTCCTGGACGACCTGACGCAACTGGCGGCGCAGATCTGCGACACCCCGGTTGCCGCGGTCTCTTTCATCGGCTCTGATCGCATCTGGATTCGGTCGCGTTTCGGGATGGAATCGAAGGAACTCTCGCTCGGCAGCCTGCCCTGCGAGACCACCATTCTGGGCGACACCGTCTACGAGATTTCCGACACACGCAACGACCTCGACTATGCTCCGGACGGCATTCTGCTCGAGGGGCAGACGTACCGCTTTTACGCCGGCGCTCCGCTGACCACGCCGGGCGGCGTCAGCATCGGCGCTCTGTTGGTGCTCGACCGTCCGGTACGCGTGCTGAGTCCGGCGCAGTCTTCGGCGCTCGGCGTACTCAGCCGCCAGGTGATCAACCGGCTCGAACTGAACGGCCGGATCCACCAGATGGAGCGTGCGGCACGCTCTCGCCAGCGCGTCGAAAATGCGCTGACGGTAGAGCGCAACTTCGTCTTCGCGGTACTCGACACGGTGGGTGCGCTGGTCGCAGTCTTCGACCCCGCCGGCCGCATCGTTCGCTTCAATCGTGCCTGCGAGACAACCTCCGGTTACGACTTTGCCACACTCGTCGGCCGCTACGCCTGGGACAAGCTGATCCCGCGCCAGGAGATTCCGGAGGCCATTGAGACCTTCGAGCGGTTGCGCTCCGGACAATTTCCCGCGGCGTTCGAGAACCAGTGGCTCAATCGCGACGGCAGCCTGCATCGCATCGCTTGGTCGGCGACCGCGCTCACTGACTCCCAAGGGCAAGTCGCGTTCATCATCGCGACCGGCATCGACGTCACCACGCAGCGCGTCGCCGAGGCCACACTGCGTGAGAGCGAAGCGCGCTACCGCCAGCTCATCGAAGGTTCTCTCGGTATGGTCTGCACCCACGATCTGCGTGGCACACTGCTGACCATCAACACCCACGGCGCCGAGACGATCGGGCATACGGTTGAGGAGATGCTGGGCCACAATCTCGCCGAGTTCATCGTGCCCGACCGCAAAGACAGGCTGCCTGCCTATCTGAAAGAGATGGGCGAGACGGGCGAGGCGCAGGGGCTGCTTCATCTCTCGCACGCAGACGGCGAGGTTCGCATTGTTGCCTACCGGAACAAGCTTATCGTCGTTTCGGGCCGCGCTCCGTATGTGCTTGGCTTCGGTGTGGACATCAGTGAACAGGTTCGCGCCGAAGGCCGCCTTCGCACGCTCACCCGTCAGTCGGATTCCATCCTCGCTTCCGTCGGCGACGGTATTTATGGCATCGATCTCGAAGGCAGGGTGACGTTTGTCAATGCGGCTGCGACGCAGATGCTCGGCTACAAACAGGAAGAGATGCTGGGCCACGTCATGCATCGGCTCATCCATCACACACGCGCGGACGGAACGCCGTACGACTCGGCTGATTCGCCGATTCGCAAGAGCCTGACCAACTTCGACACTGTGCGCGTCTCGAACGAGATCTTCTGGCGCAAGGATGGCACCAGCTTCCCGGTGGAATACGTGGCGCGGCCGCAGATCGATTCACAATCCTCCGACTCCGACGGCCTGAAACCGCTGGGCGTCGTCGTTGCTTTCACGGACACGACGGAACGCCGCGCGCTCGACCGCATGAAGGATGAGTTCATCTCCACGGTCTCGCACGAACTGCGCACGCCGCTGACTTCTCTGCGCGGTGCGCTCGGGCTGCTCGCGGGTGGAGCGCTGGTGAATCGCCCGGAAAAGACGCAGCAGATGCTGGAGATCGCGATCAGCAACTCCGATCGGCTGGTGCGTCTGGTCAATGACATCCTGGACCTGGAGCGCATCTCGAGCGGCAAGGCTGAGCTGCATTCGACCATGTGCAGCGCCGAAGATCTGCTGCGCCGCGCTGCCGGTGTGCAGCAGGCCCGCACGCCGCGACCCAACATCCGCATCTTCTTCGCCGCGAACGGCGTCAACGTCTGGGCCGATCCCGAACGCATCCTGCAGACGCTGAACAATCTGCTCTCAAACGCAATCAAGTTCTCCCCGGCAGGCAGCGAGATTCATCTGACGGCCCGCGAGCTGGATGAGAGTGAAGCGCTGATCGAGGTTCGCGACCAGGGCCGCGGCATCCCTGCCGACAAACTCGAGCACATCTTCGATCGCTTCCAGCAGGGCGATGCGTCGGACTCACGCGCCATGGGTGGCACGGGCCTGGGGCTCGCCATCTGTCGCAGCATCGTGCGTCAGCACGCCGGCCGCATCTGGGCCACCAGCGTTCCGGATCAAGGCACGACCATCCACTTCACGCTGCCCACCAAACCTGCCAACAATCTGCTGTAGCCATCCCTCACTCTCGTAAGCACCCACGGAACCGACCCGTCGGCCTCGCCGTATATACACTCGTCCACACAAAGAGGCCAAATGAATCGACGCGCCTTCCTGCAGATCGCCGCAGCTTCCACCGTCATTGCGCCCTCTCTCAAAGCCAGCGGGACGACAAAGCCCATCGCCGGAGCGATCCATCCGCCGGATGGCGCTTTCGTTGCCACCTTGCCGCATCTGCTCGATTTGGCGTGGCTGCCTGGTCTCGGAATAGCTGTCGTTCGTCCGGGGCAGCCTGTTTGGCAACACTACCTCGGTGTAGCCAACATGACCACGAAGACACCGATCCATGCGGACTCGCTCTTTCCTGCGGCATCACTCGGCAAACCGATCTTTGCCTGCGTCGTGCTCAAGCTGGCCCAGGATGGTGCGATCGACCTCGATCGTCCGCTCAACCAATATCTGCAGGAGGATGCGTTGACCGGACAATGGGGAGACCGGGTCACACCGCGGCACGTCCTCACACACTCCACTGGCCTGCCTAACTGGCGTTCGGACGATAGCCAGAAGTTGACTCCTGTTTTTGAACCAGGGACCCGCTTTCAGTACTCCGGTGAAGGATTTTTCCATCTGCAGCGCGTCGTGGAGCACATCACCGGCTCAGGTTTTGAATCGATCATGGAGGAACATGTCTTCAAACCGCTCGGCATGTCCTCCACAAGTTACATATGGCTGGCAGATGCCAGGGACAGGCTCGTGGCGGGACACAATGGCCCCAATCCTTTTTACAATCGCGACATTAATGCGATGGTCTTCGACATCATTCAATCGTCGGGAAAGCCTCTCTCCTTCTGGACTATCGAACAGATCGCCGATGCCCTTATGAAAAAGACGGGCAAGTCGATGCCACCTCCACCAAATTCGTTCATCCCGAATGTGGCTTTCAGTTTGCTCACCACTGTTACTGATTACGCGCGCTTTCTCTCCGCGTTAGTCGATCCGGGGAACGCAACGCTCGGGCTGTCGCCTACAACGCATACGGCCATGCAGACTCCCGTCTCGCATTTGAACAGCGCACTTTCGTGGGGACTCGGCATAGGGATCGAACAGGTGGACGGGCTAAGCTATCTCTGGCAATGGGGCGACAACGGCGGGTGGAAAAACTTCATCCTCGCGCATCCGCCCACGCGCACGGCCATCGCCGTTTTCACAAACGGCAACAACGGCCAGCACGTCAACGAACGCATTCTCCGCGCCGCTACCGGCATCGAGCAACCGGCTTTTCTCTGGGTGTAGACAGCCGACTACTCATCGCCCTCGCGCAACTTGGCGATAACCGAAAAGTCTTCGAGCGTCGTCGTGTCGCCCTTGACCTCGCCGGTGGTGGCAAGCTCGCGCAGCAGCCTGCGCATGATCTTGCCGCTTCGCGTTTTTGGGAGTGCCTGGGCGAATGTCAGGTCGTCGGGACGCGCGAGTGCGCCGATCTCTTTGGCGACCCACTGGCGCAGCTCCTGCCGCAACTCTTCGCTGGGCTGGTGGCCGCCTTCGAGCGTGACGAAGACGGCGATTGCGTGGCCCTTCATCTCGTCGGGGCGGGCTACTGCCGCAGCTTCCGCGACCTTGGGGTGAGCAACCAATGCAGACTCGACTTCCATCGTTCCCAGGCGGTGGCCGCTGACGTTAATGACGTCGTCGACGCGTCCCATCAGCCAGAAGTATCCGTCGGCGTCGCGTCGCGCACCATCGCCGGTGAAGTAGCTGCCGGGAACTTCGCTCCAGTAGGTCTGCTCGAAGCGGCCCTGATCGCCATAGATGGTTCGCGCCATCGAAGGCCAGGGTTTACTGAATATCAGGAGTCCGCCCTGACCATCGGGAACAGGCGTCCCTGCTCTTGTAACTACTTCAGGCACAATTCCAAAGAAGGGCTTGGTCGCTGATCCCGGCTTCGTCGCTATTGCGCCGGGGAGCGGCGAAAGGACAATCGCACCTGTCTCAGTCTGCCAGTACGTATCGACGATGGGGCAGCGCCCCTTGCCAATCATGCGGTGATACCACATCCACGACTCAGGATTGATGGGCTCGCCGACTGTGCCCAAGAGGCGCAACGACGCCAGCGAATACTTCTCGACCCAGGAATCGCCCCATTTCGTGAATGCGCGAATCGCCGTCGGCGCGGTGTAGAAGATGGTCACTTTGTGCGTGTCGACGATCTTCCAGAAGCGGTCATTCTCCGGCCAGTTCGGAGCGCCCTCGTACATCATCACGGTCGCGCCGTTCTGCAGCGGACCGTAGACGACGTAGCTATGGCCAGTGACCCAGCCGACGTCCGCCGTGCACCAGTACACATCGTCCTCGCGCAGATCGAAGACGTATTTCGTGGTGAGATACGTCTGCACGGAGTAGCCGCCAGTGGTGTGGACCAGGCCCTTTGGCTTGCCCGTAGTACCGGAGGTGTAGAGCAGATAGAGCGGGTCCTCTGCATCCATCCACTCGGGAGCACACTCCGGCGCGGCTTTCTCCATCGCCTCGTGCCACCACACATCGCGCCCGGACTTCATCGTTACAGGAGAGCCGGAGCGTCGGAAGACCACGACGTTCTTTACCGTCGAACACTTCTCAAGCGCCTCGTCCACAATCTCCTTCAGCCTGACCTCGTTGCCGCGGCGATAGCTCGTGTCCTGCGTGATCACCGCGACACAGCTCGAGTCATTGACGCGGTCAGAGATTGCGTGCGCCGCGAACCCGCCGAAGATCACCGAATGCACGGCGCCGATTCGCGCGCAGGCCAGCATCGCGACAGCAAGCTCGGGAGACATCCCCATGTAGATGGCGACGCGGTCGCCGCGTTTGATTCCGAGACCCTTCAGCGCGTTGGCAAACCGCTGTACCTGCGCATGTAGTTCGCCGTAGGTCAGCGTGCGAACTTCGCCTGGTTCCCCCTCCCACAGCAGCGCCACTTTATCCCTGCGCTTGCCCAGTGCGTGCCGGTCAACGCAGTTGTGCGAAAGATTTAACTTTCCATTAACAAACCACTTTGTGTGCTGCGCCTGACCCTCGATGACCTTCGTCCAGGGAGCGAACCAGTCGAGCTCGCGGGCCGCCTCGGCCCAGAACTCCTCGGGTTGTTCGACGCTGCGCCGATACATCGCCTCATACTCGGCGAGGCTTTTTATATGGGCTTTTGCAGCAAACTCCGCCGGCGGAGGAAACACCCTGTTCTCCCGCAGAGACGAGTCCAGATTCGAATTGCCATCAACCGTTGCCACGGGCAACCTCCCTTATTGAGTCCCCCAAAGACGAAGGTACTCTATACAACTCGCTCCGGCAACCCGTACTTCGGACACTTAAGTGACACATTCCCGAAGAGAATCATGTATCTTGGTCGCGCATCAGATCGCTGGTATGTAACATCTCGCTTGTCGTTTATTCACCGCTGCAGGATCAAAAAATCCCCCGAGGTTTCTGTATATGGCCCTGGCTTTTCTTGACCGTGACCACTCCATCGCCCCCGCAGGATATAGTCGCTGGCTGGTTCCCCCCGCTGCCCTCGCCATCCATCTTTCGATAGGCCAGGCCTATGCATTTTCTGTCTTCAAAAATCCACTTCTTGCCCTGCAGGCCGCTGACGGCTCTCACTGGAACCTGAAGGAGGTCGGCTATATTTTTTCCATCGCGATTGCCTTTCTCGGCATCTCTGCCGCACTCTTCGGAGCGTGGCTGGAGAGGGCAGGTCCGCGGCGCGCCATGTTCTACTCCGCTATCTGCTTCGGCCTCGGCTTCGTCATCTCTGCCTTCGGGGCCAGCAGCCATCAGATCTGGCTGATCTATCTTGGATACGGCGTCATCGGAGGAATCGGCCTCGGTCTGGGCTACATCTCGCCGGTTTCGACGCTCATCAAATGGTTTCCAGACCGTCCCGGCCTCGCTACGGGTCTTGCCATTATGGGCTTCGGCGGCGGTGCGATGATTGGCGGTCCGCTGGCGAACCAGCTTATGGCCCACTTCAAGGGCGCGGGGCAGCCCTCGATTCCCTACACCATGATCGCGATGGGCATCCTGTACTTCATCTTCATGATGTTCGGCGTCTTCACCATCCGCGTTCCTCAGGACGGCTGGAAGCCCGAAGGATGGGTGCCGCCAGCTAACCACTCCGCTCTGATCACCAGCCGCAACGTCTCCGTGCATCAGGCATGGAAGACGCCCCAGTTCTGGCTCCTTTGGGTGATGCTCTTCGTCAACGTCACGGCCGGCATCGGCATTCTCGAACAGGCATCGCCGATGATTCAGGATCTCTTCAAGGGCTCAGTCGGAGCCGTCGCGGCCGTCGGATTTGTCGGGCTGCTAAGCATCTTCAACATGGCCGGCAGATTCTTCTGGGCCTCCACTTCAGACTTCATCGGACGTAAGGCGACCTACTTCATCTTCTTCGTTCTGGGAGCGATTCTTTACTTCTGCCTGCCCTTCACCAGTCAGAACAAGATGAACTCGGTGCCGCTGTTTGTCGGTATCGCCGTCGTGCTGCTTTCGATGTACGGCGGAGGTTTCGCGACAATTCCTGCTTACCTGAAGGACCTCTTCGGCGGGTACAACGTCTCAGCCATTCACGGGCGCCTGCTGACCGCATGGTCTCTCGCCGGCATCATCGGACCACTCATCGTCAACGGCATTCTCGACCACTACGTCGAGAACAAGATGCCGAAGCAGGATGCGTATCCATTGATCCTGCACATCATGAGCGGCCTGCTGGTCATCGGCTTCCTGGCCAACCTCATGGTGCGCGCAGTCGATGAAAAATATTGGCTGAAGGACAAAAGTGTCGCCGTCTCTCAAGGTGCAGCGCACTAAGCGGCAGACTCAACCGGAATTTTCAGGAGAAGATTGGATGGCAGACAATACGGTAAAGAAATCGTCCCCACTGATGATCGCACTCGCATGGGCGGTCGTGATCATACCTCTGGGATGGGGTTTCAATTACACGCTTCAGAACGCATTCAAGTTGTTCACAGCGCCGACGCCAGCAGCGACCGCTCCGGCAAAATAGGCGAGGCGGTAAGCCGTCACTGCAACAGGGCTATCGCCGCATCGGTCATCGCGGTGATTCCGGTGCGCAGGGTTGGCTCGGGCAACGGCGCGAAGAACGGAGAGTGCGGCGAAGGCAGCGCTACTCCGGTTCGTTCGCTCTCGACGACCTTCGCGGGGTCGTACGCTCCAAGCCAGAAGATCACTGCGGGAATCTTGTGATCGAGGCTGAAGATGCCGAAGTCCTCACTGCCCATGATGGCCTGCTTTTCGACGACATTCTCTGCTCCCAGCTTCGCCACAAAGAGCTTCTGCAGCTTCGCCGCGAGCGCGGGGTCGTTGATGGTCGCCGGGGTCGACTCATCGTTCAGCACCGTCACAACCGGCATCCGGTTCTCCGGAACCCCCGCCGCAATCGCTACACCTTTTGCGGTACGCTTCACCCCGTCGATGATCGTCTCCCGCACTTCGTCGCTGTAGCAACGCGTTGTCAGCTCCATCTTCACCTCATCGGGGATGATGTTGCGCTTGGTCCCGCCATGAATGTCGCCGACTGTCACGACCGCCGGCTGAGAGGGAGGAACCGATCGGCTTACGACGGTCTGCAGGTCAACCACAAACTCACTCGCCATCACGATCGGGTCTTTGCCTGCCTCCGGTGCGGCTCCATGACTTCCCACACCGCGCATCACCACGTCGATCGAGGTGGAACTCGCCAGCGCCGGTCCTGAAACAACGGACACCTTACCCGCCGCAAAGTTCGCGTCATGAAGCGCGATTGCCTCATCGGGCTTGCCGAAGCGCTCGTAGAGATGGTCCGCGAGCATCGCCTTGGCGCCGTCGATGGTCTCTTCGCTTGGCTGGCCGATCAGCATCAGCGTGCCGTGCCACTGGCTCTTGAGCGCGGCCATGTTGCGGGCGACACCGATCATCGTGGTGATGTGAATGTCGTGGCCGCAGGCGTGCATCACTCCGACATCCTGCCCGGCGGGGTTCTTCGATCGCACTTTACTGGCGTATGGCAGACCGGTGCCTTCGGTGACAGGCAGCGCGTCGAGATCGGTTCGAACCAGCAGCGTGGGACCGGCTCCGTTCTTCAATATCCCCACCACACCGTAGGCCTGCGAGCCGTCGGGGTACTTACCTACGCGCTCGGTCACCGTGTACCCGGCTTTCCGCAGCTCGTCAGCCAGCAGCGCCGAGGTCTGCGCCTCGTGGTGCGACAGCTCAGGCGCGGTATGAAGTCCCTTGTAGGTCGTCAGCAGGCCGGGGAGTTCCTTGTCCACCAGCGCGGGAACCTCCTGCGCCATTGCCCTTGAGGTTAACCCTGCAGAGACTGCCACCGCCACTCCACACACTGCCATCCACTGCCACGATCGCATCACACTCTCCGGTTGTTGCCTGAATTGTTTGTAGTGAACTGTACATGTTCGACCCCTGTAGACTCCACTCATTGTGAATTTCTACTGGCCAGCGGTCATCGGATTCTTCATGGGCTTCGGCTTTGGCGTCGGTTGCGCCCTGGCTGTCATGTACTCCATTTATATGGGAGGCTATCGCGCCGCCGTCCGCGACTCGCAACTTCCTACGCCGCCGGAGAGGTATACGAAGGCAGTTGAAAAGGTGCTCCGGGACCCAAAACCGTAGGGCGCAGACCTCAGGCCGTCAGCAGTCGCGCTCCGTTCGACGTCACCACGACTGTATGCTCGTAGTGCGCCGCCAGCGAGCGGTCACGCGTCCGGACCGTCCAACCGTCCTTCAGAGTAACGGTCCTGGGGCCGCCCATGGCGATCAATGGCTCGATCGTGAATACCAGCCCTTCAGTCAACAAATCGGAGAAGCGAGGGTCGTAGTAGTTCGGGATCGTGGGCCTTTCGTGGATTGTCCGGCCAATCCCATGCCCCGTCAGCTCGTTTACCACGGAGTAACCAGCGTTTGTCACAGTCTTATGGACAGCGCGGCCAATGTCGTACGCCCGCGCGCCGGGGCGAACCCGCGCCAGACCGTCGCGAAACGCCTGCGCCGCGCAATCCACCAGCCGCTGGCTCTCTTGTTTGATCGGCCCAACGCCTACCGATTCGCACGCATCCGCCATGTAGCCGTTCACTTCGACGGTGACGTCCAGTTTTACGACATCGCCCGTGACGAGCCGCCGTTTGCCCGGAACCCCATGTACGATCTCGTCGTTGATGCTGATGCAGCTCTGTCCGGGAAAGTTATAAACCAGCTTCGGTCCGGATCGCCCCCCGGCGGCTCGCATGACCGCAGCGCCGATCTCATCCAGCTCCCTGGTGCTGATTCCAGGCCGAACAGCCTCCTTCATCGCGTTCAAGACCGCACGAGTCACCCTCCCGGCCAGCTCCATTCCTGCCAGATCCTCCGCCGACTCAATCGACATACCGCCCTCCTCACCTCAAAAGCGCCTGCCGTGAACCAATGTCATTAACACCTTATCGCGTTGTCAGGTCGGCGCGCATATCCTTCACTTCGCGTGTCAGCGCCTCAATTGCCTTCATCAGCGCCGCTCGCTGAGCATCGTCGCTCATCGACTTGATGCCTTCCATATAGAAATTCCCATTCGGCTCGAGCACGCATTTCTCCACCTCCTCAAAACTATTGAAGCCCTGTTTGTGCAGGACAGAACGCAGCTCCAACTCCGTCAGCGCTTCCTTCTTCGCAGCTTCCCAATCAACAACACCGTGCTGAATCAAAACGGTCGGGGGCAGCTCGAAGAATTTGTTCAGCTTCGGCGCGCGGAACAGTACCCGGGTCAGCAGCCAGTTGATCGTCAACAGCGAGAAGGCGCCGATGACTCCGCCCGACACCGAGTTGTCGTCGCCGATCATGGCGTTCTGCACCGTGTTCGACAGGCTCAGCAGCACTACCAGGTCGAACGGATTCAACTGCGCGAGTTCTCGCTTTCCGAACAAACGCAGGAAACCAACCAGAAACAAGTAGACAAGCACCGGACGGAGAATCTTCTCCATCAGCGGCAGCGGTAGGTGAAACATGCTCTCGATCAAAACGGTCTCCTTCTATACCTCGTTTGCATAGCGCTTCTGATGCCACTCCCACGCGCTGGCGATGATCTGATCCAGCTCTGCGAACTTCGGCTTCCATCCCAGTTCGCGCTTGATCTTCTCCGAACTCGCCACCAGCACCGCAGGATCGCCGGGCCGCCGTGGACATTCTTCCACCGCGATAGGCTTTCCCGTCACCCGGCGCACGGACTCGATCACTTCAAGCACAGTAAATCCCTGTCCGTTGCCGATGTTGTAGATCAGCCTGCTCTTCGTTTCGCTCAGCGCTGCGAGCGCCAGCAAGTGCGCTTCCGAGAGATCACGCACGTGAATATAGTCGCGAATGCAGGTCCCGTCCTTGGTCGGATAATCGCGCCCGAAGATCTTGATATTTGCTCTTCGCCCGAGCGCCACATCGAGGATGAGCGGAATCAGATGGGACTCCGGCTCATGCGCCTCGCCATAGCCTTCGATCGCGCCGGCAACGTTGAAATAGCGCAGGCTCGCATACTTCAGCCCATGGCTAAGATTCATCCAGCGAAGCATCTGTTCGACGAGCAGTTTGCTTTCGCCATAAGGGTTGGTGGGCTGCAACTTCGCGTCTTCGAGGATCGGCGTGGATTCCGGCTCGCCATAGCATGCAGCGGTCGAGCTGAAGACCAGCCGGTCATGCCCCGTAGCCAGCATCGCCTCCAGCAGGGTCAGGGTCGCCGCGGAGTTATTCCTGAAATAAATCTCCGGATGCTTCATACTCTCGCCGGCTTCGATCAATGCGGCAAAATGCATGATTCCGTCGAATCGTCCCTGCTTCAGCGTCGTTTCCAGCAACGGGCGATCGGCGACATCTCCCTCGACAAAGTCGGCTTTCGAGGCCAACGCTAACCGCTTGCTATGGCAAAGGTTGTCGTACACCGTTACGGCATGGCCTTGAGCCAGCAAAATGCGCGTGAGCGTACCCCCGATATAGCCCGCTCCGCCGGTCACCAGAATCTTCATTGTTTTCTTCTTCTCCGTTCTTAGTTGGATACCACAAAAGTACCAGTGTCAATCACTTACGCTTACGGCAATATACTTGCAGTAAGAGATGGGCAGAGTACCGGCACATGAACAAGCGTGCGACTCCCCGATGCACGGTACCTGCTACAACCTTTTCCTTTGCGGCTTGCGTCTGTTTTAGTCAAGGTAGCGCAACTTCCGCGACGTTTCCCTGGTTGTACTAGCTTGCGGGTCAGATAAGCCTAGGTTCGATTCATACTACGGCGCTCTTCGGAGCAGATTTCTCTATCCCGGTTTTGGCAAGTGTCAGCATCGGGCCCTTAATAATCCCGCCTCCAGGTAGGAGGCTGCTCAAGGATTTTCTATGGCAAAGGTAAAGCCGCTCATCAGTGACGATCCCAAACCGCAGAATATGCAGTTCGCCCACTTCGGCGTCCTGAACGACGGCAGCCAGAGCAAAGGGTCGCTCTTAACCTCGGTCATGCTGAACATTCTCCTCGCGCTGTGCGCCATCATCATCGGCGCCGCCGCGAAGAAGACCATGGACAACCATACCAAGCTCACGCACCTCGACGAGCCGATTCCGATCAAGAAGGCTGAAGAGCCACCGCCTCCGCCAAAGATCAAGATCAAGATTCCGCCACCACCTGTGGTTAAAGTTGAACCGCCAAAAATCAAGCTGCCCGAAGTGAAGCTGCCGGACCCTCCGAAGCCGCCAGAGATCAAGATGGTCCAGCCGATGCCGGTCGTTCTTCCCGCGCCGCCTAAGCTCGTCCAGGCTCCTCCGGCCCCGAAGGTAGTCAATCTTGCGCATGCGATGCCGGCTTCGGTCCCTAATCAGTCTGCTCATCCAACAGCCGTCGCACTCGGTTCCACGACAAACCCGATCGCTGTTTCGAACAAACCCTCACCCACTGCCATTAACCTCGGCAACAAGGGAATGTCAGGCATGCCGGCATCCAATAACGGCGCCGGAGCACCGTCGACTGTTGTCAATCTTGGTTCCGGCTCACCCGGCAGTCAGAACATGAAAGCCACCGGTCCTGTAGCCGTCGCCGGCATTCCTCATGGAGTTGTTGGAGGCACCGGACCACTGAACGCTCAAGGACGTGTGGCCGGTCCGGTCAACCTCGGACAGGCGACGCCGCCACCGATGCCGAAGCCGGTAGGCCCCACCACTGCGACCTCCAAGAGCGGACCCAAGGTTCTCTTTAAACCCAAGCCAGAGTACACCGCAGAGGCTAAACAGCTTCATATCGAAGGCAACGTTACCGTCCGGATTCGTGTCTCGTCCTCGGGCGCCGTTCAGGTACTTGGTGTCATCAGCGATCTCGGTCACGGTCTCGGCGACTCTGCTGTTCGTGCCGTGGAAGCGACTCGCTTTAAGCCTGCCACAGACGACTCGGGTAATCCGGTCGATTGGGAAGGCATCGTCAATGTCACATTTCAACTCGCAGGCTGAACCACAAATTTTTTACCGGTTGTCGCAGCAGGTACTAGCATCAAGTCCATATTCAGGCTTACCCTCGGGTAGCCGTAGGAGCCGTACATCATGATTCTCGGGAAACAGTCTATCGCCGGTCTAGCCCTGGCACTCTTCGTCACAGCTACCCTCCCCGCCCAAGCAGGTCTCCTGCATGGAAAGAAGAAGAAGGATGACGACCTCTCGACTTCGCGCAAGCCCACCCCAGCGCAGAATGCCCTTATCGATAAGGCCATCGTCCGGGAAAAGGTGGTCGTCAAGACTGTCAAAGACCGGGCTCCGCTCGTCGAGACCTACATCCAGAACATGAGGCCCGATCCTCTTCTGGGTCAGGTTCCCGACTCCGATCAACACTTTCTCGGGCGTGTCGAGTTCAACAAGGTCATCGGCGACCAGTCTTATGCCGTTAACAATGACACCTCGAAGGGCGGCAAGACTGGATTCTTCAAGCACTCCGCCTCGTTCATCGGCGGTCTCGGCGGCAGCCTGCACCTCACCTTCCATGAGGCCGGCTTCGTCCAGATGCTCCTGATGGATTCCAACAACTTCGACCGTCAGCACTACACCTTCGGCTACGTGCGCAACGACTTCCTGGGCAACACCCCGACCGCAGTCTTCGACGTCACGCCGATTCAAGGAAAGAAGGAGTTCGGCCGCTTCTTCGGCCGTATCTGGATTGAGGCTCGTAACGGCAACGTCGTCCGCTTCAACGGCGACTTCGCCGGCACCGAGGAGGACCAGAAGGAGTTCTATCACTTCGATAGCTGGCGCACCAACGTGCAGCCCGACCTCTGGCTCCCGACCTCTTTCTACGTGGAAGAGAGCGATCCGAAGAGCGTCTCCCGCACCCTCAAATTTAAAGCCATCAACCATATCTGGGGCTATGTGCTGAAGGTTCCCCCACCTGAAGCAGCGGACGCCTCGCTTGAAGTCGTCGGCGCGACCGACGTCAGCAACGATGCACAGGACGTAAGCCCCCTCGGTGCTCAGCGCGCGTGGGTCCAGCAGGCAGAGGACAACATCGTCGAGCGTCTCTTCCAGGCAGGTCTGCTGGATGCGCCCAGCGAGTTCGACAAGACGCTGGAAGCACTGGCGAACAATATTCTCGCCTACAACAACATCACCCTCTCCAGGCCGATCCGCTGCCGCACCTTGCTGACCCAGCCGCTGGAATCGCTTGCCATCGGTAACACCATCGTCGTCTCCAAGAGTCTGCTCGACACCACCGGCGTCGTAACGCAGGATGGCGCGCAGCAGATGGGCAACCTGAATGCGATTCTGGCCTTCCAGATTGCGCACATCATTCTTGCTCACCGGCTCGACACGAAATATGCCTTCAACGATCGTCTGCTCTTCCCCACGACTTCGGTCTTCAATCGTATTCCGATGCACCACACCGATGCCGACAATGCGGCAGCCGCCAAGAAAGCCATGGAACTGCTGAGCGCGAAGGAGCTGGAAGGCGGGCAGCAGTACTTCAGCCTCTATCTCCAGCAACTTCAGCAGCGCGTCAAGAGTCTGAAGGCGCTCAATGAGCCGATGATCGGTGACGGCCTCACCAAGAGTGATGAGGATCCCACCTTCTGGATGCAGGCCATCACGGCGAAAGGACCCAAACTCGATATGAAGGATCTCAAGCAGCAGGCCGCTATGCCTCTTGCCAGCTTCCTGCGTTTCGATCCCTGGACCGACCAGGTCTACGTCATGCACGCGGCGTTTGAACCGCTTCTCACCGCGGCCGACAAAATGCCCTTCGAGGTTGAGCCAGTCTATCTGAAGCTCAGCTACTACAAACCGCCGGCCGATGCGACACCGGCGCCCGCAGCCGCAGCTCCAGCAGCAAATCCTTCTGCAGATAACACGGCCGCTCCTGCTGCATCCACGGCGGCTCCAACAACTCCTCAACCCACAACACCGCAGCAGAACTAAACTTTAGGAGTGGGCAGTCGATAACTCGATAAGACTGCCCGCGCTCTTCTACTGCCTGGGGCCAGTATGCCTCACCAATACGAAACGCCGCACGTTTCACATCCTCAAGGAGGCACACTGTTGAAGCGGCATACTCTTATCGGCTGTTTCGTCTGCGTCCTCAGCATGACAGCCATGTCGCATGCTCAGGCTGTCCCCACCGCGTCGCGAATCGGGTCGATCGCAGTCGGTGTTGGTGGAAGTTTTATCAGTCCTGACTTCGGTCAAAGCAATATCGGAGCCATCACATTCTATGGAGACGTTAATTTCCCCTATAACCTGGGGCTTGAAGGGGTGATCCACTATTCCGTGAACACACCCTCGGACGTCAGCGAAAACTCTTACATACTCGGTCCCCGTTATATCGTTCGCCACAAACGTATTGAAGGGTACGGCAAAGTGCTCCTCGGTGTGGGTCACTTTGGATTACAGGTCGGCAGCAATCCTTATCCGGGCACGTCGACATACTTTGAATATGCAGCGGGTGTCGGACTCGACGTCCACGCAACACCCCACATCAACATCAGGGCGATTGACTTCGAAGCCCAGAAGTGGCCCGGTTTTGCCGCAAACGGCCTTTCCCCGTACGCGCTTACTTTCGGTGCCTCGTACGTGTTTCACTAACCCAGCCTGAAACCATCCAAATCTGACGAGATTGGCCTACACAGCAAGTCTGATGAATGTTTTCTGTAGAATTCGACCCGCTTTTGAAGGGATTCCTATGTTAATTCGGGTAGTCGCCTTCATTGGCCTACTGGGGGTAGCGCCGATGATGCGCGCCCAGGCTGTTCCCACCGGGGAACGAATCGGAAATCTTAAGGTTGGCGGCGGTTTCTCTTCTGCCCACTCGGACTATGCCGACCGCTATAACGGGGGCGCCGCCTATATCAACTTCGACTTTCTGCCTCATCTTGGCGTGGAAGGCGAGTTTCACTACGTCAAGGATTCCACCGATCTCTACGAGAAGACCTACGAAGTAGGTGGCCGCTACTTCCGCACCTACCGCAAATTCGTGCCGTACGGCAAAGTGATGTACGGACGCGGCGTCTTCAACTTCCCTTCCCTCCCGGATGGATTCCGGCCAAACCTGGCCTACAACCTGGTGGCTGCCGGCGTAGGCGTCGACTACAAAGTGAAGCCCTACCTCTACGTCCGCGCCGACTGGGAGTACCAGATGTGGATGGGCTTCCAGAACTCCAGTCTTTCACCCAATATCATCACGATCGGGGCAGCCTACCGGTTCAGATAACCTTTCGTTGCAGCAAGTGTGAAGCCCCGGCCAAGACCGGGGCTTCGTTTTTCAGACTGTAACTTCGTTAGAAGTGGTACGCAATACCGAGCGATGGGGTAGAAATAACCTCCCACCGGTTGGTGTTGAAGGTACCCCCCGGAAGGCTGAAGTTGGGGGTTTTCACGAAAAACCCGCGATATTCGGCGCGGATATCCCAGCTCGGGCTCAATTCGTAGGCCACGCCACCGCCAAAGAGGGCGCCCACATTCGTATTCTGCTTCGCGTCGAGGTCCGACGTTCCAGCGTCTTTGAGCGGCGTGAAGATGATCGCGCCTGGGCCGCCCTCAAGAAACGGGTTGAAGTTCTTAAAGTTCAGGTTGAAGACGTACGCTCCGCTGAACTCCTGCTGCAGCGTGTGGATACCGCCGTTCTTCTTCCCGAAGACCTGGTAATACTGTGTATTTTGCTGATATCCGTAGTTAATTTCGAGTGCGCTCCGGGGTGTCAGCATGTAGCGGTAGCTCGCCAGAAGGCCAATCGTCATACTTGTATTCTTCTGCACGCTGTTTCCGGTGATCTGGGGGGCAAAAGGAACGGTGGCGCTTATGCTCGCATCCTGCCGGCTCTCCTGCGCATAACCGGCCGCCGCAGACAGCATCAGCGCGCCCAACAACAACATCGTCTTCTTCATTCTTCGTTGGATCCCTTCAAGTTCGTCCGCAACCCTTTCGCTGTCCCGCAGGCAACGCAATGGCAAGAGTTACGGAGCGCCGTAGTCACTGTTCTTCATTGTAACCGCACCGGTGCCTCAAGGTGGGTGGCCCACGCAAGAAGGCCGGAGGATCCATCTACCTCCGGCCTTTTTGATTTCCAGTTTCGAGCAGCTAACGAATTTAAAGCTGTGGTGGCGGCGGTGGAGGAGGAGGACCCCCTGGTCCGCCATGACGCTCTCTGCGCTCCCGCATCTCCGCCTGCAGCGCGTCGAACTTCGTCTGCTGATCGGCCGTCAACAGGCCGCGGATCTTATCCTGCGACGCTTTGTGGATATCCATCATCTTCGTCCGCTTGTCAGGTCCGGCGACTGATGTGTCCTCACGCAGCGCCTTCATCTGCTTCCATGTGTCTTCATCAATGGCCTTCACCTGCGTCACCTGGTCTGGTGTCAGGTTCAGCTTCTTGGTTAGAAAATCAACCTGGTTTCCCCGCATTCCGCCATGTCGCGGACCGCCCTGACCCTGCGGTGGAGGCGGCGGCGCAGAAGGATCCTGTGCCATCGCCGGTAGTGCACTCAGCACTGTCAGGCCCAGTGCAAAAATCGCTACCTGCAAAATTGCCTTTCGTAACGTCGTCATCTTCATCGGACTCTCACTCTCCTGTTTCGTCTCGCCCGGAGAGAGCTTCTCCGGTGCCAATCTACTTGCTACAGACGCACCTTTTTTGCAAATGTCTTCGCGCCTCAAAAATAATCGCATTGCGTCTACATTCCGCGTTCGGCCTGAAAACAGTAGGGGTCACCATGCGCCGCGGCATACGCCTCCACCACTTTCAAAAACGCCAGCGCTGCATGCGACAGACTCGCCTGTCTTCGGTACACGAGTCGCAACTTGCGCTCGATCTGCAATTCCGGCACCTGCACCCGCACCAGTGCGCCGCTCTCCAGCTCCGGCCGCACCGTCAGTCCCGGCACCAACGCCACACCGTTGCCCATCTCGACAAACCGCTTGATCGCCTCCAGCGAAGGCAGCTCGACCCCCATCTGCAACGGAGTCTTGTGCCGCTTGAACGCCTGAATCACCTTCTGCCGCTGCGGCGACGGAATATTATGCGCGATAAAATTCTGCGCCCCCAGTTGCCGGATCGACACCTTCCCCGCCCCGGCGAGAGCGTGCCGCGGATTGACCACAAACGCCAGCTCGTCCCGGTACACCACCATCGACTTCACCTGCGCATCGTCCGGCCGGAAGGACAACACTCCCAACTCCACCGAGTGCATCAATACTTCATCGGAGATGCGGCTTGCCAGCGTCCGTTGGACCGCCAGCTTGATCCGCGGATTCTGCCGCCGAAACTCATCCAGCAACGGCAGCAGATAAAGGCAGGTGTATTCGTTCGCCGCCAGGTTCAAGCGGCCGCGATGCAGTTCCCGCAGCTCGGTCAGCGCCACTCCGGCTTCATTACGAAGATTCAGTAACTTAGCGGCATACTCCCGCAGCACCTCGCCCGCATCGGTCAGCGTTCCGTCCCGCGATGACCGCTCAAACAGCACCTCGCCCAGCTCGCTTTCGAGTTTTGCGATTGCCTGACTCACCGCTGGCTGAGTACGATGGAGCCGTGCCGCGGCTCGCGAAAAGCTTCGCTCCTCCGCCACCGCCAGAAACGTCTCCATTTGGACTAAGTCCAATCTTCACCTCGTTCCGGCACAGGATATATGTATCGAATACCGCAATTAGAATTTGTGATAAACCTTTAACTCATCATAAGCATGCATTATGATCAAGTCCAGATCGAGAGTGTTAAGCCCTATGTCCTCGTCTAACCAGATCGTCTTCTTCGACACGACCCTTCGCGACGGCGAACAGTCCCCCGGCTGCACCATGCACAACGATGAGAAGCTGCGCATGGCCCACCAGCTCGCGGACCTCGGCGTCGACGTCATCGAGGCCGGTTTTGCCATCGCCAGCCAGGGCGACTCCGACTCCATCCGCAGGATCGCCCGCGAGGTCCGCAACGCCCGCATCGCCTCCCTCGCCCGCTGCAAACGCGAGGACATCGAGGCTGCCGCTCACTCCATCGAGCCCGCCGAAAAATCCCGCATCCACACCTTTCTCGCCTCCTCTGATCTCCACCTCCAGGCCAAGCTGAAGATCACCCGCGCCGAGGCGCTCGATCAGGCCGCTGAATCCGTCCGCCTCGCCCGCACCTTCACCGACGACGTCGAGTTCTCCGCCGAAGACGCCACCCGCACCGACCCCGACTTCCTCGTCAAGATCGTCAGCGTCGCCGTCCAGGCGGGGGCCACCACCATCAACATCCCCGACACCGTCGGCTACACCACGCCCGACGAGTACGCCGCCACCTTCCGCATGCTGCTCGCGAAGGTGCCCGGCATCGACAACGTCATCCTCTCCACCCACTGCCACAACGACCTCGGCATGGCCGTGGCCAACACCCTCGCCGGCATCCAGGCCGGGGCGCGCCAGGTCGAATGCACCATCAACGGCATCGGCGAGCGTGCCGGCAACGCCGCCCTCGAAGAGATCGCCGCCGCTCTCATGGTCCGCCGCGACAAGCTTCCCTACACCAACAACATCAAGATGAACCAGCTCTATCCCACGAGCAAGGCGCTCGCCGAGTTCATCAGCTTCGGCTGCTCCCCCAACAAGGCCGTCGTCGGCGCCAACGCCTTCGCCCACGAGTCCGGCATCCATCAGCACGGCATGATGGCCAACCCCCTGACCTACGAGATCATGACGCCCGAGTCCGTGGGCGTCCCAGCCACGAACATGGTGCTCGGCAAACACAGCGGACGCCGCCTGCTCGAACAGCGCCTCATCGAACTTGGCCACCCGCTCACCCGCACGCAGCTCGACGAGGTCTACCACCGCTTCACCGAGCTCGCCGACCGCAAGAAATCCATCTACGACCAGGACCTACTCGGCTTGTTGAAACCTTCTGAAATGACAGTCACTCAATGAAGTCAGTATTCCAAAACGTTGCGAGTGTAGTTGCAGGAGTCTGCGGATTTGGACTGATAGTCACGTCACCTAAGACTAAAAAGCAGCACATCTGGGCGGGAATTGCCGTGGCTTACATCATCGTCTATGCGCTTCTTCGCTGGACAATGCAGAAATAACACTAAGAGAGAGATTTTGTTATGAGACTCAAAATTGCAGTCCTCGCCGGCGACGGCATCGGCCCCGAAGTCACCCGCGAAGCCACCAACATCCTGCGCGCAGTCGCTGAACTAGGCGGCCACGACTTCACCTTTGTCGAAGGCCTCATCGGCGGCATCGCGATCACCGAAACCGGTTCCCCGCTCCCCACCGCCACGCTCGACGCGGCTCTCGAGTGCGACGCCGTCCTCCTCGGCGCAGTAGGAGACAACAAATTCAACGCACTCCCACCCGACAAGCGTCCCGAAGCCGGCCTGCTCCAGATCCGCCAGGCCCTCGGCGGTTTCGCGAATCTGCGTCCTTCCATCGCCTACGCCGCGCTCGCCGAAAGTTCGCCACTCCGCCCCGAAGTCACCAAGGACGTCGACATCCTCTTCGTCCGCGAGCTCCTCGGCGGCCTCTACTTCGGCGCGCCGCGCTGGTGGAACAAGGAGCCCGCATCTGGTGAACAGGAAGAAGCCATCAACACCATGCGCTACACCAAATCCGAAGTCGTCCGCGTGGCGCGCATCGCCTTCGAACTCGCCGGCAAACGCCGCCAAAAAGTCACCTCCGTCGACAAGGCCAACGTCCTCGAGGTCTCGCAGCTCTGGCGCGCCACCGTCACCGAAGTCGCCAAGGACTACCCCAACGTCACGCTCGAACACCAGCTCGTCGACTCCATGGCGATGCACATCATGAACATCCCCCGAAACTTCGACGTCGTCCTCACTGAGAACCTCTTCGGCGACATTCTCTCCGACGAGGCCGGCGTCATCACCGGCTCGCTCGGCATGCTGCCCTCGGCCACCATCGGCGGCGCTGTCAATCTCTACGAGCCCGTACACGGCTCCGCCCCAGACATCGCCGGCACAGGCAAAGCCAACCCGCTCGGCGCAATCCTCACCGCCGCCATGGTCCTTCGTCACTCCGCAAATCTGGATCAGGACGCAAAGGCTGTCGAACAGGCCGTCCACAAAGTTCTCAACGCCGGCTATCGCACCGCAGACATAGCACGCGGCCAGCAAGCCGGCCAAACCCCAGTCAGCACGCAGGAGATGGGCAAGCTCGTCCACCAGGCCCTGGCCGAATCCATCGACCGCCGCCAGGCCATGCACGCCGTATGACTCGTTGGTTCCAGATTAAAGCCGTCCTGATCAACTGCGGCATAGCTGCTGCACTCATCTATAGATATTGGACAGGCACACCGATGCTCATCATCGCGATCGTTGCGCTCTTTCTCTTTCCGTTCGCAAACGTCCTGATGGTCATCGCCGCAAAGCAACAGATGAAGCAAAACAAATAGCCATCCAATGACTCGCCATCTCCATTTCGCCGCCGTCTTCCTTATCCTCGTCTGTTTGGGAGGGGTCACGCAGGCACAGATCCCCACACCCGGCCCTCCTCCGCCCCAGACACCCACGCCTCAGATCAAGAAAGATAAGAAGCAGCCCAAAGAAAACGTTGAGTGGCTCTGGCAATACGGACCTCCGCCCCCGGAAGGCCGCGAGAACCAACTCGTCCTCGACCCGCGCTTCCGCCCCTTTCTCGCGCAGTATTTCACCACTCCGCAAACGTTCTGGGGCAACCCCAAGACCGGCTACAAAACACTCGCCGAGACCGCACTTGACTTTCTCTCTGTCCCCGACAAGGTACTAGCCGACAACAATCGTTACCTCACCATCACCGGTTGCGTCTACCGCTTCTGTCCCAATCGCGGCATGCTCTGGGTCGACCTCAACGGGCCTCAACATCTTGTCGTCTTTGCTGCAATCGACTGGATCACAGGCGGCAGGCCCCCCAGCGATCCTGAAGCCGAGTACACGCTCTGGATCTTTCCTAACCACGCCATCGAACCCGATCACATCCCAGCGGCGCTGGTCCATAGCATCGCGCGCTGGACCGCCCAGCCTCCGGGGGGAAGCACCGTCATTCAACAGATTCGCAACGCTATCCTCGTTGATCCCGACGGCACACCCCACCCGGTCGAAAAAACAACAACAGGCGCGAATACCTTCACCCTCCCACCAACCGAGCAAAAGGCACAACCATGACAGAACCGACAGCACCAAAAACACTCTTCGAAAAAGTCTGGCAACAGCATCTCGTCGCCGAACCCGCAGGCGAACCCAGCATCCTCTACATCGATCTGCACTTGGTTCACGAGGTCACCAGCCCGCAGGCCTTCGACGGCCTCCGCATGACGGGCCGCAAGCTTCGCCGTCCCGACCGGACCGTCGCCACGGTCGATCACAACGTCCCGACGAGCAGCATCGAAGACCGTCTTCATATCGTCGACCAGATCGCCTCCAAACAGATCGAGGCCCTGCGGAAAAACTGCGCTGACTTCGGCGTCGAGCTCTACGACGTCCAATCCCCGAATCAAGGCATCGTCCACATCATCGGCCCGGAGCTCGGCCTCACCAAGCCCGGTATGACAATCGTCTGCGGCGACTCGCACACCAGCACCCACGGAGCCTTCGGCGCACTAGCGTTCGGTATCGGCACCAGCGAAGTCGAACACGTCATGGCGACGCAAACCCTGCCCCAGGACAAACCGAAAACATTCCGGATCAACGTTGAAGGCACTCTTCCCATCGGCGTCACCGCGAAGGACATCGTCCTCCACATCATCGGCCAGATCGGCACTGCGGGAGCCAGCGGCTACGTCGTCGAGTACGCCGGCTCCGCCATCCGCAATCTCTCGATGGAAGGTCGCATGACCATCTGCAACATGAGCATTGAGGCCGGAGCCCGCGCGGGCATGATCGCCCCCGACGCCACCACCTTCGCCTACCTCAAAGGCCGCCGCTCCTCGCCACAAGGTGCCGCATGGGACGAAGCCGTCCGCCACTGGTCCAAACTTGTAACCGATACAGGAGCAGTCTTCGACCGCGAACTCACCATCGCCGCCATCGACATCACCCCCACGGTGAGCTGGGGCACCTCGCCCGGCATGGTCACCGGCGTCAAGTCGACTGTTCCCCTGCCTGACCTCACCGCCAGCGAAGCCGACCAAAAAGCCTTCGAGCGCGCCCTCGAATACATGGACCTCAAAGCCGGCACGCCGATCGAGCAGATCAAAATCGACCGCGCTTTCATCGGCTCCTGCACCAACGCCCGCATCGAAGATCTCCGCGCCGCCGCCTCCGTCGTTCGCGGCTACCACGTCGCTACCTCGGTCCGCGCCATGGTCGTCCCCGGCTCCCAACACGTCAAAGCCCAGGCCGAAAAAGAAGGCCTCGACAAGATCTTCACCGAAGCAGGCTTCGACTGGCGTGAACCCGGCTGCAGCATGTGCCTCGGCATGAACCCCGACATCCTCGCCCCCGGCGAACGCTGCGCCTCCACCAGCAACCGTAACTTCGAAGGCCGTCAGGGCCGCGGCGGCCGCACCCATCTCGTCAGCCCCCAGATGGCCGCCGCCGCCGCCATCACTGGCCACTTCACCGATATCCGCGACTGGAAGTTTAAGGAGCCTTCAACCACACGGTAGCAGGTCTTTGTTTGCTACTCCCTACTCCCTATTCCCTACTCCCTGGAGCTTTTATGCATCCCATCAACGTTCTCACCAGCCACGCCGTCCCTCTCGACCGCCCCAACGTCGACACCGATCAGATCATCCCCAAGCAGTTCCTCAAGCGCATCGAGCGCACCGGCTACGGCGACTTCCTCTTCTACGACTGGCGCCGCATCCAGTCCGGCCCCGAGGCAGGCCAGCCCGACCAAACCTTCGTCCTCAATAAACACCATCACAAGGGCGCGAATATCCTCATCGCCGGAAAAAACTTCGGCTGCGGCAGCTCCCGCGAGCACGCTGCTTGGGCCCTCACTGACTTCGGCTTCCTCGCCGTCATCGCCCCCAGCTTCGCCGACATCTTCTTCTCGAACGCCGGCAAGAACGGCATGGTTCTCGTCCGCCTCCCCGAGTCCGACGTGGAAACCCTGATGCGGCGCTCAGAAAAAAATACCGCCCACAAGATCACCATCAACCTCGAAGCCCAAACCATCACCGACGACCAGGGCTTCAGCGCCAAATTCGAGATCGACCCATTCCGCAAATACTGTCTGTTGAACGGCCTCGACGACATCGGCCTCACGCTGCGCCACGAAGCAGAGCTGGACAAGTACGAATCCAAACACGACGCCGAATTTTGGCTTAAGCCGCGAAGCATGAGTGCAGGCTAATGAGCACGCGGCTTAAGCCGTGTGACTGACCGATACAGCAGTGCTTATCCATGAGGGCAAGATGAGGACCACGATTAAATTCGCCACTTTCATGCTCGTTGCTTGTACTTCCATGGCTCAGGCTCCCGAGCCAAAAGGTGGCTTTGTTCCCGACGAGAAGACCTCGATCCGCGTCGCTGAGGCGATCTTGCCGCCAATTTGTGGGGAGGAGTGTGTCGCCCGTCAGAGACCCTTCCGCGCGACTCTAACCAAAGGTGTCTGGATCGTGTCAGGCGCTCCTCCTAAACAAGGAACGAAGGGCGGAGGAGCTGTAGAGATTCGTATCGACCGGCGTACAGGAGCCGTTATTTCCTATGTGTTTGCCCGTTGAAAGGAAGCAAAGCATTGAGCAACGAAATCAATCCGAAGAAAAACTCCATCGCCCTCACCGAAGGCCCATCCCGCGCCGCAGCCCGCTCCTATTTCCGCAGCGTTGGCTTCAGCAAGGAAGACCTGCACAAGCCGATCATAGGCATCGCCAATACCTGGACCGAGATCGGCCCCTGCAACTTCCATCTGCGTCAGGTCGCCGAGGCCGTCAAACAAGGCGTACGCGAAGCCGGCGGCACGCCCATGGAGTTCAACACCATCACGATCCACGACGGCATCACCATGGGAACTCAGGGGATGAAGGCGAGCCTGATCTCCAGAGAAGTCATCGCCGACTCCATCGAACTCGTGACGCGGGGAAACAGTTTTGACGGCATCGTCTGCATCGCCGGCTGCGATAAGAACATGCCAGCCGCCATCATGGCTCTCGCTCGCCTCGACATCCCCGGCCTCATGCTTTACGGTGGCAGCATCGCTCCCGGCCATCTCAAGCAGCCCGACGGCACCACCAAGGAGATCACAATCCTTCAGGTCTTCGAAGGCATGGGTGCGCACGCCGCCGGAAAGATCAACGACGCCGAACTCGAAGCTCTCGAAGCCTCCGCCTGCCCCGGCCCCGGAGCCTGCGGCGGTCAGTTCACCGCCAACACCATGGCCATGGCCGGCGAGTTTCTCGGCATCTCGCCGATGCAACTCACCGGCGTCCCCGCCATGTCGCCGGAAAAACACGAAGCCTCTCGCCAGGCTGGCCGCCTCGTCATGGATCTGGCCCGCGCCGGCCTCACCCCACGCAAGATCATCAACCGCCAGTCCATCGATAACGCCATCGCCGCCGTCGCAGCCTCAGGCGGCAGCACCAACGCCGTCCTTCACCTCATCGCCATCGCGCGCGAACTCGACATCCCGCTCACCATGGAAGACTTCGATCGCATCTCCGAGCGCACGCCCTTCATCTGCGACCTCTCTCCCGGCGGCAAATATGCGGCCAAGGACTACCAGGACGCGGGCGGCAGCCGTCTCCTCGCCAAACGTCTCCTCGAAAAAGGTCTGCTCAAAGGAGACAGCATCACTGTCTCCGGCAAGACTCTCGCCGAAGAAGCCGCCCTCGCCGTCGAAACCCCCGGCCAACCCGTCATCCACACCTGGGACAAAGCCCTCAAGCCCACCGGCGGCCTCGTCATCATGCGCGGCAACCTCGCCCCCGACGGGGCCGTCATCAAAGTCGCCGGCCACGAGCGCATCCACCACACCGGCACCGCGCGCGTCTTCGACAGCGAGGACGACTGCCACGCCGCCGTCGAAGCCGGAAAGATCAACCCCAACGACGTCCTCGTCATTCGCTACGAAGGCCCACGCGGCGGCCCCGGCATGCGCGAGATGCTCGCCGTCACCGCAGCGATCAAAGGCATCCCCGCTCTCTCGGAAACCGTGGCCCTCCTCACCGACGGGCGTTTCAGCGGAGCCACCCGCGGACTCATGGCTGGCCACGTCGCACCCGAAGCCCAACTCGGCGGCCCCATCGCCGCCGTCCGCGAAGGCGACACCATCACCTTCGACATCCCCAACCGTAAACTAACCCTCAACGTCCCCGAAGCCGAAATCGCCAAACGCCTCGCCGCATGGAAGGCCCCCGAGCCCCGCTTCAAACGCGGCGTCTTCGCCAAATATGCCAACTCTGTGAGCAGTGCCAGCGAAGGAGCTGTAACAACCTAGTGACGGAAGGGAGGACGGGTTGAAGAAGAAAACGGTCGTTCTGATTGTGACGCCGATTTTGCTAATCGCGGCAATTCTGGCAGTGCCGATTTTTTACTACGGAAATATGTTTCTCGTCATCGCTCTAGGTCTCAAACCGTCAGAAGATCAGGTCATTGGAAAATACAAAGCGACCACAGATCAGGGAACAGCAACTCTACTCGTAAATAAGGATCACACGTTCACTGAAGTAATTCGGCCGAAGATTGGATCAGAAACAAACATAAGCGGGACATGGAAACAAGCGAACCTCAGTACTGTCGGATATAGCACGCAATTTTTTCCATACATCGCAGTGATGCACGATAAGTTTGAACCTTACACATATGGCACACCAGTGTTTGAGAAGAATTTGTTAGGCCACATTTCGATCGAAGAAGATCCCGACTGGGGAATTTACTTCTACAAAGAACGGTCACGCTAGGAGCAACCGATGGCAAACAAAAATCAACACCCCCAACTCACCGGAGCCGAAATCATCTGGGCCACCCTCGCCGGCGAAGGCGTGGACAAGGTCTTCGGCTACCCTGGCGGAGCCATCCTCCCCGCCTACGACGCCCTGCGCAAGTTCCCCATCCACCACATCCTCGTCCGTCACGAGCAGGGCGCCGCGCACATGGCCGACGGCTACGCCCGCGCCTCCGGTAAGGTCGGCGTCTGCATCGCCACCTCCGGCCCGGGTGCCACCAACCTCGTCACCGGCATCGCGACTGCAATGCTCGACTCCATCCCCATCGTCGCCATCACCGGCCAGGTCGGCAGCAAAGTCCTCGGTTCGGACGCATTTCAGGAGATCGACATCACCGGCATCACTCTGCCCATCACCAAGCACAACTACCTCGTCACCCGCGCCGAGGACATCGCCCCCGCCATCCGCGAGGCGCTCCAGATCGCGAAATCCGGCCGCCCCGGGCCCGTCCTCGTCGACATAACGAAGGACGCGCAACAAGCCACCGCGCCCTTCAACTTCGAAGCCGCCGCACCCAAACCCTACCGCCCGCACCCAATGCTGCGCGCAGAATCCTCGTCGATCCAGCAAGCAATCGAACTCATCAAGGCAGCAAAGAAGCCCGTCATCCTCGCCGGCCACGGCATCACGCACTCCGGCGCCGAAGCCCAGGTCCTCGCCTTCGCCGAACGCCAGCAGATCCCCGTCGCCAGCACGCTCCTCGGCCTTGGCGGAGTCCCCACGCATCATCCGCTCTCGCTCGGCATGATGGGCATGCACGGCGAATCCTGGGTCAACAACGCCATCCAGCAGGCCGATTTGTTACTCGCCTTCGGGATGCGCTTCGACGACCGCGTCACCGGCAACCTCGCCCAATACGCCCCCAACGCGAAGAAGATCCACATCGAGATCGACCCCTCCGAGATCAACAAGAACGTCCGCGCCGACGTCGCCCTCATCGGCGACCTCAAAGAGGTCCTCGAACTCCTCCTCCCGCTGCTGCCGAAGAACTCCGACACCAGCTGGCTCCGCGAGATCAACGCCAAGAAGGGCGACGCCGCCGTCCGCGACATCATCAACCTGCCCGACAACGGCCACCTCTACGCCGCGCACGTCATCAACGACATCTGGCGCGAGGCCCACGCCGCCGGCCGCGCCGACCAGACCATCATCGTCACCGACGTCGGCCAGCACCAGATGTGGGAAGCCCAGTACTACAAGCACGACGTGCCGCGCTCGCTCATCACCTCGGGCGGCCTCGGCACCATGGGCTTCGCGCTGCCTGCAGCCATCGGCGCAAAGGTCGCGTGCCCGGAGAAAGATGTCTGGGTCATCGCCGGCGACGGCGGCTTCCAGATGACCGCCGCCGAGCTCTCCACCATCGTGCAGGAAAAACTCGCGATCAACATCGCCGTCATCAACAACGGCTTTTTCGGCATGGTTCGCCAGTGGCAGGAGGCCTTCTACGACAAGAACTACGCCGCCTCGCCCATCCTCTCACCCGACTTCGTCCTGCTCGCCGCCGCCCACGGCATCGATGGCGCAACCGTCAACAAGCGCCAGAATGTAACCCCGACAGTCACAAAAGCCCGCACCAGCGGCAAACCGTTCCTGATCAACTTCCAGGTAGAAAAAGAAGACGGCGTCTACCCCATGATCGCCCCCGGCTCCGCCCTCCACGAGATGGTCCGCAGACCACAAAAAGACCCGCTTCTCGAGACCGCCGAGGACGATTAAACTTGTCATATTTTGGGGGAATTTTTTTGGACCGGTGTTGAGTATGAATTCTTTGGATTTGCCCTTGTTTTTCAAGGGGGTTTTCAGAAAAGTGGTGCGCAGAACGTGGTTTTTTGATGGTAAGAACGTGGTAAAAAGCGTGGTAATTGTGGACAGAAAACTGCCTGTTTTTGCCGCCTGAAAATTTTCCACTTTTTTGAAAAATATTTTCAGCTCCATGGCCGAGGACTACTATGCACAGTTCACACGCAACTCCACATGCAACTCCAATGTCCGACGGCGTCCGCACCCGAGTCATCTCGTTGCTTCTTCTCGGGTTGATGCCGGCAATCGCGCTGGCCCAACCACCGCACCAGCTCCGCATCCGAATCATCAACGCCCAAACCAACAAACCCATCCACGACGAGCGCCTCAACGTAGCCCTCCGCGCCGACCAGATCGGCTCCGTCGGCATGGCCACCGACAAAAACGGAATCATCCTCGTTGACACAGGCAACGCGACCACCATCCGCATCCTCGCCAACATGTATGCCGACTGCCGTCCGCGCGCGGAGCTCTACACCGACTACTCCATCGAGACCATTCACCGCAGCGGCATCACCACCGGCAACCTCTGCGGCGGCCAGCAGCACACAGCGAGGCCCGGCGAACTCCTCCTCTACGAAGTCCCCAAAACCTACATCCCAACCTATGGGTCGCCACCCGCCAGCAACCTGCCCCACTCCGACGAGAACCCACACGCACCTCCCCACCTGTAGCAGGTACGCAACTCGCATTTCTGTCGAACTCGAGAAATAACTCTTGACCGAATCTCTCCAACTCGAAACCCCACGCCTCCTCCTCCGCCGCTGGCAGGAGAGCGACCGCGAGCCCTTCGCCGCTATGAACGCCGACCCCATCGTCATGCACTACTTCGAGGGCCCGTTCACGCGCGAGCAGAGCGACGAGGCCTTTGATCGCTACCTCGCCGCCTTCGACCGCGCCGGCTTCAGCTTCTTCGCCGCGATCATCCGCGACACCGGCGACTTCGCGGGAACCATCGGCCTGCAAATCATGCGCGACGTCGTCCCCAACCTCCCTCAGCCCGCAGTCGAGATCGGCTGGCGTCTCGCACGAATCCGCGCAGGGCAAAGGATTCGCCACCGAAGGCGCACGCGCCATCGTCGACTTCGCCTTCAACGAACTCTGCCTGTCCGAGGTCGTCGCCATCACCGCACTACCCAATCAAGCATCCCGCCGCGTGATGGAAAAACTAGGCATGACCCACCGCCCCGAACTCGACTTCGATCATCCCCGTGTTCCCGCAGGCCACCAGTACCAGCGCCACACCCTCTACAGCCTGCGCAATCCAAACTCCAGAATCTGCGGAGGACTAAATGAGAAGCGTCCGCTACTCGTGTCACACTGTGCTCGATTGGAACGTATTATACTCGCTATCCGCGCAGCAAACCATCTTCATATTCGCAATTCTCGACGGCGCACAGCCCGAGAGTGCATATCATCGCAAGCTCGGTGCGACATCGTCGGGTGTATTCGTATTTGTCAGCAGCCCACTCATATTACTTGCGCCTGTAAGTGACGGTTATGTCGCAGACATCGCCAACGTGACATCAACTCGGACTTGGTAATGTCACGACCAGTCAATATGCTTGGAATCAATCTCGCTTGTGCGCCAGCGGTGCGCAATTGAATCGCGGCTTCGGCCATTCCTCGAAATTCTGCGCAGGGCATGGTCACTCCTAACGAATCGCACATGCCAAGATTGTTGTGAGCCCAAAAGCTTGGGAAATCGTCTTCTTCGTTCAACGTCTATCCCTTTGGCAGAGATTGCGTCGGTTCACATCAGACAGAATTGAGGATCCCATGCTCCACACCTTCGTAGCCCATGTCCAGGACAAACCCGGCGTCCTCACGCGAGTCGCTTCGCTCTTCCGCCGTCTCAACATCAACATCGTCTCGCTCACTGTCGGCGAATCCGAACGCGAAGACGTCTCCCGCATGACCATCGTCTGCGAGGCGCCCGACCACGCCGCCCACCGCATCCGCGCCTCGCTCTACAAACTCGAGATCACCGTCGACGTCGACGAGGTAGGCCGCGCCGACGCCGTCATCCGCGAGCTCTGCCTCATCAAGGTCGCCGCCGGCCCTTCGCATCCTCTCGGCCAGCACTCACGTTCGCAGATCTTCGAACTCGCCACCGTCTTCAAAGCCCGCGTCGTCGACCTCGCCCCCGAGTCCATCATGCTCGAGCTCACCGGCAGTTCCTCCAAGATCGAAGGCCTCATCCAGGTCATCACCGAGAGCGGCTACACCATCCTCGAAGTCTCCCGCACCGGCCGCATGGCGATGCGCCGCGGCCACCACACCAGCCGCGTCCTCAAGGCCCTCGGCACCACCGATCCTGAAGACCTCAACCAACCCGCCTCCCCCGAAAAACACGACACCGGCGAAATTCTGCCCACCGAGTTCGCCGAGGATGACACATGACGCGCACGCTAAAACCTGGAATATCGGTGCTGTTTGCTGCAATTGCCTTGGCACCGGCAACGCATCCGCAGATCGCCGATACGCCGCCTTCCGGCGCGCCATCGGCAGAAGTGTGAAGTGCGGCCCAGCTCAGCAACCCACGTCTACTGCGTGTTCTCGTTGCACAACGACGCTGCCCTACGTCTTTGCCTGCGGGGAGAACCGCCCGGCAGGCAAATGCGTGGTGGGCTCCATTACCCCGGGCTCCAGGGAAACGCCCGCAAACACCGCCCTCGCCGTCGACCATGAGCAGGACGGCTGGTCCTGTGTCAGCCTCGACGCCGTCACCGGCTGGGTGCCGTCAAACCGTCTCGCGTCGCTGCCTTCTCAGCCTTCGGTGCCGGAATCCTGGTGGCTTGGCTGGTGGCGCATGGGACCGCACCAGACCGGCATCCAGAATGATCGCCTGCTCATCACCAAAAGCGACGTGCCGGGGCAACTTCGCGTAAGCGGTCGAGCCTACTGGTCGGAATCAACAACAATGTCCACATAGGTCAGATCAACGCCGAGGCACAACCTTACGGCCTTAACCTACACTTAACCGAAGGCAATGACACATACTCCTGCGTGCTCGATCTCATCGCTAACCCCGACACGCACACAATCTCCGCCAACGATAACAGCAACTGCGGCGGGATGAATGTCCGCTTCAGCGGAACATGGAACCAATTCACACCGCGTTCGCGCAAACTCACAAGTAAACTTCTAACTAATCACTGAAGGAAAGAGAACACACCAATGGCAAAGGCATATCACGACGCAGACGCAGACCTCTCCCTCATCCAGGCAAAGAAAGTCGCCATCATCGGCTACGGCTCGCAGGGCCACGCCCACGCCCTCAACCTCAAGGACTCCGGCGTCGACGTCCGCGTCGGCCTCCGCCCCGACTCCCCCAACGCCGAGCGCGCCCGCAAAGCCGGCCTCGTCGTCGACACCGTCGCGAACGTCAGCAAATGGGCCGACGTCATCATGAACCTCACGCCCGACCAGACCGCCGCCAAGGTCTATCACGCCGAGATCGCCCCCAACATGAAGCCCAACGTCACCCTCATGTTCGCCCACGGCTTCAACATCCGCTTCCGCACCATCACGCCACCCAAGACTGTCGACATCTCCCTCGTCGCCCCCAAAGGCCCCGGCCACCGCGTCCGCGAGGTCTTCACCGAAGGCGGCGGCATCCCCGGCCTCGTCGCCGTCGAGCAGGACGCCAGCGGCAACGCTCTCGCCCTCGCACTCAGCTACGCCAAGGGCATCGGCTGCACCCGCGCCGGCGTGCTCCAGACCACCTTCACCGAAGAGACCGAAACCGACCTCTTCGGCGAACAGGCCGTCCTCTGCGGCGGCACCAGCGCACTCGTCAAAGCAGGCTTCGAGACCCTCGTCGAGGCCGGCTACCAGCCCGAGCTCGCCTACTTCGAAGTCCTGCACGAACTCAAGCTCATCGTCGACCTCATGTACCGCGGCGGCCTCGAGTACATGCGCCACTCCATCTCCGACACAGCCGAGTGGGGCGACTACGTAGCCGGCCCCCGCATCGTCACCGCCGAAACAAAGAAGGCGATGCGCAAACTCCTCGACGAAATTCAGGACGGCAGCTTCGCCAAAAAGTTCATCGCCGAAAACGAGAGTGGCCGCCACGAGTTCGCCCGCATCCGCAAAGCCGAAGCCGCTCTCCAGATCGAAAAGGTCGGCGCCGAACTTCGCAAATCCATGCCGTTCCTTGACCCCGTCGTCGTCAAAGATGGCCAGGTTCAAAAGGCCTGAACTTCCGCAAATAGAACCGGAGAGAAAGCCAGTGCGAAACCTGATCCTTTGTTCGCTCTTTACTCTGTCCGCATTCGCTCAGACCAACCAGACCGCTCCCAGCAATGATTCCTGGGAGCGGCTGCATTTTCTCGTCGGCACGTGGAAGGCGCAGACCTCGGCCCAGGGAACAGCCTCTGCTCAGGGCTCGGGCACCTACACCTTCCAGTACGATCTCAACCGCAACATCATCACACGCACCAGTTCGACCGACACCTGCAAAGGTCCAGCCAATTTCGACTGTCAACACCACGACACGCTGATTCTTTATCGTGACACGGGCGACTCCATACCCCACGCCTTCTACGCTGATGGCGAAGGGCACGTCATCCACTACGACATCACCACCCCGGACGCAAACACCGCCATCCTGCTCTCAAATACGCCGGGGCCGCGTTTTCGGCTGGTATACCACCTCGAAAACGACACGATGACGGGCAAGTTCCAGCTCGCGTCTCCCGGATCGTCCGATTTTAAATCGTACTTAGAGTGGTCCGGCGCCCGGCAATAACGCATCTATTCTCTATCACTCAAGTCTAACCAGATGAAGATGTGGACCTCCCCTAACCACGAAGACGTAGGAAAATAGAGACGAAGCACGCACCAGCAGAAGGAGCTCTGAGAATGGCAACTGTGAACAGCTACGAAAGCCTGCTCCCCGCGCAACCGCTCAATCAGGCAGATCAGTCAGTACTCGCCGGCCCACCCGCAGAACCCACGCCGCGCCCGGAGATCATCGCCGCTCTCCGCACCGTAGCCCAGCTCGACGGCCTGAGTGAAGAGGAATACACCTGGCTCGCAACCCACGGCAACGAGCGCGTCGGCCCCGACCGTGCCATCCTCTTCCGCGACAACGACCCGGCCCACAACATGAACTTCATCCTCCGCGGTGAGGTTCAGGTACGTAGCCGGCGGGCAGGCAACGTCACCCTCTTCATCGGACGCGCCGGCTCCATGACCGGCAAGCTCCCCTTCTCGCGCATGAAGAACTACGGCGGCGAAGGCTTCGCCGTCGGCCCCGTCTGGTCGCTCGATATCCCCGACACTCTCTTCACCGAGATGCTCGCCGCGATTCCATCCATGGCCCAGCGCTGCGTCTCTGTGCTGTTGGATCGCGTCCGCGAAGTCACACGCATTGAGCAGCAGTCCGAAAAACTCAACGCTCTCGGCAAGCTCGCCGCGAATCTCGCCCACGAACTCAACAACCCTGCCTCTGCGGCCCAGCGCTGCGCCGCCAGCCTCTTCGGCGAGCTTCGCGCCTACGGCGACCAGAAGTACCGCCTCGGCAATCTCTGTCTCTCCGAAAAAGAGAGCTCCGACTACCGCAGCTGGGTGCAGAACGCGCGGACTCGCATGTCTGCCTTCTCCGGCCACGCCCAGGGACCGCAAAGCCCGCTCGAGGTCACCGACCGCGAAGAGGTTCTTGTTCGCTGGCTCGAGTCCCACAACGTTCCCCAGCCCTGGACGATCGCCCCCGCGCTCTCCGAGACCGACCTCTCCATCGACCTTCTCGACGAGCTCGCCGCCATCACTCGTCCCGAAGTTCTTCCCGTTGCCGTCGCCACCGTCGCCGGCTCTCTGCGGGTCGAGCGTATGGCTGAAACCGTCGTCGACTCCACGGTTCGCATCTTCGACCTCATCACTGCCATCAAGGACTACTCCTACATGGACCAGGCGCCCATTCAGGACGTCGACCTCGCCCAGTCCCTCGAAAACACGCTGGTCATGTTCAACTCCCGCCTGAAGAATGTCGAGGTTGAACTCGACTTTGATCCCGAACTGCCCCCTGTCAGCGCCTACGGCAGCGAGCTTAGCCAGGTCTGGACCGCTCTCATCGAAAATGCCCTCGAAAGCATGAACGACATGGGAACCCTCCGGCTCATCACTCGACTCAACGGCCAGATGGCGCTCGTCGAGGTGTGGGACGACGGCCCCGGCATCGACCCCAAGATCCGCTCCCGCATCTTCGAGCCGTTCTTCACCACCAAAGCCCCCGGCCGCGGTCTCGGTCTCGGCCTGGACGCCGTGCAACGCATCGTGAACAAGCACTCCGGCTTCGTCACTGTCGAATCGAAACCCGGCCAAACCTGCTTCCAGGTGCGCCTCCCACTCGACCGGGCACAGGCCTACTAAGGCAAAAGCGGGAGGGACCGTTGCCCCTCCCGCCTAACTCCTTTGCCGACAAATTACTTGATAATCTCGACGCCCCGCCAGAACGCCACATGGTGCTTTACATTCCGTGCCGCAGGCTTTGGATCGGGGTAATACCACGCCGCGTCGGGGTTCTCCTGCCCATCCACGACAATCGTGTAGTACCGGGCCTGGCCTTTCCACGGGCAGCTGGAGGTCGTCGAACTCGCCTTGAGAAACTCCCGCTTCACCGACTCTTCCGGGAAATAAATATTTCCCTCAACCATCTCCGTCTTTTCACTCTCGGCCAATGTCTGGCCGTTCCAAACTGCCTTTGCCATAATCCACTACCTGCATTCTTTTCAACAAGTTACGGCGGCCGCACCGCTTCAGCGGGCCGTCACCGTCTAATCCGCTCCGCTGAGGCTATAACCTAGTTGTAACAGAAATGATGCAAAAAAGGAAAGCCCGCGCGATTCTCAGGCTCCACGCTCCGTTTCCGTTACCCCGGCTACTTCGCAACGCCGAAGCTCTTCAAAAACATCTCGTACCGAGCCTTAGCTGCCGGGTACTTCGCGATCAGCGCCGCCGTCTGCCCCATAAACGGGTTTCCGCTCTGTTTTTCCGTCTCGGCGTGGAAGTGGTGAAACTTGGCATAAATCAGAATACCCTCGACGCTCGAGTCCAGGAACAAATCTGCGTCGATCGCGCCGCGCAACACCATCGAAGCCGCCATCTCCCAGAAGCTCATCGCCTGCCGCCAATGGGGATTGTTCTCCGACTTTGTGTCCCTCGACACCACCCGAAGCTCTTCCACCGTCTTCGGATTGAAATCGAAGACCATAAATCTCCGCGCCTTCCGTAACGTCTCTTCCTGCCGAAGTTCATAGAGCTTCAGTATCAACTCTGCATCTGCCGCAGTCGCCATTCGTGCTCCTTGCTCTGGGGTTAGGCTACGCTCTCGACTACCGCCCGGGTCTTCTCCGGATCAGGCCTCTCCATCACCGGCACAGGCGCCGGTCCGGCAATCTTCTTCTGATACGTGCAAGGCGGAGTCGTCGGCTCCTCCTCCGGCGCGCCTTTCTTCTTGCGTCTCTTCGGCAGCGCCTCCCGATTATTCGGACACACAAGATACGTTCCCTTGTCGTTCGTCACTTCGAGAACGTACGCGCTGTCGCACTTCGGGCAAACCTGATCCACCAGCTTCAGATTCGAAGCAAAGTCGCACTTCGGATAGTTCACGCAACCGTAGAACACGTCGCCGCGCTTGGTCTTGCGCACGGCAATATCGCCGCCGTCCTTCGGGCACTTCACATCCAGCAGCTCCTGCTTGATGTACTTGCACTTCGGATATCCGCTGCAACTGATGAACTCGCCGTACTGCCCATTGCGCAGCAGCAGCGGCTTTCCGCACTTCGGACACGCCTCGTCCAGCTGCGTCGGCGGTTTCTGCTGCACCTTCTGGTTCAGCTTGCGAATCGTCTTGCACGGCGGATCTTCGTTATACCCGGGGCACGCCATAAACGGCCCCCACGGCCCATTCCGCAGCACCATCACGCGCCCGCAGTTGTCGCAGAACTCCTCCTCCGCAACCTCATCCGCTCCCGGCGCACTCAGATCAGGCTTCGCCGCAAAGTTCTCCTTCGTAAAGTCGCAGCTGAACGCTTCGGCAATCACCTTCTTGCCCGCGTCCATCGCCTCGTTGATCGCCGCGGTCAGCTCCTTCGCGTCGTCGGTCTCCTTCGAGTACTCGATCACGTCCTCTGTCATCGCCTTCACGGTAATGGGATAGTGAAGCGCCTTCGTGACCTTCTTCAACACTGCTTTCGGGTCTTTCTTCCACGGACCCGCGGCCACCGTCACAGGCTTCACCTTGGAGAAGTTGCTGCACGAGTAGAAGCTGCCAAACTTGCCCCACTTCAGAATCAGCGGAGCGCCGCAGTTATCGCAGATCTCCTTCGTCGGCTCCTCCATCCGCTTGATGTCTTCCATGTTTTTTCCGGCAACACTCAACTCCTTCTCGAAGTGGCCGTAGAACCCGTTCAGCAGATCGGTCCACTTCTCATGGCCCTCCTCCACCGCGTCCAGTTCCCCCTCGAGCGTAGCCGTGTAAGCCGTATCGAAGATGTAGGGAAAATTCTTCACCAGCAACTTCGTGACAACGATTCCTATCTCCGTCGGCACAAACTTCGCCTGGATCTTCTTCACATAGTCGCGATCCTGGATTGTATTAATGATGGAAGCATACGTCGAAGGCCGGCCAATTCCCTTCTCCTCCAGCGTCTTCACCAGGCTGGCTTCGTTGTAGCGCGGCGGAGGCTGCGTAAACTTCTGCTGCGGATCCAGCTTCTCCAACCGCAGCGCCTCGCCATCGCTCAACTCCGGCAACCTGCGCTCGGCCTCTTCCTCGCCATCCGTCTGCGCATCCTGATCGCCAGGTTTCGCCGCAGCCTCTTGCTTCGCTGCCTTGTCCTTCGCTGCCTGCCGTGCCCGCTTGTCTTCCTCGTCGAACTTCAGGTGACCATCGAACTTCAGCACACTGCCCGTCACGCGGAAATCGTAAGAGAGCTTCGCCTGCGCCACAATATCCACCGTCGTCTGGTCGAACACCGCCGGAGTCATCTGACTCGACACGAACCGCTGCCAGATCAACTTGTAAAGCCGGTATTGTTCATCGCTCAAATACTTCCGAATCGAATCCGGCGTAAACGCCACATTGGTTGGCCGAATCGCCTCATGCGCGTCCTGCGCCTGTTCCTGTTTCTTGCCGGCATACTCGTTCGGCGTCCCCGGCAGATACTCTGGTCCCAGCTTGCCGATAAACTCGCGAGCCTCCGCAATGGCATCCGGGCTCACACGCGTCGAATCGGTACGCATATACGTAATCAGACCAACTGTACCCTCGGCGCCGATCTCTACGCCCTCATACAGCCTTTGCGCCACACCCATCGTGCGACGCACATTGAAACCCAGACGTCCAGCCGCATCCTGCTGCAGCTTGCTCGTCGTATAGGGCGCACGCGGATTGCTCCTGCGCTCTTTCTTCTCGACCGAGCGCACACTCCACTTCGCATGCTCCAACTCGCCGACGGCCTCGTCGACCGCCTCTTTATCCGGGAGCGCGTTCGACAGAAAGAGCTCTTTCCCTTCTTCATCCTTGCCATTCGCAACTCGCGACGGCACGCCGTTCACGCCGATAAACCGCGCCGTAAAGCTCTGCTTGCCCTTTCGGCTCCAGTACCGCATCGATCGTCCAGTACTCCACCGGATTGAACGCGTTGATCTCCGCCTCGCGCTCCACAATCAGCCGCAGCGCCACCGTCTGCACGCGCCCAGCCGACAACCCGCGCCGAACCTTATCCCACAGCAAGGGAGAAACCTGATACCCCACCAGCCGATCTAAAACTCTTCGTGTCTGTTGGGCATCCACTAAGTTCTCATCAATATCGCGGGCATGCAGAAACGCCGCCTGCACCGCCTTCTTCGTAATCTCGTTGAACGTGACGCGCCGCACCTTCGACTTGTTTTTCACCATCGGCAGCAGCTGCATTGAAAGATGCGCGGCAATCGCCTCGCCCTCGCGGTCAGGGTCCGGCGCCAGATAGACCATGTCCGCCTTCGCCGCCAGCTTCTTCAGCCTCTCAACAACCTTTTCTTTGCCCGGAGACACAATCAGCGTCGGCTCAAACGTCCGATTCTTCAGTTCCACGCCAATGTCGTTCTTCGGCAGATCCATGATGTGGCCAATCGAGGCCTCCACCTGGTAGTCATTGCCGAGATATTTCCCGATCGTCTTCGCCTTCGCCGGCGACTCGACGATCACTAGTGATTTTGCCATTCGTTCCCTTCATCCACCGGAACGCATCGCCGAAGCGAAATGTTCCGGAGTCTTCCTTGTTCCAAGTCTTCCTTGTTCCCTTGCGAACCTAACACGCTTTCTGCAAACGCGTCATCTCCATGCAATTTCTCAACTGACGAAAACTATCCCAGAAGGTCATAACCATACAGCATCTTCCGGCAAAAAAATTCCACAGGACAACCTCTGCCAAATCAAACGGCAGCTTGCACTTACATTTACATTTGTCATCTTTTCGTTATCACAGAAACTATGCCGCGCCGATCCGCATCAAAATGCCCGCACATAATTTTTTCCGGGAAGCTGCCGCACCCGCCCAGCAAGCTCCAGTTCGAACAACGCAGTAAAAATCTCCGCCGACCCTAACTCCGGCTCCAACTGCTCAATCAACTCATCCAATTGCATCGATTCGTCATGCCGCAGCTTGTCGAAAACTATCCGTTCATGCTTCGGAAGGGCCGTATCGTTAAATAGAGATGCAGTTCCTCCCGGCTTCGATTCACCCTGCCCCCCGCCGCCAGCTCATCTTCCAGTCCCAGCCGAATCTGCGACGGCAGATCCTCCCAGACATCCTCCCACGTCGCCGTCAGCTTAGCCCCCTGCTTTATCAACGTGTTAGGACCCCACGCGTTCTTATTCGTCACATTCCCGGGAACCGCAAAAACATCCCGGTTCTGCTCCATCGCACACCGGGCCGTAATCCGCGTCCCACTATACTCTGCCGCCTCAATCACCAGCACCCCGACGCTCATTCCGCTCAGAATCCGATTCCGAATCGGAAAGTTCTGCGGCGCCGGAAACGTCCCCAGCGGATACTCGCTCACAATCGCTCCACCGGTCGCCACAATACTCTCCGCCAGCTTCTTGTTCTCCTTCGGATAAATCACATCAATCCCCGTCCCCCACACCGCCACCGTCTTTCCGCCAGCCTCGATCGCGCCCTTATGCGCCGCCGTATCCACCCCGCGAGCCATACCACTCAAAATCACCAGCCGCCGATTCGCCAGATCTCGCGACAACAACTCCGCCATCCCCGCGCCGTACGGTGAAGGCTGACGCGTTCCCACCACCGCAATTCCTGGCCGCGACAGTTGCGTCACATCGCCTCGAATCCAAAGCACCGCCGGCGGATCATAAATCTCTCTTAGCCTCTCCGGATACGCCTCATCCTCCGGCGTCAACACCGTCCCGCCCGCCTCAGCAACGCGCTTCATCTCATCCTCTGCCGCCGCTCGCGCCTTCCCCTCAAAGACAGAACTGCGCCGCCGCAGCAGGCATCCCCAACCCCTCCAACTCGGTCAACGAAGCATCAAACAACCGCTCCGCCGCCCCCAGCCGCCTCATCGCCTTCCAAATCCGCGTCGGCCCCATGCCCGGCGTCAACATCAACGCCATCCACGCCATCTTCGCCAGTTCCCGATTTTCCGCAACACCCGCTTCATCCCGCTCTGCGAAGCTCATCCCACTGATTCCCCTCAACTTGGCCCAATTCTCTTCCCTCTCAATATATAGGTACTCACAGCAGTCACCACTACACCCAATTGGTCATCCAGAATCCCTCCGCAACGCAAACCACTCTCGCAGCTTCTTTTCGCATCTAACCAAACCCGCCTTCGTGCGGCCTGTATGCGCAAGCGTCTCTTGTTGACTGGGCCTCTTTTCTCTCGCATCCGCCAATCCGCACCCCCGACACAATTACCTGCTTGCGTTCGGAGATAGTGCGCAGCAAGTGAAAATCGGAAAATCCGGTTCGAGACGCTTTGACATGCACGGAGGTAGACAATGAAGCGAACACTCCTTATAACAGCTATGGCCATCGCGACGTCCTTGGTCGTGTCTGCACCGACCGCCTATGCGGACACGATAACGTTTACAGCCACTCTCAGTGGCGCACTTGAGGTTCCTCCCACCGGCTCGGCAGGGACGGGCTTCACAACGGTGGTATTAAATACGACAGCCAATACGCTGTTTGTAGATGTGACATTCAGCGGGCTTACAAGCGGCACGACGGCGTCGCACATCCATTGTTGCGTCGCATCTCCTTTTCTAAACGCCAACGCCGGCGTCGCCACGCAGGTTCCTAGCTTCATAAATTTACCTATGGGAGTCACCTCCGGGAGCTTTACTCAGCTCCTTGACCTCACACTCGCGTCGAGCTACAACCCAGCCTTCATCACTGCGGAGGGCGGTACAGTCCCTGACGCAGAGGCGGCGCTGGTGGCTGGAATGGAGAATGGAGAGTCTTATCTGAACATCCACACCACACAATTTCCCGGCGGTGAAATCCGAGGCCTTCTGGACCCAGTTCCCGAACCGAGCGGTCTTCTCTTGTTGGGGACAGGATTAGTGGGACTCATCTGCACCCGGCTAAAGTTGAGCAGGAAGAACTAAACTCCCGCCGGTACGCGCTCAGACAAGAGATCAACATTGGAGCCTCCGCCACTACCGGCGAAGGTTCCTCTCTTGTCTCACCCCAGCGACTGAATCAACCCGCGAATATACCCATAACAAAACGCAAACGACTGCAACCCTCCGGATCATTTTTCGCCACCGGCACGTGATCCGGCATCAACATATACGGATACCCCACCTCGCGATACACCTTGATCGCCTTCACCATATCCACATCGCCCTCATCCGGATACACCTCCACAAAATCATTCCGGTGCCCGCGAATATTCCTGAAGTGAACATTGAAGATCTTCTTGCGCGTCCCAAAGTACCGAATCACGTCATAGATCTCCGTCCCCGGATCGGCCAGCATCTCCGACACCGTCCCCTGGCAAAAATTCAACCCGTGATACTCGCTCTCCTGAATCGCAACGAACTTCTTCAGCCCATCCACCGTCCCCAGCACGCGATCCACGCCCTGATACCCCTCCGGCGGCACCCCCGGATCCTGCGGATGACACGCCATCCGTATCTTGTACTCATTCGCCACCGGAATCACGCGATCCAGAAAATAAGTAATCCGCTCCCAGAACATATCCGCATCCACATGTCCCGCAATCGTCAGCGGCGTCTTCGGCTTCGCCTCCGCAAGCTTCCACTGGCTATAGCTCGCATCTCCCCGCCCCGGCGTCCTGCCCGTCCGCAGCACGCCCAGAATGCTCATGTTGTACTTGATCGACGGCAGACCCACCTGCGCACAATTCTGAATCAGCGTCTGAATCGATTCGATATCGCGATCACGCTCCGGACTCTTCGCCAGCATGATCGCCGGATGCTTCTCATTGTCGATATAGCTCGACGTCAACACTGGCGGTCCCGACGCAATCGATCTCAATCCCATTCTTCGTCGCCAGATCCTTCATACGGCTCAACTCATCCACGGTCGCATAAATCCGCCCGTCCGCAATCTCCGGATACCCGCAGATATTCCTCACCCCGTACCGCGCCAGATACTTCAGATGTGTGTCATTCGTCGGCGCGCTCTGGCACCCAAGCTTCATCAACACAGGCTTCGCCGCAGGCGCACCCAAGAGTCCCTTAGTCCAGCCGCCACCACCGACCTCTGACCCAGCGCGAGTGCCGCCACGCCGGACGATGAAATAAATCTCCGCCGGTTCATAGAATTACGATTCATAAACTGATTAACCACTCCGCTCCTCCAGAATCATCTGCAGGTATCGTCAGAATCCTACTACCAGCCCGCTATCTCGACTCCTCATCACACCTCTTGCACTCCATCAAACTCCCAATCCGCGCCGCCCTGCCCTCTTCCGTCACACCCACTCCCGTACCATCCACGGCGGATCATGCCGCACATGCTGCCCATGCCCACACTCCAGCCGCGCCGCCCAATGCCCTTCCTCATCCTGATAAAAACCCACCACCGCCCTCTGCATCGCGCGCCCTCACCCCACATCCAATAAACTAGTTCCTTGATTCTTTCATTTCCGATTCTTTCATTTCATTCTTCGATGACCTCATCGCCACTTAACAGACTCCGCGTCGCCGCCATCAACTTCCTCAACCCCGCTCCCCTCATGTGGGACTTCGAACACCCGCCCCTCGCCGCCACGCTCGCCGAGCGCTACACCCTTCACTACACCCAGCCCTCGCTCTGCGCCGACGAGCTCCTCGCCGCCCGCGCCGACCTCGGCCTCATCCCCATCGCCTCGCTCACACCCGACCTCGCCATCGTCCCCGGCTGCACCATCGCCTCGCTCAACGAAGTCCGCTCCATCCAACTCATCGTCAAATCTCCCCACACTCTCGCCACCGTAAAAACCATCGCCGCCGACACCGCCTCCCGCAGCTCCCTCGCCTACGCAGAAATTCTCTTCCGCAAATTCCTCCACACCCACCCCGACCTTCCTCCCCGCCGCAGCCAACCCCATCGCCATGCTGCAACAGGCCGACGCCGCCATCCTCATCGGCGACCCTGCCCTGCTCGCGCTCGAATCCCGCGACCCCATCGAAACAATCCATCGGCCCCTGCCACTGGTTCGACCTCGCCCACGAATGGCGCACCCGCACCAACCTCCCCTGGGTCGCCGCCGTCTGGGCCGTTCGCCCCGAAGCTCTGCCTCCAGCCAACCTCACCCCCACCCAACTCACCGAAGACCTCGAAGCCTCCCGCAACCACGGCCTCGCACACATCGAAGACCTCGTCGAACAGTGGACCCCGCGCATCGCCATCCCCCCCGCGACCATCCGCCACTACCTCACCCGCAACATCCACTACGTCCTCGACCCCGACTGCATCCGCACCATCGAGCTCTTCCGCCAATACGCCGCCGAAGCCGACGTTCTCCCTCCACTCCCGCACCTTCGCTTCCTCTAAATCATCAATCTGCAAATAGTCCCGCGACTTCCCGGCGCTCAAAGCCGTCATAATCAGGTATGACGTTCTTTCCGCGGCTGCCATCAACACGGCGTCAAGCACCTCGCTGCAGCAGCCCGCTCAGGCCGCGCGCCGTTCATCGTCGAGCCCGCAACCCCTTCCTGCACCTCCTCTTCGGCTTCGGTATCTTCGGCCTCTTCCTGGTCTCCATCGTCGACAGCTCCTTCGTTCCCCTGCCCCTCCCCGGCATCACCGACATCATGATCATCGTGATGTCCGCCCGCCACCAGAACGTCATCCTGCTCGTTCTCCTCGCCACGGCCGGCTCTGCACTCGGCGGATACTTCAGCCATCAGGTCGGCCAGCGCGGAGGCATGGCCTTCCTTGAAAAACACGTTCCCGCCCGCATCTTCAAACGCGTCTGCAACTGGATGGGAGACCACGCCATCCTCTCCGTCGCTCTCCCCGCGATCCTTCCGCCGCCGATGCCGCTCAGCCCCTTCGTCCTCGCTGCCGGCGCGCTCAACATGTCACGCAAGAAGTTCATGATTACCTTCACCGTCAGCCGCGCCATCCGTCACGCCATCGCTGCATGGCTCGGCATCCACTACGGACGCCACATCCTCCGCCTCTGGAACGGCATCTCCGCAAAGTACGCCACACCCTTCCTCATCGTTCTGTGGGTCGGTATCGCGATCAGTTGCGCCTTCGCCTTCTGGAAGCTCTACAAGACCTCCCGTACCGTAGGCGTCTCCTCCGGAAACCTCGTAGACCGCCCCCATCCGACAACTTGACCTACGCCGCCGCTCTTACCCTCGGCGCAAACTTCCTCTTGTAGTACGCCGTCGTCAGCACAATCGCCGGCACCCCAACCATCGTCGGCCACAGCCACACATACCAGCTGATTTCCCAGCAGCACCGACAGCGTCATCACCGAAAACGCCGACCACGCCGCAATGTAGCTCGCAATCATGTTCCCCAGATGCGAGTACCACCAGAACATCTTCTCCGTCGGCTTTCCACACGAACCTCCTCATCTGCCCCAACGCCAGCGACATCCCGATCACCCCAAACACAATCGCCACGATCCCCATATGCTGCACGACCGCCGGTTTGAAACACGGCAAACCCCGCCATGCAAGCGCTTGTCGTGAACGTAATCACCGCCGCCGCCCAGTCGATCGGCTTGGCACTGCCGCCCTTCGCCAGATCCTTCAACGACAGCACGCGCCACGCCGAAAAGCACGCATAAAAACTGAACACCGCCACCAGCGCAAGAAACAACACTGGCCGATAGAGCGCCATCGGCAGCGCCGTCGCCGCCACCACACCCATCGCCCACAGGTACACCATTCCCCAACGTCTATGCTGCTTGCCGCCCTTCGCGGTCACCAGCGCCACGGGCGCCAGCAGAAACGCCGTAAAGCCCGCCGTAATATGCACCCCAAGAAAAACCTTCATCCACAACGGATCCGCTGCATGCATCACTTGCCTCCTTTTTGCCTGCGCTCCATTCGATCCAGTTCTGTCTAACGTCTCCTTGCACCACTTCACCATCGCCGCACTGCAATGCCGCCCCATACTCAGCGTCATCAGCCAGAACGGAAGCTGCGGATCATGCGCGTGTTCCTTCCGCAGCCTCTTCGCGATCGTTCCATACACCTGGAATTTCTCCTGATGCAGCTCCAGGTAACGCCTGCACATGTTCACGATTCACGCCTGGCGATGCATGGGCCCCGAAGAACAGCTTCAACAGCAACTCGTTCCGCGGCACCTCCTCCGCCACCGGCAGCTTCAACCAGCGTCGCAACCGCTCCCGTCCCTCGGCCGTCAGCGAGTACACATGCCGGTCCGGGCTTCCCTTCTTGCGCTCAGTCTTCTTCGCCACGAGCCCAGCCGCCGCCAGCCGCTTCAATCCCGGGTAGATCTGCCCATAGCTCTCGCTCCAGAAGTGCCCAATCGACTGCGGAATAAGCTGACGAATGTCATACCCGGACATCGGCCCCAGACTCAGCAGTCCCAGCAAAGCATTCGGTGTAGCGCCGCCTTCCATTTTCCTAGCTCCAAGATATATATCTGACAGATAGTACGCCAATGGAGATTCAGAAGTTCCGCAAAAAAGCGAGAGGATCCCACCGTTCGCTACTCCCTACTCCCAGCCTTCAAAACTCCCACCGCAATAATGTAGCCCAACCGTGAATCCGGCCATCGCCGTAACTGCCACTAAAACTCCCACCGCAATAACGTAGCACCAACCGTGAATCCGGCCCCAACACTAGCCAGCAGAACAAGATCACCCTTCTTCAGCCGCTTCTCTTCCATCGCCGTCTGCATCGCCAGCGGAATCGTCGCCGCCGTCGTATTTCCATATCGGTCGATGTTGATCACCACCGACTCCTCCGGCATCCCCAACCGCTCCGCCGTCGAAAGAATGATCCGCTTGTTCGCCTGGTGCGGAATAAAGCAGGACAGGTCCTTCCCTTCCACGCCATTCCGCGTCAGCACCAGTCTCCGAGGCCTCGGCCATCTTGCGCACCGCAAACTTGTACACCGCCTGTCCATCCTGGTGCACATAGTGCATCTTCTTCTCCACCGTCTCCGCCGTCGTGGGATGCAGGCTCCCACCCGCCGGCATATTCAACGAGCAGGCGCCCGACCCATCGATCTCGTGGAAGTAATCGATCAACCCGACCTCGCCCTCGCCGCAAGGCTCCAGCAGCACCGCACCCGCGCCATCGCCAAAGATCACGCACGTCGCCCGGTCCGTATAGTCGATGATCGAGCTCATCACATCCGCTCCAATCACCATCACCTTCTTATGCATTCCGCTCTCGACCAGCTTCGCCCCCACCTGCAGCGCATACGGAAACCCCGAGCACGCCGCCGAAAGATCGAATCCCCACGCCCCCTTCGCTCCAAGCTTGTCCTGCACCAGGCAAGCCGTCGCCGGAAAGAACATATCCGGCGTTACGGTAGCGACGATAATCACCTCAAGCTCGCTCGCCTCGATACCACGCGCAGCCAGACACCGCTTCGCCGCCTCCACCGACAGATCGCTCGTCGCCACACCGGCGTCCACAATATGCCGTTCGCGAATCCCGGTTCGCTCCGTGATCCACTGATCGTTGGTCGCGACCATCTTTTCGAGATCGGCATTCGTCAACAACCGCGGCGGCACATACGTCCCAACCGAACTGATCTTCGCGCGCACCTGCGTCCGCGGCTTCAACGTCAAACTCAAACTCTCACCTCACTCGGGTTCCACAGCGATCAAAAACAAAAACTCGTTACGAATGAACAAATGATCATCCCGTCGCAGTTCATTCTCTCCGAGATGCCGTCGCATGTCACGTTGTAGTTGACCGTTCTCAGTTGATGGCGACAAAAAGACGCACCGAAGCATTGACAACTAACAACCTGGTGGAATTTAGGGGATAGTTCAGAAGGGAAAAATCATGTGCACCGGGCGACCTACTGTGCCATCGTGCGGATTATCACGGTGCGAAATGGAGGAAAAATCAGTGCACCGGGGCGACCTACTGCGCCATTGCGCGGAGTCTTGCCGCCTTAGATGGAGGGATTTTATGTGCACCGGGCGACCTACTGCGCCCGTAATTACCCGTTACCGTTGCTTCCTTCCGGACCTGGCGGGGTTGGCGGGATTACGTCGCGTAGGACCCGGCACAGGAACCATTTTATCACCCAAACACACCTTCGCCCACCACACGCAGCCGCGTCACACGAAACTTGCCGATGCTATCCTCTCCCACTAACCTAACTCCCATGCGCACATCCCTGCTGCTCGCCGCCTTCCTCCTCCCAACTGTCGCCTACGCCCAGGACGTCCACGTCCGCGTCGACCCCTCCGCCCCACACGCCAACCCCGGCAACGAAGACCAGACAGTCTTCCCCACCATCCAGAACGCGATGGACCACCATCCCATGGCCAACCAATGGCGGCCGCGTCTACATCGAGATCGCCCCCGGCACCTACCACGAGCGCGTCATCATCACGCAGAACCACACCAACATCACCCTCATCGGCAAGGCAAATCCCCCGAAGACGTCGTCATCACCAACTCGCTCAACGCAAAAACCGCCGGCGGCACCTTCTTCACCGAAACCGTCGAGATCAACGGCACCGGCTTCGAAGCCGACAACATCACCTTCGAAAACTCCGCCGGCAACACCGGCCAGGCCGTCGCCGTAGCCGATCGCGCCGACCGCAGCATCTTCAAACACTGCCGCTTCCTCGGCCATCAGGACACCCTCTTCGCCGACTACGGCCGCCAGTACTACGTCGACTCCTACATCGAAGGCGGCGTCGACTTCATCTTCGGCAACGCCACCGCCGTCTTCGACCACTCCGAACTTCACGCCAACGGCCCCGGCTACCTCACCGCGCAATCCCGCACCGTCACCCGACCAAACCACCGGCTACGTCATCCTCAACAGTCGAGTCACCAGCAGCATCATCCACGACGCCCCGCCCATGGACGCCGCCACTCCCGGCGCAACCAGCACCGCGTCCGCCCACAACACCACCGGCCTCGGCCGTCCCTGGCGCCCCTACTCCCGCGTCATCTACATCAACACCGCGCTCCCCGCCGACCTCAACCCCGCCGGCTGGAACAACTGGAACAACCCCGCCAACGAAAAGACCGCCTACTACGCCGAATCCAACTCCACCGGCCCCGGCGCAATCCGTCCACCCGCGTCCCCTGGTCCCACCAGCTCACCTCGGAGCAAGCCAATCAGTATCTCCCCCAACATTTCCTCGCCGGCCCAGACCATTGGAATCCCATCGCCGAAGCTGCGAAACTCCCCTGATCGCCGTCTTAATCTGTCAATAGTTACAGTTCCCTCCACCTGTTCAGCGACATAGCATCAGGCAAACTCAGACTCTTACGTCCGAGGCCCGAAGACGCGAAAGATTGGAGACTCATTATGAAGAAGTTCTCGTTCCTTTGCCTGGCACTTTCGATGCTGGTTGCGACCAGCGCTCTCGCCCAGGATGTCCGCTACAACTACGACAAGGGCACTGATTTCTCGAAGTTCAAGACGTACAAGTGGGTCCTCATCAAGGGTGCCCAGATGCCCAACGACATCGTCGACAAACAGATTAAATCCACCATAGATTCTCAGCTCCTGGTGAAGGGTCTAACGGCAACCGATAGCGACAACGCCGATCTCTACCTTGGCTATCAAACCGCTATCGGCACAGAGAAGCAATTCACCTCCTTCAGCAGCGGAATGGGTCCCGGCTGGGGTTATGGTCCCGGCTGGTACGGTGGCGGATGGTACGGCGGCGGCGGTATGAGCACAACCACCGGTTCAACCACAACCATCTACGTCGGACAGCTCGACCTCGATATGTATAACCCCGCCGGTAAAGATCTCGTCTGGCGAGGAACGGTAAGCAAAACTCTCGACCCCAAGGCCAAGCCCGACAAGCAGCAGAAGAATCTCAATAAAGCCATCGCGAAACTCCTGAAGAACTATCCGCCACCTCAGGGAAAATAACGCAAAACGTCAGCCGGCATTCCTCGCCCACCGATCCAGAGCCAGGCAAGCGTCCTGGCTCTTCCTTTTCGATCACAAAACTTCCTCTCCGGCGCCAGCCACTGGAATCCCATCGCAGAAGCAGCTAAACTTCCCTGACATCTCAGAGGGACTCTTCCAGTGCTCAAACGTTTTAGCCGCCGCACCTTCGCTCGCCTCTTTGGATCAGCCGCACTCGCCCCCGCCGCACTCTCAAACCTCGCCACATCAGCCTTCGCCCAGAACACCCAATCCGCACCAGCCGCTCGATCCTTTCCCCAGGGCTTCCTCTGGGGCTCCGCCACCGCCTCCTATCAGGTCGAAGGCGCCGTCAACGAAGACGGCCGCGGCCCCTCCATCTGGGACACCTTCTCCCACACCCCCGGCAAGACCAACAACGGAGACACCGGCGACGTCGCCGACGATCACTACCACCGCTACAAAGAAGACATCGACCTCATGAAAGACCTCGGCCTCAAGACCTACCGCTTCTCCGTCGCCTGGCCGCGTGTCTTTCCGCAAGGCACCGGCACACCCAACCCCAAGGGTCTCGACTTCTACAACCGCATGCTCGACGAGCTCCTCGCCGCCGGCATTCAACCCTACTGCACGCTCTTCCACTGGGATCTCCCCCAGGCCCTCGAAGACAAAGGCGGCTGGCAGTCCCGCGACACCTCCGAGGCCTTCGCCAACTACGCCGGCTACGTCGCCGAACATCTCTCCGACCGTGTCCATCACTTCATGACCCTCAACGAGATGAGTTCCTTCGTCGACATCGGCTACCGCGACGGCCGCCACGCCCCCGGCCTCAAGCTCCCGCCCGCAGGCGTCAACCAGGTCCGCCATCACGCCCTTCTCGCCCACGGCCTCGGCGTCCAGGCCATCCGCGCCCACGCCAAACCCGGCACCAAAGTCGGCCTCGCCGAAAACGCCACCGCCACCGTCCCCGTCATCGAAACGCCCGAGCACATCGCCGCCGCCGCAAAGGCCTATCGCGAAATCAACGCCGGATACCTCACCGCCGTCATGGAAGGCCGTTACACCGACGCGTACCTCGCGCATCACGGCGCAGCCGCGCCCAAATTCACCCCGCCGACATGAAGGCCATCGGCTCCCCGTCGACTTCGTCGGCCTCAACGTCTACACCCCCTCCTACGTCCGCGCCGACGACTCACCCGCAGGCTTCGCCGTCATCCCGCCGCCCAAATCCTCCCCGCACATGATGAGCAACTGGCTCCACGTCGGCCCCGAGGCCCTCTACTGGTCTCCCAAACTCGCCGCCCAACTCTGGAACCTCAAAGAGATCTACATCACCGAAAACGGAGCCTCCTCCACCGACGTCCTCACCCCCGACGGCCACGTCTACGACTCCGACCGCGTCATGTATCTCCGCAACTACCTCACCCAACTCCACCGAGCCGTCTCCGAAGGCGTCCCCGTCCGCGGCTACTTCTGCTGGAGCCTCATGGACAACTACGAATGGGCCGACGGCTACGCCTACCGCTTCGGCATCCACTACGTCGACTTCAAAACCCAAAAACGCACCCCAAAACTGAGCGCCCACTTCTACAAAGAAGTCATCGCCCGCAACGGCCTCGCCTAGCCGCCACTCCGATAATTTCGAGCGGAAATTGCTAAAATAGGAGTCTGTGACTCCCCCCGCAACTCTCGATAGTGTGGTTCAGGAAACTCCTGCCCAAACGAAACCCAAGGTAGGCTTCGTCTCCCTCGGCTGCCCCAAAAACCTCGTCGACTCCGAGGTCATGATGGGCCTCCTCCATCACAACGGCGCCGAACTCACTCCCCGCGCCGAAGACGCCGAGATCATCGTCATCAACACCTGCAGCTTCATCGACTCCGCCAAGCAGGAGTCCGTCAACACCATCCTCGAGATGGTCCAGCACAAAGTCGGCGGCCCAAATAACGGCAAAGCCCAGCGCATCGTCGTCGCCGGCTGCCTCGTCGAGCGCTACCGCGACGAAATCCAAAAGAACATCCCCGAAGTTGACGCCGTCGTCGGCACCGGCGAACTCGAAGCCATCCTCGCCGCCGCGGGCCTCACCCCCACCGGCCACGCAAGCAACAACTCCCCCTTCAACATCCTCCCCCAGGGCACACCCGAAGCCACCATCCACACCCACGCCATCGGCATGGCCGAGACAAACAGCGAAGTCACGCAACTCGCAGCCGTGAGCAGTCAAAATCTAATCGACCGAGCCCCCAGCGCCGTCTCCCAACACTCACGCCCACTCGCCGACCCCGAGCACGACCGCGAGATCGCCCCGCAACTCCGCATCGTCCAATCCCTAGCCGAAACCGGCACCACTCACGGCGACGAGCCCCTCGCGCACTCCGGCGACCACATCGCACACATTCCCAACGCCGGCACAAAGTCCCTTCCACCCGAGCCCTCTACTCCCTACTCCCTACTCCCTACTCCCTCGCCGTCCCGCCCCGAAGGCGACCTCCGCGAACAACAAGGCCGCTTCTCCCGCGCCTCATGGGACGGAGCCACCGCCGCACTCCCCGAGTACCTCTACAACGACGCCACTCCACGCATCCTCACCACCCCACGCGCCTCTGCCTACATCAAAATCGCCGAAGGCTGCGACCACCCCTGCAGCTTCTGCATCATCCCGCAGCTCCGCGGCAAGTTCCGCTCCCGCCGCATGTCGTCGATCATCGCCGAAGCCGAAAACCTCATCGAACAAGGCGTCCGCGAGATCACCCTCATCGGCCAGGACACCACCTGCTACGGCGAAGACTTAGGATTTACCGAGGGTCTGTCCGAGCTTTTAGCTGCGCTCGCCGTCCTCCCCGGCCTCAAGTGGCTGCGCTTCCTCTACACCTACCCCAACAAAGTCACCACGCGCCTGCTCGAGACGATGGCCAAGCACGACACCATCGCAAAATATCTCGACGTTCCCCTCCAGCACGCCAGCCCCAGCGTCCTCAAGCGCATGAAGCGTGGCGGCAACGCGCAGATCTTCCTCGACCTCATCGCCAAGGCCCGCCGCATCGTCCCCGGCATCGTCATCCGCACCAGCTTCATCGTAGGCTTCCCCGGCGAAACCGAAGCCGACTTCGAGACTCTCTGCGAGTTCGTACGAGCAGCAAACATAGACTGGCTGGGCGTCTTCACCTACTCCGACGAAGAGGGCGCCAAGGCCTTCGAACTAGCCGACGAACTCAAAGTCCCAAACCGCACCATCCAGGCCCGCCGCCGCAAGCTGATGAAGCTCCAGCAAAAGATCAGCACCAAATCCAAAGCCGAGTGGGTAGGCCGCGAGATCGACCTCTTAGTCGAAGGCGAATCCGAAGAGACCGAACTCCTCTGGGAGGGCCGCACCGCACTCCACGCCCCCGAGATCGACGGCAAAGTCTTCATCAACGACTTCGGCCCCCACGAAACCCTAGTCCCCGGCACCTTCTACCGCGCACTCATCACCGAATCCCACGACTACGACGTAGTCGCCCGCATCCTCGAATAATTTCCGCTACATCGTGCCATAATTGTTGTCACTATGCGGCCATTGCTCGTATTAGTTGCACTGTTTGCAATTTCACTTTGCGCAGTATCGTGCAACATCGAATCACGCCATAGGATCATTGTTTATGACCAATCATGGTCAAGCGCGGCAGGAGTCACCAACCTAATCTGCTCTCCCGAGGTGCGAGCTTCCTGTGAACGTGAAGCGAAAGATTCAGAACTAGATTTTTCAAAGAAACTTCCCGCAGCTTTCCGCGCCGCAAACGAGTGCAGAACAGTTCAATTCATCATTGACTCGAACAATAAAGAACTCGAAGACAGGTTGACTAGAAATGCCTCCGAGTATTGGAGACTGCGCGTCGATTTCCACCCCAGATTCGAAAAGCAGCCGTTCACTCTTGGTTCGGGAACAGGCACTCCAAGAATCTGGGGTGTCGACGCCGAACATGACGCCGATTTCATCTGTAAGGCTGCAAAGCACAACGGTGTCACGGCAGTCTGGTGAATGCTCCTGGTCGCCGAATCCTTGCTCTCCTCAAGAGCGAAGAGAGAAAAAAGGCAGCATCGAACGACTCAGAGGTGCTGGGTAAGTTACGTGCAACTAAACCCTGTACGCCGTAATCAAAAGCTCATGCTCACACCCACCTACAAATCCCTCCCCTCCTTCCACCTCGCGGGCATCCGCCGCTGGCACACCTTCGCTACGGCCCCCGAAACCATCCCGCCGCAGTGGAATGAGTTCAACGCCCTCCCGCTCCCCGGCCGCACAGAAGCGAAGGTCACCTACGGCGCCACCTGCCAGATGGACATGCCCAACCAGCGCTTCGAGTACCTCTCAGGCTACGAAGTCCCAAGCTTCGACAACCTCCCAGCCGACATCGGCCGCATGATTGTCCCGGCCGCCGACTACGCCGTCTTCCTCCTCGCCACCGTGAAAAACATCCGCCCCTTCTGGCAGTCTGTCTTCCAGACCTGGCTGCCCTCCTCCGGCGCAAAAGCCGCGCACACCCCGGACTTCGAACGCTACGACCACCGCTTCGATCCCGTCACCCGCGGCCCGTTAGAGATATGGTTTCCCATCACCCGCTGAAGCGCATCTCACTCCGCCACGGGTATACCCTATCCACGTGAAGCCCAAGCCCAAGGACGACACCGCCGAACTCCTCCACATCGACGACCACACCGTTCGCATCACGCACCCCGAAAAGCTCTACTTCTCCCGCGAAACCCAACTCACCAAGCTCGACCTCGTCCGCTACTACCTCGCCATCGCCCCCGGAGCCCTCCAGGGCATTCGCGACCGCCCCATCGTCCTCAAGCGCTTCGTCAACGGAGCCTGCCTCGAAAGCGGCCAGCCCGAGCCCTTCTACCAAAAACGTGCTCCCTCCGATCTCCCCGCCTTCCTCCGCACCGTCACTCTCTCCTTCCCCTCCGGCCGTACCGCAGAAGAGGTCGTCGTCGACAATCCCGCCGGCCTCGCCTTCATCGTCAATCTCGGCTGCATCGAACTCCACCCCCACCCCGTCCGCTCCACAAACCTCGACCACCCCGACGAACTCCGCATCGATCTCGACCCCGGCCCCGGCGTCCAATGGCTCGACGTCCGCGCGGTGTCCCTCGAAGTCAAAAACATCCTCGAAGAGAACGGCCTCATCGGCTGGCCCAAAACCAGCGGCTCCCGCGGCATGCACGTCAACGTCCGCATCCATCCCCGCTGGACCTTCACCGAAGTCCGCCGCGCCGCCCTCGCCCTCGCACGCGCCGTCGAACGCCGCGTCCCCACGCTCGCCTCCTCCAAGTGGTGGAAGGAGGAGCGCCACGGCGTCTTCCTCGACTACAACCAGAACGCCAAAGACCGCACCACCGCCAGCGCCTACTCCGTCCGCCCGCTCCCCGACGCCCGCGTCTCCGCGCCACTCTCCTGGCACGAGGTCCCCGACGCCAACCCCGCCGACTTCACCGTCCTCACCATGCCGCAACGCTTCGCCGACATCGGCAACCCACACGAAGCGATGGACGCCGCGCCCGGCTCACTCGACCAACTCCTCGCCCTGGCCGCACGCGACGAAGCCGAAGGTCTCGGCGACGCTCCATGGCCACCGCACTTCGCCAAAGCCGAGGGCGAACCCAAACGCGTCCAACCCTCCAAGGCCAAGAAGTTCTCCGACCAGATCGGCGAAGGCTTCGGCAACAAACGCTTCCGAAAACAAGCCCTCAAACAGGAGCCAGCTACAAGCGAAGCGACAGAATCCGCAGAATCCAAACCTAAACCTGCAAAGAAAACGCCAGCCCGTCGCACCCCCAGGCACCCACTCATCATCGTCGCCCAATCACCCGACAAAGCCGCCGCCGAAGCCGGCCTCGCTCGCTGGAAAGAAAAACACCCCGAAGCCGCAGCTCACCTAGCCGAAGACGACATCCTCATCGACCGCATGCGCGGCAGCTCCGCCATCTGGTACCGCATCCGCCTCAACCTCCGCAACGTCCCAGAAGCGGAACGGCCACCGCAATCCACACCCGACCCCGACGACGACCCTACCCGCGCGTGGCGCGAGGCTACCAATTAATCCATGTGCCTAGTCATAATGAAAACGAAAATGAAGCAACAAACGAACAATGCTGGCACAACCAGCCACCACCTGCTCCCGAGCTTTGCCGCATAAAAGTTAAGTGCAAACGCCACTACAATCAAAACTGCATCGACCACTCCGGCACGCGCCGAATGCCAGGGTAAGAACGCTAACCCAATCAAGACGATGCTTGCTAATCCGAGCCACACCGACTTAGTCATAAGTCTTCACCTGCGAAGATCTCCATCAACTCCTGCGCCGGCACAACCTCCAACTGCGCATACGTACAATCCCTCGGAGCCTTATCCACCCGCCACCGCCGAAACTGCGCCATATGCCGAAACCTGTTCCCCTGCATATGCTCATACGCAACCTCCACCACCAGCTCCGGCCGCAACGCCTCCCACGACAGATCCTTCCCCGCCGACCACCGGCTCTGCCCACCCGGCATCCTCCCGCTGGCAGTCGATCTCCGCCCACCCTGCCCACGGATGCCCCTCCAACGCATTCACTCGATACGGCTGCAAGAAACTCCACCAGCTCCCGCCGCTTCGGCATCGTAAAACTCGCACACACGCCAACATGCTGCAGCGCACCCGCCGCGTCATAAAGCCCCAGCAGCAGCGATCCTACCGCCGTCCCTTCCCCACTCTTATGCCACCGAAACCCCGCAACCACGCAGTCGCAGTCCCGCTCATGCTTCACCTTCAACATCACCCGCTTGTCCGGCTGATACGTCCCCTCCGCAGCCTTCGCCATCACCCCATCAAGCCCCGCACCCTCAAATCGCTTGAACCAATCCTTCGCCTCCGCATGATCCCGAGTCGCCGGCGTCACATGCACCGGAGCCTTCGCACCACCAAGCACCTCCTCCAGCCGCTTTCGCCGCTCCGCAAACGGAGTCTCCCGCAGATCCTCATCCCCCACCCACAGCAAATCGAAGAACACCATCGAAGCCGGAATCTCCCCTGCCAGCAACTTCACCCGTGAAGCCGCCGGATGAATTCGCAACTGCAGCGCATCGAAATCCAGCCCCTCCTTCGTCGCAATCACAATCTCGCCATCGAGCACGCACCGTTCCGGCAGTTGCTTCAGCAGAACCTCAATCACCTCCGGAAAATACCGGTTCAGCGACTTCCCATCCCGGCTCTGCAGCAGCATCTCATCGCCATCCCGAAACACCACACACCGAAACCCATCCCACTTCGGCTCAAAGATCCACTGCTCGCCAGCAGGAATCTCAGCAACCCGCTTCGCAAGCATCGGCAGTATCGGCGGACTCAGCGGCAGGCTCACACATGCATCATAGCCCGCGTAAACCACCTGCTACAGAGAAGAAATCACTAACTCCAACGACTATGACGTAGTAGCCCTCATCCGCGAATAGGCCCCCCGCGAACCATTCTCGACATTCGAGCGTATAAATTCCTATGCGCCTCTTCGCCGCCAGCCTGACAGCGCTTCTCACTTTCTCCACCCTCACTGTCTCTACCGCTACTCACGCTGCGGACCTGAAGTTCACTCACGCCACGGTCTACACCAGTCCAGACCAGCCACCCATCCGCGATGCCACAATCCTTATCCACAACGGCAAGATCACCGCGGTTGGTCCCACTGCATCCATCAAAGGCCCGCACCTCGCACGCGCAGTCACCAGCTACGACTGCACCGGCATGACGATAACAGCCGGTTTCTGGAACAGCCACGTCCACATCCTGCCTCCCGAGCTCCTCCATGCCGAGCACATCACGGCCCCCGCACTCACCGCACAACTTCAAACGATGTTCACGCGCTGGGGTTTCACCACCGTATTCGATATCGCCTCCGTCCTCTCCAACACCAATCTCATTCGCTCGCGCATCGCAGATGGCACCGTCCTGGGCCCGCGCATCCTCACCGTAGGCGAGCCCTTCTGGGGAGCCGGCGGCACACCCATTTACGTCAAGCAGTACCTGGCCGACAACCACATCGTCATGCCTGAGGTCACTTCGGTTCCACAGGCAATCGCGCGCGTCGATCAGCAGATCAAGGACGGTGCCGACGGCATCAAAATCTTCGCCGGCTCCATCGAGCCTCAGGGCGTGCTTCTCCTCCAGCCCGACATCGCTCGCGCCATCGTCGCCGAGGCGCACAAACACAACCGGCTCGTCTTCTCGCATCCATCCAGCATCAAAGGTGTCGAGCTATCCCTCGACGCCGGCGTAGACATCCTCGCGCACGTCTCCACCTTCGAGGGTCCGTGGTCACCCGCACTCGTCGAACGCATGAAGGCCGCCCACATCAGCCTCATTCCCACTCTGACACTCTTCGACGTCGACGCCAAAAAAGGCGGAGCGTCGGAGGAGGCCACGGAAAATCTCATCAGCCTCGCCGTTGGCCAGCTTCACGCCTTCGCCTCCGCGGGCGGACAAATCCTCTTTGGCACCGACATCGGATACATCGACCACTACGACACCGCCGAAGAGTTCACGCTTATGTCGCGCGCCGGCATGACCTTCCCGCAGATTCTCGCCTCACTCACCACCACACCCGCTCAACGCTTCGACTACGCCGCACACAGCGGCCGCATTTCACCTGGCATGGACGCCGACCTCGTCGTCCTCAGCGCAGATCCCGCCTCCGACATCACAGCACTCTCGAAGGTCGCTTACACTGTGCGTGACGGCAAGGTGATCTTCTCGAGCCGCACGACTACGATGTAGTCGCCCGCATCCTCGAATAACCTCTCAGAAGTCCACCACTTTCTTCCAAACCTTGTCATCCTTCCGCGAAGCGGGAGGACCTGCTGTTGTCTTTGTTTTTGGTGTTGTTTTTGCCGTTGCCTCTCATTTTCCCCCCAATTACCCTACCTAATGATGCGTGACCGTGAGTACTACGTCTACATCCTCGCAAGCCGCTCTCGCACCCTCTACATTGGCGTCACCAACAGTCTCCGTCGCCGCGTCGGCGAACATCGCGATGGCACCGCAAACAGCTTCACCGCGAAGTACAAAATCCACCGTCTCGTCTACTTCGAACGCTTCCAACACATCGACAGAGCCATCGCCCGCGAGAAATATCTGAAGCACTTCACCCGCCAGGAAAAGATTGCACTCATCGAATCCACCAACCCAACCTGGGACGACCTGGCCGGCGAATACACGCCACCCAACTCTTTTTAGTTGTCATCCTTCGCCGCAGGCGGAGGATCTGCTTCTGTTGTTGTCGTTGCCGTTGCTTCTGTTGTTGTCGCTGCCGTTGCTTCTGTTGTTGTCGTTGCCGTTGCTTCTGTCGTTGCCGTTGCTCTTGCTTTTTGTTTTTAGTTGTCATCCTTCGGCAACGCGGGAGGATGACATCGCCCAGCCACAACCTCAAGCAGCAGACCCTCCCCGGCCCGAATCACCGCACGCCTCTCCGGACTCGTAATCGTAATCGCCCCTCCGGACGACTCGAGCGTCGCCCCTTCCTCATACCCATACATTCCCTTGGCGGTAGTCGAAAATATCCCTATCGCCCTCGGAAACCGCATCCCGTCCGTCTCCAGCGGCAGACTGTAAACGCCGTAGTAATCCGCACTCCCCACCGCGCGCAACCCGTCGCCGACGACCGGGCCTACCCACCCCGACCGAGCCACCAACTCCCCTCCAACCTGCCTCGTCGTCCAGCTTGCGGGATTGGAGGTAAAGCGGTCCGTACTACCGTTCGCAGGCAGATACGTATCATCGACCGCCAACCGGCTCGCCACCGCCACAGCGCTCGTCACTACCGGCACAGTCTGCCCGCGATAACGCAACTGCGTAAAGCGAATCACCAGCACAGCAGGATGGGCAGCCGTTCCGTCCCCGGCCGCTGACATCACCACCTCGCCGCGCAACTTTGCCCCTCGGTTGAGATACGTCTCCTCCGAGACCGGAACCCGCTGTGTGGTCGTCACCGTAAAGACAGTTCCCGGCTTCGTCTTCCCCGAGCGAAGTGTCTTGTCAAGCTCCACAGGCAACGTAACGCCGTCCGGCAACGGCCGCAACTCTGATACAGCACGTCCCTTCAAACTGTCGGCCAGAACCGAGGCGCCCGCCAACAGAAGGCCAGCTGCCCAGCAGAGACTTATCCACCAGCGAACATTCGACCTGTAGCACCTCGATGTAGCGCGCATGCGATGCCTTCGCCTTCTCATTAGACGTGAAACAACCTGGCCAGCGAATTCAAACGGGAAGCGGCACAATCCTACAACTGCTCGATGGGATTAAAATAAAACTGCCATGCCACGAACCTCCACCTCGAAAACGAAAGCGCTCCGCTGCCCCACCTGCCGCACCATCGTCCTCCCTAACAGCGAAGACTTTCCCTTCTGCTCCGACCGCTGCCGCCGCATCGACCTCGGCAAATGGGCCTCCGGCGATTACAAAATCTCCTCCCCCATCCAGGACCCCGACCTCCTCGAAGAGCTGGCTCGATCCAACAAAAACAAACGCCAGAATGACGACGATGTGAACTAGCGCCTTCAAAATAAAGTCCAGCCCCCTGCAAAGATAACCCGCCTGAATGGAAGACTTTGTCCCAAAAACCCCGCCTTCTCAAACCCAAGTACAAGCCTAACCCATTTGAATAGAAGACTTTGACACACTTTCAGGGGGAGGGGGAGTACCCCGCAATTTACACTAGTCAGCAACTAGACAGCGATCACCCATGGCCAACTCCAACGTCCAGACTCACCCTCCCGCGGAAAAGAAAACCCTCTGGGCCTGGCTCATCGGCACCTTCTTCGGAGCAGGCCTCCTGAAACCCGGACCCGGAACCTATGGCAGCGCCGCCGCTCTTGTCCTGTGGATCACCGCCGCGCAAACGCTCCATCCCGCACATCTTCCGCTCTATACCGCCATTGCGGCCATCGCTGCCACCCTCATCGGCATCCCCGCCGCCACCATCGTCGCCCGCGAATCCGGCCGCGAAGACCCCGGCCACGTCGTCATCGACGAAGTCGCCGGCCAGCTCGTCGCCCTCATCTTCTGCTCTTCCGACTGGGCCCACGCTATCCTTGCGTTTATCCTCTTCCGCCTCTTCGACATACTCAAACCCCCACCCATCCGCCAGCTCGAACGGCTCCCCGCCGGCACCGGCATCATGCTCGACGACGTCGCCGCCGGACTCTTCGCCCTCGCCGTCGCCCAAATCATCCACCTCTGGTTTTAGTTCGCAAACGGTAGTTGCACTCCCTTGCACACGCGTCTACGCTAAATCCAGCATGACCACCCTCCGCTCTCTCTTGACGTCCGACAAACCCGACGCACCCGCTCCCCATCTCGACCGCGTCACCCCCATAGCCGCCATGCCTGGTGGCGAGATCAGCGTTCACGGCCGCCACCTCGAGCCCAATAACGCCCACGTTCCCCGTGCCACCATTGGCGATGTCGCCGCGCCCGTCATTCTCAGCCGTCCCACTCGAACGACCGTCCGCATCCCGGAAGGCGCCATCTCCGGCGACCTCATCCTCCACCGCAGCGCCACGGAGAGCAACCCCCTCCACCTCCGCATCGCTGTCCCCATGGCTGAAAACCTCCACCCCGTCGCCAACCCCGCAGTCGACGCCGACGGGAATGTCTACGCCACCGTCTCCGGCGAGCGCGGCCAGGCCGTCCCCGTCTCCATCTTTCAAATTCAGCGCGACTTTCAAATGCGCCCCTTCGTTCGCGAACTCCTCAACGCCACCGGCCTCGCCTTCGACCCCGAGGGCTACCTCTACGCCAGTTCCCGCGCCGAAGGCACCGTCTACCGCATCTCCCCCACCGGCGCCATCTCCACCTACGCCGAGGGCATGGGTATCGCGACCGGCATCGCCTTCGACCGCGACGGCAATCTCTTCGTCGGCGACCGCTCCGGCACCATCTTCAAGATAAGCCGCCCCAGCTCAGGAAGCACCAGCGGCGAAATCTTCGTCTACGCCACTCTGGAGCCCTCCGTCGCCGCCTACCACCTCGCCTTCAACGACGCCGGCACTCTCTTCGTCACCGGGCCCACCACCTCGTCGAATCAAGCCGTTCACGCCATCGACCGCGACGGCAATACCACCGTCTTCTACCAGGGCCTCGGTCGCGCCCAGGGCATCGCCTTCGACGTCGACAACAATCTCTATGTCGCCGCCAGCCTCCGCGGCCAGCGCGGCATCATCCGCATCACGCCGCGCCACGAAGCCTCTCTCGCCGTCTCCGGCAACAACCTCGTCGGCCTCGCTTTTCTCGAAGACGGTAACGCCGCCCTGGCTACCCGCGACGCCCTCTATCACGTCGCCCTGGACATTGAAGGCCGCAGACTGATCTGACGCATTAGCGTGTATTGGTACTCATTGACTAACTATCCCGCAAAGACTTATTCAATTCCATCGCCAGATCGCCTTTGTTTCCGTAAAATCAAGAGCGCCAGGCGGCCTCGAACCTGGATACGACCCTACAATCATCAGCAACACGAATGAGGGCAAGATACTGTGGAATCGCGGCTTTATAACAGGCTTCTGGTTCGCCTTTTTGCTCTACCCGTTGCAGCACTTACCGTCTTGGCAATCGTCCTCGGCTACGGTCTGCAGCGCGTTCAGGAAAGCGCAAACATCCTTGATCGTGCGGATGTAGTCACCCTTCATGCAAACCGTCTGATCAAGTTGATGGTCGACGAAGAGACTGGCCTGCGCGGTTTTCTTCTCGTCCGCGATCCCGCCTTCCTCGAACCTCTGCATGAAGCCGATCAGAAGATCGAACCCGAGTTCAATACCCTCTTCAGCATGGTCAAGCGTCCCGATCTGGTCGCCCGATTACAGCGTCTTCGGGCCACCCATCAGCAGTGGGAACGGGAGGCCTATCAGGAGATCCACTCTCCTCCTCCGGACTCCACGACCATGGAGCAGCATATGCTCCAACGCAAGCAGGAAATGGACGATCTGCGCGCCCAGATGGATGAATTTGACGCTATCGTCAGAGGACGCCGCGCCGAACACTCCGCGACGAACATCGAAGTCAACCAATACGCCCGGATCGGACTTGTTCTGCTCGTCGCTCTGGTCGGAGCCGTGCTCATATTAGAGACGCGCAGAGTCTTCAACCAGCTTACCGACGCTTTCAACCAACAAATTATCGAAATAAAGCGTCGCGTCGAAGACGCTTACGCTCGCGAACAATGGCTCAATACGACGATCCGCAGCATCGGAGATGCAGTCATCGCGTGCGACACCGCCGGCAAAGTCGAATTCATGAACCGTGTCGCAGAAGATCTCACCGGCTGGAGCGAAACAGAGGCCAAAGGCAAATCACTCCACCAGATCTTTCAGATCTTCAACGAGAACACGCGGGCCACCGTTGAAAATCCGGTCGACAAGGTCCGCCGTCTCGGCACAGTCGTTGGCCTCGCCAATCACACGTTCCTTGTCGCCAGGGACGGCACAGAAGTCTGCATCGACGATAGCGGTGCGCCGATTCACGACAGCAACGGCCAGATGATCGGTGTCGTCCTCGTCTTCCGCGACATCACCGAACGCCGGATGTCCGAAGATGCGCTGATGCGCGCGGAAAAACTCGCAGCCGCCGGACGCCTCGCCGCGTCGGTCGCCCACGAGGTCAACAATCCGTTGGAAGGCCTCACCAACCTGGTCTACATCGCGCAGCACTCCCAGGACTTTAAGGAGATTCGCCAACTGCTGAAGCAGGCCGAGAGTGAAATTGGCCGGATCGCCCACATCACCCGTCAGGCCCTCGGCTTTTATCGCGAAACATCGACCGCGGCCTACTTCAAGCCGGCCGCCATCGTCCGTGACGTCACCGACTTCTACGCCTCTCGCGCCATCAACCTCGGAGTCACATTCATCGTTAATGCCAAAACCGAAAGAGAAGTCCTCGGTTCTGCCGGAGAGCTTCGTCAGATCCTCTCCAACTTGCTCGCGAACAGTCTCGACGCCTGTTCCCAAGGCGCCACGATCCGTGTCGAAGCAAACCCCGCAATCGATCCGCGCAACCCCGCGCGCGCCGGAGTCCGCATCACCATCGCAGACACCGGCCTCGGTATTCCTCCTGAACATCTCGAAAGCATCTTCGAGCCTTTTTTCACGACGAAAAAAGATACTGGCACGGGACTCGGTCTTTGGGTCTCCCGAGAACTCGTTGCGAAGCACGGCGGCAGCCTGCGTGTCCGCTCCCGCGTCTCCGAACCGCTCTGCGGGACGGTATTTTCGATCTTTCTGCCCGAACAGGGAGGCATGCAGGCGATCCAGCCCTTGGTCGCGAGCCATCGCGCACCGGCCAGACCCAATGGGCACAGTGAGCGACCCTTTGGGGAGAAGCAATCAATCTAGCGCAATCCCCCCACGCCAAAGATCCCTTGAGCTGTCTGAATGGAATGAACATCGACGACAGCTTCCGCCTGCCGGATTCGAGCCTCCACGACATTGGCCACGTCTGCCTGTTGGTTCTCACGCAGGAATTGGGCATACTTTTTTAGCGCACTCAAATAGATTGGATGACTCCAGCCAAGCTGTTCGCCCATAACAGTTGTTCCCTCTTTCATATGCTGGCCCGCGTCAAAAATATCGCCCGATTTCCAATAAGCGAAGCCAAGCAGAAAGTTGCCTAACCCTGTCGGAAAGCCCACCTGCTGGCTGGCCTTCGCGTCCTCAATGGCGTCCTTTAGCAGCGGAACAGCAGACGGGCAGTCCTTGAGGTAGCAAAGCGCCAAAGAGAGTGCGTACCGGGCCGCGATCCGGTCAATCACTTCGGCCTGCGCATTCGCAGCGAACTCAGTGATTGCCTTCTGCGCAAAATCTCTCGCTTTCGCAAATTTATGTTGTGCAATAGAGAGCGCTGCAAGATCGCTCCAGCTTCGCGCGATCTGCAATGGATCTCCGAGCTTCTGTCTGAGCTTCAACGCTTCCATATCCTCACCTCTACCCGGTGACAACTTTCCCATCACGACATGCAGGTTTCCCAGCCGGCTGACGGCCTTCGCAAGGTCTTCGTTCGGTTCATCGGCATGACGAAGCAAGGAGACCGCATGCTGTAGCATCGCTTCCGCCCGCACCATCTGCCCCAAATCCTCGTACATCAGGCCAAGTTGCCCGTAAAGCCTGGCGAGTTCAACATCGGATACATGTGTAGACTCCGCCTGCCGCAGATCAGCCTCCGCAAGAGCGATCCGATGAGTAACTTCTTCTTTGAAGGTGAGCTGGCTGTTTGCAGAAACGCCGGTCTCACTACTGCCCTGCGTTACCTGTTGCGCCGGAGCATAGACAGAAAGCAGCAAACCAAGAACAGCGCCGGTAATAAGACGAGCCTTCATCACCGCCTCCTGTGTTTCTCGTCAAAGCGCGCAAAAGAGCGCAGCACGCAGATGACAGGGTTCCGGATTCGCCGTCGCATCGAGCTTGATTCATAGCTGCTCGCTTTCCTGCGCCCATATTTGCGGATTAGACATTGGGTCTCAACATCGGTTAGGAAAAATAAATGGAAAATTTTGCCCCTTTGCAACAACGCCCCATCCACTCGCGTCAATTCTGCGTGATCACTGGTTCGATGCCGCTATCATTGAAGAAACAGCAGCCGGGACAAAGTGACAATAGCTGGGATAAAGCAGCAACAGCAAGTGACAAAGGAACACATGATCGCTGAAATCATCGCCGCTGGCTCCGAGATGCTTACCCCCTTCCGCCAGGACACTAACTCCCTCTACCTCACCGAGGGCCTCAACGACCTCGGCGTTCAGGTTGCCTTCAAGACCATCGTCGGCGATAATCTGGCCCACCTCACCAGCGCCGCACTCATCGCTCTCTCGCGTGCCGATATCGTCATCTTCTCCGGAGGCCTCGGCCCTACCGAAGACGACCTTACTCGCGAGGCAGCAGCAGCAGCTCTCGGCATCGGCCTCCACTCCGACAACACTGTTCTCGCCGCACTCTACAAACGCTTCGCCGCTCGTCAGATGGTCATGCCATCCAACAACGCCAAGCAGGCCGACGTCCTCGACGGCGCCATCGTCATCAACAATCAGAATGGCAGTGCCCCCGCGCAATATCTCGACACGACCGTACCAGACTCCGACGGCAAACCCGTTCGCAAAATCATCATCCTTCTTCCCGGCCCACCCAAGGAACTCAAGCCGCTCTTCGAAGACGATGTCAAGCCGCGCCTCGCCGCCTCGCTTCCCGTCCGTCACCTCGCCAAACGAATGCTCCGCATGGCCCTCATTCCCGAGTCGCACGTCGACTCCCGCACCGCCCCCATCTACCAGCAGTACCGCGATGTCGAGACCACCATCCTCGCCGGAGCAGGAGAGATCCAGCTTCACTTCCTCTGTGCGAAGCCGACGCTCGCTCAAGCTCAGAGCCGGGTCGATGATCTCGCAGAAAAAATCGAAGCCGAGATGGACGACGCGATCTTCTCCTCACACGGCGAATCCCTCGAGGAGGTCGTGTTACTCAACCTCGGCCTCCGCAACCTCACCCTCGCCACCGCTGAGAGCTGTACGGGCGGTCTTCTCGCCGAACGTCTCACCGCGATCCCCGGCAGCTCGCGCTACTTTCTCGGGGGCGCCGTCGTCTACAGCGATGCCCTCAAGACCACCTTCGCCCAAGTCCCCGCTGACCTCGTCGCAAATAAAGGCCCAGTCTCGCCCGAAGTAGCGCGCTCCCTTGCCGAAGGAATCCGCACTCGCACCGGGGCATCACTCGGCATCTCCATCACCGGCATCGCAGGCCCCGGCCCAGGCGCTCCCGGCCCCGACGCCGAAAAACCCATCGGCCTCGTCTACATCGCCCTCGCCGACGGCCGGCACACGAAGGTCAAAGAGTTCCACCTTCCCGGCGACCGCGAGCGGATCCGCTGGTGGGCCAGCCAGCATGCCCTCGAACTCATCCGTCACCATCTACTCTAGCTTCTCAACATAGAGATACTCTTCAAGCCAACTTCTATCTCGCTGCCTCGCTGTCCTTGCTAAACTCATCGGAAGACCATGAACCCCTGGCTCCTCTCCATTCCGCTCGCCTATCTTCTGGGTTCCATTCCCTTCGGCTACCTCCTGGTCAAAATCTTTCTCAAACAGGACATCCGAGCCACCGGCAGCGGCAACATTGGAGCAACCAACGTCGCCCGCTCCGGAGCCAAGGGACTCGGCATCGCCACGCTTCTTCTCGATTGCGGCAAAGCTTTTCTCGCCGTCAAGATCGCTCAGCACATCGCGCCCGGCAACTATGACCTCGCCGTAGTCGCCGCCGTGGCCGCCATCCTCGGTCACGTCTTCCCCATCTGGCTCGGTTTTCGCGGAGGCAAAGGTGTCGCCAGCGCCCTTGGCGTCTTCCTCGCACTCTCTCCTGCCGCCGCCGGTTGCACCTTCGCTATCTTCCTGATCATCTTCCTCTTCACCCGCTACGTGTCGCTCTCTTCCATCATCGGCTCGGCCTTCTTCCCGTTCTTCGGTCTTCTCTTCGTGCCGGTGCGAACCCCCGTCGTCATCGCCGGTTTCCTCTTTATCCCGCTTCTCATCATCGTCAAGCATCACGAAAACATTCGCCGCCTCCTAGCCGGGACGGAAAACCGCTTCGGCAAAAAAAAAAGGTGACTGCATGAGCCGCATCGCCATCCTTGGTGCCGGAGCCTGGGGCACCGCACTCTCTCTCTCTCTCGCTCGTCGCGGCGGACACGACCTCTGCCTCTGGTCCCACTCCGCTGCGCTTGCCGAGCAGCTCGCCGACGCCGGCGAAAACCTCCCTTACCTTCCTGGTTTCACCCTCCCTGCCGACATCGACGTCACCTCAGACCTGCCGCGTGCCATCTTCGAAGCCGATATCCTCCTCTGCGTTACCCCATCGCAACACCTGCGCGGTGTCATCACCCACATCGCACCCATGCTCACCAGGAACCAGATTGTCCTCAGCGCCACCAAGGGCATCGAGGAGAGAAGCTTCCTCCGCATGTCCCAGGTCGTAGCCTCAGCTACCGGCAACCCGTTCGCCGTACTTAGCGGTCCCTCCTTTGCACAGGAGGTCGCGGCCGGCATGCCCACTGCAGTCGTCGTTGCTTCCCAGTTCCCACCTGTCGCGCAAATCATCCAACGCGACTTTACCTCTCCCAGTCTCCGCGTCTACACCAACGACGACGTCCCCGGCGTCGAACTCGGCGGCGCCTTAAAGAACGTCATTGCACTCGCCGCGGGCGTCGCCAACGGCCTCAACCTTGGCTACAACTCCTCCGCCGCTCTCATCACGCGCGGCATCGCCGAGATGACGCGTCTCGCCATAGCTTGCGGAGGACGCCGCCAGACTCTCGCCGGCCTCTCCGGCGTTGGCGATCTCGTCCTCACCTGCACCGGCTCTCTCTCGCGCAACCGTGCGGTCGGCATCGAACTCGGCCGCGGCCGCCAGCTACCCGACATCATGGAAGGCCTGCACGGCAAAGTAGCCGAAGGCATCCGCAGCACCGCCGCCGCTCTCGGCCTCGCCGCCCGCTACGCCGTCGAGATGCCGATCACCGAGCAGATGGACGCCATCCTCCACCACAACAAGAGCCCCAAAGAGGCCATCCGCGAACTCATGTCCCGCCCCGGCCGCGACGAGTGAGCCACTGGGAATCAACCGTTAGCCATCTAGCCCCAGTCAGCGCCTTCAGCATCCTACCCATGCATGAGTGAGCCACAAGCTTCAAGAAACGACCCCACTCCCGAAGAGCGTAAAGGTGATTCCAGTTTTCTGCCCGTGGTCATCGCCGCGGGTATCGCCATAATCATCATCCTGGTTGCAGCGCTTATCTTCCTCAATGTCAGGCAGACGAAGGCGATTCCAAAGGCAAACGACCCGCACACTACGTCCCAGATCATACGTCCGCCCATGCATCCCTTTACCGAACTGAGGTCAGACATCGCAGCATGGTTCCCCTCGCAACAAAATATGTCTCGGTCTTCCAGCGCTTAATCCAATTTGCAAAGTAAGCTAGTGTGCATGTCCGAACATAGCCACGAACGCCACGAGCATGACCACATCCCGCCCCCCGACCTTCCCAGACACAAAACCGTGATGGGATTCCGGCCCCACATCTTCATCGGTGGCCTCGTCCTCATCATCATTCTCCTCGTGTACTTGCTTCTCCTGGTACGCCCCGGCATCTACACTCCGGCTCCCTCAAAGCCTGTTCCGACTTCGAGTTACTCCCCCGCCGCCCCCACGCATGTTGCCTGACCGAATCGCCGGTTCGCAGCTCCCCTCCGGCGGCAAAACGGCATCTAACGTTGCATGAAGCACCCATTCACCTTTCGCCCACATTCGCGATCCCAAACACCCTGACTTTGGGTTGGTCGTTCTGTTTGCCGGAGTAGCCTTCATCGTTTGTTTTTCTCCTCGCCTATCTGGTCCTCGGCGTCGGAGGAAAGAAGCTTCTGCCGCCCAAATACCATCCCCACCCAACCTCCTATGTTCTCCCCTCGCCATCGCAGACAGTCGATGCCTAGGAGCGAACACCCTTCATTTGCCTCGTGATCCAGACCTCAGGTTGGCAGATCCCACGCTTGTTCTTCGATCAGCGGAGGCTGCTGATTAAAGTCACTGTACCGAATCCACCTCGGACGAATCACGAAATAGACGAGTCCAGGCCAACTCTGACGGCTCGGTCCATCTGGCCATTTTGCGAAGTAGACGCGCTTGTATCGCATCAGCGCCTCGCCCTCCGGCAGAAACGCCTGCCCTTCCAACTGCACCGTCGTTTCGTTCTCCCACCCGATCACCAGGCTCGCCCTCGTATCGGAAACAAGGTTCCTGTATTTGCGTGACGTGTTCAAAGTATCGAAAACAATCTCAAGATCCTCCGTCACCGCAATCCCCACAAGTGCAGACTGAAGAACGCCTTCCGGCGAGAGGCTTCCCACCACCGCCAACGATTGTTTCGCGATGAACTGGTAAAGCTCTGATCGAGTCATAGCCGTCCAAGATAGTCGCCCAGGCTACCCCTATGTCAATGCCCTGGTGAACCACCCCACATTGCTAAACTAGTGGAAGCATGGCTTTCTCCATCTTCGGCAAACGCCCGACAGAATCCGACCAGTCCACCACCGAACCACCTGAGCCGAAGCGCGGTCTCTTCGACCGCATGAAGCAGGCGGTCACCCGCACCCGTGAGTCCTTCACCGAGTCCATTAGCTCAGTCATCGCTCTCACGCGAGAAGTCGATGAGACTACCCTCCTCAATCTCGAACCCCTTCTTCTCGCGGCCGACCTCGGCGCTCCCACCACCGCGCTCGTCATGGAAAACCTTCGCCAGCGCGCCCTCCGCACGGGCATCCAGGGCGGCGACGAGCTCAAGCAGCTCCTCAAAACCGAGCTCAAACAAATCCTCGATAATGTCCAAACAGAATCCGCATTTGGAAAATCAGGTGCACGGCCCATCACGCATCCCGCTACTCCACCCGAAGTCATCATGATGGTTGGCGTCAACGGTACCGGCAAAACCACTACCACCGGCAAACTCGCAGCCTACTTCACCGCCCAGGGCCGTACCGTTCTCCTCTGCGCTGCCGACACGTTCCGCGCCGCCGCCATCGAGCAGCTCGAAGTCTGGGCCCAGCGTTCCGACGTTCAGATCATCAAGACCAAACAGGGTGGCGACCCCTCCGCCGCCCTCTACGACGCCTGCGCCGCCGCCAAGGCCCGCAGCACGCAAATCCTCATCGTCGACACCGCCGGCCGCCTCCACACCAAGACCGACCTGATGAAGGAGCTCGACAAGATGCGTCGCACCGCGGAAAAGCTCATCCCCGGCGCCCCACATCAAACTCTTCTCGTCATGGACGCCACCACAGGCCAGAACGGCCTCCAGCAGGCTCGTCTCTTCACCGAAGCCGCTCGCGTCACCGGCATCGTCCTCACCAAACTCGACGGCACCGCCAAGGGCGGCATCGTCCTCGCCATCGCCACCGAACTCAAGCTTCCTGTCATCTACGCCGGCATCGGCGAAAAGCTCGAAGACATCATCCCCTTCGACAGCGCAGCCTTCATCGACTCCCTTCTCGACTAGGCTTACCGGCTCAGCCGAAGCGCAAACTGCACAACCCTCGGATCGGTCGTCGTACTCGTAATACTCCCAAACACGGTCGGCTGTGGAACTCCATTCACAATCACAGGGGGAACAAAACTCCCATTCGGCTGCGAAAACGCAGGCGTATTCGTAATATTGAACATCTCCGCACGGAACTCCATATCCATCCCCTCAATCAGCTTCGTATGTTTGACGAGAGCAAAATCCAGATCACGATAAGCCGGCCCCCGCACCGGGTTCCGCGAAGCCGTACCTAAGACAAACTGCGGTGCAGTCGCAAACGCTGCCGTGTTGAAGTAATGCGCCGGCGTCCTCTGGCTTGCCGGCAACTTCGGATTACCGACGATATTAGGCCGCTGTAGCGCAAAACCCGCGAAAGCGTTATTGTTCGTCGCCTGCGTCACCGTCACCGGCATCCCCGACTGCAGCGAGAAGATGCTGTTCACCGACCACCCACCCAGCAGCGCATCGCCGACACCCGTCGCCGCGAACCGATGTCCTCTTCCCGCAGGCAGCTCGTAGATTCCGCTGAACGAAGTCACATTCGGCATATCGCCGCTCGACGAATCCCGCTCCAGATAAGGCCTGAAGGTATCTGCCGCCACGAGACTGCTCGAATTGGGCGACGACAGCACCGTCGTCGAGAATACCGACGAAGCATCGTCGATCAGCTTCGAATGCGTGTAATCAAACAGAAACGAAACCCCGTGAGAGAATCTTTGCTCCACCTTGCCTTGAATCGCGTTGTAGTTCGTCGTGCCGCTATTGTTCCGGTAAGTCGCCACATTCAGAAACCGCGGATACGGCTTCAGCAGTTGCGCCTGGCTCACCGTCTTCGTCCCGATAGAACTCGAAATAGGAATCTGTCCAAAGTAGGGATTATTCACCTGCGTCAGCAGGGATGCCCCCTGCGCAAGCTGGCCCGTCGTCAACTGGTTCAGATTCGAATCCGGAATCCCCACATGAACAATATGCGATCCCACATACGCAATCTCCGCCGACATATTGTTCGTAATCGCCCGCTGCACCGCGAGGTTCCACTGCTGCACGTAGCCCGACCCAGCCGTCTTCTTCGCCGTGTAGACGCTTTGCCCCAGTCCCGCATCCGGCGTAAACGGTATCGGCGCCACCGACGGCCCTCCCGACAAACCGAACGCCGCATTCACGCTGTCTTGCGTTTTCTGCTGCACGTTCTGGATGAACGGAAACTGGGGAGTAGTAAATGGCGTCGTAATCCCCGACTGATCGATGAACACAATCCCAAATCCCGACCGCATCACCGTCTTCGGAGTCGCCAGAAACGAGACGCCAATTCGCGGCGCGAGATTGTCGTAGTGCAACTCACGAGCGCTGCGTGAGTTGCCATTCTGTCCCAGATAATCCAACTGCTGTGTCGCCAGGTTGAACACCGCTCCCTGATTGTTCTTTTCGACAGAAGGAAAGTGAAGTGTCCACCGCGCCCCAATGTTCAGCGTCAATCGTCGCAAAGCCTTCCAGTCATCCTGCACGAAATACTCTTCGATCATGTCGCGCGGGCGAATCTTGCTCTCCTGCAGATCAATCGAGAAAGTGTCCACCTGACCCAACAAAAAGCTCGCTATGGAATTCCCGCTGTTCGTCACACCCTGCTGGTTGGTGCCCGTCGTGGTAAACGCAAACGAGCCTGTCGGGTTTGGCGGAGATACCGTATTCAACTGATACCAGCGGAAGTCGAGCCCCGCCTTGATCGCATGCGCACCCTTGGTCAGGTCGACCGTGTCCACAATCTGCCATACCGCGGTTTGAAATTGCGCGAACGTACTCGCCGAAGGCCCAAGCTGCTGAATACCCGTCAGCGTAAACAACGGCAAAGCGTTGTTAAACGCCGCGTTGGTTGGAATTCCGGGAATTCCCAACGCAGACGAAGCCGTGGTGCTCAAGCTCGGCCCCACAACTGTATTGCCTCGGCGCGTATAACCCATCGCAAAATTGTTTAGCAGCCACGCTGAAAAAGTATGCGTCTCATTCAGCACCGCCTGCTGACCCAGCACGTTCGACTGCCCAACCACACCACCGGTCCCCAGCACCGCGCCGCTAATCAACCCGCCCCCATCTGGTAGCGGAGCAACGGGCAACTCCACCTCGTTGTAGTAGGTATATCGTCCAAACGCACGATCGCGAGTCCTGAACGTCCCATCGACGCGAACGTCGAACTGATTCTGGTGGTCAGAGTCATTCGCCGTCCGGCTGTAGTTGTTCGTAGCTGTCGTCAGATTGGTCGGCGTCGGATACCGCGCCAGCAAAGCCTTCGCCGCAGAATCGAATGGAATATTGATCGTATCGTTAGGAAACTCCTGCCGAACGAACTTTCCTCCCACTGTCTGCGTCGTCGTAGGGTCGAAGATCTTCGACACGCCGGAAAAATTTCCCTGCCGTTCCGCCAGCGTCGGGATCGTCGAGATGCGAGTCACACCGATCAACTGCTTCACGCCCTGGTAGTCGCCGAAGAAGAAAAGTTTGTCGTGAATGATTGGAGCGCCGAGCGTAGCGCCATATAGATTGCGCCGATACTCTGGCTTCCGTGCTGTCGGAGAGGCAAAATAATTCCGCGCATTCAAACTCTCGTTGCGAAAATACTCGAACAGGCTGCCATGAATTGCGTTCGAGCCCGATCGCGTCGCCACATTCACCACGCCGCCATTAAAGCGTCCAAACTCCGCCGCCACATTGTCCGATTGAATCGTGAACTCCTGGATATCGTCGAGGATCGGAAAGAACGCAACCTGCCCCGGTTCCGGCTGCAGCGCCGATATGCCGTCGTAGATATACTCATTCGTCCTCGGCCGCCCGCCATTGATCCGTGGCAGCAATGTTCCCGGAGGCAGTTCAACTCCGGGTGCCAGTGTTGAAAGCTGAATAAAATTGCGCGTATTCAGAGGCATCGCCGCAATCGTCGGCCGCGAAATGTTGGTTTGAATATCGCTCGTTCCCACCTGCATCCCCGGAAAATCGCTATCGACGTTCACCGTCTGCTGGTCGCCGCCCAGACTCAGCGTGAGATCCGCATTCACGGTCTGCCCCAGCACCACCGTAATACCCGAATGGTCCAGCGTTTTGAATCCACTTGCCGTCACCGACACGCTATAAACGCCCGGGTTGAGATGCGTAAACACATAGTCGCCGGTGCTGGAAGACGTCGTCGATTGGCGCACGTTCGTCGAGGACTCGGTCAACTCCACACGAGCGTGGGCAACAACAGCGCCAGTCGGATCAAGCACCCGCCCTCGAAGATCGGCCGCAATCTGCCCGAAAGCAGCAGACCCGCTCATCGATCCAAAGAAGAAAAGGCCAAAGCAGAGAAAGGGGAGAAGAATGCGAGGAAGTCTCATAAAGAAGCCGTTCCTTGAGCGCAGCCCGGACCTGCATCCGGCGGTCAGCAATCAATTTTGCCAACAGGAATTAACAAAAGGCTGGAGGGGTCGTTATTCATCCAGCGTCACAAATATACCTATACGAAGTTAGTCGAATCAAATCGTATAGTCAAACACTGCACTATTTCGGCTATCGCACTCCTCGGCGCCTATTGCAAAGAGTCGCGCGGGTGTCTCCGCTGCCGCGGTGTTCGTCACTTTCGCTCGCTAAGCCGGGTCATCGAGCCGCTCGATCATCACATCGGTCGATTTGACGAGAGCAGCCACGGTATCGCCCTTTTTCAACTGAAGCTCACGAACCGCGCTCGCCGTAATAATCGACGTCACCTGCGCGTCTCCCACCGACAGCACAACTTCCGCGATCAGACCCTCCACCCGAAGGCTGACCACCTTGCCGGTCAACTGATTTCTCCCGCTCACTCGACGAAATCGCTGACGTGACTCAACCGCAGACTTCATCTTGTCCTTCTGCAGAAAAGGCTTTAGTGCAGCCTCTGACAAACGATGATGCCCCCCCGGCGTTTGCACCGTCTTCAGCTTGCCGTTCAGGATCCACTGCTTGATCGTTGCATAGCTCACTCCCAACAACCGTGCTGCTTCACGAGGCGTCAACATCGGATTGTCATTTCGCATGATCTACAGTTTTAGCATCTTCTCGGTGAAACCCGCTATCCTCGAAACAATGCCGCAAGACACGCCCCAAACCCAGGACGAAGTCTTTATGCAGCGAGCCCTCAACCTCGCAGCCGAGACCATCGGCCTCGCCTCGCCAAACCCCCAGGTAGGCTGCGTCCTCACCCGTCAATATCCGGGAGAAGCCACACCCGAAATCATCGGCGAAGGTGCACACCTCTACGACAACCGCGATCACGCTGAAATCGTCGCCCTCAAACAAGCCGCCGCCCGCGGCATCTACACAGAAGGCGCAACCGCTTACGTCACTCTCGAACCCTGCAGCCATCACGGCCGCACTCCACCCTGCGCCAACGCCCTCATCGAAGCTGGTATCACCCGCTGCGTCATCGCCACCCGGGACCCCAACCCCCAGGTCAGCGGCAAGGGCATCGAAAGACTCCGCGCCGCAGGCATCGAAATTACCGTTGGCGTCCTCGAGCAACAAGCGCGTAACCTGAACGACGCCTTCGCCCACTTCATTCAGCACCGAACTCCCTTCGTCACCCTCAAGGCCGCCCTCTCCGCAGACGGCAAGCTCGCGCCACCGCCTGCCTCACGTCACCCAAACCAGCCTCACTGGCTCACCGGTCCCACCGCCCGCTACGAGGTCCAACTCCTCCGCCACGCCTCCGATGCCGTCCTCACCGGCGTCGGCACGGTCCTCGCCGACGATCCCCAACTCACCGACCGCAGCGGACTCTTCGGTCCCAACGGACTGCCCCGCCGCCGCCCACTTCTCCGCGTCATTCTCGACACCCACCTCCGCATCCCGCTCGACTCGCAACTAGTCCGCTCCGCCACAAGCACCCGCGGCACTGAATCCGATCTCCTCATCCTCTGCGGATCCACTGCCGCGCCCGCGAAGGCCGCCGCACTGGGATCTCTTGGCGTCGAGGTCGATCACGTTCCCGACTACGGCGGTCGTCTCAGTCTTCCAGCTGTCCTCTCCACACTCGCCGAGCGCGACATCCTCAGCCTCCTCCTCGAGTGCGGCTCTCACCTCAACGGCGCATTCCTCCGTCAAAATCTCGTCGACAAAGCCATCCTCTTCTACGCTGATACCAAACTCGGCGACCAGGCAATCCCCTTCGCGGAAGGCGTCGCCTCCCCTCATCTTGTGGAGCAGCAGCTCCGCCGCGTTACCCAAACCACCTACGGCACCGACGCCGCCGTTACCGGCTACCTCCACGATCCCTGGCCAACAGTTTGACAGCTCATCTACCTCGGGCATATCGTCCAGGAATTCCCTAAAAGGCCCCCCCTTCAGCAGTTGTCTGATTCCTAAAACGGAAAATTCCGCGTCCAGGAGCTCCTCATGACGACCCCAGTCGATTCGTATCCTGTTCCGCCGCAACCACCCCCGCATCTCCTCCCGCTCGCTCTCATCGCCTTTGTCTGCAGCCTGGTTTTCCAATCGTTCTGCATCGCAGACGCTCAGGCTCAAGATCTATCCGCCCGCCTCAGAAACCCGCCACGCGTCCCCACCCCGGATCCTTGCCTGCAAAATTTGCCAACCCCCAAGCCCACACCACCCGCTGTCAGAGTCGTGCAACTGGTCAACTGTTCCGACCAGACAATCCTTGGAGCTGCTAACGCGGCTCGAACCGCTGGCCAGCCTCTCACCTCGGTCCTCCCACGAGAAGGAACCTGGGTCATGCAACCCTTCCCTTCGCCCAACCACGGAAATGTCCTGACTATCGACATACCGCCGGCATGGGCGAACACCAAACCAGAGGGCAGTGTTGCTCCGAATATCTGGGCGCGTACCGGTTGCCGCTACGACATCCCTGCGGACAAAGCGCAGTGCGAAACCGGCGGAGCCGGTGGCGTATACGACGTCAGCAAAGCCAAGCTCGGACCGCCCGGAGCCACCACGATCACCGAGTGGACCTTCTATCAACCTGGGAAAACCACAACCGGCGCCCCCTACTTCTTCGATAACTTCGATATTAGTGCGGTAAACGGCGCAAGCCTCACCATCGATATCGAGGCCGTAGGTGGAACTGCCGAAGACCCCGGATCCCCCCAAAACGTCTTTTGGTTAACAAACTCCCGAGTCACTCCTCCGAACTCTCCGATGTCGGTCCACGGAGAAGACATTCGAGCGAACAACAACTGTCCCGCAGCATTCCGGCTTAAGCGATCGGACCTCACTACGAAGGGTCCCTACGCAGAAAATTTTGGCTTCGTCATCCTGGACAACAACGGGCAACCCCTGGGCGGTGACAGTACAGTAGCCTGCTTCTCGAACTGCGGCAAGTACAAGTTCCCGGTCGAACCCAAGATGGATTGCAACATCTCCGATCCCACCTGCTATAACTGGAAAACCTTCTGCGCCGGCGATCCCAGCCAGTACTTCCCGACCAACAAGACAGTCTGCTCCAAAGACTCCGACTGCCCCGTCAATGGCGCATGCTGGATCAATCCGGGCAGCGAAACCAATAATCGATGTGTGCTTCGCGGATTCGTCGATAACCCGCAGGGAAAATGTTCCGCCGATGTCTGCACCTTCCCCTACGACTATGTGAATCCCTACACCGGCATCATGGATAAATCGACGCAACCTCCATTCGGCACCTGCAAAGGCGTCGACCCCAACGGGACAAACTCCCTCTGTGTCGGCGACGATACCATTCACATGGTCTTCCCCCACGCCTATTCCTGGCCCAACGATCCCCAGGTTTACGGCGACGACGCGCCTCTTTACCGCATCATTTTCGCGCCCGCCGGTACAACGGTTCCGATTACTCCAGCCGGCCCCATTCCCGCCTGCAAAAACCTGCCCGGCATATACGACTATGCCGCCGCTCACCCGCTCTGCAGCATACCCATCATGGACGGCGCAATCTTTGGCATCGCCCGTACGCCACCCAATCCCTGGAGTTGCAATCTCGGCACCGGCGCCGGCAACGATGGCGTCATTTGCCGTTGGTAAGGAATCGACGCGAGTCCTGAAACCCGTAACCTGTACCCTATATCTATGTTCACCGGCCTGATCGAAACCACCGGCACTCTCCTCGCCGTCACGCCCACCGCAGGCGCGACTCGCATCACCATCGCGGCACCCACGCTTACCGCGCGCCTCAACACCGGCGACAGCATCGCGGTTAACGGCGTCTGCCTCACCGCCCTCAGCATCGAACCCAACGCCTTCCCCCCGCGCTTCTCCGCCGACCTCGCAGCCGAGACCATAGCCCGCACCACGCTCTCCCATCTGCGCCCCGATGCCGTCGTCAACCTCGAGCTTCCCACCCCCGCCGGCTCACCTCTCGGCGGCCACGTCGTCCAGGGCCACGTCGACGGCACTGCAACTCTCCTCGCTCTTACGCCCATCACGCCAACCGCTCCCGAAACCGACTGGCGCCTCCGCATCCAGCTTCCCGAAGCTCTCACCCGTTACGTCGTTCCGCAGGGCTCAATCACGATTGAAGGCATTAGCCTCACCGTCGCCTCCATCGTCGGCCAAGAAGTTGAGGTAGCCATCATCCCCCATACCTACACGGCCACCAGTCTCCACACCCTGCCCACCGGCGCCCCGCTCAACATCGAGGTCGACGTCCTCAGCAAATACGCCGAACGCCGGCACGAAAATCCTGACAGGAAATTCGAGCTGACCGAGCAATACCTCATCGCCAACGGATATTAGAGGCGCCTGATCTCTATGACCGTCAACGCCAGGCTTACCGCTGACAAATGTCTTCGCCTGATCCATCACAGGGATCACAGGCGCATGCTTCGCCAGGTCGAACCGGCCACGTGTCAGATAGGTCGCCGCGATGCCCGCCAGGACATACGGGTGGAAGACCGCGATCGGAACCATGTATTTCTTGGTCTTTAGAAGTGCCTCAACAACGCCTCGAGGCTTATGGCTACGAGGTATGCTGCCCGGCACCTGCGGAATCACAAACTCTCTCAATTCGAGCTGATCGTGGCGGTGCGCATAAGTCACCAGCGTCTTGGCGATCTGTTTCGGCGTCGTAATTGCCGCATCCGCTGTGATGCTCCTGTGCACCGCCCCCGGATAGTAGAAATTGAGCAGAGTGCGCGAAAAATCGGCGCAGTTATTCGTGAAAAGATTGAAGTGACTCCGGTTCTCCCTTGCGTTAAAGTCAGCGATCAGACGATCGTCCTGTTCTCTCGTCGTGACAACTTCGAAGCTGTAAATCTTTCGGATGTACGCCACTCCCAACAATTGAGGCCATACGCTCTCGCTATCCGCTTCACTGGCATCAGAAGCCAAAGCTCCCAGATGGGCCTCGGCATATTCTTCCCTCATCGCGGCAATTGCGGGTTGTTCCGCCCACTCCGGTATATCCTCCTCTCGCTCCACAGCGTAGAGATATGGCAGAAGCGGAATGGCAACCCAGTCGAACTTCCGAATGCCTGAGTAACGGCTGATCACCACACCCATTTCGCCGGGCTCGCAACGACGCAGCAAAGTCGACGATTCGGCGCATACGTGATTGAGATAAATTGCCGAGTGGCCCGTCGGATTAATGCTCCCGAAAAATCCATACGGTTCCTCTATCAGGAGCGCCACGTCACCATGCGCACTTCCGGTAGTTGCCAAAGCCACCAGAACCACCATCGCAACACTCAGGTAGCGGCGCTTTACGTCGGCCAGCTGTTCCAGAATTGGCGAGAGATCCAAGGCGCACCTCTTTCAACTCCACAGTTCGCGGATACTCCACAGAGGCCAAGCTTCGGGATTGGTTAATCCTTATCTGGCTTCCCGCAACAGGGCAATGAGACCTTTAGCGATCGACTCAACCTATGTGATGCAGAAAAACTCGACAATAGATTGAAGCCGTCGTTCTTCGATCGAGTCGCTGGCACTTCCCATAACCGGTCTATCGATAACGCAATACGCGAAAAATATCAGCGCGGGAGGCTGGCGAAAACTAGGAGTTTTACTAGTCAACGGCACACTCCTCGTACCTGACGAACTGAACTCTTGTCCTCGCAACAACATAGCCTTCAACAAAAAAAAGCGCAGCCGTTGGGCTGCGCTTCTTCTCACTAAAAGAACGAGATTCTAGATTGAGCTCATGTTGTGCAAAAACTCCTGATTATTCCGGGTCTTTGCCAGCTTATCGGTCAGCAGTTCCATCGCCTCAACAGGCGACAGGGGATTCAGCACTTTGCGCAGAATCCAGGTCCGTTGCAGATCTTCCTTCGGAATCAGCAACTCTTCCTTACGAGTACCGGAGCGTTGAATATCGATCGCCGGGAACACACGCTTATCAACAAGCTTGCGATCCAGAATGACCTCCATGTTGCCGGTTCCCTTGAACTCTTCGAAGATCACTTCGTCCATCCTCGAACCGGTATCAACCAGCGCCGTAGCAATAATCGTCAGCGAACCGCCCTCTTCGATATTGCGGGCCGCACCGAAGAACCGCTTCGGCCTCTGCAGCGCATTCGAGTCCACACCGCCTGAGAGCACCTTGCCCGACGGCGGAACAATCGTGTTGTAAGCCCTCGCCAGACGCGTAATCGAGTCCAGCAGGATCACCACATCGCGCTTATGCTCCACCAGCCGCTTCGCCTTTTCGATCACCATCTCGGCGACCTGGACGTGACGCGCAGCCGGCTCATCGAAGGTGGAGCTTATCACTTCACCTTTGACGCTGCGCTGCATGTCCGTAACCTCTTCCGGCCGCTCATCGATCAGCAGAACAATCAGCACGACCTCAGGATGGTTCGTCGTAATGCTGTTCGCAATCGACTGCAGCAGCATCGTCTTTCCAGTACGCGGCGGAGCGACGATCAACCCGCGCTGTCCCTTGCCCACCGGCGTCAGGAGGTCCATCACGCGGCCCGAGATATGCTCCCGAACCGTCTCCATCTTCACCCGCTCCTGCGCATACAGGGGGGTCAGGTTGTCGAACAGAATCTTGTTCCGCGTCTCTTCCGGCGACTCGAAGTTGATCGCCTCGATCTTCACCAGGGCAAAATACTTCTCGCCCTCATGCGGCGGCCGCACATTGCCGCTGATCGTATCGCCCGTCTTCAGGTCGAACTTGCGGATCTGCGAAGGCGAGACATAAATGTCATCCGGACCAGGCAGGTAGTTGTAATCAGGAGAACGTAAGAAGCCGTAGCCGTCCGGCAGAATCTCGAGCACGCCTTCAGCGAAGATATGACCTTCCTTCTCGCTTTGAGCCTGCAGAATCTTGAAGATTAGGTCCTGCTTTCGCAGACCACTGGTGCCGGCAATGTCGAGGCCACGCGCAAGCTTACTCAACTCGGCGATATTGTGTTCTTTTAATTCAGAAATAGTCATGTTTTACCTGGGATTTGATCTTTAGGAGGGATGTTCGAATATGAGGCGGGATCTGCTGAAGGGATCGTACGGAAGGCCAAATTTTAGTGGAGAATCAGAGCTGCGGATGGGTTGTAATGCGGGTAATGGGTTGAAGTGACGGTGGGTGAAACTGCCGCGCGTTAAGCCGCGCGGCGTTCCTGTAATTGTACCTTCTGGACAACAGCTTCGGACTCATCCATCGGAATGGTGTCCCGGAAGCGGTCTAATACTTCGTTGGTCGTGTCCTGGAGCCGGGTGTTTGGCTTGTGCAGCTTACGCGTTGCCTTCGACGCCAATTGGCACAGTTCATAACGGTTGTTCACGTGCGTGAGAGCTCCAAAAATAAGATCCGAGCGCATAGTTTTCTCCTTTTCCTCTTTGAGGCGTAAGCGTCTTCTTGCGCTCCTCGCCTGAAATACTTTCAATTGGCAACCGATTTTTGATGAACTGCTGCCGTGTCTGCCGCTATACATTAGACGCAGAATACCTTGATAGGATTCCTGCAATCTGCCACAAATTCAATTAGTTTGATGAACGCCAACCTCAGCAGACGGACCAAACCTCGCTGGTTCAGGACCAGCAGATTCTGCAACTGTCTCTTCCGTAAAATTCAGCGCTCTCCGCGCCCAGGCGTGAAACAGAGCCCGCCAGAATCCTGGCAAGCCAAAACATCATCGCAATCCTTATCGATCCGGGCAACTGCGATACATGATGAAAAATAAACTGTCCGACGCCTAAGGTCAATACTTTTTTTGGGAACCTGTTAATAAGGATATTCCAGAAACAGAATTATCTCGCCCACGAGCAACCCCACAATTTCGCTCGCTCTCACCGCGTTTTGACCATGTTAAGACCAGTAACTACGGTCCAAAGTGCGGTACTGAATCGCCTCCGCAATGTGTTTCACCGCAATGTCCTGTTCGCCTCCAAGATCCGCTATCGTCCTTGCTACCTTCAAGATACGGTCATGCGCCCGCGCACTCAAGCCTTGCTGCTGCATCGCCCGCTCCAGCAACCTCTCCGCATCCGACGAAAGTTCACAATAAGCCCGTATCTGCTGCGTATTCATCTGCGAATTGGCAAATATCTGCCGCGAAGCCGCCTTCGACGACCCCCCTCCATTGCGCCCAGTCCGTTCCCCCGCCTGCCCAAACCGCGCATGCTGCCGCTCCCTCGCTGCCAACACTCGCTCCCGTATATGTTCCGACCCCTCCGCCGCCGCCCCACCCCGTAACTCCTTATATTGCACCGCCGGAACCTCAATATGAATATCGATCCGGTCCAGCAGCGGCCCCGAAACCTTCGAAACATATCGCTGAATCATCGGCGGCGTACACATACACTCCCGCGATTTGTCATTAAAATACCCACAAGGGCAAGGATTCATCGCCGCCGCCAGCATAAATCGCGCCGGAAAACTCAAACTCATCGCCGCCCGCGCAATCGTCACATGCCCATCCTCCAGCGGCTGTCTGAGCACCTCCAGCACATTCCGTGGAAACTCCGGCAGCTCATCGAGAAACAGCAGCCCGTTGTGCGCCAGCGAAACCTCACCGGGCCGCGGCATCATTCCCCCACCAATCAGCCCGGCGTCCGAGATGGTATGGTGCGGAGAGCGAAACGGCCGATGCGCCACCAACCCCTGCTCCGCATCCAGCACCCCCGCGACCGAATGAATCTTCGTCGTCTCCAACGCCTCTTCAAATCGCAGCGGAGCCAGAATCGATGGCAGTCTCTTCGCCAGCATCGTCTTACCCGACCCCGGCGGCCCGATCATCAAAATGTTGTGCCCACCCGCAGCCGCTACCTCCAGCGCCCGCTTCGCCACCTGCTGCCCGCGCACATCCTTAAAGTCGAACGGAAAGTGCTGCATCTCATTCAGCAGCTCCGTCGTCGCGACCTTTAGTGGCGTCGCCTTGATCCCACCCATCGCCGCTGAGTTCAGCAGCTCCCGCACCTCCAGCAGCGACTTCACCGGATAGACGTTCACCCCCTCCACCACCGCCGCCTCACGCGCATTACTCGCCGGAATCACCAGGTTCTTGATACCCTTCGCCCGCGCCGCCACCGCAATCGGCAGCATTCCCTGCACCGCCCGCAGGCTGCCATCGAGCCCCAGCTCTCCCACCAGCAGGTAGTCGCTGACATCCTTAATATGCAACGCGCCATACGCGCCCAATATCCCGATCGCAATCGGAAGATCAAATCCCGAACCCTCTTTCTTGAGATCCGCGGGAGCCAGATTGATCGTGATCCGCGTCGGCGGAATATCAAAACCTGAGTTCTTAATCGCTGACCGCACTCGGTCGCGGCTCTCCCGCACGGCTGCATCCGGCAACCCTACTGTGTGGAACTGCTCCTGGTCTAACTTGATTTGGGAAAAATCAACTTCGACTTCGATGATGTGGGCGTCAATCCCATACACTGCAGCACTGCGAGCCGTAAAAAGCATTCTGAGCCTGATGAACCCTTGTGGCGGAAGATGTTCGCAGAGTATAGCACTCCCCCAAATTCATCTGGACCGGCCCCCGTTTCAGATCGATCTCCTCCCACAACCTCGCCGTCCCGGCATTCAAGTTGTTTCTCCCTGAGCCGATAAGCCGGCTAAGCGAAACCCGCTTGAGCTTCGCCCTCCACTCAAGACCTCGAATTCAACAAAGGACGGAACACGTACATGATCTCGCGCCGCTACCTCTCTGCCGCTGTCACCGTTGCCACGCTTCTTGCAATCCATCATGGTCTAGCCCAAAACATCACTGGGCACGAACCAACGAATCAGGCACTCCTCTCCGATTCTTCCGTCCAGCCTCTGCTTGCTTCGAGTGCGAACAGTAGTGAATCCCACACTGATTCCACAGCGGCGGCATTTGTACGTTCCGTGCCTGTTGCGTCTGTTGCGCCCAAACCCATTCGACCGTTTACGAGACTCGGGATCGACTGGCATACCGGCCTGGGCGGAGTGGGCTTCGACCTGGCGACCCCTCTCGCCGGCAGGTTCAATCTTCGTGCAGGGTTTGACTCATTCAGCTATTCAACCGCGTTTCAGGAACAGGGAGCCAACATCGCCGCCAAACTCCAAATGCGGTCAGGTCACGCATCGCTTGACTGGTTTCCCTTCGGTGGCCGATTCCGGCTCAGCCCAGAGCTCGTCTTCGCCAACAACAACCAGATCCGTGCAACAGCAATCATTCCATCCGGCAGCATCATCACCTTGAACGGCTACAACTACGTCAGCAGCAGCACAGACCCCCTTCATGGCTCCGGATCCATCTCCTTCCGCAGAGTCTCACCCGGCTTCACACTCGGATTCGGCAACATGATTCCCCGAACAAAGACCCACTTCAGCTTTCCGGTAGAGGCAGGTTTCTACTACGTAGCTCAACCGAAGTTGACCGTTGACTTCGGCGGGAGCGCATGCGATCCCAACTATCCACCATCGATCGGATGCTATTCGGCCAATCAGGATCCCGGATTCCAGTCGAATCTCGATGCCTTCATTGCACGCAACAACCACAACCTCAGCTACGCCTCTTTCTTTCCGGTCCTCTCGTTCGGCGTCGGATATGCCTTCTAGGCACCCAACGGAAAGTAAGCAGTCAACGAGGAGGCTATCGCCAGCGGCAAACGGCTAAAATCAATAGCCATTATGGATCCGCGCGTCGAACTCTTCCGTCGCCTCGCACTCCAGCTTCCGGGGGCCGCGGAAAGCTCCCACATGAACCACCCCGACTTCCGGCTCAACAATCGCATCTTCGCAACCCTCTCCGCGCAGGAGAAAGGTTTCGGAGTCGTCAAGCTCACGCCAGAACAGCAACAAGCCTTCATCGCCGAACAGCCGCAGGCGTTCTCCCCCGTCCAGGGCGGCTGGGGACGCATGGGCATGACCTTCGTCCATCTCCACAAAGCCGACGAGTCCCTGATCGCCGGGGCCCTGAGCACCGCCTATCACAACCTTCAGAAGAAGCAGTCCGAAAAGAAATCCAGCCAATCAGCAAAGCCAGCCAGGTCCACCCGCAAACGCCTACAATAGCCACCGTGAATACCAGCCTCTTCGAACTCTTCAAAATTGGCATCGGCCCCTCCAGCTCTCACACTGTCGGTCCCATGCGCGCCGCCCTCCGCTTCACCCGCGAACTCGCTTCCAAAAATCTCCTCGATAAAACCGCAAAGGTCACGGTCGATCTTTACGGTTCGCTCGCCCTCACCGGCATCGGCCACGGAACCGACCGTGCCATCCTCCTCGGCCTTCTCGGCGAAGCACCCGACACCGTAGACCCCGCCACCGTCGAAGCAAAGATTGCCGCCATCCGCAAAACCAACTCCCTTGCACTAGGCGGAAGCAAGACCATTCCCTTCATCGAAGCCGAGAACCTCAACTTCCGTCGCAACCAGATGTACCCCGACCCCGGTGTCACCTCGCACCCCAACGGCATGCGCTTCACCGCCTGCAACAACATCGGCACAACGCTGGCCGAAGAAGTCTTCTACTCCATCGGCGGCGGCTTTATTGTCTCCGAAGCCGAACGCACAGCCGAAAGCCACACCAGCGCCCGCACCGTCCCTTATCCCTTCCGCAGCGCCGCCGATCTCCTCTCCACCGCGAAGCAGCACAACCTCACCATCGCCGAACTTGTGCTCGCCAACGAAGTCGCGCTCCTCAAAGACCCGGTCCTCACGATCAACCGCCCACAACCATCACCTGATTCCGTACAAAGTTGTCATCCTTCGCGCAGCGGAGGACCTGCTTCTTCTCTCTACGCCGAACCTCCATCCCCAGAGGCCCAAATCCGCACCAGCATCCTCGCCATCTGGCAAGTTATGCAGCAGTGCACCGAACGCGGCATCGCCACCGAGGGCATCCTTCCCGGCGGTCTCAACGTCCGCCGCCGCGCCCACCGCCTCGCCGATCGACTCAACACCATCGGCTCCAAAGACCCCCTCGCCCCCATCGACTGGGTCACCGTCTACGCCATGGCCGTCAACGAAGAGAACGCAGCCGGCGGTCGCGTCGTCACTGCCCCAACCAACGGAGCCGCAGGCGTCATCCCCGCCATCGCCAACTACTACACCCGCTTCACAGAAGGAACCCCAGAAGAAAAACAGGAAGGCATCATCCGCTACTTCCTCACCGCCGCCGCCATCGGCATCCTCTACAAAGAAAACGCCAGCATCTCCGGAGCAGAAGTCGGCTGCCAGGGAGAAGTCGGCGTAGCCTGCAGCATGGCCGCCGGAGGACTTGTCGCCGCACTCAACGGCACCAACGCCCAAATCGAACACGCCGCCGAGATCGCCATGGAGCACAACCTCGGCATGACCTGCGACCCCATCGGCGGTCTAGTTCAGATCCCATGCATCGAACGCAACGGTATGGGAGCCGTCAAAGCCATCAACGCCTGCCGCATGGCCATGCACGAGTCCGGCGACCACAAACTCTCTCTCGACCAGGTCATCGCGACCATGTACCAGACCGGCCTCGACATGCAATCCCGCTACAAAGAAACCTCGCTAGCTGGCCTAGCTCTGAACATCATCGAGTGCTGAATCATGCAAAGGTGAGCCAAATATCAAAATCAGGAAAGCCGGTGCAAGTACCTGCACCGGCTTCCTCACACATTCGAGTTGACGACCTTAGCTGATTGCACCTACTTCTGAGTCACAAGCAACGCTATCCTCCGGTTCTGAGCACGACCCTCTTCCGTGGAGTTATCGCCAACTGGATACTGGTCCCCATAGCCCTTCGACTCAAGCCGCGACGGATCAATCCCCGCCGCAGTCAGAGCGTCCCTAACATGCTCGGCACGCGCATCGGAGAGAGCCATATTGGCAGCCGGATCGCCGGTATTGTCAGTGTAGCCACCAATCTTAACGTGTACGTTGGGATACGCCTTCAGAATCTCCGCAATGTTCCCCAGTTGCTCCTGCGAAGAAGGCTGAAGCGTAGCCGCGCCCGTATCGAACAGCAGGCGGTCAAAATTAAACCAGGTCGTCGTATCCACGGATTTGGATGAGTCATTCAGGAAGTTAATGAGTTTGCTCTCGATACCGAACTGAGGAATATTCAGTTCGACCCCGTCGGGCAGTTTCGTTTTGAAAAAATCTCCCAGCGCAGAGGAAGTAGTCTGCACCGCATTCCTAACCGGTTCCTTCGTTCGATTGAAGAACCAGATCAAGCCGAGGATCAGCGCGATCGCGACAATCAGGGGCCAGAGCCAGCGGTTGGCCGCGCCGGCTACAACAGCGGGCGCGGCCGCGGCCACACTCGGTACGCCGCCCAGCAGAGAACGGAATCCCGCGGGAAGGAATCCCTGGAGTTTTGACGTCTCCCCCTTTAGAGAGTTCCCAAGATCGGCTGCGCTCAACCCGTTATCCCGGACGTGTTGGCCCAAAAAACCAAGAACCAGCGGGGCAGCCATGGTAATAAGCGAACTTGCCTTGCTGCCCGAGAGACCGGAGAACCGCCCGATCGCGTCGGTAATCGCGGACTGGCTCGGGCCGAAGATGGTTGACACGAACCGGCCGCCAAGATCGCCCAGGGGAGATCCCGGAGCGGTGGAACCGAGATTCGAGGCAAGGCTCGAGAGCGAGCCGGAACTGTTCGCAGGATTCGTGATCAGACTGAATATCTGACTCATGAATCCCGGCTGATCAGCTTTGGCGGCAATACCGGCGAGCATGGCAGCCGAGCCGCCTTGCAGGCCCCGCTGAACTGCGTCGCTCGACTCTCCCATCCGAGAAGCGATCGGCCCCACTACTTGAGGACCAAGCATACTCATTAAGCTATCTACGATAGAACCAGCCATAAACTCTCCTTTCGGACCAGGAATTTGAGCCACGATAGGAATCGATTTAAAGGGGGAGGCCGGGCTCTCACACGCGGCTCAGATATCGGGGAGCTAGCCGAATCAGATGTCCTTGCTCTGAAGGACGGTTGTCCATTTTATAGAAATTATTGGGAATATCACAATCTATCCCCGCTCCACCGCCAAAGCCACCGAGTTGCCACCACCCAGACAAAGCGCCGCCACACCCTTCTTCACATCTCGCCGCATCATCTCATAGATCAGCGTCACCAGCACTCTCGCCCCACTCGCTCCAATCGGATGCCCGATCGCCACCGCTCCTCCATTTACATTCACCTTCGCAGCATCCAGCCCCAACTCCTTCATCACCCCCAGAGCCTGCACGCTGAACGCCTCGTTCAACTCATACAGATCCACCTCATCCCGCTTCCACCCCGCGCGCTTCAACACCAACTGCACGCCTGTCACTGGAGCCAGCATCACCCACTTCGGCGCGACGCCGCTCGTAGCCTGCGCCTTGATCGTCACCAGCGCCTTCAACCCCAGTTCCTTCGCCTTCTCGGCCGACATCACTACCACCGCCGCCGCCGCATCATTCACACCCGGAGCATTCCCCGCCGTCACCGTCCCATCCTTCTTGAACGCGGGCTTGAGCGCCGCAAGAGCCTCCATCGAAGCATCGTCACGCACGCTCTCATCGCGCGCAACCACCGTCACCGCGCCTTTCTTGCCCGGCACACTCACCGGAACCACCTCCGCATCAAACCGCCCTTCCCTCCACGCAGCACTCGCCTTCTTATGCGAAGCCAGCGCATAAGCATCCTGCTCCTGCCGCGTAATCGAATGCTTCTCCGCGACATTCTCCCCCGTAATGCCCATGTGATAGTCCTCACACGCGCACCACAACCCATCCTTCACCATCGAATCCACCACCACCGAGTCGCCCATGCGAAAACCCTTGCGCCCCTGCGGCAGCAGATAAGGCGCATTCGTCATCGACTCCATTCCACCAGCAACGACAATCTCCGCATCCCCCGCCATCACCGCCTGCGCCGCCAGCGCCACCGCCTTCAGTCCCGAGCCGCACACCATATTGATCGTCATCGCCGACACCGTATCCGGCAACCCACCCTGCAACGCCGCCTGTCGCGCCGGATTCTGCCCCAGCCCCGCCGGCAGCACACACCCCATCAAACACTCATCCACGCTCGCCGGATCAATCCCGGCCCGCTTCACAGCCTCCCGAACCGCAATCGCCCCAAGCTGAACCGCCGTTAAATCAGCGAACGCCCCTTGGAATTTTCCAACGGGCGTCCGCACTGCCGAAACAATCACAACATCCTTCATCGAAAAAAACACCTCGATGAAAACTCTACTCTACTAGTTCGTCTTCACACTAGCCGGCGTCGCCCCCGCCGGCACAATGTCATACTGCGGCTCCGGCGTACCCATCAAATATTTGTCGAACCAGTTCACAATATTCTCCAGCCTCTCCACACGATGCCAAGGCTGCCCGCTCCGCGAAAGTTCATGACTCTCTCCCGGAAACCGGATCATCGCAGTATCGATATGCCGGTACTTCAGCGCGCGAAAGAAGTCCTCGCCACCCCCCGTCGGCGGCGTCCTATAATCCGCCTCCCCCAGAATGAACATCATCGGCGTCTGCACCTTCGTGATGTAAGTAATCGGCGAATACTTCCTGAACTCCTCCACCTTGTCGAACGGCGAGCCTTCAAACCACGTCGGCTGGAACAGCGTAAAGTCCGCCGTGTACCACCAGTTCGACCAGTCCGCGATGTCCCGCTGCGCCACCGCCGCCTTGAAGCGCGTCGTCTGCGTCACCGTCCAGTCCGTCAACAACCCGCCGCCGCTCCCGCCTGTCACTCCCATCCTCGCCGGATCGACATACCCCAGCTTCACCACCGCATCCACACAATCCATCAGGTCGTGATAGTCATCCCCCGGATAGTTATGCTGAATCACATTCGCAAACTGCTGCCCATACGTCGTCGACCCCCGCGGATTCGGATACACCACCACATACCCCTTCGCCGCCATCCACTGCATCTCATGGTCGAACACCCATCCATAAGCCGAGTGCGGCCCTCCATGAATATTCAGAATCAGCGGATACTTCTTCGTCTTATCGAAATCCGGCGGCAGCTGCACAAACGACTCAATCTTGCTCCCCGCAATATCCTTCGGATTCGCCGTAGGCGCCACCTGCATGTCCTCCGGCATCGTCAAATTCAACTGCGAAAACAGTGCCTTATTCACATCCGTCAACTGCGTCTGCTGCTTCGATCCATCCGGCGCCACTGAAAACAAATCCCCAATACTCACCGGCGTCGAGATCAGCGCCAGCATCTTCGTCGCGTTCGGCTTCACCGCAAACCCCACCACTGCCTGCTTCTCCGCGGTCAGTTCCTTCACCGCTCCCGTCTTCGTATCGATCGAAACCAGCAACGCACTTCCCTGCTTCCCCACCACGTCGATGATCGCCTTTCCATCCGACGTCCACACCATCCCCCCGCGTCCGCCGCCTCGCGGAGCCGTATTGTCTCCACCCACCCCACCACCCACCTCGTAGTCGTAGTTCGCCGTCAGATTCCGCAGAGTCGGAGTCGCTGGCGCAGGCTGCGCTCGGATCGATATCCATCACGAACAGATCCGCCTGCTGATGCGACCTCGGCTTTGTCACCGGCTGATCCTCCCCATGGAAAGCCATACGCTTCCCATCCGGCGAAATGGCCAGCCCTGCGGCATCGAACGTCAGCTTGGCAACCAGCGTACTCAACGGCGGCGGCGACTTCTCATCCTTCGTCGCCCCGTCCGCCGGCGGGTCCAGCACATAGATCTCGTTATGCGGCAGATCATAGTAAGGTTCATCGACATGCTCCGACGTGTAGTAGATATCGCTCGACGACGGATGCCACGTGAACTCGCCCACCGAGAACCGGCCCGCCGTCACCTGCCACGGCGTCACCGGCTTCGATCCCACCTTCGTTGTATAGAACAGATAGAGCTGCGACGCATCCTTTGTATCCAGGTATCCCGTCCCGTTATTCCGATACACCGCCTTCGTAATGATCCGCACATCGCTCTTATGCTCCTCCGTCTTCGCCCCGTCCTTTTTATCGGTCTTCGGCTCAGGCACAATCGGCGTCTCGCTTAGCACCGCGATGCACGTTCCGTTCGGAGCCCACTGTGGCGAACCAACTCCCTTCTCCATCGCCGACACCTGCACCGGCTCGCCTCCAGACAGCGAAAGCAGGTAGAGTTGCGCCGGCTGTGTCTTGCCGTCCTTCTCCACTGCACGTGTAAAAGCAATCTGCGTTCCGTCCGGCGACCACCGTGGCTGCGCGTCGTGCGGACCGTTTGTCAGCCGGCGAGGCGGTGTCATCGGCAGGCCCGTATCCAGAAGGTAAAGCGCCGTATCATACCCATCCCGCTTCGCATTGACAGTCGTCTGCACATACACCGCGCGGCTCCCGTCCGGCGAAAGTTGCGTATCGCCGATCCACGTGAAGTTGAAGATATCTTTCTCAGTGATGTTTCGTTTCTGCGCCACCAATGCGCTCGTAAGAAGAAGACAGACAACCGTCGCGATCACGTTCTTTGCACGCATTCAGCGCTCTCCCGTGGTACTGAAATCAAATCAGCCGGAAATAAATGGCTGTTGGTTTTTTGCTTTTCACGACTATAGTCCTCAGCTCTCCACATACAAACTTTGATTTCCAACTCTTCTTTTTTTCTCTGTGACGTCGCTCTCACGACTCAAAATTTCGTTCGCGGACAGTCAAACCGACCCCGTTTTCTCGTCGCGCCCCCAAAAAGAATTTTGCGTTTTGTTCATTTTTTTCTTGACAGTGAAATTACGTAAATCTATACCTTCGTTAGCTGCTATGCAGCGAGTTGTAAATACGATGTCTAATCACTAGGGAGAATAGGCAAAATGGCAACTAAGAAAGCAGCAAAAAAGGCAGCCAAGAAACCAGCGAAGAAGGCCGCAAAAAAGAAGTAGTCCAACGAAGGCAACCAGAAAGGGGGACGCGATGAGCGTCCCCCTTTCTGCGTCTGCACGAACTAAACGTTCGCTACTACTCCCCGCCGGTCGTTGCCTTCCCTGTAGTCTTCGGAGTCGATAGATACCCCGACACCGTGTTCTTTCCGATCACGTTCACCACGATCTCGAACAGCACGGGGTCCTTGCCGTTGTAGAACTGCACCGGCTCATCCAGCCCCTTGTCCTTCTTTTCGATGTTGCGATCGTCCGAGCTCACCACCAGCGTGTACTTCGAGTGCTTCTCGTCCGCTTTCTTCAACTGCAGCTTGATCGTCGACAGCAGCGTCGGCTTTGCGTTCTTCTGCAGCGTGAACTCAAGATAGTTACGATCCCCCTTATGCTTCAGAATCTCGAGTTGATCATGGTTCGTAGCGATCAGGCCGCTCATCACCCCGGCATCCCCCATCACGCGGGTCAGCTGTGACTTGGTCGCCTCCAGATCGGACTTGGTCGTCGCGACATCCGTCTTCACGCCGCCCACATCCGTCTTCACGCCCGCAACATCGGTCGACACCGCTCCAATCTGCTTCGCGGTCGCCGCCTGCTCCTGCTCAAGCTTGGCATCCGCCGCCCTCTGCGCGGCCATGATGCTCTGGGCCCGCAGTTCAATCTGCTTCTGGGTCATCCCCACACTCTGCCCCAGCGTCTCACTCGTCGCCCGCAGACGGGCGTTGGTCGCTTCCAGCTGCTGTGTCAGCTCTGCGTTCTTCTGATCCGCCGCGGCAATCTTCTTCTCCGCCGCGGAAAGATGGTTTTGCAGGCCGTACGACCACACCAGCCCACCCAGCGCAGCCAGCAACGCCGCCGCTACCACTGCCAGCAACGCTCCCCCAATTGACCTCTGTTCTACGTACTCTTCGTCGCCCATTGCATTCTCCTCGTTCTTGTCGTTTCGATCACAGTACCTATTGTTTAGATCACCGTTTCCTGTTGGACTACCGCTCCCTGCATTTCGTTCCCTACCGCCATCCAGCCGATCACAGACCGCTCGGCATCTGCTTACGAGTACACCCAAACTATAACCTTTCCGCAAGCCCACTAAACTTATTCCATGCATCACCCCTCTTCGGATCCCGACATTTGCATCGCCGGGGCCGGCATCATCGGCCTCTCGCTCGCTCTCGAACTTCACCGCCACGGCGTGCGCGTTACCGTGCTGGAACGATCCGCCCCTCTCGGCGAAGCCTCTACCGCCGCTGCCGGAATGTTGGCCGCCAGCGATCCCCACAACCCACCCCAACTCCGCCCCCTTGCCGACCTCAGCCTCTCGCTTTATCCCGCCTTCCTCAATCACCTCCACGATCTCACCGGTGTTCTCGTCCCCTTCCAGACTCACACCACCCTGCAAGCCCTCCCTCCCCACCTCCCCACCACGGGCAGCGAACTCACACCCGAGGATCTGGCCCACCATCTTCCCGCACTCACCCCCGGCAGCCACCGCTTCCTCCTCCTCGACGAGCGCAGCATCGATCCGCGCCAACTAGCCACCGTTTTACTCGCCACCGTCCGCGCTACCACGATCGACCTCCAGCCCAACACTCCCGTTCTCTCCACCCGTCCCGTCGACAACGCCATCGAGATCCACACTCCCACCCGCGTCCTCCACGCCTCGCAGTTTGTCGACTGCACCGGCGCCTGGGCCTCCACCACATCCCACCTTGCCAATCTCCAGGTCACACCTAAGAAGGGACAGATGCTCGCCGTCTCCCTCCCGCCCTCTCTTCGGCTACAGTCAGTCGTCCGTACTCCCGACATCTATATAGTCCCCCGAACCTCCGGCCCCAACGCCGGCCGAGCCATCATCGGAGCGACGGTCGAAGACGCCGGCTTCGACAAGACCCTCCACCCCGCCGACATCGCCCGCCTGCACTCTCTCGCCGCAGCCTTGCTCCCCCCACTTGCCGACGCCCGTCAACTCGAAGCCTGGGCCGGCCTCCGTCCCGCAACTCCCGACGGTCTTCCTCTCCTCGGCGCTCTACCCACGCATCCCAACTACTTCATTGCCACCGGACACTACCGCGACGGTATCCTCCTCGCCCCCGCCACCGCCCATGTCATGGCCCAACTTCTCTCCGGCGTCGCCCCCTCCATCGACCTCACACCCTACTTCCCTGCCCGCACAACGCTCAAAACAAGCTCGTCATCCTGACCCTGAGCGTAGCCGAAGGGGAAGGACCCCTGTATTTCCTCTTTGCCATCGTTTCCACATTTCTCTTTACCAGCGCCTAACACCTTAGTCGCACAGAGATACCGATATTCGCGCATCCCGCCGTGACAACCGTTTCTCCGCTGCGCTATAACCAGATGTACTAAGTTTTGCTCTGGAGAATCGTCTTATGTCTACCGCTGTCGCATCGAGAGGCCTGGAAGGCATCGTCGCCACCACCTCCTCCATCTGCTGGATCGACGGCGACGCCGGTGTCCTCTCCTACCGCGGCATCGACATCCACGAACTCGCCCAGAAATCCACCTTCGAGGAGACAACCTACCTCCTCTGGTTCGGAAAACTCCCCACCTCCGCCGAACTCAAAGACTTCTCCGCAAAACTCGCCGCCGCCCGCAAGCTCGATCCCAAAATCATCGACCTCCTCCGCAGCGTTCCTAAAGATGCGACCCCGATGGAGGTCCTCCGCACCGCCGTCTCCCTCCTCAGCATCTACGACGCCGACGAAGCCGACAGCTCCCACGACGCGAACGTCCGCAAATCTTTTCGCCTCACTGCGCAGATCGCCATGATCGTCGCCATCTTCGATCGCATCCGCAAAGGCAAATCCATCGTCGAGGCTGACCTCACCCTCTCGCACGCCGCCAACTTCCTCTGGATGCTCAACGGCGAAAAGCCCTCCGAGACCGCCACCCGCGCCTTCGACATCGCGCTCATCCTCCACGCCGACCACGAGCTCAACGCCAGCACCTTCGCCGCCCGCGTCATCGCCGCCACCCTCGCCGACATCCACTCTGCCATCACCGGCGCCATCGGCGCGCTCAAAGGTCCGCTCCACGGCGGAGCCAACGAAGCGACCATGCGCCTCCTCTACGCCATCGACAAGGCCGGCGCCGACCCAGTCGAATACGTCAGGCAAATGTTCGCCGAGAAGAAAAAGATCTCCGGCTTCGGCCACCGCGTCTACCACACCGAAGATCCCCGCGCGACCCATCTCCGCCGCATGTCCGAAGAACTCGGCAAAGCCGCAGGCAACACCAAGTGGTTCGACATGTCCCGCAAGATCGAGCTCTTCGTCAAGCAGGAAAAGAAGCTCAACGCCAACGTCGACTTCTACTCCGCCTCCACCTACACCACCCTCGGCATCGACATCGACCTCTTCACTCCCATCTTCGCCGTCAGCCGCATCGCCGGCTGGGCCGCGCACGTCATCGAGCAGCACGACGACAACCGCCTCATCCGCCCGCGCGCCGACTACACCGGCCCCGCTTACCCCGTGCGTTACATTCCCCTTGGAGAGCGCTAGTTCTGCCCTCATCCAATATCTCGGAAGCTCCACCAACATCCCGCGGATTGACAGGCATTAGCTGCCGCAATATCCCAGCCGCAAAAGTAGTTGGCTACCCTCCCCAAAGATGTCATGCTCACGACAGGGCTCACTTCGGGGTGCATCCTTGCCGCTAAGTCGTCTCCGCCGTGTATCCTGCTGCATCCTCCTTCTGCTGCTCGCGCTCCCCGCCATCGCGCAACTCCCTGCCGACAAGCCACCCGAGCCGCAACCCTCCGCCACCCAAACCTCGCTGGACATCCCCGAAGTCCCTGGCTTCGCAGCCCCGCTCCACGGCTGGAACGGCGGCCTCACCATCTCCGGCGTCCATGACTCCGTTACGGGCTGGGCGACCCTCGCCACTCCCGCCGTCGGCTACAGCTTCAACGACATCTTCTCCATCGACGCCACCATCCCCATCTACTTCTACCGCCTTGCCGAGAGCCGCTCCACCCATCCCAAGCCCACCGCCAAGCTCGTCAACCAGCGCGGCGAACCTGGCGACCTCGTCCTCGGCTTCCACGCTCAATTCATCCCGCACGCGTACCAATACCAGCTTACCGGCCTCGTCACGGCACCCACCGGCGACAAAGAATACGGCCTCACCACCGGCCGCGTCACCTTCGACATCAACAATCACTTCGAGCGCACCTTCGGCCGCATCACCCCGAACCTCGAGATCGGCGCCGGTGACTCCACAACGCTGGTCAATCGCACAGTCACCAAAAACTACACATCACTCGGCCCTCTCGCCCACTTCCAGATCGGCCTCAGCGTCGAACTCCTCCGCGGCATCTCCTTCGAGAGCGACGCCTACGAGCAGCTCCCCATCGGCGACCAGAAGATCTACGGCCCCTCCCGCAACGGCAAAGCCACCGTCGTCACCGGCCACAACGTCACCGAGGATAACGGCTTCACCAACGCTCTCGACGTTCCCCTCATAGGCAACTTCACTCTCTCCGGCTACTACAGCCGCAGCCTTCGCATCCACTCCGACACCACCGCCATCGGCATCACCTACGTCCTGCGCTCCATCTCCCCCGTCGAAGACACCCCCATGGACGACCTCCTCCGCTGATCCTCCTCCGCAACCAGCCTCTACGCGTCGTCGCCCCTAAAACAAAAAAGCAGCCCCCAAAGGGACTGCTCTTCTCTGCAATGCAGCAAACCTACTTCGTGCTGGCCGGCGGAACCAACCCGTTCATCCTCAGATACTCCGCCAGTTGCCCATAGTGGTCGAATCCATGCGCGATCCCGAACGCCACCGATGACGCTTTCGTCGCATCCGGAAAGCCTTTGACTGACTCAAACGCATTCTGCGCCGTCAGCGTCGCAATCGCCTTATGAGCAAACTCAAACGACGCCTGCAGCGCTTCCACAAGTTTGTCCTTGTCCGTCAGGCTTCCGATTGCCTTTACATCCACATCCGGCTTCAAGCCGCTCGCCGAGCCATAGAAGAAGTAGTTCGCCTGCGCCACATGCCCAACCATCTGCCCAAACGTCCGCACTCCCTTATCGTTCGGAGACAGATAATCCGGCTTCTGCGACGGCACAAAAATAGCCGCGCTGGGTGCAAAGTTGTACTTATCGGCCGGCATGGCCTTCACCACTCCCATCATCTCGCCTTCATAAAGCTTCAGCAGCCCGTCGAACGACTTCGAAGGCTCAACCATCGTCCCCGCGGAATCCTTCGGAGCCGTCGCCGCCGTCTGCGCATTCACACTCATCACGGAACAAACCGCCAACGCCAACACAACAAAAACTCGCTTCATCATCTTCTTTCTCCAATCAATCTTTGGAATCGCCGCGGCACAGGCCACAGAGCAGCGACAAGCCTACCAGATTCATACATGCTCAATTGTCAACAACACCGTCCATTCGTCACAAAAAATTGTCACAACTCGGCACAATCATTTCGACTCAATACTTTGCCTCCTGATATAACTGGCCATCACCCCTAAGGAGTTCTCCGGCCCCTATGAAGATGCGTCCCCTGCCCCTATCCCTCTTCCTGTTGACTCTCTTCGCCGTCCTTCCATCCCCCGCCCAAACCACCGATCCCCGCGCAAAATTACCACCCCGAAACAGGCCTTCGGCTTCAACATCGGCGACGACTACATGCTCGCCAACTACACCCAGGCCACCGCCTACATCAAAAAACTCGCCACCGAATCCGACCGCATGAAGCTCATCGACATCGGTCCCACCGCCGAAGGCCGCCGCCAGTACATGGTCGTCGTCTCCTCGCCCGAGAACCTCGCCAAGCTCGACCACTACAAAGAAATCGCCGCCAAACTCTCCCACGCCGAAAACCTCACCGATGACCAGGCCCACGCCCTCGCCGAAGAAGGCCGCGCCATCGTCTGGATCGACGGCGGCCTCCACGCCTCCGAAACTGTCGGAGCCCAGCAACTCGTCGAGACCATCTACGAGCTCAACGCCTTCACCGACCCCGAAACCCTCCGCTTCCTCAACGACGACATCGCCCTCCTCGTCTTCGCCAACCCCGACGGCATGGAGCTCGTCTCCAACTGGTACATGCGCCAGCCCGTCCCCGAAAAGCGCGTCTCCGAAGGCCCCACCGGCAACACTCCGCGTCTCTGGCAGAAGTACATCGGTCACGACAACAACCGCGACTTCTACATGAACAACATGCCCGAGTCCACCAACATGAGCCACGAGCTCTTCCGCGACTTCTACCCCCAGATCATGTACAACCACCACCAGACCGGACCCGTCGGCACCGTCATCTTCATGCCGCCCTTCCGCGACCCCTTCAACTACAACTACGACCCCCTCGTCCCCCTCAAGATCGAAGCCGTCGGCACCGCCATGCACGAGCGCCTCGTCGCCGAAGGCAAGCCCGGATCCGGCATGCGCAGCACCGCGCCCTACTCCACGTGGTTCAACGGTGGCCTCCGCACCATCACCTACTTTCACAACATGACCGGCATCCTCACCGAGATCATCGGCAGCCCCACACCCGCGCCCTTGCCTCTCATCGCCGCGCGCCAGCTTCCCACCGGCGACGAGCCATTCCCCGTAGCCCCGCAGATCTGGCACAACTCCCAGTCCATCGCCTACGAGCAGACCAACAACCGCGCCATCCTCGACTACGCCTCGCGCAACCGCACCACCGTCCTCTATGACGTCTACGTCATGGGCAAAAACTCCATCCGCCGCGGCAGCCAGGACTCCTGGACCATCACCCCCAAGCGCATCGAAGCCCTCGAAGAAGCCGCAGCAAAAGAAACAGCAGCACGCGGAGGCAACGCCACAGGCGGAGGTGGCCGCGGCGGACGCAACGCAGTACCAGCAGCCACACCCGCAGCAGCAGGCGCACCAGCAGCAGGAGGCACAGCAGCAGCAGCAGGCACAGCAGCATCACCCACACCCGCGCCCGAACCAGGTCCCTTCGGACGCCCCCAAGGCCTTCCCGCCGCTCTCTACAACACCGTCCTTCACGATCCCGCACATCGCGACCCACGCGGCTACATCCTCTCCGCCGACCAGCCTGACTTCCCCACCGCCGTCAAATTCGCCAACACGCTCCTGAAATCCGGCGTCACCGTCGAGCGCGCCACTACCGCATTCGACGTCGAAGGCAAACACTACCCAGCCAACTCACTCATCGTCATCTGCGCCCAAGCCTACCGCCCCGAGATCCTCGACATGTTCGAACCGCAGGATCACCCCAACGACTTCGCCTATCCCGGCGCCCCACCCACACGTCCCTACGACGCCACCGGCTGGACCCTCGCCTACCAGATGGGCGTAACCTTCGACCGCCTCTACACCGGCTTCACCGGCCCGTTTGAAAAAATCACCACCGACCTCGCCGCGCCACCCGCAGGCAACATCGCCGGTCCAGCAAAACCCGCAGGCTATCTCGTCTCCCACGAGTACAACGACGCCTACACCCTCACCAACCGTCTCCTCAAAGCCAATCAACCCGTCTACTGGCTCACCGCAAAGACAACAGTCGGCGACAAGACACTCGCACCCGGAGCACTCTGGCTTCCCTACTCCGCCGAAACACAAAAACTCCTCGACACCGCCACACACGATCTCGGCATCAACGCCTACGCCGTAGCCAAAAAGCCCACCGGCGAAGCCCTCCAACTCCACTCCGAACGCATCGCCCTCTACGACCAGTACGGCGGCTCCATGCCCTCTGGCTGGATCCGTTGGCTCCTCGAACAATTCGAATTCCCCTTCACCGTCATCTACCCGCAGACCCTCGACGCCGGTAACCTCAACGCCTCCTTCGACGACATCGTCCTCGCCGACGGAGCTGTCGTCGCCAACGCCGAAGGCCCAGGCAATCGCTTCGGCGCCCAACCCAAACCCGAAGACATCCCCGCCGAGTTCCGCCCCTGGCTCGGCCGCATCACCGCCGACAAAACCATTCCGCAACTTCAGAAGTTCGTCGAAAACGGAGGCACGCTTCTCGCCGTCGGCAGCTCAACCAAGCTCTACACCAACATGAAACTCCCCGTCCGCGACGCCTTGACTGAAATCGTCAAAGGCAAGGAGCAACCCGTACCCTCCGAGCGCTTCTACATCCCCGGCTCGCTCATCCGCACGCAGGTCGACAACACCCAACCCATCGCCTTCGGTATGCCCACCTCCGTCGACGTCTTCTTCGACAACAGCCCTGCCTACCGCGCCGTCCCCGACGCCTCAACCCACGGCCTCACCACCGTCGCCTACTACGGCGAGGGCAACATCCTCGACAGCGGCTGGGCCTGGGGCCAGCAATACCTCAACAACTCGATCGCCGTAGCCCAGGCCAACCTGGGCAAAGGCAAAGTTCTCCTCTACGGCCCCGAAGTCACCTTCCGAGGCCAACCCCACGCCACCTTCAAATTCCTCTTCAACGGCCTCCTCTACGGCCCCTCCACCCCCACCACCCTGAAATAACAAATCTCCACGTTCCACCAAAAAGGGAGACGCTTTAGCGTCTCCCTTTTCACTTGGCCGTCGCCTTTGCTGTTGTCGTTGTCGTTGTCGTTGTTGTTGTCGTTGTACTTGTTTTTTTTGGTTGTCATCCTTCGCCGAAGGCGGAGGGCCTGCTGTTGCCGTTGTTCTTGCCTTGCCGTTGCTGTTGCCTTTCTATCTGTCATCCCCGAAGGGGATCTGCTCTTGCCGTTGCTGTTGTCGTTGCTGTTGTACTTGTTTCTCTAGTTGTCATCCTTCGCCGAAGGCGGATGGCCTGCTGTTGCCGCTGCGTTGCTGTTGCCGTCGCTTCTAGGTACGCCAAGCCTTTAGGCTTGGCCCTCTCTAGCCTTTCCACAGAAGGGGGCTTTAGCCCCTGGGGTATTCTTTCTCTTCCATGGCTACAATCCGGCAAAAGCAGAGCACATACGCCATCACGATCTCGACCTTCCAGCAACATCGCCACTTCCAACGCGCAGCCAACGCAGAGCTCTTCATCTCAATGCTCTTCCAGCAACGGGACAGAAAGCGCTTTGAACTGCACGGTTTCGCCGTTATGCCCGACCACATTCATGTCTTAATTACGCCCGCCATAAACGAATCGACAGCGAAGTGCGTTCAATACATCAAGGGCGGCTATTCCTTCGCCGCACGTCAACAAACATCCGGAGAAATCTGGCACAACGGATACCACGAACACCGAATTCGGAACCACAATGACTTCCAGAATCAACTCATTTACATCGCAAAATAATCCCGCCCGTAAGCAGTACGAAGACTATCCACACGTGCACACCAGGTACCTCGACCGCGTCGACACAATCCCAAATCATCTCCTTTGCTTCTAGGTAGCCCAAGGCTTTAGCCTTGGGTCTCTCCGGGCCGCAAAATAAAGGGGGCTTCAGCCCCTGGGGTATGCTTTCCTATCAGAGAGGCAATGACACTGAGTTCCAACGCAACGCGAAGAACAATCCTTGCAATTTCACTAGCAGTTGCCAATCTGGGGTTCGCAATTCCCGGCCGCCAGATGCCGCTCGACTATCAGGCGATGCTCACCATAAGCGTTCCCTTGGCCTTCCTTTGGGCTTTCCTCTTCGCAGCATGCCTGTGGAGATACCGCAGGCACAGCTTATGGGCCATCCTCGGCGGCCTCTAGCACTCTGGTGGCCGATTTCGCTGCTCATCGATCGAGTCCTGCTATTACTCCCACAATCGCATTTAGCTCCACTCAAACCCACAACTAAAAGGTAGGGTGCTCCCATTCTTCTCTTGATGAAAGTAACGATGCGCTGGAGCACAAATAGACCATGAAAACGCCGACCAATGTAAAGCACCTGCATGAAAAGCGTCCATGAGCGCTCGCCCTCCTGTCCGTCATGCTCGTAAGGATATTCTCGCATATCCTAAATAGTTTTGCTCGTCCAATGGAACACATAGGTCCGCAACTAAGGGCTACAGCAAGCAATCCATCCCTGTCCCTAGCGCGACACTGGCACTTTTTCATGCCTGCCATACTCTCACGCCCTAGCCCACAAGCTCCATTCCCCCACAAGCTAAAATAGAACCATGCGCCGAATCTACATGGACGCGAACGCGACCACCCCTCTCCTTCCCGAAGTCTTCGAAGCCATGCGTCCCTTCTGGATGGAGCACTTCGGCAACGCCAGCTCCATCCACCAGCAGGGCCAGCACGCCCGCGGCGCCGTCGAACAAGCCCGCACCCAGGTCGCCCGCTTCCTCCACTGCCTCAACTCCGAGATCGTCTTCACCTCCGGCGGCACCGAGAGTGACAACCTCGCCCTCTTCGGCATCCTCTCCGCCGAATCCACCGAACCCGCACACCTCATCACCACCACCATCGAGCACCACGCCGTCCTCAACGCCGCCGAGTCACTCGCAAAGCGCAACATCGAAGTCACCTTCCTTCCCTCCACCTCCGAAGGTCTCGTCGAGCCCGCCGCTCTCAAAGCCGCCATCCGCCCCAACACAAAACTCGTCAGCATCATGTACGCGAACAACGAGACCGGCGTCATCCAACCCATCCCCGAACTCGCCGCCATCGCTCACGCCGCCGGTGCGCTCTTCCACACCGACGCCGTCCAGGCCTCCGGCAAGCTCCCTCTCGACCTCTCCGCCGGCGGCCCATTCAAAGACGTCGACCTCCTCACCCTCTCCGGCCACAAGATTTACGCCCCCAAGGGCATCGGTGTCCTCTTCGTCCGCAAGAATGTCCGCCTCACCCCCATGCTCCACGGCGGCACGCACGAGCGGCAGCGCCGCGCCGGAACCGAAAACGTAGCCTGCATCGTTGGCCTCGGCAAAGCAGCCGAACTCGCCGCCACCTGGCTCACCACCGACGCCCCCGCGAAGCTCACCGCCCTCCGTGACCGCTTCGAACAAACCCTCCTGTCCCAAATCGACGACTGCGGCATCAACGGAGGCAGCGCCCCGCGCGTCTCCAACACCAGCAACCTCTACTTCAATCACCTCGAAGCCGAAGCCCTCGTCATCGCCCTCGATCTCAAGGGCCTCTCCGTCAGCGGAGGCTCTGCCTGTCAGTCCGGCGCCGCCGAACCCTCCCACGTCCTCACCGCCATGGGCCTTCCCCCCGCCCGCGCCCGCGCCAGCGTCCGCTTCTCCCTCTCCCGCCTCACCACCGACGAAGAAATCGACGAAGCCCTCAAAATCATCCCCACCGCCGTAGCCCGCCTCCGCGAACTATCCCCCGCGTACCGCCCCACGGAGCCTCAAGCCGTCTAGAATTCCGGCCCGGCAAAAAATAATTCTGGAAAAGTTGGCATGTTTTTCAGCGCCCGAAAAGTGGCTGTCAGCAGCCACGTTCTCACCAGCATCCCACCACAAATTCACCATCAAAACACCACGAATTAACACCACCAAATCCGCAACCCCCCTCTAAAATCGCGGGTTCCACCACGCCTCACAAATACCAGGGAATATTAACCACCACAATCCTCTGGTTCCCCTTCAGCAGCAGGAACAACTTCAGCAACTGAACCCGCTGATTATGCAGCGCATTCTCCCACCAGTGCCGCACCACCAGCTCCGGCAGCAGCACCGCCACCTTCCGCCCCGGATTCTTCTCCTCCAACTCCAGGATGTAGTCCATCAGCGGACTGATAACAAACCGGTAATTCGACGGAATAATCACCAACTCCGGCTCCTGCAGTTTCTCCCGCTTAATCGGCGCCATCACATGCTCATCCCAAATCTCATCCAGATGGCCCTCCTCGTCAGCCGAGTGAACATGCACCACCTTGATCTCCTTCGACAACAGCAGCCCGAACCGCATCGCCTTCTCCGTAATCCGGTCCCACCGCGCCATCGGAATCACCACAATCGGCTCCTGCAGATTCACCAGGTTCAGCGGAGTCATATCCGCCATCTCCCGCTTCACCCGCGAATAATGCCGCTTCACCACCATCATGATCCCGATCAGCGCCGGTACCAGCAGCGCGGTCACCCACGCTCCCGCCACAAACTTCGCAACCAGCACCACGATCGTCGTTATTCCCGTCGCCACCGCGCCAACGCCATTCACAAACGCGTGCCACAGACGGCCCGGATGCTTCTCCATCTTCAGCCAGTGCACCACCATCCCGGCCTGCGACAACGTAAACGCAAGAAACGCGCCAATCGCATACAGCGGAATCAACCTGTCCGTCACGCCACGAAACAGAATCAGGATCACCGCCGTAAATCCGGTCAGAGCATAGATTCCATGCGAGTACAACAGCCGCCGCCCGCGCAGAATAAACACATGCGGCAGATAGTCATGCGTCGCAATCGCCCGCGTCAGCCGCGGAAAATCCGCAAATGCAGTGTTTGCGCTCAACGCCAGCGCCAGCAGGACGCTGCCCATCGTCAGGTAATAAAACCAGCCGCGCCCGAACACCACGGTCACCAGCAAACTCAGAAGGCTTTGATACCCGGTGGCGTCAGGGTCCATCGGCATCACCCTATACGTCTTCGCCAAATACGCGATCCCGAACAACAACACCATCAGGATCCCGATAATGATCGTCAGCGTCCGCTGCGCCCGCTTCACTCGCGGTTCGCCGAACGCCATCACTCCATTCGACACCGCTTCGACACCGGTCATCGCCGCGCATCCGCTCGCAAACGCCTTCAACAGCATCCACGTTCCCACCGCCCCCACCGTCGCCGGCAGTGCCGGAGGAACCGGAGCCACAGGCATCGGATGCCCTCCTGCCAGCGCCGTCTTCCACATCCCCACCACAATCAATGTCAACAACGTGGTCACAAACAGAAACGTCGGCAAAATGAAAGCCGTTCCCGTGTCCTTTACGCCGCGCAGATTCACAATCGCCAGAAGCGCAAGAATCACCAGGCATATCAGCAAAGTATGGGGTTGCAGTCTCGGCACAGCAGAGGTCAGCGCCGTAACGCCAGCCGAGATGCCCACCGCCGCCGTCAAAATGTAGTCAATCATCAGCGCCGCTGCCGCCAGCAGCCCCGGCATCTCGCCCAGATTCTCCGTAGCCACCGTGTAACTTCCGCCGCCGTGCGGATACGCCGCAATCGTCTGCCGGTAGCTGAAATACACAATGGTCAACAAAATCAGGATTGCAGAAATAATCCGCCACCCGTACTCCACCCCACCGATTCCCAGAGGAATCAGCAGCGTCATGGCCGCCTCGGGCCCGTACGCTGCGCTCGTCAAACCATCCAAACCAAAAATCGGTATTCCAGCAGCGACACCGATGTGCTCGGCTCGCTCCTCACTTGTTGCTAGGGGCTTTCCAATAATCGAATCTGTTAAGGACATACGATTTAGATCGTACCGCCTCTGTCGCCTCAATTGGCTCGCGCGCCGCATTTAACTTCTGCTCTTGATAAAAAATTCCGTCGAGATTCCCGCAAATCGTTCGCCCGAACCCTTACCCTTCGCGGCCCCTCCTCTCCGGTAACCCACCTATAATTGATTGAAAACGCATATTCAGGAGATCTCCATGTCCACTCCCTCCCTCTACGACATTCCCGTCAACAAGATCACCGGCGAAGGCGCTTCCCTCGCCGACTTCCGCGGCAAAGTCCTTCTCGTCGTCAATGTCGCCTCCGAATGCGGCCTCACTCCCCAGTACGACGCTCTCGAAAAGGTCTACTCTCGCTTCAAAGACTCCGGCTTCGTCGTCTGCGGCTTTCCCGCCAACGACTTCGGCGCCCAGGAGCCCGGCTCCAACCAGGAGATCCAGAAGTTCTGCACCACAACTTACGGCGTCGACTTCCCCATGTTCTCCAAAATCACCGTCACCGGCCCAGCCACCCACCCCCTCTACAAATCCCTCATCGCCGCCCAACCCAAAGCCATCGGCCCCACCCGCGAAAGCTTCCGCGAAAATCTCAACAACTTCCTCAAGGACAACCACAACGGCGCGACCACCAACCCCGAACCCGGCATCCTCTGGAACTTCGAAAAGTTCCTCATCGACCGTAGCGGCAGGATAGCCGCCCGCTTCTCCCCCGAAGTCCTCCCCGACGACCCCACCGTCATCGCTGCCATCCAGTCAGCCCTCAACTCCTGACAAAGAGCCGGGTGCATGCGTGCCCCATCCTTCGCGCTCTTTTGCGAAGGGTAGGATGTAACCGTCACCAAGCCCATGTCTTTGTCGTTGTTTTTTGGCTGTCATCCTTCCGCGAAGCGGGAGGACCCGCTTTTGTCGCTTTTAAAGTTGCATCCTTCGCCCAAGGCGGAGGACCTGCTTTTTTGGGTTAGAGAGAATGCCCCTTGCGTCCCGACCCCGCCCAACTTCGTCTATCCTTACTAATATCTAAAATCCCAACCCGCCTCGAGAGGAAATTCCCGTTCATGATCGTCCGCCGTACCCTCCTGCCTTTGGCTTTACTCGCCCTCGCCGCACCCAGCCTTCTTCAGGCCCAGAAGACCCCCATCCAGATCACCGCGGACCTCTCCGATGCTCCCCGCAAGCTCTACCACGCCGAGGTCGACATCCCCGTCACCGCCGGCCCCATCAGCCTCACCACACCCAAGTGGATCCCTGGCAATCATCGCCCCACCGGCCCCGTCGACGAGATCACCGGCGTCGTCTTCACCGCTAATGGCAAGGTCCTCCCCTGGCGCCGCGACGATGAAGACCTCTACCAGTTCCACGTCACCGTTCCCGCCGGTGTCACTACCCTTCACGCACACCTCGACTGCATCGTCACCGCGCGCATCAGTCAGAAGCTCGCTGTCCTCGAATGGGAAAAACTCCTCCTCTATCCCGCGAACACTCCTGTCAAAGACATCCCCGTTCAACCCACCGTCAAAGTTCCCACCGGCTGGGGCATCGGCACCGCTCTCACTCCAACTGACGGCTACGATCCGCAAAATCCCAAGGGCGGTACTACTCACTTCGCCGCAACCACCGTCGAGCAACTCGAAGACTCCCCCGTCATCACCGGCGAGTACTTCCATGAGTTCGCCCTCGCTCCCGAGGTCACACCGAAGCACTACATCGACGTCGTCTCCGACGCACCCGAAGACTCCAAGCTTCGCCCCGCACTCCTCGTCGAACTCAACAACCTCGTTCGCGAAACCGGCGCCGCCTACGACTCGCGCCACTACAACGTCTACCACTTCCTCTTGACACTCTCTGATGTTGCCGGCGGCGAAGGCCTAGAGCACGGCCAGTCCTCCGACAACGGCGTCGGCGAAAAAGGCTTCTCCGACGCGGCGCACCAACTCGCCGAGTCCGATCTTCTCTCCCACGAGTTCACACACTCCTGGAACGGCAAATACCGGCGCCCCTTCAATCTCTATCAGGACAACTTCGCCAAAATGCAGGAGGGCTCGCTCCTCTGGGTCTACGAAGGCATGACCCAGTACATGGGCAACGTCCTCGCCGCCCGCTCCGGCCTCAAGTCACAGGAACAGTACCGCGACATGCTCGCCTCCTCCGCCGCTAACCTCGACTGCAAACCCGGCCGCGAGTGGCGCAGCACCGAAGACACCGCAATCGCCGCCAGCATCCTTCGCGGCGGCAACCCTGCCTGGGCGAACTGGAAGCGCGGCCAGGACTACTACCAGGAGGGCGAACTCTTCTGGCTCGACGCCGACACCACCATCCGCAAACTCACCGACAACAAGAAATCCCTCACTGACTTTCTCCACATCTTCCTCGCCAAAGGCGGCAACACCGGGGTCCCCGGCCAGCCTGCTGGCTGGGGTGGAAACACCGGCCCGCTCATCGTCCCCTACCATCGCGACGAGCTCATCGCCGACCTCAACCAGGTCGTCAAGTATGACTGGGCAAAGTTCATGCAAGACCGGATCGACGCTATCAACCCGCACGCTGACCTCGCCGGCATCGAACAGGGTGGCTACAAGCTAGTCTTCACCGACAAACCCACCCGCTCCTCCCGCACCATCGCCTCAACCGGCGGCCGTCGCGGCGGTGGCATCGACGTCTGGTACTCCATCGGCATTCGCGTCAACGGCGAAGGCAACATCACCGACGTCCGCTGGAACGGCCCCGCCGACAAAGCGCAGCTCTTCCCCGGTCAGAAGATCATCGCCGTCAACGGCAACATCTTCTCCGCCGACGCCCTCCGCACTGCCATCAAGGATGCCAAGGGCAAAACCGAGCCCATCCACCTCATCCTCCAGGGCGACACCTTCGTCACCACCGCCAACCTCGACTACCACGACGGCGAACGCTATCCCTCGCTCGTCCGCGTAGACGGCACCCCCGACTACCTCGACGACATCACCAAGCCGCTCACGACTCCGGAGAAGGCACCCGCCGAAAAGAAAGACAACGAAACGGCCAACTAACCGTCCCGACAAGCAAAAAGTAGCGCCGCTCTCAAATGAAAGCGGCGCTACTTTTTGCCCGACCCGCCTGACGCTTGCCCTCCCGCAAAAATTCGATAAGCTTGGAAAACGTCCGGAGATTATCCCCTCATGCTGACTCTCACACAAAATATCGTCATCCTCATCGCCACGATAGCTGGATCGATGCTCTTCATGGCCGCACTCAACCGCATCTGGCCCCGGGAGAAGCGTCAGGCGCACAACGACCTGATCGGATGGCAGCTCAATATCATCGGCACCACTTACGCGGTCATCCTCGGCTTCATGCTCTACACCGTGTGGACTGACTTCGGCTCCGCGATTCTCAACGTGGACCTCGAAGCCAGCGCTCTTAGAAATGTCTACCGTCTGGCCGATGGCCTCCCCGACCAGCAACGCGCGCAACTCCAGGTGCAAGCTCATTCCTACGCCCAGGCGGTCATCGACCAGGACTGGCCGGAGATGGCCCGCAACCAGATACCGGAAGAAAGCCACAACATCAATCAAGCGATGTGGAAGACGTTGATGTCCGTCAAAGTGGCGACGCCCTCCGAGATCGTAGCGGAAGATCACGCCCTCTCCGAACTGAGCTCGCTCACCGAACACCGTCGCACACGTCTCCTCCAAAGCAAATACCACCTTCCCACCATCTTCTGGGGCGTTCTCCTCATCGGAGGATTTCTCACCATCGCCTCGGCCTCCATGTTCGGCTCGGCCAATGCGCGACTTCATGCCTTCCAGGTCTTTGCGTTTACTCTCCTCATCACCCTGGTGCTGCTCGCCGTCGCCGACGTCAATCTCCCATTCCGCGGTTGGGTTCATGTCGACAACTACGCCTTCATTCGCGCACAAGAGAACATGAAGGACTAGGAACTTTACCGAGCCGCCATACGTCTCTCAATCACAACTTATTGCCCCTGGAGACACCCTGATCATGATCACCCGCCTCATCCTCGTCGCGCTCCTCTCGACCGCGACCGTCGCCGCGAACGCCCAGGCCACCCCCAGCAAATGGCCCACCCAGGACGGCACCTACGACATCGCCAACTTCCACTTCAAAGACGGCGAGACCATCGAGAAGCTGCACCTCCACTACATCACTCTCGGCAAGCCCCACCGCGGCCCCGATGGCCACACCGACAACGCCATCCTCCTCCTCCACGGCACCGGCGGCAACGCGCACTCCCTGATGAATCCCGTCTTCTCCAACGTCCTCTTCGGCCCCGGCCAACCCTTCGACATCACCAAATACTTCCTCATCCTCCCCGACGACATCGGCCACGGCCAGTCCTCCAAACCCTCCGACGGCCTCCGCATGAAGTTCCCCCAATACGACTACGACGATATGGTCGCCTCGCAGCACGCCATGCTCACCGAAGGCCTCCACGTCGATCACCTTCGCCTCATCCTCGGCACCTCCATGGGCTGCATGCAGTCCTGGGTCTGGGGCGAGACCTACCCCACCTTCATGGACGCCCTCGCACCCTTCGCCTGCTATCCCGTCGAACTCGCCGGCCGTAATCGCATGACTCGTTACATCGCCATCGAGAGCATCAAAAACGATCCCGCCTGGAAAAACGGCGACTATACCTCCGAGCCCGTCGAGGGACTTCGCGGAGCCGAAGCTATGCTCCTCATCATGGGCTCCTCCGCGCTCCAGATGCAGAAGAACTATCCCACCCGCGCTCAGGCGGAAAAGGACGTCGACGACTACATGGCCCGCACCATCGCCCACGCCGATGCGAACGACATGATCTACTACGTCAACGCCAGCCGCAACTACAACCCCGAGCCAAAGCTCTCCACCATCGTCGCACCGGCCCTCTGGATCAACTCCGCCGACGACTTCATTAATCCGCCCGAAACCGCCGACATGATCATCAATCCCCGCGTCCTTCCCAAGATGCCAAAGACAAAATACATCGACATCCCCATCTCAGACGCCACACGCGGTCACGGCACTCACACCAACGCCGCCGTCTGGAAGCAATACCTCATCGACTTCCTCGCCCAGACCGAAAAGAAATAAAGAAAAATTAGCGAAAGCATTAGAACCCATATTCCGCCTCCGGGATATGGGTTCTAACTCTCTCTAATTTCCGTTTCCCCGATAGTTCTGCGCGTAAGTGTCTTTGGGCATGCCTTCTCGTTTCGCCTTACCCGAAAACGCAAACGCATCCTGTTTGCTCATCTGTCCGCCCAGCGTCACCAGAAAAGGCGTGTGCCCATTCGGCGTAAACACACTCGGATTCAAATCCGGATGACTCTGCGCAATCTCCGCGGCCTTCTGCCTCGCCTGTTCTTCCTGGTTATAGGTAAAGGCGACCACTCGCCAATTGCCACTTGAAAGGTTTGTCCCCGTGGGCGCGCCGACATTCGCCGTCACTGCAGGAGTGCGAGGTACGACGGGCGTCGCCGCCGAATTCTTCTCCGCAACCGGCGCCGCCTCTTGTACAACCGGGGCAGGCGCAGTAGCTGCCGGCACAACAGCCTTCGAACTCGCCGACCGGCTATGCACGAAGTACCAACCCAGCAGAATGATTAGAAATGTTCCCACACCATAAGCAATTCCCTTCGTTCCCAACCCTCGCGGCGCATCCGCAGGCACCCGGATACGCCTTGCGACTGACGGAGGAACCCTCGGTGAGTCCACGGCCGGCTTCTCCGCCGGAGCCTTCGTCGCAATCGACGGGCGATCAATCGTCCGTGATGTGGCAGCGGCAGCAACAGGCTCCTGCGCGGCGGCAAGAGCTTGCCCAACCCTGGCCGTTGGCTTCAACGCAACAGAGATCTGCGCAAATCCCCACTCTCCACTCATCCCCTTGCGCACAATCTGCTCAAACGGCCCGGGCAGCGGCGACGCACCCTCCAACGTCGTCTGCTGTGTCAGCGCCTGCAACAATACCGTGGCATAATCGCGCACGTCCTTCCGCTTCTGCGCGATTCCTTCCTCGCCCTCAAGCGTCTCCCGAATGCAGTCGCTCCGCAGCTTAATCGTCTCGCCCACCGCCAGCACATTCTCCGGCACAACATGCTCATGAACGAATCCGCTTGAGTGCAGCGCCCCGATCGCCGCCAGCAAACTAGTCGCAAGCTGTTTCGTCTCCAGCTCCGTCAGTCGCCGTTCCTTTAGCAATTCGCCAAGGTTCGCATCAACCGGCTCCATCACCGCGTACACCAGCGAAGTCTCGTCCACCACAACGTGCCCAAACTTCCTCAGCTTCACGAGATTCGGATGGTTCAGTGCCGCAACTCCGCGCCACCGGGTCAATATCTGGTCACCGTCGAAGTGCGATTCGATCAGCCGGATGACTGTCGGTACGCCTGTGCCGTTCGACGTGGTAAAAAACGCGCTCCGGCCCTCAGGTCGTATCAGTTTTGTAAGTGGGTAGACCCCATCAATCGTGCGTCCTTCGTATTCCGTCCATAGATTCATTGTCCGCTTCCTTCCGGTGCGATGAACCAAGGACGAACAGACACAGCCAGAGCAAATGAATCAGAGGACCACAAAAGGGCACACGGTCAAAGCCGCCTACCTCTCCATTAAGACATATTATCCTCATTGCACCGCCAGCCTCAATGCAAAGCAGTCTCATCGAACCACAACACTAACTTCCCGGCGCAATGACAAGATATTGCTCCAGTTTGCCGTCCGGCTCCTCATACACCGTCACCCGCAACTGCCTTCCCGGTAACGCCACGTTGAACACCCGGAACGTCATCCCGCCCCGCTTCTCCTCGGCCACCTGTTTGAAACTGCTGGGTACCCCCAACGGTTTCAGACTGGAAGCAAAGTCCTGCACTGCCTCGGTGGTAAAGTACGCATCGCACAGCTCCGTCAGTTGCGACCGGTCCAGCTTGCCATCCTGCAATCCCGTAAAGGTATCCAGCGCCCGCTTCTCCGCCGCCGCTGTCTCCGCACTCACGGCACCGGCAACCGCGGCACTCAGCACCAGCGGTGCGATCCTCCGTCCCAGCGCACCCGCGGCACTCGAAGCGTCTTCGTTCGTCAACACCGTCACCGCTGCTTTGTCATCCGGAAACACAATGTTCTCCGAAACAAATCCCGAGACCTCGCCGCTATGTTCGATGAACCGATGCCCATTCCGGTTTCCCACCGACACCCCCAGCCCATACCCGGTGCCTTTACCGTCCTTCAGCTTCACCTCGGTAAACATCTGGTCGTACGAAGCGGGCGCCAGCAGCGTCCGGTTCATCATGCTGATGTTCCACAACGCCAGATCGCTCGCCGGCATCGCCAGTTCCCCCGCCGCGAACATCCATCCCTGCCCTTCCTGCGGCGCCGGCCGCAGCGGCCCCAGCGCATGCTGGTAGTACCCCGTAGGATCGTTCGCCGGCAGCCGGCTCGCATCTGAATTGAACACCCCGGTCATCTTCAACGGCCGGAAGATCCGCTCCTGCAACTGCTCAATCAGCGGTTTGCCGCCCACAATCTCTGCAATTCGCCCCGCAATCACGTAGTTCGTATTCGAGTACTGCCACTGCGTCCCGGGCTCGAAGTCCAGCGGCTTCTTTCCCCACACATCCAGAATATGTTGCGGATCAGCCGGCTTCATCATCGATGTCATCACATAATCCTCAGGCCAGAAATCCTGATAACCCGACGTCATCGACAGCACCTGACGGATCGTCACCTCATTCGCCCGCGTCAGCCCCGGCAAATACTTGCCCACTGGATCATCCAGTTTCAATTTGCCATCCTGCATCAGCAGCAACACCGTCGCCGCCGTAAACTGCTTGCTGATCGACCCGATCGAATACTGCATCGCCGGTTCAGCCGCCATCGGCGGATCCAGCCGCGCCATCCCATACGCCTTCACATACGCGACCTTCCCACCCTGCACCACCGCCACCGAAGCGCTCGGAACGCCCGTCGCCTTCAAAACCTCAGCCGCCACCGCATCGATCCCGCTCGCCGTACCCGCAGGCAAAGCGCTCTGCGCCATCATCGGCACAGTCGCAGCCATCACACACACCAATCCCAAAACACCCGTCGCTCGTAGCCACAGTTTGATCATGCCGGAAAGACTACCAGCGTCCCCACAAATAAGTCAGCCCTCATCCGCAACTTTGCATGCCCAACCAACTTTGTCATCCTGAACGAAGTCGAAGGAACCTGAGGCTGCCCTTGCCGTTGCCTGTTTCTGATCGGTGCCATCTGTGAACATCCGTGTTAAGCATTCGTTTTTTGGGGTTACCGCAGAAAACTCCCGCCCGACATTTCTCGAATCCGTTCGAATTTGCTAACCTTGCGCCCATGCCCCTACGACATCTTCCGCTCGCTCTCGCGCTTACCTGCTCAATCGCTTTAGCCCAGTCCTTTACCCCAATTCGGGAGCAGAAAAATCTCTCCCCCGCCGCGATCGCGAAGCTGCACACGCTCGAGATGCTCAACTCTCTCCCCGTAGGCGAATGGCGTTTCCACGCCGGCGACATCCCTCACGGAGAATCACCCTCCCTCGACGACTCCTCCTGGACACTCGTCAAGCCCCGCGCCAAAGCCCCGAAAGACGCCGTCTGGTATCGCCGAGTCATCGAAGTCCCCAAAACCCTCAACGGCTACGACATCACCGGCTCCCGCATATGGTTCCAATTCCACGCCAACGCCAACGGCCCCATGCCTCAGATCATCTACTTCAACGGCCGTCGCGTCGCCCTCGGTGACGACCTCGAACCGATCGTCCTCTTCGACCCTGCCAAGCCCGGCGACAAAGTCCTCGTAGCCGTCAAACTCCTCCACACCGTCGACGAAAAAACCTTCGCCGGAGTCAACCTCAAAATCGAACCCAACCCGAACGCCACCGGTCCCACCGCACGTCCCAACCCCGAAGACATCCGCATCCAGTGCATCACCGCAGCGAACATCCTGCCCGCACTCCCCACTCCGCGCAAAGACCTCCTCCCCAAAGTGGAAGAAGCCGTCGCCGCTATCGACATGAAGGCCCTCCAGGCCGGCAATCAGTCCGCCTTCGACGCCTCCCTCCGCAAATCACAAGACATCCTCACCAGTCTCCACCCCGAACTCTCCCAGGCCACCATCGACCTCGCCGGCAACGCCCACATCGACGCCGCCTGGCTCTGGCCGCGCAGCGAAACCATCGACGTCGTCAAGCGCACCTTCACCACCGCCCTGCAACTCATGGACGAGTATCCCGGCTACACCTACTCGCAATCCGCCGCGCAGTACACCGCATGGATCGCCGAAAAATATCCCCAGATGAACGACCAGATTCGCCAGCGCGTCAAAGAGGGCCGTTGGGAGATCGTCGGCGGCATGTGGGTCGAGCCTGACCTCAACCTCCCCGATGGCGAATCCCTCGTCCGTCAACTCCTCGTCGGCCAGCGCTACTTCCAGAAAGAATACGGCGTCACCGCACGCATCGGCTGGAACCCCGACTCCTTCGGCTACAACTGGCAGCTTCCGCAGATCTACAAACGTTCCGGCATGGACTACTTCGTCACGCAGAAGATGCACTGGAACGACACCAACCAGCTTCCCTTCCGCCTCTTCTGGTGGGAGTCGCCTGACGGCAGCAAAGTCCTCACCTACTTCCCCACCGACTACGTCCACGACAACGTCAACCCCACCCGCATCTCTGCCGACTTCGCCGAATCCGCCCAGCGCAACCCCGGCACCGCCGAGATGCTCGACCTCTACGGCATCGGCGACCACGGCGGCGGCCCCACTCGCGCCATGCTCGACCAGGCCGACCAATGGATCACCGCCGGCAAAAACAACGACGCCGTCCCCACCATGCGCTACCACACCGCGCAGGGCTACTTCACCGACGTAGAAAAAAATCTCAACCCCGACTCCCCCACCTGGGACTACGACCGCATCGCCCAGGGCTACACCGCCCCGCCAGCCTCCTCCACCGGAGCCATGGGCCTCCCCACCTGGAAAGACGAGCTCTACTTCGAGTACCACCGCGGCGTCTTCACCACGCAGGCCCAGCACAAACGCAGCATGCGCACCAGCGAAGTTGCCACCCTCGACACCGAAAAACTAGCCTCACTCGCCTGGCTCGACGGTCGCCCCTACCCCGCTGATCAGCTTACCGAAAACTGGAAAAAAATCACCTTCAACCAATTCCACGACCTCGCCGCCGGCTCCGGCATCGGCGTCATCTACAAAGATGCGCAAAAGGACTACACCGAAGTCTTCAACGAAGACCGCAACATCACCGACTCCTCGCTCCATACCCTCGACGCACATATCGACACCCGCGTTAAATCTGGCGTCCCCATCCTCGTCTTCAACCCAATGGCGTGGCCCCGTTCTGAAACTACCGAGATCAACCTCCAGCTTCTCGAACCGGCCACAAGCGTCGCGATTCTCGACGCACAGAATCATCCTCTTCTCACTCAAGTCGTCAGTTCCGACCCCGTCACGAACACCTTCACAGCTCTCGTGCGTGCCAACGATGTCCCCGCTCTCGGATACGCCGTCCTGCACGCTGAAAAAGCAACGAGCCTTGAAACCCCGGCAACCGATCTCCATCTCGATCAGCAATCCGGTGCGTTTACTCTCTCCAACGAGCACCTTAAGCTAACCATCGATCGCAAAACCGGCTGCATCAGCAGCCTCGTTTCACTGCCGTCAGACACCGAATCCCTCGCCCCCAACGCCTGCGGCAATCAACTCCAAACTTTCAAAGACACACCCAAGCAATACGACGCCTGGAACATCGACCCCGGCACCCTCGACCACATGACGCCAATCACGAACCTCGACAGCGTCACGCTCCTCACCAGCGGCCCACTCCGCGATACCATTCGCGTCTCCCGCACATGGCAGTCCTCCAAATTCATTCAGGACATCTCCCTCGACGCTGGAGCCGACGCCGTCGTCATCGACAACGACATCGACTGGCACGAAACCCACGTCCTCCTCAAAGCTGCATTCCCTCTCGCCGCCACCGCCCCCAAAGCCACCTACGAAATCCCCTACGGGTCCATCGAGCGCCCCACTACCCGCAACAACTCCTGGGAGAAAGCCAAGTTCGAAGTTCCCGCCCAACGCTGGGCTGACCTGGGCGACGCCAAGCAAGGCTTCTCCCTCCTCAACGATGTGAAGTTCGGCTACGACGCCGAGGGCAACACCCTCCGCGTCACCCTCCTCCGCTCCGCCACCTGGCCCGACGAAGTCGCCGACAAAGGCCGCCAACAATTCACCTACGCTCTCTACCCGCACGCCGGCACCTGGAAACAAGCCCTCACCGTCCACCGCGGCTACGAACTCAACGACCCACTCAAAGCCGAGCAAGTCTTCCCCCACACCGGCACCCTGCCCGCCGAACACTCCTGGGCCGGCATCGAAAATCCCAACGTCACCCTAACAGCAATCAAAAAAGCCGAAGACTCCGACGCCCTTATCTTCCGCATGTACGAGTGGGCTGGCACTCCCACCGAAGTCAAACTCCACATCCCACCCGGAGCCACCAGCGCCACCGAAACCAACCTGATGGAAAAACCCGAAGGCGCCGCCCTCAACCTTACCGGCGACACCATCACCGTTCCCATCAAGCCCTACGAGATCCTCACCCTCGAAGCCACTTACCCGAACAACCATCACGTAGCGGCGGCGAAATAATCCGCCGCTACAAGAAGGCCACTCTCATTCATTCCGCAGAGCAATCACTGGATCGACACTAGCCGACCGCCGCGCCGGCACCACGGACGCCAGCGCCGCGGCAAACAACAAACAAAACGCCGCAACCACGAGCGACAGCCAAAGCCCCGAATCCATCGCCGCAAACGCATGGCTCAGTATCCGCTGCGCCACAAACGTCAACACCAGCCCGGCCAATATTCCCGCTCCAATCAGCACCATCGACTCCCGCAGCATCAGCGACACCACCTGCCACCGCTGTGCCCCCAACGCCATGCGAATCCCGATCTCCGTCGTCCGTTGCGAAGCCGTAAAGCTCAACAGCCCATAAATCCCGATCGCCGCCAGCAACAAGGCCAGTCCGCCAAACATCGTCAGCAGCCACACCAGCAGATGCCGTGCCGCCAGCGAATCAGTGACGAAGCTCCCCAGCGTCTCCACGTCATACACCGCCTCCGACGAGTCCACCGTCCGCACCGCCTCCACCAGCGGAGCCCGCATCACATCCGGATCCATCTTCGTCCGCACCACAAATACCGCCTCGCCCACCGGCTGCTGCGCCATCGGCCGATAGATCACGCCCTTGTTCTCCTCCACCTCCAGCGAATCCTTCCGCACATGACCGATCACGCCCACAATCTCCACCGGCGGCGAGTTCGGCCCACCCAATCGCAGATGCCCTCCCACCGCGCTCCGTCCCGGCCAGTACGCCTTCGCCAGCATGTCGTCGATCACTGCCACCGGCGGCGAATCCTTTCTGTCCTCCTCGCTGAACCATCGTCCCTGCAGCAGAGGAATCTCCATTGCCTTCAGATATTCCGGCGTCGCCCATCCCTTGTCGCCATGCGGCCCCGGATCGTTCGGCCCCGTGGGCTTCTCCACAATCCCGAAACTCCCCGAGGGATGCATCGAGCTCGCAAACGGCGCCGGAAAAACCGCAGCAGCCGCAACGACACCAGGCTGCGCACCCAATCGTTCCGTCACATTGTGAATAAAGTTCGCCTCTTTCAAATCCTGATTGCGATAGTTCGTCGCATCCAGCGTCACCTTGCCCGTCAACACCGAATCGCTCTTGAACCCGGGATCAACCGTCTGCAACTGTCTCAGGCTCGCCAGAAACAACCCGCTCCCCGCCACCAGCAGAAACGCAAGCGCAATCTCAGTACACACCAGCAGATTCCGGAAGCGCTGCCGTCCCGCGCCCGCCGTTGCGCTCTTGCTGTACTCGGCCAAGCGCAGCGACTTGTGCGTCCGCGCAAGCTGCACCACCGGAGCCAGTCCCGCCAAAAACGCAGCGAGCAGACCAAACGCCGCAGCCACAGCCACCACTCTCAAATCCGTGTGAACCGCAAAACCCGTAGCCAAATCATGAGGAATCGCAAGCAACAGCAACTTGCCCAGCAACGGCCCCGCCATCACACCAATCAGAGTCGCCACCCCCGCAAGTAGAGCTGTCTCGACAATGAACTGCATCGCAAGCTGTCGCAGCGAAGCCCCCAGCGCACTCCGTATCGCCATCTCCTTCATCCGCGTCGAAGCCCGCGCCAGCATCAGCCCCGAGATATTCGTACACGCAATCAGCAAGATCATCGCCACCACGGCAAACAACGCAATCAGCGGCTTTCGCAGATCGCCCGCAGCGTCCTCCGTCCACGGCTGCGCAAACATCCCCCACCCCGAGCTCTGCGCAAAATTCCCGAAACCACCGCTCGTACCCTCCCGCCGAATCTCCTCCAGCCGCTTCTGCTCAATCCCCGCATTGAACTGCGCCACCGTTACTCCCGGCTTCAGCCGCACGACGCTGTTATACGACTCATTGAAGCGGTTCTGCGCAGCGAATGCCGTCGGCGCAAGCCCCAGCGGCGTCCACAGCTCCACTCCCTTCGGCCACGCGAAGTCGCTGCGCATCACGCCAATCACGCGGTACGACTGGTCATCCAGCAGAATCTTCTTGTCCACCACGTCATGCGCGCCGCCAAACATCCTCTGCCACGCCGCATAACTCAACACCACCAGCCTCTCCGCACCGGCAGCATCCTCCTCCGGCAAAAACGTTCGCCCAAGAATCGGCTCGGCACCAAACACTTGGAACCACTGCCACGTCACCCTCCCCGCGCGCAGATGTTGCGTCCTTGCATCAAACGTTGCGTTGAAGCTCGCCGACTGAACCATCGCCGCCGTATCCACGAGGCTATGCATCGACTGTGCATCCGCAAAATCAGGCGCAGACACACCGATGCTCGGCAGATTCAGCTGCGTATATTTCCCATGAAACGAAGCCACCCGCTCCGGGTCCTGAACACCGGACGGATGCAGCAGCACAGCCTGAATCACGCTGAAGATCGCCGTATTCGCGCCAACGCCCAGAGCCAGCGTCAGAATCGTCACTATCGTGAAAGTCGGCGCATGGAAAAGCTGCCGCACCGCATAACGCAAGTTTTCAAGCATAGTTTGTCCTCCCGACTCCTTAGTCATACGCAAGAACAAAGCACGTAGTTCACCAAACCAGTCGCTTCAAAATCAACTGATTTCGCAGCCCTATGCCTCAGGGCGTTCAAACAACGTGTTCACTTTCGAAACTCAGCGTTCGTTTGTGGACAGCTGGTCAGTCCCGGCCAAGCCGCTGAAAATCTCCAAAAATGCGAAAATAGAAAGAGCAGAACAAAGCTGCACACCATGCACACCGCGCCCCAAAACGAAGGCGAAACCATCGCCGTAGCCATGTCCGGAGGAGTCGACTCCTCTGCCGTCGCCGCACTCCTGCGCAGGCAGGGCTACACCATTATCGGCCTCACCCTCCAGCTCTGGAACCAGCGCCGCCTCGCCGGACACGAAGGCATGCCCGAGGCCGTCCAGGGCCGCTGCTGCAGCATCGACGACGTCTACGACGCACGCCACGTAGCCGAGCAGTTGGACATCCCTTACTATGTGGTGAATCAGCAAGACCGCTTCGAAGCCGAAGTCGTAAAGCCCTTCGTCAGCGAGTACCTCGCCGGCCGCACGCCCATCCCCTGCACCCTCTGCAATAACCACCTCAAGTTCGATCAGCTCCTCATCACCGCCCGACAGATCGGCGCCGACCGCATCGCCACCGGCCACTACGCGCGCAATCACTTCGACGAAACCCGCCAGCGCTGGATCCTCTCCCGCCCCGCTGATCACTCCAAGGACCAGACCTACTTCCTCTTCGGCCTCACGCAGGACCAGCTGAGCCGCACACTCTTCCCGCTAGGCGAGATGCGCAAGCCCGAAGTCCGCGAGATGGCCGCAGAAGCCGGACTCGCCGTAGCCACCAAGTCCGACTCGCAGGAGATCTGCTTCATCCCCGGCGGAGACTACAACGCTTTCCTCAAGGCGTACCTCGACGAACAGCACGAAGAGCTCCCCGACACCGCCGGCGAACTCGTCACCACCACCGGCGAAGTCATCGGCCATCACGAAGGCATCCAGAGCTTCACCGTCGGCCAGCGCAAGGGCCTCGGCCTCACATCTGTCAACCCGCTCTACGTCCTCGCCATCCACCCCGACTCCCACCAGGTCACCGTCGGCGACAACGAAGATCTCTTCTCCCGCGACCTCTACGCCAACCGCCTCAACTGGATCTCCATCCCCGGCCTCGCCGAAGGCGAAACCATCCGCGTCAGCGCCAAGATCCGCCATCGCCACACCCCGGCCATGGCCACGCTTCATCGCGTCGACGACACGACCGTCCACGCCCTCTTCGACGAGCCCCAGCGCGCCATCACCCCCGGCCAGTCCGCCGTCTTCTATCAGGAAGACGAGGTCGTCGGCGGCGGCTGGATCATCTAATTCGATTGAACGACATGGTCGCTAACGAAGGTGCTGAAGCCCTTGTTTTGAAGGGGCGCGGCTTCAGCCGCGCCGTAAACCCACCCTACCACTCCGTGTCGCGGCTCCCTGCATCATTCGACTTGCCTTTTCCAAAGCCCTTCGCCCGTCCCACCAGAACATCGAGCCCGGCTTTGAATCCATTCACCAATCCTGAAAACTCACGTGCCGGAACCTTCAACGCCCGCTGAAACGTATCCGAAATATCCGCCGTCGTATTCAGCACCGACGTCACCATCCCATCCACCCGTGCCGCCTGCGCGCGCGTCCTCATATTGAGTTCGGTCGCGGTCTCATCGAACTCCCGCGCTTTGCTGCGAACCACATGGCTCGTCTCCACCAGGTTCTCTGTAATGATCTTCACCTTCGGACCTGAGTCGCGAATGATGTCATGCGCTCCTGCAATCATTGGCATCAATTTCTCCCGCACCTCTTCGGCTATTTCGAGCCCTCTCTTACGTGCCTTAGCCGCGCCGACCGCTATTCCGATCAAAGCGATCGCCTGCGCCAACATCGCGAACGCCACGATGCCGACAAAGACAATCAGAGTCTTCGAGTTTCCCGACGAAAGCGAACCCGCATCCTGCAGCCACATTCCTGACATCACGATTCGCACCAAGTCCATATCGTTCTCGCTCTCAAAATAAAAAAAATATAGCCAATCCTCAAAGACTTATAGCCAACAATCATAAGGCCCGGCCAACAGCAGAGGCTGACCGGGCCCTGTCGTCCTTAATCTACTCTACGAACTTGGCTCGGTGGTCGTGTTGACATACGCTTCCTTGCCCGCATCAATTGCAGCCGAGACCTTGTTCTGCTGGTCCTGCACCAGGCCCTTGCCCTTCTCGACATACTGAGCCCACTGCGTCCGTCCGCGGTCATAATACTCCTTGCCCCGGTCGACATATTCGCTTACCTGCTGCTTCCCCTGAGCGGCCAGCGCTGCAGCGCGATCCTGGGCCTGCTGGGCAAGAATCGCCGCTCGATCCCTGGCGTCCCGGGCGCTCGCTGCCAGATCCTCGCGTGTCTCCTTACCGGCCTTCGGTGCATACAACACACCCACCAGCGCGCCAACGCCCAGACCCGCCAGAAACCATCCCAATCCGCTTGCTCCACCACTTTCGTTGTCGTTATCTGACATCTTCCTTCTCCTCTTCTGGCTTCAAATGACGGAATCTGCTTCCACCACTCTTATAACTCAACTTCCCAATCCGCGTTCGATCAACCGGCAGACTATCGCGATATCCTGAGCATATCCTGACTCGTCCCTTTGGCTGGCGTACACGGGTATCTTCACTAGGAAGATGCCCTGGTCAATAATTAGGTTGCCGTCCCCCTCATCTTCGCAACCCACCGCAGGTCAGCGAAAGCCCACTCCCCCCTGACCCCTATCACCTTCCGCCATCGCCTTCGTCAATAGGCAAGGGAGGACGAAGCGCCTGGCATCAGAAAATCACGGACCATCGCACCGGAAATTAATCAAGGAGATAGCTCCTTTTCCGTTCCGGAAGAGCCCTCGGGTCAAGACACAGCATCGGATACACGTTCCGTGATTTACAGTGTTCGCAGTAGAAGTTTTAACCTCGCAAAAAGGGGAGTCTATGTACGCCACGAAGTATGCCGCTAAAAATTTCTCCGTCCCGCGCACCATCATGACCGCCGCCACCCTGGCCCTTGCCTTGAGCCTGGCCGGCTGCAAAACTACCCCAACTGCCGCTCCCACAGACGACGCCAGCCTGACCACCGCGCTTCAAAGCCGTATTGCCGGCGACGGCGCCCTCAGCAGCGAGCCCATCCAGGCCTCCGTCCAGAAACAGGTTGCCACCCTCAACGGAACCGTTAGCAGCGAAGCCGCCCGCTCCCTCGCCTCCGCTGACGCCGCCCAGGTCCCCGGCGTCAAGACCGTCGTCAACAACCTGACCGTTCAATCATCTGCCCCCGTTGTCACCGCCGCAGCCACACCGCCGCCGGCACCCGCTCCTGCACCGGTCGCACCGAAAGCAAAACCAGCCCCAACTCCAAAGCCGCCAAAGCCAGCCCCAGTCGTCCGCGAGCCTGCTCCCGTTCAAAGTCCTGAACCCCCGGCCGCCGCTCCGCCTCCGCCCGCACAGGAACTCCCGCCCCCTCCTCCCCCTCGGCCGCCGGCTCCGGCCTTCCGTAACATCACCATCACCCCCGGTACTACCATTCCCATCCGCATCACCCAGACTCTCGACAGCGCCACCACCCAGCAGGGTGAAACCTTCACCGGCACCATCGCCTCCGACATCGTCTCCGACGGCATCGTCGTCATCCGCCAGGGCACTCCCGTCTCCGGCCGCGTCGTCGCCGTCCAGGAGGCCGCCCACTACAAAGGCAGTTCCCTCCTCACCGTCGAGCTCACCAGCATCAATCGCCGTGGCGAAAAAGTCACCGTCAACACCGATCCCTACAGCGTCCAGGGCAAAGGCCGCGGCGGAAACACCGCAGCGAAGGTCGGTGGCGGAGCAGCCGTCGGCGCTATCTTGGGCGGCATCATCGGCGGAGGCAAGGGCGCAGCCATTGGAGCCGCGGCCGGCGGCGGAGCCGGAGCGGGCGCCAACACCATCACTCGCGGCGAACAGGTCCAGATCAAATCCGAAACCCTCATCCGCTTCAACCTCACCAACACTCTCTCCCTCCGAGTGCCAACCGGCGGCGAGACTGAGAACCCAGTCGCCAATCCAACGCTGCAGCAGCATCCTCCCGATCAGCCGCAGCTGTAATTGCCCAATCTGCATCCAACCCATTAGTGGCGAGCGACACGACTCGCCACACGTGGACTACTCAAAAGCACTTTCCGGAAGCTGGTGTAAACTTAATTGCAGCAAGCCCGTTCAATCCCGAACAGCATGCTGCCCCACGCCGAAAATTTCATTTGAGGGACTCTGTCTTGACGAAGGCATCGGCAAACCGGCCCGCAGGATTTCTTACCTTCACTCTGCACGCGCATCTGCCCTACGTCGTCAATCACGGCACCTGGCCGCATGGCATGGAGTGGCTCCACGAAGCCGCTGCTGAAACCTACCTCCCGCTCCTCCGCGTCCTCAAAAATCTCGAGCGCGACAAAATCCGGTTCAACTGCAATCTGAACCTCTCGCCCATCCTGCTCGAGCAGCTCTCTCATCCCGTCTTCATCGCCGAGTTCCCCAACTACCTCAACCGCAAGATCGTCGCCGCCCGCGAAGACGAGGCTTTCTTCATTCAATCCGGCGAAACCCACCTCGCCGAGACCGCCCGCTTCTGGCACCGCTTCTTCTCGCAAGCCCTCGAAGACTTCAACCACTTCGACCACAACATCGTCGCCGGCTTCCGCCACTTCAACGACATCGGCCTCATCGACATCATCACCTGCGGCGCCACTCACGGCTACATGCCGCTCCTCGGCACCGACGAATCCGTCCGCGCCCAAATTCGCACCGCCGTCGACACCCACATCCGCCACATCGGCAAACATCCTCGCGGCATCTGGGCGCCTGAGTGCGGCTACCGCCCTGCCGGCTTCTGGAACTACCCCGTCCCCAACGCCGACGGCAGCCCCACACCTCCAGGCTACGACCGCATCGGCGTCGAACAAGCTCTCTCCGAATCCGAAATCGACTTCTTCTTCGTCGACACTCACCTCGTCGAAGAGTCCCAGCGCACTCCCTCACCCTACGAGCTCCTCAACGGCGCTGTCCCCACCGACGAAAAGACAGAGCAAATGACGCACGAGCCGTATCGCTCTCTCTACCAGCCCTATTACGTCGACGGCCCCTACGATAAGCGTTACGCCACCACCATCTTCCCCCGCGACCCCCGCACCGGCGTCCAGGTCTGGTCCGGCGACACCGGCTACCCTGGCGACGGCGTCTACCTCGACTTCCACAAAAAGCGCTGGCCCGGCGGTCATCGCTACTGGCGAGTCACCGGCTCCAAAGTCGACATGGGCGACAAGCTTCCCTACTACCCCCAGCAGGCCGCCGAACGCGTCAAAGCCCACGCCTCCAACTTCATCCATCTCGTCTACGAAGCCCTCAAGTCCGGCTTCAACGACGAGATTCCGCCCATCCTCTGCTCTCCCTTCGACGCCGAACTCTTCGGCCACTGGTGGTTTGAAGGTATCCTCTGGCTCGAAGCCCTCGCCCGCGATCTCCACGACCTGAACCGCGGAGGAGCCACCGGCATCCAGCTCATCTCCTGCGCCGAGTACCTCGACAAATATCCCCGCGCCGGCTTCATCGCCATGCACGAAGGCTCCTGGGGAGCCGAGGGCAACAACCAGGTCTGGATGAATCCCGAAACCTCCTGGACCTACACCCACATCTACCCCGCCGAGCTCTACACCCGCGAAGTCTGCACCGCCGGCCACTGGCGCAACTCCGCCCAGGGCAAGCGCATCATGCAGCAGCTCTGCCGCGAGCTCCTCCTCCTCGAATCCTCCGACTGGCAGTTCCTCATCACCACCGGCGCCGCCCGCGACTACGCCGAGATCCGCTTCCTTACCCACAACGATCAGTTCAACGAAGTCAAAACCATCTGGCAAAGCTTCGAATCCGCCGGCGTCCTCACCCAGGCCCAGGAAGACCGCCTCGCCGAGATCGAACGCCGCGACGGCGTCTTCCCCGACATCGACCCCGGCCTATGGGTCGCCGGCGCGCATCAGACCCGCGCCGCAGCAGCAGCCCCCGTCACCGAGACACGCGAGCTTGCAGAATCCGCCGCAAAGAGCCGCGCCGCAGCAGCAGCGAAATCGCGACCCGTCTCGAACGAAGCCGCCAAGAGAACAGCCGCCGAAAGTACAAAGTTCGATGGCGCTCAGGAAACCCCGGTCCCCGCGCACACCCCAAAGAAACGCTAGCCTGAAATCCGTTCGACGAACATGGGTTTCAATCGGTTTCGAGTTTGCTGTCATCCTTCAGCCGGAACACAACTGCCACATTGCGCCCACGCATGATCAATGCGGTTTGAACGTCTTGCCCGTCTCAATCAACGTCTTCAACCGCGAAAGAATCCGAGGCCACCCGTCGGCAGTCGCCGCGTAAGCAGAATCATTCCCGGCCCATTGATCATGTGTCACCGTCACCTTGGTGGCCTCGGTCTCCGGAACCAACTCCACCGTCACACGCGACGCCTTGTTACTTTCCCCCATCGTAAAGGTGTACTGCAGCGTCTGCGGAGGAGCGTATCGAAGCACCTCTCCATGGACATATTTCGTAGGCTTGCCATCCGGCCCCGGCCCCACCCACGCCATCGAGCCGCCGGGCTTCCACTCAGCCTCAAGCTCCGCTCCCCCGAAGAGAATGCGATTGGACTCCTTCGACACAAAACCCTCCCACACCTTCTCCGGCGTGGCTGCAATGTAGATGACATAGCTCAGTGGTGCTTGATCCGCCATGATCTCTCCTTCGGAAGTTCCCCTGCCTCAAATTGAAAGTTCCCCTGCCTCAAAGCCACAAACTGCCATCCACCTTACCAGCATGCGAGCCTCAATCTGAGCGCATCCCCGAAAGAGGATCGGCTGTCGCTCTTGCATGTTCTCCTCCGCCAGCCACCAACGGCTCGGGTGCCCCATGCATCGCGCATTTTGCGATGGTGGGATGTAAGCCGACACCCAGCCACGAAGCCTTTGCTTTCTTGCCGTCATTCCCCGAAGCGCTCTGCTGTTATCGTTGGTGTCCTTCCTTCGCCCACTCAAAAATCGTCATTTCGACCGAAGCCGCTCACGCAATTTGTGAGCGGCGCAGCGGAGAAAACCCCCGCATTCTGCCTTTACCTCGACTTTCTTCGTCGTTGCCGCCTTTCTCTTTGTGTGTCATCGCTTTGGCAGCTAGGTAAAGCAAGACTTCAGCCTCGCGTCTAAAAACCGCCGCAAAGCAGCCACCCACTCTGCCCCTGAGAAGAGTCGAAGGACCCAAAACGCAACCCCGAGGAAGGGGCGAAACTACTGATTCTGCTGCCTTTGTCGTTTCCTGTTTTTATTTTTCCCGTTTTCCGCCCAAAAATCGCATGTCAAGTCCCCAAACCATCTAACTCTCTCAAACAAAAGGAAATCGAGTTGGCAGTTTAGTTACAATCAACCCGCTATAATTAAATTAGAAATCAAGAAAAGCCCCGGCCAAAGCTGGGGCTTTTCCATTCAGAAAGGAAAAACCGCCTAACCCATTTATTTGGAATATTTTGGGCGCAACCCATTTGTTATGAATAATTTACAGTCCTAGACACCCCGTAAATAACTGAATACAGGACATTTCCGCCCGGGCAATAGGGGGAGGGGGTGCCATTTACCAAAACAACCAAGATTACACTCGAAGAGCCATGCCGACCAGCAAATCTCCAGCCACAAACCGCCGCACCTTCCTCCTAGGAACCCTCGCCGCCGGAGCCGCCGCCACTCTCCCCGCCCAAGCCCGCGCCACCGATACCCCTTCGAACAAACAAGATCGCACGTACTGGCTCCAGCAGCTTGAACTTGTCTCCGAACCAGTGCTGAGCGCCCTCAAACAAGGAACCCTCCGCCAAAAAATGCCTGTCGAAGCCGCATCCGGCCAGGCCCAGGCCCGCGCCGTCGGAACCCACCTAGAAGCCCTCGGCCGCCTGCTCTCCGGTCTCGCACCATGGCTCGAACTCGAACCCTCCACCGGCGAGACAGCCAAGGAAACCGCCCTGCGCAACCGTTACCGCGACTGCGCCCTCGCCGGAATCACCTCCGCCCTCGACCCATCCTCCCCCGACACCATGCACTTCGGCGAATCCTCCCAAACCCTCGTCGACTCCTCCTTCCTCGCCCTCGCTCTGCTCCGCGCCCCAAAACAACTCCTTGAAAAGCTCGACACCAAAACCCAGCAACGCCTCGCAGAAGCTCTCGTCACCGAACGAAAGATCCAACCACCCTTCAACAACTGGCTCCTCTTCGCCGCCATGAACGAAGCCCTCCTCATGACGCTCCATCAACCCTGGGACCGCATGCGCATCGACTACGCCCTCCGCGAACTCCAGAGCTGGTACCTCGGCGACGGAACCTACGGCGACGGCCCGCACTTCCACTTCGACTTCTACAACAGCTTCGTCATCCAGCCCTATCTCCTCCAGCTCATGGACACCGTAGGCAACGACTCCCCCGCATGGTCCGCCATGCGCGCACCCATCCGCGAGCACGCCCAACGCTACGCCGCCATCCAGGAACATCTCATCGCCCCCGACGGCTCTTACCCCGCCATCGGCCGCTCCATCACCTACCGCTGCGGGGCCTTCCATCTCCTCGCCGACGCCGCCCGCCGCAACATCCTCCCCGAAGGGTTCACTCCACCACAAATCCGCTGTGCTCTCTCCGCCGTCATCGAACGCACACTCTCACCCGCCGGAACCTTCTCCCCCGACGGCTGGCTCCAGATCGGCTTAGCCGGTCACCAACCCGGCCTCGGCGAAACCTACATCTCCACCGGCAGCCTCTACCTCTGCAGCGCCGCATTCCTCCCCCTGGGCCTACCCCCCGCAGACCCCTTCTGGTCCGCACCCCCGGCACCCTGGACCTCTCAAATCATCTGGTCCGGGAAAAATTCACAGGCAGACCACGCCCACGATGAATGATGAAATAGGGAAGACCAGGCGATGTCTGAATTAGCGCCCTTGCATCGAGGTAACCCAAGGCTTCAGCCTTGGGCCTCTCAGCAGGTAAGGACGCGGGGCTTTAGCCCCTGGGGTATGGCTTTTTGTCTCTCATCACGAGCACATACATCCAAGAATGAAGCGCGTATCACATTGAGCGCGGATACCAAGGAGCAGAAAGATGAGCACGACGCCGACGACGAATTTAGTCCCGCCCTTCACTCGTGAAACCGCCACCGCAAAAGTGCGCAAAGCCGAGGACGGATGGAACACGCGCGATCCGGAAAAAGTCGCACTCGTCTACACGGTGGACAGTAAGTGGCGAAACCGCGCTGAATTTGTCAACGGGCGTCAGCAGATCATCGAATTCCTCACCAGAAAATGGCGCCGCGAACTCGACTATCGCCTCATCAAAGAGCTCTGGTCCTTCGACGGAGCACGCATCGCCGTGCGCTTTGCCTACGAGTGTCACGACGACTCCGGCAACTGGTACCGCTCCTACGGCAACGAAAACTGGGAGTTCGACGAGAACGGCCTCATGCACCATCGCTACGCCAGCATCAACGATCTGCCGATCAAAGAATCGGATCGTAAGTTCCACTGGTCACTCGGCCGTCGCCCCGATGACCACCCTGGCCTCACCGAATTAGGCCTGTGACGAAGCAAGAAAACACCAGGAGAAAGGCAGGAATAAACTGAACTAAGTGGCTACAGCAACTTCAACCAAACCACCTCTCAAAGCGATAAGCCACCACACGAATCCCCTCGCGCTCTGGCATCTTCTCTCCCTCGACGCTCCAACCGTCGCCGTCCTGTGGACATGGTTCATCGCCTCCGCCAACCACGTTCACCTTCCCATCGCCTCCGCACTCGCAATGGCCATCACCGTCTGGATGCTCTACGCCGCCGATCGCCTGATGGACGCGCGCCTCCTCGACGCCAATCCCATCCATCACGAAGACCTCGAAGCTCGCCACTACTTCCATCACCGCCACCGCACAGCCTTCCTCACCGGAATCCTCCTCGCCTCCATCACCCTCGCAATCCTTCTCCCGCACCTCGAAGCCCAGGCCGTCCACCTCTACCTCATCCTCGGAGGCCTGGTCTGCGGCTACTTCATCCTCATCCACGCTACAAGCAGCGCCCATCGACTCCCCAAGGAGATCGCCGTCGGCCTCTGCTTCGCCGCCGCCACCTTCATCCCCACCGTCGCTCGCCGTCCCGACCTCCGCGCGCCCTTACTCCCCTCCGCACTCCTCTTCGCCACTCTCTGCAGCCTCAACTGCCTCTTCATCTACGCCTGGGAGCACGAAGATCACAGCCCCTATCGCCCCACTCACGCAATCACACACCTCGCACTCCGCAACCTCACAACCCTGACCATTCTCCTCACCCTAACCAGCACCATCCTCACCACACTCGACCACCACGCTCCCCGAGCCATCCCCTGCGCAACAGCGATCTCCGCCGCACTCCTTCTCCTCCTGCACAATCGTCGCCACTCTATCGCACGCACCACCCTCCGAGCCGCCGCGGACCTCGCCCTCACCACGCCCCTCTGTTTCCTACTCTTCCTCCATCAATGAGCCCCGCCGAACCCAACTTCAACCCGATAGCCCGCCCCTATCGCTGGCTCGAATACCTCACCCTCGGCCGATCCCTCGAAAGCTGCCGCACTCACTATCTCCCACAACTCCTCGACTGCCGCCACGCCCTCGTCCTCGGCGACGGAGACGGCCGCTTCCTCGCCGAACTCCTCACACACAACCCTCACCTCCACGCCGACGCAGTCGACACCAGCGCCACCATGCTTCAACTCCTCCGCCAACGCTGCGAAGCAGCCACTCCCAACGCCGCCGCTCGCCTTCGCACCCACAACGCCAACGCCCTCACCTTCCCGCTCGAAGACTCCTACGACCTCATCGTCACGCACTTCTTCCTCGACTGCCTCACCCAACCCGAACTCGAATCCCTCATCACCCGCATCGCTCCCACGCTCAGCCCCAGGAGCCCTCTGGCTCATCTCCGACTTCCGCATCCCGACCGGCGCCATGCGTCTCCCCGCAACACTTCTCGTCCGCAGCCTCTACCTCGCCTTCCGTCTCCTCACCGGCCTTCGCACCACCCACCTCCCCGACTACGCCACCCCGCTCACCCAGGCCGGCCTCACCCGAATCGCTCAACACCACAGCCTCGCCGGCATCCTCACCACGGAACTCTGGCAAGCCTAGCCCACCCCACGACCCTTTCCCCCATCAAAGTCCGAAGCACCTACAATCCCTCTATGCTGCGCACTCGCCTTCTCACCGCCGCCGCCACCCTCCTCGCGTCCGTGACCCTCCAAGCCCAAACCAGCATCGCCACCAACTCTCCCGGCGGCCAGCCTCTCTCCACACGCGTCGTCGCCTACACCATCGACGCCCGCCTCAACACCGACAAGAAATCACTCGACGCCACCGAAACCTTCACCTACAAAAACCTCACCGGTCAAACCCTCACCACCGTTCCCCTCCACCTCTACCTCAACGCCTTCCGTCCCGAGTCCACCTTCACCCGCGAGACTCACTTCAACGGCGGCGTTCGCGACTCCGAAGCCAGCGACAACTACCCCGCCGAAAAACTCGGCAGCATCACCATCTCTCACATCGACGCCGACGGCTACGGCGACCTCACCTCCGCCATGCACTTCATCGCCCCCGACGACGGCAACGCACAAGACCACACCGTAGCCGAAATCACTCTCACCCACCCGCTCTCTCCCAACGACTCCATCACCTTCCACCTCGCCTTCCACGACCAGTTCCCGCTCTCCGTCGCCCGCAACGGCTGGAAGCGCGACTTCATCATGGGAGGTCAGTGGTACCCCAAGCCCGGGGTCTTCTGGCACGGCGCCTGGAACTGCCACCAATACCACGCCACCACCGAGTTCTTCTCCGACTTCGCCACCTTCAACGTCAACCTCACCCTTCCCCGCCGCTACGTCGTCGGAGCCAGCGGCGTCCCCACCGGCGAGTTCGTCAACCCAGTAGTCCCGGGACAAGAAGCCACCAAGACCCTCAGCTTCTACGGCGAAGACATCGGCGACTTCGCCTTCGCCGCCAGCCCTCACTTCACCGTCACCGACGGCACCTTCCTCTCCTCACTCGGTCCCGTCAAAGTCCACGTCCTCGCCCTCGCCGCTCACCCCAAAGCCGGCCCCCGCTACCTCGACATCACCCAAAAAGCACTCGCCGAGTTCGACCACCGCTACGGCCCCTATCCCTACAAGGTCCTCACCGTCATCGATCCCGAACCCGACTCCGAGATCGGCGGCATGGAGTACCCCACTCTCTTCACCGGCGACGCCACCTGGTTCCGCGACCCAACTTACTTCACCACCGAAGAAACAGTCGTGCATGAGTTCGGCCACCAGTACTGGTACGGCATGGTCGCCACCAACGAGTTCGAAGACGCCTGGCTCGACGAAGGCATCAACTCCTACACCGAAGTCAAAGTCCTTGACGCAATCCTCGGTCGCAATACCTCTCTGTTCAATCGCTCCTACGCCAACGCCGGTGACTCCGAACTCCTGCGCTCCGAATACCTGGTCGTACCCGACTACGATCCCGTCACCCGCTGGGCCTTCAAGTTCCGCGACTCCGATTCCTACGGAGGAGTCACCTACGGCAAATCCGCCACTCTTCTCGCCACGCTCGAAGGCCTCATCGGCCGCGACACCATGGACGAAGCCATGCGGACCTACTTCATGCGCTATCGCTTCACCCACCCCACCACGGAAGACTTCCTCCGCACCATCGAACAAGTCGCCATCGCTCACGGCAAGGCAATCGCCACCATCCCGCAAACTCCACCCAAGATCGCTCAAACCTCCAACCTCCCGATGGGAGCCGAACCGCCCAAAATCAGCATCCTGCCCACATCCCCGCCCTTCACCGCCACCGGCAATCCCGACTACGCCTCTGCGCCGGCTACCAACTCCAGCCTCCGCGACTACTTCAATCAATCCGTCTACGGAACTCAGATCCTCGACTACACCGTCGACAGCATCTCCTCCGATCCCGCGCAATGGTGGCTGCCCGAACCCAGGGACGAAAAAGATGTTCAGTACCTCTCCACCGTCTACCTCCATCGCAAAGGCGACTTCATCCTTCCCGTTACAGCAGAGATCGTCTTCGACGACGGCACCCGCATCCGCGAACGCTGGAACGGTGTCGACCGCTGGACAGAATTTACCTACACCCGCAAAGCCCAAATAATCTCAGCCGAGATCGATCCCGATCACGTCATCCCTCTCGACTCGAACCTCTTCAACAACAGCTACACCATCGACTCAAATCCAGTTCCGGCGCGCAAACTAACCAACCTCTGGCTCACCCTCAACCAGCTCGCCGCTCAACTCGTCGCCTGGATCGTGTGATCCAGATCGTGCGCTCCCAACCCCACCGAGGTTTCCGCACCATGCACGAACGCCGCAACATCTTCCTCCACGGCCTCTCTCTGGTTTTGCGTCGTCTTCCTGCGCTCCTCTGGGCCTACCTCTTCAATCTCGCCCTGGCCTTTCTCTTCTCCATCAGCCTCAACCTCCAGCTCTCCAAACTGCTTGATCACTCCCTCGCTGCCCAACGCCTCTCCAGCGGCTTCGATCTTGGCACCCTTAGTGAAACCGCGCTGCACCTCCACGAGGGTCCCGTCGGAGACGCCGGACGCGTCGCGAGCCACGCCTCCGTCCCGCTCTATCTCGTCATCTACTTTCTCCTCGTTCCCGGAACCCTCTTCTGCTACCAGACCGACGCACCTGCCCGTCTCAGCACTCTGCTCCAACAAGGCCTTCTCTACTTCTGGCGTTTCATCCGCATCACCCTCCTCACTCTCCTTGTCTCCGCCCTTATCCTTGGCCCACTCTATCTCCTCCAGAACAAATGGGCCGATCACGTCGACGAACGCGTTGTCGGACTCCACGCATTCCTCGCCATCCTCGCCGGCAATATCATCCTCTTCCTCGTCGCCTCCATCATTCGGCTCTACTTCGACCTCGTCGAGGTCTACACCGTCCAGCTCGGCCTCCACCTCCGTCCCGCTGTTTTTGGAAAACAAGCCCAACCCGACCGCCGCGTCCACCGCACCCTCGGCCCCGCCTGGCAAACCCTCCGTGCGAACTTCTCGGAGGCCTGGCCCATCTTCCTCTTCCTCACCATCCTCGGATTCGCTGCTGTCATCCTCACCGCTCGCATCTCAATCCACATGCTCGCCCAGCCTCGCGTATGGCCCACCTTCCTGCTCGCTCAGCTCGGTCTTTTCCTCATGCTCCTCACCCGCTTCTGGCAACGCGGAGTCGAGACCTCTCTCGCCCTCCAAAACCCCATCGCAGGAGCCTCACTGCCGCCAATCCTTCCCATCGCCGGCATAGTCGATCCCGTCGACCCCCTCCATCCCCACCATCGCCTCCAACTCACCCCCGAGCCACCCACTGGTCCGGCCGTTCCAGAGCCCATCTCCGACCCCGAACCCGCGCCTCCATCGCTCGACGAGCCCGACCCCGGAGTCTTCCACCACGACCCCGCCAAACCACAGGACTAGCCGAGCCGCACACCGAACATTCACCGCATCAAACACCCTCCGGCACGAGCCTGCGATAAAATGTCATTAGACTATGAATTTGTTTATCCTTCGACACGCCAGTGCCGGCCTGCGACGCGCCAATCCACTAGTCGACTCCAAGCGCCCTCTCGATAAGGAAGGCAAGAAGCACTGTCTTCAACTCGCTCACGTGTCTGAACGCGTTGGACATTCAGTTCGACCTCATCGTCTCGAGCCCGCTCAAGCGCTGCCTTCAGACCGCCTCCTTGGTCGGCACCGAGACCGGCTACGAAGCACAAATCCTGCACTCCACCGCGCTGGCCCCCACGGCAACTCTCCGGGACTTCCAGAAGCTTCTGCACGACTGCGCCAAAGCCGAAAATCTCCTCGTCGTCGGCCACAACCCCAACCTCACCAATTTTCTCGGTTCGCTACTCGTCCCCGCCTCCGCTGTCGCCACACCCAGCATCCGGCTTCGCAAAGGCACCCTCGCTCGCCTCTCGCTCTCGCGCCGTCCCGCCACCCTTCAAGGATTGCTTGACCCCCGCACCGTCCGCGCCCTCTACGCCACCTCAACAAAGAGCTCGCGCCGAAAGACCTCGCGGAAATAGTCCGCCTCTTTTCGCAGCGACCACACCTCCAGCTCTGCTCCGCCGCGCCCCGGCACCAGTTCCAGCAGCACGCGCTTTGGATAAACATGTGTCCGCACCTGCAGCACTGCGCTCGCACGGTCCTGGTTCAGCGCCACCGCCAGTCGCAGCAACACGACCGCCCGCGTCACGTGCATATGCTCTTCCACAGGAATCCAACGCATCGGCCGATCCATCGGCTCCGGCCGGCTCTTGCCCATATACCGTGCCAGCGCACTGACGATCAGCCGCTGCTCCGGAGAAAATCCAAAGATCTCCGAGTTCGCAATGATGTACTGCGTATGCCGGTAATGTCCCTGGTGGTTCATAAACTTCCCCACGTCCTGCATCATCGCAGCCGCCTCCAGCCATAGCCGATACTCCTCCGGCAGCTCATGCACCCTCGCCAGCGCGTCGAACAGTTCCACCACATGCTGCCGCACCGGCTCTACCTTGCGTTGTTCAATGTTGTACCTCTCGCACACCTCCAACACGCCCGCCCAGCGCTCATTCTCGATCTTCTGGTGCACCGAGGTCCGCAGATCCACCTCCGCCAGCATCTGCGCCAGCATGCCATCTCTCAACCCAAGCGGCGAATAACGAAACCCCTTCAGCCCCATCCGCTCCAGCAGATTCGCATACACCAGCGACCCGCCGACAATGATCTCCGACCGTCGCGGCCCAATTCCCGGCACCGCCTCCCGTTGCGCGTTATTCATCTTCGCTAGCCGGTCTGCCAGCTTACGAACATCCGCCGTATCCGCCGTCATCTCGCCCACGCGTTCCAGCCGCTTCTTCGCCAGCGACTTCTTCCCGGCCCTTCCCTTGCGCACGTGCCCACTCGCCTCAGCCAGAGCCGCCGCCGTTCCCGACGTCGCAATCACCAGCCCCACCCGCGGAGCTCCCAGCTTCTTCTCCGCCCGGCGCAACTCGCGATCGATATACTGCTTCAGCCTCGCCACATCCTCCTTCGCCGGCGGATCGCTCCGCAGAAACTCCTCCTGCAACCGCACCGCCCCCAGCGGCATCGTCACCATCGTCTTGATACGCCCACCATCGGACAGCGTCACCTCGCAGCTTCCGCCACCCAGGTCGATCAGCAAACACTTCCCCCGCGCCCCCACCTCATGCGTCACCACGCCCAGATGAATCAGCCTTCCCTCTTCCAACCCCGAAATCACCTCAACACTCCACCCCGTCGTCGACTTCACCCACTCTGTAAACGCCGCCGCATTTCTCGCATCGCGCATCGCGCTCGTCGCCACCACGCGAACCTTGTCCACGACATGCAACTGCACCGCTTTGTGAAACCGCTTCAGCGCGCGAATCGTCGCCGCCATCGCCTCCGGTGAGATCACACCGGTCTGAAAGACACTCTCCCCCAGCCGCGTCACCTCGCGGTCCTCATGCAGTGTCTTCAAACGGTGCTGTTGCACCGAAGCAATCTTCAACCGGCACGAATTCGACCCAATATCAACCGCGGCAAACGTAGGCATGGTCCTGGCATCACCTCAGGCGCAAAAAAACCGCCATCAGCAGATTACATCCCCGGCTACCCAACGCCATGCATCCCATCGCGAGCGATCTACGGCCTAACCCATTTATGCTGAAAGAGCACCACGAACTCATGATCAACCAAACTCTTTTCGAAACCCGCGCCGAACGCCCCGCAACCCTCGACACCGGCACCCCTCGCCGCACTACCGCTCTGATCATCCTGAGCGGCCTTTGGCTGATTCTCTTCTTCGCCGCCCTCTTCACCCCGCCGCTGCTCGACGACGCCGACGCCACCCACGCCAACGCCGCCCGTCACATGGCTCTCACCGGCGATCTCGTCACCCTCCATGTCGACGGCATCCGCTACCTCGAGAAAGCGCCGCTCCCCTACTGGCTCGTCGCCCTCAGCTTCCGCATCTTCGGCTTCAACACCTTCGCCGCACATCTGCCACAGGCCATCGGCCGTTCTCCTCCTCGCGCTCCTCGGCTACCTCTGGGCCGACAGAGCCTTCAATCCCCGCACTGCCTTCTACACCGGCCTCGCCATCCTCACCTCCGTCGGAGTCTTCCTCTTCACCCGCTTCTTCATCCCCGAAGTCCTGCTCTCCCTCTTCCTCTGCACTGCCCTCTACTGCCTCCTCCAGTCCATCGAATCCGGAACCACCACAAATCCGCGTGTCCCATCTTCTCCGCGCTCTTTGCGGCTAAGGTGGGCATTCGCGCAAGGCGCGAACCGTACTCTTTCCCCCGCCACCTACGCCTACCTCATGTGGACAGCCCTCGCCCTCGCCGTCCTCACCAAAGGCCTCGTAGCCCTCGTCTTCTTCTTCGGCACCGCGATCGTCTACCTGGCCCTCACCGGCGAATACAAAAACTGGCGCGCCCTGAAACCCTTCACCGGCAGTCTCCTCTTCCTCGCCATCGCCGCTCCCTGGCACATCCTCGCCGGCCTGCGCAACACCGGCGGCATGAACGGCCACGGCTTCTTCTGGTTCTACTTCGTCAACGAGCACTTCCTCCGCTTCCTCGGCAAGCGCTATCCCGATGGACTACAACAAGCTCCCCAGCTATCTCTTCTGGAGCCTCCACCTCGTCTGGCTCTTCCCCTGGTCGCTCTTCTGCGGAGTCCTCTACCGCCAGGCCGCCGTCAGCTTCAGCCGCTTCAACCAGGCCAATCCTCTCGCCAACCGTATCTCTTACTGGCAACCCTTCGCCGTCGTAGCTGTCGGCATCTTCCTGCGCGACGCCATGCACATTCCCTACCTCTTCACCGTCTTCGTCGCCATTCTCGTCTTCCTCGTCTACGAACTTCGCGAACGCCAGCTCAACTCTCGCCAACGGCACACCTCTTCTCCTCACCTTCAACTTCACTCAGCGCACCACACTCCTCCTCACCCTCTTCGCCACTCTCGTCCTCGTCTTCTTCTCCCTCTCCACCAACCAGGAGTACTACACCTTCCCCGCCTACCTCCCACTCCTGATCCTCATCGCCGCAGCTCTCGTGCGCGCCGAAAGCAACTACACCGAAGACAAATCCTCCCGCCGCTGGATCACCTTCGCCCACGCCACCTTCACCATCCTCGGCGTCGCCATCGCTCTCACTCTCGCCTACGGCCTCTGGACCTCGCGCCACCTCCCCTTCGTCCCCGACATCGGCGACCTGCTCGCTCACCGCAACGTCGGCGACTACACCCTCTCCATGTCGAGCCTCTTCGACCTCACCGGCCCCAGCTTCGCCGCCCTCCGCCTTCCCGCCATTCTCGCGGCCCTCGCCTTTGCTCATCGGCCCAGCCGTCGCATGGTTCCTCCGCTCAAAGAAACGCCATCTAGCCGCGACAACCGCCATCGCCCTCACCTCCGCAGTCTTCCTCATCGCCGCGCACATCGCCTTCGTCCGCTTCGGCCCCAATGCTCTCCTCCAAAATCCTTCGCCGAAACCATTCAGCAACTCGAAGCCACTCAATCCATCTCGCCGACAGAACGAAGTTCTCCTCTACGGCGACCAGGCCTACGGCTCCTCCATCCCCTTCTACCTCGGCCGCCAGGTTCTACCTCGTCGACGGACGTTCCTCCTCCATGCTCTTCGGCTCCACCTTCCCCGACGCCCCGCACATCTTCCTCACCCACGCAGGATCTCCTCAACACCTGGGGCAAGGGCGAACGCAAAATCCTCTTCGTCCCCCTCGAAAAACGCGACGACGTCGACCATCTCCTCGGCAACCACAAAGTTCTCCTCAAAGAAACCTCCGGCAAAGCTCTCTACACCGACCGCCCTCTCGAAAATCCGGCCCACTAACAACCAATAACAAACAACCAACAACGAACCCCCTTTGATCCCCACCCAACAACCCGCCGCCCCCCGTCGCTGGAACCCCCGCTCCATCGCCATCCTCGTCCTCGCCTGGCTCATCCTCCAGATCGGCGGCCTCTTCACCCCCGGCCTGCTCGACGACGTCGACTCCATCTACATCGAGATCGCCCGCGAGATGCTCCAGCGCCACGACTACGTCACCCCCTACATCAACGGCATCCGCTTCTTCGACAAGCCGCCCCTCATGTACTGGATGGCCGCCGCCTCCATGCATCTCTTCGGCGTCCACGACTGGGCCGCCCGCCTCCCGCTCGCCCTCGCCGTCCTCGCGCTCCTCCTCGCCGTCTACGCCCTCGGCATCCGCCTCTTCGCCGCAATCTCCCCCACCGACCAGCTCCCGACCGCGGCGGCTTCTACGCCGCTCTCGCCCTAGCCACCAGCATCGGCCCCTACCTCTACACCCGCTTCTACATCCCCGACATCCTTCTCGCCCTCTGGATGACCCTCGCCGTCCACCTCTTCCTCATCGCCCTGGATCGAGTGCAGCCACAAAATCGGGTGCCCCATCTTCGCCGCGGTATCATCGCGGCTAAGGTCGGCATTCGCGACAGCGATCCGCTCTCCTCCGAACAGCCAGTACCGTCCGCCCTCCTCCCCTGCCTCGCCTTCGCCGCCGTCATGGCCCTCAACGTCCTCACCAAGGGCCTCATCGGCCTCGTCTTCCCCATCGCCTTCGTCCTTCTCTACCTCGCCATCACCAAACAACTCCATCTCCTCCTCAAACTCCATCTCCTCGCAAGCACCGCCGTCTTCCTCGCCATCGCCGCCCCCTGGCACATCCTCGCCGCCCTCCGAAACCCGGCCATCGCTCTCCCGCCAGGCCTCGGCCTCCCCGCCACCGGCGGCTGGGCCTGGTTCTATCTCTACAACGAGCACATCGCCCGCTTCCTCTCCAAACGCATCCCCCACGACTACGGCCTGACCCCCGTCTGGCTCTTCTGGCTCTTCCTCGTCCTCTGGATCATGCCCTGGGCCATCTTCCTCCCCACCGCCCTCGCTGAAAACATCCGCACTCTCCGCAGCCACGCCATCGCCACCGCTCGCGAACACGAAGCCGCTCTCTCCCTCATCCTCTGGGCACTCCTCGTCCTCGGCTTCTTCACCCTCTCCAACCGCCAGGAGTACTACAGCCTCCCCGCCCTTCCCGCCCTCGCTCTAATGATCGGCAGCATCCTCGCCCTCGCCGAGTGCACTTCATCCGGCATTGCCCATCCGGCGACAAACCGCAGCGCCCTCAACTGGCACCTCTACACACTCGTTCCTCTCACCACGCTCGTCGCCATCGTCTGCGGATACTTCGCCCTCACCGCTCCCCGCCCCGCCCCCGGCACCGACATCGTCGCCCTCCTCACCATGGCCGGAAGCACCGAGGCCTACAACCTCTCCCTCAGCCACGTCTCCGACCTCACCGGCAGCCGCCATGGGCTTCTTCCGTGGCCCCCTCGCCGCCACAGCACTCGGCATGCTGGGCATCGGCCTCATCAGCTACCTTATCCGTCGCAAAGGCCGCACCTACGCCGCCAACCTCACCCTCGCCGCCGCGATGACAGTCACACTCCTCGCCGCACACGAAGGCCTTGTCCGCTTCTACCCCATCCTCGGCTCAAAGGGCCTCGCGCTCGCCATCAACGAAGCCCAACTCAATCAGCCCCACCCCGACGACCTCATCATCATCGACGGCGAACTCACCGCAGGCTCGACACTTGATCTTCTACACCGCCCAGCAAGTCCATCTCATCAACGGCCGCGTCAACGGCCTCTGGTACGGCAGCTTCTGGCCCGACGCCCCACACATCTTCGAGACAGAAGACTCCCTCCGCCAGCTCTGGGCCAGCCCTCGCCGCATCTTCCTCTTCACCTACAACCCCACCACCCGCACCACCGACCTCAACCCCTACGGCCCGGTCCACACCCTCGCCAGCGCCGGCGGCAAGACCGATCCTCACCAACCGCTAGCCATCGTCCTGGCAGCGCTCATGATCTAGCGACGCTCATGATCCGCTGCGAACCGGTTCGGAGCAAAATAAGTTGACACCCCGACAGCGCGGCGCATCCGCCCACCATCCATCAACTCATACACCTCGCCCCGCCACAGAATTCGATTGCTTGCATAACTCAGCCCCCAGATCAACGGGCCGATCAAATCGCGCAGCGGAAACAGAACCATCGCCGCCCAGATGCGCTTCTCCTGAACCACATACCTACCCACCACCCAGGCCTGAAGGCTTCTCCCCAGCACGCTACCCGCCAGCGCGCACCAACCCAGCACCGGCATTCCCAACATCAAAGCACCCGCCCACGCCATCACGCCAAACGGCACCCCGAACGTAAGGCCCGTTCCTAAATGTCCTTTCGGCCGCGAGAATCGCGTGCTCTTCATCCACCGCACCTGGTGTTTCATCGAATCCACAAAGTCCGCCTGCAGCACCATATGGTCGATCGGGTGTCCGCTCAGCACCACCTTGTGTCCATTCTTCGCAATCCGGTTCCCCAGCACAAAGTCGTCCGCGCAGTACTCCGCCATACTCTCGAACCCACCCATCTCCTCGACCCGCGCCCTTCGCGTCACCATCGTGGGTCCCAGCGCAAACCGCACCGGCTCGATCAGGCTGTCCGCACAGATGCCCGAGCTCATCTCGATCGTCATTCCGACAGCTTCCAACTGCGACCAGAGACCGCCCTTGACCACCACGCCGCGATACAGGCACGTAGCACACCCGACCTCGTCATCGGCAAACGGCAGCACGATTCGGCGCAGATAATCCGGCGTCACACGCACATCGCTGTCACTGATCGCCCAGAGATCGTGCGTCGCCACCTTCGCCATCGCTGCCAGCGAGCACACCTTCGCGTTGGCCGCCCACGGCGCTCCACTCGTCACAAACCTCGTTGTAATCTCCGGATACTCCGCGGCCACACGTCTCGCGATCTCCAGTCCCTCATCGGCTTCGCTGCGCGCACAAAACAGCAATTCCACCCGCGACACGCCATTCTCCTCGGTCGCGCCTCCCATCGCCACAATATGCTGCAGATAGTCCTGCTCAAAGAACGTTCTCAGGTTGGCTTCCAGCCCATCCTCATCCCCATGCAGCGGTTTGAGCAGGCTGATCGCCGGCAGAAACTCCGGACGCTCCATCAGGCGCGCATCCTCGCGCCCTGCCTCGCGGCGGAATCGCAGAGCCCCTACCAGAACCATCGCAAGGAAGACACTTGAAGTGAGCAGGCCAAACAGCCCGAACACCAAGAGTCCCCAATGTATTGCAGACATCAACAGCCTCCCATGGACCGGCTGAGCTTAGCCAGTTCCTGTAAACACCAACTTCAGCCGTTTGGCATCGCCTCATTGAAAAGAATCTGCGACAATTTGCGACCGGGGCCCCTCGGACTCTTACTTTGACGCGATTCAGGGCTTACAAGTTCCGTTTTAAATTCAGGAGCGCCCTACTACTGCGGCTCCTCCACCCGCCCACCATGCTTCAGGGTGTAGACCTTCCCCCTGTAGTAGAACTTGCCCCCGCCATAACTGCCCAGCCAAAGCAAGCTTCCCAGCAAATCCCGCAATGGATACAGCAACATACCCCGAAACCAGGCTTCGTCCCCTATCACCTGCAATATCGCCCCGGCCTGCAGCCAGCGGTTCAAAATGGTCCCCGCCAGCCACACAAGCCCGAGCAACACGTGGCCGCTGAGCAAGCCCCACAGGAGCCCCAGCAACCCAAACGGCACCGCAAATGTAAGCCCTGACCCCAGATGTCCCCATGGCCGTGACCGTCTCGTACTCTGCATCCACCGCAACTGGTTCCGGAACGACAGCCTGAATGACGTGTCCTGCACCATCAGTCGGATCACATGCGTTGCCATCTGAACCCCGACACCCTGCGCTGCCAACCGATTCCCCAGCACAAAATCATCGGCATAAAACTGCCCAAGTTCTGCAAACCCGCCGGCCATTTGGAACGATTCCTTCCGAACCGCCATCGAAACGCCCAGCGCAAACTTCGTCCCCTCCAGCATGTCCGCTACCAACACACCCGAGGTCATCTCCACACTCTTCCCCACCGCATCCAGTTGCGATGAAAACCCCGCCTTCGTGCCCCGGTCCGTCGTCCCCAGGTAAACACACGAAGCCAGCCCCATCCGTGGATCCTTCAGGTTCTGCACCATCCGCCGCAGATAGTCCTTCGTCACTCGCACATCCGCATCGCTCGTAATAAACAGCTCGTGCTTCGCAACCGAATCCAGTTTCGCCAGCGAATACACCTTCGCATTATGGAAGTTCGGCGCAGGCTCGCCGCAGGTCACATACCGTGCATCGACATGCGGATACCGCGCCCCCACACGCTGCGCCAGCCGCAGGCCCTCGTCATTCTCATGCCGCGCGCAGAACAGCAGCTCGAACTCCGGATAGTCCTGCTCAAAAAACGACTCGATGTTTCGCTCCAGCCCCGCTTCGGTCCCATGCAGGGGCTTCAACACGCTCACCGGGGGCAAAAAAGTCGCTGCCGCACGATCCTCTCGCCGCTTCCGCACTCCAAAGCGCACGGCAGCCGCTATCACCATCAAGCAATAGATCGTGGAGGTGACCGTACCGCACATCGCGACCCAAAACAATATCTGAAGCAAAAGACTCATCTCACCCTTGCATACCCTCCAGCGCGAGCCGAAGGATCTATATCCATCCGCAGTTCTCCAGTTTACCGCAGGTGAATTCGTCATTCGCCCGGTGCGATAATCTCAACCAGAGAACGCTCTCCTGCACCTTATGTTTGCCAAACGAGGGAAACCGGCAACTCCGATCCTGGCGATTTATCTCGCGACCCTCTGGAATGCACCCGCTCACGCCGCCGAAATTCACAAAAAAATCAATCCTCACGATCAGCTCACCTACATCTGGATACCTCCCGGCTCCTATCTCACCGGCTGCGGCCCGCAGGACAAAGAGTGCATAGGCTGGGAGAGACCGCGCCAAAAGATCGCCATCAAAAAGGGTTTCTGGATCGGCCAGACCGAAGTCACACAAGCCGCCTATCAACGCATCATGAACTCAAATACCAGCCGTTACAAGAGCCCGCAAAGGCCCGTCGAACAGGTCGACTGGTACTCCGCCACAACCTACTGCAAACGTGTCGGCATGCGTCTGCCCATCGAAGACGAGTGGGAATACGCCGCCCTCGGGGGAGTCCAGTCTCCGCGATACGGAGCACTGGACAAAATCGCCTGGTACGACGGCAACAGCGGCAACACCACTCACGACGTCGCTCAGAAACAGCCCAACGCCTACGGACTCTTCGACATGCTCGGCAACGTATGGGAATGGGTCGAGGACGTCTGCACCTGCGACCCGAAACGCAGAATGATGAAGGGCGGCTCGTTCTACAACATCTCCCGAGACCTTCGCGTTCCCAACCGCGAGACCCCGCTCGATGGACTGCAGCACCGCAACATCGGCTTCCGGTGCGTCGCCAATTCGCTCCCCTAGCCTCTGTCTATCTCTTCTTCCCCGTCTTAACCGGGACCACCTTGGCCGGCGGCACCACTACCGGCCGCCGCATAGGAACCAGCCCCACCCCTGGCTGCTGCTGTTGCTGCATCCGCGTCAGCATCTCCGTCCGAACATAGTCGACGAATCCCTGCATCTGCCGGTTCATCTCCTCCATCCGCTCCCGCATCTGCAGCACAATGCCGATTCCTGCGATATTCACGCCCAGATCCCGCGCCAGATTCAAAATAAACTCCAGCCGTTCCAGGTCCTCATCCGTGTAAAGCCGTGTATTCCCTTCACTCCGCGAGGGCCTCAGCAACCCCTCTCGTTCATACAGGCGCAGCGTCTGCGGATGAATCTCATACATCTCCGCCACCGACGAAATCATGTACGCGCCCTTACTCTTCCGCTTTGTCGCCATCTTGCAACCTCTTGCAAATACTTTTACGCAGTCTAGCTCTTCTGCACATACGCAAGTCAAACAAACTCAGCTATTCTCAAATCATTCCAAATCAGCATCTCACTGAATAACTATGAATAAGTCCAGAGCCGCCCTCCACACCGCTCAGATTCTTACCGGCATCGTCGCCGCCGCCGCTGCCTACGCCCTCAAGTCCGCCCCCGCAAAAAGCCGCCCCGGCCAGATCGTCCTCATCACCGGCGGCTCCCGCGGTCTCGGCCTCGCTCTCGCCGAACGCTACGCCCGCGCCGGAGCCAAACTCATCCTAGCCGCCCGCGACATCGACGAACTCGTCACCGCCCGCCGCACCCTCCTCGATCGCGAAGCCATCCAGTCCCCAGACGACGTTCTCCTTATCCCCGCCGACCTCACCGACGCCACGCAGGCCGCCATGCTCATCGACCACGCCATCGGCCACTTTGGCCGCATCGACATCCTGATCAACAACGCCGGCATCATCGAAGTTGGCCCCGTCGAAAATCAGCCCATCGCCGCCTACCGCCGCGCCATGGCCACCAACTTCTTCGCCGCCCTCCACACCACTCACGCCGCGCTCCCTCATCTACTCAACCGCAAACCCGGCCACGGCGACGCCGCCATCGTCAACATCGCCAGCATCGGCGGCAAGTTCGCGATGCCCCACATGCTCCCTTACGTCGCCAGCAAATTCGCCCTCGTCGGCTTCTCTGAAGGCCTCCACGCCGAACTCCGCCACAAAGGTGTCCGCGTCACCACCGTGTGCCCCGGCCTCATGCGCACCGGCGGCGAAACCCACGCCGACTTCACCGGCCAAACAAAAAAAGAGCAGCAATGGTTCAACCTCGCCGCCAAAACTCCCATCCTCGCCGCCTCCGTCCGCCACGCCGCCAACAAAATCTACTCCGCCGTCGCCGCCGGCCGCGCCGAAATCACCATCACCCCGCAAGCCTGGCTAGCTGCCCGCATAACTGGCATCGCTCCCGCCACCACCCAATACCTGGCCAGCCTCGCCAACCACCTTCTCCTGCCCGAGCCCTCCACCATCGACCAGTTCAATCTCGGCTTCACCCTCAAGGTCTCAACCTACGAGTTCTTCGACGTAAATCCCAAGCCCAAAGAAACCTAGCTGGAAACCTAGCTCGCTTAAACCCCCGCGAACAACGACTCCCGCGGCTCCTCCGGATTCAGCTTCGCCAGCTCCCTCAAAATCTCCTTACTCCGTTCATCTTGCACCTTAGGTACCACGATCTTCACTTCAACAATCTGGTCCCCACGCTTACCCTCGTGAGCCGCGGAGGGCACACCCTTCTCCCGCAGCCTTAACTTCTGCCCCGTCTGCGTCCCCGGTGGAATCTTCAACTGCGTCCGTCCTCCACCCTCATGCGTATCGATCGTCGGCACCTCAATCTTCGCCCCCAGCGCCGCCTCCGTCATCGTAACCGGAACGGTTACATAAATATCATCGCCCGTCCGCGTAAACACCGGATTCGTCCCCGCCTTGATAATCAAATAGAGATCCCCCGACGGTCCTCCATTCGTCCCGGCATTGCCCTTCCCCGCCAACCGAATCCTCTGCCCATCGCGAGTCCCTGGCTTTATCCGAAACTCCAGCGGCTCCCGCTTGATCACCACGCCTTCGCCATCGCAAGTCGGGCAATCGTTCTGCACCTTCCCCGTCCCGCCGCATCGCGGGCACTGAATATTGAACTTCATCCGCCCGCCCATCTGCGTCACCTGCCCCGACCCATGGCACTCCGGACACTCCACACTTCCGCCCGTAGTCGACTTCCCCTTGCACGTCGGACAAATCTCCTGCCGCTGAATCTCCAGCCGCGTCACCCCACCCCGCACCGCCGTCCAGAAATCCACGCTCACCTGATACTCAAGATCAGTCCCCGGCTGAGGCCCACGCGCAGCCTGCCTCCCTCCATTGAACATCCCACTGAAAATATCCTTGAAGCTTCCAGTAAAGCCCCCGCCCGACTGCTGCTCCGCCTTTCCACCCTGAAAGTCCGAGAAATCAAACCCGCCAAAGTCGAACGGCACCTCTTGACTCGCGCGTCCGCCCGTATGCGTGCTATAGGTCCGATGTCCCCCTCCACCATATCCGCCGCGAGCCGCAGCCTCCGCCGCAGCCGGATCGATGTTGTCCGAGTAGAACCCAAGCTGGTCGTAGATCTTCCTCTTCTTGTCGTCACTCAAGACATCGTTCGCTTCAGAGATCTCCTTGAATTTCTCCTCCGCCTTCTTGTCCCCCGGATTCACGTCCGGGTGATACTTGCGCGCAGCCTTCCGGAACGCCTTGCGAATATCATCCGCAGTCGCCGTCTTCTTTACACCTAATACGCCGTAGTAGTCCTTCGTCTGTGTCGCCATAGTCTTCTTCCATTCTGCAACCAGCGCGTCTCTTCCGCACCTCTAAACCTTACTCAATCTCTCAATCTCTAGGCCGCCGCCTGGCAAACCGGACACCAGAACAGATTCCGCCCCGCCATCACCTTTGTCAGAATCTTAGTCCCGCAGACAAAACAAGGTCGCCCCTGCCTCCTGTAGACATAGTGCGCCTCTTCCTTCAGCGCCTGCCCCTTCGTATGCGGCCTGTCCTTCGCCTTCGTCGTCACAATCCGCCGGTCGACCATCCCGGCCTTCATCAGCGCGCCCGCCTCTTTCCATATCGACCGCAGCGTTCCCTCCTCTACCTCTTTCCCCGGCGCAAACGGACTCTGCCTCGCCCGATACAGCAGCTCCGCTCGAAAGATATTCCCCACTCCCGCCGCCACCGACTGATCCATCAACAACTCACCAACCGACTTCTTACTCTTCTTCACTCTCTCCACAAACCTCTCCGCCCCATCGCCATTCAGCGGATCGGGCCCTAGCCGCCCCAGCAGCCTCTCCCACATCTCCTGCGAATAAATCGAACAGTCCATCGGCCCGCGCAGCTCAACCCACGCCACTTTCTCCGGCGCAAGATTATCCGACCCATCATCCTCCGAATACCACCGATGCGGCTTACTTGCATCAGGTCCCGCTGGCTTCTTCACCGCCGCCGCATTCCACATCCGCAGCCGCAGCGCCCCGCGCACCGCCGGCAGTGGCCCCGAGCCCTCCGTAAAATCCCCCTGCAACCCCAGATGCACATGCAGAATCCGATCCTTCCCAAACTCATATCCCAGGTGCTTCCCCACCGCCATCACCCGCTCGAGCTTCCGTCCATCGATCACCGCCGAATCCGTAAACCGTCCCTGCGGCCCATCCACCCGCACAGCCCTGGCGCCAAACGCCGCCTCATGCCGCTCCGCCCACCGATGAATCTCATTCCCTTCCGGCATCACCCCTCCAGAAACAGAAAATAATGGCGACGGCATCACGCCGTCGCCACCATTCTTAAATCAACTCAATCTACAATCGAAACCACTAACAACATCTGCTATCGAAGCAACTAGGCCCAATCACGACCCGTCTTGATCTGTGTCATCGGTGTAAATCCGTGTTAAGCCGTTAATTCCAGACCTGCTTCGCCTCAATAGCCTCGATCGAAAACATCTGATCCGGTTCCATCTGCTGCATCCGCTGCACAAACTGCTCCGCCTCTTCGCGCGTGTCAAACATCATCCGGTTGTACAACCGTCCTGCGCGTACCTGGTCACATCTCCACATTGTCTCGGTCATCGCCTTACCTCCAAGCAATCGATTGAGTTCCAGGTTCTCCAGCCAAAGCAAATCCGCGTATTTGTCGTCCCTTTCACTGCTATTCACTTCAAACACCTTTCCGGCTGATAAGTCGCACTCTACACGCCTATCGCCCAACTCGAACTTTATAAAAATGAGGGGCACCCAGACAGGAACGCCCCTCATCTTTAATACGTCAGCGAAATCTCCGCGGATTACACTTACTTCTTTTCATCCACGTCGACATACTCCGCATCAATTACGCCTTCATCCTTCTTCGGCTCTTCCTGCGCACCAGCCGCTGCCGTCGCGCCGTCTGCCGTCGCTGAAGCCGCAGTCGCCTTGTACATCGCCTCGGCGAGCTTGTGGCTCACCGTTGTTAGACGCTCCTTGGCAGAATTCAGCTCACTCGCTTTCGGTGTTCCGTTCAGCGTCGACTTCGCATCCGCCAACGCATTCTCGACATCAGCCCTGTCCGCCTGCGGAACCTTATCGCCGGCGTCCTTCAACATCTTCTCGATGTTGTAAACCAGCGAATCGAGCTGATTACGCGCCTCAACCGCCTCGCGCTGCTCCTTGTCCTCAGCCGAATGAGCTTCGGCATCCTTCGCCATCCGCTCAACCTCTTCCTTGCTCAGACCAGAAGAACTCGTAATTGTAATTTTTTGGTCTTTTCCAGTGGCATTGTCCTTCGCCGTCACATTCAGAATGCCGTTCGCATCGATGTCAAACGTCACCTCGATCTGCGGCACGCCACGTGGAGCCGGAGGAATTCCCAGCCAGCTTGAACTTGCCCAGCGTCCGGTTCTGCGCCGCCATCGGCCTCTCGCCCTGCAGCACATGCACCTCAACCTCGGTCTGCGAGTCAGCCGCCGTCGAGAACGTCTCCGTCTTCTTCGTCGGAATCGTCGTGTTCCGGTTGATCATCGGCGTCGCCACCCCGCCCATCGTCTCAATCGACAACGTCAGCGGAGTCACGTCGAGCAGCAGCAGGTCCTTCACATCGCCGGCCAAGTACGCCAGCCTGTACCGCCGCACCGATCGCCACAACTTCATCCGGGTTCACACCCTTGTGGCCTTCCTTGCCGAACAGGTCCTTCACCAGCTTCTGAATCGCCGGCATACGAGTCTGACCGCCAACCAGCACGACCTCATCGATCTTGCTCGCGTCAACACCCGCATCCTTCATCGCCTGCTTGCAAGGACCAATCGACTTCTGCAGCAGATCATCCACCAGACCCTCGAGCTTCGCGCGCGTCAGCTTGCGTACCAGGTGCTTCGGCCCGCTCGCGTCCGCAGTGATAAACGGCAGATTGATCTCCGTCTCCTGTGCCGTCGACAGCTCAATCTTCGCGCGCTCCGCAGCATCCTTCAGCCGCTGCAGCGCCATCTCGTTGCCCTTGGAGTGCAGGTCAAGCCCGGTCTCGTTCTTGAACTCCGTGATCAGCCAATCCACAATGCGCTGGTCAAGATTGTCGCCGCCCAGGTGCGTATCGCCATTGGTCGACTTCACCTCAATCACGCCTTCGCCAACCTCAAGAATCGAGATATCGAACGTACCGCCGCCGAAGTCGTAGACCGCAATCGTCTCGTCCTTCTTCTTATCCAGACCATACGCAAGCGCGGCCGCCGTCGGCTCGTTCACAATGCGCTTCACATCCAGCCCAGCGATCTTGCCGGCGTCTTTTGTCGCCTGTCGCTGAGCGTCATTGAAGTAAGCCGGAACCGTAATCACAGCCTCCGTCACCGACGTGCCAAGATAATCTTCCGCAGCCTTCTTCAGCTTCTGCAGAATCATCGCCGAGATCTCAGGCGGGGTATACTCCTTGCCCTGCGCAACCACGGCGATATGGTCGCCCTGCTGCACGACCTTGTACGGCACCATCTTCATCTCGTCGTTAACTTCGTTGTACCGGCGACCCATAAATCGCTTAATCGAGTAAATCGTGTTCTCGGGGTTCGTAATCGCCTGCCGTTTGGCCACCTGCCCAACCAGCCGCTCCCCGCTCTTGGTGAACGCAACGACAGAAGGCGTAGTCCGTCCGCCCTCTTCGTTTGGAATCACCTTCGGCTCGCCGCCTTCCATCACGGCCACGCAAGAGTTCGTCGTTCCCAAGTCAATTCCAATAATCTTTCCCATCCGTCATACCCTCCAGGGCGCACAGCCCTCCATTAGTTTTCGCGACCGCTCAAGAATCTCACCTTGAGTCACTTACTGTCAAATATTCTGATGCACCTTATCCCCCACGCGATTCGCAAATATCCCCTAAATCCAGCAAATATTTACAGCCAACCGGGCACCCTCAAGGTCGAACCCAAACCCACCCCACAACCTCTTTGTTATCAATCCCAACCTACAGCAACCCACTCGCCAATCCACCGCCATTCCCGTCCCTCGAACGTGTCATTGTCGCTCCAGATGCCCCCCGGTACCCTTGCCTCAATTCATGCATCACCATGTACCGCCTTGGAGCCTAGCTCATGTCTTTCCTGCCTTCTTCTCGTACCAAACGCCGTCTCCTGAAAGTAGCCTCCCTTGGCCTCGCTGGCCTCCTCGCCGGTCTGTTCTCCGGCTGCAACGACTCCCCCGACACCACCGTCACCACCCCCTACACCCAACTCGCCAGCGACAACTCCTTCACGCCAGACCTCTCCACCAACCCCCAGCAGCTTCCCCCCAGCATTGAAGCGACTCAGATCCCCGCGCTCCGTCACCCCCCGACCTCTCGCAGCCTCCAGTACGGATCGGTCCACGCCGTATCCATGGCCGTCCCGAGCGGACGCAATCACTTCTAGCGCCTTCCATCTCACCGTCGTCGAATAACAACTAACTCAACTAACCCAACAGGCGGCAGTCCCTGGATCCAGGGCTGCCGCTTTTTTTCGTTTCCACAGGCCAAACCCCGCTTAAAAAGCATCCTCCACCCTCTTTTTCGGCTCTACATAGTAGACAATCGCTCCCACCGGAAAGAATCTCCTCGAACCCATGGCGTCAGCAGCAGTCGCACCGTCAGATCAATCCGCTGAAGCCGCCCACGGCGTCAACCCCTGGCTGATTGCCGCCTCCGTCATGCTTGCGACATTCATGGAGGTGCTCGACACCGCCATCGCCTCTGTCGCTCTCCCCTACATCGCCGGTTCCCTCTCCGCCTCTACCGACGAAGCCACCTGGGTCCTCACCAGCTATCTCGTCGCCAACGCAATCGTCCTCCCCGCCAGCAACTGGTTCTCCCTCAAATTCGGCCGCAAGCGCTTCCTCATGTCCTGCGTCGCCATCTTCACCGCTGCCAGCTTTGCCTGCGGAGCCGCCCCCACCCTCGGCATCATGCTCCTCGCCCGCGTCATTCAGGGAGCAGGCGGCGGAGCCCTCCAGCCACTCTCCCAGGCGATCCTCCTCGAATCCTTCCCTCCCGCAAAACGCGGAGCCGCCATGGCCGTCTTCGCCTTCGGTGTCGTCGTCGCCCCTGTCCTCGGTCCCACCCTCGGCGGCTGGCTCACCGACACCTACTCCTGGCGCTATGCCTTCTACATCAACATCCCCATCGGCATCCTCGCCCTCTTCATGATCAACCGCTTCATCTTCGACCCGCCCTACATCAGCAAGGCCAAGGTCGCACCGCTCGATCGCTACGGATTCGCCGCCCTCGTCATCTGGACCGGCTGCCTGCAAGTCATCCTCGACAAGGGCCAGGAGGACGACTGGTTCGGAGCCACATGGATCCGCTGGGCCTCCTTCTTCCTCATCACGTCCTTCATCTTCTTCTGCTGGTGGTGCTGGACAAAGAAAGACACCATCGTCGATCTCAAAGTCTTAAAGGACCGCAACTTCCTCATCGGTTGCGCCCTCATCTTCATGTTCGGCATCGGCATCTACTCCACCGTCACGGTCCTGCCGCTCTTCTATCAGGAGCTCCTCGGCTACACCGCCTTCACTGCCGGCCTCGTCGTAGCTCCTCGCGGCATCGGAGCCATCTGCGGCATGCCGATCATTGGATACCTCTCCAACAAGCTCGACCCCCGCTGGCTCCTCACCTTCGGCTTCTTCACCTTCGGCCTCACGACCCTCTACTTCGGCAACGTCACTCTCGATCTCTCTCCCACCACTCTCCTCCTCCCCATCCTGATCACCGGCTTCGGCCTCAGCTTCGTCTTCGTCCCCATCAGCACCGCCGCCTACGGCACGCTCGACAACAAACAAATCGGCAACGCCAGCGGCCTCTTCAACCTCATGCGCAACGTCGGCGGTTCCATCGGCATCTCCGTCGCCCAAACTCTCCTCACTCGCCGCAGCGCCGTCCACCAGAACCTGATCGTCAACTCCATCCCAACCACCGGCCAGCAGTTCCAGAATCAACTCCACGCCCTGCAGGGATACTTCAGTGGCCCCGGCAGCGGCCCCTTCGGCCCCTCCAACTCTCTCTCCCCCGCTCAAGCCACGATCTACAACCAACTCCAACGCCAAGCCGCCAACTGGGCCTTCGTCGACGTCTTCCGCTGGCTCTCGCTCCTCTGCTTCGTCTGCGTCGGTATCGTCTGGCTCTTCAAGAAAGTAAAACCGGGCAAAGGCCCCGTCGGCGCCCACTAGTTGCTGTGCGGTTGCCTTTCTTTCTGTCATCCCCGAACAGCCTGCCCTGAGCGAAGTCGAATGGCGGATCCGCTGTTGTCTTTCCCGTTATCGTTGCAGTTGTCTTTGCGCTTGTTTTTCGTCGTCATCCTGAGCGAAGCGAAGGACCCCTGTATTTGTCCTTGCCTTTCTGTTGTCATCCCCGCCTGTTGCATTTATCTTTGCCGCAGCAGTAGCCGCTTGTTCCCCGAACCACCACGTCTGCGATACTCACTCCATGCACCGCGAACGGCTACTCTATCTCCTCATCTCAATAGCCGCCTTCGTCGCCATCATCCCTCTTCTGGCAAACAGCTGCTCCTGCGGCCACGACTTTGACTTCCACCTCCTCAACTGGATGGAAGCCGCCCGCCAGTTCACTCACGGCAACCTCCACCCCCACTGGGCTTACACTCCCGCCTGGAACGCCGGCGAACCCCGCTTCGTCTTCTACCCACCCATCTCCTGGACCGCGGGAGCCCTCTTCGGCCTCATCCTGCCCTGGACATGGACACCCATCCTCTACACATGGCTAGCCCTCACCGCATGCGGCCTCGCCCTGCACCGCTTAGCCCGCGACCTCACCACCCCCACCGCCGCCCTCATCGCCGCAACGCTCTACACGGTGAACCCCTACATGCTCTTCACCGCGTACGAACGCACCGCCTACGCCGAACTCCTAGCGGCCGCCTGGATCCCACTCCTCCTCCACGCCATCCTGCGCCGGCAAGTCACCATCCCCCGCATCGCCATCCCCATCGCTCTCCTGTGGCTCACCAACGCCCCCGCCGCGGTCATGTCCTGCTACGCCCTCGCCCTTCTAACCATCCTCCGCCTCATCTACCGTTCCAATCGAAGCGACACGCTGCAATCCAATTCGCTCGAGCGCACTGAAATTTCGATGCGAAGAGAAAGAACTGTCATTTCGACCGAAGCGAATCACAGTCTCATCGTGAATCGCGCAGTGGAGAAACCTGCTTCTCTTCCACCGAACCCACCCACTCAAACCCGCCGCCAAATCGCCCTCACCACCCTCACCGGCACCGCCCTCGGTCTCGGCCTCGCCGCCTTCTACATCCTCCCCGCCGCACACGAACGCCGCTTCGTCCAGATCGCCATGGCGATCATCCCCTTCTACCGCATCCAGGACAACTTCCTCTTCCACCACACCAACGACATCGACCACGACAAAGTCCTCCACGCCGCCTCCCTCATCGCCATCATCCTCATCGCCGCAACGGTCGTCGCACTCATAACCATCCGGCTAATCCAGAAAGCCACAAATCCCGGTGCCCCAATTCTCGATTCTGAGACGGGTGCATCGCGCGCCACAAATCCGGTTGCCCCATCTTCGGCACGTCTTTTGCGCCTAAGGTGGGCATCGCGCACCAGCGCGGCCGCTCCTGCCGATCTCACCCAGCGCACCGTGATCTACGCTCTCACAACCCTCACCATTGCCATCACCCTCCTCCTCACCCCCCTAACCGCATTCATCTGGAACCACGTCCCCGAACTCGCCTACCTACAATTCCCCTGGCGCCTTCTCGCCATCCTCGCTGCAGTCCTCGCTCTTGCCATCGCGCTCGCTCTCGAACCAATCAACCTCAAACCCAAAGTCATAACCATCCTCGCAATCGTCATAGCCGCAGTCCTCACCTACCCGGCCTACGCCGTCTTCCACCAGACCTGCGACGAAGAAGACACCGTCGAAGCCCGTCTCGCCCTCTTCCACTCCAACCAAGGCACCGACCCCACCGACGAGTACACCCCCACCAACGCCGACAACGACTCCCTCGCCCACACCAACCCACCCTACTGGCTCTCCCCAGACCCCAACGCCAAGGCTCCCACCAACACACAACCCGGCCCCGCTCCCACTCACTTCTCTTTCAAAACCACGCAGCCCGAATCTCTCATTCTCAATCTGCGCGACTACCCATCCTGGCATATCGCCCTCAACGGCGTGCCTGTCATCGACCGCAACCCGGAAATCCAACGCGACGACGGCCTCATCGCCTTATCCGTCCCCGCTGGTCCTTCCACCATCGACATCACCTACACCCAAACCCTCGACCAGACCCTTGGCGACGCAATTTCCCTCACAGCCTTCATACTTCTCGTCCTCCTCATTCGCCGCGACTACCGAAGATTCCACAGACGCACATTCTGATCTCTCATCGCCAGGCTTTCTACTCCCTATTCCCTACTCCCTACTCCCTACTCCCTGTCCTCCATTTATCATCAACACCAGATGAACCCCAAAGTAAAAGACCTGCTCCACTCGGGCGCCGAACTCACTGATGCAGCCCTCGAACGCCTCCTGCCCTCACCCGACACTCTCCCCCACTCCATCCACCGAGCCATGCGTCACAGCGTCTTCGCCGGCGGCAAACGCCTCCGCCCCATCCTCTGCATGGAAGCCGCAAAGATGGTTGCTAGTCGAGATTTCTATCCTCCTGAGACAGCGCCCCCACCCGGTCATCCTATAGGAGTTGAAAATCTCGGTGCAGCCTTGGAAATGCTGCACACGTATTCGTTAATTCACGACGACCTCCCCGCACTCGACAACGACGATCTCCGTCGAGGCCAGCCCACCTGCCACAAAGTCTTCGGTGAAGCCATCGCTATTCTCGCCGGAGACGCACTTCAAACGCTTGCCTTCCAGACGATCGCTCAACTCGAGGCCCCTCCAGAAGCTGTGATCGCCATTCTCAAGAGTGTCTCTCTTGCCGTCGGCACAGGCATAGGTCACTTTGGAGATCTCGACACGAAACTTCCGCCTGGCATGATTGGAGGCCAAGTAGTAGATATTGAGTCAGAGGGTATTGCGCCCACTGCTGAACTTGTCGAATCTATTCACCGCGCCAAAACTGGCGCTCTAATAACCGTGTCGATAGTGGCTGGCGCGATTTATGGTTCCTATAGACATGCCATGCCGGGAAGCACCTTGGCTCGTATCCGCACCTTCGGCGAAAAAGCCGGCCTAGCCTTCCAGATCGTCGACGACGTCCTCGACATGACCCAAACCTCCGCCGAACTCGGCAAGACCGCAGGCAAGGACACCGCTACCACCAAAGCCACCTGGCCCGCCGTCTTCGGCATCGACCAATCCCTCAAAGACGCCCAGGAACTCATCGCCGACGCCTTCGCCGCCCTCGAACCCTTCGGCCCCGCCGCCGACCCCCTCAAATCCCTCGCCCAATATCTCGTCGAACGAAAAAACTAATCCATCGAAATAACTCTCGCCATAAACCGTGATGGATTGGCCTGATTTACACAGAATTGAGCGCCTTGCCGATCGAATCCTTACGCTCCCTACATGCATCAAAAAGGCGCTGAGGTGATCCAATGGCCGCTTTTTGCGCGTGCTGCGGAGCAGAAATTAATCGCAAAGCTGAAGCCTGTCCGGTTTGCGGAACCCCCCAACACGGAATGGAGCCGCTCGATCCACCGCAGCCCCAGAATGCTGGTGAGAGCCTCTCCCCGGAAGATAATTAGTACCCACGCCCAGCCTGCCATCAGATCGCCCGGCCTGACTTGACAAAAACAACCCACCAAAGCGCCCCATCGCATAACCCATATCGCCGGCAACTACTCCCGGCAAGTACTGGAAGTCCAAACCTAAAGTCTCTCCTTACTAGACTTTGCACACTTTTGACGGGGGTGGGGGGCCGCTTGCCCTATCATCGACACAGATGCTCACCGAGTCCGACATCCTCCTCGCTCTCCGCGACTGTTACGACCCGGTTCTCCCCTGCAACATCGTCGACCTGGGCCTTATCCGCTCCATCTCCATCACACCCGACCGCGAAGCTCCCGGCGCAAACATCCCCGGCGTCCCCCAAAAACACAAAATCCGAATCGACCTCACGCCAACCCAAACCGACGAAGCCGCAAATGCCCAACTCCAGGCCCAAATCATCAATCGCCTCGCCGGGCTCGAGACCATCAGCTACACCACCGTCACGCTCCTGAACGAACCAGCATGGACGCCCCTCAACATCACTCCCGCTGGCCGCAAAACCCTCGGCCTCGACGGCAACCCCAACCTGATCCAGATCCGCTGAACCCATGACGACCCAGAACCGTAATCCCAAAGCCCCACTCGTCATGCCCCTGCCCGAATCACCGCAACACCCGTTCGACCAGATCCACGGCGTCGAAACCAGTGGCCTCATCGCCGCCGGCAATCTCATCACCGGCCACCCCAGCGACTCTCACGTCACCGCCTACTACGGCGTCGCCCCCAGCATCCTCCGCACCCTCATCGACCTGTGGCGCGCCACCAACCCACCCCACCCCATCTCGCACTACACCTTCATCGACTTCGGTGCCGGCAAAGGCCGCGCCATGTTCGTCGCCAGCGAGTTCCCCTTCCACCAGGTCATCGGCATCGAGCTCAACCCCACCCTCGCCGACACCGCCCAGCTCAACCTCGACCGCTGGCTCGTCGCTCATACAGCCGACCCCACCGCCCCGCCCCTCGCACCCATCCGCCTCTACGAGCAGGACGCCCTCACCTTCGACATCCCCCGCCACCCCACCCTCGCCTTCCTCTTCCACCCCTTCGAAGCTCCCGTTCTCAAACTCCTTCTCCGCCGCATCGAATCCCGTTTCGCAAAACGTCCCGGCTCACCCTCGCCCGCCTTCGACCTCCTCTACGTCAACGCCGAGTGCCGCGCCCTCCTCGACCAGCACCCCGCGTTCACCCGTCTCTTCCTTGGACCGGTCGCCATGTCCCTCGAAGACCACGCCGCCGATATAGCCGCGATCGTCCACCAGAAAGACTACAGAGCCACTGGCGACGAAGAATGCGCCATCTACCGCTACACCGGCCGCACTCCTCGGCCCTCACACCCCACCTGCGCACTTACTTGATGTAATACCCCGCCACCCGCCATTCCTTGTCCTTCTCCTGGCTCATGATCACGGTCTCCTGCGCCACAGCCTTGTGCTCAAAGCTGCTCTCAAAAAGCAAGACGACATAATCACCATTCGGTACGCCCGGCAACACGGCAGTGTACTTCGCGGTATCAAGTTTGCGGGTCTGCAGCTTCCCCAGCGGATCCCGCACCGTCTTCATCGCACTCTCCCACTTCTCCTGGGTCACCGAAGAGCGAAACGCCGCAGCAGCGGCCTTCCAGCTCTCGGCATACTTTCCCGAGTCCACGAGCGCCACCCATTCCTCGCTCGCCCGGATTGCCTCCCTCTCCGCCGTCCGTCCGTTCTGAGCAGAGACTGGCCTCAACATCGAGCACAACAGGAGGCACACCGCAAGACTCATAGTCACCCAACTCTTCTTCATCCCTCGGCCTCCTTGCGGCAGCCATAGTATGTCGCAGATTCGAGTCTACGTGCCAACCCTCACGTAAAACATCCGCTCATCCCCACCCGCGTGTTCAATCATGATCTCCCCATCCGACCGCTCCACCACGCTGGGAAATTTCTCCCCCCACTCCACCAGCACCAGCGCATCCGGCTGCTCCGCTATCTCCTCCAGCCCCAGCGTCAACAGCTCACGCTCAGTCTCCAACCGATAAAGATCGAGATGATAGAGCCGCACCTTGCGCCCCGCATATTCATGCACCAGCGTAAACGTCGGGCTTGTCACATCGGAGGCCTCCGCCGCCCCCAGAGCCGCCGCGATTCCCTTTACCAGCGTCGTCTTCCCCGCGCCCAAATCGCCTCGCAGCACAATCAGCTTCGGAGCGGGCAGCAGCATCTCCGCCACCCTCTCTCCCATCGCCAAAGTCCCCGCCTCACTCCGCGTCTTAAACCGCTTTTCCTTCATCCGTGCAGACCGCAGATCCAGGTCAACCCATCCTCATCCGTCACCCGGTACCGAAACGCCTCCGAAAGATGTGTAACTGTATCAGTTGCAAGTACGGTATGTTCGTCCATCGCCTTCGCGGCAAAGTCTCCTGCCAACCCATGCAGATAGACCGCCGCTTCCACCGCCCGCGCCACATCGCCGGGAAACTGCGCCAGCATGGCGGCCACAATGCCGGTCAAAATATCTCCGCTCCCGCCCTTCGCCATCGCCGGGTTCCCGCTTGTATTCACGGCAATCGACCCATCCGGATGCGCTACGAGCGTCCTCCATCCCTTTAGCACCAGCGTCAGCTTATGCTCCATCGCAAACCGTCGCGCCAACCCCACCCGGTCCGCCTCGATCTCTTTCACCGTCAAACCTGTCAGCCGTGCCATCTCTCCCGGATGAGGCGTCAACACCATCACTCGGCCCTTCCCTTTCAGTTCGTGCGCCCTCCCGGCAAACGCATTCAAGGCATCCGCGTCGATCACCACCGGCACCGTCGTCTTCTCTACCACCTGCCGCGCGAACGCCGAAGCATCACCCTCCGTCGACAATCCCGGTCCGACAGCCACCACAGTAATCTTTTTCACCAGAGCATCCAGCTTCGCCCCATCCAGGTTCTTGAAGGACACGGCACCCTTTGCCCCCTCTGCCAGCGCCACCATCATCAGCTCCGGCGTCACACCCGCCACCGTATCCACTATGCTCTTCGGCACTGCCGCCGTCACCAGCCCGGCTCCACTGCGCAGACACGCCAGTGACGCCATCGCCGGTGCACCCGCCTTCCCGTAGCTCCCCCCCACCACCAGCACGTGCCCATACATCCCTTTATTCGAGTTCACCTTCCGAGCCTTCTCTGTCAGGGCCTTCGACGACCCAGTCCACGTCAGCCCGCCCGTCGAAACCACCGCCTGCTCCGGCGACCCAATCCCTGCGACCACCACCGGTCCAAACGTCCCTCCGGTCTTTTCATTACGCGTCAGATGCCCAAATACATGCGCCGTCTTGGGAGCCGTAAATGTGACGACGGCATCCGCTCGAAATGCCCCCTCAGCCGTCGCCTCCATGGAATTCGCATCCCACCCCGAAGGCATATCCACCGCCACCATCGGCGTATTAATCCTTTCCACCTTCTCGCGCAGCGAAACCGCAAGTCCCCGCAACGGTGGCTTGAAACCGGTTCCCACCACAGCATCGATCAACAAGTCTGCATCCGCGATCTCGTCGGAGATGTCTTCAAGGCCAGCCTCGTCAACAACCTCGTTCACGATCGCAGAAGAGGCTTCCTCCAGCATCCGCCTCAACGCCTCAGCCGCCTCGCCCTTCACCTCATCCATCCGCCCCAGTAACACCACCCGCACCAGCATTCCGGCCCTGGCCAGTTGACGTGCCGCAACCAACCCATCCCCGCCGTTATTCCCCTTCCCGCACAGCACAGTCACTAAACGAGCGCCCAGGTACTGCCTTAAGCAGAACTCCGCCACTGCACGTCCCGCATGCTCCATCAGCGACTCCAGCGGCACCCCAAACTCTTCCGCGGTGCGCCGATCTGTGGCGCCCATCTCCTCTGCCGTCAAAATCCTCATCTTTCCCTTCTACTCGATTCCGCCGTGCAAGCCAAGGAGTCGCGCTCGAACAGCTCCGTGCGCGAACCTGCGCCCCCTTTCAACCAGGGCCGCTTCCCACTCAGATGCAGAAACAAATCTTATAGGATTAAATGAGGAACTTTCTCTCGCAGGGAAAGACGAACCACTTGCTTATCGATGTCAGCCCAACGGCATTCTACTCAGTGCCACCCACAACACCACTGGCCGCAACCGTCGTCTTCGGCAGAAAATAGCTCTTATCCCAGAGTGCCCGGTAGAACTCTCCCGTCAACTCAGCCGCCTTCGGTCCAAACGTAGGCCGTCCGCCCTCAAGAAAAAACACCGTAACGATCCGTCCATTCGGCGTATCCGCATACGACCCGAACCACCCGAATCGTGTCCCATTGTTCGAGCAGGTTCCGGTCTTCCCCATCACCGGAAACTGGCTGAAGTTAACCCGCAGTGACCGTGCCGTGCCATAGGCCACCGCGCCCTCCATACCTTCCGATATCTCCGGAATCAGCGGAGCGATATTCAGAGTCCGTTTCACCTTGGGCTCAAACGCAGCCACTTCAAGCGCACTCTCGGGATGCTGCAGATAGTAGAGAGTGCCTCCATTCGCAATTGCCGAAACCAGCGCGCCCAGCTGCAGCGGCGTCATGGATACACCCTCGCCAAAGGAACACATCCGACCCACGCCACCCAGCGACGCCGGCAGTTCCTCATCCGGATATGTTCCCAACTGCTCCCCTTGAATCTCATACCCAGCCAATTCGCCAAGACCAAACTCGTTCGCGTAATGCTTCACCCGCTCGAATCCCAACTCGCGGCCGAGCGTCTCAAAATAAAGATTGTTCGAGTGAGCCAGCGCTTCGGTCAACGTCATGTGAAACCTTCCACCAAGGTTCACCGGAGTATCCCGCCGCACAATCCCTTCCTCCAGCGCAGCCAGCGCCACGGTCAGCTTGATCGTCGAGCATGGCTCCGCTCCGCGCGACAACGCCAGCTTCTGATTCACCATGGCGAGTATGCGTCCCGACGAAGGGTCAATGGCAATCGCCGTCCCATTCATATTGCCCAGTGCTTCAATCGCTGCCGCACGAACAACCGGGTCCTCACCCTCCACTATGTCGCCAAGTGTCAGGTTGTCTGCAAACGAACTCGCAGAGAAATGTTCGTAGTACCGTCTTCGTGTTCGCCTCACCGCCAGCGTCGCGTGAGCCGCATGCCCGTGCCCGGCCGCAACCATCGTCTTCGCTGTTGTGTGTGTATTCAATCCAGTTGTGCTCGTCGCCGCACGCTTCACGCTCGTATGTGTGCCACCGCTCCGCGCCGAGAGCCTCGCCGCAACACGTGCCGTGCCGGCAGAGCGATGTTTGCTCTTGCCAGTCGTAATCGTTGCAGCACGCACACCCACTCCAGCACCTAACACAAGGCCGAAGAGGATCGCGCCATAAATTTTCACTAATCTCGACACAGCCGTTCCCTCTACACAGTTTGATTGCAATCCAAGTGCCATTGACACAGGATTTTGCTTCATATTCACCTATTAGGGTTACTGCAATCAACATGCCATCGACGCAGATTTCGCCTAATAAGAGCTTAAGTAAATCACATTAAGCACGGCAGCACCGTGCCACTTTGGTGCTAACGGCTCCCAACCGCAATAGTTTCATCAATTTCCACGACGCAGAAACGCTGGTATATCTAATTCGTCTGGTTCAGCATGATCCAATGCCGCCACTCCACCACCAAAAGACGGCACTCGAACGGAGACCTCCGCAGGGAAAACCTCTTCCGTCACGCTGCTAACTTCTTCCACTTGGACGCGTGCCACCGGTGAAAAGTGAGTCGGCCTGCTCTCTTCGGAGATCATCTCCCCGCGCGACGAAGCCTGGAAAAAATCGTCGTCAAACACAGAAGCCTTCACTGGAATCAACTCCGGCGGTGCACCATGCCCTGCACTTGTCGTCTTCTCCTTGATCTCGCTATTCGGCGTCTCCGTCTCGCTCGCAAATCGCGGAGTCGATCGCGACGTCGTCACCCGCGGTTGAATCGGCGGGTCGTACCGCATCGTCGGCAGCGTTGACTCCGCCAGCATGCGCTCCCGCCGCTGCGGCATCTCCTGCTGCTTGAAACCCGTCGCGATCACGGTGATCTTCACCTCGTCACCCATCGTCTCATCCTGCACCGCGCCAAAGATGATGTTGGCATCCTCATGCGCCGCGTTCTGAATAATGCTCGAAGCCTCATTGACCTCAGTCAACTTCAAACTGCTCGACCCCGTAATGTTGATCAGGATTCCCCGCGCTCCATCAATCGCGCCCGCCTCCAGTAGCGGCGACGCCATCGCAGCCATCGCGGCCTCCACAGCGCGATTCGCGCCAGTTCGCATCGCCGTCCCCATCACCGCATAGCCCATCCCAGCCATCGTGGTCTTCACGTCGGCGAAGTCGCGATTGATCACGCCAGGAATCGTGATGATGTCCGAGATTCCCTGCACGCCCTGCCGCAACACATCATCAGCAATCCGGAAGCTCTCAAAAAATCCCGCATCCTTCGCCACCGCCAGCAACTTCTCATTCGGAATCACGATCACCGTATCAACCGACTCCAGCAACTCCTGCATCCCGCGTTCGGCCTGCATCATCCGCCGCTTGCCCTCAAACGCAAATGGCCGCGTCACCACCGCCACCGTCAAAGCACCCATCTCACTCGCCAGGCTCGCGATCACCGGAGCAGCACCCGTCCCCGTCCCACCGCCCAGACCGGCCGTCACAAACACCATATCCGCGCCCTCGAGCGCTTCAATAATCTTGTCCGAATCCTCCAGCGCCGCCCGCCGTCCCACATCGGGGTTCGCCCCCGCGCCCAGTCCGCTCGTCAGCTTTACTCCAAGCTGCAGCTTCACCGGGGCGTTCGACATCTGCAGCGCCTGAACATCCGTATTCGCTGCAATGAACTCGACACCCACAACGTTCGCCGCAATCATGCGATTCACAGCGTTATTCCCGCCGCCACCGACGCCGATCACCTTGATCCGCGCTCCATGCGGAATCTCGTCGTGGTAGTGGATACGAAGGTCGTCGTTTGGCAGATTCGGCATGGCAGCAGGTACTCCTTAAGGTTTTTTAATTCTCCCACCTCCGCGCCCAACTCACGACCTCGTTTTCCACGGCCCCGTACCATCATTGGTTCAACTTCCCGGAGAAAGCGACAGATCGAAGACACGAAGCTTTCAGGGGCTAGGCCTGGCAGCACAACATCCGCGGAGTCTGTAGTTTTTGCCAGTTATCGGCCTGACAGACAACATCTACCCTCATAGAGACGACGATAGGCTGAGAGCGTCTCTCGATTAAATTCCCATCGGAATAAAGGGAGGAGCAACGAATGTCAAAAGTTCAAACCAGCAGCACGCGAGGCTCACGGCAACTTAGTCTTCTTAGTCTTCGAATCAGCGTCCTGATCAGCTTGCTTTTGCTGCTGACCTCGTCGGGATGCCAAAATCAAAATTCAACACCGCCCGCCCGGCAACAAACCCAGACCGACCCGCTTCCCTCCTGGAATGACACCGCTCCTAAAAGGAACATCATCGCCTTCGTCGAGCGCGTCACCAAGGAAGGCGGTCCCGACTTCGTTCCCGTCGCCGATCGCATCGCCACCTTCGACAACGACGGCACCCTCTGGCTCGAGTACCCCCAGTACACCCAGATTGTCTTCGCGCTCGACCGCGTCAAACAACTCGCTCCCCAACACCCCGAATGGAAGAACAAGCAACCCTTCAAAGGCGTACTCGATGGCGACATGAAGGCAGTAATGGCCACTGGCGAAAAGGGCCTTCTCCAGATCGTCACTACGACAAGCACCGGCATGAGCAGCGCCGACTACGAGAAGCTGGTCTCCGACTGGATTGCCCAGGCCCGCGACAAACGCTTCAATCACACCTATACCGAACTCATCTACCAGCCCATGGTTGAACTTCTCGCCTACCTCCGGGCCAACGGCTTCAAGACCTTCATCGTCTCCGGCGGCGAAAACGCCTTCATGCGTCCGTGGACCGATAAGGCCTACGGAATCCCGCCCGACCAGGTCGTCGGCACCACCATAAAAACGCAGCTCGAAACCCAGGACGGGAAGCCCGTAATCATGCGCCTGCCTCAGATCACCTTCGTCGATGACGGCTCCGGCAAACCCGTCGGTATTGACACCTTCATTGGCCTGCACCCCATCGCCGCCTTCGGAAACTCCGACGGCGACCAACAGATGCTCGAATGGACTGCCGCCGGCCCAGGCCCCCGTTTCATGCTCCTCGTTCATCACACCGACGCCGAGCGCGAATATGCCTATGACCGCAAATCCCCCGTCGGCAGGCTCGACAAAGCCCTCGACGAAGCCAACGCTAAAGGCTGGACCGTCGTCAGCATGAAAGACGACTGGAAGAAAATCTTTGCCTTCCAATAACAAATCAACGATCCGCCACTAAACCTGGGATATGCTTGCAGGCAAACAGGAGAAGCCTGCCCATGATTCTCGAAGCGGAGTTCGAACCCGTCGATCTCACCACCGCCGTCTTCCGGCTAACCGGACGTATGACCCTCGGCATGCGCCTGCGTGAGGTCGAATCCAGGATCACCGACGTCGCAGATCAAGGCATCCACAAATTGATCCTCGATCTCTCCGCGATTGACTTCATTGACAGCGCGGGCCTCGGCGCCCTCATGATCCTTTACGGAAACATGAAGGTCCGTGGCGGCCAACTCCGCCTCGTCGCCCCCGGCAGCAAGGTCCTCGACGTCCTCCGATTAACCCACACCGACTCCATCGTCCCCGTCGACGCGAACCTCGAAGCCGCGTTAGCCTCCTAGCTCTCCAGGACGCACAGTCAAGGCTGAACGACAAACGCCGCCAACCGATCCAGACTCTGGCCCCATCCCTGCGACATCCCCGCAAGATACTGCGGCGCATCCAGCGTCGCGCTCGTCACCAGCGCAGCCAGCGCGATCTCCGTTCCTCCATCGATTGCGGTAAATGTCACCGTGTTCAACACCTCGAACATTGGCCTGCCTTCGTCATCCAGTGCCGCGGTCATAAATACCAACCGATGCGGCCGATCGATCTCCACAAATCTGCCTGTCATCGGATACACCACACCATTCGGCGCGCGCATGTGAATCCGGATCGCTCCGCCCACACGCGCATCTGCCTCGCACACCGGATTCGTGAATCCCTTCGGCCCCCACCACTGCGCCAGATGTTTCGCATCTGTCCACGCGCGAAACACGATCTCCAGCGGCGCCGCGAACCGTCTCGTAAGGCTGACCTCAAACAGCCCCGCCTCCGCTACACTACCGTTCGCCATGCGATCTCTCCCTCACCTGTATCTCGTCCAGGTAATCCTGCAGTTTGTCGAAGCAGCTGTTCCATCCCCGCATATGTCCATCGCGGTCTCCTGTAGTTACGAAGAAGGCCTGATGGAAGTTCATCGTCGTCTTCCCACCGTTCTCTTCAAACGTAACCGTAACCACCGTCTCCACATTCGAGGACATTCCAGGGTTGTCCTCCCACTTGAACGAATAGACCAGCCGCTCCGGTTCGACCACCTCGCGGTTTTCACCGCCTTGCCACAGATCGAACTTCCGCAACTGACCGTCACCTGTATCGATTCCATCGGTATGCAGACATAGCCGCCACTTCCCGCCCGGCCGCGGATCGTTTTCAATATTCGTCGCGAAGAATTGTCGCGGTCCCGCCCAATGCTTCATATGTTCCGGGTCCGTCCACACCTTCCACACCAGTTCGCGCGGCGCATCGAACACCCGCGTAATTTGCAGCTCGTGCGTAGCCGTTTTGGATGACACCGTTGCTGTACTCATCGCAATCCTCCATTTGTTTTCGCAGATAAACGCGCCGACAAGTACTCCGCCAGCCGTTGCAGTGTCTGTTTTTTTCCACCCTCAATCACGTTAGCTCTTTTTCCGCCACGTCGTTTCTCCTTCGCTTGTAGAGTCTTCAAGTACTCGTCCAGCCGGTCGAAACTCGCCTCCCAGAACCGGCGATACTCATCCAGATAGTCGGCAGCCTGCTTCAACGGCTCCGGCTTCAACTTGCAAGGCCGCCACTGTGCCTCCCGTCCCCGCGCAATCAAACCGGCCCTCTCCAGCACCTTCAGATGCCTCGAAACCGCCGGCATACTCATCTCAAATGGCGCTGCCAGTTCCGTAACCGAGGTCTCCCCAAGTGCCAGCCGCGCCAGAATCGCCCGCCGTGTAGGATCGGCCAGCGCCGCAAAAGTCGAACTAATTGGGTCTTCCATTTAACCTCTTTGTTAAATAACTAATGTGTTAAATACAATGAATTGTGAAGCCATGTCAAGCCCTCTTGTAAATTGCGCAATTGGTTAGACTTGCCGAAGTCTCCGATCCCGTTCGTTGAGGCTTGCTCGATCTATCATGGCGATCATGTCTGAATCTGTCCCCCTCGTTCTCAATCTTTGGAAACAGGAACTCGGCACCATCCCAAATTATGTTTGGGAGCGCACCGAACTCGAAGCTCTGATCCTGGCGGATAACAGCTTGACGGAAGTATCAGACCAGATAGGTCGCCTGACTCGCCTGCGTATGCTCGACCTTGGGCACAACCAACTCACACGGCTGCCGGAAAGCCTCGGTGATATTGGGGGACTGACAGATTTTCTCTACCTTCACGACAATCAACTGTCATCATTGCCATCATCGATAGAGCAACTGAAAAAACTCCGCTATCTGAACCTCAGCGAAAACGCCTTCGCAAGTTTCCCTGAGTCGATCTGCCACATGGAGAGTTTGATCGAACTTCGGATGACGGACAACCAACTCTCGACACTGCCGAACAGCATCGCGAATCTGCCCCGCTTGCGAGAGCTTCACCTTCGCAATAACAAACTGACAACCCTGCCAGACTCGATCGGAATGCTTTCCGAGCTGCGACAACTCGATCTACGCGGCAATCCACTCACATCGTTGCCTGAAGCCATCGCGAGTATGCGCAAACTGGACAAGCTCGATTTACGCTGGGTCAATTCCCTGAAGTTTCCATCTTGGATCAACGACCTCGAAGCACGCGGATGCGTCGTCTACAGATAATCCCGTTGGCGAAAAAATTGACCTAGAAACTCCCAGCGAAGATCGCCTTCAACTTCGCCCGTAGTCCCTGCTCTTCACTCGCCCGTCTTACCTGCGTGCGATGCGTATAAAGCAGCATTCCAATCGCCGCGGCAAACTCCGGCGTAGCCAACTCCGCAGGCATCCGCGACAAGGGCACCGGATAACCCACCCGCGCCGGCACTCTCAGCAGACTCTCCGCGTTATCCAGCAACCCCGCCATCGTCGCGCCGCCACCGGTCAACACACAACCCGCACCCAGAGCCTCCAACACTCCCCCATTGCGCAGATTGTCCCGCAGCATCGTAAACAACTCGCGCGCCCGGGGCTCCAGAATCTCCGCAAGAAATCTCTGTCGCACCATCCGCGCCGGCTGCCCACCGGAGATCGCAAGATTCCCCCCGACTTCAATCTCATTCAACTGCGGCACCGCCGTCACCACGCAGTGCCCATAAATCTTCTTCAGGTACTCCGCTTCCTCCACAGTCACATGCAACCCAACAGCAAGGTCGTTCGTAAAGTGGTCTCCGCCAATCGGCAGCACCGCCGTATGCGCAATCGACCCCTCAAAAAACACCGCCAGCTCCGTCGTACTCGAGCCGATATCCGCCATGCAAACGCCCAGCTCGCGCTCATCCGCACTCAGCACAGCCTCAGCCGCCGCAATCCCCTCATACACCGTATCCATCACTTCAAGCCCAGCCCGGTTCGCGCACGTAATCACACTCTGCGCCACGCCGCCCGAGCACGTCGAAAGATGCAGATTCACCTCCAGCTTGTTCCCCACCATCCCGACCGGATCGTGAATACCAGCCTGGTCATCCAGAATGAACTCCTGCGGCAACAGGTGCAGCACCTCGCGATCCGGAGGCAATGCCACTGACCGCGCCCGATCCACAGCGGCCCTTACCTCCTCCCGCGTAATCTCCCGCATCCTGCTGCCCATGCTGATGCCGCCCCGCGAATTCACTCCGCGCACATGCGTCCCGCCAATCCCTACCACCGCCGTCTCAATCCCCACCTTCGCCATGCGCTCCGCCGTCAACGCTGCACGGTTGATCGCCTCCGCCGCCGGCCCCAGCTCCGCGATTAAGCCCTTGCGCATCCCACGCGATGGCTCGATGCCATGTCCGCGATACCGCAGCACGCCGTCCTGCAGCTCCGCAACCAGCACACAGCTCTTCGTACTCCCCGCGTCGAGCACGGTGATCAGATTGTCCTGCTTCTGATTCATGGATGAACCACCTGGGTAGGATGAGATTGAGCCGCACTGGCCGGATGCTTCGTGGCAACCGGGTGATGGTTCACAGCCGCTGTATGAGTCTTGGCCTTCGTCGCGCTCTTGTTCGCCGGAACATCGAAAGCCACTTCGCTGTGCGCCTTCACATGAACCGGAGCCTTTGTTGCAGGCTTCGCCACCGCCGCATGCTTCGTAACCGCAATCGGCGTTTTAGCCGCTGGCTTAATGCCCGACTTGTCGATCGATTTGGCAGCAGTCCCAACAGAGGGAGCCACGCTCGCCTTCGAATCAACCGAACTCGCAGGCTCCGCCGCATTCGAAGAAGAGATCGCAGGGGCGTTTGATCCCGGCGGCATCTGCAGAACCACCTGTCGCTCATATCGCATATCCACCGACGAAAGCTTCGGATACAGCGTCCGCCACTCCGGCAGGTGCTCCTTGAATCTCCGGTACCGGTCCAGAAAACTGTCCTCGCCAAAGTGCACCAGAATCTCCGTTGAGCGGTCCGGAATCAGCGCCTGCACGTCCTCCGGATTCGAAAGATCCACCTCACTCAACTCCTCTGAGATCTTCTCCCCCGACGCATCCAGTTCCGAAGTAAACCGCCCGAAGATCTTCATCCGCGCCGCACGCGTTGACTGCGGATCGTTCGCCGAAATCCCCGTGACCACCGGAAAGGAATAATGCTCGTTCTTCTTGGAATCGACCGGCATATCCAGCAGCACACCATTCGCATCCACCAGCCCGATATGGCTTCCCTGCCGCACAAACGCCACTGGCGTTCTCTCCACAATCGACACGCGCATCCGGTTCGGCAGCAGCCGCATCACTGTCGCATGCGCCACCCACGGCAACATCTCCAGTTCCGCGCGTCTCTGCGCCAGCGAAACCGTAAAGATGTTCCGTTCCACATCCTCGCCAAAAATTCCCAGCAACTGCGCCCGCGTCACATGCACGTTCCCTTCGAGCTCTATCGAAGAAGAAGACGGAATCACAAATCGCTCGTCATGCAACAAATAGCTCCGTGCCGTTAGAAACGCTGCAACCCCCACACCGGCGAAAAGCAGCAACACACAACCCGCAAAGATCCTTCCCCACTTCGTCGTGGGCAATCCGCGAAACCTGACCCGAACTCCTGTCTTGCGCCGCACCGCAGGCGTCTCATCGTCCTCGTACGGGTCGTCCGCAAAGTCTTCGATGAAATCGCGGCGCAGTTTCCTGTTCGGCGAAGCCGACACTCTTCGCGGCCTCATCGGCTCTGAGGCGTACCTGTCCTCAGGCGCCTCAAGCACCGCTGTCCCGCGCTTCGATACCACGTCGTTTTGTCGCAAGCCTGAGCAAGGCCGCGAGAATCGCCATCCTGAGAATAACCCGCCTAACCCTCATCCCACCCCAACTTCTTCCGCATGTACCCTTTCAGGAACTCACCCCTTTGCTGCCAGACCCTCCAGCAACGCCACTCCGGCTTGCGACACACTTCCCGCCCCCAGGGTCAAAATCACATCCCCCGCCTTCGCCTCACGTACTAGCGCACTCACCCCGTCCGGAACCGAACCCGCATACTCCACCCCGCTCCCACCTGCTGCACGTATCTCCTTCACCAGGGCTCGCGCATCGACACCAGCAATCGGCTCCTCGCTAGCCGCATAGATATCCAGCACCTCCACCCTGTCCGCATCATGAAACGCCCCCGCAAACTCCCCCATCAAATCCCGGGTCCGAGTAAACCGATGCGGCTGAAACAGCACATGCACCCGCCCGTACCCACACTCCCGCGCGGCTTTCAGCGTAGCCACAATCTCCGTTGGGTGGTGTCCGTAATCGTCCACCACCGTCACGCCCCGCACCACACCCTTAATCTGAAACCGTCGATCCACCCCACGAAAACTCTCCAGCCCCGCCGCAATCTGATCCGGCGCCACTCCAAGCTGGACTCCCACCGCAACCGCTGCCGTAGCGTTCAACACATTGTGCCGGCCCGGAACATGCAAACGAAACCGCCCCAGAACCAATCCCTTGTAGTTCACCTCAAACAGCGAGTGGCTCTCCGCGTCCTTCGCCAGCACCTCCAACCGAAAGTCCGCATCGGCACTTTCGCCATACGTATAAACCTTCCGCCTCACCCGCGGCAGCACACCGCGCAACAGGGCATTATCGACACAAGCCGTCGTCGCCCCATAAAACGGCAGTCGATCCATAAACTCAACAAACGCCCCTTCAACATCCTCCATATCGCGATAGCAATCCATATGTTCGCGATCCAGATTCGTCACCACCGCCAGCACCGGCGACAGCTTTAGAAAACTACGGTCACTCTCATCCGCCTCTGCCACCAGATACTGGGAATTCCCCAACCGCGCATTCGACCCCATCGCATCCACTCGCCCGCCAACCACAACAGTCGGATCCAACCCACCCCCAGCCAGCACCGCCGCAACCATCGACGTCGTCGTCGTCTTCCCATGCATCCCGGCCACCGCAATCCCATACTTCAGCCGCATCAACTCCGCCAGCATCTCTGCGCGCTGAATGACCGGAATCTTCCGTTCCCTTGCCTCCAGTACCTCCGGATTATTCTTCGCCACAGCCGAACTCGTCACCACTACATCGCTCGCCGCCGCATTACTCGCCGCATGACCCTCAAAGATCCGCGCCCCCATCCCCAACAATCGATCCGTCACAGCGCTGCGCTTCAAATCGCTGCCCGAAACCGTATACCCCATCGTCAGCAGGATCTCTGCGATCCCGCTCATCCCAATTCCGCCGATCCCGATAAAGTGAATCCGCTGCGTCGGCGCAAACAAAAAGTGCCCAGGCACAAACATACTGACGTCTCTCGCTTTCAAAATCTGATTCGAAAATTCCTGTCGAGCAAGCGCGGCAAGCGAACAGGCCGCATAAACTGCACCCAACCATTAATCTCTCATGCCATTGGCAGTCTCGCGCCTTGCATGCACCACTGTGATATATAAAACCTCATGCCCACCATCCTCGCCCGCACAGCCGCTCTCTGTGCCGCTGCTCTCCTCGCCATTCCCGTATCCCACGCCCAGCAGGCCCAGCAAACCCTCCTCGCCACTCCCACCACCGTAGCCTGGGGCTATTACTCCGCACGCGCGAAGCCCGTTCTCACCATAAAGTCCGGCGACACCGTCACTATCCAGACCCTCTCCACCTGCGGTCCCCGTGCGCGCCTCGAAGCCCTCGGCGTCGCCCCCGCCGACATCCCCTCTTACGTCGACGACATCTACACCAAGGTCCCCGCCGCCGAAAAAGGTCCCGGCGGCCACATCCTCACCGGCCCCGTCGCCATCGAAGAAGCCCAGCCCGGCGATGTCCTCGAAGTTCGCATCCAGAAAATCAACATCGACGTCCCCTGGGCCTGCAACTCCTTCGGCGTCGGCCGCGGCTTTCTCCCCAACGACTTCCCCTACAGTCGCTCCCGCCTCATCCCCCTCGATCGCGAAAAGATGATCGGCCACTTCGCTCCCGGCATCGACATCCCTCTCCACCCTTTCTTTGGCAGCATGGGAATCGCACCGCCTGAATCCGCGGGCAAGTACAACTCAGCCCCACCCTGGATGCACGCCGGCAACATTGACAACAAAGAAATGGTCGCCGGTACCACCTTATATATCCCCATCAACGCCAAAGGCGCTCTCTTCGAAGTCGGTGACGGCCACGCCGGCCAGGGCGACGGCGAAGTCGACATCACCGCGCTTGAAACTCAGCTCACCGGCACGTTCCAGTTCATCGTTCACAAGGATCAGCATCTCCTCTGGCCCCGCGGCGAAACCCCAACGCAATATATCGCCATGGGTTTCGACGAGGACCTCAAAACCGCCACCGAGATGGCCATCCGCAACATGATCACCTTTCTCTCCGAGCAGAATCCCGACCATCCCCACATCTCCCGCGATGAAGCCTACGCCCTCATCTCTACCGCCTGTGACGTCGACATCACCCAACTCGTTGATACCAAGAGCGGTGTCCACGTCATGTGCCCCAAAACCCTCTTCACCACGCCCGTAACCTCCCATTAGCCAACCGGTTACTAAAGAGCGCTGTTGCTTTCCTGCAACAAATGCTGCAAATTCGTGTCTAATCAACTGAGCACTTGACCTGGGCAATCTGCCAGGCTGGAACTCATCCTTGCTCTCCTCGAAGGTCCGGTCGCACGACGCAACGCCGGGCAAACGAAGGCCGGGCAGGCAGGTAACGAAATGACGTCCTCCAGCTTCTTCAAAAACCCGATCGCAACCGCCGCACTCGCAGCAGCTCTCGTAGTAACGCCCGCCTTTGCGCAGACACAATATGGCGCGCCCGATCAAAACCCCCAAATGGGTGAGAACAACGGCCAGTACACTTCACCTCCTGCACAGGCCGATCCTAACGGTCAATACGCTGCGCCGCAGGATAACGCCTACCCCATGCAGAACGCCCCTCAGGGCATTCAGCAGGCTCCTCCTCCAATCCCCGACTACGACCAACCTCCCGCCCCCGGCGACGGCTATATCTGGACGCCCGGCTACTGGGCATGGACCGGTGACGGCTACGAGTGGGTCCAGGGCTCCTGGGTCGCAGCACCCTACACCGGCGCGCTTTGGACTCCCGGATATTGGGGCTATAACCCGTACGGCTACTTCTGGAACGCCGGCTACTGGGGTCCGTACGTCGGCTACTATGGCGGCATCAACTACGGCTTCGGCTACTTCGGCATCGGCTTCTACGGCGGATACTGGGGCGGCGGTCGCTTCTTCTACAACCGCGCCTACTGCAACCTCGGCTACGGCCATGGCTTCCACAACGTCTATAGCCGTCCTTACAACCACTACTCCGGTCATCCCGGCGGCACCAGCTTCGTTCGTACAAGCTCGATAGCCGCCAATCACGGAGCAGGCGCAACTGCCTTCCGCGGTTCCAGCGTCAATGGCCGCACGTCGAACTTTGCTCAGGGCACAAGCCGCTCGGCGTACAACGGCTCCGCCAACAACGTCGCTCGCTCCTACAACGGAGCCAGCAACTACAGCAACGCGCAGCGTAGCTTCAACGGAGCCAATAATTACAACAACGCGCAGCGCAGCTTCGCACAACCTACCTCACGCAGCTTCTCGCAACCCATGACGCAGAGCTACGCCCAGCGCAGCTTCGCCCAGCCCACGTCACGCAGCTCACAGCCCATGTCACAGAGCTATGCCCAGCCAAGCTCACGTAGCTTCGCACAGCCCAGCCAGGGACGCAGCTTCTCGGCTCCCTCCGGAGGCGGCAGCTTTCACGGCGGTGGTATGAGCAGCGGCGGTGGCGGTGGCGGCTTCCACGGCGGTGGTGGCGGCGGTGGAGGCTCACACGGTGGCGGCGGTCATCGGTAACATCTACCGTTACAAATCCAAGGGGCTGAGAGCACAAACTCTCAGCCCTCTTTCTTTCTCCGGCCCTACTTATCCTCCCACGGAGCGAGGCGGTCATGTTCCTCCGCCGTAACGGTACAGTCAACGGAGTCCTCCAAAATGCCGTCTATTCACCCCTCCTGTTGGAAATCTTTAACAACTTCACCCTGGATTTCGTATAGGCAGCTCTGCGAAAATTCGTACGGCACGCGCCCCATTCAAAATCCAAGGAGGGACCTTTATGCGCTCGTCTCGTCTATCGTTAGCGGCCGCTGGTTTTGTGCTGGTTGCTGCCTCTGTGGCTCATGCCGATACCTTCACAATTTATGACATGAACTCCACCTTTTCATCAGGAGGTACGATCACCGGCACGATGACTCTTGACGACACCACCAGCGCCTGGAGTGCCGCCAATCTTACCGCTGCAAACTTCGACACCAGCAACGAACTATACACTTTGGTTACTAACATTGGGGACGATGGAGTCTTCATCGGCACCACTGCAGAATCTTTCCCGGATATTTTTTTTGACACAGTGAATCCCTTCTCGACCTACGTCGGACAGAGCAGCATCCCCCTCGACGCGCTTCAATTCAACAGTGACGAAGACAGTCAAACTGCCGTATCGGCGAGCCTCACTGTGTCGAAATCGCTGGGTGCTCCCCCACAGTTCCTGAGCCTGCGAGCCTCGCTCTGATCGGCACCGGCGCACTCATGGGATTTCGCGTCTTGCGCCGCAGGTTCTCTGTCTAGTCTTGCTCCATCTGCAAACTGCGGTAGCATGGCTGACATGAAAGAGTTGCTTTACATTCTGACGGGCGCATGCGCACTCTTTTTTGCTTTTTGGGAAGAAAAACTAAAGCGTGATTTGGCGAATTCTGTACCGCAGCGACTTGGCACCGTCAGCGAAATAGGCTTCTTAGATGACATAAAAAAGGATTTGACCGTGAGCGGTTTTTAGCCACTATCCCTGCAGAAGTGAAGCGGAAGCTGAGAATCGTAGTCGTTCTCAAGTTCGTTGCTGCTGTTGTTCTTATTCTCGAGGTAATCCTGCTTCAAAGGTAGCCAGGTGGCTCGCGAAGGATATTTATGCCTACCGTATTTCTGAACAGAGCGTCCGATGAAGAACTCGACCCCCATCCCATTTCCTAACTATTACTTACAAGTTTTTTTGCCAAAAATAGCCCAAAAATAGCATGTCAAGCCCCAAAGCCATCTAAACTAAACAAACAAAACAAGATTGAGTTTGGAAATTAGTTCCCGTCAACCAGCTATACTTAAAACAGTAGCGAAAACAAAAATGCCCCGGAGGGGTCTCCGGGGCATTTTTGTTTAAAGGATTATCTAAACCCTTTGTTTGGAATATTTTGGACGCAACCCATTTGTTATGAATATTTTGCAGACACTAACGACCTGTAACCCGAAGAAAATAGATGATTTACGCCCGGGCAATAGGGGGGGGGACCCCCCCGAGCCTCGCCACCATCTCCCCAATTCTCTGCAAAGCCCCGGGCTTCCCCATCGAACGAGCCGCCAAGCTCATCCGTCGCAACCGGTCGCCATCATTCAGCAGTGCGCTCAAACGCTCCAGCAGCACTTCAGGCGTCAGCTCCGCCTGCAACAACATCTCGGCAGCGCCACCCTTCACCACCAGCTCCGCGTTCTTCCGCTGGTGATCGTCCGCAGCCGTCGGCAACGGCACCAGCAACGACGGTTTCCCGGCAGCGGCCAGCTCTGCCACCGTGCTTCCCGCACGAGCCAGCACAAGATCGGCCGCGGCATACTGCTGCGGCATATCATTCAAAAACGAAGTCACTGTCACTTTCTCCGAATCGACACCGGCGCGCACATAAGCCTCCTGCGTCGCCTCGAGAGCCCGCTCACCAGTCTGGTGAACGATCGTCAACCTCGGCACCCGCTCGAACAGCCGTGCGGCAATCCCCGGCAACGTCTCGTTGAATATCTTCGCTCCGTTGCTTCCCGCCGTAATCAGCAGTCGCGTTTCGGTCCCCAGCGGCTTGTCCGGCACAGCGAACACCTCATCGCGCACCGGCACACCCGTTGCCGTGGCATTGCGAAAGTACTTCGCCGTCTCCGGAAAGTTCACCGCCGCAGCGCTGACATACTTGCCCACCAGCCGGTTCGCCATCCCCGGCGCCGCATTCGGCTCATACGCCAGCGTTGGCACCCGCATCAGGACAGCCGCAATCATCGCCGGTCCGCTCGCATACCCACCCACACCGACCACAACATCCGGCTTGAAACTCCGCAACAACCCAATACATCGCAGCACGCCAAGCGGAAGATCCAGCATCGTTCGCGCTCGCGTCGCCAGGCTCACATTCTTCAACTGTCCGGATCGCACCAGCTCCAGCGGAAACCCCGCCTCAGGAACCATCTTCGTCTCAAGCCCGCGCGCCGTGCCGACAAACCGCACATCCGCACCATAGCGGTCGCGCAGCTCTCTCCCAATCGCCAGCGCAGGAATCACATGCCCACCTGTCCCGCCACCCGCAATCAAAACCCGAAACTGTCTCTGGCTTTCTATTCCCTACTCCCTATTCCCTACTCCCTGTTTCAATCGATCTCACGCGTGATATTCAGCAACACACCCATGCTCGCCAGCGTAATAAAAAGCGAAGTGCCGCCGGACGATATAAACGGCAGCGGAATTCCCTTTGTCGGCAGCAGCGCCAGCACTACGCTCATATTGAAGAACGCCTGAATCAGAATCGCCGTCGTAATCCCAAACGCAAGGAACCGGGCAAACGGGTCCGTCGACAGAAAGGCCGCCCGCAACCCACGATACCCCAGCGCAACAAACAACCCGACCACCAGCAGCGCCCCAATCAATCCCAGCTCTTCACAGATATTGGCAAAGATAAAGTCCGTCTGCACCTCGGGCAGATAGAACAGCTTCTGCCTTCCCTCCATCAACCCCAGCCCGCGAATCCCACCCGTCCCAACCGCGATCAGCGACTGAAGTATGTGAAACCCAGTCCCCCTTGGATCAGCCTCAGGATTCAGAAAAGCCAGCATGCGATCATGACGGAACTTCACGTGAAACAGCATGTAATACATCACCGGCGAGGCCAGCACGGCTCCAATCGCAAAGTACTTCGCCCGCGCCCCCGCCAGGTACAACATCAACGCAGTCACGGCCATGCATACCAGCCCCGTGCCCAGATCCGGCTCCTTCAAAATCAGCGCTGTAAACGCCAGCGGCACTGCAACCGCCCGCAGAATCGTACCCTTCCAATCGTCCATCTGGTGAATGCGTGTCTGCAGAAAGTAAGCCAGGAACAATACCAGCACCGGCTTCGCCAGCTCCGAAGGCTGAAACGTAAACAGATCCCCAAACCGCACCCAGCGATGCGTATTATGCGAGCCGCTCACCGCAAACACGCCGATCAGCATCAGCATCGTCACCGCAACCGCAGGAAAAACCACACGCGGGTTGTTAAACCGGCGGTAGTCCACCTGCATCAGCAACACCATCGCCAGCAGCCCAAGCACGGCCCAGACAGCCTGCTTCATCACATACGGATACGGAGAACCCAGAGTCGACTGCGCCATCACCGCTGACGCCGAAAACACCATCACCAGCCCAAACAGCACCAGCAGCAGCACCACTCCGAAGAGCCACTTGTCCACCCCTACTCTCTTCGCCATGCCGTCACTTCCCGCTTCTGATGCTCAATTAAGTTCGTTCACCAACTGCCGGAACACCCGGCCGCGTTGCTCATAATTTTCAAACTGGTCGAAGCTCGAGCAGGCAGGCGAGAGCAACACCACATCGCCAATCGTCGCTGCCTTCGCGGCCTTCGCAACGGCCACCTGCAGCGTCTCTGCTGGAACTATCTTCACGACTCCCAGCAGCTGACGCTCAATCTTTTCCGCAGCCGAACCAATGGTGTAAACAATCTTCACCCTTTCCTTCAGCATCTTCGACATCAGGCTGTAATCCGAGTCCTTGTCCTTTCCCCCAAGGATCAGGTGAATCCCACCGGCAAACGAAGCCACCGCCTTCATCGTCGCGTCCACATTCGTCGCCTTCGAATCGTTATAGAACTCAACGCCGTTCACTACCTTCACCAGCTCCAACCGATGCTCCACCGCCTTGAACCCCGCTACAGAAGCCCGAATACTCTCCACCGGGATCTTCCCCAATCGCGCCGCGCACACCGCAGCCAGCACATTCTCCACATTATGGGACCCCTTCAGAGGAATCTCGCTGACCGGCATCACAGGCTCCGTCTTGCCGCCCTCACGTGGAAGAAACAGGATGCTCTCGCCATGAACGAACGCTCCTTGCTTGATGGGACGACGTCCGCTAAACCAATAAATCTGCGCCTTTGTCTTCAACGCGACCATCTGCGCCGCTTTGTCTTCGGCGTTCAGAACCAGAAAATCATCCGCCGTCTGCCGCTCTGTAATCCTGGCCTTCGTCGCGGCATAACTCTCAAAGCTCCCATGCCGGTCAAGATGATCCGGCGTAATGTTCAACACCACCGCAATCCGCGGATGAAACTCCTCCACCGTCTCCAACTGAAAGCTCGACACCTCCAGCACGCTCACCGTCTCCGCCGTACTCCTTGCCACGAGATCAATCACCGGCAACCCGATATTCCCACCCACCAGCGTCGGCACTCCCCCGTCGGCGAAGATCTTGCCCACCAGCGTCGTTGTCGTGGTCTTCCCATTCGACCCCGTGATCGCCACCACATCCCCCTGCAGATACCGGCTCGCCAGTTCCAGCTCCCCAATCACCGGCAGCCCAAACGCAACCACCTGCTTCACCTCGGGCGTATCCATCGGCACGCCCGGCGAGATCACAATCAAGTCCTGCCGCCGAAACGTCAGCAGCCCGTGCCCACCAGACTCGACCATAATCCCCGCCTCCAGCAGCGCAGGAATCTCTTTCTCCAGCGCCACTGCACTGCGCGTATCGCTCACTGTCACCCGAGCCCCTTGCCCGCGCAAAAACATCGCAGCGGACAAGCCGGACTTACCCAGCCCCACCACCAACACCCGCTTGTTCTTCAAATCCATCATGCCTTCACACTCTCACCGGAGCTTCAAAGTAGTCAACGCAAACAGCGCAAACACCAGCGCCAGAATCCAGAACCGCGCAATCACCTTCGACTCCGACCACCCCATCAGTTCAAAATGATGGTGCAGCGGAGCCATCTTGAAGATGCGCTTTCCATTCCGCAACTTATAGCTCCCCACCTGCAGCATCACGCTCAGCGCCTCCAGAATAAATACGCCGCCAATAAAGGGCAGCAGCAGCTCCTGCTTGATCACAACCGCCACCGTTCCAATCGCCCCGCCCAGCGCCAGGCTCCCTACATCCCCCATAAATACCTCAGCCGGATGGGCGTTATACCAAAGAAATCCAATGCTAGCCCCCACCATCGATCCACAGAACACAGTCAGCTCGCTCACCATCGGCATCCGCTGCAACTCAAGATAGTCCGAGAACACCACATGCCCGCTCACATACGTCAGCACCGTCAGCGCACCCGCCGCAATGATCGTGCATCCGATCGCCAGCCCATCCAACCCATCCGTCAGATTCACCGCATTGCTCGCCCCCGAGATCACAATCATCACAAAAACGACAAACGGTACAAACACCAGCCAATGCATATGCGGAATATGACCCATCCACTCCCACACCAGGTCCGGCCGGAACCGCTTCGCAAACGGAACCATCAATCGCGTTGAATATCCCCCACGCGTCTCCATCACAACCAACGCCGCCGCCACGGCTGCACTCGCCACAAACTGCAGCCCAAGCTTCGCCCGCGCCGTCAGCCCCTGGTTCCTTCGATGCACCACCTTGATGTAATCATCCGTAAAACCAATGGCTCCGAACGCCAGCGTCGACAGCATCACCACCCACACGTACGGATTCGACAGATCCGCCCAAAGCAACGTCGGCACCAGAATCGAGATACAAATCAGCACCCCACCCATCGTCGGCGTGCCGCTCTTCTTCTGGTGCGACTGCGGCCCTTCTTCCCGGATATATTGCCCGATCTGAAACTCACGCAGCTTCTCAATCACGTACGGCCCAATCAGCAAGCCAATCAACAACGCCGTCAGGCTCGCAAACACAGTGCGAAACGTGAGATAGCGAAAGATACGGAAGAGCCGGTAATACGGAAAAAGCTTTTGATACAGAAGCCAATAGAGCAAGCGGTCCGCCTTTTTACCCCCAGCCCAAGCCCAGTTTTACGCTGGGAGTCAGGGCTATCTTAACAGTCCAGCCGCTGGAACTCCTGTGCTTATCTCATCAAGGAACCAACTGCATGAACCCACCAAATCCCGTGTGCAGGCAGAAATCCTCGTTCAAAGTCCATTTTCCAGCGCAAAGCAAAGTGCATCCGCAGCCATCGCAAGCTCAAACGCCAGTTGAGCATCATGATCCACATCCGTAGCCTGCCGCAATAATTCCACCGTGACTGGGAAAAGATCCGTCCCCTTGCCGCGCTTCTTATGTTCAATCCGCTCCAGCCGGTGGTCAGTCTCGGCGACAACCTTTGTCAGCCACTCCGGCGTGGGCGAGGTCACCCTCTGTTTATGCTTCTTCCTTGCTTCATAAAGACCAGCCATCGACAGATGCTCCGCCGCCCTTAGAACTCCAATCGCTCGCAGTACAAGATCGTTTTGAGCATGATCACGCTCCACTGCTTTGCGGTAGAGCTTGACTCCTCTCTCAAGCAGGTTCCGCAAATCCTCCCCCGTACCCTTTTCCATCAGAGAAATCACGACAGATGCCCGCTGCATGTGATGAAATGCCGTCATCAGACCGTTGTCGGCCGCATACACGACGGTCGGCTTGGCCCCCCTAACCGCCGCGCGCTTCGCTGACTTTTTCGAACGCTTCTTGGCAGCATGTTTAGCCGCCTTCTGTGGATGCTTCTTGAGCGCAGCTCCAGTTCTCTTCTTAGCAATAGCGTTGTCTTTATCCGGCATTTCTCCGCTCCGTTCGATCTCATCTGCCATCGTCGATCAGAATGCCATCAAGCCTCGATCCCTATTCGAGATTCTTTGCGATAATCGTCAAAGCCCTCTCCAGCCGCACGCCTCGAGAAGCCTTCAATAACACTACGTCTCCCGCGCGCACATTCGCAACCAGCCACTCCCCGGCCTCCTCAGGACTGGCGACAAAGAACGCCTCAACTCCACCAGCCTTCGCCGCATTCACCATCGCCTCAGCCGCGCCGCGAACTCCCAGGACGGCGTCGACCCCACGCTCTGCCATCCTCTGCCCACAAGCAGAATGCAGCGCCTCCGCCTCCGGTCCAAGCTCCAGCATCTCTCCCGCCACCACAATGTGCCGTTCCCCCTGAATCGACATCAGCGCATCCACCATTGCATTCAGCGCCGCTGGATTCGAGTTGTAGCAATCATTGATCAGCGTCGCTCTATGCCACTCCAGCACCTCGCCACGCTTGTCCCCCGCACGCATCTCCCCTACTGCTGCCGCACATTCCTCCAGTGCCATTCCGCTTCGAAGCCCGACCGCAATCGCCGCCAGCGCATTCGGAACATTGTGCCGGCCCAGCACTTTTAGTTGCACACTGACCCGCTCGCCCTTCGCCTCCACCGTAAACACCACACCCTCTGAACCCACCTCCGTCACATTAATCGCCCGCACCTCCGCGCCTTCTCCGATGCCGAAGTACACCGCGCGTGTGCCCATCCCCTTGCCAAATAGAGCCACATACGGATCATCGAAGTTCAGCACCGCCACTCCGTCCCTCGGCAATGCTTCGATCAACTCATACTTCGCCCGCGCAATCCCCGCGACCCCCTCCGGGAAAAATTCAAGATGCACCGGCCCGACGTTGGAGACCACCGCCCAATTCGGCTCTGCGATCTTCGCCAGCGCGGCGATCTCTCCTGCATGATTCATGCCCATCTCGATGACGGCAACCTCATGCTCCCGTTCCAGCTTCAGCAACTGCAGCGGCAGACCAAACGCATTATTCAAATTCCCCGCCGACTTCAGCACCTTGAACTTCGCCCCCAAAACCTGTGCGACAGCCTCTTTTGTCGTCGTCTTCCCCGCCGACCCGGTCACTCCAATCACGCGCCCGCCCCACTCCCTCCGCACAGAATGGGCAAGTTGCTGCAACGCCCGCAGCACGCAGTCATCACAATCCGACACCTGCAGCAAACGCTTCTCATCCACCTCAGCCGGCACCACCCACCGGTTGCTCACGACCGCAGCGACAGCCCCATTCGAGAGCGCCGCCTGCACATAATCATGCCCATCCAGCCGTTCGCCGCGAACTGCAAAGAACAGCTCTCCCGCACCAATCGTCCGCGAATCGATTCCATACCCCACAGCCTCTGCTAACGTATCGAACTCACCATCCGCATGAATCCAATCCGCAACCTGTCCCAACGTCAGCTTCACGCGATCTCCTTGAGAACTCCAGCAGCTACCGCCACGTCATCAAACGGTACAGTTCCGTCCTTCAAAACCTGCACCTTCTCATGCCCCTTGCCCGCAAGCAGAACAATATCTCCAGCCTTCGCAGCGCGAATCGCAATCTCAATTGCACCCGCGCGATCTTCCTCCACAATGCACGTCGTTCCCGTCTCCCGCACGCCCACGAGAGCTTCTTCAATAATCACCATCGGCTCCTCACTCCGCGGATTGTCGCTCGTCAGCACCACCAGATCGCTCCCCTCCCCCGCCGCCCGCCCCATTCGCGGACGCTTCGTCCTGTCGCGATCTCCCCCACATCCAAACAGCGTAATCACGCTACCGCCGCGCTCCTTCACCACCTCTCGCGCCAGCGCAATCAAATTCCGCAAAGCATCATCCGTATGCGCATAGTCCACCACTACCGTCACATCATTCGATGACGGCACGACCTCAAACCGCCCCGGGACCTGCGCCCCCGCTGCCGCCCCAGCAACCACCTGCTCCAGAGTTAGTCCACGCGCCAGCGCTGCACAAGACGCCGCAAGCAGGTTGTACACATTCACCCGTCCTGTCAGAGGAGACCGCATCGCCACATCACCCTTCGGCGTCTTGAACACAAACCGCGTCTCTCCCGCCCGCAGCACAACATTCTCAGCTCGATACTCACCACCCTGCATTCCATAACGCATCACCTCAGAACACGACGAACAATGCACCAGCCGTTCGCCCCACACATCATCTTCATTAATCACAGCCACTCTCGGCGGCCGCGCCCCAACCCCTTCAAACAATCTCACCTTCGCAGCAAAATATTTCTCCATCGTCCCATGAAAATCCAGATGATCCTGCGTCAGATTCGTGAACATCGCCACATCCACCGGCAGCCCCCACACCCGCTCCTGCTCCAGCGCATGGCTTGACATCTCCATCACCGCCTCGGTCGCCCCCATCTTCACGCCATCCGCAAAAACCCGCAGCGTATCCGAGGCCTCGGGCGTCGTATGCGGCGACTCGCGCACCTCATCCCCCACATGCGTCTCAATCGTCCCGATCAGCACGCACGTCCGCCCCACACTGCGCAGCATCGCCTCCAGCAGAAACGCAGTCGTCGTCTTCCCATTCGTCCCCGTCACCGCACTCAGCGTCAGCTTCCGCTCCGGATGACCCATCACCGCCGCGCTAACCTCCGCCAGCGCCCTTCGACCATGCTCCACCAAGGCCGCCGCAACATCAGCATGTTCTCGTCGCAACCTCTCGTACGCCTCGCGCGAATCTGTTACAACCGCAACCGCACCCTGCGCAATCGCCGCTTCTACAAATCGATTCCCATCCGTCGCCCCACCCCGCATCGCAACAAACACATCCCCGCGCCCCACGCGACGCGAGTCATATTCCACACCATCCACCTCGACCCCGGGCCCACCGCGCTCAATCGCACTCAGCCCTGCACTCGCTATGTCCCAATTCATATATGTGTGATGCTAGCTGAGTCCGCGCAGCTCTGGCGACGAGAGCCTCTATCGAGTAAACCGCACCACAACCTCAGTCCCCGCCGGCACCATCGTTCCTGCCGCCGGCACCTGCTCCCGAGCCAACCCACTCCCCACCGCCTGCACCCGCAGTCCCACTGCATCCGCCTTCTCTACTACTCCCCGCAGCGCCGCTCCCTCAAACGAAGGCACTGGCACACGCAGCCCTGCACTCACCACAACCGATCCCTTTCCCTTCATCTCCGGCACAGGCTTCGGCGGAGTCGGCAAATGTCCAGAGAGATCCCCATCACTCGACGTCACCGGATCTGCCCCTCCGTTGGCCCGAAACGCAGCCACTGCTGTCGTCGGCAGGCAGCGTCGAAGCACTCTCCGTCTTCTCCGCAACCTTTCCCTCTGTCCCGGCAACAGGCTTTTCGTTCCCCTCAGCAGCCGCAGCCTCAGCATTCGCAAGCTTCCTCAGCGGATCGTCCGCCGGCAGACTATTGACGTCATCAAACATCGCCGTCAAATCTTCCATGCTCTCCGAAGGAGCATCGTCCGCCGCGTCTTTCTGCGCCACCATCATCTCTTTCTTTGTCTTCAGCGGTTGATCATGCGGCACCCCAAGATACTCCAGCACCTGTTGCGCCACCGTTGCGAACACTGGCGCGCTCACCGCCGCTCCATACTTGCTCGGCCCCACCGTCGGCGTATCGATCACGACCGCAACCGAGATCGCCGGGCTGCTCACTGGAGCAAATCCCGCAAAGCTCGCCACCAGCTTCGTGTGCGAATACGTATGCGTCGCCACATCAACCTTCTGCGCTGTCCCCGTCTTGCCGGCCGAGCTATACCCATTCAACGCTGCCGCCTTGCCTGTTCCTTCCACCACAATCCCCTGCATCATCTTGCGCATCTTCGCCGAAGTCATCTCCGAAATCACACGATGCGCTCCATCCGGCAGCGTAGCCGGCAACTGATTCGAAGGCCGGAACGCCACCGGCTTCAGTCGCGGATCCCCCTTCATCTCATCGGTCGACTCCAGCAGAATGTGCGGCGGCATATACACCCCGCCGTTCGCAATCGTGCTCACCATGGTGACAAGCTGCACAGGAGTCACTCCGATCTCCTGCCCAATCGCCATCGACAGAATGCTTGTCGAGCCCCACTTCCTCGGATTACGCAGCAACCCGCGCGTCTCGCTCGGCAGTTCAATTCCCGACCGGTCGCCAAATCCAAAGCTCCGAATGTAGTCATAGAACTTCTGGTTCCCCAGCTTTAGCGCCATCTTCGCCGCGCCCACGTCGCTCGATTTCTCCAGCGCGTACTGCACCGTCACCTGTCCAAGGTGACCGTCAGACTTATCGTCATGCAGCGTGCGGCCATACATCGTCAGCGCACCGCCCTGGCAATCCACGATGTCGGTCGGCTGCACCCCCGCCCCATCCAGTGCCGCCGAATAAGTCACCAGCTTGAACGTCGACCCCGGCTCATATACATCGCTCACCGCAAGATTCGTCAAGACACTCGCATCCATATGCTTCGAGTCGTTGGGATTGAATCGCGGCGAAACTGCCAGTGCCAGAACCTGTCCCGTATTCGGGTCCTGCACAACAACCGTCCCGTGTGCCGCTTTCACCTTGTCCACCTGCGCATCCAGCGCGCGTTCCGCCATGTACTGAATGTTCGCGTCGATCGACAGCACCAGGTTCTCGCCCGGCATCGGCTGACTCTCCTCGCTGCCCAACGGATGCCGCCTGGCATCGACCGCTATCAACTTATGCCCCGGCTCTCCATGCATGTCGTCGTCAAACTTCTGCTCCAGCCCACCCAACCCCGTATCGTCTGTACCCACATATCCCAGCACATGTGCCGCGAGATCGTTATTGGGGTAAAACCGCTTGAACTCCTTTTCAAAGTAAATCCCCTTCAAATTCAAGTTCGCGCACCCGCTCCGCCGTTCCGGCATCGAGCCGCCGCGCCACCCACGCAAAGTTCTTCGACGCATTGAACCGCGCCAGCATCTGCTGCTTCGACGTAAAGTTGTCGTGCGGGTCCGCATGCACGATCTCCGCCAGCATCTCCGCCGCACTCGCGCGGTTATCCCCAAGCTCTGACGGCACCGCAAACACACTATCCACCTGCACCGTCACCGCCAGCTCGCGCAGATTGCGGTCGTACATCATCCCGCGCCGCGGAGCCACCTCAAACGTCCGCTGCTGCTGCATCGCCGCACGATGCACAAAATCCGAGTGCCGCACCACCTGCAGCCATCCCAGCCGCATCGCGATCAGCCCCGTCCACGCACAAAAAAACAGCGCCACATAGGCAAACCGGATCCTCCGTATCGGAGCGGTCAACGTCTGCCGTGGCGCCTTGTCCATTCCCATCCCTGCTTCTACGTTTTTGACTGTGTCGTGCCGTTACTGAATGTTCTGCATCCCGGGAGTATTCGCCTGCGCCAGCACAGCAGCATTCGGATCGCCACCCTCCGGCCGCACCACCTGCCCAGGCTGAGGTTCATCCAGCCCAAGCTGCCTGGCAACTCTGTCGATCCGGCCCGGATCGGTCAATTGCGCCTCCGACAACCGTAGCTGCCGGTTCTGTTCCCGCAACTGCTCCACCTGCTGCTTCTGCGCCTCAACGTGATACCCAATCTCGATCGCAGAAAAGTGCTGCCACACATACACCATCACCAACAGAAACAGCACGCTCATCACCGCGGTAAATGTGCGCATCTCGCGCCGCCGCTCCGGATCGTCCGCCTTCACAATGCGGCTGTTGTCGATGTGCTTCGTAAAGAAGACCTCAGGCGTCGGTCCGCGCCGCGCCCGCCGCTGCGTTTCAAACAGTTCGCGGTTTCGCTCCGCCGGCGACTGCAGCACGGCTCTGCGCCTTCACTCGCGAACCCATGATCTCCATCTGTTGTCCAACCATCGCCGAAGCTGCCATCGCACACCTCACTTCCTGTTGCCTGCCCAGACATTCGCTGAGCGAAACCTTCTGCCGTTCTCTCCAAAATACGAACCGGGCCGGGATCGCTATTGGAGGAGGGGACTTGTATTGCAGAGTTGTCTTTCGCCTGAAAGAAGGTGGGACAACCCCGGCCCGATCACTTGTCGTTTACTCACCCGACGCCAGAACAGTCGAAATAAGTAACTAATCCTGTCACAAAATTTCTTTTTCTCGTACACGGCTAGCCCATTACCCAACCGAGTACCGTTCTCTACTCCCTACTGCCTACTCCCTATTCCCTGCTTCTCCGCCGCTCGCATCTTTGCACTTCGCGATCGCGGATTCCGCATCTGCTCTTGCTCACCAGCCACAACCGGCTTCTTCGTCAAAACCTCAAAAATCTTCTCTCGGCCAAACTCGCGAAACGCATCCTTCACCAGCCGATCCTCCAACGAGTGGAAGCTGATCAGCACCAGCCTTCCTCCCGGCTTCAACAGAGATCCCGCGCTCTTCAGCAGCGATTGAATCTCTCCCAACTCGTTATTCACTCGAATCCGAAGTGCCTGAAAGGTCCGTGTCGCCGGATGAATCTTGTCGCCTTTCATTGGTGGGGCCGCGGCCGATATGATCTGAGCCAATTCCGCTGTCGATCGTATCGGCCGGGCCCTAACAATGGCTCTGGCGATTCTCCGCGACCTCCTTTCCTCTCCGAATTCGTAAATCAGGTCGGCGAGTTCGTTTTCGTCTTCCTGATTTACCACTTGCTCGGCCGTCTCTCCCCTGCGCGTGTCCTGCCGCATATCGAGAGGTCCATCGGACCGAAAACTAAATCCTCTGTGCGCCTCATCCAGTTGCAGGCTGCTCACGCCAAAATCAGCAAGCAGACCATCCAGGCTTCCCGGCGCGATCACACTTGAAGCCTCCGAAAACGCCCTCGGCTCAAACACCACCTCCGGCATCTCGTCTCCAAGCTCGGCCTTCACTTCCTCCAGCCTCGCCCTGGCCAACTTCATCGCCTCCGGGTCGCGGTCAAAGCCAATCAGCTTGCCTTTGCCGCCCAGCCTCTTCGCAATCTCCGAAGAGTGCCCCGCAAGCCCCAGCGTCGCATCACAAATCACGCCGCCCGGCCGCACATTCAAATACTCCAAAACTTCTTCTAAAAGAACCGGCACATGTCGCGGACCGTTCATCTCACCGCCTCTGCGCTGCCCCTGGGGGCCAAAATCGCCTTTCCTACTCCCTATTCCCTACTGCCTATTCCCTGTCTTTCGTCTTCTCCGCGAACGCCATCAGATCCGCGTCGGTCAGCTCGACCGCTCCACTTGCCTTCTTCATCTCGGCGTCGAACATCTCTGCATTCACAACCTCCAGCAGCGTCTGCGACCCCAGAACATTCACCTCGCCCGTCACCTTCGCCAACTCCCGCAGCTTCTGCGGAATCAGCAACCGGCCCTGCGCGTCCATCTCTGCCATCTGTCCGTAGAAGTTCGTCACGTCCTGAAACTTCTTCCGAACCGGATCCATCGGGGACATCTTCCCCAACGAAGCCTCAATCTGTTCCCACTCCTTCAGCGGGTAAACCTGCGCCCGCTTTCCATCCATGCTCGTGATGTAGAACTGGGGCCCGTAAAGCTCATCCACCCGGCGTTTGAACTCGGCAGGGAGCTTAAGCCTGCCCTTTTCATCAACGCGTGTTGGGTGATTTCCCCGAAACATGGCTTCCTCGATACCTGCCCAACTCAACTTCCATTCAAAACAAGGCTCCGCATCGTAGAATTCTGTCTATAAGGAGTGTGGTTTAGCCCACCAAACTCCAAAATCTTCTACTTCGCTCCACCAGCATCGCCGAGAGACCACACCCTGTAAAGGGTTATTTCGTGCCAAACTCTGGAATTCCCGTAATGAATTGTGGAAAACTCAGCGCCTTGCGGAATCTAGGTGGGTACCCACAAGATGTTGTGTTAGCGCCCTTGGTTCATCTCTCCATGGCCACTTGCGAGCTCTGAATCTATTTGATAAGCGAAAAAAAGGCGAAATAGCCTCAAATCTCTCCCGCAAGCTTCTTCCGCCGCAGCAGCCACACCAGATACCACAGCACCGCGAGATTAATCAGAAGCAGACTCAAACGGAACCAGTCCGGCCGGCGCGCCAGCTCATACAGCTCCCACGGCAAAAACGAGATCGTCAGGATCAGCGTCAGGTACTCGGCCCAAACCTTTTCCAGCAACAGTCCAACTCCCTCCGTCAACGCCAGCGCAGAGTAACCGAATGTCGCCACGCTGATCTGTCGCAGCCTGTGCGCATCGATCAGATCCACCTTGTCCAGCAACAGCGCAACGAACCTGCTCTCCGGATCGAAGCGGAACTTCAACGCCAGCCGCATGACCTCATCTTCCAGGTCCTTGTGCAGTAGATGAATGGCACCCACGCCAACGCAAAAGAAAAAGATCGCCTTCGCCAGTTTGAACAGCCCTATCAGCAACAAGCCGCGGTCATGCTTCGCCTTGGCGTGTTCCCCATGCTCTTCCACCTGCATCAACTGGTGACTGCTGCTCACTGCGTTTGCCATCCCCGACCTTCAGTTGACGGCGAGCGAATGGAATTTGTCAACGCCACCGTCGGGTCACCTTCCCTTCACCGCATCGACACCGCCGCTCGACTTTGTGTTGACACAAGCAGCCACCCAAAGCTGCGTCCGAAGAGAAAAATCTCACGGATCGTCCGAACAGGAGCAATCCAGTCTGTGCAAGCGGACGTAGATGCTTATGAACGCCCTGAAATCAGGACGAATCAAGATCAATCAATTAGCTCTTCGAATAAAAATTAGTCAATTAAAAGGACAACGACCATGAAGAAGACTCTCCTCGCCACCCTGTCACTAGCCGCTCTGGCCATCGCCTCTCTCAGCGCCCACGCGCAGAAAGATCCAACCGTTGGCGGCGCAACCATGTACCCCACCAAGACCATCGTCGACAACGCAGTCAACTCGCCGATCCACCACACCCTCGTCGCAGCCGTCAAAGCTGGTGGCCTGGTCGACACTCTCAACAGCCCGGGCCCCTTCACTGTCTTTGCACCCACTGATGACGCCTTCGCTAAGCTTCCCGCCGGCACCGTCGACACTCTCGTCAAGCCGGAGAACAAGGACACGCTCGACAAAATCCTTACCTACCATGTCGTCGCCGGCAAAATCAGCTCCAAACAACTCGCAGCCATGATTAAGAAGGGCGGCGGCAAGGCCAACCTCAAGACCGTCCAGGGCGAAGATCTCACCGCGACCATGTCCGGCAACAACATCATGCTCACCGATGCCAAAGGTGGCATGTCCACCGTGACAACGGCCGACGTCTTCCAGTCCAACGGCGTCATTCACGTCGTCGACACCCTCCTCATGCCCAACTAAACTTTGCTCCCCACCAAACCTCAGGCGCCTCATCAAGAGGCGCCTCTTCTTTCTCATGATCCGCCATCACATAACCGCAGTTGCCCTCCCAACAGCGCCCTCCTCCCGCGACAAAATCTCCTGTTGTGCATCTCACATTTTTCTTTACTACAGCCGTTCGGAGTGCTGTAATCATCCGTCTTCCGCAGAGATCCATCTTCCGGCCCCAATCTCAAAAATTCTTAGAGGTTCTATGAAAAAATTTCTCCTGATCTGCGCCCTCGCTCTCTTCGCCACTCTTCCCGCACTCGCCGCGGATAACCCATGGATCGGCACATGGAAACTCGATCCGGCGAAAAGCCACTTCACCGGCGACACCTTCACTTTCACCAAGGCCGCTAACGGCATGATGCACTTCTCCGACGGCAGCATCGTCAACTTCGATTTCGGTATCGATGGCAAAGACTACAAAACCGTCTACGACCGCACCACCGCCTGGACGGACGCTGGCAACAACTCCTGGGACACCGTCACCAAGGCCAACGGCAAGGTTTTGTTCAAATCTCACCGCGTACTCTCCGCCGACGGCAAAACCCTCACCATCACTGAAAGCGGAACCAAACCCGACGGCTCCACCTTCAACGACGAAACCGTCTACACTCGCGTTACCGGAACCACCGGCCTCGTCGGAAAGTGGCGTTCCACCAAGGTCACGGTGTCAGCTCCCGACGCCTTCGTCATCTCCTCTCCATCACCCGGCATCATGCGTTGGGAGATACCTTCCTTCAAGGAGACCGTTAGCGGCAAATTCGACGGCACCGATCTTCCAATCACCGGCCCCGACGTGCCTCCGGGCCTAACCATCGCCGTAAAACAGTCGTCTCCCGCGAAACAGTCCTACACCGTCAAAGTTAGCGGCAAACCCGACTCCTATGGCATTCAGACCCTTGCCGCCGACGGCAAATCCTTCACGGACGTCTCATGGAACCCCGGCAAGGAGGCCGAAAAGGGCACCGCCGTCTTCGTCAAGCAGTAACGCGCTCGATTGCCAAAGAGAAGGGGCCGCACCAGCGGCCCCTTCTCTTTTCTTCCGTGCCTCTTCTTAATGCTTCGCCAGCACATGATCCATCATTTTGGTCAGGTAAGGCCTCGCCTTCGTCAGCGCAGCTTCCGCCGTCAGCCCATACTTCACCCGCAGCGACTCCACCTTCCCGTGCTCGATAAACGAATCCGGCCACCCCACCCGAACCACAGGCACCTGCAGCTCAAGGTCATTCAGCATCTCAATCACCGCAGACCCAAACCCACCCGCGAGCACATGGTCCTCCAGCGTCACCACCAACCCACACCGTCCACCAAACTCCGCCACACACTCACGGTCCACCGGTTTCGCAAATCGCGGATTGATCACCGCCGCTGAAAATCCTTCCAGCCGCATCATCTCTGCCAGCCGCTCGGCCTCCGGCAGCATCGCGCCCAATCCGAAGATCGCAACGTCGTGTCCATCGCGCACCACCTCGGCCTTTCCAATCTCCAACGCCACCGGCCGTTCCTTCACCGCAACGCCTGGCCCGGTACCACGCGGATAGCGAATCGCGCTCGGCCCCTTATGCAGCATCGCCGTATACATCATGTCGGCGAGTTCATCCTCATCCTTCGGCACCATGTGCACCATGTTCGGCACACTCCGCAGATAGCTGATGTCGAACAGCCCATGATGCGTCGGCCCATCGTCTCCACTCAACCCACCGCGGTCCATACAAAACACGACCGGCAGATTCTGCAGGCACACATCATGCACCACCTGATCGAAAGCCCGCTGCAAAAACGTCGAGTAGATCGCACAAAAAGGTTTATAGCCCTTCGTCGCCATGCCAGCGGCGAAGATCACCGCATGCTCCTCCGCAATCCCCACATCGAAGTACCGCTTCGGATGATGCGGCCGGAACAGATCCAGCGCCGTCCCATTCGGCATCGCCGCCGTAATCGCGACCACCTTGTCATTCGCCGTAGCCAACTTCGTCAGCGTCTCAGCAAAAATCTCCGAGTAAGTCTTCTGCCCCGCAGACTTCGTCTCGCCCGTCTGCGCGTCATACGGCCCCAGCCCATGAAACTTCTTCTGTTTTTCAAGCGCCGGCTGAAAACCTCTGCCCTTCTGCGTAATCGCGTGTAGCACCACCGGCCGGTTCTGGTGCTTCAAAAATTTAAACGTCTCAATCAGCAGAGGCAGATTGTGCCCATCGATCGGCCCAAAATAATTCAGCCCGAACTCCTCAAACAACATGCCCGGCCCGATCAGCCCCTTCGCCGCCTCTTCCGCCTTCCGCGCTATGTGCGCCACTGTCTTGCCGCCAAACCGTTCCACCAACTCCGCGGCTTTGCCATGCAAACTCGAGATCGTCGGATTCGTCACAATCTTGTGGAAGTACTCCGCAATCGCCCCGACATTTTTATCGATCGACCACGCGTTGTCGTTCAACACGACAATCATCCGCTTCGTCTGCGCGGCAATATTGTTCAACGCTTCAAACGAAATTCCATTCGTAAACGCCGCATCCCCCGCCAGCGCAATAATATGTTCCTTGCCGCCCGACATATCCCGCGCCACCGCCATCCCCAGCGCCGCACTCAGAGCCGTCCCGGCATGCCCTGCGCCATAGCAGTCATGCTCGCTCTCGGTCCGCAGCATAAAGCCGTTCAACCCGCCCGGTTGCCGGATCGTATGAAACAGCTTCTCCCGCCCGGTCAGCAATTTGTGCACATACGCCTGGTGGCTTACGTCGAACACGAAGCTGTCTTTCGGCGTATCGAAGACGTAATGCATCGCCAGCGTCAGTTCCACCACACCCAGGTTCGGCCCGATATGCCCGCCTGTCTTCGAAACCCCCACAATCAGTCGTGCCCGTATCTCCTCCGCAAGCTGCGTCAGCTCAGCAATCGACAGCTTTTTTACGTCCGCGGGAGAGCCAATCGTCTCAAGAATATTGCTCATCAAACCCTGTTCTGCAGGTTGCGTCCTGCCCAAAGCCCACTCCGAGCGCTCAACTTCTGTAGATAGGCCAGTCTTTAAGTATACCAACCCGGATGGCCGTTCTGTGTTGCTCGCGACCTCCCATCCTTAGACGCTTTTCCCGATAAATTGCCGCCTCTCCTCCACTTTCCTCAATCCTCACATCAACCTATAAGGTATGCTTCACCCACACATGATCCCCGCCGTCTCCACCACAGGCCTCACCCGTCGTTTCGGCGATTTCACCGCCGTTGAGGACGTCAATCTCACCGTCGCCCCCGGCCAGTTCTTCGGCTTCCTCGGCCCCAACGGCGCCGGCAAATCCACCACCATCAAGATGCTCACCGGCCTCCTCGCGCCCACCTCCGGCTCCATCCAGATTCTCGGCCTCGACGCCGCCACCAACCCCATCGAAGTCAAACGCCAGATCGGCGTCGTCCCCGAAGGCCTCGCCCTCTTCGGCCGCCTCACCGCAGCCGAGTACCTCACCTTCGTCGGTCGCATGTACGGTCTCGACGCCGCCACCACCGCCGCCCGCACCACCGAACTCCTCGAGTTCATGAGCCTCGCCGGACGAAACAAAAAAACTCGTCACCGACTTCTCTCACGGCATGCAGAAAAAACTCGCCCTCGCCGCCGCCGTCATCCACGGCCCCCGCGTCCTCTTCCTCGACGAGCCCTTCGAAGGCGTCGACGCCATCGCCTCCGGCACCCTCAAAGCCATGCTCCAGGGCATGATCGCCCGCGGCGCCACCATCTTCCTCACCTCGCACGTCCTCGAGATCGTCGAGCGTCTCTGCTCCCACATCGCCATCATCGATCGCGGCCACCTCATCGCCAATGGTTCCCTCGAAGAACTTCGCGCCGGTGTCCAGGCCCGCAACCCCGGCAGCACCGGCAGCCAGACCCTCACCCTCGAACAGATCTTCCTCAGCATCGTCGGCAACGAAGCCAACGCGCAGCAGCAGCCCGAGCAGGAGCTCTCATGGCTGGGCTAGCTCCAACACCCGAACACAACCCAGCGCTGGACCACAGCCCAGAGCCGAGCTCAGTTCGCCGCGCTCGCCAAACTCCGCTGGTGCATCTTCCGCAACGCCTTCCGTCGCAAAGGAGGCGCCGGCGAAGTCGTAGCCCGCGTCATCATCTACCCTCTGATCGGCCTTTGTCGCCTTCGGACCCATCGTCGGCTGCGGCATCGGCGCCTACTTCATCGTCTCTTCCGGACGCATCGCCATGCTCCCGCTCCTCACCTGGGGCATCTTCCTGCTCTGGCAAATCGTCGTCCTCAACGTCACCCCGCCCGGCCTCAGCTTCGACATCAACACCATCATCCGTTTTCCGCTCAGCTTCCCGCGCTACCTCACCGCGCGTCTCTTCTTCGGCCTGCTCAGTGCATCCAACGTCATCGGCACCCTCGCCCTCGTCGCCGCCGACATCGGCATCACCCTCGCGCAGCCATCGCTCGCTCTCTGGTCGACACTTCTGCTCGGAACCTTCGCGATCGCCAACATCCTATTCAACCGGATGATTCTCGTCTGGGTCGAACGCTGGCTCTCCACCCGACGCGCCCGCGAAATCTTCACCGCCTTCATCCTCTTCGCCTCCCTCGGCTTCCAGTACATCAACCTCACCTTCAATCCCGGCATGCAGGGCCGCCATCACCGCCACGCATCCACTCACCTTCCCTTACTCCGAAAAATCTTTCAGCACATCAAGCCCATCGCCGCGCTCCTTCCACCAGGGCTCACCGCAACCTCCATCGTCAGCTTCAGCCAGAGCCGTCTCTTCGCAGCGATCGCCTCGCTCCTTGGCGTCATCGCCTTCGGCGCTCTCTTCCTCTTCGTCTACGCCTGGCGCATGCACCGCGAGTTCCTCGGAGAAAATCTCAGCGAGGGCACCCTTCCCAACCGGCCCGCCCAGCGAAGCGCCGCATCCTCAGCTCGCCCCGCACTCATCCCAACCGCATCCGGCATCGCCGCGCCCCGCAGTATCTTCGGTCTCAACAACACCGTCATCGCCTGCCTGCAGAAAGAATTCATCTATCTCCGCCGCAACATCAACCAGCTCTACGGCTTCGTTGTCCCCATCTTCATGGTCTTCCTCTTCGCCGGTCGCATGAGCGCCAGCGGACGATACGGTGACTACGTCTTCCCCGTAGCCATCGCCTACTCCATCCTCGGCGTCTCCGTCCTCTCCTATAACGGCCTCGGCATGGACGGCCCCGGCGTGCAGTTCTACTTCCTCAGCCCCACCCGTCTCCGCGACATCTTCCTCGCAAAGAATCTCATGGGCTTCCTCCTCAACTTCGTTGAGCTCGTCCTGATCTACGCCGTCATCTCCGTCCTCGCACATCCACCGACCATCGTCATCGCTCTGGCAACCGTCTGTTGGCTTCTCTTCGCCACATTCATCAACGGAGCCGTCGGCAATCTCCGTTCCCTCAGTGCTCCCAAAAAGATCGATCTCACGAAGATCAGCCGCAAGCAGGCCTCACAACTCAGCATCCTCATCGCCTTCGGCATCATCCTTGCATCGTTAGGAATCGGCTTCTGCGTCGTCTTTCTAAGCAACGCTCTCGGCCGTCCCTGGCTCATGATCCCCATCTTCCTCTCCCTCGCCCTCATCGCCTTCATCGTCTACCTCCAGGTCCTCAACCGCCTCGACGTCATCGCCCTCGAACATCGCGAAGAACTCGCCGAAGAACTCTGCAAAGCCTAGCCCTTCACTGCAAAGCCTTGTCATCCTGAGCGAAGGCGTTCGCGCACGTTGCGAACGACGCAGTCGAAGGATCTGCTGCTGCTCTTGCTGCTGCCGTTGCCCCTTGCCGTTGTTGTTGCCGTTGTCCTTGCCGTTGTTGTGCTGTTGCCGTTGCATTTTTGGTTGTCATCCCCGAAAGGAGATCTGCTTCAGTGTCCTTGCCGTTGCCGGTTCTTGCTTTTGCATCCAGGTACGCAAGACTTCAGCTCCGCGTCCAAAACCGCCGCGCAGCGGCCTCCTTTTTGTCCAAGGCCGGGGCACTCAAAAAATTATTAATCGCGATTTTCCGGCCAAAATCGCATGTCAAGTCCCGAAAGCCCCTAACTCCTTACAATTCAGCAACATCCATTTGGCATGTTTCCCCCTCTCCACCAGCTACAATTAAATCAGAGCTCGAAATCGAGACCTCGCTACACTTAGTTCTTTCTCATCTGAAATCAAGACTTTGCAGATCGAGCCTTCAGAATGAAGACTTTACGGACTAAGTACGGTCATAACTCAAGTCTTTTGAAGACTTTGCACAATAACGGCAGGTGGGCGCCACCCCACTAATCTGCGGCAGGGATTCAGAAAAATCAGTCACCCCCTGGCTGAGCTACACTGGCTGCCTCCACACAATCAGTCACAGGGCCAAGTCCGCCCGAAATTTTGTGTGCCTCATCAGAGCGTTCAAAAAGGGGAAGAACAAATGCTGCTTCGAAGCCGTCAGACTGCAGTCATCGTCACGTTGTTCATTGCAACAACCTTTGGTTGGTCCCAGGCAAGCGCACAAAATACCACCGAGCAACCCGACAAATATCAGTGGCTCGAAGACGTCTCCGGCGAACGTTCCATGGCCTGGGTCAACGCCGAAAACGAACGCTCCGCCAAAGCCCTCGATGTTGGCCCCGTCTATGACACATTAGCCGCAACAGCACTCAAGGTCCTCGAGTCCCCCACTCGTCTTCCCAGCCCGCAGTTCCGCGTCGGCACCGTCTACAACACCTGGCAGGACGCCCAGCACGTCCGCGGCATTCTCCGCCGCACCTCGCTGGACAGCTACCTTACTGACCAGCCCGACTGGCACACCGTCATCGACTACGACGCTCTCGCCGCACAGGACAACGAGAAGTGGGTCCAGAAGGGCCTCACCTGCCTCTACCCCGGCGACGGTCTCTGTCTCGTCGCCCTCTCCGCCGGCGGCGAAGACGCCGACACCCTCCGCGAGTTCGATCTCAAGACCGGCAAGTTCGTAGAAGGCGGCTTCGTTCTTCCGCACTCCAAGCAGAATGTTGCCTGGGTCGACAAAGACACCCTCCTCATAGCCCGCAACTGGGGTCCCGGCACCATGACCCAGTCCGGCTACGCCTTCGTCGTCAAGCTCTGGAAACGCGGCACGCCACTCGAAGACGCCAAAGAGGTCTACCGCGGCACACCCTCCGACGTCAGTGCCGGCCCCGGATCTCTCCACGACAGCCAGGGTCACACAGCCATCCTCCTCAGCCGTGGCGTCAACTTCTTCGAGCGGGAAGTCTCCCTCTACACCCCTGAAGGCCCAAAGAAAATCGCTCTGCCGGGCAAGGCGCAGATTCACGGCATGCTCGACGGCCAGATCATCGTAGAGCTCAACTCAGACTGGAAACCCGAGGGCATCTCCACCACTTACCTCCAGGGCTCCATCGTCGCGCTTGACCTCGAAGCCGTCAAAAAAGATCCGGCCCATCTCAAGCCTACCGTCATCTTCACCCCCACCGCGAAGGAATTTGCCCAGGAGATCGGCGTCACCAAAAATCACCTCATCATGACCACGCTCGACCACGTACAAGGCCGCGCCTACGTCTACACTCGCAGCCCCAAAAATGTCTGGACCTCGAAGAAGCTCGACATCCCCGACAACCTCAGCGTCGCCATCGAAACCGTCAACAACTCCGACGATCACTTCTTCCTCGAAACCACCGGGTTCCTCACACCCTCCTCGCTTCTCCTAGGAGACGCAGCGGACAACGACACTGAAGCCCGCAAAGACTCTGCCCCCTCAGTTCGACGCCTCCAACCTAGTCGTCGAACAGCTCCAGGCCACCTCCACCGACGGCACCAAAGTCCCCTACTTCATCGTCCACCGCAAAGGACATCAAGTACGACGGCTCCAACCCGACATTGATGACGGCCTACGGCGGCTTCCAGGTCTCCGAAACTCCGCGCTACTCCGGCATCGTCGGCAAGCTCTGGCTTGAGCGTGGCGGTGTCTACGTCCTCTCCAACATCCGCGGCGGCGGCGAGTTCGGTCCCGCATGGCACGAGGCCGGCCTCAAAACTCACCGCCAGATCATCTACGACGACTTCGCCTCCGTCGCTAAAGACATGTTCGCCCGCAAGATCACCTCACCCCGTCGTCTCGGCATCCAGGGCGGCTCCAACGGCGGCCTCCTTGTAGGCGTCGAGTTCACCCAGCACCCCGAGATGTGGAACGCCGTCGTCATCCAGGTACCCCTCCTCGACATGCTCCGCTTCGAACACATCGCTGCCGGCGCCTCCTGGGTCGGTGAGTACGGCACCGTCACCATCCCCGAAGAGCGCAAATTCCTCGCCTACATCTCGCCGTACAACCAGCTCAAACCCGACGTGAAGTATCCAGAGCCCCTCATCTTCACCACCACCAAGGACGACCGCGTAGGCCCGGTGCACGCGAGAAAGTTCGCCGCAAAAATGGAAGAGTTCCACGAGCCCTTCTACTACGATGAAATCGTCGAAGGCGGCCACGCCGCCGGAGCCAACCTCAAAGAACAGGCCAAAACCTGGGCCGAGCAGTACACCTACCTGACCCGCAAGCTGATGGATTGATCCAGCAAATGACGCACCAAGAAAACAAAAAAGTCGCCTCGGCATCGAGGCGACTTTGTTTTGGCAACCACCAACGTCTAAGCCACAACTCCCACCACATTCAACATCCGCCCAGCAACACCCTTCTCGCCTCGATGCGAGAAGTATCGCAACGCCCCGCGCTCATCCCGTGCACAAGCGGTACACTCTCCCACCACCGCAATCCGTTCCTCACCAACGCCGGCATCCACCAACTGCCGTCGATTCGCCTCCCAGAGATTCAACCGGATCGCACCTGCCCCGCTGAACAACGCCTCCGCATATCCAAACTGCCCTGCAAACTCCGCCCGCACTTCCTCGCCAACGGTGTAGCAGCAAGCCCCGATACTCGGCCCAACCGCCGCGACCATATCCTCAACCCGCGACCCATACTCCGCACCCATCATCGCAACTCCCCGCTCCACAATCCGCGCCACCGTCCCTCGCCACCCTGCATGAAACGCCGCCACCACTCTCTTCTCCACATCGACCACCAGCACCGGAACGCAATCCGCCGTCCCCACCCCCAGCAACACCCCCGGCACATCCGTCATCAACCCATCCCCCTCCAGCACCGCCTTCCCCTCCGCCGTCTGCAGCCGCCCTTCGAACGCTCCATCCTCCTTCCGCACCACTCGTGCAACTCCAGAGTGAATCTGCCGCACTCCCACCAGCGAATAACCAGCATCTTCACCACAAACGGCACCCAAAAACCGCCTTCGATTCTCCGCCACCAACGCCGGATCATCCTCCTTCGTCCACCCCAGATTCAGCGAATTCCCCCCATAAACCGTCGAAACCCCACCCACCCTGGTACTAAACCCATGCCTTAACCACCCGTACCGCTCCCACCCCGCCACCCGCACAACCCGCATGCCGCTATCCCCGCTAACTCTCTCATTTTGAAAGCACAACACCCATAACCTCCCGATCCAGCAAGACCCATTCACCCATTCTAGAGTCCAGCACCACAACTCCGATCATAGTTCGGCAGATTTCCCACGCAACCTCTAACATTCCTCGAACTTTAGCGTCTACTTCTGGTGTCGCGGAGCAAGTTCCGGCATACAATCTCAGGAGCAGACTGTTGGTTCAGTGATCTTAGCTAACCCCCTTTTATTTCAACAAAAATTTGCATCCTGCCTCGCAGGTCTGTAATATACCGCGATTGTAGACATGAGAGTGAATGTGCCCAGCGTAGCCCCGCAATTTCTTCGTTCCCGTATCGGTAAAGTCTGTGTTGCCATCATCGGCTCCACGGCCGCCGAGATGCTTGAAAAAGCCAGCGCCGTCGTCAAAGAGACGCCCTTTCTCGAGTTCCGCCTCGACTACCTCGAGAAGCCTCTTCTGGCCCTACCGAAGCTCAAGCATTTCTTCACTGACAACACCGCAGCCACCGGCATCGCCACGTGTCGCCGCACCGCCAACGGAGGCAAGTTCTCCGGCAACGTCGCCGCCGAAATCGAGGTTCTCTCTAAAGCCGCATCCGCGGGCTTTCACATCGTTGACGTTGAACTCGAATCCGCCGCCGCCATGAAGAAGGGTGAGCTTCAAAAGCTCCGCGACACAGGTGTCGCTCTCATCATCAGCCATCACGACTTCACTGCGACCAAAGATCTCGAAGGAATCTACAAACGCATCATTCCCTTCGAGCCCGACTTCATCAAGATCGTCCCGACTGCCAAGACGCTCTCCGACAACGTCACTCTCATGCGCTTCATCGAACGGATGGAAGATCACTCCAACATCATCGGTATCTGCATGGGCGACGCCGGCATCATCTCACGCGTGCTCGGCGTTCGTGCCGGCTCTGCCTTCACCTTCGCCGCAGCCACCGTCGGCGAAGAAACCGGTCCCGGTCAGATCGCCGCGCGCACGCTCATCGAAACCTACCGTATCGACCAGGTCGACAACGCCACCAAGGTATACGGCGTTGCCGGTAATCCTATCCGCAGTTCGCTCTCGCCGATCATGATGAACACAGCCTTCCGCCGCGAGACCGTCAACGCTGTCTATCTCGCGCTCCAGGCCACCAAGCTCTCCGACCTGCTCAAGCTTGTTCACGAGATTCCGATTCAGGGTCTCAGCGTCACCATGCCGCTCAAGCAGGAGATCATGGCACACCTCGAGAGAACTGATCCGCTCTCGGCCAAGATTGGCGCTTGCAATACGGTCGTCCGCGCACAGGACGGTAAGCTCTACGGCTTCAACACGGACGTTGCCGGCATCACAGGCCCGCTCGAAAAGCGCATGTCGCTCCGCGGAGCCAAGGTGCTTGTCCTGGGTGCGGGCGGGGCAGCACGCGCAGCAGTCTTCGGTCTGCGTGACAAAGGCGCCGAGGTCTTTATTCTGAATCGGACATCGGAGACTGCGCAGAAGCTCGCACGGCAGTCCGGCTCGAAGACGATCAAGAAGGACGCGGTTGCCAAGACAAGCTTCGACGTCATCATCAATGCAACGCCGATTGGAATGGCGGGAATCAAGGCGCCGCAGATGCTTGAAGCGAAGGATCTCAATACCAAGCTGGTCTTTGATCTGGTCTACAATCCGCTGGAAACACCATTGCTTCGTCTCGCACGGCAGAAGGGTATTCCGATCATCACCGGGATCGAAATGTTTGTGCAGCAGGGTGCGCGGCAGTTCGAGATCTTTACCGGCAAACCTGCTCCGGAGGAGGAGATGCTGCGGGTTGTGATTCATTCGCTCCGTCAGCAGGCAGAGGCTGTCGCCGAGGCTGCGCCTGCGGCGGCCAAAGCGCCTGCGGCGACCAAGGCGAAGAAGGCTCTCCCCGCCAAGGCGAAGAAGGCGTCTTAAAGTGTAGTTTTTTAGAAAAAAATGGAGCCCCGGTGCGAGCCGGGGTTTTGTTGTTTTTGCTGGTGTTTTTGAGGGGTGTTTTGAAAAAAGCGGGTGCAGAACGTGGTTTTTCGGTGGTGAGATTGTGGTGATTCGGTGGTGAAATGTGGTGAGTTGACAGTCGTTTTTCCGCAGACGAAAAACATGCCACTTTTCTCAACTATTTTTTCAATTTTTTCCACAGAATGAGAACGCCGCCCTTCTCGAACTCGAAAAGAAGGGCGGCTTCTTTGGTTTGGAATTGAGTTTAGGTGCTCTTGCCTTCGGCTGAGGCGATCTTCTCTTCGGCCTGGCGCATGATGGCGTTGGCTTCGTCGTACTTCCCGCCGTCGTCGCCGGCCTCCTGCCAGAGCTTCTCGCCCTCCTGATGCTCCTTCTGGGCCTCGGCACGGTCGATCTCGTTGGGATGGAGCGCGGTCTCGGCGAGGATGGTGACGCGTTCCGGGAGAACTTCCACGAAGCCCCAGGCGACGAAGAACTTCTGATCGCCGGAGGTGCCGCCGTGGAGACGGACTTCACCTGCGCCAAGCTCAGCGAGGAGCGGAGCAGCACCGTAGAGAGCTTCTAGATAGCCGGACATCGAGGGCAGTTCGACTGCCTCGGCGGTCGCATCCAGCAGGATGCGGTCCGGCGTTACGAGTCGCACCGTCAAGAGTCCGGATTGTGTTGTATCTGCCATCGCTACACCGTCTGCTTCATCTTCTCAGCAGCCTTGAGAACGTCTTCGATTCCGCCCTTCAGGTAGAAGGCCTGTTCGGGGATGTCGTCGTGCTTGCCTTCGATGATCTCCTTGAAGCTGCGTACCGTGTCTGCGACCTTGACGTAGGCGCCGGGGATACCGGTGAAGATTTCCGCTACGTGGAAGGGCTGCGAGAGGAAGCGCTGCACTTTACGGGCGCGCGCGACGGTGATCTTGTCTTCTTCGGAGAGCTCGTCGATGCCGAGGATGGCGATGATGTCCTGCAGGTCCTTGTAGCGCTGCAGAATCTTCTTCACGCCCTGCGCGACGTCGTAGTGCTCCTGACCGACGACGCGCGGAGCGAGAATGCGCGAGGTGGAGGCCAGAGGATCGACGGCGGGGTAGATGCCGAGTTCTGAGAGCGGACGCGAGAGCACGGTGGTTGCGTCGAGGTGAGCGAACGTCGTGGCCGGCGCGGGGTCGGTGAGGTCGTCGGCGGGAACGTAGACGGCTTGTACCGAGGTGATCGAGCCCTTCTTCGTGGAGGTGATGCGCTCCTGCAGTTCGCCCATTTCTGTTGCGAGGTTCGGCTGGTAGCCGACGGCGGACGGCATACGGCCAAGCAGCGTGGAGACCTCAGAACCGGCCTGGGTGAAGCGGAAAATATTGTCGATGAAGAGCAGCGTGTCGGCGCCTTCTTCGTCGCGGAAGTGTTCGGCGACGGTGAGGCCGGTGAGAGCGACGCGGAGACGGGCCCCTGGCGGCTCGGTCATCTGGCCGTAGACAAGCGTTGCTTTGCTCTTGGGCAGGTCTTTAAGATCGATAACGCCGGACTCCTGGAATTCGACCCAGAGGTCATTGCCCTCGCGGGTGCGCTCGCCGACACCGGCGAAGACGGAGAAGCCACCGTGCTGGCTGGCGACGTTGTTGATGAGTTCCTGAATGATGACGGTCTTGCCGACACCGGCGCCGCCGAACAGACCGATCTTGCCGCCCTTCAAGAAGGGCTGGATGAGGTCGATGACCTTGATGCCGGTCTCGAACATCTCTTCGCTGGTGGATTGTTCATCGAATGCAGGGGCCTGGCGGTGGATGGGCAAGTGCACCTTGGCGTTGACGGGGCCAAGCTCGTCTACGGGCTGTCCGAGGACGTTGAGCACGCGGCCCAGGGTCTCGCGGCCAACTGGCACCGTGATGCCCGCGCCGGTGTCGATCGCCTTCATGCCGCGAACCATGCCTTCGGTCGCGACCATGGCAATGCAGCGGACGCGGCCCTCGCCGAGGTGCTGCTGCACCTCGACGATGACGTCGAGCGGGGTGGGAACGTCGAAGCCTTCGCTGACGATGCGAATGGCCTGGAAGATGGGGGGCATCTTCGACTCTTCGAACTGAATGTCAACGGCCGGGCCGCTGATCGAAATTACTTTTCCAATGTTTTCTGCCATAGGTCTCTTCTTAGTCTTTCACTATCTCAGCGCTTGATGCAGCACTTCACTCTGAATTCCACTCACCACCATCGAATTTGCTCGGTGTTGCGGTTGGTCTGAACAGTATTTCCGGATTCGCTCATCTCCGGAAGCGCACATTCTCAATTCATCTTTCCGCGCTGACCTCTGCACATCCGTAACCATCAAATATGCCGACAACCCGCCAACAATTGATTCATCTCTACTTGTCCATGCTGCGTGCTCTGCTGCCGATACACTCGCTTCCGCCTTTTTATAATCTGCAACGTATTTATCGTCACTAAAACTGCCGAAATACTGCAAAGCATCAATCTGAGACAAAGCAACTTGAGCTACTCTTCGTTCCGATCTTGTCAGCCACCTGCTGCTTGTGGCCTTTCAAACTGCCCAACAAACTACAGCTAGTCCTGCAAAAGCCAACGTCTTTACAGTGATTCGAAAAATCTTTTTCGAAGTTTGCGTGGTCCAAATCTCCGTTTTTAAGACTTCAAGAATGCTCATCACACTTCCTTACAAAGCTGCCGCTCCTGAAACGATTTCGATAATTTCCTTCGTGATCGCTGCCTGGCGCACACGGTTCATGGTGAGCGAGAGCGCGTCGATCATGTCTCCTGCATTGTTGGTTGCCGAATCCATCGCGGTCATGCGGGCTGCGTGCTCGGCGGCGACGCTCTCCAGAAACGCGTGGAAGAGCTGGGTCGTGACGTAACGCGGCATAAGGTGACGGAACAGCCGTTCGGGCGGCTGGTCGAAGATGTAGTCGACTTCGGCGGTGCCGAATTTCTTTGCTTCGGATTCGAAGGCCGTCTCGGGCGGCGCGGTGAGGCTGATGCCGGCGGTCTTGGCGGCAAGGCCGGCAGCTTCCTTCTGCTCCTCGGTCATCTCTTCGGCGACGGTGATTTCGTGCGAGCCGAGCTTGCGAATGGGCAGGAGCTTTTCGACGACGACGCGCTGCGAGATGACGGATTTGAACTCGTTGTAGACGACGTAGACGGAGTCGATCTCGGCGCGAGTGTAACGCTCGACGATGGAGCGGGCCATGTCGCTGACGTCGTCGATATTTATCTTCACGAGCATTGTCGGATGGTCGCCTGTGACCTCGATCGGCTGGGCGCGGTGACGGATGATCTCGAAGTGGGTGGAGAGCTCGTTGTCGTAGTGCTCTTCCTTCTTCTCGTAGACGGCGGCCGGATAACGCTTGCGGAAGGTATCGCGCGCCTTGCGGCCGACGGGCTCGACATCGATGTTCTGTCCCTGAGCGCGACGCGCGTCGATGAATCCCTGCGCGGCTTTGACGATGTTCGAGTTGAAGGCGCCGGCGAAGCCTTTGTCTCCGGCAACCACAACGACGAGGACGTTCTTCTCTTCGCGCTCGACGAGGAGCGGGTGCAGCACTTCGCCAGTCTCGTCGTCATAGAGGTCGGTGCGACGGATGAGCGACTCGAGAACCGTGGAGATCATCTGCGCGTAGGGCCGGGCCAGCATGGCGCGTTCTTGCGCGCGGCGCAGCTTGGCCGCAGAGACCATTTTCATGGCCTTGGTGATCTGCCGCGTGTTCTTGACACTGCGGATGCGTCGCCGAAGATCGAGTACGTTTGCCATTTACTTAGCCGCAGCCGTCTCTTTCTGTTCCTTATTCTTCTCGGCCCGATCGGCGAGGAAGTTCGCCTTGTATTCCTTGATGGCGTCAGTCAACCGTTTCTTGATGTCGTCGTCGAGAGCCTTCTTGGTGGCGATGTCGGTGAGGATGGAGGCCTGTGCCGACTCGAGGTAGGGGTAGAAGCCGTCCTCGAAGGCGCGGAGGTCCTTCACTTCGACATCGTCGAGAAGACCGTTGACACCGGCGAAGAGAATCGCAACCTGCTTCTCCGCAGTGAGCGGCTGGAACTGTGGTTGCTTGAGCAACTCGGTGAGACGCTGGCCGCGGTTGAGTTGCTGCTGCGTGACTTTGTCGAGGTCCGAACCGAACTGCGCGAAGGCGGCAAGTTCGCGGTACTGGGCGAGGTCAAGCTTCAGCGTTGCGCCGACCTGCTTGGTCGCTTTGATGGCCGCGGAGAAGCCGACACGCGAAACGGAAAGGCCAACGTTGACGGCCGGACGAACGCCCGAGTTGAAGAGGTCGGTCTCGAGGAAGATCTGTCCGTCGGTGATGGAGATGACGTTGGTCGGGATGTACGCGGAGACGTCGCCGGCCTGGGTTTCGATGATGGGAAGCGCAGTGAGCGAGCCGCCGCCGAGCTTGTCGGAGACTTTGGAGCTGCGCTCAAGCAGACGCGAATGGAGATAGAAGACGTCGCCGGGGTACGCTTCGCGGCCTGGCGGACGGCGGAGGAGAAGCGAGATTTCGCGGTAGGACGCGGCGTGCTTGGAGAGGTCGTCGTAGATGACCAGCGCGTGCTTGCCGTTGTCGCGGAAGTATTCGCCCATGGCGGTTGCGGCGAAGGGCGCGAGGTACTGCATCGGCGCGGGCTCGGATGCGGTGGCGGCGACGACAATGGTGTAGGCCATGGCGCCGTGCTCTTCGAGGGTCTGAACGACTTGCGCGACGGAAGAACGCTTTTGTCCGATGGCGCAGTAGATGCAGATCAGGTTGTTCTTCGCTGAGTTGATGATGGTGTCGAGCGCAATGGCGGTTTTTCCGGTCTGGCGGTCGCCGATGAGAAGTTCGCGCTGGCCGCGGCCGATGGGGATCATCGTGTCGATGGCCTTGATGCCGGTGGCCATTGGCTCGCGGACGGACTGGCGATCGATGACGCCGGGGGCGAGACGCTCGACGGGCAGGAACTTGTCGGTGTTGATGGGGCCCTTGTCGTCGATGGGCTGGCCGAGCGCGTTGACGACGCGGCCGATGAGGGCTTCGCCGACGGGCACAGACATGATCTTGCCGGTGCGCTTGACGGTGTCGCCTTCCTTGATCTCGGTGTAGTCGCCGAGGAGGACGGCGCCGACCTGGTCTTCGTCGAGGTTCATTGCGAGACCGGCTACGCCGTGGGGGAATTCGATGAGCTCGCCGGCCATGACTTTGTCGAGGCCGTGGACGCGCGCGATACCGTCGCCGAGGGAGATGACGGTGCCGACTTCATCGACCTGGATGCGCTGTTCGAAGTTCTCAATCTGCTGGCGTAGCAGCTCGGTTATCTCATCTGCTTTGATCTGTGCCATGTCTTCCTTCTACTTGATTCGTATCAAAATCTGAAAATATTTGAGCGTTGCTGGTAGCAAAGAACTTTACGCGTTTACAAGCCTCTGCTTCAACTGCTGCAACTGCGCGCGGATGGAGCCGTCGTAAACCGTTGAGCCGATGCGGACGACAGCGCCGCCCAACAGGGTTGCATCCTGGCGATAGGTTGCGCGGACTCGGCCACCTGCGAGCTTCGCCACCTGGGCTTCGAGCTCGGCGCGATCCTGATCGTTCAGAGGCTGCGCACTGGTGATCTCGGCTTCGGCCACGCTGGATTGCTCGTCGGCGACGGCGTGATACTCGGCGAGGATCTCGTCCAGCTCAGCGAGACGCTGGTGATCCATGATGACGGCGAGAAAATTTCGCACCTGCGGAAACATGCCGATGCGTCCAGCGATCGCGTCGAGCACCTTCAACTTCTGCTCGTTTGCGATGGAGGGGTTCATCAGGACTTCGCGGAGTTCGCGGCTGCCGGCGAGGGTTCCGCTGAAGTCGGTCAACTGCTGCTGGGCCGCTGCAGAGTCAAGATGAGACGAGGCAGCGACGGAGGCGAAGGCATGGGCGTAACGAAGCGAGACGACGGACATTAGTTGTGCCCTTCCTTCGAATCGTCGCCTGTCAGCCGGCGTGCAAAGCGCTGGACGAGGAGACGATCGGTCTCGGCCGTGACGACCAGCTTGCGTGCGGCCTGGTCGATTGCCAGTTCGGCGGCGTACTGCTGGAGCTGCCGGCGTGCCAGAGCGGCTGCGGCGGCGATATCCTGCTCGGCGGCTGCGAGAATCTTCTGCTTTTCCTCTTCAACGCTGGCCTTGATGCGCTGCTCGTCGAGTGCGGAGTCCTTGTCGGCTTGAACACGCATGGCGGCAATCTGATCGTCCAGCTTGCTCAAGCGCTCTTCGACGCTGTTCAACCGCGCGTTCGCCTCTTCGGTGACCGTGCGGGCGTCGACCAGTTGCTTTTGAATGGCTGTGGTGCGGCTGCGGAAGGTCTTGGGCAGCGTCTTGGCGAGGAACCAGCCTACGAGTGCGGCGAGGACAACGAAGTTCGCAACGGTGAAGGCTGTGGCTGCCTGCTCGGCGTTCAGGCCGATGATGGCGCCCAGCTTGCGGACTGCGTCTGAGTGGAGGAACGCGTCGTTTTCGTCCACTTCTTCCTTGTTCTTCTCGGGCGACTGAGCGTCAGGCGCGCTAAGACGTCCACCGCCGGCGGCGGGAGTTGGCTCCTGGGCTCTGGCATGGTGCACGGGCGCGAACAGCAGGGCGGCCATCAACAGGCCAGGCAGCAGGCGCTTCAGCCTGGAGATCGTCGGGCTAGTGATCGTCGGGGAGAGGCTCACTGCGCAACCTCCGTCGTCGCCTGGATGCCTGCCGGCAAAACTGCATTGAGCACGCTCGAGCTCAGCTCATCGCTCATCGCAACGATCTTGAGCCTCGCCTCCTGGGCGCTGTGCTCGATCTCCTGGCGGGCGCCGCGAACGCGCTCCTGGGTGTGTTGGCGAACCTGTGCGAGAGCGGCTTCGCGCTCCGCATTCCACTGCTTCAGTTTCTGGTCTCGGGCCTGGAAGATTTCAGCTTTGGCCGCTCGCAACTTGTCTTCGTAGGCTGTCGTCTCCGATTCCGCCCGGGCGATGGCGGTACGGGCCTGCTCTACGGCGCCGGAGGTACGGGCGCGGCGCTCAGTCAGTACGCGGTCCAGAGGACGGCGAACCAGCAGGCCGTAAGCAATGACTAACAAAATGAAAAGGACGATTGTCGGCACAGAGCCAAGCACAAGTCCACCGAGTTCGTTCAGTATCTGGTCCATGAGTGGGTGTCGGCTGGGGTGCCTGGAAGTCCTGTCGTCAGCTGTCTCACACAGCTAGATTGTATTGCTGATAGAGCCGGTGAAGACGTGCCAGAAAGTGCGAGGTACACCTAGTTTTAGCAAAGCGCTAACGAGAGTGTCAACTCAACTCTCGTCGATAATCGGCTACGATGACCGATCTTCGGACGCGTTTTCGGGGACTCGGTTTTGGGTAGTTCCACCCGCAATTTTTGCCCTTTGACATCCCCCGCGAAAGGACTAAACTGTGATTACTACCTGGACCCTACTATCTGGGTCACATAGGTCGCGTGAATGGGGACACCACCTCCGCTCCCCTTCAGGCGGCCTATGCTAGTTTAGGGGCGAGTTTTTTGAGCCGTGAGTGTCGTGGTCAAGAGCCTATTTGAGCACGCTCCCGAAACCGTCTGTACCGGTTCAACAACGACGCCGGACCTCGCGCCGTAACAAAGGCGAGGTTTCCTTCGAATCTCTTCCCGTCCACGATCGCGCCGGCCTCGAGCGCCGCCAGAACCGCGCCCTCCGACTGCGGCAGACGTAACTGCATCTCGATCACCGGATCGGCGACCAGCGCGGCGTCGATGGCTGCCAGCAAATGATCCAGCCCCAGCTTCTTCAATCCGGAGACCGCGATGCTGCCCGGCGCTCCTACCGGCGTCGCCTCGTGTCCGTCGACGAGATCGATCTTGTTCAACACCTCAATGACGGGTTTTTGCGAAACGTCGAGCTCGGCAAGAACCTTTTGCACCTGAGCTTTTTGTTCCTCGACCATGGGGCTCGACGCATCGCGCACATGCAGCAACAGTTCCGCTCGCTCCACCTCTTCGAGCGTCGCGCGAAAGCTGGTTACGAGCGTGTGCGGCAGGTTCCGGATAAAACCCACGGTATCCGACAGCAGAATTTTTCTGCGCGAGGGAAGCTGCAATTGCCGCAGCTTTGGGTCGAGGGTGGCGAACATTCGCGACGACTCCAGCACGCCCGCTTCGGTGAGGGCGTTGAAGAGCGTACTCTTGCCGGCATTGGTGTATCCCACCAGGGCGACGACCGGGACAGGTACTGCCTCCCTGCGCTGACGCTGCTGACGGCGAATTCGCCGCACGGACTCAAGCTGTTCTTTCACGTGGTCGATGCGGAGGTTGATCTTGCGGCGATCGGTTTCGAGCTGAGTTTCGCCGGGTCCTCGAGTGCCGATGCCGCCGCCGAGTTGCGACATGGCCTTTCCGTGGCCTGCCAGGCGCGGGAGTTGATACTCCAACTGCGCCAACTCGACCTGCAACTGGCCTTCGCGGGTTCGCGCGTGACGGGCGAAGATATCCAGAATCAGCTGTGTTCGATCGATGACGCGGCAGGGCAGCCTGGCTTCCAGATTGCGCAGCTGCGACGGCGAAAGATCGTGGTCGAAGAGTACGAGGTCGGCGCCGGTTGAGGCGATGACGCCCTCGATCTCTTCGAGCTTGCCGCCGCCCACCAGCGTCGCTGGATCGGGTCGCGCGCGGCGCTGACTCAACGTCGCGGAAACCTCAGCTCCGGCGCTGCGGGCGAGCTCTTCAAACTCCGCCAGCGAGGCATTGAAGTCCAGATCGGCGGCGTTCTTCGCCTCCGCGGGGAGAGGTTCGTCTCTCTCCGCGAGCGCAGTCCCGGAAGACACGGCGGCGGCATTGCGCGCCAAACGTGCGGCCGCCGTCAACTTGCGACGTTCCCCGGTGAACTCCACCGCGACGAGAACCGCACGTTCCGCCTGCGGCAGATTGCTATGGTTCTGCCGGGCAGAATTCGACTGTGCCGTGGCCAGACTCCGCCTCACAGTCTTGCCATGACTGGTCTTCGTAGCATCCATTGTCAACAGCTAACGGCCTTGCGTCCCGTTCGCTTCCTGCACTGCCGCGATTGGAGGCGCTGAGACTACGGCTGGCCGCAGCTCTGGCTTGCTGCCATCGGCCCGCATCTCTCCGTGCACGCCCGCTCGCCCACTCACTACTGTCGAGATCGCGTGCTTGAAGATCAACTGCTCCTGGCTGTTGTTCTCCAACAGCACCGAGTATTTATCGAACGACCGAATCTTTCCTGTCAGCTTGACGCCGCTTACCAGGTAGATCGTGATCGGACTCTTGTCTTTTCGCACTGTGTTGAGAAAAGTATCCTGAATGTTCTGTGCCGGCTTTGATTCCATGGTGCCGATCTCCTTAGCTAAATTCGTTTACCGTGCCATAAGGTTTTGCCGTGGTCCATCAACTTCAGAAGAAATCTCAGCCTACCGACTTACTGAGCCTGAAGCTAAGACTGTCAACGATACGAGCATCCACGGCAATTATCAACCTGGAGACCTCCACACTTCACCGGCGGTGACTTGCCGAGGCAATCCAGGCTTATTAGACGAAGCTCAACCCGTTACGGTCTCCGACCGCTGCTGCGACGATATACCATGAACGATGTGACGATTAGCAACCCGCAACCCGTTCAGATGCTTGATTTGTCTCGCCAGTTTGCCAGCATCGGACGGGAGATACTCGATGCGATCGAGGCTGTGGCCAACTCGCAGCGATTTATCCTCGGACCTCAGGTCAATAGTTTTGAACAGGCAGCCGCCGCCGCCTGCGCCGCTCCTCACGCCATTGGCTGCGCCAGCGGCACGGATGCACTCTGGCTGGCGATGGCCGCCGCAAACATCGGGCCAGGCGACGCGGTCGTCACTACGCCGTTTAGTTTCTTCGCCAGCGTCAGTGCGATTCTCCGCTGCGGCGCACAGCCCCTCCTGGCCGATATCGACCCCGCCACCTTCAATCTTTCCGCCGCGGCCACAGAAGAGGTGATTCGCTCCCACACCGGCACAAAGATCAAAGCTATTCTGCCGGTCCACCTCTACGGCCAATGTGCCGACTGGGACGCGTTCAGCGCGTTGAAACAAAAATACGACCTGCTGCTCATCGAAGATGCCGCTCAGGCCTTCGGCGCCACCTGGAACGGAACACCCGCCGGCGCTCTCGGCGATGCTGCGGCTTTTAGCTTCTACCCTACGAAAAATCTCAGCGCGATGGGCGACGCCGGCCTCGTCACCACAATGTCGGATGCGCTCGACGATCATGCTCGCGTGCTTCGCGCCCACGGCATGCGCCGCCGCTACTATCACGACGAGGTCGGCTGGAACTCGCGTCTCGATAGCCTGCAGGCCGCGATCCTCGAGGTGAAGCTTCGCTATCTGCCGCAGTGGAATCAGCAGCGCCGCGACCGTGCCGCCCGCTACGATCAGCTCTTCCACGACGCGGGCCTTACCGGCACAAACATCGACGAGGGCATCGTTCTTCCCTTCACCGATTGTAGGGCGCTACCCATCTTCCATCAGTACGTGATTCGTGCGCCTCGCCGCGACGAGCTGCGGAAGTACCTCACCGACCGCAAGATCGGCACGGAGATCTACTACCCTCTGCCGTTGCACCAGCAGATTAGTCTGGCGAATCTTGGTTATAAAGAAGGCGACTTCCCGGTCAGCGAAGCCGCAGCGCATGAGGTTCTAGCGCTGCCGATGTATCCCGAGCTGAGGGAAGACGAGCAGCAGACGGTTGTGGATACGATCGCCAGTTTCTACGGCTGACCGAATGAGACTAGCGCTTAGCGCCTCTTTTTACCCTTGATGGCTTTCTTCTCGTTCTTCTTCTCAACGGGCTCCCGACGCGCCTCTCCGCCTTTTGGTGTTCCAGGCTGAATCAGCGGTCTCACCAGATTGCCCTCCAGCCGGTAGGTTTTCAGGATCGTCTTGCCTGGCACGATCGCTCCGGTCACAGGATCGGGAATCACTGGCCCTGACTCGTCGGAGAGCACCTTGTAGCTGAAGGTGGGCGCAGGTGTCGTCGCTGTCGCAGATTTTCCGTACGGGTCGGCAGCCATCTTGATCGTGACCGGAAGAAACCCCTCGATATTCCTGTCGCGAAAGCCGGTCTCGTAGCGGTGCTTCTTCACATTCCAGGTGAACACGCGCACCTGGTCGAAGTCATAGTTCAACCCCGCCTTATACGGACTCATGACCGTGAGGTAGATTGGAATATTTTTGTCGTCCTGTTCTGCCTCGGGATCGTTCACCGTTGTGAGAACGTAGGCTCCGACGATCCTCTGCCCTTCTGCGTATCGCGTGATCGAATCGGGAGCGTCGACATCCATCATTCGGCTGAGCAGCCAGCCGGTATCGCCCTTCGAATCGCGTACCAGCCACCAATCCTCCATCACGGGAGGTGCGGGTGCGTCCGGCGTTGGAGCCTTGGCTCCTTTAGCCGCAGGTGCGACAGCAGGCTTGGCGGCGGCGGCTCTTACTCCAGGCGGCAGCGGCTTGGGCAAGGTCGCTCGCGATAACAGCTTCAGCTTCTCGCCTTCTGCCAGCCTGTAAAAGCGTTCGGTGTCGCGGCCCGGCGCGGCGTGCAGATAGACCTCATCGCGCACGACCGCGGAAGCTACCGTCGGATCATCCTTGTGTTTCTGCTTCAGCCCCTCGAACTGATCGAAGATCTCCTGCGTTGTAACGGCCTTGTCCTCGATCCATCCCTGTTCGCCGTTCGCAGTCTTCACCCGTACGAAGCGCCGGCCACGCTCGAGCACTTCGAGCTTGTCGCCATTGTCCACCGTTGCAGTGCGGTTCGATACAGCCGCCACGCGGTCGCGCAGGTAAGTCTGCTTCGCAGTGACGTAAACATACTGCGCGGCGGGTTTTGGCCGCAGCCTGGAGCAGCCGGTAAGTCCGAGTGAGACACAGGCCGACAACGCCGCCAACACCGCAAATCGTGAGATCCTGCGCTGCAACCCGAATTGTCGAAAGGAAGAAGAAATAACCGAAAAACTCCGCAGCAATGCAAACACCATTTAATCCATATTACCGGCGATGAGGAAAAATCTCGAAAAGCTACGCGTCAATTCGCCGCACCGTGTTCTCGCGGAGATTCTCCCTTAGTGTGTCAACTTAGTGCGTCAACGCAAGTTCGGTGGCGCCCGCAGGATCGACTCCGGTCGCCACGCTGGTCGCCTGATTGAGCTTTCCAGCGACCGTGGCATCGAAGCTGTACATCGTCAGATCGGGTCCGCCACTGAAGGCTGCCGCCAGAATATATTTGCCGGTGGAATCGGCCCCCAGGGATTGCACGAATGATCCGCTCGGATACGGTGACCCGCTTATTGGAGTGAGAGATAACGCGGCGGTGTTCGTCGTACTCGGCACGATGGTGTAACCGGAGATCGTCCCGTCCGTGCGGTTTGCCGCATAGACGTAGGTCCCCGTGTTATCCAGCGCGACAGAGAAGGTTCCGCTCCCTGCGGCAAAGGGCGACCCCGTGACCGGACTCAGCGCGCCCACTGCTCCAATGCTGTAGACGGCGACTCCTCCGTTGGTCCCGCTTCTGGCGATGTAAAGGTACGTCGTCTTTGGACTGATCGCGAGCCCATAGTCGCCCGTCGCGGTGTTCCCGGTGGCCAAAGTCTGGCTGCTGGTGGCCACGCCCGTCGTTGTATTGAAGGTGAAGACGACATCGCCGGCTGTGCCAAGTGCTGCAAAGATGAGCGTTCCGTCCGGCGAGATGCGGACCTCCGACGGCTGCCAGACACCCGAGGTCGCGGAGTAGGTCGCCGGAGCGGTTACCGAGCTCAACGCGCCCGTCGTGGCATTGATCTGAAAGATGTCGAGTTGCTGCGTTGTGCCATCCAGTGCAATCAGCCACTGCCCGTCCGGCGACACCGCCAGAGAGGCCGCGAACACGCCCGCAGGCTGCGAACCGGTGCTCGGCGTCGTCAACGATCCATCCGAATTGATGAAATAGACGAAGATTCCTGTATTAGCTCCGACATAGAGGAGGGAATTGTTCGGCGTCACCACGATCGACAACGGCCCATAGCTGGTGGCCACCGGAGAATTGTTGACCGCCGCCAGGGTTCCCGTCCCAATCACAAATCCGCCGATCGAGCGCGCCTGCCGGTTCGCCACGTACACGCGATTCACGGTGCTCCCGCCACCGCCTCCTCCTCCGTGGATTGGAGGAAAGAAGTCGGAGCAACCGATGAAGAGCGGCAACACGATAGCAGCCGCAGCCGCTGCCCACCGTTGCACTCTTCCCGTTCGTTGCATCACGTTCACGCCTCTTCTTTCAATCGTCGCAGGGCCGGGCGGCCAATGTGTCTTCAAGACTAATTCAAATCGCCTTCCTCTATAATTCCCACAATGTACCCATTGAAAGACCTGCGCCGCCTGAGCCTGACAGCGCTTGTATGCACTCTCACCTTCGCCTCCACCGCACACGGACAGAAATCTCATTCATTCGACGCAGCAGCCAGAGAAACGGTGTCGCTGCCCGCGCTGGAAAGGGAAGTTCACGCGAACATGAACTTTCTGGCTGACGACGAACTCCACGGCCGGGGCTCCGCCACACGCGACGAGCATATCGCGGCTCTCTTCGTCGCGGCGCAGCTTCAGGGTCTCGGCCTCGAACCAGGAGGCGATAACGGGACTTTTGTGCAGAAGACTGCGATGCCCGATCCACTGCCTCCCAGAGTCCAGCAGCGTCTCTCGAAATTTCAGGACGTGCCTCGCAAGGAGACCTGGAACGCGATCGGTATCCTGCGCGGAAGCACCGCACCCAACGAGGTCATCCTGTTGACCGCGCACCTCGACCACCTCGGCATCGGCCCTGCAAACGCCACTGGCGACACGAACTACAACGGCGCAGACGACGACGCCTCCGGCACCACCGCCGTCCTCGCCCTGGCGCACATTCTGGCCACCGGCCCGCGTCCGAAGCGGACGATCGTCTTCGCGCTCTTCGGTTCGGAGGAACTCGGCGGCTTCGGCAATCGTGCCTTCCTTGCGCATCCCCCAGTCCCCTTGAACAGCATTGTCGCCAACCTCGAGTTCGAGATGATCGGCCGCCCCGATCCTGCTGTGCCGGCCGGAACCCTCTGGCTCACGGGCTTCGACCGCTCCAACCTCGGCCCCGAGCTCGCGAAACACGGCGCCCATCTGGTCAACGACCCTCACCCGACACAGAATTTCTTTCGCCGCTCAGACAACTACGCGCTGGCTGTGCAGGGCATCGTCGCCCAATCCGTCTCCAGCTTCGGGTTGCACAAGGACTACCACCAGCCCAGCGATGAGATCAGCACCATCGACTTCAACCACATGACAAATGCGATCGCCTCGATGGTCAACCCCATCCGCTGGCTGGCAAACTCCAACTGGAAGCCGGCGTGGAACCCCGGCGGCAAACCCGAGGCCACAGCTCCGAACGGTCCCCGTCAGCCTTCAAACTAGCCTTCCAACCGGGATCGATCGAAGAGTGCGCGGATTGAAACGGATCAAACGAAGAAGATAAAAAAACGGATTGAAGACGCAGAACGACGGATGAACGACAATGCCCTACGGTTTGTCATTCATCCGTTTTTGTTTAATCCGTCTTTGTTTCTGTTCCGTGTTTATCCGCGCAATCCGTGGTCGGATTCTGCGTCTCTAGTTGAAACGCTCCGTCTTGCCGAACCGCGAATCGAGAGGCTTCCGCCCGGCGAAGCCCTCCTGCTCGGTATGCCAATGGGCAATCGCCGGCTCGCCCAGCTTCCAGCACAACAGCACCGGCTTCCCGTCCATCATGGAGGGAAAGTCGAGCAACCCCTGTTCCAAGTCTTTCACCAGCACTCCGATCGAGTCGATCTCGACCAGCGTGTCCTTCGCCTCCTGCACCGCCTTGTCGCGCTCGGCCCGGCGACGAGCCGCCGCGCTCACATCCACATGCATCCCCCCGGAGAGAAAGATCCGGGTGCTCAGCTGCTGCATCTCGCCTTCCAGCTCTCCAGCCCGAACGCCCGCCGCCTGCGCCTTGCGGAGCAGAGCCTCCACCACTGGAAGCAGTGTCTGCGCCTCGCTCAAGGTAAAAATCTTGCTCAAGTCTTAATCTCCAGCATTCGGTCGAGCGCCACACGCGCCCACTGCTTCACATCATCCTCCACCTTGATGCGATTGACCACCCTCCCCTCGACCAGATTTTCGAGCGCCCAGGCCAGGTGCTGCGGGGAGATGCGGTACATCGTGGTGCACAGACAACCGGCATCGTCCAGCGTCATCACACGTTTGCCGAGTGGAGCAAAGCGCTTCGTCAGCCGGTTCACCAGGTGAATCTCCGTGCCCACGGCGAAGCTCGAACCCTCCGGAGCCTTCTCAATCACGTCGATAATCCGCTCGGTCGAGCCAATGGCATCGGCCTTCTGGCACACCTCCCAGCGGCACTCCGGATGCACGATCACCTGCATCTCCGGGTGCTCGCGGCGCACGCGATCAACATGCTCCGGCAGAAAACGCTGATGCACCGAGCAGTGCCCCTTCCACAGAATCACCTTCGCAGCCTTCAGTCGGTCCGGGCTCAGGCCGCCGTTGATCTGGTACGGATCCCAAACCACCATCTCGCTCATCGGAATCCCCATGGCAAACGCGGTGTTCCGTCCCAGATGCTGATCCGGAAGAAACAAAATCTTTCCCGCACGCGCAAAGGCCCACTCGAACGCCTTACGCGCATTCGACGACGTGCACACCAGGCCGCCGTGCCTCCCGCAAAATGCTTTAATCGCCGCGGCCGAGTTCATATATGTCAGCGGAATCAACCCGCCCGCATTGGCGTCTGTGAGTCCCACGCGTTCGAGCGAGTCCCAGCAGTCTTCCACCTGCCCGATCTCCGCCATGTCGGCCATCGAACAGCCGGCGTTCAAGTCCGGCAGAATCACCTGCTGCCACGACTGACCGAGAACGTCAGCCGTCTCCGCCATAAAGTGCACGCCGCAGAACAGCATGTACTTTGCGTTCGTCTCGGAGGCGACCTTCGAGAGCTTGTAGCTGTCGCCGGTAAAGTCCGCAAACCGGATCACTTCGTCGCGCTGGTAGTGATGCCCCAACAGAACGACGTCAGTGCCCAGAGTGGCGCGCGCAGCTGCAATGCGGGCGTCCATGGTGTGGTCGGGTTGTGCAAGGTAGTTGTCGAGTGAACACGTCGCCGCAGCATTCTCAGCCACGGCCTCAGCCGAAGCGATCTCCAATAGTCCGTTCAAAGTACTCCGCCTTCAGTCTCACCAAGGCCGACTGGCGCCGGCAAAAAAAGCCTGCACTGTCGTATTGCCTCTGAGACGGGGATGTTGAAAGCATGCACCGCTCAAGTTGCAGTGGATTCGCTGTGCCGGCTCCATCGAGCCATTACCCAACCCACGGGGGTGTTGCAACTCATTACACTTCTTCTACTCACGGCTGCATCAGCCGCTTCTACCATTTAGACGCAAATCGCATCGAAATGATGCGGTTTCTTCTAAAGCGCTTATGTGCAGCACACTGCCTGCATAGAAAATTTTACAACAGCCACCACTACCTGCATCCATTTGTTCCGTCCACACGTAAGCCGTATCATGGGACTGACTTATGCCTAGCTTTCAGGACAGCGCCATCCTCATCTTCCTCGCCCTTCTTCTCTTTGGGCCGAAGAAGCTGCCTGAACTCGCGCGTCAGTTGGGCAAACTCATGGCCGAGTTCCGGCGCGCGTCCAACGAGTTCCGCATGCAGATGGAAGAAGAACTTCGCATTGCGGACCAGGAGGAGCAGCAGAAAAAAATCGCCGCGATGGCAGCCGCCGCTCCCGTGACACCGGCGATCACCGACGGTTCGGAGAACACCATCGCACCTCCTGCCAGTGGCGAGTTCCTCGTAGGCCATCCGCACGAGCAACCGCAGGAGGTTGATGCGATGCCCGAGCCTCCGGTTGCTGAGCAGTCGCCCGTTGCTGAACCTATGCCCGTTGCTGAGTCGACGCCCGAGCCGCTGCCCATCGCCACCTCCGGCGACCTCAACCTTATGCCACCCTCAACCGGACTTCCGGTCAGCAACTCCGCGCTCTCTCCCGTCCTCGACGCCATCCCCCACGTACCCGACCACGAATCGGCTGTAGAGGAAGTCATCACCGCTGAGGCCTCCCAGCGTGTCTGATCTCGACCCCATCGACCGGGCGCGCAAAGCCATGTCAGAACGCGCCGAACTTCCCGGCATGAGCCTGATGGAGCATCTCACTGAGCTCCGCACGCGACTCATCCACTCCGTGGCATGGGTTGCCGTCGGCGTTGTCGTCGCCTACATCTTCCACGTTCGTCTCATCCAATACATCCAGCGTCCTCTGCTCGACATCGGTCTCAAGATGACGATGACCCATCCCACCGACGCGCTCAATTTTCTCATTAAGACTTCGGTCGTCTGCGGCATTATCATCGCCAGCCCGTTCGTTCTCTATCAGGTCTGGCTCTTTATTTCCCCCGGCATGTACGCGCACGAGAAAAGGTACGTCGTTCCCTTTATGGGCGCGACCGTGGGACTGTTTCTGGCAGGAGCATGGTTCGGCTATCGCTGGGTGCTCCCCGGCGCCATGACGTTTCTGATCCAGGACATCGGCAAAAACTTCACCCACATGATCACGATCGAGGACTACACCCAGTTCTTCCTCTCGGTCATCCTCGGCCTCGGTATCTGCTTTGAGCTGCCCATCCTTATGTTCTTCCTCTCGCTCTTCGGGATTGCGGACGGCAAATTCTTTCTCAGGCAATGGCGTTACGCGGTCCTCATCATCTTCCTGGTCTCGGCGATCATCTGCCCCCTGCAAGACCCTTTCAGCATGTGCCTCTTCGCCAGCCCGATGCTGGGCCTCTATATTGTTGGGGTCGCCGTATCCTGGTACGTCCACCCAAACCGTCGTAAAGCCAGAGAGGCGAAGATGTCCGCATGATCCCCATTCGAGTTTTTCAAGTTTCCCGAAGGCATCTCCGCCGCCTCGTCATCCTTACGTTCGCGATCTCATCCTTCGCTTTCGCGCAGGGCAGTGAGTCCAGCCACATCGCCCGGGTGCATGCAGCGCAACAGGCAGCCACCCACCACACGACAACGGGCTTCTCAGGAGAAGCCGCCTATAACCTCACCGCGCAACTCCTCAAGGTCGCTCCCAAGCGATTCAACGGCTCTCCCGGCCACCTCAAAGCTGAGGAATTCATCAAGCAACACTTCGCACCGGAAGCCGCCAAGGGCAACTTCGAAACCGACACCTTCACCGCCAGCACTCCCGCGGGTTTTCAGACGATGCATAACTACATCGTGAAGTACCCGGGCAAGAAGGACGGCATCATCGTCCTCGTGAGCCACTACGAGACGAACTATCCGCTGCGCGACATCGAGTTCTACGGAGCCAACGACGGAGCCGCCACCACCGCGCTCCTCATGGAGATCGGCAACGTCCTCCGCACCCATCCCCCCGAAGGCTATTCTGTCTGGCTCGTCTTCGATGACGGCGAAGAGGCCGTCAAGGAGTGGTTTGCCAACAATGGCAAAGACAACACCTACGGAACCCGCCACCTCGCTGCCAAGTGGAGCAACGACGGCACCATCGGTAAAATTAAAGCCCTCCTCGTCGCCGACATGATCGCGGACAAAGATCTCAACATCGATCACAGCGACAACTCAGCGCCCTGGCTCAACGACATCCTCAAGACCGCTGCAAAGAACACCGGCCACTCCGCCAACATCTTCAAATACAGCGAAGCCGAAGAAGACGACCATCTCCCGTTCGCACAGCGCGGCGTTCCGGTGCTCGATGTCATCGATGCCCACTACGGCCCCACCACCGAGGCAAACCCGGACGGCTACCACCACACCGCGCAGGACACGCTCGACAAGATCAGCGCCAAATCTCTCCAGATCTCCGGCGATCTCTTCCTTGAAATGATCCGCTTAATCAACGAGCGCCCCTGAAGCCGTTCTACAGGCATCGGAGGCGCGAGTCGCTTTCAGCTCTGCTACATCTTTACTTGGTGCAAGCCTTGCCATGGTCCGCATGCGCGCCTTTGGCCTTTGCATCGGCCTCCGACATGTACGCCCCCTGCTTCGTTTTGCCGTAGTACGTCGTCCCGTAGCAGTGGTAAACATTGCTGTCTGTATTCACCCACACCAGACCCGGTCCACCGCCCGCCACTGGAGTCATCGACGCAGCCTTTGACGCCGGAGAAGCCTTCGTCGTCGCAGCCGGAGCAGCAGGTGCAGCCGCGGCGGGAGCTGCAGCCGCGGCAGGTGGAGCAGCCGCCTTAGGCGCTGGCGCTGCAGGAGCAGCCGGAGCAGCAGGTGCAGCAGCCGCATACCACTCCTTCACGCCTTGATGTCCACGGCATCCCGCACTCTTGCTCGTGGATGTCGCATAAGTGCCGTCATTGCACAGACCCGTCGCATTGGCAGGCTTGGGACCGGCAGCGGGAGCAGCCGCAGCAGGTGCCTTGGGAGCAGGAGCCTTGGGAGCAGCCGCGGCAGCAGCAGGAGCGGGCGTAGCAGCGGGAGCAGCGGGAGCAGCCTCATACCACTCCTTCACCCCCTGATGCCCGTGACAGGCCCCCTGTTTGCTGGCGGCCGTCGAATAAGTTCCATCCTTGCATTGACCGGTAGAGCCGGCAGGTGCTCCGGCAGGCGCCTGAGCCACTGCAACCTGAGCCGCCAAAAGCCCCGTCGCCACCGCCATCAAGCGAATCGTTGTCTTCATATGCACTCCCGATTAGATTTGGATTTTACCCAGGCCCGAATACCGCCAAATCCTACCTTATCCTGCACTTCCTGTCATTCCAGGCTACGAAAACAGCGCGGTGCGCAAGGAAAAAATCCCCTTCCGAATGACCCAAATGAGCCACAAACCTAACGCCTTTGGGGGATAGCTCTCACGCCTTTGAGGGATAGCTGTGGATAACTCGCTCACCCTACTCTCATCCTTGCCGATGGAGGTAGAACAATGCAATCACCAGCGTTCCCCAAAAGCTTCACCAACCATGGGTCGGATCGGTCCTCAATGGGCTTCTTCCGCACCCACGCAATAGGCGACGTCGTTCGCAGCCTCTTCTTTTCCTCGATCCTTTGGATGCTGCTCGCGATCATTCTGTATGCTGTGTACTCCATGGTCCTCGGCTCCCGCTAAGCCAAACTGACGGCCACCGAACACCACACAGCAGGTTGCTCACGAATCGTGCCTCGAATCAAGGAATCTCCGCAATCGACTGGCCTCCTGCGCCCGTCTGCCTGATAAGCCGGCAACACCCCCATCCGTGCATCCAGCCCGTCCACGCTGTAGCATCCAAAAGAGATGCCCGGCGCCACTCCCATCAGCCACTGGATCGGATTTCACCTCTTCATCTTCGCGCTCCTCGCGATCGAGCTTGTCTACGCACGCCGCCAGGGCACCGCAAGAACCAACTCCACCGCCGTCACAGCCACCATTCTTTGGGTCGCCGCCGCTCTTGCCTTCGCCCTCTTCATCTTCCATTCCCTGGGCGGCCAATACGCGACGCAGTACCTCGCCGGCTATGCCATCGAAGAGTCGCTCTCCGTCGACAACCTTTTCGTCTTCTTGATTCTCTTTCGAGCTTTCAACATCGACACCAGCCATCAACCCAGGGTGCTGTTCTGGGGAGTCGCCGGCGCCATCGTGATGCGCGGAGCCTTTATCGCCGCCGGCCTCGACCTCCTCACGCACTTCGAGTGGATCAGCTACGTCTTCGCCGGCATCCTGCTCATCGCCGCCGTCCGCCTCGTTCTTCCCTCCACTCAAAAGGCCGAGACGACTCCGAGCTGGATCAAGTGGCTCCACCGCGTCCACCCCGTCAGCCTGCGTCAGGACAAGTTCTTCGCCCGCGAAGACGGACGCGGCATGGTTACGGTTCTCTTCCTCGCTCTCGTCGCCATCGAGATCACCGATGTCGTCTTCGCGCTTGACTCCATCCCTGCCGTGCTCTCCATCACCCGCCACCCCTTCCTGGCCTATACGTCGAACATCATGGCTGTGATGGGCCTCCGTTCGCTCTACTTCCTGCTTGCCCACCTGCTGGCCAAACTTCGCTTTCTCCACTACGGCCTAGCCGCGGTTCTTGGCTTCGCTGCGCTCAAGATGCTCTCCGCCCACTGGCTCGACATCGGACCACTCGTCTCACTCGCGACGATCGTGTTCATCCTGGCCATCACCATCGCGCTGTCCCTCATCTTTAGAAAAGCTGAAGCTCACTAGCGCCACCGCAGCAGCAGAATCAACACCACCAGCGCCGCCAGTCCGCCCCCGAACAGTCCACCCATGGCAGCCCTAAGTGCCGCGGGGCTGCTAAACACAAAACCATTCACCCTGACGTGGACCAACGTGCCATAGATCGCCACCCCCACCACACAAAACGTAACAAACGCACCCACGATCGCCACCACAACGCTGCGAAGACTCCGGTCAGGTTTCATCTCAGCACCATCTCTCCTTCCAACCTAAGCCACAAACTCGAGCCTCCCCTGCTGCATCACCGAATGCCTCCCCACCTCACCGTGGAGCGGAAAATCATTTCGATAATGCGCTCCCCTGCTCTCCTCACGTCCCAGCGCCGAAGCCACGATCAAACCCGCGACCGCATGCAGATTCCTTGCCTCCAGCGCTCGCCGAAACAACCCGCGCGGCATGGTCACCGCCAACGCATCTAACTTCCGCTGCGCCTCCCGCAATCCAGCTCCATCGCGCAGCAGACCCGCATCCTTCCACATCAACCCGCGAAGATCCGCGATCCATCTCTCGGTCGCAGCCTCCGGCGTAGCAGCTCCAGGCGCCGCTTCCGGTGCAGCCAGCGAAGCCGTCTCCGCATCAGGAGACTCCGCCATCATCGTCTCTGCCGCCAGCGCTCCAAACACCAACCCCTCGAGCAGCGAATTACTTGCCAGACGGTTTGCTCCATGCACTCCCGTGCACGCCACCTCTCCCGCCGCGTACAACCCAGGCAGCGAGGTTCTTCCCTGCACATCCGTCCTCACTCCGCCCATCAGGTAGTGCGCCGCCGGACGAACAGGAATCAAATCCCTTCCCAACTCCAGGTGATACTTTGCAAGAAACGCCGAAATCCCCGGAAACCGCGCCCGCAGATCCTTCTTCACGTGACGCATATCCAGATACACTTCTCCGTCCATCCCCTCACGCGTAATCGCCCTTGCCACCACATCACGCGGTGCCAGCTCCAGCAGCGGATGATACCGCTCCATAAATCTCTCGCCCTTCGCATTGACGAGAAGCGCACCTTCGCCCCGCAACGCCTCGCTCATCAAGAATCGCGGAGCCTGCGTCGCACTGAACGCCGTCGGATGAAACTGATAGAACTCCATATCGCTTACCGCAGCCCCGGCCCGGTAAGCCATCGCAATGCCATCGCCCGTCGCCACCGCCGGATTCGTCGTATCGCTGTAGACCTGCCCCGCGCCTCCACTCGCCAACAACACCGCCCGTGCCTGCACCACCCGCAGTCCGCCCTCTCCATCCAACAGCGTCGCCCCCACTACGCGCCCATCCTCGACGATCAAATCAACACTCGTCGTCCACTCCATCAACTCAATCTGCGGAATCTCCCTCACATGCCGCAGCAGCGACACCGCAATCTCCCTCCCCGTCGCGTCTCCGTTCGCATGCAGAATTCGTGACAGGCTGTGCGCGCCCTCGCGCGTCCGCAACAGTTCTCCGCCTTCCCCGTTGCTGCCTTTAGGTTCTCTGTCGAACGCGGTCCCCCACTCCAGCAACTCCTCCACCCGCCTGGGGCCTTCCGAGACCAGAACCGCCGCTGCCTCACGATTCACCAAGCCGTCGCCCGCCGCCATCGTGTCCTGAAGATGCAGGGCGACGTCCTCCTCACCCCCCATCGCCACCGCAATCCCACCCTGCGCATAAGCCGTATTCGACTCCGCCAGCTCTTCCTTCGTCACCACCAACACTGTACCCGCGCCAGCCAACCGAATCGCCGCACTCAGCCCTGCAATCCCCGCCCCAATTACCAGAAAATCAAACCGTGCCATACCTCGATGCTACTAGAGCGATAAGCGCTGAGTGATAAGCGGTGAGCGCGAACGCAGTCATCCGCCCGACCAACGGGAGGACCGGTGCAGTTTCCACCACCCAAACCGGTACACCCGCCACGAAGTGGCCGCGCCGCGCGTAGCGGGCCCGTCCGGCAGGACAAAATCTTCAACTCCTCTGCGATACGATAAAAACACTGTGCCCGTCATCTCAGTCAACACGCCCTCTGCAACCTACGACGTCACCATTGCCTCGAACCTTCTCCGCACTCTTCATCCGCGCCTCAAGAAACTCAATAAAGAAAAACCCTTCCGCCCCTTCGTCATCACCTCGCCCGACATCTGGGCTCTCTGGCAAAAGCCATTCCTCGCCAGCTTCAACGAACCTCCAACCGTCCTCTTCCTCCCCGGCGGCGAACGCCACAAGCGCATGAGCAGCGTGGAATCCCTCGCCCAGCAGCTCGCCACCGCTGGTGCCGATCGCGACTCGCTCCTCCTGGCCTTCGGTGGTGGCGTCCTCGGCGACATCACCGGCTTCCTCGCTGCCATCTACATGCGCGGCATCCGCTACGTCCAGATCCCGACGACACTCCTCGCCCAGGTCGACTCGTCCATCGGCGGCAAAACCGGCGTCAACCTCCTTGCCGGAAAAAACCTCATCGGCAGCTTCCACCATCCGCAAGCCGTCTTCGCCGACACCGATGTCCTCGCCACTCTTTCGCCAGCCCAACTCCGCGCCGGCCTGCAGGAGTCCATCAAAGCCGGCATCATCTACGACGCGAAACTCTTCCGCTACATGGAGCAAAACGCCGACGCCATCCTCGCAGGCGACCCCGCCGCTCTCACTCGCGTCGTCGCTGACTCCGTCCGCGTCAAAGCCGACGTCGTCAGCAAAGATGAAAAAGAATCCGGCCTCCGCATGATTCTCAACTTCGGCCACACCATCGGTCACGCCATCGAGGCCGCCACCAACTACAGGCAACTCCTCCACGGCGAAGCCATCGCCTGGGGTAGCATCGCCGCACTCAACGTAGCCACCGCCCGCGAAACCCTCAGTCAAAAAGATGCCGACCGCATTGCCAAGCTCATCCTCCGCTACGGCCCGCTCCCACCCTTCAAAGCCACCGCAGAAAAGCTCGTCGCCCTCACCTCCCGCGACAAGAAAAATCGCAGCGGCATCCGCTCCTTCGTCCTCCCCACCGCCATCGGCAAAACCGAAATCGTCCGCAACGTCACCGAATCAGAACTCGTAGCCGCCACGGAATCCATGCTCAGTGTTATGCGTCGCACATCGGGAGGTTCTGTATGATCAACCCCAGATCGTCGGACAGCTAGCGCTGGGGTCATTAGGCTTAAGGAGCTTTGAATGCCTCTCTTCAAGAATCTGTTTCAGTCCGAAATGGCCAACGAAGGAATCACCTCTCTTAAGTTGGAGCCTCCCAACGCTCAATTGCGTAATGACAATTCAAACTCCGCGGTTCGAAGGCTAATTGACCCGAAGCTTCTCGAAATAGCTGTCCCGGAGATCAAGCAACGGGCGAATAAGATGTTGGGGGCCGGAAGACGACCCCAAGCACTATATCTCGCAGTGAATGGCGGCTGGTTCTCTTTCAGAACTACCAATCCTGACCGCAATGTTTTGCTTATCTTCACCTCCGGCTATGCAGCCATGGACTACCTCAAGACTGCTAAGATTGCCGGTGGCGTTCATGAATTTCCCTTCGAATCGCTGCCGGTTTACGTTGAGCACTGGCGAAAAGCAGGAATAGATTCCTTTGTCCTGGATCGCTGCCCAAGATGTCCGGACTTCGTTTGCGCCACCATCGACGCAAAAACTGAAGAGCAATTCCTGACCCTCTGGGCCTTCCACCGAGCCACGCGCGACTTCCAATCCGAGAGATTGGTTCATGCATATTTCGATTCATTGAAAGCGCGATCTACTCAACGGGAAGCGCGCAATTTTCTCGAAAATCTGCGCGACCACGTGGACTATAGCGTTCCATATGTGCATTGGTTGATTGCCATCCACGCGGCGATGGATGGCGATCAGGAAGCGAAAATTGCTTCAATCCAGAGTCTGGAAGCCTTCGGATCAGACTTCAAGGACAAAGTTCGAAGAGACGAAACATTCGTTTCGCAAGAATGGACAAAATCTGTCGCGGAGGCTCAGATGGGACTTCTCGCAACCTTCGAAATGCTTAGACCCGACCTTCAGAGCGCAGCTAAAATCAAGGAGATCAGCAATTGATCTCATCTCCCTTGTTCGGCAATCGATTCGACAAGGTTTGTCGCCAGATATGAATCCACTCCGAGAACACGAACGCTCCACCGGAGCCCGCCCCGCCGGCATCACCACCGAACAAGCTGCCGCCGCGAACGTCCAGCAGATGTTCGACACCATCGCCCCCACCTACGACCGCGCCAACCACGTCCTCTCCGCCGGCATCGACCGTTCCTGGTGGACCCGCACTGCCCGCCTCTTTCGTCCCGTCCTGCAACATCCCGAAGTCGTCGCCCTCGACCTCTGCTGCGGCACCGGTGACATGACGATGGCGCTCCTCAAACACCGTCCCACTACTCCCAACGCCGCCCCCATCCTCGCCGTAGACTTCTCCCACCAGATGCTCTCCCTCGGCCTGAAGAAATTCGCCTCACAAAATATCCTCCCCATCGAAGCCGACGCTCTCCACCTCCCCCTCGCCGACGCCTCGGTCGATCTCGTCACCTCCGCCTTCGGCTTTCGCAACCTCGCCAACTATCAGGAAGGCCTCGCCGAGATCCTCCGCGTCCTACGCCCCGGTGGCCAGCTCGGCATCCTCGAGTGCAACCAGCCCGAAGGCCTCACCGGCGCAATCTACAACATCTATTTCAAATCCATCCTTCCCAAACTAGGCGGCCTCATCACCGGCAATCAACGCGCCTACACCTACCTCAACGTCTCGGTCGAACGCTTCCCCCGCCCGCCGCGCATGATCGAACTCCTCCGCAACGCCGGCTTCGCCGATGCCACCTGGACCAGCTACACCTTCGGCGTGGTCGGCCTCTATCACGCCACAAAACGCTGACCGTCCCAAGATCGTTGTTCCCTGCGCGCAACTCGGTGTTATCGTCCCCCTAGCCCCTCCCACCGGCCCAGCGTTAGAGGTTTCCATACCGTGCCGCGAGGTCGCCCTGAAATGGCCGCATCCGTCACTGCCGCAACCCTCGCCGCAGACGAAGCCATCGGCCGCTCGGCTATGCGCAAAGCTACCCTGCGCCTTATTCCCCTCATCGCCCTCGGCTACGGCGCTGCCTACATCGATCGCGTCAACATCAGCTTCGCCTCATTACAGATGAACCGCGACCTGCACTTCAGTGCCACCGTTTACGGCTTCGGCGCGGGCCTCTTCTTCCTCAGCTACGCCGCCTGCGAAGTCCCCTCGAACCTTCTGCTTTATCGGTTCGGAGCGCGCCGCTGGCTCGCCCGCATCATGTTCACCTGGGGACTGCTCGCCATCTCCATGCTCTGGGTCCGCACGCCTTGGCAGTTCTACACTGCCCGTTTCTTCCTCGGCATGGCAGAGGCCGGCTTCTTCCCGGGAGTCATCTACTACCTCCTGCAGTGGTTCCCGCCCGAGCAGTTTGCCCGCACCATCAGCCGCTTCTACATCTCTCTTCCACTCAGCTCCGTCTTCATGGGCCTCATCGCCGGCGCGCTTATGAGTCTCAATGGCAGGCTCGGCCTCGCCGGCTGGCAATGGCTCTTTCTCGTGGAGGGCATCCCGCCAGTTCTCCTATCCATCGCCTTCCTCACTCTCCTTGCCGACACTCCTGCCGATGCTGCCTGGCTCACCCCTGCCGAGCGCGACTGGATCGTCCGCCGCGTCAACGAGGCTCGTGCCGGATCAGTTCATCGCGGCCACAACATAGCAGGAGCGCTCGTCGATCCGCGCGTCTGGCAACTCGCCCTCTTCGGCCTCTTCATGCTCGCCAGCAGCTATGCCTATACTTTCAGCGCGCCCGACCTCGTCCAGCGCTCCACCCATCTCAGCACCACCGCTGTTGGGTTCATCATCTCCGGCCTCAGTCTTATCGGGGCCATCGGCATGCTGCTCAACGCCGCCCACTCTGACCGTGCGATGGAGCTACGTCCAGCGAGCGACAGCCGTTACGCACACATCATCCCCTGCTGCCTGCTCATGTCCGCCGGGTTTCTCGCCTGCGGCCTCTCTGTGAAACCCGCTGTGGTCGTCGGCGCGCTGGGCCTCCTGATCGTCGGATATAACTCAATGCAAGGCCCGCTCTGGTCACTTCCAGGCAACTTTATGCAGGGCCGCTCTGCAGCAGCCGGTATCGCCGCCATCAATACGATCAGCATACTTGGCGGCTTCCTCGGCCCCTACTGGATAGGCTTCGCGAAGGAACTCACCGGCGACTACCAACACGGCTTCATGTTGATGAGCATCCCTATGCTCTTCGCCGCTGGAATCATGTTTTACCTCAGCCGCAACACCCAGCGTCGCAACGTACCGGAGCTATAACCGCCAACGCGGCGAAGTGACCACACTTGACAAGCAGTCGCACCAGACGATGCACCCTTCTCACCCTCAACCCCCAAGCCACCCCCCCACGCACAAACGAAGTCCAAGACTAAAGTCTCTCGTTGGAAGACTTTAGGACAAATATGCCGGGGTGGGGGGTTCTGGCATAGAGTACCCCCACCATGTACCATTCCACCATGCTCCAAACGGCGATGCCAGAACAAGCCGCGACCCCGCACAACGCCAAGCGTTCCGCCGCGCTCTTCTCCGTCCTCGCCGCCTTCGCCGTCACTCTCTTCAAACTCATCACCGGTCTCCTCACCGGCTCTCTCGGCATGCTCTCGGAGGCAGCCCACTCCGGCATCGATCTCATCGCCGCCGCCATCACTCTCTTCTCCGTTCACGTCTCCGACCGCCCCGCCGACGCAAGCCACGCCTACGGCCACGGCAAGATCGAAAGTCTCTCCGCCGGCGTCGAAGCCGTCCTCATGCTCGGCTCCTGCATCTGGATCCTTACCGAAGCCATTCGCCGCATCGTCTTTCGCGAGCACCTCTCCCTCAAGTTTTCCATCTGGCCCTTCGTCGCGCTGCTTCTCTCCATCACCGTCGACTACACCCGCTCCGGCAAACTCCAGCGCATCGCCAACGAGACCAAGAGCGAAGCTCTCGAAGCCGACGCCATCCACTTCCGTACCGATATCTGGTCCTCTCTCGCTGTGCTCTTCGGCCTCGCGGCAACCTACACCGGCAAATACTGGCACATCCCTCAGCTCGAACTCGCCGACCCCATCGCCGCAATCTTCGTCGCCTGCGTCATCCTCTACGTCACCTGGAACCTGGCCCGCCGCACCATCGACACGCTCACCGACGCGACACCACTCGAGACTCGCGCCCAGACACGCGACATGATGCGCGACCTCGCCGCCATCGACGGCGTCCTCTCCGTCGACCGCGTTCGCACCCGCCGGTCCGGCCCCAGCTACTTCGCCGACGTCACCCTCGGCATGCCCCGCAACCTCACCTTCCAGCGCTCCGAGCAGATCACGATGGCCGCGACCGCCGCCGTCCGCCGCCATCTCCCCGGCGCCGACGTCGTCGTCCACTCCATCCCCACGGCACCCCGCACCGAGAGCATTCACGACCGCATCCGCGCCGTCGCCGCGCGCTCCAATCTCGCCATCCACGACGTCAGCGTTCAGGAGTACAACCACCAGCTCCACGTCGAGCAGCACCTCGAGGTCGACGAAACCATGCCCCTCCGCGCCGCCCACAACCTCGTCACCCAGCTCGAGTCCGACATCCGCCGCGAGATTCCCGAGATCTTCTCCATCCTCACCCACATCGAAAGCGAGCCCGCCACCATCGAGCGCCCCATCTCCCTCGAACGCGACCGCCAGCTCGAAGTCCGGCTCCGCCGCGCCGCCCAGGCCTTCCCCGAGATACTCGACATCCACGAGGTCTTCGTCACGCGAGTCAACGATCGCATCCAGGTCAACTGCCACTGCACCCTGCCCGACGATCTTCCCATGTCCCGTGTCCACGAGATCATCACCGCTCTCGAAAGTGCCTTCAAACTCGATGACCCCGAAGTCAGCCGCCTCCTCATCCACCCCGAACCCGCCACCGACAACCGCCGCTGACGTCGAACGGACACCGCCACCGAGGAAACGATGGAACGATCCCTCCACCCCTTAGTCCGTACTCCAAAAAAATCATCACTTCTTCCTCTTTCCAACCGCCGGAAATTCCTGTTCGGCGCCGCTGCAACAGCATTCGCAGCAACTCGTCCCAATCTCCTGGCAGAGGCATTCGCGCTGCAGCCCGATCGCGCAAGCAGCCCTTTGAAGATCGAAGCCGTTGAACTCCTCGAACTTCACGGACGCTACACCGACGACGCCGGGATCAACCGTCAGCAGCAAGTCAATCCACTCGACATCTACGACGAACTTCGCCCCGCTCCCTACGCCGACAAACCCTCCGGAACCAAAGAAACACTAACCACAGCAATCTACCTTCGCATCCGAACCGCCGGCGGCATCGACGGCCTCTACGGCCCTATCGAAAAAGACGCCGCCATCGTGGTCAACGAAGACCTTCGCCCCTTCCTTATCGGCAAAGACGCGCTCGCCGGCGAAAAACTCTGGGACGAGATGTACCGCTCCAACCGTCACTCCCGCGACGGATTCTTCATGATGGCCATCAGCGCCGTCGACAACACCCTCTGGGACATCCGGGGCCGTTTCTTCAACGTCCCCGTCTATCGACTGCTCGGAGGCCCCACGCGCTCCTCCGTCGAGATGTACGCCAGCTGCCTCGGCTTCTCGCTCGAGCCCGAAGCCGTTCGTACCCGCGCACTCGCCGTCCAGAAGGAAGGCTATCGCTATCAAAAATGGTTCATGGGCTACGGCCCAGGCTCAGGCCCGGAGGGCATGCGCAAAAACGTCGAGCTCGTCCGCATCCTGCGCGAAACCCTCGGCGACGACACCGAACTCATGTTCGACGCCTACAGCGGATGGGACCAGACCTACACCCTTGAGTGGGCCCACCAGGTCGAGAAATATCGCCCGCGCTGGATCGAAGAAGCAACCCACCCCGAAAAGATCGAGAGCTTCGCCGTCATGCATCGCAGTACCACCATCCCCATCGCGTCGGGCGAACACTTCTACGGACGCTGGGAGGTCGAGCGCTACCTCCAGGCCAACGCGCTCTCTGTCGTGCAGGCAGATCCGGAGTGGTGTGGTGGCACCTCCGAACTCCTCAAGATCGGCGCCGTCGCCTCTCTTCACGATGTCCCCGTCATCCCTCACGGCCATAGTCTGCGCGCAGCGATCCACATCATCGCCAGCCAGTCCCCCATGACCTTCCCGCTCGGCGAATACCTCATCAACAAAATGCGCCACTACTACCACTTCGAAAGCAACCCGCTTGTCCCGGAAAAGGCGCACATCGCATTACCCACCGGCCCCGGCTTCAACGTCGAACTCGATCCAGCAAAGATCGAATCACAGACTATTCTCAAAGCAATCTGAAAGCCCTCATCGCCCCTCATCAGAAGTAAGCCGCCGCACACTCTCCTCAAACCTCGCCGTCAACTCCGCAGGTCCAGCGCTCTCATCCACGGGAATAATCTTGCCCACACGTACCTCCAGCTTCCCCGAACGCACCCATCGCCTCTCTCCGCGCATCTCACCCAATCCAATCAGCGCCACCGGCATCACCGGCACATGCGACTCCTGCGCCAGCAAGCCGATACCAGACCGGAATCGCTGCAGCTTGCCGTCACGGCTCCGAGTCCCTTCCGGAAAAATCATCACCGAGTCTCCCCGGTCCATCGCCTCGCCTGCATGCGCAAAGCTCCTTCGAAACCCGCGCCGCCGCGGCAGAGGGAACACATTGAACAACGCCACTACCAACCAGTAAGCAGCCGGCGCAAACAAATTGCCCAGCACGCTCCCCTGATTTTGCCCCTTCCGAAAATCCAGTAACATCTCACCCGACATCGCAACCGCCATCCTCCTCCGCAATCTTCCAGGCAGCGCGTAGAGCACCAGAGCGCCGTCATACGCAGTCACATGGTTCGCAATGACAAGCATTGGCCCATCCGGCAACTCTGTCGTCCCACGCACCACGCGCGGCGACGCCAATATCCATACCAGCGGACGCATCACGAGTTCGAGAAATACGATGCGGATCGCGCGAACCGGCCAACTCCACGGCCAACGCGGATAGACATTCTCGGACGCAACCGGCCCAGCCTCGCTCTGTGCCCGTAACGCGCCCGCCTCGGCCCCCGTCGCCTGCAATACAGAAGCTCCATCAGCCATCTGAGATTCAGCCGCGATCCCCGCCTCCTTCTTCACCATTCCCCGCAGATCGCCGAGCGTCACCATCCCGGCGATCGCATCGTCGTCCACCTCCACACCCAATCGCTGTTCCAGCACCGACTGCAACTGCACGCGCCCAAGACTGTCCAGATGCAAATCCTCCGACAGGCGCAAGCTGTCATCGTCGCCAGCCACCCGTTCCCTCGTCACCTCCGCAATCATCTCGATCACAACATCCCGGCCCGTCGCGCTCGCCGAAGCATCACCCCGCTGCGCAGCCGAGATCGTCTCGCAGGCCCAATGCGCCACCTTCCTGCGCAGCAGCTTCCCGGTCGACGTGTACGGAAACTGAAGCTCCGGCCACCGCAGCACGCGTCTCAACTGCTGATAGCTCGGCCAGCGAGCGATTCGCATTCGCCACCGCCGCCTGCAGTTCCTCATCGCTCCCCGAATAAAGAACGGCCGCAACCGGCTCGGCCCCGCCCGCAGTCTCGCACGACACGACAACGCATCCCACAACGCCGTACTGCTTCGTCATCGCCTCTTCCAGATCCGCCGGATGCACATTCATCCCCGCAGCCGTGACAATCACATCGCCCTTCCTGCCCGTGAATCGCAGCTCGCCCGACTCGTTCTCCACCGCCAGATCGCCCGTCGCCAGCCACTCGCCCTCGCGTGGTCGCATCGCCCCGCTCTGCCACGTTGCCCCCGCCAGCATGTCACCGCGCACCAGAATCTCGCCCTCGTCACTGATCCGCACCTCGCGCCCAGGCAAAGCCTGCCCAATCGTTCCCCGCCCAATGCGGAACGGATGATTCAGCGTCACCAGCGCCGCCGTCTCCGTCATGCCATAACCCTGAATCAGCGCAACCCCAACCCCGTTCCAGAAACCTTCCAGCTCCGCAGGCAACGTCGCACCGCCCGAGATCACCGCCCAGAACTTCCATCCCAGAGCGCGATGCACCTGCCGGAATCGCCACCATCGTTTCCAGATCGAAATCTCTCTTGCCCGTTCCAGTTCTTCCGCCAGCCAATCGAAGCGCGACAGCAGATGCGTCCGCAGCAATTGCAGTACGCGTGGCACCGCTATCAGTACCGAGATGCGCTCCCGTCGAATCAGCTCCGTCACCCGCGACGGTTCATGCTGCCCGCCAAAGTGAACTTCGGCCGCCAGCAACGGTGGCGTCCACAAACCCATGAACTGACCGAAGACATGACTCAGCGGCAGGCTATGCAGAAACCGCAGCGGATGCACCCACCGCTCATACTTCCGGTACTTCGCCATCTCGTCCTCGATCGGCTGCAGACTCGCGAGCACATTGCGATGCGTATGAACAATGCCCTTCGGCTCCGAAGTCGTGCCCGAGGTGAACACAATCTGAAACGGCGCATCTGCGCGATACCGCATCGCTCACCGCAAACATCGGCTTCGGCGGGCAACTGCGCCCTTATCCCCGCGAGCGACAAGCTGCGGTACATCCTTCCCAAGTGTCTCTAACAAACTCTGGTCGCCAACAATCATCTTCGGCGAAACATCCTTCACGACCCTGCCGGCAAACTCGCTCGAACCCGCCGCATCCAGCGGGACCGCGATCACCCCGCGCAGCAGACAACCAAAGAAAACTCCGATCCACTCCGCAGAGTTCTCTCCCCACAGCACCACGCGGTCTCCAGCGACGATCGCACGCCGCTCGAGTTCCGCAGCAAATCGACCCGCAAGCTCTGCCAGTTCGCCATACGTCGTTCGATAACGCCGATTGCCGCGATGATCCACCACTGCAGTCTCTGCAGCGTGCCCGCGAAACTCCTCAACGAGGCTGGCAAGATGAGGACGCACCCCCCAATCATAGCCGCACCTCGAACCCGCCCTTCATCACCCCGTAACACACTGCAGCGTCGCCTCGCCCGCCTCCAATCCCCTTGCACTCACCTTCACCCTCATCGCACCCGGCGAGCGTCCCGCCTGCACCAATGCGGCGCCCAGGCCCATAAACGCGCTTCTCTGCGTCCCCTTGTCCGGCTCATGACAACTCGGATCGCCATTCCCCACGCCAATCACCTCCCCCGGCCCTTCCACAGCGAACGTCAGCATATGTCCCGCCGTGGGCACCATCAGCCCCTTCGAATCGACCACACGCACGTTCACCTGGCAGCAGTCCTGGCCATCAGCCCGAAGCGTAGCCTTGGTCGTCTCGACCACCAGCCGCGCAGCCGGTCCTGTCGTCTCTCGCCGCTCCGTCAAAACAACCTTGCCACCCGACGAACCCCTCGCTTCAATCGCGCCCGGAGCGTACTTCACCTTCCACTCCAGATGCCCATTCTTCTTCACCGGCTGCGACCCGACGCTCGCTCCATTCACAAACAACTCGACCGACTCGCAGTTCGCATAACACCAGACGGAAATCTCCTGCCCTTCCTTCCCCTCCCAGTTCCAGTGCGGAAACAGATGCATCGCCGGTTCGTTCCCCCACCAAACGCGGTAGTAGTGAAAGTTGTCCTTCGCAAATCCGCACATATCCATCACGCCAAAATGCGAACTGATGCACGGAACCCCATACGGCGTAGGCTCGCCCCGGTAATCAAACCCCGTCCAGCAGAACCCGCCTGCAATCCACGGAGTCTCGTCGTAAAAACTCCACCAGTTCTCCGCCGTGCTGGCCCAGGGTGGGTAGTTCACGTCGTACGCACTCACATAGCCGCGCAGAGGATCGTTCTCATACACGCCTCGCGTCGAAACCGTGCTCGCCGTCTCCGTCCCAATCGTCGGCTTCGTTGGAAACTGCGCGCGAAATTTCGTGAAATTATCCGTCTCCCTGTTGTGCCCCACGCCGTAGTTGAACCCCATCACATCCAGCACCTTCGTGTAGCCGAGTCCCCACCCGCCATTCATCGCCGCAGTCACCATTCGCGTCGGGTCCAGCCGTTTGGCCTCGCGCTTCATCGTCGTCATGATCGCCGCCCCGCGCGCCGTTACCTGTTCCGGCTCTTCGTTGGCCAGCGACCAGATCACCACGCTCGGACGATTTCTGTCTCGCCGAATCATCTTCCCCAACTCGCTCAATCCCTCCACGCTCGAAGAAAACATCCGCGTCTCATCCATCACCAGCACGCCCAGCTCATCGCACGCATCCAGCAACTCCGCCGCCGGCGTATTGTGTGTCGTCCGCAGCCCGTTGCAGTTCATATCCTTCAGCCGCTGAATGCGGTATCGCTGAATCGCGTCCGGCACCGCCACGCCTACGCCCGCATGGTCCTGGTGATTGCACATCCCCTTAATCTTGACGACCTTGCCATTCAGCAAAAACCCGCGCTGATCATCGAACGCAATCGTCCGCACACCGAACCGTGTCTCATCCTGGTCCACCGCCTTGCCATCCGATTCCACCACCGTCACCAGCCGGTAAAGATTCCGATCCTCCAGACTCCAGACCTTCGCCGCTGCAATCCTCCCCGTCATCGGCAACGTCCCCATCTCTCCCGGCGCCACCGCCACCAGAGCTGATCGGCACCGCGCAACCTCCTTCCCGCTTCCCGCCTCCACCACAACTCCAGTCACAGAACACTTGGCCGCCACCGTACCAGCGTTCCTCACCTCACTGGTAATCGCCAGCGCCGCATCCCCACCCGCACCCGGCGTCGTCTGCACAAACACCCCATCCTTCACCAGGTGCAGCGCACTCGTCTTGCGCAGCCACACATGCCGATACACTCCCGCCCCTTCATAAAACCAGCCATCGCTCAGCGTCGCATCCACCCGGAGCGTCACAACGTTCTTCACCGGACCGCTCTGCGGATGCATCTGGCCATCCGGTCCCCTCCTCGCTCGCGGAGCATAGTCCAGAAAATCCGTCACATCGATATCGAACGGTGCATATCCGCCGAAGCTCTCTCCCACCCAATGCCCATTCACGAACACCGTTGCCGACCGATACACCCCATCGAACTCCAGCACCATCCGCTTGCCTTCGTCCTCCGGCTTTACCTCAATCTCTCTCCGGTACCATCCAATGCTGCTCTCCGGAAAATCCCTCCCCACCGGTTTGCCGCCATGGTCCACCAGAATCGGCTCAACCACAAACGGCAGCGCCACCGCCCAGTCATGCGGCACCTGCACCGCCTCCCATTTCGAATCGTCGAACCGCACCCCAGTCGGCCCACCCGACTCTCCGGACTTCGCATACGTGCCTTCGCGCGACAACTTGCCAAAGCCAAAATCCCGCATCGGATCGCAGGCATTCCCGAGCGCAAATCGCCATCCAAAGTCCAGCGACTGCCGTTCCCGCAGCTCATTCTTCGCGGCATTCACCTGCATCTCATTCGCAGGCGTCTTCGTCTGCGGATCCACGATGCGCTCAGACCCCAGCCCTTCCGCAACCAACTTATTCGCAGTCAAAGAAGCTGCACCCACCGCCGCTCCCGCCTTCACCAGATCCCGCCGTGTCCACTTCCGCATCAAAATGTCCTCCACATCACGAAAGCCAGTCTAACGGCAAAACCACACCAGCGCGCGTTCGCCGATGAAGACCGCCTACACTGTAACCCTGTATCCTTAACCTGTCATGAAGCGAAAGACCATCAATCGCATCTTCAACACCACTCTCGGCGCCCTGGCGATGATCATCGTCGCTCTGCTCTCCGCCTTCATCGCCATGCGCCTCGCCATCCACGGTCGCGAAGTCAAAGTCCCCAACCTCGCCGGCCTCACTCTCTCCGAGGCCAGCAAACAAACCCGCTCTCTCGGCCTGATCCTCAATCTCGAAAATCGCTTCTACTCCCCCAATACACCGCCCGGCCGAATCCTCGCGCAATCACTCGCCCCTGGCGCGACAGTCCGCCGCGAGTGGACCGTCCGCGTCACTGAGAGCCTAGGCGCCCAGCAGGTCGCGATCCCCGACGTCCTCGGTCAAACCGAGCGCACCGCCTCCATCAACATCCGCCGTCTCGGGCTCGAACTCGGTGCCGTCGCTCACGTCCCCGCACCCGGAGCGCCCGGCATCGTCATCGCCCAGACCCCCAGCCCCAACGCCGCCGGCGTCGACAGCCCGCGCGTCAGCCTCCTGCTCAGCGAACCTGAAGAGGGCGAGTCTCCCCAGGGCTTCCTCATGCCCTCGCTCGCCGGCCTCACCCTCGCCGGCGCCGCTGCCCGTGCCGCCGCCGCCGGCCTGCGCATTGTCAGCGCCGAAGATCTCAACCAGTCCACCACGCCAACGCCCAACGCACCGCCAACAACCACTCCAACAGCACCTCCTCCGGCAGGATCGGCTCCAACCACCGCAACCCCGACCCCCATGACCTTGGCCATCGGCACTGTCATCGCACAATCACCACCATCCGGTCATCGCGTCGTCAAAGGCGATCCAGTCCACATCACCCTCACCAACTAGAGTCGCGCGAAGTTCGCGCACAACCGAGAATCAATCCCGCTCCAGAACCACCGCAAAAAAACCATCGCACCCATGCACCCCCGGCAGAGTCCTTAGCGCCCCATCCCGCACCATCGAGCCCAGTTCCACGCCATCCAGCAAAATCCCCTGCTCACCAAGCTCCGATATCAGCCCATTCACCGGCACTTTTCTCACGCCCCCTACGGCCTCCGCCAGACCCTCGCACTCCTCTGGCTCCAGCGAACACGTTGAGTACACCAGCCGCCCCCCCGGCGCCAGCCGCTTCAAAGCTCCCGTCAGAATCGCCTTCTGCCGCTCCACCTGTCTCGCTAGGTCCTCCACCTTCAACCGATGACGAATCTCCGGATTCCCCGCCAGCGTCCCCGTCCCCGAACAAGGCACATCGCACAAGATCAGATCGAAGCTCCCTTCAACTCCCTTCGCATCGGCAGCATCCGCAACCACAAATTGAACCCTCTCCGCATACGCATGCCTTCGCAGCCGCGCCTCGGCCATCGCCAGCCGCTTCACACTCACATCGCTCGCCACCATCTCCGCCGTCCCCAGCCGCCGCGCCAGAATCATCGCCTTCCCACCGGGCGCCGCACAGCAATCCCACACCCGCTTCGCTCCCGGCATCGCAGCCGCAGCAAGCTCCGCCACCAGTCGCGATCCATCATCCATACGCGGCAAGTCGCCGCCTCTCTCGTAGAACACGCCGCCATCGGTCGGCTCCATCTGGTCGGCCTCGCAGATCTTCAGCGCCGTCTCGCGCCCATACGCCGCCACCCATCTCTCCACCATCCACCGCGGATGCCCCAGGCGCTCCGCAAACGCCGCCACCGACTCATGTATCCGAATCCCCGGCCTCTGTGCCGCAGCCAGCTTACGCAACACCGCATTCACCATCCCCGTCGCATGAGGTTCACCCGCCGCCCGGCACAGCTCCACACTCTCGCTCAACGCCGCATGCGCCGGAATCCGCTCCAGGTGCAGCAGTTGAAACGCACCCATCCGCAGTGCAATCGCCACCGGCTCCGCAAGCCTCTGCTCCGGCCGCTCCAGTAGGCCGCGCACCCGCGCATCCAGCGCAATCTGCCACCGCAGAACCCCCATCACCAGCGTCGTCGTGAGGTTTCTATCCTCAGGTGACAGCGCGTCCACCCGCGCCGAGTGCAACAGCTCATCGCTATGCCCTTTGCCTTCGCCCACCAACTTCAAAATCTCAAACGCAGCCAATCGCACCGGTGTAATCTTTGCGACCGCCGTCTTCACACCAGCCGTCGGCCCCGCAGACGCCGGACGCTTCCTTACAACCTTCGACTTGTCCTTCATAGGCCAAGCCGCTCGCCGCTTCTCACCTGATTGCCTCGCAGAAACTCAGCCGCGCTCATCCGCCGCTTCCCTTCCATCTGCACCTCATCCAACCTCACCAAGCTTCCACCCGCGCACCCTACACACAACGTGTCGCCATCGACCTTCACCACCCCTGGTTTACACTCGCCAAAACCCGCCACACACATCCTCTGCACAATCAATTTCTTTCCCTGCAGCAACGTGTGCGCTCCCGGCCAAGGCTGAAACCCGCGCCACCGGTCGTAGATCTGCTGCGCGTTCCGCGAAAAATCAATCCATCCATCCTCTCGTGTCAATATCGGAGCCAGCGTCGCCAGCGAATGATCCTGCACTTGCGGAAAGAGAAGGCCCGTTTCAAGCTGATGCAGTGTCTCCACCATCAATTTCGCTCCCACCGGAGCCAGGCACCCATACACATCCATCGCCGTCTCCTCCTGCCCGATCGGCACCACCTGCGCCAGCAGCATATCGCCCGTATCGAGCCCCGCATCCAGCCGCATCGTCGTCACGCCCGTCACCACTTCGCCATTCGCCACCGCCCACTGAATCGGCGCGGCGCCTCGATACTTCGGCAGCAACGACCCATGCAGATTGATATTTCCGAAGCGCGGTAACTCCAGCATCCATTGCGGAATAATCCGCCCATACGCCACCACAAGAATCGCATCCGGCCGAATCGCCTCCAGCCGCGAACGAAACTCCGCATTATTCTTAATCGTCTCTGGCTGCACTACCGGCAAACCAAACTCCATCGCCACCCGCTTCACCGGCGGAGCCTGCAACTCCATCCCCCGCCCCGCTGCCCGGTCCGGTTGCGTCACCACCAGCGCAACCTCATGCCCAGCCGCAACCACCGCTTGCAGCGTCGGCACAGCAAACTCCGGCGTCCCACAAAAAACCAGCTTCATCACTCACCCTCCCGAGCGTCGCGAGAACCCATGTCGCTCTTCCGCCCAGACCGGTACACTCGCCACGAAGTGGCCGCGCCGCGCGTAGCGGGCTCGTCCGGCAGGACCTCACCACTCGCCGTTCTTGATTAATTTCTTGATCCTCCGAATCACCAGATCCCGCTTCAACCGGCTCAGCCGGTCAATAAACAGCACCCCATCCAGATGATCGATCTCATGCTGCATCGCCCGTGCCAGCAACTCCTCGCCTTCAATCTCGAACCACTCGCCTGTCACATCCTGCGCCTTCACCTTCACCTTCGCAGCGCGCGAAACCTTCTCGCGAATTTCCGGCAGACTCAGGCAGCCCTCCTCCTCCACCTGCTTGCCCTCGCGTGCCATGATCTCCGGATTGATCAGCACAATCTTCTCCTCCGGATTCTTCTTGAAGCTCACATCGATCACTGTAATCCGCTGCGAGATTGCGATCTGCGGCGCCGCCAGCCCAATCCCCTGCGCCGCATACATCGAATCGAACATCTCCTCCGTCAGCTTCTTCAGCTTCGCATCAAACACAGTGACCTTCGCACCAGGCTTCGACAACACCGGATCCGGCCACTTCACTACCTCATGAATCTTCCCGCTTTTCTTCGTCTCTTTTTCCGTCACGTCCATCTGCTTTCCGTCTTATCTCTTAGGCTGGAGGTGCTCTGTTCGCCTTTGTTTTTCTAGTCCCTACTCCCTGTCTCTTCAATACGCTCGAATCTGCTCGCAATACCCACTGAAATTCCGCTGCATCTCCCGCAGCGAGTCACCGCCAAACTTCTCCACCATCAGCCGAGCCACTGTCAGCGCAACCATCGCCTCCGCCGCTACGCCAGCCGCGGGAACCACACAAACATCGCTTCGCTCATACGCAGCCTTCACCGGCTCCCGAGTCGCAAAACTCACCGAAGCCAGCGGCCGCCGTAGCGTCGAAATCGGCTTCAAATATCCCCGCACCACCACATCCTCGCCATTCGAAATCCCGCCTTCAAGCCCGCCGGCATTATTCTGCTCCCGAGTAAACCCCGTAAACCGCCGCGCTTTCCCCGAGCCCTCTACTCCCTCTTCCCTACTCCCTACTCCCTGCTCTTCATATCCAATCGCGTCATGCACAGCCGACCCCACCGACTCCGCCGCCGTCACGCCGCGACCAATCTCCACTGCCTTCACCGCCTGCAGACTCATCACCGCCTGCGCCAGCAGCCCGTCCATCCGCTCATCCCAGTTCGCATGCGTCCCCACACCGGGCGGCAGACCATGCACAACCACTTCAAACACCCCACCCACCGTGTCGCCCGTGCGCAACACAGCATCCACCTCTGCCTTCATCGCCGCTTCGCTCTCGGCATCAACGCAATTCAGCAGAATCTCATCCTTCCCCTGCAGCGCAGTAATCTCCTCCCAAGTTGCCGCCCGCCGCAGCTCCGCCTTCCCCACGCGAATCACATGACTCGCAACCTCAACCCCCAGCGCCCGCAGCAGCAACTTCGCCATCGCACCCGCCGCCACCCGCGCCGCACTCTCCCTTGCACTTGCGCGCTCCAGCACATACCGCGCATCAGGAAAGTCATACTTCAAGCTCCCCGCCAGATCCGCATGTCCCGGCCGCGGCGAAGCAACAGCCTTATGCTTGCTCGCGTCTCCCGCCTCCACCGGCAGAATCTCCGTCCAGTTCTTCCAGTCATTATTCGCCAGCACCATCGCAATCGGTGACCCGATCGTCTTCCCATGCCGCACACCGCTAAGAATATGCGCCGTATCGCGCTCAATCCGCATTCGACCGCCGCGGCCATACCCCTGCTGCCGCCGCCACAACTCGCGGTCGACAAACTCCTGCTCCACGGTCACACCCGCCGGCATCCCGCTCACCGTCGCCACCAGGCTCTCCCCGTGGCTCTCTCCCGCTGTCGAAAATCGCAACATCCTTTACTAAACCCCGCGCCAGAGCGTCACAAAATCAAAGTCCGCAAACTTTGATTGTAACAACCGCCGCAACGAAGCCGCGCAAGCACCGGGTAGTAGCGCATTTTGCCTTGCTTTGCGGATGTAACAGCCTACTTGCTATCCTTCTTCGCCTGAATCTTCTCCAGCGCAAGCTTCTCCGCAGTCGTCAGAGCATCCGCCGCCGGAACCTTCACATCAGGCTCCACGCCCGTCCCCTCCCAGTTCGTCTTTGTCACCGGGTCCAGCGACTTGGCAAACGGCACCCCCACCATAAAATAGTCCGCCACCAGGTGCCCCGACACCGGATGCGCCCCGCCACCCGTCGTCTCCCCCACAATCGTTGCGCGCTTCTGATTCTTCAGATCGAACGCAAACTCCTCCGCCCCCGAAAACGTCCGCTTCGAAGTCAGCACAAACACCGGCTGCGTCGGCATCCGTTGTCCCGGCAGATACGACAGCGTCCAGTTCTGCTGGGTCCTGTCCTCTTTCCGGAAGTACATATCAATCAGGTGAACCGGATGATCGAACAGATAACTCGCAATCATCGTCACCATCGCCGGCTGGCCGCCGCCATTCTGTCGTATGTCGAAGATCAGCGCATCCGTGTGCGCCACAAACCCCATCGCCGCCACCACCGTCGGCCCGCAGAACTCCGCATCCATAAATCCGTCGAACTTGATATATCCGATGTTGTTCGGCAGAATCTCCACCTTGTCGAACGCGCAGTTGTCCCGTTCCATCTGTTTATGAAACCGCGCCTCATCCTCCGGCGTCGGCGTCCGCATTGGCGGAGCCTTGAACGGGTTGAAATTCACCCGCAGATGTTTGTCGTGGCTCACCGCCTGCAGATCATTCGTCAGCTGCGAAGCAAACGCATCGCCATCTGAGATCGCACCATAATCCCCCTTCGCCTCATGCGCCTTCAACGCATCGGCCATCTGCTCTGCCACCGGCAGGTCGATGTAGTACTCCTTCAGGCTATCCCCCACCCCATCGATCACCTTCTTCCGCTCCGCTGCATCGATCGTGACATTCTCCACCACCGCTCCCGGAGGCAGCGCTCTCACCCCTAATGTCACCACCGTCGGCGGCTCTCCATCCTTCACAATCAGATTCCCCAGCGCTGTCGTTGTCCCACCCTTTTCCTTCACCCGAAACCGAATATGCAGCGGTTCACTGCTCTCAATCCCGATCAGATCGAAACCACCTGTCTGATTGTGAAACCCCAACATCCCATCCACATTCTCAGACTTGTCCACCGTCTTCACATACGCCTCCACCTTGGCGCGATCCCCGCTATTAAACGCATCGAGCCACGCCTGCAGCGTATGTCCAGCCGGAGTATCGGGCACCGAGGTCTGAGCCAGCAAGCACCCAGCACCCAGGCACAGCAAAGCAAGCGATCGGCAAACCAATTTAGGGATCATATGGCCTTTGACGTACCGGTTGTAAAAACGGTTCCAGCTATTCACGTCAATTCAGTCGCTGCAGAAGCGATCCCCGGAATTCTACCCCTGCGTTACTTCTCGCGGCGTCCGTCCTTATAAAATCGACTGCCCATTAGCCGTCATCTGATTCAGCGTCTGCTGATCGTACTGCTTCACCTCATCTGGCAGCGGAGCATAGTTCAACTCCCCCGCAATCGCCTGCCCATCCCCAAGCACATATTGCACAAATCCCTTCAACCCCGCGCGCTTCTCGCCATCCGTCCCATCCTTCGGAACGATCAGGAACGTCAGCGTCGCAATCGGGTACGCCCTTTCCGCCGACTTGGGAGGGTTCACGATCGGAGTCCGCGGGTCCGTCCCCAGCTCTTTACCGAATGCCGCAATCGCTGCCGTCGTACTCGCCGCACTCGGCACAATATACTTTCCTGCCAGGTTCTTCACACTCGCCACTGGCAGCTTGTTCTTCTGCGCATAGATCAAATCCATATACCCAATCGAGCCCGGCGTCTTCTGCACCTGCTCCACCATCCCGTCCGAACCGTCGCCTCCCACTCCAACCAGCCACGACGCCACACTGCCCTTCCCCACCTTCGACCGCCACTCCTTCGACACCTCCGACAGATAAGTCGTCAGCGCCGCCGTCACACCCGAGTCGTCCGTCCGATGCACCGCCGTGATCTTCATGTTCGGTAGCTTCACGCCCGGATTGTCCTTCTTCAGAATCGGGTCTTGCCAGTTCGTAATCTTTCCCAGATAGATCCCGGCGATCGCATCACCTGAAAGCTGCAGCGGCTGCGTCAATTCCGGCAGGTTATACGTGATGCAAATCGGTCCCGCAGTCTCCGGAATCTGGAGCATCGGCTTCATCGTCGCCAACTCTTTGTCGTCCAGCGGATCGTCCGATGCAGCGAAGTCCGCAGTCCCCGCCTTCAACTGCTCCACGCCACCGCCCGACCCGACCGACTGATAATGAATCCGCAATATGGGATGAAGGTCTCCATAAATCTCAACCCAACGCGACATCGCCGGATAGATAAACGCGCTCCCCGCGCCGTTAAGCATGATCCCCTGACTCTGCGAACTCTTCGACGACTTGCAGGCAGAAAGACCGGCTACGCCGCCAAAAAGCACAAACCAGCAGTATTTTGCCAATTCGATCTCGCAGAAGGCTCATCACGATCCTCCAGGGCATTGCGTATCCCAACGTCAAGATATGACGTGCTTTTCCCTGTCATTGGATGTAACTGCCACGAGAATTTACAAAAATCGCCTTCGCTTCTGTCAAAAAATCAGCGCCATCACTCCTCGACAAACCGATAGCTTCCATGGCCGTCGTAATCGATGCCATGCTTCTTCTTCAAATCCTCGATGTACTTCAGTGTCGACTTCGTATGCGGCCCCACGCCATCATTCGTATGCAGCAGAATCTCTTCCAGGCAACTATCCACACTCATGTGTTTGTGTTCGGCAAGATCCTTGAGCAGCCCCGCCAACCGCTTCTCCAACCGCACCGGCACATCGACCCGCTCAATCTTGATCGGCGGCCCCACGTTGTAGAAGTAATGCCCAAACGCCAGCAGATACCCATCCAGATCCTTCACCCCATAGTCGCGCAGCCCATACGCACGGTCGCCGATCTCTTCCACCACCTCCACCCCATTCGCCCGATGAAACTCATACAACGCATCGGCATCGCCCACCCGAAAATAAACCGCGCTGGTCTTACGATTAGGAGTAGGCGTACCCTCCTGCAAAAAAATCTGCACCTCCCCCAGATTCACACCCGCAAAAGTCGCTGGCTCACCCCACACAAACCCCAACTTAAACCCAAGCTTCTTCACATAAAACTCAACAGTAGCCGAAAGATCACTGACCGCCAACCCAGCATGCATCTGCTCACATTCAATCAACGGTGGAGTCTGGTTAGTCACGATAGGTACTCCTCTTGGCGCCCAGGAGATGACTTAGCGCTACTTCGGCGTCACGCGGAACAAACCGCCTGTCTTCGAATCCTCGATCATCCACACCGCGCCATCAGGCGCGACCTCCACGTCGCGGACTCGCCAACCAACCTCCCAGCGTTCAGCAGGCTTGGCCCCGCCCTTCCCGTCGAAGGTAATCCGCAGAAGCGCCTTGCTTGCCAACCCGCTGATGAGCGCCGAGCCATTCCACTGCGGGAACATCTTGCCGTTGTAGAACGCCATATTGCCCGGCGCAATCACCGGCGTCCAGTAGATGACCGGCTCGGCCAGGTCAGATCGTGTGGTCCGGACTGTCGATTGGCACTCCATCATAGTTAACCGCATACGACACCAGCGGCCAGCCATAATTCTTGCCGGGCTCAAGCAGGTTCAGTTCATCGCCGCCCCTCGGCCCATGCTCAAGCTCCCACAACCGTCCGTCAGGCGCGAAGCCCAGACCATACGGCGTGCGGTGTCCGCTGGTCCACGTCTCCGCCGGCGTCAGATTCGGTCCGGGGAAGGTATAAGTTCTCAAGACCGGAGCGGTCTTCGCAGCTTCGGTATCTTTCGGTGGGTCAATGATGGGCACGCTCGCCGCGCCCGTCTTTCCAGCCATCGGATTACCCGGAGCAGGCTTACCATCCAGCGTCAGGCGCAGTATCTTGCCGAGCGGCTGGTTAGGATCTTGTGCCGGCGTCATCCGCTGCCGCTCGCCAACAGCAAGGAATAGATACTTACTATCCGGGGAAAAGGCTATCTGAGCGCCGAACTGTCCGCCATTGCCCCTCTCCCCATCGCGCCAAATTACTTTAAGATCCTCGAGACTCGCGGAATCTTTGCCGAGCTTCAGCTGAGCTCGTGCAAGCGCAAGGCTCGAACCCTCAGGCTCTCCCGGCTCCGCATACGTAAGGTAGATATTGTGATCCTTCGCATAATGCGGCGAAAGAAAGACGCCCAGCATGCCGCCTTGTCCTTTCGTCAGAACGGCGGGCACATTCGTGACGGTCGTCTTCGCTCCCTGCTGAGTTACCAGCAACAAATTGCCGACCTTCTCGGTAATCAGCATCCGCCCATCAGGCAGGAAAGCAATCCGCCAGGGCAAATCCAGAGTCGCTACCTGAGTCATGTTGAAAGGCAGGCTGGCCTCGGACTTTTGCTCGCCTGCATTGATCTGCGCACCTGCCTGAGTCGCCACCAGAACCAGAAATAACCCCGCGATCACGAACTTCTTCATCTCGTTTTCTCTCTCCTCATTGATTAGCCCGCACGAAACTTCTTCGGATGCAGCCGACGTTGAATTTCAGCGGTGGCGCGGGTCAAAGTTCGACACCTTCACCGCCGGCTCCGGTTCAAACGCAAAATCATGGTCCGCAAAAGTATAGCGGGTACCATGGCCTGTTATGGTTCTCCCCTTCAAGTCGAGCTTCCCACCACAGCTCACTTGCCTTAACCTAAGTGCTCGGGCTCTCCATCTGCTCAGGCTCCCAGTCGCCTGATTCAAAATTTGCAGGCTAAGGATTGCTGAATGTTTCTGCCTCCATCAACCCCGGTGGTCGACGATTCGAAGTTCTTCGAAGCCGCGCAATCTCTGGCGCAGTCGCTCTCCCAGTGGGGTCTTCTCATCATTGGAGGCTCACTTGTCATCATCGTAAGCACCTCATACCGCCGCCCTGAAAATCGCGCGGTTCGTGCTACATATTTTCTTTTTATTCCCATGTGGTGTTGTCTCGCCATATCCATTTATCAGGGAATCATGGTGCAGCGATCCTACGTCGCCTACCTTGTGGCCTCCAGATCAACGCCCACGTCACAGGTGTTGAACAGTATCGCCGAAAAAATAACCAACGCAACCCGGATTCAGATCGGCGCACTCGAGATATCCCTTCTCATCGGCGCTGTCTGGCTCCTCATATACATTGTGTGGTGGATATGCTCAAATCAACCCGAGAAAACATCCTGATGTCGAATCCCGGAAGATCAGTTCTGGTGGCAGTGGCCGCCTGCAGTATCCCGTTCCTGACCGCATGCACGTCACCCTCTGTACCAACGCCTGGAATCCAGCCCGTCCCTGTCACACCTGTCGCCCAGCAGCCCGTCTCTCCAACTCAACCCACGACACCCGGTTGCGACTGCAGCATCTTCCCTCCCAAACAGGGATGCGATTCAGAATGCGGAATCACAACGGGTATCGTCGAACAGGTTACCGCCGATTCCGTTACCATCAGCGTTCCTTCGATCAAACAAACCCCCGCAGGTCAACGGACGGCCGCGGTCACCCAACATACATTCGCGATCAGCCCCGCCGAAGCAAAGCAGTTGCAAACCCTTAAAGGATCTCGCGTAGCTCTGACGTTTCATCAGCAGAATGGGCAAAACGTCATGAAATCCATCCGGCCAATAACTCCGGGGGTACTCAAATAGTCTTCACACCCCACGCATCCTCCGGCCGCCAACTATGAACCCGACCCGGCACCTTCTCATTGCAGCCGCACTCTTTTCTCAAATCCAGTGCGCAACCGCCCAATCTCCCGTTATCGCCCCCACTCTAGCCGAACAAATCGCCGCTATCCCCGCCATCGACAACCACGCCCACCCCCTCCTCTCTCCACCCGCCTACGCCACCGACCGCAACTTCGACGCACTCCCCGTTGACAACATGCAACCCGACACCGATCCCTACGACATGCGTCCCGAACTCCTCGCGCTCCACGACGCATGGCAGGCCATCTTCCACTTCAACGGCCAACCTCCACTCGACGCTGCCGGCCTGAAACAACTCGACGCCGCCCGCGAAGCCACGCGCCAGCAGCAAGGCACAACCTACGCAACCTACGTCCTCGACCGCGCCAACATCGCCACCGAACTCGCCAACCGTGTCGCCATGGGCACCGGAGTCCAGCCCCCGCGCTTCCGCTGGGTCCCCTACGTCGACGCACTCCTCTTCCCGCTCGACAACTCCGACCTCGCCGCCGCCACACCCGACCGCGCCCAGTTCTTCCCCCTCGAAGACAAACTCCGCGCGCAATACCTCCAGCAAGCCCACCTCGAATCTCTCCCACCCACCCTCGACGCCTACCTCAAACAACTAGTCACCCCAATCCTCGAACAACAAAAATCGCAAGGCGCCGTAGCCGAAAAATTCGAAGTCGCCTATCTTCGCTCTTTCGGCTTCGACGACGTCCCCCGCCCCGAAGCCGCGCGCATCTACGCCACACTCCTCCACACCCCGCACCCCAACGAAACCCAGTACAAACGCCTCCAGGATTTTCTCTTCCGCTACATCGCGACAGAATGCGGCCGCCTCAATCTCCCCGTCCACATCCACACCACTTCAGGCGGCGGAGGCTACTTCTCGATCGCCGGCGACAACCCGCTCCTCCTCGAACCTCTCTTCAACGATCCCCGCCTGCGCAAAACCAACTTCGTCCTCCTGCACGGCGGCTGGCCTTTCGTCCACGAGATCGGCGCGCTCCTCCAAAAACCCAACGTCTACCTCGACCTCTCGCAACAATCCCTGATGATCTCCCCCCGCACCATGTCCCAATGGCTCCGCGAATGGCTCGAACTCTACCCCGAAAAAATTCTCTACGCCACCGACGCCTACCCCTACTCCTCATCGATGGGCTGGGAAGAGTCCGCCTGGATCGCCAACCGCAACATCCGCGAATCCCTCGGCATCGCCCTCACCGGCATGATGAACGACAAACAAATCACTCCCACCCGCGCCGCCGAACTAGCCCGCATGGTCCTACGCGCCAACGCCGAATCCCTCTACAAATTCTAAAGTCCTTGATCACGTGGACGGGAGAAGAGCGAGTGCGCGCGGTCGTCGATGGCCAGGATTGCAACGATCTGGGTAGCCAGTGAGGTTAATCGATGGCGCACATTGGGCTCACACGTGGGTGATGGAGAAGAAGATGAGCAATAAGGTCGCCAGACGGTATCGAATCGATAGTCGATTCGGTTCTACGAGGAAAGGAAAACCATACATAGAAATTGGACACGAGGGTTCTTCACCACAAGCGCGTTTTGATGTAGACGATGTTCAGCCTATGCCAAGCGACGAGTCTTTGGTCTAGATTGAGTTCGGGCTTGTTTACGGTTTACTACTCACTTCTAAGCATCACCGCCGGATCGATCCGAATCGCCCGCATCACCGCCGGAGCCGCTGCGAGAGCCACCGCCAACAGCAATACCACCGCAGGCAATGTCATCATCGACATCTCCGTGCCTTTTACCCCATATAGCAGCGATGCCACAAACCGCTCCGACGCAAGGCCCAGCGTCAACCCTACCGCCGCGCCCAGCAGCACCATTGCAAATACCCGCGCACTCACAATCTGCGCAATATTCCCCGCCGTCGCGCCCAGCGCAATCCGCACCCCGATCTCCCGTTCTCGCTGCATCACCGAGTAGTGCAGTACCCCGTACAACCCCACCGCCGCCAGCAACAGCGCAACCCCGGCAAAGAACGCTCCCAGCATCGCCAGCAGCCGCTCCCGTACCGTCTGGTTGTCGATCAGCTCCTGCTGCGTCTCAACATTACTCACGCGGAACCCTGCCCCGGCGGCAGCCACCTTGCGCCGCATCTCTGCAGCCATAGCCATAGGGTCCGACGCCGTCGTTCTAACTAAAAACGTTCCATTCGATTCCTTCCCCACGATGCCTTTGTCATCCACCTCGCGATACGGCACAAAGGCTGCGGGCAGCATCTCCTCCCGGAGATACCGGTACGGAGTATCGGCCACCACACCGACCACCCGGCACAGCAGCTTCTGCGCACCGCCGCCTGTCTTCTCAAACGTCTTCCCCAGAGGATCCTGCCCCTGAAAGAAGTCCTTCACAAACCTCTCGTTCACGACGGCTTCTCCGGGAAACGTATCCGTCGACGCGATTGTTCTGCCCTCCAGCAGATGCATCTTCATCGTGTCGATCCATCCCGGTGACACCGTAAGGAAGTAGCCCAAGGTCATACTCGGCGGCCCGCCGTTGACCGAGATGGAACCATTCCAGGAGCCCGTCGACAACAGCGGCCACCCAGATTCGGCTACATCGGTCACACCTGGCATTGCGCGCAACTGCTCTCCCATCTGCGCCCATGCCTCTGGTGTCTGTCCATGCGGGGACTGCGTCTCCAGCAGAAGCAAACCTTTCGTCTCAAAGCCCATCGGTTGGCTCAACAGCCGATGAAACGTTACCGCAAACAGTCCGGCAAGAAACAGCACGAGGAAGCAGAACGCCGTCTGCGCGGCCACGAGCGCGTACATGGACCGACGTTTCGCCTGCGGCTCCTCGCCACCCTTCAGCGCCATCGTCGGCTGCATGGCCGAGGCGCGCAAGGCCGGAGCCAGCCCGAACAACAGGATGACCGCCAGGATCAGCAGAAGTCCCACCATTAACACGCGCGCGTCCGCCGGCAGAGCCAGTCGCGCAGGATTGCTTGCAGGGCTAATCAGGCGAACTACCATCGGTGCAGCCCACCACGCAAATACACTCCCGAGTACGGCTGCCATCAGCCCCAGCATGGCGCTCTCCACCATGACCATCTGCATCAGCCGCAGCCGTCCCGCGCCAATCGCCACCCGCAGAGCCATCTCCCGCGCACGCGACGCCGCCAGCGCGGTCATCAGGTTCGCGACGTTGCCGCAGGCGATCAGCAACACCAGGAACACGAGCACGCCCAGCCATGCCATCGCGTGGCGATAGTCGCCCTGCAACGCGGAGACGCCCGCTGTTGCAGGTTCCATCAGCAGCTTCGCAGCGAGAATCATGGCGATCTGCTGTGGCGGCATTCCTGTCCAGCCCTTCGACCGTTCCGTCTCAAACCCACGGCTCACTGCATCCAGCTTTGCCCTCAGCGGTTCCATTGCCGTCCCGGGCGCGACCAGTGCGAGCGTTCGATGCCACGAGGCGTCCTCGCGGGTGACCCAGCGGTGCATCATCGTCGGTAGAAAGATCTCCGTTGCGGTCCCTGGCTCGATGCCGGTAAATTCTTTTGGCCCTACGCCCACGATCTCGAAGACCTGCTCGCCCAGATGGAACGTTCGGCCAATCACCTTTGGATCCTGCCCGAACCGGCGGCTCCAGTAGTCATAGGAGATCACCGCGTAGGGATGTGCTCCCGGCGTCCGATCGTCCTCCTGCGTCAGCAACCTTCCCAGAGTGGGCTGCAGGCCGAAGCTCGAGAACATCCAGCCCGAGACGTACTGCACATACGCCTTCTCCATCTCCTCGTCCGTCTTATAGGTCAGGTCGTAGCGCTCGGTGAAGGAGACGGCGATCAGGTCCGCATCCTTCTTTGACACGTCCCGCATCCGTACGAAATCCGGATAGGCCCAGGAGTCGGAGTTGTGCGGCGCTCCCGTCTGATCGATGACCTGGCGCGAGAGCACATACAGCCGCTCCGCATGCGCAATCGGCAACGGACGCAGAAACAACGCATCCACCAGCCGGAACGCAGCCACGCAGCTCCCCATCGCCAGCCCCAGCGACAGGACCGCCGCCGCCGTCGTCACCTTGCGCTTCATCAGTTGACGCCATCCAAAACGCACATCCGCTGCCAGCGACTCCACGAAGGGAAGTCCCCTTTCCTCGCGATGCATGATCCGCACCTGCTCTACTCCGCCCAGCTTGATCCGCGCCAGCCGCCGTGCCTCGTCCGGCGCTGCGCCCTTGCGCATCATCTCGTCTTCCAGCAGTAGCAGGTGCGCGGCCAGCTCGCGCTCCATCTCCGCATCGGCACGTTCGCCGCTAAACATCGCCCGCACCTGCCGCGTCATCCGCCGTATGCTCTTCATACCTGAAACTCCTCGTTCAGCAGCCGTTCCACCAGACCCATCATCTGCCGCCACCGGGCCGTCTCTTCACCAAGAGCCTTTACGCCCACCTTCGTAATCGCATAGAACTTCGCCTCGCGGTTGTTCTCCGTCCGCCCCCACTCACCTGCGATCCACCCATACTGCTCCAGTCGCACCAGCGCCGGATACAGCGTCCCCTGGTTCAAGTTCAGCAGCTTCTCTGACACTTGCTCCAGCCGTGTCGCAATCTGGTATGCATGTTGCGGCCCCATCGCCACCAGCGTCCGCAGCACAATCATGTCCAGCGTCCCCTGCAGCAGTTGCATTCCCTCGCCGCCCACCTTCACCGCCTTCTCCCGTCCCGCCATCGTCCTCCTCGCTCTTCGCTCGATCTGTCTTTACTAGATAATCAAGTGAACCGTACCTTCACTAGAATGTCAAGTGGACTGCGAGAGCCAACTAACCGGAGAACTCCTGTGCGTCTTTCACAGTCTTATGAAGTGAAAATTATGGGGGTGAACGCTCGCGAAGCGCCGGAGAGAACTGCTAGCTTGTTCGAGCTGCTCTACGCTTCGAAGGGTGCCAACTGCATTAGTACCGATAAGTCCGCTTCTCGTTAGTGATCGAAATGCTGACGAGTCCTGCCGGATAGAATTGCCGCGAAGGGATAGAACGTGATGCAAGCAATAACACCGGCGGCGATGGAAGGGCACGGGCGGTACAACCGCAGTTCCCAGGTACAGGCGGCAGGGTTATCTCCGGCTGTGCCCATGCTGGGGCGCGCGGCGCGGGAAGTCCCCTTGCCGGGTGGGAGACTGCTGATTGTGATTGCTGATTACGGGTCGTCGCAAGGGCATAATTCGCTGGTGCCGGTGGGTGCCGCAATCGATGTGCTGCGTGAAAAGGCCGGCAAGGAGCGGGCAATCTCGGTGGTGCATGTGGACGCGCCCGGAAACGACTTTACCGCGCTCTTTGAGACGTTGCTCCATGATCCGCAGAGTTATTTGAAGCGCGATGCGGAAGTCTTTGCGTCGGCAGTGGGCCAATCGTTCTATCAGCAGGTTCTTCCGGCCGAGACAGTCACACTCGGTTGGAGCTCGTGGTCGGTGCAGTGGTTGAGCCGGGTTCCCGGAGTGATTCCCGACCAGGTGCAGGTGGCAGCGAGCCGCGATAAGCAGGTACAAGAGACATTTCACCGGCAGGCGGCAGAAGATTGGCGGAATTTTCTTGCGGCGCGCGGGCGCGAGCTATGCGAGGGCGGACAACTCGTCGTGTTGACTATGGCCCTCGATGAGCACGGCGACTTCGGCTACCACGCTGTTCTGCAGGCGATGTACGCGTCGCTGCTGAAGATGGTGGAAAGCGGCTTTCTCAGCGAAGAAGAGCTCCGGCGGATGGTGATTCCGACAGTAGCAAGGAGCCGGGAGGAGTTTCTGGCGCCGTTTAGCGAGAAGGGGAGCTTTGCAGGGTTGCGTGTGAAAGAAGCGGAGGTCTTTCTGGGTGAAGATCACATCTGGGCGGATTATCAGCGTGATCGAGATGCCACGTCCTTTGCGGCGCGGTGGACGGCGTTTGCGCGGGCCTCAGTTTTCCCCTCGATGGCAGAGGCCCTGAAGAGTGACGGCGACACAGGGAGATCCGCGGCGTTCATGGCGCGGCTGGAAAGCATAATGGCTGCGCAGTTGGTGGACCATCCCGAACAAATGCTGATTCCGCTCGCCAGGATTCGGTTGGCGAAGCAGGCCTGAGTTTGTCATGCCCTACCGTCCGTCGTTAAGAAAATTGCCAAATGATCGATAAGAACGAAAAGTCTCCGCAGGTCGGCTCGTGAGAAGCGACCGGAACCCACCGAAAATAAATCTCAAAACCGAGGAAAATTTTCAGCCCCCAAAAACAGAGCCTCCAAAAACCACGATCTCACCACCAACCCACCACGAAATCACCACAATCTACCACCCAAAAATCACCCAAAATCTCACAATCCCCTGTAAAATCGGCCCTCCACCCCGCCGAAAAAAACTACTCCTCCTTCAAGTATTTTTTCGAATCAAACAGCGCCCGATCCATACTCCTGACCCACTCCGTCACCTCGCCACTATCCTTTCCACTCGCCGACGCAGCCGCAAACTCATTCCGCACCGCCTGCATCTTCGCCTCAAGATCATCCAAAGCACTCAAAAGAATCGCCTCCGGCGTCATCGGCAGCTTCGGCGAACCGAACTCATACTTCCCGTGGTGGCTCAGAATCATATGCTCCACCAGCACCCGCAGCTTCTCCGGAAACGGCGCCAGTGCCTGCACCTTCTCGCGCAGCATCCCCTGCGCAATGCTGATGTGCCCAATCATCTGCCCCTCTAACGTATAGCTAAAGCTGGACTTCCACTCCAGCTCCCGCACCTTCCCGATGTCATGCAGAATCGCCCCCGTCACCAGCAGATCCGCATCAACCTCCGGATAAAACGACACCGTCGCCAAACAAACCCGCACCAGCGTCAACACATGCTCCAGCAGCCCACCAAGCCACGCATGATGCAAACGCTTCGCTGCAGGCGCACTTTTGAAAGCAGGCCCGATCCGTTCATCATCAAGAAAAGAAAAGACCAACCGCTTTAGATCCTCGTTTCGAAACGCCGAAACATATCCCCGCAGCTCCGCCCACATCTCCTCCACATCAAATTTCGTCGAAGGCTGAAAGTCCTTCGGATCGATCTCCGAGTCTGCCGCTAACCGCAGCTTTTTCAATGTGATCTGGAACTTCCCGTTGTACTTCGAGATGTCCCCCTGCACCTTGACGTAGCAGCCCTCAGAGCAAAACTCAATCGGATCCGCCACATCATCCCACATGCGGGCCTCAAGCGACCCCGTCTTATCGCTAACAATCAAAGCAAGATACTGCCCACCCTGCTTCTTATCCCGCACCTGCATCGACGACAACACAAAATACGTCGTCACCGTCGCATTCTCGAACCGTACAGCGTCTTCAACAAAAAAGTCTTTCATCTCAATCAGAATACCTTGCCGCCACACTACGCAAACAGAAGCGCGAGGACCGAAGCCCCCGCGCTCCTTGAAAACCAAACCTGCAAACGCAGCCTATTGCGGCTGAGGCGTAGTTGGCGGCGTAGTCGTTTGCGGTGTCGTAGCCGGAGGCGCGGTCGTATCTGGGCTCTTCGGAGCAGGAGGAAGAATCCCTTCCTGCGGAGTTCCCCGATCCGGTGCCTTCGAAGGCGTCTCAGGCGGCGGCGGTGGAGGCGGTGTTGGCGCCTTGTTCTGCAGCCGCTCCTTGGGAGCGTTCTTATCCCGCGGTTGTTTCTTCTTCTTGTTCGTCGATGTGTCGCCATTCAACCCCAACGGTGCCGCCTGAACCTGTTCGGCGGTCTTTTCCTCAGGAGTAGCCGCAACCGGCCCAGCAGCCACCTTCTCCTTCGTCTTCTTGACCTTCGCGGCTTTCTTTGACGCCTCCACTTCCTTGGCGCGATCGCTATAGCGAGTCTTCCCCGTTGGCGCAGCGTGTGCCTCCAGCGGATTCGGGGCCGTGTTCGAACTCGAAGCAACATCCACCGGCGCTATTGCTGTGCCTGGGGCGGGCTCAGACGCAACAGAAGTCGCTCCCTCTCCAACATCGCTACCCGTCGCCGTCTCCTCCGGACCTGCCGGCAGAGCGTTCCGCGGAGCCTGCCCAAACCGCACCTTCTCGCGCTTCACCTTCTGCGGCTTTACAGGTTTCGCCGTAGCCATCGCCTGAGCCGTCGTCGTTGTCGTTGAAGTCGGCACCGCAGTTTTCACCGCAACCGGGGGGGCTGTCGCCGCTTTTGCCGTCGAATACTTCGTCCCGCGATCAAATCGCTTCTTCTCTTGAACCGTCTTCTTCTTCACCACTGGAGGCGCATATGCCGTGTACACCGGCTTGGTCTCGTTCGGGCTCGCTCCCGTGTCCACATACCCTGCACGAATGTTGATCGCCGCGTCTTCACGCAGTTTCGTCAGGTAAGTACGCAGCGCAGGCTGCATCGCCTCCGTGTACATCGCCTCCTGAACCTGTGGCTCAACATCCTTCAGCGGTGCCACTCCCGCCTCCTGATGCTCGGTCACCTTCAGAATCACAAATCCCTGCTTGGTCCGAATCGGCGCCGTCCACTCCCCGGCCTTCAGGCTGAACGTCTGGTCTTCGAGAACCTTTGCCAGTGCGCCTCGCTTGTACATGCCCAGGTCGCCACCCTGCGACGCCGTCGGCCCACCCGAGTTCGTCTTCGCCAACTCCTCAAAGCTCGCCCCGCCCTTCAGCTGCGCTTCAAGCCCCTCAGCCTTTGCCTGAGCCTGCGCGACAATCGCGTCGTTCGCATCTGCAGGCGTCGGAACCAGGACCTCGCTTAGCTTGATCTGCTCCGGTCGTTGGAATTCCTGCTTGTGCGCGTCGTAGTAAGCCTGTTCTTGGCCCTGGGTCATCTGCAGCCGGCGGCCCACCTCGTCCCGCACCACAGTCTGCGTAATCACGCTGTCGCGGATTCCCGCCTTGAAGTCCTCATACGACACGCCCTGCTGCGCTGCCGCCTTTTCCAGATCCTCCAACGTGTCCAGGTGGTTCTGTTTGCGAATCTCATCCAGCCGGCGGATCACCTCGGCGTCCGCATTGATCCCCAGTTCCTTGCCTCGCGACAGCAGAAGCTGCTTATCGATCATGTCGCGCAGCAGATTCTTCTGCCGCTCCGCCGTCTCAGCCGGACTAGCGCCCTCCTGCTGGGTTTCCTGCGCAAGCGCCCGCATCCCCCGCTCCACATCGCTGCGGGTGATGATCAGGTCGTTGACATGGACAACCACATCCTCCACCACGGTTCCGTTCGGCGTAATCGGTGGCGTCACAGGCAGCGCAAACTGCTGCTGAGGTGCGTTTGGCATGGTCAACGGGCTCTGGTAACGCGGCGCCTGTGCCTGCACCACTCCCGGCAGTGCCAGCAGGCCTAGCCCGCACACCGCCGCAAACTGCGAAATTCTCAAGGTCATCGTCACTCGTATTCTTGGTAAAACTATTCGCTTCAACATCCGCGATCGCACCTCGATCGCCCGGCTCTTCCGCCCTGGCTATTGGACTCACCCTGGCATGGGACGGTATCCGTACCCAATTCTAACTGCCCTCGACCCAACAAGCGAATCCCCCGTTAGACCCCAGCCTTGGCTCACCCCCGGATGTTATACTTCGTCAAATAGGGGACGTGTCTCCCTGCGCCGATTTGCGCGCCGTTCTACCCTTTTTTTGAGGTTTATCAAGCCTATGGCTACCCGCACTCGCCGCGCCCTCTTCTCCGCTACTCTTTTTCTCGCTACCTGCGCCATCCTCGGTTCGTTCATCAACCAGAAGGTTGCCGCCCAGTCCGCCAGCGATGAGTCCACGCTCCGCGACTCGCTCCACTCCTTCACGAATGTCTACTCCATCGTCGAGCAGAACTACGCCGAGCCGATGAACACCGACAAGACCGACAAGGCCATCTACGACGGTGCCATCCCCGGCATGCTCCACGTCCTCGATCCTCACTCCAATTTTTACGATCCGAAGGCCTACGCGCAGATGCGTGAGGACCAGCACGGCAAGTACTACGGCGTCGGCATGACCATCCAGCCTCAGCCCGTCGGCAACGGCAGCGGCAAGACCAAGATCGTCGTCCTCTATCCCTTTGAAGGAACCCCGTCCTATAAGGCAGGCCTCAAGCCCGGCGACGAGATCCTCACCGTCGACGGCAAATCAACCGAAGGCATGGACTCGGCTGCAGTCGCCACGCTCCTCAAAGGCGCTCGCGGCACTCACGTCTCCGTGACCGTCAGCCGCGAAGGCGCTGCCCGCCCCATCGTCTTTGACCTCGTCCGCGATGAGATTCCCCGCCCCTCAGTTGATCTCGCGTTCCTCATCCGCCCCGGCGTCGGCTACATTCACGTCTCCAGCTTCATCGAAACCACCAGCCGCGAGGTAGGTGACGCGCTCGATAGCTTCGGCGACGTCCACGGCCTCGTCCTCGATCTCCGCGGCAACCCCGGCGGCCTTCTCAACGAAGCCGTCGCGACCTCCGACAAGTTCCTCCAGAAGGGCCAGATCGTCGTCTCGCAGCGCGGCCGCGCCTTCCCTGACCAGGTCTACCGCGCCACCCACGGCGAAGAGGGTCCGAAGTTCCCCATCGTCGTCCTTGTCAATCGCAACACCGCCTCGGCTGCTGAGATCGTCTCCGGCGCCCTGCAGGATCATGATCGCGCCCTCATCGTCGGCGAAACTACCTTCGGCAAAGGCCTCGTTCAGACCGTCTTCCAGATCACCGAGAACACCGGCCTCGCCCTCACCACCTATCACTACTACACGCCATCCGGCCGTCTCATCCAGCGCAACTACGATCACGTCTCGCTCTACGACTACTACTATGTGCGCGACAACGAGACCAAGGACAAGGATAAGGCCAACCTCGAGGTCAAGCTCACCGACTCCGGCCGCACCGTTTACGGCGGCGGCGGCATCACTCCCGACGAGAAGATCGACAACCTGAAGTTCAATGCCTTCCAGGACAGTCTCGGACGCAACTACGCCTTCTTCAACTTCAGCAAGCACTACCTTGCCACCCACACCCTCACTAAAGACTTTGAAGTGGACGACGCCGTTATGCAGCAGTTCAAGGCCTTTCTGAAGGACAATCAGATCGACTACACCGATGCTAATATCGCCGCCGTCAACGACTGGATTAAGTCGAACATCAAGAGGGAGCTCTTCACCTCACAGTTCGGTCAGCTCGAAGGCCTCAAAGTTGCCGCAGAATGGGATCCGCAGATCGCCAAAGCCGTCACCTACCTGCCCGAAGCCCAGACTCTCGAAGATCACTCAAAACTGGCCCAGAAAACCAATCACTAAACATCCCCGGACAAGCAGTCCAAACGGGAAAACAAACGGCGCTCAAGCAAATAGCTCGGGCGCCGTTTCTGCATAAAGCCGAAATAAGTTGGAGCGCGAGACCGGGATCGAACCGGCGACATTCAGCTTGGGAAGACGGTCTGTCAATTGGAACAAATAACATCGCGTTTCCTGCATCTCGTTCTGGCGATAGAGAATACTGAGTTTTCGGTCTGTGCGCTCTACCCAAATCAAATGGAGCACAAATGGAGCACAAAAGACCCAAGATAAACATGGTGATCTTTTGGGCGGCAGCTAAGCATCCCGCGTATCGCCATTCTCAATGGGAAGCCATCTCACTTTGCGTCCAAATTCTAAGTCGCAACCTTGCTTCCTTAATTTCTTGAGCGTCGGCGCCTGCCATCATTTCTCTCGCAGGGAAAGAGTCAGTCGCAGCAAGTCGCGTTGGAAGTTGATGCACGTACTTGAGACCGTAGATCCAACTGACCCAGAACTGACGCCACAGTCACTTCCAGAAAACCTGCGGCAGCTGGTTATCCCAGTTACCATAAAACGAGATATTCCATTTCAGATTACTGATTAGCTTGATCTAATAAGAAGCGTTCGTATCGATGCGAAACCGACCCTGATCAGACACCACAGGCAATATTGCAGCAGTTGCATCGAGATTGGTTTTGCTGAACTTGAAGAGGCCGGTTTCAAGATAAATCAAAGCTGTCGCGAGGGTCTCATGAAGAGAGGCGTGCGATCGGGTGCGATTAGACCCTGACTCAAAGCAAATAAGACTAAATCAGCGTTGTTCTTGACGTTGAACGCCACCATGATGTGGTGCTTATGAAACTCAACTGTCTTCTCACTTAAGTGGAGAAACCCGGCAATCTCCTTCATCGACCGGCCCTCGGCAAATAATTGAACGATTTCTCTTTGTCGTGGAGTCATATCTTTAGAAAACTGCCGAACTCTGGCCTTCGCTTCGACCCAATCTGTAGCTCTCAACTTCGGCGTCAGATACGAATGACCACGCATGACTTCGTTGATTGCTTCGAGCAGTTCCGGTCCAGCCGAATGCTTGAGAACAAAGGCCACCGGACCAAGCTCGAGAGCAGCCGCGGCAAGGTTCGGATTATCCTGCATTGTCAGGAAAATGAATTTTATCCTTGGCGCCAGTTCTTTGATTCTTCTGGCAGCGTCGAGTCCGTTCAGAAGCGGCATTCCTACATCGGCGATAATCACATCCGGCTTTATTCTGATCGCCTCATCGACTAAAGTCCGGCCGTCCGACACAACACCGACAACATCGAAATCCCTTTCGAGGTAGACTCGCAATGTCTCTGAAAAGATCGCATGGTCATCCGCGAGCAGCAAGCGAAGATGAGTTTTGCCCCCCATTCCCCTGTGCATGGTGAACCCCTTTGCGCCTTACCTTGGAGGAGAGAGAAATTCCCTATCGTTTTTCCAAATTAAACACGTAGTTAGAATTTCGGTGTTCTAGGTCCGATAACAATCCGCAGAAGCCTGGGCTGTTCTTAGTGAAGCGAATTCTAAGCCGACATAGACTTGTTGGGAAGCTGTCAAGAGTAACAGTCCTAACTTGTCTCGTAATCATTGCCGAAGAGGTATAACCTCTTCTGTCTTAGGGTACCTTCACTTGTCTTAGAGATCCATCGCTCAGTCATAGAGTTTGCCTCATTGTCGTCGGCAGAGGTATAGAAGCTTCTACTCTTGTTCCTCTCTCTGGTTTCGAATGAATTGTGAAGCGCCCGTTTAGCAATCGAGCACGTTCTTCCATGCTCCGGACTCCCAAGCCCTCATGCGCCTTCATGTCATTCATATCGAATCCTTTTCCCTGGTCGTATACCGAGACAAATATTCTGTCGGCGTGCTTAATCAATCTGACCTCAGCTCTTGCAGCTCCGCTGTGTTTCTTCAAGTTCTGCAGGGCTTCCTGAACGATACGGAACAGACACAGAGCCACGTTAGGATCGACGACACGGGGAATGTTGTCAGCTGAGAAATCGATCTCGATCCCGTGCCGATCAGTAAATTCTTTGCATAGAGAGCTAATACCAGGTTCGAGTCCCAGGCTCTCGAGCGTGGCGGAGTGCAAGCGATGCGAAACCGTATGAATATCAGCTCCAAGCTCGCTGGCTGAATTCATAAGCTCCTGCAACTGCTGCTTTGCGGAGCGGGGCGAATCAGGAAGGGCTTCTGAAGCATTTTCCAGCCCCAAAGCAAGGAGTGCTAACCGCTGACTGAAATCATCGTGAAGTTCGGCTGCCAATCGCCTTCGCTCTTTCTCTTGCGCATCAATCAGTCTACCGCTCAGTTGCATCTGCGCATCTCTGGCTAGCCTCAACTCCTTTCGACTGAACTGGAGGTAGGCCACAAGAGCAGAAAGACCAAGGATGATCAAGAGGCCGCTGATCCAAATCGACTTCGTACGTTGCCATATAGACAATTCGCGATAAAGTACCGTGCTGCCCACAGGAAGGTCCTTTTCACTAAGCCCCCAACGGCGCAAGGCCCTCCAATCAAACATATAGACGCTATTGTTCTTGACGATTGGAATGTTCTGCGGCTTCTCACCACTTAGAACCCTGACCGCCATTTTTGCTGCGACTTGACCGTCTATGACCCAACTGATCAAATATCCGCCGACCGTTCCTTCCCCCAGATCAACATCATCCACTGCAAATATCGGCGCGTTTGCCGCTCCGACAACGAGCGGCACAGATTGAGCAGCATCAACAAAGTGGCTCCCAGCCGCGTCCTCCATCAGAGATGTGTAATAGATGATCGTGTGTCTAGGAAGCTGTCTTAGTCGTGTCAGCAGCGTCGGCATGTCTAGATCAGTCAGATAAGTAAAATCCAGCTTCGACTCGTACTTGCGGAAGCTCTGTCTTGCAAGGTTCTCCAGATACTGATCAAAGGCATTTCTACCGCCCACCACGACGACGTGCTCCGTATCGGGCCGCAATTTGAGCGCCGCTAAAAGTGTCTTCTCCGGCTGCGCCACTCCCCAAACACCGGTGAAATTTGGGTCCAGTTTGAGTTCACCTATCATTTCTTCTGTCGTACCGCAGAAGATCACTGGAGTACCCTGGAAAAAACTCTCATGCGATTCGATCATGAACCGGAGAGATGCCGGCCCCGCCGTAATGATCACATCCGGCTTGCGGTCTGAATACTTGAGAGCAATCCACGCACGGATTCTGCGCTGAGAAACTTCATCCGAAAAGAGCGCCGACTCAAGGGTCTCCGTGTACAACTCAATCTGATACGGAGATTGATCTAACGCTGCTACGATCGCCTGATCCAATGCCATTATCCCAGGCGAGACCATGTACCCGAAGTCATTGAATAGAAGAACGCGGCGGACGGGTTTTTGACCCTGAGTTGAAATCGGTTGCGGAAAGACAAATGCAACGGCTGCGAAGATGATGAAGAAAAGTCTTGCAGTGATCGCGATACGGGCAGAATGGCCTCGCGAGTGGATTTGGCATCCCGAGATCTGGCCGTCCATTGGACCTGGCACCGAAACCTCCAAGGAAGCTTCTAAATTCTTCCCGACTCAACCAACTCGTTTGAACGCCTGATTCTTATCGCGGCAAGGACTATCTTACAAAGTGGCCATGAAGAATCACTCCTGTCAAAATGAACAGGCTTTGGAAGAGCTTTCGTGAGAGCAGAATACCTTGGCGTCTGGATTTTTCCCTCGAGGCCATCATGAACTACCAATTGAGACGGGTATTCCGTTTACGCCGCCGGCTCCTTCGAGGTGGAGTGGCAGCCATTACCCTTCTTGCGCTGCTGGCAGTTCCCTTATCAACCCAGACAACTTCCACGGGCGCATTGGCGGGTGAGCTTCTCGACCCATCTGGTGCCGTGATTCCCGGTGCGACTCTCCGCCTTGTCGACCAAAGCACAAGCAGAACTTTGACCGCGATATCCAGTGACTCTGGCAGATTCAGCTTTCTCCTCCTTCCGCCCGGGTCCTATGAACTGCGGGCCAGCAAAACCGACTTTGAGACTCTGGAGCTTGTTGGTCTCGAAGTGCATGTCACCGAAACGCTTCAAGTCGAAGCACGAATGCGTCTCGCAACGCAATTTCAGCAAACGCAGGTTGTCTCTGAGCCGTTGATGGTTCAAACCGACAACTCGGCGCTTGGAAGGGTAGTAAACGAAAGCACCGTTACGGGATTGCCGCTGGTAACCAGAAATTTTGCGCAAATCGCGGGACTTTCCCCAGGTGTTGCGGTCGGGGTTTACAACGCTGGGGAACTTGGCCTGGGTGGGACCGCGCTCTCGCAAATAGCCCCCTCCAACGACGGAATCTTTGTTCATGGGGCTCGCTCTTACGACAACAATTTCTTACTTGATGGTATAAGCGTCAGCGACGTTCAGGGGAGTGGGTCGGGAAGCGGAGGAATTCCTCTGCCCAATCCCGATAGTCTGCAGGAATTCAAGGTACAGACCGGTCAGTATGATGCTGGTTACGGTCGCTATGCGGGAGCTAACGTAAGTCTGGTTACAAAGACGGGAGCGAATACTTTCCACGGAAATGTATTCGAGTTCTTCCGAAACAAAGTGCTCAATGCAAACGACTACTTTCTCAACCTCGCCGGTCAACCGCGAGCTGTACTCAACGAGAATCAATTTGGGTTTTCGCTCGGTGGGCCGATAAGAAAGGAGAAATTGCTCTTCTTTAGTTCGTATCAGGGAACGCGGCAGGTTAACGGCCTGGCTTCTGGTCAATCCCGAGTAGGATGCGTGGCCAGCGTTGTCGAACCGCCTCTTACCAACGACCGATCCCCCGCAGCGCTCGGAAGATTGTTTGCCGGGATGGCAGGCTCCTTAGGCGGCGTGACTATCAAGGCGGATGGATCCAATATCAATCCTTCAGCCATAGCGCTGGCCAATCTAAAGCTTCCCGATGGGTCGTTTGTCATTCCAACTCCTCAAACCAGGGACGAATCAAAGCCACTTGTTCAGCAGGGATTCTCCGTCTTCTCCGATCCATGCCACTACAACCAGAACCAGTTTCTGGCGAACCTGGAGTACCTTTCCTCCCCGACCGGCAAATACGACATTCGGTTCTTTATCTCTCCTGACAATCAGAACGTTACATTTTCTGGCAACGGTGTTAATCCGATCGGCAACGTACCGGGATTTTCAAGCCCGAGCAACAGCGACTTCGTGGTCGTCTCCATTGCCCGCACGGATGCCTTTCCCAACGGATCGCTCAATGACGGACGATTTGGATATGTCCGAACAACAACAAACACGAGGGCAGAAGGTGCATTCAACTGGTCGGACATAGGTGTCGCAGAAGGAGGAATGAGTAACAACAATGAATTGCCGAGTTTGGAGATTCAAGGCTCGGTGAGCATTGCATCCGGGTTTCCGAGGAACATAACGCAAAACAGCTTCTTCTTCGGCGATGTGTACAGCCTCGTTCACGGGGCCCACACTTTGCGGCTGGGAGGATCGATAACAAGAGTTCAGGACAACATCAATCTCGTCGGACTCGGATCGTTTCTGCGATTCCTCAGCTGGCCGGACTTTCTGCTCGGCCTTAGTGCAAAGGACAACGGCACAACATTCAGCAATGTCTTCTCCTCGTTCGACGACTTTGGGCTGACCGTACGAGAGTACAGGGCGTGGGAGGGTTCGGCATTCGTTCAGGACAACTATCGAATCACTAGCTCCCTCACACTCAACGCGGGCATTCGGTACGAAAGGCTCGGTCAATTTGGAGACAACCTTGGTAGAAACGCCACATTTGATTTCAACAAAGCCGTGGCAAACCCTCCCCCTGAAGGAAGCCTGGCGGGCTACATCGTAGCTTCGAACTTTCCGGGAACTCTGCCAGCCGGCGTGGCTCGCACAAACAACACGTTTGGGAATTATGCGGAAGGACAAGACACAATCGCCCCGCGAATCGGATTCGCTGAGCAGATCATGCCCAGGTCAATGCAGTCCGTGCTAAGGGGCGGCTTTGGTATCTACTATTCGCGGCCAACAGGTCAGGCGTTTTACCAGAACGTACTTGGTGCCCCGTTTTCTGTGTTCCGCCTGAACTCCGGCTTGGCAAACGCAAACGCCACTTTTCAAGCACCTTTCACGCAACCATTTCCAACGCCACAGTCGTTCCCCATGTTTCCTGCATATTCGCCGGCCTCCACCACAACTGTGTACGCCGTTTCTCCCTATTTTCGGACTGCAATTATTCAACAGTACTCGCTCAATCTGCAGACTGAGGCCTCGGAGGGCTGGCTGCTCGAAGTCGGATACGTTGGCACTCATGGATCGCATCTGGTCCGGCAACGTTCCCTCAACCAGGCTCTGCCTGCCTCGGCAGAAAATCCCATAAGAGGAGTTTCGACCAACACCATTGCAAATATCGCTTTGCGACTGCCTGTTCTCGGAATACCTCCGGACTCCGGTGTCGAGATGGAATCCGAAGGTGGCTCGTCGTACAACGGTCTTGAAGTGAGCATGACGAAGCGTTTGAGTCATGGATTTCAGTTTCTCGCGTCCTACACTTTTTCAAAAACGCTGGATACAGATGGAGCCGACATCAACTCGACATCATCAGGAAATGGGCTGACCCTGGGTGATCAGAACTCTCCCATTATGCGGTGGGGGAGAGCAAGCTTCGACCGCACGCATCGATTCGTAATCAGCGGTATATGGGAATTCCCAAGCCCCGCGAAGGACTTTGAACGCGGGGTCCTCGGGGGTTGGGGAGTCTCGGGGATCGCTACGATTCAGTCGGGAAAGGCAACGACGATCGCGGATACTAATCCGAACAATGTCTTTGGAATAAGCGAAGACAAGGCCGAATTGTCAGGAACGTGCACCAAAAGCCAGTTTGTGACCAACGGCCCGATCACGAACAAGCTCGACCATTACTTCAACGCCTCTTGTTTCATAACTCCTCTGGTCATCGGGGCGGACGGAATTGGAACTGGCTTCGGCAATAGCGCAACTGGGATAACGAACGGGCCTGGACAGGCGAACATCGATCTCGCGATCTCAAAGACAACACCACTTCGGTGGCTGTCGGACAGCAGCAGCGTTCAATTTCGCACGGAAATGTACAACGCATTGAATCATCCGCAGTTTGCAAATCCCGACAACGACTTTGCATCGCCTGCTTTTGGCGTTATCGGGAGAACTAGCGTCAATCCTCGTGTTGTTCAATTCGCGCTCAAGCTTGCGTTCTGAATCACTTGGCAACAAAGGGGGAGACATAGGATTTGCCCTCTAAAGCTGCTTCAATTGCTGGAATCAGTTGGGTCTTCATGCGCGATTTGAGGATGTATCCTAGTGCGCCTTCGGCCATGCAGGCCTTTAGAAATCCTTCTTCCGAATGAACCGTTAGGAACACTACCTTTGCTTGCGAGTTGGATGTACGGAGGCGGTGGATGGCTTCTATGCCATTGAAAATGGGGAGCGTTATGTCAGAGACGATGACCTCGGGGCGCAGACGGAGAGCCTCTGATACCAACATCGCTCCGTCTGTTGCGATCCCCACGACATCGTAGTGGGGTTTCAGAATAGTGAGAGCGGCTTCGACTAACGGAGGATGATCATCAGCCAGTAAAACTTTTGTTTTCATTCGATTGGCCTGAGCCTCTTGTTTGGTTTCTCAGTGTTTGGTCGACAAGATTGCACCGATAATAGAGAGCTAGCCTTAATGCGGCAACTAGGAAAAGTCCTAACCGTCAGCTGTTATTGACAATTGTCTGGGGATTATTTTTTGGGTGAGAATACCGCGGTTTTACACGGGGGTTGCGCGTTTTTGTGCGTTTTTTTGGATGGTTTTTTGTGGTGAAACCGTGGTGAGCTGATGGTTTTTTGTGGTGATTAGGATGGTCGTTTTTCGGGCTCTAAAAAATGTCATCTTTTGAAAATATTTCTGTGGATTTTCTGGTGACCCTTTAGTGGAGCAGCTCCAGGAGGACGGTGGGGAACAGAAGGTCTGGTGACCGATTGGCGTCGACGACGGCTTTTCTTCAAAAGCTCCCGAATGCATGCTGCTTGCGCTATTGGGGGTTTCCCTAGCTAGGGAATCTCCTAGTTGTTGCGATGGGCTGCGAGGAATAAAAGATTTTCAACATCAAGCAGCAGGGACAGATTTGCGCGAGCGGTTTTGCGGAGGAGAGCAGCCTTATGAGACACGCCTTTAAAGTCACTCGAAAAGCCGTCTTTCTTTTTGCGGTGCTTACTACAGCAGCCGTCTGGAGTAGGCCCGTCACTGCTCAGCCTGCTCAGCCGAGAGAGACGCTGCCATCGCCAGAGCAGCAGGCACAGGATGTGCAGCAGCTCAGAGGGAAGCTCCAGCAACTGGAACAGATGATGGACGAGGTGAAAGGAAAGCTCGATGAACTTGAGGGCCAGCCTGCTTCCAACCACGCGAGCGATGGTGGGCCGAGCTATTCGCTCGTGAGTGCTGTTACGTCTGTTGGTGCTAATCCCACGGCGCATTCTTATGGAGCAGCGGCTGGTACTCCTGCACTTGGCAAGCAGGCGGACCAGAAGAAGCCGGGGTCAGAGAGCACGATGGACATCTATGGGTTTATCATGACCGATTCGGGTTATAACTTCGGGACGATAGATCCGAACTGGTTTGACGTGGTGCGGCCGACGAAGTTGCCGGCGTTTGCGAATGAGTTTGGGCCAAACGGCCAGACTTTCTGGGGTGTTCGGCAGACCAGGTTCGGCGTGAAGACTTCGACGCCGACATCACTGGGCGATCTGAAGACGATCTTTGAGTTTGAACTTTTCGGGACTGGTGTGGACGCCGGGCAGACAACGTTCCGGTTGCGACATGCGTGGGGCGAAATGGGCCACTTCGGTGCGGGGCAGTATTGGAGCCCGTTCATGGATATCGGTGTCTTCCCGAACTCGATTGAATACTGGGGCCCTAACGGCATGGTGTTCTTCCGGAATGTGCAGTTTCGGTGGACGCCTATCATGACGGAGCGGAATATATTCATGATTGCAGCAGAGCGTCCTGGAGCCAGCGCGGATCAGGGAGTTTACAGCGGACGCATTGAACTCTCGAATATTACGCCACAGTTCATTCTTCCCGATCTCTCGATGCAGGGTCACTTCACGCGAAAGTGGGGATATTTTCAGATTGCGAGCATGTTCCGGAGAATTGCGTGGGTGGACAACAATGCGACGCCGAAGCTGAATTTCAGCGGTTCAGCGTTTGGCTGGGGCATTAATGCGAGTTCGAATCTCAAGTTCGGAGAGAACACGACGGCGAAGCTCCAGTTGATCTATGGCCACGGCGTTCAGAACTACATGAACGACGCACCGGTCGATATCGGCGTCCAGAATAACTTTTCGAATCCGGTAACCCCTATCAAAGGCGTTCCTCTTCCGATTCTCGGCGCGGTTGCGTTTGTTGATCATAACTGGAGCCCAAAGTTCAGCAGCACGATTGGAGGCTCGATGGAGAACATCTGGAACTCCGATGCTGAGTCGGCGAGCGATTTTCACCAGGGATATTACGCGCTTACGAACCTGCTATACAACCCAATCAAAAACGTGATGGCGGGCGGCGAGTTTCAGTACGGACGGCGAGTGAATTTCCGGAACGGCTATAACTACAACGACTATCGGGTGCAGTTTTCCTTCAAGTATTCGTACGGCAAGACATTTGCTTTCTGAGGGGCGGCGGAACTGCCACGGCTCGGCTCCCAGTCCGGAGGATACGGGTAATTGAGAGGGGAAGGAGATCCACCATGAACGCACGTCGAATCTCGATTCTGGTGGTGATGGCAGCTACGCTTTTTCCTGAGTACTTTTGCCCGACTCCTGTTGTAGCTCAAAGTAGCACCAACATAAGCCCGGTTGCTCCGCGAAAGGATAAACCATGAACAAATTCGCATGCGTCGTTCTATTAGTTTTCGCTGGCTTCGGTGCGTCCGTTTATGCACAACGGAAGATCATTGTTCCGCCTGGTGCTAAGCCGGGCGGGAATTACAGCCAAGGCATTTTGACTGGCGACACACTCTTTGTCTCAGGCCAGGGCGGCGAAGATGCGGCGGGGAAAATTCCGGCCGACTTCGATGCTGAAGTGAAGCAATGCCTAGACAACATTGACGCGGTCCTCAAAGCAGCAGGAATGTCGCAGGCTAACGTCGTTAGCGTACAGGTTTATCTCGCCGACCGTGCTAAGTTCCAGCAAATGAACGCAGTGTATACAACCTATTTCAAAGATCCCCGGCCCACCAGAACTACGGTAGTTGTTGCTGGCTTGGTAGGACCAGGAAACATCGAGATCACCGTTACCGCACACAAGTGACGAGACACGGTATAGAGCGGGGTTAGACGCGCTTGTTGGAGCCTACGAAGCTCGTCTTCTGCTCTACGCCAGTTCGAGACTGCCTTCAAATAAATTGGGCTAGGAGAATCCCTAGTTGGCCCAAATCAGATTCAAGCCTACTGTAAATTGCGCAGGTAGAAAGTGAGAGGTCCATTATGTCCAAGTATGAAAATGAAAATAAGATATCTGCCGAAAAGCTCAGCTCGATCGAGCAAACCTGCGAACCCGTTCAGGATGATCCGTTCGACCTTTCGGACCAGTTGAAGCCGGTGGCTATTCCCCACGGAGTGGATCGTCGCGCCTTTCTGATGCGCAGCGCTGTGGTCGGCGCTGCGGCGGTGATGACCGGGCGCTCTGTGTCCGCCGTGGCCGCCCAGGTGAAGCCGTTGCCACCAGGTGCAGAGCCGAAGGGGGTGGCGGGAGGGCCAGGTAATGTGGAGCTTTCTCCCAGCTTGAACGTCGTCAAGGAACAAAAAGGCCCCGTGATGACGACGCTGGACGAGTTCTACAAGGTTGGGCCGGGGCCATCGAGTTCTCACACAATCGGTCCGATGCGCATTACCTACGATTTCTACCAGCGATGCACTAAGCTGCCGGCGGACCAACTCGCCAAGGCGACCGCGCTCAAGGTTAATTTGTTCGGCAGCCTCAGCGCCACAGGCAAGGGACACGGCACAGAGCGAGCTTCCCTCGCGGGGTTGATCGGAAAGGAACCGGCAACCGTCGATCCCGCATTTCTCGACGGCTTGCGCGACAACCCCGACCAGTCTTTCCCAGTCAAGCTCGGTGCAACGACTGTGAATGTGTCGCTCAAAGACGTTGTATTCGATGCCGTCAAAGGTAACTTCCCTCACCCAAACACAATGACGTGCAAGCTCATGGCCGGGAGCACCGTGCTGCTTGAGCAGGAATACTACTCAGTAGGCGGCGGATTCATCGAGTGGAAAGGGTACACGCCTCCGAAGAAGAATCCGCCAAAGTATCCGTTTTCGACAATGAAGGAGCTACGCCAGCATGCGGATCAAAACAAGCTGACGATTGCACAAGTGATTCTCGCCAATGAGATGGCGATACCGGGGAGAAGTGAGGAGGAGGTCTATGCCTTCGTCGACAAAATCACCAACGCGATGGTCGCCACTGTGAAGTCAGGACTTGCCGCACCGGAAGATAGTGTGTTGCCCGGTCCCATCAAGCTGAACAGCAAAGCGGCAACAGTCTACAAACGCGCCATGGATGATCAATACCAGACGGAACGCATAATTGGCATGGTTTCGGCATACGCTCTGGCGGGCTCTGAAGAGAACGGGCGGGGCCACCTTGTTATCACAGCGCCGACAGGCGGCTCCGCCGGAGTCATGCCGGCAGTGGTCTATGCTCTGGGCGAAGGCGGTCGCAAACTTCCACCAGAGAAGATTCGACAGGGCATGCTTGCTGCTGCAGCAATTGGTTACCTGTGCAAGCACAATGCAACGCTGTCTGCTGCCGAGGGTGGTTGCCAGGCGGAAATCGGTGTGGCATCGGCAATGGCGGCGGCATTGGTCGCAACTGCACACGACTCGGAATCCCGAGTCGTCGAGAACGCCGCGGAGTCCGCACTGGAGCATCACCTGGGAATGACCTGCGATCCGGTGGCCGGATTTGTTCAGGTTCCGTGCATCGAGCGATGCGCATTCGGCGCGATCAAGGCATGGACCGCTTATGTAATCGCCACCAATGAGATCGCCAGCCGGCATCGGATCGATCTGGATGCCACGATCGCCGCGATGGCTCAGACCGCCAAGGACATGAACAGTAAGTACAAGGAGACCAGTGAAGCTGGACTCGCGCTTTCTGTAACTCTCTGCTGATTGAGCCTGACCTATGGAACTCGACATTACGCCAACATTCCCTACTTTGATTGGTAGGGTGCGATTACCAGATGCTGAGGCCATGAATCAGGGGCTGCATGCGCTGATTCTGGCCGAGGAAGCGGAGTATCCAAGTCTGGGTAAGAGCAATGTCGGAGGTTGGCATTCGCGAACTGACTTCCTTCATCGGTCAGACGAGAATGTGGCCGCATTGACCTCATGGATCACCTGGGCTCTGCGCCGAATGATCTGTGCAACGTCTGGCCGGGATGTTTTCACGGGTACGCTCTCCATTTCGGCATGGGCAACGGTCTGTCGGGCAGGTGCCTATCATGCTCCGCATTCACACCCGGATAACGCGTGGTCGGGAGTTTATTACGTGGATAGCGGCAGCGAGAATCCGGATCGACCACTCAGCGGCATGCTGGAATTTCTCGACCCTCGTGCCGGGGCTGAAGCTGTGAGCGCACCGGGCGATCCGTACGGAGAGCCTTTTCGAGTTCGAGCGCAATCTGGCTTGCTGGTGATGTTCCCTAGTTGGCTATACCACTGGGTTCACCCTTACGCAGGAGAAACGCCCCGCATTGCGATTTCCTTCAACGCGACTATAGGAGCGCACGCCGTGGACGACAGCCGGCATTGACGAAGGAAGGGTCGCCACAGTCGCAACCGATATTACTCACCAATTCCCCGGTAACGTCATCGGCTGGGCAGCAACAGTGGAGGACCTGAACAGTCATGCGGATAAAGTATGAATCTTGTGTCTTCTCAGCAGCCCTCATGATGGGTTTAACGGCAGTCGCATACGGCCAGTCACCGGATGTTGAGTCTGGTAACCTGGCGAGCGAAGTCACGGCACTCAAGACCGACAACATTGCTCTACGAGAGCAGCTCAATAAAGTTGAGGAACAGCAGAAGATGCTGCTCGAGGTAGTCACCGATCTAAAGCAGCGGTTGGGCTCGCCTCCGACACCGATAGCAGGAGGTGCTTCTTCTCCGTCGCAACAGAACTTTGCTGCCGCAAGGGAGCTTGCAAGGTCGGTCACCGATGTCGCCGTTCCGCGCACCCAAGCCGCGCAGCCGCAACCCGTTTCCGCACTACAGGCGATTGAGAATCGCTATCGAGATGGAATCATAATCGGGGAAGCTCCCGAAGGCGCTGAGGTGCCTTTCCTGCTGAAACTCCAGGGCCTTACCCAGGTGCGATATATCAACACTATTTCCAGCCAAGATACTTTCACTGACCATCTGGGCAATACCTACGCTGTTGATAAGCGCAACGACATTACGGTAAATCGTTCAATGATGATCTTCGGCGGCTACATCTTCAGCAAGAGAGCGCCATATAGCTTCACCATCTGGACATCCGCCGGAGCGGCGTCGATCATCGTAGCCGGCAACATTGGCTGGCAATTCAGCAAGGCTTTCACGCTAACCGGAGGTTACTTTGGCGTTCCGGGCAGCCGATCACTGATTGGCACGTTTCCATTTTTCACGGCAAATGATAGGACCATGGCTGACAACTTCTTCCGCCCCGGGTTCACTCAGGGCGTTGTGATGAACGGACAACCCGTGAAGGGACTGAATTACCTGGCGATGATCGGCAACGGTCTCAATACCCTGAGTATCGCGGCAAACAAGATCGATACGAATCTGCTGGTTTCCGGCAGCGCCTGGTGGGAGCCGCTAGGAGACTTCGGGCCACCCGGTAGAGCACGCAACATGTACGATGATTATTTCTCCTCCAGGAAAGTTCGCATTCGACTAGGTACCTCGTTTACAAGGTCCCGGGAGAATCGTTTTTCAGATCTCGACCAATCCAGTCCCGAGAACACCTCAATATACAATTCCGACGGCGTGAAGGCCTTCGCGACCGGAGCGTTTGCGCCGGGTGTAACACTCCAGGATGCCACGTATAAGATGTCGGCAATTGACTACGGCCTCAAATGGAATGGGCTTGCGGTCAACGGGCAATACTTCTTTCGCTGGCTAAATGATTTCAACGCCGACGGACCGCTTCCGCTCGCATCCACATTTGACCACGGCAGCGAGCTCTCGGCGAGTTACTTTGTCAAGCCGAAAAAACTGATGCCGTATGTCCGCGCATCATGGGTGCGCGGGCAGTTCCGCGACCCTTATGAGTATGGGGCCGGACTAAGGTGGTATTACCTTCCCACCGAGCGGCTGTGGCTCAACGCAGAGCTGGTCCACATCACCGGAGGAGCTCCTTATACCGGGACCTTTACTCCCTATAGTTCGGGGATCACGAATTGGATGCCGATGATACAGGCGTACATCGCTTTTTGACGATCATCAGTTTCTGACTGCGATATCTCGTGGGACGAGGTTGCCAAGTATGTTGTCTCCAGTCCTGAGGCGACGAAGATCACGGCGGATTTAATCAATCGCTTTCCGGATCGGTTTCTGTTCGGTACGGACGAAGTGGCTCCCAGAAGCCAGGACAGCTACTTGAAGGTCTTCTACCAGTATCAGCCCTTGTGGAATCTGCTTACCCCGGAGGCCAGTGAGAAGGTGCGCAAAGGAAACTTCGCGCGTCTCTTCGATCGGGCACGGCCGAAAGTGAGAGCCTGGGAGGAGGCGCACAAAACACCGGCTCAGACAACCCCCGACAGCGGAGAGCACACTCCCATCGGGAGCGATTGAGGAGGGCCGATTCCTACCCCGATATACAATATCGCCATACGCGCGCTGCAATGAACCTCTTGCCTGCCGGGATACAAAACACCCAAACTGCGGACCTATAATTCGCTTCGCAATCGCGGGCCGCAGTCCACGGTCACAGGCAAGTTGAGGTGACCCTTCTCCACTGAGACGGCGTATGAGCGAACAACCTGTCGCTTTTGACCGCGTAACCCTTCGGCGATTCGTCCGCGCCGTCAAGGATCTTTTCACGTCCGAAGTGCGCTGGAAAGCGCGGGGCCTTTTCGCGTTACTCATCGCCTTCGCGTTGACGGTAAATGGCCTCAACGTCGTCAACAGCTATGTCGGCCGCGACTTCTTTACGGCGATTGCCCACCGCGACGAGGCCGGATTCGTCCGACAAGCGATCTTCTTCGTCGCCGTGCTCGCCGTAACCACCGTGGTAGCCGTTTTTTACCGATTTACCGAGGAACGGCTTGGGCTGTTCTGGCGCGTGTGGCTGACACAACGAATCATCAATAAATACCTCGCGGATCGCACTTATCTTTACCTCAAGCAGTCCGCCGCGATTGAAAATCCCGACCAGCGGATTGCCGAAGAAGTTCGCGTGTTCACGGCTACTACTCTCTCCTTCACGCTCATGTTCATGAATGGAGTACTCGCCGTCATATCCTTCTCGGGTGTGCTCTGGACCATCAGCCCGCTTCTATTCGGTGTCGCGATCGGCTACGCCGTCATTGGCACTGCGGTCGCGATCTTTTTGGGTCGGCCCCTGATCGGGCTGAATTACCGCCAATCGGACCAGGAGGCCGCATTCCGCTCGGAATTGATCCACGTACGCGAGAATGGCGAGTCAGTTGCGCTCTTGCGGCGTGAAGGGCGTTTAACTACGCGGCTTCTTCGACGTATCGAAGGCGTTGCGGACAACTTTCGGCGGATCACCTCGGTAAACCGCAACCTCGGCATCTTCACGACTGGCTACAACAACTTCATCCAGCTCATCCCGGCACTGATCGTGGCGCCGATGTTCATTCGTGGAAACGTGGAATTCGGTGTCATCACACAATCGGCGGCGGCCTTCGCCCAACTGCTCGGCGCATTCTCGTTAATCATCAATCAATTTCAAGCCATCTCGACGTTTGCGGCGGTCGTTACCCGGCTCAGCGCGATGGCGGAAGCTGTCGACAACCGGCCGTCATCCGCCCGCCCTGCGACTGAAGTCATTGGAGCTGACAGCCGCATCGCTTACGACGGCCTGACACTATTCTCGCCCGATGGAGGCCGAGAGGTGCTCAAAAACCTGACCGCGGAGATACGCCGCGGGACAAATGTGTTGGTCGTCGGACCGAACGAAGGCGCTAGAATCGCTCTATTTCGAGCCACTGCCAGCATCTGGCCGGCTGTCGAAGGAACGCTCGTCCGGCCCCAGCTCGATGACATTTTCTTCCTGCCCCAGCGACCCTATCTGCCACCAGGAACACTTCGGGATGTTCTGGGTCGCAGCGGCCAGGAACAGGTCGTCACCGACAGTCAGATCACGAGTGCCCTGAACGATGTGGGTTTAGGCGCCATTCAGGAGCGGGTTGGTGGATTGGACACGGAACGCGATTGGTCGACCGTCCTTTCGTTGGGCCAGCAACAACTGCTTGCTATAACGCGGCTGATCTTCTTACGGCCCGCCTTCGCCCTGCTCGATCGAGTGACTGAGTCCCTCAAACCAGCGCAGTTACGAGAGATATTGCGGCGTTTCGATGAAAACTCCATTACATACATAGCTTTCGCAGAGGATGCCGAATCGGTTGACTTGTACGACGCAGTGCTGGAAATCGACAGCGATGGCGGATGGACCTGGAGCCCAACCGGTCGCGCTGCCACTGCAGCATAGACGTAATCCGGGACGCGTCGGGCTTCCAACTGCTCGGCGAAGCCCCAATATCTGATGAAAAGGAGAATCCATATGGCATAGCCGGGTTCACCACATCTCGCTTCTGAGATGTGGGCGGGATGCCGAGGTGCCCCATTCATGGGGCGGCTGGCTCACATCTGAAATCTGGGTGCCCCATCATCGCGACGGCTTTATCGTCGCTAAGATTCTCTATCGCTTTGCAAGTTTTTCCTTTCTCTTAGGAGTATCCGAAGACATTCTTTCGCAAGGCGCATCTTTGGCGTGACGCTCAACAGCATACAAGGCATGCGCGCGTTCGACAGCCTCGCGCGCGATCCCCTTGTGTTGTCTCATTGCACAAGAATGCCCACCTATATACATGACCACAAGATGCTGTTCGCATAGCGCTCACCTAACATCGAGTAAGAACTACTTGTCATTTAATGGGCCAGAAGAAGATGGTTTAGGTTCTGCCGTGAGACGCGAGCGGTACGGAGCCGCGATGATGGCGTGGATCTTGATTCAGAGGTCCTCTTCGTGATGGGCACGTAAGTGGCCTCCAGTTCTAGTTGTTATTTGTCGTTGTTGTTGCCCTGAGGCCCAGGAATCCAGACGTTGTTTGGCGCGGCAATTTCGGAGTTGGATTGTTCTGTCCAAATCCTGATCCGCTGCAGGGTGCCCTTCTTCATTGGCTCCCCCAAAAAGACCAGGTAGTACTGGTTGTTGAGGTTTTTCTGGAACCGATCGAGGTAGGGTTTGAAGCTGACCGCGTTCGAGGTGCCGAGGGAGTAGCATTCGCCTCCGGTTTCGTCCGCGATCTCGGAAAGACCTCCGAGGCCGAGGTCGAGATCCCATGAACTTCTTGCCGCTCTCCCAATTCCTGGCGAGTAGATGCTGCTGACGATGACGTTGTAGCGTTGGCTGGTTTCGCTCGCGGAGTCGGCGTCAACGCTGATGGTAGGCATGCTGTGATAGACAGTTGGTCCCTTTGTCCTTTTTGCTCCAAATCTTGGACCTAGTTGCGAGGCCGTAGGTATTTCGCCGTGAAGCCGGTCGATACCGTCAGTGATCATGAGCACTTCGCGGCGAATATTCTGTTTGGGCCAACACTTTACGAGGCTTATCAGGGACAGGTAGGGACTATCCATGGTGGAGAGCCATGGCACCGCGCGGAGCGTTATCCGATTGCGCCTGTGAGTATCCCCGGAACTGACACCAATATCAGAAGAGTGCCGAGCAGCAAAGGCATCGTCGTGCAGTTTTTCATTCGACTCTCCAACAATGTGGAACTAGAACTCTTCGGCGTCGTAGCCCTGTTGGGAGGGTTGAGTCTCACGGTCGCAGGACTCTGAATCAATTCCCCCGCGTGCCTGGGATTCGCGAGTGGAATGTGCTGTGCCGATGTCGGTGTCCGGATTGCATTGAGGACACGTATTTGCGTCTTCGATGTCTTCTAGTTCCAGCTTAGAATTCGTATCTCTCAACATAAGCCACCAGAGATTGTAGCTAGGTCTCAATTGCCAAATGGGAGAAATGCCCTGCGTAACTCACCCTCACTGCTCGTTAACGGGATGCCAGGATAGGTCGGGATTGAAGCGCTCCATCTTTTTAAATTGCTCGATGGTGTTAGGCCCGAGATCTTTTTCGTAGACAACGCCGTCGTAACTGACCATGAAGGTCTTTACTCCGGTGACGCGGTATTGTGCGGGCGCGGCGACGAGAGCGAAGCCTCCGATCATGACGCCTTCGATTACGTAATCGAGTTGTCCGAGAGGCGCCGCGGGGCCCTGTCCTTTTAGGACTTTGTAGAAGTACCCGTGATAGGGCATTTCTCCGGGGGTGTAACCCTGTGCGATGGCCTTAGCGATCTGTTCGCCAATTGGGCCCTCCCAGGTACCGTTGGCGGTTTGCCACGTGAGTCCGTCCTGTTTGCCGGGCGTGCTGACGATGCGCTGTGCGTATTGGTTGACGCTGTAGAGCTGGCGGCTTCGAAGCGCATATTCGTCCTGGGATTCGACGAAGCCGTGGCAGATCTGAATGGCGTCTAGTTCATTGGAACCAATGCGGCGGTAAAGGAGTTCCTGCTCGCCGGCCTTGGCGTCGAAAGACCATTTGCCGTTGATCTTGATGATGGGTACCGGGAATGGCCAGTTCTCATCGCCGACGATGATGAAGGCTCGCGTGCCAGTTTTTGGATCGACGGCGACTGTCGTTTTTTCTTTGGCCTCGACGGCGAAACCTAAGGCTCTTTGCCGGTCCTGGGCGGCTTCTCCCGTGAAGATGACTTTTTTGCCGTTGGGCCCGAAGATCTTTGCGAGTGCGGGTTCGTCGTATTTGCCGGCGGCGGCGATGAGGGCATCCGCAGCTTGCTGCGGAGTAGCGAAGGTTTCGCCTTCAACGGAGTGAGGAGCCACCGTGACGGCGGGAGTTTTTGCGGGAGGAACTTGAGTGCCGGTGGAGGCTTGATGCGCGCCGAAGAGAACCTGAGTAGAGAGACCTGCCCAGGTGACGATGATCGCAATCCAAAGAAGCTCGAAGAGATTTTTTCTCGCGGATCGTGAGTTCATTTTTGTGCTCCTCATGGTTTTTCCTTAGCGACGCCGGCCGCCGCCGCCACGACCACCCCCACCGCCACGGCCGCCACCGCCGCCGAAACTGGAGGATCCGCGGCTACTGGAGGATCGCGCGGAGGAGCCGTTGTAGCCTCCCCGGGAACCTGATCCGAAGGCGCTGCGGTCGCCGCTGGAGGGACGCGAGACATCGCGGCTTCCGACGCGGTCGGGACCTCCGCCTAAGCCGCCGCCGCCACGATTGCTTCCGCCAGCGCCGCCGCCTGCGTTCATGCGGTTGCCGCCGCCGGCGCCGCCGCGATTACTTTGAAGATTTCCTCCCTGGTTGCCGATCTGGTTTCTTGCGCCCGCCTGCCGGTTGGCAAGGGAGTCGCCGCGAGCCGAGCCGCCGAATCGATCGGCCGTTGAGCGGTCTCCGTAGGGTGCGCCACCACGATGTGCGGGATTGTGCTGCCAGTTGTTGCCTCCGGCTCCTCCGGCAGGTAGTTGTGACGGACGGTTGGCACCACCCGCGCCGCCTACTCCTCCGGCACCACCCACGCCTCCAACTCCACCGGGCTTACCGGCACCACCGACGCCCCCAACTCCACCGGAACTTCCGACGCCACCCGCGCCTCCAACTCCTCCGGCGCCACCCACGCCTCCTGCGCCACCCACTCCACCTCCCCCCACCGCACCTACGCCGCCGACGCCACCGACTCCACCGACGCTACCGACTCCGCCGACGCCACCTGCACCACCACGACTGGGTAGCTGTGAAGGCCGGTTGCCGCCGCCAATATTGGTGTTGCGATTGAAGTTATTGTTGACATTGACATTGACGCTGCCGCCTCCCCAGCCGCAACCCCAGCCCCAGCCGCCGCCCCAAAACGCACCCATCGCGATGCCGATGCCAAAAGAGATCGCCAAGCCGGCTGCGTAGTATCCAGGCGGCGGATAGTAAATCGGCGGGTAGGGGTATATCGGCGGCCCATATACCACGACAGGATCGTAAGAAGGTACGTATACGACTTGTGGATTCGCCTGTTGAATAACGATCGTGCTCTTGCTTTCGATCACCTGAGTTTCGACCTTCTGCTGCTCGGTCGTCTTTAGATTTCCCTTGTCCTGAGCCTTCTTGCGCATCCGCTGTACGGCATCCATAACGTCCTTTTGCTGTGCGAGGAACGCATTGCCGAGGTCCGTCGTCCATTGAATGTCATCTGCAAGGCGCTTCACCAAATCGGGTAAACCAGCCATAGCCTGGATGCTTGGGTCCCAGGGCTGCTTAGCCACGGCATCAGCGAGTGCTTTGTCCTTCAACGTAGGGTGTTTCGTAAGCCACTGTTGAAGTTGGATAAGTTCCAGCGGATAAGTGGACGCAGCAAGAGTCTGGGCGAGCATGGGGTCTGGATAGAGGGCGATGGGCGCCACGAGGGAGTCCAATTGATCCGCGGAAATCTTAGTAGCCTGTCCTTGTGCTGGAGAACTCTGAGGAGCGGTTGCTTGGCTTCCGCCTGTATAGGTAGCGCTCGCCAAGGTGTCACCTGGAATAAGAAGGATCACGCAGATCACGCTCAGCAAACGCTCAAGAATTCCACGAAATGTTTCTGGCTTCCGATTCATCGCTGGCCTCCTTCCTTCGTAATTCAGGCGTCCCGGAATCCCTTGAAGCTCCAGACATTCATCTCCACACAGAAAATGCACCGATGCTTCTTTCATCTCCCGTAAGGGCGAATTCTGACATCGTGATGGAAAGTACCTCACGGCTGGTGTGAGAAGAAACTAGGAAAACCCCTAATACTTGAAGAGCTTTCAGTTTCTTCGGCGAAAAGAATACAAGCTCAACTACCAGGGAAACGCCAATCGCTCCCAATGAGGGATGACTGAATCGCGAGCATTTTCTCTTCCTGCCGAGGCGTAACTTGGGGAAATCTCTTACCTGCTCCAATAGGTTGATATGGGGATTTCCCTAGTTTCATCGGAGTCGGCACTCAGTGTACGTTCTCCTCAATCGAGCTCCGTGCTCCCTGGAGGAAAGATATGGCGACGCAGGCAACCGCACCCGCGAAAGAGACAGACTGGACAAAACCCGCAGCGATGGCGATCCCCAAAGAGGGATATTTAAAACTCCAGAAAGGAAGGTATGGACCGGTCTATCCACGAACGCCTGCCTGCTACGGCTTCACGATCATCGCGAAGATCAAGCCAGGACGCGAGGAAGCCATCCGCGAATACGGCAAGTTCCTCGAGAAAACTATCGCGGGGTTGCCGGACGCTCTTGAGGTGCTCAAACTTCACTATCTGCGATGGGTTCTGTTTGACATCGGAAAAGATACTTATTTCATGTACCAGGGAATCTTTGACACGGATTTCGATAAGTACACGGAGGATGCAGTATCGCTTTTCTCCAAGTACGGTTTCAACACTGTCTTTGAGAATCTCGAGGGGTTTCCCGAGGATTGGAAAACTAATGTACCCGCATTCGTTCAGTTCGTTCGTGAACACCAATGTCCGAGTTTTGTTGAATACGGAGAGTATCCCTATGTCTCCGCAGACGAGATCAAGAAGGCACTGAAGCTCAAGGCAGCGTTTTCCAGCATGCTCGATCTGATGCAGTAGCCGAGTCTGTGTCTTTTTCACCATGAAATGCCTTGAGAAAGCACTTGAGGAGCCGAGATGCTCGAACTTGAGGACATTCAACATTTTTTGATTTCACGGCCTCCTGCGCTGGCTGCGAGATACGAGTTCCTCGCGTTTCGTCGGTCGGGTACTGGGCGTGAATGGCTGAAGGGAATTCTGGATAAAGTTGGAACGGCAAAGGCGCTCGCTTCAGGGAACGCGGGAACGAGATGGGTGACCATAGGGTTCACGTGGAATGGCCTACGAGCGCTCGGCGTCAATCGCGCTGCGCTCGCTACCTTCCCCGAAGAGTTCCGCCAAGGCATGGCTGCCCGTGCGGAGATTCTCGGCACAATCGGAACCAACCACCCGGAGAATTGGGTGGGGGAGTTGGCAAGTGAGGAGCTTCATGCCATCGTGATTCTGTTCGCACGCGATGTTGCAGAACGCGAGCGATGCAGGCAGGAGCATCGGGAGTATCTCCTGCAGTGCGATGGGGTGAAGGTCCTCTCTTCGCTGGATATGGAAGCGATTCCTCCATACACCTACGCACACGAACACTTTGGATATAGAGACCGACTCTCGCAGCCGGTGATCGAAGGAATAGGCGAGGAGCCAACTCCCGGCTCCGGTCCTGCAATTAAAGCCGGCGAGTTTTTTCTGGGCTATCCGGATGAAGATGGACCGCCTGCGGGATTGCCGCAGCCGGAGGTTCTCGCCCGGAACGGTAGCTATGTTGCTTATCTCCGGATTGAAGAGCATGTTGGTGCATTTCGCGATTTTCTCCGCCAACAAGGCGATACACCTGAACAACAGGAATGGGTGGCCGCCAAGCTGATGGGGCGCTGGCGTAGTGGCGCACCGTTGGTTCTGTCTCCCGACAAAGATGACCTGGAGCTTGGTGGGGACATGCAACGCACCAACGATTTCAACTACGGCAAGATGGACCCCTACGGTTATGGCTGTCCGCTTGGGGCGCATATTCGCCGCATGAATCCGCGAGATACCGCGGCCAACATGCAACGGAGAAAGATGATTCGGCGTGGAGGGACTTACGGCCCGCCGTTGCCCGAGGGCAAGCCCGACGACGGAATCGAACGAGGCATCGCGGCGTTTGTCGGTTGCGCGAGCCTCATTCGCCAATTTGAGTTCGCGATGAACGTCTGGGCTAACGACGCTAGTTTTCATGAGCTAGGCAACGAGCGCGACCCGTTTGTCGGCACGCAGGACGGCAGCCTCGATATGACCATTCCGAAGCGCCCCATTCGAAAGAAGATTCTGGGATTGCCAGCGTTCACTACCATTCGCGGAGGCGCTTACTTTTTCCTGCCCGGCATAAAGGCATTGCGATATCTGACGACGCTGTCATGACGGCGCGGAGAAAGAAACCAGCTCGCGACTACGTCACGTCTCGACGGAATCAATACGAAACGGTCGAGTACTCGTTAAGCAAAGCCGAAACATCATCGCCTTGGCATACGACGGCAAGGATGGCCCCAACAAGTGGGGAGCGCTTGATCCTGCCTACTCCGAGTGCAAACTGGGCCACCACCAGTCACCGATCGACATCCGCCACACAGAGAAGGCCGACCTGCCACCGATCCAATTTGACTACGCTCCTTCGCCGCTCAGAATCATCGATAACGGTCACACCGTGATGGTGAACTATGCGCCTGGGAGCTTTATCACCGTCGGCGATCATCGGTACCAGCTCACACAGTTCCATTTTCACCATCCGAGCGAGGAGCTAATCGATGGAAAGGGCTTCGACATGGTGATCCATCTGGTTCACTCGGATGCGAGTGGAAACCTGGCAGTCGTCGCTGTTCTGCTAAAACCGGGCAAGGTCAACATAGGGCTGCAGACGGTGTGGGATCATTTGCCGAAGGAGAAGGATAAGGAGGCCACTGCGGAAGGCGTGTTGATTCACGCAGGTGATCTCCTGCCGGTCAATCGTGGCTACTATACGTATTCCGGGTCGCTGACGACGCCTCCCTGCACGGAAGGGGTCACCTGGTTTGTCCTGAAGACACCCGAGGAGATTTCAAGCGCGGAAGTTGAGACGTTTGCCAAGCTCTACCCTCACGATACGCGGCCTATGCAAAAGCTGGAGGGCCGCGTCATTCGCGAATCGAAGTAATTTGGCAGGTAGACTCTCATCCAAGTTTCGGATATTTCCAGCGGCCTTAGAAACAGAACGAAGGCAGAGGGCTCGTGTGTCGAACCTGGGGGACATTCAGACCTGGGCACCCGTCCCGAAGCGAGAAATCTAGGGTTTGCTAATGGTCAAGACCGGTGGCGCTGCGGTAGCACCTGACTCGACTAGAGTGAACAACATCATCAAAAAACTGAGACCCCGCTTGGCAGCGATGTCGCGGTCATCGATCCAGAACCATTGGTTGCGATATCGAACGGCTGCGAACGCCTCATTCGCCGGTGGTTTTCCGGATGATGATCGCACTCGGACCTTAAAGGTACCTTTTGTTTCTGTCGGCGGTGCTTGATCGTCAATCCTGGATGCGCGCCCTTCCTTAATATCGGAATCCGGGACCTCCACGCCTGCCGTGGCTTCCATAAGAATTTCCAGCATGGAGCGTGTCAACATGGCAATTTCCTTGTCATCTTGCGGCAGAGCTCCAAAACTGAGTTTGAATTCCTTTGCATCGGGGCTGAGCCGGAGCAACTCTCGCGCGGTCCGAGCTGCTTCGATGGAGGATTTGTCCGCCGTTGCGGCACGAAAAAACGTTACGATACCTGTCCCTTTGCCCTCGCGCTCCTGCACATCCAATCCAAAAGCGTCGGCTGACTGAAGTTCCTGCAGCAGGTCGATGACACGGTAAAAGTCAGGATCTCCCGGATGCTTGAGCGCATTTGTTGTTGTCGTGGCATGAAGCCCATTAATCGATCTGACTGTGACTCTAAAAATATCTGAGATCGGCCAACCCGCTTCAACCAACTCCCAAAGATCGACAGGGCTAATGGGTTGCAACAAGCTCTTGGTGAATTTTTCACCGCTCATGGGGTTGTAAGTGACGGTAGGACTCTCCGCCCACCGTCCGCTGACCCCGAGCGATGCGCTCGGGCCCCCTCCCAAGCCGGTGGCAGCGGCTGTGCCTGAGCCTTCAAGAGTGTATTGGGCGATGACCTGCTGCACGTCGAGAAAAAACGGGGGATCAAGGTATCGGAGCCGCACCATATTCAAGAGCATCTGCTCCTTCCATGAGCGTTCGATAACGCTGGAATAATCGAAGCGATCATGAGCGACCATCTTCGGTCCCATTCGAAGTGCACAACCGCCGGATCCGAGCGACACGGGAATCATCAGGAAGAAAGGGAGAAGGCGTGATCGTAGCCGGTCGTGGCCAGGGCGACTCTTGCGAGGAATCTCTGTTTTCTCTGACGGGCACAGCAGATGCCGCGGCTTCCCCGTGCGGCAAACCAAGCCGAACATAGCGAGGGCTCTCATCGCGTTCGACGAAATGGAGGAATGGTGACTGTAAATCCGATCTCGTGTTCCGATTAGTGTCACTGGGTCCTCCGCTGTTTGCTATCTTGTCCTTTTGCGGGCTTGATGCTCTCCGTAGGCGTTCTCAGCAGACCTGCGTTTGTTCGTCACTTCGACAAGACCAGCATGTCCACTTCGAGATGGCCTCAGAACCGCAATTGGATGCGTGTCTGGAAGAACTGCGTATTGCCCTTGAGAATGAATCGATCGAGATGTCCATAGCCATAGGCCATCTCCAGCCGGACATTTTCGGAGAGGTACCAATTGACCATCGGCGTGATTCTCCCGAACGTGCCTCCATGCACACCTTTGCTGTCGAGATCGGTATAGGAGTATCGCAACACTGCTTCCCATGCTCCTGGTCCTCCACTGAACACGGTCCTCGTCGGCGCTATGTCCTTGAAGTAGCCGCCGACCGTGTTGTAGGGGTGCGTCTCCCCAGTGATTAACCACGTCGTAACCACGTCGACTCCATGAATAATGGGATTGCCCGTGACGGGGAGTCGACATGCTGGAAGTAGTACTCGCTGCCGAAGAGCAAAGACCTTCGTCGGAAGTAAGTCTCATATCCCTCGGTGTTTGAGCTGCTGGCGGCGAACTTTCCCGTATCGAGGAGAGGGCACGATGATTCCCTGGGCCTTGACTTGCGCTATGGTAAGCCCGTGGACGGAAACTCCAGCTCAGATGACGGCCCGAACTCATTCCAGTGCACAAGATTCCGCGCACAGGATCGGCTGCGGGGCCTGCGGCCAGCGTTAGTCCAATGATGAATAACAGGGGAGAGACTATGATCGTGCGATTCATTGATTGCCTCCGAGCATGACAGCTGGGGCCGTCTCGCTTTTGGCTATCTTGGGACTGCGCTCGAGCAGACTAAATCCAAATGGTGGAACGGGCGAATGCAATAGCATGGCGAAATTGAGAATCTTCCAAATAGCCCGAAAGCTCGATCTCATAAAAGCTCCTGTCGACTGGAGCCGGCGTGCAAACTTCTACCGGAACCTCAGGGGAGGGCTGCTACTGTTAGTGAGTGTTACGCTGAGCAACTGCTGAAAGCAATGAGGGAAATCCCTAAATAGGTAGATTTGCCAGTGCCTCGCCGGAGTTCTTCAGGGAAGAACTCAAACAACACTTTTTTGCTAGAAGATATCGAAGCAAATAGCAGGGAACCCGCCGTTTCCGCGGCGAGCGGGTTGAACGGCTCTCCACTGATCCAGGCCGCAAAACTCCCGACTCACGAAAAAGCGCGCTACTACTACTGGGGAAATCCCCAGGGTCTAGGCCGCCCGAGTCAGAAACCCTTGAGATGTTAATAGGGATTGCCCTAGTTGAATTTCATTCCGTGACAGTGTCGACTAGTTGCATTCCGCCTGGGCCGGTTGCAAACCAATGGACATGAAAGGCGGAATGCAAAGTTTATCTTTGCGACTCGATTAAGCCATTGTTAGGAGGAAGACTTATTGCGGTACTGGCGCATCCAAACGGCACAAAGAATGATTCGACACCCAGAGAGAGAACGCCTGGACGAAACCGGCCGCGATGGCCATCCCGAAGGAGCCCTGCAAGCTGTCCCCTCCCGAATACTTAGTTACCGGTATGAAGACATTCATTGTGAATAATGACGAAATTGTTTATCAGAAAGACCTGGGGTCTAATTCAATCAACATCGTGAAGGATATGGAGCTCTACAACCCGGATCCCAGTTGGTATCGCACAGATGACGAATGGCCTCGGGATGTTGCCGCAGCTGACCATTGATTGAGTGTCCGCGTCATAGATGGGCTTTGGAGCTCAACTATCCCGAGTTTAGAAACCACGCTGAGAACGGAGAGAGGTTATGAACCAATTCTGTCGGATTAAAATCCCAAATGTTGCAGTTCTGTCGTTCATCGGTCTTTTGTTGCTGACCACAATAGTTACCGCCCAGACCACAAACGTGGAGGGTCTGATCCAAGGGCGAAGCGGCGACACCATGATCCTGAAAACTTCGGAATCTCCGAACCTTATTGCGGTCCTGTTGACCGACAGCACCGACGTAGCCCAAGTGCAAGGAGTGCTCAAGGCCCGCAAAAAGGATATGTCAATGGCTGCTCTCATTCCTGGTCTGGCTGTCAAGGTTGAGGGCACCTACAACGCTCAAAAAGAATTGGTAGCTACAAAAGTCAGGTTCAAGGGCAATGATCTGGAACGGGCACAAGCCATCGATGCCGGCATGCACGAAACGAAGGCACAAACTCAGCAGAACCAAGAGGAGTTGGAAAAACAAAAAGCAGCCTTAGAGCAACAGCAGGCACAATTGGCTGAACATCATGCCAAGATCGCCGCAAATAAGGCAGCCATCGATGCCGCGGTCACGCGCTTCGGGCAACTGGATGATTACTATATCTTCGATGAGTTAACCGTGTACTTCGGGAATGGTCAGGTCAAAGTTGATCCCAAATACAACTCACAATTAATGGCGCTGATAGAAAAGGCCAAAACGATCGAAGGCTACATGATCGAAGTCAAAGGTTTTGCCTCTGCCACCGGTAGTACTGCCATGAACCAGAAACTTAGCGAAGACCGTGCCAACGCCGTTACCAACATCCTGATTCAACAGGGTCGCGTTCCCCTCACCAGAATGCTGGCACCCGGCGCTATGGGAGAAAGCGAGCAAGTCGGCGAGAACGAAAAGACCGCGGAAGGGCAAGCGCAGAATCGTCGCGTAGTGGTGCGAGTTCTGCAAAATAAAGCCATAGCCGGCACATTGTAAAGACAGGCGCGTGAAAATCCACGGCGATTAAGCCATCGTTAGGGGAAAGGCTATGGCGACACAGGTAATTCCAAACGACAGCACAAAAAACGATTCGACATCCGCGAAGAATGACTGGACGAAGCCGGCCGCGATGGCCATCCCGAAAGAGGGATTCTTTAAGAAAGAAGATGGACGATACGGCCCGATCTTTCCCAGGTCGCCGGCGTGCTACGGCTTCACGATCATCGCAAAGGTTATTCCGGGAAGAGAGCCGGTCTTTTACGAGTACTCCAAAAAACTCGAAAAAACAGTGTCCGAACTACCCGATTGTCTGGCTACCCTCAAGCTCCACCACCTGCGATGGGTGCTCTTCCCTATCAAAGACGAAACCCTACATCATGTACCAGGGTATTTTCGACACAGACTTCGACAAGTACACCGAGGATGCAGTCAGTTTGCACAAGACTCTGGGCATCAACACCGTTTGTGAAAACCTCGAAGGCTTTGCCGAAGACTGGGAGACAAACGCGCCGGCCTTCATCAGAATTGATTCTTCAAATGCCTAGCCGAACCGAACATGGAGAGCAATTATGAGCAGCGTAATACAGCCACCGCGCACGTACAACCAGAACCATGTCCCTCGGAATTACATTCGAGGCAAGAGGCGGGTTTCGATCTACTGGACATGGAGCTATCCCTGGGAAGCGAACCGGGATCTCACTGAAATGGATAATCGCTTCTCGACGATGACCGAAGTCCGGCGAGTAGCGTGGCCCGCCTATGAAACGACCGAATGGGATGCGATGCACTTCATGCAGGGAATTGCGGGGACGCTCGAGCTCTTCCATCGCTCAACGATAGCGTTTCAGGAGATTGTTGGAGAAGTCACCGGACATCCGGTTGCCGTCTATCAGCGAATTGATCAGGCGGGATACAAGGTCCCGATAGACGACCGAGTTCTGGACGATACCGACACACTGATGGTGTTCGGCCTCGACCACTTGGTTTCAGAGCAGGAGGCTGCTCCGGAGGAAATTGCGGCCATTCGCGAATGGCTGAAACGCGAAGGGACATGTCTGTTGCTCGGGCCACATCATGACGTCGGATTCACTATGGACATGAAACAGCGCCAGATGGAATACACTCACCACGGCGACGCGCTCGTCCCACGCCAGCAGCGCTTCGGACAATACACCCGGTCCATAATGACAGCACTCGGTGTTCCAGTGATGAATCAGTTCGGTCTGCGCCCGGCGGTCGTCAAAGGCAGTACGGAGATCATGCCACTGACGGTCAACAAGGATCTGGACGAACTTGGCTTGCTCAATGGAGTCACTACCTTCAACTTCCATCCCCACTTGCCGCACTATGCGTTAACCAACGATGACGGAAATGCTGTTCGTGTCCTGACGCGTCAGCCGATTGATCTAGACCGACCCCATCCGTTCACTGCGGCCGGGAACACGGAGTTCAACTCCTGCATTTGGATGCCTCCCAGTGATCAGCGTGCCGGGCACATCTTGCTGGCGGACTCCACGATCTTCACGACATTGTTCGGCGGGACAGAAAGCCTGGAGAAATTCTGGAGAAATTTCGCCAGTATGTGACGCAACTAGCAGCTCATATCATCTCAAGGCTGTTTCGGCGCGATCAGCCACTGCGGGTCGCATTGTGAACACCGTATTACGTTCGATCTCATGAGGAGCCTGGATAACACGGGAGACGGAGATTATTGAAAATCCATGAGAACACATTTCCGCTTGCTTGGATCATTTCAGTGAGTTTGGCCGTGGAGATCTCCGCCTTCGCTTCGCCCGCCGAGGCGCAGGTTAGAGGTGTGTACCCTCTGGGGATGAGCGCTACCAACTCCGGAGTTACCCCCGAATCTGGATTTACCTATTCCAATATGTTCCTCTTTTACTCCCGTGATCAACTGAAGGGTCCGAATGGTGAGATATTGGCCACCGGACAAAGCTCAGTGATGATGGACATGAACAGCTTTGTATGGGTGAGTAAGAAACAGATAGGAGTATTGGGCGGCCCAAAACTCTCAGTTTCGGCCACCCTGCCCATCGCGAACAACTCGCTCACTTCGGACGCTCAAGGAGCAATCAGCGGTGGCGGTGGATTTGCCGATTCGTTCTATCAGCCGTTTATTCTCGGGTGGCAGAAGAGGCGTGCTGACATTCGCGCAATCTACGGCTTCCTCGCCCCAACCGGCAAATTTGACTCCAGCGGCAGCAACAACGTCGGTTCTGGCTATTGGACGCAGGTCGTGGCGGCAGGCGAAACCTTCTATCTAACCAACAACAAAGCGACCGCATTCTCTGCCTTCCAGATGTACGAATTCCATGGCACGCAGGAGGACACCCAGATTTATCCCGGCCAGACCCTTAACCTTGACTATTCCCTCACGCAACGTTTCCCGCTGCAAAAGGACTTGCAACTGCAGCTGGGACTAGTCGGCTACGAACAATGGCAGACCACCGACAAGAGTGGCCCTGGTATCACGCCCGTTCAAGCAACTGCGCACTACGGAGTCAATGCCCTGGGTTTCGCTTCCTACGTCATCTTACCAGCGCGGAAAGTCACTCTGGGCGCTAAGTACTTTAAAGAATTCTCGAACAAGTCGATGTTCCAGGGGTATTCGCTACAAATTGCAGCCGCAATCACCTTTGAGGACGGCCGCGAGTGAAGACTTTATCAGTTCAGTTGATTGTTAGAGGTGAGCAGCACTGTAGGATCGTATTGTCCAGTTGGGGCAATAATCTTGAGGCTGGATCCAAGCAGTTTTTTGCCCCAATTCTCGAACTCCTCCACAGGCATTGCCGGACCGCCCTAAAAGATTGACAGAACAGTCAGAACATCTTGATGACAACCTGGTGCAGCCATTGTTCGAGCGGCATAATCGTCAGCAGCAATGGAATGATAGGCGAAACGGTGACAATGAGAAGCCGGACCACATCCGAAGTCGCGACGGGAATGGCTCGCATCTCAACAACCATTGTAAAGCTGTTACCGAGATCAGCGAGTGACTGCAGGTCGTTGGCTTCCAATAACTGCTCATCATTAAATTTGGTTCGCAACCACTTTTGATTAAACGCCCTGACATAGGAAGACGCTAAGATTCCATATTCTTTGAGCCCTTCGCGTTTGGCACGCGCAAGCTGTGGTGTAAAGACGCACAGAGGAGCCAGAATCGCGACAACGAAGAAGATGGCAAAACCGGCCATGAGCGCCTCAAAGGAAAGCAGCGACCTGCCTTCGTAGAAAATGCGATTGGCAATCTGGCCTGCGGCCAACGCACCCTGAGCGAACAGTAATGGTGTGAAGGCATAGCTGGATTTACCGAGAAACCCTAGTCCACCTGCCCGGTCGGGGTGTGCTGCCAGCAGCTGAAGCCTTAAACGCGAAACGCGGAACAAAAACCAGAACCAGATCAGGATGCGTATATACCAGCGCCACCAAATGAACTGAAAGATCGGCACGCTGACGAACGCAAACCAGTAGCCTGCCAGCGTCAAGTGCATCCGGCCGCCCTCTGACCACGCGTACCAACTCGCGACATCAATGGCAACACGATGCCACCAGATCCAAATGCCGCCCGTGAACACAAAAGCAAGAAGCGCGATCTCAGCGATGACTGAATTGCGCATGCGCATGGCGGAGTCAATCGCCGCATAGAATTTTGGGACATCTTCCGGAGTCACCATATGGCACTCGATAAACCCTTTAACCACCGGCCCGATGCGCTGGTGAACAATGACTTCGGCCAAGATCATCACTGGCAACGCAACCAGAAACCGCACGTGGGTCAAGATATCGCGAGCGAAAGAAAGTTTTGTTCCACCGAGGAAATGAGCTTCAAACCACGAAAAAACTGCCAGCGGCACCCAACAGACAAGAATAAAGAATACGACCCGGCGACGAAGCAGCTCCAGCGTGGGACCTGTCAAGTGCGCCCGCCTGAACATCTGATAGAGCGGCCCCCCCAAAACCAGAGAGAAATCAGGCGGTTCTTTCAACGGTGCAGGTGCAACCATGAATCACCTCGCTTTCCATTTCGTGTGGAAGCACAGCGTGACCGTGTGATCCGGGCGCCTTTGGCGATGGTTACCTCCAGAGACAAAGCTAGCTTTCATTTATCGCATCGATGTGTGCTTTAGTCGTCCATCTTGATGGACTCAACAGTGTTGCGTGATCCTACTCCGCCTGATCTCCGTAACTCTCGGCCCATTCCGCCAACGCCCTATCCATTCCGCTTCTCCCAGGGAACAATCTTGCTGCCCATATCACCCTTCGGCGGCCGCCACCGAACATCATTCCCATCGTCCCGGTTTCCTGAGAAACAAGTACTAAATACCCGCTATCTGTTGCCAAAGGTCCAACTGAGTCCAGAACTGGTTCCGTAATCGCTCTTCGAGAATGTTGCCGGAGGGCGAGTATCCCAACTTCCGTCGAACGAAAAGTTCCACGAGAGATCGCTGACGAGCTTGATATAGTGAATGACGTGAGGCTCTTTGCACAACTACGCATATCTTCATGCGGGATGATTGGTGAAAACAATGAGGGAAATCCCTAAGCATGAAGGGCCCGGCACTACTAGTAAATGCAAACAGGGCACAGTTAGTGGTTTACTCTTCACGAATGATTGCCAAGTCACCTGACCCGCCGTGCAATTTCAGGGATCCCGAATCCCTCCCCGCTACGTCGTCCCGCAAGGCTCCATGACCATCGAGGCATTAGCTCACCGTCGCCTCCATCAACGGCAACGAGGTCGAGATCGCCATCATCCCCACACCTACACCGCTACTAACCTCCACTCCCTGACCTCCGGTGCCTCGCTCAACATCAAGTCGACGTCTGTCTTGGGCAAATACGCCGAACGCCAGCAGCAAAACAATAAGGAACTCATCCTCATCGAGCAGTACCTCAGCGCAAACGGCCACTAAGGCATCGTAGGCGCGACCTCAGGCTTGCCGCTTGCCAGGATGTAGACCTGATCCATCACAGGGATGGCAGGAGAATTCTTCGCCAGATCGAAGCGACCTCTTGTCAAATAGGTAACCGCGATCCCCACCATGACATAAGGTTGAAGGACAGCAATGGAAGCCACGTACCCCTTTATCTTCACAAGCGACTCGAGCACGCCTCGGGGCATATGACTTCGTGGCGTGTCGCCCGGCACCTGCGGAATCACGAACTTCCTGAATTCAAGAGATTCGCGATGATGCGCGTAACCCGCGAATGCCTTGGCAATCTGCTTGGGCGTCGTAATTGCCACATCTGCCGTGATACTCCGGTCTACTGCTCCCGGAAAATAGAAATTGAGAACACTACTTGAAAAGTCGGCGCAGTTCTTCGTAAAAGATTGAAGTGGCTATCGTTCCCACCGCTGTCGAATTGGGTGATCAGATTGTCATCATCTTGCTCTTGATCCGTCTCTACCTCATCAACGGGACCTGTTCCACTGAATTAACAGGAGATTGTCTGCCTCGCGCTTTCCGCTCTTCCTCCACCAAGGGGGGGAGCGCCCATCTAATCAAGAATATTATTTCGGAAAAACTAGGGCTTTTCCTAGTAGCGGTAATGCGTTCGACCCTCTAACCTAACGCAGTGTAAGGTAACAAATTTCGCTCTTGCGTTTGCAGAGAAACAGCAGAGCGAAGGGCAATCGATAATCGCTCCATTGCTAACTCCTGGGAAAGATTTCTGGACTAGGGCTCAAGTCTCATTGCTTTCGTAGACACGGTTGCAATAGATTCACCACGAAACCAGAGCAAGGCCAGTCAGGATCAGCGCTGACCTGCTACCTGGTACCCCCCTTCGCACACCAGGATTGCGTTTGACTCGTGATCAAACAGGTCCGTGCGCGGCCACCTCCCCTGGGTGAACAGAAGCGGCCCCTTTGTAGTTTGATTCGTCGCGATGATTCATTTGTGAGCCTTCCGGCTGAAGTTGCGACAAAAATCATTTTCTTGCGAGGTGTTCCTTGAAGAAACTCTTATTAGTCGCAGTTCTTGCAATTCTAGGTGAGCTCGTGGGATGCAGTGATGCGGTATTTCCCTATCTCACAGCTATCGCGGTAAACCCGGGGACTGCATCCGTCGCAGCAGGACGTACCCAACAATTTACCGCCATGGGAACCTTCAGCAATAGTCAAACGAAGGATATTACCGGTCTCGTGACGTGGACTTCGTCGACGGCACCCGTCAGCACGGTCAACTCAGCCGGCCTCGCACAAAGTTACAGCCAGGGCACTTCCACTATTACAGCGACCCTCACTGGTCCCGCCGCCGGTACAGTCACTGGTACCGGAACGTTCACCGTTACGGCGCCTGCACTGGTTGCGGTTATCGTTACGGACGCCACTTCTGTTATCCCGGGCAGCCGCATCTCCTTAGCAACTACCAGGATAGCCAACGGCACCGGCCACCAATACGTGGCTTATGGTATCTACAGCGACGGCGGAGAGCGCACTCTACCAAATAGCATTACAACTAGCGTCACATGGGCTTCAACTCCCGCGACGATCGCAACGATCTCCACCACGGGACGCGCGACCAGCGTCGCTGCCGGAACAGCCACGATTACGGCAACCGATCCGACGTCCGGAACCGTTTCTGGCCCGTCTTCACTGGTCGTGACCAACGCAGGCATACTGGGCATCGAGGTCTATCCGATAGGCGGCCAGGCCAGCGGTCTGACCATGGCTTCTAATACCCGTCAGCCCTTCGCGGCCCGGGGGGTGTTCAGCGACAATACGCAACAAGACATTACCGTGGAAGCGAACTGGACCAGCACTACCCCCGCGACAGCAACTGTTTCGAATGTCACTCCGAAAGGAGTGGTCACTGGGGTGGCCTTGGGCACGACCCAGATACAGGCTACTTTCCAAGGTACGACAGGAGCAGCTCCGCTGGGCGTAACTGCGGCCTCGCTAACGTCCATCGCGCTCACCCCGGGAACATCCGGAGTGGCGGTCGGTTCGGTCCTTCCGATTATTGCGGTTGGCACGTTTAGCGATACGTCAAAGCAGCCCATCAATCTGGCCGTGGCGTGGAGCGTTACTCCAGCCAATGGCTCGATAGCGACAGTGGATGCAAATGGACTCGTGACAGGGGTCGCCGCGGGATCGGCTACGGTGTCGGCGAAGTTCGGTACGATCACCACGAACGCAACGATCAATGTCCAAGCGATAAAGTCAATTGGGGTCGGACCAACTATCCCCATAGTTAATCCATCTATTCTCAACGTCGCACAAGGGACCGCGTCGCAGTTTGTCGCGACGGCGACTCTCGCGGATGGGACCACTCAGGATATCTCGGCCTCAGCCACGTGGGTCGCGATCTCGCCGCCAGCGGTCTCGGGGACTGGGCCAGTCGCGACAGTTTCCGATTCGCTTGGGTCATCGGGATGGGCAACGGGCAACGCTCCAGGGACAGCCATAATCGCGGCGATATTCGGCGGCCAGGCCGGTCTGTCAAGCATAACCACGACCAACGCAACCCTGAAGACACTTGCGATCACACCGACTGGCAATGTGCACCTTGGTCTCGGTAACACGCAGCAATACCAGGCCACTGGGACCTTCAGCGATTCGTCAACGCAGATCCTCACCAATCAAGTAACTTGGAATTCTTCGCTGCCACCGGTTGCCGTAATGAGTCTTACCGGTTTAGCCACCAGCACAGGGATAGGGGCGACGAACGTGACTGCCACGAGCAATATCACTACCCCAGCCACGACCAGTCCGGCAGTGGTTCTCTCCACGCCCTGATGCAGAGAACGCTTTAGCGGGGAGGACTCGTACGAGTCTCCCCGAGTACGGAGACCGATGCATTCCGGGGCCTTTAGGGAGCCCGATCAAGAGATCGAGATTGCGGACTACTCAGAGTTTATGGAGGGATTGAATGAAACTCAGAACTGCACTTATCTTTGCTGTGGATGTCATGCTGTTTGGGCTGTCAGCATGGTCTCAGGAACATCCCAAATGGGAGATCCCACTCGACTACTCCTACGTGCACTATCAGGCCATCGACTTCGAGAGCCGCAACGGCGCCTATCAATTTGGCCAACAATTCGATCTGAACGGTGGCGGCGGCGGAGTCGTGTACAACTTCAGCCACTTGATCGGACTCAAGGCTGAATTTCAAGGTTACGGTAGCCAAACGAGAACGATCACAGTTCCGGCAGGCAATCCGTTCCTACCGGCCGGTGGATCAGCCAGTGTTCAAGGAAATCTATTCACCTACATGATCGGACCCGAAATCGGTATTAGCCGACGTAAGGGCCGTGCATTCGCAGAAGTACTGGTTGGCGGCGCGCACACCAACGTCTACAAAAATGCCGTCAATACCCTGACTTTGACGGGAGTCAGTGGAGCACCATCCAACAACGCATTCGCGGCAGCAGCCGGTCTGGGATTTGATTTTAAGGTGAACGAGCGCTTTACCATCCGTCCCTTTCAGATGGACTACTTGTATACCGACTTCACCGACAACTCTGGATTGACCAAGAACCAGAATAGCTGGCGTTATCTGGGTGGTGTGGTGTTAACCTTCGGTGGGAAACCGCCAATCCCACCGAGTGCGAGCTGCACTGCTTCTCCAACCGAGATATGGTCTGGGGATCCGGTGACGGCTACTATCAGCACGCTGAACTTCAATCCGAAACACACTATTACTTATAGCTGGAGCACCAGCGGCGGCAAGGTATCGGGCACTGGGACGACGGGAAATGTTGACACTACCGGTCTCGCTCCAGGGAACTACACTGTCTCTGCAACGGCAACCGATACGAAGGAAAAGAAGAACAATGTAGCCAGCTGTTCCTCACCGTTCACGGTCAGGCAACCGCGTCCTCCGACAGCAACTTGTTCAGCCAGCCCACAGACAATCAAGCCGGGCGATGGGTTCACAGTGACGGTCGCTGCCGAGAGTCCGGATAACAGCCCCTTGACTTACTCCTATACGACCTCAGCTGGCAACATCACCGGAACCGGCGGTAGTGCATCGGAGACGACCTCGGCCGCCAATGCGGGGTCCACTATTACGGCAACGGCAAATATCGTTGATGCTCGTGGCCTGAGCACGACTTGTTCTGCAATGGTCACCGTTGAAGCCTTCCCGGTTGTCGCTGCTCCTCCAGAGGTTATCTCGGCCGGAGAGTGCAAGTTCAATCAGTCCAACAAACCAGGCCGCGTGGACAATGAGTGCAAGGCGGTTCTGGACGAAGTAGCTCTCCAGGTCCAGCGCCAACCCAACGGCAAAGTTGTCGTGGTCGGATATACCGACGAAACAGAGACGGTCAAGATGACCCAACTGGCCGGCCAGCGTTCGGTGAATGTGAAGTACTACCTCACATCCGGAGAAGGAGGAGCGGGAATTGACGCTTCGCGTATCGAGGCGCGAACGGGAACGGTAAAGAGCAAGAGTGCAAAGATTTACATCGTTCCTGCAGGTGCCACTTTTACCGAAGAATCAACCGCGGTCGACGAGACGCAGGTGAAGGGTCAGCCTCGAAACGCTCCTGCGAAGAAGAGCAAGAAGAAGGGCTCCTAGGCGAACTGATGAAGTCCTGGGAATGGCCAATCGTTCTTACCTGTTCGCCTCCACTGACAGGTAGATGGTTGGCCTTCTTTTTTATTCGCTAGATCGGCTCGAGGGTTGAGAGGTGGATGATACCCAGTGCGAGATCAACACTGGTTTCAGGAATGTTCCTCCCTCCCTTCCCCAAGGGCTCGCGGTGTGGGAAGACATTCCTCGCAAGCGATACAACCGGCGATTCACCGATTTGCTTGGGAATGCAATACCCCAGGAAAGGAAGTCGAAATGCATGCCCCTTCGATCGTCAACGCTTTTCGTGTAACAACCTTCTTCTGCGTTGCGACTTTGTCTATGTGTTTCGTTGGCTGCGGAAAGAAATCGCAGCCCAATACAGAGACCCCGGCGGGTGCACCAGCCCAACCGTCTTCTACCTCAGCTCAACCGGCCGCACCCGCTGCACCGACAGGACCTGTACCTTCCTTCTCAGCCGCCAATAAAGTGGGCCTTTACGCCTTTCCGGGAAAGGGCCAAAGTCATGATCAGCAGCTCATCGATGAATCCGACTGCTATAACTCGGCTCAGCAGCAGACAGGCGTCAACGCGGATACGCCGGCTCCGCAGCCGCCGTCTTCTGCTGATGTCCAGGCGGCTCAGGCGCAGGCGGCTGATGCTGCGCCGCAACAAAAAGGTGGTAGAGCCAAAGGTGCGGCTCGTGGCGCAGTTGGCGGTGCGGTGATTGGTGGAATTGCCGGAGATGCAGGAACAGGTGCCGCGGTAGGCGCTACTGTAGGTACCGTGCGGGGAGGCAGACAACAGCGCAAAGGGAATGCTGCTGCCAAAGATCAGGCTGCGGCGGAGGGTGGGGCGCAGGTGCAACAGCAGTACCAAAGCCAGAAAGCTGCGTATGACCAACAGATGAATACCTTCAAGCGGGCGTTCTCAGCCTGCATGGATGCGCGAGGCTATTCGGTCAAATAAGTGTCGGAACGTCGCATGAAGTCCAAGGAGGAACCTATGATAGTCAATCGCTTCCTCATCGGGTCTCGGTTCGTAGTCGCATCACTATTTTGTCTACTCGCAGTAGGCACCTCCGCCGACGATGGCAAGGATAAGGAAAAGGAGCACAAACGGAGCACAGATCGAAGCCGATATTAGTAAACTGCTGATCCTTTTGGAGCGGGAGACCGGGATCGAACCGGCGACATTCAGCTTGGGAAGCTGACGTTCTGCCACTGAACTACTCCCGCTTCCAACCTAATTGTACCAAGCGGAATCGGATATCGGATTGCCTCCGGGCACATCGTTCTTCCATGTAACACCGTCATGGATTTTCAGGAACAGCAACCTCCTGTAGACTTCTCAGCTACGGAAACAGGAAGGCCAATGGCAAGAGACCTCAAGGCGTTGCTCCTTTGCGCGGCAATGCTGACAGTATCGGGCACCGTCGCCACTTGCTACGCCGAGACGGCCAGGTTGCCCGTCGTAACATCCTTTTTCCACCAGGCGGTTCTTTGTTGGACCGCTTGTGCAAGAGCGATTTCAAACTGCAGGTTGACGATCAGGCCATTCAGGCAGCGGTACAGAAGCGCCCGGAGTTTCAAAAGCAATGGGACGCAGAAGGCCCTGCGTATATGAATGCGGCGCTCACCGAAATTGGGCTGGACTTTCCGGACCGTGAAATGCAAGCCACGTTGACAGTCTGCCTGCCGGCTTCGACGAGCGTTCCGTTGGTCGTCGATGTGAGTGAGTTTCTTCCAACCTTCCAAAAATCCGCGCCGGCCTGGGAGTTCTCCGAGGTTGTATTCCACGAGTTGATGCATACGATGTGAGCCCTGTCTTCACTCATTCGGCGCTGATGAAGAAGTACCAGAACGAAGCTCCCACGAGGAGATTTCATCTGCACGTCATGGCCATCGAAAAGATGACCTTGCTCAAGCTGAACAAACTGGAGGAACTCAACATCCTCGATCACGACTACCGCACAGGAAGCGATCCCGCCTACAAGCGCGCATGGGAGATCGTTAACGACGTCGAAGGATATAAACCTTTCATCGAAGAGCTAAAGGCGCTTTCCAAATCTCCGGTTGACGCACACTCTTCGTAAATTCGAACCCCGTCCTCCTGCTGTTTAAATTATTTTTTGCGTTTTTGGCCCAAAAAACGCTTGTCAAGCCCCCAAACCACCTAAGTCACTCAAATCAAACAAGATCGAGTTGGCATTTAAGTTAACTCCAACCCGCTATACTAGATATAGGAATCAAGAAAAAGCCCCGGCCAAAGGCCGGGGCTTCACCATTTACGACAATAAACCAGCTAACCCTTTTACCTGGAATAATTTGGAGATAACCCCTTTGTTATGTGGTCATTACAGACAATCACGTCCCGTAAGCCACTGTATCTAAAAGACATACACGCGGGCAATAGGGGGGGACCCCCCTGCACGATGACGACACGATGACGAACCGACCCGGCCTACCGCCCCATGCGCATCGCGTAAGCGATCGACTCCAGTACCCGCTCCGGCGCCACGTCCTTGGGCAGAGGAACCTGCATCTTCGCACTCATCCGGTCAGCGATCTTGCCCGCAATCTCCGCCCGCTTCTCCAGGTCGAGATCGAGCGCCCGGCCGAAGAACGTATCGATCACAGTCAGGTCTCCCGCATCCAGCCGCGCAACTCCGTCAGCAGGCACTAGGGCAGGCACCGGCTCTCGCGTCTGTTCCAGAGGTTGAGGATAGAGCGATGCCGTGAACGTCCGGCTGTTGTGACTCAACAGCGGTTGCTCGTCACTGCGCTCATGCACCACAATCGTCCCCGCTACCATGTCTCCCAGACGCTTCTGCTCCCGGTTGCACATCATGGTAATCACGCCAACGAGATAGAACCCCGGCAGCAAATCGATAACCCGAATCAGGTTGCGTGCCAGCGCTTCAAACAAAGTAATCTGCCGCCCCGAATCTTTGATCACCCGAATCTTCAGCAGCCGCTTCCCCGGCGTCTGTCCATTCCAGAACGCCTCAAACAGCGAGTAGTACCCCCAATAAAGCAGGAAGTAAAACATCATCGTTCCAGCAAGAATCCACTTCGCCGCTGTACTCGATATCGCAGCCGCATTCGCGGCAGACGCCTTTGGAGCAGCGCTGACAATCAGCCCAAAAACAAAAAGCAGGAAAGATATCGCAAAGCCCTGAAGGAAAGAGTCAGTCAGAATCGCAAGAAACCGGCTGCCGATTCCTGCAATCGGAAATCGCAGATCAACCTGCTCGGGCGTTTCAATGTTAAGCTGATCAGCGTAGCCCGTAGCGTTGTTCCCCGTAGTTTGGTTCATAGCCCGATTCATCGACTCGTACCCAATTTCCTTATGATCTCCAACCACTGGATCGCCCTGCGTAAAGAAAGCTGGAGCCGCCTCGAAACCCTGGTCCAGCAGGTCGAAACTTCCAGCCTCAAAACACTCTCATCCGCCGACCTGCGCGAGTTCGGTCTGCTCTACCGCCAGGCCGCGGCCGACCTCTCCGCCGTCCGCGCCGACGAGGCCTCCCGCACCCTCGAAGCATACCTGAATCGCCTCGTCAGCCGCGCCCATAATTACATCTACTCCGGCGACCGCATGAACCTCGGCAGCGTCTGGAACTTCTTCGCCAAAGGCTACCCCAGAATCTTCCGCCGCCTCCTGCCCTACACCACGACTGCCTTCGCGATCTTCCTCGCCGGCGCACTCCTCGGAACGCTCCTGGCAGTCGCCCGTCCCCAGTTCATGCACGCCATGCTCGGCACCCGAATGGTCGACACGATCGAGCACCACAAGATGTGGACCGACTCGATCCTGACCGCCAAACCCCAGGCATCCAGCGCCATCATGACCAACAACATCGCCGTCTGCTTCTACACCTACGCAGGAGGCATCCTCGCCGGCCTTGGCACCATCTTCCTTATGTTCACCAACGGCATGAGCATCGGTGTCGTCACTACCGCTTGCACCCAGAACCACATGGCCCTCAGCATCTGGAGCTTCGTCGCCGCTCACGGCGCGTTGGAGCTGCCCAGCATCTTCATCTCCGGCGGTGCCGGCCTCCGCCTGGCCTCCGGCCTGCTCTTCCCCGGCATGCTGCGCCGCCGCGACGCACTCGCCCTCGCCGGCGGCGAATCCATCCGACTGCTCGCCGGAACCGTCCCGCTATTGGTCATCGCCGGCCTCCTCGAGGCCTTCCTCTCCCCCACCCACGCGCCGCTCGCTCTCAAGTTCTCCGTCTCCGCCGTTCTTCTCACCGGCCTCTGCCTCTGGCTCAGCGAAGGCGGCCGCGTAAAGCCCGCACAAATCACCTCAACCACGAACCCGGCACTGGCCGAGACCTAAAGCAAGCCCTGCGCCTTCACCTCAAGATATTTGCTGATTGCCCTCGCCCCGACATCCGCCGGCGTCGTCTCCACCACCAGCACTCCCTGCTGCCGCAACTTCGCAATCGTCTCCCGCCGCCTATCCAGCATCTCCTGAGCCGCGGTAGAAGCGAACATCTCCTCCGCGTTCTTCGGCTCCCGCGCCGCCAGCGCATCCAGCTCCGGATGTTCAAGCAACACCAGCACCACCAGATGCCGCTTGACCAGCTCCGCCACAGCGCTCACCACCTCCGGCCGTCCCGCACTCTCGGCAATCTCCGTAATCCAGATCACCAGCCCTCGCCGCCGCTGCAGATTTTTCAACCGCGAAGCCGCCTGCAGATGATTCGCCTCCGCCGCCTCGCTCCGGACCTGCGATAGCAAATCGATCATCATCCGCAAATGCGCCGGTCCATTACCCGGCAGCAACTGCTGTTGCACCCTGCGCCCGTAACTCAACAAGGCAAACTTATCGCCCGATCCACCGATCACCTGCGCCAACATCACTGCCGCAGTGGTCGCTTGATCCAGCTGCGTCACACTCAGCCGAAGCTTCTCCGCCGCTTCCTGTTCGCTCTCGCCCATCGCAACCGGACGATCCCGACGCAGCTCAAACGCTGTGCGCGAGAGCCGTCCCGCATCGAGTACAATCCACACCTGCTGACTCCGCTCCGTCGTAAACTGCCGCGTAATCAGCTTCGCGCGCCGTGCCGTAGCGGTCCACGAGATATTCCGCAGCTCATCTCCCATCTGATAGTCCCGCAGGCTCTCAAACTCCCTTCCCATGCCCCTCAGGCGAAGCCGCCGTTTCTGCAGCTCGATCTGCCGCGCTCGCATCAGGTAGAAAGCAGCCTTGTCGCCACTCTGCTCCGACGCCGGAAACACCCGCACATTCTGCTCGGCGTCGCACACAGCCCAACGCTCCACCAACCCCAACGCCCCGCGGTACCGCAGATAGACCTTCCCTAGCCTGAAATCCCCCCGCCGCCCCGGATAGCACTCCAGTACAGCCCTAACCGCATCTCGTGGATAGGCAACCACCTTCAGTGACCGCGGCGTCGTGATCAGAGCTGTATGGAGATCATCAGTGACCGAAACCCTCACAATCCCACTCGACCGCTGCACCACCTCATATTCCACTTCAGTATCTTCCCCGAGCGCAGGCGAGTTCAGAAACCGTCGCGTCACCTCGATCGAAGAGGGATCGGGTAAGCTCACCAGATCGACGATCATCAGCGATGCCATCAGACCATCCCATGCCAGCATGATCCAGATGCGATGCGGATGAAAGAACGCTGGAATCGCCCACAACACACCCGCAACCAGCAGGAGCAGAGCCCGCGGCGGCAATCCATAACCCAACGCATGACCGAAACGCCCCAGATAGCGCGCCTGCACCGTGACCGCTTGTGGAATCAAAGTCTGCATTATTTTGGCAATGCGGTCGCGGCAAGAATATCCGCAATCACCCGATCAGTATCAAAGCCCTCAAGCTCAGCCTCCGGCCGCAGCACAAGACGATGCCGCAACACTGGCACCGCCGCCTGCTTCACATCGTCCGGAATCAGGAAGTCACGCCCATCTCGCGCCGCATAGGCTTTCGCCACAACCAGCAAACTCGCCGATGCGCGCGGCGACGCACCCAGCGAAACCGTGGGCCACTCCCGAGTCCGACGCACAATCGCAAGCAGATAATCAAACATCAGCGGCTCGACCTTTACTGCCCGAATCTCCCGCCGTGCCGCAGCCAGCAAGGAAAACTCCACCGGCTCAATCGCCATCAGCTCCAGGTCCTTTGCCTCGAGGCTCGCATGGTGTCGCTCCAGAATGCTGCGCTCATCGCCTATTGCCGGATACCCCACCTTGATCTTGATCAGAAAACGGTCCAGCTGCGCTTCCGGCAGCGGATACGTTCCTTCAAACTCCAGCGGATTCTGTGTCGCAAACACAGTGAAGTAGTCGTCCAACAGATGCGGTTCACCATCCATCGTCACCTGCCGTTCTTCCATGCTCTCCAGCAGCGCCGCCTGTGTTCGAGGAGGCATCCGGTTGATCTCGTCCGCCAGAAGAAACTGCGTAAACACCGGCCCCTTGTGCAACGAAAACTCATTCGTCTTCGGTGAAAAAACCGTGGTGCCAAGAATGTCTGCCGGCATCATATCCGGAGTTCCCTGCACCCTGCGGAAGACCAGCGAAAGAAATCGTGCCAGCGTCTTCACTGCAAGCGTCTTCGCCACTCCCGGCACACCTTCCACCAGAGCATGCCCACCACACAACAGCGTCAGCAACGCCTGCTCGATTAACTCCTGTTGTCCTGCGATCACTCGCCCGATCTGCTCGCGTCCCTGCTCAAACAACTGCAGCGCCGCTTGAACTTGCTGGACGTCGCCGCCGGTACTCTCCAGTTCGCTCACTCTAATTTGCTCCCTTCAATATTCCTCGCCCGGGAAGCCCGGAGCGTATCTGCTCTGCCAGATCCCGCTGGTCGCGGTCGAGCGCCTTCACCAACTCCAATGTACTTACCAGTGTGACAGCATGATGCTCCGTCTCTGAAGCCTGCGAGAGATGTTCTCCCAACATGCTCCATGTGCCGCCAAGCCTCTCCTCTACCGCCTCCACAATAGCCTGCGGCGTAGACCGCAGCACTTCACGTGGAAGTCCACACTGCTCCTCAAGAAACTTCAGCAAACGGCGCCGAGCCCCGTCAACAGCAGCCTGGGTCGCGCCTGCCTTCCTGTAAAGCCGCCCCATCGATTCCGCAAACTCCAGCGGCGAACTTCGCGGCAACCGCACCGGCAAACGCAACGGTCCATTCCGACGACCAAAACTCAACACCAGGAGAACCGCAACCGCCGCGCATTGCCAGGCAATCTGTCTCATAGGCAAACCCTTCGCTGTATCCCACAGCGATGCGCGCTGACCATGAAAATACTCGTCGAACAGCACGCTTCGATCCGGTCCTCCCACACTTGCCAGCACCAGCTTCAAACTCGCGTCCTCTTTCAATCCCCGGTTGGTCAGCGGCATCTGAGAACTCCACCAGATCGCCTCTCCTGCGCCATACTTGTAGCTAACAACAACCGCATCGTCTCCACACAGCTGTGATACCCGGAACCTCGGCCCCGAGGCAGTCCAGCGCACATAGTCCGCCAGCGAAACTCTTCCCGCTCGAGCCAGCGGCCCCTGCCCTTCTGGCGTAGAAAAACATAGTCTCTGGTACAGCCGCGACGGCGCATCCGTCTTGGCATCGGGCAGAAAGTAGGCGCCCTCCTTCCCAGTCGCCAGTACGTGACCGCCGCGCGAAAGAAAGTCGGCGATCTCCGCTTGCACCTGCTTCGCACCCTCCGTTGGAAAGTTGGGTTCAGCCAGAACCAAAGTAGTTTTTGCGGCGTCGACGTTTTTCAAATCATCGGGTGGCGCCTCCCAACGACGCGCCCCATACCCGAGTTCACTTAACAGAAGATACGCCGCCTTCATCCCCGCCGAGCCGCTGTTGTACGTCGTAGGTGAAAAGTCAGTGTCGTCATTCGCCGGCGCAAACATGCTGAATGCGGCGATCACCCACAGCATCGCCCCAAGGATCCCAAGCACAAACCGGCGGTCGCGAGACGCAGCCATCAGGCTCTCCTCAGCTCTTCGAACAGCACCAGCGCGCTCGCATAATCGCTCTCGGCGGCAGGCCGCAACCCATACCAGATGCGTTCAAATGTCTGCGTCAGCAACCGCAGAGTCTGTTGCACTCGCGATCCCGGTTCCAACAAAAGCAAGTACTCCCGTGGCGTACGAGCCCGATTCTGCCGCCACAACTTCCTGCCCTCCATCATCACAATCGTCGCCCAATACAGGCAGTGCACCGCAGCGCGCCAATCCTGCCTGGCGGCCTCGGCCCGCGCCAGTTCCGCCCAGTTATCCGATTCTTTCTGCCACAGCTCCGCCCTTGCGGTGGACTCGATCCGCACAGCCAACCGCTGCCGCTGCGTCGTCCGAAGCACCCACATCAGCACACCGGCAGCGGCGATCGTAATGGAACCCCATTCTGTCAGCGGAACCAGCCACGGCGAGCGCTCCCCAAACCGCGACACGCCGCCAAACAACTCGTCGACCCATTGCCAGAATCTCGCAACCTCGCGCTCCCAATAAGACTCTTGCGCTACCGTCCGAAACTCCGGCCGCGACAAAACTTCATCCGCTTGTTTGCGAGCCCGCTGAAATGTATCTCCGGACTGCGGCACAGTTGCGTCCTCCAGGGCAACATCCTCATCCAGCCTGGCGACAGCCTCCTGCAGCAATTTTCCTCTGTCCGGTTGTGTCGCGTTATGTGCGCTCGAAACTTCATCCCGCAGCCACGACCAGCGTGTCTGGAAGGCAGCCCCTTCCACGCGCTCGTCATCCCCAACTTTTTTTGCGTCGCACTCGGCTGGATTTTTCTCACATGCCGCCACCAGCATTTTCAGGCTGGCGAGATGACTGCGGTACTCCGCTGCAGTCACGACCCTGACTGGCGTCTCCTCAGGCGAATCCCCACTCACTTGCCCAAAGGCAGACGTAGAAATCAGCAAAATGCCAGAAAAAAGTATCTTGTTTGCCGACCGCATCGATCTATGCCAGCTCCGCAGTTGCATCGCCGGTAGCGGCACCGGTCCCCGCTAAGGTTTTGTTCATCAAGAACTCGATGTCGAAAGCCTCTTTGCGAACACGTTCGTCAATATAGAAGAGGCAAAGCGCAATCGCCGCCACCGGGCCAATCAGCGAACTAGACAGGAAGGCCACGAGCAGCGCAATGACCTGAACCAGAATATGTTCTGCTGACCGTGAATGAAGAATCAGGAGCGCGAACGGCATCTGCAACACGCCGGCAACCATATATAGCGCAACCATCAACAGTCCCAGAAGAAAGATCCGCCCCTTGCGCCCTGCTACCAGAACCTTGCTTCGCCTCATCGCGGCACGGAGTCTTAAGTTCTCCATCACGGCTGCGGGAATCGCCAGCGAGTTGCGAATGTAAGCAATAATCCCGTACACGCAACTCGCCAGTGCAAAGAAGACGAGCAGGGCGACCAATCCATTCAGGCTTTTGATGCCCAGCCTTGCGATAATCGCTACTGGCGCGATCAGTAGAAGAAAGATCCAGCCTCCGCTCCAGGTCTGCCACAATGAGATCAGGCAATAGCGCACCCAATGCCCACGCACAGCGCCAAAAGCCGCCCCTATCGAGGTCTCTTCGCCAAGATATATCGAAGAAACCGCAGACACCGTCGCGGCATGAGTGACGCTGTACACAGCAAAATAAAGTAGCGATCCGACGATACTGAGGACGCTGCTCACGACCAACGTTTTGGCAGAGTTGGGCAGTGCCGTCACGTTGAAATGAAAGTAAGTGAGTTTGCCGATCGACGCCAACACGGAAGCGCCTGCTGCAATAGACGCGAGACCCACATACAGCCAAAAGTTCGACCGGTACAAGAAGAAGGTGCGATCCAGAATCTCACCCGTGGTCAATGGCCTAAGTTCATGACGAACCGCTGGCGTGCTATATATCTCTCCGGCAGGTGGAATCCCCGAATTACTTCCGTTCAGCCAGTCATGCTCCGCCATCTCGCGCTCTCCCGGCTGCATTTTTTGTTTGACCGAGATGGTAGCACAAGGTGCGCAGCAGACAGATATCCCACGAATCGGGCCAATTCGTGAAGAGTATGTAGATCCTGTCGGTTAGAAGCTCCAGCAAGCCATTTTTTTCTACTTTGATTGCACTGGGAGAGACGCCGCAACTCCCGGCAGCGGAGCAGGTATCCAGTCGGAAGCCCACTTGGAAGGCGCGGGCCCCATCACCAACCTTAGCGAAGCACCAGCCAGGATGTCGTCATACCGTATCACGGGAATAGCGTGTGGTTTGCCATTCAACGTTGCGGACTGAATATAGACATTCTTCGCCGAATTGTTTTCGGCCGATACGGTAAGCTGCTTCCCATTCGCGAGTCGAAGCGTCATCTTGGTAAAGAGCGGGCTGCCGATCATGTAGTCACCTGACGTCGGATTGACCGGATAGAAGCCAAGCGCCGTGAACAAATACCACGCCGACATCTGTCCACAGTCATCATCGCCATCAATGCCGGACGGAAGATTCGCATATTCCGCAGCGGCAATCTCTCTTACTTTTGCCTGCGTCTTCCATGGCTGACCGCTGTAGTCGTACAGATATCCGTAGTGATGGCTCGGCTCATTGCTGTGCACATTGTGACCACCGCTGAAATGCTCATCGAGCCTGGCATTGTAATTTTCTTTTCCACCCATGAGCTTCATCAATCCGGGAAGATCATGCATGACGGCCCACGTGTAGACCCAGGTATTGCCTTCGGTCCAACCGTCTTTCGGATCTGCCCACGATCCATCCGAGTTTCTCGCCTGCATGAAGCCAGTCGTCTTATTAAAAATGTGTTCATAGTTATGAGAACGATTAAGAAAGAACTGGTATTCCTTCGTTTTACCTAATGCCTTGGCGACCTCCGCTACACACCAGTCGTCGTAAGAATCTTCCAATGTGCGCGACGCTGATTCTGCCGTCTTATCTGCTGGGACATAACCAAGCGCTTTCAGATAGGTGAGACCACCGCGAGCCTCGTAGGGAGTATCCGGTTCACGGTCATACCAGCGACGAGTCGTATCGCCATCGGGCGGTGTCATCGCGTCCTTGTAGACGGCATCCCATGCGAGCTGGTAGTTGAATCCCTTGAAATGTTTGTTGATCGCCTCTGCGACGAGCGAGTCTGCGTGGGTGCCAATCATGATGTTGGTGTAGGAAGGATTCGGCCACTTCGGCATCCACCCACCCTCTTGATAGTTCTGTAAGAGAGCTCCGACCATTCCGTCGATACGCTCCGGAGCCACCAGTGTGAGCAGGCTATTCTCGGCGCGAAATGTGTCCCAAATGGAGTAGGCGGTGTACGACACGCCCTTGTGCACCGTGTCGTCAAAGGCGCTATAGTAACGGCCTTGCTCAGAAAAGACACGCGGGTAGAGCAACGCGTGATACAGACCCGTGTAAACGATCTTGCGCTGATCATCCGTTGCCCCTTCGACAGCGAGGCGTCCTAATTTTTCATTCCAGGTTGCGCGCAGCGCACTTCGAATCACATCAAAGTCCCAGGTGGGTATCTCTGCTTTAAGGTTCTGACGAGCCTGTTCAATACTGATGAAGGATGTGCCTACTTTTGCCTCGACAACTTCGCCTTCGGTCGTCTTGAATGTCGCATAAGCTCCTGTTGCGACTTTGGGCTGCTGTTGCGTCGGACCATAAGTTCCAGAGTCAGTGAATGGTTGGTGAAATTGGATAACGAAGTAGCCCTTGAAGTTTGGCAGCTTCATTGGGCCCAGGTTGGAATCCATACGGTCCGGGTTGTAGCCGGTGATCTCTCGCGTGGCAGCATCCACATGGGCGAATCCAGCGATCCCAGGACGCGACGCCTCCACGAGGACTCTGGAGGAAGCATTGGCGGGAAACGTGAACCGCAGATACCCACAGCGCTCGGTGGCCGTCATCTCCGTGCGGATCCTGCGCGAGTTCCCCGCATTCATCGAAACCGAGTAGTAGTCTGGCCGGACGATCTCATCGGCATGAGTAAAGGGCAGTTTGCGGTCCTCGGGACTGGTCTTCAGTGTGTCGATCTCCGGCATTAGCGTCACGTAACCGTAATCGCCCATCCAGATTGCCGGCTGATGGGTGCCGATAAAACCCGAAATGTCCGTGTCCTCGTACTTGTAGGAGACAACGCTCAGTTTGTTCTGGCGAGTTTGTGCCGTCCAGTCCGTCATGCCGAAGGGAGGTGTAACAAACGGCATCGTGCCGCCATAGCCGATTGGCCCGCTGCCCGTACCAATGTAGAGATTCACCCAGTCGACCGGACTGGTCTGAGCCGCCGACGCCACGACGCCCCCAAAAGCGAGCGCAACGATTAGAACAGTGGGCCAGGACAGCGCGCAGAAGAGATTCAGAATCTGATTTCGCATTTTCCGCAACTTATCTAGCGATTGCGTAGTTTTCATTGTTATAGCTTATTCGACAAGGCAAAATCCTGTCCCGCCGAGGCTCCCAACTTCCCAAATCCAGACGTTTCATTTACCCCAAGACGCGCCGCCAAGAACAGGTAGTCTTGTAAGACCAGTGACTCATGCGAGGACTTCGATGCAACGTCGACCTTCTGTATCTTCCCTTCAATGGCGTCGGATCTCTCTAGTTCCAATTGCCTCCATCATTCTTGCTGTCTTTGTTTCCATGTGCGCCCGCACCTGTGACGCTCAGCAAGCCCATCCGGATTTGGTTCTGCACAGAACCGTTACGCATGCAGATCATCAAACCTATATCGAGCTCCCCTTCGATGTACCCAAGGGCATCACTCGCGTAACGATCGAGTCGTCCTACACTGAGCGAGACAAGCACACTACTATTGACCTCGGTCTGTTCGACAGCGAACGCTTCCGCGGTTGGAGCGGCGGCAACAAAGCGTCCTTTACCCTTTCAGAGACTGATGCCACCCCGTCTTATCTTCCTGGCCCTATACGTCCGGGCAAATGGAAGCTCATCCTGGGCGTTCCCAATATCAGGGAAGGCGTGAGCTCTGATTTCGTGGCCAACATTTACTTTGCACACGCAACGGATTCTCCACCTGTCTCCACATTCAGCGAAACGCCTCTGCTCACCGCACCTGCCTGGTATCGTGGCGATCTGCATATGCACGACGCGCACAGCGATGGCTCATGCCTAAGCCAGTCGGGTCAAAAGGTCCCTTGTCCCCTCTACAGGACAGTAGAAAGTGCAGCTCGAAGAGGTCTCGATTTCATCGCGATCAGCGATCACAATACGATCTCTCACTACGACGCCATGCGCGAGCTGCAACCTTACTTCGATAAGCTGTTGCTCATACCGGCCCGCGAGATCACAACCTTTCAGGGCCACGCCAACGTATATGGAACCACACTGTTCATCGACTTTCGACTCACCAGCCCCCATGTTCCAGACATCAATCAGCTACTCAAGCAGGTTCAGGATCTCCACGGCCTTTTCTCAATCAATCATCCCGGCCTTCCATCCGGTGAACTCTGCATGGGGTGCGGCTGGACTGTTCCGAACACAGATTTCAGCCGTATCGCCGCGATCGAAGTCGTCAACGGCGACGCACGCGAGGGACCAGGCTCCGGCGTCCCCCTCTGGCAGGAAGAGCTGAACAAGGGATTCCGCATCACCGGCGTCGGCGGCAGTGACAATCACAACGCAGACCTCCCGGCAGACACTAGATCCGCAGTGGGCCGCCCGACCACGGTCGTCTACTCGCCTGCGCTGTCAGAACGCGCAATCCTCGACGCAATTCGCGCCGGTCATGTCTTCATCGATGTAGAAGGCACAAAAGGTCGCATCATTGAGTTCGAAGCGAAGACAGGCTTGCACACAGCGGCAATGGGAGATTCGATCAATGTTCCTGCCGGGCAGCAGGTACATTTCACCATCAGGATGATCGCGCTCCAGGGCGCGTATCCAGAAATTATCCGCGACGGAGAACCGACAACCCTCCTGGAAAAATCGGCCTTCGGCGAGCCAGACGAATCCCGGGCGTTTGACTACGCAAGCGATGGCAAGAGACATTGGTTCCGCGTGAACGCTCGATCCAAAGACGGCTCGCTTCTGATTGTCGGCAACCCCATCTATCTCAATTTTTGAAAAGCGCAACCTGTTACTTTTGAGGCTGGAGTGGTGCCTCGCCCTCTTTGCGTGGGATAAAGCGGTGAGCGAGCACAGCGTTCGCTTCGGCATCGCGGTGGCTCTCGCGCAGAACATCGACGAGCGCACGCACAAGATCGGCCGGCATGTTGGCCGGGTCGGGGAACGTCTTCATCATGTCGGCACGTTGCGAGGCGGTCCGTCCCATCTGACGCATCGCCTCGTTAAGGCCAAGGTAGAGAGCCGCGTTCCCTGGCTCCGCGTGCAATCCTCGCTGAAACTCGCTGGCGGCCTCTGTCGGTTGCTTCTTGACTTCGAGCAGCGCTCGCCCCAGACTCGCTTGCAGCGATGGAATCTTCGAATTGAGCGATTCGGCTCGCTTCCATTCCTCAAGAGCGGGATCCACAATGCCTTTGGAAAACCACAACGAGCCGAGGAGAAAATGCGCGGAGGCGTCGTCAGGATTAGTGGCCAGCGTTGCACGGAGCACAGTGATCTCATCCGGTTCGTTGGGGAACACATAGACCAGAGGCATATGGGATGCCGCTGCATAATCTGCCGCGGCGGACTGGCCAAGCTTCTCGCGGCAGAATGCGCGATAGTAGCCGAGCACAGGATCCTGCGAAGGCACAGCGGCGCCGGGTTCGCTTTCTTCAGGAGCAACTTTGGGATAGTTGCGGGAAAGTAATTCGAGCGAATCGGCATAGAGACCCAGACGGTTATATTGCAGCACGAGATTCAGGATCCTGTTGCTATCTGCAGCAAGGTGCCCGTCAAGTTCGGGCCCCGGCGCACTTGACTGAACTCCGAGTCGGGAAGCTTCATTGCGCAGAAAGAGGCTCGTGGGATAGCGCGACAGCGATTCGGCAGCGAGACGCTTCGCACCAGCAGGATCTCCCGTCGTACGTTTGAGCGCAACTGCCTCCTCGATGCAACGCACGTCCCCTGAAGAAGCTGGGCAGGACGTTTCCAACAGCTTGAGCGCTCCGGCGGCATCGTGTTCCCGGGCAAGCAGTTCCGCCAGCAAAAGCCCGCTCGCTGCGTTAAAAGACGGGGAACTGCGAGCCGCCTCCAACTCGGTGCGCGCGGCATTCCTATGATCGAGTGCAGTCTCTGCAATTCCGCGATAGTAGTGGGTCTCGGGGTCCGCAGGATCGCCCTCTCCCGCCTTGGCAAGAAGTCTCGCGGCCTCCTCAAAGCGCCACAGACTAACCGCCAGCCGCCCCGTCGCCTTGAGCAGCCCCGTACTGGAAGGATACTTCGCCAGACCCCGCCGATAGACCTCCCATGCAGCGAGATAGTCACCCTGGAGTTCACTCGCTGTCCCGTTGGTGACGTAGTCCTTGTCAAGCCAGGCCTTCTCCTCAAGCGGCTTCGATTCAGGCTGCGGTCCGACCTGCACCTGATTCCGCGGCAGCATGTCGTAGACGCCCTCCGTATGCTTCAAAAGAGTTTCGCCCTTGGCATCGCTGGCCAGAAACGTGTAGCTCTTGCCGGCCTCCAGGTCTGGGATTCGGTGCGTCCAGGTTACGGCCGGGTCGAGCGAGACGGTCTCTTCAAGAATGTTCTTCTCGCCGTCGAAGATCGCGATCTTCGTTCCGGGCACGGCGCGATTTGCGTTGAAGCCGAGCCTGAGGGCAATCTTCCCATCACGCTGCGTCTCCCGCTCCATCGCAACCACACCATTGAGGTTCGCACGGGTAATCGAGCCGATGCCTCGGACAGGCATCCAGAACTCAGTGAAATGAACCGAGTGTCGAGGCTCCAGAAACTGGTATGTCACCTGGTCCTTGAACAAACCCGACTGCAGCTCGACGTACGCACTGTTGTTGTCGGAGAGGCGACGGCGCCAGTCGAGCGCGCTGCTATCATTGCCCCACCCAAAGATCTTCTTCGCAGGCACAATGTTTGGATCCGCCCAATGGGCCACCCCAGAATCGGTATGAGGACTGTAGAGACCCATAAAAGGTTCCGAGCTGCCATAGGCGAATGCTTCAAAATCGCTCTTCTGCCGGGAGACCACGCTCAGATCTATTCCCTTCGAATTGACTGGCCACGTATCAATGTCATCGGAGCCGTTGTCCTTCGTGAACTGCATCGGATAGTAAAGTCTGGTATCCGGCCAGACTTCGATTCCCGTGTTGTTCCACCAAAAAAAGCGGTGGCGCGCGTCGCTGTGATTGGAAAGCGTGACGCGCTCTTCAATGAGAGTAGAACCTGGATGAAGAACGATCTCGACTGTCCAATCCATCCCGTAGACTCGGTCTCGATTTCCCACAGTGACCGAAGCACTGCCGTCGGCCGCCGTGCTGTATGCCCAGTCGACCGGCGATATGGTTACCCAGTTATGCGACACGGGGAAGTTGAACTCTTCGCCAAAAGCAGACCACGCGCCCCGATAGGCGATGATTGCCTTCTTGAACGAGGGATTGGCGTAGAACATTGACTTCCCGTTGATCTTGTCGACGCACGTGTAGATGTGGCCGCCGAGCTGAGGAAGAATGGTGCATTTGAGGTACTCGTTTTCGAGGTAGAGCGCGCGCCAGGCATGGACCGACTCGGTCTCGCGTATGTCCGTCCGCATCGTGTACGGGTAATTTTCCTGGGTGGAGAAAGCATCGAACGGAGGATTCTCGTCGGGAGGACCTTCGTCGGAGGCCGCCAGCGGCATGGTTCCCTCCCATACCTTTACCTGGCCATTTGCCCGGCCATCTATCGTGAGGATGCTGATGAAGAGAACGATCCAAAGCAACCGCGCAAATCGCATAGCTTCTCCCGCCTGACTCGGCGATTCTATTCCGCGGACGCTGACAGGTCCACGCAAACGTTAGGCTCGATAGCGACATAGATACATATAGATCCATGGAGGCGGCGGGCGGGGCCGAGTGCGTTTTCTCAATTGTCCATGTTCCACGACACCAGCCATGACGCAAAAATGCCGGACACTCAGGCGTCCGGCTGGCAAACTATGTGATCTATGGTGGAGCTGAGCGGAATTGTCTGACTGACTTGTAGGCGACCGCATCTGAGGGACCGCACACCACCGGGAGTTGCTGTGGCACCTGAACCGCTGGCTTTTTGTTGAACTTGCTTGAGGTCAACGATGGATCATGTTCGAGTGGGTAAAATCGTTACATATCATTTAGCGCCGCCGGAGCGCCATGGGATAGCTTGTCAGTCCCGATCAATACAAACCTTTGCACCCGGATAAATCGTAAGTGTAATTGTGCGTCATCGCTTCGGGTGGACACTGACGATGAACGGGAGAAACTCGCATTAGAGACCATCGGCATTGGAAATTCACCGCTTTTGTTTTTTGTCTTGACCGCGATGGCCCTTGTAGCACCCGCCATTGCACATGGCCAGGAAATGTTATTTGATCTCGACACGCAATCAGAACTCCTTTAAAAGTCTCTTCGCATCACTTGCGCTGCTTATCGCAGTGATTCCCTTCGCAGCTGCTCAGGCACCTCTCGCAAGTAATCCCGTCGCAGGCAGCATCGCCGCCGGCACTCGTCTGGATATCCCCGATTCACCGGGATTCCTCTTCAGCAGTTCGAGCAGCTCCGCACATCCCGATAGCGCCTCAGTCGACTCCGCGCCCAAAATGATTTTCAAGCATTCACCCCATCTCCAGATGATCGTTTTGCCGGGCGAAATCGCCGATCCGATGACGGTACACGACAAGATTGCGGCTGGCCTCAAAAATTCGGTGTTCTCCGCGACAGGATCGCTCGCAGCGGCGGGATGGGAGCAGCTGACCGATGGCAGCCCCAACTATGGAACCGATTCCGGTGCCTTTGGTCAACGGCTTGGCGCAGCCGCTATACGCGGCACCTCAAACAGTCTCTTCAGCCATTCTGTGTTCGCTCCGATATTTCATGAAGACCCCAGATACTACGTCATGGGCTCGGGCCACCCCTTCTTGAAGCGGCTCGTTTATGCGGGCACTCGTGTCCTCATCACCCGCACTGACAGCGGCCATTCCACGCCAAACTTTGCTCTCTTTGCCGGAAACGCCGCCGGCTCTGCCCTCACCGTGACCTACTACCCGGCAAAGAACACCACTTTCAGCGGAGTGGCTGAGACCTTCGGCGGCTCTCTTGGCGGTTCCGCGCTGGGTTTCGTTGTCGACGAGTTCATCGTCGATGCTCTGGCAGACCTTCACCTCAAGAAGAAGGGGCAGCAACCGTAGCTCCTCCAAGTACTAACCATCCCGGGGAGACCTGCGGGAGTTGCGAGGCGAGCATCGCTAAGATGAAGAGTCCTTTGCCAGGTTCCGCCGCAAATAGTTGATTCTATGGTGGAGCTGAGCGGGATCGAACCGCTGACCTCCTCGTTGCGAAAAAGCTGAGGGACGAATCTTCAACAACTTTGCAACACCAAACAACGCACTTGTAAGCGCAAAACAATCGTTAGAAATCCTTATTGGACCCAGATTGGACCCAAATTGGACCCAGATTTGAATTTCGATAAGGCTGAACCACGACCTCAACGCAGCATGACCGACAATCAGCGCAGTCCTATCCTGTGGCCGGCACAAAGAGTGGTAGACGGTTTGTTTCCCTGTGTTGGCCATCTCCCTCTCCTTCAAGGCCCTCCAGATACGGCCAGAGCAGGTCGAACGGCAACTGAGACGGGCTCCTCGGATCGAGCCAACGGGCATAACCCCGCGATCGGAATCGAACCACATCGCATAGAGACTGTAAGCTCGTCTCCTCCAACGGTTTTGGAGTTCGATGGTTACATTCGAATGCACTGAATCGTACGGAATTAGAAATCAAAGGGGACACATATCGGACGTCAGTCACTGGTCCTTTCTTTCTAATCAACGGGCCTTTCTAAGGAATCTAAATGAGTCGATCGATACCTTTGTGTATATATCCGCGACATCTCCGTCAGTCCGTGCAATTGGCAGCGTAATGTTCCTGGCCCAATGCGACTCCTAAGATCGCACCGAAAATGCAAGAGTCATTCGCCGGGGTAGTCCCCTGAGTTCGCAGTCGCAAACTAGAAGAGACACCGGGCTATTGGATTCTCGAAGCGATGCTCGAAACAATTCATCCCCTTGCGAAGAAACACACTCTCAATGTGGCTTTTGGCAGCAAGGTCGTTTTTCAGCATGCTGAATTTGCTCAGATTGGTGCATTGACCAGAGCTTTGCGACCAATGATTTGTTGAAACTGCAATTCTCATCGCGCTCTCGATGAGTTTTTGCCGTGTCACCTGATGGGGTTATACAGAATAGTCGCATTTTGGGCCTACCATATCGATTTGATAGATATATTTGTCAACATGCGAACCACTCTCGATGAATGGGAGATCCTGCAGACCGTCGTCCAATTGGGCGGTTTCGCGCCTGCGGCCAAACAGCTCAACCGCTCCCAGTCGACCATCAGTTACGCCATCGCCCGCCTCCAGGATCATCTCGGCATCCGACTGTTCGAGATCAAGGGCCGCCGAGCGCACCTCACCGAACTGGGCCGCATACTGCTCGCGGACGTCGAACCGCATTTGGCCGGGTTTGAACGAATCGAGCAACGTGTCCGCTCCCTCGCATCCGGTGGCGAATCCGAAGTGCGGCTCTCAGTCGACAGCATCTTTCCGAATGGGCGCCTCTTTGCCGCGCTCGCCGAGTTCGCTCGGCTTTTCCCCTACGTTCAGCCCAAGCTCCGGCAGAGCACATTTCTGTCCGCGGACTCTGAGCTTTCCGTCCATAACGCGCAACTTTGCATTACCGGCCTGATCTCGCGAGAATTCTTCACCAAACCCATCCTCGCCATCCGCATGATCGGTGTCGCGCGGCGCGATCACCCGCTTCACGCTGTCAAGCGCAAGCTCAACCGGTCCGATCTTATGCAGCACACCCTGGTCATCATTGAGGGCGCCGCATCGGGAACACTCAAACACCAGCCCCGCGTGCCTGCTCAGCGCGTTCTGCAGGTCACGTCCATCGAGGCCGCAATCGACGCCGTTCGCAGTGGACTTTGCTTCGGCTGGCTTCCGGCCTACCGCATCGAATCTGAGCTGGCCAGCAGCGAATTACTTCCGCTTCGTCTGCCCGCAGGCGGATCGCGCGAAGTCCGGCTCAACCTGGTGTGCAAGGACCACAGCTCTCTCAGTCGCGAAGTGAATATCCTGACCGACCTGCTCGGGTTCAACCGGGGCCTCGAAGAGATCTGATCGATTAGACGGAGTGCCCGAGCGCCCTCGTTTTACACGTTACTCATCGAGTAAATCGATACGCATTAAACGATTTATTTGAGTTGTCTGTCATTCATTGCTTCCGATCTATATATTCGATGGTTCTGAGCGATGACTCGAAATTGGAGAGCCGAACTGGAAGCCCGATTGTTGGCGTTGGAATTGCCCGGCTTGTACAGCGCTTTCGCGCTCCGCCGCAGTTGTTCTTAAAGGAGGTAATTCGGTGCGTCGCAAAGCTGCTATTTTCGGCCTCGCCGCGATTCTTTCTCTGCCGGCTCTAGCTGCCGACAGCATTCATCTCTCGATCGACGCGTCCAAACCCGGGCCGAAGATCGATCGCAACATCTTCGGCCAGTTCGCCGAGAATCTCGGCCACGGTCTTTATGAAGGCATTTGGGTCGGCCCCGACTCATCCATCCCGAACACCCGCGGGATCCGGAACGATGTCGTCGCCGCGTTGAAGGAACTCAAGGTGGCCAACGTCCGCTGGCCCGGCGGCTGCTTCGCCGATCAGTATCACTGGCGCAAGGGGATCGGCCCGCGCGACAAGCGCCCAGCCACCGTGAATTCGGCATGGGGCGACGTCATCGACACGAACGCCTTCGGCACCGACGAGTTCATGGACTTCATCCAGCAGATTGGAAGCACGCCGTACGTGTCCATCAACCTCGGCTCAGGTACACCGCAGGAAGCCGCCGAGTGGCTGGAGTACATGACCGCCGCCGCGCCCACAGCTCTTGCCAAAGAGCGTGCCGCCAACGGTCACCCCGAGCCCTACAAGGTCGGATTCCTCGGCATCGGCAACGAGAGCTGGGACTGCGGCGGCGCAATGACGCCCGACTACTACGTGAGCCTGATGAAGGTATACAGCCGCTTCGTGCTCAACATGAATCCGTCCCAGCGGAACCAGAACCAGATGCTCAAGATCGCCGTGGGTCCTGGCACGCCGGACACTGAGTGGACTGAAGCCGTGATGAAAGCGTGGAAGAAACACACCTGGGCGTGGGACATCAATGGCGTTTCGCTGCACTGGTATACGGTTCCCAACGGGTGGCCACCCTCGACCGCCTCAGAGAAGTTCGGACAAGACGACTACGTCAAAGCTCTCAAATCCACGCTATTCATGGATGAGTTCCTGCGCAAGCAGGAAGCCGTGATGGACAAATACGATCCAGAAAAGAAGGTGACCTTGGCGGTGGATGAGTGGGGAGCCTGGCATGCGCCACTGCCCGGGTCCAATCCGGCGTTCCTCGTCCAACAGAACAGCATTCGCGATGCTATTCTCGCCTCGCTCAATCTGAATATCTTCGCCCGCCACGCCGATCGCGTCCGCATGGCCAACATCGCCCAGATGATCAACGTACTCCAGGCGATGATCCTCACCGACAAGGAGAAAATGGTCCTGACGCCCACCTATTACGTCTTCAAAATGTACGTTCCGTTTCAGGACGCCACGTTCATTCCCGTCGCCTTTGACGCGGGCGCCTACACGCACGGTAGCGTATCCCTGCCACGTGTCGACGCCATCGCTGCAAAAGGAGCGGACGGGAAGCTGTTGCTTGAGATCACCAACCTCGACGCGGTAAACCCTGCATCCATCGATGCAGACCTGTCCGGCATCACGGCAAAGTCGGCCAAGGCGGAGACGTTAACGGGAATCGCAGTCGACAGTATCAACACCTTTGACTCACCGAATTCGGTTGCGCCGAAGCCGGCAACGGTGAAGGTGCAGAACGGCAAGCTCTCCATAACTGTAGAACCGAGATCAGTCACTGTTGTTTCAATCGAGCAGTAGCACCGAGTGCATTCGATTGAGGGCGGTGAGGGTCGTGTGTCCACTATGAAGCGAGGACCAAGTCGCTGGCTACGCTTATCGCACTCTCGCACTATTTCATGCGCTATCCGGAGAAAACGAACCATGCACTTACTCAGAGAGACCGCAATCCCGAAGGTATCCTCATTAATTCTCGGACTGCTTATTGTTCCTCTGCTCGCCTCATCGACTCCCGTTCTATCGCAGGCACACGCGGTCAATGCCACGATCGATACCTCGAAGACCGGTGCTCCCATCTCGAAAGACATCTACGGCCAGTTCCTCGAGCACGGCGGCGACATTGTCAACACTGGCGTCTGGTCTGAGATGCTCGTCGATCGCAAGTTCTTCTATCCCGTCGCTACTACCGCCCCAACACCCCCACCCGTTGTCGCCAATGCCGGTGGCAACCCGCGGTTTCGCCGCACACCCACTCGATGGTGGGCTCCGATCGGCGGCGCCGGCGTCGTCACGATGGACACCGGGTCACCCTACACCGGCGATCAATCACCGGTCATCAAACTCGACGCCAAAGATCCGCACGGCTTCAGCCAGTCCGGAATCGCCGTTGGCAAAGGTAAAGCCTACACCGGACGAATTGTGCTCGCCGGCTCCCCGGACGCGGTAGTCAAAGTCAGGCTCATCTGGGGCAAGAACGCTACTGACAGTCAGACCGTCACCATTCGCGCGCTCGGCCCGGCATACCGCAAGTTCCCACTGCGCTACACTTCCGTCGCCGATACTGACGACGCAAAGCTGGAGATCACCGGCATAGGCACCGGCTCATTCCACGTCGGAGCGGTTTCGCTCATGCCCGCGGACAATATCGAAGGCTTCCGTCCAGAAGTGATTGCCGCGCTCAAGCAGTTGCGCTTCGGCGTCCTCCGCTTCCCGGGCGGCAACTTCGTCTCCGCATATGAGTGGCGTTACGGCGTCGGCGACATCGACAAACGCCCGCCCATCTTCGATCCCGTCTGGCACGCCGTGCAGCCCAACGATGTCGGCACTGATGAGTTCCTCACGCTCTGCCGTCTCCTCGGTGTCGATCCTTACATCACCGTCAACGCCGGCTTCGGGGACGCATGGTCCGCGCGCGAGCTGGTCGAATACACCAACGGCGCTGCCACCACGCCGATGGGCAAATGGCGCGCCCAGAACGGCCACCCCGAGCCTTATCACGTAAAGTTCTGGGGCGTGGGCAACGAGCCCTGGGGCGACTACCAGATGGGCGCCATGTCGCTGCCGCAATTCGAGTTGAAGCACAATCTCTTCGCGAAAGAGATGAAGAAGGTGGACCCGTCTATCAAACTCATCGCCGGCGGAGCCATGCCCGACGTGATGGAAGGGGCTGACCAAGCCAGGCGCATCAACGGTCAGTATGTTCCGGATTATCTTTCCGCAGCGGACTGGACCGGCCAGATGCTCCTCAATTGTCTCGACAACATCGACATGGTTAGCGAGCACTACTACGCATCCGGCACTCAGCACACCGACATAAAGCTGCAGAAGAAGGTGCCCATTGAGCCTCCTCTATCGCTCATCGAGTGGGAACGCGCTCCGGCTGTCCAGGTCCGCGCGAAATATGAGCACTACCAGGAGTACCTGAAGCGCATTCCCGCGCTGCGCGCCAAACCCGTCCCGATTGCCATCGACGAGTGGGCCTACTTCGGTGGCAATCGAGACTCCTATAAAGTCGTCCCTGCCTACGCATGGGCCTTCCACGAAATGTTCCGCCACTCCGACATCTTCCAGATGGGCGCCTTTACCTTCGCGACCGCGATGATGAGCGAGAACCGAACCGAAGCCATACTCAATCCCACCGGAATGCTCTTCAAGATGTACCGCGATCACTTCGGCACGATTCCCGTCGAGGTGACCGGCGACTCGCCGCAGCCTAAGCCGGTATTTCCGGCCGGCGGTGACCAGCCGACGGTTAATCCCGGCAGTCGATACCTATCCGCTCGATGTTAGTGCCGCGTTGAGCGAAGACCGCAAGACCCTCGCCATACCTCCAGGAGCTTCTCTCGCACGAGAATAAAACCGTCATCGAACAGCGTTTCAATTACATCGCCTAATACCGGCCTCCGCCCGGCTCGCCGTTACGCATGTTCCGGCATGTCGCCGTGACGATGCACCAGCTTCCAGCCGCCTTGCTCAAAACGGAATATCTCGGTGATGCGCAGGGTCATCGGCATCTTCTTGCCGCCGAGGATGACGTCGGCCTGTTGAACGCCGGTCCAGAACGCCAGTTCACCGCTGGCACTCTGTTGCAGAACCTCCAACCGGCTGCTGCCGCCCTTCGCAAACGATTTGGCGTCGGCGTCGTAGCGTTGCTGCACCGCCTGCGCGCCTTTGACTCGCAGTCCCCTGGGATGGAAAAACGTCGCGGGATCATGTGTTGTCACCATGGTATCGAGCGGCGCCGCATCGCCGTTCACATAAGCCAGCGCGGCCTTCTCGCGCTCGCCCATGAATCGCTCAAAGTCATGTGACGACTTTTCACCGCGGATCGTATCGACCCACTGCGCAAAGCTCGTCATGAACTGCTTCAGGAACGAATCCGTCTCGACGCTCTTGAGGTCGCCACGTTCGCCGAACAGCTCGCCCGCGCCGCCGATATAGGCCTCGGGCTGCTGCATCACGAGCAGGTTCAGAAAGACGAAAGTCTGCCGCAGCGCATGGTTGGCGCCAAAGGCGCCGAGCTTGTAGGGCGTGATACTCACGACTTCCCGCCGCCATGCCGTCCCAGATGCTCTTGCCTTGCGGGCGCGAACCGACGTCGAGGGCATTCTTGAGACAGCCCGGAATCGAGCGATTGTATTCCGGCGTGACGAACAGCACCGCCTGACAGGCGCGCACCGCGTCGCGAAAGCGGATCCAGCTCTGCGGCGGATTGTCGTCCAAATCCTCGTTGTAAAGCGGCAGGTCGCCGATCGGGACAATCTGGCAGTCGAGTTGCGAAGGCGCACGCGCCTTTAGCGCTTTCGCCGTCTTCAGGCTGAATGAATCCGCGCGCAGGCTGCCAACAATGACCGCGACCTTGAATTTCTGACTCATTTTCCGTCCCCTCTTCATCTGCCGTCAGTTTCGGATCGTCTGAAGCCGGCCGCTTTTGTGCCCAAGCACTAATGCCGTTTGCGCGTAAAAGTTCGATCGGACGTCCTATAAATGCCGGTGTTCGCAGGGGCGGAGGTGCTTACGTTCGGGAACGTTTTTCTCGTGCCGAAACGTTCCGGGAAAAACGATCAAAAAAATGATTCCGAAAGAACGGCCGGATTCCCTATGCCCGAACAGCAAAAGAAAAAAGCCGCCCCGAAGGTCGGCCTTTTGTTTGGCGTCGCGACGTATTCATTTACGCTTTACGCCGTGGGCTGTCCCGGACCTGGGCAATCCTTCATCACGATCACGCCGCACGCACCGAGCTCAGGAATTTAGATACTTCAACCTTGAGCCGGCTGGAGTCGCTCGACAGCGATTGCGCCGCGGAGAGCACCTGCGACGACGCCGATCCTGTTTCAGCCGCGCCACGCTGCACATCCGCGATATTGGACGACACCTGCTGGGTGCTTTGCGCGGCGTGCTGGACGTTGCGGGAGATTTCCTGCGTCGCAGCGCCCTGCTCTTCAACGGCGGCTGCGATCGCCGAGGAAATCTCGGAAAGTCTCTCGATCGTGTCGGAGATATCCTTGATCGCGCTGACCGAATTCCTGGGTCGCCGTCTGAATGCCGGCGATTTGCTGGCCGATCTCCCCGGTCGCCTTCGCCGTCTGCTCGGCGAGCGCCTTGACCTCGGAGGCGACGACCGCGAAGCCGCGGCCGGCCTGGCCGGCGCGCGCCGCTTCGATGGTCGCATTGAGCGCGAGAAGATTGGTCTGGCCGGCGATGGTGTTGATCAGTTCGACCACGTCGCCGATCCGGCTCGCTGCCTTCGACAATTCGCTGACGCGACTGGTGGTGTTCCGCGCCTGTCCGACGGCATTGCTCGCCATCTGCGCCGAACTCCTGCACCTGACGGCTGATCTCGTTGACGGAGGATGAAAGCTCTTCGGTGGCGGAGGCAACCGATTGCACATTGGCGGAGGCTTCTTCCGACGCGGTTGCGACCATCGTGGTCACTTCCTGCGCGCGTTCCGCCGTCGAGGTCAGCGCATTCGCCGAAGTCTCGAGCTCGGTGGAGGCCGACGCCACGGTTTCGACGATCTGGCCGGCCGCGCTTTCGAAATCGTCGGCCATTCTGGTCATTTCGGCCTTGCGGGCTTCGGCGGCGCGCCGTTCGGCTTCCGCCTGTTCGGCCTTCATGCGTCGAACCTCAAGACCGTTGTTCTTGAAGACCTCCACTGTGCGGGCCATCTCGCCAATCTCGTCACCACGGTCTGCGCCGGGCACCGCGACTTCGAGATTGTCCCTTGCCAACTCGTTCATGACGCCCGTGAGCGTGAATAGCGGCCGGAGGATCCGTGCGAATGCGATCCAGAAGCTCAAAAGCGCCAGCGCGATACACACCAGCAGTACCGCCCCGGCAACAACAAGATTGAACATGCTGGCGCCGGCTTCGTTCGCGGCCTCCTGATCGGCCACGTTCCCAATGACATCCGCAAGCCGCAGGATCGAATTGATCGCGTTCGTCGCGCGGGTCACGTACTCGGCGCCGCTGATTTTATAGTCGCCATTCTCGCTGGCCGCGAGGACGGCTGTGCGGGTCTCGCCATAGGTCTTGAAATATTCATTGTCGACATCGGCGATCGCCTGCACGAGTTTTGCCGGAACGCCATGACGCTGGCTGACGGGCGAAATCGTCTCCCAGGCGAGTTCGACATTGCCGCGGAAACGGGCAACGTCCTGGAGGCCGTTCGCGCCGAGCTTGACATGGGCACCGATCGCGCCGCCGACAAGCGCGCGCTCGCGACCGGCGTTCTCGGCCATTTCTGCCGCCAAATGGCGCAGGCCGACCAGTTGGGTCAGGAACGCGGTTGGCGGGCTGGTCAGGGTCTCCAGGGTGATGCGGACCTTGTTTGCGGAAATTTCGATCAGGTTGGTGATGTCAGGCGAGAAATTCTCGACCACGGCCGGCGAACGCTCAGCGCCGGACTTGGGGAGATCCTGGTCAAGTTTGACGCGAAACGCCTCGAACGCGTGAAACGTGCTCTCCGCATCGGCGATACGTTTGTCGGCGCTTGCCAACGCCGGAACTTGACGAAGCTGCGCCGCCGCTTCCCGAAACGATTGATCGGCAACGACCCTGATCTTCTCGATTTGCGCGCGCCGATCGGCTGGAAGCGGATTGGGCGATTTCAGCGGGGCGTTGGTCATTCCGCGTTCAACCGCCCACTGCCCCGCGCTACGCAGCAACAACTGCGAGATATGATTGACCTTCAGGAAAGCCTCGGCGTCCTGCCGGCGGCCAAACCCTGGTACGCCGCGAAACCGGCGGAGACCATGCCAGCCAATACGAGCGCCGAGATAATGCCCGGCAGGACCGTGCCAATTCTGAAATTCATCTTTGTCGTCCCTTTAATGTTCGGCCGACCAAATCAAAATGCAGTTTGAGGGCCGAAGCGCATTGCCCGCCTTTTGAGCGTCAGCGATGAAGTATTGGGCAGACGAGACAAAACCAGGTTAACGGGAACCCAAAATTTTCGGTCCAAGTGCTTGTAAAATAGGCTTATTTTGCAAGTAACGGTTGCATTGCGCGGCGCGTCCGCAGCTTAAATAGAAAATCTCGGTCATATCGCCGGGCCCGTCGTCACGGTGAAAATGCCGCCGCGAGCGGGGGCTTGCGTCCTGCCGGAAAGGCCAGCGCTGGCTCCGGTTGTTGTGGATATCGCGGAGTTCGTTGGCGCGCGTTTTCGTGGGCGTGCCGTGTGCCATGGCACCAGGGAGTTGCTTCGACGGCGCTGAGGCACTCGTTTCCCTATCCTGGAGCTCTGACCGGTTTCGACCTGGCCGTTGGAAATTGGAAGCAGCCGCGACAAAACAGCCTGCAACGAACGGACGTCCGGCTTTGCTGCTTAAACTTGAGTTCCTTCAGAGACTTTTAAGTCCTCTGCCTGAAAGTTCGGCACAGACCTACTCGCACCGTCCCAATCGTCCAACCCCAAGTCTGTCCAACCCCAAGTCCGTCCAACTCGAGGAACATCATCGTGAACCATCGCATCACCCTATCTGCCGCGGCAGCTCTCATGCTCGGAATTTTGACAATCCCTAACGCCTCGCAGGCCGCGACGCCGGAGGAAGCCAAGGCGCTGTCCGAGCGCGCCGCGAGCTACGTGAAGCAGGCGGGCGAAGCAAAGGCTTTCGCCGATTTCAGCCGCCCGGATGGCGGCTTCGTCAATGGTGAGCTTTATGTGTTCTGTTACGATCATGACGGCGTAAACAAGGCGCATGGCGGCAACCCGTCATTCGTCGGCAAGAACCTCCTGCACATCAAGGATCCCGACGGCAAAGAGCCCAATGCGGAAATCGTGAAGGTCGAATTCGACCAGGGCCATGGCTGGGTGGATTTCAAATGGCCCAACCCGGCGACCAAGAAGATCCAGCAGAAGTCGGCTTATGTCATCCACACGGACGACGTGGTGTGCGGCGTCGGCTACTACAAGGAATAACGTCCCGGTAGGGTACGTTTGCTGGGAATGAGGGACGGCGGTGCAAGTAACCGCCGCCCCGTCGGGGACTGCGGGCATTCAACATGTTGTCGATCAATAATCTGCCGCTCTGGGCAAAAAGTCTGCTTGCGCCGGCGACGATGCTCATTGCCATGATTGCGCTGGCGGGAATCGTATTCGTCTATCTTTCCCGTCAGGAGACCTCTGTCGCGGAGCTCAACGACGTCGCTTTTGAGAATTTGCGCCAGTCGATGCTCGCAACCGAAGCCGTCACCGGCTTCCAGACCGATCTTTACCACCTGACGTCAACGGCGGCGAACGAGACCGACAAGCCGAAGATCGAGGCAATCGCCGTCAAGCTCGAGGCCAAGCTCGGCTCCATCGCGCCGCAAATCAAGCTCGTCGCCAGCCGGAGCGAAAATCCCGCCATCGTGCAGAAATTCGCCGACTACGATAAAACGGTCCGGCAGGTCATCGACAACACCAAGCTCGACGCGGCCTATGGCGTCATGATGATGGGCGCCGCCGAAGAAAGCTTCGCCCAGCTCCGCCAGCTGCTGGCTCAACAATCGGAACGCTCGCAGGAGCAGCGCGGCCAGGCGGTTGCCGGTTTGCTGGCCGGCTTCGCACAAATGCGTTTCACGTTTTTCGCGTTGGTGCTGGCCGGCGCTGTGATCTCGATCGCGGCCGCGCTTCTGATCGCCCGCGCTATTTCGAAGCCGACCGTGAGGTTGACGCGGACCATGGCGATACTTGCCGCCGGCAATATCGAGGTCGAGAATACCCGATCAGCAACGGCGCGATGAAATCGGCGCCATGGCCAAGGCCGTCGAAGTTTTCAAGGACAACATGGTCAAGGCGCGCCAGCTCGCCGCGGAGCAGGTGAGAGCGAGCGACGCCCAGATCCGGCGGGCGCACGAGGTGGAAGACCTGGCGAAGACCTTTGAGACCACGGTTGGCCGGCTCACCGGGGCGCTGTCGTCGGCGGCCCGCGAGATGGAGACGACCGCGGGCTCGATGTCGGTAACGGCGGAACGTACCGATCAGCAATCCGGTATCATGGCCTCGGCCGCCGAGGAGACTTCCGTCAATGTCGAGACGGTGGCGGCCGCGACCGAGGAGTTGTTTTCCTCGATCCAGGAGATCGGACGGCAGGCGGCGCAGTCGGCGTCGATCACCGGCAAGGCCGTGGACGACGCCAAACGAACGGATGTGTCCGTTCAGACGCTCGCCGCCGGCACCCGCAAGATCGGGGAAGTGGTGACGCTGATCGAGGGCATCGCAAGCCAGACCAATCTTTTGGCTTTGAATGCGACGATCGAGGCGGCGCGGGCCGGCGAACACGGCAAAGGTTTTGCGGTGGTCGCTTCGGAAGTAAAGGCGTTGGCCAACCAGACCAGCCGCGCGACCGGCGAAATCGGCGAGCAGATCGGCCAGATTCAGGACGCGACCAAGCTCGTGGTCTCCGCGATGCATGAGATCGCAACCACCATCACCGAGGTCAACGAAATTGCCGCTGCGATTGCTTCCGCCGTCGAGGAGCAAAGCTCCGCCGCTCAGGAAATCTCGCAGAGCGTCCAGCGGGCTGCAAAGGGCACCCAGGATGCTTCGAGCAGCATCACCGGTGTGAAACAGGCTGCCGCCGAAACCGGATCGGCCGCCAGCCAGGTGCTCGGCTCAGCGCAGCAATTCTCCCGACAGGCCGAAGAACTGGCCACCGAAGTCAATCGGTTCATCGACGGCGTACGCGCCGCTTGAGCGCGGCCCACGCCGTAATACGCGGCCGCGCTATATTCGACGCGCAATGCGACGCGCGGTGATTGCGGCCCGTTTTGCGCAATGCTGGTCAGCCTGGCGCGCATCCTGGTAATCATTTGGGTAAAACAATTTCGTGCGGCGGAATGGCCTGACGCGGCACCTGCTGAATTCTGTGCAGAGGCGACGCGAACGGCTTTTCGAAGGGCCCAACTGCCGAACCCTGTTTCAGCAAAGCATCAGTGATCGCGGATCGATCACGATAAACGGCGTCTTTGATGCGCGCGCCTCACGTTCGTTTAAATCCTGTTTCCGGAACCGTCTCTCACATCCCGGGGTTGTGCGGTCGGGGGAGGGGTTCCCCCATGTCAGAACGGATAAATCCTATGACAGTCAAAACACTCAGCGCCATCGCTATCGTTTCCGCGGCTCTTTCCAGCCCGGTCTTCGCTCAAGACGCGAGCATGGACGGGATGAGCCAGCAAAGGCCGGCCTACGCGCTACGGCACTATCGTGGAACGTATAATCAGGCGCCCGTGAACGAGCCTTTGTACGCCGGGCCGCGCATGCGAGACGGCTGGTCACTCGATAATTATGGATGGGACCGTTCGCGAACCGGCGGACTGGATCCGGATCTTCGTCCGTCCGGAAGCTGAGGTCCTGATCACCTGTTTCAAGACAGGATTGGACGGTGCGGCGGCGGCCGGTCTATACCCGGTCGCCGCCGTGGTCTGTCAGCCAGTGTTGTTGCGGGAGAGATCGTTGAAGAAGATCATGGTGACGGCCGCGGTTATCGTTGTTTCCTTCGCCGCCGGCGAGCCGGCGCTGGCCAGGCACGGCGCAAGGCCGAAGCACGGGTTGACCCATTATCACCGCGCGCATGAATACCGCGTCCAGCCGTATGCTGTTCCTCATTTCACGCCAGGCGTACTTGACCGGAGAGATCCGTCGAGGCCGGGCGGGCTAGACCCTTCCTTCCACCCAACCCCGAACTGAAGGCGTGGTTACGGTTCGCGGGTCGCCTCCACCTTCCGCCGCGCGATGATGCCGGCGGCGATTTGCAAAGTCGCGCCCACGGCCCAGGCCAGGCAGATCAAAAGCGCAGATGCGGGATGCGGGGTCTCGTCCAGAACGATGCTGGCGACCGAGACAACCGCCGCGATGGCCGCGAGAAACGTGCCGGCCGCGCTCAACAGTTCAACCGCATCCGCCTGGATCCAAGGCCATGTCGCAACGGCAGGTGCATGTCGTGATCGGCAGGCGCGTGCGGCAGATCGATCCCGAGATAAAAGCCGGCCGCACCGTAAATCATCATCACGAAAACCGCTGACGCCGAGCCGAGCAGGTCGATGTCGGCCCGCCCGACATGCGCGGCCACGAACAGTCCGCACGAGGCCCCGGTCAGCGCAAGGCCGATCCGCTCCAGCACATGCGCCGATCGGCTGATCGTCGAGCGGGCATCCGAGGGGGCTCTCTGTCTGACCATTTGCTCTCGTATCATGCCAGGCCGTTGACAGAAATCAGGGTAGCGCGGACTTCCGATCCCGGCCATCCCCCAAAGCAGGCCTCACTCTTTTCCGCTGTCCGGACCGTCGTCCGGGCAGTTCCACGACCCTGCGCCAGAGGCCTCGCGGCGCGTTTGCTTAAGAACCGTTAACGAATTTCAGATAATTGCGGGCAAGTTTCCCTAAAAAGGAACAGCCGATGTCGAAATTTGCGATTGGCGAACGGGTCGAAAAGACGAGCGACGACGACCACAAGGACGGTGTCGTCATTGCCATCTTCCCCACCACGGACGGCAACTTTCGTTATGCCGTGGACATGGAAGGCTATGGTGCGCTCGAGTTCTTCGCCGAGGAGAAACTGGTCGTTTGCGCTGGATAGGCCCTGATGTCCGTCGAGGCGCGGGCGCGGCGTCATCGCGCGTGGCTGCGAGCGATCACGCAAGCCGCTTTAATTAATTATTCATGACGTCAATTGGTCGGATTTTAATTAGTTAACTTCACTGTCCTGCGGAGGCACCCGAAGAATCGGGTTGCTTGTATTCTAGGAGATATCGTGAAGAAAATTCTTGCAAAATTCTTGGCCGATGAGTTCGGGCGCGACCGCGATCGAGTATGGCCTGATTGCCGCTGGCATCAGCCTTGCCATTATCGCTGCGGTTAACGGTCTTGGTACCACCCTCAATGCGAAGTTCACGTCGATCAATACGTCGTTGAAATAACCGACGCCTGGTTGGAAATTGCTTTAGCACACCTGGCGGTCTGACTTTTCTCCGTTCTCAGCGGAATACCGATAAACCCGTCCGCAATGCCGCGGGCGGGTTTATCGTTGTTGTGTCGGAGCTCGCACCGCTTCGTTTAACGCTACCGGTTAACACCTGGTCAGGCGGAGGCCGTTAAGATGGCGCCCGAACAACAAGTACCCAGCGATGAATACAGGCGTCATTGAGCAGGCGATGGTCGAGCAGCCCGAGCAGCCCATGCCGGCGCCGCGGCCGCGCGCCAAACCCTCCACCGCCAAGAGCTGGCTCAAGGCCATCGAGCGCACCGCTCGGATCGAAGCCGATCCGCACCGGTTGTTCGCCGATATCGTCGAGAAGTGGGCGGCGCGTCAGCCCGACCAGCCGGCCCTGCTGTCGGACCTCGAGGCCTTCAGCTACCGGGATTTGAACGGGCGCATCAACCGCTATGCGCGCTGGGCGCTGTCGGTGGGTATAGGCAAAGGCGACACGGTTTGTCTGTTCATGCCCGGTCAGCCGGATTATCTCGCGGCCTGGCTTGGCATCACCAAGGTCGGCGGCGTTGCGGCCCTGATCAATACCAAGCTTCTGGGATCGTCACTGGCGCATTGCATCGACGTGGCGGCGGCTGGTCACGTCATCGTGGGACAGGATCTTGCGGGCGTGTTTGACGAGGTTCTGCCTTTCCTGAAACGCACGCCGACCGTATGGCTGCATCGGGCGATGGCGGGCGGAACAGCTCTCGGGGCAGCCCTGGCCTTCCTGGATGCTGGCCCGCTGACGTCACGCGAACGACGCGACGTTTCGATCGATGACCGGGCGTTGTTGATTTACACCTCGGGAACGACGGGCTTGCCGAAAGCCGCCAGCCTCAGTCACCGGCGTATTCTGAATTGGGGTGGTTGGTTTGCCGGACTGACCGATGCGATGCCGCAGGATCGGCTGTTCAACTGCCTGCCGCTGTTCCACAGCGTCGGCGGCGTGGTCGCGCCGTGCAGCATGCTGACCGCGGGAGCATCGGTGGTGTTGTCGGAAAAGTTCTCCGTTGGCTCGTTCTGGCGCGACGTGGTCCGCTGGGACTGTAGCCTTTTTCAATATATCGGCGAGCTCTGCCGCTATCTTCTCAAGGCGGACGTGTCGGAATTCGAAAGCCGGCACCGGCTTCGCCTCGCCTGCGGCAACGGCCTGCGCGGCGATATCTGGGAAGCCTTCCAATCGCGGTTTTCGATTCCGCAAATTTTGGAATTCTACGCGGCGACCGAGGGCAACTTCTCGCTCTACAATGTCGAGGGAAAACCCGGCGCGATCGGCCGGATTCCGCCGCTGCTGGCGCATCGTTTCCCCGCGGCGATCATTCGCGTCGATGCCGAACTCGGCGTGCCCATCCGCGACGCCGAGGGCCTTTGTGTCGCGTGCAACCAAGGTGAGGTTGGCGAGGCGATCGGGCGGATCGGAACGGCGGGCGATGCGGGCGGCCGCTTCGAGGGCTATACCAGCGCTGCGGAGACCGAGAAGAAGATCCTGCGCGATGTGCTCACCAAGGGCGATGCCTGGTTTCGTACCGGCGATCTGATGACGCGCGATGCCGAAGGCTTTTTCCATTTCGTCGACCGGGTCGGTGACACCTTCCGCTGGAAGGGCGAGAACGTCGCGACATCGGAGGTGAACGAGGCGATACTGGATCGTCCCGGCGTGATCGACGCCACGACCTATGGTGTTGCGGTGCAAGGCGCCGACGGCCGCGCCGGAATGGCCGCGATCGTCACCGACGCCCGTTTCGATTTCGCCGAGTTCAGGGATCATCTCGCACGCCGGCTGCCGGCTTACGCCTGTCCGGTTTTTGTCCGGCTAAGCGCGACGCTGGATAACACCGAAACCTTCAAGCAGAAGAAGCAGGATTTGGTCCGCGCCGGCTTCGACCCGCGCCATGTCGCCGACCCGCTTTTCTTCAGGGATCCGAAGTCGGGAGACTTCCGCGCCCTCGACGCTGACGGTTACGCGCGGCTTCTGGAAGGCGCGATCAGACTGTAAGCGGGCGCGGCTCGCGTTTCGTCACATGCCGAAAATGGCAAGCTCGGTGTCGGCGAGATCGCCGAGTCGCGGGCCGGCGGGCCCCTTGAAACATTTGCGGCCGCGTGCCTCGCTGTACAGGCCGGTCAGGTCCGCGATCGGTCCGTTGGCATCGAGGATGACGATCGGCCTGCCACGCCACAGCAGGTAACGCCCGATCGCGCCGGCACATCTGACATAGTCGGCGATCTCGTGGCAGAATCCGAGCTGAAGGGCGGGCAGGGGAATGATGCCGCGGCGCTTTCGCAGCGGAAAGAAAATAAAGGGAACCGCTTCTTCGTTGGTGCGGCAGACGAGGCTGAGACAGCCATAGCCGGCATGGCGCTTGAGGCTTGCAAGTTCATCCTCCGGCACGCCTGCAACAGCGGCGGTGTCCGGCGTGACGGCCTCGATTTGCATGCCGCGTCCGCTTCGCGACAGTGCGGGAAGCGAGAAGTAGAGACCGCGGCAATAGGTCTTGAAGCCCTGGGCTTCGAGGATCGGCCAGGTCGGAAACGCGGGCGTGACGTTGAAATAGGTGACGTCTTTGCGCTTCTGCGTCATCGACGCGAACAGCGCCGCATAATTGCGGAACTCGGTGTCGACGTACCAGCTCGAGACGTTGCAGCAGATGGCGGCCTTCCCGTCGATCATTTTGGTCGAATAGATCAGCAGCAGGCACCCGACCGGCTTGCCGTCGTTTTCCAGCAAATAGCCGTAACGCGGCGCGTCCTGCGGCAGCGAGCGAGCGCCTTGCCGACGCAGGCCACGCATCCAGTACTCGCGGCTGCGGTACACGAAGCCCCTCGTCAAGAGATCGGCGATCGCTTCGAGGTCGCTTTCCTGTATCTCGCGAAACCGCGGTTTGACGGCGGACATGGTGTTTACCAACGGACGCAAAAGTTCGCGCAAGGACGGTACTGTTTCACATTTGCGCTCTATCATGGACTTTCGAAATTTTATGAGAATGCGGAGCAATCCATGTCGGTAAGGTTAAAGATTATTTCAGCGATCCAGCAGATCGCCGCCGAGCAGCACGTCGTCCTCCCGCCGCTCGAAGACAATCTGTCGCTTCACGAGACGGGCTTCGACTCGCTCGCCTTTGCGATCCTGGTGGCGCGGCTGGAAGATGATCTTGGCATCGATCCGTTTACCATATCGGCGGACGCGAGTTTCCCCCTCACGATAGGCGACTTCATCAGGGCCTATGAAAATGTTCCCGCGTGAAATCTTCGCGCCGCGTGACTATCTCGATCCCGATCTGAAGGACCGCACCCTTTCGGATGCGCGCCATTCGGTATCGCTGACGGATATCACCGGTCAGACCTGCCTCAAGGGCCGGCTCACCGAGCTTTCCGGCCGCTCCGTGCTGCTGGCGGTTGGCAGTCAATTTCTCGCTGGCCTTGCCATGCTTGAGATCGACGGCATCGCGCGGCGAATGCTGCTGTGTCCGCCGGATCTGAATGCCGACCACCTTCAGGCGCTGGTCGATGATGCCGAAATCGAAGCCGTGGTCACGGACCAGCCGGATCGCTTTGCCGCGTTGAAAATAGCCGTGGTGGTGACCGCCAGCGAAGACCTGCAACCGGCCGGCCGGGCGCAGAGCGAACGCGCCACCGAATGGCTGATGCTCACTTCAGGCACGCTTGGTCTGCCGAAAATCGTCGGCCATACGCTCGAAGGATTGACCGGCGCGATCGCCGCCGACGGTCCCGCCCGCGGCGCCCGACCGGTGTGGGCGACGTTCTATGATATCCGCCGCTATGGCGGCTTGCAGATCTTCCTGCGGGCGATTGCCGGCGGCGGCTCGTTGGTCTTGTCCGAGCCCGGCGAGCCGATCGCCGAACACGTCGCGCGTCTGAACCAGAAGGCCGTCACGCATATTTCCGGCACGCCCTCGCATTGGCGCAAGCTCCTGATGAGCGGTGCAGCCTCGGCCTTTTCGCCGCGGTATGTCCGCCTCTCCGGCGAGATTGCCGACCAGGCCGTCCTAGATGGCCTGGGTCAGGCGTTTCCATCGGCGTCGATCGGCCATGCCTATGCTTCGACCGAAGCCGGCGTCGGGTTTGCGGTCAATGACGGGCGTGAGGGTTTTCCCGCCGAAATCATCGGGGCGAATCGCGACGGCGTCGAGATAAAGGTCGTGGATGGCTGTCTTCGGATTCGCTCGCGCCGCGCCGCGCATGCTTATGTCGGCCGTCGTGCGGCGGCGCTGACGGACGACGAGGGATTTGTCGACACCGGCGATATGGTCGAACTGCGCGGCGATCGTTACCACTTTGTCGGCCGCCGCGGCGGCATCATCAATATCGGCGGCCTGAAGGTTCACCCCGAAGAAATCGAAGCGGCCATCAACCGGGATAATGCGGTGCGAATGTCGCGGGTCAGGGCGCGCAAAAGTCCGATCACCGGCGCCATCGTGGTCGCCGACGTCGTTCTCGCCGACGGCTGCGACCGCAGCCGCAGCGATGAAATCCGCACCAGGATTATCGCCGACTGCAAGGCGACGCTGGCGCCCCACAAGGTGCCCGCGATGATCAAGTTCGTCGAGAAGCTCGACATTACGGCGGCCGGAAAGCTCGCGCGATCAGATGCATAATGTTCTCGTCACGGGTGGGAGCCGCGGCATCGGGCTTGCGATCGCGCGAAGGCTCGCCGGCGCAGGCTATAACGTCATCACGGTTGCGCGCGGCGAAAGCGACGCGCTGCGCGAGGCGAGCGCCGAAGCCACCAGGCGGGCAAGTGGCCGCCTTCATTTCCGCTCTTTCGACCTCAGCGAGATCGACGCCATCCCGGCCTTCGTCAAGACTCTGCGCGATGAATTCGGCGCGATTTATGGCCTTGTCAACAATGCCGGCATCGGCACCGAGGGCTTGCTCGCAACGATGCACAACAGCGAGATCGAGGCCTTGATGCGTCTCAACGTGCTCTCGCCGGTCATTCTCACCAAATATGTCGTGCGCCACATGATGGCGGACGGCGCTGGGCGCATCATCAACATGTCTTCGATCATCGCCTCCACGGGCTATAACGGCCTGTCGGTCTATGGCGCTACCAAGGCCGCGGCAACCGGCTTCACCCGTTCGCTGGCGCGCGAGGTCGGCAAGCTCGGGATCACCGTGAATGCGATCGCGCCCGGCTTTGTCGATACCGAATTGACGGAAAGCCTCGCGCCGGAGCAACGCCAGCGGATCGCCGGCCGCAGCGCGCTTCGCCGTCTGCCGGAGACCGACGACGTCGCGCGCATGGTCGAATATCTCCTGGGCGAGGGCGGTCGCAACATCACCGGCTCGGTCCTGACCGTGGACGCGGGAAATACCGCCTGAATTCACGCGATCCGTCCTTGACCGTAACGATTTGACCCGGTCAATCGTAGAGACGGGTGAACCCACTGTTTTTGAACCCGCCGTATCTTTTCATGCCTACAGCCATTGTGGCGTCATGACCGAATTCAACGGCAGCGACAAATTCTACAGCACAATTCCGGTGTTTCGCGGCTTCACGCGGCTGATGGAGCCATCGCTCTATTCGTCACTTCCGGATGACTGGAGCATCGGGGTTGCCGACATCGTCGAATCCACCAAGGCGATCGCGCAGGCGCGCTACAAGGCCGTCAACATGGCCGGCGCCGCGATCATCGCGGCCGTCACCAACGCGCTCGATGGCCGCGAATTTCCATTCGTGTTCGGCGGCGACGGCGCAAGCTTTGCGGTGGCGCCGGACGATCTGGAGCGCGCCCGCGAAGCGCTCGCCGCAACCGCGATCTGGGTCAAGGAAGACCTCGACCTGGTGATGCGGGTGGCGCTGGTTCCGCTCGCCGCGGTGCGTGCCGCGGGGCATGACGTTCGCGTGGCGCGCTTTGGTCCGTCGCCCAATCTTTCCTACGCGATGTTTTCCGGCGGCGGGATCGGCTGGGCCGAAGCCGCGATGAAACGCGGCGAGTTCGCGGTGCCGATGGCGCCGCCGGGGACGCAACCGGATTCTTCCGGGCTCTCGTGCCAGTTCGAGGAGATGCCGGCGGTTCGCGGCCTCATCCTGTCTGTGCTGGTGGTGCCGATTGAGGGCGCCGATCCCATGGCCTTTCGCCAGCTGATCGAGGACATCGTGGCGCTCGTAGAGCGCCAGTCCGAACACGGACGGCGGTGCCGAGGCGGTCCGCCATTGCGGTGGCCGCCGGCTGGGCTCGAATCGAAGCGCGGGCGCGCCGCGGGGGCGCCCTTGCTGACGAGGCGGTTGCGGGTGCTCGGGCGCACCTTGTTCGTCTATTTCGTCATGCGCTTCGACATCAAGGTCGGCGGCTTCGTGCCGAAAACCTATACGCAGCAGGTCGTGGAAAATTCCGACTTTCGAAAATACGACGACGGTCTGCGGATGGTGCTCGATTGCACGGCCGAGCTCGAGCGTGCCTTAAGCGTGCGTCTTGCTGCGGCGGCGACAGCCGGCGTCGCCAGATACGGTCTGCACCGGCAGGATGCGGCGATGATGACCTGCTTTACGCCGTCGGCGCTGCGCAGCGATCACGTCCATTTCATCGACGGCGCGCGAGGCGGTTATGCCTCGGCGGCCACCGCGCTGAAAGCGAGCTGATCCTGACCTTCAACGCGAGCTTCGGGTCCACTCCTCGCCGCCGCAGAACGCGCCGACACAGCCTTCGACCTTCAGCGTGGCCGGTCCCGCGACCGAGACCTTGCTCGCCTAGACCTTGCCGTCGTCAGCATTATAGATCTGGCCGACCATCGGTTCGGCCCAACCGGCCGCATCGCGGAGAACAGCGGAAGCCCGATGATGGGGCGCTTCGCCAGCGCCGGATTGAGATTCTGTCGTCGATTTGCGGCTTTCCGGTCGCCGGATCAATCGGCTCTTTCAACCAGACAACAACCCCGCAAATTCCGGCGCCGCATTTCGAGACGCGTATTTTCGCGTCTCCCGCCTGGGTCAGCCAGATGCCGTCCGGGCCGGACGCGCCTTGCGCCTTCGCAGGCGTTGCGG
>CAVVNO010000008.1:0-877322 GCA_963749665.1 uncultured Acidobacteriaceae bacterium | reverse complement strand
CACCCGGACCAGGGCCGCGCTCATCCGGTTCGGGTGCAGCCGCAGCTTAGACGCTGGCCCATCCCAGCTTCTCGGCGGCCACTGCGGTGCCGCCCCGACCGGCACACGGGTCCAGCACGACAGCCGGGCCAGGGTAGGCCGCCATCACCAGGCCCGGCAAGTCGTCGGAGTCTCGCCCGTGCAGGCCGTCCAGCGCCTCGGGGTAGGCCGGGGCCGCAGTAGTGGAGCAGCCCGCGATTCTTCCTACTGTGGTAGTAGGTGGCGAGCCACGACTCGTAGACCTCGCCCCGGCACACCCTCGCCACCTCGCGGCCCTGCCGCGCCCCGCCCTCCATGAAGCACGGCCACTGCCCGTCGCCCGCCAGCGCCACCACGCGCCGGTAGACATCGAGCCAGTCGTAGGCAGGCTTCGGCAGGCCAGCCTTGGTGTAGAAGCCGGTCAGCAGCGCTTGCGTCCAGGGCGGGTCCGCATAGACCAGGTAGGGCAGGCGGGGCGGCATCCCGCACGTCCCCGAACATCGACCCGCAGGTGAACACGTGCTGCCCGGCCTGCCACGTGTCCCCGCGCTTCACCGGGTACTCGCGGCCCTCATCGCCGTAGTCCCACCGGCCCTCAGACATTCGGGCTCGCACCCCCGCCCGGAGCAGGCAGTTGCGGAGCGCCCGGCACGCCGCCCACATACGGGTCACGCGGCAGCCTGGCTGGCCCGGTCGGCTCCACCTGCACGGGCTCCTTCCTGATGATCGCCTTCCACTCGTCGATCTCCTGCGGGGTCGCGCCCCAACGCGGCCACAGCACCTCGTGCGGCACGCCGATCGTGGCCAGCTTGATCAGCGCGTCGACCAGCTGAGCCTGCGGCGGGTCTCCATGTCCTTCCAGATGACCTCGGCGTCAACCTCGTCGCGGCCGGGTTGCCGACAACCCGAGCGCGAGCCGCATGACGTCGGTCCACGCCTCCCCGATGAACTCGGCCCGGTCGGCGACCTTGCACACGAGCCCGGCCTCGGCGGCCTTGATCGCGTCGGCGGACAGGTTGACCAGTCTGGCGGTCGGGAAGTAGTAGGCGGGTGTCTGGGTGATCGACGCCATCGCCTCGATGTCCTGCTGGACGGCGCCAGGTAGCCCGGTCAGCGCGTCGCCCGGGAACGCGCCGAACCTCCCGGCCGGGTCTTCGTTGGTGAGCAGCCGGTTGGCCCCGATGTCGAACGGCTTGACCGCGACCTCCGAGGTCGGCCGTCGCTCGGCGGTGATGATCTGCCGGGCGAGCTTGACCCCGGTCGCCCATATCTGCCGGAACGCGCCGAAGTCGGAGGCGACGCAGCGGTTAAACAGGGTCGTATGGACCCGGTCCTGGATCGGGATGACCGGGTCCAGCTCGGAAGCGCCGTGCGCCGTGGTGCGGGGCTGCGGCACGACCTCAAACAGCGCACGGCCCCGGCCGGGTTGTCGTCCACGACCGGCCCGGCCCGCGCCGGGCCAGCCACGTCGCGATCTGCGTCGGGGCCAGCACTCACGACCTCGGTGATCCTGCTGGCTGCCATCGGATCGTCGGAACCGCTTGTAGCCGGCGAGCCGGCGTCGGCGGCTGCCGGGCTGGTAGAGCACGGTGCATTCCAGCGGCGACTCGGCGGTGATCGAGACCCCGGACGGGTTGGTGTCGTCGGGCTGGACCAGCACGTAGCCGCCCCCGGTGACCAGCGCGTCGCGCTGCACCATCTTGTGATCGGCGTTCATGTGGTTGGCCTGCCAGATCGTCCTGCGCCGCGTCGGAGGACTCGCCCGAACCGCCAGCCGACCACCGCACAGCCGCTCCGCGACGGCGTTGACCACCAGCGCGCACCAGTTCTCGGCGGACTCGTCCAGGAACTTGCGGAACGTCTGCCGCTCCTGGGTGTCGAGCAGGGCGATGATCCCGGCGCCGCCCTCGTAAGTAGGCGAGGTACACGTCGGCGCGGCGGTATCTGCCAGTCGAGCTTGCGCGGACCCGGCGTGCCGCACTGCGTCTAGGTCTGTCACGCGATCACCGCCGCTTCCGGCTTGCCAGCCTGCGGCCATCGTAGCCACCTACCACCCGGCCGCGAGGTAGTCCGCGTGCTGGTCGGCCCGCCGCAGCGCCCGGTCCAGCGCCATCACCGCCGGCGACCAGGCCGTCGATCTTGTCCGCTGATCGCTGCTTGTCCAGTTTCAGGTTCCCGGCCGGGTCGGCGCGGGTGACGACGTTCCCGGCCTGCCAGCGGGCGACCGGGTTGGCCGCCGTGCCGGTAGCTGCCCGGCCGGATCAGCCGCAGCAGCTCGGCGGTGGGCGCGGCCAGCGACCGCGTACCCTGGCCCATCTGGATCAGCGGCCACCCGTCATCGAGCAGTTGGCTGGCGAGCTGGGTGGCGTCCCCGCGGTCGAACGCGACCTCGCGGATATCGATACCGCTCCCGGTCGTCGTTCAGCGCGGCCACGATGGCGTCGTAGTCGATCACGTCCCCCTCGGTCACCGTCAGCCACCCCTGGGCGACCCACACGTCGGCGGCCCCGCCCGTCCGCCTGGACAGCTCCCGCAGCGCCGAGGCGGGGGCGAAGTGACGCCAGAGCAGGTCGTGGCCGCCGTCGCCCGCGGGGAAGTCCAGGCAGTAGGCCGCGAGGTCCGACGTGCTGGCCAGGTCCAGCCCGGCGTAGCAGGTGCGCCGGGCCAGGCTCGGCGGCACCGGCCCGGCGCTGGCATCCCACACGGCGAGGTCGATCGCGCGGCCGACCTTATTGGCGGGCTGATTCAGCCGGAACTGGCGGAACGACCGCTCGGCGGCCGGGTTGCCCTGCGCCTGGCGGCACTCGGACACCAGCATCCGCAGGTCGAGGAAGTCCCCGAGCGCGGGGTTCGCCTTCCGCCACGTCGCCGGGCGCGTCCAGTCGTCGTCGGCGTCGGCGCGGTACATCACGACCAGCCGCTCCGGGTCCAGCGCGGGATCGGCGAGCACCCGCTCCGACCATTCCCGCTCGCTCGCGGCGAACCCGGCCGGGTCGTTCTCGGCGGTCGTCGCCAGCATCAGCAGCGGCTGCGCACCGCATCATCGTCCGATTCGAAGGCTACCCCGGCAAATACCTCTACCACTGCCACATCCTCGAACACGAAGCCAACGACATGATGCGTCCCTTCGAAGTCATCGCCTGACAGTCGAAGCTGCAATCAGTAATAGTGCATGAGCTCCTTCCAGCCCGCCTGATAGCTCGTCTTTCTACCCCGGCATAAATAAATTGGGCCATGCTCCCATGGCATCGTGTACGGAAAATTCCGTTCGCCAACAATCGAGCAGGAACGGTAGGCACTGTTCATCTCGTCCAGACTTGCATCATTGATGACGATCATCTCTTCTCCGGTGTAACCGTCCGGCCCCCAAAGCCAGTAGTTCTGGTGTCCGCTGATCGCAAGTGGCAGACCATCCTTATCCCCGAGAATGTTGATCGCACTCGCCTGCCCATAGTTCGAAGCAAGAATGCCCGTCACAACACGTTCCTGCGGTGGCAGCGCGTTGTAGATAGCCGACACCTGCTCTACCAGATCCTGCCAGCCAAAGCGGTCGGCAAAGAACTGCGGCAACAAAATGGCGGCGTGGTTTTCGCTGTCCTTTGGTCTGAAGTGAATCTTCTCCGTGTAGTCGAGCCATTGCTGTGGCGGCAGCACAGGAACAGAAAGCGGAAAGAAAACCACCAGGCCCACCGCCACAATCGCCGCATACACTCCAATGACCGCGTTACGCCACGCAATACGTTTCGCCCACGCAAACCACGCAACGGCTCCTGCTGCAAAGAAGACCGGATACGCGGGAACAAGGTAATAATCCTTCGCATGAAGCCACATCATCAACGCGAGAAAGATCGGATAGAAGACACCCAGGAAGCGAAAGTTCCGCGCCGCCTTGGCGAAGAATAGCCACACTACGCCCGTTCCCCAAAGAAGAACACTGTACGGCGTAAGCGTCACGATCTGGGCGACGAAAAATGGCAGCGGTGGAAGCTTCACATCTTTATCCGAGGCCTGCACGCTACGAAGCCATTCCAGCGTAGGGAAGTGGTTGTATATCTGCCAGAGCAGGTTCGGCAGCGCAACCAGAACAATCAGAGATACAGCGACTGCAAACCAGCGGTTCGCGAGAATGCGGCGTTGCGGCGTCACCAGCAGCGCGACCAGCATCGCCACAAGAAAGAAGGCTATCGAATCCTTATTTTCGAAGGCGAGCCCGGCGCTTAGACCGAACACAATCCACCAGACACGCACCTCGACGTGCGAATCGGACACTGCAATACGCATCAGCGCCAACGCGCACAGCATCCAGAAGACCGGATCGAATGAGTTCATCGACAGGAATCCATCGATGCCCAGATACACTCCCCCGGCAAGAACCCCTAGCATGGCAAGCGCCGCCGCTCTCCGCCCACCGCCGAGCGCCCAGCACAGCACACCCGTCAGAAAGACCTTCGCCGCACCAGCCATGCCCGAAATCAGACGCAGCGACCACATCGTGTCATGCCCGAAGAGCGTCTCGCTTAAGCGCGCCTGCAGCGCAACCAGCGGCGGCTGATCCACATATCCGAAGGCGAGGTGTCGTCCACAGACCAGGTAGTACAACTCGTCTCGAAAAATTCCATACCCGGCATGCTGCGCCAGGATATTGCCTACGATCTGAATTGTGAGTTTAAGAGCAGCGAAGACAGCACTGAGCCAAAGGATCGCGCGCAGATCTTCCTGAAGAATTTTCGGCTGCCTGGTTTCCATAACACCTGCGGCGTAGGAATGATGTGTCTCCATCATCCACTACGCATCACAGCCTGAGAAGTTCCGGCCTCGCCGCCTCAGTTTGTTGATGTCGTCGCCGCCGAGGCATCCCAAGATACTTGTCGCACCAGTAAAACCACCGGCGCCGCCCCCAATCGAATCTGCGCCGCGAAAATCAACAACCCAACCCTCACGCTCTTCATCTCTACCGCCTTGCGCTACTGACAGGCATTGTTCCTGCTGTCAGCATTCCGACCGCATCCGCCACGCTGATGTTGTCGGAGAGCCGTTTGAACTCGCTATGCACCACATGCTCATTCTTGCCGATTTCCTTAAAGAGCATCGCCTTGCCTTCGATCGCGGTATTCACCGTGGCGTCCTTCCACTCACCGCCAGGTTCCATCTCGTGCGTCGTCGCAAAGCTGCTGCCGGCATGCACCGTACCCAGAATCCCATACCCCAGGCTCACATCTGCAGGAATCTTCCCCTCAATCCGGTGCAACTGCAGCGTCTTCTCATCCACCAGCACCGCTCCCGACATTGCATGCAGCACCTTCTCCTCCATCGTCTTCGGTTGATACGCCGGGTCGGGTCGATACCCGATCCGCACATCACTTCCATCCGGGTGCGGTTCATCAAACAGAAACGCCTTATGCAGCAGAGCCAGCATCTGCTCCGCATGCTCCTCATCATTCTTCATCGACTGTTCGCGTCGCTGAAACGCATCAGGATGCGCAGCAATATCCGCCAGCCGCGCCCTCTCCGCCGCCAGTCGCTCCGCGCTCAACGGCTTTCCATCCTCTGCGAGCAGCAGCCGCACCTTACCCATTCCTGTCTCGATCACGCGCTCTACCCACAAGTGGCCCCCGGTCCGCTCCGACCGCTCCTCCGACAGATACATATATTTATTACGATGCTCTGCCGGGTCACCCTCATGCGCCAGCATCGTATCCACAATCCGCCGCGCATCGTTCGAGCTCTGCGCCCGCGCCGCCCCCGCCGTCGCCAGCAGAACCAACAACAACATCGCGCCTCTTCCAACACCGATCAACACTTACTCCTGACGCTGCTAAATAAGAGATCAGACCTTACCCGCATCTCAGTAAAACACGATAACGAGGGGTCCCAGCCGACAATTTAACACCCACTTGTTCAGACGTACCGGAGCGCATCAGGACTCACCGCGAGATCAATTAACGGCGAAATCCTCCAGAAATCCAACAGAAAACTCACGTAGACTAGCCCTCAATCGCCCCGCGCAGCCACAGACATGTCAGACCCGACCGAAAACCCGCCCCAGCAGGTCGAAGCACCGAACCCGTTGCTCACCGAGCCCGAACTCGTCAAACTTGATGAGGCTCTCGTCCCCCATCCACCCAAAGGCCGACGCGCCGCTGCAGCCTTTATCTTCTTCACGGTCAGCCTGGACATGCTGGCCCTCGGCATGATCTCCCCCGTCCTTCCCCGCCTCATCGAAGGCTTTCTCAACGGCGACACTTCCTCTGCGGCCAAGATGCTCGGCCTCTTCGGCACTGTCTTCGCGGTCATGCAGTTCTTTTTCTCCCCCATCGTCGGCTCGCTCTCCGACCGCTTCGGCCGCCGCCCCGTCGTCCTGCTCTCCAACTTCGGTCTGGGTCTCGACTATCTCCTCATGGCCTGGGCCCCCGCCCTGAACTGGCTCTTCCTCGGCCGCGTCATCTCCGGCCTCACCTCCTCCAGCATTCCCACCGCCATGGCCTACATGGCCGACGTCACTCCCCGCGAGCGCCGCGCCGCCGCCTTCGGTATGTTGAACTCCGCCTTCGGAATCGGCTTCGTCCTCGGCCCCGCCATCGGCGGCCTCCTCGGCAACATCAACCCCCGCCTGCCGTTCTGGGTCGCCGGTGGCCTGTCGCTCGTCAATGGCCTCTACGGACTGTTCGTCCTGCCCGAATCCCTCTCCTTGCAAAACCGCAGCCCCTTCTCCTGGACTCGCGCCAACCCCGTCGGCTCCCTCTCTCTGCTCCGCCGCCACGCCGGAATGATCGCCATCGCCACCGTTCTCCTGCTCGGCTACATCGCGCAACAGTCCCTGATGAATGTCTATGTCATCTATGCCGACTACCGCTATCACTGGACAGACCGCACTGTCGGCTTCTCTCTCGCGACCATTGGCATCTGTACCGCCATCTACGGCGCATTGCTCGTTAAACCCGTCGTTGCCAAAATCGGAGAGCGCGGAGCCATCACCATCGGCCTCATCGGCGGAGCCATCGGCTACTCCATGTTCGGACTCTCTAAAACCGGCATCCTCTTCTGGTGCGGCATCCCTCTGCTGAACATGATGTCCTTCGCCTGGCCGGGTGCCCAAAGTCTCCTCTCCCGCAAAACCAGCCCCTCCGAACAAGGCCAACTCCAGGGAGCCATCAACAGCCTCCGCGGCATCGCCGGACTCTTCGGCCCCAGCATCTTTACCTACATCTTCAGCAAATCCATCGGAGTCGACGCCATCCTCCACCTGCCCGGCGCCCCGTTCTACACCGCCGCCGCCATGCTCCTCATCTCTCTCGCCATCGCCCAGCGCGCAGCTCGAGAGCAGAAACCACCGCTTCTATCCCGAATCTAGTTGGCCGCTGCTACCTTCCACGCCCCTGGAATTCGCGCCCTCACAGTATCGAGGATCGCGCCCACGATTGTCGTTTCGGGCGGGGTCGTGTTCCTTCATTGCATGACTTGCAACACCTCAAAATCTGGGTCTGGAAGCACGCGTTGAAGCAAAATCAGAAAGAGGTCTCAAGCCCGACAATTGCGCCCTTCTGAGTTAAGCGCAGTCCGACTCGATCGTTGCTGCTGTTGTTGTTGACGACTAGGTGCGATCCCAACTGGTAGCCGCCAAGTACAGCGAAGTGCTTCGAAAGGGTCACTCCAACCGTCCCAACCGTGGACACAAAGTTTCCGTAGCCGAACAGGTACATGCCCAATACGTTCCCTTCAACGAACACTCTCGGGGAATTGGTCAAGTAGAGACGAAAATTAGGTCCCGCGACAGGGATCGGTGCAAGCAGTGATCCAGAGGCCGATACCGCATTTTGGTGGACGCCACCACCTGTTACCTGCGCAGCAACATTGATTTTGGCCGTTGTGTCGAACAGGTCCAACTGTAATCCGAGGCCGAGATGGCCTCGCTTACGCCGAATGAAGTCGTACTGGTATCCCGGAGCCACCGCAAGGGTATCGAGAGAGCTGTCGGCCGTCACCCCGGCAGTGAACGTCTGCCCCTGAAAAGTAAACGTTCGATTCAGTACCGTCTGGCGCGACGTGTCGAGCGGAATGATGGCGACGTAGAGGTGGTTCTTCCTGGTGAACTTCCAGTCAACCTTGCCGGAAAATGTTGGGTAACTGCTGAAGCCCAGGTCTTTTTGCAGATCGACCGACCCGATGTCTGTTGCGCCATGAATGCTGCCGGTAGGGTTCACGTAGAACCAGCCCGCGGCGATACGCAGCTTGTAAGTATCAAAATCTTCCTTTTCGCTCACCTGCGAAACCGCGACGGCTGAAAAACTGACAAACAAGACCATTGCTGACAGTCCGGTATATAGCTTGCGGCGCATCATTGACGCTCCATTTCGGAAACCGTTGCAAAGGGCCTCTAGCCTCTCTACTCGCGAGCATGGAGATTCCATGCTGCTGTTGAAGCAGTCTAGCCACCCTTCGCGTTCTCCGTAGCTGTCAAAAATACTAGGGCGGCAGAACGCCCACTCTGGAACCGGAACCGCTACCACGGTCTAAGAACGGGCAGTGAGTTTGGAAAATCGATAACCACTCATCATCGCTTCGCCACTTTCTTCCCCGCCTTCTTCAACGACTGCACTAACTGCTTCCAGTCCAGCTCCGTCTGGTTTGCATACGCCTCCGCAAACGCTCCCACGGCATCATCAAACCGTGTCGACCTTCCCAGATACCCCGCGATCATCGAGCTATCCCCTGCCCGCGCATGCCCCCGCGCCAGAATTTCGCCGCACACCCCCGCATACCCCCGCAACTCCGCCGCCTTCAAGCTCTCCAGCTGAATCGAAGCCTTGTGATCGTTCAGCTGCCGTACCAGATAATCTCGTCCATCCATCGTCGTCCATCCCAGAAACGGATCCGACTGCACCTGCATCGCCCGCTCTCCCTCGACCACTCTCCGTCCCTGGTGTTGCTTTTCTCTACGATCTCTCGCTGCGACATAAGGCGCATACCCCGACGCGACCTCCTGCTTGATCTGCAGAAACAGCGGATCCTTCGCACCATTTCCCTCCATCAACACAACGTAGTCCCGCAGCCCCACCGATCCCGTCCCCACCACCTTGAACGCCACATCCACCGGCCGGTACTGCGCCAGAAAATGCCGCCGCTCCGGCTGCAGACTCTCCGCATACTTCGTCAGCGAGGCCAGCACCTGCTCCGCAACCTCTCCTTTCACCCGCGTCAGTCTCGGCGGCATCGTCTTAAATACCCGTTGCGCCACCTCCGGCTTCGGCCCCTTCGTCTTCGCAGCCTTCTTCACACCATCCTTCTTCACACTCTTCTTCTCTGCCGAAGCCCCTCCTTCCACCTCCGTCAGCGTCAACAGCGTATGCATCGGCGTCGACCTCTCGGCCATCTGCAGAATCCCGGCCACCGATGTCATGCTCTGCAGCCGATGCACCTGGTACCGCGCCATCTCCAGCACCGGCATGCGCGCAAAGGTCGACATAGCCGTCCGGTAGCGCTCCAGAAACACCGCAGATGCCTCGCGGCAATCAATATTCCTCGCCCCGGCCGCGCGGCCTGCCAGCACCAGACTGGTCGCCATCCGCTTCACCTCCCACTCAAACGGCGCAACGATCGTCTCATCGAAATCATTGATGTCGAAGACCAACCGACCATCCGGAGCCGCAAACGCACCCAGGTTCCGCACATGCGCATCGCCGCACAGTTGATTGCGAATTCCCGTATTCGCAATCAGCGACAGGTCGTATGCCATCACCGGCACCGCGCCGCGAAAATACGCAAACGGCGAAGCCGCCATCAGCTCATTCTTCAGCGCCACCAGCGTCGGCACCCGGCCGCGCGTCGAAGCCTCCAGCAACTTCAACGGGCTCTCCCGCCGGTCCTTCGCCTTCCATATCCTGTGCTCTGGACGGCGCATCTGTTTGCGGCGTTGCTGTCGTCCAAGCTCAAACCGTTCTCTCGCATCAGGCAATCGCGTCAAAGCCATCCAGTCCTCCAGCAGAGATGCATCGGCCTATAGCCTACGCCCATCCGACGTCCTTCCCGCAAATTCACGTCATGCCGTCCTCTGCAGCCCCCGTGCACCGGCATCAACCGCGCTCCACTGTCTTTGATGTATTCTTGCCCGGACAAGCCACTCCACCCGTCCGGTTCCGCGAGGTCGTATGTCCCACGCTCGAAGCAACGAGTTTTCCAGGGTTGGGCCCTTTCTCGTGCTCGCGGTCACCGTCCTCATCCTGTTCTTCGCCCGCCAGCTTCTGATCCCCTTCGCCCTGGCCCTCACTCTGGCTTTTCTGCTGGCGCCCGCGGTCAGCCGCCTCGAAGCCCGCCGTGTCCCTCGCGTTATCGCCGTCGCCCTCACCGGCATCATCGCCTTTTTCATCGTCTGCGGAGTCGGATACGTCGTCACTCGCCAGCTCCTCAACGTCGCACGCGACCTTCCAGCCTATCGTCTCAGCATCCAGCGTAAAGTCGCTTCTGTCCACTCCCCCGCCGAGCAGGCCTTTCAAAAAGCCTTCACCGCCATCGAAGAAATCTTTCAGGATTTCCTCGCCGGTAGCGGCACCGCGACCCCAAGCCAGGAATCCCCCACACAGGTGCAGCCCGTCCGTGTCATCGACCCCGACCGTACTCAGCTGGAGTCCTCCGCCGATCTCGTCATGCGCTTCCTTCGGCCCATTGGAACCTTCGGTGTCGTCATCGTCTTCACCATCTATCTCCTCATGAAGCGCGAGGATCTCCGCTATCGCATCCTCCTCCTCGCCGGCATGGGCCGCATCAGCCTCATGACGCGCGCGCTCCAGGACGCCGCCACCCGCATCAGCCAATATCTCCTCTTCCAGGCCGCCGTCAACGCTGCCTACGGAACCTTCTTCGGCTTCGGCCTGTTCCTCATCGGCATTCCCAACGCCACCCTCTGGGGAGTCCTCGCCGCGATCCTTCGCATCATTCCCTACGTCGGCACCGCCACCAGCCTCGTCCTGCCTCTCATCGTCTCCGTCGCCATCTTCAACTCCTGGTCTCAGCCACTTCTCATCCTCGGCCTCTTCCTTACGCTCGAGCTCACCTCCACTAACTTCATAGAGCCCTGGCTTTTCAGCTCGCGCACCGGCATCTCCTCGCTCGCCCTTCTGGCCATGGCCATCTTCTGGGCCTTGCTCTGGGGATGGCCGGGCCTCATCCTCTCCACGCCGCTCACCGTCTGCATCGTCGTCCTCGGCCGCTACGTTCCTCAACTCTCCTTCCTCCACACTCTCCTCGGCACCGACGCCGAGCTCTCCGCCGACGCCCTCTTCTACGAGCGCCTCCTCGCCCGCGATCAGCAGGAGGCCCACGCCGTCGCCGCCCGCTATCTCGAAAACAAATCCCTCGTCCAGCTCTACGACTCCGTCCTCATCCCCGCCCTCTCCCTTGTCGAGCAGGACCGCCACCAGGGCAACCTCGACGACGTTCGCTGCAACTTCTTTTTCCTCAGCATCGGAGAACTCGTCGCCGAACTCACCGACTACCGCCCCAAAGAGTCCCCCAACGGCAACCGCCCCACCGCATCTCACTCCTCGATCTCCTCCTCCGACCGAGAAGATTTCGCCGTTATCTGCATCTCGGCCAACGATCAGGCCGACGAGCTCACCGGCCAGATGCTCGTTCAGCTCATGGAGCAGGCCCACCACCAAACCCTCCTCCTCCCCGCCGCCTCCGTCTCCAGCGAGATCCTCGACTCGCTCGCCTCCGAAACCAGCACCGTCATCTTTATCTCCGCTCTTCCCCCCTTCGCCTTCTCCCAGGCCCGCGCCATCTGTCAGCGCGTTCGCTCACACCTTCCCCACAACCGCATCATCATTGGCCTCTGGAACCCCACCGAAGACGCCGACCAGACCGCCGAGCTCACCATCGAGCGCTTTGGCAGCGGCAAACCCAACGTCATCGTCAACACCCTCGCCCAGGCCCTCCAACAGGTCACCCACTGGACGCAACCCTCCAGCCATCCCCACATGCACATGTAAGCCGCAAGAAAAAGGACCAGGCAATGCTTCGCCCGGCCCTTCGCTTCGAAATTTAAGAAAGTCTTCTAGTTCACCATCGTCCGCTGTCGCTCCACGCCATCCAGAGCAACCCAAAGCGCCTTCGCCGCGCGCTCTCCCGCATTCAGAGCCGCTTCCTCTGCCTCAGGCGAAGCAGCCAGCTCCTTATCAATCAACTCCCGCCAAACGCTCGCATGCGCAACATCAGCCGTCTGGTGCAACGTGAAATACTTCGCCGCCGCCCCCCTCGTCCCATAGTGCTCCGCCAAACCTTCAGCCTTTGTCACCGCAATCGCCGGCACCTTCGATTCGTAAGCATACAACGCCGCCATCGCCGACGAAGCCCGCTCCTCTTGCATCAGCTCACGGAACGTCCCTATCAACGCAGTCATCTCCGGCTGCACCGCACGTCCCACGACGTCATCGCGCGTTGCCCCCATCCCCGTCGCAAAATCCATCCAAAAATCACTATGCGGGCGCGCCGGCGCCGAATCCACGCCTTCTTCTTCCGCCAGATTGCGCAGAACCTCACGCCGCATCTCTACATCCGGCAGCCGCGAGTGCAGCGCACTCAAATAAGTCGGAAACGCCGACACATGATGCCAGTACTCCGCCGCATACTCCCGCAGATCATCACGTGTCAGCTCACCCTTCGACCACGCCTGATAAAACGGGTGCTTCAACAGGTTGTACGGCGCAACCCGCTCCTCAAAACGTCTCCAAAAAATCGCATTTGTCGACATACAAAAACTCCATCCAGAAAAAATTTCCCGCGACACGCAACCCATTCACGGCGATGCACTAAGTCTACGCCGCCCACACTCACAACAAAAATCCACAACTGACTATCTTCCTGGCTCCGTAGCCCGAGGTGCCAGCGCGGGCGCCGGAGCATCCACCTGCGGCGCGCCCGCAACTGCTTTAGGATTCAAATCCACCGTGCCCATGCGGCCGTTCGCAGTGTCCCGTACCGCAAAGCGCAGCCGCTGCGTCTTTGGCGGAACTTGCAGCGTTACCGCAACCTCTGAGTAAATCGGCTGCTTGTCCGCTTCAAGCGGTACAGTCAACTTCCATGTCGCAATCTCTGAAGTGAGCGTCTTATTCAAAAAAACTGAGCCCAGTGCCGCACCAGAAACCATGATGTCGGCTTCGCGGATCTTCGTCGTCGAATCCGTCTGCCACTGCAAATCATCTGAATCAAGTTGGAAGGTGAATCGCGTTTTGTCAGTATCCTTAATACGTTCGATCTTCGTTAACGTCGCACCGATCGCCTCAAAAGGCATCGGCTCGAATGTCGCCATGCTCAGGTCGGATACCTGTTGATGCTCGGCATCCTTCTCCCCGCCGAACTGCATCGCGTAGTATCCCGCCTTTGTCAGCACTGTCCATTCCGGATGACCCTTCACCGTCACCCGAATACGACGGAATTCGCCATTGAAATCGTGAAGCTGTGGCCGATAGCTGATCGTGTAATATGCCATCCCGTAATCCACCGAAGTTTGTATCTCGGCGCGAACATCGTTTCTGTTCTTCCGCAGGCCGCCGGTTGCGGCAATATATCCTGAAAAACCAAATCCACTATCAAAGTGATAGCTGCTCATCTCTCGCACAACCGTACCCGGCTGAATCGCTGCCTCCGTCGCATTTCCTAGACCTGGGCCAATCACATCCACCGTGATACGCGCGTCCACCAGCATATCTGTGATCGCTCGCTGATAGGGCTGCGTACCGCTCAGGAGTCGAGCATTCCCTGGCCGTTTTAAATCTTCCGCAGGCCCGCCAACTCCAAGCCACACAACAATCTTGCGGCCAGGAACAGTTCGCTGCTGAAGGGCCAGCGCCCATAGCGCCTGCAGCGAGGCCTTGCTCGATATGCCATCAACCTGTTCCATGTAATCGCGAAACGGCGAACCCAACCCAGGGTCGTGAAGGTTCACCCGGTCGAGAAGAACATCGCGGTCGTACGTCGGCTTCACCAGAACGTGATATCCATGGTGAGTCAAAGTCAATACCTCTGCAGGCACTGGTAGCTTCTCAGGTTGGGCCCGCAGGTACGCGGCTAGCTCCTGTCTCTCGTACACGTATTGATTCAACTGCTCCATAATGTTCCATGCATTGCTATGGAATGGTTGATAGAGATAGTTCATCTCATCCAGCACAAAGATCAGTTGGGGCGCTTTCTCCTTTTCTCCACTCGCCGCGGCAGCCGCATGTTCGACCACCGACTCAAAGGAATAAATCGTCTGCGGCTTCTTATCTTCCTCGATCTGGAAATCATCGCGAGTCAGCGGCTGCGTAACCACATGTCCGGCTTTGTCCAGCACCGTCGCATCCAGCACCACAAGCTGCGTCGTCATTAGCAGCGGTTCACTTGGCGCAGGTGCTTGGGCCCCCATCGAAACCGTCCCCAGGACTCCTACCCAAACCGACAACCATCGCCGCCAGAAACCCATAGCTCAACCTCTCAACATCCGCTCTACATTCGACGCAACGCCCTCACCTCTAGCCGCATCTCGAAAACCGGATCCTTCCTATCGAGACTCCACCGCCGCTCGAGGTTGCACCGTCGGTGTCGGAGCATCGATCTCCGGGGCGTTTGCAATGGCCTTAGGATTCAAATCGACCGTTCCCATACGTCCGTTAGCCAGATCCCGCACCGCAAACCGAATCCGCTTTGTCTTTGCAGGCACCTTCAGAGTCACCGAGGCCGTGGAATGAGCCGGTAATTTTTGATTGCTAAGCGGGACAGTCAGCTTCCACGTCGCCGCTTCCGAGGCAAGTGGATCTTTAGCAAACGGTGTTCCCAGCGCCGCGCCGGACATCGCTATATCGGCCTCGCGGATCTTCGCCGCTGCATCGACGTGCCACAGCAGATCTTCCGAATCCAATTGAAAAGTGAACCGCGCGCTGTCTGTTCCCTTAATGCGCTCAATCTGCATCAGCGTCGCGCCGATCGCACTGAATGGCATCGTCTCAAAAGTTGCCATACCCAGATCGGCAACCACCTGATGCTCAAAATCCTGCTCACCCCCGAACTTTAGCGCGTAATAACCCGCCTTCGTCAGCACAGTCCACTCCGGATGCCCCTTCACCGTTACGCGAATGCGGCGAAACTCGCCGTCAAAATCATGGTTCGCAGGTCGATAGCTCATCGTGTAGTACAACGTCCCGTAGTTTTCGGACGTCGCTATCTCGCCGTGAACGTCGTTGGCGTTCTTCCACTGCCCCCCGGTCGCCGAGATATAACCGGAAAAGCCAAACTGGCTTTCGTAGTGAAAGTTCCCATACCCTAACGCAGCGTTCGTCCCATCGGCGTACCCCGCTACGATGTCGCCCCCCGGTCCGAACACGTTCAACGTAATGCGAGCATCCATCAGCATGTTGGTGATCTCTTGCTGATATCGCTGTGCCGGCACAATATGCCGTAAATCGATCGGCCGGCCTGACATACTCAGCTTCGGTCCCCCGGCGCCCAGCCAGATCACAATCTTGCGGCCAGGCACGCCGCGCTGTTGCATCGCCAACGACCACATCGCCTGCAATGACGCCCTCGACGACGTGAAGCTTGTGCCTTCTTCGAGAAGGTCCCGATACGGTGAACCCAGACCCGGGTCGTATTTACTGACCCGATCGAGAACACGCTCGCGCTCGCGTGTCGGTTGCACCAGAATCCTGTATCCATGGTGTGTCAGAACCAGCACCTCGGTCGTCTCACGCAGCGTCTCAGGCTGATCCTGCAGATAGGCGGCCAGCTCATTTCTCTCAAATATCTCTTCGTTAAGCTGCTCCACCGAATTCCAGGAACTGGTGTGGGCCGCCTGGTACGGAAAGTCCAACTCATCGAGCACGAAGATCAAAAGCGAAGCCTTCGCCGCGTCTCCACTCGCTATTGCAGCTTGATGCTCTGAAGCCCCTTCAAAGGAATAAATCTCCTGCGGCTTCTTATTCTCTTCAATCAGAAAATCATCGCGGGTCAGCGGTTGCGTAACAAGGTGCCCGGCCTTGTCCAGCACCGTCGCATCCAGCACCACAAGCTGCGTCGTTATATTCACTACGTCAGGCTGCTCAGGAGTCTGAGCCACCATCACAACCGTTGTCCATAACCCCAGGCAGGATAATGAGACTGCTCGCCAAAAATGCATAAGCTCTCTTCCTCTGCTGCTTCTTCACGTTGCACGTTACACTGCCGTACACAGTCGCACAAGAGAAAGATAGAACGACTGAATCGCCTTCCTCCCATTCCACGGAAAACGATCTACAAATTAAGAATCCGTGGAAGACACGTCCATCGGCTCGCATCCAACAAAAATGAGCCGCCCCACCCCCTCGCCCTCATCAGAGAAAATGCAAAGCCGCAAAAAAGTTTCAACTCATGTCGATCCTGCCGTTCCAGGTTCGACGTTAGAAGTAGAGAGCCTGGATCCAGCAAGCAAAACCCAGCTCCGACCGAAACCGAAGACACAGGAGAAATAACAATGCGTTGCATGGTAGTCGTCAAAGCAAGCAAAGATTCCGAAGCAGGCGTCCTCCCCAGCACAGAGCTCCTCACCAACATGGGCAAGTTCAACGAAGAACTCGTCAAGGCAGGCGTTATGCTCGCCGGCGAAGGCCTCCAACCCAGTTCCAAAGGCAAACGGATCACCTTCACCGGAGCCAAGCCCACCATCACCGACGGCCCCTTCGCCGAAACCAAAGAGCTCATCGCCGGCTACTGGCTCTGGCAGGTCCGCTCCATGGAAGAAGCTGTCGAATGGCTCAAACGCAGCCCCTTCGGCCCCGGCGCCGAAGTCGAAATTCGCCCCGTCTTCGAAGTCGAAGACTTCGGCGCCCAAATGACTCCCGAGCTCAAAGAACAGGACGAGCGCCTGCGCGAACAAATCAGCGCAAAGAAATAATCGGAAATTCGCAAGAAGAACCCGTCCGAGTGTCGATTCCGCAAAGCCTCGTTCGACACATCCATAGAGCGCGAATTAGCCCGACCAAATCCGCGCCAAAACCGGCCAACAATTAAAGGAGAAACAATATGCGCTACCTATGCATCTACAAACCTGCCAAAGCCGAAGGCGCCCCTCCCACCCAAACAGAAATGGAAAAAATGGGAAAGTACATCGAGCAATCCTTCAAGGAAGGCACACTCCTCGCCACCGAAGGCTGCCTCTCCAGTTCTCTAGGCGCACGCGTCCGCAAGACCAACGGACAATTCAAAGTCACCGACGGCCCCTTCACCGAAGCCAAAGAAATCGTCGGCGGCTTCGCCATCATCAACGCAAAGTCCAAAGAAGACGCCATCCGAATCACCAAGGACTTCCTCAACATCGCCGGAGACGGCGAAACCGAAATCCGCCAGCTCTACGAACAGCCCGCAAAGTAACGCGTATCCCACATCCATCGCCAACCCGAAAGGACAAAAAAATGCGATTCATGGTCATCTTCAAAGCAAACGCAGACTCAGAAAAAGGTGCACTCCCCGACCCGCAGGCCATCGCCGAGATGAACAAGTTCACCGATGAGCTCGTAGAAGCCGGAGTCGTGCTAGGCTACGAAGGCCTCCACCCCTCTTCCAAAGGCGCTCGCGTTCACTTCTCCGGCAAGAACCGCACCGTCATCGACGGTCCCTTCGCCGAGAGCAAGGAACTCATCGCCGGCTTCTATCTCTGGCAGGTCAAATCCCTCGAAGAGGCCATTGAGTGGGTCAAGCGCGGTCCCCAACTGCAGCCCCACCGGCGAAGGCGAAGTCGAGATCCGCCAGGTCTTCGAGCCAGAAGACTTCGCATATGCCTTTTCCGAAGAAGGTATTCAGCAGGAAAAAAACCTCCGCGCTCAACTGGCAGCTCAGGCAGCAAAGAGATAGCCCCACTTGCACTGACGTATCCAAACTGGTGTGATCGGTAGCAGTGTCCGCTGCCGATCCACATCACGCCACACACCGCACCATCGAAGCCGTCTGGCGCATCGAATCTGCCGCGCCTCATCGCCGCACTCACCCGCCTCACCCGCGACATCGCGCCGCGCCGAAGACCTCGCCCAGGACGCCCTCGTCGCCGCACTCGAGCAGTGGCCCGCCATCCGGCATCCCCGACAACCCCGGCGCATGGCTCATGGCCACCGCCAAACACCGCGCCATCGACCACCTCCGCCGCAACACCCGCCTCGAAACCAAACTCGCCCAACTCGCCCCCGAGATCGCAGAAAAGGAGCAGGCCGTGCCCGACTACGTCACCGCAATCGACGACAACGTCGGCGACGACCTCCTCCGCCTCGTCTTCATCTCCTGCCACCCCATCCTCTCCACCGAAGCCCAGCTCGCCCTCACCCTCCGCATGCTCGGCGGCCTCACCACCGACGAGATCGCCCGCGCCTTCCTCGTCCCCGAGCCCACCATCGCCCAGCGCATCGTCCGCGCCAAACGCACCCTCACCGAAGCCCGCGTCCCCTTCGAAGTCCCCCGCGGCCCCGACCTCGACGCCCGCCTCGCCTCCGTCCTCGAAGGTCATCTACCTCATCTTCAACGAAGGCTACTCCGCCACCGCCGGCGAAGACTGGCTCCGCCCCACCCTCTGCGAAGAAGCCCTCCGCCTCGGCCGCATCCTCGCCGACCTCGTCCCCAACGAACCCGAAGTCCACGGCCTCGTCGCACTCATGGAGATCCAGGCCTCCCGCTCCAAAGCCCGCATCACTCCCACCGGCGAACCCATCCTCCTCCTCGATCAAAACCGCGCCCACTGGGACCAACTCCTCATCCACCGCGGCCTGGCCGCACTCGAACACGCCGAACAACTAAGCGACAATCAACATCGAAACCCCGGCCCCTACACCCTGCAAGCCGCCATCGCCGCCTGCCACGCCCGAGCCGCCACCCCCGAAGCCACCGACTGGCCCCGCATCGCCGCCCTCTACGAAACTCTCACGCAGCGCACACCCTCACCCATCATCGAACTCAACCGAGCCGTAGCCGTCTCCATGGCTCAAGGCCCCCAGGCCGGCCTCGACATAGTCGACACCCTAACCAACGAACCCTCCCTCAAGAACTACCACCTGCTACCCAGCGTACGCGGCGATCTCCTCGTCAAACTCAACCGCCCCACCGAAGCCCGCACCGAATTCGAACGCGCCGCCACCCTAACCCGCAACGCCCGCGAACGCGATCTCCTCCTCAAACGAGCAAAAGACTGCGCCCAGCCGACCCGATCCGTCCCTACAAATGATGCACATGACAGGTGACGGTTGGACTCCATCCGGAACCAGCGCCATTGTTCATGAGCAGCGTGAACACATACGGAAACCCTGTGGGAGTCAGGGCCCCCGTGACAGAAACAACTCCGGAAGCAGCATTTCCGCTGTTCGAATTACATCCTTCCACCAAATAATTCGTATCGCTGTATGCCTCTGGCAATGTCGCGGTTCCGAAGCACGAAACAAGATCGTTATAGGCAGCAGGCCTGCACCCGCTAAAACTCCAGTACTGATCTGATCCACTCCCTCTCGAGCCACCACACGGACCAGTGGTCGTTGTGAGTTTTCCTCCTGCGCCTGCTTGAACACAATTCCCCGAGATCAACTCCGAAGCGGTTACGTTTTTCGCTGCTACCGATACCCCATTGACGGATCCATTGACATTGACGTTGCCCACAACAAGCAAAGCTTCTCCTTTACCCGCATAGAGTATGTGCGGATACAAATGTCCACTCACTGAAGAGATAACCTGCGAATTCACCGTGTCATGGATCACATTCTTGTAGGTGTTATACGGAACATCCCAACCCTCAAGTTCAACAGAGGCATTCGCATTTGAAATTCGTATTGCGTCCGAATGACCGGATACACCCGTCGCGTATCCTCCAATAATGTGAAGCGCAGCAGGAGCTTCGAAGTAGCCTTCGTTCGTAGGATAAATTTGTACCGCCGGGTCCTGGTGCGTAACAGCGGAGTAGCTTTCAGACTTCAAACCGATCAGCGTCAGGTTAGACCCGTTCAATCCGTTGAAATACACCAGCGAAGAAGCATTGTCATCTCCGCCCACCCCGGCAATGGTTTCAGACTGCAGCATACTGTTGAACGAAAACCCATAGCGTCCATTCTTGCTCGATTGCAAATTGTAGTTAAGATGCTCTCCAGCACTATTCCCCACAAAGGAAAAGCCATCCTGGGCCGCATGAAACACAGCGACATCGTGAATGGTGGAGTTTTCCCCCTGCTGACAAATCGTGACTCCATTTCCAGCGGCGCCGCCAGTACCATATATCGCAACAAAAGCCAGCCTCGTATTGTCCGCCCAGTAGGCGGAGTTACAGTTTGTTGAACCACTGGCCTCCAATCGAATAACATCTCCGGCTAAACTCCTCGCTGCCGACAGCACAGTTCCATTTTTGTTGCCCGCAATTGGAGGCAAGTCGGTCTTGGATTGACATCCAAACAGACTGGATCCCTCATTCATTACGATCGTTCCCGTGACCGTAAACAGCCCGCACGGCAGGTAAACAACAACGCCGCGCGGAATCGTAAAAGCCGAAAGAATCGATCCCGTAGCAAACCCTTTGGCATCGACGATCCCGTTCGGCGGCCTGCCGAGGCTCGCAATCGCCGCAGCGATCCGCACTCCCATGTCGTCGCCGGGAAATTGATCTGCATAGACAACCCCCTCCACCCTGTTCGCCGGCCGAGCAGTTGTCTGAGTTGAAGCTGGTTGATCCGCGATCGTTTGAGACAATCCGGCACTTGTCATAAGCACCACACAAAAACTGACCAGAACGTTTTGTAAGATCCGCATCGATGCCTCCCTCACGGACGGCGAAGTAAATCTCAACGTAAGTATTGTGACGTTCCCTAACGAAGAAATCGACTAGTCCCAATCTTCGCCGGTTGCCCCATCCAGCAACCAACTCCACTTGACACAAATATATAACTTAGACTAAAGTCTAAGTTATGGCCAGCAGTCCAATCTCGCTGCGCGATAAACAGAAACAACACACCCGATCGGAGATTGCCCGCACCGCATTCGAGCTCTTTGCAACTCATGGTTATGAAAACGTCTCAGTGGAAATGATCTGTGACGCAGTCGGCATCTCGCGCGCGACCTTCTTCAACTACTTCCCGCAAAAAGAGCTAATCCTCCGCGACATCGCCGCCTCCCGTGTTGAAAAATTGAAGGCTATCGTCGTGCGTTTTGGCGAGAGCGGCAAGAAGCTCACCTTCGACGACGTGCTCGCGCTCTTTCTCGAAATCACCGACGAAAACACTCGAATCGCAGGCAGCTCCCGCCGGCTGTTGCTCAGCCTCTGGTTCCAGCAGGTCACCAACGGCCCAATGATGGCCGCCCGCGAGGAGGCGCTGAAGATTCTCGGCGGCGCTGTCAAACGCATTCCACGCCGCAAGGCAGTCGACCCCCAGTTGATAGCCGAGACTCTCTTCGCCATCTACATGGCAACTACTCTCGAGTGGCTAATCCGCGAGGACCAGCCCGCCGCCTGGCTAATCCGCAACATGCGCGCTCGCCTCAAACTCGGTCTGGAGGGCATGGCATGAAACGCAAGATCATTCTGGGAACCGCCGCGCTTGCCGTCCTCATCCTCGCCGGATGGCTCATTCACACCTGCGCAAGTTCTAAGAACTCCTTCGTCTATTCCGGCACTATAGAAACACGCGAGATTCAGATCGGCTCGAAGGTTGGCGGACGCGTGACACAGGTTCCGGTCGAAGAAGGTCAGGCCGTGAAGGCTGGAGACCTGCTGGTGCGCTTCGAGTTCGATGACCTGAAAGCCCAGCGCGCACAGGCCGAGGCACAGCTTGAGCAAGCCCAGGCCGACCTCCATCGTCTCCAACGCGGCTATCGTCCTGAAGAGATCGCGCAGGCTGAGGCCACCGCGCAGGAGCAACGCGCCATGCTCGATGCGGCCCGGAACGGCCCGAGAACACAGGAATTGCATCAGGCTCAGGCAGATTACGCAGCGGCCAGCGCCGATGCTACTAACGCAGAAACGAACTACAAGCGAATGGAGATGCTCGTACGCGCCGACACCATCTCCCGTCAGGAATATGACAACGCGAAGGCATTGCGCGATTCAACTGCCCAGAAGGCTGAATCGCTTCGCCAGCGCCTCGCCATGCTCCAGGAGGGCACGCGCAAGGAGGACCTGCAGGCCGCGCAGGAGCGCTATCGCCAGGCGCAGGCAACCGCGGACATGATGCAGCACGGCTATCGCAAGGAAGACATCGCCGCCGGCCGTGCAAAATTCGACGAGGCCAAGGCGCGCATCGACCAACTCGACGTGCAACTAAGAGAAGCTGAACTGTTTGCTCCCACGGATGGACTCGTCGAGACAGTCAGCATCCGCCCTGGCGATCTTGTGGGTCCCGGAAAAATCGTCGTCACCATGCTCGAGACCTCACAACTCTGGGTGAAGGTCTATGTCCCCGAAACCGACATGGCCAGTGTCCGAGTCGGCCAGCTCGCACACGTCGAAGTCGACTCACTCCAGAAACGTTCTTTCACGGGACATGTGCAGGAAATCTCCTCCCAGGCAGAGTTCCTCCCCCGCAACGTGCAAACCCGCGACGACCGCGAGCACCAGGTCTTTGGCGCCAAGGTTCACGTCGACAACCCCGACGGGGTACTCAAATCCGGCATGTCGGCAACGGTGCGGCTGCAATGACTCCCGTCATCACCGCCGACCACCTCACCATCCGCTTCGGCGACTTCACCGCAGTCAACGACGTCTCCTTCGATATCGCCAAAGGAGAACTCTTCGGCTTTCTTGGGCCCAACGGCTCCGGCAAAACCACCATCATCAAGGCCCTCTGCGGCCTCATCACGCCCACCTCAGGCACCGGCACCATTCTCGGCATGGACATTCGCAAAGACGCCGCCGACATCAAGCGCCACGTCGGCTACATGTCGCAAAAATTTGGCCTCTATGAAGACCTCACCGTCTCCGAAAACCTCGGCTTCTACTCCGGCGTCTACGGCATCACCGGCCCGCAAGCCCACCAGCGCATCCAGGAGATCCTCGCCCTCACCGGCCTCGAGCCCTACCTCCACCGAAGGGTCAGCGCTCTTTCGGGAGGATGGAAGCAGCGTCTCGCCCTCGGCTGCGCCATCATTCACTCTCCCGAAGTTGTCTTCCTCGACGAGCCCACCGCTGGAATCGATCCCGTCGCGCGCCGCTCCCTCTGGGACCTTTTCTTCCTCCTCTCCGGTCAGGGCGTCACCTTTTTCGTCACCACCCACTACATGGACGAGGCCGAGCGTTGCGGCCGTGTCGGTTACATCTACATGTCGAAACTCGTCGCTCTCGGCACCATCACAGATCTGCAGCATCTCCCCGAAGCCAATCCTCCCGGCAACCACGCGCGTGCAGATCGAAACACCCGACACCTCCACCGTCCTCGCCGCCCTGCGCAAACAACCCGGCGTGCGCGAAGCCACCATCTTCGGCCGCTCTATCCACTCTCTCGTCGAAACCACCAAGATCGACGCGATCCGCGCGCAGTTCCCCAACGCGAAGATTCAACCAATCATCCCTTCCCTCGAAGACGTCTTCGTCACCCTCACTTACCAGATCATGGAGGCCACGCGATGACCCCTCTCTTCTACGGTCTCTTGCCAGTCGCCCGCAAAGAGTTCACGCACATCGTCCGCGATCCCGGAACTCTCTTCTTCGCACTCCTCATCCCACTTATCCAACTGTTCCTCTTCGGCTTCGCGGTCGATACCAACGTCCGCCAAATCCCCACCGTCGTTCTCGACGAGTCCCACACTCAGCAGAGCCGCCAGCTGCTCGAGAGCTTTGCCGCATCCGACACCTTCCGCCTCGCCCTCACCGTCCAATCCAACGCCGACATGTACACTGCCATGCGCGCCGGCAAGGCACGCGTCGCAATCAAAATTCCCTACGACTACGCCCGTCAGCTCCAAAGCGGCGCCACCGCAACCGTCCTCGTCCTCATCGACGGCTCCGACTCCAGTGTCGCCGGACAAGCCGTTAGCGCCTCCACCGGAGTCGCACTCGAGCAATCCCTCAACCGCATCCTCGGCTCCTCCCAAATGCCGATCGAGCTCCGCCCCTCCGTGCTCTACAACCCCGCCACCCGCTCCGCTAACTTCTTTGTCCCCGGCCTCATCGGCATCCTGCTCCAGATCATGACCATCCTCCTCATCGCGCTAAGCCTCGTACGCGAGCGTGAACACGGCACACTCGAACAACTCACCATGACTCCAGTCGCGCCGCTCGGTCTCATGGTCGGCAAGATGATTCCTTACGGCGTCCTCGCGTTCTGCGAACTCTGCGTCATCCTCACCATCATGCGCGTCGTCTTTCAGGTTCCCATCCACGGCAACGTCTTCCTGCTCCTCGCAATGTTCCTGCCGTTTCTTCTGACCGTACTCGGCATCGGCCTCTTCATCTCCACCAAGGCGAAGACACAGGCCGAAGCATTTCAGCTCTCCATGGGCACAGTTCTGCCTTCGGTATTCCTGTCCGGCTATATCTTCCTCATCGACACCATGCCGCCGTTCTTTCGCACGATCAGCCGCCTGATTCCCGCCACCTACATCATCCAGATTCTGCGCGGAATCATCCTGCGTGGCGCCGGCTTCTCAGACCTGTGGATCAACGCCCTGGTCCTTACCCTCATGGGATGCACCACCGTCCTCCTGGCCGCCCGCCAGTTCGTCACCCAGCGCGGCCACTAATCGCGCGCACTCATTGGTCACGCTCCTAAGAACCTGTCATCCTCAGCGAAGGCGCAGCCAAGTCGAAGGACCTCCGTTTTCTTTTGCTGTTGGGTGCCCCATCTTCGGCGCGCTTTTGCGCCTAAGGTGGGCGTTCGCGAAGCGAACCGCACTTCCCACACCAGATACTCCCATCGACTCCCCGAACGTATTACCTTTCCCGCAGCCCTGTATGCCATCGCTTTTCAGTCTCAAACCAACGCACAAACCCGTTGCTGCCTACTACGCCACCCTCGCCCAGTTTCATCAGGACGGACACAACACCGACCGCCAGCCGCAATGCAAGATATCTACCGCGAAAGGGAAGATCGGGATCAAACTGCGCCGTCCTCACCCACACTCGCGGACAGACCTTCCGTTCATACACATACTTCCCCGCAATACTCAGCACCAGCACCAACTGCACCACCAGTAACACCACGCCTCGGCTCCGCTGCGTCATGCCGCCACCTCCGGAATGCTTCCCACCAGCTTCCTCCGCATCTTCTCCAGCAACCAGCCTCCCGCCAGAAACAGAACGCCCAGCATAATTAATCCCAGCGAACGTCCCAGCTTGTCCATAATGCTCGAGAAATAAAACCACATCACCGTCAGCGCAAACGCCGCAATGCCATAGTTCACCAGCGCCTTGCTCCCCTCACGCACACCCCACCACGCCAGAAAGAACGCGGTTGCTGCCACCAGCACGTACGCAAACAAATTCGCCTCGGAATGTTTCCACGGTTGCCCATTCCAACCCTCCGCCACAACAACCGTCTGTGCCCACGGCAATACAAATGCCATCACCGCAACGACGCCCGCAGGCGCCACACTCTGTCTACCCAGATACCATCCGAATCCCAACGTCAATATCAGAATCACAAACGCGACCAGACGCAGATGGTGCGGCAGAAAGCCCCAGTCATGCTGGCCATAACTGAAGTACTGCCAGCCGTCGGCCAGAATGCGAACACAAATGCACAAAACAACTGCCGACACACCAAAGAGAATCCCAAACACCACCCGTTTACGCGAGTGCAAAAATCCCGTCAGATAAACCGCCGCAAGTACCGCAATCATCCGCTCAAGATAGACCTCAGATCCGCGATAAACACTCGCCCGGTACATCCACTCCGAAATCAGCCACGCCGGAACCAGCAACAACGAAAGCGTCTGCTGAAACTGATCGCCCAGCAACCACCACCCTGCCAGCGCACACAACACCCACAGCATCACCGCCGCCGGCCAGTGCTCCTGCATGTTGAAGATCTGCCCCACCCGCTCCGCCTTCGCCGACCTACTCAAAAAATGCGCCCTCCCCTACGACTGGCACCTCGTCGAGGAGTACCAGTTCAAAGGCACCAACAAGCAGCCCCTCCGCGCCGACGGAGCCCTCGTCGACTCCCTCAGCCGCAACGACTGAATTGCTTTCTTCAGGGCCCAGCGAAGACCTCCGTCCCGCTCCCGAAACCACTTCCCTTGTCCGTTCTTATCCGCGCAATCCGCGGTCGGCAGTAACTCGCTCCAGCAACTCCCGCACCGTCACCCCCAGCACCGGATGCACCCACTCCGGAGCAATCTCCGCCAGCGGCTCCAGCACAAACCGCCGCTCTTGCATTTCCGGATGCGGCAGCGTCAACTCCTCCGTCTCCATGACTCGATCGCCATACAACAGCAGATCAAGATCAATCACCCGCGGCCCCTTCGCCACCGCCCCCTCACGCTCCCGGCCCCCACGTATTCTGCCCATAGCTCGTTCTACCCCGAGCAGCCCCCGCATCAACGCCGCTGGCTCCAGCTCAGTCTCGAGCAGCAGAGCCCCATTCAGAAACCTCGGCTGCTCCAGGAACCCCACCGGCTCCGTATCGTAAAACGACGAAACCGCCCGCACCTCACCCAGCCCCCCGATCCGCCCGACCGCCTCCCGCAGGTTCGCCTCGCGGTCTCCAAACCCCGAATTCAGATTCGACCCCAGCGCAATCGCCGCTAGCCCCTTCATCCCCCCACCGCCCAAGCACCGGCAATTCCCACCCCACCAATCACCACAGTTTCACCACGATTCCACCACCGAAAACCACGTTCTACACCGCAAAATTACGACACAGTAGCTGGTCGCAGGTGCCCCATTACCGGTGCGATTTCTGATATTTCATCATACCCATGAGCCAGCTCCCACGCCGACCGATCCCGCATAAGTCGTTGCACAAGAGCAGTATGCATCGCATGCCCCGCCCTCTCCGCCACCACCCGGCCCTGAATCCTCCGCCCCGCCAGTGCCAGATCCCCAATTAAATCCAAAACCTTATGCCTTACAAACTCATCATCAAACCGAAGTGGCCCATTTTCAACACGTTGCCGACACAAAATAATCGCACAATCCTTCGAAGCTCCCCGGATCAGCCCCATATCCCGCAACATTTTTTCATCTTCCTTAAACCCAAACGTCCGCGCAGGAGCAATCATATTCACATAATCTCCCGTCGCCAAATCACCCATAAACCGTTCCATACCAATAGGTTGCGGGAAGTCGATCGTATATTGTATCCGATACCCCGACCCCGGATACACCCCAATAAACTTCGATCCCTCCCGAACCTCCACCTCTTTTAAAATCTTCAGATACTCTCGCTTCCGCCTCTGCTGTTTTAATCCAACTCGTTGAAATGCTTGCACATACGGCAACGCACTCCCATCCAGAATCGGCACCTCAAGGTTATCCACCTCAACAATCACGTTATCCACGCCATACCCAATTAAAGCGGATAAAAGGTGTTCAGTCGTTGAAATCAAAACACTTTGCCGCATCAGACTCGTCGCATAACTGACTTTAGCGACATTGCGCCCCACCGCCGCAATCTCAAAATTATCTAAATCTGTGCGTCTAAAGACGATACCCGATCCAGCAGGCGCTGGGATCAGCTGCATCGAGACGGGTGCCCCACTATGCAAGCCCACACCGCTGAACTCAATCTCCGATCGAATTGTCCGCTCAAAATGAGCTTCCAAGGCCACGAAAAGAAGTCCTCCACCAGAGCCATCGATAAGCTTACAGCGGATCAGCAAACCAGGAGTGTGGCAAATTTGCCACAATTCTCGCCTGGACTGACCACTCTTTGCCGCGTCTCGACTGGAACTAATTCATTTGACTGCTATAACATCCCTGCATGGATGCCAAAACGATCTTTCCTCGCGTAAAGAAAAAAGAGGGTTGGATTCGCGACTCTCTTAGCGAACTTGTGCAACAGGAATCGCCAAGTGAAGACCCAAAGGCAGTTAATGCAGCGATGACGCTAGCCGAGAACTGGGGCAAAGAACAGGAAGCACGAATCAAGCGCCACAAGCAGCGCGAGTTTGGCGATGTACTCGAACTTCGCTTCGGACCAACCCGTTCGAAACGGAGGCCCGTTCTTCTACTCGGCCATTTGGACACGGTCTGGCCAATCGGAACTCTGGAGAAAATGCCTTGGCGCGAGGCCGACGGCCGTTATTGGGGACCGGGTGTGCTCGACATGAAGGCTGGCGTCGTGATGGCTCTCACGGCTCTAAGCACTTTGCATGAGCTTGATCTGGCTCGTCCCGTCATCTTTTTATTGAACAGTGACGAAGAGGTGGGAAGTCCGGTTTCTCGTGCGATCACTGAGCGGCTTGCGCTGGAGTCGGCAGCCGTGATGGTTCTAGAGCCGGCGCAGGGGCTTGCCTACAAGACGGCTCGCAAGGGCGTAGGCCATTATAATGTGGAGGTTACGGGCATTGCATCGCATAGTGGAGTGGACTTCGAGCGCGGCCATTCGGCGGTGCTTGAGCTGGCAAAGTTGATCCAAACCATCTCCGGATTCACGAATTTGGCGCGAAAAATGACGGTAAATTGTGGTGTGATCGCGGGTGGAACGCGGTCAAATGTGGTCGCTTCGCAGGCTCATACTGAAGTCGATGTTCGCATCGCGAAGGCGAGCGATGCGGCATATGTGGAAAAGCTATTTCGCGGCCTCAATGTCTCCGATCCACACTGCAAGCTCACAGTCACCGGCGGCATCAACCGGCCGCCAATGGAGCGCAAAGCCGGAACGATAGCGTTGTTCAAAAAGGCGCGATCGCTCGCGGCGGAGCTCGGCTTTACCCTGAAGGAAGCGGCGACGGGCGGCGGCTCCGACGGTAATTTCACTGCAGCACTCGGGATACCAACGCTTGACGGGATGGGCGCAGTTGGTGCGGGAGCTCACGCGGCACATGAATCCGTCATCATCGAACATCTGGTTCCGCGAACAGCGCTGCTCGCGGCAATGATCGCCAGCGTGGAGTAACCGGGAACGACAAAAGACCGGCAATCTACGGATGATCGATCGCGGGCGCGGCTTGAACCTCGGCCAGCAAAGCGATTGTGCGTGCGATGGGAAGCCCGACGACGTTGAAGTAGCAGCCTTCGATGCGTGGAATCCATCGCGCCGCGTATCCCTGGATAGCGTAGGCGCCGGCTTTGTCCAGGGGCTCGCCGCTGGAGATGTACTGCGCGATCTCCGCGTTAGCAATCTGGTTGAAGGTGACCTGAGTTATCTCCACATCCCGGACGGTCTTATCGGCTGCAACGGCGGCGAGTCCCGTTAGAACAGCATGAGTGCGCCCGCTCAGTAGTTCGAGCATGCAGCGCGCATCCGCACTATCCTTGGGTTTGCCCAGGATGTGGCCGTCGCAGACGACGCAGGTGTCAGCTCCGAGAACGATAAGCGGGTCTTCCAACGCGTCTGCTGAGCGATGGTCGTTCCAGATCGCCTGAGCCTTCTCCTCGGCGAGCCGTTGCACGTAAGCAGCCGCAGCTTCGTTCGGCAGAAGATCTTCATTGATATCGGCCGCCGCAACGGTGAAGACGAGACCAGCCTGGGAGAGAAGTTCGCGGCGACGAGGTGAACCGGAGGCCAGGATAAGCATCAATTGAAAGAGTAGCGGCAGAGTCATCAGTTCAGCAAAAAATAATTGACGTCTCCCATCCGCCAGAGTTCATCGGAAGGAGGACTTCTGCTATATCCAACTCGCGCTCATCCGATCACTTGACTTCTTCGACGGAGATGTTGGCCTGCATGACGTGTCTGGCGCCCGGAGCCAACGTGATGGCGTTAGCCGCAGCGTTTACCGTCTCAACTGCGAGGAACTCGTGCCACTCGGTTGGATCTAGATCGGGCAGCTTCGAGGCGCCGGACTCCCAGGGGTTCCACACGACAGTGGTATTCGAACCTGTCTTGGCCACAGTTACGCGGCGCTTGCCGGCGATATCGTGCAGAATGCAGGTACTCGAAGTATTCAGATAAACGCGGTCCGTTGGCTCAGTGATCGTAATGGCGCCGTGCTGTTGCTTCGCTTGCAGATTGTCGTTCTTGTCGAGATACGTTACGCCTTCCAAGCCGTTGACGCTGATCTCGTGAATGTCCGCGACGGCGTAATAGGTGTGAAGCGCCTCTTCGAAGACAAGCGGCTCAACGGCGTCGTTAGCTACGGTTAACTGCATCGAAAGTGAACGACCGATGATGAGTTGATAGGCAAGCCGGAAGTTGTCGTAGCCGAGGCTGCGACTCATCTCTGTTGGCCCCAGCGTAAAGGTGAGGTGCAGATCATCACCGGCGAGCGCAGCAAAGGCGAGCGTCCAGTCCTGAATGCGGGCGAAGCCGTGCGACGGTCCCGTCTTGCCGTCATGTCGAGCGGCGAACCAAGGAAAGGCAATAGGAACACCGCCTCGAATCGGCTTTCCGGGTGCAAATTCGCTCTTGCGGCTAACGAAGATTGCGGGCTGCTGACCTTTCGGCTGCCACGTAGCGAGATGCGCGCCCTGCAAATAAACAGTTGCAGAAGCGTGCGGCGCGGTGATGCCCGCGTAGATGAGACCGCTGGCTGTGGCATGAAAGGCGAGAACGCCGGGAATGCTGAAGTGTTCGTTGAGCTGAGTAAGGTCCAAGGTTATCTCCGCTACTGCTGCAGTTCCAGTGTATGCGGAATATGGTGTGCTTACTTCGACGGGGTTTGCGGGGGCGCCTTCATTAGGTCGACGAAGAACGCGTTGAATCGCGGCAGATCAAGATCCGTTTGGACATGGACAGGCTGAAGATCGAGCGCCGGTTTATTCTCAGCGGTCCATGAAAGGGTGTCTCCATAAGACGGGCCGTGATTGAGATTTACGTCGATGTATAACTCCTTCTCCTTCGTGATGATTGCGGGGTCGAGCCACGCCGCGGCCGCCAACTCGTCCCAGCAGTAGGAAAAGCCGTTCGTGTACGTTGCGAGGTACTTCGCGGCAGGATTCGACGAGCCGGCAATCTGATCGAGCATCGCCTTGGTAAATGCCGTCTTGACGGAGATGTCGACTGTCGTGAGGTCGATGCGGGCCCAGTGAGCGCGCAGCGTAATGTGCGTCGCCTCGGGATCGAACCAGAAGTTGAACTCGCGCCGCGGATTGTTGACGAACTCCGGATCGTTGGTCTGCGGGTTCAAGCTGCCTCCCATGATGACGATGCCCTTCGCAAGCTCTGCGAAGTGGGGATCAATGGAGATGGCGAGCGCAATATTTGTCAGCGGACCAGCCGCATAGATCGTTACATCATGCGGATGTGCGTGAACTTGCCGAATCAAAAAGTGAGCGGCGTCTTCTGCCGAGGGCTTCGTACTCGGTTCACCTTCGATCAGTTTGGGCACCTCGTAAGGGCCGCGGGATGGTTTGCGATTTGCGCTACCAGGAGCAAGATTTTGCCACACTCCATAGTAGTGAAAGCTTCCATAGAGCGGCTGCTGCAGCTTCGATTCCTGTTCCGTTCGAACGAGCGGAAAGATCGCTCCGGGAACCACGGGGACATCGGTTCGATGGATGAGTTCAAGCATACGCAGCGTGTGCTGTACCTCTTCCGGTTCCCATCCGTCGCCCGTGACTATCGTGATGCCCAGCACATCGGCCTTTGGCGACTGCAGTAACAGCATCATTGACATCTGGTCGGTGCCTGCAGGTCCGGCGCCATCCTGGTCGATGATGACCATGCGTCGGCTCTGGGCGTTTCCAGCCACAGAAGCCAGGACGATAAGAAGCAGGGAACAGAACGGTCTCAGTCTTCGAATCATGATGCAGACAGAGTAGCAGCCGGAGAAGAGAATTCCATATCTCAAAGGAAAACGCGGGTTGCCTTTATTCTTAAGCCACCATGCGCCGACTTTTCCCATGTCTGCTTCTCTCCATTGCACTTCTGTTCTCTGCCGCTCGCACGGCTTCTGCGATCGAAGTAAAGGTGTCGGCCCAGGCACTGGAGCGCACGCTCCGCACGCAACTGTTCAATGGCCCGCAGGGACGCTACTACATCCGTGGCGATGCCCACTCGGCGTGCTACGTTTATGCTGAGTCGCCGCGTGTGACCTTCGTGCAGGACCGTATCGTCGTCCGCGTCCACGCAAGAGCGAAGCTCGGAACTGCCGTTCGTGGGGCATGCATTGGTGTCTCGCTCACTACGAATACCGACGTCTCGTTGATCCCCGAAGCCGAAGAAGAGAGCATCGGCTTTCGCGATGCGCGGATCGAAAAGCTAAGCGAGTCCAGGGAATTGAATTTTCTGCTCGAACCGTTTTTGAGCCGTCAGCTGCCTGCACAGATGAAGGTGAACGCCGCCGTCCTGATGCGCCAACTCCTCAGCCGTTCCACCGAGACAACCGGCTATGCGCTTTCCCTCAGCTCGCTGAAGCTTCACTCTCTGCTGGTTGAAGGGGACTCGTTGGTGATGGACTCCGACGCGACTTTGAAGGTGGATTGATTGAGAAAACTACTGCGGAGTCGTTGGCACCGGCAATGGACGGCGGGTGTCGGGCGCTGTCGGAGTCGCTTGCGTCACTGGCTGCGCAGTCAGGGTCTCTGCCGTTGCTGAAGGCACTCCAGGAGTGGTCTTGGTCACGGGCTCCCCGGGAACAATCTCGACCGTAGCGTTCTTCGGCGCCTTGAAGCGTCCGTCCGTCAGGTAAGCCACCACGAGACCCGCGGCTATCTCCGGATTCAGCACGGCCAGCGGCAACACATACTTCTTTGACTTCACCACCGACTCCATCACGCCGTCGATGGAATGGCTGCGCTTGATGCTACCTGGAACCTGAGGAATCATAAAAGTGGAAAACGTCAGCTCAGGATGGTGATCGGCATACTTCGTCAGCGATCGCGCCACCTGCTTCGGCGTTGTGATGCCAAGATCGACGAAGAAATTCCGGTGGACGCTGTGCGGATAGTAAACGTTCAGAAGTGTGCGTGAAAAATCGGCGCAGTTGTGAAAGAGCAAGTTGAAATGTCCAACGTTCGGGCTGTCATTGAACTTGTTCATGAACTGTTCGTCTTCTTCCGGAGTCGTTTGAATCTGGAATCCGTAGATTCTGCGGTCGTACGATGCGCCGATCAGTTGCGTCCATTCGCCGTCCGGGGCTTCGCCGGCCTTTTTGCCCTCGGCAATATCCGGTGCCAGCGACATCAGGTGATTGCGCCGATACCGGTCGCGCAAGCTGGCCTCCAACTCCGCGTCCGCTGTCTCAGGAACATCTTCTACGCGCTCCACCGCGTACAAGTAGGGGACCAGCGGAATGGCGAGCCAATCGTATCCGTCGATCTTGTGGTAGCGGCTAATGACCGCTCCGGGCTCACCGGGGCGGCATGGGCGTAACCGTGTCGGCGACTCCGCACAAACATGGTTCAGATAGATTGCCGCGTGCCCCGTGGGATTGAAGGCGCCGAACTCCGCATACGGTTCCTCCATCAGTAGGGCCGCATCGGCGTGTGCGCGCAGGCTGCCTATCGCTGAAGTCACCACCGCAAGCACTGTGAAGACGATGCGTATCCTTCTCATTCCCAACCTTTCCGAACCGGATACTCGACGAAATTCCTCCGATCGGCATCTCGTTAGAGAAACACTTAACTTCGCAGACTTGTTGCGCTATTTTGCACAGCCCGCCTGAAAATCAAGGTCGGAATACGAAAAAACGCCTGCCCGTTTGGATGGCAATGGAAGGCGTGTGGTTGGTTCAACAATGATTTAGAAAGAGTTAGAAAGAGATGCGCGCTCCAAACTGGAACTGGCGCGGATCGTAGGCGGATGTCGGCGTACCGGCCGCGGTGTAGAGAAGATTTACGTCCAGCGTGTTGTTCTTGTTGATCAGGTTAAAAATGTCTGCGGTGACCTGTAGACCAATCTCGTGTGGAAACGTAAAGGCACGGGCGATGCGCATGTCAGTGAACACCGTGTACGGCTTCACTCCAAAGTTGCGGCTGAGATTGCCGGCGTAGTAGCTGCTTGCCGGGCCGGCTGTCGCAGGCGCATCGATGTAGCAGGGAAGATTGAAGGCTCCGGTCGGCGAATACTTCGATAGAACGGGAGCCGTGCCGCAGCTGGTGGGTCCGCTGTTGGGCGCTACTGCGTTGGGCCGGTCGGTGAGCGGGTTGAAGTCGAAGTTCGTGTCGGTGCCGGTGAGGATGTTGAATGGACGCCCCGAAGAAATTTCGAAGATCGGCGCGAAGGTAATTCCGGAGAAGACAGCGGGAACAAATCCTGAGCCGCCAATGTGGCCGGTCGCGTAAACGCCGGAGAGAACGAAGCGATTACGCTGGTCGAAGGTAGATACGCTGCGCTCGGCGTTCGGAGCAAGGTTGCTCTGCGGCGCGTCGGAGGTGGAGACAACGTCGGTCGAGTCGTCGATCGCGTGCGACCACGTGTAGCTCACCAGGAATTCATAGTTTCTCGTAAAGCGCTTCTTCAGGTTCACGCTGAGACCGTTATAGCTGGAGGTGCCGGTGGTGAGGTTCGGGTTCATATCGCCGAAAGGCACAGGAAGCCCCTTACCCAGTCCATCTGAAATCGCGATCTCGCTGGCCAGAGCAACGCATTGCCCGCCACCAACAATTGGGAGGGCAAGGAAACTCGCAAGCGAAATGTTCAATCCCGAAGGACGGAAGAAGTTCAGCAGCGGTGGTGCGACATACGGCCCCGTTGGCCCGACACCGCAGGGATTCACTCCACTTGCCGTCGCGACCGTCAACGGGTTCGACGTGGGGCTGGCTGTGCCGGGCGCCGCAGTCCCTGCCTTCACAGCGTTGACCGCATTGCGCCAGTTAGCGATTAGAAGTTGAGGGTTGACCGGGTTCACATTGATGGGGCGGTTGAGATGACGACCGCCAGTGGAGTTGTAGGCGATGTTCAGCGAGATATCGTGACCAAAATCCTGTTCGATACCGAACGAGATCTGCTGGACGTAAGGAGTCGTGTAGTTCAGGTCGGCAGGAAGGCCCGACGGAAGGATCGCAAGAGGGAAGCCGGCTGTGAGAAAGTTCTGATTTACGAAGAGCGAGTTCGAATTGTTGGGATCGAACCGTTGTTGGTTGGCGATATAGTTGACGCCCGGCCGCACTGGCGCCCAGGCAGCCCGCATTTCCGAGCGAGCCCTGAAAGGTATTTGTGGCATTCAGATTCAGCGGACTGGCTGCTGGTGACGGGCGCATTCGCGGCGCAAGGCGATCCCCCGGCGAGGATCACAAGAGGAACCGTAGCTGAGTTGAAGGCGGTGGACTGCGATTGAAGGTTGCCCGGTGCGCGATCGTAAAAGATGCCGTAGTTCGCGCGAACAACAGTCTTGGCATCGCCGCGAACGTCATACGCAACGCCAATGCGCGGCTGGACGTTGGTTGGTTGCAGTCGAATTCCCTCGCGGATCCCGTAAGCGCGTTCGGCGGCATTGGTATTGGCGTTGATCGCGAGCTTGGTGGGGAAGGCCTCAATGTCGTAGCGGACACCGAGGTTCAACGTAACTCTGCGGTTGACTCGCCAGCTATCCTGCAGAAAGGCGCCGAGCACCTTCAAATCATACTTATCGCTTGTGTTGCCGATACCCTGAGCAAACGACTGCGGAATGCCGAGGCCGTAAGCCTGGATCGCAGAGAACCCCGGAAGCCCGGCAAGCGCCGAAGAGACGTCGGTGCTGTCGAGCGAACCGAAGCTATAGTCACCGCCGCCGTACAGCTGCCCCTGCAGCAGATTGATGGGAATGTAGCGGAGGTCGATCCCAGTCTTCAACGTGTGCGCGCCACGGGTATAGGTGAAGTTGTCCTGCAACTGGTTTTGGTCCTCGATGCGGTTGACGACCGAGAACGGCGTCTTGCCAAAGTACGCGAAGCCGGGAATGTTCACCGCTGTGTTCGCGCCACCAGCCGAGTTGCTGTTCGCGAACAACACTGGATGCCGCGCAAACTGAAATCGCAGCTCGTTGACTTTGTTGCTGCCGAGCACCAGCGTATGCTGCGCTGCGATCGCCCAGTCGTGAAGACTCTGCGTCGCGGTGCGCGAGAATGAATTCTCCCCCAGGTTCTGGTTCGCAGCGCTCTCTTCAATACCGCTGACGAAGCTGGGGCTGGCGCTGCCGAGCAGGGTGAGTTGCTGATTGCTCGTCAGCTTATGATCGATGCGCAGCGAATAGACCTCCGTCCGCTCTGAGATGGGAAAGTTGCCGATCAGGCTGTTGAGCGGGACGAACGACGCCGGTAGCACCTGTCCTGAGGTGACAAAATTCTTCGCCCCAATGGCCGACTGCAGGAACTGCGGATTCTGGCCGGTCGTGGCGATCGAGGAGCTTGAGCCCACCAGCGAGATGTACTGCTGGATTCCCGGAGTGTTCGGCGGGAGCAGCGGATTCTGAAGAAACGCCTGCTGCGCCGGGGTCCCTTGGACGGTCAGCGCGCCCGTCGGAAAGCCAAAGAAGCGGCTTACGTCGATCTTCGTCAGCCCGAAGTTGTTGGAGCCGATATCAGAGAAACCTGTCTCCTGCCGCCGTGTTATCTCAGCAGAGAAAAAGTAAAACGTCTTGTCTGGAATCAGTGCACCACCGACCGTAAAGCCGGCCTGCACCCGCGTGTACGCCGGTTGGTAGACCGTCGAAAACGGGTTTGTCGCCTGAATGTAGCGATTACGCAAAAAGCCATACGCGCTTCCATGCGTCGTATTGGTCCCCGACTTTGTCACGATGTTCACTACGCCGCCCGATGCCCGGCCGTACTCCGCGGCAAAGCCGTTCGTAACGATCTGAAACTCCTGAACCGCATCCTGCGAGACCGTCGTACGGGTGCCGCCGGAGATGTAGTCGCCTGCATCCGCGCCGTCGATGTTGATCGAGTTCGATCGCGCGCGCACTCCGCCGAAGTTCAGCCCGGACGTTGGAATCGCCCCGATCGAAGGCGCAGCGTCACGCGCGATCTGCGAGTTGGTCAGCGTGAAGGCGATATAGTTGCGGCCATTTGTAGGCAGATTCTCGATGCGAAGCTGGTCCACCGTTGTGGACTGCGAGCTGCGCTGCGTCTCGATGATGTCGGCGCCCGAAGTGACCGTCACCACCTGATCCGTCGCGCCAATCGGCAAACTCAGTGGAAGGTGCGCCTCCTCTCCAATTGTGAGGATGACGTTGGGCTCAACCAGTTTATTGAAGCCCGGCGATGTCACCGTCACCGTGTAGGTCCCGGGTGGCAGCAGCACCATCTGATAGTTGCCCTCGCCATCGCTTGTCGTCGTTCGGGAGAAGCCCTTCGATACATCCTCAACGGTGATGACTGCCCCAGGAACAACCGCACCACTCGGATCATGAACCGTTCCGTTCAACTGGGCAGTGGAGATATTTTGTGCGCGCACCTTGACCGAGAACAGGCATGCAATGAGGACGATGACGGCGACAGCAACTACGGAGAGATGCCGTGCACTACGAATAGACATGGTGATGCTCCCTGTGTAAACCGCGGCACCGCTCCGATTGGCGACGAAGCGGGCGAGAACTCTGACAACGCGATGTTCTACATGAATGATCATTCAGTGCGCAAGTGCCAACCGTGACGGCGAGTATACTGGCGCAGTTCGTGCATAAAGGGGTTCCATTAATGCGGCCTGTTTTGTGGGGTTTACTCGGATTCGTTCTCTGTCTGCCGTTGGCCTTAGTGCTGCTGATCATTGCTGCGGCAAAGTATCCGGCCATGGACGGCCTCACCATCAAGCTGCCCGCAGAGCTCCGAACTACGGTGGCCGAACTCACATTGCGAAACGCTGGATATGGGAAGGACTCTGTAAAGGAAATCGACCGGACGATCAGGTTCGATCCGGACAATGCGGATGCATGGAGCCGCCGCTGCCACGGTAACCTCGACAAGACATCGTATGACCAGGCGGCCTGCCGAAAGGCGGTTTCGTTCGAGCCTACTGCATGGAACTTCAACGGCCTCGGCGCGACGCAGGAACAGGCGAAGGACTACTGCGCCGCAGAGGATTCCTACACCAGTGCAATCAGAGCCGAATCCAACGATGCGACCTCTCTACGCAACATGGCGCGCGCGGCCTTGCGCTGCGGTCACGCCGGTGCAAGCGTCGCGGGCTTCGAGGTAGCCGAAGGCCTCGACGCGAAAGCCGCGGCCGATCCCGATGCGGACGAGGAGGACGACGTAAAGGCTGATCTGCTCGCGGACCGCGAATATCTTGCCGTCGCCTACGACCGCACCGACCAGCCATCTAAGACTGCGGCAATCTGTACGAAGGCGCACCCCGACTGGAAGAACTGCCGCTGCGAGCTGACCGAGACTGGCGTGAAGTGCTCAAACGAGCCGGCTACATTCGCATCGAAGAACTAGCGAAGTCACCTCTCACAACAGAGCAGCTCACCGGAGACGAATTGTTTACACCGCATACGTATCCAATGGCGCTGCTCCTGATGATCCTAAGCATGCTCTGCTGGGGTAGTTGGGCCAACACGCAGAAGATCGATGCAACCTGGCGATTTGAACTCTTTTATGTTGACTACACCTTCGGACTTCTCGCAGCGTCTGTTCTCTTCGGACTCACGCTCGGACATACCGAGCCAACCTCTCCGAACAGCTTTTTCGCCAACCTGCACTCATCCAGCACCCGCAGCATCGTCGAAGCCTTCGTGGGCGGCGCAATTTTCAGCATCGGCAATATCCTGCTCGTTGCGGCAATCTCTGTCGCAGGCATGGCCGTCGCATTTCCTGTGGGTGCCGGCCTGGCGCTAGTCCTTGGATCTTTGCTCAACTACTTCGTCTCTCCCACCGGCAATCCAGTACTGATTTTCGGCGGCATCGTGCTGGTGTGCGTCGCCATTGGGCTCGACGCGCTCGCCTATCGCGACCTGGAGGGCGCAGGCAAATCGAGCGCCAAGGGGATCCTGCTCAGTATCGGCGGCGGCGTCGGAGCGGGTCTCTTCTATCCCTTCGTTGCGAAGTCGCTTACCGGCCCAGCTCACCTCGTCCCGTACACCGTCAACTTCATCTTTGCTCTTGGCGCACTCGCAACAGCACTTCCGATGGCTTATCTGCTCATGCGCAAGCCGGTCAACGGAAAGCAGATCGACGTCAGCGACTACATTGCAGGGAACACGCGACTCCACGCATGGGGAGCGGCTGGCGGCCTGCTGTGGGGGTTGGGCACAATCGCGAACTTCGTCGCCTCCTACGTCCCCATGATCGGACCGGCAACCTCCTTTGCCATGGGCGAAGGCAACACGATGATCTCCGCTCTGTGGGGCGTCTTCGTCTGGAAGGAGTTCAAAGGCGCAAGCGCGCGCGTGACGATTCTGCTCACGCTGATGTTCCTGTTCTTTCTGCTCGGCCTCACCTCGATTGCACTGGCTCCCATTGTCAAGTGAAGCCGATTCCACCACTGCATTTATGGGAACTCAGTCGCGCGTCACGCCGATCTCTACACCAGCCGCTGTCCGTATCCCCCAGGCCATACGTGGCGTGTTGTGCGCCAGCCCCACCCGTCCATCCGTCCCCAACAGAATAATGCCTCCATGCCCGCCAAGCCGATCGAAAAGATAATCGATCGCCGCATGCGCCGCCTCATCGGGACTCGCGCCTGCAGCAACGCGGTCCACCGCCCATTTCCCCAGGACAAGTTTCATGATCGGCTCACCCCAACCCGTTAACGACACGGCGGCTGTCAAATTGTCGGCGTAGCATCCGCACCCGATCAGCGAAGAATCGCCCACGCGCCCCGGAGCCTTATTTAACGTGCCGCCCGTACTAGTTCCCGCCGCGATATTGCCGTGAACATCCAGCGCCACGGCTCCAACGGTGTCGTGCGAGTCGAGACTGCCCGAGAACGTCTCATCCGGCAATCCCGCGCGCTCGTCCGCCTGAGCCTTGTACAGCCGCTCCTGCTCCCGCGGAATCACCAGGTCCATGTTGTCGCACAGCGCCATGCCGTGTTGCCGGGCAAATCTCTCCGCTCCCGTCCCGACAAAATAAACGTGCGGTGATTTGTCCAGCACGAGTCGCGCCGCGCGGATCGGGTTTCGCAGCCGTTCCACGCAGGCCACGCCACCAGTGCGCAGATTCTCGCCATTCATCAGCAGAGCGTCCATCTGTACGCGGCCATCCTGCGTCAAGAAAGAACCGCGCCCCGCGTCGAACGTCTCATCATCCTCCATCACGGCGACAGCCGCTTCGACCGCATCGACGGCACTCGCTCCATCTTTTAGCTGGGAATATCCGGCGGCTAGCGCGTGGGCGATGCCATCTTCGTGGGCGGCAACAGCGTCGTCGGGCATAGCCCAGGCGCCACCGTGAATCAGCAGAACTGGTTTCGTGTGCATTGCGTGTTAAGTTTACGGGACAAAACCAACGCGGCAATGTTGAATTCAGGCGAAACCGAGGAACGCTTTTCCTCAGGCAAACGATTCGGGTTCAACTGAGGGTGACCACGCGGCGGGACCTGTCTCCCAACGATTCCAAATCAATTTCGGGTCTCCGACAGCCTGTACCAGGAACGCATGTTCGAGCATCAATGGACGCGCGAAACGGCGCAGGAAAAAGGCTGACAGGGAATATCGCAACGTAACCAGATCCAGAAAGTACTCCGTACTCTGAGAGTACTTCATCGTGTGAGATGTTCCCCCGACAAAGTACAGCCGCTTGCACCCTCGTCCAACTTCATGTTCCAGGAGGTGCGAGCGCATTAGGGTACTCAGCGAGTATGCCGTCAAACCGGTACGGTTCATCTGCCATTCGACGATTGTGCGTTCGTGATTCCGCCGCCCGCCGATCAGGCTCAACCACTCACCATTGGCAGCTTTGATGCCCAGGAAGAGATAGTCCGGAAGCAGCTTCATCGCCTCATAGCGCCACACGGTCATCTCGTCGGATTCGGGATGAGTTGATGCGCGGTTAAAGGCCACGAACTCGTCCTTGCTCATGACCGGATTCACGACAAATGTGTACCCAAGATCGTGCGCAGCATGACGACGCGACGCTCGCAGATTGCGGCGCGTATGTTTTCCCAGTCCAGACAGTGTCTCGTCGTAAGTATCCGCAAGAGGAATGTGTCCATTCATCATCCGCACACTCGCGGCCCATCGCCATCGAGAGCTGTCCCTCACATTGCTGACGCAATGCAACTCGGGCACCGGAAGATCGACAGGACAGGTCAGTTGAACGACCAGAGCGCCTCGTTCCAACAAAGCGTGGCAGGCGAGACAACCCATTTGTGCACGGAACGGTTGCGGTCCAACCAGTGTTCTATCTCCTGCGTGATAGTCCGCCGCGAAGATCCTGCACCCGATCCCCGCCACCTGGTACTGATAAAGCAGAACAGCGCCCACAATCTTGCTGTCAGTCGATGACGCTTTGCCATCAGCACCGGAATAGAAAAGAACGAGACAGGGTATCTTCCTGGCAAACTTCGGTCTCCGCAGGAAATATTCCAGATGATCAAGAGCCCCAGGTTGAGCACAGCGAGTACTTAAGTTGGTCAGCTCCCCCTGCAAGCGCAGGACTGCCTCGGTGCCGTGGACGATTTGAATATTCCAATCGGCGATGGCGGTCGGCTCAGTGAGAGGTCTCTGACTGATCGGTGCAAGCATTCGGAACTTATCCCAAATTCGATTAAGTTAGGCATCAATTAAGCAGCCGGAGACCGCCACCTTATAACTACGCTTCGGATATGGGCCCTTGGATCTACCAGAAATAGATCGCAAACAACGAGTGCCGTGCATTCGAAGCGAGGGGCTCCGGGAACTTGTTCCCATTCGCTTGCAATACCGTCACGCTACCGGAAGAGTTGAACGCACTTTATCCCGTGTCCTGGTCATGGGCGAACATCTCTGGAAGCTGATGGTTGCATTATCTATCATTCCGGCAGAAAGTAGAGCATCAATTCGTCGACAAACTAAAAGAGCGCAATACTTAGGCCCGGCCGGACGGTTGCAACTTACGACGTTCCGTCTCCAGGTATGTGTATCGGATGCGGTGGATTACCGTGAGGGTTGCAAACAGAGCCAGTACCCACAGTGCCGGAGCCATTACGCCCCAGCGGTTACACAAAGCGCCAAGAATCACACAGACAATGCGCTCTGGCCGCTCCATGAATCCCACCTTGCAGGTCCCTATGAGCGCCTCGGCCCGGGCGCGTGTGTAGCTGACCATGACACAGGCCGTCATCACAAACGCAACCAGCCCGACATAAAAAAGACGATTGCCGCGAGCATAAAAAATCAGCAGCCCGAAGAATATCGCCACGTCTGAGTACCGATCCATCACTGAATCGAAGAACGCGCCAAAGACCGACACCTGGTTGGTCTTCCGCGCCACTCGTCCATCCACCATATCGAAGACACCGGCTCCGATAATGATCAGCCCCGCATAGACAAACATCCGGTTAGCGTTGTTTGCCCGCGCAAATCCGAAAAAACAAGCGGCGATGATGTTGATCACCAGCCCAATAAACGTGAGCATGTTCGGAGAAATACGGGTCAGCGCGAGCCCGTTGACGATCTTCTGCAGCAACCAGCCGCTGCCCTTGCCGAATGCGCTTGTCCAGGTCAAAAAACATTCCTCCGGGGATAAAACCCCGTGTCTACCGCTTCCTTGATAACACGTCCAGAATCGTGCCGCCCAATTTACTCCGCGGCGTCATGAATGGTGAGCAGCTTCAGAATCTCAAGCTCCCGCTTGCCGTTGGGTGTGATCACCGTCGCGGTCTCGCCCACTTGTTTTCCCAGCAGCGCGCGGCCAATCGGCGAGGTCGTCGAAATCAAACCCTTCGCCACATCGGACTCTTCGCTGGTCACCAACTGGTATTGAATCTCCTCATCCTTATTCGAATCGAAGACCGTAACCCGCGAGCCGAAACCCACCTTGTCGTTGGGAATATTGACCAAGTTCACCATGGCCAGCTCACCCATCCGCTTCTTTAACTGTCCCAGGCGGGCGTTAACGAAGACCTGGCGCTGTTTGGCCATGTGGTACTCGGCATTTTCGCTTAGGTCACCCAGAGCGACCGCCTTCTTGATCTCTGCCGGCAGTTCGGTCGTAAGCTCGTGCTCCAGCAACTTGATCTCTTCTGCGAGCCTTTTCTTTACTTCTTCTGGCATTGGGGCCTTCCGGACAATACTTGTCGTGCGCGCGGTTGCTCCCGCGCGGCAACGCGTTGGGGTGAAAGTACGATTATACGATGGCGGGAGGCCCGAAACCGCCGCCCAGGGTTGCCCCACCCTTGCCGCAACCCTTACGATCGGCTCCGCTGATTGGCCCGTGCTTCCAGAAAAGACTGCAGAATCAACACCGCAGCCACCTGGTCGATGATCCCTTTGCGCCCGATAGAAGCCCGCCCGGCGTCGTCGAGATGCCGATGCGCCTGCGTGGTGGTCAACCGCTCGTCCCAAAGATGTACTGTGATTCCAAACTCCGTGCGGAGCTCCTCGGCGAACGCCTGCGCCTTGGCCGCCTGCGGGCTTTGGTCTCCAGACATATACAGCGGATTCCCCACGACCGCCTCCGTCACCCCATGCTTCCGCAGCACTCTCGCCACAGATTTAAGATCTGCCATTCGCCCCGCACGGTGCAGCGTAAACAGCGGTTGCGCCGTGTACCCCAGCGGGTCGGAGATCGCCAGCCCAATTCGCCTGTCGCCGACATCAAAGCCCAGAATCCGTGGCACAAGGGTGCCCTCACCTTGCCTCGGCTCCGCAGCCTTCGGGTCAGACACATCGCGCTTAGAGGAGTCGTGCATTATGGTCTTGAGTGTAACGGGCGCACCGTAAAATAGTCGGGACGAAATGTATCGACGACCAGCCAACACGGTATCCATGAATCAAAGGCCCAAGCCGGAGGCGCAGCTTTGAAGTTTTTCCTGACCCTGTTGCTCCTACTCCTCCTCGTCGTGGCAGGCGCCGCCTACGTCATCTACGCCCCCTACGGTCCATCTGCCGAAACCTTCGTCGATGTTGCTCCCGGCACCGGAGCCTCGGCTATCGCCACCCAGATGGAAAAGGCCGGCATCATCCGCAGCCACTATGGTTTCGATCTACTTCGCCTCAAGAGACCTGGCACCCTGAAAGCAGGCGAGTACCGCTTCGACCATCCAGTTCCCATGCCCGAGGTCTACGCCCGCCTCATCCAGGGCGATGTCTACACCCAGGCTCTTACTATCCCCGAGGGTTATAACATCTTCGACATTGCCGCCGCGGCTGAATCCGCCGGCTTTGGTAAGCGTGACGACTTCCTCGCGGCCGAACGCAAGCACACCGAACTCATCGCCGACTTGCTTCCCCCGGGCGCCCATCCCGACTCGCTCGAAGGCTACCTGTTTCCTGATACTTACCGCTTCTCTCGCCACGCTACCCCACTCCAAATCCTCTCTGCCATGGTCCACCGATTCCGCCAGGCCAGCACGCAACTGGGCATCGACAGAGCCAATATGGCTCAGACCGTCACAATGGCATCGGTGATCGAAAAGGAGGTTAGCCAGGATGCGGAACGACCCCTAGTAGCCGGCGTCTTCGCTAACCGCCTTGCGAAGTCCATGCCTCTGGCTACAGACCCGACAGTGATCTATGCCGCTCTGCTCGACAACCGCTGGCGAAGTACCATCTATGCCTCCGATCTGCAGTCGCTCTCGCCATATAACACATACAAACATATAGGCTTGCCGCCCGGACCAATCGCCAATCCCGGCATGGCGTCCTTACGTGCCGCGATGCACCCGGCGCAGACCGACTATCTGTATTTTGTCAGCGACGCGGCCGGCCATACGCGCTTTTCCGTCGGCCTCAAAGAACATGCTGAGCAGGTGCAGGCCTATCGACAGGCCCAGAGCCGCTGACTTCGACGCCAGAAGACAGCATGGTTCTTGAGCAACCAGGCTCTATTTTGGCTCGAACTCTGCGAAACGTTGCGGAAGCGCGTCACATCCAACACATATATAGAAACCATTGGCTGATGGTTACCCGGAGTATGCCAAATCCGGCATTCCCGGCCAGGATAGATATACTTGAAGTTTGTGCTAATGAGGATAAGACAAGCGTTAGCGGTGGGGTTGGTGGGGCTGGCTCCGGCGCTAACCGGGTGCCTGACGCACATCCGCTCTGTCCCCAAAACGCGACCGGCAGAGGTCGTGATGAGTGCGACACTCGACCAGCTCCTGAGGCAGGTCGATACTCGGTTCAACGAGACTCAAAGCCTCAATGCCACGGTCGAGATCGTCGCCTCTGAGGGTGGCGCGCGGCAGGGTCAGATCAAAGAGTTTACAAGTCTGAGCGGCTACATTTTCCTGCGCAAACCGGAGGATCTGCGGGTTCTGCTCAGGGTGCCGGTTCTGGGCTCGCAGGCGCTGGACATGGTGAGCGACGGCAAGACGTGGAAGCTGTGGAGTCCACCGAAGCATCTTGCGATGACCGGCACGAGCGAGGTGGCTGATAATTCGCAACATGGCCTGGAAAGTCTACGGCCTAAGATTATTTTCGACTCGCTGGTGGTGCGTGGGCTGGGACCGAACCAAATCGTTGTTCTGACGCAGGATTCGCGGGTTTTGCCGGATCCGAAGGATAAGAAACAATTGGTTGAGGAGCCGGATTACGAGCTCTCGATTCTGGAGCCGCCGCAGGGGAATACGGCTCATACGCTGCGTGTGATTCATATTGGGCGGTCGACTCTGCTGCCTTACCAGCAGGATATTTATGGTCCGGACGGGAACATCGTAACTCGTGCTTATTACAGCCATTACCAGTATTTCGGGGATATTCCGTTTCCGATGAAGATCGATATTAAACGTCCGCAGGATCAATATGGACTGGCCATCACGTTCACTAAGGTGGCTCTGAATCAGAAGCTGGAGGACGACCAGTTCGAGCTGAAGTTCCCTGAAGGCGTCACCGTCAAAGCGATGAAATAAGCCTGTTTTCCGGATTCTGTTTGCAGATTTTTTTCTGCGAGGGGACTTGGTGTTTTTGCCGGGGGTTTTGGGGAAAATGGGTGTTTTGTGATGGTATTTCGCTGGTTAGAACGTGGTGGAATGCGTGGTAAACGTGGTGTCTTGACGGACACTTTTCGGCGCTGAAAAATCTGCCACTGTTTCAGACTTTATTTTTCAACAGGGATCGCCGTCGCCAGATGGCGTCCCGAATGCACCGCGAGGACTTGCCAACTGGCGACCGCGAGTTGCTAGAGCTGCCCCTTCTTAGAACCTCACGCTTGCCCCCAGCCAGATGGTTCGGTTGCCGGGGTCGGGACCGAAGAAGCCGCCTGGTTGAACCGTGCCGGTAACCACACCGAAACCATTATCGCCGGAGGTGGAGGTGGTCGGCGGATTTCCCGTCGTACACAAAAATGGGCTCGGACCGGTTGCGATGGCCGGGCATGAGGTGTTCGGGTTGGCGAAGTGGGGGGTGTTGGTCAAGCTGAAGGCGTCGGCCCGAAGCTGCAGCGTGGCCCACTCCTTGATTGGGAAGTCACGGATCACGCTCAGGTTCAAACTGAAGTATTTCGGACCGATGAATTGATTGCGGCCAGTGTTTCCATAATGAGCCGTCGCCGCGCTGGTAATCACAGGTGCGGCAAAGGCGCTCGGGTCGAAGTAGTGGCAGCTCAGGTTGTCGTGGGTACAGGTCTGACCGGTGCGCAGCGGCCGCCCGTTAATCTTGTGATAGGTGCTGACCAGGTCGGCGGTTTGTCCCGAACCATTGGCGTTCAGACTGCCTCCGGCGCTCACGGTAAACGGCGAACCGCTCAGGGTGCTTATCAGCGGGTTGATCGTCCAGCCGCCGAGAAGCACGCCGCCCACACCCGTCGTCACCCAGCGTTGTCCCTTCCCGAATGGCGATTGCATCACGCCATAGAGCACGACGTTCTGGCCACGGTTATAACTGGCCAGTCCCCGATTTTTCTCCCAATAGGCCGGGTACGGGAACGAAAGGGAGCTGAGATCTTCGTTGTCCTCGTAGTTGATCGCCTTCGACCAGGTGTAGACGAAGCCGGCATTGGAGCCGTTCGCCCAACGGTGCTTGACCGTGGTCTGCAATGAGTCGTAAGAGTTGCCTTTGAAAGGAATCAACTGGTTAATCGTACCGGTATAGGTCTTACCGTAGGCCTGGCTCAGGATGCCGCCGGCGCTGCCGGTGCCGGGAGGCGAAGCGTTCGCATTCATGTTGACAAGCGGACGAACGCCACGCGATCCAACGTAACCCGCCTCGAAGACAAGCCACCCCATATCCTGCTGAATCATGAGGTTGAAGGAGTTGTTGTAACCACGGTTGAAGGGGTTGGGAATGGTCGTCGTGCTGGCGCTTGTCGGAAGAGGAATGACGCCGCTAGTGAGGTCTGGAAGGGGCAGCAGCACGATGCCGGTCGGGACTGGTTTCAGGGCTCCTCCGGCCAGTCCGGTGCCGTTCAGGCCGGTCAGACTGGCGGCAGGAATGAAGTCGGCGCTGTTGGTCACCACGTTGGTATCAAGGAGCACGGCCGGATAGGCGTTGCGGAAGTAGCGCCAGTTGTTCGGATCGGCGCTGATGCCGTAGCCGACACGGACTACCATCGACGGATTGACACGATAGGCGACGCCCACTCGCGGCATGAACTGTCCGTGTCCGGTGTCAATGCCGTCGTTTTTTGGAACGTTGCCATATCCCCCGATCAGAACGTTGCCGGTGGCGAGATTGAGATAGCGAAGCCCCTTGTCGTTATCGCTGTATCCGAACGGATAGTACTCCCAGCGAATCCCAAGATTGAGAGTCAAGTTGGGGGTCGCCTGCCATTGGTCGCGCAGGTACCACGCCCACTGAGTCCATCGCAGGGAATTCGGGTTGAAGAGCGCTCTCGCTTTCCCGGTTGCGGTTGGCAGACCGAACATAAAATCTGCCCAGGCGTTGAACCAGCTCGGGGTTGATCCTTGCAGAGCGGTGACGTTGCCGCCGAACTGGAACGCGCCACGGGGTTGCTGAAACGTGCCGCCCTGTGGCTGGAAGTGATTGATCTGCGCGTGGTTCCATTCGATGCCGCCGCGCAGGCTGTGCCTTCCTTTTATCCAGCTCAGGTTAGCGCCGGTGACGTACTGGTTATCGCGAAACAGGAACGGGTTAGCAGGTTGCGCATTCCCGAAGCTCGGGCCTACCTGGTTCGAAGCACCTGCGTTTGGACCCAGCTGGAAGCCCGGATAGCCGTAGTAGAGGGTTGGGTCGCCGGGGGCACCCGCGTTGTTGGTTCCGGGGATGCCCAGGTCAGTGAGACCGTTGGCCGAGACGAGATCAAAGGTCGACCCGAGCCGTTGCCGGTTGTAACCGAAGTTCCAATCGAACAGCAGGTTGGCATTAAACGAGTGGGTGGCACCCAGGCCGACGCTCTGAATCCGGCCGGGAGCGTTGCCCAGTTGTCCGCCATTGGTGGCGTTACCGATCGCGGGGCCCAGCAAAGGAGGGTCGAACACGAGGCTCTGCGAGATGCTGTACCGGCCGAAGAGGGTCGTTTTATCGCTAGGAACATAGTTGATTTTGACGTCGCCGTCGTTGCGGTTGAACAGCGCCGTTCCGCTGCCCGTCCAGTTGCTCAGGCCATTGGTGGTGGTGAACTCCTGCGCGATGCTCTGCTGAAGCAGCTTGACCATCGCCACCGCGGCGGGATCGATACGGGCGGGGCAGATGACATTCAGCACGCCATTGCAGGAGACCTGCTTCTTGCCGGCACCGTGCACGTCGCCAGTGGCGGGATCGTAGATGATTGGGTTTCCGGGAAGATTGCGGAAGTCTCCAGCCGCCATGGCGGCAGTCGGCAAGGTCTGGGTATCGGGGCCGGCCAGTTGCCGCTGCGTTGTGCGTTCGAAGTCGCCGAAGAAGAAGAGTTTGTCCTTGCGGATTGGACCGCCGATGCTACCGCCGTACTGGTTCTGATTATTTCTGTTCTTCTTCGGGAACAGGGCCGGGTCAGTCTGGAAGTAGTTGCGCGCCGCAAAGTTCTGGTCCGTACGGAACCAGTTCGCGGTGCCGTGGAATTTGTTTGTGCCGGACTTGATGATCACGTTGACGGCAGCGCCGCCAGCGTTGCCCTGCTCGGCGTCAAACGAGTTGGTGACGATATTGACAGTCTCAATGGCGTCCGCAGGCGGGACGTAGGCGACGTTCGCGGGCAGCCAGGAATATGAGTCCTGGGCACCGTCGATTCGAGTGTTGATCCCCTGATTCGACTGCCCGTTGACGTTGGAATTAATTGAGCGCTGGGGATTGCCGGCGAGTGAATTGGTTTCCGCGGTCAATCCTGCACCCGGTACGATCTTCAGAAGCGATTGGAAGTTTCGCCCCTGCGTACCCATGATCGGCAGATTCTCGACCTGCTGGGACGTGATTTCGGTATGGACATCGGACTTGTCGGTTTGGAGAAGGGGCGGCTGGGTGGTAACGATGATGTCTTGTGCCGCAGTCCCTACCTTGAGTGCTCCGTCGACCCGGGCTACTTCATTCGCGCGCACAAGTACGCCCGGGGTTTCCTGCTTGGAGAAACCTTGCGCGGTGATGGTGACGTTATATGTGCCGGGCAAAAGCGTCGGGAAACGATAGATGCCGTTGGAGTCGGCGGTCGCCGTCTGGCTGACGCCGGTTTGGACCTCTAACGCAGTCACTTGAGCGTTGGGGACTACGGCACCGGTGCTATCGGTTACTGTGCCGGTAAGGGTACCGTAGAGGACTTGCGCACTCGCTCCCGCGGCCGCGAAGAGCACAAAAGCGATGAGCAACGTATAGGCACATTTCGGGGTTGCAAGTAGACGTTTACTCACACCCCCTACTAACTCGTTTGCTGTTAGAGAATGGGTCTTCTTCTTTCCGCTTCCGTTTTCAGTGGACTTCGCCATGTCGCCTCCTCAATTGCGGAAAACTCACGCATTCAAGTTCCCAGGGAAATAGCTAACGCGATCGCGTGGGTTTGGTGCTTGGTGTCATAAGGGCCGAGAGTGCATTTCTACGCTCTCGACACACCCCACATACTATTGATTCGCGTCCCGAAATTAATCCTGTGCGGCAGGCGTTGTCAAGGCAGTGAGGAGGATATGTCGCGGCATTTTTGATGGGACTGTGGATCGCTTGAAGTTAAATTGGTCTGCTTTGAATGAGTTCAGCCGACACCACAACGATGCCTGATGTCAGGCGGATTTACTCTTCGCGGAGCAGGATTAATGGATCGGTGGAGAGGGCGCGGCGGGCGGGAATCCAGCCGGCGAGTAGGCCGAGGAAGAGCATGGTGAGCACGACGCTGGCGAGCACAAACGGGTCCCACGGCGTGGCGTGAGAGACGATGTAGGCGAGCACCTTTGCGGATGCGAGACCGAGGAGCAAACCTGCTGCTGAACCGAAGGCGAGTAAGCGGGCGGTTCGCCCGAGCGCGGCGCGCAACAACTCCTGACGCTGTGCGCCGAGAGCCATGCGAATTCCCAACTCACGCATCCGCTTGCTTACGGAGTAGGCAGCCATGCCGAAGATGCCGGTGATGGCGAGCATTGCGCCCATTACGCCGAGGACTCCCAGCGAAATGGTGGCCATGCGCGGCCCAAACAGATTCACCTCCATTTCCTTGTACCAAGTCTGGATGTAGAGAGGCAGACCTTCATCCAGTTGCCGCAGCGTGCTTCTGAGGGCTTCGCCCAGTTGCTGCGGATCGCGATTCGAGCGCACGATCAGCCATGTGGAACTGGAGGGGGATTGAAGGAAGGGGAGAAACATCACCGGCAAGGGATCTTCGGTCAAACTGTTATATTTTCCATCTTCTGCAATCCCTATTACCTGCGTGCGCGTTCCATCCTGCAGCTTGAAGTATCCGCCTATTGCGTTTGGTAGGGAGCCAAAGATTCTGCGCGCAAACTCGCGATTCACGACAGCGACGTGCGGCGAGTTCTTACCGTCATCCCAAGTGAACGCTCTTCCGAAGAGTATGGCTGTGCCTGCCGCGCGGAAGTATTCGGGAGAGATTCTGAACTTGGCAGCATCAATGGCGGAATTTGGGGGTGTCAGATCGGTCGTCTTGTCGGTGAAGACATTCGCGTCGTCCGGGCCATCACCCAGCGGCACATTATCGGCCAAGCCGACAGATTCGACACCAGGAATCGCTGCGATGGCGTCGATCATGCGCTTTTGCATCGGGGCGACTCGATCGCCGGAGTAGCCGGCCATGTTCAAATCCGTATTTACGAGAAGGGTGTTCTGCGGATCGAAGCCGAATTTGTCGTTCAGGGAGTTCGCCAGTCCACGCACCGCAACCATCGAAGAGGTGACGAGTACGGCGCAGATGGCAATCTGGACGACGAGCAAAACGTCTCGGGCAGTGATGCGCCGGCCGATTCTGCCGACCGATCCGGACTTGACGACTTCGTAGGGATTTGTGTGGAGGACTTGTCGCACGGGGACCGCTCCAAACAGGAGTCCGCTCAGTAAAGCAAGCAGGAGAGCTACGGCATAGACTTTTGCGTCGGGGTTCACGGATAGATGGAGGGGCCATCTTGCAATGGGCTGCCAGACGCTCAGTTGCTTCAAGAGGAGGACGCTGCCCCAGAGTCCGACGGCGCCGCCAGCTAGAGAGATCAGCAGGGCTTCGGTGAAGAGGCCGCGGAGAATGCGCCTGCGGCTCGATCCGAGTGCGAGACGGAGAGCGACTTCGCGGGAACGATCGGCGGCACGTGCGGCAAAGAGACTGCCGAGGTTGGCACACGCGGCGAGGAGGATCAGGCCGGTCAGCAGCATGAGTCCGGTCATGAACTCCCGGACGGGACGGCCGACGTAGTCGCCATAGAGGCTCGGACGCGCGAGGGAGAAGGTGACTTTGGAATCGTCTTTGGGATAGGTCTTTGCGAGATCTGCGCCAATGGAGTTCAGATCGGCGATCGCCTGCGCCTGGGTGACGTCCGGCTTCAGGTGTCCCATCGTCATAAAGATCGAACGGTCCTGGCGTGAGTTCAGGTCAAAGCTGTCGACCGGGCGGTTTACGAGCGGCACAAAAAAATCGGGATTGAAAAACGATAGGGTGCCGTGGAACTCAGGCTGGGCTACACCGATGATGGTAAAAGGATGCTTGTTCACCCGAACAACACGTCCTACGATGCCACGATCGTCCTGAAAATGGGAGTGCCAGAAGGCATAGGTCAGCACCATATAGGGAGCGCTGTTGGGGCCATGCTCGTCGGAGGCGTGGAAGAAATGGCCGAGATACGGCTGAAGGCCTAGTGCGTCGAAGTAGTTGCCGCTGGTTTCTTCGAGCCAGGCGCGGGACGGATCATCGCCCGTATTCAGCCCCACCTCGTCCACGCTGTAAGCGACCAGGCCGTCAAAGCTATGGTTGCGGTCGCGGAGATCGACATAGTCGGGATACGACTCTGACATATTGTTGCCCGGCATGTGCCAGATCCCGTAGAGGCTTTCTGCGTGAGGCACATTCAGCGGGCGGATGATGAATGCATTCAGGATGCTGAACACGACGGCGTTAGCGCCGATCGCAAGGGCCAGCGTGAGAACGGCGGCGATGGTGAACCCAGGAGATTTGCGCAGCATGCGGAGGCCATAGCGCACGTCCTGCACGAGTGTCGCAAAGAAATTGGCGCCTATCGCCTCGTGACATTCCTCTTTGAAGCGCTGGTAGCCGCCGAACTCGATGCGAGCGCGGCGTTCGGCTTCGGGGCGGCCCAGACCGGAACGCTGGAGGTCGTCGGCGCAATGTTGGATGTGTGAGTGAAGCTCATCGTCCATGTCGACGTCGACGTGAGAACGATGCAGAAGAGTGGAGACGAAGGAGCGAAGTGAGGCGAAGAGTCTCATATTTCCTCCGGTTGTGTGCCGAGGGCGCTGGCAATGGCGGTGGCGAGACGATTCCAACTGTCTGTTTCTTCGCGCAGGCGTTTGCGGCCCGCGGCGGTCAGCTCGTAGAACTTGGCGCGGCGGTTGTTCTCGGAGATGCCCCAGCTTGCCTTGAGGAGTCCCTGACGCACCATGCGAAACAGGCCTGGATAGAGTGCGCCTTGTTCAATGAGCAGAGCGCCGGCGGAGATCTGCTCGATGCGGAGAAGAACGCCGTATCCGTGCAGCGGGCCGAGAGAGACGGCTCGGAGAATGAGCAGATCAAGCGTGCCGGGAAGAAGCTGAGCCTGAGCAGTCACGGACCCCTCCTAAGATGGTTAGGAGACTAGACCAACTCTCCTAAGCTGTCAAGGAGAGTTGCTTTTGCAGAGATTGAGGAGCGGAAGAGCGCAATAAGCCCAACAACATCGCTACATAACGGTGACAGTAGGGTGACAAACGCTTCGCGGTGCTGTTCGACACTAAAAGGAGGCCCCCCAAAATCCACTTCAAATGTATGGAGCACTGACTATGAGCTTTACTCGCCGCGCCTTTATTCAGCGCATGGCACAGATCGGCGGATACTCCGCTGCGTTTACTACGATGCGGGCGCTCGGGCTGATCGCTTCGCCCGGTGTCTCAACGCTGCCGCAACTCAGCGCCGACTTTGGCAAGGGGAAGAAGGTCGTTATCCTGGGCGCGGGAATCGCGGGACTTGTTTCTGCTTACGAGCTTCGCAAGGCGGGATTCGAATGCACGATCCTCGAAGCCCGCAACCGTCCCGGCGGCCGCAACTGGACGATTCGCAGCGGCGACAACGTTGAGTTTACCGATGGCACGAAGCAGCACTGCGATTGGCAGAACGGCGGCTACTTCAATGCCGGGCCCGCTCGCATTCCGTCGATCCATACGCTGATGCTGGGATACTGCCGGGAGCTGGGGGTTCCGCTCGAAGTCGAGGTGAACACTTCTCGCTCGACGTTGATGCAGGCTGATGTTCTGAACGGCGGAAAAGCTGTTGAGCAGCGACAGGTAATCCACGACACGCGCGGCTATGTCGCTGAACTGCTCACGAAGGCGATAAACAAGCACACGCTCGACGACGAACTTTCAAAAGAGGATTCCTCTCGTCTTCTGAGTTTCCTGCACGGCTTCGGAGATCTCGATGCCAATGGAAGTTATATGGGCACGACCCGCGCGGGATTCACAACACAGCGTGGCGCCGGTCTCACCCAGTCTGCAGTGCATAGGCCGCTCAAGCTGGACGAACTGCTCGCGGCCGATTTTTCCAAGGGAGAGTTTTACGAGGAACAGATCGACTGGCAGGCGACGATGTTTCAACCTATAGGCGGCATGGACCGAATCGCGTACGCCTTTGCCAAGTGTCTCGGCGAGGTTGTCCACTACGACTGTCCGGTAACCGAGATCACTACAGGTGACAGCGTGGTGACGGTTGCTTATTCGAAGTCCGGCGTACAGCAGATGGTGATGGCTGATTTCTGCATCTGTACCGTGCCGATCGCTGTGCTGCACAAGACCAAGAACAACTTCTCCGCTGAGACGCAACAGGCCTTTACGGGCATGCCGATGACGGCTCAGTACAAGATTGCGTGGGAGTCGCCGCGGTTTTGGGAGAAGGAGAACAATATCTACGGCGGGATTTCGTTTCTTGACGATACTGTCGATCTGATCTGGTATCCGAGCGACAAGATGTTCTCGCCGACAGGAGTGATCATTGCGGGCTTCAACCTGGAGCGCGAGGACCTGACGAATAAGGTCACGCCGTTTGGCGCGCTGCCGTCGATCCAGGCTAAGCTCGACGCTTCGCGCGCTGCAGTGGAGAAGCTCCATCCCGGCCGATCGCAGCTGCTGACCAAACCGGTTTATGTTAACTGGGCGAGGATTCCCTATTCTCTCGGCGCTTACGCCAATAACCGGCATAAGGAGTGCGATGCTGCTTATGCGCAGCTCGACAAACCGCAGGGCCGCACGTACTTTGCGGGAGACTACCTTTCGCATCTGATTGGATGGCAGGAAGGTGCGGCGCTCTCAGCGCATCACGCCATCGAACGCATCGCTGCGCAGATGCAAAGTTAGGGAGCAGTACTCGTCAAAGCCCGGTTCGGGCTGCGTGTGCCGCGATGGCCTGGTTGATATCGAGAGCCAGGGCGAGCGCGGCGCGGCCGTCCTCTGCGGAGACGAGCGGAGTGGCACGGGTGCGCACGGCATCGAGGAATGAGGCGATCTCCAGGCGCAGGGGTTCGCCTTGTTCTACCGAGACCTTCTTGAGCGACAATCCGGCAGATGGGTGCTGCTCCGCCATCTGGGCAAGGGCGGCGAGTTGGGCTGGATCCATTCCGGCTGCGGCGGTGACGTCGATCATCAAAAGGTCCTGACGGGCGAAGTCGAGCGAGAGGTATTGATGCGGTTGAAAGAAACGCATCTTGCGAACCCGTTCTGTGCTGATCCGGCTGGCGGTGAAGTTGGCGATGCAGCCGTTTTCGAATTCGATGCGCACATTGGCGATGTCGACCTTGCGTGAGAGCACAGGCAGACCCACGGCTCGCACTTCGCGCACGGGCGATGCCACGAGATTCAATACGATGTCGAGATCGTGGATCATCAGGTCGAGAACGACGTCGACATCGAGTGAGCGCGGCGTGAAGACGCTCAGCCGGTGGACTTCGAAGAACATGGGTTTGTGCAGATGCTGGCGCGCCGCGGTGACGGCAGGGTTGAAGCGCTCGAGATGTCCGGGCTGCACGATGCGTCCATGTTTGCGGCTCAGCTCGAGAATGCGGTCGGCATCGGCGAGGCTGGCTGCGAGAGGTTTTTCGATCAGAAGATCGAGACCTGCGGCGAGAAGCGGCGCTGCAGCGGAAGCGTGATGCACCGTGGGCACGCAGATCGAGGCAGCATCGAGCGGGCCTGCTGCCGCCAGACACTCCTCGATGGTCGCGAAGCCGGGTATGCCGAACTTTGCTGCGGCTTCGGCGACGACGGTCGGGTCGCGGTCGACGACGGCGGCAAGCTGGATCGCCTGACCTGCTTGTTCGAGCTCACGATAGACGCGAAGATGGTTGCGCCCGAAGGCTCCCGCTCCAACAACGGCGATGCGAAGTGGATGCGAGCCGGCCACTACTTCTTTTCTGTCCGGTTTTCTATCCGGGATTCGACCGGGGCCTCAACCACCTGGCGGCAGCGGGCATAGAGTTCGAGGAGCATCACTACCTGATCCTCGGGCTTCGGTATGGAGATAACGCCAAAGCCAGTGGAACCTGTACCCTTGCTACCGATATTGGTCTGTGTTGCGACGAACTTGAGCAGATCGAGCGCGATGTCTTCGGTGCGACGCGCTGCGTTAATCGATTCCATGAAGGGTTTCCTCTCGTTTCTCTAAGGTGATGTTAATGGCCGCGAGCCATGCGCGCAAATCACACCAGCCGCGAAGGCGCTAGCACGCCGCATACGATCTCATACGAGATGGTATGGGCAAGATGAGCGTGATCGTCTGCAGTGACGCCGTCGCCCAGCACTACGACTTCATCGCCGAGCGCGACGCCGGGAATCTCGGTGACATCGACGACGGTGAGATTCATGGAGACGCGACCGACGATCGCAGCGCGGCGACCGTGCACCATCACCCAACCGCCGGGCTTTGAGTTTGAGCCGGACAGTTCGCGGCGAAGGCCGTCGGAATATCCAACGGGAAGGAGTGCCAGCCGCATCGCCCGCTGCACGGTGAAGATGCCGTTGTAGCCGATGGCGTCTCCGGCATGCACGTCGCGCAGAGCGATGACTCGAGTTTTCCAGGTCATGAGCGGCGCAAGGCCATGACGCACCTTGTGGTGAACGACTGCGTCTGGGGCTGTGTTCGAAGCCGCCTGCTCGATGGGAAGACAGTATCCGTAGAGTGCGATGCCGGAACGCACCATGGGCCGTGCGCCGATGTTTGCCGCGAGACTGCGCAGCCATGCGAGGTTCTCGTCTGTTCCCTGGTTATCGAGAATGGAGGAGTTTCCTGCGTGCAGCCAGGTGGGTTGCAGACCAGCAGCGGCGACTGCCTCGATCGCCTCTTCAAACCTTCGGCGTTGCGACCGTGTCTGCGGCGATCCTGCGACTTCCGCGGAGGCGAAGTGCGTCATCACGGCCTCGAGACGAAGGTTCTTTTGTCGCTTGATTTCCTGCAGGAGAGCGTGCAAAGCGGCCCCCGGTGCGATGCCCTGGCGTGCCATTCCGGTATCGATCTCCAGATGAACGGCCAGGGGCCCGGCGGCACTTCGCGAGGCAGCGTCGGCAAGGCGGTCGATCGGTTCTCGCTCCCAGACGACGGGGGTCAATCGATGGCGAAGGACAGCATCCGCATCGTTGCCGAGGAGCCCGGACATGACGAGGATGCGAGGCTGCTGCTCTGGTGCGATACCGGCGGCCGCTAGCGCTGCGCGAACTGCGTCGCCCTCAGCTACATCCGCGACTCCAAGCCACTCTGCGCCTGCGCGGGCGAGCACGGGAGCGCATATTCCGGCGCCGTGTCCGTAGGCATTCGCCTTCACTACGGCGAGTACCGGAGTCTTGTCGCCCGCCGCCTGGACCAGGAGCTTATAGTTGCCCACCAGTCGCCGCTCTGAAACTTCCACCCAACTCTTCACTCTTCTATCCTATCGTCGGCATCGGCCAGGGCAGTTAGCCGCGAAAGTACCCCGATTCCCCATGGCACCCCGGATGTGATACAAAGCCACGTCTGAAGAAAGCACATCCGCCGCGGCTCGATGCCGGGTTTGCGGCGTTGCCAAGGGGCAAGTCTGTCGTCATGAAAATGAATACTCGTTCAGTATCAGGGTTTTGCGGTTATTTTCTCGCTGCTACTCTCAGCTTGTCGCTCGGGTTGTCGCTGGGGGGCTGTTCGAGCGGAAGCTCCAATCCGCTGGCGCCGATCCAGGCTGCTCAGGCGAAGAACGCCGGCAATTTTTCGAACACGGTGTTTCTCGGCGACTCGCTGACGGCTGGTTACCAGAGTGGTTCGCTACTCGACACATTGCAGGTGCACGGATGGGCGCCTGTGGTGGCAAAACAGGCGAACTTCACCATCGTGCAGCCGCTGATTGCGTATCCGGGCGCGCCTAACGTACTGCAACTGGTCTCGGCCGGCCCTCCGCCGGTGATAACGCCTGTGTGCCCTCCGTCGACTACGTCTGCGTGCGGAACCACGACGGGGCGGGATAACTTCGCGACCCAGGTGACGGACCTGGCTGTCCCAGGGGCCGTGCTGAACGATGTGATGAATGCTGTCCCGGTAGTCAATCCCGCGTCCGGAAGTCAGGCACAGCTGGTGCAACTTGTCCTCGGGTTTCCTGGCTTTGGATATGGACAAGCGCTGAGCCAACTTGGTTTCGCGATCCAAGCACAGCCGACGACGATCTTCCTGTGGATTGGTAATAACGACGCGCTGGTCGCCGATGAGACTGGCATGCCGAGCAGCATGACCTCGGTCGCGAACTTCACATCGCAATACCAGGCGCTGATGACGCAGTTGACGACGATGACCTCAGCGCATCTGGTGATTGGGAATATTCCTGATGTGACGCAGGTGCCGTATCTAACGCCGGCAGCGTTGGTGCTTGCCGAGACTTCGCAGCAGACGGGATTGCCGACTTCGGTGCTGAGCGGGATTCTCGGCATTGTTCCCGGCGACTACGTGAACCCGACTGGGCTGGCCGAGATTCCGCTCATCCTGGGAGGGTCGCAAAAAGGGCCGATTACTGATTCCGGTGTGCTCTCTGCGGCGGAGGTTGTGACGGTTCAGGCGCAGGTCACGGCATTCAACCAGGTGATCGCACAGCAGGCGCAGACAGCGGGAGCGACGTTGGTGGATATCAACGCGCTGTTTAAACAGATTTCTACCTCCGGGCTCACTATCAACGGATATACCGGGACTACGGCATTTCTCGGAGGCTTCTTCGCGCTCGATGGCATTCACCCTACCAATACGGGATATGCGGTGGTGGCGAATAAGTTCATCGACACGATGAACGCGTCCTTCAAAAGCACTATTCCGGACGTCGCGCTTGGCCCGGTGGCAGCCGCGGATCCTTTCTGGCCGCCGAATCTTGTGCCGCACGCGGTTGCCGCACATGCTCTGACGATTCCGGCCAACGCAGGGAAGAGTGTCGACGATCTGTTCCTCGGGAAGAAACAGAATCAGTAGCCGGTGGGGTCGCCGTGCTGCAGGTTTTCGAACCGTGTGAAGTCGGCGAGGTAAGCAAGCTGAATGCTGCCGGTCGGTCCGTTTCTCTGCTTGGCGATGATGATCTCTGCCTTGCCCTTCAGATCCTCGTTCTCGCGATCGTAGTACTCTTCGCGATGAATAAAGCAGACTACGTCGGCGTCCTGCTCGATGGAGCCTGATTCGCGCAGATCGCTCAGCAGAGGTTTTTTGTCGCCGCCGCGCTGCTCGCTGGCACGCGATAGCTGCGATAGTGCGACGACGGGGACCTTCATCTCTTTCGCCAGCGCCTTCAGCCCGCGTGAGATCGCAGAGACTTCCTGGGTGCGGTTCTCGAAGCCCTTTGCGTTGGAGTTCGTGCCGGTCATGAGCTGCAGGTAGTCGATGACGATGAGGTCGAGTTGGCCATTCTGCTGCTGTTTGAGGCGGCGGGCCTTGGCGCGCATCTCGGCGAGAGTGATGCCGGGCGTGTCGTCGATGAAGATCTTCGACTCCATGAGGAGTTCGAGGCCTTTGATGAGCTTGGCTCTGTCGTCGCGCATGAGCATGCCGGTCTGGATGGCTTTGGAATTCACGAGCGCCTGCGAGGCAAGCATTCTGCGCAGAAGGCTCGACTTGCTCATTTCAAGCGAGAAGACGGCGACGACTTTGCCACCGCGAACTGCAGCGTTTTCGGCGATGTTGATGGCCCAGGCTGTTTTTCCCATTGACGGACGGGCGGCAATGATGATGAGTTCGGAGTCCTGCAAGCCGCTGGTCATGCGGTCGAACTCGATGTAGTGTGTGGCGAGACCGGTGACTTCGCGGCCCTGTTCGTAGAGGGCGTCGATGGAGCCGAAGGAGTCTTTGACGATGGCGGAGATGTCGGAGAAGCCGCCAGTGACGGCATGTTCAGAGATTTCGGTGAGCCGGCTGGTGACCTGGTTGAGGACATCGAGGGCTTCGCGGCTTTGATCGGACGCCTCGATCATGCCCATGTCGCAGACGCTCAAAAGCTGGCGCATGAGGCTCTTGTCGCGGACGATGCGAACGTAGCTCTCGATGCTGAGTTTGCGAGGCAGGCCTTCGCTGAGCGACGCAAGGTAGGGCAGGCCACCGACGGAGTCCAACTCCTTTTTCCTGGTGAGGTAGTCGGTGACCGTAACGATGTCGACCGCGTGGCCCTGCTCGACCAACTGCAGCATGGCGGCATAGATCCTGCGATGCGAGTCGAGGGCAAAGTCGTCGGTTTTGAGCAGCATGGTCGCGTCGATGATCGCGACGGGTTCCACCAGCATCGCGCCGAGAATGGTCATCTCGGCGTGCACGGAAGTGGGTCGTTCCTGGTCTCCGACGAGTTGGGGATAGGTAGCCATGAGGTTCTACGGTAGCGAAAGTCGCCCTGCGGATTGCTGGCAATTTCTGTGGATTACGCGAAAAAAGCCACTCTCAGTCTACCTCCGCTGCGACGCACACACTCTCTCACATACACACAGCCCTTAACCGTTATAGGCTAAGGCAAGCAGGTACGGTCAGTCGCAACCCAAGTCGGGCAGGAGTGAAGATGGGCGCCGAAAAAACACTTAGTATTCCACCGGTAGCGCAACGCGACAAAGCCTCCTTCGAGGTTCTTCGGGTGTGGATCGCCGAGCAGGGCCAGCACGTCAGCATCCGTAGCGGCGCCTGGGAGGATCCTTTCGCCTGGGGTATCGTTCTCGCCGATCTCGCCCGGCATATTGCGCACGCCCACGAGCTGCAGAACGAAGGCTCGGACACCGATGCGTTCCTGCAACGTCTGCTCGAAGGTTTTCAAGCCGAGATCGACAACCCCACCGACGAACCCGAGGGCGAGGTCACGCAGTAGCTTGCGGTTTTATTTGTGCTTCGGCTCCTGAAAGAGCTCCGGAAACTGCTGCTTCAACGCTGCAACCTTGGGCACATCGCAGACCTGGATATACGGATTGTTCGGGTTCTTCTCCGCATAGTCCTGGTGATAGTCCTCGGCGTCATAGAACGCCTTCAGAGGCACTACCTGGGTGACGATCTTCTTCGGAAACGCCTGCGCAGCATCGAGCTGGGCAATATACGCCTCGGCAATCTTCTGCTGCTCCGGAGTGGTGTAGAAGATCACGGAGCGATATGACGTACCGACATCTGGCCCCTGCCGGTTCAACTGCGTCGGATCGTGTACGACGGAGAAGAACACGCGCAATAGCGTGCCGTAGCTGATTCGCGATGGATCGAAGACTATCTTGACCGACTCGGCGTGCCCCGTTTTTTCGGACGAGACGTCTTCGTAGTTGGCGGTGTCGGCCGAGCCGCCCGAGTAGCCTGCGGTCGTCGCGGTCACACCTTTGATTCGCTCAAAGGTCGTCTGCACTCCCCAGAAACAGCCGCCTGCGAAGACTGCCGTCTCATGTTTCGCGGAAGGATGCTGCTCGTCCAACGCCGGAGCCGGTAGAGGCTCCTTTCTCTCTGCACCTAAGACCATTCTCTTGACCCCAATCAGGAGCGCGACTGCAATCACGACTCCAATTACGACTCGAACAACGTTCGTTACCATCGCCGAAGATCTCCCAATGCCTCGCGAAGACGGCATTCACTGGGGATTAGACGCCAGAGTGCGCGATAAGGATACAGCGAATCTCGCGGGCGAACGATGCCGCGCCCACGCAGTGAATCACGCGCTCAGCCGTTTACCCTGAATCTCGATGTAGACGTGAATGAGGCTGACTGCGGCGGGCGTCACTCCGGCGATGCGGCTTGCCTGGCCCAGCGTCTGCGGGCGCACGCGCGATAGCGTCTGCTTCATCTCGGTGGACAGGCCGCTCACTGCGTTGTAATCGAACCAGCCCGGAATCGACCGCTTCTCTGCCTTGCGCATCTTTTCTATCGAGCGACGTTGCTGATCGAGATAGCCGGAGTATTTGATCTCGGTCTCCACCGTCTTCATCTCGTTGCGAACCGAAGCAGGGAGGCGTGAGTTGCCTGAAGCAGCAGAGGAGTCCATTACCGCAACCCAGTCGGTGAGGATCGGATCGGCGTTGGTCAAACGGTCACGGAGCAGCGGAGCGATGTCTTCGACGGGAACCTCGGGCCGCTTCAAAAGCTGCGCAAATGTCTGGCCGCTTACTCCCGCTGCATCGCCGTCAAGCCGCGCGAGCAGTTCCGCAGGCAACTCCTCTGCGCGCACTCGGGTGGTATTCAGCAGATTTTCAAACGCCGCGGCGCGCGCTTGCTTCGCTTCGTAGTCTGCCCAGGCAGCATCGTCGATGAGGCCAAGACGCCGACCATGCGGGGTGAGGCGACGGTCTGCGTTGTCGATGCGGAGGTGAAGGCGAAACTCAGCACGCGAGGTAAACATGCGGTAGGGCTCGTTCGTTCCCTTGCTGATCAGGTCGTCGATCAGGATGCCGGTGTAGGCTTCGGTGCGATCGAGGGTGAATGCTTCTTCGCCTCGCACTGAAAGCGCCGCGTTGATTCCCGCCATCAAGCCCTGGCACGCAGCTTCTTCATAACCGCTCGTGCCGTTGATCTGTCCGGCGAGGTAGAGCCCATCGAAGGACTTCACGCGCAGGGTGCGGTCAAGCTCCGTGGGGTCGATTGCGTCGTACTCGATCGCATAGCCGGGCCGCAGCATCTCTGCGTTCTCCAGACCTGGGATCGAGTGCACCATTGCGGCTTGAACTTCCATCGGGAGGCTGGTGCTCATGCCGTTGATATAGACCTCGTGGGTGTTGAGGCCTTCGGGTTCGAGGAAGAACTGGTGGCGGGTTTTCTCCGGGAAGCGCACGATCTTGTCCTCGATTGAGGGACAATAGCGCGGGCCGATGGCTCCGATCTGGCCGGTATACATCGGCGAACGATGCACGTTTTCACGAATGAGGCGCAGCGTCTCGGGCGTCGTGTGCGCTATGTGGCACATGATCTGCCGAAGCGGAATCTCCTTCGTGCGAAAGCTGAACGGCGTCGGGTCGGCGTCGCCCGGCTGCTCTTCGAACTTCCTCCAGTCGATGGTGCGGCCATCGAGACGCGGCGGCGTGCCGGTCTTCAGGCGGCACTCGCGCAGCCCCAGCCGCTTTAGGCTTTCGCCCAGGAGAACACTGGCCGGCTCGCCACTGCGGCCAGCGGTGTACTGCTGCTCGCCGCAATGAATCAGTCCGTTGAGGAAGGTTCCCGTTGTCACGATCGTCGCAGCAGCGTGGATTGTGCGTCCATCCCGAAGCTTCAGCCCACGAACTACTTTGTGCGTGCCGAACTGCTGACTCGCTGCGTTGCTCTCTTCCACGATCAGATCGACCACCTCAGCCTGCTTGATAAAGAGATTCTTCTGACGTTCCAATACTTCGCGCATCTTCACGCGGTAGAGAGCCTTGTCACACTGGGCTCGCGGCGACCACACGGCGGGTCCGCGAGAGGTGTTCAGCAGGCGAAACTGTATCCCGGTAGCATCCGCGACCTCGCCCATTACGCCGCCCAGTGCGTCGACCTCGCGGACGAGGTGGCCTTTGGCGATCCCGCCGATCGCGGGATTGCAACTCATCTGCGCAATGAGGTCGAGATTCAAGGTGAAGATCGCCGTGCGCAGGCCCATGCGCGCAGATGCCATCGCCGCCTCACAACCGGCGTGTCCCGCACCGACTACAACCACATCGAACTGTTCCGTAAAGCTCACACTTCCATTTTAGGCGTTTCCGGCGAATCTTCCTTATGGATAGTGCCTGACGGCCTCAATCTCCACTGGGGGCTCTCCGGCGGCCTCCATCATCTTCTTCAGTTCGGCTCGCAGCTCCGTCGCGGTTGCGCGAAACTCCTGCCGGCCCGCCAGGTTTATTTGCTCGAACGGATCCGCCGCCTGGCTGTACATCTGGTACTCCACATATTTGTCGGAGAACCTCTCCGACCGCCGCCCCAGCGCATCGATCACACAGTACGTCCAGTCTTTGGTCCGCAACGCGCGCGCTGTCATGGCCTCGCTGATCTGGATCAGTTCTTTGTTCGGCCACGCCTTGCGTGCCTCCGGCTTCGTGAGAATTGGCATCAGGCTGCGTCCTTTTACTGACGCCGGAACCGGCACTCCCGCAGCTTCCAGCAGTGTCGGCATCAGGTTAATGTTGCCAACGATCTCTGTCAGCGTCATCGCGTTGTTGAAGCCTGGACCCTGCGCGATCAGAGGTATCCGAATCGAACTGTTGTGAGGGCTTCGCTTGTACTCCTCATTCCGCGTCATGAAGTGGCAGCCATGATCGCTTGTAAAGACAACGATCGTGTTCTCCGTCAACTTCTGCTCTTCGAGTATCTGAAAGAGCCGCCCTACTGATTTATCGATCGCCTCCACGCACCCGTAGTAGTCAGGCAGTTGCGACTGCCAGTTTCCCGGCAGCGGCTTGAGATCGTTGGGGACACAGCGGATCGTGAAATCGCTCCGCCGATCCCTTGGGCCCGATAAACCGCTTCTCGTCGTTTTGGAAGTGCGGCTCCAGTTGCGAGATGTAGAGAAGAAACGGACGGTCATGCTTCTCCTTCAGAAACCGCTCGGCGCGGTCGGTGACGAAGTCCACACGGTACTCATCCTTGAACGTGATCTCCTTGCCGTCGCGATCGTAGATCGTGCCTTCATAGGGATGCGTCGTCCACTCGAACTCGTTCGCACCCTCCCACAGATCGAGAAATCCTCCGCGGAACTCGGGCTTTACGAAACCCCGGCCTCCACCCTCTGCTTCCGTCCCCGGCGCCAGATGCCACTTGCCGATCATGTTCGCCGAGTACCCCGCCTTGCGAAATTCTCCCGCGAGAGTAGGCAGAGACGGATCGATGCTCGTCGCGTTGTGCCACACTCCTGTCTCCGTCGCATATCGTCCGGTCATCAATACCGATCGCGACGGTGAGCACACAGGCTGATTGCAGATCGCACCGCTAAAGTTCGTTCCTCGTGCCGCCATCGCATCCAGGTTCGGGGTCTTCGTCGTGTAGTTCTGCCCATTCGCTCCGATAAAGTCCGCCCTGAACTGATCGGCGATGTACACAATCACATTCGGTCGACGAGAGCTCCCCGCGCCCTGGGCAGCGACCTCGGCTACAGCACTACCGGCTCCCACGCCAAACGCCAACCCCGATGCTGCGCCGCGTGCGATAAATTGGCGGCGGTCCAGCTCCCTGCGTACCTCGCTCATCTGCTCGTCTCCTCTTTGGAACCTGTCGTTCGCCGCCAGATATTCCATCCCGCCATCCTAATACGCATGCCGCGTCGCCTCGTCGATAGCAACGCCATTGGCTTGCTGACCCTAAGCCGCAAGATGCAATAATCTTCCATGCTCGCCCATCGGCTCTTTGCCATCGCTGTCCTTCTCTCTGGATCTCTGTCCCTTCATGCTCAGTCCGCGAACGCCGCTGCTGGAATCCCGGCGGCTATCGATCAGGATCCTGCACCGAACAAGACCTATCCCGCCGCGATGGAGACGTTTCAGATCCCCAGCCACGGCGCTATGCTCAATGCTCTTGCCTATATCGCGGAAGGAGCAGGTCCGCATCCCGTCGTGCTTCTGCTTCACGGGTTTCCCGGCAACGAAAAAAATCTCGACCTCGCGCAGGCGATTCGCCGCGACGGCTGGGATGTCGTTTACTTCGACTATCGCGGCTCGTGGGGCTCACCTGGCGAGTTCTCCTTCACCCACTCCATTGAGGACACGCAATCCGCTGTCGCTTACCTGCGCGACGCGCCCCACGCGAAGAAGTTTCGTTCGGACCCTGCTTACATCGTTCTCATTGGACACAGTATGGGTGGCATGATGGCTCGCTACGTCGGCGCGCAGGACCCGGCGATTAAGGCTGTCGGGTTGATCTCTGCAGCCGATATGGGCGTAGACAAAATGCAATCGCTCAAGCCCGGCCAGGAGAAGGAAGCCACGGCTAATCTGGCGGCCCATCTTGAAGCAAACGGAATGGCGCCGCTCGCTGGCTGCACACCAGAGAGTCTAGCGAAAGAGGTTGTCGCAAACGCAGCGGCCTGGAACGTCCCCAATCTCGCCCCGAAGCTTGCAACCCGTCCCGTGCTTGTCATCACTTCCGACGATGGCCTTGCACCTTCTAATGACGCCTTCGTTGCCGCCCTTCACAAAGCCGGCGCGGCTGAGGTCACGACAGTCCATCTCACGACCGACCACTCCTACTCCGACCAGCGCATCGCCCTGGAAAAATCGGTGCTGGAGAGCCTTGAATCCCTGCAGCGGAAGTAGGGCGAACTCGAGCCAGCCCTTTCTATTGCTCTCCTCTTGCCTCGAAGCATCTAATGAGGACCAGGAGGAGGCGTCGCTTGAACCCATCAGCTCTCATCCCGGGAGTGTCCGCAGTTCATTCTTCCGTGCTCGCGATGCTTGCAATCTTTCATTTTCGTCATGGCTGGTACCTCGCCATCTTCGTCTTCTGCGGCGTGCTGGTATTCGCGAACCTGGTGCATTACATCCTGTTTCGTCTCTTACGGCGGCAAGAGACAGGCCAACACCGCCTGGGGTGGAGACTGCACCAATACTTAGGAAAGCCGGCACGTGCAATCTTTCTTCTGACCTGCTGCCTCATCGTCCTGCCTGTAATCCCTGATCTGCCCGAGAACATCGAGGTTATGCTGCGGCAAGCCTTCGCGATGTTAGTCGTCGTCGCCCTCGGCTGGTTCGCCGTAGGTTGTATCTACGTCCTGCAGTCGGTCATGCTGCAGCGCTACGATCTCTCCGCCGAGAACAACGTCCAGGCGCGCCGGGTCCACACCCAATTCCAATTATTCCGCCGAGTCCTTATCGCATTTGTCGTTATCATCGACATCGGAGCTCTCCTATGGACCTTCAACGATCCGCGCATTTGGCATTACGGCTCCGGGCTCCTCGCCTCCGCCGGCATCGCATCGCTCATCATCGCTACCGCTGCAAAATCTACCGCGGCAAACTTCTTCGCCGGCCTGCAGATCGCGATCACCGAACCCATTCGCATCGATGATGTCGTCGTTGTTCAGGGCGAATGGGGCCGCGTCGAAGAGATCAACTCAGCCTATGTTGTTATCAAAATCTGGGATCTGCGCCGTCTTATCGTCCCGCTTAATTACTTCATCGAAAATTCATTCCAGAACTGGACGCGCGAATCCTCCGACATTCTGGGCACGGCCTTCCTCTATGTCGATTACTCCGTTCCTGTGGAGGATCTGCGCAGACAACTCGAGGCAATCGTCCACCCGTCGCCGCTATGGAATAAGCAGGTCTGTGGCCTGCAGGTCACCAACCTCACTGACCGCTCGATGGAGCTGCGCTGCCTTATGAGCTCCCGTAATTCGAGCGAGAACTTTGACTTGCGCTGCCTGGTCCGCGAGAAGATGACGGCATGGATCCAGCAGAACTACCCGGACGCATTCCCCACGATGCGTCTCACCGCCCACTCCGACTCCTCACGGCAACTGGAAGAGCCGAGTCTCGCCCAGCATCCCGCAGAGCAGCACAACCTGAGAGAGTTTTGATAAGCTTGGCCACCGAGGTCATAGCATGCTTACTCATAGCCCGCTCATAGCCTTCATTCCCACCAAAGATGCCGCGCGCGCCCGCCGCTTCTACGAAAACCTTCTCGGCCTGCGCTTCGTTAGCGACGACTCGTTCGCCATCGTCATGGACGCCAACGGAACCATGGTCCGCATCGCTCGCGTCGACGACTTCACTCCATTCCCCTTCACTATCCTGGGCTGGCAGGTTGGCGACATCCGCAAGACCGTGGCCGAAATGACGGGCAAGGGTATCCAGTTCTCACGCTACTCCTTCCTCAAGCAAGGCGCCGACGGCGTCTGGGAGGCTCCGGGCGGCGTCAAGGTCGCATGGTTCACCGATCCTGACGGCAACACTCTATCGCTCTCGCAACACTGAAATTAGAACTCCACCCTGACTCCCAGTTGCACCTGCCGCTCCGGCGACTGCCCCGTCGATGCGGCGGTGAACGTTCCGAACGGCCGCACATTCAATCCTTCTGCGGCAACTGTCGCTGCATTTTGAAAGATCAACGGAGTCACTCCATTCGTTTCGGTGCCCACGAGAAACGCTCGTTGCATGATGGCGGAGTAGTTGACACGGTTGGTCAGATTGAAGATCTCTATGCTCCCGCGCACCCGGACCTGTTCGGTGACTTGCATCGCGCGGCTAACCTTCAGATCGAAGCGTGACGTATCCGGCAGCCGCAGCGTATTTCTCCCAATCGTCGGCAGATAGACTGCGCCACCCGCGCCGTTGATGCTCTCGTGGCCGCCTGTCAGCCGGGTGCCTCCGAAGATATCCAGGCTGTACGGCCTGCCGCTCGACTCAACAAAGAGCGGGGCGATCGTCCATCCGTTCGCTGCGGCGCGAACCCAGCGTCTTTCGCTGGCTAAGGAAGGCTCCCACACTGCACTGGCCAGTACTTTATGTGGATAGTTCAGCGCCGACAGGCCTTTGTCGTACAGCACATTGAATGGATCGAACTGCGCATTCGTGCGCGGCGTCGCACCACCCTGACCGTAGTCGATCGCCTTTGCCCACGTCCAACTTGCTCGAAATTCAAAGCCATCATGAAAACGACGTCGCGCCTCCAGCACCATCGCATTGTATGTCGCGTCCGCGTTGGAGACGATATCGGTCACGGGACCAAAGCCTGTATTCACGCGCTGCGAATAGAAGGGAACCACAAAGGTCTCTCCGTCCCTCACTCCCGTTGCGCCTGTTCCTCCCTGGAGCTGAAACATCTTCGTCGCCGTAGCCGGAGCGATGTTGATGTCGACCGAGTTCGGCAGCTGGCGGTCGAGGTTCATCAGGTACGTTGCGCTCGCGACAATCCCTGCACGAATCTCACGCTCTACGGTGATACTCCCCTGCTGCACCATGGGGAGCCGGAACCTCCGGTCAAACACCGTCGCGGAGGTCGTCGTTGTGACGGCAGACGGCGGTGTCGTCAGGTAGGCGCATGCATAACCAAAGCCTTGATTCGCCACCTGCGGACAATTTGTAACCGTGGTGGGTGTAATTAGCACATGGCGCGCCGAAGAGGCCTGCGCCGTATCCACCAGCGCGCTGCGCACAGTCGCGCCCGGCAGCCGTCCGTAAAAGAGACCATATCCTACGCGAACTACACCGCGGCCCGAACCGAACGGCTCCCATGCCACACCGAGGCGCGGTCCAAAATTGTTGCGGTCTTCGGGAAAGACGCTTGTCGCACCGGTTTTACCGAACGCCGCATCCAGTGCGGCATTTGGTTGTTGCGGCAACGGCAAAAATTCATACTCGTAACGCAAGCCGGCATTTACGGTAAGCGCCGATCGCACATGCCAGTCGTCCTGCAGGAACGATGCCCACTCCTGCGTATCGAACGCCACCGGTTGCTGACCGAAGCTCTGCGTGAAGGAGCGGAAACAGAAGTCGTGTACCGGCGAGACAATGGACGGACACCCGCCGTTCGGATAGCTGTTCACATTGAACGTATAGTCCGTGATCCAATCGACCAATCCGCCCGCATGCCCTGAGGTCATTGTGCTGTCGTAATGAAATGCCCCCTGAGTGTTCGCCAGCGCGTTGATGTCGTCGTGGACGAGGCTGAGATCGACTCCCGTCTGAAGCTGATGTCGGCCGCGCGCCCAGGTCACCATATCGACAAGTTGCACTTTGTTCTCATCCGGATATATTCTGCGGCCCAGCGACGACGGGCTCCCAAACGTGAATCCATCCGGCCCGATCGCAACCTCGGGCGCAGATCCGCCGGGTCCCACGGTGGGCTCCTGCGGCAGCGGCGCCTGCGCCTGCTCATATTGAAAGTCCCTGCCATATTGCACGCGCAGTTCGTTGCTGAACCTCGGCGTCGCCTGCCACATCCACCGCCCCAGCACCGCATCCACTTTGGCATAAGTGCTCCCCATGCTTGCCCTGCCTACGTCGACTACAGGCGCTGACCGCACTCCGGCAGGAGAACTCGAACGCCCGCGGTCATACTGCGCACTCACGCGATGACGCTCTGCCGCCTGCCAGTCCAACTTGCCGAAGTTGATCGTCTGGTTCTGTCGCCGGGCAATTGTTCCCGACAAACTGTCGAGATAATTCAACGCCGCATTCACCTTCGCAGACGTCACACCGCGGTTTGCCAGCAACGCCCGCTGCGTCGGGGTCAGGGCATAAAAATTTGGATCGGCAGGCGTCGATATTGCTGGAAAATTCCGCGCCTGCTGATCGTAAGCATAAAAGTAGAAGAGCTTGTCGTGCACGATCGCTCCGCCAACGCTGCCGCCAAACTGCTGCCGCAGATCATGCGGCTTCACCGCGCCGCTCGCAACGACGCCGTCAACATAACTGGTTGCAATTGAGAAGGGATTGGTCGCGCCCAGCGCACTCGTCCGCGCCAGGTAAAACCCCGTCCCGTGCAGATCGTTCGTCCCGCTCTTCGAGACTGTCGTGATAATGCCGCCGGCAGCGTGACCGTACAACGCCGAGTAGTTCTGCCCGCTCACGCGGAACTCGCGGACCGCCTCCTGCGAGAACGTGTAAGGCATCCCCGAGTGCCGCCCATACCCTCCGCCACCGGCGGCGCTCCCTACACTCACGCGGCTCGAGACGCCCATCTCGGCGGCATCCTCAATCTCCGCACTGCTCTCAATTCCTGTCCCGCGCGGCACTGACCCGAAGCTCTGATCGTCGTCTCCGCCATCGATCCGGCTGCTGTTCTGTGTCGAGGCCACCCCGCGAAAACTCAGCAGCCCGTTGCCTTCGGGATCGGAATTCACTGTTGGCATCAAGAGCGCAAACGTCTGCCATCGCCGGCCGTTTACGGGCAGCCGCTCGATCTCGTCCGGTGTTACAACACTTGCCACGGCGGCGGACGACAGATCATCGACGCTCACGGCCACTGGAGAAGTGGCCTCGGCCCTTACGGTCACGGAGGTTGCCACGCCCCCGACCCGCATCCGTGCCTCCACCAAGGTCACACCCCCAACCTCAACCACCACCGGCTGCAGCGTCAACTGGGCAAACAGCGCATACTCCACCGTCACCCGGTACTCACCCGGAGACAGGTGCGCCACCAGAAATTCTCCCTTGTTCTCCGTCGTCGTGCGATTCGTCGTTCCATTCGCGACGTTTTGCACCTGCACCACAGCGCCGACGAGCGCGGCCCCACCCGCATCGACGACAAAGCCGTCGATCGCACCATCCACCGAAGTCTGTCCCCACGCACGCGTCTCTACGGTCGCAGCGGCGCAACACCACAACAAGCAGGCCCAGACAATTTTTCTAGCGATCGCGCCAGATTGCGCGCGTCCAACAGCGAACGGCATGTACTCTCCGCGGAAATTTGTACCGCTCTACACCAAGCCACGGGAAATATCGGATTGAATAGAATCACGGCCGGCCGGATCGTCCCGGGGGTCCGGTTACACTTCGGCACTACACCGACGATGATATGAGATTAGCCGCAGACTGAGGAACCGCGAAAAGAAAGTGAGTAACGGCAAAGAGTCTGCCCGGATGGACCGTATTCGAGGGTAGACAAGAAAAGGGCGGCAGCCGAAGCCACCGCCCTTGTTGGAAAAAATCAACGCCGGTTAGAACTGCGCCCGGATTCCCAGCTGGATCTGCCTCGGAGCATTGGAGAACCCGCTGGTGTTGGTGAAGGTTGTACCACCGAAGGTTGGCACGGAGGTCGTATAGGTGAGCGTGTTGGTCTTCGTGGCTGACACTGAACCAACCGTGAACGCAGTCGTATTGACCCCGGTGACGTTTTGATGATTCACGATGTTGAAGGCCTCGCCAAGAAACTCAAGTTTGACCCGATCAGCGATGTTGAAGCGCTTCGACAGGCGCAGATCCAGCACCGTCGTCTTTGGCTGCTGGAAGCCGTTGCGCTCGAAGCCTGGCATGCGGAAGGTCCCGTTCGAACCATTCACACCGCCGCCAATGGCGTTCACGACGGCACCGGAAGCGGTGTACCCCGTCGTGAGCGTGCCGCTGGTTCCGACTGAATACGGAAGGCCACTCTGAATCTGGAGACTTGGAGACGCTTCATAGTCATTCAACAGGTAGCCCAGCCAGCCCGTGTACTTCCACGGAGCCGTGACGATGCCGCCCAGAACGAGACGATTGGGAATGTTGGTGATGGAATTGCCGTACTCCGCCCGGATGTCCTGCGGATCCAGAAGATTGTTCGCGGTGGTGGCCGTCTGGTTGTTTTGCCCGTAGTCCAGCGCGTGTGACCAAGTGTAGTTGCCATTGAACTGCAGATGGTTGGAGAACCGGTGGCTGATCTGACCAACCAATCCCTGGTAGTTTGAACTCACACCGCTGAAGATGTCCGTCAAGGATCCAAAAGCGCAGTTCGGACGCTGACTCGAGCAGTTCGGTGTGGTGTTCTTCGCGTAGAACTTCGACGTGAAGGTCGAGCCGCTAGGTAGAAGCCCCTTGCCTGTCGCATCAATGACGCTATAGGTGACCGTGGTGGGAGGGTTCAGGTTGAGGTCGGTAAAGTTCGGGAGCCGACGGCCCATCGTTCCCAACCAGCTCACACTGATCACGGTGTTCCAGCCGAGATCCTGCTCGACGGTCAGGTCAGCCTGATGGATTTGCGGCGCCTTGAAGTTGCTGTCGAAAAATACAGAGTTGGGCGCGCCTGCCAGACTTCCAGAGGCAATGATCTGCGGAAAGACCGGCGCATTGGAGGCGGAGGCCGTTGGAGTTACAGTGAACTGACCGTTCGGGGAACCGGTGTTGATCAGCGCATTGTAGATAGTTCCATTCAGGATACGAGCGAAGAAGATGCCGTAACCACCACGGAGGATGGTCTTCCCGGAGCCAAAGACATCATAGGCGAATCCGACCCGCGGACCGAAGTTGGTCTTGTTGGATGGCATGAAGCTGGTCTGCGGCAGAGCAGCAACGGTCAGGTTGCTGAAGGGTGGCGGCAGCTTTTCGTACTCCCAACGAAGGCCGAGGGTCACGGTCAGGGCCTTGGTGAGCTTCCAATTGTCTTCGCCGAAGAAGCCAAAGTCCCCAGTCGTAAATTCAACGCCAGGAATGCCGAAGCCCTGAGTGTAGCTGCTCCAGTTTTTCGCCTTGGATGCCGTCGAGGCACTCTGCGAGAACGTGAGGTCCGTAAAGTAGGCAGGCAGCGTGCTATAGCTGTAGACGCCGAAGCCCGAGAAGAGATTGTTGACCCGGTCGTCGGTGTGGATGTAGTCTCCGCCGAACTTGAAGTTGTGGTTTCCATGGAGCCAGTTGACGGTATCGGCGACCTGCCAGCGGCGTTCATCCGGGAGTGCAGCGCGGTTCAGGAAGTTCGGCGTGCCGAACGCGAAACCATTGGTAATGCTGACGCTGGGTGGCAATCCGAGCGGGTTTGTATATCCACCGGAGGTGGGCCCAACCAGATTGGACTTCTCATAGGCAGTAGGCGTCTGGTTGAATTCGAACTCGAAGTCGCGCCCATACTGGTAGCGGACCTCGTTGGTGATGCTCTTTGTGATCACCGTATCCAGCTTCGCGATTCCGAAGGTGACGCGCACATAGTCATTACCGAAAGTGCTGGTTCCGTCGGCGACAGTGGCCGCGGTCTGGATACCTGCCGGCGAACCCCAGCGGAGACGGTTGAGTTCAAACGACGCGTGGTTGCGCGAGTTTATCTGCCAGTCGACCTTCGGGAAGAAGATCGTTTGCGTACCCGTGCGCGGCACAGGACCCAGCATCGAGTTCAGGCCGGTGAGACCGTTGTTGTAGATGGTTGCAGCCGCGGAGTAGGTCGACAGGCCGAGGTTTGTCTGCAAGGTGCAGGCTGCGGCGTCGATGGTGCTTGGAGCCGCTGCCCCCGTTCCACCGCAGACTTTGCCGGCGGGCAAAGTCGCATCCGGCTGAGCAAAAAAGGTGCTGGGAGTGCTGGCGACTGCGACAGCGGGAAAGTTCCGCTGGAATCTGTCACCCGCGAAGAAGAAGAAGAGCTTGTCTCGAAAGATGGGACCGCCGACGGCGCCGCCATACTGCTTGCGCACGTCAACGGGTTTGAAGTGCTGCGCGACAAACGGGCCGCCGGGCGTCAATTGCACGTTCTGGGTCGTGGTCGAAACCGATCCCGCCCAAGTTGCGTCACGGTCAAAGAAATAACCTTCGCCGTGAAACTGATTGCCGCCACTCTTCGTGATGGAGTTGACGACTCCGCCGGCCGAACGGCCATACTCCGACGAATAGTTCGACGTATTGACCTGGAACTCCTGGATCGAGGCCTTTGCGGTCGAGTAGCCGGCGCGCGTGCGGCCACGCTCCTCAGAGAAGTAGGCCTGGTTGTCATCCGCGCCGTCGACGGTGACGTTGTTCATCAGGGTGCTCTGGCCGCGGAAGCTCAGCAGGCCAAAACCGTTGGAGTCGCCAACAACGCCCGGCGTAAGTAGCGCATAGGCGGACCAGCGGTAGTTGTTCACCGGCAGATCCTGCAACGCACGCTGGTTGATTATGTTGGCGAAATCGGGACTGGTGGTATTGATCGCCGGCGCTTCGCTGGTCACTTCGACTGTCTGCGTCTCGCTTCCGACTGGCAGTTTCGGCGAAATGTCCGTCAGCAGTCCGACCTGCACAATCACTTCGGGTGACTTGAAGCTTGCAAAACCCGCAGCCGAAATCGAGACGGTGTACGTCGACGGCTGAAGATGAATCGCGCGGAAGAAACCCGAATCATCCGCCAATACCGTCTGCTCCGCATTCGTCGCGTTGTTGCGGATGGTAACCTTCGCCTTGGGAATCGGCAAGCCGCTTGAATCCTGAACTGTGCCGCCAATCGCGCCATCCACCGCCGACTGCCCGTACCCATAGGATCCTGCTCCCACGCACAACATCGCGATGAACAGGAATCGCACAACTGTTTTAACAATTAGCCTTTGCATTGTTGGTCTCCTTAAGAAATGACTGTCGCCGTACCAGGTTCTTTTTTCCGGCCCGTTATTCGGCAATGAATTGATTACGCAAAGCTTCGCATACATCGATTAACAAAAGGTTACTGTGAAGTTGGTAAGTATACGCAAAAGTGCAAAATCACCACAACCAAAACATTCAGCCCGTACGGTTTTTCTCTGATGGTCAACAGAATCAGTTACCTGGCTCATGCCAGGCAAACTTGTACACTGGAGATTGCATGTTTATTGACGAAGCGCGAATCCGCATCAAGGCCGGCGACGGCGGCAACGGCTGCATGGCTTTCCGGCGCGAAAAATTTGTTCCCAAGGGTGGTCCCTCCGGCGGTGACGGCGGCCACGGCGGCGACGTCCTGATGTCCTCCTCCCTCAGCCACAACACACTGGTCCACTTCCGCTTCAATCCGGAGCACAAAGCCCAACGCGGCGGCCACGGTCTCGGCTCCAACTGCTCGGGGTACGCCGGTGAATCCACGACTCTCAAGGTCCCCGTCGGCACTCTCCTCTACGACGACCAGACCGGCGAACTCATCCACGACTTCGCGCATCCTGGCGAGACCATCGTCATTGCCAAGGGCGGACGCGGCGGGCGGGGCAACCAGCACTTCGCCACCAGCACCCATCAGGCTCCGCGCGAGCACGAACTCGGCCGCGCCGGCGAAGAACGCAGCTATCGGCTCGAACTCAAACTCCTGGCCGACGCCGGCCTCGTTGGCTATCCCAACGTTGGTAAATCCACCTTGATCTCACGCCTCTCCGCCGCAAAGCCGAAGATCGCCAACTACGCCTTCACCACGCTCGAGCCCAACCTCGGCGTCGTTCAAGTGGGCGAGTATCCTCACACTGAGTCGTATACCGTCGCGGACCTCCCAGGCCTTATTGAAGGCGCACATCTCGGCGCCGGCCTTGGGATTCAGTTCCTCAAACACATCGAGCGCACCAGCGTCATCGTCCATCTGGTTGATGTCTCCGATTCGAGCGACCGACCGGACCCCGTTGCCGACTATAAAGTCATCACGGAAGAATTAAAGAGCTTCGACCCAGCCCTGGCCGCCAAGCCTACTATCCTGGTTGCCGCAAAGGTCGATGTGGCCAATCCCGACAAGCTGAAAAAGCTCTCGACCATGGCCAAGCGCCGCAAACTTCCCTTCTATAAGATCTCCGCCGTCACCGGCGAAGGCGTTGAAGCCTTGAAATACGCCATCGCCGAGATAGTCGCAGCGAACCGTCCCATCGAGCTTGAGCCGCAGACGCCTGCGCCGGCAAAGCTCAAGCCGAACTATCCCCCACCCCCAAGCTCTGCCAGGGGTCGCGCTTAAATCTGAACTTCCTGCGCTGAATCTTTTGCGGGTGGGTCGTTTCAGAGCAGCCCTGATGCTGGCTTATCTGGCTAAGGTGCACATTCAACTGCTTCCGACGCGGGCACCGCATATGATACCGTCAGCACTTTGACGCCGTTTTACAACAAACATGGATAGGGGAAAATTGCTCCTCCGCTCGCCATGAAAAGGAAACCTATGCCCGCGTTCCTGCTCCGCCGAAGTCTGTTCGCCGCCGTTATCTATAGCCTGCTTCCCTTGGGATTCGCCCAGACCCCAACTACTCTTCCGAGCGAAACCCCCGCCGTCTTTAAGCCGACGGACAACGGCTTCGACTACGAACGCCGCGACGTCATGATCCCGATGCGCGACAAGGTTAAGTTGCACACCGTCATTCTGGTACCGAAAGGAGCAAAAAATGCTCCGATCCTGCTCACGCGGACGCCCTACAACGCAACCGCGCTGACGACGAATACGCAGAGCTCGCATCTCGGCTCCAGCCTCTACGGTTACGACAACGCCACCGACGTCATCGTTGAAGGCGGCTACATCCGCGTCATTCAGGATGTCCGCGGCAAGTACGGCTCCGAAGGCGACTACGTGATGAACCGCCCCTTGCGCGGCCCTCTGAACCCGACGCAGGTCGACCATGCCACCGACACCTACGACACCATCGACTGGCTGGTAAAAAACATTCCGGAGAGCAACGGCAAGGTCGGCATCATCGGCATCTCCTACGACGGATTCACCACACTGATGGGCCTCGTCCATCCGCACCCGGCACTGAAAGTCGCAGTCCCGATGAACCCAATGGTCGACGGTTGGCGCGGCGACGACTGGTTCCACAACGGAGCCTTCCGCCAGCAGAACATGGCCTATATCTATGAGCAGGATGGCACCCGAGACAACTCCGTGAAGTGGGAGACCAGCAACTTCGACGACTACGACATGTTCATGGACGCCACCTCAGCCGGCGAACTGGGTGAGCGGCGCGGCCTCGAGCAGACAGGCTTTTGGCGCAAGGTCATCGCGCACCCGAGCTACGACTCCTTCTGGCAGGATCAGGCTGTTGACAAGCTTCTCGCCGCCGAGCCGATCACCGTCCCCACCCTCCTGGTGCATAGCCTATGGGACGCCGAAGATATCTACGGCGCGATGGCAGTCTACAAAGCGATCAAGCCGAAGGACACCGGCAACAAAGTCTTTCTCGTGATGGGCCCTTGGCACCACGGCCAGGGTATCGAAGATGGGAGCACCCTGGGCGCGATCAAATTCAACAGCGATACGTCGCTTTATTTTCGTGAAAAAATTCTCGCTCCGTTCCTCGCGAAGTATTTGAAGGACGATGGGACGGCGCCGTCGATTGCTCCGGTGACAGCCTATGAAAGCGGCACAAACACGTGGCGCAAATTACCCTCCTGGCCAATAGCCTGCAAGAGCGGCTGCGCCTCAACCTCCGCACCGCTCTACCTCAGAGGCCAAGGTAAGCTCAGCTTTACTGCGCCGAAACAGGATGACGCGCCATTCGACGCCTACGTCTCCGATCCTGCAAAACCTGTGCCGTTCCGCGCGCGGCCGATACAGCCCGTCGGTTACGACAACGGAATGACGTGGCCGAACTGGCTTGCGGACGACCAGCGCGAGGCTTCAGGACGAACCGACGTGCTCGTCTTCACCTCGGATGTTTTGACCTCGCCGGTGAAGATCAGCGGACAGCCGGTCGCGAACCTCATCGCCTCCACGAGCGGAACCGACTCTGACTGGGTCGTCAAACTGATCGACGTTTATCCGGACGAGGTCGCCGGCCAACCAAAGATGGGTGGCTACCAGTTTATGATCTCGGCCGACATCTTCCGCGGCAGATACCGCGAGAGTCTCGAAAACCCGAAGCCGATCGCCTCAGGGCAACCGTTGCTCTACAAGTTCAATCTGCCACCCGCAAACCACGTTTTTCTGCCCGGACACCGCATCATGGTGCAAGTGCAATCAAGCTGGTTCCCGCTGTATGACCGCAATCCGCAAACGTTCGTCCCTAATATCTTCTGGGCGAAGCCCGGGGATTATCGCAAGGCGGAGCAGAAGATCTACCACGCGCCCGAGCAAGAGAGTTATATTGAACTGCCGATGGTGAAGCCTTGAGGTGGGATTTTGATGATGGCGAGTAGTGGGTCAGTTTATCTTGAAAGCCTCGGGATGATTAAGCCATTCGGCAAGGCTTGGATAGTCGTAATGAGCATCGCTTTCGCAGTCGCCGGTTGGTTTTGCATTTTCAGGACGCAGGTGATGGTAACGAGGGGCCGGAAGAATTATGGGAAAAGCAATTTCGCTAGGGAATCTCCTTTTTCCAACTTCGCGCTCAAGGAATCGTATCCGACCTACATTCGCTGCGCGGGAATCTTCATTTGGGTTTGGCTTCTGGCTTTCCTCTACTTGCTGATCTTCAAACATTTCCGCTAAGTCTTGGAAAGCAATCTGACCTACTAGCGGGCGGCGTGCCACTTGCTGTGCGAAGCTCCTGCGAGTACGCTTTAAGCAGACCCAGGAGGTTGCTGGGACAGGTGGTATCCGGCCAAAGTCACGTTTCTACGGGTGACGCGCGGTGGAACTGCACTGGAGATTGCAATGAGTCTGACTACGTTCTCTGCGGAACGAGCCGGCGCGCGTGCCGGGCGTGACGCCGATCCTCCCACGAAAGTTACGATCCCCTCATTATTGGAAAAGAAGTTGGCGCGGCGACCCATCACTGCGCTGACGGCCTACGACTACGCCAGCGCTCGATTGATCGATGAAGCCGGGCTGGATGTTGTGCTTGTAGGTGACTCGCTGGCGATGGTGATGCAGGGTCACGAGAATACGCTGGCCGTAACGATGGACGAGATGCTGCTGTACACGCGGGGTGTTCGGCGAGCGGTACGACGTGCGTTGTTGGTGGCGGATATGCCGTTCGGCAGCTATCAGACCGATGAACGCGAGGGCGTCGCGAACGCAGTTCGCTTTGTGAAGGAGGCTGGCGCCGAAGCAGTGAAGCTTGAAGGCGGGAGCGAGCGCAAAGACCTTGTGCGACGAATGGTGGATGCCGAGATTCCTGTGATGGGACATATCGGCTTGACGCCGCAGAGCGTGCATCGCATGGGTGGTTACAAGGTGCAGGGCAAGACGATGGACGCGATCGACGCGTTGCGTACTGACGCGCTCGCCCTTGAGGATGCAGGTTGCTTTGCGCTCGTGCTGGAAGGTGTTCCTCGAGAGCTGGCCAGAGTTGTGACCGAGGAACTGCAGATCCCTACGATCGGAATCGGCGCAGGACCGGATTGCGATGGGCAGATTCTGGTGCTGCACGACATGATGACCATGACCTTTTCGCCTCCGGCCAAGTTTGTAAGGCGCTACGCGGATGTGGGGGGAGTGATGCGCGAGGCGTTACAAGAGTACAGACGCGACGTGGAAGCCAGGACCTTTCCATCAGACGCGGAGAGCTACCATCTTTCGCGGGAGATACGGGAGTTGATCGTGGTTCCAGCCAAGGTTGCGGGCTAGGGCGTCGCCACCGTATGCGAATTGTGAAGAGCATCGCTGAGATGCAGCGCATTTGCCGTGAACTGCGGACCGGAGGCTATGTGCTTGGCTTTGTGCCTACGATGGGAGCCCTGCACGAAGGGCACCTGTCGCTGGTGGGACGCGCACGAAGCGAGTGTGCGGTTGTGGCCGCTTCAATCTTTGTTAATCCGCTGCAGTTTGCTCCGGGGGAAGACTTTGCGCGATACCCGCGAACCTTCGAGCAAGATTGTAGAGGGCTGGAGGCGGAAGGGGTTGACGTTCTGTTCGCTCCAGATGCGGATGAGATGTATCCAGACGGCGCGGTGACGACCGTGACAGTGTCGGGAATCGCGGACCGGCTCGATGGAGCTTCGCGGCCGGGACACTTTACCGGCGTGGCTACGGTGGTAGCGAAGTTGTTTCATGTTGTGGGACCGAACCGGGCTTACTTCGGCCAGAAGGACGCCGCGCAGCTTGCGGTCCTGCGGCAGATGGTTCGGGATCTGAACTTCGATGTGGAGTTGGTTGGCTGTGCGATCGTGCGTGATGCGGATGGGCTGGCGCTGAGCAGCAGGAATAAATATCTAAGCCCAGTGGAGCGGGAACAGGCGTTGGTTCTACATGGAACGCTGCTGCAAATGGAAAGAAGGATCGCCGAGGGGGAACGACAGAGTGCCGTGCTCGTGCGAGATGAAATGAAGACGCTTCAGTTCGCGCAAGGAGTCCGGATGGATTATCTGGCTATAGTTGATTCGAATACATTGCTGCCGGTGACGTCTGCGGAGAAGGGAACTCTGGTTGCGGTGGCGGCATATGTGGGGAGCACGCGGCTGATCGATAACTTCGTAGTGGCTTGATTTCTCCGGCTGGAGAGCCGTTAGCTATCCCTCGGCTTGTCCGCAGATCTGGATCTAGTTCCGGATCTGAAGCGGTGAAAGAGCTGACGAAGCGCATTTCCCGAAAACACAGACGATCCTTCGGAAGGCATTACACGGAAGTACTATGTATCCCCCATGTTAGGGAGTGTGCCGATCTTCCCCTTTAGTAACATCGATTTGTAGCACTTTCGGTAGCGATTAGGGGTTTTTCGCTGCTGATGAAAGAACAACGGCCCGCCGACAGAGCTGGAAGGGACATATTGTGAGGAAGCAGATTGAATATGCCGGGCACTTCCATCCATGAACTCGCGATCGCCGAGGTAGAGCGGCTTTCACGAAGAGGTTTTCAGCGACTAGCGCTGCCGGAACCTCTGGAGAGCGGCTTCGAGCAGTCGACGTTTGTTCAGCGCGCGGCCCGTCTCTGGGTTGAAGGCCTGATTGCGATTTGTTTCTTCAATATCTATGTCATCGCGGATTACTTTATCCGCGGCGGTGCGTCCTGGTTTCCGTTACAGATACGGCTCTGCATCGTTACGCCAATCGCGCTACTGGTCAACCTCAGCATGCGGTGGAGTCCGCACAGGGTTTACCGCGAAACCAGTATTGCGCTGGCGAGCTGCTTCATCGGAATAACGCACCTGTATCTGGAAAGTAATACGAATGCGACCTCATCAGCGTATGCGCAGGTGGGATTGATCGTAACCGTGATCTTCGTGAACGTTGTGATGCGGTTGCAGTTTATGTATGCCCTGAGCGCATCAGCCGTTTTGCTGGCGAGCGATCTCGTCTTCCTGCACCATGATCACTTTCTCAACGCTTCGGATAAGTTGCTTGGTATCACGCTGGCGGTGTGTGCCATATCGATGACTGTAGTCGCCAACTACAGCATTGGGCGTGACGAACGCATGGGATACCTGATGCGGCTGCGCAGCGAGATACAAACCAGAGAGCTATCTGGTATGAATGTCGAACTGCAAAAAATCTCTTACATCGATAGTCTGACCGGACTGGCCAATCGGCACGCTTACGAGTTGCAGTTCACAAAGCTGTGGCGAGAGGCGGTTGATTCGGGCAGGAGCCTTTCGGCTATCGTGATTGACATCGATAACTTCAAGGTCACGAACGACACCCGCGGACATCTCTACGGCGATCGCGTGCTGGTGCGTGTGGCTGCGCTGCTTATGCAGAGTTTGCGCTGCAAGGACGATTTTGCAGCACGATTTGGCGGAGAAGAGTTCGTGGTCCTGCTTCCCGGCGCGACACAGGAAGGCGCGATGATTGTTGCCGAGCGAATCCGCAAGCTTGTTGAAGTCGCGGGATCGCCCGCCCTGCCGGAACCGGGCAGCCATCCTCGGCTGTCAACAGTAAGTTGCGGCGTGGCATCCTGTCGTCCAAGCGACTCGAACTGCCAGGACGACCTGCTGGATTCAGCTGACAAGGCACTCTATCAAGCCAAAGACGGTGGTCGTAATCAGGTTCGCTATGGAGAGCTTATTAGCACAGCCAGAAAGAAGCCTTCTTCCGAACGGCGAGTGCTGCGAGGCCTGGCGCGGGGCGACTCTGGCTCGTGGGCGAGAGTCGAGTAGCCCTCAATCAGCGTAATTACCAGGGAAGCCAATACCGTGGCGAAGGCCATGACACGTCTGAGTGTTCTCGAAACTGCCTGCCCTTGATCAGTGATGTGGTAAATTGCCGCTACTGCGAAAAGTACCGCTTCGGCTTATCTGGAGGTCAATTTCCTTGGCACTCAAAATTACGGGTCTGTCTAAGACCTATCCAAACGGGGTAAAAGCGCTCAAAGATTTGACCCTGACGATTGGTAATCACATGTTCGGTCTGCTTGGTCCGAACGGAGCAGGAAAAAGCACGCTGATGCGCACAGTCGCCACGCTGCAGGATCCTGATTCCGGCGAAATCTGGCTGGATGACCTGAACGTTCTGGAGGACAAGAGCGCGGTCCGAAAGATACTTGGATATTTGCCGCAGGAATTTGGCGTCTATCCGAAGATGAGCGCGCTCGATATGCTGCAGCATCTTGCCGTAATGAAGGGCATCACCAGTAGTGGACAGCGAAAAGAGATGGTCGAAGCGCTGCTGCACCAGACGAACCTCTGGGAGGCGCGGAAGAAGTCCCTCAGCACCTACTCAGGCGGAATGAAGCAGCGGTTCGGCATTGCTCAGGCACTCCTTGCCAATCCCAGATTGATCATCGTCGATGAGCCGACGGCGGGCCTTGACCCTGCGGAGCGCAACCGCTTTCTCAATTTGTTGAGCTCCATCGGAAGCAACGTGACCGTCATCCTGTCGACCCATATCGTCGAGGATGTCCGCGAGCTCTGTCCGCGCATGGCCATTATCAGCAATGGCGAGCTTTTGCTGGAAGGATCTCCTGCAGAAGCATTGCAGTCGCTAAAGGGGATGATCTGGAGCAAAGTCGTCGCCAGCGATTCTGAGTTGCAGGCGCTTGAGGCAAGTCTGCACGTTATCTCGACCCATCTGGTTGGCGGACTGCATGAAGTTCGCATCTACGCGGAATCGAGCCCCGGCGAGGGATTCGTCCCTGTCGATTCAGGCCTTGAGGATGTTTACTTCCTCAGTCTTTCACGCCAGAAGAAAAACTAGTCGCCGAGGAGACCGATGGCAATGTTCTGGGAGTTTTTCTCGTTCGAACTTAAATTCCGTCTGAAGAGTATTTCGACCTACGTCTACTTCGCCCTGTGGTTCTTTCTCAGCTTCCTAAGTATTGCAGCAGAGGATTTTATTAATGTCGGCAACGACAAGGTGCTGCTCAACGGGCCTTTTTCGACCGCCATTCTATATATTCTGTTCAGTTTCTTCGGCGTTATCGTCATCGCTGCGATCTTTGGAACCTCTATCCTCCGCGATTTTCAACGCGACACGTACCAACTTCTTTTTACGAAGCCAATTACCAAGTTCGCTTACCTCGGCGGTCGCTGGGCAGGCTCCTTTGTGACGACAGTGTTTTGCTTCACTGGCCTGATATTTGGTGAGGCTGCCGGTACGCTGGCCCCCTGGGCCGACCACACCCGTATCGCGCACGCCCAACTCTCCTGGTACCTACAGCCGTTTCTTTCGATCACTGTTGTCCAGATCTTCTTCCTTGGATCGTTGTTTTTCTGCGTCGCCGCGCTTACTCGCAAGCTATTCATCGTCTATCTTCAGGGCGTCGTTCTGTTTCTTTTGTACCTAATCGCCAACACGGTTTTTCAGGCGAGAAACTCACTCGAGCACTTCTGGTCCGCTATCTTCGATCCTGTCGGTCTTCGCCTGTTCGACAGCGTCACGCGGTATTGGACGGTTGCCGAGAAGAACCGATTGCTGATGCCCTGGTCGGGTGTTTTTCTGTATAACCGCCTCGTTTGGATCGGTGTGGGACTGCTTGCTCTCGTGGTGGTCTATGCGCTCTTTCCGCTATCCGTCGAGGCATTGACGGCGGTTTCGCAGGGTCGCCGCGCCGCAAAGGCCCGGGAGAATGAATCTGAGGAGACAGGCCCCGTACGGTCTTTCGTTTCGAAAAGATTGCCGTCGATCCAGCAACACTTCGGCGCAGGAACGACATGGTCCCAATTCGTCTCGCTAACCCGGTTACGCATCTCAGACATCCTCCATGAGCTTCCATTCTGGGCAATTCTGGCTGTGATGGCGGTCTTTGCTCTCGTGAGTGGACACTTTGCCGGGCGCAATAGCGACGGGAACGTCTACCCTGTTACCTTCCTGATGCTTCAGGCCGTAGAAGGAAGCGCTCCACTCTTCTTCTACCTGATCGCAACCATGTATGCCGGCGAGCTGATCTGGCGTGAACGGGACACTAGTTTCTCCGGCATTCACGATGCGCTCCCCATGCGCGAGTCCACCGACTGGCTCTCAAAGTTCTTCGCACTCGCCTTCGTTGAGTCGGTTCTGCTCACGGTGACCCTGCTCTGCGGTGTCATCAGTCAGACAGTTGGAGGCTACTATCGTTACGAGCTCATTCAGTACGCCAAAGAGCTCTATATTGTTACCCTTCCGCAGGTGCTCACCTTTGCGCTTGCCGCGATGTTTCTGCAAACGATTCTGAGCAATAAGTTCATCGCACATGGCATTGTCGCCGGACTCTTTGTCCTCAACATTGTTCTGTTCAACTTCGGTTGGGAGAACACACTCTATCTCTTCGGCAACACACCGCAGTATACCTACTCGGACATGAATGGCTATGGGCACTTTGTGCCCTCTCTCTTCTGGTCGATCACCTACTGGCTCGCCATTGCGGCTTTGCTTGGTGTCATCTCAATCGCGCTGGCACTGCGCGGCTCGGACGATTCGTGGACGGCACGTCTTCGCCTGGCCCGGGAGCGCTCTCCGAGACTGATTCCCGTCGGTGTCGTTCTTCTGCTGATCGCTATCGGCAGTGGGAGCTGGTACTTCTACAACACGCATGTGTTGAATGAGTACCTGAACGCAAAAGCTCGGCGCGATATTCAAGCCGATTACGAGCGGAACTTCAAGAAGTACGAAGATCTTCCACAACCTAAAGTGATCGCAGTGGACGCTGCGATTGATATCTTCCCGAAGCGCCGGTCGTTTTCGGGAACCGGTCATTTTGTATTGCAGAACAAGACGCCCGATCCTATCTCGCAGATTCACCTCGTCAATACGCAACAGTCGGTGTCCAACGTGCAGTTCGACCGGCCCTTCCATGTTGTCTCTTCGAGCCCGCGAGCGATGTATACCATCTACGCGCTTGATCAGCCTCTCGCTCCCGGCGACAAAATCAATCTAAATTTCAATGTCGGGTATACAAGCCGCGGCTTCAAAGACGGCAATGAACGGCCTGAACTTGCCTACAGCGGTACTTTTTTTGACTCTTCGTATTTTCCGACTATTGGCTATACCTCGGACAACGAGTTGACTGATCCACGCCGCCGCCGCGATGAACATCTTGGTCCGGTCTCCGATCTGCCTCATCGTGGAGACCCGGTCGGCAGTCGCACAAACCTTTTCACTAAAGATGGAGATTGGATCACTTATCGTACGGTCGTCAGCACACCCGACGACCAAATCGCTCTTGCACCCGGATACCTCCAGCGAGACTGGCATCAGAATGGCCGCCATTACTACGAATACAGCATGGGCGAAATCAAAACTCTGAACTTCTACGCATACGTCTCGGGGCGATACAACGTCAAACGCGATACGTACGATGGGGCGAACGGAAAGGTCAACATTGAGGTCTACTCCGCTCCTGCGCATCCGTACGATGTCGACGACATGATCGCCTCCAGCAAGGCTGGTCTCGCATACTACGAGAAGAATTACAGCCCGTTCCAGTTCAGCCAGTTTCGCATCCTGGAATATCCTCGTTATCGCGGCTTCGCTCAGTCATTTCCAAACACAGTTCCCTATACCGAGCCTGGTTTCCTCGGCAGGGTTCAGAGCCCCAAGGACATCGATCGCACGTATTTCGTGACTGCCCACGAACTTGTGCATCAGTGGTGGGGCCATCAGCTTATCGGTGGCCGCGTAGAGGGTTCGAATATGTTGTCCGAGTCCCTTGCCGAATACTCAGCGCTTCGCGTCGCCGAGAAGAAATACGGCGAGGAAAACATGCACAAATTTTTGAAGCACGAGCTGGACGGATATCTGCGGGGACGTTCCGGCGAGGCTCATCGCGAACCGCCCATCGTCCTGGTGCAACGTGAGGCTTATGTCTGGTATCAGAAAGGTTCACTGGTGCTTTATGCGCTCTCTGATTACATTGGCGAGGACAAACTGAATCTCGCGCTTCATAACTTCCTGATGCAGTATCGTTATGCCGACGCGAACGACTCTCAGAGCGGCCCTTACCCCGACACGCGACAGTTCGTCGATGCGCTACGTGCCCAAACCCCTCCTGAACTGCAGTACTACATTACGGATGCCTTCGAATCCATCGTTCTGTATGACAACAAGGCGCTGACTGCCAGTGTCAACCCAACCGCAGACAAAAAATATAAGGTCACACTTACCGTGCAGGCTCGCAAGTTGAAGTCGGATGGTAGCGGAAACGAGACTCCGATGACATTGAATGATTACGTCGACATTGGCGTCTTTACCGGCAAGAAGGACGAGGAAAAACCCATTTATCTTAAAAAGGAAAAGATCACTCAGGCGAACCAGGTATTTGAGATTGTCGTAGATCAGATGCCGACGCGTGCCGGCATAGACCCCTATAACAAACTGATCGACAGGATTCCCGATGACAACACCATCGACGTTTCGAAGCAATGAGTCAGTGCAGGATCGTCATGGTGCTCGTATACATCTGAAACGTGCCAACACCAAAGAAATCCCCAGTGAACATGATGGTCGGGGAAGTGCCTGAATAGGCAGTGTCATTCAGAATGATCGGATTGTAATATCCCACTTGCGGCCATTCCTTGCTGTTGATAAGCGTCCAGGGACCCCAAGGGTGCGGCGCTTCGTAAGCGCACCATAGCGTGTACTCGGAATGCCGGTTGGCAATCGCGAGACCTTCCGGGTAGGAAAACGTCAGGAGCAGATACCGATTGAGGGCCGGGATGAATTGTACGGAGGGTTCCCCCAGCTTACGGGCACTAGAGATCACAGGTATAGCTCGCGTCTGCCTTGACGTCCAACTGGAGTCCAACGCGCCGTTGCCCCCAATGTAAAACTGATAGTCCGATCCTTTAAGCGCCTTCAATCTGGCTCTCGGCACTCTGGCCAAAAAGAGTGCGCTCCCACTATCCCAATAGCCCTCATTCGCTAATAGATAAACATATGCAGCTGCGTTGTCGCGGCGGTTGCACCGATCCCAATATCCAAGGGTGCCGTCGTCGCCGCAGTATAAGACAAAAGTGGCTGACCCCATGTTCGTAGGAGTTGTCCCAAACATACTGGCACTTGGAGGTGTGGTGGGGTTACCGCTTGGAGCAAACGAAGACGGAGACTGAAAGTTATTCCAGGACATTCCTTTGTTAGTGCTCATGATGATCTGGCCCGCGTTTTGCGTATAGGCAACAGACGATCCCATGCCTCCGGTCGCCTGATTTTTCTGTCTGCCAATTGCCATGTAGATATCTCCTGCCATGCAGAACAGGCCTGAGCTCTTCTGGCTGCGCATATCATCGGCGGTGCCGATGCTTTCGGGGCCGTAAGCCGCAAGAGTATTAACAGTAATGCCCGCGAGTGGCCGTTCGGCGGTAAATTTCACGAGAGAAATCGCACTGCCATATTGACTCGGATAATTATTTTGCTGCCATCCCTGAGTATCGTCAGTGGTGAGGTACGTGACTCCATCGTTGGACCGGCAGTTGTAAAACGTATCTCCCGACATCTGATTTTTGGGATTGATGAAGTCGTATCCAGCAATCGGCCCATAGGAGAGGCCCTTGATCGGAGTGGATGCTTTCTCCGCCGTGGTCGACAGCGAAAATGTCGAATGTTTTACGCCGGCTCGGTTTGCTGCCGTTATTCGGCAGTGATACACCGTGGAGGGCAAAAGTCCTGCGACTATGTTCTCGTGCGTTGTGGCCGACAAGTTATCGCGGTCCTGCGAGGTGTGGAGGTAACGACCTTCCCCTGTACCACAAGCGAGAAAGGACGATGCTCTGTCTGAGGTTACCCACTTCGCTACGATTGTGCTGGAAGAAGAAACACTCACCACGTTTGAGATAGTCGGCATCTTCCGAATGGAGTCGGCAGAAATGGCATCACGTGGTGCGGAATAGGCGCCCTGTCTCATAACGAATAAAAGAATTGCCGCCGCCAACATGAACTTCCTGCCGGTATTCATGCGAAGAGAATAGCGTAGAACATGACGTTGACCCTCCCGCTACTTTGCCGGAAGGTATAAATGAACCACGTCGGCGCCGACGCGAAAGTCCTGCTCTGTTCGTCCTGCCTGGGCGTAGGGCGAATACTCACGTCTCTCATCCACAAAGGTCTCATCAATCACAATTGCATCGAACCCTTGAAGTGGATTTGAGTTTGCCATGGACCAATTCAAATGACCGTCGTACCCAAGATAGAGCAGGGTAATCGGACGATGGTTCTGAACGAATGCCAGCCACATTTTTGGAGTGACGGCGATCCGCGAATCAGGCGGAATCATTGCAACAATGCTGTTGAAGCGAGCAGGTGGTTCGCCTTCTTCTTCAAAGTAAATAGATAGTGCAACAATCTGCGCCACGACAAGCAACGTCAACGAGCTAACGGCGATGCGTTGCGCTTCTTTGCTGAGCGATATACCTCGAAATACCATCACTAACCCAAGCAGGTAGATGGGGTACATTACCTCATAGCGCGTGATCGAGGCTGAGATAAACAATGTCAGAAGGAGAAGATTGAGCACGGTCGCCAGTGCAAAAACGTTAGGAAGCAAAAGTCTCGTTCGATCTAAGTCGTCAGGAACTGCTCCGGTTCCTTGCGACTTTTGCAGGATAGCCCATCGTCCCAGGATCAATCCCAACACGAGTAGGCACAGAAGAAAGAGCGCCGCACGCATCCCCAGACCAATGTTCAGCTGGCCTTTCCTCAGGAGATCATGGGCATAGTGAACGATGCCGGGTGGCGGTGTCACATTTCTCAGTATTGCCCTCATCTGGAGGATCGCCTGCTTCCAGCGACTGCCGTAAGCAATCATCCAGACCGCGCACGGGATAACAACAACCAACGCGAACAACGCCGCTTTCAGCATGCGACGAACGGGGGAAGTGAGGAGGATGAGGAGAAGGACAGGAAGTATCGCCGTCAAGCCCTCAGGGTGTGTGGCCAAGCACAACCCTGCAGATATCGCGCCAGCGAGAAGCAGCGCGAGTCGCTTCTTCTCGTTACCCGCACTATTGCGGGCAGAGCTGCCGAAGATGCTCGCAAGAACAAAGAGCAAGGAGGCTAACGCGAAGAACTCCACCATGGAGTCCATACGAGCGATGCGGTGGAGCGCAATGACAGAAGCATTGAGAGGGTAAAGACATGCCGCAAAGGCCGCCGCGACCGGATCCGCCAGCTTCCATCGATACAGGCACCACACTATGAGGAGGAAGATGGCGCAAGCTAGAATTCCCATGACGGTTGTGGTCAAACGCAAGGAATAAACCGATACACCAAAAGCGCGGAATGCGATCGACTCAGTCCAGATATAGACAGGGGGAAAATGGGCGTAGAGGCGGTCCAGTCCAAACACACTTCCGCCAAAACTGGGCCCGATGAGTCCCTGTCCTCTGCTGAGAGCTATTGCCGGATCGTTGATGGTGACCTCATCGCCAATGACGGGGGCCGACGGAAGATCGCCATAGCGATACAACATGCATGCGGAATGCAAGAGAAACAGAACAAGACACAGATATAGGAAGTAGCGAGGATATTCTATCCACCGTCCCTCACCTGGCTTCACCCTGCCGACACCCAATTGCTCCTCAAGTGCCACAGGGAGGCCTTTCTCGACGTTAGGGGATAATGCGTCCCTCGACGCGCGCGATCTCATCAGACAGGGTATCGCAGCCAACCACTTTATAAGTCGAGTGGATGAATTTAATTCGTATTACTAGAGTTATAGCGGGTAGTTACTACCGGTTCAGAGGCGCTTCCTGAATGAAGATGGTTCGGCGAAACGGGGGTAGCCAGGTGCTATAGGTCACCGGATTGTAAGGAGAGATCTGCAGGCACGGCATGAGGGAGAACACAACAAAATACTTTGGTCGGACGGATGGCGTATACGATGCGAAATCGAGCCTGCATTTGCTCGGAAGATTCACGGGTTCAGAGTTCGGCTGATAGGCGTTGGGAGGGTTTCTTATTCTCGGGTCGTTGATGTATCCAGCGACGTTTATCTGTGTCCATCCATCGAACTCGTAGCCACCCTGGATAGCTGTCGCGGGAATACCCGACCTCTCGATTTGTGCGATCGCAGCGATTCGTGCGCGGTTCAGGGCAAACCAATCGTGTGTGCCCGCTACCGTGTAGAGCGCGTACACAATGAGCATTGCTGTGCACAATGACGGGAGACGTTCTCCCACGCATTCCTGATAGAGGAGCAACAAGAATGTGATCACTACCGGTATTAGCGCCAGCAGATAACGATCGAAGATGAAGAAGTAGATCGCTCGCGGCAACAGGAAAGCGATGTAGCTGATAGCAAAAGGACCGAGGATCCAAACAGCTTGCGTAAGCTGAACAGATGACTGAAGCCTGGCCATACACACTCTCGTTGCTATTTGCTCCAGCAATATAACCGCCGACATTGCCACTAGAAAAGAGACGACCACACGCCATGCGACTGTGAGCGTGACCGGTCTGTTGCCAAGCATCTCTCCCGTGTGGGGAACAATGCTCAGTGTGCCAATCACATGGCCAAGCCAGGGCATGATCCGATGATCGAGTGACCCGCGCTGACCAAACACCAGTGCAACGCAAAGAAGCGCGACGAAACTACACGCAAATCTCATCCTTGCTCCACGGGACAGGCTGTTCCATCCCAGGATCCAAGCGATAAGTATTGGCAAAACCAAAAGCGAGAGACAGAGAAACGCCTTAGTCACTTCGGCGGCCATATGCCCCAGCATCAATCCTAGGATTGGGCCCTGGTAGATTTTCTCTTCGAGGGCGTACGGCTGCTGACGGAACCATCGGAAACAAACCAGAACTGCAGCAAGACTGGCAAGCCACGCAAAGACAGTTATTACCGGTATGCCTCTGCGCCTTCGGAGCAACCAGGCGGTCGACGGAACCATGACGAGCGCGCCCAACCACACGATCTGCCGGACTGTGCCGCCAACGATGTTCGATGACGCGGCAAGCAATAGCCAGAGAGCGGAGTTCAAATCGCTGCGCGCAGACGCTGCTCTCTGACACAGGTAGATGCAAAGCACTACGCAGAAGAGTCCTGCGACGTCGGTCATAAAGCTTGCTGCCAACGGCACAAATAACGGGGATAGTCCAAGCGTGAGTGTGCCCAATACGGCGTTGCGTGGCGTAACGCCGAAGCGCCTTAGCGATGCATGAAACAGAAACACCGTTCCCAACGCCAAAGGGAGGGCTGACGCCCGGACAGTTGTGAAGGAGAAGCCGAAGAGCCGAATCAACAGAGCTCCCCAAGGAATTGTCCATCCAAGCATCGCGGTCGCCCAGCCGTTGTAGACAAGATGACCGGTCTGAGAAAAGACGAGGGCCGTCTTGATATAAGACCAGTCGTCCATCAGCCCCATTTCCGCAACGGGATAGGTCGCGAGTATGCAGCCGAGCACCAGCAGCGAACAAAGTATTCCATTTCGTGAGTTGGCTGGCGGCTTTTGTCTGTCTGTCATATCAGAATGCGTTCAGAAAGGATTTGAGTCGTAGCGGAATGATAGCGACAAGGATTTCCTTCCTGAATAGCAATGCCTGGCAAAAAACTTAGCGGGCGCTTGTTGAGCGCGCTCTCATATAAGTGAGCATCACTGATAATAAGGTGCAGGCGAGCATGAACACGATCAGCGCGTCGCCGCGATAGTACAGGGGTTCTGCCACTTTGACTTGCAATCCGGATAAGCTATCAAAAGGAATGCGACGCTCCCAGGAGAAGTAAAGCAGCCCCAGCAGGCATAGCGAAAACCAAGCCTGCCATCGTGGCCTCCGGCATAACTCTTCGAGAAGCCAGGGAAAGACCAGAAGAAGAATGCCTATGTCGCAGAAGCGATGGTACACCGGCAAGAGCGTGACGACGGCGGTCGTCGCCACGGCTTGAGAGTATCCCTTCGTACTCCAAAGATCCTGCCTTCTGAGACGCACTAGCGCGATGACATAGAGAACGATCACTATAGCGAGTACCGCAAACGTAATCAGGTCGATCGCCCGGACGTTGGTAGTAAAGTACCCCGGTATGTTGGCGAAGTTCAGTAAGGAATTGCTTGGCATGCCCCGGAATGAAGGGCTCATTCCTTCGCTTTCTCCGAGTGCAAGATTTTGGCGAATGTCGTGTTGCCAGTGTGCCATTCCAGGGACGGTAAAAGCGGACAAACCCGCGACCAAAAAGATGCCGACTAAAACGGCTGCCATGACCCAGGCAGTGCGATACTCTCGGTGCTCCTTGAATAGAGACAAGACCACCACAGGCAACGCCAATGGGGGCTTTAGAAGACAAGCGAGAATCAGCGCGGCGAACTGGAAGAGTCTTATCCATCTCTTGCGATCACCTTCGACGAAGACAGAAAACAAGAGAAGACCGGTAACCATCAGCGAGGGATTTCCGAATCCAAGACACTGCAGCATCCTGGGAAAATGGATCCCGAGCAAGACGGTCGCGACACGGAGCCACAATGGCGTCTCTTTGAGTGCGGACGACGCTAAGCAGAGCCAACACAGCCCCGAAAGGTAGATGCCAAAACTGAAGAGGTACCATGTAACCGTCGCGGTCTTATAAGAAAGAAAACTCAAGGGCACAAGCAGAAACAAGGTGGTTGGCGGATAAACCGGCAGTTGATCGGACCAGTCCTGACGAATTGCTGTTCCTCGACGAGAGATGAGAACACTGTCGATGTCCGGAATTCTATAGGGATCACAGGAGTGCATGATGCAAATGGATCCCGCATATAGTGTCACGAAGTCATTCGGGTTCTGCACGGCCTTTGTGTGACTTTGCCGCACGCCATCGGCAGCTGCCAAGGCAATCAGACACGTAATGAAACATCCAATTGCAAATTTAGAGAGGGGCAGATGTCCGATTTTGCATGATGACGTCAAGGAACTCTCTTCTAAATTGTCGCGACCAGTTCTTCCACTTCGAAAAAGTTGCCGGTAGCTCGGATCGTTACGGCTTGCGCAATTGCTGAACATAGACCGTGCGATGGAACGGCGGCAGCCATGCACGATAGCTAACCGAAGGATACACGGACGGAATAAAGCAGGGCATTGGGGAAGAGACGACGAAATATTTCGGTTGGATGGCGGTCGCATGAATGGAAAAAAAGCTCCGGCATTCCTGCGCAAACTGGAGCTGCGGCAAGACCTCGTGATACGCACCTCGCGACATTACCATGCGTTTTTCGTTCACGTAGCCGGCCGCCTCGAGCTGTGTCCACCCGTCGTACTCGAAGCCGGCCTGGATCGACGTATTCGGAACTCCCGATGCGTTCAGCGACCGTATGGCAACTAATCGCGCGCGATTTAACGCAAACCAGTCGTGAGTGCCGCATACCGAAACGATTGCGAAAATAAGGGCCACAGCGAAAGAGATGACCGGCACACGCGGCGCAACCCACTGCTGATACATCCTCAACAGAACTATGATTGCCACCGGCATGAGCCCAAGGAGGTAACGATCATAGAGGAACTCCGAACGTGCCCGCGGAAGTAGAAGTGCGAGATAAGCAAGAAAATACGGGCCGAGCAACCACCAGATCTGCGGCCATGTCAGGCGCGTTTCTTCATTGGTCCGTTCGAGCCGTCCTCTTCTCACTGCGAAGGAGTATTCGACGAAGATGAGAGCCGAACCTACGACCAGCAACGACAGAACTATGCGAATCCAGAGTGGAATCGGATGGATGCCAAAGATCGGGAACTCCGAGCGACCATAGATCACAGAGTTAATCAGGTGTGGTACCCAGGGCGCACTCCAAAAATCACCGATGCCGCTAAAAATTAGAAAAAGCGCAAAGATGCCCACAAGCGCGGCAATTCGGAGCAGGCCTCTACGCCCGATGTGACGCACTTGCCAAAGCCACGCTACAAGTACAGGCGCAAGAAGAAGCAGAAAGCACAAAAATGCTTTGAGCAATGTACCTGTCGTGTGATGGATCCAGAACGGGTTTATCGTTCTGCGGTAGATCTTCTCTGGAACGGAATACGGTTGCAGGGCCCACCAATAAAGACATGCAGCAATCACCAATGTTCCACCAAGCCACAGCAAAATCCCAGCACGAAGGACACCCCGTCGCGCACGCAATAGCCACGCCGTCGAAGGAACCATCACCAGAACCCCGAGCCAGGCGGTCTGCCGCGCCGTACCACCCACTGCCCCAGTCACGGCCGCGCAGCAAAGCCAGAACTCAGTCGATCGTGATGTTTCTGATTGCACCGCTCTCACGCAAAAGTAGAGGCAAAGAACGATCACCAGCAGGCCCGGAACATCGCTCATGAAACTAGCGGCCATGGGAAAAAAGACCGGAGAAAATCCCAGAGTCAGCGCGCCGAAGACTGAATTAAACGATCCGATGCCAAATCGCACCAGCGTCGCGTGAAAGAAGTAGACGGTCGCCATTGCGAGGGGCAGCATCGACAACCGTGCAGCGATGAATGAAAAGCCGAATACTTTTAGAAACAATGCTCCCCAAGGGATCATCCACCCGAGCATGGCCGTCGCCCAGCCGTTGAAGACGAAGTGGCATGTTCGAGCGAACTCTAAGGCAGTCCTGATATACGACCAGTCATCCTGAAAACCCATCTCTGCAACCGGGTAGGTAATCAAAACGCCGGCAGCAACAAGACAGGCGCAGATCAACCCATTCCTCCGGGCATGTTGTGATTTGAATGTCTTAGGAGCGAATCGCACGTGCCATGTCTCTCCCAAGGCGGACATTTTTGGCAATGCCGGGATCCTCCGGATAATAAAAACAGGTATCTACGATCTGGAGACGTGCAATCGGTGTATCCGCACGACAGACAAAGTTGTAAAGGCGTTCAATCGAAATTCCGCCAAAGGCAAAATGACCTGCCATGCCACCAAGTTCCTGGCTTGCGTCCACAACGTCTACCTGATGGCTATCCTCGAGAACCTGGTAGGCAGCCGCAAGCCCCATCGGACCAGCACCGATTACAAGTTTTGCCAATGTCATCTCCTTGGCCCGTCAAACGTGACGACGATCGTCTATCGCCTAGATCCAGTATTCCAAATACACGAGACATTCAGCTGCCGGAATGACTCAGCAAGAGAGGCAGTGACCTTCGATCATAGCAGCGGATTCTTTGATTTATCTCAGTCCGTCCATCGACGACAGGGGCGGAGGTTCGATCGGCATCGTTTTGATTCGTCAAGGTTTTACCCTTCAAGACGCTCACGTTATGGGGGCGTGAGAGAATTCATGAAGAAACGAAATGCCGATGGGTGGGCTACTTGCCGATGCAGAATTTGCTGAAGATGAGATTCAGGATGTCATCGCTCGTTGTGGTGCCGGTTAAGGCATCGAGGGCGTGGAGAGCCTCGTACAGATCAAGGAGAATCATCTCGTGGGGGATGGTTGAGGCTGCGGCTTGCTGTGCCCGATAAAGTGTTGTCAATGCGGAGGATACCGCTTGTTGTTGGCGAAGATTGGTGAGTAGCGCAGTTTCGGTGGGTGGGGTTTCTTTGGTAAGAAGAGAGAGGATGGCGTGGCGTAACTCGGGTACGCCGGCTCCTGTTAGGGCCGAAGTGTGTAGCGCGGGGGACTGCTGCGATGGTGTGGGCGCGAGATCTAGTTTGTTGATAACAATGAGGAACGTGCGGTTTAGCAGGGCTGCGATGGCAGCTTCGTCTTCTTTGTGGACGGGTTCAGTGGCGTCGAGGACCAGGAGGACTACGTCGGCTTCGGCCATGGCTTCGCGGGATTTGGCGATGCCGAGGGTTTCGGCTTCGCTGGTGGATTCGCGAAGGCCTGCAGTATCAATGAGTTCTACGGGGATGCCGTCGAGGGAGACGCGTTCGGTGATGAGGTCGCGGGTGGTGCCGGGGGTGGCGGTGACGATGGCGCGGTCACGCTGGACTAAACGATTGAAAAGGGATGACTTGCCGACGTTGGGGCGGCCTACGATCGCCAGGGTGAAGCCGTCGTGGACGATGCGTCCGTAGGCGAAGGTTTTTTCGAGGGCGGCCAAAGGGGCTTGAATTTCAGTGATTTGCGTGGTGATTTCGCTCGCCGAGAGGGTGTCGATGTCGTCTTCGGCGAAGTCGATGCCGGCTTCGAGGGCGGCGATGAGGGCTATAAGTTGTTGTTTTATTGGGGTTATCTGGCGGGAGAGACTGCCGCCTAGTTGTTGGGCGGCGATGCGAGCCTGGTGTAGGGTGGTGGATTCGATGAGGTCGTGGACGGCTTCGGCCTGGGTTAGGTCTAAACGGCCTGAAATGAATGCTCTTTGCGTGAATTCGCCGGGTTCGGCGAGGCGGGCGCCGGCGGCGATGCACTGGCGGAGGAGGTGGTCGAGGAGGATGGGGGAACCATGGGCTGCGATTTCCACGATGTCTTCAGAGGTGTAGGAGTGGGGTTTTTCGAAGAAGGTGACGACGGCTTCGTCGAGAGTTTCGCCAGTGGAATCAAGGATTTCGGCGAAGCGGGCCTGGGCGGGGGCGAGAGGGTGGCGAAGTTTGAGGAGGGGTTCGGCGATGGTGCGGGCCTGGGGGCCGGAGAGGCGAACGATGCCGATGCCGCCGCGGCCGGGTGGGGTAGAGATGGCGACGATGGTGTCGTCGTGTTCGGGCATTTTCTGATGGTAATTTGCAGGGATTTTTTTTGGGCTGGTTTTCGATGGTGGGAGGGGCGTTTTTACAGAGGGGAATGCGATTTCCACAGTGTTTTTGTGTGGTGTTTTGCTGGTAGGATGTGCATTTTTGTGGTGGTGAACGTGGTTCCTGGGTGCCTGTTTTTGGACGGCTAATTTTTTCCTCTTTTTTGAAGTTTATTTTTAGACCGCCATCCCTTTGCCGGTTCTTAGATGTGGGACACCGCCTGGGTGCTTAATGTTGGAGGAACCTTTGGAGAGGGCTTACCGTATCTGCGGGGGGACCGCCGGGCCTTTAGAGCCTGGGAGGGAGAGATGAGCCCAACTCGCAACCCCGGGAGAGTCGCCGGCTTCTGGTACCTGCTCCTTGTCATCATCGGTCCGCTGCGCCTTATCTATATTCCCAACAAATTGTTCGTGCATGAGAACGCGACAGCGACGGTCAATAACATCGCCGCCCATGAGTGGCTTTTCCGTTTCGGTATGGCCGCCGATGGGGTGGGTGCCGTCGTCCTGATTTTTCTCACGCTGGCTTTTTACCGGTTGTTCGAGGGGGTGGACAAGTATCTCGCTGTGCTGGTGGTGATCCTTGGCGGAGTGATGCCGGCTCTGCTCTACTTCGTGAATGTTGTGAGCGATGGGGGCACCCTGATGGCCGTGCGGAGTTCGGGATTCTTGTCGGTATTCGACAGGCCTCAACGTGACGCGCTGGCCATGCTGTTTCTCCGGCTGCACGACGAACAAAACACTGCCGCGGAGATGCTTTGGGGCGCGTGGCTGTTTCCGTTGGGGATGCTTGTGTACAGGTCGGGCTTCCTGCCGCGATTTCTGGGCGTGTGGCTTGTCATCAACGGCTTCGCGTACGTAATCCTGTGCTTTACGGGATTGCTGTTGCCGCAATATCAGGGCAAGGTGTTTCTTCTCTCCCAACCCGCCATGTTAGGAGAGTTGGTGCTCATGCTGTGGCTTGTGATCAAGGGTGCGAAGCCGCCCGTGCCAGATCGACCAGCGTTATCGGCGACGATGGTTTAGGCGGTGTTGTCTGGCGTTGAGTCAGGTAATCCTGGCTCTCGCCACCGGAAAGTAAGGCATCAATGTCAGGCTGCGGATGCGTTGCTGGCGGATGGGTAGGTAGAAGTTTTGTCTCCGCGATGAAGATGGGCGGGGCGGATCGCTTCGCGATTACCCACATCTCAGAATCGAGATATGGGGCACCCAATCTTGCGCAGGATTTTGGATGTGGGCCACCCGCCCAATTGCATCAAACAACTTCATGAGCGCATTGGCCTGTTGGACTCAATTGAGGATCATGCGGAGGCAGATCGGCGAACGCTGGCCGATTTGCCGTTAGAAAAGACGGTCCAGATGAGCGGTACAGCAAGCTCGCTTTATCAGGTAACGATCACCTCAGAGCCGAGGAGCGCTTTGCTTCGGCTTTGCAGGAAGCTTCGAAAGCGGACATCCGGTCCACAAATGGACAGTATGTTGGCGGAGCCGAGATATGGCCCCAGCCTATGTCGATGGCGGATATAGACTTACAGTCATACGTGTTTTGGCACACTGCGTGCATATCCGGGAAGGGGAATACTCAGGTTCCCCAAGAGCAAAGTTCCTTAGAGGGAGGTAGGCGTGAGAGGGCTGCTTCAGGATGTTCGTTTTGCCTTGCGGCGACTTCGCAAGAATCCGGCATACACGGTCGCGGCTACGGTGATGTTGGCAGTGGCCATTTGCGCAAACGGCACGGTGTTCAGCTGGATTGACGGGACGATGCTGCACCCGATACCGGGAGCGCGAGATATGAGCTCGCTGGTAAGCGTGATGCGCGGGCAGTGGAATAGCTCGCCGACTCCGCCATTCTCATATCTCGATTACCGCGATCTGCGGGACCAGAATCACAGCTTCGAGGGAATCATCGGGTATCACCACGATTGGATTGCGTTGACCGGCGGAGCCAGGCCGGAACGGATCTATGTTGCCAACGTGACTGCGAATTACTTCGATGTGCTCGGCGTGAAGCCCCTCTACGGGCGTTTTTTCCGTCCGGAAGAAGAGGCTGCAGGGCGAAGCATTCCGTATGTCATTCTCAGCTACTCGCTCTGGAAGACGCATTTTGCGGGTGACCCCGGGATTGTGGGTAAGCCGCTGGAGATTGCTCACCACCCGGTGACAGTGATCGGCGTCGCGCCGAAGGGTTTCGTCGGTGCGGCGCCGGGGCTGCGGCACGATATGTGGGTCACGCTCGATCCGCTCGGAACGGGCGGTTGGCGGATGACCGAGCGCAGCGGGAATTGGCTGGTCGTGGTGGGAAGGCTGCGGCCGGGCGTGAGCCGCGAGCAGGCAAACCAGGATCTTGAGACCATCATGCGGCGGATTGTGGCGGCGTATCCTGACGATCACCTGGGCACGAACACGATCACCCTGGATCCGATGTGGCGATCTCCGTTCGGCGCGAACCGATATATGGCGACTACGCTCCCAATCCTGCTGTCCATTGCGGGGATCGTGTTGCTGCTGACGTGCGCCAATGTGGCCACGCTGACACTGGTGCGGTTTGTGTCGCGGCGGCGCGAAATCGCTATCCGACAGTCGCTGGGTGCAGGTCGCTTGCGAGTTGTCCGGCAGATGGTGCTCGAAGGCGTGATTCTTGCCCTCTGCGCGGGAGCGGCGGCGTTGTTCTTGACTCTGTGGACGGCGAAGACACTCGCACTGTTCCTTCCGCCGAACGCGATCCCAATCGCGATAAACGGCATGGTCGATCCCGGCGTTGTGATCGCAATTGTGGCACTGGCAGTTCTGGCGAGCCTGCTGTGCGGCGGCATTTCCGGCCTGGCGGTCGTCGCAGGTGCCGGCGGCGGAGGTGCTCAAGGAGGAATCGGCAAGCGTATCGGGCAGTAAGCACAATCGGCGGCTGCTTAGCGGCCTGGTGGTGGCGCAGGTGGCGCTCTCGCTCGCTCTGCTGGTTAGCTCCGGACTGTTTTTGCGCACGCTCAGGAACATTGCCCATGCAGATCCGGGATTTGAGCAAGATCATGTTTTGACCGCGTCCGTGGGATTGAACATCTCCGGCTATCCGAATGACCAAAGGCGGTTGATCCGCGACAAAATTCTCCAGCGCGTGGAGGCACTGCCTGGCGTGACCGTGGCTTCGCTTACCGACTGGGTACCGCTAACGCTGTCGCGAAAGACGGAGGACGCGTATCCGGAAGGATATGCGCCACGGCCGCATGAGTCGCTGGAAGTAGGGAGAGCGGATGTATCGCCGCGGTACTTCGAGACCATGGGGATACCCATTCTGGAAGGGCGCGGCTTTACGCAGGACGACAATGAGAATGCGCCGCGCGTACTGATCGTGGACCAGACAGCGGCGAACCGGTACTGGCCGGGGCAGGATCCGATAGGGAAAAGGTTGAGCGATATTGAGCAACCTGTTCACGGTGGTTGGCGTGGTGAAGAACTCGAAGCACCTGATGATGAGTGAGCGGCCCGGGCCCATGATCTATATGAGCTATTATCAGCAATCGGGCCCCGAACTCATCGTACAAATGAAGACCATGGGCAATCCGGCGGATCTGTCGCAGGCGGCCGAGCGCGCGATCCAGGAGGTTGACAGTCGGCTCCCGGTTTATGACGTGCGCTCGATGAGGGAGAACACCGCGATAGCGAGTACCTTTGTCGTGATGCAGAGCACGTTCGCGGGGATATTCGCGGTCATCGCGCTGGTTCTGGCGGCCACGGGCATTTATGGCGTGATGGCGTACCGCACCGAGCTCAGGACGCACGAGATCGGCATCCGCGTGGCTTTGGGGGCTTCGCGAACGGATTTGATGAGGCTGGTGCTGCTACAGGGAATGCGGCTGACGGCAATTGGTCTGGCGCTGGGACTGGCTCTTTCGTTCGGGCTGACCCGCGTCATTGCCGGTCTGCTGTACGGCGTCGGCGCCAATGACCCAGTGACGATCTTTGCCGTGCTGATTCTGCTCGCGGCGATGTCTTTGCTGGCGTGCTATCTTCCGGCACAGCGAGCGATGCGGGTGAATCCGGTGACGGCGATCCGCGAGCTCTAGGCAATGTAATCCGGGTGCCTCATCTACTTTCAGCGAGAGAAGCCTAGGGCGTGAATGGCACAAGACCTTCAGTCCCGGCCAAGCACGATTTCAGGATCTCTGCCGGCAAGCGCCATAGGCTCCGGGCGCACTTCTGGAATGACGCCAAATCGCCGATGCACTCATCGAAAAACCCAACGTTCAGAGCTAACGGAGGCCAACGTACATGAATACTCTTGAGGATTTTCCCTCCATGTGGGCGGGACGTAATTATTTGGCGAGATTCCGAAGTGGTGCATTTCTGTTTTCAGAAAATCGTTCAGGTTTTGTAGTCTGCGATCTGAAGCACAATGAAACATATGAAAGTTCTACGGGCGCTGCTTGCGTTGGTGTTCTTGCTGGCCGTGAGATCTGCCATCGCGCAGGTAGCGGCTCCGCCATCGCTGCCCGACCTTCAATCCGCTGGGGATTTGGGCGCGGATCTGTTTCTTCAGTCCGGTACGACGGGTATGGTTCTCGTCGTTGTTCGCGATCATCAGGTGTTTTTCCGCGGATACGGCGAGACTGCGCCGGGCTCGCATCAGCTTCCTACGCAGGATTCGCTGCTGCGGCTTTGCTCGCTGACAAAGATCTTTACCACCGACGTCCTTACCAAACTCGTCATGGACAGGACGGTGGGGCTTGACGATCCGCTGCAGCGCTTCGCTCCGCGGCGGATTGTTGTGCCGAAGCGAGTGCGGCCGATCACGCTTCTCGATCTCGCGACACACACTTCGGGTCTGCCACGGGAGCTGGGGACCGCTCCTCGCGAGACGGCGCACTTCACCTACCCGGACTACCGAACGCGCTGGCGCTGGCTGCCGAATCAGCGTCTCCACAGCACTCCGGGTACGGCGGCTCTCTACTCGAACATTGCGTTCGACTTCCTTAGCGACGCGCTTCAATCCGCCGCGCACCAGCAGTACGCTGCGCTGCTTGCGGAGCGCACGATCAACCCGCTGCACATGTACAACACGACGTTCTTTCCGAGTGAAGCGCAATGCAGCCGTCTGCTGATTAGCGACAAAGACGAGGGCTTGTGTACTTCGACTGAGGAGACTGCCGGAAGTTCCGGTCTTTACTCCACTGCGACAGATATGGCGATCTGGCTCCAATATCTGCTCAGAACAGGCGGACCTGACATTGGCGCGCAGGACGCGGTTGCGCAGGCCGTCTACGTCCGTCCTTCTGATCTGGTCCGCCAAAAAGGGCTGGACCACGCAGGTGAACCGACGGGCATCGGTCTCGGGTGGATTCATCTGCTGCCGGTCGACGGGGACTCGCACATCATAGAAAAGACGGGCGGCGGGGCGGGCTTTGAAACTTATATCGCTATCAACCACTCTCGGCGCACCGCGATCTTTCTGGCGGCTACCGATGGTCCGGTCGACATGCACTTGAACCTCTTCAATGCGGCGAACAAAGTGCTGCTTGCTGTGGCTGGTCTGCCGCCGCTCCCAGCTCCGGCGCCCAAAATTGCGGTCAAACATAGGCACCGGCATCGCCGACGCTCTTGAAGATTTAATTATGAAATACCTATTTTCAAAATAGGTATTTCGGAGTAAGCTGTTCGGCATGGCAAAGAACCCCGAACATCGTGACCTCTTCCCTGGTGCGCTGGAAATCATGATCCTGCAGTCGCTGAGGCTGCAGCCGATGCATGGCTATGCGCTGGTGAAACATATCAGGCAGGTCTCCGACAATCTTCTGCAGGTGGAAGAAGGCTCGCTCTATCCGGCGCTGCAACGGATGCTGAAGGAAGGATTGCTGGAGTCGGAGACCGGAACTTCCGCGAAAGGACGGCCGACGCGGATCTATCGACTGACCGACGCAGGCGCTCGGCATCTGGAACGCGAAGTGTTCAGCTTCGAAAAGATGTTTGCCGGAATCAACCGCGTACTTGCAGCTGCTAAAGCGTAGGAGTTTCCCATGCAATGGCCATCTCGCATCTTCTCCCGCGGTCGCCGTTATGACGATCTCTCGGCTTCTATCCAAGAGCACCTTGAGGAAAAGACGGAGGAGTTCGTTGAAGAGGGTATGCCGCGCAAGGAGGCCGAGCAGAGGGCGCGCAGGGAGTTTGGCAATGTGACTCAGATTCAGGAGAGGAGCCGCGAGGTGTGGCAATGGAGAGCCGTTGAGTCGCTTGCGGCTGACTTGAAATTTGCTCTTCGGCGGCTGCGAAAGTCACCCGGATTTGCCGCGACTGTCGTTGTGACGCTGGCGATTGGGATCGGCGCCAACACTGCTGTGTTCAGCGTGCTAAATAGCGTGCTGCTGAAACCGCTGCCGTATCCAGAGCCGGGACAACTGGTGAGTCTGTGGTTGGACGCGCCTGGTGCGGCGGGTCTTACTAACTTCAGCAACGGCTTGCGCATCTCGTCATCGATGTACTTCACCTTTGCCGAGCACAACCGGACGTTTCAATCGCTGGGAGTGTGGATACCAGGTACGGCGAACGTCACGGGACTGGCCAAACCGGAAGAGGTCCACACGACTCTTGTCAGCGATGGCGTTCTGCAAACGCTCGGTGTTCCCCCGGCTGCAGGCCGCTGGCTGCTGAAGACCGACCAGGAGCCACATGGCGTCAAGGCTGTGATGCTCAGCTATGGCTACTGGCAGAGACGCTTTGGAGGAGATACATCGATTGTTGGACGCAACATCACCATCGATTCGCAGCCGCGGGAGATTGTCGGGGTGATGCCGCGCGGCTTCCGGATCGTGGATAGAGACTTCGATGTTCTGATCCCTCTTGCGTTCGATCGCAACCATCAGATCCTGGCTGGCTTCGCCTACCAGAGTGTCGCGCGGCTCAAACCCGGAGTTTCTATCCAGCAGGCCGACGCCGACGTGGCGCACATGATCCCGATGTGGATGGATTCGTTTTCAAACGGCCCCGGCACCAACTCGCATTTCTATGAGACGTGGAAGATCACGCCGGCTCTGCGCTCTCTGAAGCAACAAGTGATCGGCAACATCGGCAACGTACTGTGGGTGGTGATGGCCACGATTGGCCTGGTGATGTTGATCGCGTGCACCAATGTTGCGAATCTGCTGCTGGTGAGGGCTGATGGCCGCCAGCAGGAGTTGGCGATCCGGTCGGCACTGGGAGCAGGACGGGCGCGGGTTGCACGCGAGTTGCTGCTGGAGAGTGTTTCGCTGGGTCTGCTGGGTGGCGTGCTCGGCATTGGCGTTGCCGATGCAGGTCTACGGCTGCTCGCGGCAATTGGACCGGCTAATCTGCCGCGGTTGAATGAAATCTCTCTTGACGCGCGCTCTCTCGGGTTCACGCTTGTTGTTTCGGTGCTCTCCGGTTTCTTATTCGGGGCTGTTCCGGCGTGGAAGTATTCTCGTGCGCAGGGTGGCGTCGTCCTCTCCGGCGGAGTGCGAACAGCGAGCGCCAGCCGCACACGTCAACGCTCTCGCAATGTGCTGGTGGTCACTCAGGTAGCCATGGCGCTGGTGCTGTTGGTCAGTGCTCTGCTCATGATCCGGACCTTCCAGGCTTTGCGCAATGTAGAGCCCGGCTTTACGGACGCCAGGCATCTTCAAACCATGCGCATCTTCATTCCGGATACTCTGGTTGCGGACCCGCACATGGTCACGCACATTGAGAACGACATTGTCGATAAGCTTTCGGCGATTGCCGGTGTCACCTCCGTCGGGTTCGCGTCCGCGATGCCGATGGAAGGGATCGACCCGATTGGAACGATGTTCGGATCGAGGGCAAGATCTACTCTCGAGCTCGGAACCGCCGCTCCGGCTCTTCGACTTACGTCTCTCCGGGTTATTTTCAAACTGCCGGCACGCGATTAGTTGCAGGACGCGATCTAACCTGGACCGATATCTACGGCTTGAGGCCAGTAGCGATCGTCTCCGAGAACTTCGCGCGCGAATCCTGGGGAACATCCTCAGCCGCGATCGGCAAGCGGATTCGGCAGTTGCCCGATCATCCGTGGGCAGGAGGTGGTCGGCGTCGTCGAAGACGTGCGCTACAACGGAGCGGATGAAAAGGCGCCTGCCATTGTCTATTGGCCCACGATGCACAACGATCCTTACACCATCAAGCCCGTGATCGACGCGTCGCGCGTTCGGTGACCTTTGCCATTCGCAGCGATCGGGCTGGGACCGAGGGCTTCCTCAACGAAGTCGAGCGGGCTGTTTGGTCGGTGAACGCAAACCTTCCGCTGGCCTCAGTACAGACGATGCAGGATATCTACGGCCAGTCGCTGGCCCGCACTTCGTTTACGCTCGTGATGCTGGTGATTGCGGGCGCCATGGCGTTGGCGCTGGGAATTATCGGCATCTACGGTGTCATCTCGTATGCCGTCTCGCAGCGCACACGCGAAATTGGAATTCGCCTGGCACTCGGCGCGCAGAAGGGCGAGTTGAAGTGGATGTTCGTTCGCTCGGCGCTGGTGCTCACGGGAATCGGTGTCGCGATCGGTGTCTTCGCGGCCGCTGGTCTGACGCAGTTCATGAAGTCGCTGCTGTTTGGCATCAGTCCGCTGGATCCTCTCACTTACCTGGCAATACCTTCCATCCTTGTGGCTTCCGCAGTGCTTGCCAGCTATTTACCGGCTCGCCGGGCAGCCGCAGTAGATCCGGTGGAAGCGCTGAGGACGGAATAGTCGGGAAGCTGAGGGTTCGGGGATGGACATCCGCGGTAAAATCCGTTGATTCTGAGCATGTTGCGCCATGGCAGCATGACCTACTGCATGTTTCTCTTCTTTTGTTGAAGTTTTGAGGAACTCCTATGACACAGCCTCCGTATCATCCATCAGGGGGTCATCCCATGAGTCCCATTAGCCGCTTCGCTCTCTTTACAGTCGCCTTATTCGCCGTCGTAGCCGTCGGTTCCCAGCCCCGGCACGGCAAGAGCCTGAGCAAGTCCATGAACGACATGTGTGTCTGCATCCCGACTCGGGCGGGATTGATGATGAAGTCGGCGGTTGCGAAGACGCAGGCACAGCTACGGTCCGCGGAGCTACATACCTTGAGGGCGGCCGTTTCCGAGTAATCCGGCACGATGGGCTAAGTGTTGGACTCTTACGTCAAAATATTGGAACCTATGCTGCCCTAACAAGCGGTGCTGGTAGTGCCACGTCTCTCTCTAGGCCACGACAGGGGCGCGGTAAACGTAAGCACTAACCCTTGCTGGACTTCTTCGCTTTACGCACTGCATGTTTCTTTGGCGCAGGTTTCGCGCTAGACTTGGGCGCGCGGAAAATTCGCATTGCCATCTTCTCGAACTTTTCGGCGGCTTCCGGGCCTTCGTGGTATTCGTGTTTCGTTGTGCCTCACTTTAAGTCTGCTCTTTGGGTTGGCTACATGTCATCTGAGATTCCACCTAAGCAAGAAATAGATTATGGAACAGGAGAGGGCGCAGCCTATGGTGGCGATGATCCTGACTTGCCCATCTATATCCCTGTCCCAGCTAACGGAGATCAGGATCAAGATCACCAAAACAAGGGAAGAAATGGCGATGATAGTCGCAATGTCTTTAAGAATGCTTGGGCCGGAATTGTTAAGTCGGGCTCCTCGTGTTATCAATGCTTCCGCTTGGAACGCCATCGCTTCGATAGTCATTGCTGTAGCCACAATTTTTTATACCATCTACGCTCATCGCCAATGGAAAGCCATGTCTGGCCAAATCGAGGTTATGCGGGACGCCAATTCCGGTAGCGACTCTGCGCTTAAGCAAACCGTTGGGAAAATGCAGGCTCAGATCCAGTCCGCCAAAGACGCCAACAAAATAGCGATGGATTCTTTGATTGGAGTCCAGCGTGCTTTTGTTTTTCCAGCTCTGGTAACGAGCGCAGGAGAAACTCCCGCTGGACAGAAACCAAATTTCATTACGCTTCAAGTAAAGTGGGAAAATTCGGGGTCTACTCCCACAAAAGGAATGACTACGCACTACAGCTATGAACCTTCCATTAGCTCGCCGAAAGATTTGTATATCGACAAATGGGACGGACGACCTCATAAACAGACCTCCGGATATGTTGCCCCCAAAGGATTTTCCTATTCTGAGCCAATCAACCTCGCTTTCCCCTTGGTAGAATCGTGGGCCCATAGCCGAACACGCGTCTATATGTGGGGGTGGATTCGCTATCGTGATGTTTTCCCTAATACCCCCATACACGTTACCCGTTATTGCTGGTATGTAAATTTGTCCGTCATACCGGGGCCAAACAATACGTCGAACTTCATTTCCGATGCTCACAATTGCGAAAAAGGTAATTGTGCTGATGAGGAATGCGCTGTTCAGTAAGACGCAAAATGTCTCTATACTTCGGGTTCGGGAAGCTGCCCTGTCACGGTGTGTCAAATTATTGTCCTAACTTACTTGTGCGTCACGTATGTTATGTCAAAAATATTTGACATATGCGGGGCCTCGTTCTAAAGTTCTCCATGTCAAAAATATTTGACATGGAGAGATCATGTCCCGTTTTGGTTTTCAGGAAAAGATGCTTTGGGCGCAGCTTGTCGGAATGGTGGTGGTGGTCGCGTTCTATGCGCATTTTCTGGTCCATGCGCGTCCTGGACACCATTACTTCCACGCGCTTCTGCTGGTGCTGCTCTTTCTCTTCGCCTCCATCAGCACGTTCCTTCGCCGCCGTTCCGGCAGCGTCGTGGAGGATGAGCGCGACCGCTCAATCGCTGCAATCGGTTCGCGGTGGAGCAATACCATTCTGTGGCTTGGCCTCGTCCTTATCCTGATTCTGTATTGGGATCATGGGAGCATGCGCTCGGCCAGCTTTCTTGTCGGCATCCTCTTCCACCTGCTGGTGCTTGCCGGCCTGGTGCGAATCATTCGCGAACTCGTTGCGTACCGGATGGCCGCGTGAGCTCTCGGATCCGCAACACAATACGGGAACTCCGTGCTGCCCGCTCCATGACGCAACAGGAGCTTGCCGACCTGATCTATGTCACGCGTCAGACGGTTGTTGCGATTGAAGGCGACAAGTACTCTCCTTCGCTCGAGGTCGCCTTTCGTGTGGCGCATGTGTTTGGGGTGCCGCTTGAGCAGGTCTTCCAGTACCAGGCGCCGACGAAGCGGGCGAAATAAGTTGCGTGATCTCGTGAGGCTTACTTCTTTTTGGCTTTGGCTGCCCGTTCTGCGAGCACTGCGGAGTTTTCCGCCACGGCGGCGCGGATGAGTTGCTTGAAGGCAGCTTCGTTGATCTTCTCTCCTTCGCGGAAGTCGATGGCACGCCGCACGTTTCCTTCCAGGCTGGAGTTGAAGAGCTTCTTCGGGTCTTTGACGGAGGCTCCGCGTGCGAAGGTGAGCTTCACGACCTGCTTGTACGATTCGCCTGTGCAGACGATGCCGTCATGGGAAAAGATGGGCACTCCGGGAGAGGTTGCCTTCTCCCACTTCCACTCCTCCTGGATGTCGGGGTCTGCATCGTGGATGAGCTGGCGGAGATGAGCGAGGGTCTCGCCGCGCCAGTCGCCCAAGTTCTGAATGCGCTCGGTAATTTTCGCTGAAGGGGCTGCGACCTTCGGACTACTTGTGGGTTTCATGTTCTCTCCAATCCTTTTCTCTCGAATGCCTGGTTTCGTCAGCCGGCATCATCGATTAGCGGCTGTACGATAATTCGACAAAGCCGTTCTTGTAGCCGACTACGTTCTTCAGATGCCACTTCTGCTCGGAACCGGAATCACCGAACAGGTGCAGTCCGTCGCCCAGGGTGACCGGCGCTATCATCAATCTGATTTCATCTACCAAGCCGAGCCTGAGAAAACTCTGGCCTAATATGGCTCCTCCCACCAACCAGATGTTTCTGTATCGAGGCGCGAGAATCTCACGCACCAGTCTCTTGAGATCGCCTGAGTAGAACTCCACGCTCTCCCTGGTGGACGGCAGTTTTCTATTTGTGATCACGACCGTCGGAGTATCGCCATAGGGCCAGCCGAGTTCGAGCGCGTGCTCATAGGTGCGAGAACCCAGCACGTAGCAGTCGATCGACTGGATGACGTCGGCGCCGTCGTCAGTAACTCCTTTTTCGTAGACGTCAGAACTGTCCATCCACGAAACACTGTTGTCCTTTTTGGCGATGAAGCCATCAAGGCTTGAAACTACGTGGAGCGTTACCGTCGGTCTGATTGCAGTCGACATGTTTCCTCCGATCGCGACGTTCCTCGCGAGCACCGCGGCCTCATGTCAGGCCGGTCTTTTCAAAAAGTGTCGCCAAAGGAGATGGCCTTTCCACATCAACAATCCCGTGAGGACCATGAGAGGGAAGAAGATATAGCGGGCGGGAAATGCGTACAGTGGAATCTTGTCAAACGGACTGTAGATATATCCGTATATCGGAATCGCAACGATGATGTGAATCCAGCGAAGAATCGTACGTATGGGGAAATTTGCTCTCATGGTCAAGTCTCCTTTTCGATACGGACGTTATTCGAGCCCGGCGACAACTCGTTCCAGGCCACCGATGAACTTCTGCCAGCCCCACTGAGCGCCCTTGTAGGCGGCCTCTTGATCAGGACGGAAGCCGGACTGCTCCACACGCAGATGAGTACCCGCATCGGTCGGCGTCAGCGTAAATGTGACGACGCTCCCAAGGCCTAACGTGCCCCAGGTGTAAGAAAGTGTCTTGCTGGGTTCCACGGTGACGACCTCGCAGTCAATGATGCCGTTCCAGTTCGGCACCGGATCCATGCGCAATTGGAACGAGTGCCCCTCGACAGGTTGAAAGTCATTCTTCATCAGCCACTGTTCGATCAAAGAGCTCTCGGTGAGGGCGCGCCACACTTTTTGTGGCGGATGAGGAAATTCTTTTTCCACGATAACGGAACGGGTAGAAGTTTCAGGTGTCGTCATTTGTCCATCCTTTCAAGAACGTCTTCGAGGCGATCCAATTTGCTTTGCCAAAAGGCACCATAGTTGCCGATCCAGTCTACGAGCGGCGCGAGAGCTTCGGGTCTGGCGTGGTAGTGGGTCTCGCGCCCGTGGCGGCGATTGCGAACCAGCCGGGCACGTTTCAAGGCAGACAGGTGCTTCGAAACCATCGGCTGAGAGACACCGGCGCGCTCGGTTAAAGCGTGAACCGTCTGCTCGCCGTCGCGGGTCAGCCGTTCGTAGATCGATCGGCGGGTGGGATCCGAGAGGGCTTTGAAGAGATTGTCTGCGGCGCTCGGCATGTTTGAAACCATAACCAAATGGTTATTGAGTTGTCAAGGGGAAATTTGGCGATTACCCCAACCTTTCGCTTCATCTTTGTTATGAAATGAACTTTTTTTGCTATGAAATGAATTATTTTCCGGGGAACTCCAGCGTGATTGTTCTCGTACCTCAAAGCGGGATTTCTCGATTGCAGACAAATTTGGGGGACGAATGCTGCTGGCCGATTTGCGCGACGCGATTCGACAACTGCGGAAGGCACCGGGGTTCACGGCGACGGCGGTGATCACGCTGGCACTGGGGATCGGAGCGACAACGGCGATCTTTACGCTGGTGCACCAGGTGATGCTGAAGTCGCTGCCGGTGACGAAGCCAGATGAGCTGTGGAGGATCGGGGATAAGATTCGCTGCTGTAACTGGGGCGGGTATACCCAGGGGAGCGATGGGGATTTTTCGCTGTTCTCGTGGGAGGCGTACAAGAACTTCCGCGCGCACACACCGGAGTTCACTGACCTGGCGGCTCTGCAGGCGGGTAACGCGCCGCTTGGCGTCCGCAGAGTGGGGTCGCAGGCGCAGGCAGATACGCGCAACGGGGAGTATGTGTCGGGAAACTTCTTCACGACTCTGGGCATCCAGCCGTGGCGCGGGCGGCTGATGACCGACGCGGACGATCAGGAAGCCGCGCCGCCAGTGGCAGTGATGAGCTACCGCATCTGGCAGGAGAAATATGGCTCCGACCCGTCGGTGGTTGGCGCCAGCTATCTGATCAACGGACATCCGTTCACGGTGATTGGCGTGGCTGCGCCGGGATTTTACGGAGCGAAGCTGGCGGGGTGGGGTATGCCGGATTTCTGGCTGCCGCTGACATCGGAGCTGCTGATCGATGGAACGACTTCGCGTTTGAAACGACCGAATGGCAACTTTCTGGACCTGATTGGGAGAGTGCGTCCGGGGGTCGATCCGAAATCGCTCGAAGCAAAGTTGAAAGTGGAGTTCCACGATTGGCTGGCGAGCCACGTGCCCGATATGGAGCCAGGCGAGAAACAACTGTGGCAGCAGCAGACGCTGCATCTGATCCCGGGCGGCGCCGGAGTGGCAGCGATGAGAGATCAGTATCAGGCTGGGCTGAAGCTGCTGCTGGTGGCAGCAGGTTGTGTGCTGCTGGTGGCGTGCGGGAATCTGGCGAATCTGATGCTGGCGCGCGGTTTGAAGGATCGCGCGCAGACGTCGATACGCATGGCACTGGGCGCTTCGCGGCGGCGGCTGGTGAGCAAAGCACTGGTGGAATCTGTGATGCTTGCCGTGATTGGCGGAGCCGTCGGTATCGGTGTTGCCTATGCAGGGACGAGGTTGATTCTCCATCTGGCCTTCCAGATCGGCGGCCCGAATAACTACGTACCCGTTGATGCGACGCCATCGTGGCCGGTGCTGCTGTTCACGCTGGGGATGTCGGTGCTGACGGGGGTAATTTTTGGGATTGCGCCGGCGTGGATGACCTCTCATGCTGATCCGGTGGAGGCGCTGCGAGGGGCGAATCGTTCTGTGAGCGGCGGCCGCTCGTGGATGCAGAGATCGCTGGTGATCGGCCAGGCGGCGATGTCGCTGGTACTACTGTCGGCAGCGGCGCTCCTCGGCAAGAGCCTCCGGAATCTGGAGCACCAGAACTTCGGATTCGAGACGGAGGGCCGGTATATCGCGTGGATCAATCCGTCGCTTGGCAATTACAAACCGGAAGAGCTGGAGCCGATGTTTGAGAAAATTAACGATCGCCTGCGTCAGATTCCCGGTGTACGGATGGTGGCTCCGGCGCTCTATGCCCCGATGACTGGCGATAGCTGGAACGATGGGATTCGTGTGCAAGGCAGGCCGGAGCCTGGGGCCAAAGAAGACACAGGTGCGGGATGGGCGCGAGTGATGCCCGGGTTCTTCGAAACGATAGGCGCGAAGATCGCGCTTGGCCGGCCAATTACCGAGGACGACACCGCGACGACACGAAAGGTCGCAGTCATTAACGAAGCGTTTGCGAAGAGATTCTTCAAAAACCAGAACCCGATCGGGCAGCATTTCGGACCTGACAAAATCAAGTATTCCGGAACCTACGAGATCGTTGGAGTCGCAAGGGACATGCGGTATATGACCTACGACTACAAGGACCCAATACGGCCCATGTTTTGGATCCCGGAGACACAGACAGTGCAGTACGACGATCCGGCCTATACAGCCGGCGAGACCTGGTCTCACTACCTGTACAACATCGCGATCTGGGCGCCGGGCAATCCGCCGGGCATGGAGGAACGCGTGCGCAAGGCGCTGGTCAGTGTCGATCCGGATTTAGTCCTTTACGGCGTTGATCCGTACTCCAAAGTCGTGGGCGCGGACTTCCAGCAGGAAAACATGATTGCGACGCTCACGACGCTGTTCGGCGTGCTCGGATTAGTGCTGGCGGCGGTTGGGCTGTACGGTGTGATGGCATATATGGTGGAACAACGGACCGGTGAAATCGGGGTGCGTATGGCACTGGGGGCGGATCGCGGGCAAATCGTAAAGATGGTTCTGAATAGCGCTTTTTCGCAGGTAGGAATCGGACTGGCGGTTGGCATTCCGGCTGCGATTGGGGCCGGAAAGCTGATGACCGATCAGCTGTTCGGAGTTAAGCCATGGGACCCAATCATGCTGACCTTGACTACGCTGCTACTGGCCCTAACAGCGGTGTTGGCGTCGTTGATTCCAGCGCGGCGCGCGGCAAGCGTGGAGCCGATGGTGGCACTGCGGAGCGAGTAAACAATGCCCTGAGTGATATCGAGTCCGCAATTCTCATTCCCACAGCTGCCATGACCGGATCTAGCGAGGGAAATTCGGCCAGCAGTCAGTCGTCGCGATGGTGCCTACGCGGTTTATGATGAATCGTTGTCTCTGTCGTACCTTAGTCCATTTTTTCCTGTGGCCATGCGCCAGCAAGCTAGAAACAACGGAACACGTACCGATGGACATGCGCGTCCTGTCACGCGGAGCCCGCGTCGTGTTCTTATTGTGGCTGTACCACCAGTCAGGACGCTTGACCTGTTCGGTCCAGTCGAAGTTTTCCGCGACGCGAATCGTCTGCAGGGCCGAGATCCGGCCTACGAAGTCAACATCATTTCGTCGGGACCGGAACGCGTCGTGCTAAGTCAGATGGGCGCGACGCTGAATACTGACCAGACGTATCGAGAATGCCACGGCCCGATCGATACACTGCTGGTGGCCGGATTCGACAGTTTTGATCAGAAGATGCGGTTTGAGCAGGATTTTCTGAACTGGCTTAGAGAATGCAGTGGAAGGAGCAGGCGCTTCGGTTCGGTTTGTACGGGCGCTCTTGTGCTGGCTGCCGCCGGGTTGCTCGATGGCCGGCGCGCGACCACTCATTGGAACTGGTGCGACACGCTCGCGCGAGACCATCCGTTAGTCACTGTCGACCCGGACCCCATCTATGTCCAAGACGGCAACTGTTACACATCGGCAGGAGTCACCGCTGGTATCGATCTTGCACTGGCGTTGGTGGAAGAAGATCTAGGCAGACCGGTTGCCCTCAAAGTTGCACAAATCATGGTCGTGTTTCTGCAGCGCGCTGGCGGCCAATCGCAGTTCAGCACGACTCTTGCAGCACAAACCCGTGAAAACCGCCCGCTTGGCGACCTGCTTGCCTGGCTTCCAGATAACATCCGGCGCGACCTCACGGTCGACAGTCTCGCGCGCCGTTCCGCCATGAGTCCTCGCAACTTCGCCCGTTTGTTTCAACAAGAATTGGGCAAAACACCAGCGAGGCACATCGAGGACCTTCGCCTCGAAGCGGCGCGACGTCAGCTTGAATCGGCGACACTGACTCTAGAGGAGATCGCGGATGCCAGCGGCTTCGCCACTGCGGAGACGCTCCGGCGCATGTTCAGGCGACGCCTTGGAGTTACACCTGGCCAATACAGAGCGTCTTTCGGGCGACGTTCCGTTCACTAACCTTCTCTTCCTCTTCCATTTTCATTGCAATTTTGGTGGGAATCGTCTTTTGGCAGAAATCGTGGGTTCGTTGTCTGCTAACGCTCTACCGGCGAAATCCATCGACCCCTAGACTGAAAAGGAAAGGCGCCGGAGGGCTTCATGTCAATCGTCGCGATTTACGTGTCGGCACCGCAGCCGCGGTAGCAGGCTTTCAAGTTCCCGGCCGCCTACGCTGCGTCCAAACACCCGTCGAGGCAAATCCTTCGGCGGATACTTTGCTCTAGGAGAACCATGAATAAGTCCTTAATGCCGGATCCAACCTTTTACCCTTCACCAGGGATGGCGATGCAGGCGCCGGCAGAACGCTTTGCTTATGTTGCGCTGCTTAACGCTGGCAAGAATGGAAAGCACGACGCCATGGGTGTCATTGATCTTGACCCAGATTCGTCCGAGTATGGCCAACTCGTCGGGCAGGTGGATTTTGGCCGTGGTGATAATGAGCTTCATCACTTCGGCTGGAATGCTTGCAGCGCTTGCCTCTGCCCACAAAACCCGCATCCCCACATGGAACGCCGCTACCTGATCGTGCCGGGCATCGGGTCTTCCCGTATTTACATCCTGGATACGAAGCCGAATCCCAAGCAGCCGAGGATTATGAAGGTGATTGAGCCGGAAGAGTTCATCAAGAACACCGGCTATACGTCGCCCCATACAATTCATTGCGGACCGGACGGCGTCTACGGGAGCGCACTCGGATCAGCCAGCGGAGACGGGCCCGGCGGCATCTTTTTGATGGACGCGGAAACGTTCGAGTTGAAGGGCCCCTGGGAAAAGGATCGTGGCTCGCAGCAACTGGCCTACGACTTCTGGTGGCACCTGGGTCACGACACGATGCTTACCTCCGAATGGGGCACGCCGAACATGGTGAAAGACGGCGCCAATCCGGAGTTGTTGCTGGCCGGGAAGTACGGCCACAAGATTCATGTCTGGGACCTGGACAAGCGGCGTCATCTGCAGGAACTGGACCTCGGTGCGGAACAACAGATGGTGCTCGAGTTGCGCCCCTCTCACGATCCCAACAAGACCCACGGATTCGCCGGTGTAGTCGTATCGCTCAAGGACCTTTCCTCCTCGATCTGGATGTGGTATCGCGAAAGCGGCGGTAAGAACGGGAAGTGGGCCGTCCGCAAGATAATTGAAATCCCGGCGGAGCCTGCTGCTGAGCCGGAAAAGCTACCGTCCTTTCTGAAGGACCTCAAGGCCGTGCCACCGTTCATAACCGACATCAACTTGTCGCTCGACGACCGCTTCCTCTATGTTTCCTGCTGGGCAACCGGAGAGTTCATTCAGTACGATGTCTCCGACCCCGCCAACCCGAAGAAGACCGGCTCAATCCATCTCGGCGGCATCGTGCGCCGAGCGGCGCACCCGAGCAAGCCCGAGCAGCCGCTCAACGGCGGCCCGCAGATGGTCGAGATCAGCCGCGACGGCAAGCGTATCTATTTCACCAACTCGCTTTACTCTCCGTGGGATGACCAGTTCTATCCAGACGGCGTGAAGAGCTGGATGGCGAAGGTCGACGTTGATCCGAAGGGCGGAATGAAGCTCGACGAAAAGTTCTTTGTCGAGTTCGACGGGCTGCGAGCACATCAGGTGCGGCTGGAAGGCGGCGACGCCTCATCTGACTCGTACTGCTATTCGGAGGCGCGATGACACACGCTGATATGAGCTCAACGGCAATGTGGCTGATGCTGCTGCTCGGTGCTTACCACGGAATCAACCCCGGGATGGGGTGGCTCTTCGCGGTGGCGCTGGGGATGCAGGAGCGCAAGGGTAGTGCAGTAGCGAGAGCGCTTGTCCCGATCGCGCTTGGCCACGCGCTGGCCATCGGCAGCGTGGTGTTGGCTGCGGCCTTTCTCGGCATGAGGCTGTCGTCGGAGGCCATCCGTTATCCCGTGGCCGCGGTGCTGCTCGGTCTTGGAATCTACTCCTTGATTCGGCATCACCACCCGCGTTGGGTTCGCATGCAAGTGGGCTTTAGGGACCTAACGATCTGGTCGTTTCTGGTAGCTTCGGCGCATGGCGCGGGTGTGATGGTGTTGCCGGTGTTGCTGGGCAGCAGCACAGTCGAAGCGGCAGACCGAATGGCAGGCCACCATCACATGTCGGCGGCCGCCAGCCCTCTCGCCGCGCTGGCCGCCACTGCTGTCCACACGATCGCCTACCTTGCAGTCACAGGACTCATCGCGTGGGTGGTTTTTAGCAAGATCGGCCTCGGGGTTCTGCGGAAGGCGTGGCTGAACCTTCACCTGGTGTGGGCCGCTGCCCTCGTAGTTACCGGACTGGTCACTCTGCTGAGGTAACCTCTTGAATTTCGACGCCCGCGATCCGGCACGAAAGACAGGCAAGGAAAGTTACGGAGACAAGAGAGCTAATTGGCACCTGCGGAGCGAGCGGATCGGTCGATCTCTATCGATTTACTTTTACCGCTGGGGGCGTCCATTGGCCGCTGGTGATTGCTGCCTCCGGACAGTAGCGCGGACGTAGAGCGAAGATCTCCGGTCTTTGGCGAAGGTAGCCAGTTGGCCCGCTGCACCGGACCGCCTACGAACCCAGTTTGAGTGGATTTGGGGGATTGCAGCCGGAGAAAAGTAGAACGACAGCGAAAAGCAACACCATATTCCGCATCGATATATCTCCTTGAATTCAGGTGACAGATGCCCTGGGAACTGGAAGCTTAATTGTCGTAAGTTGAGAGGGAGCTACTTGCGCGCTCGAGGGCCGGCCTCAAACGGAGCCATTCTATACGTTTTGGCCGATGCCTTTCCGCTTGTCGGGAGAACATCTGCCAGCAGTCAGCGCATGGCTTCACTGCGCTCGACTGCCTTTGTTTTGCGATATCGGGCAGGTGGTAGACCGTACTGACGCTTGAACGCTCGATTGAAAGCAGCTTCCGATTCATAACCTGTCTCGATCGCGATCTGGGCAACGCTGCGACTTGTTGAGACGAGCCCTCGCGCGCCCAGGTTGAGTCGCCAGCGCGTGAGGTACGTCATCGGCGGCTCCCCGAGGAAGTGCCGGAAGCGTTCGGACAGCACCGTACGCGACAAGCCGGTCTCGCGTGCCAACTCGGCGAGCGTCCACGGATGCGCAGGCCGATGGTGAAGAAGTGTCAGCGACTTGCCAACCGCTTCATCGCGGGTTCCGGCGAGCCAGCCTGTCTGGTCTTCAGGAAGTTCCTTCACATACCGGCGAAGCGTCTCGGCAAAGAGCACCTCCGAGAGCTTGGTCAGCGTTGCGTCCGCACCGGCCTCGCAGTTTGCGGCATGCGCGACCGAAAATTTGATGGAGTTCTCCAGCCAATGGCCCGACTCATCGCCGCGGATGCTGACCTTGATGATCGGAGGCAACCCGCCGAAGATAGCCTGGCTCAGTTGCGGGTCGTAGACGAGAAAGCCGCAGATGAAATGGCATGGTGCACCGCCACCGCCATAGTGTATCGGTTTCAAGCCGGCTTCGAGGATACTCGGCAAGACGGCTCGCGCATCGACTGGGGTCATGCGAGGACCCCCACCGAACACATGTTCATGGCCATGCGGAAACGTGACGAGATCACCAGGTGATAGCGCAATGCGTGCACCGTCGGGCAAATGAACGTAGGCACGCCCCTCGCACAGCAGGTGATAGACGATCAGTTGACCGGGTCCCCGGTCAAACATCGGCGCGAGTGCACAGGACTCCGGAGTCGTGACGCACCAGGGCTCGGAGAACCGTCCGTTGAGGTAAATGGCCGAGTCGATCTTGATGACTCGAAGAACTTCTGACAATGCATCCATAGACGTTAGATGTTGCGAGTGCCTCGTTCAGCAGGCTTCTCGGCAAAGAATTCGGAACGATAGGTCAAGTGAATTTGGGGGCCTGTTTGATCAGTCAAGCAAACCGGACGTGCGGGTAATCCAGTGCCCGCTACTGTGTCGCAAAGTGAATGTTGTCAAGGGCGCTCATTCCCTGGCACATACGACACAAGAAACCGGAGTAGACAACCATGATAGCAACCGCAACAACAATAGGAAACACCGCCAACACCGACATCGACGCGCTGAAGACCCGTTTGAAAGCGACGTGGATGGACGGAAACTACGATTTCTTTTCCCGCTTCATGGAAGCGAGCGCCCACCAGTTCCTCGATCGATTGGCCGTGGATTCCGGAAGCACACTGCTCGACGTGGCGTGCGGATCGGGGCAGGTCGCGCTTATCGCTGCACGCAGAGGCGCCAAGGTTACGGGCGTTGATATTGCGACGAACGCGATCGCGGCAGCGCGGGGCCGGGCGGAGTCGGAAGGACTCGACGCTCGCTTCGACGAAGGAGACGCAGAGGCACTGCCCTACCAAGTCGCCAGCTTCGATTTCGTCACCAGCCTCTTCGGCGCGATGTTCGCTCCACGCCCCGAACTGGTAGCGTCCGAACTCCTGCGTGTCTGCCGCCCGGGCGGGACAATTGCGATGGGCAACTGGACCAAAGAGGGTTTCATCGGTCAGATGTTCAAAACGTTCACGCGCTTCATCGCGCCGCCGGGTATGCCGTCGCCGGTTCTGTGGGGAGACGAGAATACCGTGCGCGAGCGATTTGGAGCTGGTGTCTCCGATCTGCGGCTCACGCGTGTCATCTACCGATTCGACTACCCCTTCTCGCCGGCCGATGTCGTGGAATTCTTCCGGCAGAACTATGGACCGACGACGCGTGCGTTCGCTGCGCTCGGGGCGGAGGACCGAACGGCGCTTCGTGCGGATCTGGTAAATCTGTGGGCTTCTCACAATCAGTCGAAGGATCCCAAGCGAACCTTGGTGGACGCGGAGTATCTCGAGGTTATCGCCGTCACCCAAACAGCCTCCGAATTGCTCAAAGGCCCAAAAAATTCTTCTGGCGATCGTTCGAGGTGAACGTGATGTCGCGAATCTGTGTCATCAGGCGCACTATTGTCCTATTGCTGTTCGCCTGTACGCTTTCCGCGATCGCCGCCTCACCGGACGAGAACATCGTCAGGGTTCGGTTCCCGATGGACGAGCGCTTCATGGTGATTGTCCCTGTCAGCATCAACGGTGCCGGGCCGTTCAACTTTATGTTGGACACCGGCAACAACACTACGATCATTGATCGGAAACTTGCCGATCAACTGTCACTTCCTCTCGTCGGCGAGAAGGAAGTGACAGGGATCGAGGCGAAGTTGCACGTCTCTATCGCCCATTCCAGATCAATTTCGATCGCGGGACTCGCGGTTCGCGATCTGAACGTCAATGTCCTACCCGGGCCACACCCCCTCCCGAACGTACGCGGCGTGTTAGGGGAGGATTTTCTGAGCCACTTCGATCTGCTGATCGACAATCGACATCACACCGTCGACTTGCAGCTAGGTCTTGGCCCGATGTCCGACATGTTCGAGGGTGAACACCTGCCCGTAACCCTCGACGGGATTATGGATGGAGAAACTATCAAACATAGGCTCATCGTCACCGGCTACTCCGTCGAACTCAGCAACAAATCGATTTCGCTGCAGTTGGACTCCGGCGCGAACTTCCTATACCTCTTTGGCGGGGTTGAGAGCCTGGGCGTCGGAGCAACCATGCAAAGATTCTCCGCCGCGACGATTTCCAGTCCCTCATATCAGTTCGTTGGATATAAGAAAAACGTTCGGCAACTTCGCTTCGGACGAAAGAAGATGGCAGACGTGGTGGCCTATTCTCTGCCGCGGACGGTTGGAAAGGACACGGATGGATTGATGCCGACATTCGAATTTCAATCGATCTTCATCAGCCACTCGCAAAAATTTGTCATTCTGGATCCCTCGCCCAAAGCGTAGCTAGCGAAACCACGGCCCAAACCGATGTCGTTGCGCTGTCCCATCAGTTCGCCTGTCGGGCAGCGGCTTTTCGCAGGGAACTCTTCGTCTCAGGCATGGAAAACGCACATACATTTGGGTTTTCGTTCTGATACTTTGGACGCGGATGCGTGGGAAAAGCGCGCTTCTCCCGAGTGCGTAACAGATGCCACATATTTTGCAGATTTATTTTGGGAGTGAAAGAGTGTTTTGAGCGGTAGAATGTTCGACGTTGAAACTTAAGTGGATTTTGGCGAGGTGAAGATGATTTCGAAGATTGGGTTGCTGGGATGTTTGCTGGCGAGTTGTGTGAGTGTGGCTTCTGCGCAGGCGAACTACTTTGACAACTGGCCTGCGGGAGTTTCGCCGCAGGAGGTGGGGAAGCATCTGGCGGAACACTTTGTGACGAGTCCGCACCAGTACACGAAGACGATCCACTACTCGGAGGTTTGTACGTGGTATGGCGCGCTGACGTTTGCGGAGCTGACGCATGACGATGCGCTGCGGCAGGAGTTGATCAAGAAGTTTGAGCCGCTGATGCCGGGTGGGGCGGAGGCTGACCGGAGACCACAGCGGCATCATGTGGATGACTCGATCTTTGGAGTCGTACCGCTGGAGATTGCGCGGCAGACTAAGGATGAGAAGTTTTTGAAGGAGGGTGTGTGGTGGGCGGACCGGCAGTGGGAGAATCCGCAGCCGGATGGGTTGTCGGGGGAGACGCGGTACTGGATCGACGATATGTACATGCTGGTGATGCTGCAGCTGGAGGCGTATCGGGCGACGGGGGACAAGAAGTATCTCGACCGGGATGCGAAGGAGATGGTGTCGTACCTGGATAAGCTGCAGCAGCCGAATGGGTTGTTCTTCCATGCTCCGGATGTGAAGTACTTCTGGGGGCGTGGCGATGGATGGGTGGCGGCGGGGATGGCGGAGATGCTGCGGTCGCTGCCGGAGAATCATCCGGACCGGGCGCGGATTATGAAAGGTTACAAGTTAATGATGGCCTCGCTGCTGAAGTATCAGGGCAAGGATGGGATGTGGCGGGAGCTGATCGACAAGGACGATGCGTGGCCGGAGAGCTCGAGTTCAGCGATGTTCAGCTTTGCGATGATTACGGGTGTGAAGCACGGCTGGCTGGATGCGGCGACGTATGGGCCGGCGGCACGGAAGAGCTGGATTGCGGTCGTGGGGTATGTGGACCAGAACTATGACGTGACGCAGGTGTGCGAGGGGACGGGGAAGAAAGATGATCTGCAGTACTACTACCAGCGGAAGCGGAGGACTGGGGATTTTCATGGGCAGGCTCCGGTGCTCTGGGCTGCGGGGGCGTTGTTGCGGGATGAGAAATAATCGCCGCTTTTTATGAGTGCATTTCTTGAAGCTGGCGGCATCCACTGCGTTGAATGCGACGGCCAGCCCGAAGAAATATTGTCTGAATTCTCATGACGCGACGATCACGTCGATGTTATGCAAAGCGTGTGTACTTCCACAACGCCCACCCACCGGCGACCAGAAACAGCAGCATGACTCCGATCAGCATCAGTGCATAGCTGTAGTTGATGGCCAGGGGAGGTCGCCTGGCGTAAGCAGCAAACAGGCCAAAGACTCCCAGAGCGCAGACAAGAATCACGTAGTCCCACCAGTGCCGTCTGTGAATGTAACTGGATGCCGGTTCCTCGCCATTCTGTGCCGCGATGGTTTGATCGAGATCCATACTGTATCGAGTGCATTCCCGGGTGATGGCTTGAATGCATGAAGCGCGCTCACCAGCAGGCGCAGCGGCCGTACTGATTGCAAGAGCGCCCAGAATCATCAGCGCCGAGGCGGAGAAGATAGCCACCTGAGTGGATCGGCTAAAGTGAATAAATTCTCCGAACACGAGAGCGCCCCAGGCCAGTCCCCAGAGCTGATTGGTGTTGGACAGTGGGATGGCTCTACTGATGCCTACATACTTGGTGCCGTACTGCTGGAAGAGGTCACCGATGACCCAGCAGAATCCTCCAAGGAAAAGCCACAGAGTGGAAGATTTGATTTCCCTCAATTGGACCAGAGTCGAACTGCCGCCGTCGTGCAGCGTGAAGGCCATGAGCGTGATGATCGTCAATTCGCCGAGCGTAAAAATGGTGACGAATGAGAGCGGGTTGAGGCCGGAAAGATAGGCCTTTCGATAGGGTATGTACATTGTGCCCAATAGAAGACCTGCTCCGAGTGCGGCAGAGACTCCGGAGAAGACACGATGCGCAGAGATCACGCCGGAGCCAGCTGTTGCGAAGGACAGAGCGACAGCGCCAATCGTGATGGCCAGCGCTCCGCCCAGAACGCTGATCCACGTTTTCGGTCCAGCGCCACGCAACTCTCCAAAGAACAACCAACCCCAAAAGAGTCCGACCAGGGAATTAATGTTCCAGAGAGGAAAAGCGATCGCGAGGCCAACGTCGCGTACAGCAACAATTGTCAACGTATTTGCGACAGCCCAGATGCCGCCGGCGAGTACGGCCCAAATCATAAGATGGGGTTTTTGCTTTAGGTCGTACATCACATACGATGTGCCCTTTAGAAGCGTTGGTACTGTCCATCGTGCGAAAAAAACTCCAACGATCATGCACAGGGATATGACGACCGGAGAGAAGCCGGCGCTTACCAGCTTCGTTGGAGCCTCCGCTCCGCCTAACCAGGTCGAGGCAGCGATCGCGCAAAAGACACCGAGCCCGTGCATGGATCGTGTCGCTGGAACAGTTCTGATATTCGTCAAGTGGCACCTGGCGGGACGCTCGTGGCAGTCAGATTCTTTACGGATTTATGGAAGGCTATGGCATGTCGAGGGGCGGAATCCAACAGCGAAAATAGGGAGCCGCCACTCGCGTTCGAAAGACGGGGCAAATCTACGCCGAACCGTTAAACGGTGTCAAGGAGCACTTCACCCGAGTCCGCTCTCGCTTTAGTGGCGATGCTTTGTTGCGCGATGGGTGAGTGAAACGACAGTTCTCAACTTTGACGGTAATTTTCTTTGTTGCAAGCAGGCAGCCGTGTAGACTGCGATTCGCAGGTTGCTGCTATGAAACTCAGGCTGCTGATTGCTCTTTGTCTTGGTGTTGCTGCGAACGCGGTTGGGCTTCTCGGCGCCCAGACGCTTGAGATTGCGCCGTCGCGAATCATGGTCGATGAGACTGCCACGATTCGAGTGACCGGGCTGGGGCCGCAGAAGCACGTCACCATTGATGCTGCGCTGACGGATGGCGCGGGAGGGTCGTGGGCGTCCGCGGCAGAGTTTGTTGCGGATGAAAGCGGAGTGGTGGACGTTGCGAAACAGGCTCCAGTGAAGGGTGCCTATCACGGCGTCTCGGCGATGGGACTGATATGGTCGATGATGCCGACGGCGAAGGACGTGCATGTCTACCAACCGCCACGTGAGTTTGGCGTGGAGACGATCAGCTTTCAGGTGATGGCGGACGGGAAGCAGATTGCCAGCGGGCAACTGGAGCAGATGGCGATACGAGAGGGAGTGCGGCAGATCAAGCTGAAAGGCGCTCTGCACGGAGTGTTTTTTATTCCCGAGGGTACGGGACAGCATCCTGGGGTACTGGTGGTTGGGGGCTCTGAGGGCGGTGTACCGCAGCGAAAGGCCGCGTGGCTGGCATCGCATGGTTACGCTGCTCTGGCGCTGGCTTACTTTCACTATGAAGACTTGCCCAGCAGTCTTGAGAATATCCCGTTGGAGTATTTCGGCGAGGCGCTGAACTGGATGATGCAACGGCCCGAGGTGGTTCCGGACAAGATTGCGGTGATGGGGACGTCGCGCGGAGGAGAGCTGGCGCTGCAGTTGGGGTCGATGTATCCGCAGATCCACGCAGTGGTGGCTTACGTTCCTGCGAATGTGCGCTATGCCGCGTGTTGTGGACGGACGATGGGCGCGGCGTGGACATGGAAGGGTCAGCCGCTGGCGTATGTTGTGCCGCGGATGAGGCAACAAGATCCTCTAAGGGATGCCGCAGCGGCGATTCCGGTGGAACAAACGCATGGGCCGATCCTTGTGCTCTCCGGAGAGAGCGATGGGGTGTGGGAATCGCAAGCCATGACAGATGCTGTGATGCATCGTCTGAAGCAGGCAAATTTTGCCTATCGGTATGAGCGGCTGAATTATCCTCATGCGGGACATCGCGTGGGAGCGCCGGGGATCATGCCGGCGTGGACGGGGGGAGTGAGCCATCCGATCAGCGGCGAGTCCATGAACTTTGGTGGGACGACGCAAGGAAATGCGGAGTCGTCGCTGGACGCTACGCCGAAGGTGCTTGAGTTTCTGCAGCAGAGTTTCGCGCAGAGCGGTCCCCGATAGGCCGCATCGATCAGCTCGCTATATCAAACGAGATGAAGGGGCTGCTGCGTGGAAGCTGTCCTGCTCGCATTGGGGTTGCCTTCGCGAGGTTTGCGTAGGGTTTGCAGTAGGTGCAGTTGCGGCGATGGCGGGCGATTGACCGGTGTATCCGAATGAGGTCGTGCTCCACATTCCGCAGATCAGTGTCTGAACTGTTGCGGAGGATCAACTTGTTTCTTGTGTCGTATTTCTCCTGCATCATGGCGGCAAGAGCTTTTAATTCGGGGCACGCAAATCGTAGCATCATTTACTCCTCTATGATTGGCTGTCTGGCAGGGACACCGGGCTTCAGTGCAACGACCGAAGAAAAACGGCAAAGGGGAGTTCCCCAAAAAACGCAGTCGAAAAGTGGGCCTCTGCAGACCTTGTGAGTGAGATGCGCCGGGCAGTCTTCGGGTAGACCGATTTATTTGAAATTTATGGAACAGGTTGTGATTTTCTTCGAACCGTTTGCCCAGGGCACGTGGTGTACCCAACAGCCTTCCAGACGGTCACCGTGGTAGAACCAGAGCCTCCGCCCATGGCGTCGGATTGCAGCTGCATCGACAGGGCGGCGCAAGGTCTTTTTTTCGCACACGTGTACGAACTCGCGTCGCTACGGCCTCGGGTTCAGAACCTCGAAGCTAGGAATTGGGCGACGGTGGCGGTTGGAAGGAGCGAGGCGTGATTGGAGTGGTGATGTTGCCGAGGCCGCCTGCTTTGAGGCCGGCGAGGATCTGGGTCTGGAAGTCGTTGGCGGCACCGGGGTTGTTGGGGAGGAAGATGGTGCTGGATCCGCCCTTGGTGCCGATGTCGCGGAGGGTGTCGAAGTACTGGGTGAGGAGGACGAGGGCCATGACGTCTTCGGCGGTGGAACCGGGGACGGACTCGCGGAAGTTTTCGATGGAGGCGCGGAGGCCGTCGATGATGGCTTGACGCTCGGCGGCGATGCCCTTGCCCTGGAGAGCTTTTGATTCGGCTTCGGCCTCGGCTTGTTTGACTTTGAGGATCTTGTCGGCTTCGCCACGAGCCTGGGCGGCGACCTGAGCACGTTGCGCGGCGTTGATATCGTTCATCGCATCTTTGACTTTGACATCGGGGATGATGTCGGTGACGAGAGCGTTGAGGATGTTGTAGCCGAAGCTGGACATGGTGGAGTCGAGTTCGGTTTTGACGGCGACGGAGATGCCGGATTGCTGCTCGAAGGTCTCGTCGAGGGAGAGCTTGGGAACGTGGCCGAGGATGGAGTTGAAGACGAAGGACTCGATCTGTTTTTGCGGGGCGCTGAGTTTGTAGAAGGCGTCGTAGATCTTGTCGTCGAGAATCTGGTACTGCACGGAGACGGGGATCTGGACGAAGACGTTGTCGTGGGTTTTGGTTTCGACGGAGAACTGGGCCTGCTTGACCTGGAGGTCGACGAAGTAGACGCTCTCGGCGTAGGGGATGAGGACGTGGAGGCCAGGGCGGACGATGCGGTTGAACTTGCCGAAACGCTCGACGACGCCGGCGGTGTAGGTGCGGACGGTGAAGAGGGTCTTGAGGATGGTGATGAGAGCAACGATGGCAAGAAAACCGAGGAAGACGAGGAGAGCAATGTTCGATGGTTCCATATGTGTGTGTGCGTACCTTGGAAGCGAGGATACATGAGGTGGCGCGGGCGCGGGTGTGAAATCGGTTGGGAGATGCTGAGGGAGAAGATTTACGATTGAGCTATGGCGACCTATTTTTCTGGCGAGGCGTTGAAGTTTCTGCGGGGGTTGAAGCGGAATAACGACCGCGTATGGTTTGAAGCGCGGAGACAGGTGTTTGAACGGGAGTTGAAGGAGCCGATGTTGAAGCTGATCGGCGAAGTGAACGAGGCGATGGCCGAGTTTGCGCCGATGCATGTGCGGCCGCCGCAGAAGATCATGATGCGGATCTACCGGGACATTCGGTTCAGCAAGAATAAGCAGCCCTATAAGACGCATGTTTCCGCGTGGTGGGTGAGGGATGGACTGCAGAAGACCTCAGGGGCGGGGTTTTATTTCAGTGTGACGCCGGATGAGGTTGTGATTGCCGCGGGGGCTTATATGCCGGAGCGGGAGCAGTTGCTCGCGATACGGCGTTATCTGGCGGAACACTATGAGGAGTTTCGGAGGGTTATGAAGGGGAAGAAGATGCGTTCGCTGATGACGGAGGACGATGGATCTTCCCTGTCGCGGGCGCCGAAAGGATTTCCGGAGGATCATCCCGCGATTGATCTGCTGAAGAAGAAGCAATGGGCGGTGTGGGCGAGGCTGCCCGGGGAGCGGGCGATGAAGGCTACGCTGCTGAAGGACGTGGTGGAGCGATTTAAGGTGACGGCTCCGATGATTGAGATATTGAATGCGTCGCTGGTGGGGAAGCCGAAACGGCCGATGTTTTGATGAGCTTGCTCGTTGACCAGAGACATAGCGAAGGCAAAAAACTAAAGCAGGTCAAATCAGAGGGAAAAATTCAGATGTGCGTTGGCAGGGCTTTGCGGATGACGGGGGCGACCCGGGTGCCGAGGAGCTCGATGGCGTGGAGGAGTTTGTCGTGGGGGAGGGCGGCTACGCTCATCTGGAAGCTGATGCGGGAGATGCCGCCCAGGGCTTCGTTCATCTGCAGAAGTTTCGCGGCTACGGTTTCTGGGTCGCTGACCATGAGAGCGCCGGTGGGGCGGCGGAGGGCTTCAAATTGGTTGCGTGTGACGGGAGGCCAGCCGCGTTCCTGGCCGATCTTGGTGAAGGCGTCGGCGTAACCGGGGAAGAAGTCGTCGGAGGCTTGCTGGTCGGTGTCGGCGACGTAGCCTAGAGCGTGGACGCCGACTTTGAGCTGCTCAGGGGCGTGACCGGCGCGTTTGCCGGCTTCGCGGTAGAGGTCGATGAGAGGGCGGAAACGGTGGGGTTCGCCGCCGATGATCGCGACCATGAGAGGGAGACCGAGGACGCCGGCGCGGATGAAGGATTGTGGCGTGCCGCCGACTCCGAGCCAGATGGGCAGCGGCTTTTGCAGGGGCCGCGGATAGACGCCCTGGCCGCTGAGCGAGGCGCGATGCTTGCCGGACCAGTGGACGTTAGTGCCTTCGCGGAGGGCGAGCAGGAGGTCGAGTTTTTCGGAGAAGAGGTCGTCGTAGTCTTCGAGCTTGAGGCCGAAGAGGGGGAAGGCCTCGATAAAGGAGCCGCGGCCGGCGATGATTTCGGCGCGTCCGTTGGAGAGGAGGTCGAGAGTGGCGAATTCCTGGAAGACGCGGACGGGGTCGGCGGCGCTGAGGACGGTGACGGCAGACGTGAGGCGGATGGTTGTGGTGCGGGCGGCGGCAGCGGCGAGGATGACGGCGGGCGCAGAGTCGAGGTACTCGCTGCGGTGGTGTTCGCCGAGGCCGAAGTGGTCCAGACCGACCTGGTCGGCGAGCTCGATCTCTTCGAGGAGGTGGGCGATGCGTTCCTGCGCAGTAACGATGTGGCCGGTGACGGGGTCCGGAACGAGCGCTGCGAAGCTGTCGACGCCGATCTGCATTCGTGGACTCCCCTACTTATGTTAATGACTACCTGTAGGTTGATGCGGGATACCAGGGAATCGATTCAACCGCGGCTGGTGCTTCACTTCGCGACTAAGCCCAGGGCCGTCGGATGCTTTGGTTGATAGAGGCCCACTTCGCCGCCACCGGGCAGCCGCATCCTGGTCATGGATCCCCATCGCTGTTCCTGAACGGCAGAGCATGAGACGTTCTTCTTCGCGAGGGAGGCCATTTCGGCTTTGAGGTCGTCGCACATGAAGTAGAGTTCGTGGACAGCTCTCTCTTCATCGGACGGGTGGAATGCGGCCTCGGCTGGCGGCAAGGCGAAGAGCAGCCAGCCATGACCCGCATCCATGGACTTGAACCCGAGCACATCGCGGAAGAATGCGCGGTCCGCATCGGCGTCTTTGCTGTAGAGGATGACGTGAGCGCCGGAGATCATCTGCCCCCTCCTAAGAATGACGACAATTTTAGACGGTCGCTCTGGGCGGACCGTCGCATGCCTAGGCGAGGAACTTCTTGAGCGGCTCCCAATAGTGCTCGTGCCATCCGCTGGAGAGATGATCGTACCCGCCTGCGGGAAAGCTGGAGTGGTCGAGGACGACTGTGGTTCCGGCGTCGTGCGGCTTGAGTTCGAAACGGACGAGGGAGTAGAGGCCTGCAGGCCAGTCGGCGGGACGCCATGCCTGTACGATGCGCTGGTTGGGGACGAGTTCGACGTTGCGGCCGACGATCATTCCGCCGAAGAGGGAGAAGGTTCCACCGGCTGCGGGGTCGATCTGGGCCGGGGCGCCGGAGAATGCGGCGAAGTCTTTGGAGCTAAGGAGCACCTCGTAAATGCGCTGCGGAGGCGCTTCGAGGTCGATCTCCTGGTGGAGCGCGGTGCTCTTGCTATTTGCGGATGTGGCTGGAACCTGCTTCATGGCTGGTTGCTGAGGCTCGGCCAACAGGCGGGCACCGGCAAACAAACCCGCTGCAAGACTTGCGACTGCCTGGCGGCGTGTCTGGGTAGAAATCTGTCTTGTGGTTTCGTTCATGACGTTTCCTCCTGGAACCGCGATTGCGACTGCGCAACGAAAGATCGGGTTGCAACCGCTAGCATGGGAACACGCTGAAAAACTATGTTCAAGATCATATTTTGTATGGACAACCGGAGTCTTTGGACTAATACTTCAGATATCAACCCAGGTGCAGAGATCTTTCAGACGACGTAAGGGAGAACGAATGCCTTATCCGGTGGGTCATCGAGCCAAAGTAAAGAGAAAGATCATCGACAGCGCACGCAGATTGTTTAATCGGCACGGCTTCGACAACGTTTCCGTACAACAGATCATGGCGGGCGCGGGTCTGACCCACGGCGGATTCTACAGCTACTTCCGCAGTAAGAGCGATCTGTATACCAAAGCCCTGGCCTGCTTCTTCACCGACTCGGAATGGAAGAATACGTGGGAGGGCGTGACGGTCGACATGGCTTCGACCGACGTGGCGTCACAGGTTGTGCGGGCGTATCTCTCGCGGCAGCACTTTGAGGATGTTGAGAACTCCTGCCCGATGATTGTGCTGCCGACAGACGTGACGCGTACCGGCGGCGATGCGAAGCGTGCCTTTGAAAATGTATTTGCCGCGATGGTGGATTTGCTGGAGCGCAACGTAGCGAAGGACAATCCGTGCAAACGCGCCAAGGCGCAGGCTGTGGCCGCGTTGTGCGTGGGTGGCATGGTAGTGGCGCGAGCCATGGAGAATCGCATTGCCGCCGATGAGCTGCGCGATGCGTGCCTGTCGATCGCACTTGAGCTTGGAGGCTGGGTGGACGCACTGCCGAATGAGCAAAGCAAAACGGATGGCGCAGTGAAGGTTGTCGAGACGCGTTACCCGGCGGTGGTCCATGCGACACCCGTGCTCGCGATGCGGAACGCGCCGCCGAAGGGCCGACTCGCACGGGCCGGCGTCAGGATTTGATGAACGCGAGCAGGTCGGCGTTGATCGTGTCGGCGTTGACGATCGGCATGCCGTGCGGATAGCCGGGATAGACCTTGAGTTTGGCGTTCTTCAGGATCTTCGCCGACGCGCGGCCGGCTGCGGCGATGGGAACGATCTGGTCGTCGTCGCCATGCAGGACGAGGACGGGGATGTCGATCTTTTTGAGGTCCTCGGTGAAGTCAGTCTCGGAGAATGCCTTGACGGTGTCGTACTGACTCTTGTGTGAGCCGAGCATGCCTTGAAGCCAGAAGTTGTCCTGGACGCCCTTCGAGGCCTTCGCACCCGGCCGGTTGTATCCGAAGAAGGGTAGAGTGAGATCCTGGTAGAACTGCGAGCGATTGGCGACCATGGCGGTACGGATGTCGTCGAAGGCAGACATTGGCAGGCCGCCGGAATTTTTGTCGGTCTTGAGCATAAGCGGCGGGACGGCACTGATCAGGACGGCCTTGGCAACTCGACCGGCACCGTGGCGGCCGATGTAGCGCGCGACTTCGCCGCCGCCGGTGGAGTGGCCGACCATGACGGTGTTCTTGAGATCGAGGAAGTTCATCAACTCGGCAAGATCGTCGGCGTAGTGGTCCATGTCGTTGCCGTCCCAGGGTTGGCTGGAACGGCCGTTCCCGCGGCGGTCGTGCGCGATGACGCGATAACCCTGCTGCCCGAGAAAAAGCATCTGCGCGTCCCATGCATCGGCGGTGAGAGGCCAGCCGTGGGAGAAGGTGATGGGCTGCCCGGTGCCCCAGTCCTTGTAGTAGATCGACGTGCCGTCTTTGGTCGTAATCGTGGGCATGTGAGTTCTCCTTGTTTCGTCAAGTTAAATCAGGGGCGTGGGATTGAGGACGTGAGAGTGGCGTTTCGTTTCTGTGCTTCACTATGATGCCAAGAGCCGCCGAACGGATGCGAATTTCACATTTCGAATTACGCCGTGATTTTCCTCGCAATGCGAGATGCTCTTCGGGAGGGTTTATGTCGATCGTTCTAAGACGGATCGTCGGGTTCGCGCTCGCGTGTGGCGCGTGTCAGTTTACATACTCTCAAAAGATGCCGGCGATGTCGGCGGAGACTCAACAACACATCAAAGATGTTGAGGCGGGGCTGCTGCCGTCCGTCGTAATCAAGGGCGGTCCGCATCCGGGTCATAGCCTGAGCGAGCGAATGGCTGCTTTGCATGTCAATGGCGTAAGTATTGCAGTAATTCATCATGGCGCGATCGAGTGGGCGCAGGGGTTTGGAGTGATGAGTGTCGGTGGTGCGCCGGTGAATGCGGACACTTTGTTTCAAGCAGGGTCGATCAGCAAGCCGTTGGCGGCGATGGCAGCGCTGCACCTGGTGCAGGAGGGGAAGTTGTCGTTCGACGCCGATGTGAATTCGGAGTTGACGAACTGGAAGCTGCCGGATGCCGCGGTCGCCGGAGGGAAGCCGGTGACGCTGCGTGAGTTGTTGACGCATACGGGCGGAACCACAGTGCATGGTTTTCCTGGTTACGCGACGGACGCAACCGTTCCGACTCTCGTGCAGGTTTTGAATGGAGAGAAACCTGCGAATACGGCGGCTATTCGCATTGAGGCGGCGCCGGGAAGCAAGTGGAACTACTCCGGTGGCGGCTACACGATCATGCAGCAGATGGTCGTGGATGTAACGAAGGAGCCATATCCGAAGTTCCTGCACGACACCGTGTTAATGCCGATTGGCATGACGCACAGCACCTATGAACAACCGTTGCCCGCAGAGATGCGTGCGATGGCCGCGACTCCCTATGACGGCGATGGCAAGCCGATCGCGGGAGGCGCGCATACGTACCCGGAGATGGCGGCTGCAGGCTTGTGGACAACGCCTTCGGATCTTGCACGTTATCTCATCGAGGTGCAGCGATCTCTGAAGGGCGAGGCGAATCATGTGCTGACGCAGAAGATGACGAAAGAGATGCTGACGCCGGGGATGGGAGAGTACGGCCTGGGGTTGGCGATCGGCGGCTCTGCTGCGAATCCCTACTTTGGACATGGCGGCGTCAACGCAGGATTTGAAAGCCTGATGTGGGCGTATGAGCAGGAGGGAGAGGGAGCCGTAGTGATGACGAGTGCTCAAGGCGGGTCGAGGCTGGCCGATGAAGTGATGCGCAGTATCGCTGCCGTGTATCACTGGCCGAATTTTCAACCAAAGGTTCGCGCAGTGGTGACGGTCGATCCGAAGACTCTTGCCGGCTATGTCGGCACCTATGAACTGAGGCCGAAGTTCGACCTTGTGGTGACGGTTGACGACGCGCACCTGGTGACTCAAGCCACAGGACAGCCAAGTTTTTCGATGCTCGCGGAGTCGGAGACAAGATTTTTCCCGACGGCGTTCGATGCGGAGATTGAGTTCTTCAAGGACGATCAGGGCAAGGTGTCTTATCTTGTCCTGCGACAAAATGGGCATGAGACGAAAGCAATGAAGAAATAAAAAACTCGATTTTGCTGGGATTTTTGCGGAAAAAAGTGCCCGAATACGAACAAAACCGGAAAAACCCGCAAAAAACCTGTGGAAACCCGAGAATTGTGGTTGACAAAGCGCTTGGAAAGGATGAAGGTGAAATGCGGTACGGTTCTCCGCACCCGCATGAACATTGATGATTTCGCATTTGAAACTTGGATGCGGCCGCCACTCAATCTTCGTGCTGGTCAGGCGAGCGGACCGCAAAACTATTTCTGACTTCAGAAGGAGCAAGACAAATGGCAAAGGGAATGACAAAGACAGCGCTCGTTCGCCACATGGCGGAGAAGCTCGAGATCACCAACAAGCAGGCCGCAGCGGGTCTGGAGTTGCTGGCCGACACTGCAGTGAAGGAGACCAAGAAGAATGGCGAGTTCACCATTCCTGGTATCGGCAAGCTGGTGAAGGCAGAGCGCAAGGCGCGGCTGGGTCGCAATCCGCAGACCGGCGAAACCATCAAGATCAAAGCCAAGACCGTGGTCAAGTTCCGCGTGGCCAAGGTTGCGAAGGACACGATCGCCCCGGCGAAGAAGTAGTTTCGTTGCGATGGGACTGCGCGTCCGACGCGGTTCTGTCACTGCGGGAATGCCCTCCCCTGATCATTGCGCCCAGCGCTGATTGCTGTGGCTGAGAGCAGACATGATGCCCGTTGTACCCTGATCTGAAACAGCACAGGGTGCAGCGGGCTATCGTCTTGGGGTGAACGCGCGCACAACCAGGGAGGCGCCGAGCACAATGAGTACTCCGCGGATAAGAATGAAGGCGTTGTAGCGATAGCCGAACAAGGCAAAGACACCCACAACTCCCCACATATAGATCTCGGTCAGGAAGGCAAGTGGCCATAGAGGCTGAGTTGGCGAGGAAGCGACTCGCGGAGTGAATGCGGGAAATAATCGCGGGACACGCGCGCAGTAGGCAAGATAGGGTTCGCCGAGTTTGGCGGTAAGGAACGCTTCTTCTCCGAGAATGAGACGGAGTTCGAAGAAGCCGATGGCCACGATGCAAAAGATGGCTCCGCTGGGCGGCATGAGAAGCGCCAGAGCGAAGGTGTGGATGAAGATGCCGAGATAAAGCGGATTGCGCAAGTAGCGATAGGGGCCAGCCGCGACGACACTGTCGCCATGCATGCTGAAAGACTGCACAGTGGCGGCTCCGAGATACGCCGAGGCCCAGGTTCGCAGAATAGCTGCCGCAAGCGCGCACAGCGTTGCCAGGACGAGGAGCAGGTTAAACGCGGTGGCAATCGAGATAGCACCGGGTTTGAGCATTGACAGATCGGCGGCGAGAGTGCCCCAAAGATGCGCGTTGGGGCCTGCGGAGTCCAGGTGCAGCCATCTGTCCCATGGCGCGATGAAGCCAAGAAAGAAGAGGATGGCGTGAATGAGGAAGCGGAAACGAAACTCAAAAGCGGTAGCTTTCATGCGAGCGCGCGCGGCGCAAAGATTCCTTTCTATTGCTTGTGGGTTTCGTCTTTGTAGACGATGCCGGACTTCATAACAAACGACACGTGCTGGAGGATCTTCACATCCTTCAGCGGATCACCGTCGATGGCGATGATGTCGGCCCATTTGCCGGGTTCGAGGGTACCGACTTTGTCGGTCCAGCCCATGAGATCGGCCGCGTTGATGGTGCCGGTCTGGATGCCCTGCAGCGGTGACATGCCGAACTGGTTGACGTAGACATCGACCTCGTGCGCGTTGAGGCCGTGTGGATAGACAGCGGCGTCAGTGCCTAGCGCGACTTTGACTCCGGCTTTGATGGCGTGGATGGCGTTCTGCTTCTCGACGGCGCTGACGTCCTTCATCTTCTGCTCGTAGATGGCGGGAAGGTGAGCGTTCTGCTGGACCCAATCGATGAGGTAGGCAGTGGGGACGAAGTAGGTGCCCTTCTGTTTCATAACAGCAATGCACTCGTCGTTGATATAGGTGCCGTGCTCGATGGAGTCGACGCCTGCTTCTGCGGCCCAGAGGATACCTTGTGCTCCGTGAGCGTGCGAGGCGACCTTGCGGCCGAGGCGATGTGCGTCGGCGACGATGGCCACGAGTTCTTCCTTGGTGAACTGGCTGGCCTGCGGGTCGTCGCCCTTGGAGAGCACGCCGCCAGTGGACGCGATCTTGATGAGGTCGGCGCCGTACTTGATGTTTTCGCGGACCTGGTGCTGCACGCCGGGCACGCCGTCGGCTACACCTTCGCCGTGGATGTGGTACTCGTACGGGAGCAGATTCTCGTCCATGTGGCCACCCGTGATGCCGATAGCCGGGCCGCTCACCTGCATGTGGGGGCCGGGGATGTGGCCGGCGTTGATCTCGTCGCGAAGGGCTACGTCGGTGAAGTCGTTGGCGCCGACGTTGCGGACGGTGGTGAAGCCGGCTTCGAGTGTGACCTTAGCGTTCTCGACTCCGATGATGGCTTCCTTGGCGGGAGTCATTGTGAGCTCCCAGAAGGGGTCGAAGTTGTTGGCCATGGTGAGGTGCGTGTGGACGTCGATGAGGCCGGGCATGACCGTGTATTTCGTCAGGTCGATCTCGGTGTCACCGGCCTGCTTCGGCGTGGAGGCCGTGGGGGCGATGGCGGTGATGCGGTCACCGATGATGATGATGGTCTGGGCGGCAGGTTCCGCGCCGGTTTTCACGTCGAGGAGATGGCCGGTGCGAACGAGTGTGCGAGTGGCGGTTTGCGCGGAGACAGAGAGAGCTGCAATTTGTAACAGAATAAGGAACAAATAGAGATTTCAGATGATTCGTCTTGCGCATGATGCAGTCTCCTGTTCGTGTCTTTGAGGCGTGTCTTGAAAGTGTCTGTGACCGGCGCGATGTTGTCGAGAGATTATTCGCCGCCCAACGCGGTGAGGATGGAGTCGAAGTCTTCGAGGCCGGAGTACTCGATGATGACGCGGCCTTTGCCCTTCTTGTCTTCGATGTTGACCTTGAGGCCGAGGGTGCGCTGGAGGCGGTCCTGGGCTTCGCGGACGTTGGGGTCTTCGGGCTTCGGCGGCTTTGGCTTCTTTCTTTGGTTTGGTCTTCCGGGTTGATGAGGCCCTGGACGTAGCTTTCGGTCTGGCGGACGGAGAAGGTGAGGGCCATGACCTTTTGGGCGGCGGCGGTGATTGATTCGGGGGAGTCGAGGGCGAGGAGGGTGCGGGCGTGGCCGAAGGAGAGGTCGCCGGACTCGACCTTCTGCTGGATTGGTTCTGGTAAGCGTAACAAACGAAGGAAGTTAGCTACGCTGGCGCGCTCTTTGCCGGTGCGCGTGGCCATCTGTTCCTGGGTCATCTGGAAGTCCTGGCTAAGTCGTTGATATGCGCGGGCTTGCTCCATGGGGTTGAGATCGGCGCGCTGGAGGTTTTCGACGATGGTCATCTCAAGTGCTTGCTCATCAGACACTTGGCGGACGATGGCGGGGATGGTGGTTTTGCCGGCTTTGCGGGAGGCGAGCCAGCGGCGTTCGCCGGTGATCAGCTGGTAACCGCCCATCCGGGCTAAGTGGCCTGACAACAATGGGTTGCACGACTCCGGAGGCGGCGATGGACTGGGCTAGTTCGTCGAGCTTGGGCCTCGTCGAAGTGGGTGCGGGTCTGGAAGGGGTTGCGGTCGATGCTGGTCGAGGGGGATTTCGAGCGGCTTTCCGGTTGATTCTACAGGAGTTGCTGGAGGTGGGAGCGGGGCGGCAGGGCGCGAGGAAGGAGGGATTCGAGGCCCTTGCCGAGGGCGCGGCGTTTGGGATCGTGCGGTAGCGGTTGGACATTGTTGGGTGACTTTCTGCTGGTTAGTTTGTGGTGAAACGTGGTGACCGCTGGTTATTAGCTGGACATCCAGATGACGGATTCTTCGATCTCCAGAAACGGATTTCTTCTCGGGGGCTGGAAGGACTTGAGCGAGCTGGCGGCGGCGGCGGCGGCGGCCTTGCGGCGTCTTGGCGCTCGGGGCTTTCGATGTTGTTGCGGGTGAGGATTTCGAGGGCCAGTTCGCGGTAGGCCTCGGCTCCGCGGGATTTGCGGGTCGTAGAGGGCGACGGGCTTGCCGTGGCTGGGAGCTTCGGCGAGGCGGATGTTGCGGGGGATGGTGGTCTTGAGGAGCTTGTCGCCGAAGAAGTCTTTGAGGTTTTCGGTGACCTGCTGGGAGAGGTTGGTGCGGTCGTCGTACATGGTGAGCAGGACGCCTTCGAGGGCGAGCGACGGGGTTGAAGGCCTGGGTGACGCGGTCGAGGGTGGACATGAGCTCGGAGATGCCTTCGAGGGCGAAGTACTCGGCCTGCATGGGGACGAGGAGGCCGTCGGCGGCGACCAGCGCGTTGAGGGTGAGGAGGTCGAGGGCCGGCGGGCAGTCGAGGAGGATGAAGGGGTAGTTGGTGCGGATGGGCTCGAGGGCGTCGCGGAGGCGGAATTCGCGGCCTTCGGCGTGACCAGCTCGATGTTGGCGCCGATGAGGTTTTTGCTGCCGGGAATGAGCTTGAGGGTGGCGATCTCGGTGGCGAGGAGCGCTTCGGCGGCGGTCGTGTGCGCCGAGGAGGAGGTCGTAGATGCTGAGACGGGCTTCGTCGCGGGCGAAGCCGAGGCCTCCGGTGGTGTTGGCCTGGGGGTCGCAGTCGATGAGGAGGGTGGGAAGGCCTTCGAGGGCGAGGGCGGCGGCGAGGTTGATGGCGGTGGTGGTTTTGCCGACTCCACCCTTCTGGTTGACGACGGCGATGACCTTCGCGGGAGGTGGGGGCAGGCTTGGGTTTGTTGACTGGGTGGATGGTGATCATCGGCGTAAAGAGAAGGGTATCGGGAGCCGAGGACGGTGGCAATGCGGGTGGGCTGTGCAGAAGTGGGAGGGGCTGTGGAGAACGTGTGGAACGTTCGTTTTGTGGTGTAGATTTAGGGGTTTCCCGGGGGATCGTGTGGAAATCTTTTGTTCCACGTGGAACAGTTTTGATGAGCGACAGGAGATTTGGAGATACGGCCAGTGATGTTCCACGTGGAACATTCGTGTGATTTTGAAATGTAAATGGAGGCCGGGTGCACCGGGTTGGTTGAGGTTGCGGTCTCGCCCTAGCGGTGCAGACGCAAGAGGGCGATTACGGCCAGAACGATCGTGCTGAGGAGGATCTCAGCGACGTGATAATCGAGGACCTTCTGATACATGGTCGAAGGATAGAGGGCCTGAGATTTTTCGGGGGCCGATGCTTCCCCATGGATGGGGTTGGCTGCGGTGGTTGCGTTCTTTTCTACGTACACTTGATGACTCCCGTTGCCAAGACACAGAATCTCTCCTGGGCCTTACGCAAACTTCCTGGGGAGTTCCCTTATTTCTAAGGGCTCACTGTTTATAACAAAGGTTCCTTGCCACGACAACAGCTATTTCGCAGGAATTTTCGGCTTATTTTCCAAAACGGGAAATGGCCGCCGGGGCGCTGGAAGCTCTTTCCGGGGCAAAAGTGGTGTCTTTGCGATGTGGGCGCAGTTACCCGGGGACGGTCTCGAGGTAGAGGACTCCGGATTCAGAGTTTGGCAGGGGGATGGAGCGGCCGCCTGCCGGAAGGTGCTGCGTCGTCGTGAGGAGTACGAGTTCGCCGCCTGGGACGATCCGCAGTTTGGCTGCGGGGAGGGCGGCTTCCATGTTGTCGACGGCGCGCAGAGTGACCGTGTGGAATCGGCGTGTAGCTGGGAGGGCTTCGGCGCGAGCGGCCCAGACTTCGACGTTGGGCAGACCAAGAGTGCGGACGACTTCGCGGAGGAAGGTGGCCTTTTTGTTCTGAGATTCGGCCAGGGTGACGTGGATCTCCGGGTGCAGGAGAGCGATGGGGAGACCGGGGAAGCCAGCGCCGGAGCCCAGATCAAGTAGAGTTGCGGGTGCTGGAGTCCCGAGATTTTGGCCGGCAAAGAGGCTTTCGCCGAAGTGGCGCCGGACGATCTCTTCCGGATCGCGGATGGCCGTGAGATTCGTGCGGGCGTTCCACTTGAGGAGCAGATCGAGGTAAGTGGAGAGCCGAGGCATCAGATTCTCCCGGGGGGGAACTGTCAGGTACGGGGCGAGAAGTGAAGCAATCTCGGACTCGGAGAGGGTAGGCATCGCGAAGGTCCAGTATCGCAGAGGATTGAGGAGCGGTTCGCCGGTGCGAAGGCCTGCTCCTGACTGTTCTCGAATTTCTCGTGTTGTCTGTCACCTTTCGTGCCGATTTGACGCTTAGAGTGTGCCGGCAATCAATCCGGCAGAGCTTCGTCGGAGGCACGGGAGAGGAATATGTCGAAAGACTCTATGAGCGTAGTGATCTCAGTTGGACTGATTGGACTCATGTTTGCGTGGGTAGCCGTCCTCGATTTTGTCCTTCGGCGTTGGTCATCGTCCGTGGAGGCACGGCGAGAAATGGAGAAACGGGCGACTCCACCGGAGAGATGCGCCGTTCGCAGAGTGGCGGCACCAGCGACAACGACGTCTTACGCGACTCGGGTCTTGCCTCGTGCCTCGCGACGACTAACGGAACGACCACAAGATGTTCACCAAGCCCTCTCGACGAGAGGCCAACGGGAAGCTCTCCGCTCTCGGTCAGGGGTTCCACCGACTCGCACGATCGCGGAATGATGGCGCGGAATTTGTACCTGAGAGGGTATTGGCGAGGTGAATACACTTTGCGATTTGTGGCAGTCGCAGCCGTTGTTTGGAACCCGGAGTGTTTGCCGGAACGGTGAAGAGATCCGCTGTCGATTTCGACGGTGACTAAGCGACCGAAGTATGAACCGGGCGCGGTACCCATGCTGTCGCTTCCGCGATGAAGCGATCGAAGAGTGCGCGCGATGCGGGACTGATGTCGTAACTGCGCTCCGGGTGCCACTGAACGCCGAGGACAAAGTGAGCCGTGGCGCCCTCGGTGGCCTGACCGCCTTCGACGGCCTCGATGACAGCGTCCTGCGGGCAGCGGGCGGAGACGCGGAGTCCGTCGCCGGCAATGCCGAGGCCCTGGTGGTGGCTGGAGTTGATGGGGAGACGCAGGAAGTTGTCGCGTTCGGGAGCCTCTTCTGCGGTCAGGAGCGTACCGAGAAGCGATTCCGGCGCGATAGCTGCAGTGTGGGCGACGGCTACCGTCTTGCCGGCGGAGTGATTGACCGGCAGGACACTGAGATCCTGCACCAGCGTTCCGCCACGCCAGACGTTGAGGATCTGAATGCCGAAGCAAATCGCGAAGATGGGCTTGTAGAGGTTGTGGGCATCCTGGAGGAGAAGCTCATCGACATTTTCGCGGGGATGGTCAGCGGCGGCGCATTCGGGGATAGGGTCCTGACCGTACTTGTGCGGGTTGACATCGGCGGGACTGCCGGGGAGAAGCACGGCCTGGCAGGTGTTGATGAGGTTGGCGATCTCGACCGGAGAGGCGTTGAGGGGAATTTCAACGGGCTCGCCGCCACTGCGTTCGACCGCTACGGCGTACTGCGGCCAGGAGCGCTGGTTGTAAGCAGCGTCCTTGCTGGTGGGCTGCGGGATGGCGACGCGAGGACGGGAGTGCGGCGTGGAGTTCATCAAGCCCAAGTATAGTCTTGCGTGCCCGACCTAGAGGATTGGGTTTTCTACGCCGCGTATCAAACGGCTAGTCTGGCTGTTGCGCGGAGTACTGCATGTAGGTTTCGGAGATGGATTCGTAGAGGCGCTTCGTCAGAGTGTCGGCGTCACGCGTGTGGAGGCCGATGGTGGAGATGGGCTCGCCGACAACGACGAGTATCGGACGTGGGTGTAACGCGTAGACGTGGATGGGCAGAAGCTCGTAGGTGCCGATCAGCGTGAGCGGGACGAGAGGAACTTGGGCTTTGATCGCCATGTAGGCACAACCGGACATCATCGTCTGGAGCTTGCCGGTGGCGGCGCGGCCTCCTTCGGGAAAGAGCACGAGCGGCAATCCCTGTTTGAGCGTGGCGACGCCGCGGTTGAGGCTGGCGACGAGTGAGCGGGAACCCTTGAGGTCCACTGGAACCTGGCCGGAGCGGTGAAGGTACCAGCCGATGAACGGGACCTTCCAGAGAGATTGCTTGGCGAGGATGCGGAACTGAAACGGCAGGCGCGCGAAGAGAACCGGCGTGTCCATGTAGCTGAGGTGGTTCGAGGCGTAGACGGCGGTCTCGTGCACGTGAAGCTTCTCCGCACCGATGATTCTCACTGGGGAGAAGCTGATGAGGAGCAGCGTGCGCGCCCAGAGATGAGCGATCGCATGTTGCTGGCGGCCGGATTTGTCCCAGAGGCCGACGAGCAACGAGATACAGCCGAAGCCAGTGGTTGCCAGGCCGACAAGCGGGACTAAAAGCAGATAAGAGAGCCATCGGAGCGCGAACGGGGGCTTTTTGGACGAAAACTTGACGGCAGATTTGGCCCTATCACGCGGCGACGGCTTTTCGTGGAGGAGTGCCGGCGGTTGATCGGGAGTCGTCCCCGGGATCATCTCCGGGGTCATCCCTGCACCGCGAGGTGGCGGATTTCGCCTACGAGGTACACAGAGCCAGTGGCGAGGATGAGGCCGTTGGGCGGAGTGAGTTCGCGCGCCTGCGACAGGGCGGCGGCAAGATCAGGAGCGGCGTGCGCGGGAATATCGAGCGCACGTGCGGCGGCGAGGAGTTCTTCGAGGCCCGCAGCGCGCGGGTTGTCGATCGGGGCGAAAAGGATGTGGTCGTACGGGCCGGTCGGCGCTCGAATCGAAGAGCGGGAAGAGAATCTGGGACATCTCTTTGAGGTTCTTGTCGCGGAGACAACTGAAGAGAAGAGTGCGAGGCTGGGCTTCGGGGAGATCGGCGATCGCTGCGCGAAGGGTCCAGGCGCCGGCGGGATTGTGAGCTACGTCGAGCAGGAGGCTGGGACCTTCGGGGAATTGGATGAGTTCGAGACGGCCCGGCCAGCGCGTGTTGCGAATGCCCGTCTCTATTGCAGAATTCGTTATTTTGTAACCTGCGTAGTTACGTGTTGCGCCGAGATTGCCCAAGTTGTAACCATTAAGGTTACGTAATTCATTCGCAGCCGCGATTGCCAAGGCGATATTGCGTTGCTGGTGATGGCCGGAGAGTGGGGAGTCGATTTCCAGCGGCTCGCCATTGAGAATGACGGCGTAGTGATTGCGAGGAAGTGAATCGGCGGTTTCTTCACTCCGCTGCACTCCCGCCGAAATGACGCGTCGATCGATGGCTTCAGGAGAAGAGCGCGGCGGCAGGTGTGGGATGAAACTTGCTGCGCTGATGGCGCGGAGATTCAAACTCGCAGCGGCTTCTCCGATGGCCTGATTGGCTTCGGGGTGCTGGGGGAGAGTGATGAGCGTGCCGTTGGGGCGCAGGATGCCGGCCTTTTCGCGGGTGATCTCGGCGATCGTGTTGCCGAGATACTCCTGGTGGTCGAGCGCGATGTCGGTAATGACGGAGAGGAGCGGGTCGACGATGTTGGTGGCGTCGAGTCGGCCTCCGAGGCCTACCTCAAGGATGGCGATGTCGACCGGCTCTCCTTCGTCTGACCCCTTTTCAGCGAAGTAGAGGAACGCCAGGGCGGTGAGGACCTCGAAGAAGCTGGGCGGATGAGGTAGATCGCCGGATTCGACGAGGCGGCGAGCGGTTTCGTCGACCTGAAAGTAGAGGCGGGCGAAGTCTTCGTCGGGGATCTCGGCGCCGTCGATCTGGATGCGTTCATTGACGCGGAACAGGTGGGGCGAGGTGTAAAGCCCGGTGCGGTAGCCGGCAGCGGTCAGGATGCTGGCGAGAGTGGCCGCAGTGGAGCCTTTGCCGTTAGTTCCGGCGATCAAAACTGAGGGAAAGGCGGTCTGGGGGTCGCCCAGGGCAGCGGCCAGAACGCGCATGTGGGCCAGGTCGAACTTGCGGCGGGGGGCACTGGGCGCGGCGGGGGCCAGTTCATGGCCAAGCGCATAAAGATGATCGACCGCCGCTGTATAAGACATGCGGCTATTTTAGGCGATGGCGCCGGTTTGGACGCCCGGGAGGGGGTCCGGCGGACTGAATTGGGCGAATTACCACCTAGGTTTGAGACATAACACTAAGGTGGGATATCGACGCTGGTTCGGGCAGCGGATAGTAAGGAATCAACTGTAGCAACATGCAACATTTTGCAGTTTGACTGCCGGTTCAACCCCTGGCGAATAGATAAAGACCCTGGGGAGAAAGGAGATGTTGAATGCAGATCGCGTTAGGTATTTCGTTTGGAATGATCGCCGCTGCCCCGTTCGTTGGACGGTGGAGGGCCAATGTGTGGCTTAAGAAGCACATGCCTGCAGAGCGTTCAGTAAAGAGTATTCCTGAAATTGCATAACATTGCATAGAGGTTTACCGTGCTGACTCCAAGCACAGGACCGCTGCCGGGATGGCGCGGTCCTTCTTTTTTGGCGAAAGGGTCAGTTCAGGCGATAGATCTCGAAGTTCAGAACCGTCACATAGGTCATCCAGAGGAGATAGGAGATCATCAGACCGGCTGCAAAGCGTTCCACGTTCCAGAAATTCAGCGTAATGAAGAAGATGGCGGTCCAGAGACAAAGAACGATGACGAACGCAAGCAGAACCTGGTGGAATTGGAAGAAGACAAGTGTCCAGACAGCGTTCAGGGATAGCTGCACCGCAAAGAGGATTAAGCCGGTGCGGCGAGATTCGGCGTCGGGGCTGTGTTTGGGAGTGCGCCAGACCAGCCACGCAGCAATGGCCATCAGTCCGTAGAGCGCGGTCCAGATGGGAGCGAAGAGCCAATCGGGCGGAGTAAAGCCGGGTTTGGCGAGGGTGGCGTACCAGGTGGAAAGCGATGGCGCTGTGATGGAGGCGCCGACTGCGGCAACTCCGTAACAGACAGCAAAGAGGCCGAGAAGAACAGCGGCGGGGCGAATGGGAGACTTTCGTACGCTGGGGGCCAAGATCATCGCTGAGTGGCTCGGGGACGCCAGACCCTATCTTAGGACCAAACAAATCCCGGGACCAAACAAGAATGACGGACAGCTGTTTGACTGTCCGCCATTGGGTGATCAGGCTGTAAATGATTTACTTCGCTGCAGCCAGATCGACCTCGTGGACGAACTTCTCGATGAAGGCCGGTTCCGGGATGGCTCCCTGCGCGACTTTGTTCGTGCCGCCGGCATGGATAACGTTCACATCGGTGATGCCAATGAAGCCGAAGACTACGCTGAAGTACGGGCCTTCGAGGTTGTACGACTCCATGGGAGAACCCGCGGTGTATTCGCTTCCGCTGGCGATGATGACAGTGACTTTCTTGCCTGCAGCCAAACCCTTCAACCCTTCGGGACCAAACCCAAAGGTCTTGTTGAGGCGGACGATGTGGTCAATCCAGGCCTTGAGAACAGCCGGGACATTGAAGTTGTACATCGGAGTGGAGATGACGACTTCATCGGCGGCAAGCAGCTCGGCGATGAGTTCATCGGAGATCTTGAGCGCGGCCTTGTGCTCCGCGGTGTGCTGGTCGGGTGCGGTGAAAGCGCCGGCGATCCAGGGCAGATCGACGTAAGGAAGTTTGGTCGTGGCCAGATCGCGGGTAATGATCTTGCCGCCGACATGATTGGATTGCCATTCCGTTGCGAAATGGTTGCCGAGCTTACGGGAGATGGAATGTTCACCGCGCGGGCTGACATCGATCTTCAAAAGGGTTGACATGATTTCTCCTGTGGGGCCGCGATCAAACACGGCACTTACAGTTAGATGTCTGTCGAAACGTAATGATTCAGGCGCTGCGATCAGCGGCCTTGTGCGGGAGAAAATTTCATCAAAGAAAAACGCACCTTAGCGGCTTGAGTCGCATCATCAGCAAAGCATTGGGGCACGATCGAAAACCGTGCCCCAGGTCTGACTCCTTTGCAACCTTTAGATGGCGCTGTCGAGAAGATTACTGAGAGACGCGGAGGCGAGGAACGGCTGGGCTCCGGACCAGCACGGAATGTGGAACGTGCTCGCGGGGTGAGCGCTCGAGGAGGCAGAGTGGCCGGTGTGATGGGTGCGGAGGACATGTTGAATGAGGCGGTTGTTGACTTCATGACCGGCTTGCATGCCTTGTTCGGCATAGATGAGAAAACCCTGACCACAGACGGGACAGCGAACGTTCGAAGAAAGCCTGGACGGCTGGCATGAGTGCATGGGAGACCTGCTTTCCTACTCCTGACTTCTTTTTATCTCCGTGTTGTTTCTCCACGCGGATGAACTTCGTCCAGTATGTCGCCCCGAAGGCAGTACTGGAATGGCCAAGGGTGGGGGTACGGATGCAACGGATGGGGGATGCAAGTTGGTGCCGCAAGGGCAAAGGAAATATGCTGGTAGCTGACGATATGAGTGAACAGATCATCAAGATTCAGCTTCCGGACGGTTCAGTGCGCGAGGTTCCGCGCGGTACGACAGCGCTCGACGTAGCGACGAGCATCTCGCCGCGGCTGGCAGCGGCTGTGGTGGTGGCGCGGATTCGTCCGCTGACGGCGCCTGCAGCCGGGACTGTGGCCAGCGATGAAACCTCTGAAGCCGCGATGTACGGCGGCACCGACTCCGGCGAGCGGCTGGTCGATCTCACGGCTCCCTTGACAGAGGATGTAGCCCTCGAACTCCTGAAGGAAAATGACGAGGCTGCTTTGAAGGTCGTCCGGCACTCTGCCGCGCACGTCATGGCGACAGCGATTCTCGAGCTCTTTCCGGAGACGAAGCTCGGGCACGGTCCCGCGACGGACTCCGGATTCTTCTACGACGTCTATCGCGAGACGCCGTTCAGCGATGAAGATCTCGCCGCGATCGAGGCGCGCATGGCAGACGTTGTCGCGCGGGATGAAACGTTCATCCGCGAGGTGGAGTCGCGCGAGATGGGCCTGAAGGACTACGTAGAACACGGCGACTTCATGAAAGTCCACTTCATCGAGAAGTTCACACAGCCCGGCGACGAGATTTCGCTGTATCGCAACGGTAAGTTCGTCGACTTCTGCCGCGGACCGCACGTACCTTCGACGGGTCGAGTGAAAGCTTTCAAAGTGACCTCCGTCGCCGGCGCTTACTGGCTGGGAGATGAGAAGAACCAGCAGTTGCAGCGAATCTATGGAACGGCATTCTTCAACAACAAGGACCTCGACGCGCACTTCAAGCGGCTCGAAGAAATCAAGGCCCGCGATCATCGTGTGCTGGGCAAGCAGCTCGACTTGTTTTCCATCCAGGAGATCGCCGGCGCCGGCCTGATCTTCTGGCATCCGAAGGGCGGATTGATTCGCAAGACGATGGAAGACTGGATGCGCGAAGAATGTATCCGCCGTGGTTACAATATGGTGTTCACCCCGCACATCATGCGGCGCGAGCTCTGGAAGATCTCCGGGCATGAGGGCTTCTATTCGCAGAATATGTATCCGCCGATGGAGCTCGACGATGCGGACTACCGGCTGAAGCCCATGAATTGTCCGGGCCATATTTTGATCTACAAGAACTCGCCGCGAAGCTACCGCGATCTGCCATTGAGGTACGCGGAACTGGGGAACGTCTACCGGTACGAGCGCTCGGGTACGATGCACGGACTGCTGCGCGTGCGCGGCTTTACGCAGGATGATGCGCATATCTTCTGCATGCCGAGCCAGATTGAAGATGAGGTCACTGCCTGCGTGGAGTTTGCAGAGAGCGTGCTGAAGACCTTCGGATTTGCAGAGTTCAAGGTCGAGCTTTCGACCTGGGACCCGAAGGACCGCAAGAGCTACGTTGGCTCCGATGAGAACTGGGAGATGGCGGCGGGCTCGCTCAAGAGAGTGCTGGAACGGAAGGGCATCCCGTACAAAACGATCCCCGGCGAAGCGGCGTTTTACGGGCCTAAGATCGACATCAAGCTGGTCGATGTTCTCGGCCGCTTGTGGCAGTTGTCGACCGTGCAGTTCGATTTCAACATGAACGCGCGGTTTGAGCTGGAGTACACGGGCGAGGATGGGGAAAAACACCGGCCCGTGATGGTGCATCGCGCGCTCTTCGGCAGCGTCGAGCGGTTCTTTGGTGTGCTGATCGAACACTACGCCGGCGCATTTCCGCTGTGGCTCGCGCCCGTGCAGGTCGGGCTTGTGCCGATCTCGGAGAAACACCTCGACTACGCCGCCACCGTGAAGGCAAAACTCGAGGCCGCGGGCCTTCGCGTCGAACTCGATGCTCGCAACGAAAAGATGAACGCGAAGATTCGCGAGTTCACGATGCAGAAGGTCCCGTTCGTCCTGGTGATGGGAGACAAAGAGGCAGCGTCGGAGGCAGTAAGCGTACGGACGCGAGGAAAGGGCGATGAAGGAGGTGCTGCGCTCGTCGACTTCATTGCGCGGGCGATGGGTCTAGTGGAGCAGAAGAGTCCGGGACTGTAGCGGTGCAGACAATCCAGCTTGAGACGCGGATCGCTGCGCCGGCGAGGCGATGTTTCCTTCTTTCGCTCAGCATTGACCTGCACCTCCGGAGCACAGCGGGGACGAGAGAACAAGCGGTAGCAGGGGTTACAACAGGATTGATCGGAGAAGGCGAGTCGGTGACCTGGCGTGGGAAGCACTTTGGCTTGATGCTGCAACATACAAGCAGGATCACGCAGTATCAGCCGCCAACGTTTTTTCAGGATGTGATGACGGACGGCTTGTTCAAGAGCTTCGAACATAACCATCGATTTCAGGAGCAGGACGGAACGACCGTAATGCACGATGAACTGAGGTTTTCTGCGCCGCTCGCGTTCGCGGGCTTGATGATGGAGAGGCTAGTGCTGCGCAGCTACCTGATTCAGTTCTTGCGCGAACGGAATAAATTCGTCAAGCTGGTTGCTGAGTCGGAGATGTGGCGCGAATATTTACCGAAAATTGAGACGCTGTAGAAAACGCTGACACGCCTGAAGCTTTCTGAAAATGACCGGCTGAGCCGATTGTCCGACTTCTCGTTTGAGTCGACGGGCAAAAGACCAGTACAATTTTTCTACAGGAGCTCCTCCCCCGATGTTTACGATTAGCGACAGCATTTTTATCAATGCTCCGATCGACCGGTGTTTTCTCCTCGCAACCAACGTTGAACTGGTTGGGCGCACCCTGGGGATGAAGCCGATCGAAGGCAAGACCAGCGGACTGCTGGCGGTGGATGACCGGTTATTGTGGGCCGGCTGGAAGTTCGGGGTTCCGCAGATGCACGAAAGTCTGATCAGCCAGTACGAACGCCCTGCGTTTTTTCAGGACACGATGGAGCGGGGACGCTTCAAGCGCTATCAGCACGATCATTATTTCTACGAGATGGATGAACGGACGGTCCTCAACGACAAGATCCGGTTCACCATGCCGCTGGGCATCCTGGGGCGGATGGTGGGCAAGTTCATCCTTGTACCGTACCTGTCCAAAAGGCTGCGGCGGCGCCTGGTTCTGTTAAAGCGCGTGGCCGAGAGCCGCCAGGAGTGGCGTAAGTACCTGCCTGAGAACGAATTGCCGTAATTGCGCTCCGCCGGGACCATCGGTTTTTTGCATTCAATCGGCATTTTTTTGCATTCCTCTAACAAGAACGGGGTGCCTTGAGTGTCTCTGGCTGCATCTCACCCTCATGAGGTGTTGAGTGAAAGCTGTCGTTCTGCATGAGTATGGCGGGCCCGACAAGCTGAAGTACGAGGACGTTCCCGATCCGGCGCCGGATGCAGGACAGGTGCTAGTGCGCGTGGCGGCAAGTAGCGTCAATCCCATTGATTTCAAGATGAGAAGCGGCGACTATAAAAAGTTCTTTCCAGTCGAGATGCCCGGAATTCTGGGGAGAGATTTCTCCGGAATAGTGCGAGAGCTGGGCCCGCGCGTCAGTGGATTTAAGCCTGGCGACCGGGTGATGGGAATTGGCACAAAGGCCTACGCCGAACTGATCGTAGCGCCGGCAAAAGATATTGCTCTCGTTCCTGAGAACCTGGACCTGGTTGAAGCGGCGGCCTTGCCCCTGGTCGCCCTCACCGGCGAACAGTTAATAACGCGGGGCACAAAGATTCAGTCTGGCCAGACGGTTCTGGTATCGGGAGCCGTTGGTGGCGTCGGACGATCGGCCGTGTGGACCGCAAAGAAAGCCGGCGCCAAGGTGATTGCAGGAGTCAAAAAATCGCAGCTGAAAGAGGCCGAGACGCTGGGCGCAAATCAGGTGCTGGCGTTGGATGACGCAGCGGCCGTGGAGAAACTCGGCTTCGTCGACGCTGTGGCCGATACCGTGGGAGGCAAGACCGCCGAAATGCTTCTGGGAAAGGTAAAGCAAGGCGGCGTCTTCGCCTCGGTTCTCGGTCCTCCAGCGAATGCAGCGATGCACCCTACAATAAAGATTGAGCCAGTCCAGGTACAGCCGGATGCCGCCACGCTCCGAACCATGGCCGAAGATGCAGCTGCTGGGCGCTTCGTGATTCCAATCGACCGGATGGTGCCGCTCGCGGAGGCTGGAGAAGCTCAGGCCAGAGCGGAAAAAGGCGGCGTCGGAAAGATTTTGTTACTCGCGTAAGTGTTGTTGAGTTCGGCTGCGCTTTGGGGATTGATGGCGGGGTATGGATACGATTCGATCGGCAACGTGGATTAATGCACCTGTGGACAGGTGTTTTCTCTTGGCGCTGAGCGTCGATCTGCATGTGTCATCGGCGCGTTCGCTGGAGAAGGCGGTCAAAGGGGTGACGTCTGGCCTGATCGGCCTGGGAGACTCGGTCACGTTTGAAGGGCACGATTTTGGTGGCGACGGCCCGCATACATGCGTGATTGATGAGCTGCGGGCCTGCACTTATTTTCGCGAAGTCATGGTCTCAGGGAACTTCCGGTACTTCGTGCACGAGCATCACTTCGCACCGATGGACGATGGGACTCGCATGCGAGATGAGATTCGTTTCGCTGCCCGGTGGGGTCCGGTGGGACGAGTTCTGGCGCGCCGGCGCATCAAGGCCTTTCTAAAACGGCGGAATACCGCGATCAAACGGGCGGCCGAGTCTGACGAATGGCGAAAATATCTGGAAGACGGGCAAGAGGACCTTCCCGTTCCCCCCATGAAAGGTGACGCAGCGAAGCGTTGGGACATAAACGCCTTGCTGCACCGTCGGCACGGTGTCGTTGCCACACGCCGTTAGCGGCGGCGAAAGCTGTTGCGGATAGCGCGGGTACGCTCTGCCGCCGAGGGAACTACGGGCTGCAGGCCTTCAGGATAGACGACAACGTAACGCCCGGGACCTTCGCCGGATGAGGCTGTCGGCAGGCCGGACTTCGCAAGCGACAAATGAAGCATGCGGCGCTCGCGCGAGCTCATCGGCGAGAAAGAGAAAGGCATCCCCGTAGCCCGAACCTTCTCGACCGCAAGTTCCGCCATAAGCTCCAGCTCACGGTCGCGATTTGCCTTGAAGTTTTCGGCGTCGATAGAGATGCGATCGTGATCCTCGGGTTCGAGCCGGAGAATCTTCGCGGCAATATGCTCGATGGCGTGCAGAAGTTCGCCGTTCCGGGCGAGAAGAAGCGGGGTGTCCGGCCCGGTCAGTTCAACTTTGATTGTGGGAGTGGTATTGGGAGGGGTGGGGGTTTCTGGTGAGACAGCGGAGACTACACCGGCGGTGTCGCTGGAGTTGGGTTGCACTTGGCCGTTGCAGGCAAGGATGTGGGACTGAAGCTTCAGACCGCCTGTGGTGCTAAGTATCTTCAGGAAGTCTGCAACTTTTTTTGCCGCGGGGCCCGTGTCTTGCAAAGGATTCGTCATCATTGCAGGAACAACTTGTGCTTCTGTTGCACAGCATCAAAAAACTTCATATCTAATATTTATAGACTATAAACCAGCAAAAAAGATTCCGGCGGCAGAGAACTACCGTTTCCCCTGAAGTGTGACACCTGTCCCCGCCTTTCGGCGAGCACGTTTCGCGGCAATCTCGCGCATCTCGCGCCCAAGACTGGTGCGGTTCATCACCGCCTGCTGCGCGATGCTGATCAGGTTGCCGACAGCCCAGTAAAGAGCAAGCCCTGACCCGTAAGTCCATGTGAAATATCCGGAGATTGCCGGCATCATGAATGCCATCATCTTCTGCTGCTGCGGATCGACTCCCGGCGATGGCGTGTAAAACTGCACCAGAAACTGGCTGACGACCATGAGGATTGGCAGGATGTGCCAGGGATCCGGAGCCTGAAGGTCGGGCAGCCAGAGCCAGTGAGCCTGCCGAAGCTCCACAACTCGCGGCAGCATCGTGAAGAAGGCATAGAGCAGCGGCAGCGTGATGAGAGTCGGAATACACCCGCCGAACATGTTCACTCCGTTGTCCTTCTGGAGCTTCATGATTTCGGCGTTCATCTCGTTACGCTTCGGATCGGTGGCCTTGTACTTCTTGTACTTCTCCTTGATCTCATTCATCTGCGGCTGGATGCGCTGCATCTTCAGCCCGTTCTGCATGGTCTTGAAGCGGAACGGCAACATGAGGATGTTGATGAGAACCGTAAGGATGATGATGGACCATCCCCACGAACCAGACCAACTCGAAACCAGATGGTTGTGGATGAACTGAAGCGAGAGGAAGAGGTATTTTCCGATCGCACCCCAGAAGCCAAACTCGAGCAGCGGTTCGAGTGTGACTTTGGGGTTGGCGGCCCGGACAGCTTTCAGAACGCTGATCGCCTTCGGACCAACGTACATGCGAGTAACAGTATGGCCGCTGGCGTCGCCGAGCGCAGCGCCAAGGATCGGCACCTTGATGGGACCCTTAGCCGGTGAGCTGCTGCCAAAGCCGGTGCGATGGATCGTCGTCGCGACATCGAGCTGATTGTTCAGTGTCGCAACCGTAGCGGTTTCAGGTTTCTCCGGAAGGAAGATAGCCGCAAAGAAAGGATCGCTGACGCCGGCCCAGTCGAAAGGACCATTGATGGTGTCGCCACCGGAGACCTTCTTCGCCGCAACATGTTCGTCCTTGCCGTTGCGATAGCTATCGAACTGCGCGCCGCCGTAAGACTGAGCGTCATTCTGATCGCCGAACCCACCGGGCCAATTGAGCAGCGCACGGACAGGCGTGCCATTGCGCGTCACTTCAAAATCCGCGCGAAGAACATACGTCTCGTCGAAGGAGAACGTCTTCCGAACCGTAGTCGTTCCGTCGGAGTACTTAAACGTGAGCGTACCCGGAGCCGCCAGCGCGCCCGTCGTCGACGGCACATAGAGTGCCTTCTTCAGGCCATCCGTAAGAGCAGCGTCGTACGTGTAAAGAGAAAGCGGATAGCCGAACTGTTCCGCCGCCTGAGTATGAACCAGATTGAGCGGCTTTCCATCCGAATCCTTAAATTTCTTCAGAATCCAGCTTGTGACCTGCGCGCCGCGATTCGTAAACGTGATCCGGTAAAGCTCGTTCTCAACCGTCGTCGTCGACTCGGCCGATGCCTCAACCGTGGGCACCCTAGGTCCCGCGGCCCGGGCGGCAACACCCGCAGCAGGCGCACTCGCCGGCGCTGATGTGCTGGGCTGCTGTGCCGCGACAGGCTGCGATCCGGCAGCGTTCTGCGGCGCGCTCGCAACAGTATTCGGCGAAACAGTCTGTGGATTATTCCTCGTCCGAAAATACTGCAGACCAAAGAAGACGGTGACCAGGACGAGCATCATGACGAGAAGCGACCGGTTGTCGCCGCCGCCCTGCTGATTGGGGTTTTTGAACTCTGGCAAAAGGGACTTCCTATTCTTTCCTGAAACTCAGGCTGATGCCGCGCGGACTTATGGCGCAAGTTCTATGGTAAATGGTCCGTGGGTATGGAGACGGATCGGCTCATTTCCGAGTTTCGCAGCGGAACCGGGTCCAGCCCTCCCTTGGCGAACGGATGGCAACGTCCCAGCCGCCGTATCGCCAGCCACGAGCCCCTCCACACGCCGAATCGCACCAGCGCAACATACGCATACTCCGAGCATGTAGGGAGATACAGACATTCGCCCGGGCTGAACGCATGCAGAACCGGAGACAGCACCGACTTATACAACCAATATGTCACGCGGATCCCGATGCCCGGCCCCGCATCCAGCCCCGCCTCCGGCATCGCGTCAGGAGCCACGGGGAACCCTCGCGGCAGCCGTTTGCTGCTTTTCTTGCTGCTTCTCCGTGGCATTCTGAATCGCACGAAAGACATTCCCGACTTCCCGCTCCAGCGTTGCGAACTCGAGATCGATCACACTCCGCCGCGGATGCAGCACCACATCCACCGGAGTACTCAGCGAAGACAAATTCTTCCGCACAGCCTCGCGCATCCGCCGCTTGATGCGGTTCCGATCGACAGCCTTTCCCATCACCTTGCCGACGGTCAATCCGACGCGCGGACTCGCCGCATCCGCATCGCGCAGCGGCGTGCCATCCGGGCCCAGAAGCGGCCGCAGCGTAAAAAAGTACGTCATCTGCTTCGCAAATTGTTTGCGGCCAGCCTTATACACGCGTTGGTAATCGGCGTGCTTACGAAGACGGAAAGTAATGGCTCGGGCAGTCATTGGGTGTGCGCTCGAATCTCACACCTCATCGAGTCGCGCATGACACAATTTTAGCCGCTCCCATCTTCCTTCGCGAAAACGCCGCCCCGAATCACGAGAAAAAAGCAGAAAGCCCGCGCGGAATCAGCGGGCTTTCTGTGGTTAGGAAGTCAAATATCGGGTTGTTTATTTTTTGTTGGTCGACTGATCGTGCTGGCCGCTGCTGCTCTGCTGCTGCGAGGACTGACCAGGCTTATTCTGCATCGGATTCGGCTGGCCGGGTTTCGTTCCTTGCTGCGGTTGATTCGGCTGGTTTTGCTGTGTCATGGGTGATTCTCCTGATGATCAGCAGGCGCTTCTTCGTGCGCGTGCAACGTGTGCTGATAGTCATTCGATTGGCACGGGGTAGGCAGGGTTGCCCGCCGGCTGCTCTCGTCTTGCGCAGAACTCGCATATAAGTGCAGCGTTTTCAACATGCCACAGAAAGCAAAAGGCTTATCCCGCCGAGTTGCACCAGAACTTAAGCGCAATCTGTATCACAGCAATTTTTTGCAGCCTTAACCGAGCTGTTCGGCAATCGAGCGAGTCAGCGGAGTCTGTTCCGACCCGGTATGCAGCGTCGTCGTGGTTTCAATCAGCGCAATCCAGGTCTCTTCCGTCGCCGAGGTGTTGTGCCGCACCCCCCGCGGAACGACGAAAAACTCACCCGGACGCACTGACACCGGACCGCCATCTTCCGCAGCCCGGCCAATCGAAAGTTCACCACGCAGCACCAGGAACATCTCGTCCTCGTGCTCATGGCTGTGCCAGGGAAACTCCCCCTGCACCTTCGCCACCTTAATGTATTGATTGTTGACCTGACCAACGACTCGCGGCGACCAAAGCTCTTTCAGAGCGGAGCACGCAAGTTCAAGCGATATCGGGGCCTGTTGCCCTTCGAATTTGGAGCTCGAAGGCATCGTAGGTGAAGACCTAGTCGCGGAAACCGGCGCTGACGGCGATCTTGTGACGGCCCTTCGCGCGGCGGCGGCTGAGAACGGCAGCACCGGCCTTCGTCTTCATACGGCTCAAAAAGCCGTGGGTCTTGGAGCGGTGGCGGCGGTTAGGTTGAAAAGTACGCTTCGGCATGACAAGAAACTCCTGCGGCAGGAGACAGACCCCTGCTCAAACTTTAGCTATAGCAGCAATCTCTGAGTATACCTGACAGGACACGATTTTCCCAGCACGGCATGCCTGCGTCTTTTGGGTACCCCACGGAATCAGTAACTCCAAAGATCGGTCCTCGAAAAGCAACAGGGAAACCAACAGTAGGATAGCTAAGGAGGAACTTCTAAATGGCAACAGAGGCACGGATGGAGTACACAGCATTCAGTCAACTGGCCCCCAACGCGACAGCAGCGCTCACCGCACTCGGCAAGTCGGTGATTGAGTCGGGTCTGGACAGGTCGCTGATCGAGTTGATCAAAATCAGAGCGTCACAGGTCAATGGCTGTGCCTACTGTTTGCAGTTTCATCTCAACGCCGCGCGGAAGTTCAAAATCGCGCAGACGAAGCTCGATCTCGTTGCCGTGTGGCGCGACGCAGGCGTTTTCAGCGCAAGAGAGATGGCCGCGCTGGCATGGACCGAGGCGTTGACTCACGTCACACCCGCAGGTGTCAGCGACGAAGCCTACAATGACGCAGCGAAGGAGTTCACCGAGAGCGAGCTCGCTTTTCTCACCGTCGCCATCGGCACCATTAACTTCTGGAACAGGGTTGCGATGTCCTACCGCTTCTCGCCTCCGATACCACAAGAGGCCGCGCATGGGTAGATTGATTGTTCTTGCGCAAGAAATTTTTTCGCGGAGTGTGGCCGTTAATTTCTGTTCTTCACCGCGAATGGTGCAACTTAATTTTTTTGAAAGATAGCATTGAAAAAGGCTGTGAATTCCGTGCTACTATCGAACCCGTTTGGTAAGACGTTTTTCTGCACGTCCAGCTGTTCCGCACTCTGCTTCGGTTGAACAACTCCTCTTCGCCTCCTGATCGTCGAATAGGCAGATACGAAGAGAACTCTGGCAACTCGGACCATCACCTCTTGTCCGCAAGGGCAGGAATAGACTCCTATTTGCCAATAATCGCGCCTCACAGCGCGTGTTTACAAAGTGCCGCTGTCTGGGTTGAAACAGGAAACGAGACAAGGAAACTGAAGAATGTCATTCGTTCCGACGGCTACCGCCGTACTGAATTATTGGGTCCGCATCCTTGCGGCGCTCGAGAAGAAGATCAATCGCCAGTCCTACGAGACGTGGCTAAAGCCAACGAGGTTCTCTCACCTCGAAGGTAAGAAGCTTTTTGTTCGTATCCCTTCGGCAGACTTTCAGCACATCGGCGATCGCTACGCCGACCTTATTCAGGAAGCCATCGACAATCTTGGCCTCGATGTCGAGACCGTGACCTTCACGACTCCCGAGCAGGACCCGCGGACACCAAAAGTTCGCGAAGACGGCGGATTCGCGCCGGTGCCCAGCCACAGCCAGAGCGCACCGCGCCAGGGACGCCTCGGCAACTCCATGGCAACACCCTCCGGGCCGTCGCCCGAGCAGGCACGGTTTGACTGGAGCGCGGCCTCGCAACTCAATCCCCGCTACCAGTTCGACGCCTTCGTCATCGGCAGCGGCAACCAGTTCGCCATGGCAGCCGCTCAGGCCGTCGCAGAACGGCCCTCGAAAGCCTACAACCCGCTCTTCCTCTACGGCGGCGTCGGTATGGGCAAAACCCACCTGATGCACGCCATCGGCCACGACGTGAAGCGTCGTCAGCCGCATGCCTCCATCAGCTACGTCAGCGGCGAAAAGTTCACCAACGAGATGATCAACTCGGTCCGCTACGACAAGATGACCGGGTTCCGCGACAAGTTCCGCAACGTCGACGTGCTGCTGATCGACGACATTCAGTTTCTCGCCGGCAAGGAGCGGACGCAGGAGGAGTTCTTCCATACGTTCAACACCTTGCACGAGAGCATGAAGCAGATCGTCATCGCCAGCGACCGTCCGCCCAAAGAGCTGCCCGACTTTGAAGACCGTCTCCGTTCGCGCTTCGAGTGGGGTCTCATCGCCGACATCCAGCCGCCGGACCTCGAGACCAAAGTCGCGATCCTGCAGAAGAAAGCCGAAAGCGAGCAGACCTCGCTCCCCACCGATGTAGCGATGTTCATCGCCTCGAACGTACGCACCAACGTGCGCGAGCTCGAAGGCGCGCTGGTTCGCCTCATCGCCTGGTGCAGCATGCACGGCGTCGAGATCACGCTCCCCGTCACCCAGCAGTGCCTCAAGCAGTTCATCGACACTCAGGTCCGCAAGATCACCATCGAGACCATCCAGCGCTCGGTTGCGGAACAGTTCGGCATGCGCGTCGCGGAACTCAAGCAGAAGAACAACTCACGGCAGATCGTCGTCCCTCGCCAGATCGCCATGTACCTCGCCAAACAGCTGACCGAAGCCTCCTTACCCGAGATCGGCCGTCAGTTCGGCGGCAAGCACCACACCACGGTCATGCACTCCATCGCGAAGATCGACGAGCAACGCCGCGCCGACAAAGACCTGAACCGCACGATCAACAAACTGATGGAGACATTGAGTTAACAAGAAAACAGTTTTGCTATGTCCACTTATTAGTTGTCATTCTGAGCGCAGCGAAGAACCCCTGTATTTGTCTTGGTCGCGCCCGGTGAACTGACGTAGTCACATCCGATACTGCTCATCGCTCACCTGTTCCATCCACTCGACAACCTTCCCATCGAGCCGTTCCTGAATAGCAATATGGGTCATACCCGTCGTTGGCCTTGCGCCGTGCCAGTGCCTCTCGCCGGGCGAGAACCAGACCACATCACCTGGCCGAATCTCCTCAACCGGCCCGCCTTCACGCTGAGCCCAACCGCAGCCAGCCGTGACCATAAGGGTTTGCCCGAGCGGATGCGTATGCCAAGCCGTCCGGGCGCCAGGCTCAAACGTAACGCTGGCGCCCTGAACCCGCGCCGGCTCGGGAGCCTGGAAGAGTGGATCGACCCGGACGCTGCCCGTGAACCAGTCCGCCGGTCCCTTACCTGAAGCCTGAGAGCCATTTCGCTTAATCTCCATCTGATCGCCTCCGAACAGGAAAAAAATAGTTCAGAAAAGTGGCATGTTTTTCGTCGCCGAGAAACATGGTGCAAAGTCACCACGTTGACCACGCAAAACACCACAACTTCACCACAAAAACACCACACCAAACACGCTGTTTTTCAAAAAACCCCCGCAAATCCACACCTTCACCACGCCGAAAAAAATTACGGCAGATACTTCGCCGGAATCGGCTTCGTGGCGGACTCCTGAGTCCCAGAAGATATTGACGACCCAATACCGGTCACCATCCTTCAGGAGCTGGAAGCTGTTGATACCACGGGCAAAGGGCGCCGCATCGTCCGCATTGTGCCTGGACTCATACGTGCTCCACACCTGAACGATATTGCCAAACTGCTGCATCTCGTTGTGTATAGAACGCTCAAAGAAGCCATCACTCATCATCCGCCCACTGCCGCGTTCAATATACCCATCAACCGTAAGAAAAACCACGTCAGAGCGACCCGCCCCATTTGCCCTGGAAGGAATAAGCCGCGCATCAGGAACAAACAGCGAACGCATGCGATCCCAGTCCCGCGCCTGCCCCTTCCCGCCCGAAATGACGCTGTAGACAGCGTTAACGATGGCTTCAGGGGACTTAACGTCTTCGGGTTTGGCGGCAGGCCAGCCAGGATGGCCTGCGATGGAGCCTGTAACCGGTGCAGGTGCCGGGGCGGGAGCAGCAGCCATCTGCGCGAGCGCGGCGGTGCTGGAGATTGCGAGGGCAAACAGAACAGCCGCGCAGTGAACTTGCTTCATTGGAGCTCCTTTAGGACACAGATACTGTACTGCCAGCAACGTTCTGCGAGCTACCAGCAGAGATACACGCCTTTTTTCACCCACTCCGTGTTGTCGATCTGCTTCATCATGAAGTCGGCTACATCTGCGCGGGAAATGCGGCTGCCACCGCGCGGCAAGGCATCGCCATCGATCCGGTAGGTACCGCGGGCAGGCGCGTTGGTAAGCATCGGAGGCATCACCATGGTCCAGTCGAGATCGCTGTGCGAGAGATCATTCCATTGCGAGATCTGCGATGCCACGGGCCATTTGAGAAATGTTTTGTAGACGATGTTCTCGACGAACCAGCGACGCCAGGCCGGTTGTTTGTCGAGCGATGTCGGCAAGGCTCCGGCAGAACCGAGGACGATGATGCGGCGAACGCCCGTCTGCTGCATCCCAGCGATGATCAAAGGAACAGCGCGCTCGAGGACGTCTTCTTTCTTCAGCGATCTGGCACCAAGAGCCGAGAGGACCACATCCGCACCCTCAACGGTCTGGCGTACAGCAACTGGATCAAAGGCGTTGCCACCGATAACTCGGAGGTGATCGCGGCTGCGAAAGTTTTCAGGCCTGCGGACGAGAGCAGTCACGCTGTATTCGGCGGCGAGGCAGCGGTCAGTGAGGAGTTTTCCGGTAGCTCCGCTGGCACCAAAGATGGCGATATTCATCGTGGGCCTCTCTTTCGCGCTGGGACTGATTATCCTCCGGCATGGGCCGTGTGTGTGAAAAAAGCGGTTGGTGTAAATACATCATTTTGTTTTGTTTGCCGAAAATTCCCACGGTTCGTACCGGGTCTTGACGAGACGACCAAACTTGAGATGTGAAGAAATGGGATAACCGGTCTGCCGGCGAGGCGTGGTGGGTCACTCTTCCGAGGCTTACGTTTTGGCGTGTCCGGTTTTCTAAAACGGGACAGTGACTCAAGTCGAAGAGAAAGAACAGATGGAGGAGATATCCACTTTTCAAGCAGCAACGGTTACTGCTACTAGTATTTCTTTTCTTTTAAATTCATTTCTTAGAAGCAGTAGCGCCTCCTGCACGGCAAGCAAGAGGCCGAGAGACCGTGATCGCACAGAAGAGACCAAGCTTTCCACAAAAAATCTATCGCACCAGGAGTGAGTTCCAACCTAGAATCAAGCAGACGCTGTCGCATCCGATGTGCATCAAGGGTTCCATTCGGTGTACAGTTTGGCCAGCGACAATGAACTGATTTTCCGGAGAGACGACCGTGACCAGTGCGACCCAGGAGCCCCAGATGACCGAGACGACCGCAGCAGCAGCCCCAACCGGCAACCTCGAGATCACCGTTTCGCGATCGGAGTTGGTGCGGGAACTGACCGCCGCACAGAGCGTTGTCGAACGGAAAACGACGATTCCGATTCTGTCGAACTTTTTGTTTGAGGCCAGTGACGACAAGCTGACGATTACGGCGACCGACCTGGATCAGAGCTTGCGCACGAGCTGCACGGCTAAGGTGAAGAAGGCTGGCTCCTGCACGATTCCGGCGCGCAAGCTCTACGACTACATCAAGCTGCTGCCCGATGGCGATATATCGATCAAGTTGATGGACAACCACTGGGTGCAGATCCGGGCAGGTCGGTCGAATACCAAGATGGTAGGGATGGCGCGGGCGAACTTTCCGCAGGTCCCGGAGTTTCCAGCTAGCGGTGCTGTAAAGATTTCGGTCGGTTCGCTGAGGAACATGGTGTCGAAGACGATCTTCGCCATCTCGAATGAAGAAAGCCGCTATACCCTGAATGGTGCTTTGATGGTGTTGAAGGCCGAGAGTATGGCGATGGTGGCGACTGATGGGCATCGCCTGGCGCATATCGAAAAACTGGGCGAGACGCTGGACGGAGTGTCAGGCGAAAAGAAAACGCTGATTCCTCGTAAGGCTTTGAGCGAGCTTTCTTCACTGCTTGGCGCTACCGAGGCCGAGGCGCTGGAATTTGCCGATGACGATCAGACTCTCTTTTTCAGAGTTGGCGGACGTGTGTTGACCAGCCGCAAGTTGACTGGCCAGTTCCCGAACTATGAGGCAGTGCTGCCGCGGGACAACAACAAGTTTGTGATTGTGCGCTCGGAGGACCTGATGAGTTCGATCCAGCGCGTGGCGCAGTTTGCGGATGAGCGGAGTGGCGCGATCAAGATTCGGCTGGAGCAGAATGAGCTGAAGCTTTCTTCGTCGAGCACGGATGCGGGTGAGTCGGAGGACACGATTGAGACTCCGTACAACTACGATCCGCTGGTGGTGGGTTTCAACAGCCAGTACCTGATTGATTTTCTGAAGGCGATTGGGAATTCAGGCGAGGTCCGGCTGGAGTTCAAGGATGCTCAGAGTGCTGGGCAGATGCGGCCTGAAGATGCGAATGAGGATGTGAAGTACCGGTACATCCTGATGCCGATGCGGATCTGAGTGCTGCACGCACGGCGATAGGCGACTTTCGCGCAGAAACTAAAAGAAAAAGGCTTGGCTTTGTGCCGGGCCTTTTTCTTTTCTGAAACCGCGGCCAGGAAAGTACTTGACATCACACACTGTTTGTCATACAGTATGTTTCGTACAGTATGGTTCAAATACTCCAGAACGAGCTCTTCGAATCTCTCCGGCTGGAGCTTCGGCGGGGGTGCCTGATTGTGGCGGTGCTGGCGCAGCTTCGTGTGGAGCACTACGGATACACGCTGCGGAAGGCGCTGGCGGATCAGGGGCTCGCGATTGAAGAGAGCACGCTGTACCCGTTGTTGCGCCGGTTGGAGACACAGGGCCTGCTGACCAGCGAGTGGCGTGAGGAGGAGAAGCGGAACAAGCGCTTCTACCGGCTATCAACTGCGGGAGCGGTGATTCTGGAGCAGCTGCTGGCGGAGTGGAACGGGATCAACGACTCGCTGCACAGGATTCTCGAAGACAAGGAAGCGAAGAAGGAGGGGTAAGGTTATGGACCTACTCGAACGGTATTTGCAGGCTGTCGGGGAGTATCTGCCGGCCAGGACGAAGGCTGACACGCTGGCCGAACTGCGGGAAAATCTGCTGGCGGAGATGGAGGGCCGCGAAGAGGAGCTGGGGCGATCGCTGACCCAGGGCGAGGTGTCCGATGTGCTGGAGAAGCACGGACGACCTGTGCTGGTGGCAGCGCGATATCTGCCGCAACAGCATCTGATCGGGCCTGCGTGGTTTCCGATCTACTGGTTCACGCTGAAGAGGAGCTTCCCTTTTGTCGTGCTGGCGTATGTGGCGACGCAGCTGGTGGCGTGGTTCTTTCAAGGGGGGAAGGGCCTGGACGTGGGCGCTGCCATCGCTCACTTTCCCAGCATCGCGTTGACGTTCTGGGCGGTCGTTACGTTGGGTTTTGCGTTCTTTGAGTATGCGCAGGGACGGTACTTCCACCAAGTGGATCTATCGAAGGGATGGAATCCGAATGATCTCCCCAAGGTAGAGCCGGCGCAGGGTAAACGGCCTTCGCTGGCTGGTGGAGTGGCCGACGTGATTGTGAGTGCCGTGGGGATGGTGTGGTTGTTGGCGATTCCTTACAAGCCGTATCTGATCCTGGGGCCATTGGTAGGGCATCTGCGGGAGATGCCGTTTGGACTTACTCCGGAGTGGCACATCTTTTACTGGCAGATCATCTCTCTATTGGCGGTGCAGCTGGTGTTGAAGACGGTGATGGTGTTTCTGCATGGAGCTGAGGGATGGCGTAAGGGCTTAGACATGGTCGTACACGTGATTGGAATTCTCATCATTGCGGTGATGGTGCAGGCGCGGACGTACATGGTTCCTGGAACGAGTGTTGGAGCTATGTCGATGAAAGACCTGACGACGTTGAACGCCGCGATTAATCTCGGGTTCAAGGTTGTGCTGGTGATTAGTGTGGCGAAGCTGCTGTGGGATATCTGGAAGATGGTTGTCAGCTCACGTGCGGGACAGAAGGGCTTCGTTACGGTGCTCTAGGAGCATGAAGCTTAGCGTAGGACTGTTGGAGCACGGCGGCCGAGGCTTCGAGAGCCTTCTTTTCTGCTTCGTTGAGGTGAAGCTCGATGGCGAGCCGAGAGGGACAGCTTGCTGGAGATCGAGAGCTTCACCTTGAACATGGTGCTCGGTATCTCCGATAAGCACGATCTCACGGGCGAGGTGGTTTTGCAGGATGGCGTAAGCGCAGGAAGTACCGACTGGCCACAGCCGACGATGGAGATGCGTGTGTGGAGAGAGGACATGGCTCATCCTTTCGTCGTGGAATGGAAGCTATTGTCTCAATTCAACTTCGGTGGCGCCTTGGCCGCCCTGGTTTTGCGGTGGTTCCGTAATGTTTGCGACGTTCGGATGACTACGAAGGTATTCGCGCAGGGTGCGGCGGAGAACGCCCATGCCGGTGCCGTGCACGATGCGGACGCGGGGCAGGCCGGCGAGGAAGGCGCGGTCGATGAACCGCTCCACTTCGGTTTGAGCCTCATCGGCGGTACGACCGATGACATTGATCTCGGAGGTCATGTAGTCGGTGTCGTCATTGACCGTTGCGACAGTGATGCCTCCGCGTTTTCGGGCGGCTTCGAGCGGCGTGACGACTTTGACCGACTCGACCTCGGCGATGTCGTCGATGGCGGCGCGCATCTTTAGTTGGCCCATGGAGACTTCGAAGGTCCTTGGGTCACCGCCGGGGCCGCGTTCCAAGATGCGGTCGACGCGCGCCTGACGGCCGAGGGACTTGAGTTTGACCAGGTCCCCGACCTTGATGCCTTTGGGAATGTGGGGCTGGGCGGCCGGATCATTCTTGTCGGCGCGCGTAGTGTGGGCGACGACAGTGGAGTTGAACTGTTCAGAAAATTCGCGGCGGAGAGTGGCCATGCGGCGGTCGGAGTCGCGAGCGATCTTCTGCGCCAGGGCTTTGTCGTCGATGGCTTTAACGGTCTCGCGGAGCTGATAGGCGAAGTTCTCGATGAGGGAGTTGAGCTTGGCTTCGAGCTCCTTGGTGCGGGCCTTTTGTTCAACGCGGCCTTCGACTTCGAGGCGAGCTTTTTCGCGGGAGAGCTCCCGTTCGCGCTGTTGCAGGGTTTCGCGTTCGATCGTGGCGGCGGTGAGTTGGTCGTGAAGTTGGTCGAGGAAGGCGCCAATGTCTGCGGTCTGCGTGGTCATCTGGGCGCGGGCGGCGTTGATGATCTCGGGTTGCAGGCCGAGACGGGCCGCAATGTTCAGGCCGGCGGACGATCCCGGGACCCCAAGGCGCAGCTCGTAGGTTGGGGTGAGGGTCAATTGGTCAAAGCCGACCGCGGCGTTGAGCACGCCGGTGTGGTTGGCGGCGTAGACCTTCAGCGAGGTGAGGTGGGTGGTGATGCAGCACCAGGCGTTGAGGTTGAGGAAGTGAGTGGCCATGGCGACTGCCAGGGCTGCGCCTTCTTCGGGGTCAGTGGCCGAACCTAGCTCGTCGAGCAGAACGAGGGAGTGAGACGTGGCTTCGCGGGAGATGCGGTTGAGGTTGACGACGTGGGCGGAGAAGCTGGAAAGGTCGCGCTCGATCGATTGAGCGTCGCCGATGTCAGCGTAGATGCTCTGAAAGAGGGGAAGCTTGGCTTCTTCGGCCGGAACCGGAATGCCGGACTGTGCCATGAGGGAGAGCAGGCCGAGGGTTTTGAGAGAAACAGTCTTGCCGCCGGTGTTGGGGCCACTAATGATGAGCTGCCTGGTTTCCGGCGGAAGGATGATGGTGAGCGGAACCGGAGTTTTTGGTTCAACGCCTGCTTCCAGCGCCGTTGCGCGCATGCGGATTTCAAGCAGAGGGTGGCGGGCGGCGGTGAGGGATAGGTCCTCCGTAAATGTGGGGCGGACGCAGTTAAGGTCCATGGCGAAGCGCGCGCGGGCGAAGTGGGATTCCACCTCCGCAAGGATGCAGGTACCGAGATGGATCGCTGTGGCGTTTTCGCCGAGCGCGTGGGTCATGGCGACGAGGATCCGGTGAATCTCGGACTGCTCTTCATCGAGGAGACGAACGAGTTCGTTGTTCTGCTCGATGGCTTCGAGGGGTTCGACGAAGACGGTTTGGCCGGAAGAAGAAGAACCGTGAATGACGCCGGGAACCTTGCGTTTGAACTCGGCTTTGACGGGGATGACGAAGCGGTCGCCCCGGATGGTGATGAGGTCTTCCTGGGTGCTGCCGCCTTCGCTCAGGCCGCGCAGCGATTTGCGAAGGCTTTCTTCAATGGCGCGGTGCTGGCGTTCCATCGCACGGCGGATGCGCCGCAGCTCCGGTGAGGCATCGTCGTTGAGGCTGCCGTCGGGTTCGATCTTTCCGCGCAGAAGGCGAAGGAGTGGAGCGAGGTTGTGGTCGCGGAGTGGTGAGGAGAGCTCGGCGATGCTCGGCCACTCGTAACGCGTGCCGTTGGGAGGAGGATCGATGAGGTTGCGCCATGCGGCGACGCGTTCGACGACGGTGAGGAGGTCGCGGATCTCGGTGGATTCGAGTGCGGCGCCTTCGATGCGAGCCTTGTCGAGGAGGATGGTGGGGTCGAAGAGGCCGTGGAACTCAAAGCTGCCGCCGCGGGTGAGCATGGTGCGCAGTTCGGCGGTACGCTGCTGTTGCTGGTCGATCCAGGAGAGATCGGCGGCGGGTTCGAGGGCAAGCACCCAGGCGCGGCCCAGAGGCGACGACGTACGGCCGGCGATATGTTCGCGGAGGCGCGGCCATTCCAGAGCGGCGGCGCTTGCTTCTCGCAGCCGGGAGGGGATGACCGGCAATAACTCTGGTTTATTCACTTCGTTTATCGTACCCTCGCAGGGAACTGCCAGTGGAATAGGTGCGTAGCAACTAGTGCGCAGTGCCGGTGCCATAGATATTTGGAGGTGTGAGATGGTTTGTCAGGCATGTGGAACCCCAATTGCGGAGGGCGTGCATTTTTGTCCAAAGTGCGGAGCACAAGTCATTGCGGCTCAACCGGTAACTCAACCGGTCTATGCCCATCCGCCCGTGCCAATGTACCTGCCGCGAGTGCATCGGAATCTGCAGACGTTGGGGATCTTATGGTGCGTTTTTGGGGTGCTACGGGTGATCAGCGGCCTGATTGGCATGATCGTGCTCCGAACCGTGACGATGCGCAACTTTGGCGATGATGCCTGGGTATTTGGCGGCCATTGGCATAGATCATTCGCACCGATGTGGATTGGAGCTCTTTGGCCGATCGTCGCGATTACAACAGTGTGTGCCGCTGTTCTAGCCCTTGTCGCAGGCTTTGGCCTGCTGAATCGCAGACCGTGGGGCAGGGTAGTGGCGATCATCGCGGGGATACTGGCGTTGGTCAAATTTCCCATCGGTACGGCGCTGGGTATCTATACGTTGTGGGTCTTGGCGCCCGGAGCTTCTGGGCTTGAGTACGACGCGATTGCAGACCGTAGTTGAGGGGTAGCCGTAAACTATTGAAATGAACTTTCCTGCTACGCGTTTGCGCCGCTTGCGTCGAACGGAGGCGATGCGGTCGCTGGTTCGCGAGACCCATCTGCACCCTGGGGCACTGATCTACCCTCTCTTTCTGTGTCCTGGCGAAAGTGTCCGGAAAGAGATCGGCTCCATGCCTGGAGTCTTCAATCTGTCGATCGACGAAGCTATGAAGGAGGCGGAAGCGTGCGCTTCACTCGGGATTGGTGGTCTGCTGCTATTCGGTCTTCCGATGGCTAAGGATGAGCAGGCAACAGGGGCGTGGGCTGAAGACGGGATCGTGCAGCAGGCGTTGCGGGCCTTCAAGAGGAATCGCACTCTGGATTCGCTGGTGATGATTGCGGATGTTTGCCTTTGTGAGTACACCTCCCACGGGCACTGTGGCATTGTCGCGAGAGACGGCGATCACTATGAAATTGAAAATGATGCGAGCGTAGCGCTGATTGCCAAGACAGCGGCCTCGCTCGCGACCGCCGGCGCGGACATCGTGGCTCCTTCCGACATGATGGATGGCCGCGTGGAGGCGATTCGTGCTGCTCTGGACGCCGGTGGGAGGGACCAGATTCCAGTGATGAGCTATGCGTCGAAGTTCGCTTCGGCGTTCTACGGGCCGTTTCGCGAGGCAGCGGATTCCGCTCCGCAGTTCGGCGACCGCCGCAGCTACCAGATGGACGGCGCCAACCTGCGCGAGGCCATGCGCGAGATCGACCAGGACATTGCGGAGGGCGCAGACATGCTGCTGATGAAGCCTGCGATGCCGTATCTGGATGTGATTCGGGCAGCCCGGGAGCGATACGACCTGCCCATGGGGGCCTATCAGGTGTCGGGAGAGTATTCGATGCTGCATGCTGCGTTTGAACGCGGCTGGCTGGATCCGGAGAGAGCAATGATGGAGTCGCTGCTGTCGATCCGACGGGCCGGAGCGGACTTTATCGTGACGTACTTCGCGAAGGACGCGGCGAAGGTTTTAAGCTAGCAGAAGCAACGACAAAGGCTATCGCATGGCGCGGATTGCAATCGTAGGAGTCGGAGCAATCGGAGGGGTGGCAGCCGCGCTCCTGCAACAGGCTGGCGGTCATGACCTGCTTTTGTGTGCGCGCCGACCGATGCCCGGGCTTTCCGTCGACACGCCAGATGGCCTAGTGAAGGTTGAGGCGACCTTTGCGACCAATCCCAGCGAAGCATCCGAGGTGGATTGGGTGATCGTAGCCACGAAGGCCTACGACGTCGCCGGCACAGCAAAGTGGCTGGAACGGCTTTGCTCAACGGGTGCGCCCGTAGCCGTCCTGCAAAACGGAGTCGAGCACCGTGAACGTTTCGCCCCGTACGTGCCCATGGAGAAGATCCTTCCGGTGATGGTGGACTGCCCCGTCGAGCGTCAGGTTCCCGACAGGGTGCGGCAGCGGGGAGTAATGCACCTGAAAGTGCCGGACAGCGTTATGGGCCGGGCGTTCGTGGAGTTGTTTGCAGGAACGTCCGCAGACGCGACAGTCGTGCCGGACTTTCTCAGCGTCGTCTGGCGAAAGCTGTGCTTCAACTCAGCAGGCGTACTGTCAGCGTTGGTGATGCAACCTGCCGGGATTGTCCGGGGCGAGGCGCTCGGAGAGGTTGCGCTGCAGATCATTCGTGAGTGTGCCGCCGTGGCGCGTGCAGAAGGGGCGCATCTGGAAGAGAACGTTGCCGAGATTGTACTGGCGGCCCAACGAGCGGCTCCAGCCGATTCAATAAATTCCATGCTGGCCGATCGGCAGGCGGGACGTCCGGTGGAGATTGACGCGCGTAACGGCGTGATTGTCCGGCTAGGACGGAAGCATGGTATCGCGACACCCACCAACAGCATGGCGGTTGCGCTGATGGAAGCGATGGTTGCGAAAGGCTAAGCCGATTCAGTGACCCTATCTGGCAAAGGACGCAGCGAAATCGGTGACTGGCTCCCCACCTGCGATCGGATGCCTGACCGGCTGTTGAACATAGAGAGCATTCGCAAAGCTCAACGACCCATTCCGCGTGGCCATCAAGGAATAGAGGCCAAACAGGCTAAATCCCAAATGGCTCAACTGATCCTGGAGATCCCAGAACAACGGCATGCCTTCATACACCGGCTTAAAGTAGACCTCGACAAACACGGTGCGAATGGCACGCCGAGCGAATAAACTGCGTGCTCCCCTGAAGACGCGATCCTCCGCGCCTTCTACATCTACTTTCAGTATGTCGATATAGGAGATGCCGTGCTCAGAGCAAAAATGATCAAGAGTGTCCGTTTTGATCTCAATCGCCTGTCCTGTGTCGGTGCCTCTTCGCAGCAGAGAGTTTGTAAGGCTAGCCGCGCCAATGTTCAGCGAAGCGCTTGCAACACGGTCAGATAGGGCCAGCCGCTCAGGGTGGAATCGATCGTCGGAGAGAGAACGGCGAAGGGACTCATAGCTATCCGGAAACGGCTCAAAGGACCAAATCTTAGCGTGGGGGAAGAGCTGCCGATAGCCCTTGGCGGTTTGTCCGACATTTGCTCCAACGTCAAAGATGATCTCTGCATCGGGAATGATGCGCTTTTGATCGTCGTCGGAATTCCACGAGTGAATTCCGAGCGCCTTCTTTGCCAGTTTGCGAATTGGGATGCCCATAAATATTGAAACCGCTACCCCTCGAAAGGCCCGTGGATGAGATAGATAAAGGGATTGGAATCGGCAGCAGGAACAGCAGGGCGTTGCAGGTATCAGATCAATCCGCCGGAAAACTTCCCGACACGGCGAATAGCTTCTACTCAAAGATGCAATCCGCAGCGCAGCGGTTGTCGCCGCGGCATTGGTGCGGTCCCATTATGCCTTAGACCGTCAGTCCAAAAAGCCCGTCTTGCCGTCAGGAATCCAATCAGTAGCTGGCGAATCGAATAAGATGGTGTGTGTTGATCCACTTACATGGAGATTTCCTTTGGCAGATACGATTTTTGATGTAGTTGTGCTTGGCGGTGGACCCGCAGGATACACCTGCGCGATCCGCGCTTCGCAATACGGTCTGAAAGCTGCGCTGATTGACGCAAACGACCGGCTTGGTGGAACCTGCCTGCTCTGGGGCTGCATTCCGACCAAGGCGATGTTGTTTTCGGCAGAGCTATGGGATCACCTGAAGCATGCTGACCGGTACGGGATCGACGGCGTAACGCCGAAGTTGAACTGGCAGGGCGTACTGGCGCGCAAAGACGATGTGATCGGACGACACGTCAAAGGCCTCGATTTCCTCATGAAGAAAAACAAGATCAACGCCATCAAAGGTTACGGTCGTCTGACAGGTCCGGCGAAAGATGGGATTCATACCATCGAGGTGAAGCTCGCTGATGGCAAAACCGATACCATCAAAGCGAAGAAGGTTGTGCTGGCGACAGGGTCCGACGCACGCATGCTGCCCGGTTACACACCGGACGATACGATTCTGACCAACTACGAGATTCTGAAGATCGACCAGGCGCCGAAGTCGCTGATAGTGGTCGGATCGGGTGCCGTTGGTGTCGAGTTTGCCTCGATCTTCAAGAGCTTCGGTGGCGAAGTCACTGTACTCGAAGCGCTGCCACGCATGGTGCCTGCCGAGGATGAGGACATCAGCAAGGAACTGCTGCGTCTCTTCAAGAAGCGTGGTATCGATGTGCATCTTGGAGCGACGGTCGATAGGTTCGAGAAAAATAAGGACGGCGTACTCGTTCACTTTACGAAGTCAGACGGCAAGACTGAGACCAAACAGGCAGAGAAGGTGCTGGTGGCGGTGGGCCGCGCGCCGCGAACCTACGACATTGGTCTCGACAAGACGAAGATTACGCCCGATCGCGGCTTCATCGTCACAAATGAATGGATGGAGACGACCGAGCCGGGCATTTATGCAATCGGCGACATAGTCGCCGGCCTGCCACAACTCGCGCACGTCGGCAGCATGGCGGGGCTCGTTGTCGCGGCACGCATCGCCGGCAAGTACGCCAAAGCCGTGAACCGTACCCGCATTCCCGGCTGCACGTACTGCGATCCGCAAATCGCCAGCGTCGGCCTGACGGAGGCGCAGGCCAAAGAGAAAGGCTTCCAGGTGAAGGTCGGCAAGTTTCCGTTTGTAGGCAACTCGAAGGCGACGATTGTCGATGCGCATGACGGCTTCGTTAAGGTCGTCTCGGACGCGAAGCACGGCGAGATTCTGGGCGTTCACATCATCGGGCCGTATGCGACGGAGATTATTGCTGAGGCGGTCACTGCAATCGAACTTGAAGCAACCGTCGAGGAGATGATGTTCACGATTCACGCACACCCGACGGTGGCTGAGGCACTGCTTGACGCCTTCTCCAGTGTTGAAGGTATGGCGGTCAATGTCTAGTAGTTGAAATCGCGAAGTGCAGCCGAGTCTCTCATGCTCGGCTGTTTTCTTTTCACTCGAAACACTCACGAGCAAATAATGATGCATATCAACCTCCTCCATCTCTGTCGCATCCCCTATGCGGACGCCATGGCGATCCAACAGCAGGTCGTCGCCGCGCGGAAGCAGGACCTTATCGGCGACACGCTGCTCCTTCTCGAACATCCGCCTGTGTTAACGCTCGGCCGCAATGCGCATCGCTCCAACGTCCTGCTCAGCGATGAACTCCTTGCACAGCGCGGAGTGGAACTCCACGAGGTCAATCGCGGAGGAGACGTTACCTACCACGGCCCCGGCCAGCTCGTCGGATACCCCATCTTCGATCTGCGCGGCGATCTCCCCGGGAAAAAAGGACCGTATCTCGGGCCGGTAGATTACGTCCGCCTGCTGGAAGAGGCTTTGATCCGCACCTGTGGCGACTTCGGCGTAGTGACGCAGCGCATCTGTAAACTCACCGGCGTCTGGACGATCGCCGCCGGCAGTATTCGCGAAAAGAAAATCGCCGCCATCGGCGTTCACGTCTCACAGGGCATCACCTCACACGGCTTCGCTCTTAACGTAACGACGGACCTGCGAGACTTTGAGTGGATCATCCCCTGCGGCATTACAGATCGCCAGGTCACCAGCCTCGAACTCGAGGCCGCCTCTGACCGTCAGCCAACCATGGAGCTAGCGCTTCACGCCACAGCCCGAAACTTCGGCCGGATCTTTGAGCGCCAGATACTGTGGTGTGAATCCGTCGATCAACTGCTGGGTGCCCGCGTTTAAGGTCCACGAAACCCGGCCGTTCGCTTACCGCACCGTCGGGACCATCAACCGCACGACCGCCGTATAATCCAGAGGGGTCTGTCCGCAGCGCATCCAACTGGAATAAGCGGTTTTAGCCGTCCGTATCTGCATTTGAGGGAGAAGAAAAGTTCATGCCGACCGATGTAGTCATGCCCCAGATGGGCGAATCCATCACCGAAGGCACCATCACCAAGTGGCTTAAGAAACCCGGCGATACCGTTCAACGCGACGAGCCGCTCTTCGAGATTTCTACCGACAAGGTCGACGCCGAAATCCCCTCGCCCTCTGCCGGCACCTTAAAGGAGATCAAGGTCGCCGAGGGCACTACTGTCCAGATCAATACGGTCGTCTGCACCATCGACGAGACCGGTTCATCATCGGCACCGGCGTCCTCACCCGCGAAGGCAGAGACCGCTGCCACCCCGGCTGCCGACAGCGCCACACCTGCTGCCGTTGATACACCTGCTGCCGCTCAAGGGAATGCGCCGGCAACAAGTGGCTCCGGTACCGAGGTCTTGATGCCGCAAATGGGCGAGTCTATCACCGAGGGCACCATCACCAAATGGCTGAAGAAGGTTGGCGACACGGTTCAGCGCGACGAGCCCATCTTTGAAATTTCGACCGACAAGGTAGATGCTGAGATTCCTTCGCCCGTCGCCGGTGTTCTGTCGGAGATCAAGGTCGCCGAAGGCGCAACCGTCACGATCAACACCGTCGTTGCAGTGATTGGCGGCGCTGCTGGAAAACCTGCTGCACCCGCCGCGGCTCCAGCGTCTGCACCCGCCGCACCGGTATCCGCACCAATACCCGCAGCCGCGACAGGCGAGCGTGTCCGCTCTTCGCCACTTGTCCGCAAGATTGCGAAGGAAAACAACGTGGATCTGACCACGGTTCCTGGCACGGGAGCCTCCGGCCGCATCACCAAGACGGATATCATCGGCCACCTGGAACAAGGCCAGAAGCCCGTCGCCCCTGTCGCGCCACCATCCGCCCCGGCGCCCGCCGCCAAGCCCGCTGCACCTCAGCCGCAACCCGGCGAGCTTGTACCCATGTCCAAGATGCGCTCCATCATCGCGCAACGCATGGTCGAGTCAAAGCGCACCAGTCCGCATGTCCACACCGTCTTCAAGGTGGATATGACGCGCATCGTCAAGCTGCGCGAAAAGGAGAAGGCAAAGTACGAGCAGCGTAACGGCGTCAAGCTAACCTATATGCCCTTCATCACACGCGCTGCCATCGTTGCTCTGCGCAAGCATCCCGTCGTCAACGGATCGATTGAGGGTGAGGCTATCCGTTACAACAAGAACATCAACGTCGGCATCGCCGTCGCGCTCGAATGGGGTCTCATCGTCCCCGTCATCAAGCAGGCGGAGGAGAAGAATTTCCTGGGAATCGCGCGCGCCATCGTCGATGTGGCCGACCGCGCCCGCGGCAAGAAGCTCGCGCCCGACGAAATCTCCGGCGGAACCTTCACCCTGACCAACTCCGGCATCTTCGGCGAGCAGTTCGGCATGCCAATCATCAACCAGCCGCAGAGCGCAATCCTCGGTATCGGCGGACTGAACAAGGAAGCCGAAGTCCTCACCGACAAGGACGGCAACGACTCAATCGCGATCCGTTCCATTCAGCGCTTCGCCCTCGGCTTCGATCACCGCATCGTCGACGGCGCCGACGCCGGCAAGTTCATGTCGGACTTCAAGGCCTACCTCGAGAACTGGTCGGAAGATATCGGGTAGTTTTTCGACTCACTAAAAACAAAAGCTCGGCAGACTTTAAGTGAGTCTGTCGAGCTTTTGTGTTCCCAAACAATCGACCTTGCTAGAGCAGAGCCTTGGCTCGCAGCACCAGCTTCACTGCCTCATCGGGCGTCGTCCCCACTGCAGAGAGATGCCCCATCTTCCGTCCCTTACGTGGCTTGTGCTTCTCGTACAGATGCAATCGAACTCCAGGCACAGCCAGTGCTTTATCGAATCTCGGTTCTCGCGCAGAGCCGTCTGCATTGAGCCACAGATCGCCAAGCAGATTCGCGATAGCGGCCGGCTGCACGACATCCACATCCCCCAGCGGCAGATCGCAAACCGCCCGCACAAGCTGTTCGAACTGGCTCGTCACACAAGCCCGATCGCTTGCGTGATAGCTATTGTGCGGCCGCGGAGCCAGTTCATTAACCAGCAGCTTCCCGTCGGTCGTGCAGAACATCTCAACCGCCAGCACACCCTCCAGCTGAAATGTATCGGCAATGGCCTCGGCGATCCCTCTCGCCTCTGTCTCCATCGCACTCGAAATCGGCGCCGGAATCACGCTCCACGCCAGTATCTGTTCTTCGTGATGGTTCCACGCCGGCGGATAGACCTTCACCTCGCCATTGGGAGAACGCGCCACCAGCACCGAGATCTCCCGCTCCAGCTCGATAGCCTTCTCAGCCACGCCAGCCCGTTCGCCCAACGCCTCCCATGCTCCCCGGATCTCATCCTCAACGACAGCGCCTTTCGAAAACCCAACCTTGCCCTGCCCGCGTCCGTCGTACCCGCCCGTCGCGCTCTTGCAGAAACACTTCCCGCCCAATGCAGCCACAGCGTCGCGCAACTCATCCAGCGACCGAACCGCACGATACTCTCCAACCGGAAATCCATTCCGTCGAAGCCAATCCTTCTGCTCAATCCTGTCCTGAATCACGGCCAGCATCGCTCCGCTGGGCCGCACCGGCGCATAACTCGCCGCCGCCTCCATGCTTGCCGGAGAAATCTGCTCAATCTCCAGCGTCACCACATCGCATCCGCGCGCAAGATTCGCCGCCTCGCGCGAATCGTCCCATCCGGCCTCGATGCATCCATCCACCACAAACCGCGCCGGACAAGCAGGATCAGGATCAAGCACGAGAATCCGATACCCCATCCCTCGAGCAGCCATCGCCGTCATGCGGCCCAGCTGCCCACCACCAAAGATCCCAATCGTCGCACCCGGCAAGATCGGCTTCGCCGTCGAAGAACCAGAGCTCACGCGCCGACCTCATCTTCCCCGATCACCTGTGCCAGAACCTCATCCCGCCGCGCCGCACGCCACGCCACCAACTTCTTCTGCAGCGCAGCATCTGTCGTCGCAAGCATCGCAACCGCCAGCAGTCCGGCATTCGTCGCGCCCGATGCGCCAATCGCCAGCGTTCCCACAGGAACTCCCTTCGGCATCTGCACAATGCTCAACAGCGAATCCAGTCCCTTGCAGCGCCGTCGCCGGAATCGGCACGCCAAGCACCGGCACCACCGTCTTCGCCGCAATCATCCCCGGCAGATGCGCCGCGCCACCGGCTCCCGCGATGATCACCCGCAGGCCGCGACCCGCAGCACTGTCCGCATACTCAAACAGCAGATCGGGCGTGCGATGCGCCGAAACCACCCGCACCTCATGCGCGACGCCAAACTCCTTCAGCACCTCGACAGTCGCCGCCCATCACCGCATAATCATTGCGGCTTCCCATCACAACTCCAACCAAAACATTGCCCTGCGGCTTGGCGTCCATGGCCCGATTATACGGTTTCCCCACAGACGCCTTGCCACCGGCCCGTACCGCTACTGCTTCGCCCACAGACTCGCATTCAGACACATCACCACCCCGTCGATCAGCGTACTCAGCCCCTCCGTAAACTTATCCGCATCGGCGATATGCTTCATCGTCACTGCATCCGCAAGGTTGATCGCCGCCCCGACGATCTCAACCGCAGCCGCCTTCTTCTGCTCGCCTGTCTTCGCTCCAAACAACGCCTCCGTGCCCTGCACCACACCAGGGATCAACGCAATCGACCGCAGAAACAGCTTCAAAAAATTCATACTAGTCTCCCCTATTTGCCTTCCACCTATCGCCGAAAATAATCAATTGCAAGATGAAAGACCGTCAGCAAACCACCCGCCGCTCCCACCAGTCCCTTCATGCGCTGCACACTGCGCTCATGCCGTTCCACCCGCTCCTCAAGCTGCGTCAAACGCCCCGGCTGCCCAATCCCAAATAATTGCTGCATCTGGCTCTTCAGCACGCTCAGGTCCGCCAACACCTGTCCTTCAAACTCCGTCATCTCCTCTTCCCTTCTGCCGCTATCCCTAACTCACCGGCAAGTCTGTAAACACCGCACTCGAAAATCGCGAATAGACCGGCGGAGTCGATCCGTCATACATCCGCACGTAGTACTGCTCCACCTGTCCCTCGCGCGGAATCGAGAAACTTCGCACCGGACTCCGCAACACCAGGTCCTGATCGACCCCCGGCCCGAAGTCCCCGTCGCGTCGCCGCACCTCAAAACCACCGCCTGCAGGCGGAGCCGTTCCAGCGTCCACCTGCAGTGCGGTCCCCGTCGCGCTCACCACTTGCAACTGCTGCAGGTTCGCAAGCACGTTGCCCCGGTGCGTCGATCAACGCCGTCTCCGGCAGCAACGCATCCGCGGCAATCGCCTCCGACAACGTCAGCCCCAACCCCTCAGCCCAGTCATTCGCAAACGCCATGCGATACGTCAGCATCTCCGGACAAGCCATGCCATCCGCAATCATCGACCCGCCGCACCATCACACTCATCGTCTGCGCCGCTCGCTGGTCAACGCCAGCACATCGCCCGGCCAGACATCCGCGGGATTCACCGCCTCATACGTCCCCGCAACCGCCGCCGCGCGACTCGCCGAAAAGCTCAGCACCGCCTGCGCCGCACTCTCGCAGTCCACAGAGCTCCGCGCCACCGGCTTCAGCACCTTGCCCAGCCAGCTGCGCCGTCCCCGGCATCCCGCCCGCCGCCTCAGCCGCGACGCTCGCCGCATCCTCCAGTCGCGCCACAGCTCTCTGCTGACCCCGATACGTCACCGTTACAAGTTCTCCCGCCACCGGAACTCGCCCCGCCAAAAATGTAACCTTTCCAGTAGCAGATACCGTGCAATCGACACCTTCTCCCGCAACGCCAATCAGCCGCGTCATCTTCACCCCACTCGGCAGCGTGCTCACCACCCACGCCGATCCCGTCTGCGTCACCCGGCAGTACCCCATCGACCCAATCAGCTGCACACTGTTCACCGCCACAAAGCTGCAACTCGCCGGCGAACTCGACAACACTCCCGTCATACAGCACCGTCGCCGGTGTATTCGAAGACAGCTCCCAGATCCTGCAGCTCAAACACCACGCCATCGGCGCCGAGACCAGCCCGCCGCCAAACGACTCCACCACGCCATCCACCATCGCGTAGTAGGTCTGCAGCACGCGCTGCATCTCCACGCAATGCAGCCGAATGCGAAGCGTATAGCGTGTGCCCGCCAGCAGCGTAAACACCGTCCCAACCTCAGCCCCGTTCACGAACGGCACCACCACCGTCGATCCGCCGCTCTGCCGCACGTTGTAGCCCAGCAAAGCAGTTCGCGCTCTGCGTCGCGCCCGGAGTACAGACCGCAAACCACACCCGCGCTCGCCCCGTCCAGCTGCAGGCTCCCCGCCTCGATCACCAGCGTCCCACCCATCTCCACCGCATCGATCGCCGTCAGCGTCGTCTGCCCATCGAGTCCATTCCCACCCGTCATCGTCAGCCCGGCCGCACTCAAGCCCAAGATGCGATCCCGGATCGGTCACCTTCCAGATCTGCGTATTGAACAGTGCTCTCGTTGAAGCTGTCCGTCAGAAGCTGCGCAGAGTTCGCCGTCTTCTTCGGGCGAAACGGAGCCTCCGTCAACTGAAACACCGTCGTCGTTCCATCTCCCGCAAACGTCTCCGTCACATAAGCCGTAGGCTCCATCTCGCCGCTCACCGTCACATCGTTGGCCAGCTCCTTCACCGACGCAGTCTTCAACGCCGCGACCTGCAGCGTCCCATCGCCATCGCTCAGCGCATGGGTCACCGTACCAGCCGATTGCAGACTCACCGCCCCATCCAGCACCCGATAAGCCGCGTACGTCGCGCTGCGACGCCCCCGCATTGAGCCGACCAGCTCTCCGTCTGCACCGGCTCAAACACTCCAACCGATCGCCCATCCGTCACACCCGTCGTCGTGAACAACCCGGCATCCACCCGATTGGTCAGCGTCGTGAGCACCTGTCCGCCGCTCTGCCCCAGCCCCGCTCCGCTCAGCGGAATCGCCTGCTTATCCAGCAGCCACTCATCGCTGACCGCGCTGAACGCATAGCGATACACCGGCCCCATCGTTCCCGTCCCCGCATAAATCGCCTCCGGATCCGTCGCCATATAGCCCGTAAACAGACACCGTTCCGCTCGTCCGCCGTAACCACCACCCGCCCCCGGCGCACCGGCACAGCCAGCGCCGCATCGCTCACATCCAGCATCCCGCTGCACCGCGAAGGAGCATTCAACACGCGCTCAATCTTCAGCGGTCCATCCGCGCACAGGCAGCGCTGTAGTCCACCGCCCCAGCTCCATCCAGATTGTCGATCGTCACCTTCACTGTGTCACCGCCGTCGTCGTATCAGCGGCCCAAGCCCACGCATCGCCGCACCTCATCCACCGTCAGCACGCCAGCCCGCAGCAGCGTCGTCTGTATCTGCACCTCCTCCATCTCGTCCCTGCTCTCCAGGTCGTTGAAGCAGAACTCAAACTCGCGCCAGCCCAGCTTCTTCGCAAACAGATCGCGCGTAATGTGCTCCGCCAGCAGCTTCGCCACCGGAACCACCGCGCTCTGGAACGCCTCATCCGCCATCTCGCCCGCGGTCGAGCTGTTCACATCGCTCTGCAGCCCAAGCAGCATCGGCGGCAGCTCAAACGCATTCGCAATCATGCGGATCAGCATCTCCTGCCACTGCCAGCCGCAGATCGGCATCCGTGCCACCGGCAAACCGCAGCACCTCCGGCTTCTGCTCGCAGCTCAGCAGCGGCACGCGTCCCGTGCCTTCAATCTCGTCCTGCCACCAGCGAATCAGCCGGTCATGCTGCTCCGGCGTAGCCTCGTTCAGCCACAGCGCATACTGCACCACCGAGTTGGTCGCCAGCCGTCCCGCATACCGGTTCGCGCTCAAAAACTGGTTCACCGTCTCAAACGCCACCTCCAGCCGCCCCAGCCCAAACGGCGTATGCGTGCGCGGATTCAGCCGCACATACATCAGCTCGTCATCGCGCAGCGGAACCAGCGCCTCCTGTCCCAACCGTCCCGTCGCCTGCGCATAGCGCGGCTTCTCCGGATCGCCATCCCACTTCGCTGTCGATCTGGATCGTCGCGCCATCCACCGCCCACAGATGAAACGGCCGCTCCGGATCGCCCGTAGCCTCCATCTCCACCGCGCCAAATCCGCCCACCAGCAGATCCTCGAGCACCTGCTCCCACAGCACGCGAAAGCTGTCCGACGCATTCGGCTCCTCCAGGCACCGCCGCAGCACCTTCATCCGCGCCTCCGCATCCTCCACCGTCGCCATCGGAGTAGCCGCGCCGCACCCGCACCTGCCAGTCCATGCTCGCGATCTTGTCCTTCACCACGTTGATCGCCCGCCGCACCACCGGAGTCTCCGCAAACCTGCGCAGATTCGCCGGCGTAGGCTTCGGCAAAGCATTCTGCCCCGCCCGTCCAGCCGGGTTATAGGGACTCAGGATCGAAGGCAGCATCGCCGTCTTCCGCTCGCCCTTCGTCGCATCTCCCGCCGCCGCCTCCACGCCGCCAGCCGCTGCCAAACATCCTTCACCGTCGTCCGAACTCCCATGCCTCCACCTCTCTCTTTCCATCTTCTGCCGCAAAAGAAAAAGGCACAGCCCATGGGCCATGCCTTACCGTTCTCATCATCTCTAGTCGTCCTAGTCAACTAGCCTACGCCTCAACTGCCTCAAACCCTCAACTCCACCCGCGCCGTCTCCGCCACCCGCGCCAGATCGCTCACCGTCACCACCCGAATCGCCTGCCGCTCCATCGCCTCCACGCCAAACCGATACCGCTCCATCGCCTCATCCTCCGTATCCGAGACAGCCCGCAGCGGCTCCACAATCGCCGTCAACTCCAGCCGCGCCGCCTCCACCCGCTGCACACCCTCCCTCAACTGCGGAGCCGAATAAGCCAGCCCCTTCGCCGCCTCCACATCCCCCTCCAGCGACACCGCCTGAAACATCCGAATCACCCCTCCGCCTTGCGGCCACCCGATACCCGCAATCGATCTTCATCGGATCGCCCGCCCGCGTATACAGCGAAGCCGCAATCCGCTTCCGCATCAACCCCCACACTCCGGCCCGTTCAAACTCCGTCCGCATCGCCCCCGCAATCGCCGCGCGCCCCGTCCTCTTCCGCTCCGCCTTCACCTTCAACGGCTCGACATACATCTGCATCAACTGCTCCAGCTCCGCCGGCAGGCTCTCCGCCAGGCAGGCCCTGCACCTCGGTCATCTGCACCGAGTTCGACAGCGTATCCTCCAGCATCTCCATCACCGGCTTGATGCCCGGCGCATCCTGCCCGCCATCCGCAGCCGCGCCGCAATCTCCCCCTCCAGCGCCTCCAGCAGCCCGATATCCGCATCCGCATCCATGCACTCGAACCCGGCTCCAGTCCCGCGTAAAACGCACCACCGCGCTATCGTCGCCGCCCCGCCTCCCGCAGCAGCACGCCGATATTCGCAAACTCGCCCTTCACCACATCCGGCACATACCGGATCAGGAAGAACTCGCACTGGAACCGCTCCGCCACTACACTCCGATTCATCTCCTCAAGATCTCACCTGACTCAGCAACTCACGCTCAGACCTCAGACCCACCTACATTACAAATTTTCCCACCCCACTCACCTCCGCAAACTGTCGCGGCACCACAATCTTCTTCCCCGACGTCCCACATTGGGAATGGCTCCCGGTCCGAATCCCGAAACTCCCCAATCAACTCCCTCACCCGCGACCGCCGCCTCAGCATCTGCTCCATCAGCCGCTCGATCACCGCCGTATCGCCGCCGTACCACTCCGGCGGAACCGCCTCCGCGATCTCCCACAGCGTCCCCGCCTCCATCGCCTCCACCCGGCTCAGCCACGGCTCAAAGCTCTCCCACCCCGTCACTCTCGCGTACACCTGGTTCCGCTGATACACCCCGCGCAGCGGAGAATCCGGAAACGTCCACTCCCCCGCATTGAAGCAAAATCCCTGGTCGATAAACGTAGCCCGATACTTCCGCTCCCGCGGCTTCCGCTCAAACACCGCCTGCCGCCCATTGCAGTTGCCCGCCCACTTATCGATGCACAACATCCCGGCAAACTCCGCCAGGTTCCGCACCTCATCCAGCTGCTGCTCCGGCAGATAATCCACCACCTGCCCCGGCATCAACCCACCCACAAACTGCGACCCAAACTGCAACCCCGCCACATACCGCTCCCGCTGCCCCCGCGGCAGCTCCACGAACATATCCAGCGTGTTCGCCACCAGCCACTCCGTCACCTCGACCACATCGCTCGCCGGCACCGTCAAGCCCACCGCCGCCGCCAGCCGCGTCGCGATCAGCTCATTCGCCAGCACCCGCAGATGCTGCGGATTATTCTGAAACTTCACCACCCACAGCTTCCCATCCGCCCCCAGCATCAACTGGCTCTGCGCCCCACCCCGCATCCGCCGAATCGCCTGCACCGCCAGAACCGCCAAGCCCAACACCCCGCCAGCAGGATACTAGCGCCGACGCCTCCTGCCAGGCGGCCACTTCGTCGATACCGGTCAGCATCCGTCATCACGGCGGCCGATGGCCGCGTCATACGCCACAACGCGAGGCCGTACACTCGACACGACAATGCGTGCCGCTCGCCCCACGCGAAGTGGGCCCGTCCGGCAGGACATCATCTTCTCCGCCCACCAACTCCGCCCGCACCGCCTGCGCAATCGCCATCGCCATCAGGCAATCATCATGCGCTCCATTCGCCGCCCCGGTCCTGCCTCCAGCCATCGCCACAAACGTCCTGCACTCCCCCAGCAGTCGCCTGCTGAAAAACATCCACGGCGACTCCACCAGCAACGCCCCCATCCGGCTCACCATCCCCGGCTTCGTCCCCGCCGTCGTCAACCAACCCGCAACACCGCCCTGCTCATACACCCGCGCATACCGCTCCACGCTGTCCAGATACGCCAGCACGCCAGCTCCATGATTATTCCGCTCCACAGCAATCAGCGCCCCGCCATACTCCCTCGCCAGCTCCGCCGAAACCCTCGCCAGCTCCAGCGTCCCCAGCCTCTGCTGCAGCTCCGCGCACTGCAGCCCCGAGCCCATCTCGATCACCTGCACCGCCGCAAAGTCCCCATCCGCTCCACCGCCGGCCGTATCCACCGCAACCAGGTACTCCTTCCCCGCCACCGGAGGCAGCCAGATCTGCAGCGCCCCGCCGCGTCGCGTCTCCATCGGCTCACCCACCGCAGCCAGCCGCGCTCCACCGCCTCCACCTCAAAGCAGCACTCCCCCGTAGCCTTGAAGCAGCTCTCCGCATCCTCGGCAAACTCCTGCGACCGCAGCCCGCGATAGCTCGCCTCCAGCCCCCGCCGAAACCCAATCTGCTCCGCCGTCAACCCATGCGCCAGCACCAGCCGCTGCTCATCCTCGCGCAACTCATCTGCAACCGCGAGCCGCTACATAAGCCTCCTCCATCCACCACGGAAAGAAGTGCCGCACCACGCCGTCTCGCCTGACTCGCTACTCGCTAACTCGCTGACCCGCTGCCTCCACTCCTCATAAAAGCACCCATACGCTCCATTCGGCGTCGACTCCATCACCATCTCGCCGCCCGGAGCCAGCGCCGCCCGCAACCCAGCCAGCGTCGCCGCCGCATCGCCCGGCCACCGGCTCACCTCGCTGCAGTGCAGATTCTGCATCGTCAGCCCGCGCCCCGCATTCTCATCCCCCGCGCTCACCACGCGAAACTCGCTATCCAGCTCCGGAAAACACATCTGCCCCGCATTCGCCCTACTCCGCCGCAGCGGCCCCTTCGCGCAGATCCTCCGGCAGACACTCCCAGAACCGCTGCACCATCCGAAAGATTCCCTCCGCCGCCTCGCGCGTCTGCGCCACCTGCACCGTCAGCACGCCGCGAGCCGTAATCGTCTTCAGAAAAAATCGTCCCGCCACCCACGTCGTAATTCCCATCTGCCGCGCCTTCAGCACAATGTTCTGTCTGCCCGCGCCACGTTCAAACGCCCTCTGCACCGCATTCGCCTCGCAGCGGTCTCTCCAAACCCTCTCGATCTCGAACCTTCAACAATTCGCGCGCGGCCTGCCTCAAAGCGGCTGGCCGTCTCTCCATCAATCTGCCAAGCCGCACCAAATCCTCTACGTCCCACTGAGCCTTCACTCATCCCACCAACCTCACCCTCATCTCATCGCAATCGCGGGCGCACCCCCATCATCAGGATCAGCGGCTGCGCCACGCGAAAGCAAAGACTAACCAAAGTTCAACCAAGGTTCAGCTCAACCAACTACATCTCCCAGTGGCATCCCGAAACCGTCTTCGGATTCGGAACATCCCGCAGCGTCAACGACCCATTCGCCGGTACCGTAACCACCGTCCCGACCGCCAGGCCATTGATCAACTGCGACGAGTTCCCCGCCACCACTCCCACCGTCAACGCAGACTGCAGATTCGTCACCGTATACACAGCGCCGCTCTGCCCCGTACAGTCCGGCAGTGTCAACGTCTGGTTCGCCGTCGGATTCGCCGTGATGTATCCATCCCCGGCCTGCATCGTGTAGCTCGCCGCCGTCACCACATGCGGATTCATCTGGTTGAAGCCGAAGTAGTAATTCAACGCATTGCTCGCCGCATTCGCCAGCAGTTGCTGCCCCGCCTGCGTCGGATGAATCGCATCACCCTGAAAGTACGTCGTGTTGCTGTTGGCACCATCTGCACCCAGCAGCGGATTCGCCGCGAAATCGATCACTCCATCCGCACCATACGACCTTCGCACTCGTCAGGATCAGCGCGTCATACGCGTCCTTCGTCGTGTCGTACGCTGTCCCCGACCCGTCATTGCCCGTTCGAGAAATCATTGTCCCGACGAACACGCGGCACCCTGCCGTCTTCAGGATCTGAATCTCACCTCCCAGGTTTGCCGCAACGACTGGCAGGCGTCTGCCAGGAATCGAGAAAGTCGTTGGTTCCCGCAAAGACAACCGCCACACTCGGCCCCTGGTCGGAGCCGCAGTACGGAGCAACACGATTCTTCTCCGACCCCTCAGCCGCCTCCAACCGCAAGCCGCTGATTCCCCAGTTCACGATATGGTAGGCCGGCTGGTTCGTCAGACTCAGCAGTGAGCGGTATGGGTGTCGACACGCCAAGACCTGCAGTAATCGAGTCACCAATACACTGGAGATTCGGTTGTCCCTGCCGCATAGCAACCGGAGCAACCGGAACTCCACGGCTGGCAATCTCGTTCTTCACCTGTCCGCTCATCTGCATGATCTGCGCATCGCGTCAGGCTTGCACCCGGAAATGCTGCGAATCGGTACATCGTCCCATTCAAACCCGATGTGCCGAAGATACCCGCATTGCTCGAACCCAGAAACAGATTGCCCGACGTCTGCAACCCTGAAGAAAAGAAGTCGAATGCGCCCACAGTAGCTCGCACGCCGTCGATATAAATCGTATCTCTCTGTCCCGTGCTCGTACTTCCCAAAACGTACGTCAGAACATGAAAGCCCGAAACCAGATTCTTTGTATTGGCAAATACTCCAGCGCCACTACCGTAGATCGAAGGCGCCAGGGCATAAGTATTCTGCGCGAGGTTGCCGCTATCCGAGGCATAGTCGTACAGCAGGTTCAAACCGCTTCCCGAAACGCTCGACCCCAACAGCATCGGAAAAGAGTTTGCAGCTGAATCGTCGTGCCGATCGGTTGCAGATAAACTCCGAAAAGAAACGTCTTCGAGCCGTTCAGCGAAGCAGGCAGCGCCACCTGGTTGCTGCCCGGTGAAAGTCAACCCCTGCGGCGTCCACGTCGGTGCCAGAGCACCCGTACCCAGCGTGCCGTTGTTTCCATTGCCGCTGATGTCGGTCAGAACTGTCCCCGAGCCCTGCAGAAAGTTGTAGTCCGCCGTCGCGCCTGCAATCGGAGCCGTTCCAGACGACCCCGACCCAACTCCAAGTCCGCCCGAACCGCCCGAGCCTGCCGGTACAGCCCACGTCCCATCCTCGCGCAGATACCGCGTCGATCCTGCCGTCGCACCCGGATCAGGCACCGCGCCCGGCGCATGTCCGCTCCCGGAGATCCCGAACAGCGGCAGCTGCGCCGCACTCACCGCGCCATTCAACGTCGTCGCATTCACCGTTCCCGCATTGATCGTCCCTGCGGTAAACGCCTGCGGACTGAACTGATACGTCGTACCGCGCATACTCATCTGCAGCGTGCTCGTCTGTGGCTGATACGACATCGTGTCTACGCCCGCGCTGCTGTCCAGCTCAAACAGGTTGTAGCTCGAGTTCCACCTTCCGCAGCCATGCGAGTTGCAATGGACCGAGAACACGCTCTGCTCACCGGCCTGCATATCCATCGTTCGCTGCCAGATGCCCGCCGCCTGCGTAAGCCGCACTCGGCGCCGAATGGGTTCCGCCGTTGCCGAAGTAGTTCGACGCCGGCACGCATTCGCCACCGTCCATCCGCTCAGCCCCGGTCCAACGTTTGCCTCGTACTGCCATCCCCGCCGTCTGCGCCAGTCGTGGGTCGCGGCGTCGTCTGCGCCAACGAACGTCGCATCGGCCGCGACGTCCTGCTGGTAATAGTGCGGTTCCTCCACCGCATCGTTCGCCGCCCACGGCACCGTGTTCGGCGCCAGCGTCAGTCTGCCCGTCGACACTCTTCGTCGCCGCGTTGAAGACTCCCAGCACCTCCGCCATCGGATACAGCACATACCCGCCCGTCAGCTTCGCCACCGTACCGCCTGTGCTCGTGCTGTTGGCGCCGGTCTGCGCATAGGTCAGCGTATTTGGTCCCGTCGAAGTCACCACAAAGCTGCCGTTGTAGCTCTGGTCCGCCACTCCGGACACGCGTCATCGTCAGTCCGTTCACATCCACCGGCAGATTTCCCGCCGTCGTCACCGTCACCAGATTGTTGTTCCGTGCAATCGCCGCAATCGGCAGCGTTACATTCAGAAACGCGCTCGTATTCCCCTGCACTCCGACAATCGCCGTCAAACCGCCTGCATAGTACAGACCAGTCGCCGAGTAAGATCCGATCACCGGAAACACCTGCCGGATCGGCCCGACCGTATCGACCGTCTGTTCCAGCCCATATCCGCACAATCCGCCAAACGCAATCGTTGCCCCTGCCTGATGCACCTTGTTCAACGTCATCTGCAGATGCGTGCCGTCCACCACCGTGTAGTTCGCCATCTCGTAGTTATGCGGATGCCGTGCTGTTCGGCTGGTCCGCCACGCATGCCACACCGCTCGGACTTGAAACCGCTGCTGTATTCGTCGCAAATCCGGCAGTCACTCCGCTCGTCGCAATCGCCACCGTCACCGTTCCAGGAGCAATATTGTTCGCCTGCGACGGTATCACCTGTGCCGTCGCAAGAAACACGCTCACCGGAAAGTTCGTTCCGCTGAAGGTCGCGCCTGCTCCCGGGCCACCACTCGCCTGGCCCGTCCCGCCTGTCAACACTCCAGCTCGTAATCACCTTCGCCGGATTCTTATCGATCAGGTACCGTCCCTCACCCTGCGTTCCCGCGCGCCGAAGTCGCCGCCACCGTCACCACTGTCGAGCCCGGCGTGCAACCCGTGCTGCACGTCCCCTGGAACACCAGCGGAGTCTTCCCGCACCTGCAGATCGAACGGATGCGCTCCTTCATCCGCCTCATCGCGAAATCCACCCGAAGAGTAATGAACTGCGATCCAATCAGGCAATCTCCAACTCCATAACAGTTGATCGCGTTGCGAATCCAGCACATGCTGTCCCATCGTGTTGTAAGTGCCCGTCACAGTCATAGCGTTATAGTTGGTCTTGAAGTAAGGCACGTTCTCAATCGTCTGCGGAAACAGATTCGATCCACCCGTCAGGCCCTCATGCTTGATCAGCAGACGCGAACGAGCTCGGATCCGCCGAGCCGCCCGCTGCAAACTCCGCCGCCGTGCTTCGCGTCGAGGTCACATCGATCACCTGTCCCGCATCCTCTCCATTCCGCAGCGGAGACGTCGGATTCAGATAGCTGTCGCGCCGCTGCCCGTTCCGGTCGTCCTCCACATGGGTTCCGCCGCTGCCGCTGTTCCACGTCGTGGCCTGGTAATTCTCCGCTGCGATCATAGCTGCGCTCCACCTTCACATCGCATCCACTCGCGCAGTCAGGACTCGTCACCGCATTCGCAATTCCATTACCGCCCAGCCCGCTCACATACTGGCTTGCATACTCCTCCCATTCAGGTTGTTCACCTGCAGCTGTGTCCCCACCGGCTGCGTCACCGTCTGCGTAGCCGAAGGCAGAAGCGAAACCTTCTGCCCCAGCCCACCCGTAGCCGCAGCAATATTCACATCGACATAGTGCTTGTCCGCCGCCTCATTCGGTGTCGTCGGATCTCCCGGCAGCACCAGCGGCCCCGTCATCGTGTCGCCCGCTCTTCAACACATAAGGCGGAGCTATCCAGCGGATGCCCAGTCACCGCCGCCGCAATCGCCGTATCCACATAGCTCTTGCTCACCGTCTGCATCGCCACCGAAGTCGGCAGAACCGTACTCCGGATCGCGCTCACCAGCACCGGAAACTGGCTCGCCGGAACCACCCAGAACTCCCGGCTCACACTCCCATCATCCAGGTGATACACCGCCGTATAGTAGGTCCCCATCGGTGTCGAACCCGCATTCGGAACCAGCTGCAAACTCAAAGCCCCGTCCGTAATCGTCGCCGACGTGCGTCCCGCTCGGCACCGCCTGCCCACTCGCAGTAGTAAACGCCTGCCAGCTCACAATCACGCGTCCCGCCGCCGGCGTTCCATCCGCGCGATAGATCGTATCTGTAACCTGCGTAGTAGCAATTGCACTTCCCTGACGCCGCCTGCGCCGCCGCAGTCACCTTCATCACGGTCATCGCCCCCGGAATCGCCAGCAGCAGCATCCCGATCAGCGTCCATCCTCTAGGCTTCCAATGCATCATCGTTCTCCTCGTTCCCGTTCACTCTTCGCGCAGCTTCCGATTCGTCTCTCGACCATGCGTGTCATCCGCGACGCAGGAGGACTCCGCACGCTTGTTCTTGCTGTCGTTGTCTGCCTTGCTCCCCACCCCTTGACCGAGCGCTACTCCGGACAACGCAGTCGAAAACCTGCGGTTGCCGTTGCGCTGTTCTGATCTCATGCAAATCCGTGTCAAGCTTTGTTTCGTAGCGCCTAAACCGCTCGCATCGCCCCCGGCAGATAACTCCGGAAACACAACACCGTCTCGCCGTCATTCGCATCCTTCACCGGCAACGCTCGAAACGCCCCCGCAAGCCTCACCCGCTCCAACGGCCCCGCCAGCGTCTCCACCGTCTCCGCCGACCCCTGCATCGCCTGCAGCCGCGGATAGTGATAGATCACCCGGTCACCCTGCTCCCCATCCATCACAAACAGCCCCGACCACTCCTGAAAAAATCCGCCACCCTCGCGATCCACAAACCCCACCAGCGGACTCACCTGCATCCCCGCCGCCGGAGCTCCCGCCAGCAGAGCCCCGCCCAACTGCAGCACTCCCGCCGCAATCCCAACCACCCGCCCCACATTCAGCGACACCCGCCGAACATAATTCATGTCACTCCCCACCGAAGCCGGCGAGCTCACATAAGCCGCGCTCACCCCGCTCCCAACAAACCCCACCTGCGCCACATAGTCCACATCGACAGCAACCAGCTCCCCCACCTGAAACTGCGCCGCCGCCGTCGCCCCCACATTCAGCGAAGTAGCCGTCGATCCCGCAGCCAAAGGAACCGCCGCCGCCGCAACCCGCCGCTCCCATTCGCCGCCGCTCCACTCGCCGTCCGCAACAGATTCATCTGCTGCGACCCCGCAGCCAGCGCCAGCTGCAGCTTCCCCCAGCTCTCAAACTCCAGCTGAACCGTAGCCTCCACCTGCGTCCGCACCTGGCTCTGCACCATCGCCGGAGCGCCCGTCAGTCAGCGCCCCCACCTTCGTCTCGCTCTTCCGCACAAACTTCGAGCACCACCCCAAATCCACCCACGGAGCCGGCGGCGCATCCAGCGCAAACGCCCCCATCTGCGCTGCATCGAACACCGTCGGCATCCCCGCCGCCCGGTTCACCGGCGCAAAGTAAGCCCGCACCCGCCGCGTCACCGGAGCCACCGCCCCCACCACACTCACGCTGTCGTCGTCGTACTCACAGCTCACCCGCTTCCTGGTAGCAGAACACCTCAACCGTAGCCACCCGCTCCAGCCGCTCTCCATTCACCGTCGTCGCCCCAAACACTCGCATCGCCCCAGAACACATTCGTCGCCATCGCCACCGGCGCCAGCCCCGACCCGCCCGCCGCCGCGACATAGTTCATCTTCGGCACATTCTGCGGAGCCGCACTCACCGCCGCCACCAGCTCCCCATCCATCGCCGACAAGCAGCCGTCCCCGATCCATCCCGCCATTTCCCGAATCCCCATCCGTCGCATAGCGAATCTCGCAAACCATCGTCACCAGTGGCAGCGACCCCTTCGCATCCACGCTAAGCCCCGTCCACCGCAGGCAAAACGCATCCACCGGCTGATAAGCAGAAGCCAGTTCGTTCTCCTCCACCAGCACGCCAGGCCGCGTCACCCCGCGCAACACCATCGTCCGCGCCGGATTCACCGCCGCCAGCCTGTCCCGCAACGTGACATAAAACGTATCTCTAGCATTCTGCATTGTATATGTAACCTTTCCAGTAACATTTACATCGCCTAGATACCGGACAGCTCAGAACAGCCATCGTAGCCGCTAAACCACCAAAGCCAACGGCTCCCGCACCACCAGCCGATAGACATAAGGAGCCCCACCCACCTCCGACTCCGTCGCCGACTCCACCTCCATCAGCACTCCATCGATCAGCACCCCAAACGCCGTCGCAAACAAAACACTCGCCGCCGAATACCCCAGCGACCCCACCACCGCATTCACCGCCGTCGCCGAAACCATCAGCTCCCACTTCGCCGCCTTACCCTCCGCCGTCGTCGCCCGCGCCTTCCGAAACACCACCGGAGCCAGCTCCACATCCTGAAACTCCGGCACCGCCAGCCCCAGCTGCTCCGTCGTATCTCCCGCGCTCGCCGGAGCCGGCATCCGCAGCAACACCGACCGCCCACCCGCGCACTGCAACAAAACATCCGCCGCCCGCCGCGCCACTACCGACGCATCTCGCAAATCCGCCATCGCCTCACCCCAGCCTCTCTGCCACATAGGGCTTCAGCAGCATCTGCACCTGCGGATCGATCAGCGACCCGCTGAAGTACTGCATCTGCAGCGTGTCCATCTTGCTCGACTTCACATTCATCCCCGGCGTCGCCTGCGCATTCTTCACAATCTGCACGCAAGCCACCTTCACCGCATCCGGAACCGTCGCCAGCCCCGACGTATACGTCACCTCAACCTCGTTGTAGTCGAGCCCCAGAAAATTCACCGGAAACGTCAGCTCCGCCGTCGTCTCATTCACATCCACCGTCGTCACATCCAGCGCGCTCCAGCTCCCCGGCACGCTGAACGCCCACGCAATCTGCTCGCGAAACGGATCAGGCAACTCCCCTCGCCGCGGCCTGCGCATACCGAACCCGCACACCAACCAGCGCCGAAGCAGCTCCCACCGCCGCAGCCAGCGGACGATAGCTCAGCCGCACCGTCTGCGCCCCCGCCGTCAACCGCATCCGCTCCACATACTGCGTCACCAGCAAACTCGGCCGTCGGCAATAAGCCTCCATCAACGCAGAAGCCATCGTCACCCAGTCATCCGTCGTCTCTGCCGTCAGCCCATACTGCACATACTCCGTCGGCAACAAATACCCCATCGCATACCCCTCTCATAAAAAGCAACAGGGACCGGCACAAATTCGCACCGGCCCCTGCAATTGCCCAGCTCACATCCCAACTCCGTCCTAACAACTTAGCCCTACTGTCCAGCAACCTGACTAGCGATCCACCAGCACCTGGTAGTGCGCATAGTTCGCACCCTTCACCACCACGCCGCCAAACTTCACCACCACATACTGCGAAGCCAGCGAACCCGGAACGCCCAGTTGGAAGATCCGCGGATTCGGATCGCTCAACCAGTGATACTCAATCAGGTCTTCCGTCACGATGTAAGCCGGAAGCACAGCCGAGCCCGAACCAGGAGTTCCCGTATAGCTCAGCGTCCACTCCGGAATCAGAGGAATATCGCCAGCCTGCGTCGACAGCGTCTTCACCGTAAGGCCCGCCGCAATCTCCTTCGTGTTCAGCACCACGTTGAACTCGGCTCTTCATCTCGCGATCGATCAGATCCAGCAGCACCGGATTCGCATAGATCGCCGTCGGACGAACGCCAAACGAGCTGTTCGAAACCATCTGCGCAATCGTCGACTTGAAGCCATCGACAATGCTCTGGCTCGTGCCGATCGTCACCGTATTGCCACCCGCAGCGATCTGTCCGCCACGCCAAAGTACTGCGCAGTCGTAGGCGAGCTCAGGCTGGTATCGCGTGCCATTCCACAACGCAACATCATGCGTCCGCAGAACGCCATCGACCGTGTCGGCAAGATCCTTCGCCTGCAGATAAGCAAACTGGCTCTGCTGCTGGCCCAGCTCGATATCGAACAGGTTGTAGTTGATCTGTGCGACCAGAGCCTTCAGCGGAACGCTGCGCTCAACCCGTGTCGGACTGACCAGCGGAGCAACAATATTGCGCGGATCCACAAACCCCGAAGAAGCCGCAGGCGAAGGAATCGCCGTCTCCTCAAAATACCGCGAAGGATGGCCAGTAGCAGGAACCTGCTTGATCCGTCGGCCAAAGATTCCCCGGCGCTGCACCAGGTCCGGTAATCTCAGTCTGATACAACGGAACTTCAATCGCACCAGGTCCAATAAAATCTGCTGCGCCATGAATATCGGTAAACATCGCGTTCATCTTTCTCCCTTTCAAAACAAAAAGGGCGCAGCCGCAGCCACACCCATCCGAAAAACATCGGCGCCGAAGCGCGCGTCAGCCTCGATGGCAGATCGCGCCGTCCGCGCAGGACGCACTTGCCGTTGCAGTTGCTTTTGCGGCCTCTAACCCAACAACCCAGCCCGCATCAACTGAGCCTTCACCGCAATCCTCTGCTCCACGCTCAAACTCACCAGCGCAGCATCCACTGCACCGGCCTCCATCGAATCCACCGTCACACCCTGCTTCGCCAGCAGATTCACCATCGCCACCGGCAAAGTCTTCCGCCCATTTGTAACCGTAGCAGGCACAGAAGCAGCCGGCAGCCTTCAACTCCGCAATCTGAGCCTCAGCCGCAGCCAGCTTCTCCTCCAGCTCCGCCTCACGCCGGCCTTCGACAGTAGCGACAATCCTGCCGATCGAAGCCTCCGCATCCAGCGCGAAATCATTCTGCCGCTGTGCCAGCCGTTCCACCGCCTGCTCCAGCAACCCAGCCGCCGCAGCCAGACGTTCCACCGTGCTTCCCAGCTCGTCCTTCATCTCCATCTCCATGCTCTCCTCGCTTTCCCTTTCAGTTAACTCAGTCCACCCACTGAATCTTCGTCTAAGCCGCAGCCGTTGCCGGCGAAGTGCCCTGCACATTCAGAATCGCAACCACCGCCGACACCACGCTCTCGATATACGAAGTGTCCGCAGTAATCCCCGCCTTCGCCAGCAGCGCCGTCACCGACTGCTCCGTCAGCAGCATCACCTCCGCCAGCTTCTGCGCACCTGTGCCACTCTGCACACCGGAGGCCGCATACTTCTGCTCCACCAGCAACACCGCCGTCTGAATCAGCGAAGTCGCATCCGCCACCTCATTCGCAACCGGAGCCGCCGCCGGAAACAAAAGCCCCACCAGCTTCTCCACCGGAACGGCATACTCCACCGCCCACTTCAACCCCTTGGCAAACCCCTTACCAATCGTCTCCATCACACTCACAAAACTCATCACCATCTCCTTCCACATCGTGCATTCGATCCGCATTGATCAGTATCTTATCTGCCTCTGATCACTGTTACGCCTTAGTGCCTGCCATCCGCCGAGATCCGCAGTCGACCGCGTCTTACCGCGCCACAGCCACCCGCCGAGTTGCCACCGGCCGCTTCACCCGAAAGCTCGTACTCCGGTAAGCCGCCTTCTCCCGCAGCAGAATCGCCGCGCCGGTAAACGTCGCCCGAGTCAGAGTCCAAACCTGCGCCCGCATATCCGCCACATGCGCATCCGCCAGCTCATAACTCATCCCCATCGCACCGTCGCCGCACCATCGCCTCGCGATCTTCCGCCTCCATCTCCGGAAAGTCCCGCGCAAACAGATACCCCGCCACCGTCAGCTTCTGTCCATCGACCTCGGCCGCGGTAATGATGCCGCACTTCTGCCGCGCATCATGTCCATCCCAACCAGCCTTGTAGTCGACAGCCATCCCCAGCAAGCTCGGCAGCGCAGCCTCCGCAGCCTCTCGCGTCAGCACCACCCGATGCCCCCGCGCCCCACTCGGAGCCTTGTCGCTCGGCACATCCACCAGCGTCAGCACGCCTTCAAACGGCAGCCGGTTCGGATGCCCATGCACCACCGGAAACTCCACCGCCATCGCCCGCATCTCCAGTCCTGCCGCGCCTCGCAAACCCTCACGTCCTGCAGCCAGGCCAAAACTCCGCCGATGAAGCCCATCCGCATGTCCCATCGCACCTCCTTGTCATGTATGAAACGCCACTCGACATCTGCAGTCCATGCCGTCGTTACTTCTCCGGCTCCCGCATCATCTTCTCGATCAGCTTTCCCACCGAGCTCTTCCCCCGCCGCTTCTTCCCGTCAACTTCCTCGCCCTTGTCCAGCCCACCCAGAGTGGTCAGCAACTTTGCATGCGCGATGCTCCCCTTCTTGGCCTCCTCAACAAACGTCTCCACGATCTCCGGCAGCGCCTCCGCCACCTCTCGCCCGTGTAAACGTCCTGCAGTGCTTTGGCCTGGGAGTCCCGCCCGCCCTCTTTTTCTCAGCCGGTTGAACCTCGCCATCCTCCTCCAGGCTCTTCCCGTACAAACCTGCCTGCCACCCGCTTCCGCTCCATCTTTTTCTCCTCCCAAAAACAAACGGGAGAGCAGCCTCTAGGCGCTCTCCCGTCTCATCTCTTTACTACTATTCCAGAATAGCAGTGTGAACATAACTAAAATGCCAACTTTGGCCGAACTTTTATTTGCAACCGATTCAGTTACTTACATCAAAATCCGTCTCATTCGCCCCTCTTGACATGCGATTTTCCGCCAGGTTTTTGCAGAAATTATTTTTCGAAAGCTACAAAAGCCAACGGGAGAGCGGCGATTTGCCACTCTCCCGTTTTGATCTTTTTGCCTTTTCCAGGAAAACCAGTTGGCAAAGCCACGCGCCAACCCGAAGACAGAAAAAACTGCAAGTGAAACAAGGATTGCGTTCTGCTACAGAATCGTTCCCGCCTCTCGACCGGCCTTCGAAGGTTCCAGCAGCTTTCGCTCCAGAAAGATCTCCGTCAGCTCATCCAGCGCATCCCCATACCGCCGGTGCACTGTCCTCAGCGGCAACGCAGCAGGCTCGCCGTCTCCTCCAGCGTAAACTCCTGCAACGCGATCCGCCGGATCAGATGTTGCTGTTCCTCATCCAGCATCTTCACGCACGTCTCCACGTCATGCACGAAGATCACCACATCGTCGAAGCCCTGCACCGAGTAGTTCGTCACATTGCCACGAAACATCTCCCGGCCCAGCAACGACGGCGCGCGTCCCGCCTCCATCGACAACCGCACATACCGTCGCAGCAGCCCCTCCGTGTACTTCCGGTAAAACGCCACCTCCGGAGCCGTTCGTCTCTGTTCTACCACCTTCAGGCAACGTCTCAACCGTCTTGCAACAGGAGCAGTAGCAGCCGTAGCCCAGATCACCGGCAAAATCACCAAAGCTGCACTCATCGCGCACCTCCGGCAACACCGCGCCGTACACCCGCAGCACGCGCCCGGCGCCGTCTCCGGCCTCCCGCATGTCTCCCTCGCGGAGCCGGAAACTCAGCCAGTCGCCCGGCACATCCCCGGCAGTAAACACCTTCGACCATGACCCTGCGGAGCCAAAGCACTCCACATCCTTCACATACCTTCAAATTCAAGCGCAAGTAGTTCACTTCAGTCCCTTTCAAGGCGTAATTCTCCCTCGATGAGCCTCGATATTTTTCAGCGGTCGAGTGGGCTCACCAGATTGTTAGGAAAGTCCATCGCTTACTCCGCAGGTGCTCTGTCGGCCCTGTCGGCTCAAGCTCTGGCATTCATTTGTTGTTGCTCAGTGCGGTGCAGTACCGTGGGAAAATCCTTCCACCGTGCATGCACCTTCACCCTACGGCTCCGATCCAGTCGAGCGCTATCGTCCATTATTGGGAGGTTGCGACTCGTTCTCTGCTCAGGTTCCGAAATGGGAAAGTCTCAAGGTTATAGCTTTCGACAAATTTCATGTCAACTCAAATCTTTCCTCAGGCAACTAGATCGCGTCAAATTACCATATATCAGTCGTCTTGCCTGCCAAATCTTATTGCACAAAGTAAATATTTCGCCTTATCTTCGTCTTGTTGAATGATATGGTTCGCCATGGAAACCCCTCTCCCATGAACTTTCAGGATCTTCACGAACTCCTCCGCCTCGAACTCGCTTCGCCGCATCGAACGCGGCACTCTCACCGGCAGCCGCCTGGCTCAGCAGGCGGGCTTTCAGCAGGCCCACATCTCAAACTTCCTCAACCGCAAACGCGCCCTCTCCCTCGAAGGCCTCGACCGTGTCCTCGCCTCGCAGAACCTCACCATCGACCAGATCCTCCCCCTCGAAATCGCCGCCGCACACTCGCAGCCCATCCCCACCAGCGACCCCATCGAAATCGTCCCCGTCGTCTCCCCCTCCGCCGCCATGGACGAGGCCCGCATCTCCCCCGCAGCCATCATCGAAACCATCCAGGTCTCCGCCTCCCGCCTGCACGACAATCGAGCCCGCCCCTCCACCAAACACGCCCACTGGCAGCGCTTCCTCGCCATCCGCGCCGACACCCAGCAATCCGCCGCCATGGATCCGCTCGTCTCCCCCGGCGCCATCGCCGTCCTCGACCGCCACTACAACTCCCTCGCCCCCTACCGCGCCCACCAACCCACGCTCTACGCCGTCCGCAGCGGCCCCGCGCTCCTCCTCCGCTTCGTCGACTTCGATGAAGGCCGTCTCATCCTCCGCCCCTACTCGCGCGACTTCCCGGTCCAGCTCCTGCCGCTAGCCACCCACGAAACCCCCGCCGACTACATCGTAGGCCGCGTCTGCCTCGTCTTCTCCGAACTCTAAGCGCGTGAGATCCAGACCGACACTTGGCTCAAAGCCTTTGTCGCTGCCTTTCTGGGTTGTCATCACTTTTGTCGTTGTTGTTGTGGTTGTTGTTGCTCTTGTTTTTTTGGTTGTCATCCTTCGCCGAAGGCGGAGGACCTGCTCTTGCCGTTGTTCTTGCTGTTGCAGTTGCCCTTTTTGAGTACTTCCCCGAAGAGCCTGCCCTGAGCGAAGTCGAATGAGGGATATTAAGAAGGTGTCATCAGCGAAGCGCCAAGCCGTCCACCCTCACAGCGACCAACCGTTTATCGCGAGCGTTTTATCCCCGCTCTCCTGTATTCTGTCGTCCTCTTCGAAACAAACCTACCGAATTAAGCTGCAGAGAAACGCTACGCGATCGAGGTTTCCGAGATCCATTCAGGACGTCGCAGCCGACCAAGATCTGTCGTTAGAGTTCCCCGCTCCCGCAAAGTAAGTCCGCCCCAGATAGTTCGCCAGATAATCCCGAAATCATCCTCAGGTCGTCACCCACCCGACAGACCTAGCTTCTCCACTTGTCCGGAATTTGACGCCGCGTCCCATGCCGGCGAGATCGTCACTGGCGTCGTGCACAGGCGTGGGCTCTCCGCGAAAGAACGAGCCTGCTCTTTCGCGGAAGCGACTAAGCGACGGCCAGCTCAGGCTCGGTTGCAACCACAGGCTTCACCGGCCGCTTCCACTCACCGAGCGACCGGCTCAGTAACGCGGACGCGCAACCCTCCCCACAAAGAACGATGATGTCGCTGTTCAGCGCAAGGTTCCAATCCCAGGGCATAAAGGTAATCCCATGCTGTGTCGTCCGGGCGAGAACCCAATGATTGCTGGTCTTCTTCTGAACCCCGCAAACGCAAGTAAAAAGTGTCTCTGCTGCCATTTCTGTCTCCTTTCCCTCTCCCTCGAATCCGGAGGGTGTGTGCTACATTTTGCATAGTTGCACGTAGAGTGCCACCCCAGCGAAAACCCGCAGTTTCCTTTGTTTTCAATGAAAGATTGCCCCAAAACAGGCGCTCGTGGAAGTGATTTTCCCTATCCCGAACCCTCAAAAATGTGAAAATCTTTTCCTATTTCCCATGGAAGCACAAGGCAACTGACGGCCAGACTCCCACCCGTTAGAAACGGCCCAGACACCCTGCCCCCGCCCGAAGCCCCGGCCCACGCGAAGACCCCTAATCTGGCCGTAAAGGCAATCCCCAGAACCGCTTACCCTGCCCGAGCCCGAAGACTCTCCGGCCGCAAAGCTCCATCCAGCTCCTCACCCATCCGAACGACGATCGGCAACAAGGCCTCCACATCCTCCAACGACGTGCGAAAGTTCACGATACACACCCGCAGCGCAAATCTTCCTCGAACCACCGCATTCGACGGATACGCCTCGCCGCTGGTCTGCAGCCGCGTCAGCAGCTCTCGATTCAACTCATCCAGATAGCGTTCCACTTCCTCGTCGCCCGAATCGAGATCCGTCGGCACATATCGGAACGTAGTGATGCTCAGCCCCTGAGTCAACGCTTCAAGCGCTGGGTATTGCGGCAATCGTTCAAACAACTCCCGAGCCAGCCGGATATCCTCCGACAGCATCTGAACGTACCCATCGCGCCCCACCTGCTGCAGCGCAAGCCACACCTTCAGCGCTCGAAACCCGCGAGAGTTCTGCGGCCCAAAGTCAAAGTAGTTCGTCGCGTCAGTCCCGAAGTGATAGTACGAAGGGTGGTAGTTGAACGCATCGCGCAACTGCTCGGGGTTCCGCACCAGCGCGCAACCTGCCTCCAGCGGAGCATACAGCCATTTGTGCGGATCCACCGCCACCGAATCCGCCTCGCGCAATCCGGCAAACGCACCCGAAGCATCGGGCAGCATCGCAGCCAGACCGCCGTACGCGCCATCCACATGGAACCAGAGATCGAACTCGCGGCACACCGCAGCCAACTCCGGCAGCGGATCAATCGCGCCCGTGCTCACCGTACCCGCAGTCCCCACTACTAGAAACGGTCTGTCGCCCGCTGCGATATCTTTGCGAATCTGTTCCCGCAGAGCCGCAACGTCCATTCGCAATTCATCATCCACCGCGATCCACCGAATCGCGTCCGTTCCCAACCCCGCCATGTCCGCGGCTTTTTGCACCCACGTGTGCGTCTCGCTCGAGCAATACACCCGCAGTCGTCTGCCCTCCACACCTCTCGTGCGAACATCCCCACCCGCCTTCGCCTGCCGCGCTGCAAGGAAGCACACGAAGTTGGCCATGTTCCCCCCACTGACAAACAACCCTCCGCAGTCCACCGGATAGTTCACCAGTTCGGCCACCCACCGTACCGTCTGCGCTTCCATCTCACTCGCCATCGGCGACAGCAGCCACGCTCCGCAGTTCGGATTTACTGCCGCAGCCAGCATCTCCCCCAGAGCACCGATCGGCGCAGGCGGCGACGTAATGTATCCCCAAAACCGCGGATGCCCATTAAATAGAGAGTGCTCAAACAACAAGTCGGCAGCACGCTCCAGAAGCACCGCCGGATCCGCACCCTTCTGCGGCAACGTCCGCCCCGCCCCCAGCGCTTCTCGAACCACGGCAGGCGACTCACCCGGAGTCACACGTCCTTCCGGCATCGACTCCAGAAAACCCGCAATCCGGTCGACAAGCTGATACCCCGCAGCCCGAAACTCCTCAGAGCCCATCGCCAGCGGCGACACGCGCTTTTCAACACCCGCTTCGTTATGCATCGAACCCTCACACAAATGGTATTCGATGTTCGGCACACCGCGCGAACCCGCCGATCATTCGCCCACACAACGCAGTGATCCCGTTCCGTATTTTCCTTTCTCCTCGAATCTTCTTTGGTTTACCCTCGTGTAGCTATGCGCAAGCTCCTCACGGCCCTGTTTCTCTTCTGCCTCACAATTCCAGCCTCGGCAACCGACTCGAACGAGCACTGGTTCCAGGTTCAAAGCCCTCACTTTGTCATCCTTACCAACTCCAGCGAAAAGCAGGCACGTCGCCTCGCCGGTCAGTTTGAGCAGATGCGTTCCGTCTTTCACCTGCTCATGCCCAACGCCGGCTCCGATGCCGGTACGCCCATCGTCGTCCTTGCCCTTAAAGACAAAAAGGGGCTCCAGGCCCTCGAACCCGCGTCCTACCTGGCGAAAGGCCAGATCGACCTCGCCGGCGTCTTCTTAAGCGAACCTGACAAGAGCTATATCCTCCTTCGCCTCGATGTCGAGGGAGAGCATCCCTACGCGACCGTCTACCACGAATACACCCACTACATGATGCGTAAAGCCACCTGGCTGCCCTTGTGGCTCAACGAAGGTCTCGCCGAGTTCTATCAGAACACCGACATCTACGACAAAGAAGTCCTTCTCGGCCAGCCCAGCAAGAACGACGTCTTATACCTGCGTCAAAATCAACTTCTTCCTCTCGCGACCCTCCTCAGAGTCGACCACAGCTCCCCCTACTATCACGAAGAGAACAAAGGCTCCGTCTTCTACGCAGAGTCATGGGCCCTCACCCACCTCATCGAAGTCACGGATCGCCAAAAGAACACGCACCGCCTCACCGACTACGCCCAGTTCCTCATCAAAGGCGAAGACCCCGTCACCGCCGCGCAACACGCCTTCGGCGATCTCAACCAGCTTGAGCGTTCGCTGCAGTACTATGTCCGGCAGAACGAGTTCGCTTCATTCAGAATGAACTCCGGGTTCACTGCCGACGTCGCGTCCTTCCAGTCCCGTCCCGCCTCCATCCCGGAGGTAGACGCCGTCCGCGCCGATATTCTCATCTACACTGACCGCCCAAAAGAAGCAGAAGCGCTCCTCGAAACCAGTCTGCGCGACGATCCCAACAACGCCCTCGCACATGAAGCGATGGGTCTGCTCAAATTCCGCGAACGCGATATCCCCGCTGCAAGAAAATGGTATGGCGAAGCCGTGAAGCTTGATTCCCACAGCTATCTCGCCCACTACTACTTCGCTTCGATGACGATGCAAAGCGGCGACAAAGATCACGATGCCGAGATCGAATCCAGTCTCCGCACCTCCATCCAGCTCAATCCCGCCTTCGCCCCCTCCTACGACACCCTCGCCGCGTTCTACGCCCAGCGCAACCAGAAGCTCGACGAAGCCTACATGCTCTACATTCAGGCCATTCAGCTTGAACCCGAGAATCTCTACTACCGTCTCAACGCCGCAAGTCTCCTCACCCAGCAGAAGCAGTACGCCAGGGCAATCGGCATTCTCAAAATGGCTCTTCCCATCGCCAAAACTCAGACGCAGGAAGAGATGGTGCAGAGCCGCATCGACCAGCTTCAAAAATTCTAGGTGTCGCCTGATTAAGCAGCACAAAGTCCATTCGGAGCTATAAAGACTAGTTGGTTTGTAACTGAGCGATCAGGCTATCGCACGCTTACACAATCTGATTACGGTCGTCACGTTCATCCATCAACGGAATCGTGCGCCAAAGGTCGCGCATCTGTATCGCCGTGTTCAGCGCCCCCTTGTACTTGGCCAGTTCGACTCCATAAATCAACTCATAGGTCCGGCCGTACCGCGCTTGAAGTGGCGACTGCGACACAAGACTCGAATCCCTGTTCCACCAACCGCGCGAAAGAGTCGGCTCGGCGGTCTTCCAGAACGCTAGCTCCGCTTCGAGTCGCCGGTTCAGCTCGCTGCCCGCCCCATCTCCTCCCGCCTGCACCATGGCGCGAATCAACTCACGGCTCTGCTCAGCAAATGCCGGATCGTCCAACATCTCACCAATCGTACTCACCGCACCTGGCCCAGCCTTTCCCAGCTCTTCCAGCGCGAACATGCGAGCCGGATAGATCTTCGAGCTCACATAGGACTTCAGCCGCAACGCACGCTCTCGCCCATTCGTCTCCGCGATCGCAGCTTTCGTCTCGTTCTGTACGAGCAGCACTTCCTCTACGCTTCGCTTCAGCTCCTCCTCCGAATGAGTGACAAAACGCCGCTCGCCTTTGTCAAATTCTCCAAGGGTAAAAAGCACCAGAGGTGACGAGGTGTTCCACAGCTGAGTAAAGGAATACGTTATGTCCCCATCAACCCATACAGCCGAAATCTTCATCGAGTCGGCACCAGTACCAGTTGCCCATCCAGACCACTCAGGTTTCTTCGTTCCGGTTCCACCTCCAGACTCATTCTTCTTTCTCGTCAAGAAGAGAACAATCCGCGATCCCACGGGTTGTTTCGGAATCCGTTCCACAACTCCACTTTGATCATCCGGCCTCCACCACTTTGGATAACCAGATATAGGAATCGAACTGGCCGGTGGGATCAGTTCAGGAATGACCACGCGACTCCCCACCGCAAGGTCTCCCTTCCACGATTCAACAACGTCAAAAGCACCGTCGATCGGTGTCGTCTCTACCACCACAATATGCGAGGCCCACCACGACGCGCGCGTGACCTCAAAATAAACTGTCAGTTTCGCAAACGCCGACTGTGTAACCGCGGCGAGCACAATTACAACCCACCACACCCGAACTATTCGCAGAGAGTTCATCAACGCTCCAGCCGCACTAGTCCAACATCCTACACAACGTTGGTGCCAAAGCGTTCGCTTTTCCCCTCACCTCGTCCACCCACCCAACCCAAAACACCGTCATTCTGACCCTGAGCTTGTCGAAGAGTCAGAATCTCCGTATTTGCCGCTGCTTGTTCTTCTCAACCAGCCACATCAGCCCGGGTGCCCCATCCTTCGTGCACTTTGCGAAGGGTGGGATGAATACCGTCAACCAGACTCGCCTTTGTCGTCGCCCCGTTCTTAAATCCGCGTCATCCCCACAATCCGCGTCAGCTTACTTCGGAGCCTTCGGCGGACATCGCGCATCGTAAATCACCTGCAGCTTCCGCAGCTTTATCACGCCGTAGTAGACCGTGATCGCCATACAGATCACCAGAAGACTGGAGAGCATCCTCTCCACGTGATATTGGCCCTCGCGGTTAGCGATATAGGCGGCCACGATCAGGACGAGAATGCCAATATTGATCACCCAGTTCATCGTCTTCGACACGATGAAATGGAGCGTGCCGAACCCGGAAAGCTGGTAAATCATGAACGGCAGAATCGCCACCGCAGGCAGCATCTCCGACGCCCCGAGCGCAACGTCAATGGTGTCCGGTAGTCTCGCGTGCAGCAGCGCGCTGTGCGCCAGTTCATGGAACAGCGCCGGAATCGCAGCCAGGAAAGGCACCACCGCGAGCAGCTCCAGCACCAGCGACCCACTCCACGTCCCCACCTTCGACGCACTATCAGCGCCTGCACCCGACGACTCCGACCCGATGAACAGGCCGCCGACGATCGCCGCCGCACTGGAAAGCATCAACATCTCAACCGTAATCCCAAAGCTCACCGGTTCACCGGTCTTGAGCAGTAGCAGGGCCATAAAACCGGGCAAATAGAACATCACCCTCACCAGCCTGGCCCACACCCGAGCGTCGCGTTCTGGCGGAAGTATCGGCAGCGGCAATCCGTCGGTTCCGATCGTTGCCCTCTCTTTAGACATTTCGGGATCCTCACGTAGGAGAGATTTGAATTCCGATCCTGGCCATAACTGCCCCGGGCCCGGACGCTCATTAGTGTCTCGAATCCCGCCTCTTACGAACACTCGTAAAAATACCAGCCACGCAAGAAACATCTAGCCTGCCTAACCATCCCCACCCCTTGCTACCGGCGTACCTCCGGTCGAGCATGTCCACCCGGCCCGTTCGCTTCCGCCTCCGCCCGGTCGATAGCCGCATACAACTGGCTCGGCTCCGTCACCTCAATCCATTGATGTTCGGTAGCTACGACGATCGTAGGCGTATGACCAATGCCAAGCCGCGTACCCAATCTGCAGTCGGCTTCCACCTCTGTCGCGCAACGGCCAGTAGGATCGAGCACAAAAGGCATCTGCTGCCCGTGAGACTGAAACCAGCGGCGCGTATACATCTCCAGATCCTCCTGGCTTGCAATCAATCGTTGGTTCGCAAAGACATCTCGCCGATAGTCCTCGGCTACCTTCGGCGCCACTTTGTCTTCGAGATAGCGGGCATAAATCGCGCCGGCCCGAGACCAAACATGTCCCGTAATGATGAAATCATGATGAACTCGCGGGATATGGTAACGGCTCATCGCTCCCTGCACCAGCGGTGACACCTGCGCGCAAAGCGGGCACTCCAGATCTTCGAATTCGATGATCGCCACCTTCGCTCCCGCCGGCGGTTTCAGCATGGAAGTATCTCGAAACGCGGTCGCGTTGGTCGGCGGCATCGCAACCTGCGCGCTCGCGGGAACAATCAAAGCAACAACCAGAACCAAACCAAGACGATTCATAGTGCAACCATTCTAGTGGCCGCTTCCAGCGCGTCAAGCAGCCCTTACTCGCCGGGTGCCCCATCCTTCGCGCTTTTGCGAAGGGTGGGATGAAGACCCTTTCCCAGCCTCCAAGCCTTAACATTCGCGTTGCCTTTAAGTCTGCGCCATCCCCGAAAATCCGCGGTCCCCCTACCCTTGATAAACTCGTAGATAATGCTCTCCAAGCTCTACGCAAAGTGGATGTACGCCTGGGAAACCGCGCTCACCACTCGCGACACCAACCGCATCGTCCGCCCCCTCGAATGGGGCTTTGACTGGCTCCAGGATTTCAGCCCCCTCGCCGCCGCATCCCACGCGCCTGCAGCCGACGACTTCGCCCGCATGATTGCCGTCAACCGCGACATCGTCGCCCGCGCCGAAGAGTTCTTTGGCTACCGAACCCCCTCCGACTTCCGCCTCGAAGCCCGCCACCCCCAACTCTTCCCCACCAACGTCCGCCCCGAAACCCTTCAGGAAGACGCGGAGATTCGCCGCCAGGCCGAAACCGGCGAGCTCGAAGAAGCTCAGTTCCTCCGCTTCACCTCAGCCGTCCGCACTCGATACCCCGAGAACGACACCGTCAACGCCCGCTGGTATCCGGCTCATCCTGAAACGCAAAATGGCAAACCCAAACAGGCCATGATCGTCATGCCCCAGTGGAACGCCGACGCCTTTTCGCACAACGCGCTCTGCACGCTCTTCAATCGCTTCGGCATCTCCTGCCTCCGCCTCTCCAAGCCCTACCACGACATCCGCCGCCCCGCCGAACTCGAGCGCTCCGACTACGCCGTCAGCGCCAACGTCGGCCGCACCACCGAGGCCTGCCGTCAGGCCGTCGTCGACATCCGAAGCTGCCTCGACTGGCTCCAGCAACATGGCTACGAACAATTCGGCGTCCTCGGCACCTCCCTCGGCAGTTGCTACGCCTTCATCGCCGCCGCCTTCGACCCCCGCCTCCAGGTCTGCGCCTTCAACCACGCCTCCACCTGGTTCGGCGACGTCGTCTGGACCGGCCAGAGCACACGCCACATTCGCGCCGCCTTCGAGAACGCCGGCCTCACACAGGATCAGGTCCGCGAAATCTTCTCCATCGTCAGCCCCATGTCCTACATGCAGCGCTTCGCGTCAACCCCGAAGCGTTCCCTCGTCGTCCACGCCAGATACGATCTCACCTTCCCGCTCGAGTACTCCCTCGACGTCCTCAAAAACTTCAACGCGCTCAACATCGACTACGTCTCCAGAGTCCTCCCTTGCGGCCACTACACCACCGGCGAAACCCCCTACAAATACATCGACGGCTTCTACCTCGGCCACTTCATCTACAAAGAATTCAAACGCCTCGCCAACCACCAAATCCAAAGTCCCCAGGATCCGAAACCCACCACCCACCAATAATTCCCGCTCTTTGCTAGTCTCGTGCCTATGAACCCTGAATACTTGTGGCTGACAGACGCAATGCAACTCCTGACCTTATTCGGTATCGGGCCAGCACTTGCCATCGCCATCACGTATAAGGCATGGCGAGGGAAACCACAGAATTTCAACCTTGCGCGGTATGGGATGCTTTGCGTTACGTCCGGCGTGGCTGCTTCTCTGCTGTTGGGGATCGCGAAGTGGATCAACGCCGATGTCAGAACAGCTCAGTATTTTCTGCAATTGGTCTGTGTTCTGCTCGGCGGTCTCTTGTTTGGCGTGTGTATGGGGTGCGGCTGGTCCCTAGTTCTACGCTTGTGGCATTGGCACAAGACAACACGCCTAACCAGTGCGGACGAACCGGAAGCTCACAAGAGATAACACCCGATACCCAAAACCCAATCCCCACTACCGCAAATGCGAGTGCATCGGCAATTTCGCAGCGATTGAGCGCCGATTGCTTCCGAATTGCCGACAGTACGCCCACACGCCTGTGAGAGTAGGATCACCTTTGAGTTCCCGAACTAGAGTCGAGGTGGACCAATGCCTCCCGAGCGAACATCTTCCCCTCCGAAACGTGAAGCAGCCAAAGGATTCGGAATGGAGAATGCGCTGTGCCGCGCACTCCTGGTGGGTTCACTCTCGCTGTCGCTGCTCTCTTGTGGTGGCGGCAGCAACAGTGGAGGAACCGCATGTAACGCACAACTTGGGACGATCTGCCGGTCTCTGGCCATTAATGGCGTCACTCGCACGTACTTGCTGCATGTTCCGCCCAATTTTTCGAAGGGAACCGGCGCTCTCGTCATCGTCCTGCATGGATCAGGGGGCAACGGATTGGGAATGGAAATTGGGACGGGCTTCAGTACGCTCGCGGACCAGGATGGGTTTGCGGCCGTATATCCGGATGGCCTGCTCGAGTCGAGTTCCGGCCAAACTGATTGGTCATATTTCTTCAACGACTTCGCCGACGACGTTGGCTTCATTCGCCAATTGATCAATACGCTGCAGACGAGTGTGGGGCCCGATCCTAAGAGAATCTACGTCACAGGCCTTTCGTCCGGGGCATTGATGTCACACCGACTCGGCGTGCAGCTTTCAGATCTCGTCGCGGCGATTGGGGTGGTGGAGGGCGCACTGTTTTCAAAGGGAAATCCATCACCGGTACCTTCTCCAGTAGGGCCAGTTTCTGTCCTGATCCTTCATGGCGATCAGGACGAAACCGTCCTGTATTGCGGCACGCCGATCGAGGCGTCCCAGGAGCAGTCGTTCAACTACTGGGCCGGCACTTCGGCGGACAAGTGCTCCAGTTTCGATACACCGGCTCCCTTGTGTGACGGCCAGGGAAACATCAGCGCAGTTGTTGAAAAGGACGCCACGAGTTGCAGCGCGAACAGCGAAGTAAAGTTCTACAAGCTGATCGGAGGAATACACACGTGGTATACCGTCCCGATGAACGTGTCCGGTCAGGTCCCATTCAACCCTGGCTTCAGTTCGGACACTGGTATCGCGACAAGAGACATTTTGTGGAGCTTTTTTGCCACGCATTCCAAACCATGAGTCTACCTGTGAACCCCATCTCGACTACGCTCTGTGATCGTGTGTGGAGCGTTAGATGAAGAGCACACGTTCTCTGATTATTCGCTATTGACCGCTCAGGCGTTCTGCCAAGTGCAGGTCGCCTTTTTTCGCGGTCATTCTGAGCGCAGCGAAGAATCCCTGTATTTGCCTTTGCCTTTCTGTCTGTCCCCCTGAAGGAATTTGCTGTGGTCCCCCCTTAAACCTCGGTACCCCCCGCAACCAAGTCATAATAAAGAGCACGTGCATCCTGGCCCATCCCTCCAAGGGGTTCCTTTATGGACGACGACAATACCCGGCCCCTAACTCGCGAGTGCCCCTATTGCCGCGAACCCATTCGCGTCGACGCAATCAAATGCCGTTACTGCGCCTCCTCACTCACGCCCGGCGCAACGCAGGAACCCGCTGCCGAAGCTGAGAAAAGAGAAGGCGAACCCGGCCACGTCATCTATGTACTCGACAAAGACCTCATCCGCTTCGGCAAGGTCGCCGCCGCCTTCTTATCCCTCATCATCGTCGTCGGAGCGGCACTAACCGGACTCGACCTCAAGCACGCCGTCTCCGACGCCAACAGCGCCGCCAGCGATGCCAGCGCAAAGTTGGAGGCCATCAAAAAAACCGAAGCGCAAACCGCCGAGAGCAAGAAATCTCTCGACGCCACCCAGGCCGCCTTGAAGGATGAAGTCGCACAGATGCGGCAGGACATCACCGAGATACGCGCCGCCCTCCCCGCCGCTCGCGAAATCGCCGCTACCTATAAGGCCCAGACAGCCCCCGAAAATCCCGCGTCAGGACAAGCAGCCCCAACGCCGGACTCTCAGGGCATGAAGACCTCTTTCACAGGACCCGAACTCTCCCGCCTCTACAACTTTCCTCAAAACCTCAACGGTGAAGGACAAAACATCGCCCTCATCGAACTCGGCGGCGGGTACCGCCAGGCTGATCTCGACTTCTTCTTCTCAAAGCTGAAGATGCCCGTCCCATCCATCAACTGGGTCTCCGTCGACGGCGCACAGAATTCACCAACCAATTCCAACAGCGCAGACGGTCTCGTCGATCTCGAAATTGAAGTCACCGGCTCCGTCGCCCCGAAAGCACACCTCACCCTGTACTTCACTCCAAACACAAACCAGGGTTTTGCCGACGCCATCCGCGCCGCGACCGCAGACAAGAACCATCCTCCCTCCATTATCCAAATTGGCTGGGGCGCTCCGGAGAAAACATGGACCGCAGGCAGTCTTCACGCAGTCGACGACGCCTTGCACGACGCTGCAACCCACCAGATCACCGTCGTCGTTGCAGCAGGCGACAGCGGACCAACCGACGGCAACGGCGCGCGCGCCGTGGACTTCCCCTCATCCAGCCCGTGGGTTTTGTCCGTAGGCGGAACGCGTCTCAACGTTCGAGGCGACAAAGTGTTATCCGAGGTCGTCTGGAATCACGCGACAGCAAACTACGGGGCAACCGGCGGCGGAGTCAGTCACGTCTTCCCTCAACCCGACTGGCAGTTCAAAGCCCACATTCCACCTTTCTTCGGCCAGAACGGTCGAGGCATCCCCGACCTCGCTGCCAACGCCGATCCCTCCACCGGCTACCCCGTGCGGGTCGATGGCACATCGACCGTCATGGGAGGCACCACTGCTGCCACCGCTCTCTGGGCAGGCTTCGTCGCGCTCATCAATCAAGCCGTTGGACGCAACATCGGATACGTCAACCCAATCCTCTACCAAACCATCGGCCCCTCTGGTGCATTCAACGACATTACCGAGGGCAACAACTCACTCGCCGGAGTGGAAGGCGGCAAAGCCGGTCCCGGATGGGACTACTGCACTGGATGGGGTAGCCCCAACGGATCAAGACTTATTGAAGCCTTCCGCAACGTCAAACCGTAATCCACCTAGCCCTCGTCGTCCGCTCCCGTCCGCATCGCAATAAAACAAGGCGCCATCAACAACACGATAAAACCAACCCCGATCATCCATTCATGCACGGCAGCATCCCCTCTTCCCCAAACTGTCTCAAACTGTCCCAGACTGTCTCCGACTATAGCGACTGCAGTCCACAACTCTTGTTAAAGAATGAAGAGTTGTTTGGTACCTCGGTGCGCCGTTCCCAAAACGGCACTTTTCCTCATGCCGTCCACACTGAACCCAAAAATAAATCTCAAAAAGTTGGCAGATTTTTAGCCACCACACAAACGACTGTCTCCCGACCACGATAGCGACACATTCCACCACAATCTCACCACCAAAACACCACATCAAAAACGCGCCTTATCCCAAAACCCCCCTTAAAACACAGCAAAACCATCAATCACCACCCTCAGAAAAAAAACCAAAAACAGTGACATAAAATAACCTCATGCCCATTGACCTGAATGCTCCTCTGGCCACCTCGGACCCCGAGATCGCCGCCCAGATTGAAAACGAAATCAAGCGCCAGCACGAAGGCCTCGAGATGATCGCCTCCGAGAACTTCGTCAGCCGCGCCGTCCTCGAAGCCGCAGGTACTGTATTTACAAACAAATACGCCGAAGGCTACCCCGGCAAGCGCTACTACGGCGGCTGCGAGTACGCCGACATCGTCGAAGACCTCGCCAGAACCCGCGCCAAACAGCTCTTTCACGCCGATCACGCCAACGTCCAGCCCCACTCCGGCTCTCAGGCCAACGCCGCCGCCTACATGACCCTCCTCTCACCCGGCGAAACTGCATCCTCGGCCTCGACCTCGCCCACGGCGGCCACCTCACTCACGGCCACAAGCTCAACTTCTCCGGCAAACTCTACAGAATCGTCGGCTACCAGGTTCGCAAAGACACCGAGACCATTGACTACGACGAGCTAGAAGCCACGGCGCTTCGCGAAAAGCCCAAGGTCATCGTAGGTGGCGGCAGCGCCTATCCACGCCAGTTCGACTTCGTCCGCATGCGCGCCATCGCGGATAAAGTCGGAGCCTATCTCATGATCGACATGGCCCACTTCGCTGGCCTCGTTGCAGGAGGCGTGCATCCATCGCCAGTTCCCCACGCGCACGTCGTCACAACGACCACTCACAAGACCCTCCGTGGACCGCGCAGCGGATTGATCCTCTGCCAGCAGGAGCTTGCTGCGGGCATTGATCGCAGCGTCTTTCCTGGGCAGCAGGGTGGTCCGCTCATACACATCGTTGCGGCAAAGGCCGTGGCCTTCAAAGAAGCCCTGGAGCCCGAATTTGCAACCTATGCCCAACAAGTTGTGACGAACGCAAAGGTACTCGCAGACGCGATTGCTAGCGAGGGTTATCGCATCGTCTCCGGTGGAACCGATACGCATGTCATGCTGATCGACGTATTCCAGAAGGGAATACTCGGCTCCGACGCAGAACACGCACTGGGAGAGGCAGGAATCACGGTCAACAAGAACGCGATTCCCTACGACACCAATCCGCCGATGAAGCCCAGTGGCATTCGAATCGGAACGCCTGCGCTGACGACCCGCGGGATGAGGGAGCCGGAGATGCGCGTCATTGCTGGATGGATCGCGCAGGCACTCGAGCACCGGACCGACGCCGCGAAGTTACGGCAGATTCGCGGTCAGGTGGTCGAGATGGCGGAGAAGTTCCCGCTGTACGGCTGGTTGCGGAGGGAATAACGGCGGACAGATCGCAGGTTGTATTGGAATTCTCGATACCGTTGCGCTCTTTTGCATGGCGTTGCTGGTGCATTTGCCATTGCCAGTGAACAATCTGCGAGTATAGTTCTGGTTTGGAAGGCTATGCTATGAATTTCGTAGCCGGCCCCGGCCCATCGACACGCAGAAAGGAAAGCTCCATGGCAATGGCAATACTGACGTGGCTGATTGCTATTCCCCTTCTCGGACTGGTGACGGGGATACGGTCGATGACGGCCATGGCGGTGCTCTGCTGGTTTGCCTATCGGGGCGATCTATCGCTGGATGGCACCTGGGCCTCCTGGGCTGCGAAACTGCTGACCGCCATCATTTTTACGGTGCTGGCTCTGGGCGAACTCGTCGCCGACAAGCTTCCGAAGACACCCAACCGCACCGCGCCGGGACCGCTGCTCGTGAGGGTGGTAATGGGCGGCCTGGTCGGCGCAATTGTGGCGGCGGGTCTGAATGGGTCAGAGTTCGAGGGAGTCATTCTCGGTGTGGGAGGCGCTTTGATAGGCACCTTCGGCGGCTTTTTGGTTCGGCGGGAGATTGTGTTGCGGTTGGGTTGCAAGGATTGGCCGGTGGCCCTATTCGAAGACGTCGGCGCAATCGTGTGCGCTGTGCTGGCCATGGGCGTAGTGACGGGATGAAAAGGCGACCTGCGTGGATGAGCTTGATCCAACGCAGATTATGCTTTACGGACTGACTCCTTCCAGAAGCAGCAGGCCGAGTTGTTGAGGGTCCGTCTCGATGGCGATAACTCGCGTGTTGTCGATGACAAAGTAGGTGTAGCTATTGGACGTCTGCGCGGAGCCTGCGTTGAGGCCAGTTAACGCCAGAAGTGAGGTAGCGCTGGTCTCGGTTCCGGTCAGGCTGACGTTGGAGATTGGCGTCGTCCCACCCTGGATCGTGTAGTCGGTAAATCCAGTGAACGAGTTGGAAGTGACGGTAACTGGTCCGGCCGCGCCCCAGGCTGGCTCACTGTTGGTGAGAACTCCAAATCCCTGGCCCGACAGCGCATAACTTCCCGCAAACGAAGCAGAGGTTGCGGTCTGTTGGTAGGCCATGCCCGCACTCAGCTGGGAGTTGTCGACGCCGAGTTCCAGCGCGTTGCCATTGCCATCCAGGTAAAGCTGGAATGAGAGTGGAATGAGGCCACTTATCGTAGGTGTGATGCCGTAGACGGTAACGCGACCTGTGGGATCAACTGTGTACATCCCTGTACCAATGGTCGCAGTGCCGACAACGGCGGTATGATCATTCACCGCGAGAGTCCCCGATACATTGTTGTTGCTATTGAACGTAAAGCTTGCACCAATATGCATATTCTGAGTGCCACCACCGGGAGCGCCATCCGCTCCGGCGCCGGTGAAGACATAGGTAGTATTAACCACATTGGCCGCAGTGAAGTTGCCGGTATGAGAGCCCTGCCCCAAAGCAACACCGCCAAGGTCGCCCTTAAGCGGGTCCGGATAGGCTTCCACAAGCTCAATGCGGTTTGTGCCGACGATATAGCCGGTCAGTATAAAACCCGTGGCTGAGCTCGGAGTGAGCGTGATCGTCAGCCGTCCAAAGGGATCAGGAGCGGTGACCGAGCCCGAAGAGAAGAGCTGGGCCTGTCCCACAGTACCGCCCTCGTTGTAGTCGAACACGCTGCCGGTGTTCGAAATAGAAGTCCCGGTGATATCGAGTATGCCCCCGATACACAGTGGTATTGCCGTTGTCCCCGGTCCATTGAGGCCAATGAGATTGAAGGCATATCCGCCGGATGGGGCCGCAGTACTGGTCTGGAGATCGATGGAACCTGTGCCGGCACCGAAGGTGTCAAACTCTGAGACTAGAACACGAGAGGCAGATACACGAGCTCCGCGAAGAGTCTCAATGCCGTTAACTCCAAGAGAGGAGTTACCCGTATTCAGGACGATCTGAAGATTGCCGCCGGCCGTGCTCAGCGTGGAGCCGGAAGCTATCAGGTTGTTGGTGAACGCATTCGCATGGTCCGAGAAATCCTGCTCTCCCGCGGTGATGACTCCGTTCTGCACCGTGAAAGCCCCAACGATAAAGTAAGGACCAGTCGAGTCCTCTCCGAAGACGTGGTAGACATAGTTGCCACTATTGAAGATGTAGTTGATTGAGATGGTCGCCGAGGCCGTCTTCGTCGTGTCGGTAACAGAGGTCGCGGTAACGGTTACAGTAGCCGGACTTGGAGGAGCAGAAGGCGCAGTATAGGTAGTCGCAGTTCCACTCGCGGTAGAAGCAGGCGAGAAACTGCCGCATGCACCGCTGCTGCCGCAGGTGACGGACCATGTAACGCCGGCGTTCTTGCTATCGTTGGTGACAACAGCCGTAATGTTGGTGGTTGCACCGACAAACAGCGACGCAGGAGGCTGTGCACTGAAGGCCACCGAAATGACAGCGGCCGCCGTAATGGTAATGGTGGCCGAGGCCGTCTTCGTCGTATCGGTCACTGAGGTTGCGGTAACTGTCACAGTAGCCGGACTCGGAGGAGCCGAAGGCGCGGTGTAGGTAGTCGCGGTTCCGCTTGCGGTAGACGTGGGCGAGAAGCCGCCGCACGCGCCGCTGCTGCCGCAGGTGACTGACCAGGTGACACCGGCGTTTTTGCTGTCATTCGTGACGACAGCAGTAATGCTGGTCGTTGCATTCCCAGCAAGCGAGGAGGGCGGCTGCGCGCTGAAGGCTACCGTGATAGAAGGAGCCGCTGACGTGATGGTGATGGTGGTCGAGGCCGTCTTGGTCCCATCGGTAACAGAAGTCGCGGTTATGGAGACAGTAGCCGGATTTGTTGGAGGAGTGCTGGGCGGAGTATAGGTAGTCGCGGTTCCGCTTGCGGTAGACGTGGGCGAGAAGGTCCCGCATGTGCTGGCGCTGCAGGAGACCAGCCATTTAACTCCGCTGTTGCTACTGTCGTTAGTGACAATGGCGGTAAGATTTGTGGGCGTGCCGGCAACGATCGACGTCGGAGGTACGGGACTGAAGGCCACAGAGATGGCTGGAGGCGTCGGGGGGGTGTTCGATCCTCCGCCGCCGCCACAGGCGGTGAGCCAGATCGTAGCCGCTGCAAAAGCAAAGAGAGAAACTACCTGGCGCGGTCTCATTGAATGCCTCCATTACGCTCGCTGCGTACGTTGCCCGAACTGGAGGCGGTAGCGGATGATGAGGAGCGTGCCGACCATCCCGCGGATGGAACGGCAGATAGCGATTGATTGGATGACTGAGCCGAAACGCTCATCACTTCTGTAGAGACAGCGATTCCACCAACCAGGACAAAGCAGAAGAAGAGAGAAGAAAGCCTTAAGGTCGCCCCATTCGGTTTTCTCCAAAAATTCGATATTCGCATATGGATCCGCCCTCTTACGTAAGCTCAAAACTTGTCTGACTTCGTAGAGACTGGCCACGTCCACGTGGTCTTCACAATTTGCGGCAAGAAGATACACACAGCGACCCACCGTCGCAGTGGAGGACTATCTTTGTGGCCGGCAGCAACCCTGACGGCAAGACGAACTCCGGCTCCCCAGGTGAGACGGTGAGTACGCCGATTTTCGAGTAAAGAAGGCCCGGACTGCGACGCGTACAGAAACCTAATGGAAATAGGAACATTCAGGCTGCTGAACGCCTGCCAATTCTAGTACGAATGTGGGTACTGTCAATATTTTTTATCGGGTAAATCGGGGTAAGCTATCGACCGCAACGTTTTGCATAAACTATGCATAGACCAGTCGCCCGCGCCGAATGGAGCGCAGGAATAGCGAAGATTGCGCACCCAATCCCGATGTGCTCTTACTAAAGCAGAGGGCGACCTGAGAATGCCTCCTACTCTATAAACGCGCAAACTTCTGACGTGTCTTCCACTCGTCGGAGTGGAAGAGGCGCGGCCCAACCTCGATGAGTCGCGGCATCATCTTGAAGACCGCTACGCGGCTCCAGGGTTTGCCCTCACGGGTTCGAAAGCCTTTTTCATTCAAGTCACTGACGATATGGGAGTAAGAGAAGTCCTGCCCCAGCAGATCCATCATCAACATCAGGGCCTGATTTTCGTTTGGCTCGACCTCAAGCCGCTGACAATCGTCCGAGATGCGTAAACCATAGGGGATGTCCTCGCCAAATGCGCCCTCGGAGGGAGCCTCCGAATCGGGTAGCTCGCGCCGCCACTCGATCGACACCAATTGCCATCCTGCTGCGGTACGCTGCCCGATGATCTCGGGACTAAACGGCCCGGAGATCACATCGCGAATCCGTTCAAAATGCGCCATAGTACGCCTCCGTGCCGTATTCTTCCCCTGAAGTAGTCGCAATTTAACCACCAAAAGTCCAGCTTGCCACGAATCCTTCAAGTGGATCAGCAGCAAGGAAATAACCACTGGGCACGGTTCAGGCTCACAGCGCTGCTTGTTCACTTTCGCGAATCTTTGTCCGCTTCTGGACGCCTGGAATTGCCTTCAAACTCTCACCTGGACACCTTCGAATCCATTGAGAAATCAAGCTGATCCAGAGCGGAAACTCGGGAATATGGCCCAAGCTGCCTTGTTTGGAGTACGATGTGCGGTACTGAGAGGGCCCGACTGAGCCCCTCCCGTCGTTGTGCCGAAACAGGTCGGAAGACGGGCATGAAAGGGAGTCGAGCCGCTCGTTTCAAAGGGCTTGAACTGTCCTGAAACCTGCAGGGAGGTGGAACGTGACGAAAAGCATTCTACGAATTGTGTTGACGATTCTTATGTATGCGGGAGTCGCTGTCTTCCTGTTTCCTTACTTCACGGGCCGAATTACGGCTGGAATTCCGTTCATGCTTCTTGGCGCAGGCGGCACCGTGATCTGCGGGTTGCTGCGTTGCTATCTGACGGAAGGGGATTGCGCCCGCATCCCTCACACGGGGAGAGATTGGTGAGGGAGTTGATGGCCGTGTGTTCGACGCGGCATCGACGTGAAAGCAGATAGTTTCCGATTTGAAGAAACCCGGTGGGACCGGCTGGTTTACCGCTAATAGGCTCGGCAGCGTATTCAGACGGATTGCGTGGATCCGGCGGAACGTAACCACGCTTCCATGACATTGTGATCGACCACTCCAGCCTGTTGCCTGACGAGCTTGCCAGCAGAGAAGACGGCGAAGTTGGGAATCCCGCGTACGCCGAACCGTCCTGCAAGTTGTTGGTGCTTATCCGTGTCGACTTTGAGGACGATGGCTTGACCAGCCATATCCTTTGCGGTGCGCGCGACCTCGGGTGCGGCGGCGCGACAGGGACCGCACCAATCAGCCCAGAAGTCGACGAGGACGGGAACGCGGGAACTCTGGATGATTTCGTCGAAGAGCGCAGCGTCAACCTGCATGGGTTCGTCGAGCGGGGGCAACGCAGTTTTGCATGCACCGCAGCGGCCTGTGTCCGCAAGATGGTTTGCCGCCAGACGGTTTTTCTGGCCACAGTTTTTGCAGGTTCTTATCGCGGGCATTTTGTCGCTCCCCTCTATTGGATACATTTGGCCGGCTGCGGTTGCAGGCCGGCGCCCGTGTATCAAGTGGTCGAAAGCCACCAGCCGTGGCCCGAGCACCAGCAACTGTCATCCGGCTCATCGTTCCGATGCAGCGATTTGACCTTGGTCCAGTTATTGTTGCGAAATCCTTCGGCAAGTTTTTGTGCGGTTTCCTCGATTCTTGCACCGATGCAGGGAACAAATTGTACCTGCAGGAGAAAACGAGCGGCGTACGATCCATCTTCCTGTTTGGTGACGAGCAGCATCGCTCCAACACCCGCGTCTGGCGTTAAGGGAAAAAGCAGTCGTCCCATCGGACGTAACGCATCAAGCCACACCGCCAATGGCTCCGTCGCGCCGGCATTCACATAGAGCACATCGCATGCGGGAAGCGGTCCCTCTGCGCCGGAACGGGGATGCACCGTTACATTAGGAAATGCAGCGAGATTTCTGGCGGCACGCTGCGCAAGCGACGGTTCAATTTCATAAGCATCGACCGTTCCGGTCTCCCCTACCAGTTTTGCCAGGATCGTTGTGTAGTAACCGGAGCCTGCACCGACGTGGACGACATCCTCGCCTTTCTTTATAGCCAACGTTGCGAGACAGAAGGCATGCAGGCTCGGTTGCCCATTGTTGAGAGATCCATCGGCCCCGAGGGAGACGACAACATCCTGATACAGAATCGCTGGATCATCCGAAGGACTCTCGATATAGCCTGATCGGGTAAAAACCTTCCATGGCGGCGGCCCAACGAACTGCTCCCGTGGAGTCGATGCGAAAGCTGCGGCAAGTTCACTATCTTGAGGAAGACCGGCCTGGGCGGCGATCAGATTGGCGAAGAACAATCGGTGTGACTCTATGCGGTCCATGGTTTCCTTCGTCCCCGAAAAGTTGGTAAGGCCTATCAAAGGCACTAGGCGCGACGGCGGTAGCGGATCGCGAACTCGTAGGTGGGATTGGGCGGAAAGAGGCGGGCGACGAGACGAAGTCGGTCGGCAAGGGCCTGCGGAGCGAGAAGTGGATACTCACGTTCGCGAAGTTCGGAGTAATCGAAATCGACCGAGAGCGAGAGCTGATAGATAGCGACAGCATCCGAGAATGCGGATTCAAGGAAGCTGTTCCTCGCTTTTTCGTCGATGACCGGTTTGCCGTCGATCTTGTCGGTCTTACCGCTGGTGGCAAGGGAGAGGTTGCGGCTCTCCCATGCGTCCTGGCTGGTCTCGCCGCGGACATCAGCGAGAGCCTGGCTCCAGACAAGCTGATCGAAGGCCTCAGGGACGCCGATCACGTCGACGAACGCGTGGCCGATGTTGATGAAGAACTCGAACGCCAGGGCGAAGCGGTCGCCGAGAAGACGCGTCGAGATGAAGACGCCTTCGGTGCCGTCGTGAGTAACGTTGCGGTGGCAGATGGCCTGATCGCCGAGTTCGGGCGTGTAAGCCGGTGCGATCAGGGTGGCTTCGCCGCCTCGGCGATCGCTGAGAGCGAGCGGAACAAAGTAGTAGGTCTTGCGGGTCAGCGCGCCCGCAATGGCGATAGGGACCGCCTGAACCATGCGCTCGAGATCCTTGTCATCGAGATTGTTGGCGCCGAATGCGGCGAAACGGATTCCGTTTGCTGCATGACGTACCGTCGCTTCGTGGATCACCTGCGTCGCCTGGACCAGCTCGCTTTGAACATCTTCTGCCATAAAGCAGTATTCTACTGGTATGGCGCACGCATCGCAGAACGGAAACTCAACCTCCCCCAGGACGTTTGGCTCAGGCTATCTCTTTGGCGTTCCTCTGGGCGATCTGGGGTGGTTTGCCAGCCTGCTGATGAGTTTTGCGGTAGGGTTTGCGGCGTTCTTTGCAGCGACCTTCGTCGCCATCTTGGGTGTTCTCTTTTACAACACGGCGACGCATCATGCGGTCGATTTTGCGCTGACGTACAAGCGGGTCGGGCTGCCGGTGGGGTTAGTCGTACTGGTACTGGCGCTGGCTTATCTGGGGACGCTGTGGGTGCGGCGGCAGTTTCGCAGGACCTAGTCGCGGCGAGTCTTACGGTGCGCGAAACAATCGCCGAAGCGCTAGCGTCTCTATATTGTTCTGCTATTCTTCGTTCCTAGCTTAAAACTTCTGGAGGACCACCTCGTATGTCATTCGTTCGTACCTTTGTGCGTTGGGGCTGTTGTGCGGCCGCCATCGCGAGTCTTGCCATTCCCTCGTATTCCGCTGACAAGAAACCCAAGGAAGCCGCAGCACCTCCCGAGACGACGCCTTCGTACTACGGGCCGCAGCCGGCAACCGAAAACGTCGATCTGACGATGTATTCGCGGATTCGCGAGGAGGGCTTTCGGCACTCGCACGTGATGGAGTTTGGCGGGGCGTTGGCGGACGGCATTGGGCCGCGGCTGACAGGTTCACCCAATATGGCGAAGGCCAATGCATGGACCCGCGATACGTTGACCAAAATTGGATTGGAGAACGCGCACCTCGAGGACTGGGGCGAGTTCGGTATGGGTTGGCAGCAGATCAACACCTGGGCGCGGATGGTGTCGCCTGATCCCGAGCCGTTGTGGATGCAGGCTGCGCCTTGGTCGCCGTCAACGAATGGAGCGGTGACGGGCGAGGCTGTCTATATGGACATCCAGAACGAGAAAGACCTCGACAAGTTCAAGGGCAAGCTGAGCGGCAAGATCGTGCTCCTGGGTGCAATGCGGCCAACGCCGGATATTACCGAGCCGCTGTTTCACCGGTACACCGCGGCTGAGCTGGAGGAGATGGAGACGTACCCGACAGGCGACGGACGCCGACCCGGTGCACCAAATATTCAGCAGCTGCTTGCAGAGCGTGCGCGCCTGACTGCTCTCCGCACCGCCGCTGTGAAGATGATGACGGAGGAGCATGTTGCCGCCATCATCACGCCAAGCCGCGATGGAGGCAATGGTGGCGGTACCGGCATCATCTTCGACGACAATGGAGCAAACATTGTCCGCAACGCCCAGAAGAAGGAGAACGCGGTCACCATTCCGAACGCCGTGATGATGATCGAGCACTACAACCGTCTTGGCCGTTTGCTCCAGAACCATGTGCCGGTGACGCTCGAGGTAAACATCGAGACGAAATTTACCGGCGACAACGAGCACGGGTTCGATACTGTAGCAGAAATTCCGGGAACCGATCCGAAGCTGAAGGACCAGATTGTGATGGTCGGTGGGCACCTGGACAGCTGGATCTCCGGCACCGGCGCAACCGACAACGGAGCGGGCTCCATCATGGCGATGGAAGCGGTGCGCATCCTGAAGGCACTGAACATCAAGCCAAAGCGGACGATCCGGATTGCGTTGTGGTCGGGTGAAGAGCAGGGGCTGTTCGGTTCGCAGGGTTATGTTGCAAACCACTTCGGTAAGTTCGCTGAACCGGAGCATCCCGATCCCGCAACCGTTCCCGGCTTCCAACGTCAACGCGGCAAATTGACGACGACCAAAGAGTGGGAGACGCTTGATGCCTACTACAACCTCGACAACGGCACGGGCAAGGTGCGCGGCGTTTACACGCAGGAGAACTTCGCCGTAGCTCCGATCTTCCGGCAGTGGATTGCTCCGCTGGCTGATCTCGGCGTAACGGCGATCTCGTATCGGAACACCGGCGGTACCGATCACTTGTCGTTCGATGCGGTTGGTCTTCCGGGCTTCCAGTTCATTCAGGACCCAATGGACTATGAGACCCGGACACACCACTCAGACATGGACACGTACGACCGGCTGCACGCGCTCGATCTGGAGCAGGGTGCCGTGCTTGAGGCCATCTTCCTGTACAACACCAGTGAGCGTGAGGCTATGATGCCGCGCAAAACCTTCCCGCATCCTGAGCTGGAGAAGCAGCAGTCAGCGCCGATTCCTGGAATCTATCCGAATTCAACGGGAGCACCGGATGAACCGGGTGGTCAGGGACGGCGACGTCCGCAGTAAGTAAAAAGAGGATTGGTTCCTCCGTATGCACGACAGAAAGCCCCGAAGTTGCTCCGGGGCTTTCTGTCTTTGTGCTCTTAGTCACGAGTCACACGGCCTTGCGGCGGAAGCAGGCAGGGCTGTGGTCATTGACGATGCCAACCGCCTGCATCCACGCATAAACGATGACCGGACCAACAAACTTGAAGCCGCGTTTCTTGAGCGCTGTGGAGATCTCTTCAGAGAGCGCCGTCTTTGCGGGGACTGGGCCGCGGTTCTGAATCGGCTTGTTGCCTGCCATCTTCCAAATCCATGTCGAAAAATCTTCACCGGCGTCCGCCATGGCGACGTAGATACGTGCGCCGTTGATAGTCGCTTCGATCTTGGCGCGGGAACGAATGATGCCTTCATTCTGAAGAAGCCGGGTGATGTCATCCTCACCCATGCGCGCCACCTTCCTCGGATCGAAGTTGCGAAACGCCTTACGGAACGCCGCGCGTTTCTGCAGGATGGTCATCCACGACAGCCCCGCCTGAAATCCGTCAAGCATCAGTGCCTCCCAAAGCGCACGGCTGTCGCGCTCTGGAACGCCCCACTCCTCGTCATGATATTTGCTCATGAGCGGATCATTTTCCGCCCACGAACAACGATGAATCGCAATTGGTTTCTTCGACATCCCACCTCCTGAACAGGCAACAGTCGTCTGCTCATTCTAAGTCGAGCATCGCGCAAGAAGTTCGGAGCGCTAGAGCCACGCGCTGAGAAGACGGCCCGCACTTCCCAACATTCTCAGGTTGTCGGTGCGGTTGGCGAAGTAGCGTGCGTTGATCTCGGAAGACCCGATGTCTTCCATGTCGCGGAAGGCAGTCAGCTCGCCAGCCATTTCAGAAGGGGTGAAGAAAAGCTGGAACGGCTCTCCAGCGAGTTGCACACGCGCAGCGAGAGAATCATGGGCCAGCTTTTCCAAAAAGGGTAGCGCGGAGCGAGGCTGGCCGTAATCGAGCACTATGCCAGTGCCGTGCGGCTGCACGGCAATGAAGTTGATGGTAGAACGGAATGCTTCGAGCGTGAGGTAAGGGACGACGCCCAACCAGGCGAAAAACGTGGGAACGGCAGGATTGAAGCCGGCGGAGTGAAGCTGCTCGGAGAGCGACTGGCGTTCGAGATCGACCGGAACATAAGTGAGGTTTGCCCGAGCTGGGAGGCCGCTGATCTCGAGCAACTCCCGCTTCCATTGCTGTGTAGCGGGGTGATCCACCTCGAAGACACGCAGTTGCGGGTAAGGGTTGCGATGGGCAAAGGTGTCGAGGCCTGCACCAAGAAGAACGTACTGCGTAACGCCCTGTGCGACGGCGCGGGCGAGCGTGTCTTCGGTGTAGCGGCTGCGGGCGACAAGGAAGGCACGAAGGCCAACCGAGAAGGGGCGGTCGGGACGCATAGGAGTGCGACGAAGTTCGTCGGCGTAGGTGTCGCCGAGAATGGGTACGGCAATGGGGTCGTCGAGGACGAGCGGTCGCGCGTCATAAAGTTGGTGCGCGGCGCGACGCAGGGCCACACGGAGAGCAGTTCGGGAGGGGCGCGCTTCTTCCATGAACGAGGCGTTAGGCTGTTTGGATATCTGATTCGGAGACAGTTTCCTGAGGTTGGTCGGTCATCCAGGTGAGCGCCTGGGCGAGGTACTGTTTCATATCCTTCCGATGCACAATCGCGTCCAGAAAGCCATGCTCGAGCAGAAACTCCGAGCGCTGGAAACCCTCCGGGAGCTTCTGCCGAATGGTCTGTTCGATAACGCGTGGTCCGGCGAAGCCGATCAGGGCGTTAGGTTCGGCAATGTTCAGGTCGCCGAGCATAGCGAAGCTGGCAGTAACGCCGCCGGTTGTGGGGTCGGTCATCACGGAGATGTACGGAATCTTTGCATCGTCCATCCGCGCGAGGCCGGCCGAGACCTTGGCGAGCTGCATCAGCGATGCAATGCCCTCCATCATGCGGGCGCCACCCGAAGCTGCGACGACAATCAACGGACGGCGCGTCTCGAGCGCGCGGTCCACGGCGCGTGCGATGGTTTCACCGACAACCGCGCCCATGCTGCCGCCGATAAAGCTATACTCCATCACGCTGAGGACGACGTTATGCGGGCCGAGCTGACCCACGGCGTTGATGATCGCGTCATTCAGGCCAGTCTTCCTCTGAGCCTCGGCGAGCCGTTTCTTATACGGCTTCAGGTCGGTGAAGTTCAGCGGATCGGTGGATCGGAGCCCAAGATCGACCAGCTCATAGCCTGGTTCCAGAAGATTCTCGATGCGGGTGCGGGCGTCGATGCGGAAATGATGCCCGCAATGGGGACAGACCTGTAGATTGGCTTCGAGTTCGGCCTTGAAGAGTATCTTGCCGCAATCAGGACAGCGGATCCAAAGTCCTTCGGTGCGGACGGTCTTCCGCGAGTCATTGACGATCTCGTGATCTTCGCGCTTGAACCAGCTCATGCCCGCTCGCTTTCCCAAGGTGCCTTGACCATTGTAGCGGGGCGAGACGAATCAGGGGGAGACGCAAAATTTGCGGATAAGCTACTTGTTTGCAGAAACATGATGCTGGGCGAGCCAAGATGTCTCAGGCATGCGGTGGATTTGCGGTCAAATCCCCATTCTGCTAAGCTTAGCGCCCCTAGGATTTTCCATTTTTTTCGGGCCTGTTTTTCCTTCGGACTGATAGGGGGCGCGGCCAAATGGCCACTTTTCCCCGATAGAAGAATAACTTAGCGAAATCGTCGAGTTCATGATGTTGCACGTTGGCGCCCACAGCGGTATAGCTATCGACAGGGCGTTGTCGGCATCTAATAAACATGATGAATGTCGGCAGTCAAAGTGACACGATGTCTGCTTATGTGAACATCCTGCAGAAGCCTCAGGGCTTCGACACCTGCGTCAGAAAACTTCAGTCGATCTGCGCAATGCATGGTGTCCCTGTCGGATCGCGTGTGGATCTTCCCGGTTTCATGAAGAAACTGGTTGAGGACAGACATCTTGCCATGGACTTCTGGGCGTTCGTCGGCAAATTAAGCAATCGAGAGGGCGGCGACCTTCCAGATGATTTGTTGGTGGCTCTCATCGTAGAAGCGATCACGAACGACGAGGTTTGGCACGAAGACGGTGGACTGAAGAAGAACGTCGATGACCTGCGCGCCATGCTTGCCGGGGCGGATACCCAGACACCAGTCGAGATAGCGCCCTTTCCGCGAAGTGATCGCAACTCGCACCGAAGCAGTGATCCCAACTCGCACCGGAGCGATGAGCCGTTAGCGACGCCCGATGCCGAAACCATAAAGCGGTGGGAGTCGCAGGCAGCCTTCACGCCAGACAAGCCGGACACGGTCGATAAACTCGCGGAACGTTCCGTCGCTTCACCAGAGACGCAGCCTCCGCGTCTGGATGAGGAATTCCTGCGGCTCGAGCTCACTAGGCTCGTAAAACAATATTTCGAAGACATGGAAAAGCGGATGTATCGGATGGAGCCGCATCCCGAGGGAGATCCGTCCGCAGGGATCGTTGCGAGTGCAACAACTCCCCGATCGCTGGAACAAGATGAGGCCTCAGAAGAAACACTGGTGCAGCGCGCCAGACGTTCGTCTAGGCTTGTCCTGGAGCCTACTGCCTTGTTCTCTGCGGAATTGCAGGCGGAGGAGATGCATCGTCCTCCGATACGCGTTCCCATGGAGACGTATCCGCAGGCAGAGGCATTCGGAAGACCGGCAGCATTCATGATGGTGGCGGCCGTGTTGATTGGAGCAGTCTTCGCCGCGTATCCGTACCGTCAGCCGATGGAGAAGAAGTTTACTGCCTGGGTGTCTCGCCAGATCCGGATGAAGGATACGCTGTTCGCCCCAAGCCGGAGCGGGCAGACATCTGCGACCTCCACTCCGGAACCGTCACCAGCCGAGACAGAACAAAGCCAGCCCCAGGAAGAACAGTCTGCCCTTGAAGGCACTTCGAATCCTCCACCTGCCAGTACTCCGGCTCCTGCGTCAACCGCCGCGGTCTCTCAGAATGCAACGAGCGATGCGCCCAGCGCCGGCAGCCAGGACTCGACGGTCGATCGCGCACCAATACCAACCGAGTCCGCAGCCCCGTCAGACGGAATATCGCTGGCTGACTTCGCGAGTGCGGTTCGGGTGGATGCATCCACAATGGAAGCGAATCTCGTCGCGTCACGGGTCCCTGTCTATCCTGAGATTGCGAAGATGAAGGGCGTGGAAGGAAACGTCGTGATGCAGGCCATCATCTCGAAGGACGGAACGGTGAAGCAGGTGCACGTGACGCAAGGCGACTCGCGCCTTCGCAATGCTGCGATGGATGCCGTTTACAAGTGGCAGTACAGACCATACCGAATTAACGGCCATCCGGTGGATGTAGCGACCACCATAATCGTCAACTTCAACCTGGATCGATAAAAGCAGCCGAAGTGTTCATCGTCGTTTACCGGGATAGTACGAAGATGCTAGGGTGAGGGCATTAACTATCTCCAACGGAGTCGACGAGAGACGAATGAGACGCTTGCTGGCGGGAATTGTGTGCAGTCTATTGTGTGTAAGTGTCGTGGCCGCACAAAGCGGTGCGCCCGAGGGTGCGAAGGTGGGCGACATCGATCACAGCATCGATCCCTGCCAGGATTTTGACGCGTATGCGAACGGAGCGTGGAGGGCTGCGCACTCGATGCCTGCAGTCCAGACGAGATGGGCGCGCAGATCGGTGACGCAGGATGAGACGCTGGAGAAACTGCACCCGCTGCTCGAGGACTCTTCTTCTAAAAAGGCAGTCCCGGGTTCCACGGACCAGCTCATCGGAGATTTCTACGGCGCCTGCATGGACGAGGCACACATCAACTCGCTGGGATTGAAGACCCTCGAACCCGAGCTGGCGAGAATTGACGCGATCAAAGATAGCAAGGATCTGGCCAACGAGATTGTGGAGCTGCAACGCTACGGCATCGACACACCACTGAGGCTCTCCTCCGAGCAGGACCCGCACTCTCCCACCCACGTGATTGCCGATCTGGATATCAACGGCATGGGATTGCCCGACCGCGACTACTATCTGCGCGATGAGCCGCGATTCAAAGATATTCGCGAGAAGTACGTACTGCATATGCAGAAGATGTTCACGCTTGCAGGCTACGACGAGGAGCATGCGAAGGAGGCTGCAGCCGCAGTGCTGCGGTTCGAAACAAAGCTGGCGACGGCAAAGCTCACCAGGGTGCGGACCGATGCAGATCGTTGTGTGCTCTGGTAGCCAAGTGTTGAAGAGCTGCTGTCAGGTCAGAGTGATATTCAGCGTTGTGACACTCGCCGCAGGAAACGTGTGGAGCAGGCGCCCTGCAGTTGGTTGATTCGTGGTTGCAGGCCTCGGATGCACCGCATTGGGATGCTCGAAGTCGTTGTGAGCATGAACGTCAGTTTCATTGAGGACCGTGCCGGTAGCACTCCCGACGCTTGCTCCATGAACCACAACTTCAGTGGTCAAGGGCTGATCGAGATGCGGATTCACCACAGTGAGCGTGATTTGCTTGCCATTGCCTGAGGTGGCTACAGAGGCGGAGCCACTGAGGCCTGCAAGAGTTTTGCTGGCGTCAAGCGATCCACGATAACTGTTCCCGCCCGCCGGAATCGGCGCATTGGCCAGCGGATTGCGAATGGTGGGCGCCGTGAACTCGGCGCGGACGGCCTGCGCTCCGCTATGCGGCAGATACATCTGGAAGACATGGAAGGTTGGCGTGACGGTAAACCTGTCTCCCTGAGCGAGCATCAGCGAGTGGATGCAGTTGATGGATTGCGCCACTGCGGCGACCGCAACCTTGTCGGCGTGACGTTGGAAGATATCGAATGTGATCCCGGTCAGCAACGCATCGCGCATAGTGGACTGCTGCGAGAGGTTGTAGTCCGGCGCCAGTTCGGTGCCCTTGCCGTACCATGCACCCCATTCGTCGACGACGAGCTTCACATGCGGCTGGCCCTCTGTATTACCCATTGCGTGCCAGTGGTCGGTGACGACGCGCTCCATGATGCTTCCGCGCGTGAGCAGATCGTAGTAGTCGTCGCTGTTGAAGTTCAGCGCATCGCCGGCTGCGAACTTATTAGGGCTGCCGGAGGTGTAGTAGTGGACGGAGAGTCCCCAAAGATGTCGTCGCTCCGGATTGGCATACAGCGCCTTGAACAGTCGCGTAGTCCAATCGACATCATCGCCGTTGGGACCCACCGCTACGAAGCGAAGCGGCGTCTTGCTGTAGCTCGGTGTCCATGCTGTGTAACGGCGAAACTCACCAGCATATTCCTCGGGATTCTGGTTGCCGCCGCAGCCCCAGGTCTCGTTGCCGACGCCCCACAGATCGACGTTGAAGGGCGCGGGATCGCCGTTAGCCGCACGCTGGGCGGCAAGCGCGTTGGGAACGGCCTTCGCGGCGGAGTTGGAAGGAACGTCGCCGGCAGGAGCATTGCAGTACTCGATCTCCTGATAAAAATCCCGTGCTGGAAGGGAGCGAAGGTCGGCCGCAAGATACGGCTTGCACCCGATGGCGCGGCATGTGTGCATGAACTCGTGCAGCCCATACTGGTTCGAGTCCTGCTGACCCCAGAAGCCGGTGCGGGCGGGGCGTTTGGCGGCGGGACCAATGCCGTCGCGCCAGTCGTAGCTGTCGGCGAAGCAGCCTCCAGGCCAGCGCAGCACCGGAGCCTTGACGGCACGCATCGTATCAATGAACGCCTTGCGAATGCCGCCTTCATTGGGAATCTTTGACCCTTCACCGACCCAGACCCCGTCATAGATCACGCCCCCGAGATGCTCGATAAAGTGCGAGTAAATCTCAGGAGAGATCGTGCCGATGGGCTCGCCGGGCAGGATGTCGATGCGCGCGTCGGCCTGGGTCGCCTGAGCCAGGAGATTCGAGCCGCGGAGAGCGACGGCAGAGGCAGCAAGCGTAGAAGCTTTGAGGAAGGAACGCCGTGTGGTCGGATGCAGTGACATCGGGTAAACGTTCTCCGTTGTTGGCTGAACAATATAGTTTCGCGCCCGGCAGTGCAAGCCAGGTCGGACAACCATACGCTCGGCCAGCCACCGGTCCTTAAGTCCATTGTCTCTGCAGCCGTCGAACTAGTGCCCGGAATGATAGGGGTGTCCGGCAAGAATCGTGAAGGCGCGGTACACCTGCTCGGCCAGCACGACTCGTGCGAGTTGATGCGGGAGAGTCATCCGCCCAAACGAAAGAAGCAGGTTGGCACGCTGGCGTGCGGCAGCCGACCACCCATCAGCCGGCCCGATGCCCAGCACAAGCCGCTGAGTACCCTCGTCGCGGATGCGGCCCAGGTGCGCGGCGAATTCCTCTGACGTGTACTGCAGGCCACGGCTATCGAGCAGAACGGCATAGGCCGGGATACGTCCCTGCTGACGGTCCAACCAATCAAGAACAGCCGCCTCCGACTCGAACAATTGGGACTCGCACGGGACGTAGCGGGCCGCACGCTCTGTATAGTCGGCAACCAGGCGATCGGTGGCCTCCGACTTGGAACGGGTGCGTCGGGGAACGACGGCGGCAAGGGTGATCTTCATGCAAATCCTTGCAAGGTCAACTCGGTTAATTTCGTCACTGAATCGCCTGATTTCGTCCCTGAATTAGCGGATTTCGTCACTGAATTAGTAGATTCCCTCACCGATTATCCAATATTTCATAGAGGAAGTTTTTTGAGCTGACGGAAAAAGCCTGAAATTCTCTGGAAACGAAGATTTCGAGATTTGGCCCTCGACGTGCAATCCACGGAACCCAAGACCTGAAAACTGTATAAGGGGATCTTAAATGAGACAGATTTCGATTTGGCGTCAAGCCATTCTATGCACCCTCCTCGCGGTATCGTTCAGCTATGCCCACGCTGCCGACGTCAACGCACACATCAAGGGCACCGTGACCGACCCCGCCGGAGCCGTAGTCGCCAACGCTAACGTCACCGCCACCAACGAAGCTACAGGCGTCAAGTACACCACAACCTCGCAGGGAGACGGCGGATATCTTTTCCCCCAACTCCCCATCGGTACGTACACGGTTACTGTTACCGCACCTGGCTTTAAGGAGTTTCAAGCCAAGGGCATCGTGTTGAACATCAGCCAGGAGTACGTCGAAACGGCTGTCCTCTCCGTCGGCGCAACCTCCGATGTGGTCGAGATCCGTGCCGATGCAGTCCAGGTCAACACCACGGACATGCAGCTCAGCAATATTGTGAACTCTTCCCAGATGGTAGAGCTTCCTCTTATCAACCGTGCGTTTGCCGGTCTCGCCCTGGCCCTTCCCGGTGTCCAGGGCTCAGCGATCGCTTCGGAACGATCTCGGTCAGCGGTGCTCAGTCGCAACAGTCGAGCTACCTGATCAACGGAGCTGACGACAATGACTTTGCACTGAACACCCTCGTCGTTTCGCCAAACCTTGACGCGATCGACCAGTTCAACCTCATCGACGGCCCTCTCAATGCAGAGTATGACCGCAACTCGGGCGGCATTGTCAGCGCCACCATCAAGCAGGGCACCAACCACTTTCACGGCAACGTATTCGAGTTCTACCGCGACACGTTCCTGAACACAAACAACTTCTTCCAGAAGACCTTCAACGCAACCACTGGCGCTCGAACCGACACAGTTGCCAAATTCCATCAGAATATCTTTGGTGGCACCCTCGGCGGACCGATCTTTAGAGACAAGCTCTTCTTCTTTGGCGCATACCAGGGAACCCGTCAGGCCGTACCCCAATCCACCTCGAACGTCACCGTGTACACGCCTGCGCAGCTCGCCGGCAATTTCTCCTCGTTCAATGGAACGGCCACCGTTCGTCCGGCAAGCGCGACTTCGACGACTGCCGCACAAGCCTGGGGCACCTTCTCCGGCAAGTCCATTCCCAGCACAATCCATATCCCCGGTTGCGCAACACCGCTGGAAACTTGGGCTCAGTGCGCCTTTGACCTGAAAGGTATATTCCCCACCTCCGCGTTCAACTCCATCTCCAGCACGCTGATCAAGCAGTACGTTCCAGCGGCCAACAGCGGCACGAACTTTATCTATAACTCGACCACCACCACCAGCGGCAACCAGTACATCGGGCGCATCGACTATGCCCTTAGCCCCAGGAATCAATTCACGGTTGTTGGCCTCTATAACCAGTCAACCACAAGCAATGGTCTCCCCTTCAGCGGTGCGAACGTCCCCGGGTTCGGGGATGGCAGCTTGACCCACTCTCAGGTATGGACTGGGGACTGGGTGCACCAGATCAGTGCTACGGCCGTGAACGATCTCGCCGCTCACTACACCCGTCTCGACTTCAACTCTGGCGCGCCGCAACATGTCGTGGCCCCCAGCAGTGTAGGCTTCGCGATTACTCCACAGGTCACAACCGGCGCACAGACGATCCCGACCATCAGCCTCGGTAGTCCATACTTCACTCTGGGCGGCACGAACAACGGGCCGCAGCCACGCGTCGATGGGAACATGCAGTTCGACGACATCTTCAGCAAGACCTTCGGACACCACAATCTGAAGTTCGGGTACGATTTCCGCAAATTCAGCGTCGTTAATTCGTTCCTCGCGTCCAACAGCGGTGCTTACACATTCGCTACCAACAATCCCTTCAGCTCGGGCGACCAGTCCGTCGACTTCGTTTTCGGCAATCCCTCAAGCTTCACCCAGGGCAGCGGCAACATCATCCAGGCAGACGCGCTCCTGAACTACATGTTCGCGCAGGATTCGTGGAAGATCTTCCCCACCTTCACCTTGAACTACGGGCTCGGCTACTCGATCGACACACCGCTTCGCAACCACCAGTTCGGCGGTATCGCCGTAGCCTGCGCCATATTGTCGCAGCAGTCCAAAGTCTTTTCGGGGGCTCCAAAGGGTTTGAACTATCCTGGCGATCCGGGGTGCACCTTTAGCGGTCAATCGTTCACGCGCCACGGCGAGTTCGGACCCCGCCTCGGCTTCGCGTGGGCTCCCGATCTCGGTCCCCTCTCCGGCGGCCAGGGCAAACTCTCCATCCGCGGCGGATTCGGCATCTACTACAACCGCACCGAAGAAGAGACCTCGCTCCAGACACTCGGCACGCCTCCCTTCGGCATCACCTCCTTCGGTGCTGGCGACTTCACCGGCAGGCCACAGTTTGCTAACCCCTACGCGGACATCAATGGCGGCAACAAGCAGTCCGCCGGTGGAAACGCAGGTGCACCTCTTCCAAAGGCGTCCCAGCCCAACCGGTTCCCCTACGTCGCTCCCACTGCCGGACAGGCCGTTGACTTCTCGCAGTACGGTCAAATCTTCAACATCAGCGGCTATGGTTCTGACTTCCGTGCTCCTTATTCAGAGAACATCCAGCTCTCCCTCGAGCGCGAGTTTCCGTCCCAGGTTGTGGCTCGTCTCAGCTACGTCGGAGCTTTAGGTCGCCACAATCAAACCGCCTACGAAGGCATCCCGATAACTCCGGCAGGCCACGCGGCATGCCTTGCGAGTTCAGCATGCTCTAACGATCCCGATAATCAGGCTCTCACCTATGCTGGTACCCACACAGCCACGCTTGACCCGAACTTCGCCGAAATGGGATTGGTCGGATCGGCCGCGACCTCGAGCTATCACTCGTTGCAGGGGTATGTGAACAAGTCCACTACGCATGGACTGCAATTCCAGTTGAGCTATACCTACGCTCACGCGCAGGACGGCGCATCGAGCTTCGAAAACAGCGGCTTCGGTTCCAGTGGTCAGCGTGGCTACAACCAGTACGACACCACGCGCAACTGGGGCGACTCGCTGTTTGATGCTCGTCATCGTCTCGTCTTCTCTCCCATCTACGTCGTTCCCAGCCTGAAGAGCGGCAACTGGTACTCTCCGCTCAATCTCCTTGTATCCGGTTGGCAGGTCAGCGGCATCATGACGGTCGCAACTGGACTGCCGTTTGACATCTCCTATGCTGGCGGTACCTCGCTTTCCCTCTGGTGCGCGGATAACTCCAGCTTCTACGCCTGCCCCGATGCTCCAAACACAGATCGCACCAATCAACAAGAACTTCAACATACGTCAACGTATTCCAACCAACGGCAATCGGACGCAGTACTTCGCGAAAACCAGCTGGGCGCCCGAGACTCTCGGAACCTTCGGTAATACCCACCGTAACCCGTTCCACGGTCCTGGCATCAACAACACGAACATGATTCTCGCGAAGAACTTCAATCTATCGGCCGACGGTGCTCGCCGCCTCCAGATCCGCATGGAAAGCGACAACGTCTTCAATCACACGCAGTTTGCCAACCCCAGCAGCACGTGGTCGGATACGGTTCCGACCATCACGACGACCAGGCTTCGGCCAGATCTCTGCTGCCGCAACCGCCGGTCGTCAGACGCAGCTCGCCGCGAAGATCTACTTCTAACCTCACAGATGTTTCGTCTGTGAATGCGTAACAAAATCCAAAAGGCGGAGAGCTTCGGCTCTCCGCCTTTTTTCCTGAAGCCGACAACGAACACAAAAAGAGGCGCTCTCTACAGGAGCGCCTCTTTGCATGAGATCGAATCTCAGTCAGGACAAGCCGCAAGAACTGCAATCTGAACTCTGTCGGCCGCTATTTCTTTTTCTTTTGCACGGAGGTCTTGCGCGCCGGAGATTTCGCGGTCACCTTCTTGGCTGCGCTCTTTTTCGTAACTGCCTTCTTTGGTGCCGTTTTCTTCGCTGAAACTTTCTTTCGCGGGGCCTTTGCTGGCGTCTTCTTTGCCAGAGCTTTCTTCTTCGCGCGTGTCTCTGTGATCCGTGCGCTAACTTCGGCATTCAGGTCGGCGATACTGAGGCTCGTCGCAGATTTGCGCAGACGCTCCAGGCCGTAGAAGGCGCGCTTCTCCGCAGAGAAAACATGGACGATGAAGTCGACATAATCCATCAGGATCCACTCAGCCTGTCGTCGCCCCTCCACCGAGTTGGGATAAACGCCAAACTCACGTTTTAGCCGCAGCTCGATCTCGTCCGTGATCGCGATGTTCTGCCGTTCATTTGTTCCGTTGCAGATCAGAAAATAGTCGGTCAGGCCGCTCTCCGCCGGATCCAACGCGAGAATGCGGATATCTTCAGCTTTTTTGTCCTCGCACGCGGCAGCGGCGGCGAGCAGTAGCTGGTTGCTTTCAATCGATGGCATGAGACTCCTTGAAGTCCCATGGTATCGGGTTGCGCTCTCGGAAGCCAGTGTTTACGCGGAGACGATGCACTCGCGCGGCCAGGAGGCGAAGCCGTGATCATAAAGTGTCGAGCTCTCCACGAACGCAGCCCAACTCGCCGGACGAGCGATATTCGAACGGACTCGCCTCGCCCCAATTACCTCTTTTGTAGATGGAGCATGGTGCGGCCGTTCGCCAGGGTCAGCTCGTCGATCGTCGTAAAGTACTCGGCGAAAGCATTGCGGAATGCAGACTCTGTGATGTGCGCGTAGATGGCATCGCGTCCGCGCAGCAATTCCTGAAACTTCGGATCCGCCGGCGGCACCCATTCGAGAATCAGATGCTGCGTCGTCAGGTTGCTGCACAGAACGGCGATGCGATCCATCGGGATCTGGTTGCGCAGTAGAAGATGGTGCAGCACCGCAAGCATCATCACCGTGTCGAAGTGACCTGCGCAACGGTTCAGGAAGGAGGCGCATTCGCGGTTCTCCCATCCGTATGCTGGCGTCGGATGAGCGAGATCAACACACAGCGGCAGAATATTTCTTCCGCTGTCCTTCAGGCTGGCGCACAGCCGATCGACGGCCTGTACGTCGGTATCGATCGAGACCACTTCGGCGCCCGCGTCTGCGGCCAGATTGGAGTAGACACCGGTATTGCAGCCGACGTCGAGCACATGTGCGGGCCTCGCCGCCGCCAGCGCGTCCGCGACAAAGCTGCGTTTGCGGGCATGGTCCTCGTCACTATAGTGAGTCGCGGTCTCGGCGTAGTCCGACCACGTAGACGACCGGTAATGCGGTGTGACCTTGCGCATCTGCGTCAGCAGACCCTTCAATGTCTTCAGAAGAATATGTTTGGCCAGTTCCGGATCTTTAACCGGGTGCGAAGTCATACTTTCAGTCCGCATCTTCTTGCTGCCCGCCAGCAGCGAAGGCAGCGTAACTGCCGAGAGTGCCGGCTGCCGCAGACGCTTCGGCCAGGAGAGCGCAGAGTAGATATCTTCCGGCTCGTAGCCGTCCCGGCGCGTCAGCGACGTCTGCAGCGGCCATCCCAGCCGTGAGTAGGCAAGCATCGGCAGTAAAAACGTCCGCACAAACTGCCCATACGCCAGCCAGATCGCCTGATGCGAATCCATTCGCTCAATCGAGAGCACGTCAACAAAGATCGGCCGGGTACCCTGAAACAGCACGTTGAGCGGCGTGGCATCCTTCAACAGCCAGCCATGCTGAACGAGGTCGCTGCACAGATTCAGAGTGAGTTCCGCCGCAGCCAGCCACAACCCAGGTGTCCACTCTCCGGGGAAGGACTGGAAGGAGACGCGAGGATGCCGCAGCATCAGCGTCTCAGCGCCCGCGGCAGACACCACCTCGCTGGCGACAAGTCGCCCCTGAGCGACCAGCTCCGAAGCTATTGGCGACGCCAGGAAGTCGAGAATCTCCGTGTCGAACGGAGCGCGGACGGTTCGGTAGGCGCCATCCCGCCGCATCTCGACGCTGCCTGCAGGATCTCGGAACGTGGGCAATGTTAACAATTCGGCCATAGAGTTTTGCGCTGCTGCTCACCGGCTTGGTTGGCCATGTTGCCCGGTTTTGAGCACGGGGAGCGGGGAGGAAAAGACGTTGTCTAATTAAAGACCACTCGCAAACCCAAAAGTTTCGCCACCAACGCAAAAACCCTCCAGAATTGAATTAGATCCCGAAATAGATCCGGAATCGCTGCCGTCTAACGATAAAGGTGCTGGGCCTGGATATACGCGGACACGCCCGGGGCGAGCACGTCCGTACACGGATCGCCGCTCTCCAGACGCTCCCTCAGGTTGGTAGCCGCGACGTCTTCGTGGACCGTCTGCAGCAGATGGACACGGCCCCGCTGCAACGCGGTCAAGCCCAGCGGAGAAAGGTCTGCCAGTGGAAAGCCCGGGCGGCTCACCACGATCCACTCTGCAAGTTCCAGCAAACGCTCCGGTTCGCGCCAGCGTCGCAGATCGAGGAAGCTGTCCGCTCCCACCAGGTTGAAAAGCCGCGCATCTGGCTTTGCCTCGTGCAGCGCCGTCAGCGTCTCCACCGTGTAGTTCGGGCTGCCGTCAGGCCGCGGCGCGTCAAGTTCGGACACGCTAAAGCGTGGGTCCACCTGGCACGCAAGTCCAACCATGGCGACCCGGTCGGCGAACGGCGCAGCACCCGCATGCTTCAGAGGCTGGCGGCCCACCGGCGCGAACAGAACGCTGTCCAGATCAAATACATCCGCAGCGACAGTCGCGATCGCGACATGCCCGTGATGGGGTGGATCGAAGCTGCCGCCGAAGAGGGCTACGCGCATGGGAATCCTCTCGCGGAGTGCGCTCGCATCATTACGGAAGGTGGAAGACGAAGCCCATGCTGACCTGTTTGATCGGATAGTTATGGCTGTACGTTCCAAACGGATTCAGTCCGCCATAGCCAAACTCCGCCACGCGCCAGTCCATGATCGGAAGCAGTTTTATGTCCAGCCCCGCCAGCCCCTCGTATTGGAAGTTGTTGTAGATGATGTCCTGGCCAGTGCTGGTGCTGTTAGACAAGCCATAGTCGCTTCGGCCAAGTCCCACCGAGCCCTGAATGTACGGCTTCAGCACAGGCTTCGGAGTATGAAAGACCGCACGAATGCCCCCGAGTGCCGAGTAGATGCGCGTTCCGTTGCCGTTGAAGCTGACATTGGCGCCTCGTTTCGTCGTCAGAATGCTTCCTCGCACATCAGCGCCCAGCCTCACCGGACCTAGTTTCATAAAGTCGTAGTAGATGCCACCTGTGCCGCCGAGAGGATCTGCCGTATTCAATCGGGCGTTAGGCCCGGTCGTCGGGGGAGCTGGCAGCGGCGAAGACGCGATATTGCTCAAACGGTCTACAGTGAACATGCCATAAGCGCCGAATTGCGCGTAAGCGGAGGAGGCGGAAGTGGCTACGGCAATGGCGGCAACGAAGAGAACGGCTTTGCGGAGAATCATGTGCGTTTAGTTTACTAGTTCAGGCGGGTTTGGGTGCAGTGGTAGGGCCGGAATTACCCTCGTAGCTTAACCACCTCATCCAGAATCCGGTCCGCCATCGCCGCCTTGCTCATCAGCGGCAGCTCCACCGTTCCGCCCCTCGTCACAAAGCTTCCCGCATTATTCTCCGAATCAAACCCCGTCCCATCCACCGACACATCATTCACGACAACCGCATCGACTCCCTTGCGCTCAAGCTTGGCGCGTCCGTTCGCCAGCGCATCTTCGGTCTCCGCTGCAAACCCAACCACGATCGTTCCGGCCACGCGCTGCGCCGCTACCTCTCGCAGAATGTCTTCCGTTGCCTCAAGCTCCAGCAAAACAGGCTGTGCCTTATCGCGTTTGATCTTCTGTGCCGCAACACTCCTCACGCGAAAATCGCTGACTGCCGCCGCCATCACCACGACCGTCGTCTCGCGCAGCCGCTTCATCACTGCCGTTCTCATCTCTTCGGCGGTGACGACCGGCACCATCTCCACTCCCGCCGGCGTTGGCAAACTCGTCGGAGCGCTCACCAGAATCACCCGTGCCCCTCTGCACCGCGCGGCCTCCGCCACGGCATATCCCATCCGCCCGCTCGAACGGTTTCCGATAAATCGCACCGGATCGATCGCCTCGCGCGTCCCTCCCGCTGTCACCAGCACCGTCTCGCCGGCAAAATCCAGGCTCTGTCCCGCCGCAACAGAACCAGTTACTCCTGAAGACTCCGCGCCGCGGAATACAACCGATCTCTCACCCAGAGTCTCTGCAACCGCCGCGACAATCGCCTGCAGTTCAGCCAGCCGTCCACCCCCAACCATCCCGCACGCCAGATAGCCGCTTCCCGGCTCAACCACCTTCACTCCACGCGCCCGCAGCGTCTCGAGATTCGCCCGCGTCGCCGGATGCTCCCACATATTTACATTCATTGCCGGAGCCACAATCACCGGAGCCGTCGTCGCCAGAAACATCGTCGACAGAAAATCATCAGCCAGCCCATGAGCGAACTTCGCCAGCATATCCGCCGTCGCCGGAGCCACAATCAGCAGCTTCGTCGTCTGTGCCTCATGAATATGCTCAATCGACGACTCATCCTCCTCCGCCCCCGCGCCCGCCCCCGAATCCTCGCCCCACAGCGTCGTAATCACCTTATGTCCCGAGATCGCCGCAAACGTCAGCGGCCGCACAAACTCCTCCGCCGCCTTCGTCATCACGACATGGGGATCGTATCCGGCATCCTGCAGCAGACGCACCAGCTCCACCGACTTATAAGCCGCAATCCCGCCGCAAACCCCAACCGTAACCTTCGTCTTCCCCGCACTCATAACCAAATCCGCCCGTCTCGAAACAGCACGTGCACCAGCACTCGAGAGGTCCCAGTGAAATCCTCTCACACGTACCCAGCTCACCATCCTCTCCGAGACAAACCAGTGACAAAATCAAGATATCTCGTCAACATTTATCCGTAAATTCATAGACTGGCCCGACCACTGCCTTCAAAATCGGCCCAATTTAGGCAAAATCTGGAATGGCCACTAGCTTGCTCTGCATCAGACGTTCACTCTATCTATCAGCCGTCGGAATGTAGGCCGCAAGTCGGTCGCATCATCGCCGATTTTGTGGTCAGACCCGCGGTTCCCGCCGCCGTACCCGCATTGTCCAGGAGTTTCAATAGATGTCCCTAAGAAGAATTGCGTCCGCATTCGTTCTTGCTGTGATCTTGTTGGTCGGCGCAACCGTCGCCTATGCCCAGACAACGAGCGGAGCCCTGGTCGGCGTCGTTCATGACCCCACCGGAGCTGTCATTCCGAACGCAACCGTGAACGCCACCAACGAGGCCACCGGCGTCGTCTACACCGGCCAGACCAACCAGGACGGCCAGTACCGCATCTCCAACCTGCCTCAAGGCACATACGACCTTCGCACCGTCGTCACCGGGTTCACCCCAGCCACGATCAACGGCGTCGTCGTTTCCGCCACCAGCGTTGAAACGAAGGACGTCGTCCTCTCCATCGGACAAGGCACCACGACTGTCGAAGTCACCAGCGAGGCCAACGTCTCCATCGACACCACCACGGCTCAGATCGCCAACACCTTCTCCATGAAGGAGGTCCAGGATCTGCCCTCCGCCAGCATCGGCCTTGGCGTTCTCAATCTTTCGCTCCTCACCCCCGGCGTCTCCAGCTCGGGCGGCCTCGGAGCAGGCACCGGCCCCTCCATCAGCGGCCAGCGTCCCCGCAACAACAACTTCACCATCGACGGAATCGACAACAACTCCAAGAGCGTCACCGGTCCCCTCCTCTACGTTCCCAATGACGCAACCTCCGAGTTCGTCCTTCTCCAGAATGTCTACTCCGCGCAGTACGGCCACTCCGCCGGCGGTCAGTTCAACACCTTGATCGTCCCCGGCACCAATCACATTCATGGCCGGGCCTACGAATACTTCCGGAATCGCAATCTGAACGCTGTCACATCCACCCAGGCAATCAACAACCGCGCTCAGGGCATCTCGCCCAGACTTCCAGCCTCGCTTCGACTTCAACCGCTACGGCGGTCAGGTTGGCTTTCCCATCCTGAAAGAGAGGCTCTTCTTCTTCTCGAACTTCGAGCGCCAGACCACTGGCTCGGCCGGCAGCTCCACCGCCTTCTGCGCGCCCACCGCAGCCGGATTCTCAACGCTCAGCAGTATGGCCTTCACTTCGGCGACAAACTACAACATCTACAAGACCTACGTTCCTGCCGCTCCGAACCAGGCACCCGTTGGCGGAGGCACCTCCTGCAAAGACAGCAAGGCATCAGCCGCGGGCGCGACCATTCTCGTTGCGAACGCTGCAGGCGTTTCGAACCCCGTCGCCGTCGGCCCGGTCTCGCTTACCTTACAGAACTCGTTCAACTACTACTTCTCCACCAGCAGCCTCGACTACACCATCTCGCAGCACGACAGCTTCCGCGCGCGCTACCTTTATGACCGTGAAGATGGCAATGACACCGCTGCCAGCTTCCCGGCGTTCTTCATAGCCACTCCGGCACGCTACCACCTCATCGCACTCAACGAGGTCCACACCTTTACCCCATCTCTCAGCAACGAATTTCGCCTGGGTTACACCCGCTACTTCAGCCAGACTCCCGTTCCCAACATCAGCTACCCTGGCCTCAGCCAGTTCCCCAGCCTCTACTTCTACGACTTCTCGACCACCACCAGCCTCGGACCCGACCCCAATGCCCCGCAGCAAACCATTCAGGGCCTTTACTCTGCGGTCGAGTCGCTCACCTGGGTCAAGGGCAAGCACACGATGAACTTTGGCATGGAGGGACGCAAGTCCATCGCTCCCCAGGTCTTCGTGCAGCGTCTGCGCGGCGACTACGAGTACAACACGCTGGGCCGCTTCCTGAACGACGTCAGCCCTGACGCCTTCGGACAGCGCAACGCAACGCCCCCCGGCGTCAGCCCCACCTTCTACGGTGACCAGTCTTCCATCTACGCCTATGCGAACGATGACTACCGCATCACGTCCAAGCTGACCCTCAACCTCGGACTTCGTTACGAGTTCACCTCGGTTCCCTTCAGCCAGAAGGAGCAGAACCTCAACATCGCGGCGAGCGTTCCCGGACTCATCACGTTCGGCAAACCTACGCCGCAGTACAAGAACTTCGCTCCGAGACTCGGCGTAGCCTACGCGCCCGACGAGAACACCTCGATTCGCGCCGCGTTTGGTATCAACTACGACGTGCTCTACGACAACATCGGAACCACGACCGCGCCTCCGCAGTTCCAGACCACGGAGAGCGTCAATACTGGCGTCGCAACTCCCGGCTTCCTCGCCGGCGGCGGCCTTCCCGCAAATGCAACCTTCTCTACCCTCGCCCAGCAGCGTGCCGCCACCTCGGCTTACGTTCCTAACCAGGAACTGCCTTACTCCGAGCAGTGGACCCTCGGCGTCCAGCATGTCTTCCACCGCGACTACACAGCAGAGGTTCGCTACGTCGGCACGCGTGGCGTTCATCTCGATGTCCAGACCCAGCTCAACGTTCAGTCACCCGTAACTGCAGCCAACCAGCTTCCCACAAACCTCACCGGAGGTTCGGTCAGCTTCAACCCGGCCAATACGCTTGCCGCTCTTCAGGCGAAGGTCAACGGCGCTCCGTCCTACGCGGTGCAGTCGTACTATCAAGCCGGACTCACCAACGCTGCGATCACCGCGGACATGCCTTATGGCGGTTCGAACTACAACGGCCTTCAGACCCAGCTCACCCGGCGCTTCATCAACGGTCTGCTGGTCAACGCGTCCTACACCTATAGCAGAACCTTCGACGACTCCACCGCCGACTTCAACTCCACCGCACTGAACCCGCGGCGTCCGCAGGACTCCCAGAACGTCAAGGCGGAGTACTCGCGTTCGGTTCTCGATCGTCCACACCGGCTCACACTCGTTGGAATCTATGACCTGCCCTTCTTCAAGAACTCGAACTTCTTCCTGAAGAATCTCGTCGGAAACTGGGAGCTTGGCCCCACCTATACCTTCCAGTCGCCTCAGTACACAACACCGCAGAGCATCACAGACTCGAACTTGAACAACGATGCAGCCAGCGATAGGGTCTTCATCAACCCGAACGGCATCAAGGGCACAGGCACCGGTGTCGTCTCACTCGTCAACACTGCTGTCTCCTGCCCGTCCGGCACCAGCACCACGGGCGTTGCCAACGGAACCTCGAGTGTCGTCACAAGCTGCGCCGCCAACACCATTGGATACACGGCAGGCGCGATTACCGGCTCAGGAGCCTCCGCGACCTTCGTTCCCAACAACAACGCCTACTACGTGCAGGGCGGATCTGGTACGTTGCCCACCGCCCCGCGTAACACGCTGCCCACCGGCCGCATCAACAACGTTGACCTCACCGCCATCAAGAGGATCACGTTCAAGGACCGCTACAAGGTCGAGTTCGGCATGCAGGCCATCAACGTTCTCAACCATTCGCAGTACTTCCCTGGCTCGCTCGACACAGTGAACTCGATCGGATCGACCGGTTCGCGTAACTTCGACGCAGTCAACAACGTCCAGTTCAACCAGAAGCAACTGGTCTTCTCCAACAACGCCCGCACTCTTCAGTTGTCCGGAAAGATCATCTTCTAATTCATCCGACGCACGAACTAGGGACCCCATCATGGGGTCCCTTTCTTCTTGTCTACTTTATGTCCAGCGTTTACGTCTTACTCGTTCGAATCTGCTTCTGCCTCGCTTCAATCCACACCCCGCAAGCTACAATCACCAAAGCATGATCGCCCACCTCCGCGGACGCCTCCTCTCCAAAACCCCGAACCAGGCCATCGTAGAATGCGCTGGCGTGGGTTACGACATCACCATCAGCGTCGCCACCTTCTCCGCGCTTCCCAACGAGGGAGCCGAAGCCACCCTGCACATCCACACTCACGTCCGCGAAGATCAGCTCGCCCTCTTCGGCTTCTCCGAAACCCAGGAGAAACGCCTCTTCGAGAAGCTCCTCAGCATCAGCGGCATCGGCCCCAAGCTCGCCATCACCGTCCTGAGTGGCATCGCAGCCGATCGCCTCGTCACCGCCATTCGCTCCGGCGACCACGCCACCCTCACTCGCATCCCCGGCATCGGCAAGAAGACCGCCGAGCGCGTCGTCCTCGAACTCAAAGACAAACTCGACGACCTGGCCGTAGCCATCCCCACCACCGCCGGAGCCCCACACCACGGCCCCGCCGGCGACGACGCCCTCTCCGCCCTCGTCAACCTCGGCTACGCCCGCCCCATTGCCCAAAAAGCCATCGAAACCGCCATCGCCAAAGACCCCGACGCAGCCCGCGACTTCGAAACCCTCTTCCGCGCCGCCATGGCCGCCATCCGCTGAAACTCGGCCGCCTTTCTTCCTCCTGATCGATGAGCTGCCGGTTACAGCTGATTTTCGCTAGCCCTCAACAAGTTGTTGGCCGCCGTCAATGTCGTAGGTCCCGCCTGTGAGAGCCGTGTTCGTCATGATGTGTACGGCCAGCGCAGCCACATCGGCTGGCCCAACCACCCGGCGGATCGGAAGCGTGGTGCGCAGATGCTCACGACGCGCATCCAGTTGATTGCCGAGAAGCGACGCCGACAAAGGCGTATCCACAAACCCCGCTGCGATGAGGTTGACGCGAACGGGCGCGAGTTCGAGCGCGAGGTTCCTCACCATCGCCGGCATCGCAGCGGTAAGAGCGGAGATGAGAGTCATTCCCGTCGCGGTGCGGCGGCCTCCGGTGCCAACCATAAACAGCAGGGTGCCTCCCGGGCGAAACTTCTTCGCAGCATGACGAGCGATTTGTATTGGAAGAAACAAGTGTGTGTCGACGTCGCGGTGTGCCTTTTCGAAATCGAATTCAGGGAGTGGCGCATAGTACGGACCGGGGCCAGTGAGCAGCAGGTGATCGATCGGTCCGGGTAGCTCGTCGAAGAACTGCGCAAGGCGCTTCAAATCGGTGGCATCGAAGGCTACCGTGATCGCTCCAGTGAGCTCCTTCGCCGTCTGCTGAAGGCGCTCGGAATTCCGGGCCGTGAGCACGACCTTCGCTCCCTCAGCATGTGCCAGCCGAGCCGTTTCCAGCCCAATGCCGGCGCTTCCGCCGATCACAACAACTGTTTGTCCGGCAAGCTGCGGATCGCGCCTGAGGGACAAGGGGGTGGCAGTGCTCATGATTCCTCCTGTAAAGTCTCCAGATCTTTTAGGGGTCGCAAGTCTGTCGCTACGTTGGCAGCTTCGTCCCGGATTGCTCCGCGACTATGTACTCGGCATATCAGCTAGGCCAGTTTCTCGTCTCGTTGGCCGGGATGGAGCGCATTACAACAGAAACGAGGAAGCAGCGCAATTAGCCTTGCCCGGCCCACGCCATCATCCCCGAGGCTCTGCTGTCGCTGGCGTTTCCCGCCCAAAAAAAATCTCAAAAATGAGGAAAAATTTAGCGGCCGAAAAACATGCAGCGAACCACCACGTTGTGGCCACAAAATCACCACAAGCTACCATCCAAAAACCACGTTCTAGCACGCAAAATTCGCAAAAACCCCTGTAAAAACGCCACTCCACCACAGCCAAAAAAAACACAAAATCAGAAGGCCCCGAAACCGTTTGAGCGATTTCGAGGCCATAAGTTCGCAGACGGCCCGTAAGCCGAATTCTGTTTTAGACGATCATTCCTCTACGCGACGCATCACTGCGGCGCTCTAGCAACCTACCCGCAAGTTTCGGCCCCCATCCCCAATGAAATCATCAGGTTTGAGTCTCCCCGCCTGGGCGCATCGGGCCGATACGCTCATCGCCGCCTGGAGAGTAGCGGCAAGATCCCTGCCTATTTGGTCTTGCTCCGTGTGGGGTTTACCCTGCCGCGGTCATTACTGCCCGCGCGGTGCGCTCTTACCGCACCTTTTCACCCTTACCCCAAGCCACGTACAGATTTGCCTAAGCAAATCAATAACTTGAGGCGGTATGTTCTCTGTTGCACTAGCCGTCCAGATGGCTTAAACCATCCGTCCCGGACGTTATCCGGCACACTGCCCTGCGGAGTTCGGACTTTCCTCCCCCGCCCTTTCGGGCGGCAGCGATCATCCAGCCGCCTGCACCTACAAGTGTATCCCACCAGGCGAACAAACCAGCGTCTAATTGCGTAGAAGACAATAGGTTGAGCCTCGCTTTGCAGGTCTCCGGCTGGTAGTCTCAAGGGAATCCCCGGGAAGATACAACAATGGAATTCAAAGAGGCGGTCAAAGTCGCGCTGCAATCGCTGTGGGCGAACAAGCTGCGCTCGGTCCTCACGCTGCTAGGCGTCGTCATCGGCGTGACCAGCGTGATCGCGGTCGTGACGCTGGTCAACGGCGCAAATACGTACGTTACGACCAAGTTCTCCAGATACGGCGCTGACGTGTTCACGATTTCAAAGATGCCGCACATTATCACCAGCCCAGAGGAATATCAGCGATTCCAGAAGCGCAAGAACATCTTGCTTCCCGACTATCAGTACATCAAAGACAACTGTGGGCGCTGCGTCGGGATTGGCGCTATGCAATCGACAACGGCGAAGGTGGTGCGCGGGTACGGAATCGGTGACGGACACCAGTATTCGCGGATACACGGCGCAGATGCCGTCGTTGCAAAATCTGAATATCGAACAGGGGCGCGACTTTACGGAGACTGATGAAGAACACGCCTCGCATGTCGCCATCATCGGAACAGACATTCAGGATCATCTATTTGCGGGGGTCAACCCCCTTGGGCAGGAGTTGCGTGTCGATGGAACACCGTACACCGTCATTGGCGTTAGTGAGAAGCAGGGCAGCACGTTTGGCCAGAGCCAGGACAACTGGGTCGCAGTGCCGCTGACGGCTTACCAGAAGAGCTACGGCACCGCGAAGACGCTCACGATATACGTCAAGGCAGGTGCCGCGGGCGTAGTCCTAGACAATGCGGCCGACGAGGTGCGAGTGCTGGTGCGGTCGCGGCGGCACGACGGTCCGGGCACGCCGGACGACTTTGAGCTCGATATCAACAACACCCTAGTAGGTTTCTTCAGCATGATCACAGGGTATTTTGGAGCGGTAGCGGGCGGGATTGCGATGATCTCTCTGATTGTCGGAGGAATCGTCATCATGAACATCATGCTGGTGAGCGTGACGGAGCGCACCCGCGAGATCGGCATTCGCAAAGCTCTGGGAGCGCGGCCGCGCGACATCCTGATCCAGTTTCTGATCGAGTCCGGGACGATGGCGCTGGTGGGCGGCTTCTTTGGTGTGCTGGGCGGAATCATCGTGGCTCAAGTAGTGACGATTGTGGCTGGATTTCCATCCACGGTCGCCTTTTGGAGTGTGCTTGTCGGTCTGGTAATGGCGACTTCGACGGGCGTCTTCTTCGGTGTCTATCCGGCGCGCAAGGCGGCCATGCTGGATCCGATCGTGGCGTTGAGGGCGGATTAGAACGACGGGCAGGGAACGAGAGTTCAGGAAGGTTGGTTTATGCAGATCGGCGATACAAAAGAGACCATCAAGATGGCGCTGGACACGCTGCGGACTAACAAGCTGCGCAGCGGGCTGACGATCCTTGGGATCGTGATTGGCGTGATGACGGTGATCATCATTTCGTCGGTGGTGAATGGATTGAACTCGAGCGTGTCCGGGCTGGTGGAGTCGCTGGGGACGAATGTGATCTGGGTGTTCCGGTTTCCGGTGATCGGGGTACGGCCGACGACGGAGATGCTGACTCGGAAGCAACTAACCTACGATGACGCAATGGCGATGAAGGAGCTTCCGCATGTTGTGGCGGTGACGCCGGGATTGCAGTATCGGGACAATAGCGGGGTTGAAGGCACTGTGGCGGTGAAGTACGGCACCAAGATAGAGGAGGGGACGACGCTCGAGGGGGACACGTCGAGCGTGAAGGATGTGTATGACCTCAACATGAAGGACGGCCGATTCTTTACTGACGGCGACGTGGAACGAGCGGCGAACGTTGTCGTGCTGGGGAACGATACGGCGGACGATTTGTTCGGCACGAACAGTGCGATAGGCCAGGATGTGACCATCGCAGGCATGGTGTTTACCGTCGTGGGTGTGATGGACAAGCAGAAGCAGGCGTTCGGCGGAGGGAAGAATCCGGAAGACAACAAAGCGTTTTTTCCGGTGACGACGTTCCACAAGATTCATCCGGAGGTACTGGACTACTGGATCAGCCTGAAGTTCGACGATCAGAAGAACAAGCAGCTGGTGCAGGATGAATTGGAGGAGCTGCTGCGCCGCCGCAGGAAGGTGGCGAACGCGGCGCCGGACAACTTCGCCATCTTCGGCACGGATTCGCTGACGCGATTGTGGGATCAGATTACGTTCGGCCTCTTCGGGCTGATGCTTTCGCTCTCCGGTGTGGGTTTGCTGGTGGGCGGCGTGGGTGTGATGAACATCATGCTGGTCAGTGTGACAGAACGAACGCGAGAGATCGGCGTCAGGAAAGCGATTGGTGCGTCGAAGCAGACGATTCTGGCACAGTTCACGCTGGAGGCGATCACGCTGTGCGCTGTGGGCGGTCTGATCGGCGTGATTTTCGGCAGCGCGATCGGGCTTGCGGTGCGCCTGGTGTTTCCTTCGCTGTTGTCTCCGGTGTGGATGGCGGTGGCGTTCATCAGTTCGTGTGCAATTGGACTCGTGTTTGGGATCTATCCGGCGTGGAAGGCGGCGAATTTGAATCCGATCGATGCGCTGAGGTATGAGTGAAGCAGGGAGTAGGGTGTAGGGAGTAGGGAGTAGAAAGCCAAAACCTTTCGGCTTCTGCCCCAGGTTCCGTATGGGCTAGCTAGTAGACTGAGGGGATGCTGGCCACAGCAATTGAGGTAATCACGACCCTGCTGACGTTGTGCGGGCTGGCTTATTTGTTGCTGGCGCTGTTGGCGGCCCGGGATTTCTCGCATTACTGGCGACGGAAGAAGAACGAATCCGGATTTGCGCCGAATGTCACGATCCTGAAACCGGTGAAGGGTGTCGATCCGCGGATGTATGCGGGGCTGGCGAGTCATTGCCGGCAGCAGTATGCGGGTAGCTTCGAGATCGTGTTCGGGGTGAGCAGCCTCGAGGATCCCGCGGTGGGTGAGATCGAGCGGCTGCGGGCGGAGTTTCCTGAGTGTGCAATACGGCTCATCGAGTGCCGTGAACGGCTTGGGACGTCGGGCAAGGTGAGCAACCTTGTCCAGATGCTGCGCGAGGCGCGGTACGATCACGTGATCATCAACGACAGCGATATTTTTGTTTCGCCGCAGTATCTGACGCGGGTGATGGAGTGTTTCGCCGATGCGCGGGTGGGCATGGTGACGGCTCCTTATATTGGCAGGCCGGCGGAGGCTCGGCCAGCGATGACGATCTGGTCGCGGCTGGAGGCGCTGGGGATCTCGACTGACTTTCTGCCTGGTGTGTTCGTAGCGCGGAGACTCGAGGGTGGGATTCGTTTTGGCCTGGGCTCGACGCTGGCGATGAGCAAGGCGGCGCTGGCGAAGGCGGGAGGGCTGGAACCGCTGGTGGAGTATCTTGCCGACGACTACGAGATGGGAGAACGCATCGCGAAGGCCGGCTATCGTGTGGAGTTGTGCGATGAAGTGGTGGAGACGACGATCCCGGCTTACAGGTTTCGCGGATTCAGGGACCATCAGTTGCGGTGGGCCCGGTCGACTCGCGACTCGCGCAAGCTGGGGTATGCGGGGCTGGGAGTAACGTATGCGCTGCCCTGGGCGATGATGACGTGCGTTGCGAGCGGTTTTGCGCTGTGGAGTTTTTCGCTGCTGAGCGTCGTGACGCTGGCGCGGGTGGCGGTGGCGCTCGCGGTTGGGGTGGGTGTGCTGCGGGATGGACAGGTTCTGCGGGATATCTGGCTGTTGCCGGTTCGGGATTTTTTTGGGTTGTGGTTCTGGGCGTGGAGTTTTGCCGGGGACACGGTGGTGTGGCGGGGGGAACTGTTTCGGTTGCGGGACGGACAGATTACGCCGGTTGAAGGGGGGGTACCCCCCCCTATTGCCCGCGCGTAGGTCCCTTGTATTCAATGGTTTACCGGACGTGATTGTCTGTAAAAACGTCATAACAAAGGGGTTACGCCCAAAATATTCCAGGCAAAGGGGTTAGGGCCGGACTTTCCTTTCTGAATGGAAAAGCCCCGGCTTTGGCCGGGGCTTTTCTTTGATTCCTATATCTAGTATAGCGCGTTGAAGGTAACTTAAATGCCAACTCGATCTTGTTTCGTTTGAGTGATTTAGGTTGTTTTGGGGCTTGACATGCGATTTCTGGGCTGAAAATGCGAAAAATAAAAACAGGCAACGGCAAAGGCAATTAAATCAGTCGTTTCGCCCTTCGGGCTACACTTGGGCCCTTCGGCTTCGCTCAGGGCAGAGCGGTAGCCGCTTCGCGGCGGTTTTTTAGACGCGAGGCTGAAGCCTCGCTGTACCTAGCTGCAACGACAAAGGCGAAGGCAAAGACGTAAAGACAAAGGCAAAGACGTAAAGCCAAAGACGAAATACAGGGGTCCTTCACTACGTTCAGGATGACGACGTCAAAACAAAAACAAAAGCAACGGCAAAGGCACAAAGGCAGTTAAATCAGTCGTTCCGCCCTTCGGGCTACACTGGGGCGCTTCGGCTTCGCTCAGGGCAGAGCGGTAGCTGCTTCGCGGCGGTTTTTTAGACGCGAGGCTGAAGCCTCGCTGTACCTAGCTGCAACGACAAAAGGACGAAGGCGCAAAGACGTAAAGAGGCAAAGGCAAAGACAAAGACGTAAAGACAAAGGCAAAGACGAAATACAGGGGTCCTTCGCTGCGCTCAGGATGACGACGTAAAACAAAAACGAAAGCAAAAGCAAGCAAAGGCAAAGGCAAGAGGCAAAGGCAAAGGCAAAGGCAAAGACAAAGACAAAGGCAAAGACAAAGACAAGGGCAAAGGCAAAGGCAAAGGCAAAGACAAAGACAAAGACAAAGACATGTTGCCTATTGAGCGACGGAATCCCTGGGGGCGTCGGCCTGATTTGCTGAATGGGAGATGTCACCGGAGAGCGCGAAGCATTCTGAGATGCGGCGCAGCATGTCGGTGGGATGGACCGGCTTGGTGAGGGTGGTGAAATCGTGTCCCGAGCGGCGTGCTTCTTCGAGCAGATCGACGGTGGCGGCCTGACCTGAGAACAGGAGAACTTTGCATGTGGGGATGGTGTTCTTCATTTTGATGGCGAGATCGATGCCGGTCATTCCGGGCATCACGACATCGGAGATGAGGAGGTCGGGCGCTGATTCTTTTGCGAGAGTCAACGCGGAGGCGCCATCGTAGGCGGTCATCGTAGTGAAGCCGCTTTTGGAGAGGATGATGGAGAGAGTGTCCGCGATGACCTTTTCGTCGTCGACGATGAGCACCACGGGTTTTGCGCGGACGACGATGACATCTTCTTTGGGAACTTCGCTGACCGGGACGACATCATATTTCAATTTTGGGCTCATAGATCTGGTACCTCTGATTCCACGGTAAGCCCGTCTTGTCGATACGGGTTAACTCTTTTTGATCTAGTCACTTGCCGCGAGTTCAGTTGTGCCTGAGGTCAAAAGATTTTTATTTGAGCATTTACAACTTGACAGGAGTAATCTGCGTCGTATTAGTATTGCGTTTGCGTCACGTTAGCGTCAGGTCAACTTTAGCCAAGGTTCTGGCAAGGAGGAACCATGGGCGACAGCGAAGTAACAAATGAACCAATGAAATTCGAATCAATTCTCCAGGTCAACGTTCCGAAGGGCCGGGACGGCAAACACAAAGAGATCATTACTCAGTTGTTGAGCGATATTGCGCGCCTGGGTCCCGGAGCGGCGCTGAAGATTCCTCTGGCTGAGCTGCCAGATTCGAAGCAGAACATCCGGTCCGCTCTGAGCCGGGCTGCGAGTCAGAAAAAGATCAACCTGGCGACGTCGAGCAACGATGAGTTTCTGTTCGTGTGGAAGACGGATTGAGCGGACAAATAAGAGGAAACCAACTGATCGAAGGGAGGGCCTGCTGAGGCTCTCCCTTTTCTGTTCTGGCCGTAAGATGACGGTTCTGTTGATGTGTGTTTTTCTGCGCGTCAATAGGGATTGGGTTGGTTGCTGAGGATCTCTTTGCCGCCGCTCTGGGTGATGAAGTAGGTTTTGCCGGGCAGGCTGGGGACGGGGTCGCTGAGATCCTGCCAGAGAAAGATGCGGCGAATGCCGGTCCACTCGAGAGAGAGTGAGACGTTGTCCTCGAAGATGGGTGGTGCGTCGGGGAAGAAGCTGCCGTACCAGAGATTGGAACTGCGGCCGTCGAGGATGTGCAGGGGTTGCGTGTTGGTGTCGGGGCGGCGGAGATAGAAGCCGAGGGTGCTGGCGCTCTCGTATTCGCCGTGGATGACGATGATGTCGTCGGGGTGGAGTTCGGGTGCGATGGCGTCGGCGAGCTGACGTGAGGTGAGGACGGGGGAGAAGATCTGCAGGCCGATGTGAGCGGCGAGCAAGAAGGTGAAGGTGGCGCCGATGAGCCAGAGGTTGGCGGCGTGGGGTTTGTAGTTGCCGCGGAGGAGCCAGTTGGCGAGAGTGCCGCCGAAGAGGGCGATCGCGGTGAGGATGAGCGGATCGCGAAAGGCGGACATGGCCTGGGTGTTGAGGTCGAGGAAGTGGCCGAAGGAGAGGGCGTAGTCGCCGGGGTTTTGCTTGAGGAGCGAGGCGAGGTCGGTGTTGGGAGTGGATGTGTGGGCGGAGAAGATGAAGAAGATGGCGACGATTGCGGCGAGGGATCCGAGGGTGAGGAGTACGACGGAGATGCGCTGGCCGGAACGGGTGAGGGGATTGGGGATGGCGAAGGATTCGGCTTCGGTGGCTTCGTCGTTGAGCCAGGCGGCGATGAGAAGAATGAGCGGCGGGAGTGAAGGGAGGACGTAGTACTCCTGTCGGGTGGAGAGCGAGAAGAAGAGAAGGGGGATTGCCGCCCAGAGGCCGAGGAGAAGGCGAGTGCTTTCCTGCGGCGTGAGAGTGCGGATGGAGACGAGAGGGCGGAAGGCTTTGCGCCAGGGAATGGTGTGAAGAGCTTGATAGAGGTAGGCGCTGAAGGGCATGAGCCAGATGAGGAGGAGTCCCCAGAAGAGCCAGAGGGGGACGGTGTCGTAGTCGCGTGGGACGCGGAGATTGAGATAGCGGAGGAGATGCTCGTTGACGAAGTAGAACCAGAGCCAGCCGTGGACGTTGCCGTCGGTGGGAAGCGGGACGGACCAGTGGCCGTGGGTGAAGGTGAGATTGCCGGGATGGCCCTGGGTGGGGTTCGCGTAGGCGATGAGGATATGCCAGGGGGCGGCGATCGCGAAGAAGATGATCGTGCTGGAGATGGGGGCGAGTTGGCCGATGCGGGTTAGGACTGCTCGTGCGTTGCGGCGCGTGAGTGCGAGGTGGGCGAGGACGATGAGGATGGGGAAGACGATGCCGATGAGGCCCTTGGTGAGAACGTTGAGGGCACAGCAGGCGGCGAAGGCCCAGCAGAGGAGTGGGTTGGGGTTCGGGTTTGAGTTCGGGTTTGAGTTCGATTGCGGGGTGGGATTGTTTTCGGTGAGCCAGTAGCAGAAGAGGGCGAGGGTGAGCCAGAGGCAGACCATTGCGTCGGGGATGATGATGCGGGTGAAGATGAAGATGCCGAAGCTGGAGAGGAAGATGAGGCCGGCGTAGAGGCCGGCTCGGGTGGCGGATTCCGGTCGCTCAAGGCTCGAGAAGGCGCGGCGGGCGAAGGCTTCGATGATGAGTGCAAGGGCGAGGACGGTGAAGGCGAGAGGAAGGCGGGCGGCGGCGGTGCGGATGCCGAAGAGTTTGAAGCTGGCGGCGATGGACCAGTAGAGGAGCGGGGCTTTCTCGAGGTAGCGGATGCCGTTGGCGTAGAGGGTGACCCAGTCGTGACGGAGGAGCATTTCGCGGGCGACTTCGGCGTGGACGGAGTCGGCGTCGTCGAGGAGCGGCGGGGTTAGGAGAGTGAGGCTGGAGTAGAAGAGGAGCCAGAGGGCGAAGAGAATGAGGCGATTGCGTGATGCGCCGGATTGGAGCGAGAGAGAGGGTGTGTCCATTGCGGATGGAACGACGGTAGGGGTTGAGAGGCTTACTGTCTAGACGTGGTTGTAGTGCGCGTGGACGGTGGCGATGTTGCCGGCAGCGTCGAAGAGCATGGTTTCGGCGGCGAGCAGGCCCTTCACGCTGGTGTAGTAGAGGGTGATGCCGTCGATGCCGCTGAGGACGGTGTGGAGTTGGAAGTGGAGATCGGGGTAGGCGGCGAGCGCGCGGGCGAAGTAGGCGCTGAGGGCGGGTTTGCCGGTGATGCGTCCGGTGTTGTCGCCGAGGACCTTCACGATGAAAGGGGAGTGAAAGACTACGTTGGCGGCGTAGTGCTCGAGGATGCGGTTGAGGTCGTGGCTGTTCCATGCATCGATCCAGGCTTGGGCGAAACTGCCTGCTGCTTCTTCGGTGACGATCATGGAGCTTCCTTTCGATGATGGGTTGACCCAAGGCTTTAATGTATCGCCAATGGACGGATTGCTGGAGCAAAGAAGCGGCATGGCGAGGTGGGCATCGCGGCTATGATGGGTGAGACACGATGAGGCAGGAGAGTCGGTTGAGTGAGCTGGTGCGAGTTGCGGAGGTTGCGGGGCCGTCGACGGAGCTGATCTTTGGGGATTGGTATGCGGCGATACGGACTGGTGAGCTACGTGCGAAGAAGACCGCGAAGGCGATGCTGCTGGGTGTGCCTCTGCTGTTGGGGCGAAAGAATGATGGGAAGGTGTTTGCGATGCGGGATCTTTGTCCGCATCGCGGGATTCCGTTGTCGGCGGGCTGGTTCGATGGGGAGACGGTGACGTGCAAATATCATGGGTGGCGATTTGAGCCTTGCTCGGGGCAGTGCAAGGAGATTCCCTCGCTGACGAGCCATGAGACGCTGGACCCGACGAAGATTTTTGCGGGGGCGTTTCCTTGTGAGGAGCGAGACGGGTATGCGTGGGTTTATTTGCCAGAGGCGGGGGTGGGGAGGGTTTCGGGCGAGCTGCCGCTGGTGCCGGAGCTGCCGAAGTTTTCGGAGCGGTTTCGCTCGGCGCACCTGATGGCGGAGCTGCCCTGCAATGTGGATCACGGGATTATCGGGTTGATGGACCCGGCGCATGGGCCGTTTGTGCATCAGGCGTGGTGGTGGCGGAGCCGGGCGAGTATCCATGAGAAGGAGAAGCACTTTGAACCGCTGAAGGACGCCGAACATCATGGGCGAAATGCTGGGTTTCGGATGTCGGCGCATGCTCCGAGCGCGAATTCGGCGCCGTATCGGCTGCTGGGAGTCTATGGGGAGAAGATTACGACGGAGATTGACTTTGTGTTGCCGAACCGAAGATATGAGACGATTCGCGCGGGGAAGAAATGGTTTTCGAGTTTGACGACGGTGACTCCGGTGACGGCGTCGACTTGCAGGATTGATGTGTATTCGGCGTGGAATGTTTTTTACTGGGTGCCATTTGTAACTCCGATTGCTACGTTTTTTGGGGCGCGATTTGTACGGCAGGATCAGGAGACGATGATCGAACAGGCGGAGGGGTTACGGTTCAATCCGGGGCTGATGCTGATCGATGATGCGGACAAGCCGGCGAAGTGGTACTTCGCGTTGAAGCAGGCACGACTGAAGGGGACAGGGGAACATCCGTTGAGCGGGCCGGTGACGCTGCATTGGCGGAGTTGAGGGTGGGCTGGCCCCTCCCGGCAAAATTGCGCAAAGTCTTCCAGAAAGGGGAGTTAAGGTTGGACTTCGATTGGAATTGCACTGTTAGTTGTGCAGGGGTTCAGGTTTTTCCGGTGCGGGTCTGTTGAGTCTTTCCTCGCTCCATAAGGCTGACCCGGTACGAGGTCTGGCGTCTTCGGCGGAAGGCGTTGGTGATGAAGCGCGCTGGCGGATGCTTGGGTTGATTTGCGCGGGAGTCGTGCTTTGCATGACGACGTGGTTCTCCGCCACGGCGATTACACCGGAGCTCATCCAGATATGGCGATTGTCAGGGGCGCAGGTTGCGTGGCTGACCAACGCGGTGCAGCTGGGATTCGTTACCGGAGCGTTGCTTTCAAGTTTTGTCAGTCTTCCGGATCTGGTTCCACTGCGCAGGTTGATGGGAGTGAGCGCGCTGGTGGCGGCATCGGCCAATCTGTGCCTGTTGTGGGCACCGTCGACGGGCTGGTTGCTGGTCGCGCGTTTTATTACCGGCGTAGCGCTTGCCGGGATTTACCCGCCGGCATTGAAGCTGACGTCGACGTGGTTTGTGCGTGGCCGGGGTACTGCCTTGGGCCTGGTGATTGCGGCGTTGACGCTGGGGTCGGCCTCTCCGCACCTGATTCGTTCGCTCACGGATCGCGTGGACTGGCGGATTGTGGTTGAGGCGGCATCAACGTGCACTGTCGGCGGAGCGGGGATTCTCGTACTGTTTGCGAGGGAGGGCCCGTTTCCGTTCAGCAAGGCGGTGTTCAATCCTCGATATCTTGGGGTTGTGTTGAAGAACCGACCTCTGGTTCTCGCGAATCTTGGTTATTTTGGCCATATGTGGGAGCTGTATGCGATGTGGGGATGGTTTTTGGCCTTTACGCATGCTGCTTCGCCGCATCTCGGGCTTGGGGGTGCGAGGTCTGCTTCGCTGGTGACATTCGCTGTGATTGCTTCGGGGATTGCGGGTGCAATTCTGGGCGGGGTACTTGCCGATCGTACGAGCCGCACCTTCGCGGCCGGGCTGATGATGACGTTGTCGGGTCTCTGCGCGATTGCGATCGGTGTGGTCTTCGATGGTCCGTTGTGGCTGTTTCTGCTGGTCGCGGTTGTGTGGGGTATCACGGTTATCGGGGACTCTGCGCAGTTTTCCGCCATGGCGACGGAGTTGAGCGAGTCGAGTTACGTTGGGACGGCGCTTGCGCTGCAGCTTGGCCTTGGTTTCCTGTTGACGCTCGTGTCGATTCGAACGACTTCGATGCTGGCGGCGCACATTGGGTGGCGCTGGAGCTTTCTTCCGCTGGCAGCCGGGCCTGTGGTGGGGGTGGTTGCGATGTTGTTGCTGCATGGGAGGATTGCCAGGGAAAAAGCGGGTCCTCCGCTGCGCGAAGGATGACAAATCTATTGACAAATACCGAGCACAGAGGAGCCTGTATCGTAAAGTGGAGGCACTTGAAAAATGCACGAAAGTGAGACTCCATGCCGGATCGCAGAACCTTTCTTCAATCTGCTGTAAAGACCGCGGCGGTTGCTGCCGCCACGACTCGCCTACACCCGCTGCTTGCGCAGACTTCAGCGCCGGCACCGCGTTCTGCGAATGACGTTATTCAGCTCGCATTAATTGGAGCAGGCATTCAGGGTCAGGGGGATACACGCACTGCGCTGCAGGTTCCCGGCGTCAAGCTGGTTGCGGTTGCCGACTGCTACGATGGCCGCCTTGCCCATGCGAAGGAGTTGTGGGGAGCGGATCTCTTCACGACTCGCGATTATCGGGAGATCCTTGCGCGCAAGGATGTGGATGCGGTCCTGATTGCCACGCCCGATCACTGGCACAAGCAGGCTGCGGTCGACGCGATGCAGGCCGGCAAGGATGTTTATCTTGAGAAGCCGATGATCCATCTCTATTCCGATGGGCCGGCGATTATCGATACGGTCCGGTCGACGAATCGCATCCTGCAGGTGGGCAGCCAGCGCGTGAGTTCGATTGTGTATGCCAAGGCGAAGGAGCTGTTGGCGTCGGGGGCGATCGGGAAGCTGAACATGGTCACGGCCCGCTGGGATCGCAACTCCTCGACTGGCGCGTGGAACTACACGGTTCCGCTGGATGCTTCGGTGGAGACCTGCGACTGGCCGCGCTTTCTGGGAACTGCGCCGAAGGTTGCGTTCTCCGGCGAACGATTCTTTCAGTGGCGCAAATGGAAGGACTATGGATCGGGTGTTGCCGGCGATCTGTTTGTGCATCTGTTCAGCGGCACTCACTTCATCACGGGTTCGAAGGGACCCACGCGCGCCATGGCTACCGGTGGATTGCGTTTCTGGAACGACGGCCGCGATGTTTATGACGTTCTGCTGGCGCTTCTCGATTATCCAGAGGGTTTCAATCTGAGTCTTCGCGTCAACTTCGTTGATGGGGGAGAGGAGAGCGAAGGCTTTCTGTTTACGGGCTCCGAGGGGCTGATGGAGATTGCTGGGAACACGGTGACGGTGACGCGTACGCCGCGTGCGGTCGAGCCTGGTTATACGGTCTCTACTTTTACCAATGAGATGCAGCGGCAGTATGTTGAGCAATACCGCAAGAAGTATCCGGTGATGCATCCTGAGGGTCCGTTGCCGCAGAATGTCGAGAAGTTTGTCGCGCCTGCCGGCTACTCGGACAGCTACGATCACTTTCACAACTTCTTCAACGCGGTTCGCAGCCGTCAGCCGGTGGTCGAAGACGCAATCTTCGGATTCCGCGCCGCGGGTGCTGCTTTGCTGAGTAATCTCAGTGTCGACCGCGGGAGCGTCGTGCATTGGAACCCAGAAACCATGAAGCTTGCCTAACGTATTTTGTCAGAGGAACCCTTATGAAGATCGCTTCCAAGTATTTTGTCGCGCTGTTTGTTCTGCCACTTTTTGTTGCTGCGGGTTACGCTCAGGACCCTGCCCATGCGACGGAGTTTCGCATGCAGCATCCTGGAAACGGTCCTGGCGGCGTGCCACGGATTGCTTTTCTCGTTCATCGTCTGGGCAATGATCATGCTGAAGGGATCTCCTTGCTCGACATGAATGGCGACGGTTTTGTCGATCTGCTCAGCGGAGCGTATTGGTATGAGAACCCGGGCGCGAAGGGCGGCGAGTGGAAGCAGCATCAGTTCCGCACGGTCGGGATTCACAATGAGTTTGTGAATGACTGCGGCGAGTGGGTCGTCGACGTGGACCATGACGGCCTGCCTGATCTTGTCACTACGGGATGGATCTCGAATGGCTTGTGGTGGTATCGCAATCCGGGGCCCGAGGCTACTGCTGCCGGCGCGATGTGGAAGGCGGAGAAGATTACGGACAGCTTCGACACGGAGGGCGGCGCGTTCGCGGATATCAACGGCGATGGGAAGCCGGATCTCGCACTCGCTCATTACAACCGGGCGGGCGTTCTCTGGGTGGACTTCAGCAAAGACAAACCGCGCGTCCATCACCTGGGAGGGCGGGAACAGGACGGCCACGGGATTGGTATTGCCGACATTAACGGCGATGGTAAGGCGGATGTGCTGACGACGCATGGGTGGTTTGAGCAGATCGATGCAGACAACGACCAGTGGAAGTGGCATGGAGATTGGGATCTCGGCGATGCGGGCTTTCCGATTCTGGGCTACGACGTTAATCATGACGGAAAACTTGATCTGATCTACGGCCAAGGTCATGGCTATGGTTTGTACTGGCTTGAGCAGGCGGGGACACCGGCGCATCGCATCTGGATTCGCCATACGATTGACGAATCGTTTTCGCAGTCGCACGCGCTGGCGCTGGTCGATATCGATGGGGACGGCGTGCCGGAGTTGATTACGGGAAAGCGTTATCGGGGACACTCGGGGGACGATCCGGGATCGTATGATCCTGTGGTTGTGTATGCGTACAAGCTGCCGACGAAGGCGCAGTTCGCTGCGAGTAAGGGCCACACTGGCGCTACGACTGGTTCCGGCACGATGCAGATTGCGAATGGTGCGGAGGATGTTGCGTTCACGCGGATTGCACTTTCGGTCAACGGCACCGCTAGTGCGGGGACGCAGTTTGTTGCGGCGGATTTTGATCACGATGGCGATATCGACCTGGCGAGTGCGGGTAAGCTGGGGGTTCACGTCTTTGAAAATCTCAAAGTGAGCAACGTGCCGAAGTCTGTGCGTGAAGAGATGCAGCCGCTGAATCGCAAATGGCCGTTTCCTGGTGAAGGGAAAGAGGTGGAACAGGAAGACGGGCCTGCGCCTAAGGAGTAGTACAAAGGCAAGGGCATGAGCAAAAGCAACAGCAAAGACAAGAAATACAGTGCCCACCCTTCACGATGAGACTGTGAAGGGTGGGGCACTCGTTTTTGTGCGGGGGAGTAAGTGCTCGAATAACTGTTACTGGCCGGGGAGGGGCTGGTAATTGGCGTTGGTGGTGGTGACTACAAGTTTCTTGGCTGTGGCGTTGAGGACGGATTGCTGGACGTAGTTGGTGGAGTCGGGCAGGCTGGCGAACTTCACGGCGAGGGTGACTGCATCCTGGGGGTTGTCCATGTAGGTGTTCACGTTTATCGCGCTGATCTTTTTCGATGCTGTGTTGAAGGTGAGGGTCATCTGATCGCCGGGGAGGGAGTAGTCCTTAAAGACGACCCTTGTGGTGCCTGAGTCCGGAGAAGGGTTGAGTGAGGCTTTGCCGGCCTGGAGGGCTTGCTGCATCTTCTGCGGATTGGGGGGCACGTATTGGGCGAGCAGGGTTTTGACCTGTCCCATGTAATCCTTCATCTCTTCTTTCTTCTTTTCGATGATTCTTTGTTTCATTCTGCCTCCGCTGGGGGGTGGCGGAGGCGGACTCATGGGGGTCTTCTGGACGGTTCCGTCGGGGCCGTACTGGCACATGGACTGCGTGGGGGGCTTGGCGTCGCCGTTGAGCGTCAGCTGGGTGGTTTCCATCCACTGGTATTTGTGAAGCTTCTGCTGGTTTTCGGCGACTGATTGTTTGATGGCCGCTACCTTCGCCTGCAGATCACCGCCGGCGGCCTGGGCGTTTGCGTGGTGAGGAAGCAGGGCGAGGAAGATTGCCGCGATGATGGCATTGGCTCGGTTCATGAGAACACCTCTTGGTGGAAGTATGGGCCTTGGGGGAATTTTGTGAAGCTGTCAGAGGTGACAGTTTTGGGCTGGGTGGGGTTTTCAGCGGTTTGTGAAGGCATGAGGCTTTTGGGGGAAGGAAGGCATACCCCAGGGGAGACTCAGGCTGAAGGCTTGGGCTACCTAGAAGCAAAGGCAACGACAACGGCAAAAGCGAAGGCAGCGGCGGAACTTCTAGAAGGCGGTGACGCCCTCTTCGATGACGAGTTCGTCGACGGAGATGTTCATGGCTTTGCCTAGTTTCTTGAAGTCCTCTTTCCATTCGGCGGTCCAGTAGTTGGTGTCGCTGCGGCGGAGGAGGTCGTTCCAGATGTTCTGGGCCTGCCAGATGTTTACTTCGAAGGGCATCTTGTGGATGGTCTCGGCGATGACGAGTGCGGTGGCGAGCGCGCCGTTGGCGGAGGGGTCGCCGGCGACGGAGGCTTCGAGACGAACCATGGCGCGCTTCATGCGCTGACCGGCGGTGAAGCCGAGGAGTTGAGTGTCGAGAGGGATCTGGTCGCTTTCGGCGCGGCTGAGGAGGTTTTCGATCTCGGCGGGGTCGAAGTTTTCGGCCTCGATGGCGCGACGCAGGCTGGCGTTGATGGCGAAGCGGGCGGCGGAGGCGAGTGCGGGCGGCGCGGACATGCCGGTTTCGGTGAGGAAGTGCAGGAGGGAGGCGTGGTCTTCGTAGATCTTGCGGAGGGAGTCTTCCATCTCGGAGAGGGTCTGGTTGAGGATGGTGTTGAGGATGCGATGCTGCTCGTCGGCGAAGAGCGAGGTGAGGGAGTAGCGGTCGGGGATTGACCGGGGGCTTCGCCGTGGCCGAAGAAACGATCGATGAGGCGGATGACCTCGGGTAGATTGGCGCGGCGGATGGCGGTGCCGATGTCGGTGGAGAAGGTGTGGAAGGCTTCGATCTCGGCGGGGTCCTGCGAGTTGTAGCGTTTGACGGCGGCGGAGAGGTTCTGGTCGCCGAGATGAAGGACGGCGAAGCAGATGTCCTCGGTCTCTTCGGTGATGCGGGAGTAGATGAGAGCGCGTCCGACGGCGACGCGGCCGCGGCCGGAGTTGAAGGTCTCCTGGCTCTCGCGGTGGACGTCGAAGCAGAAGAGCTCGCCGTGTTCGGGGTAGGCGCGGAAGATGGAGCTGATGGCGTAGTGGGCGCCGACCTGTTCGAGGCCGATCTGCATGCTGTTGACGTAGCGGCGGTAGACTTCGGCGCCGTCGCCGATCTCGGGGACGTTGCTCTTGCCTTTGGCGAGGATGTTGAGGAAGTTCGGCTTCGAGAGCGGCGCCGGGCTCGCCGAAGAGCTTGCGCGGCGAGCTGGAGGACGCGGCCGGCGTAGGCGATGACCTGGACGGTCTCGATGCCGGAGATCTCGTCGAAGAACCAGCCGCAGCTGGTGTACATGAGCTGGGTGTGACGTTCGAGCTCGAGGAGTTCGAGGACGGTGATGCGTTCCGTTTCGGTGAGTTCGCGGGTGGCGTGCTGCTCGAAGAATTTGATGATGGAGGCGGGGGAGCGGTCGAGGACGACCTGGATGTAGGCGTCGCGGGCGGCCCAGAGATCTTTGAGGAGGGGCTGGGCGAGTTGCTCGGCGAGGGGAGCGGTGGCGTCGCGGAGGTAGTCGAGGGCTTCGCGGAGAGGCGCGCGCCACTCCTGGTTCCAGCCGGGCTTGGTGCCGCCGTTGCAGCCGCAGTTGGAGCGCCAGCGCTCGACGCCGTGGGCGCAGGACCAGGAGGTGTTTTCGACGACTTCGGCCTCCCATTTGGGCGGAAAGTTTTCGAGAAATTCGCCGTAGTTGGTGAGGCGAGCCTGGCCGCCGCTCTTCGATCCAGTGCATGGCGTAGGAGAGCGCCATCTCGCCGTGCTTGTGGTGGTGACCGTAGCTTTCGCCGTCGGTGGCGACGTGGGAGAGCTGGGCGGCTTCGGGATCGGCGGGTGGAGGAGGATGGAAGCCGGCGAGGAGGCGGTTGGCGAAGTCTTCGCCGCTGTTGAGCAGGCCTTCGAAGGCGATGGCGCGAGAGGCGGGGCCGTCGTAGAAAAAGACGGCGATGGTGCGGCCTTCGTCGAGACGGATGAGGTAGGGATGAGTGGGGTCGACGGTGGCGTTGGGAGTTTCGGTCCAGGTGTTGAGCTGTCTCGGTTGCTTCGGCCGCTTCTGTGGGCGTGGTTTCGGACAGGTGACGGACGCGGGCGCACTGCGAGGGTGCGAGGATGGTGAACTTGATGCCCTGCTGCGCCATGAGGTCGAGCACGCTGCGGTTGACGGCGGTTTCGGCGAGCCACATGCCTTCGGGTCTGCGACCGAAGCGGTACTCGAAGTCGGCGATGCCCCAGCGGATCTGGGTGATGGCGTCGCGGCGGCTGGCGAGCGGCATGATGATGTGGTTGTAGACCTGGGCGATGGCGGAGCCGTGTCCGCTGTAGCGCTAGGCGGCTGACCTTGTCGGCGTCGAGGATCATGCGATAGGTGCGGGGAGCTTTGTCGTGGAGCCAGCTGAGCAGGGTGGGGCCGAAGTTGAAGCTCATCCGCGCGTAGTTGTTCATGATGCGGATGATCTCGTCTTCTTTGTTGGTGATGCGCGAGGCGCCGTTGGGGGCGTAACACTCGGCGGTGATGCGGTCGTTCCAGTCGTGGTAGGGGGCGGCGGAGTCCTGGACTTCGACGGTTTCGAGCCAGGGGTTTTCGCGGGGCGGCTGGTAGAAGTGGCCGTGGATGCAGACGAAGCGTGGGGCTTCGGCGGCTGCTTGCGGCGTGGGGGACTTTGCGGCGCGAGGTTTGGCCATAAGTACCTAGTTAGAGAGTATCGCGGGTGGTGGGGTTGGTGGGGTGCGAAGGGTGCGGATTTTGATTCGTGTTTGGAAGATGCCATGAGCTGAGAGTACGATCGGATCGCTATGAGGCAAATGTGCTGGTGCTATTTAGCTGAAAGTACCATGGTGTCAGGGGCGGGTGCCGAGGGTGTTGGTTTTGACGCCGGTGGCGATTGGGGTGACGACGGGCGTGGCTGCGCCGATGAACACTTCGACAGCGGTGTCGGTGGTGACCCAGACACTTCCGGAGCCATCGACGGCGATGGCATTCAGAAAGTGAGGTCCGACGTTATATCCGGTGGAGGGGCTGATGGGCGTGCCACTGTTGGAAAACCTGCTGATGCTGCTGGCGAGGTTTGCAATCCAGACGCTTCCGGAGCCATCGATGGCGATGGCTGTGGGGAAGTTCAATCCACCGCCGGTGAATCCGGAGGATTGAGGGGTACCATCGTTGGCAAGTTTGGTGATGCGGTTGGGATCGTTGCCGGAGTTGCCGTTCGAGATCCAGGCGTTTCCTGAGTTGTCGATGGCGATCCCAAAGTTCGCATCGAGTCCGCCGCCGGTGAATCCCGTCGGGGGACTGAGGGCTGCACCGGCATTGGAAAACTTGCTGACGGAGTTGTTCGAGATGTTGGCGATCCAGGCGCTGCCTGCGCTGTCGATGGCGATACCAAATGGATGACTGAGCCCACCCCCGGTGAAGCCGGAGGCGGGACTGATTGCCGCGCCGGTACTGGAAAGTTTGGTGACGCTGGCGCTGCTGGCGCTTGCATCGTTGGCAATCCAGGCGTTTCCGGCGCCATCGATGGCGATGCCTAACGGATTGTCGAGGCCGCCGCCGGTAAATCCTGAGGGCGGGCTGAGGACCGTGCCGCTGCTTGAGAGCTTGGTGACGCTCTTGTTGTTGATATTGGCGACCCAGGCGTTGCCTGAATCATCGATGGCGACGGATGAGGGATTGCTGAGTTGACCGCTGGCAAATCCCGCGCTGGGGCTGATCAACGAGCCGTTGCTGGAGAGTTCGACGATGCTGTTGGTTTCGTCGTTGGGGATCCAGGCATTGCCTGAGCCGTCGATGGCGATGGTTAGGAATGATTGTGAATTGATGCCGGGGAAGTTGTATCGAAGGAAGATGGAGAAGTCGTTGGGAACGGTTCCCATCGAGGGAGCGAAGGGTGAGGTTGCTGTGGGGAGGGCGAAGAGGGCGGCGATGTTGGAGCCGGGGTTGTGGGCGATGTTGATGATCGCGGTTGCAGTGTCTGTGGGGGTGGTGCCGGATGTGCCGCCGCTGAGGGAGTTGGAGAACAAGGTGGAGCAGGGAGTCGAGGCAGAGCCGTTGGAGTTGATGCAGGCGGCGAGGATGTTGGCCAGAGTGTTGATCAGCGTGTTGGGCACGTTGCCGTTGCCTGCCGGTGTGGTGGTGAGGGCGGTGCCGGTAGAGATATCGGCGAGGTTGGCGGCGTTGGCGAAGGCGTTGGCGATGCCGGTCTGTGCGAGAGGTGTGCCGGAGCTGGAGACGTGGGTGGCGTCGGTGGCGAAGCCTGCCATAGCGTAGGCCGCGGCAACGGTGGTGACCTCGTTGACGGAGATGAAGGGCACGGTGGTAAGGAAGGAGCTGGAGGAGGGGCAGTTGCCGAGTGCGGCGAGGAGGCCGGCACCGGAGTTTACGCCTGCGCCGGGATTGCCGCCGAGGGCGTAGAGATAGACCTGGGTGTTGGGTGCGCAGGAGTAATCGCCCGTGATGGTGAAGGCACCCTGGTCATTGGTGGTGACGTACGCGCCGATGGAGTCGGAGAGACCCGTGGCGGTTGGGTTGAGGAGCGAGATGGAGGGTTGTTCGTAGCCGGTGGTGTTGGCGGCGAAGAGGTAGACGTGAGCGCCGACGATGGGTTGTTGTCCGCCGTGGACGCTGCCGGAGAGTTTGACGCCGGCGGCGGGTGCGGTCGCGGGAGGAGCGGTGTAGTTGCCGGCACAGCCGGCGAAGAGCGAACAAAGGCAGAGCAAAAGTAATGCACGGAAACGCATAGAGGCTCCTGGGATTTTCGAAGCTGGGATTTTTGGGAGGACTGCCTGCGCTTTTTCTCTTCGCCTCAGGGCCGGGCCCAGGAACATCGGATGGGCGATAAGAGATCGACACTCCGTTACACACTCGATGAAGAAAGTGTACCGATGCGATGACGCTGGTTTTGTCAGGGAGTTGTGATGTTTTTGTCGAGAGATTGCGAGGGAGGCCAATCAACTGATTACGAAATCTACAAGGGGGCTTGGTCATTCCTCATGGCTAAGAAGGCTCGGTCCCAGAAGGCAGCGAGAATGATGGCGAGGATGTAGGCGACGATGTTTTTGATGGAGAAGTAGCGGCCGAGGAGAATTTGGCCGGGGAGGGTGAGGCGGAAGGCGTCGATGGGTTCGATGGGGACTGAGGCGGCTGAGTTCGACCAGAGTGGCGATGATGATGGCGAGTGTGGCGATGGCGAGTGGGCGAAGTTTAGGGAGGAGTGCGGCGAGGAACCAGTAGAGGGCGACGGCCCATAGGAAGGAGCCGAGGTATTTGTAGAGGAACCATGGGAGGTGTAGGGGGAGGAAGCGCACGGCGAGGCCGATGGGGATGGTGATGAGGAGGAGAAGGACACAGATGATGCGGCGGATAGAGTTTGGTGGAGTCATGCTCTTGGTTATTCTTTCAGCGGCCACCTAGCGCCCACTTATGGACAGCGGATTTCGGATTTGGACAAATGACTGTGCCTAGTGCGCGATACTTGGTGTGCTATCCCGCATTGAGAGAAAGAGTTGGCGAATGCGGAGGACTGGCTGGTGAATTGCTCCTGCATTTGAAGCTAACAGCAAGAGGCGTGCGAATGAATTCACATTTGCAGGTACGCCGAGGTGGGACAGACCCACAAGCGCATTTCTATGAGGAGACCGCTCTTATGCAAGACCTCCGCTTCGCTATTCGCCAACTGCGCAAGAACGCCGGCTTCGCTCTCACCACCATTCTGACGCTCGCATTGGGCATCGGCGCGACCACGGCTATTTTTAGTCTGGTGAATGCGGTGCTGTTGCGGCCTCTGCCTTTTCCCGAGCAGGACCGGCTGATGTGGCTCCATCAGCAGGACCATTCGCTGCCGGGCATAATGCCCGAGGCATTCAGCTATCCAGACTACTTCGACTGGCGAGCGCAAAACCACACACTCAGTGGCATGGCTTCTTACCATGGCGGCGGGGTAACGCTCGAGACGGGTAGCGAGGCGCAGCGTCTGGATGCGGAGACGGTCTCGGCGAACCTCTTTCAGGTGCTGGGCGTGGCTCCGATGCTGGGGAGAGATTTTCGCTGGGACGATGAGAAGCCCGGCAATCGCACGGTGATCTTGAGCTACTCGCTCTGGCAGACTAATTTCGGTTCAGCGACGGACATCTCCGGAAGGACGATCAGGCTGGGCGATCACAGCTACGTTGTTGCGGGCGTGATGCCGAAGGGCTTCCAGTTTCCGCTTGAGGGTCCGGCACCGGCTCTATGGATCTCACTCTCAGACGATGCGGACGGGAAGAGTCCCAAGACAGGGCAACGCGGGTTCGATTCCCTGGACGTAGTTGGACGGTTGAAGCCGGGGGTGACGCTCGAACAAGCTAAAGCGGACCTCAGTCTGATTGCCGGAAATCTGGCACGCCAGTATCCCGACAATAATAAGTGGTACACCTCTGCTTTGGTGGAGCCCGAACTGCAGCACATGGTCGGCGATACCAGGCCGGCTCTTCGTGTGCTGTTTGGCGCGGTTACGCTGGTGCTGTTGATTGCGTGCGCCAACGTTGCGGGGTTACTGCTGGCGCGCGGATCCCGGCGGAGCGCGGAGTTCGCGTTGCGCGCAGCCATCGGCGCCAGTCGCGCGAAGATCATCCGGCAGTTGCTGGTGGAATCGCTGGTCTTGTCTTTTTGCGGCGGAGTTGCAGGTGTAGTGCTGGCCTTCGGTCTGCTGCGAGGCATGGTGAGACTAATGCCGGTCAATATCCCGCGTATGGAAGGTGCGACGATCGATGGAAGTGTGCTCGTGTTTGTCCTGGTTGTGTCAGTCGTTACAGGGCTGTTGTTTGGGGTGCTTCCGGCGTGGCGGATGTCGCACCTGGAGCCTGTGCAGGCGTTGCGCGAAGGCACCCGGGGTGTGGCCGGCGGTCGCGGGCAACATCGTCTGCACAATGGGTTGGTGGTTGCGCAGACGGCCATTGGACTGGTGTTGCTGGTGGGATCCGGTCTGCTGATTCGAAGCTTCGTTCGTATCCTGAACGTCGATCCCGGCTTCGATCCGAAGCATGTATTGACGGCGAGGGTAGGAGTATCTTTTGACCGTCTGGACCACGATCAGCATCTCGAGTTTTATAACCAGTTAGTGGCGCGGCTCTCCGGGTTGCCCGGTGTACAGTCTGCGTCGGCAGGATGGCCGCTGCCGATGAGCGACAGTAACGCCAGCATCTCGTTCAGCATTGCGGGAAGGCCGATGGCCAAAGGGGACCATCCGAGTGAATCGATTGGCGTGGTGCTGCCCGGTTATTTTGCGACGATGCGGATCCGGCTTCTCTCCGGGCGCACGTTTGGCGAGCAGGATGGCACGAAGGCAGCGCCGGTCATCGTGATCAATCAGGCGTTCGCGCGCAAGTATTTCCCCGGAGAGAATCCAATCGGCAAGCATATTCAAGCGGACTTGGGTGATGATGTGATCGAGCATCCGATGCGTGAAGTTATTGGCGTAGTGGGGGACATCAAACGCAAGGGGCTGACCGCTGATGCGGACCCTGAGTACTTCCTGCCTTACTCGCAGGCGATGATCACGAATCCATTCCTCACGATTCGTACTAGTGGCGATCCGGCAACCCTAGAGAACGTGCTTCGTGCGGCCGTTCAAGAGATGGACAAGAGTGTGCCCGTGTACGAAGTTTCGACGCTGGAGGATTACGTCTCGAAGTCGGTTGCGCAGCCGCGCTTCCAAACTTTGCTGCTGAGCTGCTTCGCCGCGATCGCGCTGATGCTCTCGGCGATCGGGTTGTACGGGCTGCTCTCGTACATGGTGGTGCAGCGCACGCTGGAGATTGGACTACGAATGGCGCTAGGTGCGCAAAGGACAGATGTGGTGCGCATGATTGTCCGGCGTGGTCTGACGCTTGCGCTGATCGGGTTGGGTGCTGGGCTGGCGATTTCGGCGATGATCACACGGCTGTTATCCGGGATGTTGTACGGTATCCGGCCGTCCGATCCAACTACCTTCGTTGCCATGACGGCGATTCTGCTGCTCGTGAGCCTGGTGGCAAGCACCGTGCCGGCATCTCGTGCGGCGCGACTGGATCCGATGGAGACACTGCGGGAGCAGTAAGCACTCTAAGGCTAGTTATTGGCAGCCTGGTTACTTACCAGGTCGCAAGCTCGCCAGAGGTACCAGTTGGCGACGGAGCACCAGATTCTGGAGCTGGGGCCGGCGTACCCCGTCTCCAGCTCACCCACCCCAGCCGCGGGAGGTCTATTTTGACGACAGAGGGAGACCATCGAGCAAGTCCAATGCTTACTGTGTGATCTATATAGTGCGAGGTAACGATTGAATCTTTTGCGGTGCATCCTTCTTCTGCAGTTCACGACGACGTTGGCTCTTAGCCAGGCTGCTCACCAGAGCAACCCGCCTGGCCTCCCCCACCAGCCGGAGGCGCTTATCAGGAGCTTCTATACCGAGATGGTGGCTCGTCACCCGCGCGATATACCGAAGGGCGCGCACATGAAGGCCTTCGCGCCCTATCTGAGTAAAGCCTTGCTGCACAAAATTGATTTAGCCAAGGCCTGCTCTGATGATTGGAATCGGCAGAGCCCGGAGCCCCACTTGAAGTCAGAGACGGACTCCAAGTTTGGACTCTTCTACGGTGAGCGTTGGAACGCCGAACCGCGGGCATTCAAAATTGAAAGGACACAATCTGAGAAGGATGGCTCCTCGCGAGTGTATGTGAACCTCACGTCTGCGGGGTCCCCGGCGCGCCGGTATACCTGGCACGTTGCAGCCGCCGTGCTGCGCGAAGACGGCCACTATGTTATCGATGATGTGATCTACATCAATGATTCGACCTACGAATATCCTGAGGACATGCCGGCTGATCGTCGACTGTCGGAATATTCAGCTGCGGGATGCGATGGCCCTCGCTGGATTGGATACAGCCTGCCGAATCAGCCGGAGGCGCTGATTCATAGTCTCTATGAGCAGGTGGTGGCTCATACCCCGGGCGGTATTCCATCGGGCATTGACTGGAAGATTTTCGCGCCATACATGAGCAGGACACTGCTTCACAGGATTGATGACTTCAATGCCTGCGTAGCTGATTGGGGTCGGCGACCTCAGGACCCCAGGTATCCGCAAAAGGCACCATTCGGTGTATTTGAGAGTGGAATCTTCTCGGGTGGCGATGAACTAACCGGACCGCGCACTTTCAATATCGAGAGAACGGTAGAGCAGACGGATGGTTCAATTCGCGTGTACGTAAGGCTCGCCTGGTGGGACGCGCCGGTCCATAAAAAGGCAGGTGATTTTCACGAGTACACGTCTGCTGACAAACCGCTAATTTGGCATGTTGCGTCAATCGTGGTGCGGGAGAACGGCCGCTATGTCGTGGATGATGTGATCTATCTGAAGGACGAAGCGCTCCACCAAGATGTTGATTGGCGGCTTTCGCAGTCTTTGTCCCAAGGATGCGACGGCCCTCGCTGGGTCGGCTATCGCGAGCAGTCAGACCACCCGAAGCAGAAGTAAACGAAGGATGACAACAAGTACAACTGCAAAGACGAAATACAGGGGTCCTTCGCTGCGCTCAGGATGACGACGTTAGAAACTGGCTAAGGCAAATGCAAAGGCAGAAGACGGAGATTCTGAGCTTCGCTCAGAATGACGATGGTATTTGGGGGGCCGATTCGCTCAGGATGACGACGGTTTTCGGGGGTATCTCGGCGATTTGCTTTGACTGCTGGGGCTATTTCTTTGTTGTGGGTTCGGGTTTGGCGAGGTCGCAGGCTCGCCATAGGTACCAGCTGGCGACCGAGCACCAGGGTTGCCATTTTTTTGCGCGGCGTTGCATGACGTCAGGTTTGGGGAGGTCCATGGGGGTGACCTTGTCGGGGGGTTTGAGTTTGCCGAAGGTGAGGGCGAAGCCTTTGCGGACGCCGTAGTCGTCGACGGGGAGGACGTTGGGGCGGCCGAGGCGGAAGATGAGGAGCATTTCGACAGTCCAGCGGCCGATGCCGCGGACTTGTACGAGGTGTTCGATGATGGCTTCGTCGGACATGCGGCGGATGTGTTTGAGATCGGGGACGGTGCCGTCGATGGTTTTGGCGGCGAGGTCGCGGAGGGCGAGCATCTTGTTTTTGGAGAGGCCGGCGGCGCGGAGCTGCTCGTTGGGGCAGTCGAGTATTTGCTGCGGGGTGGGATGGGCCCCTGTACCTGCGGTTTCGAGCGTTAATACTGGCGCGAACGATTCGAGGAGGCGGCGATGGATGGTGGCGGCGGCTTTGCCATGGAGCTGCTGGTAGATGATGCTCTCGACTAAGGCTTCGAATGGGGATTGGGTGCTGGCGACGCGGAGGTTGAAGAGGCCGGCACGTTCGATGAGTTTGCCGAGTTTAGGGTCGGCGGCGGAGAGTTCGCGGCAGGCGAGAGCACCGTCGTAGCGAGGCGGGCGCGGATCGTTGCGATGATGCGGCATGCTTTTGACGATATCGCAGGAATGCACGGAGCGGCGAGGGTTTAGTGCTGGCCCTCGTATATCAAAGCGACGCGGCCTGAACGATAGATCCAGTCTGCTTCACCGTTTGGCCCGGCGATATAGCCATCGAGGCTCATCGCGACGGAGTAGCGAATCTTTCTCATAGTGAACACCTTTGTTGATGTTGAAGAGATGCGTGCGCGAGACATAGGTATTCCGAGTGAGGGGAGAACTTGCGAGTGGTTGAGAATTCGGACTAGATTGGTTTGCATTTACAAGTTCGATACCTATGTTGCAGGGTAGATGTAGTGGTGATTCAGGCCAGCAGAGAGCGGATGCACGAGATGTTGTGCAGGCCGTTTGCGAACGAGTTCGATAATCGGATGTTGCAGGAAAAAAATCAGTTGCGAGCAGCCTCGCATCGATTCGATCGGACTTTTCCGCTGATATACTCAAAGTTTATTAGAGAAGAAATTTCCGGGCATCACCCAACGCGGACGCCCCAACCGCCGGTTTCGAACGCCCGGCAAAGTAACCAGCAGGAAAGACCAACCATCGACAGCAACTTCTCCAACCCCTAGCCGAAGGTAATGCAGAGGAAGCAGGAACGCACTCATGGCGCAAGTTTTTGACCGCAGTTCGAACGCGCTGGCTCGATTCAGCCTAGTATTGACGGGCATTATCGTCATCGCGCTCGGCGTAACCTTGGACCAGTTACAGCGATCACCGTGGGTGACGCGGCAGGGCCAGCGGCCGGACCAGCCGATACCGTTCAGCCATAAACACCACGTGGAGGGGCTTGGACTGCAGTGCCAGTACTGCCACACGCAGGTGGAAAACGCGGCGTACGCCGGGATACCGCCGACCAAGACTTGTATTAACTGCCATGCGCAGATCTGGACGAACGCCGATCTGCTGGAGCCGGTGCGGCAGAGCTGGGCGACAGGGGCTTCGATCCAGTGGATCCGGGTGCATGACCTTCCGGACTACGTTTATTTCAATCATGAGATTCATGTGAATAAGGGCATCGGCTGCGCTAGTTGTCATGGACGCGTGGACGAGATGCCGTTGATGTATCAGCAGAACACGCTGCAGATGGAGTGGTGTTTGAACTGCCATCGCAATCCTGCGGTGAACCTGCGGCCGACGAGCGAGATCTACAACATGGCGTGGGCCGGACCTTCGAACGATAAGCCGGTTTGGTGCACAAGCACAGGTTCGAGCGAGACGGGCTCTGGTCCGACGGCGCAGAAGGTGAGCTGCACGACAACGGATCCTTCGGGCAAGGGGCCCGAAGTGGCGATGATGCAGACCCCGGCCGAGTCGCAGGGCTCGACGGCGAGCGATGTGCCGCCGCTGGGAATCACGATGCCGGCGAGCTATGAGAAGTTCACCGACCAGATGGACCTGGGCAAGTATCTGACCGCGCATTATCACATCCGCAATCCGCAGCAGCTGTCGAGCTGCGAGACGTGCCACCGATGATCAAAACGGCTTGGAATAAGACGACGGGGATTGGAACAGACGAGACGATGGCTGACACAAAGGCAGAACAACCCGTGGTGGTGACCGAGATTAAACCGGCGAAGATGACGCTGGCCGAGGTCCGCGCGAAGCTGGACGGCAAGACGGGGCGGCGCTTCTGGAAGAACCTGGATGAGCTGGCAGAGACTCCGGCATTCCATGAGCTGATGCGGGAGGAGTTTCCGCGGCAGGCAGGATCCATGGGCGTGAGCGAGTGGGTGGATTCTGTAAGCCGGCGCGGCTTTTTGAAGGTGATGGGGGCGTCGCTGGCGCTGGCCGGGCTGGCGGGTTGCACGAAGCAGCCGGATGAGCCGATCTTTCCGTACATCCGGCAGCCGGAAGACCTGGTGCTGGGCAAGCCGATGTATTTTGCCACGGCGCATCCGTTCCCGACGGGCGCGATTCCGGTGCTGGTGAAGTCGGATTCATTCCGGCCGATCAAGGTGGATGGGAATCCGGAACACCCGATGTCGAAGGGCAAGTCGGATGTGTTTACGCAGGCAACGCTGCTGGATCTTTATGATCCGGATCGGTCGCAGCATGTGCTGCATCGCGGAGAAGTTTCGGGTTGGGGAGCTTTTCAGGAGGCATTTTCCGCTGCGGCGAAGAAGCTGAACGGCGGGCAGGGACTCTACTTCGTGAGCGAGACGATTACGTCTCCGTCGCTGGCGGCACAGTGGAAGACGGTGCAGGCGGCGTATCCCAATGCGAAGTTGATTCAGTGGGAGCCGGTGAACCAGGACTCGTCGCGCGCGGCATCGAAGGCGGCGTTCGGCAGCTATACCGATGCGCAGTACAAGCTGGAAGAAGCGGATGTCATTCTGTCGCTGGATGCGGATTTCCTGAGTGGGATTGCTCATCCGGGGTTCCTGCCGCTGGCGGCTGGGTACGCAGAGCGACACCGGTATGAAGCGGACAAGACGATGAACCGGATGTACGTCGTCGAGACGATGCCTACGGTGACCGGGTTGAAGGCGGATCATCGGCTGGCGTTGAAGCCGAGTGAGCTAGTGAGGTTTGCTACGGCGCTGGCGAACGGTAACGGGTCGCTTTCTGGAGAGCAGGTGCGTTTCTTCGATGCAGTCTTGAAGGATTTGAGATCGTCGGGGGGCAAGTGCGTTGTGATTCCGGGAGAGCAGGCTCCGCCGGCGGTCCATGCGGCGGCTTATGCGTTGAACTCGGCGCTTGGTGCGGTTGGCAAGACGGTAATTTACACCGAGACGGTGAATCCGATGCCGAGCGAGCAGGTGGCAGACCTGAAGTCGCTGGTTGCGGACATGAATTCGGGCAAGGTGCAGTGGCTGGTGATTCTGGGTGTGAACCCGATCTACTCGGCGCCGAGTGATCTGCACTTCCAGGATGCGTTCCCGAAGGTTCCAGTGACGGTGCACCTGGGGTCGCATTTGGATGAAACCGGAGCGATTTCGAACTGGCACATCAACAAGGCGCACTACCTTGAAAGCTGGTCGGATGCGCGTGCGTATGACGGAACTGTCTCGATTATTCAGCCGATGATCGATCCGCTGTATGGCGGCAAATCGGCGTTCGACGTGTTCCAGACGCTGCTGGAGAACACACAGATTTCGGCGTACAGCGTGGTGCAGGCGAACGCGAGAAATTACATCAAGGGCGACTTTGCAACGGGATGGCGCAAGGCGCTGCACGATGGATGGGTTGAGGGGACGGCATTTACGGCGAAGGCTGGTGGCGCCGGTAAGAGTGCTGTGGCTTCGTTCCTGGTTCCGGCGGCTGCTTCGAGTGGGCTTGAGGTTTCGTTCCGGCCTGATCCTTCGCTTTATGACGGGCGATACGCCAATGTCGGCTGGCTGCAGGAGCTGCCCAAGCAGGTGACGAACCTGAGCTGGGATAACGCGGCGATCATGAGCATGGGGACGATGGCCGACCTGAAGCTGGAAGAGTCGGACCCGGTGAAGGTCTCATACAACGGGCGTGAGTTTATTGCGCCGGCGTTGATGGCGCCGGGGCATCCGGATGGCGTGATTACGGTTCACCTTGGCTTTGGCCGCGGGGTGGCAGCGGGTCGCGTTGGACAGGGTGTTGGTTTCGACGCGTATCAGATTCGTCCCTCGGATTCACCGCTTGCCATCGCCGGTGCGGTTGCGCAGAAACAGCCTGGTACCTACGAGCTGTGCATCACGAAGGTGCACAACATCGAGCATCGCGGCAGCTTTGCGCAGCAAGATCTCGAGAAGAAACTCTACGATACGCAGGGTGTTTACTCGCTTGCCGGCCATGAGGCGATGGAGCGGTCGATCATTCGCTATGCGACGGTCGACGAAGCAAAGAAAATTCCGAACTTTGCGCATGAAGGCGGAGTGAGCGGCACACAGGTCGGCAAGGTTGGGTACTCACCGCAGGGTGAGAAGGTGCCTCACGACAATTCGTTCTTCCCGGACAACTGGAAGTACGACGAGAAGGATCCCGCGACGCTGAAGGTTCAGAATGCTTGGGGGATGGCGATCGACCTGAACAGCTGCATCGGCTGCAACGCCTGCATTGTGAGCTGCTACGCGGAGAACAATATTCCGGTGGTTGGCCGCGAACAGGTGAAGGTCGGGCGCAACATGCAGTGGCTGAGGATCGATACGTATTTTGAAGGCGATCTGCATGCGCCCAAGGCACACTTCCAGCCGATGATGTGCCAGCACTGCGAGAATGCGGGTTGCGAACAGGTATGCCCGGTGGGAGCGACGGTTCACACGCCGGAAGGCCTGAATACGATGGTCTATAACCGCTGCGTGGGAACCAGGTACTGCTCGAACAACTGCCCGTACAAGGTGCGGCGGTTCAACTTCCTGCTGTATGCGGACTATGACACGGAGAGCCTCAAGTTCATGCGCAATCCGGATGTCACGGTACGTTCCCGCGGTGTGATGGAGAAGTGCAGCTACTGCGTGCAGCGCATCGAGGCAGTGAAGATCGAAGCGGATAAGGAAAACCGTGAGATTCGCGATGGTGAGATTGTGACGGCATGCCAGCAGGCCTGCCCGACCAGCGCTATCACGTTCGGCAATATCAACGACAAGGCAAGCAAGGTGGCAAAGCTAAAGGCTGAGGAGCGCGATTACCAGGTACTTGCTGACCTCAACTTCCGTCCGCGCACGACCTACACGGCCGGCGTCATCAACCCGAATCCGGAGCTGGCATAATGGCGACCAAAGGACCCATAGAAGACCCGATGATTGATCCGATGATCGATCCGCGTACCGGCGAGTATGCGGTTATTGCGCCAGGTCATACGTTCAAGTCGGTGACGCAGGAGATCGCCGGGATCGTACTGACCTCGAATACACCGCTGGGATGGTTTTTCGGGCTGGTCGTGGCGGCCGGTGTTGCCATGGGCCTGGTGATCGGTTGCACGTGGCTCTTCCTTAAGGGGGTGGGTATCTGGGGGGTGACGATCCCGGGAGCCTGGGGATTCGCCATCATCAACTTTGTGTGGTGGATCGGTATCGGCCACGCCGGAACGCTGATCTCGGCGATTCTTCTGCTCTTCAAGCAGCAGTGGCGCAACTCGATCAATCGATTCGCCGAGGCGATGACGATCTTCGCGGTGTGCTGTGCCGGTATCTTCCCGCTGATTCACGTCGGGCGGCCATGGCTGGCGTACTGGCTATTCCCTTACCCGAACACGATGAACGTATGGCCGCAGTTCCGGTCGCCGCTGGCGTGGGACGTCTTTGCGGTTTCGACGTATGCGTCGATCTCAGTGATCTTCTGGTACATGGGAATGATTCCCGACTTCGGCACGCTGCGCGACCGGGCGAAGATGCCGCTGGCGAAGTACTTTTATGGGTTGCTGGCGTTGGGTTGGCGCGGCTCGACGCGGCACTGGATCCGGTATGAGTCGGCTTCCCTGCTGCTGGCGGGGCTTTCAACACCTCTGGTGCTCTCGGTTCATACAGTCATCAGCTTCGACTTTGCGGTGGCGGCTCTGGCGGGTTGGCATACGACGATCTTCCCGCCTTACTTTGTCGCCGGCGCTATCTATTCGGGATTTGCCATGGTGATTACGCTGGCGATTCCGATCCGCAAGTTCTATCACCTGGAAGATCTGGTGACGTTGCGCCACCTGGACAACATGGCGAAGGTAATGCTGGGTACGGGACTCATTGTGGGCTACGGCTACGCCATGGAGGTCTTCATGTCGTGGTACTCGGCGAGCCACTGGGAGTTCTTCATGATGTGGAACCGTATGTTCGGGCCGATGGGCTGGGCGTACTGGATGCTGATCCTGACCAATCTTGCGATTCCGCTGACGACGCTGTGGTCGCGCAAGCTGCGGGTCAACGTGACGTACCTCTTCATTCTCTCGTTCATCATCAATACGGGTATGTGGTTTGAGCGCTTCGTCATCGTTGTGACCAGTCTGTACCGCGAATATCTGCCGTCGAGCTGGGGCACGTACCGGGCGACAAAATGGGACTACATGATTTATGTAGGAACGCTTGGCTTCTTCACGTTCCTGTTCTTCCTGTTCGTCCGCTTCCTGCCCATGATTCCGATGTCGGAGATACGAATGATGCTGCCGCAGACGAAGGTCACGCCGCGCAGCAAGATCGCAGAAGTAGTCAGTGAGGAGGAGTCCTAATGCCGCCCCGCGAAGGAATCTACGGATTGCTGGCCGAGTTCAATACACCCGGTGAGTTGGTGCATGCAACGAAAGAAGCTCGCCGTGTAGGGTATCGACGGATGGAGTGCTACACGCCGTATCCGGTGGAAGAGGCTGCGCAGGCGCTGCACTTCCACAAGACGCGCGTGCCGCTGGTGTGTCTGCTTGGCGGGATTATGGGTGTGACCACTGCGTTTCTGATGGAGACCTGGATCAATGTGTGGGCTTATCCGCTGAACATTGCCGGGCGTCCGCTGTTCTCCTGGCCTGCCTTCATTATTCCGGCGTACGAATGGACGATTCTGTTTTCCGGGTTCTCGGCGTGCTTCGGGATGCTGGCGCTGAATGGGCTGCCGCAGCTCTATCATCCCCTATTCAATGCGGCCAACTTCAGGAGCGGCGCGACGACGGACAAGTTTTTCCTTTGCCTGGAGGCGATGGACCCGATGTTTTCGCCTACCGAGACGCGAGCCTTTCTCGAGCAGTTCTCCGCGGTCTCCGTGGTGGAGGTGGATCATTAATATGCAAGTGACACAGATAGCACGGCGCGCCGCATTTGCTACAGCCGCACTTTCGTTGCTGTTTGTAGCCGGCTGCCGGCAAGACATGCAGGATGAGCCAAAGTTCTTTCCGCAGCGCGGAACGAATTTTTATCCGGATGGCCGCTCGGTTCGCCCGCAGGTCGAGAATACGGTGGCGCGTGGCCAGCTGCATGAGAACAGCTATTTCTATACCGGACTGATCAATGGCAAAGAAGGAGACGGGATGCCCTTTCCCGTGACGATGGAGGTGCTGCAACGCGGACAGGAGCGGTTCAACGTCTACTGCACACCGTGCCACTCGCGCGTTGGTAATGGCGAGGGAATGATTGTGCAACGCGGCTACGCTCACGCTGGAGACTTTCATACCGCGCGTCTGGAGACGGCGCCGCTTGGACATTTCTTCTATGTGATCAGCAATGGTTATGGCGCGATGCCCGATTATTCCGCGCAGGTTGCACCGGTGGATCGCTGGGCGATCGTGTCGTACATCAAGGCGCTGCAGTTGAGCCAGAAGGCAACTGAGGCGGATGTACCGTCGGGAAGCCACGTGGAGCCCCTGGCGAGCATCGCAGAAAAAGACGGGTTGCCAGCGTCGTTTGTCCAGCCATGGGTACTGCCTCCGACGGCAACGTATGGCACACCGAACGACCAAAGCTATGTTCTTCCTACGCCGGGAAGCGCGACCCCGGGTTCAGCAACTCCTGAGGCTAACCGCCCCGCAAACGTACATCCACCGGCAGCTGCCGGAAAAACCGCACCGAAGCAGTAACCTCGGAAGCTTCCGAACGAAGGCTTGAAACGCATGTCATCTGGACACGAACATAACGGAGCAGCAGGCGGCCACGACGACCACTATGGGCCGCTCCCGCTGCCTGCATCGCTTGCTGCGCCGGGGATCGTCACTGCATGGCGGACGCGTGCGTTGATCGTTGCCGCGGTCGCCATCGTCCTCACCATCCCATTCGCCTTCACGCATGAGGGGAAGAATCATATTCTCCGGGCGTACCTGATGGGGTATATGACCTGCTTCGGCTTCGCCGGCGGCGGCCTGGTGATGCTGATGCTGCAATATGTCTCCGGCGGTAAGTGGGGTCTGGTGTTGCGCCGGCCGCTGGAGGCGATGACCCGCACGATCTGGCTGGTTGGGCTGATGTTTGTGCCGATTATCTTTTTGTGGAAGCACCTGTACCAGTGGGCTGCGTTCCCGACAGCCGCAGCGGTCGCCGAAGCGTTGGGGAGGCATGCGGTTACGCTGGAACAGGCCATGACGCTGAATGACAAGCGGGCGATGCTGAATCCAACAGCGGTGATCATCCAGACCGCGATTGTCTTCGGCATTCTGTTGTTGTTCCAGTATTTTCTGAACAAATGGTCACTGCAGCGTGACGCCGATCCGGAGCGGGGAACACTGGCGAGCTACGACCGGTGGCGGATTAAGCTTGAAAATCTGTCTGGCCCCGGCATCTTTATTTATGTGATTTTGCTGACTGTGGGTGCGATCGACTGGATCAAGTCGCTGGATATCACGTGGTACTCGTCGATCTGGGGACTTCAGTTTCTGGTGGGCCAGGGTTACGCTGTTCTCGCGCTGGGTATCCTGACCGTCATTCTGCTGTCGCGCTATGAGCCGATGAAGACGATGCTGCGGGTGACGGAGCAGCACGATCTGGGCAAGCTGGCATTTGCCTTCGTGATGCTCAACATTTATCTCTGCTTTGCCGAGTTCCTCATCATCTGGTCGGGCAATATTCCGGACGAGATTCCGTGGTACCTGAACCGGATTCACGGCGGATGGTGGTATATCTGCTCGCTGGACTTCATCTGCCACTGGCTGATTCCCTTCTCCCTGCTGCTGTCGCGTGACCTGAAGCGGAACAAGCAGAAGATGATCTGGCTGACGTGCTTCATGATCTTTGCCCGCTGCGTGGATATGTTCTGGCTGATTGAGCCGAACTTCGCGGACGCCGCGGGAAATCTTCACATCGCCAATAACTACGGAATTCTTGCCTACATCACTGTTCCTGTGGCGGTGATCTCATTGTGGGCCGCCTACTACATGACGCAACTGCAAGCGCGTCCGTTGATTAATGTGAACGATCCTCACGTTGAAGAGATGCTGGAGCCTGAACATGCCCACTAACGACCACGACCTGCATCAGCTTGGACGGCACGATCCGCATGTGCGTGACACAGAGTCTCCGGGGTACGAAGTCACGGACGTGAATACTACCGGTATCGCTGTTTTCCTGGCGGGACTGTTGGGCTCTGTTTTTGTCTTCTTTCTGCTTTGCTATGGCCTGGGCATCCTCATCAACAACGGCCTGAAAAAGGAAGATGGACCGACGACGAAGTGGAACAGGCTGAGCACGTTTGCGGGCCCGGCGAATCCGAACGGCAAACGCGAAGACCTTACCAGCAACGCTGCGATGCAGCAGAGGGAGTTCGAGCAGATGACGGCGACCTTCCCGACACCACGTCTGGATATCGACGACGGTAACCAGGCCACGGCTGACCTGCATGCTCGCGAAGACCTTCTATTGAACAACTACAGCGTCGCGCCGGGAGAGGGCGGATCGATTCGGATTCCGATCTCGCGCGCCATGGAGATCATCGCGCAGCGCGGTTTGCCGGTGAACACGCAGACGGAAGCTAAGCCTGTTGAGATGGCGGGTGACAAAAAGCCTGTGGTTCAGGCACCGCTGACCTCCGGATTCGCTCGCACCGGCTATGAACTTGAGACCATCGAGGCTCGCGAGCAAAAGCTGGCCTATGGTAAAGCCGCGGCGGAGAACAAAGCGGAACTCGCGCCGGTGAAGTAACTGCAGGCTGAAGTGGATTTAAGATAGGGAGAAGACATGAGGAACTGGCGGACAATACGAGGGAGTTGGCAGGCGGCGGTTCTTTGTTGCGCCCTGCTGAGCGTACCTGTGTTCGCGCAGGTCTCAAGCTATGGCGACAAGCAGAGCGGCGAAAATGCCGGCGATGAGTTGCCGCAGGTGCTCCAGAAGGTTGGGGTTGCGCAACATCTGAATCAGCAGTTGCCGCTGGATGCTTCCTTTGTGGATGAGACGGGCAAATCGGTAAAGCTCGGGGACTATTTCGGAAAGCATCCTGCGATTCTGTCGCTGGTGTATTACACGTGTCCGATGCTTTGCTCGGAGGAGCTGAATGGCCTTACCAGCTCGCTGGAAATGGTGAAGCTGACGCCGGGCAAGGACTTCGATGTTGTGGTCATCAGTATTGATCCGAGCGATACGCCGGAGCAGGCAGCGAAGTCGAAAGCTCTCTACGTGAAGCGCTACGGCCGCCCGGAGACGGCGGCGGGGTGGCACTTCCTGACGGGACAGAGACCGGCGATCGATGCGGTGACGAATGCGGTCGGCTTTGGGTACGTGCGGGTTCCGGGGCCGGACGGAAAGTTGTCCCAGTTTGCTCACGCCAGTTCGATCGAGATCGTTACGCCGGAGGGCAAGCTTGCCCAATACTATCTCGGGGTCGAGTACTCGCCGAAGGATATGCTGCTGGGCCTGATCGACGCCTCGGGCAACAAGATTGGTTCGCCGGTTGCGAACATCCTGACCTATTGCTATCACTACGATCCAAACCTCAACAAGCATTCGTTGATCATTGCGCGCGTGGTGCAGTTAGGCGGAATGATCACGGTGGCGGGCTTAGGCGGATTCATGTTTCTGATGTTCCGGAGAGACGCTAAAGTTGCGCGCGAACACGACCTGACTAAGAAAGAAACGGATAAAGGGTAACGATGCATATCAGTCCAGTCCTGTGGCAATTTTTGTTGAAGTGGCTCAATAACTCAGCGCTCTTTCCGCGCGAGGCATCGACCATTGCGCCCTACGCTGACGCGCTTTACTTCTTCCTGCTGTTGATCACGGTGGTTGGGCTGACGTTTGTTGGTTGCCTCATTTTCTTTTTCGCGATCCGATACCGTAGGGAGAAGCACCCGGTTGCGATCCAGGTAGAAGGTTCCACGTTGCTCGAGGCGACCTGGACCATTATTCCGCTGGCCCTCTTTTTGATTGTGTTCGTCTGGGGTGCGCTGCTGTACTTCCGGATCTATAATCCGCCGACGAATGCGATGAATATCTACATCGTGGGCAAGCAGTGGATGTGGAAGGCGGAGCATCCGGGCGGACAGCACGAGATCAATGCGCTGCATGTACCGACGGGCCGCCCTGTTCAGTTGACGATGATCTCGCAGGATGTTTTTCATAGCTTCTCGATCCCGGATTTCCGCGTGAAGCGTGAGGTAATTCCAGGACGCTACTCGACGGTGTGGTTTAACGCGACGACGCCCGGGACGTATCACATCTTCTGTACGCAGTACTGCGGCACGAATCACTCCGTGATGATAGGAGAAGTCACGGTATTGAGTCCGGACGATTACCAGAAGTGGACGCAGGAGTCCACGAGCGGCATGTCGCTTGCGCAGAATGGAGAGAGGCTCTTCGCCAGTATGGGTTGCAACGCGTGTCATTCAGGGAGTGCAGCGGCCCGAGGACCCAACCTCGCGGGCGTGTACGGATCGAAGCTGCAGCTCGCGAACGGATCGCAGGTTCTGGTCAATGACGCTTACTTGCGCGACGCGATTCTCAGTCCGTCGCAGCACATTACCGCGGGTTACGCGCCGATTATGCCGACATACCAGGGGCAGATCAGCGAAGACGGCCTGATCGATCTGGTTGAGTACATCAAATCCATGCAGAGCAACTATCGTGTTCAGCAAACGCTGACCACGTCAGAGTCGAACCAAACGGCGCCGACAACGCCAGGGGTGGTAAAGCCATGAGTGCAACGAGTTCTACAATTCTGAACTTACCTGACCAGCGAACGGCGACAATGCCGAAGCGGAACTATATCAACAACGAGGACGGGCTGGTCAGCTGGCTGCTTACTGGAGATCACAAGCGAATCGCGATGCTCTACCTGGTCTCGATTACGTTTTTCTTCTTTATTGGAGGCGCGTTTGCAGGTCTCATCCGGCTTGAGCTGCTGACGCCGCAGCCGGACCTTGTGGCCGCGGATACCTACAACAAGTTCTTTTCCATGCACGGAATCATCATGGTCTTCCTCTTCCTGGTGCCATCGGTTCCGGCGACGCTGGGGAACTTCCTGATGCCGATCATGCTGGGCGCGAAAGACCTGGCCTTTCCGAAGATCAATCTGCTGAGCTGGTACCTCTACTGGCTGGGTGGGATCGTCGTTCTTGCGGCGATGGTACTGGGCGGCGTGGACACCGGTTGGACGTTCACAACCCCGCTTTCAACGCACTACCTGAACACTCACGTGGTGACGGCGGCGACCGGGGTGTTTATCCTCGGCTTCTCTTCGATTTTTACGGGGCTGAATTTTATCGTGACGATCCATCGCATGCGGGCGCCCGGAATGACGTGGTTCCGTATGCCGCTGTTTGTGTGGTCGCACTATGCCGCTTCGATTCTAATGGTTCTCGGCACGCCGGTTTTGGCTATCACTCTCACCCTGGTAGCGCTGGAACGCGTGGCCGGCATTGGCGTCTTCGACCCGACCAAGGGTGGGGATCCTCTGCTGTTTCAACACCTCTTCTGGTTCTACTCGCACCCTGCCGTGTACATCATGATTCTTCCGGGTATGGGTGTGATCTCGGAAGTCATCAGCACGTTCAGCAGGAAGCGGGTGTTTGGCTACACGGCTGTTGCGTTTTCGTCGGTGGCCATTGCGCTGTTCGGCTTCTTCGTCTGGGCGCACCATATGTTCATCATGGGCGTGTCGAATTATTCCGCGCTCGTCTTCTCTCTGTTGACGATGCTGGTCGCGGTGCCTTCGGCGATTAAGACATTCAACTGGGCGTTTACGATGCAGAAAGGCTCGATCACCTTTGAGACGCCGATGCTGTATGCCTTCGGGTTTCTTGGACTGTTCACGATCGGCGGCATGACGGGCGTATTCCTGGGCGCATTGGGAATGGATATTCATCTGACAGAGACGTATTTCATCGTCGCTCACTTCCACTTTGTGATGGTGGGGGGAATGCTGATGGCGTTTTTGTCGGGCGTCCACTTCTGGTGGCCGAAGATGACGGGCCGCATGTATCCGGAGTCGATCTCGAAGCTCGCGGCGGTCACAACCTTCATCGGATTCAACCTTACGTTCCTCCCGCAGTTTATTCTGGGGTATCTGGGGATGCCGCGCCGGTATCATGCGTATCCGCCGGAGTTCCAGGTGCTGAATGTCCTGTCGACGGCAGGGGCTACAGTGCTTGGCATCGGGTATATGCTGCCTCTGCTTTACCTGGGTTGGTCATTGAAGTATGGCGCGATTGCCGGAAACAACCCTTGGCAGGCAACTGGGCTTGAGTGGCAGATTCAGTCGCCGCCGCTCACTGAGAATTTCATCGAGATTCCCATCGTGGACCATGAAGCCTATGACTACGAATGGCTTGAACATAAGACTGCACAAGAGGTGACGACCGTTGGATAATGCGATCGTAACAACGCATCCACATACGCATGAGACCGCGGTTGCGGCGGAGCACGAGCATATCGCGCTTCCTCAGCACCGCCATCACTTCGAGACGCAGGAGCAGCAACGCGAGGCCGGAACTTTTGGGATGTGGCTCTTCCTGCTCACCGAGATCATGTTTTTCGGGGGCATGTTCTTTTCCTATTTGCTGTACCGCAATTGGTACTACGACGCTTTTGTCGTTAGCTCCAACCAGCTGAGTATTCCATTAGGCGGAGCCAACACGGCGATCCTGATTACTTCAGGGTTCTTCATGGCACTGGCGGTGTGGGCGGCAGAGGTTAGGAAGAAGAAACTCCTCGTAATCTTTCTGGTCTTCACGACATTGTTTGGTTTGGCGTTCCTTTATATCAAGGGCATCGAATACCACGAAAAGTGGGAGAACCACCATATCCCGGGAGCGCAGTTCGATGTATCGCAGTTCGTCAATCCGAAGGCGTATGGACTGAAAGAGCAACCGCTTGCGCCTGACATGGCCCAGAAGACACAGATTTTCTTCTTCCTCTACTTTGCCATGACCGGCATGCACGCCTTGCACATGGTGATCGGCGTCGGTCTTTTGATCTGGCTTTTGAGGCGGGCGTCTCGAGGTGATTTCTCGTCAGGGTATGTCGCGCCGATTGAAAACTTCGGACTCTATTGGCACTTCGTCGATATTGTCTGGCTCTTCCTGTTTCCCCTGCTCTACCTTATCAACCGGCATCCCGTTTAGCCGGGAGCGCAGCCATTAAAGCTGGCGGAAAGAGAAAATTATGACCGAGTATCATGACCCGTCGAATGTAGTGAACCCGGAACATGACGAACATCACGTCGTCACGCCGCTCCAATATGGCATGGTCTTTGGCGCCCTGCTGATTGGCACTCTCCTTACTGTTGTCGCAGCGAAAATAGACATGGGACTCTTCAACCCTATCATCGCCCTGGGCATTGCTTGTACCAAGGCAGTGATTGTCATTCTGTTTTTCATGCACGTCAAATATCAGTCCAAGCTCGTGAAGCTGACGGTTATGTGCGGTTTCTTTACCTTTCTTGTGCTGATTACCATGACCCTCTCGGACTACATCAGCCGAGCTTGGGGCCTGTGGTCCTAGGATTCCTTTTGACAGGAATGCGGCCTTCGGGCCGCATTTTTTGTTGCCATAAAACTTCTCAGTTAGCGCCTCGTACACTTGGGTTATGGCAAGGGCGTCGTCTGATCTCTCCCAACAACTTCATCGCCTGACCAATGATTCGCGGGTTACGGTGCGGCGGGAGGGAGTCCACGATCCCGACGGAAGATGCGTCGTCTATTGGATGGAGCGTGCACAACGCGGCATCGACAACCACGCGGTTGATCTGGCGGTTCAGGTTGCGAATCTGTTTGGACTACCGCTAGTAGTCTACTTTGCGGGAATCTCGACCTTCCCTCACGCCAATCTTCGGCATTACGTCTTTCTGAATCAGGGTTTGCCGGATATCGAAGCCGATTTGGCCTCGCGGAACATATCTTTTGTCATGAGGCGCTCTCCCCGCGAGTCTCATGAGAAGCTGTTGGCGGAGGTACGTGCAGCGTTTCTGATCGGGGACGAGAACCCTTTGCGCGAACCAGAGCGTTGGCGCAAGCAGCTTGCCTCGCGGATCAAGATTCCATTCTGGACGGTCGATGCCGATGTTGTCGTTCCGTTGAAGCTGATGGAGAAGGCGCAGTATGGAGCGTATACGATTCGTCCGCGGCTCTATCGCCTCTTGCCGCAGTATCTGCATCCTTATGAAAATTTTAATGCCGAACACGCGTGGCAGAGGCCGCGGGGATTCCATGCCGACTCCGTGCATGAGGATATGACGCGTGATTGGAAGAATCTCGATCGCAGCGTCGCTCCCGTTGAATCGTGGAAGGGCGGAACCCATGCGGCGCTCAAACGGCTGAAGTCCTTTACGGGGAAGCTTCTCGAAGACTATGACGTGCAGCGCAATCATCCGGAGATGGATGGAACCTCGTGCCTGTCACCCTACCTTCATTACGGGCAGGTTAGTCCCATCACCATTGCTCTTGCCGTGGATGCCGCAGCGAAGGCAAACCCAAGGCTCAAGGCCGCGCGCGACAGCTATTTCAATGAGCTGATCGTCTGGCGTGAGCTTGCTATCAACTTTGTTCGATATACGCCGAAGTACGATTCGCCTGAGTGCGCCGAGGCTTGGGCGAAGACGACGATAGCCGAACATGCTCGTGACGAACGCGAACGTTTGTACACGCTGGACCAACTCGAAGGCGCGCGGACTCATGACGAATTGTGGAATGCCGGCCAGATCCAGATGGTTCGCCATGGATGGATGCACAACTACGTGCGCATGTATTGGGCAAAGAAGATTCTGGAGTGGACTCCCGATGTTGCGACGGCGATGAAGTACGCGATCTATCTAAATGACAAGTATTTTCTCGATGGCCGGGATCCGAATGGATATGCGGGGATAGCGTGGGCGGTTCTGGGCAAGTTTGACCGGGCGTGGGGAGAGCGTCCGATCTTTGGGAAGATTCGATATATGTCCGGCGCGTCTACGGGAAAGAAGTTCAATTCAAAGAAATATATTGCGCAGATGGGGCCTTTGCTGCAGTAGGAGCCGGCGGTTTCTTAGGAGCCCCGGCCAGTTATCTCCTCCTCGCTTCGCGAGGTACTTTCCATACAACTATGGGACGATTGTGGTGCGGTCGCGGCAGATGGTAGATTGGGGACGTCCACGCGGTGATTGATTCACGCAGGATCTTCCGCTGGACACGCTGAGAGATGGCCGCAGAGTAACACCAACGATCACTCCAGGGACGAGGATGAGAATTTTCTCATCCCCTTCTGGAACTATCCGTCGTTCTTCTCCCGCTCTAGCGTTGACTCGTCCGATGTCAGCTTGCAGCATCAAAGTTGGCTGTCTGCATGTTCGGATTGCACGCTATGGGCCTGATCGCATTCTCTCAACTCGCGCGCCTCGCTTTGCCACTGTGGCGATACCACATATGCCCGTGGATTTGTGCGATGAGTTTTTGCCTCGCGACTGTCGGGCCGGTTACGGTCTTTGCGCAGTTGATTCCAATGCCAGCGCCAGCAAGCAATACGACATCCGCTGTGCCCACGCCGTTGCATGCGGTTCGGACACGGCGTTTTCTTGGCGGCCGCACTCTCGGGGGGAGTGTCGCGGCTGCGCGAGCGATGGATGCTGCCCGTCAACAACACGCCGCGATGCTGGCTCAGCAGGCTTCCCTTCCACTCTCAAGCCTGAACGCTGCGTGGCAGCCGATAGGTCCAAACCAGGTCTCGAGCCTTGCTTATGGCAATGTCACGGGCCGCATTTCGTCGATTGCCATCGATCCCGCGGACACTAGCGGTAATACGGTTTATCTGGGAACGACCGGCGGGGGTGTTTGGAAATCGACCGATGCGGCAGGTCCTTCGGCGAATGTGACGTTTGCGCCACTCACCGATACTCTGCCTGTTTTTAGCGCAAATGCTGGAGCTGCCGCGATTCCATCACTCAGCATCGGGGCGATCAGTGTGCAGTCCGGTGTGGTTTTGGCGGGTACGGGCGACCCCAATGACGCCTCAGACTCTTTCTACGGCAGCGGGCTGCTGCGATCTGCCGACGGCGGCCTTACATGGACACTCATCCAGAATTCTCAGGATGGAGTGGCGGGCAACCACTCCTTCAGCGGGCTTGGCTTTGCCGGTTTTGCGTGGAGCAGTACGACTGCGGGCACGGTGGTCGCTGCAGTCTCGCAGGCTGCGGAGGGCGCCCTTGCTAATGCTCCAGATGCGACCAACAGCGTCATGGGTCTTTACTATTCGACTGATGCCGGCGTTACGTGGCACATGTCCACGATCATGGACGGCAGCCAGATTGTGCAGACTCCGCAACCATCCGGAGCCGATCTTGGAGGCCGGGCCGCGACCGCGGTCGTCTGGAATCCGGTTCGGCAGCGCTTCTATGCAGCGATTCGATACCACGGCTACTACGAGTCGGCGGATGGCGCGACCTGGACGCGCCTGGCGCATCAGCCTGGAACCGGGTTGACTACTACTGCATGCCCCACTGCGCCAGGCACGATAGGTAGTGCGGCATGTCCGATCTTTCGCGGAGCCCTTGCGGTTCAGGCGACAACGGGCGATACGTTGGCGCTGACAGTCGATCGCAACAATTTCGATCAGGGGCTGTGGCAGGATGTCTGTGCGCTGTCCGGTGCAAACTGCACGAATACGACCGTCAACTTCGGTACGCAACTGCCGTCGGCTCCGATGGAGGCTGGCAACGGTAGCACTGTGATTCCACAGGCGGATTACGATCTTGCGTTGTCCGCCGTGCCGTCCGGGCCGAGTGGCTCGTCGCAGGACACGCTCTTGTATGCGGGGACTGTCGATCTCTATCGCTGCTCGCTGGCTGCGGGATGCGTGCTGCGCAACACGACCAATGCTGCGAATGGGTGCGCTGCGCCTGCGCAGGTTGCGCCTGCTCAGCATGCTATCGCTGCGCTTGCGACGGGGTCGCAGCCGCTTCTTTATCTTGGTAACGATGGTGGCCTGTGGCGGTCGACGGACGGAGTGAATCAGCTGGCGGCTCCGTGTTCTGCCGATGATGCGACTCACTTCCAGAACCTCAATGGAGGTCTTGGTTCACTTGGAGAGGTCATTAGCTTCGCACAAGATCCTACCGATGCCGGAACCCTCCTGGTTGGCCTTGGGGCAAACGGGACTGCTGCGACTGGTTCTGCTGCGGCGACAGCGTGGCCACAACTCTCGACTGGCGAAGGCGGTACCGTGGCGATCGACCAGACGAATCCTTTGTTGTGGTACGTCTCGACTGCTGGGGGTGTCAATGTACGGCGGTGCACCAGCGGCGCAGCCTGTATATCTACGAATTTTTCCGGCACACCCACGATAGGGTCTGCGCAGGTGGCCAATGACGATAGCCTTATCGACGCTCCGTGGCTGCTGGACCCGGCGCTTTCTTCCGACATTCTCGTCGGCACGTGCCGGGTATGGCGTGGACCGTCGGGCGATGGAGCGTCCTGGTCTGCTTCGAACGCTATCAGCAAACTTCTCGGTGGGCCACAGAATTCATCTTGTTCGAATACGAACCCGGTCATCCGTTCTCTCGCCGCAGGGGGACCTGCAAGTAACGCGACTGCCGCTCAAAATGCAGGGTCGGAGATTCTGTATGCCGGAATGGCGGGAACGCTTGATGGTGGCGGCAGCTTAGGAGGCCACCTCTTTTCCCTGGCGACTGCCAACACTGCCGGCAAAACGACAGCGTGGAACGACCTCGCAACATCGCCGGTCACGAACGGCCAGGGTGCGGTCTTCAACCCCGGAGGTTTCGATCTTTCCTCGCTTGCGGATGACCCGCACGATGCTACCGGCAAGACGATCTACGCCACGGTGATGGGCTTTGCCGGCAACGGCATCAACGCGGCGCACCTATATCGTTCCACCGATGCAGGCGCTCACTGGACGAACATCAGCAGCAACTTGCCCAATGCTCCCGCAAGTAGCGTTGTGGTTGATCCGAACGACGCCAATACTCTATATGTTGCGTTGGACACGGGAGTGTATGTTACGACGCAGATCACAACCTGCGCCACGGCGAACTGCTGGAGCATCTATGGCACCAGCTTGCCAAACGCACCGGTCGTTGAGCTCTCTGCCGCGCCGGGAATGCCTACTGGTGATGGACGCATGGGCGAACTGCGTGCCGCAACCTACGGTCGTGGCTTATGGCAGATCCCACTGCTTACGGCATCTACTGCCACGCAACCTTCAATCAGCCTCAGTCCGAATGCACTTACTTACAGCGCGCAGGCGGTCGCTACGGCGAGTGCACCGCAGACTATCACAGTTACAAATACGGGCAGTGCTCCGTTGACGATCAGCCTGGTGACGACGACAGGAGACTTTAACGAAACAGATAACTGCGCTGCCACTCCCATTGCTGTGAGTTCGACTTGCACAGTCCAGGTTCGCTTTCTCCCGACAGCGACAGGAAGCCGAAGTGGTGTGCTGACCGTCTATGGAAATGTCCCGGGCGGTCAGGCGACGGCCGCGCTTACCGGTATCGGCAGTCCGGCTGCGGCCGTCGTTCTGGATCCTGTTGCTCTCACGTTTCCTTCCACGACGATCAACGCTACCAGCGCGGCGCAGAACATCACGATTTCGAACACCAGTGGTAGTACTGTCGCGTTACAGACACCGTCCGTTACTGGGACAGATTTCAGGATCACGGCGAATACCTGCAGTACGACGCTTGGTCCCAGTACCGGTTGCACAGTTGCGATCGTGTTCACGCCGACGGCATCGGGAAGCCGCAGTGGAACCTTCACTATCAGCGACGACGCGGGCACTCAGAGCGCCTCGCTCAACGGAATTGGAACTTCGCCCGCGACGGATGCTCTCTCGCCACTGGCACTTACGTTTGCACCGCAGCAAATTACTACTGCCAGCCCCACGCAGCAGATCATGTTGACCAACTCCGGCGATTTGCCCTTGACGTTGATTGCGGCGCAGATTACCAGCGGTGACTTTACCGCTGTGAATGCCTGCGGTAACTCGCTCAACCCCCACTCGACATGCTCCATCGATGTTGCCTTTCAGCCAAAGAACGTTGGGACGATCTCCGGATCGCTGACAATCTCTGATCAGTACCGCACCCAGACCGTCACGTTGAACGGAACCGGACTTGCGCCACCCGGTGTGTCTCTTTCCCCTTTCTCAACTATTAGTTTCCCTGCCACGGGAGTTGGTGTGACCTCCGCTGCGCAGACGGTTACATTGACTAACAACGGCGGCGTTCCGTTGCTTGTACAGAACATCGCGATCACGGGAGACTACCTTATCCTGCGCGGTAGTAATACCTGCGGAAGCAGCGTTGACGTGGGCGCAGCATGCACCATGCAGGTAGCGTTCGTCCCGACTGCTGGTGGGCCTCGTTCCGGTTCGCTCGCTGTCGCGGACAATGCAGGCAATTCGCCCCAGACTCTTTCTTTGACCGGCAGCGGAGTTGACTTCACGCTGAATTCGAATGGAGGCACTAGCCTTACCATCACCAACGGCCAGAATGCGGTCTACCCATTGCTTCTTAGCTCTGCTGCAAACATTCCGGGGATGGCGACCTTCACCTGCACGGGAGCGCCTGCGAATTCGACCTGCAATGTCACGCCGGAAAGCGTGGCGCTGGGGAATACAACTACGGTTTCGGTGACTGTTCTGACTGGCGTCACGACTGCTGCGGTCCGAGCGCGTCCACGCGTGAATCGAGCCGATATGGTTTGGCTCGCGGCCTTGTTCCCGCTAAGTTTGCTGATGCTTCGTCGAACGCGGGGATCTCGCCTTGTGAGTTTTCTTGCGTTGTGCTGTCTCATTGTTGCCAGTGGGTGCGGAGCCGGACGCGCAATTCCGCTGGAGTCAGGTTCGAATCCAAATCCTCCGCCGGGTCCAGTTACGCCTGCTGGAACGTACACGATCGTCGCCTCGGCCAGCAGCGGCGGTCTCACGCGGACCGTCAATCTCACGTTGATCGTGGAATAGGTTTTCTGGTCAGCGCGATGTGAGCCTTCAGACGGCCTGGCCAGCGCTGAAACCGGAGGCCCATGCCCATTGGAAGTTGTATCCGCCAAGCCACCCGGTTACGTCGACAACTTCGCCGATGAAATACAGACCAGGCACCTTGCGGCTCTGCATCGTTCTGGCATCCAACTCTGCAGTGTCCACGCCTCCGACTGTTACCTCAGCTTTGGCATAGCCTTCGGTCCCGGCAGGTGTTATGTGCCAGGCATGCAGTTGCTGTTCCATGACCGCGAGGGAGGCGTTGGTCCAATCGGCCGGCTGATGGAGCGCGACCCATCGTTCGGCCATCCGGGCCGGCAGCACGGAGCGGATTGCGAGCACCGCCGCCGCAGCATCGCGTCGCGCATTGCGCGTGAGCAGAGGGGCCATCACTTCAACATCTGGTGCAAGATCAATCGCTATGGATTCACCATGACGCCAGTAGGAGGATACCTGCAGAATCGCCGGCCCGCTCAAGCCGCGATGCGTTACCAATATCTTCTCGCGGAAGCTGCCGCGTCGCTGTCGAGCGCCGGCTGTCGCGATTGCCTCGGTGGAGACGCCCGCCAGATCGCACCAGTGTTCGCGGTCTTCTGCGCTGAACACCAGAGGGACCAACCCGGGTCTGCACGGAACGATGCGCAGGCCGAACTGTTCAGCGAGACTGTAGCCGAATGCTGTTGCGCCCATCTTCGGGATCGACAAGCCTCCTGTGGCGACAACGACTGCTTCGGCCTGGAATATATCCGTCGAGGTCTTCACCAGGAAATGTCCGTCGCGGATGACGGAGATGACTTGCGCGCCAACGATGATGCGCACTTTTGCGTCGGCACACTCGCGCTCCAGCATGGTTATGACGTCTTGCGCTGAACGGTCACAGAAGAGTTGTCCAAGTGTCTTCTCGTGGTAGCGGATTCCGTGTTTCTCGATCAGGGCGATGATGTCGGCTGGTGTGAAACGGGCGAGCGCAGATTTCGCGAAGTGAGGGTTTTCGGAGAGAAAATTTTCCGGGCGGCAGTGGATGTTGGTGAAGTTGCATCGGCCGCCTCCGGAGATCAGGATCTTCTTGCCGACGCGTTCCGCATGGTCCAGCAAGACAACGCGCCGGCCGCGTCGTCCTGCTTCGATTGCGCACATCATGCCGGCCGCGCCTGCTCCCAGAACTACGACATCAACCTTCTGCACTCACCCTCACCTTTGCATCGTCTTGATTCATGATGGCATGATCGCTGGTTTCGAGTGGTTGTGCGACCATGGATTCATGGTGAGAAGTGTTGAAGAACGCGGGCCGCGGGTGGTTGCGGCTCAGCCGTTTGGACCGGCGGCAGGGGTGACGCGGCGGGCGGCGGATCGGCTGCGGGCGGGGCATCTTTGGGTGTATCGGTCGGATGTGGAGACGTTGGTGCCGGCGGTGGGGAGTGGTGAGATTGCGGGTGGGTCGCTGGTTACTGTGATGGATAGTCGTGGGATTCCATTGGGGACGGGGCTTTATAGTGCGGCGTCGCAGATTGCGGTGCGGATGGTGTCGGATGATGCGGCGGTGTCGCGTGGTGTTTATCTGGAGCAGGTGCGGGAGCGGGTTGGGGCGGCGCTGGCGTTGCGGGATGAGGTTGCGCCGGAGTCGATGGAGAATGATGCTTGCCGATTGGTGTTCTCGGAGGCGGATGGTTTGCCGGGGATTGTGGCGGATCGGTACAACGAGCTGGTCATTCTGCAGCTGCTGACTCAGGGGACTGCGCAGGATGATGTTCGCGCGGTGCTGACGGAGGTGATTCGGGAGAAGCTGGCGCCGAAGACGATTGTTGAGCGGCCTGATCCGAAGATCCGGGAGTTGGAGGAGTTGGCTGCGCCTTCGTCTGGGCCGCTTTATTCGGCTGGTGGTTCGCCGCAGCTTACGACTGTGTTCACGATCAATGGGCTGCGGTTTCACTATGACGCGAGTTCAGGTCAGAAGACGGGAGCTTTTCTTGATCAGCGGTTGAATTATGCGGCGGCGGCGCGGTATGCGCGTGGTTCAGCGCTGGATATTTGTACGTACCAGGGTGGGTTTGCGTTGCATATGGCGGAGCGCTGTGAGCGGGTGACGGGGGTGGATGCGAGTCGCGGGGCGCTAGAGGTGGCGGATCGGAATCTGGAGTTGAACTCGAGTTTGAGTGCTCGCGTGGAGTGGATTGAGGCGGATGCGTTTGAGTTGTTGCGGGAGTATGAGGCGAATGGTGAGCGGTACGAGACGATCGTGCTGGACCCGCCGGCGTTTGCGAAGTCGAAGCGCGCGGCTGAGGGGGCCATGCGCGGATACAAAGAGTTGAACCTGCGGGCGATGAAGATGCTTGGCGCGGGCGGGGCTAGCGGGATTCTGGTGACTTGTTCTTGTTCGCACCATGTTCCGCTGGCGGAGTTTACGGAGGTGGTTGCGGCGGCGGCCTCGGATGCGGGACGGCGGGTGCAGGTGCTGGAGATTCGTGGGGCGGCTCCGGATCATCCGGCGGTGCTGACGTTGCCGGAGACTAGTTATCTGAAGTGTTTGATCTGCCGAGTCGGGTGACCCCCTCCCCCCTCCTATTGCCCGCGTGTAAGTCTTTTCTATTCACAAATTTACGGGCAGTCGATCTCTGTAAAATATTCATAATAAATGGGTTGCGTCCAAAATATTCCAAATAAAGGGGTTATGGAGGACTTTCCTTTCTGAATGGAAAAGCCCCGGGGTGCTCCGGGGCTTTGCTTTTGTTTCTTCACTCTAATATCCAGTATAGCGGGTTGAGCGTAACTAAAATGCCAACTCGATCTCCTTTTGTTTGAGGATGGGTTAGGTGGTTTTGGGGCTTGACATGCGATTTCTGGGCTGAAAACGCGAAAAATAAAAACAAGCAACGGTAAAGGCAATTAAATCAGTCGTTTCGCCCTTCGGACTACACTCGGGCCCTTCGGCTTCGCTCAGGGCAGAGCGGTGGCCGCTTCGCGGCGGTTTCTAAACGCGAGGCTGAAGCCTCGCTGTACCTAGCCGCAAAGACAAAGGCGCGAGGCGACGGGCCGGGGCTAAAGCCTCTTTTTCCTAAATGCTTCTTATGATCAAAAGCGATAGAGGGCCACCTCCGTGCAGACCGTCGCGCCACCGCCGTCGTCCGTGCTACACGCCGCAATCGCCAGCGTACCCGCAACAGCAATGAAATACGTGGTGGCCCGGTATCGGCGAGTCATGCTGGGAGAGTTTACCGCCGACGCTTTGTGGCGACGCGCTTGGCGGCCACCTTGCTCGCCGATGGGGCGCCTTGCTTCGCCATCTGCGCCTGCCCCGCCTTGGTCTTCAAGCGCGATTCTTCGTACATCTCGATCCACTTCTCGCTCGAAATCGCCGAGATCAGCTTGCCAATCGCTTCGAGTGGCAGATCGTCCGGCGACTGGAAATGAACGCAGCACTTCCCCATGTCGAGCTTCTTCCCCGCGGCCTTGAACTTCGCCCTCAACTGCTCGAGCTGACTCTCACTCCAGAACGCGCCCATCAGGTAGAGGGAGTAGAAGTTCTTCTGCGACGCGAGCGCGACGTAGCAGATCGGCTGCTTGTTATAAGTGTCTGGATATCGAGACAGGGAGATCGTCCAGCCGATCGTGCCCCAGACGAGGCACTCATCGTAGCCGCGCGGAATGTGCTTGTTCACGAATGCGCGCACCGTCGCGATCGTCTTCGCACGATCGGCGGGGAGTGAGGCGATGTATTGCGCTGGCGTCTTGACGTTCGATGGTGGTTTCATGGATTCGTCGTTTTCCCGAACGAAGTGTATCACCGAACGTTTGAAAACGAGCCAGTGGCAGGGGCCCAGGAAGCAGGTCCCCATTCGACTTCGCTCAGGGCAGGCTCTTCGGGGATGACAGGAAGAAGAGCAACAACAAGGCGGCGCAGTCCCGGTGGAAGTGTTTGACAAATTTCCCAGGCATAAATAATCTATGCCTATGGAAATTATGCCTAAGGTTGGAATGCCTACTGGGGCACTCGCGATGTTGATACTGCGGGTGCTGCGTTCGGGGTCGCTGCATGGGTATGCGATTGCGCAGCGGATTCATGTGCTGTCGAGCGATGTGCTGCAGGTTGAGGAAGGCGCGCTCTATCCTGCGCTGCAGAAGATGTTGTTGAAGGGATGGGTGACGGCGAAGTGGGGTGTGTCGGAGACCAATCGCAAGGTGCGTTTTTATTCGCTGACGACTGTGGGGCGGAAACAGCTTGAGGCGGAGTTGTCGGACTATAACCGCGTGACTGAGGCGATCCAGACTGTGCTGCGAACGGCGTAAGGGAGAACACCATGGGTGAGTTTTTTCGGCGTCTTCGTTATTTGATGAATCGTCGCCGGCTTGATCGCGAGTTGGAGAACGATATGGAGTTTCATCGCGAGATGTCGGCGCGCGAGGGCAGAAAGAGCTTCGGCAACGTGCTGCGATTGCGAGAGGAGTCACGCGAGGTGTGGGGCTGGACGTGGATCGACCGGCTACTGCAGGATCTGGGGTATGGAGCGAGGATGCTGCGGCGGTCGCCGGGGTTTACCTTGACTGCGGTGCTGGTGCTGGCGGTCGGGGTGGGGGTCAATGTTGCGGTGTTCAGTTTGTTCAATGTGGTGATGCTGCGATTGCTGCCGATTCGCAATCCGGAGACGATTGTGCGGCTGGAACGGCGATCGCCTGAGGCGTCGACGAATGTGATGTCGTATCCGCGGATGGTGTTCTACCGCGATCATGCGAAGACGCTGGAGTCGGTGATGGGGACGATGGGCGCGCGGCTTGAATGTGGACAATGATGTGCAGCCCGTGCGGCGCCGACCTTGTTACGGAAAACTACTTTACCGAGCTGGGAGTAGCAAGCGGCTTATGGGAGACTGCTCGATCCTGCGCGAGACGGTGCTGCGATGCGGCACCGGTCGCAGTTTTGAGCTACGAATTCTGGCAGCGGCGATTTGGATCGGATCCTTCGGTTGTGGGAAGAACGATCCGGCTGAACAAGAAAGCGGTGACGGTGATTGGCGTGACTGCGACGATTTTGCTGCGCTCGGCGACGCCAATCCGGACATCTGGCTGCCGATTTCGCAGATGCCTTATTTCGTTGAAGGCAGTAAAGCGCTGACCGATGCGAGCGCGGGCACGGTGGAGATGTGGGGCAGGCTGGCGCCGGGGAATCGACGGCGACGATGGCGGAGCAGGAGCTTGCTGACGCTGACGAATGAGTACCGGAAGCTGTATCCAAAAGTGGTGTGGGATAAGGAGTATGTGAAGAGCGATCCTGGCGGACATTTCACTGTGGCGAAGTCGAGAGACGCCTATCTTCGTTCTTGCCATGATGGGGACGCTGGCCGTGCTGATTCTGGCGGTGGCGTGCGCGAATCTGGGCGGGCTGCTGATGGCGCGCGGTGTGACGACGTGAACGCGAGATCGACATTCGGGTTGCTGTTGGGGCGGGCAAGCTTCGTATCTTTCGTCAGCTGGTTACGGAGAGTTTGCTGCTTGCGACGCTGGGATCCATCGCTGGGCTGGCGCTGGGCTATGTCGTGCTGCGCGTTGGACATCGTGATGTCCGATGCACCGATGTGGCTGAGCGCAACGCCGGACCGGCGTGTGCTGTTGTTTGTGTCGGGGCTGACATTGATGACGACGATCTTTTTTGGGCTGGCACCTGCGCTGCAGATGACGCGACGGCGGCAGCGAAGAACGGCAGCGCGCCAGGTTCTGGTGGCGGTGCAGATCGCGGCGAGCTGCGTGCTGCTGATCGTCGCGGGGCTGTTGGTGACGAGCGGCGCAGCATGTGCTGACGGCCGATCCGGGATTCGGGTATGAACAGGTGATCACGATCGCTCCCGGGCTGGGAAGCCATGGCGATACGCCGGCTGTTGCAGGAGCATTTCTCGACCAGTTTGTCAGCAGGCTGCGGTCGCTGCCGGGTGTGACATCGGTCGGGTTGTCCTCGGCACCGCCTTTGGGCGGAAAGCGCGAGGTCGATCACGAATGAGATTGGCGGACACAAGGTGCCGATCTATCCGTTTCGCGTGACGCCGGAGTTTTTTCAGACGATGGGGATTCCGCTGGTGCGAGGGCGGAATTTTCTGCCGGGTGAGAAGAATGCAGTGATTGTGAGCGAGTCGCTGGCACGCATGCAGTGGCCGGGAGAAGATCCGGTGGGCAAGCTCGATGCGAGCGGATCGACCAAGGGCGATGTGGTGGTGGGCGTGACTCGAGGTGCGCGGTTGCTAGCATTGAACGATAGCGACGCGGTGGAGTTGTATCGTCCAGCCCAGCCTGAGGACATGCCGAATATGCATGTGCTGGTCGAAGACGGCGGGAGCGGCAGATGGTTTGGTGCCGGTGGTGCGGTCGATCGGTGAGAGTCTGGACCCAAAGTTATTTCCCGATATTCAATTGCTCAAAGGTGAGTTTCGAAGGGCGACGAGGGGTGTGGAGACGGCTGCTACGGTGATCAGCATGCTGGGGCTGGTTGCGTTGTCGCTGGCGGCGTTGGGGCTGGTGGGGTTGGTGGCTTATGCGGTGTCGGAGCGGACGAAGGAGATTGCGATTCGCATTGCGCTGGGAGCGCAGCCGTGGGATGTGCTGTCGTCGATTCTGCGACAGTTCTTCTGGCCGGTGATTCTCGGATTGGTGGCTGGAGTGGGAGTGACGGCGGCACTCTCGAAGTTGCTGCGACAGGAGCTGTATGGTGTCAGCAATCTTGATCCGGTCAGCTATGTTGGTGCGATTGGTTTTCTGACGTGCATCGCAGTGGTTGCAGCGCTGCTGCCGTCACGACGTGCACTGCGGGTTGATCCGATGCGGGCGCTGCATACCGAGTAAGGACTAGAGACTCGCGAGGTGAACTTCGCAATTCTCATCTAAAGACAAGGAAGCCCCGGTTTTTGGCCGGGGCCTGGTTGTTGATGAGTGTGCGTGGTTAGTTGACGGTGAGGGTGACGGCTTCGGTGTGGGCGATGGCGCCGCTGGTTGCGGTGATGGTGTAGTTGTAGGTTCCGGCTGGTGTGCCCTGTGGGTTGGTGTGGGATCCGCTGCTGCAGCCCGTGGCCGGGAGGAAGGTTGCGAGTAAGAGGGTGAAGAGACCCGCGGCACGGACGATCGATTTTCCGAAGCGGCGGGTGCGAGAGGCGAAGAGCATCAGAAGGCCGGCTAGTGCGAGCGTGAAGGTCGTGATCCAGCGTGAGCGATTGCCAGTGAGGCTGAGGCCGCTGGTCGTTGTGCGAGAGGTGGTCGTGAAAGCGACGTTCTGGGTGACCGCCGAGGTGGTGACGGCGAAGGCTGACGGAGGCGTGCAGGTGACACCGCTGGGCGCCGTTCCGGTTGCGGCACAGGTGAGCGTTACCGTTCCGGTGAAGGTGCCGGTGGGGGTGAAGACCAGAGTGACGTTGCCGGAAGTGCCGGCGATGAGAGTGATGGCGGTGGCGGTTTTGCTGTTTGCGTCCGCGAGGGTGAAGTCCGGGGCGGGGGCTCCGGTGCCGGTGAGGTTCGTTATGAGCGGAGTCGCGGAGGCGCTGGTGATTACCTGGAGTTGTCCGGAGGCCGCGCCGACAGCGGTTGGGGTGAAGACTACGTTGATGGCGCAGGTGCCGCCGATGGCGAGGGTGCCACCGCAGTTGTTACTCGCAGCGAAGGGCCCGGTGGTGGTGATGCTGGTGATGGTGAGGGCTGCTTCTCCGGTGTTGGTAAGAGTGATAGCGAATCCGTTGGTGTGTGTGCCGACGATGGTGCTGGGGAAAAGCTGGCCAGACAGGCTTAGGGCTGCGCTGAGGGACGGAGCGGGAATGGTGAAGTAGCCGACGGCGACGTCGTGGTCTGAGGTGCGGGCGGCGGTGGTGGCGTCGTTGTAGGCGGTGACGGGGAAGTCAGCGTCGATGTGCGCGTAGGCCATGAAGGCTCCGGCGGTGACGAGCTCCGGTGTGACGACGATGTGGTCGAGGATCTGGGCGTTGCCGTCTTCGGAGTAGGACCAGCGCTGGTTGGCGGGGAGAAGGAGTGCGAGATCGGTGAGGGGCGGGGTGACGAGTCCGGCGACACCGGGTTGAACGACCTGCGTGGCGGGAAGGACGTTGGTGTTGGTGTAGGTGGCGAGGGTGTCGGTGTAGCCGTCGGAGAATTCGAAGGCGTTGAAGTCGCCACCGGAGATGACGTGCTGGCCGGCGGCCTGGAGGGTCTGGATGTATTTGGCGATGTCCTCGGCCTGGAGTTCTTTCTTCTGGCGCGTGGAGGTGGAGGTGGTGCTGTTGACGCCGGTGAGCGCCTTCATGTGGTTGACGATGACGGTGACGGGATAGTCCTTCGCGTTGGCCGCGTTTGATGCCGGCGTTGAGGACGAGCCATGGGCGGTCATTGAGGGTGATGGGCGTGGTTGCGCCGGTGTAGGTGAAGGATTCGTTCTGGCCGAACTGCGTGACGTTGAGCTTGTCGACGGTCGAGTTTTTTACGAGGAAGCCGACGGAGATGCCGGTGCCGTCCTGCGAGTAGAAGGTGGAGTTGTCGGTGCTGTAGGCGGTGTAGAGGTTGGGGATGCCGGCGTCGGTGTTGATCTGGTTGGCGATGTCGTTGGCGACGGATTGGTTTTCGACTTCTTCGAGAGTGACGATGTCGGGGTTGTTGAGCACGGTGCGGACGGCGAGAGAGAGCTTTTGCAGACGGCGGGTGTATGCGGCTTGAGTGATGTCGACGGCTGCGGAGGTGAAGGTCTGGCCGGTGGAGAGGATGGGGGTGCTGGAGCTGCCGTTGAAGCCGTTGACTCCGGCGGGCACGTAGTAGAGGTCGTCGGCGCTGTTGGTGTTGTAGAAGCGCTCGATGTTGAAGGAGGCGACGGTGAACTGAGTGGCGGAGGCGGCGGGTACGGGTTGAACGGTGATGCCTCCGGTGACCTGAGTGCGGTCGTAGGCGGCGTCGAGGATGAGGCGGCTGGGATCGTAGAAGCTGTCGTTGGAGAAGGTGAAGTCGAGGACGCCGGTGACGTTGGAGAGCCGGGCTCCGGTGGAGATTTCGAGGGATGTTCCTCCGGCGAGAGTGGAGTCGACGAGGATGCGCTCGGGGTTGTCGTCGAACTGCGCGATGCCGGAGGGAGCGCCAGGGATGGGGACGTCGCGGATGTCGATACCGGGTTCGCGGAAGGGCCGAGCGGTGCCGGTGATGACGGCGTAGAAGTAGCCGGTGGAGGTTGCGGTCTCGGTGGGCTCGTTGGCGCTGGTGATGGAGCCGTTGGTGCCGGAGATGGTCGTCATGGAAGGGACGGTGACGCGCATGCCTTCGTACGGGGTGAGCTGGTAGAGGCCGCCGGACGGAGTTAGCATCGTGTTGGTGAGGGTGATGGGAGCCGGGAGTGGGTTGCCGGTGCTGACGAGGGTGATGGTGGGTGTGCCGCTGATTTCAGTCGCCGGAGTGTGGCTGGCGGTGACGGCGGGGAAGGTGGCGACGGTGCCGGTGACGGAGACGACATTGCCGATGGCGGCTGCGGCGGGAGGCTTGGAGCTGGTGAAGACTTCGATGCCTTCGGGGGTGAGGGGATTGTTGTCGGGAGATTGCGACTGGATGAAGAAGCCGTTGGAAAGAACAGTGGTGACGATGCCTGTGGTCGTGACCTTCTGGCCGACGTAGGGAGAGACGGTGACGGCAGTGGTGGATTTGACTCCCTGGATGTCGTGAATGGCGACGTTGGGAGCGGGCTGCGCGACGGCGAGTGTGATGGTGGTGGAGGCGGAGCCGCCCTGCTGGTCGGTGACGGTGACGGGAAGTGAGAGAGAGGCGGTGGCCGTGGTGGTGACGGTCGCGGTGAAGGAGAACGTGTTGTTGCCGTTGTCGGTGAAGGCCTGTGTCGTGCTGCCGCCGATGAGCGAGAGATCGCTGGTGACTGCGATGCCGGTGCTGGCGGGCGAGGTGGCAGGGGTGACGGTGACGGTGAGTACGGTCGTCTGTCCGGCGATGACGGAGGCAGGATTCGCGAGGCCGGTTGCGCTGAGAGCGCCGGTGGATCCGCCGACGCTGGAGTTGCGGGGATTGGGTGCGGCGGTGGAGAAGTCGACGGAGTTATTGTTCGTGTCGGTTGGAGGAGTCGCGCGGACGTCCGCGGTGGTGTTGCTGGGGGCAGGAGCTACCGCCGTCTCGGAGCAAGTTGCCGTTGCGCCGAAGCCGATGAAGTCGAGGATGGCAGCGTTGGGAAGCGGACATGAGCCGGTGAGAGCGGTGGTGCTGTTGACGAGAGCGACTTTGCCGGCGGTTGCGGAGAGATTGAAGCTCTGCGCGGTAGGTATGGTCGCGTCGGGAGTGGGCAGGGGGGCTGGACTGGCGGAACCTGCGGCGGCCTGGATCAGATAGTAGTGTCCCGGAGCGATGGATCCGGCGGGCAGGGGGAAGGTGTTCCAACTCGTGCCAGCAGCGCTCGCGTATTGCACGGAGAGACCGGTGGTGGAGATAGCGGCGGCGGTGGGATTGTAGAGCTCGATGAAGTCGTTGGTGAACTGAGCACCGGAGTTTCCGCCGCCTCCGTAGATTTGCGAGATGAGCAGGCCGGCCTGGCCGAATGCGGAGAGGGTGGTGAAGAGGAAGAGAGCGAAGACAGAGAGGATGCGCAGGGAACGAAGGGACATAGTCAAAAGCCTCGTGGAAAATAAAAAGGTTGTTACCTATTCGTTGAAATAGGTACGTGAGAGGAGTGTTTGGCCCCACCGTCCTCGGCGATCGTCGATTGAGAAGGTACTGTTTTAGCATGGCCGCCTACGGGATGGCATTAATTTTGTTTTTCAGTCTCGTTGCGGAGTCTTGAAGCGAGTCGGGTGGGTTTGAGGTTCGCGTGGATTTCTTGGGGCGGTGGGGATATGACTTCAAAGCAAAGTGTCCCGCTGGGGCTGGGGACCTCGTTCGGGGGGATTTATCCGGGTGGAGGGCGGAAAGGCAGCTACTATCGTTTGGATTGGGCGAGGATTTCTGCTTGATCGTTTATTTTCGGAGGGTTGGATCAGGTGGGTGAAGATTTAAAAATATGAGTGTCATTTAGTCATATTTTATGCAACCTTTGGAGCTGTCGTGCGTCAAAGTAGATACAGGGTGATGAGAGGTCCCCCTGGAAATTTCAAGGATCTTGTTTTAGGAGAGTGACTTATGACGACGATGACTCGGTTTGTGCCGCTGCGGACGCCTTTTGAGGATGTGGCTGGTTTGCAGAAGCGATTGAATGCGATTTTCAATGACTTCGCCGGGCCGGATAGCTCGAGCGCGAGTTTTGTGCCGGCGGTGGATGTTTATGAAGATGCAGAGAAGCTGGTGTTGAAGCTGGAGATTCCTGGTGTAAAGGCCGAGGATCTGGACATCAAGCTGGAGAACCAATCGCTCGTGATCAAGGGTGAGCGGAAGTTTGAGTCGGGTGAGAAGGCGGAGAACTTCCACCGGATCGAGCGCCGGTTCGGCAGTTTTGTGCGCAGCTTTACGCTGCCCCAGACGGTCGATTCGGAGAGCGTGACGGCTACCTCGGATGCTGGTGTGTTGACGATCTCGCTTGCCAAGAAGGCGGAGGCTCAGCCGAAGCAAATCAAGGTGCAGGTTGGTAACAGCACCAAGCAGGTTGAGGGGCAGACGGCTCAGTAACTTTGATGGATGGATGCTACAAGGGGAGGCTCAATGCCTCCCTTTTTTTTGTGGAACTTGTCAGCGGCCGCAGTGACTAACCCCACCTTATCGACGATGAAACCGTCGCGAAGATGGGGCACCCGAATGCAATGATACGGGCGGTTATGGGCCAGCCGACCGCTGGGGATGTTCTGCGCACAGTTTTTTCCAAAACCCCAGCAAAAAACGGGTAAACCAGCCCCAAAGAAATTACTGCCAAAGCGATCGGCTCCCCCCGTGCTTCAAGGTCGTTGGCCGTGGGTGAAGGAGGAGATGGGGGTTGCTGAGGGTGTGGCGATGCCGATGAATTCGGTGAGCGAGTTCAAGGTGAAGTTGGTGAGCCATACGTTGCCGGAGGCGTCGATGGCCAGGCCGCGAGGGCTGCTGATGCCGGCCGCTTGGTAGCCGGTGGAAGGTGAGATGGGGGTGCCGTCGTTGTTGAAGGCGGAGAGCGAGTTGCCGTCGCGGTTGGCGACCCAGACGCGGTTGCTGCCGTCGATGGCGAGCTGCTCTGGGCCTTTGAGACCGCCGCCGGTGTAGCCGCCGCCGACGACGGACAGGCTGACGCCGTTCTTGTCGGATTTGCCGATTGAGTTGTTCTGGTTGCTCGAATACCAGATGTTATCGGAGGAGTCGATGGCGACGGAGGTGAGCTCGTGGCTGGCGGTAGGGGAGGTGACGGCTTCTGCAGTAGAGGAGAGCGTGGCGGGGAGGCCTAGATGGTAAAGCTTGCGAGGCGCGCCGATGGTCCATGCTGCGCCGACACTATTGACGGCGATACCGGAGTCGTAGCCGTTGGTGGTGAATTTCTTGAGAACGCTGCCACTGGGCTGAAGGACGGTGGCGTGATCGGAGCCGGAGATCCAGAGGTTCTGGAAGGCGTCAAATGCGCCGAAGAAACAGACGTCGGCGCAGGGGTACGGAGTGCTGGTGAGAGGGGCGCCGGTGGTTGAGAATTTGGAGACGGTGGAAGCGTTGGCGGGGCCGAAGTTGATGACCCAGGGATCGTCGTGGGAGTCGATGGCGATGGAGTAGGGGAGGTTGAGGCCGCCGCCCGAGAAGCCGGAGAGACCGGAGAGGATGTTGCCGGTGGGATCGAACTCGGTGAGGGTGTTGGTGGTGTAGCTGGGAACCCAGATATTGCCGACGGAGTCGATGGCGGGGAAGTAGGGACCGGCCATGTTGGGGGCGGAGTAAGTAATGGCGATGGACCAGTCGTTGGGTGCGGCGGAGAGAGTGGGCTGGAAGGCGATGTTGGTCTGGCTCGCGGTAAAGAGGGCGGCGACGTTGGCGCCGGGGTTGTGGGCGATGTTGAGCATCGCGGCGATGGTGTCGGTGGGAGCGGCGCCGGAGGAACTATGCGCGTTGGAGAAGAGCGGGGCGCAGGCGGCGGTGCCGTCGGAGTTGACGCAGTTGACGAGGAGGTTGGCGAGAGTGTTGATCTCGGATTGAGGAACGACTCCATCGCCCTGGGCGTTCTGGGTGAGGGCGCCGCCAGTGGCGACGTTGACGAGGTTGTTGAAGGTGAGGAAGGCGTTGGCGATTCCCTGGAGAGAACCGGGGGTGTTGGTGGAGCTGACGTGTGTGGCGTCGGTCATGAAACCGGAAAGCGAGTAAACAGCGGCGACGGTGGAGACTTCGTTGATGAAGATGAAGGGGACGGCGGTGGCGAAGTTGGTCTGGCCTTGGGGGCAGGCGCCAAGGGCGGACATGAGAGCGAGAGCAGGGTTGACCTGGCCGGCGGGAAGGCCGGGGTTGCCGCCGACCGCGAGGATGTAGACCTGCTGGCCGGTGGTGCAACTGTAGTCGCCGGTGATCTGGAAGTAGCCGCCGTTGTCGGTGAGGACGTAGTTGCCAATCGCGTCGAAGGCGACGCCGGGCTGGCCGGGACTGAGCATGGAGATGCTGGGTGCGCCGTATCCTGCGGGGTTCGCAGCGAAGAGATAGATATGGGCCCCGACGACGGGCTCCTGGCCGCCGTGGACGTTGCCAACGATTGCGGAGCCTTGAGTGGTGGAGGGCGTTGTTGGAGTTGTTGTGCTGGTGGTGCCGGCTAAGGTGAGGGGCTTTTCCTGGAAAGATCCGCAGCCACACAGGAGCGTGGCGGCGAGGAGAGAAGACGCAAGGCAGACATAAGAGGATCGGGGCACGTTGGGACTCCCGGGTGGTGCAAGTGATGTAAGGGTAACAAGTTGCGGGGAGCCGCCATGTACGACTTTCGCGTCAGGGGGGATGGCGCAAGGGGGTGATTTTTGTGCCGTTCCGGGAATGGGGAGGGGAGGGGTTGTTTTAGAAGGTCAGGAAAGGTGCGGATGCGGCGTATGGGAGTGTGCTCGCCAGTGGCGGCGACAGTGGAGGGCGACGGCGATGAGAAGGGGTTCTGCGAGCCAGAGGGAGTAATTGCCAAGGTGAGGGGCGGACCAAGCGCCAAGAACGGCTCCGGCAAGAAAACAGAGGGTGATAAGACCGAGATCGCGAGCTTCGGCGCGGCCGTTTTTTCGGGTTTCGCGCGAGGCGTTGGGAAGGAGCGCGTCGTAGATGCCTTCGGCTACATCGCGGAGGTTGCCGGTGGCGAAGGTGGAGTTGAAGGCGAAGCGGTCGACACGGCGGAAACTGGCGACTTGAATCGCAGCGACATAGGCGATGATCGAAGTAAATGCCATCTGAGGAAAGGTGGCGGGGAGCCAGCCGAGGAGGAAGATCGTGACGATCTCGACGAGCAGACTGAGGTGGAGGGAGCGAATGCCAAGCTGGGAGCGGAGGTGTTTGGAGGTGGTGACGCCGGCGAGGAAGGCGAAGATGGGGGTGAGGTGAGGAATGATTTCGCCCCAGTTCTGGCTGACGACGGCGATGCCGAGAAAGATGACGTTGCCGGTCATGGCGGTAGCGAAGACATGTCCGTGGAGGAGGTAGACGACGACGTCCAGGAGGCCACCGGTCGCGGCTAAGAGCATGGCGTCTGTGAGCGAGTTGGTGAGGACCGCAGGGTCTTTGGCGGGCATGTTGGAGAGATGAGGCGTATTGTGGACTATCGGTTTGGATGCGGTCGTCTGTGGTGGCGTGCAAATGGGGTGGGTTTGGGGCTGGCTTCAAGATATGAGTCAGTTGTTATCACATTTACGCATCTTATTGAGGCCGTTGAGCGTCTAACAGGGTGCAAAGCTGAAAATAAGAGGAGAGGATCGTTATGGCGATCAAGTGGGACAAGTTGACGGTGAAGTCGCAGGAGGCGGTGCAGGCGGCGCAGCGGACATGCCGCGGAGAATGGCAATCCGGAGGTGCTGCCGCTGCATTTGATGGCGGCGCTGCTGGAGGACCGCGAGGGAGTGGTGATCCCGGTGCTGGAGAAGGTGGGCGTGCCGGTGGAGCAGTTGCTGAGCGGGGTGAATTCGGCGATTGCGAAGCTGCCGAAGGTGCAGGGTGGCGGCGCAGCCGGGGATGAGTCGGCGGCGCTGCAGAAGGTTCTGGAGCAGGGTTTCAAGGAGGCGGAGAACTTTAAGGACGACTACGTTTCGACGGAGCATCTGCTGCTGGCGCTGTCGAAGGCGAAGAACGATCCGGTGCAGATGGCGCTGGCGGCGTTGGGTGCGACGCATGAGGCGATTCTGAAGGCGCTGAGTGCGGTGCGTGGGTCGCAGCGGGTGACGGACCAGAATCCTGAGGGCAAGTTTCAGGCGCTGGAGAAGTATGCGAAGGACCTGACGGATCTGGCGCGGCGGGGCAAGCTCGATCCGGTGATTGGGCGGGATGAGGAGATTCGGCGCGTGGTGCAGGTGCTGTCGCGGCGGACGAAGAATAATCCGGTGCTGATTGGCGAGCCGGGTGTGGGTAAGACGGCGATTGTGGAGGGGCTGGCGCGGAGGATCTTTCTGGGCGATGTGCCGGAGATTCTGAAGAACAAGCGCGTGTGCGCGCTGGATCTGGCGGCGATGATTGCGGGGGCGAAGTTTCGCGGCGAGTTTGAAGAGCGGCTGAAGGCGGTGCTGAAGGAGATTGAGGACTCGAACGGCGAGATTATTTTGTTCATCGATGAGTTACATACTCTGGTGGGCGCTGGTGCGGCCGAGGGAGCGATGGATGCGAGCAACATGCTGAAGCCGGCGCTGGCTCGCGGTGGTCTGCGGGCGATTGGCGCGACGACGCTGAATGAGTATCGCAAGTACATCGAGAAGGATGCGGCGCTGGAGCGGCGGTTCCAGATTGTGTATGTCGGCGAGCCGAATGTCGAGGACACGGTTGCGATTCTGCGCGGGCTGAAGGAGAAGTATGAGGCGCACCACAAGGTTCGGATCAAGGATTCGGCGATTGTGGCGGCGGCTACGTTGAGCCATCGTTATATATCGGACCGGTTTTTGCCGGACAAGGCGATTGATCTTGTGGATGAGGCTGCGGCGGCGCTGGCGATTCAGATTGGCTCGGTGCCGGTGGAGATTGATGATCTGGAGCGGCGGGCGACTTCGCTGGAGATTGAGCGCGCGGCGTTGAAGCGGGAGAAGGATGCGGGCTCGAAGGAGCGGCTGGAGATTGTGGAGCGCGAGCTGGCCGAGGTGAAGGAGACAGGCTGCGGGGCTGCGTGCGCGGTGGCAGAAGGAGCGCGGGGCGATTGGCAGGATTGCGGAGTTGAAGGAGCAGCTGGAGGGGCTGCGGTTCCAGATGCAGGAGGAGACGCGCAAGGGCAATCTGCAGCGCGCGGCGGAGCTGCAGTATGGCGAGATTCCGAAGCTGGAGGCGGAGCTGCGCGAGTTGACGGCGGAGCAGGATGCGGCGGTGCGCGAGGATGCGGCTGAGGCGAAGACGGGTGTTGCGAAGAAGCCGTCGCGGATGCTGAAGGAAGAGGTCGACGAGGAGGATATTGCGGCGATCGTGTCGAAGTGGACGGGGATTCCTGTGGCGAAGATGCTGGAAGGCGAGATGCAGAAGCTGGTGCAGATGGAGGATCGTCTGCGCGAGCGCGTGGTTGGGCAGGACGAGGCGCTGAGCGCGGTGGCGAATGCGATTCGGCGTTCGCGCGCGGGGTTGAGCGATCCGAAGCGGCCGATTGGTTCGTTTATCTTTCTTGGGCCGACGGGCGTTGGTAAGACGGAGACGGCGCGTGCGCTGGCGGAGTTTCTTGTTCGATGACGAGGCCGCGATGGTGCGGATCGACATGAGCGAGTACATGGAGAAGCATGCGGTGGCGCGGTTGATTGGCGCGCCTCCGGGATATGTCGGGTATGACGAGGGCGGGCAGTTGACGGAGGCTGTGCGGCGTCGGCCGTATGCGGTGGTGCTGTTCGATGAGATCGAGAAGGCGCATCCGGATGTGTTCAATGTGCTGCTGCAGGTGCTGGATGACGGGCGGCTGACGGACTCGAAGGGCGGACGGTGGACTTCAAGAACACGGTGCTGATCATGACGTCGAATGTTGGCGCGGCGCAGTTGTCGACGGCGTGGGCCCCGGGCGAAGAGGGCTTTGAAGAGGCGAAGAGCCGCGTGATGGATGAGCTGCGGAAGCACTTCCGGCCGGAGTTTCTGAATCGCGTGGACGACATTGTGGTGTTCCATCCGCTGGGCGATGAGCAGCTGACGCATATCGTCGATCTGCGGCTGAAGGATCTGCAGAAGCTGCTGGCGGATCGCAAGATTACGCTGGAGCTGACGGATGGCGCGCGGAAGGCGATCTTCAAGGCCGGGTACGACCGGGCGTATGGAGCGCGGCCGTTGAAGCGGGCGATCCAGCGGCTGGTGCAGGACAAGCTGGCGGTGAAGATACTGGATGGCAGCGTGCTGCATGGCGACCATGTTGTGGTGAAGGCTGGCAAGAACGGGCTGGAGTTCGAGGTGAAGGGGCGTGCGATTGACATCTCTGATCAGACTTCTCACGCAGTGTGATGGATCTGAATGTGGAGGTTATGCGATTCGAAGTGCGACCGCGCGTTCGTCGTGGTCGCACGTTTCCAGTTGCTGAGTCGCCGGCGCCGTTCTCTTATTTGCTGGCAATGGCCGGCTCGCCAGGTCGAACGTAGACATAGACGTCCTGATTTTCCGGAAGTGTGGGATAGACGCCGGCGAGGCGATAGTTTTCGGCGAGGGTTTCCACCGCGGCGGCGATGTCTCTCTGGCCCATGCGATGTCCGTTGCGCCAGGTAATCTCCTCGTTATGGGACTGTTCCTCGGTCTCGGGAAGGTAGATGAGGACCTTCGGAGGATTTGCGAGGAGTCGCGCAGCCTCCTTCTCGGCAAACGTGTCGTTGACGACATCCACGTTGTGAGAACCCGACTCGGTAGGCCATCTGCGGTCGGTTAACGGATAAAAAACTACCATCTCGGAAACGCGAAGATGGTGTCAGACGGCGTAGTATTTGATGCAACAATGTGGGCGACTCCGTCGAGGAGCCGGGCTGTTTCAGCAGGAAGCAGCATACCACGGAGCTTTGGTTGATCGGAGCGGACGGTTGCAGTCGAAACGGGACCGTCAGCAAGGAAGCCGAACTGAAGAGGAATATCGAGCTTGATCCGCACGACGTCAACGCAGAGGAGCATCACGACGGCATAAACGGCCAGTCGTCCGAGGCCGCGGCTTGCTGCGAGCGACCCGGCAACTAAGAGGCCGATGCCCGGCAGCAGCATCGCGGTAAAACACGGATATGAGAGCGACAGCATGAAGGCGATGTTGAACGAGACTGCGGCCAAGAGATAGATCCGTGCCTGGTACTCGCTCTGGGTACCGTTGAGGAGTTGCCATGTGCCGAAGGCGAGTAGGACAACGAGGGCAACGATCATGAGGGAGATCGTGTTCGCCCCCGGCCAGGAGTGATGCGCATGTCCCCAATGGCGGAAGGAGAGAAATACCCCCAATGCAATTGAGGCGATGCCGAAGGCGGCCACGGCAGGCATCTCCCACGGTGGGCCATTCACGTTTTGATCGGAGTGTGAACGCTCAGAGCGGATAGTGAGCCACACCGAGATAAGCGCGGCAGAGATGGCCAAGATGGCGGCCCTCGCGCCCAATCCCACTGTTCGAATCGCACGTGTAACGAAATCGCCTGCGCCGTTCTGTGCTTTCGCGGCAGGGCCTTTGACAAAGATAGCCACCAGAAATGCCTTGAGTGAGCCGAGTGTCGCTATCCAGATCAGAAGGGCGACTACGGGCATTGCCGCCCCAATGCCGAAGCCAATCAACCAGACAAGGGCGCGCCGAAAGGTCTGCATTCGCCATACGATAGCGGCAACAACGACCGGCACAGCGACCACTGCACCCAGGCCGACGGTCTGTTTCGTGATCAGTGAGAGTCCGGCGGCCAATCCCGCGGCGAGACTCAGCCAGAGTATGGAGCGGACGGATCGATATCGGTCAAGAACAAAACTAGCCAGATAGCCGCTCACGATGGCGAAAAAAATACAGTCGTGGTTATAGGAGGCTATTGGATCGGCGAAATCTGCGGTTGAGATTACGAGAGTTGCAAAGGCGGCGATCGCTGCGTGCGCGGGACGGCACAAGCGCAACAGCCAAAGATACACGATAAGCGCGATGAAGCTTCGTTCCACCAGGCCTGCGGCGCGGGAGACGATGAGCTTTTCTCCGAACAGGCTCAACAGAATGCCGCTCTTGAACTGACTCAGCGGAGGACTTGTGCTGAAGTAGTCGCGAAACGGCATGCTGCCGTGCACAAGGACGTAGCCGCCAGCGAACTCTCCATCTCCCGACCTAAGACCGGCGAATCGGTTGAAGAAGAGGGAGAAGAAGATGGCAGTCAGTGCCATGGCGAGCACGCCGCCGAATATTACTATCCGTTTGTTCTGAATCGAATGCATCATCTCCGGGAAGCTCCTATTCTAACAGGTTACCGCACGATCACATCTCGAGGCTTCCAACCCCACTGGGCACGAGGGTAGCACTACGTCGCAGAGGGCAATTCGTGCGTGCGCTCAAAATGAAGAGTTCGATGGGGAGTCGGGAGACTGTGCGTCTGATTGATGTGGCGAGACCGGTTTTCTGCCTTCGAGACGCCGATACGTATACTGGCTGAAGTGTGTTTTCTCAGGAGCTGATCACTTTCAAATGGGCAAAACTGCGGTAATTATCGGTGCGGGGCCGGCAGGGTTGACGGCTGGGCTTGAGTTGCTTCGGCGGACCGATATTAAACCGATCATCCTGGAGGCGAGCCAGGAGATCGGCGGAATTTCGCGGACGATCAAGTACAAGGGCAACCGGATGGATATCGGAGGCCACCGTTTTTTCTCCAAGAGCGACCGCGTGATGGAGTGGTGGGTCGAGCTGATGCCGCCCGATGTGGGGAATTCGGCGTCGGAGCCCCACGAGAATCAGACAGAGATCAGCTATCAGGGAAAGAAGCGTGTGGTTGCGATCCCGGCGCATTTGCATGAGGAGCCTGTGCTTCGCGGGGCCGGGCCGATCGATCATCATGCGGCAGAGGAGACGGAGGAGGAGGAGGAATCGGATCCGGAGGCTGCGGAGATTCTCGTGACGGTCGCTCCGCATGATCCTGACCTTGTGATGCTGATTCGCCCTCGGAAGAGCAGGATCTACTATCTGCGGAAGTTTTTCGATTATCCGATTACGCTGACGGGGACGACCCTGAAGAATCTGGGTCTGGTGAGAACGTTCCGGGTGGGGACGAGTTATATGAAGTCGCGGGTGAGTCAGATTGCTCCGGAGAAGAGCCTGGAGGATTTTCTGATCAACCGGTTTGGGCGGCAACTCTACTCTGACGTTTTTCAAAAGCTATACGGAGAAGGTATGGGGGACGCCCTGCAATGAGATTTCGGCGGAGTGGGGGGCGCAGCGGATCAAGGGTTTGAGCTTGACGACTGCGGTGAAACATTTTGTGAAGAAGGCCTTCGGGAGAAGGAAAAAGGGCAGCGGCGATCTGGCGCAGAAGGGGACGGATACGAGCTTGATTGAGCGGTTCATGTATCCGAAGTTTGGCCCTGGGCAACTCTGGGAGCATGTGGCTGACCAAATTCTCGAGAAGGGTGGAGAGATCCACATGGGATGGAGGGTGGATCGGATTCACTGCTCGATGGAAGGCGGCGCGAAGCGTGTGGTTTCGATTGACGCGGTGAATGAGAGGGGCGAGCGGCAGACGTTTGCGGGGGATTATTTTTTCTCGACGATGCCGATGCGCGAGTTGGTGGAGGCGATGGACGCTCCCATCCCTGCCAATGTGCGCGAGGTGAGCGCGGGGCTGCAGTATCGCGACTTTATTACCGTCGGTCTGTTGGCGGATCGGTTGAAGGTAAAAGAGCCGGATGGCGGATTGTTGAAAGACACCTGGATTTATGTGCAGGAGCCGGATGTGATACTGGGACGGTTACAAATCTTCAATAACTGGAGTCCGTATCTGGTGTCGGATCCGACGAAGGTTTGGATTGGGCTGGAGTATTTCTGCTACGACACGGACGATTTGTGGAAGATGCCGGATGAAGAGTTGAAGAAGTTCGCGATCGGTGAGGTGGCGAAGATCGGAATTTTGAACGCGGAGGATGTTTCGGATGGGCATGTGGTGCGGGTGCCGAAGACCTATCCGGCTTACTTCGGGACGTATGACCGTTTCGAGGAATTGCGGGAGTTTACGGACGGGTTTGAGAATCTGTTTCTGGTAGGGAGAAACGGGATGCACAAGTACAACAACCAGGACCACAGCATGTTGACCGCGATGACGGTGGTGGATGGCCTTGTGGCTGGGCATGTCGATAAAACTGCACTGTGGGGGATCAATACGGAGCAGGAGTACCACGAGGAGAAGAAATAACGCTTGAAGAAGCTTCTTATCGTCGGTGCCCTGTTGCTTGCGATCTTCGTGGGGGTGTTTCGGCAACGGATCTTTGTGCGGGACCCGCTGGGCAAGGTGGAACGGAACGGCGCCGCGCAGGATGGGACGCGGGTGTATATCAACTACTCGAACGACGCGCTGGTGGAAGATTCAGCACGGCATCAGTTTGTTCTGGTGCAGGGGTGGAATGGATTGCCTGGAGTTCCACAGCATCTGTTCTGCCTGACCGGGCTGGTGTGCTGGACGGATGCGGATAAGGCGGCGGTGTTTCCGGTAGAGGGTGTCGGCGGCGAGAAGCGCGCGGTGATGAGCGCGAAGGAGGTTACGTTCGTAGATGAGGCAGGAGCAGCGGTTAGGGTGGAGCTGCGGTAGGGTTCGATTGCGCGAGAGATAAGGCGTAACCTGTGGGGGTAAATCCAATCTAACGGTTCGAACGATACTTGAGTGTGGACGTTTTGCGCTGGTGCGCAGGATGGGAGCTCGAATGCCGGAGAATCCGATGGACGGGAATGAGCCCAGTGAGCCGGCTGCGCCAATAGCTGAATCTTGTAAGGGGCATGTTGAGGCTTCGCCGGTTGCGGATGACGGAGCGGCGGAGAAGCCGGCAGACGCGGCTTTGCCTGCAGTTGCACCTCCGGCTGTAACTGCGCCTGCTGTGATGGCTACCGTGGAGCGAAAACCCGCGGAGGCGACGATACGGCTCGAGAAGAAGCATCCCCTGGCGATTCGATGGATGCATTGGGTGAATTTTCCGGTGTTATTCACGATGATCTGGAGCGGGTTGCTGATCTATTGGAATGATTCGGATAACGCGTACAAACATCCGCATGCTGTGTATCGGGTGGGCGTGGGATCGCTGACGCTGGTGCGGTTGTTTCCGCCGTGGTTCTGGAAGGCGATCAACGCGCCATATCGCGTGACGGAGGGGTTGGGGTACCACTTCTTCTTTATGTGGATCTTTGCGATCAACGGGATTTTGTATGTGACGTATCTGTTGATCTCGAGGGAGTGGCGATTGCTGGTGCCTGAACGCAGGTCGATCAAGGATGCGATTCAGGTGACGCTGGTTGATTTGCATCTGCGCAAGGGGCTGCCGCCACAGAAGAAGTACAACGGAGCACAACGGATTGCTTACTCTGCGGTGATTCTGATGGGGCTGGGCTCGCTGGTGACGGGGCTTTCGATCTACAAGCCGACGCAGGTGCACTGGGTGACGACGCTGCTGGGCGGATACGAGATGGCGCGGTGGGAGCACTTCTGGTTGACGATGGGGTTCTGCGGATTTTTTGTGGTGCATGTGGTGCAGGTGATTCTGGCCGGGTGGAACAACTTCAGGTCGATGGTGAGCGGGTATGAGATCGTCCCGGCGGCGAAGGCACCGCTCGAGGAAGAGAGGAGTGCGCGATGAGCGATGGGCGGGAGGAACGCAAGGAACAGGAGGAACGACGGAAGTGGGAGGAGGAGCGGAAGGATCGCGATGACGATCGCGTCCGCGAGTGGGAGCGGGACGGGGAACGCGAGCGGCTCGACTCGCTGGCTGCGGATGCTGCGGTGCGGGCAGAGTCGGGTCGGCGGACACGGCGGAGTTTTTTGGTGGCGGCTGTTGCGGCAGCGGGCGGGTACGGGTTTTATCGGTGGATTGATCGGAGTCCGGGAGATCAGTTGATTCCGCGGCCGCTACGTAAGACGCTGGATTTCAATGCGAAGGTGGCACGTGCGGTGTTCGATGAGCGCGGGTTGGCGCCGACGTATCCGGTTGAGCGGTCGATGGAACTGCGGACGAATGGAAACTTTGGATTGAAGATGGATCTGATGCCGGAGAGTTATCGTCTGCAGATGGTGGGGGTGGAGAATGCGAAACGGTTTCCGCAGTATGTCGACGATGTGACGGAGTGGGAGTACAAGTACGCCGCAAAGAAAGAGCCGAGTCCGGTGCTACACGATACGAAGGTGGCTCCGAAGGACGAGGCGAAGATGGATCCGAACAGCGACGCAGGAGCGGGCGAAGGCCCGATGATGGAGGGTGGGCCGGCGAGCACTATGAGTGGAACCGGCGGTCAGGACAAGCCGGAGACGAAGTTGTCGCCGGCGTTCGAAGCGGCGCTCGCGGCGTTGAAGAAGTCGCAGGGAAACAAGCGGCCACGCGGGCAGGAGGAGGCTGGCGAATCGGACAATACGCTTGAACCTGGGACGCCGGGGCTGCTGTTGACGATGGAGGATGTGACAAGCCTGCCTCACCACGAGTTAGTGACGGAGTTCAAGTGCATTGAGGGTTGGAGCCAGGTGGTGCATTGGGGTGGCTACCGGTTGGCGGATTTGATTACGAAGTATCCGCCGGAGAAAAAGCCGGATGGGTCGCTGCCGAAGTATGTCTACATGGAGACGCCGGATGGCGACTACTATTGCGGGTTCAGTTTGCAGGCATGCAAACATCCACAGAGCCTGCTGGCGACTGAGATGGCGGGCAGGCCGTTGACGCAATGGCATGGCGCACCGATTCGGTTACATATGCCGATCAAGTACGGTTACAAACAGATCAAGCGAATTGGCCTGATCGCATACACCGACATGCAGCCTGACGATTATTGGACGAAGCTGGGGTACGACTGGTGCGCGGGGCTCTAATTGGAGAGCGGCACGCCGACAGCTACTGTGTGGTTGGGTTTGGATTTCTGGACGGCGATCCATTGGGTGGTGCGCTGGTCCAGCATGTCGAGTGGGAGCGAACCGCCGCTAAGGATTTCATCGTGGAAGGTGCGGATATCGAATTTGGCCCCTAGCTCCTTCTTGGCGCGTTCGCGGAGTTCAATGATCTTGAGCTGACCAAGCTTGTAGGAGCAGGCCTGTGCGGGCCAGGCAATGTAACGGTCGGTTTCGGACTGGGCGAGCGGTTCGTTCACGTCGTTTTTGCGCATGTACTCGATGACCTGGTCGCGGGTCCATCCCTGAGCGTGAATGCCGGTGTCGACAACGAGGCGAACTGCGCGGAAAAGCTCGGAGTTGAGGCGGCCATAGTCGCTGACGGGGTCCTGGTAGAAGCCGACCTCTTTCCCGAGCTGCTCGGCGTAGAGAGCCCAGCCTTCGGTGTAGGCGCTGAAGCCGGTGTGGAGGCGGAAGTTCGGCAAGCCCTTGAGCTGTTGCTGAACGGAGAGCTGCATGTGGTGGCCGGGGATGCCCTCGTGGTAGGCGACTGCCTCGTCTTCAAGCAGCGTGCGGTGGGCGAAGTCGCTGGTGGCGACGACGACGCGGCCGGGACGTTTGCCGTCGGGTGTTCCGGTCTGGTAGTGAGTTGCGGCGGCGGCCTGGAAGGACGGGATGGCCTCGACAGTGACGGGACTTCCGGGGATGAAGGTGAAGAGCTGCGGGAGCTTGGGCTGCATCTGCGCGATGTAGCGGCGGTAGTCGTCGAGGATCTGGTCGCCGGAAGTGGGGGTCCACTTCGGGTTGCTGTTGATGGAGTCGCGGAAGGCGGCGAGGTCCTTGAAGCCCGCGTTGTGGGCGAGGGTGGTCATCTCTGCGGTGATGCGAGCGACCTCTTTGAGGCCGATGGTGTGGATTTGATCGGGAGTGAGGTGCGTCGTGGTGCGGGCGAGGATGTCGTTCTGATAGCGCTTCGCGCCGTCGGGCAGAGAGGTGACGGCGAGGGTTGTGCGGCCGTGCGGGGCGTAGTCAGTCGCGACGAAGGCCGCGAAGGAGCGATAGGCGGGGATGACGTCTTTGTTGACCGCGTCGGTGATCTCGGCAGTGAGGCGCTTCTGGTCATCGGCTGAGATGCTGGCTGGGAACTTCTTCGTCGGGATGAGGAAGGGGTCAGCCTCGATGATGCCGTTGCACTGGACGGGGACTTTCTCGAGGAGGAAGCGTACGGGCATGAGGTTGTCCTTCAGGCCGGCGCGAAGCACTTCGGTGGTCTGATTGAGGACGCGCGGAATCTGGTGCAGGCGCGCGATGTAGTCCTCGTAGTGCTTGACCGAGTCGAAGGGCATGCTGAGGGGAAGATCAGCGAGGCTGGTGTGGATGCCGTTCATCTGGTCGACAGGCATCTCGTACTCTTTGAGTTCGTAGTCGTCGAGACGCTGCTGCAGGACGCGAGTGAGGAGGTCGTGGGAGAGGATGTCCTGCTCGGGGAAGCCGGTGGTGGGGATGGCTTTGAGGCGCGAGAGGTAGCTGACGTCTGCGGTGTGGCGACGGTCGGCGGCGGCGAGAGATCGTTCGGAGAGCTGATCGTTGTAGCGATAGTCTCCGTAGGCGGTGGCGCGCTCGGGGCTGTTCTTGAGATCGGCCTGGTAGAGCTCTTCGAAGAGGGAGTTTTGCCTAGCGATGCGTGTTTCGACGGAGGAGTCGGCGGCGGTTTGGGCAGTGAGGAAGGGTGTGGCGGGGAGGGTGAGACAGGAGGCCAGGAGCAGGGTAAGGAGCTGTGGACGCATGAAGCGAGGGTAGCAGACGTGATATCTGATCTGGGCTACTTTTTGGGCTACTTTTTCTCAGTCGTCAAGAACTCAGGCGGCGATGGTGCCCTGGTGGAAGTAGAGCTGCCAGCGATTGTCGCGGAAGATCCAGAGAGAGGAACGGTGGGAGACAACGAGTGCTGTCTTGGCGCTGTAGGTGGCGAGGGCTACGTTCTCTGCCAGTGGTTCGACGTAGTAGTTGGTAATCGTCGCTGGGCGCGGCTCGCTTTTGAGCAGAGCGTCGATGACCTGCTGGCGGTTGAAGATGCGGCCGGAGATGCAGAACTCCTTGAACTCTTCGGAGAAAAGAGGGATGAGGTCGGTGCGGTCGCGTTCGCGGTCGGGATGAAGGAGGCGCTCTTCCAATGAGTAGAGATGATCTTGAAGTTCAGGGTGGGTCATGCCAGGCGCTCCAACTGTTATACGAACGGGGGCGCTGCGGGTTTCAGTCGCGCTACTCATGCAAGGAATTTTAGTCGATTTTGGCGTCGTCTGGCCTTCGGGCGAGGGCGACACGGGGGATTTGCTGGAGGTCATTGATAAAGGAGATGTTTTGCCAACCGTCGAGGAGGGCGGTGAGGTCTGCGCTGCTGGCCGTGGCCGATCTCGAGGGCGAGCAGGCCGGTTGGTTTGAGGGCGCTGTGGGCCTGGGGGATGAGGCGGCGGTAGATGTCGAGACCGGTTTCGCCGGCGTAGAGGGCGGTGGGGGGTTCGTGGTTGCGGACCTGGGGATGTAGGGTGTCGCGGTCAGAGTTGGGGACGTAGGGCGGGTTGCTGACGATGGCGTCGAAGGTCTCGCCTTCGTGAGTGAGAGCGGATAGCAGGTCGGATTGGAGGAAGCGGATGCGGTCGGAGACGTTGTGGTCGCGGGCGTTGGCTGCGGCCATTGCGAGTGCCTCGGTGGAGATGTCGAGGGCGGTGATGGCGGCTTGTGGAAGATGGGCCGCGAGGGCGATCGCGATGGCTCCGGAGCCGGTGCCGATATCGGCGATCTTCAGAGGCTGGTTTGCGGGCAGGAGTTTGAGGACGGCTTCGACGAGGTGTTCGGTTTCGGGGCGCGGGATGAGGACGGCGGGCGTGACTTTCAGGGTGAGGCCGTAGAACTCCTGCTGGCCGGTGATGTATTGGATGGGTTCGTGGCGCAGACGGCGGGCGATGTTTTTTTCGTAGAGGGCGTGTTGGGCTGGGAGTGAGTTCGCGGTTGGGATGGGCGACGAGGGTGGTGCGCGGGATCTTGAGGGTGTGGAGGAGGAGGAGTTCGGCGTCGCGGGTTGCGGAGGCGTGGAGGTGCTCGTCAGCGGCGAGTTTTGCTGCTGCTGCGGTGAGGGCCTCGCGAAGAGTCATGGATGGTTTCAGCGAGTTTCGAGTATCAGGATGTTGCCGTCGGGGTCGGTGATGGTGAGGGTGGCGCCGTTTTTTGCTGCGGCGATTCCCTCTTTGTGGAGATGCCGGGCGGCTTTGCCGAGGCTCTCCGATTCCAGGGTGAGGCGGGCTTTGGTGCCGAGGGCGGCGACGGGCACGATCTCGACTTCCTGACCGGACTCGCCGGGCATGTGCAGATCCATCTGGTCGTTGGCGATGGGTTTGAAGTGGAGCTGGTTGATGTAGAAGTCGCGGGCGGCGGTGGGGTCCTTCATGGCGAGGGCGACGGCGATCAATTTTTCAGCGACGCGATCGGGACCGAGGTGTTTGCCCTGGTCGTTCGAGTGGAGTGAGCCGGGCTCGTACTGGGTGTACTCGATGTTTTGCGGGCCGGAGGGCTGTTGTGGGCCGGCGAGCGTGAAGAGGAGGTTGCCGGCGCCGGCTTTGCGGACGGCGGTGGGGGTGAGACCGTGGGTGACGTAGTCGTCGTGGATGGCGTTGAGGTCGACGCCTTCGAAGCAGAGGTGGAGGAAGCCGACGTCGGGATTTTTGTCGGTGACGGGGTAGAGCTCGATGAACTGGCTGTCGTTGATCTTGATGAAGGACTCGTAGGGGACGTTGTCTTTTCGGAGGTCGAAGGCCTGTTCGAAGCCGAGCTTCTGGTAGAAGGCGATGGAGGCGGCGAGGTCGTGGACACGGATGGCGACGTGGGCGACGCCGTTGAAGGGGGGCGATGGGGTGCCGTCAGACTGAGCATGTCCGAAGGTGGTGAGAAGGGTGGTGAGGATAGCGATGGTTAGAGTGCGTGCGCGGAAGAGGTGCGGGGCCGGGTGCAGGTTCATTCGCTGTTCCTTTTGGTTTGCTGGTCTTCAATGAATTCAGTTTTCCGGCAAGTATAAAACGGTTGCGATTATGGTTTGACAGGAGGCTACCCCTCCCACCCCGTCCTTTTTGCTAAAGTCTTCATTCAAATAGAGATCGCCCCGGACTTCTCCGGTAAAGTCTTGCATCGAAATGGTTTAGCTGCAAAGTCCTGGTTTATAAAGAGATATGGCCCGGATGTGGTTCGCCGGGCCATCTTCTTTTTTCTGATCTACTTCTATTCTAACGAATTGAAGAAAACTAAAATGCCAAGTTGCGGAGAAATATTTTTCGTGGGATAAGCGACTATTTTTGTTTTAGTTGCGAGTTGAATCGGGCTTTCGATTAGGCTTGGTAGGGCTTGACATGGTGATTTGCCTTTGTCGGAGCCTTATTGCTGGCCGATCCAATTGAAATTCCAAGAGGTAAGGGGGAAAGAGATGGGCAGACTGGTAGATCGCATGGCCTCTGGGCGGGGGTGGCTCATCGTGCCTGGATTGTGTCTTGGATTATGTGTTGGATTCTGTTTTGCGACATCGGGAACGGGTGCCGTTTCTCTCCTTCATGCGCAGACCGGTACGGTGGGCGGAGGCTCCTTTGAGGTCACTTCGGCGCTCGGGCGAAAGCTCTATGCGCTTCCGGATGATGAGAGCGTGACGACAGCACGGAAGAAGCTTGCTGCGGACCCGAAGAATGTTGCGCTGGTGCTCGCGCTTTCGAAGGCAGAGGCGGGACGAAGGCAATACAAAGAGGCAGTCGCGACCTGCACCAAGGGATTGGCTGCCGCGCCGAAAGATGCTGATCTCTATGTCGAGCGGGGACATCGCGAGCTTGGATTGCGCGAGTTCAGACCAGCGATGCAGGACCTGAAGCGTGCGACAGAGTTAGCTCCGGAAAATCTTGATGCGCATTATCACCTGGGTCTGGCTCATTATTTTCTGGGAGAGTTCAGTGCGGCGGCTGCTTCTTTTGAGGCTGCGCGGGCGCTCGCGAAGAACAACGACAGTCTGATCGATACCTCAAACTGGCTGTACGTTTCGCTGCGTCGCGCTGGCCAGGAGGCGAAGGCGAGCGAAGTGCTGGCTCGCATTACGCCCGAGGTGAAGAATACCGAGCCTCATTTGTATTTCTATTTGAGTCTCCTGCGGTTCTATCAGGGGAAGATTGCGGAAAAAGATGTATTGCCGCCTCCGCCAGCGAAGCCGGATGACGTCGAGGCGGAGCTTTCGTTCAATACGGTGAGCTACGGCGTCGGCAATTGGCACCTCTACAATCATCGTGAGATTCCTCAAGCGATGCAGTTATTCAGCGAGGTAGTGAAAGGTGAGGCCTGGAATTCGTGGGGGTTTATCGGGTCTGAGGTGGAACTGGCTCGCGCGAAGAAGTAAGGGTGGGTCCACACCGTACGCGTCGGGGCTTCCGCTCGAGATCAATTTTCCTGAGAGCGTTCGTCCGCGACACGAAACCACTGACTAGATGGTCTGGCGGCCCGTGATTCGCATCACATCGAGAGTCGCAGATTTTGCGTGAGATAGCTGTGAGGCCGAGGATGAAATCTTTCTTTCAGGTCGCATTAAAACGGGTTGGTTCGATGATTGCTGTCGCTGGTGCAGCCTATGCGACGCTCGCGATCATTTATTGGTGGCGTTATGGGCAGGAAAAATGCCAGGGCGACAAGAGTACGGATTCCGGGCTCGAACGGTTTCTTCCAGAGTGCGAGGTGAGGGAACGTCACTGCATCCAGGTTGCTGCGCCTGCAGCGACCACGTTTGCGGTTATCTGCGGTATGAGGCTGGACGAGTCTGCGATTGTGCGTTCGATTTTCCATGTTCGCGAGATTTTTCTCGGTGCTGGACCGGAAAGGAACAAGACTCTCCTCGGTTTGGTTGAACAGGCGAAGCTTTGGGGTCGGGGTGTTCTTGCTGAGGAGGCCGGACGCGAGATTGTCTTTGGCGCGGTGACGCAGCCGTGGCTTGCACGACCGGTGTTTCATGCTCTCTCCCCGACGCAGTTTGCGGCGTTTCACGAACCAGGTTTTGCGAAGATTGGGTGGACGTTGCGGATCGATCCTGTAGACGCGGGGACGTCGATGGCGTGCACTGAGACGCGGGTCGCCACAACGGACAAGCGGTCGCGCGCGAAGTTCCGTCGCTACTGGGCGCTCGTCAGGCCAGGGGCTGTGTTGATTCGTCTGGTATCGCTACGATTTGTGAAGAAGTCGGCGGAGGCCAGCGTACGGAAGCTAGAGTCTTCAGGACGCTCGCTGGCCAATTGAGTCTGACGTCGAGTGGGAAAGGAGTTTGCTTGAAGATGCTGCGGCGCAACATTCCAGGATGGATGGGAGTGAGTTCCATTCGATACGCGCAAGGGCTTCCATCTCGTACAGGCGCGCGGAGGACCGGTTCGCACTGGATGCGATGACGATCGTTATCGTCTTGCGCAGTTCTTCAGAAGATATCGGCGATGGGCGGAAAGGTAAACAGGAAGCTGAAGCCGAGCAGCAGGAAAGCGATGATATTGATGCGCGCGAGAGCGACGGTCTTATTTCGCCAGCGCCATTCCAGAACGGCCCAGGTGAAGAGCCAGATGAGAATTGCAACGGTGGTTACGCCGGAGAGAGGTCCGGTTGGTTTGTAGAAGATGAGGCCGCTCTTGATGGCGGCGGATTTGTCGGCGGCGAGGGCAATGATCGCAAGAGCAAACGCGCCGATGCCCGCCGAAAGAAGAGCGGCAGCGCCTGAGCCGTTTGTCAGGGCGGGGGCGCTCGTTGAGGCAAAGCGATTTGACAGGTTCATTTTTCGGCTCCTACGCTGAGTTGAATCGTATGTCCGCCCTGGACCGGCGCGTACTTGTTGATCATCGCGCCGAAGAAACCTGCTATCCCTGCGGCGATGAATGACGCCAAGGTAAAGCCGAGCACCGCAGCACGAAGCTGACGGCGGTTCCTGAGGTCGCGACCGTACCTGATGAAGACAAACGCAGCCATGGTGATCGAGATGGGAGCGAGCCAGGCGACGTGCTCCTTCCACTCCATTCCGAGCGAGTGCCATCCGATGGTGGTGGAGTTCGACATCAGCAGGCGTTGCGGAAACATGGAGAGATCGGCTGTTCCCGGCGGCGGCGTGGCGCGATACCAGGGATAGATGACGTAGGCTCCGGTGAGCACGGCGACCCATGCGAGCACAACCATGGTGAGGAGGTAGATCCGCAGGAAACGTTCCTGGTTCGGTGTGGGACCCGGAGTGGATTCAGACGGCGCGGACGGGACGGTGAAGCGATAAAGCTCTATGAGCGCGCCGGAACATGCGAGCAGATAGAGCGCACCGAATCCCATGCCATGTATAAGGGTCCAGAGGCTGCGTACTGTAATTTCCATTGATTGCTTTCCTTGTGAGCTTCCGTGCAGACCGATGATCCGGCTGCACTCACTGAGATCCGTTCCTGTGAGGTTGCGCGGAGAACATCGCGTCTGCTGCGGTCTTTTTGTCTGCATCCTTGTCGGTAGCTTTATCTTTTCCCCAGGTGCGGTAGAGACCCAGGTAGGCGTAGGTTTCCGTCTGCCCGGCGATGGAGTGCCCGTAGGCGAAGAGCAACTGAAGACCGGGGAATTTGAAGTGGTAGTAGCCGCCAGCGTCAATCAGAGTTGAGGCTTGTGTCTGTGGTGTGGCGATACCCTCACCGGCGTGAGAAAAGACTTCGGCGGACAGTTCCAGCTTTTCGCTGATCACACGCTTAACCAGAAATCCACCATAGAGAAAATTTTTATAGTCATCCTGCGGGTTGACTGTGTATCCCATACCGCCGTCGAGGCTCCACGGCCCGATGTCTTTTGCGACCCAGATGGGCAGCCTGTACCAGACTTTGCCGACTCCGAGACCTTTGGAAGAGTTGCCGGTGGGAATTTCGAACATGGTGAAAGAGCCGATCTGCGGGCGGCGCTTCGTTTGCTTGATGAAGCCGTACTTCACGCCGAGTTCCATATCCAGCAGACCGTAGGCGCTGGGGCCCTGCCCTGCAGGATCATAGATCGGATTATTGCTGGGACGGATTTGCCCGAAAGGCAGAATTGCATGCAGTTGGATGTTGGGAATGGCGCCCCAGTTGAATTCGAACGCGGGTCCAGTCGGATCGATTTCGACCGGAGTGCCACCGACGGTGCCGAAGATGTAGGCCTCGTAGTGTCCGAGGTCTACCGGAGTGGGGTCGTCTGTCTGAAAGGGAGGGCCGGCCTGCGCCCACACGGTTGAAGCAGACAGGATAAGGAAGAGCGCAATCGTCAGCGTTGGGCGAATGTGGTTGACCCTCATCGACTTTTCAGCTTTCCGCAAGAGATCATGGCTGTCTTTTGAAGATGGACGTCACTCAAGAACAGTTGTATCGAATATCGATAATATATATCGTTCAGTGTTGCGGAGGTATGACTAATTCATGCCGAGCTATCAGAGAGAACTATTTTTTGGTCTCATACGCATCCATGTTCTGACGCATGCTTCGAACGAGCCAATCTTTGGGCTTGCGATGATGGAGGAGCTGGAGCATCACGGCTATCGCATAGGACCAGGAACGCTTTATCCGCTCCTGCATGGTCTGGAGCGCGCGGGGCTTCTGAAGTCTGCGCGAAAGAATGTCGGAGGACGTCAGCGGAGGGTTTATACGATTACGGCGAGCGGGAGGAAGGCGTTGAAGAAGGCTACAGAGAAGGTCGATGAGCTGCATCACGAGCTTCATGAAAAACATCTTCGGAAGCTATCGCGCTAGAGCGAAAGCATTGCGACGAGTTGGGTTGGGTCAAGCACTCCTAGAGACATTTACCCAGCCCAGGGTTAGGCAGCTTGTGTTTCTGCCTTGAGTTTTTCCGCGGTGTAGTGCGCGATGAGGGCGTCGATGGTGGGTTGGAGCATGCCTTCCATGACCATGTTGAGCTGGTGGTTGGTGAGGCCGATGCGGTGGTCGGTGAGGCGGTTCTGCGGGAAGTTGTAGGTGCGGATCTTTTCGCTGCGGTCGCCGGAGCCGATCTGCTGCTTGCGGTCCTTGGCCTGGAGCTGGTGGATGCGCTCGGCTTCGACCTCGTAGAGGCGGGCGCGGAGGACGCGCATTCCCTTTTCGCGGTTTTTGATCTGCGATTTTTCGTCCTGGCAGCTGACGACGGTGTTGGTGGGCAGGTGCGTGATGCGGACGGCGGAGTAGGTGGTGTTGACCGACTGGCCGCCGGGGCCGGAGGAGCAGAAGGTGTCGATGCGGAGGTCCTTGGCTTCGATCTTGATGTCGACCTCTTCGGCCTCGGGGAGGACGGCGACGGTGATGGCGGAGGTGTGGACGCGGCCCTGGGTTTCGGTGGCGGGGACGCGCTGGACGCGGTGGACGCCGGACTCGTACTTCAGCTGCGAGTAGACGTTGTCGCCTTCGATGATGGCGGTGACGTCCTTGAGGCCGTGGCCGATGCCGGACTCGGTCTGGGAGAGGACTTCGACCTTCCACTTGTGCTGCTCGGCGAAGCGGAGATACATGCGGAAGACCTCGGCGACGAAGAGCGCGGCCTCGTCGCCGCCGGTGCCGGCGCGGAGCTCGAGGATGACGTTCTTCTCGTCGTTGGGGTCCTTGGGGAGGAGGAGGACTTTGAGCTGCTTCTTCGACGGGGGAGAGGCGGGGCTCAAGCGTGTCGAGCTCGTCCTGGGCCATCGCTTTGATGTCGGGGTCGGGGTCGGCGAGCATGGCTTTGGCTTCGGCGATGCCTTCCTTGATCTTGCGGTACTCGCGGAACTTTTCGACGGTGGGCTCCATGTCGCGGTGCTGCTTGGCGATGGACTGGAACTTCTTCTGGTCGTTGACGAGGGTGGGGTCGGACATCTGGTGGCCGAGATCTTCGTAGCGGGCTTCGAGTTGGTCGAGGCGGTCGAACATGAGTGCTCCTAAGAGGCAGGGATTAGGGATTAGGGAGTAGGGAGTAGAAAACGGGGGATGGCGCAGCTAGGCAAAGTCGTGACGGTCGCCCCGGAGAGGGGACTCGGTCACGCGGGGGGCGGTCACCGGATTTGCGGCTGCGTTCATCACTTATTTGATGTTACTCCTGCCTTGATGTGATGCGGAATGCATCTTTTAGTGGAGAGACGGCAAACGTCAGGGTTTTGGGGGATGGTGAGCGGGATGGCTTTATTTGCAGCAGTGGCGGAGTTGGCGGAGATGTTGGCCGGGGAGGCGGGCAAGCTGAAGAAGCGGGCAGCGATCGCGGAGGCGATCTCGGCGGTGCATGCCGCTGCGATCCGGAGAGTGAGGATGCAGGGTTGTTTGCGTTGTATCTGGCGGGGACGCCGTTTGCGGAGGCGGATGCGCGGAAGCTGAATGCGGGTGGGGCTTTGTTGTCGAAGGCGTTGCTGGCGGTGAGTGGGGCGAGCGATGTCGCTTTGACGGCGGCTTATCGGCGGCATGGGGATATGGGGGCGGCGGCGTTTGATCTGCTGATGGCTTCGCCTGAGGCGGCCGGGAGAGACGGCTGAGTTGACGCTGGTGGAGGTGGCCGATGCCTTTGCGGGGATGGCGGTGGCGAAGACGACGGCGATTCGCGCGGGGCTGGTGGAGGGAATGTTGCGGAGGGCAACTCCGCTGGAGGCGAAGTATCTGCTGAAGCTGATGCTGGGGGATATGCGGATTGGGGTGAAGCAGAGTCTGGTGGAGGAGGCGATTGCGGTTGCGGCGGGGGTCGCGGTGGAGGCGGTACGGAGGGCGGTGATGCTGGAGGCGGATCTTGCGGGTGCGGTGCGGCGGGCGTTTGCGGGGACGCTGGGGGAGGCGCGGATGCGGCTGTTTCATCCGCTGGGGTTCATGTTGGCCTCGCCGGTCGAGACGCCGGAGGAGGCGGTGGAGCGGTTTACCGAGAAGCCGGTGAAGGAAGTCGCGGCGACGGTGAAGAAGGGCAGAAGACAAAGATGATGAAGTTGCTCTGCCGCTGGATGACGGACGATGTAGACGCAGTGCTCCAGCTGACTGCGCCGCGTCGCTCAGGATGACAGTTCCGTTGACAGATGAAGGCAACTCGGATGCATCGAAGACAGTCTGTGGCGTCTTGAAGCAACGAGTGGAGGCATTTCTGGAGGACAAGTACGACGGGATGCGGGCGCAGGTGCATTGCGGCGATGCGGGGCAGCCGGGGAGGGTGGCGATCTACTCGCGGAACCGGGAGGATGTGACGGAGAGTTTTCCGGAGTTGGAGGAGGCGTTTGCGCGGGTGCGGCCGGAGGTGGGATGGGGCGTTGATTTTCGATGGGGAGATTCTGGGGTGGGATCTCGACGCAGGCGCGGGCGCTGCCGTTTGCGGTGTTGGGGCAGAGGATTGGGCGGAAGAAGGTTTCGAACGAGTGGAGGCAGCAGGTGCCGGTGGTGTTTATGGCGTTCGACCTGATGTATGCGGGTGGGCGAGTTGCTGCTGGAGCTGCCGCTGCGGGAGAGACGCAATCGGCTGGAGGCGGTGGTGGAGAAGCTGGTGGAGCGGGTGGTGTCGCCGGTGATGGTGGATGAGCGCGCGCGTGACTCGCAGGCAGTGTTGTTTGCCGCGGAGGAGAGCGAGGCGGTGGAGCGGTTGATGATTTCGCCGACGCGGCTGGTGGAGAGGCGGAGGATATTGATCGAGCGTATGCGGATGCGCGGGCGCGGGCGAATGAGGGCGTGATGCTGAAGGCGGCGGGGTCGGTGTATCAGCCGGGGCGGCGCGGGTTGGCGTGGGTGAAGTTGAAGCGCGAGCTGGCAACGCTGGATGTGGTGGTGACGGGCGCGGAGTTTGGGCATGGAAAGCGCGCCGGAATTTTGAGTGACTACACGTTTGCGGTGCGGGGAGATAACGGTGAGTTGTTGAATGTGGGGAAGGCTTACTCCGGGCTGACGGATGCGGAGATTGCGGAGATGAGCGCGTGGATGATGGAGCACACGCTGGAGGATCAGGGATTTTTCCGGACGGTTGAGCCGCTGATGGTGCTGGAGGTGGCGTTCAACAACATCATGCGCAGCGGGCGGCATGCGAGTGGATATGCGATGCGGTTTCCGCGGATTCTGCGCATCAGGACGGACAAGCCGGTGAGCGAGATCGATACGGTGGAGCGGGTGGAAGAGATCTATCAGTCGCAGGTGGATAAGCCGGTGGAGTCCGGGGGTGATTCACCGGACTCCGGAGGCTAACGTCAGTGTCGAACGCTTTTCACGGTGCGACAGGAGTTTGAGCTTCTGCGAGGATGCGGCTAATTTTTTCCGCGGTGACCATGCTGCGCCAACCCTGGCCCATGATTTGGAAAGCGTAGTCGTCGGGCTGGAAGCCATGGTGAACGAGGCTGAGGAGTGTGCCTCCGCTAGCAGTAGGTGTGAGGGTCCAGGTGACGGTGGTGTCGAGTCGCGGGCCGGGGCTGCCGTCTTTTTCGGCTCCGCCTTGCCATGAGTAGACGAGCTTGTGGGGTGGATTGACTTCGAGGATCTTGCAGTGGACGATGCCGTCCCAGTCGGCCATTGGTTTGGCGCGGAAGTTGAACTTGTGTCCGACGATGGGCTGGATGTCGTTTTCCATTAGCCACTGGGCGAGGAGCTTCGGTTCGGTGAGGGTTCGCCAGACCTGGACGGGTGGCTCGTTGAGTGGATAGTCGACGACGATGGATTCGGTGCCTTTCATTCGGTGTCTCCTTTGGATTGAGCTTTGGATTGAGTTGGAGATTGGGCCTGATTCTGGCTCGCGAGCAGGTTTTTGAGGCGTCCGAGACGCTCCGGCCAGAAGCTGCGGTAGTGAGTGAGCCAGTTGGTGAGCGGGGCCAGGCCTTCGGGACGAGCCTGATAGATGGCGCTGCGGCCTTCGCGGCGATGGGCGACAAGGCCGCAGCGGCGCAGGACAGCGAGATGTTGCGAGACTGCCGGCTGAGAGATGGGAAAGCGTTCGGCGATGGCGGATACGGTGGATTCGCCGCGCGAGAGGTGCTCGAAGATGGCGAGGCGGGTGGGGTCGGCGAGGGTTTGGAAGAGGGCGACCTGGCGTTTCTCTGGCATGCAGAATATATAAGCTATCACTTATATGTTTCGCAAGCAAAATGTATCGATTCTCATGAAGATTCGGGATAGTGGCGGTTATCCGAAGTGGGGAGTGGGGCGGATAGTAGACACGGCGCGGTTCTCTGCTCGACCATCTGGCTATATGCTCAATCTATTGCCAAAGGAGCTCTAACTCGTGCGAACTCTTCGCTTTCTTGCCCTGATCGTGTTTGTCATACCTTCCGTACTCTTTGCCCAGAGCACTACTCCGGGGTCGCGGGAGATTCGGGCCGTGCTGGACAAGCAGGTTGCTGACTGGAATCGCGGAGACATGGAAGCTTTTGTTACCGGATATAAAAACTCGCCCGATATTCTTTTCATCGGGTCCAGCATTTCGCGCGGCTATGCCCAGATGGTTGAGACGTATCGCAAGAACTACGGCACTAAAGAGAAGATGGGCACGCTGAGCTTTTCACAGCTTGAGGTGCAGCCGCTCGATGAGCGCTTCGCGACTGTGACGGGACATTTTCATCTGGAGCGCACGGCGGCGGGCGGAGGCAACGCGGATGGTCACTTTCTGCTCGTATTTGAGAAGACGCCGGATGGATGGAAGGTGGTTCGCGACGACACGACGGTGCCGCCGAAGAAGACGTGCGACTAGTTTTTTGCGAACAGCAGGATGTGAAGCTTCACGCCGGTGATGAGCATCAGACAGGGAGCATCAGGCGAAGTATAAGGAGTCCTCATGGAATATCGTCAACTGGGAAGATCAGGATTGAAGGTGCCGGAGCTTTGCTTCGGGGCGGGGACGTTTGGCGCGGCGAATGAGTTCTTCCGGGCGTGGTCGGAGACGACGCAGGAGGAGGCGAACCGGATCGTCGACATCTGCATGGATGCGGGAATCAACTTGTTCGACACCGCGGATGTCTACTCGGACGGCGAGAGCGAAAAGGCATTGGGCACAGCGCTGTCGCGGCTGAAGCGCGAGGATGTGATGATCTCGACGAAGGCGACGTTCCGGTTGGGCGGTGGGCCGAACGATGTGGGGTCGTCGCGGTATCACCTGATTCAGTCGGCGGAACGATCGTTGAAGCGGTTGGGGACGGACTATATCGACATCTATCATCTGCATGCTTTCGACGCGACGACGCCGGTGGAGGAGACGCTGCGGGCGCTTGACGATCTGGTGCGTGAGGGGAAGGTGCGGTACATCGCGTGTTCGAATTTTTCCGGGTGGCATCTGATGAAATCGCTGAGTGTGAGTGAGCGGTATGGGTGGTCGCGGTATGTGGGGCACCAGGCGTACTACTCGCTGGTGGGGCGCGACTTTGAGTGGGAGCTGATGCCGCTGGCGCTGGACCAGGGAGTGGGGACACTGGTGTGGTCGCCGCTCGGGTGGGGGCGATTGACGGGAAAGATTCGGCGGGGATCGCCGATACCGAAGGAGAGCCGGTTGCACAAGACAGCCGCGGAGGGTCCGCAGGTGCCGGAGGAGTATTTGTACAAGGTGGTCGATGCGATCGATGCGGTTGCGAAGGAGACGGGCAAGACAGTGCCGCAGATTGCGCTGAACTGGTTGCTGCGCCGGCCTACGGTTTCGACGCTCATTGTGGGTGCGAGGAATGAGGAGCAGTTGAAGCAGAATCTTGGCGCGGTTGGTTGGGAGCTGACCAAAGAACAGATTGCGAAGCTGGATGCGGCGAGCGAAGTTCCGCTGGCGTATCCATACTGGCATCAGCGGCAGTTTGAGGAGAGAAATCCGAGACCGGTATAGGCGGAGAAAACCGCTACTGAGAAGAGAACGCGAAAGGCCCGAAGGCAGATTGTCTCCGGGCCTTTTCGTGGTTGTTTTCGACGGCTGGCTTAAGAGCTCCTCAAAACTTCACAAGGATGGCGCCCGTCATGCGGTTCTCGCTATTGCGCAGATCGGGACTCCATCCAGGGACTAGAGATCCTAGAGGTCCGGTGTTGCCTCCCGGCGGCGTGACGCCTCCAGGCCCGGCGAAGTACGGAACGTTTGCCGCGCGGTGGTTGTACTCCAGCCGGTAGGTGATGTACTGGCTCGGCATGTAGTCGGCTGTGACCGAAGCATCCCACGCCTTGAACGGATCCCCGGGATTCTCGGTGAAGTAGGGTGTTCCCGAGGCCGCGGTCGCTCCGTTGATCGGCGGCAGCAGGACGAGATAGCGGCCTGGGTTGTTGATGCGTCCTCCGCCGATGGTAAGGGCGTACTTGTTGCGATCAAACCACAAGCGGTTGTAGACCATGAAGCCGAGGAAGCTCTGCTTGGGACCGCTCTTGCCATCGCCGAAGCAGCTGACGCCGCCGCCGCTCTCGCAACCTGCGTCTCCGGTGAGCGTCGCTGCAGCCATGCTGATAAGTCGCGTGGTGCCTTGGTAGTACTTGTACTGGATGCTGTCGTCGGTGTGGTAGCGAGTGCGCGAGGGGATGCCAAGAGCGTCCTCGCCATAGCCGTATTGGTTGCCGAGAATCTCCAGCCTGCCGTTGGGCCTCCACAGGATCTGTCCGCCGAGTCCAGGCCGATTGTTGAACCTGCCGTAGGACTGCCAGCCGTTGATGAACCATGGCTCGATCTTCAGCTTAGCCGTTGGATACCACTGCACGCGGACACCGTTGAAGAACCATGGTGTGTTCGACGAGACGTACGACGGCTGATAGGCCCAGTTGTCGAATTGGTAAAACGAGAATAAACCGACGTACGAGAGGAAGATGCCGGCATCCACGTTGAGGCCGTGCTGCACGTTGAAGTGATAGCCGGCGTTGGCCTCACCGACATAACGATAGGCGTCGGCAAGGTCCCACTGTCCGCGCGCGGGGCTGGCATCGTTGCGCGGCGTGGCCGTGGAGTAAAGACCGATCTGGCTCAAAACGCGTGCGCGCACATTGTTCCAATGGAAGTCGCCGCCGATTCCAAGGTCCGTCAGCGTAACCTCGCTGGACCGAAAGACCTCGCTCGATCCGACGATGGTGTCGTCCTGCGGATGGTGGAAGTCGTAGGTATAACTCACATCCGAACGTATCTCCGGTGTGAAGAACTTCGTTGCATACGGAGTATCTACTGTGCGTGGGTTGCCGTTGAGCCAGGTGAAATCGGCGAAGGCGAACGGCTCAGACTTTGGGTTGGAGGGATCGGTTATGACAGTCTCCTCCTCCGAAACAGCGGGAGGAGGGGCGGAGGCCTTGGCAGTTGTGAAGTGATGGGTTTCCGGCTGGGTTGAATTGGCCCGCTTCAACTCGGCCAGCTCCTTCTGGATCTCGTCGAGTTTGTCCTGCAGTTGTTGAATCCTCTGGTCCTGCGGTGTCTGTGCATTTTCTACTGCGGTTTGCAGGTTGGGTGTCTGGGCCTGCATCGGCGAATCTCCGGCGCTAAATGCCAGTCCAACTCCAAGGATCAAACCGATGCGACCAAGCGTCTTCCCTGGTGATTTTGTTCTTGTTTCCACGTTGCTTCTCCATTCCGGTAGCCTCCGCGGCATCGAGCACGCGAACTGAACCACTGCTGAGATTAGCCAGCGCGGAATAAAGAGTTAGGTAGGAATTCATTAAGAATCCATAACGGTGCGCAGGTCGTTCTGTGGAATGGACTTAGTCGAAGAAGTGGAACGCCATAAGTTCAGCGGCCCTCCGTCCATTCGCTGGGAGGAGGGCCGCTCGTCTTAGTTCAGTTTTCAGGGTGTTCGGAGCTACTGCGCGGGTTTGGCTGCTGCGGGAGCCGCTGCTTTTGGCTTCCAGAACCCGTCAGCTTTGATCCACTCTTCGGGTGGATAGCTTTCCTTCGGGTTGAAGGCGAACAGGTTGGTTTGAACTGACTCAATGCAGGCCGCTGACAGCTCGGCCAGCCTCTTTTTCTGACTATCGCTCAGGGAGTCGATGAACTTTTTGGAGTCGCCCATACCGCTGTCGACTTCGGATAAAGACTTCATCGGGTTGAAGACGAGATAGACGGCGCCTGTAGAGGCTCCGTTATTGGCTCCGTACATCCTTTCGTAGGTGGCCCAATGGGCATTGGGGACGGCTTTTCCAAATCCTTCGACGTAGATCTTCACGAGGTCTTCCCAATCTTTTTCATGGCCTGGACGAACGATAAACTGGGAGATCTCGAAGTAACGCATCTGCGCGATATTCACGTTCGCGCGAAGGCTCATATCGTCACGGAGGACAGAGGTACTCGACTCGTACTGGGTGAGAAGGTCCCCGTCGGCTAAGCTGGCACGGTCCATCGCCGCGGCAAGGGTCGTGTTTTTCTGTGTGGCCAGGTTGTCCTTCTCCCAGGCTTCGAAGGAAGGGTAGCCGACCAGAAACAACGATCGCGAGGGACCGGAGAGGGAATCCATCCCGAAGTAGCGAGTGGGCCATTTAGCGGCAGTCATTGCGCGAACGAAGGCGCTTTCGCTCTTCTCGTGCGTGCTGCCGGCTCGGCCGGGTTTGAGAAACTCGCGCATGATGACGAGGACTTTGGGCGGCCCCTGCATTTCCTGCGCGGGTGAGATGGTGGAACCGATGAAGAGAAGACACAATCCTGTGGTGATCCCGGAAAATTTTTTCATGGTTAGTCTCCTTGGTTGACGAACGTTATGAAGTACGGAGTTTGCCGGCGAACACAAATACGCCAGATGACACTGGAGAGTCGGGGCCGATTCAAGCACAGAGCCGCGGAATCGCTGCACGGGGGAGCCTTGAACTCAACTACGGTTCAACGCTGCAACTTACTGATTCCTGTGAACGGGATGAGATTGAACTTCGAGGCGAGGAATGTCAACAGAAATTGCGGACTGACGTTTGCGGAGCGAAGGGGCTCGCTCCACGGCGTTGATTCAACGCGAGGCGGAGAATGCGGCTACCAAGGCGTGATCGCCGGAGAGCCGGCAGGCGGGGGAATTTTGAAGGGGTATACCTCGCGAGCGCGGTCGATAAGATCCCATGAATCGGAGGGGTCGGCCTGGCGGGCGAACGTAATGGTCTGACCGTTGCAGAGGAAGCGAATGCCGTTCTGGGGTCCGTATCGTCTGCCGGCCCATTCTTCGTATCGCAGGTTCGAGATCCGGGAGTTCTCATATTGCTTGTCGGAAAGAGTGAACGAGAGAAGGCGTCCCTGAATACGAAGGGCGTCTGGCGTTACGGTAACGATTTCGAAGTAGAACAACGATCTCACGGTGATGTAGAGGATCATCAGAAAAGCCAGGAAGACGAGGACCATCGTGGCCGTACCCCGAGATGCCGATTGATGGATCGTCGTCCGATTCTCGAAGCCATGCCAGGGCGAAAATAAGTATGCACCCCAAATTGCGAGAATCAGGAAATTAAAACCGATGCGCCAATCGATGCGGGGACGGATCTGTATGCGAAGGGCGTCTCCGTTGGCGACGGTCTTGAGCATGAAATGATCCTGCCGGAGGATAACACTTGCTCTCTCGTCTAGTGCCCGGCTGAGGGATCGATGTGCTTCGGCGGGCGGGGGATGAGGAAGACCAGCGGGATCATGCAGGCGCAGAAGATGCTGAGGTACTGGATGACGTCGAGGTAGGACAGCATGGAGGCCTGGCGGTGAAGCTGGTTGTAGATGTAGGCCTGCGCGGTGTGTGAGCCGGCTCCGGTCATCGGATTGCCGCTGCTGTGTCCGCCGAACATAGCCTTGAGCCTCGCGACCTGATGCATGAACGCGGGATTGCCCGGGGTAAGGTTGCGGACCATGTTGCTTTCGTGCGCGGCAGTGCGGCGCGTAAACATGGTGGCCAGAAACGCAGTTCCGCAGGAGCCGCCGATGTTGCGTGCGAGATTGGTGAGGCCGGAGACGTCGTTATTTTCCGACTGCTTTACGCCGATGTAGGAGATCGTATTGATCGGGATGAACAGGAAGGCAAGGCCTGAAGCCTGGAAGCAACGCACGAAGACGAGATAGTTGTAGCTGACGCCGAGATTGAGGGTGTGCATCTCCATCAGGGCGGAGGTGAGGAGGATGAAGCCGAAGGCGATGAGCTTGCGAGGGTCGACGCGACCGACAAGAAAGCCGACGATGGGCATCATGCACATCATCATCAGGCCGGCAGGCGAGAGCACAAGGCCGGCAAGTTCAGCGGTGTAGCCAAGCAGCGTCTGCACAAACTGCGGGATGAGCACGGTGGTGCCGTACAGGGCGAAGCCGAGCACGAACATCAGCAGGAAGCTGATGGCGAAGTTGCGACGCTTGAAGAGAGTGAGATTGAGGATGGGACGGTGGCCCGTGCGAAGCTGCCTGAGCTCCCACCAGATCATCGCGATGAAGGCGACGACGCACACAACGGCGAAGAAGGTGATGAGGTGAGAGGAGAACCAGTCGTCTTCCTGGCCCTTGTCCATGAGGAACTCGAGTGATCCGAAGGTGAGGCCGAGGAGACCGAAGCCGAGGAAATCGAGCTTGATGCCGCCCTTCTGCGAGAGCGCGACCTGCTTCTTCACCCAAGGCGGATCTTCGACGATGCGCGAGGTGAGGAACAGCGAGATGAGGCAGATGGGAACGTTGAGGAAGAAGATCCAGCGCCAGTCGAAACGGTCCGTGATGTAGCCGCCGAGCGTGGGGCCGATGGCGGGTGCGCAGACGACGGCGAGGCCATACATCGCGAAGGCCTGGCCGCGTTTCGCCGGAGGGAAGGTGTCGGCGAGGATGGCCTGCTCGGACGGGGCGAGGCCGCCGCCGCCGATGCCCTGCAGGACGCGGCAGAAGACCAGAAGAGACAACGTGGGGGCCATGCCGCAGAGCGCCGAGCTGATGCCGAAGAGCGCGACGCAGATCATGTAGAACTTCTTGCGTCCGATGAAGGTGGTCATGTAGGCGCCGGCCGGCAGAATGATGGCGTTGGCGACGAGATAGGCCGTGAGTACCCAGGTGGCTTCGTCCTGCGTAGCGCCAAGGCCGCCGGCGATGTGCGGCAGAGCCACGTTGGCGATGGAGGAGTCGAGCACCTCCATGAACGTGGCGAGGGTCACCGTCATGGCGACGATCCACGGGTTGATGCGCGGACGCCAGTGCTTGTCCGCGATGTCGTCGTGGGTGGAGGGCGCGTCAGGAGGCTGCGCGCTGGGGAGCTCGAGTGTCGTCGCGGCCATGCGTTGCTGATTCGATTGTATGGGTGGAAGACGGGATTCAGAGTTTTTGGGGAAGGCGGCGTTCTTTAGAATGATTTAAGTCCCATAGGATGAGTCCCAGGTTCACCAGCGCGAACCATTCCAGGAGTCAGCATGTACATTCCCCGGGCATATCAAGAGGATCGGCTCTCTGTGCTCCACAAGTTCATGGAAGAGCAGCCGTTTGCCTCTCTCATCACCATGGGATCATCCGGCCTGTTTGCCTCGCATATTCCTATGATGCTGGAACAGAACGGCGCCAATGGGCGCTTGAAATGCCATATCTCGCGGGCGAATCCTCAATGGCGCGATCACACCCCTTCGGTTGAAGCGCTGGCGATCTTCTCCGGCCCGCACCACTACATCACGCCGTCGTGGTATCCGGAAAAAGAGGAGACCGGGAAGGTTGTGCCTACGTGGAACTATGTCGTGGTCCATGCCTATGGGCACCTGAAGGTGATGGAGGATGGCGAGTGGCTGATGGCTCATCTTGCGAAGCTGACGAATATTCACGAGGCTGGTTCGCCCGTTCCCTGGAAGGTTGGGGACGCTCCGGCGGACTACATCGCATCGCTGGCGAAGGGCATCGTCGGGCTGGAGATGGACATCGAGCGTATCGAGGGCAAATGGAAGCTTAGCCAGAATCGCTCGGAGCGGGACCGAAGCGGCGTCGCGAAGGGTCTCGCGGAGCTGAACACGACGGAAAGCCTGACGATGAAGGCTCTCGTGGAGAAGCGAGATTGATCTGCAACACAATTCCGGGCGAATCGCGATAGGCTAGCTCTTATGCATAAGTACCGTCTTTGCAATCGGCTCCTGAGTATTTTTGTCTTATCGGCATGTTCCGCGATCTTTCTTCCCGCACAGACCCAGACGTCACAACCGGCTGCACCCGTGGCCACTCCGCGGCCAGTCAAGGAGCCGACCCACGATGATCTCCTGCGTGGGGAGTATGGACCGTATCGGGCGAACAACGATCTGCTCTACTACCACCTCGATATTCGGGTCGATCCGGAGAAGAAATACATCAGCGGAACGAACACCATCCGCTTCAAGATGCTGCAGGACGGCAAGCGCATTCAGCTCGAGCTCTTCCCCACGCTGCAGATCGATAAGGTTGCGATGGGCAAGACTGTGCTGAAGTACGAGCGCGACGGCGGCACCTTCTATGTGGACTTTCCGAAGACGCTGCGCACCGGACGCACCTACTCGATCGATGTTCACTACTCGGGAAATCCAACGGAGACGGGGCGGTTCGGCTGCTTCACCTTCAAGAAAGATACGTCGGGCCATCCGTGGATCAACACCGCCTGCGAAGGGGACGGCGCTTACGTCTGGTGGCCCAACAAGGAACAGTGGCGCGATGAGCCTCAGGAGGGCATGCTCATCACGGTGGCTGTGCCGAATGGCCTGATGGATGTGTCGAACGGCAAGTTCATGGGCAAGAAGGATCTCGGCGACGGTTATACGCGCTGGGACTGGCAGGTGCATTACCCCATCAATAACTATGACGTGGCGCTGAACATCGGCAACTATGTTCACTTCGGCGACAAGTTTCAGGATCTGCCGCTCGACTACTATGTGCTGCCGGAGGACATGGAAGGGGCGAAGCGGCAGTTCGCGCAGGTGCCGGGGATGATGAAGGCCTACTACCACTATCTCGGCGAATATCCGTTCAAGAAGGATGGGTACAAGTTGGTCGATGTGCCGTACTCCGGTATGGAGCACCAGAGCGCGGTGGCTTATGGCAACCACTTTGCGAACGGCTATTTGAACCGCGACTGGACTGGCGTCGGCATCAGTCCGCGTTTCGATTTCATCATCATCCACGAGAGCGGACACGAGTGGTTCGGCAACGCCATTACGGCTGCAGACAAGTCCGACATGTGGATTCACGAGGGCTGGACCACGTATCTCGAGAGTCTCTACGTCGAGTACACGTACGGTTACGACGACGCGATGAAGTACCTGAATGCCTATAAGAAGAAGGTGAGGAATGACCGGCCTATCATCACGAAGCGCGGCACGAACGCGGAGCCGCCGCAGGACCAGTACTTCAAGGGCGCGCTCTTCCTGAACACGCTGCGCAGCATTGTGAATGACGATGCGAAGTGGTGGGCGATGCTTCGCGGCTACTACCAGAAGTACAAGTACCAGAACATCATGACCGAGGACATCATTCAGCTACTTCAACCAACAGACGGGGATGGAGCTGACCCCGATCTTCGATCAGTATCTGCGGCATACCGCGATTCCAACGCTGGAGCTGAAGTTCGACGAGCCGGGCACGGTTCAATATCGATGGGTTGCCGATGAAAAGGCATTCGCGATGCCGGTGCGCGTCGGGTTGAAGGATCACTGGGAGACGATTCATCCCACGACGGAGTGGCAGACGATGAAGACGCCGCTGACGAAGGACCAGTTCGAGGTAGCGACGGATCTCTACTACATCAACGTCAGCCGGATGTAGGGCGTATCCTTAGTAAGGGACTCAACAAGGGACTCGAAGCGGTGCTAGACTTCGAGTTTTCCGCTATTGTCGAGCTGTTTCGGTGATGGTGCGGAGGGGAAAGAGAGACGTAGATGCATCCGGATCTTGAGAAGTTGATTGCGTTGCAGGCCCATGACATTGAAGCCAAACGCCTGCGCGATGAGATGGTTGCGCTGCCGAAGCATGTCGCAGCGCTTGAGACGAAGGCCAAGGCGACGCAGGGGCAACGGGCCGTCATCGTCGATCTGATCGCAAAGGAAGAGGCGCTGCGGCGGCGGCAGGAGTCCGACGTCAAGGATCATCAGGCAAAGATCGCGCGCGTCCGCAAACAGATGGATATGGCGACGACGACGGTTCAGGTGACAGCGTTCGAGCATGAGATTGCGTTTGCCGAGGCCGAGGTGAGCCGGCTTGAGGATGCCGAGATCGAGAGTCTGGAGCGCAGCGAAGGGCTGGACGCGCAGAAGAAGCTGGCCGACGAGGCAGTGGCGGATGCGACGGCCACGCTGGAACGCGAGCGAGTGCGGGCGGCGGAGACGATCGAGCAGGATAAGGCTCTGCTTGCTGCAGTGGAAGAGAAGCGCAAAGCAGAGCGCGCGGAGATCGGCGAGAGTGCGCTCTCGATCTACGACCGCATCGCGAAGGCCAAGGGAACGGCGGTGGCTGAGGCGCTGAATCAGAAGTGCATGGCCTGCCAGATGATGGTGCGGCCGCAGCGCTGGAACGACCTGCGCGACCGCAATAACGAGGAGACGATGATGACCTGCGAAAGCTGCGGCCGGTTGCTGTATTACGATCCGGCGCGAGACTCTCCGCAGCGCAAGACGGTTCCGGTGGAGAGTATTGCAGCGTCGATCATCCGGTCTCTTTGAAGAAGGATTGGCAGTCAGGAAAATAGTGAAGCGACTTTGTGTAGACATGGATGAGGTGATGGCGGATGCTCTGGGGGAGCATCTGCTGCGCTACAACCAGCACTTCGGCGAGGAGATTACGCTTGAAGACCTGCAGGGAAAGTGGCTGTGGGAGGTGGTCTCGACGGACCGTCATGCGGTGCTGGACGCTTACCTGCATTCGGAGGAGTTCTTCGATGTGCTGGCGGTGATGCCCGAGTCGCAACGGGTATTGCGCCGGCTGCAGATGAACTACGAGGTATTCATCGCGACGGCGGCGATGGAGGTTCCGGCTTCATTCCAGTCGAAGTACCGGTGGCTGGCGAAGCACTTTCCGTTTATTCCCGCATCGCACATCGTCTACTGCGGCGATAAGAGCATTCTGCGTGCGGATTATCTGATCGACGACAATCCGCGGCAACTGCGGCGATTCAAGGGCGAGGGGATTTTGTTCACCGCGCCGCATAACGTTGGCGTGACCGGATACAAGCGGGTCAACGACTGGCTTGAAGTGGAAGAGATGTTTCTAGGCTAGCGCCTCACGAGGTGCGTGGTCGCTGTCTTCTCTGCGGGAAGCTTTGCCGCGCAACGGTCGCAATGGCTTCCACGATGGCACGGTCTTCGCTGGTGCGATAGGCGAGTTCGATGTCACTTTCGATGGTGGCGCGGCGGAGGCTTAGACACGCAACGTTTGGCGCAGCGATCTGTCTTACGCAAGCCGGAGCGATGGTTACACCGAGACCGGCGCCGACGAGACGCATGATGGTCAGCCATTGCGGCGCTTCCTGCACGACGTGAGGGCGAAAGCCGTGTTCTTCGCACAGCGAGAGCGGCTTTTCATAGGCAAGCGTTCCCGCTGACTGAGGGAAGAAGACGAAGGGCTCATCGCGGAGTTCTTTGGCTGAGATGGTCTTGTATTTGGCGAGAAGATGCTTCTTCGGAAGCACGGCGATGAATGGTTCAGAGAAGAGCGACTCTATCTCCAGGCCGGATGCGGGACCGCTGTCTCGCAGAAAACCTGCGTCGAGTTCGCTTTTCAAAAGTTTTTGCACGACGGTCGAGGTGTGGGATTCGTGCAGCTGCAGATTCACCTTTGGGTAAAGTCTGCGATATCGTCCGAGCATGGCAGGTAGTGCTGTTAACATCGCGGACCCGATGAACCCCACCCTCAGGAAGCCTTCTTCACCGCGACCAACGCTTCGTGCCTCGTCCATGTCCTCCTGCACATTGCGCAGTGTCCGCCTTGCCCGTTCCAGAAAAACTTCTCCGGCGCTGGTAAGTTTTACTGCGCGGGATGTCCTGAGGAAGAGTGGATAGCCGAGAATCTCTTCGAGCTTGCGGATCTGTTGCGAGAGTGGAGGCTGGGCGAGGTGAAGGCGTAGTGCAGCGCGTCCAAAGTGCAGTTCCTCCGCCACTGCGACGAAGTAGCGAAGATGACGAAGTTCAATGTCTCGATCCATATCCAAGACATCATAATCCGAACGAACAAGATATTGGACGTATCGACTGTGGGGGCTTAGGGTTCTTTATAGAGGTGAACTACCATGACTGGAAGCTTGCTCCAGATACCTTTGTCCCGAGAGACTATCGTGACGTCAGAGATTGCGTTTCGGCTGTTTCAACAGGGTGATGCGGCGGCCTTTCGCGAGTTGAACGAAGCGTGGATCGCACGGTACTTCCGGGTCGAGGAACAGGATCGTATCCAGCTTGGAGATCCGGAGAATCACATTCTCCGGACTGGCGGACAGATTGTGATGGCGGTAGCAGGCGAGGAGAGGATTGGCTGCTGTGCACTGGTCTTTGTACGACCGGGCGTGTTTGAGGTGGCGAAGATGGCTGTCTCAGAGAGCTATCGTGGCCATGGAATCGGCCGCAAGTTGCTGGAGTACACGATTGCACAAGCGAAGGCGCTTGGAGCTCACACGCTGGAGCTTGCCAGCAATTCGAAGCTGGCCAATGCGGTTCATCTGTACGAATCGCTGGGGTTCCGCCACCTGCCTTCGGATCGGGTTCAGCCGTCTCCTTATGCCCGCGCAAACGTCTTCATGGAGTTGCAGCTGTCTTCTGACGCGGGGAATTCAGGCGTAGAGGGCTGATTCGAAACGCTGCAGTGCGGCTTCGGACCACGCGTGGGTGGTCTTGCGCCATGTGTCGCCACGCTCTTCGCGGAAGTTGGGGAAGTCCATGCGGCAGTAGCCACAGCGAGCTTCGAAGTCGAAGAGAGCCTGCGCGGTTCCGTCGAGATACAACACAGCCTGCAAACCGTCGCGAGACCACTCGACCGAAGCGATGCGCTGCGGTTCGGGCCGCTGATTTTCGGCGTCGCTCTTCGCGAGCGCGGCGACGTTGTAGATGAGCATCGCGTCGAGGATGCTGTTTTCGTGAATCTCCTGCGAGCGGTCACAGGCGTAAAAGTAGCCGGCGGTACCCTCGTCTTCGAAGACGACAGTCCAGGGGACGGCGGTGGAATTGGAGGACAGAAAAGCGCGGCCAGGGATAAAGGAAAGCGACTGCATATCTCTCACGATACACTCGAAGAAGCGGCTGTTGGCCGCTGGAGACTGTGTACGTTTCATGATTTTCAAGAGGAGATGCACGCCCGTCGCGAGCGAGACAGCGGGATGCGGGATAACAAGAAATGACAAGTAAAGGCCGGCAATTCATCGCATGAAGCTTCCCCGCATCAAGATCGGCCGACCTCAGCGACTGGCTGCTTTGCTCCTGCTGTTTTTTCTCGCGGAGTGCCTGTGGGTGGTGAGCCATCAGCAGCTTTCGCAACAGGACTACCGCTACGCCGAGTGTGGCCGCCAGATGTGGGAACGGCCTTCGCCCCTGGCCGGCTACTTTACGACCTGCGGCAACCTGAATGGCGATGGCACCTTCGCCTACCGGGTCGCGGGGTTTCCGCTGACGGTCCAGCGGCTCGCGATGCTTGGCGCGGACAAACTGCGCAGCCCGGAGAACCGGCTGTACGCCCAGGGTTCGCTTCATGGCTCGACGTGGGAGGCGCGGCACGAGCTGTTCAGCGTGAAGTACCTGCTGCATCTGCCGTTCATCTTCTTTGCGATCTGGCTGGGAGGCGGCCTGTGGTGGGTCTCGCGGCGGCTGTTCGGCAATGAGGGCGGGTTCTTTGCGTTGGGGCTGTACTGCTTCTGTCCCGGCGGTGGTGCGGTCTGCGGTTGTGCCGAACAACGATGTGCTGGCGATGTGGGGCCTCTACGGACTGGTGTACACGGCGATGGGTGTGGCTCACGCGATGCAGGGCCCACGCGAGAAGTGGAAGCCGCGCATCGCATTGCTGACGGTAGCACTGGGGTTGACGGCAGCGGCGCATCTGCTGGCGGCGATCCTAGGATTTGTAGTGGCGATGGTGTGGCTGATGTATCTGGCCGAGCGCCGGCGAAGTTACGTGATGCAGATCCTGGTCTTCTCCGCAGTCGGCGCCATGGCAATCCTGTTTGCGTTCTATGCGTTCAGGCCCGCACCCTTCAGCTATGTCTTTACCGGTGGCGGCGCGCGGTTCTGGTTTGCGTTAGACGGGGCTCAGCGCATCTTTCTGAACGTGACGAACGGCGCCATTGTGGTGGCGACGCTGGTAGCGCTGATGCTGTATGTTGCCGTCCGCGCGCTGCCGCTACTTCGGCAATACGGCCCCGCTGGTGATGGTGCTGCTGCTGCTCCCGCTGGTGACGACACAGACGGTGTCGAGGCCGTGGCTGTGGGCGTTGCCGTTTCTGTTTACTTTTGTGGGCGGGGTGTTTGCGGATGCGCTGGAGACGCGGCAGCGGAAGCTGTTTCTTGTTCTGACGGGCGGGATTCTCGTGACGCAGGCGCTGCTGTGCCTGACGGTTCTGCCGGAGATCGCCCGCTAGCCCTGGCCGGAGCGGGTACCGTAGAGGCATCGGGGCGGCGTCGGGTGCGTCGCGATTTTCTTGAATTCAGAACGAATTCCTGCATAATAGGTCGTCACCCCCGGTGAAACTGAGTTCCTGAAGGATGGTCTGTCTGTTGATGAAGAAAACGTCTCTCCGCTCCGGCTGCACAGCGGTTGCGCTTACTGTTCTCCTACTGATGAGTGGATGCCACCGGCATCGCAAATCAAAATCGGCGCCGAATACGGACGCGTACTCGGACAACCTGCACCAGTTGGTGGAGAAGAAGGCGCTGCCGCCCGAGAAGGTCGACACCAGCAAGGTTCCCAACCTCCGCTGGCCGAATTTTTCTGACTACGACTCCTACATCCAGACCTTCTACGACGACCGCAACTACGAGGTGGCGTGGACTCGCGATGGCGCGCCGACCGCAACAGCCATGGCGTTTATCCAGCAGTTTCAGGACGCCGCGGCGAAGGGGTTGATCCCGGAAGACTACGACGCACCACGGTGGGCGGATCGCGTGAAGGCCCTGAATGACAAGTCGGCGGATGCAATTTCGCTCTTCGACGTTGCGATGACGGTGAATGTGATGCGCTACATCTCCGACCTGAGGATCGGGCGCGTGAATCCATCGCACTTCAACTTCGAGGTTCCTGTACAGGATAAGAAGTACGATCTTGCAGAGTTCGTCTCGGACAACGCTGTCGACGCGACCGACGTGCCGAAGCTGATCGCAAGCGTCGAGCCGGATTCAGACGACTACCGGAAGACCGAACAGGCGCTTGCGCACTATCTCGATCTCGCGAAACAGCAGGAAGATGCGGCCGCGGACCCGCTCCCAGCGGTGACGAAGGCGGTGTCGTTGGGCGAGACCTATCCGGCGGCCCGCGCTCTGTTGACGCGGTTGCAGCTCGAGGGCGACGCTGCTGCCGACGCTGCGCCCAGCGCGACGACCAGCACGATCTTCAATTCCACACTGTCCGCGGCAGTGAAGAACTACCAGCATCGCCACGGCTTCACCGAGGATGGCAAGCTGACACCGCAGACGATCAAGTCGCTGAATGTGCCGATGACGGATCGCGTGGCACAGTTGCAGGACTCGCTGGAGCGCTGGCGCTGGCTGCCCGATCCGTATCTGCATGCGCGGTTGATGGTGAACCTGCCGGAGTTTGTGCTGCGCGGCTACGATCCGGATCACACGCTCGACTTCACCATGCGCGTCGTGGTCGGCCAGGTGATGGGGGAACACGAGACGCCGGTGTTTACGCACATGATGAGGTATCTGGTGTTTCGTCCGTACTGGAACGTGCCGGTCGATATCGCACGCAAGGAACTGGTTCCTCACATGACGTCGAACCGCGGTTACCTTGCGAGCAAAAACTTTGAAGTGACCAACAATAAGGGCGCTGTGCTGACCGACTACACCGCGAAGCAGGTGGCGCAGGGCGCCGTGATGGTGCGGGAGAAGCCGGGACCGAAGAACTCCCTGGGCCTGGTGAAGTTTATCTTTCCCAATCAGTACGACATCTATCTGCACTCCACGCCTGCGGTGTCTCTGTTCGAGCAGGTCGCGCCGCGACTTCAGCCACGGCTGCATCCGAGTGCAAAAACCGATCGACCTCGCCGTGTGGGTGCTGCAGGGCCGGGGCGACTGGGATGAGGACAAGGTGAAGGAAGCCATGGACAGCGGGCCGGATAACCGGACAGTAAGCCTGAAGACACCGTTGCCGATTGTGATTTTTTATCTGACGGCGATTGTCGACGAAGACGGACAGACCCATTTCTTCGACGACATCTATGGCTACGACGCCGAGATGCAGAAGGTCTTTGCCAAGGGGCCGCCGTACCCGGTTAAGCCGGAGCCAGTGGTTCCCAAAACCAAACCCGGCGACACCGCCTAGCTTTGGAGATACACTGCTGTGGTGAAAAACGAGGAGTTCAACCCGAGAGTCGATGCCTATATCGCGAAGGCGCGACCCTTCGCGCAACCCATCCTGTCGCACGTCCGCGAGCTTGTCCACAAAGCCTGCCCCGAGATCGAAGAAGCGATCAAGTGGAGTATGCCGTTCTTCATGCTGCGCGGCGTCATCCTCGGCCACATGGCCGCGTTCAAACAACACTGCGCTATCGGATTGTGGGGGCCGGAGATGAATGCCATCCTGAACGCCGCCGGGCTGCACTCCGAGGACGGCATGGGATCCCTGGGAAAGATCACCAGCCTGAAGGATTTTCCTGCGGACAAGAAGATGCTTGGCTACTACCGTCACGCGGCCGAGCTCATCCTTAGCGGGCAGCGGACCAAGTCACTGGAACGGCCGGCGAAAGCACCGAAGCCCGCGCCGAGGATTCCTTCCGAACTGACGGCCGCGCTCAAGAAAAACAAAGCGGCGGCAAAGGTCTTCGCCGATTTCTCTGCCTCCTGCCAGCGCGAGTACGCCGACTGGATCACTGAAGCAAAGCGACAGGAGACGAAAGAGAAACGCGTGGCGCAGGCGGTGGAGTGGATCGCCGAGGGCAAGCAGCGCAATTGGAAATATCAGAACTGCTGAATACGAAGTGATGCGTCAGGTGGTGGGTACCTTCAATCGGCCACGCGCGCCCCCGGTGCTTTCTTTTGACTGCATGGAACGAAATTGAATGCATCGACAGTCGCGGGCACCGGAACGCGTGGTTGAAGTATTCGGTTGTTATCCATTGAAAACCAAGGAATTTTTCGGCTGACGACGTTCGGACTGAATTCGCTGTCCGCAAGATACTTGCACAATATAGCGAAGCTAGGAATAAAATGACTGGCAATCCGAAGTAGTCTTTCAGTAAGGGTGGCGAGAGCACAGGTCATGCAGAGAAACGCAAACCTGATTGATACTCTCCCACCCTTTTTCCTCTGTGAGCTGAGGCCGGCTAAGGCGTAGAAGTTGTGGTGGGGTGACTCAGCCGCCGCGCGAAGTCGAGAAAGACCAGCGCTGCCGGCGAGTAGCCGCTGGGATCCGCCTGAGTGAAGTCTCCGGTGAGCGGATCCATCTGTTGGCGGAACTCGGTGTGACGGCTGATGGCCTCGCACCACTGCTGCATCATATGATTCATCTCGGCCTGCTTGCCGTAGTAGGGCATCCAACGCGGGGCGCGCAATGCGGTGAGAGCCTGCGATGCCCCGCCCCAACTGTTGCGTGGGATGGGACGCACGAAGGTGGGGTCGTCCATCGCGATCGACGTCAGCGGGTAGGGCGCCCAGAAGGCTTTGGGGTTGTGGATCTGGCGCGCCCAGACGGCGTCGAAGATTGGCTTGTCCTTTGCGTCGTAGCGCTTCAATACGTGTTCGCCGAGAACGCGGCTGTTCACGTCGGAGCGGACGCGGACGAAGTTGTTCTGCGCGTCAAGGTCGTAGAAGGCTGCGTCTTTGGGGTCGTAAAGCCTTTCGATGATGAGCAGGCGAATCTTCTCCGCATCGTCATGCCACCGGCTTGCTTCGTCGCCTTTGCCGAGCGCCGTCGCCATGTGCGCAAGCGCCATTCGCGCACCGAAGACCGTGGCGGAAAGATCGGGACAGAGCCGCGGCATCGAAGGGATCGGCGGGCACTTGCGTGCGTCGGCGTCGGGGCAGCGGTTGGGGATTCCGGCCCAGCGGGGGCTGTTGTCGTGGCCGGTGTCGTAGGTGCAGAAACCCTCGACGAGGCCTGTCTTGCGAGTGTCGCGGTACTCGCGGAGCCACGCATCCCAGCGGCTGCACGCCGTGTAGGCGGTGACCAGCAACTCGTCGTCGCCGGTGAGCTGCGAGAGCTCCCACGCCGTCGACGCTATGGGCACCACCATCTGGATCTGACCGTAGCCGACGTCGGACATCTTGATGGCTGCGGGGATTTGACCGGCGGATTCATGACCGACCGGGAGCTGCAACGCGAAGAAGGCCATGTGGTTGTTGCGGGCGATCTGCAGGGGTGTCGGCGTACCATCCTGCGTGGCGATATATTGTGCGAGCGTGCCGTAGACCAGACCTTCGTGCGGGCCGCACTCCTGCCAGATGCCGGGATAAACAGCTCCTTCGAACAGAACCGGCTTCTCGTAGCGGGGAACGGTCTTCACGTTTCCCGCGAGGACAGCGAGCGCTGCGTCCCAGGTTCGCGGCCAGCGGGGATCGTTGTTCGGAAACACAGGACGCACCGGAGTGCTGGCAGGAGCGGCATGGGCAGGCGGGGGCAACAGCGCAGCACCGCTGGCGAGCGCCGTCAGCTTTAGAAAATCCCTCCTGTCTTTTTTCTCCAGAGGTCTCTCCTTGATAATGCGCAATGATGTGCGATTTGAAGCGCGATTTGATGCGTGATCCATTTGATGCGGAAGGCACGGATTTTCGCATCGCAGTCGTCGTTATCAGTGTAGTACCACGCTCTGACGAGATAGACTTGCTGCGATGATTTCTCCCTTCGAGTCAGAAAGTGCCGACGAAGGCGTTCCGAAGCGGACTCCTTCGCCGGACGTGAAGCTGGATGCTGCTCTCTTTCGGCGCAAGCTGATGGGCTGGTACAAGAGCCATGCGCGCGAGCTGCCGTGGCGCGGAGTCAGCGATCCTTACCGGACCTGGCTCTCCGAGGTGATGCTGCAGCAGACACGCGTGGCGTCCGTCGTCGAGCACTACGAGAGCTTTCTGCGGAAGTTTCCGACCATACTGGCGCTGGCGCTGGCGCCTGAGTCGGAGGTGCTCGCCACGTGGTCCGGCCTGGGCTACTACCGGCGCGCGCGCATGCTGCACAAGGCGGCGCAGTTCCTCACCCGCGAACGCGGAGGCGTGCTGCCGAACACAGCCGCAGAACTCCGCACGCTGCCGGGGATCGGGGAATATACCAGCGCCGCCATCGCCAGCATTGCCTTCGGCGAGAGCATCGCCGTCGTCGACGGCAACGTGGAGCGGGTCCTGCTCCGTCTGACTGGCCGCCCCGAGGTCAGATCAGCGGCCGGGCGCGCCTTCGTGCAGAAAAAGGCGAAAGCCCTGGTGCCGAAGCGGCTTGTTGCGGAGGGGATCAACGCCGCCGGCGATCACAACCAGGCCATGATGGAGCTGGGCGCGACGCTTTGTCTGCCGCGAAATCCGCTCTGCCTGCACTGTCCGGTCTTCTCGATGTGCAAGACGCGGGGCGAGCACATCACGCCGCCGCGCGCAGCACAACTCAGCCGGCCTGCGGCGTACCTGTTGAGCCTGCGCAAGCGCGGCACTGTCACCGAGGTTCTGCTGGAGCTTCGCGCTGATGATGCCAGCCTGATGCCGGGGATGTACGAGCTGCCGCCGTTGCCGCTGGACGCCGTGCAGGGACGCGAGCCTCTGTTGCGGCTGCGTCATGCGATTACGAATACGAACTACTACGTGCAGGTCTTCGCCGCGCACGGCCCCGACGACAGCGGGTTGCGTCGCGCTGTCCCTTCGGCGAAGAGCGATCTGCACTGGGTGCTGACCAGCCGCCTCGGCACGCTACCGCTTACCGGGCTGGCCCGCAAGGCGCTGCAGCGTCTGGATGTGATGGCAGTCAGTCTGCCCAAGCTGCCTGTTTCAATTGCCGATTAGAACGCTGCACGGCGGACTTACTGCATCTGCTCGGAGGTCTTCTTCGCGACAGCCGTCGCGGGCAGCATCGCCGCGGGTATGGCTCGCAACCTGCTATTGGCCATGTGCACCGACCGCGAACCATTTCCCAACTGCATCAGCAGAGGATGTTGCAGCGTGACAATCACTGCTGTTGCGGGAGCTTTGCCGGCGCAGACGTAGCTGTGAATCGTGTTCGCGTCGAAGTAGATGGCGTCGCCCGCTTCGATGTGATGCGTGGACTCCCCGTGCCGCACATCGAGCGTGCCCGAAAGCAGATAGAGAAATTCACATCCTGCATGCTGATGCGCACGCGGCACGCGGCCCTCCTTTACGGGTAGAAACTCCGCGAAGTAGGGATCGAGCTGCCGGTCCGGAACGTGATAGCCAAGGCTTTCGAAGAAGTACGACGGGTCGTCGGCGCCGGTCTGCGGCAGGCGTACGCGCTCTTTGCGTCGATGCACTCGAAACAGCGTCTGCGGCTCTGGTTCGAAGAAGTAGCTCAAATCTTTGGAGAACACCATGGCGATGCGCGCGAGATTCCGCAGCGTCGGCACCACCCGCCCTGTCTCAAGCTGCGAAAGAAAGCTGGCCGAGAGCCCAGTGTGACGGCCAAGCTCCACCAGGCCCATCGATTTCTTCAGCCGCAGGTGCTTGATGCGTTCGCCGATTCGTTTCTCGGCGATAAAGGATTCTGCGGCCTCGCCATCGACATGCACGTTGCGAAGATCGCTCGCTCCGTTGCTTGATAAGACGTCCTGTGGGGCCGGGGTCATTCCTGAAGAATCCAAGGGGGTCGGGGAGATGATATTTTTGCTCATAGGGTTCTTTTGCTAGACCAACAGATGTTGAACTGTGATCAAACGTTGTATCAACGTCCACACCGCCGACAGGCTGCCTAGTTGGATGCGCCTTTTCGCGTGAAGAGAAGCTGGAGTTTTCGACAAAGATGACCGGGCCCGCAATCCGACCTAAGTCTGAACCCACCACCGCGATAGCTTCCCCTCTCATGATCTCGCCGTATGATCAAAGATCAATGAAGTTTTTGCTCATCCCCTGCCATCCGCTAGTCCCAAGAAGCTTTCTGGTTCCAAGATGCGTTCTGGCCACTACTGCCGCCCTTCTGATCGCCGGCTTTACCGGTTGTGCCAGCCCCCGACTCCCGCAACCGCCTTCCCTCAGTCTGCCCGAACCCGTGAAAGATCTCACCGCGGAACGCGTGGGTGACCTGGTCCAACTGCACTGGACCACCCCCTCCATGACGACCGACCGTCTCGAGATTCAGGGCGCGATGACGGCGGAGATCTGCCGGATCACGGTGACATCTCCCGCACCTCAGCCCCCGGCCTGCACCCTGGTTACACAGCAGCGGGTACAGCCCGGCCCAACGCAGGCGGCAGAGGCTCTGTCTCCCGACCTCACCGCCGATCCCCCGGTTCTGCTGGCCTATCGCGTCCAGATTTTCAACTCCCATGGCCGTTCCGCCGGCCTTTCGCCCGAAGCGTTCACTGCCTCCGGCGCCGCGCCTCCGCCCGTCGATCAGTTCCGTGCAGCGCCCACACGCGAAGGAGCCATGCTGGAGTGGCAGAAGACAGACAGTCCCGCCCCGGTAGAGCTCGACCGTCTGCCGGTCGGTCCCAACGGCGTTGTCATCGAACCCACTCCGCATAAGACACCGTCAAAGCCCGCAAAACCGACGCTCAAAAAAACAGAAAGCCATCCTCAGAAATCCACCACAACTCCCGCGCCGAAGCCATTGAAGCCGCCTCAAATGACTCCGCCCGCTCCCGCCGAGGTCAAGCTGCAGACGCCTCCCCTGTCCGCCGACCCAGGTGGAACCATCGACCACACCGCACGGAAGGGCGAAACCTACCGTTACACCGCCCAGCGAGTCCGTTCCGTCTCGGTTGGCGGTCATACCCTGGAGCTGCGCAGCAACGTATCGTTTCCCGTCATGGTGACGATGCGCGACATCTTTCCTCCGCACTCTCCATCGGGCCTCGAAGCGGTCCCCGGAGGCGCATCGGCAGCCGATCGTTCCATCGATCTTTCGTGGACGCCCAACACTGAGGACGACCTCGCCGGATATATCGTGTATCGTCAGGAAGTTGACTCAAAAGGCGTAGCCGCGGGCACAGTGACGCGCCTCAATGCAACCCCGGTCGTCGGTCCTGCCTACCGCGACCTAACCGCCATCCCCGGTCGCCGGTACGCCTATCGTGTCACTGCTATCGACACAGCAGGCAATGAGAGTGCGCCCAGTGCCGACGTCCAGGAAACTTTAAGGGAGCAATAAAAATGCGTTACTGCAAGTATTTGTCGTCTGAAAACGGTGCCACTCTGTCGCGCTACGCCCTGGTCGAAAAGCGCAACGGTATTCCCTGGGCCACGCTCCCTATGCAGGCTCCGCAGGAGGACCTGTCGGCCCGTGTTCTCGGTGGCCTGCCCGTCCCCACGCTCGCAGTCGACTTCGTACCTGTTCCGCTCAGCGACCTGAAGCTGCTTCCGCCCGTCACGCCGTCGAAGATCCTCTGCGTCGGCCGCAACTACCGCGATCACGCCGCCGAACTGGGCAACGAGATTCCCAAAGAGCCGCTTCTTTTTCTGAAGCCGTCGTCTTCCCTGCTCGCCCCCCGCGGTATTGTCCGTATCCCCGCCATCTCCACGCGCGTCGACTACGAAGGCGAGCTGGGCATCGTTATCGGCCGCCGCTGCTACAAGATCGGTCCCGACGAAGACGTTCGCCCCTACATTCGCGGCTACGTCTGCGTCAACGACGTCACCGCCCGCGACATCCAGAAGGCGGACGGCCAGTGGACGCGCGGCAAGGGTTTTGACACCTTCTGCCCCGTCGGCCCCATCGTGTCGGACGAGATCGACCCCGCAGGCGGCGCACCCGTCACCGTCATTACGCGGCTCAACGGAGTGGTGAAACAACAGGCCTCCACCCGCGACCTGATCTTCCCTATCGCCGAGCTTCTGCGCTACATCACTGCCACCATGACACTTGAGCCCGGCGATCTGATTCCCACCGGCACCCCCGCAGGCGTAGGAGCCGTTAAGCCCGGCGACCGCATCCAAATAGAGATAGACGGCCTCGGCATTCTCGAGAATGAATTCGCAGCCGGGTAACATTCCCGGCCCATACTGAGTGCAAGGCCCGCACAAAGCGCAATCCCTCAGGGCTTGGTAAAATTGACATTTGGGAACGCGCGCGCATTCATAACGAAGGAGCAACATCATGGCATCGTTACTGGAACAGCTTCGGGCATACACCACCGTCGTCTCGGACACCGGCGACATCAACGCGATTGAACAGTTCAAGCCGCAGGACGCCACCACGAATCCTTCGCTGATCGCCACCGCCGCAGAGAAGCCCGAGTACCAGTCCATCGTCGATGATGTGCTGAAGCAGGTGCGGAAGGATGCCGGCCCTGGTGCCTCGGATAAGGACATCGCTGCAAAGTCCTTCAGACCACTTGAAGTTGCCTTCGGTCGCAAGATCCTCGACATCATCCCCGGCCGCGTCTCCACCGAGGTCGACGCCCGCCTCTCCTACGACATCGACAAATCCATCAACGAGGCGCGCGCCATCATCGCCTTGTACGACAAGGCCGGCATCTCCCGCGATCGCGTTCTCGTCAAGTTGGCATCCACCTGGGAAGGCATCAGGGCAGCCGAGATTCTCGAGAAAGAGGGCATCCACTGCAACATGACGCTGCTCTTCGGTCTCCATCAGGCGATCGCCTCCGCCGAAGCCAAGGCCACTCTCATCTCGCCATTCGTCGGACGCATTCTCGACTGGTACAAGAAGAACGAGCCTAATAACAACTACGACGGCCCCAACGACCCCGGCGTTCAATCCGTGACCACGATTTACAACTACTACAAGAAATTCGGCTACAAGACGGTGGTGATGGGCGCAAGCTTCCGCAATACCGGCGAGATCAAAGAACTCGCAGGATGCGACCTGCTCACGATCGCACCCAAGCTGCTCGAGGAACTCGAGACGACTGAGGGCACGCTGCCTCGCAAGCTCGATCCTGCCAACGCGCAGAAGATGGACATCAAAAAGATTCCCATGGATAAGGCGACCTTCGACAAGATGCACGCCGCCGACAGGATGGCCACGGACAAATTGAAAGAAGGCATCGACGGCTTCTCGAAAGCCATCGTAGATCTCGAGCAGGTGCTCGAAAAGCGCCTCAGCGAGATCGCTGAACCAGCCGGCGCCGCTCGCTGATTTACTTCACATCAATCGTTCGCAAATCGACGGCCTTCAAAAGGCCGTCGATTTGTTTTGGATTAGTCTTCCCTTCTGCCTGGCCCTTCTGCTTTGTTTCCCCGGAGCGTATGCGGAAAATAGCGATGCCAAAAAGGTCTTAGTTGTTGCCTTGGAATTCGCGCAGGACTTCTCTTCCTTGCTACGATCAAACTTCATTTCACGGCATGTCATTCGTGTGCAGCCTTTCGCACAACTCTCGCCCCGCGATCCTTCTCTAAAAATTGAGAGGTGATATCTATGCGTGGATTAAATCTGCTCGGACTGGCTGCTCTCGCTGGTCTCTGCATTGCAGTAGGTGCTCCCAGAACAGAAGCTCAGGTTGGCGTCCAAATCGGTGTAGCTCCGGTGTGCCCGTACGGCTACTACTCCGTCGCGCCCTATAACTGCGCTCCGTACGGATACTACGGTCCGGAGTGGTTCAGCGGTGGCGTCTTCATCGGCGCCGGTCCGTGGTTTCATGGCCCAGAGCACTTTCGAGGTCATGTAGACAATCACTTCGAGCCCGAAAACGGCTACAAAGGCGAATATCCGCATCGTGGCGAAAGAGCGACTCCTGAGCATTCCGCACCGCCCAGAGATTTTAAGGGAAATGAAATGCGGGATGGACATGGCCACGTCGTGCACTAAAGACCATCGAAATCAAGAAAACGAGAGAGCCCTTCGGGGCCTCTCGTTTTTGCTTAACACCTCACTTCCCTCCGCTGTGCACGTCATACCTCATATCGTCATTTGCTCCGTGCTAAGCTCGGGGCGGAAGTTGGGAGATGAGAGCTAAACGAATCTGGTGGCGATCAGGTTGCGCATTCGTTCTCGCCGGAGCTGTGTTTGGAGTGCTATATGGACAGCGTCCCTTCCGCCAATACCCTTCTGTAGAGGGATACGAAACGATGCCGATGCCGCCGGACTGGCAGAGGCCGGCCGAGTGGACCTTTGCTCGCTTGATGTATCCTCCCGGCCCACTGGACGGCTACTACCCTCGGTTCCAGGGACCATGGCAGGAAGGGCTCTCTCTCTGGACTCAGGACTATCCCGCCGCGGACCGCAAATTGTCCGAGGCGGTCCGGCGTTTGACTCGTGTCGACGCACGCTCTGTGGAGGAGCCGGTAAGTCTGGACGATGGCGACGAGGTCTACAACTGGCCCTGGCTCTACGCTGTCCAGGTAGGCGAGTGGGGCCTCACCGAGAAGCAGGCAAAGAAGCTTCGCGACTATCTACTTCGCGGCGGCTTCTTCATGGCTGACGACTTCCACGGGTCCGAGGAACAAGCCTACTTCGAAAAAACCATGAAGATGGTCTTCCCGGATCGCCCCATCGTAGACATTCCGAATGATGATCCGATCTTCCACACCGTCTTCGATCTGGATGATCGGTACCAGATTCCGGGCGCAGAGCACCTGAGAACCGGCTATAAAAAGGACGGAAGGGTCCCCCGCTGGGAGGGGATTTATGACGACAAAGGCCGCATCATGGTCGCGATCTCCTTGAATTCGGACATCGGCGATTCCTGGGAATGGTCAGATAATCCGCGGTATCCTCTGAAGTTTTCCGATCTCGGAATGCGCATCGGCGTGAACTATGTCGTCTATGCCATGACTCACTGAGACAAGACTCACTGAACGGCTATCCCTGACCGCCCGCGATCGCCACCTTCGTCGAATCTCCAACTTTAGCCTTCAGATTCCCCTCCATCTTCGGAGGAAAATCCGGACTCTGCTTCAGGGCGTACATACGTTGATCCGCAAGTCGCAGCAGCTTGATCGAATCGTCGGCGTCATCCGGGTAGACGGCCATGCCCAGGCTCGCCGACACCATCATCGACTGCCCCTCGACCATCACCGGCCTGTCCATCGCGTTCCGAACGGAGTCGAGTAAGTGATTCAGCGGCTGATCTACGCCGAGATCTGTCGCAACGATGATGAACTCATCGCCGCCCAGACGCGCCAGCGTATCCGAGGCCCGCACACTCCGCCGCAGATGGCCCGCAACCTCGCGCAATACCTGATCCCCAGCCTGATGGCCCAGCGTATCGTTGATCGCCTTGAAGCCGTTCAGGTCCAGGATCAACAGAGCCAGCCGGCTGCGCATGCGGTCGGCACGCTCGATCGACGAGGTCAGTCGATCCGCGAACAACCGCCGGTTCGGCAGCCCGGTCAACTCATCGTGGAGCGCGAGCCACTCGTTGCTCGAAACCTGCTCCTCCAGCATCACCAGAATCATGCCGATCGAAATCAGCGACTTCTGCATATTCCAGATGTGCGAGGCAATCTCCGCATACGCGCGGTACGACACGATAAAGGGATGCAACAGCAGACACAAGGCCCAGATCGTAAAGCCGGTCACAATGGCCAGCTTGCCGGTACTGTTGCGCTGCAGCCTGCGCTGGAAGTTGACCGCCGCGATGGTGTAAACGCAGCACAGGCTCCAGTAAACGGCCTGCCGGTATTCGGCGCCGCGAATCAGATACCCCATCGTCAGCCAGCCGCAGGCGTGCAATATCGCGAACTTCCAGCTATGGCGCAGATAGATGGAACTCATCACGCCGATCACCAACCCGGCGGCCATGCAGGCAAAGAACCCAACGGCCGAGTAGAGATGCAGGCCATAGAGAGTGGTGATCGCCAGAAGCGGCAGAGAATTCAGCGCCAGGTAGATCAGCTCAGCATTCTTGGAGAAAGGATATCCACCCGAGGCCCAGATAAAGACGACCCCACCCAGCAAATAGCAATCCATCACGATAAGGTGCAACGACTTCGGCGGCAGGCCGTTCGTCGGATAAAAGGGGTGAGCGATCGCTTCGACCAGAGTAAAAAACAGACCCAGCAGCCAGATATCTGCGCGACCCTGTGGGTGCCGCTGCCGCAGCAACAGCAGGATGACGATGAGGATCGTCAGAGCCATCACATCGGGTAGGAACGAGTAATTCATCCGGCTCCATGCATCTCAACGGTTGGATTGGCCTCCAACAAAAGGCCCGTGAGAGACACGTCTTCACCTTGCCGGCGATGGAAGTTCCCCTCTCGCCGTGAATCAGAGAGCCAGGCTCTCCTCCGTTCGTCTTGCGCTAGCCCGCGCAGGTTGGCGTTTCTTAAACGCCTCCGGGAAATGTTTCACCGGGGTAGATCTGTTATCGCTACGAACAAACACTTCCCTCAGCGGGTAGTTGTTCCATGGCGTAAATCTCAGGATGGCCACCATACCCCGCCTGATGGATGCCGGGCGTCTACTATAGCAACAATTATCCAATATCCAACAAAAAACAACATGAAATTTCGCGGCATTTGGAAGCTTGCAGCCTCGATATTTATGCGCGATTTATTGGACTTTATCGCTAAAGCCTTTTAGTTCGGGAAATCAGACACTCTTCCATTTTCTCGATACGAACATCGCACTATGCAGCCCATTGCAACAGTATCCGGCTTGATATCCCTTGCTCGTTGTAGGCGATTCTCCCACCAACAGGAGGTGAAGAGAATCACCCGTCAGGTACTTCTGGATGAATCTGAGGTTACTAGCCTATGGTGGTCCCGCCTGTCAGACCGTTGCAAAATATTCGTAAAAATATGCAAAAGTTGGCGTGTCTGATGCAAACAGGATTGCCGTCGTTTGCAGCCACACTTTCACCATAATCTCACCACGATTTACCATGCAGTTCACCACGTTTTGCACACGGAAAATCGCAAAAACCCCTGCAAAAACGCCCTTCCGCCGTCAGAAAAAAACTACAAAATATACCGCGAAAGGTCCTGATCCTTCACAATCGAGGCAACTTGCTGCCGTACATACTCAGGATCGACCACGATCACTTTCTCCGCGCCAGTCACGGTCTGCCGCTCAATCACAGGCAGCGGCGGCGAAGGCATCTGCCGCTCCGACGTCAGCGGAGCCGATACGTGAACCTCGCCAACGACGCCCTCTTCCGTGATCTCAGCCCGCGGACTCTTGAACAGATCCGGAGCCTGGAAGCTGATCTCGTCCAACACTCGCTCGAGAATCGTATGAAGCCTTCGAGCCCCAATGTTTTCAGTCGTTTCATTCACTCTAAACGCAAACTGCGCCATCTCTGCTATCGCTTCTTTCGTAAACTCCAGCTTCAACCCCTCGGTCTCCAGCAGCGCCGTAGACTGCTTCACCAGAGACGATTTCGGTTCCGTCAGGATTCGAATAAAGTCATTGACTGTCAGACGAGTTCAGCTCAACGCGAATGGGAAAACGCCCTTGCAATTCTGGAATCAGATCGCTCGGCTTCGACACATGAAACGCACCGGCAGCAATGAACAAAATGTGATCCGTCGAGACCATCCCATACTTGGTGCTAACGGTGGTGCCTTCAACAATTGGCAGAATGTCGCGCTGCACGCCTTCGCGCGAAACATCCGGCCCATGGCCACCCTCGCGCCCGGCGATCTTGTCGATCTCGTCCAGGAATACGATTCCTGAATCTTCCACCCGCTCCACAGCAAGCCGAGTCACCTGATCCATGTCGATCAGGCGTCCCTCTTCCTCCTGCACGAGGTAATCGAATGCCTCCGCAACCTTCATCTTGCGCTTCTTTGTGCGCTGTCCGAAGAGGCCCGGCAACATGTCCTTGAGGTTGATGTCCATCTCCTCCGAACCCTGGTTGGAGATGACTTCAAAGCTAGGCTGATTGCGGTCCCGTACGTCCAGCTCGACCGTGCGTTCATCCAGCTTGCCCTCGCGAAACTGCTGCCGTAGCTTCTCTCTCGTCCGTTGTTCGCGATCGCCGGGCTTGTCCTCGGAATCTTCGTTAGGAGTTGCTGCGGGAAGCTGGATGACATTGCTTCCCGTCCCCGGTGTCGCCACGGTAGTGGCGGTTGGAGTGGGGGGCAGCAGGAGATCGATGAGCCGATCCTCCGCAGCGAGCTCCGCCTTGTCCTCGACTTCTTCCATCTTCTCTTCGCGAACCATGTCGATAGCGATCTCCACCAGGTCGCGCACAATCGACTCCACATCGCGGCCAACATAGCCAACCTCGGTAAACTTTGAGGCTTCGACCTTGAGAAACGGCGAGTTGGTCAGCTTCGCGAGGCGTCTCGCAATCTCGGTTTTCCCTACGCCGGTTGGTCCGATCATGATGATGTTCTTCGGCATGATCTCGTCGGCGAGTTCGGGCGAGAGCTTCTGCCGGCGCATGCGGTTCCGCAACGCAATAGCAACGGCGCGCTTGGCCGCGTGCTGCCCAACGACGTACTTGTCCAGCTCCGCGACGATCTCGCGCGGCGTCATCTCATCGAGTGCGAGCGCCTGATCTTCAGCGGCTCCGGGGAGAAAAATTGCCATGGTGCGGTGCTCCTTGTTCGAAAACTGCGACCGCAAAAGCTTCGCGGCGGAAATTCAAAGTTTTGTACGATGGTCCAATGCTATTTGTTCGCTGTGGTCTCTGACTTCAGCTCTTCAATCGTCATCTGGTCGTTGGTATAGATGCAGATCTGGCCGGCGATCTTCAGGCTTTTCATCGCGATCTCCCTTGCGCTCAGGTCTGTATTTTCCATAAGGGCGCGAGCACTGGCCAGGGCATAACTGCCGCCGCTGCCAATGGTGGCAATTCCTTCATCCGGATCGATGACGTCGCCGGTGCCGGAGAGCAGGAACGTCTGCTTCGGGTCGGCCACAATGAGGAGTGCTTCGAGCTGACGGAGCATCTTGTCGGTACGCCAGTCCTTCGCGAGTTCCACGGCAGCGCGGCCAAGGTTGCCGGCGTATTGCTCAAGCTTGACCTCGAACCGGGCGAATAGCGAGAACGCATCCGCAGTCGATCCGGCAAATCCGGCGAGAACCTTGTCCTGGTATAGACGCCGGATCTTCTTCGCCGAACCTTTCATGACGGTAGCCCCAATTGAGACTTGGCCGTCGGCAGCCATGACTACCGAGTCGCCTCGTCGAACGCAGATCACAGTGGTCGAGCGGATGCGTCGCCCCTCGGCAAGGTCAAGAGGGTGGGCGAGTCCGGGTAATGGGGTGGGGACGGCTTTCACAGGGGCGGACGACTTTGCAGGGCGAGAAAAAGACGGCGTCATGGGCAACTTCCAGTATATCGCCGATTGACTTCCCATTTTGCAGTCTCCAGGGCGCTTCGACTCAGAGGTCGACGGTCTAGAAGTACGTGTATCAATTGGTCTTCTGATCTTCGTTGGCGGCGCTATCGGCAATTCTTGTTTCCAGCGTTCGAAATGGCAAGAAACGTAATGCTTGCCGGTGCAAACGTGACGTGTCCAACGGCTTGCGACTTGCCGGCTATTTGAGGCAGATTGCCGTCGGCCTCGAGCTTGAGCTCACTTCCGTTCAATTCGACCTTGCGGTCCATCAGATTCGCGGCCGTCAACGTGTAACGCTCCGATTTAGCAGGGACTTCAAGCTCCTGAGAGGAAGTGCGGTCCGCATTGATAACGAGCAATGCGACGCCGCCCGGTTGATTACGCAGGCAGTGGGCGTAGAGATACAGATTTGGCGAAGGGGAAGCGCCGGCATCGAGCACTGTGGTCCCCATCAGCCTGCGCCATAACAGGGCAGACCAGTAGTTGGGCCGGGGAAGAAGCGTCGTCTCGTCGAGCAGCGCGTAATCGCTTGCGGCAAGCGTATTGTGGATCACCACCTGAACGCCTCGTTTCGCCAGACTGCCAAGTTGATTCAGATATCGGAAGCTATCGATGAAGTCTGCCGCCCACGGGTCACCGCCGCAGGCAGTCTCGCCCGTTTCGGTGAGCCAGATCGCCCCACCCGGCAGGAAGCGATCTCGAAGTGCGGCGTAGAAAGCCTCGTCGCGGTCGGTGCGGGAGAGCCATTCAGCGGTTAATGCCGCTTCGGGCGTCGTCCCTGCAGCCATTCCCGCGCGAGCACAACGCTTGGAAACGCCGCCATAAAAGTGATAGGAGAAGGCGTCGATACCGGGACCGGAGGCAGTCAACATGTCCTCGGACTTGATCATGGGGACTCCGGGAATTCCGGCAGTCAACACTCCCGACTCACCGACAGAACCGGGTCCGAGGATGAGCATATCCGGCGCGGCCTTCTTGACGAAGGGATGAAACACTTTGAAATCCCGTCCGTATACTGCGGCGTCGTAGCCCTTGGGCGCCCCACCCATTGAGGCGAAGCTCGGCTCGTTGAACATTTCGGCTGCGGCGATGTTGCCGCCGATCTGTTTCGTATACGCCAGGAACTTCTTTGCTTCCACCGGAGTCCAGACGCCGTCCGGGTCACGCACGCCAGGACTCACCGCAAACGAAGTGACGATCTTTGCGTCCACGGCGCGAGCAAAATCAACGACGCCCCGCCATTGCTGTCGTGTCAAAACCCCTCCGAAACCAGCCGGTGGCGTCGACGGGGCGGGATCGTCTGAGTTTTGAAAATAAGTGGAGTTCGCCCAGGTTCCGCTGACCCGCACGTAGGAAGGCGCCAATCCCGCCGCCAATTTGCGCAGCCGAGGATTGGAAAGATCGATCGGTGCGCGATAACGATACATCGACGGGTCCATGCCCGAAGGGGTCGCGAGTTTTGAGTCTGCGGGGGCGGCGGGTATTTCGCTCTGCTGTTTATAAGGAGCCCAGAACCGGCCTCCTGTCACTTCCAGCATTTCGATGTTGAATGATTGATAGCGCTCGTCGATCGTGCCGACGCGTGGCATCTTTGCTGGTACGACTGCAGTCACAGGTTGGCCGAATAAAGCCGGTGAGATGCCCAGACCCGTCAGCATAGAAAAGGCTGTAAATTTCGAAACCTGAAAACGCATTTTTCCATTCACTTCGGCACCGTTTCCGTACTTCTTTTGTTTGAAGTTGGCCGAAATCATACACCCTGAACGACGCATCCAACGGCCCCATCCAATGACGGCAGCAAATCGACCGCTCCCAATAGTTGCAGCAAATTCTCACTCCCAGCGCAATGACACATTCGTCCGTTACTTAGACAGTACCTCTCCCCTCCGAATCACTGACTATGGGCTATGCTTTTGGGCAGAGGCCTGTGTTTTCGCTGAATCCAATTCATCTTTCCCTCTCGCTCCGCTCGCCGCAGGTCATCGCTGCGATTGGCGTTGGCGTAGTGACTGCCATAAGCATCACTAGCTATGTCTTGACGCGGCGCAAGCCGACCGCCGAAGAGCTTGAGCGCGAGCGTCGCGACCAACTCGCGCGTTCCGGACGCATAACGGACGGGACCATCATGGACACCATGATTTGTGAGGCTCACATCGCCGACTCCAGGGCTGCGGAGATGCCATCACAGACCGAAAGTTCGGGTCCGACTCCTGACATCATCGTTTACAACTACCGCATCGCCGGCGTCACCTACGAGTGTGCTCAGGATGTCACTGCGCTGGCGGAGCATGTCCACGGTATAAGGACCGACCTGCCGATTCAGGTTCGCTACGCGCCGCATAATCCGGCGAACAGTATCGTCGTTGCTGAGTCATGGAGCGGGTTGCGGTTGAATTCTTCGCATCCGTACCAGGGCGAATCCCTTTCCGAAACACCCTAACGTGCGAGTGCGGCGACGTCGCCACCGCAGATGGCCGTTACGTTCGCGGTGATCTTCTCCATGGGCCAGTCCCACCATCGGATCTGGAGCAATCGATCGATCGTTGGAGCATCGAAGCGAGCGCGTATCAGCTTCGCGGGATTGCCGCCGACGATTGCATAGGGCTCGACGTTGGAGGTGACGACAGCTTCCGACGCGATGATCGCTCCGTCGCCAATTTGCACTCCGGGCATCAGGGTGGCGCCGTGGCCGATCCACACATCACTGCCGATTACGGTGTCGCCTTTGTTAGGCCAGTGGTCAGGCATTGCCGCTGCCCAATCACCGCCGAAGACCGGAAACGGATAGTTCGTCAGCCAGTCGGTCCGGTGATTTCCGCCGTTCATGATGAACTTCACACCGGTGGCAATGGAACAAAATTTGCCGATAATGAGGCGGTCTCCGATGAAGTCGAAGTGGTAGAGGACATTCCGCTCAAATTCCTGCATTCCGGCTGGGTCATCGTAGTAGGTGTAGTCCCCCACCAGGATGTTTGGGCGCGTAATGTGGTTCTTCAGATACCCGAGGCGCGTCTGATTCGGCAACGGATATGGGGTGCCGGGTGAAGGAATATCGGCTGGCATTCGACACACGATACCAGAACCCGGCTGGCTCCATTGTGGGGTCCGTTATTGTGCTGTCGGTTATTGAAGGCCGGTGCTGCGCAGACTACACTTGTAGATATGCACATGGTCGCCACCTCGAACAGCAGGATGCAGCGGGTGCTGCAGGTGTCGATGGTGCTTACGCTTGCATATGTCGGGGCAACCTTTTACTTCGGGTTGCGGGCCCATTCGCTGGCGCTGATCTCCGAGGCTGGGCATAACGTCAGCGACCTGCTGGCGATTGCGTTGTCCTTTGTTGCTGTGTACTTCCAGGCGCGGCCGGCGACGGACCAGAAGACCTTTGGGTATCAACGCGCGGGTGTGCTGGCGGCGTTCGTCAATGCGGTGACTCTGGTTGTTCTGTCGGCGTGGATTGCGATTGAGGCGATTCATCGACTCAGTGTTCCGGTGACTGTTCAGCCAAAGATGATGATGTATGTTGCGGTTGCGGGTGTGCTGATGAACGGCACGGTGGCGACGCTGTTGTGGCGCTTCGCCCGCGATGTCAATATCCGCAGCGTGTTTCTGCATATGCTGGGCGATACGCTGTCGACGGCGGCTGTGATTGCGGGCGGCGCTGCGATCCTGTTCAGCGGCATGATGTGGATTGATCCGGTGCTGTCGATTCTGATTGCGGGGATGATTCTGTGGAGCTCGGTGGGGATTATTCGCGAGACGCTGAATATTCTGCTGGAGGGGACTCCGCGGAATCTTCAGCTTGGGGAGATCCGCGAGGCGATGGCCTCAGTCGAAGGCGTTCTGGATGTTCACGACCTGCATGTTTGGAGCCTGGGGTCGCAGTCGCATGCGCTGGCGAGTCATGTGACGATTGCGGAGATGCCGATGTCGGAGTGCGGCGATATTCTGACCGGGATCAATTGTGCGCTGCGCGAACGCTTTCACATCACGCACACGACGATTCAGTTTGAAACGACGGGCTGCGAGACCACCCATGGGTGCAGCGCGCCACCGGAGCTGGAGACTATCGGGGTGCACAGTCACGACCATGGGCATGACCATCACGGCCATGCCCACTAGGTCGATGTGCGGTTAGAGCAGGGTTGCGTCGAGGGTGATCTCGGCCGCTTTGAGGACGCGGGAGACGGGGCAGCCGACTTCGGCGTTGTGGGCGAGTTCATCGAACTTTGCCTTGTCGATGCCGGGGACTTTCGCTTTGGTGGTCAGGTGAATCTTGGTGATGGTGGGCTTCTCGCCAGTGAGGTCGAGGGTGAGAACCGCAGTGGTCTCGATCGAGTCGGCGGTAGCGCCGGCTTTGGTGATCTCGGCGCTCAAGGCCATGGTGAAGCAACCGGCATGGGCTGCGGCGATCAGTTCTTCGGGATTGGTGCCGACGCCGTCGGCGAAGCGGGCTTTGAAGCTGTACTGAGTGTCTTTGAGGGTGCCGCTTTGGGTGGAGATTGTTCCGCTGCCTTCTTTGAGACTGCCTTTCCAGACTGCACTTGCGCTACGATCCATCGTGTTTCTCCTTTTATCTGGTGCTCTTCAATACGGTACCTTTTTCGATGCCGCGTTGGGGCTACAGGGAGTTGAAAAATTGACGGTGTGCGCTACTATCTCGTGATGCAGAAACTCTCGACACCTGAAGCGACGACTGAACCGATTCCTGATGTGTGCTTGTTGCCGGAGCACCATTCACGATTTTGTCCGACGTGTAGTTCGCGGTTGGAGGATAGCCGGTGCAAGCTGGTTTGCCGGACGTGTGGGTTCTTCCTGAGTTGTGCGGATTTCTACTAGGGGTACCCCCTCCCCCCATTGCCCGGGCGGAAGTATCCTGTATTCAGGTATTTACGGGATGCTAGCGTCTGCAAAATATTCCAACTAAAAGGGTTACGTCCAAAATATTCCAAACAAATGGGTTATGACGGATATTCCTTTCTGAAATGGAAAGCCCCGGCTCTTTGCCGGGGCTTTTCTTGATTTCTAATTTAATTATAGCGGGTTGAGTGTAACTAAAATGCCAAATGGATGTTGTTGGTGGGGAAGGGTTAGGCGGTTTTGGGGCTTGACATGCGATTTTTGGGCCAAAACTGCGAAAAATAATTTGGATGCAAAACAAGGGCAATGAAATCAGTCGCTTCGCGCCGGCCTCTCGGCAGAGCGATGGCCGCTTCGCGGGTGGGCTAGACGCGGGGCTGAAGCCCCGCTCTACCTAGATCTCGTCTGCGCTGGCGATGGTGTTGGAGGCGGAGAGCAGGGCTTCGCGTTCCCGAACATCGCCAGCGAAGACAGGCCCGTCGACGTGGCGTAAGGAAAGCCGTGCGTTGTCGCGAGTGACCGTGAAGCCGAGCTTGCCGGTATAGAAATCACACGATGCCTGAATGTCGGCAACGACAGTTGTGCGGAGATTGAATTGAGAATTGGGCGAGTGACTGTCTGCTTAACTTCTTCTGTCATGTTATGCATCTGACGTCCTTCCTATTCTGCGATAAGGCTTGCCGGGGTTGAGATCGTGACGCAGCGAATCAGAGGAGGTAAGGCACCAGGGCAGCGGTCTGGTGGGCATAGGTGGCATAAGTCTCGCCGAACTGTGAACGCATCCACTCCTCCTCCTTGCGAAGCTTGGCCCATATCACGAGGAATATCAGGACGAAACCGATGACCCCGCGCACCTGGGAGAGCGCAATCGCGGTACCAAGAAACCCGGTCAGAATGCCGGTGTAGATGGGGTGACGGACCAGGGCATAAGGACCGGTGGTGATCAACTCGTGGTCCTGCATAATGGTTACGGCGCTGCTCCAGTTTCTGCCGAGGTGCCTGCGCGCCCAGACGGCGAAGAGAAGGCCGGCGACGGTAACAGCAGCTCCAATCCAGAAGGACCAGATGCCGGACGGCCAGAGCTGGCGGTAGAGCCACGGCAGCGGGATGCGAGTTGTTGAGAGGAGGACGATCACGATCAGGAAGGTGAGGGCTCGCAGGATGCCCGAGGCGGCGGGCTCGAGGCGCTGGGAAGTTTTGGTATCGGCGGCCTTGATTCGCCAATAGAGAATAAAGGCGATCCAGACCACGGGAAAGAAGGATTCGTAGAACCAGAGCATTCAGGACCTCCGGGCGTTGAAGGTATTTACGAAGGTGAGCGAGGGGACGTTTCAGGGCACGCGACATTTCGCGCCCGTATGCCGATCCAGACGTACTTCCCGTCACTGGACTCGCCACCGGAGTTCGACCTGGCCCACTACCTGAGGCGGCGGATAGTGGGTCATGACTATCGAGTTGCGAGGCTGGCTTTGCGGGCGGGTTCGAATTCGTCCTTGGGGAGCCAGTTGATGGTGGTGGGGGCGGTGAGGGCTTGCCAGCCGAGGTCCATGCCGAAGCGGTCGAGTTTGGCGTTGCCGGCGAAGTCCCAGTCGGCGTGGTAGTTGTCGGAGAAGTTGTGGTAGTCGTGGGCGGTGAAGTCTTCGTGCTGCTTTTTGCCCCAGGCTGCGTCGTGGCCTTCGTAGAGGTTGCCGGTTTCGATGGAGAAGGCGGGGATGCCGACGCGGGAGAGCGAGAAGTGGTCGGAGCGGTAGTAGCTGCCGGCGGAGGGTTTGGGATCGGGAACGATGGCGAGGTTGAAGCGTTTGGCCGTGGCTTCGACTGTTGGAAAGAATGTCGTCCGCTGCGCTCCGTTGACGTTCACCTGGAGGGGGACGCCGATGGGAAGGATCATGTCGTAGTTGATGTCGAGGGCGATCTGGCCGGCGGGGATGGGTGGATGCTGGCCGAGGTATTCGCTGCCGAGGAGGCCCTGCTCTTCCGCGGTGACGGCGGAGAAGATGACGGAGTGCGGGAGCGGCGTGCCCGATTGAGCAAGTTGCGACCAGACGCGGGCTAGCTCGAGGAGCATGCCGCAGCCGGTGGCGTTGTCGGCGGCGCCGTTGTAGATGTTGTCGCCGGACATGCCGGGGACGAAGCCGAGATGGTCGAAGTGGGCGGTGTAGAGGACGGCTTGGTCATGACCGACCAAGGTGGCTAATTGACACGGCTTTTCTGACTCAGGGCATGAGACGAATGATGTGTCTTTGCCCGGCAGAATGCCGACCACGTTAGGAGATTGGAAGGGGCGGACCTTGCTTTCGACGTGGGCGTGGAGGCGGACGGGGAGCTCGATGGCTTTGAAGCCGCGTTTGCCGGCGGCTTCGATCTCGGCGTCGGCGTCGAGGTTGGAGGATTTGAAGATTTGTTTGGCTACGTCGAGCTGGATCCAGCTTGCGGCTTCGAGCTGCGGGTCTTTGTTGTCGCGGAGGTAGGTTTTTTCGCTGGTGTTGGAGTTTTTGACGACGTCCCAGCCGTAACTGGCGAGGTCGGTGCGGTGGATGATGAGTGCGCCGACGGCTCCCATGCGTGCGGCTTGTTCGAATTTGTAGGTCCAGCGGCCGTAGTAGGTGAGGGCATCGCCGCCGAAGAAGCTGGGGTCGGTGGAGGGCGGGTCACCGACGATGCAGAGGATGACTTTGCCTTTGACGTCGATGTTGGCGTAGTCGTTCCAGTTGAACTCGGGCGCGGTGATGCCGTAGCCGACGAAGACGATGGGGGCGTCGATGTCGACGGTGGGGGTGAGGGTGCGGTTGGAGACGGTGTAGTCGTCGCCGTACTTGAGGTCGTAGGAGTAGAGCATGATGCCGATCTGGCCTTCGGGGCGTTTGGGCGGGATGATGGACATGGTGGTTTTTTCGGGGATGGCGTTCATGCCGACCATGTTGATCTGCTGGAGGTAGGTGCCGTTGTCGCCGCCGGGTTTGAGGCCGTAGAGGGCGAACTGGGTGGCGATGTACTGGGCGGCGATCTCGCTGCCGCGGAGGCCGGGGCCGCGTCCTTCGAGGAGATCGTCGGAGAGGAACTTGACGTGGGCGCGGATTTTTTCGGGGTCGATGGAGGCTTCGGCTGCTTTGACGGCGGGCGGGATGGTTTGGGCGAGTGCACTGACTGAGAGAACAAAGAACGATGCGGCGAGAGCGACGGCAGAGGGGATGCGGGTCAAGTTCGTACTCCTGAAGGCTTCTTTGAGTGCGACCAGTCTAATCGCATTCGCGCGGGGCATATAGCCTTCTTCGGCTGGGAGCGCATCCGATTGGGTGAGAGAAGCAAATTGTTTGATGTGAAGTATGTGCAGGGGCTGCTGCCGGTGCAATGGAGCGATTTTGGTATGTTTATCGGCATGGGGATGAAGCGCCTAGGCCTGGCGGCATTTTTGTTGCTTGTGGTCTCGCAGATGGGTGCGCAGGACAGGACGCTGGCCCCGACGCTGGCCCCGACTCCGCCGATGGGGTGGAACAGCTGGGACTCGTATGGGCTGACGATCAATGAGGTGCAGTTTCGCGCCAACATGGTGGTGATGGCGGCGCAGTTGAAGGAGTTTGGCTGGCAGTATGTGGTGGTGGATGAAGGGTGGTATCTGGAGAACCCCGAGCTCGCGGCGATGCCGGAGAAGTTGCGCTATACCGTAAATTCACATGGGCAGTATGAGCCGGCGGTGAACCGGTTTCCTTCGGCAAGTATGGGAACGGGCTTCAAATCGCTGAGCGATGATGTGCATGCGAACGGGCTGAAGTTCGGCATCCATATTATTCGCGGGATTCCGAAGCAGACGGTGCTGGCGAATCTGCGGATTGGGACGACGATCTATCGCGCGGGTACGGCGGCGGATACGAACGATACATGTCCGTGGAACCCGGACAACTTTGGCGTGAAAGCGAATGCGGCGGGGCAGGCCTGGTATGACGCACTGATGAAGCAGTATGCGGCTTGGGGAGTGGACTACATCAAGGTGGATTGCATTGCGTCGAATCCTTATAAAGGCGACGAGATTCGGATGATTCACAAGGCGATTGTGCGGTCGGGGAGGCCGATGGTGCTGAGCCTTTCGCCGGGGCCGACTGACCTGATGAATGCAGACGAGGTAGGGAAGAATGCGCAGTTGTGGCGGATCTCCGACGATGTGTGGGACTACTGGGAGAAGCCCGAGGGAAAGACATGGCCGCAGAGTTTGAAGGGGCAGTTTGAGGTGATTGCGAGCTGGGCGAAGTATGCGCGGCCGGGAAACTGGCCGGATGCGGATATGTTGCCGATCGGGCAGTTGAGGCCGATGCCGGGTGAGGGCAAACCGCGGGCGTCGCGGCTGACTCCGGATGAGGAGCAGACGATGATCACGTTGTGGGCGATGGCGCGGTCGCCGCTGTTTATTGGAGGAAATCTGACCCAGATGGACGATACGCTGAAGGCGCTGTTGACGAATCCGGGGGTGATCGATGTGGATCAACACTCGGTGAGCGCGCGCGAGTTTGGGCGGGATGGGGATCTGGTGGCGTGGGTGTCGGTGTCGGCGAACCGGGATAAAGATTATCTGGCTCTGTTCAACCTGGGGGATGAGCCGGTGCATGTGGACAAGACGTTCGCGGAGTATGGGTTTGTCGACCGGGCGCAGTACAACGTGCGGGACCTGTGGCTGCGGAAGGAGATGGGGGTGTTGAATGCCGTGGTGGTGGATCTGCCGCCGCATGGGTCGCTGATGCTGTCGCTGAGGGAATAGTGCGGCGCGAGACGGTTGTGGTTGCTTCGTGAGTGGCTTCGCCTTAGTATCGCCCTGAGTGGACTCTTTTAAGAACAAGACGAAGGTGGATTTGAATCGGGCGGCTTCGGCTGAGGCGGAGCGGTTGGTTTCGGCCGGGCGGGTGGATGATGATGCGGCGTTTGAGCTGAAGCTGAGGCCGACGCGGCTGGCGGAGTTTATCGGACAGACGAAGGCGAAGGAGCAACTGGCGATTGCGCTGGAGGCGGCGAAGTCGCGTGGTGAGGCTCTGGACCATGTGCTGCTGTTTGGGCCGCCGGGGCTGGGGAAGACGACGCTGGCGACGATTATTGCGAATGAGATGGGCGTGGGGTATCAGCAGACGTCGGGGCCGGCGCTTCAGATTCAGGGGGATCTGACGGCGATTCTGACGAATCTGCGAGAGAAGCAGGTTTTATTTTTGGATGAGATTCATCGGTTGCAGCCGGTGCTGGAAGAGAAGCTGTATACGGCGCTGGAGGATTACAAGCTCGACATCATTATTGGGCAGGGGCCGGCGGCGCGGACGCATGTGATGGAGATTCGGCCGTTTACTTTTGTGGCGGCTACGACTCGGCCCGGGTTGTTGTCGTCGCCGCTGCGATCGCGGTTTGGGATCTTGCTGCGGCTGGAGTTTTATACCGATGACGAGTTGCGGTTTGTGGTGGAGCGGTCGGCGGAGGTGCTTGGGGTGCCGATCGATCGCGATGGGGCGGCGGAGATTGCGATGCGGTCGCGGGGGACTCCGAGGATTGCGAATCGGTTGCTGCGTCGGGTGCGGGACTATGCGCAGGTGCGGGCACAGGGCGTGATTGACCGGGCTACGGCGCAGGCGGCGCTGGAGATGCTGGAGGTGGATGCACACGGGTTCGATGAGCTGGACCGGCGGCTGCTGCGGACGATTATCGAGAAGTACGATGGGGGGCCGGTGGGGTTGAATACGCTGGCGGCGGCGCTGGCGGAGGAGCAGGATGCGCTGGAGGAGGTGTATGAGCCGTTTCTGATTCAGATTGGGTTTCTGGATCGGACGCCGCGGGGACGGGTGGCTACGCGGCTGGCTTATGAGCATCTGGGGATTGAGATGCCGCGGAAGCTGAGTTTGTTTTAGGGATTTTTTCTCGCGTGGTGAAGGGGCGTTTTTGAGGGGGTTTTTGCGATTTTGTGTGCGCAAACGTGGTGGAATGCGTGGTAGATTGTGGTGGATTTGTGGTGAAAGCGTGGTTGGTAACTGCAGCTAATCGGGCTCTGAAAAATATGCCAACTTTTTGAAATATTTTTGTGGAAATCCATGCGAAGGCGGTAGGGAGTGACCCAGCAATCCAATCCTGAGAATCAGCTCGCGGCGACGGCACCGAGTGAGAGGACACCGAGTCAGAGGCCGACGATGATGATCAAGATCGGCGGACTGACTCTTCGCGGCCCGGCGGCGGCCATCTTCCTGCTGGTGATCGTTGCGGTGGTTGTGGTCCTGATTGTTCGCATGCATCCGCGAACAGGAATGTGGGTCTCCGGGGGACTCTGGATTGCCTTTTTCGCGTACTGGAGTGCTGCGGCGAAGAATTCCGGGGTTGCGAAGAGCTCGGAATCGCAACGGTCTCGCAGCGTCCATGAATTGCTCTTGAATGTCGGACTGTTGCTTCTCTTCGTGCCCGTTTGGGGCCTAGCAGGGTACTTTCTGCCGCATGCGCGATTTCTGACTCTCGCGGGGCTCGGCGTGCAGGCTGCATTTTTTCTGCTGGCCTGGTGGTCGCGGCGGCATCTTGGGCGCAACTGGAGTACAAAGGTCAGGATCGCCGAAGAGCATGAGCTTGTTCGGAGTGGACCCTATCGGTTTGTGCGGCACCCGATCTACACTGCGATGCTGGGGATGTCTGTGGGAACGACGATCGTTTCCGGCCAGTATCATTCGCTGCTGGGGTTCCTGATCATTGCGATCGCTTATTGGCGCAAGATTCGGATTGAGGAAGCGGCTCTTCGAGAGGCGTTTGCCGCGGAGTACGATGAGTACCGCCGCAAGAGCTGGGCGCTCGTTCCGCTGATCTTCTAGATCGATGTACTGTCACGGCGCAATCTGTTCCGCGATCCTGTTAGAGCAGCACGCAGGATCGATTTTTCTGGAGGGCCGCTTGAAGATTGTTCGTGAGTTGCTGGCATTGGCCGGAGTGGTTTTTTCGGTGGCGGTGGTGGCGGATTTTTATACGCGGCTGCCGGAGCGGATTGCGACGCACTTCAATGCGGCTGGCGTGGCGAATGGGTTTGGTACGCGGTCGACGCTTTGGGTGCTGGTTGGGATTGCCGTGTTGCTGTACTTGATACTTTCGGTTGTCGGCTCTTTGCAGGGGGTTGTGAGTTTGAAGAGGCCGTTAGCGCCGGAGCGGGAGAAGGTGGTGCTGACGGAGTCGATGGAGATGGTGGGGTGGATCAAGGTAGAGGTTTGCTGGATGTTTGCCTATATCTGCCTGGCGATGGTGCGGAATGGGATGGGGCTGCAGACGGGGTTGGGGCCGTGGTTTTTGCCGCTGACGCTGGTGGTGGTGTTGGGGACTTGCGCGTTTTATCTGGCGAGGATCTTCGCTACAATTCGCGGCGTCTGATGGCAGCCCGGAGGAACATTAGGGGGCGAAACCTTAAGATTTGTTAAGCGCATACTATGCGGGTCTTGCCAGCTTTGATCTGTGCGAGACTAAGGCCCGATGGGACGTTATGGAATGGCCGCTGGAACCTGGGGCAGTATCGATGGAGATTGCGGAGAAGCGAGTGCAACTGTCGCTATTGCTCGTGGATGACGACAAAGAGTTGTGCTCGATGATGAAGGAGTTTTTTGCCGCGGCGGGGCATCGGCTGGATTGCGAGCACGATGGCCGTCGAGGCCTCGCGAGTGCGGTCAGCGGGACATATGATCTAGTAATTCTCGATGTGATGCTTCCTGTCTTTGATGGCTTCACGGTGTCTGCAACATTTGCGGCGCCGAAGAGACCTCCCAGTGATTATCCTGACCGCGCGTGTCCAGCATCAAGACAGAATTCTCGGGCTGAATGCGGGAGCGGACGACTATCTTCTCAAACCTTTCGATCCGGATGAACTCCTGGCGCGGATCGGCGCCGTTTTGCGCCGCTCCGATAATGCGAGTCGGAAAGGCAGTACAGATTTAGCGATCGGTGACATCCGGATCAACGCCACTACGCACGAGGTGTGGATTGAGGGCTCGCCGGCGGAACTGACTGAGATGGAATTCGCCCTGCTCGAGATGTTGATGCGCTCTGCAGGACGTGTTGTTTCGCGAGACGAGATAACGCTGGCTTTGTTCGAACGCACGGCGGCACCCTATGATCGCATTCTCGACGTTCACGTAAGCCATCTGCGCAGGAAGCTAAAAGGCGGTCGAAGTCTCATTCGTACGATTCGGGGAGTCGGGTATGTCTTTTCGCGGGTGGCTTAGGGTGTTACCCATGAGGTCCCTTTACTTCGCTGTCTTTCTTGCAATGGTGGGCACGCTGTCGTTTTCCTTCCTTGTATTTCGACAGATCTCTGTTCGCCTGGAGCGGCAGCATTTCAATCCCGTCTACGATCGCCTGGACCAACTGCAACTGGAGACGGCGCGCAGAATCTTGAACAGCGAGGGAACAAAGGGGCTGGCGAATTATCTGAGAGGTCTGGATCGCCTCTCCGGGGCGCAACATTATTTGCTCGACGCCCATGGCATCGATCTCGTAGATGGCGGAACCAAGGTCGCATTGCTGCCTCCACCTCCGTCTTCCAAATGGCGCATCCGCACCGAAGGCCATTCGGTCGCGGCGCAACGTTCCGAGGACGGCCACTATTGGTTTGCGGCGGTGGGCCAGCCTAGCCGTCCGCAAATCTGGACTTTCCTTCCTTATTATTTTCTGGTGATCGGCGCCACAGGTGTTTTGTGTTGGCTGGCGTCGGTGGCGGTGGTGTCGCCGGTCCGGCGGATAGCAGCCTCGATTGCGCTCTTCGGACAAGGCGATCTGTCTGTTCGCGTGCATACCAGAAGGCAAGATGAGATTGGACAACTAGGCAACTCGTTTAATGAAATGGCCGAGCGCCTGCAACGGATGATTTTGAGTGAGCGAAGGTTGCTGGCGGATATATCTCATGAACTCAGGTCCCCGTTAGCGCGGTTGAAGTTCGCAGTTAAGCTGGCCAGGACGTCCGCGGACACCGACGCTGCGTTCGATCGCATCAACCGCGATGTAGACCGAATCGCTTCGCTTGTTGCCGGCATCGTGGAGGTGACGTCCGCCGAAGGCGACCTTGTTTCGCAGGGCGCGGAGATGATGTGCCTCAGTGATGTGCTCGATGAAGTTGTTGGCGATTGCATGTTGGAAGCTGAGGTTCGGGGTTGCCGGATCGTATTGAGCGGTCGGTCGAGCGGCGAACTTCTTGGCAATCGTGAGCTGCTGCGGCGCGCGCTCGAGAATGTGATGCGTAATGCGATTCGCTATTCGCCGGAACAATCAACTATTGATGTGTCCGTTGTCGAAGATTCGGATGCAGCGAAAGTTGCAATTCGCGACCATGGCCCTGGCGTTCCTGAAGGAACACTCACAAAGATATTCGAGCCATTTTTCCGGGTCGAAGAGGCACGTGATCCACTGGGTGGAGGATCGGGGCTTGGCTTGTCGATCGCGCAGCGGGCCGTGCAGGTGCATCATGGCACGATCACTGCGGAGAATGCGTCTCCCGGTCTGCGTGTATGCATTCGTGTTCCGCTTTTCAAAGCACCTGTGATGGGCTGAGGGCATTGTCGTTGTTACATTTTTCAGGTCACCGGCTCTTAAGAATTCTTAAGGTTCAATCTCGATTGAGCATGGTGTAATCCGTTCAATGCCTGATTTTGACAGTGAAATCTTTCGGCATTGGAGGATATATCTATGAAGCGCTTCCTTGTTTCGGCGACGATGCTCGCTCTACTTTCTGTCCCCGCTCTCGCTGCTAAGAACTCTGAGACTGTGAACGTGCCTGAGACGGTCAAGGCCGGGTCCACACAGCTTGCTCCAGGTGATTACGAAGTGACATGGACTGGCACCGGGCCAAACGTTCAAGTTACCTTTGCGCGAAACCGTAAGGTCCTCGTCACGGTGCCGGCAAAGATTGTCGCGCAGAATAACAAGCAGGAGGGATTGGATACGGCTACCGAAGGGGGAGTGCAAACCCTGCAGGTAATTCGCCTGAGAAACATGAACCTGGTGCTGGAAGGTTCGCCGTTAGCCGAAAAGTAAGACGACCGTAAAAGTCTCGAAGGGTCTTTTGTAAGGCTTGAGACTGGTTTTGAATTGACGAGCGTTAAATCCATGCACCAGGTATTAGTGCAGGATGAACGAAGAAACCTCCATTGCGATCTTTGCCCTCTTTGGAGGGCTTTTCTTTTGCTCATGATTCACAAGAGCAGAAGCAACGGCAAAGTCCTCCGCCTTCTCACCCCAACGCGGCTGCCGGAGCGGATTGCGACGCACTTCAACGCGGAGGGGGTGGCGAATGGGCTTGGGGCGATTCGGGGTAACGAATTTAGGGTTTGAGGAACGACGATGGCCATCTAGCCTGTGCGAAGGGTTTCTCCGCACAAAATCTGATGTACAAAAAGGTTCTCCTCTAAGACAGTGATGGCGAAATAAGGGTTGAGTGTGAGAAGAAAGTGACTATACTTCTCGCGAAACGAGTTGTAGAGGTAATCCAGTTCGAGGTGTTAACTCGTGACCCTATCCGCTCTCTCTCCCCAGCGGTTGTGCGGCATTTTTTTGGCTGCACTTTGTCTTTCGATTCTTGGCTGCAACGCAAATGTTCCCTCCACAACTCCTGTTCCAGGCGGGCAGCTTCGCGGCGCTCTGCATGGCGGCCAGCAGCCGATTTCAGGAGCGAGCGTTCAGCTTTACGCCGTGGGGAGAACGGGCTATGGTTCTAGCGCGACTCCTCTGCTCTCGTCGCCTGTGATGACGGATGCGACAGGAGCTTTTTCGATTACGGGGGACTATACGTGTCCTACGTCGACGAGCCAGTTGTATATTGTCGCGACCGGGGGCAATCCGGGGCTTGCGCCGGGAACGAATAACCCGGCGATTGCGATGATGTCGGCGCTGGGGCCGTGCACTCTGCATGGAGGCCAGCTGACGCTCGATCCGACGAGCTTCATCTGGATCAACGAAGTGACGACGGTGGCTTCGGTGTATGCGATGTCGGGCTTTATGGCCGGAGATGCGACGCATGTGGGGACGAGCAATACCAATGCGATTGGAATTGCGAACGCAATTGGGATGGTGAACAACCTGGTGGACCCGACGGCAGGGGCGGCTTTGACGACGACGCTCGCGGGCAACGGTATGGCTCCGGAGGCGACGATCAATGCGCTGGGAAATATTCTTGCGGCGTGCGTGAACTCGGATGGAACGGGCACGCCATGCAGTGCGCTGTTTGCGGCGGCAACGCCGAGCGGAGGGACCGCGCCGACGGATACGATTCAGGCTGTCTTCGATATCGCGCGCAACCCGGCGAACAATGTGGGCACGTTGTATGCGCTGGCGAGTCCAACGCCGCCGTTTCAGCCGACGCTGTCGACCGCGCCCAATGACTGGACCCTGCAGTTGAGATATAGAACGGTAAATTTTGACGTCAACGGGAACGGGCCAACTCAAACCGCCATTGCCATCGACGGCTCGGGCAATGCATGGATTGCGAATGAATTCATCACTTCGGTCAATCTGAACAGCAGCGTCGCGGTGCTCAGCAATAACGGAAGCATTCTGTCCGGTTCCGCAGGGTATACGGGCGGTGGTCTGAATCGACCCAGCAGCATCGCGATCGACCCGCTGGGAGATGCGTGGCTTACCAACAGCTTTACCTCGACCTTATCGAAATTCAGCAGCACGGGATCCGCGATTTCCGGTTCGTCGGGTTTCGGCACTGTCTGCACGAGCCAGGGGGTTGCCGTCGATGGATTTGGACGAGTCTGGTGTGGGGCGCTCGCCAAGTTCGACAGTAGCGGAAATCTGCTCTCGGGCACTGGCTATACCGGTGGCGGTCTCGGCGGCAGCGCTGGGGTGAAAGGCATTTCTATTGATCCGTCGGAGAATGTCTGGCTGGGGGTTACGACTGGCAGCTTCACAAGCACGGTCGCAGAGTTCACAAACGCTGGTGTTGCGCTCTCGGGGTCGACAGGCTACACGACAAGCGGGTTGACTGCTGCGTGGAGCACAGCGAACGACAGCGCAGGAAATGCGTGGGTGACCAATAACGGCACCACTTCCAGCGTATATAAGTTCGCTAACAACGGGACGATTCTCTCTCCTTCAACCGGCTACACAGGAGGCGGAATCGCGAATCCACTGAGTATTGCCATCGATGGCGCGGGGAATGCCTGGGTGACTAGCGATCAGCTTGAAACGATTGGTGGCACTCCGACCAGCGTCAGCAGTCTGGTTGAGCTGGACAACAACGGAAATATACTGTCGGGCCCCACCGGCTACTTTATTCCGCAGGCAGGGTATCCGGTTGGTGTTGCTGTCGACGGCTCCGGAAATGTGTGGACCGCGATGGCAAGTAACTATGTGGTTGAGGTCATTGGCGCGGCGACTCCTGTTGTTACGCCTTTGTCGGTTGGGGTGAAAAATAATACGCTCGGCACGCGTCCCTGAGAGTGCGGGGTTAAAGACCTATGGTGCGAGAGAGACGGCGGGCAGGCCGGCGAGCCGTTGTCCGATGTGCTGGCCGAGTTTATCGGCGAAGGTGTCTTTGCCGGGGCCGGTGTTGAAGAGGACGATGACGGCGAAGTCTTTGTCGGTGTTGAAGAGGGCGTAGGAACTGTAGCCGCCGGTTCCGCCGTTGTGCCAGAAGTTGCCGGTTGCGTCGACGCGGAACCAGTTGAGGGCGATGTGGACTCCGGGCGCTGCTTCGGCGTGGATGGTGTGTGAGGCGTTGATCGCCGCGGGGAGGGTTTTGCCCTGCGGGGTGCTGGAGGCGGTGGCGGGGAGTTTGTTTGGGTGGAGTTGCGCTTCGAGGTAAGTCAGCATGTCGGCTGCGGTGGAGCGGATGCCGCCGGCTCCTGCGAGAGCGTCGAGGTCCCAGGCGTGGGCGGGGTTGTGGGCGCCGTCGTGGCCTTCGATGAAGCGGGTGCGCATGGAGGGGGTTAGGGTGATGGCCGTGTCGGTCATGTTGAGCGGGCCGGTGATCTGCAGGTGGAGCAGATCGTTGTAGGAGAGGCCAGCGCGGTTGGCGAGTGCGGCTCCGAGGAGACCGACGCCGAGGTTGCTGTATTCGAACGGTGCGGTGGAGGTGAGGGCGACGCCGTGTTTCGCGACGTAGGCGTAGAGGAGCCTTGTGTCGTAGTCGGCGTAGGGATTGGTGTGGTCGGCGGGTGCGAAGTTGTCTGGCATGCGCGGGAGGCCGGAGTGCTGGTCGCTGAGATCGAGCAGCGTGATCTCTAAGCCAGACGCGGGTTCGGCGACGGTGTCTGCGGGGAGAAGTTCGCGGATTGGGTCGGTGAGCCTGACGGATTTCTGCTCGACCATCTGGGCGAGGATGAGGCCGGTGAAGGTTTTGGTGATGGAGCCGATTTCGAAGACGGAGTCGGGTTTGGCTGTGCCGTATGTGAAGATGCTGCGCTGACCGTGACTGACGACGCCGATGGCAACGCCTGCGTGCGTGGAGGGTGCGAGTGCGCCCGAGGTGAGGGCGGCGGCGAGGTCTTTGTCGAGGATGGCCTGGATGGACTTTGCGTCGGCGGGCGGCAGGGCTGCGTCGGGTTGCGGAGGCGGTGTGGGTTTGGCGGCGGTGGTCTGGCGCTCGAGGGTGATGGGAAGGGGAGAGCCTTGTGTCCAGATGGCGTCGATTGTGTTGGCGGTGAGGCTGCCGGAGAGTTTGCCCTGGACGGCGGGGACGTCGATGGCGATGGGATTGGTGGCGGAGACGACGGTGCAGGGGATGTCCGTTGCATTTTGATCGAGGGAGTCGAGCGAGCAGGTCCAGTTGCCGGCGTCCTGGTGGAGATGGAGTTGAAGGCGGAGAGAGGCTGGCCCGGCGTGGAGCGTGCCCAGCCATATGCCGTCGAGGGTAGAGGGCGGAGTCTGGGCGAGGGCGCAGGTGGCCGCGAGTATGACGGCGAGAAGAGGGCGTTTCATGGTGAGGAGAGCATAACGCTTCCCGCTCGCGCGTGTCGCAGCGTTCCTACGGAGATTTGGGGGCGGGTTGGCGGAGAGCGGCGGGGATGAAGGGGCTGCTGAGGAGTTTGGGGTCGCCGGTTAAGTAGTAGGTGGGGATTTTGGGGAACTGCTCTTCGACGAGGATGAGGGTGCGGAAGTCGAAGCTCTGGACTTCGGCGCGCGACTCCATGTGGTTGCGGGTGATGGCTCCGCAGAGAGTGGTGACGAAGGTTTGCGGGTCGACGGTGTGGTTGGTGGTGGGTTCGGCGTGGGCGTTGGTCATGGGTGGCGGACCGGCGGGGTCGTTGGGGAGGGGGAGGATTTTGGTTTCGAGGTTGAAGCGAACTTTGCGGGCGTTGGCGGCGCGCGCTGCGGCGTCGGGGTGGGTGTGGCCTGGGCCTTTGCTGTAGTAGTCGGCGTAGAAGGCTACGAAGTGGAAGAGCTGCTCGGCGTGGGTGGGGACGTAGGGGCTTATGAGGTGCTCTTGTTTGGCGAAGGCGACGGCTACGGGTGAGAGGGAGAGATCGTTTTTCTGTTCGGGAAATTGCGCGTGGAGTTTGTCGCAGATGAAGGTGCTCTGGGCTTCGGCGAGAGAGATGTCGCGGGTGTAGACGCGGTTTTCGAGGGTGTAGGGTTTGCCGTCGGCGCGGCGGCAGGATTCGGGGTTGAGGAACTGATCGTGCCAGATGAGGGAGACGTGGTCGGTGGTGACGCCGGTGTCGGTTTCGAGTTCGGTGGCGAGATGGTCGAGGCCGTTTTCGAAGGAGGGGAGCGTGTTTTCGGGGCGGAGACCGCGGCCTCCGCGATGGGCGGAGACGATGAATGTACGGAAGTAGTCGGCGGCTTCGGGGTGCGCGGCTTTTTCTTCGGCGACGACTTGCTGGAGGCGGTCGGGATAGTCGGAGATGATGCCGTCGACGCGGAGGGCGATGAGGGCGCGAATTTTTTCGGGGTCGTTGGTGGTCCAGGGGACGACTTTGAAGCCGGCTTTGTGGAGTTCGGCGACATTGACGGCGGGGTTGGGGCCGAGGAGGGTCGCGTCGTTGGGAGAGAGCGTGGGGGTCTGCGCGCCGTGGGCTTTGGCGTGCGCGTTAGCGGCGGTGAGGAGACCGAGGTAGGGGTCTTGGTTTTGCATGGCGGGCATGGCGGCGAAGAGAGTCGCGGTGATAGCGACGGCTCGGATGGAGATTAGCATGATGGCGCATGGTAACGGATTTGGGTTGATGGGGTGTGAATTGCCGGCTCGGGTTTTTTAGCGGTTTGTCTGTTGGTCGGTCAAGATCAATCGTGACGGCATCATTACTTTAGAGTCCGCCTGACGAATGACTCGCAATAGCCATAGCCCCCGCGAAAAAGCCGTGGTACCGTTTCGAAATGTCGACTCGGCTCGTATTGGTTTCAAGTTCTCGATATGTTGCGATTATGTCAGTCTTGCTCGCGATGACTTGCATTGCAAAGAATGTTTTCGCACAAGGCGAAAGTGAATTCAAGACGATGGAGAAGGCCCGCTCGATGTATTTGACTGGTCCTGTGCCAAGTTCGATCTCATGCGGAGTAATTTTGGACTGGGATGGATTCTTCCAACGTATGAAGATCGAGCAGACGGAGGCGACAAAAGCGCGCGTAGAGAAATTGAAGAGTATGAAAATAACCGTGGTATCGCGTGATGCTGAGCATACCGAAGTCAAGGTCGACTCAGACAACGCGTCTAACGGGCTGACGGATGGGCTGCGACAGCAACTGCAGGGCTTCTTCCAAATCTATTGGTCGCAATCGTACGGACGACTACTTGTAGTGAAGCCTGAAGACCATTTTGAATTGACCACAAGACCGGAGGGATATCTCTTAAAAATGCACACCGGTTCTGCAAAGGTCGCAATTGAAATGAACAAGTCTTATTTGATTACGCGCACCAACTTCGAAACTCCGCAAATGAGTGCCGTGGCGACGCCGGGCTTTGTCGCAGGCGAGGATGGCTTGCTTCGCTTGCGCAGTCTCGATGAGACGATAGACATGGGATCGACCAAGATGGTGGTGAACGTAACCCTCGACTATCAACGAGTGGGTGTTTACGACGTTCCACAGCACTTCAGTATGGCCCTGCCAGGCTCTTTCAGTTTCGAATACACGCTGGGCGGTTGCGAGGTGAAAGGCGATAGTGCCACCCCGACGTCGAAAAACTGAGGGATTAGGTACGACAGAATGACATTAATTTGTTGAATAGTTACAAGCGTTAGAAGAAAGTGCCCGACGGAGTGTCAGGGAGCGGCAGCCAACAGCAGATTCCTTCGCTGCGGAATGACAAACAAAAGAGCAGGCAACTGCAAAGGCAAAAAGAAAATACAGGGGTTCTTCGCTTCGCTCAGAATGACAATTGGAGGGGTAGATGTTGAGGTCTTTCGGATGGGTTGACAACTGGAAGAGGCGACGTTGAGTTCTCTGCTTTAGGTGTTTCTTTTTAAGGTCTTTCGTTGAGGAGGGCGGAGAGGTTGCCTTTGTGGGTGGCCAGTTTGGCTTCGGCGGTGAGGCGATCGACGGAGAGCTTTTGCATGACGATGGCGGTTTTTACGGTGGCGGCTTCGGCGAGGAGCTTTGCGGCGGTGGGTTGGTCGATTCCGGTGGCGGCCATGATGATGCGTTGGGCTCGGTCGACGAGTTTGGCGTTGGTGGGTTGGACGTTGACCATGAGGTTGCCGTAGACGGCTCCGGTTTTGATCATGACGCCGGTGGAGAGCATGTTGAGGACGAGCTTGGTGGCGGTGCCGGCTTTCAGGCGTGTGCTGCCGGTGAGGACTTCGGGGCCGGTAAGCGGGGCGATGGTGATGTCGGCGGCGGCGGACATGGGGGAGTCGGGGACGCAGGTGAGGGCGATGGTGAGGGCTCCGAGGGGGTTCGCGTGGGCGAGGGCTCCGAGGACGTAGGGGGTTCGGCCGCTGGCGGCGATGCCGACGAGTGCGTCCTGGCCGGTGAAGCCTGCGGCGGCGAGGTCGGCTGCACCTTGTTCGGGAGAGTCTTCGGAGGCTTCGCTGGATTTGCGGAGCGCGGAGTCGCCGCCGGCGATGAGGCCTTGCACGAGAGTGGGTGGGACGGAGAAGGTGGGTGGGCACTCGCTGGCGTCGAGAACGCCGAGACGGCCGCTGGTGCCGGCTCCGATGTAGAAAAGGCGGCCTCCGTCTGCGAAGCGGTGGGCGATTTCGTCGACGGCTTTGGCGATGTCGGGAAGAACGGCCGCGACTGCGGCGGCTACCTTCGCGTCTTCGTTGTTGATGACGCGGAGCATTTCCAGAGTTGGGAGTTCGTCGATGTGTTCGGTGGCGGGGTTGCGGGCTTCGGTGAGTAGGGTGGCTAGGTTCATGTTGATTCCATGATGCATGATGGCGAGGGAAAAGGGGCGAATGAGCTGCGCGCTTATTTCATTCTCAAAAAATCAGCTCGGATTCTGTTGCATCGAGGATGATCTCTGAAATCGCTTTCGTCTGTTACGCCATACAAGGATCCAAATGATTGCAATGAGAATCGCAGCAGCAAAATAGGGGAGATGTGCAACCAGCCATATTACTCTTTGGATCCGTGCGCGAAGCTGCGTGGCCTTCCGGATCGATTCGGCCGGAATCTCGACCGATTGATTCCAATTCAGTGTCTTGAGGCGAGGGAGGAATCCTTGTTGAACACAACCCGTCAGGTTGTAGACACCGACGACGTGCGAGAAATGGCTGGCGACGATGAGGTCACGCGAGAGGTCCTCCCAGTTCAGGCGTGTGAACCGGGATGTTGCTTCGGGACCTACAGTGAGACCGACCACGATAGCCTGGGCATCCGGGCCATAGACCCAGATCGGCGCCGAGTCGAGTTTGTGATTGAAACTGGTGTAAATCATGAGGACTTCGCGATCGCCCCTGACATCGACGATGCCGGCGAGCCGTTCCAACAGAGTCGAGCGTACTCTGCGTTCGTCCGCAAGGAAGGGAAACTGATAGGTCTCGACCGGATACCCCTGGGCTTGAATTTGCCGTATGAACGAGGAGTACGACTCCCTTGCGCGCCGGACGCGCTCCATGTCGAAGTAGCGCTTGAGGAGTGTCCAGGCTAGATGTCGTTTGCTGCTTTGCAGCGCGCCGAAGTCCTGAATGCTCGGTTCTATGTCCAGTCCAACTCCAGCCCAGTGCAATCCGTAGGCGCGGGTCCATGTTTGAAAGGCCGCAAAACGCGCTGCCGCCTCCGGGGCATTGCCGGCGTTCAGGTAGTAGCCTTGCTCGCCTGGCAGTGAAAGCCCCGCGGTCACCGGAATACCCGCGCTGTTCAGTTGGCGCACGATGCGGGCACGGTCGGCGGTGAGATCAGGAAGAGCAAGCGCAATGCCTGCGTCGAGGGCCTTCAGATCGGAGATTACTCCCGGTTGTGAGAACAGAGATTCCAGTTCACTGGCGGATCCATCGCAGGCGAACACGATGTGGGGAGGGCCGTTTCCTTCGCCGGATACGCGGATGTTTCCGGGTGACACACTGCCTGGTGCCTGGGGGAATCCTCCGGTCGAAATGGCGAGGATAGTGGCTGCCGTAAATGCGAGCCAAGAAGCCATACACCAGACTAACTCTCCTTCCCCGTCCCTTAGGGGACGATGACGCAGGGGCCGTTGGCGGTTTCGTTTTTGACGGCCTGGAGGGCTTCGTTGGCGTGGTCGAGGGGAAAGACCTGGGCTTGCGGCTTGATGCTGAACCGGGCTGCGCGTTCGAGATAGTCGCGAGCGTCCTGGCGGGTCATGTTGGCTACGCTGCGGATCTGGCGCTCGCCCCAGAGGAGGGTGTCGTAGTCGAAGGCGGGCATCTGGTCGAGGTGGATGGCGTTGATGGCGACGATGCCGCCTTTGCGAAGGCTGGAAAGAGCGCTGACGACGACGGCTCCGCTGGGGGCAAAGGTGATGGCGCGGTCGAGTTGAACGGGAGGCTTGTCGTTTTCGGTGCCGACCCACTTTGCTCCGAGTTGGGTGGCTTGGTCGCGATGGTTTTCGCCGCGGGTGGAGACGTAGACCTCGCAGTTCCAGTGACGGAGGACTTCGATGGCTTGCGAGGCGGAGGCTCCGAAGCCGAATAGGCCGACGCGGTCGCCGGGTTGGGTGTTGGCAACGCGGAGGCTGCGGAAGCCGATGATTCCGGCGCAGAGGAGCGGGGCGACGTGGGTATTGTCGAGGGTGTCGGGGAGCGGGTACATGAAGTCGGAGCGGACGAGGGCGTACTCGGCGTAGCCGCCGTTGACGGAGTAGCCGGTGAAGGTGGGGTTGTCGCAGAGGTTTTCTTCGTCGTGAGTGCAGAAGCGGCAGGTGCCGTCGGTGCCGCCGATCCAGGAGACGCCGACGCGTGTTCCTTTTGGGAGCTTTTCTGTCGCGCCGTCGATGATCTCGCCTACGATCTGATGGCCGAGGATGAGAGGTTTTTGGATGAGGGGAAGATCGCCTTCGAAGATGTGGAGATCGGTGCGGCAGACTCCGCAGGCGAGGACGCGGAGGAGGGTGTGGCCGTCGGTGAGAGTGGGAGTGGGGATGTCTTTGATTTCGAGGGGTTGATTGGCGGCTTGGAGGACGGCTGCTTTCATAGGAGGCTCCTATGGTGAGTGAGGCATTGCCTTCTCAAGATAGATGCCTAGGAGAGAAGGCGTGTCTATCGACGTTTGCCGGAGGTTTATTGTCAGGCCGTCATAACGGGTACTTCAATAACCTGCTTTGGTGATCGCCCAACCCTCTGACTCCATCGCGTAAACGGAAGTTCGATGGCGTGGTAGAAGCCCCAGGATGCAAGGACAGATGTAGACAGGAAGAGGAAGAAGAGGACCGGCGGGGAGACGACTCCCTTCCATAGGGCGGCCAGGGCGAACAGGACGGTCCCATGCACGAGATAGAGGCTGTATGAAATCCTCCCAAAGAAGGCAGGAACCGGTGAGTTAAGGATCTTTCGAGCCAAGGGAGAGTTGATCCCGACGAGCAAGATCCCGGCGGCCCCGACAGCTACTGGCATATCGCCAAGATGCCAGAATGGTTCCCACTTAAGAGCCAGCGGATGACTTCCGAGGTAGAGAGCGAACGATCCGACGGCGATACAGGACCTCTGCCAGATTGTTAGTTTTGTGTACCGGGTACAGAGGCTATCGAGATTTTTAGCGATGACGATTCCGACGAGAAAGACGGCGATGTATTCTAAGGTAATGGTTGTCTGAGGGCTCAATAGACCTGAGGCAGCGTGACCTTCGAGTTGAATGCCCACGGAGGCGAAGATAACAATCAACGCGATGGTTGCTGCGGTACGAAGCTTGTTCGCGAGGAGGAAGAGCAGAGGGAAGATGATGGAGATTCGCATCTCGTAGACCAACGACCAGAACGCGGTGTTGTACTGAGCGTAGTCGTAGTTTCCGATGAGCAAGAGATGTTGTCTGACTGGGATCCAAGTGACCGGTGCGGACCATGTTCCAGCGGCCCAACCTCCGGGGCCAAGGCGGTTGTGCCACAGCGCGCAGCCTTCCAGGGCAAGCAACAAGGCTGCAAGATAGGGACCGTAGATGCGAAGGATTCTTCTGGAGAGGAAGACGAGGTAAGGTTGTTTTTTACCGCGCAGGAATGGCAATGCCAGAACGAATCCGCTCAAGATGAAGAAGAACATGACGGACTCGTGCCCGGAGATAAACGGGTAGAACATACGAGCGGCGGGGTTGGTACTGAATTGAACCCCGGGATAAAACATGTGCATGAAGTGATGAAGCAAGACGATAAGCGCAGCCAAACCCCGCATCGAGTCCAACTCGTGAAATCTTTTCCCTGGGGCAGTCGTCAAAATACTCTCCGAGGCTGCGAAACGGAAATCAATCAACAAATTTCAATTTCTGCTACCGGGCTATTACCTGAATGTTATGCGACCCATTACACCCCAGGGAGCCAAAATTATAGAGCTGCTTACCGCTGTTTACATTCTAGATGATTTTCAATGTGTCTTTATTGAAGGCGTTTGCCGATTGTTTTTATCGTCTGAAGGCGTAGAATCTCTGCCGATATCGAACGGAGGGTGGAATGAAGAAGCGTCTTTCCGCGTTCGTGACTGTGGGCTTGCTGCTGGCGGGACCTGCGCTGGCGAAGGGCAAAGGGGACAAGGTTCTTCCACCGTATATTTTGCAGGCGCACACGGTGGCGGTTGTCATTGATCCTGGTGCGGGGATCGACCCGGACGATCCGCGGGCAAACCAGGTGGCACAGAAGGATGTCGAGACGGCCCTGATGAACTGGGGACGGTATCAAACGGTGATCGGCACGATGGACGCGGACATGATCATCGTGATTCGCAGAGGACATGGACGGATGGCGGATGCGACGATCAGTGATCCCCGGCAGAACGATCGGGCGGGAGTGATTAATCCGACGGACACTGGAATTGGGGTCGGGGCGCAACGTGGCGGGCCGCCTTTGGGTGGGCCGGATGGCTCGGGACGGTATCCGCAGAACCAGGTTCCGCAACCTCCGCAGCCTCAGATTGAGATGGGTGGTGTGGACGATTCGTTCACGGTTTTCAACGGCAAGGTCGAGAAGCCGCTTGATGGGGCGCCGGGATGGAGGTATATCGGGAAGGATGGGCTTCGGTCGCATGCCGTTCCGGCGGTGGACGAGTTCCGGAAGGCTGTGGCGGCAGCGGATAAGGCTGCGGCGGCTGCGGCGGCGAAGAAGCCTTAAAGGCAGGCAGTAGGGAATAGGGAATAGGGAGTAGGGAGTAGGGAGTCGTGAAGAGCAAAGAACGTTTGCTGATTCGCTCGCTTCGGAACTGCAAGGGCAAAAGCAAATGCGGGGGTTTCTCCGCTGCGCGACGGACGATGAGACTGTCCGTCGCTTCGGTCGAAATGACGATTTATTTTTTTCAATCTTCGAACACAGAGTCAATCTTCGAGGACAAGTCTGCAGCGGATCAGTACTGGCCGTAGCGGCCTTTGATGGAGTCGAAGAGTTTGGCGGAGTCGTAGCCGATGCCGTCTTTGAAGACGATTTCGACTTTTTCTATGTCGTTGATGTTGGCGGAGGGGTTGCCGTTGATGACGACGAGGTCGGCGTTTTTGCCGGGGGCGATGCTGCCGATGGTCGACTCTTTGCCTTCGTAGGTTGCGCCGTTTAGGGTGGCGATCTTGATGGCTTCGACGGGGGTGAAGCCGGCGGAGTCGACGAGGAGTTCGACTTCGCGCTGGTCGCCGAAGCCGGGAAGTGTGCCACCGTCACCGGTGGGATCGAGGCCGGCGATGAGGAGGCCGCCGGCAGCTACGAATTTGTGTTCGAGGGCTGCTCCGTTGTGGAAGGCTTTTTCGCGGGTGGGGTTTTGCGGGCGGCTGAGTTCCTGGTTGCGGGTGTAGAGGTAGGCCTCGCGCGTGGGCGGGGACATGGCTTCGAGGACGCGGTTCTGCAGGTGGAGATGCGGGGGGATGCTGCTCTCGAAGACTGGCAGAGTGCTGGTGATGGCGACGTGGTGGTCGACGAGGAGCTTGATGAGGGCGGTGGCGTCGGGGCCGTCGGGATCCATGTTGGCGAGGGTGGGGCCGCCGGTGGTGCGGGGGCAGAGGTCGGGTTGCTTGCCGGGGTCGTTTTGGGTGTTGACGAAGAAGCCGTGCTCGAGGTCGTCGATGCCTGCTTCGACGGCTTCGGGGTAGGTGACGGCGCAGAGGTGGCCGGTGACTTTGAGGCCGTGCTTGTGGGCGGCGTCGACGGCGGCCTTGAGTTCGGCGCGGGTGATGTTCATGTAGGCCTTGTAGCTGGTGACGCCTTGCGCGGCCCAGTAGTCGACGAAGTTGCGGGCGTCGTCGGGGCCGGTGAGGTTGTGCATCTGGATGAAGGGGCTGTTGGGGCCTTCGAGGTAGGGAGCGGTGATGTCGGTGTGGGGGCCGACGAGGTGACCGGCGTCGATCTCGCGGTGGAGATTGAGGTCGACGTAGGGTTCGACGCTGCCGGCGGTGCGGATGGTGGTGACGCCGGCGGCGAGATACATGCGCGGAGCGCTGAAGGACATCTGAGGGACGATGAGGGGTGGTTCGGAGGAGCCGTCGGCGGCTTCGTCAGCGCGGGCGATGTAGTAGAGGTGGTCGTGCATGCCGACGAGGCCGGGGATGACTGTGTGGCCGTGGAGGTCGACGACGGCGACATTGGCTGCGGCGGTGGTGTCTTTGGAGATGCTGGTGATCTTGCCGTTTTCGATGAGGATGGATTGGTCTTCGAGGGGAGCGGCGCCAGTGCCGTCGATGATGCGGACGTGGGTGAGGAGGATCGCAGGGGAGTTGACTTTGACGTACTTGAGGACGTCGGGGGCTAGCCTGGGGGTTTGGGCTTGGAGTGCTGTGAGGGTAGAGACGAACGAGAGCGCCAGAACGGCGGTACGGCAATGATGCATTGGGTAATCTCCAGTGGAGCGAGTTTACGCCAGATTTGCCGGGATGCCGCGGAGGAGGGACCAGAGGTTGAACGGGTTCGGACGGAGGATGGATCGGAACTGTGCAGGATTGCGGTGGAGGCGCAGGTTATTGAGGACAAATGAAACCGGAAGCCTGGGAAAGGCTTCCGGTTCCTGCAGCGTTCGGATTTACGTGGTCGGTACGTAGCGCCTGGAAAGACCGACAAGGCCGAGGAGACCAGTGCCGAGGAGAACAAGGGAGAAGGGTTCTGGAACACTCGAAACGGACTGGATGGAACCGGAGAAATCGAGACCTTCGTTCGACCCGTTAACCTGCTTGACGTCGAAGCGAAGATCGTTGGTTCCGGCAGTGAAGCCGGAGAAGGTGAAAGTAAGTGGGGTGATGCAGTTTGGACCCACGTCAGAGCACATCGCGTAGCTGTTGCTCGGTCCCATGGGGCCGGCCGATTGAAGGATCAGTGTGTTGTTGAGGAAGACAGACACAGTATCGTCTGCCAGTACGGTCAGGGTGCCGACGCCGGCTGCCTCGGCCGCCGTCAGGTTGACCATCGTGTTATAGATGTAATCGCCGTTCGGGACGACAAGGCTGGAAGTCGGGCCAGTCGCCGCGTTGAAGGAGACGTAACTGGAATTAGCGGTTGGCGCATGCCAGGTTGTGCCTGCGCTGATATCAAAGGTGTTGGTCGATCCGCTGTTTACAGTGGATGTGAGTGGATCATAGGTGGTCGCCGTATTGGCAACACCAGGGATGGGAGAGGACGTGCCGTAGCTCGCCAGAAGTATGGTATCGGCCCTGGCAGAGACGAAACCGCCAAGAGCGAGCGCTGAAGCAATGACGATACTTATGGATTTTATCAATTTAATTCTCCGTTTAATTCTCCGTGAGACAGTCGTGCACGGTTATAGAGGCACGTCGGATGCCATTTGGGCGGCGAAATTTTGGGGTCGTTTTAGTCCTTCGGAAGGCCGAAGTTACGGTTCCGGGCGGTGGGGTTGCCCGGAAACTCTGCAAGGAGTTGCGTAGAATCGGGAATTTATTACCGGGTCGGCTGGGAAAAATTTGGATCAACCCATGTTTTCTCATGTGTTTACCACATCAAAATCGCTGGAAATTAATATGCAATTTCATGCAACCCCTCTCCGCCCGTCTTCACCGGGCGGGGGCCGTAAAATGGAAAAGGCGATCACAAAAAAAGGAAGATTGAGGCAGATGGGCATGGGAACGCAGACAGTGTTGGCTGGGCAGGTTGAAGCGGCGGCAAAGGCGGCCGGATTGGCAGTGGTTTCGAGCGAGGTGGGGCAGGATTTCTCCGGGCACCCGACGACGCGGTTCACGCTTGCCCTGGTTGGGGACAAAGCGAAGACGCAGGTGCTTGAGCTGAGCGACAAGTTCGATTTCAGCCGGGCGGATATGCTGGCGGAGGTTGGAACGTACCTGGCGGAGGCGGCGAAGCGGCTGAAGAGTCCGCGGCAGGACTGCTACCTGACGCTACATGGGTTGCCGTTGAGCTTCGAGAAGTTTACGTGGCCGTTCCATGAGTCGACTTCGGGAGCGGATACGTTCCTGGTGCATGGCGAGGTGAGACTGCAGGATGGGGAAGACAGTCCCCTGCATGCGAAGATCGCTGCGTCGATGACGGTAACATTTGCGGAGATCGTGAAGGCTCCGGAGCAGCCGTTTGCGGAGGGATTTATTTACAACGCGGTGCGGAAGACGATGGACCAGGGGCAGCTTGAATTGGTGAAGAGCGGAAACCGGCAGCCGGTTCCGGTGACGACGCGGTACTACAGCCCATGGAAGAAGCAGTTCAGCTTCAACGACACGACGGAGGCACAGCGGCAGGAGTATCTGGCGGCGAAGGTGTTCTGGTTGTCAGGAGTGCTGGGCGGAGGGCAGCCGGTTTGGATGCTGGATCCGCGGGATGCGCAGTATCTGAATACGACGGTAGCGGAGTTGAAGAAGAGTGCGATGGCGCTGGCGGGCGAGGGTGTTGTTCGGCTGGCGGCAGATACGGAGTTTGCTACGCCGACTGAGGCGCTGATGGGTCATCGCGCACAGTATGCGGCGGAGGTGGCGGCGGCGCTGGCGTTTATCAAGCCGACGTTCAATGAAGAGATGCGCAGCGGCCATACCAATATGTAAGGTTTTTGTTTGGTGAAGAAAAGGGTCCCTGTGCGGGACCCTTTTCTTGCGGCAAAGTACGGTTTGCAATCAGTGCGAATAGTCAGAGCGCGGGTTGGGTGCTGAGCGCGGTGCGTGTGATGGCGGCTCCGCAGTGATAGCAGAAGGCGGCGGTGGGGTCGACCTGGTTGCCGCACGCGTTGCATTGCTGGGCTGTGGGCGGAGGCGGCGCGCCGGGTTGGGCGGCACCGGGTTGGACAGGGGTTCCGAGGATGTGGCTGGAGATGTACATGGCCTGCATCGCGTTGTAACTGCGGACGCGGCCGGGCATGAAGAAGGCTTCGATCAAGGCGATGAGGGACGGGAGGCCGGTCCAGCAGAAGACGAGGTAGAGGATGCCGAGGCCGTCGCGGCGCAGGTAGAAGTGATGGATGCCGAGGCCACCGAGGAAGATCGCGAGGAGGACGCCGACGACTTCGTCTTTGCGGGCACGTTCGTATTCGGCGTAGAACCAGGCGCGTTGCTGGTCGTTCATGTTTGCGGTGTAGATGGGATCGATTGGATACATGATTCGTTCCTCTTGATACACGAAGATGTACGCGGACGGAACAATGATAGTTCCAATTCTGAGTTGGCGCGGGGGTTCGTGCGCAAAACTCATCACTTAGGACACATCGCTGTTCAGCGTCGGTTCATCCCCAGCAGGCTGAGGAAGAAGCTGCCAAAGATGGCCTCGACACCGAGCATGAAGCAGGTGGCGGAGGGCAGCGTGAGGCGAAGCATGTACTGCGGTGAGAGATCGCCGAAGCCCGCGCTGTGCCAGATGTGCAAGGCGTAACCGAGGATGCAGAGGCCGATGAGCAGAAGCGTGCAGCCGAAGATCAGGCCGACTTCAAGGTTGACGTAGTCGAAGATGCGTTCGAATTTTGGGTTCGGTGGCAGGAAGCCCTCTTGCGTGCCGAAGACGCGGGCGCTGACGGCGAAGACTGAGATGTGGGCTCCGATGAGGACGAGGCCGAGCGAGTAGGTGAGGGTGTCGACGTCGAAGGTCCAGCGGCCGATGGTCTGCGGGCCGGGCAGGAGCCAGAGCGAGATGATGAGGCCAACGAAAAACGTGATGACGCCGGGATAGAGGAAGAGCCAGCGGGGACTGAAGAGGAGAAGGAAGCGGAGGTGACGCCAGCCGTCGCGCCAGGAGCGAAGATGGGGTGGACGGCTGCGGCCGTCGGGCGAGAGGGTGGTGGGGACCTCGGTCATGCGGAGGCCGGCGAGGGAAGATTTCACGACCATCTCGGAGGCGAACTCCATGCCGGTGGTGCGGAGGTTGAGCGAGAGGATGGCGTCGCGGCGAAAGGCGCGGAGTCCGCAGTGGAAGTCGCGGACGGGGATGCCGAAAAAGATGCGGCCGATGGAGGAGAGGACGGGGTTGCCGAGATAACGGTGGAGGGGAGGCATCGCTCCCGGTTCGATGGAGCCGGAGAAACGGTTGCCCATGACGAGGTCGTAACCCTCGTTGAGTTTGGGAAGGAAGCGGGGGAGATGTTCGAAGTGGTAGCTGGCGTCGGCGTCGGCCATCAGGACGTACTTGCCGCGGGCGGCTTCGATGCCGGCGATAAGGGCGGCACCGTAGCCGCGGGTGGGTACGTTGACGACGCGTGCGCCTTCGTCAGTGGCGATTTGCTGGGAGCCGTCGGTGCTGCCGTTGTCGGCAACGACGACCTCGCCGTCGACATTGTTGTCGCGGAGGGCGGCGACGGCCTGACGAACACAAAAAGCGAGTGTCTCTGCTTCGTTGAGGCAGGGCATAAGAATGGTGACGGTCAGCTCGCTCATCAATTGAATGCTACCAAAGTGATTTTGTTGTGTTTCGCAAGATTACGGATGGGTGTTTTGTGTGGCATCAGTGGGGAGGTTGAGTGGAAGGGCGTAGAACTGGGTGTTATCGAGTTCGCGCCAGCCAGCGGCGACCGGGTTGGTGCTGGTCATGAGGCCGGGTTCAAAGTATCCGACGAGGACTTTGGCTCCTTGGCGGCGGAGCACGTCGTAGGCCCGCTCGCGATTCGGCAGGGAGGCGAAGTAGGGGTCGAGCGGGCGATTGTTGTAGTAGATCTCGGTGAGGATGCGGACGCCGGCGAGGCGCGCCCAGTAGTGATCGTAGAGGCAGGCGCGGGTGCCGATGCAGGCGATGGCGTCGCCGGGGCCGACGCCGAGGTCGTTGAGTGCGTGAGCGGCTTCGAAAGTTTCGCGGTCATACCAGCCGGTGGGGTATCTGACGAAGACGAGATCGCGGCGAAGCTGGCCAACCATGCGTGCGGATTCTCCCACCGCAAGGAGAGCGAAGAGAACGACGGCGGCGGAGGCTGCGGTGCGTGCGGCGGTGTTATTCGATGCAGTGTTCTCCGTTGATGGGGAGATGCGCGCTGCAGCGAAGACCGGGAGCAGGATGAGGAAGAACGATGCGGAGAGGTAGCGGTCTTCGACGTTGACGATGCCGTAGATGCAGAGCGTGGCGATGCCGAGGAGAAACGGTGCGAGCCAGAAGGCGTTGTCAGAGGGGCGGAAGTCCGGGCGAAGGCGTGCTCCGATGAAGAAGAGAAGGATGAGGAGGAGCCAGGCTTCGGGGTGATTGGACATGTAGCGGAGGATGCGCATGATGCATTGGCCGATGACGATGATCTGGAGGCGCGGATCCATGTGGGCCTTGATACGCTCATTGAAGAAGGACGTGTCGAACCAGTCGGGGTAGGTGCCGTAAGGGAGCTGTTTGTAGCTGAAGATGGGTGGATCTTTCATCAGCTGCCTTTCGGGATGCTTGAGGTGGACCTCCGCGACGCCGAAGAGGTTGGTCTCGTCCTGCTGGAGGTGCATCTTTTCTGTGCCGCCGACGAACCAGACGTAGTTGAGGTTGCCGGAGTCGCCGAAGTCGAAGCGACCTTTTTGTTTGGAGAGCGCGGCGATGTAGGGGCCAGCGACGATGGAGAAACAGATGAGGGTGACGAGGCCCGCGGCTACGATTTTTGCCGGGGCGTGGCGCTGCCAGAAGTAGCGGAAGGCTACGAGCGCAATGATGCAGAGGAAGGTGAAGATGAAGGCGAAGGATTTGGTGAGGTAGGCGAGTCCGAGGGCGAGACCCATCAAGGCAGCGTAACGGAGTTGCGTGGTGGCGAAGTGGCGGAGCAGTGCGGCGATGGCGAAGAGGAGGAAGGCGAGGAGCAGGGCGTCGGGGCGGACCTTGCCGAGGCTTAGTTCGCGCTGGGAGGCGACGAGCAGGATCGCGATACCGAGGTAGCGGAGGACGTAGCGGTCGAGGAGGAAGGGTAGGGGCTTGGTGCCGATTTCGCGGACTTCGCGGAGGTTGGTGAGGGCATCGGCGAAGGCTACTACGGCGAACATCCCGAGGAGGAAGATGCCGAAGTTGACCATGTAGTAGGCGTGGAGTTCGGTGTACCGGGTGGGGTGGAAGAGGATGTGGCCGATGGAGAGTGCAGCCGGATAGAGGGGATTCCAGTAACCGTTGATGACGCCGTGCCAGTTATGGGCGCGCATGAGGTCGCCGATGTCCATATAGGCTACGGCGTCGCCGTCGATCTGGTAGGAGTCGTAGAGGGCGTAGCCGAAGGTGGCGAGTGCGGCGAGGAAGCAGTAGAGAGGCCAGAGACGACGCAGCCAGAGAGCTAGACGGGTGGGCGCCGGCGAGGTGTCGGTCATGCGGGGAGATTCTCCGGTGTGCTTTATTCCATCATCGCAGATGAGAATCAAGGCTGGAAGAAAAAGAGGAGATCGGAGTACAGTACGAACCGTACTGAAGTCAGAGAGAGACTGCTAGTGAAGACGACTGAGAAGAGATTCAAGAGGTTCTTGCTGTTCGTGCCGGCTGTTGTACTCGTCGGAGTTACTGTTTTTGCAACCGGCCGGCAGACTCAGGCTGTGTCCCAGGGGCAATCGAAGCCGTTGATCCGGTCTATCGAAGGACCGGATCTGTTCCAGGCCTATTGCGCCCCCTGCCATGGAGTGGATGGCAGAGGAGCGGGTCCAGCGGCGCCAGCGTTGAAAACCAAGGTACCTGATCTGACTCTCCTGACCAGAAAGAATCGAGGGCAGTTTCCGGTGGCACGCATACGAGAGACCATTCTTGGCGAGCAGGTTGTAGTCGCACACGGTTCCAGAGAGATGCCGATCTGGGGGTCCATCTTTCATCAGGTCGAGGGGGACATGGACTGGGGAAATGTCAGGCTGGAGAATCTTGTAAAGTATTTGGAGTCAATCCAATCCACTTCAGGTCCCAAGGTTCCATCCGGTTCCACGCCGCATCCGTAGAGATGATGGTAAGTGCCGCGAGTTAGTACTGTGTCTTGATGAAGGTTTGGGGAGTGCCGTCTGCGGGATTGACGAAGTGGACGTCTTCGGGCGGGCGTCGCGGTGTGTCGATGGCAAGTATGGTGAAGGGATGTTCGAGAATCTCCGGGAGGGCATGGACGGTGTTTTTCTTGAAGAAGACCAGCTCGCCGGGTTGGATTTCGTGGGGGGCGTCGTCGGCGATGGCGATCTGTGCGGCTCCGGAGAGAACGTATAGGTACTCGTCGCAGCTGGTGTGGAAGTGTGCCGGGACAGGGCGGTAGACGCGAAAGACGCGGCAGCTTGCTGCCTCTTCATCAGTGAGGCGGATGTCGGTGAGCATGGTCTGGGCGGCTTCGGGGAGGGTGGCTGCGAGGGCTTGCGGCGAGAAGAATTTGCTGTCGGAAGTCATAGGCAATTTTAGAGCGAAGGCAAAAAAGAGGCCGCGATTGCTCGCGGCCTTTTTGTTATTCGTTTGTTGATCGTTACATGTCTTTGACGCCGTCGACGAAGGCCTTGAGCTTGCGGCTGCGGCTTGGGTGACGGAGCTTGCGGAGGGCCTTGGCCTCTATCTGACGGATGCGCTCGCGGGTGACCTGGAAGGACTGGCCAACCTCTTCGAGTGTGTGCTCGCTGCCGTCTTCGAGGCCGAAGCGCATCTTGATGACGCGTTCTTCTCTTGGCGTTAGCGTTCGCAGCACCTGAGACGTGTACTCCTTGAGGTTGACGCTGATGACGGCGTCAGCCGGGGAGACGGCCATGCGGTCTTCGATGAAGTCGCCGAGGTGCGAATCTTCCTCTTCTCCGATGGGAGTTTCGAGCGAGATGGGTTCCTGGGCGATCTTGAGGACCTTGCGGACCTTGGCGACCGGGATGTCCATACGCTTGGCGATCTCTTCTGACGAGGCTTCGCGGCCGAGCTCCTGCACTAGCTGGCGGCTGGTGCGGATGAGCTTGTTGATTGTCTCGATCATGTGCACCGGGATACGGATGGTGCGGGCCTGGTCCGCGATGGCGCGGGTGATGGCCTGACGAATCCACCAGGTGGCGTAAGTCGAGAATTTGTAACCGCGACGGTATTCGAACTTGTCGACGGCCTTCATGAGGCCGATGTTGCCCTCCTGAATGAGGTCGAGGAACTGGAGGCCGCGGTTGGTGTACTTCTTCGCGATGGAGACGACGAGGCGAAGGTTGGCCTCGATGAGCTCGCGCTTGGCGCGCTCGGCGTCCATGTCTCCCTGGATCATCTCGCGCTGGGTGCGCTTGAGGTCGGCGATGGAGATGCCGGCGTCGGCTTCGACGCGCTCGAGGTCGGTGCGGCAGTTCTTCTGCTGGCGTTTGTACTCTTTGCGAAGCTCTTCGGATTTGGAGTTCTCGAACTTGGCGTCGAGAGTCTTAATCTGACGCTCGAGCGTGCGCATCGCGTCGACAGTCTTGTTGACTTTGTCGAGGAGGCGCTTCTTTTCGGCGTTGGTGTACTTCAACTCGCGGACGATGCGGTTGATGTAGACGTGCTCGCGACCGATGAGCCAGCGGGTCTTGCGCGAATCGCGGGCCTTGGCCTTGGCGTCTTTGCCGTGCGGCGAGGCGAGCTTCTCTTCAAGCGTGTGAATCTTCTTCTGGTGCTTCAGGATGACGTCGATGCGGCTGGCAGTAGCGCGAACGCGTGCCTGCAGAATCTCTTCGGTGAGCTCTTCTTCGTCGAAGGTGACAACTTCCTTGATGTTGCGGACGCCGCGGCGCAGGTCTTCGCCGAGGCCGACGATCTCGCGAATGACGATGGGTGAGCGCGAGATGGCCTTCATGACGCGGAGCTGTCCACGTTCTATTCTTTTCGCAATCTCGACTTCGCCCTCGCGAGTAAGCAGGGGAACGGTGCCCATTTCGCGGAGGTACATGCGGACGGGGTCGTTCGTCTTTTCTAGGGTTCCGGGTGAGAGATCGAGTTCTACATCGTCGGACTCTTCGCCGGCTTCGGGCTCATACTTCTCGCGATCGCCGGCGAATTTGTCGCCGGAGAGGACATCGATGCCCTGGGTGTTGATGGTGGTGAGAAGGTCATCGAGATCGTCGGGGGTGGTGATGTCACCGGGCAGGAGGTCGTTGACCTCCCCATAGGTGAGATAGCCCTTTTCTTTCCCTGTGTCGATGAGCTTGTCTATGTCGTCTTCGTACTTGTCAATTTCTTCAGCCACGGCTGTGCGCACTCCTGCAAGAGATTCAGATAATTGGGATGCCGCTAATTTGGTGCATGGTCTTCAGAGCGGAAAAATCCCGGGGTTGATGCGTAATGGGCAGGGAGCAAATTGCGGTTAAGACCGCTTTGGCAAGCCCAGTGACCTTAGAAGGTCTGGGCATTCGAAGGCACACGTCCCCAGCGAATCACAGAATACCACATTCTTTAGACGTTTTGTGCAGAGAAAAGATTCGTGGAATGCAGGATTTGGACCTATAAGGGCACAGCGTGTTTGGTGAACCACGCGGTCAGTTCCTCCTCGCTGAGGGAGCCCTCGGCGAGGTGGAGGAAGGTGAAGTACTTTTCCTCTTTGGAGGAAACGACCTTTATGCCGTTGACGAGCAAAAAGCCCTCCGAAACGACCAATGCGGTGCGCTTGTTGCCGTCGATGAAGGCGTGATTTCGAGCGATGCCGAAAGCGTACGAGGCAGCGAGACGCGGAAGGCTAACAGAATCAGCATAGGCAAAGACGTTTCTCGGCTTGGCCAGCGCGGAATCCAGAAGTGTTTCGTCCCGCAGACCATCAGAGCCGCCATGCTCGGCCAACTGCATCGAGTGGGCGATCAGAACTTCCGGTTTATCTATCGAGATCGGTTCCTTCACTATTCGGCAAGTTTCTTCAGGATATCGCGGTTCTCGCGCATAACCTGTTCAAACGCCTCCAGTTTCCGGGCGAACGCGGCGTTGTAGGGAGAGAGAAGGACCCCTGCTGGGGAGTCAGTGATATAGAGGCTGTCGCCCTTTTCGACGTGAAGGCGGTTCAGAATCTCTTTCGGCAAAACGATGCCGACGGAATTACCAATTGCGGTGATTTTAACTGCAGTAGCCATGGTGAATCTCCATGACGCTATTATAACATATGTTATAACCAAATGAGGCGGATCATCAAATCGCTGGATTGAAACGACTTGCTCGCCTCTTATCAGCTTTCGAAGCCCGGTTTGGACCGGCGGATACGGGCCAGGAGGATGGAAGGGCGCAGGGAGTGTGGATAGTGGAGAAGACTGGCGAGGAAGGCCGGCAGGGTGTCGTGCGCGATGCGTAGGCAGGCGGGGACGACGTAGAGGTTCATGACGGTTTCGGAGATCAGAAGGGAGGCGGCGGCGCCATAGAGGCCCCAAATCCGAGCAAAGATATAGCAGAGCACACAGGAAATGCTGGTGCCGATGATGTAGTAGGTGGCGAGTCTCTGGTGCTGGTTGGTGGAGGTCATCAAGGTGGCGCTAGTGGACCAGAGCGCGTAGAAGACAACGACCAGCAGAAGAATGCTGAGCAGGTTGCGGCTTGGGGGGACGTGGCCGGAGGTCCAGTGGGTAAGGAACCAGGGGCCGAAGATCATCATCATGAGAACGACGATGATTGCGACGAGAAGGGCGAGCTGGCAGGCGCGGCGGAGCAAGGTGCGGATGAGATCGTAGTTTCCCGCTCCATAGGCAAGGGACATCTCGGGTTCGAAGGTGATATTGACCATCTGGACCATTTGCAGCGCCACGCGTGAGACGGTGCGGGCGGTACTGAAAACGACGACAGCGACAGGGCCGAGAGCATACCCGACGGCGAGCAGGCTTCCCTGAAGGCTGAGGGCGTTGCCGAGAGGAAAGCCCATAAAGGCGATGGCGGGCTTGGCGAGTTTGCGGATTTCGCCGAAGCTGGCGCGTTGCCAGCCGTATTCGATCCAGGGGATGTCGCGGCGAACCAGGATGCAGAAAACCAGCGTGATGGCGATGTTGATGGTAGCGAAGACAAACGCGGTGACACGTGGGCCGGCGCCGAGCGCGACCGAGGCGATCGTGCAGCCAAAGGCAAAAAGGGAGAACACGTTTTTGAGAAAGGTACCGTAGGGATAACGGCCGATGCTGCGATAGGCGGATTGGAGAAGCTGCTCGATCTGGCCGAAGAGAACGGACAGGCCGAGATAGAAGATGATCCACTTGGTGTCGTACTCACTGATGTGGCTCAGTTTCAGCAGGCGAGCGGCGGGAAGATAGTAAAGCGCTCCGCTGAGGAGCACGACGGTGGTCGCGCAGATGAGAATGATGAGCCACCAGCAGCTCTGGAAGACGCGGAGAGCGCCTTCGCGGTCGTTGCGGGCGACCATCATGGTCATCTCGTTGCCGGCGACGCTGCCGAAGCCGGCGTTACTGAAGCTGAGGTAGGCGGGGATGGAGTTGACGATCATCCACTCGCCGTAGAGCGGGACGCTCCAGAAGTGGAGGAAGACGGGAACCTGGATGAGCTGGACGACGGTGGAGGAAAGTCTGCCGATCCAGTTGACGAGGAAGCCAAGGAGCAGCCGTCGCTTTGTGGAGCCATCCATAGTCATGCTGAGGTGTGTTCCTTGGTTGTGGGCAGTCTGGGTTCGAACCCTGCGGTTCGCCGGATGTTCTTCTGAGATTGTATGCGGCGCACTAGTGCTGGCGCAGCTTGCGGTCGACCTGGAGTTTTTCGGCGGTGAGTTGGTGGAGCATTTCGTGGTCGCCGCGGCGGTCGGCTTCGGCGATGAGGGTGCGTAGCTCGCGCTGACGGCGTTCGAGTTGGCGATGCTCGAGGGTGTAGAGGGCGTTCTCGACCTGCTCGGTCATGGATTGGGCGTTGGAGGATGCAGGGTCGTCTGCGTGCTGGAGAGTGCGGGCGAGGAGGACGCGGCTGTGCTCGTCGGGTGCGGCGTCGAGGGGGTTCGGCGGGGCGGGGGCGTTGGACAGCGTCTCGAGGAGCGCGGCGGAGGGGAGACTGTCGTACCACTCCGGATGCTGGGAGAGTTGCTCGGCGGCGAGATCACGGGCGGCGACGTGCTCGGGGAGAGCGTTCTCTGGAACGACGAGGGCGCGGAGCAGGACACGCTCAGTCTCGCTGGCAGGGTCGTTACTGTGGGCGCGGACGCTTTCGACGCGCTGGGCGGCGGCTTGCTTGAGCTCCTGGCGGAGGATCGCGGAGTCGATGCCAAGTTTTTGTGCGGCGTCGGCGGCGAACTCGTCGCGCTGGATGCGGTTGGGCATTCGGCGGATATGGGGGAGGAGGAAGTTGAGAGCTTTTACCTTTGCGTCGGCAGTACGGCCGGGGAACTGTTCGCGGGCGTGGTCGATGAGGTAGTCGGAGTGGCGTTTTGCGTTGCGCAGAGCCGCCATGTAGGACTGAACGCCTTGTTCGCGGATGAAACGGTCCGGGTCGAGGCCGCCTTCGAGCGTGACGATCTTTACTTCGAAGTCCTCCTCGGTGAGGAGCGCGATGGATTTTTCCGTTGCGGCGATGCCGGCGGTATCGGGGTCGAAGTTGACGATGACGCGCTTGGCGAAGCGGCTGAGGAGGCGGATCTGCATCTCGGTGAAGGCGGTGCCGGAGGTGGCGATGACGTTTTTAATGCCGGCCATGTAGACGGAGATGCAGTCCATCTGGCCTTCGACCAAGAGGGCGAAGCCGAGGGAGCGGATGTCGGCTTTGGCTTTGTCGAGGTTGAAGAGGATTTGGCCCTTGCTGTAGAGGGCGGTCTCGGGGGAGTTGAGGTACTTCGCGATGTCGCGTCCCTTTTCGTCCTGCGCGTCGAGGGCGCGGCCGGTGAAGGCTATTGTTTTGCCCTGCTCGTTGGCGATGGGGAACGTGATGCGCTTGCGGAAGCGGGCGTAGAGCTGGCCTTGGCTTCCGTCGGCTTGCTCTTTGGAGCTGAAGAGGCCGCTGGCTCGGAGGATGGGGTCGGGAAAGTGTTTCGCGAGTTGCTCGCGCATGTGGTTGAAGTCGTCGGGTGCGTAGCCGATGCGGAACTTGGCGACGGTTTCCGGTGTGACGCCGCGGCCGGTGAGATATTCGCGCGCGCGCGCGGCCTCGGGGCCCTTGAGAGCCGCTTCGAAGTACTGGGTGGCGGCTTCGTGGATGTCGACGAGCTGACGTCGCAGTCCGGCTTCGTGGGCTTCTTCTGGAGAGCTGAACTCACGCTTGGGAAGGGGGATGCCGCACTTGGTGGCAACGACGCGAATGGCTTCGGGGAAGCTGATGTTCTCCATCTTCATGACGAAGGTGAAGACATCGCCCTTTTCGTGGCAGCCGAAGCAGTAGAAATAATTGTGGGTGGCGTTGACGGAGAAGGAGCCGGTTTTTTCTTTGTGGAAGGGGCAGAGGCCCGTGTAGTTCTGGGCTCCCGATTTGCGGAGCTTCAGGTAGTCGCCGATGATGCGGACGATGTCGGCTTGCTGTTTGACGAGTTGGGCGAAGTTATCGGACATCAAAGATGGCTGAGGCTTTGCGCAGGGTGATTCGCTGCTGTGCAATTCGAGTTTAGACGGTGGACGGGAAAACGCGATGGCGTTGCAACATTGTTCTTAGTTGGTTCGGTGGCAGTATTAAGAAATACGAATTTGTGTACAACTCTTCGTTGCCTGCTGTATAAATTTTCTACCAGCCGAAAGTTGAGGAAGCAGAACGAGGCGTCCGGTTGAGCCTAATCTCTCCTGGTTTTCTGCAAACACTCATCGGGAGAACAATCTATGCGGAAGCGAATGGGCCTTGCAGCCTGCGGATGGATGATTGCAACGGGAACCATCTGCAGTGCGGGCGCTCTCGCCGCTGTTGCGCCTACGGCTGTCGAGCGCCAGATGCCTCGCGTGATCGAACAGTTCACCGCGGATCGGATGAGCCTCAGCCGCATTTATCCGGTGGCCATTGCGCCGTCACGGATGGAGCGTTTTCAGAAGTTCTATGACGATGAGCTGGCAAAGCTGGCCGCGATGGACTTCAGCAAGCTGTCTGAGGATGACCAGATTGACTACCTGTTGCTGAAGAATCGCGTGAGTGCAGACCTGCATCAACTTGCCATTCAGAAAAAACAGGTGGAAGAGATGCAGCCGCTACTGCCCTTCGCCGGGACCATTGAAGAAATTCTCGACCGCAAGCGCGAGATGAAACGTCCTGACGCTGAGAGAGATGCCGCTGCGCTCACCGAGATGGTGAAGCAGATGGAGGCGACACGAAAGAAACTCGATCCGAAGCCGCGTGGAGGACAGGCCGCGGACTCCAGTGAGAAGCCTAAGGTCAATCCCGTTGTTGCAAACCGCGCCGCTCTTGCGACGATGCAGCTTAGCGCTGCTCTGAAGGAGTGGTTTGGTCAGTACAACGGTTATGATCCGGAGTTTACGTGGTGGGTGGACCAGCCCTACAAAGATGCCGACAAGGCGCTGACGAGCTACAACGCTTTCTTGAAGGAGAAGCTGGTGGGGATTGCGCCTGACGACAAGACGACGATCATCGGGGACCCTGTGGGCCGTGAGGCGCTGATGAATGCGCTGCAAGACGACATGATTCCGTATACGCCGGAGGAGCTGATCGCGATTGCGCAGACGGAGTACGACTGGTGCATGCGCGAGATGTTGAAGGCGTCGCACGAGATGGGCTTTGGCGATGACTGGCATGCGGCGGTTGAGAAGGTGAAGCAGACGCATGTTCCGCCGGGCGAGCAACCTGAGGTAATTCGCAAGCTGGTGCTGGAAGGGAGCGACTTCGTCGAAAAGAACAATCTTGTGACGGTGCCGCCACTGGCGGACGAGACCTGGTACATGATCATGATGACGCCGCAGCGCCAACTGGTGAACCCATTCTTCACCGGCGGCAACGAACTGAGCGTGTCGTATCCGACGGATACGATGACTTACGATCAGCGTGAGATGAGCATGCGTGGCAACAGCACTCCGTTGTCACATGCCACCGCGTTTCACGAGATGATCCCTGGACATTTTTTACAGTTCTACATGGGATCGCGGTACAACACGTATCGGCGGACGTTCTCGACGCCGTTCTGGCATGAAGGGAATGCCTTCTGGTGGGAGATGCTGCTGTGGGACAAGGGCTTTGACAAGACTCCCGAGGAGCGTGTGGGCGCGCTGGTGTGGAGGATGCACCGCTCGGCACGGGTCATCTTCACGATGAATTTTCACTTGGGCAAGTGGACGACGCAGCAGTGTGTGCAGTCGCTGATCGATAACGTCGGCTTTGAGCCGGACAATGCGGCGGGCGAAGTGCGGCGATCGTTTGATGGTTCGGTGGGGCCGCTTTATCAGATTGCGTATCTGATGGGTGCGCTGCAGTTCCGCGCGCTGCACAAGGAACTGGTGGATTCGAAGAAGATGACGGATCGCGAGTTCGCCGACGCGGTGCTGCATGAGAACTCGATGCCGATTGAGATGCTGCGGGCGGATTTGGAGCGGCAGAAGCTTACGAGCGACTTCAAGACGAGCTGGAAATTTTACGGCGAGCATCCGACGCACCCGTAACTCGTCTTACGAAACGCAAAAGCGTGGGTGTCTAAACGTGTTCGACAAAGCGCTGCCGAATGCGCTCCAGCAGTCCGTCATCCGCGCCCTTCCAGATCTCGTCGTTGAATATTTCAACTTCGATTGGCCCGCGGTAGCCGGCGGCGTCAACGGCCTGGCGTAGCCTGCGTAGCTCGATGACGCCGTCGCCCATCATGGCGCGTCCCATCAGGATTCCAGGCAAAGGCACGGGCCAGTCCGAGACGTGGAAGCCGGCAATTTTTCCACGCGCACGCTCGATCTGCTGCATCACTTCCGGGTCCCACCACACGTGGAAGACATCGACGATCACTCCTGCTGCCGGGCTGGAAAGCTGGTCGGCGAGGTCGTTAGCCTGCTTCAGGGTCACGACGACCGAACGCTCCGCCGCATACATCGGATGCAACGGTTCAATGCCGAGAGTGACACCCGCTTTTTCCGCATCCGGCAGAACTTCCAGCAGACCATCCAGCACCGTGGCGCGAGCGTCATCGAGAGTCTGGCCGTTGGCTGGACCCGAGACGATCACCAGCACCGGCGCTCCAAGCAGTGCTGCCTCTTCGATGGCACGACGATTGTCCGCGATGCGCTCGCGGCGCTCTTCGGCGGTGGGTGCCGAGAACCAGCCGCCACGGCACAGACTGGAGACACGCAAACCCTCCTTGCGAATCATTGCGGATGCCTTCACTGCGTTGCCGTCGAGTTTGTGGCGCCACACGCCGATGTAAGGAATGCCGCTAGTGGAGCAGTTGCGGACCACCTGTTCGAGCGACCAGGGATCGGCCGTCATCTGATTGAAGCTGAGTCGTTGCAGCAGGCTCATGCGACACCTGCCAGGAGCAGAAAGCTCCGCATTCGCTGCATCGCCAGTTCGGGATCGCGCAGGACTCGAGCCTGGTCTGCGAGCACGAACAGTTCGCACAGGTGGGCCACGGACCGAGCGCTCTCCGATCCGCGAACCATGCGGAAGTGGGACTGGAATCCATTCAGAAACGCCAGGAAGACGACACCGGTTTTATAGTGCTGGGTCGGCGCCGCGAAGATGTGGCGAGAGAGTGGCACCGTGGGAGCGAGCAGTTCGTGATAGCGGGGAACGTTGTTTGCATCGAGTGCAGTCAGGGCCAGCGATGCGGCTGGAGCGATGGCGTCGAAGATTCCCAGCAGAGCGTCACTGTGATGCTGGCTGTCACCCAGAATCAGGCGGTCGTAGTTGAAGTCGTCGCCGGTATACATACGGACTCCGGCAGGAAGATGACGGCGCATCGACACTTCGAGGTCCGCATCGAGCAGAGAGATTTTTATGCCGTCGATTTTTTCCTTATGGGCGCGGATGATGCTGAGGCAATTCTCAGTCGCCGCAGGAATGGAAGATGCACCCCAGTAGCCTTCCAGCGCCGGATCGAACATCGGCCCGAGCCAGTGCAGAATCACCGGCTGCCGCACCTGCGAAAGCACGCGGGCATAGACGGAGGCGTAGTCGTCGGCGTGGCGGGCTGCGGCGGCCAGGGCGCGGCTCGCCATCAGGATGATGCGTCCGTCTACAGCTTCAATGGCTTCGCATTGCTCCAGGTAGGCATTGGTCACATCCTGCAATGTGTAACGTTTTGCTTCGCGGGCAAATGGTCAGTGCCGGCACCGCTGGCGACCAAAGCTCCTCGTGCCTTAGCGGCTGCCGTACTTCGTTTGATGAGCTCGAGTGCCAGCGGCCAGTCCAACCCCATCCCACGTTGCGCCGTGTCCATTGCCTCGGCCACGCCAAAGCCGAGCGACCAGAGATGTTCGCGGTAGGCGAGTGTTGCGTCCCAATCCATTACCGGATGGGTAAGCGGCTCCGCAGTGCGCAGCGGGTCCACCACGACGTGAGCGGCCGCGAAGGCGATGCGCGTTTCTCGAATCGCACGTGCTGTAGCGGTGTCAGCGGCTCGTTGGTCGGCGTGTAGTTGTACGTCGAGCCGTCGGATCGCACGAGCTTCATGGATTTCTCCAAGATCACGCCCCCAACTCCGGCACATCGATCCAGCGACGCTCGTGCCAGGATTTGAGGCCAAGCTCGGCCAGTTGCACGCCGCGTGCGCCCTCGACGAAAGTCATGGGGGAAGGGCGCGTCGTCTGCAATGTGTTTCAGGAACAGCTCCCACTGAACTTTGAATCCGTTGTCGAATGTTTGATTGTCCGGAACGTCCTGCCATTGCTCGCGAAAGCGGAAGGGATTTTCGATGTCCGGATTCCAGACGGGACGCGGCGTATTCACGCGGTGCTGCGTCCGGCATTCGCGCGAGACCGGCGACGGCGCTGCCTAGTGTGCCGTCCACCTGCAGGCTGAAGAGTTCATCGCGGTAGACGCGAAACGACCAGGAGGAGTTGATCTGCGCGACGATGCCGCCATCGAGTTCAAATGTTCCGTAGGCCGTATCGTCTGCCGTGCACTTGTAGCGGGTTCCCTGCTCATCGACGCGCTCGGGGATGGTCGTGCCACCGAGGCACTGCACCGCGCGCACACGGCCGAAGGTGTGGTCCAGAACATAGCGCCAGTGGCAGAACATATCCATGATGATGCCGCCATCGTCTTGCCTTGCGGTAGTTCCACGAGGGCCGCTGCGCGGGCTGCCAGTCGCCCTCGAAGACCCAATAGCCGAACTCGCCGCGAACGGAATGAATCCTGCCGAAGAAGCCGCTGTCTACGAGCCGCTTCAGCTTGCGCATGCCGGGCAGAAAGAGCTTGTCCTGCACGACGCCGTGTTTCACGCCTGCTGCTTTCGCCTGGGCCGCCAGCCGCAAGGCTACGGCCGAGTCGACGGCGAGAGGCTTCTCGCAATACACATGCTTGCCGGCGGCAATCGCTGCTTCGACACTGGGGGCACGCAGCGTGGTCAACTGCGCGTCAAAGTAGAGTGAGTCATTCGGGTTGGCGAGCGCGGCGTGCAGATCGGTCGTCCAGCGTGCTACATCATGCTCTTTGGCAATCTGTTCCAGCTTGGAGGCGTTGCGTCCGACGAGAATCGGATCAGGAACCAAACGCGAACCGTCTGCTAGAGCGACACCACCCTGCTTCCGAATCGCCAGAATGGATCGAACCAGATGCTGGTTCAGCCCCATGCGCCCGGTGACGCCGTTCATGATGATGCCAATGCGCTTCTCGCTCATTACGTTCTCCTCAGCATGGGCCGCTTCAACTTGAAGATTTTTTTGCGCACGCAGCCTAGGCCGAAGTGGATTTTTTCTCCGGCTCTCGCAGGAAGCTGCGATCGCGTGCCTCCGGCCCAAACCAGAATATGACGATCATCAAAATGATCACGGTGCCTTCGAACATCGTTAACGCCCAGGGATATCCAAAGTGGTCGCGCAACAGGAATTCTACTGCGGTCGCGGGCGAGGCCAGCAGCACTCCAAGCTGATACACAAACCCGGGAAACAGACTCCGCACGACATCAGGTGACAGCTCGTTCAAGTGCGCCGGGATGACTCCGAATGCACCCTGCACTCCGGTCTGCATCAGGTACGATCCCACCACCAGCACGCCTAGTGAGGTCCCGAATGCCCATGCGGGAATCGACACCAGCGAGATCACAAGTGCCAGCATGATGGAGTAACGTCTGCCGATTTTCTGCGATAGTTGACCGAAGATAAGCGCACCGACGATCGCGCCGATGTTGTACAGAATCGGTATGCCATAAAGCGTCTTCATTCCGAAGATCGTCTTCGCCGTAATTCCTGGAATCGACTTCAGAAAATCGGGATACAGGTCCTGCGTGCCGTGCGAAAGACACAACATCACGCTCATCATCAGCAGGAGGTAGAGAAAGATCCCTTTGTGATGGAGCAGCGAAGTGAAGATATGGCCCATGGAGGCAGGACGGTGTTGCTTCCATGCCTCAGACTCCGGTGCGAACAGCGTTAACGCCACGGTCAGCAAAGCAACCGGCGCGCCGACGAAAAAGACCGATCTCCAGCCGAAGGCCGGCGCCAACGTCTGCATCGCCACCGACGCCAGCAAGTAACCCATCGGATAGCCGGACTGCATCATGCCGGAGAGCACACCCCTGAACCGCCGCGGCGAACTCTCCATCGCATACGACGCTCCGATTCCCCAGTATCCGCCCATGCCGATGCCGTACAGCGCGCGACAGACCACAAAGAAGATGTAGTTTGGCGCAAGCCCGGTCAGCACGGTGAGCAGTGAGAAGTACAGGACGCAGAAGATCAGCGGCCGCTTGCGACCGAATCTGTCCGCAAGAGCGCCAAAGAACAACGCACCCAGCGGCCGCATGGCGAGCGTCAGAGTCAGCGTGTAGACGATCGAAGCCTTCGACACATGGAAGTGTTCCGCCAATGTGTCGAACAGGAACACGACGACAAAGAAGTCGAACGCGTCCAGTACCCAACCTAGAATTCCTGAGCCGACGGCGAATTTCCAACCCTTCGTTTCCTGGTCGACCTTCGTATCCGTCCCGGTGACAAACGCCATGTTTCGTTAGCCGTTTCCGCAGCCGCCACCTGGCGGTGAATTCAACTGCCTGTAAGTTGAAAAGATTGTATCCCGCCTGACCCGTTATCGAATCGACGTTCGATCACGTGCTCTAAACACCTGGTTGCACGCTTTATCGCGAAAGCCGCGAAGACCTATACTAAAGCAGCGTTCGATCTTAGATCATGGATATTCAACAAGTTGCCAAGCGCGCCAAGGTCTCAACAGCCACCGTTTCGCGAATAACGCGATCAACATCATGAACACCTACGCGAACAACTTCAAGGGATACGCCGGGACCAGCGGACTTTCATGTCCAAGCGGAACGGATTGCTCGAATGGGCCGCTGCAGTCGGGAGGATGGGACTCGGAGAAGTGGCCGCGGGCAGCGGAGATTATCCGCTACGGACAGGGCGGCAGTGCGGGTTGGAGCTCGTCGAGCATCACGGCTTTCAGCAACATGCTGAAGAACATTTATCAGCCGGTGATTCAGAACGGATCTGGCGTGAACGGCAACTGGGATATGTCGATGATCGACGGCATGATGCAGATCGCTGTGTTCACGGAGGATGCATCGCTGCTCGCGACGGCGCGCTCGTTCTGGCAGGGTCGCGTGCCTGACCTCTTCTATCTGCAGTCTGTGGACGGGGGGACTCACGCGCCTTCGCCGCGAGGTAACCCAAGCTGGTTTGGGCAGTCGATCTTCAATTCGTCGACAACGAATGTTGCGCAGGAGACGTGCCGTGATTTGACCCATACGGAGGACAGCATCTCGAGCACGATTATGGCGGCCGAGACGGATTGGATTCAGGGCGGCTCTCTATACACCGACCCTGGGAGCAATGCCCAGCAGCGCATCGTCGGCTCAATGAATGTCATGGCGGGCTTTGAGAACACCGGAGGCGGTCAAAACGCGTTCATTACAGCACCTACAAACTACTGCACCAGCTCCGGTGCGACGCAAATCGGCGAGATCAAGCTTGGTGCTGGCTCGACATACGCGACCGCTTACAACGAATACCACAACCGCCTGAATGATCCGAACCTGGCGAACAGTTCCGGAACGAGCGGGTTGCACGGCACGGCGAATGTCTACAACTGGATCCAAAATGGACTGCTGAATCTGTCTCTCACGAGCGACTATGGCAACCACATGACCTTGTTTGAAGCCCTGACGCACACAACGGATTTATGCCAGACGGTTGGCGCTTCGTGGAGCAACAGTTCGTTCTCAGCCCAGACAGGGAGCTTTACGGCCACATTCAGCGCGACTCCATCGGGGAACGACATAAATACGGTGATGGGCTTGAGCAATGGACCGCAGACGGCATACACCGGCCTGGCGGCGATCGTGCGGTTCAATCCCTCGGGGTTCATCGACGCGTATGACGGCACGGCTTACAGTGCTGCTTCGAGTATTCCTTACGGTGGCGGCAACATGTATACGTTCGAGTTCGACGTGAATGTAGCTGCACAGACTTACACGGTGTATGTGACCCCGCGTGGTGGTACGAAGACACTGCTGGGCCTGAACTTCGCTTTCCGGACGAGCTCTCCCAAGTTGAACAATTTGTCGTTGTTTGCTCAGGTCGGCACGAACAATGTCTGCGGCTTTACGGCTACTGCGAGCAGCCCCTCATGCCAGAGTGCAAGCACTACGTGGAACAACACTCCATTCGCCAACGAGTCGACTACCTTCACGGCGACGTACACGGCAACGCCATCGGCGAACGATATCAACACCGTTGTCGGTCTAACGGATGGCCCGCAGAGTGCCTACACGAGCCTTGCGGCGATCGCACGGTTCAATCCATAGGGGTTCATCGACGCGTATAACGGAAGCTCCGGTTACCCGGCGGCCAACAGTATTCCTTACACGGGCGGAACAATGTACGGCTTCGAGTTCGTCGTCAACGTGCCGGCTCAAACCTACACCGTCTACGTCACTCCGGCGGGGGGTACAACGACGCTGGTTGGTCAAAACTATGCCTTCCGTACGGGTGCTAGCATGTTGAACAACCTGTCGCTTTTTGCGGCGGTTGGTTCAGACAGTGTCTGTAGTTTCACGCCGAGCAATTATTAACCGCTAATCGTTGAACCAACGAAAGCAAGACGGGCAGCAGGGTTTGTGACGCTCGGCTGCCTGTTGTAGCTACATCATGTTTAGGTTGACTGCCATACGTTCCCAGAGCATCCGCTGGGCCCTTGGACTTGTTTCGAGCAATCCCGACCCAGAGACATCCGCAGCGCCAGCCCCCCGAGTCCGCGCCGCCTGTCCTGCCATGAGGTTCGCCACATTCGCACATCCTGTCCACTTTCCATTACCTTCGCACAGTCTGGTCCTCTCGATATCGTTGCCTCTGACCTCAATCACGATGGCATCTCAGATGTGGCCTACATCGCCTCCAACGCGACCCAGCTCTCTCTGCAAATCCTGCTCGGCCACTCCAATGGCCCTTTCACCGTCGGATCGAACTTCCCTCTGAGTCTCTCCACCGCCCATCCCATATCCTTGGTCTCCGCTGGAAGTAGACGGGAAGTCGCTGTCTCGTCAATATGGATTCAATTCGAAAATGTTGTATGTTTATTGCTGCACGGTGACCTGCAATACGGTCAGCGCATTCCGTTCAAGAGTAAGTTCGAGGCGGCCATCCTTGAGTCTTGTTCGCTCGGGCTGGCCCAATGCCGTTTCGCGGTTCAATTGTTCGACCTGTGACTCGGTCGGGTCCACGGGGCTGCCCATCGCAGCATACTTCGGCAGCACATTGCCGTGTTCGTCATCTACGCGTTCGATTGACACCTCGGCATTGCGAGGTAAATTGCGGAACTCGATATTCATTGCCACTGTTCCGCCAGTGCTTCGATTGTTTTCTAGCAGGTCGACCAGATTCCATGCGGCGATGACTAACGTTCCGTCTTTGCGCTTCGTCACAAGCACATTGTTGGACGGGTTCGCCAACCGCTGTTCGCCCAACTCGTGCAGCAGGGCGAAATCGTAGTAACTCGGCTTGTTGATGCCGCCCTTGGCTCGCAGACCGAATGCGCCGTCGAAGGGTCGCTGCAGGGGCCACCTTCCTCGAAAACATCGGAGAAGGTCCAGAACGACATCATGTCACCATGCCGTCGCACTCTCTGATCGTGTTCGCTAGCGCTGGCCCTACATAGGTCGTATCGCGAGCCTCCATGGCCCCGGCACATTCCATTCCGTCCAGAAGAGCGGCAGCTTCGGCGTCGCTGATGCCTGAATCTGTTTACGCACCTTCTGCACCGCGCGGCAGACACGATCGTCCATCGGGATGTTTTCGTTTGTGCCTAACATATCCTGAACAGTGTCATCGGCGTAGCCGTGGGTTGAGACAAAATCCACGGGCACATGGGCTGTCGGCGGTATGTTTGAGAAAATCATCCACCCAGTGAGCTGCAGACGTCGCCGGACCGCCGACGCGCAGTCGCGGACTGACTGCCTTCAATGCGCGCGCTGTGTGATCGTAGAGATCGAAGTAACTTTGCTTGCGGGGAATGCCGTTCCAGAAATCGATGTTGGGCTCGTTCCAGACCTCGAAGTACCACTGCGCCACCTCGTCGATTCCGTAGCGGTCGACTAGATGCTGCGCAAAATGAGTCATCAGAGCGTCCCATCGCTCCATGCTCTTCGGCGGTGAGACGTTCTGCTTGTACCAGAAGGGATGAAGTGCGTCGGGGTTGAAGGCTAACTTCTTCGGCATGAAGCTGATCTCTACGACGGGGCGCACGCCGTTTTTGAGGAGGCCGTCGTAGATCTGGTCGACGTAAGCGAAGTTGTATACAGGGTTGCCATGTTCGTCTTCGTTGTAGACGCCTACCTCATCGTGGAGGATAGCGTGGAAACGGACGTAGCGAAAGTCGGTGACCTTCTTCACTGCGCGGAGGTCGTCGCGGTAGCTTTCGCGCAGGGTGAGGATGGCGCGGCCGGAGCCGAACATCTGTTCCCAGAAGTGGGGGAATGGTGTGGTTTGGGCTTGCGCATCGATCTGGATGACCTCCTGCGTGAAGGCTGGGAGGGAGAGCAGAGAGAATCAGGCCGAGCAGCGCCAGGCGAAAAGTGGCGAAGTTGAGACATGGGAACCTCGGTTGAGATCGATGTGGTGAAAGTGTGGTCACAATGTGGTTTTTCGGTGGTAAAACGTGGTAAGTTGACGGCTCTTAATGTGGTGCGGAGCCAGGACTGGCGCGGGTTTTGTGGTTTGGGACGTTAAAAAATAACTGGCGTGGTCACATGCCACAAAAACGAGGCAGCGGGGTGGTTCGGTCTGTCAAGTATGGAGAGCATGACGAACCAACAACCCATCGAACTGTTCTTCTACAACCACTCATGACAAGAAAGGATGCTGGTGAGGCATCCTCTTTATAGAGGTGCAGTTTCAGCTTTGATTAGAAGCTGAAACGGGGCCTGCAGGTTGCCGATGCGGCCGCTAAAGGCCGCCTGAGCCTGGCCAAGGTTGGTGGACGTGATGACGTTGGAAATTCTGGTTGGATTGAGGGAGTTTCGAGCTACTGCCGGAAGCAGAGGCAGAGGCGCTCTGGTCCGGGGGTGAGCCGGAAGCAACTTATCGCACCAGCTGGACATTTATTGTTTTGCCACGGCCGGCGCTTTGCTGACGTAAACACGGATGCGCTGACAAACCTGCGATTCTTATCTATCCCACCGGACGATGCGTGCTGTAGAAGCGACAAAATCGCTAGAGACAGGTTTCTGGTATTTATTCCCTTGAAAATAATCGTTTGGTTCTCGAGAAGCGCGTTTTATGAGGACCGATACTTCCGGTCCGGTAACCACCGTCAATGGGTGCATTGACCTGTTCTTACTAGTTGATCAATTCTTGACTGCTCTTTGACTGATAAAACAAAGAAAGTAGCTGATGATTAATGTTCGTCGTCTGGTTTTACAGGATAGTGGACCGATGACTTCCGCTCCTGGGATTGGCCGCCAGGGTGATATGATCCATGCCAAAGCGATTCGCTTATCGCCCTTTTTGGCACGGTCCCATGACTTCCATGAAAGTGCTGATTGGCGGTAAGAAGTGACCGCATATTAGTAGGGCCCCTCTGAAGCGCACTTGAGATTTTGCGATTCTGTTTCCGGGTTTCTGCATCCCCAAGTCATCCGTACGGCTTTGAATGCCGTGGCATCGCCATATCAGCCAAAGTTTTACGTTGACGCTAAAACGACAAATTTTCTGCTGTCATTCACTTCGCGAATTCAATGCAGAACCACCTTAGTCGAGGTCATCGAAAGGGGTTTGACTATGAAACGCATAATGATAAGCGCAGACCGTTCGAAATCTTTGGAAGGCCGTACCCATCAAGCTCTGCACAAAATATTTCTCAGTGTGGTTGCCTGCGTTCTCGCGCTTGCCATCCCTCCAGCGATGTACGGGCAGGCCACCGGAAGTTTCTCCGGCACCGTCCTCGATAAGTCCGGGTCGAGCGTTTCTGGAGCGACTGTCACCGCCACCTCCCAGGGAACCGGCCTGGCTCGCGACGCGAAAACAGACAACGCCGGCCACTATCTGATCCCTTTGCTACCCGTCGGCATTTACACGGTGCACGTTGAGTTCACCAACTTTCAAAGCGCCGAGTCCAAAGATCTGAAACTTCAGGTTGACGAAGCCCGCGAACTCGATTTCAACCTCGCGCCTGCGACCGTAGTCTCTACGGTGACAGTTTCTGGTGACGCGGTAGTTGCCGAAACCACCAACCCGTCTCTCGGCCAGGTCATCACCTCGCAGCAGGTGGCACAACTGCCCTTAAACGGTCGCAATTTCGTCCAACTCGCCACCCTCACCGCCGGCGCTACGGCCGAGACCAACCCCAACAGCTTTTTCACCTCCGCAGCCAGCAGCGAGGTAGCCGCGCGCGGCCCGCTCTCTTTGTCGGTCGGTGGCTCCCGTCCCAACAGCACCGATTGGCTGCTGGATGGCGTTGACAACAACGAATTAACCGCAGGCGGTATCGGCATCTATTCCTCGATCGATGACATACAGGAATTCAAGGTTTTCACGTACACCTACTCCGCCGAATACGGCACTCGCGCCGGCCCCACCGTACTGGTCACAACGAAATCGGGATCAAACGCCTTCCACGGATCGCTGTTCGAGTTCTTTCGCAATACCGTGCTCGATGCCAAGAGTTACTTTGCCAGCTCAGCGGAAAAGTTCAACCTCAACCAATTCGGAGGTTCGGTCGGCGGCCCCATTCGCAAGGACAAGACCTTTTTCTTCGTCGATGGCGAACAAAAATATCAGCGCCACGCCATTGCCTTCACCGGTTTGGTTCCGTCACTGGCAATGCGCACCGGCGATTTTTCTCACGACGCATTTGGCAATCCTGTTAGCGGTCTCGGCATCGTCAACCCAAATATGATTGGTGCGTCGACAAACCCGGCGGTCTTTCCCAATGTCTATTTCCAGTGCAATGCGGCAGGGAACCCTTTACCTTCAAATCCTGACGGAAGCCAGGCGCACGGAACTCCCTGCAACAAGATCCCGACAGGCCTGATCAACAACATTGGACAGGCGATGATGAACCTGTATCCCGCGCCAAACGCCAACAACGCGAGTGCCGGATACAACTTTGTGAACCAACCCGTACGTGTTCTCAACGAAACCAAGTTTGACACTCGTTTGGACCACACCTTCTCCAGCACCGACTACATCTTCGGCCGGTTCAGCTACGATCAGGCGTTTTCTTATGTGCCGGGCGGCTCGAATCCGCCAGCCTTTGCTTCAGCTAACGCCTTCGGCACCAATCAGCACATCATCAACCACGGCCGCAACATCGGCATCGGCGAGAGCCATGTCTTCTCCGCCTCGACGGTCAACCAGTTCAGCTTTGGTTACAACCGCATCTTCAACTACATCACATCGCAGGGCACGGGAACATGCGCTTCCGCCACCATCGTGCCCGGCGGTATTCCCAACGCCAACCTGGGATGCCCTGGTGGGAGCACCCCCACCTGCGCGCATGGGGCATATAGCTGCGGCCTGGTCTCCACGATCGTCGCGGGAGGTTACTGGGCTATCGGCGATCGCGGCTATTCTCCGTTCCAGGGTGGAACAAACATCTACTCTTATAAAGATTCCCTCGACCTCATCCGTGGCAAGCACAATTTGAAAGTGGGGATCGACTTCCGCGCCAACCAGATGAACGTTGGCACCGAAGCCTTCCAGGATGGTTTCTGGATCATCGGCAACGGCGGCAATTTTACCGGCCTCAGCAGCGCGAACATCGATGGCAATCCGCAGGCGGACTACCTGCTCGGCATCACCGGACTGGCCATTCATGACCAGACGTTCAATGGTCCCGTTGGCGGCCGCCGCTGGAAGATCTATCGCCCCTTCGTCCAGGATGATTGGAGAATCACTCCATCCCTCACCCTCAATCTCGGCTTGGCGTGGGACATGACCACTCCGATCAGTGAAGCTCACGGACGCCTTGCAAACTACGTTCCTGCCACCGGAAAGCTTCTCGTCGCGAACCAGAATGGCGTCAGTTCGTCCGCAGGAGTGAACATGGACTGGACGGCTTTGGAGCCCCGCGTTGGCGCGGCCTGGAAGGTTCTCGGCAGCGACAAAACCGTGCTCCGCGCGGGCTACGCTCTTTATCATGATTCAGCCTGGAGCCAGGGCGCCCAGGGCCTATGGCAGAATCCGCCGTTCTTAGGCGAATCTGACGCGTTCGCCTCTGCTGGTTGCGCCTTCGCTACATCGTACTGCGCGACGCAGCTTGAACAGACGCCTTCCGGCATCAGTCTCTCCAGCGGATTTCAGGCCATTCCTACGCCGCCCACCGTCGACACATTTACGGGCTCGTTTTATACGCAACCCACCGACTTCAAATTAGCCAGGATCCAACAATTTAACGTGAACGTCGAGCGCCAGCTGTTCAGCAGCGTTGTGCTCACCGCCGGCTACGCTGGTTCGCGCGGCACGCATATCCTTGTGGCCGGGAATAATCTCAACACTGCGAGTCCGGATGCTTGCGGTACGGTGGCTTCGTACACGCTTGGCTGCCTGCCGAGTGGGGCGCCTTACATCCCGCCTTACGATACTTTCGACACCATTTCGCTCTTCGGTGATGTCGGCACAACAAACTATGACTCTCTGCAAATCAAAGCTGAGACCAAGACACCGAAGTACGGTCTCTATGCACTGATTGCTTACACTTATTCTCGTACCTATGACAATGGGTTATCCGACGGTTTGGGTTCCCTGCTGAGCGCCCCTTATTTCCCCCTCCCCAACTGGCAGAACCTTGATTGGGCCTTATCGCAGATCAACCTCAACAACAGCTTCACCGCCAGCTTCATCTACGATTTGCCCTTCGGTAGGGGCAAGCAATTCGGCAGTGATTGGGGTGGTGTGACCAACACTCTTCTTGGCAACTTCCAGGTGACTCTCATCCAAAGAATCTCTTCGGGATTTCCCGTGCCTTTGATCGACAGCAATAACCAATCCGGGTCCTTCTTCCAGAACGGCGGCAACGGCAATAACTGGAACCGCCCGACTCAGGTTGCTAATTGCGACACTCACAACGCCAACCACGGCCAACTCCAGTGGATCAACGCGACCTGCTTTGTTGCGCCTCCGGTCGGTCAGTTGGGGAATGCGTCGCGTGTCCCGGCCATCGGTCCGGATTTCGTCAACAGCGACTTCTCCGTCATAAAACAATTTGCCCTGCCAGGGCGGGACATGGGCTTGAACTTCCGCGCGGAGTTCTTCAACCTTTTCAATCACACACAATACGGTCTGCCGGTTAACGATGTGAGCGCTCTTGGGTTCGGTTCCGTGAATTCGACCGTGAACAATCCGCGCTTAGTGCAATTTGGCCTCAAACTAACTTTCTGAGAGTGTTACCCGCGACCGCATCAACTGTTGGTCGATCGCCAATGCGCTCACTAAGGCCGATTACTACCCTCGCCGAAGAGGTGCCTTCATATGTGGTTAAGGAAATGGTAGGCACCAGGAGACTCGAACTCCTGACCTCTATCGTGTCAATCTATCTATAAGTTGTACTTTCAATAACTTACATGTAGTTGGAGACTGCCGACCAACGACTAAGGACGTGTAGGCCGAGATTCTAACAGGCGATTTTGCAGGCGAGGAAAAATGATAGCAACAGACATAAATCGTCGGAAATTCAAGAAGCTGAGTTCCATGTCGATGTTGACGTCACCCAACCTCTCTACGAATATTCCTCGTTGTAAACCATCTTCCACGGCCGAGATGAGCAACTCTTCGCAGGCTGGTAGTTTTGCCGGTTGACCTGATAGAGCCACGCTAGGATGATGATCGGTCTGATCTTCGTGTGCTCATCTGCGCTAGCCAATTAAAGGGAGTAGCCCGACTTAGGGCACCTACGCGAGGCGACATCGAGAAATTTTGGACTATGTCCAGCTCCGACGATTGATTGCATGGGCAACGGAACATCGCCGTAATTGTGATGGACGAGAAGATCTCGATCTCTAAATGAGAGGACCGCTATGAGAAAATTCATTGGGTTCGTTGTCAGCAGGTTGATTACCGGGGTGATCGTAGTCGCGCCGATTTATCTGACTGTGCTGCTACTTCTTAAAGCGGCGCAATCACTTCTGAGTATCATGAAGCCTGTCGCAGCGCTGCTTCCAGAATCGGTGCCAGCCGAGGAACTCATAGCGTTGCTGATGATCCTGTTTTTTTGTTTCTTGATCGGACTCGGGATTAAGACTCCGAAAGGACGGGCAACATGGGAGCGAATGGAAACTTCCCTATTCGAGAGACTACCGGGTTACGCTCTCTTTAGAAGTCTCACCCAGCAGCTATCCGGGAAAACTCAAGACAATACATGGAAGCCGGCACTGGCTGAGATTGAAGATGCCCTTTGCCCAGCGTTCATCATTGAAGAGTTGGAGAACGGGAGCTTCACCGTTTTCGTCCCTTCCATACCGACGCCTCTGGCCGGGGCGGTTTACATCCTTACATCGGATCGTGTGCATCCGTTGGATGTTCCTTTTACTCAGGCGATTAGGACCATCTCCCAGTGGGGATCGGGATCGAAGGATCTTCTCGCTGCCATGCAAAAGAAAGGGGCTGACAAATAATGAAGGCATTACCCGGGCCGCGCCGACCTCGGGATAGGAAAAAACAAGCCGAGTGCATATTCGCCTTAGATTCGCCTGATGATCTGTGCAACCTTCAGTAATATATTGACTTGTACCCGGAGCCGGACTACCATCTAGCCCCATTGTCCAGCACTGCGCCACTACCGGGTAGAACCTTCGGCCGCTACCAACTCCAAGAGTTGATCGCCGTGAGCGGTATGGGCGTGGTCTATCGTGCCTGGGACCCCACGCTCGAGTGCGTGGTCGCCATTAAGCTGATTAGCGAAGACACCATTCCTGACGAGTCGGCCCGCCGCCAACTTCATACTGAAGCCCGAATCGCGTCGTCGCTGAACCACGCAAACATTTGCAGGATCAAAGATGTCATCGAAGAATCAGGTCAGGCCGGCATCGTCATGGAGTTCGTCGAGGGACAGGTTCTCACCAATGTCATCCCTGCCAATGTCGGGCTTCCTTTCGATCTCGTAGTCGAATACGGGATTCAGATTGCCGACGCTGTGTCTCACGCGCACGCAAAAGACGTCATCCATCGCGATCTCAAGAGCGGCAATGTGATGGTCAATCGAGACGGTCAAATCAAGCTGCTCGATTTCGGTCTCTCGAAGATACAACGCCGCAGTGAGGTTCCGCCTTCGCTCAACGACCTAAACACAACGGACAGTTCCCATGCGATCGTGGGAACGCCGCCCTACTGGGCTCCGGAGGTCCTGAAACATCATTCGAGCGATACTCGCAGCGACATCTGGAGCTTTGGTGTGTTGCTGTACGAGATGGCCAGCGGTCAGATGCCGTTCAAAGGGACCAGCATCTTTGAGTTAGGCTCGGCTATCCTGCAGGGCGTTCCTTTGCCGCTACCCGAGCACGTGCCGGAGCCGCTCTCCAAGATTACCTATCACTGCTTGCGCAAAGAGATCGACCGACGCTACCAGCATGTCAGCGAGATAAGGGCCGCGCTGGAGGTGATCGAGCCGAACGGCGGACACCGTAGTCCGCGGCCGCCCAGTGGCGTGAGCATTCCGTTGCCCGTCATCCGCTCGGTTGCAGTATTGCCGCTGCAAAATCTTTCGGGCGCTCCCGAGCAGGAATATTTTGCGGATGGCCTGACCGAATCGCTGATTACTGCCCTGGCCAAAATCGGAGGATTGCGCGTCATTTCGCGCACTTCGACGATGCAGTACAAACATGCTCCCAAAACGCTCCCTCAGATCGCGCGCGAATTGAGTGTGGATGCGATCGTGGAGGGTTCCGTGCGCCGAGATGGCGACCGCGTGCGCATCACGGCGGAACTGATTGAGGCCCGCACCGATCAACATCTGTGGACCGAAAGTTACGACCGGGACCTGCATGACATCCTGAGATTACAGACGCAAGTGGCGGCTGCGATCGCCGCCGAGATCCGGGCCAAACTAAATCCGGCGACTGAATCGTTACCCGTTGAACCATCAAACCGTTTTGAGCTCGATTCCTCGCTGTTGAAGGCCGGAGGTTCTCCTGGCGGCGAGTTCGACTCGTCTGATGCGATAAATCCCAGTGCGTACGATCTCTACCTGAAAGGCAGGTATCTCTGGAACAAAGGAGTGAGCGAAGATCGATTGCCAAAGATCGTTGATTACTACAGGCGGGCGATCGAGGTCGATCCACTATCTGCGCTGACCTATGCCGGCTTAGCTCACTGTCTCTTCTTGATGGGAACGGGGGAGTATGGCTTCAGGGCTCCGTCCGAGGTTATGCCGAAAGCAAAAGAGGCCGCCCTTAGAGCTTTGAACATCGATGATTCTATTGCTGAAGCGCATTTGTCACTGGCAATGGTCAATTTCCGTTTCGAGTGGGACTGGGAGGGCGCGGAGAACCACCTCAAACGGGCAATCGAACTCAATCACGGCTACTCTGAGGCGCACTACATGTACACGATTTTCCTGCTGGTGATGGGACGCTTCGACGAGGCATTCACGGAAGCGAAGATCACGCGTCAACTGAGTCCCTTGTCGGCAGATATGCACTTCAACCTGGGAGTGGTGCTCTATGCCTCAGGTCAGAATGAGGAGGCAATTGAACATTTTCGCAACACCGTGGCAATGGACGCCAAGTTTCCGCTCACGTACTTTGTCCTGGGGCAAACGTACAGGCGAAGAGGAAGATTGGATGAGGCGATTGCCGCATTCAAGCAAGCGTTGACGGTCGCGGGTCCAAGGCCGCTATGGTCTGGCTTCGTCGGGCAGATGTACGCGCTGGCCGGCAATACTGAAGGCGCGATCGAAATCCTGCACGAATTGCGCGATGCTTCAAAGCATACCTACGTTTCGCCCGTTGCGTTTGCGACTGTATACGCCGGACTGGGGAAGATTGATGATGCCTTTTACTGGCTGGAAAAGGCTGCCGACGAACGAGACGGATTCTTAATCTACCTGAAGATTGCGTCGGTCTTCGACAGCTTGCGTTCCGATGAGCGGTTTTCTGCGATGCTGGAGCGAGTGGGCCTGCAGGGAGATCCAGGTCTTGAAGTTCTTCATCCTCCCGCCGATACGAAGACATCTCACTGGAGTGCGGCGCGAGAACGTATACGTCTTCCCCGGCGTCCACAGTCGCCCGTTTTTACAAGACTGGCTCTCGGTGCCTTCGCGGCAATCGCCGTGGCAATCATGGCGTACATGGCGATCCCACGCATCAAAAACTGGATATGGCCGCCAAAGCAAATCCTGGCCATCCAGCCCTTCAAGACACTCAGTAGTGATCCTGAGTCGCGTCGACTGGCAGAGATTGTAAGAGAAGAAATATTTACTCGACTGAGCGAACTTCACCCGCAAAAGTTGGGAGTGGTTGAGCTGACAACGGCAGACTCCGAGCTCAGCTTTGAGCAGGTTTGCGCAGATCGAAAACCGAACCTTATCCTCGCGGGTGCGATTCACCGCGACGGCAATCAGATGGCAATCACCGATCAACTCGTGTCATGCAAGGATCAGACCGGCATTGCAGGCGATCGACATGGGATTAGCCCCGACGGCTCCGGCATCGGTGCTGTTGTAGAAGACATCGTCGGGAAGGTTTTGGCTGCGCTCCCCGCGGATATACAACCGGCGCATCAGGTAAACCCCAAAGCATACGAAGCTTACCTGCAAGGACGTTTTGAGTGGAACCTGCGCACGACACAAACTTTGACGCAGGCTATTTATTATTTTCAACAAGCAATCGAATACGACCCTTCTTATGCTCCCTCCTACGCCGGCTTGGCGGACTGTTACGCTCTGTTAGGATCGGCACCCTATACTGCAATGCCACCGAAGGAGGCTTTCCCCAAGGCGAAGGCCAATGCACAAAAGGCGCTTGAATTAGATTCGGACCTGGCGGAGGCGCACGTATCACTCGGATACATCGCGCTGGTGTACGACTGGAACTACTCAGAATCAGAAAAGGAATTCCGCACGGCTTTAGCCCTCAGGCCTGACTACGCCCCCGCACATCAATACATCGCTTATTATTTGACTGCCATGGGGGATGTCGATCAGGCGATTGCTGAACAGAACCGTGCTGTTTTGATCGAACCAAAATCACCTCTGTTCAACACCGCGGTGGGAGAAGCGTACTACCAGGCTCGACGTTATAAGGAAAGCATTGGGCCGAGCCAACAGGCTCTCGCGATTGACCCGCACTATGCCGACGCGATCATCAATATTGGCCGCGCCAGCGAGCAATTGGGAATGTATCCGCAGGCTCAGCAGGCCTACCAGTCAATCCTGGCATTTGCTCCGCACGAGCCTGCTCTGCTCGCGCTACTTGGACACCTCTACGCTGTCACCGGACGGCAGGCGGCGGCGCGCGAGATCATCTCGCAACTGCAGAAGATAAGCGAAAGCAGGTATGTCCCGAGTGTCTATGTTGCGCTGATCTATATAGGTCTCGGGGACAAAGACCACGCATTCGTCTGGCTCGACAAAGCGTACGAAGAGCGTTGCGATTATCTTGTCTATCTACCTACGGATCCAATGGCAGACCCGCTCCGGAGCGATCCCAGGTTCGCTGCACTCCTTGAACGGTTGGGATTGAAGAAGTGAGACTCGCAGACACCAGTGTCTGCGATCACTAGCGCAATTGATTTTTTGACAGCCAGAATTACAGATCAGACGTCCCAGGAATTTGGAGCCGCTGGAGTTTGGTGCGTAATCCTTCGCGGCTGATCCCAAGAATCTCGGCGGCACGGGTACGGTTTCCCCCCGTGTTTTGCAATACCGAGAAGATCAGTTGCTTTTCCATTTCATGCAGTGACATCGGCGCCACGAGCTCCGCTTGCGGCGAGGCTGCCGGCTTTCTGTCGCCACCTCTACGAATTCTTTCATTTAGTAGATCAGGGCCGCATGGGACATCGGCGGACGCCAGTACGACCAGCCTCGCCATTTCACTTTCGAGTTCCCGCACATTTCCGGGAAAACTGTAAGCCGTCAGTGCGCCGAAACAGTCCTCCGTCAGGCGTGGCGCCGGCCTGCCATAGCGCGCTGCGGCGGCCCGAAGAAAATGTTCGGCGAGGAGTCTGGTATCGTGGGGCCGGTCGCGCAAGGGCGGCAAACGAAGCGTTATAGCCGATAGGCGGAAGAACAGATCGGCGCGAAATCTACCGGCCTCTACTTCGCTTTCCAGATCGTGGTTTGTGGCGGCGATGAACCGAACATCCACCTGCTCGATCCGGGAGTTGCCGAGACGTGTAAACTCGCCCGACTGCAAGACTCGAAGAAGGTGAGGCTGCAGATCGAGCGGGAGATCGCCGATCTCGTCGAGAAAGAGAGTGCCACGATTGGCTGCCCCGATAAAGCCGATTCGATCGCGATTCGCGCCAGTGAATGCACCCTGTACGAAACCAAAGAGTTCAGAGCCGATGAGTGTCGCTGGGATTGCGGCGCAATTCAAAGCGATAAATGGTCCATTCACGCGCGTGCTATGACGATAAATAGCGCGAGCGATCAACTCCTTCCCGGTTCCGGTTTCTCCCTCAATCAGAATGGGCAGATCGGTAGTTGCGGTCTGGTGTACGGTTTGCAAGACGCGCGCCATTCCCGGGTCAGCCGTGACTATTCCATCGGATTGGCTGTGAGCCTGTTCCAAGGCCTCCGCGCGCCGCTGCGCCTGGCTCATCGCCACTGCGGTCCGCAATCTTGGTGCCGACAACGCGCAGACTTCATCCAGGACATCTCTCTGCTCTTCGGTAAAACAATTTGTGACCTGGCGATTTTCCAGATAGATAAGCGCGAAAGCTTCATCGCTCGCCACGAGAGGAGCGCACAAAACAGATCGAAGTGAAAGTTGCTGTACGCTCGCCTGCCTGCTGTAGGGCTCGGTTGTTGAAGCGTCGCCGATCAGGATTGCACTTCCCTTTTCCATCACCGAAGCGGCAATCGAGCGGCTGACTGCCTCCTCCGCCCGGGACAGTGCCTCGCTGCGAAAATTTCGTGCCGCAGTGGCGCGGAACTCTCCGCCTTCACGCACGACTACGAATCCCCGATCAGCCCCAAGTCCTTCGATCAGTGTGTCGAGAAGTCCGGAAAGAAGTTCGCCGTATTCGCCTTCCTTCAAGAGCGCTCGCGACACTCGATAAAGGAGGCTCAAGTGTTCGGTCGGGGGATCTTCTCGATTCATAGTCATGCGAAATCCGTTTTCCAGGGAAACAACGCCATCCGGTGATTGACCGTGAGGCCTGTCGCCGGAAGTTTAGTGCCAAGAAGAATGGCAGTCGACTTGCACACTACAGTCCCAAAGACAGACAGCGGTCGATTCTAAGGGAGGGTACCACGATGAGAACTAAGGTGCTTGCGGTCCGGTCAATTCTGCAGATGACAGAAAACCGGGCCAAGTGCTGTCAGCTTTCTGGGCACGTCCGCCCCTCGTGCGCAGGGATCGGCCGCGAGAACTGCATCTTGCGTCGTGGCTCGGCCGGGACCAGGCAGTGGAGATGCACTACTGCCTTATCCCGTGACGATCTCCCATCATTTGTCCTCGCGTGCTAAGACGCGCGAACCGCATCCGTCTTCCTGACCACGGGCCATGGAATTCAATTTGAAAGGAGCATCACGATGTCGAAACGACTGAACGTACTGGTGTGCGCCATCCTTACCTGCATTGTCCTCTCACCCGTCGCGACGCAAGCTGCGACTCCACACTTCTCCGCGATCTATGTCTTCGGCGACAGTTATTGCGACACCGGCAATCTCTTCGCCGCCACTGGTGGAGCAGTACCTGCCAACCCTCCTTATTACAACGGCCGCTTCTCTAACGGTCCCGTCTTTGTTGAACACGTGGCAAGCGCATGGGGTCTGCCGATGAAACCCTCTCTGCTTGGCGGAACTGACTACGCGTGGGGCGGGGCTTTTGTCACAGCAGATCAACCCCTGGGCGGCGGAGCAGTCATCCCAAGTGTCCCCCACCAGGTTCAGCTGTATCTCAGTCAGCATGGCGGCAAGGCAGATCCTAACGCACTCTACATCCTTGAAGGCGGAGGCAACGACATCATCGATGCGGCAGGCGTCGGCTCACCGCAACAGTTAGGCTTCCAGATCGCCGTGGGCACCGCCGGCAACGAACTCCTTCTTCGCCAGGCCGGTGCCAGGAACTTCCTCATCCCGAATATCTTCAATCTGGCGACCGTACCGGAAGGTGGAACCTTTGCAGCCTTCAACACTGCCGCCGCCGTGGCCGCCAATAAGGCCCTCGGCGAATTTCTGCAAGTCGAGGAGCTCGACCCCAGAATACACATCACCAAGCTGAATACTTTCGATCTCTTCCAGGCGGTCGAAACTGACGCGACGCACTTCGGCTTCCTGGACGTCACCACAGCCTGTTTGAACGAAGACACGCTGCAATTATGCGACGACCCCGTTCACCATATGTTTTGGGATCACATCCACCCCACGGTATTCATGCACTCCTTTGTCGCCGTTTCTATCGAGGCACTCTACTCCCACTGATCTGGCAAATCGAAACCAGCCCTAACCCGGCCTGCGCCGGTTGCCAACATCTGTGCAGGCCGCCTCTCGCAACTCATTACTCTCTATGAGTTCCCGATTCGAGTGAATCAAAGTTTCTGGCGTTTAGTCTCTCCCATTTGTTTTTTGACGGGCGTCGAGCCCGGTTGAAATTGTCTGCCGGAGGTTACTCAAATGAAATATGCCCGGTCGCTATTGAAATCATTTGGCTTCATCTTCGTGAAGGTGCCGTTTCTCGTGCTCACGATGATATTGGCCTTTCTCTGTATTGGTGCGAAACAAGCCGCAACCCCGGGCAACTCGCCCGGCTTAACCACCTTCGACGCACCGGGCGCAGGTACCAGCGCGAACGTACGTCAGGGGACTGTCGCCTTTGGCATCGACACAGCAGGGGATGTCACTGGATTTGAGACGGACGCGAACGGCGTACATCACGGCTTCTTGCGCGCTGCCGATGGCACATTCACCGAATTCGATGCTTCCGGCGCAGGCACTGGCAAGAATCAGGGAACCCAGGCCTTGAGTATGGACAGTGCGGGAGATATCGCCGGAACCTACCTCGACTCGAGCAATCTGTATCACGGTTTTGTGCGCGCACCCAACGGGACCATCACGACCTTCGATATTCCCGGCGCAGGCGCGGGCAGAAATCAGGGGACCTGCCCCATCAACATCGGCAACGGAGGAAATATCGCAGGATTCTATACGGACACAAAGGGCGTGTTGCACGGCTTCCTGCGCGTCCCCAATGGCACGATCACCACCTTCGATGAGCCGAGCGCCGGCGCCGGCAAGAATCAGGGGACAAGACCCTTCAGTATCGACGCGGCGGGGGATATCACGGGGACCTACGCGGACGCGGGCAACGTGTATCACGGATTTGCGCGCACTGCCAATGGAACGTTCATCAGCTTCGATGCAACGGGCGCGGGCACGACCATGCTCTCGGGGACCTTCCCCATCAGCATCGACACGGCAGGCGATATCGCAGGATTCTACCTTGATGCGAAGGAGGTGTCGCACGGATTTGTCCGCGCCGCCAGTGGCACTATCACCACGTTCGATGCAGGAGGCGCCAGCACAGCTGCGCTTACCGGAACGTTTCCTTTCAGCATCGACGCGACCGCAGGTATCGCGGGATTCTACCTTGACACGTCCGGCACGTTGCACGGCTTCAAGCGTGCTGCTGCCGATGGCACAATCACCACGTTCGACGTGCCGGGTGGAGGCACGGGTTCGATGCAGGGCGGCGGCGGATTGAGCATCAGCGCAACGGGAGTGATCGCTGGCTCCTACTTCGACGCGAACTCTGTGCTTCACGGCTTCGTGCTCGCTCCCGCGCAGGTGACGGTGACGGTAACGCCATCTTCCTCAAGCATAACAACGGCGCAGGCGTTGACGGTGACCGTTGCGGTCAGCGGCGGTAGCGGCAATCCAGCACCCACAGGTTCGGTGACTCTGACCAGCAGTGGCTACACTTCTGCGGCGACTCCTCTCAACAGCGGCAGCGCAACGATCAACATTGCCTCTAATTCGCTGGCGCCAGGCACAGATACCCTCACGGCCAGTTACTCGGGTGATGCTAACTACGGTGCATCGACCGGCACTGGCTCGGTGACCGTCACGGTTCCTCCGGGCTTTGCTGTCGGTGGTCCAGGAGTAATCGTCAACCGTGGCGCGACGACTGGAAACACGTCGACGATTTCTGTGACACCATCCGGAGGTTTCACCGGAAGCGTAGCGCTGACGGCCTCTGTCACATCCAGCCCGGCTAACGCCCAGAACCCGCCCACGTTGAGCTTCGGTTCCACAACGCCGGTTAATATCGCCGGCGCAGCTGCCGGAACTGCCACTCTAACCATCTCCACCACAGCGGCAACTACGGGTACACTCGCATACCCCTTGCGCCGGCCGGTAGGCTGGTACACCGCTGGCGGCGCGGCCATGGCTTGCCTATTGCTCTTTGGCATACCGTCGCGGAGGCGTAGCTGGCGGACGATGTTCGGTCTGCTGGTCTTCTGCGTGCTCCTCGCTGGTGGTGTAGTGGCGTGCGGCAGCAGTGGCAAGAATACCAGCAGCTCGGGAGGTGCGGGTACGAGCAATCCTGGAACCACGCCGGGCACCTATACCGTGACCGTGGTCGGTACGTCAGGCGCACTGAGTTCGCAAGGTACAGTCATCGTCACAGTCCAATGACCTACATTCAACTGACCTCCAAACCGATATCCAAAGTAGTTCAGAAAGAGAGTCAACCAGATGGGACGATACAAAGGCATAGTGAAGCGGTCTAGCAATGTCAGAGGCTATGGCTTGCTTCTGATCTGTGTTCTTGGAATACCCTATACTTCGGTGGCTCAAGCCAAGCAAGCGTCCTGGTCGATTCTAAATGGGTTGCAGGTAGGGCAAAGCATCCAAGTCGTCGACTCGTCCTCGAAGAAGCACTCCGGAACCTTCATGAGCGTATCCGACACGGCAATCTCCCTCCGGGTGACTTCGGGAGAACAATCCATTCAAAAGCAAGACATTCGTAGCGTGAAATTGATGGCAAACAAACGCAGGGCGCGGAACACACTGGTCGGAGGAGCGGTTGGCGGCGGTATTGGAGCCGGTGTAGGAGCGATCATCGGTGCAGCAACCCACAAGGGATGCACACCGGGAGTATTTTGTCTCGACATCCTAGGCACGGGCGGATCAGCAGGAATCGGTGCAGCGGCTGGTTTCCTGGGAGGAGCAACCGCAGGTGGAGTGGTTGGCGCTCTGGTGCCGTACCATACCACCATCTACGACGCGAAGGCGCACTAGCGGACTGGCGGAAGTCTCGAGGAGGCTCGCCCTGGTCATCTAGAAGTAGCCAGTAGAAACCAACCCCGACTCAGGAAACAGAATCTCCCACGATGGATCGAGTTGCATCCAGCGCTGGGTGCTGAACCAGCTCGTCGGTATTTCAGGGACGTGCAACAGGCCATCACCACTATCACTCGTTGTGGTACTTCGTTATCACCGGCATCCAAACCGTTGTCTCAGGGCGAAGTGAACAAGATATTGAAAGCCAGTGCAAAACAGGAGGCTCGCGACATCTGGGCTATGGTCAATGGAACGAAGGAGATCGTCCCAATTAACGAGAGAGCCCCTCGTGAAGTGTTCGAAGGTGCAGCACCGCGGCAGGACGGCAATAAGGCCGATACCGAATTGAGCGGCGAATCCCATATTTCAGGGGCCAACGAGAATTTTGAGAGGCCGCTTGGTGGGATAACTGACCGACGCAGGCATCGACCGGGTAGTCAATCCCTCTAGAGAGGGTGGAATTCGTTGGCCGCGCCGTGTACCGTGATTCGTACTAACCAGAATTGGCGCCCTTGTCTTAGCGGCTTGCGAATGGAGGCAGTAGACCGACCTGGGACATTCGCCTGATGACTTACATTCTCTATCCGGAGTCGGGGGCTAAACTCAAAGCGGGACCTGTCACCGTCAACGACGTCGCGTACAATGACGGCTCGGCGTCCCTTGAGTCAGTACTGGTCTCGTTCGACAGCTGGCAACCGGGGAAGTTCGAAGTACCCGACAGCCCCTATGCCTGGTGTCCGTGGAAGGCTCAGACGTCACTCAAACCTGGCACTCACGAGATCTGGGCGCGGGCCGCGGAAGCTCTAGGCCACAGCCAGCCCTCGATGGCTCGATCTTCTGGAACCCAAACGGCTACGAGTGGACTGATATGTTCAAGTGTGAGGTGACCGTGACGTATTGGAATAAGCCAACCTTTTGGTTTGTCTGCATTCGAACGGGCCAATCAGCCGTCAATAATTGTCTACAGCGAGGCCACTCCTCGCGACAATTCTCGCCTTAACATTGTTCCGGTCGGTTGGTCGGCAACACGGAAGTAATCCTGCCGCCGACAGTTCCACCTCGCTGTCGAAGTGCACGAAAACCCGACTTTTCGGGAGGTTCGCATGTTGCTATAGAGTCAAGACCCAACCTTGATAGGTGACTCGGTATGAAGCATCCGGAAGCCGTTGTGGTCGGCGTACTCGTAGCAACTTCGATTGTGCGCCGAGGGAAACCCTTCTTGTTTCTGCTCACGACTTGAGACGCGGGTGTAGATATCGGAGGCGCGCACGATGACTGATTTGCGCAGTGCAGAACCTCCCTAAGCGTCGTACGTTCGTGCTTTATTTCGACGCCCAATTCGTGGACACATCATCCTTCGCGGGAGCCGCATACCACCGTTCCTTGGGAACGATCTTCGGTTGATCCGGGTCGCCCTCATAGGCCGGCACCATGACCTGTATTCCGTACTCGTTGAAGACATCGAGAATATTCCTATGGAGCGCAGTTTTGAATGCAAGCATTGAATGTGGCTTGTCGCAGAACACGTTGATTTCGTATGTTACGGAGAAGTCCCGAAGTTCCATCTGCAACACGAAAGGGGATGGGTCGCGACGCAGTCCCTCAGTCCGTGCCGCGGCTTCGAGCAACATTGCTTCGACCTGCCTCCAGGGCACGTCGTACCTGATACCGACAGTCGTGTGCAAAATCAAGCCCCTCGCATTCGCTATTGAGCTGTAATTAATGACTTCGCTGGCCAGAATAGAGGAGTTGGGAATAATCACTTCCTCGTTCTTTTTGGTGCGCAGGTGCGTAACAAGAAGGCGGATCTGCTCGACATTGCCAATGTGCTCCCCGATTTTCACCATCTCGCCAACCCGAAACGCACGACGATACGTCATGCTGTAGCCGGCGACCAGGTTCCCGATGAGCGAAGAGGAACCCAGGGAGAAGATGACTCCAATTAACAGCGAAACACCCTTGAAAGCCCCTGATTCGGAACCGGGGATATAGGGATAAGCGACGACGACGGCGAACGCGATTACGAGTAGCCGTACCAACCGGTACGTGGGCAAGGCCCACTCCGGGTCAAACCCCTTCCACGTCATGGTTCCGGCACCAACACTGTCAAAGACAGCTCTAATCAACTTCAGCCCGTAACGCGTGACCACGACAAGAATCCCTAGAAAAACAAGGTTGGGTATTATGCCAACCAGTCCCGAGCCCATGGTCCGCAACGGATCGACAGCCATTCGGTACATGCTGTTCGCAAACGCTCGCGTCCATGGAAACAGGGAGAGGACGTAGTGGAGGTAAACGTAGACTGCCACCGCGATTGTCAGGCCACACGTGAGGTTCAGCAGGCCGGCAAGGACCTGCCAGATCTGTTTCACCTTAATGATGTGATGCGCCTTGTGTTCAAACCCCTCAATACGCGCCCGATAACGCCGCTCGAATCCTGCTCGCAATAAGGCGACAATCCGGCGGCCAAATCGCAATGCAACGAGTAGCACAAGTGTCGCCCCGAGCGCGTATAGGGCGCGCCACCATAGAAATCCGGGGCGCCTGTCTCGGCGATATGCCTCGATCGCCTCGCCGATGCGGCCTCTGTAGATCTCCGCAAGCGGGCGGGGAGAGATTCCTTCGATTGACGCGTCCTCGTTCAACACCGCCAGGATGCGCTGACCGTCGGCCATGATCCAGGTCCCTTCAGGATGGTCTTCAAGTGTGAGCGAGTTCGCGCCAATCTTCGAGTTCCCGGCCACCGCCTCTATTCGATTTTCGATCTCCTCCGCACGACGCTCCGCCGGGTGGGCTCGAACGCCTCGTACTGAGAAGAGCGTCTTGCCGTCGATGACGACGTCTGCCTGGGGCAAGTCGTTGTTATCCTCGTCCGCCGCAGCTGCATCCCTGCTCGCCGCAACTGCATTCGGGCTTTCCTGACCGAAAACAGGAATACCTCCGCCTAGTGCCAAGGCAAGGACGGTTAAAAGAATAGATGCTCGGATGTTGGACACCGCTTTGACTCCTGAACGTGAAGCTGAGCACGTTTCTGAGAAATGGCAGCTTAGAAACTAAAGGCCTCTGCTAGGCTGACTGAGTTATGGCCAAGTCCCGCAAGAAGTCCGCCGCGCCCGAGCCGATCATACCCCCGCATCCAATCGGGTTCATTACAAAATACGGACTGTGAGCAACGGTAACTTTCGGTGGGTGATCGGAACCCTATTCGTCGCGTCGTTTGAAACGCTCATAATTTTTCCTTTATTCCCTTTCTTCGTTGTCATTTCTGAGGGCAGCGAGACGACGCGCCTCCCGCACTATTGTCTGGGAGTTCCGCCAGAGAGCAGGATCATCGGAATCTGCGAAGCCAGCTGCAGGTCAATCAACATCACCAGCCGCCGATCCAACTGGAAAAACACCGCGGTTTTCCTCCCTGAGTATCACGTTGTTGAAGAGCGAAGTGTATCTCAGCCGTAACTCCGCAACCTTTTGATCGACGCTAAGCATCTTGCGTACCAGTCCCGTTGCCTGATCGTCCGTCAAGGTAGAGTAGCTGGACGCGAACTCTTTGAGCGCCGCATACTTCGCATCGTTGATCTTCACCAGATCGGCAGTGTACTGGTCATACAGCGGCCAGAATTTCACCGCCTCTTGATCAGTCAGCTGAAGGTTCGAAGCGATGATCTGCCTCTTCTGTGACCGAACATCCTTCCTTAATAAATCGATATCCTGATCCGTAACGCTCTGGGCCGAGTTGTCAGACGGGGTTTGCGCCGAACTTTGACTCCAACAGAGGCTAGTCAAAATCACCATTGCGGCAATGCTGAACAATAGAAGACTCTTCCTTATCACGGATATCTCCTTCCCATCGCTGTCGTTTGGTTGAACCCGTCGGCCCTCAGGGTGCAACCAGAATCTTACGCCTAACTATCGCCAACCGGGCAAGTCGTTCATCGAACGACGATCCAAAACTTGGCGTCGAAGTTCCCGGGAAACGGGGTTATGGGAAACTTCGACGCAGAACCTGTCGTTTCCGATAACCGGACTTTGCGGGCACTACGGGATTACTTCCAGTTCGCCGTGATCGGGGAGCAATCCGGATCGCTTCCGACAGGCCGACTTCCCGTTACCAACAGCAAAATAGGCACATCACTCATCTATAAACGACGCCGAGCAGATCAGGGCGTGGGCTGCATTGGCCGTTCTTGCCAAAAACGCCCCGGTCGTCGATCCAGTCGGTGGCCGGGGCCGTTATGATGCGATTGAGTGTGTCAGTGCTGATGCGGCCGACCAGTTAGAGATGGGTCTGGAGGAATAGCATGAGAATGAATCGCCGGGAATTTGTAGCTGCTTTATCGGTGCTGGCAACGAGTTTGGCCCACGCCGAAGGCGACAAACCTGCAAACCGAAATATCAAGTGGGCGTTGTCTGAAGCGCTGTGGAGATATTATCCTCCTGGTCCCTTTACCGACATGCTGGAAGTAATGCAGGAAACGGGTTTTATCGGTGTCCGCCTTGCCGGCTTTCCGCACATCCTCAGTGACTACAACTTGACGCAAGCGCAGATGCTCAGTGAGGTCTCCAAACGCAACCTCGCTGTGGTAACGATCTCGTGGAACGGCGCACTGCACGACCCCGCGCAGCGTCAGGCTGTGCTCTCGAGCGCTCGCAATGCCATGAAGTTTCTCGCCGACTTTGGCGCCAATCACCTCGTGGTGTTTTCGCCCAACCGCAATCTGCCGGCGACGCAAACACCCGCTGCATTTCGCGAGTTGTGTGAGCGCTGCAATCAGATCGGGGAACTGGCCGGCGAGATAGGATTCACGGCGGGACTGCACAACCACATGGGCCAGATGGTTCAGAATCAGGACGAGGTCGATCGTTTTATGGCCATGACCGATCCCAGGCTGTTCGGTCTCTCGCCCGATACGTGCCATCTGAACCTTGCAGCTTGCGATGTGGTCGGCACGCTCAACCGCTACAAGGATCGCATCCGGTTTCTGGATTACAAGGATTCGAAATGGACGACCCCGAGCAAAGACTGGGTGCAGCCGAACGGAAAGGTATTTCCCAAAGACTCGGCGGAGGCTCGCTTCTTCAACAGCAGCTATGACCTGGGAGACGGGCAAGTGAATTTTCCTGAATGCCATCGAATTTTGAAGGGCGTTCACTATCGCGGGTGGATCTGCGTCGATCTCGATACCGCCCGGTTGGGTCCGCTGGCCGACTTTCAGCGATGCGGCGCCTACATAGCGAACAAACTGGAACCGATTTACTTATGACGATCACTCGCCGGGAATTCGCATTCGCAGGCCTCGCTATGGCAGTTTCAGCACCAGTGGCAAAATACCGCATCGTCAAGGCCTAGATTCACGTATGGATGGCTTGCAAGTCCAGTTGGTCGTCCGTCTTGATCGGAACGAAGCGCATGTTCTGCCGGTCGACGGCCTCCGCGAGGCCTCGGCATCGAGGAAGTCGTTCTTGTTCGACTTCACGAACGGCTTCACGAACCGCGCCGGGATAGGCTTCACATCATGGCCCTGTTCTCGTAAGGTGCGGCTGAGGAAGTGAGGCCCCGCACACGCCTCCATCCCAATCAAAGAGCACTGCATGTTGGCGGTGAAGGTGCCGGTGTAAAGGGGTTCCGATTTCACGACTGCCGCCACCACGCGATCACGGAGCTGGCCGAGTCACAGTCCAGCGATGCGACCATCATGGCTATCGCCGGGCATGTGTCGAGGAAGATGCTTGAACACTACAGTCACGTTCGTCAGGAAGCCAAGCGGGATGCTGTAAACGTGCTTTCTGCGAAGCGCCCCGGCAAGCCAACAATCGCGGGTTACGACACAAAGAACGACACAAACACACCCCACTTGAGCAGGTCCCACCGTATGTCATTGAAGGGATGGTAGGCACGAGGAGACTCGAACTCCTGACCTCTACCGTGTCAATCTATCTATCAGCGTGCGGATTTTGAGACGACCGGCAATGCGTTCGTGTGAGAAAAGTCTCCTGTAATGTCGAGCACTTGGAATAGTTTCGGCAAAACCGCATTGAGACCGATCGACTTCTTCTCTTCCTCCGTCAGGTTCAGGCTGGGACCATCGCCCGCAGTAGCATACTGGATTCCTTCAGCCACAATCTTCAACTTCTGGTCGTCGCTGAGACCAGAAACCTTTTGGTCGTCGCTTATATCTGCGCACTCCCACGTTGCGCAAATGAAGTTTTCAGGGCTCTGCTTGTTCTCGTAAGCTGTCGCGACGCCGAAATTGTCGAGTGGGTACGTGGAAAAAACATATCCCTTGACAGCCTTGTTTCCGAGGGCTGATTTAACCCTATCCGCCATCAGCTTTCCGTAATCCACAGCGTACGCCGATATACACATCGAAGTGCATACGACGAAGACCAAGGGCTTTTTGTATTTCATTTCGTCCTCCTTAAGGGCGTGTGGTTGGGGCTTCGATTTCTGCTACTCGAAGCCTCGAATTCATGATTGCTTAGGTGGAATCTGGCGTGAAAGCGTCAATCTGCCACACCTGAGCGGGGATGTGACTACGGTTTAGGCGGCATGCGCTGCGGGCAAACGTGGCTGCTCTGGTGACCGTGGCTGGAGCGATCAAAGGGTCTCCGTTAATAGCGAACCCCCAACTGTTAAACGACTTGTTCAAGCCCTTGGCTTGCTAAGTGGATGCGAGGCGGGCGATGGCACCGGTCTCGACAGTATGACTCCGAGCAACGGCGAAGACCGGCTAAACGCTTATGAAAAGGCTGTCCAGGGGATTCCAACCTACTCGGTCGTGACGTCTTCAACTTGCAGATCCACTTCGAAAGTTCTTATGCCCGCATGGAACCTGGTGAGGGATATTCGGAAGGTTACTGGCGCAAGGACTGACAAATTTCCCGTTCGTTCCACCAAATTCCATCGCGATTCTGCGCATCCTGCCGACCGGGCTCCCTGTCGCGCCAGCTCTGCAGCAGCCCATTCTGTGGTGCGTGAACCTTATGACAAAGCAATAGTAAACTTTCCCAACACTTTGGCGGCGGAATCCAAATCGAGATGGAGCGCGGCGTTGGGATGGCGGCGAAGAATAGTAGCGGGGCAGTTTTCGGAAATGGGTTCTTCCATGATGCGTTGAACAATTTCGGCCTTCCGCGAACCGGGCACGGACAATATTAGCTTGGGCACCCGGAATAATGCCGGCATCGTCAGCGTGATTGCTACTTTGGGCACATCATCCAGGGAATTGAACCAGCCTTCGGCCGCCTGTTGCTGCCGACATGCAGTATCCAGGGCGACGGTTCTCACGTCCAGAGCGTCGTTAAAGTCCGCCTCTCCGGGATCGTTGAAAGCCAAGTGGCCGTTTTCTCCGATGCCGAGCAGGCACAACTGAGGAGAGACCTGCCGCAACTTCGCGGCATACTGCCGGCACAGCAGGTCGATGTCTGATGCAGTTCCGTCGATTTCGAAGAACTCTTTCATCTTAACTTTGCCCAGGAGATTCTGCCGCAAGTAATGGCGGAACGAGGCCGGGTGGTCTGGCGCCATGCCGATGTATTCATCCATATGAAATCCCAGAACCTTGTTCCATGGAAGGCCCGGCATGGACGTCAGCTTGTCGAGCATGCGAAGCTGAGAGGCTCCCGTTGCAAAAATAACGCCAAACTCATCCGTTGATTGCGCAAGGTGAATAAGTTCATGAGCGGCCTCGCGCGCCGCTGCTTCACCGGCGGACTCGCGGTCCGGGTGAATCTCGATATTCAGCGTCCCTACTTTGAATTGTTGAAGTGTAGTCGTCGATGTCATGATGTTTTCCTTTGAAGGGGCGAGTACAGAGATACGGAAAATTGCCGGACGGGGAGTTAAATCGCTGCGCCGATGCTTCCTACTTATGCATCGATCAATACTGTGATTAGGAATCGATCGCCGTGCCAGAGAAAGCCTCAAGCGGTATCGATCGTTGAGAGGAGCTGATTGCGGAGCAGGAATCTCGCTTGATGAATTCTGTCGGCATCGTCAGCCGACGCGGTTCGAGGTCTGGGTTGGCGATGCGCCCCAGAAGCAGCTCCGCCATGTGTCTTCCAAGTTGCTCAGGGAACTCGCGGATTGTGGTCAGGGCTGGATACAAGATTCCGCCCACTGTATCGTTGCATCCGGCAACGCTGATATCTTCCGGGATGCGCAAGCCCTGCTCACGCAATCCTCGATACACGCCACATGCCGTAGGGTCATTGCCGGCAAAGATGGCGGTAACCGGTTCGCCGGTGGAGAGCAGGTATTTCGTTCCCAGGTACCCAATTTCCGCATCGTCCTCGGAGTCGATGCTGCTTTGACGAGGTTTCAGCCCTGCCTCTTCCATGCCTCGCCGGTAGCCCTCGTAATATCGTGCAAACCACGGCAGGCGCGTGTTACCCACAAAACAGATATGTTGATGCCCGAGGCTGATGAGATAGCGGGTCATGTCCTCCCCTCCCCGCGCCTCATCGGAAAAGACCATGTCATTGCGCAAGTTGGGAGCATCGCCGAAGATGTTGTTGCCGAGAACTACATAGCTGATGCCTTTTTGCTCCAACAGCTCGATCAGGTTGGGAGATGTATTGCCCGCCAGAATGACTCCCCGCACGAGATCGCGACGCTGAATAACCTTTGGCAGGTGAAGCTCGCGGGAGGAAATGTTCGGTGGATAGTTGAATGAGAGGAAGAAAAGATCCCACCCATGCGCGGAACAATACGCTTCGGCTCCCATCAGGATTCTTGCATGAAAGGGCGGTAGCATCGAACGATTGCTGAGCAGGAAGACCACAGCTCTCGCCTTGTTTCGCTGCGATGGGTCGATCTTGAGCTTGGCCGCGGCATCCATTACACGCTGGCGTATCGCACCATCGACATGGTTGCTCCCACTCAAGACTCGTGAGACGGTTGCGATGCTGACGTTCGCAGCAGACGCAATCTCTCGAAGCCCCAGGCTTCCTTTTCTGGCTGTCCGTTTTTCTTCCATACCAAAAACTCAGTCTCTAGCTCAATCTACGCATCTTCGTCCGATAGGTAACACGGCATGGCAAATTTACCAATTAAGAAAGTAAAAAAGCAAGAAGAAAACCCAGGCTGCAGGAAACCCGTTGTGGGAGTCTCTCCTTCCAAGCCGCTCCTGCAACAGCACCTATAAGGGTCTTCCAACGGCCTAATGAAGCGCTGTAACTCATTTATAAGACAATCAATTTAGCAAATATGACAATGTTCCAGGACCATTCAGCAAAGCCTTGCGGTTTCTCTTGAATTATCTGTTCGCCTTCATAGAGGCGAAACATTTGTAAGAATCAATCATCCTTTCCAGGTTGGCTCCAGAGAAGCAGTTGTGCCAAGACAGCAAATAGCAGAATTTATTGTAGTTAATAGCAGAAATGAGGCGACCGTTTTGTTATCTATTCTTGCTGGTAAAGAAATTATATTAAATAATCGAGAAATTTTTCTATTGACAGTAGAACCTTTGAATCACTACCGTTGGGTCTGATTTCTTCACCTGCACCGTTTTCAAAGGAGTTTGATAGTGTCGCTTCGACTGATTTCCCCCCGCATCTGTACCTCTCTGTGCCAACGAATCGCTTTTTGCTTTGCCGGCCTTCTTTTGCTGCTGTTTGCTTTTGCACCGGGGTTGAAGGCCCAAGGTTTTGGAAGCATTCAGGGTACGGTTTCAGATACGAGTGGTGCCGTGATTCCCGGTGCCTCAGTTGTTGCGACGGCGCTCAATACGGGCCAGACGACCACAGTGCCTTCCAATCAGAGCGGCCGATTTGTCTTTCCACAACTTCTGCCGACGCAATATTCGATCAGTATCAATTTCCCGGGTTTTGCCTTCTATAAGCGGAACGGTGTCACGCTGGAGGCGGATCAGTCGCTCACGCTGAACGTGCAACTCACAGTTGGTTCCTCGGCGAGCGTCGTGACCGTCGAGGCCAACGCGGAGCAGGTTAACACGACGAACGGAACGATATCCCAGGTTATCGATCGCGACCGGGTCGAAGAGCTTCCTCTCAATGGCCGCAACGCCGCGCAACTGACAACCCTGGTGGCTGGCGCTGTAACCGGGCCGAATGATGGCGCTGACCAGGGCGTGACGAAGACGTTTCCTGTAGTTGCTTCCACCTCGATTAACGGAACGCGTATATATCAGACTAGCTACATGCTCGACGGCGGCAACAACGTCGACGAGTACACGAACGTTAACGGACCGTTTCCGTTTCCTGACGCGCTGCAGGAGTTCAGCGTGCAAACCAGCAACTACAACGCCGAGTATGGTCAGAATGCCGGCGGCGTGGTGAACATCATCGTCAAGTCCGGCCAGGAGAAGTACCACGGTGACTTGTTCGAGTACATCCGCAACGGAGCCCTGAACGCGGCTTCTCCTTTCGGCTACGTGCAATCATCGCCGACGAGCGCCCCGGTCAAGACGGTGGACCCGCTCAAGCGAAATCAGTTTGGCGGCACGATCTCGGGACCGCTTGGAATTCCGCATCTCTTCCATGCGCCGAAGACGTTCTTTATGTTCGGCTATCAGAAGAGCTTGTTGAGAAACGAGACGCCGCAGAACTCGTTTGTCGCTACGGATGCGGAGCGCAATGGCGACTTCTCTGCCCTGCTGACGGTGAACCCCAACAACCCAATCGGATCTGCGGAAAAGTTGAAGAACCCCACAACCGGAGCGAAGTATACGAACAATCAGGTCAATCCAGCCACCTTCGATCCGGCTGCGGTTGCGCTGGAGGCGCATCTTCCTCATGCCACCGGCAATGGTCAGGTGTTTTACCAGGTGCCGCTGAAAGAGAGCTTTGGCGAGTACGTGGCCCGCGTCGATCACAGCTTCGGCGATAAGGACCAGATCTTCGCGCACTTCTTCTCCGACTCGTTCTTCTATGGCGGCTATCTTGATCCTGCGAATTTCCTGACGTATACGGACCAATCCAACATCGCGTACCGCAGCTCGCTGATCTCGGAGACGCATATCTTCACCAGCCACTTGATGAACAACGTGACTGTGAACTACATGCAGGAAACAGCGCTGCGTAACCCGCCCAGCAATGCTCCTGACCTGGCGGACTTCGGGGTAAACATCTGGCAGCCTACGCCGAAGGCCATTGAGCGCCTGAAGGTGAAGGGCTACTTCAGCTTCGGCGCCAACCCATACGCGGCCTTTGAGCGCAACAGCTATAACCTCTCGGACGATCTCCGCTGGGTGCACGGCAACCATAACTTCGCATTTGGCGGCCGGATCGAACTGAGCAAGATCGACAATGGCGGCCCTTACCAGGCTCCGGGGCTGTTCACATTCAACAAGAACGCGGGAGATGGCGTGGCAAGCTTCCTGCTCGGTTCTATGTCGACCTTCATTCAGGGCGCAGGCACTTACACCGCTCTGCGCAACACGTTCTCCGGACTTTATGCGCAGGATTCCTGGAAGGTCGCTCCCCGCCTGTCCATCAACTACGGCATTCGCTATGAGCCCTACCTGCCCTGGACCGAGCGTGACGGGCGCATCGAGGTCTTCAGTCCGCAGGCTTACGCAGCTGGAACCACTTCGTCGGTTTACACCAACGCGCCCAAGGGCCTGCTCTTCCCCGGTGACCCGGGAGTGGCGCCGCAGGGTTACCGTGCCATCTACACTCATTTTGAGCCGCGCCTCGGCTTCGCGATGGATGTGTTCGGCAACGGAAAGACAGCACTGCGCGGCGGTGGCGGTATCTTCTATGACAGCCGCACGCAGGCTATCAATGCATCGAATGCATCGCAGGTCACTCCGTTCGGCGTATCGGTGCAGTACACCAATCCTGTCGGGCCCTTCTCGAACCCCTACAAGGGCCTCACCAACCCGTTCCCCACGAGCGTAAACCTCGCGCACAACGGAGTGTTTCCGTTGCCCGTCCAGATTTACACCAATGATCCCAATGGAAGTCTGCCTACGCCGGTGACCTATGAGTGGAACCTGGCTGTGGAGCAGCAGTTGACGCCCAATCTTGCCAGCCGCCTTGCTTACGTCGGATCATCATCGTCGCATCTGACGACGTTGCTGGAGGAGAATCCGGCTACGGCGAACACCTCCGGAACGGATGGTCCGCGGCGATATACCGAGTACTCCACCATCACTGACACCAACAATGGAGCCAACGGAACGTATCACTCGCTGCAGGCTTCTCTGCAGCAGAGAGTCTCCAATGGGCTGACGGTGACGGCGAACTACACGTGGTCGAAGGCCATCGACGACCTTCCATATCAGCCTGGCAACTCGCTGAGCTACGTGTTCCCGATTACGTATCCGAACTTCCGCAGCCTGGACCGCGGCCTTTCAGACTTCGACCGCCGCAGCGTCTTCTCGGGATCGTATGTTTGGAAGCTTCCGAAGCTCACCTCGCAAAACGCAGTTCTCCGTGCCGTCGCCAACGGCTGGGAAACCACCGGAATTATTCAGCTGCAGTCGGGCGACGCGCTTACGGTTACATCGAGCGCCGATACCTCGGGCACCGCAATCGGACAAGACCGCGCCGTCTATAACGGAGCTGCTCCCTATGCGTCTGCTCCCTGCACGTCCTCCAGCGGTCCCTGCCGAAACTTCCTCAACGCATCGGCCTTCTCGCTGCCAGCCTTTGGAGGCTTCGGCAACGTAGGAAAAGGCCAGTTCCGCGGGCCAGGTTATGCCAACTGGGATGCAGGTCTCTATCGTGCCTTTCCTGTGTTTGAGCAGGCAAGCCTGCAGTTCCGCGCAGAGTACTTCAACGTTCTCAACCATACCAACCTCAACGATCCGGTCACGGACGTGAACTCGACGGGTTTCGGAAGCGTGCTTTCTAACGGGAGCTACACCCCTCGTATCGCGCAACTATCCTTGAAGCTGCGCTTCTAGCCGGCAAGTTAGTACAGGGAGTTTATGGTCAAGGGCGCGTTCTATTTTCGTTCCACTGCAAGGTTTCTCTTGCTGTCCGTGGCGTTGTGCGGGGTAGCTTCCGGGCAGTCGCCGCAACAAGCTCTGGAAGTGGCTGCGCCCAGCTCGTTGCCCGACGATATCTCCGTCGGTGTCATAGAGCAGACGATAAAGGATCACCCCAACGCCGCTTCTCTGGGCAAGTGGGGCTATACGCAGGGCCTTACGCTGTATGCAATGGAGCAGGTGTACCGGAGGACGCATGATGAGCGCTACCTCCGGTACATTCGCGCCTGGGTCGATGCTCATGTGAACGCCCAGGGCGAGATCGACCATCCTATCGACGCGCTCGACGATATGCTGCCCGGCCTGCTGATGCTCTCGTTGTATCGCGACACCGGTGAGGTGCGTTACAAGATCGCGGCGCAGACGATTCGCAAGCGCTTCGACACCTATCCACGCACGCAGGACGGTGGTTTCTGGCACGGAGCCGCCGCAGAGCATCAGCATCAGCTGTGGCTCGATGGGATGTACATGTCGATGCCCTTCCTGGTGCAGTACGGAGAAGTCTTTGGCGACCAGAAGTACGCTTATCAGGAGGCGGCGAAACAGCTCTTACTCTATGCCAGCCACCTGAACGACCCGAAGACAGGGCTTTTCTATCATGCGTACGACGAGACCGGAACAGAGACATGGGCGCTGCCGGGATCGCATCACTCTTCGTTTTTCTGGGCACGCTCGATTGGCTGGTACGGCGTGGCGTTAGTGCAGGTTCTGGAAACCATGCCCAAAAACGACCCGGCCCGGCCCATGCTCATCGCTCTGGTGCGTCAACTCGTCGGCGCCTTTCAGCGCTTCCAGGATCCGAAGACAGGTCTCTGGTACAACGTCGTGGATAAGTCGGAGGAGCCGGGGAATTGGCTGGAGACCTCTGCATCTTCGATGTACATCTACGTCATCTCTAAGGCTGTTGAGCGAGGTTATGTGTCGCCGAGTTACTCTGAGGTGGCATGTAAGGGCTATCGAGGTATCCTCACTCAGCTTTCCGCCAAGGGGGATGGCGATGTGAGCGTTGCCAACATCTGCGCAGGAACAGTGGTGGGTGAACTCTCCTACTATTTGAAACGCCCGCGAAATACGAATGACATTCACGGCCTCGGCCCGTTCCTCCTGATGAATGAGCAGATGCGGCAGGCGCCCTGCGTTCGGCGGATGCGCGAACGCTAACTCCTCTTGGTCCATCGTCCAAAAGCGATTGTGAAGGAATAATCCAAATGAAAATCCATAAGCTGTTACCAAGCATTGCACTGGCCTGCGCCGTTTGGCCGGGTAATGCCCAGGCGCCTGGGAACGATCTTGACCGCAACGCCATCAGGGCCGATATGGCCGCGTTCAATCCGCACTACAAGGAAATGATGGCGCAGCGCAGGATGATTCTGGCCCCGCTGGTGAAACGTATTTATGAGCAGGAGGCTCAAGGCCGCAAAGTCACCTGCTCGTTTCAGATTCTCACTGAGACGCGCTGGTTATTGGGATACACCGCGGACTTTGCTCACATCGACCAAAGGCTCAACGATCTAAAGGAAAGCCTCGCGCACCCGGAGAGGGAAGCGTTGGCCGAACAGCAAGACCCCAGGGACGGTAGCTGGGGAGGGTGCTACACCGAATGGTGGGAGAGGCTAGACGCCTCATATGACTTCCTGCAGATGGAGAAAGCGAGGGGCATTGCTCCGAAGTATCGATTCAGCCTCCTGGACCGTATCAACTCTCCTGAGAAGCTCAAGGCATACTTTGCCTCAATTACAACCTCCGATGTAGCGCACACTGGGCTCGACAACCGGAAAGAGCTGAACGGAGCGTTCGTGGACTTGATCCGCCTCGTAAACGTGGGTGACCCGGTCGGCTATCCCTGGCATCCTCAGTTGAAACAGACCCTGATGGATCTGACTTTGAATGTCTATCGCAACCTCGACACAGGTTGGTGGGGAGAAATCTACATCCACAATGGAAAGCGCGTGTACATCGACGATCTGAGCATGACATTTCACATCGTGCACGCACTGGATGGCGAGGTGCCGTTGAAAGACAGGTTGGCCACCACGCTCTTCGCGGTGAAGGACCTTGACTATCCGGTGGGATGGATGGACCGCGGAGTACAGAGCAATCACAACAACATGGATGTCATCGTTCTCATGCGGGATAGCTGGAAATCCATGACGGATGCCCAGCGTCAGAGGGGCGCGGAGGAGATTCGCCGGATGCTGCACTGGTGCCTCACGGAATCGCTGCAGCCCGATGGATCGTTTCGTAATCTTGGCGGAGATCAGTCCATCGAAGAAGACGCGCACTTTGGCGTCGCCTTTCTTGCGCGCATCGGGTATTTCGACAAAAGCGCGCGTTTCTGGACCAAGGAAGATTTTCCAGAAGCGGAATCCAATCGACAGAAGATCATTGCCTTCATCAAGGCCCACCAGAACAGCGGGGCCACCGGGGGAGCGTACTATTCGAGCGCGATGGAAGAGCTGAAACCGTAAGGTAAGACAACCGCGCCAGCACCAGATAACGATGAGGCAGACGTACATGGCGGCAAGCGACCCCAGCCCGACTTCCGACAATTCGCACATCGCTTCTGCGGTCGAGCGTCCGCGTCCCCGTTCTCGTCAGATAAGGTGGTGGATATGCGGCCTCCTCTTTGCCTCCACTGTAATCAACTATCTCGACCGGCAGACGCTTTCGCTTCTAGCGCCGAACCTGAAGACGTTGTTCCGTTGGAACAACAGCGACTACGCCAATCTGGTGATTGGTTTCCGTATTGCTTATACGCTGGGCCAGGTCTTCTGCGGACGTTTCCTCGATCGCGTCGGAACGCGGAAAGGCGCGAGCATCACAGTAGCGTTCTACTCCGCGGTCTCGATGCTCACGCCGCTTGCCAACAGCTTTCTTTCTTTCTTCGGTTTCCGTTTTTTCCTCGGTTTGGGAGAGTCAGCCAACTGGCCCGCAGCAACCAAGGCCGTGTCGGAGTGGTTTCCGGCCAAAGAGCGCGCGCTGGCGACGGCTTTCTTCGACAGTGGCTCCTCACTCGGCGGAGCAATAGCACCATTCCTGATCTTCTGGATCTATGCGCAGTGGGGCTGGAAACCGGCATTCGTTGTACCGGGCGCGCTCGGCATTGTGTGGCTTCTTCTGTGGCGGCGGTTCTATCACAGCCCCGAAGACCATCCATCGATCTCTCCTGAAGAACTCGCCATGATTCAGGGGGAGAAACTTGCCAGCGGAACCCATCTCGGACACCAGCGCATTCCTCTGCGGGAGCTGCTGCGCCTGAAGGAGACGTGGGGAACCATCGCAGCGCGCATGTTGACCGATCCAGTCTGGTTCTTCATCACCGACTGGTTTCCGATCTACCTCGTTGCCAAGGGCTTCGAACTGCGCAGCAGCCTTCTGGCGATTTGGGTTCCATTTCTTTCGGCAGATGCGGGAAGTTACGCAGGAGGAATCATCTCGGGCTGGCTCATCCGGCGCGGATGGTCGCTGTTGCCGGCCCGCAAAGCTATTGTGGTGGCGGGAGGAATCGGTACACTTCTTTTGATTCCTACTATCTTTGTCAATAATCTCTTCCTCATCACCGCGCTCTTTGGAATTGCCACGTTTTCCTATGCGGCGTTCTCCGTGATGGCGAACGTCCTACCGTCCGACCTGTATCAGCCGGAAGCTGTGGCGACCGTCAGTGGGCTGTCCGGAGCAGCTGCCGGCATCGGCACAATTCTGGGTTTCAAGGCCGTCGGGCACTTTAGCGATGCGCGGCTTGCCACCGGGACTCATGCCTTCGATCCGATTATGGTTGCATGCGGGCTGATCCCGTGCCTCGGGGCGGTGCTGGTGTTGTGGCTCATCCGTGCCGGTCGCACTCCGTCCGGCGCACTTAAGTCCGTCTGAGATCCTGTCCCCGACTAAGGCGAACTATTCTGCGTTGTCGGCGATCCGGAAGTTACCGCTATATTTCTCAGTTGGCGCAAAGTCGCCGAATCACTTGTTGAGGAGGACGATAACTTCTAAGAAGCCGATTTGTCGATTACTAATTCACACTGAACCAACCATCCCCTGATGTCCTCATCGCCCGTGCAGGGGGAGGAAGCTGCTGAGGAAACGCTGATCGACTACCAAAGCAAGCAAATCAACCTCCGCCGCGTTTGGGTCGCGAAGACAATTGTGGAGCGTCTTAGGACGGATGACTCAGAGGCCCCGGTACCGCTCACCGATCTTTTGGCCATTACTTTGCGGGACTGGCAAAAAGAGACGGTATACGGAAGACCAAGCGACTGGGTTTTCGCCAGCACGAGATGTAAAGGAAAGAAACCGAGGTCGGCAAGTGTTCTTGCGTTTGATCATCTCCGTCCGGCAGCGCTCGCCGCTGGGGTAAAGATCAAGCCAGGACAACGGTTCGGCTTCCACAACTTCCGCCACGGATTGGCGAGTTGGTTGGTCAATAAGGGAACGGATGTAAAGACGGTGCAGAGTCTTCTCCGGCACTCCAATGTCAAAACGACACTCGGTCTGTACACTCACCGGGTAAACGAATCAATGCTGATGGCGCAGGATTCGGTCATGCGAGCCATGACCGCCTGTGAAAACGTGCAATAGGGGATAGATCGATGGGTAGACCGAGGCAGGCGAGATTTGGCAGGCGAGAATTTCGCGTCCTTCGGTCTAACCTATTGAAAGGGATGGTAGGCACGAGGAGACTCGAACTCCTGACCTCTACCGTGTCAAGGTAGCGCTCTAACCAACTGAGCTACGCGCCTGTGCGTTGTTTTCAAGTCTAAATGGAAGAGGAAGCTGGAGCAACCTTCGGCTCACTTGGGTTACGATTGTTTGATCCTGCATAGTGCCTTTCCTGAGCCAATTTCGCGCCGCGCCAAACCTGCTCACCCTCATGCGGTTGTTCATTATCCCGTTCCTTGTGATCGAGATTCTGGACGGGCATTACCGTCTTGCGTTTGCGCTTTTCATTCTTGCCGGAGTCAGCGATGCGCTGGATGGATTGTTGGCCCGGTGGCTGAGTCAGAAGACGACGCTGGGCCAGTATCTCGATCCGATTGCGGACAAACTTCTGCTGAGCACGCTGTTTGTGGTGCTGACGCACGTGGGGATGATTCCGCAGTACGTGACGGTGCTGGTCTTCAGCCGGGACGTGGGAATTCTGCTGATCTCTGCGCTGTTGTTTGCTACGGGTGCGTTGCGGGACTTCCGGCCGAGTCTGTTTGGGAAGCTGAACACGTTGGTGCAGATCACCGGCTTGATAGCGGTACTCTGTCAGAAGATCTTTGTATCTGCCCATTTAGCGACGTTGCGGGATGTTCTGGTGCGCGCGATTGCGGTGCTGGCGCCACTTTCGGCGGCGCAGTATGCGTGGATTGTGTTTCGGAGAATGAATGCGCCGCCGTCGCCGACGGTGGTTTAGAGGCGGGAATTAGTCTTCGCCGGGGGATTCGGCGAGGGCCTCTTCCTCTTCGATGGCGATGTCGCTAAACTCAGCTGAGTCAAAGACTTCCCCGCACTTCTGGCACTCAACAAACTCTGCGTCTTCCTCGCGGGCGACGATCTTGACGATGGGATGTTTGCACTTGACGGTCATTTGTGGGGAGGAAATCGCGAATGGTATGGATTTTGCCCGTCTTCGCGCACCTTGTCAACTGGGTTTTGACGAGTTTTTCTGGTGAAATTCGTGGTGAACTGATGGTGAATTTGCGGTGGAAACGCGGTTAAACCGTGGTTGCAATGCACTCAAGAGTAGACGTACACTATCTAGGACTGGAATTGTCTGATTTAGGGCGATTTTCAGGTAGGCAGGAGCCTTTTTCGAACGACATGCTGCGTCTGACCAAAAAAGCCGATTACGGACTGATGGCTCTGAAGTACCTGGCAGAGCAGACGGACGGCAGCGCGCACAGCGCCAAGGACATTGCCGAGGCCTACCATATCCCTCCGCAGTTGCTGGCCAAGATTCTGCAGACGCTGGCGAAGGCTGGGCTGCTGGTTTCGCATGCCGGGACGAACGGCGGGTATGCGCTGGCGAAGAAGGCGACAGAGATTTCGGCGTTTGAGGTCATCCGGGCGATCGACGGTCCGCTGTTCATCACGAGTTGCATTACGATTCACGGAGCCTGCGACCTGACGAGTACCTGTACCATCAAAGAACCGTTACGCAAGGTGAACGACAGCATCAAGGAACTGCTAAGCGGCATACACATCGCCGACCTGATTGAGGCGGGCGATGGGGAGCATAGTGAGTCGGGCGCCCCGGTGGGCGGGGGTCTGGTGAGCATCGCGGTCTAGCGACAGCAGATTCGCGATGAGAGAATTTTTTGCGGCAAGAGCACAAGTTTCGGGAGATACGATGAGCAACGATATGAGCAATAACGGCGTAGTGATCAGCGAGTCCGCAACACCACTGCCAAAGGGCGTGAAGCTGCCGATCTACATGGACAATCATGCGACGACGCCGCTGGATCCGCGGGTTCTTGAGGCGATGATGCCGTACTTCACGACGACCTTTGGGAATGCGGCCAGCCGCAACCACTCGTTTGGGTGGGAGGCCGAGAAGGCCGTGGAGAAGGCGCGCGAGCAGATTGCGAAGCTGATCGGTGCGACCGCCAAGGAGATTATCTTTACCTCCGGTGCGACCGAGTCGAACAACCTGGCGCTGAAGGGCATCGCGGAGATGTATCGCGAGCGCGGCAACCACATCATCACTCAGGTGACTGAGCACAAAGCTGTACTGGATACGTGCAAAAAGCTCGAGAAGCAGGGATTCCGCGTGACCTACCTACCGGTTCAGGCCGATGGGCTCATCGATATCGAAGACCTGAAGCGCGCGATGGATGACAAGACGATCCTGGTTTCGATCATGTATGCGAACAACGAAATCGGCGTGCTTCAGCCGATCGCGGAAATCGGCAAGATTTGTCATGAGAAGGGCGTGATCTTCCACACAGATGCAGTGCAGGCTGTGGGCAAGGTTCCCGTCGATGTGCAGAAGGACAACATCGACGTGCTCTCGCTCTCGGGACATAAGATCTATGGGCCGAAGGGTGTGGGTGCGCTGTATGTGCGGCGGCGCAATCCGCGGGTGCAGATCAGCGAACAGATCAACGGCGGCGGCCACGAGCGCGGGATGCGGTCGGGCACGCTAAACGTTCCGGGCATCGTCGGTCTGGGCAAGGCGTGCGAGATCTGCGGCGAAGAGATGGCAGCCGAGGCGAAGCGGGAGATGGAGCTTCGCGACTACCTGAAGACGAAGTTTGAGAAGGCGCTGGACTATGTCCACGTGAACGGCAATATGGAGCATCGTCTGCCGGGAAATCTGAACATGAGCTTTGTGTATGTCGAAGGCGAGAGCCTGCTGATGGGCATCAACGACATCGCGGTTTCATCCGGTTCGGCCTGCACCTCGGCTACGCTTGAGCCCAGCTACGTGCTGAAGGCGCTGGGACTTGGCGACGATGTGGCGCACAGCTCGATCCGGTTTGGGCTTGGGCGCTTCAATACCAAGGCCGAAGTGGATTACGTTTCGGACAAGTTGATCGATGTAGTTTCGAAGCTGCGGGAACTCTCGCCGCTGTACGAGATGGTGAAGGAAGGAATCGACCTCTCGAAAATCGAGTGGGCGGCGCACTAAAGCCAACAGTATTCACGCTTTGGGCTGGTGACGAAGATATAACCTGAAATTCAACGTTGGCGCAGCGAATTGCGCCGGAGTAACATCTAAAGAGATAGAGACGAGGAACACATCATGGCATATAGCGATAAGGTCGTAGATCATTACAACAATCCGCGGAACGTCGGCACGATGGATAAGAGTGCGGCCGAGGTCGGAACCGGGCTTGTGGGCGCGCCGGAGTGCGGCGACGTGATGCGTCTGCAGATTCGCGTGAACCCCGAGACGAACGTCATCGAAGATGCCAAGTTCAAGACCTTCGGTTGCGGTTCGGCAATTGCTTCTTCTTCGCTCGCGACCGAGTGGGTGAAGGGCAAGACGGTCGACCAGGCGTTGGCGATCTCGAACACGGACATTGTGAAGGAGCTTTCGCTTCCTCCGGTGAAGATTCACTGCTCGGTGCTCGCAGAGGATGCGATCCGCGCGGCGATCGGTGACTGGAAGAAGAAGAACAACGTGGCCGAAACGGCTGCGGTTGCAACTGCTGCTCACTAAGGGACTTGTAAGGTAAGAACAACGGTAGCGGTGCGTCTTCTGAGTCGCGTTGCTACCGTGTGTTGCGTTAGCAGGGAACGATTATGGCGATGGTGACACTACAGACCGAGGCGGAGATGAAAGCGGCGCAGGCTGCGGCCGCCGCCGGCGAGAAGGGTGAGAAGAAAGACCCGCTTGCCGGGATAAATGTGCTGACCGCGCAGGGGCAGGAGCCTGGGCAGAAGGGCATCCAGATTACCGAGAAGGCGCTGAAGCGGATTCGCGTCGCCATGGCGAAGGAAGGCGTTTCGCCGGAGCAGGGTGGGCTGCGGGTGGGGATTCAGGGTGGTGGATGCTCGGGGTTGAGTTACAACATCCGATTTGATACGCAGCCTCGCGAGCGCGACCGTGTGTATGCGTTTGGCGAGGGCCTGGCCACCGCGGGCGATCCTACGAATGGTAAGGCGATTCGCATCTTTGTCGATCCGAAGAGCTTCATCTATCTGCATGGGATGGTGCTGGACTTTGAAGAGACACTGATGCGGCAGGGGTTCAACTTCATCAATCCGAACTCGACGAAGAGTTGTGGTTGTGGGTCGAGCTTTTCGGCGTAGGCGATAATGCCGTTGGACAAATAGCGCGGTGATTGGTTCAATGAACCTGTCGTTCAGCGGAGCATTATGAAAACTTACCTGGCCCTGGCTCTGGTTTCCCTTACTTTGACGGCGCATGCCGACCAGTCGATCGACTGCAAGAAGACTGGACTTGGTGCTTCCGAAAAAGCAGTTTGCAGCACTCCCCAGTTGTTGAAGATCGATTCGCAGATGATGTCGGACTTGGATCTTGTGAACACAGCCACGATTGCTGCCAGTGCAGACCCACGCGCCCCCAGCATGGACACAAGTGGGAATCTGGCGCATCGCCGCGATGTGCTGAGTATGTGGCTGCGGGCTTTTGCAGCAAAGCGAGATTTGTGCGGTAGTGATAAGACGTGCATTCTGAACCTATATAAAAAGCAGACCACTACAATGGAGAACGTGATTGCGCAGCAGAGGCTTCAAGCCGGCCCAGGCATGGGACCCAAATGAGTTGTGTTTGAGTTTTTTCGATCTCGAACGAGCTGCGGGCTACATCCGAGGCGTTTGGAGATAAGACTTTACATCTAACGGAGCGCGATGAAAATTCACTTGACGCTTGCCTTGGCTGCAGCGTCCTCTACCCTTACTGCGCATGCGGCCTCTCCAATTAATTGTGCGAAGACGACCAATCCGACTGAGAAAACAATTTGCAGCACGCCTTCCCTGCTGCAGGCCGATGCGCGGATGACAGCTTACTTCGAAATCGCGACGCAGTTTGTTGCGATGGGCGTGCGCAGTGATCTCCAGGATTCGCAGCAGGCCTTCCCTGCCGTGCGTAACAAATGCGGCACGAATAAAGCGTGCATTCTGGCTGCGTACAAGAAGCAGACGGCGCCGCTTGAGGCAGTGATTGCGAACGTCAAGACGCACGGGCCTTTCTAGCCGCTCACCTACAATAGGGTTCGATGAATTATTTTGAGTTTTTCAACCTGCCGCGGAAGCTGACGCTGGATGTTGCGGCGTTGGAGAAGCAGTTTTATGCGATGAGCCGAAAGCTGCATCCGGACCGGTTTGCGGCCAAGCCGCTGGCGGAGCAGGAGGCGGCGCTGGCGCAGTCGTCGCTGCTGAATGATGCGTATCGGACCCTGAAGGATCCGATTTCAAGGACGCAGTATCTGCTGAAGCTCGAAGGCGTGGAGCTGGAGGAGCAGTCGAAGGCGGCGACTGAGGCGGCAAAGGCTTCGGGGACAGAGAAGAAGCAGGTGGTTCCTCCCGAGCTGCTGGAAGAAGTCTTTGAGTTGAACATGCAGCTGCAGGAGATGCGCGCGGCAAAGCAGATGGGCGAAGAGGAGCCGGAGCTGCGGCGCGATCTGATAACGGCGAAGGACTCTTTCGACGCAAAGATGGTGGAGACGCAGACGGAGCTCGAAGAACTCTGGTCAGCGTGGGACGCGGGCGTTAACGCGGGAGATGAAGCAGCAAAAGCCGGGGCTAAAGATGCGATGGTGGAGCTGCTGAATAAGCGGAGCTATCTGCGGAATCTCGTGCGGGATGTGAATGACGCTTTAGGGTTGTAGAGTCCGACCGCGGATCGTCACGGATTCTCTGAGTTAAACCTGATGGCGCTACGTGCGGCCGGCGGCGAGGCGTTCGATTTGCCCCAGGTGGTTGATGTCGTGGCCGGCCATGGTTTCGACGATGGTCCAGAGGGTCATGGTGCCGCGCTCCGGGTGTGTGGTGGGGCGGTGGCGGTCGTCCTGAGAGACGGTGGTGAGGAAGAGCAGATTCCAATGGCGGGCGGCCTGGAAGAGCGCGAGCGCGGAATCGAGATTGTAGGCGGCGTAACGTTCGGCCCAGAGATTCTGGTCGAAGGGCTGGATGATGGCGTGGGTCTCGCCAGGCGCGGTGGCGAGGGTTTGGCGGAGACGGAAGGAGAAGACGATTTCGCAGTCGGCGAGGTGCGAGGCGATCTTGCAGATGCTCCACTTGTCGGGGGCAGGATGGGCGGTGATCTGTGCGCCGGTGAGGCCGGCGGTGAGGGCGTGGAGACGCTCGGCCGTTGTGGTCAGAACAGGGATAGGATCCTGGCCGTTAAGATAGCTGCCGTAGGGGTTTAGCTCCATAAGGAGACGTTATCACGGAGGGTGGGGGGAGCGGCCAGGGTGTTGATCATGCCTTTATTTCTGGCCTATTGATAGAAAGCATTTTCCTCTTCCCTTGACATTCGACAGGAGACGGGCGCATTCTGTTGTCGAATGTCGAGGGGAGTCGAGGGGAAGATGCCGCCAACTTCAGATTTGCTGCAGGGGACGCTGGATCTGCTGATTTTGAGGACGCTCGCGCTCGAGCCGATGCATGGGTGGGGGATTGCGCAGCGCATTCAGCAGGTGTCGAAGGACGCGCTGCAGATCGGGCAGGGATCGCTGTATCCGGCGCTGCATAGGCTCGAGTATCGGGGGTGGATACGGGCGGACTGGGGGGCTTCGGAGAACAACCGCAGGGCCAAGTTTTATTCGCTTGACCGCGACAGGCAAGGCGCAGCTGCGGGCGGAGTTGAAGGATTGGGATCGACTGACGACGGCGATTGGGCTGGTGCTCAAGCAGGTGTAGGGGGTGCGAAATGCTCAACGGGATCCTGACGCGGCTTCGCTTTTTTTTGAGGCGCGGGGCTCATCGCGAGGTGGATGAGGAGCTGCAGTTTCATCTTGCGCGGCAGACTGAGGCGAATCTTGCTGCAGGAATGACGGCAGAGGAGGCGCGGCGACAGGCGGTGATTGCGTTTGGGGGAGTCGAGCGCGCGCGAGAGGAGTGCCGCGAAGAACGGCCGGGATATTTTGTGGAGACGCTGCTGCAGGATGTGCGGTACAGCCTTCGAGGCTTTCGCCGCAATCCGGTTTTTACGATCACGGTTGTCGTTACGCTGATGCTGGGGATTGGGGCGACGACCGCGGTGTTTAGCGTGGTGGATCGGATATTGTTTCGCGCTCTGCCGTATGGGCATGCGGATCGGCTTGTTTCGGTTGGGCTGGTTGCTCCGGTTGAGCCGAATGAGTTTATGCTGGGTGGCTCCTACTACGATTGGCGCGACAACCAGACGCCGTTTGAGTCGCTTACTTCGGAGACGGGCGTGGCTCCGTGCGACCTGACGGAGGAGAGACCTGCGCGATTGAGTTGCGCGACTGTGGAGGCGAGCTTTCTTCCGACTCTTGGCGTGGCGCCGTTGGTGGGGCGGAATTTTACGGTGGAGGAGGATCGTCCGAATGCTCCACGAGTGATGTTGATCTCGTACGCGTTGTGGCGAAGCCATTTCGGGAGCGATCAGGGCGTTGTGAACAGGTTGATTTCGATCGATGGGAAACCGGTTCGAGTGATTGGGGTACTGCCGAAAGATTTTGAGATGCCCAGGCTGCAGGCGGTGGATGCGATGTTTCCGCAGTCGCTGGACGAGAACGCGCAGCGGAAGGCTGATCCGGGGCGGCCGATGTGGGCGTTCGCTCGCCTAAAGCCGGGAGTCACGATTGCGCAGGCGAAGGAGGCGTTGCGGCCTGAGTTCGACTATTCGCTGAGGCTGGCACCGGCGCAGTTTCGCAAAGAAGTTCATCTGCAGGTCCGTTCGCTGAGGGACAGGCAGATGCAGGACGTGCGTCTTGCTGCGTGGGTTTTGTTGGGCGCAGTGATTGCTGTTCTCTTGATTGCTTGTGCCAACGTTGCGAGTTTGTTGACGGCACGAGGGGCGGCCCGGGAGCGAGAGCTTGCTGTGCGGTCTGCTCTGGGCGCGAGCAGGGTTCGGTTGGTTCGTCAGGCGCTGACGGAGTCGATTGTGTTGTCGCTGGTGGGAGCGGCGGCGGGATGTGTTCTGGCGGAGCTGTTGTTGCGGATATTCATTGCGATTGCTCCGCAGGGCATTCCGTTTCTGAGTAAGGCACAGTTGGATACACGGATTTTTGTGTTTACGATTTTGCTTTCGCTAGTTTGCGGGGTGTTGTTCGGGCTTGTGCCTGCGCTGCAGCGACCGCGTGCGGAGGCTCTGGCCGGGCGCTCAGCGACGGGGATCTCGCATGCTGTGTTGCGGCAGTCGCTGGTGGTAACGCAGATTGCGGTGAGCATGGTACTGCTCGCCGGAGGTGCGCTTCTGGTTCGCAGCTTCTGGAATCTGCAGCATCAGCGTCTGGGGATGAATACGGAGAGTGTGATTACGGCGAGCCTGTCGCCGGGCTTTAAGAACTATCCGATGCCGCAGAGCCGAGTGGCGTTCTCTGAACAGTTGGAGAGAGGTCTGCGATATGGCCCGGGAGTGAGCCTCCTGGCGATGAGCGACTCGGTGCCTCCGGGAGGCTTCCATCACGATCAGATCTATGCCTCGATGGTAGTTGAGGGAAGACCGAAGTTCACGAACGGAACAGGAGGATTGATTACGTGGCGCTGGGTGACGCCGGATTATTTTCAGATCCTTGATATTCCGATTGTGCAGGGAGAAGGTTTTACGGAGGCGGAGCGTAGTTCGAGCGACCACTTTGTTGTGTTGAGCAGGGCGCTTGCGGAGCGGATGTTTCCGGGGCAGGATCCCGTAGGTCAGCGCTTGCAACTGGCGGCCGGAGGGCCGGGCGACGTCTGGTACACGGTGACGGGGGTCGCAGCGAACGTAAAGAATGGTGGGCTGGCAGAGGAGAGCGAGCCGGAGTATTACAGGCTGAGGCGCAATAAGCGGGAGGATTGGAATGATAGTCGCTCGGTAATCCTCGTGAAGTCGACGCTGCCGGCGGATGTGATGGAGAGATGGATCCGGTCGCAGGTCGCGGCGATTGATCCGACATTGCCGGTGGATATTGCGACGCTCCGAGAGACTGTGAGCAAGCTGGCGGATCAGCCTCGGTTTCAGACGACTCTTGTCGGATTTTTCGCTGCGACGGGATTGCTGCTGGCAGTGATTGGGCTGTACGGAGTGATGGCTTTTCTGGTGGCGCAGCGTACACAGGAGATTGGCGTGCGGATGGCGCTCGGCGCGGGGAGAGGCGATATCTTGCGGCTTGTCTTGGGCAAGAGTGTGCGATTAATCGCATTCGGGACAGTGGTGGGTCTGATCGCAGCGCTGGGATTGTCACGCGTGCTGTCGAGTTTATTGTTTGGGATTGGATCGCATGATCCGTTTACGTATGCGCTGGTGACGTTGTTGCTCGTTGTCGTTGCGATTCTGGCGACACTGATTCCTGCGAGAGCTGCCAGCAGAGTTGATCCGATGGAGGCGCTGCGTTGTGAGTAGCGAATGAAATCGGATTGATGTAGGCTGCAGAAATTATGACGGAGATCGTGGTGCGGGAGGCGGTTGGGGCCGACGATGTTGCAGCGGTGCGAACGCTGTTGCGGGCGTACGGAGATTATCTGGCCGCCAATCCCACGGGGGCGGCGAATATCTGCATTCAAGGATATGCCGCAGAGTTAGAGGGACTGCCGGGACCGTATTTCATGCTGTTGCTGGCAGAGGTCGATGGGGTGTCGGCAGGCTGCGTTGCTTTGCGGCGCGTTGCGAAGGATGAGTCGGGTTGCGAGATGAAGCGGCTTTGGGTGGATGGAGCGTTTCGCGGACTTGGGCTGGGGCGCCGGTTGGTGGAGGAAGTCATTCTGCTGGCGAAGCGGCAAGGATGGAAGACGATGTATCTCGACACGGTTCCGGCGGCGATGCCGGAGGCGAATCGTTTGTATGCCGCGATGGGGTTTGAGCAGACGGAGCGGTATAACGAAAATCCGATTTCGGATGTGGTGTTCTTTCGGCTCAGGCTCGATGGATCTGTGGGGGCGCGGTCTGTCGCGATGTTTGGGTAGGCGTCGAGGATAAGCTGGATCGAGGGGCGGCAACATGCATCTGAATAAGGGTGGCTGCGCGATAAGAATGACGCGGGCCGGCGCGTCTTTCGATGCGGTTGTAGGACAATAGAAGATGGACTTATAGGGGATTGAAAGCGATGGCGGATGAGCGCGTTGTAGAGATTGGCGGGTTGGGAATAGACCTGGGTACGACGAACTCGCTGGTGGCGTTTATGGAGGGGGATACGCCGGTCGTGATTCCCGGCGAGGACGGGGAGCGACTGGTGCCGTCGGTGGTGGCGTGGACGGACGATGGGGTGGCAGTCGGGAATGCGGCGCGGGCGACTTTAATGTCGGATTCGGCGAGTGCGGTGTACTCGGCGAAGCGGCTGATGGGGCGGGATATTGCGGATGTGCAGGAGGAGTTGAAGCTGTTTCCGTTCAAGCTGGCAGAGGGGCTGCAGCCGGGCGAGGTGTTGAAGGTGAGCGTCGGTGGCTTGACGCTGACGCCGCCAGAGATTTCGGCCTATGTGCTGAAGCAATTGAAGAAAAATGCGGAGAGATTTTTTGGTGCGCCGGTGACGAAGGCGGTCATTACGGTGCCGGCGTACTTCAACGATGCGCAAAGACAGGCCACGAAGGATGCTGGACGAATCGCAGGCCTCGAGGTGCTGCGGCTGGTGAATGAGCCGACGGCAGCGGCGCTGGCGTATGGGCTGGACAAGAATAAAGACGGCCTGATTGCGGTGTATGACTTTGGCGGCGGGACGTTCGATATTTCCATTCTGAAGTTGCACGAGGGGATCTTCGAAGTAATTGCCACGGGCGGTGATACGCACCTGGGCGGGGACGATATCGACAACCTGCTGATTGCGATTGCGCTCGACGATATTGCAGGCGATCTCGGTGAGGATCTTCGCGGGAATGGCGAGGCGGTGCAAGCCGTTCGCAAGGCGGTGATTGAGGCGAAGATTCTGCTGTCCACGGCCGATACTGCGATGTTGAACGTGCTGCTGCCGAGTGGGAAGAGATATCTGCGGCAGATTACGCGGGCGCAGTTTGAGGAGTTGACTGCGGGTGTGATTGCGCGGACGGCTGGACCTTGCAAGCAGGCGCTGAAGGATGCTGGCCTGACGGCGGCGCAGATCGATGAGGTCGTCCTGGTGGGCGGCTCGACGCGAATTCCGGCAGTACGGGCTCTGGTGGATGACTTGTTTGAGTTGGGTGCGCGAGGGAAGAAGCCGCATATCGAGTTGAATCCCGATGAGGTGGTGGCGCTGGGGGCGGCGGTGCAGGCGCAGATTCTTGCGGGCGGGTCGGCGGCGACGGAGGATCTGCTGTTGCTGGATGTGACTCCGCTGTCGCTGGGGATTGAGGCGCTGGGTGGTGTGGTGGCGAAGATTATTCAGCGGAACTCGACGATACCGGCGAGTGCGACGGAGCACTTCACGACCGGTGTCGACGGGCAGACGAACGTTGCGATTCATGTCGTGCAAGGCGAGCGTGAGTTGGCGAAGGATTGCCGCTCGTTGGCGCGCTTTGATCTGAAGGGGATTCCGCCGATGGTGGCGGGGCTGCCGCGCATCGAGGTGAAGTTCCTGATTGATGCGAACGGAATTCTGCATGTCAGCGCGCGCGAGCAGAGGAGCGGCAAAGAAGCCGAGGTTGAAGTGAAACCGACGTACGGGCTCACGGATGAACAGGTCGAAACGATGATTCTCGAGTCGTTCGATCATGCGGAGGCGGACATTCAGGAGCGGCAAACGATCGAGGCGAAGAACGAGGCCGAGACGATTCTGACTGCTGTAGAAAAAGGCAAGAAGCATGCGGCGTGGCAGATGCTTTCAAGCGAGGAGATCGACAAGATTGAACAGGAGATCGATTTTCTGAAGGCGTCGGTTAAAAGTGACGAGTATAAACAGATTCGCCAGGGGATTGAACGGCTGGACAAAGCGACGCGCCGGTTTGCGGAGTTGATGATGGACACCGCGGTCTCTGGTGCGATGCAGGGCAAGACGATGGAGGCCGCAGGGGAGAGCATCGGTGAAGGCCCAACCGCGCCGCATCCGTTTGCCAAGGCCCAGATCGATAGCTCTAAGAGCTAGATTTCACAGAAAAAGCGATAATTAGAGATATGTCTGAGACGAAGAATGCTGAAGTTGTGGATCTGTCGAAACCCGCGGGTGAAGGGATGGTGCGGGTGACGTTTTTGCCACAGGGAAAGACGGTTGAGTTTCCGTTCGACACACTGCCGTACGAAGGGCATGGTGAGCCGATGTCGTTTCTCGATGTAGCGGAGAACTACGATATTTTTCTCGATCATGCTTGTGGCGGAGTATGCGCCTGCACGACTTGCCATATCTGGGTGAAGGAGGGCGCGCAGGGGATTAGCGAGGCCGAGGATAAAGAGCTCGATCGAATGGAGACCGCCGCGGATATTCAGTTGAACTCGCGGCTGGGGTGCCAGGCGGTGATCGAGAAGCCGGGGACGTATGTGGTGGAGATTCCGAAGTGGAATCGGAATTACGTGCAGGAAGGCAAGCCGGCGCATGGGCCGGGGGCTTAGGAGTACGCTTCCGCTTTTTTGGGGTCTACCGTTTCAACAAAATGCCGCAGCAAAATGTGACTGGCTCTAATCCGTCATTCCCCAGCGAATGAGGACGGTGACCGTCACGAGAACACTTAGAATTTGCAACGCGATTCCTATGCTGCGTTGGAGTTTTCTATCCGATCGACCGAGGTAGAAGCCCAAGCCAAAAACGGCGATTTGCGCAAGGACTGCAAGCAGCATCCGTTGAGTTGTCATGGTGACGGGAATTATATGCCTGACTTTGAAGCGGCATTCCTTTGCAGGGCTCCGTCGGCTGATTGAGGTCGACCGGCCTGTGTCGCAGGATTCGCGATAAGTGTAACGGGTAAAGCGGCGACGCCGTTGTGACACTTGCAATACTGTCACAAGGCTGTCCCTGGTGGGTTGCCGCCGAAGATACGCTGCACTCCTGAGTATTTTCGGGAGGCGGCAAATGGTTAAAGTTGCGAGTTGGACGTTAGTGATTTTGCTTGCGGCGTGTGGCGTGGCGCACGCGAAGGGCGGAAGGAAGCAACCCGGCAAGCTGTCGCAGTGGACTTCTGTTCAGGCACTGCAACCGGGCGCGCTGATCGAAGTGCTTCCCGGGCACCAGGCGGGATCGGACCTGTGCCGCGTCGAGTCGTCTGACGACACAGCGCTGACCTGCGTTGCAGAGAGACCTGAAGGAGATACAAGACTGGTGTTTCCGCGAGACGGAGTGCTGGACGTGTGGGTGATTGAGCGGGCGAAGAATCTGCATATTGTGCAATGGATCGTGTTGGGAGTCGGCGTCGCGCTGGTGGTTGCGGCCGGGGTGGAGCTCGGCGTGTTCGGATTAGCGACATTCGGTCCGCTTATTGTGGGGGTCGAAGCTTCGTACTTTGAGTTTTCAGTGTGGAGGGCGCCTCCACAACCGCCTCGTATGCGCCGGAGGCTGGTTTATTCGGTGCCATAATCAAGAAGCCTCACGAACCGATGCCGTACTTCAGCTCGAGGAATTGCTGGAGATCATCGGGGAGGACGGCGGCTAGTTCCTGCCAGGTTAGGAGTTTGAGCCGGGCCGCGAAGGTGGGGCGGTGCACGCCGGAGAGGACGGAGTACCAGATCTCGATGAGGTCGTGGCGGCGGGCATCGCAGAGAACGCAGAAGGAGGCGTCGGCTGCGTAGGCCGCGAGAACGTTGCGGATGAGTTGGTAGCCGTGGATGACGGTGCGTGAGGAGTTTGCGGCTGGATTTGACGGTGGCGGAGTTGCGGTGGGCTCTTCGAGTTGGGAGTAATCTTCTGCGGGTGGATGGGCTGCGGGGGTGTAGAGGAGTTTGCGGGGCAGGTGGCGGGGATCGAAGACGGTTTCGAAGTCGCGGTAGCGCTCGATGAGGCGGGGCGTAGCAGTCTGAAAGTCGGATTCGGTGAGCTTGGCTTCGAGAAAGAGGTTGCCGAGTTGGAGATCGATTTCGGTGCGGTCTTTTAAATCGGTGCGGCTGCTGCGACCGCTGAGAAGAGGGACGCCTGCCTTGACGCCGAAACAGGGGCGCGTGGCGGCTTCGATGTTGAGCAGTCTGGCGACAGCCGGAATCAAGGTGTGGCCATCGAAGACTCCAGGATGGCAGAAGATGTTCATCAGCAGCGCGTCGGAGCTGTTGCAGGAGTCGAGCTCCATCCACCGCCAGTCTTTGCGGGCGCGGGAGCGGCGAGACGCAGTGTGGACCTTCGAGAGGCGCCGCAGCCAAATCGGGTTCGCGCAGATGTTGTCGTAGGAGGCAGCGTGGAAGTTGCCGTGGCGGCCCTGTTCGTCGCGGCCGAAGATGACGACGGGATCGGAACCGGAAGAGATGTCATGAAGCAGTTTTTGCGTGCGGGCGAGATGCTCCGCTCTGGCACTTAGGTCGCGGCGAAGCAGGGAGGACGACCAGGAGATGGAGTTTGGTCGAGGCATAAACACTGCAGCAGGTTCTTGTAGTGGGTTGCTGCCGTGGACCATTCTAGTGAGGGAAGCCACCCCGCGTGAAGATTGCCTCAGACGGTCGCAGGAATCATCCGCTCCCTCCGCTCGGGAGCGAGTTTATCCTTCAAGCGAATAAACCACGATTCGTAGCCATACCAACTGATCGTGGCGACGAGAAGGGTTGCACCGAAACAGGCAAGCAGTTGTAGCCCCACGGGCAGATTGTGAACGCGGGGCATCACGAAATGGAACACGATGGGGTGAAGGACGTACAAGCCGTAACTGACCTTGCCGACATAGCGCAAAGGTTTCCAGCAGAGCATGCGGCTGGTCAGGGTGGGACCGCTGATGAGCAGATAGCCGACGGCGGAGGCATAAAAGGAGGTGACCAGTGTGAACTTCGAAGCCTCGTGCCAACCGTTTCCCTGTCCATGGAAGGCCCACCAATCCATCCCGATGGCGACGACGGAAAACGCGGCAAGGATCAGCAGTCGAAGGCGGTGACGCTGCAGTATGCCGCGCTGATAATAGGCAGCGAGAAGCGCTCCGGCGGCAAGCCCATCGAATCGGCTAAAGACAATCAGAAAGGCCGAGTGGAGGTGAAAACCCTCCATCAGAATGCGGAACAGGAGAGCCACCGCAACGATGCCCCACAGAGTTTTGATGAGCCATTGCCTCGGCAGAAGAAATACGAGAGCGGGCCATACAAGGTAGAACTGTTCTTCCACGGCAAGCGACCAGAAGTGACCAGGACCGGAGATGGGAATCCCGAGTTTAAAAGGAATGTTCTGCAGATAGAGCCAGAACCATAGCGAATGGATATATCCAAACGCCGCTGACACGATGAGAAACCCGTAGTACAGAGGGAAGATGCGGAGTGTTCTGCGAATGTAGAAGGTTCGGACTTCGTGCCAGTCTCTGGTTGGGGCCAGAAGCAGGATGGTTGTGATCAGGAAACCGGAGAGAACGAAGAAAAGATCGACGCCGGTCTGACCGAATATCCACGGTCCTTGAATTGCGCTCTGCTGACAGAAGTGGCAGACGATGACCATCAGTGCAGCAAGGGCACGAACCCCGTCTAATACCGGAAAGTAGGGGCGACTTCTCTGCGGGGTCCCGTTCATGTTGGAGTCGATCCATTCTATCCAACTTACTGACCCAACTCTCGCCCCAGCATCTTTTTAGTACAGAGGTGCAAGATCTGAACGGTCACCCTGGGATGGCCGGGGCAGTTATCCAGGGCCGACCGGGCTACCTCGCCAGCCCTGAATGCGTCGTAGGCCCGTCTACCACGCGCCCTAAGAGCCTTGGTGCCGCCGTAGACTATGAGGAAGGAGATTGCGACCATGGCACGAGAACTGAATTGGACAGATGCGCAAGAGATCGGGATTCAGTTGCAGGAGATGTTTCCGGACACGGACCCCTACTCGGTGCGGTTCACCGACCTGCATAAGTGGGTGATGCAGTTGCCGGGATTCGTGGGAGATCCCGCAAAGTCGAACGAAGGAATTCTCGAGGCGATTCAGACGGCCTGGCACGAAGAGTATGAGGACTCGAAGTAGCGGCGTCGTTTTGCGCGTCAGGCAACGCTTTTGTGCGTTAGGCAATGCGAGAGCGGAGTTGACTGAGGAGCTTTGATCCGGTGAGGTGGAGGGTGGCGGCGGCGAGAACAGCCCAGGTGAGTCCTCCGAGAGCGAGGGCGATAATGTCGCCGCGATAGGTTTGCGGTTGGGGGACAAAGTGCAGGAGAAGGGTGACTCCGGCGAGACTCACCAGGGCTGCGATGGCGGCGCGGCTGATCTCGGGGCGGTCTGGGCCGGCATAGGGGCTGCCTGAAGGTCCGAAGAGCGGAACGAGAGAACGGCGATGCGCGAGCACCGCGAGGGTTCCCGTCTGCAGCAGAATCGCAAGGTTGGAGGCCCACGCCAGGCCGACCACGCCGAAGTGCAGATGGAGTTGCCAGTAGATGGGGATGCTGACGATCGTGATAATCGTCCCGGCGAGCATCGGAGCGAAGGTTTCGCCGGCAGCATAGAAGGCGCGGGCGTAGATGGCCTGCGCGGTCCAGAGGGCGAGTGAGATGGCGAAGATGGCGAAATAAGTGGCGGTCGATGTGGCATCTGCAGCGTTGAAGGAGCCGCGGCGGAAGATGAGGTCGACGGCGGGTTCGGCCAGAGCGATCATCGCCGCAGAGCCCAGGAGCGAGAAGGCAATAAGGCGCGAGACGGAGCGATTGACGGCGGAGGCGAAGCTGGCAAACTGGTTGCGGCCGAAGAGCGAGGCGAAGAAGGGCAGCGAGGCTGCTCCAGCAGCCTGGCCGATGATGGCCATGGGCGCGGTGAAGAGGCGCTTGGCGTAGTTGAGGCGTGAGATATCGCCGGTGCCGTGCTTCGCGAAGTAGCCAAGGATTTGGTTGTCGAGCGTGATGATAGTGACGCCCAGCATGAGAGGAAGAGACAGCCGGACCCACTCGCGAAGGCCAGGGTGTTTGAAGTCGAGGATGCGTTGGTAGCGTAGCCCGGCCCGGTAGGCACCATAGGCATTCAGGAGAAATGGCCCGAGAATAGCTCCGACGAGAGCGCCGACGCCGAGAGAAGAGATGCCCATGCGGCTGGCGAGGAGCACTCCCCCGAAGATAATGCCGAGGTTGTAGACCAGTGGCGAGATCGCCTGGAAGGAGAACTGCTTGCGAACGAGCAGGACTGAAGCAAGAACCCCGCCGGCGAAGAAGAAGAGCTGCCCGGGGAGCAGGATGCGGGTGATGCGGGTGCAGAGAATTCCCTGCGGCGATGCAGGGTCGAAGTAGATGCGTGTGAAGAGCGGAGTGAAGATCTCGGCAAGGAGGATGGCGCCGCCGAGAACGATGACCATCGTGTTCAGGATGATCGAGAGCGCGCGTTCGCCTTCCGCTTCATCGTCTGCAGCGCGGTAGCGGTCGAGGATCGTGACGAAGGTGATAGAGGCGGCGCCTCCGACAAGCAGATAGTTGATCCATTCGGGAAGGTAGAAGGCGACGTTGTAGGCATCGGTATTGTGGCCTGCGCCGAACTCGTACGCGATGTACTGATCGCGGATGAGGCCGATGACACGGGATAGCAGCGCCGAGAGCGTAAGGAGCAGCGTGGCCGAAGTCGCAGTATGGCTGTGCGAGGGCCGGAGAAAGGCGAGTGGGCTGCGGGGTGACGCGTCGGCCGGGTTGGGGTCTTTATCTGTGGACACGGAGTTTGCAGACACGGGGTTGGCTGCATTGATTTTATCGGCAGGGCTTATGCTGATGGGGTAGCGGGGGTGGTTCACCTTCGGCGAAGCGAGGTGCGCAGGCTTGGAGAACTTTCGGCTGAGGGTCTTTCGTGCGGTAGCGGAGGAGATGAGCTTTCGCAAGGCGGCCGAGGTGTTGCATCTAAGCCAGCCGGCGGTGAGCCAGCATATTCGCGCCCTGGAGGAGGAGACCGGTGTGCGGCTGTTCGACCGGGCGCGGGGCGAGGGGCATGGAAGCCAGATCTCGTTGACGGAGGCGGGGCGGGTGTTGCTGGGGTATGCGAATACCGCGGCCGAGACGATGGCGGAGGCGCAGCGGGCGCTGGCTGCGTTGAACGATGAGGCGGTAGGGGAGCTTCGGCTGGGAGCGTCGACGACTGTAGCGCAGTATGTTTTGCCGCGAATTCTCGGAGCATTCTTGCGGCAGTATCCGCAGGTGAAGCTTTCGCTGGTCAGCGGCAATACAGAGCGAATCGTCGAAGCGGTAGCGGAGGAGCGCGTAGAGCTGGGCATCATTGAAGGCCCGGCGATGCGGCGCGACGTGAAGACCGAGCGGATGGTGCAGGATGAGATGGTGCTGATCGTCAGCCCGAATCATGCATGGGCCGCGCGCAAAGCAGTGGCGATCGCCCCGGCAGAGCTGGCGAAGGTGCCTCTGTTGCTGCGAGAGAGAGGGTCGGGGTCGCGGCGCGTAGTAGAGCGGGCATTGAAGAAGGTGGGATTGCCGTTGCGTTCGCTCAAGGTAGCCATGGAGCTCGATTCGACGGAGGCGATCATCTCCGGCGTGGAGGCGGAGCTGGGGGTGGGGTTTGTTTCGCGATGTGCGGTGGCAAAGGTGCTGCGGCTGGGCTCGGTGCGGATCGCAGCAGTCGAGGGGCTGGAGATTCTGCGCGACTTCAGCTTTGTGCGGCTGGCAGGCGCCGAAGCCACCGGCACCGCTGCAGCGTTTCAGCGGTTTGCCATGGGTACCGCCGTTACCAATTGACTAATAGAGTCGATAAGGAAAAGTTATCACCAATTCAAAACTACGTCTCGACTCCGCGCAGCGATCGGCCGATGCTTAAGGATGTGTGGAAGAAGAATCTCTTTTACGTCGGCATCATAGTTTCGGCGAGCGGGTTGATCGGACCTCCTCTGGCCCTGGCTGCGGGACTGGCCTTTGGCTTGAGCGTCGTGCATCCGTTTCCTGCTGAGAGCAGGAGCTTGTCGAAGTTTCTGCTGCAGGCCGCCGTCGTTTGCCTGGGATTTGGCATGAACTTGAAAGAAGTTGTTCACGCAGGCGCGTCGGGCTTCATGTACACAGCGATCAGCATCACGTTCGTGTTGTGTCTCGGAGTGCTGTTGGGCAAGATGATGCAGGTGGGCAAGACGCAGTCGCAGTTGATCAGTTTCGGAACGGCGATCTGCGGAGGCAGCGCCATTGCAGCGATGGGGCCGATTCTTGAGGCGAATGAGGAGCAGATGGCCGTCTCGCTGGGGACTGTATTTGTGTTGAATTCCGTAGCGCTGATGTTGTTTCCGCTGATCGGCCACCTGGTGCACTTTTCGCAGACGCAGTTTGGACTTTGGGCCGCCTTGGCAATTCACGACACAAGCTCGGTTGTAGGCGCGGGCGCGAAGTATGGAGCGACAGCGTTGGCCGTGGGGACGACGGTGAAGCTCGCGAGAGCGTTGTGGATCGTACCGCTGGCGATCGCGACGGCGATGTTGAAGAAGAGCCGCGCAAAGGTAAGCTGGCCGTGGTTTATTTTGTACTTCTGCTTTGCGGCTGTGCTGGCCAGCTATGTGCCGCACTATATGCCGCAGTCGGAGAGCTTGTTTTCCGGACTCTACCGCCTCGGACGAGCTGCGCTGACCGTAGTGCTGTTTCTAATCGGCGCCGGCATTACACGCAATACGCTGAAGGAAGTGGGCGTGCGGCCTCTGGTCCAGGGAGTAACGCTTTGGATCGTGGTAGCGACCGTGTCGTTGTGGGCGATCCACGCGGGATGGATTGCGCTGTAGGCAACTGGCTATCGGAAAAGAGCTATCTGCGGGTGTGCGATTCTTCTTCGGGTGAGACAGGCTGCAGAGGATTTGGTGCGTCGGGATGCTTGGTGAAGTCGATCCAGCGAGCCGACGGGTCCATCGGGCGATGCCTTCGCCGCGGCTTGATGCTCGACGAAAGCGACAGGCTCGCGATCGTGAAGCTGACCAGCTGGCGCTGACCGCAGCGCAGGCAGCGAACGGGATAGCGCATCAGCAGAATCTCCGTGAAGTCATCGCCGCGCAGCGTAGACCGCCGGAAGGTCTGGCCGGAGCAGAACTGGCACTGAATCGGAACGCCGTGAAGCGGGTCTAGTCCGAGATAAGGGGTGTGGCTGCTCGAGGAGTGAGGGCGCTCTTTTCGCCTGCGGCGGCTTCCGAATTCATCGCTGGATTTCATCTTCAACGCTTGTTGTTTTCCGGGAGTGGGAGATCAAAGAGCTTCTCTGCTGCGCGTCGCGGCGTAGCGGGGTTGCGCGGTGTGCGGATCGGGTGAACTGCGGCGCGAGCCGTTGGCTTGGACAGCAGCGTGTGGAGATCGCGAAGGTCCTTCTGAAGTTTGCGCAGTTGGCGACTGTCGACCTTCGCCGCAGGGTTGTCGATGGCGAGCGCAAGCTGGGGTTCTTTCTGTTTCAACTCCGCCTTGAAGACCTGCCGCGCGCCCGGAATGGTGTAGCCCTCGTTGTACAGGAGGCTCTTGATGCGCAGCGCCATCTCAACATCGCGCCGTCGATAGAGACGCTGTCCCGTGCCGCCTTTGTGAGGCTTCAGCTGAGGAAACTCGCTCTCCCAGAAGCGCAGGACGTACGCTGGGACGTCGCAGAGTTTGGCTACTTCACCGATGCGGAAGTAAAGCTTGTCCGGAATGTCGGACCCGGATGCCTGGGTCGTTTTGCGGATTGGCTGATGCTGCGCCATGCCAGGAAACTCCGATACCGCGGTGCCGGCGGCGGTGGCCGATGGTCCGGCATGTGTAAGTATAGCCACCGGAACGGCATGGTTTGCAATTTTTTCTTGCGATAACTGAGCTGAGATTACGCATGGGTTTGCGGCTTGGGTTACCCGGAGGAACGAGGCTATCCGGTTTATTTCTTGCGGCTGCCGGTGCGCAAAGCAGGCGAGCCGGTAAAGGAATGGAACCACTGGGCCTAAAGGGGCGTATTGTTTTCTGTGGATGCGGAGGCGGGGTATGCGGAACAACCAGGCTATAGTAGTGGCGACGATGATTGCAGCGACAGCGCTGATGAGCGGTTGCCGGATCGAATCGGACAAACATGGCGACAACGACAATGTGAAGATCGCCACTCCGTTCGGAGGCATGACGGTGAAGACCAACGACGCGGCCGTGGTCGATGGGCTGGGACTGCCGGTGTATCCGGGCGCGGATCTCGTCAAGAAGGATAAGAACAATGGCGCGGCCGATGTGAACATGAGCTTCGGCAGCTTTCAACTGCGCGTGAAGGCGGCGAGCTATCGAACAACCGACAGTCCAGACCAGGTGACGGCGTTCTATCGCAAGTCGCTGGGACGGTACGGCGACGTGATTCAATGCCAGAACGACAAGCCGGTGGGCACGCCGACGCGCACCGCAGAGGGGCTGACCTGCGACAACGAAAAGGGCAATCATGTCTATGTCAACGACGATGAATCGGGCAAGCTGGAGCTGAAAGCCGGCTCGAAGCAGCATCAACACATCGTTGCGATCGATCCGGAGGGGAATGGAACCAAGTTCGGGTTGGTGGCGCTGGATCTGCCGGGGCACCTTTCGCTTGGCAGTGGTGATGACAACAATCACTCGCAGTAAGAGCCTGGGTCGATTGCGCTTGCTCGTGCGAGCTTGCCGCGCACTGCGGGGTGGGATAGCTTCATAACATATGCAAGAGTATTGTCACCGTTGCGGCGGCGAGCTTCCGGCCAGGGATGGCCTGTCGCCGTTTTGTCCGCACTGTGGTTCGCCCCAGATTTTTTTACAGGACTATGAAAACCAGACCGGCGCGTCTGATGCCGACACGACCGGCACGGTTCCGCCTCCCAGGCCGCGGCAGGTGGAGTGGAAGACGGCGATCCGGTGCGCGGCGCTGGTGGCTGCGATCGCTGCCGGGTTGAGCCTCGCGTCTCAACGGTTGCAGATGATTACGCTTCTAAGCTGGCTATGGACTATCAGCGGATCAATCATTACGCTCGCGCTCTATCAGCGGCGTCGTCCGCTAGCATGGATGGACGCCCGCGTGGGGGCCCGGATTGGGTTGGTGGTTGGGCTGGCGCTGGTCGCCTGCCTGGGAGTTGCGTGGGGGGTCGCTGGAGTGGTTGCGCGGTACGGTCTGCACAACCTGGGGGCGTTCGACGCTGAGCTGGCTCAGTTTTTCCGTGTTCAGTTCGAAAAGGCCGCCGCGATCAGTCCACAGACGCCCGAGGCGAAAAGGTTATGGTTCTCGCCAGAGTTTCGAGCGGGAATCATGCTGGCCTTATTCGGAATGATGTCAGGAATTCTGCTGATCCTGTCTACGGTCGGCGGGGCAGTGGGCGGATTTATGCGGATGAACCGGAAGATGTCGCTGTAGGCTACTCCGTCGAAAACTCAGTCTGAGTGGCATCGCGTGCGCTGACCCGCAACCCAGACCCGTCACTCCATTCCCTTGAGTGGATTCTGGATGCGGATCCTGAGCAACTTTGCTCCCGCGTCAGTCAGGTTGCTAATCCAAACCGAACCTTTACCCCATGCATCAATCGAGCGCTCGAACTCTTTCATCTCTTCCGTGTTGGCTCCCGCGTATCGAAGTAGCCGTCTGAGTGTGTCCAGCGATGCCACATCCAGGCGTGGCCCGATCACCGTTTGGCAATCTTCCGCCAAACAACTGATAAACCAGCCGTCATTATGTTGGAAATTCACCAGAATTCGCATCCGTTAAATATAAGCGAAATAAAAGCGAAAATATACCTGGGGCTATTTAGGGGTTTTGTTCCATTTTTTCAAAGTTAGTCAGGTCCGTGCCATTGATTCTAAAGGGCTAGCGATGTTCTGGAGCCAGGAGCGATCGATCGCGAGCCGATCAGGCGCCCGCAGGTGACGGTTTTAGCCACTGGCGATTCTGCTAGTTGTACGGCGACCCTGCAGAGGCTTAACTTGGCTGTCCAAGCCGGTTCCGCGCTTTCGATCTGCCACCTCGAATTGCGAGCGGCTGTCTCTGGAGGTTCTGTGAAGCACGTCACCGGCCCGATTGCCCATTCCAAGGTTAGGCGCTTCGTCGCACTTACAGTCGCCCTCTGTTTCCTGATCATGGAACAGGAGAGCGTTGCCCAGAATCCTCCGCCTGCCGCACCCGCCGCGCAGGCAGCTCCGGTGGACACCTCGCCGGCGACGCTCGATCATCTGCTGGCTCCCATTGCCCTCTACCCTGATCCATTGCTGATGCAGGTGCTGGCAGCGTCGGTCAATGGGCAGGAGGTTCTCGACGGGGGCAACTGGCTGCTCGAAAACAAGTCGCTGGAAGGAACGGCACTCGACGCCGCCGCCAAGAAGGCTGGCTTCGGCGCGGCGATGACGGCGCTGTTTCATTTTCCGGATGTCGTCGATCTCATGTGCACCCAGCTCGACTGGACCCAGCAGCTCGGCGCGGCGTTCAGCGCAGATCAGGCAGGTGTGCTTGCCTCGGTCCAGCGGCTTCGAGCGCAGGCCAGGCAGTATGGCACTCTCAAGACCACTCCTCAACAGACTGTAACCACGCAGACCGACAACGGGAAGCAGGTGATTGTCATTCAGCCGGCGAACCCTCAGGTCGTGTACGTCCCGCAGTACAATCCGCAGACTGTGTATGTCCAGCAGTCAGGGCCGTCGTCGGGTGACGTTGCTGCGGCTGCGATTATTTCGTTCGGCGTGGGCATCGCTATAGGGGCGATGTTCTCGAGCAACAACTATTACTATCCGCGATGGGGATACGGCGGGGTCTACTACCGGGGAGGACCGTGGTACCCGGCACATTATGCTTATCGTCCCGTGTATGGGCCGGCCTTCCGCCCCGCGTATGGGTATCGGCCGCCGGCGAACTATCCCTACCATCGGCCCGCTCACTACCCCAGCTATTACAACAACTATCGCCCCGGTGGTGGAAACTACCGGCCCCCGCCCAACAGCGGTGTTCGGCCGCCTTATGGCGGAGGCCGGCCGAGTACGCTACCCGCTACCACGCGGCCCGTCAACGGAACCTACAACCGGCCGAACAATGGTGCGGTGACACGCCCAACGACACGCCCAACCACACTCCCAGCCGTGACTCCAGATCGTGGCTACACCCGGCCAGCAACGCAGCCGGCTACCCGTCCGGCGCCGCAACAGCGGCCGGCAACGCCACAACAACGGCCTGCAACACAACAACAACGGCCTGCGACCCAACAACGGCCCGCCGAGCAATCGCGACCTGCACCTGCTTTTTCAGGCGGAAGCAATGGACGTTCAACGCAGGCCGCCAGCCAACGAGGAGCAGCCAGTATGGGCGCCAGGGGGAAAAAATGAAATCTGACCTTTTACTGGACGTTAGATTATCGCGCGCAATCCGATTGCTGTCCCTCTCGCTGCTCGTCTTTGGCTTGCCCACCTGCCTCATGTCGCAGGCAGCCAAAGGACAGAAGACCTTCGCAAAATCCTCGGAAGCAGTCCTGGCTCTCATCGCCGCCGCACGATCCGGCGACCAGGCTCAACTGCTTGCCGTGCTGGGCCCAGGCGCAAAGGATCTGATCGACTCGGGCGATCCGGTTGCGGACAAACAGGCGCTCCAGAATTTCGTGAAGATGTACGACATGAAGCACTCCCTCACGGTTCCCGCGCCCGGCTATAAGACGCTGGTTGTCGGCGCCAACGATTGGCCGACGCCCATTCCCCTGGTTCGTGACGGAACCAGCTGGTACTTCGACTCGGCGCAGGCCCGCGAGGAGATTGTCCATCGTCGCGTCGGCGAAAACGAGCTGGGAGCCATTGCGGTTTGCGAGGGCTACTACCTCGCTCAGAAGGATTATGCCGCGAAAGGTCATGACGGCCTCCCGCCGAAGCTATACGCGCAGAAGTTCGCCAGCGACCCAGGGAAACAAAACGGTCTCTACTGGCCTGTCGTTGCCGGAAAACCACAGAGTCCGCATCGGCCCTGCGGTTGCCGAAGCGACAGCCGAGGGATACGGTGGCGGTGGTCCGGAGCCCTATCACGGCTACATCTACAAACGCCTTTCGTCTCAGGGCCCGGCCGCTACTGGAGGAGCCAAAAACTACATCGTCAACGGCGTGCAGTCCGGAGGCTTTGCCCTCCTCGCTTATCCGGCAAAGTATGGCACCAGCGGCATTATGACCTTCATCGTCAATCAGGATGGCGTCATTTACCAGAAGGATCTGGGCGACGCCACGCCGACCGCGGCCGCGGCGATTGCCACCTTCAACCCCGATCAGAGTTGGAGTGAAGTCGAGTGACCACGCGGTCTCATGCAATCAGAGGCGCTGCTGCTCTGCGCCTCACGCGACTGGCTTTAGCGGTCGTGTTTGCGGTGGTTGCTCCTGCTTCTCGCGCACAAAATCCCGCCACCACTCAACCGCAGGAAGCGGCAACCCCTCAGAACCAGCTCGCTGTGAACTGGCTTTACGGGGCCTATATTCCAAAGGATGCGCCGCTGATTGCACTCACCGGGGAAGAGCGCTTCAAGCTCTTCGTGCGGCAGAGCTTTACCACTCCGGGGATCTATATCAAGACAGGATTCTTCACCCTTCATGATCAAATCGAAAATACTCCTCCGGAATGGGGAGATGGGATTGAGGGCTTCGGCAAAAGGCTCGGTACCCGGCACACCCAGTACCTTATGCAGAATTCCTTTACCTCTTTGGGGAACGCGGCGCTTGGGTGGGAACCGCGATATGACAGGTGCCGTTGCGTTGGATTCTGGCCGCGTACCCGCCACGCCCTCAAGCGAAATTTTGTGACCTACGACCGCAGCGAGCAGCATCTGCGGCCGCAGCTTATGCCCTACATGGCAGCGTTTGGGTCGGGCGCCATTACCGCCACCTGGGAACCGGACAACACACAGATTCTGACTAAGGGGTATCAGAGCGCGGTAACGCAGGTCTGGTGGGGAAGTCTGAGCAATGTGTTGGGGGAGTTCGCGCCGGATGTCATAAAAAAGCTTCGCAAACCCAAAAAGGACTGACACAGCCCACCGGCGGTGGACCGGACGCTCCTTCTATCCCAGTGCCGGGTGCTGATATCATCAAGGAAAATCCTTATGAGTGAGATTTCGGAAGTTCGCAAGCCTAAATTACGGGAAAAGGGCCGCCTGATGTCGGCTTCGGAGATCGAGCGCACCCTGGTTCGGCTGGCGCATGAGATCGTCGAAAAACACGACGGCAGCAAGAACGTCGGCCTGGTCGGGATCAAGCGCCGCGGTGTTCCTCTGGCCCAGCGGCTGGCAGTCCTCATTGGAAACATCGAGAAGCATCCCGTCGACACAGGCGTATTGGACATCAGCTTTTACCGGGACGACCTGACGACCGATGGCCCGCGCCCAAAGGTAGCGCCCGGTGCGATCGGGTTCGACGTCACGGGACGCGACATCATCCTCATGGATGACGTGCTGTACACCGGGCGGACGATCCGCGCAGCGCTTGATGCGCTCTTCGATCAGGGCAGGCCAAAGAGCGTACGTCTGCTCGTGCTGATCGATCGCGGGCATCGCGAGCTGCCGATCGAAGCAACCTATGTGGGCCGCACCATTCCTACCTCGAAGCGCGAGATCATCGAGGTCAAACTGAACGAGGTCGACGGACAGGAGCAGGTGTTGCTGGTTGAGCTGGCGGACTGACGGTTGGGATTGATGAAGCCTGGTATGCACGGCGCGGCGAAGGGTTCAGAGTATGCCGCGGGCTCGTTGTTGACGGTGGCGGATCTGTCGCTCGAAGACGTAGCTGCAATTCTGGCAGCAACCGACCGGATGGAGCGGATGGCCGCTGCCGAGCGCGCACAGATCCTGGCCGGCCGACGAATCGCGCTGCTGTTCTATGAATCAAGCACACGGACGCGAACCTCGTTTGAGCTGGCTGCGAAGTCGCTGGGCGCAATCACAACGCTCGTAAGCGACAAGTCTTCCTCGATCGAGAAGGGCGAAAGCCTCAAGGACACTGGACTGACCCTGCGGGCGTTGGGCGCAGAGTGCATCATTCTGCGCCATCCGAACTCGGGCGCGCCCTATCTGCTGGCAAAATCGACCCAACTCCCAATATTGAACGCCGGAGATGGGATGCATGAGCATCCTTCGCAGGCGCTGCTGGATCTGCGGACGATGCTGGCGCGCCTGCCGCGAGTGAACGCCGCGCGCGTCAATGCGAAGACGCTTGAGGGCGTCACCGTAGTGATTACCGGAGACATTCTGCATAGCCGCGTGGCGCGGTCGAACGCGATGCTGCTCACTCGCCTGGGTGCCAGGGTCGTGCTGTGCGGGCCAGAGGAGCTGGTTCCATGGGAGGCGCTCGGACTGGGCGACGGGGTCGAGATTGAGCGCGACTTCGATCTTGCGTTGAGCAAAGCGCAGGTCGTGATGATGCTGCGAATCCAGAGAGAACGCTTGTCCGGGCTCGAGCTCGATCTGGCGAACTATATCTCGCGGTATCAGTTGAGCGAAGAGCGCCTGAAGACAAGTGCGCCGCATGCGCTGGTCATGCATCCGGGGCCGATGATCCGCGGGCTCGAGATTGCGGGCGAGGTCGCGGATGGGCCCAACTCAGTGATTGAAGAGCAGGTGCGCCATGGCCTTTCCGTCAGGACGGCCCTGCTGGCGAGGGCGCTGGGCGCGGGCGGGTTCGAGAGTGTAACCGTATGAGTGACATATTAATTTTGAACGGGCGGCTCATCGACCCGGCAAGCGGTGTGGACGCCGAGCGCGATCTGCTGCTGCGGGATCGGCGCGTAGCGGCTATCGAGGCGCCGGGTCGGTTTAAGGGTGTCGCGGCGAACCAGACCATCGACGCCAGAGGCATGATTGTCGCGCCAGGATTGGTCGATGTGCATGTCCATCTGCGCGAGCCCGGACAAACGTATAAGGAGTCGATTGCCACCGGGACAGCGGCGGCCGCAGCCGGTGGGTTTACCAGCGTGGTCGCGATGCCGAACACCGTGCCCGTGAACGACTCAGTTGCCGGACTGGAGTGGATGCTCGATGCTGCGCGTGGCGCAGTCGTCAAGCTGTTCGCGATGCCGGCGGCGACATTTGGCAGCAGAGGCGACGAGATCACGGACTTCCATGTGCTGGCGCAGTCCGGCGCGGTTGGATTTACCGATGACGGCAAGCCGGTGCTCCACAATCGCGTGATGCGCGAAGCCCTCGTGGCCGCGGCAGGGATTGGAGTGCCGGTCTCGCAGCACGCCGAGGACACACGCCTGACCGGCGGATGCAGCATGAATGCAGGGCCGGTCGCGTTTCGCCTCGGACTGCGCGGCATGACGATCGAGGCAGAGGCGCACATTGTGGAGCGGGATATTCAACTCCTGCGCGATATCGAGACGCACGACCGATTGAGGCCGCATCTGCACGTGCAGCATGTCTCAACAGGACGAGCGCTGAAGGCGATTCACGCGGCGAAGGCGAGTGGATTGCATGTCACATGCGAGGCAGCCCCGCATCACTTCACCCTGACCGATGAGGCGATCGGAAACTACGACACGAACGCAAAGATGAACCCTCCGCTGCGTGGTGAACGCGACCGCAAAGCCATTATCACGGGTCTGATGGATGGCACGGTGGACTGCATCGCGACCGACCACGCTCCTCACGCGCTGTTTGAGAAGGAGCAGGAGTTTGAGCGGGCGCCAAACGGGATTACCGGCCTCGAAACCGCGCTCGGCCTGGCGCTGCGCGTGTTGCACAAGGGGCAGGGGATGTCGCTCAGCCGCGTGATCGACCTGATGAGCGCACAGCCGGCGTCGATTGTCTCCCTTGAGAGACGAGGAACGCTGGCCGTAGGAAGCTTTGCGGATGTGGTGGTGTTCGATCCTGCGGCAGAGTGGAACTTCGACGTGAAAAAGACACGCTCGAAGTCGCGCAATACCCCCTTCGACGGCGCGCCCATGCTCGGCAGAGTCGCTTTTACGGTGAGCGAAGGACGCGTCGTCTTCAAGGGCTAAGTGCAACTGGTTTGCCACTAGTCGCGTTGCATAACGGCTAGTTCATTGCCCGCCGGATCGGTGAAATGAAATCGCCGGCCGCCGGGAAAGCTGAAGATGGGAAGCGTAATCTTGCCGCCTGCTTTCACGATGCTCTGCTCCGTCTCTTCCAGATCTTCTGATTCGATCACCGGCAGAGGCGCCTTGGTGCGTTCGGCAGGGTCGGCGTTCAGGCCGCCACGGTACCGCTTTCGGAGAAAGCGGCATACGTGGGCCCGTAGTCCTGAAAGGTCCAGCCGAAGAGGTTGGCGTAAAAGGTTTTACTTGCGGCTAGCTGTTGAGCAGGCAGCTCAAGGTAGGCGATCTTCAGAATAGGCATGGTTGTCCTCACGAAAGCGTGTGTCGCTGACTCCTCCATCCGCGCCGCCGCGAACTGGTTTGCGGTGCAGGTAGAAGCCGGCTCCTCCGGCCTCGCGAGGGACAGATTCAACATAAAACTGAGCCCGCCGCGCCGTCAACTGGATGTCAACTGGATTTTGTCCGCTCCATCTTCTCCAGCCGCCGCCTGGCTGCCCGGGCTCTCGACTTCATCGCCTGCGTCCCCTCCCGCAGAAATTTCTCGATCATCTCCTCCGCCTCATCCCTCAGCGAAGCCTCCTGCACCGCCAGCAGCGTAAGCCCCTCTACGGCCGAGCATCTCACCACATTGCTCTCATCTCCAACCAGCAGCGACATCGTTCGTGCCGCCCGCAGCCGTTGTGCCTGCGTGTGCGCCACCCGCGGCACCACCAGCCCCAGATGCCACCGCGTCCGCGACTCCTCCATCGGCAGCGTCTCCAGCAATCCAGCCAACTCGTCCGCATAGGGCTCAAGCAACCTGCCGTCTCGGTCAGTAATCCGCCGAGCCACATCCGCCGCCCGCTTCCTTACCTCAACATCCTCACCAAAGAGCTCTCGAACCAGCACCCGGACTCGAGCCTTCTCCCCGCCAATCTCCTCAGCAATCAACCGCGCCAGCGCCAACCCCCACCGTTTCCCCCTGAGTTGTCGCTGAAGAGACTCCATGCCGCGAAGTATATTCGCCGCCCTCGTCGCCGAACCGCTCCCTCATCACGGGAAGTAATCGGACCGCACTTGACACTCTTGTCGCCCAAAACAGAGGCTGAAACGAGGTCCCACCCGACACCCGAGCTTCCCCTCTGGCACTTACCGACACGGAAGTACCCACTCAAATCATTTGTTTCGAAGACTTTGCGAAATTTGTGACGGGGTGGGGGCTACTGCCCGGCAACTGCCCCGGAACTGTGACTCGAATGAACCCGCCGTGTCCGTGCCAGTATCATCCTCTTCTGTTTCGATCCGAACACCCACTCCCGGACCGGCCCCACATCCACGTGCACAAACTGGCTCACCGGATAATACCCAACACCGCCGGCCTGCAGCGAAAGCGCCGCATCCCTCAGATTCGCCGTAGTCACCCCCGGCACCCGAAGATCAATCGCATGGCCTTCCATATGCTGGCTATGTTCGGCCACTCCGGTCTGGGGCGAGTTCCGCCGCAGCTCCTCATTCGTCTCCTGCGTCCGGTATCCACACACAATATTGATCACGCTGTCCAACCGCCCCAGCCGCGCCAGCATGGCATGCAGAACGTCGAACTCTTTCGGATCGTAGTTGCTCACATCCTGTGTGTTGTGGTCGCGCAGGAAGTAGTTCAGCTTCTCCAGCGCCTCGGGAATGTACGTGTTTCCAATCCGGTAGATGATATCTATGTTCTCGCCCGTATGAAGGTTCGTCATCTTCAGCTCATACGGCTTTCCGTCCTGCGGCACAACAGTCTGCGGAACCGGCGCCCCATCGGTCGTAGTCCCACTGGCCGCAATCTCCTCCGGCATCACCCCCGGCACAACCTCTTCGCCCTGCATCACCATCGGATGCGTCTTCAGATGCATCGAGCTTTTCAGCCCCGCATGCATTCGAGTCTTCACCGTCCTGGCCCACGACGACCCACTCACCCCAAACAACAACAACCGCCGCCGCTGCCGCTACAGCCAAGCCTCTCCCACTCGTTATCCGCATCCAAACTCCCTGGCCCTTAGAATCTTCGCGAATGTAAATCCTCAATGCGATTTACCGATCGTCATTCGCTCATTCAAGTTTACCCATTGCATACCGAAACCAGGCATCAGGAAATGTAACTTAAGTGTCATATTCTCGAAAGCCGCTAGAAACAAAGGGCTAATTGACATTCCGCAATGATTGGTTCTCACCCGCTCAGCCCAGATTGCCCGCAATCGTTTGATGCACCAGCTTTGCCGCCGCGATGTCTTCGACGGCGATCCCAACCGACTTGAACACCACAGGCAGCCCTTTCCTGGCGATCACCGCCCCGTTGAGCAGTTCCCCAATCTCTGCAGCCACTTCCGCCTTTGCCAGCAGAATATCTCCTGGTTCACGGCTCGCCGCCTCCCGCGATTCCACCACCACCGCTCCCCGCATCGCCTCGTCGTCAAGCTCCCTGCGATCCGGCGTCACCGCCCCAACCGCGCACACCACCGCGTCCTTCTTCAGCCATCGTCCCTGCAGGATAGGCACCGGCGAACTCGTCAGCGTCAGCACCACATCTGCATCCCCTACTGCCTCCTCCGCCGTCGTCACCCGAGCCCCAACCTCCTCAGCGAATCGCCGGGCATTCTCCTCCGACCGGCTCCAAACCCGGATCTCCTTAAACCCCCTCACCCGTGCCAGTGCCTGCACATGCGACCGCGCCTGCACCCCACTCCCCAGAATCCCCAGCACCTTCGCCTCCGGGCTCGCCAACTGATCCACCGCCACGGCAGACACCGCCGCCGTCCGCATCTCCGTTATCAAGCGGCCATCCATCACCGCCAACGGCTCTCCCGTATCCGAGCGAAAGAGTTGAATCATCGCCATATGCGTATGTTTTTGCAGCGTGACATTGCCCGGATAGAACGTCACCAACTTGGCTCCCATCACCCCGCCATACACCGCCGGCATCACAGCAAACCATCCGGAATGTTCCCCCACCGGCAGCACCGTTCGCAGAGGTTGAACGACTCGTCCGGCAGAAAAATCCATCAATGCCTGCCGAATCGCCGGAATCAGGTCGTCATACGACAACACCTCCCGCACCTGATCTTCATTGAGAAATAAGAGTTTGTTCGTCTCCATAGGTTTGTTCGTTGCAAAGATACGCTTCATTATCATCCTGCTGTCGGCGACACCGCCGCATTCCACCACCCGCTCGCCTGTGGCACCCTTATAGAGACATGCAACTCGACCCCATCCAGCTCCGCGTCCTCGGCTCCCTCATTGAAAAAGAGATCACCACGCCTGAGAACTATCCTCTCTCCCTCAACGCTCTCGTCAACGCGTGCAATCAGCGCTCCAGCCGCGATCCCGTCCTCGATCTCACAGAAGAAGAGGTCCGTCAGGCTCTTCACTCCCTTGAAGATCTCGCCCTCGTCACTCCCGTTCGCGACGCCCGCGTCCCCAAGTACGAGCATCGCGTCCGCACCGTTCTCAACCTGCGTCGCGACGAGACCGCCGTCCTCTGCCTCCTCCTGCTCCGCGGCCCCCAGACTCCCGGCGAACTCCGCAGCCGCTCCGACCGTCTCTACACCTTCGACGACCTCGCCACCGTCCAGTCCACCCTCGAGCGACTAGCCGCCCGCACCACCACCGACGAAGCCGGCAACCCATCCACTGGCCCCCTCACCACCATCCTCCCCCGCCAGCCCGGATCCCGCGAGTCCCGCTACGCCCATCTCCTCGGAGCCCCGCCTGACCTGTCCCTTGTGCACGCCCCCCGCCCCGAATCCGATTCTCCCACCCCCTCCGCCACCCAGCGAATCGCCCAGCTCGAGGCCCAGGTTGCCACCCTTACCGCCGCGCTTCAAACCCTGCAGGAGCGCGTTGACCGTCTGGAATCAGCCGGTATCTGATCCCCTGCGTTCAACTCAAATTACCCGGTAAGATGTAGCATTGCTCTCTTTGGTGGCGAATTCATGTTCGATCGAAAGACCGATTCCGCGACTGTCCCCATCAATCGCCGCGCCCGTTTCCGGCGTGAGGCCGATGCAGAGAATGATTCCCTCGCGCGTCTCATCGCGGAGATTCCCGAAGCCGTCCTTTGCTTCGACGGAAAGTGGGTCGTCACCTACGCCAACACCGAAGCCATCAGAATTAGCGGCATCCAGCCCATCGATATCCACAGCAAGACCTACTGGGAGATCTTTCCCGACACCCTCGGCACCGAACTCGAACGCCTCTTCCACGAGACCATGCACACCCGCGTCGCGCAGCGAGGCGAGTACTTCTCCAAACGCGTGGACGCCTGGTTCGACGTTCACGTCCTTCCGACCGACGACGGCGTCTCCCTCTACTACCGCGACATCACCGCCCGCAAACACGCCGAAGACCTTCGCGACCACGCCGTCAGCCAGCTCCGCGAGATCTTCGACGCCTCAGCCGATTCGATCGTCTGCATCGACCGCAACTGGAACTGCACCTTTGCCAACCGTTCTTCCCTCTCCATCCTCAAGGCTGACAATCTCATCGGTGAAAACCTCTGGGAGCGCTTCCCCTTCAACAATGAGGAGCCGTTCCGGTCCAACTACCTCACGACGATGGAGCGCCGTATCCCCACCGAGTTCGAGGCCTACTACCCTCAACCGCTCGATGTATGGTTCAAGGTGCTTGTCCATCCCTACGAAGATGGCATCGTCATCTTCGCCAGCGACATCACGGACCGCAAAGGCGCGGAGTTCCTGCGCGACGCCTCCATTCGCCAGCTCCGTCAGGTCCTCGAGACGACCACCGACGCCGTCGCCAGCCTCGATCGCGACTGGAACATCTCCTACCTCAATCGTCGCGCCGAAAGAGCTTCTTGGTCCCAAAGGTGAACTGCATCGGCAAAAACTTCTGGCAGGAGTTTCCCACCGCAGCCCAGTCTCCCGACATTCTCCATCACTACCACCGGGCCATGGACGAAGGCGTCGCCGGCGAGTTCGAAGCCTTCTATCCCGACCCTCTGAATCTTTGGCTCTCCATCCAGTGCCGACCCTTCGAAGACGGCATCGTCCTCTTCTTTCGCGACATCACCGACCGTCGTCAGGCCGATCTCGTCCTCCAGCAGCAACAGGAACTCCTCGCCTCGATACAAAACACCTCCCTCGTCGCCACCTGGGACATCGAATACGCTACCGGCAAAGTCACCTACGGAGCCGGGTCGTATCCCGTCTTCGGACATCCCCTCTCCGACGTACCCGACTACCGCGCATTCAAAAAGATTGTCCTCCCGGAATACATTCCCATCATCGCGGCCACCATTCAAAGCGGTATCAAACACGGTCAGCTGGTGGCCCAGGAGTTTCAGGTGCGCGCCGCCGACGGCCGGATCCTCTGGCTCGAAAGCCGCGGCCACGCTGCCATGGACAATGGCGTTCCGACTCATCTCCGCGGTCTCACCATCGACATCACCGCACGCAAGAAGAACGAGGAAGCTCTCGTCGCCAGCGAAGCTCGTTACCGTGTCCTCGCCGATCTCAACCCCCAGGCCATCTGGATGGGCGCCCCTGACGGCAGCATCACCTACGCCAATCAGTTCTTCCTCGACTACATCGGCCTCGCCATCGAAGACCTCAGCGGAGGGGGATGGCTCAGCGCCTTCCATCCGAGCGACCGGCAACGCGTCCTCGAAACCTGGAACCACTCCGTCGCCACCGGCGCAGACTACGATATCGAAGCCCGCATGATTCGCGCACGCGACGGCCATGCCCGCTGGTGGTGGGTTCGCGCCCAGCCTGTCCGCGACGAGTCAGGCAAAATTCTCCACTGGCTCGGCATCGCCATCGACATAGACGACCGCAAAACCTTCGCCGAGACGCTCCAGCGTCGACAGGAGGAGACCGAACGTCAGCGCGCCGAGCTCGAAAACATCTACCTTACCGCGCCCATCGGGCTCGCAATCTTCGATCCTGTTGAATTCCGCTACCTGCGCATCAACGATCGTCAGTGTGAGACTCTCGGCCTGCCGCGCGAGAAGGTTCTTGGTCGCGTCATCACCGACCTCGCTCCGCTCAAGGGCCTCAGAGAAACCTTCGAGCAGGTTGCCAAAGGCTATGCCGTCAGAAATCTCCTCCTCGAAGGCGAACTCCCCACCCGTCCCGGCGAACACCGCTACTGGAACGTCAGCTACTCCCCCATCTTCGGTGCCGACGGCAAAGTCGAGGCCATCGCCGCTGTCGTCCTCGAGGTGACTACTCAGAAAAGGGCGGAAGCCGCTCTCATTCAGAGTGAAAAACTCGCCGCCGTCGGCCGCCTCGCGAGTTCCATCTCGCACGAGATCAACAATCCCCTGGAGGCGATCACAAACCTCCTCTATCTCATCGCTCTATCCGGGGACCTCCCGGAGACCGCTCGCCAGTACGTCCAGACCGCCCAGAACGAACTCTCCCGCGTCTGCCAGATCGCCACCCAGACCCTTCGTTTCCACCGCCAGGCCGTCCGCGCCACTCACGTCAGCCCTGCAGACCTCGTCGATGCAGTTCTCAACCTCTATCAGGGCCGTCTCATGAACTCCGATATCCATGTCGAGGCCAGCTACTCTACAAGTACTACAGATCCTCTGCTTCGAAAACGATATTCGCCAAGTCCTCAACAACCTCATCGCCAATGCAATCGACGCCATGCGTCAGGGTGGCCGCCTGGTCGTCCGCGCCCACGACGCGACGGACTACTCCTCCGCCTACCCCGAGCCGCGCCGCGGCATCCGCATCACCATTGCCGATACCGGCCACGGCATGTCTCCCACCGTACGCGCCCGACTCTTCGAGCCCTTCTACACCACCAAGGATCTCAACGGCACAGGCCTCGGCCTCTGGATCTCCGCCGGCATCGTTACACGCCACCAGGGACGCATCACCTTCCGCAGCAGCGAGGACCCAGTCCACCACGGCTCCATCTTTACGCTCTTTCTTCCCTGCGTCGATGCCCCCGCCGAAGTTGGCGAGTCTCTCTAGCCCACGGCCCTCACCCGAATTCGTAATCGAGATATCTCGGAGGACCCATGCCAGATCGATACGACGCCATCATCATCGGAACCGGGGCCGGCGGTGGAACTCTAGCCCTCCATCTCGCGCAGGCAGGGAAGCGCATCCTCCTCCTCGAGCGCGGCCCCTTCCTCCCCCAGGAAAAACTCAACTGGGACACCTCTGCCGTCTTCCTCGACAACCGCTACCACACCAAGGACGTCTGGCTCGACAAGAACGGCCAGCCACTCCACCCTCAGCAGGCCTACTTCGTCGGCGGCCAGACCAAAGTCTACGGCGCCGCCCTCTTCCGCCTTCGCGCCGAAGACTTCGGCGTCCTCCATCACAAAGGCGGCATCTCCCCCGCGTGGCCCCTCACCTACGCGGACTTCGAACCCTTCTACTGCCGCGCCGAAGAACTCTTCGCCGCCCACGGCCACCTCAACGACGACCTCACCAGCCCCGATCCCACCGAGCCTTTCCACTCCAAACCCTACCCATTCCCTCCGCTGCCCGAGCGAACCCCGCATGCAGTCCATCCACGACGACGTCAAAAAACTCGGCTACCACCCCTTCCCGGTGCCCCTCGGCCTCAAACGCAACTCTGCCGACACGCTCGAATCCAAATGCATTCGCTGCGACACCTGCGACGGCTACCCCTGCCTCGTCCACGCCAAATCCGACTCCGACATCAACTGCATCCGCCAGATCATGCATCTCCCCAACGTCACTCTTCTCACCGAAGCAAAAGTAACCAAAATTGTTACAAACGCTACCGGCACCGCCGTCACCAGCGTAGAAGTCCAACACAACGGCCCTGCCAACGTTCCCCCTGAACTCGCCACTTATTTCGGCGACATCATCGCGGTCTGCTGCGGAGCCATCAATTCCGTCTGCCCTCCTCCTCCAATCCGCCACCGACAAGCACCCCCGCGGCCTCGCCAACAACAGCTCCGATCAGGTCGGCCGCAACTTCATGTACCACCAGGCCGACGCCATCCTCTCCCTCAGCGTCAATCGTAACGAAGACAGTTACATGAAAACCTGGGGCACCAATGACTTCTACTTCCGCGACCCCAACGGCGAATACGACTTCCCCATGGGCTCCGTCCAACCCATCGGCAGCTTCCACTACGAGATGATGAAGGGCGACGCCCCACCACTCACTCCTGGCTTCGTCCTCGAAACCATGAAGGACCACGCCGTCCCCTGGTGGCTCATGACCGAAGACCTCCCCGACCCCAACAACCGCGTCACCCTCACTGCCTACGCCGACGGCACCCCGCAGATCAGGCTCTCCTACACCGACAACAACGTCGAATCCTTCACCCGCCTCAAAAACCGCTGGATCGACGTCCTCAAGCAGGCCGGTCACGCCGACAGCTCCGTCCCCTTCCACGCCTACTTCAAAAAACGCATCCCCCTCGAAGGCGTCGGCCACCAGAACGGCACCTGCCGCTTCGGCACCGACCCCACCCAATCCGTCCTCGACATCAACTGCAAAGCCCACGACCTCGACAACCTCTACGTCGTCGACGCCAGCTTCTTCCCGTCATGCGGCGCAGTCAACCCATCCCTCACCATCATCGCCAACGCCATCCGCGTCGCCGACCACCTCCTCGCCGACCGCCTCACCTAACAGCGCTTCGCATTTGCCGTTGCTGTCATCCTGAGCGGAACGAAGAGCCTGCCCTGAGCTTGCCGAAGGGACCCCGAGAGTCCAAACCAGCCGCAACTCTGCGAACCTTTCGACCCATGCTCTCGACCGCTGTTGCAATTGCAGCGGCTAGTCTCCAAGCAATTGTTCAAAGACCGAAGTATTATGTCTCCGACAGCGATTTTCACGCGCAGCGGCACCAAACGCGCCATCGCCGGAGACCCCTCAATGTTTCAAGCCGCAACTCGCGCCCTCCTCACCACCCTCCTCCTAGCCGCACCTGCCGCCCAATCCCAAGAGCCCGCCCAGCCCAATACCACCCTGCTCGTCGACATCGACCACCGCCCGGCCACCTCCCTCAACGGCGACTGGCACGTCATCGTCGACCAGTACGCCACCGGCCTCTACGACTTCCACCAGCATCTCCGCAAAGACGGCTTCTTCATGAACGCCCCCTTCGACCCCAACGGCAACCCCCAGGACTACAACTTCGCCAACGCCAGCACTCTCAAAGTCCCCGGCGACTGGAACACCCAGCGCCCCGACCTCCTCTACTACGAAGGCCCCATCTGGTATCAGCGCGACTTCCAGCACACCGCCAAACCCAACACCCGCACCTTCCTCCACATCGGCGCCGCCAACTACCGCACCTTCGTATGGGTCAACACCAAAAAAGTCTGCGAGCACGAAGGTGGCTTCACCCCGTTCGACTGCGACATCACCAGCGTCCTCAAAGACGGCAAAAACTTCGTCGTCCTCTCCGTCGACAACACCCGCATCGCCGACGGCGTCCCCACCCTCCAGACCGACTGGTGGAACTACGGCGGCCTCCCCCGCGACGTCTCCCTCGTCGAGGTCCCCACGCAATTCATCGACGACTACGACCTGCACCTCAACCGAACCAACCACGACCTGATCGAGGGCTACGTCCACGTCGAAGGCGCACCCGCCGGCACATCCGTCACCGTCTCCATCCCGGAGCTCAACGCCAAAGCCGAAGCCACCACCGACGCGCAATCCCGAGCAACCATCAACATCCCAGCAAAATTGCTAAGCCTCTGGTCCCCCGAAAATCCCAAACTCTACAAAGTAGAAATCTCCTCAGCATCCGACAAAACTGAAGACCAGATCGGCTTCCGCACCATCGAAACCCGCGGAACGCAAATCCTCCTCAACGGCCAACCCATCTTCCTCCGCGGCATCTCCATCCACGCCGAAGCCCCGTACCGCACCGGCCGCGCCTACTCACAAAAAGACGTCGACACTCTCCTCGGCTGGGCCAAAGAACTAGGCTGCAACTACGTCCGCCTCGCCCACTATCCCCACGACGAGCGCATGACCCGCACCGCCGACCGCCTCGGCCTCATGGTCTGGTCCGAGATCCCCGACTACTGGGCTCTCCAGTTCGACAACCCCGCCGTCCTCGCCAAATCCAAACAGCAACTCACCGAAATGATTCGCCGCGATCGCGACAAAGCCTCCATCATTCTCTGGTCCGTCGCCAACGAAACCCCCAACACTCCCGCCCGCACAAAATACCTCACCACCATGGCCGACCTCGCCCGCCAACTCGATCCTACCCGCCTCGTCACCGCCGCGCTCCTCGTCCGTACTGAGAAAAATCCCGACGGCCACGGCACCACCAAGATCGTCGACGATCCCCTCGGCAACGCCCTCGACGTCATCGGCACCAACGAGTACATCGGCTGGTACGAGCAGCACGCCGAAGACGCCGACACCACCACTTGGGACATCCGCTACCAAAAACCCCTCATCATGTCCGAGTGGGGCGGCGACGCCAAAGCCGGCAACCACGCTCCCGCCGGCGACACTCACCCCGCCCTCTGGACCGAGGAGTACCAAGCCGAGATCTACCGCCACCAGATCCCGATGCTCAACAAAATCCCACAACTCCGCGGCACCAGCCCATGGGTCCTCATGGACTTCCGTTCTCCTCGTCGCGTCAACCCCGGCCTCCAGGACAACTTCAACCGCAAAGGCCTCATCTCCGACCAGGGCGTAAAAAAAGAAGCCTTCTTCATTCTCCAAAAGGCGTACAAAGAGAAGACTCTCGGTAAACCTGAATGACGATTGCGCCGCAGCTCACACTCTCTCTCATCACCCTCGCGTCCCTTGCCAGTCCGGCAATCGCGGCCACGCCCGTCACACCCGACTTCGGCCCCAACGTCCTCATCTTCAGCCCAAAGACACCCTCCGCTGACATCCAGCAGCAGATCGACAAGGTCTACGCCACCCAGCGCCGCAACGAGTTCGGCCCCGAACGCAACGCCATTCTCTTCCTCCCCGGCAACTACACCGTCGACGTCCCCATCGGCTTTTACACCCAGGTCCTCGGCCTCGGCTCCTCGCCTGACGAAGTTCAAATCACCGGCAACGTCCACTCCGACGCGGCCTCCCGCAACAACAACGCCACCACCACCTTCTGGCGCGCCGCCGAAAACTTCTGCGTCGTCCCTGCCGGAGGCGTGATGAAGTGGGCCGTCTCGCAAGCCGCACCCTTCCGTCGCATGCACGTCCAGGGTGACATCATTCTCCACCAGAACGGCGGCTGGGCCAGCGGCGGCTGGTTCTCCGACACTCTCATCGACGGCAACGTCGCCGCCGGACCGCAGCAGCAATGGATCTCGCGCAACACCGAGTGGCACAGTTGGACCGGCGCCAACTGGAACATGGTCTTCGTCGGCGTCCCCAATCCGCCTGAAGGCGAATGGCCCAAACCGCCTTACACAAAAATCGCCCAGACTCCCATCGTCCGCGAAAAACCCTTCCTGCAGGTTGATGCTTCAGGCAACTACAGCGTCCGCGTCCCGGCCATTCGCACCGACAGCTCGGGAATCACCTGGCACGCCGCAGCGACACCCGGAAAAACCATCCCCATCCGCGAGTTCTACATCGCCCACGCCACTCGCGACAACGCCTCCACCATCAACACGCAACTCGCCCACGGCAAGAACCTCATCCTCACCCCCGGCATCTACGACGTCACCGAACCCATCCACGTCACAAAACCCAACACCGTCGTCATGGGCCTCGGCTTCGCCACATTGCATCCCGTCAACGGCACCGCCGCGATGACAACCGCAGACGCCGACGGCATCATCATCGCCGGCCTCCTCTTTGACGCCGGCCCCACATCTTCACCCGTTCTCCTGCAGATCGGTCCCGGCAAAAGCAAATCCACCCACGAAAAAAATCCCATCTCACTCCACGACGTCTTCTTTCGCGTCGGCGGAGCAGGCGTAGGCCGCGCCGTCATCAACCTCGAGATCAACAGCAACGACACCATCGTCGATCACACCTGGATCTGGCGCGCCGATCACGGAGCCAACGTCGGCTGGGATGCCAACCCCAGCCAGAACGGCCTGGTCGTCAACGGCAACAACGTCACCGTCTACGGCCTCTTCGTCGAACATCACCAGCAGTTTCAGGTCCTCTGGAACGGAAACGGCGGCCGCACCTACTTCTACCAATCCGAAATCCCCTACGACCCACCCGACCAGGCCAGCTTCACCAGCGCCCCCGGCACCAACGGCTGGGCCTCCTACAAAGTTGCGGACACGGTCACCTCGCACGAAGCCTGGGGCCTCGGCATCTACAGCGTCTTCCGCCACCCTGACGTCAATCTCACCCGCGCTATCGAAGTCCCCGTCAACCCCAACGTCCGCTTTCACGACATGATCACCGTCGCCCTCGACGACAAGGGCGAAATCAGCAACGTCATCAACAACACGGGCGGCCCCACCGCCCTGGCCCCGCACCGCGTCACCCCCAGAGTCACCAACTTCCCCTAGCGTCCAACCATACCGCAGCCAGCGGCTTATCTTTGCTCTTGCCTTTTTTCTGTCGTCCTCGAAGAGGATCTGCTGTTGTCCTTGTCGTCGCTTTTGCCTTTGCTTTTCGTCGTCATCCTGACCCTGAGCGAGCAACGCGAGTCGAAGGGGAAGGACCGCTGTATTTGCCTTTGCGGGTTCCCCATGTATTGCCCCACTTTGCCATGGGTGGGATCCAAGCCGCCGTCCAGCCGCGACGTCTTTGCCGTTGCCTTTCTTTCTGTCATCCTCGAAGAGCCTGCCCTGAGCGAAGTCGAATAGGGAATCTGCTGTCGCCGTTGTCGTTGCCGTCGCTTTTGCCTTCGCATTGTCGATGGATGACATTAGGCACATCTCGATATAATGATTTGGAGTGGCCACCGCAGACCGAACCCCGATTGGCGTCGGGGTATTCCTCCGTCTCCTCCGCAACTTCTGTACGCTACAAGACAGTCAATGTCGTCCAATCGGGTATAGGATGCCGACCATGCGCCTCCTAAGAGAGACCGACTGGACCGAACGAACCACCCTCCTCGTTGTCCTAACGAGTGTGGTTTTTGCCATCTACGCTACGGTTAGGCTGATAAATCTGTAGCACTTCCTTGTCGCGGCAAAACCAAAATACAGCCAGTCAAGTATTTTATTACCAAGTTAATCCATTCAAAATGAATGGTTTACAAGGAAACGCCATCCCGAACTGCCTCCGCCCCCGGGGGGACGCAGATCCAAAAAGAATCTACTTCTTCGGCCAATACTCATCCCGAAGCCGTGTTTGCCGCGTCTCCCTCGGGATCGCACCCCGTTGATGTACACCTGCCTCATGTTTTGGGACTATTAGCGTAGCTCTTCGTTCCGCGACGTTTATCCCAGGGCCATGATGTTCACTTCGGATGTGCAACTCTGCCGGAGCATAGCCCGAAAAGCAACTGATTGAATTGCCTTTGCTGTTGCCTGTTTTTTATTTTCGCGTTTTTAGCCCAAAAATCGCATGTCAAGCCCCCAAACCACCTAACTCTCTCAAACAAAAGGACATCGAGTTGGCAGTTTAGTTACAATCAAACCGCTATAATTAAATTAGAAATCAAGATAAGCCCCGGCCTAAACCGGGGCTTTTCCCATTCAGAAAGGAGAATCCGCCTAACTCATTTATTTGGAATATTTTGGACGCAACCCATTTATTATGAATATTTTGCAGACATCGACATGCCTTAAATCATTGAATACAGGACATTTCCGCCCGGGCAATAGGGGGGAGGGGGGTACCCTCCGGGAAAGCCAGGGAGCCCTACTTCTTCGGCCAGTACTCATCCCGAAGCCGAGTCTGCCGCGTCTCCATCGGGATCGCCACGCCGTTGATGTACACCTGCTTCACGTTGGTCCGGACATCCAGCGGATCGCCGTTCGCAATCACGACATTCGCAATCTTGCCGACATCGAGCGAGCCCAGCTTGTCGCCCATCCCAAAAGCCTCCGCCGGGTTCAGCGTGATCGACTTCATCGCCTCGTCGTACGGCATCCCATACGCCACCGCAAAACCAGCCGAGTACGGCAGGTTTCGCGAGTTGCTCACGTTGTACGACGCCAGGATGACCTTCACTCCGCGCTTTTGCAACTCGCCCGGAATGCTGTACACCGCGTCGTATCGCTCATTCGCCTCGGGCAGATCGAAGATCGGTCCAACAATCACGGGCACATGGTACGAAGCGATCTTGTCCAGCACATCCTGCGCCTTGGTTACATGGCTCAGAATCACCTTCAGATGAAACTCCTTCGCAAACTCCATCGCCGTCTCAACATCGTGCCCATCATAGGCACCCAGAACGACCGGCTTCTCTCCCTTGAGGTAGGGAATCAGCGCCTCATTCCGCAGGCTGAAGGCAGATCCACCAGCCCCGCCCGCACCGCCGCGGCCACTGCCCGCAGCAGCAGGAGCCGCGCCCTCCTCACCACCGGCAGCCGGCCTGCTTCGCCGAGCCATGTACTCCTGCGCATCCAGCAGCGCCTGCCGCATCTGAGAGATCTCGCCCATGCGCGTCGAAGGATACCGGGCACCACCCGCGGCAGCGCCCTCACCCCGGCCGCCCCGCTTCGGAGCCTCGCCAAAATTCATCGCCAGCGCCACGTCCTTCACCATCAGCATCGTGTCGCGGTCACGCCCGGCAAGCTGAATAAAACTGTCCTGCCCCGGAATCGTGTCAGTGCTCGCTGGAGCCACAATCGCATTCGTAATGCCGTTGAAGCGAGTAATCGGAATATGTTCGCTCTCCGAGTGGAACGCGTCATAGACGTGCATCTGCGGGAGGATCTCGTCGCTCGGCTCCACCGTGTCGTTCGTCGTCCGGTCCGATGCGATCTCCTGCAGCCCGATGCGTGTCTCCGCATCGATCAGCCCCGGATAAACCGTCATCCCTTTCGCATCGACGATCGTCGCGCCCTTGGGAACCCTTACCGAAGCTGCCGTTCCAACCGCCGTGATCTTTCCACCCTCGATCAACACCACGCCGTTCTCAATCACACCATGCGTAATCGTCAACAGCTTGCCGCCTGTAATCGCAATCGTCCCCGGCCCCGGCGTAATATCCACCATCGGAGCCTGCGCCAGCACCCCCGCCACCCCCACAAAACCAGAAATCAGGGCACCCGCAATAACAAATCTCCGCATTGAAGCAGATCGTCCCAAAAACAAATTCGTCAGCATTAGTTCTCTCCCTGATCGTCGTCATCATCTTCGCCCGCGCCAAACCCGCTTCCATGCATCACGCCGCTGAAATGAGTCGTCCCAAATCCAGGCAAGCTGCTGTCGAAGAACAAATCGCCATCGATGTAAACCTTCTCGGCGCGCGCGTAAGTTGAAAGCGGATCCATGTTCCAGATCACAACATCGCCATCTTTACCCACGTCGAGCGAGCCGGTCTTGTCGTCAATCCCCATAATCCACGCGGGATTCAGCGTGATCATCGCGATCGCTTCGTCTTCCGTCGCGCCGCCATAATGAACCATCTTCCCCGCCTCTTGATTCAGCCGGCGAATATGGTCATTCGAGTCACTCTTCAGCGCAACGCGAACGCCCTCGCGCATCGACATCACCGCATTCCACGGAATCCCATCCCACATCTCATACTTTCCGCCATACCAATCCGTAAACGTCGCAATGCCAGTTCCATCAGCAGCGATCTTGCTTCCAACCTTGTACATCTCCAACGCATGATGAAACGCTCTGATCTTGAATCCATACTCCTGCGCGATCGCCTCTTCGGTCAGGAACTCATCCGCGCGATAGCAGTGAATCTGCACCAGCAGCTTGCCCCGCAGAATATCCGCCAGAGCCTCCAGCTTCAGGTCGCGATGCGGCATTCTCACATCCTTATCGCCCTTCGCAATCCTGGCGTTGTAGTCGTCCCACTCCTTGCGATACACCTTCGCATCCTCAAACGCCTGCCGCATCACCCCGAAGTTGCCCATCCGAGTCGACGGCAACTGGTTCCGCGTTCCATAAACGCGCTTCGGATTCTCTCCGCTGGCGAACTTGATCGACCGCGGCGCATTCGGAAACAGCATCTCCTCCTTCGACAACCCGAACTTGTTCTTGATCACCACCGCTTGTCCGCCAATCATGTTGGCCGAACCATGCAGCAGCAGCTCCGACGTCACGCCGCCCGCAAGCGCCTGGTAAAGCGCCTTATCGCGGTTATCGAACGCATCGATCATCATCATGCTCGGCGTAACCGGACTCGTCGCCTCATTCACATCATCCCCCAGGGCAGAGTGCGAGTGCGGATCGATGACTCCCGGTGTCACATACTTACCCGTCGCATCCACGACAGTAGTTCCAGCCGGCGCACTCACAGTCGCACCGACCCCGGCAATCTTGCCGTTATGCAACCACACACTTCCATGTTGAATCGTGCCATGCGAAGCCGTCATCACCGTCGCATTCTTGATGACCAGATCGACGGGAGCCGTTGAGCTCTGGGCAGAGACAGCGCCCGCAGCGATCACCGAAAGCGCAAAAACACCTGCAATCGCTGACGCGGGCGTTATTCGAGGAATAGAGGCACTCATCAGAGGCTATCTCCTAAAAAAGGCTAAAGGGAACGCGACGATAGTAGCATGCGGGTGTACAGAAACGTAAAGCCGAAACGAACTCCGAACAGCATGCACAATCTTTGCGGCCATCCCAGATATTTTGACTAATGGACGTAGGACGCGTTGAAGCAGAACATAGTCTCAATAGAAGCCGATCAATGAACAATATCGTGACAGAAGATCGAACTCAGCCCGTTCGCTCGGGAGCATTTGCATGGTGGCACGCCGCTCCGCGTTCGGCCAAGAAGGCCCTCGTAGCGGCATCTTTCGGCTGGATGCTCGACTCCTTCGACGTCATGCTCTACTCCATGGTGCTCGCATCGTTGATGGCCGACCTGCACCTCAGCAAAGGTGCCGCCGGTATCCTCGGCTCCATCACGCTCCTTGCCGCAGCCGCAGGCGGCCTCTTTTTCGGCATCATCGCCGACCGCTTTGGCCGCACACGCGCTCTCATGGCAAGCATTCTTATCTACGCCATCTTCACCGCGGCCTGCGGCCTTTCACAGAACTTTGTTCAACTCGCCGTCTTCCGGATCCTTCTCGGCCTCGGCATGGGTGGTGAATGGGCCAGCGGCGCCTCGCTCGTCTCAGAAACCTGGCCGGCCGAGCATCGCGGCAAGGCTCTCGGTCTCATGCAAAGCTCCTGGGCCATCGGTTACGCGCTCGCCGCATTCGTCGCAGCTGTTGTCATGCCCATCGGAGGCTGGCGAGCCGTTTTCTTCGTGGGCATCCTTCCGGCCTTTCTCACTCTTTGGATCCAGCGTGGTGTCGAAGAACCCGAAGTCTGGAAAAACACCCGCAGCACTGCCATGACAGCGTTTGGAGGAGTTGTCGAAATTTTTCGCGGCAAACTCCTCCCTTTGACCATCGCCCTCATGTTGATGAATGCTTGTTGCCTCTTCGCATGGTGGGGATTCAACCTTTGGGTGCCCGCCTACCTGTCGCTTCCTCTCTCCCAGGGCGGCGTCGGCCTCAGTTCCACGGCAATGTCTGCGGTCGTGATCGTGATGCAGGCCGGAATGTGGTTGGGTTATGTAACCTTCGGATTTGTAAGCGATGCTATCGGCCGCAAACGTACCTACATCACTTACCTGCTTGCTGCGGCAGCGCTGCTTCTACTCTATGGAATCACACGCTCTCCGCTGTTTCTCCTGATCCTCGGCCCGTTCGTCGCCTTTTTCGGTACTGGTTACTACACCGGTTTCGCAGCCGTCACCGCTGAAATCTACGAAACCAGGGTCCGTTCTACCGCGCAAGGCGTCACCTACAATGCCGGTCGAATCGCCAGCGCCATTGCACCGTTCACCGTCGGTTCACTCGCGCAAAAACATGGCTTCGGAGCGGCTTTTGGCGTCGGCTCTCTCTCCTTTTTGCTCGCTGCATTTTTCTGGATATGGATTCCCGAAACCAAAGGCAGGCAGCTATCCGCGGACGTCTAACGTCGTTGCGATCTACAGCGGAATATTTCCATGCTTCTTCGCAGGGTTCTTCTCACGCTTCGTCGCCAGCATATCCAACGCAGAGTTCAATCTCCGCCGCGTCTCACTCGGCCGGATTACCGCATCGATATATCCGCGCTCCGCGGCAACATACGGATTGGCAAACCGCTCGCGGAACTCCTCCACCTTTTCCTTGCGCGCCTCTGCCAGCACCGCCAACTTTTCCTCTTCGGTAAATGCCTTGCCCTGCGGCCACACTGCCTCGGCCTGCCGCAGCGCAGCATCCAGCTCACGCTTGTAGACGATATTCACCGCACCTTCCGGCCCCATCACCGCGATCTCCGCCGTCGGCCACGCAAGGTTTACATCCGTGCGAAGATGCTTCGAACTCATCACGCAGTATGCTCCGCCGTATGCCTTGCGTGTAATCACCGTAAGCTTTGGAACTGTAGCCTCCGCAAAGGCAAACAACAGCTTCGCCCCATGACGAATAATGCCGCCATGCTCCTGTTGAATCCCGGGCATGAATCCAGGCACATCTTCAAACGTAATCAGCGGAATATTGAACGCATCGCAGAAACGTACAAATCGCGCACCCTTCACGCTGGCGTTGATGTCCAGCACTCCGGCCAGAAACGCCGGCTGATTCGCCACCACTCCCACCGTCCGCCCGGCCATGCGAGCAAACCCAACCACAATGTTCCGCGCAAAGTGTTCCTGCACCTGGAAGAAATATCCATCGTCCACCACGCGCCCGATTACATCGACCATGTCGTACGGTTGATCGCTCTCCGTCGGAACAATCGTGTCCAGAGCAACATCGGCGCGTGCCGGATCGTCCTGCGTAGCCTTTCGCGGCGCGTCATCGAGATTGTTTGACGGCAGGAAACTCAGCAACTCGCGCACAGTCGCCAGACATTCCTGGTCATCATGCGCCATAAAGTGCGCTACCCCGGAGATCTCATTGTGCGTTACCGCTCCGCCCAGCGCGTCCTTGGTCACATCCTCATGCGTCACCGTCTTGATGACATCCGGACCGGTGACAAACATGTAGCTCGTCCTCTCGGTCATCAAGGTAAAGTCCGTAATCGCCGGCGAATACACCGCCCCTCCCGCACAAGGCCCCAGAATCGCCGAAATCTGCGGCACCACGCCGCTTGCCAGCGTATTGCGCAGAAAGATATCCGTGTATCCGGCGAGCGAAACCACACCCTCCTGAATGCGAGCGCCGCCCGAATCATTCAGTCCTACTATCGGCGCACCTACCCGCATCGCCATGTCCATGATCTTCACGATCTTCGCGGCATTCGCCTCCGAGAGCGACCCGCCGAAGACGGTAAAGTCCTGCGCAAACACAAACACCACGCGGCCATGGACTCGCCCATATCCCGTGATGAACCCGTCACCGGGAACGCGTTGCTCTGCCATGCCAAAATCCGTTGCGCGGTGTGTAACGAACTTGTCGGTCTCCTCAAACGTGCCTTCATCGAGAAGAAAGTCGATGCGCTCCCGGGCCGAAAGCTTGCCGGCCTTTCGCTCTCGTTCGCGCCGCTCCGCCCCACCACCCTCTTCGGCAATGGCATGACGCGCCTCAAGCTCTGCAAGGTTGCGTTGATGGGGATCAATCTTCGTTTCAAACTCGATTCTTTGCGGAACGGAACCCTCGGCTGTGGCCATAGAACGAGATTCTAGCAGCGCAGCGTGAGGGTAGTCGCGGACATGCTTCTGCTTTTCGGTGTCGCGCGAACGCTCGCCTCAGGATGCGCAATTTACATCGTTTACGTTGAGGGAAGGTGCCTGGACTATGGGCTCGGTGGGACCGGACCAGGCAGATTTGGCAGGGGAGCACTACGCTGAACAAACATCGCGCGCTTGATCTTGTTGCGGTCGATATGCTGGATCACGCCACCGACGCGGATCTCCACGTCCATTCCTGAGATAGACACCAAGTCACCGTTGAGCACGCTGCCATCCCGCAATTCGATGGAGTCGAAGGCAGAAGCTCCTAATTCGTAAGAGACTGATCCGCCTGAAACATCCTGGGGGCTGATTTCAAGGGGATAAGTACCTGCGGTAAATCCTTCTTTAGTAAAGGTCAGTATGTGCTTGCCAACGCCTACATTGATGATCTTTGGAGTCGTTCCCACCTCGCTCTGATCCAATTTGACCATTGCGCCCTGCGGGATCGAATTCACAGTGAGGGAGACGGTCATTGGATTTTGTGCCGCGTCTTGAATCGTTACGGACGCCGGTGTCCCGGAAGCGGTGAGGGTAAACTCGACCTTCACCGATTCTCCCGACCCTACGTTGTTCAATGTGATGAAGTCCTCCCCTACGCGGACCTTGTTCTTGTCGAAGAGATAAATGCCAAACCGTGCTGCAGGGATGGTCCTTGGCGACAAGTTCTCCACCATAGTGTTCAGGACATAGGCTCGCCGGCTGCTGCTTGCACCCTCGAGTTGCTTGAATTTGCTGAAAGTAAAGCGCAGAACGGGAGTACCGGTGGCGGGCCAATCGATGACTTGAAGCGGTGCGTCTTTCGCGAGAGCCGGCATCGTGAGTAGAAGAGCGAGAAGGAGGCGGAAGAATCGCGAAGGAATCCGGGCTGCAATCATAAACGGCATCATAGCTGGAATTTTCACTTGGCCAGGAGTTATTTAGCTCGAACGGGGGAAGCAAATAAAAGGCGAATATAATCCCTTCATCGATCGTGTCCGCCCAAGCCCATCCCGACCGCTTCGCCTTTCTCCACATCGACCTCAACAGCTTCTTCGCGTCCGTAGAGCAACAACTCCATCCTGAATATCGCGGCAAACCCCTCGCCGTCGTCCCCACCTTCGCCGACACCACCGTCTGCATCGCCGCCAGCTACGAAGCCAAGGCCTTCGGTATCAAAACCGGAACACAGGTTGGCGAAGCAAAAAAGAGATGCCCGGGCATCATTCTCATCGAAGGCAATCACACCGAGTACGCCAAGTACTCTCATGAAATCACGAAGGCAGTTGAACTAGCCTGCCCCGTCTCCCACAACCCCTCCATCGACGAGATGGTCTGCCAGCTTATGGGCCGTGAGCAGGAGCCACCGCGAGCTCGCAAGATCGCACTCGAAATTAAAGACTCCATCTACAAAAACGTTGGCGTCGCCCTTCGCTGCTCCATCGGTATGGCTCCCAACCGCTACCTCGCCAAGATCGCGAGCGACATGCAAAAGCCCGACGGGCTGATTGGTCTTTTGCCATCGCAACTTCCTCGCGCTATCGCCCACCTCGAGCTCCGCGATCTCCCCGGCGTAGGTGCCCGCACCGAAGCCCGTCTCCATCGCAAAGGCGTCACCACAATGGAGCAGCTTCTCGCCCTCGACCACAGCCAGATGAACAAACTCTTCGACTCTGTCTGGGGCAACCGCATGTACCACTGGCTTCGCGGCGCCCATACCGAAGACGTCTCCGGCAACAACGTCTTCCAGGCCGAGGTGCAAAAATCCCTCGGCCATTCCCATGTTCTCGCACCCGAGCACCGCACGCCCGAAGGCTCCTGGGCCGTTGCGCACAAGCTCCTCCACAAGGCCGCCATGCGCCTCCGTATGGAGCACTTCTACACCGGCTCCCTCGCCGTCACCATCCGCTACCAACTCACGAGAGAACAAGCGGCCCAGGCCGAAGCCGGCGCCCGTCACGGCAAAGTCAAACGCCACACGTCCGGGATCAGAAACTCCGGCTGGGGCATGGAAGCTCGCTTCCGCGACTGTCAGGACACGCTCACCCTTCTCGAAATCCTGCGCTCTCTCTGGGCCCAACGCCCGCAAGGCCCCGAGTTCAACCGGCCCTTCTTCGTCGGCATCACCATGCGCAACCTAGTCCCCGAAGACGAACACCAGGCAGAACTCTTCGCCGACCCCAACAACCGCGCCGACCTCTCCGCCACCATGGACAAGCTCAATTTGAAGTACGGCCACACGACGCTACACTTCGCGGGCATGCTCCCCGCTCGCGACTCCGCCCCCACCCGCATCGCCTTCACCCAGATCCCCGTCCAATACGGCGTCGACTACATGTAAGCTGTTGCCACTATGTTTTCTTTGCGGAAAGAAAACTCGGATATCAGGCATCTTATGAATGTGACTGGCATCGTCTTTGCGATTTCAGTCGTTGCCGCTGTGCTGCCATTTTGGCGTGAACTCCAGCATTTTTTCGATCCTCGCCCGTCTTGGTTGAGAATTGTCAGCACCTTGTCCTATTTGGCCTTCGAGCTAAGTGGTTTGATAATGCTGTGTTTCTTAGCCATCTTGCTAATCCGCCGTATTCAAAGAGCCTAAGACCATGCCCACTGTAAAACTCTGGACCGACGAAGAAGTCTCAGCCAACCCACGCATCAAACAAGTCTTCGACGACATCCGCACCACCCGTAAATCCGATTTCGTTAATAACTTCTGGCGCGCTCTCGCCAACCAGCCCGATCTCCTCGAGCGAACCTGGTCCAGCATCAAGCGAGTCATGATCGAGCCCGGCGCGCTCGATCCTCTCACCAAAGAGCTGATCTACATTGCTGTCTCCGTCACCAACAACTGCAGCTACTGCATCCATTCCCACACTGCCGCGGCCCGGGCAAAGGGTCTCACCGAACAGCAACACGCCGAACTCCTCGCTGTCATCGGCATGGCGTCCGAGACCAACGCCCTCGCCACCGCTCTCCAGGTTTCGGTCGACCCGGAGTTCACAGTCGAATAAAAGGACGCTGGCACAGCAGATGACCCACCCCTACATCGGCCGCCTGGCCCCGTCCCCCACCGGACTCCTCCACCTTGGCCACGCCGTCACCTTCTGGCAAGCATTCGTCCGCGCCCGCGAACACAACGGTACCCTCCTCCTCCGCATCGAAGACCTCGACACGCAACGGTCAAGGCCGCACTTCACCGAAGCCATTCTCGAGGACCTGATCTGGCTTGGCATCTCCTGGCAGTCGCCCGTCCTCTATCAGTCCCAACGCCTCCCGCTCTACCGCCAAGCCCTCGATCAACTCCTCATCACGGGACAAATCTACCCGTGCCATTGCAGTCGCAAAGATCTAGCCGCAATGATGCACGCGCCGCACGAAGACACCGACGATGAACCCGTCTACCCAGGCATCTGTCGCCCAGCTCTCAACAAACAGCAACACGAAGAATCTTTCCAACCCAACATCAACTACCGCTTCCGCGTCCCTGACGGCACCGTAATCCGCTTCGAAGACCGAAACCTCGGTCCGCCAATCCTTCACCGCCGGCAAAGACTTCGGCGACTTCCTCGTCTGGCGCAAAGCCCTTAGCAATGACCCGAGCGACCCGAACACCGGCCTCCCCAGCTACCAGCTAGCATGCGTGGTCGACGATGCCGACACCCAAATCACTGAAGTAGTCCGCGGCCGCGACCTCCTCAAATCCGCCGCCCGCCAGATCCTCCTCCAACGCGCCCTCAATCTTCCCACGCCAGCGTACTTCCACACCCAACTTCTCACCGACGACCACGGCATCCGCCTCGCCAAACGCCACGACGCCCTGTCCATCCGCACCCTCCGCCAACAAGGCCTCTTGCCGGCCGAGGTCATCCAGTTGGCCAACCTCCACATGACAACTGTCACCTCCGATTCGTGACGCCCAACACTACTGCCGCTGTGTAGATCGGCGCATGATCTCTCCTGTAAGCAGAAAAAGGAGACCATCATGCCTCTGAGTGCAATCGCGTTCGAGACGAAGGCAATCACCCCTAAGGCACCCTCGGCACTGTCGCAGCAACCCATCGCCACGCTGACCAACATTACCAAACGCTACGGCACCACCGTTGCCCTCGACGGCCTAAGCCTCTCGCTGCACCCTGGCGAAGTCGTCGCGTTACTCGGTCCAAACGGCGCGGGCAAATCCACTGCGGTCAAGCTGCTCCTGGGTCTCGTTGCCCCAACCTCCGGCACCACGCGAGTCTTCGGTAGCGATCCTCGCACCGCTGCAACCCGTACCCGGGTCGGCGCCATGCTCCAGGTGGCCCGCGTTACAGAAGTGCTCCGGGTGCGTGATCACCTGGACCTCTTTCGCAGTTACTACCCCAACCCGCTCCCCGTCCCAGAGGTCCTCCGCATCGCCCAGCTTCAGGGCATTGAAGACCGCTTCTTCGGCCAGCTCAGCGGCGGCCAGAGGCAGCGCCTCCTCTTCGCCCTCGCGATCTGCGGCAATCCCGATCTGATCTTCCTCGACGAGCCCACCGTCGGTATGGACATCGAAGCACGCCGCGGCCTCTGGGGGCAGATCCGCTTTCTATCCGCTCAAGGAAAAACCGTTCTCCTCACCACGCACTACCTCGAAGAAGCCGACGCCCTCGCCCACCGCGTCATCGTCATCAACAAAGGCCGAGTCGTCAGTCAGGGCACTCCGGCAGAGATCAAACGCAACAGTGGAGGACGCACCATCCGCTGTCAAACCCGCCTCTCCCGCGAAGTCCTGCACGCACTTCCGAGCGTGACCAACGTGGAACACAACCAGGGTGCCGTCGTCGTAACCGCCTCTGATGCAGAGACGGTAGTTCGCGAAATGCTCCTGCGCGACGAAACGCTCAGCGGCCTCGAAGTCGCAAGTCCCGCCCTCGAGGACGCCTTTCTCGCGCTGACAAAAAGCTAATCAGCCAGTCACCCTTCCGCTGCAAACGACGCAACAAAGTCAGGAGAAAATCATGGCAACCTCGACAATCGCTCATCCCGTGCCAGCTGCAACCGGTTCCGTCCACACCCTCCGCATCTTCCATAAGGAAACGAAATATGAGTTCCTCAAACTGATGCGCACCAAATCATTTTCGCTCTCTACCATCGGCTTTCCCGTCATGTTCTACGTGCTCTTCGGAATCGCCAACCGCAATGCCTTCGCTGGCAATATCCACATCGCGAAATACATGCTCGGAAGCTACGCTTGCTTCGGCCTCATCGGGGCTGCCCTCTTTGGCATTGGAGTCGGCATGGCCTCTGAGCTCGCCGCCGGTTGGCTTGAGCTCAAGCGCGCGAGCCCAATGCCCGCTTCCGCCTACCTCTTTGCAAAATGTGCCTCTGCGGTCGCGTTCGGCCTGATCATTGTTTGCCTTCTCACGGTAATTGCCACCGGGTTCGGCGGCGTCTCGCTCTCGGCCATCGAACTGGTCAAGATGCTCGGCATGACGATCGTCGGCTCCATCAGCTTCGCGAGTATGGGTCTTCTTCTTGCGCAGCTTGTGCCGGCCAACGCCGCTCCCGCCATCGTCAACCTCATCTACCTGCCGATGTCCTTTCTGAGCGGTCTATGGATACCGATAAAATTCATGCCGCACTGGCTTCAGGGTATTGCACCCACGTTACCGACTTATCATCTCTCCCAACTCATGCTCCACATCTTCGGCTACGGCGACTCCATCTCTCTCGCTACCCACTGGAACGCTCTCATCGGCTTCACTTTATTGATGCTCGGACTCAGTTGGTTCATCTTCCATCGTAAGGAGCAGAACGCCTGATGCGGCACTCCGACCACGACGGCGTAAACTGCACTGGAACAATCTATGATCAGTACCGACGCCAACTCGAAGCAGCATGAGCGCAACTGGGCCTGGATTTGGCTCGCCTACTCCGGCTTCCTCTTCATCGACCCCGTCCTTGAGCCGAGTACGCGTAAATGGCTCGCCACCCTATCTGTTTTTGCGGTCTTTCTCGGAATCTTTGCCGCCTACGTCCGCTCCTTCAATAGAGGCAGCTCGATCCGCTATTGGCTAATTGCCTCAACCTTCGTGCTCGGCCTCGTCACGTTCCCCTGGAACGCCGGAGGCTCGACTTTCTTTATCTATGCCGCTGCGTTTTTGCCTTTCAGCATCAAATCAATTCCCCGTATTCTCGTTCTCTTCGTCCTCGAATCGGCCGCAATTCTTGTTGAAGGTTACCTTTTTAACACTCGTGGTCACTTCCTCTACGTCGTCTGGCCGAATGTCTTTATCGCGATCTTCCTTCTCTTTATGATCGGCGGCGGCAACATCCTCTTTGCCCAGCAGAAACGTGCCGACGTCAGACTCCACAGGGCGCAGGATGAGATCGAACAACTTGCCGCCCTGGCCGAACGTGAGCGCATCGCACGCGACCTCCACGACGTACTCGGCCACACATTGTCTGTCATCGTGCTGAAAGCAGAACTAGCGGGGCGTCTGATCGAACGCGACCCGCAGCGCGCCGCTGCAGAAATCGCCGACGTCGAAGAAACCGCGCGCAAAGCCCTCAGCGAAGTACGCGAAGCCATTGGCGGCTACCGCTCTCAGGGTCTCCCCGCTGAGATGGAGCTCGCCCGCAACACCCTCCAGGCAGCAGGCGTTGTCTTGTCCTGCGAAACTCCGGTGCCCCAGCTTCGTGCCGCAGAAGAGACCGTCCTCTGCCTCGCTGTCCGCGAAGCAGTAACCAACATTGTCCGTCACGCTCAGGCCACACACTGCCGCATGCGTTTCACCGTAACCAGCGACGGTTTCCACTCGCTTCTCATCACGGACGATGGCCTTCACCCAAAGCTGCAGGAGGGCAACGGTTTACGCGGTATGCGCGAACGCGTCCAGTCGCTCGGCGGCCGTCTCTCCATTACTACCGACCCCGGCGTCTCTCTACTCATCGAGCTTCCGCAAACAACTCCGCGTCAGCTGACGGCGACGTGTGTGACTCTATGAGCGCGCCCGCCCCCTGCATCCGCGTCGTTCTTGCCGAAGATCAGACCATGGTCCTCGGCGCTCTGTCAGCTCTGCTCGAACTTGAGCCCGATATCACAGTCGTCGCTCAAACCGCCAATGGTCGCGAGGCTCTCACAGCGGTCAGCCGTCTCACCCCCGACGTGCTCGTCACCGACATCGAGATGCCGCAGATGACAGGTCTCGAACTCGCAGCCAGCCTTCGCACAACTCATCCCGGCACGCGCACAATCATCCTCACCACATTCGCCCGTCCCGGCTATCTCCGTCGCGCACTCGACGCAGGTGCACGCGGGTATCTCCTGAAAGACCGTCCCGCAGCGGAACTCGCTGACGCCGTGCGCCGCGTCCATCGCGGCCTCCGCGTCGTCGATCCTGCCCTTGCCACCGAAGCCTGGAACTCCGAGCTCGATCCTCTCACTGAACGCGAGCGGCAGATTCTCCAACGCGCAGGCGACGGCCGCAGCAGCACTGAAATCGCCACCGAGCTGCATCTCTCCGAAGGCACGGTTCGCAACTATCTCTCCGAAGCAATCGCGAAGCTAGGCGCCTCCAATCGCGTAGACGCTGCCCGTATCGCCCGTGCTAGAGGCTGGCTCTAAATCAGTCACTAATAAGAAAAGGGCCGGTAAAGCGCGAGTTCCGCGCTCCACCGGCCCAATAACAATCTCGCTATCTACTGATCGCCGTACTCATCTTCCGCATCATCCGGTCCCAGACGCTGAGCCGCCATCACTGCTGCATAGGGTTTCATCTCGTACTCATGCGGCGGTATGTTGCCCGCAAGATTCTTTACAAAATAGTCCCAACGCCGCCGCGTCATGTATTGCGTTGCCTCACCGTAGCCATGTGCGACGTTCGGAATGATCAGAAGATCGAAGTCCTTATTTGCTTTGATCAAGGCTTCAACAACCAACAGGGTATTGTTCAACGGCACGTTATTGTCCATCGACCCGTGCGCCAGCAGCAGCTTACCCTTCAGGTTTTTTACGAAGTTCTGATTCGCCTGGCTGTCATAGTTCGACGTGCCATCGGCATTCTTCTTCTCCAGACCCGCCCACTTCTCCGCCCAGTCGTCCTCATAGTCGCGCTGGTCGTGGTTCCCGCTCTCCGCAATCCCAACCTTGAAGAAGTCCGGATAGTGAAACATAGCGGCACCCGTCGCATTGCCTCCGCCCGAGTGCCCATATATACCAACCTTGTCTAAATCGATCCACGGATACTTCGCCGACAGATCCTTCATGCCTGACACCTGATCCGGAATCGTGTTATCCCCAAGATTGCCGTAGTACGCCTCATGAAACGACTTTGACCTCCATGGCGTCCCCATCCCATCGATACAGACAACGATGAAACCAAGCTCTGCCAGCGACTGTGAATCGCCATGTGCCGCTGCAAATCCGCGCCCTCCGCAAGAGCCTGTCTGCGGCCCCGGATACACATGGTTCACAATCGGATATTTCTTCGAAGCATCGAAATCTGTCGGCTTGAACATAAAGCCGTAGAGATCCGTCTTCCCGTCGCGACCCTTCACCGTAATGGGAATAGGGGGGACCCAGCCCGCAGCCACCAGCTTCGTAACGTCCTGCTTCGCCACATCCACAACCACTTTGCCAGTGTGGTCGCGAACTACCGCCGTCTCCGGCTGTGTCACCGTCGAATACACATCCACAAAGTAGCGCCCATCAGGCGACGGAGTGATCGCATGGTCCGCATTCTCCGGCGTCAGCAATTTCAAATCCGTACCGTCGAACTTGACGCTGTAGTAGTGCTGAAAATAGGGATCAACCCCCGCCTCTTTTCCAACCCCGACAAAGTAGATTGTCCGCGTTGCCTGGTCCACATGCAGAACTTGTGTCACATTCCAATCGCCGTGCGTAATCTGGTTCTTCAACTTGCCTGTGCCGATGTCGTATAGGTACATGTGGCCCCAGTTGTCTTTTTCGCTGAACCAAAGCAACTCATTCGTCTTCGACAGATACTTCCAGTTCACCTTGTTGTTGCCGCTCTCATAGAACTTCGCCGTCATCTCCCCCATCACGTCACGCACGTCGCCAGTCGAAGCGTCGGCGATCCTCATCCACTCCTGCTTGTGTTCTCGCGACGTGGAAACGAATGCCAGCTGCTTGCCATCATCGCTCCACTGCACGTCATCCCATCCGCTGCCGCCTCGGCAACTGACGTCATCGCACAGGGTCGATCGATGCTGGTCTGGCAGCATCTTCAGCCGAACCATCTTCGCCCCATCGACCTCGATAATCACCCGCTCGATCATCGTCACATCTTTATCGCCAACCAGCGGATATTTCCACGCTTTCAACTGCGGATGCCCATTCGTCGTCGGAATCAGGTACATCTCGCCATCCTTGCGCTGGTCCTGCTGAAACGTCGCAATCTTTTTCGAGTCCGGTGACCACACCAGAATCGGGTTGTCGCTCATCTGCCAGCCGGCATTGTCCGTAGCGTAGCCATAGTCCTTCACGCCGTCCGTCGTCAGTTGCGTCTCCTTGCCTGTCTTCAGGTCGCGAACCCAAAGATTCCAATCGCGAATAAACGCAGCCTTCGTCTTGTCTGGCGAAATATCCGTTGCACTGCGAACCCGTCCACCCGGCTGCCCGGCCTCTGCCGGCTTCGCACCGGGCGCTATCACCTCCGTACAAACGCCCGTCCCACTCAGGTCGCAACGAAACTTGCGCGACCCATTCCCCACCACAACCGTCTTGTCTCCGTCGGAAAAGGCGATCTCCGAAATCACCAGATGGTGCGCATCCGCCCTCATCCTGCCATTCGTCGCCGTTGTCAGAGCAGCCGCCAGCTTCGCCTGATCGAACGCCGGAGCCTTCGTCCCCTTCGCTGGATCGACCACCACAAACGTAACTCCATCCGGCCCGCTATCGCGATACCAGAAGCGGCCATCCTCCATCCATGTCGGCCGCGACACGCCGTGATACACCAGCGGATTGACGTTGTACGACATAAATTTTTCTGCCTTCGTATAGTCTTCGTTCGTAAGCTGCTTACCCTGCGCCAATCCACTCATCGTGAAACAGCAGCCCAACACAACGCCCGCAACTGCCAGCAGCTCTTTACGCACAAACATGCTCCAACCCTCCAGATGTCCACACTCTCAAAGTGTATGAATGTCGCCTAGTCTACAGTTCGCCGCATACTTCGCGATAGGTATAAATCGGCCCAAGGCCGAACTGCGACGATCTAGCCCCCACTCTGCCCGCGCACCTTCCACAGAATCTGCCGCAGAATCCCGGTCCAAACGGGCACATCTCTCGCCGTCATCCCCATCCTCAAAACCAGTCGCCGAATCTGCCCTTCCTCGCAATTAGCCGGATGCCGCTTCGTATAACCCGTCTCCTCCAGCACCTCATTCAACAAACTGGTCAGCCGCTCCAGCTCCCCAGCCGTCGCAGAAACTCCTCCTGCCACCGCGGCTACAGGTGCCGAACGCACCAGTTCATACAGACACACCGCGACAGCCTGCCCAAGGTTCATCGACGGGTGCCGTATCTCTTCATGCTCCTCCATCGGAATCGTCAACAACCAATGGCAGTGACTCAACTCGTCGTTGCTCAGCCCCGTCTTCTCCGAGCCGAACAAAAGCGCAACTCGCCCGCCCTCACGAGCCAGCTCCTCGACGATCTTCCCCCCACCCTCTGCTAGCACCTTTAGCGGATGCTGTAACATCCTTTCCCCCACAGCCGTCGTTCCCACAACCAGCGTGCAATCCGCAACCGCATCCGCCACATTCGTAAACGCCGTCGCCTCCGCTAACACCTCCGACGCATCCACCGCCGACTGCGCCGTTTTAAACGGCACGGCATAGTCATTCACGACCCGCAGATGCCGAAAGCCGAAGTCATGCATTGCCCGAGCCGCTGCGCCGACATTATTCGGATTGCGCGCGCGCACCAGCACCACGACGACCCGATCGAACTCTCGCCGATTCATCATCTTTGATTCTAGGCGCGAGGATTCCGGCCGCGCCAAAAACAAAAGCGCCGGCGGAGACATCCGCCGGCCGCCCAGTACTTCTCGCTTGGAACTACTTCCGTGCGTCCTTGCCCTCCGCATGCGGATGAGCCTGCGTGTTCTCGTTATGCTTATCGTTGTTGATCGACCGGCTGACATTATTCTGCCGCTGATTGATCTGCTGATGCTCCTGCTGGGTGAGGTGCCCACCGTTCGCCGCACGTTCCGTGGCAACCTGGTGATTGATACTCGCCTCGCGGTTCTCGACGTTCCGAGTCTCGCCCGCCGTCATCTGGCCGGAACGAACTCCCTGCGCGATGCGCTGCTGTTGATTCTCTGCTCGCTCGCCCGGCCGCGAGAAGGCCGCATTCTGCGGACGCCCGCCATTCACCGAAGCAAAGTTGCTGCGGTCGGCATGCGCCATCTGCATATGGTTCTGTTGTTCGGCAGTGGCCTCAAAATGCCTTTCGTGCGTAACTGCAGCCTCTCGCTCACTCTCACGTGCCTGGATACCGCCCGCGCCGCCGTTGAAGCTGGTGCGGTTATACACCGTGTTGTGGACGATTACGGTTCTGTCTTCATAGACATTGTGGATCACTGTCCTATTCACATTGAACACGGCAGTGTTATAGGCAAACCGGCCGCCTTCCCAGCGTCCGCCGACAAAGCCGACGCCGCCATAACCAAATCCATAGTTCACGCCGCCGTAGAAGCCGACATGCGGCCCCCAGTATCCCGGGTGGAAGACATACACGCCACCACCCCAGCCCCAGTATCCCGGCGTCCACAGCAGCCCAACTTGTGGCGGTCTTACCCACACACCCGGAACCCAGTAATACCCCGCATCGCCATACGCCCAATAACCCGGATTCCACAGATAACCGTCTCCGGGGCAAACCGGCTGCGTATACACAGGAAGTGCTGGCGGTGCAATCGTCACCGAAACAAAGACTCCGGCAAAAGATGCTGCTGGCACAAGCGTGAGAGCTGCGCCAACAAAGATCCTACGGATTAAATTCGAAAATCGCATACGCTGCCTTTCAGGTTGTGGCCTCGCGACATCACTGCCGCGGCCTTCAATATGTCAAACGGCCTCTTGGACCGTCCGCTCGTCTTCCTCCCATACAGACACGCGATGGGGCCGGAAGTTCCGCACCTTGTAAGGTAGGCTTCTCTGAAAACAAACAATAATCCCCCAATGGTTGTAGGCATCTGGACGAACCAGAATCGTCACCATCCCCGCATGACAAATTCCAAAAATTACTTCCCATCCGATATCATCGGCAACCCGGTCACTGGCCAATGATCCACCTGCGCCCCAACGTTTACTCCAACGTCAACCCCCTTCGACTTAGAACCAGTCACCCTTACATTCCATCCATCAACGACAACGAGCGCCTCACCCTTCAGATCCGACGTCGCCGCTTCAATCGTGATCGTCCTGCTCTCATTCGGAGTCAGCGACACATAGTTGTCGCTGTAATACACCGGAAGCACCCGTTCGCCGTTCTTCCTGCGCAACTGTACGTGCGCCATCAAAGCGATCTGCTTTCCCGGATTGTGGAGCGTCACGTCGACAAAACTTTTCCCCTCAACATCGCGACGAACGGCCTTCGCATCCAGCGCTACAGTTGTCAACTCACCCAGTGCAGTCAGGTCGTCCTGATGTTCCGGCAGCGCGCGCCAATAAAAATTGTCCGATATCAGCTTGCCATCCACATCACGCAACTCCAGCTTAACGAAGTGGACCGCCGAAAGACCGGCAGGCCATGCAACCACACCGAGACTCGTCGCAGCACTCGGCGCGGCGGACACATCAAAGTCATGCTGATACACCACCGAGCCATCAAGGTTGTAGATCGCAAGATGAGCGCGAGCGTTCGCAAGCTCAACATCCAGGTTATTAATGACCGCCAGATCGTCATTGCTTTCATTCAACTGGATATGAACGGGCTCAGCCGCCTTCTTCACCGCGAACAAAGCAGAGTTCGGTTCAAGGTCATGGTGGTAAAGTTGCCACACAAAACTTGGCTGCGCCGGATTGCTCATCCACGTCAGAATCCCTGTCGTCGGAGCAAACAACTTCGCATTTCGCCCCTCATACATCGCTCGAAACGCCTCATAATTTGCAAGCTGCGACTTCCGCACAAAGTCTGCAAGATTCGCCACCTTGCCGTAACGCGCCGCGATTATCCCGGGATACTTGTCACCCCCGGATGCACCCTTGGCAAAATCATGCTCCGCCCAGTCATCGTTGATCGTCTCCCAGTCCTTCTCCGGCATCATGCCTTGGATCGATTCCAACGTCGGCACCGAAACGCTCCCGATCTCCGTTTTGAACGCCTCATCGAACGTATAGAACTCCCTCGGCGTCCTCCAGTGATAAGGTCCGTGCGAATTCACCCCGCGCCCATCCGCCGAGTTCGCCTGATACAGCCGTGTCGGCTCCAACTCCGCCATCAACTTCCGTAGCGCCTCGTCAATCTCCTTTGGCGGATATCCTTCGTTCCTCGCGCACCACAACACAATCGAAGGATGATTGCGAAACCTCAGAATCTTCTCCCGCACATTCGCCATGTACGTATCGAAGTCATCAGGATTCGGCCCATCGGCTGGATTAGGCTGAAAAAACTCGTCCCACACCAGCAATCCATACTTGTCGCACAGCTCGTAAAAATCTTCGCTCGTGCTCTGCCCCACCCAGTTGCGAATCATGTTGAGATTCGCAACCTGGTGCATCCGGATCTGCGCCTCCAGCCGCTCCCGCGGATTACGCTTCATCGCCTCATCCAGGCCCCAGTTGCCGCCGCGAATAAACACACGAACGCCATTGACCGAAATCGTCAGGTTCTCCGAGTCAGGCACGGAATAGCTGAACTTCCGAACTCCAAAGCTGATGTCCTTGCTATCCGAGCTCTCACCATCCACTTCAAACGTGAGATGAAGTAAGTAAAGATTCTGCGGCCCATAACCGTTCGGCCACCACAGCTTCGGATTGGCCACGTGCAGCGCCGGCGTTGTCTTCGAATCAAGAGAAACCATCTGCGAACTGTGCGCCGCCACCTCGACGCTCTGCTCAAACGTCACATCCCCAAAGCTTCCCTTCAACATGCCCTTCCGCGGCACATCGCTCAGATTCTCGACTCTCGCCTGCACCGCAACATCCGACGAATCTGTCTTTGGCAGTGGAAGATCAGTCGTCACCAAAGGGTCTTTGATCACCACCGGCCCGCTCGCCGAGAGAAAGACCTTCTGCCAAATCCCTGTATCCCGGTCTCGAATCGCCGGAATCCAATCCCACCCAATCGTGGAAAGAAACGTCGGCCCGTCGATCGCCGTGATCCCGCCATTCTTTCCCACGCCATCGCGAATCGTATGTTCGTGCGGGTCACCCGGATGCGGTTGCGGAGAAACCAGTACCGCCAGTGCCGCCTTCTTTCCGGGCTTCACATCCTGCGAAATATCAAAGATCCCACGGCTGAAGGCACCCTTCATCGCACCAACCTCTTTCCCGTTCACCCAAACCTGCGCGGAGAAGTTGATTCCATCGAAGTTCAGCCACACATGCCTTCCTGCATAATTCTTCGGCACTTTGACGACCGTTCGGTACCAATACTGCGTGCGCGAGAGGCTATCCGGAATCTTGTCCGGACGATTGTTCTCTCCATACAGAGGCTCCGGATAAATGCCGTCATTCACCAGGCTCGTCAGCACCGTCCCCGGCACAGTAGCGGCGTGCCAGCTCTTTGCCTTATAGCGACCCGATGAGATCGTGACTCCCGCGTCCGTTACTTTGGCGGCATCCTGCAACTGCCACCCTGCATCGATAGTCACCGGAAGCGGCACCGGAGCACTTGCTGCCAGCGCCACGGAACCCGCCATCGTCAAGCCTCCGGCCGTCGCAAACGCTACTCCCAGCGCTACAGACCTCATTCGCATCCGTCCATCCTAACCCGCCTCCTCCACCCGGAAAAGCGGGCTATGCCGGATACGCCTCACAGTCCCAGCGCTGTCTGCCCCAACAGAACAATATTGAGCGTCAGAATGATACCCACCGCGCACCACCCGGCCACACGTGTCCGCCGGGCACTGACGAAACTCTTCATCACCGAAGACCGGTTCGTCAGCACCAGCAGCGGAATCAGCGCAAACGGCAGCGCAAAACTCAGCACCACCTGCGACAGAATCAGGATCTTCAGGGGATCCAGACCCACCGCGATCACCACCAGCGCCGGAATGATCGTAATCAGCCGCCGCAGAAAGATCGAAAACTTGATATCCAGAAACCCTTCGATGATCACCTGCCCAGCCATCACCCCAACCGTCGACGACGACACCCCGGAGCAAAGCAACGCCACCGCAAACACTGTCGCTGCCATCGGCCCCAACAGCGGCCCCAGCGTTTGATGCGCCTGTTCAATGGTCGTCACAGGATTCGACAGATGTCCGAACGCCACCGCCGCCATCACGATCATCGCCGAGTTGATCAGCCACGCTCCATTCATCGCAGCAAACACGTCGATCAGCTCGAACCTCAAATATTTCCGTCGCCGCGAACCACCTTCGACCGGCGATTCCTTTATCAGTTCAGCTCGCCGCGGCTGCACCAGCGCCGAGTGCAGATACACCACATGCGGCATCACCGTCGCGCCCAGCATCCCCACAGCAACATACAGGCTGCTGTGCAAATTCCTCGGATCGAGCGTAGGAACCAGCGTATGGAATGCCGCCAGCTTCCAGTCCGGATGCACCAGAAACACCTCAAATCCATAGCAAAGCCCGATGATCCCGACAAACGCCATAATGCATCGCTCCAGCCACTGGTATCCGGCCAGGTCCAGCGCCAGAATCACAAACACCGCCACCGTTGACACCAGAGCCGCTGCCAGCATCGTCTCGGTCCGCGACCATCCATGCGCCAACATCGCCGGCCCAAATAACAAATACATCCCCAGCGCCGCCCCCAGAAACTCTGCCAGATCGGTCGCGATCGCCGATACCTCCGCCGCCACCCACAAAAACAATGTCATCGGCCTCGAAAAATGTTTCCTGCAGTTCTGCGGAAGCGTCAGCCCGGTCACAATCCCCAGCTTCGCCGAAAGATACTGGATCAGGATGGCCATCGCGTTCGACCACAGCAGCACCCAAAGCAGCCGGTATCCAAACCTGCTGCCGCCTTCGATGTTCGTCGCAAAATTACCCGGATCGATATAGGCCACCGACGCCACAAACGCCGGACCGAAGTACCTCCACATCTCATTCCGTTGGAATCGTGGCCAGCAGCTTATTCTCTTGTCTAACTAAAACATTAGCCATGACTAAATATTACCTTAATGCTAAGCTAAGTCAACATACGGCCTATGGCAAAGCCCCTCAAGAAGTCGCAATCGGCGCCGGTAGCAAAAACCGGGGCTCTCTCGGGCAGCGAGGCCATCGACGACTACCTCAAGGCAATCTTTCAGCTCAGCGGACGCGAAGAGCGTCAGGTTTCGAGCACCGAGATCGCCATTCACCTCTCCATCACTGCGGCATCAGTAACCAACATGCTGCAGAAGCTTGCCGCCCTTCAACCGCCACTGGTGGTGTACGAGAAACACCGAGGTGTGCAGCTTTCAAAATCCGGCCGGAAGCGCGCTCTCGAAATCATTCGCCACCATCGGCTGCTTGAGACGTTCCTCCACCAGGTCCTCGGCTACCCCTGGGACGAGGTGCATCAAGAGGCCGAGCGCCTCGAACACTTTATCTCGGAGCGATTCGAAGAGCGCATCGCCGCCAAACTCGGCCATCCCGAGTTCGACCCGCACGGCCACGCGATTCCCGCGCTCGATGGCTCACTGCCCAGCCACGAGCCGCGCACTCTCGCGCAACTCAAACCGGGTCAGACAGCAAAGGTTGCGAGCGTCTCGGACAAGGATCCCGAAATGCTGCGCTATCTGGCCACCCAGGGAATCCGCCCCGGAGTTAGGCTCACTCTCGGAGAACAGCTACCCTTCAGGGGCGCCTATCAGGTTCGCATCGGGAACTCGGCGAAGCTGGCTCTTCTCAGCTTGTCTCTTGCAGAGTCAATCTCGGTCGCGATGAAATGAGCCCACCGCTTTGACTTCATCCACAACGATGCTAGCCTCGAAACTGTAGAGCAAATTGGGCATGCAACAGGAGCAACAGTAAGGATGAAGGTTCTGGTCATCGGTGGCGGCGGTCGCGAGCATGCTCTCGTCTGGGCTCTCCGCAAATCGCCTCAGGTCACAGAGGTTCTCTGCGCCCCAGGCAACGGCGGCATCGCCCAACTCGCCCGCTGCATCCCAGTCGATCCCGGCAACCTCCACGAGATGGTCAACATCGTCGCCATCGAGCAGCCTGCCCTCACCGTCATCGGCCCCGAGCTTCCCCTCTCCGTCGGCCTGGTCAATGAGTTAGTCAAACGTGGATTCCGTGTCTTCGGACCAACGCAAGCCGCGGCAATGCTCGAAACCAGCAAAGCCTTCGCGAAAGAGTTCATGCAGCGGCACGATATCCCCACCGCCGCCCATGCCATCTGCGTCAACCTAGAAGAGGTCCACGAAGAGCTTCGCCGCTTCACGATGCCCGTGGTCGTCAAAGCTTCCGGTCTCGCCGCAGGCAAAGGCGTCGTCATCTGCAACTCACACCTCGAAGCCGAAGAAGCCGCCGCCCAAATGTTCAGCGGAACTCTCCTCGGCACCGCGGAAAGCGAAGTCGTCCTCGAAGAATTTCTTACCGGCGAAGAACTCTCCTTCTTCGCCCTCTGCGACGGCATCCACGCCATCGAAATCGCCTCCGCGCAGGACCACAAACGCGTCGGTGAAGGCGACACCGGCCCCAACACCGGCGGCATGGGCGCCTACTCCACCGACGGCATCGTCACTCCCGCCATGCGTCAGTGGCTCCTTCGCAACATCGCACAAAAGACGGTCGACGGCATGAAGTCCGAGGGCGACCCCTTCAAAGGCATCCTCTTCTGTGGCATCATGATGACCCCGCGCGGCCCCATGGTCCTCGAGTTCAATACCCGCTTCGGCGACCCCGAGACCGAAGCCATTCTCCTCCGTCTCGAAACCGACATCGTCGACCTCTTCAACGCCTCCATCGACGGTACAGCCAATCAGCTCACCATCCAGATGCGCCCCGGAGCAAGTGTCTGCGTCATCGCAGCCAGCGGCGGCTACCCCGGAAAATACGCCTCCGGCAAACCGATCACCGGCCTCCGCACCACCGGCGAACAAAGCGACGACGTCGTAGTCTTCCATTCCGGAACCGCCATCAAAGACGGCCAACTCGTCACTGCTGGCGGCCGTGTCCTCGCCATCTCTGCGGTTGCACCCGATCTGCAAACCGCCCTCAATAAGGCCTACGCTGAACTAGCGAAGATATCCTTTGAGGGCATGCAATTCCGCCGCGACATCGGCCACCGCGCCTTACGTCAGGAGCAATCATGAGCCAACCCGTCCTCACCCCGCAAGACTTAATCGCCTGGAACGAAAAGACCGCCACCAACTGGCAGGAACTCCTCACCAGCCATCCCGAACTTCTCACCGCGCCCTGCGACATAGCCGGAACGAAGACCATCGGCGAACTTCTCCAGCACATCGTAGCCGTCGAACTCCGCTACGCCGAGCGTCTGGCCGACCTCCCCGTCTCCGACTACGCCAACGTCCCCTTCGATTCCGCAAAAGCCATCTACGCCACCCATGACCGCGCCATGGCCATCTTCCAGCAGCTTCTGGCTGCCCCGGACTTTGATTGGGACCAACCGCTGGAGTTCATGACCCGTTCATATGGTCCCGCTCGCTCCAACCGCAAGACCATCCTCTTTCACGCGCTTCTGCACGGCATCCGCCACTATGCCCAGCTTGCAACCCTTGCCCGGCAGCAGGGCGTCAAGCCAGAATGGCTCATGGACTATCTCGCCATGCATATAGAACGAGTTTAGTTACAAATCATGGCGTGCGAAGTTTCAGACACTCGCAACCGCCGGCAGAATCTCCGACACATCCACCCACTGCGTCGGATAATCGCCCGTATAGCAGGCCGTACAAAAACTCCCCGGCGACAACCCATCCACCGGCTCACCCTTCGTACAGGCGTGTGTCAGCCCCACCAGCGACAGATACGCCAGCGAATCCGCCTCCACAAACGCGCAAATCTCCGCCACCGACTTATTCGCCGCAATCAAATCCTTCTTCGACGGCGTGTCCACCCCGTAAAAACAAGGCGAGATCGTCGGCGGACAAGAGATCCGCAGATGCACCTCTTTCGCCCCTGCCGCCCTTACCATCCGCACAATCTTCCGCGAAGTCGTCCCGCGAATGATTGAGTCATCGATCAGCACCACCCGCTTGCCCTCAAGCAGACTCCGCACCGGATTCAGCTTCATCCTCACGCCAAAGTCTCGCACCCGCTGCTCCGGCTGAATAAAGGTCCGTCCCACGTAGTGATTGCGAATCAGCCCCAAATTAAACGGAATCCCCGACTCCGCTGCATACCCCAGCGCCGCCGTCACACCCGAGTCCGGCACCGGCACAATCAAATCCGCCGGCACACCCGACTCCCGCGCCAGCTGCCGCCCCATCTCCTCCCGCGACTGCTGCACCCAGCGCCCATAAATCTTCGAGTCCGGCCGCGCAAAATACACATGCTCAAACACACAGCTCGCCTGCCGTGTCGTCGTGTCGAAGTAGCGTGAGGTCACCCCCTCTTCCGACACCATCACCAACTCACCCGGCTTCACATCGCGCTCATACTTCGCATGCAGCAGATCGAAAGCGCAAGTCTCGCTCGCAAACACAAAAGTATCCGGCGCCCCATCCACACCCGCAATCCGTCCCATCGACAGTGGCCTGAACCCATGCGGATCGCGCGCCGCAAAGATCCGATTCCGTGTCATCATCACAATCGAAAACGCACCCTCAACCTGCCTCAGCGACTCCGCGATGCAATCCACCAGCGTCGACTGCTTCGAGTGCGCGATCAACTGAATAATGATCTCCGAATCGCTCGTCGTCTGAAACAGCGCCCCATCGCGCTCCAGCCGCTCCTTCGCCGTCCCCAGGTTCACCAGGTTGCCGTTATGCGCAATCGCAATCAGTCCCTTCGTCGACTCGACCGAGATCGGCTGCGCATTCAGCAGCGCCGAATCTCCCGTCGTCGAGTACCGCGTATGCCCAATCGCCATATGCCCCGGAAGCCGCGCCAATACCTCATCCGTAAATATCTCTGACACCAACCCCATCCCCTTGATGTCGTTCACCTGCTGCCCATCCGCGCTCGCAATCCCCGCCGACTCCTGCCCCCGATGCTGCAACGCATACAATCCCCAGTAAGTCAGCCGCGCCGCATCAGAGTGGTTATACACCGCCATCACTCCACACTCTTCGCGCAGCTTATCGAAGGGAGTCACATCGTCCTCAGCGAACATCGCCTCTTGGTTGTCATTCCGAAGCGCAGCGGAGGAATCTGCTGTTCCAACTGCGTCCAACGCCACAAGCCTGTCTTGAACTAAAACATCGCTCATGCCGTCACCACCTCTGCCGCAAGCTGGGCTTCAAGTGCTCCTGAGTAGGCGTTTCGAAGCTCTTCTAGCTTTACCCGAATGGCAAACTTACCACCCAATGAGAATTCAAAATCATCTTCGGTCGTCTCGCCCAGCGTCCAAACGTTCATCTCATGTTCTTCTGCTATCTTTCGCACCTGTGCTTCATGCTGGGACGAGCAGGAAACAATTACACCGCAAGCCCTCTCGCGAAATAATTGGTCGGGCTTCGAAAATGTTCCACGACTCTCGTCGAAATTGCCTCCAACATTGTTTGCGAGTGAAGCTTTTGCCAGAGCTACGGCAAGTCCACCGTCCGAAATGTCGGCAGCCGAATTCAAAATGTTCGCATTTCCAAGTGCAATGAGGCACGCATTCAGTCGGGCCGCCTCTCGCAGGTCGAACCACTCAGGCCTTCCCCAAATCGTGCCCAGAACTGTCTTCGCGTAATCAGAAGAACCAAAAGCTTGAAGTGGGTAGCTATCACTCTCCCACATTCCTTCGATGAGAAGGACGCGATCCCCAACTCTCTGGAACCCACTCGGGACAGCCTTCGTCACATCCTCAATAATCCCCACCACCCCCAGCACCGGAGTCGGATAAATCCCCTCACCCTTCGTCTCGTTGTACAAGGAAACATTCCCACCCGTAACCGGCGTCCCCAGCGCGTTACAAGCCTCCGCAATCCCATCGATCGCCGCCGAAAGCTGCGCCATAATCTCCGGCTTTTCTGGATTTCCAAAGTTCAAACAATTCGTAGCCGCCACCGGAGTCGCCCCGGTACAAGCAACCTTCCGCGCCGCCTCCGCCACAGCATGCATCGCCCCCAGCTTCGGATCAAGATAAGTCCAGCGCCCATTCCCAGCCAGAGCCATCGCAAGCCCACGCTCTTGCCTTCTACTCCCTACTCCCTCTTCCCTACTCCCTGTCCCTTTGATCCGAATCACGCCAGCCTCACCACCCGGCCCCTGCACAGTATTCGTCTGCACCATCGAGTCATACTGCTCGAACACCCAACGCTTATCGCAGATATTCGCGCTAGCCAGCAGCTTCTTCAAATCCGCCGTATAGTCCCGCGGCTTCTTCAACTCCTCCAATACCCAAGCGGGAGGATCCAACGGCACCGGAGCCTTCCACACTCCCACTGGCCGGTGATACAGCGGAGCATCATCCGTCAGACTCTGATTCGGAATATCCGCCACCAGCACGCCGCTCTGAGTAATCCGCATCTTCGGCTCTGCCGTCACCTCACCCACAATCGAAGCATCCAGCCCCCACTTCGAAAACACATCCAGCACCTCAACGGCACGCTCCTTATCAGCCACCAGCAACATGCGCTCCTGCGACTCCGACAGCATGATCTCGTAACTTGTCATGCCCGTCTCGCGCTGCGGCACGCGATCAAGCTCCACCGTCAACCCCAGCCCACCACGAGCACCCATCTCACAAGTCGAACAAGTCAGCCCCGCGGCACCCATATCCTGAATTCCCAGCACAGCACCGGTAGCCATCGCCTCCAGACAAGCCTCCAGCAGCAGCTTCTCCATAAACGGATCGCCCATCTGCACATTGGGCCGCTTCTGTTCGCTACCTTCCGTGAACTCCTCCGAAGCCATCGTGGCTCCATGAATCCCATCACGCCCCGTCTTCGCACCGACGTAGATCACGGGATTGCCAACCCCAACAGCCTTTGCATAAAAAATCTCATCGCGCTTCACCAATCCCAGCGCAAACGCATTCAGCAACGGATTCCCCGAATAACAAGGTTCAAACCGCGTCTCGCCCCCCAGATTCGGAACCCCAAAACAATTCCCATACCCGGCCACACCATGCACCACGCCAGTAGCAATCTGGTGGTTCCTCCGCCGCAGCGCCTCATCAGGCTCCGCCTCATCCAGCGGCCCAAACCGCAGCGAATCCATCACCGCCAGAGGCCGCGCATTCATCGTAAAAATATCTCGTAGAATCCCACCCACACCCGTAGCCGCACCCTGATACGGCTCGATGTAGCTCGGATGATTGTGCGACTCAATCTTGAACGCACAGGCCCACCCATCCCCCACATCAATGATCCCGGCATTCTCGCCCGGACCCTGCACAACACTGCCCGGCCCCGTCTTTCTCTCACCACGTGTCGGCAGCCGCTTCAAATGAACCCGCGAAGACTTGTACGAACAATGCTCCGACCACATCACCGAAAAAATCCCCAACTCTGTCAGGGAAGGCGTCCGCCCCAGCGCCTCTTCAATGCGCTTGTACTCGTCCGCAGTAATGCTGTGCTGCTTGAGCAGCGCCGGTGTAATGGTTGCTGGAGAGGGGGTCTGGACCACTGGCTGAACTTGCGTGTTGGGCATGGCTCGCTATTAAGATTGTCGCACGCTAAGCGGACCTCCGCGACCACCTCGCCTCATCGTCGTTCCAAAGCCGCCCGATCCCACTTCGCCACATTCGCTGCCGCCGCATACGCGCTCTCCAGAAACTCCATCAGCGCTTTCTCCGGCGACGCCTGTGCCCGTACCGCGTCGTACTTGAAGATGAACTCCCCCAACGTCTTATCCCATCCCGCGGCGTCCGGACTAACCTTCACCTCTGCCAGCCCCTCCGGCACCGGAGCCGCATAACAATAAAACGCCGCCGCTCCATACCCTCCATTCCCCGGCCAGAACCCCGCAGAGATCACCTCATGCGAGTAAGCCTCCCGCTGAATCGCATCCGCACCCGGCCGTGGCGGAGCCGCCCTCCCGGAGAACCGAGTCACTGCAAGATCGAAGCTCCCCCAGAAAAAATGCACTGGACTCACCTTGCCCAGAAATCCCGTATTCCATTCTCGAAATACCTTCTCCGCATGCACCAGCACCTTCCAGAACCGGTGCGCATACTTCCGGGTCATACGACTTATGCTCCTTGTCCAGGTCGAACCGGATCGGAGTCGGCACCTCCACCGGCATCGGATTGATCTTCACCGACACCCCAAGCGAATCCAGACACCCCAGATACTCCCGATAAAAATCCGCCACCGTCTGCGCCCTCAGCGGCAAGGCACGTTCCTTCCCCGACCCCAACCGCAGATGCAGCATATGCGACACAAAATCGAACTCGATATCCAGCACATCGTCGCCATACGCCATCGCCGACGTCCCCAACCCCCGCGCCGTCACATACAGCGGAACATTCCACCAATGGTTCTGCAGCGGAGTCAGCGCCAGCCGTGTCTTCCCCACAATCTGCATCCACATGTGCAACGTATCCGCCGTCGCCGACCACTCGCTCCAGGTCAATGCAGGCCACCGCAGCTCACTTGCGGCAACTCCACTCATAGCGCCTCCAAACCTATCGAATTACTGGCACCCAAAGCATACGCCGCGCGCACAAACAAACAACCGGGTGCCGCGTCTCTGAAAATAAGTGTCATCATCGTTTGTTCTGTATCTTCGTTTGTTTTACGTCGTCATTCTCAGCGGCGCGAAGAACCCCTGTATTTCGCTCTTGCTGTTGTCTGTTCTTCTTCTCCGACGAAAAATCTGAGGCAGCACCTCAGCTGCCTGTGCTCCCAAACCCCCTCGCCCCTCGCGCAGCCTCCACCAACTCACTCACCTCGTCAAACTGCGCTTCAATCCGCCGCACAATCCGCAACTGCGCAATCCTGTCCCCCGCCTTGATCTCCACCGCCCCCGCGCTCAAATTCGTCATCACCACCTTGATCTCCCCGCGATACCCCGGATCAATCACACCCGCCAACGTCGTCACTCCGCGCACCGCCAGCCCCGACCGATCCTCCACCAGCGCTCCATGCGAAGACGGAAACTCCATCGCCACACCCGTCGCCACCGGCATCGTCGCACCAGCCGCCAGCGTCGCGCTCTCAACCGCGTATAAATCCGCCGCCAGATCTCCAAACGGTCCCGTATGCGCGTACCGCGGCAGTTGCGCCGCTGCATCCAGTTTCATCACCTTAATCCGTACCGCGTCCTCACATCCCACCGCCATCACCGCTCCTTCAAAACCGTCAGGTTCTCCCCATTGTTACCGAAATGGAGATAATGCCTTGTTATCCACAAACCCCACAAAATCTCCTGGATCGACATACCACCTTTGGGGGAGAATCAAGCGTTCCGAAAAGAGACTTTTCCTCCCCTTTCCATCGTCCAATAAGTACACGAACGTAAGCCATGCAGTGTGCATCATCAGGAGAGTCGTATCGTGGCCATCAGCGCGGAACATCTGAATATCATCCCGCCATATCGCACCACCGAGCCCGCTCCCAGCCTTCGCCTTCAACAACTTATCGACAACGGCACCGTCTACGTCGCAAAAAATCTCAGTCCTTCGCAGTTCGCGACCCTCCAGGCCATCGCCCCACTTATCCTTCAGCCCAAATCGAAGTACTTCGCCGCCCACCTCGACGCGGCCCTCACCACCACCACCAGCAGCACTCTCCCGTTCGACTATCAGCTCGGCCTCGACGAACTCGACACCATCGCCCGCACCCGCACCGGCTACGCCTTCGCCGAACTTCCCTCCGAGATTCAGGACGCCATCCTCGGCCTCATCGCCACCCGCGACCTCACCACCCGAAAACTCGACCTGGCCCTCTGGCTCGAAGACCTCCACGCCAGCGCCGCCGCTCTCTAGTGCCTCTCGACCGACCCCTGCATTTGTCCCTGCACTTGCCCCTGAAGCGCATCCATGTTCACCACCCGGTAGCCGGCAGGTGGATGGAACAGCTGTGCGTCCGGCTCGGCCTGATTGATCTCTGTCACGTAGAAGTTCTGCACCGCCGAGGCCCGCGGATCAAAACGCTTCGTCGTCACATTGATCTTCAGTCGTGGCGAGTACCAGAACTCCTTCACCACCGGCTGCTCCTTCTCGTTCCCCATCGTGCCCACTGGAATCGTCATCACCTCCTGCGATCCCACTACCTCGACATTGTCCACGACCTTCCGCCCCAGATCCTCCCACTTTGTCCCGTTCGCGGCACTCTGTGCAGCCGTTGGAGGCTTGGCCTGAGTCACCGTCGTAGGCCAGCTATGCGTGTATACCGAGCACACCCGCGTATTCACAGAACATTGAATCGACTGATGCGTCGTGGGATCCTTGTAGTCCATCTGCAGGAGTGCCGTCACCTGTTTATCGCCGTCAGGTGTGAAGTAGCGTCGCTCCTCGAACACGCGCCCCACGCTATCCCTTGCCACCGTCCTGTGGTTTTTCATCAGCGCCGTGCTACCGTCCGGCATGATCTTCGTCCACTCGGTGACGACTACCGCGGAAAATGGAGCGTTCGAGATCGTTGGAATGTCGATGCTCTGAACCCGCTGAACCGTCCCGCCATCGCGAGCATGCTCCGGAACGTTCTGACCCAGCACCGTTCCACCCCATACGAAAGACCCAACCAAAACCGTAGCAGAAAGAAGCGAGTTCTTCATAGCCTCGACCTCAGCAGCAACAGTCTGCCACAAGGACAAGCCCCACGTCTGCCGTCAGTCGCAAATTTCGTCCTAAAATATCTGGACATACCTTTCATCCCCGAGCTCGCCATCCTGAAAGCTGATGCCATGAATAGTGCCCGTCGCCGCTTCCTGAAGTCCGCTACCCAAACTCTCCTCGCCGTCCCAGCCATTTCGGCCCTCAATCCCCTCAACTCCCGCGCCCTCGCCGAGCCTTCGTCGAAGCCCAAACCCGCACCCCAGGCCCCGCCCAAATCCGCGAACCTTACCCTCAACATTCGCGACTACGGAGCCACCGGCGACGGCGCCACCAAAGACACAGCCGCCATCCAGCAGGCCATCGACCGCTGTTCCGTTCTCGGCGGCGGCGAAGTCCTCATCCCGGCCGGCAATTACCTTACCGGAGCCCTCCAACTCCGTGCGAAGACCCTACTCCGCCTCGCCCCCGATGCCATTCTCACCGGCACCCCCGACATGGACGACTACCCCGTCACCCAGGTTCGCTGGGAGGGCCGCTGGATCCCCGGCCACACCGCTCTCCTCTACGCCATCGACGCCGACGACACCGGCATCGTCGGCCCCGGAAAAATCATCGGCAATGACGCCCTCGGCGGACGCCCCCGCCCCGGCTCCCCCCTCCGTCACCCGGCATTGATCGAACCCATCAACTGCTCCAATCTCCGCTTCGAAGACTTCTCCACCAGCTACCACCTCATGTGGTCCCTCCATCCCACCCTCTGCCGCAACGTCACCATAAAAAACCTCACCATCCGCTCCACCGGCGGCAACGGCGACGGCATCGACATCGACTCCTGCCAGCACGTCCTCATCGACCACTGCGACATCGCCACCGGCGACGACTGCATCTCCCTCAAATCCGGCCGCGGCGCCGAAGCCGCATCCCAGATCGGAATCAATCCCGCCATCACCACCGAAGACGTCACCATCACCAACTGCACCTTCGCCGACTCCATCTTCGCCTGCATCGGCATCGGCTCCGAAACCTCCGGCGGTATTCGCAACGTCCGCATCAGCGACTGCAAATTCACCGCCGCCAAAACCTTCGCCGTCTACATCAAATCCCGTCCCGGCCGCGGCGCCTTCATCGAAGACATCTCCTGCAACAACCTCGACGTCTCCGGCACCACCGGCGGCTTCCTCCGCTTCAACATCCTCAACTCCGGCCTCATGGGCGAAGACCCCGTCCCCGGCGACGAAGGCATCCCCACCATCAAGAACTTCCGCTTCACCAACATCAAAGTTACCGACGTCCCCACGCTCGTCGACGGCACCGGCATCCACCCGCACAAGCCCCTCGAAGGCTTCACCCTCGCCAACGTAACCGGCACCTGCGCCAAGGGCATCTTCCTCGCAAACATCAAAGACGCCGACATCCGCGACATCAAAGTCACCGGCTTCTCCGGCCCACTCTTGAACATCAGCAACGTCACCGGCAAAGGCCTCACGGGAGCCACCACCATCGACCCACCCAAACTCCCCGACCCCATCCCCACCCCCGCCGCACCCTACAAACTCCACTAGCACTCGAAGTCCCTGGGCATGCCTGAACGTCGCAATCAGCCCCCCGGATGCACTGACTTCTGTTGACTCACAACCCTGCCGTCCTCGCGCTTCAAACTGCTAAAAACACTCGTCGAAAGCATCGTCAATACTCCCAGCGACAAAAGCGCCTTGTGCAGGCCACTAATCATCAAAGCCGGGTTCGACTGAGAATTCTCCGGGATAAAAAATGCCGTGGCCAACCCCGCCGTCGCAACACCGAAGCTGATCGCCATCTGCTGCACCGTGCTGAAGATTGTGTTCGCGGCACTGGTCTCCTCCTCCGTCGTATCCGCGTAGACCAGCGTATTCATGCTCGTGTACTGCAGCGAACTGTAAGCCCCATACAAAAACGCCAGCGCAACAATCACCCAAATCGGCGTATGGAATCCAATCGTCGCAAACAGAAGAAGCAGCATACCGATGATGATCGTATTGGCAACCAGCACTCCACGGTAGCCGAAGCGCGCCAGAAGACGCAGTATCACCCAATTCACGCAGATAGCTGCCAGCGCCTGCGGCATGAGCAGTAACCCCGACTGAATCGGTGTAAACCCCAGACCGACCTGGTAGAGAAGCGGCAGTAGAAAAGGCACGCCTCCAATTCCCAGCCGCGTGAACAAGCCGCCGCCAACCGCCGCGCGGAACGTGCGGATCCGGAACAGGCTCAGTTGCAGCAGCGGAAACTCAAGCGTCTTCGCATGAAGCCAATAACCCGCAAGCAGCGCAAGCGACACCGCCAGCAGCCCCGTGATCTCACCCACACTCAACGTATGCTCGCCAAAAACCTCCAGCACATACGACAGCAGTGCGATCCCCGAGCCAAACAAAATAAGTCCGACAACATCCAGAGGAGGCGTCTCCTCTTCGCGAAAATCCGGCAGATACAGATAGACCAGCACCAATCCCGCCAGCCCGATCGGGATATTCACGAAAAAGATGAACCGCCAGTGAAGATATCCGACAATCAGGCCGCCCGCGATCGGTCCAAGCATTGGTGCGATCAGCGCCGGTATCGAAACGAAGCTCATCGCACGAAGCAGGCCCGACTTCGAGAACGTCCTCACCAGTGTCATTCTTCCCACCGGCACCATCATCGACCCGCCCATGCCCTGCAATACACGGCACGCAACCAGCGCATCAATATTGCTCGAAACACCGCAAAGAAACGAACCAAGCGTAAACAATCCAATCGCAGTCGCAAACACCCGGCGCGTTCCAAACCGGTCCGCCACCCATCCGCTGATCGGAATAAAAACCGCAAGGCTCAGCGTATAGCTGGCCAGCACCGCCTTCATGCTAAGAGGCGTCACATGCAGCGCCGCCGAGATCGCAGGAACCGCCGTATTCAGAATGGTGGTATCCAGCGACTCCATAAAAAACGCGACCGCCACCAGCCAAGGCAGCAGACGCTTAATGGCTTCCGATGAAGCATGCGACGGAGGAGCAACAGCCGGCAGATTCGAAGAATTCATAAATGATTACGATGACCATTCTAGCGGTGCATCGCACGCAAACTTCAAAACTCGCCGCGACGTAGGGCCGTTCCGGTGTGAGCCCAGGGCCTTACAGATATCTCCGACCCTACCGGCACGAATGCCGTTGCCTTTGTTTCGGTGGGAGCGCAGGGCTTTAGCCCTGCGAATAAATCCACGGCGAATCGTGGGCTTTAGCCCCGGGCCCTTACTACTCTAAACTTCACCTATGCTGCACGCCCCGCAGGAAATTCGAACGTTCTTCGTCACCACTGTCACTGCAGACCGCCGCCGCCTATTCCAGGTCGAATCAAACGCAAATATCCTGCTAAGCGTTCTCGAGCAAAACCGCACAAAGAACTTCCTCCAGATTCACGCCTTCGTCGTAATGCCTGACCACATTCACCTCCTGCTCACACCCGCAAGAGACGTCTCTCTCGAAAAAGCAATACAGTTCGTCAAGGGAGGCTTCTCCTTCCAACTCAAAAGCAAACTGAATGTCTGGCAGGAAGGCTTCAACGAACAACGCATCAAAGACCCCGACGACTATCTTCAACATCGCATTTACATCGAAGAAAATCCCGTTCGCGCGCGTCTCGCTATTCAGTCAGATACATACCCCTTCTCCAGCGCTTCCCAACCCCACGCCGTCGACCCAGCTCCTCTTCACCTGCGTGAAGACGCAAGAGGCTAACATCACACCGAATGCCGTTGCAGTTGCTTCGGTGGGAGCGCAGGGCTTTAGCCCTGCGAATAAATCCACCGCGAATCAGGGGCTTTAGCCCCGGCCTTCACTAAGCCGGCACCGGATTTGGTCACCCCGCTCCGGCTCCGTCAGAAAACAGAATCGCCTGCGCAACATCCTCAGCGCAAAAAAGTTCGCGCACGCACATCAAATCGCCCCAAACTCCTTCAGCGCCGCCTTAGCCCCCGCAAGATTCGTCAACTTCATCTCCGCATACTTCCGCGACAACACAACTCCCGGAGCCCCCGCGTTCAGCGCAGCCAGCGTAGCCGCCTTCACGTCCGAAGGCTGTGTCCGCTTCTCATCCAACCCAGTGGGAATATCGATATCGATCCCCGGGTAGATCGGTATCGTCCCGTCCACATCAGCAATCGCACGCCGCGTCTCAACGCCCACTGATTCGCCCGACAACCCCGCCGTCGGCAGCTTATCCAGAGTAGGCTCGCCCTGCAGCCCCATGATCTTGTAATGCATCTCCAGCACCTGCTCCGGAGTCTGGTCGCGAAAGATCGTCGACTGTACGTTCCGTATATAAACCGCCAGCCTCGGCCCCGCGCAGTTGTTGTACGTCGAGGGCTTCAGGTAGTCCGAGACATGCACCAGTCGCGAGTAATTCGTATCCGCACTATAAAACGGACTCATCGTCACAAGATGCATAATGTGCCAACCGATCTGCGCCCTGGGATTAATGCCCTTCGCCGTCCCATAGATGATCCCGTACATCTCCTCCTGCGACGTGTACCAGAAACGCTCCCACGCCAGAATCTCCGGATACTCCAGAAAGATTCGCCACAACGAGACGAAACTTCCGTCAGCAGACCTCGGCTCGGCAAGCGTTCTCGCAACCCAACGGTCGAGCACCATGTACCCCTGCCGCGCACGCTGCCCATCGATCCCAACATCCTTCGCCTTTCGGATGCAGTAGTCACAAAAGCAATTGATCGACGGCTTCTGCGTGCCATACTTCACAAAATGCGCGCGAAGCGTCGTGTTCAGTGGCCCCTGCCGTTCCGACTCCCACATCAGCCCGTCAAGATCGTTATTCGCCATCCAGTCTGAAACCATCGACGACAAAAACGCCCGCGCATAAGGATTGTTGAAGCACGTCGCCCGCCCCAGCTTCCCATACGCATCCACCTCGCAGACCTTTTCGAAGTTTGCCATCAACCGCGGGTTGTAGGCCTCTTCAAAAAGCGCATACGTCTGCATCCCTTTCGCCTTCGCCTTCGGAATCACATCCGCGAGAATGTCGAACTCCCCAAGCTCCGGAGCCCGAATGTCCTTGATCACCGAGTCCGCATAAAACTCCGGATGCACTCGCGTGAAACTCCCGCCATGAACCGTGTCGTACTCCTTCACTCCGTGGTCCGGCAGCGGTTCCCCGTGCACCTGCCTCCCCGCCAGCCCCGTTCCATAAGTAAAAACAGTGGCCAACACCACATTGACGGCGCCCGTCTCCTGCAGCGTGTCCAGACACTGATCGACCCCCTCATCCACAAACGACCGTGCCCCGATCTGTATCCCCACAAATTTCTTCGACTTTGCCGCCGCCGGAGTCGGCGCAGGTTTTTGCGCAGATCGCGGAGCCTGGAATGCCTCTCCGTTCGACACGGAAGCCAGCAAACCGCCTCCCGATGCAAGCGCCACGGCCGGAGTCGCCGTCAGCCCCTTCAGAAAACTGCGCCGCGAAGTCTCTTTGAAGTTCGATTTGGCCTCGGTCACGTCGACCCCCTAGGTATACAAAAAAGTATTTTCCCTATTAGGAAGGCCACCCCACCAAAATGTCAATCCGAAAGCCGTCTACCGCTTCTTCATTCGCAAACGATAAGTGTATGAGCGGCCCATGGAGAAACGTTGAGTTACATTAGTCCGAAGAAACGCATATAGCGGGAGTGATCCGGCCCATCCGGATCACTCCCGACAAGCCGACTTAGCCCTAAGACTTATCGGTACCGATCGAACCACCTCGTACTCTACTGGCACATAAGACCCCCGCTAGAGGGGCGCGCAGGTCGCTCGGAATAAATGCATTATGCGTTTCTTATTGGCTGCCAAAGCTCGACCCGATTTCCTTCTGGGTCGGTGACCCAGCCAAACTTTCCGAAATCGTAGCTTTCGCGTTTGGATCGACCGTCGCCTTCGTCTATCAAACGGAAAACCCGAATAGCACTCCACGGATTAGTAGCGAGAAACGCGCTTCGCGGGCGAGGAGCCCGGATATGGCTCAGTCGTAGTGGCGCTCGTCGGCCCAGTTGACGGGCGCGGAGGGACGGCGGCCGCGAAGCAGGTAGATGTTGCCGTGCTCGAAGGGCATGGCATAGGGCGTGTCGCGCACGCCGACAATGGTAACGGACTCATATTTCTTCGAGACATCGTCCGGAGAGTCATCAATGACACCGATAACAACGTCGGGATCGCAGCCGTGCATGCCCCAGAGCCAGTAATTGTTGTGTCCGCTGAGGGCAGGTGGAAGGTTGAGATGATCGCGGCGGTTGAAGAAGTCGATGGCGCCGGCCTCACCGTAGTTGCCAGCGAAGATGCAGACGCGGCGCTGGTCTGCAGGTGAAAGGGAGTTGAAGGTGCGAGCGACGATTGCGACTTGTTGCTGCCAACCGAAGCGGTCGGCGTAGAACTGCGGGAGCTCACCGCTGGAGGCGGTTTCGGTCTTGTTGCTCTTCAGGTGCAGCGCGGTGGTGTAACGAACCCAAGCGGCGGGGCGAAGTATGGGCGAGGACATCGGCAGGATGAGAAGACCGGTGAGGATGAGTGCGGATTCGAAGAGGGGGAAGGCGAAGACGCGTTTGGCGGCGACGAGGGGCTTTGTAGCGAAGCGGCGCTCCCAGGCGATGGCACCGGCGGCGAAGAGCACTGGATAGATGGGGGCGAGATAGTAGTCCTTGGCGTGCAGGACGAACATGAGCACGTAGAAGATGAGGAAGGTCAAGCCAATCCAGCGGCCGCGGGGGATAGAGCGCGCGCGCAGAAGAGAGATGAGGCCGGTGATCCAGAGCAGAGCGTTGACGGGGTGCATCTGCCCGAGCTGGGCGTTGAAGAAGCCCATAGGGCCGAGGATGACGTTCTTGTTTCCGACCTTGCCGTTGTGAAAGAACTCGAGCGTGGGCCAGTGGTTGTGAATCTGCCAGAGGACGTAGGGCAGCGCGATGACGATGATTAATGCAATTCCGAGTGCGGCCCAGCGAGTGAAGAGGATGCGGCGTTGCGGCGTGAGGAGCAGGCCGATGCCGGCGGCGATGAGGAAGAAGAGAATCGAGGGTTTGTTGAGCAGGCCGATGCCGGCGGAGAGGCCGAAGACGGTCCACCAGAAGGGCTGCGGAGCGCTGTCGATGAGGCGAATGAGCGCGAGCGCGCAGAGCATCCAGAAGACGGGCTCGAAGGAGTTCATGGAGAGAAAGCCATCCATGGCGATGTAGATGGGAGCGACGAGGACGCCGAGCATCGCCAGCGCCTGTGCGGGGCGGAGGCCGCCGAGGGCCCAGGCGAGCAGGCCGGTGAGGAAAACGGTGGCGGCTCCGGCGAGTGCGGAGAGAATGCGGATGGCGAATAGAGAGTCGCCGAAGAGGAACTCGCCGAGGCGTGCTTGCACGGCGACGATGGGGCCGTGGTCGACGAAGCCCCATGCGAGATGACGGCCGCAGGCGATGTAGTAGAACTCGTCGCGGAAGTAGCTGTAGCCGATGTGTTGGGTCCAGAGTGTGAGGGCGAACTGCAGGACGAGCTTGATGGCGGCGAAGAGGAGGGCGAGCCGAAGGGCCGCACGCAGGGAAAGGTTAGATGGGCGGACGACGGTTGAGTTCATAAGAGGTCAAGAAAATGTACGTCAAAGCCAGAACGGCGGTTCCGGCGCAGGCCCTTGTCGCTGAGAGTGTGTGAAAGAAGAATCGCATATGCGAAGAAGTAGAGCGACAAGCCACATCGGTACCGGGAAACGCGCTTGTGTTCACCTAAATCAGGCAACCTACCCTACCGCTTCTTCATCCTCAAACTCTGCCAGCTCCCATCGCTCGTCCACCCACCATCCACAACAAGCGTATGCCCATTCACAAAGCCGCTCCTCTCCGGATCCGCCAGAAACAGAATCGCCTGTGCAATATCCTCCGGCGAAGCAAACCGCCCCATCGGATTCACCCCTTCGATGTCCGCATCGTTATACCCACCGCCAGCCGCCTGGTCCGCAATATCCATCTCCGTCTTCACCCACCCAGGACACACCGCATTCACCCTCACCCCGCGCCCGCCCCACTCCGCCGCAAGCGTCCTCGTCAGCCCCACCAGCCCGTGCTTTGAAGCGTTATAGGCCGACCGGTCCGACACCCCCACCAGCCCGGCGATCGAAGCCACATTCACAATGCTTCCGCTCCTCTGCTCCAGCATGATCTCGCCAAACGCCTTCGCCAGCAGAAACGGTGCAACCAGATTCACCTCCAGCATCCGCCGGAACGTCGCCGCATCCACCGTCTCCGCCGCAGCGATCAAACTGATCCCGGCATTATTCACAAGCACATCCACCCGCCCCCAGCGCCCGCGCATCTCCTCGACCGCACGAGCGATTACCGCTTCATCCGTCAGATCCCCCACGACCTCTTCGGCCTCGACGCCCGCTCCACGCACCACCGCCAGCGTAGCCGTCGAAGGCTGCCGATCCAAAAGAAGCAACCCAAACCCCGCCCCTGCCAGAACCTCAGCCGTCCTACGCCCAATCCCTTGCGCCGCCCCGGTAACAATCGCAATCTTCATGCCTTACAGCGTACTTGAGCGCTCCACCCGGCAATTTCCACAGATTTATTTTTCAAACCTGGCATTTTTTTCGTCACCACAAAACATGCTGCAATCCACCACGTTCTCACCAGCAATTCACCACGTTCTCACCACCCAAAAACCATCATAAAACGCCCATTTTCTTCAAAACCCCCATCAAAAACACCACAACAAAAAAAGTAGCGAATACCAGGAATCATTGACCCCACCCCCTGAACGCGATACACTTTTTAAGTTTGGCGCTGTAGCCCTTTGTGCCTCCATCTCAAGGGCTGCGGGAACCACAAGTCCACGCGCCCCATGCAGCACAATCTATTGGAAGAAAGCGGTTAGCGCCCTACAGCGCACGCTTGAGGTTTTAGCCATGTACGCAGTCATCCGCACCGGCGGCAAACAGTACCTCGTCTCCCCAGGCGAGAAGTTGAAGATCGAAACGACCGCCCACAAAGACGGCAAGCTCGAGTTCTCCGATGTCCTCGCCGTCAGCGGCGAAGAGGGCAAGTTCGAGTCCGACCTCAAGGGTGCCAAGGTCCTGGCCTCCGTCGTCGGCGAAGGCCGCGGCGATAAGATACTTGTTTTCAAGCTGAAGCGGAAGAAGCAGTACAAGAAGATGCAAGGCCACCGCCAGAGCTTCGTCGAAGTCAAGATCAACGAGATCCTGGTCAACGGCAAGAGTTTCAAGGAAGAAGCAGCGAAGTAAGGGCTCTTCTCAGAAAAGATTTCTTTGGTTTTTTGATCCCGAAAGAGGCAATCGAATGGCACATAAAAAAGGTTTAGGTTCATCCAAGAACGGCCGCGACTCAAACGCCCAACGGCTCGGCGTCAAGGTATTCGGCGGTCAGACGATCCTCGGTGGAGGCATCATCGTCCGTCAACGCGGAACACCGCTGAAGCCCGGCGCGAACGTTGGCCGCGGCAAGGACGACACTCTCTTCGCGAAGGTAGACGGCATCGTCCGCTTCCAGGACAAGGGCCAGCATGGCCGCTTCGTCAACGTCGACCCGGCTGAACTCACCTCAGTCCCGGTCTAACTTTTTCGATTCAATGCAAAAGAGCCCTGCTTTGGCAGGGCTTTTTTGCGTTTCGAAGAGGTCGAGACTATATGGCCGACTATGCTATCGGCGGCCGACGAGGACGAAGTTCGATGGAACGATGCGGCACTTCAGACTGTCAGTTGCATGCCAGGTGCTTCCATCGGTGTAGGTGATCGAGATCAGGTCGACCCTGCTCAGCGACCCTACGTTATGCATCCAGACATCGGCGTCGGTGAGGCTGTTGCTGCCAGCCTGGCGTTGCAACTCAAAGGTCTTCGAGATGGTATCGCTGGATGATGGATCGACGGGAAGGGCGCGCAGTTTTGGAGAGATGCCGTAGACGGTTACCTCAACGCTTTGGATTGCCGGAGCGGCGAGATGCGAGAGCGTTAAGTGCAACCCCTGGGCCGGGCCATGCTGGCTTCGTTCGCTGGCGAGCATCGTCTGGAAGTCCGCTTGGCGGCTGGCGGAGAAGCCGACAGGACAGCTTAAGTTGTCCGGACGAATTTCGTAGGTAGCTGACTTGCTCGCTGTTTGTCCCAGCGTGACAGTCGCAGCGAGGAAGAGGAGAGACGCGGACAGGCGGCGCATGATAGACCCCCTTTTGCGATTCCAGTTTACGCTTCTGCGGTCGGGTGGTTCAACCGTTTTGGCTATTGAATATCGGGGTTTTGCCATCCAGCGGATTTGAGAGAGCCCGCTCGTAGGCGACCACAAATGATCATTGCTGACTCACTGCGTAGTGCCGGTGATGAAGATTTGTTCGGGATGCGATGCGATGACGCGGTAGAGAGCGAATTGCCGCGCGTTCTGGCTGCGGAGCTCAAACAGGAGACTGGCGCGATTGCTCGCCTCAGCATCAACGACATCGACGAACTGCATCTTCGGGGTGCGGTACAGATGCGCGGCGTCAGTGACGCTCTGAATGGCTGGTTTGATGTCTCCCAGCCCGTCGTCTTGCGCGACAATAGTCACGTAGCGCAGCGCAGCGCCTGTGCCTCCAGTGTTCGCAGAGTAGATATAGGTTGCCGCGCCGCCGTAGCTTAACGTGTATGCCTTCAACTCCTCGTCCAGCAGAGGTACCTGGGGCGCAGGCGCGGCGGGACGACGTGAGCGCGTGGGTGGGGCCGCAGTCTTTTTCACGGTAGTTGCGGGGGCTGAAGTTGGTGCGGAATCAGTTCCGTACGCGGCCAGCTGGGCCTGAGCCATGCCCTGCATCTTGTGGAGGATGGCCTGATGCTGCTCTTCGTCGTCCCACGCGAGCGTGAACGGATGAGGATCGCGGTTGACTGCGTCTGAGACCGCGACCATCTGATGCAGATTTGGCGGCAGGCCTGTGAGTTTTGGCAGGTCGGCCTCGGTCATAGCGCTGGTAGGTTTGCCATGGTGCAGGTTTGGGCGGTTTGGATCGTCGTTCAGCGATCCTATACCACTGACGGTTCCTACGTCGTTTGCCGAGCCGTTGGCTTTCCTTGTTTCTTCAGGAGTATGGCGCTTCAGCGTTGGCCGATCCGGATCGTCGGCGGGTGCGGGACCGCTGTTCGTTGTCGATGCGGTATCTGCCGTCGTGCTGTCGGAGCTTCGGCGTTTCATGGTCGGCCGATCGGGATCATCGGCCGGAGTGCTTCCATTGGACGACGTTGTCGATGCGGTTGTTGTTGTGTCTCCGCCTGAGGGCGCGCTGTCAGAGCCTCGGCGCTTCATGGTGGGGCGATCAGGATCGTCTGCCGGCGGGTTGCTGCCGGTGGCCGCACCTGAATCCGTGGTTGGGCTGGATGCTGTCGTCGACGTGCCTGAGCTGTCGCGCCGTTTCATCGTAGGGCGATCTGGGTCGTTGCTGCCCGGTGTGCTTGTCGTACCGGAGGCTGTCGTTGAATCTGGCTTGTCTGTTGTCTGGGTGGACGCAGTATCCGTGTTCGTCTTCGAACCAAAGTGCGGATGGTTCGCGTCGTTCGATGTGGTTATGACTGGCAAAGTCTTGGATGGCTTCAACGCTGCGGTCTTCCTCGGCGCGGACAGAGGCTTGACGCTTCCGTAGCCGAACCAGCCGTCGTCATAGGCCATATCGCCTGTCGGCTCGACGGCTTGCAGGTGCTTGGCGTAAGCGAGGTCGAGTGTACCTTTGTCGACGCCTGCGGTTTGCAGAATGTAAACATTTCCGCTGAGAAGGGCGAAGGGCACAGGACGGGCGGTATAGATGCCGGCATCCTCGAGTTTGCCGTCGATGAACAGGGAGACGGGGATCAGCCGGCTCGCGGTGGGCTTGGCGAAGTCGCCGGTCCACTCGTAGACACCGACGGCGCGGACGACCTGTTGGGGCTTGGCGACCTTGTGCATCTGGGCGAAGGTTCCAGAGGCCGCAAGCGTTGCGATGCTGAAGAGTGCGCGTAGGAAATGGACTCTCATAGTCTGCTACCGAGATTAGACGCTATCTCGAGGGCAAAGTCCTAGCGGCGTGTGCCGTCGACGGAAGCTACCTGGGTTGTGATTCGTTACACTCCAAACTATGAACCGAGCGCCGCTGCTGCAGGTGAGGAATCTGTCGATTGCATTTGGGCAGCATGCGGCCGTCAGGGACATCTCTTTCCATATCAATCCGGGTGAGACGCTAGGCCTGGTAGGGGAGTCTGGATCGGGAAAATCGGCGGCTTCACTGGCTATTTTGCGCCTTTTGCCGCATTCGGCGCGGGTAGCGGGAGCGGTTGGTTTTGACGGAGAGGACTTGTTGGGTCTGCCAGAAGAGGCGATGCGTCGGAGGCGTGGGCGCGATATCGCCATGATCTTTCAGGAGCCGATGACAGCGCTGAATCCTGTAATGCCTGTGGGGACTCAGATCGCGGAAGCGATTCGGGTTCATCATCCTAATGAACCGCGCAAGGCATTGAGGGAAAAGGTGTTGGAGGCGATGCACGCAGTGGAGCTGCCGGAGCCTGAGCGGCGGGGGAAGGACTATCCGCACCAGTTTTCCGGGGGGCAGCGGCAGAGGATATTGATTGCGATGGCGATTGTGAACCGGCCGCGATTGTTGATCGCGGACGAGCCTACGACAGCGCTGGATGTAACGGTGCAGGTACAGATTCTGGAGCTACTGAATGGGCTCCGCCAAGAGCATGGGCTGGCAATGTTGTTTATCTCGCATGATCTGGCTGTGGTGGCGCAGGTGGCGGACAGAGTGGCGGTGATGCAACGAGGAGAGATTGTCGAACAGGGGGATGTGGGGCGGCTGTTTCGGGAGCCGCAGCATGCTTATACGCGGGGGCTGCTGGCTTCGGCACCGACGATGAAGACGGATCGGTCGCGGCCGCTGGCATCAGCGGTTTGACGGCGTCTGTGGATTTTCACCGTGCGAGAAATGCCTATAGACTAGGGAATTGGCCATTGGGCCGTTTGGACCTGCAATGCGCGCGCTGGTACTTTCAGATATCCACGGGAACCTCGAAGCACTAAACGCCGTTCTGACGGCGGCAGAGCCGTATGACGCGCTTTGGAATCTTGGGGATATGGTGGGGTATGGAGGCAGTCCGAATGAGGTGATTGATCTGATGCGGGCTAAGGCGCAGATCAATGTGCGGGGGAACCACGACCGGGTCTGTTGCGGGCTTTCGTCGGCGCTCGGATTAATCCGGTAGCTCGGGCGGCGGCGATGTGGACACAGAAGGAGTTAACCGAAGAGAATCTGGCGTGGTTGCGAGCCGTGCCGCAGGGGCCAGTGATGCCGGATGAGCCGGGGGTGACTTGTGTACATGGGTCGCCGTTGAATGAGGACCAATATATTTTGAGCATGCGGGATGCCTGGGCTCCACTGCAACAGATGGGAACGGCGATTACGTTCTTTGGACACACACACTTACAGGGTGGGTTCTCGCAGAAGGAGCATGACTGGTATGAGATCAAGCCGCAGTTCCGGACGAAGAATGAGGCGGAGAGCTGGACGATGTTGATTTCAAAGGGGACGCGGCACCTGGTGAATCCCGGAGCGGTAGGGCAGCCGCGGGATTGCGATTGGCGGGCGGCGTTTGTCATCTATGACTCGGAGGCGCAAGAGGTTGTTTATCATCGCGTTCCGTATGACCTGACGGGGGCGCAGGGACGGATTTTGATGGCGGGGTTGCCGGAACGGCTCGCGGCTCGATTGCGGGAAGGACGCTAATTTTTTTTGGTGGCGTTTTTGGGTGGGGTTCTGCGATTTATGGGCGTTTTTTGTGGTTTTTGGGTGGTGAGAACGTGGTGAATTGCTGGTGAGAACGTGGTGAATTGCAGCATGTTTTGTGGTGAAGAAAAACATGCCAACTTTTGAAATAAATCTGAGGAAATTTTGGCGGAGCTGGGCCGAACATACACCCGGGGCTGAATCAGGGGTGGCTAGTTACAGCTGTTGGTGGAACACAGATTTTTGCTGAAGAACGGCAGGACGTGGTTCTGGAAGCGGTCGGCCACAGCGCTGGTGTGGGTGCCGTGGTAGATCTCGAAGGTGTTGGCGATGCCATATTTGTCGAAGACGTCGTGGAGCATGCCGGCGTCGAAGCGGAGATTGTCCTGGTCGCCGACGTCCATTGCGATGGCGTGATACTGGCGGAGATTCGCGATGTACTGGTCGACGAAGGCGAGCGGCGCGTTGGCGGCCCACTTTGCGATGACTTCAGGCTGTGGGACGCCGTCTTTGGTGGGGAGATCAAGATAGAGGGGCGGATTCTTCGGGTCGGGTGACCATGCGGCCGCGGAGGCGAGCTGAGCACGAGCGCCGAAGGGGAGGCTGGCGGATTCAGATGGGTTCTTGATGGCTTCGAGGGCTTTGCTGATTTCGGGGTTGGGCGCGCCGCGCGGCGACAGGCAGCAGGGGCTCATGATGTAGAGGCTGCCGAAGACGTCGGAGTGTTTCATGCCAATGCGGCTGGCCCCGTAGCCTCCCATGGAGTGGCCGACGAGACCGCGGCTCATGCGATTGGGAATGGTGCGGTAGTGGGCGTCGATGTAGGCGACGACATCGCGGGCGATGAAGTTCTCAGAGTCGCCGGTGGTTACGGAGCTGGAGTACATGGAACCGTTGTGGACGGTTTTGGAGTCGGGGAGGACAACGATCATGTCTTTGGCGCCCTGGGCGAAGGCGCCTTCGATGGTTTGAGGCACGTGGATCTCGTGGCTCCACTGCTCGGCGCCGATGGAGTAGCCGTGCATGGCGTAGACGACGGGATAGCGGCGATGTCTGTCGGCGTTGTAGCTGGGCGGAAGAAAGACGAGGACGTCGCGGTCGACAGCGTCGCCTTCGAGATTGCCCTCGAGGGACTTGCCGTGGATCTTGATGTGCTCAACCGTCACGGGTTTGGCTCCGGGCACGGCGGGAGGGATTTCGGTCTGAACTTGCGCGGGCGTCGGGCCGGCGAACAAAGTGAGGGTTGCGACCACGGAAACGACAGTCCTTCGTACCATAGCTAACTCTCCAGAGGTTTGAAGACAGCGCTTAGCGTGTCATCGGTTAACGCACACGATGGAGGGTTTCGTGTCCGAAGATAACGCCGACGCTTTCCGGTGGAATCATATCGGGTCTTTCAGAGACGTGAACGAACAAAGACAAATCGGCATCCCAGAGGGGGCTGCGATCCCAGAAATGACGTGCAAGTTTCCGTAATGCCGTTTATCTTCCAATTGGATCACTACCAGATTGACGCGTCAGCCACAAACATGGAGCACAGGTTGTGAGTGGCGGATCGTAGATTCTGCGTGGTTGTCTTTGAGCTGAAGGCCACATCCCTGGAGTGTCACTTGACCTGTCGCAGCCGCTCTTTTCTTCTCCCTGTCACTCTGTTGATTTTTGCGAGCCAAGGTTACGGGCAGCAGGCCCCTCCGGCAAAGCCTGGTGTGCAGCCATCGCAGCAGCCAGGCGCGTACTCGCTTGAGGTGAAATCGCAGATCGTGGTGCTGGATGTGGTGGTGAATAACAAGAAGGGCGAGCCTGTTCCCAATCTCACGCGCGACGACTTCAGGGTCTACGAAGACAAGGTCCCGCAACCAATTCTCTCTTTTGAGCCGGCTACGAAGCCCGCTTCGCAGACGTCCTCTGCGGCTATTGTCATCAACTCAACCGGAGAGCTAGACAAGCAGGAACCGAATGAGCCGGTGAGCATCATCGTTCTGGACGAGGTGACCACGAAGTTTCAGGACGAGGCCTTTGCGCGCTACTCCTTGAAGCGCTATCTGAACGGACAGAGCGATACGCTGCAGCAGCCCACGATGCTGGTGGCAGTCAACTTCAGAAACATCATGGTGCTGCGCGACTACACGACTTCGCGCAAAGAGATTCTTGACGCATTGGATAAGCACTTCGCGGGCTACAACTGGCAGGCGGTGAATGGGAGCTGGAAGGGGGAACAGATCAATGCGGCCTTCGCCTCACTGATCTCAGTCGCGGAGGCGACGTCCGGCCATCCGGGCCACAAGAACATGGTCTGGGTGGGGCGCGGCTTCCCCAGCCTCCGCTGGGACAGGCTGCCGGCCAGCACCCAGGACCAACTGCGGGCTGCCGTCGCCAATTGCGCCAACATACTGCGCGATGCGCGGGTCACGTTGTACTCGATTGATCCCGTTGGGCTCTCTGCTGAACCGCCTGCGACCGACGAAGACGGTTTCTTCATTGACGATCCGTTCGGCGGGCAGGTTGATTTCGACACAATGGCGCAGGCCACGGGCGGGCAGGCCTTTCATGGCCGTAACGATGTCGACCACCTGATCGGCACTGGCGTCAGTGATGGCGAGACGTTCTATACGCTTACGTACAGACCCAGCATCGTCAGCCAGAATGCGAAAGAGTTTCGCAGGATCCAGGTGCTGATGACGGACCGCAGCCTGCGCGCCACCACACGCGAGGGCTACTTCTCGACGACCGCTTCCGTGGCGCCGGCGCTGGACGCCAAGGGGAAGGCGTCAGCGCAGTTGAGCTTCGACCTGAACGTCGCCGGCGGGGGGCTGATGGTCTATGACGGCATCCCGCTGTCGGTCGGGCGCGACGCGGCCACTCCGGACAACTTTGTGCTCCACTTCCGCGCCGATAGTCTGGCGTGGCAGAACGCGGGAGAGAGGCGGAAATCAGAGTTGAGTGTGATGGTGGCCAGCTTCGACAAAAAAGGAAAGGTGCTGACGCGCTCCGCGCACATCATGACGCTCGATCTTCCGGCCTTGCCGGCGGGAGCCACTACTGACGACCGCTTAGTGAACCTGCCTGCAACAGTTTCGACGGCAACGCCGGCGGCGCGGCTGCGGTTCGTGGTGCGCTCCAACGCGAACGGCAAGATCGGTGCGGAGAATGTCTTCCTGGTCGATCGAAAGACGCTCTCAGACCCATCGACGGGTTTGAAACCAGAGCGCGGTTCCAAATAGAACCATTTCTCGCTTCGCCAAATGCGTTTAGCTTAGGCGGTTTGTTGTTCTTCGAGGGTGAGGGAGAGTTCTTCCCACTCGGCTAAGAGGGTGGTTCGTTTTGTGCGGAGGGATTCGAGGTCGGCGGCGTCTTTTTGGGATTGCTCGGCGGAGGTGAAGGTGCCGAGGCGGGCTTCGACGGCGGTAATGGCGGATTCGAGGCGCGGGATCTCTTCTTCTGCGTGGTGGAGACGGTCTTCGAGTTGTTTGAGTTTGATGGGGTTGAGGCGCTTGATTGGGATTTGAGGCTGAACGCTGTTGGAAGTCTTGGCAACGACAGCTTCTTCGGGGTCCTTCGACTGCGTCCCTTCGACAAGCTCAGGGACTTCGCTCAGGATGACGGAGCTTGAAGGGTGAGCGGACTTTGAAGGGGGGACGGAGTTTGAAGAGGCGGCGGCCTTGAGGCTAGTGGCAAGAGAGGCGGCGGTCTTTTCGGGGCCACCTTGTTTGCGCCAGAGGTAGTCTTCGTAGTTGCCGGGGTAGATGTGGAGGCTGCGGTCTTCTACTTCGAAGACTCGAGTGGCGAGGCCGTCGATGAAGTAGCGGTCGTGGGAGACGAAGAGGACGGTGCCGGTGAAGTTGCGAATGGCGTCCAACAAAACGTCTTTGGCGCGGAGGTCGAGGTGGTTGGTGGGCTCGTCGAGGAGAAGCATGTTGCTGGGTGAGACGAGCATCTTGGCCATGGCGTAGCGGTTGCGCTCGCCGCCGGAGAGGACACCGAGTTTTTTGAAGACGTCGTCGCCGGAGAACATGAAGCAGCCGAGGAGGGAACGGAGTTCGACGACGGGGACTTTTGGGGCGGCTCCGCTGATGTCGTCGAGCATGACGGCGTCGGGGTCGAGGACTTTGTACTGATCCTGGGCGAAGAAGTCGGTGAGGACGTTGTGGCCTTCGCGGACGGTGCCTGCGGTGGGTTCTTCCTGGCGACTGAGGAGGCGGATGAGAGTGGATTTGCCCGCGCCGTTTGCGCCAACGAGGGCGATGCGGTCTCCGCGTTCGATGGTGAAGTTGAGATCGTCTAGGATGAGTTTTTCTCCGCCGGTGGGCGTGGGATAGATCTTTCTGAGGCCCGCGACTTCGAGAACCGTGCGGCCGCTGGCGGGAGGCTGTGGGATGGAGAAGTGGATGGTGGCTTCTTCTTCGGGGACTTCGATGCGCTCGATTTTTTCCAGTTCCTTGATGCGGGACTGGACCTGCTTGGCTTTCGTTGCCTGATAGCGGAAGCGGTTGATGAAGGCTTCGAGGGCCTCGATGCGGTCGCGTTGATTTTTGTAGGCGTTCATCAACTGCGTGCGGCGGTCTTCTTTTTGCGCAACATACTTTTCGTAGTTGCCGTGGTAGACGTGCATGCGCTTGTTCCACAGCTCGATGGTCTTGTTGACGGTGACGTCGAGGAAGTAGCGGTCGTGCGAGATGAGGATGTAGGCGTTGGGGTAGTCGTGAAGATAGTTTTCGAGCCAGTTGCGGGATTCGAGGTCGAGGTGGTTGGTGGGCTCGTCTAGAAGCAAGAGGCTGGGTTTTTGTAATAGCAATTTCGCGAGCGCGATGCGCATCTGCCAGCCGCCGGAGAACTCTTCGGTTTTGCGCTCCCAGTCTTCTTTGGTGAAGCCGAGGCCGCCGAGAACGGCGCCGACCTGGGCGTCGAGGGTGTAGATGTCGTGGACGTGGAGCTGGTCGGCGATGTCGGAGTAGCGCTCGGCGGCGGCGGCGTACTCTTTTGATTTTGGTTCGGCGGTGGAGAGGGTGTGGGTGAGATCTTCGGCTTCGCGCTCGAGGGCGTGGAGGTGGTCGAAGACGGAGAGGCATTCGGCGAAGACGGTTTTGCCGCGGAGAGCGAGGCCGTCCTGCGGGAGATAGCCGAGCGTCATGCCTTTGACGCGGGTGAGTTGGCCGTAGTCGAGGGTTTCGATGCCGGCGAGGATTTTAAGGAGGGTGGATTTGCCGGTGCCGTTGCCGCCGACCAGACCAGTGCGCTCGTCCGGCGTGATGAGCCAGTTGGCATCTTCGAAGAGGAGTTTTTGGCCGAAGCGTTTGCCGGCGGAGGAGAGTTGAAGCATGCTACATCTATTTTCTCATTGATCTCGCGTGATCATCGACAGCCTCTCTGATCCAAATCACTCCAAGCAGCGTGACAGCCATGCGGCGTGTTTTTTGTCGAAGCGTCGCTGGCTCATAACTCTTTACGGAAAGATGACAGCGACCTGACAACTTATTTTTCTGTGGCAACTAGGCTGACATAGGTTCCAGCACAGCCCTCCCCGCCTGTCGTTGGCAGCTGCTTTACGGCACATCGCCGGTCGCACCTCGGGCCTGCGGGGGAATTCATACAAGGAGCTACAGAATGAAGCACACATCAAGCCTGGTTACAGGCTTAACGCTATCCCTGTCCTTAACGTCGGCTGCTTTTGCACAGCACTACAAGCAGATCAATCTTGTCTCAAACGTCGCCGGAGTCGCCGAGCAGCCGCCTGAGGCTCAACTAGTCAATAGCTGGGGCCTTGCGCGGGCGTCCGGCGGTGTGTGGTGGGTTGCCGACGAGGGCAAGGGGGTTGCCACACTCTTCAACGGCGCGGGAGTGAAGCAGAGTCTTGTTGTCACGATTCCGAAGTCCGATCCCAATGACAAGACGTTTCCGACCGGCACTCCGACCGGAGTGATTCCGAACTCGAGCCCGTCGGATTTCCCTGCTGCTCCGAACAAAGCGGCGGCGTTTATCTTTGCCACGCTGGATGGAAGCATCGCGGCATGGAATCCGAATGTCGGCAACACTCCGGGTGTACCTGGTCCGTCGACTAACGCCGTCACCGTTGCGCGCGGCGATGCGGGCTCGGGCTATACCGCTCTCACGACAGCTTTCGTCGATAACAACCGTTACCTCTATGTTGCGAACTTTCTGAAGGGGCGGATCGATGTTTACGACAACACGTTTAACCCCGTCAAGACGAAGGACGAGGATCACGATCGCGGCAACAGTTCTTCGGACGACGATATCTTTGGCGGTAACAAGCCGTTCACGGATGAACGTCTGCCTCGCAACTTTGTGCCGTTCAACGTGCAGGCTATCGGCAATGATCTTGTCGTGACTTATGCGTTGCACTTTGCCGGCAATCCCTTCGAAACTCCTGGGCCTGGGCTGGGCTATGTCGACATTTACTCGTCGAAGGGCAAACTGCTGCGGCGGCTGGAGCATGGCGATTGGCTCAATGCTCCGTGGGGCGTGACGCTTGCTCCTCTTGACTTCGGACGCTTCAGCCACCATCTGCTGGTTTCGAACTTCTCGGCTGGAGGAACGACGCAGTCGGCAGGATTCATCTCTGCGTACGATCTCGACACGGGTAAGTTCGATGGACTGCTCGAAGATGAGAGCGGAAAGCCGATCTCGATCAACGGCATCTGGAGCATGAGTTTCGCTAACGCGGCGACGCCTAACAGCTACGATCCTGACGAGGCTCCTGCGGCGGAGCTGTACTTTACCGCCGGCCCCAACGCGGGTACCAACGGCCTCTTCGGATACTTGTTCCCCGTTGCGTCGGATCTGATTCAGGGCAACTCGCAGTAAAGAAGCGGTAATGAAAGATGGTGAGAGCTGTGGGGGTCGTGCCCATGGCTCTCATTTTTTTGATGTATTCGCGCTAGCTTTCGAGGTGTCGGCGGAGGTCGTCGGGGTGATAGCAGTGGGCGAATGCTGTTTCGCGGGAGATTCGGCCAGCGCGAACGAGTTCGACGAGCGATTGCTCCATCGTCAACATGCCGTCGGCGCGTCCGGTTTCGATGTTTGCGCGGAGTTGGTGGTCGTCGCCGCGGCGGATGAGATTTCGCGTTGCGCCGGTGGCGACGAGAATCTCAACGGCTGGGTAGCGTCCGATGCCGTTGGCGGCGGGGAGGAGCTGCTGGGAGATGATTGCGAGAAGGGCCAAGGAGAGTTGTTGACGTATCTGCGACTGGTGTCCGGAGGGGAAGGTGTCTAGGATCCGCGAGACTGTCTGGGCGGCGTCGTTTGTGTGCAGAGACGATAGAACCAGGTGGCCGGTCTCGGCTGCGGTCAAGGCTGCGGCCATGGTTTCACTGTCGCGCATCTCTCCGACCATGATGACGTCGGGGTCCTGACGCAAAACAGATCGTACGGCGCGAGCGAAGTTGGGTGTGTCATGGCCGAGTTCGATCTGTTCGACGAGTGCGAGGCGATTCGTGTGCTGGTACTCGATGGGGTCTTCGATGGTGATGATGTGGTCGTGGCGGCGGGCGTTGATGCGGTCGACCAACGCGGCGAGCGTGGATGTTTTGCCGCAGCCGGTTGGGCCGGTGAGAAGGACCAGCCCCTGGCGACGCTCGGTCAACATCGCGAGAGACGGAGGAAGATGGAGCGACTCGAGCGAGGGGACCTGTTCGGGCAGGAGGCGGATCGCGGCTGCGAGGGTGCCGCGCTGATGATGGAAGTTGGCGCGGAATCTTCCGATGGAGCCGCGGACGAAGCAGAAGTCCAGAGATTTTTGTTCCTGCAGCTCTTTCAACTGGCTGGAGGTCAGGAGCGGTAGCAGAAGGCTCTGAATGTCGTCGTCGGAGATAGGCGTTGTTGTATCCGGTGTCAGGGCACCGTTCACTCGCAGGGTGACGGGCGAGCCGGCGACGAGGATGATGTCGGAGGCGGTGCGGCGGCAGGCGACCTGGAGGAGTTGATCGAGCGATCGTTTCTCGCTGGACTTGCCGTTGGTAGCCGAGCGGTTTAGCTGGTCGACCAGTTTCGACAGTTCGCTTTCGTACTCGGCCATGAGACCATCCTATTCTCGAACAAGCGGGTTCCCGCACAAGCGGGGCTCTTGGATTGGACTGGCAATCCGTGGATGAGTTTACAATCGGTGCCATGAAAATCTTTCGTTTGGCCTTGTTTGTTGCCGGAACCACAGTCGCCGGCATGCTGACTTCCTCGCTACATGCCGCAACACCGGAGGAGCAGGCGGTCCTTGCTCCTGTGAAGGCGATGTTCGATGGTATGTCGAAGCGCGATGCGGCGGCGATCAAGGAACCGCTGTTGCCCGGCGGCACGATGGTGCTGATGCGTGACGGCAAGCCGACGCAGATGACGTTTGACGCCTTTGCGGAACGGGTGGGGCGGCCGGGAACTACGCAGATCGAAGAGCGGATTCATGATCCGCTGGTGCGGATCGACAATGATCTCGCGGTGGTGTGGGCTCCGTTCGAGTTTCTGGTGGACGGCAAGGTGGACCACTGCGGGACGGATTTGTTCAATCTAGTCCGCAAGGATGGGAAGTGGTTGATTGCGAGTGTGGCGGATACCGGGCGGAAGGATTGTGCGGCGAAGTAGTGCTGCTAGACAACCGAGCGAGAGCCGATGCGGTGATCGATCCAGACGATAGCTATTTTGTGGCTGCGAGTTGTTTGAGTCTGGTGCGGAGCTGGGTCAGGTCTTGCTGCGAGAGGTAGCGACCGTCGGTGATGACGGCTGCGATTTTGCGGGTGTTGGCGATGTTGTCGAGCGGGTTGGCTTCGAGGAGGACGAGGTCGGCGATGCGGCCGGATTGGACCGTGCCGTAGTCGTTGAGCTTGTTGTAGAACTTTGCGGGGTTGAGAGTGGCGGTCTGCAGTGCCTGGAGTGGAGTGAAGCCTGCAGCTACGAAGCGCTGCAGTTCGAGATGGAGGCTGATGCCGGGGAGCACGTCGACTCCCGCGGGCGTGTCGGTGCCGGCGAGGAAGGGGACGTTCGCGGCGTGGAGTTTGCGGACGATGTTGAGCTCGTGGGTGACGAATTTTCTGCGGATGGGGAGCGGGTCGGTGTCGAGGGATTTCATGATGCCTTTTTGCGCGGCGGGCCAGTGTTTGTCGACCCAGGTGTGCGGGGCGTAGGCGAGGTCGGGGTCTTTGGTGTAGTCGATGGCGTCTACGAGCCACTGGCCGCGCTCCCAGAAGAGGGTGGGACATTGCCAGACCTGATTTTTGGCGAGGAGGTTGATGATCTTCGCTTCGCGCGCGGGGTCGTAGGTCGCGAGGAACATACCTACAGTCTTTTTGCTGGTGAGATATTTGGTTTCGTCGGGGGAGCTGGCTTCGAAGATGCCGATGAGGTGCTCGAAGGTGCGCTGGCCGGAGGCGACGGCTTCAGAGGCGCGAATGGAGTCGGGGACGTGGCCTTCGAAGGGGATGCCGACTTTTTTTGATTCGTCGGCGATGGCGAAGTAGGCTTCGCGTGGAATGCCGGACTGGACTTTGATGAAGTCGACACCGCGGCCCTTGAGCATATCGACGGCTTTGCGGCCGTCTTCGGGTGTTGCGATAGCGATGGCGGCTTTGTAGTGGGATTCGGGGCCATCGAGCATGGGGCCGGAGACGATCATGCGAGGGCCGAGGAGACGATGACGCGGCGATGTCGTCGCGAGCTTGAAGAACTGGGTCGAGTGCGCTGCCCATGTCGCGGACGCCGGTGATGCCGTTGGCGAGGAAGAGAGGTAGGACGAGGTCGGTGCCGTCTGCGGCTGTGCTGTCGAAGTAGACGTGGGTGTGCATGTCCCAGAGGCCGGGGATGAGGTACTTACCGGTTGCGTCGATAACCTGTCCCGCTGTGGACTTGAGTTGCGTGGAGGGAGCGACGGTGGTGATGCGGTTGCCATTGATGATGACCGTGCTGTCGGGTTGAGTTTTTCCGGTGACGGTGTCGATTACGGTGGCGTGGGTGATGGTGAGGGTTTGCGCGTCGGCGCAGAGGGTCAGAAGAGGAAGGGCAAGGAGGAGATTCCAGAGGGTCCGCACAAGTTGATGGTAATGCGTTGTTGATTCCGGAGAGTTTTTTGTTGGAGGGAAGATTCGCGGGGAGAGTTGAAGGCATTCCTTGGGTATTTGTCGAGCCGCCTTCGGCTTTGGCTGCGTGGGTAGCGTCAAAGAGTGTAGGAGTTTGACTTGGGCGAGATCGGCATGGAATCCGCGGCGACGGAGCAATGCAAGAGGTGGTGGCAGAGGCGGTGGATTGCGTGGATGGGTGCGGGGTTTGTGGTGTTGGTGATTGCAGGCGCGGTTGCGGTGAAATGGGCGATGCGGCAGATGGAGCCGCTGATGCGGAAGAAGGTGGTGGAGACGCTTTCGGCGCGGTTCCACAGTCCGGTGGAGTTGGACAGACTTTCGCTGACGATGAGTAAGGGTGTCGTGGTGGTGACGGGTGGAGGGTTGCGGATTCTTTATCTGGCGGGGCCGACAAAGCCGGATGCTCGACCGAATGCGCCGCCGATGCTGATGGTAGAGAGCTTTGAGTTCAGAACGGGGTGGAGAGAATTGCTGCGGCCGACGACCCGGGTGGTGTCGGTGAAGGTGCAGGGGATGCAGTTGAATATTCCGCCGAAGGACGAGCGCGGCCCGGCGATGCCGGATGATCCGAAGCGCAAGGGGCAGTCGCTGGTGGGGATTGCGGTGGACACGATTGAGTGCACGGATGCAAAGGTAGTGATTGAGACGAGCAAGCCGGGAAAGAAGCCGCTGGAGTTTGCTATCGGCAGGCTGGTGCTGACGGATGTGGGAGCGAAGAAGCCATTCAACTATGAGGCGGTGTTGGTGAACCCGAAGCCGGTGGGAGATGTGCGGTCGACGGGACACTTTGGGCCGTGGCAGGGGGACAATCCGCGGGATACGCCGCTGGATGGGAGTTACGAGTTTACGCATGCGGATCTGTCTTCGATCCACGGGATTGGCGGGATGCTGTCGTCGACGGGGAAGTTCGAAGGGACGCTGGGGAATATCGCGGTGGAGGGTGTTACGGATACGCCGGACTTCCGGCTGGATGTGAGCGACCATCCGTTGCCGCTGCATACAGAGTTCCGCGCGGTAGTGGATGGGACGACAGGAGATACGTGGTTGAATGCCGTGAAGGCGCGGGTGGGGCGATCTGAGTTGACGGCGAGTGGTGCGGTAACGAAGTCAGAGGGGGTGCCGGGGCATAACACGGATGTGCATGTGGCGATGGAGAAGGGGCGGATTGAGGACATGTTGGTGCTGGGGTTGAAGGCGAATCCGACGCTGATGCGGGGGGCGATGGCTTTGAAGATGCATCTTGTGATTCCGCCGGGGCGGGTGAGCGTTGCGCGGAAGATGCGGGTGGATGGGACGTTTGCGATTCATGGGGCGGAGTTCAACGATCAGCAGATGCAGCAGAAGATCGATGCGCTGAGTATGCGGGCGCAAGGGAAGCCGAAGCAGGCGAATGCGAGGGAGGCGGAGGTGGTGGCGTCGTCGATGAGCGGCAGGTTTTCGCAGGCGGATGCGGTGTTGACCGTGAGCGACCTGAATTACCAGATGCCGGGTGCAAAGGTGCAGATGGAGGGACAGGTACAACTGGCGGAGAGTACGTTTGAGTTTCACGGGAAGGTACGGACGGAGGCGACGGCGTCGCAGATGACGACGGGGTGGAAGAGCCTGCTGCTGAGCCCGTTCGACAAGCTGCTGAAGAAAGATGGGGCGGGGCTGGAGTTGCCGATCAAGGTGACGGGAACGCGATCGACGTATGACCTGCGGCTGGATTTTCCGCATGACACGCGTGCGCCTGCCGGGGTGGGAAGTCCTGCGAAATGAGTGACGTGGTTTGTGTGGTGCTTCAGTTGGAGAGACAATGGAAGAGGGCTCTGCTAGTGTCAATTAAGGAAGAGTCTTGAGCTTGAGAGTTTTCAGCAAGTCGTTTTACTCGGAGTTTGATGTCGGGACAGCCACAACTTTATTCAACACCTGAGCCGGCCGTGGAACAGGCGCCGTCGAATGGCGGTGAACCTGCCAAGAGGACAGCGCCGGTCTGGCTGCAACGGCTGTCGCTGTTTGTGCTGGTGCTGTTCTGCGTGTACCTGGGCGTACTGGTGATGGTGCTGCCGTGGTGGACGCGGATATGGGACCGGAACGCATTTATTCTGGCGCGGCCGTGGTTGGCGGCGGTGCTGCATAACGGTGCGGTGCGGGGAATGATCTCCGGGCTGGGGCTGCTGGATATCTGGATTGGGATCTCGGAGGCGGTGCACTATCGCGACTACCGTGGGTAAGGAAAAGCTGAACGAAAAACTGGGCGACACTCCGGGCGTAACACTGGATACGGAAGTGACGACGCCGAAGGTGCCTGATGAGTTTGAAGACGGTCCGCTGGCGTATGAGAATCAGGAGTTTCTGAATTCGCCGGATGGGCGAGTTCTGCGGATCATGGCGGAGTATCAGGAGCCGATGTCGCGGTTCAGGAGAGAGCGGATTCAGGACACGGTGGTGTTCTTCGGGTCTGCGCGGTTCAGGGCGCTCGATGAAGCGAACTCAGAGCTGGAGTTGCTGGCGAATACGGGTTCGACACAGGCCGCACCTGACCATCACCAACCGGCGCGGCCAGACGAGATTGAGAGCGGAGACCCGAGCAGGCTGAAGCTGAAGCTGGCCGAGGCAGCCGTGGAGATGGCGCAGTATTACGAAGATGCGCGAAAGCTCGCGGGGATGATGGCGTCGTGGGCGAAGGGGCTGCCGGGGCGCAGGCATCGGTTTGTGGTGACTTCGGGAGGCGGACCGGGGATTATGGAGGCGGCCAATCGCGGAGCGTTTGAGGTGGGCGCGAAGACGATCGGGCTGAATATTCGGCTGCCGTTCGAGCAGCATCCGAACCCGTACATTACGCCGGGGCTGAGTTTTGATTTTCACTACTTCTTTATGCGGAAGTACTGGTTTGCTTATCTGGCGAAGGCGCTGGTGGTGTTTCCGGGCGGGTTTGGGACGCTGGATGAGTTGTTTGAAGTGCTGACGTTGGCACAGACGAGGAAGCTGGCAAAGACGATCACAGTGGTGATCTACGGGTCGGAGTACTGGAAGCACGTCATCAACCTGGAGTTGCTGGCGGAGAAGGGCGTGATTGCTTTGGGGGACCTGAATCTGTTTCAGTTTGCGGATACTCCAGAGGAGGCATTTGCGATTCTGAAGACAAAGCTGACGGAGAATCACCTGGATTCGGACTACGAGCGGGAGCAGAGGCGGCTGGAGCGAGAGGCTGGAGTTCCGGTGGAGCCGGCTCCGAGCGCGCAAGAGATGCTGGGGCCGGATATTACGAAGACGCGGTAGAAGGTCAGAGCCTGACGCCGTGTTCGCCGATGATGCTGAAGACGTCCAGGAGATGGGTGAGGCCGAGGAGTTCCCGTACGCGCTTGCCGATTTTAAGAAGCTGCAACTCACAGCCCGAAGCTTTGGCTGACGTGTAGAGGCCAACGAGGCAGCCGAGACCCATACTGTCCATCCATGTGAGTTCCGACAGGTCCAGGACGATTCGTTTGTTGGCCTGGACCATTGGGCGGACGTTGGAGTAGAGAATGTCGGTTAGTCCGGAAACAAGTTGCCCCTTGCATCGGACAATGGTCATGGCGTCGGTGCGCTCAATTTCCAAGGTAAGGGAGCGCGGAGCTGCAGGTTCGGGCATGGACTCTCCGGTTCGGAACTTAATCGAACGCTGGTGATGGGTTCGAAAGAGTCTCTCATAAGATCGGTTGCGTGGAGCGCGAAAAATCGGTGAGGCGCGAGAGAGTTGTCGACTTAACGCACCTTGCCCGCGGAGTTTTCGAGAATGACGTTGGAGAGGATGGCGGTGTCGGACTTGTCGGGGAGATGCGAGCAGAAGCCAATGCCGACGTAGAAGGGCTCGTCGAGGTGGAGGGTGATGGGTGGGCCGAACTGGTTTATGGGTTCGCCTTCGAGACTGAGAAAGATGGCGAAGGCGTCGCCGCGTTTTTCTATGCCGACGCGTTTGGGTATGACGGTCACGAGGCTGTCGGGGCTGGTTCCGCCGGGACGGCCGCGGCCGCCGATGCGGAACTCGAGATCTTTGACGCGGGTGTCTTTCTCGGGGCGCCAAGCGAGGTGGGCCATACCGGCGCCGTGCAGCGCGACGATGGCCTCTTTGGAGTCGTCGTCGAGGTTTTGGCGGATGATGAGGAATGCTTTGCGGTCGCCGTAGCCGTTGGGATCGGGGAAGGCGATGTCGGCCGCGAGCGAGACGTCGCCTGACATTTTTTTCCAAAGATAGCGGAACTCGTCGCGGGTGTACCAGACGTTGTAGCCGGCGGAGTTGATGGTGTACCGGCCGGTGGACGCGTCGTAGCTTGCGCTACCGGGAACCAGAGGGCCGCCGATGTCTGACTGGCCCTGAAAGATGCCGATGGGGGTGTCGAAGTTTTTGCTGGGACGGTGGAAGTCCGGCGGTGGCGCGACCTGGGTGTGGGTTGGGGAACCTGGTTGCGCCCACGAAGGCACAGCCGGGGCAGGTGTGGTCTGCGCGTAGAGTTGCGGCGAGGCGAAGAGCGCAAAGGTGAGCAGAGGAGTCAGGCGAACGGATCGATTCCGAGGGCGAAGGTTGAGATTCATAAAGGGATGATAGGCCTGAGCACGCTGGCGCAGAGAACTTCGTGAACTTCATGCATCGAGACCGAACGCCCTTTTTGGACATGCCGCGCTTCAACGATGCTGAATGCACTATTTGTGGGCAACTGTGGGCGAGTACAACCTTTGGGGAACCATTGCAGTAACTGAAGTTAGGGATTTTGAAGCCGCATTGTTGGTGCAGTCACACTCTAGTCATCGAAGGGAGTCGATACTGACGTCGGCAGGAGCCTAATGGGGGTAGCCGATGAGCCAATCGAGCATCTCGTACCTGTGGCGGGAACCGGAGGCGGCGAAGGGCTTTACGACGGGCGTGTCGCTGCATAGCCATACGAATCAGTCCAAAGAGACGCTGGATTTTATTTCGGAGCTGTCGAAGGACTGGAGCGTACTGCAGCCGGTGATGCGGTGGGCGGAGCGGCGCTGCCGACGGCTGACTGGCATAGATCCGGACTATGCGCGGAGTTACTGGACTCCGCCGCTGACACCGAGTTTGGCATTTGATTTGGAGCGGCAGCAGATTGAAGAGAAGCTGCAGATTATGGGGCTGGTGTCGCTGACGGATCACGACGATATTCAGGCGCCGATGCTGCTAAGGACGGTGGCGGCGTCGCGGCATATTCCATTGTCGGTGGAGTGGACGGTGCCGTTTGGGACGACTGCGTTTCACCTGGGGATTCATAATCTGCCGAGTGCGACCGGGGTGACGTGGATGCAGCGGCTGGCGGCGTTTACGGCGATGCCAGTGGAAGTGCGGGCGTCGAGGCTGCTGACCGAGTTGCTGGCGGAGCTTGATGAACTGCCGGGAGTACTGATCGTCTTCAACCATCCGTTGTGGGATCTGTACCGCGTGGGGAAGGAAAAACATGAGGTGCTGGTGAACGAGTTTCTGGCGGTGAATGGGCAATTTGTCCATGCGCTGGAGCTGAATGGGCTGCGGGACTGGAAAGAAAATCGCGAGACGGCGACGCTGGCGGGCAAGTGGAACCAGCTGGTGATCAGCGGGGGCGACCGGCACGGCCTGGAGCCGAATGCGAATGTGAACCTGACGCGGGCAAGAAGCTTTACCGAGTTTGTCTATGAGGTGAGGCGCGAGCGGCAGAGCCATGTGCTGTTTATGCCTCAGTATGCGGAGCCGTGGAAGCATAGGATTTTGCAGTCGACGCTGGCCGCGATACGGAACTATCCGGACTTTCCGGAGGGTTCTCGGTTGTGGGATGAACGGGTTTATCATCCGGACGCTGACGGAATGATGCGGCCGCTGTCTGAGTTGTGGACGGTGGGGAAGGCGCCGGCGATCTGCCGGGTGGCGTTGTCGGCGGTTCGCCTGATGGGTGTGGGGCCGGCGTCGACCGGACTGCGCATGGCGTGGAACGATCGTGGAGAGATGCGGGCTACGCTGGCGAAGCAGGACACTTAGCGTGCATGGTCGACGCTGACGTTTGATAGCATCCCCCGCATGCAAGATGCGTTGCTCAACCTTCGAACGGTTGCTCAGGCGCGAAGCAAAAACGAGGCTTAGTCTAGAGCGATGCGGGTGCCGCGTGTTGCCTACTTTCCGGACTCGTTCCATGAAGTGAACGGCGTGGCGCATACCAGCCGTAACTTTGTGGCGTACGCTCAGCGGCATGGGCTGCCGTTTCTCTGTGTGCGGGCGGGCACACGGGAGATTTCATTCGAACAGGTGGGCGAGTTGAGAACGCTGGAGTTGACGCGGAGCCGAGGTTCGGTGCGGATGGAGAAAGACCTGGAGTTCGACACGCTGTTCTGGCGGCATGGTGAGGCAATACGGCGGGAGTTGGAACGGTTTCGACCAGATGTGATTCACATAACGGGGCCGAGCGAGCTGGGGATGTTTGGGGCTTACTTTGCGCGGGAGATGGGGGTGCCGCTGGCGGCGTCGTGGCACACCAATGTGCATGAGTACGCGGCACGGAGGATGGGATGGTTGACGGGGCGAATGTCTGAAAACCGCGGGGCGGCGATTGAGCGTGGGGTGGAGTCGGGGGCGCTTTGGATTGTGTCGCAGTTTTATAAGTTGCCGAGGATTTTGTTTGCGCCGAACGAGGAACTTTGCCGGATGCTGGAGAGGACGACGGGCAGGCCGTGCTATTTGATGCGGCGCGGAGTGGATACGGAGTGGTTTTCGCCGTCGCATCGGACGCGGGAGACGAACGAGCGGACCGTGGTGCTGGGGTACGTGGGGCGGCTTTCTGTGGAGAAGAATGTGACGTTGCTGGTGCGGGTGGAGCGAGAACTGGCGGCGATGGGTGTGGGCGGGGTGAGGTTTTTGATCGTCGGGCATGGGAGCGAAGAGGCTTCGTTGCGGAGGGATTTGAAAGAGGCGGAGTTCGCGGGGGTGCTGCGTGGAGGGGCATTGGCGCATGCCTACGCCAATATGGATGTGCTGGTGTTTCCTTCACATACGGATACGTTCGGGAATGTTGTGCTGGAGGCGCTGGCGAGCGGTGTGCCAGCAGTGGTCTCACCCGATGGCGGCCCGAAGTTTATCGTGCAGGATGGCGTGACGGGATTTGTAACGAAAGATGATCTTTTTTCCAAGGCGATTGCAGAGCTGGCAAAAGATCGCGCGCGGTTGCAGGAGATGCGGCTGAAGGCGCGTGAGTATGCGCTAGGGTGTAGCTGGGATGCGGTGTTTGACCGGGTGTATGCGGGATATGAGACGGCGTTGCGAGCCGCGGGAGCGGTTTGAAGGGATGCAAGATGAATACACGGCGCGGGACTGTCCATGTTTGGACGGTCGGATTCGATTCTGAACAAATGCCGACCGAGTGGAGATGAATGCGAGAGTGTAACTGTCTGACTTAACATGGAGTTCTCGCAAACGGTCTCTGGCAGAGGAATTGCTGGGGGAGCAATAACCAATTGTGCGAGGAAAATGAATGTCGACTCTTTATCGGGATCTGAAGATTGCAGTTCGTCACTTGTTGAAGGCGCCGGGATTTGCGATTACGGCTGTGCTGATGTTGGCGTTGGGGATTGGCGCGACGACGGCGATATTTTCCATCGTTGAGGGTGTGCTGTTGCGGCCATTGCCGTTTCCTGAGCCCGACCGGCTGATGGTGGTATCGGACATTCTGGTTGGTGCACAGGTCGGCGGCAACGGTGAGGCGGGCGTCACGGTGCCGGACATTCGCAACTATATGCGCGACACGCACAGCTTCATCAGTCTGGGGGGATACCAGGGAGCGGGTTTTGAACTGTCCGGCGTGGGCGAACCGGCTGTGGTGAATGCGACTCGCATGAGTGGCGGGGTTCTGCCGGCGCTTGGGGTGCAACCGCTGCTGGGGCGCGTCTTCACGCAAGAGGAGGACGATAAGCATCAGCAGGTGGCGGTGCTGAGCTACGCAACGTGGCAGAGCCGTTTTCAGGGCGACCAACACATCCTGGGAAAGAAGATTCTTCTGGATCGCAAGCCGTATGAGGTCATCGGCGTCATGCCGCGCAACTTTGAGTTTCCTCTACTGCCAGGCCATCTGAACCGCAGCGAACTGTGGGTGCCCATAAGTTTTACGACGCAGGAACTGGCGCCGACGAGCGGAGCCAACTGGAGCTACAGCATGGTTGGGCGGCTGAAGCCAGGTGTCACGGCAGCACAGGCGGTGAGCGATGCAGAGAGCGTGGCGAAGGAGACGATGCGCAACTATCCGGCATTTATGGCCGGCCTGGGTATTCGCGCTGTGGTGCGGCCGCTCCATGAGGAGACCGTGGAACAGGCCCGTCCGATGGTGCGTACGCTGTTTCTTGCTGTTGCCGTTGTGCTGTTGATTGCCTGCGCTAATCTTGCGGGGTTGCTGCTGGTACGAGCTATTCGGAGCCGGCGTGAGACAGCGGTTCGCCTCGCACTGGGGGCGAGCGCCAGGGCGCTGCTCTGGCAAACGATGATGGAGAGCCTGGTGTTGAGTGTTGCTGGAGGTGTAGTGGGACTCGTCTTCGCGTCGACTGCACTACGTGTCGGTGTCAGGTTGCTACCGGAGACACTGCCGCGCGTCAACGAGATCAGCCTCGATTGGACGGTGATCGGTTTTGCGCTTGGGCTGGCTGTGCTGACCGGAGTGATCTGCGGACTTGCGCCGGCGTTTGCAGCCATTCGAACGAGCGTGAACGATACCCTGAAGGAAGGCGGGCGAACCGGCACGGCGGGCGGACATGCTAGGCTGCGTTCGGCGCTGGTGATTACCGAGATTGCCGTTGCGCTGGTGCTGTTGACTGCGTCGGGCCTGCTGCTGCGCAGCTTTGAGAAGATGCGCGAGGTGGATCTGGGGTATCGGCCTGACCATACGCTTGCTGCGTCTTATAACCTCCCGCGGAACCGGTATGCCACTCAGTCTTCGGTCGATGAGTTCAACCACGAGTTGGAGCGGCGCCTGCAGCAACTGCCTGGAATCAAGAGCGTGGGGTTGACGTCATTTCTGCCGGCTTCGGGGAATAACAGCAACAGTGTTTTTGTGGCGGAAGGCTATGTTGCTCCGAAGGATGGAGGCATGGACCTCGCAACGGTCATGCAGGTGGAGGGCAATTACTTCACCGCGATGGGGATTCCGTTGCTGCACGGACGATTCTTCACACCGGACGACAAGGTGGGCTCGGAGCTTGTGGTGATCGTGAACCAGAAGCTGGCGGAACAGTCGTGGCCTGGTCAAAACCCGATCGGCAAGCGGATGCGGTTGGGTACTCCGCAGATGCAGACACCCTGGGCAACGGTGGTGGGCGAGGTGGCGGACGTGCAGGAGAACTCTCCCGACTCGCAGGAGAAGCAGCAATATTACACAACTGTCGATCAGGCCGAAGCGATGGCTGGTTCGCTGGGATCGCCAACCGATTTGAACGGCAATGGCGGATACATAGCACTCCGCACAGCGATGCCGCCGGAGAAGATGGAGAATGCGTTGCGGGCGACGGTGCGATCTATCGACGTGCAACTGCCGCTGAGCCAGGTGCAGACGATGGAGCATGCCATCTCGGAGAGGGAGGCTCCGCGACGGTTCAATACCGCACTGATCTCATCGTTTGCTGCGATTGCGGTGTTGCTGGCTGTGCTGGGTATTTACAGCGTGATTGCGTTCTCTGTCGCGCAGCGGGTGCAGGAGATGGCGATTCGCATGGCGCTAGGCTCGCAGAGAGTGGGCATCGTACGACTGGTGGTGGCTTCGGGACTCAGGCTCGCGATTGTCGGTTGTGCGATTGGACTCGTGGGAGCATGGGCTGCGTCGCATCTTCTGCAACGCTTCCTATTTGGTGTGCGTGCGTTCGATCCTATGGTACTGGCGCTGGCCGCGGCCGTTCTGCTGGTGTTGACATCGGTTGCGTCGCTGTTGCCAGCTCGTCGCGCTGCTACGGTCGAACTGACGGAAGCGTTGCGGACGGAGTGAGCTGACTTTAGAAGCGGAGCGCTCCGATATAGGCGGCATATGGAGCGAGGGTCATGGACTCGAGGTGCATGGTGCCCATGGCGTTGTCCGAACGGAGCACGGTGCGGAGAAAACTGCCGCGAAGATGTAGCTTCATCGTGTCTGTCTTGATAGAGAGATGCTGTGGCTGGCCGGAGAGATTGCAGAGGATGACGAGGATGGGGTTCGTGGGCGAGACATTTTTTGGCTTGCGAATCATGATGAGGACGTTCTGGTCGTCGCGGTTAATGGTGAGGTATTCGCCCGAGTTAATCGTTGAGTTGCTGTGATGGAGGCTGATGAGTTGGCGGTACCAGTTGAGGAGGGAGTTTGGGTCGGCATCTTCTAATGCTGCGTTCGGCAACGCTGTTGCGGTCTCGGGCGGCGGCGGCGCGGGGGTGCCTTTGGCGGGTGGCGGGGGAGCGTCCCAGGAGATGATGGGGGAGGTGAGAGTGCTTCCGGGTGTGGAGTCGGAGGCTGAAGGCGCGGTGAGGCCTAATTCCTGGCCGTAGTAGAGCAGGGGTTGGGCTCGGGTGGTAAAGAGGATGGTCGCGAGGAGTTTGGCGATGGCGAGATCATTTTTGCCATCGGCGTAGCGACTCATGCTTCGCTGGAAGCTGGGGCCGTCGGTGGCGAGCAGAGGAATAGCGCGACCGGCGATGGCGATATTTTCAGTGGACTGGATTGCAGACCGGATAGCGGCTGGGTTGAGGGGAGTGACGGTGCCGAGGCTGGCGTCGAGGAGAAGCTGCGGAGTATCGGTGTCGGGGGCTTTGTAAGTTCTTTGCTGTGGGGATGAAGGAAGAGTGGGGTCGACGTCGCCGATGAGAATGCGCTGACCGAGATAGGCGCCGGTGGCTTTGCGAAGCTCAGCGGCCTGGGCATGAGCATCGCGTGTGGCGCCGGTGACGTGGAAGCCGGCGATGCCGCGGTTGAGCCAGAAGCGTGCGACGTTGGGAAGGTCTGCGGCGGGAATCTGGGGGTCGAGGTCGAGCAGGACACGAATGTTCCGGCGGCTGGCTTCGTGGATGAGGTCGTCGAGATCGTCGAGGGTACCGTAGACGGGGTCGAGGGACTGGGCATGAGCGGGGTCTGGCTGGAGAGTGGTGAGGAGAAGAGCGTCGGCGCCGAGAGACCGAATGTAATCAAGATGCTGGACAACACCATGAAGGCCGCTGCCTTCAGCGGGACTGAAGTTGATGGGGTTTACCTGGTAGACGACCGGATGTTTCCACCAGACGTCCGTGTTCATGCCGGAGCCGGCCCATCCTGGACGGGCGAGGGTTTGAGCTGGAGCTGGCGTGACAAGGAAACAAGCTAGGCAGAGGGTGAGAAGTCGGCGGAGAATCGGCATAGTCATTGCGCTGGTTAATACGATGCTACGCGAGTCTATCGATAGTTGGATGGAGTGTTCTGTGGAGGATGACGGGATTCCGGCGGGGCAAAGGATGGCTCTATTGCCTGGACTATACTTCCGGCATCGCGAAGAAAAAACGCAGGAAGAATTGATGGAGCGCGCTATGTCTGTTGCTGCTTCGGACCGGTCGCTGTACCAGATCGTGAGTGGAGTTGCGCCGGCTACGATCGATGACGTGTTGAAGATGATGGAGAGCATCGACCAGCTTCTTCCCGATGGGGATGGGTTGAAGTGGTTCAACCGGCTCTACATGATGGTGACGAAGGAGGTCGACTTACAACCTCCGGCTGGTGGGTGGAAGGATGCAGATTGGCTGCTTCAATTGGATGTGATTTTTGCGGGGCTTTATTTCAGAGCGGTGGCTGACTTTCTGTCAGGGGCTTCGACGGTGCCTAGTTCATGGAGTGCAATGATGAGCGCGCGTTTTATGGCGGGGATCGATCGGATTCAGTTTGCGCTGGCGGGGATGAACGCGCATATCAACCATGACCTCTCGCTGGCGTTATTGGCGACAGACCAACAGATGGATCTTGAACCGGACGCGGCTAGTCCGCAACATGCTGACTATGAGGCGGTAAATAGTCTGCTGAATACGGTGATGCCTTGGGCTTTGCAGATGCTGGCGGCGGGAGTTCTTGGACAGTTGGCGCAGGATACGGGGAAGGTCGGGCGGATTCTCGCGTTCTGGGATATATGCCGGGCGCGTGATCTGGCTTGGGAATTTTCGGATCATTTGCGAGGACTGGATGGGGTAGCACGGCAGGTGGCCCTTGCCGCGCAGGACCAGATGACGGGTGCGCTGGGACGGGCGATTCTGGCGTGTGCTTGAGGAATGACTGCATCGGCAACGGATGGAGAGATGCAATTCTTCGCTATTCGCTCGGAGCACCCTTTCGCCCGGCCAACCGTCCATCCATATCCGCCAACACATACGTTACAACCGAAAGCATCGCCGCATTCTTCCGGAACTCCACCGGATCGACCTTATCCAGCGTATCCGCCTCCGTATGGTGCCAGTCGAAGTAATGTTCTCCAATCGTCCGCGGACTCAGACCCGGAACTCCATCCGCCGTCAGGGGCTCAATATCCGTACCACCCCCACCGGCCGAAACCGTATCCGTCCCAATCGGCTCCAGCATGGAAACAATATCCTGCAGCGCCGCCACGGAATCCTTCACATCCTCCGGCATCGCATTCAAATTCGGCGGACCAGCAGGCACAACAACCGCTCCAGTCGCACTCGCTCCGTTGCGTGGCCGCCGCGGTCCGCTCATGCTCCCATACCCGATCCCGAGCGGCTTCTCCGCGCCACCATCCATCTCAATCGCCGCCACCTGATCGCCGATCTTCTCCCCAATCATCTTCCGGTAAGCCCGCCCACCCGCATCGCCATTCTCTTCATTCACCCAGAACACGAGCCGTATCGTGCGCTTGGGCTTCAGCCCCAGCTTATGGATCAGCGTCACCGCCTGATACGCCGCCATAATCCCCGATCCATCATCCTGCGCCCCCTGGCCCACATCCCACGAGTCGATATGCCCGCCAATCGCCACTACCTGCTCGGGATGCTCGCTGCCCACAATCTCGCCCATCACATTGCCGGCCTCGACATCTGCCTCCATGTGCGCATCCATCTGCAGGTGCACCGTCACCGGCCCCTCCTTGCAGAGCCGCTCGATCATCAGCGCGTCTTCCACCGTGATCGCCGCAGCCGGAATCTTGGGCTGCTTCTCGTCATACACCAGCGTCCCTGTATGCGGAATCTGCATCGCCAGGCCCGTCGCCGACCGCACCAGCATCGCCACCGCGCCCTTCGCAGCCGCCCGCGACGCCCCATAGGTCCTGTACTGCGTATTCACTCCATACCCATGCCACCCCGGGTTGTACACGACAATCTTCCCCTTCACCTGCTCCGGCGTCATCGCATCGAGCGCCGCATAGCTCGGCACAAATACCACCGGCGCCGTAATCCCCTCCTTCGGCGTCCCGACACTCATCCCGAGCCCAAGCATATGCAGAGGCCTATTCACAGCACCTGGCCCCGAGGTCATCATCGTCCCCGACTCACTCCCCCGTACCCACCGCGGCACCATCACCGGCTGCACCGTCACATTCTGCAGCCCGGCCTTGCGCATCAAGTCTGCACCCCACGCAACCGCCGTGTTCAACTGAGGCGTTCCACTCAACCGCTTGCCCACGTGATAGCACAGATACGTCAGCGCCTCATACCCATCCTCATCGGTCTCCGCCGCCTTCAGAATCTTCGCCGCGTCGGCCCCATACTTCGCCGCCAAGGGTCCGGCAACCCCCGGCATCCCCGGCACCGGCCTCGCATCCGGCGCACCCATCTGAGCAAAGACTGGTTGTGCGACCAGCAACGCAGCACTCGTCACTAGAGCGGCAAGACGATTCATGCAATCTCCCTTTTTCGTTGAAACATTGAGCCTACCAGACGAAATTCAAGAACTAAACTACCCTGCGCACAGTAACGACAACAGCAAAATGCGGGGATTCCTCCCCTTCGGCGTCGCTAATGTGGCGGCGGGGCGGTGGAGGGTGGGACTGGTTTGCCGGAGGCGGTGAAGGGTTCCATGAGTTCGACGCGGGTGCCGTCGGGGTCGAAGAGGTTGACCTGGCGCTGGCCGTTGACGCCAGTGTGGGCTTCGAGAGGCCTGGCATAGGTCTTGTAGGCGGGGCGGGATTCGAGAGTAGTGATGGATTTGGCGAGGTCGGGCACAGAGAGTGAGGTGTGCTCCTGCCCGCCACGTTTGTCGGGTGAGGGGAGGTCGCTGTAGAGCATGAACTCGACGTAGTCCTGGCCGTTGGGGACGCGCATGTCGATCCAGCTCAGAACTGTTCCCTTGGAGCTGCCGCGCCAGAACTCGCGGAAGCCGAGGAGGTCGCCGTAGAAGGCGATGGATTTCTCGCTGTTGCCGACGAGAAAGCCGAGGTGGTAGATGGCGTCGGAGATTCGCGAGGCGGGGAGGAATTTTCCGGCGTTCTTTGCTTCCATTCCGTCGGGTTGAGGTTCGACGAACTCGACGAGATTGCCGTCGGGATCTTTGATTTCGAAGTTCAGGTCGCCGGTTTTGCCTTTGCCGACTTTGGCTCCGACGGGAATGCCGCGAGAGGCGAGGTAGGCTCGCATCTGCTCGGCGTTGGAGACAATGAAGGCGATGTGGCTGAGGTGGCCTTGACCGGCTGGAGGCTGTTGGTTGAAGAGTTCGATGTGCTGATGATCGTTGATTTTGATGAAGGCGATGTGGACGGTGCCGTCAGGGTTTTTGAGGTCGTAGGGCTCGTCGTAGCCGAAGAGGCCGTGCCAGAAGTCGAGCGCTTTGGGGAGATCGGAGACGAAGTAGCCGGCGTGGGAGATGCCGAGGACCTTCGGGCGCTGGACAGGAGTCTGGGCTAGAAGCGGGCATGCGCAGAAGAAGAGTGTGGCGCAGGTTGCGATTTGTCGTTTGATTGATTTCGTCATGTTGTCTCAGCCGATGTCGAAGCTGACGCCTTGTGCGAGGGGCAGGTCGGTGCCGTAGTTGATGGTGTTGGTGGCTCGTCGCATGTAGGCCTTCCAGGCGTCGGAACCGGATTCGCGGCCGCCACCGGTTTCTTTTTCGCCGCCGAAGGCTCCGCCGATCTCTGCGCCGGAGGTGCCGATGTTGACGTTGGCGATGCCGCAATCGGAGCCGGTGGCGGAGAGAAACTGTTCGGCTTCGCGGAGATTCATGGTGAAGATGCTGGAGGAGAGACCCTGGGGGACGTCATTGTGAAGGGCGAGGGCGTCGGCGAAGTCTTTGTAGCGAAGGACGTAGAGGATGGGGGCGAAGGTTTCGCGCTTGACGACGTCTGTCTGGGTGGAGATTTCGACCAGGGCGGGACGGACGTAGAAGGCTTCAGGGTATTCCTTTTCGAGGACGCGTTCGCCGCCGGTGATGGTGGCGCCTGAGGCGCGAGCGTCGGCGAGGGCTTTCTGCATCGCGTTGAAGGAGTGCTCGTCGATGAGCGGGCCGACGAGGGTGTTTGGCTCGCTGGGGTCGCCGACGACGACGGAGCCGTAGACCTTTCGGAGTTGGGGGACGAGCTGGTCATATGTGGAGTCAGGGATGCTGTCGTGGACGATGAGGCGGCGGAGGGTGGTGCAGCGTTGGCCGGCAGTGCCCATGGCGGAGAATGCGACGGCGCGGAGGGTGAGGTCGAGGTCGGCGGTGGGGGTGACGATGGCTGCGTTGTTGCCACCGAGTTCGAGGATGGCGCGGGCGAAGCGGGCTGCGAGTTTGGGCGCGACGGCTCGGCCCATTGCGGTGCTGCCCGTTGCGGAGACGAGAGGGATGAGTGGGGAGTCTACGAGTAGCTGGCCGATGGTGGCGTCGCCGATGAGGAGGGTGGCGAGGCCTTTGGGAGTTCCGCCGAATTTTTTGGCTACGCGTTCGAAGATGGCCTGGGTGGCGAGAGCGGTGAGAGGAGTCTTCTCGGAGGGCTTCCAGACGACGGCGTTGCCGCAGACGAGGGCGAGGGCGGCGTTCCAACTCCAAACGGCGACGGGGAAGTTGAAGGCGGAGATGACGCCGACGACGCCGAGGGGGTGCCATGTTTCCATCATGCGGTGCTTGGCGCGCTCGGATGGAACGGTGAGGCCGGCGAGCTGGCGAGAGAGGCCCGCGGCGAAGGTGCAGATGTCGATCATCTCCTGAACTTCGCCGCGGCCTTCGGAGAGGAGTTTGCCGGATTCGATGGTGACTAGACGGCCGAGGGGTTCGATTTGGGTGCGGAGCTCTTCGCCGAGGAGACGGATGAGTTCGCCGCGTTTGGGGGCAGGGACGGTGCGCCATTCGAGAAAGGCGGCGTTGGCCTGGGCGATGGCTTTGGTTGCGTCGGCTGGGCTGATGGTGGGGAGTTGGGCGATGACTTCGCCGGTGAGGGGGGTGCGGGCGGTCAGGTTGCCGTTGCTGTATGCGGTGGCGGGAACGCCGAGTTGCGTGAGGAGGGCTTCGACTTCGTGTTTGATCGTCATAGTGGGCTTGTGGCTAGCGTAGAGGTTGGGGGTGGTGGGTGGCAAACGGGCAGGTATCCCGGGGTGGGTGGTTATTGCGTAAAGTCTTCGAAGAAAACGGGTTAGGGTTGGACTTGTTTTGTAAAGTGTTCATTCTATTGAGGGCGATGAACAAAGTCCTGATTTAAAAGGGAAAGCCCTCTTTGCTGCTGCATCAGAGGGCTTTTTTCTTTTTCTGTTTCAATTATATCGGATGGGGAGGGGGAAACGTGCCACGCGGATGTTATTTGGTTTCAGAGGGTTAGGTGATTTTGGGGCTTGACAGCGGATTTTATGGGCGTTTTCGCAGGTGAATTTTGTAAGTGGTTGTTGAATTGGGAGTTGGGTCGAATGGAAAAGCCCGTTGTGCGGCGGCGGGATTTCGCAGGATCAAAGCCCCGCTCCGACCTAAAAGGCGAAGCAAGAGCAATGGCAAAAGCAACTGCAAGGGCAAAAGCAGGTCCTCCGCCTTCGGCGAAGGATGACAAAGTGGTCGGTGGTGGGTATTCGGTGGTGGGCGGGAAGAAAAGGCACGGGCAAGTGCAAAGACAGCAGCAGATCCCCTATTCGACTTCGCTCAGGGCAGGCTCTTCGGGGATGACAACACGAGGGGCAACTGCAAGGGCAACGACAAGTGCAAGTGCAGAAGCTAGGGCTTGGCGGTTTGGGCGAGAACTTCGGCGAGGTGCATGGGTCTCGCGGTGGTGTTCTGGGTGATTTGTTCGCAGCAGCTGAAGCCGTCGCTGACGATGATGGCTTTGGCGTTGTCGCGGACCGCGGGTAGGAGGACGCGGTTGGCTAGTTTTTGCGAGAGGTCGAATTTTTCTTTTTCGAAGCCGAAGGGGCCGGCCATGCCGCAGCAGCCGGAGTCGAGGAGTTGGACTTCTGCTCCGGTAAGGCGGAGGAGGGCGATCTCGTCGTGCATGCCCATGGTGGAGCGGTGATGGCAGTGGCCGTGGACGATGATCTTTTCGTCGAGCTTCGGGGGTTGATAGTGGGGGGCGTGCTTGACGAGGAACTCGCTGAGGAGGAAGGTCTGGTCGCGGAGTTGGGCGGCGCGGGGATCGTCAGGGAGGAGGTTGGTGAGTTCGTCGCGGAAGACGGAGGCACAGGAGGGCTCGAGGACGACGATGGGTGTGCCGGCGTGGAGTTGCGGCGTCAGGGCGTTGAGGGTCTTGAGGAGGTAATCTTTTGCGGTGTCGAGCATGCCGAAGTCGTAGAGCGGACGGCCGCAGCAGAGATGTTGCGTAGGGAGGGTGACGCGGAAGCCTGCGGTGGTGAGGACCTGGTGGGCGGCGCGCATGGTGGAGGGATGGAAGTAGTTGTTGAAGGTGTCAGCCCAGAGGAAGACTTCGGGTGCGGTGCTGGGGAGTGTGGGGCGGCGGTCCCGGCGGCGGCGTGCGTCGCGGGCTAGGCGGCGGTCGGGAGTGAAGGGTTTGGCGAAGCGGGGGAAGGTGCGCTGCGGGTGGATGTGGAGGATTTTTTTGATGATCGAGCTGATGATGGGGGCGTTGTTGATGGCGTTGACGAGATGCGGCGCGATGGAGGCTATGCGGGCGAAGACATCGATGCGTCCGAAAGCGTAGTGGGCGAGGGGGCGGGAGTCGTTTTCGTAGTGGTGGGCTAAGAACTCGGCCTTGTAGGTGGCCATGTCGACGGAGACGGGACACTCGGACTTGCAGGCTTTGCAGGAGAGGCAGAGGTCGAGGGACTCTTTGACCTGTTTATTTTTCCATTGATCGGGAAGGACTTCGCCTTGCATCAATTCCCAGAGGAGGTGAGCGCGGCCACGGGTCGAGTGGAGCTCCTCGCCAGTGGCCATGAAGCTGGGGCACATGGTTCCCGCATCGGTTTTGCGGCATGCGCCGACGCCGACGCAGCGGAGGTTGGCGGAGGCGAAGCTGCCGTTGTCTTCAGCGTAGGCGAAGTGGGTTTTGGGTTGCCAGGGTTTGTAGTCGGCGCCGAGACGGAGGTCTTCGTGGGGCTGGTGCGCGTCGATGAGCTTGCCGGGGTTCATGCGGTTGGTGGGATCGAAGATGCGTTTGAAGGAGCGGAAGGCTTGCATCAGATCTTCGCCGAACATTTTGGGGAGGAGTGCGCCACGGGCCTGGCCGTCGCCGTGTTCGCCGGAGAGAGAGCCGCCGTGAGCGAGGGCGATATCGGTGGCGTGGTCCATGAACTGGCGGAATTTGAGGATGCCGGCGGGAGTTTCGAGGTCGAAGTTGAGACGCATGTGGACGCAGCCCTGGCCGAAGTGGCCGTACATGGCGCTGCTGTATCCGTACTCGTTCATGAGGGCGCGGATGGCGCGGAGGTAGCTGCCGAGTTGGGCGGGATCGACGGCAGCGTCTTCCCAGCCCTCCCATCCGGTGCCGACGCCGGGGATGAAGGCGGTGGCGCCGAGGCCGGATTCGCGGATGTGCCAGATGCGTTTGGCCTCGTCGGAGGTGTAGATGCGGGAGCTGGGTTGTGCGGGGAGGGACTTCATTGCGGCGACAAAGGCGCGGGCTTTGGCGTTGGCGTCGGGCTGGTTGGAGGCGCCGAACTCGACGATGAGGAAGCCGTCGCCGGGCGGGAGGAGCTCGAGGTCGGAGAGGGATTTTTGTTTGCGGCGGAGCGCGTCGAGGAGATAGCCGTCGACGCCTTCGAGGCCGATGGGTTTGTGTTCGAGGATCTGGGGGACGTGGTCGGCGGCGAGGAAGATGTCGGGGAAGCCGACGCCGACGAGGGTGCGGCAAGGTGGGGACTCGACGAGTTGAAGGGTGGCGCCCAGGATGACGGCGCAGGTGCCTTCGCTGCCGACGAGAGCGCGGGCGGGGTTGAAGCCGGTTTCGGGGAGGAGCTCGTCGAGATTGAAGCCGGAGACGCGGCGGGGGATGCGGGGAAATTTTGCGCGGACCTGATCGGCGTAGGTGTCGCGGATTTGTTTGAGGGCGGCGTAGATTTCGCCGATGCGGCCGCCGGTTCCGATGTAGGATTCGAGTTCGGCTTCGGTGGTGGGGCCGACGGTGAGACGGGTGCCGTCGTAGAGAAGGAGGTCGAGGGAGAGGATGTTGTCGACGGTCTTGCCGCCCATGAGGGCGTGGACGCCGCAGGAGTTGTTGCCGATCATGCCGCCGATAGTGCAGCGGCTGTGGGTGGCGGGGTCGGGGGCGAAGGTGAGGTTGAATTTTTCTGCGGCGTCGCGGACGCGGTCGAGAATGATTCCGGGTTGGACGTGGACGGTTTTTGTTTTGGGATCGATGGCGTCCATGCCGTTCATGTATTTGGAGAAGTCGAGGATGACGGCGAAGTTGCAGCCCTGACCGGCGAGGGAGGTGCCGGCTCCGCGCGAGAGGATGGGGGCGTTGGCGGCGCGGCAGATGGCGACGGCGGCGATGACGTCAGCTTCGTCGCGAGGGATGACGACGCCGATGGGGATGTGGCGGTAGTTGGAGCCGTCGGTGGAGTAGAGGGCTTTGGAGGCGGCGTCGAAGCGCACTTCGCCGCGGATTTTGGCGCGGAGCTGCTGCTCGAGGGTGGCGGCCTCGGGGAAGGTGTCGTGAGCACGAGCGTGAGAGCTCGGCAGAAGGACGAATGGCGACGTGGACATAGTAGGAGGCGCTCTCCAGAGTGTAAGCACCATTTTAGCTAGCTTTGCTCACGGTGTTGCGTTCGGCACCCCAGAGACAAATGCGGGGGTCGCATTCGACTTCGCTCAGGGCAGGCTTCTCCACTGCGTTGCGGACGATGAGACTGTCCGCCGCTTCGGTTGAGATGACGATCTTGTGGCAGCCTGGTTAGTGGGGTGTTGCGAGGGTGGAGGCGAAGGCGAGGAGGGATGCGTCCTGCATGGGAGGGGCGAGGAGTTGAACGGCGGTGCCGAGAGCGGTGCCGATGTGCTCTGCAGGGAGTGTGACTGCGGGTAAGCCAGCGAGAGAGGCGGGTGTGGTGTAACGCAGGAGCGCTTTGCGGGAGGCGGTGTGGTCCTGGCCGACGCGGAGTTTACTGATGGGGGAGCAGGGGGCGATGAGGAAGTCGAAGGGTTGGAAGAGGGCTGACATCTGGAGGCGGAAGCGTTGGAGGCGCGCGTAAAAGTGCTGCAGATCTGCGGCGGGGATGGAGGCTCCGGCGACGAGGCGTTCGGCGATGACGGGTTCGAAGTGCTGGAAGAGGCCGCGGTGAATGGCTGCGGCTTCGCTGGCGACGATGGGTGAGTAGATTGCGGGGCTGTCGGACCAGAAGGTGGTGTCGAAGGGGGCGAGGGTTGCTCCGTGTTGGGCGAGTTGTTGCTTCCACGCTTCGAAGGCGTTGAGGACGTCGGGTTCGCAGTCGTGGAGGAAGTCGTTGGCAACGTAGCCGATGCGCACGGTGGCTTGCGGAGGAACGAGGGCAATGTCGAGGATGGCGTTGGCGAGGGCGGGGACGTCGCGGAGGTCGCGGAAGAAGATGCCGATGGTGTCAAAGGATTTGGCGAGGTGGTATCCACCTGCCCAGCGGGTTTCGCTGTGGCTGACGCCGAGGGAGGTGCGGTAGCCGGCAAGGCCACAGAGAGCGGCGGGGACACGGACGGAGCCGCCGGTGTCAGTGCCGATGGCGACGAGGGCGGAGCCTTCCTGCACGCTGGCTACGGCGCCGCTGGAGGAGCCGCCGGTGAGCAAGGTTGCGTCGCGAGGCTGGACGCAGTCGCCGTAGTCGGCGCTTTCTCCGGTGATGCCATAGGCGAGCTGATGGAGATGTGTCTTGCCGGTGAGGATGGCGCCGGCGTCGAGAAGGCGTTGAGCGATCCAGGAGTTTTTTGTGGCGACTGGATTGTGTTGTGCGTAGAAGCGCGAGCCGCAACTGGTGACGGTGCCTGCGATGTCGAAGCAGTCTTTGACCGAGATGGGAATGCCGTAGAGAGCGGGGCGGTTTTGCGGGTCGGGAAAGAGACGGGGGAGCTGTTCGGCACGATGAAGGGATTCCGTTGCGTATGGCGTGAGATAGACGTTGTGCGAGGCGTTGCTGTTTGCGTTGGTGGCGAAGCGAGTGGCGATTGCGGATGGGGTTGTCGAGGAGGCAAGCTCGTTGCACAGGGATTGGAGGGGCGAAGGATTGGCTGGCATAGGTCGAGGGATCATTCTAATTGTTGTTCTGTGAGCTACAGGAGGATCGTTACAGCGGGAGGGCGAGGATGCCGGCTAGAGGGATGCGAACCCAGGTGGGACGGTTGTCGAGTTCGTAGAGCAGTTCGTAGAGGGACTTCTCCAGCAGGTACGCGAGTAGGAATAGCTGGGCTTGTCGAGGCGGTGGGATGAGGGATGGGTCAGCGGCGTTGATGGTGAGCTGGTAGGTGCGGAGGAACTCGGTTGAGACGGAGTTTTGCCAGAGTGTGGCCCAGGGTTCGAGATTTTTGGCGTCGTCTGGGCGGCGCTGAGCGAAGGTGTTGAGCGCGGCGTAGGCGGCGTAGCTGAAGGAACGAAGCATGCCTGCAACATCCTTCAGTGCAGACTGTTTGGCGCGGCGCTCGGTGAGGCTGCGTGCGGGTTCGCCTTCGAAGTCGAGGATGACGTAGTCGCCGCGGGAGCGAAGGACTTGCCCGAGGTGGTAGTCGCCGTGGATGCGGATGCGTTGACCGGCGTCGGTGGGTGTGGCGGAGGCGATGGCGCGAGCGCGGGCGAAGAGCTCGAGGCGTCGGCTGAGGATGAGGGCTGCGTTATCTGCGGTGGTCTCAGTGAGTTGGGACATGCCACGCTTGAGGGCGGCGAGGGTGAGGGAGAGTTGCGCGTCGATGCGATCGGCGGTGGCAACGAGGTCGACGGTGGTGAAGCACTCGGCGAAGAAGGCGGGATTGCGAGTGGGCGTGGCGAGGGCGAGGTGCATCTCTGCGGTGCGGCGGCCGAGGAGAGCGGCGGCATCGAGGTAGAGGCCTGCCTGCTCTCTCGCGAGTTCGGAGGGCTCGCTTGTGCTGAGGAAGGAGGGATACGTGCCGAGGTTCTGTGGTGCGGGGAGAGTGGCGACGGTGTCGTAGTAGTGCGAGAGCTCGTCGAGTGTCCACTGCCAGCCGTCGCCCTCGTTTTCGACCAGGCCTTGCAGCATCGCGATGGTGGTTGGCTCGCCGTCTTTGGGACGGAGCGTGATGTCGCCGAGAAAGGGCGCGATGCGGGGGAAGTGCGCGGTCTCAGTGAGGAAGCGGCCGATCTCGGTGTCAGGATTTTCTCCGGGCTGAAGGCGGCGGAAGAGCTTCAGGATGAGTTTGGCGTCATAGAGAATCGATGTGTTGGACTGTTCGGCGGAGGCGATGCGCGCGGGGAGGGGTTCGGTTCCGCGGACTTCCGAGAAGACGCTGCTGGTGTGGCCGACCAGAACGCCGTTGCGCGTGGGCAACTGGCCGTTGGTTTCGATGAGACTGAGGATGGCTTGACGGACGTCTTCGTTCGCGATTGCGTCGTGCAGGATCGCGGGTCCCTGGGCGGTTGAGACGGTGGCGACGATGGTGCCGGGGTCGGAGGCGCGAATTATTTCGGCTGCTTCGCCGGTGGTGACGGTGAGGGCGAGCTGATAGACGCTGGTGCTGTCGTCGTCGTGGGTGAGCTGGAGGACGACGAGGACGGCGTTGAGGCCGGGAAGTTCGGCAGAATCGATGACTGAGACGGTTTTGATGGTACGGGATTTCGCGCCGAACCAACGTTGATGGGGCAGGTAGGTTGTGAGGAGTTGTTGAAGGAGCGAGAGGCCGGGAACGGTGAGGAAGCCTTCGATGCCCTGGCTGATCAAGTGAAGGATGGGTTCGTCTTCGGGGACTTTGATGGGCTCTGGTGTTTCGGGTGCCGGTTGAAGCTCGAGCCAGAGGAAAGAGTAGGGCGCGAGGGTGAGGGGATAGGGGTGCGCGGTAATGGTGGGGAAGGTGACGTAGCCGAGCATCTCGAAGGGGATCATGCCGGCGAAGCGGGCGAGGTCGAGTGAGACGGGTTGCGAGAAGCGAGAGAGGTTGGCGACACAGAGTACGGTTTCGCTGTTGCCATCTCCGTCGTACTGGCGGAGGTAGGCGAGAATTTTTCGGTTTTCGGGGTTGAGGAACTCCTGCGTGCCGCGGCCGAAGACGTGGAAGAGTTTTCGGAGCGCGATCATGTTGCGCGTCCAGTGGAGGAGCGAGGACTGATCGGACTGCTGGGCTTCGACGTTGATGGATTGATAGCCCCAGATGGGATCCATGATGACGGGGAAGTAGAGCTTGGCGGGGACGGCGGTGGAGAAGCCGGCGTTGCGGTCGGGGTTCCACTGCATCGGGGTGCGTACGCCGTTGCGATCGCCGAGGTAGATGTTGTCGCCCATGCCGATCTCGTCGCCGTAGTAAATGATAGGCGTGCCGGGGAAGCTGAGGAGGAGCGAGTTGAGGAGTTCGATGCGGCGCCGATTGTTGTCGACCAGAGGCGCGAGGCGGCGGCGGATGCCTACGTTGATGCGCATGCGCGGATCGGCGGAGTAGGCGAAGTACATGTAGTCGCGCTCGTCGTTGGTGACCATCTCGAGGGTGAGCTCGTCGTGGTTGCGGAGGAAGAGGCCCCATTGGCAGAGGTCGGGGATGGCGGGGGTTTGCGCCATGATGTCGGTGATGGGGAGGCGGTCTTCCTGGCGCAGCGCCATGTAGATGCGCGGCATCAGCGGGAAATGGAAGGCCATGTGGCACTCGTCACCGTCGCCGAAGTAGGGACGGACATCTGCGGGCCACATGTTGGCTTCGGCGAGGATGAGGCGATTTTGGTATTCGGCGTCGATGACGGCGCGGATCTCTTTAATCTTGAGATGCGTCGCGGGGACGTTTTCGCAACTGGTGCCGTCGCGTTCGACGAGGTAAGGAATTGCGTCGAGACGGAGAGCGTCGACGCCGAGGTCGAGCCAGAAGCGCATGGCCTTGAGAACTTCATCCATGACGCGCGGGTTGTCGAAGTTCAGATCGGGTTGATGGGAGAAGAAGCGGTGCCAGTAGTACTGCTGCGCGACTTCGTCCCAGGTCCAGTTGGATTTTTCGGTGTCGGTGAAGATGACGCGGACGCCTTCGAAGAGCTTGTCGGTGTCGCTCCAGACGTACATGTCGCGTTCGGGCGAGCCTTTGGGAGCGCGACGGGAGGCTTCGAACCAGGGATGCTGATCGGAGGTGTGGTTGATGACGAGCTCGATCATGACCTGCATGCCGCGCTGGTGGGCGGCGTCGAGGAACTGCTTGAAGTCGTTGAGGGTGCCGTAGCTGGGATTGACGTCGACGTAGTTGGCGATGTCGTAGCCGTCGTCGCGGAGGGGCGAGGGAAAGAAGGGAAGGAGCCAGAGGCAGGTGACACCGAGGTCCTGGAGGTAGTCGAGTTTGGAGAGGAGGCCGGGGAAGTCGCCGATGCCGTCGGCGTTCGAGTCCATGAAGGCGCGGACGTGGATCTCGTAGATGATTGCGTCTTTGTACCAGAGTGGGTCAATGGCGCTGGCGATTTTCTTCACTCAATGGCCTCCGGCCTGAGGGTTTGTGGAGTTGGCCCGGTTGCGCCTGGTTCGAGTGTAGTCTCGCCGTTTGATGGGCGGATGAGGCGGAAGATGTGAGCCGGCATGACCTGGGGGTTGAGTGCGACGTAGTTGCTGCGATCGTGCCAGTGGTAGTGGGTGCCGGTGAGGAGGTCTTCGATTTCGAAGTTCTCGTTGTGAGGGATCGCGAGTTGTTTGAGGTCGAGGTCGATCCAGCCGGCTTGCTCCTGGGTGGGATCGAGGTTGATGGCGACGAGAATTTGATTGCCACTGCTGGATTTGCTGTAGCAGAGGATGTTTGGATTGTCGGCGGGGTGGAAGTGGAGAGAACCGTCGCTCTGGAGTGCGGGGTTGTTGCGGCGGATCTGATTGACCCTGGTGATGAGAGGAGCGAGGCTGTGTGCGGCGGAGCGATCCCAATGGCGGATCTCGTACTTTTCGCTGTTGAGGTATTCCTCGCTTCCGGGATTGGCGGGGAGATTTTCGCCTAGTTCGAAGGCGGGGCCGTATATGCCGTAGTTTGCACCGAGGGTTGCGGCGAGGATGAGGCGCTGCATGAAGGCGGGCCGGCCACCGTTCTGGAGTGTGGCGTGGAGGATGTCAGGAGTGTTGGGCCAGAGATTTGGGCGGAAGAAATCGGAGATCGGCGGTTTTGTGATCTCTTCAAAGTATTCCCGCAGCTCGTCGCTGGTGTTGCGCCAGGTGAAGTAGGTGTAGGACTGAGTGAAGCCGGCCTTGGCGAGTGAGTACATGACGTGCGGACGGGTAAAGGCCTCAGCAAGGAAGATGACGCTGGGATGTTTTTTGTGGATCTCTTCGATGCACCACTCCCAGAAGGCGAGGGCTTTGGTGTGAGGGTTGTCGACGCGGAAGATGCGAACGTTGCGGCGAATCCAGTAGAGGAAGACGTCGCGCAAGGCTTCCCAGAGACCGCGCCAGTCAGGGGATTCGAAGTTGAGGGGATAGATGTCATGATATTTTTTGGGCGGGTTCTCGGCGTACTGGATGGAGCCGTCGGGGCGAATAACAAACCAGTCGGGATGCTCGGTGACCCAGGGATGATCGGGAGAACATTGAAAGGCGATGTCGAGAGCGATCTCCATGCCGTGGTCGCGAGCGGCGGCGACCAATACATCGAAGTCGCGCACGGTTCCGAGCTGCGAGTGAATGGATTTGTGGCCGCCTTCGTTTGAGCCGATGGCCCAGGGGCTGCCGGGGTCGTCTTCTGCCGAGACGGGGTTGTTGTTTCGTCCTTTGCGGAAGGCGGTGCCGATGGGGTGGATGGGCGGGAGGTAGAGCACGTCGAAGCCCATGGCGGCGATGCTGGGCAGAAGTGCCCTGACGTCGGCGAACGTGCCATGCCGAGTTGGGTCGGGAGAGGTGGATCGCGGGAAGAGTTCGTACCAGGTGGAGTAGCGTGCACGCTCGCGGTCGACCCAGAGGTGCAGGTCCGGCTTGTAACGCGTTGCGAGGGCGAGATCGGAATACTGGGCGGCGACGGCGACGATTTTGTCGTTCAGGGGGTATTCATAGGTCGCGGCATTGTTGTCCGCCAAGCGGTTCAGATCTGCTGCTGTTTGTGTGAGGAGACTGCGGTCAGGATCTTTAGCGCGTTGCGCGGCCTGATTTAGAAGCAGCGCGCCGGAACGCAGTGCGAGGGGGATGTCCTGCGATTTGGCGGAGGAGTTGGGCGTGCCGGCGGATGGCTGGGCAGCGAGGCGTTTTCGGAGGTCGGCGCACCAGGTTGCGAAGTGATCGATCCAGGCTTCGATGGTGTAGACCCATTCACCGAGTTTGTCGGCGGTGAAAGAGACGGTCCAGAGATCGTTGGTGAGGGGCGTCAGCGGCGTCGATCGCCATTCGGTCTCGCTGGAATGGCGGTACAGCAGGCGCGCGGCGACGAGGTCGTGGCCGTCGCCGAAGATCGCGGCGGTGATGGTGACGGCGTCGCCGAGAATTCGTTTTGCTGCGTAGCGTCCGCAGTCGACCTGCGGTTGAACTTCTTCGATCACGACGCGTCTGCGGCCTTCGACAGGTTTCATATCACCCAAATCTTCGGAGTCAACGTTGCGTTTCCATGGTATTCCCGCAGTTCGCACGCGGATGCGCGTCAGATAAAGCGGAAGGGAGATTCCTCTGTATGAAGATGCATACAATGCGGCGGGCGTTTGCTGGAAGAAGGGTTGAGATGGACTCCGGCGGACCAGAATGTGAAGCACTATTTCATTTTTGGGTTGACAATAACCTGTATAGAGATATGTACTGGTTCACAATCATTTCAATAAAGTTCGAGCGGTGACCTTCACCGATGGATTGCAGAATGATGTTCCCGGTAAGCCGACGCAGTTCGGCAACCCGAGTTAAATCCTTTTGGAGATTAGACAGATGACCAGATTTGGAAGTTCTATCCGCGCCTTAGTGTGCGTGGTTTTGGTAGCAATGGTTTCGGTTTTGGCTCATGGCCAGGAGACCACGGGCAGCATCAGCGGAACAATCACAGATTCCAGTGGTGCCAGTGTGAAGGGCGCGTCCGTGACGCTGACGAACACGGACCGCGGGCAGGATGTGCGAAACCTGACGACGAACTCTGCAGGTTTTTATACGGCAACGTCTCTGCCGCTGGGTACCTACACGGTAAAAGTAAGCGCGAGCGGATTCAAGGCCGAAGCCGTGACCGGGCTTGTGCTGCACGTGAACGATGCGCTGACGGTGAATCGCACACTGGTTGTGGGCAACGCGCAAGAAACTGTCACGGTTACGGCGGACCAGGTGCAACTCAATCTCGAGAATGGGATGAGCCAGGGTTTGATCAATGGCACACAGATTCGCGAGCTGGCTCTAAATAACCGCAACTACGAACAACTTCTGCTGCTGCAACCTGGTGTTTCTTATGGCAACGCTACGTCTGATCAGCTTTATATCGGAGTCTCGCTGCCGTCGGGTACCTCAGCGCAGGTTGCTTTCTCTATCGATGGTTCGCGGCCCACTTCCAATAACTGGACGATTGATGGCGCCGACAACGTAGACCGCGGCGCGAACCTCACGCTGCTCGCCTATCCTTCGGTGGACGCGATCGCCGAGTTCAAGACACTGCGCGGTAATTATCTCGCGGAGTTCGGCCGCAACGCGTCGGGACAGATCAATGTGGTTACGCGCTCGGGCACCAATGCTTTCCACGGTACAGCGTACGAGTTCTTCCGCAACAACGTTTTGAATGCGAACTCCTGGGCGAACAAGCTGACCGCGCCGACTATCGTCACACCTCGTCCCTTGCTGCGTTACAACGACTTTGGCTACACCATTGGCGGCCCGGTACGCATTCCTCATGTTTATAACGGCACCGACAAGACCTTCTTCTTCTTCTCACAGGAGTTCCGCCGGGTCATCACCTACGTTACGGTGAAACCGCTGCTGCCGACGGCCGCAGAACGGGCCGGCGACTTCTCGCAGTCGTACAGTGCTACAGATCCTGTTACCAAAAAGGCCGTCGCCGGCGCCGTGCCGGTCTCGGTCTGCACGTCCTTCTCTCAGACCGCCACGAGCTACACCTGCAACAGCTATGGCACCAAGGTGACGAACATCTCTCCGACCGCGCAGGCTTATCTCAAGGATATTTACGGAAATCTGCCACTACCTCCCAGCGACGCCGATATTGCGGCGGGTCTCGATCCCCACACCTATACCTATAACCAGCGGAATATCTTCAACGATACGCAGGAGCTGGTCCGCATCGACCATACCTTCGGCCAGAAGTTGAATGTCTTTTACCGCTATCTGCATGACAGTCTGCCTTCGCAGGAGCCCGGCGGGCTGTTCAACGGCAGCCCTCTGCCCGGCGTCTCCACCTCGAATACGGCTGCTCCCGGAACACAGCACCTGGGTCACGTAACCTATACTTTCACGCCTACGTTGCTCGCTGAAGGTGGATATGCCTATAGCTACGGCGCCGTGGTCAGCACTCCGGTGGGCACGTCTGCCAGTGTCAATTCTCCTGACATTAAGCCGACTCTGCCTTTCTCCACAGCGAGTACAGCGTTCTCGACTTCTGCGGGCGTCGTGCCAAACATTGCCAGCGCCGGTCTTTCGTCGATTTCGAACGTCGGCGTTTATAACGATTTCAACCATAATCAGAACGTCTTTGGCAGCATTACCAAGACGCTGGGCGTGCATACGATCAAGGCTGGCGCTACGTATAACCGCTATAGCAAGGCCGAGAACGCGCAGGGTATCCAGCAGGGAAGCTACGCCTTCACGAACTCCGGCGTCGCGACTCCCACGGCCGCGCAGGCAGCTCCCGGCACCTACATCCCATCGCAGATCGCTGCGGCGTGGGCCAACTTCCTTCTGGGCAATGCCAACAACGGCTTCAGCCAGAGTTCCGCGGCTCTTACGGCACACGTCCAGCAGAACCTTCTGGAGGCCTATGTGCAGGACGACTGGAAGATAAAGCCGCGTCTGACGCTGAACCTGGGTGTGCGTTACAGCTACTTTGCCCAGCCGACCGATACCGGTGGTATCGCCAGCAACTTCGACCCGGCTACTTTCAATCCAGCCAATGCGATGACGGTATCTTCGACCGGCGTGCTCTGCCTGCCGACCGTGGCGACGTGCGCGAATACGAATGGTTTGAACCGAGGCTCAGCGAACCCGAGCGGCGACCCACTCAACGGCATCATCCTCGGAACCCCGGGGAGCTATGGGCACGCGTCACCGTTTGGCGCAAAGGTGGCCACCGCGCAGAAGGGCAACTTCGCACCGCGCCTCGGCTTTGCCTATGACGTGTTCGGCGACGGCAGAACGGCGTTCCGCGGTGGCTTCGGCATGGCTTACGACCAGTCGCAGGTTCACCCCTATGAGAATAACTCCATGAGCAACCTGCCGTTTGTGAATGTGGCGAGCATTCCGGTGGCGACGCTCGACAATCCGGGAGCTGGAACGGCGTCGATCAGCACTGCGCTGCCGAGTGTGCAGGGTTTCTCGATAAACTACCAGACGCCGTACACGATGCAGTACTCGCTCGACGTGCAGCAGGCGGTGACACCCACCTGGATGCTCGATGTGGGCTACTTCGGTTCGCAGAGCCGCCACCTTCAGGGTGTCGTCGACCGGAACACGCTGCAACCCGGTGCGTTCCTCCAGAAGGGGTTGTCGCAGTTCGGGGTATGCACGACGGGATTTATCGCCGCAACGTGTGAACAGCAATTGGCTCAGATTCGCCCGTATCCCGGCTATCTCAACGTGAATATCACTTCAACGATTTTCACGGCGAACTATAACGCGCTGCAGGTGAAGACGACGAAGAGGTTCGGCGGTCAAAGCTATATCGACGCGAACTACACCTGGAGCCGTGCGCTTACCAACGCGATCAACGACTACAGCACTGCTCCGCAGAACGTATACAACATCAACGGCGACTATGGCCGCGCTGTGTACGACCGCACGAATATTCTCACGTTCGATGGCGTGTATGAGCTGCCCTGGTACAAGCAGCAGAACGGCCTGGTGGGACACGTTATCGGTGGATGGGAGATCAGCGGTCTCTATACGATCAACAGCGGTCTCCCGCTGACGGCGACGCTCAGCTCGGGTGGCGGTACGATTACTTACGGTTCTCAGACGAGCTTTCTCGGTCTCCCCAACGGCGGCCAGATCAACGACTCAGCTGGTCTAGGTATTATGAACAGCCCCGACCCTGCTTCGCTGCGCCCGAACCAGGTGGCCAACCCAAATGACGGTCACGGGCAGCCGATTCATACTCGATTGAATTGGTTCTATCGTCCGGCGTTCGTCAATCCTCTGGCGACCGACGTTCAGGTGGGCAATGAGAAGCGCGGCGCCATCACCGGGCCCGGTTTCAATCGCCTCGATGTCGGCCTCTACCGGAATTTCAAGATTCATGAGGGCTATGTGTTCCAGCTTCGCGGTGAGGCGTTCAACACGCTCAATCACACGAACCTGGGACCCCCATCGGTAGCGGGCGCCTCGACAGCGTTTGGAACCATCACGTCAGCGCGTGACAACCGTATCATGCAAGTCGCTGGGAAGTTAACTTTCTAGACCCTTTGGAGCCTGCTGTGTCTCTTGCAGATACAGCAGGCTTCAACCACAATGAATTGTTTCTCACGGAGAGGTTTGACGCCTTGATTGCGATGCACCTGGACCCAGTTGAGCGGAAACAGCGGTTCCGATCCGATGCATTTTTCTCAGAGGCTGATAACTTAGAGGCCATGCGGCCTACAATGCTGACAGTGCATTCCGTCCCTTCACGATCACTCTTCGGGCTATTTTGTATTTTGATATGCGCGGCTGTTGCCCAGGCACAGACGGTGTCGCCGCCACCGACTTCGCTTGAGGCGCAGGTTCGTGCGATTGCGTCGGAGCATCATGGAGACGTTACGCTCTTTGCCGAGAACCTGAAGACTCATGAGACGGTGGCGATCTCGCCGGATACGCCGGTACAGACGGCGTCGGTGATCAAGCTGACGATTCTGTATGAGGCGCTCGAGCGGGTGCGCACCGGCAAAGCTCACTTTGACGACCGGATCACGTTGACCAAGGCGGACCAAGTGCCCGGGTCCGGCGTGCTGCTGTTTTTTGACGCGCCACTTTCGCTGACATTGAAAGATGTCCTGACGATGATGGTTGTAATGAGCGATAACAGCGCGACGAATTTGGTGATCGATCATCTGGGGCTCGAGAATATTAATGCGCGGATTGCGAAGCTGGGCCTGAAGGATACGTATCTCTACAAAAAAGTCTTTATGCCGACTACCCCGGGGATGGTGATGCCGGCTGACCAGAAGAAGTTTGGGCTGGGCAAGACGACGGCACGCGAGATGGCTGCGGTGATGACGAAGATTGTGCGGTGTGAACTCGCAGAACCGGGGAGCCCGGCACGGCCGGACGATGCAGCGCTGTGCGCGGTAGCGCTGAAGATGCTTCACGAGCAGTTTTACCGGAACGCGATACCACACTATCTGGACGGGATGGCGGGGGCGAAGAGCGACTCCATCGCGAACAAGACGGGGTCGCTCAACGCAGTGCGGAACGATGTTGCGGCGATCTCGACGAAGAATGGGATGGTGATTATTTCGGCTTTCACCTCCAACAATAAGGACCAATCGTGGGGAACGGAGCAGGAAGGCGAGTTGACCATTGCGAAGTTGGCGCGGGCGATTGTTCAGAACTGGTCGCCGGAAGGATTGGCGGCGTGGCCTAGTCCGGCCGGGACAGAAAAGCCAGCGGAGAAGTGACGATCTAACGCCTCGTCAATAGCGGCGATTAATCTTTCTTCTGCAATTTGGATTGTTTGGAGAGCGCCTTCAACGTCTCTTTGCTCAAAGGCTTTTCATGTAAGAGGAGTTCGGCAGCGCGAACCCGGGGAGCGCTGTGAAACCAATGTTGAACGATGTTGTTCTTCAGTAGGTTGGTCAGTGCCAGAAGGCACATTCCCTGATGATGCGCCATCCAGGAACGTACTAACTCAGGTTGCTTGTCCTGGGTGTAATCGGCTGCTTCGTAGAAGCCATAGTTGCCGATCCAGTTCAAGTCGGCCATACGTCGAAGGTTGGCGACGGCCTCTTTGCGAAGGACGGAGAGCGCGAGAAACGAAGAATAGGGTGAGATGACGGGACCATCCTCTGCTCCATATTTCAGCGCCAGCGCCGGGATTCCCCAGGCTTGATAGGCGTACCTACCGAGAGGATCCATCTTTGCGAAGCCGGATTCGGAGATGCCCCAGGGGATGTTGCGCACGTGATCACGCTGAATGCGAACGGAAGACTCAAGCGAACGTGAGATGAGGGTGTTGGGGAAAGTGCGCATCCATAGGGAGGGCATCATGTACTCGAACATGGTCCCTGTCCACGAGAGGAGCGCGGGACGGCCCTTGACCATCACGTGGGAACGATCGAGCCGGAACCAGGATTGTTGAGGAATGTCTCCCTTGGCGACGGCGATGAATGATGCGATGCGCGCCTCAGATGCGAGCAGATCGTAACAAGCAGAATGCAGCTCGCCGGTGACGCCGTCGCAGCCGATGGAGAGAAGTTGTCGCGCTTCGACGAAGAGGAACTTGTACTCCATGGCGTCGGCGTGACGCTCTGCCTCGGCTGCGATTTTGGCGATGTCGACTTTCAATTGCTTCAGGCGCTGTGAGGCAGCAGGCAGCAAGGCACGTAGCAATTCAGCGGAGGCTGCGAGCGGGGAATCCGATGGCAGCGAGGGGAGCACGGCGGCAATTCGTGAATCCAGTCCGGCGGCATAGCCAGCGGCCTCCTGCACGGTCGGGATCTGTTGATCGTCGGGTTCGTTGAGTTGCGGCAGCGCGAAGAGAGCTTCGAATTGAGGGAGAAACCATGGGGCGTAGTCCTGGACGAAGATCGATAAGGTCAGGAGGCGATTTGATATTTCCTGGGCAAGCAGATTGGCACGGCCTGCGCTGGATAGATCGGTGTCGGTTGGGATGGAGAGGGTTGGTGCCGCGGTTTGCTGAATGATCGAACGTGCAAGAGTTCGCATCGCTGCAGCACTTGAATCCTGAGGGGCTGTTTCATCGGCTCTTGTTTCTTGTGTCGTGGTGGTCCTCTTCTTTGGGTTCGACAGCATGTGCTCCAGACCGGTATAGATTTCGGGTTCCAACAGAGGGCGTTTCAGCAGATCGAGTGCGCCAGCGTGTAGAGCGTAGAGAGAGGCCGTCAGGTTGCCACTATCTACGGTGGAGATTGTGAGTGGAGGCAGCGGCCGCAAGGTTTCAATGTCGTACCAGTTATAGATATGACCGCGTTGTTTCTCGAGGCGATCGTAGGTATTCAGGGTGCCCATCGTGGCTTTGGCGAACTCCGGAAGTGTTAGAAAGCCAAACTCGTAGGCAGCCTGACGGGCATTGAAGAGCATGCCGAGATTGGTGGGCGATAGCTTGCGGATTTGCAGCATGTTCTTTTCTTCAACGTTGTCGGGAATGAACCAGTGATTGTCCTCGTCGCCAAACTTCTGGAAATATCGCCAGACGTGGAGCGCCTGCTGCAGCAGGAAGAGTCGGTCCTCTGACGAAAGCGGTCCCTCTTCCAATCGCAGAGGCGAATTGAGCCACATTGCGACGAGCGGGGCGATTGCCCAAAGCAACAGAATCGGACCTGCGGCGAATAGCGATCGGACATGCGTGAATGCCAGGGCTAACCCGATCAGAATCGCGAGGACAGGAGAGAGTTGAAGATAGACATCAAGGGAGTTTCTTGAACCGCCGAATTCAACCTGAGCGGCCGTCTCCCATTCGAGCAAGTGTTTTCCCGATACCAGCCTGCGGCTCAACGAGCGGACGATGGCGTCGAGAGAGAGAAACATGTGGTGGGGCAGGAAGGTTAGATTCAGCAATGTAAATCCGAATGAAGATGCGAATGCGGTGAAACCTTCGCGCGCTCCAACGAGACTGAGCTTGAACAGGGCACGGCCGAGATTGAAAGCCAACTGGACAAAGACGGGAAGAAGCAGAAGAACGAGGGTGGCAATCGTCCAATAGAGAGCGCCGCCCGGGAGGTCGAACCAACCGAGCAGGAACAAGAGAAATGTGACCGGCTCGACGAGACTGCGCCGCAGATTGTCGAGGATCTTCCAGCGTGAGATGGTGTTGATGGGATTAGGAACGTGGTTCCCGGATTCGTCAGGCACAGTACTGAAGAGCCATTGTGCGATTTGCCAGTCGCCACGAACCCAGCGGTGCTTTCGGCGAGTGTGAGCGGAATAGTGCGAGGGGTAGTCGTCGATAATTTCGATATCGGTGACAAGACCGGCGCGGACGTAAGATCCCTCGATCAGATCGTGAGACAGGAGAGCGTTTCGAGGAAAGCGGCGGTCCAGAACCTTATGCAGGACGCTGACTTCATAGATACCCTTGCCAGCGAAGATGCCCTCTCCGAAGAGATCCTGATAGACGTCGGAGACGGCGCGTGTGTAGATGTCAAAGCCGGTTTCACCGGAATAGATGGAGGCGAGACGGGAGCGTGCCGCAGAGGCGACGCTAACGCCTACGCGGGGCTGCAGGATGCCGTATCCCTCCGTCACGATGCGCAACTTCGGGTTGATGATGGCCTGATTCAAGGGGTGCGCCATTGTGCCGATCATGCGGGCGGCGGTGCCACGCGGAAGCTGGGTATCGGAGTCAAGCGTAATGATGTAACGGACATGCTCCAGTGCTTCCAGAGGTCCTACTTTTAGCGGAAAAACGTCGTGCTCATGGAGCAGGAATTTGTTGAGGTCGAGCAGCTTACCGCGCTTTCGCTCCCATCCCATCCAGACGCCCTGGCGAGCGTTGAAGATGCGATGGCGATGTAGGAGGAAGAAGGATCCGCCGTTCTCGCGGCTGTATTTGGCGTTCAAGTCGTTGACGCACTGCGCTGCTAACTGTGCCAACGGGTTTTCGGTATCATCGCGCGGACGGATTTTTGAGTCAGGGAGATCGGTCAGGAGGCCGAAGTGAATATTCGGATCCTGATTCGATAGGTAACGCGCCTCCAATTGGTCGAACAACTCGCAGACCTGATCTTTATTCAGCAGCAACGTAGGCACGACAACGAAGCTCGTCGCGTCCGCAGGAACACCTTTTGAGAAATCGAGTTTTGGAAGGGAGTGTGCCTTCATCAGGGCAGTGACGGTGTTATTCACCAAATCAACTCCACCCTGGCTGGCGGGTATTAATGCAAGCAGAAGCGTGCCCATGACCGGCCAGAAGGCGTGATGAGGAACCAGCGGCGCGATGAGGGCAACGATAAGAAAGCATGAAAGCGTAAAGATGCCGAGGATGTAGAAGTCTTCCTTCCATCGGCGGAGGAATCCGCGGAGCCGTTCGATGGGCGGACCGAGGTAGCCGATGCGCTGGCTCAGCAAGGGCAAACCTTCGGCAAACAGGTAGTAGCCGATGTGCATCGTTCGGCGTGCGTGACGGGGATCAGCGTCGGGGATGCGGCTGGACTCTCGCGCAAGTTCGAGAGCAAATTGAGCGGTTTCGACTTCGCTTGCGTCTGCGTGCTCTGCCAACTCAGCAACACGCATGTGGTAGATGTGGCGGGTCTCATCTTCCATTTCGGCGAAGACGCCGCAGGGGTCCTGTCGAAGGATTGAGTCAAAGGCGATCAGCGGCTCAAGAACGGTGCGCCATTCGAATTGGTTCAGGCGCCTCATGCTGTGGAGGATTGCAGAGAATGGCGACTGTTCGATTGGAGGCAGATCACCTGCTTTGAAGGCTTCTTCGGCTCGATCCAGGATGTACTCGAGTTGTGCCAACTTGAGAGCCTGCGGGAGGACGGTGACCTCTTCGAGCAGGAGTGGGTCGCGGCTCTGCGCCTGTTGAACGTATGTGGTGAGAGATTCAGGTGACCAGATGCCGCGAGCCGCAGAGAGATATTCTTCGGCGAGGTTGATTGCGCGCGGGAGCTCCTTGTCGCCCTCCACTCGGACGTGGGGAAGAGAGGCGAAGGTGGCCGCGGTGTTGTCTCCGGCGATGAGAGCCGACTCCAGCATGCGGGTGCTTTCGAGAAGCTCAAGTTGTGGCGTGAGCTCCTGAAGGGAGGCTGTTTTGCGGCAGGCGCGGAGGATTTTCGCGAGCCTTTCCTGCAGCTTGGTGAGTCGCGCCGACAATCCATCCGTTCGGGTGCCGGGCGGCACCATTTCCCATTGTTTGCTTAGTGCGTCGGCACGCTCCTGCAGCTCGGCGTTCGAAACAGAAGGCTTTTCGGGCAAGCCGGCGGTCGGCAGCTCCAGTGCCGGCGCGGTCGGCGGCAATACCGGCTCTGAAGCAATTTGGTCTTTTGAAAGGGGAGCCATGATGCCTTTCTCTTTATCGTTCCTCCGCTGAAGCAGGAGTGCATTCCAATAACTGGGTGCTGCTGGGTAAGATGCGGGTCCGGGGCTACCTGTAGCTTGCAGCCTGCATCTCAAACATGCTGGCGTAGAGGCCGTTCCTTGCCATCAACTCCTGATGATTGCCTTCTTCGATCAGGCGGCCGCCGGAGAGTACGACGATGCGATCTGCCATCCGAACGGTTGAGAAGCGATGAGAGATCAACAGAGCCATCTTTCCTTCTGTCAGCTCGGCAAAGCGCTCGAAAACCTCAAGCTCGCTGCGGGCGTCGAGAGCCGCAGTCGGTTCGTCCAGAATGAGTAGCTGCGCATCGCGAAGATAGGCGCGGGCAAGGGCCATTTTCTGCCATTCCCCACCGGAGAGCTCGACTCCCCCTTCAAAGCGGCGGCCAAGCATCTGATCGTAGCCGCCTGCGAGCTTGCTGACAACCGTGTTGGCGAGGCTTTTGTGGGCGGCGACTTCGATGTCGCTCTGCTGATTGGGTTGATCGATTCGGCCGACAGCGATGTTTTCGCGCGCTGTCATCTCGAAGCGCATGAAGTCCTGAAAGATGACGCCGATGTGCCGATGGAGATCTTCGAGGGAATATTCGCGAAGGTCGATGCCGTCTAACAGAATCTGCCCTTCTGTTGGATCGTAGAGACGAGTGATGAGTTTGACTACGGTTGTCTTGCCCTGGCCGTTCTCTCCTATCAGCGCGATTCTCTCTCCGGGTGAGAGGGTGAGGTTAAAGTTCTTCAAGACGGTTCGATCCGTTTCCGGATAGGCGAAGGAGACGTTGCGAAACTCGAAGCCTTGCCTGATCGGCTGCGGCGTGGGCAGGCCGCCTGGTTTCGACTGCACGGTCGGTTGCATTTCGAAGAACGCAATGAGGTCGGTGAGAAACAGGGCCTGATCAGCGATGCCGGACGCAGTTGAAAAGACCTGCTGCAGATTGGAACTTGCCTGCTGAATGGCCGCTGTCAAGAAGGTGAATTGACCAATATCGTAGGCACCTCGGAGCGTACGCCAGATGACGTACACGTAAGCGCCGTAGTACCCCAGGGTGCCGATGATTCCCAGTAGTCCGCCGACGATGAGCTTCGATCGCGAAAGAGCAACGTCTTCGACGTAGATCTGGTGCGCCAAGGCCTTGAATTTTCCGGTGAAGAACTTGTTAAGGCCAAAGAGCTTTACTTCTTTTGCCCCTTCACGGCTTCCGGCCACCTGCCGCAGATAATCCATCTGTCGCTTGGCGGGAGTCTGGCGGAAGTTTTTCGCGTAGCCCAGGAAGGCATAGTGGGTCTCGCCAAGGAAGGACGGAAGTACACCGAATGCGAGCAGAAGTACCAACCATGGGGAGGCCCACGCAAGTGCCGCGGAGAACACGAGGGTGGTTATGACCTGCTGGATCAAGCGACCCATCTGCTGAATCATGGCTAGCCGGTCGGTTGCCTGGACGCGAGCCCGTTCGAGGCGGTCGTAGAATAGCGGATTTTCGTAAGTGGTCAGGTCAAGCCGGGAGGCCTGCTCCATGACGAGGACACTGACGTGCTGGGTGTAGCGATTGGCGAGGAGGGAATCGGAATAATCGATTCCGCGAGTGATCAGTCCGAAGAGGACATTCAGGGTAACTTCGGCCGCGACCAGCTCCCAAAAGTTAGAAGGCAGAGTTCCGCCGCGCAGGACACCTGCGATGCCGTTGATGATGTATTGACCTACTTTGGCTACAGCGAAAGGAAGAACAGCGACAATGACCCGCAGAACGAGGCCCCAGGACACTACGGCCCGTCCGGACTCCCAGAGGATACGGAGCACGGGAGGCATATTTCGAAGCGCTCGCAGCCGGTCGCGCCATGGACTCTCAGCATTCACAAGGTCTTTCAAGTCGCTCCTAACGTGAGACTGCAAAGAGAAGGGTAAGTCACCTAGAAATGCGCCCTGTCGGTGTGCTCTTTTGTAATGGATGCAGGAACGCGATCAGGTGTTGGATTTGTTGCTCAGAGCGGATTGCCAATATTACCTGGGTTCGGCTTCGAAGCTGGAAACGTACAGGAGAATTGCCGAATTACGTTCCTGCTATTCTCTTAGCTGAACCAGCTGAAAGGCAACGCGTTCGCTAAAGATGGCTGCCCATGTGGCGACGAAAGTGTGCTCACGCGATTAGCCGGAGTGGGCCACAGAGTGACCGCTTGTTACCAGAAAACTTCGATCAGGCCTACGACGATGCGCGTTGCAATTGATACTGGCGGCACTTTTACGGACTGTGTGTATCTGCAGGATGGGAAGTTTGTCGTATTGAAAGTTTTCTCTACGCCACAAGACCCGGGTGAGGCGGTCTTGAATGGTTTGCGGCAGATTGCAGCGGGACCGCGGGTTGTGGTTCGCCACGGAACCACGGTGGGAACGAACACCATGTTGGAGCGCAAAGGGGCGCGTGTTGCCTTTGTCACCACGAAGGGATTTGAAGACACGATTGCGATTGGCCGGCAGGCGCGGCCGAAGCTCTACGACTGGTTCCAGCCTGCTCCGCAGTGCCTTGTGCCGGAGAAGCTGCGTTTTGGAATCGCAGAGCGGACGAGCGCGGAGTGCGAGGTGATCCGTGGAGTCGATGCGGAAGAGCTGGACATGCTCGTGTCTGCGATCAAGAATGCAGACGTCGACGCTGTGGCGCTTTCGCTGTTATTTTCCTTTGCGAATCCGAAGAATGAGAACGAAGTGGCTGCAGCACTGGAACGGCTCGGGTTGCCGTTGTCGATCTCGCACCGCATCCTGCCCGAGTTTCGCGAGTATGAGCGCGCGTCGACGGTGGTCGCGAATGCGTACCTTGCTCCGAAGATGGGAGCGTATTTGACGAGCCTGTCGGAGAACGTGGAGGGCGGATATGAGGAGGCTCGTCTCGAGGTGATGCAGTCATCGGGAGGCATCATTTCGGCGAGGCTGGCAGCGGCTGAGCCGGTGAGGACGGTTCTCTCGGGGCCTGCGGGCGGCGTCATCGGCGCCTACAAGTTGGCAACGATGGCCGGCTTTGATCGCATCATCGGCTTTGACATGGGAGGCACCTCAACGGACGTGTGTCTGGTGGATGCGAGTGCAGGCGGGTTGCACATCAGCAGTGAGTCCGTGGTGTCGGGAATTCCGATCGGCGTTCCGATGCTGGATATTCACACAGCCGGCGCGGGTGGGGGATCGATTGCGCGTTTCGACGCCGGCGGCATGCTTCGCGTTGGCCCGGAATCTGCGGGGGCGATGCCGGGACCAATCTGCTTCGGTCGCGGAGAGCAGCCAACCGTAACCGACGCGAACCTCGCACTGGGGCGTCTCGGTGCGGAGCGCTTCCTCGGGGGCTCAGTGAGATTGGATCGAGACCGCATGATGCTTTGGATGGAGAAGGCGAAAGGCTCGATCGCGACGGTGGAAGATTTCGCGGCAGGGATCGTACAGGTGATTGAGACCTCCATGGCGAAAGCGATTCGCGTCATTTCCGTGGAGCGGGGGTACGATCCACGCGACTTCACGCTGGTGGCCTTCGGTGGCGGAGGTCCTGTTCACGCCTGTTCGCTGGCGAACGTCCTGCGAGTTCGGCGGGTTCTGGTGCCGGCTCTGCCTGGGGCGCTGTCGGCGGTGGGGATTCTGTTGGCCGATACGATGCGGGAATACTCCCGAACGGTGATGCTGCCGATTGGTGCGTCGTTTGAGACAGCCTTCGCCGAATTAGAGAAGCTGGCGACGGAAGAGTTCCGAGAAGAGAATCTGACTGGACAATCATTTCGATCGGTGGACGTGCGCTACAAGGGACAGGGGTATGAGCTGAATGTGCCATTCGGTTCCGGGATGGCGGCGCAATTTCACGATCTACATCAGCGCCGGTATGGGTTTGCGAACGAGATGCGAGCTTTGGAGGTCGTGAATGTCCGGGTGCGAATGGTAAGCGCTGCCGAGGCCTTCGAGCCCGTCATGCAGCCTCTTCGGGAGGGCGACGGATCATGTGCACTGATTGGCGCTCGTCCGGTTTACTTCGATGGCGGTTTTCAGCAAACACGGATCTACGATCGCGATCTGCTTCGTGCGGGAGATACTTTCGCGGGTCCAGCCATTGTCTCAGAGTACAGTTCAGCTACGGTATTGCCGCCGGGCGATGTTCTTCGCGTGGACGGCCTGGGCAATCTCGTCATCGAGGTGCACTGATGGAGCAGGTCAAGGATTCTCCAAGTCCGATTGAGTTGGCGATTTTTCAAAGCAGCGTCCATTCGATCGCCGAAGAGATGGGAGCAGCTCTGCGGCGGACGGCTATCTCGCCGAACATCAAGGAGAGGCGCGACTATTCCTGCGCGCTCTTTGATGGCCGGGAGCGAGTGATTGCCATGGGTGACCACATGCCGGTTCACTTGGGTGCGATGCCGATGTCGGTGAAGGCGGTGGTGGATTCGATGACGCTGGAAGAGGGCGATATTGCGATTCTGAATGATCCGTATGCGGGCGGTACACACCTGCCGGACATCACTCTGGTTCTCCCCATCTTTATTGGAGGCAGTTCGAAGCCGGCGTTCTATGCAGCATCGCGCGCACACCATGCCGATGTCGGCGGGATGTATGCAGGCTCAATGGGCCCGGCGCAGGAGATATACCAGGAAGGCATTCGCATCCCGCCGATCCGCTTGATTCGCAAGGGCGAGATGTGTGGAGATGTTCTGGAGCTGCTATTGGCCAATGTAAGGACTCCGGTGGAACGTGAGGGCGATCTGGCGGCGCAGATAGGTGCATGCCGGGTTGGCGAACGCCGGATCAAGGAAGTCGTCGCGAAGTATGGTCTGGCAAAGGTAAATAATCTGGTTGAGGAACTGCTTGCTTACTCAGAGCGACTGATGCGCGCGGAACTCCGGAAGATGCCAGCTGGAGTTTTCGAGGCGGAAGACCATCTCGATAGCGACGGAGTTACGGACGACCCGATTCGGATTGCCGTTTCGATCAAGTTCAATCCATTGGAGGGGTCTGCGAAGATTGATTTTGCAGGATCGTCGCCGCAGGTGAGAGGAAGCGTCAATGCTGTGTATCCGATCACGTACTCTGCATGCTTCTATATGCTGCGTTGTCTGCTGGGCGAAGACGCTCCAGCTACGGCGGGGTTGATGAACTCGGTGACGGTGTCCGCACCTGAAGGCACAATTGTGAACGCGCAATTACCCGCACCCGTTGCTGCTGGCAATGTAGAGACGAGTCAGCGCATTGTGGATACGCTGCTTCGCGCACTGGCGAAGGCCGCGCCGAATCGTGTACCTGCGGCGAGCTATGGGACGATGAGTAATTTGACGGTAGGCGGCGTAGACCATCGCACGAATGCGCCGTTTACGTATTACGAGACGACTGCCGGCGGCATGGGCGCGCGCCCCAACATGGATGGCATTGACGGCATTCACTGCCACATGACCAATTCGCTCAACACTCCGATCGAGGCGCTGGAATATGCGTATCCCTTTCGCGTGCGGTCGTATGGGTACCGTCGCGGATCGGGTGGAGCGGGAGAGTTTCGCGGCGGAGACGGCTTGGTGCGTGAGATCGAACTTCTGGTTCCAGCGCAGGTAACCTTTCTTTGCGATCGAAGGAGGTTCGCTCCATACGGTCTGGCAGGAGGAGGAGATGGCGCAACTGGTAGGGTGCAACTGATCCGTCGAGAGGGAGATGTCACTGAGTTGCCGGCCAAGGGGACACTGTATGTTAGCAAGAACGACTTGATCCGCATGGAGACACCGGGTGGCGGTGGGTGGGGAGCGGGAACGGAGAAGTAACACGGAACAGTGACAAACTTGACTGGTTCGCGGGCTTCACCAAGTGGCGCGACGAGTCCTGCTGGATGTAAAGTGTCGGTACTGGAATGTGGCTGCGATTCGCAGCTGCTAAGCGACTTTGTTGGTCAACCATGCGAAAGGTTGCTCTCATGGCAGATCGTCCCAAGACTACGTTTTCTCGTCGCGGATTTCTGAAGGGTGCCGGCGTTACTGCCGCTACGACCGTCATCGAGTCCGCAAATGCATTGGCCCGCGAGACGAAAGATGCCTTGCATCATGATCGCGCAGTTGGCCCGGGTGCGCTGCCGGTGAAGCTAGATGTCAACGGACAGGAACATACGGTCACGATTGAGCCGCGCTACACGCTTGCCGAGACACTGCGCGACAACCTCGGCTTGACCGGAACCAAAGTTGGGTGCGATCGCGGGGCATGTTCCGCGTGCACTGTGTGGATCGACAAGACCCCTGCGCTTGCATGCATGACGCTTGCTATCGATGCGGTCGGCCGCCAGATCACGACGATCGAGGGCTTGTCGCACGGCGATACGATGCACCAGGTGCAGGCTGCGTTTGTGAAACATGATGCGATGCAATGCGGTTTTTGCACACCGGGGATGGTGATGAGCTGTGCTGCGTTGCTAGATCGCAATCCAAACCCAAAGCTGGAAGATGTGAAGCATGCGGTCAGCGGCAATCTGTGCCGTTGCGGAACCTATCCGAAGGTGTTTGCCGCAACTCTGGATGTGGCGCAACAACGCAGGCAAACTGCGGGGCTGGTCGCGCTCGTGACGGGAAGGGAGGCATAAGATGGCATTCGATTCGACGACAGCGAAGCCGGAGACTGCCACTCGCACGGACAAATTTGTGTGGGGAATTCCACAAAATGGCCTGCAGCAGAAAGAGCGTGAGGTGCGGTTGGACGAACCGCCCCCGCTGCCCGCAAACGCGGAGCTAACCTATATCGGCAAGCCGACGGAACGTTACGACGGTCCGGCCAAGGCCATGGGCAAAGGCAAGTACACGGCGGACGTAAATCTACCGGGCATGCTGTATGCGCGAATGGTCGATGCGACGATTCCCCATGGACGGATTCTCTCGATCGATACAAGCGCAGCGGAGAAGCTGCCTGGTGTGCGCGCGGTACATGTCATCGAGCATGTGTACGGTGTTGCGGAACTACGCGATCCCAAGATGGAGAGCCCTTCACGGTATCCAGTGATCCGTTATGCTGGACAGCCGATTGCAGGCGTTGCTGCGACTTCACAACAGATCGCAAATGATGCGGCTGCGCTTGTGAAGGTGCAGTATGACACGATGCCGTTTGTGGTCGATCGCACAGACGCGCGGGCTGAGGATGCGCCGATGGTTTTTCCGGGGCCGGCTGATGCGGCGGGAAGCGCGGGTGGCGGGGGAGGGCCGAAGGGCGTTCCGCAGACGGGCAATGTTCATGGGCCGCAGCAAAAGAAGATCGGCGATACCGACAAGGGATTTGCCGATGCGGATGTGATTGTCGAGGGCGAGTACTTTACGCAGGTGCAGACACACTCCGCACTTGAGACGCATGGTTTTGTTGTGGACTGGAAGCCCGAAGAGGTGACGGTTTACGCTTCAACGCAGGGCACGTCGAGCGTTCGCAATGAGTTTGCCGACGTCTTTAAGCTGCCGAAGAACAAGGTTCGGGTTATCACGGAGTTCATGGGCGGCGGCTTCGGTGCGAAGTTCGGCGCGGGGAACGAAGGCGTGGTTGCTGCGAACCTATCGCGAAAGGCGAATGCTCCCGTGAAGTTGATGCTTGACCGCCGGCAGGAACATATCGTCTGCAACCGGCCGGACTCGCATCAGAAGCTGAAGATCGGGGCGAAGCATGATGGGACACTGACCGCGATCGAACTGATGAGCTACGGCACTGCTGGCGTGGGTACAGGAGCCGGAACTGCCGGCCCGGCGACCAACATGTACAAGTGCCCGAATCTGCTGACAAACGAGTACGACGTCTTTATCAATGCGGGTCCAGGTGCGGCGTTCCGTGCGCCTGGTCATCCGCAGGGCTGTTTCGCATTTGAACAGACGATCGATGATCTTGCGGCGAAGCTAAATATGGATCCACTGACGCTTCGCGAAAAGATTGATGAGAATCCAGCTCGCAAGGCTGAGCGGCAGGTCATCCTTGAGCGCACGAACTGGCGTAATCGAAGGCCGGCCGGCTCGGATGCAGGGCCAGTCAAACGCGGAATGGGCGTTGCGCAGTCGGTCTGGTACCGTTTCGTGAATATGAATTCGTCGTGCGAGGTGCGTGTGTCGCGCGACGGCTCCGTCGAACTGATGTCGGCGGTGCAGGATCTGGGGACGGGCACCAAGACATTGCTTGCGATTGTTGTTGCGGAGGAGTTTGGGATTCCTCCGGCGAGCGTTGGAATTCGGATCGGTGATACGCGTTATCCGATCGGACCCGACTCTGGAGGCAGCGTTACGGCAGGGTCGATCACGCCTGCGGCTCGCAATGCGGCGTATCAGGCGAAGCAGAAGCTCTTCGCTGCAGTTGCGTCACAACTTGGTACGACGGCGGATAATCTTGCCATGAAGGGAGGACGCGTCGTTTTCAAAGATGATGCTTCCCGATCGTTCACACTGAAACAGGTGACGGCGAAGCTGGCCACGGACGAGATTTCAGCGCAGGCGACACGTGTCGCGGAGTATGCGAAGGAGCGGATTACTTACGGCGGAGTCGATTATGTGGAGCTTGCCGTCGATACAGAGACAGGACGCGTCCATATCGAGAAAGTCTTCGGCGCACATGACTGCGGTCGTCCGATTAATCCGTTGGGAGTGATCAGCCAGATCAACGGCGGAATTCTGCAGGGGATTTCGTATGCTCTGTTTGAGCAAAGAATTATGGATCGCAATGCGGGCTACATGCTGAATGCGAATCTCGAAAACTACAAGATCCTTGGCGCGCGCGAGGTACCGGAGATCGAGGTCGCGCTGGTGGAAAACTATATTGCACAAAGCTCAACCGATGCTGCGGGCATCGGCGAGTCGGCGGGCATCATTACGCTTGCGGCGGCCATCGGAAACGCGTTCTATAATGCGACCGGCGTGCGTATCCGCAAGATTCCGATGACGCCGGCGAACGTGCTCAGCGCACTTGGGAAAGTGCAGGAGGTACAGGCATGAACAAGTTCTCGTTCGTTGATTGCACGACGGTAGACGAGGCTCTCGGCCAACTCAGCGATGGCGCAACCGTGAAGGCAGGCGGCATCGATCTGCTGGACCTAATGAAAGATGGCATTGTCTCGCCGCCGAAGCTCGTGAACATCCGGAATGTGAGCAGTCTTCGTGGGATCACCGCGAGTGCGGATGGTCTGCATCTCGGGCCGCTGTCGACCTTGAGCGAGATTGCGGAGCATCCGGAGATTCAGAAGAGCTATACGGCGCTGGCGGATGCCGCTGGTCATGCGGCCACGCCCCAGGTGAGGAACATGGCGACGCTGGGAGGCAATATCATGCAGCGCCCTCGCTGCTGGTATTTTCGGTCGAGCGATTTTGACTGCAAGAAGAAGAATGGTGCCAGTGATGAATGCCACGCGCACACCGGAGAGAACCAGTATCACGCGATCATGAACAATGGAACGTGCGCGATGGTGCACCCGTCCTCGACTGCCGTGCCACTGCTTGCGATGAATGCACAGGTGGAGCTTACGTCGAAGCGTGGCAAGCGTGTTGTTGCGATGAGCGAGTTTTACGTGCCGCCGGAGAAGAGCCTGATCAACGAGACGGTCGTCCAGCCGGGTGAGCTGATTACTGGAGTTTTTGTGCCGGCACCGGAGCGGGGCACGCGCTCTGCCTATCAGAAGTATGGCGAAAAGGAGAGCTTCGATTGGCCGCTTGCCGATGCCGGCGTTGTGCTCGTGATGGACGGGGCATACTGCCGGAAGGCGTGGATCGCGCTGGGTGTGGCGGCTCCGACGCCTATTCGTTCGACCGCGGCTGAGGCGGTTCTGACGGGTAAGACAATTGATGAGACGACAGCTCGGGCTGCTGCAAGTGCAGCGATGCAGGGCGCCACGCCACTCTCGCAGAATGGATACAAGATGCAACTGTTTCAGACCGCCATCTATCGCACTGTGTTGCTTGCTGCGGGGCAGATGCAGCGCGATCCAAGCTCCATCGGCTAAGGAGATTCGATATGACGACTTCCCTTGTGCAGTTCCAATGCGCCTCTCTTCGCAGCAAGTCTGCCTACGCCGCATTTGGCGAGTTTCATGAAGAGCATGCCGATCTGATGGGCGCGACCACGACGTACTGGTGTCTTAAGACGATGGGTAAGGCCGGACCGGATGAACACTACGTCCATCGCTCAATTTGCCAAGAGGGGCGATCGTGCTGGGAGAGCTGCGATAAGGGCGCGGAGGGTTAGCCGCGAGACCTTATCGCAGCAATCGACGAGTTAGCTAGTCTCCAGCGACACCGACAGCGACGACGGGGCGCGTGTCGGTCAATGCGCGGCCTCCGGCTCCCACCCATGTGCAGGTCCAAGCTTTGGAGACGTATCGGAGCATGATGAGGATGGCAAAGGCGAGCGCGGCGTAGACGATGAAGCCCGTTCGGTAGGAGCCGGTGTGCTGCTGGGATTGGCCGAGCAGGTTGGGCAGGATGCCGCCGCCGAGAGCGCCGATTTCGCCGATCATGCCGCCAGCGACAGCGGTGGTGATGGGCCAGCGAAGGGGAACGAGTTGGAAGGTGGCTCCGTTACCTGCGCCCAGTGCGGCGAAGCAGAGCATGAAGAGCAACGTCGTGACGAGGAGCGATGGGGCGGCCATGAGGCCGAAGAGGCCAGCGATAGCGATGAGGAAGATGACGGAGAGTGTGGTGATGCCGCCGATGCGGTCAGCGAACCAGCCACCGAGGACGCGTGTGGCAGAGCCAGTGAGGGTGGCGAGAACGGTGAGGCTGCCGGCCTGGATCTTGGTGACATGGAATTGCTTGACGTAGAAGGATGGCAGAAAAGTGGCGAGGCCGAGAAAGCCACCGAAGGTAATGATGTAGACGAGATTGAAAGCCCAGCCGTCTTTTTCCCAAAGGCATTTGAGGTGCTGGGTGAGGCCTTGGTGCTCTACGTCTGGCGGCTCTTTGGCGAAGAGAATCATGACGAGCAGAGGCAGTAGCATCGTGATGGCGGCGAAGCCATAGACGTGCTGCCAACCGAAGTGTGTCGCGAGGCGTGGAGCGAAAAGGGCGGCGACTGCGGTTCCGCTGTTGCCTGCTCCGGCGATGCCCATGGCGAGACCTTTGTATTTCGGGGGGAACCAACCGGAGCCGAGGGAGAGGGCTACGCCGAAGCTGGCTCCAGCAATGCCGAGCAGAATGCCCATGGCGAGGACGTCGTTGTAGGACTTGACGAAGAAGAAGCCGTAGAGCAAGGCGATGATAATGGCGGCCATTTCGACGATAGCTGCTTTCTTTCTGCCGATGTACTGCGAGAGCACGCCGAGAGGAAAGCGCATGAAAGCGCCAGCAAGGGTGGGAACGGAGACCATGAGTCCGACCTGGCCCTGGGTGAGGTGAAACTGTTCTGTGATGAACGGACCCATGGCACCGTTCAATACCCAGACTGCGAAGCTGAAATCGAAGTAGAGGAAGGCGGCGAAGAGGGTTGGTGTATGTCCCGACTTTAGAAATGACTTGTAGTTTGCCATGTGTGTTTCCTCAAGGAGATTTTTGATGTGTCTGCTGCGGTGAGGAATGAACGTCGGGGTTCATCGGTGCGTTTGTTGCGGTGACTCTTCCGGCGGCGTGGACGGAAGGGTTAGTTCAATGTCTTGACGTACTTTTCAACCAGGACGGCGCACTGTTTGAAGTTGGGCTCGCGAGAGATGGGGTCGAAGCCGCCGAGCGTAACACGATTGGAGTTGGTCTCAGAGAAGTGGAAGGGCATGAAGACCTGACCAGCCGCGACGATGCCGGTGATGCGGAGTTCGAGGTTCTTGACGCTGCTGCGGCGGGAGACAACATTGACACGGTCGTGGGGGCGGAGTTCCAGGCGCGCGGCGTCGATGGGGTTCATTTCGAGCCACGCGTTGGGAACCATGTGGTTGAGCATTTCAACCTGGGCGGTCTTGGTGCGGGTGTGCCAGTGTTCGACGGTGCGGCCGGTGTTGAGGATGAGGTTGTACTCTTCGTTCGGCTGCTCAATGAAGGGCAGGCAGGGAACGTTGTGAAGGACGGCTTTGCCGTCGGAGGTGGGGAAGATGCCGTCTTCGTAGAGGCTCTGGCCGCCCCACTGGAGACCGCCTTCGTCTTCGATTTGTTGCCACGTGAAGCTGCTGTAGTCGCACATGCGCCCGGCGGAGACGCGCTGCCATTCTGTGAAGGCGTCGTGGGTGGTGAGCCAGCCGGGGTAGAGTTCGTTGCGGATTCCGAGCTTTTCTGCGAGGGCGAGAAAGATGTCGAAGTCGGCGCGGGCCTCGCCGGGTGGCGTCACGATGACGTTGGCTTTGCTGACGCGCCGCTCGGAGTTGGTGTACGTGCCTTCTTTTTCTCCCCAGATGGCGGCGGGGAGGATGAGGTGGGCGAAATCGCTGGTCGGAGTGGGGTGGAAGCCGTCCTGTACGACGAGAAAGTCGACACTGCGCAGCGCCTGCTCGAGGATGGAGTAGTTGGGGAAAGAGACGGCGGGATTGGTGGCGATGAACCAGAGCGCCTTGATGCTTCCGGTGACGGCGGCTTCGATGATGTCGGGGTAAGCGAGGCCGCGAGCAGTGGGAATGCGGTCCACATCGATGTTCCAGAGGCGAGCGAGGTCTTCGCGGTCTTTGGAGTTATCGAATTTGCGATAGCCTGGAAGGCTCGAAGTGAAGCCGGACTCGCGTGTGCCCATCGCGTTGCACTGACCGGTGATGGAGAAGGGGGCTGCACCGGCACGGCCGATGTTGCCGGTGATGAGCGCGAGATTGTTGATGGCTGTGACGGTGACTGCGCCCTGGGTGGAGTGATTGACGCCCATGGTCCAGCCGATGAAAGCGGCTTTGGCATGGCCGTAGAGGTGGGCGGTTCGGAGAATCTGCTCTTCGGTGAGCCCGGTAACGTCGGCTACGTGCTGGGGTGTGAAGCAGGCGACGTAGGTTGCGAAGTCTTCGAAGCCAGTGGTGTGCTGTGCGATGTAATCGCGGTCGATGAGTTCGTCGCGGATAAGGATGTGGGCAATGCCGTTGAGAAGGGCGATGTCGCTGCGCGGTTTGACCGCGAGATGAAGGTCGGCCATCATGGCGGTCTTGGTGACTCGCGGATCGACGACGATGACGGTGCAGTGTTTATTAGTGATTCGGTTACGTTCCAGACGCTGGCAGAGGATGGGGTGGTTGTCTGCGATATTGGCACCGATGAGGAGGATGACATCGGCAATCTCCAAGTCTTTGTAGGAGCCGGGGGGACCGTCGGAGCCGAAGGAGAGTTTGTAGCCGGAGACGGCACTGGCCATGCAGAGAGTTGTGTTGCCATCGAAGTTGCGGGTGCAGAAGCCAAGTTGGACAAGTTTGCCGAGAGTGTAGAACTCTTCGGTGAGGAGCTGGCCGGTGCCAATGACGCCGAGGGCATTGTTGCCGTACTTTTGCTGGACTGACCCAAATTTTTCGATCATGGTGTCGAGTGCTTCGTCCCATGAGACGGGAACGAGCTTGCCGTCCTTGCGGAGGAGCGGTTGCTTCGCGCGGCCGGGGGCGTCGAGGATGTGGTGCTCGCTGAGTCCCTTGGGGCAGAGCTTGCCCAGATTCACTGGATGATCCGGGTTGCCACGGACGGAGACGGCTTTCCCGTTTCTGACGCCGACGAGCATCCCGCAGCCTACGGAACAGTAGCCGCATGTGGTCTTGATCCACTTGTCTGCTAGGCGGGCGGAGGTGACGTGGCCGAAGCGCGGGTCCTTCTGGTAGGTGTACTCGGATTGGCGAGTGTCGATGCCGAGGGCGCGGCGGAGTTTGCTCAACATGATTAGTGAGAACCTCCCCGCGTGAAGGTAAGGGCCATGTTGAGCGGGACAACCGAGACGAAAAAGAGATAACGAACCAGCAGGACTGCTGCCAAGGCCGCGAGTGCGGCGTAAGCGAAGGCTCCGCAGAAGGCGAGAACACCGGTCGCGAGTGCTAGTCCGAAGGAGGCGATGACAGCTGGACGAAGATCCTGGGTGTTGAGCAGTTCGGCGGTGGCGCGTTCTTCGAACAGACTTGAAAAGTGGAGGCGAACAAGACGGACGGCGTGGTTCGCGATCCAGAGCGTGGCGACGATTGCTGTAGGCCATGCAGAGAGTACGTTGAAAGCGGGTGAAAGATCGAAGAAGTGCAGGATGTGAAACTGGGCGAGATGTTGTAAGAGCCAGTTGAGAGATAGAGGCAGGATGGAGCCGATGAGCGCGCCGGAGAGAACAAAGTCAATTGGAGTGTGGATCATGTTCCAGGCAGGACGAGCGGGAACGAGATAGATGAAGGCGCTGGCGATGGTTCCGGCGACACCGAAGATGGCGGCGATCCAGCCGAGCACGTCGATGGCCTCTGTGGTATGAGGCAGCGAGCGAATTTGTTGCAGCCAGGGCGCGTGAATCGCTATGGTGAACGAGGGCGGAAGGACGATTGACCAAGAGGCAATGGTGAAGAAAGTGAGTGAGGCGAAGAAGAGGCCGAAGCAAAGGACTTCCCGGCTAAGCCAGGAGCGTCGCCACATCTTGAGGGCACGAAAGGCGTAGGCTGGGCGGCCAAGGTGGAAGATAGAGATATTGAGTGCGATGAAGGTTATGAAGAGCAGCATCGTGAGGAGCACAGGTTGCGCAGCCTTGCAGAGAAGGGCGAAGACGAGCGAGCCGGTTGCAGCCTGAATCAGGGTGGTGGTGAAGACGAGCGAGGGGTGGGAGTGCTCGGGGTAGATGCGACCGGTGTCTACGCGTTCGAGATTCGCAGCGGAGTCGGGGGAAGCGTGATGCGTGTGGTGGAGATGGTGTGTCCGGCGGCGGGCATGCCGGGTGACTCGGCAGCGGCGTAGTCGATGCGCCATGCGGTCTTGTCGACGATTTCGATTTCGATCGCGGATTCGGGACAGGCGTTGACGCACGCGGGTTCGAGGCCTTCGGTGAGGCGGCCGTGGCACATGTCACACTTGCCAACGACGCCCCTGGCCGCGTTGAACTGCGGGACGGAGTAGGGGCAGTTCCATACGCAGTACTGACAACCAATGCAGGCGTCGGCGGAATGGAGGACGATGCCGGTAACCGGGTCTTTGGTGTACGCATCGACGGGGCAGCCTTTGATGCAGTCGGCGTCGAGGCAATGGTTGCAGCCCATGGAGAGATAGTGGCGTTTTGTGTCGGGGTAGGTGCCACCTTCGATTTCGCCGATGCGTCGCCAGAGGATGTCGGCTGGATTGCCGTTCTGCTCGTTGCACGCGATCTCGCAGGAGCGGCAGCCGATGCATTTGGTCATGTTGAAGTGAAAGCGATACTGCTCGTTTTCGCTGAGAGGACGATTCGGGATCAAGTGCGGACTGAGGGTGGTGACCACGTGCGGGGGCTCGAAGGACTGGCCGAGGTCTGCAAGCGTCATGCGTACGAGGGCTTCGCTGCTGCCGTCGTGTGCGCGTTCGTGCAGTGGTAGGGACATCCGGGCCTCTCATTCGGAGCGCTCTTGTTGCAGGTTGTTTTACTGATTTCGATTTGCCTAGTAAACGTCGCGATGATAGCGGTGCTGGTCTTTTATGGTTTGCACGTAGTCTCTTGCGGCGTCTTGATCCATGTGGCCCTGCTGCTCGACGATGGTGTGAAGGGTGGCGTCGACGTCTTTTGCCATACGGGATGCGTCGCCGCAGACGTAGACGCTGGCACCGTCTTGTAGCCAGGACCAGAAGATAGGGGCCTGTTCGAGCATCCGGTCCTGCACGTAAACCTTGTGCTTCTGGTCACGCGAGAATGCGAGATCGAGGCGCGTGAGGTGCTTGTCTTTCTGCATCGCCTCGAGTTCGTTGCGGTAGAGGAAATCGGTGGCTGCGCTGCGTTCGCCGAAGAAGAGCCAGTTACGGCCAGTGCTGCCGAGAACGCGGCGCTCGTGCAGGAAGGCGCGGAAGGGGGCGATTCCGGTGCCTGGGCCGATCATGATGACGGGCGCGTCGGATTGTTTTGGGAGGCGGAATTTCTTGTTGGGCTGAATGTAGATCGGCAGACAGTTGCCCGTTGGAGTGCGATCCGCGAGCAAGGTAGAGCAGACGCCGCCGCGCTCGCGGTTGTGGGAACGATAGCGGACAACGGCAACGGTGGTGTGAATCTGGCCGGCGTGAGCATGAGGGCTTGAGGAGATGGAGTAGAGGCGGGGCGTAAGACTCGGCAACATGGCGACGAGATCGGCGGGATCGTGGAGGACTCCGGGGTAGTCGTGCAGGAGATCAATGAGGCCACGGTCGAAGATATATTTTTCGAGGTGGGCCTGCTGCTCCGGGACGAGAAGACCAAAGAGAGCCTGGCATTGGGCTGTCTGCTTTCCGATGGTGGTGTAGGCCTCAATCATCTTGCGGGTAAGACGGGTGATCTGGAGGTGATTGAGAAGTGCATCGTGAAGGGTAGTAGCACCGGATTTGGGAAGTTGGACCGGAATCTGGCCGCTGAAGTTGAGCGCGTGTAGGATCTCGTCGACGAGGCGACGGTCGTTTTGCGGAATGACGCCGCACGCATCGCCGGCCTCGTAGGTGAGGGCGGAGCCGCCAATGTTGAAGGCCATGTGCAGGGTGAGCTTGCTGGAGATATCGTGCGTCAGTGGGCGTTTGTCGACGAGAGGCGCGAAAAATGGATTGTCGCGTGTGTGGGCAGGCGTCGTGCTGGATTTGCCGGCGCCGGGAGAGGAGGCTGGAGTGTTTGAGGTTGGGTCGGTGGTTCGGGCAGGGCGTGCGGCGACGATCTCGTCGATGCGGGCGTAGAGAGCTGTTTTCCATTGTGTGAAGGATTCGTCGAGATCGACATCGCAATCGATCCGATCGCAGATGCGGGTTGCGCCTAGAGCTGCGAGTTTGTTGTCGAGGTCGATACCGAATTTGCAGAAGTGCTCGTAGTTGGAATCGCCCAGCGCGAGAACGGCGTAGGAGAGATTTTCGCAACAGGGAAAGTGCTCGAGACAGAGCTGTTCATAGAAGGGGCGGACGGCGTCAGGCGCTTCGCCTTCACCGTAGGTGCTGGCGATAATGATGGCGTAGCGTTCGGCGATGAGCGCCTTGGAGGGATATCCCTCGAGCGAAACCAGCGACGCGACGTGGCCTTTTGCCTTGAGATCTTTGGCCACCTTGCGAGCTAGCCCCTCGGCGGTGCCGGATTGCGACGCATAGAGAACGGCGATCTTGAGCGAGGATGGCGGCTCGACGCCTGGACCGGCGGAGACGGTGGCAGTGGAGTAGAGTCCGGCAAGGAAGCCGTTGAGCCAGTCGCGCTGCTCTGGCGTGAACGGGGCATTGTCGGGAATGAAGGGAACCAAGGTCGGCATAGTGCTTAGTCCTCCTGGGGTGTGCAGAAAGCTTTGAGCTCTGCGAGGTTGTGGCGACGTGTGAAGTTGAGGAAGGATTCTTCCGGGTGTCGCATGGCCGTGTAGGCCGCGAAGAGGCGGTCGATCACTGGCGGAAGGTCGGTGAACTTGATGGCGGAGATGAGTTCGCGAGCCAAGCCCTGATCGCGATCGGAGCCTCCGCCGATGACAACCTGGTAGCCCTCTTCGCCACCGATTTTGACGCCCATGAGACCGATGTCGCCGATGTAGTGTTGCGCGCAGGAGTGGACGCAGCCGGTGACATGCAGGTTGATGGGCTGCTGGATTTTGAAGCGGCTGTCGAGATGATTTGCGAGAGCGACAGCGTGGGTCTTGGTGTCGGTGGCGGAGTATCGACAGCCTTTGTTGCCGGTGCAGGCTACGGTTCCGCTGAGGACCGTGCCGGCGTCGAAGTGGAGGCCCGCAGCCAGGATGGCTTGCTTGGCGGCTTCGAGGTTGGTGCTGGAGATGTTGGGGATGATGAGATTTTGCCAGACGGTGAGGCGAAGTTCGCTGGAGCCGTAGCGTTCGGCAACCTCGGCAAGAGCGAGCATCTGCGCTACGGGCAGTTGGCCCACGGGGACGGAGACGCCGATGTAGTGAAGGTCCGGCTGCGCTTGCGGGTGGACGCCGATGTGGGCCGCGCGATCGATGGGGTTGCGAGGTTCGCATGCATCGACGGGGACGCGAATGAGCGGGAAGGCGAGGCGCTTCTCAGTCTCGGAGAGAAACTTCTCCATGCCCCAGCGGTCGATGAGGTATTTGAGGCGGGCTTTTTTGCGGTCGGTGCGATCGCCGTTCTCGGAGAAGACGCGAATCATAGCGGCGGCGACCGCGACGGTCTGATCAGGGCGGAGGAGAATGCCGCAGTCGGTGGCAAACTGCTTGTGGCCAGTGATGCCGCAGAGAAGGACGCGAAAGTAGATACCGGCGGGGACGCTTTGACCTTCTTTGATTTGCACGGCGATGAAGCCGATGTCGTTGGTGTCGGCGACGACGCTGATGGAGCCGCCGTTGTCGAAGGCGATATTGAATTTGCGCGGCAGGCCGTACAAGTCGCGCGAGTTGAGGATGTAGTTGTTCATTGCTTCGGCGAGTGGGGCTACGTCGTAAAGCTCGGCTGGATCGATACCGGTGATGGGCGAGGCAGTGATGTTGCGAATGTTGTCTGCGCCTGAACCGCGTGAGGACATGCCAAGGGCGCGGACCTTATCGAGGACGCGGATGATATCTCTGGGTTTGAGTTCTCGAATCTGCAGATTGCTGCGAGTGGTGATGTCGGCGCGACCCGAACCGCAGTCGGCAGCAATCTGCGCGATGCCACGCAGTTGGTATGTGGAGAGTACGGCGCCAGGAACGCGGAGGCGAAGCATGAAGGAATCCTGCGCAGGGGCGACGTAGAAAAGGCCGTGGAACTTGAAGCGAAAGAGATCGTCGGGAGCGGGGGCTTTGTCTTCGTTCGCGTGCGCGAGAAGTTTGTCCCAGATGTCGAGGGGGTTCTCTTCGTGTTTCCAGCGTTCCTCTTTGCACAGGTCGGAGACGGGAGTGCCGAAGTACGTCTCTTCCGAAGGCCCGGCTGCCTGGTTGATAAGACCGGAGGAGGAGTCGCTGGTGATGCGTCCGGAGATAGTGTGGCCGACGAAGGGGATTGGGCCGCGCTGGACGGCGCCCGCAAAGAAGCCCTCGAGATACTTTTGCTGTTCTGCGGTAAAACCTGCCGAATTGATTGCGGTCTGGGTTTTGGTTTCCATGCAGGAGATCCTTGTACGAGGTTTCCGACACGAAGACGTGCCGAGAGGTTCGTAGGGGACGGTCGTCGTGCGATGAGCTGCAAACGATCGCGTAGGCCAAATCAGACATCGCAAGCATCAATCGATTCCAGGGCGATCGATCAGTGCGATGGATTCAAGGCTCTTCTCGGAGCATGAAGTTATCAGGGAAAGCGCTGCCCGAAACACGGCTTGGTGTTGGGCTGACTAATAGCGATGCGAAATGCATGGCTGATAGTCTGTGCTGCGCTCATAGTACTGCCAGTCGGGTTTCACTGCAAGATCATTCGTGCTGGTCACTGTGAAGAGCTGAGATTGGTGAGCGGATTTTTTGGAGCGAGGCTATTTGATATTCCGCTTGCGTGGGTGTAACGGCCATGTTACAAACGGCTATCCGTACCCCGCCAAAGGCGACACCCTGACGTGTCCCAATTTCCAGATTTGACTTGAACTGTGTGCTCTCCGTCTGAGCGTGCAGCTAGTCCCGTCTGATCTTCCGTCTGCGCCGAGGATGCAACTCTTTGGGCCTGGACGAAGATGAGTTTTCGGCGAGCATTCTCAACAACCTAGAGGTCGACAGCATTTGCGCTGGTCCTGCGATGGCGTTGCTGTCGATTCGACCTTTTTCTCGGCAGGTTCGCACTCACAAGGAGGATGAATGAAACGTCTTATCCTATCGATGATTGTCTTCGCCCAGGTAGTCTCGGGCGCGTTGTGTTTCGCGCAGGATAACTTTTTTTCGAAGTGGCAGGACAGGGTGCGGGCGACGTCCGCCAGACAACCCGGATGGGTTGTGCCGGTCATTACGCCGTCTTCCGGAATTGTGCAGCTGGTGCGTGCGGACTTTGTTCGCCAGTACACGTCGACTCACTTTTTGACGTGGAACTATGACAACAGCAAGGGTTTCAACTTCATTCCGTACTACAACACAGAGGTCGACATCAATTTACCGCCGTACATTCAGCACAATAATCCGAAGGTGGTGGATGGCGCGGGGGACTTCTCGATGATATTGAAGTACCGGTTCGCTGCGAGTACCGCGGAACAGCATAACTACATGGCTTCCTTTCAGGTCGCCGGCGTAGGAGCTACGGGCAGCTATAAGAATGGTTCGGCGAGCAACAGCATTAATCCGACGCTGATTGCAGGGAAGGGCTTTGGGAAGTTCGATGTTCAGAGCAGCCTGGGAGGGACGCTTCCGACGGGGTCCATCAGTGCCATTGGCCGTACGATTGTCTGGAACACGGTGGCGCAGTACAGGGTGGGCAAGATGTTCTGGCCGGAGGTAGAGGTGAATTCTACGTTCTACAACCGAGGCCCGAATGACGGCAAGAATCAGACGTTTGTGACGCCGGGGATGATGGTGAGTAAGCTGAAGTTCCGGAAGGACCCTAAAGACAGACTGGCACTGGTGTTCGGCGCGGGTATGCAGATTGCGACCTCCAGCTATCACTCTTACAACCATGGGTTAGTGATTACGTCGCGCATCTCGTTCTAACGGGCCAAAAATGGCCGTATTTCGGGAGGTTTTTGCGATTGGTGTAGTTAACCCGCTAGAATCGTGAACATCAGTTCAACCTTCAGTCTGAAGTTTGACATCCTTGACGATGTAACGGGCTGATGGTTGTTCCTCATTTCCAAGATACGGCTCCAGGTTGGTGGCTGTGGTTCGGTCGCCGATCTGGTCGGAGGACACGCGTGGCACATGCGAGCTTTGACGGATTGCGAGTGTTGTCGCTCGAGTCGCGTCGCGCCCAAGAGGTGACGAAATTAATTCGCACCTATGGCGGGGAGCCGTTTGTTGTGCCGTCGATGCGTGAGGTGCCACTCGAATCGAATACGCAGGCGCTGGAGTTTGCTGATCAGTTGATGGCAGGCAAATTTGACCTGGTGGTTTTCTTTACCGGCGTGGGCGTACGTGCGTTGCTCAACATTGTGGAGACGCGGTATAACCGCGAGGAATTTCTGAAGGCTCTGCGCGCCGTGAAGGTGGCGGCACGGGGACCAAAACCGGTAGCGGCGTTACGCGAGCTGAATGTTCTCGTAACGGTGACGGCGGGTGAGCCGATGACGTGGCATGAACTGATGGGCGCGATGGACGCAGAGTTCGGCGATGCTCTGAGCGAGTTTCGCGTCGCGGTACAGGAGTATGGCGCGTCGAATCCTGAGTTTCTTGCGGAGCTGACTTTAAAGTGTGCCGAGGTCACCAAGGTGCCGGTCTACCAGTGGGCGCTGCCGGAAGACATTCGTCCGCTGCGGGAGTGTGTGCTTGGGATTGCGAGCGGCAACATCGACGTCATACTTTTTATGACTGCGGTGCAGGTGATCCACCTGTTTCAGGTGGCGGAGCAGATGGATTGTGAAGAAGATCTGCGAGCCGGGCTGGCGTCGATCGTCGTGGTGTCCATTGGACCAACGACATCAGAGGAGCTTGAGCATTACGGTGTGACGCCGGATTTCGAGCCGTCGCGGCCGAAGATGGGGTTCCTCGTCAACGAAGCGGCACAATATGCGGGAAAAGTGCTGGAGCGGAAGCGTGCCGGCAAAACGATGGATCAGCCCGACGCGAAGGCGCGACGCGACTCTAAGGCGGTCAAGACCAGGCCGGTTGCAAGGATTGAAACGAAGGCGGAGACGAAAGGTGTGCGGCGGGTTCAGCCGTCGACTCCAACGATGGCCGGCTTTCGCGATGGTTTGACGTCGATCGATTTTCTGCACGAGATCAGTAGCCGCATTGCCGCGGCGGACTCTTTCCATGTTGTGCTGGGCAGCATTGTCGATTTCGTGACGACCGTAGTGCCGTGCGATTCGTGCTTCATTTATGTAGTGGAGCAGGACAAGCTGGTTTTGCGGGCTTCGAAGAATCCACACGCCGATCTTGTCGATCATTTGGACATACGGCTTGGGCAGGGCATCACGGGCTGGGTGGCGGAACATCGCGAACCCGTAGCGATTGCCTCAGACGCCTCGAACGATCCTCGCTTCGTCATCTTCAAGAATCTGCCCGAGGATCATTTTGAGGCAATTCTTTCGACGCCGATTGTTTGTGCCAGCAAGGTGGTTGGCGTGATCAACCTGCAGCATCGATTGTCCTATCAGCACACGGCAAATGAGGTGCGGTTGCTGTCGACGCTGGGGTTCCTGGTGGGCGCCGAGATTGAGCGCGCAAGGCTTGAGACAGAAAATGCTCAGCTCGCCGGGCGACTGGAGACGCGGAAAGCGGTGGATCGGGCCAAGGGAATCCTGCAGCGTTATCTGGGAATCAACGAGGATGAGGCTTACCGAACGATGCAGCGAGAGAGCCGACAGCGGCGGAAGTCGATGCGGGAGATTGCAGAGGCGATCTTGCTTGGCGAGGATCTGAAGAAGGGGCAAGCTGCAGAGGCGCGCGAGGCTGCAAACAAAGAATGAAGGGTGCGCGGAATTCTGCTATCTCTTATTTCTGGTTTCTACTTCGTAGTAGTTGATTGAACCTTTTGCGCAGCCATATATTCCCGCGCGTGTGACATCTGCGGAAGATCTGGATTTCCGTTCTTCCATGCATCCGCAAACTCGGCGTATTCCTTGCCAGCCGTTGCTCCATCACCCGCAGCCTCACTGCTCCGAGCCATCCCGAAGAGGGGAAATCCTGACTTTGGCCTCTCCAAGAGTGCTGCCTCATATGCCTTGTGCGCGCCTGAATAGTCGCCGGCCCGAAGCAACGCGAAGCCTTCGGTTTCGCCTACTGGACGAATATAGGTTGGCGGCTCGCGATAGCCCAGGTTTTTCTCCTCCTGCGCCGCTTGAGCAAACAAAGCTTTTGCGTCCGGCAGGCGCTTCTGCTCCGCAAGTATTGCCGCCCGCAACTCCAGCGACATGATCGAAAGACTCGACAGCAGCGGACCTGCCTGAGCATCCGGCATCACAGTACTCATCAGTGGGGTAGATGGCGATTCTTTTGTCTTCTTTGGCGCGTCTTTCAAGCTCTGCGACATATGCCAGAGTTCAGCGTCCAGCTTTTCAGAAGAAGCTTGCGCGGTTGCGGAATCGTTCGCCAGCACTGCCTGCATTCCGGTTGCGAACTCCTTCAACTGCCCAGCGAGGAATTTGAGATTTTCCAGCTTGTCAGCCGGCTTGATGGTGTCGAGCATCTTGAGCACAGCAGGCCAGTCGGCCGTCCGCAGTGCAACAGGAAGCTGGGGGTCGAGCCGGGCGATGCCATCCCGCGGCGATCCCAGGTAAAGCGTTGCGGAAAACTCTCCGCGTGCACCGGAGAGTTTTCCGGAAAGCACTGTCGCTTGCTTCAATTTACCTTCTTCCATCAGATTGGCGATTCCGTACATCAGGTTGTGAACGTAATTCCAGTCATCATCAACGGCTACGTGCTGGTCTCGCATGTATTTTTCATCGACCGCTGTAGACTCGGCAAACCAGTGCTCGGCTTGCGCGTAGTCGCCCACTCGATAGAAGATGTGGCCCGGCATATGGACCATATGGCCAGAAGCCGGTGCGAGACTGGCCAACACGGTTGCACTTCCGAGCGCCTGCCCTGGCTGCGAACTGGCTTCCACCGCATGAATCCAGTAGTGGTGAGCCGCCGAGTCATTCGGGGAGACCTTCAGCACGTCCTGCAGAATCGCCATCGATTCCTTGGTGCCTTTCTTCGGTTCTCCAGCGTCGTCATATCCGTCACGAAGGCTGTTCGAAAGAAAGATCTTGGCCTGGAGGTCGCCTGGATACTTCTCAACGAGTTGCCGCCAGACTGCGACCTCCTTCACGTTATCCACTCGAGTTTCCGCTCCCGCGGCCTTTATTGCATCATTCGCGGCAACCGCCGCTTCAATATAGAGACGCTCCGCTTTGCCTGCGTGATCCTTCATCCTCACAGCACCGGCAAGCGCTTGATCGGAGTAGGCGGTCCCCATGCTGTGGCGGAACATCAGAGCCTGATAGAGTCCCCAGTAGCACATCGCGCATTTAGGGTCGGTTCGAATCGATTGCTCAAAGGCCCGCTCAGACTCGTAATCCCAGAAGTCGTGGAGCAGATTGAGTCCCTGATCGAACCACATCTGTGCCTCAGGCGTTGCTGTGATTGCCAGATGGCTATTCCCGATCCCTTCCATTTTCACGGGTCCCGGCAGCTCCGCCGGTGGAGGAATCTCTTTCATCGTCATGCCCATGTCATGTCCGGACATATTCATCTGCGGTATTGCCGTAGTTGCATTCATCGCAAAAGCGCCGAGCGATGCGAGTGCGAGTGCCCAATAACGGCCGTTCAAGTGACGATGAAACGATGCAAAAGGCAGGTTCAGCAGCATGATGAAATCTCTCTTTCAACTGTAGTTACGCGTGGACTCAAGTATAGTCGGCGGGACAAGGCTCTCGCATTGGTCCGAACAGCAACCCTCAGTTATCCGTGCGAGAGATGAAGCTGTGAGACACGCCAAGGCCTTGAGTTCGAGATCATCAAAGCTAGTGAACCCGTATCGAAACCAATCGGGGTTGAAGTGGCACTCCACCGCGAATGCTTACTTCGATCAATGCTTCGAAGTTATGGATTTTTTTGTTGATGACCACTTGCCGCATCAGTTCGGCAACTGTGTCGGGCTGTAACGTGTACTCGACCGCAGCCTGCGTGCCGAGCGTGGTTAGTCCGCTGAAGACAAACATCTTGTGATCGGCCTGGACACCGGGCAAAAGCGCAACGATGGCGTAGTCCTTGGTCAATGGATGCTCCGGACGCAGATAGACCTGCGGTTCCCCCGGTCGCGGCTGATGGTTGATGATCCCTGCAGCGTCCGCAGTGGCAGTCAGCGTGAAGTCCTGGGTGGACGGCAGGAGCTTGAGGGAACCATTTTCTGCGATCGAGCCGATAAAGATGAGATTGCGCGAGCGCGCTTCATCCCAGGTGACCAAGGGGCTTCGCTTAAGGAGAAAGTCGGCATGCCGGCTATCAAACATCTTTGTGAGCTCATATACGGAGATCAACTCGCCGATGCCGGTGTAGTTTTCGACCACGTTCGCGGACTGTCCGTCCGAACCGTCGCTGGCGGCATACCGCATTCCGCTCTTCGCATCACCCACAAAAAGAGCGTTGCTATAGATGACTACCGGCGGATCGCCTACAAGGAACGGGGCCCACAACTGCTTCAATGGTCCAGTTGCCGCTGCCTGTTTGTGCCAGCGGTATGCCACGAGAAGAGATAAACAGAGCAGGAATGCAAAGCCCAAGCCGGCGAGGGTCAGCCAGCCTCGCTGCCCCTTCGTTTTCTCCCCGCGGATTGATGTGGAAGGCACAACATCCGCGGCGTCTTCTGCCAACTTAGTTCGAGGTGATGGCAAGAAAACAGGCAAGTAATGTCCCTTTGGGATTTCAATGATGATGGGCTCAAACGCACCCTCGGCTTTGAAATAAGCAGAAAGCTTCAACCGTAAGAGGCGTGCCTGACTGCGGACGATGCTGTCTTCGCTTGAGTTGAAACCTGGCGAGCGCTGAAAGACCTGTATTCCTATCTGCTGCTCCGTTGCATCCTCCGGCGTTTCGCGGATGGCACAGGCGGTGACGTGAAGCAGAAAGTCGCGTAAACGGGCCGAACCAATTAAATGGGGGCTTTCGATGACGCGCTGAGCAAGCTCCCAGCGTAGATCCCCTTCAAGTCCAAAGACTTCCAAATGTCTTTCAGGAGCGGTTTTCATCTATTTCACAACATTTCACGTTCAATTTCACGGTCAAATCACGGTGAACTTCAGTTTTTCGCGGTACGTTTTCGAACTCAATGCATCAACCAACTATCTTGCCCAGGACCAACACTTGCCAAGCCCTGCAGCAAGATTCTCAACATTTATTTTGGATGCCGCTTTCGGAGGTTCGCGATGAAGATTTTTAAGCATAAGAGAGAGTTGTGTTTTGGGTTGATCCTGTCAGCAATCTTGCTGGTAGCCGGACAATTTGGACACGCGCAGGCGATCTATGGGTCGCTCTTTGGAACCGTTTTAGATAACACAGGGGCGGTGGTTCCGAACGCCAAAGTCACGGTCACGGACACCACAAAAGGGACCCAGACCGTGGTTCAGAGCAACGGGGAAGGGTTTTGGCGGGTAGATAACCTGATTCCGGATACTTATAGCGTACAAGTTGAATCGGGAGCGTTTGCACCTGGCAACGCGGAAGGTGTGGAACTTAATGCAGGAACCTCCCAGATGGTAAATATCTCCCTACAAGTCCAGGGTTCGCAGCAAGTTGTCAACGTCACTGCCCAGACTCCGCCTCTGAAGATTGATCGTGCAGAGGTTTCAGAAGTCTTGAACCAACGCTCCATTCAGGATCTGCCCAATCTAACTCGCAACTTTACCTCCTTTGCTCTGCTTACTCCCGGTATTCAGCACTCCTCGTTCAACATTCTCGGTCCCGAAAACCCACAGGGCGGCCTGGCGCTGAACTCCAACGGCTCGAACTATGGCGTACAAGGCTTCCTTCTGGACGGAACCGACAATCGCGATCCGGTACTTGGAATCATCGTCATCAATCCAACGCTGGACTCCATCGGAGAGATGAAGGTCACTACGCAAAACTATGATGCGGAGTTCGGCGGCGCGGCTGGCGGCATCATCAGTGCCAGTACCCGTTCGGGCAGCAACAACTTCCACGGCGACGCCTTCTGGTTCCGCCATAGCGGCGCACAGGAAGCACGCGATCCCTTCGCCCAGGCGCTCCCTGATCCGATCACAGGCCGCTTCATTCCCAGCGCTCTCTACAGCCAGTTTGGCGGCAGGCTCGGAGGACCCGTCATTAAGGATAAGTTCTTTTTCTTTATTGATTATCAAGGTCTTCGCCAGAGGCTCGGAGCCAGCTTCCTACAATCTGTGCCCACGGCAACAGTGCGTAATACGTGCCTTGCCACGGGGAGCACGACGTGCAACCTTAGCCAATACATCACTTCCGGGTCCGCCTACCGGTACCCCGTATCCGGAGGTACTCCGACTGCATACAATCCAAGCGCGATTCCGGTGTCAGCCCTTTCACCGCAGGCGATCAATCTTCTCCGCCAGCTTCCCAGTCCCAACGTCACGACCTCTTCCACGCAGAATAACTTCGCGGCATCGGGAAATGGATCGGACAACGGCGACCAGGCCGACATTCGTCTCGACTATCCGGTCAACGACAAAATCAGGACCTTCGGCCGTTATGACTATGCTATCTACCGGCTAGCGGGTGCTCCTGCCTTCGGAGCCATCGGCGGCCAGGGTTTCGGTATTACCAACACTACTGGCACTTCGCACGTGCAGAACCAAAGCGCGGCGCTGGGTGCCGACTATGTTGTGAATGCCAGCTTGTTGACCGATGTCCGTTTCGGCTTCTTCAGCTATCACGTCTCTGAAAATAAGTTCTCGGGTGGGACACCCGCCACGGATGCCGGGATCCCAAACCTGAATACTTTGCCCGATACCAGCGGTCTGCCGTCCTTCAACGTCTCCGACGGCAGCATCAGCAACTTCGGCAATCAAAACTGCAACTGTCCCTTGCTCGAGAGTGAGCAGGTCTTTCAACTCAACAACAACTGGACCAAGGTCATCGGCAACCACACTGTCAAGTTTGGCGGCGATATTCGCTACGCCCTTAATCTCCGCAACGCCAGCGACAACAACCGCACCGGCGTTCTCAACTTCAACAGCGGCGCTTCCGCCGGCCCCAACGGCGCTGGCTCTGGCCTGGCGTCGCTCCTCTTCGGCGACGTCAACGAGTTTCAGCGTTTCGACGTCTACCAGAACGATGCGGCCAATCGTCAGAAGCGGCTCGCTTTCTATGGTCAGGACAGCTATCGCGCGACTCAGAAGCTGACCGTGAACTACGGCGTCCGCTGGGACATCATCTATCCCGAGACAGTCAACAATACCGCCAACGGCGGATTCGCTTCGCTAGTGTCCGGTGGCACGCGCGTCGTTGGTGTCGCCGGCATTGGCTCCAACGGCAATGAAAAGATGGATTATCTCAACCTCGCCGGTCGCCTCGGCTTCGCCTATCAGGTGTTGCCGAATACGGTTGTACGCGGTGGCATCGGTCAGGTATATGACACCGTAGGCTACTTCGGAACCCTCTTTGGAAGCGTCTTGACCCACAACCTGCCGGTCCTTGCCAACGAAGACATCAACTCCAGCAACGCGATCGGTAAGTTTTCAACCACGCTTGCGGCTCCTCCGCTGCGTCCCGCGGCTCCGACTATTCCAGCCAACGGGATTATTCCGCTGAGCAACAACTTTAACCCTCAGTTCCGGCCGGAACGCATTCAATTGCCGAAGGTCGATCAGTGGAACGTTGCCGTCCAACAGCAGTTCGGCGAGAACACAACCTTTGAAATCGCTTACGTTGGCAATCACGCGGAACGCATCTACCCGGGCGAAACCTACGGTTTCGATCTCAACGCTCCGGTCCTTCCGTCTTCTCCCGCTGAAATTGCATCGGGGGACATCGCGACCCGTCGTCCGTACTTCAATAAATTCAATGCTATCTACAACGGTGCGCCTGCGATCTGCTGCAGCAACGGTATGACGTCGGCTGCCCCCTCCGCCAACGCGCGTTACAACGCCCTGCAGACTAAGATCGACAAGCGGTTCGCCCATGGACTGCAGTTCAATGCCAACTACACCTGGTCGAAGGCGCTGGGCTATGCCAACGACAACGTCTTCGCACGTTATCCGCGCGTCAGTTTCGGCCCGAACGATACAAACCGTGAACATCTCTTCGTGATCAGCGGCGTCTACCAGCTCCCGTTCGGTAAAAATCGTATGTTCCTGTCGAATAGCGGTCGCATTGTGGACTATCTTGTCGGAGGTTATAGCCTTAGCGGCGCCTCTACCTGGCAGAGCGGTGCGCGTTTTACGCCGACCTACGCAGAGTGCGGATTGGATCAGGACCTCGATAACAACTTCAATGGTCCAGGTCGCAGCAGCGACTGCCGTCCTAACAAAGGGAGCGGCGCGTTTGTGTTGAGTGCAGGATCGATTCAATCCTGTCACTCGCTCTGTCCGATTCTTCACTCCGTCAACAACTCCAGTAGGAACCGGATCGAGCCCCTTCGGTCGTCCTGCTTTCGCGACCTTCGGCAACATTGGCCGCAATGCCTTCACCGGTCCGCGCCAGTACATGGCGGACGCAGCCCTTCTGAAGGACATTCCGATAACTGAGAGCGTCAGAGGCCAGTTCCAGTTCCAGGTCTTCAACGTCTTCAACCACCCTGCACTCGACCTGCCCAACGCCTCGGGCGCGCGCTGTGTGGACTGCTCAAACGGCGGCGTGATCACCAACATCGACTCAAACGTCGGCATGCGGCAACTTCAGTTTGCCTTCCGCGTGGAGTTCTAGTGCGCTTGTTTACTTCATGGGGCTGCCGATTCGCCTGTCGGCAGCCCCTTAATCTGTCCGTCATCTTTTTCATGGAGACAGGGTTGAGAAGGACACTGTGTACCATCGTCCCAACAACAAGGAGCGATCGGTTTCGTATGATCAAGAACAATTCGAAGCGTCTCCGCATTTTGTTTGTTGGCATCTTTTTTGCGCCATTGGTGATTCTCTCTTATGCTGCCGCCCAGGCGGGGCTTCAACCGGTGCCGCAATTTCCGCTTTCCGATGGCCCCCTTATCATTCGTCAGGCCGTACAACCTCAGCATCCTTTCACTGTGACCGGGTCCACCGGGGCCATCCTCGGTCTCCAAAATGGCAATGTGGAGTTGTGGGCGCTTCCCACTAAGATTTTCAGCAATCTGCGTCTCTCTGCTGAACTCGATGGCTACACCGTTCCGATCGATTTGAATGCCGCCGCCGCAACCATCGACGTCCAACCCGACCACACAACCATTACCTACTCGCACGCTGCCATCACCGTCCGGCAACACATGTTCGTTTCCGCGGGCGACAACAATCAGGCCGAGGGCGCCATTCATCTTCTTCGAAGTCGAGTCCATCCGTCCCGCGGTCCTCACCATCTCTCTCGAACCTGCAATGGTCGAGGAATGGCCTGCGCCCTCCTTCGGCAGACCAAGCGCATATTGGTTGCCCATCGGCAGCGGCGGGGCCTTTGTCCTGTCGACGGACAACCCCGCGATCTTCGGCATGGTCGGAATGCCCAATGCAACATCGGGGCCTCTTGCGCCCTATCAGGAGCGTCCGCAAGCCCTACCCCTGCAGTTCAAACTCCGCTTCGATCCCGCGAAGGACCAGCACCACTTCTTTCCATTGATCGCCGAAGTCAACCGGTCAGGCGAAAAAAACTCACCCGCAACCGTCGCCGCACTGCAAAATCGTCTCGTCGCAACCGCAAATGCGCTTCCCGATATCTACCGCCAAACTCGCGCCTACTACGATCACTTCTTCGACAACCGTTTGACGGTTCACACTCCTGATCCTCACTTCGACGCTGCGATGCGATGGGCAGAAATTGCTATCGATCAAGCGAAGGTTCGCACAGGCGACGAAACAGGTTTGGTAGCAGGTTGGTATCCATCGTTCGACTCGGCACGACCGGGCTTCGGTTGGTACTTTGGCCGCGACACGATGTGGAGCCTCTATGCCGTCAACAGCTATGGAGACAAGGTTCTAGCGAAGCAGGCGTTGGAGTTTCTTGCCAAGCGTCAACGTGACGACGGCAAGATGATGCACGAGTTCTCTTTGACCGCAGGCAGTCTGCATGGCGATCTCGATTGGGCCAAACTCGGTTACGAATATGCCGCTGCGGACTCGACGCCGCTCTTCATCATGGCCATTGCGGACTACGTTCGCACTACCGGCGATCTTGATTTTTTGCGTGCGCACTGGGACCAGGTAAAGAAAGCTTACGAATTCGATCGTACTCACGACTCCGACGGCGACGGTGTCTACGACAACAGCCAAGGCACGGGCTGGGTGGAAGCATGGCCGCCGAAGATGCCAAATCAGGAGATCTATCTTGCTTCCCTCGATCTGGCATCTACTCACGCCATAGCGGATATGGCAAGGCTTATGCAGGATCAGACTCTGGCTAGCAGCGCAGCGGCTCAGTCAAAACACATCGCCGAAGTCGTTGCCAGCTACAAGCAGAGCGATGGGATGTACGCCTTCAGCCGCAATCGCGATGGGACATTCGACCAGACATCGACGATCTTTCCTTCCGTGGCTTTATGGGGAGAAAAAGAATCTCTCCCCGAACCGGACGCCATGCTTTCCCTTTGGGCGTCGCATCACTTCGCCACTGACTGGGGCGTTCGCTCAGTAAACGACACAGCCTCCGTCTTTGACCCCATCAGTTACCACCAGGGATCAGTGTGGCCACTGTTCACGGGATGGGCCTCGCTTGCACAGTATCGCGCGGGGCGACCCCTCGCTGGCTATGCTGCGTTAATGCGTAATGTCGACCTCACGTGGGCTCAGGATCCTGGCTTTGTCACCGAAGTACTTTCGGGCAGATTCTTTCAGCCACTCGGACGCAGCAGCTCTCATCAACTCTGGTCCTCCGCCATGGTGCTCTCTCCGGCTATTCGTGGGCTCTTTGGGATTGAGGTTGACGCTCTACATCGCACGCTTTATTTGCACCCGCAGCTACCGGCCTCGTGGGACTTCGCGGAGATTCACAACGTACGAGTCGGTGACGAATTTTATGCGATCACGCTAAAACGCGATCGTGATCATCTGCTAGCCACCGTCAGCTCCGCTCATCCCTCTGTCCTGTGCCTCAACAGACAAGGCGAAACCTGCAATGAGAAATCCACCACCACGCGGACCATCTCGCTGCCCTTGCCTCCGGTTGAAGTCGCATTGTCAGAGCAGCAACTTCCGGAAGCCGGCAGCTCCACAGGTCAACCGCGTGTCATCGGCGAATCATACCAGTCCGAACGCCTATCGCTAACTCTCGAAGGCATTGCCGGGACGACCGTGGATCTCTCTCTGAGAACAAACAGGCTGAGTCCATCGGCTAAGAACGCTACCGACCTCAAGGTTGAAGGAGCCGAAAGAATTGGCGACAAGTTGCGGGTTAACTTCCCGCAAGGCTCAGGATTCGTTTCTCAAAAGGTGCGAATCTCCTGGCCAAAGTCGGGTTAAGTCGCCTTATGGACATCTTAAATGACTCGAGGCTGACATCGACAGCGCTCGGACGTCCAAGGAGATGAGATTTCGGTAATTGCGGTTCGCATTGCCGCATGTATGCAGTATCTTGAAGATCGTGGACACGGCCTCTTCACAGCCCGGTGATCTTGTTCTGCCCCTGCCAAGTGCGCAGCCATCTACGGCGGATTCTCATCCAACATCTCGCGTCTCTGGCCTTCCGCTGAGCCTCATCCAGGAGCTTTGGCTTGTTGCAGAAGGGGAAACCTGCGGCCTGAACCTGGAAGAGTTCAGCGCTACGCTCGCCACGGTGGGTGTGAAGCTCAATCATGGCCTTCCGCAGGGGGCCCATCCCGACCTCGCTCAGAAAGCCGCATTCTTTCGCTCCCTCCGACTATCGGAACTGGCTCTTGCCCAGTCCTGCGCCCTGGGCCGCGAGGTCGCCTGGCAGCGCTTTCTTAACCTTTACCGTGCTCCGATCACACAGGCAGCGATCGCCATTACCGGCTCTGCTACCCTCGGACACGATCTTGCCGACTCCCTTTACTCCGAACTCTACGGCCTTCGTCAAGTTGACGGCCAGCGTAACTCCCCTTTGGCCTCCTACTCCGGTCGCGGTTCGCTTCTTGGCTGGCTACGCACTACTCTGGCCCAACGTCACGTAGATCACCACCGCCGCGTCCATCGCGAGACTCCGCTCGATAGCCTTGACGTTCCGGCGCCCCTGCCTTCTGTTTCCGCAATCCCCGCTGAACTCAGCCGCCTTTCTCACGCGGTCGAGCGAACCCTTCAGGGCCTACTTCCCGAGGATCGCTTTCTACTCTCGTCTTACTTCCTCGATCGGCAAACCCTTCTCCATATCTCGCGCCTTCTCCATGTTCACGAAGCCACGATCAGCCGGAGGCTCAAGCGCCTCGTCGCCGATCTCCGTAAGCAACTCCTTCACAACCTTCAGTCTGCCGGTCTCAGCAAGCGAGCCGCTGAAGAAGCCCTCGGCAACGATCCACGCGACATCGAAATAAACCTACGTTCTTTGTTGCAAACTTCTCAATCCGCCTCGTTCTTCGATAGGGAGGACAAGGCTCCAACCGAAGCATCCGATTCACTATGAGCGAATTCCTCCAATCCGGGCAGCATCCAGACGCGGATCAGCTCGGCGCCTTCGTCGAACACGCTCTGCCTCCGCATCTGCAACAGCAGACGCTCGCGCACCTTGCCGTCTGCCCGGACTGCCGTACCATCGTCGCGCTTTCGCTGCCTCCGGTCGAGGAATTGCCCGAACCGCCACTTCAACTCGTTCGCAAGCCGTGGTTCCGTGGTTGGAACCTTGTCTTGCCGGCGGCCGCAGCCCTCGCTGCGGTTGCGGTCATCATTCACGTTCATAATGCGGCAACGATCAAAAACAACACGAGACCAACACAGATGGCAGTTTCTGAGCCACCGAAGTCTCTTTCGGTTCAACCGAGCGTACCTGTCGTTGTTTCGAAGCCATCACCACCTCCCCCCGCCAAGACACAGTTACACGGTGCGACAACGGCGATGGGTACTGCCGGTCGCTCAAATCTGCAGAGCAGCGAAGCATTGGTTGATACTCAAGGCCTCGCCAAGCTCCCTATCGAAGGTCGTAACTCTAAAGACCTAACGCGTCAGTCTGCACCTACAGGGGGGCCTGTTCCCGGTTCGTTGCAGGCTTCGTCGTCTAACGGTGGATCCGACGTTTTGGGAGCCACAGGTCAAGCTCCTCCTCAGAACTTTGCGGACAACCCGGTAAAGCGTCCGCAGCAGGGTGCCTCCAATGCTGCTCCCCTTAGCCTGGATAACAAATTCTCCGCGTCAGCTCCGATGCCGCGAACCCTCGGGGAACAGCCCGCGCCGGCCTCGCCGTCTTCCGCCTCGCGCGATGCTGCTCCGGCTAGCACAGCAAATCAGACCGTCGAGGTTGCAAACGCTTCTACACCCGTCGCGACCCCATCCTCGAGAAGCAATGTTCTCTCGCTCAAGGAAGAGAAGAGCGTTTTCGCTCAACAACCTCTGCCCAGCCACCTGCCGACGCTCTCGGTTGTTTCAGCTGCCCACCAGATGGTTGCCATCGACACGCGGAACGCCCTGTTTTTCAGCAACGATGATGGGAAGCATTGGAAGACCGTTCCACCGCCTTGGAAAGGTCGCGCCGTCAAGGTTGACTTGGCCTCTTCTGGGGCGAAGGGAGAAGGCTACGCGATTGGGAAAATCGGCGGTCTTCACGCGACGTCGAATGTTGCGATCGGCGGGCCGTTGGCCTCTCCCGCACCGCCAGTTCCCACGCTGGCAGCCAGCTCGAGTTTGACGGGCACGGTAGCCGACGCCTCCGGAGCGGTCGTTCCGGACGCATCAGTAGCCGTCGTCAGTATGGCGACGAAGGCCGTTCGTACCGCGAAGACAGATCGCGCGGGCCATTATCTCGTTGACGGGCTCGTTCCGGGCAGCTATCAGGTGGAAGCTCAAGCGCCCGGCTTTAACAAGGAACAGCTTGCGGTTACCTTAGCCGCTTCGCAACAAAGTCTGGAAAACCTAACTCTTTCCGTCGGCCAGTCTGCTGAAACTGTCACCGTCGAGGCGTCGTCCATGCCTTCCGCCGTACAGTCCCTAGCCAGGAAGAAGGCTGAAGGCCGTCCAGCCGCCAATCCCTCCGTCCCGGTTTTCGAGGTTACGACCAATACTGGGGAGCAGTGGACAAGCACCGACGGCCAGACCTGGAAACACAAGTAACCCTCTATTTTTCCTCGCGCTAAAAAAATCTGGCTCTAGCCTGCAAGCTCCAGGGCACTCCTCGTTCTCCGTTCAGACAAATCTGCCGACGCGCTTTTTCGATCGGCGATGAACAAGGAGAACCTGCATGCCCGCACGCCCTGATTCTTCTCTCCGCTTTCTGCTGCCTTTCGCTGTCGTGCTCCTACTTGTCGCCGGGGTTGTTTTTTCCCTCACCCATGCGGGGGCCGAACAGCTCGCCGCCACTTACACGCATGGCAACCTGCACGTCACCATTCCCTACCACTCTGCGCAGGCAGGTTCCGGCAAACTTGTCGCCGAGATCCTCGATCCCGAAGATCACGTCCTTGGTCGGGCAGAACGTACGGTTGGGATTGCGAAGGGCGACGGCTCCTGGCAACAGGTAATCGCCCCGGCGAAGCCTATTCCATACGAAGACATCATCTGGCAGCGGATGCGTTACCGCTTCGAGTACGACGGCAACGATCTTCCCGCCATCGAGGAAATCGAGTCCATCTCAGAGATCCTCCGCCGGCCTGTGGTCCACATCCTCGGCCAGACCCAATATCTCGCCGGTAGCCAGGCTGCCATCCGCGTTATCGTCTCCGACGCCAACAACAACGATATTGCCGAGACCGGCACTATCCGCATCGAACTCATTATCCCGAACCAGAAGTCGCGCCTGCTCTTCTCCGGCCGCCTGAACCGCCACGGCACTATCGAAGCTCAGTTTCGCTTTCCCACGGGCCTCACGGGCAAGTGCGAGATTCGCTATGTCGCGGAGACACCGATCGGATCGACCGAGTTCACGCAAGCTGTCCAACTTGAAGACAAGGCATCCATCCTCCTCACGACCGAAAAGCCCATCTACCAGCCAGGTCAGACCATCCACGTTCGTGCTCTCGCACTCGATCGAGCCGATTACAAGGCCGAAACTGACAGCAAGCTTACCTTCGAACTCGAAGACTCCCGCGGCAACAAGGTCTTCAAGAAATCCACTGCAACCGACAAATTTGGCATCGCTTCCGCCGAGTTTTCTCTGGCTGACGAGGTCAACCTCGGCACCTACCATCTCCGCGCTCTCATGGGCGATGTCTCTTCTCCTTCCAACACGGCGGAAATTGCTCTGAATGTCGAACGTTACGTTCTTCCGAAGTTCAAAGTTGCCGTCGAATTCACAGAAAAGGGTAACAAGCCAAAACGTGATTACCGTCCCGGAGAACACGTTACCGGCACTATTCGCGCCAACTACTTCTTTGGTAAACCCGTCGACCACGCCGACATCACCATCAAGGCCTCAAGCATGGATGTTGCCGTCTTCGAAGCGGCGTCCGCTACAGGAAAGACCGATAACGACGGCGTCTATCACTTTGATCTCAAACTCCCCAGCTACTTTGCAGGGCGCCCACTCAGCCACGGCGCCGCGCGCGCCCTCATCGAAGCCACCGTCAAGGACTCCGCCGATCACTCCGAAACTCGCGGCGAACCCATCACGATCAGCCAGTCCCCGCTCCTCATCACTGCAGTTCCCGAAGGTGGGAGCCTGATCCCCCATCTTGAGAACCAGGTCTTTGTCCTTACCTCCTACCCCGACGGAACTCCTGCCAGCACAGAACTCACCGTTCACCTTCCAGGTGCCCGTGAAGAGAAGGTCTCTACCGATAGCGCCGGCGTCGCGGTGATCCGCATCAACCCCGGCTCTGGCACCGAGGCACTCAAGATCGAAGCCGACGACCACCATGGCAACCGCGCCTCCGGCGACGTGCCTCTCCAAACCCGCGCCGGCACTGACCAGATTCTTCTTCGCACCAACCGCGCCGTCGTCAAGACTGGCGACCGTCATCCAGCTCAAGGTCCTCTCCACGCGCGCTCGTGGCTCTGCCTACATCGACATCGTCAAGAACGGCCAGACGATTCTTACCCGCGATGTCGATCTCCAAAACGGTCAGGCCGATCTCACCCTCAACGCCACACCCGAGATGGCCGGCACCCTCGACATCGACGCCTATCTCTTTGGCCGCGATGCACAACCCATCGCCGACCATCGCCTCGTCTTCGTCCAGCCCGCGGACGAGTTGAAGATCGAAACCACCTCCGATTCCGCCGCCTACAAGCCCGGCTCCGATGCCCGCATTCGCTTCCACGTCACCAACTGCCGCGGTGAAGGCGTCAGCGCCGCCCTCGGTCTGCAGGTCGTCGACGAAGCCGTCTTCGCGCTCGCCGAAAAACAGCCGGGCTTCGCCAAGGTCTTCTTCTATCTCGAGCAGGAGGTGATGAAACCCCGCTACGAGATCCACTCCCTCTCGATGTCGAACGTCGTCGAGCCCGTCGACGCATCGCGCAACGACCAGCAGCGATCTCGCCGCTCGCGCCTTGTTCTCCGCGACAGAGATGGCGAACCCCACGAAGCTCGACACAGAGTTTGGCCGCAGCCTGCCGCAGGACAAATACGCGGACTACGAGCAGCGTTACCGCGCAGCTTTCATCGATCAGGTTCGCCAGATCGCCGCAAAACTCAACCAGGAACTCGAAAAACGTCCGGCGAATGAAGACATCTCCAAGGCCTTTTCAAATCTCACCCTCGAGAACGGCTACCGGCCACGCGACGCCTGGAACACGCCGTTCCGCATCGAGCCGACCGGCTGGATTCAGAGGTCGAAGCCGCTTTTACCGCGTCCGAAGTGCAGGCCCAGATCGCCAGTTCAACAGCCGAGACGACCTCACCGTCTACATCGAAGATCGCACCGGAAGCATTGTTAGCCATCCTGGCCGGCGCGGTTCTCTCGACCTCAAAATCGAACATGATCGCGGCCCGTTCAACGGCCATGCAGAGGTCACCGGCACGGTCGTCGATGTAACGGGAGCCATCATCGCCGGGGCCACCATCACTCTCCATCAGATCTCCACCGCCAACACCCGCACCGCACACAGCAACGCTGCCGGGCAATTTACTTTCTCTGGCCTCCCCGCTGGCGTCTACCGAGGCAGAGATATCGTCCCCCGGCTTCGAAGCATCTCCCGCGATTTCTCTCTGCAGCCACGCGATCGTGCCGTTCTCTCCAGCAATCCTGACTGTTGGCAGCATGAACGAAACCGTGACGGTCGACGCATCGCCGATGGAATTCCCTCGAGCCAGGATGGCGAATTGGAGGAGTCCACGGCGCGGCCATAAACGGTGCAGCTATGGGCGGCCCAGCGCCCGCTGCCCCGATGGCACTTGCTGAGAAGAAGGCAGCAGATGTCATCGCTTCCGCTGGAAACCTGCAGCTTGAGGCGCGTTCCTTCGTCGCCCTTCGTGAAGCTCCAGCTCCGGCAGCTCCCCACGTGCGCTCCTACTTTCCCGAGGCCCTCTATATCAATCCAGAGATCATCACCGATGCCAACGGCAACGCGAGCATCTCGATCCCCATCGCCGACTCCATCACGACGTGGCGCATGGCCATGCTCGCCTCCACCCAGTCCGGCGCGCTAGGTACCGGTACCTCGAGCCTCAAGGTCTTCCAGGACTTCTTCGTCGACCTCGACCTGCCCGTCACGCTCACCCAGGGCGACCGTGTCTCCATCCCGATCGCGATCTACAACTACTCCGGCAAAGCCGGCCAGGTCTAGCCTCAAGCTACAACCGGAAGACGTGGTTTTCGTCTGGACAACGACAACGACGAGAAGACCGTATCTGTCGAATCCGGCCGCGTCGGCGGCTCGCAGTTCACCCTCAACGCCAAGCGCATCGGCAAGTTCAAACTCACGCTCTCCGCACATATGGACGGTGGCGCCGATCGTCGAGATATCGTCGTCCGCGAAATCGAGGTCATCCCCAACGGTCGCGAGCAGAACCTTGTCTTCAATGGCCGCCTCGAAACTTCCGTGCAAGCACGATCTCCACTTTCCCGCTGGCCTCCATCCCTGATGCCACCAGCATCTTCGTCCGTCTCTATCCCGGCCCGCTCAGCCAGGTCATCGAAGGCATGGACAGCATCCTCCGCATGCCTGGCGGCTGCTTCGAGCAGACATCCTCAAGCACCTACCCCAACGTCCTCGCGCTCGACTACATGAAGCGCACCAAGAAACTTACGCCCGAAATCCACGCCAAGGCCGAGGGCTACATCGCCAACGGCTACCAGCGTCTGCTCACCTTCGAGGTTCCCGGCGGCGGCTTCTCCTGGTTCGGTCAGGCTCCGGCCAACAAGATCCTCACCGCCTACGGACTCATGGAGTTCAACGATATGTCCAAAGTTTCGGACGTCGATCCCGCGACTCATCGAGCGCACCCGCGACTGGCTCGCCCGCCAGCAGCAGCCCGACGGCAGTTGGAAGCCCGACACCTACTTTCATCAACGAAGGCGCAACCAACCGCTACAACTCCGACGTCCTCCGCATCACGGCCTACATCGCATGGTCGCTCGTCGAACACCGGCTACCAGGGGCCCGCCGTCGAGAAGGCCAAGCACTTACATCGAGTCCCACTCCGAGTCCGAAGCCCGACACCTACACGCTGGCCATCATCGCCAACTTCGCGGCCGACTACGGCAAAGGACCGCGACTTCACCCGCCAATCCATGCAGGCACTCATCGACGCCCGCACCGAAAAGGACGATCAGGTCTTCTGGACCGTCGAGGAAACCGGCGTCTACTCCACCGGAGCCAGCGCAGCCATCGAGACCACCGGCCTGGCCACGCAGGCCCTGCTCAAGTGGGGACAGGCCACCGAGACCGTCCGCAAGGCTCTCAACTTCATCTCCTCGAAGAAAGAGGCCTCCGGCAACTGGGGCACCACGCAGGCCACGATCATGGCCCTGCGCGCCGCTGCTCCTCGCCTCAGCAAATCGAGCGCATCGGATGTCCGCGGCACTGTTGAAGTCATGCTCAACGGCAAACTCGTCGAAACCGCTCAAGCTAACCCCCGAGAACAACGACCTGCTCCACCAGTTCGTCTTCAAAGGCATCGACGCGCAGCAAGCCAACATCTGTCGCAACTCAAATTCGAAGGCACCGGAGGTCTCGCCTACCAGGTCGTCGGGCGCTACTTCACCCCGTGGGAAGAACAGCCCGCCGACGAGCCGCTCTCCATCGACGTCGCCTACGACCGCACCCATCTCGCCCAGAACGACATCGCCACCGCCACCGCCACCATCCGCAACAACCTCCCCAAGACCGCCAACATGGTCATGGTCGATCTCGGCATCCCGCCCGGCTTCGACCTCCTCAGCGAAGACCTGCAGGCCTTCCAGGAGAAAACCGCCAGCGCCAAGCCGGCAGTCTCGAAAAATTCAGCCTCACCGCGACCCAGGCGATCCTCTACTTCAACGCGCTCGCTCCGAAGCAAACCGTCACCCTCAATAGTCCGACTGCGTGCCAAGTATCCCATCCGCGCCCGCACCTTCCAGTCCCGCGTCTACGAGTACTACGACCCTGACGTGAACTCGACGACATCTCCAGTGCGGATTGAGGTCAATGAACACTAGCGCGACCGACTCGGCCGACCATTCATTGTTCTCAAATCTAAGTTCCCGTGAAACGATTTGCAGCTCTTCTGCACTATTGGAAGAACGGGTTTCAAATTCAAAGGAGTCTCCCCATGCCAATCGAAACGACAGTCGCTCGGAATGCGACTGATTACAAACGGGCTATCGACACAAAAAATCCCATTGGAACCTGGGAGATGCATTCCTGGGGGGATGGCAAACTTCCGGGCATGGCCGCAGTGAGCGCGATTGCGACGCTGCAAATAGGCGCAACCCTCACGCCGCTCCAGGCAGACAAGATCGCATTGAACAAAGCAGTGGAATATCTAATGGATGCACTGTCGTCCCAGCTCAAATCATTCCAACAAGCAATTGCTGCAGAGTGATTCGGCGGAAGGTGAAACGTTTCTTGCTCAAGTAACACTATTCCCTTGTAACGAATGCTGCCGTTCAGAGCTGTAGGAGCGGCGGATTCGCTGGCCTGAACGGGAGTCAGGCCAGTGAAATTCAATTGATCACTTGCTTACCCGACCTCAGCCAAAGATCTGGCAGACGGTAGGGCTGAGATATCTCTGTCTGGTTCTCATTCCAGAGACCCGGCGTCCTGAAGCGTCGGGTCTTTCTCCTGCTAACGATGAAAGCTCCTGGTGCCGATTGGCTGATCGGGGATGTGTTCTAAGCGCCGGAATAGAGCTGGAACGGAGCCCAGTAAAGCGGCTTGCGGAATACGCCGTCGGAGTGAATCATGGCCAACTTCGCAGAACGGAGTGCTGCGTCCGGTTGACTGCCCTTCGCGAGTTCCCCGTAGAGATGATCCATGAGCAATGGCGTCGAGACGTCGCTGACCTCCCACATGGCTCCGATGACATGGTGCGAGCCAGCTCGGAGAAACGCCCAGGCTAGCCCTACCAGCCCCTCGCCAGAGTAATCCCGCAGACCGGAGCCGTAACAGGCCGATACGGTTACCAGGTCGGCACGCAAATTCTGCTTGAGGATGTCCCTTGCGTAGAGTTTGTAAACGGTTGCGTCATCATGGTCGCGCGAAAGCACCACGGCCGAATCGAGTGGGATGGTGATGTTCGCCGTGGCATGAGCGACAAAGTGTATATAGGAAAACTGACCCGCCTGTGTGAGTTTGTACGCTTCAGGCGATGCCTGGGCTCCAGTGATCACGGTACGGCGATCGGGTGAAAAATGGCTTGCGATCCTCGTAATCTCAGTAGAAGCATTTGGAAGTGCTGCATATTCGTCTTTCGCATACACAGGATCGCCGATCAAGAGAATGCGCTTGTCTCATACCGTAGTCTGCCTGGCCTCGCTCGCGGACAGAAGCTGCAGCGACTTCGCGTTTGTGATGGTGACGTCTTCTATCCAATAGTGCGAACCTTCTCCGGGCGTTTGAAGTGTCTCGAAGTTAAGCCGGCTCAGTGCATCGTCTCCAACGATATACACCTTGCTACCCTTCTTAATCATGCTCTGCGCCGGTTGGACGAGCAGGCTATAAAGGCTTTGCCCAGGTGCATTCGGCTGCGCCAATACGTCCTTGGACGCGAGAATCAACTTCGTGTGCTAGCTGAATGAGCGGAAGTATCGTCTCGCTGCCTGCGATTTGATAGAACTGCTGTCGCGTCGGAGTGATCACCCAAAGATAAGAGGTCTTCGGCAGCAGGGAGTACACCAGAATGGTCGCTTGCAGCCGAGCTGGCAATCGTCCGCGCATTCAAGCCCGGCGTTCCGAACCTGTCCTCTTTCCTCCGGCCGCGAGAGATGAAGCCCATCAGCGAGTGATTCCGCACGGCTCTGAGTCAATCGACACTCAACGCTTCGTCGGTTCTGTGCTCGCTGGATTAGATATTCCGTGTAATCGGTGTAAAGATCGGTTCCGTTTTCCAAGAAGGGAAGGGTCGAGTCAACACTCGTGAGGGACGATCTCTGGCGGTGAAAGGTCTCGATGGAACGCCGGAACCATTGGCCGGCATCCTTCGTCTGGCCCGCGTCAGAGTAGATGTGAGCCAGAGTGCTCTCTGCCTCCCAGCGCACAGACGGTGACAGTCGGCTGCATGCTCCTGGAGGTCGAGAAGCGTCTTGATTGCGGCCTGTTTATCTCCTCTTTTGTCGAACAGAAGAGCCTCAAGCAGCATAAGCCTGAGCCCTGGTCTGTCATACCTTCTCGTCCCGACGATGTTGTTTGCTTCCCGGATGTGTACCTCTGCCGCCTCCGGATTGATTCAACCGCAGCAGGAGAAACCCAAGATACACATGCGTGTCCAGGATCTCCTCTTGGTTCTGGATCGATTGAGCAAGACTAAGCGATTGTTCGTAGAAAGAACGCGCAGCCTCGAGGATCTCCAAGCCGGTACTCAGCCAATCCCGCGCTATACAGGAAAGTAACTTGATCGATCACTGACCCCAAGCTCGGACGCCTGCTTCTCAGCTTCCTTTGAATTGAGCGAGGGATCGCTGAAAATCGCCAGTCCTGTAATAGACCCAGCCAAGATTGCCCACGGCTTTTTCGAGTGCAAGTTTTGCACCGATAGAACGCGCCAGACGTAGACGCATCACCAAAGCGTGCCAGCGCATCTTCATAGTGCTCCTCCCGCAGTGCAACGACACCCAGGTTCATCAGCGTGTCTGTCTGAAGAAACTGATCACCGCTTAGACGGGCACCTGCGAGACCGGCTTGGAACATGCTCGTTCTGCATCGTCCAGACTTTGCCTCGCTGATATCGATAATCCCTCGTGCACTAGAACACTTCTGCACGCAGAGGCACCTTCAGGACACTGACGCTCCGCCTCCAGCACGGTTTGTCTCCGCTTCATCAAAATGCCCGAGCCGAGGCTTCCGCGATGGATCGAAAGATCTTTCGTCTCACCTCGGAACTCGACGGTGGAGTGAGCAGGAAGCGGTTGCTGAAGAAGAGCCAGTGAATCGCGGCTCTTGCCCTGGTAAATGAGCACCTTGGCCAACTCAAGACGGAAGATAGCCGCCCAGTCCGGACGGCTCGATTCGAAGTGCCGATATGCTTCCTCCGAATGTCTGGTGCGCTTTCGAAAGCTCCCCTGAGAGGAACTCTTTTTCGATCCCGTCATACATCGCTTCCGGGGTTCTCTGCGGATCGCGCTCTTGCATCCGATGCGAATACCAGAACAACGATGCTCCCGATCGCTATGGAATGGTAGCGCCATTTGAAAAGGCCGATGCGGCGCTTATATTGCCTTCGGCGAGGCATCCCATCTCGATCCGCATCATGGTAAGCCGGTAGGAGTTTGGAGCGATGATGAGTTCGCCAAAGAAGATATTGCCGAAGCCAGGCACGTGCAACACGTGACCAAAGGACGTTCCGGGCTTTGCTCCCTGCAGCTCTTGCCACCAGGGAGCATAGGACGTATCCCTTTTTCTTGCGACCTTCCGGCGACTTCATCGAAGCGTGCCGCCCTGCGAGCCATTCGGGAGTGCCTTTCGTCTCAGCAATCTTCTTATAGTGTGAGCTTACCTTATTATTGAAGATCTTCTCGTCCATAAGGTGCTTATCAGGGAATTCACCTTTCGATTCTGACTTGAGCAGATCGATATCCAGAACCGGATTAATACTTTCTCCATTGACGCGCAGGTTCACAAACTTCGAACCGATAATGGAGATCCTCGGGTGATCGCCTTGCTCGGGATACTCCACGTGGAGCTTCGATACGATCCGGTCGGCGGTCACAACCTCAAGCACGTTCAGGTTCTCAACCACCGAGGTGACGAGCGTCGTCCATGCACCAGTCGTCTTATTCAGAACGCCGGTTGTGTGCGAGTAGGCCGGGCCGGACGTAACCGTAACAGCATTGTCCAGTTGGTATGACTCGATCCGCGATTCGGCGTGCCCGCCGGCCTGCGCCAGCGACGTCGATGCCTGGGTGTGAACTATCTTCTCGAAGGGGTGGGTTATATGGCCGCCTAACGGGCTGGCGTCCGCATGATAGTGGAACGTTCTCTTTGTACTGGCTTGCATTGATGCTGCTCCTGGGTTAAGTAGTCTGGCAAAGCAAGTTACTAGAGTTATTTACCTTTGAAGTTTCAATTGAAATCTATACCTCGCAAGGTCTACCAGCCTACCATTGGAAATATCACTAATCGGTAAACCCTGAACAAGAAAAGTATTCAATCCTTCTTTTGTCTTGCCCGTCGGGATATTGATCAGGAGAGCGTCACGGGCTTGCTCGGGCGTAACGGTGGTTTGCCAGAGAAGAGAGCCGTCGGGCGGCGTACAGCGAGCAGAGATAGCCGGAAAAACCGCCAGTCGTATGGGACGTCGAGCGAGATGACAAAGGAGCCGTGCTCGGGGGCAACGATCTCAGGGATCGAGTCGCCGCGGGCGCCGGCATTGGCCAGAACGAGAGGATTCAGGACAGCAGGGACCTGTGCCTGCGCGATCTCAACCCTCATGCGCGGTTGAACCACAAAGGTCTGAAAGGCCAGCAGAAGCAGGCACGCAGCCAACGCCGGACCCAGGATCCACGGGCTCGTGAACCAGGAGGTCCAACTACGAGGGCCGGCCGCCTGGGGTATGGAGGCCGTCCGGGGAAAGCGTAATTCGGATCGAGTGCCATCGATGAAGGTTGCTCCAGCCTTCACATCCGCTGCGCATTCCGGACACTCGAAGAGATGCTCCTCGAAGCTCTCCAGAGATGCGCCGTTGAGTTCTCCTAACAGGTATCGTTCCACTGCCATTTCTTTAAGCGCATCCTGATGATTCATTTCACAGATCCTCGACTCCTACATAGTGAATGGCAGGTCGACAAACGTTTCACATTGATTACGCGACCTTGTTTTTGCCCTGCCCGACCCTAGTGGTATGTACTCGCCCCGACTCGCTTCGAATACACGACACGAAATGAGCTCTTTGCCCTATGGAGAAGCACCCTGAGATAGTCCCGATCGACCCCCAGCTCCGTGCAAACCTCGTCCTTGTCCCGCTCCTCAAGGAAAACTGCCCGTAACAGGCCGCGATCCCGCTCACTGAGGCCATCCAGAACCCGCCGAACCAGCTTACGCGTGTCCTCGGAGATCACCATACTCAAGGCATTGGGTCTGGTTTCGACAAGCTGTGCTGCGGCCTCATCTTCCAGCGCTTCGACCCGGCCCGAGCTACGGTACTGTTCCATTAAAACGTTGTTGCAGATCGAGTTAACCAGGGGGCCCAGCCGCTCGGCGTGGCGAAGGCCGCCTTCGCTTCGGATCAGCGAAAGGGTGCGCGAGAAGGTCTCCTGCTTCACATCCTCAATCTGCTCCGGCCTGCGCAGCCGTGGACGTAGTTTCAACAGAATAAGCTCACTGAAATAGGTGATGAAGTGCTGTTCCGTAGGTGCGTCTCCTGCACGCAACTTGCTCACGTAGGAGGCATCAAACGTCACGAAATCCACCGAAAATCCTCCGAGCTCTGACAAAAGTTTACATGGCAAACGCCCCCGGTTCGGTCCAAGTTTCAGTCCAGGAACGAAAACTGAACCGCCGGGGAACACGTGTTCGCAACCTCAAGTAACGAACTGCTCAACGAATTCGATTTTTTTGAAACGATTCCGTGCGCTGTACCACTATTCCATTGAAGCTGATCTCAGAAGACACGAGGACCGTTCCATGCGCGCAAATTACATTGTATGTCTGCCGGCGGCGGGATTCCCAGGAGGCTTGACTGGACCGTATTTGCGGAGCGAAATCGCCTTGCAAAATAAACTCGGTTCCAAAAAGCAAACTCCTGCAGAGAACGAAGTTGTCGGGTTAGACGCATACATGATCGCCGTGCTGGTTTCCGTCGGAGCGACGATTCTCTCTCTTTGCATTTAGACGAAGTTTTGTGTCTACATGATCAGCCGAGCAACAACCAAGATTCCATGAAGAGGTGAACTCGATGGGCCAATATAAAGGCACGGTGAAATGGTTCAACAACGTTAAGGGCTACGGTTTCCTTGGGCTCGATGGCGGCAACGATGTGTTCGTCCACTTCAGTTCAATTCAGAAAGATGGCTACAAAAGCCTAAAAGAGGGCGAAGAAGTCCTCTTCGACATCGTTCAGGGCGACAAGGGTCCGCAAGCCGACCGCGTCATTCGGCAACCTAAATCGACGCCCTCGGACGGCATCCGGACCTAAGCTGTAAAGCCAGTCCTCCCCCAGGCTTTCCAGCTGTCAGCTTCCGTTTCTCATACGAGGTTGGCATTAGCCGTTAGCTTCCGAATTTACCTTCATTCGATCGAGGCTACCTCGCTTTTTCCTGTTTCAAGCCGCCTCCCATGGGAGGCCTCGGAGCGAATCCTATGTTTGATGACATCGTTGCAGTTCTCATTCCGCTCGTCGCCATTGCCATCATCTTTGGATGGGTTCCGTTTCTGAACCTCATCTGTCCGCCTCGCGGGCGTTCTCTTGAACGCGTATCCGACACACCTCATGCGCCGACTTACCGGTTCTAGCCCCTTTTTGTTAGTTTGGGCTAAATGATTCATACTTTCAATAACTTAACGTCTTTCCCGCTTTGGTTAGGCTTCCTAAGGACGTCTTCAAAAAGTCATATTTTGTCCGTCGCAATGGCTGGGACAGTTCCGTTAATTTATTGGTTCTTGAGCAGCGGGCTAAAGACGTTCTTTCCCGGCCGCCTCTTCGACCTGAGCGAAGGGAGGCTAGTTTCTGATCTAAGCTGGGCGATGCCGGGGAACTTCTGGTAGGTTGTCTTAGAAGGGAATCTGGCATATCGCAAGCTATGACGAAACGCGACGTTAAGCGGTACTATCCGACGCCTGCTCTGGAAAAGGGTCTCGATATTCTGGAGCTATTCGCCAGCACGCCGGAAGGCCTGACGGTGAGCGAGGCGGCCCGCCGGTTGAACCGCACCGTTTCGGAGATATTTCGGATGATCCTGTGCCTCGAGCAGCGCGGATATCTGGCGCAGTCTCCAAATAAGGAGCGGTACCATCTGACGCTTCGCCTGTTTCGCCTGGCACAGGAGCACCCGCCCACCAAGCGGCTCGTCACGGAAGCTTTGCCTATCATGCACTGGCTGTCGCATGAGCTGCGCCAGTCGTGTCACCTTGGCATCATAGACGGTGGCCATGTGGTCATTCTTGCTCAGGTCGATTCGCCTGAGTCGACTGGGTTTTACGTCAAAATGGGCTCGAAGGTTGACCTGATGCACGCGGCGACCGGCCACGTCATCCTGGCGCACCAAAGCGAGGACGCACGGGAGCGGGCAATCGACGAGTGGCGGTCGGAGACCAAGAAGCGCAAGCCGGCCGACCTTGACGATCATCTGGCAAAAATCCTGGCACGTGGACATGAACGACGCGCAAGCTATGAGGTCGCAGGTATCGTAAACATCAGTTTTCCTGTTCTTAATGTCCAGGGCCAGGCGATTGCCGGCTTGACCGTTCCTTATGTGAAACGGATTGAGGATACGATCAGTCTCGCAGAGGTCGTGAGCGCCATGCGGGAGGCAAGCAGGAAGATATCGGAGGCTATGGGCGCGACGCCGCTGGCCAAACCCACCCCGCCAGGACGGCCCCGTCCAACACGCAGGAAGCCCCGTCTCGTCCAACCGAAACAGGAAGAGCTTCCGGTTTCCTAAACTATTGGTCGTAATTTAGCCTTCCGGACGAAGGGTTTTCCGTGAAATGCGACGGGCTAGAGGCGCCTACAACTGTAGTGACGTTCCCGCGTACAGTATGTACAGCGCTATACTTTAGTACGGATCAAGCTTTCATTGACAAACATGCTATTTCGGGAATAGAAATAAGTTTCAACTGCTAAGGATTTTCATTGTCGGGCGATTGGAAGACGTGTCTGACTGCAATTGCTTTCTAAGGATCTGCTTGAACCTCACTCTATGGAGAGGACGTTGACGCTAAGTGAGTGAAATTGTCATTACCAACGTTCGTGTCACCGATCTCCGGTTTCCGACCTCGCGAAAGAACATAGGCTCGGACGCGGTCAATAAGGATCCAGATTACTCGGCCGCGTACTGCATCCTGGAGACGAACACCGGCCTTGAAGGTTACGGTCTAACCTTCACGCTGGGTCGCGGAAACGAGTTGTGTGTTCTTGCCCTCGAGTACCTTGCGCGATTCGTTAAGGGCCGGACGCTCGAGTCACTTACCGGGAACATGGCTGCGTTTTGCCGCGAGTTGACCGATGATAGCCAGTTCCGCTGGCTCGGTCCCGAAAAGGGCATCATTCATCTCGCGAGCGGCGCTTTGATCAATGCGGTTTGGGATCTGTATGCGCGCTCTGAGAAGAAGCCTCTTTGGAGACTCCTGGCCGAGCTTGATACGGAACAAATTCTTTCTGCCATCGAGTTCCGTTACATTGACGACGCCCTGTCGCGTGCCGAGGCCCGCGAAATCCTGGAGCAGGGCCGCGTTGGAAGACAGGATCGCACCGATCTGCTTCTGCGCGAAGGCTACCCGGCCTACACGACCTCAGTCGGCTGGTTTGGCTTCAGTGATGAAAAAGTTCGACTGCTCTGTCGTAAAGCTTTGGCAGAGGGTTGGTCACATTTCAAGCTGAAGGTAGGCGGCACTCCGCAGGATGACCTTCGGCGCGGACGTTTGGTTCGAGAAGAGATTGGATGGACCAACAAGCTGATGGTGGATGCAAACCAGAAATGGGGCGTCGACGAGGCGATCCATCGTACCCGCGAGCTGGCGGAGCTGCAACCGTGGTGGATGGAGGAGCCAACCAGCCCCGACGACATTCTTGGGCACGCGCGAATTCGCGCCGCAGTTGCGCCGGTTCGCATCGCTACCGGCGAGCATTGCCAGAATCGCATCATCTTCAAACAGTTGTTCCAGGCGGGCGCAATCGATGTCTGTCAGATTGACAGTTGTCGCGTCGCGGGAGTGAACGAGAATCTCGCGATTCTGCTCATGGCGGCGAAGTTCAACGTGCCGGTGTGTCCGCATGCAGGAGGGGTCGGCCTCTGCGAATATGTACAGCACCTCTCAGCATTCGATTACATCTGCGTCTCCCGGAGCCTTGAGGATCGCGTGGTCGAGTATGTCGATCATCTGCACGAGCATTTCGTCGATCCGGTACGCATTCACAACGGCCGATATCTGCTTCCGGAAGCCCCTGGATACAGCATTGAAATCTACCCGGAGTCGTTGGCCCAATACCGGTTTCCAGACGGCGCAGAGTGGCAAGAGGATCTCATAGCCAGGACTACACCGAACGGATGGCGATCCGCCCGCGATGAAGATTCTTAAGCTTGTCCATGATCTGGGTTGAAGCCCTAAAACTGAATCTTTGCCGCGAACTGCAGGATACGGCTTGCGTTCCCTGTCGCTACCGAAGTGATCTGAGCGAAGCTTGACGCAGTGGTCACATTCGCTGCCGGAGTGTTAAGGACCGGGTGATTAAGCACGTTGAATGCCTCAACATCAATCTTCAGTGCGAGGCTCTCTTTGATTGGAAACAGCCGGTGGATGGATGTATCGAGATCCCAAAAGTTCTGGCCCTGCAGGAAGTTGCGTGGGGAGTTGCCGAGAGTACCGATAGCGGGCACCGCAAAGGCGCAGGCGTTAAACCACTGAGTGCGAGTTCGCGTTGGGCCGGATGGTGGCGAGCATGACGGGTTATCCGCGATAGGTCCGCTTTGGTAGGGATTGCCGACCAGATTTGCTCTCTCGTACGTGCCCGCGTTTCCTGTATTGGCGATATCTCCTCCAGCCACTACATTGAAGTTCTGCCCTGACCGTGCAGAGAATATCGCGTTCACCTGCCAGCCGCCGATGGCATAATCGGCAAACCGGTTTCCTGTTGCGAATCTCTTGCCCGTGCCGAACGGAAGCTCGTAAAGCGTATTGGCGGTGAGGATCTGCGGAATATTGAAGCTGGCTGGACCGCGGCTGCCTTTTGGATTATAGGGATCTTCAGGAACGCCGCCTTCCACGCCAAAGTAGCCGTCTCCGCCTTCATTCAGCGTCTTGCTCCAGGTATAGGCGATGGTGTAGGCGAAGCCTGAATTGAACTGACGCGCCAGCGATGCCTGCAGCGCGTTGTAGGATGCACTCGCCGCATTATGGTCCCAGGATTTTTGGGGGACAGTATAAGGATAGGGTTGACCCGTGTTCGTTCCCCGCGCCGCGAAAGAAGCAGCGACCGCTGGAGTACCAGTGTTGTAGTAACCACCGACGTCCATCCGATGCGATGCCGAGCCAACATAGTTCACGGAGAGAATGGTACGGCTGCCAAGCTGCTGTTCGATGCCCAGATTGTACTGTTCGGAATAGGGGTTCTTCCACAGCGGATCCACCATGTAGTTCACGTTGGAGGATCCGAATGGTGTTGCTGCCGGAAGATTTCCGCCATTCTGGGCGAAGGGATTCTGCGCCGAAGTATAGATCGTGCCCGGCGTGTTGGTGTTGTTGATCTGAAGGGTGCCGGTATCGGGCCAGGAACCCTGATAGTTCTGCGTCATCTGAATAATGGCCGCCCAGTTGTCATAGCTGATGCCGAAGCCGGCGCGGACTGACATTTTGTCATTCACCCGGTAGGCCAGGCCGAGGCGCGGACCGACGTTGTCCTTGCTGCCATGAAGTATCTTGCCACCTGTAGCAACCACAACATTTGCCGGCAGCGTCGCGCTGGGTAGGCAGGGCGCGTGGCCGCGGACACTGCAGAGCGGTGGTAGCTGCTGGATGATGTACTTACCAGTGTTGAAATCGAAATCGCCTGTCTCGATGCTGCCCTGCAGCCCGACCGAGGCCTGCGTGCCATAGGCGGGGATTACGCTCCGGTCATAGCGCACGCCGTAGTTGACAGTCAGGTTGCGCGTCATCTTCCAGCTGTCCTGCATATAGGCACTGCCGATTCCGCCCGGACGCTCCGTGAGAAGAACATTGCGCTTGTTCTCTGAATTGGGATAGTCCAGCAAAAAATCAGCCAGACCGAAACCTGACTGCGCGCTGACCTGAGCGCTGGTCATGCCAGCAGGCGAATTCGGGTTGCCGGAGAAATTTCCGGTCGACGCCCCGGAAAATGTAACGGTTCCCTGGCGGAGTTCAGCCGTATAGTTGACCTGATCCCAGCCGCCGCCCACCTGGATTTGGTGATTGCCGAGCGTCTTCATAAAGCTCCCCGACCACTCGTGAATACTGGACAGATTCGCTGATGGACTATTGGCCTCACCTCCGCTGAAACCGCCGGTTACCGTTTGCGTCACCAGCACCGTGGCTCCTCCAACGAAGGAGTTGCACATATCGGCCGAACATCCATAGGTCGTCCACAAATTATGGTCGTTGAATTGAGTGAGTGTGTCGTCCTCGACATGCGTTCTTCCATATTGCACTTGCATGCTCGTGGTCGGATTGAAGACATGCATCCAGCTCACCCCATATTGCTGCGCAGGTATCTGAGTAGAGGCGAATAGAGTCGGGAGAGTGCTTGGGGCGGTTTGGTACCACTGAATCCCGGCGTAACGGAAGAAGATAAAGTCCTTCGTGCCGATGTGCTGATCAATCCGGCCTGTGTAGTTGTATACGAGTTGCCGGGTTGGATCCGTAATCTGATAGTTGAAGGTCGTAGGCGCGATTCCCGGAATCACGATCGGAGGCGCTGTAAAGATCGCTTTGATCAGTGCCAGCGATTGTGGATTCATTTCGGAGACAGGAATTTGATTTCCCAGATAACCCGGACGCCTTGGGGTTGCGGCGTTATTCGCGACGGTTGGGTCGTACAACTGGCAGGGGTATGTTTCCACTTTCGTGTCGCCTGCCACGCAGGTCCCGCTTTTTGTTATGCCAGTCGTTGCGCTGCTGAAGTCTCCATTGAGTTGGGCAGGCGTGGGAACAAGGATATTCGACGAGCCGGCTTTGGAGTAATGTATTCCCTCGGCGCCAATTTCGAAGAAGGTCTTATTTCGGCCGTCGTACAGCCGGGGAATCCGCACCGGTCCGCCCATCTGACCGCCGAACGTGTTCAGGTGATAGGAAGGTGGCGCTGCAATGTAAGGCTTCGCGTCAAAACCATTGCTGCGTATAAACTCCCACCCGGAACCGTGATAGGAGTTTGTGCCGGACTTGGTCACAATGTTAACCACGCCACCTGTTACGCCACCGTATACGGAGTCATTGTGAGAATTGATCTTGAACTCCTGGATAGTGTCGATGATTGGCGGGACGGCGTAGGTGTTGTACCAGGCCTGATTGTCGTTCATGCCGTCCACCAGATACATCGTGGACCGGTTGCCGGAGCCGTTGATTGAAGGGAAGGCGTAGTTTGTCGTTCCAGTCCCGGCAGCTACGACAGCCGTGTTGCTGGCACTGCTGTTCTGGCCGGTGCTGATGGGTGTCACGCCGGGAGTCAGGGTCAACAATTGCGTGAAGTTACGTCCGTCCAACGGTAGATCATTCACGGCCTTCTCGCCGAGAACCGTCCCGAGCTGAGCTGTGGAGCTTTCCACCTGAGTGCCGGTCGCTTCCACGGTGACGGATTGTGCGACGTTGCCTATCTTGAGCGTGGCGTTGATGGTGACCACCTGGGCTACCGCGACCTCAAAGGCCGAGATCGTTCTCCGTCTGAAAGTTAGGTGTGGCGAATGTAAGTGTGTACCGTGCCGGCGGCACATTGGAGAAAAAGTAGTCCCCAGCTCCATTGGACAGGGTGACGCGCTCGACGTTTGTGGCCACGTTCCTTAGCGTTACGTGCGCCCCCGGAACTACAGCATTCTCGGGATCGGTGACTACGCCGTTGACCGCGGAGGAAGAGCTTTGGCAAAGGGCCATTGTTGGGGCGAAAGCGGCCGAGATCGTCAATATGAGGCAGAACACTGCCCCTGACAGATGCCGATTCAATCTGATGTATTCCATAGTTTGCATTTTTGTTGCCTCCAGAAAGGGTGAAACAACAGAGTGGCGGCAGTTTGGAAGCTCGAGTCCTGCAGGTTCTGAGGCCCGGGAGAAGAATGGGCGAATGGTATTTATTTCAGAATAAAAATGTCAAGAATATTTTTTACTAATCATGAATAGTTTTTGCAGATTGAAAATATGCATCAGGATTGGACGGGTTAGAGGTCGGGAAAATCGAGTCGCGCGGACGTCTGGATAGCAGTGTTATGAAGAAATAAGCCCGGCATCACTGAGCAAGACGCATCCAAGGGCTACCGTTCCTAATCTTTCACATGTAAAAGGAGGCTTTTGCCTATCCGGGGCGTGCTAATGCCAAAGTGCCCCGTGCTCAGCTGTTGTTGCGTATCCGTCAACTCGGAATCGAGAAGTTTCGCGGCCCAAACTGCCAAAGAAGCCCTTAACTGTAGCGCTGGCATCAGTGATATATTTCCCCGATTGGCTCGCGCGGTACGCGGGCGTTTCGCAAGACGCAAAATAAGCAGAAAGTGCTTCCCTTCGGCGAGAATAGACATCACCAAAGCAAAAGGAATCTCCAATGTCTCACTTTCTGAGCCTCGCCCTCTTGATCAGTCTCACGGCCAGCGCAGATCCGGCAGTGGCCCAAGCGCCGGCTCGCGGCGACACGTCCAACGCGCCCGACACCACCCACCCGCGATCCCAATACGCCTGGCTATGTCACGGCCAGGGAGTTACCTGACGGCACCGTTCCTCCGGCGGATGAAGACGGAAACTTTATCATCGGCCCCACTCACAACCCCGCACCGGAAATGGCCCTACAGCAAGGCGTGCCGCAAGGAACGGTGTCGACCTTTACCCTGGAATCGGCCGACAGCAAAATCTACCCCGGTATCGCACGGGAACCCGATACTCTTGGAACAGCAGATCCCGCCGACCCAGCCAAAATGGTGGTTACCACTAGCCATCCCGCTCCCTACACTCGCCGAGTGACGGTTTATGTCCCTAAACAATACGTCCCCGGCACCACCGCGCCATTCATCGTCGGGGCGGACGGACCCGACCAGGCGTTGTTCACGGCGCTGGATAGTCTGATAGCCAACCACCGAGTGCCGGTGATGATTGCCATCTCTATCAGCAACGGTGGCGGCGACGCCCAGGGCAGCGAACGCGGCCTGGAATATGACACCATGTCGGGCCGGTATGCGGAGTTCGTCGAAAAAGAAGTGCTGCCTCTCGTGGAGAAGCAATACAACGTGAAACTCACCAAAGATCCCGACGGTCGGGCGACAATGGGCGGCAGCTCTGGCGGCTCGTGTGCATTGATCATGGCCTGGTATCGTCCCGATCTATACCATCGCGTTCTCACCTACTCGGGCACCTACGTAAACCAACAGTGGCCATACAACGCAGAAACCCCACATGGCGCATGGGAGTTTCATGAGCACCTGATCCCAAACAGCCCTGCCAAGCCGCTGCGGATCTGGATGGAAGTCGGCGACCGAGACAATCTCAATCCCAATAGTCTTGCACGACAATATGCACGATTGGGTCGTCGCCAATGAAAACATGGCAAAAGTGCTGGCGGCCAAGGGGTATCACTACCAGTTTGTTTTTGCCCGTAACGCCGGACACACTGACCGCGCGGTGAAACAACAAACCCTGCCCGAGGCCCTGGAATATGTGTGGCACGGCTATCCCATCGTAGCGGCGAAGAAATAAATGCTGCATCCTAAAGCGATTACAAGCCGGGCACCGGCGCTCTTATGTAAGAGGCGTCAGGCATAACGGAAGAGTGCCTTGAAGCCGTAGTCCATGTGTTGCTGGATATGGCAGTGGAAGAGCGAGAGACCAGATTGATTGGCAGTAAAGTCGACGATGGCGCGCCCATAATAAGGGACGACGACTGTGTCCTTGATGATGCCGGCCGTCTTCTTCCCATTGATCTCGGCCAGCTCCCATAGGTGCCGGTGCAGGTGCATCGGGTGGGCGTCGTCGGTGCGGTTGCGCATCACGAGCCGGTAACGTGTGCCCTGCTGCAACACGAACTCGCGTTCATGAGGGTATGGTTTGCCATTGATAAGAAAGGTGTTGAATTTGCCTGCTCCGCGGGGAATCTTCTCGAAGATCAATTCGAGGGTCTGGGTCGGATCCGGTGAGTTGGGGGCCGGTGAACCGGAAGTCGGTGTACCAAAGATGGTGTAGTCCCACGGCGCTTTCGGTGGGTCGATCCATTGCGGCTGGCGATGCTGCCCGGCGTACTCGACCACGACGCCGAGGCCCGACTCGCGAACCATCTTCTCGGTTGAGCCAAGAATCCAGACCCCGGGATGGTTCATCTCGATGACGGCGTCGATACGTTCGCCCGCGCCGAGAAAGATCGAATCGAGGGTTTGTGGCGTTGGCACCGGGTTGCCATCAAGCGCGATCACCTTCATCTTGTGGCCGGCAAGCGCAATGCGGCGGTTTTCAATCGCGCTGGCGTTGAGAAAGCGAATGAGCAGGTGCTGGCCTTCGCGGACGCGAATCGGTTCGCCTGAGCCAAGAGCCTTGTCGTTGATGGAGTACGTCATCGAGCCGACCTCGAGACCGTTGGGGTCGGTATTCAGGACAGGCGGCTTTTCCAGAAGAGGTCCGTTGTGGGTATCGTCGTCATCGTCTTCCATCGTGTCGGTAAAGAATGGCTCCCAATCGCGCAGGGCGAGGAAGAGCTCCTGATCGTAGTGACCGGGATCGGCGCCGCCCTCGACGAAGACAAAGCCGAACTGACCGGTATAGGAGCCCTTGTGCAGGTCGTCCATGGCCATGGCGTGCGAGTGATACCAGCGGCTTCCGGTCGGACCGGGGGTGAGTTGGAAACGTCGGCTACCGTGGGGCGGTACGGGCGGCGAACCCTCCTCCTCCGTGCCGTCTACTTCTCCGGGAATGAGCATGCCGTGCCAGTGCACGAACTCTGGAGTGTCGGTGTCATTAATGACGTCAACTGAGATCGGCCTGCCCTCACGCATCCGCAATACCGGCCCTGGCGCCGTGCCGTTATAGCCGGTAGTCGAAATAATGTGCGAGCGATCCAGTTCGACCGTCACGGGGGCGATGCGGAGGGTGTAGTCTGCCTTCCCGGAGACGGGTGTGGCAGGGGGCATGGGCATCGTGGTCTGCGCCCACAGCGGCACACGCACCGCGCCGGCCTGTGCCAGCGCCATACCGCCGAGCTTGAGTAAGTCGCGCCGTTTCATAAAATATGCCATCCCGGCCAGGGATGCGTGCCTGCAATGGTCTCATGCTGAAAACAGGCGGGACAAGCACCCCGGAAGCAACAAGTCGCGTGTTCGCTTCGTCTATTAGACAGCGCAAAAGGCATTTCTGGTACTCTCGCCGAACAACTTCTTACCGCGGAGGTCTTAATGAAGCTCTCGCAGATCGCATTGGTATCGGTTGCGGCTGCGACCTGCTGCGTGGGACTGCGCGCCTACCAGCGAGTGGCGGACTTCGGCTTCGGCAACGATGACTCTCCGAGTAACGTCAAGGCGGAGTTCTATTGGTCGCGCCTGGCCTACGGCTCGAACATGCAGACCTTTGGCGGCTATGGCGGTCGCGGTTATGGGTGGCGTACTCCCTGGTCGCGTGACTATCCCAAGGCCGACCGCCAGTTTCTCATCGCAATGCACCGGCTGACGCGTATCGACGGCCGACCGACGGAGCAAGTGGTCACACTCGACTCCGACGAAATCTTTAACTATCCGTGGATTTACGCGGTGCAGGTGCAAAGGTGGTCGTTCACAGATGAACAGGCGAAGCGGCTGCGTGAGTATCTGCTGAAGGGTGGCTTTCTGATGGTGGATGACTTTCACGGCACCGAGGATTGGGAGAACTTCATGAATGGCATGCGCCAGGTGCTCCCCGACCACCCTGTAGAAGACCTTCAGAGTGGCGATGAAATCTTTCATACACTCTATGACATCGACGACAAGATGCAGATACCGGGCGAGCAGTTTGTTTGGACTGGACGCACCTACGAGAAGGACGGCTACCAGCCCAAGTGGCGCGCCATCCGCGACGATAAGGGTCGCATCATTGTTGCCATCTGCCACAACATGCATCTGGGCGATGCATGGGAGTGGGCCGATGACCCGAATTACCCGGAGCCCTTCGCGTCGATGGCCTTTCGCGTTGGGCTCGATTACATCCTCTACGGCATGACACATTAATCTCGCCCGCGGCTGAGAGGCGATCGCAGGTGCAACAGGAAGATACGATTTTTCAACCAGGTTCCGGCGGGCATGTTTCAGTTTTTCTTCAAGTATCCGAGTCCGGTCTTCGCCAAAGGGCGGTTTGTCCTGCTCTCCGCGTGGCCTGCGTGGCTGCTGCCTGTGCTGATCGTTGTCTGCGTGGGCGGACTCGCACTGCTGGTCCGTTGGAGACTAAAGGATGCCGCACGCGGACTGAGAAGCTGGCGCGCGTGGGCCGTTTGGGGAACACAATCAGCCTTTGTGGCTCTCATTCTGCTGCTGTTGTGGCAGCCGGCGATGACGGTGGCGGCTTTGAGTTCACAGCAGAACATCATCGCCATTGTGGTGGACGACTCGCGCAGCATGGCGATCGCAGACAGCGGCGGCAAAACTCGTGAGGCTGCCGCATTGGCCGCACTTCAGGATGGCGGCGTTCTCTCCGGGTTGCAGCAGCGTTTCCAGACTCGCATTTACCGGCTTGGCAGTGGCGTGACCCGGACGGACGGGCTGAACGGCGTTACCCCCACGGAAGCTGCTACGCATATCGGTGATGGGCTTGAAGCAACTCGCCACGGAAACGTCCGATCTGCCAATCGGAGCGATCCTGCTGCTCACCGACGGCGGCCAGAATACAGCGGGGATGGGCGAGTCGGGGATAGGCGTAGACGCACTGCAGGCGTTGCGGAACCGGCGTTTGCCGGTACATACGATAGGCTTCGGCAGCCTGGCGCACGCGCATGATGTGGAGCTTGAGAACGTGAGCGTCGCGGCGAGTTCCGTCGCCAATGCGCGCCTCGCATCGACTATCAGCTTTACCCAGCATGGCTACTCGGGCCAGAAGGCAGTGGTCACTGTCCGCGATGGAGATAAGACCCTTGCTGCTCGCGAGGTGACGTTGGCGGCGAACGGAGTGATTCAGACTGAGCCGCTATTCTTCTCTGCAGGGGCCGCGGGAGCGAAGAGCCTTCAATTCGGAATCGAACCCCTTGCGGGCGAAGAAAACCTCAAGAACAATGCGATGACGCGGCCGTTGCTCGTCAGCGATGCCAAACGGCGGATTCTGTACATCGAAGGCGAGCCGCGCTGGGAGTTCAAGTTCATCCGGCGTGCGGAAGACAATGATCCGACAGTGCAAGTGGTCTCGATGCTGCGCACGAGCGAGAACAAGATTTATCGCCAGGGCATCAGCAATCCAGCCGAACTGGCCGACGGCTTTCCCGTGCGTCCGGAGGATCTGTTCGGTTACGCAGGTATCATCATTGGCTCCGTCGACGCCGACTACTTCACGCCGCTGCAGCAGGAACTACTGCGCGAGTATGTCGACCGCCGCGGCGGTGGTGTGCTCTTCCTGGGCGGGCGTTCTTCGCTGAGCGATGGAGGCTGGGGCGCGTCGAGCATGAACGAGTTGCTGCCGACATTTTTGCCGGCAGGCCGCAACAACTTCCATCGCAACGCAGCGACAGTGGAACTCACTGCGGAGGGTGTCGACTCGCCGATCACGCGGCTGCTGGATGACCCCGCGAAGAACGCCGCACGCTGGAAGAAACTGACATATCTGGCCGACTATGAGGACCCCGGCTCGCCCAAACCGGGCGCCACTGTGTTGGCGCAGATGAATACGGGGCATCGCAAGCTGCCGCTGCTGATTACGCAAAGCTACGGCCATGGCCGCACCGCAATCATGGCGACAGGGGGATCGTGGCGCTGGCAGATGAGCGAAGCTCTGGGCGACTCCTCGCACGATCTCTTCTGGCAACAGCTCCTCCGCTGGCTGGTGGCCGACTCGCCGGGCCCCGTGACTGCGTCGATGCCTGCGCGGATGCTGATGGATGAAGGACGCGTGCAGCTTGCGGCGCAGGTGCGCGACCGGCAATTTCAGTCGGCGGCAGATGCGCATGTGACGGCGCACATCGTGGGACCAGAGGGTGCAAATGCTGTACTGGACCTCGCGCCATCGCAGGACACGCCCGGGCTATATCAGACGGAATGGACGGCGGAGAAGCCGGGCGCCTATCTGGCAGAGGTTACGGCAGAGTCCTCAGGCAAGCAGGCGCAGGAGTTGGGACGCGATGTGTTGACCTTCCAGCGCGAAGACGGCACCGCCGAGAACTTTCACACGGAACAGAATCAAATGCTGTTGAAGCAACTCGCTTCGCAAACCGGCGGCCGTTACTGGGAACCCTCCGAACTGAAGGACCTGCCCCGCGATATCTCCTACTCCGAGGCTGGAATCTCGGTCCGCAGCACGAAGGAGCTATGGGGCATGCCCATTGTCTTTTTGCTGTTGCTCGGGCTTCCGGTCACCGAGTGGCTACTGCGCCGCAAGTGGGGTGTCGTATGAACCGTGCACTCTTGCGAACCCAGCGACGAACCCGGCTGCGAATTGGGCTCTTCGCAATGGTGTGCACACTCGGACTGCAGGCGCGCGCTGCCGTGTACTACGTCACTGTGGCTGGGCTCGGGGGCGAGCCGGATTACGAACAGCGCTTCACGGCGGCAGCAAAAGACCTGGACAGAGTGTTCAAGGCTGCAGGCAATGCAGCGCACGTCTACACGTTGTCCGGCACACAGGCCACGGCATCGCAACTGAAGGAGACGTTGGGTGCGGTCGCCCGCGACGCAAAGGCAGACGACGACTTTGTGCTCGTCCTGATTGGTCACGGTTCCTTCGACGGCGTCGAGTACAAGTTCAACCTTGTAGGCCCGGATGTAACTGCAGGCGAGATTGCAGCGATGTGCGACCGTATCCCAACACGACGCCAGCTTATCGTCGACACAACCAGCGCCAGCGGAGGAGCGATACAGGCCCTCGAACGGCCAGGGCGCGCCGTGATCGCCGCCACGAAATCGGGCACGGAAAAGAATGCAACAGTCTTTGCCCGATATTGGGTTGAGGCATTGCAGGACCCGGCAGCCGACACGGACAAGAGCGACTCCATCAGCGCCATGGAAACCTTTATCTACGCAACGACGAAGACGGCAGCGTTCTATGACTCACAGAAGCGGCTCGCGACCGAGCATGCAGTCTTCGAAGATGCAGGCCACGGCGAACCGGTGCGCGAGGCCGGCAACGGTCAGGGCGCGCTCCTGTCGAGCTTCACGCTATTGCGTCTTAGCACGAGTCAGCAGGCGGCTAACGATCCAGCGAAACGCGAATTACTTGCAAAGAAAGAGGAGTTGGAACAGAAGATCGACATGCTCAAGTATCAGAAGGCAGCCATGGATCCTGCGGACTACAAGAAGCAGTTGACGGAAGCGCTGCTGGAGTTGGCCAAGGTGCAGGAGGTGCTCGATAAATGAGACGCCTCGTTTCATCTCTTGCCCTGCTGCTGATGTGCGCCGGAATAAGTGGCGCCGTTGCATCCGCTGCCGTGCCCGCGGATTGCTGGTCGCAGCGCAAGCATGGTCATCGCATTGAAGCGCAGGCATGTTTTGATGGGTTGACACACAGCAGCGATGCCTACACTCGCGCCGAGGGCTTCTGGGGTCTTGAACAATGGGAACAGGCGAACGAGCAGTTTCGCCTCGCCACGCAGCCTGCGAACAGCATGGCTCTCTACAAAATGCGCTGGGGCATGTTGCTGCACGAACGCTTCAACAATCCTGAAGCAGCCGGCCTCTTCCGCGAAGCGCTGGCGAAGGACCCATCGAACGCCGAAGCCTATCTGGGACTTGCAATTGTCTCCGCAGACGGATTTGACGGCAAAGCGGTGGAGTATGCGACAAAAGCCATCGCACTCGATCCCAAGCTTGCGAAAGCGCATGAGCTGATGGCGAACCTTGCGCTTGAAAATGACGACCGCGATATGGCCGCAGACGAAGCCGACAAAGCGATCGCCTTGGAGAAGGATGCACTGGACGCGATGGCAATCCATGCGGCGATTGAGTTGATTGCTGACCGCTCTCCGGATGCGTGGTTCACGAAGATCGCTGCGATCAACCCCGGCTATGGAACGGCATACGCGCTCGTAGCACGCCAGCTTGAGGTGCATTATCGCTACGAGGACGCAGTGACTTACTATCGCATGGCAGTGAAGGCCGATCCGCGTTTGTGGTCGGCACATTCGGCACTTGGCATTGATCTCATGCGCATGGGAAAAGAAGACGAGCCGCTGACGGAGCTGGAACTGAGTTACAACAACGGCTATCGCGACGCAGCGACGGTGAACAGCCTCCGGCTGCTGGATAGCTACAAGAATTTTAAGACCTTTCGGGACGAAACGACGATTCTGAAGTTGAATAAGACCGAAGCCGATCTGCTACAGCCATACATGCAGGCCGAGTTACATACAATCATCGCCACGTATGAAAAGAAGTACCATATGAAACTGCCCGCTCCAGTGCAATTGGAGGTCTACCCGAATCATGAAGACTTCGCCGTCCGCACGATGGGAATGCCGGGACTGGGCGCGCTCGGTGTGACGTTTGGCGAAGTCGTGGCGATGGATAGCCCATCCGCGCGCAAACCCGGCGACTTCAACTGGGGCGCGACGTTGTGGCATGAGATGAGCCACGTCTACATTCTGACGGCGACCAATCATCGCGTACCACGCTGGTTCACCGAGGGGCTTGCGGTCCATGAGGAGGGCGAGCGTTCGCCGGAGTGGAGCGACCGCGTTACCCCGGAGGTTTTGATCGCCATTCGCGAGAAAAAGCTGCTGCCTTTGGCTCAGCTGGACCGCGGATTCGTCTATCCGGAGTACCCGTCGCAGGTGCTCGTCTCATATTTTCAGGGCGGCAGTATATGCGATTTTGTGAAGACGAAGTGGGGCGAAGAAAAGCTGCTGGATATGGCTCATTCCTATGCGAAATCGCAGACGACGGCGCAGGTTGTGCAGCAGGATCTTGGGCTGACTCTGGAGGAGTTTGATAAGCAGTATCTTGCGTGGATCGACAAGAAGTACGGAGCGGAGGCCGGGCACTTCGACGAGTGGCGTGAAAAGCTGAAGACGCTCGTGGCGGCGTTGCAGCAGAAGCAGTACGATACGGTGCTGGCGCAGGGGCCCGCGGTGTTGGCGATGTATCCCGAATATGTGGGCGACGCGAACGTCTACGAGGTGATGGCCGAAGCGGACAAAGCAAAAGGAGATGCGAAGGCTGAGGCTGCGGCGCTGACCGCGTATGAACATGAGGGAGGCCAGGAGCCGGCCGTGCTCAAGCGGCTGGCTACGCTTGAGGAAGCCGCTGGGCAGGGAGTCGAAGCCGCGGCAACGCTTGCGCGCTTGAACTACATCTATCCCGTGAAGGATGAAGAATTGCATCGCCGGCTAGGGGATCTGCTGTACGCACAGAAAAAGTACGATGGTGCCATTCGCGAGTACATTGCTGTTGTAGCGTCGAGTCCACTGGACAAGGCCGGCGCAGAGTTTCATCTGGCGCAGGCATATCTCGCGGCGGGACAGAAGGACAAGGCCCAGGAGAGTGTTCTGGCTGCGCTGGAAGTTGCGCCAGGCTACCGGCCAGCGCAGAAGATGTTGCTGGAGTTGAATCAATCGCCTGAAAAATAATTTTGACGAGGATGGTAACTGATGGCTACTTTTGCCGATTTGAAACCAGATGCAGCACAGCTCCAGCAGCGCATTGAGCGCTTCCACGCCGTACGCGAAGGGATCGTCAAACAGGTGCGCGAGGTGATCGTGGGCCAGGACGAGGTACTGGAACAAGTGCTGATCGCACTCTTCGTTGGTGGCCACTGTTTGATAACCGGCCTGCCTGGCACAGCGAAGACCCTGATGGTGCGGACTATCGCAGACGCACTGGGTCTCGAATTTCGGCGTATTCAGTTCACGCCGGATCTGATGCCGTCCGATATCACGGGTACCGACATCATTGAAGAAGACATGACCACTGGTCATCGCAAATGGACATTTGTCAAAGGACCGATCTTCGGCAACATTCTGTTAGCCGACGAGATCAATCGCACACCGCCAAAGACCCAGGCTGCTCTGCTCGAAGCCATGCAGGAACACTCCTGCACGGTCCGCGGACACATCTACCGGCTTGCCCGCGCCGTTCTTTGTGCTGGCGACGCAGAACCCGATTGAACTCGAGGGTACGTATCCTCTGCCTGAGGCGCAGTTGGATCGATTCCTCTTCAATGCCACGCTGGATTATCTGAGCGCCGAAGATGAATTGAAGGTCGTTGACCTGACGACGACGACGCGTGTTGCAACGATTGAAGCCGTCACGTCAGCGGAGGAATTGCTCGATTTCCAGCAGCTTGTTCGCATGGTGCCGATCGCCGAATCGATTGCTCGGTACGTGGTGAACCTGGTACGTGCGACGCGGCACAAGAATGACAACGCGCCAGACTTCGTAAAGAAATATGTGAACTACGGTGGAAGCATCCGTGCTGCGCAGTTCATCGTGTTGGCGGCAAAGGCCCGGGCTCTCTCGCGAAAGCGTTATCACGTGACGTACGAGGACGTCACCTCTGTCACGTTGCCGGTGTTGCGGCATCGCATTCTGCTGAACTTCCATGCAGAGTCTGAACGGATCGATGCGGATGACATCCTTACCCAGCTGCTGGCGCATGTGCCGAGGCCAAAGGAGAGCTGATGCAGCGCTTCCTTGATCCCGCGGTACTGGCCGGCATCTCCTCGTTAGATCTACTGGCAAAGACGGTGGTGGATGGTTTTGTGGCTGGCCTGCATCGCTCGCCGGACTTTGGCTTCAGCCAGGAGTTCGCCGAGTACCGCGCCTACACTCCCGGCGACGATCTGCGCCATGTGGACTGGAATCTGTTTGCGCGCACTGAGCGTTGCTATCTGAAGCGCTATCGCGGCGAGACAAACAGCCAGCTTGTCGTCCTGCTCGATGCGAGCAACTCGATGCAGTACACCTCAGGCCCTCCGAAGAAGATGGACTACGCACGCTTTATAGCGGCGTCGCTCTTCTATCTTGCGATTCGGAATCAACGTGATGCCGCGGGGTTGATTGTCTTCGATGACGAAGTGCGGGACTACGTGCGGCCGTCTACCCGGCAAGGCCAGCTTGCTCGCCTCTTCGCGGGACTTGAGCAGGCTGAGCCGCGCGCACGAACGGACTTCGGCAAACCGCTGCAGCATTTCCAGGAGCTATTGCACCGGCGTGGCATTGCAATCGTCATCTCGGATTTCTACGAAGAGCCGGAAAAGATTGTGCGCGCCGTCGAACCGCTGCGCTTCCATGGCAATGATGTCGTGCTGTTTCATATTCTCGATCCACAGGAGATACGGCCGCTGCTAAAGGGACCCGCGCTGTTGGTTGATCTTGAAACGGAACAGGAGATTGAAGTCATCCCCGAGTACACGAAGACGGCCTACCGCGCGAAGATCGATGCGCACATTGAGCAACTTCGTTCGCGCACGCAGGCAGCGGGGATGGATTATCAGCTTCTCGTCACCGATCAACCTCTCGATGGAGCGCTGCGCGAGTATCTTTCGCTGCGGAAGGCGGGAAACTGATGGGCTTTCTTGCTCCATGGTTTCTGGGTGGCCTCGCAGCGCTGGGTGTGCCGGTCTTTGTACATCTGCTGCGGAAGCATGTGACCATTCCGCGGCCGGTCAGTTCGTTGATGTTCTTCGAGCGCGGCACGCAGAGCTCGACGCGGCACCGGCGGCTGCGGTATCTCCTACTCTTCGCTCTGCGGTTTGCCCTGCTGCTCCTTGTGGTGCTGGCGTTTGCGGATCCGTTCATCCGACGGCCCGCGGCAGATGTGAACGGGCGTCTGCTGTTGATCGTGCTTGACGACTCCTTCAGCATGCGTGCGGGGACGCGGTTCGCGGATGCGAAGCAGCAGGCGCTGGCGTTGCTGGCTGCAAAGCCGCATTCGCAGAAGGCGCAGGTGATGGCCCTAGGAGGGCAGTTCGCAGTGCTGACGCAACCGATCACGGATGGAGCGCAACTGCGCGCGGCGCTTGAGAGCATTCAGCCGGGAGATGGGCACGCTAACTTCGGCGAACTCGGTCGAAGTATCCGCGCGATGGGCGAAACCGTGCACGGGCCGATCGATCTCCATTTGTTTAGCGATATGCAGCGCACAGCCATGCCTGCGAACTTTGCCGACATAGTGTTGCCCGCGAACGTGACACTCGTGCTGCATGCTGTGGCAAAGGGGACGGCTCCCCCCAACTGGACGGTTGAGAGCATAAGCGCACCGGCTGAACTCGCCGACCCGAAGGACCCCAAGCGATCGCGCGTAAAGGCAGTCGTAGCGGGCTTCGGCGCGCCAGCAGCTGAGAAGACCCTGTCGTTCATCGTGAATGGAAAGACGCTGGCAACGCGTAAAGTAAACGTTCCGGCCAATGGACGTGCTACGGTGGAGTTCGCACCCCTTGATGTGGGATATGGATTTAACCGCTGCGAGGTGCGGATCGAAGGCGGCGATGCTTTCTCCGCAGACGATACAAGTGTCTTCGTAATCCGCAGGTCAGACCCAGAGCGGGTGCTATTCGTCCACGGCCCTAGCGATACGCGGTCGGCGCTGTACTTTGGTTCTGCGTTGAGCGCGGCAGCACAGGCGTCGTTCGTCCTCCAATCTGTGACTGCGGAGCAAACCACAGACCTCGATCCGTCGAAGTACGCTTTTGTGGTGCTGTCGGATGCGGTCACTCTGCCGTCCATCTTCGAACACACACTCGCGCAGTACGTCTCCAAGGGGGGCAGCGTTTTGATCGCGCTCGGCACGAATGCCGGGCACCATGCGCGCATTCCCCTGTGGGGAGCCGACGTGAAGGATACACATGACTACTCCCGCACCGCCAACGCTGCGACGGTCGGCCAGGTGGACTTCACGTATCCCGCGCTCGAACAGGCGCAGCCGGGTCGCGACAACGGAGGCTGGGCCGAGACAAAAATCTTCTATGCCGCGGTAGTGGATCCCGGACAGGCACGCGTGGCGGCGCGGCTGGGCGACGGAACCCCGCTGCTGCTCGACCGCCAAATCGGCGAAGGGCACGTGCTGCTATTTACTTCCGGACTAGAAAACCTGACCAACGATCTGCCCCTGCATCCGGTCTTTGTAGCGTTCGTCGACAAGACGGCGCGGTATCTCTCAGGAAGCGAGCGATTAAGCGGCTCCCGCCTCGTGGACTCGTTCGTGCAACTCCGTTCTGCGGCCGAACCGGTGGGCGAGGTAGCGAGCGTGGAGGTCATCGACCCCAGCGGACAGCGGCCTCTCACGCTGGCAGAGGCCCGGACGGTCCAGACCTTTCGGCTGAAGCGCGCGGGCTTCTATCAGATTCGGTTTGCGAACGGACGCGATGCAGTGATTGGGGTTAATCCCGACCGGCGCGAATCGGACCTTGAGCCAATTGCACCGGATGTGCAGCAGCTTTGGAGCGGAAGCAAAGGAGAAGCGTCTATACAAACAGCCAACGCCCCCGGGGATGAAGCGAAATACCGTCCCGTGAGTCTATGGTGGTACGTTATGCTTCTTGCATTGCTCGTGGCGTTGGCGGAGACGGCGCTTGCCAGCGGCTACATGGGCACGCAGCGGGAGGACGCATGAGCAGGCAGAACGAGCTCAACTCCTATATCGCGCGGCTGCAACACAGGTTGCGGCTGGGGGCGTGGCTGCGCGGCGCAGCGATTTTCACCGGAACCGCGCTCATCGTCACGGTGGCGCTGGTACTGCTGCTCAATCATTATGCTTTCCCGACGCATGGAGTGGCAGGTGCACGTCTCGCATTGCTGGCGTTGCTCGCAGTAGTTGCGGGGGTCGGCATCGCGCTTCCGCTGGCCCGGTTGACGCGCGCGCGCGCTGTGGTCGAGGCCGAAGCCGCGCATCCTGAGCTTCAGCAGAGACTGACGACCTTCCATGAGCGCGAACGCGACGGCGATGCATTCCTGGAGCTGCTGGCCGCCGATACGCTAGCGCGAACGCAGGATGCGGCGCCGTCATCGCTGGTTCCCGACAATCGTCTCTTCGCACTCGGCGGCGCGGGCCTGGCGTGTCTCGGCGTGCTGGTGTGGATGATCGCCGCAGGCCCAGGCTACCTCGGTTATGGAGCTTCGCTGCTCTGGACGGGACCGAAGAAGAACGTCGCCCCGCTCTACGCGATTGCTGTAACTCCCGGCAACGTAGCGGTACGGCGAAACAGCGACCAGCTGATTACCGCGCACGTAACCGGCATGCGGCCGGAGAAGGTGCAGATATTCGCCCACTATCAGAGCGCAACCGCGTGGGAACCAGTCACGATGCAGGCGCAGCCGGATGCCGGAGGTGCGGCGTCATATCAGTTCGTCTTTGCCGGCCTGCCGGAAAACGTCGAGTACTATGTGGCCGCCGGTCCGCTGGTTTCGCCGCACTACAAAGTGCGTGTCGTGGATCTTCCCTCGGTGAAGGGAATTCGTGTGACGTACCAATATCCAAAGTGGACCGGGATGAAACCGGTGACCGAAGAACACTCCGGCGATCTGCGCGCAATCGAAGGGACAGATGCGGCAATCGAAGTCGAGATGGATCACCCCTTGAAGGACGGACAACTGACGCTCGACGGTGGAAAGACGATTCAACTAGCGAGTGCCCAGGGCAACCGATACCGGGGCACGATCCATATGGAGAAGGACGGCGCCTATCATGTGGCCGCCACCGACGAAGGCCAACCCGTGCGCCTCTCGGAGGACTACTTTATTGCGACCGACAAAGCGATGCCTCCCGAGGTCGCTATCAGCCGCCCCGCCGGTGACTACCGCGCCAGTCCGATCGAGGAGGTGACCGTCGGCGTGAAAGCGGCGGACCAGTTCGGATTGAACGATGTGCACCTTCACTACTCTGTCAATGGTGGGCCGGACCGTGACGTGAGTATGCTCAAGACGCCAGGGGCGAAAGATGCCGACGGCTCCTATACGCTGCGGTTGGAAGATTTCAAGCTGGTGCCCGGCGATCTGGTGAGCGTGTATGCGACCGCGAAGGATGGACACGCTGAAGCCCGCACCGAGATCAGTTTCATTCAGGCCGATCCGTTCGAGCGCGAGTTTTCGCAGTCGCAACAAAGCGGCGGTGGCGGTGGTGGAGGCGGGTGGTGGTGGCCAGAACAACCAGACCGAGATATCCAAGCGCGAGAAAGAGCTGATCGCCGCGACCTGGAAGCAACAGAATGACAAGACTGCCACTGCGAAGGATGCCTCCGTGGCGGGTCAGTTCCTCTCGGATGCGCAACGAAAGCTGCGTGATCAGGTAATGGCGCTCTCAGCTCGTATACAGAGCCGCGATTTGTCCGCAGCAAACGAAGAGTTCACCGGCTTCGACAAGGACATGCAGATCGCAGCCGAAGCGATGGCTCCTTCAGCCGACAAGCTGAAAGGCATGCAATGGAAAGATGCCATTCCACTAGAGCAGAAGGCGCTGCAGGCGCTGCTCCGTGCCGAGGCGACCTTCCGAAAGATTCAAGTGGCCTTCGGACAACAGGGTGGTGGCGGAGGTGGCGGTGGCGGAAGTGCAGGGCGCGATCTCGCCAGTCTCTTCGACCTGGAGCTTGACACCGAGAAGAATCAGTATGAGACGGCGCAAACCGCGTCTCCGGCAGAGCAGCACGAGAAAAACGTCGAAGACGCGCTCGCAAAGCTCGATGCGTTAGCCAAGCGGCAGGAAGAACTGGCAAATCAGCAGCGCAATCCGCAGCAAAGCTTCCAGGAACGGTGGCAGCAGGAGATGCTGCGGCGCGAGGCTGAACAACTGCAGCGGCAGATGGAGCAACTCGCGCAGAACAGCCAGGGTCAGCAGAGTCGGCTCAACAGCAGAGCGGTCAACAACAGAACGGCCAGCAAGGCTCAAGCGGATCGTCTTCGGGACAGTCCGGTTCGCAGGCGTCGCAGTCCGGTTCGCAGCAGCAAAGCGCATCGTCGCAAGGCGGTTCCCAGTCATCGCGGCAGCAATCCGGCAGCCGGTCTTCTGGGCAGGCCTCAGGACAATCTTCAGACCAGCGGATCGAGCAGGCACTGAGCCGTCTTCGCCAGGCAGGCGATGCGATGAAGCGCAGCGCGGGTCCGCAACAGAGCGCCGACGCAGCACGACAGGCTGCCGAAAAGCTCCGTGACGCGACGAACTTGTTGGGCGGAACACAGCAGCAGCTCGCGTCGGGCAAGCTGGACTCGCTCTCGCATGAGGCGGATCGGCTGACACAGGAGGAGCGCGCGCAGGCCGACCGCATCGACAAACTCGCCGGCCAACAGGGCGACTCCGCCGATTCGGACCGGGACAGCATGATGGCGCGACTGCGCGAGCGCGACCGGTTAGCCGGCGAGCGGCAACAGCTCTCCAACGATCTGTCGAAGCTGCAGAAGGGTGTTCGCGATGCTGCGCGTGAGATGGCTCCGAACCAGCCCGGTGTCGCGCAGAAGCTGCGAGATGCGTTGACCGAAATGGACCAGTCCGACCTCGACAATCATATGCAGCGGACGGCCGACTGGCTGCGCGGCGGCATCAATCCGAACTCGAACGGTACCGAGAACGAGATAGCGCAGGGGCTGCAGAAGCTGAGTCAGCAACTTCGCCAGGCGCAACAGGGAATGGGTCAGGGCAAACCAGGACAGCGTGGCGCGGGACAAGGCGATGAAACAGCCGCGCTGAATCAGGTCGAGCGGTTGCGCAGCCAGCTTGAGGCGATGGCAGCCTCAGGCCGCGGCAACGGTCGGCAGCAGGGCCAGAATGGCCAAAACGGTCAGCAGGGCCGCAATGGACAGCAGGGCCAGGGCAATCAGCCCGGGCAGAATGGCAATCAGCAGGGTCAGGCCAATGGCAACGGGCAGCAATCAGGCAGCAACGGACAGCTGGGGCGTGGAGGTCAGCAATCCGGTCAGATCGCACAGGGCGGCGGCACGCAACAGGGCGGCGGCTATGGTCAGCGGGCGGGAGACCGCACAGGTGTGCGCGATGGCCAGAGTGGTGACATACGCTACGGCGGCGGAGGCGGCGCGGACGGCACCGTCTGGGGAAATATCAATACCGGCAACAACCGATATAGCCAGGTCGGGCAGCGGCCGGCACCGCCCGACGCCTCTGGCAATCCCGCCGATACCGAGCGCACCTATCAACAGGGCATGCGCGAATTGAATGAACTCCGCCAGATGGTACAAGGCGATCCGCAGGCAGCGAAGGAAGTGCAGGAGCTGACGAGGCAGATGCAGAATCTCGATCCCAGCCGCTTTCCCGGCAACCCGGCGATGGTGGAACAGATGCATCGCGAGATGCTTAGCTCCGTGGATCGCATCGAGTTGCAACTGCAGCGCGACGGCGCCTCCACCGAAGCGCGCACCGGCAAGCCGTACGCTGTGCCCGCTGGATACCAGGATTCAGTCGCCGAATACTACCGGCGTCTGAGCAAGAATCCCTAAAGAGCATCGGGCACAATTCAATCCCGGAAAGACACTCCCCGATGCTCTTCTGGTAGATATTGTCCCAACTTCTTCCAAGTTGAATTACCACAATACGCGCCCACCAATCTGGATTACGCGTGCTCCGCCGGTATTTCCCTGCGGCAGGGCATTCGTGATGATGCCGGCGCTGGCGGCGCTGTTGAGCGTGAGACCGGGCTTGTCCGGGTTGAAGATGTTGAAGACGTTAATCGCGTCGCCGCGAATTTGAAGCTTCACTCTTTCATAGAGGGTGATGTCGCGGAAGATCGAAGCATCCACGTCTCTCATGCCCGGACCATTCAACGTGTTAACTCGCAACGTGCCATCTAAATTGCCGGGTCCAACGCCATTACATCCTGCAGTCCCTGACGTGCAAAACCCGCTTGGATCAAACCACTTGTATGGCGCGACGCTTCTGGGAGCGATGTTTGTCTTGGGGAGTTGGCCGGTGGTCAGGTTCGGCCGGTCATTGACGTTGCCATCTCTGTTGTCATCCGTTCCAGTGATAATCGCGAGTGGCGGTCCACTCTGGAAAGTCACGATGGCCGAGACCGTCCAGCCATTCAATGCAGTGCGAACCGCGCGATTGTAGTTGGTAAAGTAATCCGTCTTCCAGACGGCGGAGACGGTACCGACATGCGTGCGATCGTTGTCGGCGCGCTGCTTCTCGAGTGCGAGGTTGTAGTAATCCTCTGGTGCGGTTCCGGCACTGTTGCCGATGTTGCCGGTCGTCTGCAGCGATGCGGTGCCCAGAGTCTTGCTCCACACGTAGAACCCGATCACGCTGATATTGTGGCTAAGGCGCTTGTTAACCGTAACCTGAAGACCGTTGTAGTTCAGGTTCTGCCCACTTTCGATCACGGAGGCTCCGGCAAGATACTTCTGTCCGGCAACCAGCGTTCCCGGGCAGGCGGTGCCCGCTCCAAACGGTTCTGCCATGTATGGACGGCGGCAATTGAAGTTGCCCGTCGTGTTGTTCGCAGGTGCCGCTGTGTTAAAGATCGGTGCGTTTTGATCGATGATGAACGGCAGCTTGCGATTGAGAGCACTCACATAGTTGATACTGAGCGCAAGGTCCTTGGTGAATTGCTGCTGTACGCCGAAGTTGATCTGGTAGTTGGATGGCCAGCGGAATCCCTGCTGCAGGAATGTCAGCGCGGACGGAGCCACATACCGCGGATTGGAAGCGCTGTAGTTGTACGGGAAGGGCGAGACGCCAATCGGCGACGCGGGGTTCGTGGGGTTGGGAAAGTCCGCCGGATCGGTCGAGTACAGGTTCTTCATGCTGACGACATGGGTAAACGCGTTGGTGAAACGCACAGCGAACGGCTGGAAGTTCTGCGGTAGCTCCCACATGTTGCCGGAGATCGTGCCGAAGAAAAGCCCCGCCGCGCCATGAACTACCGTCTTGCCATTACCAAACGCATCGAGCGCGAATCCAAGGCGAGGCGAGACATGGTTGTAGTTCGTGTCTACGCCGCCAACCGGCACGCCGGGATCGCCGGGAAATAGCTGGCCCGTAAGTGCCGTCGGAGACACAGTGGACTGCACGCCAGGTTTGAAGATCGAGTAGCGACGTTGCGTATCTGTCGGAGCCGTCTGTATGTCATATCGCATCCCAAGATTGACGGTCAGCCGCGGCGTCAACCGCCAGTCGTCCTGCGCGAAGAGTCCCCAATTCCAATAATTAGCATTCGCATTATCGGGTGAATCCTGACCATACGTGTTCGGCCGTCCGATCAGGAAATCCGCGATGCCAACACCCGTCTTCACATAAGCAGCCTGTGCAGAGGCGGTATTGGGAACCGTCGTGTTCGCAAAGGAGAAAACACCATAGTCGTTCAGCAGAGTCTGTTGGACATCTTTCTCCAGGTAGCCCTCCGCGCCGACGAAAAACGTGTGCCTGCCGCGCGTCGTCGTGTAAACATCGCGCAGACCGTAAACGTTTGTACCGGCAACCGGACCGCTGATCTGATTCCCAAGCGTGAAGAAGCCGCCAACCGCGATCTGCGGAAGCTGCGGTGGTCCTTGCACGTTCAGTTCAGAACCATAGTCAGCCAGCGACTTTGCAGGCTGACTCGCGCGGCCTGCGTTCATGCGTGTATAGCTAAGCCAGATCTGGTTCACAGCCTTCCCCAGTGTCCACACATCGCTGGCATTAGCCGTCTGCTGGCGATAGCTGTAGTTAGAGATCGCCCACGAACCCAGGCTCGATCCCGATGGCAGCAGAAGCTGAGAGCCATTCGACTGAAAGTAATCCAGCGTCAAACGGTGGCTCTGCCCCAGTTGCTGATCACCCTTGATCAGAAACTCATTCGTCGTGTTAGGCAGTCCCATGTTGCCGATAAAGCGATTGTCAGCACGCCCCGCTGTCGGAAGCGGAACATTCTGACTCAGCACAGCGGCAGCCACAGGATCCATCAGAGCTTTGTAGTTGGCGTCAAGATCCGCCCTATTGCCCGCGATGGGCTGATGCGTCACAGGATCGCAAACGAAGAACTTGCCGCCGAAGTTTGTATTCGCCTTATCCGCCGCATTGAGCGCCGTCGCACACGCACCAAGACCGGTTACAGGTGTCGTCGTCGGCAGGTTTTCCGAGAAGTTGCCCACGCGTTGCAAGGCATCCGGCACAACCGTGTTGAAGTTTACCGGATTGATTTGACGCAACCCGCCATAGCTTCCGAAGAGAAACGTCTTGTCCCTGATAACCGGCCCGCCGAGCGTTGCGCCGAAGTTATTAATATGCAGAGGAGTCTTGCTGGCTTGCGCATGCGACGTCGCGTTGAAGTTGGTTTCGCGATGGAACTCAAAGAAAGAGCCGTGCACCTGGTTGGTGCCGGACTTGGTAACGACAGTCACAATGCCGGCGCCGGTGCGGCCATATTCCGCGCTGAAGTTATTCGTTTGTACGACGAACTCCTGAATCGTATCCGGATTCGGCAAAGCGTTTCCCGTATTGCGCAGGCCAGTCATGTTCAGACCGCCGTCCAGGTAGTAGCTCACCTCGCCGACCAGATCATCCGGCGAGCCGTTGATGATCACATGCTGCGCAGGGAAGCCCACGGTATTCTCAAAAGTATTCGACTGCACGCCCGGGGTTAGATCCAACAAGCGATAAGCATTGCGGCCGACCAGCGGAAGATTATCTACCTCAAGGCTGTCCACCGTCCGGCTTAGCGTTGAGTTGCCAAGATTCACAAGAGGAACTTCGCTCGTGACTTCCACCACCGTGTTTTCAGTCCCAATACTCAGCGTAAAGTTCAGGTTTGCGTTCTGCGTCGCCGTCAGCGCGATACCTTTCTGGTCAAGTACTTTGAAGCCGGTCGCCTCCACCTTGGCGGAGTACGGTCCGATCGGCAAAAATTCTGCGCGATAGTCACCCTGTTCACTCGACTTCACTGTGCGCGTGAAATTCGTGTCTACCTGCGTCAGCGTGATCGTAGCGTTTGGTATCACTGCGCCCGTGTTATCCGTCACCGTGCCGAACAGCGTTGCTGTAGAGAGTTGCGCCCACGCCGATGCGGTCATCAGAGCCACCACTGCCAAAAGCCTGAATAGTTTCATAAGTCCCCCTCATATACGTGACTTGTCTTGCGTAACCGGTTCGATACCGATCCCGAACCTCATCGCTGGTTCATTGCTGCATAACTAAATCTTTGCGCTCCTGCATGAGTCGAGGAGCTGGATCAAAAAAGAAGTTCCCATGCAAACTGTGTGCTCGTTACTTTTTCATTGGTCGAGACGACCAGGCGTTCTCCGCGCGGCTCGAGCGTCCCTTTATCTACAGATCCCGGTTTCCCAGGGCCCATCACAACATTCGGTTCAATCTTTGTGGTCGCATGCGGCGGTGAGAGCAGTTGAATATGAAGTGCCGCGGCGTTGATCTTTGTCTCGTATCTTTGCTCCGCGATCGGTTCTACCTTCATATCGGAATGAAGAACCTCGGTGAAGGTATGCGGGATAGTGCTTTCCACCACATCATTCACTTCCAGCTTTCCGTCAGCTTTCATCGTGAGGCGTCGCAGATATCGAGTCAGCTTCAGACAAGAGTCATAGACGCCGGCCCCTTCGCCTTCCAATTCAAAACCGTGTGAGGTTAGTTCGGCACGCGTAATTCGCGCCTTGTTCATCTGGTCATAAGGAAAGCCTGCCCAGGCATCGTGGCCTTTCCCTTCATTTCCCTGGCCTCTTCCATCGACGAGGAGCGTATTGTGTTCGATCGTCATGGGAACACCCGCGTACCCGGAATCGCCGGTGAGATATTGCCCGTGGGCCCACAGGATAAAACTGTTCACATCAGGGTGTACATGGCCCTGCTCCGTATGCCAGTCCGGCATCTTCGCGATCAACTCTGTCGCACTGTGGCCCTCAGGCGGACCGCACTTGAACGCAATCGCTGTCGCCTGTGCATCCCAGCCGCTGCGCCAGAAGACGACATCGTGATCCGTAAAGTGATGCCACGGTTGGATCTGTTCTATCGGTGTCGCTTTCAACTTTGGATTGCGCCACGCCAGCGTCCACCACTCCTCCTGGCCGGTGTGCCCCAGGCTCTTCATCCAATCGGCAACCCCTTGAATCTCGCTGTCGTTGTAACGAGCCGCCAAATCGTAAAGCAGGTTGTAGTTCGATTCAAAATGCCCGCCCGGATGACTGCGCTCGTAGTCATCCCCAATCTTCGCTCGGGTGATTGGACCTGCAAACACATCGCCGAAGTCGAACATCGTCTGTCCACCCGGCGTCAGGCTATGCGCTGCATACAGATGTGTCTTTCGCAGCCCTGGTTGATCAAACAAGTCTTCTCCCGTCGCATGCTTCTGCGCGTCAAGATAGTGAATGATCCATGGTGTCGCGAAGATCCAGTATTCAAAGCCCTCGTAGTAGTAGCCGTCTTTGGAGTAAGTCGCCAGCACCTTGCTATAGATTGCCCGCGCCAGCGCTGCCCACTGCTTCGCTTCCGGCACCTCACCATACACCGCGTATGCCGCTACACCGAGTCCTGCCATCGGAATGAAGGTGTGGTTCTGGCTGTATGCCCAGCTACGTCCGGGACGAGGCGCGAAAAACTCATACAGCAGATGACCCTGGCGCGCGATCTTGTTGCGATATCTCTCGCGCTCCGCAGGCGTCAGGTCGTTATACAGCAGGTCATACCCAACACCCATGCCGTAGAGCAGGTGCCCGGCGGCGAGATCAACGTTTGGCTTGCTGAAGCTGTAACCCCACACGTCGTAACTCACTGCCGCATCCATATAAAGCTTGGCTGCCGCAAGATACTTCGGGTCGCCCTCCATCTTGTAGGCGAACGCGGCCTCGGCGATTGCCAAAGCGACGTCGTTCTGCGCGCGTCTCGCTTCGGCGGGTGGTGCTGGCGGTGGCCCCTGCAGTGCGCGGACATGCTGCAGTTGCTGATCCCACCATGTCTTCTGTGCGCCATGCGCCTCAACGCGCAGCGCCTCAAGCTCCTTCTCCGTGAAGTACACGCGAGGATGCACACCTGAGAGTTCAGGAAGCACGCTGGAGCGAAGGGTCTTCATCTCCTGCAACAGCGGCGTGCTTGCCCCTTTCGCTGTACTATCCTTCGGCCCCAGGGATTCATTGGCATCCTGCGCCGCCATCTGCCCGGCCAACAATGCAGTCACCCACATCACTGCCGACAAAATTGCGAGGGCGTTCGCTGCCCAGGCCATTTTTCGCCTGCTTACAAAGGCCGTTTGTTTGGGGACAATTCGATGTGTTATCGTTATCACCCGAAGACAATAACACATGCCGCATGCGTTGGAACAGTCGCCGAACTCAGTTTTTTTCCAGGAGGACGCGAAGTGACGCCCCCCTGGAACAGGACTGGCGCGAGCATCTCTCAGCCGAGGCGCATCATACCCGGACTGCGCTGGTGGATCCTCGCGCTCATCTTTCTCGTCACCTGCATCAACTACATCGATCGCAGCAGCATCGGCCTTCTCGTCACGCACTTCGGCCCCGAGATCGGCATCAGCAGCAGTCAGTACGGTCTCATCGGAGCTCTTCTCCTCTTCGCCTACACCCTGAGCCAGAGCGTCTCGGGCCGCCTCTACGACCGTTACGGCGCGCGTCTCGGCTTCACTGTCTCCATCATCGTCTGGTGTGCGGCAGCCATGGCACACGCGGCCATTATAGGTTTTGCCAGCTTTGCTGCCTGCTCCTTTTTTCTTGGCCTCGGCGAAGCAGGCAACTGGCCGGGTGCGGCAAAGGTGATTGCCGAGTGGTTTCCTCAAAAAGAGCGAGCCTTCGGAATGGCGATCTTCAACGGAGGCGCCTCCATGGGTGCCGTCATCGCGCCTCTGCTCGTCGGCCGCCTCCTCGATCCTCTGTTCGGCTGGAGAATCTCCTTCCTCATCGTAGGATCGTTCGGCTTTATCTGGCTTGCGGCGTGGCTTGCGATCTACCGCCCGCTCTCGCAGCATCCGCGCATCTCACAAAAGGAGCGAGAGTACATCACGGAAGGCCAGCCGGCGGTCGCACAGGCCAAAGCCCCCTCACTCGCCTCTCTGCTTGTCCTTCGACAGACATGGGGCATCCTGTTCGCCCGCTTCCTCGTCGATCCCATCTGGTGGCTCTATGTGCTGTGGCTCCCTACCTACCTAAAGGAAGTTCGCCACTTCAGCCTGAAAGATATTGGAGCCTCCGCGTGGGCTCCCTATCTGGCAGCGGCCATCGGCAGCCTCTTCGGCGGCTGGCTGGCTGGCCGCCTCATCTCCTGCGGTCTCAGCGTCAGCGCCGCGCGCAAGACAGTCATCGGAATCGCCGCCTGTCTAATGCCGTTCGGAATTCTGGCCGCCCAGGCACAGAGCGCCTACTCCGCTCTCGCCTGTATCTCGGTCGTGCTCTTCGGCTTTCAGATGTGGATCAGCAACGTCCAGACACTCCCTAGTGATTTCTTCTCCAACTCTGCCGTAGGCACCGTCGCCGGCATGGGAGGAACCGCCGCCGGCATCAGCAGCCTTATCTTCAATCTTTGCACCGCCTCTCTCGTACTGCATTTCGGCTACGGCTCCGTGCTCACCATTGCTGGTGTCCTCGCGCCCATCGGCGCCGTTACGCTCTTTCTCCTCGTCGGCAACATTCACCGGCTTAACCCTGCAGACACGCGTCTCATTTCAACCGCACCCTAATAGAGGAACAAAACTACATGACTGACTTTCGAAACAAACTCGCACGTCGTCTTCGGAGGTGGCCGGGATATCGGTGGCGCTATCGCAATAGAACTCGCCCGTCGCGGCGCTCAAGTCGCCCTCAGTTATCACGGCTCTAACCCCGACAAGGTCATCGCCGCCGTAACAGCCCTCAGCCAGAAACCTTACGCACAGAGAGTCGACGCGCTCGACATGGCCGCCGTGCGCACATTCGCCACATCGTCCGCCACTCAGGCTGGAAAGAAGATAGCTGTCCTCGTCAACGTCGTAGGCGGCCTCGTCGCACGCAAGCGCATGGAGGAGATGGACGACGCCTTCTGGGATCACGTCATGACGCTTAACACGAAGAGCATCTTCGCGATGACCCAGGCCGCTCTTCCCCTGATGACCGACGGAGGCGCGATCGTCAACGTCTCCTCACAGGCCGGCCGCGACGGAGGCGGCCCTGGCGGCATCGCCTACGGAGCCTCCAAGGGCGCGCTCATGAGCATGACCCGTGGTCTTGCGAAAGAACTCGGGCCACGCAGGATTCGCGTCAACGCAGTCTGCCCAGGCATGATCGCGACGAAGTTTCACGACGAATTCACCAAGCCCGAGGTTCGTCAGCGTGTCGCCGGAATGACTCCCCTGGGACGTGAAGGAAAGGCCGAAGAGGTCGCCGACCTGGTCGTCTATCTCGCCTCGGACGCCGCCTCCTTCGTCAACGGGACGAACGTCGATATCAACGGAGGCATTCTCTTCAGCTAATCTCAAGACGCAGACAGTGACCGTCTATAGCCACACAAAACACCACGATCTGACCATCAATTACCACCATCTTCTCCACATATGCAATCATCATCAACGCACCACAAATCCCTTGTAAAAAGAAACCGATGACCCCCAAGGCAGGCTCCAAACATCTGAAAACAAAAGCCTCCACAACGGCACGCCCAGCAACCCTCGCGGACGTGGCCCGAATGGCAGGCGTAGTGGCCATGACTGCCTCCCGGGCAATTAATAAATCCGGCTACGTAAGCGCCGAAGCACGCCAACGCGTCATGGATGCAGTAAAAAAGCTGAATTACCGCCCAAATATGGTGGCCCGTCAGCTCAGAGTCCGCCACCTGAACGCCATCGGCATCCTCCTCCCCGACATCGCCAACCCCTTCTCCACCGAACTGGTAAGTGGAGTAAAACAGGTCTTCGACGATGCCGGATACACCATATTCATTGCCACAACCAGCGGCAGTCTCCATCAGGAAAAGGCCAGCTTACAAGCATTTGCCGATCATCGCGTCGATGGCCTAATCGTTGCCACACGCGGCACAAAGATGGGAGATGAAGTTCTTCGGGATATCTCTCGCCGAGGTATACCCACTGTAACCATTGGCCGTCCAGTCAAGCTTCCCTCCGTAGACTGCGTTACGGCTAACCACTGGCAAGGCGCGTTTGACGCGGTGACTCATCTCATCTCAATCGGCCATAGGGCTATTGGTTTTATCGGGATATCACCGGAAGACCGACTCTCACTTCGTCGTTATAGAGGCTATGCTGCAGCTTTGGAACAAAGCGGGCTTGAAGTTCGCGAAGAGTATACGGTAGGGCCGCCAAACGCCCCCGCCTTTGCTACACAGGAGGACGGGTTCGCGGGCATGGTAAGTCTGGCACAGCTTCGTCGGCCTCCGTCCGCGATCTTCGCGAGAAATGACTTCACGGCGATCGGTGCCATGCGAGCCGCTCACACGCTCGGGATGCGTATACCTGATGATGTGGCGATAGCGGGCTTCGACAATATTCCCCTCGCTGCTTTCACAACCCCGTCATTGACCACCGTTGCCCAACCGATCGCGGAACAAGGCGCCGCCGCAGCAAGATTCCTGCTGGAACGCATCACGGCAACTGAATCAAGAGCGTCGAAAAAGATATCGATGGAATGCAAGTTGATTGTTCGTGGATCAACGGTCGCCGAGCGATAGTGCTCTCCTGAAGCGAATAGCCGCTCTAGCGGAGGTTGAGCAGTGCGAAAACCGCCTGGGCATTCTACGGTGAGCCGGCCTCATAGGATCAACGATGGAAGCAGACCGGCAGGGACCTACTTGCGGAGGCTGATGGAGTAGTGGCGTAGGCTGGCGAATCACGGTGCTACAATCGGCCGCAGTAAGACTAACGCTGAGCACGATCTTGCGAGTACTGGTTCCCTTTGAGGACGATAGAAACTGGCTCCTTTTCGGGAAACTTCGAGGGGAGAAGTCGTGAGTTCGATCAGAGTCAGGAATTTCATGAAGCAGCAGGGATTTGCTGAAGAACAAGACTCCGCTTGCGACATGCACTTCTCCGGGCTTTCTTTTCAGCCGAGAATATTGGGGACGCTTCTGGTGATTGCGATTTTGTTGCAATTGCCGATTTTGTTTTTTGTGCTTTCCGCGATGCTCTGGTGGAATGTCGCACTTCCGAAGTGGAATCTCTTCGAGATATTCTTCAACCGAGTGATCGCCGCCCCCAGCGGAAGGCCGATGCTCAGTCCGGCGCCTCCGCCGCGCAGATTCGCGCAGGGGATGGCAGCGACGTTCTTTCTCTTGGCAGGTCTCGCGCTGGTTTCAGGCTGGATGATCGCAGCTTGGATTCTCGAAGTATTTCTTGTGATCGCGATTGCCTCACTACTCTTCGGGAACCTTTGCTTGGGTTCGTATGTCTACCATCTGCTGCACGGAAGGATTTCTTTCGCCAATTCCACTCTTCCGTGGAGTCGTCCTCGAACGTGATTTTGCATCGACATTGGAATGCGCCTAATTGACCTCCCTCCAAATCGAACTGAATTGCCGGTTTGTTGACGTAACGTCACCTTCTTGTGACCCAGGTATCAGCGCTGCCTACAACTAAAGATTGTCGATAAGACCAAATCGGGTGAGATTGACCGCAAATGCTTTTGTGCCACTCTAGAAGGAACACACTCTCGTAGCGTCGATCGAGCCACAGGCCTTATGTCCTTCGCCTCCGGAATCCGCCTTAACGCAGTACGAAAGACAGAATCCCTCCGAGTACGGAGGGCGAGTTGACGATCGCGAATAGAGAAACTCATGTTCCGGACGGCGCGCCCCTAGACGCTGCCCCGTCCCGGAGCCCAAGGCGCCGCCTATACCGTTTTGCGAAGACGCTCTATCACGCCATTCCGCGCCCTCTGCGCGCTCTTGCTTATCCGATTGCGGTCAAGAGTGTGTTGATAAGGCGACTTAGACCGGAGGTTTGGATTATTGAAGGAGAGGAACAGGTGAGCCACCTGCCGCTTTCCGTCTGCTTATACGCCGCGACGAATGAGAATAGGATCTATCTCCAAAACTTGATCTTTGGATCATCGTTTCGTGCCAGATATATAGGCCGGACCTGGTTGTGGAACGCTTTTGCAGGGCTCCCAGAGGCTGCCGAAGGTTGTTCTATCGTCATCGCCGACGTTCATGACCGTCATCTAAAGTTGATGGGTGCACGAGCCGGAATCATTATTCCCGCGTGGGTGCGTGGATACGTAGATCTGCCTCGTAGTCCGGAGGTGATGAGACGCGACAGTGTTAAAGATATTCAGCGGAGGATTCGGCGAGAGCGTCTCGAATTTGAAGTCACGCGAGATCTCGAAAGCTTCGACTACTTCTATCAAAACATGCACGTGCCCTATTTGAAGGGACGATACGGCGATAGCGCAGTCTTGAGTTCGAGGGAAGAGATAAAGGCTCAATTCGACAAGGGCGAACTGATTCTGGTCAAAAAGCAGGGGGAGTATATCTCGGGGGCAATCGTCAGTTATCAGGGTGAATTAGCTTCATTTCCGTACTTAGGCGTTCTGGACGGGAGATGGGAGTTCGTTGCTGGAGGCGCGATCTCGGCTAGTTACGAGTTTGTTCTACAACACCTGGAAACAACCAGCTGCCGGAAAGCGAACTTCGGCCAGTCCAGGGCGTTTCTAAACGATGGAGTGCTTCGATTCAAGAAGAAGTATGGGTACGAAATTGTCAACTCAACTATTCACAAATTTCTGACGAAAGTTGTCTCCGACACCAATGCAACCCGCGCTTTCCTGCGAAATAACCCTTTCATTGTGGAACGATCGGGCAAGTTCTATGGGGTTGTCTTCCTTGATGGCGAAGTGCCGCCTACGCCACAAACCCTTCAGGAGATCAATAAACAGCACTCCCACGCTGGTTTGTCGAAGTTACTCGTGTGCTCTTTTTCTCCCGGCGATACAACAACAAGGATCGAGATTCCAGAGCCTCTCCCAGATCTCAAGCCGGACGTGTCCAGTCGACATCCCGGACAACCTCACGATGAACATCTATCTCAGGCCGAGTGGATGAGTTTAATTGGAGAATTGGGGGCCATTGGGATAGACAACGTTATAGCCATCCATTCCGACGTCGGGGGCAGACCTTGAGAAGGGCTTTATGAGACGAGTTCGCATTCAGTGGATTCGATACTGCCCGCGCATCGCACTAATACGGACGCCAGTTTTGAGCTGTATCGTTTGGACACGCAGTCATCGTGTCGGCCAGGTATCGGATGAACTTCCACTCCGCGAGACACTGACTGCCATCCCATGGTCGCATCGTGACTGCGAAACAGGGTTGGGACCTTCGCACGCAGAAGAATGACTCTGCCTTCATATCCGTTAGGCACATAAGCGAGCAGCGCGCGATACATACTGGTCAGGAAGGCTTGATAGGTTTTGGGAAGATTCGATTTTCCGAAATAAATTCGCGGGTCCAACTCGCTGTCTGCAGGCCGGCGAAGCAGCGCGCGGGCAATCCGGGAGAGATTCCCGTTAATACGCAAGAGGAATGCGCGAGGGCGAAAATCGACTACCTCCTGGGTGATCCAGTCCGGAAGATTGCGGAGCACATCGAACAGACGTTGAGGAAGGTTGCGAGGCTCAAGGCCCGGAGCGTTGACGACCATCATATCGATGACTACCGGCAGCGGATCGAGAAGGCCTCTTTTGCGAAGCTGTACCGCCATTTCGAAGGCGATCGTCCCGCCGAACGAGTGGCCCACGAGAACCACCTTCCCGCCAGGGGGAACAATCCGTTCGATCTCTGCGACGTGGTTCGCCGCGATCGATTCCACAGAGACTCCTGATATTAATGAGAACCCAGAGCGAATATTCAGCCCGTAGACAGGATGACTTGAGTCGATTTGCTCGGCGAGGTGCTGATATCCGGCGGCTGAGCCCCCGAGGCCAGCCACAAAAAAGATTGGGAAGCCGTTGCCGCCAAGGTTGAAGACGATCACTGATTCGACGCTTGTGTCGGCGTCGCCCTGAACCGCCCTGTCCACGCGGTCGGCCAGGAGTTTTAGTGTGGGGAAGCGGTGAAGGCTGTCGGGCGGTAAGTCGCAATGGAAGCGCTCGTGAATGGCTACGAGCACGCGAACTGCACTAAGGGAGTCTCCACCGGAGTCAGCGAAGCTTTCCTCGTCGGCGACGTTGGGACACTGTAAAACGTTCTTCCAGATATCGCGCAGAAATTCAATCGTTTGAGCGGAATCTGGCGCGCCGTCTTCGCGCGTCGTTATAGGTGGCGGTGGAAGACGGCGGCGATCGACCTTGAAGTTGGAGTTCAGAGGCAACTCCGGTAGGAAGATGATGGTCGAAGGAAGGGCGTAATCCGGCAAGCGTTCCCGGAGAAAATCGCGCAGATCGGTCTGAGTGACGAGACAGCCTGTTAGGGCTACTACGTACGCAACCAACCGGTCGTTTCCCGCCGAATCTGCGCACGTTATTACGACGGCGATTCTGACCTGAGGATGAAGTCCGATAACTTGCGAAATGTGGTCCAATTCGACGCGGTGGCCCCGCACCTTCACTTGTGTATCGGTACGACCGAGGAAGACGAGACATCCGTCGGGTCTAAACGAGCCGCGGTCGCCGGTGCGGTAGAGGACCTGGCCGTCCGGCTGTGCCTGGAACTTTATCGCGGTATGATGCGGATCGTTCGAGTAGCCATTCGCGAGATAGCGGCTGCGCACGGCGATCTCGCCTTCGCATCCTGTCGGTACAGGAGCGCCGTTCTCGTCGACCAGTTCCACGTCCTTCCCGGCTACCGGCCAACCGATCGGGACTGGGCTCTCCACAGCTCCGTTCCGAGGAACGAAATACTGAGCGTAGGTACGCGTCTCAGTTGCAGCCATCGCGTTCTGAAGCACGCAGGATGCAGGAAAAGCCGAGCGGAAAGCGTCGACATCGGCGGTGTGGAGCGCCTCGCCACCGACCGAGAGCAGCCGCATGTTTGAGAACATGTCTGGGCGAGGCTTCAACAAACAAATGTGCCGCAGCATGGAAACCGTCATCGTACTGACGGTGATGTGGCGTTCGGCAAGCCAGCCGGGAAGCGCCGCTATATTGTGCCGTGAATCGCAAGGGTGCAATTCGGCGCCGTTCAAAAGGGCGCCAAACGTGGTCGCCAGGGACGCGCTGAATGCGAACGAGAAGAGTGAATCAAAGCGGTCGTCCGGACCGAGGTAAAGGTCGTTCGTCTGTCGTCCAATGTCGAACAAGATGGCGCGATGGGACAACGCGACAATCTTTGGTTCGCCCGTGGAGCCAGATGTAGCGTATAAGGCTGCGACTCCTGCGGGACCACGAGTTCCCAGAGAAGTGGCGAAGCTGGGCAGTTCACCTAATCGCATTCCTCCGTCCACAAGCGTCACGGGTGCGGCCGCTCTCAACAGCTGATTTCTCTGTTGTGGCGGAAGCAGCGGATCAAGGCAGAAATAGGCAAATTCCCCGAGAAGCGCACCCAGCACGGTTTCGATGGTTGCGAGACTGGACGGCAGGCTAATGGCAACAACGCCGCCCGTGGTGCCGCATCGAGAGCGCAAGTCCTTAGCAACGGCTTCGGCTCGCTGGAGGAGTTGCTGCGTAGCTGATGTGGGTGTCGCCATCGACGACAGCAATCGCGTTGCTCCTGCGCAGAGCTATTTCGCGAAAACGTTCGCCCAGTGTGGACTCGGCGTCCGACGGATCGAAAGGACTGAACCCGGCGCGCGGAGTCAAAGCCGTTGCTGTCGGCATGCGCTGAGCGAAACAATGTAGAACTCAGTGTCATACGCGGCTTTCGGGAGAAAACCGCCACGTGGTTGTGGTTCCCACCATGGACAGTCCAGCTTTCTCAATATTGGACTGACTTTGGCCGCCCAGAGCGGCCCAGGAGTAGATCTGCCGGCATCCAGACTCGGATGCGAACCGAATACGCGCGGCCAGCAGCGCCGCATGGCAACCCATTTCACGATATTCCGGAAGAGCAGCACCGGCACACAACAATGCTGCGCTGCCATTGCGCATCGTCATGGCTACGCCAGCGATCGTTTCATCGTGCCATGCTATCAAGAAGTCAAGTTCAGGCCGGTCAAACAAATGAACCATGTTACGCAGCGCCGCGACGAGGCGATCCTCCTGCGCCTCAAACGCTCGCAGGTAGGTTTTCAGGAACAGCTCCCGCTGCGATGGCTCCGGCGGTCGAATGCTGAATTTTGTCGACTGCGGCGCCGGGAGCGATCTGCAATCCTCGGCATACAACCAGGCGTAGCAGTTCGCCGACACCCAACCGCGACGTGAGATCTCTCTTCGATTGCCGAAGTCGACGGCCGGCGGTCCCACAAGTTCACAGCCAAAGAGGCCTCCGTGGTAGAAGCGTTCAATCTCCGGCAGCATTTCAAATACAGACTCGTCCGCGCAATACACTCGATTGAAGTAGCCGACGTCGTCAAACCGCAATGCCAGCGCAGAAGCGATCGACGACATCTGAATCCGATCCGCAAGATTCTCTTTTTCGAGGTATGTCTGCAGACGTATCGAGTCGTATCGAGCGACGTGTTGCAATGCTTGAGCAGCGACTGTGAGATCTTCAACGGATAGAACTTGCATCAGTGAGAACTCCAAACTGTTTGTAGCGACGGCATGTGTAGTCAAGCGATTCCGGTCCGGACGAGATCTTCCGCAGACCTGCCGACATCCACATGGCACAGGTATGGCCGGAACTTTCCATTGGGTTCCAAGGGAATGTCATCCACGAGGTTGATAACGAGGGTCACGCTTTCGCCCAGAAAGTGCGTCATGCCATTCCGCATGGTCTGCACTTTTTCGGGTGGCAGTTGAGTCCCGGGATTAGGTTGTAGTTTGACGACGATGCGGTCAGGTGCTTCCTGCACGATTTGGTAGAGCCGCAGGAGGGGGCAAATTGAGTAGATCCAGGTAGACAAGAGCTTCGGATGGAGAGTGCGCCCGTCAGGCAAGCAAAAGCGATCATGCGTCCTGCCGCAGATCTTCGCGAGACAGGAGTTTGGAGCACCGCAGGAGCACTGGGCTGGACCTTGTTCTACGATGTCGCCGGGCATATAGCGAATCAGCGGTGCAGCCCAGGCGTGCAACGATGTGAACGCAATCTCTCCGCACTCCCCCGGCGAGACTGGTCTGTCTTCATTCAGCACCTCGACCACCAGGGACGTATCCATCACGTGATAGCCGTTGCCGCGACGGCACTGATAGGCGATGACATTGCACTCCCAGCAATCGTAGACATCGAACACGGGGGCCCGAAAGCCTGCTTCAATACGTGTCCGCGCGAGTTCCGTCAGATTCTCCGAATCTGTAGTGATGAAGCGGGGGCGGATATAGAGTCTGTCCTCGTCGGTCAACTTGTCCGCCAAAGAGGCGAGGACAGACGAGTAGCCGCGGATTACATCCGGACCGAACTGTCGCACTCCGTCCCGTATTTCCTCCCACGGCGAGTAGGCATTAATATCCCGGCTTCGCAGTATGCCGAACTGCTCAAGCAAGCCGCTACGGCTTGATGGGCGGACAACGCTGGTAATACGGCGGTCCCACGGACGAAGTCCGAAGCGCATGTTGGCCTGGATCCGCATAACCCGCAGTAGCCGATCTTCAAAAGGGGTGAATCTGACCTCGGTTGGTGTACCGGTCGATCCGCCAGTACCGTGTCGGTGCAAGCGGGCTGGATCGCAATCCGATGCGAGAACGTCCTGCTCCGCCGCCAGGCGCAAGTCGGACTTGCGAGTGATGGGTACGCGCTGCAAATCTTCCATCGTGCGGAACTGGTCGGGATGAAATCCAGCACTTTGGAACCGCTCGCGGTAGAACGGAACCGTTTCATAGGAGTGGCGAAGAAGGGCGCGCAATCGCGCGAGCCGATAGCTCCTGAGCATCCGAGCCGACCCGATACGTTCAACGAAGAGACCGGCAACGCCCGCCGCCGCCGCTCCGAGATAGGGAAGCGATCGCGGAACACGTTTCGCGTGGCCGTCAGTCACTGTGGCATTGCTGTTAATGGAGGCCCTTTCTGTAGGGAGCGCTTTAAAGGCGATGTGGGTCCGCCTGGCATGGCGCGCCATACTCTTCTGTCAGTGCCAGCTTCCCTAAGTATTTGCCCCGCAAGAACATTCGGCCAATACCACTTCCGTGACACTTCTTAGCTTGTCGCACCAATAGGGAGCCGCACGAAGCTCCCTCGACATGCGGCTGGGGCGCTGGATGCGGTCTGGAGCGAACTGCTCGCTCTGATAAATTCCAGTTTCCAGATGCCCCGCCGGACCACTTTCAGTATTGGGTGGATTTTGGCCAACAAGCGGACTGGAGCATTATAGGAACAGCGAATTCTGTCAGTTCAAGAAAAGGTCAATCAGAAAATCAATTGCAGCGGTAGCTTGTTGGTAATCACTTCCAAGAGGACAAGAGGAGACAATATGGAATTCAAAACCAGCACTCGACGCAGTTTCTTTGGCAAGATCGCGCCGATAGCGGCTGTGGTAGCCGGCGTACCGAAACTCTTCGCTCAGCAAACTCCCCCTGACGGCGCACCTAAGCCTGGTGGCGCGCCCATGAACGAACCCGGCAATAGACCTCGTGGCGGCAGCAACCACACACACAATGGCATCTACTACTTCTCTGGCACCGGATCGAATGACGGCTATCCCAAGGACGATCACGTTCTGGTCACCGACCCCTTCGAAAAGCACGTTACCCGTACGATGGACGCGCTCAAGAGGTCGGTCGAACGCGCAGGCTGCACCATGGACAGCATCATCAATCTTCAGGTCTTTCTCTGTCTCCCTCTCGCCGACGGAGTCCCCATGCCGACAGGCAAGGCACGATTCGATGCACATAAAGCGCAGTACGACGCGTTGAACAAAATCTACGGGACGTACTTCAGCCCCGGCAAAGCTCCGTCCCGCGCCTGCATGGCTCTCGAATGGATTCCCGGCGATTCGCTGATTGAGATCGTCGGTAGCGCATTGGTCGTCAATCCTCCCGCCCCATCTGCACCGCCTGCCGGGGAGTAGTTGTCCGCGAAGAGGATTCAAAAGGAGCAACACATGAATTTGAAGTTTGGTTGGAGTCGTCGTTCCTTCCTCTCCGCGCTCGGCGCCGTCAGCGGCAGCCTGTTCGCCTCGAAGGAGCTGAACGCTGAGGGCATGTTTGGCGGGAAACCCAAACCGTCATTACCTTCTGTCGATGGCAGCCCTATCGTCCCCATCACAACAGGCCTTGGTTCCACCGGCGACATCTACGCCGAGCTTGGAGTAACGCCTCTGATCAACATCAATGGCACGGTGACTGTCATCGGCGGGTCGGTGATGAAGCCGGAGGTCATGGAGCTGATGCGCCGGGGCAACGAGCACTTCGTCCTGATCAACGACCTGGAGATCGCTGCTGGCAAGTTCATCGCTAAGCTGTGTAAGTCTCCGGCTGGCTATACCGGTCTGGTAACAGGCGGCGCAGCTGCGGCGATGGTGGTTGGCTACGCCGGCATGATGACCGAAGATCTAGAGCCACGAATCAAAGCTTGTCCCGACGTGACCGGATTTCCCAGGACCGAGGTCATCATCCAGAAGAGCCACCGCTATCCTTTTGACCACCAGATTCGCCAGACTGGTGCGAAGCTTGTCGAGGTAGAGACGCGAGAGGAGATGATTGCCGCCATCAACCCGAAGACGCTAGCGATCCATTTCACCAATATCCTGTCCGACAAAGGTAAGGTCAGCGGCCCTGAAACCGTCGAGATCGCCAAGGCACACAACGTCTACACCTTCAACGATGCCTCCGCGGATGTGCCACCCAAAGAGCGGCTATGGGAGTACCCAGCGATCGGTTTTGACATGGTCACCTTCAGCGGCGGCAAGGACATCTGCGGACCGCAGGCATCCGGCATTTTGATCGGCAAGGAAGAACTGATCCGCTGGTCGATGCTGAACATGAGTCCGCAGGAAGATCGCATCGGCCGTTGCTGCAAGGTCGGTAAGGAGACGATCTTCGCCCTGCTGAAGGCGCTCGAGATATTCGTCAATCAGGACTACGACGCCACGTTGAGAATGTACGACGCGCGCGCACAAGTCATCACTGACGCAGTGAAGAAGTTTGGCGTGACGGCGCTTCCGCGGCAGTTCAACCCTCAGGCTTTGGGCAACGTGACACCTCGTTACAGCTGGCAGATCGATCCCTCGAAACTCAAGATCACCGGGGCGGAGGTTATGCAGAAGCTGGCCGACACCCGGCCGGTCGGAATTGGCAGCATGGGCGCAGGTGCGAGCGGCATGCGCGGACGCGATCCGGACGCTCCTGCTGGCGGACCACCGGGTGGCCATCGCGGTGGTCGAAATGGTCGGGACAGTGACCCGAATAGCTTTGGCTTTGCCGTCTGGCAGATCAAGGATGGCGAGGACAAAATTATTGCCGACCGCCTGGTCGAAATATTCAGCGAAGCTCCAAAGGCTTAGTCTTTTTAAGCGAAATATCAACCGTATCGGCTGTATGTTTTAAAACACGACTTTGCGGCTGCGATAAGGAGTGTCATGTCGATTGAAACAATAGCCAAAAAGGATCCTCGTTACAGCACCCTGATCAAAGGGAAGAACGCCCGATTTCCCTCATCAGAGGCAGATGCTGCCAGCCGCATCGAACTGTGCGAGGATGCGGCCGACGTGACGCTGGCGCTGCAGCGGGCAGTGAGCGAAGGTCTGAGGCCTACGATTCGCAGCGGTGGGCATTGCTATGAAGATTTCGTCTACAACAATCCGGGTGGGGTCATTCTTGACCTGAGCATGTTCGCGGATACGACCCCCCTTCCGGGCGGTCCAAAGTATCGGATCGCCCCGGGCGCGCAGCTTGGAGAGGTTTACTCCGATCTCTTCAAGCGGAATAACGTGACAATTCCAGGGGGAACGTGTGGCTCGGTCGCTGCGGGAGGTCACATCAGTGGCGGCGGCTATGGGTTATTGTCGCGGTTGCACGGCTTGACGTGTGACTGGGTTTCGGCGGTTGACATTCTGACTGTCGATGCCGGCGGAAAGGTGGTTCCGCGCAGAGTGGACCACAAGCATGATCCTGAGCTCTTCCGTGCTTGTCGCGGCGCAGGTGGCGGGGGCTTTGGAGTCATTACGAACTTCCTCTTCGACGAACTGCCTCAGGTGCCGCAGGAAGTGATCACGGCGAATATCAGTTTTTCATGGGCCAATATGACCGAGGAGAGGTTTGAAGCGATTCTGAAGACCTATGGAAACTACTGGGAGACGCGTGGCAAGGATCCGGACACGTGGGGCATGTTCACGGTGTTCGGCCTTACGCACCGGTCGTCGGGGCACATCGGCATCTCCATCCAGTTCTGCAATCCCGATGGCACATGTAGGGACCTGAAGGTGTTGAATGAGTTTCTCGGCCTCTTCGAGCCGTGCGGTCCGGTGCAAACCACGCCGGCGATCGCTGCGGTGACCGGAGGTGAAAGAGCAATGCACCATGCAGCTCCCGAGGGGTGTTGGGGGCAGCAGATGATGAGCCGCCACTTATGGCTCGATGCCAATGTGAGAGGTGGAGGCGGTGGAGGGGGAGCAGGTGGCGAGCAACGTGCCAAATACAAGTCCTGCTATATGAAGCGTAACTTCAGCTCGGCAGAGGTCGCTTGCTTCTACAAGCATCTGACAACATATGGTGCCGGGAGTGGACCTCACCCGTTCGACGGTGTTGGCAGACTCGTTTGGAGGCGCGGTGAACCGGAAGGAGTTGGCGGAGACGACGGGAGTACCGCAGCGCCACTCCGTGATGAAGTTGCAGTTCATAACGTATTGGAACAACGAAAAGGATGACGCCGCGTATACCGAGTGGATCAAAGAGTTCTTCAGTGATATGTACTCCGGCCCGGACGCGGATCCGAAGTACAAGGGGACGCCATACTGGAACGATCACTATCAAGGCTGCTACATCAACTACCCGGACAAAGACATGCTGGCCTACCCATTCTGGCCGCAGTTGTACTATGGCGATCAGGGACTAGTTCCGGTGTTGCAAGGGGTTAAACGGCGTTACGACCCGAACAACATTTTTCACTATGCCATGTCGATACGCGCATAAGGGTATCGTGATGGCAGTACCGAGGAGTAATCGATGAAAGATCGCTTGCTTGGGAATCGCAGAGATTTTTTGCACGTGGCGGGATGCGCGTCGCTGAGTGTGATGTGTACGCGCCTGCCTTCGCTGTCTGCGGTCGGTAAGAAGGGCAATGCGGCCGCCACTCCTCGCTTTGCATACGTAGGTTATGCCGGCGAGAGCGGCGTTGTGACCAACGGTTTCTCACACAGAATTGGAGTATTTGCCATTGAGGGCAAGCGCTGGAGACCAATCGGAGCAGTTCCCAGTGACCATCCATCGTTTTTGACGCTGCATCCGACTGAGCGCTTTCTCTATGCGATCAACGAAGTCGACCGGTACGAGAACCTGCCGTCCGGAGCTGTCGAGGCCTATGCCGTTAATGCGAAGAATGGGAGTCTCACGCTGCTGAACCGGCAACCGCTCTCCTTGTCGGCAACCGCGCCGAGGCACATGGCTGTGTCTCCCGATGGGCGTGCACTGGTGGTCGCGGTGGATGGCGGAGGCGCATATAACGTGCTTCCGATCGACGAGGATGGAAGTCTCGGAAGAGTCACGGGAATTCTGAAAGAGACCGGCTCGGGGCCCGATGAAGAGCATCAGCAAGCCGCACATCCGCAGATGGTGATGTTCGACAGGAGGGGGCGGCTTCTCGGCGCGGACATGGGGAGTGACAGGCTGAGCGTCTTCGCACTGGATGATGGCAGACTGAGCGTAATGGCACGGAGCGACGCGCGGGCAGGCAGCGGCCCCCGGCACATGGAGCTTCATCCCGGCGGCGGCCTGCTGTTCGTCGCGAATGAGCTTGATGCCTCGGTGTCCTGCTATGGATATGACGAGAAGAACGGCAGGGTGCTCGAGCAACTTGAGCATGTGTCAACCGCCACGAATAGTAGCGGAGGGAAGCGCGCCGTTGTGATGGCGATGCATCCATCGGGCGAGTTTTTGTATACGGCGCATCGTTTCGGGGATGATGGTATTACAGTGTGGCGGAGCAACAACACAGGGGCCCTTAGGGTGGTTCAGCACGACGGCGACGGATTGCAGTCGCTGCATGCAATAACGATGGCTCGTGACGGAAGCAGCCTGCTGGCGCTTAGTCGGAAAAGCGGAGGTGTGGTCCGCTGGACCGTCGACCGCCGGAGCGGCCATCTTACCGAGCCGGTTCAAGTCGCCAAAGTGCAGGCGCCGATGAGCATGGTGGTGAAGTATCTGTAGTGACCGGCCGTTTTGATGTGGGAAGGCGGAAGCTTTGATCAAGAGGATGAATCGGCCTGTTTCGAAGGGCAAGCACGTTGTCGCGCTGGTAGCCGCACTGATGCTTGGTCATGTTGCACACGCGCAGAACTCAGAAACTGCCGCACAGTGTGCTGACGTTCCCCATAGTGATCATCCGAAGGCTCTGCTTTCGAATGGAAAGCTTTCTGCGCTGGTATTTCTTCCGGACCCGAAGAATGGATACTACCGCTCGACCCGATTTGATTGGTCGGGTGTGGTCGGGTGTGTCTCGCTGAACGGACATACGTTCTTCGGGGAATGGTTTGCACAATACGATCCGCTGAAGAATGATTCGATCACCGGGCCAGTCGAGGAGTTCCGCTCCGATGATGGGCCGATGGGACGCAGTGGGCCGGAAGGGCAGCTCGCGGCGCGTCCGGGGGCGATTGGATATAACGAGGCCAAGCCAGGAGAGCCATTTCTCAAGCCGGGGGTTGGAGTGTTGCGCAAGGTGGATAACTCGCCTTATCAGTTCGGCGGAGCCTACCCGATTGTGGACACAGGAAAGTGGACCGTGAAGGTAAAGCCGCGTTCAGTGATCTTTCGCCAGGTGTTGAACGGGCCGCAGGGCTACGCCTACGTTTATGAGAAGACATTGACGCTGGACAAGAATGACTCGGTCATGACCCTCGAACATAGCCTGAAGAACACGGGACAGAAAACGATCGATACAAACGTCTATGACCACGACTTCTTTATGTTGGATGGCAAACCTGTGGGCCCAGGGGTGGTGGTTCGCTTCGTCTTTGAGCCTAAGGCGGAAGATCCGCTTGGTGCGGCGGCAAAGATCGAAGGAAAGGAATTGGTCTACGTGGACACACCGGCTCCCAGAAAAGGTGTCTCCGGTTACCTGACGGGCTATTCCGATAGAGCGTCGGATTATAACTTCACCATAGAGGACCAGAATTCGAAGGTGGGTGTACAACAAACATCGGATTCTCCCTTGGCGCGGCTCTATTTCTGGTCGACGCGGAGCACGGTATGCCCAGAGGGATATATTCACCTGAATGTACCGCCGGGAAAGACCAGCCATTGGACGATTCGGTACCGGTTCTTTGTCCCCGCAAAGCAGTAGTACGGTCGCACCACTTTTCGCCCTCTTTTCAATTGGTTAGACAAGTCACCCCTTTGGGAATGGAGCACGATCTCCATCGATAATTTCGCTCGTTTCCGCAGATTTTGCAGAGAAAGCGTCCTGTATATCAGGCTATACAAGATTTCCTGAAAAATAGGTCAAATGACCTAGATACAAGTGACTGTCTCGGACTACTATGGGAGAAATTTTACAGTCTCGTCACACACTGGAACCCCTTTTGGAACTCTTGGCAGTGCTTCTATGCACTGACGTAGTCTGGGTCAATTTCGTTGAAAGTTTAAAAAGTTAAAGAGAAACAGACCCAACAGAAGCTTACGAAAATCATTTTTGATAATTTCTGGAGGCTTACCGAGATGAAAAGACATGTTCAGGCGATCCGCGTTTTAACGTTCATCCTGCTTGCATTCTGCAGCGTGGTGTCGAGAGCCCAGACCATCACCGGAAGCGTGAATGGCATTGTGACCGATCCTACGGGCGCAGTCATCCCAAACGCAAAAGTAACAGCAACCAATGTCGACACTGGCGTCACAACTGCCACCACCACGAATAACGACGGTGTCTATAACATCCGATTTCTGCAAATCGGCAACTACAAGGTAGTGATCGAGGCCCCAGGTTTTGCCGAATCGACGTATGGACCGTTTGTATTGGAAACTGCCCAGGACGCGAAGATCGATGTCAAGATGGGTCTATCGAGTCAGCAGCAGAAGCTATCCGTTGAGGCAGAGGTTGTTCCCCTGATGAACACGGAAAACCCCACGCTGGCTACAACGATCGACAAGCGCGCTATTGATAACGCCCCACTCGTGGGCCGCAACATTATCGCCCTGACGATGTTCCTGCCCGGCGCTATCAGCACCAACCCCAACGGCTTCGTCAACAACGCCGCCGTCTCCGGTCCCCAGAGCGCCAACCAGACCGTCTCCGTCAACGGCAATCGCCAGCAGTCGAACCAGTACCTGCTCGACGGTGTGCCCGTGGACGAGAACCTCAACAACATTTCAGCCTATAACCCCAGTCCCGACGCTATCTCACAAATCCAGGTCATCTCCGCCAATGCGCCCGCGGAGTACGGCAACGTCCTCGGCGGCGATATCCTCTATCAGACCACGAGCGGCACCAACCAGTGGCACGGAAGTGCGTTCTTCTTCCTTTCGAACTACAACCTCAACGCAAATTCCTGGTTCAACAACCACAGGCCTGTTCCTACCCCAAAGAACTCGTTCACCCGTGACATCTTCGGTGGCACCATTGGCGGGCCAATCTTCCACGACAAGTTATTCTTCTTTGCCGACTATCAAGGTGGCCGCTACCATCTTGGTGGACCAGCCACCGCAACCGTACTCACGGACAAGGAGCGTACGGGAGACTTCTCAGAACTGCTTAATCCATCCCTGATGTGTCTCTCGACAGATTCTGCGTCAGCCTGCACAGGTAAGCTGATTCAGCTTTACGATGCAACTACGCCGGGCCACCCTGCCTATCTCAACAACAAGATTCCGATCGGCGCAAGCTCCGCCGCAACCTACCTGCTGGCGAATCCTGCGATCTATCCCCATGCCAACTCGGCTCCTCAGCCTAGTTCACCCGCTTCCGGTAACTATACCGGCACACAAAAGCTCCGCAACTACGGCAATCAGTTCGATGTCAAAGTTGACTGGAAGGCCACGCAAAAAGACAATCTTTCGGTTCGCTACACCTGGGGCCACTTCGGCCAGACCACGATCAACCCGCTTCCGACCAGCTTCGCCAGCGCCCCGACGTTTCCGGTGTGGGCGTCTTGCCATCAACGAAGTCCACACCTTCAACTCGTCCATGGTGAATGAATTCCGTGCAGGTTACACTCGCGTCCAGAACAACGGCAGCCGTCCTTCTCGACCCCACCGGTGTCTTCGGTCTCAATGGCGATAAGATCCTGGGCATCGGAGCGAACAATCCATTTACCCAGGCCTTTGCGGGCTTCTCGCGTTCTCGCGTTCGGCAACTCAGCCAGCCCGCAGGGATTCACCGCCTCCAACGGCACCGAGTACACCAACCTCGGCAACCAGAACACCGGCACCAACTACACCCTCAACACCTTCCTCTATGGCGACAACTTCACCTGGCTCAAGAACCGCCACACCTTCAAGATCGGTGTCCAGTTCCTGCGCCAGCAGCAGAACAACTTCTACCCCGGCAACGATGGCTCCCTCGGTGGCTTCTTCTACCTCGGCGCCGGTACCGCCAATCCCGGATGGCTGCCACGATCTACCCCGGCAACAGATCCAACGGATATGCGGCTGCCGATTTCCTCCTGAACCGCGCAGGCTTCAAGAGCGAGGGCGGCGTCGCCGGTCCGGTCGGCATGCGTCAGTGGCGCGATGCCTACTTCATCCAGGACGACTGGAAGGTCACGCCCAACCCTCACCTTGAACCTCGGTCTTCGCTACGAATACTCACAGCCGATCTACGAGGTCAACCACAAGATGTCGACCATCGACCCAAACAATCCCTCGGTCATCATTGATCGACGGCATCGCTCCGCAGAAGGTCGCTGACGCCTGCTCGGCTACAGCCGCGGTACCTGCGTCGATCCCTACTACGGCAGCGTCATGCCTCGTCTCGGCTTCGCATGGTCGGCGACGCCTAGCTTCGTCCTCCGCGGCGGATACGGCCTGCAGAACTTCATGGAAGGCACCGGCGCGAACCTTCGCATGACCACCAACCTTCCCTTCCAGTCCGCGTTCCAGCTCAGCGGTAGTCGCAGCCACTGTCCCACCACCGCCGGCAGCTTCTTCGAGATTCAGAATGGCTTCGGCAGTGGCGCAGCAGGCGTCCAACACCTACAACGTCTGGAACAAGCAGATCAAGCCGGCGTTCATCGGCATCTACAACCTCACCGTGGAATACCAGCTCAACAACACGGCCTCTGTCCAGGTCGGTTACGTTGGCGAAGTCAGGACAGCATCTGGTCACCGCAAATCAGCGCAACCAACTGCACAATCCATGCATCATCAATGGCGTTGTCCAGACCGTGGCTACGGCTACCCCGAATGCCAGCCTGCCTCACCCTGGCTCCTGCTCCGTTCTACACCACTCCTGGCGTAGGCTACAACGGCGTCATCCGTTTTACGGACTCCAACGCCATGATGAACTACAACGGAATGCAGGCCACCTTCCGACAGCGCGCCTGGCACGGTCTGCAGTACACCGCCAACTACACCTGGAGCCACGCCATGACCAACAGCGTTGGCTTCTACGGTGTTCCCAGCGTCACGGCAGCCAGCGCCTATGCCGAGAACGTCTACGACTGCACTCCGAATATGGCCCTGCCGGACAAGACGTGCGTCACGCGATCAACTGGAACATGGTCTATGACCTGCCCTTTGGTCGCGGCCGCATGTTCGGTGCCAGCATGCCTCTCATCCTCGACGAGATCGTCGGCGGGTGGAAGGTCGGCATGACCGGTGTCGCCTACACCGGCTTCCCCGTCAACATCAGCGCAACCAACAACTCCGGCGTCAACGGCAACTCGCAGCGCGCGAATCACTATCGCCCGCTGAAGATCGTCAATCGCTCCATCAACAACTGGTTCGGTACCGATCCGTCGGCTGTTCCTTGCACCGTCGCTGGGCGTCGACAACGGTGTCTGCGCCTACGGTCAGCCGGCAGCTGGAACCTTCGGCACCGCTCGTCCCACATCGGAACGTGCACCGGGCTTCCAGACCTACGGTGCCTCCGTCACGAAGGACTTCACCGTCTGGCATGAGCAGCAGATTAACTTCCGCGCTGATGCAGATAACCTCTTCAACAGCGCCTACCTCTCCAACCCCGCCAGCAACGCCAGCGCGAACACCTTCGGTCAGATCACCGCTGTCCGCTCTGGTCCGCGTCAGCTGCAGCTCTCGGTGAAGTACCACTTCTAGCCTAACCAACCAGGAGTTGCAGCTAGGCGTATCGATTGTTCTGAGCGTTGACGATGGCCCGCCCACCGTCAACGCTTTTTCCTAAAATTGCGACGAAACAAGAACGCAACGCGGACCTCCCAAATGGTCCGTCGTTCGTCTGACGACTGCACTCTATTTAACGAGTGCCTGGCCACCGCATGGTCATGTGCCTAAGCCTAAAGCCTCTCCTTCCTAACCTTGCGATGATCAACAAACGCCGAGCGGATGCCGGGAAACAAGACGAATGGCGCCGCTAACCGGCATTTTGTTGAGAAGCTTCTTCAAGATGGCGGTTGGTAGTGGGAGCGATATGGCAATTACTGTTCTGCGACAGGATCCACGCTATAACACCCTGATAAAAGGCCATAACATCCGCTGGCCGGCAAATGAGGCGGATGCCGTGAGTCGAATAGAGATATGTGAGACCGCTGAAGATGCAGCCGCAGCTCTTCAGCGAATCGTGAGCGCAGGACTGCGGCCCACGGTGCGCAGTGGTGGACATTGCTATGAAGACTTTGTCTCCAACAATCCCGGTGGGGCACTTCTCGATTTGGGTATGCTCACCCAAACCAATCCTCCGGGCAAAGGTGCGCCATACACCATCGGTACCGGCACGCAGCTTTGGCAAGCTTATGTGGAGTTGTATAAACGCTACGGCGTAACCCTTCCCGGTGGCTCGTGCGGCTCGGTGGGCGCCGGAGGTCATATCAGTGGAGGTGGCTACGGCGTGCTGTCGCGACTGCATGGATTGACCATAGATTGGCTCTCTGCAGTGGATATCTTGACAGTCGATGCAAAGGGAAAAGTCATCCCTCGCAGAGTGGATCGCACCCACGACCCTGACCTGTTTCGAGCATGCCGAGGAGCTGGTGGAGGCAACTTCGGCGTAGTCACAAGTTTTACCTTCGACAAGCTGCCTCAGGCGCCCCGCGAAGTGATGGTGGCACGCATATCCTGGGCGTGGGCCGATATGACGGTGGAACGCTTCACCTCCATTCTGACAACCTTTGGTGAGTACTGGGAGACGCGTGGCAAAGACCCGGATACCTGGGGTATGTTCGCTGTTCTCGGCGTGTCACATCATTCCGGAGGACGTTTCGGCATGACTGTACAGTTCTGCAATCCTGATGGGACCTGCAAAGACTTAAGCATCTTGACCGAATACCTGGATCGCTTTCAGACCTGCAAGCCGACGTCGGGTAATCCGAGTCAAACCGCCACCTTTGGCTCGCCGGCGCCGCCCAATCCTGGGCAAACCGTATGTATCGGGGCGCACACAATGGCCCGCTACGATTGGTTGCTCGCCGTCGAGTCGGATATTGGCGGCGGCAGCAGTTCGCGCGCCAAATACAAGTCCGCTTATATGAAGCGTAACTTCACTGCTGCAGAGGCACAGTGCATGTACAAACACATGACCCGAACCATACCCGGCGCCGATCTGCGTGGCTCTGTTGTGGGGATCGATTCCTATGGCGGCGCCATCAACCGCAACGGATTGGCGGACGAGACCGCTGCAGGTCAGCGTTCCTCAGTGATAAAGCTCCAGTATCAAACATATTGGAGAGAAGAGCAGGACGACGAAGCGCATGTCACGTGGATTCGCGATTTCTACAACGAAATGTACTCGGGCACTAATGTGGATTCGCGATACCGCGCTACACCATATCCTGGTGACCGCTACGAAGGCTGCTACATCAACTACCCGGACAAGGACATGCTCGCCTATCCCTTCTGGCCGCAGTTGTACTATGGCGACCAGGGGTTGTATTCCTTCCTGCAGGGAGTCAAGCGGCGTTACGACCCCAACAACGTCTTTCACCACGCCATGTCGATACGCCCTTGAGCCGAATGGCTTCGCGCCTCCATCTCCCTTGCGGGAGAAGGTTCGTGAGATTAAGTCGCGCCTTTTCTGCTGCGCGCTGAATCTGCACGACCTGGAGATTTAGTGTGGTGACGTCGCTGGAGGCCTCGGGTTGTGGGTATCCGGGGAGCGCGGTGCAAAGGTCGTCCAACGCGAGGCGTACTTCGCGTTCGGGTCGAGAGGCGCATTCCAGGGCAGCGCTTCCATTCCATTGAGGTCGTAGACGATCTTGCCGTCTTTGATGGTGAGCTCGTCGACGAGCTTTTCTGTCCCATCGACTCGCGTGTTCTGCATGTCAGTGAAACCGTAGTGGCCTTTCTCCAGACGCAATACGGCTACGTCCGCGACGGAACCCTCAGACAGATTCCCGAGCTCTTCATGCTTGATCTCACGCGCCGGGTGAGAGGTCATCTCCGCAACCGCTTCCTTCAGTGAAAGGCCGATAGCCATCATCTTGCTAGCCACATTAAGTTCGTCCTTGGTGGCTCCGTTCATGCTGCCGATGTGGAGGTCGGTGGAGATGGAGTCGGGGATAAAGCCATCCTTGACCATGGGAACGGCGAGCGAGAACTTGAAGCTGCCGCCGCCGGTGCCTGTGTCGAAGTAGATTCCGCGCTTGCGGCCGTCGATGAAGGCCTTGCTGGGCCCCATGGTGACGGGGTCTTGCTCGTTGCGGAGGCCGGAGTACATGTGGGTGTAGATATCGCCGGGGCGAAGCTTCTTATTGAGCAGGTCGTACAGCGGGCGTGTATCGGGGTGATTGGTTCCGAAGTCGACCATGACGGGGATGTTAGCCTTGGTTCCGGCGATGACAGCCTGCTCGACGGGAGTCCATTCAGGTCCGGCGTAGTGTGCGGTCTTGATGCCGACGACGACGTTGGGATACTTGAGGGCCATCTTCGCCGTGGCTTCTCCATCCATGTCGGCCGTGTTTTCTCGTACTTGTCGCCGCGCATGCCGGCGCCGACAATGTTGAGCATTGCAAGAACGCGGGTCTTCGAGCGATCGATGATGCGTTGTCCTTGAAGTCTTCGAAGTTGTTCCAGCCGGAGCATCCTGCATCGACGACAGTCGTGACGCCGACGCGGAAGGTGAAGCCGTCGGGCGGAACGCTGTTGTCGCCGGCATAGGAGTTGCGCTCACCGGTGCCGGTGTAGACGTGGACGTGAATGTCGATGAGACCGGGAGTGACGTAGAGTCCTTTGGCGTCGATGGTCTTAAGAGCATCGGTAGGAGAAATATGCTCGGCAACCTTGGCGATCTTGCCATCCTTGATGGCAACATCCATGACGGCGTCAATGTGATTCTTGTCGTCGAGAACATGGCCGCCTTGCAGAAGAAGGTCATAAGCCGGAAGGGCAGGTCTGGGCAGTCTGGGCAAACACATTCGAAGCCACAAGAAGCGAAAGTGCGGCGCAACAATGGGCAATCGTCTTTTTGCTGAACAGCTTCGTCATAAGTCCCCAATCTATGCGCGGATGGCGCGGGTAAAAACTTCAACCAGGAGTGGACTCGCACGGCATCGATGTGGACGGCTATCGTGCGATTCGTGGATTAGGTGTTGCTGTCATGCGCGCGTTGCCTTCCATGTTGCATCGCCGTACTCGCCCATGTGGACTGTGCCGGCCATTTCGCTGCCCTGAACGGCGCCTTTGAAAGTCCATTGGATGGGATTTCCTGGAACCTCCATACTGCTGCGGAGTTCGATCTGATTGGCGTGAATCGCACCCTTAAGTTTCCCTTTGTAGATTTCGCCGTTTTGCATTCCTGCGAGGTCGTTGCCGCTTTGTTCGAGAGTGATTTTCTGCTCGCCGACACCTCGAGGGTATTGAATCGTAACGGCCCATGCCCCCTGGACAGGCGCGGGAGTACCGGACGGAATGACCGGGTCTTCGTAGTGACCAGGGTTCGTGAGCCCCTCGTAAATGGCGTTCGCAATAATGCGATCCTCACCGGGGTCCATCATGTAAGGCATAATCGTGACCGAGCTCTTCATCATCTCAGGACGGCGTCCCATACCGCCGTCGATGACGATTCGTGGCGTGCCGGCATCGAGACGAGCAACGAGCTCCGTGCCGGTGATCTTCAGTGTGTTTGCGTCCCAATGGATGCGCAGGCGCGGAGCCTTGTTGGAAAGATCTTCTGGCTCGAGATATTCGAAGCTGGTGGAAGGCAAGGGCTTCAATCGGGCCTCGATGTTCTTCAACCACGATCTCCACTCGCGTTGTTCGGCATCGTGATCGCGTTTGTACCACTGCTGGACGGCTGCAAGCAGACCCATGGCCTCTTCCTTACTGCACTTGAAGCCCCTCCCATAGCAATGATGTGGAGCTGCCTGATAGTACGCAGCCTTGCACAGGTCCTTCTGGCCGATCAGCATTCCGGACGACTGTGGTCCACGCAGGCATTTTCCTCCCGAGTATCCGACAAGCGTCGCTCCTGCGGCGAGGTGAATGTTCGGCACAATAGGCTCTTCCGCCGCAGCATCCACAAAGACGGGAACGCCTTTTTCCTTCGCGATCGCGCAGATACTCGGAATGCTCAGCGGTCCTTTTTCTGCCGCGGGGCCGGAGAGGATATAGATCATGGCGGTGCGATCGGAGATTTTTGCGTTCAACTCCTCTGCCGAATTAACTTCGACGACTTCTGCGCCTACCATGCGCACACCAACGTCATACGGGTTGCGCGAGTGCTTGGGAATAATCACTTGGTCGCGCCCTTTGATGTACGGGAGAGCCTGACACTTTTCGACGTCGGTGCCGGCAATACAGGCGATTGTTGCAAGACAGATGGCAGCCTCGCAGCCGGTTGTGGCGATGCCCCACTCCGCGCCGGTCAGCTTGGCCAGTTGTGCCCCAATCCCATCCATCATCTCGTCTAGCTGAACAAAGTAGAAAGACGCTTCGTACATGGCTTGCTTCACCTGGGGAAGTGAGCGCGAGCCGCTGATGATGGTGAACGTGCCGCGGCCGTTGATCATGGGACGAACACCGATCCGGGTAAATAGGTTGTCGTGGTCCGTACCGTCTCTGGCGGGCAGAGTATGCTCGTTCAACGGCGCTGCAAGCGCGGCCGCTCCTGCAGCAAAAGGTGAAACAGCGGTAGCAGCTCCGAGAGCTGAGAGTATCCCGGACTGTTTGAGAACTTCTCGTCTTGACCAGCGCGTATTACGAAACAGAGACATGGACTTGCCTTTTCTTGAGGGTGTAGTTGTCGTGCGGTTAGATGTATGCGATGAGGTCGATCTCAACCAGTGAATCACCGGGGATGCCGCCTGCGGGGGCGACGGTAGTCCGAACAGGTGGAATCGAACCCCACTTGCCGGTCGCGTAGACGCTGTTCATCGCGGTGTAGTCCTTGAGGTCGTTGAGATAGACGTTCACCTTCAGCACCTTGTCCATTGACGAGCCGGCATTGATAAGGTTTTTTTCAAGCTCATCGAGCACGTGCTTCGTGTGCTCTTCAATCGTGCCCTTAAAGTGCGCTCCAACCCCGGACAGGAAGAGTAGATTGCCGTAAGAGACCGCGCTGGAAAACAGAGGTGCCTTCGCCGGTGTCGTAGGAATCTTGTCAGCCTGTGTCTTTGGCGGGTAGGACTTTTTCTGCAGTTGGCCAGTGACCTGCGCTTTGGCGCTCTGGGCGATCATGGCACCGCCAGTTGCGGCGACGGCGGCTTTGGCTGCGTTCTTCAGTAGACCTCTTCGGGACTGTTGCTCCATTGTGTTTACTCCTTTTGGTATGACGGGATCTATGTTTTGGGATGCATGAGTACCGCGCGAAGTTGGCGGCCTACGATCTCCGCTTCGCCGGGCTGCAGCATCCATGTGCCAACAACGATAGTGTTTTCAGTAGACAGTGTGCCGAAGCGACCGCTTGTGCCCGTAGCCGGATTCAGCTCAATCGACGGTTGCTCGTGCCTCAGACGTTCTTGCACCTGTTTCGGGCTGATACCGACGACAGCCGGATCGTACGTGAGCATAAGGTGCGGAACGTGATTCGCCACCTCCGGTATATGGACGCTTGCCTTCATACTCGGAACGTCCTTCACCATACCGGTGATGATGTCGGCACGGCGCATGTACTCGGCCTGATCCTTTTCGTCGTTCTGCTCGAGCAGCCAATCGACAGCCGCCACCATACCAACGATCTGTTCCTTCGCAACCTTCATGCCACGGCCAACCGCATCGCTGTTGGGATTGTTGTTGGCTGCCGCAAGATCAGTCAGGTGTTTCTTGCCGAGCAATAGGCCGGCGTTCTGCGGCCCGCGAATTCCTTTACCGCCAGAGAAGCAGACCAGGTCGAATCCCATGCCGGTGTATTTCCAAAGATTCTCAATGGGAGGCATGTCTGCCGCGGCGTCTATGTGACACGGAACATTGTGCTGATGTGCGACATCGAGCCATGTCTGGCGATCGATCTCGCCCCCTTCGGCAGCATTAAAAAAATTCGTCATGATCGTATTCGAAGTGAAGGCACGCTTATAGTCATCCAGTGTGACCACCTCGACGATACGCGCACCGCAGATCAACATGGCGTGGTCGTATTCATAGCGATGCGCCTTCTGAACGATGACCTCATGCTTCATGCGGTCGACGTTCTCTGGAATCTGATCCGGCTTCGTACCATTCGCCGATGCGACGCAAGCGGCCGTAGCGAGAGTGAGTGCGGCGGAGGCACCCGAAGTGACCACGGCTCCCTCGCACCGAAGTTTCTTCGCAATGTACGCGCCCGATGCTTGTTGCAGGTCTTTGAGCCGGACAGGATGAAGCGCCGCCTGTGCAACAGCCTGCTGCACCTGAGGCGGCATGATGGCCGCGGTGAGATAGGTGTAGGTGCCCGCTGCGTTGATGATCTTTTCGACGCCCAGCTTCGCGTAATAGTCGTCCCCGGAGTTCGATGACGTTGGAGTTGCGAATGCTTCAGCTGCTGTGCTCGCACCCACGATCGGTGCAGCACCCAAAAGCGCCATGGCCGACCGCGACCACCGGAGAAAACTTCGACGTGTAAAGAGACCGGGCACTACGTTACCTGACATCGGAAACCTCTGAATACTTTCCCTGATAAGAGTTGGATATGGACGAAGGCGGCATCCGGTTGAAATTTCTAGATGCGCCCGAACTGTTTCACTGCCTCCTCAATCGAGTGAAATTTTTCAATAAATGGATACATCGAATGCTCGCTGTTGTCGAGTTTCTGCGCGAGAACGAGGACCTCTGCGGCGCGATCCCGGGGTACGACGACCACACCGTCCTGGTCGGCGACAATAATGTCGTTGGGTGAAACTTTGACACCGTCACAGTCGACGGGCACATTCATGCCGCCGAAACGGTAATGACCGACCGAAGTAGAGGGCACGGGACCGGTGGCGTAAACCGGAAAGCCGATCTTCTTGAGCTGCGGCAGATCGCGAACTCCGCCGTCGATCACCGCACCTGCGAATCCACGCGAGAACATGGCTGTTCCCATCAGGCCGCCCATGCCGGCGATGTCGGCTCCATCTTCTACCTGCATCACGTAGACCGAACCGGGGCCGCCGGAGTCAATCGCCTTGAGCATGCCCGTGAGCGCATCGGCGTCGTGGTTCTCCTGTTTCACGAGCTTGACGGTGAGCGCGGTTCCGGCGAATTTGGCGGGGAAGATCGACTGCATGCGATGGGACATGTAGCGCTTCTCGTGCAGAAGTTGTTCGATGGCGTCAGAGACGGAGGCGGCCTCGACATGACGGTACGCGTCGACCATAGCGGCAGGATCAGCGGCATAATCTGCGGCTGTCTTTGGCGTGTCGGCGTGGACAATGTGGGTGATGGCGAGAAACGTTGCGCAGAGGATAACAAGGGCAACAGCGATCCGTGCTCCGCTCGACGACAGAATCGGATTCAATAGAGATGACTTCATGGTGGCTGAGAGCATGCTACCCGAAGAGCACGAGAGAATGCTTGAGTACGAGTTCTCCTTCCCGACGCAATGGAAACAGAAGCTGGTTGAAAAGTGGAAGAAAGGGCCGCCGGGAAACCTTCCTCCCGGCGGCTTGGAGATAAAGACAGCAGTCTGGCTAGAAGATGATCTTTCCAGCCAGTTGAAGCACACGAGCGCCACTAAGCTCGCCGGGAAGTTTCTGTACATCGATGATCGTTCCGGCGTTGCCAGCGCTGATTGCGGTGCCGGTCAGGGACGCCGCGTTAAGACTCGGATTGCCACTGCCGTTCGAAGCGTTCGGGTTGGCGGCACTGGGGTGGTTGAACACGTTGGCTGCTTCTGCGCGGAACTGGAACCTCGCTCTCTCCCATATCTGGAAATTCTTGAAAACGGAGAGGTTGGTGTAAGAGAAACCAGGTCCGTGAAGCGTGTTTCTCGACGTGTTGCCGAAGGCATAGTTCCACGTAGCAACTGTGGTTGTTCCGGGAACAAGCGTGTTTTGAGCAACCGGAAGTGTGTAAGCGCTGAGGTCGATACATGATCCCGAAGTTGCGGTCCCGTTCTTTCCGCTGATCACATTCTTCAGGCTGCAGTCGGCCTTGGGTGTATGCACCCAGCTGGGGCGCTGCGTACCCTGGTCAAGGCCGGCGCTGTTGTACCCAAGCGAAACGTTATAGGGCATACCTGTCTGCAAATTGACGATCCCGTTAATCTGCCATCCTCCAAGGGTCTCGCGAACAAGTAAGCTTTTTCCGTTGAATGCAGGTAATTCGTAAGTCAGAACTCCGACAAAGCGATGTCGGATATCCCAGTTGGAGTTTCCATAGTCGGCAGCGAGGCTATATTGCTGCGAAGGGGCACCTCCACCGTTGGAGTCCGTAGAGATATCCAGATCGTGTGCATACGTGTAGCTGGCCTGTCCCGAAAGCCCGTGGTACACACGCTGACGCAGGATGAGGCTAAGGCCGTTGTACTCGGCCCAGGCAAAATTCCTCAGGTCACGAATGGAACCAAAAAGCTGATTTGGGCGAACCAGGCAAGTCGCCTGTCCGCAACTCCCTTGCGGTGAATTGAGGGCAGCTTTCTTGGGCTGGGAAAACACTACGCCGCCGACCATCTGTGGTGGCATGTTCGAGTACCAGCTTGTGTCCAGGTCCAGCGAATGCGAGCCGATATACTGCGCCTCGGCCGCAGCTCCCTTCCACAACTCTTGCCCAACCGACAGATTCCACTGATACATGCGCTGTGTCTTGTTAGCAGGATCATAGGTAACCGCGCTCCCATAGGTGCAGGTTGTCGGAGTAGGACAGACACCCGTCACAGGCGACGCGTTCGCCTGACCAGGGGTTGGGTTAGTGAACGAGAATGGATTGGCCGCTGTGCCCTGCGCCGCGGCGTAGCTGAAATTCGCGCCAAAGGGATAGTTGTTGCTGGTCAGCAGGGTGAAGCTATTAAGCTGGTTGGCGTTGTAATAGAAACCTACGCCGCCGCGTACCACCGTATTGTCGGTGACGCGGTAAGCGAAGCCAAGGCGCGGCCCCCAGTTGTCATGAGTGGGGCTACCCAGTTTCAGTCCCGGAACTGGAACCCAGGTCGCGGCCGAGGTGGCACTTGATACCGGGAGCAAAGCGGTCTGGGCGGCATTCATGATGCGGGTAAACCCGTTGAGGCTGTAAGGAACGGTGGGAAGATCGTAGCGCAGGCCGTAGTTCAACGTGAGCTTCGGCGTCGCCTGCCAGTTGTCAAGGGCAAAGAAGCCGTCGCGCCACTCCGCCGCCGAACCCTTAATGCTGGTGGAAGGTGTTGTGTCGGTGGCAGGACGGCCAAGCGCAAAGTCGGCGCGGGAATCGCCAGTGATGCTTCCGTCGAAAACGAACTGCCCAAGCGATATGTTGGTCGCGATTCGCCCAGTACCCAGTTTGCGGAATTCAACGCCCGCCATGATGTTGTGCTTTCCGCGCGTGTAGCTGACCTGTTCGTAGGCATTGATGGTCCGGTCGTCCTGGAACCAGTTCGTGCCGTTGTTGCCAACGTTCATGCCGGCAGCAGCGGCTACATTGACGAAGGGAATGCCGGGCATGTTGTCGGTTGTGTCGAAGTTGAATCCGGGGATACCAAGATCCGTTCCGGCGGTTTTGAGGTTGTTGACATACCAGTAATTGAGCGAGTCGGTTAAAAATTGGTTGACACCAAAATGGAAGTCATTCACCAGGTTGGGCGTAATGAGGTGCGTGTAGCCAATGGCGTAGTTCCTGCTGTTCGCCGGGCCAAAATTGGCGCTGACTGGAACCGCGTTCCCGTTAGCATAAGTCATGTTCTGCCAGTGGAAACGAAAGAATAGCCTGACTTTCTCCCCAATGTTCTCATCGACACGCTCGAGCGTCTGGGCAACAAAAAGAGTATTTGGGAAATACACGTTGGATAGGTTGTTGTTGATGCCGGCGATATTCGGAAGAGGTACATAGGCTTCGTATTTTTGCGCAATTTGTCCGGTTCCCGTGTTCAGTTCGCTCGCCGGAATCTGGTTGCTCTTCCCCGCGTTCGGGCCAGTGGTTGGAATGGCGTAAAACGTTCCGGTTGCCGGATCCTTGAGGCATATTCCGGTACATGTACCGTTGGCCGGATTGTAGGTTCCGAGCGCCGAGAAATCGCCGGCCCTCATTGCCGCCGTCATCACGGTAGAGGTGCCTGGCGACTGGGCCTTCTGATTGAGCTTCTCGTAGGAACCAAAGAAGAAGGTCCTGTTGCGGCCGTTGTAAAGCTTCGGAATAATCACAGGGCCACCCAGAGCAAATCCCCATTGGTTGTAATTCAGCGGTGCCTTTTTCGTCGTAGCTGTATCGAAGAAATTGTGCGCGTTAAACACCGTGTTTTTGATGTAGTCGTAGGCGACGCCGTGGTATTGATTCGTGCCGGCCTTGCTCACCACGTTCACGTGCACACCGAGATACGAGCCATACTGCGCGGTATAGTTCCCGCTCTGCATCTGCACTTCTGAGACCATGTCCGTGCTGGGGCGGGCAGGTGCCACATTGCCAAGGTTGTTCATGATCGAGACACCATCGAGCGTGAGCTCGTTCTGGGTCTCGCGTTGGCCCGCCCCGATGAAGTCCACCCCTGGAGGATTGCCGGAATAGTTGGTCTTAGGTCCGATGATGACGTTGGACGACAGGGCGGCAATCTGCAGCGCATTGTGCCCCTGGACAGGCAGGTCCTCTACGTGTTTCGTGCCAAAGGTCTCTCCCAGGCTTGCATCGTCCGTAGAGAGAGGCGGAGTGTTGGCTGACAACACGGTCACCGAATCGGTTATCGCTCCAACTTTCAGGTTGAAATCCGTGCGCACCGCCAGGTCGATCGCAACCGGAATGCCAACAGTCGATACCTTGGTGAAACCCGTCTGCTCCACCGTGACATCGTAAGTACCGGGTTGAATGAACGTAATCGCATAGTATCCCGCATCGTTTGTGGTCGCTGTGTACTGGACCTTTGTCGACGTCTCGACGGCGGTTACCTTCGCACCACTGATCGTGCTTCCCGTTGAGTCGAGCACTGTGCCGACAAGTGACGTATTGTTTGAGATTTGGGCCCGGAGGAACACGGGGCTCAGCAAGAGTACGAGGCAAAAAACCAACGCTTTCTTCACAGTAGTCTCCTAGTAAATCCTTGTGGTGCCAGGCAGCGGTGCAATGGAAACACGTGCCGGTCACGATGGACCTAACTGCTCCTGCTCGCGACAGACCGTGGACTATTTCTTGAGTGTCACGATTCCATTACAAGTAAGAAAGTCTGTCATCAGGCAGTTGCCGGGGTAGGTCATAGGCCAAATGTCCTATGCAGCGGTCGAGTGGGCCCACTCCCATTGGCTCCATCGGTTAGCCGGAAAAAGTACCTGAAATTCTAGGCTGATTTTCAACCCCGTGCAACGACAGAAAACCGTCCACGTTTTACCATGCAACTCACCACGTTTTGACCACCCAATTACCACCAAAAAACAGCGCTAATCGAGATGAACCAGGCCTCGTTGCAAGGCATAAATCGTGGCCTGGGTGCGGTCGCGGGCCCCCATTTTATCCAGCACGGAGCTCACATGAATCCGTACGGTCTTCTCCGCGATGTGAAGATCCTCGGCAATCTCACGGTTGCTGCGGCCTTGGGTAATGCGAGCCAAAACCTCACTCTCCCGCGGCGTAAGTTCAACATTCGGCATACGTTCCGCCAGACGGTCCAGGGCAACGTGCGGAAGGTACCGTAGGCCCCGATCAACATTTTGTATGGCGTTCAGAAGCTCCTCGCCGCTGGCATCTTTGGTGAGATAAGCCATCGCACCACTACGCACGGCCCGGTAGATGTCCTCGCTTCCCTGATAATTCGAAAGCACGACGATACGCGTGGCAGGAAACTCCTTACGTAGCTGAAGGATGACGTCAAACCCGCTGAGACGCGGCAGGCGGAGGTCGAGAACGACTACGTCGGGCCTCAACTCGCGATACATCGAGATCCCAAGCTCTCCGTCATCTGCTTCTCCGACAATGTGAATTTGGGGGTGTCCTGAGAGAACAGAGTGGAGGGCCATGCGAGCGAGGAAGTGATCCTCTATGAGAAGAACACGGATCTGCTTCATATTCCTATCCACCGTATGACGTGAGGTTCCTGGCTGACCGACTGTTGCATTGTGTTGAAGGGTACTCTGACCGTCACTTCCGTGCCAGCGCCGGCGGAGGTTTGCAGACGAAGTGTGCCTCCAAGCTTGCGCGCACGCTCCTCCATAACCGGGATGCCAAAGTGTCCTCGTCGCGCAGTGGTCCGGTCGGAAGCATAGAATCCCTGGCCGTCATCCCGGATCGACAGGTTAAGGGCGTCACTCTCATATTTGAGATGGATGGTGATATACGACGGGTGGGCATGTCGAATGGCGTTCGATACAGCCTCTTGACCGATGCAGACAAGGTGATGGACGCAGCCGGGGGCAAGTGGAACCTCGTCGCCTTCAACGTCCAGTGTGGTGCTGATTACGTCCTGCATATGATTGGTGGCGAGTGTGCGGGACAGCGCCTGCGAGAGAATATTCGTGACTTCATCGGTATCGCGAAGGTCCCAGATAATGCGTCGAGCTTCGGCTTGACAGTGAGACACCATGCTCCGGGCAAGCTCGCAGGACTTGGCTGCCGGCGTGGATTCGGAGTCACTGTCACGGAAGAGCTTCGCCGTGGCCTCCAGCTGCCACGAGATTGCTGCGAACCCTGCCATCAACGTGTCGTGACACTCACGGGAGATGCGATTACGCTCCTCAAGTACGATGCCGATCCGCCCCTTCATAAGTTGAACGCGACGTCGGAAGAGCTGTACCGCGATCGCAGCAGTTAGCAATCCCAGAGCAAGATAGAAATACCAGGTTTGATAGAGGTGCGGTCGTTGACGAACCGGCAGAGTCGCAATGGGAGAGAGCCACTCGTCTCCGCTGTTACGTGCCTGTACTTCAAAACGGTAGTTGCCCGGAGAGAGTCTGCGATAGCGCGCGGAATGGGAGCGCGTGCTCGTCCACTCAGGATCATATCCCGCGAGCCGGTAACGGAACTCGATGTGCGCAGGGTTGGAGAGAAGTCCGGCGTTGAAGAAAAAGATGATGTCTGGCTGTCCAGCCTCAAGATCGGCATGCGACCCGGTGATACTGTCCGTCGCACTGGGATCATTTGAGAGGGTCCATCCGGCAATAGTCGCGGTAGGACTGAGAGATCCTGCTTTTTCAGCGACATCAGTCGTATGAACGAAACCTTTGGCCGTCGCGAACCAGAGTGTGCCATCGGCCGTTCGAGTCGATGTTGGATTAGACGCTCCCCCGCATTCACTGGAGCGCATGCCGTCCCCCTTGCCAAAGACGACGGTAGAAAGCTGAGGTTGTCTGCCATCGGCAACATCGTGCAGTTCGCTGAGCGAGAGCCGCACGATACCACGGGAGGTACCTAGCCAAAGATGGCGGTCTTTGTCTTCGATGGCGGTGTTGACCAGGAGAGGCGTAATACCGCTACTTGCAGGCAGCGGTGTGGCATGCTCCTGACGCACCCAGGCAAGGCCACCTGCCTTGGTGCCCGTCCAGATCTGTCCCATACTGTCCAACGTCAATGAGAGAACATAGGGATGCGGCAGTCCATCAACGGGTAAAACGACACCGTCGCGAACGCGAAAGAGGCCCGTGCTGGTACCGACGAGGATCGATCCATCACCATCCTCGATGATGCAGGTAATGAGCTTCGACTCGAGCAGATGAGACCGGCCCTCTCGGGTCGGCTCGCCAGTAGGGAAGTAGAACAGGCCGGTGTAAGTTCCGACCCAGATGCCTCCATGACTGTCTGGAAGGATTGAGCTGACGGCGTTGCCAGGGGATTCAATGCCCAGCAGATAGTGATGAAAGGCATGGCCGTCATAGCGGTAGATGCCATCGAACCACGTGCCGACCCAGATGTTTCCGCGCCGGTCTTCGGCGAGTGCGCGAATGGGCGTAGCGATGGGCATGCCCGGGGGATTGGCCGCAAAAAGTTGTCCGTTGCGACGGCGAAACAGGCCCTTACCCCAGGTGCCGAGCCAAAGGTCGCCGTGGCTGTCTGCAAAGGTGTTAGCCGAGAAATTGGCGTGAAAGCCTTCTGGTTCGCCATAAGGAGCCAACGCGCCCTTGCGCCACCGGCTGAGGCCTCCGGTGCGCATGCCAATCCACAGATTTTGCTGACTATCAATAAAGAGGGAACGAATGGTGTCGTCAGGGAGGCCATTGCGAGAAGACCAGTGAGAGAGTCCATCGGCACCGAGACGCCAGATGCCGTCCCGGCGCGTTCCTATCCAGAGATTGCCTGCCGGGTCTCCCAGCAATACCGTAACCGGGCTGTAGACGGTGGCTTTGGGCACTTGATCAAATCGGTCTAACGGGTCACGCGAACTATTCTTGCGGGGAACGAGTTGCACCACGCCGGTCGTTGTACCGACCCATATCCGCTGTTGGGAGTCGCGATAAACCGCAACGGGAACAACCGCCGACGAGGCATGAACAGGGAAGCGACGAACAACCCCATTCTCCCAGTGAAAGAGACCGGAGGAGGTGACGAAAAACATGCCTCCGAGTCCGTCTTCAGCAAACGGCGTGGTGATGTCCCCGGAGATCATCCCTGCCGCGGACAAAAGCTCAATTTTCCCGTCCAGGAAGCGCTCTACTCCATTCTGAGTTGCAATCCACAGGACACCCCGAGCGTCCTCGTACATCAGGCGAATACGCTCGTTAAACCTGCCCGCACGCTCGCTTATGTTGATGGTGCCGGAAGAAGTGCGGTGAAGAACGCCACGTCCATCTGTGCCGATCCAGAGATCGTGGTTGCGGCTATAAAGCATGGTGTTGACGGCTTCATTGTCGACAAGACCGTCAACCTCAATCGGTTCATTTTGGAAGCGCTGGCCGTCGAAGGTGGCGAGGCCGGAGGATGTAGCAAGCAGCAGAATTCCGTCAGGGCGCTGAGTTATCGTGCGTACGTAGTTTTCGGGCAAGCCGTCCTCGACCTGCCAGTCCTGTTTCTGATACTCAGATAGCCGCAATGTGGTCGGCGCCGTTGCGGCGCGGGCGACGACTGGCATAAGACAGACCAGAATCAGCGCGACGGTGCCGGATGCGAAGCGCGGAATAGTGAGCGTCTTCGCCCATCCTGCAGCGCACGTATTCGCGGGACAGGGTTGCATGGTCACAGGCCGGATGTTATTAACGCATCATATATTTTGACGGGCCTGAATCACACTCTTATCTGCGGCTGACCATCAGGAGTCGAGTGGGAGTTCGGGGTGCACGGTCATCCAGCAGATCGCGCCAATGACAGCAAGGGCCGCAGCGATGGCGAAGGATGTTACCCACCCGAAACGTTGCGCGACCCAGGGTGTCAGTGATGCCGTGACCGCGCCTCCGATCTGCCCACCCATGTTCACTATGCTGGAGAAGACGCCCGAGCTGCGGCCAGCGATATCGACAGAGACAGACCAGAACGAACTCTGCGAGAGATAGAGGGCGCCAGCGCCGCCAGCAAGTATTACCCCGGCGAGTTGCGGGCTGTGGACCTGGGAGCCAAGCACTAGAAATACAGCGGTTAGCAACAATGCCACCGAGGCCAGGCCGCAGCGGCCGACTCGGAGCCCATAGGCGCGCGTCAGCCGGTCGCTGAAAACCCCTCCGGCGAGACAGCAGATTGTCATCGAAAGAAATGGAAGCATCGCATAGCGAGCACTGGACTTGAGGTCAAAGCCCCGCACCTGAGCCATATAAAGAAAGAACCAGCTAAAGAATATCCACGCGACGTAGCCGAAGCTAAAGTAACCGACCATAAGTGCCCGAAGGTCACGTCGATGCAAGATGGCACCCCAGGAAATTTTGGTTGGCGGGGCGATGATGGGAGGGATATCGGCCGCAGGTACTGGCACTGAGGGAGCGAATGACAGGCCGTCGCGGATTTCGCGAAGTTCGGAGGGCGAGACTCCGTTGTGTTCCTCAGGTGTGTCGCGAGCGGCTACCCACCATACTGCCCCTGCCGCAAGTCCGATGAGAGCGCTGAACCAGAAAGCTGCGCGCCATCCATGGTGAGTGATGAGCCATGTAAGCAAAGGAGGGGTGAGGCCGCTACCTGCGCCAACACCAGCGAAGATAAGACCATTGATGAAACCCCGCTCCTGTACAGGTACCCACCGAGCGACGAACTGGTTTGCCGCTGGATAGATGACTGCCTCACCCGCGCCAAGTGCGAACCGGATCGCAATTAGCAACGCGACAGCATGGGCAATGTCAGACGGAAGAAGTGCAGTGAGAGCGGTTGCAATTCCCCACCACAGCACGCCGATGGTAAGGACCCGTCGCGGGCCGAAGCGCGCCGCCAACCATCCGGCTGGAACTTGAAACCCGGCGTACCCGATCAGGAATGCGCTGAAGATCCACCCGAGCCTCTGGTTGCCGAGCCCGTACTCCGTGCTGATCTGCAGTCCTGCGATTGAGATGTTGGTGCGATCGAGAAAAGCAACCCCGCTAAGTACGAACAGCCAAAAGGCCAGGAAGAACCTGACATGAGTGCGGCGTTCTAAAGGCATCAAACTTGCTCCCGGTGGTAGTGCGGACTTGACTCGCTAAACTAAGCCGCAGTCTACACTGTTCAGGTTTGTTGTCCCGGGCCAAACCAATAATCATGCTTCTTACTTGATAGAGGTCTTTCAATGGTGGAAGATGGAAAAACGATTCGAGTAGGGCTGATCGGCTATGGTTACGCCGGCAAAACGTTTCATGCGCCTCTTGTCCGGTCCGTGGCAGGCTTGAAGCTGACAATCGTTGGCTCGAGCAAACGCGATATCGTACTGGCCGATCTACCTGACGTTGCTGTTTGTTCCAACATGGAAGAGGTTGCGACTCACCCGGAGCTGGATCTCCTGGTCATCGCCAGCCCAAACGAAAGCCACTATCCGCTGGCAGCTGCTGCCTTGCGTGCAGGAAAACACGTCGTCGTCGACAAGCCCTTTACCGTCAAACTCGCGGACGCTCGCTCTCTTGTTCAACTCGCTGAGGAACAAGGAAGGCTGCTGTCGGTATTTCACAACCGACGATGGGACAGCGAGGTTCTGGCAACAAAAGCTATCGTCGAATCAGGTGTGCTCGGAGAGATTAGCCACTTTGAAACCCATATCGACCGCTTTCGCCCTCAGGTGCGCCAGCGATGGCGCGAACAGACTGGGCCTGGAGCTGGACTCTGGTTCGATCTTGGACCTCATCTGATTGATCAGGCGGTGCAGTTGTTTGGCTTGCCCCAGACAATCAACGCAAGTTTCGCCGTGTTACGCAAGGGCGGCGAAACTGACGACTGGGCACATGTACAGCTGAACTATAAATCCCTCCGAGTGATTCTCCATACATCCTTGCTTGTATCCGGCGGTGTGCCGCGTTCTGTGCTGCATGGCACGCATGGAAGCTGGGCGAAATTCGGCGCCGATGTGCAGGAGAAGCAGCTCGTTGTCGGTATGCTGCCAGGCTCTGACGGCTTCGGCTTCGATCCTGATCCCGGCATTCTTTATGAAGGCGCAACCGGAAAGCAGACGAAGATACCGGCTCCCGCAGTAAATCAGGCCGAGTACTATATCGGTATCCGTGATGCATTGTGGGGCAGACAACCAAACCCCGTCCCTCCCGAACAAGCGAGTGCGGTGATGTCCATATTGGAGTCATCCTTCCAATCCGGAGCGAGGGGTCAGGTTCTTCCAGTACAACTTACCGACAGGGAACGTGCAGCCTTCTCCGCCGCACTCTACTGACACGTCTTGTCAGGTCTCCGGTTTTGTTCAGATAAACTCCTGTATCTCCAAGTCCTTAAGTTCAGGCCTCGCCGAGCAGAAGCCTAATGCGGTAAACTTTGCGGCATGACGCTTAGCTACTTTAAATCCCGACTACAGATGGCACTGCATGTCGCGGTAAGCAAGACTAATTATGGTGTTGCTCACTATCGTCATCCCAATCGCGCGGCTGCCTTAGCCAACATCACCAAGGCTAGGCTCTCTGCGTATACTGCGACGACGCCCTTGGAATGCGTCGAGCTCTACAGTGCGGTCAAGGCGACCACCAAGATTCCAGGTGAGATGGCTGAAGTCGGCGTCTTCCGCGGAGGAACTGCGGCAATCATGCTGGAAGCTTCCCAAGGGAAACACCTCTATCTTTTCGATACGTTCGAAGGACTCCCCACGGGCGGCGACTTCCTCAAGAAGGGAGAATATGCAGGCTCCTTTGAATCCGTCACGCGTACCCTCAGTGGTTATAGGGACAGGATCACGCTGCATAAAGGCTTGTTTCCCGAAGATACCGCCTCCTCGGTTGAGCAAGTAAGGTTTTCGTTTGTGCATCTGGATATGGATCTCTACGATGGAACCCTCGGGGCGCTTCGCTTCTTTTGGCCGCGCATGAATCCAGGCGGCATCATCCTTTCTCACGATTACCCTGCCCTTGAAGGGGTCAGACGCGCGATGGATGAATTTTTTTCCCAGGAGAATACGCCTCTAATATCCTTGTCGGGCCAGCAGGCGCTCGCAGTCAAGATCTCCAACTAAAAATTCGGCTGAGACAACGCATTGGTTGTGTCATGCAGGTCACGAGTTCAGAAGTCGGTGAGTAATCGAACCACCAGGATCATTGAACCAAGCGCAAAGCGTGGTGTCTTCGATATGAAATATGTCGCGTTCTTTGGATAGGTCGTCGAGGTAACAGGTTAATGCCGGATACTCCCAACTCCGGTAATCATGCCACATAATGCAGGATGGTCTTTCGATTACAGTCATTTCCAATGCATTCTCGGTATCTGATTTGACGGTCATGAAGTCGTGGCCACCATCGATGAACGAAAAGTCGACTGATCTCTTCCAGGCTGAAAAATCGAATGCAGTGGAGTTCCCAATCAGCGTGCTGATCTTTCCGGCAACAGCAGTACCCCTAAAATCGAGCGAGGACTGAGACGCGAGATGTAGCTTCGTGAGCGGAGCGTCTTCGGGCAGTTGCTGCAGATTAGTCGCGTGCTGTTCGTCGAGATCGAGCGTAAAAATCTTCGCATCGTCTGGTAGGTTGAGAGCCATATTCAGGGTGTTGCTGCCAAGAAAGGTGCCGATCTCGAAGACCCGCCGTGCATTCACGATCCGAGTTGCTGCGATTATCAATAACGTCTCCAACAGCGAAGTCCCGCCCTGGCCTCGACGGCTCGGGAGCGTGACATTGACAATCCGTTCTGGAGTCGGTACCTCAAGTAAGGTAAATATCTTGTAGGGTCGGATGTGATGCATTGAGACAGATCCCCTTTTCAGATTTGATTCTCTTGAGTAGAGTCGCGTAAGGACAGCTCGAAAATTGAAGTTACTCCTCGAGCGGTGGAATAATCATGTTTGCGAGGAACTCATCCCGAGGCAACCGCGGAGCCATATCTTCCATCGGGAGGCTCACAATCGTTCCATCAGCACGTGTCGAGGCAGTCGCGCGCGGCAAAGTGGGCTGGTCTGACGAAACGTTGACTGCGCACACAACCGGACCGTCAAAAGCCAATACCGCGCTAACCTCGTCGCGAAGGTTTTTGTGGTCCTTGATCTCCATCGCTTTGATTCCGTACGCTTCAGCGACCTTCTTTACATCCGGTAACGTTAAGTGACTTGAAGGATCACTGCCCACCAAACGTCCTTTGAAATGATTGCGTTGGGCTCCGATGATCGAGGCATACGTGCCATTGCACAGGATGAAGTACTTTACGGGCAACTTTAGCCGCTTTACCGTCTCCAACTCCTGAATATTCAACTGGAAGCCGCCATCGCCGTTGACGCAGATCGTTCGACGTTTATTGCTCGCCAGGCAAGTGCCGATGGTCCCCGGTAACCCCGTTCCCATCGCACCCAAACTCGGCGAGTTCACTACCCGTTGCCCGTTTTTCATACGGAAACATTGCAGGAAGATATCGCTGCACGCACCCGAACTTCCCGGAGCAAGAACATCCTCTGGAGTACATTGTTCCGACAAGACATCAACCAGGACATATGGATTGACGACCCCTTTGTCTTCTTGCCAGTACTCAGGCAACACGACAGGGTACTTTACCAGCCAGTCCTTTGCCTTCTTCAGCCATTCCGAAGTGTCCGGCAGCGAGGTCTCCTTCAATTGCGCAAGCAGCTCTCGCAGAAAATCCTTGGCATCCGCATTCACCGGTACATCAATGGTCATATCGAACTTCGCAATCTCATTCGCATCGACATCTACCAGCACCTTCTTGGCTGCTCGGGCAAAGTTCTTATGGCTGAAAGCGATCTGCGGCATGTCAAGACGCGCACCCAGTACCATAATCCAATCTGCATTTTGTTGCGTGAAGTTAGTTCCACGAGAAGCAACAGATCCCGGGCGACCTGCGTAAAACGGATGGTCTTCGGGCAGCATATCCATCGACTTCCATGTCAACAGTGTCGGCACTTTCAAGAGGTTCACTACATCCTCCACCAACCCTTCCAGGTGGGCCTGCCGAGTCCCGTTGCCGACAAACAACACTGGGCGCTTCGCTGCCTTTAGCAACTCGATGGCCGCAGCTGCCTTCCGCTTGATCTCGATGCTCACATCTGCGATCGGTTCCGGTGTAAATCCGCGCAGGGTGGTTTCGTCCACCATCGTCGCCTGCACGTCCAGCGGAAAATCCAGCCATACAGGGCCGCGACGTCCTGTCGTCGCTAGATATGTGGCTTTCTCCAACTCATAACGAACATCATTCGGTTCGATCAAGGTTTTAGCATATTTGGTAAGCGGAGAGACAACGGCAATAATGTCGACCTCTTGCGGTCCCATCGAACGTACACCGCGTCCCGTCAGTAGGTCGGCCCGCTTCACCTGCCCCGAGAGAAAGAGGCACGCTGTGGAATCCAACCATGCCGCAGCCAGACCAGTCACAGAATTCGTGCCACCGGGTCCCGTTGTTACCAGAGCAGCGCTTAGATCGCTCGTATACTCTGCATAAGCCTGCGTTGCAAAGGAGACTGCCTGCTCATGCAGACAGCAAACATACTCCATCCCCTCCTGGCGGCCAAACGAATCCACCAGGTGCATGCAACCGCCCCCGGTCAACATGAATACATGCTTGAGTTTGCGACGAGCCAGAAACTGTGTAACGTAGTCCGATAATTTAATCAAGGTCCGCTGCCATATTCGTAAGTGTCTGTAAAATCTCGGTCGTAGTCAGTTGGGAATCATTCCAGGGCTGGGGCCACGCAAATGTCTTCATGCCAATCTCAGCCGCTTGCCTCAAATTCTCCCGAGTGTCGTCGATCAGCACATCGCCCTTTCCAAGCCAGCGAAGATAGTCTCCCTTACCGCGGTCGTACGTGGGAACGCCTTCCATTGTACGTGCCGGAACGATGCCAAAGCATCGAATCCATGCGCCGAAGTGTCGCATAACCCACGCCGCAATATCAGGAGCTGTTTCCAGGGGACGCGAAGTGAGAGCAATGTGACGAAATTTGCTTCCATGCGCCTCAAACCACTCCAGCACCTCCGCATTCGGTGTCAAACCGATGCCCGCGTCCGTCTTACGGAAAGCATCCATTGAAGTCAGATAGTCCTCGCGCGACACACCCAGCGCAACATGCGGAGGATTCTCGCTCAGTTTGGTATAGTCCGTCGTCGCAGTCGGGTGCTCTTGTTGCCAGCCGCGCGAAAACCACTGATACATCAGGTCGTTCAACACATCGTCCACATCCCAGACGATCGTCCGCATTACTCGATCCAATACGTGACGAATGTCTTGCGGTTCGGATTGGCCATGATCGCCTCATCCGTGTACCAGGAATCAGCTTGCGCGTAAGCCGAGGAAACCTCCTCAATCACTGCGCCGTTCGTTGTCCAGAAAGAGTGCTTGATGCCATGCGGAATCGTCACGATGTCATTCGCTTTATGCACCGTTCTTGCCCCATCAAGATCCACGGTTACGTCGCCATGCAGGATGTGGTAGGTCTCATTCTTGTGATTGTGCCACTGCTCGGGGTGCTTTTGCCCCGGCAACACAACCATTAGGCGCTTGCAGTAGTCCCGGTTCACAACTGTGATCGCAGTCAACCCGCTCTCCCGGAACTTGTCGATGCCGTAGTGGTGCGAAATCTCAAGCTCACACTGCCCCGGCACCTGCACCTTGCTCTTCTTAATCAGCGTCTTCACGTCCCGTACGATGTCGAGAACCTTTTGCCGGCGCTCGCTCCTCGTCACGTTCGATTCCATCACCGGGCCATTTGTCTCGATCGGTTCAATCGCGACATACTCGGTGTACTTCGAAAGGTCCTGTGCCACGAGCTGTCCCGGGACATTCGGCATGGCATAGAAAAGATTCTCCGGCTTCACTACCTCACCCGCGGCGACCGGCTTCTTCACGAACACACCCCGCGCCAGGTCGCGCAAGGCCTGCGCCTCGCCAGCAGGCGCAGGATATCGCTTGTTCATCTCGCCAGTCATCGTTAGCGCATCCGCTGCGGACTGCAACCACTTTCGTACCTGGTCAGGCGTCGCACTGTATGCATTGACTGCATACTTGTCGGTGGCAACTGCCACGTGCTTCTCAAACAGAGTTGCGCCCAAGGCAAGCGCGATCTTCACCGCTTCAAAGTTGTCCGGCCGTTCATGCGTCGAGTAGCCAACTTCAAGCTCTGGATAACGCTTCTTCAGCAGAGAGATTTGGCTCAGATGCAAATGATTGTCGGGCGATGGGTACTCGCCCACGCAATGCATAATCGCCAGCGTCTTATTCCTATGCCTCAAAAAGCTCACCACCCGGTCTATCTCTTCAAGAGGCTCGCCTGCTGTTGACGCGACGATCGGAAGATCGTACTTTGCAATGCGCTCCAAAAGCGGCCAGTCCGCCATGTAGCAGCTCGGCACCTTCATGAAATCGTAGCCATGCTCTACGATCATGTCGACAGACAGCTCATCCCATGGTGTGCACATCGAAAGAAACCCGGCATCTACGATCGCGTCTTTGATTTGCTTGTATTGCTTCCAGCTCAGACGCGTTTCTGAAAAGCGTTTCACATACTTTAGGTCGTACCGCCCCTTGTAGTCCGGATGAATGCAGCTGTCGATATCGCGATACTGCAGCTTCACGCAGAAGCCGAACGGAAAACCCTTAGAAGCCTCCTTCAGTTCACGAACAATACGGATCCCGTGCTCCACGTCACCCATGTGGTTGTTTGCCATTTCATAGATGAACAGTGGTCGTTTCTTCAAATCATGCATAAGTGCTCCTCGAATCCGCCCTTCAAATATTGTCAATTCTACCAAGGTGGGTGTTGACTGGTCGCTGCAGCAATCACATCTCGTCACGCAGTCCAGATGTCAACAATTCACTCTCTATACACAGACCATAAGCTGAGCGGTAGATTTCCCGCCCAGCTTATGGTCATTTGGATGATCAGAATATTGTGCTCAGTGGCCCGCTCGGCCCTTTGTTTTATCTGCGGAGAAATGACCACACTGTTTTTTGGTGTGATCATAACGAACGCTCATGCCCTAAACCTCTTGAGACTGCTTGAACCACAGTATGGGCGTTAGTGGTTCTGCTGTGTGCGTTCCAGAACGGCCTGATGCGATCTCCTCAGTTCACGAAAGATGAGAAATTGCTTCAATAGCGAGAAGCCTTCCTGGCAACAACCGGAGCGCAATCTTCAACCCACACTATGACTCACCCGATTTACGCACCTGCCTTCGCGGTGCCTGCACCATTGCTCACGAGGATCTTCGATAGCGTATGGAGCCGGTCGGCGTCTGCTGGTGTCTTGGCAGTGGCTGCTGCCTTTTCGGCTGTCTTGGCATCTGCGCGCAGCTTCTTAATATTCTTCGCGTCGATGTCGGCGTTGATCGCCGCGATCCTGTCTGCGGGAAGGCTGCTTCCGCGGGCAAGCTGGTCAAGGTAGGCCTTCGCCGTAACGAATGTCATCGGGTAGTCGATGTGCGGCTGATCCTGAACATTCAGCTCAGGCAGGTAGATCTGGGCCGCCGCATCGATTTCGTTCTGTGTGAGGTACTTGGTGGGAACGAGCTTGAACACATCCGTACCGCGAGCGATCTCCGAGCCGTAGATGTAGCCGTTGTAGTAGTAGGTGGACCACTGGCCGCCCATTGCAGGACGGCTATCGTCGACCGGCCCGCGATCGAAGTAGCCAATCTCAAACGGGTGCGTGGGATCGGTGTAATCCATGAGCGAGACACCGCCCTGATACCATGACTGCACTTCGATGTTGCGACCCGGAACCGGAACCATGGAACCGTTGTGCGCGACGCAGTTTTCCTTGTCGGTCTGCGGCGCGGGCATCTTGTAGTACGCATCGAGCTTCAGCTTCTTGTCCGGTGTGATGCTGAAGATGGCGTCCGCGCCCCACGCCATGGGGTCGGAGACGCGGCAGCGCGGCTGGCCACCGCCGCCCCACTCATCCGTGAAGAGCACTGTCTTGCCGTCGTTGGAGAAGTTGGCTGAGTGCCAGAAAGCGTAGTTGGGATCGGTGACCGCGTCGACGCGCTTTGGGTGCGCCGGGTCCCGGATGTCGAGCAGGATACCGTTACCCGAACAGGCGCCGCCTGCCAGGCCAAGCCAGGTGTAGACCGTAATGTCGTGGCAACCCCGTGTGGACGAGGTGGTCTGCGTGCCATCGCCGTGGTTGCCGCCCTTCCATAGGCCGTTCACATTGCCGGTTTCAGGATCGGAGAAGATGCGAGGGCTGTCGATGACTTTGGCAAGTTCAGGATGCGCGACCGGTACCTTGATAATGACGATGGTGAAGAGTGCGGTATTGGGATCCTTGTCAGGATCGCCGCCGGAGCAGCCGCCAAGCTCGGCGGAGGGACGCACACCCGCGGAGCCGGAGACATAGATATAGACGTTGTCCTTGTCCTTGGGGTCGACCACAAGCGTGTGGGTGTGCGAGCCGCGGCAGGTCTGGACGTCAGCCACCTGCTTCGGATTGTGAATGTCGGAGATGTCGAAGATGCGGACGCCCTTCACGCGATCCGGGCTGGGCGCGGGCTGGCGCGTCCGGAAGGCCCTCATGGCTGCGGCATCGGCGGCAGCATCGCCGGTCGGAGTCGGTGGCTGAGCCTCGGCACTCGGCGTCGGAAAGCCCTGGGTGCCGCAATCCATGCGGCCATTGGCGGCTTCGACCGACATGAAGAGGAGGTTTTTGTAGACCGAGACATCGCCCTGACCGCCGGGGCAGACCATGGAGGTGACCAGCGTCATGTGGGTTGGGTCGGAGATGTCATAGATATTGACACCACTGTAATTGCCGTTGAACAGGTACTTCGCGTTGAACGCAAGGTCTGAGTTCGTTCCACCGTAATTGGCGCGAGGACCGCTGGGACGCATGGCGCCGGGCCGGCGAGGAGCGTCGGGATCAACGGGCGGCGGCGCAGGCGTGGCGTCGACGGCCTTGATGGACTCGAGGTCGGGCGCAAAGCCGGCGGGCTTAGGCGTGGTCATCACCAGATGCAGGCCAAGCTCAGCGCTGCCGGCGTCATAAAGACCGCCTTTCAGGCCAACGCGAGGATCTTCCGATCCGGAACGGTCATTAACGAAAACCTTGGGCGGCGCGGGCGGCGTTTTGGCCGCGGGGGGTGCCGCGGATGCGGTGATAGGGTCTGGCGCGGCGCAGAGGCCAGCCGTCGACAGGGCAAGAGCTAGCGCCAGGACGTTGCGGGTAGAGCGCGGGGAAATACTCCGGATCATTGTCTCTCCTTCAGCATGTGACGCATGATATCGATTTCGGCTTGTTGAGTGTTGTCGACGTCGCTGGCGAAGTCGAACAGTTGTGGGTCCTGACCGGCTCCAGGGTTGACAAACAGATCTTTGACCATCTGCAGAGCGCCGGAGTGGTGCTGGATCATTCCAGTAAGAAAGAGGTGGTCGAACTCAGGTCCGCTGGCCTTGCGCAGCGCATCCATCTGAGCAGGAGTCAGCATGCCGGGCATCATCGGCATGCTCATGTCCATCCCTTTCATGTCCATTCCGGCCATGGGATCGGCGGAGACGGGAAAGCCGCGGTCGGTAAGCCACTGCTTCATCCAGCGCATCTCGTCGCTCTGCGAGACATCAATCTTTTTGCCGAGCTCCATAATCGCGGGATCTTTCGTGCGAGTCTTCAGGAGCTCCGTCATCTCGACAGCCTGGTTGTGGTGCATGATCATGCCCTGCATGAAGTCGACGTCGGCTTTGGAGGGAGTCTTGGGCGCCCCGCTGGCTTTTGCAGCGTCCTTGGAAAGCGTCTTGTTGCCGGTTCCAGGAGCACCAGGCTGAATGATGGTCGGTGTAGGTGCAGGTGTGGACTGCTGCGACAAGGCAGCCGTGGAAAGGACAACGACGATGGCAGCAACGTACCGAAGTGTGGGGAAAATCAGGTAAGACACGTTCCTCCAACCATGATGCAAAGAGGTAGATATTTGCAGCGACAACGGGAACTGGGAGTCAGCAGGTGACTTTCTACCTGCAACATTCGAATGATCTGCCGCGCTCAACCTGTCAGCAATCCTAAGTGCAACTGCAGAGCGGGGCAGCAAAGGTTTCGTTATTCGCTCGTCAAAGTAATTGCCTGAATATAAACACGTCTGTGATTACAGTGCAATCAGCATTTATACACGGCGGCAATCACTCATTGTTGCTAAACCGCCAATTCAGCCCGCTTTATCCGTCGGATCGCATCTAACTTGGAGATCAGCCGGCGATCGGCTGAGTGTCCAATAATTCACAGCGCGCGATCAGCCAGTCGCGCGGTTGGAGGGAGTTCATGGGACTGTCCTGGCAGCAAGGTCCGCTCTCACCGGGGGCAATCGGTCGGTTTCTCGTGCCAGAACCGCTGCCCAAGAGACTGTTGTACGTCGAGCCGCTACGCCGGCGCATGCGCGTGCGCTTCGGCGGAACTTGGATCGCCGATAGCGAACACGCCCTCCTGCTCTTCGAACCGGACCGCTATCCGGTAGCCTACTTCCCCGAGAGCGACATCTCTCCAAACATCTTGGAGCCCACCGACCATACCACCCGGCACCCCGACCTCGGGCTCACGTCCTGGTACACCGTCCGGGCCGGCGAGCACACCGCAGCGCCAGGGGCATGGCGGCACACCGACCTGCCTGCCCACGCGAGCGAACTGCAGGGAAGCGTCGCATTCGCCTGGAGGGCCATGGAGGCTTTCTACGAAGAAGACGAACGAATTGTGGGCCATGCCGCGGACAGCTATCACCGCATCGACATTCGCCAATCATCCCGTAACCTCGTGGTCCGCCATCATGACCGCATCATCGCCGATACCATGCGGCCGCTCGTCCTCTACGAGTCTGGCTTCGCCCCGCGCTGGTACGTTTTACGCATCGACATCGATCAGTCCGCCCTCGCTCACGTGGAGCACCAGACCTTCTGCCCGTACAAAGGACTCTGCAGCTATTACAACATCGATGAAGCACGTCTGGCGGCATGGTCGTATCCTGACGCCTATCCCGGGGTCAGCCGCATCTCCAATCTGGTGTCGTTCGAGCCGGACACGGTCTCGGTATATCTCGATGGCAAGCAACTCCATCTTGAGCCCGGTCAGACCGTGGTTCCTCACGGTCCCGATCGCGACCTCACCGTCGCCGAGGCGCTCCGCCCTGCAAACCCGCTTGAGCGAGAACCCCGCAGCGGGCCCGAAGCGGTTGCGACCAGCTAGTGGATGGCTTTCAGTACCCAAAATGGAGAGACATGGCTCGACTACTATCCGTGAATATCGGACTTCCGCGCGACATCGAGTGGCAGGGTCGCACTGTGCACACCGCGATCTGGAAGCATCCAGTGCGCGGCCGGCTTCGGGTTGGCCGGTTGAATTTAGAGGGAGACGGTCAAGGCGACCTCGCCGGACATGGCGGTGAGCAGCGCGCCGTCTTCGTCTACCAGATCGAATCGTATCGCTATTGGCAGGAGCACCTGAAGCGGAACGACTTCGTTCACGGACAGTTCGGCGAGAACTTCACCATCGAAGGATTGCCCGACAATACCGTGTGCATCGGCGACCGTTTTCAGATCGGCGACGCACTGTTCGAGATTACTCAACCTCGTGTCACTTGTTATCGCGTCGGCATTCGGATGAACGAGCCCCGCATGCCGGCATTGCTGACATCTAGCGGACGGCCGGGATTCTACCTCCGCGTTTTGCGGGAAGGTGCGGTATGCGCCGGCGACGAAATCGTGAAGGTCGGAGAGGCGAAAGAGCGAATGACTGTCGCTGAGATCAACGCGCTCCTCTATTCCTCCAATCATCCACGCGATCGGCTGGAGCGCGCTCTGCGGATCGAAGCCCTTTCGCCAGGATGGCGTTCTTCGTTTGAGGCGATACTGCAGAGCCAAACCACTAGCGCGGGGAGTGGTAACGCCGGGCTCGCGCCTGCAGCGGCTGCGCATCCGGCTGCACCAGGATTTCGGCGGCTTGCGGTGACTGCGATCGATCAGGAGTCCGCGGATGTCCTCTCGCTGACGATGCGGAGCCCGGACAGTCAGCCGCTGTCAACCGCTCTGCCCGGGCAGTACGTGGTCCTGCGCCTTACGCGGGCCGCAGAGGGCACACCGCTTTTTCGCAGCTACTCGCTCTCAGGTCCGCTCTCGACAGAGCGCTATCGAATCAGCGTAAAAGTCGAACCGAATGGGGCGGCTGGAACCTACCTGCGGGACCATATCCGAGTGGGCGATTCTCTTGACGTCAGCTCGCCGCGCGGAAGTTTCATTCTGCAGTCCGGAGAGGGACCAGTAGTGCTGCTCAGCGCGGGAATCGGCGCGACGCCTGTTCTGGCGATGCTGCACGCGCTTGCGGCGGTCCGCTCCCCACGGCAGGTCTTGTGGCTGCACGCGGCTCGCGATCGGCAGCATCACCCATTCGCTGCCGAAGTTCGCGGCCTCATGCCCGCCCTCCTGCACGGCCGCACATATGTTTGTTACAGCAGGCCAGGCTCGAGCGACAAGATGGGTGAGAACTTCGACGCAACTGGCCATCTCTCGGGATCAGTCTTTCGCGAAGTCGGCGTCCCACGAGAGGCCGATGTCTACCTCTGCGGACCGACTCGCTTCATGACAGACATGAAAGAGGCGCTCGCAACCCAGGGCGTTGCGCCGGATCGAATCCACATCGAAATCTTCAACGGCAGCGAATCGATGACTCCCGGTGTCGTCGGTGCAACCACGCGAGCCCCGCATCTTCCGAAGGACGACGCCAACACCGGTCCTTTGGTATCGTTCGCGCGCAGTGGCATCGCCGCCCACTGGAAGGCGTCGGCCTACCAGAGCATTTTGGAACTGGCTGAGGCCTGCGACGTTCCGGTCCGTTGGTCATGCCGCACCGGCGTTTGTCACAACTGCGAAAGCGGCCTGATCTCGGGCACTGTAAGCTACCAGCCTGAACCGCTTCAGGCACCGGCCGATGGCAATCTCTTGATCTGCTGCTCCCAACCTCGAGACAACATAGTCGTAGACCTCTGAGTCTGGAGAGCTATTCGTGATTGCTATCCGCGTTTGAAGTGAGCCCAATGACGACAAATGACAAAGATTCGTTCCTTCTTGACGCTAGGCATGTTCAGTGTCGCAACTGCCATCTCCTTCTGGTCACCTTTCACTGGACTTGCTCTGGTGTGCTGCGTTCTGTTGATCCACCTAAGCCCTCGCGGATTCCTCGATTCGCTTCATGAGAAGTTGAGCCTATAACCAAACACACAGATTCCACCCCGGAAAACATCATGGATAGTACCGTTGCGATTGTCACGACAGCGAGCGAAGGTACCCTCCCGATTACTTGCTGCCAAAGCGTCAGATCCAGTTCGCTGGAGAGTTTCGTTTAGCCTGAATACAACACATTTCAGGAGTGCTGCATGAATCGTCGGGACATGATCAGGAACGCCCTGCTTTCTGCCGGGGCGATCACTTCCAGGGGAGTGTTATCGCAGGAGCACTCGCCGCAACCAGAGCATCACAGCTTTCCGGGTCCACCGCACGAAACCTCTGGCGAACGCATGCCCAACATCCTTTGGGTTTGCACAGATCAGCAGCGTTTCGACACAATCCAGGGTCTCAGCAACTCCATTATCAAGACACCGAATCTGCAGAAATTTATGGGGGACTCGGCTACTTTTACAAACGCTTTTGTCCAGTGTCCTATCTGTTCACCATCCCGCGGCAGCTTCCTTACTGGTCGTTACCCACACGTCACAAGTTTGCGAGCAAATGGTCAGCGGATCCGGCCCACGGAACGTCTCGTCACTCGCATCCTTGCCGACTATGAATACACCTGCGGCCTTGCCGGAAAACTCCATCTATCACCTTGCTTTGGTGGCCGCGTGGAAGATCGCATCGACGACGGATACAAAGTCTTCCACTGGAGCCACGACATCAGCAATGAGTGGCCATTGAAGAACGAATGGTACGTCTGGCTCGATCGGCAGAACGTCAAGATGCCGAAGCTTCCAGACCAGCATGTCTGGGGCATGCCCATCGATCCCAAGTATTCGCAGACGGCCTGGTGCGCCGATATGGCCATCCAATTCATGCGTCAGCAGCGAGTTGGCTTGGCCACATCAAAGGCGGCGCAAAAATCGATTCTATGGTCGAGCTGATCGATATAGCACCGACGTTGCTTGAAGCAGCAGTATCCCCGTGCCATCCGGCATCCAAGGCCGCTCGCTCTTGCCGCTGCTCAAGGGCCAAACGCAGACGCATCGTGATTCTGTCTACATGGAGTACTACGACGCCAACGCAACGTATGAGATTCCGCCCATGATATCGAGCGTGCGTACGACAAAGTGGAAGCTCAATTTTTGCGATAAGCCGCGTTCAGGCGAGCTCTACGACCTGGAAAAAGATCCTGGCGAGTTCCACAATCTCTGGAACGATGCCCAGTACAAAGATGTTCAGGAAATGATGTTGCAAAATCTTGTCGCTCGAATGATCGAGACAACAGACCCTTTGCCGGAACGTCACACGACCTGGTGATCGCTCAAGCTAGAGCCAGCCGCTACTGTTATCACAGGGCATTTTGCCTCAACAATGATAGGAAATACCCCGGAGGTACGGTTTTGCATGCCGAGATGCGTATTTCTCCTTAGCCCAAGAACCAGTAAGTCGATCTCTCGTTCTTTGACATGCTTCAGAATCTCGCTATGCGGTTGTCCTGCACTGACGAACGTATGCGGCTCGCAAATTTGCCCCGCATGTGGCGGAATAATTGCCGAGACCGCGCCGTAAAAGTGCTCCTGAAGTTGACGAAGTTGGTCAGGGTAATCAGTTTTAAGTGATCGAACGACATGCTGCACGTCGAGTTCGGCCGAGAATGCGTCGGCGAACGCTAGGGCCAGGGGTGCAGCATGAGCCGCTTCGGCGGAACAGTCGGTGGCATAGAGGATCCGGCGGATACTGAGAGCGCCTGTACGAAGGATGTTCACGTTCGGACCAACCGTCAGCGCGGGGCCACTGGAATGACGCAAGATTCCTTCGGCAGTTGAACCGAGAACGAACCGGTCGATCGGTCCGCCACCATGCGTGCCCAACACGACCATTGCTGGACTTCTGTGATGCGCGAGTTCAGGAATGACTTTGCGCGCATCGCCTTCCAGGAGTGTGGTTTCGGTTGTTCCGCGGCCAGCATTTAGTCTCTTCGCCGTCAACGCTAGTTCATGATTGAGATTGAGTCTCTGGTGACTTGCGAGCGGCTTCTCTGCTTCCACTTCTATTGCCGCCTGGACCAGAGTAAATGCGTGGGCGATCACGAGACCGACACCGAAATAAATCGAAATAGCTGAAGCGTACAAGCCCGCATTCTGCGACGCAGGCGAGAAATCCGTCGCAAAGATAATTGAGTCAAGCGGGATTGCTGATCTCGCATCGATAGCGGGCATTACCGCACTCCTTGGTCGTACTCCGAAACGACGCGAACGACACGCAGCTTGAAATCGTCGATCATGGCTGTACTCCCGTCTGATAGCGGATCGTTGAAATCGTGAAGTTGTACTGCGACCGCGCATTTGCGTTGCCGATGGCCGCCTCCGTCTGTTGCAGTTCGGCCTGGCTCAATTCAACAATCGAGCTCAATCCAAGGCCGTACCGGGTCTTCGCCAGGTCCAATGCGGTGTCTGCTTGCCTCAGAAGTTCAGCCGTTACAGTCACGCGTTGCATGGCGGTATTTGCATTCAGCCATGCGGTTCGAACATCACGCACAACCTGGTCGCGAAGAGCACGGGTCTGCTCCGAGGCCGTTTGCGCCTGAAGAGAAGCTGCAGAGGCTTCTGCCGTCAGGCGGAATCCATTGAAGATTGGGATGCTTACATTACCGCCCACGGAGCCATACCAGTTCGTCGTGAAAAATTCAGGGGAGCCGACAGGTGTAGCGCCTACTACTCCAAGTGCACTGATCGTCGGAAGCAGCTGCTCGTGTTGCGCTTTGCTGAACTTTTGCGCGGCCTGCTCATTGAACTTCAACGACTGCAGATCGGGTCTATTCTGAATTGCCTCAGCGATCAGAGCGTCGGCGTCTGGGGGAAGAGGTGGCAGAGGGCCAGTATCGTCGACAAGCTGAAAGTTCATTTGCCTGTCATAGCCGAGCACAGCACTAAAAGCCGCTTTAGCTGCATCAAGATCATTCTGCGCATTGAGTTGTAGCAGTTTCGCTTGTGACAAATTAACCTGAGCGAAACTCAGATCCAGATCCGACCTCAGCTTGGATGAGGTAAGAGCGCTCACCTGATCGCTCAGTGCCTGGCGTGCAGAGACGGTCTGAGCCGCAACCTTCAAAGTCTCCTGAGCTTCAATGACCGCGTAGAAGACCTGATCGGTAGCGAGAACAATATCTTCGCGGCTCGCTTCGGCATCGGCGAGGCGCGCCTTCTCCTGCAGCTTTGCCGATGCGACGAGATTCGGCGTACGCCCAAAGTCCGTTATCAGTTGACCCAACTGAACCCCCATCCCCGCATGTTCAGCAAGTCGCGAAACCGCAAGAGAGCCGCTGGAAATCCTGCTTCCATCGTTCGCCGCGGCTGCGGTGACATTTCCACTCAAGTCCGGGAGTTCATCGGCGCGTCGTTCCCGAACCACCTGATGCTGAATCCTGGCGATCAATTGAGTGATGCGAATCCTTGGATTGTTCGCCAGTGCTATCTTCTCGGCTTCTTGCCGACTAAGCAGCGTCGGTGTTCCTTGTGCGCTCGCAGCCGCTGGAGAGATAGCGGTAGATTGAGCGGACGCGACAAGAAGAGGTTGCATCGCAGGCGCATTCGGCAGAGTAGGTCGCGGACTCTGGCCAAGCATCTCGAAGCTGATAAAGACAATTGGAAGAAATGCGACACCGATCTTAAAATTCGCTCTCATGTCTATGCCTCTCCCTCAGCGATGGCTTGTTCTTCCTTGCGATGGATAAGCAGGTACGCAGTCGGCACAAGAAAAATTGTGACAACGACCGAAATCGTCAGGCCACCCAAAATAGCTCGAGCCAGCGGAGCATACTGCTCACTGCCCGGTTCCAATGCCAATGCCATCGGAATAAGACCCAGGACTGTCGCCAGGCTTGTCATCAGAATCGGCCTCAGGCGCGCTTTCGAGGCTTCGATCAACGCCGTCTTGAGATCCTTGCCTTCCTTGCGCAACGTCCCTGTAAACTCGACGATCAAAATGCTGTTGGAGACGGCGATGCCCGCCGTCATCACAAGCCCCATCAACGACATTACATTCAAAGTTGAACCCGTAATGAGAAGGAAGACCAGCGCTCCCGAGAGCCCAGGCGGAATGGCGAGCAGGATGATAAACGGGTCGGAAAATGAAGCGAACTGCGCCATCAAGATCAGATAAACAAGGACCACTGCCAGCGTCAGTCCAATACCGAAGCTTGAGAACGATTGCTGCATATCGCGGATCGTGCCGCGAACGTTGATCGTCACTCCATGGGGAACTTGTATTTGACTGAGAAGCGACTCCACCTGTTTGTTTGCGTTGCTAAGGTCTTCTTCCTTCGGCATAACGTAGATGTCGAATACGGGACGCAATTGATAGTGATCGACCTCTGTCGGCGTATTAATCTGTGCAACGTCAGCGACGGATTGGAGTGGTGTCGTATTTGAGCCATCCGGCGAACGCAGGGGGATCTGCCTGAAGTCCGTTAGCGTCTTGATTTGCGTCTCCGGGTATTGGACCGTCAACATATAGCTATTGCCCGTCTTCGGATCAACCCAGAAGCTCGGCGCTATCATGCCGTCCGACGTAAGCGCTGTGATGACGTTGTCGACAACGTCTTTAGGAGTTATCCCGAGAAGGCCGGCGCGCTCTCGATTGATATTCAACTCCAGGCCTGGATAGTCGAGGTCCTGAGGAATAAGGACGTCATTTACTGAGCTGAGTTTTCTTATTTTGGCTGCTGTGGCCTTGGCAAGGTTGTAGGCCTGTTCTCGGTCGGCGCCTCCTATCTGAATATCAATGGGAGCAGGCTTTCCCTGGTTGACGACCGAATCGACGAGACCTCCCGCCTGAAAGTAAGTCGATACATCGGGAAAATCAGCGGTCAACTTCTCGCGGACCTTCTGCATATAAGCGTAGCTTCCGGTCTTGTGCTCCTCTTTCAGGCTGACCTGGATGAACGCGGTATGCATTCCGGAGTTGGAGGTATAGATCGCAGACAGATCCGGCGTGATGCCAATGTTCGAGACGATCATGTTCAGATCGTCCGGCGAAACTACGTTTCGGATATCCTGCTCCATCTTCGAGATGTAGTCGTCGGTCACCTCAATTCTCGTGCCGGCCGGAACTTTGACGTTGACTACAAACTGACCCGGATCCGTCCGCGGAAAGAATGCTTTCCCAATCAGCGGATATGCAACAAAGCTTATGAGAACAGCAACGCTAATTACACTGACGACCATCCCCGCGCTTTCCAGTGCGGTGCCGACCACTCTCGTGTACCACAGTTCGAGCGCGCGAAACGCGAGATTGAACTTGTCCACCACGACACGAAAAACCCGCATTCGTCTCTTCTTGCCGATTACCGCCTCCGAACTCACGTCAATCCCAACGTGATGAGGCTCACTTCCGGGGTCGATGGTAATAAACATGGAGCAGAACAGAGGGACTACTGTCATCGCGACAACGTAGGACGCGAACAGCGCGATCACCACCGCTACAGCCAGCGCCGTGAAGAGGTATTTGCTCACTCCATAGAGCATGAGCACGGGGAAGAACACGATACTGGTGCTAACCGTGGCGGCGAGCACGGCAAGTTGAACTTCCTTGCCACCAAGTTCCGACGCAATTGCTGGCGACTCACCCATCTCCATGTGACGGAAGATGTTTTCAAGAACCACAACGGAGTTGTCGATAAGCCGGGACAGTACGAGCGCCAATCCACCCAACACCATCGTATTGATGGAACTTCCTCCGAGTTTGAGCCCGAGGAAAGTGGCAAGGACGCAGACCGGAATCGAGATTAAAACGGCAATTGTTGCCCTGACATTCCCGAGGAAGAGAAGAATCATCAGCGCTGTCAAAAACAGGCCAATGTTGCCCTCGTTGATGACATTCTTAACGGCAATCTTTACAAATGCAGATTGGTCAAACACTACGTTGGTCTTTAGGACGGAGGGAATATCGAGAAGATTCGCAACCGCCTTCTTGACACCGTTCACGATGGTGATCGTGTTTGAGTTGCCGCCCTGCTTGAGTATGGGGATATAAACCGAGTGCTGTCCGTCGACTCGGACGATATTCGTTTGGAGTTGTCCTCCATCCACAGCGTGGCCAATATCGCCCACCATCACAGAAGCATTGCCGACTGTCTTTAGTGGCAAATCATTGATCTGGTCTACAACGGGAACTTGACTGTTCGCATAGATGTTGTAGTCCTTCATACCAATGCGAACGTCGCCCGCAGGAAGAATGAGGTTGGATTTGTTCAGAGAATCCACCACATCCATAACGCTCATCTGATGCGCTTCCAGCTTTACCGGATCGACGTACACCATGATCTGCCGATAACGTCCGCCATAGGGCTGAGGAACCGACGCCCCGGGAACGTTCGCGACCTGATTTCGAACAGTGAATTGCGCCAGGTCTTTCAGTTGAGTCTCGTTCAGCCCCTGTCCCTTCAGCGTAATCAGACACACAGGGAGATTGGCAGCGTCGAACTTCAGAACGACCGGAGGGAGCGTGCCCGGCGGTAGGCGGCGAAGGTTCGCCATCGCAAGGTTCGAGATATTGCTAACCGCAGCGTTGCCATCTGTACCTGGCTGGAAGTAGATCTTGATCAAACTAACCCCAGGCAACGATCGTGACTCGATGTGGTCGATTCCGCTGCCAAGAGTAAAGAAGCGTTCGTAGCTATTCGTTATGTCCGATTCAATCTGCTGTGGTGGCATTCCGGCATAAAAAGTCGCGACCACCACCACGGGGATATTGACCTCGGGAAAGAGATCGACAGGCATACTCGTGACGGTCGTGATGCCCACCACGACCACGAAGAGGCACATCATAAGGATGAAAAACGGATATTTGAGAGCAAAGGAAGACATTACTGATCTCCCCCCTGCTTCGGCATGGCGATGGTGCTCAATTGCGGACGGACAACTTGTCCGCTCTGGTAGTTCTCTTGCCCCGAAACGATCACGGTCTGATGTTCTGCGAGCCCTTGCGTAATCTCGATCCGGTCCGACCCCTGAATTCCAAGCGTCACCGGCACCTTTTGAACCTTATTGTCCTTGTCAACAATCAGAACGTACGCCTGGCCATCTCCTTTGATCACCGCTCTGGCCGGAACCGTGAGCACGTTCTTCTGGTCTTGGAGGACGATGGTTGTCTCCGCTGTCATTCCAGCGCTCAGCGTGAGATCGGGGTTCGGCACATCGACCTCCGCGAGCATGGTTCGGGTAGACGTCGCAAGTTCACGCGTAAAGCGAACGATCTTTCCGGAGATGATTTTTCCAGTGGCCTGAAGCTTGATTTGGACATCGCTGCCAATTCTGATGAAAGGTACATCCTCCTCAGGTACAGGCATGCGCAGACGGAGCAGATCACTTTGTGCGACCTTCACCACAGGCATCGACTGCGTATTCGACGCTGTTCCGGCCTGTATGAGCGAGCCGACATCCGCGTAGCGCATCGTGACGACACCCGTGAACGGTGCAGTTACCACCGAATAATCTTCCAACGACTGCACCCGCTGGTTGTCCGCCTTGGATATACCCAATTGCTCTTTCGCCCCTTCAAGAGCAGACTTCGCAACATCAATCTTCGCTTCGCCGTCCTGATCCTTCGCTCGAGCATCGTCCAGTTCCTGCTCGGCAATAAGACCTGGCCGACTCTTCGACGCTTCCGATAGGCGTGTATAGGCTGCGTGGAGCGCGGTGTGGTTCGCTTGAGCTAACGTCACCTCGTTTTGCGCTCGAGTAATCTCAGACTGGCTGTGTCGTATCTCTGCCTGCGAGGCTGCCACCTGCGCATTCAACTCCGGCACTTCGAGCGTAGCGATGACCTGTCCGCTCTTGACCCTGTCGCCGATGTCGACATTGATTCGGCGAATGTACCCAGAGACCTTCGCGTGCAATTCCACTTCCTGATAAGGCTGAAATTCGCCAGCTACAGTAAGAGTGCTCGATAGGTTCCCGCGGGTGACGGGTGCGACGGACGCGGTGGCGATAACCGCTGCTTCCGGCTGCTTATCCCTGCAACCGGTGACGAGAAAACTCGGAAGAGCAATGAGAAGCGCTGCTTTGAAGACGATCGATGGAGATCGCATAGACATGTATGGGCACCGTTAGAACTGAGGCAGAAATATGGTCAGGAACCCGAACCGACGCAAACCGGCACAGACGAGACAACATCAATGCAGAACTGCCAGTCCGAAGAGAACTTCGTTATCTTAGGCCGCTACTGGAGGGGGGCGAAACGAGAAAAAACTCGAATGGGCAAAGCGCTGTCGGAGCGACCCGTCAGTCTTTACCGTTGCGCAACGAACTGCCACTGCGCGGCGCAAAGTGAAGATGAGAGTGGCAGCCCAAATCGCCGCGTAGAGGATTGACGAATAACGCTGCGGGGACGCAACGCGCGCTGAGTCAACAGCGGTCGGCGCGACCGACCGCTCCTTTTGAGAAAGAAGTTTCGCCTGGGCAATGTGAGTGGAGAAGCTTCCGGGGGCATCATAAAGAGAAAGTTTGTACTTTATGCCCCAGCCAAACACCGCAATCGCGAGAAGTAATATCCCGAGGCCCATTAGGGTGGGGACACGGCGTTTTGGAATGTCTATCCACATGAGACGGTTATGTCAACGGCAGATCAGTCACCCTGAGGGCTATGACCTGCTCTTACTTCGAGTATCTATCGAACAAGCCTATTTGGCAAAAGGCAAATCTTCTTATGCAACATAATCTTGTGCAACAAAAGAAGATCGAGCAGAAGGACATTGCTCCTAAATCAAGCAATCTTCAGCCGGCGTTCACCCTTTATAAGACGAAGCACCGGAATCAAAAGGAAGCACTGTCGCGGCGGGCCTATGGCCTCAAGCGAAAGACCGCGTTGGCGGCGAAGGCCCGATCGATTCATCTGAGATCGAAGTAAATCTCGTCAAATCCACTCCTTAGGCGTGAAATTCATTTTGCAGTAACTCAACTGCATTCTCACATTCACAATGCGACCTTACGCTCACTCTCATCATGAGACAAAGCGGTCTGATAGCAGGCGTAGTCCTGTTTGCGTCGGTGAGTTTGTATGGGCAGAAGCAGGCAATCATCACTGCCGCGACTGAAAAATCCGCCAAGACGACTTCGACCCACGCACCCTATTACATCGACCCGCTACCCCTTCACCTTGCTCTGATCCTGTCTCCTCCTCCTGCCCCCGACTCCGCTGCCGCTGCAGCCGAGCTTACGGAACTGCATCGCATCGAGGCTGCCCGAACGCCAGCGCAGATCACTCAAGCCCAGGCCGACGATCATGAAGAAGATATCTTCCTCTTCAAAAGTGTTCTTGGTCCTGACTTTACCGCTGAGGCCTTGCCTCTCACAGCCTCGCTTTCCGCCCATGTCCGGAAGGATGAAAGTGCGGCGAGCAGTCCACTCAAAAATATCTACCGCAGGCCGCGCCCCTATCAGGTCGACAGCACGCTTCACCCTGTCTGCCCGCTCAATCCCGAGCCCACGTCGTACCCGAGCGGCCATTCACTCTCCGGCTATCTGCTCGCGTTCACTCTCGTGCAACTCGTCCCCGAAAAGCGCCAACAGATCTTCGAACGCGCGGACGAGTACGTCCACAATCGCCTGATCTGCGGCGTTCACTATCCCAGCGACATCGAAGCCAGCCGCAGAATCGCTTATGCCATCTTTGGCTCTCTGGCCGCTTCACCAGATTTTCAACGAGACCTTGCCGCCGCGCGTGAAGAGACTCGCCGCAAACTTGGTCTTCCATTAGCAGTCGCTCAGCAATAGAGTCGCGAGGCGCCGACAACTCAGTCTTCACCGTATCTGCTTGATTGCAACTTTACCGGAGGGATTCTATGATGCAAACTACTCTTTATCGCTGGAGCGTAGCACTGCTGTTCGGTCTATGCTCTTTACTCCTCGCCGCGCCGCAGTCGTTGCTTGCTCAGTCGACTGGCGCCGCCGTCACCGGTACCGTCACTGACGCCAAAGGCGGCATCCTCCAGACCGCCACAATCAGCGTGAAAAATGAGGCGACCAGCAACGTCCGCACCGTCAAGGTCGACCCGCAGGGTCACTTCTCTCTTGGAGGCTTGACGCCTGGACGTTACACCGTCGAAATCACGGCTCCCGGCTTCGCTGTCGACCGCCGCACCGTGCAACTCACCGCTGCACAGAACCAGGATATCTCCGTGGCGTTGGCCGTCGGCGACGTCTCCCAGCAGGTGACCGTTGAGGCCAACTCCGTTGGCTCCATCGCCTCTGCGCTCGCCCCCATGGACGCGTTGCTGGAAGCTCGCTCTGCGCGCACTGTGATCAGCCAGGCCTTTATCCAGAACTTTACCTCGCCTGTCTCCGACTATGGCGAGGCAGTCGCGATGGCCCCTGGAACCTTCACTATCAACAGCAACGGTGTTGGTCTCGGCCAGTCCAGCACTTACTTCCGCGGCTTCCCTGACGGCAGCTACGATATCGACTTCGACGGCATCCCGTTCTACGACACCAATACGCCGACGCATCACTCCTGGGCCTTCTTCCCCTCGCAGTTCCTCGGCGGCATCGACTTCGACCGCAGTCCCGGCACTGCCTCCAACATCGGACCCACTCCCTTCGGAGGCTCCGTTCATCTCCTCTCCAAAGACCTCTCTCCTGTCCAGAGTGTCCGTGGTCAGGTTGCTTACGGATCATTCAACACGTATCTCTACGACGGCCAATACGACTCCGGCAACGTGCTTCCCAATCGCAAGCTCAACTTCCAGATCGACGTCCACCATCTGCAGTCCGATGGCTACCAGACGTTCAACAATCAAACCCGCAACGCCGGCGACATCAAAGCCCAGTACAAAATCTCCAACAAGACCGTCCTCACTGGCTTCTCCGGCGTTATCTGGCTCGATGCCAACACGCCCAACTTCAGCGCAACTCGCTGCCAGATGTACGGCGCCGCAAGTGGCTATACCTGCACCGGAGCGCTCGCGCCCTTTGCCGGCGCGGGTCTCAACTTCCTGCTCACCAACAACTCAGATCCCGTCAACTATCTCAATCAGGTCTACAACTACTACCATGTGCCGACAGACTTCGAATACGTTGGCCTGCACTCCGAGTTAGGTCATAACTTCAATCTCGACATAAAGCCCTACACGTACAACTACGACAACTCGGAAAAATTCACGAACGCCACGCCGATCACCTACGCCACGACCATCAATGGATCCAAGACCTACAACGGCCTCACCATCGCTCCCTGTAACGTCGCCGTCACCAAGAAGGGCGTTACCGCGATCCCGTGCGGTGTGGACAAGTACAACAGCTATCGAAAGTACGGCGAGACCTCGACTCTAAGTCAGGTGTCGAGGTTCGGTATCCTCCGCGCCGGTCTCTGGTACGAGTGGGCTGCGACAAGCCGTCACCAGTTTCCCAGCGACCCGCTCAACAACTGGACTGATCAGGCGCTATCCAACTTCAACGAAAAGTTCTGGACCAACTCCTACCAACCCTTCGGTGAATATGAACTCCACGTCACCAAGAGTCTCAACATTACGGCCGGCACCAAGTTTGCTTACTACAACATCGACACCAAACAATTCGCCGACAACGGAAAAACAATCGGCGGTCTTGGCACTAACAATCCCAACAGCTTCATCACCAACGGCGGCAGTTATTCCGCGTGGCTGCCGTCGATCGACGCGAACTACCGCCTCAAAAGCAACTGGTCTGTCTACGGTCAGGTTTCTACCGGCAGCGTCGTTCCTCCCAGCAAGGTCTTCGACTACATTCAGGGCCCCAACGGCACTCCCGTCAGAACTCTGCCCAAGCAGCAGCGCTCGACGACCTATCAGACTGGCACAGTCGTGAAGCTCAAACGAGTGACCTTCGATGCGGACTTCTATCACATCCGCTTTCAGAACAGTTACTCCTCCACGCTCGACCCCAGCGGCGAACCGGTCTATTTTCTCCAGCCCAGTTCCATCACGAAAGGCTTTGAGGCGGAGAGCAATATCTACATCGGCCACGGTCTCAGCGCGTATCTCAATGCCTCTGTCGGCCGTGCGACCTACGTAGGAACTCTGGGCGTCAACTGCGCTCCGACCGGCTGCACCGGCGCGCCGATCACCGTTGCCGCGCCATCCGGCCTATGGGTCGCCAACACGCCGTCCGACGTCGAAACCGAAGCCATTACCTATCAACGCAAGGGCTGGGACGTTGCTTTGTTCAACAAACGCGTCGGCACTCTCTATCAGGACAACGGTCAGTATCACAACCAGGCCACAATCAATCCCTTCTCACTGACCAACGTCTTCTTCAACTACACGCTTCGCACGGGCGGCCGCTTCGACCAGACCAAGCTCCGTTTGACCCTCAACAATATCTTCAACGAGCACAGCATCACGGGTGACTCCATCACCGGCACGGCTCTTACCCAGTCGATCTCGGCCAACGGCACCACCTACACAGACCCCTTCACCACCACTGGCCCTACGCCCATCGCCGGTGGCGACAACATCAGCGTGCTTCCCGCGCGAAGCATCATGCTTTCGGTAACGTTTGGATTGTCCCCGAAGCGATAACGCTCCACTCACAAAGAGCCATGCCGTCGAACCTCCAGCGGCATGGCTCTTCTTCCATCGACCCTTCTCGACAGGCAGGACGCAGCAAATGCAACCTCGATCCCCACTCACCATCCTTATCCTGTCTGCGATGCTTTCCTTGCCCACGCAAGCCCAATCCGCGCAGAACTACCTCGCAAACAATACCGTGCTGATCGTCCGTCACTCGGAGAAGCCCGAAAGCGGAACAGGTCTGACAGCGGTGGGTGAAGCCCGTGCGCGGCTCTATGCAAAGTACTTCCAGCCATTTCAGGAACAAGGCCTCTTCGTTCCCGTTGACTGCCTGTACGCAGGAGCCGACTCGGAGAAGAGCTTTCGTCCGCGACTAACGCTTGAGCCGCTCAGCAAAGCAACTGGGCTTCCTCTTCATCTCAAGGTGGGAACAAAAGATTCTGAAGCGCTTGTGCTTGAACTGAAAACCGAAGCTCACGGCAAACACCCGCTCATCGCATGGCGCCACGGGGATATTCCCGCTCTTCTCACCGCATTCGGAGCTTCGCCCGAAAAGATTTTGCCAAACGGCAAGTGGCCAGACGACGTCTTCGACTGGGTCATCGTCCTCACGACAAACCCTGATGGTCAACTGTCCTCAGCGAGACTGATACACGAGCAGCTCAAAGTACCTGCCTCTCCTTAGAGCAAGGGCTACTTAAGAATTAACATCGTCCGGTCGGTGTCGTTCAGTATGAGGTCCTCGAGGCCCGAGTCCATGATCAACGACACTCGAACCATGTTTGGTACTCGTTATCCACGCCTTTTTGATGGCTCAGCGAGAAAGGGTCTTGATTGGCGCGGTCTTCGAAGGCATACTCCAGAAAGAGTCTGCTGTACTGGCCTCTAAGACGGTGCCTCACGAGACGCATAGTGACCCGATATAGCCGTCAAGACGTAATCCGGATCCTGCACTTGCATACGCGCCAACTGCTGGCGTGGGAGCGAGCAGGACTGATCACCTCCAGCGAACATTATTCCTTTGAAGCTCTCAGCCAGTTGCGGAAGCTGCGCGACCTGCAGGCCAACACCCGCATCTCCGCGAAGAGCATACGGGCGTCGGTCGATGCGATGCAGCGCGTCGCCGGAATGCGGAATCCGCTGATGGAGGCGAGCTTCGTGCGTCGAGGCTCGCGGTTGAGCTTTCGTCATCGCGGTGCGTTGGTGGATCCGCTGACCCAGCAGCTCGCGTTCGACTTCGACACCTCGCCCGCGCGGCAGCTCTGCGTCGTGAGCACTGGCGGAGATACTCCCGCGCGCCAGGCCGCCGAAGTACAGGATATGTTTCTGCGCGCAGTGCAGCTCGAAGAGAACCCGGGCACGATGTCGCAGGCCATGGAGATGTATCAGGCAATTCTCGCGATCCGGCCCGAGCATGCACCCGCGCTCATCAATCTGGGGACGATCCACTACAACCTGCGCAAGTACGAGCAGGCCGAACAGCACTACCGGAAGGCGACCATAGCCGACCCCGAGTATGCGCTCGCGTTCTTCGATCTCGGCAATGTGCTGGACGAGATGCAGCGACTGCCCGAGGCGACAGCCGCCTACCAGAAGGCCGTCGCGCTCGTGCCGCAGTATGCCGACGCGCACTACAACCTGGCCCTTGCGTACGAGCGGCAGGGACAGCGCCGTCGCGCTCTACGGCACTGGCTCGCGTATGTGCGGCTCGACCCCGTCGGTCCATGGGCGAAGCACGCGAAGGAACAGGCGCGCAAGATCCTGAACACCGAGAAGCTGTCGATCGTCAGCCGGCGCGGACGTCTGGTAAAAGCCGCCGGCTAGATTCCTCCTTCTTATCGATCCACCACTTCAACACACGCGTCGTTGTGCGCCGACATCGCACTGAACGCCTATTCAGTCATGCATCCAAAATGCTAGACTCACCTTTTCGTGACTCTCGTTTGAGGTGAGTGGATGTCGCAGCACGCAGGTCCGATGGCGCTGACGCAGTTGGCGGAAGACGAACAAATGTTTCGCGACACGGTTCGCCGATTTGCCACCGAGCAAATCGGCCCCTTGGTTCGCAGCATGGACGAGTCGCAGCACATGGACCCTGCCCTCATCAAAAAACTCTTCCAGCTTGGCCTGATGGGCATCGAAATCCCCGAGCAGTACGGCGGCGGCGGCGGCACCTTCTTCAACGCCATCCTGGCCGTCGAAGAAATCTCCGCGGTTGACCCCTCAGTCGGCGTAATGGTCGATGTGCAAAACACGCTCTGCATCAACGCGCTGGTCCGCTGGGCAACCGAGGCCCAAAAGAAAAAATACCTCACACGCCTCGCCACCGACACCATCGGATCCTATGCGCTCAGCGAGGCCTCTTCCGGCTCCGACGCCTTCGCGCTCCAGACCCGTGCAGTCAAACGCGGCGACGACTACGTGCTCAACGGCCAGAAGCTCTGGATCACTAACGCGAACGAGGCCGGCCTCTTCCTCGTCTTCGCCACGCTCGATCCGTCAGCAGGCTACAAAGGCATCACTGCGTTCGTTGTCGAAAAAGGTACGTCCGGCTTCACGCTCGGCAAGAAAGAAGACAAGCTTGGCATCCGTGCCTCCAGCACCTGCGCCCTGAACTTCAACGACTGCGTCATTCCCGCTGCGCAGCTGCTCGGCGAACCCGGCAAAGGCTACAAGATCGCCATCGAAACCCTCAACGAAGGCCGCATCGGCATTGGTTCGCAGATGCTCGGCCTGGCTGCCGGAGCCTGGGGTCACGCCGCGAAGTGGGCGAAGGAGCGCCGGCAGTTCGGCAAAACTCTCGTTGAATTTCAGGCCATGCAGTTCCAACTGGCCGAGATGGCAACCGACATCGAAGCGGCGCGCCTGCTCGTCTACAACGCCGCCCGCCTGAAAGATGCAAAGCTCGACTTCCTCAAAGAGGCCGCTATGTGCAAGTACTTCGCCTCGCACGTGGCCGAGCGTGTCGCCAGCCTCGCCGTCGAAATCTTCGGCGGATCGGGCTTCGTGAAGGACTACCCCGTCGAGAAGCTTTATCGCGACGCCAAGATCGGAAAGATCTACGAAGGAACCTCCTTCATGCAACTGGCGACGATCGCGAAACTGACCCTGGGCGACAGTTAGCCGTATCGTGACGAATCGGGCATATGCCGAATCTGCCCAATAGGCCCTACACTATAAACAGACAGCTTTGGTATGACCACTTCTATAAAGACCGGACCTCGTGCCCCGCTGCCCTTCCTCGGGCTCGCGTGCGCCGTCGGCGTATCCACGATGTACTACAACCAGCCGCTGCTGCTGGAGATGGGCCGCACTTACGGCGCCACCGCCGGACGCACCGGCTTCGTAGCGGTCGCCACCCAGGTTGGCTATGCGGTCGGACTACTCGCGTTCGTTCCACTCGGCGACGTGCTCGAACGCCGTGCCCTGATGATGCGAATGTATGCCGCCGTGGCGATCGCTCTTCTACTGGTGGCCGTCGCTCCCAGCCTGTATCTGCTTATCGCCGGCAGCGTGCTTATCGGCATGTTTGCGTCGGTGACTCACGTTGCATTGCCCATCGCTCCCGACCTCGTCTCACACGAGCAGCGCGGGCAGGCCATCGGCACCGTCATGACCGGGCTGCTGCTTGGCATTCTTCTGGCCCGCACATTTTCCGGATGGGTCAGCGGGATTCACGGCTGGCGCTGGGTCTTTGTGGTGGCCGCTATGATGAATGCGGCGTTTGTTCCGCTCACCCGCAAGGTCATGCCGAAGCTCCCGCCGAAGCAAAACCTGCACTACAGCGACGCGATGAAGTCGCTCTGGACACTCTTCCGCACCCAGCCCCTGTTGCGCGAGTCTTCCTTTGTCGGCGCTCTCGTCTTCGCCTCATTCAGTTGTTTCTGGACGACGCTGGCCTTTCTCCTGCACAGCCACTACGGTCTCGGCGCTGGCGTAGCCGGAACCTTCGGCGTCGTCGGCGCAGCCGGCGCCATGGTTGCGCCCCTCGCCGGACGGCTTGCCGACAAACATGGTTCGCGATGGGTCATCTCCCTCGGCATAGCGCTGCTTGCGACTTCGTACCTTCTTCTTTGGGCCGAGGAGGCGGCACATCTCTCGACCATCTTTCATCTCGTCGCGCTGGTTGTCGGCGTGGTCGTTTTGGACATGGGAGCGCAGATGACTCAGGTAGCCAATCAGACGCGCATCTTCGGTCTGGTGCCCTCGGCGCGCAGCCGTCTCAACACGGTCTATATGACGGTTTACTTCACTGGTGCAGCAGCGGGCTCCGCGCTCGCGACCATCGCCTGGGTGCATTGGCGCTGGAACGGAGTATGCTGCCTCGCGCTCGGATGGATCGCGTTGGCGGCAATCTACCATGCAACGGGTCATCGCGATGCTGGAGATCACTGCAAGGTGACGCCCGAAGACGTCTTCATGGAAGCCTAGCAAAGGCTCGCGCGAGCTGATGCGGTTAGCGCTTAGGATGAGACTGGTTCGGCGTCTCGTAGCCTGTTTCATCCTTCCGGCTGTTGAAGATCCAGTCTGCAAACACCGTTAGCATGAAACCCACAAAAGCAAGAACCAAGATTGAAACCACAATCCCTGCAAGAATAAACATTTCAGTTCGCCTCGCGTGAAAATCTCGGGCACGCAACAGGATGTTACCTCGGACGCAAGCGGGGGACAGTACCACATCAAGCAGGCCGCAGTACCACATTCAGGTGAGTCGGTCGGACGCCCTATCTAGCTTCATGGAAGCTGAAGCTGACCCACCAGCGGGTCAAAATACTCCCGGCACAATCGCCCACGTGTCACGGCGATACGCGTCATACTCCGCACCAAATGCCACACCCAGAGTCGCCTCTTCCATCCGCGTCTTCCGCCAATAAGCGAACACCGCGACTGCCAGTCCAATCACTCCCAGCCACTCCCCGGTAGCCACTGTCAGACCCGCGTACATCATAAGAAGTCCTGTGTAGATGGGGTGCCGCAGATACCGGTATGGCCCAGTCTGGATCAGTTGGTGGTCCTGCTTGATCGTGATCTCGCCGCTCCAGTTGCGGCCAAGATGCCGCCGCGCCCAGATCGCCAGCGACAATCCCGCGACTTCGATTGCAAGTCCCACCGCCATCAGCAACGCGGACGCCGGCAGAAACCGTCCCAATCCGTGGATCGGCGCAGCGATCAGCACCACGGCCGCATTGGCCAGAAACACGTGAACCCGGCGCGAAGCTTTTGCCTCCGAACTCTTCGCCGGAGCCGAGTTCTTCGCCGCGATATCCCAATAAAAACTAAAGACAACCCAGCATCCCAGGCAGGCGTAGAAAAGCACTTGATGGCTCAGCAGCGCATAGTCCTTCGCGAAGAAAGGAACATGGTGGATCCTGCGGAAGTCGATCAATGTGCCGAGGGCACCCACGATCGCGCCGCACACAAGTGCGATCAACATGGATTTGTGGCGTCGCATAGTCGAATTCTGATATCCAACCCGCGCGGCGTCAATGCTTAACACGCTAATTTTCAAAAAGTTAGTGGTGAGCGAGGCAGGGCTCGAACCTGCAACCGTCAGCTTAGAAGGCTGATGCTCTATCCAATTGAGCTACTCGCCCGCGCGTCTTCTTCGATTGTATCGGTCACGATGACCAGCCGGGGAGTGGCCAGAAGAGGAACATTTTCCATCACTTCATCGCGCGCAAAATTATTTTTTGCGATTTTGCTCAGCAAATTCGCTTGTCAAGCCCCAAAGTGACGAAAACCCGCGCCAATCAAGGAGATTCGCGTGGCAGGTTAGTTATGCTCCATTCGGTAAAATAGAACTATAGGGTGAAATTCAGAAAAGGTTCCATGGGCAACGGCAGGTTTCCCAGATAACTCCTTTGTTTGGAAATATTTGGACGTAACCCTTTTGTTTGGAAATATTTGGCGGGCTTGACCTCTCGTAAATTGCTGAAACATAGAGGGTTACGCGCAGGCAATGGGGGGGGTACCCCTCACGGAGTGAGAGGGGGAACCGGCTACGTGAAGGCTAAATCTTTGCTGCGAATCAGTGCGACAGCCGCATCCAGGGCCGAAGCCCAGTTCTCCTCTGCGGACTTCGCGTCGTGGCCAAGCGCTTTTACGTACAGGCTGACGGCGAATCCCTCCTGCGGACCCGTCAGGTCGACCATCGCCGGACGGAGAATGCAGTCGAGCATCGCGTAGGGAAATTCCAGCGGAGCAGCATGCCGGGTGAAACGGTGCAGCATCTGCTCCTGTAAATGAAACGACGCGAAGAGCGAGCGTTCGCGCCACAGGATGTCGATGTAGCTGTTGAATCCGGCCGCACCCTCGTCGACACTGACGTCGAGGTGCAATCGAAGCGCGTCGAGTTCCTCGGCATCAAGCGGCCACGCATCGCACTTCGCCGTAAAGACCGGAGACCGTGCCGCGTTCAACGCGCGCAGGGCATGCATCAATGGAGGGTAGCGCTCAGCTTCGGGCAGATGATCGAGGTCGTAGGGGTTCTCGCGCAGGTCGATAAATCCCCGGTTGCCGGTGCTGTCCGACGGATCGGCCCACGGCACAACAAGGACAGGATCGTCAGCGGAACATTCAGCGGACCATTCAGAGAGCATTACAAACTATCTTAGCGTCACAGGAGGGCAGGGAGGGACGGGCAAGCTCAGGCGTGAGCCAGAAGAAAGCGAAGCAGCCTATGTTCGGCCCAGTAACCGTCGTAGCCGCAGCTCGCATCCGGCTGAGCGAGAAAGGCGCAGTGCCCGCCGTGCTTGCTTTCAATCAGCGTGATGTTGGGATTCGTGCGGATCTTGTTGCAGGTTTCAGCAGTAAGACGGATGAAGGGATCGTCCAGGGCATGCAGGATCAGGGTCGGCACGGCAATGCGATCGAGCACATTCGCTGCCGCCGCGCGGTTGTAGTAATCGTCAGCGCTGCTGAAGCCGGAATAAAGTGCCGTGATGCGATCGTCGAACTCACGCAGCGAATGGATTCCCGTGGCGCGATTTCGATCGTATGCGCGAGGGAAGAGAACGGTTTTGCGGCGGAAGCGGCGCAGAAGGTTATGGAGGAACTTCAATTCGTATAAACGGTTTTGCGGCAGATGCAGCGCGTCAGCCGAAGGCTGCAGATCAACAGCAGGAGAAACTCCGATCACGGAGCCAAGCGTCGCCGGCGCAGCCGTCCCCAGTTCGCCCGCCAGCTTCAGGACAAGGTTTCCTCCCATCGAATAGCCAATCAGCGACATCGATTGCAGTCCGTACTGCGCAACAAAGAAGTTCATCACCGCGAGCACGTCGTTGGAGAGCCCGGAATGGTAAAGCGTAGGCGAAAGAGCCTCCGTGTCACCGCAATTACGCATGTTCATGCGAACGACATTGCCGCCCGCGCGCCACAGTTTGTTCGCGTTGCCGACAACGTACTGCGAGTTCGACGAGCCTTCGAGCCCATGCACGATGATGGCCGTAGGCCGCGTCGCGCGAACCTCTTCCGGCTGCCAGTGACAATGGCAGAGAACCTGGCTTGCCATCTGGTTCGCGGTCGCAGGCGACACCTCAACCAGCTGCTCTACCGGTGCCGGCAGGTCGTTGACGCGCGACAGATAGTTTCCCGCGATGGTCTGCAGATGTCCATTGCTCAGGTAACGCCGCGGACGAAATCCAACATCGCGAGTCGCGATCGCCTCAAGCTCCGCCGTCTGCATCAACGCTTCCCTGCATCGTCGTGGGCGCAGGTGAGGAACGCCGTCGCGTTCAGTGCGCCGGTCGGTTCATCTTCGTGCTTGAAGTACGCGTAGACGTCGCGCTGCTCGGCGAGCGCGGTGAAGCGTCTGGCGAAGGCGTCAAGCTCTTCCGCTGAGTAGCCGTTGGTTCGCCGCAGCCGGAAGCAGGTGTGGCTGGCTGCGGTATGAACCTCCGGCGTTCGGAAGTCGTCGCTCTCGGCGATGCAGAGCGCGGCGTTATGTTCCTGCAGGATAGCGTAGATCTCTTCGTTGAACCACGATTCGTGGCGAAACTCGAATGCGATGGGAGTATCACCTGATGCCTGAAATTCGTGGATGTTTAGGAAGGCGGTGAGACGTTCGGTATCGGCCTTGAAGTTGGGCGGCAGTTGGAACAGCAGCAGGCCGAGCTTGCCCCGTTGACGGACCGGTTCGAGCGCGCCGACGAATTGGGCTACGTCTTTGCTGCAGTCGCCGAGGCGTTTGAAGTGGGTGATGCGCTGCGGCGACTTGAAGCTGAAGCGGAAGTCGACCGGGGTCGATGCAAGCCAACCTTCAAGTATTTTGGCCGTGGGCAGGGTGCGAAAGGTGTAGTTGACTTCGACGGAGGTCAGTTGCGAGGCGTAGAACTCGAGGAACTTCTTCGCCGGCATGCCCGCGGGATAGAAGTCAGGTTTCCACGTCGGATAAGCCCAACCAGACGTTCCAGCGTAAAGACGCTCGGACGGTGCAGAAGACGAGGCTTGGGAGATGCGGGACAAGGTTGGGCCGCGATCATCAAAAAGTATGAGAGAAGTTTGGGGCGGCTAGTGGGTTTCGAACCCACGACATCCGCTGCCACAGAGCGGCGTTCTGCCACTGAACTATAGCCGCCGTATACTGGAATTATAGCACCGGCACCCCGCGGGCAACCCCTGCAGGGGATTGGTGGGGGTCCGATGGCGTTTACCGCGAAACCCGAAGTCCTGTTGCCCCGCCTGAAACGCGGCGGCAGAGCCTTCGACGACGAAAACCTCGACCTTCTGTCGCATGTGCTGGACGATTTCATCAAAATTCCCGGCACCTCCATCCGCTTCGGCCTGGACGGCATCGTCGGCTTCATTCCCGGTATCGGCGACCTGATCGGCGGCATCGCCTCCTGCATCATCATCATCGCCGCGTGGGTTCGCGGCGTCTCCTACGTCACAGTGACGCGCATGGTGGCCAACGTCGCGATCGAAGTTGTGGTTGGTTCGATCCCGGTGCTGGGCGATATGTTTGATATCGCCTGGCGTGCCAACCGCCGCAACTACGCTCTGCTGATCGGCAGCATGGAGGAGCCGCGAAAACATACTATACAGAGCTGGCTCTTTCTTGGTGGCCTCTGCCTCGTGCTCGCCGCGTTGGTTCTTCTGCCCATGCTCCTGTTGGCATGGGTCTTCGACGGCCTCTTCCACGCGATGTTCGGCACAGGTTCTCACGGCATGTTCGGCGCTCTGTAAAGGCGATTGCAGACCCGATGCGATAAACTAAAGAGAGTCGGGGCGTAGCGCAGTCTGGTAGCGCATCTGCTTTGGGAGCAGAGGGTCGGGGGTTCGAATCCCTCCGCCCCGACCAATAAGTAATCTGAGGTCGTCCGATAAGATCTAATAAGGACACTGAAAACCCGCTAATCATGCGGGTTTTACTATTTTGTTGTCCGATGTTGTCCGAGGAGGTACAGTGGAAGCCAAATCCTAGTGATGGCATTTTTGATGGCTCTATAGAGGCCTGGTGATGGCACTTTGCTGACCGACACTGAAATCCGAAAAGCTAGGCCGAGGTCTGTGTCATATCAGATGACGGATGGGCGCGGCCTCTTTTTATGGATTGTGCCGACTGGTGGCAAACTCTGGCGCTGGAAGTACCGGTTTCAAGGCGTCGGGAAACAGATGAGCTTTGGCCGATATCCAGATATTACTCTCGCTGACGCCCGCGAACGTCACGCTTCTGCTCGCTCGTGGGGACAGCAGGCCAAAATAACGCATGGAATGCCGGTATCGGTCCGCGACGTGTTCCGCCATAAGAGCTACAAAGTTCGCCGGTGTTGAGCGGGCTTCGCACATGGCCTTGGCCCGTGTGTCCTTGACCTGATAGACAACCTCCGTTTCCAAAACTCTAAGGATCCGCCTTTGCGAAATAGGCAATCGGCGAATATAGCGTCCGGCATATCCCAGGAAGTGACGTTTGGACATTACACGAGTAATGTGTATGTTCCATTTCCGCATGGCTTGATGCTCGATAACTTTCTGAAACTGGCCAGGAAGCTGTTCGCAATTCAGCAAGCCGCTACCGTGCGCTTGTCCAAGATATGTTGTGACGGCAAGCCTCCATAGGGCCATGATTTCGTCATGGGGAAAGTGGATGGATTCAATCCAGCGCGCCTGCTCGGCATCGAGTCCCCCAGCAGAGACCATGATATGGAGGTGCGGGTTGTGGTTGAGGCGACCACCAAACGTGTGCTGCACCACAATAATGCAGAGACGCACACGGTATCGCTTCCATGCCCACTGCTGCACAATGGACGCTCCGAGAGCCGGAAGATCATGTTGCAGATGCCGATGGTAGCGAAATATTGGCCAGAACACGTCGGGCATAGTCAGAACGATCCCAACAAAGGGTATGTCTGGAAGCGCACACCATTGTTCTCGTTGCCAGAGTTGCGTGCCACGATTCCCGCAGGACGGACAACATTTGGACTTGCAGGTGTGATAAAAGACTTTCCCTTCCGTGGCAGACGCGTAGACCTCGCCACCAAGAACAGGTGTTCGACAATCGCAGACGCGCTGGAAGTTCTCCCGAACTGCGGGGCGTGTTGTTGGGCGGTCCCATTCCGTCCGCGTCAACTCCAAGATCTTTCGTAGTTTCTGCTCAGTCTGCTTCATGAATCAGCTTTCCCTGTTGGGTAAGGGCCTGACAAAGCGTCGGGGATAGCAGAAGCACTTCGCCAGGGACTTTGATTTCTGCGATGAGGAGGCCCTCACGTCGCTTGGAATCTAGTCCGGCCAAAGCATTCGCAATGCGAAACGGATTGAACGGTCCTTGCTGCGCCAGGTTGCGATGCGCGCGCAGGAGAGCATTCACTGTTTTCGTGATGCCGCATCGGTCACGGAAGAGATCGAGATGCTCCAATTGGCGTTCCGGTTCCTTCAGCCAGCACCATGCGCGATGGATGCTTACCTCGCCGGTACGAAGGGCCATGATCAACTCAGGTCGAGCATCCGTCAAAATTTGCTTCACCTTATTCACGTTCCCCGTGGAGACACCGGCGGCGGCAGCAATTTCCGAACGGACATCCAGCCGCTCAGCCTCCGTCAAATTTGACGAACCCTTGCGGAACCCGCCATGACGCTGGTTTGCGTGGGCGCGCTGCTTCAAACCGGCCTCTAATTCCAGAGCCAACAGGGTGCGGCAGAAATTGTTGACTCCCCTTGACGGGCGGAGTTTCTGGAGAAGCCAGACAAGAGCCTCTTGTTCCGAGAGGTCGTATTCAATGCATGGGAGCGTCGGCCGCCCCTGCCGCTTGGCCAGTTCCCAACGGTCATACCCGTCAACAATGGTGCACTCGTGCGTGATGAGCACAGGCTCTTGAAAGGCTGTGTCTCCTCGCTCGATGAGCGCCGACAGTACCGGAGCTGAAACGGCGAGGTCTAACGATGCGTATGCCGGATGTGGGCGAAGTTGATCAACTCCACAATAAACGAGCGATCCCGCACGACCGTCTGGAGTGACAGAGTTGCTGTTGATGGCGGCGCTCATGCCTGCGTTCTGTTCAACTCAATGCGTTGGCGCAACCATTCTTCGATGTCAGATTGGAGCCAGCCCACGGCACGCGCGCCGAGTGAGACAGGTCTGGGAAATGTGCCTTCGGTGATCCGAAGGTAAATCGTGCTGCGGGAGAGGCCGATCGCTGCTTGAACCGCGGGAAGACGCAGAATGGTATGGGTCATATTTGAACCTTTCACTCTGGTAAGGATTTCCGCATAGCGATGGAACAGCCAGCATTTATATGGCTGCGCGAGTGGAAAACTTGAATATCCGGGTAAAGACGTGGGGTTTCACTATGCAATTTCTACTCGCGCAACGCGAGTGCGCGAGTGGTGAAACGGGGAATATCTGTTTTTAGAGGCCCCGAAACTAGTTTGCCAATTCCGGCCAGAAGGAGCGTCGCCTATACTTACGTGGCCTTACAATTTCTCTCGAACCCTGCGCTCAAAATCGCGGGCTACCTGAGCCAACCCTAGTGGAGATGTATGGGGCATACCCGGCTGGGCAAGATACCGACAACCCGCAAGTGGAACGAAGTCGTAAGTCTGGTTGCGGGAGCGCAGGGGATGAGTTCATCCCCAGAAACGGATATTTCAAACATTACATCTCGCACTCTGGATGCCGCCCAGGGTGCACTGGATAGGTCGGTTGATGATCCAGGAGTCCGCTACACGTTTTATCTGCTGACGCAGATCGCGCTGGCCTCCCGCAAGGACAACTGGGAGTCGGCACTAGCGGCACACGGTCTCCGTCTCGCCAATGCACATACCGTTTTCGATTTCACGGCCGAGGTGCAGGATGCCATTGACCGCTATGTCCGTCAGAGCACGAGAGGCGCTACAGACATCAGCGAAATAGCGCAGCAAGCTGCCGGAGAAGCACTTCTAAGCCTGTCCAGAGCACGTAGTCACAGCCTGTTTGGTGAGAGCAGTGAAGATGTGCGGGAAATGATGCGCCCCCTTTCAACCAAGAAGGGGTTTGGCAAGTTAGGACAACGATTCTTTGGCCGATTCGTTGCGCGTTTTCTGAATTTCTACTTAAGCCGAATCACGGCAGCAGAGATCGGGACAAAACGAATTCAGGATGCAGGGGATTTCGCTCGATTTGAGGATTCGCTCAAACTGCACTGCGATCAGAGTGCCCGCATTGTTCGCGATTTCTGCGGTGCTTGGTACTCAAAGACAGAGTACGAGCAAGGGATTGACCTGGAGAACACGTCCGGCTTTCTCGCCGTTGCCATGCAGAAATTGCTCTCTGAACTGGCGCGACAGAAGGCGGATCAATGATAGAACCCCGCCTTTTTCTGTGCAGCGGAGCCACGGTTCGAAACGATGACGCTATCAGGGAGGGGAGAAGAATCATCGAGCTTGACTCGATTGGGAGCCAGCCAAACGTCAACATTCGTTTTGAAAATGTAGCCAAGGTCCTCCAACACCATCTCTCTCCACGATTGATGGACCTGCTCGAGATTGCCGCTTACGTTTACACCGCAGACTGCTCCACACAACGAGGTTCCCAGTGGACCGATGAGGACAGCACGGAGCCTTGGGGGCGCGACTTTTCCTTCGCGATCCCTGTGCGAGACCCTGAGTTTTGGGATTCCGTCTCGAACCTGATGATCGAAGTGCTTCGCTTCCTCTCGGATGATCATTACTCATTCCGGTTCACGCCTCTGTCCGAGAAACGCTCCGCACAGCAGGAATATCTGGAGTTCGGGGACAAGGACGATTGGCCTTTCCTACACCCGGAACGAGTGGTCATGTTTTCCGGTGGCCTGGATTCTCTGGCCGGAGTCGTTGAGAGCGCCCGGAAAGGCCTCAATTTGGTTCTCGTGAGCCACCGGCCTGTCGCGACACTGAGCGCACGACAAACGACACTCTTCAACAAACTCCAGGAGGAGTTTCCGCAGCAGTTGTTCCATGTTCCCGTATGGATCAATAAGGACGGGAACTTTGGGCGCGAACCTACGCAACGCACCCGGTCCTTTCTGTATGCCGCATTGGGCGCGGTGGTTGGCGCGTCTGTCCAGGCAGGCGGGGTCCGCTTTTTCGAGAATGGAGTAGTCAGCCTGAACCTCCCGGTGGCTGGCGAGGTCATTCGTTCCCGCGCCTCCCGCACAACCCATCCTGTCGCTTTGCACCTGCTCGGAGAGCTTTGCACGGCGGTTGCCGGACGTGATTTTGCTATTGATAATCCCTACCTCTTCAAGACGAAGAAAGATGTTGTGGAAAGTCTAAAGACGCATCAAGCGGAGCACCTGATTGGGCGCACATGCTCCTGCGCCCACATGATGTTCAAGACCAAAGCTCAGCAACACTGCGGCTGTTGCAGCCAATGTATTGATCGAAGGTTTGCCATCATCGCCACCGGCCTTCAGGCACAAGATCCCCAAACCGACTATGAGATTGATGTCTTCACCGGACCGCGTCAGGACGGCCCTGAAAAAGAGCATGGCTGTTGACTATACGTGCCATGCGTTGGAGCTAAGTCAGCGGTCTGAAGCGGAATTGGCTGCAAGGTTCAACATGGAGTTGAGCCGTGCCGCCCGCTATGAGCCGAAAAGAAGCGAGGCCGTGGGAGAGCTACTCGCCATGCACAAGCGCCACGGGGAAGCCATCTTTAGCGTACTAAGAGAGGTCGTGAAGGAACAGGCGGATCATTTGTTACAAGGCAGGGTCGATAAGAGTTCCTTGCTCGCGTTGGCTCTAAATGGCGAGAGAATCGTGCAGGAATCGCCCACCACTCCAATGGAAGAGCAACTGAGTGCTCTTATGGACAAATTCTCGGGCAGAAAGCGCCGCTCCGCGAAGAAAACCACATTACAGAAAAGAGATGTTGTCATCTTCGCCGCCATCCTGCTCGGATGCCACGCGACCTCGTATTGCGATTTCCTCCACAAAGAGGGAGTCAGGCCGAAATGGGCCAATGGAAACTCCGACAACGGCAGCTATCCAGCGAGCTATCGGTCAGGAGATCCATGGCGCAAGAAGGTTCAGGATGAAAAGACCCGGGCCAAAATCCGCATGAACCGCTACACCGAGTCCGAACTTGCGAAAGCTTTTCAAACCTTTCTTCCGCGGAACGAGGATGAACTGCGTCAGAAGCTCTCCATCTGGAAGCCTCAATCAACAACCCGCCCGCGCACTACCAGCCTTCCGAAGCCTAAGCACGAGGCAAAGCTGGCGATCCCGGTTTGGGCAGCCCCCTGAGATTGGACTACTTTTCTACTTAACGGGCTTCTTTTCTCTATTATTGAGCTTTGCTCATGCGCCACGGCGGTTTGTATGTGAGGCCCGACTTTCCAGCTGAATTTGGGCTAAGGTTCATTTTCTTATGGCATTTGTGATGGCATTTTCGCAGGTCTAGAATTTTTCTTCCTTGTTATCAATAGTTTATCGGGTAATAATAATCCCTCCGCCGGCCGGAAAGCACCCGCTCCAGGCCGCGAATCAATCTCTGGTTCTCTGGCTCGGATCGAACTGCAACCCGCAGGTGTCCCGCAGCGAGTCCTTCAAAGTTCGCGCAAGAACGCAACACAATCCCTTCCTCGACGATCATCTTTTCCCAGATGAGACCGAGGTTCACTCTGTCGCAAAATCGCAGCAGAAGAAAGTTCGCGCTTGACGGATAAGTCGCGATTCTCAACCGTGCAAACTCTTGTTCCAGCCAGAAGCGTCGCTGCTCATTGGCGAGTCGCGACTCTTCAGCATACACTTCGTCCTGTAATGCAGCGCAGACTGCATCCGAAGCAAAACTCGTAACCGGCCACGGCGCAACAAAGCGATTCATCGCAGATAGGAGTGAGGGGTTGCTGACCGCGTAGGCTATCCTCAATCCGGGCATGGCAAAGAATTTCGTAACTGAACGGAACACGATTACATTTGGGCGTTCTATTGCCAGCCGAGTCGCTGAATCGAATGGACAATAGTCGACAAACGCCTCATCCAACAACACAGTGATGCCATGTCGCGCCACCATTTCGATCAATTGGCGCATTTCCCCAACAGCGCAGAGCACGCCCGACGGATTCTGCGGATTGGCCAGTAAAATCGCGTCGCACTGCTGTTCCAGCAAAGCGTTCAAAATCGGCGCTGACTCGTACCGAAATTCGTCTTCGGGCGAAAAACGGTAGGGGCTGACAATCGCACCAGCGTTCTCAAGCGAGCGCCGATACTCGCCAAAAGAGGGAACAGGCAAGAGGCATTTTTGGATCTTCAGTGATCGCAACGCAGCCTCAAGCAATGGCACAAAGCCATTCGCAACCGCGATATTTTCTGGCTGGGTATTGGCACACCTTGCGATTGTCTTCCGCAGCTCAACCAACTCGAGATCTGGATACACTCCAAGAGTCGCAGGATCCTCGAGCGCTTGCCGTATCGCGGCCAGCGCCGGTCGTGGCGGCCCAGCCGGATTGATATTGGCGCTGAAATCGAGCAGACGGTTGGCGGAAATTCCATAACGCGCCGCGATCTGTCGAAGTTGGCCGCCATGTATCGGCGGCAGAAAGTCGGGAGCTCCGCTCATCTTTTCCCTCTCCGCAGTACCAGCGCAGCAAAGGCGCCAAGGGCAGAGGTTAGCGCGACGATCCGAATCGCTTGCTTCGTCGCGCGTGTTGAAGGTCGAGAGAATCTCTCCCCAATAAGAGGCGCCGCCACCAGTTCGCCATCATAGAAGTTGTCACCCCCCAGACGAACTCCCACTGCGCCAGCCATCGCACTCTCGGGCTGTCCCGCATTCGGACTCTTGTGCTTCATCCCGTCACTCAACCATGTGTCCAGGGCGGCCTTGCTGCTCGCACCATCAATGACTGCAGCGGCCGCGGCAATGCCAAGTGCCGTAAGCCGTGACGGAAGAAAATTGGCTACATCATCCAACCGCGCCGCCGCCTTCCCGAAATAAAAATATCGTTCGTCCGCATGACCAATCATGGAGTCAAGCGTATTGATCGCCTTGTACGCCATGGCGAGCGGCACTCCTCCTATCGCCATATAGAACAGAGGAGCGATCACACCGTCTGAGCAGCTCTCTGCCAAGGTTTCGACGACAGCACGATTAATCTCATACACGTCAAGATGTTGCGTATCCCGTCCGACGATCCTCGCGAGCCGTTGTCGTGCCAGGGCAACATCTCCTACTTCTAGCGCAGCAATCACGGCCGAGGCCTCATCATGCAGATTGCGTGATGCCAGGCATGTCCAGGCGAGCAGCGTCTCGGCGACCAACCCCACTGCGCGCCCACGTCTGTTTATCCATGCAATCATCATTGCTGTTCCAATGTAAGTTCCCGCAACTAAACCGAAGGTCAACGCTCCGCCAAGTGCAATCTCAATTGCAGGCGTTTGGCCACGCCTCCGCAACACACGCTCTCCCTCAACCACACCCTTGCCGATCAACCGCACAGGATGCGGAAACCACTCAGGATCGCCTGCAATCCAGTCGAATAGGTAGGCTGCCGCAATAACCTTTCGGTCGCTCATCGCGGCACGCTCTCCCGCTTCAAAAGAACGTCACTTTCTACTGAAGCAATGCCATCATAAGGAACACCGACCCAGCCGAAGATCGCCTCCATATCCAGCGCCTTTTCGACCTCGCGAGCAAGCCGGTTCAGTGATTCTTCGCGAAGCTGCTTCCAGAGATGCAGCTCAACTGGCCCTGTAAGTTTGTGAAACGCTCTAGCGGCGCAGAGGAATTGATGACGAAAACCGTCGTCATCGAAGAGCCCATGCAAATAAGTGCCGAAGATACGAGTATCTGCACTTACGCACCCGTCGATGCCACCCTCAGACGACCCAGAGCCAGCCGACAGGGTTGCGAAGCGCTTGGCTCCTGCCTGATAGATCGTCTGCCCGATATGAATCTCATAGCCGGAAAGTTTGCTGTTCGTAACCGGCTGGCCAAACAAAACTCTCTCCACCATGTCTCCCGTCACATTGCGAGTCACTTTGTCAGCCTGCATGATTGTCCGAATCGGCAGCAACCCAAGGCCGGAGACCGAGCCTTTGTGCTCCATCCCAAGAGGATCCGTAATTGTCTCCCCCAGCATCTGCATACCACCACAGATTCCGACCACAAGGCCTGACTGGGCATACTGCTGTACAGCGACGTCCAGGCTTTGTTCACGCATCCACAACAGATCATCCACCGACTGCTTACTCCCCGGAAGAATGACGACATCTGCCTGTGTAAGCGCATCTGCTGTGTGGCAGAACATTAGCGAGACCGATGGCTCAGCGCGCAGTGAATCGAAGTCCGTGAAATTTGAAAGGGACGGTAATGCAAGTACGGCCACACGCAAAGGCCGGTCGCTCGCGTTGTCGTAGGACGAGCCCGGCGTCCATTGCGTTTGCGTCACCACCGGAAGCCCCAGGCTGTCTTCTTCTTCCAGCATGAGTGACCGAAGATATGGCACAACTCCGAGACACGCTTTCCGCACGCGTTCTTCGATCATCCGAATTCCGGGCTCGAGAAGGGCAGCATCGCCACGAAACTTGTTGATCGCAAATCCCTGAATGCGTTCACGCTCTCCAGGGTCCAGCAATTCCAGGGTTCCGAGCAGCGAAGCAAACACCCCACCCCGATCAATATCGCCAACCAGCAGGCAGTGCGCATCGGCCATCTCCGCCATCCGCATGTTCGCTATATCGTGCTGCTTCAGATTAATTTCTGCGGGCGAGCCGGCGCCTTCCAGAATGATGACTTCATACTTTGACGCAAGTGTTTCGTAACTTTCTCGTACGATCGGCAACAACTCCTCCACGCGCCTCAGATGGTAGTCTGCCGCAGTCACTCTTCCCCAGATCTTGCCGCGCACGACTATCTGCGAAGAGCTGTCGCTCGATGGTTTGATCAGAATCGGATTCATGTGGACTGAGGGCGCAACTCCCGCGGCCTCAGCCTGCAATGCCTGTGCCCGGCCAATCTCCAGTCCTTCAACTGTGGCGGCAGAGTTCAATGACATATTCTGCGACTTGAACGGAGCAACCCGATGGCCGTGTTGCGAAAAGATTCGACAGAGCGCCGCAGTCAGAAGCGACTTGCCCACATGCGAGCCGGTGCCCAGAACCATAATTGCGCGCGCCTTCACGGGACTAACCTCTCCTCATCCCAACCGCTGTCGTACTGGTCGAACGAGAGCACCCTCCTCAAAGATGTTCGTTTCTCCCATCCCGCGCGTTCCAGATCAGGCTCCGAGGCAAATGCGTCAACATAACCGAGACAGAGGTACGCCACTGGAGTAATGCGTTCCGGTATCTTCAACACTCGACGCAACAGGTGTGGCTCCAGAATGCTGACCCATCCCACGCCGATTCCTTCCGCTCGTGCCGCAAGCCACAAATTCTGCACAGCGCAAACAGCGGAGTAAAGCGCTGTCTCCGGCATCGTGCGCCGTCCCAGGCGATGTCCTTGATTACTCTCTGAGTCGCACACGATGCAAAGATTTTGCGGTGCTTCGAGTATGCCCTCGAGTTTCATGCCTGCGTAGTTCCGTTGCCGTTCGCCCTCGTAGCCGGCAAGCGCCTGCTTGTTCGCATCCAGAAAGATATTGTGTATGGCCTGCCGCACGGCCAGATCTCTGATGACGATAAAGCGCCACGGCTGCATTAAGCCGACCGAAGGAGCATTGTGCGCGGCTTCCAGGAGCCTCATAAGTAATTCGTCGGGCATCGGTTGGGGCAAGAAGCCGCGGCGCACATCTCTGCGCTCCCGGATCGCACGGTAAATAGCCTCGCGCTCGCTCTCGTCGAAAGCCCCAGCCTTTGTCATTTCCAGGCCCGGGACCATTTCGGTCCAGCCGTCTCGCCGCTGCGGAGACGCGCATCCACTCCCGCATTTACCTCGATCAATCTGCCGAAGAGCCAGATAACGTCAGAGAGGCGATTGAGGTAAGCAAGTATTTCGGGCTTGACCTCCACGCCGCTGGAGCCGAGACGAACTGCATTCCGTTCCGCTCGACGACACACCGTGCGCGCAACCTCATAGGCTGCCGACTCGGTATGTGCGCCCGGAAGCGACCAATCGGAGAGGATACCCTCTGTCGATTCGATCTGGTGAACCAGCTTCGTCAGCGCTTCAACATCCTGAGAAGTCATCGACGGAGGTGCCTTCTTACTCTCCGTCGGAGTCGCGAGCGCCGATCCAAGGCGAAACAGCGTGCGTTGAATCTCTTCGGTCCAGCCACAGATCTCCTTGTTTGTGCAGATGCTGCGAGCAAAACCCAGCACCGTATTCAGTTCATCGACAGTTCCGTATGTCTCGACGCGCAGATCTGCCTTCGAAACTCGAATCCCGCCGGCCAGCCCAGTCTGTCCTCCGTCTCCACGTGTCGTTGCAATACTCATATCTCTTCTCCTTGCAGTTCTTCGGTCTCATCAAAAGGTTCAAGCGACTCTTCAATACGGATACGAATGACCTTGCGAAGCGCCGCCCTTTCGTAACGCAGAATCAGGCTCTCATCAAGAAAATCCGTGACGCGCGGCGGGTGGTCGGAAAACAACTGTTCTTCGCCGAAGAACCACGGGTCAGTTGCGCCAAGTTCTCCAATCGTCCGTGCGTGAATGACGACAGCAGGCATTTGATGCACTCCCGCCTGCAGCAAACGATAGGCGCGGTGGTATCCATCACGCAAAAACCAGCGTCCACGAAACTCGGCGACCTCGAAGAAGGGACTGCCACCATAGAGAGAAATTGGAGAATCAATTACCGTGATCTGCATTTCCGCTCAACCGAACTTGCAGGTCGGGATTGCTCGAATGCAGTCTGATATCCATACCATCGATCGTGCTTTTGTTACACAGAAGGTGATGCCCTGTGGTTCTTTGCGAGCCCACGGCCAGCGAGACCAATTTAGGCCAGTCATCCTTTGCTGGAATGCACATGCCAGGCAATGCGGAACTGAAAACAAGTCTGCGCTGGAAGGCAAGAAGGCGTCGTAAATCAACTACGCCCAGTTCCCAGTTGAACGCTTCATATTCCTCCCGCAAATCCTTGCGCTGACAAACGTCCGGTAAGAAGATGCCTGACGCTCTTCGGTTTTTTCCGCAAGTAGAGCGGGCCCATCCTGTATAGCGTTCGCGCTCCTCCAATATTTTTCGCGCCCGCTCAACCCGTTTTGCAAGCTCCTTCTGCCTCAGCACTGGTCGCGCAATTCCGGTAGGCGTAGTCATCCAGCCCCCACCCAATCAGCTCACACACGTCAACGTTTGATGAGTTCAAGACCTCACCTCCATCGGCTGCAATGAGGAAGTGACGCTCGAATGGCGGACGATTGAGCAGTACGATCTGGTCTGTTCCCACGCGTTCTCTTCGGAACATCCCTGCAGGGCGCACAGCACAGTACGGAGTACCCCTGCATGAGTGACAACCGCGATCCTGCGACCGGAGACTTCCGCCTCCGCGGAAAGAGTCTTGACCTCACATAAGACCCGCCGCTCAAAGTCGCAGAAACTTTCACCGTCGGGCGCTTGCAGGTGGGGATATTCTGCAATCCAACGGAGCGCGTACGCCTTGTCTCGCCGTTCAATCTCTTCCCAGGCGAGGCCCTCCCATTGACCAAAGTCGATCTCCCGGAGCGCAGGACGCACATGGCAATCGACGCCAAACGCCTCGGCGATTCCGATCCCTGTTTGATGAGCTCGCCGCAGGTCACTGGTATAAACAACGTTGATCCCCTCTTTGCGAAGCGTCTTGATCAACTCTGCTAGTTGAACCCGACCGCGTGCGTTCAATTCAGGATCGGAGCGCCCACCGCAAAAGGTCCCAGCCATATCTGTCTCCGCGTGGCGAATGAAAAGGATCTCGCTCATAGCATCCACACTCCACAGAAGTAGACGGCGATCTCTGCCAGTTGATTGGTCGCACCGAAGCAATCACCAGTCACTCCGTCAATTTTTCTAGCGTAAAACCAGCCACTTAATACAACCGCAAGGGTTGCGGCGAGCAGCGGAGCCACTGCCGACCACCGCAGCGCAAAAGCAACTACAGCAAAACTGAAGACCGATCCGAATATCAGTGAAGGCAACAACGTCAGCTTGGCAATTCTTGCGCCCTGACCATCTTGTTCGCGTGCAGGTAGAAGAAAGTAGCTCAACGGGAGCGAAGTCCAGCGGCACAAGACATGTGCTGAAATGACGTATGCTGCAAAATGTTCTAAGGGCAGTGCGCCCAGCAACAGATAACGCGCGAGCAAGGATAAGATCAGGGCTGTCGCGCCATAACTCCCTATCCGGCTATCCCTTAGGATCGCGAGAATCCGATCTTTGGACTGTCCTCCTCCAAACCCATCCGCGACGTCGGCAAGCCCATCCTCGTGCAGGCAACCAGTGATCAGCACGAGGTAGAGGAGCACAACAAGGGCGACTAATGAGCGGTTCAGATGAAGTAGCAACAGCTTCTGCAGCAGCACGGCACCAAAGCCAACGACAAGTCCCACCAGCGGAAAGAACTTGGTAGCCCGTGAGAGCGAATCGGCCTCGAACACAATCGAAGACATAGGAAGCCGCGTTAGAAATTGAAACGCAACCGCCGCTTCCAGTCCCAGCCCGCGAATCTGCCGCATCGCGTTCACTCCTTCGCCTCGCTGATCCCGGCAGAGGCGAACGTCGCCATCTGGTTATAAAGACACATTGCAGACTCGATGATCGGCATCGCCAGTACCGCACCAGTTCCTTCCCCCAGCCGCATGTTCAACGAGAGGATAGGCTTCAAACCAATGTATTCGAGCAATACCCGGTGTCCCGGCTCCTCCGATTGATGCCCTGCAAAGAGATAGCCTCGCACCTTGGGCTCAATCGTAAAGGCGATCGCCGCTGCCGCCGTTGAAATAAATCCATCAACGACCACCAGAATCCCAGCCTGCGCCGCGCCTAATATCAGGCCGGTCATCGCGGCAATCTCCAATCCACCAACACAACGCAAAACCTCAAGCGGTTCAAGCGCGGACTCCGATCCAACAGCCGCAAAATGTTTTCGAATGACAGCTTCAATGATCTGCCGTTTGTGTGCCTGAGCGACGGCATCCAATCCTGTCCCTTTCCCCGTAACGAGAGCGACAGGTTTCTTCGTCAATACTGACGCAATGGCACTGGCTGCCGTAGTGTTGCCGATACCCATCTCCCCTGCGGCCACCAGGTTCTTGCCCTGAACCTTTGCCTCTGCTGCCAACTGCAATCCAACCTCAATTGTCTGCGTCACCTCCACGGCGCTCATCGCGGGCTCGCGCAGCATGTTTCGCGTACCCTTGCGCACCTTGTAGTTCAACAGCCCGTCCACCGCGTCGAAGTCCGCATCGACCCCAACATCGACAACCTTCATATCGACATCGTGGAGTCTTGCCAGAACATTGATCGCAGCTCCCTGCGCCAGGAAGTTCAGCACCATCTGGCGTGTCACCTCGCTGGGGTACGCACTAACTCCCTCTGCAGTAATTCCATGGTCCGCAGCGAAAACGTACACTGCCTTCCGCAACGGCTCAGCAAATTCTTGCTGTCGAATGGACACCATCTGCGCAGCGATATCCTCGAGCATGCCAAGGCTTCCAAGCGGTTTCGTCAGCATATCCAGATGAGCACGCGCACGCGCAAGCCACAGCTCGCTTGGCGATCCAATCGCGCAGAGAATTTCGGAGACCGACCTATTCACCGTATTCATCCAGCCCTCCTCTCATACCGCTGAATTCGTTCGAGCAGTAGAGGATGACGTCGCGGTGGGCAATTGAATGCCTTTTCCAGTATGGACGGATTCAGAATTTCCTCCGCCGTCCCTCTCATCAGCGGGGTATCGGGACTGAGCAACAAAACAGACGAGAAGTTACCTTCCACAAGTTGAAGATCATGAATCGAAGCGAAGATCGTAATGCCTTCCTCGTGGAGGAAGTGCAGTAGATCGATCAGCTCGACCTGTCGCCCAATGTCGAGGTTCTGCGTCGGCTCATCCAGCAGCAGCAGCTTTGGTTCCTGCGCGAGACCTAGGGCGATCTTAACGCGTTGCCGCTCCCCGCCGCTCAGTTCATTGAAGATTCGCTTCTGCAATCCAGTCACGTCGGCCAGGTCCAGGGCGCGATCGACCGCCATGCGATCTTCACTCATCAAGCCTCTTAAGAATCCGAGATACGGTGTGCGACCCTGCTCCACAACCTCTCGCACTGTGAACTGAAAAGGAACGTCGAGCTGCTGCGGAACAAGCGCGACCGTGCGCGCCACCTTCCTGATCGCAAGCGCATCTAGCGACTCGCCGTTCAGGAGCACATTTCCCAAACCGCATCGCAGTGTGCCGGCAGCAAGTCGCAGCATCGTCGTTTTGCCCGCGCCGTTCGGTCCGATCAGCGCTGTACAATCTCCAGCCTGCAGATCGAAGCTGGCGGACTGAATCACATCAAGTCCCCCATACCCGAAGCAGACATCGCGAAAGCTGAGGAGAACACTCATAGCACGTAGCTCCGTTTGGATTGGCGCAGCAGATAGAGAAAGAACGGGCCGCCGAGAAACGCCATCAAAATTCCGACAGGAATCTCCGTCGGTGCAAACAGCGAACGGGCGAGCGTATCTGCGACAACCAGAAAGATCGCGCCCGACAAGGCAGTGACGGGCAAAAGGCGAACATGGTCCGGGCCGAGCAGTAGGCGCGCAACATGCGGCACAATCAGACCAGCGAAGCTGATGAGCCCTCCGAGCGAGACCGCAACAGCAGTCAGCAATGAGCCCGCGAGGATAATTCCGATGCGCGTATATTCAACTCTTAATCCAAGCTGATGAGCATATTCGTCCCCCAGCGCCAGCGTGTTGAGCCGCCGCATCAGGGGCATCGCAAGCACTGCCGCAGTTAGTAGAAACGCGCCGCTCACAGAAAGCTGCGTCCACCGCGGTATCCCAATCACACCATGCAACCACGAGAGCAGGATCAAATGATTCGAGCCGCTGCTGCTATCGAACGCTTCAAAGAAATAACTGGAATAGCCCAGCATCGTACTGACGGCAAATCCCGCAAGCAGTAGCGTGATAATGTTCGTTCGGCCGTTCGAGCGCGCGAGTGAGTAGACGATTGCCATCGTAGTCACCGACCCCGCGAAGGCCAGCAGCGCAGTGGCACTGAAGCCATAGATCGAGAATTGCGAGAAGAAAAAGATGCCGATGCATGCGCCCAGCACTGCGCCGCCCGACGAGCCGATCACATAGGGGTCAGCCATTGGGTTGCGAAATAGCCCCTGAAACATGAGCCCTGAAATCGCCAGCGCAGCCCCAACCACTCCCGATGCCAACACCCTCGGCAGGCGAATCTGCAGCAGAATCGTCTGTTGTGTTGAAGTGAGTGGATGATGCCCAAGCAGAGCCGCCAGGATCGCTTCAGGCGCGATGCGAACAGCGCCCGTGGCGACGGAGAACAGAACAACCGTAACCAAAGCTACCGTCAGCAGCAAGATCAAAGTAACGAAGCCCACCCTCCCCTTCGGCACGTGCTCGTCGTGCGCACGTGTCTCCGGCGCCTGCCCCTGGGGCGACTCAGGGGCAGACGCCAAAGGCGACACCGCAATCCGGGTTGCTTCGCGAGTTACTTCAGCGTCCAGGACTCGCCTCCAAAATTGATTTTGATTCCCGTCCGAAACGTAAGCGGCAGGGAAGGGAATCCAAACGTCTGAGCATAATGCTCGCTTAGTAAATTTTGAATATTTGCATAGGCAGTCAGTCTCGATGTGAACTGATAGCCGCCGCTAAGGTCGAGCCGCTGATAAGCCCCGTCCAGATTGCGGTTCGGCAACAACATCGTCGGCCCAAAATTTGCGTCGAGGGAAAGGAAGTCGCTGTCGTCGCGTCGACTGACCAGTGTGCCGGTGAGCGAGCTATAAAACTTCGACCGCGCATAGTGCAATCCGAAGTAGCCCGAATGTGGAGCGACGCGGAATGGCCTCGCCCCCACCAGAGGCGAGAACGCTCCGATTGGAACATTGGGAAAATGCGGGTTGATTGATTCGCCCGCTCCCTGGTCACTTGAAAACGAATGTTGCACCACTGCATCTGTGTAGGTGTAGCCTCCGCGAGCGAACAGATGGCTGCTGACTCTGTACTCGCTTTCCAACTCAAACCCCTGCGTGCGAAACGCCTCTGAATTGACGAAGGCGCCGAACTCGAGTGCCGCCAGTTCTGCCGGAGGAACTCCTAACTCAGCCAATCCGCTTTGCGGAACAAATTCGATTCCATTCGTGAACTCATTGTGAAAGTACGTCAGTCCTATCCGCGCTCGGCCATTCGACAACTGCTGATCGATGCCCGCATCGTAGGTGCGCGAATTCTCCGGACCGATCTGCCCGACATGAAATTGCGTGATGAGAGGAACAGTAGTGGGATCCGCTGACAAAATATCGAATAGCGAACTGGTTTGCTGCGTCACGTTCGGCTCCTTAATGCCTTTGCCGAAGCTTGCGTGTAGCTTCGTCCCGCTCAGCCAGCTCGATGCCGATGGGCGAGCAAGATAATAGGCAATCGAAGCACGCGGCGTGCCTGCCAATCCAAATAGCCCGTTATCTTCAATACCGCTGCCGACGTTGTAGTAGAAACGATTGAGAATATCTCCGGAGATCTGAAGTGTGTAACTGTAGTTGCCGCGAATGATACTGTTCGCCGGCGAACCCGTGAACTGCGTCGAACCACGCTCTGCTTCGTACTTGAACCCGCCAAGCGCCACCATGTGCGGATTAATGCGATAGTCCGTCTGCGCGTAGACGAAGTCGCGATTAGTTATCGTCGCAAATTGGTTGGGGTAATCGCCCGGGAACTGAAAGATTGCCTGGCCCGTGACGCTGTATCCATTTGCTCCATGGATCGTAATGGGAGCGCCAAGGAAGTTGCCGAAGCCATCAGGAATACCGGTCGGCGCATAGTCGTCGAATTGCGAACGTAGACGCAGTCCGCCGTAACGAATCTCGTTGTGCCATTTCGCTGTTGTCTGATTATTCCATGCGCCACTGAAATACGTATTCTGCGCTTTCTGAGCCGCGTCGTCAGGAATGCCAAACAACAAGATGGCATTTGGCTGTCCGCCCGAAACGGAGAGATGACGTACAGTAAAGCGGAGATCGGTCGCCGGGTTCGGGTCCCATCCAAAATTGCCAGTGTATGTAGCGTTATGAAAAGAATCGTTCGGCAGATTGTTGCGGCTATCCACACGTCCAAAAGCGCCATAGTAATCGAACTGCCGCGCTACACCGCTCGCTGTAACCTCATTGTGATACGTACTGAAGTTGCCGCCATCACCCGCATAAGTAAACAGAGGCAGCATCGTCGTACCCCGCGCCGTCGTCATGCTGACAACGCCCGCCAGAGCATCAGAGCCATAGAGCGCACTATTTGCTTCCCGCAGCACCTCAATCTGCTGAATGCCCACTGTAGTGAAGTTGGCAAACTCGACAGCGCCTCCGATATCGTTTACCGGCACATCATCGATCAGCACCTTGTTTGCATCGGTGCTCCCGCCGCGAATCGAAAGCGCGGAAGTGCCGCCAAGTTGCCCGGTCTGCGTCACCTGAAGCCCTGGAATTTGCCGCAGCGGATCCTGAACCTCGGTGTATTGGCGATAGTCGTCTGCTGTCAGCACTGTTACGGAGGCGCCAATCTGTGCGATAGGAGTAGGAGTTGCTGTAGCTGTCACCGAGACCTGTTGTGTCAGGGTCTGCGTAGCCAGCGTAATATCCAACTCTGCCTTCACTGATTTTGTAAGGTAGACCGTATCGCTTGTCGTGCTCTGAAAGGTAGGCGCAACAGCGCGAACACGATAACGTGCCGGCGAAGGCACATCGAAAAAGTAGCTTCCACTCCCATCGGTAGTCGTCGTCTTTACAACTGTGGTGCCATTCAGCAATTCGACGGTGGCCCCGACGACGACCGCCCCAAGCGGATCTCGTACTGCCCCACGCAATGAGCCCTGCTCCGCAGCAACCGCAGGAACTGGCGATGAAAGAAGTGAGGAAACCAAAAGACAGGCAATCCAAACAACTGCCGACAATCTACGAATTGAATAACGCATAATTTTCCCCCTCGGGTAGTGGAGCAAGGCCGGTCTCCTGGCTTACGCTTCATCGAACCGTGGCTGCCTTCCCGGATGCTCTCCAGTGGCGTTGTGCTTCATGCCGCGGCTCTCTGCGCTTACAGTTACGGGGTAGTGGCGGATTCGCACCGCGCTTCCCGACACCTTGCTGTTAGTGGACGGTTGCAAGCTGAACGGCTCAGCTCAAGGATGAAATTGTTTTGCGAGGTCCTCCAGCGCATCGATCGCAACTGGACTTGCGAGATTGATTCGATCGTCGACGTAATAGGCGCGATGTGTCTTGATCGCCGCCATACTGCTCCAGCCTGGACGGTCCTCCAGTACCTTTAGTGTCGTCTTGCCGCCACGTACCAGCAGCAGCGCATCCGGCGCACGCTCCAGCACCACCTCCATACTGATCTGCGGCCACTCCGCGGGGAGATCGTCGGTCACCGAACGTCCCCCAGCCGCATCAATAATCTCTGTGATGAAAGCGTTCTTGCCGATCGTCGTAATTGGGTCATACCAGATCGGCATAAACACCCGGGGTGCGGGCAGGCCCTGGGTTCGCGCCTTTACGGCGTCGACGCGCTCCTGCATGCTGCGAACCAGCGCATCTGCCTGCGGCGTTCGATTCAAAGCCATTCCGATCGACTCGATAGAATTAAGGATTCCAGCAATGCCATGCGGGCTGACGAGAAAGATTGGAATGCCGGCCCGCTCCAGTTGATCGGTCACCTCCATCGGCCCCTTCGGCTGCATGCCAATCACCAGGTCAGGATGTAGCGAGAGGATAGTCTCGATCGATGGATTGATCAGGTCGCCAACGCTCGGCTTCTTCAACGCGGCCGCGGGATATTTGGTGTAATCGCTGATGCCCACCACATCGTCGCCTCCGCCCAGCGCGAAGACGGTATCGGTCACGGGCGGCATCAGGCAGATCACTCGGTGCGGATGGTCCGGCACCACGACTTGGCGCCCCATCTCATCCGTCAACGTGCGGCTCGCGAAGCAGGGTCCCGCCAGCGCCGCGATCAGCGAAAGCAAAGATAGTAGCCGCTTCATGCCGTCACCGCCTGCGATGCTCGGCTCTGTCGAATCGCCGCAACAAAGTTCTCTGCCACCGCCGGATTCGCGCGAAAGTGCAGATGAATGTAGCTCGCCAGCACGTTGCCCTGCCGAAATCCTTCCATCTCCTCTTTGCCGGACATGGAGTATTGCACGTGGTAACTCGTCTGCAACTCCCCCCGCGACGCGACCCGCGAGTAGTGAAAGCTGTGCCCGCGAACAACCGTGCCCTTTCGGCCCAGCAAGCAGTTCTCGGTAAACTCCACCGTGACGTACCCGAACTGAACCAGTTTTCCCGTCATCTGCATCGAAAGCGGCAGCACTCCAGCCATCGTGTAGCTCTCATCGTCTACCCTCAGGCTCGTCGAGAGATACAGCATCCCGCCACACTCTGCATACACAGGCTTCCCAGAAGCAGCAAACGCGCGGACCTCTTCGAGCATCCGCCGGTTGCCGCTTAGTTGTTGCGCGTATAGCTCCGGATATCCGCCCCCAAGGTAAAGCGCATCGAGACCCAGTGGCAGACATGCATCGTTCAGCGGACTGAATCGAACGATCTCAGCGCCTTGCTCCCGCAACAAATCCAGATTGTCCTCGTAGTAAAACGAGAAAGCATGGTCAGACGCCACACCCACTCGCACGGCATCGTTCGACCCAAAACTGCGGATCCGCTCCGGCCCAACCCGAGGCTGCTCAAGCCCGCACTCCAGATCAAGCAAGCCATCGAGATCGAGATGTTTTTCCGCCAGCGAGGCAAGCACATCAACCGCCGCCTCTGCACTCGAAGTCTGTTCCACCGCGCCCTGTAAGCCAAGGTGTCGCTCCGGAATCGCAATCGCCGGCTCCAATGGCAGCCATCCTAAAATCTTTGTCTTGCAGGAAGCCTCAATTGCCTCGCGCAGCATCTCATAGTGCCGCTCACCCGCCACGCGATTCAGAATTACTCCCGCAAGCTGCAGCTCCGCGTCGAACATCTCAAACCCCAGCACCACCGCAGCCACACTCCGCGCACTCTTCGCCGCATCGACGACCAGCACCACCGGAAGCCGCAGCAGCTTCGCGATCTCCGCGCTGCTGCCAATCTCCGTACTTCCATTCTTGCCATCGAACAGGCCCATCATGCCTTCCGCAACAACCACATCCGCCCCACGCGCAGCATTCCGCAAAACACTCCGGTTAGCCTCAACACTCAGCATCCATGTATCGAGATTGCGCGCCGCCCGACCGCATATCCGCGTGTGATGTCCCGTATCCAGAAAATCCGGCCCACACTTAAATGGTTGCACCACGAGCCCACGCCGCCTCAGCCCGGCCATAATCGCCAGCGCAACCGTCGTCTTCCCCACGCCACTCGCCGTGCCCGATACCAGCAGCCCCTTCACAGAGTCACCTCCACGTGTCCCTTCAAAGCAAGCGGCAGTCCAGCCACCATCAACACCACATCATCGGCAACTCTGGCGACCCTCTGATTAATCTCTCCGAGCAGATCGCGGTATCTCCGCCCCAGCGGATATGCCGGCACCACCCCACTCCCAACCTCGTTCGACACCAGCACAACGTTGCATTGAACTCTCTCTAAAGCCGCGCACAACGCCTCAACCCTCCGGTCAATGGCCTCGCTATTCTCGCCTTCAGTCTCCAGAACAGTCGCTGCAAAGATCGTCAGGCAATCCACCACGATCACCTCGTTATCGCGCTCGTGCTCCGCCAGCACCTTCGCCAACTCCAGCGGCTCCTCCACTGTCAGCCAATCCTTGGGTCGGTCTTCGCGATGCCGGTCAATCTTCGCGCGCATCTCGTCATCCGTGACCTTCGCTGTCGCCACAAACACCACACGACGCGACTGCTCCGCAAGCTGCTGCGCATAACGGCTCTTGCCGCTCCGCGCACCACCAAGCACGAGTGTCACCGAACCCTGGCGCGTCTCCTGCATCGTCAGCTCCTTGCCCATGCGCACAAAAAACACATGGAGCAGAGCGGGAATAAATTAGGCAGCGCTCGTGCAGACCATCAAGGTCAGCGAGAATGCTCTTCAGCTCTCCCAGCGAAGCTGAATTAAGCCTGATAGGCCTCCGGCGGGTCTCCTGACTTGCGCTTCACCAAGCTTTGACTCACCTTCCCAGGACGCATCCCAGTGGCTTAGAAAAAATCGTCAAAACTCTCAGCGCTTACAGTTACGGGGTAGCGACGGATTCGCACCGTCTTCCCAACACCAGATTAGGAAAAGACTATCCCGCCCGCACTCCGGGGTCAAATTTTTACAAATACCGGCAGCGGGTCATCTTGAATTCCTGTGCGCCGAGTAGAGCAGTGCAAGTGTCATCTGCGCGGCAACCAGCAGCACGACCAGCGCCGCCATCGTCCGGTGAAACCTCCTGGAGCGGGCCGGTTCGGCCTTCTGGTCACTCCAGAACAAGCTCACCAGCGCGTCGCGGTCATGCCACAGCATCGCCAGCATGGACGCAAAGATGAACGCCGCCATGAACTCCGCGCCGAAGGCAATGTGAAAGAACAGGTTGATCATCAGGATGTTCGCCATCACTGGTGTCATCACCGCCGCGCCCAGCAGCGCAGTCTTGCGGAACAGAAGCATCGCGGCTCCGGCAACCTGGGTCAGCCCGAGAATGCTGGCGTAGACCGGCGAATAGCTGTAGTAGTACCAGGTGAGCTGATGACCGCTGAGTGAACCGACAGGCCTCTGTGCGGTCTCTGGCGAAAGTTTGAACTGCACGCCCGCCAACTTGCTGAGCGCATAGGTAAAGAGAAGATACGCGCACAGATAGCGTAGCCAGTCCAGATACTTCGGATAAGGTGAGGCAGCTTCGGTTGATCTCATCGAGCTAAGGCCGGATACGCGACACAGCCACGCTGGTTTCCGCACTTCTTTTCGTAGAAACGCGAAGGCCACGCGAAAACCCATTGAGACCGTATCCGTAAATCGAAATGATAACGCTATCCCTGCTCAACAAATTGTCGTGCGGCCGCCCTTGCATCCCGCACCAGATCAGGCACACCCACCCCACGATAGCCATTACCCAGCAACGACAATCCATCAAGCGAGCGCACTCGCTCCTCCAACTCTTTCATCCTCTCCAGATGCCCGACCCCATACTGCGGCAGGCTGCGCGGCAAACGCCGCACCACAGTCATCTGCGGCTCCGGCAGCGGTCCCAGAATCCGCGCCAGCTCCATCCGCGCCACTGCCGCCGTCTCATCATTACCGCAACGCATCAGCCGATCAGCAGCCTTCCCGCCAAAGAACGCCCGCACCAGCCGTCCACCCTGCGGCACTCTGTCGTCGAACTTCTGATCGACAAACGTACACGCCAGCAAAAGACTGCCCGACCCCGGCGGCACCAGGAAACCAAACCCCGGAGGCACGGCGAACTTTGTAGCCTCTGGAAAACCAAATCCCACCACCACCGCCGAACTCGCATCCATCTGCATCAACTGCGCAGCCCGCTCATCCACCGGTTCCAGCAGCGTACGAGCGACATCCACCGGAGCCGCCATCATCACGGCATCGAACCGCTCTACTCCTCTGGGCGTTCCCACCAGCCAGCCCTCCTCGCCGTGGGACACGAACTGCACCTCTGCGGCCAGTCGTACCCAATCCTCCGGAATCGCGGCAATCATACGATCCGCCAGCGTCCCCATACCACTTCGCAGCGTCGTAAAAACCGAAAGCGTCTTTGACGAAGCAGCAGTTCGCGCCTGCAACGCGGCAATCAGGCTCCCCTGTTCACGCTCCATCGCTACGAATGGAGCCATCACTGCGCGCACGCTCAGCTTCGCCACATCGCCGCCGAACACACCACTCAGCAGTGGAGCGCCAATCTTTTCCAGTACCTCTTCGCCGAAGTGCCGTTGCACAAACGCCGCAACGCTCTCGTCCTCCCCTGGAACGCTCGCGCGCAACTCTCCCGCCCGCGCAATCTCATCGTGATACGCTTGCTTCGCCTCGGCGCTGAACAATCCCGACGAATCCAGCGCATCCAGATCACCCGGAACCATCATCCGCATTCCATCCGGCATTGCCTGCAGCTTCTTATCGATCAGCACGTACGTCTTCCGCGCGTAGTCATTCGAAGCCATGACTTCGTCGCCCAACCCAAGCTCTACGGCCAGCTCTCGCGCCCACGGCTTCTCACTCACCCACGCATCCGGCCCGCACTCAATCACGAATCCACCCTCACGCACCGTCTCGATAATCCCGCCCAGCCGCGTCGAAGCCTCAAACAACACACCCTGCACAGCCGCGCCAACGCGAGCGAGCCGTGCCAGCTCATACGCCGCCGCCAGTCCCGCCACTCCGCCGCCAATAATCGCGACCCGCTTCATCATCTTCTTTTTCGCCGTCATCCTGAACGGAGTGAAGGACCCCTGTATTTGTTGTGGTGCATCGAAGCCCGCTACGGTGAACCGGTTTTCCTCTTCTTCAAAAAAATGCGAAGGCGGGCACGCCCCCGAGTCTGGCCTTCAGACAGCCTACGCCCCGGCAGGGACCGTCATCTCATCGACGGTAGCCTTATACTCCCCCGAGACCACCTCCACCAGTGCCTTCACCAGCACCGCAGAGTCATTCAAACTCTCTGCCCGCCACAGCTTCAACCCCAGTTCGTTTGCCGTCTCCCGAAAGGCAATATCAATGTCGTACAGAATCTCTACGTGATCACAAAGAAACCCCACGGGCTGTATCACCACACCTACATGCCCTTCCCCTTTGATCGCTCTCAGCGTCTCTTCGACAGTCGGCCCAATCCACGGCCCGCCACTTACCCCCTGACTCTGAAACGCAAAATACCAATCCTTTTCGCTAAACCCTGCTGCCGCCATACGCTCCACAACCAGCTCCGCCGTACGTTTCGCCTCGACCGGATAAGGATCCGGCGAATTCTGCACCGGTGTCCCCGGCCTCGCTCCCGCAACCGAAGCCTCGCCCGTCATGATCGTCCGGCACGGCACACTGTGCGCAGTAAACAATACCGGCACGCGCCGTCCCGATTCCGCACAAGCCTCTGCCCAAACCGGCCGCAGCTTCTCCGCAAACGCCTCCACCAGCAGCGGGCTCTCCGCCCATCCCGCAACAAATTCCACTTCGATTCCAGTCGCGGCCGCCAGTACCGCCCGCCGGTACAGCCCAACGCTGGTCCGGGAATTCTGCGGCGCAAGGCACACCGCTTTGATGTGCGTCACGCCATCCCTTCGCATCTGCGAAACCACGTCCGCAATATATGGATGCCAGTTCCGCATCCCAACATAGACTTTTTCGCCGCCCAGCGCCTGCTCCAGCAGATGACCTTGCGTCATCGTCCACTTCGTCAGCGGCGGAGCCTCCACTCCCGGTGTCTCCCCCAGCCCAATCTCCGCATAACGATGCTGCAACTCCTCCACCACCTCACGCGGCAGCGCCCGCCCCCCGGTCACTTTACTCAGATACTCTGCCATCTCCCCCAGCACATCCGGAGTCCCATGCGCGAGCAGCAACACCGCATTTTTCCCATTCCCCGTGCTCATCGCGTACTCACTCCTTCGATCCGTAAAACCTGCATTCGCCTTTGTCGTTGTCTGCTCTTAAAATCGATGTCATCTGTGTCGATCGGTGTTAAGCCTTCCGGACTCACAGCGCGCCGAACTCCTTCACCCACTCCACCACCCGAATCACATTCTCCACAGGCGTCCCCGGCACAATCCCATGCCCCAGGTTGAAGATGTGTCCCGGCCTTCCGGCGGCCGCATTCAGCACCTCACGCACGCGCTCCTTCAGTACCCCTTCCGGCGCAAACAATGCAATCGGGTCCAGATTCCCCTGCACAGCGCAGCCCGCACCCACGGCCTTCCACCCCACCTCCAGCGGCACTCTCCAGTCGAGCCCAATCACATCCGCGCCCGTCTCGCTCATCGCCGGCAGCAGGGAAGCGGTCTCGACGCCAAAGTAAATCACCGGCACACCCATCGCCTTGATCCGCTGCACCAACTGAGTCGTCCACTCCAGACAATACTGCGTATAGTCGCCAACGCTCAGCTTGCCCACCCAGCTATCGAACACCTGGATCACATCCGCGCCTGCATTCACCTGCTGCTGCGCATACGCAACCAGGACAGTGACAATCTTCTCCATCAGCAGCGACCACGCCGCCCCATTGGAGTACATCAGCTTCTTCGTCTCGATATAGTTGCGATCCCCGCCGGTCTGCTTCCCGCCTTCAATCATGTAGGCCGCCAGCGTCCACGGAGCTCCGCAGAATCCAATGATCCCAAGCGTGTCCCCATCCGCCCGCGGCCCGGCAAAGTGCAGCGCCACCTTCTCAATCGCCCGCGCCACGTACATTAACTCATCAGTCCGGTCCGTCCGCAGTGCCTCGACCTGCGCCAACGACCGCAGCGGCGTATGCACGACCGGACCCTCGCCTGCGACAAACTCAAAATCCAATCCCATCGGCGTCAACGGCAACAACAGATCGGCAAAGATGATCGCCGCATCCACGCCCAGCCGCTCCGCCGCCGTGATTGTTACTTCTGCCGCAACCTCCGGCGTCCGGCAGATCTCCAGCAGCGTATGGTGCTTCCGCACTGCCATGTACTCCGGCATATACCGCCCCGCCTGCCGCAAAAACCACACCGGTGTCCGGTCCACCGGCAGGCGCAGACAAGCACGCACAAAGCGGCTTCCTCCCGTCGCGACCTCGACGGATTCACTGCCGTACTTTCCACGATCGCATCACTCAAAACGCTTGTCCTCTATAGACTTTAAGCGTAGCACCAGCAGCCATCGAGGCGCATGCTCCCTAAACTTGAGCGTCCGACGCGCAGAAAATAAAGTTCAAAAAGTTGGCACAGTTTTCAAAGCGAATTTGTGACCAGCAAAACACCACGTTCTCACCACGATTTCACCACGTTGTGTCCACAAAAAAACCACAGAAAACGCCCATTTTTTCCAAAACCCCACCCAAAAACACCATCCGAAAAAAATGCACACAAAACCGCTCGCGCTCAAGCCTCAAGCCGGAACGTAAACTCCTCGATTACAGGGTTTGTCAGCACTTCACGCGCAATCCGCTCCACCTCGGCCTTGGCGGCGTCTTTTTCCAATCCATCATCCAGCGTCAGCAGAAAATACTTCCCCTGCCGCACATCGGCGACCCCGCGATATTCCATCCGCCGCAAGGCATCTGCAACCGTCTGCCCCTGGGCATCCAGCACCGTTCGTTTCAGCGTGACATAGACATGAGCATTCATCCTGTCTGATTATAGACAAGGCGCAGCTTTTGCTCTCCTACAACGACACAGCAGTTCGTCGAGTAAGCCCGAGGCCAAATCCTGCATCGCACCTGCAACAGCGAATCTCCACCAGGAAAAAAGAGAAGAGACTCCACATTTTTATGACGAATTACCTTGAAATACCAGTCGGGGAGAAGTCTCCCGAGGTCATCAACGCTGTCATCGAGATTCCCTACGAAGGCGTCAACAAATACGAGTACGACAAAGAACTCCACGTCTTTCGTCTCGACCGCAACCTCTACTCCCCAGTTCACTATCCAGGCGACTACGGCTTCATCCCCAGCACCCTCGCCGACGACGGCGACCCCATCGACTGCCTCGTCCTCGTCGACACCCCCAGCTTTCCCGGCTGTGTCATGCAGGTCCGCCCCATCGGTATGCTTGAAATGCTTGACCAGGGCCTCGGCGACGAGAAAGTCCTCTGCGTCGGCAAAAACAACCCTCGCTACAAGGACGTCTGGAACTTCTCCGAGATCTACCCCCATATGCTCCGCGAGATCACCCACTTCTTCTCCATCTACAAGGATCTAGAAGGCAAAAGAGTCGAAGTCAAAGGTTGGCGAGACGCCTCCTTCGCCCGCGATAAGGTCCTCGAAGCCCAAAAGAACTTCATCGACAACAAAACTAACCCAAAGCCGAAACCCGTCCCCCACAAAACCGAGCAGACGCCCGAACAGAAGAGAAGGACCTCAGACTAAACGTCACCGCTCACCACGCGAGCAATCAGATAGACCAGCGGCCCCGCCGCCGCCACAATCGCCGCAAAACCCAGCGCAGGCAGTCCTGCCAGTCGCTCGTTTCGTGCTGCCCACAGCGCCCAACCGATCAGCAGCGTCGGCCCCACACCCACGGCCACCGCACCCCACATCCCACCCGGCACCTTGAACGGCCTCACCAGGCCCGGCTCCTTCACCCTTAGTACGACCAGGGCAACAAACTCCAACACCAGCGCTGCCCCGTAGAGCACCAAATCAATCGAGATCAGCCGCTCAAACGACATCCCCAACGCCAGCGCCCAAGCCACTGAACACAAGACCACGCTTACCCACGGAACGCCTCCCTCTGTCCTCCGCGCTACCACCTTCGGTAGCATCCCCTCCTCAGCCAACGCATACGGCACGCGCGTGTAGCTCATCATCAGCGCGTTGAACATCCCAAAACCATTGATCGTCCCACCCAGCACAACACACAATGCCAGCCACGGCCCCACGACCTGCCGCGCCGCATCCGCCCACGCCCCCGTCGAAAACTCCTCCGCCGGAATCCCCGCCGTCGCCACCGCCGCCAGCGGCAGCACATAGGTCAGCGCCACCAGCCCCGCAGCGGTGAGCATCGCCCGCGGATAATTCTTTTGCGGCTCCTTCACCTCCTGCGCCACCGTCGAAGCGTTATCCCATCCCATATAGTTCCAAAGCGTCACCGAAACCGCTCCCGCGAAGTCCGCCCCCGCCGCAGGGGCTTTCAGCCACGGTGCACTCCCTCCAAAACCACCAGTCCCATGCGACCCCTCGAAACCCTTCCATAGCCCCACCACTGTGAGCACCACAAACGGCGACAGCAACAAACAGAACAACCCCACCGACCCTTCGCCAACCGCCTTCGCGCCATACAGATTCCAAGCGGCACACAGCGCCACGACCGCCAGCGCCCACATCGTCCCACGTCCGCCCGCCGTCCATGCTGGCTCAATCCTCCCCAAATACAGCACAAAGATGACGGGATAGATCGCCATGTCGAAGACGCTCGCAGCCATGCTCAGCCACGCCTCCTGAAACCCCCAGAACCCACCCAACGCCCGCCGCACCCAGCAGTAGTACCCACCCTCCTCCGGCAACGCCGAAGCCAGCTCTCCCACCATCAAACTTGTGGGCAGACTCCACACTAGGGGCACAAGCGCAAGCAGCAGTAATGCCCGCCCATACCCAGCCTTGCCGATAATGTCTTCCAGACCATACGGCCCACCCGACACCATAAAATAGGTCGCTGCAATCAGCGGCAACAACCGCATCTTCCCAGCCTGTTCCAACCCCCGTTGTTCTAACGCCATGGTGTGTTTATATCGTCATACAGACATCAAGCGGAGCCGAATTGCCTCGCAGGATGCTATAAATTGTCATCCCTGATTGAAGTCGAACGGCGGAGAATCTCTGCATTTGTTGTTGCATGTCTTCCTGTTATCGTCCTCAGTGCCCTTTAGGTCTTTGTTGGCGCTTGCAGTCATGCCCCAGCCTCAAGATATAATTGCCTCAGCCGGGCTTGGAAACCCATCCTGCCCACGCAACACAGACGGAGAGTTGGCCGAGTGGCTGAAGGCGGCGGTTTGCTAAACCGTTATAGGGCGAAAGCTCTATCGGGGGTTCGAATCCCCCATTCTCCGCCAGACAGTTCGGGCGTGCCTACTATGCGCTGTTGCTCCCCGCAAAACTCGCGAAAATCCCCATAAAATCAGCCTATTTGGCGAAGCTGCGTTCTCCAGAGAAACTTCGTGGCCTTGGGTTTTAGGACATCCTTGGAGCATTCTCCGTAATCGGAGAGTTTGCGCGGGTTGGGGGGCGCCAAGGGCCTCGACCTCGAAGACCAGGACAAAGTGGCCGGCGTCGTCATCTCCCCGAAGAAGCCAAAACCCTGCTCGAAGAGGGGCGCTTCTGCAGTAATTTTTTGGGGGTGGTGGGACCTTGTTTTTGCTGGGGGTTTTGGCAAAAAACGGGTGGTTGGACGTGGTTTTTTCGTGGTGAAGTTGTGGTGGATTGCTGGTGAAAGGTGGGAAGTTGACGGTCAGTTTTCGGGCTCGAAAAACATGCCACTTTTCCCGGATTTATTTTTGAGGGATTCCGATTTTGGGAATTTGGCTCAGCCTCATCCTCCCTGTCCCGGAGAACGGCTACGGCAAGCGCACCGACGTCGACGAGTGCCGCCTCCAGTCCTGCGGCGGCAAGGGCGTCAATCAACATGAAGCCACCCAAGGGTCGGCAAAGCCTCCAGCATCGACTTCGTCGACGAGCCAGCGAGCTCATGATCGTCAGCCAGTTCGGCAAGATCATCTGCATTGAGAGCAAATCCATCTGCGCCGCTGGCCGTAGGACCCAGGGCGTCAAGCTCCTCGAGCTCGAACCCCAGGACAAAGTGGCTGCCCCACTTCGACTGGCGGGCCGGGCGAGTGGAACAATGTGTAAGGCTTCCAAGAAAAGAGCAAGTATGCCTGATCTCCGTCAGAAGAGCGACGAAACCCTTTCTGCCCAGGTTCGCGGTTTTGCAAAACGAGAAGCCGTGCACTTGCCCGTCTCGCAGCGCAGCGGGCGGCCGTACTGCTACGTAATGAGGGCCGTGTTCTGCCGCTCAGCAAAAATCTGAGTTCGCTGGCTGTCATTGGTCCTCTCGCAAACGTCCAGAAGCCGCTCCAGGGTCCGTGGAGTTTCGCCAGCGAACCGACAGATGTCGTTACGATTCTTCAGGGGTTGCGCAATAAGCTTCCGGCGTCGACGCACATCGAGTATGCCCAGGGAGCAGACCTGAAGCGCGAGTATCAGAATGAGCATGGCGGCGCTGCAACTGCAACTGATGCTCAAATCCAGCAAGCCGTACAAGCCGCCCTCCATGCAGATGCTACGGTGCTCGTCCTGGGCGAGCTCGACGACATGAGCGGCGAGGCTGCTTCGCGTTCTTCACTGGCCCTGGCCGGAAATCAGCAGAGACTGCTTGAAGCTGTGGCGGCTACAGGGAAGCCGCTCGTTCTCGTTCTTGTTAACGGGCGGCCACTCAACATCTCTTGGGCCGCCGCACATGTTTCCGCCATCCTCGACGTTTGGTACCCCGGCATAGAGGGTGGAAATGCTGTCGCCGATCTGCTCTTTGGTGACGCAGATCCCGGCGGAAAGCTAACCTTCAGCTGGCCACGAAGCGACGGACAGATCCCGATTTATTATGCGCACAATGCGACACATCAGCCGGAGGTCGATAAGTCCTTCGTCTCGCGTTACTGGGATGGGCCGAGTTCGCCTCTCTACCCGTTCGGCTACGGACTCAGCTACGCCAGCTTCGCCATCTCCAACCTCAAATTGAACTGCCGGCAAGTGGGCGCCGGCGAGAAAGTAGAAGCTTCGGTAGATGTCCAAAACACCGGAAGCCAAGCCGGCGATGAAGTAGTGCAGCTTTACATTCACCAACGCTCAGGAAGCGCCTCACGTCCGGTTCGCCAACTAAAAGGCTTTCGCAGAATTACGCTTGCTCCGGGTGGTAAAACGACTGTGAGTTTCGCGCTGGGCAAGGACGAGCTTTCGTATTGGAGTCCTTCCAGGCACGCTTGGGTGGACGAACCTTCAGAATTTGATGTCTGGGTTGGAGAGGACTCGACTGCATCGTTGCACGATACTTTCACCGTTCATCCGTAATTCGCTGTCTAAAGCCGGTCGACCGTAGGACTTTCAAGCGATGCGTATTTTTGTGGAAATCCATCGGCTAGCTTCGGAGGGTTCCACGAGTCCGGGTCGTCTGCGGCTTCATAGGTCTCTTCCCAATTCTCGGCGTGTTTTCTATACCTCGTTGCAATCCGCACGATGACTTCGAGATGTTCGCTATGTGAGCGAAGACTTGACTCTTGACAGTTTGAGTTGCCTGAAGGCCTGACGGTGATTCGATTCATAGAAGGTATAGGATGGAGGCGAGGTCGGAGTAAGATGAACTGATTTTCATTATTGCTTCAGGGGAACTTCATTCCCTCGACGGGTAATAGGACCTGGAAATGCGGATACTTCTTATAGAAGACGAACCGAAGGTTTCAGCCTTGGTGAAACGCGGCCTCATCGCTGAACGCTATGCCGTGGATATTACCGCAGACGGACGCGAAGGGTTAGAGTTTACTGAAACTTACCCTTACGATTTAATTTTACTGGACCTGATGCTTCCCAGCCTCTCGGGGGTGGAAGTCCTGCAACGTATTCGACGAACCAATCAATACGTACCGATTCTTGTATTGACTGCCCGCGACTCAGTCGACGATAAGGTGAAGCTCTTCGAGATTGGGGCCGATGATTACCTTACGAAGCCATTCGCGTTCGCGGAACTTCTCGTTCGGGTAAAGGCGCTGCTGCGCCGTGGACCGGTAAACCGCTCGAGTACACTGCGCATCGGCGACCTTGAACTTGATCGGCTGACGCAACAGGTCAAGCGGCATGGCAAGCGTATTGAGTTGACGGCAAAGGAGTACTCGTTGCTCGAATACCTGATGCAGAATCCAGATCGAGTGCTCTCGCGCAACATGATCATCGAGCATGTGTGGGACCAGAGTTTTGACGGCATCACGAATATTGTCGACGTCTACGTGCGTCATCTTCGCAGTAAGATCGACGAGAATAGCGATCCAAAGATGATCCGCACTGTCCGCGGGACAGGTTATATGATTCGTTCTGAAAACGCCGTATGATCGGTAAACCACTGCGCGAGTACCGGTTTTCACTGCGCGCTCGCGCTACGTCCTGGTATGTCGGCCTGCTTGCCGTGGCATTGGTGGTCTTCAGCATTGGCATTTACGTGTGCATTCGCGCTTACCTAAACGAGTCGATGCAGCGCACGCTCAGCGGCACCGCGCACACCATCGCGAACGACTTCCTTGCCAAGTTGCCCACGAAGGGTGACGCCTGGGTGTTGGGTGAGATACGCGAGTCTTATGAAGCAAGCCCCAACGATCATTACATTCGCCTCTCTGCGGGCAGCGACGTGCTCTATCAGACCGCCGACATGCGCGATCCTTCGATTCAGATTGGCGAGATTCCCCTTCCCCGGCTTTCAGGAGAGGGCGCCTTCCATCGAGAGACAATTCAGGGGCGTGACGTGATGATCTACTCGCTGCCCTTTCAGGCGACCGATGGGAGACTCATTGAAGTTGAGGCGGGAACCTCGCTCTTTCCTATGCAGCAGACCCTCCACTCCCTCACGAAGATCCTTACCGTTGCCACGGTACTGATCCTCATACTTGCAACGATCGGCGGCTATCTTCTAATGACGCAGCCGCTGAGGCCGCTTGTCGTACTGACCGGTAAGGCCGCGGACATTGGCCGCAAGAAACTCGGAGAACGGTTACCTGTCATTCCGACGGGCGACGAACTCGAGCGTCTTACTCATTCCCTCAACGGGATGATCGATCGTCTTGAAGATGCGCTTAATCACAATCATCGATTTTCTGCGGATGCATCTCATGAGCTACGAACACCACTCACGATCATGCGTGGTGAACTCGAGGAGATGCTGCGCATCGAGGAGTTGCCACCGCAGGCTGTTGAGAACCTCGTCAGCACCTTGGAAGAGATTGACCGCATGTCGCGCATCGTCAACAGCCTGATGACCATCACGCGGTTAGATGCCGGAGGCGAACGGATGACCATGCAGGTTCTCGATCTGTCCGAACTCGTGAGAACCACTATGGACCACATGCGGCTTCTGGCCGAAGAGAAGGGCCTGCCGTTGAACTGTGAATGCGAGCGAGAGATTTATGTTTATGCCGACCCGATGCGTATCAAACAGGTCCTGGTCAACCTCATCGACAATGCCATTAAAGTATACCCAGCCGGGCGAGGACTTTCCGGAGTCTTCCTTACGGGAGCCAACGCGCGGACGAGTCGACATCGCGGTCTTTGCCTCAGGCTCAAGTGCTTGTCTGAAGATCGCCGATCAGGGCATTGGAATTGCGCCGGAAGTACTACCGCATGTCTTCGACCGCTTTTATCGCGCGGACTTTGCGCGCAGCCGAGACGTCGGCGGAGTCGGCCTCGGTCTCGCCATCGTCAAGGCCATCGTCACAGCCCACGATGGGTCCGTGTCCATCACCAGCACCCTCGATCAGGGATCAACCGTACTCGTGCAACTTCCACTTGTGAAATCTTCCGAGCCCGTCCACAAAGAGGAGCCCGCCCCGGTCCGGAAGCAGTCTCGATATCAACCGACCTGAAGTTCAATCAACGCCACACAAGGATGCTTATGGCGACGCCGGCCTGTCTGACTCAGCCCCCTTCGTCAGGCTGAGGGTAGGGTTTATTGCTGGGGAACCAGCGTCAACAGCGACACGCCGAACGCAAGCAGCGAAACGAAGAAGGTGATTACCATGAAGCCCATCATGCGCCGCATCTTAATTCCGGCGATGGCGAGGATTGGCAGGGCGAAGAAGGGCTGCAGCATGTTGGCTACAGACTCGCCCATCGCCACGGCCATCGTTGTGCCGGCGAGCGAAGAGTGCAGATTCACTGCGGCAGGAATCGCGAACGGCCCCTGAACTGCCCAGTGTCCGCCGCCTGAGGGGACGAAGAGCGTGATCACCAGCGATGTGAGGTAGGTGAAGAAAGGAAGTGTATGCGCGGTTGAAAACCTGATGAAGATTTTGGAGAGGACCCCAGCGAGACCCGTTGTGGTGATGATGCCCATCAGACCACCATAGAGCGGATATTGCAGGATGAGAGGCCCCGTAATTCGCGCCGCATGCTTGACGGCTGCAATGTAGGCCACAGGTCTCCAGTGGAGGAGAAGGCCTACCAGCACCAGCGTCATGATAACGAGATTGAGATCGATTGAACCGTGGCTACGGTTCAATTCCAAGATGAGGGCGAAGATACCAAAAGCGGCGAGACCGAAGTTCAGGATCCACGCATGATCAAGCTTTGCACCCACCGTGTCGGCCGCTTCGGGTGGAACCTTTGCGTGGTCTTCAGCACGGAGTCGCTCGGGATCAGCGACGACCGTGTTCTCCGCGGTTGGTCCGATATAGCGAAAGAGGATCGGCAGGATTACGAGAAGTGTCGCGATAGGAATCAGGTTAAAGCGCGTGAAGACCGTTTGGCTGAGCGGCAGCCCGCGGCCTGTGACTTTTTCGACGATGTTTAGCGCTGAACCATGGGTCGCCTGCGACAAGGCGATGGATCCCGACAGGCCCTCGGTCGAGATGACGAAGCCACTGTAAGCTGCCGCGACTAGCCAGCCAAAGTCGATGTGAACGCGCTTGGCAACTTCACGCGCCAGCAACGCTGCCGTGACGAGACCGAGACCCCAGTTCAACCAGGAGGCGATTAGGCTGACAAACAGGGTTAGCGAGACAGCCGACATGGGTGTTGTGGCAAGCGACGCGACCCTTGCCAATGCTTTGTGTATGAAGGGCGAAGTGGCGAGCGCGTAGCCGGCTACCAGCATGATCACCATCTGGAAGGCGAAGGTGAAGATCGTGAAGACTCCGGCGTACCATGCCCCGACGATGCTTGTCGGCGTCGCGTTCGGAGCAAACTTCCACGCCATTAGCGCGCCGAGGAAGGTCAGCAGTACTGCAAAGACGAATGGGTCCGGCATGATTTTCTCAAAGAGGTAGACAAAGAACGCCGTGACTCGCCCCAACAGCGACTGCTTCTTCGTCTCCTGCACAACAGAGGTTTCGGTCATCATCTCCGCTCCACTATTTTGAGCTCGTCCATCTTAGCCCGATCGTCACTAGGGTGCTTGAAATTCAGCGCACCCTTGGCATGCGAGATGATATTCGGCCGTCGAGCATGGAGTCTGAAGTTGAGATGAAGTTCGATTAACTTTCGATTTCTTCCATAAATGGGAACAGGCTGCGAACCAATTCTGCGATATCAAAATCGCATTTCTGAAAATGCATTCATCTGTTTGCTGAAGGCAGCATAAAAGTCCTTTCATTGTGGGGTTTTTACGCGAAAACGCGTTGACATCGCGAAACTTGTGATTCTACATTGGCATCGCCTTCAAATTCTCTACCGGCGGTACGTATGAGTCGCCTTCTTCGAATTTTCGCGAGGTTCTCCCTTCTTCTCCTCCTCGTCACGGCCTTATCCGGGCAGACCTACAAGGAGATTGGAAAGTACAAACTGGCGGGAACCTCGGCGAAGGGCATAGCGGTCGACAGCGACGGGCAGCGTCTTTTCGTTGCCGATGGTGATGCCGTCATCGTTCTCAAGGCTGACACAGGTGTCTCGGTCGGAGCGATCAGTGGCCTCAAGGGAGCGCAGGACGTGCTGTTGATTCCCGGGATGAACGGCGAAGAGAAGACGCCGTCCACCAAGGGTTTCGCCAGCGATGAAACCGGGCGCGTCATCGCGTTCTCGCTTGCTGATATGAAGCAGACTGCAACCATAAAGCTTGAGTCTTCCGGCCCAGCCTCGCTCTGTTACGACATCGATGCGAAGACCGTTGAAGCGGTTAGCACCAGCGGGTTCCTTACAACGATTGACGCTGAGAGCAACAAGGTGGTGAAGTCAGGCAAGATCGTTACCGGCACGGGCCAGATTGTCTGCGGCAACATGGAGCATGTCTATGTCGCCGATCCGGCGGCGAATGTCGTGCATGTTCTCAATCACGAGACGATGAAGAACGATGGCGACTACCCGATGAAGACAGGAAACAAGCCTACCGGCCTCGCGCTGGACACTAAGGGTCGCAGGCTCTTTGTCAGTTGCGAGGACGGGACTATCGAAATTATTGATACCGATTCGGGATTTACCTTCATCGAGCTGAAGGGTGGTACAGGAGTCGCGCACGAGACGTTTGCCTGGTTGCCACAGGGGAAGGGGCAGTGGAAGGCTGCCGCCTTTGTCGCGCAGGAAGACGGCACGCTCTCCGGCATACGGATGAACGCATTTATCAATTACTCCATGGGCGGCCAGTACAAGCTCAGTCCCGGCCTTAGGTCAGTCGCCTATGACGATAAAACTCATCATCTTTTTATTACCTCTATGGACTCGGGCTCCCCGGTCGTTGTCATAGCGGGCTACTAACTAACTTCTTTGGTCGAAACAAATAGAGGTCATTGCCCCCATGTTTAGACGCACACTTATCGTTCCCATATTGTCTGCAGTTGCTCTTGCCTCGAGCTTCATCACGAGCGCGCAGCAGATCCTGACGCCCGCGCAGGCCAAGGGGAACAAGATTCTCCTGGTTGTTGGCGAGCCGGAAAAGGGGGAGACCAACGATGACGGATTGGTGAAGAAGTACTTCGAGAATCAGGGTTATGTAGTGACCATGGCCAAGGAAGACGATCCGGCCACGAAGGCCACGGGACAGGATCTTGTAGTCCTCTCTTCAACAGCCGACCCTCGCGAGATTCGCGACAAGTACGCCGACGTCCCTGTGCCGGTTTTCACCTGGAACGCCGTCGACTATCCGGACATGAAGATGACGGGACCGGAGCGGCACGTGGACTTTGAGACGATCGACCCGGTGCAGGATTTCGCCCGTTCATTCTCGATGCTCTACGGCTACTTCCCCAACGCCACCGATCCAATCGTTAAGGAGTTTGGCGGCAAGACGCAACTGTTTGGCACGGGTTACTTGCTGCCTCAACACTTTGGATGGGGCAAACCTACCGCCGGCGCGGACATCATCGTGAACACAGAGGGCGATCCGACTCATGCAGGGGTCTTCACCTACGAAAAGGGCGTCACGATGTACGGCGGCTTTGTGGCTCCTGCGCGTCGGGTGGGCTTCTACATTCAGGACTCAACCTTTCACTATCTCACCGAGGTGCATGGTCTTGCAGCGAAAGACCCAGACATGGCCGACTGGTGGGTCGGCATGAAACTCTTCGATGCCAGCATTCGCTGGGCGCTGAGCCAGCCTGTGGCTCCGGGTCCCTACGATCCGGCGGCAACCAAGGCCGCTCTTGCGAAGGCTGCGAAGGGCAAGAAGGCCCTCTTCGTTCGCCGTCTTGATACTCCGGAGGGAGAGGAGTCGGACGATCACATCGTCGAGCATCTCAAGGAAGTCGGCTTCATCGTTAAGGAAGTGGACCAGACGCAACCACAAACAGAGGCTGACGGCGAGGACTTCATCCTTATCTCCGCGACCAACTCGAAGTACAAAACGACCAACAAGTATCGAGATGCCAAGATTCCCCTGATGTGCCTGGAAGGGCTGATGGCGGACACGCTGAAGATGGCGGGTCGTCGCCGGTATCTCGACTATGGCGAGCATGGCGAGGCTAAGGAGAGTGAGGATCCACCGGAGGCCTATCTCGAGATCGTCAACTCCAACCACCCGATGGCCGCCGGCCTCAAGAATGGCTACGTGAAATTCATCAAGGAGGCAGATGTGTTGAAGTGGGCTACACCGCCGCCGTCAGCAATAGTCATCGCGACCCTGCCCAACTCCACGCATGAACGCGCCATCTTCGGCTTCGAGAAGGGCGCTGCGATGGCTGACGAATTTGTTGCACCGGCTCGTCGATCCATGTTCCCAGTCGACAATCCTGCCTTCGATGACCTGACTGAAGCAGGTCACGCGTTGTTCGACGCGGCAGTGCTTTGGACGATCAGCCCGCCGGCCAAGTAGCGCATCCACTCATCGCGTCCGTGGATGGCTATATGCCTGCAAAGACGCAGCATTATTGACCAGATTAATGAGGAGTTTTTATGAGCATCAAGCAGATCGCCCCAGTCGTTGTGATTGCTCTCTCCGCTCTTGCAGCCTCTGCACAACAACCGAATCCCATTTTCAAGGGCAAGAAGATGCTGCTGGTTGCCGCGACATCAAGTCCCACAGCGCCTGTGGATGCCAACATCAAGAAGCACTTTGAATCGCTCGGCATGATCGTGAACATGGTGCCGGACATCAACCCTCCGCCGGCTGATGGCTATGACGTCGTCTTCCTGGCGAGCGATGTGAAGGCCAAGACGATAACCAACTCTTACCGTACAACAACTGTACCAATCTTCACGCTGAAGCCCTGGTTGCTCGATTTTCTCGGCATGACCGGCTACGAGCCACAGAAGGATTATGGAGAAGACGAAAAAGAGGAGCAATCTTTTCTCTGGTTGGTAAACGCTCCGAACCCGATTCAGGCTGGCTTTCCGAATGGGATGTTTATGCCAGTCAAGCACGCCATCAAGATCTATAACTGGGGCAAACCTCTGCCTTCCGCGCAGGTGATCGCCTTTCTTCCCGGAGAGCCGGAGAAGGGTTTCATCTTCGCGTATGACAAGGGAGTCTATGGCGACCACGAGTTCGTCATGCCGTCGCGTCGCGTCTTCTTCGGCCTGGCGCCGGATCAGTTCGATCTGCTCATTCCTGATGGCATGAAGCTCTTTGACTCATGCGCTGCATGGGCGCTCGGCGGTAAGTAGACGAGGCCCTGAGGATGGAAATGTGCGTCCAGGGTGCTTTCGCCGGCATATCCTCTCCGGGACCTACGGCGCTGCTAGGAGAACCAATCGGAGCTGCATAGTATCGACCTGGAGACCTCGATGAAGCTCAAGTCAATGCTCACCCTTCTGGTCGCCGGTATGTGTACGGCGACCGCTCCCAATGTTTTTGCTCAGGCTGAGGTCAACGGGCCCACGGCGCTTATCATGACTTACCGGGCCAAGCCGGGAGCGCGGGTTAAGTTTCGCAGCATCATGCAGGGCGAGGGCGTGGATCAGTTCGAGATATGGAAGAAGGCCGGTGTCTTCGCAAATTACCTGGCTCTCTTTACCTCGTACGCGGGCGACAGTGTGCCAGATATGTTTCTCGTGGTCAGGTTCAACCACTTCGGCGATCTGGCACGCTGGCAGAAGATTGAAGAGAGCTTTCCGGGCGGCTTGACTGCGGATGCGCAGCTGATCGCTTCGGTGGACACCTCCAGTACGGCCGACATCGTGAAAGAGAGCCACGCGGCGCCTACGACCAAGGAGTCGCAGTTCTTTGTGCTCGAATACGACGTTCTGGTCGACATACCGAAGTACACCAAGTATGTTCTCGGGTACGCGGTACCGCAGTTCGATGCGTGGGAAAAAACGGGTGCGTTGTCGTCGTATGCTTCGTATGTTAACCAGAATCCGGCAGGTGCACCGTGGTCGAGCTTTATCGTGCTCGAGTACAAGGACCTCCAGGCTCTGGCCACTCGGGAGGTAATCAAGGATAAGACGCGCGCGGAACTGGCTGTCTCAAACGCCGACTGGAAGAAGTGGAGCGACGACAAGACTGCGATGCGCAAGGAGAAAACTGCGATTCCGGTCCGCGCGCTCAATCAGCCGTAGCCTAGGTTGAAGGCGCCGACCGATTGATGTGCGGGCGGGGTCGCGCAGTTTCGTCCGCCTGTGGGCGGCTAGAAGATTATTTTGAGAGCAAATTGCAGTTGTCTCCCAGATGTTGCCGTTGGGCCTGTGATCACGCCTGCAGTGCTCGACAGAGCGCCGCTGACGTTATAGATCTGGGTCTGTGCGCTGGCAGGGTTGGCGAAGTTAGCGTGGTTGGTTACGTTGAAGGCCTGCACCTGGAACTGTGCCCTGACGCGCTCTGTGATCGGCTGGTCTTTCATGAGACCTGTGGTCCAGAAAAAGAGTCCTGGACCATCGAGGGTGTTACGACGGCTGGTACCGAGGCGAGGTCCATTAAATCCGGGAGCGTAAGAGTAAGTCGTGGGAAAGGCGAAGCAGGTTGTATCGATGTAGTTGAGTTTGTGACCGTTGGTGCATCTACGGCTGCTGACGATACGGTCGGGAAAATCGAAAGGTTGCGAGCCAAGCAGGCCGAGCGGGTCGCCGCCGATGATGGGCGTAAACGGAATGCCGGAACGGATGTTGAAAATGTTGTTCCATGTCCAATGGCGAAGGATCGAAGTGTAGAGTCCGCCCCGTTTGATGTCGGGGAGCGGAGCGACTGCATTCGCGCTAAAGACATTGCGCAGGTCGAAGTCGGAGTCGGCCCGGTCGAGGCTAAGATCGAAAGCCGGTAAGCCAGATACTGAATTGCTGAAACTGGCGCCGGAAACCGCGGAAGAGCTGTCATCGATTGAGTGGCCCCAGGTGTAGGCAATCTTTCCGACGATACCCCTCGGCGCCGAATAGCTGATAGAAGCCTGCAACGAGTTATAGACGGAGCTGCCGGCGAAGAAAGAGTCCGATTCTGTTCCGACCGCTGGATTCAACTGCAGAGCGGCACGTGCAGCTCCTGTGACCTTGGTGAGGTCGGGCCAGTAGTAATTTCCGCTGGGGTCGCGTCCAAGATAAGGCACGTTGTTGATGTCATTTGTGCTGAAAATCTGATGCACACCGTGCGAGGTAATGTAGCCGACCTGAAGCACCGTATTGGTAGTAAGCTGCTGCTGAAGGTTGACGTTGGTCTGAATTACATAGCTGCGCGGCGGAGTCGGAGGAGTGTAGATGACGCGGAGAAGTGGCGTGGTCTTATAAAACGGCGTTATGGGGAACAATCCGCTGCCCGCGGAGCCGGAGTAAGTGACGCGACCCTCCTCGTAGGAAGGAGCGCTAGAGATCACCTGAAGTTGAAAGAGATAGTTCAACGGCAGGATGTCATAGAGGCCGGAAGCAGCGCTGATGATCGTCTTGCCGTTGTGGTAAGGATCCCAGGCTACGCCTATCCTTGGCTCGAAGTTCTTTGTGGTCGGATTATCCGAGAAGAATGACTTGACGGAGACTGCTGCCGGCGAAGTAGTTGTGGGAAGCGAGCCGAGCCGGTCGGCTGTTTCGGTGGTGTTGGTTGCCATCTCGTAGCGCAGACCGAGATTCAGGGTAAGGTTGTTCCTGATTCGCCAGCTGTCCTGAGCATAAGCTGCGTAGATCCACTGACGCAGATCATGAGGAATGACGGGCGTTCCGGGAACTCCGCCCTCAAAGAAAGTTGGAACGTTAGTTAGAAAGTTGTTGATCGAGCCAAAGCTCCATTCGCCGTTAGGCAGAACGCCTCCGAGCGTGTTGTTCTGGTCCCACTCGACAGCACCGCCGAAGGTGATGGAGTGTTTGCCTACGACGTAAGTCGCGTCATCGTATAGCTGGTACGAGTTGTAGTGAAAGGAGTTGGTACCGACAGAGCCTGATCCGCCTTGGACGGTTGTGAGACCGGAGACGATGAGCTGTCCAACGCTTCGGCCCGTGTAGAAAGCCAGACCAGGGTCGTTGACTGCGGCATTGATGACGGCTTTCTCGTTGGGCGCGATCGCTACAGAACGGTTGTAGCCGAGGCGAAGGGAGTTGGTAAGGCGTGGGGTGAAGATGTGCACCTCTTCGAGGGAGGCGGTGGTGCGCCGAGATATCGCTTCGTCATAGAGCGTGTTGGTGGAATCCGCCGAGTCGAGTGAGGCCGTGTCGTAGAGAAGAGTTCCGTGAAGAGAATCCTTTTGAGAGAAATTATGGTCCAGATGAATAGTCGACAAGTCTTCATTGTTCTTCTGAGTCGTGACGAAGTTGTACAGTCCAGTGTTTCCACTGACAGCACCATTGGGGAGAGGAAAGAGAGCGAGGTAAGGAGGGACAGCTGCGTTCACGGCTAATTGCTGGACACCGGCAGCTCCTGGGGCTGCAATCGAGCCGCCAGCCGCGGTCAGGCAGTTCTTGTTTTGCGTTGTTCCAGCGTTTGCCTGTGTGCAGGTGACCAGGCCGGTTCGGGCGTTAGGAGAGAGCACAGTGGACTGTATCGAAACTCCCTGAGCCTGGCGGAAACCTTCATAGTTGAAGAAGAAGAAGGTCTTGTTTTTGATGATGGGGCCGCCAAGCGTGCCTCCGAATTGATTTCGCCTGAATGAAGGTTCGCCGGAGGGCGGATCAAAGTAGCTGCGAGAGTCGAAGACGCTGTTGCGTAAGAAGTCGTAAACAGAACCATGAAAACTGCTGGTTCCTTGCCGGGTGATGGAGTTGACGACGCCACCGGACATGCGACCGTACTCCGCGGGGGCGTCGGAGGTGATAACGCTGAACTCCTGGACTGCATCGACCCCCAGGGTCACACTCGAAACAGAACCCGGACCGCCATTAGCGTAGTCGTTGATGTTGACGCCATCAAGTCGATAACTGTTCTGCTGGGGGCGGTTGCCGCCGATGGTCAGCTGAGCACCCAAACCGCGCGACAGCCGGGTAGTCGCTGTAGCAGCGCCAGCATACTGTGTAAGCACCTGCGAGACACCGCTGTTGAGAGTGGCCAGGGTCGTCCAGTCTCGGCCGTTCAAGGGTAGGTCCCGGGTTTGCTTACCGTCGACAATCCCCTGCACTGAGGTGTCGGCGGGGTTGACCGCATTGGTGGAGGTCTCAACAGTGACGGTAATATCGCTCGACGAGATCGACAGCGGAACATCGAGTTCGTGAACAGAGCCGACGGTGAGAACTACGTCGTTTTCAACCTTAGTCGCAAATCCCGTGGCTGTGACTGTGAGCTTGTATCGCCCGGCACTGAGATTGGGCGCGGAATAGAAGCCTGTGTTATTTGAATCAACGTCGCGCGAAACTCCTGTGAGTTCCGCCAGGATATGAATATGAGCGTTCGCGACCACGGCGCCGCTGGAGTCAGTCACTGTTCCCTGAAGAGTTGCGCCGCCGCTCTGCGCGTAGGCGGAAACGCATAGGGACGCCGCAGCGGCGGCCAGGAGCGCGAAGGATATCTTGCGACATGCTGCGATCATGGGAACTCCGAACCTCGATAAACCCTTGAGATGGCGACAAACCGCCTTGCCAGGAGAAACCTGAGGAAGGCGCTTTTTTGAGACACAAGCATTTATAGGCGGCGAAATGAAGGAAGTCTAAACCTCAGATGAAAAGGGGTTAATGGACCTTCAGGCCATTTCAGCGATGCCCGTCAATGGGTCGGCAAAGGATTGCAGAAAGAAATACTTTTGAGCACCGTAGAGCAAAAACGCGAAGATGACGGTGAATAGCTTTTCATGGGCAGTTCAGGCATCATTCACCTGCACGGCTTGGAGTGGTCAAGTCGTAGCTATGCAGTCTTGAAAGGCGTCCGGATCCACTTCATGAAGACCATATCCGCTCTTGGCCTCGTTTTGTCGGCGTGCTGCTTTGTGCAAGCTCAGAACCTTGAAACTCCAGCTCCTCGTCCCAATCCCCCACTACCTTACAGCGCCACGGTTGACCCGGCGATTCCGGCCTATAAGCCAGTGAAAGATCTCTCTGGAACGCTGAAGGGCGTTGAATCGAACACGGTGACGGTCGTCCAGCAGAAGTGGATCGATGGATTTACCAAGATCTATCCCAACGTAAAGATTTCAGTGGATATCGGCGGCTCCGGCCAGGGCGGCCCACGCCTGACCAACGGTTCAGCGGACTTTGCCTTCATCGCTCGCGAGATGATGGGCCGCGAGGAGACCCCGTTCGTCGACAAGTTTGGCTACAAGCCTTTGGCGGTCTCGGTCTCGGGAGGCAGCTTCGCAGTAAAGGCATTTACGGATTGCGTTGTCTTCATCGTGAACAAAGACAACCCGCTGAGTGAGATCTCCTATCCTCAACTGGACGCCATCTACTCCGCCACCCACAATCGTGGCATCAAGGGGCCCATTACCAAGTGGGGGCAGCTTGGCCTGACCGGGGAGTGGGCCGATAAGCCGATTCACGCGTGGGGCGTGGAGATTCCCAATGGCTATGACACCTTCGTCAATATGCATGTGCTGGCGAGCGGCCAGTGGCGTGAAGGGATTCAATCGCAGCACACAGTGATTCCGCTCTCCGATAAGGTAGCAGCCGACAAATACGCGATCAGCTACACGGGCCTTGCCTGGGACATCAATCCGGACACGAGGGTGCTGAATCTCATTGTGCATCCTGGCGATCCAGCAATTGCGCCGACGTTTGAGAACGTCGCATTGCAAAAGTATCCGCTGAGCCGGACTATTTACATCTTCGCCAATCGTGAGCCCGGCAAGCCGATGAATCCGGTGCTGCGTGAGTTTATCCGCTACGCGCTGAGCCGGGAAGGCCAGCAGGCCATCGTCGACGACCGCATCTTTACGCCACTGCCGGCTGCGATGGACGCCCGCGAGATGGAGAAACTCAAATAACCGGCAGACCTGTGGTGGGAGCGCTCGTTGTGCGGACCATGACAAACAAGATGGTATGGTGGCTAATCGCCGGCTGCCAGTTGATGACCGCGGCGATTTTCTGTGCCGCACAGGAGCAGTACCCTAAGCCCTTGGTTCACACGCCTGCGGATCATCCCGCAGCCCGCGTCCTGCTCCTAAGCGTTGACGGCCTGCATGCCGTTGATCTTGCGAACTGGATCGCGGCGCATCCGCACTCCATTCTGGCCGAGTTGAGCGCTCGCGGGGTCACCTACACAAACGCGCATACGCCCATGCCGGATGCTGCTGCGGGCCTGTTGGCGGCGACCACTGGAGGCACTCCGATCTCGACCGGCATTGTGAGTAGCGATGGGTACGATCATGCACTGTCGCCAGCGGGCTCCGGTTGCAACACCAAGGGCGCAATTCTTGCGCTAGACGCGAGCTTTCGTGCGGACGGCAGCTTTGATCCCACGAAGGCGCCGCTCGACCCTCACAATAGCTGCACTCCGCTGTGGCCGCACAACCTTCTCCACGTCAACACAATCTTCGAGGTTGTTCGCGAGAAGATCGGACCCACAGCCTGGGCCGGTGAGAGTGCGGCAACGACGGACCTTTTACGTGGGCCATCCGGAGATGGCTTGAATGACGCCTGCGGCTTTGAGAAGTCGACAGACGATGATGCACGCGTAGCTGCAGTGCTCCATTGGATCGACGGTAAAGATTGCGAAGGCAACGCCAACACTCCAGTGCCCGTGCTCTTCGGTATGAGCTTCGCCTCGCTGGCGGCCGCACAGACGGCTGCCGGAATGGGCTATGTCGATGCCGCCGCCACTCCGTCGACCGGCTTGGCGGAGAGGTTCGCATCTCTCGACGCAGCGATTGGCCGCATGGTGCAGGGGTTGAAGACGAAGCATCTCTACGACTCGACCTGGATCTTTGTGACCTCTCCTTATGGGCAATCGCCAATGGATCAGCGGCGAAGGCGACTCATCCCCATCACTCGCGTGCTCGCTGTCGTGAACGCCGTTCAACCCGGCCTCGCGGCTCATGTCAGTGGAGGCGACGCAGCCATGATCTGGCTCCGTGACTCAGCGAAGACTTCGGCAGTTGTGAAGGCTTTTGGCGATCAAACAGCAGTGCTCGGGATTGCCGATATTTACTCCGGCGCGAGACTGACGCTCACTCTGAACTCGCCAATAGAGGATTCCCGAACGCCCGACATCATCCTGCAGCCTGAGTTCGGAGTTCTGTGGACAACTCAAGACGACAGAGCGCCGGCGGCCCACGGAGGCATGCTTGATGAGGAGACACACGTTGCGCTGCTTGTCTCGGGTTCACAGCTAACCGGCAGGTACGACCCGACTTATGTTCCGACCACGCAACTTGGGCCGCTCCTGCTGCGTGCGCTCGGGATGGAGAAGTTTGATCTGCAGGCGTTGCACCTCGAACATTCTCCTGCATTGCCAGGCATCTTCTAACGACAGCACAAAGCGAGGACACGAGTATGAAGAAGCTATTGCTCAATCTGCATTTATATGTGGGCCTTGTCGCAGCGTTCTTTCTCATCTCTTTGAGCGTGTCCGGAGCCATCATTGCGTTTGAGAGCGAGTTGAACCGTACGTTTCATCCACAGTTGACCAATGTGAAGCCGGATGGCCAACCCCTGAACTGGGACGACTTTCACGCTCGGGTGGAAAAGCAGGTGCCGGGATGGAAGCTCATCCGCCTTTATTTTCCAGATCGGCCTGACCGCTCCACTTACGTTCGGCTACGCAACACCGCGACGAAGAAAATTCATCATGTCTACGTGAATCAGTACACAGGCGCGATTCTGGGCAGCACGGAGGACGGAAGCAACTGGATTCTGAAGGTACACGATTTACACGTGAACTTCCTCTCCGGTAAGGTCGGCAACCAAATCGTCACATGGACTACCGTTGGCCTTTTGATTCTCTCGCTCTCCGGAATCGTGCTTTGGTGGCCGCGCAGGGTATTTCGCTTTCAGCGCGGAACGCCGCTGCCGCGCTTCAATCGCGATCTGCACTATAGCGTAGGCTTCTGGTCGTTTCTTGCGATGTTTGGCTTTGCAGTCACCGGTCTTGGCCTGCACTACCAGACCGGGAAGCTGCTCGATTTACTGAACACAGCGAATACCGCGAAGACCATGCCCGGGCACGGAACCACGATCGAAGGTATGTTGGCGACCGCACGCGAGGCATTACCTGGCGCAGCGATTCCTCGATTGCTTCTTCCCGAAAAGAAGGGAGACCCGGTCTTCCTCTACCAGCGTTTTCCCGAGGATAAGACGCCAGCCGGCCGCAGCTTTACAACCATCGATCCGAAGACAGGCGCAGTGCTCAGCGTGGGTTCGTCGAGGACAGCGCCGCTGATGCAGACGGCTCTGGTGCAGTGGACACGTGAGATTCACACCGGCACACTGTTCGGTCTGCCGACAAAGATGCTGGCAGCCTTCTTTGCTCTGTTGCTTTCGGTGCTGGCGCTTACCGGCCCCTTCATCTGGTTGAACAAGCTCCGTGCTGCAGCACGAGGCCGCAAGGCCTTGCGGCAGAAGACTACGGAGAGGGCGCTTGCCGAGCCAGTTCCTACCACCGCGGGAACCCTTCCATGAAACTGTCTCGGAAGACTTTGGGCTGGGTTTGCGCCGTGACGTGCGTGGCCGGGTTGGCGCGGGTTGTAGTGGCACAGAATGCCGAGCCTCCCGGATACCTGGCACCGAAACAAGTTTCTGGCACGATTCATATCTGCGGCAGCCCCCAGATGCGTGATCTGCTGAAGCTTTATGAGCAGGGCTTCGCGAAGGTGCAGCCGGCAGTACATTTCGAAAACGACCTCAAGAGCACGCTCACTGCGGTTTCAGGGGTCTACACCGGCCGCGCAGACATCGGCTTGCTAGGCCGCGAGATCTGGCCCGCTGAGGTCCAGGCATTCGAGGCTATCGAAGGTTATGCCCCCACTGTAATCGACATTGCGACGGGTTCCTTCGATGTGCCGAAAGCGACATTCGCGTTGATGATCTTCGTGCCAATGTCCAATCCCATTGCCAGCCTCTCGACCGGGCAACTGGAGCGGATCTTTACGGCAGATAACGCGACCGGCGGCAACAGTCTAATCCGCACCTGGGGCGATCTCGGACTCAAAGGCGAGTGGGCGAACCGGCCTGTCCATCTCTACGGCTTCAGTGTAGATAACGACAAGTCACAAATCTTCAGTCAGCTGATCTTCAGCAAGGGTGAGCGCTGGAATCCTGCGCTAAACGAGTTTGCCAACGCGGCAGGCCCAAACGGAGCCGACGCCGGCCAATTGATCGTGCAGGCCGTCGCGAACGACCCGGGTGCGATCGGCATCTCCAACGTTCACTACGCGACTCCGAACGTGAAGGCGCTGGCTCTGTCGACGTCCAGACAGAAAGTTCCGGTCGCTCCAACTCGCGAGAATGTAGCAAACAGGAATTATCCGTTGACCCGAGCAGTCTACATGGTGGTAGACAATGACGACGCCCATCGACCCAGCGAGGCGGTCATTGAGTTCCTGCGTTATGCTCTGAGCCGTCAGGGCCAGCAGGCGGTAATACAGGAAGGGAACTACCTACCACTGCCCGCCGAGATCGCCCTCAGACAGCTTCGCCAGTTGCCTACACCGCCAAAGTAGCCCGCAAAATTCGCCGCGCCCTTGGATCTCTCTATGCCGGGCCGAAAAGTTTGTCGCCCGAGGGAAGTTTGGCTTTCATCTCATCGCGAGTTTGAATGGCAATCTTTTCCAGGGTCGTCTTGTCGTCGCCGGCTTTGTAGTTGAAAACGACGCCAAGAGCGCCAATGGTCTTGCCGGACGCGTCAAGCAGGACCAGTTCATCCTCGAAGTGGTCACCCTTCTCGCTGATCTCGAGATTGCTCCTTCCAGTCCGAATGCACCGCATGTCGTCTTCGTCGCCGATTTTACCGATGCGCCCGAAGTTCGAAGCAACGATCAGGTTCTTATGCCCGGGAGGCGCGGCATGGATGGCCATCAACAGTATCTCGGGATGCTTCGCCAGCGCTTCATCCACTAACTTCTGCGCAAACGGGGCTGGCGTTGTATAAGTGGCGTCCATCTCTTTGGCATCAACCTTGCGCATAGCGGCGACGGCCTGTTCGCGCGTCTGCTGGGCAACGACAGCTGCGGTGCTTGCAACGAACGTTACGAGGCATGCTGTAGCGAGTAGCTTTTTCATGAGACTCCTGGATTTTCTCCTTGAGGGTTTAGCGGGCAAGCAAGATGCGCGTGCCCGGCGGTTATTCGTGGACTTCGTAAGTAAGAACCTTCGCCATGGCCTTCGATTCGCCTGGAGAAACCGCTACGAAGAGTCGATGCATTGACGGAATCAGAAGAGCCGTCTTGGCGCCAGGTGCTGTTGTGACCTTCTCAACAATCTTAAGATGATTCGGATCGCTCGTATCGTAGATGCCCATGTAGCCTTCGCCCCCGGGCACGTATAACCGGTGTGACGACTCGTCGTATTGAACCTCATCGGCCCGGAGTGGCGCGGGCTGCGTTCCGATGACGGCGCCGGTGTCGGAGTTCATCACCACCACCATGCCCGGGCTGCGGCAGACGACGTAGAGGCGATGCTGCGCGGGGTCGAAGGCGACCATGGCATTCTGTTGCGCCGGGGGAACCGACCAAGTGGCGATGACCTTCATGTTCTTACGGTCGACAACGGCAAGCTTGTTGGTCTGGGTTAGGTTGATAAAGATGCGAGGGTCACTTTCGACGAAGGCCATTGCCTCAACGTGATTGTCAGGGAAGGTGATGGAGCCGAGCTTCGCGCCGGTGTCCGGGTTGACGGCCTCGAGGTTGGCTGTATTCATATCGACGTCCTTGCCTCCGGTAACGACGTAGAGAATATTAGAGGCGGCATCGTACTTCGCCGAGTCCGAGCCAGGTGTTAGGTTAACGGCCTGTTTCTTCGCATAGGTGGTTGCGTCGCGGATAGTAGCATTTTGTTTGGTGCTATCCGTTATAAAGATAGTCGCGATGCCTTTGCGCACCAGGATACTGTGTGGGTTACCGAAGCCTGCGACAGTGCGTAGATGATCCGAAGTCTTGAGGTCGAAGACCTCGAGGGTACCATGGTCCTCCGCCGCAAGGAGGAGGCGATTGTGATCATAGTCGACAGCAAAGTGATCGAAATCGCCTGAGTAGCCAGGCAGATCAACACTCTTAATCAACTGGACGGAGCTTCGTTGCTCCGCTATTGCAGCCGCGCCCAACAGAAGGATAATGAATAACGAAGGCATGATCTGACCGATGGACTTGCGCATGGCTTCTCCTGAAGCAACAGGAAAAGCTTGTTTGTCGCGCATGAGTTTCTATTGAAGACCCAATTAAAAGTTGTTCATTCCCCACTCATTTCGGAACGGTCAACGACGGGTGGGCAGCAAGGTTTAACAATCAATCAGGTATGCTCCAACCACCACCCAATTTCGCGCATCAACGGGTTGGCCGGTCGCGAACGCGACTAAGCCAGCTTTGCCCAGATTAAGGGACGATGACTCTTTGTATGAGTGTGGCTCCTCCCGAGATCATCGGTTTCCACGGATTCACTTGGCTGAGAATGTGCTCGTACTCTTGTCTATTATTAGAACTCCTCCGTTGTGGCCGGTTTTTTAGTAACAGGATCGATAAAGTTGACCACAAACTCCGGTGGGGGAGTGAGATAGGGCTCCTGCTCCTGCACCTTTTCGCGTAGTCGAATGACTTCTCTGAACGCTTTGATATCGCCGCTCAGAGCTTTATTGACCAATTGCACTAGCGCAGCCTCTAGTTTGGTCATGGAATGGGTCTTGCCATGACTCTTAACGACAACCTTCTCCCCAAAGATTTTTAGGATTAGAGCAGGGAGATTCTTTGGCACTTTTGGCCTTCCCTTTGGATTTCCGGATCGCCCCTTTTGAAATCGAGTGTGTTTCGGCGGCTTCTGATAACCGATCTTGTAGGAATCATTAGTCACAAAGCATCTCCCCAAATTGCCTGCCTAATTCGGCGTGAATAGCACTACCACCTGTGTATCGCTGCCAGCGTCGGATTACAGTGTCCACGTACAGCGGGTCGAGCTCGATTCCGTGACAGATCCTGTCGGTCCGTTCGGAGGCAATCAGGGTCGAACCCGAACCCAAGAAGGAATCCAGGACCAGTCCACCGGGCCGGGTGCAGTCGAGCAGTGCATCCGCAACCAGGGAAACGGGCTTCACGGTCGGGTGTAGTGCAAGGAGATTGCCCTCCTCACCCTGGCGCGATAGTGTGTTCACTCCTGGGTACTGCCAGACATTGGTACGGTTGCGACCGAATTTACCGAGCTGAACATTGTTACGATGAGAAGCTTTCCCATTCCGGAAGACAAAAATGAGTTCGTGCTGGGACCGGTAGAAGGGATCCCATTCCTCCCTTGTCCTTAGCCCAGACACAGAGGTTGAGCAGAGAGTCATAGGCATGATTGCCTGCCGCCAGAATCTCGCCCGCGTGCCGCCAATCCATACACGCGAAGTGAACAGAACCGGGTTTGCTGTGCTGGACGAGGAGTCCGAAGCTCGCGCTCAAGAACTCGACGAATTCCTTCTCCGTCATTTCTCCCGAGGCCATCTCGAATTCGCGATGATGTATTAACCCGCTTCCACTGACGTGACCATCGATGGCAACGTTGTAAGGTTGGTCCACAAAGACAGCGTCAGCCTTAGGGCCGTTCATGAGCTTTTGGTAGGACTGCTCCTCCAGCGAGTTGCCGCAATAGATTCGATGTTTACCCAGAAGCCAGAGGTCGCCGATCTGGGAGATCGCTGGTCCAGATGGTGCCTCGAATGCGTCGTCTAGGTCTGGCTTCACTTCTGCTTGTTGGAGGATGAGGTCGATTTCGGGAACTTCAAACCCAGTAACGGCGACATCAAAGCCCAGATCGACCGTGACAAGATGCTGCAACTCGATTGCGAGAATCGATTGATCCCAGCCGGCATTTTCAGCGAGTTTGTTGTCCGCCAAAATATAGGCTCGAATCTGATCTCCCGATAACGTTCCAGTCGAATCGTCGGTATCTGATCGATACCAAGCAGCTGAGCGGCACAAAGCCGACCATGACCGGCAACGATTGTGTTGCCCTTATCGATCAGGATGGGGTTTGTAAATCCGAATGCAGTTATGCTGTCTGCGATTTGGCGGATTTGACGTTTGGAATGTGTACGCGCGTTACGTGGATAGGCTCGGAGTGCAGTGGTTGGTTGATAGACGATTAATAGATTCGGCGTAGGGGGCGATTGAGTTGAATCTTTCGAAATGGTTTGCATGACGTTTTTCATGTTCTGGAGCAAGTAAAACTCAAAGAAACGGAGAAATATTGTAAAAAGGAATCAATTATCCAGGAGTTCGTGCTATCACATATCAAAGAAAAAAGAAGATCGAGAACTCGGGGCCAAAGATTTCGATCCTGTCGCCTAATTACGCGAAACTCAAGCTTCAAACGATTCTCGATGTGCTGAATTCTTCAGAAGCCAAGATTCCACGCCAATTGAATGATTCACGCTGGGATTGGCAAATAGTCGACAGGACAGAAATGCAGCAGGAGCTGCGTCGGCTCATCGCACGATGGAACCGATCTGGTCCAAATCTTCTGCGTTTGTTCAAACAAGATCCTGATCTGCAAGAGAAGTGCACCCGGGGAACGACTTTGCTGATACCCACGAGGGACGGTGTAGCTCAGTTGGCATGGACGCCTCATAGGGCTAATCACAAAAACTTTTCACAAGAAGGCGCTGCCCTTGAGCATTTCACCGAGTTCCTAGTAAATCCGTTCGCGCTGAAACTTGGAGGTCCTTGTGAGCGCTGCGTCAAGTTCTATATTAAAAACACCCCGCGACAAAAACATATTGCTCGCGTCGGTGTGGCATGGGCAGAACAGCTTTATCTGCCACCCAAAAGAGAAGGGAACCTACCCCTATCTCAGAGCGGCTTATGCCAACAATGGTCACATACGGCCCAACCATGCGATGCACAAGGGGAGGGCAGCTAACTTCCCCGGTTCAACGTATTACTTGTGCTACCAAATCAATGTGAAGCGCGTGTTGGAGCCTGCTGGGGACGAATCATCATTCGCGCTGGTCGCTCTTCAACGTAAGGCTCTTGCGTTACAGGATGCTCAGGAGCGAGATTCCGCACTAACCCCAACCCACACAGCGCCGCCCCGTTGCTTCATTGAAGCGTCTCCTCGCCGACTGTGCCTCCGAATACATCGCAGAGACGGCCGAACACGAGTCGGATTACGGGCAAACCGGAAGTTGGGTTTCAGTTGGCGAGAACAGGCTAAAGCGCTCATTGAGCGATTCAACTCAATCAGTGTTCTCGGCAAGTGGCCGAAAAACCGGCTATCCTCTGGGAAGGATACCGATCATGTCGCTGCGCAAAGGGTTGCTGTTCGCAATACTGTTCGCGATCGTTGCCTTGGTTGAGCCCGGAAGGGTCAACGTTTACGAGGCGAATTTTGATGTGCTGAATCCGAATACGTTGTTGCGCGCTCCTGCGCCTGCCACTGCTGCATTGCCTTGGTACGCCAGCTGGCCGGGAAACAAGCCAAGTGGATGGCTCAAGGCATTCCGCAGGAAAGGCGAGTTGCTGCCGGCGTCATTTCTTCCGATTCAATTCAAGAACCCCAAAGATTTAAGTATTGGAAAGTTGCTCGTCGCGAGCCGCGGCCTCGGCGACCCGCATTTCGCTGGAACAGTAATCCTGCTAGTTCACTACGATGAAAATGGCGTAGTCGGACTATTTCTCAACCGGCGCACCGATGTGCCGCTTTCTCAGATTCTTGATCTCAAGGCCGCGAAAGACCGCTCCGACCCGGTCTATATCGGGGGTCCTGTGGAACCTTTGGCTGCATCTGCACTTTTTCAGTCCTCGGCCAAGATTGAAAGAGCTGAGAACATCTTCGGTGGTGTTTATTTGATCTCCGACAAAGGCCTCTTCGAAAAAACAATTTCGGCCCGGCCTGACCCTAACGTTTTTCACGTTTACCTGGGATATGCGGGATGGACGCAAGATCAATTGCAGACCGAGGTGAAATTGGGCGCGTGGTTCGTTTTTCCGGCAGACACCGCCACAGTATTCAATTCCGATCCGGAATCTTTGTGGTTACAGATGATTAAGAAGACAGAGTTGCGATTGGCGAAGACCGAGCCCTTCGTAGAAATCTCCCAGCCAGTAGAATTGTTTTGATAAATCCCGAGTCATTCACCAAGCCTATATTTCGCACAATACATCGTTCCGGGAGAATCACCGCCTATCCGGAACTAACTACTTGATCAACACCTCGCGGCGGGGCGTTGTCAAAGATGAAACTTCCGGTTTGGCGACAATCCGCCCGGAACTCAGAAATGCCCGCTTCAGTCGGGTTAAGAGCGTATTGGCCTGTTGGCAATAATTGAGTTTCTGCCGCGCGTTGCAGGAAACTCTGCTTATCAGAGCCATCGGAGGACGCCTGCAATTTGAAATTGACCCCAGGAACAGGGCCGGCGTAGCCTTAGATCTCAATACCGACCCAAAGTCTCTAGCTCAACTTGGAGCCTTTCGCGCGGATCTGAATCTTCAACACAGCCTTTGCAAGCTGTTGCGACGCGCGTAAGCTTGTCACTTCAAAACCCGCGGAGCGAATGTGGCGGTAATGAATCGAAGACAGTTCGTCCACCAAGCAACGGTCGCAGCAGCGACCTTTTGCGGGCGCGCTCTAGGCACGCTGGCTAGGGCGTACGGTATCCCCGAACCACGCGGTCAGAATGCCGCTCCGCCTGACACGCCGTTGTGCCAGTTCTTTCGTCCTTGCTTTTCCTATGCAGACCTTGGTGGGTAATTCGTTGCCGTTCTACCTCATGCCGCTGTCGTGCTCACAGCAGGGCGATAGTCTTCTCCGGTTGAGAGTACAGCCCATGCGATGCGAGCGAGCTTGTTGGCCATCGCCACCACCAACACGTTGCGTGGTGCTCTGGCTTCGAGTGCGTTCATCCATGCACCAATCGGTACGCGATCTCGTTTTATGCGCATCGCGGCAGCGCGTGCGCCATGGATCAGAACCTTGCGAAGGTAGATGTTGCCTCGCTTGCTTATGCCCAGCAGCTTCGCCTTACCGCCCGTCGAATACTGCCGAGGCACAAGACCGAGCCACGCAGCCAAGTCTCGACCCTTGCGAAACGCTGCGCCGTTGCCGATGGCGGCAACGATGGCCGTCGCGACGATAGGGCCGATGCCTGGGATCTGCCGGATGCGGCAACAACCGGCGTCGCTGGCAGCGATCTGTTCGAGCTTATCGGTCAGCTCTTCGATCTGTTGTTCGACGGTCTTCCACTCATCCCACAGGATGCCGATCAGGCTGCGCATCATGGGAGTCAGTTCGTTCTCTGCGTTCTCAAGAACATCCGCCATAGCGGCCTTCAGCCTGGCTGGCTTCTGTGCAAAGACCATGCCGCGCTCCAGCAGGAACGCTCGTATCTGGTTGATGACTGCCGTGCGTCGGGAGACGAGCCGGTCCCGAACCCGGTGGATCGCCTGAAGGTCGAGCTGGTCGTCTGTCTTGATCGGGACAAAGCGCATGTTCTTGCGTTCGACGGTCTCGGCAATGGCCTCAGCGTCCACGAAATCGTTCCTGTTCGACTTCACAAATGGCTTCACGAACTGCGCCGCGATCAGCCGCACGTGATGACCTTGCTGCTTCAGGGCTCGACCGAAGAAGTGCGCTCCAGAGCATGCTTCGAGGCCGATCAGCGAAGTCTGCATGTTCGCCGTGAACGCCAGCAGCTGCTTCTGTGTGAACTTCTTCTTCACCAACACCTTGCCCGATGCTCCCAGCGCAACAAGGTGAAACGTCGTCTTGCCCAGGTCGATGCCTACGGAACGTATCTGCATGTCGATGATCCTCCTATCAAACCGCTGCTTCCATCCTCCGCCGAAGCGGAGGGTTACAGCGGCGGACCCTCTCATTAGTCGGCTAGGGTTAACGAATGCGGTCGGATCCACTTGGACGTATAACCGGCAATCCGGAAGTTGACTAACCGAAAGTTATTCAATTGGACGACTAACCGGCTTTCCGCATCGATCTGGGCGCCGGAGAGGACGCTTGTGAGAGTGCGATCACTATGCGGGCGCCGTGCCGTTTTTCCAAACGGGGCAATGAGGTTCGACTGACCTGGCGCCCATAAATCTATGCCCGTCCCCAGTCTGGTCAGAGCGGTTGCACAGGCGAAGACTTGGTACGACTGATCACCAAGGGTGGGGTTCCGCACGATGCTGAAACTTGCCAAACGACGGGCTTCAACGAGAACTGCGTATCATGGATTCTCGCCTTGGCTGTGCTTTCGCCAGAGATAACCGACGCGATCTTTCGCGGCGATCATGACCCATCTCACCGTCGCACATTCTCTGAATAGGATGTCTATCTGTGGTAGCTATTGAGTAGAAAATTCCGGACTCGGCGCCAATCGAGTTAGCTGATTTCGATAACTGGGCGCGCCTGCCGCCGGCGCGGCCCAGTTGATCAACGCGTCGAACGGCTTCCACGTATGGTCGGAACGCTATGACCGCGAGCTGACGGATATATTCGCGCTCCAGGACGAAATCACACAGGCTATTGCCGAAGTCCTTCGCGTAAAACTATCGCCCCAGACTGCCGCGCCGCGCCGTTACGAACCCAACCTTCGCGCATACGATGCGTACCTCAAGGCGCGCGATCTCTGGTTTAAACGGACCACACCAGAATGGCTCGTACGCTTCAGGGAGTTGTTGGAACGCGCCATCGAACTGGATTCAAAATTCGCGCTGGCGTCTTGCTTCCTGGGTGTGTACTACACGATGCAGGCAAATTTCGGCTTTAAGTTAGCTAGCGAGGTTATACCATCGGCAGTGGCTGCGGAAAAAGAAGCGCTGCGCGTCGATCCCTCGCTTCCCGAGGCTCATGCCCTGTTGGCAGTATGCGTCGGCGAACTTGACTACGACTGGAGCAAGGCGGAGCAGCACCGGCGCCTGGCGATGACTTGTGAACCGGTGTCGCGCGACGTTCTCTTCCGGCATGGGAACCATTACCTGTTGCCTGTCGGTCGGACCCACGACGCGCTCGACGCGATGAAGCGCGGGCTCCAGGGAGATCCGCTGAATCTTCTGTACCGACACCACTATGCCCGCGGTCTTTGCCTTGCCTGCAGACTGGAGGACGCAGAAACTGAGCTGAGAACGATCCTGGAAATTGATGACAACGACCCGCACGCGTTAGGAACGCTTGGGTCCATCTGCGCGCAACAGCGCAAGTATGATGAAGCGCTGGTGTTGACCGAAAAGGCACACGCGTTGATGCCATGGTCAAAGCTAGCCGTCGGACAACTCGCGGCAATACTGGTTCGAACCGGCGGCGTTAGCCGAGCGAACGACCTGATCGATAAGCTCAAGACGGAAACGGCTTCCGGAGACCCACTGGGATGGTGGTTTTTTACGCTTTGTGCGGGGAAATTGACATCGCCGCACAATGGACGGAAGTGCGATCGAGCAGCGTTACATGCCCTTCGTTCAGGACCTGGGTCCGTTCCTACCGCCCACGCCCAAGTGGCCCGCGCTATCGAGAATGATGAATCTTCCGAGTTGAGTCTGGCTCTCACCCCTGTTGGGCTGCAAACGGCGTTACCAGTTACCAGAATGTGCGCGCTGCGAATCGACGAGCGCGATCCGGGTTCACGGGAAACGCCCCATGCGAGCATGTGCTCCCCTCGGATTCCGGGCGGATGGTTGGCAAACAGGAAGTTAGATCGTCCTCGTGTCAGTTGGTGATAAATCGCCGAGTCAGTGCGCCGGGCTAAACCGGCATGAAGCAGGGAATGCAAGAGTCCTACGAGAAAGGAGTAGCGAACCACTCGGCCCCGAGTTTTGCGTACTGCATCGTGAGGTGCAGTGCGAAGCGTAAACAGGGGTACAGGCGGGCTGGGTATTGAGCTCCGAAAAGATGCAATCAGGACGCCGACGCTTTTGACTTGGTGGAAGGCAACACGGCGGGGGCGATATCGCGAGTCCCTTGTCGGTCCTGCGTAGTCGAAGACCCTAGACACGTCTGGAAGCTTCATGCACGAGAACCGGGAGACCTCGAATGCTCCTGCTGGCAACAGCGGCAGGACGGTGGGTGAAGGCTCAGGCCGCAATGCCCGCGTGCACGCATCCGAGGAGTCGGACAGTGGCATATTACCGATGAATCATTCGAACAAAATCGAGCAGTCGATGGCGGAGAGTGAGGAGGGAAGGCCGCTGATCAAGGAGAACACTCATCAGTCCAACACGCGCCCGACACAGAGCGGGGCCCGCGTGTCACAGGGACTGGCGGGTGTGCGGAAAGCAGCAAGGGAACACAAGGGGATGAAGTTCACCGCTCTGCTCCACCATGTCACGATCGATCTATTAAGGGACAGCTTTGGCTCTTTGAAGCGCAGAGCCGCTCCCAGAGTGGACGGCATGACATGGCAGGAGTATGAAACCGGGCTGGAGGATCGGCTCAGGTCGGTTGTACAGGGTTACTTCAACTACTACGCTGTGCCGGGAAACCTCGATAGCCTGGGGCTGTTCCGGGAGCGCGTGCTTCGCTACTGGGGCAAGCGCTTCAGCGCCGTAGTCAAATACGCCGGTACGTCTGGGTTCGTCGTCTCAAGCTGGCCGCACAATGGCTTCCTACACCTCGTGTGGTCCATCCCTGGCCCCTTGATCTCTTCGCCGCCACTCATCCGCGATGAGAGCCGTATGCGCTAACGAGCGCTCGTACGGATCTGTGCGGGGGGCGATCAGCAATGATCGTCCCTACCGCGACCTCATTTACCAGCGAGGGTTCCACTTGTCTGTATAGTCGCCATCTCGCACAGTTGACCGCCCGCGATTGGCTTCCGTATTCGAGGTCACCTGCGCGGGGGCAGGCAGAAAAGAGCATTCGATGTTGAGAACATTTCGGCTGCGATGCTGATGTAATCGTTATAGGCGGCAACGAATCGGAATCCGAAGGGCCCCAGCAGGTCCTCGAATGGCATCAACGCACCACCGAATACACCCTGTCTCGGCAGGAGGTCAAAGAACTCAACCAGGACGAACTTCACGGCCCGCTTTTGCAGCATCAGAGTGCTGCCCTGGAGAACGACTAAGTCGAAACCTTCCACGTCGGTTTTCAACAAGTCGATGTTGTCGATCGAGTGTTCCGAACAAAATGTATCCAGTGTGGTTTCCTGTACACGAATGCTGCGCCCGTGTTTGTTAAATCGCGTGGCATGCGGGTTGTTCGGGGTCAGGCTGTTGGCTTTGAACCTATCGTACTCGATCATCTCCACTTCGCCGATATCGGTCCCTAGGGCAATATTGAATCCCTGAAATCGGGGGTTCCCGCCGGCTTTGGCCATCAGGTTTGCGAATGTGGATGGATGGGGTTCAAAGCCCAGGACGCGCGCCTGCGGAAACTTATTGAGTGCCTCAAGCGTCGACTCGCCCTCACTGGCTCCCACGTCGAAAATCGTGGTCACCGGATAATTCCACACAGCCGCCAGCCGCTTCACGTCCGCGAATGGGTAGATGCCAAACCGCGACGTTGACACCAGAGCTCCACCCTGACGCGCCAGCACCCACTTGATTGATCCGACAACTTGCGACCTGAGGAAACCCATCTCACCTCCGTAGGACAGCCAAAGTTTTCCATCGGTGCGGCAAGATCCAGGGGTCCATGACGCCTTCTTCTCGCCGCGTGCCTCCACTCGCCGCTTCAAATCCGTATTCGAGGTCACCTGCGCGGGGGCAGGCAGAAAAGAGCTTTCGATACGGAGAACATTTCGCCTGCGGTGCTGATGTAATCGTTATAGGCGGCAACGAATCGGAATCCGAAAGGATCCAGCAGGTCCTGGCATGGCATCAACGCACCGCCGACTACGCCCCCTCTCGGCGGAAGGTCATTGAACTCAACAAGGACGAACTTCACGGCCCGCTTTTGCAGCATCAAACTGCCGCCTTGAAGAACGGCCAAGTCGAGACCTTCTGCCTCAATCTTCAGCAAATCGATGTTGTCGATCGAGTGTTCCGAGCAAAATGTATCCAGTGTGGTTTCCTGTACACGAATACTGCGGCCACGTGTGTTCCACCGCGTAGAAAAGGGGTTGTTCGGCGTCAGGCTGTTGGTTGTGGAATCATCGTACTCGATCATCTCCACTTCGCCGATATCGGTCCCGAGGGCAAGATTGAATCCTTGAAAGCGGGGGTTCCGACCGGCTTTGGCCACCAGAGTTGCAAACGTGGGTGGATGGGGTTCAAAGCCGAGGACGCGCGCCTTCGGAAAACTATTGAGTGCCTCTAGTGTCGACTCGCCGGCATTGGCTCCCACATCGAAGATGGTGGTCACCGGATAGTTCCACACAGCAGCCAGCACCTTCACGTCCGCGAATGGGTAGCTGCCAAACCGCGACGTCGACACCAGAACCAGACCCTGGCGTGCGAGCACGGACTTGATTGACCTGACAACTTGCGACCTGAGGAAGCCCATCGCATCTCCGTACGACACCCAAAGTTTTCCGTCGGTCGGCCAGAGCCAGGGGGCCCAGCCGGTCCTCCAAGCAACGTGAGGGATGAGTTTCTTAACAGGAAAAGGCTGCCGATCAGTTGAATTGGCATGCCAAAGCAATCCCCCCCTAAATCAGAGCAGTAACTATTTTGACACAAAAACTCTATATCGCCGTCCCGGTCGTGAAAGGTGTCGGAGTTGACAACGCATGTCGTAGTTGACAACGACTAAGACAGGTAGTGAGATTGGCACCTCTAAGTATGTTCCTAAGGAAATTGCTCTTAGTGCCATCCATTGGTAAGCTGCCAATAACCACGGTGCGCCCTGTTGAGGTGCGCCTCACGCTCTTGCTTCGAAGGAGGTGGGTGTGAAGGTTATCGGAATTAGCGGTCTGGAGAATTCCGTGCCATTCAAGCAGGCTAAGTGGCCCGGCCTCGAAGAGCGCGAGTATCGGATCGCACAGGGAATGGATGCGGCGGCCGCGCTGGTGGTTGACGGCCGATTGGTTGCCGCCGCTGAAGAAGAGCGCTTCAGTGGGAAAAAGCACACCGGCGATTTTCCTATCCACGCCATCCGATTTTGTCTGGCCCAGGCCGGCATTTCGATCGACGAAATCGACGAGATTGTCCACGGATTCGACTACGCTCCGTATCGCGAGCTCTTTCTGAAAGATGAAGTGTCGGCCGGGCTTTACAACCAGGTCTTCTCCAGAGAAGCGCTGCTGGAGCAGGTGCACCGGGATCTGCCCGGATTTCCGGAAGAGAAGGTGTCCTCGGTCGGTCACCATCTGGCGCACGCTGCCAGCGCAGCCTATACCTCGGGCTGGGACGAGTGCCTGGTTGTCGTAAACGATGCGATGGGCGAAATCGAGAGCCTCAGCGTCTACGATTTTCATGACCGGGAATTCGAGAAAATCCGCACGGTGGGAGCCAATGACTCGATCGGCATTCTATATTCGCTTGTAACTCTGCATCTGGGCTTCGACTTCAATTCAGATGAATACAAGATCATGGGGCTGGCTCCTTACGGCGACCCTGCTCGTTTCCGGCCGTTCTTTGAACAGGCCGTGGAACTTCGAGACGACGGCTCCATCCGGATTCCGATTCTCAAGTTGAACCGATCCCGCGAGGAGCGGGAAAACTATACAGCCACTCGCGAATATCTTGACGAGCACTTAGTCCCGCGCAGACTCCCAGTTGACCTTGTTACATCCATCCATCAGGACGTGGCTGCCGCTCTTCAGGAGTGCCTCGACAGAGTGGTCCTCCACGTCTGCGGCCACTTCGGGGAGCAGACGGGCTTGCGCCGAATTGCTCTGGCCGGAGGAGTTGCCCTCAACTGCACGGCCAATGGCAAGCTGATGAGTTCGGGGTTGTTCGATGAAGTCTACGTGCAGCCCGTGGCCGGTGACGACGGCACCGCTCTGGGAGCCGCGCTCTATCGCACCTCGCTTGCCGGCGAAGTTCCCAACCGCCGCCTGCCGGCTCCGCTCCTTGGACCCCAGTACTCAACGAGCGATATTGAAGCCGCGCTTCACCGCTTCGGCGGCAAGATCGAATGGCAGCGCTTCGATTCTCTTGAAGCCACCTGTGCGTCCGCGGCTAAACTGATTGCCGATGGACGGGTCATCGCGTGGTATCGCGGCCGGATGGAGTACGGTCCGAGGGCACTGGGCAATCGCAGCATCCTCGCCGATCCCGGGCACCCCGAAATGCGTGACCGGATCAACACCATGGTCAAGAAGCGAGAAGCCTTCCGTCCTTTTGCGCCCGCCTGCTCGGTGGAAGAAGCACACCGCTGGTTCGACGTAGCTCCGGACGCGGAACATCCTTACATGATCAGCGTGGTCGATGTTCGCCCCGAGGCACAGGCTTCACTTCCTGCCATTACCCACGTCAACGGTTCCGCCCGTCTGCAGACCGTATCTGCTAACGACAATCCGGATTTTCATTCGCTGCTTCTAGCTGTCGGAGAGACCACGGGCCGCCAGATGGTGCTGAACACCAGCTTTAATGTCAAAGGGCAACCTATCGTGAACACGCCCGACGAAGCTATCGAGACATTTCTCGGAACTGGCATAGAGTTCCTATTCCTGGAGAACTACCATGTTACCCGTTCAGCTGCTTGACTGTAATCGAACCGAAGTCGATTATCCGCGAGACAGCACCATCGCTGACCAATTCAACCAGCAGGTTGTCAAGACTCCGGACGCAATTGCCATTGTCGCAAAAGGCAGTCAGTTGAGTTATCGCGAACTGGACGAACGTTCCAATCGCCTTGCCCGGCATTTGCAAAGTCTCGGCGTGAAACCAGACACACTGGTTGGCGTTGCCATGGGACGGTCGGAGACTCTCGTTGTCAGCCTGTTGGCCATTCTGAAAGTCGGCGCGGGATATGTCCCTTTGGACCCCACCCACCCCAAAGAGCGCCTCTCCCTGGTCATCGACGACTCGGAGATGCAGATTCTCCTCGCTACGTCCGAAGCGCGTGATCGGCTTCCATTGGGCGCCGGCGGAGTTACTGTGCTCGATGTGGAAGATCCTACCATTGCTCTCGAAAGCCCTTACGCAGTCGAAACCAGCGCCGCCAGTTATAACCTTGCCTACGTGATCTACACCTCGGGTTCCACCGGGAAGCCCAAGGGTGTAATGCTCGAAAACCGGAATGTGGTCAACTTCTTTACCGGCATGGACCGGGCGATCGGTTGTACACCCGGAGTCTGGCTCGCCGTCACTAGTTTCTCTTTCGATATCTCAGTGTTGGAACTACTGTGGACCTTGACCCGCGGGTTCAAGGTGGTCGTCCATGGCGACGAGGGAGCAACGACAATTGCCGATGAGATCAAGCGCCACGGTGTCACGCATCTGCAAATGACCCCATCGCTTGCGCGCATGCTGACGCTGGATGCGCGTGCGTTCGCCGCGCTCGGCTTGCTCAAGCAGATGCTGTTGGGAGGAGAGGCAGTGCCTGCTTCCCTGATTCACCATATTCGCCAGATCTTCCGCGGCGAGATCCATAACATGTACGGGCCGACAGAGACCACCATCTGGTCCACTACCTATCGCGTGGAAGAGCCGGGAAGTACGGTCTCAATCGGCCGCCCCATCTCCAATACCCAGATCTATTTACTAGATGCGGAATTGCAGCCTGTTCCAGTGGGTGAAATTGGAGAACTCTTCATTGGCGGAGACGGCGTAGCCCGCGGCTATTGGAACCGGCCCGATCTTACTGCCGAGCGTTTTCTCACTATTCCTTCACTCTCACAGCATCGCATCTACCGCACCGGCGACATTGCGCGCTTTCTACCGGATGGGAACATCGAGTTTCTTGGCCGCGCCGACTACCAGGTCAAGCTTCGCGGCCACCGCATAGAACCCGGCGAGATTGAAGCCATTCTGGAGCAGTGTAAGGGGGTCAGACAGGCTGTGGTCGTAGTTCGAGAAGATCGGGAGGGCGACAAGCGACTGGTTGCCTATCTGGTGGAGGCGACTGGAGCGGAAGCGGCCGGCACCCTGCGCAGCGTGCTCGAATCGAAGCTTCCCGATTATATGGTCCCTTCAGCCTTCGTCTTTCTTCCCGAGTTGCCGCTCACGGATAACGGAAAAATCGATCGCAAGGCCCTGCTCAAAATTCCGCCGCCGAGCATCACTTTTAACGCCGCCGCAAGTCCGTCCGAAAACAAATCCGGTCAGCAAATAAGCAATGAAATCGAGCGTATCGTAGCAGCGGCGTGGCAAGATGCACTGGGAATCCCCAGCGTCGGCATGAACGATAACTTCTTCGACCTCGGCGCACACTCCCTCACAGTCGCCGAGGTACAGGCAAAGCTGCAAGAGGCGTTGGGGCGCGAAATCTCACTCCTTGACCTGTTCGAGTTTTCTACGGTGAGTGCGCTTGCCAGACACCTTGCCGGAACTGAATCGCACCGCCAGGTTTCACCCCGTGCACAGCGCCGTACGTTGGCTCGGCACCACTGAAGGGGAGATGAATGACATCCTCCAAAATCGCAATCGTCGGCACGGCGGGGCGCTTTCCGGGCGCCCGCAATATCTCAGAGTTCTGGCGAAATCTGCGCGATGGAGTCGAGTCCATTCGCTCCCTTTCCGATGCTGAACTGCTCGCCACCGGTGTGCCTCCGGAAGAGTTGGCGAGCCCGGACTATGTCAAGAGGGCCTCGGTGCTTGACGATGTTCCTATGTTCGATGCGTCCTTTTTCGGCCTGAGTCCAAGAGACGCTTCGATAATGGATCCGCAGCACCGGCACTTCCTTGAGTGTGCGTGGGAGGCTCTTGAAGATGCTGGCCACGCTCCCCAAAGCTTCGACGGCTCGATTGGCGTCTTTGCGGGGTCGGGCATGAACACTTACCTCATCCATAACTTGCTCGCCAATCGCCGCCTGCTTGGCAGCACCGGCTTATTCCAACTCAAACAGACCGGCAACGACAAAGATGTTCTGGCCACCCGCGTTTCCTACCAGTTGGACCTGCGCGGGCCCAGCATTAACGTGCAGACCGCGTGCTCCACTTCTCTTGTCGCGGTTCATCTTGCCTGCCAAAGTCTGCTCAATTGCGAGTGCGATCTGGCCTTGGCGGGCGGGGTTACTATCGAAATCCCGCATGGTCAGGGCTATATCTACCAGGATGGAGAGATTCTTTCTCGCGATGGTCACTGCCGTTCCTTCGATGCAAGCTCGAGCGGAACTGTCTTTGGAAGTGGCCTGGGGATTGTCGTACTGCGACGCCTTGAAGACGCACTCGAAGAGCGCGACCATATCCGCGCCGTCATTCTCGGATCCGCAGTTAACAATGATGGCGCGCGCAAGGTCGGTTATTTGGCCCCGAGCGTCGAAGGCCAGGCCGAGGTCATTGCGGAAGCTCTTAATTTTGCTGGCATCAACGCCTCGGACATCTCCTACGTCGAAACCCATGGAACCGGGACGGTCGTCGGCGATCCCATCGAAGTCAGGGCCCTTACGCAAGCTTTTCGCAAGTCCACAGCCCGCAGTGGCTACTGCGGAATCGGGTCGCTCAAAACCAACGTAGGCCATCTCGATGCGGCGGCAGGCGTCGCAGGTCTGATGAAGACGATCCTCGCCCTCGAGCACCGCCAAATGCCCTCCAGCCTGCATTTTCAGAATCTGAATCCTCACGTCGAGCTGAATGGAAGTCCGTTCTTTGTCAATAGCCAACTCTCGGATTGGCCGTCGACCGGATCGCCCAGGCGCGCGGGTGTCACGTCGTTAGGCATCGGCGGCACCAATGCACATGTTGTACTTGAAGAGGCTCCGCCGCCAGTTGAGTCGCAACAGACGAAGCCCTATCAATTGTTGGTCGTTTCCGCCAAGACGGACAGCGCTGTTGAGCGCGCGTTCACGAATCTCGTCACTCACGTCCACGCTCATCCTGAGCAACGTTTGGCAGACATTGCCTTCACCTGCCAGATTGGCAGGCATGCGTTCCCCCATCGTCGCGCACTGGTCGTCGAGGACACGCGAGAGGCAGTAAGTGCGCTTGCGGAGGGAGAGCGCAAATCCTTTGCCTCCGGTCTTGCCGCGAAAACCGCCCCCTCTGTCGTCTTTATGTTCTCTGGGCAAGGTTCCCAGTACGTCAATATGGGGCGCAATCTATATGAGAACGAGCCGATCTTTCGTGAGACTCTCGACTTCTGCGCTCAGCAACTCATGCAGCCTCTCGCGCTCGATCTGCGTCAGGCGCTGTATCCACCGGAAGAGGAGAAAGACGTCGCGGCCGAAAGGCTGAATCAGACCTGGCTCACCCAGCCCGCCCTCTTCTCGATCGAGTACGCCCTTGCACGTTGGTGGATGTCGCTTGGCGTTGAGCCCGAAGCAATGGTGGGCCATAGCATTGGTGAATATGTGGCGGCGTGTCTCGCCGGAGTCCTCTCGCTCGAAGACGCTCTCGCAATCGCGGCCTTCCGCGGACGTCTGATGTACGATCTTCCGTCCGGCTCGATGCTCGCTGTTCCCCTCGCCTGCAGCGACCTTCATCTCGACAGCACTCTTTGCTTAGCCGCAATCAATAGTCCAAGCCTCTGTGTGGTCTCCGGGCCAACGCCCGAAATCGCGGCGCTGGAAGAGAGTCTCGCAAAGCAGTCCGTGTCTTGCCGCCGCCTGTTTACCTCGCATGCATTCCACTCCGGGATGATGGACCCCATCCTCGATGCATTCGAAGAGCGGCTACAAGGCGTCGAATTAAGGCCTCCGCGCATCCCTTTCCTCTCCAATGTTAGCGGAACCTGGATCAAGCCTGAAGAAGCCACTGATCCAGGCTATTGGGCACGCCACATACGCCAAACAGTCCGCTTCTCCGACTGCCTGGCCGAGCTCTTTCGCGCGCTCGGTCGAGTACTTATTGAGGTCGGCCCTGGCAATGCACTTACGTTCCTGGCCCGCCAGCAGGCTGGTGCAACGGCAAAAGCATTTCAGTCTCTTCCGCATCCGCGCGAAGCGACTACCGATCTTCGCTGCGCGCTTAACACGCTCGGCCAGGTCTGGGTTTCGGGTGTGAACGTAGATTGGCCGAAGCTGCATTCTTCCGGTTCCGTTCATCGCGTTCCGCTACCGACGTACCCCTTTGAGCACAAGAAGTATTGGATCGAACCAGATAAAGTGCAGTTCACGGCGACGCCTTCCGACGCGCCGCTCCCGAAGGACAACAAAGACTTGTCGTTCTATCGTCGCGTCTGGAGACCCGCCCCCGCTGTTCCTGCATCGACTAGCTCGACCGGCGCCTGGATCATTTTCAATGACTCGCTTGGTCTGGGCGATCAAATCGCCGCCAAGCTCAGAGCAAATGAGCAGGATGTAATTCTGGTAGCTGCGGGGTCAAGTTATCAACGATCTGAAAGCGATAGATATTCAATCAGGCCGGGTGTTCGCGACGACTATGACGCCCTGATCGCCGACAGCATTAAGGCCGGATATTCAGCCAGGAAAATCCTCCACCTCTGGACCGTCGAGGGTAAAGAACTTCCGCTGGCAGAAACCATGGATCGGAGCTTCTATAGCCCTCTGTATCTTGCCCAGACGCTGGCCAATCAGGACATCGCGGACATAGACATCGCTCTGATCTCGAACCGAATGCAACAAGTCTCCGAGGAGCCAGTCCGAGATCCAGCCCGCTCGGTTTTACTTGGTCCGGCACGAGTTATCCCCAAGGAACTTCCCGGAATTGCGTGCTACAGCATCGATGTAGACCTTGAAAGCGGCAAGGCCACGGAGTGCGCGGCCCAGATCGTTGCCGAGATGGCCTCCATCCGCGACAATCCAACCGTTGCGTTTCGCGACGGCGAGCGATTTGTTGAGACGCTCGATCCCTTGAATCTGTCCGCTGCCCCTGAACGCCGCCGCTTGCAGCCGCGAGGCGTATACCTCATCACCGGCGGATTGGGTGGCGTAGGATTGGTCGTCGCAGAGCATCTGGCGCGTGAATTCAACGCTCGTCTCGTTCTTGTGACCCGTTCTATGCTGCCGCTCGAACCGGACTGGGAAGCAGCTCTGAACGACTCCCACCAGACTGACGCCAACAAACAGAGGATTCGAAAGCTGCTTGAGATTCGAACCATTGCCGCTGGATTGCTGGTTGCTCAAGGGGATGTTACGAATCTCGATCAGATGCGTAATATCGTCGCTCTGGCTCGACGGCACTACGGAAGAATCGACGGCGTCTTTCATGCCGCAGGCATTCTCGACGACGGTCCTTTGCTGCTGAAGACCGCGAAAAGCGCAGCCAAGGTTATCGATCCAAAGGTGCGTGGAACGTTGGTTCTGGAAGAAGCGCTCCGCGATGAACCGTTGAGTTGCTTCGTCTTGTTCTCCTCAATTAGCTCTATCTTTCCTCAGGCGGGCCAGGTGGACTATGCTGCCGCCAATGCCTTTCTCGATGCTTTCGCGCTGAGCCGCAAGAACCCGGTAACTGTCATTAACTGGGGTGCCTGGCGCGAGGTTGGGATGGCTGCGCGCTCCGCCTCTCCGCATCCTTTGCTGGACGAACGGCTGCTGGCAACGTCCCAGGAAATTGTGTACTCGAGCCGGTTTTCACAACAGCAGCAGCGGCTGCTCTCTGAACATAGATTGAAGACCGGCAAGGCGCTTGTCCCAGGAACCGGCTATATGGAAATGGCTGCCGCAGCGTTCGCGCGCGGTTCTGTCCACGGCCCGATCAAATTTCAGGATGTGTTCTTTCTCGCTCCGCTGACATTCGACGATTCTGAATCCAGGGAGGTGCGTGTCCAGCTAAAACGCGAACAGGAAGCCGGACCGGAGAAAGCCAGTTTCCGCTTCTCCATATTTGCGCGTGCGGGCGAGTGGGTCGAACATTCGACAGGTCGTATTGAACCGTGCCTGGCGCGTCCGGCGCCGCAGATCAATGGCACCGCCATCGCGACACGCTGCCGCGAACGGGAAGTCATCTTCGATGAACAGCACCGGACCAGACAGGAGCGTTACCTCGATTTCGGCCCCCGCTGGCACTCTCTTAAGCGGCTGCGCATTGGCAAGCACGAGGGCTTGGCGGAGTTATCGTTGGATGATAGATTCTCTGCGGATTCTTCTGTATATCGCATGCATCCTGCTCTGCTCGATCTGGCAACAGGGTGCTCACTCTACCTTACTGACGGCTACGAGTCCTCCGACGACCTTTACCTTCCGTTTTTCTACAAGAAGCTGTGCGTCTACCGCCCATTGCCCATCAGGCTCTTCAGTCACATCCGCCCCCGCCGGGAGAATCTGCTTCACGGCGAGGTTGAAACTTTCGATATCACGCTCTTCGATGAGCAGGACCAAGTGTTGGCGGAGATTGAAGGCTTCGCCATGCGCCGCATCGCTGATCCAGCAAAGGCCACGGAGGAGAATACGCCAGCTCGCGATGCTGCTCTCCCCTACGGCGACCTACCGATTGAATCCTTCGACCTTTCTGGAATACCGCCACTCGACGGCGCACAAGCTTTGACGCGCATTCTTCTGACCAGGACTCCTCTCGCGGTGGTCGCCGTCTCCCACCCTCTCGAAGAATTCGACAATCACAACGTAACTCCATCGCCACGGACGATCGACGCCGCTGCGCCCGATGCTGCACTGGGAAGCAAGGACTTGGAGGGTACCTTGGCCGTCTGGTGGCAAGAACTGCTGGGCGTGGAGGAGATTGGGCTGGATGACGACTTTTTTGCTCTCGGAGGTCATTCCCTGGTCGGTGTTCGCCTGTCTGCCAAGATAAAGAAGATTTATCAGGTGGACCTCGAACTTGCCGTCCTGTTTGAAGCCCGCACCATACACCAGCTCGCCGATGCGATTCGTAAAGCACAACAACCGACCGCCGCGGACCAAAGTGTCTTGTCTCAGAACCCCACGGTACCGATTGCGCGCAGTACAACCGAAGCGCCAGTGCCGTCTTTCGGGCAAGAGCGTTTATGGCTCCTTGAACAAATCGAAAGCGGCACAGCGCAATACAACATTAGCTTCACTCTGAGTTTGGAGGGAACCCTGGATCTTGCTGTTCTTAAGAGTGCCTTGAGTGCAGTCGTTCAGCGCCACGAACCACTCCGGACGCGCTACATCCAGGCGGAGGGTCGGCTCCAGCTTGAAGTTTCCGCCGCGGCTGAAGTCTCGCTGCCTGTTACCGATTTCAGCGGCATAGAGCAGGGCCGGCGGGAGGGTTTGCTTTCGGCGGCGCTTCATGCGGAGGCGAACCGGCCCATTGTTCTGGATCGCGATCCAGTGATCCGGGCAGCTTTTTACCGGATTGATGAACGTGAGCACGTGCTGCAATTGACTGTTCATCATATAGCGTCGGACGGGTGGTCAATGGGGGTTCTGTTTCGCGATCTTGCCACGTTCTACAACGCCGGGTTAACTCGTGCGGTCGCTCAGCTTCCTGAGCTTCCAGTTGCATATTCCGACTATGCACGTTGGCAGCGCGAGCAATTCGCCGGGCCTGAAGGGGAACGCCTGATCTCGTACTGGAAGGATCAGGTGACGGGAAGCTCATTTGCGCTGCAACTGCCGACGGATCGTCCTCGCCCGGCACAGCAAACATTTTGTGGCGCTTTCCGGCAATACTCGCTGTCCCCCGATCTGACGACAGCAATTCATGAGCTCTGCCTTCGGGAGAAGGTGACACCGTTTATGGTGGCGCTCGCTGCGCTCTATGCCGTGCTGGCCCGCTATTCCAGCCAGGACGACATCTTGATTGGCTCACCGATTGCTGCTCGGTCTCGAATCGAGACCCAAGACCTGGTTGGCTTCTTTTCAAATACAGTCATCCTCCGCGGCAATCTCGATGGCGATCCAACCTTTCGCGAACTGCTGCTGCGGGTTCGGCAGACTGCTTTGGAAGCCTATGCCCATCAGGAATTACCCCTCGAACTGCTGATCGACAAGATTAGGCCAGGGCGGGATATGAGCAGGTCGGCGCTGTTTCAGGTCATGCTGATCTTCCAGAATTGGGCGCCACCCAGCCTGGAGTTGCATGGGCTGGACATATCGTCACAGGTGGTCCGGACCGACACTTCGAAGTTCGACTTCACGATCGAGCTGCGTTCGGTCGGAGAGGCGATCGAGGGGGTGATCGAGTACAACACCGACCTCTTCGACGCCGGCACCATCGATCGGCTATGGGAACACCTGACTGGTTATCTTCAGTCAGCCATTGCAGCGCCAGAACAGAGAGCGGCAGCGGTCTCGCTGCTGACATCCAGGGAACGGCAGGTGCTGGCAGAGTGGAATGCAACGGAGCGGGCGTATCCGCGAGAGACATCACTGGCAGAGTTGGTTGAAGCGCAAGTGGAGCGGACGCCGGGCGCGATCGCCGTGGTTTATGGAGAGCAGCGGTTTACCTACCGGGAACTGAACCAGCGGGCCAATCAACTGGCCCACGAGTTGTGCAAGAATGGTGCGGCCCCGGATCAACTAGTGGGGCTGTTTGTCGAACGCTCGATCGACATGATGGTGGCGCTGTTGGCGATCGTGAAGACGGGAGCGGCGTACCTGCCGCTGGATCCGTTGCTGCCAGCCGAACGGCTCAGGTACATGTTGGAAGACAGTGGCGTTCGGGTGGTGGTGACAGAGCAGAACCTGGGTGGGAAACTGCCGGCGTTTGGCGGCGTGGCAATCTTGCTGGAAGACACCGGCTGGCAGGGGAACCGCCGCGATAATCTTGCGGCAATAGTCGGACCCGAACATCTGGCATATTTGATCTACACCTCGGGCTCGACAGGGAAGAGTAAAGGGGTGCAAGTCCCGCGGGGGGCGCTGACGAATTTCTTGTGGTCGATGCGCGAGTGGCTTCAGTTGAGCGAATGCGACCGGTTGTTGGCGGTGACTACGATCTCGTTCGATATTGCGGGCTTGGAAGTGTGGCTGCCGCTGCTGGTCGGGGCACAGACTGTGATAGCAAGTCGCGAGGAGGCGGCAGATGGCAACGCGTTGCGGGGTTTGCTGGATCGGCACAGTATCACCGTCATGCAGGCTACTCCTGTGACTTGGCAGCTTCTGTTCGATTCAGGCTGGAGCGGCAAGCCGGATCTGCAGACAGTGTGTGGAGGCGAAGCTATGCCGCCGGAGGTGGCGGCGCAACTGGTGCCCGCGGTGGAGAGGGTATGGAATCTCTATGGGCCGACAGAAACTACGATCTGGTCAACCGGGTACCGCGTTACCGATGGGCTGGAGCCGGTTCTGATCGGTCGCCCGTTGGCGAACACCAAATGTTACATTCTGAACGGACAGGGACAGCCGATGCCAATTGGAGTTACAGGAGAGTTGCACATTGGCGGCGACGGGCTTGCGCGCGGATACCTCAACCTCCCGGAGCTGACCGCGGAAAAGTTTGTAGTCGACCCGTTCCGTACGGGCGAGGCACGGATGTACCGCACCGGGGACCTTGCGCGTTATCGGGCAGATGGCAACATCGAGTGCCTGGGGCGGATCGATTATCAGGTCAAGATTCGCGGCTATCGCATCGAACTCGGTGAGATCGAGGCGGCATTAAAGGAGCAGCCGGAGATCAAGCAGGCTGTAGTCATCGCACGCGAGGATAGGCCGGGAGAGAAACGGCTGGTGGCTTACATGGTGTCTAAGGCCAGCACCGTGCCGACGACTTTCGAGTTGAGCACGCGGCTGAAACGGCAGCTGCCGGATTACATGGTACCAAAGGCCTACGTGTTTCTCGATCAGTTTCCGATCTCGACCAACGGCAAAATCGATCGCAAGGCTCTGCTGTTGCCCGCGGAGACACAGACGTTACACGCGGATACCTATATTGCTCCTAGAACCGACCTTGAGAAGATGCTTGCCGGAATATGGGCCGAGATCTTAGAGGTGGAACAGGTAGGATTGGATGACGATTTTTTCGGCCTGGGTGGACATTCCCTGGTTGGCGTACGCCTTTTGGCCAAGATAAAAAAGACTTATCACGTGAATCTAGAGCTTGCTGTTCTGTTTGAAGCGCGCACAGTACGCCAGTTCGCCGATGTAATTCGTAAATTGAAACAACCGGTCGGCGCGGAATATACCCTGGTGCCCATTCAGCCGAATGGTTCCCGTACTCCCTTCTTTTGCGTCCATGGTGTTGGAGGAGGCGTGCTTAATTATGAGGCAATGGCGAAAGCTCTTGGGCCCGACCAGCCTTTTTATGCGTTTCGCTCACTGCTTCTGACACGGGAGGATATTCGCGAAACTTCGATAGAAGAATTGGCGTCCACTTACATCAAGGAGATGCGGTCCTTTTTGCCCCAAGGGCCTTATCTGATCGGGGGCGGGTCCTTCGGAGGAATTGTTGCCTTTGAGATGGCCCAACAGCTTTGTGCGCAAGGTGCGGAGCCGGCGTTACTCGTCTTGTTCGATGCTTCCGCTCCAGGAAGCGTCCAGAGCGTCGGGACCACTGAGAAGCTGCGTGGGTTCTGGCAAAGACTTCGAGACCAGGGCGTCCCTTATCTTGTGCGAAAAGTCGCGCTGAAGGGCGACCACTGGCGACAGCAGCTTGTTAAGCGGAGTCGAGACGTAGCCTCTTATTATCACCGTCTGGCGGGTTCGGACCTGCCAGTTCGCCTTCGCTACTATCAAGTGCAAGAAGCTCATTCGCGAACCATGGCGCGCTACAAGATCCGGAGATACCCAGGAAAAATCACGCTCATGCGAGCAGTCGGCCGCGGTTACTTAGGTATGGAGCTTCTGGGCACACGCGAGGACCCCTTGCTCGGCTGGGGAGCCCTTGCGGGTGGTGGACTGGAAATTCATGACGTGCCAGGCGAACACGGAAACGTGCTCAATGAGCCTCATGTCCGGACTGTTGCTGAAGAGCTCGAGACCGTACTACCGAGGCCGGAAACCATCGTTCCCCGCCCACAGCCAGTCGCGTAGGAGGTGCCAGCAAAGGCCGTGCCTCCCAAACCTGCAACTCGGGAACAGTCGCCCGCTCGGCCATCAATGCGATGCGGTGCCCGGCATGTTCTAGCAGACAAAATCGCCAACGCGATCCAGGCTCAGTAACCAGACACGGGTCGAGTTCCATGCGAATTTCCTCGGCGCCGCCAAACAGGAAAGAGAACTTGTTCAAAGGCAGGGACAGCCCCACACCTCTCGCCTTGACATAGGCCTCCTTCAGCGTCCACAGCGACAAGGCGCGGTCCAATTTCTCAGGACCGGGCAAGACTTCCAGTTGGGCCAGTTCCAATGGGGAAAACACCTCAGGGGCAAGCTCGGCGATCTTTTCCGCGCGCTCAATCGGCTCTGCGTCCACGCCCACCTCAACCCCTTGAGCAATCAAACAAACCACCAGACCAGGGGAATTGGACAAATTGAAGCGCAGGCCGCAATCCGGGTCGAGGGTGGGCTTGCCATAGGTGTTCATTTGAAAGCGCCAGGCCTCAGGGGCAAGCGGATGGCAGTGGGACAGCGCGGTGCGCACCAGGGCGCGGGTAGTCAGATATTCGCGGCGATGACGGTCAAACCGAAAAGTCTGCCACTGGGCACGCTCGTCTTCACTCAGCAGTGGCGCGCACGCCTGGGTGACTGCTTCGGTCAAATCCTCAGGGTCTGCGTACCATAGGTGGAGTGGCTTTTTGTCCATATCAGTGAGTACGCGGCGGGCCAACATCAGGTCGCGTACGTACGAAATATAGTTGATGCGGTGTGAAAGTTTAGGCGCAACTGATAGCGCGGGTGGTGCTGTGTACGCTCGACTTCTGGCCGAGAGTGTTCCCGCACTTTTGAAGCCTTATATTGTTTTCTCTAGTTCATGGGATTTTTGTGAGTGAGGTTGCCAGTTCGAATCGAGTCGTCGCGTCTCTCACAATTCGCTCTGCTAGTATGGAGAATATCCATTGAGACCCGTGAAAAGTTAGAAAATCGTCTATCAGAACCGGGTTTCAAGACACGAACGGTTCGGCTTTGAGCTTGTAAAACGAATTGCAAACTATTCTGCTACTTCATCTCCGTGCGAGTAAAGCAAGTACTTGTGTGGTCATTCGCCTTAGGGTATTTCACCTACTGAGAAGGTCAGGCTAAACCGTCAGCAAATTGGCCAACTCCCGGATGGTCGGCAAACCTTCCTAATCGATAGGGTAAGGTTTGCCATCACTCGGGCGCAATCCCGCGAGGTTCAAACTATTCCCATGCGGAACTGGCAATTCTAGTAGAATGCCGAGCGTGCCCGGGACACCCATGCTCCCGCTTGACAGATGACTTACATGGAGGTCGGCTAACAGGACAGATGACTTGGAGAGCCTACTCCCGAGTCACGGGCAAACCGGAAGTTAGCTTCGCTTGGCGATTTCAGGCAAGGCACTCATCGAGCTAGCCGAGTAAGCCTTCGAAAGAGTGGATGATGCTGGTGAATTTACGGAGTCTAGCCAATACGTCGGCTTTATGGATTCCGAAGCTCTGATATTGGCCTCAATTTACCCAGATAGACAATTACGATTCCCTGATAGCTGAAATCAAATTCCCTGTTCCGTCTGGGCCTAGTCCAAAAGAAGGCGCTGGAAATCACCTGGCTTCAGGGGGATAGAACGGGTAATGCAGGGGCATTTTCACACAAAATCCCTGTATTAATCCCTGATAGCAGGGAATCGGGCCGGGAGAGCGGTTTGCTCAAGACTGCCTCCACCGCCATAGTTCCCGCATGTTTTTTTGTATACACTCCTAATAGCCTGATTTGATTGATCTTTCGGTGATCCGTGTTTGCGTGTTTGTGCGTGCTGCGAGTCCCGCCGCCCTAATTCAGTGAATACGGCGCTTTACCTTGCTAAATTGAATCGCCTCGCTCAAGCGAACAGCGAGAGTCGGACCCACTTATCTGCATGAATGCCCGAAGCGACCGCGCAGACAGAGACGGCAGCGACATTGGCCCTCGATTCCGCTCAGATCCGCGGGACGTAGGAAAAGATTCTTATCACTGCGGGGCGAACAGAAGAGGGTAGCCAAGAATTGGCAAGGTCGCGTCGCCTTGCATAGAAGAATCCCCCTATTACCAGGCAGACTTAACCCGCGAGGCTCGAACAAGTCTCTAGCTGATTTGTTGATTGCTAAGTTTGTGGAGAACCCCCTAAAGTTGTTAGTCGTGGTGATGTAGAAGTCTCAGTTTTGATGCTTGGATTACCTCGCCTCCTTCTTTAGCGAGGGAGAAGTGAAATGAATTGTGTTCAAGCTCCTTGGCAGAGTTGGCAAAAATGCACAACTTGCCGCAGCTGAACGAATCTATGCTGGACGGGTTTCTATTTTTGGAGCTAAGCGAGTTGCCTAGCTTCTGGCTTGGGACTCTTTCATGCGCTTGACGCCGACTCTTGATCGTTTGACGCCGAGTGAGGCAAGAGGATTTCAACCTCCAACCCCCGCGGTTTGGCATTTTCGGCACGAATCGTTCCGCTGTGAAGTCGGACAATCCGTTCGGCGATGGCTAAGCCGAGACCGACGCCACCAGACTGACGATCACGGGCGTCTGCCACGCGATAGAAGGGCTGGAAGATTTTGACGAGTTCAGATTCAGGAACACCCGGCCCGTAGTCGCGGACAACAAGATGGACAACCGAAGCGTTCGATCTACGCCTGGCTTCGAGGAGGACTTCCACTGAAGTACTGGGCTCAGTATAGCGGATTGCATTGCGAACCAGATTTTCGATGGCGCTGTGTAATAGTTCCGCATTGCCCTGCACGAAGTATTGCCCATGCGCTGTCAATCTGACGTCGCTGTTACGTTCGTGCGATTCGAAGTTGGCGTCGCTGACGATCTGCGATACGAGTCCGGTTAAGTCCACCGGCGTCATCGGCGCCGGTGCGGCGGAGGTGTCGAGCCTAGCGATGGTGAGCAGCCGTCCGATCATATCGTCGAGGAGCCCGATATCCTGCTCCATGTGATCGAAGGCAGGATCGTTGCCTTTTCTTTCGCGTCCGAGATCGAGCGCTACGTTAAGCCGGGCCAGAGGCGAGCGCAGCTCGTGTGAGACATCCGAAATGAGTTGACGTTGCCGGGAGACGAGCTCCTCGATGCGGGAGGCCATAGCGTTGAAGTCGGACACGAGGTCTCCGAGTTCGTCATGGCGGCGCTCTATCCCGGCAGCGGCGCGAGTGCTCAAATCCCCCGCCGCGAGTTGCTGCGATGCTTCGCGCAGCCGGAGAATTGGGTCGGTGAGGTACTGCGTGAGCAGATAGCAGATGAATCCCGAAACCAAAAGGGCAATACTCCACTCAAAGACGATTGAAACTCTGTGAGTCCCGAACATAGCGCGAGGTCCGGCTGGAAGCTCTGTCGCGAAGATATAGTTGCCGCCGTTACTGCCCTTCAACGTCAAGGCAACGCGCACGATGCCGAATCTCATGCTGAAGGCGGAGGGGACCCTCCCCTCGTTCAGCAAAAAAGGGTGAGGAGCGCTCGAAGCAGTTAGACGCGAGACCATGTCCTTGAAGATCCCGCAATTTTTTCCACTAATGGGGTTTCCAGTCAGATCGAAGAGACAAGCCCGTAGATGGGTTTCGCTCTCGATCCGCTCGAGTTTGGCGGACGCTGCCGGCGCCCCGCCTTCTTCGAACTCCCAGACGACACTCATTCCGGCATTATTCCCTGTGTCGGTTAATGCGGCGCGCCAGTACGAGGGCACATTTCCCGGCCCAAGAATGACTGTCAGAACAAGTGCGATGCAAGTTATGATCGCTGTCGCCCAGAACGCCAGGAAAATCTTTAGGAAGAGGCTACGCATCACTCGTTTCCTTTCGCCTCAGAGCGCACAGCAAAGAGGTAACCGCTGCCGCGCACGGCTTTGATCCACTCGCCTTCCTGTGCGGCCCCCAGCTTCTTGCGAAGATTACTGACGTGGACGTCGACGACACGATCGAAGGAGCCAAGCTTACGGCCAAGGACCGTCTCGGTGAGGCGTTCGCGTGTAACGATCCGTCCGGCGTTGTGGAGGAGAGTTTCCAGTAACGTGAACTCAACGCTGGTCAGGTCGAGCAGGGCGCCATGCAGCCAGGCTTCACGGGCTGCAGGGTCCAGGCGGATGTTACCGATGACCAGTGAACCCGCGGGCCTTGCCGTGCTGCGGGTGCGCCGCAGAATGGCGCGGATACGGGCGATGAGCTCGCGCGGATTGAACGGCTTGGGCAGGTAATCGTCGGCGCCGATCTCCAACCCGAGGATTCGTTCGACGTCTTCTCCGCGAGCCGTCAGAACCAGCACCGGCACAGGGGACTGCGCGCGCAGCCGTCGCAGCACATCGAGCCCACCCATGCCCGGTAACATCAGATCAAGAATGACGAGCGCGTGTTCTTTGGAGAGAGCGCGTTCAAGACCCTGCAATCCGTCGTGCGCCGCTTCGATGGTGAAGTCCTCGGAGCTCAGGCGTTCGGCGAGAAGGCCGCACAGCTCGACATCATCGTCGACGATCAGAACGCGATCCATATCTCTGTGCCCAGCGCCTCCGAACTCGATACTAGACCATCCCTCTGTCGACGAAAGCAGCTTTACAAAACTTTACGTAGCTTAACTAATCTTTATCGCACTCATCTGTCGCCGGTGCTGAAATCGAGATGCAGCACAGAAGGATGGTTGAGATGAAGCGAATCATGATCTGGTCCGGTGTGGCGTTGTTATTGGTTGTGGTGGGCATTGTGGTCGCCCGCGCAGACAGTTCGAGACGTTACGGATGGAGAGGATTGGGCTGGGGTCATCACGGACCTCTCAGTTATGTCGTCCATGAGCTGAATTTGAGCGATGCACAAAAGTCGCAGATCAAGTCGATGTGGCAGGCAGAGCGACCGGCGGTTGCATCGCTGGTCCAGGAGCTAGCTTCCGAGAGCAAGGAGATGGACTCAGCGACAGCACAAGGGAACTCCGATGAGAGCCAGGTGCAGGCAATCGCAGCTCGCCAGGGCGAGACGATAGCGAAGCTGCTGATCGAGAAGGAACGGTTTAAGTCGAAGGTTTATACGGGGGTCCTGAATCCGGAGCAGCGCACCAAGGCCGATGAGATCCAGAAGTTGTGGCAGTCGCGGATGGACCGCGTTGCCGAGAGGATCAAGTCGTGAAGCTCACTCACGAACGATTCGCACACTATCGCGGTAGGACTCTGGCCGAATTCCAGAGAACGTCAATCTCAAAAAGAAAGGATGGCTGCGCGCTCAGGGGTGCAGTTGTGAGCCGAGTGCGAGCCAGAGAACATCATGAACACGAAATTCAATGAACGTCCGCCAGTTTGGCCCGCATTTCTCTTGCTGTTCACCGTCTGCCCTTTACTTTCGCAGATGACCCCCACACAACGGCTTACGCAAGCGTATTCGCTGGAAAAAGAAGGCAAACCGACGCCGGCGATCTCGGAGCTTCAGGAGCTACTGGATTCCAAGTCGCTGGATACTGTGAGCACCGGCAAGGCCTGGAACATTCTGGGACTTGCCTATGATGACCAGGGTAATTTCCCGCTCGCTCAACACGCTTTCGAAGAGTCGCTTCATATCCTGGAGAACCTACCGGATAACATCCAGGACTATGCCATGGCGCTGGACGATTTTGGCGGACTCTATGTGGCGACCGGCCAGTTTGAGGTCGCGAATAAGTTGCGGACGAAGGCCTTTGGTCTATACGAGAAGGTCGGCGACCACGCAGGGATTGCGCGGGCGTCCGGTGATCTTGCAGGGACTGCCTTCAGTCAGAAGGAGGTGGAGAGAGGCAGCAGATACCTGGAGCGCGCGGTGAAAGAGGCTCGCTTGGCAAACGATTTGGGCGACGATGATCGTGCAGCAATCGCTTCGCTACGGGGCTGGCAGGCGCAGCTCGACGGCGACTTCACGATGAGCGTAGTGAGATACGGGCAGGCGCTCGATCTGTTGAGGAAGCGTCACGGGGAAGAGCATCCCTACACAGGGTGGGGCTACCTGCTTCTGGGAGACGCCCATGCTGAAGCGGGCCAATTGACGACTGCGCTGGAAGAGATGAGGCAAGGAATTGCGATTCTTGACCGCACGCTAAGCCGCCAGAACCCGCGCTACCTGGTAGCGGAGATAGCGTATTCGCGCGTACTAGATGCGACAGGTTCCCACGCGGAGGCAGCGCAGATAGAGGCTGCAGCAGAACCGCTCCTGAAGGATATCTACCGTAAACAGTGTGCCGGATGCACGGTTAGCGCTACAGCGTTTCACTGAAAGGCTGTCGGTGGTCCACCTTGCGTAAGGGATCTGGGGAACGCTCCAGAGCAACCTGCGAGGGATCGTGCTTGCCACAACTTATGAGCAAGCATCGAGTGCTATCCCTTCGCTTCAAAACTGCGTTGAAATGAAAGACTGTTGTGCCGAAAATCTCCGGATGGAAAAGACTTGGCCGTGGTAGCCGGTGGAGTATAAAGGTTTGCATCAAAATGCGAACTCTTCTCTTAGGCGCTTCATTCGTTGTCTTGACCGTGGCCCCTCTTGTTCACGCACAAAACTCTTCTGAGGTTGATCCGATGCTTGGCGCGGATAAGGGCGGCAACGTCTTTGTGGGTCCAACGCTTCCCTTCGGCATGGCGAAGCCGGGGCCAGACTACGGGGACAATGAAGGCAATTCCGGGTGGAAGGCGAGTGGCAACCTGAACGGCTTCTCGCAGCTACATGTCTCGGGCACAGGCGGCGGCCCGAAGTATGGCAACATCCTGGTGCAGCCGATGATGGGCAAGGCCGATCCTGCACACAGCTCCGCTCCGCGTGAAGATGAGCATGCGGAAGTCGGATACTACTCTGTAAAGCTAGGTGGATCGGGCATTCGTGCGGAAGTTACGACGGCGCGACGGACGCCGGTCTATCGCTTTACCTACCCCAAGACTGGCGAGCGAACGCTGCTGGTCGATGTGGGACACCTGCTCATGCGCAGGCATGACTCGCCGCATCGTTATCCGGAAAGCCAGGTGGTCTACTCGACCGACGTGCAGGTACTGTCGCCGACAGAAATCGCTGGTATGCAGGCATCCGTCATGGGATGGAACATACAGACCGTGCCGATGAGAGTCTACTTCTATCTCGGTGACCGATACACCTGCGTCTACGAGTCGGGACGTGGGAAGACGGCAAAGCCATTCGGCCGGGAGCGAAGATGGCGAGCTACAAGATGCCGTTCACGATGAGCACGCTGCCACACCCCTGCGCCCATCGTAAGCACTGGAGCGTATCTGACATTTGCTGCCGGTGAGAAAGCCGGTGATGGTGAAAGTTGGGTGTATCGTTCGTTTCGATCGAGCAGGCGAAGAAGAACGCGATGACTGAGGTCGCCGGCTTCGATTTCGATGGCACACGCAAAGCTGTCTGTTGCGGCGTGGGACAAAGAGCTCTCGACCGTAAAGATCGAAGGAGGCACGGCAGGTGAACGTCAGCAGTTTGCCACCGGTCTTTACCACTCGATGCTGATGCCGGTGGACCGCACTGGCGAGAATCCGCTGTGGCAGAGCACGACGCCGTACTATGACGATTTCTACTGCATCTGGGATACGTTTCGATCGTCCACTCCGCTGCTGACGCTGCTCCATCCAAAGCGAGTTACCGACATCCTGCAGTCGCTGCTGGACATTCAAGACCATGACCACTTCTTCCTGGATGGTCGGTCCGGCAACTTCGCCGGTAGAACGCAAGGCGGGTCGGATGCGGAGATGATGTTTACCGATGCCTTCGTGAAGCATCTTCCAGGATTGGACTGGGCGCGAGTCTATCGAGCGATGGTGCATGATGCCGATATTGAGTCCAGCGATCCCATACGATATCGGCCGCGGCGATATGGACGAGTGGAAGCGTCTTGGATACTTGTCCATCGAACACTCCGATCCAGCCGGAGGACCTGATCGACCCGGCTCGCGCTCCATGGAGTATGCCGCGAACGACTATGCCGTCGCATTGATGGCGCAGGGGCTGCATCACGAGGCCGACGCGAAGAAGTTTATGGATCCGCGCGGAGAACTGGAAGAAACTGTGGGATGCTGACGCCATGGACCACACCGAGGGAGGCGACGTGAAGGGCTTCATCTGGATGCGCCACGATGATGGACGATGGAAAGAAAACTTCGATCCGCATCTGGTTGGTACCTGGTACCAGGACAACTTCTACGAGGCGTACGACGTGGACCTATTCGCTTTACGTTCCACAAGACGTTCGTGGTCTCATCGAGAGTCACCGGAGGAGCATCCGCATTTCAGGAAGCGCCTCGATCTCTTCTTTGCAGCAGGCGCTGCCGGACGTTACCGTTACGACGTGGGAAACGAGCCCGGTTTTCTTGCGCCGTATCTCTACAACTGGATCGGTGAACAGAGCAGTACGGCAAAAACCATTCGTGCCATCCTGCCCGCGAGCTATCACACGGGTCCTGACGGTCTACCGGGAAACGACGATTCAGGCGCGATGGGATCGTTTCTTGTCTTCAATCAGATGGGCTTCTTTCCCGTTGCAGCACAGGACTTCTATCTGATCGGCTCGCCGACATTTCCGCGATCCTCCATTACTCTGGGGAATGGAAAGACGTTTTCTGTCGTTGCAGAGAACTCTTCGCCAACGAACGTCTACATCGCAAAAGCAACGTGGAACGGGAAACCATATGACCGCTCATGGTTCACACATGATCAGTTGATGGCTGGTGGCGAACTCAGGCTGACAATGACGGACAAGCCTGACACACTGGGACACTGGCTCACCGCCTCCTTCGATGTCAGACAGATGATATGAGCTATGCGTTTCAGGTGGATCCGAGGCCTCACCGGCAGTAGCTAGGCTCATTGTCGGGACGTATCGACAATGAGCAAAAGCCACCTGCATGCCTACATCTTAAAATTTCGCATATAATTGGCATCCACTTTCAGCGATTCCTTCCATGGCATGTCGAACGCCTCCTGCTCGACAAATGCGTGCTGGATGCGTTGCGTCTTCGCCGCTTGCGCAAAGATCGGACGGTAGTCAACAGTGCCCAAGCCCAGCTCCGTCACCTTCGCTTCGTGATTTTCCGGCGAAGGATTCGGCGGAAGCTTGAAATCTTTTACGTGGAGCATGGAGATGCGGTAGGGATGATTCTTCATGAGCTCGGCCGGATTTGCTCCCGCCACCATGACCCACCCGCAGTCCATCTCAAAGGTGACCTTTTTGGGATCCGTGAGCTGGAGCAACTCCAGATACGGCGTCTTGCCGTCAGTCACGACGAACTCACGCGTGTGGTTATGATAGCCAAAGCGAACGTTTGATACAGCTGTCTTCTCACCAAAAGCGTTGAACTGATCCGCGTTGTAGTGCCAATCGTCGAGCGAGTACGTCCTTTGGCCGCCGGGCGTTCCGGCTGGAGACGGGTTACGATATCCGGGGCTGGCGCAGATAACGAATTGCACCCCAAGCTCCTTGTCATATGCCACAATTTCATCGAAGCGTTCATGCAGGTCGGCGAAAGGATGATGCGCACTGACGCACCGCAGACCTGCCCTATCCAGGGCCGCACGAATTTCCTTTGCGCTTTTCTTAGGCAGCGAAGCAGCCTCCACTTCGGTATAGCCAGCGGCACTCACGGCAGCCAGCGCTTCATCGAGGTCTTCCAACATCTGCTCGCGTACTGAATAGAGTTGAATGCCAAGCGGCAGGCCTAGTGGATTGGCGAGACCGGTGCGATCTGCAACACTCAGGACAGCAAACGCAGCAGTGGTGCCTAGAAAGCGTCTGCGGGAGATCTTTGTCATGTCTTTCCCCTAGATATTCTGCTTGCTCATCTGACTCGCAAGATACTCCGACGCGCGCATCGATAACGCGAGAATCGTCATCGTTGGGTTCTGCCATCCTGCGCTGGTGAAGCTTGCTCCATCCACTACGAACAGATTCTTGTGGTCGTGGCTCTGGCACCATTTGTTCAAAACACTGCGCTTCGGATCGTCGCCCATTCGGCAAGTTCCCACTTCGTGGATGCTGTAGCCCGGCGGGTTGGGAACGACATTTTTCGACAGAACCTCGAATCCTGCGGCCTCGGCCACTGCAGCTCCTGTGTCTACGGCGTCCTTCGCCATGTTGAACTCGTTGTCCGTGTATTTTGTCTCGACATGCAATACCGGAATACCCCAGGCATCTACCTTGTCTTTGTTGATCCGGACGTGGTTCTCATATCGCCCGAGAACCTCGCCCATCATTGTCATGTGAAAGGAGCTCCCATGATATTCCTTCAGCTTCCGGTCCAGCTCTGCCCCATAGGCGGCAAAGTTGCGAGGACTTACAGAACCAATGCTGCTGGTAACGTTCAAAGCGTAGCCGCGCAGAAATTTATCACTCTTCGTTGTGATGTTGCGGAAGCGCGGCACGATCGCTCCACCACCCATTAGCTCCTTTGTCGCCCCGCCGTTGCGGGCCTCTGGGACCGAGCACATCACGCCAGGGCCGTAGATCTGATCCATCAGGTAGCGCCCCACCAGACCGCTTGAGTTGCCTACCTTCGAGTTCAACAGTAGCCGAGTGCTCTCCAGGGTTCCTGCGGCCAGGACCACGACGCGTGCCTTGACGGACAGCTCGCGTCGCGAAAGTCGGTCAACAAAGTGACAACCATTCGGCTGACCTGTGTTCTTATCTACCGTCAGCTCGCGCACCACTGCGTTGGCGATAGAAGTGAGCTTGCCCGTCTTTTCTGCATCCGGCAATAAAAGATTGATCGAGCTCGCCAGGCCGTCACGTCCCAGAGCGCGTCGCTGCTTGCAGACGGGCATATCAAACGCCTTGCCTGCGGCCATGAAGCGCTCCATGGATTGAGACCAGGGGTTGTCGTCGATGACGAAGTTGCCATCCGGCATTTGTGGTGGACCATCCAGTGCGCCGGAGACTTGAAAGATGTCTTCCACACGCGAGTAGTACGGTGCCAGGTCGGCATGGCTGATCGGCCAGTCTTCTCCAAAACCGTCACGCGACTTCGCCTTGAATTCGTAGTCGCTCAGACGGAACGATTGCCGCGACCAGAAGAGCGACCTCCCTCCAAAGAGGCGTACGCGAACCCAGTTATACGGATTCTCCGCCTCAAAGGTGTAGGGAACCTCCTGTTCATCAACCCAGACGTTTGCGTTGAACTCGTTCGCCTGAAACACATGCTCGAGGCGTCCGGGCGGTTTGAATCCACGGTAGGGTAGCTCGTATGCCGCTTTGTGCTCGGCGTTTCGAGACACATCGGCAACGGGTCCGGCGTTTAGCATCAGACAACTGATGCCGCTCTCAGTCAGGATCTTCGCCGCCATACCGCCAGCGTGTCCCGACCCGATAATCAGTACATCGAAGGTTTCGCTAATCATCAGCTCTTAAGTGTCCAGGATATCTACCGTGGATAAGCAGGTATGGAGTGAGTTGTTTTGGGGGCAGAAATGACGTGCAGTGGCGCGTGTGCGAGGCCTGAACTCGCCTCATAAATATCTGGCTCGATGGGATACCAGTAAAGACCGGTTTCAGTCGACGCTAATGCGCCAGATGACGTCACCTCACTCCAGGCCTTTGAATTCACGGTAGCCGTTCGAATGTCCTCGTGAGCGATATTTACGAAGTCAGCGTGTGGCTCTGTCGGCGGATGATCGCTCATCCAGGTGCGGAGCCATGGCTTCAGTATCGCATCGGCCTGCCCATCATCGACCTTCGCAAACGCCTTCCCGTATCTCGATTGTGACTCTAAATCCAGCCAATTCAAGCCTCCGGTGTACGCCTTCTTGCGAGCAGCCGGCGAACTACCGATGAGAAAATCAAGGAAGAGAGGCGTCTCCGCCTGCAATGCTCCCGGCTTGTCTCCGATGGGCGGCATGAGCACATCACAGAGCCGGACCAGCGTTGCCATTTGCACCGATGTAAAAAAACGTTGCTCGGTTTTTGCAATTCCGTCGACCACTTCGGTCTGCGGCAGCGGCGTTTCGGGGTTCAACCCAAGAGTCCACGGCACAGGCGCTGGAGGTGGCGGAGCAGGATTGGCCACCTGTTGAGATAGCAACAATCTCGGCGCAACGCTGACAGCTACGACGCTGCGAACGAATTCACGACGCAACATGTGGACTCCTTGGTTTCGCCTAAACGCTACACCCCGACGCATTCTACAGTCCATCGGAAGTTCAGCAAGTTCCGAAAGTTATTTGGCGGCGAAGTGTAGATTGTCTCTCTTTTTGCATCCGCAGGATTCACGTATGGTGAGGGTCACGGGGAGGACTGTCCTGACGCTGGATGCCTTAAATTCACCGTTAATTCTTTGCAGGAGCAGACGAGCCGCCAAGTTTCCGAGTTCGGCTGCGGGTTGACCGACGGCTGTAATCGGCGGGGTAATCAGAGTGAAGAAGGCGACATCGTCGAACCCTACGAGCGCGACATCTTTACCAATTTCAATCTTCAATTCCTGGAGCGCTTCGATAACCCAGATAGTTGAAGCGTTGTTGGCTGTGAACAGCGCGTCGGGACGGTTGCGTGATCCAAACAGCTCTGACAGGGCCGATTTCACGAGCGCAGGATTTGATAACCGCAGTTCCTTTGGGCAGGGCAGCTTCGCACGTCGCATCGACTCCTTGTATCCAGTGATGCGCTCCTTGATGGTCAGCAGATGAGAATTCGCCGCCACGCACACGATCTTCCTGTAGCCGTGTTGGATAAGATGTTCCACGGCCAGTCGCGCCCCTCTCCTGTTTTCTACGCCGACCGAATCCGTCGTGGCAATCTCGATCGGACGATCGATGGTGACGACCGGCGTGATTCCGGAAGCCAAACGCCTTGAGATAGCTGTTCCGGCTGTCGGCGGGAACAAGGAGAATACCGTCGACAGGATGATGAGTCATCATTTCCACTTGTGCAGCTTCGACTGTTGGATTTTCGTCAGATGCTGCTAGCCAAACGAGATAGCCGCTTTCGCGTGCGGTCTCTTGAACGGCGTGACTGACGACGGAAAAGAACGTATCCGCGATATCCGGAACAATAAGTCCAATGGACCGTGAGAGCTGCCCGGTAAGCACGCGGGCGGCGTGATTGGGCCGGTAACCGAGTCGGCGAATGGCCGCCCGCACCTTCTTCGCCGTCTCCTCTGCGACGTAGGGGTGGCCGTTGATCGTGCGGGAGACAGTCATAGGCCCTACGCCGGCTGCCCGTGCCACATCGTCAAGCGTTGCGCGTTTTATGGGAGATGCCTTGTCCACTCTCGCCTTCTTTGTGAGAGGCCTATCATAAGTCTCCCTGAGGTCAGACCTCAAATTATCCGTAAATTTACCGCTAACTTTGTGTTGACAACGTACTGTGTGAGTGTGTAAAAGTTGGACGCTGTGATAGCGCAATCATACACATGATTTTGGACACCCAGGGAAAATCAGTCAGATGAAACGATTCAGCTTATTGTTTTTCATTCAAAAGGAGTTGCCATGCGAAAAGCTATACAGATGAAGATATGGTGTTTTTGCGCCGTTCTATCGATCGCTGTTTTCTTCTCGGCACGAGGATTCGCTCAATCGGATGTGGGCTCAATCAGCGGCTTCGTCAGAGATCAGTCCGCAGCGGTGGTACCTGCGGCTCAGGTGACGATTGTTAACGAGGGCACCGGCGAGGAGCACACGGCCACCTCCGATGCGCAAGGTCATTACACAATTACAAATCTCCACCCAGCGATCTACAGCATGACCGTCGAAGCCAAGGGCTTCAAGAAGTTCACAAGCGTACACAACAAACTGGATGCCAGCACGGCGCTCTCGCTGGATGCCGATTTGGCAGTTGGCGCGATGAACGAGACCGTCGAGGTCACGGCTACGGCATCCGTGCTCCAAACCGAATCTGCAGCCGTACAAAGCCAAGTCACTGGGCAACAGATCAGCGACCAGGAGCTAAACGGCCGTAATCCGTTATATATGGGTTCGCTGCTTCCAGGTCTTCGTAGCGGCTCCACGCTTGGTGACTTCAACTTTGCTGTCGGCGGTGGTGTGCCTTATCAGATCAACGGAGCCCGCACGCAGGACACTTTGGTGACTTTCGATGGCGCTCCCGCGGTGCGCACCCGCGGCAGCGGCGCAGTCATTGGTGTTGCCAGCGTAGACGCCACGGCAGAAATGCAAGTGCTCACGTCATCCTATCAAGCTGAGTATGGCGGCGCGGCAGGCGGTCAGGTGCGGCTCGTTACCAAGAGCGGCACCAGAGACTTTCATGGCTCGCTGTACGAGTATCTAAGAAACTCGGCAATGAACGCTAACACCTGGACCCGAAATCACAGCTCCAACCACGCAGTTTGCATCACCGTTCCGCTACAACAACTTTGGCTTTACGGCGGGTGGTCCGGTTTGGATTCCGGGGGTTCATTTCACAGATCCTCTTCGCCAGAAGCTGTTCTGGTTCGTGAACGAAGACTGGATCCGATATCGCTTCACGGACAGTCAGACGCAAGCTGTGCCCACTTTGCGGATGCGTCAAGGTGACTTCAGCGAGCTATTGAGTCCCTGAATCCCTGGTACTCGGGGACTACCAAGATCTATAACCCCGCCACCTGCCCGGTCTGCGGGTGCAGCAAGCTGCGTAGCGTACCCCAACAATGTTATTCCGTCTGGTTTGAGCAAAAACGGTCTGGCGATCATCAATGCATATCCCACACCAACTCCGGGATTCCTGTTGGGCACCCAAAACTGGATTGCTCAGGCTGCGCACCCGATCAACCAGAGGAAAGAAGTCATCAATATCGACTTCATACTGAGTGATCGCCACCATTTTGAATTCCGCAGGCAGGACGCGACTTACTTCGAGTACCAGCCCTTCGATCAGGGATCGGGACTGACGGGCAAGTACTTCAACCGTCCAAATCAGACGAACGTTCTGGGTTGGACATGGATTATCAATCCGTCTCTGATTAACGAACTCCGTGGCTCGGTGAGCATCGACCGAGTCTATATCCCTGTGAACACAGCTCTAGCCGGCTTCAACAGAGATACGCTCGGGATCAACTTTCCCTACCTCATCCCCAATGGCAAGCTGACAAACAAGATTCCAACCGTTACCGTTCCAAACTTCTACGGACTGGCCGGCGGTCCTTATCCCTCTCACTCCTCGGGCCCCATCTACACAATCTCTGACAGTTTGACCAAAGTCTGGGGGAATCACACAGTGAAGGGTGGTGTCTACATTAACTATCAGGGAGAGAATGACTACGACCAGATCAACGTAGCAACCGTACCGGGCGGCGCCAACAACCAAAACGGTTCGTTCGTCTTTACGGACACACGACTCGGGCTGGGCGGCACCACAGGAGTCGGCCTAGCTAACCTTGCTTTGGGACTTGCCGATAATTACACGGAGATTGGTCCCAAGGCCTACACAACGTGGACCGGTCAGCAGTATGAGTTCTTCGCCCAGGATTCGTGGAAGGTTTCGCCGAAGCTGCATTTGGACTTTGGTCTTCGCGTAACGACTCTTACTCCGTATAAGCCGGCGTGGGCGAATGCTGCGTACTTTGATCCGGCTTCCTATAACGCGAGTCAGGCTCCGCAGGTCAATCCAGCTACGGGCTTCGTAATCCTGGGAACTGGCAACCCCTATGAAGGCGTGGTAATTCCGGGCGTTAGCAGCTTCCCAAGCTCGGCCGCGCAGCATGGAGTGCTCGGCTCCGAACCGAATTCAACTGCCTGCGCCGGCGGACCCTGCACCGCTCTGTTCGCTCCGCACCTCTCCAACGGGTATGTCAACGTTACAAACACGGTTCAGCCTCGGGTGGGCATTGCTTACCAGGCAGACCCGAAGACGGTGTTTCGTGCCGGAGCTGGTGAATTTGCAACCCATATGGGACTCCTCGATAACATCTTCCCAGGAGGTAATTCGCCGTTCCAGCCTTTCGTTACGGTAAATGCGGCCACAGGCAACCTCACCGGACTGGTGGACAATCCGGGTGCGGCCTTGAACTCGACTGTAGCGGCTCCCCTGACGATAACTACCCTGAACCAGAAACTGAAGGCTCCAGTGAGATGGAACTGGAACTTCACTGTCCAGCGCGAACTTCCGTTGAGTTCCACCCTATCCATTGCCTATGTCGGGGGTCGTGGCCTGTACAACTGGAGAGTGTTCGATATCAATCAACCCGTGGTCGGCGCCATCCAGGCGAATCCCGGTAAAAACTTCAACTATCTTCGACCGTATCGGGGCTTTGCGGCGATTCAGCAGGAGCAGAGCAACGGAGCCGCACGGTACAACTCGCTTCAGGTCTCATGGAATCGCCGCTTCACCAACAGCGCTATGTTCGGCGTCAGCTACACGTGGGCAAAGAGCATGGATGACAGCTCGAACTATCGCGACATCGTTTCCGATACCTACAACACAACCAACCTATGGGGGCCTTCGGAGTACGACGCTCGACACGCTGCTGGTGGTCAACTATCTCTACGATCTGCCCGTTCTTCAAAAACCAGAGCAACCTTATAGGCAAGGTGGCTGGTGGCTGGCAGTTGAGCGGAAGTGCTCAATTCCAGACCGGCCAACCGTGCGGAGTCGGAACTAACAACGATTCTGCCGGTGTCGGAGAGGTCGGCAGCTACGGTTGCGGCACCCAAGGCCAGTTTTCGGTGATAAATGGCACTCCGAGGATCCTGAAGCAGTTTGCCGGATACACTGGTCAGACTGGCAAATACTTCTCCACAACAAACCCGGATGGCTCGCAAATCTTCACCGCGCCACCCGCAGGTACATTCAATCTGCAAAAGGGTGTTCGCGACAACATCTACGGGCCAGGCTTCCAGAACTGGAATCTTTCCCTCAAGAAGCAATTTCCCATCAACGAGAGGGCTGGTTTCGCGTTCAACGCGGAAGCCTACAACTTTGTCAACCATCCCAACTGGGCGCAGATTGGACAGTCAGGCGGCCTGAATCTCACTCAGGGGGCTGGTACGTTCGGACAGGTCACCCAAAAATCTACCACCAATCCGCGTAACCTCCAGGTTGGCCTGCGGTTCTATTTCTAAATTCCAACTACAACATCGATAACTCCGCTCCATTGGAGCGGAGTTATCGTCTCCAATCCACCGCAACAACTTCAGGGCTGATTCTGAATGTGCGGGGCGAACCGAGGGAAGGTTTCAGGATGCGATCAACGGGCTCTTTGCGCGTATTTCCGTTCAAGTTAAAATCCAGCCGCAAAATCTGGGCAGGCTCAGTTTCTACGGCACTTACAGTATTTGCCTTGCTGCTTCCGGCCTATACCCAGACAATGAAGGCGCCCGATATCACCAAAACGCCCACATTGTACGTCGTGCCCTATGCGCATCTCGATACCCAGTGGCGCTGGGAGTTTCCGCAGACGATTAGCGAGTACTTGCTGAAGACCATGCGGGTGAACTTCGACTATATCGATCGATACCCACACTATGTCTTCAATTGGACCGGCGCGAATCGATATCGGCTGATGAAGGAGTATTTCCCTGCGGACTACGCGCGAATGCAAAAGTACGTTGCAGCGGGCCGCTGGTACCCTGCAGGCTCATCTGTGGAAGAAGGCGACGTCAATCTTCCTAGCGCGGAGGGAATCTTTCGCCAGATCCTTTACGGCAACGAGTATTTTCGCAAGGACTTCGGAAAGGCCAGCGCGGAGTATATGCTCCCTGACTGCTTTGGCTTTCCTGCCTCTCTCCCCAGCATCCTTGCGCACTCGGGCGTGAAGGGATTCTCCACACAGAAATTGAATGCCCAATGGCAACCTGCAGCGAAGGTAGGAGGACCCGAGTCACCTGAACAGACACCCGAGGGCATTCCCTTCAATGTGGGGATGTGGTTCGGCCCTGACGGAAAAGGAGTGATCGCGGCACTGAATCCAGGAGGCTATGGAAGCAATGTCTACACCGACATCAGCAAGGAGCCCACGGAGCCGGCAGCAACGGCAGGCCCGCAGCTAACCAGTGAGGAGAGGGCTCGGCTCACTCCGCAACAAGCAGCCGCAACTGCGCGCCAGAGATCCCTCGAACAGGACTGGGTCAAGCGTATCGATCTCAATGGAAGAGTGACCGGCGTCTTTGCCGACTATCACTACGTTGGCACCGGCGATATCGGAGGAGCGACACAGGAATCCACGGTCAAGCTGCTCGAAGCCATCGTTACCAAGAGCGAGACCGTACTCCCGACGCCGCCTAGGGCGCCTTTCGCGATGGGTGAAGCGCCGACAGCTCAGGCCAATGGCTCCGCAGTCAGAGTCGGGGAAGGTCCGGTGCATGTTGTGGAGTCCGCTTCAGATCAGATGTTCAACGACATAACGCCGGCGATGTCCGAACGCCTGCCGCAATACAAGGGCGACCTCGAACTCATCAATCATTCTGCAGGCTCTCTTACTTCGCAGGCCTATCACAAACGCTGGATCCTCAGAAATGAGCAACTGGCGGATGCCGCGGAGAAGACGTCGGTCGCCGCCGCGTGGATGGGCGGTCGGACGTATCCGCAACAACGGCTCAACGACGCCTGGATGCTGGAGCTTGGCGGGCATTTTCACGATACCGCAGCCGGAACTGCGACTCCGCGGGCGTATCAGTTTGCGTGGAACGACGACGTCATCGTAGGAAAGCAGTTCGCGGGAATCTTGACCGATGCTACTGAGGCGATCGCCTCAGGACTCGACACCGACGTTAGCGGCGTGCCGATAGTTATCTTTAATGTCCTGAATATCCCGCGGGAAGACATTGTGGAAGCGACCGTTGTCTTTCCCGGAGGCATGCCAAAGGCCGTCCGAGTGACTGACTCGGAAGGAAAGGAAGTCCCTTCGCAAGTTGAAGACGGAAAAATTCTTTTTATCGCCAAAACACCTTCTGTCGGCTATTCCGTTTACAGTGTTTTACCCGCCCAGACTTCGAACTCGCATTCAGCACTCAAAGTGACGGAGTCATCCCTGGAGAATGCTCGCTACCACATAAAGTTAAATCCAGGAGGCGACGTTTCAAGCATCTACGACAAGTCTCTGAACAAGGAGTTGCTCTCAGGCCCCATTCGACTGGCGATCTCCAATGACAGTCCCAAGGTGTATCCGGCGTGGAATATGGACTTCGACCAGGAGCAGGCCGCTCCGCGCGCTTACGTCGCAGGCCCAGCACGCATTCGGATAAAGGAGAGTGGACCCGTTCGTGTCTCTCTCGAAATAACCCGCGAGAGCGAAGGCTCAAAGTTTGTTCAGACAGTAAGTCTCTCGGCAGGAGATGCTGGCAATCGCGTGGAGTTTGGTAATGCGATCGATTGGAAGACTCTGTCGGCCAATCTGAAAGCAACGTTTCCGCTCAGCGCGTCGAATGAGAATGCCACGTACAACTGGGATATTGGCACCATTGAGCGACCTAATGCTAACGAACGTCAGTTCGAGGTTGCATCCCACCGCTGGATCGATCTCTCGGACAAGAGCGGTCTGTTCGGAACAACTATCCTGACCGATTACAAAAATGGATCCGACAAGCCAAACGACAACACGGTCCGCCTGACGCTTATGCGGTCTCCGGGAATTCAGCCTCCCGCGAACGGTCGTCCGTCAGGATATAGCGATCAGGCCAATCAGGACTGGGGTCACCACGAGTTTGTGTTTGGGCTGGCTGGACACCCCGGCGATTGGCGCAAAGCCCAAACTGACTGGCAAGCTTACCGGCTGAATAGTCCGCTGACCGCCTTCCAGACGGCGAAGCACAAGGGAACGTTGGGCAAGAGCTTCTCTCTTGTACATTTGAACAACTCCCGTATCCGTGTGCTGGCCTTGAAGAAGGCTGAAGCGAGTGACGAGATTATTCTTCGGATGGTCGAGCTCGACGGAAAAGATGCGCCGGATGTGCTGGTTTCTTTTGCCGGCCCAATTCTCGCGGCACGTGAAGTGAACGCTCAGGAACAGCCTGTTAGTTCCGCGGATATCGTCGGCGGCGAACTCAAAACGTCCTTTACCGCCTATCAGCCAAGAACCTTTGCGCTACGTCTGAATTCCGCACCAACGAAACTGATCTCAATAAAATCGCAACCAGTATCGCTTCACTATGATCTAGCCGCAGCAAGCAACGACGATACGAAAACCGAAGGCGGGGGCTTCGATGGTACCGGTAAAGCTTTGCCCGCGGAGATGCTGCCCTCCAAAATCACGTACCACGGTGTAGTCTTCGATCTCGCGTCCGCCAAGACAGGCAGCCCAAACGCGCTAGTTGCAAGAGGCCAGACTATCGCGTTACCCCAGGGCCACTACAACCGCATCTACATCCTGGCCGCGTCTGCGGATGGAGATCAGAAGGCATCATTCCAGATTGATGACGCGAAGGTCGATTTGAATATCCAGAATTGGACCGGCTTTATCGGTCAATGGGATACGCGGCTCTGGAAGAACCAGCCTGAACGGGACTGGACGATTTCGGCGAATCACGCAGTCTGGCCACCAGCGGATCTACAGCAGCGGGAGCAGCGTCCTGCCTCCCCGAGATATCCAGAAGACTATGTCGGTCTCCAACCAGGGTATATAAAGCCGGCTGATCCCGCTTGGTATGCCTCCCACCAACACACTGCCGATGGGCTCAATCAGCCGTACCATTACTCCTACCTCTTTGCCTATCCTATCGAGGTGTCCGGCAAGCCAAAGACCCTCAGGCTCCCCAACAACGATAAAATTCGTATCCTCGCGATCTCCGCCGTGGATGGGAACCCGGAGCTCAATTCTGCACAACCGCTATTCGATACCCTGAGCGGCATCGAACCGCCGAATCTGTCAGAGAGAACGACTCGTTGAGCGCGATCGATACCGTTATGATCTGAACACTCAGGTGTGTCGAGCCATCGCAAGATCCACAATCTCCCCGATCATTTGGGTATAGGAGAGGCCGGATTTCTTTGCGGCCATAGCAAACTCCTGTCCGCTGGAGAGCCATGGGTTCGGATTCGCTTCGATCACATAAACCTCGCCCTTCTTCGTTAAGCGCATGTCAATGCGGCCATAATCGCGAAGCTTGACGGCGCGATAGGCCTTGATCGCGACCTCGGTAAGCTTGATTGCAGTTTCTTCATCGAGATCTTCGGCGATCGCCGATTTCGTCAGCTTATAGGCTTCTGTGTCTTTTTCGAATTTCACATCTAAGCTGGCGATTTTGGGCATGCCCTTCGGGAGCTTCGAAAGGTCAAGCTCCACAAGCGGAAGTGCATGTGCCTTCTCATAACTGCCGAGGATAGCGGCGTAGATCTCTCGTCCCTCGATGTACTCCTCGATCAACGCAGGAGAATTGAATTCCGTCTGGATATAGTCGACGCGCTCCATCAACTCCTTCACGCTGGTCACAACTGCAGCGGCATCGATGCCGATGGATCCATCTTCGGAGGTGGGTTTTACGATGAGTGGGAACTTGATGTCATGTGCGTGGTCGATGGTCCCGCGGTAGGCTGTCGCGAAGTAGGGCGACTGGATCCCGTAAAAAGCGAACATCTTCTTGGCGATCGATTTGTCCTGCGCAAGAGTATTCGCGTGCGGTCCCGCACCGGTGTAGGGAATATCGAGCAAATCCAGGAACGCAGTGATGTGCATCTCTTTCGTGTCATCGCCCGCATAGGATTCCGTGAGGTTGAAGATGAGATCGGCGCCACATTTGGCGACTCCGCACAGCGATTGCGTGCGCCCGTCGAGAACGTAATACGAAGGTTCATGACCGAGTTTCTCCAAGGCTTCGAAGATCTCTTCGCGGTCTTCCTTTACCGGCTTCTTCTTGCGTTTCGTCCGCCCCTTGGGCTTGCGCCGTGCAGGAACCTCTTCCTCCACTTCAAAAGATTCTTCTTCCCACAAGTCGTACAACACAGTGACCTTCAACTTCCTTCCAGCCATGCGGCCTCCAATCCGAGTGACGGTAGATCCCGGCCCGCCTCAGGTGTGAATGAACTTTCCACGCGTGAGGTAATTCATTGCGAGTGCGGTTGTGTACACAGTGAACTCCATGAGGTACTCGGACTCGCGTCGAACGTCCACGCGCAGACCCAGGTCCTCGACACGCTTGCAGATGGCTTCTACGAGTCGCTTGACGATCGGACGTTGCACACCGCTCCAATACGCGACTTTGTCGACAATCGGCTTGCGATGCTGACGCAACATCTCCTGGGCAGGTCGCACGCCCTTGCGTCGCTTGCGTGAGATATTGAAGATGTCCGCCAGGTCGGTGTCCAGCGCGAGTTCCTGCACTGGAATCTCCTCCGGCAGACTGAGACGATAGAACTCGCCGACCGTCGATTCCATCTCATCGACGGTGATGTCCGTGCGGCCGCGACGCCGGATAGGTTCGACATCTCCGACTTTTCGCGCTATGCGATCGACATATTGGAGTTTGGCCAACGCGCCCCAACCTTTGTAGCGCTTTCGCCATTGCGAGCGAGGCGTGAGCCAGACCGCAAACGTCTCTGCAAAATCCTCATCCGGATGCTTCTGGGCGTACCACCCCGCCATGTGGCGAACAAACTTCCGAGAAAACGGTATGGGGCGGTAATTATCGCGATATGCACGGCGAAATGGACCGAAGAGATCGCGCCACTCAGCCGACTTGTATAGCTGATACGCGTAATTGAATGCGTGTCCGGCCTCATGACGCATGTACATCATGATCTCGCGAGCGTCTTCCAGGTCGTTCATGTCGCGCTCAAGTTGTGCCAGGTCCGGATTGGCCAAATAGAACGGAATCCCGATCACCGGCTCACCAGAGGGACATCCCCATTCATCGGTGAGATAACAAAGCGGGCGGAACTTGTGGATGCCCTTGGCTTCGAGTTCGCGATAGAGCTGCTGAACGAATCGTTCGAGCGGAGAACCCTCAAGCTTGAGCCCGAGTTCGCGGATGGGCTTGGCGAGGATGTCCTGGAATTCGGTCCGGGTTTTCTCGAAATTGCGCACTGGGCTATTCAGAGTTCTATACTACGGAACCAGATTTGGCACAGCCAGGCGTATCGCTTATGCAACATAGTATTTGTGGGCACGACTTTAGGCCGTCCGACAGGCCGCCCGGAAGTTTATTGATTTTAAGCCAACTTCTGGTGACTAACCGGTAAGCAAGCGGTTTTGTCTTGCAATTTACCGATGTTGGTGGAAGCCTGCCTTTGCATAAGGGTTAATTTGCGGGTGTTTTACTTGCAAAAGATGAGGGTAAGATGTTTCCTGAGTTAAACGGGAAGGCATTATGAAAGCATTGACAGCGCAAGTCTTGATTGTTTTATTGTCCTTATCGCTCTCTGCACTTGGGCAAACAAATCCCAACAGCGCAACGATGGCGCACATACAAAGCGACGAGGCCTCGGTGCTCAAACCGGCTGAAGTGGCAGGTATTTTACCCGCGACAGTGTTCTTTCAGGGCAAGACTGCGTCAGTCCAGAGTCGAAACTCAGGCGGTATTCGTTTTGCAGACAAGAGCCTCATGCTCGTCTCGCTGATCGATACGTCAGGTTACTCGAGTCAGGTGCAAGAAAAATATCAGGCGTATCTCATTACGGAAACGGCTCTTGATATTGACGGACATCGATTGCCTCCGGGAGCTTACGGCTGCGGATTTGTTAATAATGGTTTCGTCGTTATGGATATTGGGGGGCACGACCTTTTCAGGGCCCGCACGATTCGTGACGAAAATTTGCATCGCCCAACTCCTCTTCAGATCTTGGGCGCTCCCAACGAGCCGGGAACATACCGGCTCTACGCGGGTCGGACCTTTGTTATGTTTCGGATCGCGGCAGGAAATTAGAACCGTCAGAGCAAACGAGTGCGCCGATTATTTCACCGGCTGTGCAGGCCTGCCTTCAGTGACGACATAGAAGGTGTCGAGGATGGTGGGTGGCGTGACCTGTTGCTTTGTGCCATCGGGCCAACGAATCTCAATGGCATCGATCTTAGTCGCAGCGCCGATACCGAAGTGAGGGCGCTGATCGGAACTCGATGCGAAACTGCCGCCGGCAAGAACATCGGCGCGCTGGCGAAAGCCGTTGGCAGTAAGGTAGATCACCGCTCCCACCGCATCACGCGGTGACTTCGGACCGCCGATGAGTTTGAATGCAATCCAATGATTTGGTGGTTGGGTGGGTGTCCCGGCGGGCAATGCGGCAGAGGCTGCGGGAGTACCGACGACGTTGCGGAAAAGAGAGGGCGTGGAGTCCATGTTGTTGACGACGACGTCGAGATGGCCGTCATTGAAAAGGTCGCCGTATGCCATGCCGCGCGAGGCGGCTACCTTTGCAAGACCGGTGCCTTCGACGGCGGGAACGAGGGTGAGCTTGCCGTTTTGATTATGGAAGAGCAATGGGCGCTCGGCCCAAGTCGTGCCCCAGCTCTGATGATCAACCTCTGGGTAGACATGCCCGTTGACAATGAAGAGATCCAGCCATCCGTCGTTGTCATAGTCGAAGAAGGCGGTGCCCCAGCCGAGGAAAGGGATAGTGGTTTCGGCAATGCCGGCTTCATAAGCAATGTCGGTGAAGTTCGCGTCGCCATCGTTCCGGTAGAGCGGGTTGTAGTCGTCGGAAAAGGTTGTGTCGTAGAGATCGAGAAGGCCGTTGTGAGTGTAATCGCCGACCGCGATTCCCATGCTTGCGGTCTCACGGCCGCTCTCGTTGAGAGCATAGCCTGAGGCATAGCTCGCATCCTCGAAGGTGCCATCACCCTTATTGAGATAGAGGTAGTTCGGAGTGGAGTCGTCGGCTACCAGCAGGTCGGGCCGACCATCGCCGTTGACATCAACGAAGACCGAAGATAGACCGAAGTAAGCGTTTGTGTCGGCGACACCGGCCTGGACGCTGACGTCGGTGAAGGTGCCATCGCCGTTGTTATGGAAGAGATGATCCGGCTCGCCCCTGAGTCCGCGGGGTCCGCACATAACCGGCACGCCGCGAAAGTTGCAGAAGGCCACCGAAGTGACATCGTTTCCTTTCGTGAGATCGGCGAGCTCAAAGTGAACGTAGCCGGGAACGAACAAGTCGAGACGGCCATCCCCGTCGTAGTCGCCCCAGGTCGCTCCCGTCGACCAGTTGCCGAGGGTCACACCGGCCTTTTCGGCGACGTCGGTGAACGTGCCATCGTGATTGTTGTGGTAGAGCCGATTTTTGCCGAAGTTGGTGACGTAGATGTCGGGCCATCCATCATTGTCGAAATCGCCGACGACGGCGCCGAATCCCCACCGATCATTAGTGACACCGGCTTTAGCGGCGACGTCGGTGAAGGTGCCGTCGTGGTTGTTGTGAAAGAGGGCGGCATGGGGTGGGGTGGTTTTTCCGGAGAGAGCGTCGAAGGTGGAACCGTTGACCAGGTAGATGTCTAACCAGCCGTCGTTGTCGTAGTCGAGCAGCGCAACGCCGGAGCCCACGGTTTCGATGATGTAGGATTTGGCCGGCGTGCCCATGTGGTGCGTCCAGGACGTAAGCCCAGCTTTAGCCGCTATGTCTTCGAAGACGATGGGGCCCGATTTGACGAAGCCGCCGGCTGTAATCGCACGGTGTTCAGCGTCCAATACGGGGGCGTGGGCTCCTCCTGTTGCGGAACCGCCTGATTGCTGCGTGGCCGGCGGCTTCTGCACAGTGGGGGCGGGCTGCCCATGAGCAGGCTGAGGGGCGGAAACCTGAGCAAGTGCGGCGAAATTGGCGGTGATTATCGCCAACAGCAAAAGTGAGCACCAGCTTGAGTAGAGCTTAATTTGGCGGAGAGAAAGACGAGGCGAAGCAGCGAGGTTGCCTGGAATCATTACGGGCCAGCTCCGGATGTAAATCTTTGGTCTGGAGCAGATTAGATAAGATGACGGCGTTGCACATCCTCCAAAAGATCGAAATCTAGCCTGGGATGCGCCTCCTAGGCGGGTAACCCCCCACCCCGTCAAAAATGAGCTAAAGTCTTCAAAAGATAGACTTTAGATTTGGACCTACTGCCGTGATATGGTCGCAGGCCACCGTCTTTATCGAAGAGGAGCTTCTTAAATAGCCTTTTTCTGGATGTCAAGATTGTCAAGTATTGGGTGAAGTGAGTGGGATAGAACCCCGATCTCTATTTAATTAACGTTGACCTGCGTTGGCGACGGGACGGGTGGCGGCAGATGCTTCGGCGCCTTTTTTTGCTTTGCGAGCATCTTGACCAGGGCGGTGATCTCGTCCGGCTGGAGAGCATCGCCGAATGCGGGCATATTCTTCCCGCCGTCGTGGATCTGCTTTTCGATGGCATCCTTCTTCAGCCGCTTGCCCACTGTGAGCAGCGAAGGCGCCTTGCCGGGGATGCCGACGCCGCTGGCTCCGTGGCAGTGTTCGCAGCCTTTTTCGTGAAAGAGGACTGCGCCTGAGGGCTGGTCGACGGCGGAGGCAGGGACAGAGGCGTGGGCGGTGGCATAGACCGGGGTGGGCAACGGCTGCACTGCGAGGCCTGCGAAGAGCACAAGCGCACATCCCAGGACGAGGGGTAATGGGGACTGGGGGCGGAAGACTTTTTTCATCCTGATTATTGTCTCAGTAGCTTGAGATTGGACTTCGGCTGCTTTCTCCGCTTCGGGACCGGCCTGTGAATCGGCTAGTTTTGGGTGGCGCTGAAGGTGGTGGGGAGTGGACCGGCAACGCGATTTGTCGGAGCGTCCAGCTGGTGGGTGTGCCAGGGAACGCTTTCGCTGGCAACCTCGGCGTGCTTGCGAAGGTAATCGAGAGCAAAGCTGTTGGCGCCGGGATCGTCTTTCTGGTCGGCGAAGATGGCGGCCTGCTGGGTAGCCTTATCTTTGAGGCCGAGGCGGCGGTACAGGATGGCGAGGATGTAGTGAGCGGCGAGGTCGTCAGGATCGATGGACTGAACGATCTCGTATTCGGCACGTGCTTCGGCGTATTTGTGCTGTTGGTAGAGAGAGAAACCGAGTTCGCGGTGTGCGTCGCGGGAGCTCGGGAAGGCCTTGGCAACAAGGCGCAGGTCGGCGATGGCTCCGTCGAGATCGCCTTCGTCTCGCTTGAGGAGAGCGCGATAGTAAAGTGCGCGGGAGTCGTCGGGAGCGAGTTTGAGAGCCTGGCTGAGATGCAGGCCTGCATCCGGGTACCGCTCCCATTGAAGTTCGACGATGGCCTGGTTGGTAAAGGCGTCGGCGTAGTCGGGACGAAGTTTCGCGACGTGTGCGAAAGCGTCGACGGAGGCGGCATACTGCTGGGCATCCAGCAACCCGATGCCGTAGTTGTTCCATCGCATCCACTCCTTGTTTTCCGACGGGTCGGGCGGAACGGGGTGGTTTTCACCGACCATCACGGTGCGCGAAGTGGAGACCATGTCGATGACGGGCTCTTCATAATGTTTCCCTGCCGGCATGTTCATCCCGAAGTCCATGAAGTGCTGGGTGAAACGACGGTACTTGACGGTGGCATTGAGGGTGACGGGACCGACGGATGCAGGCGGCATGTGGAAGGAGTAGCGAACAATCTGTGAGCGGCCGGACTGGATGGTGTTGTTGTAGGCGACGATGCGGGTGTCCCAGACCTGATGTTCGGCGTTGAGTGCGCCACGAGGATTGATCAGGCGGTTGGTAAAGGAGTGGGCGCGTTCGTCGAGGTCGCCGCTGTTCGACTTGAGGAAGCCGCTTTCGAAGAGGGTCTTGCCGGCCTGGTCCTTGACGGTGAAGTCGACCCAGGACTCGTACATGTCGCGCTGCTCGGGGACATGGGCGTGGGCGATGCCTTTGTTCTGAATGACGACGTCGGTTGTGAGGAGTTCGCCCGGAGCCACGGTATAGGAGATGAGGCCGAGGGGTGCGGAGAGAGCTGGCGCAGCTCCGTTGGTTCCACCGGGCTGAGCTTCATGCTCGATGGCGAAGATGTCGACGTTGAAGACGCTGGCTTGAAGAAACTTGACGATGCGGTCCGCCTGTTCGTCGTATCCATAGAACTTGGGAATGATGGTGTTGGCGCCGAGCCAGCGATGGGAGGCCAGCTGTCCGTTCTTGGCTCCGGGATCAGGAAGCTTGATGGGTTCACGCAGCATGTGACAGGTCTCGCAGGTGGAGACGGAGTCCTTGACGTAGAAGGGAAGGGGCGACTGCTTGGCGAAGGAGGAGTTCTGCCACTCGTCGTAGAGCGAGATGGCGCGCTGCCATTTGTAGTCGTTCAGTTGACGAGGGAGCGCGGCCTTGTGGCAGGTAGCGCAGAACTCCGAGGTTTTGTAGAAGGGCTTCATGACGGCGGCCGAGTGCCGGTCGAGATGAGCGAGGATCTCGCCGTCGGAGACGGGGCGGGTAATGGGTTTGCCGTCCTCATCAAGCAATACGGCAGGCACGCCGATGACATAGGAGCCGGTGCCGCGGGTATCGATCTTCTGAATGGCGTGGCAGACAGTGCAGGTAATGCCGTCGGCGTCAAAGGGGCGCCGCTTCGTGGATCCCTGGGTAAGGTTGCCGGCAACCAGGGCCACGGGATCGTGGCAGCCTTCGCAGTGACGGGAGAATTCGACCCCCTTGCTGTCATTCAGCAGGTTGACGTTACGCAGATACCAGGGGGCGCGGTTGGAGTTGGAGTGGGCGGACTGTCGCCATTGATGCTGCGCTTCCTGATGGCAGTGGCCGCAATATTGTGCCGTGGGAAAGCTCTTTGGGTCGATGAATTCGCCGGTGTCGGTGGTCATGAGTGACGGCAGGAAGTGCGCGTCCTTGCTGAAGTGGTCGTTATACTTCTCCTCGATCTTCGCGTTATAGGCGGTGCGAGCGGCGGCGGCCTCGTCGGCTTCGCTGCCGGCGATGACGGACCGGTGAGGCAGTACAGCGGCGAGCGAGAGCGCGAAATAAAGGACAGCCGCAGTCACCCCCAGGGGGAGGTAGAACCGACGGGCAATCCGGAAAAGGGGTTGAGTCATGGAATTCGACGGTCGGCAAGGTGTCTGAATCCAGTGGATGATACCGAATCGGGGCATTCACTTGGAAGGACAACGATGGATGAGAAGAGCCTCCTCCTTTTGGAGGAGAGAACATGAGATCGCGCGTCTGGAGCGGCGAAATTTGTGTGTTCCCGAAGCTATGAAGCTTATACTCCTCTCAGCCTGCCGACGAAGTATTTTCTGATCTTGAATCCGGTTGCAAATGCATGAGTTTGCCGCAATTTTCCCTCTCGCAATATTCCCTCTCTAAGGCGCTGCTCTGCCGTGTGGGAGTTCTTGGGCTGCTTGTTGGCGCCACCGCGATTTCGTGTCAGGGAATCGGTGGTAGAGATCAGGCGCCGGGCAGTGGGATAAGTAGCTCGGTCGCGCAGCAATCCTGGTCGACCGAGGAGGGCTTGCCGCAGAATAGTGTCCACGCGATTCTGCAGACGCACGATGGTTTTCTGTGGGTTGCGACTGAGGGTGGGCTGGCGCGATTTGATGGGTTGAACTTCAGGGTCTTTCAGCAAGCCAGCGAACCAGCGTTTACCAGCGATGATGTCTGTTGCCTGGCGGAGGACGCGCGAGACGCTCTATGGATCGGCACCGCTGATGGTCTGCTTCGCGAGTCGGGTGGTCGCTTCGAACGGTTTGGGGTCAAGGAGGGGCTGCCGTCGTCTACGATTTTGGATGTGGCGGCGGACGCTGACGGTTCGGTTCTGGTGCTGACGGCGATGGGGGTGGCGCGGGTCGACGCTCAGGGCAAGGTGCTGGCGCTGCGGACTCCGGGAGGCGATTCGGTTCTGGCTATGAGCAGAGCAGCCGATGGAAGCGTGTGGCTCGTCACCGCGAATGATCTTCTTCTATATAAGAGTGGCGAGTTGCATCGCGAGCGGTCGCTTTCGGGGCAATCTGCTACGAGCGTGGTGGGTTTGGCCGTGGCGCCGGGTGAACCGCAGGATGTCTGGTTGCGATCGGCGCAGGGGGTGACAGTTCTGCGGAAAGGGGAACAGCGGACGTGGAGAGTGGACCGCGAGCTTCCGGGGACGCGTACCGAGTCGATTTCAGCAGACTCGCGGGGAGTGATTTGGATTGGAACAAATCGCGGGTTGGTGTCGATCGATACGACGAGCAAGTTGGTGCCGCAGGTTGTGCCAATGATAACGAACAGCGTTCTTTCGACGGCGGAAGATCGTGATGGGGATCGATGGATCGGAACGGAGGCTGCGGGTCTTACGGTTCTGCGGCGGCAACCGTTTCGGACGATACCCGCGATCGCGGACCAGGCGATTACAGCAGTGACTCAGACATCGGATGGAGCGATCTGGCTGGCGACGAGAGAGAACGGGCTATGGCAGGTGCGCTCCGGAGCGGTGGCACATGCGACAGTTTCGGCGAAGCTGGCGAGTCAGGTGGTTCTGGCGCTGTCGCCTGGAACGCATGGTGATCTGTGGGTGGGTACTCCGGATGGTTTGAATCACGTGGAGGGTGCCGCTGTGCGCACGTACAGCTCCGCTAATGGTCTGCCGGATGACTTTATCCGGTCGCTGCTGGTGGATTCGGATGGGACGCTGTGGGCGGGAACGCGTCGAGGGTTGGTTCATTTGGAGGGAGTTTCAGGTAAGGTTCTGGCGACATACACTCGTAGGGAAGGTTTAGGGAGTGACTCGGTGGGAGCGCTTTTGCGCGCGGGGGCAAATGATCTTTGGATCGCGACGTTCGATGGCCTTTCGCGGCTGCACGATGGGCGCATCACGAACTTCACGAAGACCAATGGACTCTCCGGGAACGTTGTTACGTCGCTTGCAGCGGGTGGTTCGGGGAGTCTCTGGATCGGGACAAGGGGAGATGGACTGAGCCGCTATTCGCAGGGGGCGTTCACGAAATTTCGACAGGAAGGTCTGCCGAATGACATCTATTCCATATTGACTGATGAACAGGGGCGGTTGTGGTTGGGCACGCAGCACGGGGTGGCTCAGGTGTCGAGTGCGATGCTCGAAGGATGCGGTGGAGATGCACACTGTGTTGTGGGGGTGTCACACTACGGCTATCCAGATGGGCTGCCTAGTGAGGATCTTTCAGCGAGCGGACATCCGGCGGCGGCGAGGGCGAGCGACGGTGAGCTGTGGTTCGCTACACCAAAGGGTGTCGCGATCGCAGATCCGTCACAGATTCAGAAGACTTCTGTAGCGCCTCTGGTGGCGATCGAGCGATTGGTCGTTGACGATGTCGAGATGCCGTTAATGGATGGCAAAGCGAGGATCGCTCCGGGACACACAAGGGTTTCGATCGAGTACGCCGGGCTGAGCTTTCGCGCTCCATCGCGGATTCGCTTTCGCTACATGCTGGAGGGGTTTGATCGGCAATGGACGGCCGCGGGTTCGCGACGAACGGCTTACTACACTAACCTGCCGCCACGTTCGTATCGATTCCTCGTGCAGGCTATGAGCAGCGATGGATTGTGGAATGGAGAGAGTGCTGAGATTCGCTTTTCGGTTGAACCGCCTTATTACCGGCGATGGTGGTTTTATTTACTGGTGCTGGCTGCGGCAAGTGGTTTCATCCTGCTGCTGTATCGGCTTCGGCTGAGACGATTACAGCGCGAATTCAACGCGGTTCTGACGGAGCGGACCCGTATCGCTCGAGAGATTCACGATACGCTGGCGCAGGATTTTGTCGGGGTCTCCTTGCAGCTCGAGGTGGTGGCACAAACACTGGCGCGCGACGACGTTTCAGCGGCCCGAAGTCAGATTGATGCTGCGCGAAAACTCGTGCGGGAAGGACTGGACGATGCACGCCAGAGTATATGGGAGCTGCGGGCCGTCAGTGCGAAGGACAGTCTGCCGACCAGACTGGGCCGGGTTATGCAGCGAGCCACTGACCGCGGCCTGAAGGCGGAGTGCAGGGTGGGGGGCACCTATCGCGCGCTTCCGCAGGAGCTTGAAGACGAGATTTTACGCATCGCCCAGGAGGCGGTGACCAACGCCGTGAGGCATGCCGAAGCCAGCACCGTGTCGGCGGATTTGCAATACAGCCCGAGGCGGTTGATGCTTCGCATTGCGGATGATGGACGCGGCTTCGATGTCGCTGCTGCATCTTCCGATGGCGGCCATTTCGGCCTGACGGGAATGCAGGAGAGAGCGGCGATGATCGACGGACGGCTCAAAGTGGAAAGTTTGACAGGGGAAGGAACCAGCGTGACGATGGACGTAGACATCTGAGACTAAGGCGCCGCGATTGAATGCGGAGGTTGAGGCAGAGAGGGTTGAACGTGGAGAAACGAGTTCGGATTCTGATTGTGGAAGACCACCATGTCGTTCGCAAGGGATTGATGGCTCTTCTCGCGTCTGTCCCTGAGGTGGAGGTCGTGGGGGAGGCAAGCGACGGGGCCGAGGCTGTTGCTCGTTTCGCCGAGTTGCAGCCTGACGTGACCTTAATGGATCTGCAACTGCCTCGTATGGGCGGTGTGGAGGCGATTACGCGGATTCGCCGGGAGTTTCCCGAATCGCGCTTCATCGTGCTGACGACGTTCGACGGGGATGAAGATATTTACCGTTCGCTTCAGGCGGGCGCCAAGGCTTACCTGCTGAAGGGCATGACGTGCGAGGACCTGCTTGCGACTATCCATGCGGTCCATGGCGGACGAACCTGCATCCCGCCACAGATCGCGGAGAAATTAGCCGAACGGATGTCCCTGCAGGAGTTGACGGCACGCGAACTGCGAGTGTTGGAGCGCATCGTAGCGGGGCGGGCGAATAAAGAGATTGCTGCTGACCTGAAGATTTCTGAGACTACGGTGAAGTCCCATGTGAATAGCTTGCTGGGAAAGTTGGGAGTTGCAGATCGAACTCATGCGGCGACTGTTGCCATTCAGCGTGGCATCGTACATTTCTCGTGAGGATTTCTGTGATGCGATCTCATCCTCAAGTCAGAGCCCTCTTTCTGTTGCTGACGCTGCTGTTCGCGTCGCCGTTACTTCACGCACAGAGCCAAGACGGGATGGCGCACCGCAAGCTCGAGCGAGTTGGAGGCTGCTCTGCCGGCGCGGGCCCCTGTCGAGAAAGAACGGATCGAAACCGAGATGAGGACAGCATCGGGAATTATCAATTCGCGCGGAAAAATCATCGCAGGCGTGGTCCTGATCACTGCCGGTTACTCGGCGGCCGGCAAGTATTCCCACTTTCTTTTGATTCAGAGCCCAATCATGATCGGGGATGTGACGCTTTCACCTGGTTCGTATGTGCTCGGGTGGAACCGCGTCGATGCAGGATTGAGCGTGCATATCTATGAGGCAACGACAGGTGTGGAGCGGGTAAGTGCGACTGCGCGCCAAATGGCGGTCGGTACGCGTGTGGAGGCGTTCCGCATCTGGCCTCCGAGTGAGCGATCGATCCTGCAGATCGGACGATTTGAGCTGGCGTACAATCTGCGGGATTCTGAAGCTGCCGACGGAAGGTAAGATGCCCCCTAAGGATCGGAATCAAAAGTTGAACAAGCTCGGCGTACTGACCTTTCTCGTCTCGATAGCTTTTGGCGGACATGCTTTCGGCCAGGCGCGTGACTCACGTGCAGGATTGCCCCACCTCGAAAAGCGTGGGAGTGCGACTCAGCTCATTGTCGATGGCAAGCCTTTTCTGGTTCTTGGGGGAGAACTGCATAACTCGAGTTCCTCCAGCATTGAGTACATGAAGCCCATATGGCCGCGACTTGCGGCAATGCACCTGAATACGGTGTTGTTGCCCGTCGCATGGGAGACGATCGAACCTGAAGAGGGGAAATTCGATTTCAGGGTTGTGGATGGGCTCCTCGAAGGAGCGCGTGAGAACAACCTCAAACTTGTCGTGCTGTGGTTTGGGGCCTGGAAGAACACCTACTCGAGCTACGTGCCAGCGTGGGTAAAGACCAACACGGAGCGGTTTCCGCGCGTCCAGACCAGCGACGGTCGAGGCACAGAGCGGCTATCGCCTTTCAGTACGGCTGTTCGAGATGCAGACGCGCGTGCCTTCGCGCAACTGATGCGCCACCTGCGAGAAGCAGATGGGGATAAGCACACCGTCATGATGGTGCAGGTCGAAAATGAGGTTGGGGTGATTCCTGAATCACGGGATCATTCCGCCGTTGCGAATGCTGCTTTCGCGGGAGCGGTACCGTCAGCCCTAACGAGCTTTCTGGAAAAACACCGGACGGCGTTAGATCCGGATCTTCGCGCAGACTGGGAAGCGGCGGGCGCGAGGACCACGGGGACATGGCAGGAAGTGTTCGGCAAAGTTCCCCTGACCGACGACCTCTTCATGGCGTGGCACTACGCCACATACATCGAGCACGTAGCAGCAGCGGGCAAAGCGGAATATCCACTACCGATGTTCGCGAATGCTGCGTTGATTCGACCTAACTATGAACCTGGACAGTACAACAGCGGTGGTCCGCTTCCCCATTCGATGGACGTGTGGCATGCAGGCGCGCCGTCGCTTGATCTCTTATCTCCCGACATATACTTCAATGAATTTGCGTACTGGGCAGGCAAGTACGCGCGTCCTGACAATCCACTCTTCATCCCGGAGGCGCAAGGCGGCTCACCGGGTGCCGCGAATGCGCTGTATGCCTTCGGGCATCTCTCGGCCATCGGATTCTCTCCCTTTGGCATCGAGGATCAAGGCAACGTTCCGCTCGATCTGGTGGGCATAACCTTCGGAGCGCCTGGACCACTCCGCCATAGGCCACGCATACAGCGTCCTGTCCGAGATGGCGCCGATGATCCTGGAAAAGCAGGGAACAGGCGGCATCACGGCCGCACTCATCGAAGGGGAAGCGCAACGGTCGGCGAGGCTGTACCTCGGCGATTACACGGCCACCATGACTCGGGCAGGAGGCGCTTCCGGCACAGGATCTCGACTTGCTGCGATGTTTATTCAAACAGGTCCGAACGAATTTATTGTTGCCGGTAGCGGCGATGCTCAGATCACCTTTTCGACAGACAAACCGGGGCCACCCATCGTTGGCATCGAGAGTATCGACGAAGAGTTCTTTGAGAATGGAGCGTGGATGCCGAGAAGAAGGCTAAATGGTGACGAGAACTCTCAGGGACAGGCTTTGAAGATTTCTGCCACTGATTTGGCTCAAGGCAAAATCTATCGAGTGCGGCTTTATCGCTATCGCTAGCCGAAAGGCCGTGAGCTCCAGTCGTCGCCTACGAACGGTGGCCGTCTATCAGAGAACCGCCGAATATATGGCTTCAACATGTTCTCTCCCTGCTGTAAACTCCAGTCATCATTCGTACTTTCATCTGAAAGCACCCTCCCGCGATGCTGGTAGGTATTGGTAAAGAAGTGATCATGTCGTGGCCGCGCTGGCTCTTGCTGACGGTTCTGTTCGCGATGCCGGGAGGCCTTGCAGGCCAGGCGCAAAGCGGGCATCCAGAGCCTCCGCCTCCGCCTCCGGGTGCAAAGGCGAAGAAATGCAGCGGCCGTCCGATACCGCAATTTACTGACATCACGGCTCAGGCCGGCATCCATTTCAAACACACGTCCGATCCCGAAAAGAAATACATCATTGAATCGATGAGCGGCGGCGTCTTGCTGCTTGATTATGATCGCGACGGCTGGCCGGATATCTACTTCACGAATGCGCCGACCGTGGCGATGGCGATGGAGAAAAAGGGAAGCTCCGGGGCTCTCTACCACAACAATCACGACGGAACGTTCACCGATGTCACTCGCACGCTCCGGACTTTCAAGCGCCTGTTTCGCGATGGGCGGAGCCGTCGGCGATTACAACAACGATGGCTGGCCGGATATCTACCTGACATGTCTTGGCGGAAACGTTCTGTACAAGAACAACGGGGATGGGACGTTCACCGATGTTACGGCGAAGGCCGGTGTCCGTGACGGCAGATGGTCCACGGGCGCGGCGTTTGGAGATTACGATGGCGACGGATTCGTCGATTTGATGGTGACGAATTATGTCGATTTTCACCTCGACGATCTTCCAAAGTTTGGCAGCGCGTCTTATTGCAAGTATCGCGGGCTCGACGTGCAGTGCGGGCCGCGAGGTTTGAAAGGCGCAGGCGATTCGCTGTTTCACAACAATGGCGATGGTACGTTCACCAATGTTTCAGACGCCGCCGGAGTCAGCGATCCGCATGGCTACTATGGGCTTGGCGTTTTGTGGGCCGACTTCAATAACACCGGCCACCCCGATATCTACGTCGCGAACGACTCCACTCCGAAGTTCCTCTACCGGAACATGGGTCATGGACATTTTGAAGAGATCGGCCTTGAGTCGGGCACGGCTCTGAGTGAAGAAGGCGCGGAGCAGGCATCGATGGGGCTTGCTGTCGGCGACTATCTGCACACGGGACGGCCTTCGCTGTACGTGACCAACTTCTCTGACGAGAATGATGACCTGTATCGCAATGATGGTAATTGGGACTTCACCGAAGTTTCTTATTCATCGGGCGTGGGTCTGCCCTCTCTTCCGTTCGTCAAGTGGGGCACGGCCTTCGGCGACTTCGATAACGATGGATGGCTCGATCTGATCGCCGTGGCAGGACATGTCTACCCGCAGGTCGATGCGCTGGCCACCGGGGCGCGGTACAGAGAGCCGGGACTCTTTCATCTGAACGAGCGGGATGGGACTTTTTGCGACGCCAGCGGCATGACCGGATCAGCGCTATCTGAAGCGCGTGTCTCCCGCGGGCTTGCGGTTGGCGATCTGTTCAATAACGGCAATCTGGATGTGGTCATCGAGACGCTGGATGGAAGTCCGGTGATCCTCAAGAACGCTGGAGTTTCGGGACGCCACTGGGTGAGCTTCGAACTGGCTGGCGTGGCGAGTAACCGCATGGCGCTCAATGCCCGTGTTCGTATTGTGGCTGGCGGCGTGACTCAGACGGAAGAGATCCACAGCGGCGGCAGCTATTTGTCTCAGAACGACACGCGCGTCCACTTTGGCCTGGGCACCGCAGCACAAGATAGACAGCGTTGAGATCAACTGGCCGTCGGGAAAGGTCGAGAAGCTAAGCAACCTGGCGGTGGACAAGTTCTACTTCTTGCTGGAAGGGCAGGGTATTGTGGCAGCGGAAAAGATCCGTCCAGCTAAAGGGCCTTGATCTTAATCATCGTTGTTTGGGAGCGAAAACTCCGGATGCAACTTCTTCAGCGCTCGCAACCGTTCCGTGCCAGGGCCGATTTGTCCGGTTTTAATCAGCGATTCCGCATAGGCATACTCGACCTGGGGAACGAGGTCGCTCTTTCCGATCACGGGTTGCAACGTCTCGACGCAACCGCGGTAGTTGCCAGTCATGAACTGACTAAGCGCGAGAACGCTGCGGCCGCCGGCATCGTCCGGGTGCGCTTTTACATAGCGCGACAGCGGCAGAATGGCATCCGCGTATTGCGACCCTGCGAATGCCGCTCGTCCCCAGTTATAGTCGAGTCCGTCGAGCGACGGATTCCACATGGCGGCGTGTTTGAAGTAGGAGACTGCGCTCGAATAGTCGCTATTTGTTGCCGCGATAGCACCCAGATTGTTATAGCTGTCAGCCACGGGGAGTTTGACTTGCTCTCTTATTGCTTCGACCTTGCGGAGGGCTGACGGATCGGCTTTGGTCGCGACGAGGGAAGGAGATGCCCCGGCTTCTGTCGCAGATGCTTGAGCATCCTGGGCGCCTGATGTATCCATCAGCCCTGACAGCTTGCTTTTATCCTGCGCCAGCGTCTTGTTGGCCAGATCGCGTGAGATATCCATCTCCGCGTGCGCTGCATCCTGCTGACCATTTTTCATCAGGATTCTGCCCAGAAGATAATGCGCCTTCTGGACCTGATATCGATTTCGCGAAACGTCGGTCGTAAGACGGATGCATTGACGAAGAGCGGTTTCGGCCTCCGCGTAACGGTTCGTGTTGAAGTACAACTGCCCCAGATATAGATAGGAGTCGGGATTTTGCGGCTCGAGAGAGATCGCCTTCTTCAGATAGGTTTCTGCCTCAGGGTAGTTATTGCGAGTTACCGCAATCTTGCCGAGCGCCGCATACGTCATGGCATCGTGCGGGGAAATCGCCAGTTCTTTCTTCAACTCGGCTTCAGCGCCTTCCAGGGGGCTTGCGTCGTTACCCGTCGCCAGCAAGACCGCGGCGAGCAGATAGTGCGCACCCGGCAAGCGCGGGTTTTCCTCAATGGCTCGCCTGAACTCCGTTACCGCCCTGGGCTGGAAATCCGAGTCGCCGTATGCGCGGCCGAACGCCATGTGGATCTCCGCGGTATCGCCAAACGACGTCTCCATCTCGTGGAAGATCTGCACGGCGCACTTTTCATCGTCCAGATCGAGACAGGCCACGGCCAGGTCATAGCCGTTCGGGAACGTCGGATCCAACGCCACGGCGGCTTCCAGCTCTTTCCTTGCTTCCTGATCCCGATTCAGTTTCAGAAGTGCGCGTCCAAGCACCTGGTGGGCCTGGGCGAGCTTCTCGCGATCGCCCGGGTACTTCTGTATGAATTCCGTCGCCAGCGTCCTTGCGTGGTCCAGATCGCCCAGCACCAACGCCGTTCGCGCGTAATCAAGAAGCAGAGACGGGGAATCGGGTTCCAGAGTCAGAGCTTCATCGAATAACGGAGCCGCCTGCGTGTAGTCCGGCACCAGAGCGTACCCGATCGCCAGCTCGCCAAGGGCATCGGCGAGAAACGCGCGATACTGCTCCGCTGCCTCGGTGAGCTTGCCCGTCTGTTGCAACTTCTGGGCTTCGTTGTAGTGCTGCTGTAGCGGTACGCTGTCAGCGGTGCTGTGTGTCCCAGTCTGTCCGCGAAGGGTCACAGAAGGAATCAATAGGAAAATAAGGTAAGTGCCGCGAAGTTTGGATCGGATGGACATCATGAAGGCAGGAATCGATGGGGAAAATTCACTGTCGATTTCACATCGTACCACCTGGCCAAACGCAGCACGTGCCGTCGGTTCAGTGGTCGGCGAGGCGCGTTGAACGCGTTCGGCGGGTTCGAAGTCTTAGGGTTACGAATGCCGCTTGCTTTCCGTACACTCCAAAAAAAGAGAAAAACGGAAGGTGAACGATTTGTTCACCTTCCGTTTTACAGGAGGAGTGTTAGAAGAAGTACTTCACGCTGAGTGTAATAATGCGCTGGAAGGGAGCTCCTGTCTTGCTGTCCTGAACGCCGAAGGTGCTGGTGTTGTAATTCTTTGTGATGCCTTTACTGGCATAGTCCACGTTGTAAGCTATCCCAAGCGGGCTACCACCTCCCGATCCGCTGAAACCCGGTATCGGGTGATTCAGCCAGTTGAAGGCGCTGGCCCGGAACTGGATTTGCTGGCTTTCATGGATACGGAAGGCCCTGTAGATCGCCAGGTCGTTATCGAAGTAGGCTCCGGCGCTCATATAGGGGTAGTTTTGACCGCCCTGCGTCCCAACTGCGGGCGCGTTGAAGCAGTTCCCATTGAGGCGCTGGTAGTGGCCGAGATTGGAGGTTGGGTTGCAAGTCAGCACAGGCAGAATCGGGACGGCAGCATCGGTGCCAAAGTAAGTAGCACTACCGATACCGCTGCCGATGCCCTGGGCCTTCGCATTTGCAGGCAGACCGGTATACGCCAGCCCCAGACTGAAGTTTGGCACGCCGTTCCCAAGCGCAGCGGGAATGTATCCGCCAGACTGCCATGTTGAGATTCCCGAGATTGTCCATCCTCCCAGCGCCTGGTTGACAAACGCCTGGGAGGTACTGACTTTCCCGGTGCTGTAGTAGTAACTGGCATTGAAGACGAATGGCCTGTCCGTCGAGGTCGGGCCATAGTTCGCCCTGACACTGAACGGATTCGTCTGCAAAGCCGTGCCCAGTGTCTTCGACCAGGTGCCATTCAGGTTGAAGCCGAGTTTGCCGGTGGTCTTGATCCAGGCAACCTGCAGCGCGTTGTAGTTGGTGTAACCGGAACTTTGAATCATAGCGGCAGCGGCGGTGCCGTATGCGTAGCCGTAGGGGTGATAGTCTGCCGCTACGTTTCCGGTTGGACTGGTTCCCGTTCCGTTAGGATTGTTTCCCAGGTTTTCCGGGTTGGTGGAGAGCACCCCGGTGACCGGGTCGGGTTTGAAGAAGGACCCGATCGGGGTTTTATTCTGATCGGCAAGTGCGGCGAAGTTGCTGCCTTCAATGCCTTCGCTATCATCAGAGAGCTGGCTGGTGCTGGCTTCCGACGTAGGCGACATCGAGTATCGTATTCCACTTTATCCTCTGGTCGATCGTAAAGTTGTAGGCGTAGGTGAGCGGCTGACCGTAGTCGCCTGGATCGAAGCCCGCCTGACCTCCGTTCACGCACTTCGATGTGCAGGGGACGTAACCCAACTTGCCGAGTTGCGAAAGCATCACTGTCTTGCCGCCCGGCAAGTTGTAACCCAGGACGTGCTGCGCGGTTACGAGCGGTGGAGAGACGTCGTTTACCTGGGTGACGAAGCGGTAGGCACCCCATCCGCCGCGAACCATGGTGTTACCGGTCCCAAATAAATCGTAGGAAACGCCCAAGCGTGGATCGAAGTAGGCAAAGCGGTTCGGCTGACCGCTAAGAGGAACGCCCGCATCGACGGCATGCCAGTAATATCCCGGGGCGTACTTGCCGCTGTTGTAATCGGACAATACGCGATCGGGATAGAAGACTGCCATACCGATGTGTTGACGGTCATACCAGTGACCGATGTGCTCTATGCGCGCCCCAAGCGACAGGGTCAGGCGTTTGGTCGCTCTCCAGGTATCGGACGCAAAAAACGCGGTTGCCTGGTAAGCAGTATCGGCAATGGGAGAGGCATTGTTTTCGCTGTAGCCCGACAGTATGCCCATCGTGAAGTTGGCGGTGCGATTACCCGAGCCAAGCTGGTTGCCAGAAAAGAGATTCACATTTGAACCTGAGGCAATTGTGAGGTTGCCATCCTGGTACGTGCTGAAGGTGCTCTGGTAGTTATCGGTGTTCTGCGTGTACGCGCCCATCTTCACCGTGTGAGCACCCCAGACCTTGGTCAGCGTGTCACTGAACTGGGGAGCTTCCTTACGGACTGCATACTTGCCCGGAGGGTTGTCAAAGATCGAAGCCTGTGAGAAATCCGGGAAGGCATAGTTCGCGCCGCCGTAGGCAGGGATATTGAGCGAGGTTGTCTGAAAGACCTTGCCGTAGTTATAGCCCAGCGTGCTCCGGTAGGCTGCCGACGGATCCGGCTGGACAAACGGGAAGTCGCCGAAGGTCCATGCTGCCATGAGGTCGTTGGTGGTTGAGGCGCTGAAGTTGTGGACGAAGTGCCCTGCCAGCGATTTGCCCCGGAACGCTTCGGACTCGCCGCCGCCCGGGTAGGGGATGGCGTTGCCCGGCGTCCAGTAGAGATGAGCGCCATTGCCCTGAGCGAGCTGGGCGTCCCATGCCTGCTGGTAAGACCCGTAGATCTTTGTATTGGGTCCTAATTGATAGTCAATCCGGAAGCGATAGATCCAGCCGTTGTTGATGTTCGGGATGGGCTGATAGTAGTTGACGTGACCGATAGAGGTTGCGGGGTTGGCGTTGGCCTTTGGCCAGATTTTGGCCAGTGCCGCTGCACCCGGATCGATAAATTGCGCAGGAATCTTGTTGCCCGAGTTCGGGATGACAGACTGGGCAGAGGTTTCGTTAGGAATGTTGGTGCCGTCCGGGAAGTTTGTTCCGGAAAGATCGTTGCACCATGTGCCCTGCGGGTAGCTGCTGGTTGGAGCCCCATAGAAACCAGTGGGACAAAGGGCATTGTTATCTGCGTTATCAGTCGTAAAGTTACCGGCCATCATCTCCGGCGAGGGAATATAGGCCGAGAGCACATTGGCATTGCCTTGGTTTTGCAGCCACCGTTCGTAGCCGCCCCAGAAGAACAGATTCTTGTGTGTGCCCGGGACCGGACCGCCGAAGTTACCTCCAGGATAGTAGTATGACTGGGGCCCCTGGGCGACTCCCGCATGGTTGTGCTGCCAGTCGTTTGAGTTCAGGACGCTGTTGCGGGCGATGAAGTAGGCTTCGCCGTGATACTGATTACCTCCCGATTTACTGATGGTGCTCACAACGACCGGGCCAAACGGCGTGTCCGCACCGAAGTTCGACGCCTGCACACTGACCTCCGCGGTCATCTCCGGGTTGATGACCGAGACTGACGACGCCATATTGCCCGGGTCGATGACGTTGGCTCCGTCGGAGAGCAACGCCGTGCCGCCGCGATTGACTGCGCCATTAATGTTGATCCCATTGCCGATCGCGCTCTGCTGTACACCCGTGTTGAGATCGCTGTACGCCGGAGAATTATTGGTCAGCCCGGAGGACATCGTTGTCGCGCCCGGAAGCACTTTCAGCAGCTCTGTAGTGTCGCGACCCACAAGAGCCAGGTTCTCGATGTCTTTGGAAGACAGGACATTGATGCGCGCTCCGTCCTCCGTCGGGATCATTTCGTTGGATGCTTCGACCGTGACTGTCGTATCAGTCGCGCCCACGGTCAGCGTAGTCGTCGGGACGGCGACGACATCTCCGGCATGCAGCATGATTCCGGTGGTTTCCCTGGGCTGGAAACTTGTCGCCGTGACCTTGACCGAGTAGGTGCCCGGCACCAGCGAGGGAAAGGCATACAATCCCCGGCTATTCGTTTGGACGACGCGCGTGATACCGGTCGCTTGATCGGTCAGCGTTACCTGCGCCCCGGGAATCACAGCTCCCGAGGCATCCTGCACGGTCCCCGTCAGCTGGGCCGTGGTTTGTGCGTGGGCCAGGGGCCCCGCCAGAAGGAACAATGCGACCCCGATGAGAGGAAGGATCCACCGGCCTATTCCACAGAGTTGTCGCAGGTCTCGATTCGATCCTCGCCTGGTAAGAACGCCACATGCGTTATTCATTGACATTGCCTCCTGAAAATTTCTGCCAACAACGAGCTCCGCGTGGGAATCCGTCACGTTTCGATACACCCTCGCTTGTGACTTTGTTAGCGACCGAAACTATAGAGGCCTGATTTTAGCCCTGTCAAGAACAAACTCCAGTTCCTGGTGGAAAAAAAGCTCCACCTTCAGATGGATAAGGAGGCTTTCCGTGGGGTTCCAGATCGAAAATGGGCAGTCCCCTATTCAGAGGTCAAACCTCGGCTTGAGCGGCTATATCCCCGCTTTCTTGCTGGGGATAGCCAGATAGCCACGATGAAACCGGTAGCCCGTACGCCCCATTTAGCTGTTGTTTTCTTATGGTTCCGGCCACTGCTCCCCTGGGGGAAGGGCAGCACTCCAGGATTTCATCCCTTATAAAAACAAATTGGTTGACCGCTAGTGGTATGCTCGTTACTTCCGGTAGGTGCCTCGATGGTTATCATGGGTCGGAGCGGTTTATTGCATGCTTAACGGTGAAGGTTCAAGGAAATTGCGGAAAGACAGGAACGGCATAAGGCACGTCGATCTGGCCGAATTGGAGCTGGCGTCGAGCGAGACCGCACGAATCATCAACCGGGATATCGTCCTTGAGCTGATCCGCACCAGCCAACCCATTTCCCGCGCTGACCTGGCGCGGCGTTCCGGCCTGGGAAGAAGCACCATCTCACAAATCGTGGAACAGCTGATAGGCGAACATTGGGTGCGCGAAGGCGCGATGGGTTCGCTGCCGCGAGGACGCAGACCAACGATGGTGGGGCTAAACGGAGATCTGGTGGCGATTGCGGTCGACATTCATCCAAGGCAGGCGAGCGTTGCCCTCGTCGACCTGAATGGGCGGCTGCTGTCGCGTTGGCCGGTGCCGATTACCTCCGATCCGGCCAATTCAATGCGGCTGATCATCGAATGCATGCAGCGGATCCGTCCCACTGGACCGAATAAATCGACTGAGGGCATCGGCATCAGTCTGCCCGGAAGAGTGAATCCGACAACGCAGCGGCTGATCTTTGCTCCCAATCTCAAGTGGCCCGAATTCGATATCAAGAAGATGGTCGAGACCAGGATGGGGCTGCCCGTAACATTGGAGAATGATGCAACCGCTTGTCTCATGGCGGAGCGAACCTTTGCGCGTATGGACGGAGTTCGGGATGCCGTGCTGGTCGCGGTCGGCGAAGGCGTGGGAACCTGCATTCTTGCCAACGGGCAGGTGTTCTCCGGGAACAACGGAATGGCAGGCGAGTTCGGCCATATCTGCGTCGATCCCAATGGCCCGCGGTGTGGGTGCGGGAAGAACGGATGCTGGGAAGTCTTCAGTTCCAGCCGGGCCGCGCTGCGTTATTACCGGGAACTGAAGCCGAAGGGCCCTGTCGTCACCTTTCAAGAGCTGCTTAATCGGGCTGAAGGAGGCGATTCGGCGGCCGCGCAGGCGCTGGCGACGCAGGCCATGTGGATTGGGCGCGGATTGCGGATGATCATAGCCGGCGTTTCTCCCAGCACGATTCTGATCGCAGGGGACCTTACTGCGGCGTGGCATCGCTTTGGGCCGGTGATCGAGAAGGAAGCGGCTGACCTTACCCTGGCCGGGAGCTCGCCTCTGATCCGGCCGAGCCACGAAGGCGAAATCGCTCGCCTCCGCGGTGCTGCCGCACTCGTATTTCAGAGGGGAGCGCGCCGCGCAACATCTGCCCCTGTGACGGCGAGTGCAGCCAAGAGCGCTTGATCCGAATAGTTGAGTTCTGACAATCAGGTTGTTTTGCCCAGGAGGATGCGTGCGTTTATTTGCCAGGTCTATTGTTGGCTTGTTTGTTGTTGGATCTTTCCTTGGTACTACGTTCGCTCAGAGTTCCGCTTCTGCCACCGCTTCGCCGCCGCCAGTAACCTTCACTGCGGATCAGGATCACCAGAACATGATGGATCAGTTGGGCATCAAAGCCCTGCGTCCCGGTCCGAGCGGTGATGAAAAGGCTCCGAATCATGCCAACTACGACGAGTCGAAGGCAAACCCGTTCCCAAATCTTCCCGATCCTCTTACGCTGAACGATGGCCAGAAAGTCACTACGCCTGCGGTGTGGTGGGATAGACGGCGTCCTGAAATCGTGGAGATGTATGAGAAATATGTTTATGGTCGCGTCCCTGGCAACGTGCCTCGCGTGACCTGGACTGTAACCGCTGTTGATCATGAATTGCTCGGATTCAGGCCCGTCATTGTCAAAGACCTGATCGGGCACGTCGACAACTCGTCGTACCCCGCGATCCATGTCAACATTCACATGACGCTGGTAACGCCCGCAAACGCGAAGGGGCCGGTCCCAGTTCTGATGATGTTTGGGCGCGCCGGATTTCCTGCGCCGAATGAACCCGTGGGCGTGGACATGGAACGCATCAACAAGGCGATGAAGGCGCTGCTGATCCAGCAGGACCCGTCACTCAAAGAGGTATTCGAGAAGCATCCTGCATGGCAGCCCGTCAGGAACACGCCCTTTCAGCCACCGCAGCTCAACGAAGATGGCGGCCCGCCCAATACCTGGCAGTTGATCGCCGCCGGCTGGGGCTTTGCGCTCTTCGATCCCGCCAGTGTGCAGGCAGACGACGGTGCCGGTATTACGCGAGGCATCATTGGCCTCGTCAACAAAGGCCAGCCACGTCATCCCGAAGACTGGGGAGCGCTGCGCGCGTGGGCGTGGGGCGCCGGACGCGGACTCGACTATCTTGAGACTGATTCAGCCGTCGATGCGAAACACGTCGGCATCGAGGGAGTTTCGCGATATGGCAAAGCTGCGCTCGTCACCATGGCCTTCGATCAACGTTTCGTCATGGTGCTCGTCGGTTCCTCCGGAAAAGGCGGAGCAACGCTTTTACGCCGCAACTACGGCGAAGCTGTCGAGAGCCTGACCGGCGGCGAATACTACTGGATGGCCGGGAACTTCATGAAGTATGGCGCATCGGACGCGACTTTCGGAAGCATGAACCCAGGCCAGATCCCTGTCGATTCCAACGAACTGATAGCGCTCTGTGCCCCTCGTCTTACATTCATCAGCTACGGCATTCCTGAAAAAGGTGATGCGCACTGGCTCGATCACGAAGGCAGTTTTATGGCGACAGTAGACGCCAGTCGAGTGTTCAATCTGCTCGGCGCGAAAGGGCTCGATGTATCAGGGGACTACCAGACAGCAAAGATGCCTCCAGTAAACCAGGGCCTGCTGAATGGCCAGCTTGCCTGGCGCCAGCACGACGGCGGTCACACGGACGCACCGAACATGAAGTACTTTATCGAATGGGCAGATCGCTTCATCGGCCACACTCCGTAGCGGAGGCGGCGATGACTTCGAAGATGTTTATGTCGGTGGTGTGTCCTGGTCGTCGAACGAGGCGCGCTCTTGTTCGCGTGCATCCGGTACGTAGGCATCGGTTTGGAGCAGACGTACACAACGATTCCAGCGAAGAATGGCATCGTCGTTTCCCAGCTGGACGGACTTTTTCTGCCTCCGCGAACGCGCGCAGTGCCTGCTCAAAGAGCGGCAGGAGCGCATAGGCTGGCAGTCCAGCCTTGAGCTGCGCCTTCGCGCGGCGTTCATACAGAATCCCTGCGTAATAGAGCCGCTCATACGGATCGTTGAGCCGTTGAAAAATCTGTTCCGTCTCCCGGTAACGATCGGAGGCTCCGCCTGCGAACTGATCCGTAAGGGTAAGCCCGAGCAGACGCAACGCGAGTTGATGCTCCGGTTCGACGTTCAGGATATCGCGACAGATCGACTCTGCCTCTTCCGGCTCGTTGAGAGAACGGTAGAGTTCCACCTTGTTGATGGCTTCGGCGATTCCTGCCGGCGAGATGTATTTGAGGTCGTATTCCATGGCCATTTCCCTCCACGTCTAGACTTTCTTCGCACCGCGAATCTTGCGGACAAGCATCAATAGCGGATCGTAATACTCATCGACCACCCGCTCCTTCAGCGGAATGATGGCATTGTCGGTGATATGGATATCTTCGGGGCAGACCTCAGTGCAGCACTTGGTGATGTTACAGAGACCGATGCCCAACTCCTTCTTCAACAGATGCGTTCGGGATACGCCGTCGAGCGGATGCATCTCAAGCGCAGCAGTGCGCACGAAGAACCGCGGCCCGCCGAAGTGCTCGTGTTTGCCGTGGTCGCGCAGAACGTGGCAGACATTCTGGCAAAGGAAGCACTCAATGCACTTGCGAAACTCCTGGATGCGATCCACGTCCCGCTGGTACATCTTCCACTCGACGCCCGGACGCGGCTGGAAGGGTGGAATCTTCGATTGACTTTGAAGTTCCAGGAGACGTCGGTGACCAGATCCTTGATCACCGGAAAAGATTTCATCGGGAAAGACGGTAATGGGTTCGTCAAGAGGAAGAGAGTCCATGCGGGTCTTGCAGGTGAGCCGCGGGCGGCCATTGACCTCCGCCGAACAGGAGCCACATTTTCCCGCCTTGCAATTCCAGCGCACGGCCAGATCGGGCGCCTGGTGCGCCTGAACCGAGTGCAGTGCATCAAGCACAACCATCCCGGGGACAAGCGGAACGCGATAATCGACGCTCGCTCCACCTTCCTTGTCACCGCGGAAGACCCTCAACGTTGCGTCTGCGAACGAGCCCTCAGCCATGGACAGCCTCCGCTACTTCGCTCCACCATCTTCTGCCAACAATTGCTTCAGATCATCCGGCATCTCAAGAACAGGAGTTTCGACGAGGGTCATCGTGCCGGCCTTCTTGACCACGACATTATGCTTCTTTCCCCAGGCATCGTCCAGACCAGGGTGGTCAATGCGGCTATGAGCCCCGCGGCTCTCACGGCGGGCAAGTGCGCTGCGGGTCACAGCTTCGGCGACAGTCAACATGCTTTGCAGGTCCCACGCCAGGTGCCATCCTGGATTGAAGAGCCGCGAGCCTTCAACACGGACTCGAGCTGCGCGGGCCTTCAATAGATCGAGCTCCGACAGGGCCCGGTGAAGATCTTCCTCGTCGCGAAAGATGCCGACAAGGCTCTGCATGGTGCCCTGCAGATCCTCGTGAATGGCGTAGGGACTGTCGCCGTCCGGCCGCTCGAACGGCGCGAGCAACTGCCGAACGGCTTCCTCGATCTGCGAGGAATCAATTGTGGGCATCTGCGATTCCGTGGGCGATTCCTTGGCGTGCACAGCGGCTGCGAGTCCCGCTCTCCGGCCAAATACCAGCAGATCGGAGAGGGAATTTCCGCCCAGCCGATTCGCTCCATGAAGGCCCACGGCTGCTTCTCCCGCAGCAAACAATCCCGCAACGGATGTCTGCGCCGTCTCTGCGTCCACGCGAATGCCCCCCATCATGTAATGACAGGTAGGTCCCACCTCCATGGGCCCCTTCGTAATATCCACGTCTGCCAGCTCCAGAAACTGGTGATACATGCTGGGCAGTTTTCGCTTTACGTATTCGGCCGGCTTGTGCGAGATGTCGAGGAAAGCGCCGCCGTGTTCGGTGCCACGGCCTTCGCGCACCTCGGTATAGATGGAGCGCGCAACTACGTCGCGAGTCGAAAGCTCGAGCTTCTTGGGGTCGTAACGCTCCATGAAGCGCTCGCCATCCTTGTTGCGAAGCACGCCGCCTTCGCCGCGTACCGCTTCGGTCACCAGAATGCCTTGCACACCCGGCGGCCACACCATGCCGGTGGGATGAAACTGCACGAACTCCATGTCCATCAGATCGGCACCGGCATCGTAGGCGAGCGCCATGCCGTCACCGGTGTACTCCCAGGAGTTCGAAGTGATCTTCCAGGCCTTGCCGATGCCACCCGTACAAATGATGACGGACTTAGCCTTGAACACAACGAAGCGGCCCTGCTCGCGCCAGTAGCCGAAGGCGCCGGCGATGCGGTCGCCGTCTTTGAGCAGACGTGTGATGGTGCACTCCATGTAGACGTCGATGCCCTGGTGCACACCGCGGTCCTGCAAGGTTCGGATCATCTCGAGGCCGGTGCGATCGCCGACGTGGCACAACCGCTTGAAGGTGTGGCCGCCGAAGGCTCGTTGCAGAATGTCGCCATTCTCAGTGCGGTCAAACAGGGCTCCCCATTGCTCCAGCTCGCGCACGCGCTCCGGGGCCTCCTGCGCGTGGAGCTGTGCCATGCGCCAGTTGTTCAGAAATTTTCCGCCGCGCATCGTGTCACGAAAGTGCGCACGCCAGTCGTCGGCCTGGTCGACGTTGGCCATCGCCGCGGCAATGCCGCCTTCGGCCATCACGGTATGCGCTTTGCCGAGCAGAGACTTGCACACAACACCGACCCGCACACCCTGGTTCAATGCCTCAATCGCAGCCCGAAGGCCGGCACCGCCCGCGCCGATGATGAGCACATCGTGTTCGTGGATTTCGTACTTGGAGTTCACAGAATCCGAATGTCCTTCACGAGACCTGAAGAGACCATGCGCACGTAGAGATCGGCGAGGCCCACTGAAATAAGGCTCATCCATGCAAAGAGCATGTGACGTTGATTCAAGCGGCTGATCCAGCCCCAGGCGGTGTGGCGCGCGGGGCCAAAGTGCGTGCAGGAAAAGCAATCAAGCTTCCCTCCCGCAAGATGACGCAGGGAGTGGCACGAGAACGTGTAAATGGTAAGCAAGATGATATTCACCAGGAGGACCAGCGAGCCGACTCCGATGCCAAACCCTTCGGGAAAAAAGAAGGCGCGAATCGCGTCCCACCAAAGAAACCCGAGAAACACTATCGCAAGATAGAGGAACCAGCGATGGAGGTTTTGCAGAATGAAGGGAAAGCGAGTTTCGCCGCGATACGTCCGCTTGCCTCTTTTGCTCACCGCGCAAGCCGGCGGATGCAGGAAGAATGCGCGATAGTATGCCTTTCGATAGTAGTAGCAGGTCGCGCGGAATCCCAGCGGGCCAGCCAGGATCAAAAGTGCTGGCGAAAACCGCCACCAGTGGTGATCCGGATCAATCAGCGGAGAGTAAAACGGCGAGAGGTAAGGTCCCCACTCGTAGAACTTGCCTTCGAAGGCCCGTAAGGTGGCATAGATTCCGAACAGGCTCAGGAGGACGATAACGGGTATAACTTCAACCCACCACGCGTCTCTCCGCGACGTGATGCCGAAGACGTTCAACTGACGATCCGCCGAAGATTCCGCCATGAGTGGTCCTCACGTGCGTAACAGACTAGTCACAAAAGGGGCTTTTGCAAACAGGAATTTTACGGAATCGCCGGGCTGCCGCTGTAGCGACCGGGTAGGTCATTCTGCGACGGCGGTTACCAACTCCCCCAGGGGCGATAAGAAAGTGAACCGCACGATCGCCTGCGGCTTTTTAGCGGCCTCGATAAGGGCCAGATTACGCTGCTTCCAACCGGCTGGAGCTTTGGCTCCTTTGGAAAGATAGTTCAGAGCTTCAATGCCTGCGGTTGCCAGTCCGGGAAGCTGTTGGGCTCGTGGTTCTGCGAGCGCGAGAAGTGGCGAGGAAGCCAACTGGGCCTTGATCGCTGGAGCAGCCGCGATCCAGCTCTCGAAGTCCTTTTCGAGTAAGATTCGGGCTCCTTCGCTAGCAGTGGGAGCCTTGAGGAACTGGTGCGTCAGACGATTTGTTTCGTGGCGTGACGGAGGATCGGGGCGAATGGCGTCGACAAGGTTGTTTAGCGGAGTCAGCTGCGAGGTGTGCTGTTGGTGGTAGCGCTCGCCGAAGCTGACGGGTTCGAGCCCGGAAGAGAAGACACGTAGCGCGTCGATGTTGTCGGTTCCGGCGAGTTCGCGCAACGCGGCGGCCTCATGCGACAGATGGGTAAGGCCCAGCCCTTCAAGCCGGATCGATTCTGTCTCGAGGCGACGATACATGTCGTCCACATTATTCACGCTTTCGGGAGACCAGAAGCGCTCGGCGATAGCGGCTGTGCGCGGCCAGATGCGGGAGTCGATGGAGCGCGCGTTGATATGCTCGCCCCACATGCAGACCTCACCACCCAGGACCAACTTGCGCTGCTCCGGAGTGAGATCGGAGCTCGAGGGTAGTGGGTCGGAAAGATAGTGTTCCTTCGCAGACTTCATCCCGTCGAGGTAATAAGGCTGGGACAGAATTCCCTGATAGCCCAGCTTTGCCGCGTCCGACAGTGACTTTGCGCCGCGCCAGGACTGGATGACAACGTCCTTTGGGAGAGCGGGGTTGAGAATCTCGTCCCAGCCGACCATGCGCTTCTTGTGTTTCTCAAGGATTTTGAGGAGGCGTTGATTGAAGTAAGCCTGCAGCGCGGCCGGGTCCTTCAGATTGTGCGCGCGCATGTACGCCTGAATCTTTGGGTTGGCCTTCCACTGCACGCCAGCGCTCTCATCGCCGCCGATGTGCATGTAAAGATCGGGGAAGATTTGGGACATCTCTCCGACGAAGCCGTCGATGAACGTGTAAGTGCTCTCGCGGGTGGGGTCCATCGCTGCGTCTTCAACGCCGAACTCGCGGCGGATGGTGTAGGGACCGGGTGCGCTGGCGAGCTCGGGGTAGCCGACAAACCAGCTTTTGGTGTGACCGGGCATATCGAATTCGGGCACAACGCGTATGCCCCGCTCGCGAGCATAAGCTACGATCTCTCGCGCCTGACCCTGAGTGTAGAAAAGCCCGTCGGAACCCATGCCGGTCAGCTTGGGGTAGAGCTTGCTCTCGATGCGAAAGCCCTGATCTTCGGTCAGATGCCAGTGGAAGACATTCAGCTTCACGGCGGCCATGCCATCCAGATTGCGCTTGATGACTTCGACAGGCTCGAAGTGCCGTCCGCAATCGATCATCAGTCCCCGCCAGCCAAAACGCGGAGAGTCTTCGATCTGTACCGCCGCAAAGGAATAACCGGTGGTCTCTGTCTGCAGCAGTTGCAGGAAAGTCTGCAGGCCACGCATCGCGCCGACCACCGTAGCAGCCTGAAGCTTCGCGCCCGAATCGGTTATGACGAGCGAGTAGGACTCGTCCTCATCGGGCGATTGAATGGCCTCCCCCGCTCCGTGAACGTCGACGACAAGTGTGGCTCCGGCGGCTGCCCTTTGGATCTCTTTCGAGAGAGGCGTGCCGGTCGCGCGCTCGAGCTCTCGTAACGTTCTGTCAATCGCGGCGTCCAGGCGCGCGTCATGGAAGTCAGACGTCGTGACTGCGAAGGAGCTGCTGAATTTCAGTCCGCCTCGCTCAACGGCGATCTTCGCGGGCACCGGTAAGAGCGTATTGACGAACGCTTCGGTTGTTTGTGCGCTCGTGTAGATCGAGAGTCCTGCCATTATCAGTGCACCGGTCGCGATGTAATGCTTCACAAAGGTTCTCGTATTCCACTCCCGTTGTCGCGCAAGTTATCTAGAGAACTATACAAGTTCCCCGACCTGTATTTCGCGTTGGCCACATAAGGACCGCAGATTCACGGAACAGGAGCACTATCAAAGTCTTTCTCAGCTACCTCGATTTGCCCCTTGACAACATCATATATCGTATTACATAGTATCTTGCATGCAAGCCACTCCCGCAATCGATTCCGCTCCCGCCTCCCCAATGGACAAGTGGGAGGTCCAGCTTCGCAAAGGCTGCCTTGAACTGGCCATCCTCGGATGCCTATGGCCGGAGAAGTTATATGGCCTGGAAATCCTGCGAACGTTGGAGAGCGGTTCCGATCTGGTTCTCTCGGCGGGCACCGTTTATCCACTTCTGGCGCGGCTGAAAGCAGAAGGACTGCTCGAGTCGGAATGGGTGGAGGCCGACGCCGGGCATCCCCGCAAATACTATCGGCTCACCTCTGCGGGGCGAAAACGCGCACGCGAAATGGCGCAAATGTGGTCGCGGTTTTCAACCAGCCTTCACGACCTGCTGTCTCCCCTCTTAAAGGAGGACCTTTAAATGACAAACACAACGGCCATTGAATCAAGAATCGAGAACTATCTCGCACAGGTGCGCACAGCGCTACATGGTTTGCCCGAGAGCGAGAAGGAAGACACGCTTCGCGAACTTCGCAGCCACGTGGTCGAGTTGTCTGGAACGCAAGGACTAAAAGTTGATGCAGCACTCCAAACGCTTGGCGATCCGGTTGCCCTGGCCAGGACTTATCGCGCTGAGAACCAGATGGTCCAGGCGGAATGCAGCGGTTCACCGCTGGTTATTCTGCAAGGCCTCCGGCACGCCAGCCGTACCGGATGGGGACGCCTCACCGTCACCTCGCTCTACGCATTCGGCTACATCGAAGTAGTCACGCTTTGGCTAGCGGCATTCCAGAAGCTGTTTGCGCCATCGCGCACCGGACTTTGGTACACGCCTGGAAACATTTGGTCATTCAAGTGGATAACGGATGGGAGCGCTCCTGCTGGAGCACACGAGTTATTGGGCTGGTGGTTCGTGCCGATCGCTCTGGCAGCGGGCTGGGTTCTTCGAATCGTCGTCGACCGCCTTGCGCAAGCCTGGATCACCCGTTACCGGCGCTTGAACGCATCGCAGGAGGCCTGATATGGCGTACTGCTCCGGAGGAAGAAGAAGAGGACACAGGTTCCGCAACGTCCGCAAATTGATCGCTTTGTTTCGACCCAGGCAAGGGGAACAAATCGAGCGAGGAGAAAACTCAAATGAAAAAACAACAGGCACGAAGGATAGGGACGGGGTCGTGGATGCTCGCTGTGGTGGCAGGCATTGGGATGATCGGGGCGGCCGTGGTAGCGGCACCAGTTCCGGTCGTCGGTGATTGGAATGGCGCGCTTAGCAGTGGCGGCGGTTCGCTGAGGGTAGCGATTCACGTGACGCAGGATAAGGATGGCCACTTGATCGCAACGATGGACAGCCTGGATCAGGGAGCCATGGGGATTGCGATCACCTCAATTACCTACAAGGAACCGGCCCTGCACTTCGAAATCGAAAAATTTGGCGCCAGTTATGACGGCACGATCAACAAAGACAACTCGGAGATCACGGGGAATTGGAAACAAAACGGACTGTCTCTTCCGCTGGCCTTCAAACGCACCGGCAAATGACTATGCCTCCTGGTCCACCGCATGTGGCGAGTGACGCTCTTACAGCATCGGTGGAGCAGGGGGATCCGGCTGATCCGGTGAGGCTGTCTTGAACGAGAACTTTTTGTTCCCCAGAAAATTGTAGAAGACGTTCACAAAGGTAAGAATCGCGGCGCCGACATAGGGCGCGTTCTTGTCAATCGTCGTCAGATGGCGGACGGCAAAGACCGCACCCGGAAGCAGAACAGAGCCCAGCGCGATACTGCTGCCGTAGACGGCCAGGCAGCGCAGCCACTCTTTTAAGTAGTTGCCCTTCGTCTTAAAGATGAACCACTTATAGCCGAAGAAGGCGACAGAAATGGCCAGGACGCTGGAGAGTATTCCCGCGGTTATATACCCATACTTGGGAAACGGCCGGCTGAGCCACAAGTTGAACAGAACAAAAGTGCCGTAACCAAACGCGGTATTCCACACTCCAACCAGGAGATATCGGAAGAATTGTCCAGGTGGGATATGGGAGAAGATCCGTTGCAGAATCGCAGAATCGGATAGCGTTCGCGGCATGAAAGAAAAAGTCCGATCAGTAGATTTGGGGCGTGATGACATCAGATAAATTCGTGCCTAGCGAGCACCGTACAAAAAAATTGCGCCCATGGACACCTTGAAATCCGAGGCCATGCGCGACTCTTTGAGCAGCGGGAAGCTCTCTGCGGAGAAACGGTAGGCGTTGCAGGTCCACACTCCAGATATTACATGGCGTGTGGTCCATGCGTGAACAACTCATACTTTTGGATTGATAAACCGCCTGCGCTGAACGCCAATATCTCTCGACCTCAACAAACCGGCCTACCGAGTCGCGGCGTGATAGCAGAATTGCAAACCAATCGCCATGAGCCAGAGCGAAAGCGCGAAGCGGAGGTTGCGATTAGGAATCTTTGGAGCGGCGCCGCTGCCCACGATTCCGCCGATCACGCCACCGACGGCAAGCTTGGTAAGCAGCAGGCCATCGTAGCCGCCGCCGATCATGTGGATGCCTGTCCCGACCGCCGCAATCGCAAGACCGAAGGCCAGGTCCGTTCCAACCACCTGCGGTGCGGTCAAAGAAGTCAGGCTGAGCAGCGAAAGCGTGCCCAGCGCGCCGGCTCCGGATGAGGAGAACCCCACCTCCGCGCCGATCGGGAGCATGATGGCCGCAAGCCATCTTGAGCGCCACTTCGAACGATCGGCCGCGGGCCGCGTAATACCCGCCGGTCGGAAGTGACGGAAGAGATGCCAGCCCGAGGTGAAGATGATAATTGCGCCCAACACGAAGTAGAGCGCTGTCTTCGGGCCATGTGCGGCAACGTGTCCAAAGAGAATCGAGCCAATGACAACGCCAGGCAGCCCGCCGAGCAGCATGACACCGAGCACCCGATAGTTCACCTGTCTGCGAATGACCTGCACGGGAACAACGACGAGCTTCACAATAGCCGAGTAAGCGAGCGCCGTGCTGACAGCAACCTCGACTGGAACACCTAGAAAAAGAATCAGCAGCGGAGCGGTGATCACTCCTGCGCCGACGCCGGTCAGCGCGATAACAACGGCGATGCAAAATCCGATGGCAAAATCCATGTCAACACTCTTTCCAATTGCGCCTTACGAGGCCTGCAGATGGATGCCGCACTCTTGTTTCTGGCCGCCCCAGCGTCCGGAGCGGGGGTCGTTGGGATCAACGGGAAGGCTGGTACAGGGCTCACACCCGATGCTGGAGTAACCTTTGTCGTAGAGAGAAAGAAGTGGAATATCGTGCTGCCGCGCGTAACCCCAGACTTCCTTCGCACTCCATTCGGAGAGCGGGCTGATCTTGCGAATCGTCTTCGCCGTAGGCAGCGCGAAGTCCTCGACCGGTTGTAGTGCGGCACGGCTCTTGGCTTGTTCGCGTCGCAGACCGGTGAACCATATCTCGTAGCGATCGAGCGCGGCAAAGAGCGGCTTGACCTTCCGCAGACCGCAACAACGGCTGGGATCGCTCTGGTTGAGAATGCCGAACTGCGCCTCCTGTTCAGGCACGGTCAGTTCGGGCAGAAGATTGATCAGATTCATCGACCAGGCCTGCGCCATGCGGTCGCGATACTCATACACCTCTGCGAAGTGGTAGCCAGTGTCCAGGAAGATGACAGGAACACCGGGCAAACTCTGCCGAACCATGTGGAGTACAACCATGTCCTCGGCCTGGAAACTATTGGTGACGCACACATCGCCCCGGGCCTGCGTAAGCTCCTGCCGAACCAGTCGCTCGGCGGCAAGAAATTTTTCGTCGGTGCTTTGGAGTGCCGCGGCCAATATCATATTCAGAACTTCGCTCATCGTTGACTTCCTTTCTGCGAAGACAAAACACCTTTTTCCCGAAGTTCCCGGAGCAACTCGTCCGGCGTGCCATCAGAAATATTCAGATCCTCAATGTGAAGCTCTTCCCCAAGCTCATGCGCGTCTACAGATTCAATTCCTTCGATAAGCACGACAACGCCGATCCGAAGCAGCGCCTGCCAGATACGCTTCGACGCCACACGCGTCCGCACGACGGGGACACCCTGGCCGAGCAGAACCTGTTCCACCTCGCCAGCCTGCACCGCATCCTGAACAAGCAGAAGAGCAGCATTCTGCGCGCCCGCAGAAGTCGTCTCCTCGCTTAGGCCACGGCGGATCATACCCGCTGCAGCCGTGGCATTCGTCGCGGGGTCGATGAGGATAAAGCTGCCCGTAGCGCGATTGTCCCCGTAGGAATCGAAGTAGATAGGACGCGTAGTCGCAATCTCGACGACGCCAATATCGTTCATCCCGAGCGTATGGACAGCCTCATGCTCCAGCGTCTGAATGTTGGTGCGATAACGTACACGCCGAATGCGAGCATGGAACGTCTGCGTGCCATGCTTCAACAAATAGGGCTTAGAGACTTCCAGCCGAGACTCGTCGAACCACACAAGCGCCGCTTCAACCGCGGCTGCAGACTGTGGCGGCCGCTCCGGCTCGGCAAGAACGTCGCCGCGACTGATATCCAGTTCTTCCTCAAGCGTCAGCGCAACAGATTGCGGCGCACTCGCTTCGTCCAACTCTCCGTCGAACGTGGTGATGGACGCAACGCGGCTGCTGCGGCCCGACGGAAGCGCGACAATCGCATCACCCCTGCGGATCGTTCCCGCGGCAATCTGTCCAGCGAACCCACGATAGTTGTGGTCCGGCCGAATGACGCGCTGCACCGGCATACGAAAAGCTTTATCTACATCACGAGCACTGGCAGGAACCTGCTCAAGGTGTTCAAGCAGCGTGGGCCCCGCATACCAGGGTGTCCGCGCGCTTGGCTCGACGACGTTGTCGCCTTCGAGAGCGCTAACAGGAATCGTGACAAGACTCGCGGTCCCAAACTGCCCAACCAGCGCCGCAAAATCAGTCTTGATCCGCCGATAAACCTCCTCCGAAAAATCGACGAGGTCCATCTTGTTTACCGCAGCGACCAGATGAGGAATGCCAAGCAGCGAAGCGATATAAGCGTGGCGGCGCGATTGTGTCAGGATCCCCTTGCGCGCATCGATCAGAATGATCGCAAGGTCCGCAGTAGAAGCTCCTGTCGCCATGTTGCGCGTGTACTGCTCGTGACCGGGAGTATCCGCGATGATGAACTTACGGCTCTGCGTAGAGAAATAGCGGTACGCAACATCGATCGTGATTCCTTGTTCCCGTTCCGCGCGAAGCCCATCCGTTAGCTGCGCAAAGTCGATGACGGCGCGCTTCTGATCCGCCGATGCGACAATGCCTGTTACCGCGCGAACCTGATCCTCGTACACATTGCGAGAGTCATAGAGCAGCCGCCCGATGAGCGTCGACTTGCCGTCATCAACGCTTCCGGCCGTGCTGAAGCGAAGCAGGTCCTTCTGTCTCTTCCGAAGCGAGAAACTCCTCAATCGCAAACAGCGTTTCGTCGCGCTGTGAGTCTTCCGCAGATTCATCCAGCAAAACCCCGCCGCCAGTTTCGAAGTTCGTCATCAGAAGTAGCCCTCGCGTTTCTTCAGCTCCATCGAACCATCCTGATCGTGGTCGATAACGCGGTTCGCGCGCTCGGAGGAACGGAAGCCGACCAGCTCGGCGATGATCTTCGGAATCGTATCCGCATCAGACCGAATCGCGCCCGTGCACGGACTGCAGCCAAGCGAACGCAGCCGCGAGCGAACCCACTGCACTTCACCGGGAAGAGTCGAAACGAAAGCCTGTTCGACGGGGATCAGGCTGTCGCCGCGCACAATCATCCGGCGATCCTTCGCGAAGTACAGCGGCACAATCGGAATCTCTTCCAGCAGGATGTAGTGCCAGATATCCAGCTCCGTCCAGTTCGACAGCGGAAAAACGCGGATGCTTTCGCCCGGCGAGATCCTGCTGTTGTAGAGGTTCCAGATCTCCGGGCGCTGATTCTTCGGATCCCATTGCCCGGCGCGGTCGCGGAACGAAAAGATGCGCTCCTTGGCACGCGATTTTTCTTCATCACGCCGCGCCCCGCCGAACGCCGCATCGAAGCCATGCTCCCGCAGGCCGTCCAGCAGCGCAGTCGTTTTCAGCAGTCCGCAGCAGCGTTGCGTGCCGAGACGAACAGGGTTAGCGCCATCGGCCAGCGCCTGCTCATTGCGCCACACCTTCAGGTCGAGTCCGAGCTCGCGAACGATGTTGTCGCGAAACTCAATCATCTCGTGAAACTTGTACCCGGTATCGACATGCAGCAGAGGGAAGGGAATTGGCGCAGGAAAGAAAGCCTTCTGCGCCAGGCGAAGCATCACCGAAGAATCCTTGCCGATCGAATACAGCATCACCGGCTTCTGAAACTCGGCCGCGACCTCGCGGAAGATGTGGATGCTCTCGGCCTCCAGCCGCTGCAGATGGCTCAGCCGCGGCGCGGAGCGGACAGGCAGTTCAGAATTTTCAATCGCCTCAATCGTTGAGAATGTCATAAGAATCTCCCTGTTCTGTAGGGACTGATTTTGGGGGCACTAAAGCGAAAGCCCACAAACTGAAGTTCAGAGTGTGGGCGCCTTTGTTACCTGAGTATCGAGATAAAGAAGAAGCTATCTACAACACACGCACACACACGGACAGGCCATGGAGCAACAGAAGCTGCTCGAAAGGCGACAAGCCGTGTTGGCGGTGGAGAACTGCATCTGTTACAAGCCTGACCGAGGAGACGCCATTTGTCAAACGCGCCCGCAAGTTGTTGCGCGAGTTACCGCGTGAATTGACAACATCTTCATCGTCTCGCCTTGACTCGTCGGGGGATACGGGTTACGTTTGCACCTAGCGATGAAGATCTTCACCAGCCACGCCGCCTGCACCTGTCGCCTTTGTTGCGACACCGCGGCTGCTGCGCTGGCAGGTCAACCTTCCGTAACGCTTCGCTGATTCTGCGAAGACTCGCTCAAGGAACCTCACGAAACCCACGCAGCCGCCTCCTGAAACCCTCAGGCGCACGTGGGTTTTCTGTTTTTTGCTGCAGAAACACGGCACGGTTCTACCCGACCATGATTACCCGTTCCATCACGACCTCTCGACGCACGGCCTGTTGTGCCGCACGCGCGTGTTGTTGTTCCTGATGACTCGCTGATCGGTCAGATCGATTTCGTTCACGAGAAAAAACCGCGAAGTCGCTCTTACGTTCCCCAAATTCATTCATTCCAGATCTGCAGACGCTGCAACCGCACCGTGCTGATCGCGCTGCCATTTCAGAGGAGACTCTCATGACCGCATTCCTTCGCACCCTTTCTTTCGCGGCTTTTCGTTTTGCTTTGCTGCTGCCAGTTGTGTTCATCTCCGCTGCAACATCAGCGCAGGTAGTCGGCGGCTCCATCAGCGGCGCCATCACCGACAGCACCGGCAGCCGCATCGCAGGCGCTGGCGTCGTCGTACGCAACGTCGAGACAGGGACGGAGCGAAAGCTCATCACCGACGCGGAAGGCCGCTACAGCGCGCCATCGCTCACCATCGGCCGCTACAACATAGTTGTGGAACGCGATGGCTTCGCGCCCGGGCAGCGCACCGGCGTTTCTCTCACCGTGGGGCAAAGCGTGCAGATCGATCTCACCCTTCAGGTCAGCGAAGTCGCCGAGCAGGTCAACGTAGTCGACACGCCGGCTACGCTCAACTTGACGACACAACAGACCTCAGGCCTCGTCGACGAGCGGCAGGTGAAGCAACTGCCATTGAACGGTCGCAGCTACGACCAGCTCATCACGCTCAATCCAGCCACCGTAAACTACACCGGCCAGCGTTCGGGCGGTATCGGCACATCCAACTCGTCGGTCGGCAACATGTTCGCGATCTCAGGCCGCCGCCCGCAGGACAATCTCTTTCTGCTGAACGGAATCGAGTACACGGGTGCATCGCTCATCAACGTGACGCCCGGCGGCACCAGCGGGCAGCTACTCGGCGTCGATGCCGTGCGCGAGTTCAACGTAGTGTCCGACACCTACTCGTCGAGCTACGGCAAGCGGCAGGGTGCACAGATTTCCATCGTTACGGCGAGCGGCACGAACAAGCTGCACGGCGCAGCATACGAGTTCCTGCGCAACTCAGCACTTGATGCGCGCAACTACTTCGACCAGCAGAAAATTCCCGAATTCCAGCGCAACAACTTCGGCCTCTCGATGGGCGGTCCCATCAAGCAGAACAAGCTCTTTCTCTTCGGCAACTACGAAGGCTACCGGCAGAATCTCGGCCTCTCGGATGTGACGCTGGTGCCTGATACCGCAGCGCGACAAGGCTATCTTCCCGACGCGAAAACAGGCACGCTGACAAAGGTTGGATTGGGCAATGGCGTCGCGCCGCTCTTCAATCTGTGGCCCGCGCAGAACGGTCCAGAGCTGCTCGATCCCACGACGGGCTTCAACACCGGCATCGCCGAATCATTCTCCAACCCCGTGCAGCATATCCGCGAGGACTTTGGAACTACGCGCTTCGATGCCAACCTGAGCGCAAACGACCTGCTGTTCGCCGTCTACACCGTGGATGATTCGACAGCAAACACCCCCACGCAGAACCCCTTCTCCGTCATCGACGAAAGCCTGCGCGAACAGGTCGCGAGCGTGCAGGAGCAGCATGTCTTCTCACCGAGGCTCTTAAACACGGCGCGCGTGGGCTACTCGCGAGCGAGCTTCTTCTTTCTCGGCTCATCGACACCCGCACCAAACGCGGACATCGCCGGCTGGGTCGCAGGCCGGCCAATCGGGGCAATCGTCATCGCGGGCAGTACAGCGTCCAACGGTGCATCGCAAGTCACCGGCGCCGGCGGCAACGTCGGCTCCAACAACGCGACCGCACGCAACCTCTTCACCTTCGACGATCACATCTACTACACCCACAGGCGGCATCAGATTGAAGCCGGCGGCTGGGTGCAGCGGTTGCAATCAAACGACAACCTCGCGCAGAACCAGTGGGGGCAAGCCTCATTCGCCAGCCTCGCGACATTTCTGCAGGGGACGGTCAAGACCTTTACCGTCGTGCCCAACCCGACCGAACTCGGCTGGCGCTCGACCATGGGCGCAGGCTATCTCGAAGACACCGTACATCTGCTGCAGAATCTCGAGCTGCGCGCAGGCATTCGCATCGAATCGACAAACGGCTTCAACGAATCGCAGGGGCGTGCGGGAATCTACGGATTCACCAACGGGATCATCAACACGACACCCACCGTCGGCTCATCCGGTCTCACTGTCAACCGTGCGAAGTTCCTGCCGGAGCCGCGCATCGGCTTCGCGTGGGACCCGTTCCGCAACGGCCGGACCGCGATCCGCGCGAGCTTCGGCCTGCATCACTCGCTGCTCGACAACCTCGACTACCGTTTCGACCAGGCGGCACCGTTCAACACCACGCTGACGCAAACCAACGTGGCGATCTCGAGCTTGAACATCACCACCGCGACGCAGGCTGGCGCCGGAAGCCTCATCTCGCCCTCCAACGTTCAGCCGGATATCGCAACGCCTGCCGTCCTCTCCTGGAACTTTCAGGTAGAGCAGCAGATCGCGCAGAATACCTCCGTCACAGTCGCCTACGCGGGTTCGCATGGCTACAATCAGATCCTCTCCGAGGACCAGAATCAGCCCGCAACAGTGACCTGCCCCAACCCGGCATGCCCCGCGAGTCTCGCCGCAGGAACAATCTTCTACCCAACCACAGCAAAGGCCAATCCACTGGTCGCCAACACTACTTCATGGGTCTCGCAGGGTATCAGCAACTACAACGCGCTCGAAGTGGACCTCCGCCGGAGCTTCGCCAATGGCCTTCAGTTTCGTGCAGCCTATACGTGGTCGAAAAATCTGGACAACGGTTCGGCATGGAACACGAGTGTCTCGGCCAACACGCCCGCGTACGTCTCCGTGCCGGACAAATTGAGTCTGGACTACGGCCCAGCCGCGACGGATGTGCGCCACCTTGTCGCGCTCAACGGCACCTACGATCTGCCATTCGGCCACAATCGCCGATTCGCCTCCAGGCTGAACCCGTTTGCCGAAGTGTTAGTTGGCGGTTGGAGTCTGAGCGCAATCGCGAACCTGCAGTCCGGTTTTCCCTTCTCGCCACAGCTCGGCTACAACCCAACCGGCTCCGGCGACACGCGAAACCCCGTTCGACCGGACACAAACCCGAACTTTCACGGCAATCTCTATCCCCATACCGTGGCGCAGTGGTTCAATCCCGGCGCGTTCTCCGCGCCACTCTCCACGCTCTCAAGCAGCGGCGCAATCACCGGCGGTGCGGTCGGCAATCTTGGACGCGACACGCTGATCGGTCCCGGACTGAAGGAACTCGACCTGGCGCTGCTGAAAAACACTCAGCTACGCGAAGGAGTGAACCTGCAACTCCGCGCAGAGTTCTTCAATGTCCTCAACCACACCAACTTCACCACACCCAACGCGATCACCTACGCCTCGTCCCCCGCGCTGGTCTCCGGCGTCTATACACCGCCCGCCATATCCTCGACCGCGGGCGTCATCACCGCGACATCCACCAGCTCCCGCCAAATTCAGTTCGGGATCAAGCTTCTCTTCTAATGACCACCCAGATAAACCAGACCCGCGACGAGCCCCCTGCAGGCTCTCCCAGCGCAAAATAAATCCAGAATTCGTGGCACATTTTTCGCGCCCAAAAAGTGTCCGTCAACTCACCACGTTTACCACGCAATTCACCACAAACTCACCATCCAAAAACCACGCGCTGCACCCCATTTTCTGCAAAACCCCCTGCAAAAACACCAAAACCCAGCTCCACAAAATATTCGCTCAAACTCCTTCACGCACGATAAATTGAGACGCAGAGTTCGATTGTGTATCCTTAAAGACTTATGACCGAGCGTGCAGAAAAGCTACGGCAGCAGATCCTCTCACTAACCGCCGAGTACCACGCAGAGGCCTTTCCGCAGCGGGAGTTCGTTCCCGGTACTTCTACCGTCCCGGTCTCCGGCAAGGTGATTGGCCCGGAAGACGTTTGTTCTGTGGTGGATGCAGCGCTCGATGGATGGTTCACAACAGGTCGTTTCGCCAAGGACTTTGAGCGCAAACTGGCGCGCTTTGTCGGCGTACGTTCGGCCTCGCTGGTGAACTCCGGATCGTCCGCTAACCTCGTTGCGCTCAGTGCTTTAACCTCGCCGAAACTTGGTGATCGACGGTTGAAACCCGGTGACGAAGTCATTACAGTCGCCGCCGGATTTCCCACCACCGTCAATCCGATCTTTCAGAACCGCCTCGTGCCGGTATTTCTGGACGTAACGCTACCAACCTATGAGATCGACGTCTCCCGCCTGGAAGAGGCGTACAGCCCCAAGGTAAAAGCCGTCATGATCGCGCACACCCTTGGAAACGTCTTCAATCTCGATGCGATTACAGCGTTTTGCAGAAAGCACAATCTCTGGCTGGTGGAAGATTGCTGCGATGCTCTTGGTTCAACCTACAAGGGTCGAAAGGTCGGCACATTTGGCGACATCGCGACGGTAAGCTTCTATCCCGCACACCACATCACCATGGGCGAAGGCGGCGCGGTGATGACCGACAGGCCGACGCTGCAAGTCATCATCGACAGCTTCCGGGACTGGGGACGCGACTGCTGGTGTGAGCCGGGAAAGGACAACACCTGCGGCAAGCGATTCGATTGGCAGTTAGGCACGTTGCCCTGTGGATACGATCACAAATACACCTACTCGCATGTGGGCTACAACCTGAAGGCGACCGATATGCAGGCGGCCCTGGGGGTCTCGCAGATCGCGAAGCTGCCGCACTTCATCGAGCGCCGCAAGGCGAACTTCAACTACCTGAAGAATCTGCTCCAGCCGTTGGAGCCTTATCTGATGCTGCCGGTCGCCGGCGAAAACTCCGATCCGAGCTGGTTTGGATTTCCCATCGCCGTGAAACCCGACGCTCCCTTCTCGCGAAATCAACTGACGCATCATCTCGAATCGAACAAGATCGGAACTCGGCTCATCTTCGCCGGAAACCTCCTGCGTCAACCCGCCTACGAGGGATATGAGTACCGAGTTGTCGGCGATCTGAACAACACCGACTTCGTCATGAACCAGGTCTTCTGGATCGGGGTCTATCCCGGGTTGACGACAGAGATGCTGGACTTCATCGCCAGAACAATGACTGAATTCGTCGAGCAGGCCAAGACAGGACTCAAGACAGTTGAGATAGTTGCCTAGTCTTCCATCCGGCCAGGCACGCCAGGCCTGAAGTTTTTGTTGTGCGTTCATTCAACGGACAGGTATACAAGACAGCGTCGCCGAATCCAATGCGCTTCAACTCTCTCGAAGGGGACAGACCATGAAAGCCGTAATCCTAGCCGGTGGCCTCGGCACACGCCTCAGCGAAGAGACCTCTGTACGGCCTAAACCTATGGTTGAGATCGGCGGCCGGCCGATCCTCTGGCACATCCTGAAGATCTACTCCCAGCACGGCATCAACGACTTCATCATCTGCTGCGGATACAAGGGCTACATCATCAAGGAGTACTTCGCCAACTACTTCCTCCATACCTCCGATGTGACCTATGACATGACCAACAACAAAATGACTGTCCATAACTCAATTGCCGAGCCATGGCATGTCACGCTCGTCGACACCGGCGACTCGACCGGCACCGGAGGACGGCTCAGACGAGTCGGAAAGTATCTCGGCGACGACGATGCGTTTTGCATGACCTACGGAGACGGCGTCGCCGATGTCGACATCACCGCTTCCATCGCATTCCACAAGAGTCACGGAAAGCTTGCTACGCTCACCAGCGTGCAGCCGCTTGCGCGTTTCGGAGCTCTGGGGTTGAAGGACACGCAAATCTACTCCTTCCAGGAAAAGCCGCTGACGAGGGTGGATGGATCAACGGCGGCTTCTTTGTCCTTTCGCCGAAGGTCCTCGCGGACGTCACCAACGACTTACAGATGTTCGAGCGCGAGCCGATCGAGGCGCTCGTCGCGCGAGGCGAGGTCCAGGCCTTCTTTCACAAAGGCTTCTGGCAGGCGATGGATACGCTGCGCGACAAGCAGCATCTTGAAGAGCTCTGGAGCACAGGAAAGGCCCCATGGAAGACCTGGTAAAGAACAGCTCCTCGAGCGGTCTCCGGAGTGGTTCTTGGAGCGGCCGCCGCGTCTTCCTCACCGGACACACCGGCTTCAAAGGCGGTTGGCTGGCTTTGTGGCTGGCACATCTCGGAGCGGATGTCCGCGGGTACTCGCTCGATCCCTGGACCGATCCAAACCTCTTCACATCCGCCCGCATCGGAGATGTGATCGACGACGTGCGCGGCGACATTCGCGACGCAACCCGTCTCGACAGCTCGATGCGTGAGTTTCGCCCCGAAGTGGTCTTTCACCTCGCAGCGCAGCCGCTGGTCCGCTACTCGTATGAGGATCCCATCGGAACCTACGAGACCAATGTTATCGGCACCGCGCGTGTGCTCGATGCCGTCCGACGCACTCCTTCCGTCCGTGCCGTGGTGTCGGTTACAACCGACAAATGCTATGAGAATAAGGAATGGGTGTGGCCTTATCGCGAGACCGATCCGCTTGGCGGCTATGATCCCTACTCCAGTTCGAAGGCCTGCGCCGAAATCGTCTCCGCAGCCTTTCGCCAGTCGTACTTTCCGGTAGACAAATTAGCCGAACACCGAGTTGCCATCGCGACTGCCCGCGCGGGCAACGTCATCGGAGGAGGCGATTGGTCGAGCGACCGTCTCATCCCCGATCTCGTTCGTGGCTTCCTCTCCGGCAAACCTGTGCGCATCCGCCGTCCCAATGCCATTCGGCCATGGCAGCATGTTCTCGAACCTCTGTATGGGTACATGCGTCTGGCAGAAGAACTCCTCGCCGGAGCGCCAAACGCGGCACGATTTGCCACTGCCTATAACTTCGGCCCCAGCGAAGAAGACGCACAGCCTGTCTCGTGGATCGCCGAGCGCATGACCAGGTTTTGGGGCAACGGAGCGTCCTGGGTGCTCGACGACGACCAGGGACCACACGAGGCCGGCTACCTGAGACTCGATGCCAGCCGCGCTCGCCGGGATCTCGCATGGGAGCCTCGCCTTAGGCTTGAAAGCGCGCTGGAGTGGCTTGTCCAGTGGTACCGCGTCTGGCAATCCTCCCCCGACTCGACCCAGCAAGCTCACTCTCTCTCAGATCGACCGATACCACGCCCTGACTCAAACAACAACACCGCTGCATCAACTGCGATAAACTTGATGGGGCATCGAACAAGGAGATCTGGCATTAAACTTTCCGATTACGTTCTCGCTCAGCTTCGCGACTGGGGTACACGACATGTCTTCCTCGTCACCGGCGGCGGCGCCATGCACCTCAACGACTCCATCGGCACCTCAGGCTTCCACTACGTCTGCACTCACCACGAGCAAGCCGCCGCGATGGCCGCCGAAGGCTACGCCCGCATCACCAACACTCCCTCGCTACTCAATGTCACCACCGGCCCCGGCAGCATCAACGCGCTCAACGGCGTGTTTGGCGCCTGGACCGACTCCATCCCCATGCTCATTCTCTCCGGCCAGGTCAAGCGGGAGACGTCGCATGGCCACGTATGGCCTCACCAACATGCGGCAGCTCGGCGACCAGGAGGTCGACATCATCCGCATGGTACGCGGCATAACGAAATATTCGGTCTGGGTGGACGACCCAGCCACCATCGCCTACCATCTCGAGCGCGCCTGGCACCTCGCGCAGACGGGACGCCCCGGTCCGTGCTGGCTCGACATTCCAGTCGACGTTCAATCCGCACAGATCGATCCTGACAGCACTGCGTCACTACGACCCCTCCGAGGACGACCTCATCTTTCCGCCGGCGCAGGTTGCACAACAAGTCGCAGAGACGCTCGAACGCATTCGCCATGCTCAGCGTCCCGTCCTCTTCGCTGGAACCGGTGTTCGCCTTGCCAACGCTCTGCCGGAATTCACTGCCGTCGCACGCCGCCTTCGCATCCCCGTCGTCACTGCATGGACCCACGACCTCATCGCCTCTGACGATGAGCTGTTCTGCGGACGCCCCGGCACCATTGGCGAACGCGCAGGCAACTTCACCGTCCAGAACTCTGACGTGCTCCTCGTACTCGGTTCCCGCCTGAACATCCGACAGACCAGCTACAACTGGCCGTCGTTCGCCCGCTTCGCGACCAAAATTCAGGTTGACGTAGACGCCGCCGAACTCGTCAAGCCCACAATGAAGCCCGACATCGGCATTCATTGCGACGTAAAAATCTTCCTCACTGAGATGCTCCGTCAACTCGAATCTACTTCTCCCAAACCCTGCAACAAACATGCCGAATGGCTAAGCTGGTGCAAGGAGCGACAGGCGAAGTTCCCCGTCGTCCAGGAGAAGCAGAAGCAGCCCGGACCACCCCTGAACCCTTACTACTTCATCGATCGCCTCTTCGACATCCTCGGCCCCGATGACGCCGTAGTCTGCGGCAACGCCACCGCCTGCATCGTTCCCTTTCAGGCCGGCAAACTAAGACTCGGACAGCGTCTCATCTCCAACTCCGGCTCGGCCTCCATGGGCTACGACCTCCCAGCGGCCATCGGAGTCGCCTTTGCCAAAGGGAGTCGCGTGATCTGTCTCGCTGGCGACGGCAGCATTCAGATGAATATCCAGGAACTCGAAACGGTCGTCTGCAACAATCTCCCCGTCAAAATTTTTGTACTCAACAATGGCGGCTATCTCTCCATCCGCCAAACTCAAACCGGCTTCTTTCAGGGCCGACTCATCGGCACCGGCGCCACCAGCGGCGTCAGCTTCCCCGATATGATTAAGCTCGGCAATGCCTACGGTATTCCCCTCCTTCCCCATCACGCAAGCTCGACGACCTGGACGTAATCCGCCGCGAGCTCGACAAGCCCGGTCCCACCATCTTTGACGTCTCCCTCGACGTCGCGCAGGAGTTCGAACCACGTCTCCGCTCTCGCATTCTCCCCGACGGCAAAATCCAAACGCCGAATCTCGAAGACATGTATCCCTTCTTGTCTCCCGAAGATCTGGCCGCGAACATGCTCGTCAAGGACGACGTCTAGAGCTGCACCTTATGACCAAAGTCAGTCTCACATCTCCCCGCAGCCATCTTTTTCGACCTTGACGGCACGCTGCTCGATTCCTTACCCGGCATCGCCTTCTCCATCGAGCGGGCTTTCCTCGCCTGCGGCCTACCCATGCAGGCCATCGATCTTCGTGAAGTCATCGGGCCGCCGATCCGCACGATCCTCGCGCTCGCGGCCCCACAGGCAACACGCATCTGATCTCGACTTGTCTCGAACGCGCCTTTCGCAGCAGCTACGATTCAGAGGGGTGGCAAAAGACTCTGCTCTTTCCCGGCTCGAGTCTCATGCTGCGTGAAGCCCATTCTCTCGGCATCCAGCTTTTTGTCGTTTCGAACAAACCGCGTCACATCGCGGTCAGGATACTCGAACGCGAAGGCGTGTCGTCTCTCTTCAACTCGGTGGTTACCCGCGACTCCGGCAGTCCCTACCTTATGCGGCAAGGCGCAGATGATCGAACATCTTCTCCACGCCTTTCAGCTGGTGCCGCCCGCTGCATCATGGTCGGCGATACCGCGGAGGATGCACTCGCGGCCGCGGAGATGCTGGTACCATTTATCTGGATGGCCCATGGTTATGGGGCCATACCGCCGTCCATGGATGTTGCATCTTCGCATCAATCATTTCCGGAACTTTTACCGGCGGTAGCCAAGGAGTTTGCTCAGTGATTGACAACGACATATTTGAAGACCTGTTCGTGCTCGAGCTGGCCAACAACCACCTCGGCAGCGTCGAGCGTGGGCTCAAGATCATCCAGGAATTTTCCCAGGTTGTCCGCTTCAACAACGTCCGGGCCACGATCAAGCTTCAGTTTCGTGACGTCGCCCAGTTCGTCCACAAGGACTTCGTCAACCGCTCCGACCTTCGATACGTCAAGAAGACGCTCGACACCCGGCTTTCGGATGACCAATACGCAACTCTTGTCAGGGCCATTCGTAGTGCGGGCTGCATTCCCTCTGCGACGCCCTTCGACGAACGCTCTGTCGACCTGTGTGTCGAACTCGGTGTTCCGTTCATCAAGATCGCCAGCTCTGACCTCAACGACTGGATACTGATCGAAAAAATTGCGAAGACCAAGAAGCCCGTGATCGTCTCCACCGGCGGCTCGTCGCTCAAAGACATGGACGACATCGTCACCTTTTTCGCCAATCGCAACATCCCCCTGGCGATCAACCACTGCGTCTCGATTTACCCTGCGGAGGACTCCGAACTCGAGATCAACCAGATCGACTTCCTACGCAATCGCTACCCCAGCATCAGCATCGGCTTCTCCACGCATGAGTGCACCGACTGGACCCACTCGATGCTTATCGCCTACGCAAAAGGCGCACGCACCTTCGAGCGTCACATCGACATCGACTCAGACGGCACCAAGGTCAGTCCCTACTGCAGCCTGCCGCACCAGGTCGACGAGTGGTTTCGCGCCTTCAAGAAAGCCAAAGAGATGTGCGGCGCTCCCGGCACTCAAAAGCGCCAGCCACCCAGAAAAGAGATTGAGTATCTCGACGCTCTTGTGCGCGGCGTCTACGCCAAGACCGATCTGCCAGCGGTCACTCCCTTACTGATGACGATGTGTACCTGGCCATTCCCCTTCAGAAGGGCCAACTCTCCTGCCGAGAACTGATGCGCGGCGAAGTCCTGCTCAAGCCGATCCAGAAAGATTCGCCTGTTTCCATTGACGACATCGACAGCCCATATTCCCAGGTGCCGTCTCTGCGTCAGACGATCTACAATCGCGGTCTCAGCGTCGAACCGAAGACGTAGCAGAGGAGAAGTAAGAATCATCCGATGCCGATTCACTTCCCTCTTCACACACGCAGAAGACGTTGGAGAACATACCGGCCAAATTGAGTTGAACTGTACGACTGTCTTGATTAGTTTTAGACGAGGGGTCCTCATTGAGCCGGATTGTGAGTCAGATTAAGCGGGTTTTGAGGCGAGTGGCCTCGCATCCCTTTGCCAACAGGCAAAAGGCATTAATCTGGGCCGGACAGGCTCGCGCTGCCGGTCTTCGTCTGCGGGCAACCGATCTCTATCTCGACCTCGAGAAACAAGACAAGGTCTTGCGTATCCGGGCCTCCCACATCATTTATCTACCGCACATGATTCAGAACTTCGACTATTATGTGGACTCCGTGATTCCCGTAGTGGACGGCGGAAAACAAGTGGTCGACATGAGCGGGCCGCGATACCATCGGCTGATCGGCTTTGGCGATGTGCCGTTTCTGTTTCCTTCTCACACTGAGCCTTACGCAACCACGCAGGAATATCTGGAGTTTGCCAACCTGAGCGAAGGCCAGGTGGTGCTTGATATCGGCGCCTACTCCGGGGTGACGTCGATCATCTTTGCGCAACTCGTGGGCCCGCGCGGCCACGTCTACGCCTTCGAGGCAGACGAGACGAATTACAACTGCGCGAAAATCAACGTGGAAATGGCAGCGAGAGTGATGGGATTGAGTAACATAACGCTGCTTCACAAGGCGATCTGGTCGCACAGCAACGGAGTCCTGTTTTCGCACGAAGGCTCCATGGGATCAAGCGCTGTAGCGGTCACAGGTGGCGGACGAGGCAAGGAGCGGGCCGTAGTCAGTACCACGCTCGCGGACTTTTCTTCTGAGACAGGGCTGAAGCACATTGACTTCGTCAAAGTGGATATCGAAGGCGGTGAGGTCGAACTTCTCAACAACTCGGCAGCTTTTCTCAGAAGCGTCGATGCAAAGCTGATTGTGGAACCGCATAGAGTTAATGGCACAATGACCACCGAACGGTGTTGTACATTGCTCGAGTCAGCAGGATTCGCCATCCATGTGCGGGACAAAGTAGGCGAGTCGGAGCCCCTGATCGAGGCCGTACCGATCCACGCCGCATAGCGAGGGATTTGTTGAACACGACGGCGAAAGGGATTTTTCACCTGACGGAACAGACCAGTACATGGTCCGCACCTTGACCAAAATAGTCAGAACAAAGTTATGGCAGAGCGCCAGTTATCCACCGCCGATCTCGACCTCATCCTGAGCAGGACAGCGCCCCTATGGGAGGAGATGCGGAATCAACAGCTCTTCATTACCGGCGGCACTGGCTTTTTCGGTTGTTGGTTGCTCGAGAGCTTTTCCCACATCAACCGGCAGCTCAGTCTCAACGCTCACGCAACCGTTCTCACTCGTGATCCCGCTGCCTTCGCCTCGAAGTGCCCGCAAATCGCCGCCGATCCTGCGGTTATCTTCCTCAAAGGCGACGTTCGTACCTTCACCTTTCCCGACGGCGAGTTCCGCTTTGTCATCCACGCTGCCACCGAAGCCAGCGCCAAACAGGCCACCGAACAGCCCATTGAGATGCTCACCACCATCATCGATGGGACCGAACGTGCACTCGACTTCGCTCAGAGGCACGCCACCCGAAAGCTGCTTCTTACCAGCTCCGGCGCGGTCTACGGGAAGCAGCCCAAAAACCTCACACACATTCCCGAAGAGTATCTGGGTGGCCCAGATCCACTCGACCCCGCTAGCATCTATGCCGAAGGCAAGCGCATCTCAGAGCAGATGTGTGCTCTCTGTGCCGCCCACAACCAGATCCAGATTAAAATTGCCCGTTGCTTTGCCTTTGTCGGTCCTCATCTACCTTTAGATGCACACTTCGCCATTGGCAACTTCATCGGAGACATTCTGGCCGGAAGGCCCATCAGGATTAATGGCGACGGTACATCCCGCCGCTCCTATTTGTACGCCGCCGATCTTGCAATATGGTTATGGACAATGCTCTTTCACGCTCCGAACCTCGTCCCAATCAATGTAGGATCGGCTCATGATCTAAGCATTGCAGAACTGGCTCACACCGTCGCCCAAAGTCTCAATGCCTCCGCCGAGATTCACATCGCGAAAAAAGCCGTTCCTGGAGCTGCCGTGGCGCGTTACGTTCCATCCGTAGATCGAGCGAAATCGATATTGGGCCTCACTCAAACTGTTAGTTTGCAGGAAGCGATTCGACGAACTGCCGAGTGGCACGTCGGAGAGGGAACTGGATTATGAAGCTGATCAGCGTTGTCAGTCCCTGTTACAACGAAGAGGGTAACGTCGAAGTTCTGACAGACCGTGTGCGCGAGCTCTTCGCCGGTCTCCCGCAGTACCGCTACGAACATATCGTCATCGACAATGATTCGAACGATGGAACCGTCGAGATTCTGCGCGGCATTGCCCGAAGAGATCCGAACGTTAAGGTAATCCTCAATGCGCGCAACTTCGGCCACATTCGCTCGCCTCATCACGCGATCCTCGAGGCGAACGGCGACGCCGTCATTGTTCTCCTTTCTGACCTGCAAGACCCACCCGAGATGATCCTCGACTTTATCCGCGAGTGGGAGGCAGGGATATCCCATCGTCGTCGCCATCAAGAGCACAAGCGACGAAAACGGTTTCATGTACGGCATCCGCTCGGCCTACTACAAAACGGTGGCGCGGCTTACCGATGTAAAAGTGCTGGAGCACTTCACCGGCTTTGGACTCTACGATCGCAAGGTTGTCGAAATCCTGAAGCGCGACTTCCAGGACCCGAATCCTTACTTCCGCGGACAGATTGCCGAGATCGGCCTGCCCCACAAAGCGCTCCACTACAATCAGAAACGCCGCGTGCGGGGCATCACCAAAAACAATTTCTACACCCTGTACGACATGGCGATGCTGGGCATCACAAACCTCTCCAAAGTTCCGCTGCGCCTGGTCATCTTCGGAGGTTTCGTGTTCGCCTTCCTCAGCCTCATCGCCGGCTTTGGTTATCTCATTGCCAAGTTAGTCTTTTGGAATCAATTCTCGCTCGGACTCGCGCCAACGATGATCGGACTCTTCTTTCTCGGATCGGTACAACTCGTCGCACTCGGAATCATCGGAGAGTATGTCGGATCAATCCACACGATCGTCCAGAACCGGCCCCTGGTCACCGAAAAAGAACGCATCAACTTTTAGCTCCACCGTCCCGTCTCCCCCGGCCACTACGCACAGAACGATGACAGAAAGAACTTGCCTGAGGGAAGATAGATAAGATGCGTAGCAGGCGGATGGTAGTGACTGGCGGTGTACTCGCGATGGTGCTGACCGCCATCTTCTTCTCTCTTTTCTTCAATCGTTTCGCAGGTCTTCGGTCAGGCGCTGGAGAGTACGTTGGCGGCTTTAGCATCGTGCATGGCAGCGTGCCCTTTCGCGACTACTTCTTAACCAGTCCTCCTCTGAATCAGTTCAAAAGCGGCATTCTGCTGAGCCTGTTTGGAGAAAAGCTCATCGTGTCCCGAGCCGCAGGCCTGGTAGAAAGGAGCCTCATTGCGCTCGTCTTGTATCTCTGGCTTCTACGTTTCTGCCGTCCTGCACATGCGGCCATTGCTGCCTTCGCGACCCTCGTAATTTCGACCGCCGATTTTGCCGATGCGATAGCCTCCTACAACCACGACAGTATGTTCTTAGCCATAATCAGCGGCTACCTGGCAAGCTTTGTCTTGAACCGAAATCGGTCCATCCGCTTCATTGTTTGGATAAGTCTCTCCGCCGGTATTGCCGCCGGACTCAGTTTCCTCACCAAACAGACAATTGGACTTGGTGCCGCTGTCGCGGTACCCCTCGTTGTCACCGCTATTGTGTGGCGCATGCAAACCTTTCATCGCGCGATCACCTGGCTCGTCGCGTTCGTCGCTGGAGTTGCCCTACCTATCGGCGCGCTTCTCATCTGGCTTGCTCGGCTAGGTTCACTAAAGATGTTTCTGGTTGCCATCTTTATCAAAGGACCTGCCGCTAAAGCCCAGAATGGTAGAGGTGACTTCTTCACCCGTGCCATTCATCTCGGAACCTTGGGTCCCCGACCCATGATCCTGGCCATCTGCGCGGCTCTTATCGCAGTCTGGCTCCTGATCCGTTCCGAACGTCAGCGGCTCGAGCAGAAAGTTGACGGTCCGCGATGGGAGATGGCGGCGGCGGCGGCCTTCGGGATCATCGCCATCACCTTGGGAGCGGTTTTCTCCTTCCGCCACTGGGGACAGGTTCATAGATCCTGGCCGTATAACACTATCTTTCTTACCCTCGTTGCCGTCGTTGTCCTCCTCATCCTCGGCACGTGGCAACTCGTCAAAGGTACCCTGAGTGCGCGTCAGGCGCAGGTCTACCTCATGGCTGCCGTCTCCTTCAATATTGCCTTCATGCTGTCGCTCTCTTATCCGATGTTTTCCCCCATGCTGCTGCCCGGCTTCGGACTTGTCCTGGCCGGGGCGATCGCTGGCAGCCAACGCCTCGGACGATTAGCCGTTTATGCCATCGTCCTGCTCATCTGCGTAGATACGGTGCGCCTCAAACTGGACATCCCCTTCGGCTTCTTCGTTGACGGACCCGTTTCAACGGCAACCACGCGTTCCGATCAACCGAAACTCAGCGGCATCTTACTTCCCCCTGCGACCGTCCGCCTCGTCGACGGCGTCGTCCACACCGTTGCGTCGAACACAACCCCCACAGACACCATCTTCACCTATCCTGAGATGGCTCTCTTCTACTCCCTCACCGATCGCAGGTGGCCCACCGCGACCGCTTCTCACAATGTCGATGTCGTCAACGACACTATGGCGAAAGAAGAAGCTGCCCGCCTCCTTGCAAGGCCGCCCAAGGTCATCATCTATCTTCCGGAAACCGAACAACAGTCGCGCACCGAGGAATCCAATTGGCGCGACGGACATCGCATGGGGCAGAGGGACATCGCCGCGGCTATCGAAACTCTTGCCAGGAGCTATCGCCTTGCCGGAATATATCCCACGCTCCCGGAAAATCAGGATGTCTATGTATATGTCCGGCCCGACGCGCCAGCCGCAGCAGGAAAATAGGCAGCGGCTCACACGGTTGTTTGATTCCTCACTCGCGGATGCCAGGGGACTATTTGTTTGAAACCCCCGCATTTTCCCAAAAACTCCCCTGAAAAAACAACAAACGAGGATACTTCTTAAATTCCGTAACCAATCTGAAAGCCCGGGTTCTAATCGAGCATGGATTGAGAAACAATGACCGAAATCTCTGAAAGCAGGGACGAAGCGCAGATCATAGCCTCCATCCTCGCTGGTAACACCCACGAGTTTCACGAGTTGATTCGCCCCCATGAGCGTAGCGTCTACGCCATGGCGCTGTCCCTGCTCCGCAACGAAGCGGATGCCGAGGAAGCTGCGCAGGAGGCTTTCCTCAAGGCATTCCGGAACCTCCATCGCTTCCGCGGTGAATCAAAGTTCAGCACATGGCTGATAAGCATCGCGCTGAATGAAGCTCGAAGCCGCATTCGCAGCGGAAAGACAATGAAGATGGAATCTCTCGACGAACCGCCGGAGGAGCAGGGGCACGTCTCTCCAGCGCTCCTTCGCGACTGGCGTGAGATACCCTCTGAGGCCCTCGAGCGAAAGGAAGTCCGGCTGATGTTGCAACAGGCGATCACCGATCTACCCCTGATCTATCGCGAGGTCTTCTTGCTTCGCGATGTCGAAGAGTTGAGCGTCAGCGAATCGGCTGAAACGCTTGGTATCACCGTGGCGTCGGTAAAGGTTCGACTGCACAGGGCGCGCATCATGCTGCAAAAAAAGTTGGTTCCTCAGCTAAAGAACGTCAATCCAAAGCGGAGGTGGTTCCCATGGTTATAGAGTGCAAACATGTTTGGGAGCACATCTCCGGCTATCTCGATGGCACACTCTCTGCAGAGATGCTCGAGCAGGTGCAAAAACACTTGGAACATTGCGAAATCTGCTCAGCGATTCTCGACTCTACACGAAACATCCTGATCCTTACTGCGGACGAGCGCGTCTTCGAACTGCCGCTCGGCTTCAGTGAGCGTCTCCACGCAAGGCTCGAGGCGGAGATCCGAGGCATCAAGCGCGCACCTTCAGATACTGATCAGCAGAGTGACAAAAAGCGATCTTATGGAACCCGATGAATCATCGGATGAGCGATCCACTCCGCAACCACCAGAGACCAGAGTGAAAATTGCGAGCGCAATTTGAAAGAATTCTAATCGCAGCTGCTTTGGCGTCGCGGCCTGCACGCGCCACTGGGATGAGGGTCTCGCACGCAGCGTGCGAATGCGCCATATGACGTAGAGGTTAATCAACGAGCCAATCGACGCCGCCGCCATCATAGGAATACGAATCGCATCCTGATGAAAGCCGACCGCCGGCGCATGGATGCCAATCGTTGCCTCTGCCAACGCGCTGAGACCGATGGCGACACGAACACCACTAATCGCAATAACCGCCGTGCAGGCACTCTGCAGGACGGCAAAAATCAGACTCGTCATACTGACGAGCCACGTCCGGTTCCTCGCAGGATTTTCAGCTATGGCAGTTGCTGGATCCGGGGAATGGTTCGCTTGAAAAGGCATCTCTATACAAAGTTATAGACGCACTGAATCCTTGTCGAGTGAGCCCGAATAAGTGACAGTTCAGCCGTCAGACTCAGTACCGACTGCAGCTGGCAGGCAGGAGTCAAGCGGATTGACGATGATCGAGCTACTTCGACGCCTGCTGCTCCGCGAAGTTTCCGATAAACGGAATCTTGAATCGCTCTCCCTTGCTCGCCTTCATCATGACGAGGATCCACATAATCAGGAATACGAGGCTCAGCGGGACCAACAGAAGCCATCCAATAATCGGGATCAGCCCTAGGATAACGTTGGATGCAATCACCACAACCCCGAAGAAAATGGACTGCCAAGCGTGGAAGCGAATGAACGAGCTGCGGTTATAGGGTTCCAGCGCCAAAAAGATAATCGCCGGAATGAAGGTAATGTAGGCAACGACCCCAGCGGCAGTTTCAGACAGGCCACTCTGTTGGGCGGGCATTGCAGCGGCGGCACCCGTCGTTGTATTCGCCCCGCAGTGCGGGCAGAACGCCGAGTCGCTTCCTGTCTCGGTCTTGCAGGATGGGCAAAGCATGGCATGTGCTCCTTGGCAAAACGTGATTTACGGCGGCTTCACGCCTGATCCTTCAGTCCCTGAAGTCGCAGAACTTGAGGTTCGGGAAGAAAAAGTTCTCTCCTCATTCTTCCCCGTATCGATCCGTCAATTGCCCGGCTTCCCTTCAGCAGGGGGCCCCATCAGCCGGTTGGCTGATAGCCTACCATTTTTATCTCGGAACAAGGATCACCAAAAATTTCACACATCCCAATCTATCCCGGACGACCAGGCCTCGGACACTATCCCCTGAGGATTCAGGCAGGTAAACTGGTCGCACCGCCGTATCGACTCGCAAAGCGTTGCGCACAGCGAAGAGACGAAGCATTGCTGCGTTGAATGGAGAAAAAGTAGCCCATGAAGAACCGCCGTTGCCTGAAGAATCTTGTTCTCGTCCTTCTGTTCGTGTCCTCCTCGTCCGCGCTGCTCCACGCAGCCGGAAACCCGGAGGTTGCGCGCTGGAAGCGGGAGGCGGGCAACGTCACCATCATCCGCGACGATTGGGGCATCGCGCACGTCCACGGCAAGACCGACGCCGACGCCGTCTTCGGCATGATCTACGCCCAGGCCGAGGACGACTTCAACCGCGTCGAGACCAACTACATCAACGCCATGGGCCGCCTGGCCGAGGCCGAGGGCGAATCGCAGAATCTATCAGGACCTGCGCATGAAGCTCTTCATCGACCCGGCCGAGCTGAAGAAGCAATACGCCGCGAGTCCCGCCTGGCTGAAGACGCTGATGAACGCCTTCGCCGACGGCCTGAACTACTACCTCTCCAAACATCCCGAGGTGAAGCCGCGCGTCATCACAGCACTTCGAGCCCTGGATGGCGCTCTCCTTCACCGAAGGCAGCATCGGCGGCGACATCGAACGCGTCAACCTCAACCAGCTCCAAGCCTTCTACGGCAAGAACTCCGCAGTCGCCCAAGCCGCTCCCGCCGAAGTCCCGATCGCCGAACCGGAGCCGACCGGCTCGAACGGCATGGCCATCGCGCCTTCGAACACCGCCGGCCATCACGCCCTGCTGCTGATCAATCCGCACACCTCCTTCTTCTTCCGCTCCGAACTGCAGATGGTCAGCGAGCGAGGGCCTCGAACGCCTACGGCGCCGTCACCTGGGGACAGTTCTTCATCTATCAGGGCTTCAACGAGCATGCCGGCTGGATGCACACCTCGAGCGGCGTCGACGCCGTCGACGAGTACCTGGAAACCGTCGCAGAAGAAGGGCGACCGCTACTTCTACAAGTACGGCAACGAAGAGCGCCCGGTCACCGCGACCGAGATCACCGTGCCGTACAAGACCGACCACGGCATGGCCGAAAAGAAGTTCACCGTCTACCGCACGCCATCACGGCCCGATCGTCCGCGAAGCCGAACGGCAAGTGGGTCAGCATCCGCCTGATGCAGGAGCCCATCAAGGCGCTGGAGCAATCCTACACGCGCACCAAGGCGACAGACTACAAGTCCTATCCGCCAGACCATGGAACTCAAGGCGAACTCCTCGAACAACACCATCTTCGCCGACGCCGACGGCGACATCGCCTACTTCCACGGCAACTTCATTCCGCGGCGCGACACCAGTTTCGATTGGACCAAGCCGGTGGACGGCAGCAATCCGGCCACCGAGTGGAAGGGCCTTCTCGACGTCGACGAGACGCCGCACCTGCTGAACCCGAAGAGCGGCTGGCTCTACAACTCCAACAACTGGCCGTGGTCGGCCGCCGGCCCGAGCAGCCCCAAGAAGGAGGACTATCCCGCCTACGTCGAGAACGGCGGCGAATCCGCCCGCGGCCTTCATGCCATCCGCGTGCTCGAGAACAAGAAGGATTTCACGCTCGATTCCCTGATCGCCGCCGCCTACGACAGCTATCTGCCGTGGTTCGAAAAGCCGATCCCCGCGCTGATCAAGGCCTGGGATCAGACCTCCCGACGCCAATCCGCTGAAAGCGAAGCTCGCCGACGCAGATCGACGCTGCTGCGCAAATGGGATCTCCGCTGGGGCGTCAACTCCGTTCCCACCTCGCTCGCGGTTTTCTGGGGCGAAGATCCGCCGCCGCGCTGCGGCGGAGGCCGCGTGCGAACGGCGCCGGCAGTCCGCCGAGGATACCATCGGCAACGCGCCCGCCGAACAACTCCTCCAATCGCTCGACGCTGCATCCGACAAACTCGCCGCCGACTTCGGCACCTGGAAAACGCCCGTGGGGCGACATCAACCGCTTCCAGCGCCTCACCGGCGACATCGTCCAGCCCTTCAACGACGCCGGCCCCAGCATTCCGGTCGGCTTTCACATCGTCGCAATGGGGCTCGCTCGCCTCCTTCGGAGCGCGCGCCTATCCCGGCACGAAGAAGTGGTACGGCACCAGCGGCAACAGCTTCGTCGCCGTCGTCGAATTCGGCGACCGCGTGCGCGCCCGAGCCGTGACCGCCGGCGGCGAAAGCGGCAATCCGGAGTCGCCGCACTTCAACGACCAGGCCAAGCGCTACGCCACCGGCGACTCTGCGCGAAGTCTACTTCTACCGCGGACCTCAAGGGCCACACCGAGCGCGAATACCATCCCGGCAACTGACAGCTCCGTTACTCCATCATGGGACAACAGCAGCATGCATCCAACACGGTCCTCCAGCCTGCGTGACCTCTGCAAGCGAAACTGGGGAACCGTATCCACGTTTCTAGCCACGCTTCTGGCGTGCATCGTGCTCTTGCCTCTGCTCGGCCACAAGCCGCTCACCAACTGGGACGAG
>CAVVNO010000007.1:0-344918 GCA_963749665.1 uncultured Acidobacteriaceae bacterium | reverse complement strand
CTGTTATCACAAGTTGACAGTCAATTTTCTGATCGTATCTCACATGCAGGCGCAACGATGTTCCAAGAGGCTGCCTGTGCGATGCCGTGATCGACCAAAATTGACTAACGATATCGATGGCCTACTTCGTTCCAGAAGATGTGAGTTTTGAAATACGTTATGCGATTCCAACTCCGGCTCAGGGCTGCAGCACGCGGAAAGCAACTATGGAAAGACCTGAGTCTCTCCTCCCACGTGGCTGCTCTTTAGCAACGCCTCGAAATAGGGCATGACTCGCGCCGGCTCCGATGCGGGACTGACCGTAGTTGTGTGAGCGACCGTTCGCTCGTAACAAATTCACCACCACCTGCAGTGCCCTCAATTTCGGTCCCCGAGATCGAGAGGATGTTGCCTGTTCCCGCGAGATTCGGAACAAATGCAAGCCGACAGTAACTGACCGTCGAGTCCGTCCAGTTCGCCGGACTGGGAGTCAGATTTTCAAAATACGAGTATCTCGATTTCTGGTCGAAGCCATACCAAAATTCAACCGGCCCTGAATCAGTTCCTCCGAGGGATTTGCCCTTGTGCTCCCCAGAAAAGTGACGTTGTCGAACTTCATTTGGGGCATCGAACTCTTGGCCCGCAGAATGGATCGGCTCGGTCTCTGTCCCTACGAACTGTGAGATTCGATAGGCAGTAGTGACACTCGCCATACTCGTAAATCCGCGTTGCGCAGCGAGTTGAGCAAACGCTTTGAGCTCCGGATTGGAAGACAGTTCGTCGGATGTCAGCCATTGATTTGGTTTCAAGTATTCGGAAGAGTAAGTTGATGATCCAGAAGCTCTTCGAATAGGCTGAGGCTCGAATCGGCGACGACGATCTGTGCGGCCCGTGCTCGGGAGCAGTTGCGACCAAAGTGATTCCAATGCTGGATTGGAATTGAGTACGGAGCTTGCTGCCAGCCGCGTGGCCGCAGTCTTACCCCCTGCCAGACTGCAAGGGTTCCCAGCATCAAGACACATGCAGCAAGCATGAAAACGGCCCGGCGATACATCGACAGGTGCGGCCGGTGTTCCGGCTGAGTAGCAATCTCTGCAACTGCTGGTCCTCGTTCGATGAAGGCCGGAGTATATTTGCCCCTTGGACTTCCAGGATAGTCGGTTCCGAAGCACCTTCGGAGGCAAAATACTGATCGAGTTTCTTTCGGGCTTGAGACGCGACCCGGACGATGTTGTCAGCGCTCGTATCGTAATTTTCATTGCGACCGAAGACCCGGTAACCGATCTCTTGTTCGTGAATCTCGACTGATGGCTCTTGGAGAGCTCTTTCACAGACGTAGAGAAGAAAATCTCGTATGCGGCCGGACTTTTCAATCTGGTGGCTCCATAGCACGCGCTGCAAAAGAGCGCGCCGCTCCTTCAAAACAGGCGTCGGAATGTTAACGTTTGAAAGAAGTGGGCGACTTGCAGCCATTCGGAACACGAATCAAAGCCAATATACTGTAAAACACTCTCGTATGTCGTGGTGTCATGTCTCTGAATCGGAACTCGCTAGTTTGTCAGTAACTCACACATTACAACTTGGTTAGTCGGCCACCCCGGACGGGTTGTAAGGACTGACTATCTTTTACCGTGAAATCTCTTGGAGGTGGGGTCATCCCGAGTAGATAACTACGAACTGTGGGCACGAATCGCGAAGTTGGAGCTCAGATTGAAGTGAGCCATTACCCACCGCGCCATCGCAACATTCGACGCCAGGGAATGACGGATGTGTGGGGAGCGATCAGACTCACTCATCTTTTTGGAGGCATCACCATGTTCGTCAGGTTCCTATCTCTTTGGATTCTCTCGAATGCGGTGCGGCCCTCTTGGCGAGGAATTTCGCGGAACCATTTACGGGACAGTCAGCGATCCCTCGGGGGCGGCCGTTTCCGGAGCACATATCCGGATTACGAACGTGAATACCAGTGTTAGTGTGGAGACCACCACAAACGATCACGGCTTTTACCAAGTGTCCTTCCTCTTACCCGGCAATTACCAGTCAGCGCGGAGAGCTACGGCTTCACCAAGATCGACCGTCCAGGCATTCGTGTCGACGCAAGCGCGTATGCGACAGAAACCTAACCCTCACAGTCGGCCCGACTTCGGCGACCGTAACCGTTACCGGTGAGTCCCCTCTGTTGAATACAACAAGCGCTGACCTTGGACTGGTCGTGCCCCAAAAGGTCATTACCGACGTGGGTGCATCGATCTATCGCAACGCGGCAAATTTCGTCCGACTGGCCTGGTGTCACTGGACAGTCAGAGGGCACCTACACCAGTGACAACCAAACCGCTATCAATATCAATGGGGGCGGCGGCGTTCAAGGGGGTAATGAGTGGATTCTCGACGGCATCCCGGACACAGTTCCCTTATCAACCGGCTCCGTCGTGGTCTACCTGCGGACTCGGTCGAAGAAATGAAGGTCAACACTACGATGTTAGACGCCTCCTTCCGGCCACTCGACCGGAGGTGCAATCTCCATCGTGACGAAGAGCGGCACCAACCAGCTCCATGGGACGGCCTATGGCTTCGGCCGCTGGAAGGCCCTTTTCGCGAATACCTGGCAGAACGACGCCAACGACGTGCCTAAGGCGGATGTTGACCACCACTTGTGGGGGTTGTTTGTTGGCGGACCAGTTTTTCTTCCTCACCTGTACGATGGCCGGAAACGGTTTTCAGTGCGGCGTACGAAACGGACGACGACGTAAGGGACCTGTCTGAGACGACGCGAGTTCCTACGGCGGCCGAATCTGCCGGGAATTTCTCTGCCACGTTGAACCAGAAGGGCGGCCTGCTGACGCTCTACAATCCCTACAGTACGGTCCTGACCAATGGGACGTTCAGCTCCCGCTCACCCTTTCTCTGCAATGGCAACACTCCCGTACCGCCGAACCTGACGCCAGGGCCATCCTATGGAACCCAGGCTGGAAGGGGAACTCCGTGGCCATCACTCCCAGCGCTCCTCAATCCAAGCAGGCGTAGGCGTTTTTCGGCCATGCTGCAGGAGAGCGGAGGACCCAATATAGCCGGCGCCGCAGATCAACTCGGCACTAACAACTGGTTTGGAGACAAAACCTATTCCGTCGGGCAAAAAGACCTGCTTGCGCGTGTCGACCATACCATCAGCGACAAACAACATTTGTTTGTCCAGTTCAAGACTGACGCGGGACCAATCCGCCGACGTGCTTATCTTCGGCACGCAACAGTTCAACGGCAGCGGCTCCAATCTCGACACTCTCAGTATCGCTATGCCGCGACAGTAAACGATACGTATGCCTTCACTCCAACATTCGTCGGTTCGTTCAGCTATGGATTTGTGCGCCGTGTCAATAACGATAGCTACGGAGCATACGGCCATGCTGCGCCCACCTCATGGCAGTTGCCCAGTATAATTACGTCGAATCAATACATCCTGGGTTGGCCTGAACTTCGCGATTGACAGCGCTGACACCGGCGTCAGCCTGGGCAGCCGAATCAATCTCATCGCGAACAACCAGTGCCGTCTTCACGACCTTTACGAAGACGTTTGGCAGACACACAATGAAATTCGGGAGCGACTTTCGTCTGGCGCAGTACAACACTTCAAGCCAAGCCGTGCCGGCCGCTGGGCAATTCAACATCAGCGCGCTGTTTACGGACTCGAACCCGCTCGTTTCTTCGAGTTCGCAGACTTCGGGCAGCGGTGTAACTTCGCTGCTTGTGGGGATGGCCGATTCGGGCTCTCTCGCAGCAGCCGCTTCGCTTGCGCTCCAGAACAGTTATCTCGGGCTCTTCCTACACAGCTGGAGATTGAACCCGAAGCTCACCGTTACTCTAGGCCTGCGCTATGACCTCGAAAAACCATACACCGAACGGCACAATCAGGTCGCCTTCGGCTTCAACCCGACGGTGCCACTTGCCCTCACGGTCCCTGGATACAATCTTCAGGGAGGCATACAATTCGCCGGCGGCGCGAATGGTCTTTCACGGAGTGAAGGATATTTAGACACGAACAACTTCCAGCCGCGTTTCGGATTTGCGTATCACGTGTACCCACAGACAGTGGTACGTGGAGGGTACGCCTTCTTTTATAGCCCGATGGCAGACATCCTTAGTTTTCTTGGAAGCGTTCCAACCTTTAGCCGGAGTACGCCCTACATTGGAACGAACAATGGAAGCGTCACGCCCGCTACAACCATTTCCAACCCATTCCCAGTGGCCGGCGTCCCCTTGGAGTTCTCCTGGTCCGCTCGCCCAAGTAGGGAACAGCCTGGAGTTTCTCACCCCACCGACTAGCGCCCTACAGTCAACAATGGCAACTCAGCATCCAGCAGGAGTTCCCTTCTCAGATGATTCTGAACTTGGCTACGTCGGGATGTTGAGTCTGAAGGAACTCGAAAGCTACAACCTCAACGATTTGCCGGAACTAATGAACCTGTCCACACAAAATACTCAGGTGGCGAATCCCTTCTATGGAGTGTTCGCAAGTAATTCCACTCTAGGCGCTTCCAAGACCACCGCCAGCAAGAACCTTGAAGTCGCATTTCCTCAGTTCACGACCCTCACTGAAGATGGCGTGAACTCTGGCACGTCAACCTATAACGCCCTGTCGATGCGTGTCGAGAAACGGCTTACCCACGGCCTGTCTGTATTTGGACCAGAACTGGTCGAAGCTGATGCACAATAACCTGACCAGCCTGGTCAACGAAACTTTCTTCCACAACAACCTTGTCAACTACCGTTCCATATCGCAGTTCGATCAGCCGCAACTTGTTCGCATCTCGGTTATGTACGCATTCCCGACTCTGTTTGCAGGCTCCAGTGGTTCCGAGCGCATACTGCACCCCATATTCGATGGCTGGGAGATTACCAATTATTACGACTGGGAATCCGGATTGCCTCTGAGCATCACGGGAACGAATGGCCGCCCGATCATTACCGGAAACCCGCAGGGACAAGGCCCGATCAATAAGCGGCTGGGCAATATTGTCGTGAACGGCGTTCCGCAGAATCCTTATTTCAACACTGCCGCTTTCCAGCAACTTCCCAGTCAATACTATGACGTCACCCCACAGACGCCGGGTGGCGTCTCACCCACACCTCCGTATTTGGGCACCATTCGAGCGCCACACTCTGCTTCTCTAAACACATCGGTTTTGAAGAACTTTCCCATTCACGAGCAGATACACGTTCAATTGCGTTTGGAAGCCTTCAACACAACGAACCATCCTACATTCAATGCGCCTGGAACCAACTCGTCCAGCGTGGGTAGTTTTGGCGTAATTACTGGAGCCAGCAACTCCCGGTCGATGCAGGTTGCACTGAAGATCATTTTTTGAGAGCCGGGTGCACATCGATGACGAGACGGAGAGTTGCAGCGATACTTCGTGTGTTTTTTTTGCTCTTGGCCGCCGCGCAAACGGCCTATTCGCAGTCTCCCCCATTTTGCGACGTGAAACACTTTGGTGCCACTGGCGGCGGCATTGCGCTCGATACCGGCAGCATTGATAAAGCGATCGATGCATGTGCAACCGCAGGTGGAGGCACGGTCTACTTCCCGGCTGGCACCTATCTATCCGGGACGATTCGCCTGAAGAGCAATATCACTCTATGGCTGGACTCAGGGGCGAAGCTGTTGGGCAGCAAGGATCTCGCACAGTATCGAACTGCCGTGGATGGTCAGGTTTGGTACGACGCGCTAATCATGGCAAAGGGAATACGAGACGTGGCGATTGTGGGCCGCGGCGTCATTGACGGTAACCGTGTATCCAACCCCAAAGGTGAGGAGCGAATACGAGGCCCGCACGCGGTCCTATTCTTTGATTGCCAGAACATTACAGTTCGGGATGTCACGATCCAAGACTCAGGAAATTATTCGCTCATCCTTCGCTCATGCGAAAACGTGAATGTCGACGGCCTCGCGGTGCACGGGGGCTGGGACGGCATAAACATGCACGACACCAAAAATGCCACCATCACAAATTGCCGATTGTTCACCGGAGATGACGGCCTTGCCGGGCGGTATTGGGAAAATGTAACCGTTAGCAACTGCATTCTGAATTCGGCAGCGAACGCAATTCGCGTCGGCGGACACAATGTGCTGATCGCGAACTCTGTCATCTATGGGCCGGGCGAGTCGGAGCACGGCACATCGCTTCGGCATCGCACAGAAGCCGGCTTCCAAATCCTTCCCAACGGGGATGGCGCGTCGAATAAATACGTGCCCCCCGGCCCGTAGACAACATGGTCCTTTCCAACCTCACGATGATCAATGTGGGCACGCCATTTTATGTGGCTTATAGCTCCGACGCGCCATACAGCGGCGGCAATCTCGGGGTAGGACGGATCATTGTCAACGGCCTTACGGTACTGGGAGCTGGGAAAACGCCACTGTACGTCTCCGCCCCAACGAACAATCCAGCGAAGTCAATCATTCTGAATAACGTCCGCATGACATTTGCGGGCGATGCCGATGAAGCGGCATCACAGGGTCAGGGCTATAGCCCATTCTCGATTCTCCAGTCCTACGGTCTTTATGCCCGCAATGTCGAGGATCTCGAATTGCACGATGTTCGCGTCGATTTTAGTAAAACAGACTTGAGACCCGCCCTCTTCGGAGAAAACATCGGAGTCCTGGATCTCGACCGCTTTCAATCCGAGCGGGCAGCGGGAGGTTCGCCATCTATCCAGGCGGCTGGTATCAAACACCTGAGTTATGGATGGCAAAGAGGTGCCTGTTACCCAAGTACGTGTCGTTGATTTAGAGACGCCGGATGGCACCGTGACCGCTGGACAGCCCTTCAGATTGGTAGCAAAGATACAAAATGCCGGGGACGCTGGCCTCGCGTCATTGACTTTGCGGCTTGGCAAAGAAAATATGCCGCGAAGCATTTGGCTAGATCCGGGCGAAAGCGCAAAGGTGACGTTTATAAACCTTAAGCCGCCTATATCCGGCGATGTCGAATTGCAGGCTGGTCAACTCACGAAGCACCTTCAGATACTCTCAAAACCCGAAGAACAAGCTGTGAACGCTCCATTCCGCACCTTTCATAACATCACTGCCGACTTCCGCGAAGTCGGCAGAAATTTCTACATTCGCGCTGCCGGTGATTATCCAGTGATGCAGTATGCCGATCAGTACGGTGCTATTTATCTACAACAATCGCTACCGCGCACCGGCACCGTGATTGTCAGAATTACAGATCCTGATTTGGCCACGAACTGGCTGGGCAGAGCAGGAATCATGGTGAGAAACGATATTTCTAAACCAGGTCAGCTGGGTGCCTACGTCGTCCTGGGATCCTCGCCGGCAGCAGGTTCCTATTTAGAATGGGCTACTGATGGGAGTGGCCAGCTCAACAAGCATACTGAGTTCGAGGGCCATACTCTATGGCCACACTGGCTAAAGTTGGAGAGGCAGGGAAGCAAATTTACCGGCTACTCAAGCAGCAATGGAGTGCAGTGGATCAGGGTCGGGGAGGCCGATGTGCCCGCAGCAAAGGACATGCTGGATGCGGGAATGTTTGTCTTCCGCACCGGCGCCCAATTTGAGGACTTTACCATCAAAAAGTAGTGCACGCCGTTCCTTCGGGTTAAGGCATTCGCTGCAAAGAGCTCTCAAAATTGCAGTCCCTGCCGCCCTTGCGGAAGTAACTTGGCGACACCACTATTGGGCCATGCAATGTATCCGTTGAAGTGCTTGTGACGTATTCATGGCTCCCAACTGTACGAGATGCCGACTACTCATCCAAGTGGATAAGTTCCGGTTGGCCGACTACACGTCCATGTGAAATGCGCGCCATCAACGAGTGAATTGCTGATTTATCACTCGCCGAGAAGGCGCATCCGTTCGCAGAAGGAGATCGCATGCGAGATGGAGAGTCAGAGCTATAGCGATGAACTTGATGGACTCGCTATTAAGCCAGCGAAGCCCAACCGCTGGGGAAATTCAACATGCGTCCTGCCGGTCGAATAATCGATTTTGGGATCATTAAGGGAACTTGCGAACGGCTTAGAGGCTAGTTCCGTTACTTGACTGGTCTGAGTCGAGCAGCCATGAGCGACGATTGAAGCGCGACCGCAATCACTCTGGAAAACGGTCAGGCCATTAACGAGAGATATTGATGCACGAAAGCAACGGCCATGCTGCCTTCTCCTACGCTGCTGGAAACGCGCTTGATCGAGTTGTAGCGAACGTCACCTACACAGAAGAAGCCCGGAAGATTTGTTTCCAGCAGAAATGGAGCACGATCTGCCGCCCAACCTGGCTGGTCGCTCACCTCGCGCCCCGTGCGGACATAGCCGTTTTCGCGTTGGAGTTGAGGTGGCAACCAATGGGTTACTGCATCGGCGCCGATCATGACAAACAGTGCATCTGCAGCCCGCCGGATGACAGGCTCCCCCGTTTTCCGGGTTTCTATTGCTTTCAAGCAATCCGTGCCGTCTGCAGAGACCACCTGAGTTTCCGTCTCCACCCGAATGCCCGGCACGAGAGCAATCTGATCGATCAAGTATTGCGACATGCTGCGCTTCAGATCTTCGCCGCGGACCAGCATGGTCACTGAACTCGCGTAATCTGCGAAGAACAGGGCAGCCTGGCCGGCAGAGTTGCCGCCGCCGATGATAAAGACGCGCTTTCCTGCCACCGTGGGGGCCTCCGTACGTGCGGCCCCATACAAGACTCCACGTCCGATGAAGCGATCGACGCCGTCCGCCTCAAGTCTGCGCCAAGCAACTCCGGTCGCCAAGATCACCGTCTTTGTGGCAACCCTATCGCTGCCATCGAGTCCAATCGTGTATGCGCCATCGGGATGCGGAATGATCTCTTGGACTTCTCGGGTGAGAACCACTTCGGCTCCGAACTTAACCGCCTGCCGGAACGCGCGTTGACTGAGGTCATCTCCTGAGATGCCATTGGGGAAGCCGAGGTAATTCTCGATGCGAGAAGATGTGCCAGCCTGACCGCCGGGAGCCTTGCGCTCGACCAACAAGACGCTGAGTCCTTCCGAGGCTCCGTAGACGGCAGCCGCCAGTCCCGCTGGGCCGCCGCCAATAATCACCACGTCATAGCTTTGGCGATGGGGAGCTGTTTGGAATCCGAGCGCTTCAGCTACCTTACGAACCGTAGGAGGATGGCTGACGCAGAACGAACCATCCACGACGACGGATAGGCCAGCAACCTCGCAAGCCTGGTCAGTCGGAGCCGGATGTGCGCTACGATCGCGGTCGGCCCACTCATAAGGGATTCGATTCATGCTCAGGAAGGTGCGAATCTCCCGGCAGTCGTCATCAAATTTCGATCCGACTATCTGTACGCGGCTGGAGGGAAGACTCAGCATGTACTTCTGCACGACTTGTACCCGCTCGTTAAGGGTCTGTAAGATCACCGCGCTGCACTCGGGCGAGCGTCGGATCAATTCCTGGAGGTGTTGCGGATCGAGCCGTGCCAAGTGGCAAGCTGTCTTCGCGCGGACGGAGGCGGGAGCTGACGTTGCCATGAGAATGGCCAATTCGCCAAAGAAATCGCCCGGCTTGTGCTCTGAGACTTCAGTTCGACGCCCCATCACATCTTTGAGCACTTCCGTGGTTCCGTCCATCACTACAAAAAAAGGGGTGGGCTCCCCTTCGTGAATGAGATACTCACCCGGTTCCAGATGAAGATCGGCAGCCTGCTGCGAGAGCCACATAAGGTTCGCGTCATTCAAGCAGGAAAAGATTGGTATTTTCTTCAACTCCGAGGATGTCAGCATGGCGACTGGTGTCCTTCTTTCTGTGCGGGTAGCACGGGTCCAGGGCCAAGGTTTTCAGTATGGGGCGGCATATGATGCACTGAAGCAACAAGAGCGACGAACTCCGGAAATGATTCAAATTCAGTTCTCAAATGCTCCCACTCACGCACAAATAAGGGACTGCGGAACCTCCGGTCAGCGGAACGGAACATCAACTCCCACATTCGTTTTGGTATGCGACGTTCGCAAAATAGAAGATAGGTTAATGAAACCAGAGTGCAGAATCGCAACATTGAGATGGTTAAATCGTCCGTCCGCTCAGGAAGCTCCGTGCCAACTGGCACACTCAGCCAGAATGCCGCCGAAGAGTTCTTCAACAGTTCGTCATACTGGGCAGACATTGCCAGGAAGATCTGCGTCTTCACCTGCTCGCGGTGATTTAAGACCGCGACAACCACACCGAGACCTCCCATCAGAAGCGACAATAATGTTGCGTATTGGATGATGTGCCCAAAGTTCATATCGGTCACGCATGCACCCCCGATATTGCAGGCATCTCTGCCGGTTTCTCTGAAGCAGCCGAAGCCGTGTGCTCCGTTTGTTCCCAACGGATCAACTTCAGATCCAGCACGACGAAGGAATAGAGGACGGGAACGAGCAGAAGCGTCACGAAAGTAGCGATCGTCAGTCCCCCAATCTGCGCATAGCAAAGAGGCTCCCAAAGCGGGCCGCCGTGTGCAGCCAACGGAAACAGCGCAATCACTGTGGCCGCAACCGTGATCATCACTGGCCGCAAACGAAGGATGCCGGCATCGATCAGCGCCAACTCCAATTCCTCGCCCTCTTCTCGTCGCTCCTCGATAAATTCAAACAGCACAATGATGTGGCTCACAATTACACCGATGAGGCTGATGATCCCAAGGAATGCCATAAATCCAAAGGGCTGGCCCATAATGGCGAGTGAAAATATTGCACCGACAACGCCGTACGGAATGGCAGCAAAGACGATGAGGGGTTTGAAGGCATTCTTGAACTGTGCGAGGAGTGCCAAGTAAATGGCGCTAACGCAAATGAGCAGCACCGTAGTGAGATCAGCAAAGCCGCTGACCTGCTCTTTTTGCTCGCCTGCGAAGCGGAATATGAACCCGTCGGGAAGCTGCTTCTGGAATGCCTCCAGCTTTGGCATCGCCGCTGCGATTACCTCCGAAGGTAAATGCCCCTGCGTAGGCCAGCACTGCACGGTAATGGTCCGGTACTGATCGAAGCGTCGGATTTTAGGCGTTACCGGACTCAGGGCAGTCGTCGCCACCTGATCGAGAGGCACTGGAGGGGTGTCTTGCCGCGAGAAGACGTATAGACTGCGCAGATCGGAGAGTTGGGACCGCTCTTCCATCTGCATGCGTCCAACAATCGGAACCTGCTTGTTGCCATCTCTCAAAACTCCAGCCGTAATGCCATGAAGAGCCGCACCGACGGAATCGGAAACATCTGCGTTTGTGACGTGCGCCAGGTTTGCCCGGTCCGCATCGACGTGCACCACTTCTCTTGCACTCGGCTCGCCCCAATCGTCTCGAACTCTGGCGGCGATGGGGATGTCGCGAAAGATTTGCTTCAGCTGTTCGGCTTCCGCTCTGAGACGTGGCAGATCTTCGCCGGAGATTCTGACCTGAATCGGAATTCCAACCGGCTTGCCCGTTTCGAGAGTCCTCGTATCGATGATTGCTCCAGGAATTTGTCTGTCCAGTTCCGGCTGCAAAAGGGCAAGCAGTGGGGTCGTATCATGATTGTCTTTCGTTCGCAGAATCACCTGAGCATAGTTGGTTTGCCTGTCCTCGGGTGTGGCGCTACTCCAGAAGCGAGGACCGCCGCCGCCCACAAAAGTCGTCATCGATTGCAGAACATCCTTCGGATGTCCGTGCTCCGGATGGCTCCTGCCATACTCTTCCGCTACCCGGCGGGTAATGGATTCCACCTGCTGAGTAACCGCGCTGGTCGCGCTCGCGGGAGTGTCTTCAGGCAGCCACACGTCGATGTAAGAAAAGTATTGAAGATCCTTTGGAAAGAACTGCGGTTTCAGCGTGGAGAACACGACGCCGCCCGCTATCAGCAGGACGAGCGATGCTGCCAGGCACAGCTTTCCTGTGTTCAATGGCCTTCTTTGCCGTTCGAAAATACCAGCCCGTGAACCCGCGCTGCCGCCTCTCCTCGATAGGAGTTTCGCTCCTGGCTTTCCAATAGAAACGAACTGATGAGCGGCACAAAGGTCATCGAGACGAGCAGGGCCGCCAGCAGCGAACAACTAATGACGATAGGCAGACTGTACAGGAATTTGCCTGTATCTCCGGGCAACAGCAGAAATGGCAGATAGGAAACGATATTCGTGACAGTTGCAAACGCCATCGTTTTGAACAGCTTTGTCGGTCCCAGCCACGCGGCGACGGACCGTGGCTGGCCGGCACCCAGTTCGCGCACAATCGCGTCGCCGGACACCACCGGTACATCGACCAATAGTCCCAGCGCGATGATCAGCGAAGCGATTGAGACCTGTTGCAGGTCGATCCCGAGCGTGCTGATGACCCCAAACGTGATCGCGAGCGTAATCGGCATGGACACCGCAATCAGAATGGCCGTCCGCCAGCTCCAGAAGCCAATCAAAGCCACAACTACCACCAGCACCAGCGCCTCGATCAAGCTGTGGCTGAAGAGCTCGATGCTGTCGTGTACCTGCAATGGCTGGTCTGAGGTCCGGGCCAGCACCAGGTCGGCCGGCAATGTTTTTCTCACGCTCGCCAGATTGGCGTCCACCTGTTTTCCAAAAGATCCGATCTGTTCTCCCTTCTTCATCTGGACCGAGAGCGTAATCGCGCGTGTCGTGATCCATCTGCCGTTTTCGTCGCGGCGCGTGTACCGGTTAAGGAAGGAAGGGGGATTCTCGTATCCCCTGTCGATGTCCACGAGATCCCGCAAGTAAAGCGGCGTTCCGTTCGGCGACGTGCCTATCACTACATTCCGCAGATCGTCGATACTCTTGAACTCGCCTGTGGTGTTGACGCTGACCGTGCGTCCGCGTGCATTGAGCGTTTGGCCGCTCTCCGGTAGATTCCGGGCAGCGAGGATATTGGAAAGATCTGCTGGTCTTAGCTTGTATTGCGCGAGGCGCTGCTGCGAGAAATTCAGAAATACGTTCTCGTCCAGTACCCCGGAACGTTCTGCCTTCGCCACGATCGACAGCGTTTTGAGGCTTCGCTGAAGGGTATCGGTAAAGTCGTCCAGGTCGCGATAAGTGTACTTGTCACCGGCCACGGCCTGAAGCGCCGCGGTGGTGTTTGCCGGTTCGTCGATGATCGCAGGTTTCCATGCATCGGGATGAAGTTCGTCGGTTTGCAGGTTCTGATTTGCGAACTTCCTCAAGGCCGATTGCAGATCAGGAGTGCTGAGGTTCGTCGCCAGGTCCACCCCAGTAAACCCTGCTCCCGAAAACGCTCGCACATCGGAACAAAGATGTTGGGTTGCCATGTCTCGGGTCACCCAAGACAACTTGCGCTCGACTTCGTCGCTGTCGATAGACTTCGGAAAAACCACAACAATGGAACGCCGCGGCTGAGTATGCGTATCCAAACCACTCCGAACCTGCCGGACCTGTGTCTCAACTAGTTTGCTTATCCAGGCGACCTGGGCTGGATCGGCCGGCGGACTCGCTACTGTGAGCATCAATGCAGACGTATCCCCGAAGTCCTTGATGTACAGAATCGGACCGGCGCCCTGCGGAAGGTCGTGGATGGCGTCCAGCCTGATCTTGACGTCGTCCAGTTCCTTGTCCCTGTCGTACTTTCCCTTTTCTGCCAGCTCGAATTGAACCATCGCCGAGCCGGTTCTGGAGGCGCTCTTGATCTCCGTCACCCACTGATTCAAAGCAATAGCCTGCTCGATCTTCCTGGTCACCAGTTGCTCTACCTGTTCGGACGATGTTCCCTGCCAAGGCACGATAATCATCGCTTGGCGTACCGGAATGTCCGGGTCTTTCCGTTGCGGCATCTTCAATAGTCCGTAGATTCCCCAGAGGAGCGCAACCGCGAGCGAGACCCAGGCGATGTGTCGCTGTTCGAGGAAGAAGCGGGCGAGATTCTGTTTCTTGTTCGTGGACTGCTCATTCTGTGCGTGTGTCATTGCTGCGTCTCCTAGTTGACCATCCGGATCAGGCTTCCGTTGCTTAGCTGGTTAGTACGGTTGACGACGATTCGTTCGCCGGGCGTAAGGCCTTCGTCGATGACGACCGACTTGCCGAAGGTTTCACCAATCCTCACACTCTTCAATTGCGCAAACTGTTTTCCATCGCGCTCCGTTACAGTGAAGACCGAATAGTTATTCGAACCGGATTCCGCGGTCATCAAAGCAGTCAGTGGTACCACAGGCACAGTTTGCGTATTCGCTTGCTCTATACGGATGCGGGCGATCATGCCCACCTTGAATAAGCGATCCCGGTTCGGGAGAGTAACCTCGATGTTGAAAACCCGGGACTCACGGTTGGCGGAGGCGGAGATTCCTGTAATTTGCCCTGAGAAGGTCCGCCCCTGCAATGCATCAAGTTGCACAGGCACCGGTGCTCCTAGCTTGAGGTGTGCCAGCATGCTGTCGGGAGCTCCGAAGTTCACCTTCACGACGCGCGTATCGTCGAGCGTGAACGCCCTTGTCCCTGCAGCAACGAGGCTGCCCGGTTCCACACTCTTTTCGACGATGACTCCAGGCATGGGAGCGTTCAGGCTCGTATCGCCAAGATTGATCCGCGCGGAGACAGCCTGCGCCGACGCAGCGCTCAACTGCCCGCGGCGCGCCTCGATCTGACGCACGGCGGCTTCCACACTGGCGGTCGCCGAGGTGTGCTGATCCACCGCCGCATCGTAATCCGGGCGAGTCATTGCTTTGGCGGCATAGAGCGCTTGTGCACGCTCAAAATCAAGATCCGCCTTTGCCTGGTCGGCCTTTGCTCGGTTGAGTTCCGCTTGCGAAACATCAAGCGTACCCTGCGCTGAGCGCTGCTGGCCGACCGCGGAGTTGAGCGAGGCTTCATAATCGGAGCCGCGCAGTCGGGCCAGTGTGGCGCGGGCAGGTATTTCGTCGCCTACCTGCACATCACGCATCCGACCATCGACGCCCTTCACTCGATACAGAGCGGCGATATAACCGGGTTCCTTGAAGGCCAGTTGAACCTCAGTGTCCGGACGAATCTCGCCGGAGTAAGTCCAACTGGGCTGGACCTGCTGCGTAGCCACGATCTCCGCCACAACGGGAACCGGCTCTGGCCCCGCCTTCTGCGTCTTTGCGCAGCCGGCGAGAACCGAAAACGCAGCAAAACTTAAAATTCCAATTGAGATACGCATCATTCTTCTCCTATCGCCTTTTTCAAATCGGCTCTTGCCTTCCAGAAGGCAGTGAGAGCCTGTTGCTGCTGGCTGTCCGCGGATGCCAGATCCGACTGTGCTTGATACAAATCTCTGCTTAATGCCGCTTCGCGCTTCACCTTCTCCTGCAACTCTTTGAGCTTCTGCCGGGCCGCACTTTCGCTTGCATCGCTGAGGGTCAGTTGCCGGCGGGTGTTCTCCAATTGCCGGCGCGCATTTCTCACCTCCAGAAGAACGGCGCGTTCCGTAGCGCCGACGCCAACCTTGGCCTGTTCTTCCTTCGCTCGCTTTTCGTCGTATTCATGGTGCCTGCGTCCCCAGTCCCACGGTTCCCACCGAAGCGACAGGCCCACTGTCCCGACGTTGCTTGGAAAAACATTCTCGAAATTCGCGGTTGTGTAGTAACTGAAGGCCAGACTCACGTCGGGGATATATTCCGCCTTCTTCGCCCGCGCGTCGTAATTGGCTTGCTGCACCTGAAGCTTCGCCTTCTTCACATCCGGCCGGTTTTGGAGAGCGCGGGCTTCCATGGCTTCGGGTGTGGCGAGATCGGTATCTGCATCGCCGATCGCCGCAACCCGAAACTGCGTGTGTACGTCCCGGCCCATCAGATCGTTCAATCTTTCGCTCGCCGACGCGACCCTGTCGCTCGCATCGCTGATGGCATTCTGTAACTTCAAAAGCTGCGCATCGGCGTTCAGCAAATCCGATTCGAGAATCGTCTCTTTACCGCGGTTCACTAATGCCAGACGATGCGACTCCCGGTAGTAAGGGAGTGACGCCTGAAGGCTATCCAAAGCGCTCTGTGCCTCGACAACCGCGTAGTAAGCACGTCGAACCTGGTCGACCACCTCCAGACGCGTTTTCACCTGGTCCTGGCGCGTACCTTCCAGCCCCAGCTCAAGAGCTTTCAATTGCAAATGGAGCTGGTACTGCGTCGAAAGCGGCTGGGCAACCGAGACATTCACTATGCCTACGGGTTTTCGCGGGATCTCGACCTTCTGATTCGTCGCCGGGATCGGCCCGGTCGCGCTGTATACCCCAAGCGAGCCCGCCGGGTAAGTAACCGATGGCTTCGTAACCAGTTGGGCGCCGAGCGCAGTGACCTGCGTATTCGCAAAACGTCTTGTCTTATTCGCAGCCAGATCGTCGGCGGCCCGGAGTGTATCGAGGCTGGCGGTCTTCAGACTGCTGTTGTTCGCAACAGCTTGTTCAACCGCCTGTTCGAGAGTCAATTCAGGGAGGTTTGACTGTTGTCCCGCCGCCTGTTCAACCGTGGGCGCGGGGGACAGAGTGCGAGATTCTGGCCTCGCGCCAGCAGCGCCAGCGTCCCCAGGGTGAAGGCCAAACAGGTTGTTCGAGTGCGTCGTTGCATGAAGCAATGGTGCCTCGAACGCGGAAGCGGAGGGAGTAGTGACTCGTAAGTCGATTGAGTTGCCATGAAACCTCTCTTTTCAGTCCTGAATGAATCTGCGCATTAGTGCTGCGCCTGCGAATCCGTAACCCTCGCACCTTTGCTATCCACGTGAAACTTCGCTTTCGAGCTAAACCGCGGCAAAATGAACTCCTGCGCGATTGCACTCAGCGTACGTTCGGCAGTCGCCAGCGCGACCTCTCCGCCGAACCTTGCTGCATCGCGATTCGCCTGCGGGTAGCACGCCGTCTCCACCGCGCTCTCCGCCAGGTTGCCCCCGATGCTCGAAATGTTGAACTGTCTGTGTCCGTTGTCTCCACGCGTGATGAACGCATACGACAAGGCATGCATCAGCCGCGAGTGCGTGCTGCCGCCACCCTGGTAGAAGTAGCGCGGATCCTGGTGGAACAACGACGGCAGCACCGCAGCGCCGATGAGAATGTCACTTAGTTTCGTCGCCGCCGTCACCCCGAAGCGCTGTCCGTAACCCGCTACGCCCATCTGGTAGTTCGGCGTCTTCGCGGCCTGCTTTATACCGGCCATAAACCCCACACCTGTTATCGTCACCGGGTCAATCGAGGTTCTCAATGCCAGTTGAAACTTCAGTTTCGGCGTCAGGGGGACCGCGTTCGCACCGTCGTACACCGTGTAGAAGTTTGGAACGAATCCGAACATGCGCTGCTGCGTCTCAAGCTGCACCTGCGCTGCCGCAATCTGTCCCTGCGAGGCAAATACCGTAATCGAATCCACAACCTCTACCCGCAGATGGATGTCGTTCAGCGTCAGCGACTGCCCCGGCTGCAGAATGATCGGCTCTGACTTCCATGTGCTCGTTCCATCCGCGCTCACCGTAACGACATACGCCACGTTCGGCTTCAGCCCGTCGAACTGAAATGCTGCATCCTCACCTGCGGTCGCTGTGCGACTGCCGTCGTGTGCCGTTGTTTCAATCTCCGCCTTTGCTCCCGGAAGTATGGCCCCGCTGTCGTCCAGCACCGTCCCGTTCACGCTCGCAGCAACGGTTGACGTTCTAGTATTTGTCCCCCCGAACGCGCCAAGCTCCGACCGCATCAACGCTGACGGCGCCATCGGAAGGTTCTTCCCTCGAGGGTCTTGATCCTGAGCTGCCCTGGCCGTCCCCATCGAGGAGATTGCCACGAATACCGAAAGAATCGTCGTCCGGTAGGCCCGGCGTTGCGCTCTGTCGTACAGTCCAGCGATCATGGCAACAGCGAGTTCAACCGCCTGTTCAAGAGTTAATTCAGGGAGGCTTGACTGCTGTTCCGCTGCCTGTTCAACCGTGAGCGCGGGTGAAAGAGTTGCGACATTTTGGCCTCGCGTCAGCAACGCTAGCGGCCACGAGTTGAATGCCAAACAGGTTGTTCGAGTGCGTCGTTTCATGAGGCAATGGTGCCTCGAACGCGGAAGCGGGGGGAGTAATGCCTCGTAAGCGCTATGTAAGGCCTACGTAAGCTAACGGCACTGCTTGCGGCACCTGTCAGTGCGACAAGTTTAGCTTTTTCAGGAGTTTGGCAAACCTGCGGTCAGCGTGAAGAGGATGAAAAAACGGCTCGATCGCCAGGAGATTCACGAAGTTTGTTTTGTGGTCGATCGCTTCATCCAGGCACTGGAGCGCCAGATCGAAATCTCCCATCCCGACTGCAGCGAAACCTTCTGCCAGGGGAGTGACGTATTGCCGCGCCGCGAGTTGATGCAGTCTCTCGATACATTCTTCGGCTCGCGATAAGCTGCCTTCCTGGGCATGGGCTGCGGCAAGCAGACCGATATCCAATGGTGAGGCAGATGGCGAGAGACACTGTATCACCGCGTCGTAACGCTGCTGCTGGAAGTGCAAGAGTCCTTCATACAATCGCGCTTCAGGATAGTCTCGATCCAGTTCGAAAGACTGTCGGAGATGCTCTTCGGCTGATGGATAGTCCCCTTTACGTAATGAAGATAAGCCATCCGCGCGCAGTCGCTGGCCGAGAGCGGGTCCAGTTCAGTCGAGCGGCGAAGTCCTGACTCTGCCGCCTTGATGTCCCCCTGGCACAACAAAGCCATAGCACGAAACATGTGAGCCGGCGCGTGACTGGGTTGTAGTTTTAGCGCGCGGTCATACATCCTGTCGGCTTCATCCCAACGATGCTCAAACCAGGCACGAAGTGCGCCCAGCACCGTGCATGTGTCACCGGATTCAGAATCGAGCGCATAACCGCGCTCCGCGTTTGCCTTCACTTCTGGATACACATCACGGCCCGAGACCATCCCGAACTGGGCAAGAAGGCCGCTCGCCGCAGCCATGCCGCTGTAAGCAAGAGCGTAGTCGGGATAAGTCTCTGTGAGCCTTCGTAGCTGCTCCAGGGCGGCGTGCAACGTTTCAGGCGACTGCTGGTGAATCAGAAATCGAGCTCGCAGGTACCTTGTATATGCGTCAAGATCAGGAGGGGAGGGCCGCACTGGCCCTTGTACTTCCGGCATGTGAAGCCTGAGTAAGTCCGCAACAGATTGTGCAATCTCTTCCTGGATCGCAAACACGTCCTGGAGCTCGCGACGGAACGTCTCCGACCAGATGTGATGACCCGATTCGGTCTGAATCGCCTGGGCAGTGATCCGCAGCTGTTCGCCGGCCTTCCTCACGCTTCCTTCGATGACAAGATTCGCGCCGAGACGCTGCCCTACTTCCCGGATATCGATGTTGGCACCCTTGAAGTGAAAGGCCGATGTCCGCGCAATCACGTTCAAACCGGATACCCGCGTAAGCGAGTTCGTGATCTCTTCACTGATCCCGTCGCAAAAATAGTCCTGCTCCGGCTCCGGACTCATGTTCACGAACGGCAACACGGCGACGCATATACGGCCCGGTGGCGGTGCGGCGCCAATCTCTTCGCGATGCTTTGCTGGCTGGGCGTCAAGCCATCGGAAGACCGGGACATAACTGCCCGGCCGCAATCCAATCAGAACCGGATCAACCGTACCCTGCCCTTCCTCGTAATAGGCCTTCAACTTCGCTCTGAGACGACGAGCCTCGACCCGAACAATCGCGTCGATGTTCGGATCGTACTCCGAGGTGCGGTCGAACACCTCCATTGCAATCGAGAACTCCTTGAGGCTATCGATATCTCCATCGATTGTCCGATTCACGATGTGCGTCAGAAACCGGCATAACCGGACTGACGAAACGAAACCAGGGCTATTCACCACGCGCGCCAATTGGTCGCGAACCGCCGTCGCCGGCACGGGGTCGGCGGCAGAGTTGGCGAGAGATTTTCCGGATGACAAGGGCGGCGTTGGCACTTGCTTCTCTCCCCATTCATTATGCTCCACGAAGCTTCGCAGTATTACGGCGAGCTTACGGCGGCTTACGGCCAATCGAAGGCCAGAGGGCTTAGCGTGGAATCAGGCAGCGTTAGAGAATCGATGCAGACCGACAAACGAGCAGGAACAGTAATTTTTGTGTCCAACAGGAGCCCGGAAGCCACGGTCCTGCAGGACATCGAAGCGCACGGACTGGTTATGCAGTGGGCGCGCAGCATCAGAGCGGCAGTTGATTTGCTCAACTCGGCGCGCGAGAAGACCGTGATCGTCACGGAACTCGCCCTGGCTGATGGTAATTGGAGAGATCTCGTCGAACGGATCAGGGGTATTGATATCTGTGCTACCGATTGTACTTGTGACTTCTTCCAGTACGGCGGAACTCTGGTGGGACGCGCTCGAATGCGGCATCGATGACATCCTGCCCGCGTCTCTCCTGGCCTCTCGCTTGTGTCAACTCCTGGAAACGCAAGGCGCATCGTGAAAAGTCCAATTTCACACCGATTCTTAGAGCCTCGGGGTGGTGTTTGTGCATTCTCGCGAACCACGCCGACAAGTAGAGCGAGGATCGTGTTTGCAACGTGTTACTCAAATCCGGCTCGATAATCCGCGTCGGCGCGGGTTAGCGGCTTCTATGCAGGAGGACAGGTGAGATGAACGAAAGTAATAGTTCGGCAAAGCATTACGACATGGTGGTGATCGGCTCGGGCGCTGCTGGACATCACGGGGCGATTCAGGCCGCCAAACTCGGCAAAAAGGTTGCGGTGGTCGAACGCTCTGTAGCTCTTGGGGGGGCCAGTATCAACACCGGCACGATTCCGAGTAAGACACTTCGGGAGGCTGTCCTGCGTTCTACCCGATCAGGATGCACGGATCGCCGGATCTCGGCCTCAAACCTGGCACAGAGAATCGAGGAAGTCGCGTCCAACGAAGTTCGGGTGTTTGAGAGTCAGTTTCGCCGCAACGATATCGATGTATTGATTGGCACTGCTTCCTTTTCAGGACCCCACACGATTCGGGTTGCGAATCAGGAAGGAGAGTATTTCTGCCACGCGGACCACGTATTGATTGCTGCTGGCTCGCGGCCGGCTCACAACGATGCGATTCCCGTGGACGATGTCTCCATTATCGATACAGACGCGATTCGCCGGTTACGAACGGAGCACCATGTGTTGACCATCGTCGGGGGTGGCGTGATCGGTATTGAGTATGCCTGTATTGCCGCCGCTCTGGATATTCAGGTGACACTGATTGAACGCCGCCCTCGCATACTCGATTTCGTCGACCAGCAGATCGTCGAAGCACTGAGTTATCACATGCGCAGCCAAGGCGTCACTTTTCGTCTGGGTGAGGAAGTCGAGGAGGTTACGAAATCTTCTGAGGGCAAAGTCTGCGCGAAGCTGAAGAGCGGAAAGAAAATCTGGTCGGATGCTTTGCTCTACGCTGTAGGGCGGCAGGCCAACACAGATTCGTTGAATCTTGCGGCATGTGAACTCGCTGCCGATGCGCGCGGCCGGATTCAGGTAAATACCAACTTTCAGACCTCGCAGCCGCACATCTACGCTGCGGGCGACGTGATCGGCTTCCCAAGCCTATCGTCCGTTGCGATGGAGCAGGGTCGCGTGGCCGTATGCCACGCCTTCGGAGTACAGGTTGTGTCGGTACCCGAACTGTTCCCCTACGGAATCTACTCGATTCCGGAGATTTCGTTCGTTGGCAAAACAGAAGAACAACTGACCGAAGCTGGAGTCTCATACGAGATTGGCATCGCACATTATCGTGAAATAGCGCGAGGCCAGATCCTAAACGACACTACCGGACTCCTGAAGATATTGTTTCACAGGGAAACGCGCCAGCTACTGGGTGTTCATATCGTTGGCGAAGGCGCAACCGAACTCATTCACATCGGACAAGCCGTCATAGGATTCGAGGGCACGATCGACTCCTTGATAAACACCGTCTTCAATTACCCTACATTGGCCGAATGCTACAAGGTCGCCGCGCTGAACGGACTTAACCGAATCAATTATTCGGGCGAGCCCCATTTAGTCGCTAGTTGAGGGCATTGCACCAGCCTCCACAGCCGTATCCCCGGAAGTGTTGCGGTGAGAATAGAATTGGTCAGGGTCCGCCGACCAGACTGCGCGTGATTCTCGGTTGACGGTAACAGACACAAGTCACTCATTCACCCGGTCGGATCGGCGATGCCTCTGGCAAGTTGGCATCAGGTAGTAACTGCAAGACGGAAGCCTCGGCCAAGCCCTTCCCCATGAACAGCTATATGGCGGAGGATCTGCTTCGGTGGCGGCGCCAGAGTGACTACGCATCAGATGACGACTACGTCTTCGCCAGCGAGACGATGAGGGGAAAGCAGCCCTATTGGCCGGACAACCTCATGAAGCGTCATATCAGGCCAGTTGCGAAGGCAAATGGCATCCACAAGAAGATCGGCTGGCATACCTTCCGTCCACTCCTTCGGCACCTTGCTGAAGGCGAATGGGGAAGACGTCAAGACGGTTCAGGAGCTCTTACGACACGCGAACAGCAGAATAACGCTCGATGTTTACACGCAGGCGGTGAACTCGAACAAGCGAGCCGCACAGAGCAGGGTTGTAAAGTAAAGATGATGGTCTCGAGTGAAGGCACTAAAGTTGCGATTGTGGGCACAACTGATTCAAAAAAACAGGCTCAAAATGCAGGATAAGAAGCCTATTGTGCCCTTATTGTGCCCAGATTTGGTTGTCACTTTAGGTCCATACGTCCCATAAGTCTTTTGGAATGTGTGGCGGGGACGACGGGGCTCGAACCCGCGACCTCTGCCGTGACAGCGAAAAGGAAGGTCGTAACTTACAGAAAACAAGCGTCACGGATGGCTTCTTTTGGCGCTGTAAGGAACGATCGGGAACCGTTATCGAACCCATATCAAACCCGCGACCTCTGTCCTCTAGACCTCTGCCCGAAGCATCAGACCGCTCTGCAAAGGCGGCTGTAGTCTTTCTCTCAAACCCTCTCAGGACCGGAGGCGTTTTGGGAAAATGTCCGGTTGCAAGCGCACCGGAGGTCACGAATTCAGAACCTGCCGTCTATTCAGACTTTCCGCGCGAGCCGCCTTGCTTTGAACCACTGTTGTTTGTAAATGGGCGTTCCGTAAATCTCTTCCTCAAGCTTCGTAAACTGGACCTTCCCGAAACCAACAGCGGGCGCAAATCCCAACCGTACAAGTCTCTTCTGGAGAAACTGATATGCGGCACTCCACAGCAGAGATGACGCTTGCGACATACGCTCAGACTGCAGGAGATGAGAAACGAGAGGCCGGAGAGAAAGTGGCGTCTCTTGTTTTGGTGAAGAAGGAGAATGCAGCTTAGTGGACCCATTTTGGACCCACATTGCGTTTTCTCTTCTTATTGGACCCAGATCTTTGGGTTATCTTCTTGATTTCTTTGGTGGAGCTGAGCGGGATCGAACCGCTGACCTCCTCGTTGCGAACGAGGCGCTCTCCCAACTGAGCTACAGCCCCCCACCAAACGCACATCGCACACCGCTTTCGCAGGCACAATGCCGTCGAACAACCTCTTCGAGTGTACCAGCAAGCATCCCCCGGCTCCAACCCCGAAAGACGGTAGCTCCCTGCCTTACTCGCCAACCTGACCGACTCGTCCCGTCACCACGGTCCCCGCACCTAGCGGCTTCTCAACTACGTGCCACACCTCGCCCGCAGCATCAATCACCACGCCGAGCACCGGAACCAAAAGCCTCGCCCCGCTGCGTGCAACCGCCTCCAGCACCCCAACGTCCCCGACGCCAAACTCCGTCCGGTCCAACGCCATCTGCCAGCGTTGCTTCCCCGCCGCGCGCGACTCTTCGCGAATGTCTGTCACCACACTGGAAAATTCGTTCATCGACCCACCGCCTCTGCCAACTCCTCCATCTCGCGCTTCCTTTGTACAACCCTAAAACCCGAGAACTATAATTCGCCGCCAGGAGGGTTTATGCTCCCCCGTCTTCTGATTCTCTCATTGCTGATTCCAGCGTTCGTCTCATCTGCTGTGGCACAGTCCTCAGCAGACAAAAGTCCCCTTTCTTCATGGCTTCCACTGAACGGATCGGCTCCGCCCCCGGAGTTCCACCTCCGCGTTCCTTCGCTATCTCAGAACGCGCAGACGAATCAACTCCAATCACCTCTTCTCTGGCAAGGCCTCAACGTAATTCGAACGACACCAGCCGCCATTCAAAGTGTGAATCCAACCCCGTTGCTCCTTCCGAAATTCGCCAATCGCATTGTCACGCTCGCGCAGAATGCCACACCTTGCTACAAAATCCGAAGCTATCGTTTCACTCGCGACCACCCGAATTCTGACTCCACAAGGTTTGCGGACTATTCCACCTGCCAATCCGGCACTCAGTTTCACTTGAAAGACGCGGCAAACTCGCATCCGCGGTAGACCGTCGTATTCGTAGCGCCGACATGCCACCTGTCCGTCTCTGCCTGTCAAGACAGGACATCGAGACGCCGGCAATAACGTCTATCTCCATCGAATGACTTTGCGCGCGCGAGTACACTAATCGCACCCATGTTCAACCGCCGCCGCTTCCTCCTGACCTCAGCCGCCGCAGCCGCGGCAACGCCTACACTCTCACTCCTCGCCCAAACCCACCAGCCCGAAAATCTCCCCCCCGCCGTCGCTACCCTAACCAACCGACGCAACGAGGCTGTCCCCATCAGCCTGGCCGAACGCGAGCAGCGTCTCGAGCGCGCCCGTGCCCTCATGCACCAAAACAAAATCGACGCACTTGTCATCACTACCGGCACCTCGCTCACCTACTTCACCGGCCTCCGCTGGGGCCAGTCCGAGCGCTTCTTCGCCTGGACCCTCCCCGCAAAAGGCAGCCCGTTCATCGTCTGTCCCGTCTTCGAGGAAGGCCGCGTCCGCGAACGTATGGAAGCCAAGCCGGCCACGCTTCCCTCCGCCTCCTCCACCCGCGTCTACACCTGGAACGAAGACGAAGACCCCTACAAGCTCCTCGCCAAAGCCTTAAAAGAATCCGGCATCACCACCGGTAGGATTGGCATCGAAGAACGCACGCAATTCGTCTTCGCCGACGGCATCGCCCACGCCAGCCCCACTCTCACCGCGACAAGCGCCACCCCCATCACCTACGGCTGCCGCTCCATCAAAACCCCCGCCGAGCTCGCCCTCATGCAGCTCGCCAACAACATCACCCTCTCCGTCTACAAAGCCGCTTACGAATCCGCGCAACCCGGCATGACCAACCGCCAGTTCAGCCAGCTCATCGACATTGCCTATGCTCGCTGCGGCGTCACCGGCGACGCGAGCTGCCAGGTAGGCGAGTACTCTGCGCTCCCCCACGGCTCGTTGCAACCGCAAGTCATTCGCGAAGGCGAAATCATTCTCATCGACGACGGTTGTCTCGTCGAAGGCTATCAGTCTGACATCTCCCGAACCTTCGTCCTCGGCGACGCCACCTCACCCAAACTCGACAAGGCGCGCAAGGTCTTTGACATCGTCCATCAGGCCCAATCCGCCGCACTCGCCGCCGCCCATCCCGGCGTCCAATGCCAGGCCATCGACGCAGCCGCCCGCAACGTCATCACCACCGCCGGCTTCGGCCCCGACTACAAACACTTCACCCACCGCGTCGGCCACGGCATCGGCATGGACGGCCACGAATGGCCCTATCTCGTCCGCGGCAACACCACGCCACTCGCCCCCGGCATGTGCTTCTCCGACGAACCCGGCATCTACATCACCGGCGAGTTCGGCGTCCGCCTCGAAGACGACTGGCACGTCACCGAAGACGGCGGGAAGATGTTCACCCCACAAAGCCCCAGCCTCGAACACCCCTTCGCCACCACATGAGCGATAATGATCCGCGTCTGCAGCCACCACCCAAACTCGACAGCTATCGGCCCTGAAGCATCCAACATCCGGAGCATCCCACCCAATGACCAGCCCCTCCCGCCGCATCCTGCCACTCCTCTTCTGCGCTCTCGCCATCACTGCCTTCGTCCAGATCAACGCCCAGACTCAGGACACAGGAATCTCCATCCCCCACATGGACCCCTCCGTCCGTCCCGGCGACAACTTCTACCTCTACGCCAACGGCGGTTACATCTCACGTACCACACTACCCGCTGACCGCGCGGCCATAGGCGTCTTCAACGAGCTCTCCGACCGCAGCTTCCAGCAGGTCGCCAGCATCATCCAGGACGCAACCAAATCCAACGCCCCCGCCGGCTCCAACGAGCGCAAAATCGCCGATCTCTACCGTTCCTACATGGACGAAGCAGCCATCGAATCCCACGGCACCGCCGCACTCAAGCCTCACCTCAACGCCATCGCCGCCATTCACACTCCGCGCGAGCTCGCCCACGCCCTGGGCCTCACCCTCCGTGCCGACGTCGACGCTCTCAACTTCACCAACTTCCATACCGACAACATCTTCGGCCTTTGGGTCGCGCCCAGCTTCAACGACCCCGACCACTACGCCCCCTACCTCCTCCAGGGCGGCATCGAACTCCCCGACCGCGACTACTACCTCTCCGACACCGACAACATCAAAGCCATTCGCGCGAAATATCAAACGAACATAGCCGCGATGTTCCGGCTCGCCGGACTCTCAGACCCTGACACCCGCGCCACTCGCGTCCTCGCGCTCGAAACCGCCATCGCAAAAGTACAAATCTCCCTCGCCGACTCTGAAGACATCCACAAAGCCAACAACCCGTGGCATCCCGCCGACTTCACCGCCAAAGCCCCGGGCCTCGATTGGCCCGAGTTCTTCCGCGCCGCCGGGCTCGATAAGCAGCAGGTCTTCATCGTCTGGCAACCTACAGCCTTCACCGGCGAAGCCGCGCTCGTCGCCTCGCAACCCATCGATGCGTGGAAAGACCTCCTCGCCTATCACCTCCTCGTGCAGTACGCCACCGCTACCTCCAAAGCCCTGGCCGACGAACGCTTCGCCTTTTTCGGCACCACGCTCAACGGCACTCCCAAGCCACGCCCCCGCGACTTTCGCGGCGACGTCCTCGTCTCCAGCACTCTCGCTGAAGCCGTCGGCAAAATCTACGCCGAGCGCTTCTTCCCACCCGAAGCCAAAGCCCAGGCCGAAACCCTCGTCGCGAATCTCATCGCCGCCTTCCGCGCCCGCCTCGAGCAGAACACGTGGATGGCCCCCGCCACCAGGAAAGAAGCCCTCACCAAACTCGGCACCCTTCAGGTCAGCGTCGGCTACCCCGACCACTTTCGCAGCTACACCGCGCTCCAGATCGTCCCCGACAATCTCTTCACCAATCTCTGGAACGCCAGCCTCTTTGAGTACCACTACTCCCTCAACCGCATCGACAAGCCCACTGATCGCAAAGAGTGGTGCATGTATCCGCAGACCGTCAACGCCGTCAATCTTCCGCTCAACAACGGTCTCAACTTCCCCGCTGCCATCCTGCAGCCGCCCTTCTTCGATCCCAAGGGTCCGGCCGCGCATAACTACGGAGCCATCGGTACCATCATTGGCCACGAGATCAGCCACACCTTCGACTCCGAGGGCGCCGCCTTCGACTCCCAGGGCCGCGTCCGCAACTGGTGGACCCCCGAAGACCTCGCCCACTTCGAGTCCGTTACCGCTGCCCTCGCTGCGCAATACGACACCTACGAGCCCTTCCCCGGCGTCCACGTCAAAGGCAAGCAGGTCCTCGGCGAAGCCATCGCTGACGTCGCTGGTCTCGCCGCCGCATTCGACGCCTTCCACGCTTCACTCAAAGGCAGCACCGCTCCCAAAGTCGACAACTTCACCGGCGACCAGCAGTTCTTTATCGCCTTCGGTCAAAACTGGGCAACCATCATGCGCGACGCTGCTCTCCGTCAGGAAGTCCTCACCGATCCTCACCCACCCGCCCAGTACCGCGCCCTCACCGTCCGCAACGAAGACGGCTGGTACACCTCCTTCGACATTCAACCCACAGACAAACTCTACCTCGCCCCCAAAGACCGCGTTCGCATCTGGTAAAACGGGACGGACCTAAGGCAGCGGACGCGAAAGATGCTCACGCTGCGCGATCGTCAACAACAGGGGGTTGAGGCACCCGTTGAATTCCGCCTCGTCATCCGCGGTCAGCGTCTTCATCTCGCGAAGTCCCTCGTGAGCCGACCGCAGCACAGGAACTGCCTCCCGCAACCGCTCCGTTCCTGCCTCGCGCCCTCCCCACAGAGCCAGCGCTTCGCCCAGATTGTTCATCGTCGTCGTCCACAGCCTGATATTGCGTTCCCGAGGCCGCTCCAGCAACGCCTGCCGGCTAGCGTCCACCGATTTCCCAAGACTCACCGTACCGGTCTCCCGGCTGCCCAACAGCAGCAGGTCATACGCAAGGTTGTTTTGCATCTTCGCCCATTCGAACGGCATACGCTCGCGTGTGCATTCCTCCAGAGCCAGATTCCAGGTATTAGCGGCCTCAATAAGCCCTTTGGTCCCCTCCTCCCGCCGTCCTAACTCACCCAGCGCCTTAGCCAGGCAGTTCATCGTCATCGCCCAGTCCAAAGGCACTCGTTCGCGTGTCCGCTCCTTCAATGCCTCTTCACAAGCAGCCTTGGACTGCAACAACTCCTCGGTCCCTTGCTTCCGCAATCCAATGCTTCCCAGCACAGCTCCGAGATTATGCTGTGTCGTCGCCCAGTCCATCGGCACCACATCCCGTTTGCGCTCTTTCAAAGATTCGCGAAACGACTTCAACGCGTCATCCAGCGATCCGGCATCGCCTAGCAGCTCGCCGAGAGCTTTCTGTGCATTTCCCAGGTTGTCCTGTGTCCTTGCCCAATCCAGCGGAACCCGCTCCCTGGTCCTCTCTTCAAGCGCAGCATTGAACAGCACAATCGAGTCTTTCAACCGCTTGGCGTCGCCCTCGCGCTCACCCACCGTAAACATCGCATTCCCGATATTGTTCTGAATCATCGCCCAGTCCAGAGGAACGCGATCGCGCGTGTACACCTTACCCGCCTCTTGATACGCAGCAATCGAGCCCTCGAACTTTGCGGTTCCCTGCTCCCTCGTGGCGAGGACGAAAAGCACGTTCCCGAGGTTGTTTTGCGTCGCAGCCCATCCCAGCGGCTCCTTTGCCTTATCGCAGACTTTGAGCACTTCCTCGTAGATCCCCTTCGCTTCCTGCAGCTCCGTGGTCTGCGTCTTGCGTGAACCCATCATGCGCAGCACGCCCGCAAGATTACTCTGCGTAGCGGTCCAGTCTGCCGGAAAGTCTTTCGATGTCCTTACCGTCAACGCCTCGCGATACGCCTTGATCGCCTTCTCCAGTTCGTCGGTGCCGCTTTGCGACCGCGCCAGCGTGAACCACGCGTTGCCCAGACTGTTCTGGACCATCCCCCACTCCACCCGATATGCCTCCTTCGTATAAACCGTTAGTGCCGCCTCGCAGGCATTAACCGATTCTTTCAGCCGGTCGGTCCCTCCACCACGATCGCCCAGCACGCGCAATACGATTCCCAGGCTCCTCTGCGACTCCGCCCAGCCCAACCTGTCCTTAGCCCCAAGCTGTTCCTTGGCAAGGTTTTGAAACACTCCGACCGACTGCGTCAGCACAACATTGTCGCCCTTTTCGTCTCCGTATCGGTACAGGTTGATACCGTACGCACGCAGATAAGGAACACGATCTGCGAGACTTTCGTCTGCGAGCAGATCGGCAGCAGCCTTATAGTGTTGCGACGCCTCCATCCACTTCAGTCTGGTTTCGCTCAACGATCCTCGCTGAGCTCTCGTCGCTGCGGCACTCTTCCGCCGCCGGCTCGCCGACTCCTTCGCCAACTGCAGCAGATCGTCCGCCTCACGCAGCGCACGCATCTCCGCGTCTTCCGCATCCGCCAGAAGCTTGTCTGCCCTGTCGTAGGCCCCCGTCGAATCCGCATGCTCCAGAAGTTCACGGGCTTGTTCGATCAATCCCCGTACTTCCGGATCTTCCGGATCAAGAGCTGACAACCTCCGCTGCATCTCCAGATGACGCTGCGCGATCTCTGTCAGTGTCTGTGGCAGCTTCTCCAGAGGCACATCGCTGGCTCGAAGAATGCTGAAGAATCCGCGGAGAGCGCCTGTGCTCACGTCCAGGTTGCGGCTCAGTTTATCGATCTCGCTCTGCTTCGAAGCTCCGACCGAATCCAGAAGTTCCTTCACCTGGGGCGCCGTGTAGCCGGTTATATTTACCGTCGCCGTGCTGCCATTCGTAGCCAGCGCGATGCCAGTTCCACTCGCGGTCTGCGTCACCGGCCCCGGTTCAGCCATTGCCCTGACCGGTTTTCCTCAGCTTCTCGTTATCAAACCCTTCCTGTAGCCCTCCTTGCATCTTCTTGATGTCGTCCGCCGAATATCCCATCTGGACGCTTGCCTTGCCTCCGCGATCCGCCTGCGCAATTCCGATGCCCTGCGCGCTCTGGATGTGCTTCTCTCCACCCGGCATCTTCTGAATCAACGCAAGCAGCGACTTCGCCGCAGCAGCAATTTCCGGATCGTCGCTTGCCTTGGCAGCAGTCACTTCTTCCGCCAGCACGCTCTTTCTCGCCTCCGAGTTAGGGTTCGCCTGCAACTGGTCGACAGCCGTTGCAACGGCGCTGCCTCCACCCCATTTCTTCTTAATCAGATTCTTGAGTCCGTTGTATCCGTCGACGATCGCACTCTTCGCCACATCGGTAGCACCACTTGCCGCCCCGGCGGAGATTGCTGCAATGATTGCTAATGTGATTGGATCCATACCGCCTCCTTCTGCATCCGCGGCCCAGGATGTCGTGACAAGCAACTTATCACGCCCTTCACATGTTCGTCATGAATTCCGGTAACGCGGCACAACAGCGTTCTTAAGCAGGGGCCACCGCCCGGTCTTCCATTTGACCGCGACTACTCGTGCCGAATCGCCGCCATCGGCTCAATCCGTGCCGCTCGCAGCGCAGGAAGCAGAGACGCCGCACTCGCAATCACGACCACCGCCGCCACCGCCACCACCATCACCCAGGGATCCCTTGCCGAAGTGCTGTAGAGAAAGCTCGCCAGCGCCCGCGAAGCCAGCGCCGCCGCGACCAACCCCACCGCCGAACCCACCACCGCAACGATGGAATTCTCGCGAAACACCATCCGCACCACCTGCGCCCTCCGCGCACCCAGCGCCATCCGTATTCCAATTTCACTCGTCCGCCGCGCCGTCGCATACGCCAGCGTCCCATACAGCCCAATCCCCGTCACCAGCAGCGCACACCCCGCAAAGAACACCGACAGCAACGCCATCACCCTCTCCGAGCTGATCGAAGCATCAATCACACTCTCCATCGTCGTCATCATGGGAGCGGGAATATCGGGCGCCATCTGTGCCGCTATCGATCGCGCCGCTCCGGCCAACGGCCCCGCAGGTTCATCCACCCGCACCACAGCCGTATACGATGGTTTCCCCTTCAACTCATTCTGCGTGATCGGCAGATACCCCGTCGGGGGCGCCGGCGTCCGCAGATCGTCATACTTCGCATCCCCCACCACAGCAATCACCTCATAGGACACCTTATCCGGATCGGACAAAATGCTCTGCCCAAGCGCACTCCGTCCCGGAAAGAAAAGCTTCGCCGCCGCCTGGTTCAAAATGATCTTCCGTCCGGTGGTCGGCGTGTCCGTCCAACGGTAATCCCTCCCTTCCAGCAGCGGAATGCGCATCGTCTGAAAATAAGCCGGCGCTACCGAATTCACGTGTGAGTTATGGGTGCTTCCTCCCGCCACTTTATAGTCCTCGTCCCACTCCATGTTGCTCAGCGGAACCGTACGAGCAAAACTGACACTCCTCACTCCCGGCTGATGGCTCAGCGTCTCTCCGTACTGCTTGTACAACCCCACCAGCGCCTCGCCGTCCAGTGCCTGCTTATCCGTGTTCAACTTGATGTTCACCAATCCCTTTGGATCAAACCCAATATCCGTCCGATAGAGCCGCACCAGGCTCGTCGACAACAACCCCGCCCCCACAGCCAGCATCAGCGCAAGCCCAACTTCCGCCGCCATCATCGCCTTCGGCAACACTCTTCGTCGCTCATGCGCCTGTATTGCATGCTGTCCGTCCTTGATGTGGTCATGCAGATTGCGCGACGTCGCCTGCAGCGCCGGCACCAGTCCAATCAACACCGCCGCCACCACCGCCGCCAGCGCCGCAAACGCAAACACTCTGAAGTCCAGCGAAGTGTCCAGATGTACCGCACGAGCCCCACCCCCGCTCATCAACATCGTCGCCAACGCCCTGCTCACAAACGGCGCCGCGGCCAACCCAATCATCGTTCCAATCAAAGCGATCAACAGACTCTCCATCAGCAGCTGTTGAATCAGCCTCATCCGTGTCGCGCCCATCGCCAGCCGCGTCGCCAGCTCACGCTCCCTCGCTGCGCCCCGCGCCATCAGCAGGCTGGCCAGGTTCAAACACGCAAGCAACAGCACTCCCCCGCACATCGCAAACACCGCCATCAACGGCTTGCGGAACGTAAAACGAATATAAGTAAAGCCCTTCGATCCCGGCTCCGCCGTGAAACGAAAATGTTGTTTCTCCGCCCGTGCGATCCACGCCGCCTCCGGAACCGCCTCATGCAGGATCGGCATCGACATGGGCAGCAATGCCGCATTCGCCTGCTCGACTGTCACGCCCGGCTGCAGCCGTCCCATCACCGTCAACCACCACCCATGATGGCCAACCGCCGTCATGCTTCGCGCTCCTTCGAGAATCGGTTCTGCCGACAACGGCACAAAGATCTCCGACAGTTGCGCAGGGTTCGCTCCTATAAACGACTTAGGCATCACCCCCGCCACCGTGAACATCGTATTGTCGATCTGCAGCTTGTGCCCCAGGACGTCCGAAGCCCCTCCAAACCAGCTCCTCCAGAAGTGTTCGCTGATCACCACCGCCAACCCCGCAGGATTGCCACCCGTAACATCGTCATCCGGCGTCAGCGTTCGCCCCAACAGCGCCGGCGGCTGCAGCGCACGAAAGAACTCCCCACTCACATATTGACCACTAATATTTTCGTTGTTCGAACTGCCCCGAACCTGAAAGGTGTTTTGGTCAAACGCGAACACATCGGAAAAAACCTCACGCCTTTTCTCCAGGCTCCGGAAAAACGGCGCAGGAAAGCTATAGTTTGGCGTCGGACGCCCCTGAATCATGCCAAGCACAGCCAGCTCCTTTGCATGAGGCACCGGAAGCGGCCGCAAGAGCAACCCATTGATCAGCGAAAAGATCGCCGTATTCGCACCCACCCCCAGCACAAGCGTCAGCAGCGCCACCGCCGTAAACCCGGGCGACCTCCGCAGCAACCGTATCGAAAAATAAACGTCTCTCCGCAGATTCTCCAGCGTTCGAAACTGCCAAAGCTCGCGCAATCGCTCATGCCATCGCACAGGATTGCCAAACGCACGGCGAGTCGCCCCCTCCACCGAAGCCTCAGGCACTCCCTGCCGCAGCAACTTCTCTCGCAGCATCGCCTGATGAAAATCCAGCTCCTCCGCCATCTCGCGATCCATGCGACGCTTCGCAAACAGCGCCTTGAACCGAAGCAAAAACTCATGCATCTTGGCCATTGGATCCCCCTCCCGGAGCCTGAATCACGACGCCTGCATAACAAACGCAACCGCCGCCGACAATCGCGCCCAGCGGGATGACTCGGTATCAAGCCGCTTCTTTCCCTCAGCCGTCAACTGATAAAACTTCGCCCGGCGATTGTTGTCCGAAGCTCCCCACTTCGCACTCAAAAGCCCACGCAGCTCCAGCCGGTGCAGCGCCGGATACAGCGCGCCCTCTTCCACTCTCAGAACCTGTTGCGATGTCTGCTCAATCCACTCGGCAACACCATACCCATGCATCGGCCCGCGCGCCAGCGCCTTCAGGACCAGCATCTCTACCGTCCCCTGAATCAACTGCCCATTGTCGTTCTTATCTTCCCTAATCATCTTATGGGAGACAATAGACCGGGCACTTTCTTTTTGTCAACACGCATCTCGAAATCAGTGTTGCGGAATCACCAGAACCTCGACCCCGCTAGCCGCATCCGCACTCCGATAAACACTCTCCGTCGCCTTCACAAACTGCTCCGGCTTCGCCAGCGGTATATCCACAAACGTCTGCGGATTCCGGTCCACCAGCGGGAACCACGAGCTCTGCACCTGCACCATAATCCTGTGCCCGGCGCGGAACGTATGGTTGATATCCGGCATCTCGCGCATTCACCTCAACCATCTTCCCCGGCGTCAGCGCAGTCGGCTTCTCCCAGCTATCCCGGAACTTCGCCCGCATCGGCTCGCCCCGCACCAACTGCTCATACCCGCCCATCACCATCGGGACAGCCCCCACAATCCGCTTCCCTGACCGCATCCGCAGGCGGATTCGGATAGTCATCCGGATACACATCAATCAGCTTCACCACAAAATCCGAATCCGTCCCCGTCGAAGCCACCTTCAGCTTCGGCCGCACCGGCCCCGCAAGCGTCACATCCTCCGTCAGCGGCTCCGTCTCATACACCAGCACATCCGGCCGCTGCGCAGCGAACCTCTGGTCGTCATCCATATACCGCTGCGGAACCGTATCCGTCGTGTAACTCACAAACGGCACCGGATGCGCCGGATCGCTCACATACTCATCCACACCAGTCTTCTCCGTCGGCGGATCGAAGCTCAGCTTTCCGCCCGCACGAAAATAAAGCGTCTTCGCCGCCGCAGACTTCGGAGGCCACGCATCATACTTCTTCCAAACATTGCTTCCCGTCTCAAAAACATAAGCCTTCGGCAGCGGCACGCCCCCGCTCTTGTTGTTCGATTGACCGACTCCCTTCAGGTAGTACTCAAAGAACGGAAACTCAATCTGTCTCCGATAGAACAGCGACGTCTTTGAATTGAACGTCACATCCCCAAGACGATCGCCGTCGTTCCGCGCCCAACCACCATGCGTCCACGGCCCCACCACCAGCGTATTCACCGCGCCCGGATTGAACTCGTCGATCGCATGAAACGTCTTGAACGGCCCCGACAAATCCTCCGCATCGAACCACCCGCCGACCGTCATCACCGCCGCATGAATATTCTTCATATGCCGCGACAGGTCGCGCTTCTTCCAGTAATCGTCGTAGGTCGTATGCACCAGCTGATCATGAAACAGATAGTTCGTTCCGGCGAACGCCTTATCCAGATTCCCGGTCGGCCCCGCCTGCAGGTAGTACTTGTAACTGTCAGGCGTACCAAAGTCATACTCGGCGCGCTTCTCAGGCAGTGTCAGGGTTCTTCTGCGGATAGAAAAATACGTAAAACCCATAGTTGCGCCGACAGCATAAACGCCCCGCCGTGATACCCGTCATCATTGAAAAACAGATCCGTCATCGGAGCCTGCGGACTCGCCGCCTTGATCGCCGGATGTGAATCGATAATGCTCGCCGACGTATAAAACCCCGGATAGCTGATCCCCGCAATCCCCACCTTGCCGTTGTTGTTCTCCACATGCTTCAACAAAAATTCAACCGTGTCATACGTATCGGTCGACTCATCGACGTCCTTATTTGATTTCTTATCGTCGATGTGCGGATTCATCTCCTGAAACACACCTTCGCTCTGATACCGCCCACGCGCATCGCCGCAAACAAAGATGTACCCACTCTCCAGCAGCTCCTGGCTCGGCCCCAGCCGCATCGGCATCTTGTCCTCACCATAAGGCCCGCAGCTATACGGCGTCCGCGTCATCAAAAACGGATACGGCCCCGGATCCTTGAACGCTCCCGTCAGCGGCGTATACACCGACACAAACAGCTTCACCCCATCCCGCATCGGGATCCGGTACTCATACTTCGCATAATGCGTCTTGATGAACTCCTCTTGGTTCAGTCCCGGAGCCTGCGCCCGCACATACCCACTCACCACAAACAAACACGCCGTTACCAGCCCAAGCCTGATCTTCATCGAGTCCTCGAAGGAAAATTGGAGTATTCGAAAGTCTAACCCGACGGTCTCCCCTCGCCGAGAGCATTCTTCGAAAAGCAATCGCAACCGCAACCAGCGTGACGCCACGATTGCGCTGCCTCTATCATCTCGACTATGGATAAAGAACTCTGGACCTCAGTCGACAACTACCTCTCAGACACCCTTGTCCACCCCGACCAGGCGCTCAAGGACGCCGTACAGGCAAACGCCCGCGCCAGTCTGCCCTCCATCGACGTCACCCCCAACCTGGGCAAACTCCTTCATCTGCTCGCACGCATCCAGGGAGCCACCCGCATCCTCGAGATCGGCACTCTCGGCGGCTACAGCACCATCTGGCTCGCGCGAGCCCTGCCGCCCAACGGCAAACTCATCACCCTCGAACTCGACCCCGCCCACGCCACCGTAGCCGCAGCCAACATCCAGCGCGCCGGACTGTCCTCAATCGTGGACCTCCGCGTCGGCCCCGCGCTCGACTCCCTCGCCCGCCTGCACGCCGAAAAAGCCGCTCCGTTCGACCTCATCTTCCTCGACGCCGACAAGCCCAACAATCCCGTCTACCTCGAGTGGGCAATCCGCCTCTCGCGTCCAGGCACCATCATCATTGGGGACAACGTCATCCGCGACGGCGAAATCCTCGATCCCAACAACACCGACCCGCGCGTCACCGGCACCCGAACCTTTCTCGAAAAGCTCGGCGCCCATCCACGCCTCGATGCCACCGCACTCCAGACCGTAGGAAGCAAAGGCTACGACGGATTCGCCATCGCCCTCGTAAAATCCTCGTGAGAAGTTCCTGTTGAAGGGCGTAGCCTTGAAGGGGCGTGGCTTCAGCCACGCCATAAGCACAGCAAACGTTTTGGGCTTCAGCCCCCGAGGGAATATTCCGACAAGCGAGCGGACATAATCAACGCCGCCGCTACGTCAGATCGTCCGTATCGAACGGAGTCTTCTTCCGCCCCAGTGCCGACACATCGCGCCTGTCCCCCACCAGCGTCTTCACCACCACATCAATGTCATCCTCAACCTCAGCCGTAGCGCTCATCGCCCCCACCGACTCCGGAATCCCAAGACTCTCCAGCAGCACCGTCGCATGCGCCACCGCAACGCCATCCTGGTTCAACCCCTCCGGCGTCTTCGCCTTGATCCCAACCTCACCCGGCTTCACCCCCAGCAGCGCCGCAACACTCTCGCGCAGCTCCCCGGCGATCGGCACAATCTTCGGCTTCGCCATCACCAGCACCGTATCCACATTGACGATCTTGTACCCAGCCGTCGCCACCTCTTCCAGCGCCGTCTTCAAAAACACACTCGAAGCCGCACCCTTCCACCGCGGATCGCTCGGCGGAAAGAACGTTCCAATATCCCCCGCGCTCACCGCCCCCAGCAAAGCATCCGTAATCGCATGCAGCAACACATCTCCATCCGAGTGCCCCGCCAACCCCTCCGGGTGTTCAATCGCAAGCCCGCCAATCACCAGCGGCACGCCCGCCTTGAACGCATGCGAATCAAATCCGTAACCAATCCTCATCCCCATACATTTATCTTCCCACGCCTTCAAACCTGTTGCAGGACTTCAACAGACATTCTCTTCTTCCGGGCATTCTGAAAAACGATCCGTTGAAATTTGGCATCTGGCCCAAAGTTCATCACCAGTCCAATCTCCATCGTCGAGGCCCGCAGATAGTGCAGCACCTGAGCCTCATGCGCCTTGCCGATCGAATCCGCAGTCTTTAACTCAACGATGACTCGCTCCTCGACCACAAGATCCGCGCGAAAAACTCCAACAAGACTTCCGCGAAAGCTCACCGGAACCGGAACCTCAGCCTCTACTCGTAATCCAGCTTGTCCCAGTGCAATCCGCATCGCCTCACGGTAAACCGACTCCAGAAACCCAAATCCAAGCTCGTTATAAACCTCGTAGAACACTCCAATAATCTTCTCTGTCAAAGGATCGTTGCCACCAGAAAACTCAGCACCCTCTATCAATCGCACTCAACTCTCCATCTTCTCTTATCAGTTTTTTATCCCTTTGATCACTGTTACGCCTTACCCAGATAAAACTCCGCCAGCTCAATATCCCCCGGCTGCGTAATCTTGAAATTCTTCGCCGACCCCGACACCACCGCCACCTCAATCCCCGCCCGCTCCAGCAAACTAGCCTCATCGGTCCCGGCAAACTCATCCGATTCGGCCTCGATAAACGCCCTCCGCAGCAGACCAAACAACGCCCCCTGCGGCGTCTGCGCCTGCACAATCCGTTCCCGCGGAATCGTCGCCGTCACAATCGCCCCATCTGCCGTCCGTTCCACCTGTTTGATCGTATCCACCGCCGGCAGCCCGACAATCGCCGCGCCATGCTTGATCACCGCATCGATCGTCCGTTCAATCGTCGCCGGATCGATCAGCGGCCGCACTGCATCATGCACCAGCACCACATCGTTCTCGTCGCACTCCAGCGCCGCCAGCGCATTCCCCACCGACTGCTGCCGATGGTCGCCACCCTCCACCATATGCACCCGCGCGCCCAGGTTGTATTCGAGCATCTGCGCCTCCACCCGCTCCCGCTCCTGCGCCCGCACCGCAACGCAAACCGCATCCACCCGCGGCACCGCCAGAAACGCCTTCACCGAACGCACCAGTACCGGTACGCCGCCAATCTCCAAAAACTGCTTCGGCGCCACCGTCGACGTCCCACCCGCGGCCATCCGCGTACCAATACCTGCTGCTGGAAGAATCACAAATACTCGCATAACCTGCGAAGTATACAAGATATGCGTTTACTTTCACTTGCACTTGACCTGGCGCAACGACGTCCGGCCACCCGTCAGCTACAATCAAATTTCGAAACCTTCATACTGCTGATACATCCTAAGGGTCATTGTGCACCTTATTTCGTAGGCGCACGCTGAAGATGAGCCGAGGGACCCCGCATTGATAGATCGTCTGCATTTGAAGCTCACCGCACTGGTCCTCATTTTGACCGCAATGCTTCTCGGGGCGCCGGGCATCGCCCATAGCCAGGAAGACGCACTCCACGCAGCGCTTCCCGCCACCGAAGCCGCTTCCACTAAGCTATCAACGACGCTTGCACCAACCACCCACAACGTGATCATCATCGGCTTCGTCGGCGGCTTTGTCAGCCGCAATGACACAAAGCACCCCGAAGTACAGTTCGCCGCATACCTTCGCGACCGTTACCCGTCCATTCACGCCGAAGTCTTCGGCAATCACCACGGCAAAAAGGCCCTTCACAACGTCGTACGCTTCCTCGACACCGACAACGACGGCGTCCTATCCTCCCTCGAAAAAGAACAAGCCACCGTCATCATCTACGGCCACAGCTGGGGCGCCACCGAAACCGTCGCCTTCGCCCGCGACCTCGACAAAATGGGCATTCCTGTCGCCCTCACCATCCAGGTCGACACCATCGGCAAACCCCTCCACAAACCCGCGACCATCTCCCCCAACGTCGCAACCGCCATCAACTTCTATCAAAGCCGAGGCCCCCTTCACGGCCAGCCGCAAATCATCGCCGCCGATCCCGCCCACACCAAAATCCTCGGCAACATTCGCATGACCTACGAAGACCGCCCCATCAACTGCGACAACTACAGTTGGTACTCCCGCACCCTCAACAAACCCCATCACGAAATCGAAAACGACTTCCGCGTATGGGACCAGCTCGCATCCCTGATCAACACCGATCTCCCCAACACGGCATCGATCGCCCCCGCACCCCCGCCCTCCGACTCACCCTTCTTCCAATACCTCCGCCGCGGCTTCCAGGCACATGTCGCAGAAACCGCTCCGACCGTCGTTGCGGCCGAAGCAGAAACCAACTGAAGTTTCGCGCTCCTGCAGGAAGCCATCTCACCCAACTGGCTCGTCGCCCAACCTCAAGATCATCTCGTTAGTCGGCTCGAACCCATTCCGCTCATACAGAGGCTTGCCAAACTTCGAAGCATGCAGCGATACCACCTTGATCCCTCGCCGCCGCGCATCGTTCAGCGCAGTCTTCAGCAACTCATACGCAAGCCCCTTTCCGCGAAAAGCAGGCTCGACGTAAAAATTCGACAAATAAGCACGCACCGGCTCCGCATCCATCCAATGCGGCGGAAAATCAATCAGCCACATCCCTGCGCTTGCCACAACGCGGCTATCTTCTTCGACAATCCATCCCACATAGCGGGCGTCGTTCAACCTCGGCCGCACCCACTCGACAAAATTCTCCGTCATCGTCTGCATTGCCGCCTCTTCCGCCGACCCTGCATCGACAAACATGCTCCGCCTATGCTGAGCAATCAGCTCCGCATCCGCAGCCGTAGCCAATCTAGTCTTGAGCATCCCTCAGTATAAAGAGAGAAAATTCACTTCGTAACTCTGAGATCGCGGAAGTACCCTTCCGTATCCGACCCGATCCACAGCGCGACTCCGCCCTCAACGTCTCCCAGTTTCAGGTCGTGCACAATCAGGCACGGCTGTTCGGCATGGTTGATGTACAGAGCAGCATCGCGCCCCTTCACCACAATTCGCATATGCGTCCATTCGCCGGCCTGCATATCCGCGTACGACTCATACATTCCCGGCGATTCCTTCCGCAACCGATCCCAGGGCCAATCCGGATCGGAAGAATACTGCACCGTATGGTTGCGGCGAAGCTGGTCATCTGCCCGGCCGTTCGTCGGACGTATATAGAGAATCTCAAATGGCCTCGACTCCTTTTGTTGCCGGAAGATGACTCCGATAAACCCGCGAGCATCCTCCGAAGCGCCCTTTACCGGCGCACCCGAAACCTCAACATCAATCGTGCCGTCACGAAATTTCAGCCCAGGAATAGCCGCAATCCCCTCGTGCTTGCCGTCTTTCGTCGTCATCTTCAGCGCGCGAGCGCCATGGTATTCCGTCGTCTGCCCATTCGCATTGGTAAAGGTCAGGTTGGTAAGCGGTACATCAGCGGCATAAGCCGTGCCGATCAGAAGCAGCGTGACAATCATCGACTTCACGTTTCAGTCTCCATAAATGTAGATGTAGATCGGGCCCGATTAGAAAGGAGTCCTCAGCATTAGCTTTGGACGTTGCTGTTAGACGAATCCACCCCAGCCCCGGAACCGTCTCCGTCATTGATTTTTTTTACCTCAAGACATACAAGACATACTGGAGACATCCCCGCGACATAGAAAGCCACATAGAAACAAAAGTCAGTCGAACTGTATCCTCATCGCAATGTCCGTATCGCCCACCCTCGCCTTCGACCGCACCCACATCAAACCCGGAGACCGCCTCTGCGTCGCCATCTCTGGCGGTGCCGACTCTGTCGCTCTCCTCCTCACCCTCCACGCCGCCAACACCACCCCTCGCGAATCCCTCGGCGTCGGCCTCAGCGCCGTCCACATCAATCACCACCTTCGCGGAGCCGAATCCAACGCCGACCAGCAATTCGTCGAAGACCTCTGCATCTCACTCGACATCCCCCTCCACCTCCACCACGCCGACATCCCCGCCCGCATCGCCGACACACGCGAGTCCGTCGAAGAAGCCGCCCGCAACGCACGCTACGAATTCTTCTCGACCCTCCTCGACTCCGGCCACGCCGACACCATCCTCACCGCCCACACCCTCGACGACCAGGCCGAAACCGTCCTCATGAAACTCCTCCGCGGAGCCTGGACCGAAGGCCTCAGCGCCATCCATCCCATCATCACTCTGCCAAAAGGAAAGATCCTCCGCCCCTTCCTCAACACTCGCCGCGCCGACATCGAAGCCTTCCTCAAACAATCCAATCAATCCTGGCGCGACGACTCCACCAACACCGACATCGCCTTCACCCGCAACAAAATCCGCCACGAACTCCTTCCCCAACTCCGCGCCTACAATCCCAACCTCGACCAGACGCTCGCCAACCTCGCCGAACTCGCCCGCGAAGAAGAATCCCGCTGGCAAGCCGAACTCGCCCGCATCCTCCCCCAACTCCTCCTGCCCGGCAAACCCGTCCGCGGAGGCGGCCGCGCCGTCAGCACCACTCCCGGCCAATCCACCATCTCCATCGAACTCGACCGCCTCCGCGCCCTCGACCCAGCCCTTCGCCGCCGCGTCCTCCGTGCCGCCGCCCGCCAGCTCGGCGCGCGTCTCAGCTTCGACGAGACCTCCCGCCTCCTCGCCCTCTGTGGATTTCGACCCGATCCCACCGTAGCCGCCCGCACCGGAGCCTCCCTCCACCTCTCCAACGGCCTCCGCGCCGACCGCTCTCCCCGCGAACTCCGCCTATTTCGTCAGGAATAGGCCCTTTTCCCCCACTATTTTTCGTGCGCACAACTGCCCTTTGCCCGACCTTTTCTGTTCATCGCGATATTAGCTTCGGGGATGCCCTCCTCCCCCGCGAAAACCACCCCAAAGCCTCCTGAAACCGTTCGCCAGGGTTGACTTGACCCGTTTTCCTCACCTCCCCCTAAAGTCACATCAACCTTCCTCATTTGCCACCCGGAAAGCTTCGCCAGAGAGTAGAATCTAACTACTTGACTGAGGCAGGCCTGCCGCTGGGGATTAAGCAACTCCACCAGCATCAGAACCTTCCTTCAAAATCTAGCGTCTAATAGTTGTGGGCTTCGTCCGCTTTTGCGTCCGCAGCCGGGTCTGACAAGCCGCCAGTGGGGTTTTTGGGCAATTGCAGACCGGAAAATGAGGAAATTCGCTTTGAACTCGACCGTCAAACAAATCCTGATCTGGGTCTTCATGATTACCTGCCTGGTCTTTCTCTGGCAGGTCGTCGTCAAAACAACCGGCGGCACTCAGGAAAAGAACATCAGTCTCACCCAGTTGCTCAACGACGCTGATCAGGGCAAAATCAGCGACGTCACCGTTACCGGAGCCGAAGTCACTGGCCACTATCGTGACGACTTGAAGAATCAGTTCCACACCATCATTCCGGGCAACTACCCCGACATGTACAAGACGCTGCGCGATCACGGCGTCAACATCAACATCAAGGATCAGAGCCAGAACCAGTGGCTCAGCTTCCTCATCTCCATCGCGCCCTTCGCCCTCCTCCTCGGCCTCTGGTTCTTCCTCCTCCGCCAGATGCAGTCCGGCGGCAACAAGGCCATGAGCTTCGGCAAATCGCGCGCCCGCCTGCTCTCCATGCAGCAGAAGAAGATCACCTTCAAGGATGTCGCCGGCGTTGACGAAGCCAAGGAAGAGCTCAAGGAGATCATCGAGTTCCTCCGCGAAGCGCAGAAGTTCCAGCGCCTCGGCGGCCGCATCCCCAAGGGCGTCCTCCTCGTCGGACCTCCGGGCACCGGCAAGACCCTTCTCGCCCGCGCAGTCGCCGGCGAAGCCAACGTTCCCTTCTTCTCCATCTCCGGCTCTGACTTCGTCGAGATGTTCGTCGGCGTCGGCGCATCCCGCGTCCGCGACCTCTTCGAGCAGGGCAAGAAGAACGCCCCCTGCATCATCTTCATCGACGAAATCGACGCAGTCGGCCGTCACCGTGGCGCAGGCCTCGGCGGCGGACACGACGAGCGCGAGCAGACCCTCAACCAACTCCTCGTCGAGATGGACGGCTTCGAGTCCAACGACGGTGTCATCCTCGTCGCCGCGACCAACCGCCCCGACGTTCTCGACCCCGCCCTCCTCCGCCCCGGCCGCTTCGATCGCCGCGTCATCGTCGATCGTCCCGACATCCGTGGCCGCGAAGAAGTCCTCAAGGTCCACTCCCGGAAGGTCCCCATGGCCGAAGACGTCAACCTCAACGTCCTCGCTCGTGGCACCCCGGGCTTCAGCGGAGCCGACCTCGCCAACATGGTCAACGAGGCCGCCCTCACCGCCGCCCGCTACAACCGCAAATCGGTCCACATGTACGACTTCGAAGTAGCGAAGGACAAGGTCATGATGGGTGCCGAGCGCAAGTCCATGCTCCTCACCGACGAAGAGAAGCGCATCACCGCCTATCACGAGGCCGGTCACACTCTCGTCTCCGCTCTGCGCGAGCACTCCGACCCGCTCCACAAGGTCACCATCATCCCCCGCGGCATGGCCCTCGGTGTCACCGTCTACCTCCCCGAGGAAGACCAGCACACCGTCACCAAGGAGTATCTCGAAACCCGCCTCGCCACCCTCATGGGCGGTCGCTGCGCCGAAGAGATCTTCCTCAAGCAGATGACCACCGGCGCCGGCAACGACATCGAGCGCTCCACCGAGCTCGCCCGCAAGATGGTCTGCGAGTTCGGCATGTCGCAAGACTCGGGCCGATGACCTTCGGCAAGAAGGAAGAGCAGATCTTCCTCGGCCGCGAGATCGCGCAACACCGCGACTTCTCCGACGACACCGCCAAGCAGATCGACGCCGAGGTTCGCACCTTCGTCGACACCGCCTACAAGTCCGCCTACACCATCCTCGAGTCCAACCAGGACATCATGCACCGCATGGCAGCCGCCCTGCTCGAGCGCGAGACCCTGGACGCCGCTGAGATCAAGCTGATCATCGAAGGCAAGGAACTCCCCGCCGCCAAGTCGGCCCTCTCCGGCGTAGACCCGGGCAGCGGCGAAACCCAGAAGATCCTCAAACCCGAAGGCGGCCGCAAGCCCGGCTTCGGCGAGGACCAACCTTCCCCCGCATAAACATCTAACCCAGCATCGAAGCAAAGGCAGCCCTCGTGGCTGCCTTTCTTCTTCTGTCCTACCCCACGAAGCGACTTCAGATCTGCCGCTGCCTCTTTTTGTTGTCATCCCGTAGGGATCTGCTGTTGTCTTGCCTTGGTTTGGTCTCCTCCATTCAGCCAACCATCTCCGCGTGTCCCATCCTTCGCGCACTTTGCGAAGCGTGCGATGGTCAATCAGACTCAACGCTTTCGCCGCACCTGTTTTGTTTGTCATACCGGAACGCAGCGGAGGAATCCGCTTTTGCCGTTGCCGTTATCAGCGAACCACACCCCCCCACAATCCCGTATAAACAACCCATGCTCACCCGCCCCTCCTCTCTCCTCCGCACTGAAGAAGCCGCTCCTCCTCATCGCTCACCCTCTTCGCCTACCAGCACCTCCACTACAGCTGGCTCCTCTTCGCCATCCTCTTCCTCACCCCCGACCTCTTCATGCTCGGCTATCTCGCCAACGTCCGCCTCGGAGCCGCAACCTACAACCTCGCCCACACCCTCACCTTCCCCCTCGCCCTTCTCCTGACCAGCTACATCCTTCACTGGCACCTGACTACAGCCTTAGCCCTCATCTGGACAGCCCACATCGCCTTCGACCGCCTCCTCGGCTACGGCCTCAAATACCCCACATTCTTCAAAGACACCCACCTCCAGCACATTCCCTGAAAAAAATAGTTCAAAAAAGAGGAAAATTTTCGCAGCCGAAAACTCACCACCCAAATCACCACGTTAACGCCGCATTCCACCACGTTCTAACCATCAAAAAACCACGTTCTGCACACCGTTTTTTGCAAAAACCCCCAGTAAAAACACAGCTTCCGCCACACCAGATTTTTCTTCGACAAAAACCCTCCAATGCGACAATAGAAGACAGCCGATGCGTCTTCGCCACCTCACGCTGCTCCTCGCCACCACCCTCTCCGGATGCGGCTACCACCAGGCTGGCTCCGCAACCCACATCCCCGCCAACATCCGCACCCTCGCCGTTCCCATCTTCGCCACCAACGTCCAGGCCTACCGCACCGAAATGGCCTTCACCCAGGCCACCATCCGCGAGCTCAACACCCGCACTAAGTACAGCATCATCAACACCGACAGCGACTCCGCCGACGCCACCCTCCACGGCACCATCCTCTCCCAGATCATCACCCCCCTCACCTACGACGCCTCCACCGGCCAATCCTCCAGCTATCTCGTCACCATCACCGCCAAAGTCCTCCTCACCGCCCACGACGGCCACATCCTCTACCGCAACGACTCCATCCTCTACCGCGAACAATTCCAATCCACCCAGGACCTCAGCGGCTTCATCCAGGAAGACGGCTACGCCATCAAACGCGTCGCCCGAGAGTTCGCCCAGGCCATCGTTAGCGATATGCTGGAGTCCTTCTAATGGCCTCTCTTAAGTCCTTTGCTTCCACCGACCGATTCATCGAAGAAATCGCCGCGCCATCCATCAAGCCCGGCTACGTCCTCATCGGCGACGAAGTCTTCCTCTACGACCGCTGTCGCAAAGCCGTCCTCGCCACCCTCGCCCCCGAGGAAACCCGCGACTTCTGCCTCAGCGACCTCGACCTCGCCGACACCAGCATCTTCGAAGTCCTCGACCGCGCCCAAACCCCATCTCTCATGGCGCCGTTCCAGGTCCTCTTCGTCCGCAACCTCAAAACCCTCTACGGCCGCGGCAGCAAAAAAGAAGAATTCGCCGCAATCGACGCCTACTTCCGCTCTCCCAACCCACAAGCCCTCATCCTCTTCGTAGCCGACCACCTTCGCATCCCCACCGACCTCCGCAAGATGGACTACCAGGACAAAGAGCGCTACGAACGCATCCGCGAAACCCTCGGCGACTGGTGCGGCCTCGTCGAACTAGCCCGCGTCGACGAAAACGACGCCATCAAATGGGTCACAGCCACCGCCGAATCCCGCAACGTCAAATTCGATCCCGACGCCGCCCGCGAACTAGTCGACGCACTCGGCGCCGACATGATGCTCATCGCCAGCGAGTTCGAAAAACTCCTCCTCTACGTTGAAGGAAAAAACCGAGTCACCCTAGGCGACGTAGAAACCATGGTCCTCGCCGCCAAGCAGCGCAGCCTCTACGAGCTCACCGACGCCATCAGCTCCAAAGACCGCCCCCGCGCCCTCCTCCTCCTCCACGGCCTCCTCAACGCCTCCGACGGTGGCGAAGACGCCGCCATCGGCCATCTCTACATGCTCGCCCGCACCTTCCGCCAGATGCTCATCATCTCCGAAAAAAACGTGCGCGACTCCCGAGCCATCTGGCAGGTCCTCTGGCAGGGCTTCCGCATGCCCCCCTTCGCCGCCGAAGACCTCATCAAGCAAGCCCGCCGCTACAAATCCCGCCGCGAACTCACCCGCGCCATCCGCCTCGTAGCCCGCGCCGACCTCGAACTCCGCAGCTCCCCCGCCAACAAACTCCTCGTCCTCGAGCGCCTCATCCTCGACCTCTCCACCGAACCCAAACCCACCCCCTACGAACCCTCCCACCAGTTCGCCATGGAACTTTGATCTCAGAAACTCTGATCTCACTCGAGATCCACCGGTCCGGGTTCAAGTACTCCAAAATCGATACAAATGTGAACTTTATCTCCAGGATGTAAACATTTCTTCAAGAACAACTCCTTGAGGCAACGCCGCTTGTGCGCCCGCATCACACCACGCAGCAGAAGTTGGATCGTTCAGGACCACCTCCCAAACTTTCTCTGCCTCGGCCTCACCCTCGATGTTCCGGCCCATCCGCCAACCTCAGGAGGCTAAAAATGCCAAAAAATCTGTCCCTTCTTCGTTTTGCGAGCGCCGCCTGCGCCATCGCCCTCGCGTCTGTCCCTGCACTCTCATACGCCGATTCCTTCATCCAAACCAATCTCGTCTCCGATATCCAGGGTCTGGCCAACAACACCGACCCCAATCTCAAAAACCCCTGGGGCGTATCCTTCACCCCGACCTCGCCCTTCTGGACCTCCGATCAGGCCACCGGACTCGCCACTCTCTACAACGCCACCGGAGCCCCCCAGTCGCTCGTGGTCACAATCCCCGGTTCCCCCGCTCCGCCAACCGGCCCTACCGGTACGGTGTTCAACGCGGCCACCGCCGGATTCAACGTAAATGGCACCAAGGCAACCTTCATCTTCGACAATCTCAACGGCACGATCTCTGCGTGGAATGGAGGCACCGTCGCGACGGTTGAGGCCACGACACCCGGCGCGATCTACACCGGGCTCGCGCAGAATGCCGCCGGAACCTTACTGTATGCAGCGAATTCGAACGAACGGCAGTATCGACGTATTCAATTCGTTATGGGCGCCCACCACCGTGTCCGGTGGGTTTATCGACCCAAACGCCATAGCCGGTTTCGTCCCTTTCAACATCCAGAGCATCGGGTCAAACCTTTTTGTAACCTATGCCCGGCTTGGTCCCGGCGGTGTCGCTATGCCGGGCGGCTATGTCGATGAGTTCGACGCCAACGGCAACTTCATCAAGCGGATCGCAACCGGTGGCTCCCTCTTCGCACCGTGGGGACTCACTCTTGCCCCCGCTAACTTCGGATCCTTCAGCAACGATCTGCTCATCGGCAACTTCGGCAACGGCGAAATCCTCGCCTACGACGCAACCACCGACATGTTCCTCGGCACGCTCAATGGAATAAGCGGCAATCCGATCGTCAATGACAATCTCTGGGCGCTCGAAACCCGCACCGGTGGAACCTTCGACCCCAACGCAGTCTATTTCTCAGCCGGCATTAACAACCAGACCGACGGCCTGTTCGGTGAACTCACCGAAGTACCCGAACCCGCAACAATCTTCGGCACCGCATCCGGGCTGATCGCACTCGCATTGTCGGGTATCAGACGCAAACTGCCCAGCCCTCCACGCTTGAACATTTCACCGCGTCTGCAGCATGACCCACCTTCTGTGACGGAGATCCCGCCACAGAAGGTGCTACTTCCTCAGAGCCGCATCCGGCAAGTAGCGGTATACAGCGACCCGATCCCCGGTCGCACCCAACAGATCCGCATTCCTATCCTCATCAGAAAATGCAAATTGCCGCTCCCACTGCTTCACGAAGCCCGCCGCCGTCTTCCGCAGCACCGATTCGAAGAGAGGGTGTGTATACAACAGATAAACCTCGCGCGGGTCCGCGGATAGGGCGCGACTGAGATTCACCATACATCGTTTGAAAACCGGCCCGAGAAATGGATGATACAGATAAAGGACCAGCGGGCCCTCAGGATACACAAACGCTTCAGCGTCTTCATTGACCGCTTCAATATCCCGACACCTCTGCCAAGGCGGTCGGAACCTCAAAATATTCTCAGCTGCCGTCTTACTAAGCTCAGGCGATAGTTCCACGCCAATAATCTTGCGAAACGGAAACCGCGACGCCAACAGAAGAGCGCGGCCTTTACCCGATCCCACATCCACAAACGTGAAGCGCGACCAATCCAGGTCAAGAGATTCAAGGATTTGGGTAAAGCCCGAAGGAGAGACGCCATAGTACCCGGGGTTCCAGAAATCATTTCGCTTCCCCGAAACAAGCTGCTCACCCGATATCAGAGCGCTCGTGTCAGTACCATATTCGCAGTCAAAAGGATGCAACGAGTCCAGGCGCGGACCCGACGTGCCGGGGATAGAATAAATCGCTTTCTTCCGCCCCCGACCGCGCTTCGTCAGTTTGCGAAACGCCAAGGCACAGAACCCGACGGGGCCGTGCTCAACCAACGCATGCATCACTCTTCGCACCAAAACTCTAGCCATCGCCGGATTCTACAACTCTAGTCGGCCAGCGAGGAAGAACATGCTCACGGAAGCTGGCACTCGTATCGGACCAAAATCATTGCGTGACGATATATAGTTTTGTAAATGACACAAATGCGCTCGCTCGTCACCTATACATCACCACAGCCTCGCAACCCTGTTCCATTCAACACCTTGTGCGCGTCGATTGCGCTACTTGTACTGAGCTCTTCAGCCTCCTGTTTTGGTCAAATCGGTGGCTCGATGCCGGATATTACCCAGCAACAAACCTACACCTTGCTCCGCGCCACAAGTAGGGAATCTACAGGGGCAAACGCCGACTTTAGAAAGCTGACGCCCGGCACCACCCTCACCATTCTGGACGCGGACGGCCCCGGCATGATTTCGCATATGTGGTTTACCATCGCCAGCGGTGAGCCCTACCACCTCAAGCGAATCATCATGAGAATCTACTGGGACGACGAGACCTCTCCGAGTGTTGAGACTCCAATCGGTGATTTTTTCGGATTGGGGCTCGGCGTCTACCACACCTGGGAGTCCGCGATGCTTTCGGTCGGAAACAGCAAGGCCATGAACTCCTTCTTCCCTATGCCGTATGCGCATCATGCCCGCATCACGATTACAAATCTCGGAAAAAATACAGTCGATTCGCTCTACTACAACATCGACTATCGAAAAGACTCTCACCCGCTGCCGCCACACACTCTTTACTTCCATGCCCAGTATCGTCAGGCTCAGCCGAATCACGGATGGACAACGAATTGGTACGCAAACGGCGATCCGATTGTGAACTACAAACGAGACCTTGACGGCAAAGACAACTACGTCTGGTTCGAGGCGAAAGGACATGGACAGTACGTAGGCGTCACCATGTCTGTACTTCAAAATCAGGACGGCTGGTGGGGCGAAGGCAACGACATGTTCTACATCGACGGAACAGCGTTACCTGGCATCGTCGGCACAGGCTCGGAGGATTACTTCCTCGGCGCATGGGACTTTGGGGCACCCTTCTCGTTCCAACTCTACGGAGCACCCATCGTCAGCAAGGAGGTTGCCGGAGAGCGCGCCAGCGTCTATCGCTTCCATCTGGACTCGCCGATCCCGTTCACCCAATCCATGAAGGCATCGATCGAGCACGGACACTCCAACCACCGCTCGGACAACTTCTATTCCGTTGCCTATTGGTATCAGGATGAGCCACACATGCCGTTTCCGCCACTGCCCTCGCCAGACGACCTGATCCCCACATTGCAAGTCGTTGGAGGACCTGGAAACACAGGAGTCAATCAACCATCGACGAGCCTCTCGCCTCGATGAGGGCGCTCCTCCGAGCACGCAGTAATCTATCTTCATGAACCCTCTCGTCGCACCCTCATGGCTTGCTGGTCGTCTTCAAGATCCCTCTACAATAGTGCTCGACGCCACGCTTCCTCCCGTCGGCGTCACGCCCCCGGTCGACACCCACTCCCGCTACCTTCAAAACCACATCCCCGGCGCAATCTTCTTCGACATCGAAGAGTTCTCCGATCACGCCACGACGCTGCCTCACATGCTGCCAACACCCGAAGACTTCTCCCGCAGCACGTCCGCGCTAGGCGTCGGCGACGACATGACTATCGTCGTCTACGAACAGCAGGGCGTCTTCTCCGCACCACGGGCATGGTGGATGCTCCGCACCTTTGGCGCCCAACGCGTCTATATTCTCGACGGCGGCCTCCGCGCCTGGACGGACTCCGGCCTGCCCATAGAATCCGGTCCCGTTCATCGCGCACCTGCCAGCTTCCATGCCGCGCTGCATCGCGACGCCGTAGTCGATCTCTCCCAACTCAAAGATCGCCTCATAAGACATCAGCAGATTCTCGACGCTCGATCCGCAGCCCGTTTCAACGGCATCGCACCCGAACCCCGCCCCGGCCTGAGCTCCGGCCACATGCCCGGAACCACCAATATCCCCTTCACCGAACTCGTCGAAGACGGCCGCCTCAAACCAGCAGAGAAGCTCCGCGAATACTTCTCCACCAAAAACGTCAACCTGCGACAACCGATCACAACCACCTGCGGCTCTGGCGTCACAGCCGCAGTCATCGCACTCAGCCTCGAAGTTGTCGGCGCCCCCAACGTAGCTCTCTACGACGGCTCATGGGCCGAGTATGCCCAACAGCCAGATTCAATCATCGAGAAGAACAATTGATCAGTATCGGCAAGCGATCGACTTCGGACTGACAACACAATCTGGAATGCAAACCCGGCGACTCCATCTCCGAACCCTGATCCTCCTCCTGCTCCTCTGCTTGGGAGTGCCCATGTCCTACCCTGAACCGCCCTACGCTCAACCGCCCCACACTCAATCGCCGCACTCAACACCGGAGAGTTCCAAGGAATTCATCTTCACCTCCGCACCCTTCCCCTCCGCCCACGCCTCCACCATCGTCGAGCTCCGCAACGGCGATCTCCTGGCGGCTTGGTTCGGAGGCACCGCCGAAGGCGCTCCCGACACCGCTATCTGGGCATCGCGGCGCACTGCCGGTCACTGGTCTGCCCCTTACCTGCTCGTCCGCGAGCCCGCCGTCCCCTGCTGGAACCCGGTCCTCTTTCACTCCGCCGATGGCAAGCTCTGGATGTACTACAAATTTGGCCCAAACGTCCGCACCTGGACCGGCGCACGTCTTGTCAGCAGCGACGACGGCCAAACCTGGTCGCCCCCTGATCACCTTCCCGCAGGCCTCCTCGGCCCCATCAAAGATAAGCCCCTCGTTCTCCACGACGGCACAATCATCAGCGGCACATCCGTCGAAAGCTACTCCTCCTGGGCCGTATGGATCGATCGCAGCACCGACAATGGCAAGACGTGGACGAAATTCGGCCCCATCACCGTCCCCACACAACCCGCAACCACACAGCAGCCGGGTCGGCCCGAACGTGTCTCCGGAATCATCCAGCCCACCATCGTTCCCCTCGGCGGAAAACATCTCCGCCTCTACGCCCGCGCCACATCCGACATCGGCCGCATCTGCGCGGCAGACTCATTCGACAACGGCCTCACCTGGACGCAAGCCCATCCCACCGACCTGCCCAACCCCAACTCCGGCATCGATGCCGTCGGCCTCCGCGATGGACGCATCGTCCTCATCTACAACAACACCGCCGACGGCCGCACACCGCTCAATCTCGCCGTCAGCTCCGACGGCGGCCACTTCAGAATCTTCGACACCCTCGAAGACCAGCCCGGCGAATACTCCTATCCCGCCATCATTCAAGGCAAGAACGGCGGACTCTACATCACCTACACCTGGAACCGAACCCGCATTCGTTTCGTCACGCTGCCACTAGCGACCTTGCCTTGAAGGCATGTTGATCATCGCAAGGCAATCAACATCTACACAGCCTCTGGCCCTCTCGGCCCTTTCGCCCTGTGCAAGACCGTCATCGAAACATAGGCCCCAATCCACGACCCCGCCGCCGCAAAACAAACATAGACCCAGTTCTTCGTATAACTGATTACCGCAAACGCCGAGAGCAAATACCAAACGCTGCTCCACGTCGCCGCCGGCACTCGCCGCTTCGACGACACCGCTGCATTGAACATCACATACACCGCATCCGTGGCAGCGGTCGACAGCACCACGCCAAGCGCCAGCAGCAAATCAAGGTGCGCCATCATTCAGCCTCCGCAATATGCTCTTCAAATCCATTTCCACAAATTCAGCCCGAACGAAACTCCACCAGCCAGGCTCGATCACGGCGCAGACCGGTACACAACGACACGTTCCCCCTTGGCCCCCACCCTGTCGGCCAGAGCATCCTCGTCCGAAAAAGCAAAACTCCGCTCCCACTGCCGCATTAGCCCAGGAGTCTGTCTCATCACCTCTTCAAAGACAGGATTCACATACACCACGTAAACCTCGCGAGGATCCGCCGCCAGACTTCGCATCAGGTTGTTCAGACATCGCTTCAGCACCGGCGCAAGAAACGGCTGGAACAAAAAGAGAACAAGAGGCCCCGCAGGAAAAGCAAACTCCGCGGCGTCTCCGTTATGGGCCTCGATCTCACGGCACACTTGCCACGGCGCCGAGAAACGTCCAAGATTCGCCTCTGCCGCCGCACTCAGTTCAGGAGCGATCTCCACACCCACGATCCGCCGGAACGGAAAGCGCGAAGCCAGCAGCAGCGCACGACCCTTCCCCGACCCCAAATCGACGAACGTGAATCGCGGCCAGTCAAGATCAAGCGCCTGGAAAATCTGGTTGAACCCCGAAGGCGAGATGCCATAGTAAGCGGTATTCCAAAGATCGTTCCAACGACCCGACGACAAATCTTCTCCAGAGATCAACCCGCCGGTATCGGTGCCGTGCTCCAGGTCGAATGGATGGACTGAACTGGTTACCGCACCAGCGCCCTCCACTGCCCCACTGGCCTGCGCCTCTTCGTTCCGACGCCGCAAAGGCTGGGCCAGCTTGCGATAAACCGCAGCACAAATGCCTTTCGGCCCACCCTCGACATACGCATGGAGAAATCTGCGAACCAAAACCGGCGCCATTGCCTGAATTGTACTGACAGCTACCGAGCCGCCTTCGCCAGCCCAACCTTCCGGAACGACTGCCTGACGCGCTCCAAATTTTTATTTCTCCGATTTGCTCAGCAAAATCACATGTCAGGCCCGATCCCGCAGCAAATCAATGAGATACGCGTGGCATGGTAGTTCCACTCAATCTTCCCTGTGCCTCAACCCCTTCTCGTTTCGAAGGCCATAACACAACCACCAAGCCATAATGAATAAAAGCTGAACACTGAATCGTTTCCCGCATCGAATCTAATCGGAGCCATGACCGCATGCAGGACAACCGTGAAGCCCCTTGGAGGCAGATCACCCTCTTCCTCATCACCCTGGGTGTCCTCATCCTCTGCGCTCTGCTTCTTCGGCCTTTCTTCTCCGCCATCGTCTTAGCCATCATCCTCGCCGTTATCACCCAGCGCCCCTACGACTGGTTGGCTTCAAAGATCAAGAACCCCTCCGCCTGCGCCGCCATTGCGCTCGTCTTCATCGTTCTCGCTGTCATTATCCCCACCTTCTTTCTCGCGCAGGAGATCGGTAAACAGGCGTACGCCACAATCAACGCATTTCGCAGCGGAGCTCACCAGGAAAAGATCACCGGCTTCATCGCCAATCATCCCGCCCTCGCCTCTCGCATCGAAGACTTCACCAGTTCCATCGACATCAACAACGCCGCGCGCACCACAGCTGCTTATCTCGGAGGAAACCTCGCCGGCCTTCTCGGCAACTCCGTCCGCATCATCACTCAGCTCGTCGTCATGCTCTTCCTCCTCTTCTTCCTCCTCCGCGACCGTGCTCTGGCTCTCGTCTCGCTCCGCTCACTCCTTCCGCTACGCGAAGACGAAACCACCGAGCTTCTTGACAGAGTTGGCGACACGATTCTGGCCACTGCACTCGGTCGACTTACCATCGCCGCGGTGCAAGGTGTCCTTGCCGGCCTTGCCTTCTGGGTCCTCGGAGTTCCCGGCGTCATCCTCTGGGCTTTCACCCTTACCGTCTGCGCCATGATTCCCGCATTCGGATCCTTCCTCGTCTGGGGACCCGTCGCGATCTACCTTGGCCTGATCGGCCACTGGGGCAAGGCCGCCCTGCTCGCCATCTGGGGAGGCCTCATCGTCAGCACGATCGACAACATCCTCTACCCCATCCTCGTTGGATCCCACCTGCGCGCCCACACCACTACCATCCTGCTCGCCGTCCTCGGCGGCATCGCGCTCTTCGGCCCCGTCGGCATCGTCCTCGGCCCCGTCCTCTTCACCATCGCCGCCACGCTCCTCGACATCTGGCACACTCGCACTTCCACCAACCCACCACCATCTGATGATCACGGGCGACCGTCAGGCCGGGCGGTCCAAGAACGTGGATCGTATGCAGCAAATAAATAGCTACTTGATATCGCGCCAGTTTTTGCCAATTCCCACATCAGCAACGATTGGAATGGAAAATTCCGCGACGTGCTCCATCTCCTGCTTGACGAGCTTTTGAAGCTCCTCCGCCTCTTCCGGAACGACGTCGAAAAGAAGTTCGTCGTGGACCTGAAGCGTCATTCTCGACTTGAGCTTGCGATCGCGAATGAGCTGATCGATCTTCAACATCGCTAGCTTGATCAGATCGGCAGCAGTTCCCTGCAGCGGAGTATTCACCGCAGTGCGTTCCGCAAATCCCCGCATGTTCGGATTACGCGACTGAATATCCGGAATCGGACGAATGCGCCCGAAGTACGTCCTCACAGCCTGGTCGCGGCGCACCGTCTCAAGTGTCTCCTCAATAAACCGCTGAACGCCTTTATAACGGTCGAAGTAAGTCTCGATGTACTGCTTCGCCGTCTTTTGATCAATATTCAGTTGCGCAGCCAACCCAAACGGACTGATGCCGTAGACAATCCCGAAGTTGACCGCCTTGGCGCGCGCACGTGTCTCCTTATCCATCGTCGCCGCATCGACACCAAAGACCTCGCTCGCAGTCAACGTATGAATGTCCTTACCGGTCCGGTAAGCATCCAGCAGCAACGGATCTTGCGAGAAGTGAGCCATCAACCGCAGTTCGATCTGCGAATAATCCGCCGACATCAACACATTGCCGGGAGCCGGAATGAACGCTGCGCGGATCTCGCGACCAAGCGCAGTGCGGATCGGAATATTCTGCAAATTCGGATTGGTCGACGACAGACGCCCTGTCGCAGTGCCTACCTGATTGAAGGTAGTGTGAATGCGGCCCTCGACATCCGTGAGTTGCGGCAACGAATCCAGATACGTCGACTTCAGCTTTGCAAGCTGCCGATACTCAAGAACCAGCGCCGGCACAGGATGCTCTTCCGCAAGCTCCTCCAGCACATCTACCGCCGTCGAGACGACCTTACCCTTGCCATACTTCATCGGCTTCGGCAGAAGCATCTTGTTGAAAAGCACATCGCCCAGCTGCTTCGGAGAGTTGATATTGAACCGATGACCCGACTCCGAGTAAATGCGTTCAGCGAGGTTATCGATCTCGATCGCAAGACGATTCGACATCTGACTCAACACGCTCGAATCGATGCGTACACCCGCCTGTTCCATCCGCAGCAGCACCGGCACCAGTGGCTTATCGATAGCGTTGTACACCTCCATCAGCGGTGATGACGCTCCTGCAGCCTTTGCCGTCACCGGCACAGCGAAGAGCATCTCCTTCGTCATCGCACCACCCAGCAATGGATCATCCTTCACGATGTGGTGTTCAAACGTGCCTGCCTCGGCAATCTGCTTCCCCAGCGCAGCAGCCAGCCGGACGATCGCCGTAGCGGCCTCAGCCAATCTCTTCGGGTCAGCCGGATTGTCCTTCGTAGGCTGATGCGTCAGTGCCCGGCTGGTAGCGCGTGCAGAAATATCCGGCAGCGTGTGCGATCCGTGCGTCGGATTGACGAGATAGCTCAGCAGCATCACATCATCCCGCACACCTGCCAGCATCACGTTATGCGGCGTCAGCGCGCGCAGAACTGCCTTGAGATCGTGGACATCCTTAGCAAGCTTGGGATCAGCGAGGGCCTCACGCAGACCGGGCTGGTCAAGATCTGCCTCCAAAGCCGCATGATCGGTAACCGCCAGACCAACCTTACACGCAGCGTCTTGCCCCGACGCCGTCGCCACCAGTGGAATGACAGGATCAGGCTTCGCGCCGAACAGGTTCAAATTCTCGGCGGCCAGAGGCTCTGCCTCAACTGCTTCAGGATCGGCTTCAACAGCAATCTCCTCCGCGACCGCACGCGCATCTTCCGCGAGAAAGAGAGCCAGTCCGCGAGCGAGGCCAGTGTCCGGATTGATCGCGCGGGCCTCATCTAGAAGCTTAGTAAGCTCAGCCGAAGTTGGCTTCAGGTTATAGCTGATTACAGTGTTATCAACCGAAGGAGCCAGTTCCTTCAGCAGCGTTGTGAACTCAAGCTCGGTAAAGAGCTCACGGCATGCCGCATTGTCAGGAGGCTGGGTGCGCATCGCATCGAGCGAATACTCGATCGGCACTCCCGTGTGGATGGTGACGAGTTCTTTGGAGAGCAATATGTTTTCGCGGTTGTTGGCGAGAGATTCACGGTACGTCCTGCGCTTGATGGAGTCAGGTGAGGCAGTGGCAGCATCGATTGCGGCCTCGACAGAACCGAACTGCTGTATGAGTTCCACCGATCCTTTATCGCCGATCCCCGGAGCACCGGGAATGTTGTCGATCGAATCCCCGCGCAACGCCATCACATCCACAACACGCTCCGGAGGCACGCCCAGACTCTGCTCAACGCCCGCGCGATCAAGGATCAGATTGTCCTTCGTCGGATTCAAAATCACAACGTCGTCGTTGACCAGCTGCATCATGTCCTTGTCCGACGAAACTACAAAAACTTTATGCCCAAGCGCAGCAAGCTTGCACGAGAGCGTGCCGATCACATCGTCAGCTTCGAACCCCTCATAGTAAAGAATCGGAATACGGAACGCCTCAAGCGCACGCCGGATGTAAGGCTGCTGCTGAATGAGGTCAGGCGGCGTCTCGGTTCGATTCGCCTTGTATCCGCCGTATTCGGTGGTCTCAAATTGCTGAGTTTTGATGTTGAATTTTTTGACGTCCTTAAGCTGCGCGGCCATCTCGTTGCGGTGCACCGGCGCGCCAACGTCGTAGATCGCGGCCAGGTACTCCGGCTGAAAGTCCTTGCGAAGCTTATTGATCATGTTGACGAACACATAGGTCGCCGCAGTCGGAATGCCTGTACGCGTCGACATGGGCCGCTGGCGTTGCATCGCGTGATAAGCGCGGAAGATGAACGCCATACTGTCCAGCAGGTAGATAGGAGGCTTTGAGGTAACTGCGGTTGAATCGGACTTCTTTGCCATGTATGTCTGATGGTAGCGCGTCGGCAGGCTTAGGAGTACGCCCGGCAAGTTGCGCTTCTATCGCCTTTGTTTTCTGCGTTCGAAATTATTTTTCGTCATTTTCCGCCCCAAAAATCGCATGTCAAGTCCTAAAACAACCTAAATCATTGATAAACAAAGGAATAGAGTTGGCAGTTTAGTTACCCTCAGCCCGCTATACTAGATATAGAGATCGAGAAAGGCCCCGGCATCGGCTGGGGCCTTTGCCCTTATACCGGCAAGTCCTTTGTTAACTACATTTTGGACGCAACCCATTTGTTATGAATATTTTGCAGACAATGGCCTGCCATAAATCAATGAATCAAAAGAGCTTACGCGCGGGCAATAGGGGGAGGGGGTACCCTGCCAGGAAGCAGAAAGACCGTTGGAAAAAGCAATCGCAGCTAGAGGAGCAGCATGCAGTCGCCATAGCTGAAGAAGCGGTACTTTTGCCGCACAGCGTGCTCGTAAGCGGCTAAGACCCTCTCCCTCCCGGCGAACGCGCTGACCAGCATGAGCAACGTGGACTTGGGAAGGTGAAAGTTGGTGAGAAGGCCGCTCGCAATCCGGAATTCATAGCCGGGTCGGAGAAAAATCTCCGTTTGCCCTGAATGAGGTTCGAGCGGCAAGCCCCCCGCGATGGCAGCACAGTGTTCCAGAGTGCGAGTCGTCGTCGTACCAGCTGCAATAATGCGGCTCCCTGCTCCCAGCGCGGCATTGACAGCATTCGCAGTCGCAGCAGGAAGCGTGTAGTGCTCGGCATGCAGGCGGATATCTTCCAGCTTCTCCGCACGAACCGGCTGAAAGGTGCCTAGCCCGACGTGCAACGTGATGGTCTCGATCTGAACGCCGTTCTGCCTTAACTGGGCAAGAATCTCAGGCGTGAAGTGGAGACCCGCAGTGGGAGCGGCTGAGGAACCCGCCTCACATGAAAAGACAGTCTGGTAACGTTCGCGATCTTCCGCACTGTCGTCGCGGTGAATGTACGGAGGCAGCGGCATGTGGCCAATCCTATCGAGGATAGCGTGGAACTGAGGAGTCGGTGCGAACCGAAGAGTTCGTTCACCAAGCTCTCCAGCGGAAAGAACCTCGGCCTCAAGAAGCGGTTGCGCCTCGCCGGCAGCATGGAAGAGGAGGTGTTCGCCGGGTTGGACTTTGCGGCTGGGGCGGACGAGGGCGCTCCAGTTTTTCTCGGTAAGTTGTTGGGTTAGGAGGACTTCGATTCGACCGGTTGGATCGGGTGAGTTATGTTGGGTATGCAGGCCGGCGCGGGTGGCGTAGAGGCGGGCGGGAATGACACGGCTGTCGTTGAGGATCAAGAGGTCGCCGGGGCGCAGAATTTCGGGCAAATTACGAAAAAAATTGTCCTGGTAGACGCCGGTAGCGCGGTCGAGGACCAGCATGCGGCTGGAGCCGCGAATCGCCGGTGGGGACTGGGCAATTAGCTCTTCGGGAAGGTCGAAATTGAAGTCGGATACGCGCATTTCATGTCAAAATTTGTGGTGAAAACGTGGTGAATTGTGTGGTGGAAGGTGCGTTTCGGTGGTGTTTTGGGTGGTTGATTTTGAGCGCTGAAATTTTTCCACTTTTCTAAAACTATATTTTCGCGGACTGGGCGAGTTGGACGGAGCGGTCGAGCGCGGCCTGGACGGAGGGCAGGTCTGCCGGGACCGGACAGGTCCAGGCGATGGTGACGCGCGAGAAGGGTTTGGGAATGAGGAAGCGATCCCAGGAGCGGAGCTGCCAGGCGCTATGCGGGTTGACGTAGCAAGTGCTGACGGTAGTGTCGACGAGTTTGGCGAGCTGGACGACGCCAGGTTTGGCGACCATGTTAGGGCCTCTGGGACCGTCGGCGGTGATGGCGCAGTAGTGGCCGGCGAGGTAGGCGCGCTGCATATTGCGTAGGCCGGGAGCACCATCGCGCGAGCTGGAGCCGCGAATAGCGACGAAACCGAGGCGCTCTACCGTGCGGGCGATGAGTTCGCCGTCGAAACTGCGGCTGATGAGGATGGTGAGGCCGTATCTGCGGAAGCGCCAGGCACCGGCAAGCAGACAGCGGTGCCAGAAGGCATAGACCGCGGGGGGCGGGAGCTCGTCGCCGGGCCTGGCACCGGGCTCGCACACGTCGCGGTAGCGAAGGGTAACGCCGAGACAGCAGATCGCAAGGCTCGCAAGGCGCGGGACGATGGCGAGGGTGATGCGCTGCTTCAGGGTGTAGGTTTCGGTGAGGGTCTCGGGCACTGATTGAGTTTACCGGAGGGGCAGTTGATCTATGGCGCTATCCTCAAGGTTGATGCCGGGAATCCCTATCCACGCGGCGGCCGTTGTTGCAGCGGTGCTCACGCTTCTGCCGTTTCTGTTTGCGGCGTTCTGGCCGCCGAGCGTTGAGGCCGGTGCGCGCTTGCCTGTCGCTGTTCGCATCGTGCTGCCGGCGGTGTTGTGTGTTCCATACTGCATCGTTGCAATCTCTTATGGGCAGTTTCGATGGGGCTGGTTTGCGCTCTACCTGCTGCTGCCCATGGTGATCAGTGCGCTGCTTTACCGCTCGAGCGTTACGGACACGGCGCAGCTGGGAGACTGGCGCGATTTTCTTGTCCTTGCTGTTTTGGGGCTCGCGGTGGATCTTCGTTGGTTTGAGCCGGCATGGCCGCCTCGGTTGGCCGTGTTCAACAAGATGCTGCTGCTCGACGCGGGCATCTATGGTTTTCTTGCGATACGCAGACTGCAGGGTACCGGCTTCGATCTGCGGCTTCGACTAGCCGACCTGAAGATTGGCGTGCGCGAGCTTGGATTCTATGCTCCTGTTGCGATTGTGCTTGGTCTGTTGCTTGGATTTCTCCACTTCCACGCCTATGTTCCGACGGTGTCTCACGTTGTGCTGGCGTGGCTCTTCACTTTTTTCTTTGTTGCCGTCCCAGAGGAGCTTTTCTTTCGCGGCTGGATGCAGAACCTTCTGGAGCGCCGCCTGGGACGGCATTGGGCGCTGTTGACGACGGCTGTTCTCTTCGGGCTTTCTCACTTCAACAAGCGCGCGGTTCACTTCAACTGGCGATACGTTCTGCTTGCGGCCCTGGCTGGGATCTTCTATGGACGCGCATGGCGTCAGGAGCGCCGTGTTGGGGCATCGGCGATTACGCATGCGTCGGTCGATACTCTGTGGTCGCTCTGGCTGCGATGATCTTGAAGTAACGAGGCGGTACTGTTCGCGTGGATGATACCTGAGGTAGCCGAGGCCGACCCGCATGTGATGGTGCAGGGAGTTTGGCACTGTAACCGCCACACACAGACCAAGGATGCCGTGGGCCACACCGAGAGCATAGATGTTCCGGTAGCGCAGAAACAGAATGCATGAGATAGCTCCCCAGAGAAGTGTGATGGGAGTGAGGATAGGATTGGGCAGGTGTGCCAGCGCGAAGATGGCGGTTGCAGCGATGACGGCCGCAGTTTTGCTTGGCAGCAATCGAAGGAATCGCAGCAGGAAATAACTTTGCAAAAGGAATTGCTGCATCAGGGACCACACGATGTAGCCCCATCCGTGCAAGAGGATCGGCGTGGGACCGTGCAAACGATGCAACGTATGAGTTCGCCCAGCGATGAAGATCGCAACCGCCGAAAGCATAAGAGCGACTCCAACGATCCAGAGAGACTGAAGGAGTCCTTTGCGGCCGAGGCCCAACACGGTCCAGCCATCGCGGCGCGCCCAGGTGGTCGCGATGATCCACGCAAAGGCAAGCCAGTAGAGAACTCTCTGGGTGGGATTGGTCGTCCAAATGGTTGCCAGGATGAGGAGGTAGCCCACTGCAAGTTCAAAGAGATCCCGTTGGGCAGACCGGGATTGATTCCTGCTGGTGAGCGCCGCCGATGCTGGTTCCGCCGCCACTGAAAGATCCTGTCAGAGTTTCCTTCTGTAGATATACACCCAACAAAGGCCACGACAACTGTCGCAGTGCGACTTAACGAACTTTTGATACCAAATGTGCTTTGCTTAATTGCGTTTGTGATTTTCATAAGAGGCCTATATGCGCTGCCTTCGCCGTTTCGGTTCTTTTTCTCTTTTCGTTGCGCTGCTTTCCGGGTTGACGGTGCACGCACAGACGAGTGCTGTCGCTTCCCATAGCGAAGTTGAGGATCTGCGCCAGACGGTGCGCGAGTTGGCACGGCGAGTAAACGCGCTGGAGCAGGAGTTGCACGAGCAACGGACGTCGGCCGGCACGCAGTCCGTTGCCTCAGTGCGGCCGGCGGTGTTTGTTCCGGCGGCCCTGGATGTTCGAAGCAGCGTAGAGAGCCTGTCGAGCAGCAGCGCGGCGGCGGAGATTGCGCCGGCGCCAGTTGCAGGTACGCAGGCTGTGACGACTCAGAGTGCGCCCGCGGCTCCGATATTGCCGAAGCAGTTGCCCGGAGGAGCTACGCTGAATTACATGTTCGACGGGTATTACGATTACGACTTCAACCATCCGATCGGCCGAATCCAGTACCTGCGAGCGTATGACGTGCTGAGTAATGCCTTCAGCGTTAACCAGGCCGACGTTGTGTTGGCTCTGGATCCGGATGTCGCGGCCGGCCGGAGATATGGAGTACGGCTTGACCTTCAGTTCGGGCAGGCGACCGCTACACTGCAGGGTAACCCGACGAACGAGGCCAGGCCTGATATCTACAGGAACATCTTTCAAGCCTACGGAACTTATGTAGTCCCTGTGGGGAAAGGGCTCACCGTGGACTTCGGCAAATGGGCGAGTTCGCTGGGGATCGAGGGGAACTATACGAAGGACCAGGTGAACTATTCACGGTCGTTCTACTTCAACTTTTTGCCCTTCTATCATATGGGTGTTCGAGCCAACTACAACGTGAGCGATAAGTTTGCGGTGAATTACTGGATTGTGAATGGGACGAACCAGACGGAGCCGACTAACTCGTACAAGGACGAGCTGTTTGGATTTGTCGCTAAGCCTACAAAGAACATCTCGTGGACCACGAACTATTACGTAGGACAGGACCATCCAGATGCGGGGCCCGCGACAAACTGCACTGTGCCGTTGCAGCCGGGGCTGTGTCTGAAGCAGATCAATCCGGCACCAGATGGGAAGGCTCATATCTTCGACAGCTACGTGACCTGGAACGCGACGCAGAAGCTCACCTGGTCAGCGGAGGGTGACTATGTGATCTCACGCGAGTGGGCGAATGCAGCACCGGGCGAGTCGTCTGCTCCATCGCTTGTGGATGGCGGAGCTGCTTATGCGCGATACCAGTGGACCCCGCGAATGGCGTTGGGCGGGAGGTTTGAGTACTTCAACGACCGGAATGGACTGTACAGTGGAACGGCGCAGGCCCTGAAGGAATTTACCGGGACCTACGAATATAAGTTCGGCGAAGGCTTTCTGACACGGTTGGAGTACAGGAGAGATTGGAGCAATGTTCCGTTCTTCCTGACGAACAAGCCGGGAGTGTTGTCATCAAGCCAGCCTACGCTGACGGTGGGGATCGTGTGGTGGTATGGAGGGAAGGAGGGGGCGTGGTAGTTGGTCACCGCCTCTGCTTATAGCGACGATGTGCGCTAGCTGTATCTGAGCCAGCGCAGGATTTCGGGCAGGTTGGGCTTCTTGCCATACATCAGTATGCCGACGCGGTAGATCCGGCTGGCAACCCAGAGAACCGCAATGATGGTGAGGATGAGGCCGAAGATGGACAAAGCGATCTGCCACATCGGCGGCTGGTGGACCGCGATGCGCACATACATGATGAGCGGCGTGCAAAAAGGAAAGAACGAGAAGGCCTGGGCAATGAGGCCGTCGGATTCTCTGACGACGCGCAGAATGACGACGGAACAAGCGATGAGCGGCAACATCAGGAACATGTTCATCTGCTGAAGTTCCTGCTCGGAGCTGGTCATTGCACCGAGGGCAGCGGCGACGCTTGAATAGAGGACGTAGCCGAGAAGGAAGAAGATAACGAAGTACATGACCTGCGTGGCGGTGATAGCAAAGGTGACGCCGCTGCCGATCAGAAGATATTTTGTGAGAATCAGACCCGCAACGACCCAGATACCAACCTGAGTGAGACCGACAGCGCCTACTCCGATCACTTTGCCGGCCATCATCTCTTCGGGGCGGATGGTGGCAAGCAGGACCTCGAAGACGCGAGAGGTTTTCTCTTCAATGATGGAGCGGGCGACGTTCATTCCATAAAAGAGGATGACGAAGTACATGAGAAAGAAGAGTGCGTAGACACTGGCGAAGGCTGCGCTCTTCTCTTTGCTGATGAGGTCAACGGGCTTGAGCAGAGCGTCGACCTCAGCGGGCGGCATGCCAGCGTTGGCGAGGCCCTCGCGTGTGAGGGTTGCACGAATGCCTTGACCGATCAGAGACGGCGTAAGAATGTCGGCCTTCGAGTCGGAGATCCATTCGAAGGTGTCCCGAGTGTGCGGAGTGGAGGAGGGGGTAACCCAGACGTAGCCGTCGAGGCGGCGGTTTTTGAGCCGATTGTCGAGGGTGGCGCGGGTGTCGGAGGTTGGAGGCGAGATCACGTCGACCCTCTCGACACTCTGTTTTGTGTTTCCACCTTCGGAATCGAGGTCGGTCTGCTTTGTACTCTCCAGCTCGGACTTGAGGTCGAGGCCGAACTGGCGATTTTCGGTGACGACCGCGATATGCATGTTGCCGGAATTTCGGTTCGCGAGTGCTGCGCCATAGACGAGACCACCCATGAGCACTGGAATGAGGACGGTCATGAGGAGAAAACTTTTGGCACGGATGCGCTCGAGATATTCGCGCTTGGCAATGAGCCAGATATTAAGCATCGACATTTTCTCCCACGGTTTCGATAAAGATTTCTTCCAGCGTTGGTTCCATCACTTCGAATCGTGTGAACCGGGTGCCTTGCTGGATGGCGGCGGCGAGGAGAGGCTGGGCGTCGGGACTTGAGCCGTTGATGCCGCGAAGCTTGATCTCGGCCTGTCCGCCGTAGTTCTTTGCGCTTTCGACGCTGGGGTGCGAGAGGAAAGAGTCGCTTCCGTCAAAGATGACCTGGAGATGGTTTCTCGGGTAACGGCTCTTGACTTCGCGCATGCTGCCGGAGAGGACGAGGTGGCCACGGGAGATGAGGGCGATGGCATCGCAGACCTTTTCAATCTGGTCCATGCGGTGGGTGCTGAAGAGGATGGTTCTGCCCTGCTTGCGGAGGTCGATGAGGGTATCCATTAGGAGTGCGGCGTTGACGGGGTCGAGGCCGCTGAAAGGTTCGTCCATGATGACGAGTTCGGGCTCATGGAGCAGCGCGGCGATGAACTGAATTTTCTGCTGCATGCCTTTGGAGAGCTCTTCGGTTTTTTTGGAGATGGCCTCAGTGATCTCCATACGCTCGCACCAGACGTGAGCACGCTTGCTGGCTGTGGTGGCGTCGAGGCCGTGCAGTTCGCCGAGAAAGATGAGCTGGTCCATGACCTTCATCTTTTTATAGAGGCCGCGCTCTTCGGGCAGATAGCCGACGCGCTTGAGATGTTCGCGGCTGAACGGTTGGCCGAAGAGGCTGACGGAGCCGGAGTCAGGGACCGTCATGCCGATCATCATGCGGATGCTTGAGGTTTTGCCGGATCCGTTGGGGCCGAGAAGGCCGAATATATTGCCGGGTTCGATGGTGAAGCTAAGGTCTGCGACGGCGATCTTGGTGTCGTAGGTCTTGCGGACATGTTGCATTTCTACGATTGGCATGGGTTCTCGAATTGGTGAGGTTAAGGTCAGTTTATCAGGGGATGGTCTGCTGCCGCCGATGGTTGCGTTGCGTGCTATGACGAATGCCGGCGAGAAGGCTGAATTCGAAGTTGATAGCATCGATGTGTGCTGGAACTCTCTACACCGATGAAGTTTGTGAAACGCGTGGGTGAGCGCGTTGCCGTCGAACTGGCCAAACGCGGCGTCGAGACCGTGGAGGACCTGCTGTATCATCTGCCATTTCGATATGAAGACCGGTTGAATCCAATGCCGATGAGTGCGTTGCAGGCGGGGACGATGGCTTCGGTGATCGGCGAGGTGCGGGGCAGCGTGCTGCTGCAGACGCGCCATATGCCGCTGTTCGAGATGACCGTGGGACAGGGGCTGAACACGGTGAAGGCGATGTGGTTTCGCGGGGCGTATCTGCGGGACAAGTTTCATGTGGGGCAGATGGTGGCGCTATATGGGAAGCTGGAGCCTTCGCGATCGAGTGCGGGGAAGTTCAAGATGATTCAGCCACAGTTTGAGATTCTGCCTGCTCATGGCGATGCGGATGCCGAGTTTTCCATGCTGGAGGTGGGGCGAATTGTGCCGGTCTATGAGTCGCTCGGCGGGACGACGGCTTGGGGGGCGAAGCTGGGGGCGAAGTGGCTGCGACGGGTGATCTGGAGTCTGTTCGAGGAGTTGGAGAAGCAGCAAATCGGCGAGCCGGTGGTTGATACGTTGCCAGGGGCGCTGCGCGAGAGGCTGAAGCTGCCAGAACGGCTTGCGGCGTTGAGGGCGGTGCATTTTCCAGAGGCGGGGACGCCGATGACGGAGCTGATGTCAGCGGCGACTCCCGCGCATCGAAGGCTAATCTTTGAGGAGCTGTTTTATCTCGAGCTGGGGCTGGAGCTGAAGCGGCGACGGATGCGGGAGCGTGAGGGAACGGCGTTTGCGACCAATGTGAAGGTGCGCGAGGCGATTAAGCAGGTGTTGCCATTTCATCCGACGGCGGCGCAGAAGCGAGTACTCGGAGAGATTGCGAGCGACATGCGAAGGCCGCAGCCGATGCGGCGGTTGCTGCAGGGAGATGTGGGTTCGGGCAAGACGATTGTAGCGATGCAGGCTGCGCTGGTTGCGATTGAGAACGGCTATCAGACCGCGTTGATGGCGCCTACGGAGATTCTGGCGACGCAGCATTATCTCTCTGCGCGGAAGCTGCTGGGGGATGTGCTCTCGCCACGGACGGGCAAGCCTTATCGGGTGACGTTGCTGACAGGATCCCTTGATGAGTCGGCGAAACGCGAGGCGCGGGGAAGGATCTTTCGCGGCGAAACGGACCTGGCGATTGGGACTCACGCGTTGATCGAAGATAAGGTGGACTTCGACAAGCTGGGACTGGTGATCGTAGATGAGCAGCATCGCTTTGGAGTGCAGCAACGGTTTCGGCTAATGAAGAAGCCTGGAGCCCTTGATCCCGATGTGTTGGTGATGACCGCTACGCCGATTCCGCGGACACTGGCGCTGACGGTGTATGGGGACCTGGATGCGAGTGTGATCGACGAGTTGCCGCCCGGGCGTTCTCCGATTGTGACGCGGCGCACGACGGAAGAGCGGGCGGAGGACGTTTGGGGATTTGTCAGGAAGCAGGTGGAGGCGGGAAGGCAGGCTTACATTGTCTATCCGGTGATTGAAGGGGCGAAGGATGATCAGCCGGAGTTGGACTTTGCGCGGGATGAGCCGAAGGAGGGTGTAAGCAATGTAAAAGCAGATTCCTCCGCTGCGCTGCGGAATGACAACAAAAAGTCGACTGCGGGGAAAAAGGCCAAGGGAACGAAAGCTAAGACGGAGACGTTGTTTGAGCCGAAGAAGGTGCTTCGTGCGGCGACGGATATGTACGAAGAGTTGCGAAGAGGGCCGCTGGCGGGGCTGCGGCTGGGGTTATTGCATGGGCGTTTGAGCGCGGACGACAAAGAAGTCGCCATGCGGCGATTTCAACGAGGCGATATCGATGTGCTGATTGCAACGACTGTGATTGAAGTGGGTGTGGACGTGGCGAACGCTTCGGTGATGGTGATTGAACATGCGGAGCGGTTCGGCCTGGCACAGATGCATCAGCTACGCGGGCGCGTGGGGCGCGGAGCCGCCAAGAGTTACTGCATCTTAATGACAGGTGGGAAGGTGAGCGAGCAGGCAGAGGCACGGCTGGACGCAATGGTGCGGACGCAGAATGGTTTTGAGCTGGCGGAGCTGGATCTGCAACAGAGAGGACCGGGAGAGTTCTTCGGCACGCGGCAGGCCGGGCTGCCGGAGTTTCGCGTGGCGAACCTGATCCGCGATCGCGCAGTGCTTGAGCTTGCGAAGGCGGAAGCGGGGCGATTTGCAGAGTCGCCCGATCCCGCCGTTTCGCGAGAGGAAAAAGATGCCGTGTGGGCTCGATTGAAGCATCAGTGGCAGCGGAAGTATGGGCTGGTCGAAGCCTGACCTTCTGCTTCGACTATCGATGAACTAAATGATGACAGGGCGGCTCAAACGAAATGCGGGGTTCTTCGCTCCGCTCGGAATGAGACCTTCATTACTCGCCTCTTAGACGCACACTAGCAAAGTCGCCGGGAGCTAGCTGGCTGTGGCGTGAGCGTAGGTCACAGTTTCCGGGCGTTGTGCGGATGATTGGGGGACGGCCTTTTTGGGACCTCGCTTACGCGCGACGAGGACGCGAATGCGCTCGATCATCTCGGCAGGAGAGGACGCACCCTTGGGTAGAAAGACATCAGCGTGGAGAGCCCGGTCGAAGGCATTGACAGTGCCGGAGACGATCATCGCGGGCAGGCCGGGGTGGATTTGTTTGGCGCGGCGAACCAGTTCGTTGCCGTCCATCTGGGGCATGAGGAGATCGCAGAGGATGAGATCGAGGGTGCCGGAGAGCGATCGCTCAAGAACTTCCAGCGCTTCTTGTGCGGTCTTGACTGCGATGATGCGGTAGCCACGGGTTTCGAGGAGGAAGGTTCGGACAGAGAGAACTTGCTCATTGTCGTCTACGCAGAGAATCGTCTTCTTGGGGCGCATGCAGTCTCACTTCTACCGGACGCCACCTTGTGGTGGCTCGCGGCCGATGGGGCCAGTCCGATGCGCCCGTTGGTTTGCAGGCACACCGATCTGGTGATGTCCAGAACTGCCCCGTGGCCCGGCCGCGTACGGCCCTTCGGTGCGTGATGGGTCCTCTGCTCCGGAAAAGCGAAAGACGAAAGAGCAAAGCTCTCTTGTCTGCTCCACTGGGGATCAGCGCCACCTGTCCGGCGAGCCAGGCTGCCGAACCGCGGGGTGCGAGAGAGACTTGGTGCCAACGCAGGTTGCCACGCGGCTCCAGAGGCAAAAGATCAGTCTGCTGCGGATACAATGGGGACCGGTGCCTGAGGAACTGGCATCGTCCTCAGAGCGTGTGCAGGCAGTGAGGTTGCGCTCGGGGAGTCGCGACTGCGGAGCAGTCAAGCTTCTCTCAACTCAAATTGTCAGAAAACAGGCGAAAGCAATTTTCATCTTCAACGCCGCGGCACATTGCGTGCAACGTCGTCGTCAACGCTTTCCAACAGTACGAACGGTTGGCCGGGTTGGCAACGGCGAAGTTTGAGCGAAGACGGCCGATATTAGAGCTTGCACATCCACCGCCATGTGACAACGGCGCGAATTCATTGGAGATTCACGATGAATGCCTGTTGAAATCGAGTGCATCACGGCAGGAAAAAGCGTCCGCTTGCAACAGGAATTGTGCGGCCACCGACGAACACTTTTGTCACGGAGTTGTTTTCGATCGTTGCACTGACGTGAATGCGGCTGGGGCGGAGCATCTCAATTCCCTGTTCGATAACGATGGGTTGACCGCTTGCAGCCAAACCGTGACGCACGAGGTAGGCGATGGCACAGCCGGACGCAGAACCGGTGGCCGGATCTTCGCCAGTGTCGAACTGCATGCGGGCATGCCAATCCGCGCCTGATGCCGAATCAGCGCGAGTGATGCAGTGAAAGAATCTTGTGCCGATGCGATCGAGATAAGGGCGGGCGATCTGCGGTGAGATTCGCAGACGTGCGGAGACCTCTAACGATTTCAGCGGCACGATGCAAAATGACAAGCCAGTGGAGATGACCTGCGCAGGAAGATCGGGATCAAGGTCGTCCGGTGAGAGACTAAGGGCCGCCGCGAGCGCGTCGCGATCTTCCTTACTGTTTCGGATCTCGCCGAAGGTTGGGTCGTTCTGCTTCATCATCCCGAAGACGCCTTGTTCGCAGGGCTGTGATGGCGTAAAGCGGACAGAGATGGGACCGACTCCGAGGTCGAGCGTGATCTGCTCCGCACCGTGCAGGAGGATATGGTTCCAGTAAAGCCAACTCGCGGTGCCCAGGGTAGGATGGCCGGCAAAGGGCACCTCTTCGGTGGTGAGGAAGATGCGAACGTGAACGCCGCGCTCGCGTTCGATCTCGGGCGGCCGAGGAAAGATGAAGGTGGTCTCGCTGAGGTTGGTTTCGCGAGCGAGGGCCTGCATCTCATCGGCGGAGAGACCGCGGGCATCGCTGAAGACGGCGAGGGCGTTGCCTTCGAGGGGGTTTTCGGCGAAGACGTCGACGACTGAATAGTCGTATGCGCAATGGGCCGTTGCGGAGGCTGCGGCTAGAGTTGCAGGCGCACCGCAGAGGTCGTCAGTTGACATAGAAGTTCCTCGGGACGTATGGTTTGGACAGAACGCAATGAGGCAAACCTGCCTTATGCTAGCTCAGCTGGCATGCGGTACAAAAGATTAGTTATGACGATGACACCCAACATAACCTCACTCTGCTGCTGTTGCTGTAGCCCGGGGCGGGTGTGTGGATGAGCGAATCGGAGTAAATATCTTCGAGCAGCACAGAACCCACCTAGAGCCAACGAGCCAGGTGGGTTTTTCATATTGCCTTGAATGGATTCTGGAAACTCTAACAGAGAGAGGAAGAACAAAATGTCACTGAGACTTAATGATGTAGCACCTGATTTCACTGCTGAAACTACCCAGGGAACGATTCACTTCCACGAATGGATTGGCGATGGTTGGGCCATTCTGTTCTCGCACCCAAAGGACTTTACGCCGGTCTGCACGACCGAGCTGGGCACAATGGCGGGTCTTGAGGGTGAGTTTCAGAAGCGTGGAACAAAGATCCTCGGGTTGAGCGTGGATCCTGTTGAGAGCCACGGGAAGTGGGCGAAGGACATTGAAGATGTGAGCGGTCACAAGGTGAAGTACCCGATGATCGGCGATCCAAAGCTCGAGGTCGCCAAACTCTACGACATGCTGCCGGCCGATGCTGGTGATACTTCTGAAGGCCGCACACCGGCTAATAACGCGGCCGTTCGCACCGTTTTTATTATCGGCCCGGATAAGAGGATCAAGCTGCAGCTCATCTATCCGATGAGCACAGGGCGCAACTTCAACGAGATATTACGCGCGCTCGATTCCATTCAGCTCACGACGAAACACAAGGTATCGACTCCAGCGAACTGGAACGTCGGGGATGACATCATCATTGCGGGCGCGGTGTCGAACGAAGAAGCGAATCAGCTCTTTCCCGGCTACAAGACGGTGAAACCATATATCCGCACAGCGGCGCAGCCGAAGTAGATACTGTGGGATGCTTGACGGGTCTACTCCCCTGCGCGGATTGGGCCCGTCGAACTGGCAGGATAAGTGGCAACAAGAAGCACCGGTGGCGAAGTGGCTAACGCGCTGGTCTGCAAAACCAGTATTCATGGGTTCAACTCCCATCCGGTGCTCCAAAAAAACAATAGTTTAGAGAGCGATTCACTAACGCGAGACAGACTACCGTAGAGGAAAATGTAGCGAGTGCCGCGCTTTTCTGTGCTCTGCTCCGCCCCTATTTTGCGTAATCCGTCGCTCCTTCAGACGCTGGCGAAAAGTCTGTGGCCAGGACGACCCTATCTATTGATAGTCCGATTTGATCTCCGATCACTGGCATAACGATTCCTTTCCAAAGGCGTTTAGCCCTTCCCCATCTACTAGTGCCTTAGTCCCACGAAGAATTCCCGGCTGTGACAATATTCATATGCCGGTGTGATCCTTGTCACATACAAAAAAACGCCGGGAGTACACGCAATCAAATGTGCGGCTCGATTCGCTACGCTGGGCGATAAGATCCGGTTCGCACACAGTATGTGGTCGCTGCTCTGCGGCGATTGTGACGCAAATCACATGGCCAGGTGCGGCCTATCACATCTCCCTTGTTGGTAAAGCCGGAAACTTGGAGCAGATCAGGAAGGCCCGTTATGAAGAACGATATTCACTTCTGGATGGCAACTTTAGGACGCGGAGCTTTGGCGTTGATAGTGGGCAGCGCGGTCATGGTAATTCCCGATATGGCTACAACTCTTTTGCTCCTGCCATTTGCTCTAGTAATCTCAATTCTTTGTCTTGCTTCCTATGGAGTGCTCGACAGTGCGCTCGTCTTCACCACAAGCTTCATGGCATCTTCGAGAACGGCGAGAGTTGCCCTTCGTCTTCAGGGAATGGTCGGTGTCATTTGCGGAATCGTTCTCCTCGCAGTCGTCTATGATCGCGTCCGCTTGCACTGGTTCCTTTACTTGATCGCATTTCAAGCCCTCTGTGTTTCCATCGCGGAATTTATTGTCGCTCGGCACGCGTTCCCTCGAGGCACATCAGCGTGGAACTATGCTGCGGCTACAGTGGCGTTGGTATTTGTGGCTTCATACACCCTCGTTGGAATCTATTTCAAGGAGACTCTTTTGCCGCGTGAAATCACTTGGTTGATCTACGGATACCTTGTGGCCTTTGGGCTGGCAGAGTGCCTAACCGCATCGCGAATGTTATACGCCGATCACAAGATCGCTGAAGCTCACGTGCACGGTCTATGAGTTGTTGGAGGCAAAAATGGTGCAATCGACGACTAGCTTGCTTGAACAACCTGTGGTCACCTGGCCAGCAAAAGCTCCTCCCTCGCGTTTCATCGCTGAGCCGGTCTCCGTAAGAGCAAGACTTTCGGAGAACGCGGAGGAGCGCAATTCTTCCTGGATGACGCTGCTGAGTTCTCTAATCTTCAATATCCTTCGAATCGGCATCTTCCTTGCCATCGTGTTATGGCCATGGGAAACAGCGGAATAACATGCAGGCCTCGGCGCAAATTCTAAAGGACGAACAGCGATCCCTCGGTCAACCGCACGGCTTGACGTCAGACGAAGCTACGCTCAGACTGGCCCAGTTTGGACCGAACGACCCCACTTCGAAACATTCACGCCCTCCGCGACAGGCCAGGATTCTTTCGTTTAGCGAACTCGATGAACGCCAGAAATATCAATTTCCTCCCCCACCTGTGATCGACGTCACCGATTTTTGACGGCGCGAGGCGATAGTCTGTTTCGTCGAGTCGTGATTAGCCACGATCAATTCTTCCGAGAGGTGCACTCATGAGCCCTGAATCCGCCATCAACGAAGTATCAGTCCTCGACCAAAATCCACATTTGGATACTTCTGGAATTCTATTCAATCGAATTCTCGTCGCAACCGACTTTTCAGAGACGGCGGATCAAGCGTTGAAGGCCGCCATTATGATCGGTCGATTGTTTGGCTCAAAGCTTTTTCTGGTGCATGCCGCAACGCCAGCCGTCTTCTTCGGCATGGACACTGGGCCAATGCCGTTAGAGGTTCTCGACGGAAACCTCGATGCCGCTAAAAAGCGGATCGATCAACTGATCTCACATGAACCCGGATTCCGTGAATTAGAACCTAAGGCAACCGTGGCGTACTGCGGTGCCATCGATCTCGAACAGGTCTGCCGTGACGAGAAAATAGACCTCATCATCGCGGGATCTCATGGCGCGAGCGGCCTTGAGCGCTTGGCGCTGGGTTCTGTTGCAGAGGCTATATTGCATCGAGCAAAATGCCCAGTGATGATTGTCGGACCAAACTGCAGGACTGATTACCATCCTTTTCGTTCCATAGTATTTGCTACGGATCTAAGAACGACTGGACTGCGAGGGGCACAATACGCCTCTGGGCTTGCGGAGCGATTCCACGCCAACCTGACCTTTCTGCATGTCATGAACGAGCAACCGGCCGCACCTCGCGTCGAGATCGAGGTCATCGAGGATCGAATCACGCAGCAACTGCGGGAACTCCTTCCTCCAGATGTGAGTCGGTACTGTAAAGCGAAGGTGCGGCTTGAAAAAGGCCGTAACGTCGCCAAAACAATAGCTACAGCAGCCAACTCAGAGCAAGCCACTCTGATCGTCGTAGGGTTTCGCGACCGCGGCTTATCGGACCGCGATCCCTGGTCTAAGTTGTCTCATTTGATTCGCGAAGCGAGATGCCCCGTGCTTGGCATTCGTGGGCACTTAGTCTGAGGCAGATCTGCGCAACAAGGACTTGTCCGCGAAATCTCAAAGATACGATTGACTTGGGGTCGAACCGCGCGACGGCATGGCCCGACCTTTGGGTTACGGCCGAATAGCCCGTCTTTCATTCATTACGAAGAAACGGTCAAAACCGGACAAGAAGCGCCAGCAACAATCCTATAAGTGATGTGAGCGGGAAGGTGCGAAGCAAGCGTGGATGTTCGCTGCACGCCGAGGACAATGAGTTGTGCTTTGTGATCTTTAGCGTATTTCACAATAGCTTCGGAGATCTCATTGCCGTAGGCAATTGAACAGACGGGTTTCTCATTAAGGCCATTCTCCTCAATGAAGTACTTCAGCACCACCTCCTTCATAATCTCCGAAATAATCGGGGCGCCATCGGTATTGATGGAAGAAGGTAACACCTCAATGCAATGCAACGGGGCTTCAAACGCCTTACAGAGAAACGCGGCGTATCTGATCGCATGGGAGAACCGGGGATTCAGGTCTGTCGCAAAGACAATCGGAGCTTGCGGTTGAACGGCTTTATCAATGTAGACCTCGGGACCTATAGTTAGTAATGGGCAGGATGCTCTTCGAAAGACAGCTTCCGCGGTGGACCCAAACACGAAACGCTCTATGCCGGTGTGGCTCTTTGTGCCAAGGATGGCCAGATTGATATTCTTGTCCTGGATAATCTCGAGGATGGTCCCTGCCGCGAGTCCATCTTTCAGAACGGCTTGAGCGACCATACTCTTACGATGAATTCCACGAACGATGTCGTCCAGACGGCGCTTCGCTTCTTGACGAAGCTCGGTCAACCCCTCGACAATTCCGCCCGTAGAGCCCGAGAGCCGGCATCGGAGTACTCAAAAATATGCGCTACGAACAGGTTTGCACGGAGCACATTAGCAAAACGGGTCGCGACTCCAATGATCGACGCGGACGGACTGGAAAAATCTAAGGCAACTAAAATATTTTTCATCGGCCGCACTGGTGAGATCGATGAAGATTTGGTGGAAGGGTGCACATCCTCGGTGGGCGTAGCGGCGGAATGCGGTACTTTAGCGGCAATCATAACGTCCCTCCCTAGGGACAAGCTTCCGGGATGATGGTTCTGGACGGTTACGGGCGTTGAGATTAGGGGACCGAGGTCTCCGAATGCTCTATCAGGCATTGCGCCGTCATCCTTTCAAGCAAGCCGATAGGTCATCACCGGCACCTCGGCATTGCGTATTACGCTGGCCGCGACATTGTCCGAGTCGGCCGAGGAGAGTCGGCCCCGCGTTTCCAGCGGCATCATAATGAATGAAGAATGAAGCTCCAGGCATCGCGAGATGATTGCTGAGCTGGGTTTTCCGAAAAGCAGAGACCCTGACACTTTGACTCCGCTTTCGCGCAGATGCAGAGCGATTTCTTCGCAGGCATATTGCATATCCTGAAAAGCGTGGGGCATTGACGGCGCGCGATCCATATCGACTACGTGCAGGACTTCCAGCTTGGCTTGGAACAGTTTTGCCATACTCACAGCAAATGCCAGATATCGAAAGGCACATGGCAACTCAATAGGAACAAGAATTGACATCGGTCTTTTGTCGTCGAATAAGGGGTTGGTCACTTTGGGTCCATACGTCACTACGGGGCACGATATGGAACGCAACAGCAGCTCCGCTGTCGAGCCGAGTGTCGGGCGGTCTTTCGAGCCGTGACCATAAGCTCCAAGGAGTAACAGGTCCGGATTCTCTTCTCGGCCGATGTCAAAGAGAGTTTGAGCGACGCGGCCGGATCGCACAATTTCCCTACATGGCCGCCCCGGTATGTCAACCGAGAAGCTGCTTGTCGCATAACGGCCGTCCTTTTCAGAACCTTGCATCTCGTAAGGAGATGCTTCGCTTGACCGTACTCGTGCAATCACGACTTCAGATGAAAATCTCCTCGAAATAGCCATTGCATCTGCCAAGGCAAGATTGGCGGCAGTAGAAAAATCGTGCGCCACGACAAGCTTGTTTATCCCCCGATTTTCTGTGGTGGCAGCGGATATCGGCGTTATCGCTAGAGTGGCCATCCTGTCTCCGATCTCACTTCGTTCAAGAAAGCAGGCAACTGAATATTCTTGCTGTAAAAAGAGTAAACAACCGCGGTCCCCGGGTATGTGACGACAATCACATTGTTGAACCTGTGAGTCGTTTCCTGGCACTTCACACGTAGGTTCGGCAAGCGATCGTGAAGCCTTCATATAACTCAGAAAAGGCGCGGCACTTCAATAACCGCGGCCAAGTATGTCCTCGCGATCTCTTTCGAAGTCGAGTCGCTGTTTTCCACTTCCGAACAGATCGCGCATGGATGATCCTTGCCCGCTACCAAAGGAAATGCTGACAGCAATCACGTTGCTGTCGATCATGGAAACGGCACAGTAATTTCAGAAATCCTGGAGTTCTTTTCCTGGAATCGATGCCCGCAGAGCATTGAGTACGGCCAGCAGATCAATGATTTCCTGGCCGATCGCGCCTGCGATGGGCGGTAAGTATCCGAAGGCAGCAGCGATCATGCCTACAGAACTGAGAACCAATTCCGCCAATTGCGCTCTCGAGGGCAACGCGGCTCATCCGCATTCCAATATGAAGCAGTTCATCTACTTTTCCCAGTGTTGGGTTCCAGAATCACCGCTCCCGCCGCCTCGGCCGTAATATCACTGTTCTGACCAAAAGCAACGCCGACTGTCGCAGCCAACATGGCCGGCGCGTCATTGATTCCGTCTCCAAGAAATAGGGTTGAGGTTTTCGCAGTTTCCTGACGCACGATCTAGAGTTTTTGTTTCCGGAGCCAGGCTTGAGCGAACATCATCGATTCCAACAATCTGTGTGCCAGATGCTGCACTTCAATGTCTCGATCTCCTGACAGAATCATCAGGTGTCTGACGTGGTGCTTTCGCTTCAGATGACGAATGAAGGGCTTGCTTTCCTTGCGGGGGGCGGTCATTAAAACCGAATTAGACCCAGCAGCTGCTCGTCGACTTTAGCAACGATAAAGGCGCCATAGGGATGTGACGCCCGTCACAGACGCATGCACTCCACGTCTTTCAATATGATTACGCCGGGATCATTACGGAGATTGAGCGCGGAATGTGCCGCTCAGATTGAATTCGGCGGAGGTGTTTTATGCCAGTGATTGGGGACCGTATCTCGGTTTCGATCGAAAAGATTCTGTTGGCGACGGATTTCTCTTCCACATCAGAGAAGGCTGCTTCCTATGCGAAAGCGCTAGCTCGCCGCTTCTCCTCGCGCGTTGATCTGGCGCACGTGTTTGACCCGTCTGTTGTTGGGAAGTACGAAGAGCCATCCACCGAACTGCCTATCAATGAAAGGCGACAAAACAGCATCCAAAATCTTGAACGACTGCGGAACGATTTCTTTTCTTGCGGAATCGAAACTCTTACGACACTGCCGTGGGGGCATCGGCCCTCCGCGGAGCTTCTGAGGATCGCAGAAGAGGAGGACGTCGACCTAATCGTGATTGGGACGCAGTCAAAAGCCGGAGTAGAAAGACTGATCCTCGGTTCAACAGCAGAGCAAATCATTCGAAACGCCCGATGCGTGGTACTTACAGTGGGTCCAAAGGCAAAGGTTGTTGACGATACTCCTCTCATCTTTCGCAACATCGTGTACGCGACGGATTTCACACCCTCGGCTAAGAAAGCGGCGATTTACGCGCTCTCTTTCGCTGAGGATAGCGGTGCCCGCCTATTTCTCTGCCACGTAATCGCCTCTCACGAGCCAACCGCAGCAGGACAAGAGGTCTCGGACGGCGCGTTCCAGCGTGCACTCAAAAAGATGATCCCTGAATCTGCCTATGATTGGTGCGACCCCGAATGTGTCGTGGAGCACGGTTACGCCGGAGAGGCCATCCTCAGGCTCGCGGACCGTGTGGAGGCAGATCTTATTGTGCTCGGCATTAGGAAGGCATCGTTCCTGCTCACATATATCGAGCACGGTTTGACTCCTGCACTCCTGGCCCAGGCCCGTTGCCCCGTAATGACCGTACGTTAGCCGGTAGTCCCGGGAGTCGTGATGCAACCTCGGCTTCAAGTCAAACCGAGGCCTATTACTCAGTGCAGCACCATCCGCGTGCTTGTTGACGCGGGGACGGAGACCTTCGACATGCCCCCTTCTTCCATAGTTCGATCTGTCCGGGATTGCGCCAGCTGCGAACTTCGTCCGCTGCGGATGTTCTGCAATCTTGGTTCGGAGGCACTCGCGAATTTCGAATCTGTGGGAATTGAATTAAAACTCGCGAAGGGCGCCAAGCTATTTTACGAAGGCGGGTCCAGCAGTGGTGTCTTCATCATCTGCACCGGTCAGGTGAAGCTCTCCTGCACCTCCAAGGAGGGAAAGACTCTGATTCTAAAGATCGCGATGGCGGGAGATGTGCTCGGGCTGGGCGCCGTGATCTCCGGATCACCTTTCGAAGTGACTGCGGAGACACTCGAACCGGCCGAGATCAAGTACATCGCTCGGACAGACTTCCTCTCTTTCATACAGAAGCACGGTCAGGCGAGTCTTCACGCCGCCAAGGCGCTGTCTGCGGAGTACAAAGCAGTGTTCTTCGATGCTCGTCGGCTCGCACTCTCTGGTTCGGCGGCAGGAAAACTCGCGGCGTTATTCCTAGATTGGGGACGGACGGCATCCTGCGGAAGACCCGACATGCGTTTTACCATGGCGCTCACACATGAAGAGCTCTCCAATCTGATTGGGACCTCCCGCGAGACAGTGACACGTATGCTGGGAAGATTCAAGCGAGAGAAGCTGATTCAAATCCGTGGCGCGACTATTCTGGTTCTCTCTCCCGCGGGGCTGGCGCATCTCTCAGAATAGTTCCGCGTGTTCCTGGTTCTGGACAAGTCACACAACCTGTTGTGATTTTGGTCACAGCCTGTATAGCCACATAAGTTCTAGATTGGTTCAGAGGTGACAGAGATGGTCAAGCGCTGCATCAATCCCGGCTGCCAGGAAGAGTTCACGTGCTTCACCGCGGGCGAGCTTTATGCTCTCGACCGGCGATCCGCAGATACTGAATTTTTTTGGCTTTGTCCCGTCTGCGCATTGCGTTTCGTTGTTTGTCTCGAGCCGGCCGGGTGTGTCCGCGTAAAGGCGAGGGCAGAGTTTTGCTCTCGGCAACGACCTGACCCTGAACGCAACCTAAGGCGCGTAACTCCTCGCTCGGTTGGTACTCCGAGGCTCGAAGCAGGTCGCCCACGCAGGATGACGCTTTCCGCGCAGAGAAGACATGAACCGCTTGGTCCTACGCGAGAGGCTGCGTGAGCTCACTCAAAGGATCAGCACGCGAACGGCGTACTGGAAGAAGGTAGAAGCGATGCAATATCCAATGACCACATCAGTCCCCTCCTTCAAAAGCGTTCTTCTCGCCACAGACTTCTCGGTGGCGTCACAAGCAGCCTTCGAGACTGCGCTCCGCGTGTGCAAGCCTCTTCAGGCAAGCCTGCTCATTCTGCACGTCTTTGAGTACTCTAACGCCGCACCAGCCGAGACGGGCGGCCAACTTATTGAATTGGACAGAGTGTACGACGAGGCTCGAGCGTCGCTCGACGATTTGGTTCAAACAGCCCGGCGAGCCGGCGTGAAGACGGAAGCAACAATGGGTAGTGGGGTGGCAGACTTAACGATTCTGGAGACGATCATCTCAAAGGACGTGGATCTTACCGTCCTCGGAACGAATGCGCCTCATGGCTTCGAACGCCTGGTGTTCGGTTCCACGGCGGAGGCGGTTTTACGCCAGTGCTCTTGCGCTGTGATGACGGTGGGTCCCCAAGCTGCGGACTCGCCGAAGGGCGATGAGCCTGCGGGTCCCGTTGTCTTCGCTACAGACTTCCACCTGACGACGACCGATGCTATTCGTTATGCTGCATCGTTCTGCAAGATGATGGAGTCGCCGCTTCATTGCCTCCATGTGCTTCCCCGAACGCTCGCGGGCGGAATCCGCAGTCACATCATTCCTGAGATCATGATGGAAGCCTTGCAGCACGTTGCCAACGAGAGCGGCACAGTGATTACCCCTCCCGTATGTTCCGTTGCATACGGCAGTGAAGTCTCCAATGCGGTCGTCGACTATGCGAGAGAAAAGAAAGCCAGGCTAATTGTTCTTGGTGTTCGACGGGCTTCCATGATGGCTTCGCACGTCCCTGCTCACATCGCTTACCGCATCATCACAGAAGCGCCGTGTCCAGTGTTGACGGTGGCTTTCGCAACTGAGCCACACGCTTCGCTAATGGCCGCGTGCTTTTGATTGGCCGGGACGCGTGATCGCCGTCGCAGATCCGATCTGATTCAGGCTCCAGAATGGAGCCCGGAGGTATCTTTATGTTGCTCATCCCTATTCAAAAGCCTTGCGCCACAAGCAGCCAGCCCTGTGTTGAATTTTGCCCGGGTTATGGCTCACGCACGAGCTGTCCACCTCTGATCGTATTGGCAGTCATCTCGTCTATGCCCCCCACATCGAAGCATGAGCAGAAGATTTCTTCTGACTAATGCAGTTGACGCACGTATTCCGCGAGTGCTGCGAGGTCATCCTCTTTCAGGTCGACAGGTGTCATGCCGCCATTGGTCATCTTGGCGTCAGGTGCATGGAGGAGAGCGATGAGCTGGGCATCAGTGTACTTCTGACCGACGCCGGTGAGGGCGCCAGCCGCGGGAGTACCTTCGCCGTGATCTCCATGGCAGGAGTTACAGGAGTTCGCTTGAAATAGGGCATGTCCTTTGAGGACCTGGGGATCGGCTGAGGCGAGCGCGGCCGAGGCGTTACCGGCAGCAGACTCCGGGACAAAGGGTTGTTTCATAAAGAGCTTCGCGTCTTCGTCCTGCTTTCGCATCTGAGCCGCCATGCCTGGATCCCTGTAGTCATCGCGATAGCTGGCGACACCAAGTGCCGTATAGCCGATGAGGAACAGAAGGAAGCTGCCAACGACAATGGGCCGACGCCAGGGGCGTCTTTCGAGGCGGCGATCGAGGAAGGGTAAGGCGGCAAAGATGACTGCAAGAATTGCGGGCAGCAGGATGCCGAGAATAGAACCTCGACCGCTGAGGTATTTGAGCGCCTGGAATGCGGGGCGGTAATACCATTCCGGACGAGGAAGAAAGTGCGTGTCGGCGGGATTGGCCGCGGGGCCGAGGTCCATCGGGATGAACGTCGCGATAGCTGCGAGGATTGCGATGATGGCGATAGAAAATATCGCGTCCATAAAAACCTGTCGCGGATAAAAAGGGACGGTCGGAAGCTTCGGGGCGATTGGATCTTCTTTGATTGGCCCTGCGGCGCCGGCCTTGCGGAAGAAGAAAACATGGGCGGCGATGAAGCCGATGATCATCGCAGGCAGGATGAATACGTGCAGGACGTAGAAGCGAGAGAGCGTGAGGGTGCCCATCTGATTGCCGCCGCGGACGAGGCGCTGCAGCGGTGGCCCGATGATAGGAACTTCGGCGATGAGGTTGGTGCCGACGGCGCTGGCGAAGTAGGCCTTCTCATCCCAGGGCAGAAGGTAGCCGGTGAAGGCCATGCCGAGCATCAGAGCGAGGAGAATGCAGCCTGAAAGCCAGAGGAGTTCGCGGCGGCCTTTGTAGGAACCATAGAAGATCGTCTGACCGATGTGCAGCACGAGAAGGATAATGATGCCGCTTGATCCATAGGCATGGATGCTGCGGAGGAATGATCCGGAGGTGACCTCTTTGACGATGTAGGAGACGACCGTGTGAGCATGATCTGCAGAAGGAACATAGTAGAGAGCAAGGAAGACGCCGGTGATGACCTGCGAGATGAAGAGGTAAAGCAGGCCAGAGCCGAAGACGTAGGCCCACTTAGCGCCGCCCGGAATGGGCTCGTCAAGCGACTCGTGGAGGATCTCATTGACGCCTGTGCGCGTGTCGAACCAAGCGGTGAGGCGTTCGCCTGCGGTTGGGTGGTCGTGCTCGGGTGCGGTTGTCTTACGCTCTTCTGGCATCAGGCCATCTCCTCTTTGGTGGCGACGAGTTGGCGGAAGTAGCGGTAGCGAACTTTTAGGACGCCGTCGACGACTTTGGAATCGAGCGAGTCCATGGAGCGGGGTGGAGGGCCTGCGAGGCGCTCACCATCAGGGGTGAAGGAGCCAGCGTGGCAGGGGCAGATGAATTTGTTCTGCTCGTTTTCCCAACGGATGGAGCAACCGAGGTGGGGGCAGATAGGCGAGAGGATGCGGAACTGGCCGTCTTTTGAAGGGAGCACGTAGACCGCGGTCTGGCTCGACGTGGTCTGCCAGGCATCGCGATGTTCGATGTTGATGGTCTTCGCGGTTGGTGTGGTGATGGAAGCGAAGTCGCCTACGGGGCCGACATCGGACCAGTCGCCTTCGGCGGCGACGCGGCGTAAGGGAAAAGTAGAGAAGCGAACGAGAGGAATGGCTAGAATCAAGCTGACAGCGACGCCGCCGACTGCAAAGAGAGCTCCAATGAAGGAACGCCGGCCGGGCGCTTCGAGCTCTGGATTATTCGCGACAGCAGGTGCTTCGTTCATTGGTCGGCTCCTTGGATAACGCGGGGGAATTTATATGCCGGAGACCTACTTGGCTGGCTTCTGCATGTCACGAATATAGGCGACGAGACCTTTGATCTGATCCGCACTGTATTGGGCTGCGTACGCAGGCATCTTGTTTTTGCCTTTGGTGATGGCAACGGTGAGATCGGCGTCAGCGGCCTTAATCAGCTCGGGGTCGTGGAAATCGCGGGCCTTCATTACTTTTCCGGCGGGCGTGTCAGCTTTGCCGTCGGCACCGTGACACATGGCGCACTTGGCCTTGTAGATGTCGGCCGGAGCCTGTGCGACGGCGGAGGAAATGAGGAGGGTCGGGCCGAGGATCGAGGAGAGGAGAAACATTCTTTTTTTCATGGGTATCCCTTGGGTTGAGTGGTGAGATCGTCAGTAACTATAGCGGAGACTAAGGGTGTAGATGTTGCCGCGGAAGTCGCGGGGAGAGGTTGGGCCGACAGGAGAACCTTCGTTGTACTCCTTGAAGCACCACTCAGCGTTCCATACAAGGCGAGGGACGAGAGTGACGGCAATGCGACCGAAGGGGCTTTCGTAGAGAGACTGGAGCGATCCCTGAACTTGTCTGGGGTTCAACAACGTGGACAGGCCTTGCACGCTGGAGACGCTGTAGCCAAAATCCGCAGTGACCCGCTCGGCAGGGTGCAGCATGAAGCTGGCGGAGCCGAAGTTTGTGGGCTGATTGTAGTAAGCGGTACCGAGAAGATAGGGGGACGGATCGGACGGGCACGCGGGAGTGCTGACAGGTGCGACGGAGCTGACATAGCAGATGTTGGTGTTCGAATAGACGTCGTCGTAGGAGTAGTTCAGATCGAAGGACCAGTGCTCGCTCTTCGTCATCATGGCGGAGATCGAGTAGTCGCGCGCGTGCTGCTGATTGTTGGAGAGGTTGTTGCTTGATTGGAAGAGGTTGATGGAGCCGGCGACGTTGAGCCACTTCTGCGGCCGGTAGGTGGCGCGGACGCGATAATGCTGGAGCTGGCCGGGACTGATGCGGGTGAAGGCATTGTCGGCGGACATGATATCGGCATTGAAGTTGGCACGGAACTTGGGCGAGGGCTGGAGCCAGAGGCCGAAGAGTGCCCAGTTTTCGTGGATGGGGATGTTGTCGCCGCCGGTGGTGCTCTGTTGCTCCTGGCAGGTTCCGTTTGGTAGCGCCGGACCCGGGCAGTCGCCGCGCACAGCATGGTTTGGGTAGTAGATCTCGAATTCGTTAAGGTTCTGCCCATCGTTGATGGTGCGGCTGCGATAGCGATATCCGGCCTGAACGCCGAAGCTTGATAAGGGCCGGAAGGATATGAGAAAGGTGTTGGTGATGACCTGCTGCTTCAGGAAGTAGTTGTATTGCAGCGAGGAGATGTCCGGTCCGGAGCTGGTGCTGTGCTGTGGGCAGGTGGCAGCGGTGTAGGGCGGAGGGCACGTGGCAGGCGTGAAAACGTTGGGAGCGACGAGCATGCTGCTGCCAAACAACGCGGTTTCGTTGACGGTGCTGTTGCCAGGGATGCGGAAGTTAGTGAACCAGAGCGCATCGCTGATGCTTATCTTTTCAGTGAGATCGGCGGTGATACCGCCTTCGCCGGCGACGTTAATGCGCTTGACATAGGCATTCCCGGTATCAGTGCTCTGGCGGAGCGCTGTACGGCTGGTGAGACCATTGTTGAACTCGAGATACTGAGGAGCGTTGTTGTTGCTCTGCGTGTAGGCGATGCGTCCGGTAAGCTGCAGTTTGCTTATGGCGGAGCTGATGACACGAAGCTGCTCAGTAGGCGCGAGACCGCGAGTGGGAGCGCTGCGGTTGTAAGCGGTGTAGCCGTTGCAGGTTGGATTGGCGGTAGGCGGCGTGGTGTTGGGATTCGTAATCGGTGCCGCGCAGGGGCTGCCGTTGGCAGTGAAGAAGTCGATGCCGAGGCTTACGGGAGTTCCGTTGGAGAGCTGATAGTTGAGGCCAGTGAGGTTCCATGTGGTATTGCCCTTGTACTCAAGGATGAACTGGTCGTAGCTCACCAGGGTTTTAGGGCGGGCTTTCCAGTCGAACCCGATGTCGTAGTACTCGGTGCTGTTGCGGATATTTTGCAGAAGCTGCCCTTCGGCGCCTTCGTGGATGGTGCTGTAGGACGGGCCCTGCCAGATGTTGGAGGAGTAGGCGAGACGAATCGCAACGCGCGACTGGGGAAGGAGGGTGATATCCGTATCGGTCATGCGGCGGACGGTGTTCGACAGGTGGGGTGAGCTGAGCAATGGCACGTAGGGGTTGGATGTTGTAGGGATCAGGGGATTGGCGAGCAGGTTGTAGTCGAAGTAGTTGCGGTCGCGCCGGTAGAGACCGTTGAAGGTGTAGAGACTTCCCTTAGACATGCGCACGTTAATGACGTTGTTGGGATCTCCGCCGAAGCCAAAACTGTTCATCGAGAGATCGTTGAAGAGGAGGTCTTTCGCGTAGTGATCCTTGGCATGCATCTCCACGCTCGAACCGAGTTGACGCGGGCCGCTGGATAGATTGACGAGTGTGGCCCACATTGCGCCGCTGCCGGAGTAGTCGACGATGTGGCCTCCGAATTCTGCTGACCCATGAGTGACGTAGGCGTCGGTGGAGATGGTCACTTGATCGGGCGTGGATGCCGCCGGGGGCGGCGGAGTTTGCCCGAAGGCCGAGGCGAACAGAGATAGAAGCGCGAAGGCGAGCACGCCACGACCCTCACGTCTGGTTACAAGAGTCTTCCGCAGGGATGCGCCAGTACCATGGAATTTCGCGGAATGTTCGATGTTCGTGTTGGTTCGCGAAGACATCGGTGCGCCCTCTACTTGAAGAAGAAAGGATTGAAGTTCGATCCGTGGATGCTGGTATGACAAATCGTGCAGGCCTGATACTGGACCGCCTGATTGTGGAAAGACGGCGCGGCTGGGGCGGTGAACGTTGAGTCGGTGTGGCACTGAAGGCAGATGGTGTTGACATTGCTGCGGTTCAGCAGGCGCGGGTTTTGCGATCCGTGCGGCGTGTGGCAGGCAACGCACCCTTCGATCTTGACGGGAGGATGCTCGAAAGTGAATGGCCCCATCTTTTCGGTGTGGCATTTTGTGCAGATTGCATCACCTGTGGAGGCCGTCCGAAGCAGCTTGTCCAGCGTGGCGCCGTGGGGATTGTGGCAATCCGTGCACTTCAGGAGACCCTCGTTCACGCGGTGATGCATGGGCCGCGAGAACTGGCCGCGAATGTCGGTGTGGCAGGTGTAGCACAGGGTGGGCGTTGCAGCCTTGAGCAGGCCGGTTGCAGTCTTTGTTGCATGGATGGAGTGGCAACCGAGACAGCCCACCTGGCTTTCCGAGTGAGCAGACCGAAGAAAGTTGTCGTGATGACCGTCAAGCTGGTGGCAGGTGAGGCAGCGCTTATCCGATTCTTTTGCTGGAGCGATCGAGAACTGGAAGAGTTTCGTCTTGTCGCCACCGGACTCCACGTGGGCTTTTCCAGGTCCGTGGCAATCTTCGCACGTAGCGGCGCCGGTGGTATCTTTTTTCCCCTCCAATTCCATTTTCCAGTGTGGGTTTGCATGGAGCCCTTCGGACTCTGGTACATGGCAAAGCTTGCAGGTCTCGGCGCCGACGTAGTCAGTAGTCCCAACTCCAGGCATCACAGATTTCTGTGCCGAGGTAAGTGGGCCAGATGTTCGCGCAACGGGCGCGGGGGGACCCGAAGTAACGGCAGGTTGCGTCGGGGAGGGGGTAGTCTGGGCGTTCAACATCCCACATGGCGTAACCGCCGATAAGACCGCTAAGACGAAGATGCCGGGCATCCGCGAGCGCACAAGATCATCACTGCGTGGGAACCTGGTGAACGATGGGATTCTAATCTCCATGCGCCTCTTCCTGATTCTGGGGTCGAACCCTGCAGCAAGAATCCCAAGAAACGAGACGCACAGATGTGATTCAAATCACACATGATATGTCCGCCCGGGTTTTAGTATGAACACCTGTTCCTGTGTAATCGTGGACACAATACACCTTTTAAACACTTTTGTCGTGCAAAGCTTTAAAAGTTTTCAATAAAACGCGCGGATCGTAGTGCCCTTTGTATACCGGCGGCGGGGTGCGGCTCAGTCCAAGCAACGAGTACACAGCGGTCTGCGCCGACCGGATCGAATATTCCACCGTGAACACTACGTCGTCCGGCAGTTCGCAGAATTGTCCGATGAAGGCCAGGTTCTTCGAGCGCTCAGGTATGACCTGGGGACGATCGCCTTTCGCCCGACGTAGAAACTGGCTGGTGACGAAGGGCATCATGCACGGGATGCAGGTGCAGGTTTCCAGTATCTTCCCGGTCTCAGCCTCGATCGTGCAGATGGCCCATGATCTCCGTCATGATCTCTCGCCCGGTGCATGCCGACATAGGTTTCTTCACGAAGTCTCCCGGTCTATCGACGAACAGGCCATACCCCCAGAAGACGTCAACGTCCGCCGGCTGTCCGATGAAATGTGGCTGGTGAGGCAATACGATCGACGCCAACCAGCTGGACTCCGGGAACGTGATCAGTCCACCCTCTCCTGGAACATTGCCAGTGAGATCCCTGACGATGTCGGAAGAAGGTCGGGTCGCGGAGCGTGGTGGTAAAGGACACCCACTTCGATTCATCAATATGATCGGTGAAGTTAGCCGGACGACCGAACTGCGGTGATGGCCGATCGCAATCTTTTCCCAAAGAGCCCACGAACCGCCTGTCGGATTTTCCGTTCAGAACTGGTGCCGAGTCCATGGAACCCAAACTGGAAGCCTCAGTCATCGATCCCAGTGTGACGATTACATAATCTTTCTGGCGTGACCCTTATTTCGTCTCTGTGGCCGTCACGCTCACAAATGATGCGGTCCACGATATAACCCTCAGCGTCATGACAGAAACCGAGATCGGTGACGCGTGTATTGAAATCGAACCTCACGCCGCGCTCTACTAGCCATTTCTGTAGCGGTCGTACCATCGAGTCGTACTGGTTGTAGACGGTTCGCATTATCCCGTTGAGCGTGTTGAAGCCTGAAACCATATGAGTGAAGCGCAACGAGATAACGCTTGAATTCGACCGCGCTGTGCCAGGGTTGAAAGGCAAATGTCGAACACCACATAAACCAGAAATCTGTCTCAAAGAACGACGGGATCGAACTGGTCCGAAATGCTGCTTCGCCCGAGAATCGCCTCCGGCTCAAGCCCCAGGCGCTCGATGGTCAAGATATGTTTTTCGCTCAGGCCAAATTTGGGAGCGTTGAGCCGGTGCCCACCCCGAAAGAGACGGGATTTGGATGAGGTTTTCATCGTCTCATTCCACTCGAAGATCTCCTGTGTGACCGTCTTGCGCTCATCGAGAGTAGGGATCGACGAAAAAAGATCATAGGTGCAGAGATATTTGCTTTCAAGCATTCGGCCGCCGCGCATGACGTAGCCATCTTTAGGCGTTCCGGCGGCGTCGAGACTGCCGCCGATCGTCTCGGATTCCTCAAGGATCGTGATGTTGTGGCCAGGGATGTTTCCGTCGCGAATGAGGAAGGCTGCCGCCGCGAGCGAGGCGATTCCACCTCCAACTAAGTAAACTACTGCATTCGCGTCGGCGCGTTTTTCAGGCATGGGGTTCACACTTCTTTCTGCCAAAGGCAAATGAGCGCCAATGCAACGCGGCTGCGATGCAAATCCCGAATCTCTTCACACTGAAAAGTGTGTCTCCTAATAGGCCTCGAAGGCTGTGACCAGCGTCACAGCCTGCTCTATAAGTCAATGACAGAATCAGTTGGTGAAAGCGAAACATACGGGGGACACCATGAACATCAACGAGAACATTCAGGCAGATTTCGTGATGGCAATGAAGACTGATTATCCACCCAAGGATGCGGGGCGCAAGGAGATCCAGAAATTAGTATACGGGGCGATTGCGCATCTGCAGAAGAATGCAGGTGGGATAAAGCCTGGGCCGAAGGATATGGATACCGCCATACAGGTTGCTCAGCAGTGGATCCGGGCTGCGGGTTTGCAGGCCGACGGAAAACTCGTCACTGAGATCGTGAAGGCAGAGTTAGCGAAGTAATTGAGGGTTTTGAGGCCAGTGATCGACTTTTTTCATGAACCTCGTGGAAGCCATTGCGTATCGAAGGATTCCGATTGCGATCTTTGCCGCGCAGCGGAAGGTTGAGGCCAACGTCAGACGCCAACAGACGCTCCAAATGTGGCTGATGCTGCAGACTTCGAATCGGCAGCAGTCTTACCAATTGCCTATGCCTATTAATCGCAACGCCAACCGATTGCAAACTAATTGCACTACATACAAATTGGGCGATATGACCCACATCACCTGTAACTAGACATTCACCGTATCTGAGGTTTGCACTGCTCGAGGGTCTTTTATGCTAAGCGAAACCGCATAATGATCTGAAGGTCTGCCGGGGAGGTAGAATCTGTACGGGAAATCAATTATGGCCAGAACTGGCGGATCCCCGAAAAGGCGCGGGGCGCAAGTCTGATGCTTCTAGACTCGTGGCGGGCGGTTCGGCATTCCGACTGTAGCGGAAAATGTAGCGGGTGCCGATTTAGATGGGCTTGTATTCGATGAAAGTGGAAGCGGTAATCCGTTGAATAGACCATAGGAACGAATCGAGTACAAAACCAGTGCATATGCCCTTTGTAGGTCTGCAAAACCAGTATTCATGGGTTCGACTCCCATCCGGTGCTCCAACTACTGCTCAAGCCTCGAAGCCGCGTCTGACGGCGTGGGGCGATTGTAACCTTCGGTTGGCCGCGAGGTTGACGATGGAAATCGTTCACTTGGCGATGGATGGAGAGTTATCCGCGAGGTTCGTCCTGTGTCATCTAGAAGTAGCCAGAAGAAACCAACCCTTGCTCAGGAAACAAAATCTCCCACGATGGATCGAGGTACATCCAACGTTGTGTACTGAACCAGCTTGTCGGTATTTCAGGGACGTGTAACAGCCCATGACCACCGACGCAGATCAACTCAGTTCCATTCCAAGAGAGAAAGTTTCTCGACGGCTGACCAACCCTTGCGGGATGGGTCAGTTTTCCGAGGCACACCGGGCACCGCTGACGTTGATCCCGCAGCGTCCAGCGTAACCCAAACAGACAGATCGAGAAGGAGGACACGAGTTGAATGTACTCCGACGAAAGTGTGTCGAGTGCGGTCGACAGATAGGCGAGATCGAGTGATACAAGGTAAACAATCGGTAAGAGCAGCGCTATTTTTCCACCCAGGAAACTCCAGCGGCGCAGTCTGGTCGACCAAGATAGCTTCCGCGAGCTCAGCCTGTACTCTCCCAGCGGTAGCGAAGTCGTTGCCGGTAGCGCAAGGAAGGCCAGGATTACGGCGAACAGGAAGAGGTCCCACGGTTCGCGCGTTCTCTCCGCGAGGGACACACAGAGAAAATCACCAAAAGACCCATCTGGTTTCGGCGCCGACATTCCCCAGCGCTCGCTCCATCGTTCTTGCTCTGCCACTGGCGTCAGGTGTGCCACAACGTATCCGACGCCATTCGACGATTCAGCATCGGGTTCCAACAGCCAGGCATCCACCTTGCCGGGGAGCCGCCAGGAGCCGACAGCCGCAACTCCAGCTACGATGGCATCGCGAAGTCCCACGCGAACCACACGACCGACAACATCAGGATCACCGCCAAACTCTCTCTGCCAAATCGTATCGCTCAGAATCAACTTTGGCAGGTCGCCGCTATCGCCTGCCGAAGCAAACCGTACTGGCACAGCGAGCAGATCAAGAAGATTCGAGTTTGCGTGGGCAATTCCCAATGCAGTCTGCGCATTCGATGCACCTGACACAGACTCATGTTCGACCTGATAGAATGCGAAGCTGTCGAAGAGATGTTGCTTTCGCCCCTTCCACAATCGAACCTGCTCCGCTGAGATCGTCGGCACCGAATCCACACTCGAACCTGCAGTCTGGATCATTGCCAGGTTCCGAGGAACCCGATATCGCGAGGACAGCAGCTCCGCACGCACACCAGGCCGTAACAGGGCGACACAGTAGCTAACCGCGACGACTGTGATCAGGAAGAACATGCACTGAGCTGCCGATCCCTTCGTTGTTGCGAGGGGTACTTTCTTTTGTCTGAAGTCGCGTCTGAGGCAAAATGCATCCTGAAACGCCCCAAGGCAAAATGCCGCGACCTCTCGCTCCCCTTTCCATGACGAGGCACCGTCAGGGGTGCATGCCTGACGCACATGCCATAGTTCCGACCGCCACTCCATACACCACTCTGCACGTTGTTGACTGGGCACAAAAAGTGAAGCGAGGCGCAGCAGGCCAAGGTAGCAGCCGCGAAAGACCCGCAGACGTCTCAGCGTCATACTGATTCCACCTGCTCCGAAGGAATAAGCTTTGCGAGCAGCGGATAGCGCTTTCGCGAGGACTCCAGCGTCGCCTTTCCTGTTCGTGTCAGCCTGTAATACTTCCTGGGCGGCCGCTGCTCGGCGTCGGCGATTGACTGCTGCTCCCAACTCGAACGGATCAGTTCATCGCGCTCCAGCCGCCGCATCGCCGGATAGACCGTTCCACTCGGGAGCCCGGTCATTTCCATGACGCTAAAGCCATAGACGTACCCGGCGTTGACCGCTTGAAGGATCATCGCCGCCGTATGTGAGAGTTTTGCCTCCAGTGCCATGGCGAAACTATACCTATGTAGCAGGCTACTTGACTAGACCCTATTATGAATGCTACATAGGGTAGGCGAGGTTATCTCTAATGCTCGAGGTCAAAGCCCTGTGCAAGCGCTATCGCGGTCTCCCAGCTGTCGACAACGTGAGTTTCCGCGTTGATGCAGGCGAAATTGTCGGCTACGTGGGCCCTAATGGCTCAGGCAAGTCCACTACTGTCAAGATCGTTACCGGTCTGCTCGAACCGAACGAGGGCCAAGTGCTTTTCGAGGGGCAGAGTATCCGCAACAATTTGCAGGACTATCGTGCTGCTTTCGGTTACGTCCCCGAGGAGGCCCACGTCTATACTCACCTCTCCGGCCTCGAATACCTGCAACTCGTGGGCCGCCTGCGGAACATGTCCGAAGCACTTATCGATCTGAAGGCCAACCGGTTACTCACACTGCTTGGCCTTGAGTCCTGGCGGCACTCTCCCATCTCTCTTTACTCCAAAGGCATGAAGCAGCGCATCCTGATCTCAGCCTCACTCCTGCATGACCCAAAATTACTCATCTTTGACGAACCACTTTCTGGCCTCGATGTTGTTTCAGCACGTCTGTTCAAAGATCTTCTCGAAGCGCTCGCCGCGCAAGGCAAGGCGATTCTCTATATTTCCCACGTTCTAGAAGTGGTCGAGCTCATTTGCAACCGGGTCATCGTCATAGCGAGAGGCAGGATCCTGGCCGACGCTCCTCCCTCTGAGCTCAAGGCTTCGCTTCGGCTGGCCAATCTCGAAAGCGTTTTCGCCCAGCTTGTTCAGCAGCAGGACACGCAAAGCGTTGCTCGCGAACTCATAGAAATCATGGCGGTTCACCATGCATGAGCGATTTGCTATCTTCGCACCCAGACACCCTGTTCTGTCGCTCGCTGTCCAAGCTGAATCCGTCACAGCCACGCGTGTGCAGAGCCAGTTCGAGATCCTTGTACGTCACCTTTTTTATCGCTTTCTTCACAACGAACTACTGACCTCGGATGACGACGAAACAAAGCGGGTCATGCAAATCAGTTGCGCCATCGCCGTCCCGGGTCTACTGGTGGCTCTCTTTCTTTTTCCGGCCTACCATGCCTTTCCTCCTTACCCTTTGCACCGCCCCTTCTGGGCCCAGGCAGGAGACCACTACTTTTATGTCATGTACGCCTTCGTCGTCATGGGCGCGGCTACGGTCTACGAGTGGGATCTTCTTTTCCCAGACCTTGTGGATGTCCTTGTCCTCTCGATCCAGCCAATTACCAACAGGCATCTCTTTTTTGCGAGAGTGCTGGCACTCGCAATCTTTCTCGGACTGGTATTGTTTGGCACCAGCATCCTCGGCATTCTTTTTATGCCCTTGGTTGCTGAACTACCCAATCTCCCATGTCATCTGCTGGCACACTCCGCCGCTGTCTTCGCAAGCGGGATGTTCGCGGCCACGACCTTCCTCGCGCTCCAGGGTACCCTGCTCAACATCGTCGGGGAGCACATCTTTCGACGCATCACGCCTCTGCTTCAGGGCGCATCCGTCATGCTGCTGCTTGCCATTCTTCTACTTCATCCGACAATCTCCCGATTGCTCGAGCCGCTGCTCACGTCCGGTGCCCCGGTCGTACGCCTCTTCCCTCCATTCTGGTTTCTGGGAATCTACGAGCGTCTACTCATTGGCCCCTCCGCACCCGCCGTCTTTCATGAGCTTGCGCGCACTGGTTGCTACGCTCTCCTGCTTATGCTTGGCTGCACTCTCCTCACTTATCCACTGGCCTATCGTCGCAAGGTTCGTCAGCTTATCGAAGGTGGCAGAGCGATCGCAGCTCAGAAACGAAGTGTAGCGCCCATTCAACATATTCTTCATGCCACCGTTCTGCGCGCTCCCGCAGAGCGGGCTATATTTCATTTCGTCAGCCAGACCATCCTTCGCGCTCAACGTCAGCGCGTGATGTTAGCGATGTACGGAGGTCTCAGCATTGCCCTCACTCTCTCCGACATGCTGGTCCTTCGCGTAGGAGGCGGCCACGTACGCCCCGCTCTTCTACTGAACGGCATTCGCTCCGCTATCCCCATTATGGTCTTCTGGACTGTCGTTGGGCTCTCCTCAGTTCTCGCAAGCCCCATTGACCGCCGGGGATCATGGCTCTTTCGCGTCATTATCGGCCGTCCCAAGGGTGGCCACTTAGCTGGCGCCAGGATTTGGGTGACCCTCTGGGCCATAGTCATCGGTCTCGGAACGGCCACCGTCCTTCACACCCTCTCGCCCAGCGGCCTGCGATCGCCGCTTCCTACGCTGAGTCAGCTTCTCGTCGCAATTGGCGCCGCTTTACTGCTCGCTGAGATCTTTCTCTTTTCCGTACGCACCATTCCCTGTACGCACTTCCGCAAGAGCTCCATTACTGATTTGCCACTCGTTATCGTTCGCTACTTCGTGCTCTTTCCTCTCTTCGTGGCAATCGTCGTCCACTACGAGATTTGGATGGGAGCAAGCGCCGTACATCTTTTCAAGGCTCTCTTGTTCTTAGTAACGGCCCACCTCTTGCTGCTCAAGACTCACCTCCGATCACTCCAGCAGTCCACTCTCGATACGCCTTCCGACGAAGGCGACGAATTTCCACAACGTCTGGGCCTCAGGGACTTCTGAACGCACTCGTGTCAACAGACTGTCCGGCCCGCGTTAACCACGCGTCGCCAACGTCTTCGAGTCCGACCGTTTAGCCATTTGTGAGAAGCGATATTTGCTTCCTCTCGAGCGGCGTAGAGAGCACGATGCTGGTCGTAGGGCTCCCATATGGAAGTAGCTTTTCGATCAGATCTTCCAGGTGCGCGACAGAAGAGAGTAAGACCTTTAGCAAAAATGCGTCACCTCCGGTGAGGTGATAGCACTCCTGAACAGCATCAAGTGTCGGAAGGAATTTCAGGAATGGCCTGTATCTGTTGCCGTCGCAGGTAAGACGAACAAATGCAGTGATTGAATATCCCAGTGCCTGCAGATTGATATCCGCCCGGTACCCCCGTATAAGTTCGAGACTTTCCAAACGGCGGATGCGTTCCGCTGTTGCGGAGGGGGAAAGTCTAATTCTCCGACCAAGCTCCGCCACAGGAAGGCGCGCGTCGGCGCTAAGTTCTTGCAATATTTTTCTGTCAATCAGGTCAGTTCCGCTGTGTTGAAGCACCGGCGCTTCCTCCGCAACAATTTGAAACGAGCAAACCGTGAATCAATGGCCTAACGGCCTTTTTACACTATAGTAGATCATTTGTCGCCTAAAGATAAGTTGAATCGACTAAAAACTACATTATCTACCGTGGAATCATTATTCCTTTTTATAGCGAAACTTCCTAACATAGCGCGCATGATTGATCTCGATGGTTCCTCTCTGACGCTTGAAGATGTTGTGGCAGTTGCGAGGGGACTTGAGCGAGTACAGATTGCTCCGGCAGCTCTCGCTTGCATGCAGGCGTCACGCCGACGGGTTGACGCTGCGATGAGTAACTCGACACCGGTTTACGCTCTCAATACCGGCGTGGGTCTTCTTGCGAATATCCCTCTCGGCCAAACCGAGATCGAAGCGATGCAGGTCAACCTAGTTCGATCCCACTGTTGCGGAGTTGGTTCTCCACTGTCGACTTCGATGGTGCGGGGAATGATGTTGATACGGGCCAACGTTCTGGCGAAGGGTCTCTCCGGCATACGCCCGATTGTTGCCGAACGTATCTGCGATCTGCTGAATCATCGGATCACTCCGGTAATTCCCTCTCGCGGTAGTGTTGGTGCAAGTGGCGATCTCGCTCCTCTTGCGCACATGGCGCTTGTATTGATTGGGGAGGGACATGCTGAGTATCAAGGTCGCGTTCTGCCTGCCGCCGTCTGCCTCGAGGGCGCCAGATTGAAGCCGCTAGTGCTCCTTGGCAAGGAAGGTATTTCGCTCTTGAACGGAACGCAGGCGATGCTCTCCATTGGTTGTTTGCAGCTAAAGGAGATGGAAGACCTCTTCTATTCTGCGCAGACCGCCGCCGCCATGAGCATAGAAGCGCTTCGTGGAGTCGTCGCGGCCTTCGACCCTCGCTTACATGCGGCTCGACCGCACCCCGGGCAGGTCTTGAGCGCTAACCATCTCGCCGGTCTTCTGCACGGGAGCGCAACTGCCAGAACTCACGGCGAGGGCAGTCGCATTCAGGACGCCTATTGCCTGCGCTGCATTCCACAAGTACACGGTGCCGTTTGGGACACGCTGGCACACGCTCGCACCGTATTCGAAATTGAATTGAATAGCGCCACCGATAATCCACTGGTCTTTGAGGATTCGATCGTTTCAGGAGGCAACTTCCACGGTGCTCCGCTCGCCCTGCCCCTTGACTATCTCTCGATCGCCTTATGCCAGCTCGCGGGCATCTCGGAGCGCAGGACTGAGCGGCTTCTCAATCCCAGCCTCAATGAAGGACTTCCTGCATTCCTCGCGTCGAAGCCCGGCCTTGAGTCGGGCCTGATGATGGCTCAGGTGACAGCTGCATCGCTAGTTGCAGAGCTACGAGTGCTGGCCAGTCCGGCATCGACGGGCTCCATTCCGACCAGCGGAAATCAAGAAGACTTCGTCAGCATGGGTATGACTTCGGCTTTGAAACTCGAGCAGGCCGTTGCGCATGCCCGAATGGTAGTCGCGATTGAACTGCTGGCAGCGACTCGTGCACTGGATCTTCGAGGAGATACAAGTACGGCAGCGCTCGAAGACGTCAGAGCCGGCTTTCGAGCAAGAATCCCAGCGTGGCGTGAAGATTGCGTCTTGTCCATCTGGATGGAGGCTGCATCGAATTTTCTGGCGGAAGGCCCTCTGGGGAAGAAGGTGAAAAGAGACGAGCTCGCGGAGGTTCTTCGATGAGTACGCCGTATTCCCCAATTCGCGCGCCTCGTGGCAACAAACGAACGGCAAAAGGGTGGATTCAGGAAGCCGCTAAACGGATGCTGATGAATAACCTTGATCCTGAGGTTGCAGAAAATCCGGAAGAACTTATCGTGTATGGCGGACGAGGCAAGGCAGCCCGCAACTGGGAGTGTTACCACACGATCGTCAAAACACTGGAACGCCTAGAAAATGATCAGACACTCCTTGTGCAATCTGGAAAGGCAGTCGCGGTACTCCAGACACATCAATTGTCCCCTAGAGTCTTAATTGCAAACTCCAACCTCGTGCCTCGTTGGGCTACATGGGAAGAGTTCGACAAGCTGGATGCCGCTGGATTGATGATGTACGGACAGATGACTGCAGGCTCCTGGATTTATATAGGCACACAAGGAATATTGCAGGGGACGTATGAGACCTTTCGCGGGGCGGCAAAGAAATATTTCAATGACACGCTTGCCGGTACGGTCACCGTGACCGCCGGCCTCGGTGGAATGGGCGGCGCACAGCCGCTCGCAATCAAACTCGCAGGAGGAGTGAGCATCTGTATCGAAATAGACCCGAAGCGAATTCAACGCCGTCTCGAGACAAATTACCTCGACACAGCGACCAACTCGCTCGACGAAGCGCTGCATATTGCAGCTGACGCGAAGACCCGCCGCAAAGCTATTTCCATCGCCCTAAACGGTAATGCGGCCGAGATCCTGCCGAAGATGGTGAAGCTGGGGTTTACTCCCGAGCTTGTGACCGATCAGACCAGTTCGCACGATCCTGTGTGGGGATATGTCCCAATTGCCCATGCGGACGAAGATCTAAACGCGCTACGTTCGCTTCACCCACAAATTTACGCCGAACGGGTGCAATCCTCGATCGCTTTGCATGTAAATGCAATGCTTGAGATGCAACGGCGTGGAGCTATTGCCTTCGACTATGGCAACAATCTGCGAACACAAGCAAAGCTTGCGGGGGTTACGGATGCTTTTTCATACCCAGGCTTCGTCCCAGCGTTTATTCGCGATTCGTTTTGTGAAGGTCGCGGGCCTTTTCGCTGGGTTGCCTTGTCAGGCGATCCTGCTGATATCGCCAAAACAGATCAAGCAATGTTGAAGCTCTTCCCGGAAGACAAGCGGCTAACGGAATGGCTCAATTTCGCCGGATCACAGATCGCCTTTCAAGGACTTCCGGCCCGCATCTGCTGGCTCGGCTACCGGGAGCGTGACCGCGCAGGATTGCTCTTCAACCAAATGGTGCGAGATGGTCAGCTTAGTGCGCCAATCGTGATCGGGAGGGATCATCTTGATGCAGGCTCTGTCGCGAGCCCTTTCCGCGAGACGGAAGGAATGCTCGATGGCTCGGATGCCGTCTCCGACTGGGCGCTCCTTAACTTTGCAACTGGCATCGCCAGTGGGGCCGCCTGGATGAGCTTTCATCAGGGCGGCGGCGTAGGTATGGGATACAGTCAGCACGCGGGCCTAGTCGCAGTTGCCGATGGCAGCCATGAGGCGGAGCAACGCCTTCAAATGTGCCTGACCAACGATCCGGCAATGGGCGTAGTCCGCCATGCCGACGCTGGATACGAACTAGCCAGGACTACAGCCGCCATGCGAGGCCTGGATATGCCAAGTATCAAATGAAGACCGACGCTCTCATCACGGGAATCTCGCAGTTGGTGACCGCGTCAGGCTCCAAGCCGAAGCGGGGCCGTGCGATGCGCGATTTGCAGATTGTGGAATGGGCTGCCATTGCCATAACCTCGGGCCGCGTCGCTTGGACTGGAAGAGAAAGCGAATGGACGGGAGAGACAGAGACGACCTTTGATGCGGGCGGCCGCGCTGTTGTTCCGGGATTGGTCGACCCACACACTCACGCTGTGTGGGCGGGTGATCGCCTGGCCGACTTTGAGGCACGAACATCTGGTTCAACCTATGAAGAAATTCTCACTACGGGTGGCGGAATACGAAGCACGATTCGTGCCACCGCCGCGGCCTCGCGCGATACTCTTGTCGCCCTGGCAAAACCAAGGCTCGATTCTCTGATTGCCTCCGGAGCAACCACGATCGAGGTAAAGTCGGGCTATGGATTTACACCCACAGCCGAGCTTACGATACTCGAGGCCATCCAAACCCTTTCGGCAACCTCACCAGTGCGAATCATACCGACTCTCCTCATCCACATACCGCCTGCCTGCGATACAGAGCGCCCCGGTTATATATCACTCGTATGCGAAGAACTGATTCCCGAAGTCGCCTCACGAAAACTAGCCACAGCCGTCGATATCTTTGTCGAAAAGGAAGCCTGGCACGTCGCTGAAGCAGAGACACTATTTCATCGGGCGAAGCAGCATGGGCTGGCAATAAAGCTGCATAGTGACCAATTCCACTGTATTGGCGGCCTGGAGCTTGGAATTCGCTCCGGCGCACTAAGCGTTGATCATCTTGAGGCATCAGGGACCAAGCAGATCGCAAAGATTGCAGAGAGTTCGACCATCGCAACAATTCTTCCCGGCGTCTCACTTCATTTGGGGATACCCTCGGCTCCCGGCCGCAAACTAATCAACGCTGGTGCTGCCGTCGCTGTTGGGACGGACCTCAATCCGGGTTCAAGTCCCTTGTTTTCGGTCTCTGAAGCTCTGGCCCTCTCTATTCGACTCAACGGCCTCACTGCTCAGGAAGCGCTCGTGGCGGGAACAGTAAACGCTGCATGTGCGCTAGGCCTCAACGATGTCGGTCGTCTCGAAGTCGGATGTTCTGCAGATATTCTCGTGTTGCACGGAAACGATTGGCGCGAGCTCGTGTACACAATCGGGGCGAATCCCGTAAAGGAAGTCTGGGTTGGCGGGAAGAGAGTTCAGGGATGAAAACAGTCTACCGGCCTGAGATGCTGTACTCGAATGGCAGATTTGTTTCAAATGGCGAAGTCCTGGTCAGCGAGAGTGGCGAAATCCTAAACATCACTACCGCAAACTTACAGCCCTCTGCGACTCAAGTCATCGATCTGCCGAAGAAAGCGCTTCTTCCGGGCTTTGTGAACACTCATTCGCACACCTTCCAGCGGCTGATTCGTGGAAAGTCGGAGTCGAGACTCGTCAGCGGCAAAGACTTCTGGTCCTGGCGCGGAACGATGTATCACGCGGCTAGCCAACTCGATCCTCAAGATGTGTATGACGTAGCGCGTATGGCATTTCTTGAGATGGTCCTCGCTGGAACTACGACAGTAGGCGAATTCCATTATCTGCACAACGCTCCCAATGGCCTGCCATACGACGATCCGAATCTGCTGAGCAAGGAGGTGATCGCTGCGGCACAATCTGTCGGCATCCGAATCGTTCTGTTGCGAACGGCTTACCTTCGCTCTGGTTATGAACTACCGCACGATCCAGGCCAGATCCGCTTCTTTGAGTCAACGCAGTCCTTTCTCGAAAACACTCACGCGTTAATGGGCTGCTATTCGGCAACTTCCTCCGAGGTGCGTATCGGCGTAGCCCCTCATAGTATTCGCGCCGTGCCGCTGCCTGATCTCCATGCAATAGCGGCATGGAGCAGAGGGAACAAACTGCCATTACATATGCACGTCGCCGAACAGGCCGCAGAAAACACAGCTTGTTTGTGGGAACATGGTCTTACTCCCGTGGAGCTTCTCAAAAAGGAGAGACTTCTCGGCCCTGACTTCACAGCAGTGCATGCGATCCACATTAGCCCGAACGAAATTGCGATGCTTGCCGACACGAACACCACAATATGCTCCTGCCCCACGACCGAACGCAACTTAGGAGATGGTGTCTTCGCCGCTGACCGTGTGATGAAAGCAGGTATTAGTGTCGCGCTAGGGTCAGATAGCCAAGCTCAAATTGACCCGCTCGAAGATGCCCGCGAGCTTGACTACCACCTGCGACTTGAACAACAAGAACGCGCCATTCTCGATCAAATCGCAAAGAAAACAGTGGCTTCACGTCTGTACGAATGCGCAACCGTGCATGGCGCGCGTGCCCTTGCTCTCCCCGAAGAACATCTAACGCCAGGATCATTCGCCGATTTTTTCACGATCGACTTGAATGATGTCTCCATCGCCGGTCATTCTGCCGAAGACTTGCTGTCCATTGTCGTCTTCTCGTTGAATCGGTCGGCAATTTGCGATGTTGTTGTGAATGGAAGGTTCGTCGTTCGGGATCGAAGGCATGTACTCGAGGAAGAGATCATTTCTCGGTACAAAGAGGTCCATCGAAAGGTGTGGTAGAAAATCCAGATTGGCAGCTCACCGTTATGAAAGTCGTTATGGAACATCTCTCACAGCTGATTCGCATTTCCCTCGCCGTCATTTCTATCAAACCAGCTCATCATCGGCTACGCTGCACGCGCTCCAGGTCATGTCGCCTTAGCTTAAGCGCCTCCAGCATAGCCGAGTCCGCGATCCCGGGCAGATAGCATACACGTTGACCCCGGCTATAATTACGTTCTTGCTTTCGAGGGCGGTCTACCAGGATTTTTCGGTGGTGGAATCATCATTGTAAGTACGAGTGCCCCAAAGAAACCAACCCCAAATCAGCCACCGGTAGATTGTTCCCGTCAAGCTTCCACGAAGCAAACAAAGACTACCCCGTAGAGTGGCCGACCGTAAACAATGGCGTAGACGGTGTACTCGGAGGTGGTTTAATATACATGCTCCCCGAAAAAGTTGGAGGCGGAAGCGGTGTAGGTGCACTGGTTGGCTTCATCGTCGGAGTGGCGATACCTACCGTCAGGTCAGCGGTGATGAACGGTTTGACCGCTCAAGGATACCTTGCAGCATGCAACGTTGAACAGGGAGGATTGCCTCCGATGATTCCCTAAGGGGAATCGTTGCCGGGTGGCTAGGTGTATGAACAAGACAAACGAAAACACACAAATTGGCTTATGGACTGTGAAGCTGCTAGTAGCGTTCTTTCCCGGTTCTCTCGGAGCACTCTTGCTAGGCACCCGTCACCACTACTTAGTAGAAACTGTCGGATTCATTATTGGTTTATTGTTGCAGCAGTTCATCCCACCCATAATGAGATGGAGGAACCTGATCCTGCTGAGTGTAGTAGCTCTGACGATTGGTGTATGTGCCTCTATGTATAGCCCCAAATAAAGGGCCGAACCCAACACCGCTGATAACAGACCCGCGAGACTTGAATGATTGTAAGACTCAGGCGGCAGCCGCTGCTAATGGACGGGTGGGCTGGGTGGCCCACATCTGAAATCTGGGTGCCCCATCTTCGCGACGGCTCTATCGTCGCTAAGGTGGGCTATCGTTTGGGGCAAATCGCTCGGGTGCCCAAAGGATCAGAAATGGATGCTTGAGGAAGAACGGCGATCTTAATCGCTTCCTTAACCGCCAGAGCTCTCACGAAAGAAACACCATCTGCTTGACAAATATTACCCGTAGAAAACCCCTCCTAATCGCCCGCCATCTCCACTATCACTCGAGTATCGGTCGTAGCGAGAATCCGAAGTCCAGACCTATCCTCCATTGTTGGAAGACTTTACACACTTTTTGCCGGGGAGGGGTGTCCAATGCATCCACCCGTCACTCGATGCCTCATCTCCAAACGCGGAGCAATCGCTGGGAGCAGGACAGATGGCCCCATCCGAAATGAGTGCCCCATCTTCGCGACAGCTGTATCGTCTCTAAAGTGGGCGGTGGTCAACGTCCAGAGGGAAGCATAAGCGTTACGGTGGGCAGCAGTTCAGGCGGCATGGCATTGCCCTTGCCGTCGAATCCGCCGCCAATCGTCTTGGTGTCATCATTGCTGGCAACGGCGAGATCATAGTGAAGCGTTACCGGCTGCGAGAGAACAGGGGCAAGCTTCGAACGGATTCAATGCCGCGATCACACTTATTCCATCGGGCCCAATCCATATTCCGCAGCCCGGGGTCGGCCCTTTAACAAAATCCTTAATAGAGCTTTGAATCGAAGGAAAGGTGCAAGAATTCGTTGTTTCGCATAATGAAAATTTCACATTTCATCGATGTATGCTTTCTGGATCCAACAACGGGTTCGAAACTTCGTTGAAGCGACGCTTCCCGGCAATGGCAAACAGAGCAACCGTGCCAGCGAGAGGCATCATTGCCGCACACATGAACACTGGCGTGTACGAGATATGGTCTACGAGCACTCCCGTCAACAGAGGAAAGAGCAATCCGGCGAGCCCTGACGCCACACCGCTCAGACCTGTTGCGCGTCCCACCGCGCTTTCAGGAAACAGATCAGTAATGGACCCGTACATATTCGCGGAGAGGAAATTATGCGCGAAGATGACAATACTGATCGTCAGAAAAGCTACATAAGTGCTTGCCACAAACGGAACGGCGAGGCTGGCAACACATAGCAAGCTACTGCTATACATGGTGACTGTACGCACCTTGTAGGTGCTGGCACCCAACTTCTGAAGCCATCCTGCGGCCCATCCTCCGGCAACGCCACCCATGCCACCAAGGAAATAGGGTATCCATGACAGTGCGCCGATCTGTATCAGTGACAAATGACGCGCGGTATACAAATAGCTTGGCAGCCAGTACCAATAGAATTGCACCACTGGACCAACGAAGAATCGGCAGAGCATCACGGCCCATGCCGGCGCTTGCTTAAGCAAAGAACTGAGCGGAATTTCAGGGGACTTGTCTTCTGCGGCTTTGGCAGGCAACGTACGATAGGTCAGCCACCATGCCACAGCCCACACCAAGCCTAGAGCCGCGGGAAAGAGGAACGCAGCCCGGAACCCGTAGTGCTGCGCAAGAAAAACAATGAGCGGCGGGGCGAGAACCGCGCCAACGACGCTGCCGCTATTGAAAATACCAATGGCTAGAGTCCTCTCCGTCGTAGGGAAAAGTTGGGACACCACTTTCATGCCGCCCGAATAGTTTCCGCATTCGCTCGTCCCCATCCAGAAGCGGGTGATGCCCAATTGAGTGCCTGATCGGACGAACGCTTGCGACCCTGTAGCTGCCGACCACCAGAGCACTGCAAGAGACAGTCCCAATCTGCAGCCCCATCGGTCCATGATCCAGCCCATGGGCAGCTCGCCACTCATCATGCCGAATTGAAAGGCGGCCACGATTCTTCCGTAGGCCGAATTGGAAAGGTGAAAAATATCCCGTATTACAGGCGCAAGGACGGATACCGTCTGGCGGTCAACAAAATTGATAACAGTGATAGCAAACAGGAAAGAAAGAATGACCCATCGCCGGGAAGACCACGATGACTGCACCATAGCAGGAGATCCCTCTTCCTGAACTTCAGTCATCGGCTCGGACTTCTCTCACAATGGTGTCCCCCTGCTATTCTTAGAAATACGGCTACCGGCAAAAACTATAAGTTCGCAATGAGAGAATTGTCAATCTTTTGCAATCAATTGCCGTAGTCGCAGGCCGGAGATTCCGGCTTAAAACCAGCAACAATAGCTGTGGCGGCTCGCCTATTCTGACCTCACGATCTCTGGTTGACGGGCTTCGAATGCATCAGTCTGTTTTCATAACTCCATCACGACGACAGCAGAACGCGCGGGAATCTGCAGTGTGCCTGGCGTTGGCTGGGCCTCAGGCTGTTCGGGCGTGGCAACTACGAGGCGGCCAGGGTTGGGTAGATCCACCTTCGCCGCAATTGATTTTTTAGACTCCTTATTGATGACGACAACGGCGCGCTTCCCTGTTGCTGTAACGAAGACGGAGTGACCGTGTGAGCCATTGGAAGTTACGGTCGCGCCCAGGGTGTCCTTGAACTCCGCATCCCAAATCCACGCCTTGTATTTCTGTCGCAGCGCGTCAATCTTCTTGCCATAAGCAAGCGTCAGAGGGAATTCGCTGATATGACCTTTGAAGTAGAACGGCTCGTAGCTGATGATGTACCGATTCAGCAGTATCAGGTTGAGCATTTCGCGATCATCGAACCCTGTAACCGCGACCAGCAGCGGAGCTTGAGGATCAATATAGCGACAGACCGGCCGAGAGCTATTGTTGATGCGGAAATAGGAAACAGGGTAATACTGCATTAGCCAATCCTGAGGCCCCTCTCCGGAAAAAAGAAAATCAGGATCTGTCCTATCGGCCGCGGCGCGCAGTTGCCTGGACATCGGTATATCGCCCGAATAGATATACCCTGGAGCGGTATATCCATGGTTTGGGCTGAAGGAATATTCGACCGGGCCATGGTGACAGACTTCATCAAAGAGCCAGCCTGCAGCTTTCAAGTCCAGCACTTTCTGAAACTCCTTCGTGATCAGGTCACGATACGCTGGAGAGCAGAAATCCATTACCGCTCGTCTTCTGTTATTGATTCCTGCCAATTGCGTTGGGGTGAAATAACTGTAGCCATTTGTCTGGTACGGAATGCCATACGGATCAGTGGCCTGGTATTTACAAAGTTCTTTCTTGTACCAGTCGGTCGTTAGGTCTGCCCAGTTCAGTTTTCCGAACAGAATGATCTTCACACCCATCGCCTGGACCTTGGCAATCGCATCAGCTAATTCCTGCCGAGTACCCAACCCGGGATCTGTGTCTTGCGACGGATCATAGCGGTCCTGTCCACCATGGTTCCAGCCGACCAATTGAATGGCTGTCACGCCGTTCTTCGCGCATTCCTCGCCATACTTTACGAGGTCGCGGTAAGGGATGCTATAGTCCTCTTCCGGTGCATTGATTTGCAGCTGCTGCCAGGAGTGCACGTCCAAAACCCAGTTGGCTATGTGCGGTTGCTTAAACCAGGTTTGACGCCACTGCTTGTAGAGATCGACCCCCGCATGCCAGTCTCCGCTGTAGGTGCGCATCACAACCGGAGCCAGTTTTACTGTTGACTTGGGATGAGCAAAGAGAAAATGACAGGTCCGGAAGTCCAGGTGGATCGGAAGAGTGGGAATTTCTCCTTCCTGTGGAACGAAATTGTTGATCGAGTCGATTGTGCCGGGATGCTGCTCAAAAGTGTATTGCAGAAGATACGGGACTGTAGAATCGTGCATCTCCACATAGAGGCCCTGGTCGGGAGCTTGAATCAAGCAGAAGAGGCTCTGTTTCGAATCAATAGTTTTTGTCGGATAATCGACGCCCCAGTAGCCCTTCGCATTGACGAAACGGGGGTAGATTTCATTGGAAACTAGGTTACCGTACCACATATGTTCGCTCTGCATCGGAGTCTCAGGCGTGGGTGGATTCAAGTCACTGAGATAGGGATAGTCAAGGGTCTCGACCACAAGCGGTGAGTCATTGATCAGTGTGGCCTCGAAAGTCAGTGCGCCATTCTCCAGGGTCACTATGGCCGTGAGCGTCATCGGCAATACTCCGCCGTGTTCACTGACTAAGTCCCTCCACCGCAGGCGGACCTGATGGTCATCGAGTTTCTCGACTGCGATAGCATGCTGTTTCTGGCCAAGAACAAAATTGTCCCGCCGCTCCGGGAGTGGAGCATGCAAACGAAATGAGACGCCCAACTCAGGCCGCCTTTGAATCTTCCAATGAGTTGCCTTTCGCTCCAACCGGGTCAACGCACCTGATTTCCCATCAAAAGCAACCAGAAGTGCCTTGTCTTCCAAAACCACTTCGCCGGCAAGAGCAGATTGTTCTGCACTCAGGTCTGCATTTCCAGCAAGTGCGCTGATCGCAGTAAGACCAGCCAGCTTGTTGAATGTTCTTCGATTCATTATTTACTCCATAATTTCTGTATTCGTGTGCTGGAAAAACAGGGTCTCAGAGCCGACAAGAGCTTCATAACTCCATCACTGCGGCAGCGGAACGCGCAGGAATCTGCACGGTGCCGGATGCTGGCTGAGCATCGGGTCTCTCGGGCGTGGCAACTATCAGACTGCCAGGATTTGGCACATCTACTTTGACGGTAATTGTCTTTTCAGCCTCCTGGTTAATGACCACAACCGCGCGTTTGCCTGTATCCGTAACGAGCACGGAGTAGAGAAAGGAACCTTTCGAGGTGGTATCGGCGCAGGTCACGTTTGCTCCCAACGTATCTCTGAATTCAGCATCCCAAAGCCATTTTTTGTATTTGCGCCGTAGAGCGTCGATCTTCTGGCCGTAAGCAAGCGTCAACGGGAAATCGCTGAGTCGGCCTTTGAAGTTGTACGGCTCATAACTGACGACGGAGCGGTGCAGCAAAATCCTATTGAGTTGCTCGCGGTCATCAAAGCCATTCACGCCAGCCATAATTGGGTTATGGGGCGCGATATATTGTTCTACTGGAGTCGGACTGCCACGGAAGTAAGAAAAAGGATAGTACTGGGTCAGCCAGTCCTGCGGTCCTTCACCGGCAAAGAGAAATTCGGAATTGACCTTATTTGCAGCAGAGCGCAATTGTACGGCTAAAGGAATATCACCGGAGTACAGGTAACCAGGTGCAACATATCCATGATCGGAACTGAACGAGTATTTGACCTGTCCGTGAAAACAAACCTCATCATGAAGCCAGCCTGCGGCACCAAGGTCTAATATCTTTTGGAATTCCTTTGCGGCTACATCGCGATAGGCGGGAGCACAGAAGTCCATTACAGCAAATTGGCGATTGTTGATTGCCGCCAATTGTGTTGGCGTGTGATAACTATCGCCTCCCCACTGATAGAGAACACCATAGGGATCGACGGCCGCATACTTATAAAGCTCCCTCTTGTACCAATCGGTTGTCATATCAGCCCAAGGGAATTTACCAAACAGAACTACCTTGACGCCCTTAGCTTGAATCTGGGCGATTGCATCGTGCAACTCTTGCCACGTGCCTAGTCCCGGATCCGTATCGAGTGAAGGATTGCCACGATCCTGGCCACCGCGGTTCCAACCCACCAGTTGAATCGCCTGTATGCCGTTCCTCACACACTCGTCGCCGTACTTTACAAGATCGACATACCGAATACGGAATTCTTCTTCTGGCGAGTTCACCTGCAATTGCTGCCAGGAATGCACTTCGCGAGCCCAGGATGGAATCTGAGGCGCCTTGTACCATGTGGAGCGCCATTGTTTGTACAGATCAATACCGGCATGCCAGTCGCCGCTATAACAGCGTATGACGACCGGGACAATCCTTTTGGTTGAACGAGGTTGGGCAAAGATGAAATGACAGGTGCGGAACTCCAAATGCACGGGGATACCTGAAATCTCATCTGCCGGTGGAACCAGATGCACCTCCCCAATGGAATTAGACCCAACTGAGGAAAAGGGAGCAAGGTTACTGATAACACCGGGGTGTTGCTCAAAGGTGTATTGCAAAAAGTAGGGAGAGGTCGGGTCGTGCATCTCCACATACAATCCCTGCTTGTTGGATTGAATAAGACAGAACAGGCTGTTGAAAGAGTCGAGTGTTTTCGTCGGAAAATCGGTGCCCCAATACCCCTTCTCGTTGGCGAAATGTGGGTAGATTTCAGTGGACTCGAGATTGTCGTATCGCATGATTCGGGCCTGAACCGCCGTGTCTCGCGCAGGAGGATTGAGGTCTCCGAAGTATGGATAGTCAATACTCTCAACTGTCAGCGGTGAGTTGTTAATCAGCGTGCCGTCAAAGGTCAGCGTGCCACGATCCAACGTCACAGTAGCGGTGAACGTCATCGGCAGCACGCCACCGTGCTCACTGACTAAGCGATCCCACTGCAGGCGCACCTGATGATCCGATAGCTTGTCGACCGAAGCAGCTTGTTGATTCTGGCCAAGAACAAAGTTGTCGCGCCGGCTGGGAAGCGGCGCATGCAGTCGAAAGGAGACGCCTAGTTCAGGCCGCCGTTGGATTACCCATTGAGTCGACTTATCTTCCATTCGGATCAGCGCACCCGATTTGGAGTCAAATGTAATCCGAAGCATTGTGTCTTCTAGAATCACCTCGCCGGAGACGGCGGATTGTTCCGCATCCAGCCCGGCATTCCCCGCTAGAGCGCCTATCGCGGTAAGCCCGGCCAGTTTGTTGAATGTCCTTCTATTCATCGATCTCCTGTTTGTAGGTTCTTGCGAAAACATAGCTGCTGATTGCTTCAGCTCTTATTGTGCGTTGATCGACATTCAGGGGAAAAAACAGCGACGAAATGAACCGCATGCTACGTATCCCACAAAACTCTGCGGGGCGCAGCATGTTAGAAGAAGAGCTTTAATGCCAATTCTCCGATGCGTGGATCCTTCGCGCTGGTAATCACACCGAATGTCCCCGAGCCAAACGTTGTGCCCGGGCCATTCGGATTCGTATGGTTGAAGACATTGAAATATTCAGCGCGGAACTGCAACCTGATACTTTCATGAAGCTGAAGGTCTTTATACAAAGACATGTTAGAGACAACTGTTCCAGGTCCCTGCTCGGTTCCATTTCCAAGAGTTCCGTAATAACCGTTTGCAGGTACGGCAAATACCGGATTTGCGGTCGTACCGGGATTGAACCAGAAGCTGTTTGCCCCGTAAATGTATGGCTTCCACGTCTTCGGATAGGCTAGCTGACCGACAAGATTCGGTCGCGTAATGGGCCCAAGGGTATAGCCGGCTTTTCCAAATGTGCCCGTTAATCCGATTGACGCGAAATTGCCACTTTGTATCGTTGTCATGTCGGAGTACTTCCACCCACCCAACACTGCGTGTTTCCACCCTGACTTGAAGAACGGCAGGGAGTAGACGACGCTCGCAGTGAATACGTGGGGGGTATTCAAAGAGGAGTTTCCGTAGGCCGATTGAAAGTTATAAATATTCTGGAAACCGCCGTAATTGTCCAGGTTATGAGACCACGTATACGCAACCGTCACATAGAGGTTGTGCCCCATGGGATGGCGCAGGCTGGCTTCCAGAGCAGTCCAGTTATCGATTCCGATGGGGTTGTACCAGGTGATGCTGCCGTATCCTTGATAGGGAGCATAGTATGCCGATGTGTACGAACTCGAGTTGAGGTTGGGGTTGAAGTCAAATACGCCGCTAGCGCCAGGCTGGTTGAGATTGTAACTAGTCGACAGATGGTTGGCGATGTTCCCTGCCCCGGCAAGAGTGAAAAGCCAGTTACCCGGGAACTGCTGTTGCGCACTCAGGCTCCATGTTTCGATCCTGCCTACCTGATAGTCCGCAGGCATACCACTTACACCAGAAGCCGTGATCGGCGCGGCGGCTCCACCGGTCACATTGGGATAGCTAACCTGGACCATGTTCGTCTGAGAGAGGATAGGGTAGCCAACGCAATTTTGCGAACAAGCTGCACCCATGCCCCCGTTCCTGTTATAGGCGACGCCGAAGCCGCCGCGCAGGGACGTCTTACCGTCACCAAACACATCAAGTGCAAAACCGGCCATCGGCGCAACATAAAAGTTATGCTGATTGGTTATGTTGAGAGGGACGCCATTTTGCCCGTTGATGATGACGCCATTCGTGTAGTTCGCGGCGAAAGGTCCTGAAAGAACGCCGCCTGTAGATACGGTGGGAACTTTTGATTGATTGAACAGCGCGGGACTGAATGCCGAGGTGTAGCCCGCCTGCGCGCTGGGGAACGGCATACGGAAGAATCGAGCACCTATCGTGAATGTCAGGCGCCGCGTCGCGCTCCAGCGATCCTCGACATATGGACTGAAGATCGCATAGCGGATATACTTGCGAATGCCATCGCTGCCTTGATTGAAGGTAGCTGCGTATCCCAGAAGGTAATCCGCGATGGGGTTAGTAGTGGCGAATCCAGTGAAGTTGGCATCGCCTGTCGTGTTCGACACAGTCTCCCACTGCCGCTTACTACCCAGCACGAGTTCGCCGCCGGCCTGAAGAAAGTGCTTTCCTCGCAACCAGCTCCAGTCGTCCGAAATCGTGTTTTCAACGTCAGTCGCCGCAGGAATCGTATTATTCGCGCTGGTGCCGAACTGCGACCAGCCTCCTGAAAAGGTTACGTGAGGCAGGCGATTCTGCAGATATCCTCCGGAATAGGGGAAATTCGAAGAGTAGCCTGGTATCTGCGAACCGGAGATGACGCCAGAGAAGTCGTGAGTGATGTTGTAAATGTTTGTAGCGACACTGGTCTGGTTCGTCATGGACGCCGAATAGAGCTGGGTCAGTTGGACCTGAGCCAGCTTGTTGTCCGATATGAAAACATCATAGTTAGTCTCAAAGGGGGACCCCATGCGGGAAGCATTTGGGTTGTATGCGTCCTGCGACTCAGAGAAGATTTCGCCGGTGATGCGATACTTCGGGGTGATGAGATGGTCGATCTTGCCCTCGGCATCGTTCTGATTCGTAATCGTGGGCTTGGTATTGATGTAATTCGTTGCATTGGTCGTCGAGTAATTCGGCAGCACTGCAAGAGCATTGAGAAACGCTAGTTGTGATGAATTAATTCGACTAGCGGGAATGATATAGTTCCCGTTCGCATCCTTCCCAAAGCATGCGGCTTGAGAGGTGGCATTGCAACTACCTGGCAGGGTGGGATCCTTAAGAAACGCCGTTGAGTAAATCCCGGTCGTCGGGAACAGCGCCTCGTTGCCAGGTGTGCCGATGCCGCGCATCGTCGCAAGAGGAGATTGACCGGTAACAATTCCACCCTGCTTCTGCCTCAACCACTGCTGACTCCCATAGAAAAACGTCCTTTGCCGGCTGGAATTGTAGACGTGCGGAATAAAGACCGGCCCACCGACCTGATATCCGTAGATGTTCCACTCTTCAGGAGAGACGCCGGTGCTAGCCGGAACAAAAAAGTTACGCGTGTCAAAGACTGTGTTGCGAAGGAACTCCCATGCGCCACCGTGGAATGCGTTGGTGCCGCTCTTGGTCTGCACCACCACCACACTGGCCCCCATCAGGCTGTACTTGGGGTCGTAGTTATTCTGCAGGACCTTGATCTCCTCAATCTCATCCGGAATTGGAGTGATGGTCGTCTGCGTCATGTTACCGGTGTTCTCGTTCCAGATTCCATCCAACGTATAGAAAGTGCCGCTTGAGCCCCCGCCGTTAACGTTCAGATAGTTGCTGGTGGCAAAGCCCCCTGGGCCCAGTGCACTGTCTGGCGAGCTATTGACGACTCCCGGCATCAATTGGGCGAGGCCCTCGTAGTTCCTTCCATTCAGCGGAAGTTCTTCCGCTTCTTCTCCGGAGACGATGTTGGAGACTTCGGGGGTGCTCGTCTGAACGGCTGCTGCATTCGCAGTCACCATTACCGTGGTCGAAACTTCCCCGGCTGCCAGAGTCGCATTTACGGTATAGACGGCTGCCGGCTCCAGGTAAATACCCGTTACCTTAATTGACTTAAAACCCGCACTGGCTACTGTCACTTCATAGTTGCCACTCTGTAATCCCACCTCCGTGTACTTGCCATCGGAATTGGAGACAGTGTGAGCAACAGCTTTGGTTCCCATGTTGACCACGTCCACGCCAGCACCGGCCACCGCCGCTCCAGACTGATCAACTACCGTGCCGTTGATTGTCCCGGTAGTCGACAATTGCGCTTTGCAAAGCTCACTGGATAGGAGCGAGCAAAGAGCGAGCGAGCAGGTCGCAATGAGTCTCTTGAACAGGACACTATTTGTTGCGGCAGGTCTTAATTTCGTCTGGTTCATCTTATGTTCCTCCAATGAAACGAGAGTGATTCGAGTGGCCTCTACAACGAAGGAATCCACCGTGCGGCAATATATGTCAATCGATTAACTCTTGTCAAGAAACCGGTCTCCATATATTTTTTTGTGAGTTTCTTCTCCACGAGTAAGCAAAATAAGCACATCCAATAGATCAATTTTTCTCAGCAGATACCGATCATCCACGCTTGCGCTAGTTAATGAATTTGACAGTCGAGACATATGGAGGATAAAGTTCTTTCGTCACCTGTGAGATAGCGGTCTCTCGACTGAAACTCGGGCAGCGCTGAAGTTAGATCTACGGAGAAGTAAAAATGATAAGCACACAGAAATCGGTCAGCCAGTCAACTCGACAGGCCCTGGAGACTGGCGAAGGCATCCTGCGACTTGCACCCACATGGGTCCCGAGATCGTATCTAGTACCTGGCCGGCGACTCAAGCTTGATTCACGCGATCTCTACGCGTACGGAGCGCATCGCGGAGGGATCGATGAGCGCTGGATTGCCTCGACAACCTTCGCGATGAACGAAAACCGCACGCCTGATGAGGGCTTAACCTACGTGGTTTTAGAAGATGAGCGTTTCACACTCAAAGACGCCATCGAGGCTGAAGGTCCTCGTCTTATCGGTCGCACAATGTGGGACACCTATCATCGCTGGCCGGTCTACAGCAAATTCTTCGACAACCTTGGGCCTATTCCGCATCATTTTCACCAAAGTGAAGACCAGGCAAAACTCGTAGGACGTGAAGGGAAACCGGAGGGATATTATTTCCCGCCTCAGCTGAACGCAACCTCCGGAAACTTCCCGCACACGTATTTTGGACTTGAGCCCGGCACCGCCAAGGACGACATCCGCAAGTGCCTGGAGCGTTGGGACGACGGTGATAACGGAATCTTGGATTTTGCGAAAGCGTATCGCCTGAAGCCGGGAACCGGCTGGCTGGTCCCCCCACGCGTCCTGCATGCGCCTGGCTCGTTGCTAACCTATGAACCACAGTGGGGTAGCGACGTTCTCTCGATGTTCCAGTCCATGGTCGATGGACGTGCCGTAGACCGGGGGTTGCTTGTTCAGGATGTTCCTGTCGCAAGACATCATGACCTTGATTTCCTGGTTGATCTGCTCGACTGGTCCAGAAACACGGATACGAACTTCAAGAACAATCACTATATCGAGCCCATCCCGGTCAACAGCTCTCAGACTACCGACTATATCGACAGGTGGGTCGTTTACGGCACGATCGAAGGCCAGCAGAAATTCAGTGCAAAAGAACTCACGGTAATGCCAGGTGCGAGCTGCACCATCAAAGATGATGGGGCCTATGGTCTCATCGTGACGCAAGGGCACGGGTGGATCAACAAGTTGACCCTCGACTGCCCTTCCCTCATTCGCTTCGGACAGATGACGGAAGACGAAGTCTTCGTATCCTATGAAGCTTCAATAGCAGGCGTGACCTTCACAAATCCTTCACCGACCGATCCGCTGGTGACACTTCGCTATTTTGGACCCGATGTCCATTCTGATATGCCCGAGGTCGGCGACCACACGCGCCGGCACACCGCCGATAGAGGTTGATGGTTTTGGCCGAGACCGGGAACGCGCTTATACCGTTCCCACCCAAGGAGAGGCGTGCAAAGATGAAACGGCAGAACTTCGAGAAAAAGAACGACCAGATCAACGAGCGTTTCCGGGCTCTAAAACAAGCGTCACCCGAAAAGTTCAAGACGCCCCTGAACCTGTCTTGGAGCAACTGGGGCTTCGGGAGAGAGCGCCTGTCCGACTCAGCCAAAAGACTTCAAAAGGTCGGAGTATCGTTTATTGAGTTGCACGGCAACCACTACGGGCCAGACCTCGGCTACAAAATCAATGAGACGTCCCGAATCCTTTCCGATCATGGCCTGCGTGTCTCAGGCGTATGTGGCATGTTTTCCGCCGACAACGATTTGTCCAGCAATCGCGCCCTCTCCAGGCAGACAGCAATGGACTATCTAAGGCGCGAAATCCCCTTCACTAAAGAGATCGGCGGCTCCTATTTACTGGTCGTACCTGGAGCAGTCGGCAGACCAAATGCTTACGACGACGTTGAAATGGAGCGCTCCGCCGATACCCTTAGAACTTGCGCTGACTGGTTTGTCGAACACGGAGTGAAGGCCGCGATCGAACCTATCCGAGCCGCCGAGACAAGCGTCACCCACACCGTCGCAGACGCAAAACGCTACATAGAAGTGGTAGCCCATCCGGGAGTGGCGCACATCAATGGCGATGTGTATCACATGCAATCCGAGGAAAGCCATATTGGCGAGGCCATTCTGGAAGCAGGTGACCGGCTGGTCAATCTGCATTTCGCCGACAGCAACCGCTGCGCTCTCGGTGAAGGATCCATTGACACCTGCACGATCATCCGGGCCCTGTATCTCCTCGGCTATAACCAGAGTGGAAGGTTTGTGACATTTGAACCCCTGGGACCGGGAGGCGATCCTTACCCGGCGATGCATGGCAAGCCCGATCCCACCAAACTTGATTCTCTCGTGTCAGACAGCATTCGCTACTTCCGTCAATGCGAGGAGATAGTCTTGACAGAGTAATTTTATCTGTCCCGCCAAAGCCCCCGTTCTCCAAACCCACAACGGCCCTGTTGCCAGGAGTTCCTTTGAATGAAGACCTATTGCCTCGCGCTCGACCTCAAGAACGATCCGGTCTTGATCGAGGAATATAAGCAGCATCACAAGCAGGAGAACATCTGGCCTGCGGTTGTCGAGAACATCAAAGGCATGGGAATACTAAGTGAAGAAATATATCTTATCGGGACTCGCTTGTTTATGATTCTCCAGACTACGGACGATTTCTCCTTTCAGGCAAAGATGGCAGCAGATCACGCGAATCCAGACATGCAGAAATGGGAGTCGCTGATGTGGAAATATCAGGAGCCGCTTCCAGAAGCGTTACCTGGAGAGAAGTGGGTCCTCATGGAAAAGATATTCGAGATCAGATGAAGCCGAGAAAGCCAATAGCCGCATGAAAGTACACCTATGAGTCTGTTGAACGCCCCTGTCATGGCGACGCTGATGGAAACGCCTGCCCGTCTGATTTCGCTTTCCTTTTCAGACCTGCTGATCATTGTTGTCTACTTTGTCGTGGTTCTGGGTATTGGGCTTTATCTCAGACGCTATGCAAACAGCTCGCAGGACTTTTTCCTCGCGGGTCGCGATATGTCGGCTTGGGTTGCCGGCCTCAGCTTTCTATCTGCCAACCTGGGCGCGCTCGAGTTGATGGGTTGGGCAGCAGCTGCCTATCAATATGGCATTCTCGCCGCTCATTTTTACTGGATCGCGGCTTTCCCCTCCATGGTCTTTCTCGGCTTAGTCATGATGCCGTTTTATTACATCTCTAAGACCCATTCAGTTCCTGGTTACCTTCAACTCCGTTACGGCGAAGGCACTCGCGCCCTCAGCGGGATTTCGTTTGCCTTCATGACGATCCTGATGTCAGGAATCAATATGTATGCGATGGCCCTCGTTTTGAAGGTTGTTCTCGGATGGAACATTCACTTCAGCATTTGGGTCGCTTCACTTACGGTCGCAGTCTATGTAACTCTTGGCGGCCTGTATTCGGCAATCTTCAACGAAGTACTCCAGTTTTTCCTTATCTGGCTTGGAGCCCTGGCTATCCCTGTCATGGGACTGATCGAAACAGGTGGCTGGTCTGGCATGGTCGCAAGGATCCAAGCAGCGAGTCCAAAGTGACACCTATGTGCATCTCTGGAGCACGCTAGGCTCCTTTTCGGCGAATCCGATGGGCGTGCATTGGACCGGTATCGTATTCGGGCTGGGAGGAGTGATTGCATTCGGCTACTGGACAACCGACTTCCTTGTCGTTCAGCGTGCAATGGCCGCGAAGGACCTCAGGTCTGCGAAGTTTGCTCCAATCATTGCCTCCTATTTCAAAATGATCGTGCCGTTGATTGTCATCGTTCCAGGACTCTTGGCACTCGCCGTATTGCCGTTCAAATTGGTTCCTGAAAGCGCCTTGCAACCGGGCCTTCACAGCTACAACGAAGTCCTTCCCTTGATGCTCGCACGGTACTGCGGCCCGGGCCTTCTCGGGCTGGGCGTAACCGCTCTCATCGCGGGCTTCATGTCAGGCATGGCTGGAAATGTGAGCGCCTTCGCAACCGTATGGACGTACGACATCTACCAGCCCTATATCCGTAAGACGGAATCGGATGCTCACTATGTCCTGGTTGGGCGATGGTGCACTATCCTCGCCGTCATTCTGAGCATTGCCACCGCATATTTCGTGACTCAGTTCAAAAGCATCATGGACTACATGCAGGCATTGGTGAGCTTCTTCATTGCTCCTCTCTTTGGCACCGTAATCATTGGTATGTTCTGGAAGCGAGCGACTTCGAAGGGAGGATTCTGGGGATTACTCGTCGGCACGGTCTCTTCGGTCGTGATGTATACACTGGTCAAAGTTCACCCCGCCTATCTTTCCACCATTGCGCTCTCTCCCAATGCCAAGGACATGGCAGAGAACCTCTATCGCGCTCTCTGGTCCTGGATCATCTGTGTTCTCACAACCGTGGTTGTCAGCTTATTTACAAGTCCTAAACCTGCTGCCCAACTCCAAAATCTAGTCTATGGATTTACGAAGATGTCAGATGAGGCGGGATTACCCATCTACAAACGTCCAATCTTCTGGGGCGCCGGTGTAGCGGTTTTCTTCGCCGTCTTGCAATGGATCTTCTGGTAGCCGTATGAAATTGAGGCATCAATTATGAGTAGAGAACAGCATATGCTTCCCGTGTGGTTTTTTATTGGAATCCTGCTCACTGTCTATGGGGTCATCATTCTTATCACAGCTGTCAGCGATTTCTCATACCCATCTACAGTTGTGCTCGCGCAATATCATCCCGACATTTGGGGAGGCATCTTGCTCCTCTTAATCGGGGGCTTTTACACGATCCGATTTTGGCCACGGAAACGCAAAGTGATGTCGTTCTTATCCCGTCTTCGAAATTCTTCTCACCTAATGACGACATTTTGCCAAGGGAATGTTCCGTCTCAGATCAGGGACTCGCTTCCTATCCCAGTGGACGCAACGGCATCTGATCGAAACTAGTGAAATAGAGCGGCAGTCTTGTACTATATGCGTGAGGTAAAGCCTTGAATATCAGGGAAATCGCCCGTCTTGCACGCGTGTCTCATTCAACCGTGTCGAGGGTCATTAATAACGTCGAAACCGTCGACCCCAGGCTAGCTCGCCGGGTGCAGAAGGTAATTGAGGCATCGGGATATCGCCCAAATTATCAGGCACGTGCTTTGGCCCGTGGCAGAAGCCATACGGTTGGTCTGATCGTATCGGAACTCAGCGGCGGCAATCCGTTTTTCTCCGAGATCATTGTCTATTTTGAGAGAGCCGCCGTCGAACATGGATATGAGGTCTTGATCAGTTTCGCAGATACCGAGACTCATCCTGATGATGTCGCAGTGTGCGCATCCAGGATGCAGCAACGGCAAGTCGAAGGAATCGCCGTCATGACCTTTGGCATGGAGCACTATCTTGCGAACTGCTCTCTTGATCTGCCCATCGTCTATATCGGCTCCGATCGCATCCTTGCAAAAGCCCGCAATATTCGCGTCAACTACCTTGCTGGTATGCGTGAGGCGGTACATCATCTTGTGGCGTTTGGCCATCAGCGCATTGGATACATAAGTGGACAGCTAAACTGGAGCAGTATGCGTGCGCGTTACGATGCGCTCCGGAAAGCGATGAAGAGCGCGGGAGTAACGTTCGACAAGGGATTGGTGGTGGAAGGAGAACATACATTGGATGGTGGTTCGATTGGTATGGAGATACTTTTGAACGTACCCAAACCGCCAACTGCAGTTCTCTGCTGCAACGATGTTGCGGCCATCGGCGCATTGAAAGCCTTAGGTAAGAGAGGTCTGCAGGCCGGAAAAGATATCGCGCTGATAGGGCTCGACGATTTAACTCTTTGCCGGTTTACACAACCATCTTTGACGACAATCAGGTTTTCACCAAGCGAACTCGCGAGCCTCGCATTTCAGGCCCTTCTGGAAGAAATCCAGGGCAACAAAAGCACCACGAACTACGAATACAAAACTCATTTCGTTCTTCGCGAATCCACCTGCGCACCCAAACAATAGGTTTGCGCCGGGCTAGCTCCGAATGATCTCCACTACAGCCTTTGAGCTTCCCGCAGGAATGCTGAGTCGCAGAGGCTTCGTCCCATCAGGGTGGAATTCCTTTGTCTCCTTACCACAAATGATTTTGTAACTGTGCATCGGCAAGTTCCCGACCAGAAGCTGCACCTCGCCGCTGCCCATGGTCTCGGTCTCCAGCGTGAAAAGGAATCTCTGCTGATCGACGGACCATTGGATCGGCTGTTCTTTGGCGAACCGCGCGCCTGTCAATTCGAAATCGACCTGCTGCCCGGCTGTACGCAGGTGCAGACGGCGGCGTACTCCGTCGCGCGGGATGATGTGCAGGGTCGCCTTCTCGGCGCGCATCTCGCCACCAAAGCAGAAGCGCCCAAAGATCGGGTCATCCGCAACGATCGTCGAAGCGGCTCGAAGCGCGCCACAGTAGCCCAGATCTGTCTCGGAGGAGTAATACCACGGGCCGCGGTGGTGCGGTTGTCCAAGCCAGGTCATGCCATAGGCTGCCGGCTCGAATCCGCCTCCGGTTCCGCCATCGTTTGCTTCACTCGGAAACCAGTACCCAAAACCAGTCTCCCGCGTGCCGGTATTCATCAGTGACCACGAGCTGAGAATAGAAGCATATCCGAGCCGAATCGAAGCGTCGGACTCGCGGCGATCGTACAGCGCGTGGTTCAGCACGCCCCAGCCACCCATCGGCGACATGTAGGTCAGCGTAAAGGCGTCGCCCGCCCCGCCCCGATAGTCGCTGCCGTAGTAGTAATATGCCTTCTCAATGACGCCTCGGCAGAAGAGATTCGCACGGATCTGTGTCAAAGCGAACTTCGCGGCTGCCTCCTGCGTGGTGCCCGGTGTCGTTGGATGATCGAGCACGTAACGCGCAATCGCCTGTGTCGATTCGAAGCCGGTGGAGTCAAAGGCATACTCCGAGCCGAAGAGGTTTGGGCCGCCGCTGACGAAGAACGCCACCTTCTTCTCCCAATGCATGCGCAACTGGGCAGCCTCGTCGTGTTTGCCAACGAGGTCCAGCTCTTCGATCAGCTGCGGAATCACAACCTCGTTATAGAAGCCGGTCTTGTACGCGGACCAGCCGGTGACCCGCATGGGAATGGTAAACATGCCGAGAGCCGTGCCGTAGGCACGTTCCAGATACGTCATCCGCTCCAGCTTCATCTTCATTCCCGGATAATCGCGAGCAATTTTGTACATGCTGAAGTACATCACGACGATGTGCGGATAGTCGTAAGGTCGCCAGATGTGGCGCTTGCCTTTGTTTCCGAGATCGCTGCTGTCGCGGTTTTGCTTCCAGTCGGGAATGCCATAGATGCCGTAGCTATCAGTCTCCTCTGTAGTCCGCTGCAGGCCACCCCAAACGAAGTGCTCAATGTAGTAGTCCAACGCTTCAACCTCAGCCGGATCGGGAAACTCCGCGTTCTTGCTGGCCAGATAAGCGGGCTTGCTCAGCCCTGGATCGTCGCAGGTCACCTCATAAATGCGCCAGCCCTTGATGCGGTCGTAGTTGTCCGGCCCGAGCTGCACCTGCGAGTCCATGTTCCACTCCGCAAGCAGGCCGTTGTACCACTTGCTGGCGTCGCGAACCTGATGCTTGGTGATAAACGAAGCGCGTTTGTGGACTAACGTCTCCAGTGGCTCGGTCGTAAAGAATTCCAGCCGCGTGGCACGGCCCGCGCCATGGTTCACCGTCAGTAAATTCTCGCCAAGGCGCTTAAACTTCACGCGGTAGAGACTGCGGCCCTCCGTCTCGCCGACAGGTTCAATCGTCGTCTGCTCCGGATGCTCGGCAACGATGCTCTTGATCGGCTCATGCGACCGGACCGCAATGCACGTGAACAAATCTGCCGGTATCGTCATCCCGGGCGCGATCTCCACATCGATCAGTCCCGCATCGACCAGACGTTGCCTCACGCCTGCGTAGTCCTGCGCCCAGGCCAGTTGAAACGCATACTGACGCTCGGCTCCGGCTCCGCCAGCGGGCGCCAGCGTGACGCTCGTACGAGGCTGACGCCAGCGGCCACCAGCGGCCTGCACTGCCTCGCCCACAGCTAGTGAGTGCACATACGCACGGAACGCGGGGCGTTGTCCTGCGGGGGGCCGCTGTCCGTTGGCTGGCGGCATATGGTCCCAATACTCCAGGTGAGTATCGCGCTCTGGCGTCATCACCAGATAGGGGCCGACGCTGTTGGAGCGCATCCAAAACAAAAACGAGCCATGCCCAGAGATGAAGCTATGCTTCAAGACCGAAGCAGTCGGAGGCTCTTTCGCATTGAAGCTGGAGTGCATCGGCAGAGGAAGCGCCACGTCGCCAACTTCAATCGGATCGGAGGACGTGTTGCGCAACGCAATCGTCCAGTGCAGCAAGCTGCCGTGCGGCTGCAGGCGAACGGTCACGTCGAGCGCCTCACCGCGATCATCCTGCGCGTGATAAGTCCCGATTGAGCTTTGGGACGCCGGTTCCTCCGCCGAGTGGAACCTTTGCCACGTGCCACTTGGACGCCGCCACGCGATCTCGACATGACCAAGCTTCTGCCCCGTCGCCACATAGTTCGTCGGAAAGGCATCTTCTGCGAAGCGGAGACTCGTCACCGCGCTCCCATCAAACTCGAGAAGAAACGGTGAGACCGCATTGGCAGCCTTTACAAGAGCAAGTGGCGAAAAAGAAGTGCCGGCCGCTAAAGTCGCAGCTCCCAGTAAGAACTCACGACGGTTCGCAGTCACAGACCACCTCACTAGATGATGTATACAAAAATGTATTTTATCCAACCAGACCTGTCAATGGTTGAACAAGTAGAAGCTCAGCTCCTAACAAACAATTCCGAACATTCCGTCTTCGTTATCGCCTGTTGTCTCGGTTACGAATCCACCGTGGCAGCCGCTACAGTTTCGGCGTCCTCTCCCGGAGGAGAAGGCCCCAAGACCCGTCTTATGATTGATACGTTCCGAACAACCTGCCATTCAGGAATAAAAGAATTGGTGGAACTTCATTCGTATTAGGGCGATCGACTGGCGGATGTTAGAAGTTTTGTTGAATTGGGAACAGGAATTCGCGACCTATCAGGGACCACATCGAGATTAGTGACTTAACATCTGCTCGACACATTTGTCTCGTTCTTTCCGGAATAGTGGGACGGTCACTCGTCGTTGGCTGGAGCCGGGTTGTCCGCTGCTTCGGGAACGTTCCGCGGATCCGGCTTAATGTTTACTGGCTGTATGTATGTCTGGCCGTCGACAGTTAGCCGCACAGTGTAGTCGCCGGGCTGAAGGCTGGGTGCCGAACGGCCGCGGCGCTGCTGTGGTTGTGGGGGTTCGGCCGGATGCGAGCCGGGGGGATTGCATGCATCTATCGGTGGAAGCTCGCCCCGGCGTCCGCCGCCACCGAAACCACGCATCGGGCGGACATTCAGAGCGACGCGGTGGGTACCGGGCAGGGTCGCGAGCGGCGGCGCAGGTTGTTCCCAGATCGCCTGCACATTGATGGCTTCTGTATCTACTGGCTTGACGGGGGTATCGCTGGCGAGGCAGGCTCTAACAACATTGTGGGAATCGATGAGTTCGAGTTTCAGCGGTCCGGCCGGCGCCCTCTTGAGCCAGTAGTACGCGACGACGCCGGCGGGTGGATTCAGTTCCTGTGGGTCCTCGTGCGGTATGGGTGTTCCGTTCATGCCGCCATTGGGAAGAGCCATCGTCTCTCCGGGCACGAAGAGATAGGACTTCTCACCTTCGATGTGTTTGCCGTCGGCGGCGATCTGTCGAAGTGGCGACATCTGGTCCAAAACCCAGAAACCGCGTCCATATGTGGCGATAGCGAGATCGTCCTTGTGCACGACGATATCGCGCACCGAGGTGACAGGCATATTCAACTGCAGCGGCTGCCAACGTTCTCCATCGTCGAAAGAGACATACACGCGAAGCTCGGTGGCCGCGTAGAGCAAGCCTTCTTGTTTCGTGTCTTCCTTAACGGAGTTAACGAAAGCGCCTTCGGGAATCCCGTGTGTGACGTTCACCCAGGTCTTGCCGCCGTCGTGCGTACGGTAGATGTAGGGCTTCAGGTCGCCGAGGCGATGGCGGTCGATTGAAGCGTAAGCCGTGCCTGTATCAAAATGCCCGGCCTCAATCTGGGAGACCTTGCTCCAAGCTGTCATGACTGGCGGCGTCACATTGTTCCAGTTGGCACCGTCGTCGCTAGTTACCTGGATCAGGCCGTCATCGGTTCCAACCCAGACCATCTTTGCATCGAGCGGAGAAGGGCTGATCGTGTAAACGACCCCAAACCGATCGGTCATGGGCTGGTCGATGTCTGTCGCGGTGACCGCGTCGAGCGTCTTTGGCACCTCGGGGTGAACCCGCGTGAGATCCGGACTGATCTTCTGCCAGGTTTTTCCGCGATCCCGCGTGCGGAAGACGAACTGGTTGGAGTAGTACAGCGCCTGGTCTGCGAGCGAGAAGACCTCCGGCAGCGTCCACGTCTTGCGATTTGGGTTTTTTGGGTCGGGCGCCGGCAGATCGCCACCGAGCGGCACGGCGACGTTCAGCGATTGGTCGCAGCGGCCCGCACCGCCGCCGTATAGTACGCGCGCAAACTTCGGGTCGGGGTCGGGAACAACGGTATCGCTCTCGCCTGCCAGGCACGTGGGCTCCCAGTCCCGGAAGCTCAAAACTCCGAAACGCGACCAGGTCGCAACGCCGACGCCTCCGGAGTCTTGCTGCGCGCCATAGAGCCAGTACGGGAAGTCATTACTCGCGGCGACGTGATAGATCTGCGCAGTTGGCTGGTTGTACCAGGTGCTCCAGGTCTGCGCCCCATCGACGCTAACGACGGTGCCCTGATCGGTGCTGAGCACCATGCGGTTGCCGTCGCGCGGGTTGATCCACATCTGGTGGTCGTCGTCGCCGCCGGGCGAACCTTTCACTGGAACAAAGGTCTTGCCGCCGTCAGTGGTCTCGTACGTTCCGGTATTGATAACGTAAGCGCGGTCCGGATTGCTGGGATCGACGGCTACTGCTGAGAAGTACCAGCCTCGCCCCCACAGACGCTGCTCGCTATTGACGAGCTTCCATGTGGCGCCCGCGTCATCCGAGAGATATACGCCGCCTCCGGTTGGAGTTGGCCGTTCCGCTGGTGCTCCTCCAGCGCCGCGAATCGGCTTGGCGACTGCAGTACCCAAATCGTCGACGACTGCCCACAGGCGGTTGGGATTGCTCGGAGCAACAGCAACGCCGATCTTTCCAACGAAGTTATCTGTAGGCAGACCGCCAGTTAGTCTCTGCCATGTATCGCCACCATCAGTGGACTTGTAGAGGGAGCCGCCGGGTAGATTCGAGGGAGCATAGACCGACCACGGCGGGCGCCGCGTGCCCCAAAGCGAGGCGTACAGCGTCCGTGGATGCACGGGATCGATCGCCAGCTCAACCGCGCCGACATCATTCCGCAGCTTCGGGTCGGAGAGTACGTTCTTCCAGTGCGTCCCGCCGTCAGTGGAACGATAGACGCCGCGCATCGGATTCGCGTCATACACATGGCCGAGGGCCGCAATATAGACCCGGTTGGGATCGTTCGGGTCCACCACGATGCGCCCTATCTGCCGCGAATCCTCGAGTCCAATGGATTTCCATGTCTTGCCGGCATCAGTAGATTTGAAGACGCCGATGCCATAAGAGTGTTGGCTGCGAATATCCGGCTCGCCAGTGCCAACATACACAATGTTGGGGTCGGACGGTGCCACCGCGATGGCCCCGATAGAGCCGATAGGAATCCCCTGGTCGCCGATCGGGAACCATGTGCGGCCGGCATTCTCGGTCTTCCACACCCCACCGCCGACCGAGCCCATGTAGAAGGTGTCCGGCTGGCTGGCGCTTCCCGCCACGGCGTAACTGCGGCCGCCGCGCATCGGACCTACGTCGCGCCACTCAAGACCGCGAAGCATTTCTGCGGAATACTGCGCCGGTGTAGGCTTCTGCGCCAATAGCGAGCCAGGCATCGAGTAAGTCGCGATAAGAAACAGCACAGCAGAGAAAGTACGGCGAACACTACCCATTCCCAACTCCTTAAAAGATGACGCGGTCACTGGCCGGAAGAGCCAGCTTGGCAAAATCACACGTTTACCATGTGCGATAGTAGACGGTTTCACGCCGGATTGAGACGCAAAAAAACGATGCCCTTGACACTCGAGCGTCCCTGAGACGTCCGGCAGTTCGGCTCAGGGTTGGTATCGTTGCGTGTCAGATTGTAGATTGCACTTGTCCGCATCAGAAGCTCACGCGCGCCGAAAACTGCATCTGACACGCCGGAAGCTGGTTGGTGACACCCGGCAGTGGCGCTCCCAGAGCGGTCGGCGCAGCGCTATTGCCATAAGTCCCATTGAACCCGACAAAGTTTGCGTGGTTCAGTACGTTGAAGGCCTCCGCCCGAAGATCGAGTTGCACCGCATCGTGATAGAGCGGGAACACGCGGCTGACGATGGGGTCTAGCGAGTAGATATTGCTTCCCCGACCTGCGTTGCGGCTGACTACGGCTCCGTTGATGACCGGCCGATCGGTAGTGGCGCCAGTATTTCCGCTGTTCGTCGTGCCAGTGACAAGGTTGTAGGGAAGCCCACTCGCGAACGTGCCGACACCACCAAGATTAATTCTGAAGGGCGCAACATAGACCCCACTTACCACCAGGCGATGCCGCTGATCGTAGATGGCAGGACCGTATTCCGTGTGTTGCGTAAAGTTGGTGTCGTTCGGATTCTGACTAGTGGTGTCGGGATCGACGTTGTCCAGAGTATGGGACCAGGTATAGCTAAACAGCGCGGAGAAATCTATGGCTGAAGGTGTGCGTGATATTCAGGTCGAGCGCGTTGTAGTGCACGTATCCACCGTTTACATCGGTCTGGATGACGCCGTATGGAGGCGGGTTAGTATTCGTCGTGGTGCAAGTCGCCCTGTGCTGTGCGTACCAATAGATCCAGTACGGACGCGTGCAGTTGGCAGCCTGTGCTGTACGGATCTGGTTTTGCGCCGTACGAGTGAATGGTGATGGGCCATCCACATCGAGCGGACGAATGATACGCAGCGTGTGCGTGCCGACGTAATCAACACTGAGAATCCAGTTCTGCGCCAGACGGTGCTCAAGACTGGCCGTGTACTGTTCCGAGTAGGGGTTGAGCAGGGCGTTGGGATAGCCATTTAGAACGGAGGTTGGAAAGTACTGATTCAGGTAAGCCGGTTGACCAGGGCGGACGTAGAGACTCCGTACTGGAGCCGTGGCTCCAGCAGGAAATGCCGGCAGCGGCGCAGCGGCTATGCTGTTAGGAAATCCCACCTGGCCAGGGGTCGCGGTATACGTGAATACGCCGGATGGTTCGCCAAGCGCGTAGCTGGCGAAGGAGTTGTCGACGATCTGCGAATGGTAGATACCGAAGCCCCCCCGAATGATGATCGAACCGTCGCCGGAGGTGTCATAAACAAAACCGACACGCGGCGCAAAGTTCAGCTTTGCATCGGTGAGTGTCTGGCGCTCGTAACGTAGTCCGAGATTTAGCGTGAGCTTCCGCGTCGCACGATAGTCATCCTGCACAAACAGAGCCCACAACTGGTCGTCAACTAGGTAGTTCGCATTCCCGTAGCTTTGTTGATAGTTGGCAACATTCGCGATGTTGTTCAGATAGGCGGCGCTCTCACACACCACGGCAGCCTGAGAGCAAGTGCTGTAAGTGAAACGGCCCAGAAAGATCGGACCGCCGAACTCCTTGCTGTTGCCGCCGTTATGTGCGTAGATGACATCGCCGCCGCCAGTGAGTTGATGGCGGCCAACGCTGTCAGCTAGCGTCTCGGAGAACTCATACTGACGGTTCATCAGCAGCGCGGACTGCGACGTTCCGGAGGTAAAGGTTCCGCAGGCCGTGCTGCCGCACAAAGAGGAGATAGGCACAACGAACTGCGTGCTGTAAACAACCGGATCGAACTCCGTGATGGGCGAGGCAAGTTGAATCTGCAGCCGGACGTTGTTCACCAGATGCCCATTAAGAACGGCTGAGTCGCCGAGTTCACCAGAGTACGTGCGGCGGCGAAAGATGCGCGCGACGTTCGCCAGGCTAGAGCCGCCGACGATGCCATTGGGGTTTGAATCGGAAAAGTTGTCGATATTGGCCCGGAGAAATACGTCGTTGTGATCGCTAAGCTGACGGTCCAGGCGAACAAGGCCGAGCCAGCCGCGATAGTGACCCACGTAGCTGCCAGGCGCGATCGGCGAAGTGATCGGTGAAGCCTTCGCCTCGCGGTTGTACTCCGCTGCTGAGAAAAAATGCGTCTTGCTGCCGCTCCCAAGCGCACCCGAAATCGAAGCCGCCGTCTGACCGAGCACGTCACTGGTGATCTCGTTTCCACTGGTCGCGTTTCCGCTGGTGAAACCAGCGAGCGAAGCCTCAGTGGCCGCTGGTCGCCACAGCTCCAACACTTGTCCATGGAACTTGTCGCCGCCGGTCCGCGTCACGATATTGACGACGCTACCGGTTGATGCACCATACTCTGCCGAGAAGCTGCTCGTCAGCACAGCCATCTCGTCGACGGCCATCAAGGGAATGTTCGTGAAGATGGTTTGCCGGCCCCACATATCGTTAGAGTTTGCACCATCGACCTCAAACCACGCCTGCCGCCTTCCGGCGCCGTTGGTCGTGATGAGATTCTCATTCATAAAGATGTCGCCCTGATTGATCGCAGGACGGTTTGCGGCATTGAGCAGGGGCAAGTAGGTGAGACGGCGTCCCAACAAAGGAGTTTCCTGCGTCTGCTGCTCACTAAGGTAAACACCCAACTGCGGCTGATCGACCCGAGGGTCGCCCGGAGTGCCCTTAATAGTGATAGTAGAAGTCTCGCCGGCTACGCGAAGCGTGAGGCGCAGAGTGGCGCTGCTCCCACCGGCCACCGGAATATGGACAGCCGTTGCCGCCGCGAAACCTTCCTTCGTTGCACTCGCGCTATACCGCCCGGCGACCGGCAACCCTCCAAGGGAGAAACGCCCTACCTCATCGCTTAGCGTCTGACGCACGAACCCCGTCAGTTCATTGGTTAGCACGATCTGCGCGCCAGGAACGGCTGCTTGCGTTGAGTCCACAACAGTGCCCTGGAGCGTTGCCGTGTCCGGCGTTTGCGCAAACAACGGAATACTCAACAGTGACAACAGCGGAACGATACCGGAACGCAACGACAGCATAAGCCTCTTGGAGAATGATGGTCACTCGAACCGACCCGGATTGGGTACGGGCTGGGTGAAAGGATTTAAGTTACAGACAACGAAAAACAGTCGCTACGACCAACAGCAGCAGCGGCAAACGTTGCTCGCTCAATTTTCATCGCCAACCTGGATCTGGTCTTCGACATCGTGATCGATTCGCGTTGTGTCAAGCTTGAGCGCGCTCAGATGGTTCTCTTCTAGTTCGCGATTCAGCGCCCTCAGATTCGTTTGTTTTAGCTGCTCCCATTGCTGCAGCAAATCGTCAAGGGGTTTGGCCGTGATCTGGGCCGCCTCAACCTGAGCCGCAGTAGGAGCCTCGTCGGCTTTTTGTATCTCATGCTCCATTCTCGCAATTTGCGTGCGTACAGTTCCCAGGGTTGGAGGCCCGACCGGACCACCGCGGCCTCCAACTCCGCCTCCGCGGGCGGCACGCTCCGACCCTGCAATCGCGTCGAGCTTGCCCTCAATGGAGTCCTTGGATTGAGCAACGGGCGCGTCAGTGGACCGCGCCTTCAACTGCTCACGCAGAACCGTAATCTCATGAAGCGCATTCGTTGCGCGCAGCAGATCGTCATACATGCTCTTCGACACATCAAACTGCTGCTGCAACTCCGCCACGGTCGTCTTTACGCGCGGGTCCATCACGATCGTCAGAGGTGCCGTCTCGGTATGCCCATCGGCGATCAGGCGTACGGTGTAATTGCCGGGCATCACCCACGGTGCTGTGGATACTGCAGGTGTGTTGTAAGGCACAGCCTGGTCCGCGTCGGGACCCGTGGACATGCCCGGCACCTGTGGGTACTGCATATCCCAAAGGAAGCGATGATGACCCGGCGTTGCCTTCAACACTCGCGGGGGACGCGCCCATAACGTCGGGTCGGGGTAACGCGGATCAAGCGGCGGAACCGGATCGGTGCTTCGGACGCGTGTGATCAGAGCACCCTTACTATCGACGATCTCCAGCGTAACCGCGCCCGAAAATTTCGGCCCCAGGTAGTAGTCGATAATGGCACCATCCGGAGGATTGTCGCCGGTAGCCATGTCCGGGGGCCACGGTGTGGGAGGATTCATGTTGTTGCGGATTCGAATCGCTGTTTGCGGTGCATACAGATGAGCACTGGCCGACGCAAGCTTTGCTGCGATCTGGCGCAGCGGCGTCACGTTATCGAGAATCAAATAGCCGCGTCCGTGTGTTCCCGCGATCAAGTCATCGTCTTTCACCTGCAGATCGCGCACGGAGCTGGCAGGCATGTTGAGCCGCAGCGACTGCCAGTGATCTCCATCGTCGAAGGAAACATAAACCTGTGTCTCCGTGCCGGCATAGAGCAGTCCCTTGCGTTTCGGATCTTCACGAATGGTGTTAGTGGCAGCATCGTTCGGAAGACCATTGTTGATCTCCTTCCAACTCTTTCCGCCGTCGTGAGTGCGGAAGAGATGCGGACGCATATCGTCCAACCGCATGGTATTGACTGCCGCATACGCTGTCAGCGCGTCAAAGCGCCCGGCATCCATGTTGAACACCTTCCAGAATGGCTTCATCTCAGGAGGTGTGATGTTGGTCCAGTTTGCCCCGCCATCGGCAGTAGTCCAGATGTAACCGTCGTCCGTACCTGCCCACAGACGATTGCCGTCGACCGGCGAGAGACCGAGCGCATAGATGACGCCACGGCGCGTCGGTCGTGCAGTCGGCGAGTCTTTGTAATGCGCCAGCGTCGCGGGAAGGTCGTAACCCGCTTCGCGAGTTAAGTCTGGGCTGATCTCCTTCCAGTTCTTGCCGCCATCGTTGGTAAGCCATAGCGTGTTGGCCGCAAAATAAAGCTTGTGCGGATCAACCGGCGAGAACATAAGCGGCTCGGTACGCAGCACGCGGTAACTGCGCAGCGGCTTCGGCTCAACGCTCTGGATCTGTCCCGTGCGACGGTCGTAGCGCGATACCTTGCCACCGTAGACAATATCGGGGTCCAGCGGATCGGGCGCAGCGTATCCGTACTCCTCTATCCCGGCGGGGTGCCAGTCATGAAAGGTGATGCGACCATCGTTGCTGCGGCTGGAAACACAGGCGCTGCCGCTGTCCTGCTGCCCACCGCAGACACGATACGGGAAGGCATTGTCGGCCGTCACGTGATACATCTGCGCGGTAGCCTGGTTGTACCATTTGGCCCACGTCTCGCCGCCGTTCTGCGAGATGATGACCCCCTGATCGCTGGCCAGCGCGATAATCTTCGGATTGTTCGGATTGATGAAGATGTTCTGGTAATCGTCGCCGCCAGGTGAGCCCCGCAGACCGAACCAGGTCTTGCCCCCGTCTGTCGACTTCCAGGTGACGACGCTGGCGACGTAGACGGTGTTCGGATCCTTCGCATCCGCTTGCGGCACGGGTAGATCGCCGCCTCCGATTCGCGCCTCCGGCCGCGTGTCGTTTTCCGGCGCATGCACCCAGGTCGCGCCGCCATCTTCTGAGCGATACAGCCCGACACCGCGCTCGGTAGCCGCTTCAATATAGATGCGATTCGAGTCAGCGGGTGAGATCGCCACGTTCACCTGCACGATGCCGTCAGGCAGACCACCGCCGGTGATCTTTGTCCAGTGGTCGCCGCCATCCGTCGATTTGAAAAATCCTCCTTGCGTTCCGCTCCACGCACCGTTTTCCCAGGCGCCTTCCTGACGCTCCCACATTCCGGCGTAAACCACGTTCGAGTGGTTCGGATCGATCTGAACTTCCGATGCGCCGGTGAACTCGTCGATAAAGAGAACGTTCTGGAACGTCTTGCCGCCATCCGTCGTTCTGTAGAGGCCGCGCTCCTTATTGGGCCCGTACGGATGTCCCGTCACGGCAACGAAGACGCGGTTCGGATCATGCGGATCGATCGCAATCTGGCCGATCTGTTGTCCGTCGCGAAGACCGAGGTGCGTCCATGTCTTGCCGGCGTCAATCGATTTGTAAACGCCATCACCTACGGAGAGATCGGGCCGTGCGAGACCTTCGCCACTAGCGACATAGATAATGTCTGGGTTGCTGAGTGAGACGGCGATGGAGCCGATTGAGCCCGTGGGCTGATCATCCCAGATACTGTGCCACGTATCCCCAGCATCAGTGGTCTTCCACACACCGCCATTGACTGCACCAAGATAGAACGTTGCCGGTTCGCTCGGGACGCCGGCCAGAGCACGCGTTCTTCCGGCGCGTATCGGACCTATCTCACGCCAGCGCATGTCAGAGAACAAGGCTGAGTTGACCGGAGCGTCTTGGGCAACGGCAGCAATAGCTCCCGGGAATCCAAGCGCTAGCGTGAGGATCAAAGCACGGCGTCGAGTGATCATATGTCTCCTTGGACGATCCAGAGTTGCGCTAAGACGCATGGTTCGTGTTTGTCAGATAGCATTGTCCAATGTCACCAGCCGTCATTTCGAGGGGTCAAAAACTCCTCGGGTAAATCTTGCGATTGAAACGATGGCTTGTCTAGGTATTATCACCGTACTGTATAGCCGAACAATGTTTATTGTTGACTCGAACCCGTTCGAAGTGCCGCAGCAACAGAGGAGCGCACCCAGGCAACTCTCTGGTTCCACCCACAGTACCGTGCGGTTCAGCGGACAAAAGCGACTATTGATGACGATTGCGAGGCTGATGTGAGCCTGCTGGATCTCTGTTCTTACCTTGGGCTGGGTGCCGCGGGTGCAGTAACGGTCAACCTGGTACTTGGGATGCTGTTGTCGCTGCGCTATAGCCCATTGCGGCAGTGGCCCCACCGTCGTGTGAACCTCTTCGCGCTTCACCGCTGGACTGCCTATCTCGCCGTTTTTCTCACACTGACACATCCCGCTGTCTTGCTGTTTCTGCGTGCGCCGCGGTTTCGTGTGATCGACGTGCTCTGGCCAGTCCACTCTTACCTTCAGCCCAAACTCAATCTGGCTGGTGCCTGTGCGCTATATTTGCTCTTGATCGTGCTCGTATCCTCGTTGCTCCGTACGCGCATGGAGCGGCGGGTGTGGCGTCGGCTGCACTATCTGGTATTCCCGGCCGCTGTATTTCTGTTTCTGCACAGCATCCTTACCGACCCGAACTTGAAGGATGGGCACCCGGACATGCTCGATGGCGGAAAAATCTTCGTAGAAACAGCCATGCTGCTCAGCTTCGTTGCTGTAGCAATTCGTATTCGCTTTCGCGGGCAAGGCTTTAGGCCTTCGCCTGCACGTGTACACCGTCAGCTTTAGACTCGGGCATGGAGGAGAGTAGCAAAATGCAGGAAGAAGAAATTTCGCATCGTCTTGCCGGACCCAACGGAAGGCTGATAGGAAAGCCGGGCGGCTTGCTCGAGCTGACGACGCCAGCCTTGGTTTTGGATCTGGAGACCTTCGAGCGAAACATAAGAGCCTATCAACACCAGGTAAACCTCCATGGACTGCAGGCACGCCCTCACGCCAAGAGCCATAAATGCCCAGAGATTGCGCGACGTCAGATAGCCGCAGGGGCTGTTGGTGTTTGCGCCGCTTCTCTCCACGAAGCGGAGGTATTGGTGCGGCACGGAATCAACAATATATTGATAACGTCGCCGGTGATAGGGGCCGGCAAGCTGGATCGGCTGTTGCAACTGCTGGCCCCCGGCATTTCGGTCGCGGTCGTTGTGGATGATCAGGAACGTACGGCGTCGATGGCCGCTGCTGCGCATCGATCTGGTCACGTTCTTGATGTACTGATCGATGTGGATCTTGGCATGGGACGGACAGGGGTCAGCAACATCGAATCCGCACTTCAACTCGTGAATGTCGTCTGTGATGCCAAAGGAATTTCGTATCGAGGAATCCAGGCGTACTCCGGATCAGTCCAGCATATCGAGAACTTTGCCGCACGGGATGAGGTGTATACAGGACAGCTACGCTTCCTCTCGGAGTTGATCACAGCACTGGACAAGCGCGGGCTAAAGCCTCCGACAGTGACTGGCGGAGGCACAGGCACGCTGGCACTCGACTGCCGCGAAGGCGTCCTGACCGAACATCAAGGGGGTAGTTATATCTTCATGGACGTGGAATATGGTGCCGTCACCTTGGGGGCGAACGATGCCGATGCCGCCTTCGCCACGTCATTGTTCCTCCACAGCACGGTGATCAGCAAAAACGTACCAGGCACGGCGACGATCGATGCTGGACTGAAAAGCTTTGCTACAGACGGACCTCTACCGCGTGTGAGCGATGGGGCGCCAGCGGGAACAACGTACGCGTTTTTCGGAGACGAGCACGGCCGCCTCACCTTTCCAACTCTGACTCATGGCTTGCCGCTTGGCGGCATTGTCGCATTGGTAACGCCGCACTGCGATCCAACAGTAAATCTGCACAACTACTTGCACGTCGTGCGCAACGACACAATTGTTGACATATGGGAGATAGCTGCTCGTGGGGTGCTGTAGCCTCAGCTATTTCTTTACACAATCACATTTCTCTATCGTTCCCCGATTCAGAGAGCCCACATCGCGAATGTAGAGCCAGTCAAATGTCGGATCGAAGCGGTCTAGATCGAAAAATGTTTCCGAAAATCGTTCTCGTATGGCAAGCATGCCGGCCAGCAACCACTCTGGAATCGCTCCCAGCCTGAGCGGCGCAGAAGGCATAACTCCAAACTTTTAGCAGAAAGGGAAATCAGGGAAGATGAATCGCCGCAACGTATTGAAGGGGCTAACTACAGTGGCCGGAAGCACATTGCTGCCGGCATCGGCTTGGTCGCTTTTCGGCCAGGGGACGCCGGGCACAACGCCGCCCCTCGCGGAACCGATCCGCGCATTGGTGCAGCAGAATGGGGCTCTTCTGCAGCCGGTTCAGATCTCCATTCAGCACTCCGGCCCTGGCGCTACTGTGGTGACAAAACTCAACGGGATCGAAGTCGACAGACGTGTTATTACGGAGGAAGCCAACACATTCCAGGTCTTCACAAATCCCGTCGATCGGCCCCAGGAAGTAACTGTCGCCGTGAATGTTGGAGATAAGCCGGCATCCACAGTCGTGACTCTCCAGCCCGTTCGCAAGCTCCGAACCTACATCCTGCCCCACTCTCACCACGATCTTGGCTACACCGACATCCAATCCAAAATCGAAGAGCGGCAGATGCACAACATCGCGATGGGAATCGATCTGGCCCGCAAAACCGCGAATTACCCGGAGGGGGCGCGCTTCGTCTGGAACCTCGAGGTACTGTGGGGCGCAGATCTGTATATGCGCCGGAAATCCCAGGCAGAGAAGGACGAATTCATCGACGCGGTAAAGAAGGGCTGGGTCAGCCTGAACGGAATGTACGCCAATGAGCTAACAGGTCTGTGCCGCCCGGAGGAACTCCTGCAGTTATTCCGCTACTCAGAGATATTGCGCAAACAATGCGGCGTTACGATCGACTCCGCAATGCTGAGTGACGTGCCGGGGTTCACCTGGGGCACCGTAACGGCCATGGCGCAAGCAGGCATCCGCTATTTCTCGCCGGGTCCGAACAACTCCGATCGCATCGGGAGACTGAAGGTCACCTGGTACGACAAGCCATTCTGGCTATCGTCGCCCTCGGGCAAAGAAAAAGTCCTGGTATGGATGCCTTGGCATGGCTACGCCATTCCGGGGGTTACCCGGCAAATGGTCGCCAATCACCAGAAGGCTCTCGACGATGCGAGCTTTCCCTATGACATTTCGTACATGCGCTGGTCAGGGCACGGCGACAACGGCGAGCCGGATCCTGAGATTTGCGAATTTGTGAAGAGTTGGAACGAGAAGTACGAGTGGCCAAAATTTAAGATCTCCTCCACGAGCGAGGCATTCGCAGACTTCGACAAACATTATGGGAGTCAGATTCCGCAGTTCAAGGGCGATCTAACGCCTTATTGGGAAGACGGAGCCGGATCGTCTGCTCTGGAAACCCGCATTAACCGCAATTCCGCCGATCGACTAACGCAGGCAGAGGCAATCGCCGCAATGCTTTCGCCCGGCGCGTATCGTGCTGCCGATTTCAATGAGGCTTGGCGCAACATCCTGCTTTACTCTGAGCACACGTGGGGCGCGGGCGGAAGCGTTCGTGATCCTGAAAGCGCGATGACCCGTAACCAGTGGGCGGTGAAGCGCCAATTTGCGTTAGATGGCGAATCGCAATCCAGGAACCTGCTTGCCGCAGCACTGAGTCCCGATGCCACAGGGAACGATCCTTCGGCAGTCGACGTCTACAACGCCACTTCCTGGCCGCGGACGGAAGTAATCTATCTCTCCAAGAATTTGTCCGCCGTTGGCGATCGCGTGAACGATGGTCACGGAAATGCGGTTCCTTCGCAACGCCTCACCACCGGGGAGCTGGCATTTCTAGCGCACGCCATTCCGCCGTTTGGATGCGAGCGATATCACCTGTCCGCGCAAAAACCGCATTCAGTGTCGAAGCCCGTTTCTGTCAGGGACGGTGTGCTCGACAACGGAATTCTGCGCGCGCGGGTGAATGCCGAAACTGGCAACCTGGTGGAACTTGTCCTGCATGGAAAATCGGGGAACCTGATCGACACCACCAGCGGCGAAGCCGGCAATGAATATCTCTACGTCGAAGGGAAAGACTTTGATGAGATTCGCAAGAACAAGAAGCCGGCGACATTCGACGGAGCAGATGTTGGGAGCATCCAGAAGAGCGGCGCGGTTCGAATCACGACGGAAGAAGCCGGTCCGCTGGTTGCTTCGCTGCGCATTGAATCATCTGCCCCCGGCTGCAATAGTCTGGTGCGTCGAGTGCGGCTGACCGCCGAGGCGGACTGGATCGAGCTCTCGAATACAGTAGACAAGAAGCGCGCGCCCGCCGATCCATATCAAAGCGATCGTGAAGCTTCTGGCGCATGGTCTCAGTACGGCGGAAAGGAAAGCGTGCAGTTTGCCTTCCCTCTTGCAGTGCCCGATGGAGAAATGCACATGGATGTTCCGTTGGCGCAAATCCGCCCGGAACTTGACCAATTGCCTGGATCGAGCAAGAACTGGCTTCCCGTCGGGCGATGGATCGATGTTGCAAGCGAGCGCCTGGGCGTAACGTGGGTGACTCTCGACGCGCCTCTCGTCGAGATTGGCGAGATCAGCGCGACGCTCGTGGGGTCCAACAAGAATCCGCTCCTCTGGCGGGAACACATTGCGCCGACGCAGAAGTTCTATTCCTGGGTGATGAACAACCACTGGGAGACGAATTACTGCGCATATCAGGAAGGCGTTGTAGAGTTCCGCTACGCGCTGCGCGCACACGGCGGCTATGATCCAGCGGCAGCCAGTCGCTTTGCAATCGGCCTGTCGCAGCCTCTCGTGGCTTCGACCGCGAGTTCTTCGGCGCCGAGAGCCTCGCTTCTGCGGATCGAACCTGCGGATGTGCTTGCGTTGGCTCTCAAGCCGAGCGACGACGGCGACGCGCTGATGGTAAGACTGTTTGGTGCATCGGGACAGGACCGTAGTGCGCTCCTGCATTGGTCCTCCGATTCACCGAAGCGGCTTTGGCTGAGCGATCTTTCAGAGGCGCCGCTGAAGCTGGTCGAACGAGAGATTCCTGTCGCCGGGTGGGATCTCGTGACTTTGCGCGCGGAATGAATCTCAGCCCGACACGGGAAGCTGAGTAGATAGACGCAATTCCGCATCCGGCGTGTACGCGCACTCCGGTTCGTGCGTATGGAAAGTTTTTAAGGCGGTTCAACTTGCTGCGACCCCGCTAGTCAATCCATCACCTTGATCTGTACGGGGCCTATGAGTCCGGAAGACATGAGACCGGACGGGTTTTCTGTGTTACCAGCATGAAACGGTCTCGGTTCGCGCAGAACCATACTGTTAAAGAGCGCATTCGTCACCGAGATCTCCAGAAGACTTTGTCCCGGTTGAACGAATTCCGTTATGTTCGTTTGATAAGGACGCAGAAGCAGCGTGGCGGCAAGTTTGCCATTGACCTCGACCTCGGCGACATCTCTCACGTTTCCAAGGTCAAGGGTGAGCCGCTTGCCGACATCTGCGGTAGACATAGTGAATTTGGTGGAGCAGATTCCACGGCCGGAAAAACCGCGAAGCTCACTATCGAGCGACCAGCCACCTGCGCCGATCTCTTCCGTATGTTTCAATCTGCGCGGGGTCGGACCTGCGCTCGCAGGGGTCGTAGTGCCGTCAGGATCGAAGACGATCAGCGCTGAAGAAAACGGCTCTAGATCGAACTCGACTAGACTCGAATTGCCATGGCGCCGACGGCTGTCGATCGTTGCAGTCTGACCCGTCCAGGGATCCCACAACTCAGTGGTACCCTTTACCTCGAACTCGGCATCGAGGTGCTGCATCGTATCCGAATCATTACGCAGAAAAAATGCGCTAATGTTTCCAATCTGCTTCTGGATAAATGGCAGAGCTTTGCTGTGAAACCTAACATTTGGATTAGTAGCTCCCCTGAGCATCGACACAATTCCTTCGATGTCGGAAGAAACATGAACATTCTGGAGATTGCCAATACTGTGAATCGCATCCTGAACAATTTGTGATTTCTGAGCGTTCTCGAGCTGGCTATCCGCACGCGAAGGAATCTGACCCGCGAAGAAGATCGGAAGACCAGCGGTTGCAACTCTCTATTGTCACAGCGGGCGATACTCGGACTTCCCTCAAGCCGCAGGCAAGCCAGAAACACCCGTTGCTCTTAATAACGATAAATGCACCTGTAGTAACTAACGCCACCAGTGGACATCCTACAAACCGGCTGGCTACTTCCCAATCATCAGAATCGTGAACGATCCAGGTATCGCCGAAGGGCTCGAATCAACGTAAGGGCCTCCTGTTGCTCCACGAATATTGAACGACTCAGGTGCCCTTCTGACCTACTTGCCCGAAGAAACGCAACAGGTTGCCGCCCCAGAACTTGTCAATGCGTTCCGCCGTGTAGCCGCGCCGCAGCATGGCGTCCGTGATCATCGGAAGGTCGCGGACATCGCGCATGCCACGAGCCAGCGTCGGTCCGCCGTCGAAGTCCGTGCCGAGCGCAACGTGATCCTCCCCAACCATCTGTATCGCTTTGTCCACCACTTCCACCCAGTCGTCAACCGCCATCATGACAGAATCAGGCACAGTAGCACCCGGCATAGGAAACTGCGGCGCGACCAGCTGATCTACTTCGTAGATCGTCTTGCCCTTCACTCGATCCGGAATGCTGGAGGTATCGAAGAATGTCTTGCCTCGTCGCGCCGTCAGCCACTCGTACTCTTTGCGATAGCTGAACTCACTGCCAATCTGGAATCCAATGATGCCGCCTTTTACTGCCAACTTCTTCAGCAGGGAATCCGGCATATTTCTGGGAATATTGTTCACGCTGCGCAAGCCCTGGTGAGTGGCGATCACGGGGCTCTCGCTGACGTCGATCACCTGCGAGATCGTCTCGTCGGATGAGTGAGAGACATTAATCATCATGCCCAGGCGGTTCATCTCACGAATCACGTCGCGACCATGGGCCGTCAGCCCGTTCGACTTCGGCGTAGAACAACACGAGTCCGCGTAATTCTGGTTCCAGTTGTGGGCGGAAACCTGGGCAGCGCGCAGACCCATTCTGTAAAGGTCGCGCAGGATTCCCAGGTCTCCGTCCAGGTCGTAGCTGCCTTCGATATCAAGTACTGCCGCCATCTTGCCCTTGGCGCGGATACGCTTGACGTCGTCTGCGCTCAGAGCCAGCTCAACCAGGTTGCGATTTTCCTCTAACTGTCGAAGCGCGTGATCAATCCGGCGCAGCGTCTGCCTTGTCTCGAAGCGGCTGGGATAGTACTCCTCGGGAACGAACACGGAGAGAAAAAACGCACTTTCTCCGCCTTCACGAGCGCGCGGCAGATCCCACTGCCCGTCAGTCTTTCGGTCGCCCATGCTGCCGCCGTGGTAGAACTCGCGGTCCAACGCATGCACGTGGGCATCAAACACAAATGCGCGCCGATGGATCTCGAGTGCTCGAGAGGAGATCTGTGGAGCAGCTTGATCGGCTGCGTGGCTCTGCAGCGAACTTCGACTCCAAAGGAATGGGTCCAGCGTGGCAGAACACGCCAACGCGCTGTATCTGAGGAATCGGCGACGTGTCAGCAAGGGAGCACTCCTGAGGGCTGAAGCGTGTATGGGCACAGAATGGGCGTCGATCGAATGCTGGATATGCAAGACGATCTGCGGGGCAGTATACCGCAGCGGCGCAGGCTCTCCGAGAACCACATCTGCCCATCGAAGAGCGGACAAGACATTTGACCTATAAAAAAGTCACCGTCAGTAGGTATGATTTCGCTATTGCGGGTCATCGCGACGAAATTAGGATCATCAAGGATTTGCCATGGCTCTAAATGGGGTATCTGCCAAACGTCCACGGCTTGCGGCCGTGGTCACCTCGTATAAGAGATATCTCCATCCTCAGCACGTTGTGGACCGTTTCCTGGACGGCTACGGGTGGGATGGTAGGTATCATCACCCGGAAATGGACATCGTATCGCTGTACGTCGATCAGCGAGGCGAGGGTGACCTCTTCCAGGAGAGAGCCGCTCGGCATCCCGGGATGAAGATCTGTCCGACGATTGAAGAGGCGCTGACCCTCGGGACCGGCAAGCTCGCGGTCGACGGAGTAGTCGTCGTAGCTGAACACGGCGTCTACCCGCTAAGCGAGAACGGCATCATGATGCGCCCGCACTACGAATTCTTCGAACAGATCACAAAAGTATTTCGCGCCAGCGGCCGCTCGGTCCCCTACTTCAACGACAAAGAACTCTCATGGAACTGGGATTGGTCCAAGAAGATGGTTGACGTTTCGCACGAGTTGAACTTCCCGCTTCAGGGCGGCTCCAGCCTCGCGGTGACCTGGAGAGTTCCGTCCGTGGAGTTCCCGCTCGGCGCTACGACCAAAGAAGCCCTTTCAGTTGGCTACGGTGGCATGGCAAGCTATGACTTTCATGGGCTGGAGACGATCCAATGCATGGTGGAGCGGCGCAAGGATGGAGAGTCCGGCGTTGAGTGGCTGCAGACCTATCGGGGCGCCAACTTTTGGAAGGCCTACCAGGATGGCATCTGGTCACTGGCGTTGATGAATGCGGCGCTAAGTCGTAGTGCCACCTTGAGACCAGGCGATCCGAACTTCACGGACATCTTCCCAACTGTCGAACAGATGAAAACCATGGTTCCAGACCCGGTGGCGTATCAGTATCAGCATCGCGACGGGCTGCGAAGCACGATGATATTGATGAACGGAATGGTGCGCGACTTCACCTTCGCGGCCACGATTGACGGACAGCAAAAACCGTTTTCAACCCAAATGTATCTGCCAATGCCCGACGGCCGCACAACGCTCGCAAGCTTCTTCAGCCCCTTGGTCTACAACGCCGAACGGATGTTCCTGACCGGCAAAGCACAGTATCCAATTGAGCGAACCCTCCTCACCAGCGGCCTTTTAATCGCAGGCATCGATAGCGACAAAAAAGGTCAACGTCTGCAAACCCCGAACCTCGCGGCCGTAACCTACCAGCCCAACCCCAAGTCCACCTTCTGGAGGAGCTAATGCTCACCCGTCGCCGTTTTGTAGGCTATTCTGCGCTGTCATCCTCCATGTTGGCATGCCCGCTCTTAGTGCGCTCCGCCTTTGGCCAGACGTCCTCCACGCAGCGCCCATTGCGTCTTGCAATCCTCGGCAGCACATATCACCTCGGTTCAAATCTGCAGACCATTGCGGACCGATTCCTCGTCGGCTACCCCTACGAGGGTGAGTGGCATCTTCCAAACGTACAGGTCGTCTCTCTCTACGTGGACGAGCGCATACGCAGAGCTAGCGCGGCCCCCAATGAATTTCAACTGGCGATCACCGGAAGAACAAGACGGACACAGGCTCCGAAACCCGCACCTCCCGATGGCAAGAAGCACCTTCCCGATGAGCGTTGGGAGCCTATGGCACCCTCCTCAGAGGAGGAGGGACTGACGAGCGATCTCAGCCCCTCACGCGCCCAGCAGTTCGGCTTCCGTCTCTGCCACAATATTCCCGAGGCACTGCGCTGCGGCGGCTACAGCATCGCCATCGACGCGGTACTCACCGTGATTGAACAGTGCAACGACTATCCTTACCCCAGCAACGACAGGGGACAGGTCTTGCTTCCGCGCTACGATTTCTTCCAGCAGTGCGCCGAGGTCTTCGAGTCCGAAAAACACGCCGTTCCCTACTTCAATCACAAGCAGCTCTCCTTCAGCTTTGCCGAAGCGCAGAGTATGGTGAAGACCTCAGAACGTCTGAAATTTCCGCTCATGGCCGGATCGTCGATGCCTGTTACATGGCGCTTACCGGATGTAGATATTCCATTTGGTGCACACGTGCAGGAGGCTGTAATGGTGGGTGTCGGCGGCATCGACGACGCAGATTTCGATGCACTCGAAGCCATGCAATGCATGTTGGAGCGACGCAAGGGCGGCGAGACAGGCATCAAAGCGGTGCAGTTGCTTGAGGGCGACGACGTCTGGGCAGCCGGCAAAGCAGGACGCTGGTCCGAGGACTTGCTCAGTTCTGCCCTCTCGCGTAGCGACACGCCATTGGGCCTGACCGTGCTGGACGGTCGCAATCAAGATCTCGTTGCCAACGGCGCCTTGCCGCAATTAGTCAAAGATCCCGCCGCCTATTGCATCGAGTACACCGACGGAACACGAGCCACGCTACTCATGCTCAACGGAGCCGTAAGGGACTTCAACATCTCGACGCGATTGTCGAATCAGGATCTGATCTCAACTCAGTTTTTCAACCCACCCGCGCCCAACGAGACGTACTCCGCGTGTCTTGCGGCGAAGATCGAGCAGATGTACCAGACCCGGCGAACACCCTATCCCGTGCAGCGCACTTTGCTGACTACAGGTCTGCTGGAGGCCTGCTTGAACTCGCGCCATCATCTGAATCAGAGGTTAGAAACACCCCACCTCAACGGGAGCTATCAGCCGCCGGCAGAATCACAATACGTTTGCACTTAGTTGTTCTAATTCCATTCTCGTCTTCATACCGCCGTTCCTTGCAGCAGTGTGGATTCGATTTGAAATTCGGCGCCCGGCTTCCAAGTGAATCGGATAAGATCGCCGGGCGCCCCGACCTGAAGCTTGCCTAAGCGGCCCAGAACGCGGGCAGGATTCTGGGTCGCGAGTCGTAGGGATTCGCTTAGCGAGAGTTCTGTCGTAGCCAGGCGTGCTACAGCGTCCTTGAGCGCAACGACGGAGCCAGCGAGAAAGCAAGTTCCTGGCAGTCTGAGGCGGCCGTCAGGGGTTAGTTCGACGAACCCTCCGACCGGTGTTTCATAGAGACCGGGCGGCATACCACCGAGAGCCACAACGTCGGAAACCAGGATTGACCGGTCGAGACCCTTTGCTCGGAGCATCACCTTGAGAGTATCACTGGGAAGGTGATGGCCGTCGCCGATAAACATTGCGGTGAGGCGGTCTTCGGCTAGTTGCGTCCAAAGCAGGTTAGGGTGGCGGGGTAGCCGGTCGGCTACGCCATTGCCGAGGTGAGTTGAGAGGGTTGCTCCGGCATCGACTGCTGCGTGGATCTGTTCAGGTGAAGCGTGGGTATGGCCGATCGAGATGAGGACCCCTCGACCGCGTAGCGCTGCAATGTAGCCTGGCGCTTCATCGAAGTGTGGAGACAGAGTGACCAGTTTGACAAGACCTCCGGAGGCTTGTTGCAAGCGTTCGAACTCTGCTATCGACGGCGGTCGGATGTGTTCGCGGGGATGGGCACCGCGAGGACCGTCTTCAGGAGAGAGGTATGGGCCTTCGACGTGAATCCCCGGAATCATGTGCGATAGTGGGGGGTTGAGTTGCCGCGCTGCCGCGATCGCTCGGAGACAGGCGATTATTTTCTCTTCTGACGCCGTGATGATGGTTGGGAGAAAGGTGGTTACACCGGCGGCGAGTACGCTGCGAGAGAGGTTGATGACTGTGTCGGGAGTTACATCGTCGGAGTTGAGATCGAAGCCTTGATAGCCGTTAACCTGCAGATCGATGAGGCCCGGGGAAAGCCATCCTGAATCGCCCGATGGAATGTTGGTAATGGCGTGGATGATGCCGTCGCGTATAACGACTTCAACCGTGCGTCCAGTGTGAGGATCACGGCCACTGATGGAGGTCATAACGCCTCGGGACTACCAAGATCGGCTGCTGAATCTTTGTCGAGGTAGAGCGACCAGTTGGAATGTGTACGGAGCGCAGTCGCGGGAACAGAGCCGCTGATTGGACATTGCAGGGTGCGGCGTACAGCGGTTCTCTTGAGCGCTCCGGGGACACAGCAGAAGATGCGGTCGGCTGCGAGCAGGCGTGGAATGGTAAGGGTGAGGGCATGCGTGGGGACGTCGTCGAAGCGGTCGAAGCAGCGATCGTCGACTTGTTGCTGGCGACAGGCGTCGTCTAATTTCACGACTTTCACGTCGGATGGATCGTTGAGGTCTGCAGGAGGGTCGTTGAAAGCGAGGTGACCGTTCGAGCCGATACCGCAGCAGACGATGTCGATGGGCGACTCAGCCAGCTTGTCTGCGTATTCGGCTGCGGAGGCTTCGGGATTGGTACCTGGTTCGAGCAGGTGGACAGCGGCAAAGGGAAGACGATCGAAGATGGCGTGGCGCAGCCATAAGCCGAAGCGCTGGGGAGCGTCGGAGGCCAGGCCAAGATACTCGTCCATGTGGAATGCGGTGACGCGCGACCAGTCGACGTCAGGCATCAGGATGAGTGCGGAGAACATCTCGGACTGGCTGGGGGCCGCCGCAAAGATCATGCGAACGCCTTGCTGAGACTGCAAACGATGGCGCAGTTCATCCGCGACATCTTCGGCTGCTTTCTGTCCCATCGCTGCGCGGGATTTGGCAATGAAGGGGGCCGGCGCGGGTTTTTCGATCAAGCGTGGTCGCATACTTCCAGATCCTTAGACGATGATGTGACTTGTTGAAGCCGTCGTAGGGACGTCCTCATGGTTGATAAGTTTTAGGAGGCGGTTTGCAGCGGGTTTTCTCGCGGGCCAGATGAAGCCAACTCCGATGAAAACGGCAAGCGAACTCAGCACTGGGCCTGCGACTGTAATTGTGGTGGTCAGGTCGCCGGGGAGATGTGCGATCTGGACCGGGAATACGAATTTGGCGAGGCCGAAGGCGATGGCACCAACTGCCCACGAGGCGATGGCTGCGTTCGCACCGGAGCGACGGAACGGATTCAACATGCCAAAAAGCATGGGAATCGCAATGGGACCAAGGAGCGCTCCGTACCAGAGGATGACGAGGCCGATAACTCCGCCGAAGCGGTCAGCAGTAAGCGCGATGCACATACTAAGGGAGAGGAAGAGCAGAGTGCAAACGCGACCGGAAAAGAGTTGAATACGGTCGCTGGGACGTTGGTGGTCTTTGCGCAGGACAGGGAGGATATCGCGAACCACTACCGCGGAGATCGCGTTTGCATCGGAGGAAGTCATCGCCATGGTATGGGCGAACATGCCCGCCAGCACCAGACCAATGAGGCCTTGCGGTAGCAGGGTCTTAGTGAGAAGCGCATACGACTGCGATGGATCTGCGAGGTCAGGAAGCAGCAGTGGCGATGCCCACATGGGAAAGAAGAGCACTAGTGGCCAGACGAGATAGAGGCTTGCTGAAAGGAGGGCGGCCTTGCGAGCTGCGATTGCGTTAGGGGAAGCGATGAAACGTTGAGCAAGATTCCACGTGCCGCCATTATAGGAAAGGAGATTGACGAGCAAATAGACAATAGCGAAGGCGAGTGTGTATTGACCAACGAAAGGGCGGGAGTGGCTGGCGGGAAGTCTGCCCCATACAGTCCAGAGAGCGGAAATACCGCCCAGTCGAGCAAGGACAGCGGCCAGCATGACGGTACCTGCGATGACCTGGATGATGAACTGACTCATGTCGGTGAGGGCGTCGGCCCATAGTCCTCCGACGACCGAGTAGACTACGGTGACGGAGCCGGTGAGCAGCACTCCCCAGAAGGTTGGAACGTTGGCGAAGACTTGAAGAAGTATGGCTGCAGCGGTCCATTTTGCGCCTACGTCAAAGATCTTCAGGAGAGCGCCGCTCCAGGCGAGGACCTGCTGTGCGGGTAGATCATAGCGAGTCACCAGATACTCGAGCGGCGAGATGATGCCTAGCCTTTGACGCAACCTCGACCAGCGGGCAGGAAAAATGTTGGACCCGATAACGAGTGCGAGGCTGATAGAGCAGGCCCACCAAATGTAGATGCAGAAGCCCGACGTGTAAGCAATGGCTGCGTAGGCGACGAAGACCGCAGAGCTGTATCCGGACATGTGGTGCGAGATGCCGGAGAGCCACCACGGCATCGCTCCGCCTGCGGTGAAGAAGTCACTGGCGGTCTTGACCTTGGTGCGTGCCCAAAAACCCATCCCGAGCATCCCCAGGAAGTAGAGACCGAGCACCATCCAATCCAATATCTTCATTTGACCTTCTATATGTTGATTATTGTGTTGGGTTCTCCGCGACGTTCCTGTCGATCCCGTCACCACGCTTCGCAACGTCCGGCAACGTCACCGGCAACTTCCCGTGAATCGCAATCTCGCCGAAGAGAGCCTTGGCGACTGCCCTCTCAGACGTCGCCACTGGACTGAAGGTACACAGATAGCTGCGGATGTTGGGGAAATTGAGGATCGGGTACGGACTACCCATTGCCAGCACGATTGTTTTTTCTCCCGCCGCGTCCAGAATTCTCTGCAAAATTACTCCAGAAGTCGCCTTCATCGCCATGGCATCCACACTGGTCTGTGCCACCCCTGCCTGTCCCGGTTGCGGTACGCTGTAAATCGCCGCAATCACACGGCTGGCGTTCGGAAGCAACGCAGCGATTCCCTCCGCTTCGATAGGGGCGCTGCGGTTATCGACATAGACTACCTTTGCATCCCGCACGCGCGCTCGAATCTCCTTCTCGAGCACGCGCCCGTCCTCACCGTGGACATCGCTCACGAACAAAACGATCAGTACTGGCCCCGTTCCCTCACGGCGCAGCGGAAGCACGTGGTTATCGTCGCGAACCAGTGTCACCGCATGATCCGCAACCTCCTGGGCCAACGCATAGCTCGACGGCTTGCCAACGCTATATTGCACCTGGTTCATATCCACGAGCTTCTGTTTGCGAATACCCAGGCCTGCCTTTGCTTTCACGAGTAGCAGACGCCTAACGCTTGCATCGAGTTGAGTACGCGAAATCTCTCCCGACCTCACCGCCTGCAGCAGCCCGTTATAGGTTCCGTCAAGATCCGACGGCAACTCGAGGAAATCCTGCCCCGCCTTTACCGTATCCACGGCTGCACGTCCTGCCGGATTCCCGCTCCCTGGAGGGTAAAGTTTTGTGAGTCCCTGCATCTCCAGGGCGTCGGAAACAATTACTCCCTTAAATCCAAGCCGCTCCCTCAGCAGCCCAGTCACAACCTTTTTTGAGTTAGTCGCGATCTTGTTCGGATCGGGCTCCAATGCCGGAAACGCCACATGCGCAATCATCACCGCGTCCGATCCCGCCTCAATACCCGCCGCAAACGGAGGCAGCTCCACTGCATTCAGCCGCTCCATCGAGGCATTCACCCGCGACAAATCGAGGTGCGAGTCCGTGTCCGTGTCGCCGTGTCCCGGAAAATGCTTCAGCGTTGTGAGCATTCCTCCCGCATGCGATCCCCGGATGTACGCCGTCACCATCGCTGAAACTTCGGCCGGATCCTCGCCAAACGAGCGCGTATTAATAATCGGGTTCTTTGGATTGATCTGCACGTCGGCAATCGGGAAGAAGTTCCATGCAATCCCCAGCGCGCGTGACTCCTCCGCGACAATCTTTCCCCACTGCTCCGCATAAGCGGGGTTGTGCGTCGCACCAAACGCCATTGGATGGGGAAAATACTCCACCGCGCTTAACCGCATAGAAGGCCCGCGCTCGAAGTCCACGGAGAAAATCAAGGGCACCTTCTCATGCGTCTCCTGCTGCAGGAGGTTCGTCGTCATCGCCGCCTCATACGGCTCTGTCCGCAGCAGCAGCGGCCCGTCTGTCTTCACCGAAAGATGCACTGCACCAAGGTGATACTTGCCGATATCTGCAACAAGGCGCTTGAACTCGGGATCATCGGAGTTGTAGTAACCCATGATCCCGCGCACCTCAATCATCTGCCCAATCTTCTCCTCAAGCGTGAGTCTCTTGAGCGTTCTGTCGGCCCAGCGCTCCTGCGCCTTCGTCGTGGCCGCGATCGGCTCTACCCTCTGGCGTTCCTTGTTTCCTGGTTGAGCGATCGCAGGAAACACGCCCATGCCCGCAACCACAACGGCTAACGCAAACCCAGCACACTTTGAACAAGACATGTAACCGACTGTAGCGTAGGACACCTGATGGTGTATATGCCGTGCATCAAAGGTTGCGAATGTTGTGTTGCCCGCGGTCGGTTCTTTGCGTTGATGATAAAAACGTGATTGCATCTCAACCCATATCCAACTCCGAGTAGTCCGAGTTGGCGATGAGTCGGCGCAGTGGACTTATCGCCGTCAGTTGTTGATATCAGGACAATGCGCTCGTTGAATGCCCAGCCAATTCGTGCTGCGGGAAGAGCAGATTTCGCAAGATCAACGGCTACGAACGAGATTCGATCTGGCACAACGACGGAATAGTGTCCGTAGCGCCCGGCGAATTGAAGAAGCGCCGAGAATCGTCTGCCTTCAAGACCAGACCTATTACTCGTGAAGCCCGTGCTGCACATGGACCATGCTATCTACATGACAGAAACTTGAATTTTGAGTTGATCGGACTGTCAAAGGAAGTGATTGGTGTCTCAATGAACATCCTTCTGCTCTGTGCCGGATTCGTTTCGAACACACGCTAGCCGTGGCTGTTCGCATGCCAAATAGCGCGTTGACTTCTCTCGCCGGCAACGTAGATCAGGACCACAAAGTGGCTGTCGCGGATCTTGTCTTGTGCGATCGCGGTGCTCAGAGCACCCGCTCAGCTCACAAAAATATGATGACAATCCTGGTGCCGGGAGGGGGGCGAAACCCCCACGGGCCGAAGCCCAGCGGATTTTGATTTTCCCGAGAACACCGTAAGTCTATGATAAATAAGCGTAATTGAGCGTAAATTCGAAGCGACCCAAATAGCCTCTGGTCAGCGCTTTAGCATAATTGAGCGTAAATAAGCCAAACTGATGTCTGTACCCGAACTTGTACCTGAATTCACACCCCGAACCGTGAACGGGGTGAAACATCGGGTAATGGAATTTGCAGTTCTGCACTTCTGCGCTGGTGTCTCAGAACTTGGCAATGAGGCCTATTCCACGGCCATCAGCACGCCGCCAACGATGCGACCAATATTTAGCATCTCCAAGGTGTTTGGAATAACCCCTGTTTGGGAATAAATGACAGCGTAACTTTCTGTCACGATTGCGTCGACGAAATGCAGGCTCCCTAGCCACCGTCTCAAGTTCGGTCAGCGTACGTCCCGTAACAATCAAGACGAGAATGTTCTGTGCCCGAAGAACTGCAATCGCTTCTCTTACCTCGAGCGCCACCGTCAATATGCGAGCTGAGCTACGCGTACTATCTCTACTGTCCAAAGATTCCGAATCGATGTTCCATCTGAGAAGAAGACCATAGAATCGCGCGTCGATTCCAAAAATATCACCAGTAACTCCGGCGAGTACGGTGAAACGATTTGGCTGGATTGAACCTAAGCCCAGGCTAGTGCGACCGCTGCCCAGTCTCTCATCCGCGACGACGGCTGTTTACCATCAGCCTGTCTCACTTTTTTCCCCTGACGTCTGGGCAAAACGGAGGATCGCGGCGATTCAGGACTACTCCTTGCTCGTATGGCACGCCATCGCAAATCTCTTTTCTCAACCTCGCTACTGGGCGGATCTCTTCATTCAGATGGATTTGATCGGTTTCGGCTCCTTCCCGATAGTCATCCTTACGGACTTTTTCACAGGTGCGGTTCTTGCCCTTCAGTCAAACTCCGCACTCAGCGAGTTCGGTGCCCTTTCGATGACGGCAACTCTCGTCACCAAGTCAATAGATTAAGGAACTTGGTCCCGTCATCACAGGGTTGATGGTTTCCGGACGCAACGCCTCGGGCATCGCCTCCGAGTTGGGGTCCATGAAGATCACCGATCAGATCGATGCGATGCGCGTCCTTGGAAGCGATCCAATACGCAAGCTCGTTACTCCTCGCATATGTGGCACTATCATTATGCTTTTCTTCCTCACAATCCTCTCCGATGCAGTCGGTATCGGAGGCGGAGCGCTTGTGGCAGTTTCCCTCCTCGGCCTTGACGTGCACTCCTACCTTCATACTTCCTATCGATGCGTCCTCTACGCCGATCTCGTTCAAGGCCTGACGAAGCCCCTGTTCTTCGGTTTTATCATCTCCTCTGTCGGATACTATTTCGGAATGAACACCAAGGGAGGTACGCAAGGGGTAGGGCGGGCAACGACTCAAGCTGTCGTCTATGCGTCTATATTCATTATCGTCGTCGACTTTCTCATTGCTCGCGTGATGATTAAGGGTTGGCATAACAGACCTCACCTGCGACTTTAGAACTGGCAAGTGTCCATTTGCCGTGATACCCATCCTCTCTCTCAAGCTGCTGTCCTGACCGTTTTATCAGCCGTGTAACTTCGAGTTAGCTTGGACCTTGAACGGCGAGGCAGTGAGCTTGTATTCCGGCGTCTGAAACAAATTCATCGCGGTGCAGGCCGGTTATATAGTTCAGGAAAACATCCGGGGTATGGAAGCTAACAAAAAGCTCGCCGGGAGCCACCATATCAGTAATTCTGATTGGAACAACCGCCTCCCCATAGCGGCTTCGGACTGGAATGCGATCGCCCTGGAACAGCTCTAGGCATCGAGCATCGTGGGTCGAGATATCCAGAAAATCTCCGCCAAAGCGGCGAGTTAGGTGTGCGCGCAGCAATCGATCCAATCGATTCCGCGATAAATGGTCAAGTTCTTTTTTAACGCAAGGAACTCTGCGCATGTCAGATGGGTGGAAAGTGGTACGATAACTATTGTTCTCGGAACCTTTTCTAGCTCGAGTTTCAAAGAGAACGGGAAGATCAGCGAGGGGGCGCTTTGGACCACAAGTTCATGAAGTATCTGGCCTTGCTCGCGGTCTTGGCGACCTCGCCACGCCTCGTTGCATCCGACGACGCGGTGGCCGTTTCCGCTGTCTCCCTCTCGGAGGGCTTGATTGACGGTATTCCCTCCCGACCAGATCAAGCGCCCACTGGATCACAGTTCGCCCAATCCATCTTGAATTTGGAGTCACACGAGCGGGAACAAGTCATCAAGGACCAGATCCTTAGCGGTAATGTTCCCGGGTTCCTAAGGAAGTTAGTGCCGGTTGAACTCCGCTACGAATTACCTGGCGCCAAACTACTGACCGCGACCATTTTCGTGACACCGGATTACCTTGCCATCGGCTCCGACGACGATTTCTTACGTATTCCGATGAATCTGTATACCGCAGAATCGGTGGCGAATCGATTTGGTTTCATTCTGCCCACGAAGAAGATGGTTGACGCTATTTACGCGAAATCTTCCCATCATCTGACACCGCAGCCGATGAGTGCCGGCCCGCAAATGAGATCGACCGAGTACTACCGAACCCATAACCAAATGATCCAGGAGCAGGTTAAGGCCCGAGGTATTCCTTTAGGCGAATTGATTGCCGGAGACAAGAAAGACGTAGTGGTGACCAATCTGTTGGCCAGCAACGAAGGAAGGATTGCGATCTATGGCTGGCACCGGGCCGTGGGCGCACCCATTCAGCCGTTGAGTACCGTAGACGCTCTGGGATTTTGAGGCTTGCTCAAGAACATTCGCAGACACTCCTTCAAACAAACTGCAGGCGTACCGGTCTTGTCCATCTTCGATCACGATCCCCGCCGGGAAGTGCGCAGCCAAAACGAGCTTCCGGGAGAGCGGCGCCGGATTCTCTAAGTGGTAACTCATTTCCCGCAGGCCATTCCAAGCGACCCTCAAAACGAACCAGGTATTGATCGCGGGGTTGAGATTGACCAGGGTCTCCGATCCCTCTCTTCCACTGGCGGATCGGATATGGACGGAGCTTGCCTGCCGAAATTGCTGTAGCTCCAAAATCGTCTTTGGCCCCTCGTCGTTGTACTCTTTCGCGCGCTCGTTTCTTCATCGTCGGGAGATGAATAATGTTGGACCCAATGAGGCGTTTAGGAATCTGGATCCCCTCCGGATACACCGTGTCCAAGGCGAGCATCTTCGCTTTAGGCCGGTAGTGCGTCCATTCCTCACCTTTTTCATATAAATGAATATTGCGTAACCCATACTTGTCCACGGTGACCTGCTTGAGCTTATTCGCCACCTCACCGCGCTTCGCATCGACGACGACGGTACGATTGTTACAACCGTACAGGCGCTCTCTCCTATAGCCGTCGTGCAACAGCGTAGAAATGACTCCATCAAGCTGCCAGGGAGTTGTGGAGCAGCCAGGGTAGAAGTGCTCCCAGCTAATATTGGTCTTAAGCGCAGTTTCCTTGTCCTTAGGTAAGAACTGCTGGTAATCGGCCAAGTCCATCAGCCTGCTATAGTCCGCCAGGACCGTTGACGGGCTTGTCTTCAGTACCGCGACCTTAGATTGAGCCATCGACGTTCACCCCATAGAGAAGACCTGTGTGGTAATTGACAACACAGAGTGAGCACCAAATCCAACCGAGACCATTGGCGGAATGATTGCGGAGCTGTCGAGCTCTCTCGTCCTCACGAATCAGGCGATGGAGTGGTCAATTTCGAGTCATTTCGAGCAGGCCCGGGTGCTTTTCCTAGTCCTTCCGACAAGAGGTATTCACGAAGCAGTGGTGCCACCTGAAGGACGGTGATACTCTCCTGCTCGGTGCCGTAGGCGACGGGCCGCACCGTATCGGTGCAGAAGATGTGCTTTACGCCAAGCGACCATAATCGTTGCCATTGCGCGCCGGTGAACAGCCCGTGTGTAACGAAGACGTAGATCTCTTCAACCGCGACGTTCGTTAGCCGCTCACAAGCGGAAACAAGCGTGTCCCCCGTATCCAGCATATCGTCGACGAAGATCACCCTTGACCCCACTTCACCGATCAAGCTGCCGAGTATAACGCCGTTGTCCGTGCGTCTCTTTTCGAAGTAGGGCATGATGCCGAAAGACATGCCGGCAGCTTTGCTGACAGCCTCGCACCGGGCGATCGCCCCGTGGTCAGCGGCCACAATTGTAGCGTCGGTTAGACCATGCTGGCGGATCGCCGTTGCGAAGACTTTTGCCGGAGAAACAGAGATCAGGGGAAGGGGAAACAGCTTTTGGTCGCGATCGCTGTGGACATCGACGGTGACGATACGGTCAAACCCAGAAGCCTTCAAGAGTGATCCGACCCAGGCAGCCGCCAGACTTTCTCCTGCCTTGGCCTTGTCTTGACGGGTGTACGCGAGGTAAGGAAGAATGCCCGTAATCTCCCTAGCCCCTCCCTGCTTCAACGTGTGCGCGAGCAGCATCAGCGCCACCATCTGCTCGTCAGGCGGAGCGATCGATCCGAGGATGAAACAATTCTTTTCGGCAACAGGGGCTGGAACGACCGCGTGCAACTCGCGATTGTTATAGCGAGCGATCTCAAACTTGCCCTCTTGAGTCAAACTGGGATTTTGAAGCTCGCATGCGATCTGTCTATAGTCCGAAAAAGTAAAAAGCATTACAGCCCTCATCCAAACTGTTACTTACTTCCCTGCAACCACCCTTTCCTGGCATATTACAGAGCCGATCGTCATGACAGAACAGGACACTCCGCCTTGGACAGGACCTCACCAACAACACCGCCGCTGAATCGAGTCAACAGGCGCGAGCGTGTCTTTGCCTCTAGAACAATCAATTTCGTCGCGGCTGGCGAAAAGTCTGTTGCGAACAGCATGCGATCAACCATCAGGACTATTTGATCTCTAACGCAAGACATAGGCGCCTCGATGATGACTGAAAATTGGCAAGCATCTACCCCAGACTAGAATCCTTCATGGCCGATGCCTGTGATCAGCGTCACATATGGCCACAGATTCTCAGCAAGCCGGATCACGGCGATAGTAGGCTTCCGCACAGGCGAGGATTGGTATTCCTCCAGCTTGTTACACAGCTAGCTTCGCGAGGCAACAGCAGATATCCTATACGAGCTTCGACCGTACCGAGCTCACAGCATTGTGATGTATTGAGCTGGCTAGCTGGCGTCCGCGTCCGCAAGAAGCAGTGCGACGCACTCGCGCACTTTCGCCGGCGGAATAGGCATTGGCAAGAACGTCGAAAACCCGGCCGCCGTTAGCTTCGCTGGATCTACGTGAGAAACACCAGCGCTAAGTGCAACAATGGGAGTTCGTGCGAACGCTGAAAGTTTATTAGGGAAATTGGCTGCGAGAACCGTGACCAGAATCACAAAAGCACGAGCCAGAGCATTGGCTGGATCGCACGCGTAATCAACTCCCAGGGATCGTGCTTGAACTTGCGAGCATCCGCATCTGCCACGGCGAAAACTTGTGCGCAGAAGCCGCTGACGATCGCGACCGGAGAGTGGCTACGCGTGTTCCTGAGTCCCGAGTCTTTCCTGTCGAACGTCACGATAACCTCCTTCCGTGGCAATCTCTTCGCCTGTGAGGCGCGCAAACACGTCATCCAGTGTGGCGGCCGGACCGACCTGGGCTTTCAGCTCCGCCGGGGATCCGATCGCGCGGATGCGGCCGGCATGAAGGACCGCAACGCGGTCACAAAGCTTGTGAGCGTCTCCAGGCGCGCAGTTGTCACCTTGGCGTAGAAGAAGATGGCAGCGGCTGCGTGGAGACCGAGGTGACGAGTTTGCCTCGGGTTTCAATGCGGCGACGCAGCGCTGAAATGATGCCTCAGACCATGCCGAGGATGGCATCCACCTGCGGGAGGTCCTGCTCGAATGCGGGCTTGTTCGAATCGATGATGGATTTCAAACGGTCATAGTCCGCAACAACATACCGCATCTTCGCTCATAACAGGCACCAGGCATCAGGCGAGGTTCCATCTCTCAAACGTCTCTGGCTCAGAGCGAATTTCCCATGCTATTGAAACACCGCACAAAGGCTGTATCCGCCGGTGCCCCTCCAACTTTCACGGAGCACGAACAGTACATTACGGAATATTTTGATGCAATCGGAAAAGGAAGGTGTTGCCCAGGACGTCGACGTCGCCGTTCGGAGTGCTGAGGCTCTCGCGCTGGACGGTTTCGATGCGCTCCAGTAGCTCCCTGCCGTCGAAGACCGGCTCGGGGCCGGTGAATGGATTGGAGGTCCGGGGTGCAGGTTTGCGTTCGGCGAATGTAAGACTGTCGGTGCGCACGCGGAATCCTTCGAGATTGGTGCCGGGAACATGAAGATCGACTTCCTGGCCGTCGTGGCTGACGTGACTGATCTCATACAGCATTTCTGAGTTCGCCGGGTAGACCTTATCTCAAACCTGGGGCATGACCGATGTGTTCGGCGTCGCCGTCTTTGTGCGGGGCTTACGCACGATCAGAGCGGAAGGCGGTTGCACCTAGCCGCGGCGATAGAGGGATGCTAACTCAATCTGATGAGCACACCCACTGCTGCGATGACCATCGCTACGATTGCGAGAACCGGATACCAAAAGTACGTCATCGGAATGTCTTCCAGGTCGCCGTTCATGTTGCTTTTCATCTTGATTTCTCCCTACGACGATTAGAGTCTCATGCGACTGGATAGGGTTCAGCAAATCATCGGTTGCAGAGCTTCCTGTATGGCTCATCGGTCAGCTCGAGTGTAACTTCGCCTGCCCCAGGCTGAATCAGCATGTCAAAGATGTTGCGATCTTCGAGCGTCTTAGGCCCGCCGGGGCCGCCGACTGAACTCGATCATGGCCTCATCGCTGTTGCAAAAGGCGAGGCGAGGCAGCTGACTTCGGCGTCGGTCGCAATCGAAGAAACACATGTGCCAGCCCTTGCGAAACGTGAACGACATCAGGACTTTGTGCATGAGTCAGGCTCCTTTCCTTGGAAACTTGGTCTTGAGGGCGAGATATTGCCGAGGCGTAAGGGTGACGAACCATGTCCCGATGCTCCAGCAACGAATCCCCGTTTCGAACTTTTCCCCCTGGTCGACACTGACCTTGAAACGGCGCAGGAGCTCACGTATTTCATCCAAGGTCGAGTAAGTGAGGTTGCCACAGAACGACGTGCGCAGATCAACTTCCAAAAATTGAACGAAGCACAAGTTGCTGTAGTTACTCGCGTGGAGATAGACGCGATGAGACACACCACACTTTGCGCAAAACCGCTCAGCCATCGGGTGCGGTGGATCCAACGGAATACGGCAAAGGCAGCAAATCTGACCCTACTCGCCGTGGGTCTGGATCGCGAGGAACAAGAGATCGTTACATTTCAGGCTTGACGGATTGAGTTTGAGCCGATTACTAGGGCAATTCTGTGGGTTCTGCTGCGACCGGAAATGGTGTCCTGAGAATATTGCTCAGCGTATCAAGTCGCCCCGCAACATCAAGCCAAACGATGTGGAGCCGTTCTCGACGGCTGAAGTCGCGGCAATCGTCAAGGCCTGCGACACAATAGGCCGTGGCCCGTATGAGCGAAAGCGGTGCAGGCACCGTGATTCCGCAGATGAATGTTCCGTTTGCCGGTGTTTATGCCGTTTCTTCGAATGGACGTGGAACGGCGACGCTAAGTGGCGTGGCCTATTCCAACTTCAGCTTCTACGTAGTCTCTGCCAACGAATTGCTGTTTATCGAGTTGGAGGTTTGCGGCCCGGGTCTGTGTAACGACAAGAGCGGAATCAGTGGAATGGCCCTGCGGCAGTCCGGTGGACCCTACTCGACGAGTTCCTTGAAAGGAACGTCGGTCTTCAGTCTGACCACAGGCGCGGTGGGGTTGGATGTATTTGATGGAGTTGGCAACGTAACCCAGACGCGAGACGACAACGGTCAAGGAACAGTCGTCACGGGATCCGCCACAAACGGGACTTTCAGCCTGGACTCCGACGGTCTCGGACGAGGCACGATGTCACTGCAGGGTAGCGAGCAACCAATGCCCTTTTACATGGTGAGCCCCGGCAAGGCCTTTCTAATGGACCTGGCAAGCTACACGGCAGGGGCGTTCGAGCGTTGCCGACGATGATGCCGGGGCGAAAGACGGCGCGATAGCGGGGCTGCCATTGTTTTGAAGCCCCGGCCCCGACATGCCAGACGACCCGCCCTGACATCCAACCAGCAGAAACAAACCGGCGATTCCTGAAACTGCGCAGATTGTCGTAGCCGCGCGTATGGTCTTCATGGGACTTCTCCAAGCAAGGGTTTGCCCGGCCCGAAGGTCATCGAGGTTTATAAACTTCGGCGCTGGACGTCGGATCCGGCCAAACGCTAAAGCCGCCAGTGATCAGAACTGTGTCATCGGGGAGCGGAGTGGCTGTGTGCGAATGGCGGCCTGCGGTCATCTCACCCACAAGCTCGAACGTGCCGCTAGCAGGTACATAAAGCTCCGCGTAGGCGCTCCCATTCCCCCCGGGCACCTGGCCACCGGCAATCAAGACCGTTCCATCGGTAAGGCGGGAAGCAGGGGCGAGTTCTTGACTGACCGCGCCTCCAATGGAAGCGAATGTCCCAGCCGCCGGGTCGTAGACCTCAGCATCGGCGGAGCCGAAATCGTCACTGCCTAGAAACAAGACTCTGCCGTCCGTGAGCAACGTCGCGGTGTACCCATAGTCCGGAAAGTACTTAGCCATCATCGGGCCGGTCACGCCGAACGTCCCGCTCTGCGGATCGAAGAGCTCGGTCACCCCAACGCTACAAGATCCGTATGCGTCGGCGCACCCGGTGACCAGGACCTTGCCGTTGGTGAGCAAAGTGACGGTGGTTCCATACGCGTCACTCAGATTCGCATATGGGCCTGTGGGGGTGAAAGTGCCGCTATGGGGATCATAGATTTCCGCATTGTTGGTCGCCGCGACAAAGACCCTCCCGTCCGGAAGCAAGGTCGTCACGTCCCCAGGGATGGCATATACTTCACCGCCAATCGAGGTCAAATCACCCGTAGCGGTGAAAGCTCCCGTAGAAGGATCGTAGATCTCCGCGGTAAAGACGGAAGTGCCGCGGTTTACGTCTTGAGTACCGCCAGCGATCAAGACGCGGCCGTCAGCCAGCAGCGTTGCCGAGTGTGCATAGCGAGGCGTGATCATGCTGCCGGTGGGGGCGAACGTGCGGGTGGAAGGGTCGTAGAGCTCGGCGCTGGCAAGGGCTTGGAAACCGTCGCCTTCTCCCCCGGCGATCAAGACCTTGCCGTTAGGAAGCAGTGTTGCTGTGTGGTCGGCTCGCGCTGTGGTCATGTTGCCAACGGCCGTGAAGTTGCCAGCGGTCGTGGAAGTCGGAGGCCCTATCGTGACGACTGCGGATGCGCTCGCTGTCGCGTCGGCCGCGCTTGTGGCGACCACGTGGTAAGTTCCCAACGTGTTCGGGGCGGTGTATACCCCTGAGCTCGTGATCGAGCCTCCGGTCGTGCCCTCTTGAACTGACCACGTGACCGTGGTAGTGGCCACCCCTTTTACCGTGGCGAGAAAGGATAGTGACCCACCCTCCGGTACCGTCGCCGTCGAGGGAACAATGGCGACAGACACCGAAGACGGGGCAGAGGGAGACGAGGCAGAGGGTGTGGCCGACGTTGAGGGGTTCCCGCACCCAGTTGGCAGAAACAGCAGGCCCAGTGAAAGGGCGAACACCATCCTTGAAAACCAAAGATGCTTTCGCAATTGTGATTTCATGGCAAGGTCCTCCTTAAGCACAGTTCAGTTGTGGTGCTGAGATCGCCAACTTCTGGTCACCACGACGCCTGAGCATGCTGTCGTGCCGTCGATCAGACGAGCAGTGGTGAGACGGCATCCTGATGTTCATTGAGGATGGTAGATTTCGGCGGTTGCTGTGGAGCCGTTGAAGCATCCAATGCCGCAATAACGAGAACCGCCGGTAACCAAGACGTCGCCGTTTTGGAGGAGAGTGGCAGTAGGTTCAGTACGACCCACGTTCATATACCCCGCGCGGCTGAAGGTCCCTGTCGCGGGGTCGTAAAGCTCTGCGCTCGAGAGGCTGCCACTGAAATAGCAATAAGTTCCGGAACAGGTCCAACCGTCGCCGCCTAGTATGAGCACGCGTCCGTCGGCGAGCAGGACCGCTGCGTGTGCATCCCGTGCGTCGTTCATGGAGCCGGTGGCGGTGAATGTTCCAGTTCTGGGGTCGTATAGCACTGCGGCAGCGGTTCGCCAGTCACTCATGCCGCCGGCCACGAGGACCCTGCCATCCTTAAGCAACGTGGCCGAGTAGAGATCCATGCCGTAAAGGTCAGTGTCGGACAGCGAACCTGTAAGTGGAGAAGGAGTTGGATCGCCGGATCAAAGAGCTGTGGCGGGTCGCTGCCGAGGACCAAGCACCCGGCCGTCCGCCAGCATGATCGTGGTCGTAATGAAGATTGCCCAGCGCGGCGGCGTACGGGCCAGCGACGGCAAAGCTACCGGTCGATCGGATCGTAGATTTCCGCATCGTACGTACTCAGCACCAATGCTTTGCCGTTCGCGAGCACGCTTGCGGCTAATATCCCCTGGTCGACGAGCAAGTGGCCGGTTGACGTCGTCGAGTCCGTCTTGGGATCGTAGAGCTGAGCAGTGCCTGCGTCCAACACCAGCCCATTGTTCAGTACCACGAGAGGACCCACTATGTTCGCGCTGCTCGCCTGGAATGTTCCGGTAGCCGGGTTGTAAAGCTCCGCAGCGGGACCGGACTGCTCGCCACCCACGATCAAAACTCTGCCGTCCGGTAACAATGTCGCTGTGGAATTGGCACGCGGCACGGTCATGTTGCCAACGGCCGTGAAGTTGGCAGTGGCCGTGGAAGTGACCGGAGGCCCTATCGTGACGACTGCGGATGCGCTCGCTGTCGCGTCGGCGACGCTTGTGGCGACCACGTGGTAAGTTCCCAACGTGTTCGGGGCGGTGTATACCCCTGAACTCGTGATCGAGCCCCCTGTCGCGCCCCCTTGAACTGACCACGTGACCGTGGTATCGGCCACCCCTTTTACCGTGGCGAGAAAGGAGAGTGACCCACCCTCCGGTACCGTCGCCGTCGAGGGAACAATGGCGACAGACACCGAAGACGGGGCAGAGGGAGACGAGGCAGAGGGTGTCGCCGACGTTGAGGGGTCGCACCCAGTTGGCAGAAACAGCAGGCCCAGTGAAAGGGCGAACACCATCCTTGAAAACCAAAGATGCTTTCGCAATTGTGATTTCATGGCAAGGTCTCCTAATAAGCTGAGTTGCTTAGATCAGCGGACCTCAGGACACGAATGGCGAGTCGCTCTCGAACTGAGCGCTCAGTCGTCATCGTGCATGGCACGCAAGTTGTTCTTGTAGATTGCTCTGCCGACAGCTCGGCCCAAACGCGCTCCTGCATCCTGGTCGGTTCGAAAATGAATCCCGCCGTAAACGCGAGCGTCGGAGATGTCGTCGGTAATCTGCCTGAATGATCCGTAGTGCAACACGATGGTGGGTACTGCCGGGTTTGACAACGTAATCGCATGTCCAGCTTCGCCGTAAAGACGTCTCATGACCTCGGCTCCCGCACCGGATAAGGTGCCGTGGGCTGAGGGATAGCTCGGGAAACATGGGGCCGGGATGAATGGAACCCAGTTCGGATCGGCGTCGGTTTTCCGGTTGCCGTCCGTGTCACCTGCACGGATCGCGGTTTCGGGACGCCAAAAGTTGTAGTGGTACTTGTTGAAGAATGTAGTGACCGCGCCGTCGCTGAGCGCCATGTTGATCAGGGCAAAAGCCCGTGCGTTCTCGGACAGCGAATGCCACCCTTCTTGCGCGACGACCTGCCTTGCGGCCTGATTGAATACCTGGGTTGGCGAGGAGGCCGCGTAGAAGAGCACGACATTAGCCCGATCTTGTGGCCGCTCTGTGCTGTTGGCGCTCGCGCTCCCTACCGCCTTCACCTCGTTGTACGTTTTCGCGTATTGGTTGCTGTCAAGCGCTGGCGGCGGATCGAGGAGAAACTCACTGGCACTCGGGATACCGAACGGGGTTACGTTTTGCCATTGAAAGAAGGTTCCGACCTTGATTCCATTCATGATTGGACAACTCGGCGTAGCCTGATATTCGCCAGGAACGGCCGGCCCGGGTATCTTGAATTGCGCGGGCGACGAGCCGTCGTTAGCACGAAGAGCGATCATGGCAAAAGCTGCGGCGTCGCCCGTCGCTATGCCGTCACTCTTGGCTTGACCGTCCGGTATCAAAGCCAGCGAGTTTGCGCGAGCAGTGAGGAGGGTGGACGCGCTGGCCGGGAAATAAGTACTGAGCACCCGATAGGCAGCCTGGATGGCTGCTGCGTCGGCTGAAGCGCCATGGGGGGCGACGATGCTCCCAAGATATGGCTGGTAGTCCCCGGTGATGGCGTTGACGGCTTCAAAGACAGCGAGTTGCACAATCGCTGCATATCGCGCCTGGGCGAACGGGCTCTGGCCGTTCGCGATGCTGTGTTTACCGCAATCAGGTTCCAGTCCAGAACCGCATCGGCCTTTGCGACCGTAGGCCCGAACAGTAGAGTCGCCATCAACATGCATACGCCGAAAGTCCGCTTCGTTGCGCTCACCATGCATACTCTTCATTGTGCTTCCTCCAATTTTGCTGCTTTCGGTCAGTGTGACCGGCATTCTTCAGTGCGGGGACCGTTGGGCCGGATCGCAGGGCATGTCGAAAGTGACAATTCCCGTATTTCAAAGCTAGTGTGGAAGTGATATGAATCCTTTGATTTGCCGCCGAAATGCCGTGCTTTGCCGTGACTCGGACACTGGTAGGTAGTTCCTGCAAAGTCGGGTTTCGGCAAGTTGAGTCGTTTACATCAAACTGACCCACTACCGAATTCTGCGCATCCTTTGAAGCATCTTTGTTTGTCAACTTTCGCCCCGGGTTGGAGAAGGGTCAATGGATGCCATCTGATTTGAGTCTGAGATGACTCTGATTTTGCAAATCGCTCCCACGGAGCAACTTATCGGTTAGCAAGCCGAACTATTGACTTCTCCTGACCTGAAAGGTAGCCTCGTAACCTCACGGAAAGTGGGCATTCCTAATGGAAGCTCCGGCAACTTCTCGCCAATGCGTGCGCTTCGGTGCGTTTGAACTTGACTTTCGATCCGAGGAACTGCGCAAGCATGGAAACAAGGTCAAGCTCCAGGGACAGCCGGTGAAGATCCTGGCAATCCTGCTGGCACGGCCGGGCGAGATGGTCACCCGGGAGGCGCTGCGAAAGGAATTGTGGCCGGAAGACACGTTCGTCGATTTCGATTCTGGCCTGAACTCCGCCATCAAGAAACTGCGCGAAGCCCTCGGGGACTCGAGGGAGAGCTCACGATTTATCGAAACTTTGCCGCGGCGTGGGTACAGGTTCATCGCGCCGGTCGAGGAGGCAGAGTCCGCAGCTCCCGGCCCAAGCACAAGCTACGAGCCACCCGTGCAGGCTCTGGCTGGCCGGCGATTGAGCCGGTACCGGTTGCCGGTAATGGTCGGCGCCGGGGTCCTCGCCCTCCTCTTCATCTTCATCGGGACGTACGGCGCGCGATGGCGCGAGAAGCTCGGGGCCGAAACTCGGCCGCGTCCAGGGACTGGGCAACAATCGATTCAATCCCTCGCCGTGCTGCCGCTTGAAAATCTTTCCAGCGACCCGGACCAGGAATACTTTGCCGAGGGCATGACGGATGCATTGACGACAGACTTGGCAAAGATCAGCACGCTGAAGGTCATTTCACGAACGTCGTCAATGCAGTTCAAAGGGACGAAGAAGCCTTTGCAGCAAATTGCTAAAGAACTGAATGTGGACGCGTTGGTAGAAGGCACCGTTGAGCGCTCGGGGAGCCGCGTGCGAATAACCGCACAGTTGATTGACGTGCGGAATGACAGGAATCTTTGGGCGGAGAGTTACGAGCGGGACTTGCGGGACGTTCTGGCTTTGCAGAGCCAAGTCGCCCGTGCCATCGCCAGCGAGATCAAGGTGGACTTGCAACCGCAGGAGCAGGCCCGACTGGCGACCGTCCGCCAAGTCGACCCTGAGGCGGAGATAGCCTATCTGAGGGGTCGGTACGAGATGGACAAGTGGACCCGCGAGGGCTTCAAGGAGGGCTTCAGATACTTTCAACAGGCCGTTCAGGAGGACCCCGCGTTTGCGGAAGCTTGGGCTGGGTTGTCGGATGCATACTTCGAATGGGGGCAGGTTGGAATTGCGCCGAAGGCGGAGACCTTGCCAAAAGCAAGGGCTGCCGCTCAGAAAGCACTCGAACTCGACGAGACACTGTCCGAAGCCCACGTCTCGCTCGCAAGCATCGCCGCTGCTGCTGGGTGGGATGCCATCCGTCGCCGAGAAAGAATTGCAGCGGGCCATCGCGCTCGACCCAAGCAACGCCCGGGCTCATCAAGTCTACGGCATTTATCTCCGCCATTACGGGCGGTTTGATCAATCCCTCGCGGAGCTGGAGCGCGCAGAGGAGCTTGACCCGCTAACTCCCAAGAAGAAAAACAATCTGGGCGTTGCGCTTTACTTTGTCGGGCGATATGACGAGGCGCTTGAATGGTTTCATCAAGTTCCTGATCCTGACCTGGACTCTGAAAGGCGCCATCGCCGCATGGCTGAGATTTACGAGCACAAGAGGATGCAAAAAGAAGCCATCGCGGAATTCGTGGCCTCGCTAAGATTCGGAGCTAAGGCCGATCTTGCCGCAAGAGTGGAACGAAGTTACCTCTCATCGGGCTATGCTGAAGCTAAAGAGACGCTTCTACGGGGCGAGGTCAACTGGGCGGAAAAGCAAGCGAAGAGCGGGACTGTCCCGGAGAATGCGTTTTGGATTGCGCGTGACTACGCTATCTTGGGAGACAAAAACAAAGCAATTGGGTGGCTCGAGACAGCTTACCAAAACCGCAGCCGGTGGGTTTGAGGACTATAAGATGGATCCTCAACTTGCCGACCTCCGCTCCGACCCTCGCGTACAGGAACTCGCCCGACGCTTCGATCCCCGTCCTTGATCGGGCGAACTGATGAGCGACGGATGCAAATCTGACCAAAAGCGGAATCTCGCGGAACGAGTAATCACCGCCGCGTATCGAAGCGGGTAGTGAGTGTGCGCGGCTGTCAGAAGACAATTCGGGCGCCCAACTGAACTTCTCGTGCCGGCGCAGCTGAGCTGATCACGCCGAAGCTCGACGAACCGAAGGTATCCCCCGGAAGCCCAAAGTTGGTGTGGTTAAAAGCATTGAAGAATTCTCCGCGGAACTCCAAACGAGTCCGGTCATTCAGGCGGAAGTTTCGCAGGAGTGAAAAATCGAACTTGACCAGCCCGGGGGCTCGGAGCGTCCCCACGCCCTCATTGCCGAACTGAAACAGCGCGGGCTGCCGGAAGGCTTCAATATCAAACCATCGGCTTACCGACCGCTGGCTCGACGGCAGGTTGGGATCTCGGACCACGTTCGGCCGTAGCGCCCCTGCTGAGAACGCATTCGTCGTATTAGTCAGAGTCGTCACCGTGAAGGGCGGGCCGGACCGGATCGTGGTGATATTGGCCAGCGTCCATCCCCCGATCAGGTACCGCGCGGCGCTATTCGCCAGCCAGCGCCTGCCCGAACCGAAGGGCAGCTCATAGACCCAGTTGAAAACCAGGTAATGGCGAATGTCGTTGGCGGCAGGACCGTAATCGGCGCCGCGGTCGTAAAAGTTTGAATAGCACCCGCCGTCGTCCCCGAGCGTGGGGGCCCCGTTATGATCGCAATTGTCGAGAAAGCTGGAGTACGTATAGCTCGCCCCGACGCTGTACCCGTTCGAAAAGCGCTTCTCCAGTCGCACCAAACCAGCGTAGTAATTCGAGAAGGCAAGCGAAGGACTAATGACGCTCACGTTGCTAAATTGCGGAAAGGGGCGGTCGTTTTGCGACTGGTGCTGCGCTCCCAGAATTGAAGGCGGAATCTGATTGAGAGACAGATTGTCTCCGGGCAAGTTGCGGGAAATGTTACCCAAACCGGCGACCTGCACCACAAACCCTCCGCTCAAGCTCTGTTCGATGCCCAGATTGAATTGCTGCGATGTTCCGGTTTTCCGCTGGCGCTCGAAAAAAGTGACTGCAGTATTAGGATTCTCTCCGACCGGTGCTGCCCCGAAGGCGTCATTGAGTGCGGGCGCGGCCGCGCTGACCGGGACGCCATCGCGCAGGTAGAAGGGGGCGGTAATGCCGTTATCGGGGCTGGTCAGATTAGCGGAAAGGCTGAAGCCCAGGGCGGCCGCGATGGGATTACCCTGATCGAAAGGGTGCGAATAGAAGACTCCATAGCCGCCACGCACCACCGTGTTGCCTGAGTGGGGCGGCAACCAGGCAAAGCCGAACCGTGGCCCGAAGTTGTTCCAATCGCCCGAGTAAACCGATGTGGGAAAGCCGTTCACACCCGCGAACTTCACCACCCCGGGTGTGCCGGAGACCGGGTTGATCTCGGATAGGTCGAACCCGTTAATGCGGTTGTGGACGTCGAGCATGGGGGTATCCGTTTCCCAGCGCAGCCCGAGATTGAGCGTCAGCTGGGGATTCACCGTCCAGTCATCCCCGGCGAAGCCCGCCAGGTACCAACTCCGGCGGTCGAGCTCTTCCGTCGCCAGTTCGCTAAAGCTGGTAGGAAAACCCAGGAGCAACGAAGCCAGCCCACTGCCGGAAGCCGAATTGCCAGGGAGCCCGGTGGGCAAGGTGGAGAAGCTGAAAGAGCCGGAGACGGCGCTGAGCAGAACGTCGTTATTGATCGAGCGCGTCTCCTGGAAACCAAATTTCAGCGCGTGCCGGCCGAGAACCCAGGACAAATTGTCAAGAACAGTCACCGTTTTAATCGGATATTGGCGGCGCTCCTGCAGGGCTGAGCCGAGCGCGCTGAAGCCTGAAGGAGCGAATCTGGGGAAGGCATCTTCTGGCACGCCTTGCAACCCCAGCTTGGAGGGATAATCCTCGCCCAGCCCGAAACTCAGGGCGTGACCGGTTCGGTAAGTGTAAGTGGTGCTCAAGTCATTCATTGTGTTCGGACCGAACATATGGAACCAGGAGCCGTAACCGTAATGGTGATTGTTGATACTGAAGGTTTGGGAGTCGGCGGCCGGATCGGGAAAAACGCTGGTATTGTTTGGAGAGGCGTCTTCGTTGATGTACCAGCCCGAGAACCGGTCGTTTGCGCCTCGGGCGTAGTCGGCCTTTATCAAAAAAAAGTTCGTCGACCCCCCGGTAAGGAAATTACCGCTGAAGTTATTCGCCCCCGCCAAATTTGGGGACGGCTGGTTCGGAAGGGGATAGAAGTTCATCACCTTGGCCGCCACCGGATCAATCCGATCGGGCGGAATGATGTTGCCGGGAAATTGGTCCCGCACGAATTCGCCGTTCACAACGCGCGTCGTGGCCGGATCGTAAATCGGGATCAGTTGACCCTTTGAGTTGACGGTCTGGGAAAAATCGCCGACCCGTTGCAGAGCGGTGGGCGTGGTCAGAGTGTCCGGGGCACCCTGCCGCAGCGGATCGCCCTCAAAAGCGAAAAAGAAGAAGATCCTGTCGCGTCGGATCGGGCCGCCTATGCTACCGCCAAACACGTTGTATCGGAGCTCTGGCTTGAGCTTCGCGCCACTCTGCACCGGGGCAAAAAAGCCCGCGGCGTCCAGGGCATCGTTGCGGAAAAACTCGTAGGCGCTGCCGTGGAACTGATTCGTTCCCGACTTGGTCGTTTCCACAATCACTCCGCCAGACGAGCCGCCGTATTCCGCCGAATAGTTGTTTTCCAGGACTTTGACCTCTTGGATGGCATCTACCGGGGGGTCGATCGTGATAAGACCCACCCCGAGCCGCAGATTTTGGATATCCGCTCCATCGAGCCAAGCCATCGGGGTCCCAGTCCGTCCTCCCGCCAGGCTGAAATCGGGAGCCGTATTCAGAGTGACGCTATCCACGAACACTGCCGCCCCACTGAGCTGAACCAGGTTCAGGAGAAGGCGGTTCGCAAGCGGCAAGGCCTCAACGCTCTTCGATGTCACCACGTTGCTGATGTCGGACGTTCGCGTTTCGAGGAGCGACGCCTCACCAGTTACGTTCACGGTCTGGCTAAACTCGCCAAGCTCGAGCCGCACGTCGAGACCGAGCGACTGTCCCGTGGTCAAGATCATCCCCTGCCGGACGTACCGTCTGAAACCCGGGTGCTCGATCGTGAGCGTGTAAGCCCCGATCGGCAGGTTGCGAATGGCATAGAATCCCGCAGCGTCCGTAGCCGTCTTGGTATCGACGCCAGTTGCCGTGTTGGTAGCCGAGATCGCCGCTGCCGGAACGACAGCCCCCTGGAGATCGCTGACCACGCCGCTGACCGAGGCGAGGTTCGATTGCGCGTAGCCCCCACTGATCCCGAGGATAAGCATACCTGCGATAGTCAGCGCCGCGGACACCTGCACGGACTTCATAACGCACCCACCGCCCCCCGGGCATGCTCCCGGCATTCTAGCATGCTCCGGGAAGGTCGTGGCCGCTTTCGGGGCAGCCGTTGCCCATCGCCCGCCGTTCGAAGCCGCTTTGCGGCCCTTGATGTGGTTTTCGGTGAGCGTGATCTTGGCCCAGGACCGAAAGACCAGCTCCATAGTTTCGGCATAACCGGCGACTTCCTGCTCGTCGCGCGTGGCGAAAGATTTGATCTCTAGATTTGAGAGCAGCCGCTCCACTTCGCGGTCGGATAGTTTACTGCCTTCAATGCGAGTCGATGAGCCGATGCTTTCGATGGTGGCGACGCGCCGCAATGCTGAGAGGCGCTCTGGAGCCAGGGTGCCAAGAGCCTGCCATGCCCCCTTGAACTCATCAAGTTCGGCGATGATATTCAGGGTCTCGGGTGTGATCTGGAGGGTGTTTGCGGCGGATCATCACACCCAATAATCCACCCAATTACACCCATTTAGAACACCCAAAAGCATGCCCAATTACGCCCATTCCGAAATGGCCTAAGCCACGATCCGCTCTGGATGGTCGGTCCGCGCATATTTCCGAAGCTCGGAAACCGGGATGAGAACCCGACCGCCAATGCGCCGTGTTGGCAGACGCCGCGTGGCGATCAGGTAGTCCAGTGCCCTCTGGCTAATGGAGAGCATCTGTGCTGCCTCTTCTCGGCTCGCCAGGATTTTGCTTTCAACCGCTACGGTGATTCTCGCGGGCGGTTTCTTGTTCTCGCCGTCTGCTGATCTCATATCCGATGCTCCTGGTAATCAGTCCCGTCCTCACGTCGTTGCAACGCGCGATGGGCTGGAGGATTTGCTTGCACCTGCGACCAGCTACAGCTTTGCCCAGTTTTGAATGCGTGTCCAAGACCTTTTACTTAGAGCGCTATTCCTAAAAGGCATCTCAGAGGCATTAGTGGTATTCGGTGGCGTATTTATGCATTTAGGGCATGGCCGAATCTAAGAGGACGCGGCTGAGGGCTCCAATCGGATGCCGGCTGGACTTCATGTTTCGTTGAGTTGTGCCATCTTGGGTCTTCCGTTTGCTGTGATGACTTGCTGGCATCGCTCTATTCCAAAAAGGTATTGGACTCGCGCGAGAGATGGCGTTATGTTGTCGCACACGACGGAAGAAATCAGGGCATGCATCCCGTTCGGTGCTGCGCACCGGTTGAATTTCGACACTCCACCCCTGAAAGGGAACTGCCCAGATACTTTGGTATCTCGACAGATACCACTGAAAACACAGCACACTTACAAAACGCGGTATCTGGCCAGATACCGGCGTAAACAGGCATCGGAGGTCAAATGGCTGAGGTCCACACAATCGAACACCGTGATTCAGAGAAGCTGCGCGGGCGTGATCGCCGCTCGCTCAATTTGAGTACGAAGCTCACAGCAATCGAGGCGAGGGCCATCGAAGACGCCGCAACGCGCGCGGGCAGAACGCCGAGTGAATGGGCACGTGAAGCATTGTTGAGGTCCGCTCAGGGTGGTAGTTCGGACCCGATTAGCATGGATATTTTTGCCGAGTGCGTCGGCACTCAGATGCTGATGATGAATGCATTTGATCCACTCCTGAAAGCGGCTGGAATGGCGACGGAGCACATTAAGGCGCTCTTCGATCAGGCACAGAAGACGAAGCTAAACCAGGCGCAAGAACTCCTCGCAGAGCGCGCGAAGCGTCGAGCCGAAGAGGCCCGGCGAGCAACCGAATGACATTCCCCGAATAGCAAAGCATAGCCGAGGCCGGGGCGGAGTCAAGGCCGCGCTCCGCGCGCCGCTTCCCGGTCAGAGAGCCGTGACACCGCCCCTGGTGCCTCGGCAAATCATTCCAATATCCGGGGAATGTCATCAAAAAATGTAGAAGACCAAACTGTGAGGTGAGCGATGCGCGGCGTTTACGAAAATCCCTTGGGGAGCGGCATCTGGTGGATTCACTACTATGGAGCCGGAAAGCGGCACAGAGAGAAGGTAGGTCGCAAGTCGGATGCGATCAAGTTGTACCAATCCCGCAAGGCTGATGTAGTCGCCGGAAGGAAGCTTCCCGAGTTGCGCAACAGCAAGGTGGTCACGTTGTCGGAACTGATCGATGACGTGCTCGAATTCGTCGCGCATCACAAGGACAATCGGAGCTACGAAAGCAAGGGCGAAATCGTCAGGAAAGCGCTCGGCTCCAAGCCCGCTGCTGACCTCACTCCGCAGGAGTTGGAACGCTGGCTTAGAACCCGCTGCAAAACACCAGCTACAGCGAACCGTTACAAGGCGTTCATCTCACTTTGCTATCGGGAGGGCGTTCGCAATGGCAAAGTGACCGTTAATCCCGCCCGTCTAGTGCGGCAAAGGAAGGAGGGAACGGGCCGGCTTCGGTTCCTAAGCCGCGACGAATACGACCGGCTCCATAAAGTGATTGCATCGCGCTTCCCGGAGCATTTGGCCGAGTTCGTCGTGAGCGTTCACACCGGAATGCGACTGAGTGAGCAGTACTCGTGTATGTGGTCTCAAGTCGATCTGGAACGGCGGACAATTGAGTTGACGAAAACAAAAAATGGGTCAGCACGAACTGTGCATCTCAATGCCGATGCTCTCAGTGCGATTGGGTCGCTAAAACGACCGCTACAAAAGGCATCCGATCCGGTCTTTCCACGAGAGGGATCGCAAGGCAGATTCGACACGCGATCCTGGTTCCAACCCTGCCTCGAAGAGGCGAAGATTGCCAGCTACGTCTGGCACTCAAACCGGCACACATTCTGCTCCTGGCTTGCAATGGCCGGAGCATCGATTAAAGAGATCCAGGAACTCGCCGGCCACAAGACAATTACGATGTCCGCACGCTACAGCCATCTCTCTCCGGAACACCGGCTTTCCGTTATCGATCGAATCGCATCTCAAAACAGCTGAGCCCACGTTGTCTAGTTAATTGGTCTCGCTCGCATGCGCTCTTCAAGTTCATTCAAGAACCGAGACCTGCCCCAAGTTTGTCTTCCAAATCTAGTCTGGATCCAGGTCGAGTACAACATGTGTACTTCATCTCGTGCTCTAGTCATGCCAACATAGAAGAGTCTCCGGGCTTCTTGCACCTTTGCGGCGGATTCGTTACGCCATGGCAGAGAACCCTCATCAAGTCCAAGCATGATCACCACATCGTATTCTGTGCCTTTCGAGGAATGCAGAGTCAGCAGGTTCAAATGATCTGGTGAACCATCACGGCCACCAAGCCGCGAGATCTAAGTCTCCGAGTGCGCGGCCGGGAGCAAGTGCGGCAACAAGCTTCCGAAATTGTTCGCCTTGGTCAGCGAGATTTGGTTCTGCCGCGAGCAAGGGAGCGACAAGTTGATCTCTCAAATCTCGGGCGAAGGGTTCCGCTCGCCCATCATCTTCGCGGTGATTCATGAGAAATCTAGTCAACTCTACACGGATTTCCGTATGCAGCTTGCTTGAGACTCTGAGACGGCGAAAATTGATCCACCTTTCAATTAGGTCACTGAGTTTCGGGTGGACTCTCTCCACCCACCCGCGGACCATCCAGCGCAATCTTCAACCCAGCTGGTCAGAGCGCACTTCCGGTACGGCGCAGAGTTGTCGACCCTTATGAAGCTGTGGCCAGCTCTCTCGGCTGCGTCCGAGATGACGTCCCCAGTTCGCGCGTCTCGGTACAAAATCGCAATATCCCCTAACTGTCTACCTGGCTTTGATGCCAGCGCCGCTGGGATGATTTGCTCGACAGCAATTAGAGCTTGCTCTTGGAGGCCATCGGGACACTCGACAAATTCAATGCGTGCTTGTCGGGTAGGATCGTGAGGCCGGTAGCCTCGTGTGACACCGAGCGCCATCTCTGAAGCTCGAATTATGGGTCCAGCCGACCGATAGTTCAGTTCGAGGCGAACGCGTTCTACATCCGGTCGTTCGCTCAATTCGACTAAAAGGTCTCCGTCCGCGCCTGCGAAACCATAGATTGATTGGTCAGCATCCCCAACAGCAAACAGGCGCACCCCGCCGGCAAACACGAGACGCCTAACGATCCGATCAAGCGGAACGCCCAAGTCCTGATACTCGTCAACGGCCAGGATCGGGAACTTTGCCTTCATGATTGGCAATACCCAATCGCACCCCTCCACAAGCTGCTGTCCAAAGACGACAAGGTCATCGAAATCGACTAAGCCGCGCTCGCGCAAAGCCGCTTCGTACGCAATCGCAATCGTAGAAAGCTCCTCCTCCGAGTGCCACGCATCACTTTCACGATCAAGGTGAGTTCGACGGTGGGTTCCCACATCTGCAGCCCTGTATGGCTGATTCACTCCGTAGATCCCTTCAGCCACAGTGGTGAAGATGAGATCAGCTTCTGCGCTGGTAGCGACTCGGAGTGGATCTGGAATCGGCAATTGAGCGAGTTTCCCGTAGGGCAAGAGAAGATGCCTCAGGCAGAACCCGTGGACAGTACCAACAAACAGGTTCACCCCGTGAGTCAAGCCAAGGCGACCAAAGCGCCGCGTTAGCTCGTGAGCACACTCTTGGCTATAAGTTATGCACGCTATGCCGCGAGGATATTGAACATCTTCCGCCAGCATACGAGCCAGCTTGAGCACTAATGTCTTCGTTTTGCCGCTGCCAGGCCCCGCGAGCACAACGCAGTTTCCTGTGGAGCGGTAGGCGGCAAGCTGGGCCTCGTTCTCCAGAAGGTCATTGGCCTGCTGCACGTAGGCGGAACTCACCCTACGAAACGGCATCTCTTATCGTCTCCAGCGCTACGCGTATGTAATCCGGGCAAGCTGCCGCCGTGAGGTGAGGAGCCAAGCTCTGAGCGAAACGGCCCTTCCCCACGCGTTCTATCAAGCCGATCAAGTTGTCAGCATCCAAGGTTGTCGGCTCGTCGATCCACCCTTGGACTTTCGTCCTTGTCGCTTGCGACAACGGGAGCTCGGCCTGAAGAACGGCAAACATTGCTGCTCCCAGGCCAGATGAGAAGAGCTCGACTTCCAAGGTGCTGCCGTTTACATGGATGCCATGGGGCGCGGCGGCTGCTATAACCTCAGCCGCATCGTGCTCGGCATGGTCTACCGCGGGTTCTAACACAGACAATATTGAAATAAGCCGTCTCCGACAAAGAGGAGGTCTGGTTTCGTTGGTGTCGAAATCAGTAAGAATCACGAATGGGATGTCCAGACCTGACGGACGACCAATCAGCTTAGCGTATGGGGTAAAGTTGGTTCCATTCACGGAGCAGACTGAGATTCCGAGTACGTCGAGCGACATCCCCAGCGCTTCCGCGAATGCCGGAACCAGGAAAAGTTCAGCGTCTCCCTCGACGAGGACGACTCCACGGGCAAAGTAAATCTCTCCGCGAGTAACGTCGATGCCGTTGCAGGTCACGTTGATCTGTCACCGACAGCGATGCGTGCGCTGCGGATTTCGCCACCGTGGCATGCGTGGTGCCATCTTCCCGAAGTAAGATAACGGACTTGATCGGAGCGACGCTCGCGATGTGCGGCGAGTGCGTGGTTACGACGGTGGTCAGGTTCGCTCGGCTATCCTCAGCTTCGATGCCGGTATCTTGCAGAAAATATCTATAAACAAGTCTCTGCACATGCGGATGAAGGTGAGCCTCAGGCTCCTCGACCGCGAAGAAAGTGTGATCTCGTTCTCCTTCTTGGATCAAACGATCAAGCTCCAGACTCTTCAGGGTCGGGAAGATGAGATTTGCTGTCCCCACACTCGCGTCTCGATTCCACGGCTACCCCCGTCGATGAGCAAGCGAAGCGCTTTCAGGAGAGTATCGAGTTGAGTTGGAGCGAGTCCCAAAGAGATTGAGACGGCGTGTTGCGGCCCAGCCAGGGCGATGAGCCGATTGGTGATACGGTCCGCTACCGCGACAACCTCGGCATCGCCTGCGAGAGTGGCCTGTGTCGTGTCGACAAGAGTTTGCAAATTGGCGCCGGCCGTAGGATCTAGTTCCGAAGTGAGCTGCTCGATGAGTGGCCGTAGCGGAGAGCGACGCCATGTCGCCAAGTCTTTTTCGGCATCACGGAGTGCCCCTTGGACCTCAATGGGAAGCATTCTTCGCAAGTCACCAGGCAACGAAGACTCTGGATCTTCACCTCCGAAAAGAATGTACTCGTAATCGGCGACGCCGACAGGTTCCCTCCCCAGATTCGTTTTCGGTTGGTAGCGGTATGTGAGCCGAGCTATCAACGGTGGTCCGACGCTCACGATACATTCGGCAAGATGGGCCATCAGCCTGGGCTTATCGTCGAAGCCAATGAGTTCGATCGCCACTTCGACAACCGCGCCGAGCTTGCGCGCACCGAGGCCGTCCCAGAACTGATCCAGTGTGAGCAGACGATCTCGCTCTGAAAGACCCGGATCCAGAATCAGTTGAAGTGCGCGGATGAAATTGCTTTTTCCAACCTTATTCTCGCCGACGAGGACAAGACTGTCTCCGGTAGGGACATCAAGCGCCTGGAAGTTTGCAAAGTTGTTGATCTTGACTCGACTGATGCGCAACCGACGGTGCCTCCTAATCTCTACATATGGGAGTTCATCCATTATGCGCGGTCGAAACAGATTCGGAGTCGCAGTAGAAAGCAACAGCCATCAGAACAGCCACCAAACGATTTTGGCCTCTCCGCTTTCGAGAGGCCAATTTAGTCTAAACTCTTTATTTTGTTGGTGCCGGGAGGGGGGGTCGAACCCCCACGAGGTTGCCCTCGGCGGATTTTGAGTCCGCTGCGTCTGCCAGTTCCGCCATCCCGGCCTTGCCAATCACTCGCTCACTGGCCACTGAATTCAGCCCCTGGAGCAGTCATCCACCTTTCCAGTATCGCATAGCTACTCCCCGTCGACCTCCCTCAACCTATCGATTAGGCCAAAGCCATGCCGCACCCCGAACGCCGCTCGAATCCCCGTACTTGGCCGGCAAAATAGGCGTAGACACCTCGCCACCAAATACGTACGCCGGCAGTCTTCCTGGAAGCTCTTCGTAAAGATGCTCTACCCGCGACACGCCACCGCCGATCACAATGACATCTGGATCGAGTATGTCGATAACCTGCGCCAGTCCGCGGGCCAGACGATCTTCAAATCGTTCCATCGCTGCCGTCGCCTCCCGCTCACCAGCTTCGAACTCCGAGACAATCTCCTGCGTCGTCCGGGCCCTTCCGGTCACAGTCTTATAGTCCAGCGCGATCCCTGTCCCCGAGATCCACATCTCCAAACATCCGCGCTTTCCGCAATAGCACACCGGCCCGGGATACTCTTCCGGTCGTGGCCATGGCAGCGGATTGTGCCCCCACTCCCCCCCAACGCCATTCGGGCCTTCATGAACGCGTCCGGCGATGGCCACTCCGCCACCGCACCCCGTCCCAAGAATCACTCCAAACACGACATGCGCTCCCGCTGCAGCGCCATCGGTCGCCTCGGAGACCGCGAAGCAATTTGCATCATTGGCAATACGCACCTCACGACCAAGCGCAGCGCTCAAATCTCTGTCGAGCGGACGACCGTTCAGCCATGTGGAGTTCGCATTCTTCACGAGCCCCGTAATCCTGGAAATGCTGCCCGGGATCCCCGCTCCAACTGTGCCCGTGCTCCCAGTCTCTTCTTCCAGGCGGCGAACCAGCCCCACCATCGCCGCGATCGTCGCGTCATAATCATCTCGTGGCGTGTCTATACGATATCGCGCTAACTCGACTCCCTGCTTGTCGATGGCGAGCGCCTCAATCTTCGTCCCGCCGAGATCTATTCCAATGCGTATCTCCGTGTTTTTCATCGATCCTTTGCCAAACCAAAAAAGAGGCTCATTTGCAGTGTAAGTGAGACGGCGCACTCGAGCACTCGGTCATAGTAAATTGAGCATCCTAATGCAATATATGTTTCCAACAAGATTCTCGATAAAACAAACAACCAGGCTCTGCACTGTTCTCCTTGCTGCGATGACTTCACTCGCAGGCGATCTCACTGCGCAGTCCCCTGCCCAGCATAAAGTCGAAAATGCAAAAATTCTGGCGTACATCGACAGCAGCTGGAACAGTCTTTCCCGATCCATGACCGACTGCAAGTCGCTGGTCGACCCCAAGGTCACAACAGCGCCCGTGCTTTACCTGCCCGCAGGCATGGAAACCCCACCGGCCGTTGGCGCCGCTCACCAGCAATGCAACGTCGAGGTGCGGCATCTGCCGCATGCCATCACCCGCATCGGCGACGTGAGTGTCGCCGAAATCCCCGGAGAAGGCCTGCTCTATCTTCCCGACCGCTACGTCGTGCCTGGAGGGCGCTTCAACGAAATGTACGGCTGGGACAGCTACTTCATCATCCTCGGCCTCGTCGAAGAAAAAAATCAAGAGAGCGCCGAACTTGCCCAGGGAATGGTCGAGAACTTCTTCTTCGAAATCGAAAACTACGGAGCGATCCTCAATGCAAATCGCACCTACTTCTTCACTCGTTCGCAACCGCCGTTTCTTACTTCCATGATCCGCGAAGTATACGAGCACCCAGCCAACAAGCGCCTCTCCCGATCATGGCTCGCCAGAGCCTATGGCTACGCGCAACGTGACTACGAGCTGTGGACCTCCCCAATTCATCGCGCCGGCCATACCGGCCTCGCGCGCTATCACGACATCGGCGAAGGCCCCGTCCCCGAAATGGCAGACGACAGCAGCTACTACCCCGACGTCATTCGCTGGCTGCTTCAACACTCTGACGTCCACACCAGCTACCTCATCCATGCTCCCGATAATCCGGACTCCTCAGAGGCCGCCGCTCTGGCAAAGACCAGTTGCGACATTACAGCGTCTAAAGTCTGCGCACACGCCTTCGTCAACGGCTACCGCCTTACCGCCGCCTTCTATCGCGGCGATCGAGCGATGCGAGAGTCCGGCTTCGACACCAGCTTCCGTTTCGGCCCCTTCAGCGGCTCGACAGAGGACTACGCCCCTGTGTGCCTCAACAGTCTCCTCTACAAATACGAACGCGACATGGCTCACTTCGCAACGCTTCTCGGCCGCCACGCAGAAGCAGCCGAGTGGGAGCACCGTGCTGCAGCGCGCCGCGAAGCTATCAACAAATATCTCTGGAACCCCACCAAGGGAATGTTCCACGACTACGACTTCATCACGCAGAAGCAATCAGCCTACAACTACATCACCGCCTTCTACCCGCTCTGGGCCAACCTCGCCACGCCACAACAGGCCACTGCGCTCGAGCATCATCTCTCTCTCTTCGAACATGAGGGCGGCCTCGCCATGAGTGACGACGACTCCGGTACGCAGTGGGACCTCCCCTTTGGCTGGGCACCCACAAATTGGCTGACTATCAAAGGTCTCGCACAATATGGCTTCGCCAAAGACGCTTCACGCCTCGCGGAAAAGTTTTCGCAAACAGTTCTTCAGAACTTTCAAAGCGACGGCACCATTCGCGAAAAATACAATGTAGTCAGCGGGTCCGCCAACGTGGCCGTCGCGACGGGATACAAGAGCAATGTCGTCGGCTTCGGCTGGACGAACGGCGTCTATTTGCAGATGCGCGACCTGCTCCTTCATCTCAAACAGCAGCATTCCGCAGTCTTAGTGCACAGCAATTAACACAGCGGCTCGACCCTACTGCACCTTCCCCAGCGGACGCAGCCGGCGCAACTCGGTCGCACAGGCAATCGCATTCAGCGCCGCGAGCTTCAGATTATCGGCGGCCAGCCAAAGCCAGAAACGCGTTGCCTTGTCCCCATCGCCGGAGTCCTTGCGCACGCGCACCATGATGTTTTCCTGCCCCGTCGCACTCAGATTGCTGGGGGGGTCGGACTCTCCGCTCACCAAGTCAATGTGATCTCCGGCCAACGCTGCTTCAACATCCCTCACCGTAGCAGCCTCGCCAACCTCCACCAACAGCGACATGACATACCCATGAAACACAGGCGCCTGCACCATCTGCAAAGCCAACGCCGGAAGTTGCCCATCCGACAAACCGGCGTAATGTCGGCGGATGCGCTGCTCCGTCATTCCAAGCTTTACCTTCGCCGCCTCGCCCAGCTCCGGCAGCAGATTGAACGATATCTGCGCATCATACTGTTCTCGCGGCAGCGTCTGGAACGATAACAGATTCACCGTCTGCTGATGCAGCTCATCCATCGCCGCCCGTCCATACTCCGATGCCGGTTCCATCACGGTCGCGGCTACGCTGCTCAGCGCCAGCTTGGCCCGTAGCTTCGCTGCGACCAGCACAAGCATCAGCGCAACAGGATGTGCCACCACCACAGCAGGCGTATTCAGGTCCGGCAGGTTCACCGGGGTCTTCTCCGGAAGCACTTCCGTCACCCACGGTGCCTGCACCAGAACATCCTTCTCTCCGTCCAGAGCGTACGTGAGATCGACAATACTGGCCCCCGCTCGCCTCGCGTCCTGCCAGTGCTTTTTCGTCACCTCAACCCCACCGGAAAAAAAGATGAAGTCCATTCCATCGAACGAAGACGGCTCAAGCCGCTGGATAAACGAAATCTCATCCGCCGTCGCGGTCACTTGTCCTGCGACATCTTCCACATCAAGCAGCACAATGTCCGAGGCGGCCAGCGAAGAAGCGCCAAGCTCATCACTCAACTCTTTACCCGCCAGCGACGACGCCCCGACAATTCCAATTCGATACATTTTGCTCATGATTTCCTGAGACTCGTCCGTCTCGCGTGGCACTGCAACCCAGAGTTCTACCGCGTCTCTTGCCCGTTACGGATTGCCCGCAACAGTGGAGTGTCGTCGTCCCCTGCTCCAGGAGTATGCCAACCGCGCCACCACTCCGGAGACCAGATACGCCATCGCGATGATGATCAGCATGTACTCCGAATACAGAACAATCAACGCGCCGATCGTTACGATCCATGCAACCAGCTGAAAGGGATGACGCCCGCCAGTAGTGAGCTCCTTCGCGCTCCAGAACCGCCAGTTGCTCACCATCAGAAAGCTCGTAAACAGCAACAGGCACAACCACACCAGCGCAATCCACGGGTTGTCGATCGGCGACCCCCTCTGAAAATGGATTACCGAGCAGATCACACCGGCGCCTGCCGGTATCGGCATCCCCACAAAATATTTCTTTCCCGGCCGTCCCGGATTTCGCGGCTGTGGATTGATGCTGATGTTGAACCTTGCCAGCCGGCTCGCCCCACAGATAAGAAAAATAAAGCAGACAAACACGCCCACATGCACAATCTGTTCCCGCAGCTGTGGATGATCCATCAACGGCAGCATGCGAAACCCCCAGATGTACGCCAGCAGGCTCGGTGCAACCCCGAACGTAATCACATCCGCAAGCGAGTCCAGCTCTTTGCCGAAGTCGCTCGCGGTGTTCGTCAATCTCGCGATAATGCCGTCAAGCCCGTCGAACAAAACGGCAATGCCCAACGCCAGCGCTGCCCGATCGAAGTAACTCTGGTCCGCCAAAGATCCTTGGATGCTCTGCGTAATCGCGTAGTATCCGGCAGCCATATTGCCCGCCGTGAATAGCGACGGCAGAACATACATACCGCGGCTCGGCTGACGTCTCACCTTCCCGCCGGCGCTGATCTGCGCTGCGTCCGCCATCAGGCCACCACTGCCACTGCAGCGTTTTTCGTCTCGACAGGAACCTGCGGCAGTACCGCCAGCACAGTCGAACCGCCCTTCACACGCGAGCCCGTCTTCACCTTAAGATTCGCCTCTGCCGGAATCAGCACATCCACCCGCGAGCCGAATTTGATTAGTCCCATTCGTTGCCCGCGCTCCACCCGGTCCCCCAGCTTCAGGTTGCACACAATACGACGAGCCAGCAGTCCAGCGATCTGTTTGAAGCTCACCTCGTAGTCGCCCGCGTCGATCGTAATCAACGTCTGCTCGTTATGCAGCACCGACTCCGGATTCATCGCATTCATGAACAGCCCCTTGCGATACTCGCACACCGTCACAACTCCACCAGCCGGCGCGCGGTTCACGTGCACATCGAAGATATTCAGGAAAATGCTGAGCCGCAATCGGCTGCCGCTCACCGTCTCTATCCACTCGGCATCGGTCACAACTCCGTCGCCAGGCGAAACAATCTGTCCCGGCCCCTGCGGAATCGTCCTGCTCGGATCGCGAAAAAACCACAGAAAGAACGCCGCAAGCACAATCGGCATCGCCACCAGCCATGACGGCATTTGGTAATACCAAAGCAGCGCCGCCACCACCCCGAACCCTAAGGCATAAAAAAAACCGTCTCGCACCATAGGTACTCGATTATACGGCCACGCACACCCCCACCCAGCGCCCGGTACCGGACCAGTGGCCCGCCACACCGTGTCGGCGGAAGGCTAAGTCATCCCCAGCCGCCGAAGCCGCTCCATCTCATCTTTCAGACTGAGTTTCAGCTTCTTCAGCCGCACCTCTTCCAGCTGCTCCGAGTCCGTCAGGAAAAGCTTGGAACGCAGCGTATCCAACCTGCGTGCGTACAAACTGTGTTCCTGCATAAGCTGTTGAATGGATGGAAGGGATGCGGTCTTTGGAAGCTCCGTGAACTTTGCGGTTTGCACGAGGAATGTACCTCCAGCAACAGACGACGTTTCACCGATTGGCGAAAAGTTATCACAGATTCGGCAGCAGTCGCAATTGTGGATTAATGGTCCTTTACTAAATTCAGCCGCATCAGCACAGCGTCCTCCACAGGCTCAAGGTAGTACCCTCCGCGTCGACCAGTGGCCGTAAACCCCAGGCTGGTATAAAGCGCAATCGCTCCATCACTTCCCGCCCGAACCTCCAGCTCCAGCGCCTCCGCGCCCTGCCCTCTGCACCACGTAACCACCGCCTCGCACAACGCCCTCCCCACACCAAGCCGCCGCACCGACCCATCCACCGCCACACTTTCAAGCTCAGCCACAGCTCCCGCACCCGAACCAACCACCTTGCCGACAGAAAAGCCAAGCAGCCGCCCCTCCACCTCCGCGACAAAAAAGCATCGCCGGATCAACCCATCAACACGTCTGTCTGTATTTACCATCGCGGCATACTCCGCTTCCGCCCAATGCGGAGCCTCCGCGATCCCTCGTTCCAGCGCCACCACCTCCGCCAGATCCGCCACCTCAGCAACCCGTACGCGAAACCCCTTAACCCTCATCTCGCAGCCCTGTGTTCGCAATCCTGCCTGCCGCAGGCTTCGCAAAAATCTCCGCGTCCGTACGCCGCAGATAATTCGCGTCCAGCAGAGCCGCATCATCGAAAACTGCCGCCTCAATCCGTTCCCGCGCAAGCGGCAGAGCGTCTCCCGCCAACGGCTCATCCAACATCTGCGGCGTCAATCCCGCCAGCGCCTCCCCAACGCCCGCCTCACAAGCCACAACCACCCCGCCCGCAGCCGCCGCGGGCAAATCCTTCCCGCTCAACAGCACCTCACGCAGGCAACGCCGCCCAAGATAATCCCCCACGTAAAACTCCCCGCGTCCCGCATCCAGCACCGCGTGCACCGTCTGCCCCTCGCCATCAACCCGAGCAGCAAGCAATGCCAGCCGTGACACCGCAATCAGCGGCACACCACCCGCCTCGCTCAACCCCTTCGCCGCACTCAACCCCACCCGCACCCCGGTAAAAGATCCCGGCCCATGCACCACAACCACCGCCGCCAAATCCTTCAGCCGCCACCCGCAAGCATCCATCGCCCGTCGAATCGCCGGCACCAGCCGCTCCGACGAAGTCCTCCCCGGCAGAACCTCCGCCGCAACGATTGCCTCTTCGAGCGTCGTGTCCGCCAGTGCAATACTCCCCTGACTCCCCGCGGTATGAATCAACAAAATCCGCATCAAACCGCATCTCCTACAATCTCCAGCAGCACGCCCCCAGTACTCGCCGGATGAACAAAAAAATATCGGTGTCCCCCCGCACCCACCCGAACCGAATCACTCGCCAGCCGCGTTCCCTGCGCCGTCAATCGAGCAAACAGCGCGTCAATCCCATCCACACGCACTGCGATATGGTGCAACCCCTCCCCACGCTTCGCCAAAAACTTCCCGATCGTCGAATCCGCCTCGGTCGGCTCCAGCAACTCAATCCGGCTCTCCCCCAGCGGCAACATCGCCGTCTTCACCTTCTCGTGTTCCACCGTCTCCTCATGGCTCACCACCATCCCCAGCGCCTCATAAAACCCCCGCGCCGCCGCAATACTCTTCACCGCAACGCCCAAATGATCCAAACGCAGATCCAGCCGCTGTCCCCCGCCCCCCACCCGATTCCCTAACCGCACGCGCCGGCTTCCCTTCTCCGCCGCACACCGCTTCACCGCCTCCATCAACTCCTGCACTCCCGCCCCCGTCGTCGCAACCGTCCTCACTACCGGAGGAACCCACCCCCCACTCCCCGCGACCAGCCCCTGCATCGCGACAATCTCCTGCTCCACCAGCTCCGCGCCACCGCGATCACTTTTGTTCACCACAAAAATATCGGCCACCTCCATCAACCCGGCCTTCAGGCTCTGCACCTCATCCCCCATCCCCGGCACCAGCACCAGCACCGTCACGTCCGCCAGCCCAATCACATCCACTTCATCCTGCCCCACCCCCACCGTCTCAATCAGGATCGTCTGCCGCCCCGCCGCCTCCATCACCGTACAAACATCCGCCGCCGCACGTGCCACTCCACCCATCGCCCCCCGCGAAGCCATGCTGCGAATAAAAACCCCCGCATCATCAACAAACGTCTGCATCCGAATCCGGTCACCCAGCAACGCCCCACCCGTATAAGGACTCGACGGATCCACTGCAACCACCCCAACCGTCTGCCCCTCCCCACGGAGCCACTTCGCCATCTGGTCCACCAGCGTACTCTTCCCAGCTCCCGGAGGCCCCGTCACTCCAATCCGCAACGCACGTCCCGCCGCATCTCTGCAAGCCGCCAACAACCCGGCCGCCAGCGGCGATCCATCCTCCACCATCGAAACAGCCCGCGCCAGCGCCCGCACATCGCCCGCACGCAGCCGTGCCATCATCTCCGTCGTCTCAAAAGAATCTGTTTTCGCGTCTTGACTCACGTCAGCGATGATACCGTTTAGCGACATCTTCCATCACAGTCAGCCTTGTCCCATCGCTCCATCAACACCCCTAAACTATTTTTCACCTACAACAGTTGTTTTTCACATACAATTCTTCTGCCATCCCAACACCCAGAGGAGTCGCCGTGAACTCAGCCTTCCGCAGCATCGCCACCGCCCTTATTTTTGCCTCTGCCTCACTAAGCCACGCGCAGCTCGCCAGCGCCCCCGTCGACACCACTCCCACCAACCACCCCGTCCCCGCTATCCAGGACACCGAAACTCCCGCCCAGCGCGACGCCCGCATGCAGTGGTGGCGCGAAGCCCGCTTTGGCATGTTCATCCACTGGGGCCTCTACTCCATCCCCGCTGGCGAGTGGCACGGCCAGCGCACCACCCACATCGGCGAATGGATCATGAACGACCTCTCCATCCCCGTCGCCGACTACAAAGCCTTCGCCAAAGAATTCAATCCCACCGGCTTCAGCGCCCACGACATCGTCGCCCTCGCCAAATCAGCCGGCATGAAGTACATCGTCATCACCGCCAAACACCACGACGGCTTCGCCATGTTCGACTCCAAGGTCGATCCCTTCAACATCGTCGCCGCCACCCCCTTCAAACGCGATCCCCTCAAAGAGCTCGCCGAAGAGTGCCGCAAGCAAGGAGTCAAGCTAGGCTTCTACTACTCGCAGGCCCAGGACTGGACCGCCCCCGGCGGAGCCGCAGCCGTCCGCGGCAACCACGACAAGACTACAGGCCACTGGGACCCAGCGCAGGACGGCAGCTTCGACGACTACCTCCACAAAAAAGCCATCCCGCAGATCGAAGAACTCCTCAATAACTACAAGGAATATCCCGTCGTCGTCTGGTTCGACACCCCGCGCGAGATGACCCCCGAGCGCGCCGCTGAGATCGTCAAAGTCCTCAACAAGCACCCCAACCTCATCTGGAACAATCGCCTCGGCGGCACCTACAAAGGCGACACCGAAACGCCCGAGCAGTTCATCCCCGCCCAGGGTTATCCCGGCCGCGACTGGGAGTCCTGCATGACCATGAACGACACCTGGGGCTACAAGTACTTCGACACCAACTTCAAATCCACCGAAACCCTCCTCCGCAACCTCATCGACATCGCCAGCAAGGGCGGCAACTACCTCCTCAACATCGGCCCCGACTCACACGGCATCGTCCCGGCGCCTGAAGTAGAACGCCTCCACCAGATGGGTCAGTGGCTCAAAGTCAACGGCGAAGCCATCTACGACACCAAGGCCACCCTCTTCGACGTCCCCACCGGCACCTTCAGCGACGAAAAGGACAGCCGCGGCCGTCAGAAGTTCATCCCCACATGGAACTGGCGCTCCACCACCGCCCAGAACAAAATCTACATCGAGATCTTCCAGTGGCCCACCGGCCCCTTCCATCTCGACAAGCTCCCACGCAACGTAACCGGCGCCTACCTCCTCGCCGACCCAGCGCACAAACCCCTCAAACTCACCAAAACCGGCGAAGGCCCCAACACCCAACTAGACATCCAACTCCCGGCCCAACCCCTCGACCCGATCGCCACCGTCCTCGTCCTCAACACCACCAGCTAAGCCTGCTTTCTTGTTGTCATCCCGAAGGTGATCCGCGGCTGCTGTTGCCTTTGCCTTCTTGTTGTCATCCCCGAAGGGGATCTGGGTTGCTGTTGCCGTAGCACTTGACTTGCATTTGCCTTTTTAGTTGTCATCCTTCGCCGAAGGCGGAGGACCTGCTGTTGCAGTTGCAGTTGCGGTTCCCGCAAGACCCCTCACGCCTCGCGATCGGCAGCGCATCAGAGGTTATTGCGACCGAGATTCACCGTGTGTCTGGAACCAATCCAGAATACGCCGTTCAAATTCGACATGCGCGACGGTAGAGGCGCCCCCATGATCAGCTCCTGGAACGATCCAGAGCGCGCAATGGGTGGGACAGACGCTTTCGAGTTCCTCAGCGTGATGCATGGGAATGTTCTTGTCCGCAGTTCCTGCGATGAGAAGGCTCGGAACGGTTGAATGCTCGACTGCGGCTTCTGGGTCAGCATCAGGCAGGTAGATTCCGTAGCGAAGACGCGTGTACACGATGGCAACCTCGATAACGGGCCGGCCGACAGTTCGCCAGAAGAGCGTCCCGGTGTGCGTACCGCGGCCCAGACGCTCATAGCTGATCTCGCGAAAGGTTGAGTAGGGCGATTCGACTGCGACGGCGCAAAGACTCGGAGAGACAGCGGTGGCCTGAAGGCCGATGGCTGCGCCCATCGATTCGCCAAGAAGATAAGTGCAACCCTTCGCGCGCTGGCGTAACCATTGTGTCCAGAGATTGACGTCCTGCTTCTCGAGGATGCCGTAGGTTGCGATCATGCCGCCCGATTCGCCGTGTTCGCGTGAGTCGGGCATGAGGACGGAGTAGCCCTGATTGAGAAATATCTCGGCGAAGCCGGTGGAGTCGACGCGGTTCGCCGTCACGCCGTGAAGGATGATGACAGACTTGCCGTTTGAGTTGAGGGGCTGGATGAACCAGGCCTTCAGGATTGCGCCGTCCGCGGCAGTTAGGACAACATCTGCTATTTCCACGTGAAACTTTTCGCGGATTCGTGCGCGATGCTCTTCTGTGGCCCGAAGAGGCAGCTTATGAAGACGCAGGGACAACTCAGCGAGAGCAATTCCCACAGCAAGGCAGACCATGGAATACAACGCGACAAGCCAGACAGAAAAACGTACAGCGGTGCGATGCCGGTTCATTGGATCGATCATAGGCTTACGCCTCATCGCGGATGCGTAAACCCGCACTCCTTCCACAGCTTCTCCCAAGCCCAGATCCCAGCGTCAGCCTTGGTCGGCAGAGGAAATCCCAACTGATGCGCCAGCATAGCCACCTGCCCGCGATGATGAGCATCATGCGAAATCATATAGGCCACCATCGCTGCCCCTGCAGGCCACGGCTTCGCCCAGCCATCACGGAGAAACATTTCCACCCCTCCCTTTCCAGACAAGGCCTCCTCCAACATCTGCGAGCAGCGCGCTCCACTCTCAGCCAGAGCCGCCCCCACCTGCTTCTGCGTGCAGCTCGCATGGGCAAGCGCAGCCGGCAACTTCAGATGCGGCGCCGACAACCTCAACCACTTGCGACGAACATTGTGGACATGCGCAAAGATCGCAGCAATCGTCCGTCCCTTGCTCCCCCGTCCCTTAGTCCCCGCCAGTTTAGCCCGCCATGCAGCCGGATCAAGATGCTCGAGGACGATCTGATTCATCCGTTCGTTGACGGCATAACTCTCCACCAGCACCCGGCAAAAATCAACGCCACCATCGGCCTGTGAGTGGATCATGGAATACCTCGTCACATTGCCAGCTATCAACAACCAGCAAAATGACCGCCGTCACCACACTATCCTACGTTGTGTCCACATACTGACTGTCGGCTCGCTAACGACTCATCGGCGCTATTTTCCGAGTTGGTCGTAGGCAGCGCGCATTGGAGTTGCGGGCATCTTCAGGATTCCTGTAAACGGGTTGTTCATCTGGACGATCAGAAAGATCGCTGTTGACACTGCGAGCGCGGAGAGAAAGAGCGTACAAAAGACGGCGGGGTTGCGCGGGGCGAAAAGGCCAAAGCTAATGAAAATTATTGTCAGCCAGGACGTCACAAGGGCCAGCAAAGGTGTCGACATGGAATCGGGCCGGGTCCCAAGTAATATCAGCCAGCGCGTTCGCATCAGTTCCATCGCTAATGAGGTTGCCTCGGTCTTTGCGAGACTCTGTTCCGGGATCTTCGGTGAAAGCGCGAGCACCTTCTCGCAAACGCCCTCGACCTCTTGCGATGGCTTCAATTCGATTCGCACGGATGACCGGTCTCCCCACACGCGCTCGAGGCTCGATTGGACCCCTGACCGTAGTTCAGACCGCGCATCTTGTGCTTCGGGACCATAGTTAGCGAGAAGGCGGTCCAGCAGGATGATATCGGCAGAGGTCGTGACCAGTTCGTCGTATCGGGCATAGTACGAGTTTCTTGCGGAATTAACCAGCATGCCCAGGACGATCCCTGTCATCGTGATGACCAGTCCTATTGCGAGCTTGATGGTGGTGCTCGAATCTGTGCTGAGGTTCTCCTTCGGCAAGACTCTTGGAAGAAGCATTCCGATAAGCGCTCCTCCGAAGATGCACGCAAACGCCGTTAAGCTGATCTGTATAGCACTCATGTTCTCGGATTATTTCGGCTGCACGTACTTGATCCGTGTCTTTTCGATGAAGGCGAATTGGCAACGCGGGAGAGCGCAGCCGTGCGAATCTCGCCGTCGTAGGTTTCGGGCAACGCCGGGCCTGCGTCATCAATCAGGACGATGAGGATGTTGGGCGCATCGTCTGGAAGATAGCGGGGTGGAGGAAGGGGATTGTAGACAGATTCCTGAATTGTGATGCCCGAAGTGCTACCGGATGGTTTTGGTCTGAGAGGTAAAGATTCCAGCGCTAAAAACGGACGTGGGGTCGACGGCATGCTAAACCTCCATCGTCTTGAATGGTGCTGTCCTCGAACAACTCGGACAACTAGCAATAGTGACAGGGGGTAAATCTCTCAATGTCGGTTGGGTGGTAAATCGTCATGTCTGTTTATGCCCCGGACCTCGTTGCGTTCGACGTCGTTCCCCCGCTCGAATACATAGGTGCCGAGTCGTATAGGAAACCCTGGCAAGAGTTTTTCGAGCTCTACCAGAATCCGATTCAATACGAGGTTCACGATCTAAGCATCACCGCAGGCGATGACGTGGCATTCAGCCGTGGTCTCATCCGATTGAATGCCACGATGAAGAATGGCCGCAAAACGCACCTCTGGCTGCGTTGGACTGCTTGCTACCGCAAAACCAATGGCAAGTGGCTGATCGCGCACCTGCAGGTCTCAGTCCCTGTCGACTTGGGAAACGCAAAAGCAATGCTGGATCTAAAGCCCTAGCGGTGAAGCCGCCGTGTTCTCCTCACGATGCAGGCTTCCAGAGAGTACTGTGGGACAACTGGCCGGTAGCCGAAGAATCGCCAACCACCTCGCCGTGGTCATCGATGCCGTTAGCTTCGCTGAAATCGCCACCCGGGAGAGTGCCAAGGTCAATCAACACTCCGTTTTCAAACAAGAAAGCATGCGTATTCCCGCTCGCAGTGGACGATGAGCCGACAACCAGGCCATGGTCGTTGATCCCGGAAGCTTGGCTGGAGTTGCCGCCAGGCAGAGTGCCCAGGTCGGTCATCACCCCGTTCTCAAACAAAAAAGCATGCGTATTCCCACTCGCAGTGTTCGCTTCACCGACAACCTGGCCGCTGTCGTTGATCCCGGTCGCGCGGCTAAAGTTGCCACCAGGCAGAGTGCCAAGATCGGTCATCACCCCGTTCGCAAACAAAAAAGCATGCGTATCTCCACTCGCGGTGCTCGCTTCACCGACCACCTGGCCGTTGTTGTTGATACCGTTCGCGCGGCTGGAGCTGCCACCAGGCAGAGTGCCCAGGTCGGTCATTACCCCGTGTTCGAACAAGAACGCATGCGAATTCCCGTTCGCAATAGACGAAACACCGACCACGTGGCCGCTGTCGTTGATTCCGAAAGCCTGGCTCGAGGTTCCGCCGGGAAGAGTGCCAAGGCTGACCATCTTCTTGTGCTCAAATAAAAAAGCGAACTCGAATACGGCCGTCGCACCCGAAAAACCAACCACATCGCCGTGCTTGTTAGTGCCGGTCGCGCTGCTGAAGTTCCCACTGGGCAGAGTCCCGAGGTCGTCCAACCTCCCGTGCCGGAACAAAAAAGCATGGGGCTGAAACAAGCCGTTGGTGGCCGAGTCTCCGACAACCTCGCCGTGCTCGTTGATCGCCGAAGCATGACTCACGAAGCCACTAGGCAGAGTGCCCAGATCCTGGATGGTGAAACTTTGGCCCGCTGCAGACTGCAAAGTGGCGAAGCACAGGAAGGCGAAAACAACGAGGGTGCGGTCAACGTACTGACCTCTCCGAAACTGACCTCTCCTAAATAATTTGCACAATGACTCCATAATGAACCTCCTTCACGGCAAAGGCGCTCCGCCCCGCGTGACGTCAACATATCCAGCAACAAACCGATGGGCCATTCCTTTCCCGAACCCACCACGAAGGAAAGAAACACAGTATCCGGAGAGCCCGCCTCCCGCTGTGCGCTACCTCACATAACCTGTGGAAGACCTCAACTTCGAGTCAAAATGAACGCGTGGGCGGCCATCTCGGATAAGTGACAGTCCGTCCAGGCCGGCCCCTGACGCGTCATGCAAGGAAGTGGTGGATTCTGTTCCAATCCCTCGCTGGTTTTTCAACGGCTGTGATGAGAACATGTGAGTTCCAACCTCGAAACTCGCCGGAGGCTGTATGCAGCCTGACATCCTGAATGTCTATCCATGTCCTGCAGGATCTACATCTACGCTGGATGAGCTCATCAAATGGGGAATCCCAAGTATCTCCGCTGTGTTTTTGCTCGTTACATTCTTAATGACCTATTTGCACAATATGAATGTTCGCGCAGGGGATCTTCTTCTCAAATTAGAGGAGGCCTTTGTGAAGCTGGGGTCAAAGCTGGCATTTCTTGAGTACAAGGCGACATGCTATGACCCTGACATCAAGCGAATCCTGGACGTAAGTGTGCCCAATCCAGACTCTCTGAAGGAATGGGAGAGACGATATCTGGAGGATGTGGATCAGTGCATTCGATTTCTTTACATTTGCACGCTGCATGCTGGAACGAAGATACCTCCCAAGGGCAAAGGACGGTTTAAGCAGTTCTTTTTTCCATGGCGGCTTGTACCTAAGGCTTACTACTTTTATCTCGATAAATTGAATGATGAAAAGAACGAACGACCCGAGCTTCGCAAATACGTCGAGCGTTATTTCCCGCTTCTCGATGATTGGTTACGCCGCAATCAAGTTGCGCTTAAGTCGTACGTAACTCCTTCGCCCCGTGCTCCTAATGCAACACCTTGATGCGTCCTGGTTCTGAAGCGTCCTGGTTCTGACCAAGAGGGTTACGTATGGTCTCGCGTGTATTGGGTGTAGGCACACTCAAGCATGTCCGGAGGCATATTCCGGATCGGCGGAAGATGACTCGCAACCCCAGCGGGCAGGGGCCCGGCGCTCTTCATCCCCGCCTCATGGACGGATGTGGCCTGATCGAAATAGTCGATGATGACCTTGCCGGCTGGCCCCACCAGAATGACCGAAACCCTCACGGAATCGATTGGGATTACCGCCAATGCTGCACCGGGTCGATTGCCAGGTACCGTCTTTGTTGACGTGTACGGTCCCGATCGGGGCCCAGCCACCATTTGAGTAGTGCTTGATAACGCGCAGCTCATAGTCCTTCGGAAGTTTTCTCTTCGCAATCGTTCCCACCATCTCGATGTTGTGGACGTACGATCCCGCCGTCGGAGAATTGATCCCCACTTTGAGCGAGTCGGGGTTCGGAGGACGATCAGCATAACGGGACGTGATGGCGCCCGCGATAATAAGCAGAACCCCCAGCGCGATGGCAACCACACGAGCCCACGGTAAATCGATGGCTAACCAACCGTGGAGACCACTGGTGAGCCCCAGAACAACCAAAACTGCTCCCAGCCCCATCAGGAATAAATGGACGTTTTCAACGAATCCCGCGGCTAGTTTCGATTTCCAGTCTTCCTCCGCCATCGTATCCTCCGGGCCGGTGCGGCATCATCACTACAACGTTGTTCGAGGCAGGCACCCATCATACATACGTCCTCGCTGACGATATGTACTTGAATATCCTTAGAAAAACAGGCTCACAGTTCTGGCTCCCCGCCACCTTGCAGACACCAAGCCTAACATCGAGCCCAGGCTGCCCGACTCGCATGACGATCGTTTAGTCGCGCGAAGGTCGCAACACAGCCACCCCGACTTCATCGCCAAGGCGGCGCGTTGCCTATGCCGTCCGGAAGGGAATTCACGTAATGAGGCCCGACCTGAATGAGTAAGTCGGCCTGTTAGCAACACCTGACAAAATCGTGGTTACTAGTACGTGACTGTTCCGGTTCGATACTGGTCAGTCGGTCGCCCCGTTTGAACTCGGGTGCCGAAGTTGCTACAACTTCGCGTACTCATTTTTCGCTTGGATTAGGACCGGAATGTCGGGATCGGCGTCCTTCCAGATCGTCAGGAAATCCTGATATGCAGTCCGGGCTTTCGTGGTGTCGCCTTGCATTGCGTAGGCGCGCGCCAGGCCGAGGCGGGCCAGCGCACCCGACGGCGAGTTCCTCACCATGCCGCGATGATCGATGAACTTCTGAAACTCCGCGGCCGCCCGGTTGCCGTCGTGGAGCATGAGATAGGCTTCACCACGCAAATAGATCGTGAACAGACCCTGAGGGCCCAGTTCCGTGGCGCTCGTCACCTGCAGCAGTTCGACTACCCGGTTCGGGTCGTTCCGCTGCAAAGCGATCGCCGCACGGATCGCGGGTAGCCAATATCTCTGGACCATCGTGTCGAGCGGGAAGTCCTTATCAAGTCCGGCTGCCAGCTTCTCCGCCGATGCTGTGTCGCCTGCCTGGGCCAATGCCAGTGCCGCCATCAGTCGCACGTCGCGATTTGGGGCCAGCTTGATCGCGGCGTTGGCATCGACGCGGCCTTGCTCCCACTCTCCCGACTGCGCCTCGAATAGCGCCGCCTTTACCTGATGGCCGGCGGCTGTCTCCTTTGCGCCGTCGTTCAGCGCGGAATCCATCGCCCGCTGAGTGAGACCACGCGCGGCCCTCAATCGCCCGTACCATGCTTCTGTGTCCGCCTGCGCGTCCAGCATCGCATCTTCCACACCCCTCTTTCCCGCGACGGATGCGGCCAACTGCGTCATCCGCGCCTGGTCGCCCTTCAGAAATGCCAGCAGATAAAGCGACCTCGGTCGTCCCGGATTCGGCCGATTTCGCTCATCCCCCAGCTTGTATACGGCCTCCGCCTCATCCAGCCGATTGAAATTCACAAGACTCGTGGCGAGGTTCTGGTAGACGTACGCCTCATTCGGGTCCAGGCGCAGCGCCTCACGGAACTCTTCTATTGCCCTTTCGTGGTTTCCAAGCCTTCTGTAAAGAAATCCCAGCCCGTCGTGAAAGTAAGCGTCCCTCGGGTAGGTCTGCAGCAACAGTTCGTAGGAAGATACCGCCTTCTCCAGCTCTCCCGTCCCGTTCGAGTAGTAGGTCACCTCGATTCTGAGGCGCTCCCGCTCGCTCACTCTGTCTCGCAGCTCGTAAGCCTTGCGGCTATTCTCGGCCGCCAGCTCAGGCTTGCTCTGGTTGGCATACGCGACCGACATGACCGCGTAGGCCTGGGCGAAGTTCGGATCGAGTTCCACCGCCCGCGATAAGAAGGCAATAGCCTCGGTGTTCGCTCCCGCACGCAACTTGTTCAACCCCAGGCTGAAGGCTTTCAGGGCTTCGAGTGAGGGTGTCGTGGCCTCGGCCAGCGGAGTGTCGTACTTCTCGACTGTCGTCAACGATTCGCCGACCTGCGTTCTGAATTTGCCTGCCATTTGATCCAAAGCGTTCAGCACGTCTTCTTTTCTTGCGGCCTGAACCTGCTCCTCGGCCAGGATCTTTCCGCTCTGGCAGTCCTTGGCGCGCAGGCCCAGAACGTACTGGCTCCCGAGCGGCGCGATCGACCCGTCCAGGACCGCCGCACTGGATGTCCGCTCGCAGATCTCCCGGGCGATCGCCGGAGTAAGTCGCGCATCTGCCGGTTGGCCCATCTGCCGCAGCACCTGCTCGATTCGGCCATCCGCAATGAGGCTCAGGTAAGGCGACTGCTCCAGCTGCACCGCCATGCCCCGCCGCAGCGTGCCGTCAAAGACCGGATCGCCGGTGGAGTTGTCGAAGTCGGCGAGCACTACCGTATCTGTTGCAGCGAGCACCCTCTTGCCGTGATGGAAGAAGAGGAACGTCCCCGCGGCCACGACAGCAAGTGCCGCGACAGCGCAAGCAAGAACCCACCTCTTCGGCGCTCGGATTCCCGCTCCATCTTCCACCGGCGCCGCGATCGAATCCTGGGGCACGACCGGCCCGGCCTCCGATCTCTCATTGACTACCGTCACCATCGCAATAAACCGGTACCCCACCGTCGGCACCGTCTCCACATACCGCGGCACACGGCTGTCCTCGTTCAGCGCCTTGCGCAGCAGCCCGACGGCGCGCGTCAGAGCATTCTCCGTCACCATGGCGTCCGGCCAGACCTTGTCCAGCAATTCTTGCTTTCGTACCAGCCGATTGCGGTTTTCGATCAGATAGACCAGTAGCCGCAGCACCTTTGGCTCGAGCTGGACCGGGGTTCCGTCCTCAGAAAGCCGGAATTCGCGATCATCGACTTCGAATTGATCGAACCGGTAAACCATTCGGTTTCTCCGACTTGAAGGCCGTCACAGAAACATCATCTCGATCACAGCAGCATCCGGCATACCTCAATACCATCACCAGGCCCAACCGGCATAGTTCGCCCCATCGAGGTGAACTTCATGTCGCTAACCTGTCGTTTCAGCCGCATCTTCGCCCTTCTCGCCTGCGCAATCTGCATCCCCGCAATAGCCGCCGCGCAGGATCAGACTGAACCCACTCCCCGCGTTGTTACAGCGAGGATCAAGTTGGACGATCTCTCCATGATCGTTGTTCCTGTAAGCATAAATGGCTCCGGCCCATATGACTTCCTGCTCGACACGGGTTGCGCCAAATCCATCGTTGACCGGAAGCTGGCCGACCAACTCGGACTTTCCCGGGTGGGTGAGAAGACGATCGTCGGAGTGCTTGCTTCCGCAAAAGCGTTGGTGGTCCACGTAGACTCACTCTCTGTCGCAGGGGTCACTGCTGCTGGAGGGGAGATATTCAGCTCCGATGATGCGGCAACCGTGACCGGTAAGGTGCGCGGCGTACTGGGCGAGGATTTCCTGCAGAACTTCGACCTACTCATCGACTATCGCCACCAGAGCATCCGAATCGAGTCTCCCCTTGGCTCGATGGCACAGACCGCGACGGGCGAACATCTCCCCTTGCAACTCACTGGGACCTATCATGGAAAGCCCTCTTACAACCGGCTGGTCATCTCCGGCCATATCCAGGAGCTTGGGAACGCAATGATGTCGCTGCTTCTGGACTCCGGCGCAAACCAGCTTACCCTCTTCCAAGACAACCTTGGTCCCGGGGCAAACCGGGCCGACCCTGTGAGGGCCGGAAACTTCAATCAGTGGGTTGCTTTATCGTCGGCGACCCGCAGGATCCGCTCTCTCAACCTGGGAAGTAACTCGGTCTCGGACCTGACGGTGGTCGCCCTCTCCCGCCGGGCCGACGTCGACGTGGATGGGGTAATCCCCACCTCACTCTTCCATTCCATCTTCATCAGCGCCCACGGGAAGTTCGTCATTCTGAACCCCTCGTTTCCTAAGACAGGTCGCGTTGGGCCGGAGGCTAAGACAGCGAGATGAAAAAGAAAATGGCGCTGCCATAAACTCCGAAGCGTTTCGACAATGCCGGGCTACCCGACTAGTCGAGTCAGTTGACGCCAAATCGCCAAGTCACTCATCAAGAGGTGATCGGTCGCCGGTGGTCGGGTTCTTGTGATCAACGAACCTGTCGCAAGGCCACATTTCCCATGCATCTGTAACCAGCGAATCACCACAAAAAACACGCAATCCACCACGATTTCTCCACGTTCTTGCAGTCAAAAAAGCCACTTTTCTGACTCCACGCACCGGAAGAATCCACCCGAAAACTGGAATCAATCGGCATAAAAACCTAAATTCCACCACAACTCACCACAACTCACCACAAATGCCGAAGTTCCATTTCTTCCACAGCCAGGTGGTCCGTCCTCTGCTATTGACTTTTGCCTCTTCGGGAAAGGCAGGTCACGTTTTCAGATCAGCATTCTCGTGACCTTCTGGCACCCTATTTCACCTTGGTAGGGTCCCAACCATCCGCCCCCGCCAGATAAGCCTTCGTCTCATACTTCTTCGCCTCATCTTTCGTCAGCTGCTTCGAATCCGGCTCCCGCGCCGTTGCATTCGCTCCCGGTCCGCTCGAGTTGTACTCCGCATACGTCGCCGTCTTCAGTCGCTCCGTCGGCGACCCCTTCCAGGTCGACCACCCCTCCGGATTAATATGCGCACCAATCGTCGTATTCAGAAAAATCACCGTCGAATAATCTCGCCACGGACGGCCCAGATAGTACGACCCATTCGGCACACCGGGATCAGCCGTCAGCCTGCAGTGATTGAAGACGTATCCGCCATCCTGGTTCGGCACCGTGTTGCTCTGCGCCGTCAGATACCCTCCCGCCTCATGCGGAATCGCCCGAATCTCGCAGTTCTCAAACACCGCCTTCGCATCGCCGAAGATGAAATCCACGTGCCCCTCAATGTAGCAGTCCGTGTAGTACTGCCGCGAAGGCTTGCACTTCGACTTGTCATCTCCCTGGCAACCGTCGCTCGCCGCATATAACGTGTCCTGCGCACCCAGCAATCGCACTTTGCGGAACACCGCGCGATCCCCACGCACCATCACCGCCACCGCCTGAGAGGGCACATTGCTTGTCTTCGAGTAATCATTCGCGATCGTCATCTCCGTCGCGACGAAATCCTTGCCGTTCACAAACAGCGTCCCCGAACACCTCGTCCCGCAAGTCGAAGCCGCGCTGTTCCCATACACCAACACCACCTTCGATGGGTCCTTCGTCTCCCCGCGAAACTCGATCCCAGCCTTATCCACATGCACCACCTCGCGATAAGTCCCCGGCTTGATCCGAATCACCGCCCCACTCTCAGGAGCCGCATTTACCGCGGCCTGGATCGTCGTAAAGTCCGCCCCCGACGCCCCCACAGTAATCGTCTTCGGCCCCTCTGACCACAAAACGCTACCCGCCAAACCCGCCAGCAAAACCCCCGCTGCCACCTCACGCAATCGCAGTCTCATTCGCCTCTCCGCAAACCAACTTCTTGACACAAACTGCTCAACAGAGACTATCCTCACCTTAATGTCGATTCAAGCCGCCAGCCTCTCTGACTCGGGCTTCACCTCCACAGCTCCGGAAAAATCCAACGTCCGCTGGTTCGTTTGTTTTCTGCTCTTTCTCGCCACCACCATCAACTACATGGACCGCTCGGTCTTCTCCCTCATCGAGCCGCTCCTCCACCTTCCCTTCATGGGCTGGATCCCCGGCCTCGACCACACCCACCAGCCCGTCTTCGACATCAACTTCGGCAACGTCCTCATCTGCTTTCCAGATCGCCTACGGCGTCGGCTTCCTCTTCGCCGGTCGCATCATCGACAAGCTCGGCACCAAGACGGGCTACGCTCTCGCCATCCTCATCTGGGGATGCGCCTCCATGAGCCACTCGCTGGTCTCCAGTGTTATCGGCTTCTGCATCGCCCGCATCTTCCTCGGTCTCGGCGAATCCGGCAACTTCCCCGCCGCCATCAAGGCCACCACCGAGTGGTTCCCCTCCGAAGAACGCGCCCTGGCTATCGGCCTCTTCAACTCCGGCTCCAACGCCTCCGCCTTCATCGCCCCCATCCTCATCGCCGCCGTCACTCTCCGCTGGGGATGGCACGCCGCCTTCATCTGCACCGGCTCCATGGGCATCATCTGGCTGATCCTCTGGCTCATCTTCCCCTACAACAAGCTACGCCGCGGAGCCACCCAGACCCAGATCGATCTCGCCCCCGTCACCGCCGGCGGTCCGATCTACTCCATTCTGGCTCGTCATCGCGGCTTCTGGGCCTTCTTCATCGGCAAAGGCCTCACCGATCCCATCTGGTGGTTCTATCTCTTCTATCTTCCCCAAGTTCCTCAACGACAACTACGGCCTCGACCTCAACCACGTCAAATACCCGCTCATCGTCATCTACACCGCCGCCAGCTTCGGCTCCATCGCTGGCGGATGGCTCTCCGGTTTCCGCATGAAACGCGGTCACAGCGTCAACTCCGGCCGCAAATTCGCGCTCCTCATCTGCGCCCTGTGCGTCCTGCCCATCATGCTTCGTTCCCCACATGCACGACCTCTTCCCCACCAACGCCTGGCCCGCCATCGGACTCTTCTGTCTCGCCACCGCCGCCCATCAGGGCTGGTCCGCGAATCTCTTCTCCACCCCCACCGACATGTTCCCCTCCACCGCGTCTACACGGTCGTCGGGATCGGTGGGGCCGCCGGAGCGGCGGCGGGGCAGCCTTTCACCTGGCTCGTCTCGCATTACCTCTCGCTTCACCCTCTGCTCATCTTCGTCCTCGCTGCCTGCGCCTACGTGATGGCGCTCGCAATCTTTCAGCTCCTTGTGCCGAGGCTTGGGGTCAGCAAGACCGCTTAGGTACCAGTTCCCCGCATCTCATTGACGTGGCGAATATTTTGTTTGATCTTCGCTACATTTGCTCGGCTTGACCGGATCAAGGCAACAACTGTTTCGCTTAACTATCTCTTTCCTCTCGTGTTACTCTTCTCAAACTTAGGCAGCAAGGAGCTCCATTGAGCGTGAAAAAAGAGGTCAAAGACCCACACGACGAGGTCACCGGCCACAGCCAGCTCACCATGCAGGTCGTCGAGCACGTCCGCTCCCTCATCAGCAGCGGGGAGGTCCACCCGGGCGACCGCCTTCCTCCCGAGCGCGAACTCGCCCGCAAGCTCAAGATCAGCCGCTCCAGTCTTCGCGCCGGCATCGGTTTCCTCTCCGCCATGGGCGTCCTCAAGAGCCGCCACGGCGCCGGAACCTTCGTCTCCATCCGGGCCACCCGCGCTCGACTCCAGCTCCCTCTCCGTCCTTGGAGCGCTCCACGGCTTCCTTCCCTGGCAGATGTTCGAGGCGCGCCTCGTCCTCGAATCCAACGTCGCCGCGCTCGCCGCCGAGCGCGCCACCGACGAGCACATCGCCGAGCTCGCCGAAGAGGTCGCCGAGATGTACGCCGCCCTCAACGATCCGCAGGAGTACCTCATCCACGACGTCCGCTTCCACCGCACCATCGCCCGCGCCTCCGGCAACCCCATCCTCGGCGCCCTCATGGAGACCATCACCGCCAATCTCTACGAGTACCGCAGCAAGACCGTCGTCAACGCCCAGTTGACCTCAAAGAATCCGCCGAGATGCACCGCGAGATCTACCGCGCCATCCGCTCCCACAACCCCACCCAGGCCCGCCGCACCATGGAGCAGCACCTCAACCTCGCCCGCATCGCCCAGGCCTCTGAAGCTGAATCGTCCACTGCTGCGGCACAAACTCCTGCAGTCTCCGAACCAGAGACCAATCCCGCAGAACCTACGACCAACTGACCGCGCTTCAGCGCATGAGCAACCACCTCCGCGGAGCCTTAAGTCAATACCTGAGGTCGTACCATTTGGGTGTGGACAAAACTACTCTTCGGCATTTGTGGTGAGTTGTGGTGAGTTTCAGTGTTTCCTGTGATTGGTTTCGGTTTTTGAGGGGAAACCTTCTGGATTTCGATAGCCTGAATGGTGGGTTTCTGGTTGCAAAAACGTGGACAAAACGTGGTCAATAGCGTGGTGATTGTGGTCATTTTGCTGGTGGTAAATTGCGGGAATTTTCGTCTCGATCGGAGCCTTTCAGCCCTGCGAAACCCATCAGCAAGACAAAGGGGCCTGTAGCCCAATGCTTTGACTTTGGGTCTCCCAGGCTCTCCCTTTGCGGCAACGATCTACCTTTCCAAGCCCCTTCCCACCACAACCGCCACCAAGCGTCATCCTGCTAGACTGCAAATTAGCGACCAAAAATGCCAAAGTTCTACCTCACCACCCCGATCTACTACGTCAACGCGCGCCCGCACATCGGCCACGCCTACACGACCATCGCGGCTGACGTCATCGCCCGCCGCCACCGCCTCCTCGGCGACGACACCTTCTTCCTCACCGGCACCGACGAGCACGGCCAGAAGATCGAGCGCTCCGCCGCAGCAGCGGGCATTCCCCCGCAGCAGTTCGCCGACCAGGTCTCCCTCGAGTTCCGCAACCTCTGGGACCGCATGGGCATCACCTACGACGACTACATCCGCACCACCGAACCCCGCCACAAGCAAGGCGCTCAGAGACTCTTCGCCCTTCTCCACGAGCGAGGCCAGATCTACCTCAGCTCCTACACCGGCCAGTACTCCGTCGGCGAGGAGATGTTCGTCGAAGGCCCTCCCGGCGCCCTCGGCCCCGACGGCAAGCCCACCGAGACCGTCACCGAAGAGAACTTCTTCTTCCGCCTCTGCGAGTACCAGCTTCCGCTCATCGACCTCATCGAGTCCGACGACTCTCCTCATCCAGCCCGAGTCGCGCAAGAACGAAGTCCTCAGCTTCCTCCGCGGCAATGTGACTGAAGCCACGGAACGCGGCGAAGTAATCGCTCTTTCGGCAGAGGGTAAGCCCTACGTCCCCGGCAACCTCAGCGACCTCTCCGTCTCCCGCTCGCAGCTTCACCTGGGGCATCCCCGTCCCTGAGCCTGCCGCCTCGGAGACCAAACAGAAGCACGTCATCTACGTCTGGCTCGACGCCCTCGCCAACTACATGACCGCCGTAGGCTACGGCAGCGACGATCCCGCAAGGCAGGCAACAGTTCAAGAGATACTGGCCCGCCGACCTTCACCTCGTGGGCAAAGAGATCACCCGCTTGCACTGCATCTACTGGCCCGCCTTCCTCCTCGCCGCCGACCTGCCGCTACCCAAAGCCGTCACCGCCCACGGCTGGCTCCTCTTCGAAGAGTCGAAGATGTCGAAATCCAAGGGCAACATCGTCCGCACCGAAACCATCCTCGACGCCTTCGGCACGCTCAAATCGAAGCCCGAAGATCAGCCCGGCTCGGTTCTGAGCGATGAGTACTGGAAACATGAACAGGACCTCTTCGCTTCCGATGTCCTTCGCTACTTTCTGCTGCGCGAGATTCCCTTTGGTCAGGACGGCAGCTTCAGCTTCGACGCCCTAGTCACTCGCTACAACGCAGACCTGGCCAACGGCTACGGCAACCTAGTCAGCAGAACTCTGAAGATGGTGCAACAAAATTTTGGATCTATTATCCCCAGGCGCTTTGATGATTCGCTTGAAGGTCCTTCGAGCTGGGCGTTGCTCTATGACTTTGACGCCAAGCTCGCACGCTTCGATTTCAATGGCGCACTGCAAGACCTCGCAAGCTTCATTACTGCAGCTGACAGCATGCTTTCCTATGAAAAACCGTGGAGTATAGCGAAGTCGGAAGACCCAGCCGATCGACAACGTCTTGAAGTCGTTTTGTACCACGCCTGTCAGGCGATAAGAAGTGCAACGGTCCTACTTTATCCCATCTTGCCATCAGCTACTGCCAGCGTTTGGCAACAACTTGGCCTCGGTGACATTGTCAAAGCGGCAGCACGTGGCGAATTGAATGATGTTAGTTGGGGCAGCCTCAAATCCGGCACAAAACTAGGCGAACTCGCCCCCATCTTCCCGCGCGCGCCCAAGGAACTCATCCAACTCATGACTGACATGGAAAACAACACGAATACTCCGCCAAAACCGGAACCCTCCAAGCTTGTGGATGAGAAGACCACGCACACGTCGGCGCCACCTGAAGATCCTACGCACCCTGGCGCGCCGCCGCGGACATCGGCCATTGAAGAGCCCAATCCCGGCGCTCAGGTGGGCGGCAGCCACGCCATCAGCACCGAGCGTACCGGCACCCCGTCGCACACGGAAGCGCCTGCCTCCGGGGCGTTCGCTACCTCGGCGGCAGGCTCCAATATTCCCGACACTCCGCAGATCGCGATCGATGACTTTGTGAAGGTCGATCTTCGCGTTGCCCAGATCGTCGTTGCCGAGCGGATCCCCAAGGCCGATAAGCTGCTTCGCCTCGAGGTCGATCTTGGGTATGAGAAGCGCCAGATTCTTTCCGGGATTGCGGAGTGGTATACGCCGGAAGAGCTGATCGGGCGGCGCATTGTCGTGATTACGAATCTTGCGCCGCGGAAGATGCGCGGTCTTGAGTCGCATGGCATGCTGCTGGCGGCTTCGGATGGGGAGAACGGCAAGCCGATTCTGGCTACGTTTGGCGAGGAAATCGCGTTGGGGTCGCGGCTAAAGTAGGTTTGTGTTGAGGCAGTCCGAGCCGGCTGAGTGCGCGTTGTTGTGCGGCACTAAGAAAGTCGAGATTCTCGTGCACAGCCTCGTCGGTTTCGCAGTGGGGGCGCGGCGCGTTCATAAACGTAACCTCGATGATGCCGTCGGGCCGGCGCACCGCCCATTGGAAGACGACTCGCGCCTTGACCCGGCCGGCCAATTGGAGCACGTAAGGCAGAAGCGGACCACCCAGATATTCATCCGCAAGGCAAACGACCGACATTCCTTCGTTCAGGGATCTCTTCGCTCTTCCCAGGGCATATCGGTCCGCCGGAATCGCCGTCAACCGGGTCTTCATGCCCAGGACTCTGTACTTACCGTCGTCGACGATGCGGCCACGGTCAGCGACGACCATTGCCTCGGGATAGCCCAGTTCGAGAAAAGCTCGCATGGGTACCTCCACCAGCGGCTCGTGAATCCAGCAGTAGACGGTGCCGATCCTGGGATCGGCGGCTTTAATGACGTCCTCTCCGTGAAGGATCCAGGGAATTGGGTATGGCCCGATGGCGGTAAGCTCCCACAACCAGTGGTCCAGCATGACCGCCTCAGTGAGAACGGGATTTCCGCCAAACCAGCTGCTGATGGCGGCCTGCAACCGACATGCCGTCAGTGCACCCCGGTACCAATATCGATTGGGTAAGATCCACGCGACGAAGCGAACCTGCCTCCGGAGATGGAGCAGTGACGCGAGCCATCGGAGAGGTTTTTTGATCAAGAGCGCGGCCCTTTATTTTTGTCAGCGAATTTTGCGCGGGAAATGGATAGAGGGCGTTGGCGGCTACGATTCCTGGGGAATGAAGGCACGTCTCTGCATTGCCGGTACTCTGAACTTTGGCCGAAGAACAACACGATCCTCCACGGAGAGAAAGCCAAACAGGCACTTCCATCACTTGCTAGAGACTGCCATCGACTGTGGCATTTTTTTGTTTCTTGATTCTGTGAGGATACCAGTATCTTGGCAAGAGTCCAGATAACTCGAAGATTATTGCCAGCGACTAGCTTTCCTTGGTTTGCACTCCGACCGCGACGACGAAGTAGCTGGCCATCGTGGTTCCAACATTCTTGAGACCGTGCATCACGTTGGACGCGGTAAAGACAACGCCTCCGGGACCAACCGGCTCCGGCTTGCCGTCGTTGATGAATTCAAGGTTGCCTTCGCGGATGAGGAGGAACTCCGAGTGACTGTGCTTGTGCGGCGGATGCGGCATCTTTCCCGCCGGAAGCGTGGTTTCGTGCACCTCGACGAACTCGCCAGTGGGCAGCGTTCCGGACAGCACCTGACGGCCAGTGCCTCCGTTCGCGTTGTTCTTCACCGGAAGCTGGTCGTAGTTGAAGACGACAGACTTCGAGAGCTTGCCATCCGGTCCGGCTGCTGCGCCAGCCTGCGCCTCTGCCATCACACTGCTCAGGGCCGCGAAAGCCGAGAGAGATACACAAAGTTCACGACGGTTTAGATTCTTCATGCCGACATAGTACGCGGAACAAACTATCGCTGGCAGCTAGTTTTTTAGATACGCCTTCGGGTCTTGAGGTTACGGTATGGTTCGGCGCGTTGCGGAACGGGCGGGTGCGGTCGATTCGCGGACGACGAGTTCGGGATCGACCTTGATGATGTCGGGAATTTTTTCGTGCGCCAGTTTTTTCAGCAGCGAGCTGGCGGCCAGGGAGCCCATGTGCTGCAGCGGCTGCCGAATGGTCGTCAGACTGGGAACGATGTAGGAGGCGGCCTGAATATCGTCGAAGCCGAGGACAGAGACATCCTCGGGGCATTTGAGCCCGGCGTCGTGCAACGCTCGTATGCTGCCGATAGCGGAGACGTCGTTGAAGCAAAGCACGGCGGTGAAGTCGCGGCGACGCAGCATCAGTTGGTGAATGCCCGGATAGCCAAGCTCGGGTGAATTGAGATCTTTGTCCAGCTGGATGACGAGATCCTTTGGAACCTCGAGCGAGAGCGCGCGGGCTACCTGCATGGTCGACTGCCAGCGAGTCTGCGAGTCTGAGCTGAAGGGTTGGCCGTGCATGTAGGCGATCTTGCGGTGACCGAGACGGTACAGGTGACCGAGGGCGAGTTCAGCGGCGCGATGGTGGTCGATGATCACGTTGGTGACACCGGGCACCTCAGAATGGCCGGCAACGGCGACGGTGGGGGCGGGGAGAGCGGCTTCGAGTTGCGTGTCGATTGCGAGGATGCCATCGACGCCGCGCGCCTGGAGGAGACGAGGGTATTCGGCGACGAGGTCCTTTCGGTGACGGTGATGCGCGGTGAAGAAGAAGTATCCCTCCTGCATGAGGAGATCGGCTGCGCCGCTGAGGACCTGGGAGTGGTAGCCCTCGCCGAGTTCGGGCAGCAGGATCCCGATAGTCTGGGTCCTGAGGCCCTGAAGCGAACGCGCGATCAGGCTGGGCTGATAGCCGAACTTCTTCGCCGCGGCCTTCACTCGCTCGCGCGTCGCTGGAGGGATCGAGCGGCCGGGCGCGTTGTTCAAGACGAAGGAGACGGTTGCCGGACTGAGGTCCAGATATTCGGCCAGCATCTTCAAGCTGACGCGGCGCGTGGCTGCCGGGAGAGGAGCCGTCTTTCTTGGCATATGCGTCCAGTCTAGCCGACGCCCGCTTCGGGGCGTGGTCGATTATTTGGGGGATTGAGCTGCCGCCGTCGACAAACGGTTGTCTATAGGCGAATATGCTAGACGAGGAACTCACATGCATCTGCGCCGATTGGCCATCTTCCTTCTTCTCGCCTGCTGTGTCGCCTCGATTGGAGCGCAGGCTCAGTTCGTCCACACCCAGGGGAAGGAGATCGTCGACGGAGCGGGAAAGCCGCTGCTGCTGCGCGGCATCAACCTCGGCAACTGGTTTGTGGCTGAGGGCTACATGTGGCACCTGAACGAGGGCGGACCTGAGTCTCCGCGTGAGATTGAAGCTCTGATCACTGAGCTAGTTGGGCCGCAACGAGCGCATGAGTTCTGGCATACGTATCGGGAAAATTACATTACCCAGGCGGACATCCATTTCATTAAGCAGTGCGGCTTCAACTCCATTCGCGTGCCGCTGCACTATAAGTTCTTCGAGAGCGATGATGCCGAAGGCTTTACTCTTCTTGACCGCGTGATTCAGTGGGCGCACCAGGAGAATCTCTACGTCATCCTCGATATGCACGCTGCGCCGGGAGGGCAGACGGGAAAAAATATCGACGACAGCGACGGCTATCCGTGGTTGTTCAGCGACGCGAGCGCGCAGGAGCAGACGGTGTCAATCTGGCAGCGGCTGGCACGGCGCTACCACAACGATCCGACGGTGCTCGGCTACGACCTGCTGAATGAACCTATCCCTAACTATCCGGGGCTGGAGCGCTTCAACGCGTCTCTTGAGCCGTTCTACAAGCGGCTGGCCAAGGCCATTCGCGCGGTGGACACGCATCACGTTCTGATCCTTGGCGGCGCGCAGTGGGACAATAATTTTTCCGTCTTCGGTCCTCCCTTCGACAAGAATGTCATTTATACGTTCCATCGCTATCACGCTCCGGCGGAGCAGGCGACGGTGCAGAAGTATGTCGATTTCCGCGATCAATACAACGTCCCGATCTGGCTGGGAGAGTCGGGCGAAAATTCGGACGAGTGGATTGCGAAGTTCGTCGCGGTTCTTGAAAAGAACGACATCGGGTGGGCTTTCTGGCCGTACAAGAAGATGCAGGCGACGACTTCGGTCGTCAGCTTCGCGGCACCGGAGGGCTGGGACAGCATCGTCCAATTTTCTAAAGAGCCGCGAGCCACCTCGGAGGAGGCGCCTCGTCTGAAGGTTCGGCCCGAACAGGCTGTCATCGACCACGCACTCGCGGGCATCCTGAACAATATTCCGTTTCGCGAATGCACTCAGAATCAGGGATACATCCGCGCTCTGCTTCCTGCGAGTTCGCCTCAGACAGCGTCGAAATAACCGGCGACGCGTGATCGCGTTAGGATAGCGGCATGAAGACGATGACGCGGCGTGAGATGTGCGCGGGTTTGTCTGCTCTAACGACGATGGGCGGGTTGGCGGAGGCACAGACGACCACGTCTGCCGGTGCTGGGGTTCTTTCGCAGTCGAGGGTCTATACGCTGGACCAGATGCCGGTGCGGAAGATGGCGAACGGCGGGGTGAGCCGCGATGTGCTGCGCGGTACGCTGGCCACGGGTGAGGTAGTTGCGGTGCATGAGTCCGAGCAGCCGGCAGGGATGGCGCCAAATGCGCCGCATACGATTCAACACTCGGAGGTGACCGTCGTGCTGGAGGGGACGGTCGTGTTTGAGCATGATGGCAAATCGGAGAAGGTAGGGCCGGGAGGCGTGATCTTTGTGGCGTCCGGGACGCTGCATACGATACGGAACGTCGGAGACGGCACGGCCAAGTATTGTGTGGTGCAGGTGGGTGGGGATACAAGGAAATAGATTCGGTTATGGGTGTTCTGCCGTGATTCGCGCATGCAGTAACCTAAGATGCGATGGCACTGATCGACTCACACGCCCACCTCGACTTTTACAACGAGACCCCGACTGACTGCGACGACGTCTTGCGTCGCGCCTATGACGCCGGTGTCGAGATGATTCTCGCCGTCGGCATTGGCGAAGGGCCTGCCACGATGCACCGGGCGCTCGAGATCGCCAGTTCCACCAGCGGAGCCGGCCTGCCAGTCGTCTACGCGAGCGTCGGGATTCACCCGCAGGAGGCTGCCAGCGCGACGGACGAAGCTTTGGATAAGATGGCCAGGCTTGCGCAGCACGAACGATGCATCGCGATTGGCGAGATCGGGCTGGACTACTACCACTTCGACAATCCGGACGTCGCCACGCAGCAGCGGGCCTTCGTCGCTCAGATGCGGCTTGCCGGCGAGTTGCGGAAGCCGATCCTGATCCACTGCCGAACCAGCGAGCTTGCCACTCCGCAGGCCAAGGAGAAATTTGGCGAGGCTGACGCCTGGGAGGATCTGCTCGCCCTGATTGCGGAACACTGGACGCCAACCGGACTGAGCGGCATTATGCATTGCTTTTCCGGTTCGGTGGAGCAGGCCGAGCGCTCGCTGGCTGCGGGATTCTATCTTTCATTTGCCGGGAATATCACCTACCCGAAGTCCCAGGAGATTCGCGATGCTGCTGAGCTAGCCCCGACGCACCGCATCCTGGTCGAGACGGATGCTCCCTTCCTGGCTCCAATCCCGCTGCGGGGGCAACGTAACGAACCTGCGCTGATGACGCACACGGCGGCAGCCCTGGCGGCGCTTCGCGGCATCTCACCTGAAGAACTGGCGAGCGTTACGACGGCGAACTTCAAAAATCTGTTCCCCGGCACGCGTTAGCCGAAGGAACCGCTGCCATAATAGAGAGCGATCAAGTACATAAAGCAGGCACATACAAGGAAGACACCATGGCATCCGACAACAGCTTCGACGTAGTGAGCAAAGTAGAGATCCAGGAAGTGAAGAACGCTATCGACCAGGCGAGCAAAGAGGTTCATGCGCGCTTCGACCTGAAGGACTCGAAGTCCAAGATCGAGCTCGAAGGCAACGATGCGATCCAACTCGCGTCGCAGGATGAGTACAAGCTCAAGGCGGTCATCGAGATTCTCTCGCAGAAGCTGGTCAAGCGCGGCGTCTCGCTGAAGAACCTCGAGTATGAGAAGATCGAGCCGGCCGCCAACTCCAGCGTGCGGCAGAAGATCAAGCTCGTGCAGGGTATCCCGTCGGAGAAGGCGAAGATCATCGTTGCGGCGATCAAGGACTCGAAGAAGAAGGCCCAGGCGAGCATCCAGGGCGATACCGTGCGGGTCGTCAGCAAGGACCGCGATACCCTCCAGGAGATTATGGCGCTGCTGAAGGCCAAGGACATCGGCGTCGCGCTCCAGTTCACCAACTTTCGCTCGAACTGAGCCTTGCGAAGCGCCGGAGACGGCACTTTTGGCAGCGGCCTTGGCATGATCAACATTTTGTTGCTGATTTTCGGCCAGTTTCTGAAGCTAAATCCACATCCTGATACTCTTAATCACGAGTGAGCACCCTCTCCATCGCGACGTCGGCCGAGGTCTTTGACCTCCTCCGTGACGACCTTGCCGCCATCGAGCAGGCGTTTTCGAGCCAATCGGCCTCGAATGTTGAGGTGATCACGGACATTGCGCAGTATCTGATTGCAGGCGGTGGAAAACGAATTCGTCCGCTTCTGCTTTTGCTTTCAGCGAAGGCGCTCGGCTGCACGAGCCAGAGCCGGATTCGTCTGGGCGCGGTGGTCGAGATGCTGCACACCGCGACGCTCGTCCACGACGACATCATCGACGAGGCGGACACGCGGCGAGGAAGGCCTTCCTCGAATACAACGTGGGGCAACGCGAAGTGCGTGCTTGCGGGCGACTGGCTCTACATGCAGTCGTTCTCGACTGCGCTTGAAGAACGAAATTTCCGCGTGCTCGAACTGCTGATCTCGCTGACGCAGCAGATGGTTGAAGGCGAGTTGCTGCAGATGCAGAAGCTCGGTCACCTGATCAACGAAGAGGAGTACTTCGACCTCATCTTCCGCAAGACCGCATGCCTATTCAAGGTGTCGATGCAGCTTGGCGCGGCGATTACGCCGGCGCATGACTTTGGCGACCCCGAGGAGCTCGAAGCGCAGCTTGGGGAATACGGCCGCAACCTGGGCCTGGCGTTCCAGATCGTCGACGACGTGCTGGACTTGACCGCCACTGAGGATGTTCTCGGCAAGCCGGTTGCCAGCGATTTACGCGAGGGCAAGGCGACGCTGGCTGTCATCCATGCGCTTGAGCGCGGGACAGGCGCCGATCGAGAAGCCATCCGCACAGTGCTGGCCGACCGCAGCTTCGAAAACGTCTCGCATCCGCAGATTCTTGAGATTCTCCACCGCCATGGCTCCATCGATTATGCGATGGACACCGCCTGCGCCTACGCCGAAGCGGCCCGCCTCACTATTGCCGACCTGCCCAATTCTGAGGCCAAGCGCGCCCTGCTCTGGGTGCCGGGCTTTGTAACTACGCGCGATCGGTAGCGTCACTCAAGATTTAGCTCTGGCCTTCGCCCTCTTTCAAATCAAAGTCCGCGCGCCTTCATCGTGCCATTTCTCTGCTCAATCAGGATCTGAATCTTCCCTTCTGCGGCTTCGAGTTCTTTCTTGCAGGCATCGGAAAGCTTTACCCCTTCTTCAAACAGGCGCACCGAATCCTCGAGCGAAAGGTCTCCCCGCTCCAGCCGGTCGACGATGGATTCGAGCGCCGTCAAATGCTTCTCAAAGTCAGCCATTACACGACCTCGACTTCTGCCAGACCGAGCACGTCCGCTGCGACGCCATAACGCCCGAACGGCGCGCTGACCTGCACTCCCTGCACCATGGGCTTTGCTTCAGAGAGCATCTCCTGAGCGATCTTCACACCCTCCGCCCGTCCTGCCTCGGGAGTCGTTACGGCTGCCATCCGCGCCATGATGTCGTCCGGCATGCTCACGCGCAGGTCGTTCTTCATGAACTCTGCATTCCGCAGGCTGGTCAGCGGCCAGATCCCGGCAATCACGGGAATCCGGAAGCCTTCAATCCGCCGCAGAAACTCCTCCAGCACGCGCAGGTCGAAGACAGGCTGGGTGATGGCATACTCCGCACCTGCCTCTACTTTGAAGGCGAAGCGACGGACCTCCTGGTCCATGTCCTGCACGCCGGGGTTCGCCGCAACAGCGATGGTGAAGCCGGTGGAGGCTCCGATGGAATTGCTTCCGATATCCAAACCGTAGTTCAGGTTGTGGACGACATTCACCAGTCCGATCGCGTCGACGTCGAAGACCGCTGTCGCATTCGGATAGTTTCCCAGCTTCGGCGGATCGCCGGTCAGGCAGAGAATATTCTTCAGCCCAATCGACGAGGCTCCCAGCAGATCGCTCTGAATGCTGAGCACATTCCGGTCGCGGCAGGTGTAGTGCAGAATCGTCTCGATGCCCACATGCTGCTGAATCTGCACGCACAGGCTCTGCGCACTCATCCTCGCACTGGCACGCGGCGAATCCGGCACGTTGATCGCATCCACTCCCAGGCGGTGCAGCATCTCCGCGCCGTCGAGCTCCTTGCTGCAGTCAATCCCCTTCGGCGGCACGATCTCGACCATGGTGACGAACTCGCCGGCAGCCACCATCGAGCCGATCTTCGAGCGCCCAGCCAGCGGTGGCGGCTCTACCTTGCTCGCAGCCTTGACCGCGGCCTTATTCGGATCCGCATGCTCAATCGTATGAGCGCCGCCTTCCATTGCGTCCATGGCACGCAGATAGCTCTTCATGGCTCGTATGTAGCTCGGCGTAGTGCCGCAGCAACCGCCCACGATGCTTGCGCCCGCCTTCACGATCTTGCGGGTAAAGCTCGCCATGTACTCGGGCGACGTCAGGTAGATCGTCCGCCCTTCGACCGCGCGGGGAATTCCTGCATTGGGCATTGCTGCCAATGGCTTGTCGGTGACGACACGCATGCGTTCAATCACACTGAGCACGGTCGCCGGACCGGAGCTGCAGTTGCATCCAACGGCATCCGCGCCCCACTCTGTCAGTTTGATCGCGGCAGTCTCAGCCGACGATCCGTCGAGGCAGTTGCCCTCCTCGTCGACGGTCATCATCACGACCACCGGAACCTGGGGAGCGACACTCCTGGCCGCCAGAATCGCCTGCTCGGCCTCCGCCAGCGACGTCATCGTCTCGACGACGAGCAGATCGGCTCCAACTCCCGGCCCACCGTGCACCAGCGCGCGAATCTGTTCCGCAAACGCTGCCTGAGCTTCCTCGAGTCCGATCTTGCCCAGCGGCTCCAGCCTGACTCCCAGCGGTCCGATCGCTCCTGCGACAAACGCTTCGCTGGCCTGCTTATCGCGAATCTGGTTGACGCACTCCCGCGCCAGTTTGACACCGGCGAGGTTGATTTCACGCACTTTGTCCTTCAGCCCATGCAGCTCCAGACGAAACGCGTTCCCGCCAAACGTATTGGTCTCGATCACCTCAGCGCCCGCCTGGAGGTACTCGGCATGGATCTCACGGACCAGCTCCGGCTGCGACAGATTCAACTCGTCATAGCAGCGGTTGATGAACACGCCTCGGGCATACAGCATCGTACCCATCGCTCCATCGCACAGGACGGTCCCACCGGCGAATAACCTGTCGACCGCGGCACCTCCCGCAACGGAACCCGCCTTCGTTTCGTTCAACCCATCTGCCATGATTGTCTCCAACTGCTTAACTCATCCTAAGCCACCACCCGGACCCGCTCCAAACCGCATTCAGGCCTCTCTTCACCAGTGCCTGATTCAAGGGCTCCCAGCCCTTCATGCCACGTATCCTTTGTTATACTCGGCATTAGAGTAGTGGCCGCTAAAACACGCCGCAGCGCTCAGGTTGGAGTTTGTTACCGTTGACGAATCGAAGTCTCTTTACCCAGTCTCTCCGTGGCCAGATTGTCTGCGGCCTCCTCCTCGCTTTCGCGACCGCCGGCCTGACGTCCTGCCACAGCGACAATTACCTGGCGTATAAGTTTCCGGAGTTCACCTTCGCCAACCGTCCGGTTCCTCCCAGCCTGCTGGCCAACCGCGTGATGATCTCGGTTTCGGGCAACGGCCTTTCCACGGGAAGCCTGCAGATCGTAGACGCCAAGCGTGACCTGCGCAGCAACATCCAGAACACCAAGCCCTCGTTTTCCATCTCCGGCTACGGCTCCGGCTTCCCCAATCTGATCCTCAACTTCCCCGCGGAGATCAGCGGCTACGTCTACTCCAGCGCGCAGGGTGATATCCAGATCATCAACTATGGCAAGGAGGCCGTCGGGGGCTCCGGAGGTACCTTCCCAGCCAAATCGACCGGCCTCGCCGTCCCCCCGACCTTTGGCCATGTTTATTCGGCCATGGAGAGCGTTGGGCAACTCGGCATCATCGACAACGCCACCGGCAAAGCCTATGGGCTCATTCTTCCGAACGTCTTCCAGGTCGTCGTCAACCAGGGCGACACGGTCGTGCTGGCCATGGTTCGCAACTCCAACACGGTGTACCGCGTCGTGAAGCTGAACGACAACCAGTTCCCCACCTCCACTGCCGCCGATGCGGCCATTGGCGCGGTGGACTGCCAGCCCTTCAACCTTCCCGTCTACTGCGTCGTTCCGGTCAACACCGGCAGTCACACCAACGCCTTCGATCGTCCCACCGGAGCTTACTTCTCGCTCGACGGCACAAGCGCGTATGTGCTGAACTGCGGTCCGGAGTGCGGCGGAACCACCGCAAGCGTCACCTATCTGCAGCAGGGCGTGCTGGAGTTCAACAACATCCCCACAACGGTGCCCGACGCCTCTGCCTTCACCAACCAGGTCCTGGTGCCCGGCGGCGTCACTGCTGCGGTTGCCAACGGAACCACGCTGTACGTTTCGGGTCAGCAAATACAGCCTGACGGACTCTTTGCCGGCAATCTTTCGATCATCAACCTAGCGACCAATACCGTCACCGGCAAGTACTCCATCTCCGACGGCACCCACTCGAAGATGCTCTTCGCCGACGACAATACTCTCTGGATCGGCTCTCAGTTCTGCGCCACTGGCGAGCGCGCCAAACGTGCCGCGCAACAGATCGCAGCCGGACAGGCCACCGACCAGACCGCAAACTACAACTGCCTCACCCGTTTCGACATGGGTGCTCTGACCGCGTCCATCGTTCCCGCCGTCGTGCAGAGCGCGACCGCACCTGTCGCGGTTCCCTTTCCGAACACCAACCAGAACCAGTACTACTACGGCGATCTCACCGGCCTGTGCTGGGTCCAGACCTTCCACAAGGTCTACACCGCATACGGGGGCCAGGTCCACGTCTTCAACACCGGCGACGGCTCGGAGATCGACAACAAGAACGTCACGGTCCAGGGCACAGCCCTCGACGTCGCCTACATGGACGCCATCACTGACGCCGACAACTAAAGGCAGGGAGTAGGGAATAGGGAGTAGGGAGTAGCAAGCTCGGAGCCGCGATGGTTGAGTCGTACCGCGATCTAAAGGTCTGGCAACGTGCCATTCAGATGACTCTCGCCATTTACCGCGTCACGACTGGCTTTCCCAAAGAGGAAGTGTTCGGCCTTACGAGTCAGATTCGTCGCGCAGGCGTTTCAGTGGCCAGCAACATAGCCGAGGGATATGGTCGAGGCTCCAAAGGCGAGTACAAACAGTTCCTTGCAATGGCCCGCGGCTCCAACCTCGAAGTACAGACACAACTCTTCATCGCGACAGAGCTAGGCTACGGCAATCCGACTCTGGTAAAAGAAGCAGATACTCTCTCAAACGAAGTCTCCAAAATGCTCAACTCCCTCCTGGCAAAACTCTAATGGCAACCGAGCCTTCTACTCCCTACTTCCTACCCCCTACTCCCTGCCTCATCGATATCCTCGCCATCGCCGCCCACCGCGACGACGTCGAGCAAACCTGCGGCGGTACGCTGCTTGCGATGCACGCCCGGGGCTGGCGCACCGGCATCCTTGACCTGACCCAGGGCGAATCCGGCACACGAGGCACCGCAGCGGACCGCGCAGCCGAGGCTAATGCTGCTGCCCGCATCCTGAACGTTGCCCATCGCGAAGCGCTCGACCTGCCCGACGGGAACCTCCAGAACACCTACGAGAATCGCCTCAAGGTGGCTGCTGTGCTCCGCCGTCTGCGCCCTCGCGTCGTCATCCTTCCGTACTGGCAGGGCCGGCATCCGGATCACTACACCTCGGCCACGCTGGGCTACGAAGCGTGCTTCGTCAGCGGCCTCGCCAAGGTGGAGACACCGGGCGATCAGAATCCGCCGCATCGCCCTTTCAAGATTCTCTACGCCAGTCTCTACGCCGACGTTCGTCCGACCTTCGTGGTCGACATCACGCCCTACGTGGAGCAGCGTCTCCAATCCCTCCTCGCGTATCGCTCTCAGTACGCGTCACAATCGCAGGGCACAGGCCTCTTCGTCCCTGAAGAAGAGATTCGCGAACGAACCTTCGCCGAAGCGCGCCACTACGGTCTGCTCGCCGGCGTTCGCTACGGCGAACCCTTCGTTCAAAAAGAAGTAGGCCTGGCCGAAGACCTCATGCTCCTCCCCGTCCAATCCATCTAGCTCTTCTTTTTCTTGCCCTCAGCGCGCACACGTTCATACTGCAGTTCCACCAGTCCCTGCGAGTAGCTCTTGTTCGCAATCAGCGAAAACTTGCGCTCGGGAAAGCCGCTCGGAAACAATGGAATACCCTCGCCCAGCAGCACAGGCACAATCCCCAGTCTCATCTCATCCACCAGATCCTCGCGCAAAAACTCCCGCGCCAACTCCCCGCCGCCCATATGCCAGATGTCCTTCCCCGTTTGCCTCCTCAACTCCTCCACCAGCTTCGCCGGCTTCTCATTCACAAACGTCACACCATCGCACTCTCCCGGAGCCATCGTCTTCGAGAACACATAAAACTTCATCTTCCACCTTTTGAAGTCGCCACCCATCTTCTTACCCGCCTCATACGTCTTGCGCCCCATTAGCGCCACATCGACCGACTTCCAAAACTCCGCATTCGAGTAGCCCTTCGGCATAAACAAAAAATCCACCGCGCCATTAGGCCGTGCAATATACCCATCCAGACTCAATCCAACACTAAGAACCACCTTGCGCATCGTCATCAAGACCTCCGCACCTGAGTCCTCACCGCAACTCAACTTCGCATCCGAACCCGAGCCGCCTCCGCACAAACTCCACCAGCTCCTCCGTCACATACAACGGAGGCCGCATCGCCAGCACCGGCGTTCCCTCCACCAGCTTCAGCGAAACGCCCTTCCACTCCGGACGTCCCAACTCGCCCTCTGCCACCAGCACCGCGTCCGCACGGTCGAGAAAATACTTTGCCGACTCCTTGAAGTCCGTCGTGTGTGGATCGAGCACGCTCAGATAGAGATCAGGCCGCAGAAACCGCAGAATACTGTTCGACTCGATCACGACGTTTTCCGCCTGCGCGATCTCCTTGCGAATCCGCGGCATCGCCTCTGACAGATCTTCAGCCCGAGTCCTCACCCAGAAAGAGCGGACTGCGCCAGCCGCAAGATACCGTCCCGAATCCGTCGTGCTATCCCCGCCGATGCGCTCCTCGCTTACTGCAACGGTATGCTCGGCCGTTTCGCAGTCGCACGGCTCCCCGTTAGCCGAGCACATGCCATGGCCGAACTGCGTCACCTTGAACGCTGTCCAATGCATCTCCGGCATCGCAGCGATCAACCCGGCCACCACGCTCGTCTTCCCGATGTTTCTGGTGTGCCCGCCAACCACCACAATCGCCATCATCCACCACGCAATCTACCCTAACGAAACTCTACGCGAACTGCGTAACGGTGATCAAAAGGATAGAAAAACGGATAAAAGTCGCCGCACGATGAGGGCCGTTTCTATCTGCTTTGTTTTTAATTCCTTTTATCTGTTTTTATCCCTTTGATCACTGTTTCGCCTTGCAGGTGGATTAGAGATCATCCACGTCTCAACCGTGCCAGGTCGCGCAGATACTCCTTCAACGGCCGCGCCGGCCGGCCCCAGAACACCTCTCCCGGCCCATGCATCCTCTTGCCGCTCAGGACTCCCGCTCCCCCTCCAAGAATCACGCCCGCCCCTACCGTAGCGCGATCCCCAATCCCCACCTGCCCGCCCAGAATCGCACCATCCTCGACGACGCTCGAACCGGAGATTCCTGTCTGCGCCGCAATCACTACGTTCTTTCCGATGACGCAGTTGTGCCCGATATGCACGAGATTGTCGATCTTCGTCCCTTGCCCGATACGCGTCTCTCCCAGGGCTCCGCGATCGATCGTCGTGTTCGCCCCGATCTCAACGTCGTCCTCCACCACCAGCCGCCCCTGCTGGGGAAAGAGCAGATACTCTCCGGTCTTGCTGCTTCGCGCATACCCGAATCCCGTCGACCCGAGCACAGCCCCCGCCTGCACCACCACTCGATCTCCCAGCACGGTCCTTGCGTGGACCACTACCCGAGCCATCAGGTTGCAATCGCTCCCCACCACCACGCCATCCTCCAGCACAACCCCAGGGCCGATCCTGGTTCCTACTCCAATCCTTACACCCTCGCCGACCACTGCTGAAGGATGCACTCCCGGCGCAAAACCGCGCCCCCGCAAATGGCGGCCAACCACCGCAAAAGCGTACCGCGCATCCCCCACCCACAACACTCGTGGATCTGGTAACTGCTGAACTGCGCCCGGCAACTCAGCATCCTCCAGACTCCGGTTCGCGAGAATCGCTCCCGCCTTCGACTGAAGCGCCCTCGTCAGCGTCTCTTTATCGATCGCAAATACCACGGAACTCTCGCTCGCGCCTTCAATGCTGGCGACTTCTGTGATCTCCCCATCGAGCAGCGGCGCGCTCACTCCAAGCCAGTCGGCAACTTTGCCTATCCTCACCATCAGTAGATCCCCTCTTCGCCCGCAGGCCTCGTCTTCCATCGCCGATGCATCCAAAGCCACTGCTCAGGATACTGCCGGATATATCGTTCGATCGCCGCGGTAAATACCGCTGTGTTGGTCAACGCATCCTGCTCCGCGTCTCCGGTATGGACCACCGGCAACTCCTCGCCAAAATGCAGCACATACCTTCGCTCGCGCTCCTGCCATACCAGAAAGCCCGGCAGCACCGCAGCACCCGTCTTCGCAGCGATTCGGGCCATTCCCGACGCGGTACACGCCTGCACCCCAAAGAACGGCACAAACACTCCCTGCGGTGGAGTCATGTTCGTGTCCATGAGAATCCCCACTGTTTCTCCTCCACGCATCGACGCAATCAGCCCGCGGGCAAAATCATCCTTATGGATCACGCGGTTCCCATACTGGCAGCGGATTCGGTTTACAAATGCGTCCACCAGCGGATTATCCAGCCGTCGTATCACCATCCCCATCGGCATCCCCATCAGCGAGTGGTAGAAACTCGACAGCTCCCACGCCCCGAGATGCCCTGTCAGCACCAGCACGCCCTTTCCCCGCTCCCGCGCCCTTAGATAATTCTCCAGGCCCTCATAACGAATGAATCGGCTCGCCGTCGCCGCGGTATAGTCCGGCATCTTGCAGAACTCTGCCAAAAGGAGGCCGAGATTGCGATACTCCAACCTCAGGATGGCCTCTCGCTCCTGCGCTGTCTTCTCAGGGAACGCGAGTTCCAGGTTGCGGAGACCCACTCTTCGCAGCCGCCCCAATCCACGAAACGCAGCCGCGCCGACCATAACGCCAATCGCACGCGCCAGTCCTCGTGGAAGCACTCGTATCCCATGAACGAAGAACCAGACAACGGCAAACTCCGCGGTTTCACGGACACTGATCTTGTCCCGCGGCAACGTTCTCTGTGCAGCTTCGCTCAAGCCACTAGTCTACCGATTCCAAACCACTACGCCGGAAAAACAGAAAGGGCGGCTGCGTAGCCGCCCCTCTATCCCATTCGCTAACGGTCTACTGGTTCTTCGCGACGACAAAGTACTTCGCTACCGTACGCACAAACGGACGCGCTTCGGGCGGAGTCACCTCATTCCCAGCGAGAATTGTGTTGAAGGGAATGGCCGATCCGTAGAGTGCTGTTGTGCCTTCCTGGTTCTGCGAGAGCACTGTGCCATCGAGGTCAATGCCGGCAAAGAGCCCCTTGCTGCGCGAGTAACTGAGGAACTCCGCGTTCAGTTTCCAGTCGGTGCCTGCCTGGGCATTACGCCCGACAGGACCGGCTGACGCCGCCGCATCGGCACCCAGTTTGACCTTGTTCTTCAGCATGGCCTGCAGTCCCTGCTGATTCATTGCGATCAGAACCAAATCTGTCGCCTGTCCGCCGATCTGAAATCCGAAGCTGCCACCGGTCAGTTGGACACAAACTGGGGCGCTCCATTTGCCGCTTGGCGTACGGCAGGTGGCGACTCCCTGGCCGTATTGGGCGCCAACCACAAATGCGCCCTTCTTGAAACTGGGAATGACGACAACACAGGAAGCACCGGCAAGAATGCCGCCGGGTACCCCTTTATCCGGTGTCGCCATGATCTCTTCAATGACCTGGCTGGACGCCGTCAAACGTTCCGCTATTTTTGCTTTGTCGTCATCAGCAGCACGCGCAGACAGAGAGGACACCGTCAGGGTCAAACCACATAAAATCGTTGCTATTTTCTTCATCATTATCGCTATACCTTTCGCGTCCGTTGGTAGAATTTTTTGAATCTGGACCGGAACCTGCCTATTTACAACAATATGTAAGATGAAGAAATAGGGAGCGGAGGTTGTACCCTCCTGGCGATGAGGTTACACGATCGCCTAAGCCCTGGAATTCAAAAAAAATGGGGGTTGTAGAGATAGTGTCGGGGTTCGCCCGACGCTCTCTCTACAACCCCTCTCCCAGGTCTGTGTTGCTAGACTCACTGTGCATCAGATCAATCGCACTCACAACGGTACGAAGGTAGGTAGACCTTTGAGCACGTTTTGTTAACTTAAGCGTTAACAGGCAAAGTGACGACTTCGGGCCCGCATTTGATGCCACGAAAATCACTTCGAAAGCAGCTTGCGATTCACTACCTGCACCGAGAGGGCGATGCGGTTTTTGACACCAACCTTCCGCATCAGCGTACCCACGTGCTTCTTCACCGTCGCCAGATCGATTCCAAGCTCGTCGGCGATTACTCGGTTGGGATGCCCTTCAACCAGCAGCCTCAAAACCTGGGCCTCGCGTCTGGTGAACTTCGGCTCGCTGGCTGTGCCGGCCCGCCTGTCCTCTGCTGAGGAAAGGTCCAGCAGATTGGCCAGCACCTTCCTGGGAGCCCACGCCGAGCCGTCCTGAACGATCTCGATCGCTAGCCGGACCTCGTTTCCCTTGGCGGTATGCGCCAGGTAGCCCTTCGCGCCGGCCCCAATGATGCGCTGGATGTATTCGTGGTCCTCATCCAGCCCCAGCACGATCAACCTCAGGTGCGGCCGGGTACGGCGAAACGCCGCCAGCAGCTCGAAGATGTGGTCCGTGCACGCCGCGTCGATCAGGATCAGCGAGACCCCCGAGGCGTCGAGCGCCCCCGGAACCGACAGAGGAACGATCTCTACCGGTTGTCCCTTGATCCCGGCCTCGGAAAAAATCGTCTGCAACCCAAGGATCCGCAGGGGATCTGTAGCGACCAGACCCAGCTTCAGTGGTCCTTGAGATAATTGATCTTTCATCGCCTGTGCAGCCCCTTTTTACTCAGCTTGGTGCATTCAGTAGGCCGACTTCGGCGGTTCAAAGGGTCGCCGTTCCCTCGCCCGTTCTACAGCTTCGGCAAAACGATCCCCTGTTGTTTCTGATACTTGCCTTTACGGTCTGCATAGCTTGTCTCGCACATTTCGTCGGACTGGAAGAACAGGATCTGGCACAGTCCTTCGTTGGCATAAATACGGGCGGGCAGCGGGGTCGTGTTCGAGATTTCGAGCGTCACAAACCCCTCCCACTCCGGCTCGAACGGCGTCACATTCACAATGATGCCGCACCGCGCATAGGTTGACTTGCCGACGCAGATCGTCAGCACATCCCGGGGAATCTTGAAGTATTCAATCGACCGCGCCAACGCAAACGAGTTGGGAGGCACAATCACGCTGTCTGCCACAACCGTTACAAACGATCGCTCATCGAATGCTTTAGGGTCGATAATGGCGCTGTTTACGTTCGTGAAGATCTTGAACTCATCCGAAACCCGCAGGTCGTACCCGTAGGAGGAAAGCCCATAGGAGATGACACCTTCCCGGACTTGCTTTTCGCTGAACGGGGCAATCATGCCGTTTTCGGTCGCCTGCCGGCGAATCCAACGGTCGCTCTTAATAGCCAATTTGGTCTCTTTTCCCTTCAAATTGCATTTCAGGTCTCTAATTTGGGCGGAAGGGTGTAAATTAAAGGGCGTTCGTAAACCCCATAGCCTTGCCTCATTAGATTCTTCATCTTACGGCAGTGTTCTTTCGTTGACAATGTTGCGTCGACTTTCTAACATCACGTTACTAAACCCGGTCAGTACCATTTTTTAAAAATTACAGCCCAAGGACGGCGGCCCAGATGATTAAGCAGGATCTTATACAAAGGGTTGTTGAGCGTACCGGCTTGCCACGAACCAAAGCAGAGTCTGCGGTAGACGCGATCTTCGACAGCATGAAGCAGACACTCATCGCGGGAGATCGCATTGAGTTGCGCGGCTTCGGTGTTTTCACAGTCAAGCCACGCAAGACCGGCATCGGCCGCAATCCCAGAACAGGGGCCGAGGTCACGATCGCTCCAGGCAAAGCCGTTCGGTTCAAGCCAGGCAAAGAGCTTCATCTGCTCGACTAAGTCGCGCGGGTGTTGGGTTTGCCTCACATCAAATGCACTGCGTCCACGTCGACCACAAGGTTACGTCGGGCAATTCCCTGCGTCTCCGCGTGCGTAAGCATTGCTCGCAGCGTTGCTCCCAGCGCTTGTCGCTTCTCTGCCTTCAACACAAAATGAAAGCGATAGATTCTTTTCAGCCGCACGATTGGCGCAGCGGCTGGCCCCAGCACACGCACCTTATCCAACCGCGCCTGTTGAAACCAACGGCCCAGCGTCCCTGCCCACGCCGTAGCTTCCTCCAGTTTCTCGCTTTGAATCACCACGTTCGCCAACACAGTAAATGGTGGATAGTGCATCCAGCGCCGATAGTTCATCTCCTTCGACACAAATCCGGGATAGTCGTGCGTTGCAGCAAATTGAATCGCATAGTGATCGGGATGATAGGTCTGCACCAGCACCTTCCCCGGCAGATCCCCGCGTCCCGCACGACCCGACACCTGCGTGAGCAATTGAAATACGCGCTCCGCCGCGCGAAAGTCAGGCAGCCCCAGTTGAAAGTCCGCACCCACAACTCCAACCAGCGTAACGCCGTGAATATCATGCCCCTTCGCGATCATCTGCGTCCCCACCAGCAGATTGATCTCTCCGCCATGCAGCCGCGCCAGCAATCGCTCCATGTCGCTGCGTCCGCGCACAGTGTCGCGATCCATCCGTCCAATCCGCGCCGCGGGAAACAACTCCTGCAATCTCTCTTCGCCCTGCTGCGACCCCGCTCCAAGAAAATAAAGATGTTCGCTCTCGCACTTCGGACAAACCTTCGGCACCGCCTTGCGAGACCCGCAATAGTGACACTCCAATCGCTGTCCGGGCTGCGCCACAGCATCGTTCTCACTCACCTTCTTGTGGTAAGTCATCGAGATCGAGCAGTTCTCGCACTCGATCTTTTCTCCGCAGCTTCGGCACATCACTACGCTCGAGTATCCGCGCCGGTTCAACAGCAGAATCACCTGCTCCCCGCGATCGAGCGTCAACTGCGTCTCCTCGATTAACTTGCGTGAAAAGATCTGCTCCTGCCCGGTCTCGCGAAACTCCGCGCGCATGTCCACCAATTCCACCACTGGCAGCGGACGCTCCATCACGCGCTCCCGTATCTCCACCCGCGCATAGCGTCCCTTCTCCGCGTTCGCCCAGCTCTCCAGCGAAGGCGTCGCCGACCCCAGTACTACAACTGAATCATTCAACTTCGCCCGCATCACGGCAACATCGCGGCCGTGATACCGCGGCGTCTCCTCCTGCTTGTAACTCGAATCATGTTCCTCATCGACGATGATCAAGCCCAGATCCACCATCGGCGCAAACACCGCCGACCGCGTCCCCACGACAATCCTCGCCTCGCCCCGGCGAATCCTGTGCCACTGCTCGGCCCGCTCATCCGGCGTCAACTGCGAGTGCAGCATCGCCACCTCGCCCGCGAACGCCGCGTACATCTGCGCCGCCATCGCCGGCGTCAACCCGATCTCCGGCACCAGCAGCAGCGCCGATTTGCCCGCGTCCAGCGCCCGCTGCATCGCCGCAAAATAAACCGTCGTCTTCCCCGACCCCGTCACGCCATACAACAGATGCGGCCTGAAACCACCCTTCTCCATTGCGGCAGCGATCGTTCCAAGCGCCTCCATCTGCGCCTCGTTCAAAGCATGTTCATGCGCATGCTTCTTCCCCTGCGCACTCACCCCGCCGAGATGAAACTCCTCAGCGACCTCTTCAATTCCTACTAACCCGCGCTTCACCAAAGTCCCAAGCGTCGAAAACGGAACCCCTGCGCTGGTCAATGTAATCCTCAGGTCGCTCACCCGCATCCGCCCACCGACCGCCGCCAACTCGGCCAGAATCGCCGTCTGATTCTCATTCAGCTTTGGTAGTCGCGCGCCCTCAACTAACACCGCCACCTTCTCCAGCCGCCGCGCATCGCGTTCCTCTGCCACTGCCTCACGCACGAGCCACTTCTTTCTGACCATGCCCTCCAGCAGCCCTTTATTCGCCCCTGTCGCAGACCGCAGCGCCGCCATCTTCGCTGCATCTCCGCCCTCCAGATAGTTCAGCACGGCATACTCGCGATTTTGTTCCTCCGCCGACAGCTTCGATCTTCGCGAAGATCCCTTCGCTGCGCCTTCGTACAGAACCTTCCGCCCCGCCTCCGCAATCCGATAGGAAAAATGACGCTTGACCTCCGCAGCGAGCGGCAGCATCCCTCGCAGCACCTCGCCCAGCGGCGCAACATAGTACGAAGCAATCCACGCAGCTAGCTTCATCAGCTCATCCGGCAGCACCGCGGCCTCGTCGAGCACCTGCTGCACTGGTTTCACTTCGAAATCATCCGCAGGCACATCGTCATGCACCCGCACCACCACCCCCATCAGCCGTTGTCCGCTGAATGGCACCAGCACCCGCGCCCCAACCACAGGACCATTTCCAGGTAAAGCCCCATTCACCGCATAGGTAAACGTCTGGTCCAGCGGCACCGGCAGAGCAACATCGCAGTACAGAGGCATTCCAACAGTTTAGCCATTACAACAAGACCTCGTTGCAGCTTGTTACGTTGCAATGATGGAGACGCGTGGCGCAGTCGCGATCTGGCCACCAGCTGCTAGAGTGCAGAGAGGACCCTGTTATGGAAGCCCCAACCCAACCCGCGACATGGAAAACTCTGCTGGCTTTCGCGATCATCTATTTTGTCTGGGGATCCACCTTTCTCGCGATTCGCATTGGCGTGCACGATCTTCCGCCTTTCCTATTCGCGGCGATACGTTTTTTGATCGCAGGATTCATCCTCTACGCCTGGATGGCCGCGCGAGGCGAACGCTCGCCGACCGGGCGTCAATGGATGTCCGTGTTTTTCATCGCCTTGCTGATCTTCGTCTTCGACTACGGACTGCTGTTCTGGGCCGAACAACATGTGCCCTCAGGCATCGCTGCCGTCGTGATGGCCACCATTCCCGCGTTCATGGCGCTCTCTGAGATCATCTTCCTGCGAACCCAGAAACTCACCGTTCGATTGGCGGTGGCTCTCCTGATCGGAATCGGCGGAGTGGGAGTGTTGATGAGCCGGTCGCTCAACCTCGGTGGGGCGCCAGTCGACAGAACCGGCGCCGTGGCACTCATCATTGCCTCAATGAGTTGGGCGATCGCCTCTGTGCTTACACGCAAGCTGCCGCTACCGACTTCCAAGGTCATGAGTTCGGGCGCTCAGATGCTCGCCGGAGGAGCGATGCTGACACTCGTCGCGGCCGCGCTGGGAGAGTTTCGTGCCTTTCACCCGTCGGCTGTCTCCCGCGGAGCGTGGGTGGCGATGCTCTATCTGATCGTCGCCGGCTCTCTCATCGGATTTACCGCCTACGTGTGGCTGATTCATCACGAATCTCCAACCAAAGTCGGGACCTATGCTTACGTGAATCCGGTTGTGGCCGTGCTCATTGGATACTTCCTGGGCGGCGAAGCTCTTGGTCTGCGAACGATTCTGGGAACCATGTTTGTTTTGATCAGCGTAGTCGTGATCACAACGACGCGAGCAGAGAAACCTGCAGCGACACTCGCAATGGAAGATGCGCTTTAATCACGAAGTCGCAAGAAAAAAATTCAGCAAAATTCTTCTGTGGATATCGCGCCAATCCGATTGCGTCCTCATCCCGCACAGCGTTATTCTGTTGGCGCCTGATGGAGACGGGGTTCGATTCGCCCGTGCTACGATCGGGCACTTCGTCCCCACTCCCCTGTGAAACGATACAGTGCACGAAGGATGTTGGGCGAAGCCGAGGGTGCGGTCGCGCTCTCCTGGCGGGTACGCGATCCAGCAGAGTCTGCGGCGTTCAAAAAGAGTACGGTCAACCCTCATAGATGCTGCTTATGTTTAGGAGCCAGTGTCCGCTCCCTGGAAGTCAGGGTCTTATCTTCGCAGCATGTTGAGAATGACCATCCGTGTTCTCTCAGCCTCAGACGTCTTCGCGACCCATCGGTTGATCCTGAGCGGACACACATTGATCTCGCCTGCCGGAATTCGGAGCATTCGAGCGACGAACTACGAAGAGTCGCCGAAGTGTCCTCTATTTCAAGGGCGAAGAACCGTAACGAAAGGAGAACCGCATGGCAACTCCAACAGATCAGAAGTCCGTGGCAGTAAAACCCAGCGAACAACAAAGGAAAGACGTGGCGCGTAGCTCTCCCCCAATCGGTCTCCTGCAGCGCAGGGGAGAGTTCGGGCTGATGCCTCAAGAATCCTTCCGTGCTAACCCCTTCTCATTTTTCAGAAGGATGACCGAGGAGATGGACCGCATGTTCCAGGACATCGGCTGGGAGCGTGAAGTCAGCAAGAGTGCCATATGGTCGCCGGCCATTGAAGTCTCTCAGCGTGAGGGGAACTACAACGTCAAGGCTGAACTTCCCGGCCTCGAACCGAATGACGTAAAAGTCGAAATAGAAAACGATGCGCTCGTGATCCAGGGAGAGCGCAGGTCTGAGTCCGAGGAAAAAATCGGAGGGGTACAGCGGACAGAACGCCAATATGGGTCCTTCTACAGGAGTATCCCCTTGCCCGAAGGCGCCAATGTGGAACAGGCGCAAGCGAAGTTTCACAACGGCGTGCTCGAAGTAACGATTCCAACTCCGCAACAGCAAAGCAACCGGCGTACCATTCCTGTTCAGGCAGAGGGCGCCGTTACGCCAAAACCACCACAAAGCCAGGCAGCATAGTCACGGGGCCTCACTGCGCACCATCGTAGCGCAGTGAGGTCTATCAGTTAGGAACACCTTGCCCGCTAGCGCCCTTCAAACACACGCGCTATCCTTCTTCCACCATGAAGAAGAAAATCGCGCCTGCTCTTCTCATTCTTCTTGCCCTCGCCGGCTGCTCCCCACCCCCAAAGCCCGCGCCCGAGCCCGCTCCTCGCCCCCGCGCCGCGGCAGCTGCCATGCCAACCGGCAACGCCATACAACCCTTCGACTACTATCTCCTCAACCTCTCCTGGTCGCCTGAGTTCTGCTTCTCCCATCGAACTGCCCCCGAGTGCGCCAGTCACCCTGCCTTCGTCCTCCACGGTCTCTGGCCCCAAAACAACGATGGCACTTACCCGCAAAACTGTTCCAACGCTCCTGGCCCCGCCGATCCATCGCAGTACGCCGACATCTATCCCGACCCCGGCCTTCTCCGTCACGAGTGGAGCACGCACGGCACCTGCTCCGGCATGTCGCCCGACGACTTCTTCACCGCCGCCCGCGCAGCTTTCCGGTCCGTGGCAATCCCGTCCACGCTATCCCAACTCGATCACCAGATCTCCATGCCCCCCGGCCAGATTCTCAACCTCGTCACCGCCGCGAATCCGTCCATCCCGAGTTCCAGCCTCGCCCTCTCCTGCGGCAACAACTACCTCACCGCCATCGAGGTCTGCCTCAACAAGAGCGGCCGTCCCACCGCCTGCGGTCCCATCCGTTCCTGCCGCGCCAACACGGTGCGCATCCCACCGCCTTAAACCCATCACCGGCCGGTGGCCCCTGTGCCTTAAAAGAATCGTCATCTCTACCACCCGCCAAAACCGCGTCATTCCGATTTGCGTCATCCCGACCGAAGCCACTTACCGTCTCATCGTCAGCGCACAGTGGAGGAACCCCCGCATTAACCTTTGTTTTTGCCCTTATTGTTGCTTTTGGTAAATATTTACTTGCCGAATCAGAGGGGGAGGTGGATGATACAGGCGAGCATTTGGCGACCTCTTATTGGGGGGACGGAGACAGGTGGATGGCCGTCCTAACCGCATTCCTCGATGAGTCGGGCACAGATGAGAAGCTGCCTTGCGTTTCTGTTGCTGGATTCTATGGAAATCAAGACCAGTGGAAGGAGTTCAGGCGGATTTGGAAGCCGCATTCAGCGGGATTCCATGCTCTGAATTCCCGTGACCGTTTTCCCCTACTTTGCGAAGCGATAGAAGCCAGTCAAGTACACGGGGTTTTTGTCACGCTATGGAAAGATACCTATAAGCAAGTGGCCACCGAGCACATGAAATCGTTTATGGGTAATCCATACGCGGTATGTTCGTTTATCTGCGCAATGCAGATTTGCGAAGAGGTAAATACGCCGACTTCCTTTGTGTTTGAACAAGGACAGCCCAATTTTGAATTTGTAGAGCGCATCCTCACCTTCATGATGGACTCAGGCGAGTATCGCGTCGCCTCTGTCACGGGAGCAAAGAAAACAGACTTCATCGAACTACATCCCGCCGATCTTACTTCTCATTGTGCGAGTTCATATAAAAAGCCCACATTGCAACGGCTTTTCGATGCCCACCTTCTCAAGCACGGACACATCGAAGAGGATAAGCTCCGTGCAGTCGCGCCGGAGCTGACCAAGATCGTTTACCAAGCGAGGAGAGAACGAATGAAAGCAAGGAGAGAAAGATGAAGACAAACCCTGAGTTCCCGAACTTCAGCAACGCAACGGAGACGATACTCAAGGTCGATCCCGCAGCGGTAAAAGCGGCGATGTAAGCGGATTAGGTACGTTTCGCTCGTGGCACCGACTTTTTCAACAGACTCTTCAGCCTGGGGTCTAGGATGGCTAGCATGGCGAACATTATCCGGTCTGTTCCATGGTGGGTTTGGCCCTTGCTGAGTTTGGTGGTAGCCGTCATTAATTTGATTAGATATCGTGCCGACCTGAGTAAGGAGATTCGCTTTTGGAAAAAGGACCAGCTTTCTGGGTTATTATGCCAACCGAATCCATTTGTTTTCCGTCGCTTACAACTTTTTTCTCAAAAAACACCAGCAAAATCGCTTGTCAAGCCCCAAACCGACCGAAACCAAACAAAATCAATAACATCGACTTGGCATTTTAGTTCCACTCAACCAGCTATACTTAAAACAGTGAAAGAAAAGTGGTCCCGGACACCGGGGCCGTTTTCTCTTTAATCGTCGTAAGCCATTTGATTGGAATATTTTGGACGTAAACCATTTATTATGAATATTTTGCAGACGACATCCCCCCGTAAACCACTGAATCAAAATAATTTACGCGCGGGTAAGGGGAGGGGGGGTACCCCCTCATCAAGCCTTGGCTGGAGCCTTCAGCCCCATCTCCTTCATCACCATCTGCAGGTCTTTCCACGCCTCACCCTTCATCGCTGGATCACGCAGCAGAAAGGCCGGATGATACGTCACTGCCAGCTTCGCCCCGCGGCAACTATGCCAGCGGCCCCGCAGCGCGCTCAGGGATTTTTTCACTCCCAGCAGATACGTCGCCGCCGTCGACCCAAGCGCCACCACGACCTCCGGCTGCACCACATCGATCTGCTGCAGCAGAAACTGGTCGCACGTATTCGCCTCCACCGGCTCAGGAACGCGATTCGCCGGCGGCCTGCACTTCACGATATTGGCAATGTAGACTTGCTCGCGCTTCAGCCCCATCGCCTGGATCATGTTGTTCAAGAGCTGCCCTGCCTTACCGACGAACGGAATACCCGACGTATCTTCGTCCGCGCCAGGCCCTTCGCCGACAAACATCAGCCGCGCATTGGCATCGCCATCGCCGAAGACGATCGTACGCCGCCCAGCATAAGCCAGCGGGCAACGCGTACAGTCTCCAATGTCTTCTTTGATCGCTACCAGCGCACCGGCCTTCTGCGCAGGAGCCACCCGGCTCTCAGGCAAAGGCGCAAGGTCATCGAAACTCACCAGCTTCCCGATCGGCGGCTCCAAAAACGCAGGCCTGGTTGAAACAGGAGTCTGGTCCTGCTCTTCCACCACCACAGCCGCTTCAACCGGCGGCGGGGTTTCGCCGGCCTCCGCTAACACCGGCTCACCCTGACGATAAAAGTCATGGACGCCCATGTCGCGAAGGTATTCCACATAAGCCCGCAGCTGCTGCTCAGCCTCTCCTGCCATGGCTCTATGGTATCGCTACTTAGTGCACCGGATGATCGAGCACTGGTTCCACGATTTTTTCCGGCAGAACAAACTTCACGTGCCCCTGCTTGATTTCATCCTGCGCCACGCGACAAGCCTTCATCGACTTGGCAACAATCAGTGGTGATGCTCCCGACTGCAACTGCCGAGCCCGCCGTGCCGCGCCTTTAACCAGGCTGTATTTATTGTGAAAAGCATTATCGATCGTCATGTGTGACCCCCGTAGTCTGAAGTTATAACTCAGTACATCGACAATCCGCTAATCGTTGGCAGTGGATAACTAGGCGCCTATACCCGAAACGTGTTCAGCGCCGCCTTCAGCTTCGGCGAAGCAGCATCGGTTCGGCAACTCGAAGCAATGGCCTGAACACTGTTCCTCACACCGCGTTCGTACAACACAATCGCCCGCAACTCAGTTACCGCCTGCTCTAGAACATCGTTCACCAGAGCATACTTGTAGTCCGGCATCCGCTTCAACTCATTCCGCGCCGCGGCGAGTCTTTTCTGAATCTCATCCTCCGAGATCGGAGTCTTGGAAGCTACCTCCTCTGCCACGGTTCGATGGCGCAACCGCATCTCCAGGATTTCAGGGCTTGGCGGCATGATAAAGATCGAGACCGCTTCCGGCAGTTTTTTCATCACCTGCGCCGCGCCTTGCACATCGATATCGAGCAGCAGATCCTTCCCCGCCCTCTTCGCATGGTCCAGCGCCGAGACCGCCGTCCCATAGTAGTCTTTGCCGAAGACCTCCGCCCACTCCAGAAAGTCCCCCGCCGCAATCATCCGCTCGAACTCCTGCCGGCTTATGAAGTGATACTCGCGTCCATCTTCCTCAGACCCTCGGGGCGCCCGCGTCGTATACGAAATTGAAAAATCCAACCCCTCCACCAGCGTACGAAGCTGACTCACCAGCGTCGACTTTCCCGAACCTGACGGCGCCGAAATAATAAAAAGTATGCCTGCCATCCGCCTCAATCACCTGCCAAAATCATCACTTATGCCAGTGTAACAATCGCGTTCGCTACTCCAGATTTTGAACCTGCTCGCGAGACTTCTCGATCTCGGCCTTCATCTCGAGTCCCAGCTCCGTAATGCGCAGACTGTTCTCACCCGTCGCTCCACTGGTTTTTGACAGCATCGTATTCGCCTCGCGATTCAACTCCTGCAGCAGAAAGTCGAGTCGCTTACCCAGCTCTCCACCCTCATCGAGCATCGCGATAAAACGATCGACGTGCGTGCGCAACCGCACAATCTCTTCCTCGATATCGCTCTTCTCCGCCAGCAGCGCCGCTTCGGTAAGCACCCTCTCTTCGCTTACCGGGACGCCTTCCGTCAGTTCAATCAGCCGGCTCCGCAGCCTGTCAAACTGAGCCTCGCGCACCCCATTCCTCAGCCCGGCCATCTCCTCTGCAAAGGCCCGCAGCCGTAACATCGACGCCTTCAACTCCGATGCCAGAGCTGCGCCCTCCTGCGCCCGCACCTCATTCAACTTCTCCACCAGGGGAGCAATTTGCCCGAGCACAGCAGCATCGAGTCCTTCAAATTCTTCAGTACTCACGCCGCTCTCCGCAGTCATCATGCCAGGGATGCGCAGCATCGCATTCAGATCGGGCTCATACGCCAAACCATTCGACTCCGACGCCTCCCGGTACGCCTGCATGTAAGCGCTCAACAAACCCGCGTTGAGCTGGATCTCCGCGTTCATCCTGCGCTCCAACTGCAACGTCACTTCTACATGCCCGCGCCGGAGACGCTCCTTCAACATCCTCCGCATCTGTACCTCGAGGCCATCGCAGTACGACGGCAGCCGGAGATTGAGATCGAGAAAGCGGTGGTTCACACTCTTCATCGCCAATGTAAAGGCGACGCTGTCCCGCACCGATCCGCGCAGACTGGCGTATCCAGTCATCGAATAAACTTCGCTCACGCTATGCCCTCCAGATTCGCCGTCAACGCAACGTCGCCGCTACCCACGGGCACTGAGCCCTCCGTGCTGAACTGCATGTTGTACAGTCGCTGATACGTCCCCGAATGTCTCATCAACTCCTCATGCGTCCCGATCTCTGTAATCTCTCCACTCTCAATCACGGCAATTCGAGTGGCCCGCCGTACTGTAGAAAGCCGATGCGCAATCACAAACACAGTCCGCCCCTGCATCAGGTTCGCGAGCGCTGCCTGCACATACTGCTCGCTCTCCATATCCAGCGCGGAGGTAGCCTCATCCAGAATCAGTATCGGCGCATTCTTCAGAATCGCCCGTGCAATCGCCAGCCGTTGCCGTTCGCCGCCGCTCAGCCGTGTTCCCTTTTCGCCGATCTTCGTGTTGTAGCCATCCGGCATGTTGAGGATGAAGTCATGCGCAAGCGCCATCCGTGCGGCCTCTTCCACCTTGTTCATCGGGACATCGGGCTGACCATACGCAATGTTGTTCCGTACCGTATCGTTGAACAGCACCGTCTCCTGTGTCACTTTGCCGATCTGTTCCCTGAGCGAAGCAATCGTTACATCCCGAAGGTCATGACCATCAATCAAGATCCTTCCCTCATTCACATCGAAGAATCGCGGGATCAAATTCACCAGCGAAGATTTTCCGGCGCCGCTCGGGCCGACAAGCGCGATCACCTCGCCCGGCTTCACCGACAAATTGATGCCATGGAGCACCGGCTTTGTCTCTCCATCACTCTCATAGGCAAAGCCCACATTCTCAAACTGAATTCCCTCGCTGAATCCCTTCAGCACGAACGCGCGCTTCTTCTCCTGAACATCATCTACCGCGTCCATAAACTTGAAGATCTCTTCGCTTGCCCCGAGCGCCTGCTGAAAGCTGTTGTAGAACCCGGCAAACTTCCGCACCGGGTCGTACAACGTAAACACCGCAATCAGGAAGGTGATGAACGAGCCGGCCGTCATCTGTTTTTGCTGAATGCTCCATCGGCCCAACAGCAGCAACAACGCAATCGCCATCGAGGCAATCAAATCCATCAAGGGTGAGCTGATCGCCTGAACCTTTACCGACTTCAAATTTGCATCGAACAGCCTTCCCGCCGCCCGGCGAAAGCGGTTCATCTCCCAAAGCTCCATGCCGAAGGCCTTCACAATGCGATTGCCGGTTATCGTCTCGTGAAGAATGTTCTGGATCTCCGCCAGTTTGTCCTGTCCCCTGCGCGTCGTATGCCGCACTCCCCGGCCAATGCGCCGAGCCGAAAGGACCACCACCGGCAAAAACAGCAGCAGTACCCACGCGAGCTTCCCGCCCACAATGAAGACCACCGCAGCTGTGAAGAGCAAGGTAAATAGCTGCTGCAGAAAATCGCTCAACACGCTCGACATCGCAAACTGGACCTTCTCGATGTCGTTGATCAACGTCGATAGCAACGTCCCCGTCGTATGTTTCTGAAAAAAAGCCACGGAGCGGCGCAGAACAGCATCATACAAGTCATTCCGAAGATCCGTGATCATCCCAAATCCAGCGCGATTCACCAGATAGGTGCCCGAATAATCGCAAACTGATTTCAACAACGCCGATCCCACCAGCGCCACCGCCACCACCGTCCAGGCATTGTGGAAGTAGCTTGGAATAGACCGCTGCAGATTGATGATGTGGTCCGTATGCGGAATTCGATAAATGAGCACGAGGCCCGGCGGTGCATCCGGGCTCAACACATTGTCGAAGATCGGCTTCACCAGCAAGAATGCGGAACGCCGCCATCGCACCCACAACCGCCATCAGCACAACCGACGCAAGAGAATACAGGGCATACGGACGAACATAGAGCAGCAATCGCCAGATGCGTCTTCAAGCCGTCACTCTCCTGATTCTCGTCATTCTCACCATTCTATTGCGAGGAACCGTCTGCAGCCGTTCTACTTCGGCATGTCGCGGTGCGCGGTCTTCACACGGTAGCCCTGAGCTGCCAGCCGCTTCTTCATCTCTTCCGCAATAAAGACCGACCGGTGCTGTCCGCCGGTACATCCGAATGCCACCGTCAGATAGCTCTTTCCCTCCTTGATGTAGTGGGGCAAGAGAAACTTCAGCATATCGGTCGTCTTATCCAGAAACTCCTTCGTCTGCGGGAACTGCCGAACGTACTTGGCCACCTTCGGGTCTTTCCCCGTCAGCTTGCGAAACTCCGGCACAAAATGAGGATTCGGCAGAAAGCGCACATCAAACACAAGATCCGCCTCAGTCGGCACCCCATTCTTGAACCCGAAGCTATTGGAAGAGACCATCAGGCTTTGATCGCTCTCCTCGCGTTCAAACTGCGAGTTGATGCGTGCGCGAAGATCGTGCACATTGAACTTCGTCGTATCCAAGCACAATATCGGCGACATTGCGGATAGGGTCCAACCGCTTCCGTTCCGCCCGAATCGACTTCACCACCGTATCGCTACGCCCCATCGGATGCGGGCGCCGCGTCTCGGAGAAGCGTCGAATCAGCGCCTCTTCACTCGCCTCCAGAAACACAACGCGCGTCGGCAGCACTTTGCGAACATTCTTCAAAATCTCCGGAAACTCATCCAAACGCATCCCTTCGCGCACATCGACCACGAGCGCAGCGCGTTCGATCTCAGCAGACTGCCGCACCAGGTCTGCAAATCGCGGCACCAGCTCAAGCGGCAGATTGTCGACCGAGTAGTATCCGAGGTCCTCAAACGCCTTCAGGGCAGACAGCTTCCCCGACCCCGACAATCCGGTCAAAATAACCAGCTCGCCCCGAAAGTCCGAGGCGTGTGCGGTCATCCTCTTCTTTTTGTCTCTTTTAGAGCCTGCATTCTGTGGCCGCTTCGTGGCCTTCTTGCTCGTCATGCTAGAAATCCTAGCATCCCGCCCTAAGGAACCTCGATCAACTCCATCTTTCCGTCACGCTTGCGATGCAGCACCATGGCCTGGCCGCCGTGGTCGCGAAACACAAATACGTCGCGATCCCGAAACGCAGCCTCCTTTACCGCCTCTTCCAGCGACATCGGCCGCAGCGCAACCCCGTCGGTCGACCGCACAACATGCGGCTCCGCCAGCGGCGAATGCGAAGGGAAGGAATGCACCAGCATCGGCACGGCCTTGCGCCCGGTGCTGTTCTTTGTCGCGACCTTCACCGGCGTGCTCGCCTTGCGCACTACCGGCGCCGCAGCTTCAGGTTTCGCGCCCTTTACATCTGCCTTCGGATGCCGCTTGATGGTTCCGAACTTCTTCTTCTGCCGAATCGCCTGTTGTTCAATCGTCACCAGCGCATCGCGCAGCGCGATCACCATCTCGGTCGCCTCGCAGCGTGCCACCAGCTTCTGATGTCTGGTCTTCACCGTCACGTCGGCGATGTGCCTGTATTTGTCCGTAGAGAGAATCACATGCACGCTGCCGGAGTTGCCAACGATCTTTGCGATCCGCGCCAACCCTGCCTCAGCCTGTAGTTTCAGCTTCTTTGTAATAGTGGCTTGTCTGCCGGTGTATTCCACGTCCATGCGCTCACCCCGTCCCTGCGACCCAACAAGAATCTTCGCAGACGACTAGCGTACACGACGTTGGTGCGTACTTGGAATCTGCATATCTTCCCGATACTTCGCCACGGTTCTTCGAGTGACCTGGATTCCCTGGCGTTGCAATTCGGCTGCCAGCTGATCGTCCGTCAGCGGCTTGCGTTCGTCCTCTTCCTCAATCAGCTTCTTCACCTTGCGCTTCAGCAGTACCAGCGGCAGATCCCCGCCCTCCGGGCCGTTCACGCCCTCCGAGAAGAAGAAGCGAAGCTCAAACACACCTTGCGACGTATGCACATACTTGTTCGCAACTGCCCTGCTCACGGTCGAAGGATGCACCCCAATCTCCTCCGCCACCTCTTTGATCATCATCGGCTTCAGCGCGTTGACGCCATGCTCCAGAAACTCCGTCTGCCGCCGCACGATGACCTCGCACGTCCGCACAATCGTATTCTTCCTCTGCTCGATGTTCCGCAGCAGTTGAATCGCCGACTTATATCGTTCCTTCACATACTCTTTAACTTCTTTTTCCGTCTGCTTCTGCTGCAACATCTTGCGATATCCCTGGTTCAACCGCAGCGTCGGCATGTCCTCTTCATTCATCACCACAACGTAGACGTCGTCGCGCTTCACAAACGCCACGTCCGGTTCAATCAACCGCGTTTCGCTGTGGTTGTAGCGCTGCCCCGGCCTCGGATCCAGCGTCCGGATGAACTCTACCGCCGCTGCTACCTCCTCCGGCGTGCGCCCGCAGCTCCGGGTCAGCTCACGCATGTCCTTCTTCTGCAATAGCGCCAGGCAATTCGTTACGATATGCGTCGCGATGCCGAAGATATCCGCTTGCCCGGAATGGCTCTCGACAGCAACCGGCTCGACCGCACCATGTTTCTCATCGCCGCCCACTCCGTTCCTGGAAGCGGCCGCCGCAGCGGTCGTCTGCCGACGCCGAAGGACAATCGCCGCCTCACCCTGTTGCGCACAGATCTGAATCAGCAGGCACTCCCGCAAATCCCGTGCTCCCACGCCCACCGGATCAAGGAAATTCACCAGCACTCGCGCCTCGCGAACGGCAGCCAGCAGAGCCGCCACCTCCTCGTCCGCGGCAGCCGCCATCTCCAGCGCCTCATTCTGCGCCTGACCCGGCTGCGCCTGACCCGGCTGCGTCTGTCTCCGTTCGCACGGCTCCGGCTTGTCCCACACGTGTGCCACTCGCCCCTTGGATCCTCGCTCGAACGGAATCGGCTCCGGCCGCTCCGGCCCCCTGGCCTGTAGCAACGACTCAACCAATTCTTCGTCAGTTGCTGTCAGATATCCATCCTCATTCAGATTTCCCACCACCAGCTCGGTCGCGGCTCGAACCTCCTCGCTCAGCGTCAGCGAACCCAGTTGCCACGCCAGATGGTCGCTCAGCGTGCTCGGCTGTGAGAGGAAATTCTCAAACGAAGGCTTGTCGTACTCTTCAAAATTCGAAGCTGTCCGGAACCCAGGGTCAAGATAATCCTGGAAATAGCTCCCGAAGTCAATCTCATCGAACGGATCCTTTTCCACCCTTTCGCCTTCGGCCGCTTTCTCCTCGGCCGAACGCTCACGGTCGCCTTCGATGCCCGAACGCTCATCCAGTGAGACGGCAGACTCCTCTAATTCTTCCAACACCGGATTTTCCACCATCTCGGTGTTGATCATCTCCTTCAGCTCGAGCTTGTTCAGCGCCAGTACGCTGACCATCTGCACCAGACCAGGTGTCAGCACCTGCCGTTGTGAGACCTTCAAGTTCAGCTTCGGTTGCAGCAGCACGTTAACCTCTTATCGACCCGTTGCCCTTCTTTTATGTAGATGTGCCGTTTTGGCGCTTGTCGTGCTTATCGTGCAATCCTATGCACATAGAGCACCAAGTATCGGCATTGCCACAGTCTACACGCCTTTGGTTCATTCTGGCGTAAGTCTAACCCTGCCAAAGGCTGCGCGAACTCCACCGATAGCTACGTCGCCCTACAACAATCGTTGTAGGGCTTATACCCTCAATCCATCGAGAAGTTTTCTCCCAGATAAATCCGCCGAACGTCTGGATTTCGACCCAGTTCGCCCGGCGTTCCTGTCGCAAAAATCTTGCCCTCTGTGATGATGTACGCCCGGTCCGTGACCGAAAGCGTCTCCCGCACATTATGGTCCGTGATCAGCACTCCGATCCCGCTCCTCTTCAATCCGAAGATGATCTCCTGCAAATCCAGCACGGCAATCGGGTCGATACCCGAGAACGGTTCATCCAGCAGAATGAACGCCGGCTCGATCGCCAGACACCGCGCAATCTCGACCCGCCTCCGTTCTCCTCCGCTCAGCGCATAGCCGCGCGTCTTGCGCACGTGTCCCAGGTTCAGCTGCTCAATCAGCCGCTCGGTGCGCGTCCGCCGGGCCTCCCAACTTAGCTGCTGCGCCTCCAGCACGGCGAGAATATTGTCCTGCACGGTCAGCTTGCGAAACACGGAGGGCTCCTGCGGCAGATAGCTGATGCCATAGTTCCGCGCCCGCAGATACATCGGCAGCCGGCTGATGTCGTGGCCGTCCGCCAGCACGCGGCCCGCATCCGGCCGCACCAGACCTACGATGATGTAAAAGCTGGTCGTCTTTCCCGCGCCATTCGGCCCCAGCAGTCCTACCACCTCACCCTGTTCAATCTGAAGGTTTACCCCCCTCACGACCTGCCGCCCCCCATACGACTTGCCGATCTCCTCCGTCGATAATGTCTTCATTGCTTGTTCTTCACCCGCGTCTCCGTGTGCACTCTCTGGCCCGCGCCGCTCTCTCCTCCATTAGAAACCAGGACGTTGTCATCGCCCGAATGGAATCGCAGGGACGTACCTGTTACGGTCCCTCGCTGGTTGTCCACCACTTTTGGTGCTAAGGCCGGCGTCCCCGTCAAAACGAACATGCCGTCGCTGGCGGTATACACAAGCTGTTCGCCGGTGGCACGCCGGCCCGGTCCCTCCATCTCAACGTGACCGCTTGCCACCATCCGCTCGACGCTGCCACCCATAAACCCGCCCCCGCCAGTCACGGACGTTTTCCCGGTGCCCCCCGTTTGCGCAGGTTGCAGATAGACCACGACCTGCTGTCCGCGCATGCTTCCGTCCTTGCTCTCCACGTCAACCCCACCCGTAAACTCCGCCTTCCGCGCCTCATCGGAGTACACCAGTTCCCGGCTCGCCACTCGGAACACGTCCGTCTTGCCGCCAAACACCGTCTTCGCCCCAGATCCGGCCGGCGGCTTTGACCCATCTGCCTTCGCAGAAAATCCGGAGGCTCCGCTACTCACCAGCACCGTATGCACCGCCATCGGAACCCCCTCGCCCTCCCCATGCGCCAGCAGCCGCTTTTGCCTCCGCTCAAACTGGATCACTGGAGCATCTACCTGCGAAGCCCGCTGCCACAACCTCGCTGGCTTGCCTGCCTCTCCGTGGAAAGTCGTGACCTGCGAATCGTGCTTTAACTCCGCCCTCGCCGCCAGTATGTGTACCGGCTCCTCTGTGCTCCCAACCTGCCCATAGCTCGCCTTCACCGAACCGTCTGCCGATGCATCCCCCGTCTGCTGTTCCATCACCACCCGATCGGCCCAAAGCACGCTCGTCCCATCGCTCAGCTGCACGTTGCCCGTCAACGTCGTCCGCTCCAGGCCGCCATCATAGGCAGCCCGTTCCGCAGTCGCCCGCTCCTCCGCCGGAGCCGCAGTATCCCCGGGCTTCCGTACTGGCAACTCCGTCATCACGACATGCCCCTGCTCTGTAGCGTCGGAGACTTCATCTGCCCCGCCATCAACCAATCCATCTTTCTTCCCTACCTGCCCCTTACGTTCCCCACTCAACCCACTCCGGGCACCAGCCGCGACCGGCCGAAAGTGCGCCACCAGAGAATCCCCCGAGCCCGTATTGACCACGCCTGTCGCGCTCACTCTCCGCAGCGCCGCATGTCCATCGCCATGCACCTCTGCGATATGGTTCACACCTCCCGCCTGTGCAAAGTGCGCCGTCAGCACATCCCCGGCCAACGCGCTGCTGGTCGTCAAACCCTTTCCAGCCGGACTTGTTACCTTCAACCTCGCCTCTCCCGTCGCCTTCACATCCCGCAGCTCCGCCTTCCCCGCAGAATCCGCAGCCAGCGCAAGCTCCACCGCTCCCGCATTCATCTCCCGCTCACTCCACGGTTCCCCCGCCGCCTCTGTAGCCCGCACCCGCTCCTGCAGATGCACCGCTCCATTCATCACGACGTGCTCCGGGCGCCCCATCTTGTCGAACCTTACACGTCCCTCCCCCGCCTCTCCGTGCGCCTTCCGCAACGGTTCATCCGCCGTGTACCTCACCCCACCCGACATCACCGCCGACTGCGGCTGATTCTGCGCATTCAACACCACCTCGCCCCGCGGAGCCGTCACGCTTCCGCCCGCACCATTCGTCAGCGTCACCTCTCCGTCTCCCTCCACTCGTTCCGCCGACCCATCGCTCCGCAGATGCACCACCACATGCTGCGCCTGCGCCGTCTGACCCTCCGTCTCCCCGCCCACCGACACATACTTCGCCTGCGACAACGTTACCGTCTGCCCCGGACGATCCAGCACCGCATGCGACGCCGTCAGCACAACGGGCCGGTCATGCTGCAGCCCATTCACCCTCACCGCCGAATGCAGCACCACGACGCCCGTATCCGAGCTGTAGTCGGCCCCCACCGCATGGCCCGTCAGCCCGCCCGACGCAAACTCAATATCCTTGTCCGTCGCCGCCACACCAAGCTTCTGCAAAAACACCAGGCCGCTCGTCGTCACGTGGATCAGCCGCTCATCCGTCCTCTCCTCTTCGCCCGCAACGTGCCCCGCAGCCCCCGGCAAGTCCTTCCCTGCGGCATAGTCCATCTTTGCCTTCGCATCCGCTGGCTGTGGCGCCTGCAGATCGATATGGACCTCACCCACTGCTCGAACCACCCCATCCTTCTGGTCGTACTCAAACTCTTTCCCGTATATCCGATCGGTTCTGTTCTGTTTCTTTCCATACAGAACGATTCCTACATCATGCAGAATCATCTTCCCGTCTAGATGCTGAATCTCCTTTGCCGCATGAATGGTATAAACCGTGTTCGGACCGACCGATTGGGAATACGTCCAGTTATTCGTCTCCTGTCGAATGTCCACCCCAAGCTTCTGCGGCAGGTTCGTCAGAAACCGGTGCGCCCGATAGTGCGCATACCCCAGAAACGCGATCACCACCATCACCAGCAGGCCCGCACCCGCCAGCAACCAGATCCGCAGCCGTTCTACCGAGATACTCATTCCTGTCTATCTTCTCACCCACAGACCTACTTGAAGTGCGATCCTCCGCAACGCCGAGGTCTAAACTATCTCCATGGCCGATCAGCTTTACCTTAGCCTCTGGTTCCCCAACTTCCGCTTCGACACCCTCCCCGCGACCCTGGTCTCGGTCATGCGCCAGTTCGCCACGATCAGCGGAGACAAGCGAGTCGCGGCCGCCGCCGTCTACCCCATCAGCTTCACCGAAGCCCCCTCCTACCAGCGTATCTACGTCAACGACGATCGCTCCGAAGACACCTCGGCCTCCATCATCGAAAACGCCGTCGCCGAAGCCACCGAGCAACTCCACGACGACATGGCCTACGAGTTCGAGATGCGCTGGAAGCTCTGGACCCCCGAAACCGGCATGAACCAGGTCACCGAATCCGCCGCCCTCGACACCCTCTGGAAGCTCCAGCCCTCCACCGTCCGCATCCTTGGCTTCGGACCCCAGTTCGACGACGCCAGCTTCGAGCAGAACGGCCACATCCGCATCGACTTCGGCCTCGACACCCCCTGGCTCGCCGAGACCCTCGAAGACGAAGAGCTCGACGCAGCCGCCACCAAACACATTCAACAAAACGTCGAGATGCTGTTAGCCTTCACCCTCCTGGTCGAAAAAAACTGCGGCATCAGCAGCCGCCTCCTCTGGACCGAATCCGGCGAACCCCTCGCCCAGAAACTCATCGACCGCCTCCAGCGCGTCAACTAGTCTCAACCGAAATCGAAGCATCCTTTGACGCAGCCGCAGCCATCCGCTCGATCTTCTGCGACTTCACCTCGCGCGCCGCCACCAGAAACAATCCCGTAAACGTCAGCACCAGCATCCCGTAGGCGCGAAACCCATGCAACTGCGGAATATCTCCATACAGCAACGCCAGCCCCGCAAACACAAAGAACACATGCGCGCAGAACACCTGCAGCGACGCCTTCCCCAGCGTCAGAAACGGTTCTCGTGCAATCAGCCGAACCACGTATCGCCGCAGCCAGTAGCAAACGATCAGGCACGCCGCCAGGTTGATCAGCCGCATCGGCCCGATCTGCCACTTATCCACGCTGATCCCCAGCGATTCCTGTGTCAGATGCGGCCCCAGCCACCCATGCCGCACCTCGAAGAAGAACGTGCACACCGCACCGCACAGCGCGACGGCATACCCAGGCACCCGTGCCAGCGGCATCTCGCCCGCCACAGACTTCGCGCCCAGCCAGAGCCCGATCACCCAAACCCCTTGCCACGCAAACAAGTTGAACGCACCCGTCTCCTGCAGCGGAATCGGCAGATGCGTCACATGCACCACAACGCCGTGCACAAGTTCCCTCAATCCAAGCTGCGCCGCAACCCAAAGCAATCCACTTCCCGCAAGAACCCACCTCCAGCCATATCGAGCTGACACCGACAACGCCAGCGGTGTGAGAAACAGAAAAATCACATACATCGGCAAAATATCGAGTAGCGGCGGACAATAGATCAGCAGCACCGAGCCGATCGCGGCAACCACCGGATGCGCCAGATAAAAGTTGAGCAGGTTATACAGCGCGGGCCGGTGCGTCTTCGCCGCGAACGCCGCTGCCGCCGTAAACGCAAACGCCAACATCAACAGGTGATAGCCGTAGATCTTCAGCGTTCGCCGCCATAGCTTTTTGCGCAGCCGGCTCTCATCCTGCGCGGCATCACGCAGGTATACGCGGCTCACCAGCAGCGCCGACAAAAAGACAAACCCCTCCGCCGACGACACAAACCCGAACGGCTGATTCAGCACATCGCTGAACCGCGTCGGCATATGCGTGAACGTCATCCACACCAGGAATAACCCGCGCAGCGCGTCCAGCTCCGGCATCCTCCGCGAATTGGAATAGGTCAGTTTCACCGCGCGACCTTCCTCAAAAATCCACTCAGGTTAAGACGATCCCCCATCAAATCCGCTTCACCACTCGAATAACGAAAAAAGGCGATCCAACAAAACAAAAAACTTTCGAAACCTTTACGAAAATTTACGGAATCTCTTACTCCTTCCTTACGAATGAAATGTTGAAATACTCTTCGGCGGCGGAATCATGCCGTCAGGAGAGAGAGTTTCATGAACACGTTTCGCACCCGCAGACCGTTACTCGTCAACGCCACGCAATGCCTCCACCCCACTGTCATCCTCACTGACTCCGGCCAGCGGAAAGCCTATCCCGGCGACTGGATCGTTGAAGGCGAAAATCACGAACGCTATATCGTCGACAACGCTTTCTTTCAGCGCACCTTTGCCCCGATCCCCTGGGAACCCTCCAGCGAGGGCCGTCACTACGGCTGCTAGCCTTTCGCTCCTGCGGCATCACCCAAAAGTTGCATTCACTGACACGTATCGTCCCAGATACCATCCGGCACGTAACTCTTGCGGCTGGCTGTTTTCATCAAAGATGATTGCCGTCAAGGGATTGCATCGCAACTCGCAACAGGTCAGTCGCCTCACTACAGCACGTAAGCGAGCTCTGCTTTATCTCTCTCTCGAGCGTTCCCCCGGCGAGAGTCAACCAGGAAAAGAAGATGGAATACACCCAACAGAACGACCAGGCTTCCATGTACCAATCAAACTTTCGTGCAGAAGACGGCCCCACCGGCGGCCCTTCGAACGCTCTCTACGAAGGCGTCGTCGTCCCTCTCATCTCGCTCTTCGCCGTCGCCCTCTTCGTAGTCGGCGCAATGGTGATCAGCCACTAGCCCGCGACCACAATCTCCGAGAAATCCGCAATACCGGAGAAATCCCCAAGCACCTTCTGCAGTAGCGCCAGCCGGTTGGCTCGCACCGCCTCGTCCGGAGCCATCACCATCACGCTCTCGAAGAACGCATCCACCTGAGGCCGCAGCGTAGCAATCTGCTCCAGCGCCGCCCCGTAATTCTTCTCCGCGCCAAACGCCTTCACTCGTCCGGCCAACTCCGCCGATCGTTCTGCCAGCGCTTTCTCCGTCGGCTCTGTCAGTAGGGCAGCATCGACGTTCGGCCCTGCCGCAATCCCCTTCTCCTTCGCCTGCGAAAGAATATTCTTCATCCGTTTGAACGCCGACGACACCGCCGCAAAATCATCCGACCCACGAACCGCCGTCACCGCCTCCGCGCGCGCCACGGCATCCCGCACATCATCCGCACCTGCCGCGAGCACAGCCTTCACGACGTCATAAGCCTTCCCCTTCACCTCACGCAGATAGAACTCCAGCCGCTCGACAAAGAAGATCTTCATCTTCGAAGCAGTCTCCTGCGAGTTCGTTGCCCGTTCCGCAACCTCCTCCAGCCCTAACGGCACCCTCGTCTCCGCCAGAATCTTCACAATCCCATTCGCCGCCCGACGCAGCGCAAACGGATCCTTCGACCCCGTCGGCTCCAGCCCCAGTCCAAACATTCCGGCGATCGTATCCGCCTTATCCGAAATCGCCAGCAACGCTCCCTCCGCCGTTCGCGGCACAGCATCCTCCATCGACTCCGGCTTGTACTGGTCGTAGATCGCATCGCTCACGGCAGCCGGAAATCCCTGCGCCCGCGCATACAGTCCACCCACCACACCCTGCAACTCCGTAAACTCCTTCACCAACTCTGTCGTCAGATCCGTCTTCGCCAACTTAACCGCCTCACGGAGCGCACTCAGATCTACCGCCAACTTGCGATCACGCACCAGCGTACCCAACGTCGCAGCCAGCGCTCGCACCCGCTCCGTCTTCGTCGCATAACTCCCCAAATCCTTCTGGAACGTCACATTCTCCAGCAACTCCACCCGCTCCACCAGCGGCACCCGCTGATCGAACTCCCAGAAGAACCGCGCATCATTGAACCGAGCCCGCAGCACCCGCTCATTGCCATGCCGAATCACCGCCATCCCCGCCTCATCCGTCTCCGTATTCAGCACCGCCAGAAAATGCGGAGCCAGCTTGCCGTCCTCATCCTCCACCGCAAAGTAACTCTGGTGATCCCGCATCACCGTCACCAAAACCTCCTCCGGCAGCGCCAGATACTCCGTCTCAAACCCACCCAGCAGCACCGAAGGCCACTCCGTCAACTGCGTCAGCTTATCCACCAGCCCATGGTCCTCACGCCAACGCAGCCCCTCCACCGTCCGCGTCACCTTATCCAGAGCCTTCCGAATCCTCTGCCGCCGCACCTCCACATCCGCAATCACAAACCCCGACAACAACGCATCCTCATACTCACCCGGAGAACCCAGCGCAATCGCCGCATCGCCAAACAGCACCCGATGCCCATACGTCACATCGCCCGCCTCATACCCGCCAAACTCACCGGCACCACCTCTCCGCCGAGCATCGCCACCATCCACCGCACCGGCCGCACAAACCGCTCCGGCTTCCCCGGCCGCCAGTACATATTCTTCGCCCAGTAGATCCCGGCCAACTCCTTCGGCAACTCCGCCGCAATCACCTCAGCCGCGCCACGTCCGGCCTTCACCGCAGTCGCCGCCAGATACTCCCCCTTGGCATTCGTAACCGTCTTCAGTGCCTCAACCGCCACTCCGGCCTTCTTCGCAAACGCCACCGCCGCCGGCGTCGCCGCACCATCCTTATAAGCCACCTTCACCGAAGGCCCCACCAACTCCTCCGTCACATCGTCCTGCCGTTCCGCAACATCCTTCACCCAAACCGCCAGCCGCCGCGGCGTAGCAAAACTCTTCGCTCTCCGCACTCCGAGCGCCACCAGCCGCTCGCGCTCCAGCATCTTCACCACGCGCCGCTGCAAGCTCCGCCTGCGCCCCGGCAATCATCCGCGCCGGAACCTCCTCCAACCCAATCTCAAACAAAAACTCAGCCATCGTCCTCATCCCACTCATCCTCGACTGACGTGCTCCATCTCGCTGCACTCGCTCGACCTCAACCGCCTCCTCCGCCCCTGCGCCGCATAAGCCTTCGCCACACCCACCACCAGCGTCCGAATCCGCGCCATCACACCCACGCGCTCCGTCACCGAGATCGCCCCGCGCGCATCCAGCAGATTGAACACATGCGAGCACTTCAACGCCAGCTCATAAGCCCCCAGCACCGGAAACCGCTTCAACGTCAGCGCATCCATCTTCTCCAAAGCCCTTCGCCTTCTCCAGCAGCGCCAGGCACTCCGCCTCATACAGATTCAAATGCTCCCACAGCTTCCCACATCCGCATAGTCGAAGCTGTAAGCCGAAAACTGCTCTTCCTCCGCCAGCCGCATCTCGCCATACGTCACCTTGCGCCCCGTATCCGGCTCCACCGCCCACACAATGTCATAGATCGAATCCACATCCTGCAGGAACCCCGCAATCCGCTCCAGCCCATACGTAATCTCACCCGCAGATCGGATCCAGATCCATCCCGCCGCACTGCTGAAAGTACGTGAACTGCGTAATCTCCAGCCCATCCAGCATCACCTGCCAGCCGACACCCCACGCGCCGCCCACCGGCCACTCCCAGTTGTCCTCTTCGAACTTGATGTCGTGTTCCCTCAGGTCAATCCCGATCGCCACCAGCGACTCGAGATACATCTCCTGAATCCTTACCGGTGGCGGCTTCAGAATCACCTGCAACTGCGTATGCCGAAACAGCCGGTTCGGATTCTCCCCATACCGCCCATCCGCCGGCCGCCGCGAAGGCTGCGCATAAGCAATCCTCACCGGCTTCGGCCCCAGCACCCGCAGAAACGTATCCGGAGACATCGTCCCCGCGCCCACCTCAACGTCATACGGCTGCTGCAACACGCACCCGCGGTCCGCCCAGAACCGCTGCAGCGTAAACAACAGCTCCTGAAACGTCAGCGCCCTTCTTCTCCCCAACCCGAGAAACCAATCCAGTCATAACTCTCTCTTCAAATTCGGCAATCCTTCGATTCTAACCGCTAGGCGCACCCGCGCCTCTCTCCCCCCAGCGACGGAGCCCCGACGCCCTCTCACCCATGCGTCTCTCCGATCACTACGGTGTCGTCATGGGCTTGCGTGGGCCCTGCTCCGGCGTACGCGACGGATCCGAATGAACCGTCGTCGGATCCGCCAGCAAAGCTGCATCCGGAATCGGCACCGCTATCCCGGTCGACCGGATAACGTCATTGCCGCTTTCTCTACCCTCACCTGCATCGCATGTTGGCCCGACGACGAGTTGAACGGCCGCGGAAACTCAACGATATAGCGCCCCCGCACCATCGCCATAAATCGTCTCAGCGTGAGTTCAAGCCACTCAGTGGTCGACAAGCACCACGCCCCCACTCAATTGGCACACCATCTGAAAGGGGTCCTCCGAACTCATCTTCCACCCCGCCCGTAATTGCTAGCCGTCATATTCGAGAGGAAAGTAAGTGACCCCAAAAACCGTCACTGCCGTGGCCTGGGCATAAGTCTCTCACCTCGTTCCACGTTCGTTTACTCCCCTTGTCCCGCCCATCCGACACCACCAGAACCACCCGTCGCCCCGGCACCTTATACAACTCTCCTACGATGAATCCCAAAGCATCCCAAAGATGCACGGGCTGCTGACACTGTTTATGCTTCTCGCTCTCGGTCTATCGACGATTGCAGCGCATGGTCCACCGCTGTCTTCAACCCCAGTCTCTCCGCGGGAAGGTCATCCCATGACCGCACCAGGGAGCAATCCAGAGCGAAGATCGAAACCTGGTCCACCGGATGCAGCCATCCGGCGCAAGTCCCCGCAATCGCATCATCATCTTCGGCATCAGCTCCGCTGCATCCCCTCTAACATCCAGCAGAATCGAGAGCGAGATCGGATCATCCCCCTCCAACCGAACATGAGTCGCGCGAAACCACGGCCCGCTGTCGATGCTCACCGAAAACCGGTTCGCAGCAATCGGCTTTTTGAGTGGCCGGCGCTGCGGAATCCAGCACGAGCGTCGGTATCTGGATCAGATTCTCATAAACATGCAGCGTAGGTATAGGCTCTTCCCGCGGTGGCGGCTCCTGCTGCACCGCAAGCGCAACTTCGCTGTGCGCCAAAGCGAGCCCGCAGAGACACAGCAGAAATCTCATGCCTCGCGCGACGGAGAAACACCGAAGCGGCAAACACCCCTTCCGCGTCATGCCGCTGATTCTAATCGCTGCTCGGCGCACCCAACCTCCGTCCTCTGCCCTTCTCCGCAAGCCTATTGCGGCTTCCTTGAAAATCAAAAGCTCACCCACGCGTCTCTTCGTTCATCGCGGTTTCGTCGCGGGTTTGCGTGAGCCCTGCTCCGGGGTACGCGAAGGATCCGAAGGAACCGTCGTCGGATCTGTCATCAACGCCGCATCCGGCACCGGCACAGACACCCCAGCCGCCCGGATCATGTACGAGCCCTTCGCTATCTTTATATCCATGCCATGCTGCCCCGGCGTCGAATTTGACGGCCGCGGAAACTCTACAATGTACCGTTGACGCACCATCTGCACAACCCCCCGCAGGATCACCTGCAGCGATCTCCGATCGTCCACTCTCGTCACGATCCCACCGCTCATCTCGCACAACGAGATGAAATGCACATCTCCACCCGATGCCGTCGAGCCGGCCTGAATCGAGCCGCCCTGAATATAGACTCCGCCGCCGCGTCGACTGGGAACCATCGGCGCTTCCCATCGCAGGTTCGGCATCGTGACTTATACCGAAGACCGCAATGCCGCTCGCCTGAGCAAAGTCCGTCACCTCACTCCACGAATGTTTGCTCCCTTTATCCTGTCCATCGCTAACCGCCAGAATCACTCGTCTCCCCGGCGAATCCGTCATCCTTGCCGCAACCTCAGCCAGCCCATCCCAAAGAGATACTTCCTGTTCGCAGTTCTTGGCATGCTTATCTCCCTTGCGCTGCATCCACGGCTGCACTGCTGCGTCCACTCCTTTCTTCAGTGTCTCGATATCGGCTGGTGCATCATTGAGGGATATAAAAAGCCCGCAACTCAACGCATAGATCGAAACCCGATCCTGCGCATGCAGCGACAACGGCGCAAGATTCGCCAGCGCAACACCAATCTTCGGCACTAACTGCGCCGTATCCCCATTCAAATCCAGCAGAATCGAAAGCGAGATTGGATCCTCTCCCTCTTGCCGCACATGGGTGGCACGAAACCATGGGCCGGAGTCGATACTGACCGAAAATCTACTCGGGTCAATCGGCTTTGTGACTGGATCGCGATTCGCCGTCAGCACCAGCGTTGGTATCTGCACCAGGTTTGTATACACATGTAGTGTCGGTATCCCCTGATCGCTCCCTTGATCCTGCGCGGCAAGCGTCGCCCCACTCCATCCCGCAGCGAGCCACAAGGCAAGCGACAAGAATCTGGCCAGCGCCCAAGACCCACCCCAGGCCCCGAGATCTCCGCAGCGTGCCATCCCGAAAGTATGACAGAACCTCACTAGCAGCATCTCCCATCGCATCGACGTTTAGTCACCCCGCGACGTGCAGACGTAAGACATTCAATCGAACCCCATCGGTTGTAATCTATAATTTCGCCCAAGCTAATTACCGTTCTCGAGGGAACACAAAATGAAGCCGCTAATCCTCAAATATGCCGTCGTTCTTCCCTTTTTCCTGGCAGTCGTCAACGCCTTCCCCCAGAATTCCGCCTCGACTCCCCTTCCTCTCTCCCCCACGCCAATCATGGGTTGGAGTTCGTGGAACCATTACCGTGGGACAATCACCGAAGCCGACGTTCGCGCTACAGCCGACGCTCTGGTCTCCTCTGGCCTCAGCAAACTGGGATACACCTTCGTCAACATCGATGGACATTGGCAGGGTAATCGCGACGCAAACGGAGCTATCCAACCGAATGCAGCCACCTTCGGCGACATGAAGCAACTCGGCGACTACATTCACTCGAAGGGTTTGAAGTACGGCATCTACTCCGGCCCCGGCCCTGTGAGTTGCGGCGGCAACACCACCAGCTACGGGCATGAAGATCAGGACGCAGCCACCTTTGCAAGCTGGGGTGTCGACTACCTCAAATACGACCTGTGCAGCTTCAGAATCCTCATGAAGCAAGCCGAGGACAAAGGAGGTCATCCGGCCTCGACCAAACTCATGATCGACGCCTACAAAAAGATGGAGCTCGCCCTCGAAAAAACTCACCGGCCCATCTACTACGCCCTCTGTCAGTACGGCATGGACTACGTCTGGACATGGGCGCCTGAGGTGCGCGGCACGATGTGGCGTACGACCATGGACATCAAGGACAACTGGGACTCAATGACCTCGATCGGCTTCGCCCAGGCTGGTCTGTCCTCCTTCGCCGGCCCCGGACGCTACAACGACCCCGACAGTCTGGAAATCGGCAACGGCCACATGACTGCCGACGAGTACCGCATTCAGATGTCGCTCTGGTCCATCATGGCCGCGCCGCTCATCCTTGGCAACGACGTCACCAAAATGGATACGGAAACGCTCGAAATCGTCGGCAATCCCGAAGTCATTGCCATCGATCAGGACCCCCTCGTCAAGGCGGGAGATCGCGTCTGGCAGCAAGGTCCTCTTCAGATATGGAGCCGTCCACTCAAAGGAGGCGAAATGGCGATCTGCCTCTTCAATCCAGCCGACGGCATGACAACGATGCACTTCAATTTGCATGACATGCACTGGAGCGGCCCGGCAAAAGTGCGCGATGTTTGGGCCCATAAAGACCTGCCCCCGATTCAGGACTCATTCTCCGCGGAGGTTCCCAAGCACGGGGTCGTCACGGTGATCTTGCACCGGTAAGCTCATCGATCCTACGATCACCTCAGGAGAACCACGATGAAAATCACCGGCAACACCATCCTCATCACCGGCGGCGGCTCCGGTATCGGCCGCGGCCTCGCAGAGGCCTTCCACAAGCTCGGCAACAAAGTCATCATCGCCGGCCGCCGCCAGCAGTCCTCGACGAGACCACCGCCGCCAACCCCGGCATGTCCTCCATCGATCCTCAACATCGAAGACCCCGCCGACATCCGCAGCGTCGCCGCGCAGCTCGCCGCCGACCACCCCGCCCTCAACGTCGTCATCCACAACGCCGGCATCATGCGTCCCGAAAACCTCCTCGACCAGCCCGAAGACCCTCACCGACGCCGAGGCCATCATCACCACCAACCTCCTCGGCCCCATCCGCCTCACCGCCGCCCTGCTCCCTCAGCTCCAGAAGCAGCCCCACGCCACCATCATGACCGTCTCCTCCGGCCTGGCCTTCATCCCCCTGGCCCTCACCCCCACCTACTGCGCCACCAAGGCCGCCATCCACTCCTGGAGCCAGTCCCTCCGCTATCAGCTCAAATCGACCAACATCGAAGTCGTCGAACTCGCCCCACCCTACGTCCAGACCGAGCTCATGGGCAGCGCACAGGCCGCCGACCCCCGCGCCATGCCCCTCAAGGACTTCCTCGACGAAGTCATCAACCTCATCAAAACCCAACCCAACGCCACCGAAATCCTCGTCGAACGCGTCAAGCCGCTACGCTTCGCCGCGACAACGGCACCGAAAAATACGAAGCCTTCTTCAAGCAATTCAACGACGCCATGGCGGCTCACTAACGCAAAGTCTCACACCGCAACAAAACCGGGTGCCCATATCTCGACATCCGAGATGTGGGCATTCGCGAAGCGAACCGTCTTCCCTTCCCACCTACTTCCCAAACAGCTTCAGCGGAATCGCATCCCCCATCGCCTTGTACCCAACCGGCCCCGGATGCAGGTGATCCCCCGAGTCATAAGCTGGCAGCAAGCGATCAGGATGCTCCGGATCACGCGTCAGCTTATCGAAGTCCACCACTGCATCAAAGTGCGCCGCATCGCGAATCCATGCATTCACCGCCTGCCGGTCCGCCTCGTTCTTCGGCCCCGGGTGATAGTAGTTCGAACCCCCATACGGAAGGATCGTCGCTCCAATCACGCGAATTCCATGCGCATGGGCCCGTTCGATCATCTGCGAGTACGCCGCTTCAATCCTCGCCACCAGCGCAGCATGCTCTGCATCCGAAACCTCGGCGTCCCGCGTCAGCGTCCCCAGATCGTTCACGCCTTCCAGCACAATCACCGCGTGCACGCCGGTCTGCGCCAGCACATCGCGATCGAACCGCGCCAGCGCATTCGGCCCCAGCCCATCGAGCAGCAGCCTGTTCCCGCCAATCCCCTCATTCAACACCCCGTCCATCCGCGTTGACTTCTCTGCCTGCATCCTCTGCGCGAGAACATCCGGCCACCGGTCATTTCCGTTCGTCGTCGCCCCATGCCCATCCGTAATCGAGTCTCCCAGCGTCACCACCGACGTCGCCTTTTCAGTCCCCACCACATCCACACCTGAAATCTGATACCAGTGCTCCACCGTCTTCGCGTCCGGCAGACTCGCCGCCGAAACCATGTCCCCATGCACCACATACGACGTCGCCCGCGACCCCGGATGTCCCGTCTCTCCCGTCGGCGGCCGGTCAAAGTGAATCGAAATCGCAAGGTTCGATAGCGCAGCCACCGGAAACGCCACCGCATCCGACAGATACTCCGCCCCTGCCGGAATCGTCACATCCGGCGCGCCATGAAACGTCACCGCCGTATCGCTCGCCGCATCAATCGTCGCACTCCCCGCCGACACCGGCCGAGCCACATGCACCGCCGTCAGATGCAGCGGCGCCGTCCCAAACGCATTCGACACCCGCACCCGCAACTGACTGCCACCCACCGACAGATGCACAATCTGCCGCAACGTAGCATCGCGCATCAGCTCCGGATCAAGCAAATTCCCCGTCTCCGGCACCTGCTGCGAAGCCGCCCACGATCCCACCCAGAGCGCTGTTGGTTCATTCTTCTGCGCTTCAACACGTCCAATCATCACCAGCCAGATCACAATCCCGCAAACCACAGTTATCTTCCACAAACGCACTCGCATCGCATCCTCTGACTTCATTTCATTCAGTTCCACGAAGACGGAATCCCTTCCACCCAACACCCCACCACTACTTCTTCAAAAACTTCCCCTGCTCCAGTTCCAGAAACGCCTCCTGCAGCTGAGCCTGCGTGTTCATCACAATCGGCCCATACCACGCCACCGGCTCCTTCAGCGGCTGCCCCGACACCAGCAGAAACCGAATCCCTTCCTCGCCCGCTTGCACCGTCACCTCGTCCCCGCTATCAAACAGCACCAGCGACCGGTTATCCACCTCCGCCGGCGGATGCGTATCCAGCCACTGCACTCCCTCCGTCGGAACCGCCAGCGGCCCCGAAGCATTGCAGAACTTGCCCGACCCGCCAAACACGTACGCAAACGCCTGGCTCAGCGTCTCCACCGGCAGCGTCTTCCTCTTCCCCGGCGCCACCGACACATCCAGATAAGTCGGATCGGTCGCAATCCCATCCACCGGCCCCCGCTTCCCCCAGAAGTTTCCGCACACCACCCGCACCACCGTGCCATCATCATCGGTAATCTCAGGAATATCCGGAGCCTTCACCTCCTGGTACCGCGGCGCCGTCATCTTCTGCGACGAAGGCAGATTCGCCCACAGCTGAAACCCGTGCATCCGCCCGGCCACATCGCCCTTCGGCATCTCCTGGTGAATAATCCCGCTCCCCGCCGTCATCCACTGCAGATCGCCCGCGCCAATCGCGCCTTTGTTGCCCATGCTGTCGCCATGCTCCACCGTCCCCGCCAGCACATACGTAATCGTCTCAATCCCGCGATGCGGATGCCACGGAAACCCCGCCAGAAAATCCGCCGGCACATCATTGCGAAAATCATCGAGCAGCAGAAACGGATCGAACTCCGAAGTATTTCCAAACCCAAACGCCCGCCGCAGATGCACTCCCGCACCCTCCATCGTTGGCTTCGATTGAATCAGCCGCTTAACCGGACGAATCGACATAGCACCCTCCTGATGAGTTGACCTACCCCGTCCCACATCTCCCAGGACAAGCACAGACGCGCGATCACTCACCTCAGGTCAATAAAGATACCTCCTTCAAAAGAGACGGTCTACGTCCTCACCAACAAATTGCATTTGCTTCGAGCTCACCAAAAACAACGACCAGTTGCCCATCTCCGGGCAAGAGTCATAACATTAGTCGGCACGAGATGAAATCCGAACCCTTCCTTCATCCGTAATCATCCCGGGCCCAAATTTCACTGCACCGGAAGTGAAGTATGGCGAGGCTAGGAGCATTCTGTTTCCCGGGAATCGGACACATCAATCCAATGACCGCGCTCGCACGGCGGCTGGAACAGCGCGGCCACAAAGTCGTCATCTTCGGCATCGCCGACACCGAGGCCCGCGTCAGATCAGCCGGCATCGACTTTCAGCTCATCGGCGCCAGCGACTACCCCCTCGGCACGCTTCAAAAGCTCGACCAGCGCCTCGGCGAACTCAACGGCCTCGCCACCTTCCGCTTCACCGTAGAGCGCGTCAAAAACACCGCGCGCATGGTCCTCCGCGACGGACCCGAAGCCGTCACGCAACGCAAACCTCGACGCCATGCTGATCGACGAAGCCGACATGGGCGGCACCGTCGCCGAACATCTCGGCCTCCCGTTCGTCTCCATCGCCTTCTTTCCCCCGCTGATCAAGGACGACCGCATTCCGCCCTTCTGCTTCGGCTGGCGCGCCGGACAAGGCCCCCTCAGCCGTCTGCGAAACCGCCTCGGCATGCGCTTTCTCTCCCGCGTCGCCGCTCCCATCTACGCCGTCGTCAACCAGCAGCGCAAGGCCTGGAACCTCACACCCCTCACCCACTCCACCGACGCCCTCTCGCCGCTCGCACAAATCACGCAGTTACCCCAGGCGCTCGAGTTCGCCACCGCCAGCAAGCCGGCGAACCTCTACTACACCGGCCCCTTCGTCGACGATCCAGCAAAGGCCGCCCGTACCGATTTCCCTGGCATCGCCTCGATGGCCGCCCACTCGTCTACGCCTCCCTTGGCACCCTCCAGAACGGCTCCGAGCACATCTTCCGAACCATCGCCGAAGCATGCGCCGGCCTCCGCGTTCAACTCGTCCTCTCCCTCGGTGGCGGACTCAAACCCGCCCGCCTCGGAGCCCTCCCGGGAGATCCCTTTGTCGTCAGCTACGCTCCGCAGCTCCAGCTCCTCAAACGAGCCGCCGCCGTCATCACCCACGCCGGCCTCAACACCGTGCTCGAGTCGCTCGCCGAGGGCGTCCCTCTCGTAGCCATCCCCCTCGGCAACGACCAGCCCGGCGTAGCAGCACGCGTCGAAGCTCACGGCGCCGGCATCGTCATCCCAAGACGAAAGCTGAACGTCTCTCGCCTGCGCAGCGCAACCCGATCCATCCTCGAAGACCGGCAATACCGGGCAGCCGCCAGCAGCCTGCAAACCGCAATGCAAAAAATCAACGGACTCGAAACAGCCGTCGACATCATCGAAGACGCTCTGCACGTCAGACACTTCCACAAGGCAGCAAGCTAGGCCGTCGCAGTGTCAGATCTCCGTCCCAGATGCCGGCACCGCAAACGGGTATTGCACCGCATAAAGAAAGAGAAGCAGAAGCAGAACGGCCTGCACAACTCCGCAGAACAGAAAAACACTCGGAAACGTAAATAGCTGGAAGGACGCAAACAGCGGAACGAATAACAAGATCGTCGTCGATAACCCCGCAATTCTCACGCCCGCCCTCTCTGCCCGAATCGCAACGAAGAACAGCACCAGCAAAGGCGCATACAAATTAACCAAAGTGTGAAAGTACGAAATGGTAGGCAGCATCACCATAAAGAGGCTCACTCCCAGAAGCTGGTTTGCAACCGGCATCTTTCGCAATCGCCCGAAGAACACGGCAAGAAAAAGCAACCCTCCGCCCACGTAGTAGGACTTGATCAGCGTCAACGCCGATATACCCAAAACCGCCGCCGCAAACTTCGACCGGCAGAAATAACGAGTGATTTGCATTCATTTCGCGTGTGCTCAACTCGGCTCCGCGAAACTGCTGATAGCCAAAAACATTCTGCAGCGAGCCCTTCCACGCCACCGCAAGGTCCGGCCCCAGGTACAAGAGGGAAAGCACTGAGACCGCAACGAACACAACCACTCCCAACCGAGAACGCGCGAAATTTTCGCCGCGGCAAAAGCAGCACAAGCAGGACCACCGGATACAGCTTCGACGCTGCAGCCAACCCCCACAAAATCGCCGCAACATCATCATGGTCTCGCAGGTACGCCCAGACGCCAGCCGCTGTAAAGATCCACAAAAATATCTCGATATTCCCTTGAACAACGAGCCTTTCAATCGGGAAAGAGACCAGCGCAAGCGTCAAAGGGAACAGCAACGCCACCCGTCGATCGATCCCATTCTCCACCAGCGCCCGCCTCACACCCCACACCGCGAACCCCAGCGCCGTCACAGCCAGCAAAAGAAAAAACGTCACCGGATGGCCAGATCCATATAACAATCCCAGCTGAATCGCGCCGAACGGAGGATAGGCGACTGGTGACGGATTCGCCGGATCGAAGAACGCCGCCGTATGCAGCATGCGAAACGTCGGTACATCCTGGATCAGATCTCGAAAGTATGGCGTGTCGAACCCGCTCCAACGATACTGATTCATCCCCGCGCGAAATTCCAGGCAGGCAACCAGAAGAGTCAACGCGAACGCACCCACCGACCCAATCCAGAACCACCGCAACACCTTCGGCAGCGGCATCCCTCCGCTGTCCTTCGAGTTCTCCGAATCCTTCTCTAAACCGTGCGAACCCACAGAGAGCAACGCGTCGTACCTCAGACAGGAAATCCTGGGAACGGCTTCAGTCTAACCGAGCCGTCAACCCTCACCCTCGTCCCAGCGCCCGCGCACTCACCAATCTCCGCTCCAGATGCCGCTCCAGCGTCTCCACCGCAAACCGCCGCAGCTCCGCCCCGCGCGCCTTCGGCCAATCCTCCGCCGCCAATCCCTTCACCGTCCCGCGAAAGATCCTCTGCGCCTCCGCCACTGCCTCCGCCGACAACGCCACACTCCCACCCCGCCGGTCATCCCCACACGTCACCCCATCGCTCGTCGCCGAATACCACACCGTCCCCCCGCGCAGATCCATCCCACACACCGCACAATGTCCCAGCTCCGGCATCCACCCCATCAGCCGGCTCATCCACAGCGCAAAGTAAGTCACCGGCATCCACACCTTCCCCACCTGCATCTCGTCGAGCACCGCCAGCACCAGCCGAAACACCGCATCCTCCACAGCTCCCTCCGGCAGCGCCTCCTCCACCACCTCCGCCACAAACTGCAGCGCCGCCGTCCGCGCATAGTCCACCGGCCGCGCTCAGCGGCGAACTCAAAATCTCAAACGCATCCAGCCGCACCAGCTCCTGCTTCGGCCTCTCCGCATACGAAGCCCGCACATACGTCATCGGCTCCAGCGCCCCGCCAAACCGCCGCCGCGACCGCATCGCATGCCGCGCCACACCCTTCACCCGCCCCTGCTCCCGCGTAAACAGGCTCACCAGCAGGTCCGCCTCATGGAACGGCCACACCCGCAACACAATCGCCTCTCCAACCCGCTGAATCATCCCTTACCGGCCAAACTGCCGCAGATGATGGTCCGCATGCAGATATCCCCAACGCAACCAGTCTTCCTCCGACATCGGCCCGAACATCGGATGCGACGGCGCGCAACTCTTCCCGCCCGCCATCGCCTGCATCTTCTCGATCACCGCACCCACCAGCGCCTCAAACTCCGTCGTCCGACTGCTCCCCAATCGCCCGTTTCAGCTCCGGCACCGTCTGAATATTCTTCGGCCAGCGCAGACCCGAACGCAGCGCCACCCACTTCATCAGCACCGGTGGAAACCGCTCCATCGGCCCAACCGTCCGTTCCCCCAGCGCCACCTCACACGAGCAGCGCAGATGCCGCACCATCTGCTTCGCCGTCATCTTCCCCCAGCGCGCATGGTCGCTCGACCTTCACGCTTCGCAATCTCAATCTCGATCTCCGACAGCGCCTCCGCAGAGGCTAGGCTCTTCTTCATGCCATCTGCTCCCCAAAAGCAAAACCGCGCAGCCTCAGGGCCGCGCGGTCGCGAAATCCGAACAATCTCAAGCTACCGCCCGAAGTGTGCCGCGTTCTTCGTCTGATACTCCGCCCACTTCTCCGGCAGGTCATCCCCGGCATAGATCGCCGACACCGGACACACCGGCACGCACGCGCCGCAGTCGATACACTCCACCGGATCGATGAACAACTGGTCCGCCTCGCCATGCCCTGCCTCGTCCTTCTTCGGGTGAATACAATCCACCGGGCAGGCATCCACGCAAGCTGAATCCTTCGTCCCGATGCACGGTTCCGCAATCACATAAGCCATCTCGAAAAATCTCCCTTACCAGTATCTAGCGTCGCTTGCTTCCTAAGCCTTGCGTCTCGATTCTAGCAGCACAACCGCTCCTCACTGCAACTCACAATCGACGAATATCTGCGACCGTTTTAGCCTTCATTCGCCACACCAGTCTCTGCAGTTCCCTCATCCGCTCCGCCAGATTCACCGGAAAGATCCGCTCCCCAGCCCCGGAATAGCCCCCTCAATCTCCGCGCCGTCCACCACCGCATCTCCCGCATCATCGCGATCTCCTCCGCCGTCAGGCCCAGTCAGTCTCGGCTCCTCTCTCCAGCACCGTGCACAAAACAGATAATCCGTATTGTCCTGCATCTCCCCCTGATGCCAAAACTGGTTCGCATCGCGATAAACCGGCCCCTTCAGCTTCCACCACAATCCCCAGTTCCTCCCGCAACTCCCGCGCCGCCGCCTCCGTCTCCGTCTCCCCAGCCTCAATCTCCCCACCCGGCAGCGCCCAGAAGACAAACTCCCCATCCGGCCGAACCGCCACAAACCGAATCAGCAAAATCCGTCCACCCTCATCGAACAGCATCACCCGCGCCGTCCGTCTCTTCCGCACTTTACTTCCCCGCCGCCCGCCTCGCCGCAAACTCCGCCGGAGTAGGAATCGCCTCCAACCTCCCTCCCCGCAAACATCTCCGTAAACAGATGCACCATCTCCCCGTGAATCAACCCATTCGTCGCCAGCACCTCGCGGCTGTCCAGCGTAAACTTGCCCCCATCAAAATGCGTCACCGTCCCCCCGGCCTCCTCCACCAGCAACACTCCCGCCGAAGTATCCCACGGATTCAGATTGAACTCCCAGAACCCATCCAGCCGTCCGCAAGCCACATAAGCCAGATCCAGCCCCGCGCTCCCCGCCCGCCTCACCCCATGCGACCGCAGCGTCATCTGCTGATAAAGATGCATATTCGGACTGCTATGCCGCTTCTGGCTCGGAAACCCCGTCGCCGTCAGCGACTCCTGCAGCGTCGCCGTCTTCGACACAGAAATCCTCTTCCCGTTCAGCCACGCGCCCTTGCCCTTCTCCGCCGAAAACATCTCATCCCGCAGCGGATCGTAGATCACCCCGGCCACCATCTCCCCATCCGCATCCGCCGCCAGCCCCGCCGCTCTGCCGCTCCAGCCCCAGAATCACGCAGAACGCCGGAAACCCATGCGCAAAGTTCGTCGTCCCATCCAGCGGATCGACGTACCACCGTACTCGCTCTCCATCCCGCTCCGCGTCCCCTCCTCGCCGTACACCCCATGCGCAGGAAACGCCGCCTTCAGCTTCTCGACAATCAACTTCTCGCTCGCCCGGTCGGCCTCCGTCACCAGATCGACATCGCCCTTGTACTCCGTCGCCACACCCTTCGCGTAGAACCCCCGCAGCAGCGCTCCCGCCTGCCGCGCAATCCCGTCGGCCACATGCGCAAATTCGAATCGACTCACGATACCCTCTTGTCTCTCACTCTAAATCCAATCACTTACCTCGTTGCGATAAAAGCTGGCCGTGGTGTAGCGTTACAACCTGACAATTTCTTGACAGCCTCATGACACATCGGCCCCCCGAATCAATTCAAATTCAATAAAGCAACGATAAAAGCAATAGACAAAGCAACAAACAGCATAGGCCCCCAAAACTCTTACAACAAAGGAACTGAAATGCCGAAATTTCTCATTCAACGCAACATGCCCGGTCTTGGCAAGCTCACCCCCGAGCAGCTCAGGGCCGCGTCCCAAACTTCCTGCTCCACTCTTAGAAATATCGGCCCCGAGATCCAGTGGGTTCACTCCTACGTCACCGACGATGTCCTCTACTGCGTCTACATCGCACCCAGCGAAGATCTCATTCGCCGCCACGCCAAAGAGGGCGGCTTCCCCGCCAACGTCATCACCCCCATCAAAACCATCATCGACCCCACCACAGCCGAGGCCTGAGACGCGATACCGGCTACCCGAATTCGACAGGGTGGTGTCCCCAATCTTGGTTACTGAGACAGGGCACTACCCGTCGACAACTCGGGCTTCGCACTTCTTCACCTAATTAAATTAGATCGTTCCGCCAAATTCCAGTGCCTGATCACCGCGCATCCGCATAGTAGCCACTCCTGTAGCGCAGCCCATACTTCCCGCGCAACGACGTATCCTCCATCCGCACCGTAATCGTCCGGTACGAATCGTCCTCCCCCGCTTCGGCGCATAGTACCCCAGCAGATACTGCGTCCGCAGATCGTCCGACACATGCTTGAACGCCGGCTCCAGATCCTTCGGATCCACCACGTAGTAGTACTTCCCTCCCGTATCCTCCGCCATCTGGATCAGCGCATGCTCCCCTGCCGATATTCCTGCCCGCATCCGCATAGATCGGCACAATAATCAGCGCATACACCATCGCCCCCGCCCGCTGCGCCTGCTCCAGCGCCTGCGTATACTTCGACCCCTTCACCGTATCTCCGCCGTCGGTAATCAGCACCACCACTCGCCGCCGCCCATCCGCAGCCGACGTCGCCCGCCAGCCGCTTCGACGCCAGATAGACCGCGTCATACAACGCCGTCGCCTCTCCCTCCTGCACCCTATCGATCCCGTTCTCAATCCGCTTCTTCTGATTCGTAAACGGCACAATCTCGCGCACCAGATCGGAGAACTCCATCAGCTCCAGCTCATCCTGCTCCCGCAGCAGCGCATCCACAAAGTGCTTCGCAGCCTACTTCTCCAGCCGCTCACTCGTCATCACGCTCTCGCTCGTATCGATCGCCAGCACAATCGACAGCGGAGTCGCCGTCTCCTTCTCGAAGATGGCGATCTTCTGCGGCTTCCCATCCTCCAGAATCTGAAAGTCATCCTTCACCAACCCACCCACCGGAGCGCCCGTCGCATCCATCACATTCAGCGCCACGTTCACCAGCCGCGTCTCCACTCTTGATCGTCGGAAACCCACCCTGCGGCGTCCCCTCTGAAGCCCCACTCTGCGAAGGCTTGCTCGCCGGTACATCCTGCACGTTATCCGTCGTCCTGCGGAGCCTGCGCGCCTGCCGGCGGTGGCGGAGGCCTCCGCTCAATCGGCGCCTGCGCCACTCCTGCCCGCACCAGCAATCCCATACCCAGCAGAATCCCAGCCAGCTTCATCCCGGCATCTCCGAAGAAGCAACCCCAATCTCTTCCGGAAACGGCTCGCCGTCCGCCCACATCGCCCCATCCACAAACTGCTCCTTCTTCCAGATCGGCACCGTCTTCTTCAACGTATCGATCAGCCACCGGCAAGCATCGAACGCCGCCCCGCGATGCGCCGAAGCCACCACGATCAGCACACTCGTCTCCCCCACCTGCAGCCGTCCCAGCCGATGCACCACCGCCACATCCCGCACGCCAAACTTCGTCACCGCCTCCGCCGCCAGCCCGCGCATCTGCTCCAGCGCCATCTCCCGGTAAGCCTCATAGTCCAGATACAGCGTCTTCCGTCCGCGCGTATTGTCCCGCACAATCCCGTCGAAGACACAAACCGCCCCATCCGGCCCCGCCTTCATCTCCGCGACAATCTCCGCCACCGGAATCACCGCATCTGTAATCTCAACCCGCATACCGTTCCAATCCTTCAATCCCGCCACTCACCGGCGGCAGCAACGCAACCTCATCTCCATCCTTCAACACATCCCCTGCCCGCGCATACTCCTGATTCACAGCCACAGCAATCGAATCCCAAACCGCAGCCTTCGCCAATCCCCGGTGCGCCTCCACCAACTCCGCCACGGATGCTCCCGCCTCCATCTCCATCTCCCCGCGGCTGCGTCCCATAACGTCCTTCAATACACCAAAATAGAGCACGCGAATCCGCATCAAAACAGAATACCCCGAGCCTGAACCTTTGACTCCATCCAACCGAAAACAGGTAGTAACCACCGTCTATCACTCCAACACAATCAGCAACGCCAAAGTTGCATCGTATTCAGCAGCGCTTAAGGTGACTCGTAAACAATGGACTTAATGAATCGCAGGACAACCCTCGGTCCCCGCTTGGGACGAGTCGCCTTTACCCTGGCTCTGCTGCTTGCCGCCTCCGCAGGAGCTCAGGAAACCAGCGCAGTCGGGAAGATGGCTGCCAACGAAGACACAGCCCGGCAGCATCGGCCAAACTTTTTCTACGTCTCCGAGGAGCGTTCCGACCGCACCGGCGGCCACCTCTGGAAAGAAATCGTCGTCGAGACAACCGACGGCCCCCTCCGCCGCCTCATCGCAATCGACAACAGGCCTTTGACAGCCGGCGAAGCCGATGCCGAGCAGCATCGAATCGACAACCTCGTCTCCCACCCCGGCGACTTCCGCCGGCAGAATCAGGCGCACAAGGACGACGAAGCCCGCGCCACCCAGCTCCTGCAACTACTCTCCACCGCCTTCGTCCTCACGCCCAACGGCGAAGTCAACGGTTGTCTCCGCTTCACCTTTCAGCCCAAACCAGACTTCCACCCCTCCTCCTACCAGGAGCGTGTCGCTCACGAGATGGCGGGCACCGTCTCCCTCAAGAGACCCGAAGATAGACTCTGCACCCTCGAAGCCACAATCCTCCATCCGGTCGAGTTCGGCTACGGCGTCCTCGGGCACATCGACCAGGGCGGCCACTTCAGTCTCGAGCGCAAGCAGATCGACGCAACAAACTGGAAGAGCGATCGCATCATCGTTCACGTCAGCGGCCGAATCCTCTTGCTCAAAAGCCTCGCTCAAAGTCAGGATGTCGTACGCACCGAAATCCGTACGGTCCCGCAAAACCTCACCCTGACACAAGCCGCTCAAATGAGCCGACAGTAATCCTGCCGCAGGATGATAGCCTCGATCATTCCCACCTTCAGCCACACTTAATACTCAAACGCTAAGATCCGTTCATGAGTTGGACGCTTCGATGCATCATTGTTCTCCTGACAATGGGAGGAGCCCAGTGGGGCTTCGCCCAAACTGCCTTCTCCATACGTGGCTCCATCCTCGACCCCTCTGGTGCCGGAATCGCCGGCGCAACAGTTCAGCTCCAGAGCCCTGACGGCGCCCTCGTCAGTCAGACCAGGACCGATCCCAAAGGAAATTTCGCCCTCGCCAATCTCCCCACTGGGAACTTCGTTCTCCAGGTGCCGGCCTACTCCGGATTTGCGTCGCAAACACTCCCAATCCATCTCACCGGCAATGTCTCCGGAATCAAAATCACCCTCAACACCGAATCCGTTCACCAGGAGATCAACGTCGGGGCCGACCAATCGCTCTCCACCGACCCTTCCGCAAACCGCGACACCATCACCACCACAGGAGATGAACTCCGCAAACTCCCTGTCTTCGACCAGGACTACATCGCAGCTCTCACTCCTTTCCTCGATGCCTCCTCCGGCTCATCCGGCGGCGTCACCATCATCGTCGACGGCGTTGAGATGAAGAGTGCCGGCGTCTCTGCCTCCGCCATTCAGGAAGTCCGCGTCAACAACGACCCCTACTCCGCCGAATTTACTCGCCCCGGCCGAGGCCGAATCGAAATCACCACCAAACCAGGCTCCCCCATCTTCCACGGCGAAGCGAACTTCATCTTCCGCGATGCCATCTTCAACGCAAAGAATTATTTTTCGCCTGTCCGCCCGCCAGAGGCGCGCCGCATCTACGAAGGCCATCTCGCAGGCCCCATCGGTCGCGGCGGCCACACCAGCTTCATCGCGTCAGCCTCGTATCGCCAGCAAAACACCGCCGCCGTCGTCAACGCAATCGGGCCCAGCGGCCCCATCAACGAAAACGTGCTCACCCCAAACCGCAACTCCCAGTTCTCCATTCGCTTGACCCACGACTTCTCCCCGAATCACCGGCTCTCTATCGGTTACAACTTCGAAAACAGCAGCAGCACCAATGCGGGAGTAGGCGGTATCACCCTGCCGGAAGCCGGATACAACCTGAACTCCCGCGAAGACGACGCCATCTTCAACGACCGCATCATCGTCACTCCCAACCTCATCAATCAGCTTCAAATCACCCTCGAGAAAGATGAAGACGTCACCACCAGCGTCACCGAAGCGCAATCCATCCAGGTCAGCGGCTCGTTCATCGGCGGCGGAGCGCAAGCCGACGTGGCGCGCACCGAGAACACCATTCACGTCAACGAAATCGTTACCTGGAGCCACGGAAAACACTACATCCGTGCCGGCGTTCAGCTGCCCCAGTTCAGCCGCCGCGCCGTCGATGACCACACCAACCGTCTCGGCACATTCAAGTTCTCCTCTCTCGCGAGCTACTCCGCCAGCACCCCTTACGTCTTCACCGCACAGCAAGGCGTGGGACGCGGGTTCTATTGGATCAATGAGTTCGGCTCTTTCATTCAGGACCAGGTCAAAGCTCACTCCGAAACTGCAACTCTCCCTTGGACTTCGTTACGACTGGCAGACCTTTATCCCGGACAACAACAACTTCGCGCCCCGCATCTCTCTCGCCTACGCACCCGGCAAAGGCAAAACCATCATCCGTACAGGAACCGGAGTCTTCTACGACCGCACGGGCGGCGACTTTCCCGCCACCGTCAAACTTCACAACGGCATAGTCCTTCACTCGGTACAAATTCAAAATCCTACGTTTCCTCTGCCCCCAAACTCGGACTTCAGCGCGCTCCCGACGAACCTCGTCCAGTTCTATCAGCATGTTCGTGCGCCCTACGCAATTCAGTACAGCCTCGGCCTCGAGCATCAGTTGCACAAATCCATGACGTTGACCGCCGCCTATCGCGGCCAGGTCCAGATCAAGAGTTTTCGCTCCCGCGACGTGAACGCTCCCATCCTTCCGCCAAACCCAAGTCTCACCGCCGACTACCCGCGCCCCAATCCTCAGCTACGGCCAGATTCAGCAGATCGAGTCTGGAGGCCGCACTCTTCTGAACGCATTCGACCTCTCGTTCCGCGGTCAGGCTGGACATTGGTTCTCAGGCCAGGCCCAGTACACGCTCTCTCGCTTTGAAGGCAACACAGCCGGCATCAATGCCTTTCCCCAGGATCAGTATCATCCAAACGACGAGTGGGGACGCTCCGATCAGGACCGCCTCCAGCGCTTCAACCTCATGGGCAACATCAATCCCGACCACTGGCTCTCGCTCGGAGTCAACGCCACCCTGTACTCAGGAGCCCCCTACAACGAAACCACCGGCAACGACTACTACCACACCGGCCTCGGCAACGCGCGCCCCACAGGCGTCAACCGCAACACACTCCAGACCGCAGGAGTCGCTTCCTTCGATCTGCTCTACAACCACGATTTCTACCTCACCAAAGCCAAAGACGACAAAGCCAGAATCCTCTCGGCGGGCGTCTCAGCCTTCAACGTCTTCAACCACACAAACTTCACCAGCTACATCGGCACCCTCAGCTCCTCTCGCTTCGGCCAACCCACCGCCGCCCTGGCAGGACGCCAGCTGCAGTTCTCCATCGGCTATCGCTTCTAAATCTTCTGCCGACCGGCACTCAACCCCGATCAGTTATCGCCAGTTCACCACAACGTCCACCGGCGCACTGACCTCCTTCTCAGCCGGCACGAGCGCAAGGAAGCGCTGGCCATCCCTCGTGACCACAAATGGAGTGCCACTGATGACGCTGCTATCGCTGGCAGTAGCAAGGTCGAACAGCGCCCTGGGAATACCGACCTCAAAGGACGCGCCATCAGTCTTCACATCCACCGCGAAGAATGTGTTCCCGTAGTGGTAGAACAGCTCTTTGCCGTCGCGGCGCCATCTTGGTAGCTCCCCTCCTGCCGTGGAGATCTGCCATTTGCCGCGCGGCTGAGCGGAATCCGGCGTAAAGACCTGCACATAGACCTCCGATCTGCCGGATTCCATGGAGCGGTATGCGACCCATCGGCCGTTCGGAGAGAATTGACCCTGCTGGGTAATGAATTCAGTATTCACGAACGGCATGGGTTTCCGGTCGCCGCCCAGAGGCAGCACATAGATATGGATCTGAGGGATTTGAGGAGAAGTCCGAGTGTCATACATAAGGTACTTGCCGTCCGGCGACCAGTCCTCGACGTCTGTTTGTGCGCCATTTCCTCCCAGCAACAGCTCCGCCGGGCCCGACCCGTCCGCAGGCATCTGATACAGATCTCTTTGCCCCATGCGATTGGTACTGAACGCAATCCGTGTTCCGTCCGGCGACCAGATCGGATCCAGATGGTCCCCGGGGTCGAAGGTAACCCGTGTCTTCGTGCCGCGCAACAGGTCAATCATCCAGATGTCGCGTGTCTTTGTCTTCGGGTCGCGGATGCTGACGGCAAGTCTCCTCTCGTCAGGTGAGAGTGCTGGGTTCGAGTAGGCCGCAGCCTCACCCACTACGCCGAGTCTTTTGCCCGCGCGATCCACCCATTGAAGTGCAGACTCGGGAGAACTGCCGACGTGACGCCACGCCAGCACACCATTGGCAGAGGCCGAGAAGATGGCCCCCGGAATTGGCCCCGCGGTTTCAATCCGTTCGACATGGTCCGCGACTCGACGCGGTTCGCCCTGCAGGTTTAAATTCCGGAGGTCGAACGGCTGGACCATCAGCACGTCCCCTCTCATGAACAACAGTTGGCCCGGCTGTACATAGGAGGCATTGGCATCCGTGGCTACGATGAACTTGCGCTCGCTCGAATCCAGCGAAGCAGCGTAGATACCCTGCTGATCGGGATGATTGCTTATGGAAAGGTACAGGTAATGGTTTCCATCTGGAAGGAATTGCGCCCACCGCTGCGCAGTTTCACCCTCTGCTAATGGCCGCAACGGCTTCGGATCGCCTTTGACCGCGTTCACACGGTACATCACGCCGGATCTCGAGACGATGATGACACCGTCACGGTTCCACGTCCCGCCAACGCTCGCTCCTTCGCCAGAGAAGGTACAGACGTTGACAGGTGGCCCTCCCGAAAAATCCACTTTGTATAAATTTCCGTGGGAGAAGAATGCGATCTGCCGCCCATCCGGTGACCAGAAGGGCCATGTGACGTTATATCCCGGCACCGGGATCTCCGTCGCTATTGCTGCATTCAGGGGACGAACGAAAAGCCTGCCGTCGTCGAGCGCGTCGGCCTGCGCGGTAAAGACGATGCGCTCGCCATCCGGCGATACGGCAGGCAGATCCCACCAGTGGAACCTCAGTTTCTCCGGTGCAGGCACCTGAAAGCGAACCTCCGCAGCCTCCGCAGGTTTCTTTCGCAAGTAGGCTGCGGTCGACAATGCGAGGAGCAGCGCCGCTGCCAGGCCAGCCACCAGCCACGCCAGCCGTTCGCGATTGCGCTTTCTTGTCACGACGGCCGCGGGAGTCCCGCCCTTGGAGTCGGTCTCCCTTATCCATTCCAGCTCACTTTGCAGGTCGCCGGCGCTCTGCCATCGATCATCCCGGGATTTGGCGAGGCATTTCCGGACGATGCGATCGAGGGCCGGCGAGGCCATCGGCTGGATCGTCGAAACCGCCGGCGGGTTCGACGACATCACCGCGGCAATCAGGCTCGCATGGCTCGAACCCTCAAAGCTCTTACGGCCGGTGACCATCTCGTAAAGCATCGCGCCGAAGGAGAAGATGTCGGATCGTGCATCAGTCTCCTTGCCCTCGAGCTGCTCGGGAGACATGTACTGGAACGTGCCGACGATCGTGCCTTCGGCCGTGAGCGGCGCCGCCGCCGTGGGCGCGACAGTTCCTGAGAATGTCACCGGCTCATCGATTCTGGCTAATCCGAAATCGAGCAGCTTGGCCCCGCCGCGCGTCAGCATGACGTTGCCCGGCTTGAGGTCCCGGTGCACCACGCCCTTGCGGTGCGCTGCGTCGAGGGCGCTCGCGATTTGAATCGCTATCCCGAGTGCCTCTTCGATCGGCAAGCCTCCCTTGCGGAGCCGCGCTTCAAGGGTCTCTCCCTCCAGATACTCCATCACCAGGTAATCCACCGAATCCTCGCGGCCGATGTCGTAAAGAGCGCAAATGTGCTGATGGTTCAGGCTGGAGATGGCTCGCGCTTCACGTTCGAAACGCTCAGTGAATCTGCCGTTGCATATCTTGACCGCAACCATGCGATCGAGGCGCGTGTCGCGGGCCTCGTAGACTTCGCCCATTCCCCCGGCACCAAGCAGCGCGATGACTTCGTACGGCCCCAGGCGGGTCTTTGCTGTCATGGGCATTTGGAACGCAATAATACATGACCCGCATTCGGCAAACCCTGCAAATCCAACCTCGCCCGCCACACCCGGGTGTGTTCACGCAAAATGCTCTTTGTTGTTCGCTCGAAACGCGCGAGCGCCATGAATCGATATCACGCTCGCAACGCCGAACAAACACAAACTGATCAACCAGGACCCCAACCCCGTCGACCCCAATAGGCCAAATTGTTGCCCGAAGAGTTCAGGCACCCGCGTCTGTATCAGCGCCCCCCAAAGCAAAACCGAAAACGTCATCAGAAGAGTTCCGGCACAGACCAGCAGTATCGCCAAACCCACAAGACGCCCTTTACGGCGAGCGAATAACGACGCCCCGTCGATCGGGGATTCAATCGAAGTCAGCCGAATCGCCTGCAGCAAACTAATACCGCTCCCCCCGACAACCACAGCACACAGCACGACAGAGATCACACCGCTGATCCACCGGACAGGCAGATCGGGCCAGCCTGAAGGCGCCCCGCCCTTGCTGAAAATGGCCCACGGCGTGGGGACCCACGTCCCTCCTGAATGTGCGAAACCGACCGCTCCCCACAGGAGCAGCACCCCGCACGCCACCGCAGGCACACAAAGCCGCAAAAGCACATCGCGCCGCCTTTGCGTCCAGACCAGCCTGAGCATCGTGCGATAAAGGGGAAACGCAAGCAGAACCACTGCGGCGCCCGTGATGACTGCAACGACAGCAAGCAGATTCCAGGCAATACTCACACCCGAATCGCTTCGCATTACCCGCACCAGCGGCGAGTCGTCAACCGTCGCAACCAGATTGATTCCTCCCGCGACCGCAAGAAAAAAAGCTGAAACAACCAGTCCCACTGCACTTTCAGGTCTGTTCATCGTCCAACCTCCCGCTGACAGAATGTGCTCCCGAATTGCCGACCCCACAACATCAACAACGCTCCGCAATCCACCCGCATCGCTTTCAAGGAAGACCGCGAACTCCGCACCGTACCGCTCTCTCCATCGCGCCGGGTACAGACGAGTCATCGCGTGAGCCAGCCTGCCATTCATAAAGCCTCCAGCTTCTTCCAGCCCGCATTCGCAAAACGCCGCATCGTAGCCAGCTTGGCCTGCAGAAATTTAAGCCCGCTATCAGTGATCCTGTACGGATGCCTTCGGTCATCCACCGGAAGAGGCTTGATAAAACCTCTCTCCTCAAGCCGAGCAATCGCCCCGTAGAGTGCTCCCGGACCGAGGCGCGTTCCGCACATCGTCTCGATCTCCTGCAGCATGGCATGACCATGTTTCGGCCCGTCCGCAAGACTGGCCAGGACGAGCAAGGGAGGATCGGAGAAATGGCCAGCCTTCGCATCTTTCTCTACTACTTGTCGAGTAGTACGCATCACGTAGTAGTTATCTCACAGAACCCCAAATCGCGCAAGCCGTGTGTCCTGCGATTCTCTGCAACCCCCTACACAAACAACGTAGCCTCGCCCGGATACCAGACCTTCGTCCCCTCCACCCGCGCAAACTCCGTCATCACATGCGGCCTCCGCGAACTCCTCCCATCGGCCTGAACGAAAATATCCTCCACCACCCCACCCCGCGCCAGCACCGCATCCCCAATCAGCGACCGGTGGCACCTCCACGGCACCGCCTCCGCGCACATCACCACCGCCGAATCGAAATCCGCGAGAGCCATCAACCATTCAATCTCATTGGCAAAGTGATCGGTCTGCATGTAATCCGCATACCCCCGAAAGGCTTCCTCGCGCCACCCCGTATTCACACTGTCATCTTTCGGCTCGCGGCGTCCCCCCAACCCCTCCCGCCACACCGCGCGAATCCCCACATCATGCAGCGCCGCAAACAAGGGCTCCTGCGAAAAATGCGGATTGCGCCGCGACCCGGGAAACCGCCGCACATCCACCAGCGTCGTGCACCCATTCTCCCGCAGCACTCGCAGAAACACATCTTTCTTCAGCGTCGAGTGTCCGATCGTCATCATCTCTAATCGCCTCACGCAAGAAATAGGGCCCAGGCAAAAATAAAGTTCAAAAACGTGACAAAAATTAGACGCCCGAAAAGTGACTGTCAGCACACCACCTTTCACCAGCGACTCACCACAACTTCACCACAAAAACACCACGTTAAAACACCCTTTTTCTCAAAAACCCCTGCAAAAACGCTCCCCCACCACAAAATTAAAAAAGCAACCCAACCTCAAAAAAATGAGCGGCCCGGCAACCGCCGAACCGCCCTGTCTTTAATCCGCGTCGCTCCGCGCTCATCAGCGGTCGACCGCCTTACCCAGCCGCCTGGAGAACCTCTTCCCGCACAGCCTCATCCTCCACCTTCTCCCCAGGCGTCTTCGGTAGCGCAACCGCCAGCACATCCTCAATCCGGCTCGCATAGTGGATCGTCACGCCCTCCATCTGGTCCGGCGTTAAGTCCTCTTCCACCTGCTGTTTACATTCCGTCGGCAGAATTACGTCCCGCACGCCGACCCGCTTCGCCGCCAGGTACTTCTCCTTGATTCCGCCAACCGGCAGCACATTGCCGCTCAGCGTAATCTCCCCCGTCATCGCAGTCAGCGGATGCACCGGCGTATTCGTCAACAGGCTCACCAGGGCAGTCGCCATCGTCACGCCCGCAGAAGGACCATCCTTCGGAATCGCCCCTGCTGGCACATGAATATGCAGGTCCGTATCCTTCGTAAAGTCCTCATCAAGCCCCAACGACGCGGCATTCGAGCGCACCCAGGTCAACGCAGCCTGCATGCTCTCCTTCATCACATCACCAATCTGCCCGGTGATCGTGAACCCGCCTTTGCCCTTCATCTTGTTTGCTTCGATGAACAACACATCGCCGCCGGCCGGTGTCCAAGCTAAGCCCACAGCAACACCCGCACGCTTAGTCCGCTCCGCAATCTCAGTATCCACGCGCACTTTGATGCCGCCAAGAAACTCATGCACGATCTCCGGAGTAATCACAACCTTCTCCGAATGTCCTTCGGCAATGCGTCGCGCTACCTTTCTGCAAACCGTTCCAATCTGTTGTTCAAGCTTACGAACGCCCGCCTCTCGCGTGTAATGCCGCGCGATCAGATGCACACTGTCCTTCGGAAACTCAATCTGCTCCTCGGTAATCCCGTTCTCCTTGACCTGCCGCGGAATAAGGTATTTGATGGCGATATTCACCTTCTCCTCTTCCGTGTAACCGGTCAGCTCAATGATCTCCATACGATCAAGCAGCGGCCCCGGAATCGTGTCCAGTTGATTCGCCGTGCAAATAAACAACACCTTGCTAAGATCGAACGGCTCATCCAGATAGTTATCGCGGAACGTATTGTTCTGCTCCGGATCCAGAGTCTCGAGTAGAGCACTCGCAGGATCGCCCCTGAAATCGCGCCCCAGCTTATCAATCTCATCCAGCATGAACACCGGGTCCTTCACTTCAACGCGCTTCAAATGCTGAATGATCTGCCCCGGAAGCGCGCCAATATAAGTTCTCCGATGCCCGCGAATCTCCGCCTCATCGTGCATACCGCCCAGCGAAATTCGCGAGAACTTCCGACCGAGTGCACGCGCGATGCTGCGACCCAGCGAGGTCTTGCCCACGCCCGGAGGCCCAACAAAGCACAGAATCGGCCCTTTCATATCCGGCTTCAACCGCCGCACCGAAAGGTAATCCAGAATGCGATCCTTCACCTTCTTCAAGCCATAGTGGTCCGCGTCGAGAATCTCCTTCGCCTTCAGAATGTCTACCTCACCCGATGACGTCTTCGACCACGGCAGCACCGCCAGCCACTCCACATAGTTCCGTGTCAGCGAGTAGTCCGCCGCCGCGGGATTCATCCGGCTCAGACGCCCAAGTTCCTTCAGCGCGTCCTTCTTCACATCCTCCGGCATTCCTGCGGTCTCAATCTTCTCCTTCAGCTCCGCAATGTCCTTCTGCGTGTCGTCAGTGTCGCCCAGCTCCTTCTGAATCGCCTTCAGCTGCTCGCGCAGGTAGTAGTCCCGCTGCGACGACTGCACCGAATCCTGCACTTCAGTCTGGATCTTGTTGCGCAGTTGCTGCACCTCAAGCTCCTTCGCCAGGTGCTTATTGATGCGCTCCAACCGCGCCGAAACATCCGGCGTCTCCAACAGCTCCTGCTTGTCTGTCGTCGTCAAAAACGGCAGCGACGAAGCAATAAAGTCCGCCAGCCTTCCCGGTTCGTCGATATTGATCGCAATCGTCTGCAGATCATCGCTCAGCGTAGGTGACGACGTCACAATCTGCTGGAACTGGCTCACTACATTCCGCTGCAGCGCCTCCGCCTCGGGAGACTTCTCCGGCTCGACATCCACAATCGGCTCATATTCGGCCGTCATAAAAGGCGTCAGCTGCGCAAACTCGCCCAGATGCACCCGCTCATTGCCCTCTGTAAACACAAAAAGGCTCTGGTTCGGCATCTTGACGACCTTGTGCACTGTCGCCCGCGTGCCGATAGCGTACAGATCTGCCGACTGGGGCGAATCCTGCCGCGCGTCACGTTGCGCCACCACCAGAATCGTCTTCTCGTCGCCCAGCGATTGAATCAGCTGGATCGAGCTATCCCTCCCCACCGTCAGAGGCAGCACCGCATGTGGGAACAGAACCGTATCCCGCACCGGAAGCACAGGAACCGGCCGTTTCCCCACTACCTCGGTACCCGTTCCCTCCATATTCTTGGCTGCTGTCGGTTGAATCACGCTTACAAAGTCGTTTGGCATTGAGTGTACCTCTATCAGATTATCCACTATTCGATGCAGCAACTATGCATCCGGTCGCAAAGCCTTACCCCTCACAAGATAAGCCGTGCCCTGTCTCCCTCCGTCATCGGCCATAAACCCATTCTCATCAGTCAAATCAGCCCGAGAACCATCCGATTTGCCACAGATCCCCTATTCGCACAAAAAAGCAAAATCCGAAGGCCCAACCTCAGCTACACTGGCGGCCTCATGAAAAAGCCAATCGGCCTCATCTTTTCGGCCATCATCCTCAGTCTGGCAGCTCTGTGCTTCCTGCTGGTAGATGTCTGCCTGGTTTTCGCAAGCATCCTGTGGACCGGTCAAAGTTCTACACATCCGCAGCTACCGCACTTCTTCGTCTACATCATCGCGGCCGTTGGGGTTTTCTATCTCGGACTCGCAATCTGGGCCGCGTTTACGGTATTCGGCATCCTACGCCTTCGCCCGTGGGGCCGCTACTCGATTCTCGTCATCGGCGGAGGTCTCGCCTTCACTAGTTTGATGTCATTCTTCAGCTTCGCAGCCACTCGCTCCACGTTCCCGCAACAGCCCGGCATCGACCCCCGCATCGCCCAGTTCGTCTTCATTGCAATTCTGGTCTTCAACGGCCTCGTCATGGCCATCGGCATCTGGTGGCTCATCTATTTCACCCGGCGCCCCATCCGGAGCCTCTTCCAAACACCAGCATTCACCCCAAGCTACTACGCTCCACCGTCATCCTCCATCGCAACCGAAGCCCACGCAGCGGCCAGCGCCCCGGACTCACCCGCTGCACCTCCCTACACTCAACCCGCCATCTCCTACCTTCCTGCCAAACACTCGAACGGTTTCTTCTCCAGCCCCGAACACGCCCCTACCGTCATCAAAATCTTCGGCTGGTTCTTCCTCGTTGGTGCCGTTTTCTGCCTTCCGATGGTCTTTCTCCCCATCCCGGCTTTCATCCTGGGCTTCATCATTTCGATCAAAGCCTCGCATGTTCTCTTCTTTGCCATCCTTGTCATGGGAGCCTGCGTCGGCTACGGCTTGATCAAACTCAGGAACTCCGCCCGCGTCGCAGCCATCGCGCTCATCAGCTTCGGACTCGTCAATTCCGCGATCAGCCTGTTGCCCTGGTACCAGAACCAATTCCGCCAGTACATAGCCCAGTTCATGACCCATATCATGGCTATCATCCCGCCTATCCCAGGCCAGCCGGCTCCCGTCTACAGCTACCCCGCAGCAACGATCGTCTTCAACTCCCTGGTTGGCGTCGCCATCAACATCTACGTCTTATGGGAGCTCCACCGCCACCGCACCGCCTTCACTTCCCCGCCACCTATTCCGCAACAGTCTTAGAGTCACACTAAGCCGCTCGGTATCGCCCCAGCACCTTCACCATCCGACAGTGCTCCCGCAAAGCGGCCAACGCTGCTTCGGCCTGCGCCGCCGTATCGAACCGCACATCCACATAAAACACATACTCCCAGGGACTCCCCAGCACCGGCCTGGACTCGATCTTCGTCAGATTAACTCCTGCTTTGGCGAGCCGTTCCAGCGCCACCACCAGCGTTCCCGGTCGGTGTTCGATCGCAAACGCCAGGCTCATCTTGTTCGCTTCGTGAACTCCCTCGCCCCCAGCCGCGTCCTCCCGCCGCAAAAGGTGAAACCGCGTGTAGTTCTCCGCATGATCCTCGACTCCCGCCACCAGCACCTCCGCGCCATACACCCTTGCTGCAAGTTCAGGAGCAATCCCTGCCGTATCCCGCAAACCTGCCTCCATAAGGTGCTTCACACTCCCTGCCGTGTCATAGAAAGGCACAACCTCAAGGTCCAGGTGCCAGGCCAGAAACCTGCGGCACTGTGACAACGCCACAGGATGCGACATCACTCTGCGCACATCTTCCAACTTCACGCCAGGCATTGCGATCACGTTATGCCGAATCCGCAGCAGGCTCTCCCCGTCGATCCGAACCGGCAGCTCGAGCAACAAGTCGTAGTGTTCCGCGACCGATCCATGCAGGCTGTTCTCAATCGGCAGCACTGCACCGTCGACCTCGCCCGCAACCACCTTCGCCAATACCTGCGCTGAAACAGTGCACGGGACGATCTCAAGGCCGTTTTGGTTGCCTAGCATTTCGACTGTTGCCATATGGCTGTTCGAGCCCAACTCCCCTTGAATCGCCAACTTCAATCGGACACCCCCATTCCAGCCTACCTGACTGGCCATATTTTATCGGCACTGGCAACCTCCTCCGACCGCCCGGCAACTTACCAGAGGAAAGGATTACTGCTTTCACCGTAGCAACTGCGAACCGGGGCAACGAAACCCGGCACTCGTTTAGGAGATCGCAAAATGCTTTGGACAATCACGATTATTCTCTTCCTCCTCTGGATCGTAGGACTCGTCAGCAGCTATACGTTGGGCGGGTGGATTCACATCCTTCTGGTCCTCGCCATCATTGTGCTCATCTTCAACCTCCTGTCCGGCAGACGAGCGGTGTGAACCCCTCCTCGGCAGGAACAGCAGCCCTCCCATGCAATCTCGAAGGAGTCTTGACATGAATACCGACAAGGCCGAAGGAAAGTTTGACCAGGTAGCAGGCAAAGTAAAACAGCGCGTCGGCGAAGCCATCGGCAATCAAAAGATGGCTAACGCCGGCGCCGCGGAACAGATCAAAGGCGCCGCAAAAGAAACATGGGGACACGCCAAAGACGCCGCAAACGCCGTGAACGAAGACAACCAGACAAAGGCGCGAGTGGAAGGCGAAAGCCTGAAGGCGCGTGCTGAAGAAAAAGCTCACGACGTTCGCGAAAAGATCACATCCAGCGCGCAGAATGTCCGAAGCTCCGTGAACGAGAAACTCGACAACATCAAGCGCGAACATCAGGGCTAGCGAGGTTGCAGTGCCCTCCCCCAAAGAGCCCGCCACCCGGCGGGCTCTTTTATCGCCGCATCAAAACATCCGCCGCCACAAATCCAAAGAACACCACCGAGATCACACCGTTCAACGTAAAGAACGCTGCATTCATCCGCCGCAGATCCGTCGGCGAAATAATCGAGTGCTCATACAGCAGCAGAATCGCGACCAGCACCACTCCCAGCATCGCGACCTTCCCCAGCCCAAACAACACAACCAGCCAGCAAAGCAGCAGCAGCATTCCCATATGCATCGCCCTGGCGATCCAGAACGCAGGCACCACCCCAAACGCCTGCGGCACACTGTTCAATCCCACCGCACGGTCGTGTTCAAAGTCCTGGCACGCATACAACACGTCGAATCCGCCAACCCAAAGCAACACCGCCCCGGTCAGCACCACAATCCGCCAGTCAAGCGATCCCCGCACCGCAATCCATGCCGCTGAAGGCGCAATCCCCAACGCCAGCCCCAGCACGACATGCGACCACCGCGTCACTCGCTTCATATAGCTGTACACGAGAACGACTGCGAGCGCCGCCGGGGCCAACTCCAGCGTCAGCCGGTTCAACATCGCCGCACCCAGCACAAACACCGCGACCGAGACCACCACAAATCCGCCGACAAACCCTCCGCTCAGCTTACCCGCCGGCAAAGCCCGCATCGCCGTCCGCGGATTCGCTGCATCCAGCCGCGCATCCACCAGCCGATTGAACGCCATCGCCGCCGACCGCGCCGCAACCATGCAGACCACAATCCAACTCAATACTCGCAGTGTCGGCCAGCCCCCCGCGGCCAGCACCGCTCCCGTCAATGCGAACGGAAGCGCAAACACCGAATGTTCCCACTTGATCATCTCAAGCGTTACAACCGTACTTCTCCACAACGATGTCATCCTTCCATCGTAAAAGAGTTGGGCCGCACCAGCATCGCCAGCGCGGCCCAAAAATGCACAAACCCTATCTATTTGCCTTCCTTGTCCGTCGCACTGCCAACCACCTGGAGGTTATTCACTACCTTGAAGACCCCGGTGACGCTATTCGCCTTCAGGTTCGCGACATCCTTGTCGGCCTCATTGTCCACCACCCCCGACAGCGTCACATTTCCATTCACCACCGTTATCCGGATCGGCTTCGCAGGGTCGATCGCATACTTATTCAGTTGTGGAGCGCCGTAGATCGCCCGCGCCTCCGCCAGACGAATCCGGTCATCCATCGGCGACACCGGCGCCACTTCAATGTTGTCGATGACATCCTTCACCCCGGGATAGTTCTCCACCAGGCTGACTGCCGAATCCTTATCCGAAGGGCCATACGCCGTTCCACCCAGCGTCACCGCGCCGTTCTTTACGCCGATCGTAAAGGCATTGAACGCTGTCGTCCCATAACCCACGCGGTCATATGCCAGCTTCTCCGCCAGCCTGTCTCGCAGCGTAGTGTCTTCAACCGTCGGACCTGCAACTTGAATCTGATTCTCGACACTCTTCACATTCCTGCGATGATGCGCACGATTATCCGCATCCAGCTTCGCGCTGTAGAGATCCACCGTACCGGTCAACCTCACGATGCCGTTCTGCACCGAAGTCTTCACGTCCTTGAATCGCTTGCTGTCCAGCGACTTCATCACATCCGCTTGAATCTGCGCATCGTTCTCCCCGCCCTGAGCCATTCCCGATGACGCGCCGACGAACATCAGCACTCCGGCCAGCCCCAGCAAACCCGCTCGTCTCAAATTTGTCATACTCAACATTGCTCCTCCAGAAGTTGTCTACTGCGCAGCCCTATTCCCATGAATCACCCAGAATGAGATGCAGTTTCCGCCCTCCTCAGAGGCCTAACGGTACCGTTTCCGCAGCTTATAAACGATGCTGAAAACGCCCGACTCGTCGCGAGTCACCACTATCGAATTGTCATGATTCAAATCGTACTGTACCTGGATCAACTGCTGCGCAGAAGTATTCACATTCGTCGCAAACGTCGCTGTTACCTGCCGCGAAATCTGCTGCTGCACAGTGATCCTCGCCGACGAGTTACCCAGCGTGCCCACAAACGCGGGATCGATCTTCACGCTGCCCACACCAAACAACTTCTCCACGCGGTTGCTCACGGTAGCATTCAACGCTCCACCCAGCAGCGCGCTCGTCGTCGGATCGGTGCCCTGTTGCACCTGACGCTCCTGGTAAAGCTGAGCCTCCTCCTGCGTCCTTCCCAGCGCCAGCAGCGCAAACACGTCCGTTTGACTCAGCGGCGGCTCCGACCGGTATGTCGGCTTCAGATTCGTCGCCGTCCCATGCAGTCCGACCGTAATGTCGTAGTTCTCCACCTGCGCCGTCGCATCCAGGTCGATGATCGGATCGATCCGAACCGGATTCGTGAAGTAGATATCTCCCCGCTCCAGTTGATACTTCTGCCCCGCAAACGTCGCGCTTCCTTCGTTAATCTCGATCCGCCCCAGCAACGACGGCACCGCCGCCGTTCCCCGAATCGTCAGATCCACCGTCCCCGCCAGCTTCGCATACGAGTTCTGGAAGTCCAGTTGCGGCGCACTCGTCACATGCACATCCAGCCGGATCTTGTTTGCCGGAGAGTTCGGATCAGGCGGCGCACTTACCCCTCCCGGCGACCCGAACGCAGCAAAATCCACAGCCTGGCTGATCCCGAACCGTGTGATCAGAATTGTTCCGCTCAACGTCGAACTCGCCTCGCTGCCCTGCAACCTCAGGTTCGCATTCGCCGTCGCGCTCAAGCCATACAACCGCACTCGAACCACATCGCCCGTCGCAGTCAGATCGGCATATACGCCATTCCTGAAGCGAATCGATCCGCCAATCTTCAGCGTGCCGCCGCCCGTCGTTGCCGTCAGGCTCTCCACCTGCAGCCGGTCTCCGCTGAATACCAGCGTCCCGTTCATATTGCTCAACCCGTTCGGAACTCCATCCATCGCGACGTTGACCTTGTCGAACTGCACCTTGCCTGTCAACTCCGGATTCGTCACACGCCCACCCGCCGACACGGTAAACTCAACCTTCCCCGTCGAGATGAGGTCTGGGTCTAACGTACGCAGCAGCGTCGTACTGATACTTCCCACCGCCTTCACGTCCAGCTTGCCGCCCTTAGGGTCTGTCACTCCCAGCAATTGCGCCGTTCCGCTAAGCTGGATGTCCGTGTCCGTTCCGGTGATATGAACCTGCTCCAGTGTTGCGACTCCGCCGCGCAGCCCGATCCGAAACGGCCCAGACTCTTTCAGCTCGATTCCCTGCACCTTCACATCCGGTTGGTTGAAATGCACATCGACCTGGCTGAACTCCGCCTCTCCGCTCAACTCCTTCGGCGTCTTCAGGGGACCGCTCACCGTGGCTGTGCCATCAATCAGCGATTGCGCCTTTATATCTCCCCCGCCAAACATCGCAATCGGTTTGCCGATATCCAACCCCGCCAGCGTAACCTTCGCCTGCATAGGATAGTCGCCGGTCAGTCCAACCTGGCCTGTCGAGTCGACCTTCGCACCCACAATCGTCGAGTTCGCGTTGAAGTAAACCGTCGATCCATCGCTATGCGCCTCAACGACGGCCTCGCCTATCCCCTGCCCCTTGTATGTCGCCTTCGTGAGCTTTACATTCGCCTTCAACCCCGGCTGCGTCATCGTTCCATTCGCGTCCGCCACCACGCTCACGACGCCATCTAAATCTGTCTGTGCCCTTCGCACCGTCTCGAACTTCGACAGCAAAATATCGTGCCCCTCCACATGCCCATGCAAACGCTCGCTGCCCCAGTCATACCCGCCATTGCCGGCGATCTGCATCCCATGCACCTTCAACACAACGTTGCTCGCTGCGATATCCTGCCCCGACACCGTCAGCTCCGCCACCGCGGACTCATACGGCTCTCCATACGCCACGCCGTTTGTCAGCGAGAGGTGCCCGCCTCCATTCAAACTCCTCAGCGTCCCCGTCGCTTGCGCATTCAACGCCACCATTCCCGTCAACGGAACCTTCCCCTGCTGTCCGGCAATCTGCAGCACATCCACCACCTGCGCATTAGCCAGTTGTGCCTTCGCATCCAAAGCCATCCCGTCATCCCACTCATACGTCACCGCACCACGGCGCCCCACCACCTTCCGCGGCACCAGCGTCCCCTCCACATTCAGCACCGCGGTCCCACGTTTGATCGTGGAACTCGTCACCAGCACGCCGAAATTCGGCGAATACTCCGCGTCCGCCACGACCGAGTCGAGCAGCACATCCGTAGTTCCCAGCGCGAACTCCGTATTCTCCGCCTGCATGTGCCCCTTCACATCCAGATCCGCAATCTTCCCCTTCGCTGTTCCGTTGAACTGCATCGCGCCATGCAGCACCACAGGTATCGCAGCCGAGCCCTTCTTGCCATTTCCTTCCAGATCCAGCGTCGTCAGCAGTTGGTTGAACTCCGACAGGTCTCGCGCCGTCAGGTCCACCCGCAGATCCGTCAGCGGATCACCTTCATTCACCCCCAGCACACCCGACGCCTCGAAGTTCGTCCCCGGCATCTGCAGTGTGATCCTTTGGATCAAAACAGTTTCATTCCGCCCCGTATAGTGCGCCACCGTCTGCCCTGTCACCGGTACATCGTTCAACGCCCCCGGTCGCTTCACCCCCGTTGGCGCAAACGTCAAGTTTCCATCGACCTCCACCGTATCGGCAATGGACTTCGCAGGCCCGCCCCACTCTACCTTGACCGGCCCACTCACCGCCGTATCGAATCCCAGATCGCCATAGTGTTCCGGCGCCGTCACATCCATAATCGTTCGCAGCGGAATCTTCGTCAGCGTCGCAGTCAGATAAGCATGCGCCGTCTGCACTGGAGGTACCTTTGTCTCCGTGATCGGAGCCTTCGCACCAACCGACTTCGCCGTCGTATTGGCCGTCGTCACCGCAGCTTTCGTTGTAGGTGAATTCGCAGCAACGTCCTTCGACGGCACCTCACCCAACCAGTTTGCAATTCGCAGCTCGCCGGCCGCACTTCCTCCACCCGGCAGATAGCCCGTTAACGCCGTCAGCAAAAGCTCCGTCGGCGTCACGTGCAGCGTCGCGCCGCCATCCACATCGTGCAGCCGTACATATTCATTTCGATACGACGCCTTATAAATCTTCGCCGTCCCCACCAGCAGGTATCCCGTCACGCAATCGGCATCCGGTGGCAGGGGCCGCGGCGGCTTCGTCGTCTCCTGTGGATGACTTCGCTGCCAGAACGGCGGGTGTTTCTGCGCCACCGCCGGTGGTGTCACGCAGTTGTGCCCCTTCAGATCAAGATTCACTGTCCCTGCATTCAGCCCATCCACGTTGGCGAGCACCGAAAGCTGCTTCAGCTCCACTGATCCCTTCACCGTCGCCTGCCATTCCGGCTTCTCGAAGCGCTTCAGACTCCCCGTCGCCTCCAGCCTCGAGCTCTTCCCGCTCGTGAACTCAAGCTGCTCGAGCTCAACCGCATCTCGTCCCATTTGCGCCGTCAGATGCAACGCGGACTGGGCCTCCACCTGCGTCGCCATCTTCGTCCGCAGGTCCTTCAGGTCCACCGTCATTCCATAACGATCCGTCGACGAGATGTAGTGCACCTCCGCACCCAGATCCCGCGCAGCCATGTCGAACGGAATCGCGCGATTGTTCAACAGCGCAACGCCGTTCGTGATCGCCACCTCCTGCGCCTTCAAGTCCAGCAGCGTATCTGTCAGCGGGGTCTTGCTCGTTCTCGGATGCTTCGGCTCCGGCTGGTTTGTCTTCCCATCCTTATCCACAATCAAATGGAACTGCGGATGATCGACGCCCAGATAACTCAACCGGACATGCGACTCAACTCCCGCCCCCGCCGTATAGGAAAGCAGGTTCAAGAGCTTCAGTCGAAGCTCAATCTTGTCCACCGCCAGGTACGGAGCCTCACCCGGCCCCTCCAGCCCATGAATCACCAGCCTATCGGCCTCGATCGTCAGATGCCGCAGATCGAAGCTTATCTTTCCCAGCTCCACTCGCCCACCCGTCGCATCTTCCAGAACCGTGACGACCTCCTTCCCCACCCGGCGATTGAAATCATCCGTCCTCGAGTACCACGCGAACGAAAAAAACAACACCATCACCAGGATCACAAACCCAATCACAGTCCACGCCACCGCGCGCCCCATCCGGGTCGCCAGGGAACGCTTCACCTTGGCAATCTCGCCGCCGACCTTCGCCTCAATAATCTCCTTCTTCTCGTGTATTTTTTTCTCGAGATCGCTCACGGCGCCACCTCACCCGGCATGATCATCCGCACACTGCCCTGCGCCCGCAGCGACTTTAGCCAGTCCTGCAGCAGCGCACTAACCTCCTGCTGCAACAGCACCTCTTCAATGCGCTTCGAGACCTTCTCGAGCGGCGGCGGCGTTACGCTCCGCTTCGCATACTCCGGCAGCATCGTCTTCTCGTAATACTCCTTGATCTCGGCATCCGAGATCGCGATCCCATTTCGAAAGCGCACCTCGATAAACTTCAACAACTGCATCCGTTGCATCCACCGCGCCCGAAATTCACTCTCTGTAAATCCGTGGTCGCCCAGATACTTCTTCCACCCCTCGTCCGTCTCGCAGTGATACTGTTTGCACGCCGGAATATCCCGCCGCACCGTCGCCAGTTGAGCATCCAGGTCCTTGTCCGGAACAGCATCTCCGGGCTCCAGCCCCGCCTGCTGCAGAATCAGCGCCCGGTCTATCAGCCTCTCGATGATTTTCTCGCGCGTGAATTCGGCAGGCGCGCGGTAAGGCTGAATCTCCTCAAACCGACGCTCCTCATCCACATCGCTCTCCAGAATCACGTCGCCATTCACCACGGCGACCAGCCGGTCCAGCATCACGCCGGGGACAGGAATCGCGGCACTGCTCGTCTGAGGCGTCTTCGTCGGCGCACCCGAAGTCTGCGCCGCTGACAACCATCCCCCCGACAGCACAGACATCGCCGCAAGCGCTACCGCGCCCACCAGCCACCTCTCCGTCCTGTGCGTCATCGAACTCATCTAGAAGCTCTCTCCGATACTGAAGAAGAAATTGAAATGCGCCGCATGGCCCTGATGCGGAGGGTTGTTATCGAAGTCATAAATCACCGGATACACCGGCGGATTCAGGTTGTAACTAAAGTCCAGACGAATCGGCCCCACCGGCGTCTTGTATCGCACGCCAACTCCCACATCATGCGAAAAATAATTGAAGTCGCAGGTTCCAATCTGGCCCGACACATTCGAGCACGTCGCCCGGTTCGGCTGATTGAAACGCAGAAAGCTCGGAAACATCTGCGAAGCGTTCTGAAACACATTCCCCATATCGTGGAACAAAACAAAGTACACGCTGTTTCCCACCCACGGCAGTGTCGGCGCCGGCATCCGAAGCTCAAGCGTGTTCACAATCGCCGCCGTCCCGCCCACAGGAAAGCCTGTCTGCAAATCCCTGGGCCCCGCACCATTGATCGGAAATCCGCGAAGCGAGTTGGCGCCTCCAGCATACAGCCGCTCCGGCAGCGGCACCGCAATGCAACTCGGATTCGTGGCCAGCAAATTATTGCCCTGGGGATCTGGATTCAGACAAGCATCGTTTCCCGCATTCGGATTTGCCCCCCACGACTGCTCAAACCCAATCCGAGTGCTCCGCGCCAGTACATACTTGAGCTTGCCAAACTGATAGTAGGTCGAATTCGTTCCGTCGATCTTCCAGAAGTTCGTCTCTGAACCGAACTTCGACGAAGCAACAAACGTCTGCAACGCCGTGTATTGCCCCTTCACTGCATCCAGTGGCGACGGCGAACGCGTGTCATGAAACCAGGTCAGTCCCGGGCCGCCAACACGCACCGGTTGCGACAGCAGCGGAATCAGGTCCGCCGAAACCTGCAGGCTGTTTGGATCGACTGCCACGCGCCGGTACAGAAAGTCATAGATAAACGTATCCCTTCGCCTCAGCCTCTGCGTTACCCGAAAGTCGCCCTGCAGCGTCGACGACGCAAACGTCGAAATGTCCCGAATATTGGAGTACCCACCCGAAATCGCCGCGGAAAAATTCTTGCTCCCATAGAGGTGTGGGTTCTGCAGTGTCAGGATCGCCACCTGCTGCAGCAAGCCATAAGACGAATGCAGCGTCAGCGAGTCCTGCGTTCCCCACAGATTAATCCGCGACACATCCAGCGATATTCGCGGGCTCACCCCCGTCTTCCCTTCTTGCGACAGCTGGTTGCACGGGTTAAGTTTCAATTGGATGCACGAGGCCTCTGAGATCATGCCGGTCTGTGGTGTTCCCGTCTGCGCCTCCAGCCCAAATCCATACGTGACGTTCCACCGCTTCGCTTCCGTCAGTTGCAACAGCACATTCTTTTGCGGAGCATCCCCAGCCGGGTTCTGCACCGCCGTAATCACTTCGTTAAACAGCGCAATGTTGTACAAATTTCGTTGCGTCTGCAGCAACGCCGTCTGGTCCAGCGGATCGCCCGCATGCACCAATACCTGCGACTGCACCACCTTCGGCTTCGTCTTGTCCACTCCCGACAGCAGCACACGGTTGACGAACACCTGTTGCCCTTCCGTCACATTCAGCGACACATCTGTCTTATCCGAATCCTTCGCATCCTTCCCCTGTCTGATCTCCACCTTCACCTGATCGAACCCGTGGCTCAGGTAATACTGCAGCACCGTATCCCGGTCGCCCGAAAGCGTTACCAGCGAAAACGGCTGTCCCGACTGCGTGTTCATCAATCCCTTCACATCTTCCATCCGGCTCGCATCCACGCCATTCAATGCCACCGTACCGAATTTCTGCTGCGGTCCCTCGACAATTCTGTAGGTCACAGCAATCTCGCCCGACTTCACCGGCTTTCCATTCGGCAACGTCGAGACGTCCTTCACATCCGTCGTCACCTTCGCCTCATCAAACCCATTCGCCCGATACAGCGCCTGAATTGCACTCACATCAGCCGCCACCAGAGCAGGGCTGTACCGTCCGCTCCGCTGATACGCATTCCCCTTCTGCACTCGCATCCGCTCCCGCAGCAGATCGTCCGTGAAGTATTTATTTCCTATCAACTCCACCGACTCCACCTTGTGCTTCACCCCGCGATCCACCGAAAACACCACGCTCTCCGTAGCCGTCCCCGATCCCACCACCTTTACGTCAACCGTCGAGTCGAAGTAGCCCTGCTGCTGTTCGTAATCCCGAAGATTGAACATCCCTTCGTTCAGCAGGTCGTTGTCGATCGTCCCCTCTTCGTATATCGGAATCAACTCGCGCATGCGGTTCTTCGAGATCTTCACGCCCTCCACCGCCACCCTCACCTCGGGTCCCTGGTTCGCGTGGAACTCATAGTCCACCTGCTTCCGCGCCTTATCGTACGTCGACTTCTGTAGCGTTACCGTCGCCTCCAGACGGTCCTTCTTCTGGTACAGCTTCCGCAGCCGCTCCAGCGCATTGCTCGTCGTATCCCGCGTCACCCTGTTGCCTTGTTTCAGCTTCCCCTTTTTGCGAAACTCCTCCAGCGTCACTCCGGGGTCGGTACCCACCAGCGATACCTGCCCCACGCGCGCCTGCGGCCCAATTGAAACCGTATAGGTTACATTTACCTGGTCGCCCGCAACATCAACCTGCGAGTCGGCCGACATAACGGACTCGTAGTACCCCTGCTGTTGCAGTATGTCCTTGATGCCCTCCGCCCCGGCCGCAATCTGCGACTCGTTGAACGCTGTCCCCGGCGAGAGCTTCGTCGCAAACTCCAGCAGCGACGCCAACCGCTCGCTCTTCACTCCATCAATCGTCACGCGCCCCACGTAGTACCGCTCCGCCCCGGCAAAGATCAGCGTCACCGCATCCCCCTGCCGCACCCCGCTGACAGAAATATCCCGGTAGCGTCCGCTGGCAAACAACCGCCGCAAACTCGCCCGCACCTGCTCCGGATCGAGCGGCGTCCCCACCTTCTGCTCCAGTTCCTGCGGCAGCGTATCCGTCGGATCGAACGTAACGCCTTCAAACAGAATCTTGTCGACCCGCAGCCCCTTCCAGTCCCACACCGACGTCGTCAACCCGGTCTCATTCGCCGCCGACTGCGTGTCCCCAGTAGCCGCAGGCACTGCCGGCGTCCGCTGCACCTCGGCTGGCGTCGCCGCAGCAGGCGTCGAAGCCGCCGGCACTTGTTGCGCTCCAGCCGCCCCCGCCGCCAACGACAATCCAAGCCACACCGCCGCCGCGAAACGCCTGCACCTCAACTTCAGTGACCTCCGCGCGCGACCTCGTTGCACCTGACCCAAAAAGCCACCCACTATTCGTTCTGCCATTTATGAATTAAGGAGCCCTGCAGGTCCAGGAGACTGCGTCGCAAAAGTGCACTCCCAGAGCTGCACCTGTATGGCAGACCCTTTTTGTCCTAGGATGCCGAAAACCATCCGGCATGCCGACGGGTTCCCTGCGCATCCGTCCCTTCCCTATACTACGGAATAGCGGTGCTCTTTTGGCAGTATCGCCTTCATCATGTCCAAGCATCCCACCCTATCCGTTCCCCAACCATCCGATGGCACCCAGATCAGCACCCCCGACGGCCCATCGGCCTTGCCCATCAACGATCGCATCACAGATAACGATCGCTACTCCCGTCAGATCCTCTTCCCCGGCATCGGGGCCACCGGCCAGCATCTCCTTCGCTCCGCCCACGTTGCCATCGTCGGCGTCGGAGCCACCGGAGCCGCCACCGCCTCCCTCCTCGCCCGTGCCGGCGTCGGCACTCTCACCCTCATCGACCGCGACTTCGTCGAACCCTCCAACCTCCAGCGTCAGGTCCTCTTCGACGAGGCCGACGCCCGCGAATCCCTCCCCAAAGCCGAAGCCGCCCGCCGCAAAATCGCTCTCTTCAACTCCACCATCGCGGTCCACGCCCGCATCGACGACCTCGTCCCCGCCAACATCCACGAACTCCTCCGTCTCGCCCACCTGATTCTCGACGCCACCGACAACTTCGAAACCCGCTACCTCATCAACGACTTCGCGGTCCAGCAATCCAAACCCTGGATCTACGCCGCCGCCATCGGCGCCTACGCCGCCACCATGAACATCCTCCCCAAACCACCAGGCGATCTTTCTACTCCCTACTCCCTACTCCCTACTCGCCTGCCTTGCCTGCATCTTCCCCAAGCCCCCCACCGGCCCCGTCGAAACCTGCGACACCGCCGGCATCCTCTCCACCGCTGTCAATCTCGCCGCCTCCATCCAGGCCACCGAAGCCCTCAAGTTCCTCACCAACCAGCCTCACCTCATGCGCCGCACCCTCCTGTCCTTCGATCTATGGACTAACGAGCGACAGCGAGATCAACGCCAGCACCCCTAACCCCACCTGCACCGTCTGCAGCCAGCGCATCTTCTCGCATCTCGCCGGCGATGGCCGCCCTCACATCACCCTCTGCGGCCGAAACTCAGTCCAGATCCACGAGCATCACCGCCCCGTCGACTTCGCCGCCATGCGCGAACGCCTCCTCCCCCACGGCGATATTCAAGAAGTCCGCTTCAACAATCTCCTCCTCCGCTTCAGGCGCGGACCCCACACCTTCACCCTCTTCGCCGACGGCCGCGCCATCATCCAGGGCACCACCGACATCACGCTCGCCCGTTCCCTCTACGCCCGCTTCATCGGCTCATAAGTCTCTGATAATTCACAACTCAAAGCTCATAACTCCCTGCCCCTTTACAACCCTTCCCCCATGTCGTCCATCCAACCCACGAGCGCACAACTTTAATCCTCCTCCGTTTGCGGTAGGCTAAAAGCAGGCGACAACTTAACGGTGATCGGCGAAATTAAACCCGGAGTCTAGCTATGGACGTCCAAGGCCTACAAATGACCCAAAACAACGCGACTCCCGGCGTCTTCAAGCGCAACCCACCCATCGCCGGCGAAGCAGAAGCCATCGAAGCCGCGAAGAGCGGAGACGCAGAAGCGTTCTCCCGCCTCTACGCCCTCCACAAACGCCGCGTCTACACCCTCTGTCTCCGCATGCTCGGCAACGTCTCCGAAGCCGAGGACATGACCCAGGAGGCCTTCCTCCATCTCTTCCGCAAGATCGGCAGCTTCCGCGGAGAGTCCGCTTTTTCCACATGGCTTCATCGGCTTACGGTAAATTTGGTGCTGATGCATCTCCGTAAAAAAGGCCTCAATCTCGTCTCCCTCGAAGAGACCATCAACCCCTCAGAAGACGACGCCCCAAAGCGCGACTTCGGCAGCCGCGACCTCCAGCTCACCGGCTCCGTCGACCGTGTCGCCCTCGAGCGCGCCGTCGCCTCGCTTCCCCCCGGCTACCGCATGGTCTTCGTCCTCCACGACGTCGAAGGTTTCGAGCACAACGAAATCGCCACCATGCTCGAGTGTTCCACCGGCAACAGCAAATCCCAGCTCCACAAAGCTCGCCTCAAACTCCGCGAACTCCTCGCCCAGCCCCAGCCGTCTTCCGAATCGGCTCAGCCAAACGGCTACAAAGAGGTAGTGGTATGAGCGGCACCAACTTTCCCGACTTCGACACAATGACCCCTGCGGACTTTGAGAAATACCTGCCTGAGTTCTTCGCCAACGGAGACGGCCACGTCAGCCAGGATCCGCGCCTCCAGACTTTCCTCAAGAACAACCCCGACTGCGCCGCCCTCGTCCGCGACCTCGAAGCGATCGCCGATCAGGCCAAGAGCCTCTTCGAACCCACCGAGCCCAGCGACACCGTCTGGAGCAACATCCAGAACAAGCTCAGGCAGAACGGCTCCAACGACGACGACGACCTCCACGTCCCCCAAACCGTTTAGGCCATCGCTTGTCGGGTCGAATGGGGTGAAAGACCCAGCCTGCCCAGGTGACGGAGTCTGCCAACTGTCATCTCAGTTCCACGATGTTCCAGGGATGAGTTCCAGGATGATTGCTTTTCTCCTCGAACCGGTCGAGTCTCTTAAGTCTTTGGCCACTGCTTGAACATCTTGGAGATGGCGCTCTGCACCATCTTCTGATTCTTGTCACCGTTATTGCCCAATGTCTCCTCACCAATGCCCCGCCATATCAGCGCCTTCTGCTTAGCGTCATAGAGGCTGACTATCAATGTTCCCTCGACATTCTGTTGTGGAGTGATGCCACCCATTCCGCCGCCTATACCCCGCATGCCCCAGGCATTGTAGGAGGTCTCTTGTTTCAAGCCGCCGGTCGCGATTACGATCAGGTCTGGTTTTGCGCTTATGTCAACCTTTCTTAAGCCTTTTCCCGCGAGGGCACCGTCGGTGTCGGTGATCGCGACCTGCGCCAGGATGGAGTTGGCTATTTTGTTTGGATCGTCAATTTGCCAGGCGTACGTGTGATATTGCGCGAAACTCTGGCTGTGGTTGTAGTTGACTGAGACTGTCTGTCCAGCGGCAATCGCGGACGTGATGCACACCAGCATCGCGCACAATGCAAATTTGATTTTCATGATCGTGTTCCTTCTTTCGTCGTTCTGTCCATCAGAAATTTGGCTCATTTTTCGTCAGGCCGCCCCGGCCTTCTTGATAAGGAGGCGGATCCCACTTACCCGTCAGCGCATTCTGCCGCCAGAGCAGGAATTTCCTGTAATAACGCTCCCATGAGTAGTCTCCTTTTTGTCGCTGACTATTTCGATGGCTCGTGGCTGATATCCGGCCCTGAGACCATACCGTAAAGGCACCGATAAGTGGAGAGTGTACCTTCGCGTCAAAGAGCACGAAACTGCCAGAAGTACTAGGGACACGGCGCGAAGACGCCACATCCGAGCCCGGCGGGTTGGCCACATCTAAATTTGGGTGCCCCATCTTCGCGACGGTTTCATCGTCGATAAGGTGGGCCATCGCGCAAAGTGCGATCCGCTCTCCTCGGCGTCTAGAACCCCGAACCAGCAGGAAATCGGATCAGGGAATTGCGATGAGCAAACCGCCACTGATGCCGATGGACTGTTGATGCCCCCGCGCAAAGCTATAGTCATAGGCGGGTTCGAGAAACCAGCCAAAGCGGTGCCTATGGGCCGGCCAGAACATGAAGTCGCCGGCCACTTCGCCCGCTATGGAATTGGTGGTCTTCCCGTTCTGCCTAAGATGCACCCACCCCGGACCAACACCCAGCATAAACTCGGCTTTGCGCGAGATTGTCCAGGGTTTCTTAAACAGCAGGTCGACATCCCACTCCGCTGAACTTCGGGTATAGAACGGTGATACGCCTGCCTCAAGCTCCAGCCAGTTCTCTATCGGTGTGGTCTCGACTGCAAAGTTTGGCGCAAAAGTGGCCGCACCCCCAGTCACATTCCAACTCGTAGCCGCGCCAATCTCAAGAATCGCAGCAGGATCTTTATCTCCGGACGCCTCTTGCGAATGGCGGGAGGATCGGCCCGAGGAGGCTTGCCCGTGAGCAGGCAGGCTCAAAAACAGAAAGCCGCATGCTATCGCAAGCATGAATATACGAGTACGCATTGAGTCTCCAGTGTAAGGCTGGGTGACGCACATCCAAATCCGGATGCACCATCGCGCAAAACCGGGGAGAAAAGCGCGAATCCGTCTGGTCTGTGGTTGCTTCTAGGTAACCCTCCAGGCCATCGCAGACGACGCAACTCACCTAACCCTTGCAATATCCGCATCCCCGCGGTACCCTTGTCTCCAGCATGACGAGCGCGTTCCGATTTACGGTCTTTACCTTCTCCTATTGGCGCAACCCTGCGGCCAGTGGAGTCCTCGCATGCATCTCTGAAAATACCTAGAACCCTCAGAGTCATCGATCTTCCCGAGCCGCAGCCCAAAAAGGTTGCGGCTCTTTGATTTTCACGAAACACTTGCAAGGAGAGGCCATGACCACTCAGCCCCAAGCCCAAACCGAAACCCCCACGGAGAGTAAGCCCATCAACGAGCCCGGCCCCCAACCCATCCCCGCCCATCTCCGCCGCCTCGTCCTCACCGGCTTCATGGGAGCAGGCAAATCCACCATCGGCCGCCTCCTCGCCGCCCGCCTCAGCTGGCAGCTTCCTCGACCTCGACGCCCACCTCGAAGCCCGCACCGGAGCCACCATCCCCCAGCTCTTCGAGCGCCACGGCGAAGCCCACTTTCGCCGCCTCGAATCCACCGCCCTCGCCTCCGCCCTCGGCCGCGACCACACCGTCCTCGCCCTCGGCGGCGGAACCCCCGAAGAGCTCACCAACCGCCTCCTCCTCGAACAAACCCCTGCCACCTTCACCATCTTCCTCGACGCCCCCTTCCCCACCCTCTTCGACCGCTGCATGCTGCAGGACATCACTCGCCCCGTCCTCGCCGATCCCACCACCGCCCAGCAACGCTTCAACAAGCGCCACCCCCTCTACCGCCGCCTCGCCAACCTCACCATCGACACCACCGACCTCAGTCCAGACCAAACGGTCGAGGATCTTCTCCGGCACCTATCGAAACAAAGCTAAAACTTGCTTCTAGGTAACCTAAGGCTGGTAGCCCTAGACTTTAGTCTTGGGTCTCCTTGGGCCTCTCCAAGAAGCCAAGTAAAAGGGGCTTCAGCCCCTGGGGTATGCTTTCCGTCTCCCGTTTTACAACGAACACCCGAAGAATCAAACTCCACACTCCCCCACCCAACCCGCAAAAGCGCACACTAAACTGCATCCAACAGGCAGCATCCCAAGGAGAACTCGCCTGGCCATCCCCGCACCCGAAGACCTCACCCCTTACGAGCAACGCTCCCGCGCCGAAATCCGCGGCAACATCCTCTTTGCCGTCGGCGTCCTGCTCCTCCTCGCCCTCGCCTGGACCCTCAAGAAGGAGATCCTCATCCTCTACGTCAGCGCGCTCTTCGCTGTCGTTCTCATGCCGGCCGTCACCCGCATCACCAAACTCAACATCCGCGGCTACCATCCTTCAAGGGCCGTCGCCATCATTATTCTCATCGTCGGCGTCGCCGGTATCCTCGCCTTCTTCTTCACCACCGGCCTTCCCCCTGTCGTGCGCGACCTCCGCAACTTCTCCGACGAGCTCCCTCAGCGAATCCCTGATATCGCCGCCAAACTCAGGAAGATTCCCTTCGTCAATCGCTTCGGCGTCGACACCATCGCCCAGCGCGCCGTCGGAGCACTCGACGCCACCGCCTCCTATCTCTTCACCAACGTCCCCCTCTGGCTCTCCCACCTCTTCGACATCCTCACCGCCGCCTTCCTCTGCATCTACTTCATGCTCGAGGGCGAGCACGCCTATCGCTTCTTCCTCTCCCTCTTCCCTGAACCCCATCGCCTGCGCCTCAAAGGCACCCTGAAAAAAGCGGAGCGCAAAGTCAGCAAATGGCTCGTCGGTCAGGGCACGCTCATGCTCATCCTCGGCGTCTCGAGCATCATCGTCTTCGGTCTCCTTCACGTCCGTTACTTCGTCCTGCTCGGCTTCCTCATGGGACTCTTCAACATCATTCCCATCGCCGGTGCCGTCATCACAGTCACCCTCGCCTGCATCGTCGCAGCACTCGACTCCTGGACCAAGATGACCGGCGTCCTCATCTTCTACCTCATCTACGTCAACATCGAAAACGCCATCCTCATCCCCCGCATCATGCGTTCCAGCGTCAACCTCATGGGCCTCACCGTCCTCGTCTCCCTCCTCCTCGGCACCGCCCTCGCCGGCGTCGTCGGAGCCCTCGTCTCGGTCCCCACCGCCGCCCTCATCACCGTCTTTCTTGAGGAATACGCGGTCCAGAAGACCTGAACAGGTTGCTGAAGAGTCGTTGCTTTGAAGGGGCGCGGCCTCAGCCGCGCCATATGAACATCATTTGCATTGCGGCTTTAGCCGCTGAGGGAATAACTTCCGGCCATAGATGACTTTTTCGGCAGCCTCTGAAGCCCCTCATGTCCAGCTTTCCACAGCCTTGCGGGTCCCCACCCCCTCCCAGCCGCATAAACCCCCGCATAACAACGTGGGTCAGCGCTTACGTATCCCGCCGCGCAATTTTTATTGAGGTTTCGAATGTTTTAACCTTCCTGAAGACACTTCGCCCTTGCTATGCTCATTGCCAGTGTCCGACCTCAAGTTCGCTCAACCCGCTCGACGCAACCTGCTGGTTCCGGTGCTCCTCTCGTTCCTCATTCTGGGGATCGTTCTCGCACTCGTTCTCCGCTTCACCCCGCACAAGACCGCAGACCTCACCGTCACCCGCACCGTCGTCTATCCCACTCACACCGTCTTCAAATCCGACTCCATGCTCGTCGCCAACCAGCGCACCGAGGACAATCTCTACGTCCTCACCAACCTCCGCATCGACGACCGTCTCCACCTCCCGCTCTTCCTCAAGGACTTCACCGCCACCCTCACCACTGCCGAGGGTGAAGAGATCACCACCAGCGCCGTCGAAAAACGCGACCTCGACAACGTCTACACCTCCTTTCCCGAACTCAAATCCCTCGCCTCCGAACCTCTCCTCCGCGACACCATGATCAGCCCCGGCCAGTCCGCCGAAGGCATGATCCTCCTTCACTTCCCCGTCACCAAAGAGGTCTGGGACCACCGCCGCACCGCCGTCCTCAACGTCGACCTCTACCATCAGGGCGAGCAGCAAGTCCTCATCGGCCGCGGCAGTGAAACCCCTGGCAGTTCGGCCGCAGGAGCTAGTCCGGAACCCGCCCCCACCAACTAAACTCAAAGGCATGACCCGTCGCCGCTTCATCGCCGACACCTGGACCGCCACCACCGCTACCCTCACCGGCGACCAGGCCATCCACCTCGCCCGCGTCCTCCGCGCCGAACCCGGCCAGATATACGACATCGTCTCCAACGGCTTCCTTCACCGCGCCGAAATCATCAGCGTTTCTGAAAATCAAGTCGACTTCACCCTCCACGAAGAACTCCAGTCCGACGCCGCCCTTCCTCTCCATCTCCTCCTCGCCGTCTTCAAGTTCGATCACATGGAGTGGGCCATCGAAAAAGCCACCGAACTAGGCATCGCCCGCATCACGCCCATCCTCGCCCGCCGCACCGAAAAACATCTCGCCCAATCCGCCCTCAAGCGTTCCGACCGCTGGCGCCGCATCGCCCTCGAAGCCTCCAAGCAATCCCGCCGCACCGACATCCCCGAAATCGCCGACCCCCTCGCCCTCAAGCCAGCCCTCGAACAAGAAACATCGCCCACCCGCATCCTCCTCAGCGAAACCGAACAATCCACCACCCTCACCACCGCTCTTAGAACTGCAGCCTCCGAAGCTGTAAGCCAGAACACCGCCCTGGCCATCGGCCCCGAAGGCGGCTGGACCCCCGAAGAGATCTCCCTCTTCACCCAACACGCCTGGCAACCCGTCACCCTCGGCCCCCGCATCCTCCGCGCCGAAACCGCCGCCATCGCCGCCATCGCCATCGCCGGCTCGCAATTCATGTGAACCGCATCGCCGGCAAACCCGTATCTCACACCTGCTATCGTTTCGACAAGCGATCCCCCATCGCTATCCAAATCTCCCGGGAGCCATCATGAAGCGCGTCCTAACCGCAGCTCTACTCCTCCTCCCCGCCCTCATCCTCTCCGCCCAAACCCAAACCCAGCCCCTCACCGGCCGCTGGCTCCTCACCTCCGACTTCTTCGGCACTCCCCGATACATGCGTCTCGATCTCGACCAGACGCCCGAGCAACTCACTGGCACCTTCGGCGGCACCAAACTCACCGGCTCCCTCACCAACTCCCATCTCGCTCTCACCGGCAAATCATCCGATGGCGGCACCGCCACCGTCGACGCCACCGTCCAATCCAACACCTTCGCCGGAACCCTCACCCTCACCAATCCCAACGAGAACCCAATCACCTTCAAATTCACCGCCACCCCCGTCCCCCCGCTCCAACACACCACGCCGCAACACCACGAGTTCGTCCCCACCATCTTCTACCGCCAATTCTCCCCGCTCTATAAACCCGTCCTCACCATCAACCCCGGCGACACCGTCCACACCACCACCGTCGACGCCGGCGGCGTAGACAAAGACGGCGTCCGCCGCTCCGCCGGAGGCAATCCCGAAACCGGCCCCTTCTACATCCAGGGAGCCATGCCCGGCGACACCCTCGTCGTCCATCTCAACCGCCTCCGCCTCAACCGCGACTACGCCGGCAGCGACGACTCCATCGTCCAATCCGCCCTCTCGCCCGACCTCGCCATCAAGACCCGCGACAACGGCAAATCCATCCGCTGGCATCTCGACCTCGCCAAAGGCACCGCCACTCCCGACCCGCCGTCCGAACACCTCAAGAACATCGCCATCCCCGTCCATCCCATGCTCGGCTGCATCGCCACCGCCACCGGCCCCGCCGGCGCTCCACCCCCCACCGGCGACTCCGGCGGCTTCGGCGGCAACATGGACTTCAACGAAATCGCCGAAGGCGCCACCATCTACCTCCCCGTCTCCAACCCCGGCGCGCTCCTCTACCTCGGCGACGGCCACGCCCTCCAGGGCGACGGCGAGATCAACGGCAACGCCCTCGAAACCTCCATGGACGTCGAGTTCACCGTCGACCTCATCCAAGACAAGCGCATCCCCGCCGTCCGCGTCGAAACCCCACAAACCATCATCGCCCTCGGCTACTCCGGCTACCTCGACGACGCCTTCAAAGACGCCACCAGCAACATGGCCCAGTGGCTCACCGACGACTACAAACTCACCCCATCCGAGATCGCCCAGTTCATCGGCGTCACCGCCCAATACAAAGTCACCGAAGTCGCCGACCGCAACTCCGGCGTCGCCCTGAAAATCGACAAGTCCCACCTGCAATCTCTGACGAAAGCAAAATAAACTTCTTTGCTTGCCATTTCGCAGCCTTTCGTTTGTCATTTCGCAGCCTTCTGTTTGTCATTTCGCAGCCTTTTGTTTGCCATTTCGCAGCCTTCTGTTTGTCATTTCGCAGCCTTTTGTTTGTCATTTCGCAGCGAAGCGGAGAAATCTGCTGTTGCCTTTGCCGTTGCATTTTAGTTGTCATCCTTCGCGAAGCGGAGGATCTGTTGTTGCCTTTGCCTCTTACAACAAAAACAACTGGCCGAGTTTGACCTCGGCCAGCTGAATCAAAAGTTGAAAACTAAATTCACCGATTCGGAATTTCGTTCAAAGCCAGCTCAACCGTGCTGGGAGCTTGCACATTACTCGCCTGCACGCTCTCCTTCTCGGCGCGGCTCTTTGGGCATTCGAGACCGTCTTTGCTTCCTGCCGTCCAAATCTGATGCAGGTAGTATTTGTCCCCGTAGCGATCGAAGACCACGGTCCCTTGTTTCGCAGCACGGGTTCTCATCGCATCATGAGTCATTACAAACCCTCCTGCCGAACCAGACCCTTGCAGCCGAATCAGGTGGTTCGTCGCAACAGAGATGCGATACGTGCCGGCGGGCAATGCCTGCGAGCCGTTTTGGAAATCGAAAGGAATAGTCACTTCGGCCATCGTGCTCGGGATCTGGGCTGAAGCGACCTGTGTCGAAGCAAGCGATCCGATTGCCAGGGCGGACGCAATAAGACTAGAACCAAGGATGGAAGTAAGCCGTGTGCTTTTCATGACTAATCTCCTTCTGAAGGACAGTCTTCATAACTGCCTTCACCTCATAAAGCGAAGACCGCGACGAATTAGTGACAAAAATTGAAAAGTTTTTTTAGCTTCCACCGTCTTCCAAACCAACTCTGACCCCGAACCGACTTCGATTGTTACAGTTGCGAATCTTTCGCCCGCACGCGTTGCCAAAAAACAAAATGCCCGGGTGCCCCATCCTTCACAGCCTCACCGCGAACCGGGGTCCCCGCCGAGCGCTTTTGCTCGCGTGGTGGAGAAGCGTGTGACGTGGAGCGCCAATCCGACCACCGCAGCGCCGTTACGGTTGCCGTTGCCGCGCCGTTGCAGTTGCTACCACCGCGCCTTTGCGGTTGCATTTTGGTTGTCATCCCCCACCTCATCCCAAACCTTGTCATCCTGAGCGAAACCTCTCGCACAATTTGTGAGAGGTGAAGTCGAAGGACCTGCGGTTGCCGTTGCCGCGTCATAGCAGTTGCATTTTTGGTTGTCATCCCCCGCATCCCAAGCCGTCATCCTGAGCGAAGCGAAGGACCCCTGTATTTGTTCTCGCTTGAGAAACGCTCGATTCAGAAGTGTCGCCAATATTCCAGTAGCGATAGCCACGAAGGGATAAAATCTCCAGAAGCATTTCACAGAGAGACCTATTGAACAAATCGCTTGAAATCCTGTTCTTGGTGTTAGCTGTCTGGGCTTTGATCGTCACCCCTGTCATCCTCATCTGGGGATGGGTGCGTTGGACGAAAACCCCAAAGTCAAAAACAGTCTCCTCGATTTTCTCTTTGTCGGGCTTTCTCCTTGCGACATCGTCTGCTCTTCTTGTCGTCTCATCCGTGGCTTACGCTAACATTCTCCCTCACGGCTTTCCGTTCTATTACCCGCGGCTAATGAGAATCTACAGATGGGGAGCATTGCTCTCGATTGCTGGATTCTGTTTAGGCGTCGGCGGAGTATGGAGAAAGAATTCATTGCGGTGGCACTCCCCAATTGCCGCACTCGGGATGCTCGCATTTTGGCTGCTCGCGGCCGCATGCGAATAATCTTCTCCGACGCGCACAAAAAATGCCCGAGCCAAAGCCCGGGCACTCTTCGTTATTTTTTCTACTCCCTACTCCCTATTCCCTACTCCCTGTCTCAACTAAACATCTCCTTCACCTTCTCAAACAGCCCCCGAGACTGCGGAGTATTCTCTACCACCATCGTCTCGCTCAACTGTCTCAGCAAATCCTTCTGCGCCTTATTCAGCTTCGACGGCGTCTGCACACGAATCTCCACAATCAGATCGCCCTTGCCATGCGAGTTCAGATGCGGCACGCCCTTGCCCTTCAGCTTCACCGTCTTTCCGCTCTGCGTTCCCTCCGGCACCTTGATCGAAGCTGGCCCTTCCAGCGTCTGAATCTCCAACTCCGTCCCCAACGCCGCCTGCGGAAATGAAATCGGCATCACGCAATGCAGGTCATCGCCATCGCGCTCAAAGAACTTGTGCGCCTTCACATTCAGCACCACATACAAATCACCCGCAGGCCCGGCAAACTTCCCAGCCTCGCCTTCGCCCGAGTAGCGAATCCGCGTATCCTGCTCCACACCCGCCGGCACCTTCACCAGTATCGTGTGCTCCGACTGCACCCGCGTCTCGCCCTTGCACGTCGTGCACGGATCAACGATCAGCGTTCCCGTCCCGCCGCACACCGAACACGTCCGCGCCACAGAGAAGAATCCCTGCTGAAATCTCTGCTGCCCGCGCCCGCCGCACTGCGTACACGTCACCGGAGCTTTGCCGCGTGCCGCGCCCGTACCCTTGCAATCCGTGCACGTCTCCATCCGCCGGATCTTGATCTCCTTCTCTTTCCCGAAGACCGCTTCCTCAAACTCCAGCGTCAGGTCATACCGCAGATCGCGCCCGCGCTGCACCCGCGAAGCCTTGCGCCCTCCGCCACCCATATTGAACATCTCGCCGAACATCTCGCCAAAGATGTCCCCAAGATCCACGTTTCCACCGAAGCCGCCGCCGGTAAACGGATTGCCGCCGCCGCCATTCTGGAACGCAGCATGACCATACCGGTCATAGGCCGCCCGCTTATCCGGATCGCTCAACACGGAGTACGCCTCGCTGCACTCCTTGAACTTCGCCTCGGCAGTAGGATCATCCGGATTTCGATCCGGGTGAAACTGCATCGCCAGTTTCCGGTAGGAGGTCTTCAACTCCTGGTCGCTCGCATCCCGCGAAACACTCAATACTTCGTAGTAATCCGATTTCGTCACGTTCGCCGTCGCCATATCTCTAAAATCTCTTCCCTATCCAAAAACACTTGTCATTCCGAGCAAAGCGAAGAATCCCCGCATTTCGCATTTGCCGTTGCCTGTTCCTAAATCGGTGTCATCTGTGCAAATCGGTGTTAAGCCTTCCATCGAAGCAGCCTAATCCGACACCTGCCCCGAATTCGCCGCAATCCTCACCAGCGCCGGCCTCAACAACTTGTCCCGAATCTTGTATCCCCGCCGAATCTCTTCGAGCACCTGATGATCGGGGAACTCCTTTGTTTCGATGCTCCCCAGCGCCTCATGGATTCTCGGGTCAAACTGCGCCCCCACCGTCTCCACCGGCACCACATTCAACCCCTTCAACGCATCTTCCATCTGCTTCAAAATCAACTCAACCCCGGCGCGCAGCTGCTCCTTCGTGCCATCCGACTTCAGCGCCAGTTGAAAGTTATCCATCACACCCAGAAACGGCTCAACCGTATTCGAGATCGCGTAATCCCGCGAATCGGCCCGCTCCTTTGCCTCCCGTTTCCGCGCATTGTCGAACTCGGCCTGCAGCCTCGCCAGCCGGTCCAGCAACTGGTCTCGCTCACCCTTCACCTGCTCCAGCTCTGTGTGCACGCTGGACTCAGCAGCTATCTCATGGCTAGGGTCGATCCCTTGGCCAACCACAGCCTCCGGATCAAGTATCTCCCGTTCGGTCATCTCGTCCTGCATAGCTCGTCTGCTCCTCATAGAGTTTCCTCTTCTATTGTCGGCCATCCCGGCCCATCGCGCGAATCGATCTTTGTCCATCATCCCCCACCCCCGTCTCAAATCCACACCACGCTTTGCCTCTATGTTCCCGGCTTCAGCCTTAGCTTCTAGATACGCCAAGCCTTCAGCCTCTTGCCTCTAGGTATCCCAAGGGCTCAGCCTTTTGCTTCTGGGTACGCCAAGGCTTCGGCCTTAGCTTCTAGGTACGCCAAGGCTTCAGCCTTGGCCCTCTGGATCTCGCCAACATCTTGGGGCTTTAGCCCCTGGGGTATGCCTTCGTCCCTCTCGCGAACTCCTCAAAAAATAAACTTCAAAAAAGTGACAAATTTTCCTTACCCAGAAAACCACCATCCAACACACCACGATCCACCAGCAATTCACCACAATCTCACCAGCGAAAAACCACGTTCTACACCCATCTTTTCGCAAAAACCCCTGCAAAAACCACTCTTCCACCTTCACAAAAAAATCACTCCCGCCGCTCCAGCATCCGGTCAAAAACCTGCGCAATATAGCTCACCGCATTCATCGTGTTCTCGTAGTGCATCCGCTTCGGCCCAATCACTCCAACCGTCCCACGGCTCTCCCCACCCATCCGCGCCGGCGCCGCAATCAACACCAGCCCCGACATCTCCGGAGCGTGCTCCTCCAGATCAAACACCACCCTCACACTCTCCTGCCGCGCATCGATATACGCATTCAGCAACTCCACCAGCCGCTGCTTCTCCTCGAGCGCCGCCAACACCTCCCGCAGCCGCTCCCTATCCTCTTGACTCCCAACGAGATTCGCCACACCCTCCACATACACCGTCTGCACCGGAGCGTCCGGCAGCGCCTTCGACCAAAGCTGCTGCACCGAGTTCAGCATCCTCTGATACTCACTCCGCTCCCGCTCCACCAGCCGCGCAATCTCCGCCCGCACCCGCTCCACGCTCCACCCGCGAAAGTGCTCATTCAGAAAATTTGCTGCAACCTCCAACTCCCTTACCGTCAGGTCTTTATCCAGCGACAGCACCCGATCCCGCACCAACCCGCTCCGCGTCACCACCACCGCCAGCACCCGCGCCGGAGCCAGCCGCGAAAAATGCACATGCTCCAGCATGTCCCCCTCCGCCGCAGCCGCAATCGCCACCCCGACGCCACTCGACAACGTAGCCAGCACATGCGACGTCCGTTCCAGCACCGCCTGCGTCCCCGCAACCCCCTGAAAACTAAGGTCAATCTGCGACCGCGACCGCGCCGACAACCGCGCCGCATCGATCCGTGCCCCCCCACTCAACTGCTCCACATACATCCGAAAAGCCCGAGCCGTAGGCACCCGTCCCGCCGAAGTATGAGGCTGCTCCAGCAGCCCTTCCTCCGCCAGCTCCGCCATCTCATTCCGAACCGTAGCTGGACTAAACCCAATCCCTTCAGCATTCTGCAGACGCGCGATCGTCCCCGAACCCACCGGCTCGCCCGTCTCGATATAGCTCTCAATAATGGCCGTCAGAATAGCTCTCTGCCGCGCCGTCACCCGCTCCGCATCCGCCATTCGTCCCTCCACCCCCTTAACTCTACGCCAGCCGTCAAGATTGCCTAACTGATCTCCAACACATCCTCACTCTTGGACGCAATCTCCTTCGCTTTCTCCGCAACCTTCTTCGCAACCTCATAAAAACCCTTCGCCAGCTTCGAATCTGGCCCCGCCAGCGACACAGGAATCCCCTTATCCCCACCCTCGCGAATCTGCGGATCCAGCTCAACTCCTCCCAGAAACGTCAGCCCAAACTGAGCCGCCGTCCGCTCCGTCCCCCCCGCACCAAACACGTCGATCACCTCGCCACTCGGCAACGTCATCTGCGACATGTTCTCCACCAGGCCAATCACCTCCACCTTCACCTGATGAAACATCTCCAGCGCCTTCCGCGCATCCTGCAGCGCCACACCCGACCCCGTCGAAACCACCACAGCTCCGGTCAATGGCACCGTCTGCACCAGCGATATCACCACATCTCCCGTTCCCGGCGGCAGATCCACAATCAAAAAATCCAGCTCCCCCCACTCCACCTGCTGCAGAAATTGCCGGATGATCTGATGCAGCATCGGCCCGCGCATCACCATCGGCTTATCGCCCGGCGAGATCAGCCCCACCGAAATAAACTTCACTCCATGCGCCAGAATCGGCTCAATCCGGTTCTCGCCCACAATATTCGGCTGCCGCGAAACCCCCATCATCATCGGCACATTCGGCCCATAGATATCCGCATCGATCAGCCCAACCTTATACCCCAGCTTCCCCAGCGAAACCGCCAGATTCACCGCAACCGTGGTCTTGCCCACTCCACCCTTACCACTGCCAATCGCTACCACATGCGCCACACCCGGCAACGGCTGCGGCCCCTGCGGCGCTCCTGCTCCCATATGTCCCATTACCCTCTCCTTAACTAACTCAAAATCCTCAAAGCCCGGAGCTCACATCTCATCGCTCCCTCATACATGCCATCCCGCCCCAAGCGACGCCCGCATTTCCTTCTTCCTCCGCGTTTCTTCCGCCCGCATCTCGCGTCGCCGTCCTGCATCTTCAAATCGCCTCTTCTGATGCTCCGTCTCCGGCACAATCCGCGGCACTAACAACTTGTTTCCCTCGCGATCCACCGCAACAAACGTCAGATAAGCCGACGAAACATGCCGCAACCGCTGCTCTCGTATGTCCTCCACCATCACCCGAACCCCAACCTCCATCGATGTCCTGAACGCCCGATTCACGCTCGCCTTCAAAATCAGCAAGTCTCCCACCTTTACCGGAGCCACAAAATCCAGGTGATCCATCGAAGCAGTCACAACATACGCTCGTGAATGCCGCGAAGCCGCCATGGCCCCCACCATGTCGATATACTCCATCAACCGTCCGCCCAACAGGCTCCCCAGCACATTCGAGTCTGCCGGCAACATGACCTCACTCCGCTCCGACTGCGAGTCCGATACCTTCCGTTCTGTAACCTGATCGCTCATACTTCAAGTCTAAATCGCCCAGCCCCGTCATGCAGGATCGCGACCTGACCACTTGCTACCATCAACTCATGGACAAGATCGCCGCCCTCTCCGAAATCCTCACCGCCGACCCCACCAACGCCTTCGCCCGCTACGGCCTCGCCATGGAACACAACACTCAGGGCAACACCAACCTCGCACTCACCGAATTCTCCACCCTCATCCAGCACAGCCCCGACTACGTTCCCGCCTACCAGATGTCCGCCCAAACGCTCGCCAAACTAGGCCGCACCGACGAAGCTGTTGCCCGCCTGAAGGAGGGTCTCGCGGCCGCCCACCGCACCAACAACACCCACGCCGCCGGCGAAATGCAAACCCTCCTCGAGGACCTCACACACTAACCTCAACTTTCATCGAATCAATCCACCACCATCCCGAACCCTTCCCTTCCGCCAAACATCTATACTTGAACCATGGCGACCCCCCTCCCGGCAACCCTAGGCGCCCTTCGCGCCAGTGAATTCACTCCAGCCCGCCTTGCGCGAAGCGTCAAAGACGAACTCCGCGAAAATCTGATCGCCAAACTCCGCGCCTCAGCAAGCGAGCGCGGTAACGAAGGCCCAGCCCCTCTCTTCCCCGGCATCGTCGGCTACGAAGACACCGTCATCCCCCAGCTCGTCAACGCCGTCCTCAGCAAGCACAACTTCATCCTCCTCGGGCTCCGCGGCCAGGCAAAATCGCGCATCCTCCGCGCCCTCACAACCCTCCTCGATCCCGTCTGCCCCTACATCGCCGGTTCAGAGGTTCGCGACAACCCCTACGCACCCATCTCCAAATACAGCCGCGACCTCATCGCAAAAATGGGAGACGACACCCCGATAGCGTGGCTCACACCCGACGACCGCTTCGTAGAAAAACTCGCCACACCCGACGTCACCGTAGCCGACCTCGTCGGCGATATCGACCCCATCAAGGCCGCCCGCTCGAACCAGGACCTCGGCTCCGAGCTCACCATGCACTACGGCTTGCTCCCCCGCGCCAATCGCGGCATCTTCGCCATCAACGAACTTCCCGACCTCGCCGGAAAAATTCAAGTTGCTCTCTTCAACATCATGCAGGAGGGCGACGTACAGATTAAGGGCTATCCTGTCCGCCTCCCTCTCGATGTGGCGATCGTCTTCTCAGCCAATCCCGAGGACTACACCGCCCGCGGCAAAATCGTCACCCCACTCAAAGACCGCATCGGCAGCGAGATTCGTACTCACTATCCGGAGAACGTGGAAGAGGGCATCGCGATCACAGCGCAGGAGGCCTGGTCCACCCGCCCGTCCTCAAAGATCGAAATTCCCCACTACATCCGCCAGATCGTCGAGCAAATCGCCTTCTCCGCGCGTGAAGACAAGAAAGTCGACAAGCGCAGCGGCGTATCGCAGCGGCTCCCCATCAGCACCATGGAACTCGTCATCTCGAACGCCGAACGTCGCGCTCTGCTCCACGACGAAACCCTCGTCGTCCCGCGCGTAGGCGATATCTACACTGCTCTCCCCGGCATCAGCGGCAAGATCGAACTCGAATACGAAGGCGAGATGCGCGGAGCCGACACCGTCATCCGCGAGATCATCCGCGCCAGCGTACAAAATGTCTTCGACCAGTACTTCCCTGACACCAACACCCAGCAGATCGAGCAATGGTTCAACCTCGGCGGCACCGTACAACTCAACGACACCCAACCCGCCTCCGGCTCCCTCGAAGAGCTTCAGCAAATCCAGGGTCTCTTCGAAAAACTCACACCGCTAAAGATCACTGCAAAATCCGAACCCGAACTCGCCGTCAGCGCCGCTGAGTTTCTCCTCGAGGGCATGTATGCTCACAAGCGCCTCAGCCGCGCCGAAGAGCGCATCTTCTCCGCCGCAGAAAAGAAGGCCCGCAACGACGAGGCCAGCCGCTACGCCGAAAAGATGCGAGAACGCGAAATCGAGCGGGACGAATACGCCAAGAACCGCACCCGCCGCGGCTTCAACTAATCAACCCGAATTGGAGAGATGAAAATCTGCATGTTGACCAAGGGTTCGCTGTGTATCGTCGCCATGTTCGCCCTCGTATGCTCGGTCGCACGAGCTGAGCGTATCTCCGATCCGAAAGCCTCCTACATCGACGTACACCAACGCCACGAGCAGTTAGCCCACAACAAAGATCCACGCACCGCCAAGGCCATCGCCTCGCTTCGTTCCTGCGTGGCGCTTCCAATGGTTCCGCCACCCACCGGCCGCATGATCATCCCGCCGCACTATCTCAACGGCAGCCACGGGCCAACCAATCCCGCTGAGGCAGCGGCCACCGAGGTCTACTACAGCTTTGAGCGCCGCGTTACCGCTGGCATGAATCAATGGCTCGTCACCTCCAGCAAGCAAGAGGCCCAATGCGCGCAACAACAGATCGACGCATGGGCACAAGCCGGAGCGTTGCTCGACTACGATCCCAAAGAAAGCTCCCAGGCGTGGTACCAGGTCGAATGGACGCTAAGCTCCACCGCCATCAGCGAGTCGGTGCTCGTCAACGAGAGTTCACTCGATCCCGCTCAGGTCAAGCGCGACATCCAGTGGATGAACAAGGTGGCGCACCGCACCATTGACTTCGACAAAGCGCGCAAGCAGACCAACAACCACCACTACTGGCGCGGACTGGCAGCCATCGCAACCGGCGTCATCTCATCCGACAACGACCTCTTCAACTGGGGCATCGGCGTCTACAAACAGGGCATCGACGAGCTTGACCAGCGCGGCGCTCTTCCGCAGGAGATGGCGCGCCACGAGCGTGCCATTCACTATCAGTCCTTCGCTTTACAGCCGCTCGCCCCACTCGCGTCATTCGCCGAACGCCAGCACGTCCCCCTCTACTCGTACAAATCTCCCACCGGCCGCACCATCCACGACGCCGTCAACTTCCTCGGCGAAGCTCTCGCCGACCCGGAGATCATCAAAGCCTACACTCCCGACGCACAAATGATCGACGACAAGGGTGCGGATTTCTTCTCTTTCGCTGAGTTCTACTCGCACTATGCTGGCCCCGGACAGATTCCCGCCACCATTCTGCAGGGTCTCGAGCAGCCTACCTTTGCAACCCGTATCGGCGGCAGCACCACCGTAATCGACGGCTACGTTCCCTCCTCTTCTGACAGGAACAAGTAAGCTTGGGAAGAGAATTCGATGCGCAACCGACGCCTCAACCTCAAAATCGTTATGGTAGCCTTCGCCACCGCTCTTGCATCTTCGCCAAGTGTCCCCGCACAGCCCGCACCTCCACGCCCGCACATCTCCGCATCTCAGCTCAATGACATCGCCACCATCCTCGCCCATGATGAGGGCTGGCCTCTCGGCAATCCCGACTACACATTGGACCCCATGATTCCTGCCGCCGACGACGGCTTCGATTCCATCGGCGTCTACCGCAAAGGCCACCTCGTTCGCATGTACTCCATCGATCGCGCAACCGGCGACGTCGTCGATTTCATGCGCGGCTGCCAGGTTTTTCGCTTCAATGACATCAAACGATTCCAGTCTGAGATACGACAAAAATCTCACGCTCGCGCGCTTACCGACCATCAACTCGCGGCCAAAGTCGGCTGCCCCAAACTCACCGTAGTCAACACTCACTGGGTCCACTAGGTCTAACCTTTGAAGAGCATCCGCTACACAAAAATCACCGGTCACCTAACCCTGTCGCTATGCCTTTTCGTCCTCTGCCTTGTTGCCTCACCGCGCCTCAACGCTCAAGACAACTACGAGATTCAGGTCTACGGCTCCGAGACTGTCGCACCAAAGACCACGATGTTCGAGCTTCACAGCAACTTCACCGTTAACGGATTCAAAGCAGTCCCCGGTTCGCCCTACACCGAGGAAGGCCTCTACCCAACCAACCACGCTGAACACGAGACCGTTGAAATCACTCAAGGTATCACCTCGTGGTCCGAAGTCGGCTTCTATATCTTCACCAGCTATCAAAGCGGCTACGGCTACCAATGGGTCGGTGACCACATCCGTCCCCGCGTCCGCGCACCCGAGAGCTGGCACCTCCCAGTCGGCCTCTCCATCTCCAACGAGATCGGTTACCAACGCGCCCGCTTCTTTCCCGACTCATGGACATGGGAGATGCGCCCCATTATCGACAAGCAGGCCGGACGCTACTACCTGTCGTTCAACCCCACCTTCGATCGCGCCCTCCACGGACCAGGCGTCAACGATGGCTTTGTCTTCTCCCCCAACATCAAAGTCGGCTATGACTTCACCCACAAGATTCAAGCTGGTATCGAATACTACGGCTCAACAGGCTCCGTCGCCGACACTTCATCCTTCCACGATCAGCAGCATCAATTCTTCGCCGTCACCGACCTCAATGTCTCGCCTGCCTGGGAGATTAACTTCGGCGTCGGAGTCGGCGTTACCGGATCCACCGATCATCTCATCGTGAAAGGCATCATCGGCCGACGTTTCGATTGGGGCCACCGCAAATCCGAACCATCCGGATGGAAATCCACCCTATGAAAATGCCGCTCGAAGGCATCTTCCCGACAGGTCTAAAATGAATCAAGGTCATTTATGAAGCGAGTCCGTTACACCAAATTCACGGGCGACCTCTCCTCCTCCTTCGGTCTCGAAGACCTGATGCAGGCGCTGTCTGATTTCCTCCTCGACTCCGGCTTCTACGACCCCATGTCCCGTTTCCGGGAGTTCAACGGCGACCAGACTCTGGAGAACCTTCGTGAGGCCATCCGTCGGGCGCTCGAGTCCGGCGAACTCTTCGACGAAGAATCTCAGGAAAAATTCAACCAGCTCAACGCGCAGCAGGTCGAAGAGTTAATCGACCAGATCATCGAAAAGATGCAGGAGCAGAACTTCATCAACGCCGAGCAGCCCGAAGAAGGCCAGGGCCAGCAAGGCGACGGCAACTCGGAAGCCCGCTTCGAGGTCACCGACAAGGGCATGGACTTCCTCGGTTACAAAGCCCTCCGCGAACTCCTCGGCCCCCTTGGCAAATCAAACTTCGGCCGCCACGACACGCGCCACGAGGCCGCCGGCGTCGAGATCAACGGCTCCTCCAAACTCTACGAGTTCGGCGACACCCTCAACCTCGACATCACCGCCACGCTCTCCAGCGTCTTCGTCCGCGAAGGCATCGCATCAGCCGTCGAGGGCGAAGAGCACACGCCGATGAACATCGAGTACTCGGACTTGCACGTCCACCAGTCGGACTATCAATCCTCATGCGCCACGGTCGTCCTGCTCGACTGCTCGCACTCGATGATTCTCTACGGCGAAGACCGCTTCACTCCCGCCAAGCGCGTTGCCATGGCGCTCTCGCATCTCATCCGCACCCAATTCCCCGGCGACACACTCAACCTCGTCCTCTTCCACGACACCGCCGAGGAAGTCCCTGTCTCGCAACTCTCGCGCGTCAAGGTTGGCCCGCACTACACCAACACCCGCGAAGGTCTTCGCATGGCGCAGCGCATCCTCGCCCGACAAAACAAGGACATGAAGCAGATTGTCATGATCACCGACGGCAAACCTTCCGCCCTCACTCTGCCTGATGGCCGCATCTACAAAAACGCCTTCGGTCTCGACCCGTTAGTCATCTCCGAAACCCTCGAAGAGGTGGCCCGCTGCAAGCGCTCCAACATCATGATCAACACCTTCATGCTCGCCAGCGACTTCTCGCTCATGCAGTTCGTGCAAACAGTCTCCGCCATGTGCCGCGGCAAAGCTTACTTCACCACCCCGCAAACCCTCGGCAACTATCTCCTCATGGACTTCATGTCCCGCCGCATGAAAACTATTCATTAAATCGAGCGGACCATTCAACACGTCGCTTGGCGTCGATGAAGACTATTCACTGAGATTGAGCGGACAATCTGGCACATCGCTCCGCGTCAATGAAGACTACTCACTAAAATCGAACGACGCATCGCACGCGAGCGCCCGCGAGGCTGTGATGAATTTTCAAAAAATAAGAGAGGCGTCATCCTGAGCAGAGTTTGGCGCGGCACTTTGCGCCAGACGCAGTGGAAGGACCCCGAGAACGCTTGTTCCACTTCGACCTAGTCAATTTCGCGCGAGAACTCCGGCCCTGATTCTCTTCAGACCAAGCCTGAAGATGATTCGATCCGCTAAGGCTTCTCACCTTTACCCATATCCTCTTTATCTTTATCCTTGTGCCTCAGGTCCAACCCGAACTTCGGCGCAGACTTTGTCCCGCTGATCTTCACCGGAATCTCCGCACCTGCGCCATTCTTCTTAAAGAACGGATCGACCGGCTTCAGCAGAATTGATTTCCACTTCGAAGCCACCATCTGCGACACCTTCGCATCCGTCCGCATCTTCCCCTCAAACTCAAACCGTTCTCCGTCGAGCGTGTACTCTCCTGTAAGCGCCACCGTCGCTCCCGGCAGCGTGTAGTTCAGTTTGCTGAAGCTCAGTCTTCCGGCAGCCATCACAAACTGCCCCACCATCTGCGAATGCACATCCTCCGCACCCGGCTTCGCAGCCTTCGGATCACCCTGCGCCCGCAGGCTCAACATATCCACCTTGTCCTCCACCTCTGGGTTCGTGAAGTGAATCTGCCTCAGCGTAAATCCTGCTCTCAACCCAATCTTCTTCGACACGCTCTCATCCCCGGGGGGAATATGCAGCTTCGTCTTCATCGTCAACCGCCCCGTCATCACCACTGGCTTCGTCTTCACCGCGAGCTCGAGAAAATCCTGTATCCGCCCATTCGGCACCGTCACGTCGAGATCGATAATGTGGCCCTTCCCCTTCACATTGATGATTGCGCCGCTATTCGTGAAATCCGACTCACCCAGCCGCGCCTCCACCGGTTGCAGATAAGTGTCTCCGTTCGTCCCATCCACAATCGCGTGAAACTTCGTATGTAGCGGCATCGCATGATTCGCCGTATCCAGCGAAAAATCAGGCGTCTCCGTCGTCCCGTCCACCACAATATTGTTGAGCTGCCCCGTAAAATCCCCCACCGACGACAGCATCCCTCCGAGGCCTTTGATCGTATTCAAATCCGCGTGATCGAACGTGTAGTGCCCCGTCACCGTCGAGTCTCCCGGACTATCGTTGTTCCATGGCCCGAACGTGCCCTTCGCGTGGATATCGCCCTTCGGAGTCGCATTCACCAGCGTCGCATCATAGTCCCAGGGCTCGGTCGGCCCAACATCCCGCATCACGATTCGACTCAAGTCGAATTCCAGTGGCTCCTTATCCGGCTTCAACGTTCCAATCACAAGCTTCGAGTCGCCACATACAATCTTTTCCACCACAATCTTGATCTTGCCGATATGCCGCTCTCCCTTCGGAGCCTGAGCCCGCATCTCCCGCGGCGGAATACGAATCGCCATGCCTCTCACATTCACCGTCCCGACATGCATCGGTTTCGCAAACAAGCCGGTCCAGTCCGCATGGAACGAAAAATGCGCCAGCGCAATCAGCGGTTCCGTTGCCCCGGCCGCTACCACTTCATCCTCTGGATAGATTCGCAGCCCGTTTCCCGAAACCTCAAGCCCCTTCACCAGCGAAACATCGAGGCCATCCACCTCCACCCTGCTATTGAAGCGTAGACTCAGGGTCTCAATTACGCGCCCCTTCAAAATCGGAGCCGCGCGACGAACCATCACCTCACCCACCAGGCCAAGCACCACAACAACAATCAGCAACGAGACGGCGATCCATCCCCACACACTGCGCCGTCTCGAAACATCCCGGCCAATTGCTCGTTCTTCTTTCTGTTCTGCCTGTTGTGCCAAAGTCCTTCACCGGTCTTTTTTGATGCGAAAACGAAGCCCTCCGTTTCCCTCATCGCCCCGGTAAATCCCCAACCACGCGCCCATCGTGATACACCGCTGAGATCTTCTGCGTATTGCGAATATCAATCAGCGGATCGGCATCCAGCACCAGCAGATCAGCCCGCTTCCCCACAGCAATCGTCCCGCGATCGAGCACATGCAGCAGCTTTGCATTCTCACCCGTAGCCGCCGTAATCGCCTGCATCGGCGTCAGTCCCGCCTGCACCATCAACTCAAGCTCATGATGCTCCGCAAACCCTGGAATACGTCCCGGCAACGCCCCGGAATCCGTACCAAACCCAACATGCACTCCGGCATCGAATAGCCTCTTCAGGTTCTGCTGTCCAACCGCAAAGTCTTTCCTGTGCTGTGCCGTCTGCGCATCCTGATTTACCTTCTCCGCATACCCCGGAGCATCGAACTTCGCCATCAGCTTCGGTCCAGCCGCCTGCTGAAAAAATTTAGACTTCATAAACTCCGGATGTTCCGTATAAACAAAAAACGACTCATCCACCATAAACGTCGGCACATACCAAACACCGCGTTGCTTCATCGCCTGGACAAACGCATCATCCACCACTTGATCTCTCACCGAATGCGCCAGCACATCCACGCCGTCCGCCACCAGCCGCTTCGCATCCTCCAGCGCATACTCATGCGCCGCCACCCGCAGATCTCTTCTTATGCGCCTCCTCGATCACCGCCTTGTACATCTCCGGACGACATCTCCGGCACCGTGCCATGTTGTTTATCCACCCAGATCTTCACGATGTCCGCATGATGCGTCGCCAGCTCATCGACATCCTCCCGCGCCTCCTCCACCGTGGCCGGCCGATAGATTTGATCCGCTGCAGCCGGCAGTCCCGGCGCACCGCCTGGCACACCAATCCCCCGTCCCGCCGTAAAGATCGTCGCCCCTCCCAGCCGCCCGGTCCTCTGCTCCTCCCTCAGCTCATACACCAGATCGCGATTCACCCCGAGTGACATAATCGTCGTCACGCCGTAACGCTCAAACTGCTTCAACTGCGCCGCAACATTCTCCCGCGTATAACCCGTCGCCGAATTCTCCGCATCATCCACCAGCAACCCGAGGTGCGAGTGCGCGCTGATCAACCCCGGCATCACCGTCTTGCCGGACATATCTCTCACCGGCACACCCTTGGCTGCACTCATCTCGGGACCACCAATCGCCGCAATCCGCCCATCCCGCAGCAGCAGCGAAACATGCTCCCGTGGCGGCGCACCCGTTCCATCAATCAACCGCACATCCCGCAGAAGAACCGCCTGAGGAGCCGAAGGCTGTTGTGGCCACGCAATAACTCCCGCCCCCATTCCTGCCAGCATCAACGTCACGCGGAAAACCATAGCAAGCTCCTCACGATTGGATGCAAACCCGCAAACAGTGACCCGTCAATCTATCTCTGTCGTTCCCGCCAAAGCCGATAAAGCCCCCACGCCGCCACCGAGCAGTTATCCACAATCGTCCCATCCACAATCATCTCTTCAAACTCCGCGCACACTCACCCGCCGAACCACCAGGTCGCTCTCCTCCGCATCCGGATCGGGCTCTCCCATCGTCAGCCCCTCCGCCAGAAACACATGGTGCTTCTGATTCATCACCCCATACGCAATCTGCAGCGTCGACAGATGCGTCATCCGCTCCGCCGTCAACCCCGTCTCTTCCTTCAACTCCCCGCGAGCCATTTCCTCCGGCACCACCTCCGCCGTCTCCCACCCACCCTGCGGAAGTTCCCAGTGTCGCCCTCCGACCGTATAACGAAATTGCTCGATCAGATAAACAAACTCGCCCTCCGCCGTCACATCCAGCGGAATAATGATCGACGCCGGATCCTTATCGACCACCCCATAGATCCCGCGCACGCCGTTTGCTCGTTCGATCACGTCTTCACGAACACTCGTCCAGGGGTTCCGATACACCTCCCGGCTACTGATCGTCTTGATCGTCACAACCATCCCCCACAAATCCGCCTTCTACTCCCTATTCCCTACTCCCTACCCTACTTCAGGGACCGAAAACTCCAGGTGCGACGGATACTTCTCCGACCCATAGATAGTCTGCGTCGCCGCCTTATACGCACTCGCTGGAGCCGTCATAATATTCGGAACAAACGTCTGCGGGTTCCGGTCATACAGCGGGAACCAACTCGACTGCACCTCCACCATAATCCGATGGCCCTTCAGAAACGTGTGGTCCGCACCATGCAGGCTCCACTTGAACTCCGTCACCTTCCCCGGCGTCAACGCCTCCGGCTTCTCGAAGCTCTTCACATACCGCCCGCGAAAGATCTCATCCACAATCATCAGCTGATACCCCGCCATCGGCGCCGGCGCATCATCCGGATACACATCAATCAGCTTCACCACCCAGTCCGCATCCGAACCTGTCGTCGCCGCAAAGATATCCGCCATCACATCGCCCGTAACCGTGACATCCTTATCCAGCACCGGAGTCTCAAAGTTCGCCAGGTCCTTCCGCGAACTGACGAACCGCTGATCCTCCACCAGCCACGTTCTCCACTTTGATCCGTCGCCGTACGTCGGCTGTATCGGCCTGTTCCGGTAAGGAATCGGATTCGCCGGATCGGCCACATACGAACCCGCAACTCCGCCCTCCTTCGGCGGAGCAAAACTCAATCCCTCGCCCTTCGTCAGGTAGAGCTTCTCTTCGTGAAACCCTTCCTTCGGTGGCCACGCATCATACCGCTCCCACTTGTTCACACCCGTGCGAAAGCTCGCCGTATTCTTCAGCTCAAACTCCCCGCGATCCTTCAAATACTTCTCAAAGAACGGCGCCTCAATCGTCTTCCGGTACTCCTCCCCCGCATCCACTCCAAAATTAATCGCCCCCAGACTCAGCGTCCGCCTGTTCCATCCGCCATGGTTCCACGGCCCCAGCACCAGAAACACATCGTGATCCGTGTCATGCGGTTCGAGCGCAGCATACTCCGCCTGCGTTCCCCACATATCCTCCTGGTCCCACCATCCGCCCACCTCCAGCGTCGGCACCTCGACTTTCGTCAGATGCTTCTCTACCGCCATATCCTGCCAGAACTTCGTATACGCCGGCTGAGTCAGGAAAATCTTTGCCGTAGGCAGATTCTCCATCTTCGCCGCCTGTGCCGCCCCAGCGAAGTTCACGTTGCGCAGAAAGAAGTCGTACATATCCTCCTTGCTCTGCACCCGCACATCCGTCTTCTGTCCCTCCAACTGCTGCACATAGTCAAACCCATACGTCTCGCGAAATGCCCCGTTGTGAAAAAAATCATCTCCCAGCCAGATATCCGTCATCGGAGCCTGCGGCGAGATCGCCTTCACCGCCGAATGCGCATCGATCCCCGCCATCATCGCCAGAAATCCCGGATACGACACCCCGAACACGCCCACCTTCCCGCTGTTGTTCGGAACATTCTTCAGCAGCCAGTCGATCGTGTCCCGCGTATCCGTCGTCTCGTCCACATCGTTCTTTGTCGTATGCGCAACGATGGGATGATTCATCACAAACTGCCCCTCAGACTCATACCGCCCGCGAATATCGCCGAACACGAAGATGTAGCCACTCGCCGCCAGCTCCGGCTTGGTCACGTTCACGCTCTTCGACGAGTCGTTTTCCGTACCATACGGCGTCCGCTCCATCAAAAACGGCAGCGGCTCGCCCGCGCTCTCCGACCCTACCGGCCGCAGAATCGCCACATGCAGTTTCACGCCATCGCGCATCGGTATCATCGCATCGCTGCGCGTATACTCCTTCGACGCTGCCTTCTGCGGTGCCTCCTGCGCCGTCAGCGCACTGACTGACACCAGTAAAACTCCAGAAAGAACCATCCTGCAGCAGCCGCGAATCTTCATGTGTTCAACCTCAAAGTGAAATTAAATCCAGAATTCATGCGGCAACGTGCAGCCAAGTCCTATCCCAGCGCGACCGGCTCAGGTGGAATCGGACTGGCATCGCACTTCCAGCCCTCTCTACCATGGGTCCCGTCACAAAACGGCCGCTTCGACGACATACCGCATCGGCAAAGCGAGATCGCCGGCTTCCCCGTCAGATCCCACTCCTGACCATTCACATCTACCAGAGAAATTGGACCTTCAACGCGAAACGGTCCATTCGGACGGACCGTGATCTTTACTGTCGGCGTCGGGGCCGACTCTGCCGGCACAACATTCGATACTTCATCAGACATAAAACTCCCTTGATCTTCGCGCACCGGAAGACATTTTCAATAGAGCCAGAATAGCAAAACCCTCGACGAGCCCGTTCACCACCACCCAACGCAACAAAAACTCCTACGAGAAGTCCAGCTCCAGCTCATCGATGTAGCACCAGCCCCACGTCTCCGCCGGCTCAATCGACCGCATGATCGGATGCGTCGTCTTCTGAAAATGCTTCGTCGCATGTTTGTGCAGAGAAGAGTCGCAGCATCCCACATGCCCGCACTCCAGACACATCCGCAGGTGAACCCACTTGCTGCCGATCTTCAAACACTCCTCGCAACCCTTCGCCGACGGCTTCACCTTCCGAATCTGGTCCAGATGAGTACATTCCATGCCAGCACCCCCTCCGATCCGATTCTATCCCTTCAGAAACCTGTCCTGCCGGACGGGCCCACTGCGCCTGGGGCGGGCGTTCGCACGCCTTTTAAACTGGTCAGGGTGAAATGAGCAGCATGGTCCTCCCGCTGGTCGGCATCATCTTCCTTCCGACCAACGGTCGGGCCAAAGAAGATCGTAGTTGCGAGACAAGGTATACACGCCACGAAGTGGCCGCCCGCCGCGCAGGCGGCCCGTCCAGGACAGGGCCTTTAAACCTAATCCCCCAGCCCCTCCGTAATCCCATACTCCTTCAGCTTCCGGTACAGCGTCGTCTTGCCAATCCCGAGCAGCTTCGCGGCCATCAGCTTATCGCCCTTCAATTGCCGGATCGTCCCCAGAATCGCATGCTTCTCCATCTCTGCAATCGATACGATCTCGCCGCTGCTTGTGCTCACGCCCTCTCGCCGCTCCGGACCATCCTCCTCCGCCCGTACCATAGGCTCCTGCTGCAGACGAAAATTCTGCAACTGCGTCGGCAGATCGCCCATATGCAGCACCGGCCCGGAAGACAGCGCGCAGGCTCGCTCAATCGCGTTCTCAAGCTCCCGCACATTTCCCGGCCAGTCGTACTCCGTCATCACCCGCAGAGTCGAGTCAGAGAAAGCTCTCGCCACTCCGGTCTCCTTCTCTATCCGGTTCAGGAAGTGCATTGCCAGCGCCGCAATATCCTCCCGCCGGTTTCGCAGCGGCGGAATCCGCAGGTTCACGACATTTAACCGGAAGTAGAGGTCCTTGCGAAAGCTCCCGCGCTCCACCATCGCCGCCAGATCGCGATTCGTCGCCGCCAGTACTCGTGCCGAAATCGGTTTCGCCACCGTCGACCCCACCGGACGAACCTCCTTCTCCTGCAGTGCCCGCAACAGCTTCGCCTGCAGATCAAGCGGCAACTCCCCAATCTCATCCAGAAACACCGTCCCGCCCTCAGCCGAAGCCAGCAGCCCCTCCTTCGCGCGGTCTGCTCCGGTGAAGGCCCCCTTCACATGCCCAAACAGCTCACTCTCAATAAGCGTCGGCACCAGCGACCCGCAGTCCACCGTCACAAACGGCTTCGCCGCATTCGGCCCATTAAAATGAATCGACCGCGCCACCAGCTCCTTGCCCGTTCCGCTCTCGCCCAAAATCAAAACCGGATGCGTCGAATACGCCACCTTCGACAAGATCCGGTACAGCTTCTCCATCTCCGGCGAGCGCCCCACCAGCCCGCCCATTCCCTGCTGCGTTCTCAGCCGCTCCCGCAACAACCGGCTCTGTACATCCAGTTCAAGCTGCTGTGCCGTCCGTTCCAGCACCGTCGTCAACTCCTCCAGCGCAAACGGCTTCGTCAGATAATCTCCCGCGCCAATCCGCATCGCCTCCACCGCCGACGACACCGTCGCAAACGCCGTCATCACGATCACCGCCGTATCCGGATGCAGCGCCTTCACCTGCTCCAGCAGTTGCAGGCCGCCTCCACCCGGCAACTTCAAATCCAACAGCAGCAAATCAATCCGCTGGTGCTTCAAAATCGCGCGTGCTTCCGTCGCACTATCCGCCCCCAGCACGACTGCGAACCCCATCCCGGCCGCAATCTGGCAACACCCCTTCCGCACTGCCTCATCGTCATCGACCACCAGCACATGCAGCAGTCCAAAATGTTCCGCCGCGCCCTCCCTCCGCGCCCGCTTATCGGCGGCCGGTACACTCACCGGCGACACCCCTACCAGCACACCCGACGGCACATCCGTTCGATCCCCGGTAATCCGCATTGAATCGACTCCCTCCCGCAACATCCCACCATCTCCCACGTTCGTCACCACGGAATCCACAGTCCTTAGCATGCGATCCACCCAGCCTCTCCCTTGAACACCGTTTTCACTCTCTCTTCCATCGCTCTCGATTCCTCTCGTGACCTTTCCTCTCGTGTCATTTCGTCCGCCCGCTTCATCGCATACCACTCCACCGAGATGCTCGTCCCCACCTCCGGCTGACTCTCAACATTCAGGCACCCACCCGACATCGCCACCAACTCACGCACCACACGAAATCCCAGACCCCGCCCACTCGCGCTCGAAATTCCCCCCGCCTGCATCAGCCGCCGCACGGCTGCCTGATCCATCCCGCAACCTCTGTCCCGTACCGTCATCACCACGCGCTGACGAACCTCATCGCGCTCGCTTCCAGACTCTTCGCCCTCAGACGCCTCGTTCCTGGGCACCAACTCCGTCACGCCCTCCACACAGATCGAGATCGCCCCCACCCACGGCGTCGCCTCGGCCGCATTCTTCACCAGGTTCGTCAGAATTCGCTCCACCGCCTCCACCGGAACCCGCACCGGCTGAAACGCCCCCAGACCATACGAGATCTCCACCGTTCGCCCCGCCACCCGGCTCAGCAGCCCACGGCACCGGTCCACCACATCGGGCAGCACGGAAATCTCCGCCTGCACCTTCGCCGGCAGCCCAGCCCGCGAATGATTCACCAACCGATTGATCATCGCCCAGCTGCGATCGCTCAGCATCCGAAGCTCGTTCGCATACTCGCGATGCTCCTCGGTAAGCACACCCGGCATCGCCAGCAGATCTGAATAGAGACTCAGCGCGCCCAGCAGATTGCCCGCGTCATGCGCCAGCCCCGCACCCTCGGCGACTCCCGTCACCGCAGAAACCGCATCGCCCACCACCGGCGCCGCCGCCGGCCTCCGCACCACCGGCATCGCCGCCCGATTGAGGCTCATCTCACGCGTCACATGCCGAAGCGCCGCAAACTTCCCTGAATAAATCCCTGACCCTGAGGCAGTACTGCTCTGCGTTGCCTGCATTACGTCATTCCGCCTTATCCTGCATGACTTGCTCTGATAGCAGGTGCACTTCTGTAATCACTTCAAGTGCCAAACTGGAACATCTTCACTAAGTAACTATTCATCAACGAAAAACGTAACTCGCGAGGTGTTACGCCCAACTCGGCAATTCCCAATATAGAACTACCTCTCCCCGCAAGCCCTACAAAATCCTCATTTCAAGCTCAAACCAGTCACCATTCCCATTCTGGAACAATCCCGTTTTGGAACTCCATCCCACTTTTGCCTCACACCCCCAGACAACCCACCCGCACATTGTGAGAAAACCCTCACCTCTATAATTCCTGAATGTCCGCGACCAGCTCCACCCCGCAACTCTTCCGTCCCGATCACCGCGCAGCCGACGCCCTCCGCCCCATCCGCATCACCCCGCACTACGTCTCCATGGCCGAAGGCTCCGTCCTCATCGAATCCGGCAACACCCGCGTCCTCTGCAACGCCACCATCGAGCAGGGCGTCCCCGGCTGGCTCCGCAACTCCGGCCGCGGCTGGGTCACCGCCGAGTATGGCATGCTCCCCCGCGCCACCCTCACCCGCACCGCCCGCGAAGCCGAGCGCGGCAAGATCGGCGGCCGAACCCACGAGATCCAGCGCCTCATCGGCCGCTCCCTCCGCTCCGTCGTCGACATGAAAGCCCTCGGCGAGCGCACCATCATCCTCGACTGCGACGTCCTCCAGGCCGACGGAGGCACCCGCACCGCCTCCATCACCGGAGCCTGTGTCGCTCTCGCCCTCGCCCTCGGAAAATTAGTCGCCGCTGGCACCCTGAAAGCCTCGCCCTTAAAACAAATGGTCGCCGCTACCTCCGTCGGCATCGTCGACGGCAACATCCTCCTCGACCTCTGCTACGAAGAGGACTCCCGCGCCTCAGTCGATATGAACGTCGTCATGCTCGCCTCACGGCGGCCTCGTCGAAACCCAGGCCACCGCCGAGCACGACTCCTACACCCGCCAGCAACTCACTGCAATGCTCGACTACGCGGAAAAGGGCATCCACGAACTCCTCGCCGCCCAGCGTGCCGTACTCGATCACGGCATCTAACTCAAAAGAATCGCCCTCAAAAGAATCCCCAGACATCGCTTCCCTTGCGATGCCTCGATCGCCTCCCTCGATCGTCTTCTACGACGAACAAACTTCTCCAAACCGATCGTCACTCAGCGCCCCGCCACCATGAAAAACATTCACCACAACTGTGTAAAATGAGTCTCAGCCAACAAAAAATCAAGCGCACAGGAGACATGCATCGATGGAAAAATTGACCCCAGGAAAACTAGCAGGCTTAAAAGCCGTCTCCGACCACCGCGGCGTCATCGCCGCCGCCGCCATGGACCAGCGCGGCTCGCTCCAGAAGTCCCTCGCCAAGGAGCGCGGAGCCGCCGCCGACGCCCACGATCTTGAAGAGTTCAAGACCCTCGTCACCGAAGTTCTCACCAAACACGCCTCCGCCATCCTTCTCGACCCCGAGTACGGCCTCCCCGCCTCCAAGCACCGCAACGGCAAGGGCCTCCTCCTCGCCTACGAGAAGACCGGCTACGACGCCACCACTCCCGGCCGCCTTCCCGACCTGCTCGACGTCTGGAGCGTCCGCCGCCTCAAGGAAGCCGGAGCCGACTGTATCAAGATCCTCCTCTACTACACTCCCTTCGAAAAATCCCACGTCAACGACCTCAAACACGCCTGGATCGAGCGCATCGGCGACGAGTGCATCGCTCACGACATCCCCTTCTTCCTCGAGTTCGTCGGCTACGCCACTGACGGCGGCGATGAAAAATCTCTCGCCTACGCCAAACTGAAGCCCGAAATCGTCTCCGGCTCCATGGCCGAGTTCGGCAAAGCCCGCTACAACGTCGACGTCCTCAAGGTCGAGGTCCCCGTCGAGATGTCCTTCGTCGAAGGCACCCGCGCCTTCAAGGGCGAAAAGGCCTACTCCCGCGCCGAAGCCCTGCGGCACTTCCGCGACGCCGCCACCATGACTCACAAGCCCTTCATCTATCTCTCGGCCGGCGTCTCCAACCCCGTCTTCATCGAAACCCTCGAGCTCGCCGTCGAATCCGGCACCAGCTTCAACGGCGTCCTCTGCGGCCGCGCCACCTGGAAGGACGGCATCCCCATCTACGCAAAGCAAGGCCCCAAAGCCTTCGAAGACTGGCTCAACACCACCGGCGTAGAAAACATCAACAACGTCAACAACGCCCTCAGGCAGGCTCACTCCTGGCACGAAAAAGTACAGGCCCACTAACGCGACAAAAGCATCAACCGCAGAGGCGCTGCACATACGCAGCGCCTTTGCTTTTCGCCGCTGATTATCTAACCTTTCCTTGCTCCGGGCCCTTTATGCATCCTATTGAATACTCGTTCGGCGCAACGGCGCGGCGCCCACACCTACCCCACCTGTCGACGAGCCTTCGGCAGATTGCCGCGTCTAACCGTAAGAGTCGCGGCCTGTCCACGGCTCTGTTCATCTTTGCTTAAGGTTGTGCCCCATAGAATTGCCTCAAATGATCTGCAAATCGGCCCTGGTCATCGCCTTCTCCCTCTTTCCCTGCGCGATCCTCTGCCAGACCGAAGGCGGCACTCTGCCCGCCGAAACTCCACTCGCCCTGAGCATCGAAGACCACCTTCCCATGCGCACCGGGCAACCGGTTCGCGCTCACCTGCTCTACCCCATCTACGCTAACGACAAGCTCCTCCTGCCCCAGGACACCGTCGTCACCGGCAGCGTCGTCGAACTCCGTTCCGACCGCTCTCGCCGCATCCGCGCCACCATGGGAGGCGATTTCACCCCATTCAAAATACCCGTCGTCCACTTCACCAGCTTCGTTCTCCCCGACGGAACCACCATCCCCTTCACCTCAGACAACGCCACCGACGGTGCCCCCATCTTTCGCGCCGTCCCTTCACCGCCGGCCAAGGGAGGCTTCCTCCGTCAACAGTTCAACGGTCTCCTCACCGTCGTCCGCAGCGATGTCGCTATCTTCACCGCCCCCGAAAAGGGTGACCGGTTCGTTCAGTTCATCTATACCCAGATTCCCTACCATCCCCAGCGCATCGACAAAGGCACCGCCTGGACCATCGAGCTCTCGCACTCCGTCGAGATTCCAGCCGAGCCCGCACCACCTGTAGTCGCCGCTGACCCCCCGAAGAAGCATCACTTCTGGGAAGAGCCCCTTCCCCCCGCGAATCCGGCGAACACCGATACCGGCAGTTGGATCGTCCAGGCCAATCTCGACGAACCGCTCAGCTCAGAGACCTCCAAAGAAGGCGAGACAATCAAGGCCACCGTAGCCGAACCCATCTTCAATCCCGACCACACCATCGCCATTCCCCAGGGTTCCACACTCATCGGTTCTGTGAGCCGCGCAAAACCCGCACGCAAGTTTGGCCGCACCGGCGTCCTCACCTTCAACTTCCGCCAGCTTCAGATTCCCCACGAAGAAACCCGCATCGTCGAGACCAAACTTACGGGAGCCGACTCGGCCCGGGACATCGCTCTCAGCTCCGAGGGCCAGGCCAAATCCAAGCCGCAAGACAAGATCAGCCTGCCCATCCTCCTCGCCCTCATGGCCAGCCGCCCACTCGACCAGGACGAGGGAAAACATGGTCTCAGTGGTGGCGGCGGTAACATGCTCGGCAAAAACGCCGTAGGCGGAGCCGCCGGCCTGGGCCTCGTCGGCACTATCATCAGCCTCACCGGAATCTCTTCCAACGCTGCCGCCGGCATCGGTTACTACGGCGCAGCCCGGGCCTTCTATTACCGCTGGATTGCTAAAGGCCAGAAGATCGACTTCGCCAAAAACACCCGAATCGTCGTCGAAACCACCCCCCGCAAGTCCGCTCCCATGAAGTCTGCTCCGCTGCCCTGATTCGTCAGCGTCCCTACTCCCACTCAATCGTCCCCGGCGGCTTCGAGGTAATGTCGTACACCACCCGATTGATCCCCCTCACTTCACTCACAATCCTGCTCGAAATCGTCCTCAACACCTCATACGGCAGCGGAGCCCAGTCCGCCGTCATCCCATCCTCGCTCTCCACCGCCCGCACCGCGCAAGTATTGGCATACGTCCGCTGATCCCCCATCACACCCACCGACTTCACCGGCAGCAAAACCGCAAAACTCTGCCAGACTTTGCGATAAAGCCCCGCCTTCTTGATCTCATCCACCACAATCTGGTCAGCCTCCTGCAGCATCGCCACCCGCTCCAGCGTCACTTCTCCAAGAATCCTCACCGCCAACCCCGGCCCCGGGAACGGCTGCCGCTCAATAATCTCCTCCGGCATCCCCAGATCCCGCCCAATCCTCCGAACCTCATCCTTAAATAAATCCCGCAGCGGCTCAATCAGCTTCAGCTTCATATCCGCCGGCAATCCACCCACATTGTGGTGACTCTTGATCGTGTGACTCGGCCCATGCACACTCGAAGACTCAATCACATCCGGATACAGAGTCCCCTGCACCAGCCACGCGACCTCCTCCCCAGCACTCTTCTCCGCCTCAAAAATCTTCTTCGCCTCATCATCGAACACAGCAATAAACTCGTTCCCGATCACCTTCCGCTTCTTCTCTGGATCAGTCACGCCCTCAAGCTTCTTCAGAAATCTCTTCGACGCATCCACCGCAACCACATTCAACCCAAGCTGCTTCCGCATCGTCGTCTGCACCTTCGCAAACTCGTCCTTCCGCAACACGCCATTGTTCACGAAGATACAAGTCAGCCGGTCCCCAATCGCCCGCGCCACCAGCACCGCAGCAACGGACGAATCCACCCCTCCGCTCAGCCCACAGATCGCATGCCCATTCCCCACCTGCTCCTTCACCCGCTTCACAGTCGACTGGATAAAGTGTTCAGGCGTCCAATCCTGCTTCGCCCCGCAGATATCCAGGCAGAAGTTCCTCAACAACTCCGTCCCCTGCGGCGTATGTGCCACCTCAGGATGAAACTGCACCGCCCAGATCTTCCTTGCCTCATCTGCAATTCCCGCGACCGCGTTAGCCGTCTTCGCCGTCAGCTCAAATCCCGCCGGCAGCGTCTCCGCATGATCCCCATGCGACATCCACACATTTAGCGACCCCGGCAGCCCCCGGAACAGCAGCGTCTCCGCCACCACCGTCACCTCGGCATGCCCATACTCCCGCGCCGCGGCCCCCACCACCCTCCCGCCCAGGTGATGCGCAATAAACTGCAATCCATAACAGATCCCCAACACGGGCACGCCGAGCTCCAGCACACCCTTATCCGCTGCCGGAGCATCGGCGTCGTACACCGAACACGGCCCGCCTGACAAAATCACACCCTTAGGCTGCAACTCCCGCACCCGTTCCAGCGGAACCGTACATGGCAGCACTACAGAAAAAACATTGAACTCACGAATACGCCGCGCAATCAGCTGCGTATACTGCGATCCAAAATCCAGAATGACGATCGTCGAGGTATCCACCTACCCAGTGTAACCGCGGGCGGCGACCCTGCCTCTTCAATAGTGTGTGTGCTTCTCCCGCGCACTCTCCAAGCCGCTCACCACACCGATGCCGAGCATAATCACGTCAATCGCGAAGATGTAGGAATCAGGAATATGGCTAAGGTGCGCGAGATACGACACGACCACTATGAGAAAGAGATATCCAACAGCATAGAGAGCAGAGGACATAATTTTTCTCCAACCAGAATGTTGGGGGCCCTGCTTACTAAGATGCAGAATCCCGCTGTGACGCAAGCGGAATTTTCATCAGCCCTAGCTCGGATCCTTGTGCCGAGTCGTTTGCACTCCCGTAACCACTCCGATCCCGAACATAATCAATGCAATCGCCACGATATAGTGCTGCGGAATATGCATCAGGTGAGCCAGATACGCCACCCCACAAATCAAAATCAGATAGCCAACCGCATAGAGCGCAAAGGACATGGTCAATCTCCAAGTAAGGCCTGCTCACGTGAGATGCAAAATCAGGGCCTACCCGAGAAGTAAATGTTCCCCTTCATAGGCCCGCCAAAGCTGCAGATAAGCCACCTGCCGCGCCACATGAAAGAAGTCCGATCCCAGCAAATAAAGCACCGTCACCCCCGCCCACCAACACATCAAAAACCCGGGCGTCGTCACACTCTCAAACGGCAGCGGAGTCGCCGAAAACACCATCGCCAGCACAATCAGCGCGATCTTCACAATCCCCATCACCAGGTTGATCTCCACCAGCTTCCCCTTCAGCGGCCCTAAATGAAACGCCGCCGCAAGACTCTCACCCACACCCAACTTCTTCAGCATCGCCAGCAGCGGAGCCACCGACAGCGCCCAACTCACCACCGCCCAGAGCGTAAAAAGCCCCAGCGTCGTCACAATCACCAGCGAAAAATACCCCACCAGATTCGGTTCCCCGCCCGACCCTACCGGTCCCGTCACGGTCCATTCCGCCACCCGCCTCATGCACCAGAACCACACTGCAAAGCTGCCCAGCAACGCCGCCACCCGCACTGCCTGCAACACGATCAATGTTCCCACCTGCCGATGCAGCCGCCCATCCACCCGTCGCAATACCACGGTCCGCCCAACAGCCGACACCACCACCCACGCCACCACCATCACAGGAGCCAACCACAACGCGACTCTCAGCACCGCCGGCAACAACGCCGCGAGCGCCTTCGCCATCGTCTCCGCGGAACCCATCGGATCCAGTACCGTCATATTTCGCAGAGCCGCAAAATCCACCGGCGTCTCTTGCAGAATCCGCATTGCCTCATACCGCAACACCAGCAACGCAGGAATCCCATAAGCCCAACGCCACAGCACCTCCAGCGCCGTCAGCGAAGGCCGCCGCCAACACTCCGAGAGCGTATGCACAAACGATTGCGTCCCCCGCACTGTCCCAGCGGCAATCACCACTCCATCTTGCGGCAACTCGTTCACTACTTCACCACAAGATTCACAAGCTTACCGGGTACCACAATCACCTTCACCACAGTCTTTCCTTCAATCCGAGCCTTCACCTTCGCATCCGCCATTGCAGCAGCTTTCACCGCAGCCTCATCGCTATCCGCCGGCACCTTCACTACATTCACCAATTTGCCGTTTACCTGCACCGGAATCTCAATCTCATCCTCCCTCGCAAGCTCCTCATTCGCCATGGGCCACGCCGTGCGAAACACAACGCCATCGCCACCGATCTGCTCCCACATCTCCGCCGCAAAGAAAGGCGCGAACGGAGCCAGCAATAAAATCAATCCCCGAAATACATCGGCGATGGCCGCCAGGAGCAACCCCACCAGCATCCATCGCAGATTCATTCGCCGTAATCTCATTCACCAGAATCATGATCGACGAGATCGACGTATTGAAGTGCCAACGTCCATCAAAGTCCTGCGTGATCTTCGCAATCGTCTGATGCAGCTTGCGCAACAACGCCTGTCCCTTCGGCGTCATACCATCTGCACCAGAGCCTTCTCGCGCAACGCCGGAAAACTTCGTCGTCAACCGGTACACCTTCCCCAAAAACCGGCTGATCCCCGCAACCCCTTCCTCCTGCCACTCCAAATCCCGGTCCGGCGGCGCCGCAAACAACGCATACATCCTCGTCGCATCCGCCCCATACCGCGCAATCATGTCGTCAGGCGAAACCACATTGCCCTTCGACTTCGACATCTTCGCGCCGTCCTTGATCACCATCCCCTGCGTAAACAACCGCTCCGCAGGCTCGTCGTTCTTGATCATTCCCAGATCGCGCATCACCTTCGTCCAGAACCGCGAGTAGATCAGATGCAAAATCGCATGCTCCACGCCGCCGATGTACTGATCGATCGGAAACCAGTAATTTGCCTTATCCGAATCAAACGGAGCCTTCGAATTCTTCGCATCCGTGTAGCGATAGAAATACCAGCTCGAGTCCACAAAGGTATCCATCGTGTCCGTCTCTCGGCGAGCCTTCCCTCCGCACTTCGAACAAGTCGTATTCACAAACTCCGCCACACGCCCTAGCGGCGACCCATTCGTCTGCGTAATATCGATCTGGTCCGGCAACAGAATCGGCAGTTCACTCTCCGCCACCGGCATCGGCTCATCCGGCGAGCAGTTATCGCAATAGACCATCGGTATCGGCGTCCCCCAATACCTCTGCCGGCTCACACCCCAATCCTTCAACCGATATGTAACCGTAGGAGAACCAAATCCCTTCGTCTTCGCAAACGCAGCCATCTTCTCCTGCGCCGCCGCACATCCCAGCCCGCTCCACTCCCCAGAGCCGACCAAAATCGCATTCTCTTCCTCGATATACGGCAGCACTGGTTCCTCGCCGCTAGCAACAGCGGGAGCAATCACTCTCCGCACGTCCAACCCATATTTGGTCGCAAACTCGAAGTCCCTGTCGTCATGCGCCGGCACGCTCATAATCGCGCCCGTCCCATAATCCGCCAGAATATAATTCGCCACCCAGATCGGCACGCGCTCTCCATTGAACGGATTCACCGCGAACCGTCCCGTATTCACGCCATGCTTTTCAATCGCACCCAGCGCATCGCTCTCCCGCGCCTTCTGCTGCTCCGCCAGCAACGCTTCAATCTTCACGCGCAGCGCATCGTCCTCCAGCGCAAACGCCTTCGAGACCGCATGCTCCGGAGCCAACTGCACCGACGTCGCCCCATAGATCGTATCGATGCGCGTCGTAAACACGGGAATCTTGCACTTGCCTTCTGCTCCCTCTTCCCTACTCCCTACTCCCTCGTCGACAACAAAGTCGACCAAAGCCCCTTCGCTCCGCCCGATCCAGTTCCGCTGCATCGTGCGAACCTTCTCCGGCCATCCCTCCAACTTGTCCAGCCCGTCCAGCAACTCATCCGCATACTTCGTAATCCGCAAGAACCACTGCGTCAGATCCCTCAGCTCGACGACGGTATCCTCGTGCCGCCAGCACCGCCCGCCCACCACCTGCTCGTTCGCCAGCACCGTCTGGCACTCCGGACACCAGTTCACCTTGCTTTTCTTCCGGAACGCCAACCCCTTCTCAAACATCTTCAAGAAGAACCACTGGTTCCAGCGGTAATAATCCGGCAGACAAGTCGTCACCTCAGTCGACCAGTCGTAGCTAAACCCCATCCGACGCATCTGCTTCTTCATCGCCGCAACGTTGCCCAGCGTCCATTTGCGCGGAGGCACACCATTCTTCAGCGCAGCATTCTCCGCCGGCAGCCCAAATGCATCCCATCCCATCGGATGCAGCACGTTGTACCCGCGCATCCACATATGACGCGCCAGTGCATCCCCAATCGAATAGTTCCGCACATGCCCCATGTGCAGCGCACCGCTCGGATACGGCAGCATCTCCAGGCAGTAGTACTTCGGCTTGCCCGAATCATGCCCCTCCGCCGCATACAGCGATGCATCCGCGTCCCACCGCGCTTGCCACTTCGATTCAATCTCCGCAGGGTTATATCGCTGCAGCTGATTCAAATCAGAGGCAGCAGTATTTTCAGCGATAGACGCGGTTTTCCGGCCATTTTCGTTCGAAAGTATCTCAGACATACTTCTTCGATTGTAACCGTCTTCCACCCCACGTCCGAACCCGCCTCAGACGCCGTTAATCGAAGCACCCGCGCCAACCTACCTCTGCGCCGCCTCCAACTTCTCTTCCAACTCCTTCAGGCTCTCCAGAACGGTCTTCACCGTATATCCCGGTGGCACGCGAAACAGCTTTGGATCGGGCTCAGCCCGCGAAAATTCGTCCAGCTCAACAACGGTCACGCCGACTCGGGGATCTTCCGATCGCTGCTTCAGCACCAGCTTCAAATCCTCTGAAGTCCACGACTCGTACGTCTTGGTGATCGGTGCATCATTTCCCGCCCGGCCCACAGGAACAATCGTCGTCGTCCGCACATCCGTCACCGGCAATCCCTGCAGCATCACCGTGCCCAGGTTCTCCGTCGTCACTACCGGCTGAGGGCGCGAATCGCTCACCACGCGCGGTTGCGCCGCCGTCTCCTGCTTACGATCAGCGGGGATCTTTACCACCGACGCCGTCTTGTTCTCAATCTTCGGCCCCGAAATCCACGTCGTAATCGTATGCGCAACCGGGTCCGACACAAACACCATCACCGTATCCTGCTCGCCATTCTTCCCCTTGGCCATCCGCGTCTCCACCCTCACGCGCCCCTGCGAATCCCGCGCCGCAAAGTGGTGCCCTTTTTCAGAGATCGTCGTCCCATCCGCCAGCTTCCGGTTCGTCTGGTGCACCACTGTTGCGGAGTAAGGCTGCCCAATCACCGGCGCGGCAAGCAGCGAACTCTTCACTCCCCCATTTGCGATGATCTCTTTCTTCTCCCCACCCGCAGCCGCGCTCTGCGCGCCCACAGGCAAAGCCGCCAAAACCAAAGCCACCACCGCAGACACCAACGGTAAACGCATCATCGTCACTCCCTAAAGATTCAGTGCCTAAGTATTCCTTTGCACCTCATCCAGGTCAAGTAAAGATTCGCGCACGCAGACGCACGCCCTAAAACGCGCGCCCATCTACTCCTCAGGAGGATCCGTCTCGGTGTCAGGCAAAATCGTGAACCGCAGGAAGTCTTCATCCCGCACCACAGCCCGTACCGCGTTCAAAAGTTCACGCAGAACGTGCGTCTTCAAGATGTACCCCGCCGCCCCAATCCGCAGAGCCTCGCGTATCACATCCGATGAGTGATTCGCACTTACGAACAATATCTTCGTGTCCGGTGAGACCTCACGTATCTGCCGCGCAGCCTCCAGACCATTCACCTTCGGAAGCCCCACATCGAGAATGACCAGATCAGGCCGAAGCTCCAAACACATCCGAACGCCTTCCGCACCGTCCGCGGCCTCACTGATTACCTGAAACGCCGGGTCTTTCGCGACCAAAGAAACGATAGAACGTCGCCAAGGCTCAAAATCATCCACAACAACAATACGAACTGGTCCCAACTGCTGATCCTCCCGCCAAATCTCAAGTCCACACCCGCGATTGAGGGTGCCAATCTTAGGCTTAAGCCTTACACCCCCTATCATTTGCGTCGTTGCTCCAGCGCAATGAGCGAGCCCCGCTGTTCCCTCCGCTGCCCAACAGGGCGGTCGAACACATTCGAGCCGAAGCTCAGGCCTCCATCCGAATCAACTCCTCCGGCGACCGAACCACGACCTTGCCCCGGCCCTTTGTCAGAAGCCCCTTCCGCTGCCACTCCCCCATCAGCCGGCTCACCGTGAATATCGTCACATTCGCCTCGTGCGCCAGCTCCTCGTTCCTCACATTGAGTTCCAGTCCCCCAGGAACTTGCTGCCCCATCTCCTTCGCCAGATATCCCAGTACCTGCGCCACGCGCTGCGGAGCCGACTGGCAGCTCAGCGCAACATGCAAAATCCGATAAAACAGCAAGTAATCATATGCCACCAGCAGCGCATTCTCCATTAACCTCGGATACGTCACCGCAAGGGACCGGATCGTAGTCCGGTCCCATACCAACGCAGAGCTTTTCTTCGCCACTTCCGCGCTCAAAACATACGACACTGGCTTTGACAAAAAAATCGCTCCTCCCACCACCTCCCCAGGCGAAAGCCAATGCACAAGCACCTTCTCTCCCTTGGGCGACATCGTGAAATAACGCGCCCCCCAATTCAGCATCAGAAAAAAATGCTCGGTACGGTCTCCCTCTCTGGTCACCACGGTGTTTGCGCTGTACCGTTTCAACGTTGCAGCAGACACAATCGAATGAACCTCAGCCGGATCCAATCCTTCCAGAAATCTCGACTTCAACCCAGCCACGATCGCAGCAACGTTAAAGCTCGTCTTCCCGGCTGTCACCTTCTCCTGGCTGTTCATGTACCCTCCTCAGCAAATAGCCTTCACTGGAAGGGCCCATGTGTTTCACGCCAGTGATCTGGGCCATTGGTGCATCGCATTATAGGCTCCACTCAGTGGTAAGCAGCACTGGCAAAAGTATCAGCCAGCCATCACCCCGCAGCCAGCGTCCGCAGCACCCCAACATTCCTCGCCTCATCCCCCGGCGCGTCCACCGGAGTCTCCGCAATAAAAGCCGCATGCGCAAACCGCTCATCATGCAGCAGCCGCCGAAACACCTCCGCCCCAATCGTTCCCTCGCCGATATGCTCATGCCGGTCCAGCTTCGACCCCATCGCCGCCTTGGCATCATTGCAGTGCCACACCTTCACCGCATCAAATCCCACCGTATCCCGCACCAGCAACATCGTCTCGATATACCCGTCCGGTGAAACGATGTCGTACCCCGCCACATGGACATGGCAAGTATCCAGACAGACTCCCACCGGCGCACAAGGCTTCAGCTTCTCCACCAGCTCCGCCACCTGCTCCAGCTTTCCTCCCAGCGAAAACTCCGCCCCCGCCGTATTCTCAACCAAAATTCTGAAGTCCTTCCCCTGCCACGGTAAGCCATCGATCGCCTTCTCAATCGACTCCGCCGCCAGCCGCAATCCCTCCTCCCGCGTCAACCCTTTCCAACTCCCCGGATGCAGCACCAGGTACTCCGCTCCCAGCGCCAGCGCCCGATCCACCTCTCCGCGAAACGCCCCTACGCTGCTCGTCCGCACACTCTCCGTCTGGCTGCAAAGGTTGATCAGATAACTCGCATGAAACGACACCGGCCCCACATCATACTTCGCACGCAACTCCCGCATCTTCCGTGCGTCATCCGGCTTCACGGTCGCCGCCCTCCACTGCCGCGGACTGGAAGAAAAAATCTGAAACGTATTAGCCCCCGCTGCAACCGCTCGTTCTACCGCAGTCCACGTTCCACCCGCGGTCCCCACATGCACGCCAATCCGCTTCTTCACCGCATTCGCCATCTCTCAAGGTTATCCCACAAGATGGTATGCTGAGGCCCGTCGCGCAACTCGCTCTCGAGAGGACTTCCATGCCCGCTCCGCAAAACTTCAAGAACCACACACGCTTCAATCCTCCCTTTCATTTCTTTATTCTGCCCATGCTTCTTCTCAACCTGATCTTCTCCATCTACGTCACCATCCACCACTGGCCCGAACACCGTGCTCTCTTCCTCTGGTGGATCGCAATGTCCATCGTCCTCTTCATGATGGCCGGTATCTGCCGATCCCAGACTCTCCGGGTCCAGGACCGAATCATCCGCCTCGAAGAGCGCCTCCGCCTCCACGCGCTCCTTCCCGCCGAAGAGCGCGCCCACATCAATGAGCTCTCCATCAAACAGCTCATCGCTCTCCGCTTCGCCTCCGACGACGAGCTCCCCGCCCTCGTCCGCAAGACACTCACCCAGAACCTCGAACCCAAAGCCATCAAGCAAAGCATCGTCAACTGGCGTGGCGACTACCACCGCGCTTAGATATCAATCGCAGAATGAAGCAAAAAGAAAACGGCGCATCATCACGCCGTCTTCTGTATCAAAACCACTTCAATATCCGACGGAGAACGAAGCCCGTTCATGCGCCGGCTTCTCGATCTCATCCACCAAAGCGATCGCGTAATCCGCAAACGAGATTTTGCTCTCTCCCTTCGCATCCGAGATCAATTCCTTCGTCCCCAGGCGAAACTTTCCAGTCCGCTCACCTGGTACGAAATACGCTGCCGGACTCAGATAGGTCCAGTTGATATCCGAAGCCCGCAGGACCCCCAGTGCCTTCTCATGCGAAATGGCGATCGGCATGTACTCCTGCGGCAGATGCCCGGACTTGATCAGAGTCACTCCCGGCGCCACCTCCAGTAATCCCGCTCCGCCAACCACCAGCAGCCGCGGTCTGCCCGCCTTCTTCACCGCCTCAATCTCGCGTTTCGTAACATCCACCAACGCATCAGTGTTGTCCACCGGAGGCGCATAGGCACTCACCACAACATCGGCTCCTTTAATAATCGCAGTAGAATCCACGTTCGCCAGATCGTCGACCTTCGCTGTCACTCCGTGTTGCCCCTGAAGCGAATCTATCTTCCTCGCGACACCAGTTACCTTATGACCGCGACGAAGCAACTCCTTCACAATCTCGCGGCCTGAATTGCCGGTAGCTCCGTAGACGACAACGTTCGTAGCAACCTCCTTTGACCCAATTAGGTCTTTAAAGCAGATCCGCCCAGCGATAACTGGACCCACTATCTACAATAGACTTACATCATGCGACCCCTTCGGTATTCCATCAACGTCACATTGGACGGGTGCTGCGATCATCGTGAAGCCATCGCGGACGAAGACTTGCACCGTCACGCGATCGAGAACCTCAACCGGGCCGATGCCCTCCTCTTTGGCCGGGTGACTTACGAAATGATGGAGGCAGCGTGGCGGCCGCCGGCGCAGTCGGGAGCGAGGCCTGAATGGATGGAACCCTTCGGCCGGACGATCGACGCGGCAAAGAAGTACGTCGTGTCGAGCACACTGGACCGGGTGGATTGGAACGCGGAGCTCGTGCGCGGGGATCTCGGGAAGGCCGTTCAGCAGCTCAAGCAGGAGCCGGGTAAGGGACTGTTCGTGGGAGGCGTGAAGCTCCCGCAGGCGTTGGCGGAGCTGGGATTGATCGATGAGTACGAGTTCGTGGTGCACCCCCGGCTAGCGGGTCACGGGCCCACGTTGTTCGCGGGGCTATCGAAGCGTGTCGATTTGAAGCTCGTCAGCCGGCTCGAGTTCGGCTCGGGCGCGGTGGCGATGCTGTATGAGCCGAGAAGGTAGCCATCGGGTTTGTTAGCCATAAAATGTCCTTCTCCCGAGGCTTTATCTAGTAAATATCCCTCTGGTACCGCTTCTGCTTCTTCATCGCAGCCAGGTATTCCGCTGCATCGTCCAGCGTCCCATGCGAACCCACCGCAATCGCATCCAGCAGCGTAACCTCCACGTCCTTCGCCATCCGTATCGCATCGCCGCAGACGTAAAAGTAAGCTCCCCGTTCCAACCACTCAAATAACTCGGCGGAATGCTCCCGCATCCGGTCCTGCACATAGATCTTCTTAGGCTGGTCTCGCGAAAACGCCGTATCCAAACGCGTCAACAAACCGTCCTTATGCATCGCCTGAAACTGCTCGCGGTATAGATAATCCAGCTTCTCCCTCTGCTCACCGAAGAACAGCCAGTTATCTCCCGTCTGCCCCGTTGCCTGCCGTTCCTCCAGAAACGCGCGGAACGGCGCGACTCCTGTTCCCGGTCCGACCATGATCACCGGCGCCGACGTGTCTTCCGGCAGCCGGAAGTTCGCATTGTCGTGCAAAAAGATCGGCAGCTTCGTTCCAACCAGGGCGCGCTCGCCAAGTTGCCCGCTCGCAACCCCCTGCCGCTGCCTCCCATGCGACTCATACCGAATCACCCGCACCGTCAGCTGCACATTGTCCGGATGCAGCCTCTGGCTCGACGCAATCGAGTACAGCCTTGGCACCAATCGGGGAAGTACATTAAACAATTGCTGCGGCTCCGTTACCACCCCCGGAAAAGCCGTCACCAAATCTACAAACTCGCGACCCCAGCAGTACTCCTCCGCTTCCGCCTTGTGCTCAGGTCCCACTAGCCCCTTCAGGCCCCCCTCCAGGGTAGAGCCCTGCGGTACCAGCTTCGCATATTGCTTCAAGCTGCCTCGCGTCAGCTTCCCGATCCCCAGCCGCGTCCGCAGCGCCTCCTCCAGGCTGATCTCCGCCTTGTAGTGGTCCAGCACCCGCTCGTCGCCCCGGAACCCCAACAAGGCCAATATCTCCGCCACCGCCTCGGCCCGATTCTCAGGCAGAATTCCCGCCGAATCACCTGGCGTATAGATCATCCCTTCATCCAGCGTCAGCTCGATATGCCGGGTCTCTTTCTCCGAGCCCGCAGCCGTCTGCAACTCATTCACCCTTACCGTCGACAGGAACGGGTTATTCCGTGTGTACTTCGAATGTCCCACCAGACCCTTGGATTCCTGTTCTAAAACCTCACTCATTCTTCTATGGTAGAACGCCCCGCCAAAAACGCCTATCCACCCGAAGTACTATCCCTTTCACCATCACCCCCGCTGTTGTTACTTGTAATACCCGACATCTGATACCCGTCGCCTTCGCCGTTGCTTTTGGCTTCGCAGTTGCCTTTGCCTTGGAAGTTGCTTTTGCCTGGACTTTGCTGTTGCCACCGCTCGCTGCTCTTGCTTGCTTTTACGTCGTCATCCTGAACGCAGTGAAGGACCCCTGTATTTCGCCGTTGCTTTTACCTTTGCCGAAAGCTACTGATTCCATTGCCTTTGTTTTTCCATAAAATTATTTATCGCGTTTTTGGCCCAAAAATCGCTTGTCAAGCCCCAAAATCAGCTAACCCATTACTTACCAACAACATCCATTTGGCATTTTAGTTACACTCAACCGGCTATAATTAAATTAGAAATCAAGAAAAAGCCCCGGCTAAAAACGGGGCTTTCGCATTTCAGAAACGAAAATTCGCCTAAACCATTTGTTTGGAATATTTTGGACGCAACCCATTTGTTATGAAGATTTTGCAGACATCGACATGCCGTAAACCTATGAATCAAAATGGTTTACACGCGGGCAAGGGGGAGGGGGGTACCCCGTTACGAAACCATCACCCTCAGCTCCGGAGAAACAATCAGCTTCGCCTCGGTCCGCGCCTGCACCGCTGCAGGGTCCAGCCCCTCGGCCACTTCCGTCAGAACAAGGCCCTCAGGAGTCACATGGATCCAGCAAAGCTCCGTCACAATGTCATGCACAACGCTCTGCCCGGTCAGCGGCAGAGTGCACTCCTTCAGAATCCTCGAGCCGCCGTCCTTCGTCTGGTGCTCCATCGCCACGATCACGCGCCGCGCCCCTGCCACCAGGTCCATCGCGCCACCCATTCCCTTCACCATCTTGCCAGGAATCGTCCAATTCGCCAGGTTCCCGTGTTCATCCACCTGCATCGCGCCCAGAATGCTCATATCCATATGACCGCCGCGAATCATCGCAAACGACTCCTCGCTCCCGAAAAAAGAGCACCCGGGTATCTCCGTCACCGTCTGTTTTCCCGCATTGATAAGGTCAGGATCCTCCTGCTCCGCGGTAGGTGGGCCGCCAACGCCGAGCATCCCGTTCTCCGACTGAAACATCACGTCGATCCCCGCTGGAATATAGCCCGCAATCATCGTCGGCAGGCCAATCCCGAGGTTGACGTAAAAACCATCTTTGAACTCGCGCGCAATCCGTCGCGCAATCCGCTCTTTCCCTGTCACCCCGCACCTCCGGCCTGGATGAACTTCGACTCGATCGGCTTGCGGTACGTCGCGCCCACCAGAATGTGATTCACATAAATCCCCGGCGTAACAATATGGTCCGGATCCAACTCTCCCGGCTCAACCAACTCTTCCACCTCCGCAATCGTCAGGTCAGCCGCTGTCGCCATCACTGGGTTGAAGTTCCTCGCCGTCTTGCGATACACCAGGTTCCCCAGACGATCGCCCTTCCAGGCCTTGATCAGCGCAACATCCGCATGAAGCGCCTGCTCCAGAACATAAGTCCTGTCCCCAATCTTCCGCGTCTCCTTCCCCTCCGCCACAACGGTCCCCAAACCCGTCGGCACATAGAACGCCGGAATCCCCGCGCCCCCAGCGCGAATCCGCTCAGCCAGTGTCCCCTGCGGAATCAGCGTCAGATCCAACTCGCCCTTCAGCACGAGAGTCTCAAGTCGCCGATTCTCCCCCACGTAACTGCCAACATGCGAGCTGATCATTCCAGCCTCAAGCATCAGCCCCATACCGAAACCATCTACACCCATGTTGTTGCTGATGGTGTGCAGCCCCGTAATTCGACGCCGTACCAGCGCAGCAATCAGGTTCTCCGGAATTCCGCAGAGCCCAAAACCCCCGAGCATAATGGTCGACCCGGAGGCAATACCTGCAACTGCCTCGTCTGCCGATTGAACGACTTTATTCATCGATAGAAACCCCTGCGCGGCGGAACTCTTCACGCCAAAGTTCACGCCACGCCGTTGTTGCCGCGCGTTACTTCGCTTGAGTCGTGAACGTAAAGGTCGTCGTGCTGTGCCGTGTCTCCCCCGGCTTCAGCTCCGTCGTCGGGAAGTTTGGATGATTCGGCGAATCGGGAAAATGCTGTGTCTCCAGGCACAACCCGGAGTTCTTCACATGTCCCTCCTGCGCTTTGCCAAACTTCGTGCCATCAAGGAAGTTGCCCGAGTAAAACTGAACCCCCGGCTCCGTCGTGGTCACAGTCAAAACGCGGCCGCTTACCGGATCGTAGACTCGCGCCGCCGTCTTCACATCGCCATTCTTGCCGCGAAGCACCCAGTTGTGGTCATAGCCGCCGGCGATCTTCAACTGCTCGTTATCGTCATGAATGCGCGCGCCGATCACAGTCGCCTTGCGAAAATCGAAAGGCGTGCCCTCCACCGGAGCCAGCACTCCGGTTGGAATCAGCCCTGCATCCACCGGTGTGTACTTATCCGCAGGAAGCGTCAATTCCTCATTGAGAATCGGCTTATTATCGGCACTCAAATTGAAGTACGAGTGATTCGTCAGGTTCACCACCGTATCCTTATCCGTCGAAACGCTGTAGTCGATCCGGAGCGCTCCGTGATGCACCGTATACCGTACATGTGCCGTCAGTGTTCCCGGATACCCCTGGTCGCCGTCCTTGCTGACCAGCGTCATCTCAACGCCGTCCGCAACAGCGCGCGCCTGCCAAACAAGTTTGTCGAATCCAACAGTCCCGCCATGCAGTGAGTTCGCGTTGTTGTTCACCGGCACCTGATACTGATGTCCATTGAGCGAAAACTTTCCCTTCGCAATCCGGTTCCCATATCGCCCAACGATCGCTCCAAAGTACGTCGTCTTGTCGGCAAGGTAGCCATCCAGTGAGCTATAGCCCAGCACCACATTGGACATCGTGCCGCCGCGGTCCGGCGTCTTGATCGAGACGACCCGCGCCCCGTAGGTCATAATGCTCGCCTCGATCCCCTCGCTCGTCAACGTGTACAGATCCACCGTTGTGCCATCCGGCATTGTCCCAAGCGTGGTCTTCGATACCAAACCATGCGCTGCCATCGCAGTTGTCATGATTAGCAGCATAACCTTTAGCCATCTCATCGTCATTTTTCCTCTGCCTTGTCCCTTCCAGTCAGTAATCTGCGACCGTTTCGCTGCAAATTGTCCGCACTTCAGCGACCCTCGCCACTATACGTGACACGCGCACCTCCCACGAAACAGCGGTAAGATGGATCTTCGAGCCAATCAAAACTCAAACCAAGGACGGCCATGACGATCAAAGCCAGAATCTCCTTCCTGCTTCTGCTCTCCTTCTGCGCCCTCAACCCAGTCACTGCCACCGCAGCAGCGCCTGCCGACCACTGGGTCGGAACCTGGGCGGCTTCCCCCATGGCAGCAAAAAATCCCACCGCAAAGTTCGGTGCCCCCGGAACCGACGGCACCACCCTTCGCGAGATCGTTCATATCTCCATCGGCGGCCCCTCTGTCCGTGTCGTCCTCACCAACGAATTCGGCCTCGACCCCTTGACCATCGGCGCTGCACAAATCGCCCTTAGCTCCGGCACCAGCGCGATTACCGCGGGAAGCGCAACCGCACTCGCCTTCGACGGAAAGCCCTCCATCATCATTCCACCCGGCGCCCTCGTCGTCAGTGACCCCGTCGCACTCAAAGTCGCTCCCTTTTCCAACCTCGCAGTTAGCCTCTTTCTCCCCGATCAGCCAGTCAACCAACTCACCGTCCATCCATTTGCCGATCAGACCAACTACCTCGTCCCGGGCAACGCCGTCCCTGCCGCCTCGCTCGACACTCCGCAAACATTCTTCACCTGGGACTTCCTCAAAGGAGTCGACGTCACCGCCGACGAAAAGAGCGCCTCCATCGTCACCTTTGGCGATAGCATCACTGACGGCGCCCACAGCACTCGCGACGCGAATGCCCGCTGGCCCGACGTCCTCGCCCGCCGCCTCCAGGCCCACAAGAAGACCGCCAACCTCGGTGTCCTCAACCAGGGCATCGGCGGCAACCGCGTCCTCCACGACATCGCCGGCCCCTCCGCCCTGGCCCGCTTCGACCGTGACGTCCTTGCGCAGGCTGGCGTCAAATACCTCGTCATCTTGGAAAGCATCAACGATATCGGCCACGCCACCAACCCAACCAAGCCCGACGACATCGTAACCGCCGATGACCTCATCGCCGGCCTGAGTCAACTCGCCACCCGCGCCCACACCCACGGCATCAAGGTAATAGGCGCAACACTCACACCCTTCGTCGGCGCAAAGTACCAGTCCCCCGCGGGCGAGGAGATGCGACAGGCTGTCAACAAATGGATCCGCACCACCAATCAGCTCGACGGCATTATCGACTTCGACAAAGTCACCACCGATCCCACGCACCCCGGCATGTTTCTACCGCTCGACGACTCCGGCGACCATCTCCACCCCGGCGACGAAGGCTACAAAGCCATGGGCGACTCCATCGACCTCAACCTCTTCACTAAATAACCTTCCACTCAAAAATCGCCGAGAGCAGGGCGATTCGAGTCTTCCGAGGAGCGATATATGTCGCGCATCCCGGTCCGGCAGGCGCATATCTCAGATCAAGACGAGATCGCAAAGATGTGCGCTCTGCTGTGGCCCGATACATCCTTTGAAGAGCATCTCCAGGAGATTCGTCTGCTGCTGAACTCTGGCATGAACGGGACATTGCCCGCGGCGATTTTCGTCTCCTGCAATAACGACGGAGCACTCACCGGCTTCCTTCAGGCAGGCCTTCGCTCCCACGCCGACTGCTGCGACACCGCACACCCCGTCGGCTTTGTCGAAGGCTGGTTCGTCTACGAGCCCCTCCGTAATCGTGGTATTGGCAAAGCCCTAATGCATGTCGCCGAGGATTGGGCGCGCCGTCAAGGCTGTGTCGAAATGGCCTCCGACACCTGGATCGACCACACACCATCTCAAAAGGCGCATGAAGCGCTCGGCTTCGAAGTAGTCGATCGGTGCGTCAATTTTCGTAAGGGGCTATAAGCCCTCCAGGGGGCCGGTCACTTCGCCGGAACCCGCTCCCACGGTTGCAGCACCTTCACCGACGCCATCCCCGCCGCAGTCGCCGCCTGAATCCCCATCTCCGTATCCTCAAACACCAGGCACTCCTCCGGCTTCACTCCAAGCCTCTCGGCCGCAATCAGAAACGGCTCCGGATCAGGTTTGCTCTTCGTATAATCCCCGGCACACACCAGCGTCTCAAACTTATTCAAAATCCCCAGCGTCTCCAGCGACTTCGTCACCGAGTCCCTTGTGCTTCCCGAAACCACCGCAAACGGAATCTTTCCATGGCTCATGTGGATATGCTCCAGCACCTCCGGAACCGCCTTCAGCTCCGGCAGAATGTTGTAGTACATCCCTTCTTTGCGCCGCGCTATCTCATCGGCCGGCATGTCCAGCCCTTCCCGCACATTCAACGCCGCAATAATCTCTGCGACCGGCATTCCGCCCCACGAATAAAACAACTCTTCGTCGAACCTGCATCCCCACTCTGCCAGCACCGTCTTCCACGCCACATAGTGCAGCGGCATCGAATCCACAATCGTCCCATCACAATCGAACAAGTAAGCCTTGAACGGCCCATCCGGCAGCTTCAGCTTCATCACAACTCCCCTTCATAAATAAATCGCAAACGGCAGGTGTGACCGAAGCTCCAACTCCGGTCACACCTGCCGTCCATGGCCGAGACGCGCTCAGCCAATTCCTACTTCAGTTCAATTCCCGCAAAAAAGTACCCAATCTCAAACGCCGCCGTATCCTCAGCATCCGAACCATGAATGGCATTCTCCCCAATCGATGCGGCGAACTTCTTGCGAATCGTCCCCTCCTCGGCCTGTGCCGGGTTGGTCGCGCCCATCAGTTTGCGTAGGTCGGCAATGGCATTGTCTTTCTCCAGAACCATCGGAAAGATGGGCCCGCTCGACATGAACTCTGTCAATTCCCCAAAAAAGGGACGAGCTGCATGAACGTAGTAGAACCCCTCGGCCTGCGCCTTGGAGATGGACATCCGCTTAATAGAAACGATCTTAAACCCTGCCGTTTCAATATCGGCCAGGATTGCCCCGGTATGGCCCTTGCGAACCGCGTCCGGCTTGATGATGCTGAATGTGCGTTGTGACAACGTATTTCTCCTATGTGAGTCTCTATTACTTAGTGTAGAACAAGGCAATCGACCTGCGCCTGTTCGACCCGGCGGCAACTTCTCTCTGGAGCATGCGTGATGATGCGAAAGACAGCGTGGATCTGGTTCGTAGGCTTTGCAGCATGGCTGGCCGACGCCCTTCTCAGCCTGCGCATGCACAACATGCTGCACGCCCGCCTGGCCCTCATGGTCGCCATCGTCTTCTTTACAGCCGGCCTCTTCTACCGTCGCCAGGCCTGATACTGCCTAATACTTCCAGCTCGTCAAATCCGCCCCAGCCGGAGCCGTCTTCGCAATCCGCTCCATGACCTGCGGCAGATACATCGTGTTGTAGTGCAACCGCGAATACGCATTCGGCAGCGTCGGGTCCCCGTTCCAGCAATGTTCCGCCCGAGGCCCATACTTCACCTCGCCCTCATACGGAACCCCATGCCCCGGCGTCCCCGTCGTCTTCAAGAAATCCTCCATCAGGTAAACGGCGTCGTTCAAAAAGTAAGTATCCGCCTCTCCCACATACAGGTGAATCTTCCCCTGCAGCTTCGGCCCCAGCGTCGCCCAATCCCGCTGCAGCTTCGCGTCGAGATCGTAGTGCTCCTTCCAATACTCCGCGACCTTATGATCAATCGCGCCCGTAGCCTTATCGAAGATCGGCTGCGGATATCCATCAGCCCGTTCCGGCGAATACACCGCCTGCCAGATATCGAACTGGTCCCCCGACCGCCCATGATCCCCCAGCGCCGCCTCGTACGCGATGTTGTCGCGCATCGAGATCAGCGTCTGGCCCAGGTAGTTCCGCATCGCGGGCTGCTCCACGCGTTTATTCGCCCCCTGCATGTAGAACATGTTGTCGTCCTTATACAAATCCCGCGTCATATACGCATGAAAGTCCACCGGATCGGGACAAGCCACAAACGCCCCGTTGTAGTGATCCGGATAAAAGATCTGCACCGCCAGCGACTCCCACCCGCCCGTCGACCCCCCATACATGAACCGCGCCCAACCCTGCCCGATCGCGCGAAACTTCTTCTCAACCGCCGGCACCAACTCCGTTTCGATCGCATCCCCATATGGCCCAAGATTCGCGGAGTTCACCGCATACGAATCGTCATAGTAAGGATTCGCATGTTGAATCTTCATCACCAGCACCCGCGGAAATCCCGGGCTGATCCACTGCTGATACTCCTTGTAAGCCTCCTCCTGCTGAATCCGGTTGTATCCCGCAAGATGAAATCGCTCTGAATAATTTGGCTTCAGATTCGGGTCCGGCGGTGTCGTCCGAAAATCATCAAACCCCGAGACAAAGTGGTCATGAAAGATCATCAGCGGGAATCGTGCCTGCGGATGTTCGTCAAAACCCTCGGGCACCAGCACAATCGCACTCAGATACATCGGCGTGCCCCAGAACTTCGTCAGCAGCGCACTCTGTATCCGGATATGCCGCACATATTTTGTATCCGCTTCAGGCACAATTGGCGGAATTACCTGGTCAAGCGAAATCGCGATCGGCGCTCCGCCCGGTCCCACATGAACCTTTCTCGGCTTGCTGTACAAATTCCCCGGAGCAAGGTTCCAGTGCTTACCCTCGCCCCGGTCCGGCGACAGCTTGATCGTCTTCCCGTCCGCCCGATGGAACGTCTCGTAGACATCCAGCACCGCCTGCACCGTATAGTCTCCGGCAGGCACCTCGCTTAGCTTCCGCACCGGATACCCCGCGGCCGACTCCCCCACCACCACGCTCTGCCCCGGCTTCATCCCATCGACAGTCACGCCAAACACCATCTGGCTCTTCGGCGTATCGTCGATCTGCATCCGTGGCTCCTCGACTTGGATCATTTGACAACAAAAACAACAGCCGCCCATCCAGCGCCTTTGCCGACTGCGCCGCAGGAAACGACACCGAAACCGCCTGAACGCCAGTCTGAGCGCTTCCCGTCTGGACATTCATAAACACGCTGGCCCCCAGGGCCAATCCAAGACAAAAACCAAAGGTCCGCATGCTCGGAGTATACAAATCTGCGGCCAAAGCTTGCATCCAGTTGGTATCATCCTCCCAACCGCTTCCTATCTGAGTACGCAGGCACTCTTCAAAGCCCTCGCTTTACCTTCCATGGAGACAACATGAAAGCATCTCTGTTCGTAACCAAATGCGTGGCCGCGACCGCGCTGCTGTGCGGCTTCGCCATCGCCCCCGTCGCCAATGCCGCCGATACTCTGCCACCGGCGAAGCCCCTCAAGGTCCCCGAGCTCAAGTACGAAAAGTTCACCATGCCCAACGGTCTCGTCGTCATCATGCACGAAGACCACCGCCTCCCGCTCGTCTCCGTCGACCTCTGGTATCACGTCGGTCCGCTCAACGAGCGCGCCGGCCGCACCGGCTTCGCCCACCTCTTCGAACACATGATGTTTGAAGGCTCCGAGCATGTCGGCGAAAAAGCGCACATCAAATACGTTCAGGGTGCAGGCGCTACCGACGTCAACGGAACCACCGACTTCGACCGCACTAACTACTTCGAAACCGTCCCCAGCAACCAACTCGAACTCGCCCTCTGGCTCGAGAGCGATCGCATGGGCTTCCTTCTCGAAGGCCTCGACCGCGAAAAACTTACCAACCAGCGTGACGTCGTCCGCAACGAGCGTCGCCAGGGCGAAGGCACACCGTACGACCTCGCCGGCGAAAAGGTCTACCAGCTTCTCTTCCCCAAAGATCACCCTTACTACGCCAACGTCATCGGTTCTCACGCCGACATCGAAGCGGCCCGGCTCAACGATGTCCGCGACTTCTTCAAGCAGTACTACACCCCAAACAACGCCAGCCTCGCCGTCGCCGGCGACTTCGACCCAGTCAAGCTCAAGGCTCTCCTCACCAAATACTTCGGCCCCATCCCACGCGGTCCTAAGGTCGACCCCGTCACCACCGTCACCGCACCCATCACCGAGCAAAAGCGCGCCACCGTCACCGACACCGTCAAACTTCCGCAACTCCGCGTAGCCTTCCTCACGCCCCCCGCCTACGCCCCGGGTGATGCCGACACTGACCTCCTCATCGAAATCCTCGGTGGCGGAAAGGCCAGCCGGCTCAATCAGGTTCTCGTCTACAAGCAGCAGGTCGCGCAATCCGTCCGTTGCTGCAACGACTCGCTCAAGCTGACCTCGATCACCGAGTGCACCATCACCGCCAAGCCGAACGTGAAGCTCGAAGACCTCGAAGCCACATTCTGGCAAGAGGTAGGAAAACTTCAGACTGAAGGCCCCACCAAGGAAGAGCTCGACTCAGCCCGCACTGGCAACCTCACTCGGACGATCACCGGCCTCGAGCGTCTTGGCGGCTTTGGCGGCGTCGCCGACACCCTCAATCGCTACAACCAGTACACCGGAGATCCCGGCTACCTCAGCAAAAACCTCGCCCGCTACCAGTCCGCCACCACCGCCAGCCTCAAACAGGCCGCCGCGAAGTACCTGAACAAAAACCAGGCCGTCGTCGTCTCCTGCGTTCCCGGCAAAAAGGTCGTTGACGATGTTCCTCGCAGCCCAGCCGACACCGACGCCGACGTCAAACTCACCCCACCCTACACCGCCGCCTTTGAAGAGCAACAGAACTGGCGCAAGACTCCCCCCGCGGCTGGCCCCGCAACAGCCTTCAGCCTGCCCGTCCCCAAAACCTTCACCTTGAAGAACGGCCTGCAGGTTTACGTCGTCGAAGACAAGCAGCTCCCCGTCCTCTCGGCAGGCGTCATCAGTCGCGCCGGCAGCGAAAACAACGCGGCGTCCCAGGCCGGTCTCGCCACCATGACCGCCGCGCTGTTGAACGAAGGCACTACGACACGCAACGCAACCCAACTCGCCCAGGACGCTGACAGTATCGGCGCCCGCATGCTCACAAGCGCAACCGTGGACTCGGCCGCCGTCACCGTCAGTGTTCTCTCCAACAACGCCGACGCCGGCCTCGATCTGCTCTCCGACGTCGTTCAGCATCCCGCCTTCAACCCCGAGGATCTCGAGCGGGTCCGCAAGCAGCGCCTCGTCGGCATCGCGCAAGAGAGCGACTCGGTCCTCGCAACCGCACGCCGCGTCGGGCCCCGCCTCCTCTTTGGCGACCAGCCCTACGGCGAATCGCCCATCGGCACCATCGAAAGCGTCCGCAGCCTGACGCGTGACGACATCACTAGCTTCTACGCCAGCCACTATGGCGCAGCAGACTCCGCGCTCGTCCTCGCCGGCGACGTCTCCCTCGAAGAAGCCAGGCGCCTCGCCGAACATTACTTCGGCACGTGGACAGGAACCGCTGCTGCCGACGTCACCCTGCCGCCCGCTCCCGCGCCTCCAGCCCTTCGCATCGCACTCGTCGACAAACCCGGTGCCCCTCAAACCGCCCTCGTTGTCTACGGACTCGGCCTACCCGTCACCACGCCCGATCTCCAGACCCTCCAGGTCATGAACTACACCCTCGGCGGAGCCTTCGCCAGCCGCATCAACATGAACCTCCGCGAGCTTCACGGCTACACCTATGGCGCGAACTCCATCTTCGCGAACTATCGTGAAGGTGGCGCCTTCTACGCCGGCGGCCTCATCAAGACCGACGTCACCGCCCCTGCGGTTCAGCAGTTAATGCTGGAACTCAAGCGCATCCAATCCGAACCCCCAACCGAAGCAGAAGTCAAAGAAGCCAAGATCGCCCGCGTCCAGTCACTACCGGGGCAGTTTGAAACCACAAACGCCACTGCAAACGCCATGGCCTTCATCTTCCTCTACAAGCGTCCACTCGACTACTACGCCGCTCTGCCCGCCGCCTATCTCGCCGTCACCCCACAAGACGTAGAGCGCGTCGCCAAAGCCGACGTCCACCCCAACCACCTCATCATCGTCACCGTCGGCGACCGCTCGAAGATCGAACCATCGCTGAAGGAACTCAACCTCGCGCCAATCGAGTACGTCGACCCCACCGGCAACCTCATCAAATAACCATTCCAAAAACAACAAGGCCGGAGAGCATCCACTCTCCGGCCTTATCTCTTGCTTTCGCTTTTCTTGTTGCTGTTACCCGTTCTTGCCGTCATCCGGAGCGCAGTCGAAGGACCCCGAAGAACTAAACTGACCAAAACCGATCGAACCTTTCAGCCCACAGTCTGGCCCTTCGTGCTTACAGTCGCAGCATTAAGACAAACCTAAGCCTTCCCTAGCACCCGCGCCATCGCCTCACCAATCTCAGCCGGCGTCTTCACCACAGTAATTCCCGCCTCAGTCATAGCCTTCATCTTCTCCGCAGCAGTTCCCTCACCACCAGAGATAATCGCACCCGCATGGCCCATCCGGCGTCCCGGAGGAGCCGTCTGCCCAGCGATAAACCCAACCACCGGCTTCTTCACATTCGCCTTGATGTACTTCGCCGCAGCCTCTTCCGCCGAGCCGCCGATCTCACCGATCATGATGATCGCCTCAGTCTCCGGATCCTCATTCAGCAACTTCAGCGCATCAATATGAGTCGTCCCAATAATCGGATCGCCTCCAATTCCAATCGCCGTCGACTGCCCAATCCCACGCGTCGTCAACTGGTACACCGCCTCATACGTCAGGGTCCCTGACTTCGAAACAATCCCCACCGAACCTTCCTTGTGAATCCGCCCCGGCATAATCCCGACCTTCGCCTTACCCGGCGAAATCACTCCCGGACAATTCGGCCCAACCAGCCGCGACTTCGTGCCTTTCACAAACTCCCACGTCTTTACCATATCCAGCACAGGAATCCCCTCGGTGATACAAATCACCAGCGGAACTCCGGCCGCAGTCGCCTCAAGAATTCCATCCGCAGCAAACGGCGGCGGCACAAAGATCACCGACACATTCGCCCCCGTCTCCTTCACCGCCTCTTCGACAGTGTTGAACACCGGCCATCCCTCATGCGTCGTCCCACCCTTACCCGGCGTAACTCCACCCACAACCTTCGTCCCATACTCCGCGCAGGCCTTCGCATGAAACGTACCCTCACGCCCTGTAATTCCCTGCACAATCAGCCGCGTATTCTTATCAACCAAAACCGCCATTACTTGCCCCCTTTCGCCGCAGCGACAGCAAGATCGGCAGCTTCCTTCATCGTTGCGCCCACTTCGAACTTCAAACCCGATTCCTTGAGGATCTTGCGACCCTCTTCAACATTCGTGCCCTCAAGCCGCAAAATAATCGGCAACTGCACATTCAGCTTCTTCGCCGCCGCCACAACCGCAGTCGCCAGCACATCCACGCGCAGAATCCCGCCGAAGATATTGATGAAGATCGCCTTCACATTCGGATCGCTCAACAAAATCCCAAACGCATTCTCAATCTGCTCCTGATTCGCACCACCACCGACATCGAGAAAGTTCGCCGCAGACCCACCCGCATACTGGATGATGTCCATCGTCGCCATCGCCAGGCCAGCGCCATTCACCATGCAGGCAATCGTGCCATCCAGCTTGATGTAATTCAGCGCAAACTTCGAAGCCTCCACCTCCAGCGGATCTTCCTCCGCCAGATCGCGCAGTTCCTTCAAATCCTTATGCCGGAACATCGCGTTGTCGTCAAAATTAATCTTGCAATCGAGCGCGAGCAGCCGATCATCCTTCGTCGTAATAAACGGATTGATCTCCATCAGCGTCGAATCCGTCTCCACAAACGCCTTGTACAACCCCGTCATGAACTTCACAGCGTCATTGATCTGCGTAGGCTTCAACCCCAGCTTGAACGCCAGCTTCCGCGCCTGGTACGGCGCAAATCCCACTGCCGGGTCGATGTACTCTTTATAGATAAGCTCCGGCGTCTTATGCGCGACCTCTTCAATCTCCATCCCACCCGACTGCGAAGCCATAAACACAACCTTCGCCGAAGCCCGATCCAGCACCAGGCCGAGATAAAGCTCGCGATCAATCGCCGATCCCTCTTCAATCAGCAACCGTTGCACCTTCTGCCCCTGCGGCCCCGTCTGGTGCGTCACCAACTGCATCCCCAGAATCGCCTTCGCCGCCGCATCCGCCTCTTCCAGCGACTTCGCGAGCTTCACTCCGCCGCCCTTGCCGCGGCCACCCGCATGAATCTGCGCCTTCACCACAACAACCTTATTGCCCGCGCCAAATAAGCTCTTCGCCGCCGTATCCGCCTCTTCCAGCGTAGTCGCCATCTCGCCGCTCGGAACCGGCACACCATACTTCCGCAGAATCTCTTTTGCCTGATACTCGTGAATTTTCATAGGTATTTTTCGCGAACAGCCCGCTCCTGAAGTGTATCGGACGCAAAGAACCCATCGCAATGCGTAACGCGAACAACCGTGCGCTTATCGCCCCAACTCATCTCTTCTCGCGCAATCCTTCCTCACGGCAATGGTTCGGAATGTGAACAATTGTTCTAAGATTCCCTCGATGACTAAACGCGACTTCACCAATGGCTTCAGCCGACGCCAGATGCTCCAGCTATCCGCCGCAGGAGCCGCGGGTCTCGCCTTCCCCAATCTCATCGCGGCCCCACAACAGCAAGACAAATCCTCATCAATCAACCTCTACGCCCAACTCCTCCAAACCTGGTGCGACGGCCTCCTCGCCCACCAGGAAACCACCATCCACGACCCCGCACTCCGCGGTGCTCTCCTCTGCCCTGCCTGCGCCATCATCCATGGTCGTTGCGGCGATGCCGTCTGTCCACTCCTCCGCGTAGCCCACACCACCGGCAAAGCAAAATATCTCGAAGCCGCGCTCCTCGTCCACGAATGGTCCGAGCAGCAAGTCAGCCGCGCCGACGGCAGTTGGATCAACGACGTTACCCTCAGCTCATGGCAAGGCATCACCGTCTTCCACGCCATCGCGCTCGCCGAAGCCCTCCACCACCACGGCGCCATCCTCGACACCGCAACCCGCCAGCGCTGGACCGATCGCCTCGCCCGCGCCGCCAAAGTTCCTCGATACCTTCATCACCATCGAAACCGGCAACATCAACTACCCCGTCACCTCCTCCCACTGCTTCGCCCTTTGCGCGCAGGTGCTCAACGAACCCCACTACCTCGACCGAGCCCGCCAGATGGCCCACGCCTCGCCTCGACTACTTCACCCCCAACAACCTCCTCTTCGGCGAAGGCCACCCCCAAACCGCCACCACGCCCAAGCACTGCCGCCCCGTAGACCTCGGCTACAACGTCGAAGAGTCCCTCCCCTCCCTCGCCCAATACGCCATCCTCACCAACGACCAGGCCGTCCTCGAAAAAACCATCGCCGCCCTCCGCACCCACATGGAGTTCATGCTCCCCGACGGCGCCTGGGACAACTCCTGGGGCTCTCGCAACTACAAGTGGACCTGGTGGGGATCCCGCACCTCCGACGGCTGCCACCCCGCCTACGTCCTCCTCGCCAACCACGAACCAAAGTTCCTCGAAGCAGCCCACCGCAACCTCGAACTCATGTCCGCCTGCACCCACAACAACCTTCTCTACGGCGGTCCGCGACTACTTCGAGCACGGCGATCAACCCTGCATCCACCACACCTTCACCCACGCCAAATCCCTCGCCACCGTACTCGACAGCAACGTTGCGCAACTCACACCCTCACCGCGCCTCACCCTCCCGCGCGACGAACCCTACGTCCTCAAATCCTTCCCGAGATCGACACCATGCTCACCTCCATCGGTCCCTGGCGAGCCACCGTCACCGGCTACGACTTCGAATACATCGAGCGCGTCCAGTCCGGCGGTGGCGGAGCATCCGGCGGCGGGCACGCCTCAGGCGGAGCCCTCTCCCTCCTCTACCACCAAACCCTCGGCCCCATCCTCACCGCCAGCATGACCGAGTACCAGATGATCGAAATCTCCAACCAGCAAGTCCATCCTCGACAAACCCCACATGTGCCTCACCCCGCGCATCGAACTCGCCGGCAAACAAACCTACACCAGCCTCAGCGACTTCGAAGCCACCATCACCGCATTCGATGCTTCAGGCGGCCGCCCAGGAAGTCACCATCGAAGCAAAAGGCCGTCTCCTCACCGCCTCCCACCAACCCCCGCCCACCGGCGAAGCCAACTACCACCTCACCTACAGCCTCACCCAATCCGCCGTCGAAATCAACGCAACCGTCGACGCCCGTCGTCAAACCCCGCTGCGATTCATCCTCCCCGTCATCTCCCGCTCAACCGAAGCCGTCACCCAACCCGACCCCAAAACCATCCGCATCACAAAACCAAAAGGCACCCTCACCATCACCACCACCGCCCCTCAAGGCTTCGCACCCATCCCCAAAGAACGAACCTTCAACCTCGTCCCTGGCTTCGAAGCCATCGCACTCACGATCCCCATGCACCCCGGCGAGCAGATTGAAATCCACCTCGAAGCCCCACCCACACCATGAACCACACCTTCCAACAAAAGCGAAACAGTGATCAAAAAGATAAAAACAGATAAGAATTAGAGAAACGGCAAGCCTATAAACAAGCCACAACACAATCGCTCTTATCAGTATTTATCCCTCTGATCACTGTTACGCCTTACTCGAATAACCCGCAATCACCTCCTCTCCGACAGGCTTTTTCACGCTGCATCATCCGCGCACCACGTGCCATCAGTAAGGCTCATTCCCTGTGCCGCACCTGAGTTTCTGCACCACACAAGCCTGCGGAGCACGTCCCCGCAACACCTCAAGCAACGTCAACGGATCATGCTTCGGCACCTCAAAAACCACCGACTGCACTACATCGGAAGAATCCTTGTATCGAATCGAAAAAAAATGCCTGTGTTCGCGCCGCCGTCGCCGCTTTATTTAGTTCGGCGACTGCCTCCCTCACTCCATTTTCGACGGCGCTTTTCTCTTCAGGCGATCGATTTTCCGTGGGATTCTCGGAATCATCCTGTCTTTTCAAGACAAACTGCCCACGTCTTGGGGGCGTTTCCTATTCAGGGTGCCACGGGTGGACATTGAGATT
>CAVVNO010000006.1:0-430955 GCA_963749665.1 uncultured Acidobacteriaceae bacterium | reverse complement strand
TTTCTGTTTTGGCACTTTATAGATCATGGCCGAAGGCTTATCTGCATGTTGGCGTTACACTTGTGGCGTCTACCGTTCTCGAAAGTAGCAATCTGAGCACTGAGCAACTTGGCGTTTTTCTGCGAATTCTGCGAAATGTACAGTGAATACGCCTTGTTTGGGAGTTCGAAAGTGTAAAGCGCGTCCGGCGCCCGACTGCCGCCAGCGGGATTTTCGGGACCTTGAATCGCCATCTCGACTTGCTGCTCCCCTAGCTGCGAGTCACTTGTCTTGCGTTCCAGAACTCCTCCGAGATCTTGCCGTCAAGCTTGTCCACGTAGGCCGCATCCATTCGCTTGCGGATTGCTGAGGCGTGACTGCAGGCGTACAGTTCGGCATTCACTTTACTGCCAGCCTGCTTCTGGTCCTCACTCAACATGCTGACGATTGGGTAACGACGACCGGAGGCACCTGAAGGTCTTTAATGGCTCGCCCACGGATGGAGTACTATCTCGCACTCGCTCTGTGAACAGGATCCGAGCCGCCGTGATTCGACCCCTCGTGTCCGTGACTTTGGCTGTGCACATTCACTAGTAAGTTGCCTGATCAAGCAGGGTGACGTCGATCGATTACCCATGCTTCGTCACCCTTCGCGACTCGCTTATTGAAGTGCGGGTCTAGTCGCCGAGATGCACTGATGATTTAGTTCAAGAAAAAACGGAGAGCCGAAGCCGTCCGCCCTTTGCTTTGTTCCGCCTTCCTAGACGGAAACATCTGTGAGGTTAGAAGTAAATCTTCGCTGCTAGTTGCGTTTGACGAGCAGCGGCTGCGGAGTTTACCAGACCGAAGTTGCCTGAGGAGAAGTTTGCGGTTGGATTGAGGAACTGAGTGTGGTTGAAGACGTTGTCGCTCTCCAAGCGGATCTGCAGGGTCCGGACATTATCGCTCGACAGCGCGAAGTTCTTGGCAACGATCAAGTTGGTATTGTTGATTCCGGGGCCGTGGTACCTGTTGCGGGCGACATTGCCGAAGTTGCCGATCGGCTCAGCTGCGAAGCTGGCTGGCGTAAAGAAAGTGGTTGTGTTGTTGCTGACGCCTGCGGAGTTGACGTTCATTGTGCGCAGGTTACCTTTGACTAACGGAGCAGTCTGGTTCGGAATATCCGGGCAGGCGTAGAAGGTCGAGCTTGATGAGCACCACAAAGAATTCGATGTAGCAGAGGCGTAGATGTCAAACGGGGCGCCGGTCGCGAAGGTGGCGATGCCGGAGATCTGCCAGCCCGCGAGCAGCAGGTTATACGGTGAGAACGTGGCGCCGCCCCTCTTGAAAGGCACTTCATAAAGGGGAGCGATGACGAAGCGGTGCCGCACGTCGAAGGTGGAGTCTCCGTAGTTCAGGCCTTTGAAGAACTGGTTATAGCCGCGTCCGTTCGTGCCGCCGAATCCGGAACCTTCAAAGCTGGAGGCGTCGTCAAGGGAATGAGAGAACGTATAGCTGGCTTGAACCTGTAGACCGTGGGTGACGCCCTTGTCCAGGCTGAGTTGCAGCGAGTTGTAGTTGGAGTTGCTAATGGACGAGATGAAGCCCATGCTGACGAAGTCGTTCAGGCCTTTGCTGTTCGGATAACCGTATTGTGTATGAGTCGGATAATTCCGGCTCTGCTGGTTCCGAAGTGCGGTAGTGGTCAACGTGCCAGAGCACGTCGGATCGGCGAGGCAAGCGTCGTGGCCCGCCGGCGTCTCGGGATTTCCTTCTATAACGGCCTGGTTGTGGCGACCAAACGTTCCAACGTAACTGACACGGGCGACCGAACGCCCCGGCAGCTCACGCTCGATGGTAAGTTGAATGTTCTCCGAGTAGGGCGAGCGGAAGGCAGGGTTGTACTGGCTCAGGCCGAAGGGAGTGTACGTCGAAAAATTGGGCGCTGCTCCGGCAATCGGGGGAACGAAGGGGAACTTGTTTGGAAATATTCCAGCCGGCCCCGCCACATTGAGGTTCTGAAACGGGTTCGCAAAGCCGGGGTTGGTTACGCCCCCGTTGTCCACTGCGCCGCTCGAATTGAGGCCAAATGGCGGGTCGCTCAGGTTTTGCAGTGAACTCTCCTCTTCGGTCCGGTTGTAGTAGATGCCGTACCCGCCGCGAATCGAGAGTTTCCTCGCGTCGCCTGCGGAGAGGAAGCCGAGTTCCGGAACATAGGCGAAGCCGAGCCTTGGACCAAACCCTGTGTACTTCGTCGTCGCGCCACTGGCGTTGTTGCAGCCGGGATCGCCGGGATAGTCGAGGTTTTTGGGCGCGGTGCTGAAGACTTTGGATTGTTGACCGGGAATGAAGCAGGTCACTCCGATTCCGCCGAACTGGAGATTATGCAGCGGAGTATCGATCTGATAGCCGAGACCATAGGACAAAGTAAGCCTGTTCGTCGCCTTCCAGGTGTCCTGCGCATACATATAGTTCAGATAGGCGTAGGCATTTATGTACGCGCCGGAGCCCTGAGCGTAGGTGCTAGGCATCCCAAGAAGGAAGTCCAGACCGGCGTCGCCTGTCGTGAAGTTATTGCCGGTCGTGATGAACGTATAGGAGCCGCTGTTGCGTGCGCCAAAGGGATTCTTGACCAGGTACTTGCGCCAGTCGTAGCCGAACTTCAGGTCGTGATGTCCGACCGTCTTGGCGAAGCTGTCGTTGGCCTGGTACACCTGGTCAATCCGCGGCTGAGGGCCGTTGGTCGAGAAGCCCAGCGTGACGAGAGGCTGGCTGGTGTTTGCGCCGGTAATGGCGATTGTGGGCACGCTCGCTGCCGCCGCAATCTGCGGCGTGATGGAGAAGCCGAGGCTAGAGGGTTGAACGACGTGCTGCGGCTCGACCGTGTCGAAGTTGAAGCGCGTGTAGTGAACCTCAAGATCGTTGAGAGTAGTCGAATTGATCTGCCGGACCCACCCGGTAGAGTACTGGTAAATATCAGTGGTGCTGAAGTCCCCGAAGCCTGGAATGGTTGCTCCGGTAAACGGTAGCGTCCTGGTCTGATCCTGATGCTCATGGATGCCGACGAAGTAGAACTGGTTCTTCTGCGTAGGGCTAAAGTCAAAGCGGCCGATGTATTGGTTGAACTTGTTGGCCTGTATTGGGGTAAACGTGTAGGTGTTGGCGCCTGAGTTTGCCGCCGGAACGTAGGTCTTAACCAGGTTGGTTGCAACAGGATTGAATGCGCTTACGGGCACCTGGCCAGAAGCAAAGCAGGTCTTGAACGTTGTGACTCCCGAGGTGCAGCCGGGGATGCTGATGGTTGCCGGAATGACGTTGTTCGTGAAGGTGGTTCCGGTGTAATTACCGGCCAACTGCGATGCTGAGAAGACACGAACATTACCGCCGGTCTGTGGAATCGCCTGGCGCGTGCCTTGATACCCGAAGAAGAAGAAGAGCTTATCCTTCAGGACCGGTCCGCCAATCGTGCCGCCAAAGATGTTTTGGTGGAAGGTGGGTGTGGGCAGCGTGATAGGGTTCTTCTGGAAAAAGTTGCGCGTATTCAGGAATGTGTCGCGATAAAACTCAAACACATCGCCGTGGAAGTGGTTGGTGCCCTGCTTGATCGCGGTGCTGATGATCGCGCCACTGTTACGGTCGTACTCGGCATTTAGAGGGCCAGTGATGAGGTTGAACTCCTGAAGAGCGTCGATGTTCGGCTGGAAGGAGATTGTGTTGAGCGGCAAGTCGTTAGTGTCCGCTCCGTTGATGACATAGGCAGACTGCTGGGTCTGCGAGCCGTTGACCGAGAAGGCGGTGGTGAAGCGATCGCTCGAGGCCTGCACGCCGGGCAGAATCAGCTCCAGATTTGTAAAGGCGCGGCCGATTAACGGGTACTCGGTGATCTGGTGCGAATCCACGATGTTGCCCAACTGCATGTCTGTGGTATTTACCTGCACGGCATTGGCCCGAACCTCAACGGTGTCAATAATATTGCCGACGGTGAGCTTGATTGGTTCCACATACTCCTGATCAATATTGAGGACGATTCCGGTTGCGACGAAACGCATAAAGCCGGGAGCGGATGCATTGAGTGAGTAAGTTCCGATTGGCAGCTTTTGAAAGATGTAGTCGCCACTGGACGACGTAGTCGTGGTGGTTACTACACCGGTGTCATTATTGGTGACCGTGACTTGGACATTGGGCATGATCGCGCCCGAAGGGTCGGTAACTGTTCCCTTGATGCGGGCGGTGACCTCTGCAGCGTATGCACAGCTGAGAGATAGAGATAAGGATAGTATGGCCGCGAGAACTCCTCGATGCCAGATAGAAATCTGTCTCATAGTCGTTCCTCCGCTTGATTTGTGGAGCCCAGGTATTTTGAGGCAATTGGATTGCCAATTTGGGCTGGGACAGATCACCTATGAGGATCAGATATTTAGGAGAGACAAATCTGGATGGGCGCACTTCAAAATATCAAAAACCATAATAAAACCCGATTCAATTTACAAAGTTGTGTTTTTTGGTCAATTTTTTGTCCCAGAAAAATGACTGTAGCTTGAATCGCCATCTGGCATAAATTTTTCGGCTTAGTCGGCCCAATCCCAATGGATGACTAATTTAGCAGTGTGGACGATCGGTGGTACCGTTCGCGTTTGTCAATTACGTCCAGCATGGGTTCCATTCGCGGGTCCATTATATGGGTCCAAATCAGTAGAGCTTTACGTCGTCAATCTCCAGCCATGCGTCGGTTCCCGCGGGTCTTGCGATCTCAAAGTGCAGTGCCCTCACGTTGCGGAAAGGTAACGGCGACGCGACCCCTTTTGACTGAAACGCAGCGAACGGAATCCGAACCGTCTTCCACTTTGCTTCGCCCGCAAACGAGGCAGCAGGCCAGGAGGACTTGCGAGCGCCGTAGGTATCCAGCAGGATGCTGTACTTCCCCTCGCCACGAGCCGAAAACTCTATGCCTTTGAAGGAGGAGATATCTGCCAACTCAACGGCTCCTCTGGTGAGCGGAATCACCAGATCAACAAACGCAGATTGCTTTGGGCTCATCCTGGCTAGAGTAGTGACGCTGTGTCCCTGTTCGCGCAGTGTGCGAGCGAAGAGAATCCGCGAATGATCCGGGCCTGGATCTGTGCTGTCTACCAGCATTGTGTCGAGGTTGGTCCGTCCGTCTTCGCGCTCGGCGTCATAGATAGTCGCGGGGATAGCATGTGCAGGCAACGGAGTAAATTGCGGAGATTGAATTGCCGATTCGAGCGCCCGTAGATCCAGTTGCTGACCGCCAAGAAACACCGCACTTGTGTTCTCGATCTCGCTGATGTTTTGGTCTGGCGAGCCCTTAACAAGGAGGAGGTCGGCGATCTTGCCGGGTGCTATGGTTCCACGCTCATCATCTTCGCCGACGAGGCGAGCGCTTGTAGCTGTGCCGGCAGTGATGGCCTGCATGGGCGTCAGGCCGGACGAAACCAGCAGTTCCATTTCGTGTAATGTAGACCAGCCGTGATAAGTTCCCCCGACGCCGGCATCCGTCCCAACCCCAATCGGAATTCCGGCCGCGGAGAGACGGCGTATGTTCTCCTGCAGAAATTGCCACCGGCGCATGGCGGGGCTGGACGGCGCCGGGACGCGTTGTTCCGCTGCGCGCGTCGCGTATTGACGATCACCCGGTGCAAGCAAATCGAGAAGGCGAGGCGAGAGTGTGCGTCCCGTCGGCGGCTCGTATGTTGCCAGTGTCGAAACGTAGCCGGTGCCGCTCTTCTTCAGGAGTGCGATGAGTTCGTCGTCAACAGCAGCATCCCCAACTCCGTGCGCGAGAACATCGACTCCCGCGCGTGCCGCGATCTTGGCTCCGTTCAGAGTGACGGTGTGGGTGAAGACCTTGATTCCGGCATTGTGCGCGTCCTCGACGATTGCAGAAAGTGTTTCGAGATTCATCGAGGTCAAATCATTTCCTCTGCCGTAGCGCCAGCCGTCGGTGAACGCTTTGATGACGTCGGGTTTGTAGGGAAGGATCTTCTTCATGGCAGCGTGCGCCTCTGCCGGTGTACTGACAAGCTGAGTGAAGTAGTCTCCCCATCCAAACTCCGTGCCGTGACCCTCCGGTGTGCCGAAGCGAATAGCAAAATTTACTTTGGGTCCAACCAGAACGCCGCTGCTTTGCATAGCGCGAAGAGGCGCAAGCATTTCGCCGTAGACACTGTAGTCGTTCACAGAGGTGACACCACAGACGAGGTACGCCTTCAGGCTCTTGCCGAAGTCATCCACAGCATCGGTGGCAGAGGCGTTGAGATGAGTGTGGAGATCGAAGAGGCCGGGCACGAGAGTCTCACCGGTTGCGTCGACGACGCGAGCGCCTGCAGGAATCTCTGCATGATCCGACACGGCGACGATGCGGTTACCGCTGATGACGACCGTCTCGACGCGAGCAGGAGTTCCGGTGCCATCGATGACGCGGGCGCCGGTGATGGCCGTTATGGTCTGCGCTTCCGCAATCGCCGCTGGAAGAAGGACAAGCAGAACGGCGGCGCGAAGGAATGTTCCAAGCATGACTCTCCTTTAGAAACAGAGGTGCATCAGTGTTTGAGAGCTCTACCAGACAACACTGTCGTCAGGGATCCACTGTCGATCGCGAGTTGACCATTGACAGTGAGGTAGCGAACGCCAGTGGCCAGGATTCTGGGCGACTGATACGTCGCGCGCTCATCGAACGTCTTCGGATCGAAGACAAGAACATCGGCGAAGTAGCCAGATTTCAGCAGCCCGCGATCTTTCAAGCCGAGGGTTTCAGCGGGCAGTGAAGTACTGGATCGAATGGCAAACTCGAGAGGAATGACGTGCTTGTCAAAAACGTACTGCCTCAACTTCCGAGGGTAAGTGCCGTACTTGCGCGGATGGCCCTCAGAGCCGTCGGAGCAAGTCATCACCCAGGGTTCGCGCATGAACGCTTCGATGTCACTCTCCTTCATATTGAACGAGGCCACATCTGAGCCCCCTGCCTTGACGATCTCAATTGCGGCATCGACGGGAGATTCGTTCCGCTCTTTGGCGATCGTAGCAAGAGTCTTGCCTACGATGCTCTTATCGCGCGAAGAGGTCATCAGCAGAGAGTCGGCTCCTCCGCGTCGTGCCAGGTTCTGGTTCATTTCTGCCGTGAGACGCGGACGGAGACTCGGGTCGTTGAGGTTTTTCTGGAGCGCACCGTCGGCCTCAGCCCACCGGGGGACAAGAGCTGCTGTGACGCTTGTGCCGGACGCAGCGTAGGGATACTGACTCGCGGTAACGTTGACGCCCGCTTTGCGCGCCTGATCGATCAGCGCAATGACGTCCGTGCTCTGACCCCAGACGTCGACGCCGAGAGCTTTGATGTGCGAGATCATGACCGGCAGATGCGCTTCCTGGCCGATGCGAATCGTCTCGCGAACAGAGCCAAGCAGGCCGATGGAGTAAGAGCTCTCGTCGCGCATATGCGTGTCGTAGATGCCGCCATGTTGCGCGGCGATCTTTGATAGTTCGATCACCTCTTCCGTGTTGGAGAAGCTGCCCGGTGCGTAGTAGAGGCCGGTAGAAATGCCGATGGCGCCCTCCTTCATCGCTGTATCGACGAGGCCTTTCATGCGATCGAGTTGCTCCGGCGTCGGCTTCGCATCCGACATCCCCATGACTTCGCGGCGAACCGTTCCCTGGCCGATGAACAGCGCGGCATTTGTTCCGATGCCTTGCTGGCTCCACGTTGCGAGAGTTGCGCCAATGGCCTTAGGGCTGTCGCCGTCATTGCCAGTGGCAACGGTGGTTACGCCCTGCATAAGATACGCTTCGTTGCGGCTGCGTTTGGGATCGGAGAGATCTCCCGCCGTGTGGGTGTGGGGATCGATGAATCCTGGCGTGACGATAAGTCCCGTTGCGTCGATCTCCCGCTTGGCCCTTCTGCCCGCGCTGGAACCGACGAAGACGATACGGTCGCCTTTAATGCCGATGTCTTCTTTGACTGCATGAGAACCTGATCCGTCGATCAGCGAGCCACCCCGGATGATGAGATCAAGTTCCTGCGCGAAGCTAAAGTGATTTGTAGTCAGAAGAATGACAGCGGTAAGGAGGAAGGGAAGAGATCGTTTCAATGTTTCGGCTCCTTGTTTGCTCGACCGTTCGCCGGACTGGAAGACATCAGGTGCCGCTGGAAGAAATCGGCTTCCGCTTTGTACGCTTCGAGCCAATGACGATGGAGCAGGAAGCCGTGAATCTCATCAGGGAAAACCAGCTCCTCGAATTCGACGCCTTGCTTCCTGAGTGCTCTCGCCATCGACACGGTCTGTGAGAAGGGAACGTTGCGATCATCATCGCCCTGGATCAGCAGCACCGGCGAACGCCAGGTAGCGATGGAAGCCAGAGGCGAAGAGTCCCACGCCGTCTTCAGAGTTCGCGCGTCTGCGTCAGGATCGGGCGATGGACGCCAGTTTGCAGAGCGCTGCCACTGGTGAACTCCGTGCATATCGACTCCGGCGGCGAACATGTCGGAGGCGCGGGCCAGCGCCAGCGCGGTGAGAAAGCCTCCATAGCTGCCCCCCCACACGCCGATGCGTGCCCGGTCGACATCGGCTCTTCCGCGCAGATAGTTTCCGGCTCCAAGGATGTCGTTGTACTCGCTGGCTCCGTCTCTGCCGTAGTGAAGCGCTTCGCGGAAGTCAAGACCGTACCCGATGCCGCTGCGATAGTTGACCGAGAGCACGATGTAGCCCTGGCTCGCCAGATATTGATTCATCGCGTAAGCATTCGAGTAGTACTGCATCGTGTGGAAGCCAAGCAGCATCTGGCGGCGCGATCCGCCGTGAAAGAACACAAGAGCAGGATGACGCTTGCCATCATTGGCATCCGGTGGCAGAAAAAGTTGACCGTGAAGTTGCAAACCATCCACGGCAGGGAAGAGCACTCCCTCCGGCTTGACGAACTTTGCTCCTGGATAAGTAGCAGGGACAAGTTCCGGCGCGAGATCCTGCAAGGTCCCACGCAAGTCCAACAGCGCAGGGCGAAGCGGTGTGTGCTCGTCGGAACGAAGCACGGCGATCAGTTTCGCTCCTGCTATCGGTGAGACCTCAATCCCTGTTCCATTCGTCAGCGCCTTCGGTTGACCTCCAGACGCCGCGACGGTCCAGATGTGGCGACGATCGATATCCTGCTGGTTCGACGAATAGAGAACGTTTTTACGATCGTTGGTCAGGCTAGCGTCTTCCACCTCGAAGTCGCCGGGGGTGAGCAACTGCGCTTTGCCCCCCGAAGTCGGCACGGAGTACAAGTGCGACCAGCCATCGGCTTCCCACGGAAAGACGAGATAATTGTCAGCCGTCCATAAGAGTTGAGTTCCGTGGATTTCGTGGAAGGCGCTGCCTCGACCTTCCGACGCTTTCCAAACTGTGCGGCCTTGGCCCGTGTTTGCATCGGCGATGCGAATGGACCAGGGGCTTGCCGTTCGGTGGTCGGAGGGCGAAGGTTGCGCAGAGCCCGGCACGCGGACGAACGCGACCTGCCGGCTATCCGCCGACCATACGGGTTCCGCGTCGTCTTCTGTGCTGGGATCGAGATAAAGCAACGTCTTTGCCTGAAGATCGTACACGCCGATGAAGCTATGGTCACTGCGCTCGCTGACGAAGGCGATGGCGTGCGCGTCCGGAGCCCACACTAGCGCGGAGATGTCGCCTCGCGTATGAACCAGCGGTTTTGCTTTGGCTGCGTCTCGGCCGAGAGCAACAGTCCATACCTGTCCGTGAGAGAGAAAGGCAACCTGATCTCCCGTCGGCGAGATGACCGGATTGAATCCTTCGCTGAGCTTCCGCGGCTCTCCGCCCGCGGCCGCGATAAGCCAGATACTGCGGTCGACTCCCTCCGGCAGAAGCGCTGGATTGGGATCAGGTCGACTCGGGTACTCCGAATCGCCTCCGCGTACATAGACGAGATGCTCCGCATCGGGCGTCCACGCGACCTGATACATCTCCTGGCCGTCGTCCTGGTCGTAAGAGGTCAGCCGTTTCGACTGGTATCGGCCAGTGCTGTCGGGCTGCGCCATCCAGAGGTTTCGCTTTCCCTGCTCATTCTCTACCCAGGCAAAACGGCCCAGCTGCGGGCTCGCGACCAGATCAGAAGCAAATGGCGCGCTCAAGGCTTGGTCGATCGTAAAGCTCTGACTCTCGGCAGACGAGCCCGCGAACAACGTAAGAACAACCGTACACACTGCCATCACTCGAATCATGCAAGACCTCGACATTAAGACTCTGCTTGATACCACCGGTAGCCATATTTCTGTTCCTGGTCAGCCTCTTTCAGGCGGTCGACAACCTTCTTGCGCCTCAGGCTTCCGACGCTTGCGGTGATCAGGTCGATCAAGGCAAGAGGAGCGACATAGCTTGCCGCATAGGAAAGGCTGTTGATCGGAACGATGACAAGTTCATCGGAGAAGCGAGCCAGGGGCGACAACATCGAGTCCGTGATGCCAATACAGTAGGCTCCATTCCTCTTCGCTCGCTCAATGCCTTCGATCGTCATGCGAAGACCCCGGCGGAAGCTTATTCCGATGACGATGTCTCGATCGCCTGTGGACCGAGCCAGGTGGGTCGCGCGTCCTGGGGCTATGGCCGCAAATACGGGCAGACCCGCGATCGTCAGGTGATACTCCATATAGTTGACGAGCGATGACGCCATATCACCGCCGAGCAGCAGAATTCGATTGGCGTCATTGATGCGGGTTGCGATCTTCAGGACCTGCTGAAGATCGACATGATCCTGAAGAAACGTCAGATTCTGCTGAATCTGCTTCCTTGAGTCCCGCAGGAACTTCGGTGGCTGATCGGTATGTTCGGCAGCCTGCATGCTGTCCAGAATGGTTGCGCTAGTAACAGAGAGATCATGAAGATAGTGCTGAAACTCCTTATAACTTCGAAATCCCAGCCCCTGCACGATACGGAGAATCGTTGCCGGTCCTGTGGAAAGACGGCGAGCCATGTCCCGGACATTGAGAAGAACGAAGTCGCGCGGACTTTCAAGGGCGGGCCTTATGATGTCCTGACGCTTTCTGCTTAGCTGCTCCAGCAAGACCTGCGGCGCCTGCGGAAAAGATGGTTCTTTCGTCTCTCTCCTGGTCGTCGACATGCGGCTATATTCCTTGGAAACCTCTGGAGCGTCGATGATTTCACCGATATCGGTGGATGAGTGCAACGAATTGGGGCGGTCAATCAGCAGCGGTTTGTCTTGCCGTTAAAGAGTTTTGTGTAGAGGGGAACTCTTGCAACTGTCTTCACGTACAGAATGCCCTTGACACTCGATCAACGTCGGGCTAATGTTACATCAATTTCCGGAACATCTGTACCATTTGAATCAGACGATCCATCTTTTGCTGTTTGAATCGTTGAGCGGTGAGGTCAAGAGCAGCGCCTCACCTCACCTCGCTTTGCTGGCTCTTACCCTGCCGCGCCACGACGCGCGCCACCACGATGATTCTGCAGTCAGGGATGGAAGCCCCTCGCTCCCATGGAGACGAGGCGGCGCATCTCTATCACTTGTCGTATGTCGAACACAGTACAGTCCGGCTGGTCCACAGATTGAATAGTTAGTTAGTTTCTTTAGGAGCGATTGCATGAAGCAGATTCTCTGTTGGTCCCTTTTGTTGTTTACCTCCATCGCTTGTCTGGCCCAGGGCACAACCAGCCGAATCTCTGGAGTGGCGACCGACTCAACGGGTGCCGTTGTCTCCGGTGCCGTCATTACGGCCACAAATGAAGACACCGCCGTTACCTACTCCACTAAGACCTCTGCCTCTGGAACCTACTCCTTCGACTCTCTGCAGATCGGGCATTACACTCTCCGCGCAGAGGCTACCGGCTTCAGGCAGTTCGTCTCGACCGGGAATGTTCTCGCAATCGGCGTGCCCACCAGCATCGACCCCAAATTTCAGATCGGAGGAACAACCGAGTCTGTCCAGGTCGAGGGCGGATATGACCTGGTCCAGACCGAGTCTTCCGGCAACTTTGGCGCCGTCATCGACAACACTACCCTCACGCAGCTGCCTATCGTCCAAACGCGCGGGCGAAGTCCCCTGGCCCTCACCCAGTACATCCCCGGCGTGGTGCAGAACAATAGCGCCAACGCTCCGGGTGGCGACATCGTCGTCAACGGTTCCCGCGACCGGGCCTTCAACTACGTTCTCGACGGCATCGACGACAACGAGACCTCTTCCGGCGGATCCAATACATCCCCTTCGCATCAGAACCCCGACATGCTCGCCGAATTTCGAGTGATCACGTCGAACCCTACCGCAGAGTTTGGCCGTAACTCCGGCGCCCAGGTCCTGATGGTCACGAAGTCGGGCACCAACAAGTTCCACGGCAACGGATTCTGGTTTTACCAGTCGCCGTTCCTGCAGGCCAATACCGCCGCGGCCAAAGCGATCAGCCCACCACCCTCGCCCGCAGTTTGTCCAGAACATTTACGGCGGCTCTCTAGGCGGCCCAATCTGGAAGGACAAGGCGTTCTTCTTCGCCAATGTCGAACTGCTGCACGCTCTCACTGGTACTCCGGTCACCCGCACCGTCTACACTCAAGCGGCGAGGAACGGTCAGTTCCGCTACGTTACGAGCCCGAACGGCGCGTCTCAAGAATGGAAATGCGGCGGCGCCCGTCACATCGACCACAGCTCCGTCTGTCGATGCGAACGGAAATCCCATTCTTCCGTTCAGCACATATAACATCGCAGCGAACGATCCCTTCCACGTTGGGCTCGATTCGTCGACACAGGCGTTTCTCGCCCTCACACCCCTGCCCAATAACTTCACAGTGGGTGATGGTTTAAACACGGCAGGCTATAACTTCACCGCTCCTGCCAACGACCGGCAGGTAGACCAGACCTACAAGATTGACTACGTCTTCAACCAGAAGAATGCGCTGTTCGGACGCATCTCCGTCGGCCACCAGAACACCTTTAACGACGTCGTCAACGCTGGTCTACAACCATTTCCCGGCCTCCCGGGAGTCGTCAACACGTTTCGCCAGCCCCGCAACATGGCGATCAATTACCGTTTCAGTCCGACCAAGAGCCTTACCAATGAACTAGTCGTCGGCTTCAATCGCTTCGGATATGCCTTCGTCAATCCCGGTTTCGCGACTGCCGTCACCCAGCCGTTCACTCTGAACAATTCCATCACGAATCCGCTGAACGCCTTCCTCGGCAACAATCGCTATCTCACCACGATCCAGTACGTCGACAACCTCACATACGTAAGGGGCGCACACATTATCAAAGGCGGCTTCAACCTCCGCAACGGACGCGAAATCGATCACCGCGGCTCCATCGGTGCGTTAAATGCCATTCCCCAGGTCGACCTTTTCCACGAGCAACAATCCTGTCAACACGACGCAGTACAACACGCCGGTGTCCTCCTCATCCTGCGCCAGCTGCATCAACTCCACGGATCTCGGAACCCTGAACAGCGCAGTCAACGACATGCTCGGCCGCGTTGGTTCCGTTACCGCCGGCTATGTTTCACTGCCCAACCTGTCCGCATTCAAGCCTGCGGGAACGATCAACATGATGGACGCCCGCTGGGATGAGTACGACTTCTATATCCAGGACACCTGGCACGTGACGCCTAACCTCGTCATCGACTACGGTCTACGCGACGATACCCGCCTCGCACCGAAGTTCCAGGGATTTCCTTCGCTTGTGCCCAACCAGGACATGCGCTATGGAGCGGCGCTTACCGCGCCCCTGCAGTTTGTGCCCGGCAAGTTCATGAATGATCGCTGGAACAACTTCGGCCCCTCCATCGGCTTCGCGTGGGACCCGTTCAAGAACGGCAAAACCTCCATCCGCGGCAACTACCGTATCGCCTACGATCGCATCAACTCGTTTTCCTTCTCTTCCACCGTCTTCCAGGGTCTGCCGGGCCTGACCTATCAGGTCACCAACTCTACCGTTGGTCAGGACAGCTTTGGAACGACGCCTACGCAGGGCCTCCGCGCCAAGAGCTGGGTAGCCCCTACTCCCACTGCCACCCCGCAGGCGCTTACCGACTCCGCCCGCGTACAGCGCCAACTCGCTCACCGTCTCCGACCCGCACATGCAGACTCCCACCGTCGCGCAATGGGGTCTCAGCATTCAGCATGAACTTGCCAGGAACACAGTGCTGACGGTGAGCTACATCGGCAACCACGGCACGCACCTCTATGGTGGCTACGATTCGAACCAGTCCGACTTCCGCTCCAACGGTTTCCTCAGTGCGTTCCAGTCCGCGCAAGCCGGCATCGATACTCCATTGATGACGCAGATCGCCTCCGGAGATACCCGCAATACGGCGCATCTTCCCGGAGTCGCCTATCTCAAGGCGAACTATGCAAGCACCATTCAAACCGTTCCCTTCAAAACCAACGATGTCGGCGGCCTCGCAAACTCGCTGGCCACCCGCCTCCAGTCGGCCACCACTGCGAACCCCAACGGCGTTCCCCTCGTCGTAGCCTCGGGTCTTCCTGCAACCTTCTTCAAACCCTATCCGCAGTATCTTGGCGGTGTCTTCGTCCTTCAAACCCGCGACTACTCCAACTACAACGCCGCCCAGGTGCAGCTTGAGAAGCGCTTCTCCAAGGGCTTCCTGATCACTGTCAACTACATCTATTCCAAGACCATGGACGTCCGATCGTACGATCCCACGTTCACCACGGTGGCGACGGGTTCGAGTCAGTCGGCAGCTGGAACGCCGTTCGATTACCACAACCCGCGATTCAACTATGCGCCTTCCGATCTCGACAATACTCACGTGCTCAACGGCTACTTCGTCTACGACCTTCCCTTTGGGCATGGCCGCACATTTGGTTCTAATTGGAACCGTATAGTCGACGGTCTGATTGGCGGCTGGCGCGTTTCGGGAGACGGATATTTGCAGTCCGGACGACCCATTACTTTCTTCGCCGGCTACAATACTTTCTCGGGATCCGTGCAGACCCCGGCTTCTTGCCAGGGCTCATGCAACGCCCGCATGGGCAGCATTCACGTCGAGTCTTCCGGTCAGACTTACTTCTTCACCGCAGCGCAACGCGCACAGTTCTTCGTGCCTGACGCCGGTGCTTTCTCCAACGAAGGCCGTAACTTCTTCCGCCAGAACCATGTCTGGCAGGCTGATTCGACCCTCTCCAAGTCCTTCCGCACCTACCAGGAACAGTATCTGGAGTTCCGCCTCGAAGCGCAGAACGTCTTCAACGTCGTCACCTACGACACCTTCGGTTCGCAAAGCATTCAGTCGAGCAGCTTCACTCGCCTGAATCCAGCCACCGATGGCGTCTTGAACAACTCACCCCGCAAGGTGCAACTCTCCGCGAAGTACGTCTTCTAACTTTGTCGTAACGACAACTTACATTCAATCTGCGGTCCAGGAAGTCATCCCTGGACTGCAGTTTTATGCTCACGCAAGACGTACCGTCCCTTATTTTTCCAGATAGACATTCGCCAACCGAAAGGCCCTGACCGTAGTTCTCTCTAAACCTAGGGCTGAAATACCAGCCGGATACCCTCTTCGGCGACGTTCCAAAGCGCTTCAACCTCCCGCAGGGGAGCGCTTCTTGTACGGAACTGGAAGGTCTCTTTCGCTGCCACCTGGAAAAACTCTGCAAGAGCCTGGAGAATTTGATCGAGAGACGCGCTGCCGAAGCCGCTGCCAAGAAGCTCAAGCCCCGAACTGCGCAGCGTAGCTGCAGGCAGCGAAATCGTCTTTCCAGCGCTTTCGCCTATCTGAATAAATCGAACCCGTGCTCCGGCCTTGCGCAGACCTTTTTGCGCAATTGCCTGTAAAACACTCTCTGCCGGTTGACCCCAGAGATAGTCGAGCACAACATCAACGCCTGCTTCCGCCAATTCACAGCGGAACGCGGAGACCAGCGATGCCTGATCCTGATCGAGCGAGATCACTGCGTCGGCGCCGAGACCCTTCAGCGTCTCCAACGCCTTTGGATTGCGACCCGCAGCAACGACACGCCGCGCCCCAAGACGCTTTGCCACCTGGATCGCAAGTTGTCCCGCAACCCCCGTTGCGCCCAGAATCAGCACGCTCTCTCCCGCCGCAAACTTCGCTCGCGCCGTCAGAGCAGCCCACGAGGACATCGCCGGATTCGCGATTCCCGCAGCCGTCACGTCGTCGATTCCTTCGGGCAACGGCAGGCACATCCAACTCGCCGCCAGGGCGCGTTCAGCGAACGTGCCAAATGGACTCCGCGCAATCCCGAAGAACACGCGCGTGCCGTCCTCTAGTTTGCCGACGCCGTCTACCCCGGCAATGAACGGCAACTCTCCCGAACTGCCATAGTGCGTCCCCTTCGCGAGCGCCTTGACGATCGGATGCAAACCGGCGGCGCTCACCCTAACCAATCGTTCCCCTTCCGCAGCAACAGGGTCGGCAAATGTCGTGTAACGCGGAGGCGCATCGAAGGCGTGGACAACGGCGGCGTTCATTCCAATCTCCCGGCTTCCAGAAATTTGATACCCGTCAAATCTTCGCAGACCTGCCACAGCCGGGCGGCAGCAGCCGCATCCGTCGCCTGCGGTGCCACCTTGGCTTGGCCAACGTCTTCGCCGCGCATCTCCTGAAAACCCTGCGGCCCGTAGTAGCCTCCATCCTCTGCGTCTGCAGCCGTTGCCGCATAGAGCGTCGGGAGCGCTCCTTCAGCATCCGTGTTCAGAACAATGCCAATGGTGTGGCCGAAGAGGTTGCGTACCGATTTCTCAAACGGAGAATAATCGCCGACCTGAAACAGGTTGGTGTTGGCGACGCCCGGGTGGGCTGCGACGGACATCACGCGCGAGTGCACCGCACGCAGCCGCCGGTCCAGCTCAAAAGCGAGCATCAGATCAGCGAGCTTCGACTGCTGATAGGCCCGCATCGGCCCGTAGTTTTTCGTCGACTGCAGGTCGTCAAAGTTCAACCGGCCTCGCTTGTGGGCGATGGACGCGAGCATCACGACTCGAGGCCGTTCCGCAGATGCGGCGGCAGCCTGCTCCAGCGCCGGCATCAGCAGCGCAGTCAGGGCGAAGTGGCCCAGAACGTTGGTGCCGAACTGCAATTCGAACCCGTCCACGGTCTGCAGGCGTTTCGGCGGAGCCATCACACCCGCGTTGTTGATCAGAATGTCGAGTGGGCGATGCCGCGCAAGTTCCTTCTCCGCAAAACTCCGTACCGAGGCAAGTGATGCCAGGTCGAGAATCACCAGTTCGGCCTTGGCGCCCGGAGAGTCGGCGTCCAGGCTCGAAAGAGCAGCTTCACCACGTCTCTGGTCGCGGCATGCCAGCAGCACCTCCGCGCCTTTGCGGACCAGCTTCAGTGCGGCATGGTAGCCAATGCCGCTGTTCGCCCCAGTAATCAGGACTCGTTTGCCGGCCAACGAAGGAATGTCCGCTGCTCTCCAGGGCTTGGTCATATCGGTATTGGACGTTCCAGGGTGCTGCTTAAGATGCGAACTATTTCCTTTGTTTCGCGTGTGTAAAGGTCGCCCTCTTCAGGGCTGACCGAGAAATGAATCGACCACCTGCACATACTTATCCGGCTCTTCATAAGAAGGCAGATGCCCGCTCTTTTCGAAGACGACAAATTTTGCTCCGGGAATCGCCTTGTAGATCTGCCACGCGGTCACAGGCGTGACGTTCATGTCGTATCGTCCGGTGATCACCATAGTGGGGAATTTAAACTTTGGCAACTCGGGTGTCAGATCGAGCGTTCTGACTGCCTTCTGCACCGCAGCGGAGACCTGCGGAGCTGATTCGAGGTCCTTAGCGCCCGCCAGGTAGGCGTCGCGATTCGCTTCGCTATAAAAGAGCATCAGAAAGTGGTCGCGCATGCGTTGATCGGCTGCTTCAGGGCCGCTGCTGTTCTTTTCACGAGCGGCGATCTGCTCCAGCACATCAGGGAAGACGTCTGGCAGCACGCGCACAATATCCTTCAACGCCGGCGCGGCGGAGTCGCTCAGGATCAGCTTCTCAACATGCTCCGGGTGCACAGCCGCGTAAGCCATCGCGAGGCCGCCATACGAATCGCCAACCAGGTCGAACTTCGGGAAGCCGAATTTAGCGCGTACAGCCTCCATGTCCGCAACCTGTGCGTCCATTCCAAATGAAGCGTCCGCTGCGACGCGTTTGGATTTTCCGGTACCGCGCTGGTCATAGAAGACGATCTGGCAATTATGTGACAGCCGAGGCCACACATCGTTCTGCAGCATGTAGATGTGCGAAAGGCCTGGACCGCCGTTAGCGACGATGACCGGCGTAGCAGAACCTGACGCGCCATAAGTCTCATACGCCAGATCGACTTCCGGCGTTGCGATCATCCCGTACTTGCCGGTATCTGTTGCGCGAGAGTGTAGCCGGAGAAAAGCAGCAGCATTGCTACAAGTCGATGCATAAGTTGTTCCTGATCTACGAGAGAGTTTGATCTCACAGCGTTTATAGCGCCTGAATGTTAGAGCTATCCCTGGGTCATGACCGTACCGCTGTGTCATCTTCTGACCACTTGATCTGCGCTGCGAACCTGCTACCCTTAAGGAGTGCTGATTACCCCCCTACAACTCGTCGATGAGCCCCTGGAGTTCGATGAAGTTATCGCTCCCGGTGTGCTGGACTATGCCACCGACATCCGGCAGACCGGCCCCCTTCCCGTCAAAGGTGTCGCCGATCTTTTAATCGAGCATCGCAGCTCACACTCCCACGTCAACGACATCCGTTTGCGGGCCCATTACAGCGCCAATTTCGAGATTTTGTGTGCCCGCTGCGTCGATCCGGTCGCAGTACCGCTAAACGGCGATTTTGACCTCATTTTCCGCCCCCAGAGCGCCGATGCGGACGCCGGCGAGCGTTCCATTACAGCAGATGAGACCGAAATCGGGTATTATCAAGAGAGTGGTCTTTTGCTGGAGGATGTGGTGCGCGAGCAGGTGTTACTCTCCCTGCCGACTCGCACCCTCTGTACGGCGGACTGCAAGGGGCTTTGCCCGCGCTGTGGTCAGAATCTGAATCAAGCGAAATGCTCCTGCGATGAGGTTCCGGCCGATCCGCGATGGAATGCGCTTGCGGGTCTGGCGGATAAGCTCGAGCCAAAGCACTAAAATCAAGTTTTGCCTCGCCGCTCGCTTGTTTTCGCTTGCGTGGTTCGTTCGCGGAGACGCCGTGGCACTTTGAAAGGGATACTGCAATGCCTAATCCAAAACGGCGCCACTCCAAGCAACGGACTGCCAAGCGCCGCAGTCACGATTTTCTCACCCCCACCGGCCTCTCCGAGTGCCCGAACTGCCACGAGCGCAAGCTGCCGCATGTCGCCTGCCGCAAGTGCGGTACGTACAAGGGCCGCGACGTCCTTGTGACCAAAGAAGCCAGCTAGCTCTCCTTAATTCAAACCCTGCTGATGCCGACTGACATCGTTGTAGACGCAATGGGTTCCGACAAAGCCCCCGAACCAGAGGTTCGCGGGGCTGTACTCGCTGCCCGTCAGTTCGATGTCCGTGTCCACCTCGTCGGCCCTGAGGACAAGCTGCGTCCCATCCTGCGGCACGCGTTGCGGGGTCACCGCTTGCCGGTCTTCATCGTGCCGGCCAGCGAGTGGATCACGATGGACGACAAGGCCGCCCAGGCCGTCCGCGCCAAACGCGACTCCACCATGCGCGTCGGTCTCAAGATGGTCCGCGAAGGCCGTGCCGCTGGCTTCTTTACCGCAGGAAACACCGGCGCGGCCATGGCGACCGCGAAGATGGTTCTGGGCATGCTTTCGGGTGTCGATCGGCCCGCCCTCGCCCAGATTCTCCCCACCGTCAGCCGCGTTCCCTCGTTGCTCCTCGATGTAGGCGCGAACGTGGACTGCGATCCGGACAACCTTGTCCAGTTCGCCGTGATGGGCCACATGTACGCGAAGAATATCCTGAGGATTCACAATCCTCGCGTCGGCCTGCTCTCCATCGGCGAGGAGGACTCGAAGGGCAACGCGCTCACCCGCGACACCCTGCCGCTGCTGCGCGCCCTCAAAGGGATCAACTTCAAGGGCAACGTCGAAGGCCGCGATCTGTTCAATGGACACTGTGACGTCGCGGTCTGCGACGGCTTTGTCGGCAACGTCGCGCTGAAGTCGATTGAAGGAACAGCCCAACTCCTCAGCGCATCCCTGCGCGAGTCGCTGAAATCGACTGTCACCTCGCAGGTAGGAGCCCTGCTCTCCCGCCGCGCCTTCGCCGAGTTCAAAAAGCGCCTCGACTACTCAGAGTACGGCGGCGCAGTTCTCCTCGGTGTCCGCGGCGTCTGCATCGTCGGCCACGGCTCCTCCAACGAGAAAGCCGTCATGAATGGCGTTCGCGTTGCCGCCGAATTCGCTCAGGCAGAGCTCAACTCAGGGATCGAAGCCGCGCTGCGTTCCACCTAGCGAATCGTCAGCTGCCTCATACCCGGCTTGCCCCCTCCATCTTCGAAGTGAAGATTGCCCGAAACGCCGGCCAGTACGCCCAAATCAGAAACAGCTCCAGCAGCGCGCACACCAGCCCGGGCCCGATCCCCGAAGGCGCCAGCGTCACGTGAAACACCAGAATATTCACAATGATCGGCCCCAGTATCACGAGCGCTACCGGAACATAACGCCCAACCAACAGCAGCGCACCGGCAATCACATACAGTAAGCCATGGAATACGAGCCACCCGTGCGTGTACATGATTGTGACCAGAACGCCCGCGTCGCCTGGAATCGGCTGCATCGGGATGAAGTGAAAGAAATCATTAAGTCCGAAGATGAGGAAGGGAAGTCCAAGCAAAATCCGTGCGATAACAACGGCGATCTTCATATGCAGTCAGCTCCTCAGAAAGAATCGGTTAGAGAACTTTCGGTGTCGGCATAACTTGCGTCGCGAAGGTTGATTCGATAGCGTCAGTAGTATATGCCGAACCGCATGGACTCAGGTGTCACGATGTCGTTGGCGGGCAAGGTCGCCCTGATCACAGGTGGCTCGCGCGGAATCGGTGCAGCCACCGTCCGCCTCTTCCGTCAGGCTGGCGCGAAGGTCGTCTTCAGCTATCTCTCCGCTTCCCGGCAGGCCGAGTCGCTCGTCGCAGACTGCGGAGGCCCCGATCTCTGCCGCGCCATCCAGCAACCTCTCTCCACGCCGGAAGATGGCCACGCCCTCGTCACCGCCGCCGTCGCCGCGTTCGGCCGTCTCGATTGCGCCATCCTCAACCACGGCATCTGGCCCTCGCATGACGCCCCCATCGCCACCATGACCACCGCCCAGTGGCGAGGCACCCTCAGCACCAACCTCGACAGCGTCTTCGGAGTAGTCCGCGCCGCCGTCGCCCAAATGCAATCCCAACCGCTAACCAATGGAGCCCGCGGCCATATCGTCCTCGTTAGCTCCACCGCCGGCCAGCGCGGCGAAGCCTTTCACGCCGACTACGCTGCCACCAAAGGCGCCCTTGTCAGCCTCACCAAAAGCCTCTCCTCCGAGCTCATCGCGCAGGGAATCTATTGCAACTGCGTCGCCCCCGGCTGGGTCGCCACCGAAATGTCCCTCGATGTCCTTAGCGATCCCGAGACGTCCAAGAAACTGCTGTCGCTCATACCGCTCGGCCGTCCCGCGCACGTCGACGAGATCGCCGCGCCCATTCTCTTTCTCTGCACCTCCCTCGCCGGCTTCATCTCCGGCGAGATATTCAACGTCAACGGCGGCGCTGTCCTCGTCGGCTAAACGGAGTCGGAATGAAACAGGTACTCCTCTACATCGCGCTCGGCCTCCTCACCATCACTTCAGTCCGTCCTCTCGTCGCGCAAGCCCGCGACATCCCCAACGCCGGCCTCACTCAACCCGCCGGTCAGAACGAGGATCAACGCGGACGCAAGCTGCTCGACCAGATGCTCGAAGCCCTCGGCGGCAATGCCTGGCTCAACCGTCGCAACGTGCACGTGGTCGGCCACATCGGCCGCTTCTTCCAGGGAACGCCAAACGGTATCGTCATCGACTTCACCGCCATCCACCAGTTCGCCAGCGGTGACCGCCCCGAGGCCCAGCGCGTCGGCTTCATCACCGATAAGAGCATGATCCTTCCCGGCAAGAAAATCGACGTCGTCCAGGTCTGGGCCGCCAACACCGGCCACGAAGTTACCTACAAGGGCAACGCCGCTCTCCCCCCGGATCAGGTCGACGATTACTACCGGCGCCAGGACCACTCCATCGAATCCATCTTTCGCGTCTGGCTTAAGTCTCCCGGCGTCATGGTCGTGTATGAGGGCAGCACCATGGTCGAGCGCCGCCTCACCGAACGCGTCTCCATCCTTAGCGCGAACAACGACGCCGTCACCCTTGACGTCGACGCCCAGACCCATCTTCCCCGCCGACGCACCTTCCAGTGGCGCAACACCACCTTCAAAGACCACGACGAAGATGCGGAAGAGTACGATGATTACCACACCATCCAGGGCCTGCCCACCGCCTTCACCATCACCCGCTACCACAACGGCGACATGGCCAGCCAGACCTTCTACACCAAGGTCGAATACGACGTTGATCTGCCGCCCGACACCTTTAACCCGGATGTCCTCTTAAAGAAGAAACAATAGGGCTGCCTGCATCAAAAGTTTTGAAAATGGGCCCGGCACCAATCATGCCGCTGATCTTCTGAACGGGCGCGTCTTCAGCCGTGCCGTTAAAACCCAACAAATCTGGGGGCTCTGGCCCCAAGGGCCCAGACAACCATCCACGAAGGAGTCTCACTGCAATGAAGAACAAGTTCGACAGCATCCTCGGCACCGTCGGCAACACTCCGGTCGTCCGCATCAATAAACTCGCCCCCGCCGGCATCAACCTCTACGTCAAGATCGAAGCCTTCAACCCGCTCGGCTCCGTCAAAGACCGCCTCGCCCTCGGTGTGATCGAAGACGCCGAACGCCGTGGCGAACTCAAGCGAGGCCAGACCGTCGTCGAGGCCACCAGCGGCAACACCGGCATCGGTCTCGCGATGGTCTGCGCAGCCAAAGGCTACCCTCTCGTCGTCACCATGGCCGAGTCGTTCTCCATCGAGCGCCGCAAACTCATGCGCTTTCTCGGAGCCAAAGTCGTCATCACGCCCGCACCCGCGCGCGGCCTCGGCATGGTTCAGAAGGCCGAAGAACTCGCCAAAAAGAACGGCTGGTTCCTCACCCGCCAGTTCACCAACGAAGCCAACGCCGACTTCCACTCCCGCACCACCGCGCAGGAGATTCTCCGCGACTTCGAAGGCGACTCGCTCGACTACTGGGTCACCGGCTTCGGCACCGGCGGCACCCTCAAAGGCGTCTCTCGCGTCCTCGCCGACAAGCGCCCTGAAACAAAAATCATCCTCTGCGAACCCGACGTCGCCCCCATGGTCTCCAGCGGCATCCCCCAGCCGAACAACAAACTCGACGGCTCTCCCACCACCAGCCACCCGTCATGGACCCCGCACCCGCAGCAAGGCTGGAGCCCCGACTTCATCCCCAAGCTCGCACAGGACGCCATCGACACGCACCGCATCCACAAAGTCCTCCGCATCGAAAACGCTGAAGCCATGCGTCGAAGCCAGGAGCTCGCCAAACAAGAGGGCATCTTCGTCGGCATCAGCTCTGGCGCCACCTTTGCCGGAGCACTTCGCATCGCCGCGGAAGGCCCCAAAGGCTCCACCATCCTCTGCATGCTGCCCGACACCGGCGAGCGCTACCTCAGCACCCCACTCTTCGCTGACGTTCCCGTAGACATGACGCCCGAAGAACTGGAAATCTCCCGTTCCACACCCAGCGCCCAACTCCCACCACCGGCTGCTTAGCGTTGCCTCCTGATCCAAACTCAACCGCGTCATCTCGACCGAAGCGACGGACAGTTTCATTGTCCGTCGCGCAGTGTTGCCGTTGATGTTGCTTTCGCTTTTTGCTCTTGCCTTTCTTGTTGTCATCCCCGAAAAGCCTGCCCTGAGCGAAGTCGAATGGAGGTCTGCTTTTTGCACGTGCCTGTTTGAGGTGAAACAGCAAAACGCCGAGGAGCCTGGAAGTCTCGCGCTCTAATGTACGCAACTTCCAACTCCCCGGCAGTTTTGGGCCATCGCCCGAAGTTCAGTTCTTACCCGCGAGCAGAGCGAGGGCGTCTTCCGTCGTCAGCGGTTTCCCCCCGATCCCCCATTCCCCGCTGCGAACTTCGTCGATAACGACCCAGGTCACGGGACGCGCGTTTTCGCCTTCGATGCTTACCATCGCATCCGTAAGCTTCGTGATGATCTGTTTCTTCTGTGACGACGTCAATACTTTCTCGAGCAGTCTTACTTGAATCAGCGGCATGTTTTCCTTTAGGTTGATTTTGATTTGACCTCCCGGAAATGGGAATGTCCTGCAACCTCCTCCACTATGCCGTGACGCTAAATTGGCCGCTTGTCCCAGCGTCTCGATTTCTTGCTCGCCTCAAGGGTGCCACGTCATCACCGTCGCAGCGTCCGCAACACTTTGCCGATCTCTCGGGCAAATAGCGAATCGGTCGAGCGACGCACCGCAACTTCAGATGTGCCGGATGAATCAGGGCGCTGATCCAGTCGTGATGCCGGCCCCGGTGCCAAGAGCATCCACTTCCTTAAATTGATTGGGGTACGGATCTCCACCAAAGTACGAATTCGTCGCCGTAAACGTCGTGGCAACCGAGAAGGTTATCGACGCACTCCAATTTGGGTCATAGCCGAAGCGCACCGTCGTTCCTGCCGGGACGCTGACGAGATCGCCCTCATTGGCAACCTTGGTCCACTGTTGAGTCGCTGGCGGAGGAGACGGCAATGCTCCTGTGGTAATACCGTCGCCGGAGCCCAGAGCATCCACTTCCTTGAATTGATTTGGGTATGGATCTCCACCAAAGAAGGAATTCGTCGCCGTAAATGTCGTAGCCGTCGAGAAGGTGATCGACACGCTCCAATTCGGCGCATAGCCGAAACGCACCGTCGTTCCTGCCGGGACGTTGACAAGATCGCCCTCATTGGCAACCTTGGTCCACTGCTGAGTCGCAGGCGGGGGCGGAGGCGGCGTTGATCCGGTCGTAGTACCGGCGCCGCCGCCAAGAGCGTCCACTTCCTTTAGTTGGCCTGGGTACGGATCCCCCCCAAAGAAAACGTTCGTCGCTGTAAACGTCGTGGCGACGGAGAAAGTAATCGACGCACTCCAATTTGGCGCATAGCCGAAACGCACAGTCGTTGCCGCCGGGACGCTGACGAGATCGCCCTCGTTGGCAATCTTGGTCCACTGCTGAGTTGCAGTTGGAGGCGGAGGCGTAGACGCCAATGCCCCGGTGGTAATACCTGCACCGCTGCCGAGAGCGTCCACTTCCTTGAATTGATTTGGATACGGATCGCCACCAAAGAAGTCGTTCGTCGCCGTAAACGTCGTCGTGACCGAGAACGTTATCGACGCGCTCCAATTCGGCGCATAGCCAAAACGCACTGTTGTTCCTGCCGGGACATTGACGACATCTCCCTCATTGGCAACCTTAGTCCACTGTTGATTGTCAGGTGGCGTCGTCACCGGCGGTGGCGTGGTCACCGGTGGTGGTGCCGTCCCCCCGGACGGAGCGGAAGTCCCAACAAGAGTGTTCAACCCTACAACCTCCGCCGTTGCCCCGAGTCCCGCTGCAGGGCTTCCGCCTTGCAATGCGGTATTGAAGTTGTCGAGACTCGCCTCACCTGCCCATGCCTGCAGCGGCTCGTTCACGAAAAGAGGATCCGCGCATATCTCAGTCGCAGCGAGTCCCGTGCAAAAGTTGTGACCGATGCCGAAGTAGACGTTGTTGGCACGCGTAAAAGTGCCGAACGTCTTCGCGAAATAAAACATTCCAGGTCCGCCGGACACCCCTCCCAGAGGATAGGTTGACGGGTTATCGTATCCGAGAACGATATTGTTGCTGAACGTGATCGAACTTCCAGCGCAAGTCGCCGCGGGGCAAGCAAAGTCAATCGTTGTTGGAGCGTAACTAATGATGGTGTTGTTCGTCATCACCAGCGTCCCGCCGGGTTGCAGGGAAGGAACGATGGCATCGAAGGCGCGGCAGAAATCCGTCAGGTTCGCATCGTACGTGCTTGGCTGGCCCTGCATTGGCGCCGAGAGTCTAAGGCAATTGCCAATCGCCGTGTTGCCGGTGAAGGTCATCGGATTATTCGCCGGTCCCCACTTGAACTGCGATCCGCTGTTGCCGTAGGAGGTTGAATTTGTAACGCTGCTCGGACAGGTGCCCGTGTCATTGTGGAGAAAGTCGTACCCGTCTTGCGTGTTGTAGCGAAAGATTGAGTTCGTCACGTTGGCGGCGATACAGGTGCCCCCCGGAGTTCCAATGCCGTCGCCGTAGCCGCCAGTAGTCTGGCTATAACAGGAGATAGCGCCGGTCCCTGGATATGCCTGATTGCACCCGTTCCATTCGACGATCAGTCCGTTTGCATTCAACAAGGCGTTCACACTGGGAGTTGCCTTGCCATCATCAAAGTCCCAGCCTGCCCCGCCGTTGTAGGCAATGTCGACATTATTGGCAGTGATCGTTCCGCCGATCGGCCCGATGATACCCCGGCTGGTGAAGCCATGAATCCACATATCCTTCAATAGAATGTCGTGCGTCCCATTGTTGGTGACGATTCCGTTTTCAGCGTAGTCGTCCAGTGGATAACCGGTGTTACAACCCGCAGGCACAGCAGGAGAACCAAATCGGGTGCATTGCGAATGACGCGTCAGTTCGATGCAACCCAGGTCGACGAACTGCGCTCCATTCAGATACAGAACAGCAAACACTCCATACCCGCCAAACAGCTGCGTCTTGGCGCTCGGCGATCCGCAGTTCGCATAGTTCTCCCCCAGAATGCGCGTGTGCTGCGTCGCGGTGCCCGAAGGCGGTGGTGGCGCTCCGGCATCATAAGGGTCGCCCACCAGTCCGAAGTAGTCCCCGGGGTTAGGTCCGTTTTGGCCAATACGCCACGGTCCTCCACGAAGGATGACGGTATCGCCGCCGGCGATCACCCATCCCCACCCCGGCGCTCCCGCACTCGTGGTTGTCGTGTAGCTGCCATCCGTCCACAACCAACGAACGTCGCCAAACGCACAGTGTTGGTTCGGTGCAGTCCCGTTCGGCGCAGCATCTGCCTTGCCGTCGCAAACTGCGCGCGACCCGCCATCAGGGCGAACGTACCAGGTTGTCGGCGCAGAAGCCGCACCACCTGAATCGAACTCCGGAGTACCCGTGAAATCTTGTGTATCGGTTGTGGCGTAACGATTGGTCTGCGAGGGGAGGAGACCGGAATTCCCTACAATCGTCAGGAAGAGTGAACAGCACAAAATCATCTTCATGGCTTGTCGGCAATCATAATGCGTAATCCATCCAAAAACGCAAGCCCCGCTCTTAAATTGCGAGATTATTTTTGTCTCGACGACTGCTAATCTTCATCGTCAATCTCAAGGTTTATCCCATAAACCGCTGATATCGTTCGCCACTCAACCCGCCGTTTATACTCATCTTTGCCATGAGCGAATCCACGCCCAATCCTAAGTCTGATCACTCGCCCGACAAGCCCCCCGTGTCCCGCACGATGGACATCATCGAAATCATGTCTCTCCTGCCTCACCGCTACCCCTTCCTCCTTATCGACCGCGTCATCGAGATGGAGCCTCGCCAGCGCATCGTCGCCATCAAAAACGTCACGATAAACGAGGAGTTCTTCCAGGGACACTTCCCCGGCTATCCCATCATGCCCGGCGTCCTCATGGTCGAAGCCATTGCCCAGGCCGGCGGCGCTCTTCTCCTCAACGAGATCCCCGACCGCGATTCGAAGCTCATGGTCTTCACCAGCATCGAAGACGCGCGCTTCCGGCGCCCCGTCACACCCGGCGACCAGCTCCGCATCGAAGTCACCGTTCTTAACTGGCGCAGCCGCGCCGTCAAGATGGGCGGCGTCATCACCGTCGACGACAAAGTCGTCTGCGATGCCACCGTCATGTGTCAGGTCGTCCCCCGCGAACCAAAGAAAGCAGAAGAACCTAAAGTCGAGACCGCCGAGTGAGCATCCACCCCACAGCAATCGTTGCAAGTGGCGCGCAGATCCCCGCAAGCTGCACCATCGGGCCTTATTGCACCATCGGTCCCGACGTCATCCTCGGCGAAGACAACGAACTCATCTCTCACGTTGTTCTTGACGGCCACCTCACCATGGGCTCCGGCAATCGAATCTACCCTTTCGCCTGCCTCGGCGTCGCCCCGCAGGATCTCAAATACGCCGGCGAGCCCACCCACGCTCGCATCGGCAACAACAACTGCATTCGCGAATACGTCACCATCTCCCGCGGCACCAACGGCGGAGGCGGCCTCACCACCCTGGGCGACAACTGCCTCATCATGTGTTCCACCCACATCGGCCACGACTCCCAAATCGGCAGCCACTGCATCCTTGCCAACGCCGCCACCCTCGCCGGCCACGTTATCGTTGAGGACTACGCCGTCGTCGGCGCCTTATGCCCGGTACACCAGTTCTGCCGCATCGGCAAGCACTCCTACATCGGCGGAGGGACCGTCATCACCCAGGATGTCCTGCCCTACTCCCTCACCTCGGCCGAGCGTAACAGCCACGCCTACAGCCTCAACAAGGTTGGCCTCGAGCGCCGCGGCTTCACCTCCGAGCAGCTCAAACAACTCCGCCACGCCTACCGCCTCCTCCTCACCTCCAAGCTCAACACCACCGACGCCCTCGCCGCCATCCGCGAAACCATCGCCTCCGGCAACGCAGGCGAACACGTCGCCTACCTCGCCGACTTCATCGCCAACAGCCATCGCGGCGTCATCAAATAGGCATTTACCTTCTATCGCACTTAGTGGTGTAGTTTTCTGCGAGCAGGTCATCCAGACCGTCTTCGCCCGTCATCTGGGTCTATCGATCAAGCCCTGGAAGTCTTCACTACCGTCGCTAACAAGATGGGGATTCTGAAAGCTTGACTACTGGACGCCATCCTGACCGGAGGTCAATTCTGACGAATAGCCCTCAAAAAAGGAGTCCATTCCTGAAAATATGCGTCTGTAGATGCATGCCTTTTTGTTCTACTCACCAACACAGGCTACCTGGCCTGGTGCTCGGCGCCGCTCTTATAGTGACCATTCCTGCGGCACCGGTCAATCTTCAGGCGCAGCAAATCGACACCAGCACCTCCTCCACAAGTTACTCAAACGAATCGATGAGCCTGGTGCTTCCCAACGCTCCCGGCGCCCTGCTCGACCAGCAATCCAGTCAGACACCCGCGCCAACCCCAGCGCCGCAAACGACCAACGATCCCAACGCCGTCAGTGCCAACGGCACCCAGCAGACCAAGCGCGTCCTCGGCCTCGTCCCCAACTTTAGTTCAGTGTCAGCCGATGTAAAACTGCCGCCCCAGACGGCGAAACAAAAGCTAACCCTCGCGGCCAAGAACAGCTTCGACTACTCTTCGTTCCTTGTCGCCGGCATCCAGGCCGGTATCTCGATGAACGGCAACTCCTATCCCGAGTTTCATCAGGGCCTCGAAGGCTACGGCAAATATTACTGGCACACCCTCGCTGACACTGCCGATGAAAACTTCATGGTAGGTGGGGTCGGTCCCATCCTCTTCCATCAGGACAACCGCTTCTACACCCTTGGTCATGGAGGCGTTCGTAAACGTACCTTCTACGCGGTCACCCGAGTCCTTGTCACCCGACAAGATGACGGCAGCAAGATGTTCAACTTCTCAGAGATCGTTGGCTCAGGCGCCGCGGCCGGTCTCTCCACCATCTATTACCCGAAGAACTACCAGACCTGGACCAAGGTTGGTCAGAAGTGGCTCACCAGTGACCTGATTGACTGCTTCAACTTCTTCTGGAAAGAGTTCTGGCCCGACGTCAATAAAAGAGTCTTCCACACGCACTAGATTTTCGTCATTCACGATGCGCCAGTGCGAGACGGGTTCATAAGTCGACTGTCGCCAGGCAGTAATGATGTCTCACCCCCACCCCGTCGAAAAGTGCGCAAAGTCTTCGAAAGAAATGACTTGGTTTGGGACTTGTCTCGCAGACGGAGGCAGGCGGGAAGGTATGGCTCGTTTTTCGGCCCTCTCTGAAGCGTGCGAATGTCAAGTGCTGCCTGTGGGGACCCGACCGGCGGACCGAGGAAGCTGAACTATACTTCGGCGCATGGAGTCTCTGCGGCGCCAAGTCAGAGGGGGCAGGGTGGGGTTTGTCTCGGGCGAGGATGATCGCCGGGAAGATTGCAGAGGATAAGGCCGGGGTTCGGGCCTCGGTGCGGGAGCTTTTTGGCGAGGATGTTGAGGTTCTTCTTCGGGAAGAAAATCGTGGGCAGCTATGTGAAGAAGCGACTGGAGAAAGCGTTGCGCGCCAAAGGTGAGCCGCGCACTATTGATTTTTGGTAGTCAGACACCTAGGGGTTCTACCAGTATCAAGACCTGGTCAAAAGTAGTATCTTGCACCCCATAGACGTAAAAATGGGTTCCCGATGCAGGGGGCCAGAGTAATTTCCGGGGCCAGATTCGCGCAAGGACGGTTTCAATGACCGAAGAGGCGATACCCTCCCCAAGGGCCCGCATAGTCCGTTCGGTGGAAAGGATCCTGTTGATAACAGGAGTGATCCTTCTCACTGCCTACCTAGGAGTGCGCCTGTATGGAGTAATTGCCTCCCGCTCTGTAGTTGCGGCATTTCAGCAAAAGGCTGCCGCTGGATTTCTTTCATCGCACGCGGATTCCCCCACAACGGCGAGGCCGGCAGGCGTGGATACGAGCCTGTGGAGCGATAAGCGGATACGGGCTTACAACTACAGCCTGAGCCGTGCGTTCGGAACGCCGCTGGCGGTGCTGTCCATTCCGAAGATTCATCTTGAAGTTCCTGTGTTTGAAGGCACCGATGACGTGACGCTAGACCGGGGGGTAGGGCGGATTACGGGAACGGCGCGTCCCGGGCAGATGGGGAACCTCGGAATTGCGGGCCACCGGGATGGATTTTTTCGCGGGCTCAAGGACGTGACACAGGGCGACCAGATCAAGCTTGCTCTACCTGCAGGAGAAGCAACGTATGTCGTCGATCAAATAACCGTAGTGACCCCGCAGGATGTTTCGGTTCTTCAACCCAGGCCTACTCCCTCGATCACTCTGGTGACTTGTTTCCCCTTCTATTTTGTGGGGAGTGCGCCGGAGCGATATATCGTCTCTGCGTCCTTGCGAGCAGATGCACAACCAGCCGTAAGCCGAAATGCGCGGCCAAACCCATAGGAGGAAAACATGGCAAATGCATATTTGAACAGCAGACGGAGGTCCGCTCTCCGCGCAGCGTTGTTCGCGTTGGCCTGCGCGGTGATATCAGCAGGTGTCTGGGCGCAGGACATCAGTACAACGACGACGATGAAGGGACCGTCGACGTACGAGACAACGGTGAGGAGCGGCACAGTTATTTACGTGTCGGGCAATGAACTTCTCGTGAGATTACCCGACGGTACAGCGGAACACTTCGTTGTTTCCCCCAGTCAGACGTTTACGGTCGACGGCAAACAGATGACGATACGTGACCTGAAGCCGGGGACGCACCTGACGCAGACGATTACGACCACGACCACTCCGAAGACGATTACAACGGTACGCACGATTGATGGAAAGGTCTGGCACGTTAACCCTCCCACTTACGTGATCCTCACACTGCCCGATGGAACGAACAAGGAGTACAACGTTCCAAAGAATCAGGTATTCATGGTCAACGGCCAAAAGGATACGGTCTTTCAACTGAAAAAGGGGATGAATGTGAGCGCGACGGTGGTGACGGAAGAGCCTGTGGTCGAGGTTTCGCACAACAAGGCGGTGACGGGAGTTGCGCCCAGGCCTCAGCCTACGGCTCAGGTTCCAGACACGGTGACGGTGCTGCTGGTGGAGAGCCCGCACCAGCCGCCTCAACCGACAGCGACGACTCAGACCGCATCGGCTGAGCCTGCTCCAAAGGCATTGCCTAAGACCGGAAGCGAGTGGCCGCTGGTTGGGCTGCTCGGGCTTGGCAGTTTAGGTGCCGGGATGTTGACACGGCGGTTGCGGTTGGGCTGGAAGTAGAACTGATCGAGTTGTGTAGGCAGGCCTCGTCGTCAGGCGAGGCCTGTTTGTTTTAATGTCGAAACGACATGTGACCTCAAGCGAAGGTTACTACAGGAGTTTGGCGCCTTTTTGGATGTTGTGTTTCATGCAGAGAAGCTGGATATTCTCCACAGTTTCCGAAGTACCACCCTTCGAATACGGCAAGATGTGATCGAAGTGAAGATTTTGTTTGGAACCGCACAAGGTACAAACGCCTCCATCTCTCTTCCAGACCGCCAATTTGACATGTGAAGGAATGATTCGACGCTGCTCGATTTCTAATGGCTCCATAGATGGGGAGTCTACTTCTTCGTCGGCTATGGAAAGCAGCTTGAATTTAAACACTCGACGTTTTCCGACAGTTACGGTCCAGCTGTCAACTAAGGAGAACAAGCCGTTGTATGACCAAATTCCAGCCTTAATCTTTTCGTAAACGCGGACGCGAGAAGGCGGCGCCTCGCCACGGATATACGATTGCGCCGCCTCGTGGAAATATCCATTCTGGGTTAGTTTGCCAGACTTGACTTCAATAGGTTGGTCAACTTGTTTTGGAAATGGAATTTCTTTGGTTTTCGATTCGTCATGACCTTCGTATATCAGAACTGTACCGTTCTCTTCCAAGACATCATCATAGGGAGCACCTGGCCGATGGGAAGACAAAACTACAGAATGTGACGCTGTGACGTTGAAGTTCATTCCCCTTTGAAGAGAGAGACCCTCACGGGTACACATCTCTATGTATGAGATGACTTCGTTTGATCGCATATGCACCTAAGATAATAAGGTATAAAAAGGCCGCCATTGCTGGCGGCCTTCTTGTTATACATTACGATGCGGTATTAGTCGCCGGAGACGGTCTCTTCGACTTCGACCTTGGCGATGGGCGCGGCTGGCTTGATCTCTCCGAGCGAGATGAAGCCGGGCTGCTCCTGCTCGCCGAGCACTTCCTTGCGGTAGAGCTTGGCCATGCGGGCGTTTTCGGCATCCTGCTTGATCTTCGCATCGCGTGCGCGGATCTTTTCTTCGCGAGAGTTCTTCGCGATGCCGGACTTGTCGAAGGTGTCGTTGGCGGCAGCGTTGACGTGGGCTTCGTTGAGGACGAGATCGTACTTCGACTCCTTCTCGAGGCCTACCTTCTTGCCGCCGGCGAAGATCTCGTGACGGCCATGCTCCTCGTACCACTTGGTGAGGGTGGAGGTCATGTGCATCTTCTCGATGATGTTGCGCCAGCCTACGCCGGTGTTGTAGGCGCAGAAGCTGATCTCACCCTCTTGTGTGGCGTAGGGGATGATGCACTGCTCGGTGCGGCGGAAGTCGTAGTTGAAGAGATCCTGGAACCACATGCCGGCGATGAAGAGGAAATTCCAGCGGTCGCCGCGGCGCTTGTTGATGTCTTCCATGGTGCGGTCCGCGGTGACTTTGCCGTAGCTCTTGCCGGTGGCGCCGAAGCTCTTGTCGAATTTCTGCAGGAGGTCCTTGATCTTGAAGTGGGTTGGGGCGGCCTCGGGCTTGTAGTTGCGGAGAAGTGCGAGGGTGACGCCGATGATGGAGAGCCACTTGCCGCGAGCGGCGTCGTTGATGCGGGCGACGTCCTTGGCGAGGCGGTCAGCGTTGATGAACGCGGTGACGGGAACGGCTTCCTTGGTCTCCTTGTCGATCATGAGCGCCATGGAGATGCCGCAGTTCGGATGGCAGCCGCAGGAGAGCTGGCCCCAGTCGCGGTCGGGTCCGTGGACGAGGTCGGCCCAGTCCGAGAAGGTGGACATGAAGGAGATGGGGAACCAGTCGCGGGTGGGCTCGCCGAGGCCGGTCTGGTTTTTGACGTCGTGCGCGAGGTGAGACAACGTGTAACGCTGTGCCTGACGGCGCTCGTCGGAGATGTCTTCGTCGCGGCCAGTGAAGCTCACGGGCTGGAAGGAGAGGAAGTTGATCTTCTTCGGGTTGTCGAGGGCGAACTCGATGATGCGGCCAACCTGCTCGTTGTTAATGCCGTTGACGATGGTGGTGACGGGAACGATGTCGACGCCGGCCTCGTGGAGGTTGTGGATGGCCTGGAGTTTCACGTCGAACGCGTTACCGACCTTGCGGTGCGAGTTGGCAGCGTTGCCGATACCGTCGAACTGGAGGTAGGCGTAACGGAGACCGGCCTCAGCGGCGGCCTTGGAAAACTCCTTGGACTTGGCGAACTCGATGCCGTTGGTTGCGGCCTGCACGGAGGTGTAGCCGACTTTGCGGGCGTAGGCGACGGCGTCGAGGAAGTACGGGGAAAGCGTGGGCTCGCCGCCGGAGAACTGGACGGACATCTGGCGTTTCGGCTTGATGGTGACGGCGTTGTCGAGCATGGTCTTGATCTCGTCCCAGGTGAGTTCGTGGACGAAGCCGACCTGATTGGCGTCCATGAAGCAGGGATCGCACATCATGTTGCAGCGGTTGGTGAGGTCGATGGTGAGAACGGAGCCGCGGCCGTGGGTGACGGTGGAGGTGCCGTGGTTGTGGAGCTTCTCGTCGTTATGGGCGCGGATGTCGCGGCCGGGGAAGACCTCTTCGAGATGCTTGAAGAAAGCGGTGTCGATGGACATCACGTCTTCGAAGTGGCCATGGATGGGACAGTCCTTAACCATCAGGATCTGGCCGTCGCGCTCGATGATCTGAGCCTTGATCTCGCCGACTTTTTCGTTGAGGAGGATTTCGTGGGGGAGCTTGCCGTCGACGATCTGTTGGCGGATCTCAGGGATGCACTTTGGGCAGAGCGAGTCGGTGGTGCGGGGCCATCCGAGAGGCGGCTTCTCTTTCTGATAGCTCTTGAGAAGCGGCTTGTCGCTCCACTTGGGTGTGAAGCTGGCATTGGGGCTGATCGAATTCAGCTTGTTGAAGACTGCCCAACCAGCTTTGGCTCCGTAGGTGAGAGACTTCTCGAACAATTTTGCCTTCGGCATTTTATTTGTCTCCTGAAAAATTGGATGCTGAATATCTATGTAAGGGTATGTTCCCAGTTGAAAGCTATCTGCCGTCTTTGTAAGAACATGCGGCGGCGAAACCATTCAATTCACTCCTATAAGAGTACGCACACGGAAGGCCACATCGAAGCAACTGGAATTGAACGGCGAGAATTTGCATTGAATGGCGACAGCGGGGGTTGGATGGGACGGGGTTTTAGTCCCTCGCCGGCTAGGTTCCCAAGGCGGAGTTGCTGGCGGCGATGTTGTTGAGGATGCGTTGTACGAAGATGACGCGGATATGAACGCGGCTGGCGACGTCCGGCAGGAATTCATTGAGGAGACTGTTGATGGGGTCGAGACCATAGCCGGTGAGGATACGGGTGGCGGTAGAGGCACCGTCCGGGTGAATGCCGGGAACGTACAGATTGTCGATTTCTGCAGTGATGGGGTAGGTGAGAAGCGTGGCATAGTTGGGCATCGATTTGCCGCTATCGCTGCGTGAGACGACGGTGCGAGAGATGGAATACAGGATGCGTTTTGTGATAGGGGAGCCCGGCTTGCGAAAGTAGCGCGGGTCCTGATGGACGATAGAGGGAATGGCAAAGGCACCGAAAAACTGGGCGGTGGCGTCCTGCAGGAGGGTGACGCCGACGATCTTGCCGAAGCCCTTCATGCCGGGTCCGTAGGCAGAGTGAGAATCGGCTCCGATGGTAATGGCGGAGATGCCGAGGATGGTTCCGAAGTTTGCGGGATCGGTGAGGTCGTGGAGCGCGAGGTAGCCCTTCTGCTGCCAGGTCATGGGAACAACGATATTGCTAGTGAGGAAGCGCTGGTAGGGATAGATGAGTTCGGTGCAGGGCTTGGGAAGTTGATCGTAGCGGTTGGGGTCGACGTAGACCACCTTCATCGCACTGAACACGCCACAGGGATGGGCACCGTTGCCAGTCGCTTTGAAGTAGGCTTCGGCTACGGCGACAACGTCTTCCTGTTGAGTTTGAGGGTCGGGCGCGTCGGGAAGCTCGGTCGATGTAGAGTCAGGGAGATTAGCAGGCGTTTCGGGAACAGTTGGCGGCAGCGTCTGCGTGAATGCAGTCATTGCGGACAGCAGCAGTCCCGTTGTCAGCAACCGACGCATTGAAAAGACCCCTCTCGCTCAAATTCCACGATATGCGGAAGGAATTTACGGCTGCTCGCGTTTCTTGATGTGCAGGTCGATCAGGACATCCACGATGAACTCATCGACGACAAAACCCAGTGCGGAGCCACCGAGAGAGGTGCCCCAGGTTGAGAGGACCTCTGTGGTGGTCGTATTAATGCTCGGATAGTAGACGATGGTGAGAGCGGATCCTGCGGCGTTGCCGGCAATCAGTGAGAAGTTGGGTGAGGTTTTGCCGCTGTCCCTACGGGTGATGATGGAGCGTGTTCCGGCATAAACGAGTCGCTTGAAGAAGGAGTGACCGGGACCCATGATGTAGTAGCGCGGGTCTTCGCGGAAGAGCGGGGCAAACAAGGAGTTGCTAAAGACTCCTTCTGAGACACCACGGGCAACGGCTGCGCCGAATCGCTTGCCAAAGGCCTCAGCATCGTCTCCGTAGTTGGGACTGCTGTTGATCAGCTGCTCATATCCCGCAGAGGTGACCCATCCGACTGCGGAGTAGAGAGATACGGAGGATTTGAAGCCGCCGAGAACCTTGTCGCGCACGGACATCGGCTCCGCAATTTCTTTTGGGGAAATCACCATCTGCATGTGGTAGGCGGCCTTTGGGGTTGCCTTAGCTACGGGTACCTTCTGGCTCTGATCCTGAGCGAAGGAGAATTCGGTGGGGTCGGCGCGGTTGGCTGAAGCATCGACCGAGCTGCTCGAACCAAGCAAAGCACCGGGGGAATCGGGGAGTTCCAGATGACCGTTTGCAGCGATGACGTCGGCGACGGGGTGGCTGGAGAGCGGTGATTGTGCCATTGCGAAGGGGGCGACAGCGGCCAGCAGAACCAAAGTTGCGCGGAGGGCTCGCTGCGGTGGCAGTTTGTGTAGGAAGCGCGTTTTGCTCAAAACGATCACCTCGTTGAGTTCCGGTTGCGCACCTGTCAGATAACGGACGAGGTGATTTCCTCGACGCAGGCTTTGTTGATGATTCAGTATAGGCGCATCAACTCAAGTTCGACGCGTCCCGGGACCGGCAAGTTGCCTCTTTTATTGATGCTGAGGCGTTTATGTAGAATTCGCAACTCGCACTTTTGACAGTACCGGTTGGCGGTTACCAGATGAACACGTACGACGAATCGAGCGTATTGCAACGTTGACCCTTGGTTTTGGTCGTCATCTAATTGAGGGTGGAGAGGTGTGGTTATGTCTAGCCAAGGGCCGAAGCGACCGTGGGAACAAGGGTTGCGAGACGCTGTGACGCATCTGGAGGCAGATCTTCGGAACGTCGTGAAGTACGTCAACGATGAGGTTGTGCCGGATGTGCGGAAGAATGGGTCGGAGGCTCTGCGGGCTGCCGCCACTGAACTGCACAAGCTGGCGCAGCGAATGGATGACCATGCGCGCAAGGCGGCGGCTTCGCCTCCGCCGCCGCCGAAGCCGTGATGCGCAGAAGGCTTGCCTCGGTGACCACGCTGTCGGCTTTCGCGCTGATGGTTACAGGCTGTCATCGGGAGACGACCAGGGCGTATCAGCCTCCACCGCCACCGGCGACAAGTGCGGCTTCGAATCATGGTAGCGGGAGTGCGCGGCCAGGGAATACAGACACGGCTGCTACGACGGCAGTTCCCTCTCCTGCGCCTGTGCCGGAGAGTTTTGGGAAGCCTGTTTCGACTGAAGTTGGATTGGCGAGCTGGTACGGGCCTCCGTATGCCGGACGCAAGGGCGCCGATGGCACGGTGTATGACCAGAATGCATTGACGGCAGCACACCTGACGCTGCCGATGGGGACGATCGTGCGGGTGACGAATCTGAGCACAAACCAATCCGTCGTGGTGAAGATTACAGATCGAGGACCTTTTGTCCGGGGACGGATTATCGACCTATCGCTGGCTGCGGCGAAGGCTACGGGGGTTTATCGCGCGGGGGTGGCGAAGGTGAAGGTGGAGGCATTTGCCGCACCGATGCGGGCGAATGGAGATCTGAACAGCTACCCAGGCGGACGGTGGTGTGTGCAGATCGGGGCGTTTGCGCGGGAGTCGGACGCGGTAAAGCTGAAGCAGGATCTGCTGCGGCGGTACACGACGGCAAAGGTGATTGAGTTTCCCGGACCGACGGGGTACTGGGTGCGGGTGAATCCGAAGTTTCCAGATAAGAAGAATGCGACGGAAGTTGCCGATGGAATTCACACGAAGGATCCGGCGGCTGAGCCTTATTTGATCCGGACAGATTAGTTTTTCTGTAGTATTTTTTTGGGCGGGTGGTGGCGAAAAGGCGTAACAGTGATCAGAGGGACAAAAGCGGTTAAGAGCTGATTGCTTCGTGGGGCGGCGGGCTTTTTGCCCCTCCGTTGTGGGTTGGTAAATGCGAACCTTAAATAGAGGGGTCCTTCGCTGCGCTCAGGATGTCGGCGTTTTTGGGTGGGTGCTGGAAGTAAAAAATACGGGGATTCTGCGGTGCGCGCAAAATGACGACGCTTGTATGACGACAGGCTTGTGGCGACGGGCTTGCGTGGCGACGGTTAGTTTCTCATTTTTGGGGTAACGCGGGTGGTGGGTAGTATGGGAGTTTCTGCTGCTCGAGGGTGGCGCGCTTTACGCCGATGTCGTCGAAGAGCATGCTGGGGGCGATGATGGTCTGCGGAATCACGCCGAGCGAGTTCGACACATAGGGGTCGTTGCCGACCGCGACAATGCCGGAGCGGAGGCTGCGGTTGTCGAGTTCGTCGAAAACGGCTCCGCGGACGAGTTGACGAGTGCCGTCGGCTTTCACGCGGTAGAGGAGGCGGGGGAGAAGTTCGCCGCCGAGGGTTTCCACTTCGTAGACGTCCTTGTTTTGCTCTTTTGCCATGGCAAGAAGGCGTTTATTGAGTTCGTCTTTCGATACGGGCTGATCGGCTTTGATGAGGACAACGCCGGAGCGCGAGTGGGCGGCTTGTGCGGGAGCGGCGCGTCCATGGCCGTTTGAGGTGGAAAAGTCCTTAACCGGTTCGCGGCCGATGAGGAAGTTTTCCAGCTTGCCGTGAACGACGATGTCGACCGACTGCGCCGGCACGCCTTCGTCATCGATAGTGTAGGCGCCGAGTAGACCCTTGCCGTTAAACTTCGTCTGCAGCGGGTCGTCGGTAACGCTAAGCATATCCGGCAGGACGCGTGATTTATAGCTGGAGGAGTAGGCTCCGGTGGTGCGGGCCGTGGTGCCCATCTCGGGGCGGTCGGCTTCGATGTTGGGGACGAAGAGACGGGTAAAGATATCGGCGGCAACATCTCCGCTGACGAGAACGGGGCCATGGTAGTCGTCGGCGGAGACAACGGGAGCGTTGCGGAGTTCTTCGAAACTCTTGAGGTCCTCGATGACCCGCTTGCGAAAAGCAGAGGCGCTTTCGAGCTCTTTAGCGGTGGTGGCGACGGTGCCGTTATCGCGGCTCAGGCGCATGCCGTCTGCGGCCTGACCGCCGACGCTGATAGCTCCGTTGTAGCCGGTATAGCCCTGACGAACCGCAGTGCCTTCGGTGTTGACGAGGTAGCGATTCAGAGCAATGGCGCGGATGTTTGCGACGGAGTACTGGACGTTTTCGGCGAAGGAACGAAGGTCGGGGTCGGAGGCGAAGAGGCCACTGGCTTCGATGATGCGGCGCTTCCACTCGTTGCGGTCGAGATCGAGGACGGCGAGCGGGGATACCTGAACCACGGGCTTGGCCTGCGCGAAGTCCTGCTGGGCCTGGGTGGACTGGAACTGCTTTAGCGCAGCTTGTTTGGCCGAGTAGGCGCGGAGAGCGTTCTTGTAGGCTACGTCGGTTGCAGTCCAAAGAGCGTATTGCAACGCCAGAGGGTTGTCGTCGGTTGGGGCAAGCTCGAGGGTTCCGTCCCCACGGCTGCTGCTGCTGTCCATGGCGTAGTCGCCGATGCGGACGGTGACGCGCACGATGCGCTGATGATTGGACTCCTCGCGAGTGAGCGCGCCATAGTTGGCGACGGCTTCGTAACTGGTGATGTCGTCGAGGCGGTATTCGATAAAGTAGGGCCGTTGCATCCCAGGGAGCGTGAGCGCCTTCTCGCGGTCTAGCTCCTGTTGCATGGCTCGCAGGAGGGGGTCGTTCCCCTGCGAAGCAGACTCTGCGGAGGCGTAATTTGTAACCGTAACTGCACTCAATAGAACTGCTGAGCACACTGTTGTGACCAGAAGATTCGCTATTTGTAACTTCCTTTGAACTAAGCGCATTATTGGCCTCCCTTTCCGCCAGTTGCCGGAAGACCTGGGGATGGAAGGATGGGAGGACGGGCCGTTCCCTGGGCCTGACGCTGGGTCTCGATCTCGCTGACCAGCATGGCTGGGGCGACGGCGCTGACGGGGATGCTGCCGGATTCGGCGCCACAGATACCGTTGAAGACATCCTGTTTGTTGTCAGTGGCAATGATGCGGTTGAGCGCGGCTTGCGGAGTGCCGACGATACTGACGCCGCGGACGAGTTCATCGGGGCGGCCGTCGACATAGACGCGATAGACGACCAGAGGAATGACCTGAAAGGCCTGAGGCGAGCGACGCGTCGTGACGGCAAAACCTGAGGAGATGTCTTCAAAGTAGAGGCCGTAGGCTTTGCCCTGTTTTTTTGCTTCGGCTTTGAGCATTTCGCGGAGTTCTGTGTCGCTGACGGCTTTTGAAGAGGTAACGATCAGGTTTCCCTGCCGGCCGGTGGGCATGTGGCCGGTTTCGGCGCGGCCGTGGCCGTTCGAGGTGGAAAAGCTGGCGATGGGAAGGCGCGACATGAGGAACGTATCGAGGACACCGTCCTTGATGAGGTCGACGCGGCGGGCAGGCTGGCCTTCGTCGTCATAGTTATAGTGACCGCTGAGAGAGACGCCGTCGAACGTAGCAAGAGTGGGGTCGTCAGAGACGCTGAGAAAGCTGGGCAGAATCTGTTTGCCGAGAAGCTTGGTGAAGGTCTGGCCTTCATCGTCACCGCGCTGGCGCTGGCCTTCGAGGCGGTGGCCGAGAACTTCGTGGAAGAACACGGCGGAGGCGCGGCCGCTGAGGATCGCAGGGCCGTTGAAGGGTTCGGTGACGGGAGCTTCGCGCAAGGCCTCGAGGTTTTTTGCCATGGCGATCGTCTTATCGGTGAGGGTCTTCTGATCGGGAAGGTGCCCGACGTCGTCGGCCTCGAAGGTCTCGGCACGGAAGAGGTCCATACCGTCGGCGGCGCGGGTGCGGGCGACGATGATGAGACGGGCGACGTGGTTGGGCGTGGCGACTTTTGCGCCTTCGGAGGAGACGAAATAATCGGTCTCGGTGGAGGCTTCGAGTGCGACGTTATTGAAGAAGACGTCGGGGTACTGCTTGAAGATGCCGGAGAGCTCGCGCAGGCGTTCCTGCCATGCAGCGCGATCGACGGCTAAAGGAGGAGGCGACGGAAGCAGGTCCGACGCGGGCTTTTCGGTGGAGAAGTCTGGGGAGGCGTCCTCTTCTTTGGCGCGGACCTGCTGCTCGGTCTTCACTTTCAGATAGCTGTCGAGCGCTTTCGCGTAACCGCGGTTGGTGGCGAACCAGAGGCTGCGTGCGAGAGCTTGGCCATCGTCGGTGAGGGGAAGCGGGACGGTGGTGAGGGCACTGTTGCGATGGTCGCCGTGAGTGTTGTCTTCGGCAGGAGTGCCGAGGCGAACCTGCACGTCGGCGATACGGCGGCGACTCTCGTTCGAGCCGACGATGGCACCGAACTGCGCCGACATGGCGATGCTGTCGGAGTCGGAGACCGCGTAGCTGAGGAAGTAGGGCTTGGGCTGCTCCACCCCGGCGGACTTGCCCGCTGGGGACCCCGGCTGCTGGGTAGCATCAGTGGCCGAGTTGCCGAGAGAACTCATCGCACGATGAAGCTCGGACTCCAGGGAGTCGATGAGCATTGTTGTTGCGGGAGTGGGGGCAGGATTTGGGGTTGCTCCGGCTGCGATGGGGCCGATGGACGTCATCGCCGCCACTACCAGACCGGCAATACCGACGCCGGCAACTGCGACTCTTTGTCTCTTCATGGGAACGGGAACTCGTTTCGCTGCAAAATACGCCTGTTGCCGAGTGTATCGGAAGTGCCGCCGGTTCACGAGACAGCTTTCGTTGCAGAAGACTGATAGTTGGACGAGCGAACCCGGGTTAAGTTGACACGAAGCTAACGCAAACCGTAGCGCCAGACACTGATCCAGACGGTGAGTGCGACGAACTCGGCGAACAGGAGTGTCTCCAGAAGTCCCAAGGCATGAGCTGCAGGCTGCAGTGCCAGGACCGGCAAAGCCGCCAGCGTGAGCACCATGGCGATCAGCATGGCTCTTTGGCCGTAGTAGGTGGGGGTTGGCGAGACCGTCGGTCTTGCAGGGAGTTGGCTGGCAACTCGGGCAGCGAAACCGGTGGGGATGTGTGGTTCGGGCACGGTTTCAAGGGCGCGGAGGATGCGCTGGTCGAGATTCTGGTCGAGGTGCTCCATTGCGGTTGGCGACAAGTTGTTCTGGCCTATCGGTTGGTCGTGCATGTCGCTCTCCTCTGCTGTGTTTGACGCTGCTGAAGGGCTTCGCGTAACTTTTTGCGGCCTCGGTGCAGATGGGTCCGGATAGTGCCGATGGGCATGCCAAGGGCGTAGGCGATCTGTTCGTAAGAGCGCTCCTCCTGATGATAGAGGACGAGGATGGTTCGCTCGATTTGACTGAGGCGTTGGAGTTGCTCCTCGACGGATTGCTGGAACTCGCGTTCTTCGATTTGCTGTTCGGCGTTGCGGTCCGGGTGCGGGAGACGGTCCTCCCAGCCGGAGACATCATCGGAGAGCGAGATGTGGGTGTCGCGGTCGCGGCGGCATCGCTTCCACTCATCCTGCGCGACATTGACGGCGATACGGTAGAGGTAGGTAGTGATCAGGGCCTCGCCACGAAAACTGGGCAGGGCGCGGTAGAGGCGGAGAAAGACATCCTGGGCGAGGTCGTCGAGGTGTTCGCGGCTGCCGGTGAGGCGCAGGAGGGTGCGGAATACCATGTCCTGATGGTCGCGTATCACATCCTCGAAGGTGAGATCGGTGTTCAAGCAGGGTTAGACCATAGAGTGCGCCTTAAGTTTCACTCGGGCCAGTGAAACTTAAGGAGGGCTGGGGGGTCTAACGCGGGCAGAAAGAGGAGGTAATGCTATGAATTTCATCTTTAGTCCGTTCGTTATCCCAGTGGCTGGTTGTCTGGTCGCTGTTGTCGCCATCATTTCAGGTATTTGGCTGGACGCCCAAAAACGGCGGATCAAGTCCGAGGAACGTATGGCAATGCTTGCTCGTGGAGTGCCTCTGGCTGAGATCGAGAAGATGCTGGGCACGGGCAGCGAGGAAAAGCCACCCGTCAAAGACCCTCTGCGCAGCTTGGGGAATGCACGGCGCGCTGGCATTGTTCTGGTTTCTGTGGGCGTCGGACTGATTCTGTTCTTCCTGGTGTTGACGGCGATCGTACAAGTTCGGGAGGTACTATCGGGGGCTGCGGCAGGGCTCATTCCGCTGGCTATCGGGATAGGCTTTTTTATCGACTACAACTTCCAGAAGCGCGAGCTATCGCGCTTCGGGTTGGAGGTTGGAGCGGAGTCGCCCGGAGTCGGCGTGGATCGGTAGAGGTGCTCTTGTGCATGGATGACGTTTTGCTCTGAGCTGTCGAAATCATGCACACTGGCTTCATAGTTCATGGAGCGCTGGTTGATGAATTTGCGTTGCGTTCTGCTTCTGGTTAGTCTCCTCGCGCTCGCCATGACGCCGCGCGGGGCTCACGCGACAACCCCTACTGAAGCATTGGCGTTCCGGCAAGCCGCGCTGAATCGAACAGCGTACACGCTGCCGCCAGAAAAGCTGAAGGTTGCTCAAGAGCTGTTTCGGAGGCGGACCGCGCTGCACTTTGCCGGTGAGGGCTGGGCGATTTTGCAACTCGTGCTGCTGCTTGCGCTCGGCGTTCCCGCACGGATGCGGGATGTTGCGGAGAATTTGACGACGAGCCGATGGAGGCAATGCTTCGTCTTTGTGTTTCTGCTTCTGCTGGCGATTACGCTGCTGGATATTCCGCTGAGGGTTTATGGACACCACGTAGCGCTCGCGTATGGGCTGTCGGTCCAGGGGTGGGGGAGTTGGGCCTGGGACCAGACGAAGAGTTTTCTGCTGACTTGGGTTGTCGCCTCGCTGCTGGTGATGGTGATGTTCTGGGTGATAAGCCGTTCGCCGAAACACTGGTGGTTCTGGTTCTGGATTCCAACGATGGCGGCAGTGGTGTTCGGAGTCTTTGTTTCCCCGATCGTGGTCGATCCGCTGTTCAACAAGTTTGAGCCGCTTCAGCAGCGCAATCCGGCGCTGGTGGACCAGTTGGAGAAGGTTGCCGCGCGAAGCGGCGTGAGCCTGCCGCCGGGCAGAATGTTTTTTATGCGGGCGAGCCAGAAGGTTACTGGCCTGAACGCGTATGTCACTGGGTTCGGCCCGTCTAAGCGGCTGGTGATATGGGACACAACGATTGCGGAGGCAACACCGGATGAGCTGTCCGGCATCTTTGGGCATGAGCTGGGGCACTACGTATTGCGTCACATCGTGTGGGGTCTGCTTTTCACCGCCGTATCGCTGCTGCTGGCGTTCTTTCTGGCGCAACGAATGACGAGGGGCCTGTTGCGACGGTATGGAGCACGGTGGCGAATCGGTTCACAGAACGACTGGGCCTTCGTGGCGGTGCTGGCGCTGGTGCTGAATGTTTTGAACTTCTGCTCCGAACCGATCCAGAATTCCGTCAGCCGATCGATGGAACATGCGGCCGATGTGTATGGGCAGGAGGCGATCCACGGCATCGTTGCCGATCCGCAGACTGCGATGCAACGTGGGTTTCAGCGGCTGGGCGAGGCCTATCTCGACGATCCGACACCTCATCCATTTGTCGACTTCTGGATGGACAGCCACCCCTCAACCGCGAGCCGAGCTGCATTTGCTGCGGCTTACAACCCTTGGACAAAAGGACAGCATCCGAGGTATTTTCGGCGATGAAGACATGAAGACAAGACTAGGTCCTCCCTCCTCTCCCGACTGCCTTTTCTGCAAGATCGTCTCCGGCACCATACCAGCGAACCGCGTGTATGAGGACGAGTTGTCCATCGGCTTTCCCGACATCAATCCGCAGGCGCCCTCGCATTTTCTGATCATCCCCAAGCAACACATCGGATCAACGGCGAAGGCACTTGCCGAAGACACTGCATTGATGGGCCATCTGATGGCCACAGCAGCCGAGATTGCGCGCAAAGAGAAGCTGAACAATGGTTACCGGATTGTCGTCAACACGGGGGACGATGGCGGGCAGACGGTGAATCACCTGCATCTGCACCTCCTTGGTGGGAGGCATATGAATTGGCCTCCCGGGTAGACTGCGCGAAATCAGATTTCACGACAAAGGCCCGATAGAGTTTTTCTACCGGGCCTTTGCCATTGGAATCGAATTGAAATTGCGCGAGGAACGGATGATCGCTACTGGTTGTAGTTTTGTTCTTCTTCTTCTTCCATGCCATAGCGGCGGAGGAGGTTGGGCAGGTTCTGCGAGAAGGCGGCACGCGGCATTACCGTGTCGCAACCCGCTTCGACGGCCTTGGCCTTGAGGTCTCCCTGCAGATGCGACAGGAAGCCAACGATGGAGGTGCTCTTCTTCAGCTTCGTCTTGAGTTTAGGAATCAGCGTAAGGGGCTTGGCGTTTGCATTGTTGAGGTCGAAGACGATGAGGCCTGGCCGATCCTCTTCCACGCCGGCTGTAAGCGCAGCGACGGCGTCCTTTTCGTTCTTGACGAAGGCGACTTTGACTCCGAGCTTGCGCGCGGTTTCCTGAATCTTCGCGATGAAGAAGAGATCTTCGATGAAGAAGAAAATCTTGGTGGGTGCGTCCTCCGGAATCGGAATGGCGCGACCCTGCGAATAATCGATCGGTTGGGAGTCGCTCTGGTAGCTACGCCCATGACCGTTGCTGCGGCCCTGGTAGTTGCCGTTGTGAGAATCCATTGTGGACGGCGGAGTGTCGGCGAAGTTGCCGTTAACGGCGCGATAGCTGTGGTCCATGGGACCGACGAAGCTGCGGGGACCGCGCTGCTGCTTGCCGCCACCGCTCTTGCGTTTGAAGCCTCCAGCGCTATTACCCGGTTGATGCGTGTCGCGGTCGCGGTAGCCGCCGCCGTTGCTTCCACTGGCGACATTGCCTGGGTTCTCCTGCGAGCGTTGACGATCTCGGTCGCGGAACTTCTTCTTCCAGCGCTTGCCTCCGGAGCCGCTCTGCTGTTGCTGACCGCCGCCAGCCTGGAAGTTCTGTTGCTGGGAGGTCTGTTGAGCGGCTGCGCCCTGAATGGAGGCAACCTGCTGCCCTGCGCCTTGGTCGCCACCTCCAGATTGCGCGCCCTGCTGCGCGTCAGCGCCTTTATTCTTGCGCTTGCGGCGACGGCGTCGGCTGCTCTTGGACTGGCCCATGCCATGCTGCACGTTTTGTGGTGTAAATTGCGCCTCCCCGTCCTGCTGGCCGGGTGACATTGTCGAACCCTGGTGGGACTCTACCTCGGGTACATTCTGCTCTGAAGTCATGCTTCCACTTCCTATTGCTATTGATCGCAATTAGCGGTTCACTCTCCATCGCGCAATGGTTTCTTCGTCCCCGTGTTAGCCACGAAGGATGAACCAAACCGGTATTGCAGCGTCGGAGGAAACGGTCTCAAGTTGTACTCGAACGGACGTCTTTACTGCTTTTGGCTGCGACCGAACCAGTAGTTTACCGGCTACGCACAGCCCAGAACGCCTGACAGCAGCGATCCTTTATTTTCACCCTCTACCTGTTTGCGACAGAGTCCGACAAATCCGGTCCACTGTAATCCTGCGTCTCTCCGCCAAACAAACGCAACAGGAATCTTTTGGCAGCCACACAGCGATCGGCACCCACAGCCGGTTCACAAGGCAATTATTAGGGTACGCGCAAAGAGACCGATTGGCAAGAACTCTCTTCTACGACTTCCCGGTGACTCCCCATGGGGGATGATTGGCAACAGAAGAAGGCCGCTTCATTGGAAGCGGCCCTTTCTGCTTTTGATGGCCAGTCACTGGCCTCCTGTAAAAAAACTTCCCATGAGGAAGACTCCGGGTTGATGGGCTGCTCCGTCGATTGGGTGCAGCTTCATTTCGAGCCGGGGGCATACAACGACACACTCGGAATCTCTACCAGCGTGTTGCTTATGTAATCAACAGCAATCCAGTCGCCAAATGATTCGGGCATTTTTCAGGCCAAATCCCGTTTGAATGGGTGAGACGGTCTAAAAAACGGAAGACTTCCTGGCGAATGCTCCGTATTTTGGGAGGCTGAACGGGCAGGAGCCCTGCTTGGATTGACCCTTGACGGGCTGGGTCCTATAATCTGAGATGTTCCGGCAGCTCTCTCGTTTTGCCGCCGACTTCCTAACACGGGAGTCGGGTGGACGAGGATAGACGGTGCGCGCTGCAAATCGGTGCGTCAATCCAGAATATCAAGGGTATGCAGGGAACGGCTGAGAAGGCACGCGATGGTGCGCCTAAGGCCGGATGAGTCAGGACAATCCCCGAAGGAGTACCACACACCGCATGAATCGTACCCTAGTATTAGTTGCCGCCCTTGCTGCGGGAATGACATCCGCTGTTGGCGTGGCCCAGACGACTGGTTCACCGGCACCGGCAACCGCACCCGCCACCGCACATGCTCCCGCAACTCTTCAGGTGGTTCCGGCGAAGATTGCCGTGATCGAATATGAGCAAGTGACTGCCGCGACGAACGAAGGTCAGCGCGCGCTCCAGGCGTTGCAGAAGAAGTATGAACCGCAGAAGACGCAGTTGCAGGCTTTGCAGGCCGAGATCGAATCGCTGACCAAGCAGTTGCAGAGTGCGCCGACGACGATGAGTGAGGAAGAACGCGCTTCGCGGGCGAGAACAATCGACACGAAGCAGAAGCAGTTGCAGCGCGACGGCGATGATGCCACGAATGCCTTCAATGCCGAGATGCAGGACACACTTGGCGCCATCGCGAAGAAGGTTGGGCCGATCGTGATCAAGTACGTACAGGACAACGGCTATACGATGCTTCTGGACAACACCGGTCAGCAGGGCGGCCTTTCAGTGCTTTGGCTGCAACCGGGCACGACCGATATCTCACAGGCGATAGTTGATGCCTACAACGCGTCTTCCGGAGTCGCGGCGCCTGCAGTGCCTTCTGCGCCCTCGGCAACTCGTCCGCGCCCGGCAACCACTACTCCGAAGCCAACCGCGCCAAAGCAGTAAAAAATTGCGAATTGGCCGTGACCTTTGGCTGCGATGGGGTGTCCTACATGCAGCCCTTCCTGCCTGAAGAACCGCAGGAACAATGTTGGCGCAATCTAATCATTTCGTTGTAACGATCTCTCGAAGGAGTACCACAAACCGCATGAATCGCACTCTAGTTCTTGTCTCCGCCCTTGGCGCGGGATTGATGACCGCAGCCGGAATGGCCCAGACGCCCGCCGCCCCGGCACCGACACCCGTAGCATCTCAGCCGGCGGCAGAGGCCCCTGTAACACCGCAGGCCATCCCTGCAAAGATCGCGCTGGTTGCGTTCGAGCAGGCTGTCTTCGCCACGAATGAAGGTCAGCGTGCCGTGCAGGAAATTCAGGTGAAGTACAAGCCGAAGAAGGACCAGATCGACAGCCTCTCGCACGAGGTCGATACGCTGAAGAAGCAACTCCAAAGCGCACCGGCGACGTTGTCTGACGCAGATCGAGCCGCGAAGATGAAAGAGATCGACGCCAAAGAGAAGCGTCTGAACCACGACGCGGAAGATGCGCAGACTGCATACAATACCGAGTTGCAGGAGGCCTATGGCAAGGTTGCGGCGAAGGTCTCTGTGGCACTAAAGAAGTACGTCAGCGACAACGGCTATACGCTGCTGCTCGATGTCAGCAACCAGCAGAGCAACGTGATGTGGGCGAATCAGAGCACCGACGTGACGCAGGCTGTCGTGACGGCTTATAACGCCTCCTCCGGCGTTGCTCCGCCAGTGCCAGTGGCACCGGCACCGTCCGCATCCACGCCTGCGGCGACTCACCCTCGTCCCGCGGCGACGACGGCCCCGAAGGCGGCTGCACCGAAGCAATAGCCTCCGATCAGCAGAATTGGAAGAAGGAGAGGCGACTGCGCCTCTCCTTCTTTTTGGCTCAACTTTCTGCGACTTTAAGCACAGGATACCTGTGGAAAAACTTGTGGATCGCAGGTAAAGAGATCTGTTGCACGGCTGCCTATCGCCGATTTCTGCGCAATGAAGCGGCTTTGTCTTGGCGGCCTAACCGCATGGAAATAAGAGAGTTGGCAAACATCTCTTCCAATTATCGTCGCGTCTCTTTCCAGATCCTAGCAAGTATAGGTGTTTCAAGGGTTTCCACAGATCAGCGTTACGCTCAGGTTACAATTTCGCGCGTAAGCCACGCACGAAGTTGTGTACTGGACCGCAGATGATAGCCGATTGGCTGAGGCTCCTGCGTACGCCCGAATATCTCTCGCGACACAAAAGGAATGTAACGACTACTCTTCACCTACTTTGAGAACTGCGAGGAAGGCCTCCTGCGGGATGTCGACCTTGCCGATTCGCTTCATACGCTTCTTGCCTTCTTTCTGCTTTTCCAGCAGCTTGCGCTTGCGGCTGATGTCGCCGCCGTAACACTTGGCGATGACATTCTTGCGGATCGCGGTCACGGTCTCGCGGGCGATGATCTTGCTGCCGATTGCAGCCTGGATGGCTACCTCGAACATCTGGCGCGGGATGAGTTGGCGCATCTTCGCAACGAGAGCCTTGCCACGATCGTAGGCGAAGTCGCGATGGACGATGATGGAGAGCGCGTCGACGGGATCGCCGCCGATGAGGATGTCCATCTTGACCATGGGGGAGACCCAGGTTCCGGAGAGGACATAGTCGAGTGAAGCGTAACCGCGGGAGACTGACTTGAGGCGGTCGTAGAAGTCCAGAACGATTTCATTCAGAGGAAGCTCGTAGGTGAGCATGACGCGAGTTTCGCTCACGTACTCAAAGTTCTGCTGGCGGCCACGTTTCTCTTCGACGAGTTTGAGGATGCCGCCAACGTACTCTTCGTTGGTCAAAATCTTTGCTATGATCACGGGCTCTTCAACGGTTTCGATTTCTGAAGGGTCGGGCCAGCGTGAGGGATTGTCGACTTCGATGACAGAGCCATCGGTGAGGGTGATCTTGTAACGCACGCCGGGCGCTGTAGTAATGAGATCAAGGGAATACTCCCGTTCGAGCCGCTCCTGAATGATTTCAAGATGGAGCAGTCCGAGAAAGCCGCACCGGAAGCCGAAGCCAAGGGCGACAGAGGACTCCGGCTCAAAAGTGAAACTCGAGTCGTTGAGGCGCAGTTTTTCCAGAGCATCGCGGAGCATGGCGTGCTCATGCGAATCGACTGTGTAGAGACCCGCGAAGACCATGCTCTTGATGTCTTCGAAGCCCGGTAGCGCTTCGGCACAAGGGTTTTCGACTGATGTGATGGTGTCGCCAACCTTGGTGTCGGCTACATTCTTGATTGTTGCAACGAAGAAGCCGACTTCACCTGCCGTGAGTTCGGCCATTTCCACTGGCTTCGGAGTCATGACGCCCATGCTCTCCACGTCGAAGACCTTGCCATTGGACATGACTTTGATCTTCATACCCTTGCTGAGCTTGCCGTTGATGATGCGGGCGAGGACGATGACGCCTCTGTAGGGATCGAACCAACTGTCGAAGATAAGGGCCTGGAGTGGAGCTTCAGGGTCTCCCTCCGGCGGTGGAAGCAGGGTGACGACAGCTTCGAGAATGGTGGCTACGTTGAGACCCGTCTTCGCGGAAACCGCAATGGCATCGTCCGCAGGAAGGCCGACGGATTTTTCGATCATCTCCTTGGTGCGCTCGATATCGGCGCTGGGTAGATCGATTTTGTTGATGATGGGGATGATCTCGAGACCGTGCGAGATGGCGAGATAAGCGTTGGCGAGAGTCTGAGCTTCGACACCCTGCGATGCATCGACGACGAGAAGCGCGCCTTCGCAGGAGGCCAGTGATCGCGAGACCTCGTAACTGAAATCGACGTGTCCCGGGGTGTCGATGAGGTTGAGCTGATAGGTGTCGCCATCGTGCGCCTTATACATCATGCGTACGGTGTGGGCCTTGATGGTAATCCCGCGCTCGCGCTCGAGGTCCATGGCGTCAAGTACCTGAGCCTGCATCTCGCGTGCGGTCAACGAGCCGGTGAGCTCGAGAAGCCGGTCGGAGAGAGTGGACTTGCCATGGTCGATATGCGCGATGATCGCGAAGTTGCGGATGTGACTTGGATCCATTTTGTAGCTAGGTGGCCTCAGTATCCATGTTAACACCGGAGTGGCGCGGGGCGGACGCGCAGGATGCGGACAAGTGTCAACATGAGATGCTCAAGATTGTTGCGGTGAATACGTCTTACAATGAGCAGGGATGATGGCACGACTACCCTTAGAGAAGATTGTGCGCCGGTGGCTACTGGTGGCGGGCTGCTTACCCCTGGTGATGCTTGCGGGTTGTCCTAAGGATCAGGCGGCTGCACCCGGTAAAGTGACGGCAAAGGCAACGGCTCCGGCGATTGCAGCGGTGCCAAGAGTTGGAGCAAAGGAAGGGCAAGCGACGGCGCCTGCAGCGGAGCCTGCCGATGGTGTCGCTAAGGCTGCCAAGGTGCAACAGCTCATCAACAAAGCGGAGGCTGCCTATCGCAGTGGCGTAGATAACTACCGAGCCGGCCGTCTTGATGCGGCGCGTCTGGACTTTGACAGTGCGGTCGATCTGATGCTGACCAGTGGTATGGATCTGAAGACCGACCCACAACTAGCCGATGAGTTCGATCATCTTTTGAGTGCGGTGAATTCGCTGGAGATGGCGGCGCTGAAGCAGGGCAATGGATTTTCGCCGACGCTTGAAGTGGCTCCGCTGGATGCCGCGAATGAAGTTACGTTTCCAGCGAACGCTGCATTGACGGCGAAAGTAGCAGCTGAGTTGAAGACAACGCAGTCTGACTTTCCTCTTGTCATCAACGATTACGTCGCGGGATTCATCAGCTACTTCTCGAACTCTGCCGCTGGACACGCGCACCTTCTCCGCTCGCTGGAGAGGGCCGGCAAGTACAAGGAGATGATCTCTAAGAATCTTCGCGACCAGGGTGTGCCGCAGGACCTGATCTATCTCGCGGTGGCGGAGTCGGGGTTTCAGCCTCAGGCGTTGAATGTACGCTCGGGTGCGGGAGGCATGTGGCAGTTCATGCCGACAGGCTCGTATGGGCTCGCGCGCAACGGGTGGTTCGATGAACGGTTTGATCCGCAGAAGTCTTCCGCCGCCTATGCAAAGTATATGAAGACGCTGTACAACCAGTTCGGCGATTGGTATCTCGCCATGGCGGCGTACGATTGGGGCCCCGGCAACGTGCAACGGGCGGTGATGCGAACGGGATATGCGGACTTCTGGGAGTTGTACCGACGCAACGTGTTACCGGGCGAGACGAAGAATTACGTGCCGGGCATTATTGCGGCGATTATCATGGCGAAAAATCCCGAACAGTACGGGCTGGACAAAGTTGTGCCTGATGAGCCGGTAGTATCCGATACCGTGGCTGTCGACTATGCGATCGACCTTCGCCTGGTGGCCGATGTAACCAACTCATCGCTGCCAGAGATCGTTGCACTGAATCCAAGTCTGTTGCGAATGACGACTCCGCGCGACATGCCGTTTGATCTTCATGTTCCCGTGGGAACGCGCGATGTCTTTACAGCACGCCTCAAGGATATCCCGGAAGACAAGCGCAGCAGCTGGCGCTTTCACGTTGTGCGCAGCGGGGAGACGCTTGACGGCATCGCGACTGCGCTGCATGTCCACGCAAACGATATCGCTAGGACGAACGGATTGACTGCGGATGACGGCGTCGACGTGGGAGACGAGCTTGTGATTCCGGTTGCAAGCAGCTCTGCAAATGCAGGTCCACAGCGATATGCGGTGCGCCGCGGCGACACAATGATTACGGTTGCCGATCGCTTTGGAGTCTCGGTGGAAGAATTGCGTCGATGGAATCATCTGTCATCAAATGGGTTGAAACCCGGAACGTCGCTTGCGATTGCAGAACCGGTTAAGCTTGCGCCCAGCATGCGAGTGCGTAGCAGATCGACGCGATCGAAGAGCAAGTCGCGTACTACGGCGGCCGCCTTTGTTCATGCTCCCTCTTCGCACGCTGATCCGAAATCCTCGGCATCAAAATCCAAGGTGGCTTCGACGCAAGGAAAGAAAACCTCGTCGTCCTCGAAGAAAAAACCAGCTTCCGCTTTGAAATGAAAAGCTGTCCGATCAGCTACCCCGTGAAAAAGATTGCTTGCCTTCGGTGGCGCTTGGATGCATCCTGTTGCTAGAATCTCGTGCCGGGATATTAAGAAGTTTTTCTCTGCATCGTACTTGCACAAAAGCAGAGAACGGTGGAAAGTACAAAGCAGCGAGGGAAATAATAATGACGTTCGACGACACGATCAAACTTTACGCAACCTCAGCAGATGACGATCACCATTACAACGATGAAGCTGAAGACGAACACGATGATCTGCCCCGTCGCTTCGGAGAAGATGACGAAGAAGAAGAAGTGACGATGACCTCGGACGACGATGAAGAACTCGGCGAGGATGAGGATGGCTCGCTCCATGGAACTCATGCTGAAGATGCGACCATCTTTACGCTGCCCCCCTCGCCGGCTACGAATTATGTGCCCGCAACCAAGCCGTCTGAGTTGCCAGTGAGCAGCGCTCGAGCGAGCGTAGCGAAGCCAACCCCTGCACCCAAAAAGGTGGCTGCGCCGGCGAAGAAGGCTGCTCCCGCTAAGAATGCGGCAGCGAAGTCGGCCAAGAAGAAGGTTGCAAAGAAGAAGGCTGCCAAGAAGGCTATGGCCAAAAAAGTTGTGGCGAAGAAGAAGACCGCCAAATCAAAATCTGCCGCGAAGAAGGTCAGTGCTCGTCGCGGTGGTAGGGCCACTGGTAAGAAGGTGGCCGCAAAAAAGAGCACTAAAAAATCAATGAAGAGAGGTATCACCTTGGCAACTAAGAAAAAAGCAGCAAAGAAAGCTACAAAGAAGGCAGCGAAGAAGGCACCTGCAAAGAAGAAGGCTGCAAAGAAGACCGCAAAAAAGAAGTAATAACCTTTAAGGCAAGCAAATAGGCCCGGACTCCTCAATTGAGAGCCCGGGCCTTTTTGCGTCTGCAGGTATGGATTTACTTCTTGTTGGCGGTGATCTCGGCGAGGACCTCTTCGCTGTGGACGTTGGGATTGACCTTCTCCCAGACCTTGACGATTTTGCCGTCGGGTGAGATGAGGAAGGTGTCGCGGGCGGCGAACTTCATGTCACCGTGGGTCATGAGGGGAACGCCGTAGAGGTCGACGACTTTGTGGTCGGGGTCGGCGAGCATTTTGAAGTTGAAGGTGTCCTTGGCGCACCATTCTTTGTGGCTCGCTACGGTGTCGAGGCTGACGCCGAGAACGACTGCGTTGAGGGCATGGTACTTATCGAGGTCGCGCTGGAAGTTGTGAGCCTCGATGGTGCATCCCTGGGTCTGATCCTTGGGGTAGAAGTAGAGAACGACCCACTTGCCTTTGAAGTCGCTGAGGCTGATGGGCTTGTCTTCCTGTGAGGGCAGAGTGAAGTTGGGGGCGGTGGTTCCAACTTGTGCTATGTCTGCCGCAGCGGCGGCATGGGCCTTAATGCCGAAGCCGCATGCTGCGATTACGCCAACGATTGCTGCGATCCAAACTGCTTTGCGCATGGTGTTTCCCCTTTTGTGTATCTCTTTGGTAAGACGAGCGTAGGCCGCGTAAGACGCAGGCCCATAGGTGTCGCGCTGCAATTTTACTCTGCACTTATGAGTGCTTTACAGGGCCGTGACAATATCTTTACAAGCAGGGGAGTAGGGAGTAGCGAGCCGAGACCGTCTTGGCGCCGGGCCATCATCCCTTTTAGGTTTCACAAAAATCGTCGCTTTTCATGTATCGCATCGATGACGTGATGGGATTGCCTAGTTGGCTACGATGGCGATGCCAGCCTGATCGGCGGCTGTGATGATGGCGGGAGGATCGAAGAGCAACGTCTTCCCTGCTTCGATGGCCAGACAAGTGGCTCCTGCGGATTGCATGGTGTGAATGGTGGCGACGCCGATGACGGGGACGTCGAAGCGCATGTCCTGGTTGGGTTTGGCTACTTTGACGACGGTGAGGTGGCGGCGAAGCATGGTTTCGGGCTGGGTCTTGTCAGACGCCAGAGCGTCGAGGTCAAGGGTGCGGAAGAGTTCGCCGGCGCGGGTGATGGTGGCGTCGGTGCCTTCCATGGCTTCGACGGCGACGCAGGCCTGAGCGGCGATGACGACGGTCTGGCCGAGATCGTAAGCGGCGATGGCCTGGGCTACGGTGCGGCCGTAGAGGATGTCCTTCTGCTCTTCTTCGTCGGGTGCGCGGCTGGTGAGGACGCCTGGCTTTGCGAGGAGTGGTTCGAGGTATTGCGTGGAGGAGATGAGTTCGATGCCTTCGTCGCTGAGAACTTTGGCGATTGCGCCGAGGAGCATGTCGGTGTTGCGTGTGCGGAGGTTGAGGAGGAGCTTGGCGAGGCGCCAGTCGGGACGGATGCTGGAGAAGATCTGTTTGTGCTTGACCTGGCCGGCCATGACGGCGCGGGTGACGCCTTCGGCCTGGAAGGTTTCGATGAGGCGGGAGAGTTCGCCGAGCGAGAGCCAGTGGACGTGGATGTTCGGGTCCGCGGCGGCGCGGGTGTTGATCTCGGGGTCAGTCTCTTCCTTGATGGCGGCGACGACTACGGTCAGGCCGTGGGCTCGCGCTGCGTCGAGCAGGAGGAAGGGGAAGCGGCCGTTGCCGGCGATCAGGCCTAGTTTCTGCATTCTGCTTACTTTAGCTTATGCGCCCGAGAATTTCGGGGGACTCCGATGCGAAAGGCTTAACACGGATCAACACAGATTTAACGGATAAAAGCGGATTGTTCTGTGGCGTTTCGATCCGTTTTGGCCTTGGGTGATTTTTCTTTTGAGGGCTTTTTCCGGAGGTGCTCAAGTCAAGAGCAGAGGTTGAGCCAATTGGCTGTGGGAAAAATGGATCTTCGGGGTTTGTGGTGAGTTGTGGTGGTTTGTGGTTGATTTTCGGTTTTGCTGGGGTTGGTTTCTGGTGGGGTTGGGATTTACCTGCGATTTTCGAGGCGATTTTGGGTGCATTAACGTGGAGAGATTGTGGTGAATTGTGTGGTGTTGCGTGGTGTTGAGTGTGCGTCGACGCGTTTGTTCTTAGAAATGACAGTTGCCTGGGTCGGCGACGTCGATGCGGCGTGTGGCACCGGCGGGGATGAGTTGGATCGTGGTGGTTTGTGCGATGCCGGTGCCTTCGTTGCGGATGATGTGGACGTGGTCGCCTCCGTGATCGACAAACGTCATGTTCGTGGTGTGCACGTGGGGCTTGCAGTCGGGATCGGAGCCGTCGTACTCGGTCACCGTTCCCTCGGTGACGATGATGAGGCTATGTCCGGGGTGGATGTGCCAGCCGGTGGTTCCTCCGGGTTGCCAGATGTTGGTCTGGACGTAGAGGTCGGACGGGCCGCTGGTCTTCTGCATGGACAGCCAGGTTTTTGCGCGGCGATCGTCCTCGCTCGAGTTCGGGATGATGGATTTGCTGAGAACGTCGATTTCGCCGAACGTGCCCTTGACGAGCGTTGTGGTCGTGAACCCGACGGCCGGTGTCGCCCAGAGATTTGCTGCGTAATAGAGGGCCGTGACTGCAATGGCTGCAGTGAAGAGCTGGGAGCTGAACATCGGGGAGCTGAACTTCTGGGAGAACGCTCTCTTCTTTAGCATTCTTGGCATGTCGACCTCCTTTCTCGTCGGCACTTCCGGGAACTGGCATCGTGTGGATCGGAGAGAGAAAAACGGTCGCCGCTTCGCGACGATGTCCCATGTCTCAAGTGCGAGACCCTTCGACAAGCCCAGGGCAGGCTATGTGCACCCGCTTTTGTGGACGAGCGTCGGGGACCGGACAGCCGATCCCTTCTGCAGGTTGCGACGATCGTTAGTGCTTATCTCCATCGCCCTTGTCATTGCGAACGACGCCGTTGATGGGGTGCGTTCCGAAGTGGCTGGCCGCTTTACCCTGGAAGGTCACTGCAATGTTCGAGAAGGCGACTTCGTTGGGCATTCCGGTTGCTCCGGTGATGTCGATCTGCAGAGAAGAGGGTTCGCCAAAGGGCGGCGGGTAGGCTCCGTTGCCAGTGATGATGGCCGTGCCGGTTACGCGAAATCCGTTTGGGATCTCCGTAACCATGCCGTCAGAGAGAGTGATGTGGTGGGTGTGCGCGTTGCGGGGCGTGGGATTGGTGTTGTTGTTATTGTCGAAGTCGCCTTTGCCGTTGAGGATGACTCCCTGGTCGGAGCGCTCCATGGTCAGTTCTGCCGAAAAATCGGCTTTACCGGACTCGCCTTTCAGCTTCATCGACCAGTGACCTCGAACCTCCCAGGGACCGCTGATGCTGGTGGTTCCGGTGCCGACTGCGGGGGTGTAGTCGTTCAGCGTTCCGGCAAACTTCATGTGCTTCGGGGCTTGGGCCAGAGCGCCGGCACTTGCTGCCAAAACCAGGACCGCGACGGCGCTTACTGCGGAGACGAGGGTTTTTCTTTTCATAACAAGAGCTCCTTTTTGAGATTGGCTTGCGTTTGAGATTTGCTTGCATGGACACGATCGGACACCGGCGATCGGATCGCCGCAGTCATGGCCGGCACGGGCTTGCGCCAGAGTCTTCGCCAGAACTATTCAATTGGGTTTCAGAATGGGCGGTGGAACCGAGCGGCTCGGCGGGCAGTTGTGCCTGCAAGCAGCGTCATGCCCGTGAGCAGCATCGTCCAGGTGGAGGGTTCGGGCGCCTCGGTGAACTCGAGCCCGTACTGGACTGTGCCCACGCTGGCTTCCTGCACCCAAAACGAATACGTTCCCGACGGCAGCGGACCGGTGAAACCGGTGGAGCCCAGGTTCGGTATCCCCATCAACGGCAGGATGTTTGTGCCATCCGTAATGTCTTCTACGCCGTAGTGGGTCCAGCCGAGAAGTCCCGCGGCGGTAGTAGCGGCTGTCGAGACATCCACTTGCGGTCCGGATTCCATACCGATGAACGACTCGTCGAGCGCCCCGAGCGTTGTCGTGCCGGGCAGAACGGTAATGGCGGTCAGTTCCAGACCTGGGGCCACAGTGAATGTGAAGTAATCGCGATCGATAACGCCGGTGGTCGCACTCTTGCCGGTGGTTCCGAAAACGTCGTTGAGTCCCTGCGAAAAGGTCAGCACAGTAGGGGTTAGACCGGAGTTGGAGAGGTCGCCCGAAACGCTCTCGTTGTAGACTGTGTCGCCATGGGCGGCGGCACCGTAGAGAAAAGCGCTCGCCAGCAAAACAATATTCCTGAGCAGATGTGAAGTCATTTGGTGTCTCCTGTTTGAATCGTTTGAACTGAAGATGAAAAACTCGGGTGGTTGCCCCTTGGGCCTGATACCAACCTCTTTTTCTGGCTGGTGTCGCCAAGTGGGAACGCTCGGATACCATCGGACAACCTGGAGGGACTTTCAAGCTGTAAGGCGCGGAACTGCCGCAATACCGCGACTTGCCGTCGAATGCCGTGATTTGCCGTTCCTTGCGCGGGTAGAACAGGCTACAATTCCGGTGCCCGGACTCGCGACAAACAAATTCCTCAGGAGAGCTCGATGGGTGAACCGTCCCTTGGCGCGCCGCCGTCCGAGAAACCGTCCGAAGACCGCCTGGATTCGTGGAAGGAGATTGCGTCGTATCTCAATCGCGATGTGACGACGGTCCAGCGGTGGGAGAAGCGGGAGAGGATGCCCGTTCACCGGCATCTGCATGACAGGATGGGCTCGGTCTATGCTTCGCGGGCGGAGTTGGATGCGTGGGTGCGCGGGCGGAATCTACAAACGACGCAGGAGAATGGGAACATTGCTTCTGCGGCCAATCCTGTCGCAACGACGGTGACGTCTGTGATGCTGGCCTCTCGAACTAAGGTGAGGCTTCTTTTGCTGCTGGTCGCGGCAGTGGTCGTGGTGGCGATCGGCGTGAGCCTGTGGCTTCAGAAGACGGAGTACTTCTGGCGAAACCCGATCGCCGATGCGAAATTTCAGACGGTCACGGACTTCGGTGGAGTGGAGCAGGATGCTGCGGTGTCACGCGACGGCCATTTTGTGGCGTTTCTGTCGGACCGGGATGGACCGATGGATGTCTGGGTGACGCAGGCCGGTTCGGGACAGTTCCACAATTTAACTCACGGGAGCATGCCGGGACTGGTCAATCCTTCGATCCGCACTCTGGGGTTTTCGCCTGACGGATCTCTGGTCACGTTTTGGGTTCGCAAGCAGGACGGCTCGGAGGGTGGCGACATCAGCGTGTGGGCGGTGCCGACGCTGGGGGGAGAGCCGAAGCCATATCTTGAAGGCGTCGCCGAGTTCGATTGGTCGCGCGACGGCTCGCGGCTCGTGTACCACACGCCCGGCCCCGGCGATCCGCTGTTCGTGTCAGACGGCAACGTACGACCCGGAGCGCGGCCGATCTTTACTGCGCCTGCCGGACTTCACTCTCACTTTCCGTTGTGGTCGGCGAACGCGGAACAGATCTACTTCGTCCAGGGCACTCTGCCGGACAAGCTGGACATCTGGCGTATCCCTGCAACCGGTGGAACGCCTGAACGGATCACGTCGCACAATGGACGCGTGATTTATCCGGTTCTGTTGGGCCGGCGTACGCTGATGTACCTCGCGAGCGATCCCGACGGCTCGGGGCCGTGGCTCTACAGCATGGATGTGGAGCGTCGCATTCCGCATCGGCTTACGTCTGGTCTTGACCGATACACCTCGCTGGCGGCGAGCGCCGATGGTCAACGGTTGGTTGCCACGCTGGCAAGTCCGAAGAGAACACTGTGGCGTTTGCCGATCGCTGATTCACCTACGGGAGTGTCTGCGGCGGTTCCGATTCCGCTGACAACCGGCACGGGGTTTTCGCCGCGACTGGGTCCGAATTATCTTCTGTACGTCTCAGGGACCGGTACGACCGAGAGTATCTGGAAGCTCGCGAACGAAACCAGCACGGAGTTGTGGAGCGGCCAGGGAGCGCAAATCTTTGGCGGCCCGGCGATCTCGCCTGATGGACGGTCTATTGCGTTCTCTGTCGGGCAAGGTGGGCAGACGTTGTTGTACGTGATGCAGGCCGACGGCTCGAATGCGCGGATTGTGACCGATTCGCTCGCCTTGCAGGGCTCTCCGGCATGGGCGCCGGACGGGCAGTCCATCACTTCGGCGGCGGACGATCACGGCACTCCACATCTCTTCCGCGTGCCGCTCGACGGTCACACGCCGACACGTTTTGTTCAGGAGTACTCGCTCGATCCGGCGTGGGCGCCAGACGGCCGCTTCGTTGTGTACTCGGGACCCGACATCGGTACGACATTTTCGGTGAAGGCGGTTACGGCTGAGGCTGCGGTGCATCCGCTGCCGTCGTTGACCCTGACTCGTGGGGCTCGACACGTTGCTTTCCTGCCTGGAGGACGGGGGCTCGTGCTGCTGCGAGGAGAGATTCAACACAAGAATCTCTGGCTTGTCGACCTGGAGACAGGCGCCGAACGGCAGTTGACGAACCTTGCTGCCGACTTCGACATTCGCGACTTCGATATCTCACCGGACGGCCGTGATGTTGTCCTCGAACGATCGCAGGAGCGGTCGGATGTGGTTCTGATGGATCTGCCGCGGCGATGATCCACAATTCAAACATGAAGGAGGAATGCGTGATTCATTTTGGCGGTCGGAGAGTCTCACTTGCAGAGAGAGCCATACTTGCAGAAGGAGTTCTACTCGCGCGATGCGTCAGAGGGTGCTGAGAAAGGTTCGATGTGGCAACGAAAGATTCGCTCGGCGGCTAAAGCCGCACATAAACAAGAGGCTTGCGGCGCGGCTGAAGCCGCGCCCTTTCAGAACAATGACTTTTCAGCACCCTCGTCAGCCGTGGATGATCTGCGGCCTGCTTTTCCTTACGGTGCTTGCGGGTGCGCGTCGCGCGGGTTCGCAGGCAAACGCTGCGAGCGAATCAGAACGCGACGGCTTACGGTCTCAGGGTTGCTGTCGATGAAGTGAGCCTGACGTTTCACGCGGCCGATGCGAACGGCCTTCCTGTCAATGACCTAAAGCTCGACGAGCTTGGACTTTTGGATAATGGAAAGCCGCCACGCAAGATTCTCGCATTCCAGTCGATGCAGGATTTTCCGATTCGCGCCGGAATCCTGATGGATACAAGCGATTCCATGGCGGAGAGTCTTCCGGGTGACCGGGCAATTGCGACTCAATACGCGCGACAACTGTTGCGGCAGCAAACCGACCAGGCTTTTGTGATGAAATTCGACGCTCTAGCGAAGGTCGCGCAACCGTGGACCAACAATGCGAATGCGCTGATCGCAGGCATCCGCAACCACGTCGCTACTTCGGATGGGGAGAGGCGGATTCCGGGTACGGCCATCTTCGACGCGATCTATCAAGCCTGCATGAACCAGTTTGGACCGATCGATAACGCAGCCAGCGGGAACTTTATTCTGATCTTCTCGGATGGTGAAGATAATGCCGGGCATACTACTCTGCAGCAGGCGGTAGAGATGTGCAAGCGCACGAACACGGCGATCTATGCGTTTCGCGTGGAGACGAAAACGAATTTGTTCTCGACGGGTCCGAAGGCACTGGCGGAGTTGGCCACAGAGAGCGGCGGCCGCGTCTTTCACGAGGACGACTCTGCCGCTGCGATCGACAACGATCTGCGCACTATCGAGGCGGATCTTCGGAATCAGTATCGCCTTGTCTACCGACCGGCTGAGTTGAAGCATGACGGCTCATTTCACCGCATCGAGTTGAAGGCCCCGGAGCGCGTGGACAGCCTCCATGTTCGCTCCGGGTACTATGCTCCGGTGCGTTGAGCTGAAAATTGATTTTGCTAAAAAGGTCTTCCTCGGAACAAGTACACCAGTTCGATGACCAAGATGATGACGACCGTCGACTCAAGAAAAAATGCACGGCTCTGGTTGAACTGATCCACCATAAAGCGATAGAGCTCCTCCGCGGTGTGGACCTTTTGGGTCACAAGGTTCTTGTAGTCCGGTACCCCGACCTTCGATGCCGCGAGCTTATAAAGGCGGGCGGAAAACATGTCGCTGAGGAACTTGATCGCATTGTCGGCATGCTCTGTCAGCTCCACTACGTCGAGCAGCATGGTGTGTAACCGAGTCGCAGACCGAGCCAGCCGCCATCGCGCCAGGATGCCGGTGCCTTCATCGATCAAGGTGTATACGCGATCCAGCTCTTTGGTCAGCAGATCGTCGTAGTGTCGAAATTCAAGCAACTGGGAGTTCGCATACTCCAAGAGCTGGATGGCCATCTCCGCGCCCGAGGTGGTGTCGTAGATGAATGCGGCGTTCCATCCGATCACGGTCAGATCGGTTGCATAGTATGAAATGCGTGACTGCAGCACTTCATTGCACTCGCTCTCGGCCAGTTTTCCTGTGTCGCCGCGCACTACTTGCGCGATGCGCGGTCCATGCTGCTGAAGTAAGTCCATGACCGATGAGGAACCGTTGATCTCGCGGATATGGAAGATCAGATAATCTTCGCTGAGCCATTTTTTGTATGGCTTTACGAGCACGGGGGTGACTCGTTCGAGTCTTTCGCGGACGATCTCGGTTGCCTGCGCAGCAAAGTCCACGTCCCATACCCACCGGCTCGCCAGAGTTGTCAACTTCTCCCAGCCGCCGATGAAGGGTAGTTCGAAGATCACGCTCACGACTCCGTAGTCGTAGTACTTCATCTCGCCGTGGAATTGTTCGCCGCCTTCGAGCGCAAGCGTCTCGAGGCGTTCCACTACGGGCGGCCTTTGATAGCGAATGTAGCCTGGCGCAGACTGTTTCAGGCTGGGCGGCTCGATCGTACGGGCACGGATGAGCTCCTGCAGATTGTCCAGACGAATGGCCTCGCACACATCGAATTGCAACAGTACCAAGACCGAACCATGCAGCGTGACTTCGCCGGATTGCGAAGCGAGATCTGGCATGCTGACAATCTTATCGCGCAATATTTATGCGATTGAGATTCGTTGTTATTTTTGGTGGCAGCTAAAACCGCCTCTGATCCCATCACAATTTGGGAGAGGCGAGGTGGATGGTGTGGCCGGTTTGGGCGGAGCGCCGGGCCGCGTCGAGGATGCGGACGACGGTGACGTTGGTGTCGAGTGAGGTGAGATCGTGCTCGGACTTCAACGTGCCGTTGAGGACAGCGGCGAGGTAGTTGAGCGAGTTGTCTTGCGGTGGCGCCAGAGCCGGTGCGGTTTCGGTGTGTTCGGAGGGTTCGCCGGGGAGACGGATGCGAAGCTTTGCTCCGGGAGCTTTGTCTTCGTAGAGGGTGTCGACGTAGCCGGTTGCGCCGTAGATCTCCATGTCCTTGCGATTGAAGGGCCAGTTCCATGAGCCCTGAATGATTGCCTGCGCGTGCGGGTAGGTGAGGACGATGGTGCTGTCGTCGTCGACGTTGGGGTAGATCTGCGGTTTGATGTGGAGGGTGACGGCGGTGACGGTGAGGGGGAGTTCGCCGTGCATGATCCAGGTGGCGAGGTCGACGCCGTAGCAGCCGAAGTCGAAGAGGGCTCCGCCGCCATTTTGTTTGGGGTCGGTGAGCCAGGAGAGGAATTCGGGACCGACGTTTATTTCCTTGGGGCCTTTGTGACCGTCGTGGATGACGAGCTTGCGGAGGTCACCGATTTTTCCTTCGGCAAGCATGTTGGCGGCAGCGGTGTTGGAGTTGTACCAGGTGGTCTCGTAGTTGGTGAGGACGGGGATGTTGTATTTTTGCGCGAGGCTCTGGATGGCGACGGCGTCTTCGACGGTGGTGGCGAGGGGTTTTTCGACCATGGCGGCGATGTGAAGCGGTGCGGCCTGTTCGATGGCGGCTCGGTGGCCGGCGGTGGAGGTATAGACGAGGATGGCCTGTGGGTGCGTGCTCTGAAGCATGGCTGCTTCGGTGGGAAAGAAGAGGCTGGGCGAAAGATGGGTGCGGTTGATGTACTGCTGGCGGAGAGCGGCGTCGGGTTCGGAGATGCCGACGAGTTGGATCTCGGGGTGGGACGGGAGGTTATGAAGGAAGCCGCCGACGTGGCCGTGGACGAGGCCGACGACGGCTACTCGGACTGGCGGTGGAGTTTGAGCGATGGAGAGTGAGGGTAGAAAGAAGGCTGCGAGAGTAGCTGAGAGAAGGCGTTTCGACGACGAGGAGATCATTCTGGATGAGTACCATACTGGTGAGCAGAACAAAAGGGCATGCGGATAAAAACGCATATTCTTAGGAATGGACTCCTTTTTTTGACTGTGATTCAAGGGGAACGTCCTGATTCGTCGTCAGGCTGGTAGTATCCCCATCTTTTTAGCGACGGTAGTGAAGACTTCCAGGGCTTGATCGATTTGGGTGCGGGTGTGTTCGCTGGTCATAATGGTGCGAATACGGGCTTTGCCCTCGGGGACGGTGGGGAAGGCGATGCCAGTCGCCATGACCCCGGCATCGAAGAGGGCGCGGGAGAAGTCCATGGTGCGGCGAGCATCTTGAGATCCGCCGATGATGATGGGCGTGATGGGAGTCTCGCTTTTTGGCGTAGAGTTGCCGCCCACGTCGAAGCCCGCGTCGGTGAGCCGCTGTTTGAAGTAACTCGTGTTGTCCCACAGACGCTGGATGCGGTCGGGCTCGTTTTCCAGAATGTCGAAGGCGGCGATGCACGTTGCCGCAACTGAGGGTGGGTGCGAGGTGGAGAAGAGGAATGGCCGGGCGCGGTGGTAGAGGTAATCGATCAGGTCGCGGCTGCCACAGACATAGCCGCCGAGAGCGCCGATGGCTTTCGATAAAGTGCCGACCTGGACGTCGACTTTGTCGGTGACGTGGAAGTGATCGACGGAGCCGCGGCCGTTGCGGCCGAGGACACCACTGGCGTGGGCGTCATCGACCATCATGATGGCGCCGTATTTCTCGGCAAGGTGGGCGAGTTTGTCTACGGGGCCGATGTCGCCATCCATGGAGAAGACGCCGTCGGTGATGAGGAGCTTGTGGCCGGGTTCGTTTTGAACTTCGCGGAGGAGTTCTTCGGCGTGTGCGACGTCCTTGTGGCGGAAGACTTTGATCTTTGCGCGAGAGAGGCGGGCGCCGTCGATGATGCTGGCGTGATTGAGTTCGTCGGAGAGGATGAAGTCGTCTTTGCCAAGGATGCTGGAGACGGTGCCGGCGTTGGCAGTGAAGCCGGACTGGAAGACGACACAAGCCTCAACACCTTTGAAGGCAGCGATCTTTTCTTCGAGTTCCATGTGGATGCGCATGGTGCCCGCAATGGTGCGGACGGCGCCGGAGCCTACGCCATATTTTTTTGTGGCGGCGATGGCTGCTTCTTCGAGCTTCGGGTGATTGCAGAGGCCAAGGTAGTTATTGGACGCGAGATTGATGACACGCTTGCCGTCGTAGGTGCAGACGGGAGCCTGCTGGTCGTCGAGTTCGCGCAACTTGAAGAAGGTTCCGCGCTGACGAAGGTCGTCAAGTTGGGCGGTAAGGTGGGCTAGTTGGGGACGTTTGGCGGCTGCGGTGGTCATGGAAATTATCGTAAACCTTTTACGGGCGGGTTGATTCTGGGGGCGAAATGAGCATCTTAGGAGAGGAAGCGAATATAAAGCCTTTGATTCGCAAAAGGCAAAGAGCAGTACGAAAGAGGACACAACAATGACTTTTAAGCACTCGGGAAAGATCGCTGCGGCGACGATGATGCTGACGTTAGTTATGCTGGCTGGCTGCAAATCGAAAGAGGATGCGGCTATTGAAAAGGCCAAACAACAGGCAGCCGCTACGGGACAGGCACAGCAGGTCATTTCTACCGATAAGAACGGAAATGTAACTACAACCACGGTGCAACCGCCCGCTCCGGGACAGACGACGCAGGCAGTGACCACAACGGTCACTCCCGTGGCCGGGGTGGCCCCGAATACGCCCGCGACAATGCCAGTGGCTACTGGGCAGCCAGTGACGGCGGGACAGGTGGATGCTTCGGGTCAGCCGGTTGCTGCGCCCCCTCCAGCAGGAACACCGATCGTTCGCCCAGCTGACGTCAATATTGCAGCGGGAACGAACCTGACGATTCGAATCAATCAGCACATCAGCGTCAAGACAAGCCGCGCAGGAGATCGGTTTGACGGTGAGGTTGTTGATCCTGTGGTTGGAGACAACAACCTCGTTGTCATTCCGCGCGGTTCGCCGGTGACTGGCGTGGTGGTTGCCTCACATCGCCGGGGACACTTCAAAGGCAGCTCGATTCTGGAACTGCGGCTGACGTATCTGACGTTGAATGGAACTCGCTATCGGCTCGATACCGGTGATCTGACGCAGACGAAGAAAGGTAAGGGGAAGCGCTCGGCTGCGATGATCGGCGGCGGTGCAGGCGCGGGAATGCTGATTGGTGGTGTGGCCTCAGGAGGCGTCGGCCTGTTGGTCGGAGGTCTGGTCGGCGGAGGTGGAGGAACGTTATTGAGCGGCTTGACTGGAAATCGGGATATTGAGATTCCGGCTGAGTCGATCGTTCGCTTCAAGCTGGCGGATAATCTTGTGGTCCAGCCTTCCTGAGTTTCATGGTTGAAGATGCAAAAGGCCCATCCTTGCGATGGGCCTTTTTGTTGTCTTCTGAGGGCGTGTACGCCCCTTCAGTTAGGATGGTTTGGGTTTCAGGAGAAATGTAAATGGCGATTCGACTGCATTTTTGGGGTGCGGCACAGACGGTTACGGGTTCTTCGCACCATCTGGAATGCGCGGGGCAGAATGTACTGCTGGACTGCGGGCTGTTTCAGGGACACCGGCAGCAGGCGCGCGAGATTAATGAGCACCTGGCGTTACCGACAGACCAGCTGAACGCCGTTGTTCTCTCTCATGCGCATATCGACCACAGCGGCAATCTTCCGCTACTGGTGAAGCAAGGGTATCGCGGAGCGATTTATGCCACACCATCCACAATCGACTTATGCCAGGCGATGCTGAAGGATAGTGCGCATATTCAGGAATCGGATGCGGAGTTTATCAGCAGAAGATCGCGCTTGAGAAAAGCGCTCGGGGTTGCGATGGAGGCGGGAGTTGTGAAGCCGCTGTACACGCAGGAAGATGCGGCGCAGGCGGTGCAGCAGTTCAAGCCGGTGACGATGCACACGCCGCAGTTGCTGGCGGGTTCGACGGCGGACGCGGGATTTACGTCGACGACCTTTGACGCGGGGCACATGCTGGGTTCGACTTGCGTTCTGATCGAGGCGCGCGAAAAGGGACAGACGACGCGGCTGTTGTTCTCTGGCGATGTGGGGCGGAAGGAGTTGCCGATTATCAAGGATCCTGAGACGGCTCCGCCGGCGGATTATTTGATCATGGAGAGCACGTATGGGAATCGCTTGCACCAACCGATAGGGCCGGTGAAGAAGAAGCTGGCGAACCTGGTGAATCGGACGGCGCAGCGCGGAGGGCATATTGTGATGCCGGCCTTTGCCGTGGGGCGGACGCAACAGGTGGTGATGCTGCTGCACGAGCTGATCGACGAGAAGACAATTCCCGATATCCCGATCTTTGTGGATAGTCCGCTGGCGGTGAATGTGACGGATGTGTTCCGCAAACATGAAGAGGAGTGGGATCCGGGAGCCCGTGCGTTTGCGGACCTGCATGAAGATCCGTTTGGATGGAAGCGGCTGAGGTATATCCGCACGGTGGAGGAGAGCAAGGCGCTGAATGGGTTGCATATGCCGTTTATTGTGATTGCGGCCTCGGGAATGTGTGAGGCCGGCAGAGTGCTGCATCACTTGAAGAACAGCGTAGAGGACCCGAAGAATCTCGTGCTGATTACCGGGTTTCAGGCGCAGAACACGCTGGGCCGGGCTATCGTGCAACGCCAGCCGGAGGTAAAGATCTTTGGCGAGCCGATGCGTCTGCGGGCTGAGGTGGACTCCATTGGTGAATTGAGCGGTCATGCGGATCAGAGGGAGCTGCTGCAATGGATGGAGCCGGTGGTGCCGACGCTGAAGAAGGTCTTCCTGGTGCATGGCGAGCCGGACGCTCAGCAGACGCTCAAAGTCGAAATCGAAAAAATGTACAAGCTTGAGGTTGTTTGCCCCAGACGAGACGACCGATATGAGGTGGGATGAGGGTTCGTTTTACTGGGAGAGTTCGCTGGCGGTTTTAAGATGCTTGGCGACAAGCTGCAGAGCGTGATCGGCGATATCTTCGTCGTCGCCGCAGCCTTCGAACCAGTGCATGTTGGGTTCGCGGCGGAACCAGGTGAGCTGGCGCTTGGCGTAGTTACGATGGCCTTGCTGGGCCTGGGCTACTGCTTGCTCGCGGGTGAGCTCATTTTGCAGGACGGCGGTGGCTTCGGCGTAGCCGAGAGAGGTTAGGGGGCGGCACTCTGGGCCATAGCGGTCGATCAGGCGTTCGGTTTCTTCAATCAAGCCGCGGTCGAACATCGCGGCAGCGCGTTCATTGATGCGCTCGTAGAGGCGGGCTCGCGGCGGGTTGAGGCCGAGACGCAGGATCCGGTAGCCGGTGAGGGCATCGCGCCCCTTTTGCCATTGCTGCGTGAGGGGTTGATCCGCAGCGAGGCAGACTTCGATGGCGCGGACGACTTTCGGGACGTCGTTGACGTGGATGGCGGCGGCCGCATCGCGGTCCAAGCGGGAGAGGAGGCGATGCAGGTAGGTGGGGCCGCGGGTTGTTGCGAGTTTGCGGAGGCGTTCGCGCTGGCCGTCTTTTTTAGGCGGTGCCGGGAAGAGACCGTCGATAAGCGCTCGCAAGTAGAGACCGGTGCCGCCGGCAACGATAGGCAAGTGGCTACGCTCAATGATCCCGGCGAGAGCTTCGCGGGCCTGGCGGCTGTAGTCGCCGGCGGTACAGGCCTCGTCGGGCCACGCGATGTCGATCATGTGGTGCTGGATGAGAGCACGCTCTTCGTGCGAGGGTTTCGCGGTGCCGATTTCCATCTCACGGTAGACCGCGACCGAGTCGCAGCTAACGATCTCACCGGTGAACTCTTCCGCTAGACGTAGAGCGAGAGAGGTCTTGCCGCTTGCGGTGGGGCCGACGAGGACGACGAGCGGCTTGTCGGGTGATGTCACCACAGACGCCACCAGCCTGGCGTAAAGATGGTGTGGGTGCCTGCGCGAAGCAGACTGAAGATGAGAATAACAATGGCCAGGAGGAGAAGACCGCGTACCTGGCGACGGCGTTCGGTCTGCCGGCGAGCTGTTGAGGAAACGGGTTGTTGCGGCATGGGGTTTGAGATCGTGGCTGCCCGTAGGTACTAAACGGCGAAACGCGGAAGGCTTGCGAAAGAGATTATGGAAGGGGCTTGTTGGTAAAGAAGTCGACGCGGAGTTCGAGGTTTGGGCCCTTGAAGTTGGCGGGCAACGGGGGAAATTGTCCGACGGCTGTGATGCCTCCCCAGCAGGCGCGATCGATTGCGGTGTCCTGACTGGAGCCGTCGAGGTTCATGGCGGCGATGCGGCCGTCGGGGAGGATGGTGAAACGGATGAGGGTTTCGCCCTGTTTGTTCAAGGGAGGACGTGCCTCTTCGGGGATCAGGGGAATCCAGTTGCGCTTGATGTCGTTGAGGATTCTTCGGATGTAGGGGCCAAAGTCGACGCCCTGGGTGTCGGAGAGAACCTCGGCTCCGGTGCCCATGTCGCCGCGCCCACCCGAGGGGGCGGAGCCGTAATCACCGGCACCGTGGTTGCGGGCTGCGTCCTGCGCGGCTCTGCGGATGGCGTCGCCGGGGCTTTGATTTGGGTTGCCGAAGTTAGGCTTGGATGGTGCCGGCTTGGGCGCTTCGACCAGGGCCGACTGAACTGGAGGAGGCGCGGGGGGCGGTGGCTGAGGTGCGGGCGGGGTTGGCGCAGCTTGTGTTGGGGCGGGCTGCTGAACCGGTGGGGCAGGTGTTTCCGCCTTACGCATCGCCTCTAACTGTCGCAGGGTCTTTTGATCGAGCGGTTTCTCGGGAATAGGCTTGGCGGATCGGGGCGTGGTTCTTGGCAGATTTTTGGGTGAGTCAAGGAACGTGAGTTGTTGTTTGTCACGTTCTTTTAGGACATCAACGGGGCTAATGAGGCGAGGCTGATGGAACAGGACTCGTGGGCCGTAGAACAGGAACCAGACGATCGCCATGTAAATGATGACCGAGATATAGATGGACTCGCGAAAACGCGCTTTGGAGCGTTCGTCGTCCAGCGAATCGAGAAGATGGATCAGCTCATGCTCTTCGAGTTCGCCATAACGTCCTGTGCGCACCTTAACGGGCTGGGTAGGTGGTGCGGAGTTGGGCGGCGTCTCGAGGGAGGAGGGCATGGGCTATAGGGTCTGACGGGTGCTGGAGGCGAAAGTTTCGTTATCAAGTGGACTGTAATTTGCGGGTTAGGTGCCCGGGTCGCACAGTCTCCTCTATTTTCTCATTTTTGACGCCGATTCGGCTGGCGAAGTGATTGGGTCAAAACTTCTGAAACTTTGGTGGAAACCCGTAGACTGGGAGCGTGACTCAGCCTTTTTCTTCCGATATTCGCGCCGTTGTGTTGACAATTAGCGACCGCTGCTCGCGAGGGGAGCAGGTCGACCTCTCCGGACCGGCTGTCTGCCAGTCGTTGGAGACTGCCGGGGTGGGTGTTATGGCGACGGAGACGCTTCCGGATGAGCTGGATTTGATTGCCACGACGTTGCGCCGTCATGCCGAGAATGCAGACCTGATTGTGACAACAGGGGGGACGGGGTTGGCGGCACGGGACGTGACTCCGGAGGCTACGAGGCTGGTCTGCGAACGGCTGATCGATGGGCTCGCGGAACGAATGCGCGCTGACGGGTTATTGCACACGCCGTTTGCTGCATTGAGCCGGGCAGTGTGTGGGACGCTGGGAGGCACGCTGATCGTGAACCTGCCGGGCAGTCCTGCAGGGGCGAAGAGCTCGCTGGAAGCGATTCTGCCGCTGCTGCCGCATGCATTGGATCTGTTGTCCGGGAGGACGGAGCATCCCGCGGCTGTCGATCGGAATCAACTTCGAAGAGCCGACGGCAGGTAGAATGGGGCAGCCCCGTGAAAATCCACCCTGTAGTCCTCTTCAATAAATGGAACGCTATGATGCTGGCGGTGTTGAAGCCGCTCGGCGTCTGGGGTATCGGTGCGCTGGCTCTTATCGATTCTTCGACGGTTCCGGTGCCGATCGATGCTCTGCTGATCGACTATGTTGCGCAGGATCACAAGCGGTTTCTGCTGTACTGTTTTATGGCGGCTCTGGGTTCGGCGATTGGCAGCATGCTGCCGTATTATCTGGGGCGGGCCGGCGGGGAGTTGTTTCTACTGAAACGGATCAACCGGCAGCGGTATGAGCAGATGCGCGACCGTTTCGAGAAGCAGGAGTTTCTGGCAATCATGGTTCCGGCGATGATGCCGCCACCAATGCCTGTAAAGCTATTCGAGTTTGCCGCCGGCGTGTTCGAGATGAGGCCAATGTGGTTCTTCAGCGCGATCCTGGTGGGCAAGTTTATACGGTTTCTGATCTGGGCGATTATTACGATTACCTATGGACCGGCAATCCTGCATACGATTACGAGGACGATTCATGAGCATCGAGACTATGTGCTGGTTACCAGCGGAATCGTCATCGTGCTGATCGGGGTGTATGTGATGCGCAAGGTATTCGATAGGCGGCGAGGAACCAGTTTGCCGGTTGAAGAAGACTAGCTTGAATCTTAGTGTTGGACGTGGCCATCCATCTCCATTCGGACAATGCGGCGGTCTGCGTTGATGTAGACCGCGCCTGAGAGTGGAGGGCCTTCTCGCCGGGAGAAGAGTAGTGTGTCGTAGAGGAAGCGCAAATCGCGGAAGGTGACCGTGGTGATACCGTCCGGATCAGTCCCGGTTTCGGTGACAACAGGATATTGGGACCAGTCGAGGTAGACCTCGCCGAGCCAACTGCGTTTGGCGACCAGGGATGCGAGTGTCGTGGGTGGCTTGTAGATGATCTCTGGCCGGTCTGTGCCCCCGATGGTGCTGTCGTAGGTGTTAGCGGAGGAGATCTGGTAGAACTGCGGAGTTTCGACGACGGTCTGCCAATGGAAGGGATTAATCGGGTAGGGATCGGCAGTGACGCGGAGGACGGGGGTTCCGTTCAAGTCTGCGGTTTGCGCGAGTTGGAGGGCCTTCTGGTGCTCGACGAATCGAGTGGCCCAGAGCGCAGCCATGGCGAGGAGAGCGGTGATGGCCCAGCCCTGTCCCCGGAATGCCGGCTTGCGTACGCCCACTTCACTGCTGATGAGGCCGAAGAGAGCCGGCGCGACGAGGCCGATAAGGAGAATGAGAAAGAGAACAGGCTCGACGATGAAGACGAAGGAGCCCGCGTACCAACGGGGATTGAAGGGAAAGAAGGGGCGGAGGCCGTAGTTGTTGGTCCAGTCAAGCAGGAGGTGGCTTAGCAGCGCAACGAGAGAGAAGCAGTAGAGCAGACCCCAGCGAACAGGTGCGCGCGGCGGTTTTGGGGTTGTCCGACTTGTGCGCCAGCGATGAAAGAGCCAGATAACGCCGACGATGATGGCCGCTTCAAAAGGCACCCCGAGGAAGGTGTGGGTCCAGCCGCGATGATGCTGAAATACAGCAATGGGGCCGTCGATGGACCAAAAAGTATCGAGGTCTGGTGCTTCGGCCGCGAGTGTCATGGCGACGGTGGCGTAGGCTGCCTTGCGGTTGAACCCTGCGCGGGCGAGGCAAGCTCCGGTCATGAGGTGTGTGATGGGTTCCATAGGAAGCTGGGTTTTTCTTATGAGCTTTGTGTGTCTCGTTCTCGATTGCGATTGTAGATAACCAGTTGGCTGCCGGCGATGCGATGGATCGGGAGTGAGTTGCGAAGTTCGGTGAGGTACTTGCTGACGCCGTCGGTGAACCAGGAGAAATCGTCCCAGACGATAACGCCGTTGGGAGAGAGAATTTTGAGTGCTGTTTCGGTGTCGGCTTTGATGCACTCGTAGGAGTGGCCCCCGTCGATGAAACAGAGGTCGGTGTTGGCGAGGAGGTCCGGGGGGGTGAAGGTGAGGGAGTTGCCGCGGAGTTGATGGATGCGGGTGGCGGCGGGGTGACCTTGGAAGGCGAAGCCGGTGGAGGTGCGGGAGAGCCGGACCCACTCCTTGTCGCCTTTACTGAGGGTCTCGACTTCGGCGTCTGTGTATTGCTCGGGGAGATCGAGGGTGTAGATGTCGGCTTCGGGGGCGTTGAGAGCCATCGTGAGGGTGCCGACACCGCGAAAGGTTCCGGTCTCGAAGATTTTTTTGGGGCGCAGGGCGCTGACTATGGTGGCGAGGAGGGTGTAGGGGACTACGAAGCCGAGGCCGGAGAGGCTGATGGTGTCGATGGGGGGGAGGAGGATCTCGCGGGGCTCGGTGCAGCCGAGGAAGGCGGCGAGGGCGGGGTGGTCGATGACGGGGAGGGTATCGCGGGCGTCGAAGGCGTGCTGGCGGACGCTGCGGCCCAGTTGGATGACGTGACGCCGGGTCTGCTTGTTGGCGAGGCGAACGGTTGCCAGTTCCAGGAGGTCGCGGAGCATGGGGAGGAAGTGGCGGGAGTCGACTCCGTAGCTGCGTGTCTTTGGAGGTGGGATGCGGGGAGGCGAAATTTGTCTGGGAGGGTTTTCCTGCATGATGAGTTCTGGTTCTCGAGGGTCGTGAGCGGATTCTCTCATGGGGGCTTTGCCGGGTTGTGGCACCATGCTCGATTTTGGGTCCGTCATGACTGGCCTCCCCCTCCCCCGGCAAAAGTGTGCAAAGTCTAAGAAACAAACGACATAGGTTTGGACTTCGGTATTGGTTCCGGTTTGCGTGAGCGATGGTCTTCAGTCTCTCATGCCCTTTCAGGGTAGAGGTTTGTCAAGTTTTCTGGGCCGGGATTTTGGGTTCGCGGCTCGGCGCAATCGTTTGCCGGGCGTTTTGCGGGGCGGTTTCGACGGGTTTGTGCGCTGGTAAGATTGGTATGAAATGGCGACTGCAACTGTGATTTCTCCCGAGATTCTTGCCAAGTACCAGCCCGTGATTGGGCTGGAGGTCCATGTCCAGCTTTTGACTGCGACGAAGGCGTTTTGCGGCTGCATCAACAAGTACGGGGGGGAGCCGAATACGCATATTTGCCCGACTTGTCTGGGATTGCCGGGAGCTCTGCCGGTGCTGAACCGGCGGGCGGTGGAGTTTGCGGTGCTGGCGGCGAAGGCGATCAATTGCGAGATTCGCGAGACGAGCATCTTTTCGCGGAAGAACTACTTTTATCCGGATTCGCCGAAGGGGTACCAGATATCGCAGTTCGATAAGCCGATTGCGGAGCATGGGTGGATTGAGGTTCCGGCGTTTGATGAGAGTGGTGCTGCGATCACGAAGCGGATCGGCGTGACGCGGTTGCATCTGGAAGAGGATGCGGGCAAGAGTCTGCATGACGGATTTGCGGATTCGGTGTCGAAGACGTACATCGACCTGAATCGCTGCGGGACGCCGCTGGTGGAGATTGTGAGTGAGCCGGATTTGCGGACGGCGGATGAGGTGTTCGAGTACCTGACGAAGCTGAAGGAGATTCTGCTTTATACGGGCGTGAGCGACTGCAACATGGAAGAAGGGTCGCTGCGTTGCGATGCGAATGTCAGCGTGATGCTGAAGGGGGCGAAGCAGTTCGGCACGAAAGCCGAGGTGAAGAACGTCAACAGCTTCCGGTACATTCGCGCGGCGGTGGAGTACGAGATCGAGCGGCAGATCGGCGTGATGGAGGAAGGCGGGCGCGTGGTGCAGGAGTCGCGGCTGTGGAACAGCGGCGAGGGACGAACGTACTCGATGCGGAGTAAGGAGCAGGCGCATGACTACCGGTATTTTCCGGAGCCGGATCTGCCGCCGCTGGTGGTAGGTGCGGAGTGGCAGGCGGAGATTATGAAGATGTTGCCCGAACTGCCGGAGGCTCGGCGGGCGCGGATGATTGCGGAGTATGAGATCTCGGCGCAGGACGCGGCTACGCTGACGGCGACGCGGGAGTTTGCGGATCGATTTGAGGCCGCGGCGAAGAAGGCGAAGAGTCCGAAGCGTGTTGCGGCGCTGTTGACGAGCGAGTTGACGATGCGGCTGCGGCTGGCGAATCTGGAGCCCGAACAGTCGCCGGTGAGTATGGACGGCGTCGTGATGGCGGCAGATCTGACGGAGTCCGGTGAGCTTTCGAGCAAGATGCTGAAGCAGTTGCTGGATATGTCATTTGCTGAGAGTAAGGACTTTCCTGAGATTTACGAGCGGGAGAAGCCGCAGCAGATCTCGGATACCGGTGCGATTGAGGCGATGATCGATGAGGTGATCGCGGCGAATCCGAAGCAGGTGGAACAGTATCGCGGCGGGAAGAAGACGGTGTCGGCTTTCTTTGTGGGGCAGGTGATGAAGCTGTCGAAGGGACAGGCGAATCCTGCGCTGCTGAATGAGCTGGTGGTGAAGAAGCTGGATGCGCTGGGGCCGTTGGCTTAGGCGCCGACAGCGGACTTCGCGGATAAGAACGACAAAAAGCGTAACAGTGATCAGAGCTGATAAGAGCGGATGGGGAGATGGATTGGCGCCGCTCTAACAGCCAATGACTGCAGTGATGCGACAGCTAATGCCTGCGCTGATGGATGAGCTGGGGTGAAGGGCTCACGTTCACGCAACTAGGTAAATACACAGGTGGCAGAGTGCCCGGGCTGGGGTTTAATGGGCGGATGCGAATTCGTGTGCGCTTGTCCAAAGGCGTCTGCCGCGGGCTGTGTGTGGGTGTTCTGCTTGCGCTTGTTGCGTGCCGAACCGATGCTCCTTATGTAGTTCCGGAGGAGCCGATGCCTGCGAATACGATTCTGCTGTCAGGGATGATGCGGGAGCTGTCGGCTACGCCGGGATTTACGGATGCACTGCTTGCGCATCTGAACGAGGGCGGGAAAAGGGGGCCGGCGATGATGACGCAGCGGCTCGTCAAGCGGCTGCGTGAGCTGATTCTTGGGAAAGACTGGCGAGGGATCGATCGCTTTCCGGGGTGGACGATGCAGGAGGTTAATCCTGCGGTAGGGGTGATTTCAAAGATCGAGACGAAGAATCCGGGAACGTCGGCGGGAACGCCGTCGGGGACGCCGAATGAGCCGTTGCCGTCGGGCAAGAACAAGGGCGAGATCAAGGAGTATCTCGACCTGGGGAGTTATTCGCTGGAGAAGGCGGAGACGGTGAACCTGGATAAGCCGTCGACGCTGCCTGGGCTATCGAATGAAACGCTGGTGACGGAGATGGGAGCGGGCGTGGTGCGGGGGGATGTGGCGAATCCGACGCTTGCGCCGATGCATCCGGAGAGTCAGCGACTGGCGGATGTGCTGAATCGGCTGAGTATGAATGGGCACGAGGGGACGGCGACAGTGACGGCGGAGGTGGTGGGGAAGAAGGCGACGACTCCACCGGAGCTGGTGCAGGCGTTGATGGCGACAGGGCACTCGGTGGTGGTGGCGGATGCGCGATACTTTGCCAACTTTGGACACTTTCACTACAAGGGGCAGGATGTGATGATGCCGTTCTTCGTGGACTCGCAGATAGCGATTCCGGATACGAAGAGGGCATTTGGACCACTGCGCTCGCTGTTGGTGCCGGTGAGCCATGCGGAGTATGAGTGGCAGATTCGCGGGCCGAAGGTGAATGCGGATGTGAGCTGGTACTTCGGGATCGATGGGAAGTCGGAGTTTCGCACGATGGATACGCTGGACCAGGCGTGGGTGCTGGGCCGGCATGCGCATGAGTATCGCGATGCGGATGCGGTGGAGGTGACGCGGCTGGTGGGAGCGATGGTGCTCGCGTTTGTGCATCAGCATTTGAGGCGGCCGGATCTGCCGTTTGGCGGGTACTATCCGCTGGGCGTTTGCCAGGATGGGGTGGCGGCGATCGAGAAGAAGATGACGGGCCATGACACGCTGTTTCCGAATACTGCGGATGGAGCGTTGTTCGACGATCCTCGCGATGCTGAGGTGAATGCGATGATGCTGGCGATTCCGAAGGACCGGAATGGAGCGCCGCCGACGCCGGAGAGGATCTTTGGTTCGTTGCCGGTTACAGATTTTAGTTTGATTACGATTCCGGGGCTGGCGGCTGATCTGAATGCGGTGCATGCTGCGTGGCAGGATGGAGAGCTGGGGCGGACGCGGTCGTGGATGGAGACGATGAAGGTGCGGCTGGCGATTGCGGCGGCGCTCGTTGTGTTGGCTGGAGTCCTAGTGTGGAGACGCAGACGAGCGAAGAAGTGATTGTGGCAGTGCCTGCTCCTGATGCAACTCGTTTGCGGGGTCGAGGCTTCCTATACGAGAGGGAGAATATCTATGGCGACCAAGAAGAAGGCAGCAAAGAAGTCCACCAAGAAAACGCGGCGAAGAAGTCGAGTTCCTCGCGGAAGTACAGTCCTTCGGCAGGCAAGGATGTTGAGCGTGAGATGAAGGCGATGAAACAGGGCAAGCTGAAGAGCGGCCGCAGCGGCAAGAAAGTGACAAGCCGAAGCAGGCGATCGCGATTGGATTGTCAGAGGCTCGCAAGGAAGGGAAGAAGGTTCCGGCGAAGAAGAAGTAGTTTGTTCCGGCTATTTTGGTTTTAGCGCATTGTCATTTTTTGTCTGAGGACGATGACGACGCTGCGGCCGGCGCGGCAGCCGGGGCGGGTGCTGCGGCTGGAGCACTTCCTTGCTGACTTCGAATCTGGCTGGACTTCGAATCTTTGTGGGATTTCGAATCGGTGGACTTTGACTCTTTGCCGGACTTCGAGTCGCTGCTGGCGGTGGCGCTGTCGGAGGATTTTGGTTTGGCGTTGCCGTAGCCGTCGGCGTACCAGCCGCCGCCTTTGAAGCTGACGGCGGGGGCGGAGAGGACGCGCTCGAGATGTCCGCCGCAGTGAGGGCAGACGGTGATCTCAGGATCGGAGAACTTCTGAATCTTTTCTGTGTGCTTGTGGCAGGCGGTGCATTTGTATTCGTAGAGCGGCATGGTTTCTTTCTCTATTCTCAACTTATTGTGATGCGGGATGAGGTGTGACGATGCGATTTCACGCCTCATCCGGTGGCGAATCGTTAGAGCTTTCCCAGTTCGATGAGGCGGACGCTGGCGATGGCCTCCACCTTGCGCAGAGCTTCGATGGCGGCGGTGGCGGAGGCGGCGTTGGGGACGTCGATCTGGACGACGGCGAGAGCCTGGCCCTGGGGAACGCGTTGTGCGTGGGCAACGGCTGGATCGGCTGCACGGGCTGGTTCGGCTGCGCGGGCTGCGTTCTGCTGCGCGGCCCAGGGCGAAGTTGGCGATGTTGAGGCCGTGTTCGCCGAGGATGGTTCCGATGCGGCCGATGACGCCGGGGACGTCGTGGTTGCGGATGGCGACGAGGGTGCCGTGGAGCGGAGCTTCGATGTCGATGCCGTCGTGGCGCAAGAGGCGTGGCGATGTTCCGTGGAGGACGGTGGCGGAGGCGCTGGTGTCGCCGTCGGACGAGTGGAGGACGAGTTTGAGGACGGAGCCGACGCCGCCGGTGGTGAACTCCTTCTTGTCTTCCTGGATGCGGATGCCGCGTTCGGCTGCGATGGCGGCGGCGTTGATGCGGTTGGCGGTGCTGCCCTCGCCGTCGGTGCCGGAGAAGATGCCGGCGATGGCGGCGTTGCGGATGAGGTCGGTTTTGCCGGTGGCGATGCGGCCGGTGTAGGTGATCTGGATGTTTTCGAGGTTGCCGGGGGTGGCGTGGGAGAGGAAGTGACCGAGGCGCTCGGCCATCTCGATGTAGGGGGCGACCTCGATGTACTCCTCGTGCGAGAGCGAGGGGAGGTTGACGGCGTTCTGGACGACGCCGAGCTTGAGGTAGTCGCGAACCTGCATGGCGAGCTGGATGCCGATGGCCTCCTGGGCTTCGTCGGTGGCTCCGGCGATGTGCGGGGAGAGGATGACGTTGTCGAGGTTGAAGAAGGGGGAGTCTTTGAGGGGCTCGTTGTGGAAGACGTCGAGCGCGGCTCCGGCGACGTGGCCGGATTTGATGGCGTCGGCGAGGGCCTGTTCGACGATGAGCTCGCCTCGGGCGCAGTTGATGATGCGGACGCCCTTCTTCATGATGCGGATGGAGGTCTGGTTGATGAGGCCCTCGGTCTGCGTGGTGAGGCCGACGTGGAGGGTGAGGTAGTCGGAGGACTTGAAGATCTCGTCGATGGGGACGAGGGCGACGTTGTTCTCGCGGGCGATGACGGGGGCGACGAAGGGGTCGTAGCCGATGAGATGCATGCCGAAGCTGGAGGCGCGGCGGGCGACTTCGAGGCCGATGCGGCCGAGGCCGACGATGCCGAGGGTTTTGCCGCGGAGCTCGGAGCCCTGGAGAGATTTTTTCTCCCACTTGGCGTCGTGCATGGTGGCGTTGGCGCGGGGGATGGCGCGGGCCAGCGAGATCATGAGGCCGAGGGTGAGTTCGGCGACGGCGACGGCGTTGGCGCCGGGGGTGTTCATGACGACGATGCCGCGATGGGTGGCGGCGTCGGTGTCGATGTTGTCGACGCCTACGCCGGCGCGGCCGATGACGCGGAGTTTGGGGGCGGACTCGAGGAGCTTGGCGTCGGCCTGGACGGCGGAGCGGACGACGAGAGCGTCGGCGTCGCGGAGTTCGGCGGCGAGGCCGTTTTTAATCTGGTCGGGCGTGACGACCTGCCAGCCGGGTTCCTGCTGGAAGACGGCGAGAGTGGCGGGCGAGACTTTTTCGGCGAGAACGATCTTCAAGGCTGACCTCTGGTCGGAAGGGCTAACCCCTCCCCGGGTGAAAAGTGGCTAAAGTCTTCCAATGACAAGGCTTAGGTCCGGACTTGATGCTGGAGGGACGCTGAAAGTCTTGTCAACATTGAGGGGCTAACTGCAAAGTCTTGAAAAAGCTTCGGTTACGGGTGGCGATAGGCGGGATTTTCTGTTCCGCTTCTTCTATTGTAGCCAATTTTGGAGGGGCAGTTGGTCAAGAGGGGGTGGTTTGCCCGTTCGGACACAGACCTCAGCCACTGAGGCCGCCTCGCATTGCCGTTTACTGTAAGACCCGCTGTTGAGGGCGACTGGCGGGAAGATGCACTTGATGAATGAATTGCAGACTGGCCGTTTTGAAGACTATATTGCCGACGAGTCAGCAAAAAACTAATCCTGTCACTGATGCTGTGAGGTTGGCCGATGCTTCTTCGCTGTCTACGTCGAGTCTTGCGACAAGGATTAATCGTTGCGGTGGCGTTCCTACTCCTTGTGGGAACGCGGAGAGTTCAGGCGCAGACGCCGGACGAAGGTGGTGTCAGCTTTGATGGAGGAGGGCAGGAGGTACTGCAGAGCATCTTCGTGCCGTATCTTCCGAATGCTCCTTTCAGCCTGACACTGGCGGCGGAGTGGTCGCGGCCAATGAATAATGGGGGTTCCTTTACTACTGTGAACTCGCGGCCGATCAAGCGCGACAGCCGAGGCCGCCTCTACGAGGAACGTTGGCTGATGTCACCCAAGGGCAGCAATATTCCTTCGCGGATGAGCTGGATTCAGATTGCCGACCCGCAAGCGAAGACTCTCTGCCAGTGCAATGCCCGGACGAAGGTATGTGAGCTGCTGAAGTTGAATGACAATGTGTCCCTTCGTTTCGATCCGACACGGATGGAGTCGGGGCCGTTGAAGAATGGCAAGGGGACGACTACCCACGAGGACCTGGGCACGCTTTATTTCGTTGGGGTTCGGGTGCATGAGTACAAAGACACGATCACGCTGAATGCGGGAGTGATGGGCAACGATCTTCCGATGTCGACGGTGAGGCGGTACCGGTTCTCGCCAGAGCTGGGGTTCAACCTGAGTTCGACAGTGGAGGCTCCGCAGATTGGGCGGCAGACGTTCACGGTTACGGAGATCTCGACGACGGAGCCTGATCCATCGTACTTTCAGCCGCCGGAGGGGTATAAGGTTGTCGATCGTCGAGGTCCGGCGAAGACCGCTGACGGGTCCGGGCGGTGATGGCGCGAGAGAGATTGGTTCTCGTGCCATTGAACAGCCGGCCGGGTGCCCCATATCTCGATTAGCCGCTCAGCACTTTCTTCATCCGCAATTCTTCGACAACCCTCTGTCCCTCTTCGCTGAGGTTGGATTTGCCGACCTGGATGGTCACCTGGTTAATCTTGCCGGTGAACTTGTTATCACCCACCTTGTAGTCGTCGCTGACACACGTATAGAGGTTCTCGCCCACGTCCGTCGTTTCTGCACCAAATGCGTTCGGGTGAGTATGCTCGATCCGCCCCGTGGCGACCTCTGCACCGTTGACGAATAGCAAACCATTCCCCCCCGCGCCGGGCATACCACCGTCGTAAGCGAACTCGAAGCGGAGTATCACCTTTCCGGGTGGCAGGGGAGCGGGGCCAACGATCTTGTAAGTCTCGCGACCGAGAAAGTTGTAGGCGAACCGGGGTGCGCCGTTCTTGACGTAGAGGCTCCAGCCGCCCATCTCCCCGCCCTGGGCGATGACCACCCCTACAGCGCCCGCCTTCGGGACCTCGATGTCGGCCGAAATCACGAAGGAGTGGTTCTTGAGGTTGATGAAGCCGTTCTCCGGTATTCCCTTCATCCCTTCATAGACCGTCATCTCGGTACGGCCTTCCATCAAATCCGGACGGCCCGCGAGGGCGGCGTTGAAGCGCTCCCAGGCGCGATCGTCCAGCGGCAGCACGTTGTACTTGACCGCCTCCTCCAGGAAGACTTGTTTTAGCTTCTCTAGTTTGTCGGGATACTTCGCGGCGAGGTCGTGCGCGCAACTAAAATCTTTCTCTACGTCGTAAAGCTCCCATTTGTCGTTTTCAAAGGTTGCCCGCGCCTTCGCCTCCCACGGCGGACGGTGTACCGTGGTGGCGAACCAGCCGTCCTGGTAGATGCCCCTGTTGCCTGCCATCTCGAAGTATTGCGTGGTGTGGCGCGACCTGGCCTCGGCGTTATTGAGAGTGTCGAGCATGCTCACGCCTTCGATGGGTTTCTGTTTGACGCCATAGACTACGTCTGGCTCGGGGAGCCCAACTGCCTCTAAAACCGTCGGAGCGATGTCTATCATGTGATACCACTGCGTTCGCAGGCCGCCCTTCTCCTCGATGCCCTTCGGCCAGTGGACCACGATAGGCTGGCAGATGCCTCCGTAGGAGGCCACCTGGTGGCCCCACGCAAAGGGTGTGGCGCCGGCGAAGGCCCAGCCGTTGGGATACAAAATGTGCGATTGGGGTCCACCGAATTTGTCGAGGTTCTTTAGCGCTATGTCGAGGGGCTCCGGCAGTCCGTTGAACACGGATAGCTCATTGAACGCGCCGATGGGGCCGCCCTGAAAAACCGGGCCATTGTCGCCGGTGATATAGAAGACCAACGTGTTGTCCATTTCGCCGAGGTCTTCGATCGCGTCGAGGAATCGCCCGATTTCGTAGTCAGTCACCTCGGCAAAAGCGGCATAGATTTCCATGTACCTGGCAAAGACTTTTTTCTCATCGGCCGTCAACTGGTCCCATTCCTGAATCCCAGGAGGCTTGGGTGCGAGTTCGGTGCCCGGTGGCACGACTCCTAGTTTGAGCTGGCGGGCGAGCGTCTCCTTCCGCATCTGGTCCCATCCCTGGTCGAACTTGCCTTTGTATCGGTCGCGCCACGTCTCTGGCACCTGGAACGGACCATGAGTGCCGATAGCCGAGTAGTAGACGAAAAATGGCTTGTCGGGCGCGAGCGAACATTGGGAACGCACCCATTCGATGCCTTTGTCGGTAATGTCAGTGCTGGCATAGTAATTGGAGTCGGGATGCATATCTACCCGGTTCATGTTGTCGTAAATAACCGGATGAAACAGGTCAGCCTCGCCAGCCATGAAGCCGTAGAATCTCTCAAACCCGCTATTCATCGGCCAGCGGTCGAACGGTCCGACAACGCTGGCTTCCCAGGGCCCCAGCTCGTGACATTTGCCGAACATGGCGGTGTTATAGCCGTTGAGCCGCAAGATCTCGGGCAGCATCGTAACGCTGGCGGGACGCATCGCGGTGTACCCCGGAAAGGCGGTGGCAATCTCCGAGATCACGCCGAAGTTTGTGCTATGGCTGTTACGGCCGGTAAGCAGGGCCATACGGCTGGGCGAACACAGCGGGGGGACTTTGAAATTGTTGTAGCGCAGTCCCGTATCGGCGAGCCGGTCCAGCGTCGGCATCTGGATCGGCCCGCCGAACGTCGATGGATCTCCGAAGCCAAAGTTGTCGAGAAGAATGACCACCACGTTGGGCGCGCCTTTCGGCGCTTTAACCTGGAACCGTGGCGGGGCTTGTGCCTTGTGCACATCAAGCTCGGTGATTGGTGGATACTGAGGCTCGGGGACGGGCAGCACCGTACGGTCCATGGTCTTCTCCTGATCGATGATTCTCGACCGCGAATCGTCGCGGCTGGCACGGCTCTCTGTGGCAGAGCGTCGGCAACGCGGAGGCATGGCACAGATTGATTCAGACTTGGGCGTGGGCCTGGACTCAACCCGCACCTACGAGCCACTTGCTCGGATTTCAGGATGCCTCGCACAGTCGTTGAAACTGCTTATATGGCAATGGCTAGTGTCAGACCACTGGCAAAAGTGATAGGCACTTGTGCTTGGTTCAGGTTTAGGAAAATCAAAACCGGGCCTGAATTTTAATCCGAAATCAATGCTCCTGATCGGCGGGTTCTGGATCTGGCTGGCTTTCGGGTTGGCCGCATCGGCTATGCGTTCCTCCGAGCTAGTGGGTGGGCGGATCTTCAAATCTTTCCTGGTTGATGGTCATCATCTTGACGTCGGCAGCGGTTTCGCCGTTGAGGAGACCTTCTTCGTAGATTCTTGACCAGCGAAGACGAAACAACAGGCCCTGGATGGCGACCTGCGTGTCGGAGGCGGTGGAGGCGAGACGCTCGGCCTGGTCGGGGGTCATGGTCCAGATTTCGTTTCCTGCGTGATTTGGGTCTGGCTGGGCAAAGCGCTTGCGCATGGCAACGATTGCATTACATCCATTCGCTACCTGATCGCGTGCTGCGCCGAGTAGCTCGTAGTTGTGGGCGAGGCGGGCCTGCATGCGTGCCTGATCGACGGGTAGAAGAGGCACGAGACCGCCTTCTTTGGCGGTTGCCCAGACGGCCTGGGATGGCGCGAAGTAGCGAATCTCGGCGGTGCCGACGGAACCGGGAAGGCAGGGAGGAGCGGGAAGTGTCAGGCGGAGTTTTCCGTGCTGTGCATTCGCTGGGGTTGCTTCGTGCATGGCGTGATCGTGCATGGCTTGGTCCTGCATTGCTTGATCAAACCAGGGCTCGAGGTCCTGCATTCTGAGGTCACGCGCGATAATTTGCAGGTTCTGCTCTGCCTCACCGTGCAGGTCTTCCTGAAGCTGGTGGCGCTGGTGACGGTGGTGGAAGAACTCGACGGTCTGCTCGAGGCCGATGGCGATGATGAGGCCGAGGACGATGGTGGCGATGTGGACGAAGAAGTCGCGCCAGGTGCTGGCGGCGTGGTGAGCGGGGTGGACGTCGAGCATGCAAGACCTCTTATGAATTTAGCGAATGGTTGAATCTTTGAACGCGGGAAGTGGATCGGGATGATCTTGCAGATACTGTCCGAAGTCGGGGCGGGTAGGCACTGGTTACTTCATGTCGTCGATTTCTTTGAGTTCGCGGTCGGCTGCTTTCATGCCAGCAAGATACTCGGGTGAAGGGTTGAGATCGAGGAAGACACGCAGGTCCTCCAGCGACGGCGGTGGAGAAAACTCGGGGTGGCGGCGAGACATCCTGGTCTGCTCGCCCGCGGTGCGTAGATGGAGCACAAGCATGTCGGTCATGTCGGCGACGGCCTTGTCCAGTTCAGCGGGGGTGAGATGAGTGGGGTCGGGATCGCGGATTAGAAAGCCGCGGGTGGTTTCAAAGGCGTTGCGTTCGGCCAGCGCATCCTCTCGGATCAGTGCGAGCCGGTTGTAGATATCGGTGTAGCGTTGTACCTCATCCGGAAGCATGTGTTCGACCACGCCGTCCTGCAGGGCGGTCTTCCAGGCGGCGTCGCCGTAGGGCATGGTGGAGTGACGCCAGTCAAAGACACCGGGCCAGCTTGCGGCAGGAGCGTGAGGATGAGCCCGGAGATAGAGGAGGATGGCCAAGTTGCCGCGATCGGCGGGGATCTCGTCGTGGAAATAGCGGCTCTGGAGCACAAAGCGCCGGATGTTCTGTCGCTCTTCGAGTTGCAGGGCGGCGCGGGCTTCGGCAACCTGGTGGCGGCGGTGGAGGTATTCAACGGTCTGTTCGAGGCCTACGGCGATGATGAGGCCGAGGACGATGGTGGCGATGTGGATGAAGAAGTCGCGCCAGGTGGTGACGGCGTGGTGGGCGGGGTGGATGTCGAGCATGGGTGTGGGTTCCTCTTGCTTGCTATGAGGATCGGGTGGTTCTGGTATGGACGGGATTTGGGTTTCCTCTGGCATTTTGTATCTTGCGTGCTGGCGGTTTTACTTCAGGGCTTGTGGGTCGATGGTGTCGCCGTTGGGGCCGCTGTTGGCGGCCTTCATGCGTTCCGCGGTTTTCTGGTGGGCGGCAGCCATCCCTTGCGGATCGAGTTGCGATGGCAAGGGTCGGAGAGTTTCGATCATCTCCCAGGTGATAGCGTGGGGGTGTTCCGGATATTCACCGGCGAAACGGCCAAAAGAGTAGCCGAATACGATGTGCTTATTGAGGGCGGCCAAGGTTAGCTGGATGACCTGGTCGAGCTGCTGCGGAGTCAGATGGGTGGGGTCGCTGTCGAGGAGGTCGAAGCTGTGTGCCTCGTTGATGGCGTTCCAAGCCTGCAACGACTGATCATTCATAGCGGTCAGGATTCCGTAGTACTCCTGATTGGCATTGGACTCTTCGAGAGGCATGAGTTGCACGACGCCTTTTTGCTGGGCGGCGTCCCAGACGGCGTGATTCCACTGAAAAGGAGACTGGATCCAGCGGAGTTCTCCGGGGAGGGCTGTCTGCGGGGTTCCCGGGTGGCGCCTGATGTACTCGAGGACAGTGAGGTTGTTCTTCAGCTCGACAAAGGTTCTACGCCAGTCGTATTCGTCGTCGGCCCACGCCTTTTCGTTGGCTTTGCGCTCCTGCTCGAGGACCTCGCGGGTCTCGCGCAGTTCGTAGTGCTGATGGATGCGCTCGACGGTCTGCTCGAGGCCGATGGCGATGAGCAGGCCGAGGACGATGGTGGCGATGTGGACGAAGAAATCGCGCCAGGTGGTGGCGGCGTGGTGGGCGGGGTGGATGTCGAGCATGGGAGCGGGTTCCTTCGGCGGCGCGGAGGTGGCGTCGGGCACGGAGATGGGCTGCTCCGGCGGGATGGAGTTGGTTTCGGGCACAGTTGTCGCGTTGGCGACAAGTCTAACGCGGAGATGCGAGAGCTAGAGAAAAAAGTGGGGGACGAAGGAGCTTAGGTTGTCGGTGATGGGGCTGAAGGATTCGCGGACACCCATGCCGCAACAGTCCTGGTCGATCATCCAGAGGCCGAGGGCGGTGTGGTGGTTGTCGAAGACGGCCGGCGGGGGCGAGGGCTTGATAGATTTGTTTGCCGTGGTAGGGGCCGGGGGTGGAGACGACGGTGGCGTTGTCGCGGATGAGAGTGATGTTGGCGCCTTCGCGGGACATGAGGGGTTTGCGGATGTAGTCGCGCATGTTGCCGGGCGAGTCGAAGTGGGATTCGAGGAGGAGCTCGTGGTTGGGGTAGAGCTGCCAGAGGATGGGGAGGATGCCCTTGTTGGAGAGGAGCATCTTCCAGATGGGCTCGATCCAGCGGACGGCGGTGTAGGTGGAGAGGGCGTGGGGGCCGAACTCCTCCTGTAGCATGGCTTCCCAGGGGTAGAGCTTGAAGATGGAGAACATGGGGTGTTCGTCGGGGTCGAGGAAGGCTTGCTGGTCGTCGTTCCAGCCGATCTCCTGCATGAACATCTGTTCGGTGCTGAGGCCGGCTTGTTGCGCGGTGTCGCGGAGGTAGGTGACGGTGAGCTGGTCTTCGGGGTTGTCGAGCGCGGCGAAGTAGATGGGCTTGGAGAGGTAGGGGTCGATGTCCTTCCACTTGGCGATGAGTTTTTCGTGGATGGAGTTGAACTGGTCGGGTTTGTGAGGAGACGAGGGACTGCGGCATGTCCTTGAGCCAGTGCCATTGGACTACTGCGGCTTCGAGGAGCGAGGTGGGAGTGTCGGCGTTGTACTCGAGGAGCTTGGGGGCGCTGCCGGATCGGGCTCCCGCCCATGCGAGGTCGAAGCGGCCGTAGAGCGCGGGGGGCTCGTTGTTCCAGGCCCACTCGATGGCTTCGACGGCGAATTCGGGGATGTCGAGTTCGGCGTAACGCTTTTCGTCGATGATGTGCTGGGCGGCGGCGAGGCACATCTCCTGCAGCTTGTTGCCGGCGGCTTCGAGGGTGTCGATCTCGGCGGCGGTGAACTGGTAGGCGGCGGATTCGTCCCAGTAGGGAGTGCCGTTTTCGAGAGTGTGGAAGGTGAGGCCGACGGACTCGACTTTTTGTTGCCAGTTGTCGCGCGGGGTGAGGGAGATGCGCTGCATGATTCTCCTGAGCTGGTTATTCTCCGGCGCTGCCGCCGTGGCCGCCGCCTTCGCCGCTGCCGCTGGAGTGGCTGCCGCCTTCGGCGAAGGAGCTGCCGAAGCCTCCGCGAGTGGTGTAGCTGCGGCCTGCGGTGGGAGTGAAGGAACCGCCGTCGGCGTGGGTGCCGATGCCGTAGGAACCGTAGCCTCCGTAGTAGAAGCGGTAGGGTAAGGGGACGAAGATGAAGCCGCCGTGACCGTCGGGGCGTTGCTGCTGGGCGGGCTGATTCTGGCAGAGGCTGTCGTCGACGACGTTGTTGTTCTCGTCGACGCAGCGCTGCATCTCGCGGTGGCAGCCGGTGAGGATGGAGAGCGCAGTTGCGGCGAGGAGTGGTGCGGTGACCTGGGTTGAGCGTTTCATGGGTGGTTGGCGTTCATGTGTATCAAGGCAGATGGAGTTTTATTTGGAGTCGACGACCAGTGACTTGAGGAGATCGTCGAAGTCGGTGCGAGAGCGAGTGTAGATGTCATGATTCGCGTCGAGGGTAACAAGAGTATAGAGGGTGCCGTTGAAGCGTTGAAGGGTTTCTTCGGGCCGGAAGAAGGTTGGATCGCTGGAGTTCTTTGAGACCTTCGGAAGCGGGTGAGGAGTTTCGAACCGGAGGCCGGGGTAGGCAGGCTGCTCGCTTTGGAAGATGACAGCGAGGAGATGGGCGCCGCCTTCAGACTTGTAGAGCTTGTCTGTGACGATTTCGAAGGAGAGACAGGTTGCGACGGGACATTGGATTCCGGCCAGAGGAGTCTTGTCCGCATGGCTCGGGTCTTTCACTTTGCCTTGCGAGAAAACTTTCATCATGCGTTGCGAGAACGCTTCAAGAGATTCGCCTGGTCTGGCGATTTGTGTCAGGAGGAGGAGAGACGCGGAGCTTGGGCCGTAGCGGCTTGGGTATGTTTCCGTGTCGATGGTGAGGGCGCAGGTGCCATCGAGTACGTCGGTGAGGGTGACGTGAGCGGACGCTTGGGTGGTGAAGGACTCTCCGCAGAGAGTGCTGGTGAAGCGAACGCGGCCGCCGATGTTCGCTGCATACCAAACTTGTTTTCCGGGATAGGGGCCGGTGACGCTGGCTGGTTTTATTCTGTTGCGCGCGATCTCTTCGAGTTGATCGTCGATGGGCGGACCGCCGGAGGTTTTACGTGCCTGGTCATAGGCTCGAATCGCATGCACGGGCATGCCTGTGATGCCGGCGCAGTTGGCGTAGTCCTGCCAGAAAGCGCCTGGGAGGGATGCGGTGGATGTTTCGACGCGCAGGAGCCGCTGCATGCCGCCGACGGGATCGTTGGATTGGCATTGGTGCATTCCGAGGAACCACGCGGCGCGATAGTCCTGGCTAGCTAGTGGCTGGAGGAGTTTTAGAGCGGGGTCGTACGCCCCTTCAATGCCGAGGTTGTAGGCAAGACGGGCGGCGAGTCCGGTGAAGAGTTGCAGTTCTTTGTTGTCGGGAGCTTGTTGCTGCGCTTTTTCGAGTGTGAGCAGGGCTACTGAGAAGCGCGAGGCGACATCGTCTTTGGGAACGGGGAAGCGCCAGGTCGCTGCGTAGGTTCGCGCGAATTGGTCGATGGGCAGCAGGTCCTTGTAGGCGAGTTGAACTGCGCTGTCCTGCGGAAGTTTGGAGCTGTCGATCTGGCGGATCTGCGACAGGAGGGATGGGGCGCAGAAGGAAACGAATACTGCTCCTCGGATGAGCAGCACGGCAACCTTGGAAGAGAGGCTCATAAAAAGGGTGGTATGAGAGTAACAGAGGCTTAGGCAGGGCGCGTGTAGGGGGCTACCAGTGGGTTTAGGATGGGCTATGTATCGCCGCGTTTTTTCGATCGTCGTGTGCTGTCTATGCGCTCCTGCGGTCTCTCAGACCGTGGCTTCGGACGAAGCGCTTTTGGCGAAGACGCGGGGTCTCTACGACGCACCGTTTACGCGTGACCTTGTCTCTTTCGATTGTGCGGTGCAGTTTGACTGGAAGAAACACTTCGTCGAGTTTCTGGGAACGATGCCACCGGCTGCCGCGCCGATTGCGGAACGTCTTCAGACCATTCAACATCGCGTCTTCGTTGACAGATCGGGCGCTGTCGTCTCAGCGACGCCGAAAGCGACGGACCTTACCGGGGTTGCGCATGCCGCGGAACTCGAAAAGTCTTTTGATGCGATGGTCTCCGGCGGCATCAGTGCCTGGCTGCCATTTGGCACGAACGTGATTCTTCCTATAGAGCCAACTAAATACAGCTTCCAGAAGATCGACTCCGGCTACAAGCTTGTGATGAACGGTCCTGGGGTCGCGGCGACGCTTCTTCTGAAAGAGGACATGCGTTTGACCAGCGTTGTGAGTCAGCTTCCGCAGCCGATGCGCTTTACGACGGAGTTTACCGCTGGTCCGGAGGGTTTCCTTCTCGGGTCCGTCAAAACGGGATCAACGAACGACACGTCTGTGACGCTGGAAGCGACATTTACTTTTGCGTATCAAACTGTCCAGGGATTCCAGCTTCCCTCGTTGGTCACGGTGATTCCGGCAACGAAGGAAGCATGGCACTATGGGCTCACTGACTGCAAAGCGGTGAAAGGCGCCGCGATCAAGGTTGGGCCGCCTAAATCTTAATCGCGGCTGCGATTATTTGGCGTGGTCGGCGAAGAATTTTTGGGCGGCGACGAGACCTTTGCCGAATTCGAAGTTGGGGAGTGGGGTTTTAGTTTTGGCGATGACTTGTTCGAGGGCTCCGATGATGGCGATGGTGTCCATGTAGTCGAAGAAGCCGATGTGGGCGATGCGGAAGAGGTGGCCCTTCATCTCGCCCTGGCCGTCGGTGACGATGGCGGCGAATTGGGATTTGAGGCCCTTGACGAGGACGCCGGAGTCGGTGCCTTCGGGGGCGAGGATGGCGGTGGCTGCTGCTGCTTCTGCGCCTTTGGGGGCAAAGAGTTTGAGGCCGAGCGCGGTGGCTGCGGCACGGGTCATGGCGGCGCAGGTTTCGGCGTTGTCGACTAGCTTTTTGCGGCCTTCGGCGAGATTGCCCTTCGGGTTTTCTGTTGTAGCGGCTTGTCCGGCGATGTAGTCGAGCGATGCGCCGAGCGCGGCGATGAGGGATACAGGGGGGGTGTAGGCGGATTCGCCTTTGGCGGCGTTTTTGCGCTCCTTGCGGAGATCGAAGTAGTAGCGCGGGTTGTAGGTGGACTCCATGCGGTCCCAGGCGCGGGGGCTGACGGCGAGGTAGCTGAGGCCGGGAGGCATCATGACGGCTTTTTGCGAGCCGCCGATGAGGACGTCGATGCCCCAGGCGTCCATGTCGAGGTGGGTGGTGCCGAGGCCGGTGATGGCGTCGACGATGAGGAGAGCCTCGGAGTTTTCGGATTTGAGGAGCTTGGCGATGCCTTCGACGTCGTGACGGACTCCGGTGGAGGACTCGGTGGCCTGGACGAAGACGGCGCGGGTTTCGAGCTTGAGCGCAGCTTTGATTTCGTCGAGGGTGAAGGTCTGGCCGTAGGGTTTTTCGATGACGTCGGCGTGGCAGCCGAAGGATTTGACGAGAGAAGCCCAGCGCTCGCCGAACTTGCCGGCAGTGAGGACGAGGACGCGATCGCCGGGTGAGGTCAGGTTGGAGACGGCGGCTTCCATGGCTCCGGTGCCGGAGGCGGAGAGGATGATGACATCGTTTTTGGTGCCGACGAAGTCTTTGAGTTGCGATAAGACGCGGGTGTAGAGAGCGCGGAACTCGGGGGTGCGGTGGTGAATGTCGGCCGCGGCCATGGCGAACTGCGCGGCGGGAAGGAGGGGCGTCGGTCCAGGCGTGAAGAGTCGAGTTTTACGGATCATAGGTAATTGTAACCAGTCTCGCGTGAGAGCTATAGGTCAGTAAGAAGTACTTATAATGAGAGATTGGTTCGATGGAGATGAGGAAACGATGACGATTGGCGAGAAGGTGCAGGCAGACATTGTGGTGGCGATGAAGGCCAAGGAAGAACATAAGTTGACGACGCTGCGGATGGTGAAGTCGGCACTGAAGAACAAGGAGATTGATAAGCGCGACAAGCTGACGGACGCGGAGGAGTCACAGATTTTGACGACGCTGATAAAACAGCGGAAGGAATCGGTGGAGTCGTTTCACCAAGGGTGGACGGCTGGAGCTGGCGGAGAAAGAGCAGGCGGAGATTGGGATGATCGAAGGGTATCTGCCGAAGGCCGCGGGGGAGGATGTGATTCGCGGCGTGGTGCGCGGGGCGATCGATACGCTGACGCAGGATACAGGCGGCAAGAGGCCGGGGCCGAAGGACATGGGGACTCTGATGAAGGTGGTGCAGCAGAGGATTCTGGCGGATGGGCTAAGGGCGGATGGGAAGCTGGTGAGTGAGATTGTGAAGGCGGAGCTGGCGAAGTAGCCGCATCTAGAGAGACGGCGAAGACAATTCGTTTCTGTCTACTTCGGGCGCATTGTGCTGACATTGGAGCACGTCCGCCGACTTCCAGTTGACGGCTGCGACAGACTCAGTGCAGATCTGGTGGCGCTTCCGTTTCGGCTGGAAGATCACAAAGCCGCCGCTGTTACTGATATAGACGCTGCCAAAGCCGGCGGTGGGGAGCAGACCGTCCACAGCCAAGCCCTCGTAGCCGATCGCTGTAACATGAGCTGCCACATCCAGGGAGATACCTCCCACGCTGAACTGCACCAGATATCCGGGGGTGTATTTCCGGTTCCCAGCGTCATCTTCCATCAACAACGTCGGCCGCATGGACGACGAGGGCTGATCGAGTGAGTGGGGAAATAGCACGACTGAGGCGCTTCCGGAATCGAGAATGAAGTTTAAGTCGCGGTGGTTCGATTCCGCCAGCTTTACGCGAACCGCTGTGCTTCCGTAGGCCGGACTGTTTGGTGTTGCGATCAGGCTGGTGTTGACCCTCTCGCCGTCGAGTTCAGCCGCCAGCGCGCCGGCAGGGTCGAATTCAATCATCCGTTTGCGGTTATCAAGAAGAAAATCGGCATTCTTGAGTACGTTCTGCCCAAGCACTCCGCTGATTCTCGAGTCGAGTTGGCGCAGGTCTGACAGATCACGCACTCCCAGCTCCACCTTGCTCTCTGTCACAGGTCCGACGCTGACGTTTTCAGCTACCGCCCACGGAATCGTTGTCCTGCTTGTAGGAGTGATCATCGTGCCGCTTCCGGTAACGCCGAGGTTGAGGGATTGCAGCAGTTTCGAGTCAATGACTGTAACGGTGGATCCGGTGTCGAGCAGAAACTCGAAAGGCCCTTTGCCATTCACGTAAACGGGCACGACGATCGAGAAGCCGCGGGGAGAGCGGAAGTGAATCGCAGAGGAAGTCGATGGCGCAGCGTTCCCCTCTGCGCGCATGAAGCTACTGAACACGAGGAGCATAAAATAGCCGGCTAGAGCGGTCCCCTTGAACTGCGTCATTTCCACTTCCCCTTTTGCGTATGCAACGAGATGCGAAAACCTTGGCCCGATAACTACACCGTAGCGGTTCTCCTCGTCGCGTTTGTCACATTGACGTCAAAAGAACGTTGCTTTTCAGTAGAGTGTGACGGGCATCCGTAGAGTGTGACGAGTGGCTTTCCCCGGGGCGAACAAGTCGACGCTCCACGTAAGTGTCCCAGGCCTGTCATTGCCTGTTTGAAGGCAACGCAAAAATGAAAGACCGTCACTTGATCCGGAGTTTTCTTGCGCCGTGACGATCTTGTTACAAAGTTTTGTGTCGGGTGGTGATCGTTCAGGCGATCAGTGGCGGGCGGAAGACCAGTTGAATTCAGCGCCGGCCATGATGGTGCGGCCTTGCAGCGGGACCTGGGGGATCTCCTGATAGCCGGTGTTGCTTAGGTTTAATGCGCGGAAGTAGGGGCGGATGTGGCCGGTGTTGCGGGAGAGGGCGACGTCCCAGAGAGGGTACGCCGTGTGCTGAGTTTTCTGGACGATGTTGACCTGGGTGTGGGCGGTGAGTTGGCGGAAGGTGCCCGGTCCAGAGGAAGAGGGCGTTCTGGGCGGCGTAGTTGTAGGCGTACTCGGAGAGGAGGTTGGGTGGGGGTGAGGCGGCGTGGGCGGCAGTGTAGCTGAATTGAAGTTGCTGGTTGGCGGTGAGGCGGAGGCGGGCGGTGGCTTCGGCTCCGGTGATGTTGACATCTTGAATGTTGATGGCTTGCCAAGGCTCGGCGAAGGTGAGGGCGGGGGTGGCGAGGATGGTTTTGGCGTAGTCGATGGTGTTTTTTTGCTGGAGGTGGAAGGCGGTGGCGTTGAGGGTCAGGCGGCCATTGGCGGGTGTCCAGTCGATGCCAGCTTCGTAGCTCCAGGAAGATTCGGGCTTGAGATTGGGATTGCCTATGGTGGTTGGGTCGGCGTAGTAGAGATCGACGTAGGTGGGGAGGCGGAAGCCATGGCCGGCAGAGGCGCGGAGGCGCGTGGTGTGGGTGAGGGTGTAGGCGGCGGCGAGGGAGGGCGAGAAGACGTTGTCGGCGCCGGTGATGGAGCCGGTGAGGATCTCGTCGCGGACGCCGAGGGACAAGGAGAAGCGGCCGAGTGCGGCGAGGCTGAGGTTGGCGTATCCTGCGCCCTGGTTGCGGGCGTGCTGGCCGAGGGAGTTCGAGTGGATGGTGTCGCCGTCGGCTTCGACGCCGTAGGAGAGGGTGGTGTTGGCGGCCAGGTTGTCGGCGCGGCGGAGTGCGCCTTCGTAGCTGGTGGTGATGTGGTTGTTCTCGTAGATGGCGGGCTGGTCGACGAAGAGGACGAAGAGGTCGGTGTGGCGGCGGTAGCCGAAGCTGGCGGCGGTTTTTTCACCGAGCTGCTGCTGGATGCTCGCGAACCAGCCTTTGGTGCGCTCCCAGGAGGGGTAGGGGCCGTAGAAGAGGTTGGCGCCGTAAGGGCGGTCGCTGGTGGCGAGGAGGATGTCGGTTGTGCCTGGTTTTGTTTTGAGCCAGGTCTCGGAGGCCAGGGCGTTATTGCTGTAGTTGCGGTCGGGGATGAAGCCGTTGGAGGTGTCGCGGCTGCCGGTGAGTTGTTCGGCGAAGGGGCCGTTGGTGTAGGAGGCGCGGAGGTGCTGCTCGATGGAGCTGTAACTGCCGCCGCCGGCGCTGGCGATGACGGTGATACCGGGCGGGGGTGGCTGGGTGAGGAGGTTGACCGCGCCGCCGATGGCGTCGGAGCCGTAAAACGTTGATCCCGATCCGTGGAGGATGTCGATTCTGGTGACGGAGTCGAGCGGGATGGGGATGTCAAGATTTAGGTGGCCTGTCTCGGGGTCGTTGATGCGGAGGCCGTTCAGCAAAATGAGGGATTGCTCGAAGGTGGTGCCGCGTAGGGAGAGGTCGGCCTGGACGCCGTTGGGGGCGCGGGCCTGGAGGTTGAGGGAGGGGTCCTGGCGGAGGAAGTCGACGACGGAGTTGGAGATGAGGGGTTGGTCGCGAGGAGAGATGAGATTGACGGCGCGGTCGCTTTCGGCGAGGGGAAGGGGTTCGAGGGTGGTGGTGACGGTGATGCTTTGGGCGACGGGGGCGGGTTTTGATTGGGGCGGGGTGGGGTCGGAGGACGATTGCTGCGGGCTTTGGGCGAGGGCGGTGCTGAGGCATAGGAGGCAGAAAAGGCCCGGGATTTTTATCGGGGAGGTCACTTAGTGATGATCGCTCGGGATGTGGGGATATGGGAGCTAGTTTTGTTTTATCGTAAGTAGTTGAATGACTAAACTACTCTTGGGTACATGCGATGCGGATTGAATCTTTTTTGCGGCAGAGTCCAATCTTTCAGGCCAGCCGGATAGCGCGGAGGATGGAGGCTTCTCTGAACCTTGTGTTACGGGAGGAGGAGCTGACGTTCTTTGAGTCGCTGGTGTTGGCGGCGATCTTTTTTGAGAAGAAGGGCGGGGTTAAGCCGTCGTATCTTGCTGAGACGTTTCAGACGACGCGGGGCAACGTGAGTCATTGTGTCTCTTCGCTCGAGGCTAAGGGGCTGGTGCGCCGACGGATTGATACGGAAGATGCACGGGCGCTGCAGCTGGTGCTGCTGCCGGCCGGGCGGAAGCGGGCGGTAAGGGTGGTGGGGATTCTCGACCGGATGCAACGGCATTTTGAGGAGAAGGTTGGAGTGGCGAAACTGGAAGGGATGTTGGAGCAACTACATTCTGTTGAGGAATTGTGCTCGCGGTTAGCAATCTAAACTCTGCAGTTGGACTATCGATGAGACTGCCAACGAAATGGGCGGATTTCCTCTGGATGTGACCGGACATAGGCCAGGATGCGGTGTCTTTTTTGCGGGCCGCGGCTCTCATGAAACCCTCTTTGGTTTGCATCGGGGAGCAGGCTGGGACGAACGTCGGCGATCCGGTCGAATAGAGATGCCCAACGTTTTTTTATGGATGGGAGCGAGAGATTCATTCTGGCGGCCAGTTCGTTGTCCGTTTCGCCGTTCATCGCTTCGGAGAGGAGATGTTTTTCCGTGTCTCGGAGATGGAGGACCGGCTCCTGATATTGGAAGAGCGCAGCGGCAACGGAACCGGAAGTAGCGAAGGTCTCCTTTGCGGTGAGTACGGTGAGTGCGTGATTGCAGTCCGGGAATTTCGTGACGGTGCGCCAGACGCCGGAGGACTCATTCGTTTTATGTTGCCGCTCGGTGAGCGTCTCCAACAGTATGCGATTCAAACGATAGCCGACGTGCGCTTCGGCGAATGAAACCGGCAGCGCCATCTCGGCCTGGATCGTCTGTTCGGGGTCCATCGCTTGATAGAGGTAGTTGCCACCAAGAATCACGAGATCCAGGGGATGACGAGCGGAGCTGCCGGAGAGACAGGTCCCTGGAAGGACGACAGACTGTCCGGAGACCACGCTGGCGATGATGCGGTCGTTCAGACCGGGCTGTGGGTTTTCGAGCTCACGAGTTGCGAACTCTGTCGTGACGAAGATGCTTGCACCAAATGCAATCTTTTGATTGACCGAGTGTGCGACCGTTTCGATGACAGCCGAATTGAACGAACGTGTTCGAGTCCACTGCTGCCAGACGGTCAGGGCGCGTTCCCGACCGACGATTCCATCTCCCCACGTCTGCGGCTCGATGTTCAGGCATTCGATCAGGTCCGCTTCATTGACTTCGCGCCAATTCATACGATCTCCCCTGGGTGCAGCCGGCCATGATCGGCCGTAAAAGTATCCTTTTAGGATGTGTCCACGTTCCACAGTGATCCTCTAAGCTCTCGGCATATCAACGGAAACCAAGGCTTAAGGGGCACCCGCACGTACGTTTGCGGAAGATTGCAGATTTGCACGATCAGATTCTACACACCAGTTATGGGTGGTCTGCGCTGGCACCTGACAGGAAAAGATGGCATGAAACGCCTGTTATGTCTCAAACACTATCTCCATGTGGGATGCGGTTCGGAAGACTGGCGCGCGTGGCCCATTTTCTCTCCCCAAATACGCTTATGCCACTAGGAACGATGAGTGAAGGAGGTCCTCCATGGGACGCTCAGCTAAGTGTCGTGTTGTTTGTTCGCTGCTTGTTTTCGCCTCGGTTGCAGCCGTAGCTGCGGTGGTCGTCATTCCGAATCTGAAGCACTTCCAGGACAAGACGGGCGCGGTTGCTACGTATAACGCGGCCGGCGACATCGACGAAAACAATCCTTTCTTTCAAAGCCTGGGGACGAATGGGCGCAGCTGTGCGACGTGCCATCGGGCGGACGAGGCTTTTAGCATCAGCGCGAAGGGCGTGCGCGAGGTGTATGAGCAGACGCATGGCGAAGATCCACTGTTCGCGGCGGTGGATGGAGCGAATTGTCCTACTACTTCGAAGGGCCGTGATGCGCATAGTCTGCTGTTGGATCGTGGGCTGATCCGGGTTGGGATCGATATGCCGGCGAATCCTCAGTTCACCATTGCGGTGGTGCATGATCCGTATGGCTGCGCGATCACGAGTGATCCAAAGAACGGGCTGCCGCAGATTTCGGTCTATCGGCGTCCCTTGCCGACGGCGAACCTGCGATATCTGAGTTCGGTGATGTTCGATGGGCGCGAGACGCTGATGGCGCTCAACGATGCAAAGACGTTTCAAAACAATCTGACGCTGGACCTTACGGATCAGGCGATTTCGGCTGTGACGGGACATGCCCAGGGGGTTACGCCTTCGGCGAAGCAACTCGGGGAGATTGTTCAGTTCGAGATGGGACTGACGACGGCGCAGATTCGGGATAACCGTGCGGGATTGCTTGACGCGCACGGAGCAGGCGGCGGACCGGTGGCGCTGTATGGACAGAGCTATTACCCCGGTTCGAACGACGCACTGGGAGGAGACCCAACGGGAGAGAAGTTTTCTCCCAGTGCGTTTTCGCTTTATACGGCGTGGGAGAACGCCGGCGGGCACGGCTACGGGGACGATCAAGCGGAGGCAAGAGCAGAGATTGCGGCGGGAGAGAAGTTGTTCAACTCGCGACCGGTGATCATCACGGGGGTTCGCGGGCTGAATGATAATCCGTCGCTGGGGAGTCCGGCGTCGATTACGGGCACCTGCACGACGTGTCATGACACGCCGAATGTGGGGAACCACTCGGTCGCGCTGCCGCTGGATATCGCCGTCAGCCGGCAGCGGGAGTATGAGACGAATCAGGCCATTGTTGCCGGCCTGAAGGAGTTGAGCGCGCCAGATTTGCCGGTCTATGAGATCAGGGGATGTCCTGATCCGCTGAATCCGGGGAAGACGGTGAACTACTACACGTCCGATCCGGGGAAAGCGCTGATTAGCGGGTTGTGCGCGGACGTGAATCGCGGGAAGGGGCCGATTCTTCGTGGATTGGCGGCGCGTGCGCCTTACTTCCATAACGGTGCAGCGGCCAATCTGGATGAGTTGGTGAATTTCTATAACCAACGGTTCCAGATGAACATGACAGACAAACAGAAGAAGGAACTGATTGCATTCCTGAATTCACTGTGAAGGACGAAGCTTCTCAAAGCCGGGATTTGTTCGTTCTGTTCTGCCCAGTGAAGGACGCCTAACTTCAATTTTATTTTTGCCAAATGCCTTCCCTGAGGAGGGCATTAGAGGAGATTCTTATGTCCGAACAGATCCTTTCTATCTTCATCACGGTGCTGGTTATCGTGCTCATGTTGGTTTGGGTTCCGCTGCTTGAGTTCATTTGTCCACCGTGCCGCCGGGCGATCGAACACCTCCGTTCGAGAAGAGCGAGGGGCGAGGTGCGACAAGCCGGGAGGGTAGAGACGAGGTTCACCTTGCGTTCGCGCTAGAATCTCAGTGTTGAAAGGAGCAGCAAATGCCTTCTGGGTATGCGAATGGAAAGATTTGTTATATCGAGATGCCTGCGACTGATATTGCCCGTTCGGCTGATTTTTACGCGAAGGTGTTTGGCTGGGAGATCAGAAAGCGGGGAGATGGTTCAACCGCCTTCACCGATACGGTCGGTCAGGTGAGTGGGACGTGGTCGGTGGGGAGGCCGCCTGCTTCGCAACCGGGGCTTCTCGTCTATGTGATGGTCGACGATGCGGAGGCGACGGTGAAGTCGATCGTGGCGAACGGATGTGAGATTGTGCAGCCGATTGGCGGAGATGCGCCTGAGATTACGGCGAGATTCCGCGATCCTGGGGGCAATGTGATTGGAATTTATCAACAGCCTGGGTTGAAGAAGGGTTGAATGATTGCCAAAGCAGTTTGGAAACAGGAGATGGAATTTGAAGGTCACTCCGAAAGTGGTCATAAGGTCGTTTTCGACGGCGATGCCGCGCACACCAACGGCCCTAGTCCAATGGAGGCGGTGCTGATGGCCCTTTGCGCCTGCACGGCCGTCGACGTGGTCTCGATCCTCAAAAAGAAGCGTGAGCCTCTGATTAGCCTTACGGTATCCGCAAACGCTGAACAGGCCGCGGCGCCGCCCCGTGTCTTTACAAGGATCAGACTGACCTACGTGATTGGCGGCGCGGTCTCAAAGAAGGCCGCCGAAGATGCAGTCGGACTCTCGAAGAATAAGTACTGTTCGGTGTCGAAGATGCTGGAAAAAGCTGCCGAGATCGACTTCACTATCGAATACGTAAACGACTCCGGCGCGACAGTCTCGAACGAATAGCTTATTCGCGGATGATTTTGACGAAGACGCCGTCGGGAAGGGTGGCGTTGCCGAGGATGTGGATGACGCCGTCCCGGGTGAAGCCGCGAAGCATAGTGCCGGAGTTGGGGTAGGGGTCGGGTGGGGTCTCGGATTTGGTGGGGTAGGGGGTGGCTTTGAGCGGTGGCGGGGCGGGTTGGCCGGGGGCGTGGGGGCGCTTCATACCGCGGTCCATGGCTTCGTTGGCGAGGCGGTCGGCGTCCTTGTTTTTGTGGCGGAGGGCGTGGGAGATCTCGAAGGCTTCGAGTTTGGCGATGCGGTTTCGGGCCTCCTGCCAGAGGGGTTTCAGGTCGGGGGAGTTCACCTTATATTTGCCCTGGATTTGCTTGACCATCAGCTCGGAGTCGGAGATGACGCGGAGGCGGGGGTGGTGATGGTCGAGGGCGTACTGGAGGCAGCCGAGGAGGCCGGAGTATTCGGCGTAGTTGTTGGTGCGGATGCCGAGGAATTCGCTGAGTTCGGCGAGGACCATACCCTGGTCGTCCTGGATGAGGGCTCCGTAGCCGGCGGGACCGGGGTTGCCGCGGGCTCCGCCGTCGCAGTGGGCGTTGATCCAGACGGGCTTTTCGAGGCCGGACTTGCCGGAATTGGCGTCCGCCGCGGGAGTGGGTTCAGAGAAGAGGCTGGGGGCGGTGGGGTGCGGACGCATGGGGTGAGTGTATCGAAAAGGCAGGGAATAGGGAGTAGGGAATAGGGAGTAGCCGGCAAGGACAAGGGCTACGACTAAGGAGGGACAGGTTTGCTGCTTACCTTTAAGCGGCAGGAGGGTCTATTGAGTGTTATTCGATTTCTGACCTCCGGAGTCAGTCGATGAATGGAAATGCTGTTGGGATCGATGGCGGAGAGCTGTCTTCTCCGTTGGCGGCAGTGGCTCAAAAACGGCATATTAGCCCGTTTGCTATGGGATTGTTGGGTGCCCGCGCTGTAGAATCTATGCCAGCGATGGCAAAGGCTGCGGCCCAATCCGGGACCAGGAACGCCGGCAAGCTGACGCAGGCGCAACTCGACGCGCGGGCGCAACAGCGAACCGAGGACGACGAGCTGATTCGCGAGGCGCAGAAGGGCCAGCGAGCTGCGTTCGACGCTCTGGTGCGACGGTACGACCAGTCGGTATTGCGGCTGGCGCTGCATATGCTCGGCAATGAACAGGACGCGCAGGATGTGCACCAGGAAGCGTTTATTAAGGCGTACCGACACCTTGGGAACTTTCGGTTTGAGTGCAGTTTTTATACCTGGCTTTACCGGATTGTCACAAACCTTTGCCTGGATCAGTTGCGGCGGCGAAAGAGCCGCCGGGAAGATCCGGCAACGGTGCTGGATGCCAGTGGCGATGAGATGGACCTGATGGCGAATATCTCCGATGAGCGGGCGATGTCGAACCCGGCGCGGGAGCTGGACCGGAAGGTGATGAACGAGAGCATCAACGCTGCATTGGATAAGTTGACGCCGCGGGAACGGACGGTCTTTGAGCTGAAGCACTACCAGGGGCTGAAGCTGAGGACAATCGGCGAGATGTTAAGCACGACGGAGGAGACGGCAAAGAATACGCTGTTCCGGGCTACCCGGAAACTGCGGGCGAATCTGGCAGAACTTAGAGGTTGAAGAACAATGTTGTGATGCATCGATAAAAAGGGTGAAGGTAAAGACCCGTGGCTGCAGGTGAGAAATTTGAGGCTGGTTGAGGTAGGACAATGAAGTGTCAGAGCGCAAGAGACTGTATCGTTTTACTGAATTACGGCGAACTACCGGATGAGTTGGCCGGAGTCGTTAGAGCAGCACCTGGTGGGGTGCGAAGATTGCCGGGAGGAGTTGGAGGCGTTCCGAGGGCTGGAAGAACGTCTGGCGATGTTGCCGGTGATGGAGCCTTCGCCGAACCTGCTGGCGCAGTCACGAATGCGGCTGGATGATGCGCTGGACATGATTCCACCGCATGGATTTCTTACTCAACTGAGGACAAATTTTTATCGCTGGATGGGCCATGTGAAGAGTGCGCCCGCGCTGGCGACCCTGTTGCTGGGCGTAGGTTTTCTGTCGGGCAACTTTACCCATCGATATCAAGTTGAGCATGCGCCGAAGCCCGCCACGGCGCCGGGACCGGTGACGCTCAGTCATCCGGCGGAAGGTGTGATTGCGAACGTGACCTCGATCGTGCAGACGCCGAACTCGGAGCTGGTGCAGGTGAACTACAACAAGATTGTTCCCGAGTCGATGGAAGGATCGCTGGATAGCCCGGAGATTCGCAACCTGTTGCTGGCCGGGACGAATGCGGCAGCGACGGACGGGGTTCGGTTGAACTCGGTGTCGTTGCTAACGGACGAGTGCAAAGCGGGGCATGCGTGCCAACCGTCGACGGATGGCAAGGGGATTCGTCACGCGCTGATGGTGTCGCTGCGGTATGACCAGGACGCGGGCGTTCGGATGAAGGCGCTGGAGGGTCTGCAGCGGTACGTCGGGCAGGACCAGCATGTTCGTGATGCGGTACTGGAAGCGGTAGCGCACGATTCGGATGCGGAGGTTCGGCGGACGGCGATCGAAGTGCTGGAACCAGTGCAGTCGGACTCGAGCGTGCGCCAGGTGCTGCGTACGGTTGCGACACGGGACGCGAATCCTTATATCCGGACAGCATCGTTCAATGCGCTCCAGAGCTCCGCAGATATTCAGTAAGCTGCGGGTCGACCCAGTATTTTTCGTTCGTCAGAGTAGAGTTGGGATGGGGTTATGCAGATGAGACATCGCAGGTCGATAGGTGTAGGGGCGCTCGTAGCGGCGATTGCTGTTCTGGATGGGGGACAGGTGTTGCATGCGGACGATATGGGCGCGCCGGTTGGCCAGCAGATGTATGCTGCGGCGATGGGTGAGGCGCATAGCCATTCCGCTCAGGGATATCTCGGCGTAGAGACGCGGGATGTGAGCGAAGACCAGTTGGGGGCGTTGAAGCTGAAGGAAGCACGGGGCGCGGAGATCACAAATCTGGACCATGACGGGCCGGCGTGCAAGGCTGGAATGCGGGTGCATGATGTGATTCTTCAGATGAACGGTCAGGCTGTCGATGGCGAGGAACATTTGCGGCGGATGTTGAAGGATATGCCGGTGGGGCGGACGGTAAGCTTCGTGATCAGCCGCGACGGACAGACACAGACGATGACGATGACGACTGCGGATCGCAGGACAGTGGGGCTGCAGGCCTGGGAGCAGCACTATACCGTGCCAGCTCCGGGACCTTTGGGTGTTGTACGGGGAAACGCCTTTCTGGATCCTGGGAAGTCAGGAACCGCAGCGGCACAGAAGGAACATAAGGACCTGCTGGGGACAGAGACCATTCTGTTGAGTTCGTCGTTTACCGGCGCGAAGCTGGAGGTGATGGGGCCGCAACTGGCAGAGTTCTTTGGCGCGCTGGACGGCGGGGGGTTGCTGGTACGCAGCGTGGACGGCAATAGCCCGGCGGAGGAGGCTGGGATGAAGGCGGGCGATGTCGTGGTGAAGATCAACTCGGTCCCCGTGTCTAACGGGACGGATTGGACCAAGACGGTGCACGACAATAGAGGAAAGCCTGTGCCGGTGGTGGTGTTGCGGGACAAGCGCGAGCAGACGTTGACCTTGACGCCGGATGGAAAGAAACGGTCGAGCTTGTGGCTGGGGTTCGGGTTGGAGGATTTCTTCCAGCAGACAGGGCAGCAGACTCGGCAGTTGCTGGCTAAGTTATAGGGTGAAACAACAGGTAACGGAACGGCGGCCTTGGTGGCCGCCTTTTTCTTGGTTTGGAGACGGATAGCTCTTTAGGGATATAGTTCTCTGGAGCGAGGATATCTGATGCGACGAATTTTTGTGATGCTGGCTGCTGTGGTGGCGATTATGCCGTTTTCCAGTCTGGCGCAACAGGCTGGGCCTTACAAAGTTCTGCAGACGGCAAAGGTTGGCGGCGAGGGCGGATTTGACTACGTGTACGCCGATGATGCCGCGCGCAAATTGTATGTGCCGCGGCTGGGACCTGCGGGGCAGATCAACGTCTTCGATCTGGATACGCTGAAGCCGGTGGGTGTAATCGCCAACGCCAGTGCGCACGGAGTGGCGGTCGATGCGAAGTCGCAGCATGGGTTCGGCAGCAGCAAGCCGGTGGTGATGTTTGACGCGAAGACGCTGGCGACGATCAAGACTATTGAGGTGCAGGGCGGACCGGACGGCATTCTGGGTGACCCGTTCAACGGGCGTGTGTATGTGCTGAGCCATAGTGCGCCGAATGCAACGGTGATCGATGCGAAGGATGGGGCGGTTGTGGGCACGATCGATCTGGGTGGCGCGCCGGAGCAGGGAGTATCGGATGGCAAGGGTCATTTGTATATCGACCTGGAAGACAAGGGCAGCATCGCGGTAGTGGATGCGAAGACGATGAAGGTGACAGCAACGTACGATCTGCAGGGCAAGGGTGGGACGTGCGCAGGTCTGGCGATGGATGTGAAGAACAATATCCTGTTTGCCGCGTGCCGGAATCCGCAGACAATGGTGATTCTGAATGCCGGTGACGGAAAAATTCTTGAGACACTGCCGATCGGCGGGGGAACCGATGGCGCGGTGTTTAATCCGAGCACGATGGAGGCGTTCAGCTCACAGGGTGACGGGACCCTGACGATTGTGAAGGAGAACAGCCCGACCAGCTTCGTTGTGGAACAGACGCTGCAGACGCAGCCGCGTGCGAAGACGTTGACGCTGGACCGGAAGACGAACCGGCTGTTGTTGATAACAGCGGAGTTCACTCCGGCTCCTGCGCCGCCGCCGGGAGGGCGTCCGGGACGAGGGCAGATGGTGCCGGATTCGTTTTCGATCCTGGTGGTGGGCAAGTAACGGCTGGTAACTGAGGACGCTCCCTCGCCACGGTTGCTAACTAGTACTTTTCCTAGTAGTAACGTAGGCCTCTGCGCCTGATCATTAGATCGAAATTCATTTTTTTGATGAATCTCTTTGAGGCGGAAGTGTGTCCAAAAGAGCTATGAAGAACTCGCTCCGTGATTCTCTGGCAAGAAATGTTCTTGGCGTCGGGGTGATGACCGCTATCGCTTTGATGCTGATGGTGGTGGTCCCGCGTGTTGTCCTGGCCCACGCGGTGTTGGTCGAGTCGTCGCCGGCGATCAATGCGACCGTGCAGGGGCCAGACCTAGGGGTCAACATGAAGTTCAGCTTGCGGGTCGATGGGACGCGATCGACATTGCTTTTGAGTCTTCCGGATGGTCAGTCCAAACGGCTGGCGATTGAGAAACAAAGCGCTCCGAACACCCTGGCCACGCACGTCACTCAGTTGAGCCCGGGCAAGTACGCGATCCATTGGCAGGTGCTGGCGACTGACGGCCATGTCACCCGCGGTGAAATACCGTTTAACGTGAAGTAGACCAGGGCCGCGAAAGATTTTTTTGAGGCGCGAGGAACAGCCGTTATGAGTTCTCCATACCCTCTCAGCACCGACGCTAACAACCGGAGCAACTGAAGACCACCGTTGTGCGTAAGTCGCATTGCTGCACTTTTATTCCGAGGGCTGACCCTTGATCTGGCTATTAGGCGACTTCGATTTGCTGTCCGTTTTCTTGCGGGCGTTGACGCTTGGGCTGGAGTTGTTGACGCTTGGCGGCGTCGCCTACCTGCTGATCGTCGTCATGCCGGCGCGTGCGGGAGAATTGATCGCAGGCGGGTGCAGGCGCGGGATTCGGTGGGCAGCCACCAGCTTTGCGATTGTTGAATTGTGCTATGTCGCGGTAGACAGCGCGATCGTAATGGGAAATTCGTCTCTGAAGATCGGAGACCTGGTGGGTGCACCGTATTTTCTGGCGGGCGCGTGTGCTGCGCTGGCTGCCTCGGCGATTGTCTTTTGCGCGCGATATCAGGGGCGCAGGTCGGCGTATGCGATGGTTCCTTTTGGGGCTTTGGTCCTGGCGGCTGTGGTTTCCACCAGCCACTCGGTCTCGCGTCTGGATCATCGGGCCTTGCTCACCACGTTGACTGCCGCGCATCAATTGGGTGCAGCATTGTGGATCGGTGCGATGCCGTTTCTGCTGATTTCGCTGCGGCGGTCGGAAGATCCCGGAGAGGCAAAACGGATGCTGCGTCGCTTTTCTCCGCTGGCCCTGGTGGGGGCGGGAACGTTGCTGCTGGCTGGCTTCGCTATGGGGTGGGTCTATCTTGGCATCTCCGCCGACAAATCGTTGAGCGGGTTGTATGGCACTGCTTATGGCGTAATGATGATCTCCAAGGTGTACCTGGTCCTGCTGGTGATGGCGATGGGTGCGGGGAACTTTTTTCTGGTTCGACGCATCGATACGGCGCCGGTGGGATTATTGAAGCGGCTGCGGCGATTTGGAGAGGCAGAGATTGGATTGGGTTTCATGGCTGTGCTGGCGGCCGCTTCGATGACCTCGCAACCGCCGCCGATCGACTTGCCGGCCAACAGGGCAAGCCTCTCTGAGATCGTTGCGCGTTTTCGTCCCGTGATCCCACGCGTGACCAGCCCTGCGTTTGCGGCGCTGGCGCCTCCGACGCCGCTGGATGTGGCAGTAAAGCAGACGCAGTTCAACAAGGTCAATCCTCCGAGCGACGCAAATGCTGTGGCCTGGTCTGAATATAACCATCACTGGTCGGGGCTGATTGTGTTGATGGCCGGCGTGTTCGCGCTGTTGAGCCGTCTGCCGAAGGCGCGATGGACGCGGAACTGGCCGCTGGTCTTTGCGGGACTGGCGGTGCTGATTGTGCTGCGCGCCGATCCGGAGTGCTGGCCGCTGGGTCCGCGGCCTTTCTGGGCGAGTATGTATGCGCCGGATGTGCTGCTGCATCGTTTGTTTGCGCTGCTGATCCTGGCGTTTGCGGCGTTTGAGTGGGGAAATCAGACCGGGCGATTCCAGTCCCGATGGGCGGCGACGGTTTTTCCGCTGCTTTGCGCGGCCGGGGGCGCACTGCTGCTGACTCACAATCACTCCATCGGAAATATCAAGGAAGAGCTGCTGGCGGAGATGAGCCACACGCCGATCGCGTTATTGGGGGCCACCGCGGGCTGGAGCCGCTGGTTGGAGCTGCGCTTGCCTGACCAGAGGCAGTCCCGGCTGGCATCGTATGTCTGGCCACTCTGCTTAATCATGGTTGGGTTGGTGCTGCTGAACTATCGCGAGTCGTAGGGTTTGCGATACATTCACCAAGGCCTGAGCCTGTTGGCCTTGAATCGTGTTGGCGGGACCCTTTCGCCGGAAAAGTACTCAACGGTTCGATATACTTGAAAGTGATATGTCTTCTGCTTCTATAACTGCCGTTGCGAACGGTAGACGGCCGATGACGGCCAAACGCCGCCTGAAGGCTGTGACGCGCAAGCTGCGGGAGCTCGGTTCGATCGGCTCTGCGGTGATGTCGACCGGGCACCCGTATATGGCGCATATTGTGCCGATGCGACGGTGCAACCTGGCGTGTACCTACTGCAACGAGTACGACGATTTTTCCGATCCGGTTCCGGTCGATGAGATGCTGCGACGGATTGACCATCTGGGACGGCTGGGGACGTCGGTGATTACGATCTCGGGCGGCGAGCCGCTGCTGCATCCAGAGCTGGACCAGATCATTGCGCGGATCCGGAAGACGGGCGCGATCGCCGGAATGATCACGAATGGATATCTGCTGATGCCGGACCGGATTCAACGACTGAACAAGGCAGGACTCGACCACATGCAGATCTCGATCGACAACGTGATGCCGGACGATGTGTCGAAGAAGAGCTTGAAGGTGTTGGATAAGAAGCTGCAGATGCTGGCGGAGCATGCGGACTTCCATGTGAATATCAACTCGGTGGTGGGTGGCGGAATCGCGAATCCGAACGATGCGCTGACGGTGAGCGAGCGAGCGCTGGCGTTGGGGTTCAGCTCGACCATCGGGATTATTCATGACGGGAGCGGGCAGTTGAAACCGCTGGGTGCGGCGGAGCGCGGAGTCTGGGACAAGGTGCGGAATCTTACGCGGCGGAGTTATTCACGGTTCAATCACTTCCAGGAGGCGATTGCCAACGGGAAGACGAATGATTGGCGTTGCCGCGCGGGTGGACGGTATCTGTATATCTGCGAGAACGGGCTCGTGCACTACTGCAGCCAGCAGCGTGGGTATCCGGGAGTGCCGTTGTCGGGGTACATGACTGCGGATGTGAAGCGGGAGTTTTTGACCGAGAAGAGCTGCGCGCCAAGCTGCACGATCAGTTGCGTTCATCAGGTGAGCTACATCGACCATTGGCGCGCGCCGCAGACCTCGCAAGTGACGCCGGGGGCTTCGGGGCACGGGGCTGACGCGGAGCTGGTGCAGATCCGGTAGGAGCTAGGTAATGGTTGTTGTGAAGCGCGCGGGGGCGAAGCCGGTGAAGCTGACTGCAGAACAGGTGCATCTGATCGCGAAGGCGCTGGCCGATCCTCGACGGCTTGAGTTGCTGCGGCAAATCGGGAGCTGCAAGGATCCCGCTCATTGCGTCGACATCAAGGAGTGCCACAAGGTGAGTGCGGCTACGTTGTCGCACCATATGAAGGAGTTGGAGACGGCCGGGTTGGTTCGGGTGACTCGCGAGGGGAAGTTTGCCAGCTATACGCTCCGGCGTGATGTGCTGAAGGCGTATACGGAGCAACTGGCTAAGATCTAGAGCGGAAACAGCTTAGAAAATTTCAACAAAATGTCCGCATCTTCCTTGCGCTGCCCACATCAATTAGATGCTTATCGAAATATCAAACCGATAGGACACAGGAATTGAGGAGGATTAGCGACATGGGAAAGCTTGCGAATAAAGTGGCTCTGGTAACTGGTGCGTCGAAGGGTATTGGCGCGGGTATTGCGAAGGCACTGGCGGCCGACGGCGCGTCGGTTGTGGTGAACTATGCGTCGAGCAAAGATGGCGCGGACAAGGTTGTTGCCGAGATTAAAGCGAAGGGCGGCAAGGCTGTTGCTGTGCAGGGAGATTTTTCGAAGCAGGAAGACATCGGCAAGGTCTTCGCCGAGGTCAAAAAGACCTTTGGGCGCCTGGATACGCTGGTTAACAATGCCGGCGTGTACACCTTTACTCCGCTTGAGCAGGTTTCGGCTGAGGACTATCACAGGATCTTCAATCTGAATGTGCTTGGGTTGCTTCTTGCCTCGAAGGAGTCGTTGAAATACTTTGGGCCGGAGGGGGGAAGCATCATCAATATTGGTTCGGTGGTTTCTTCGCTGACTCCGCCGAATTCAAGCATCTACACGGCGACAAAAGGCGCAGTGGATGCGATCACGCAGGTTCTGGCCAAAGAGCTGGGGCCAAAGAAGGTTCGTGTGAACTCGATCAACCCGGGAATGGTGGAGACAGAAGGAGTGCATGCGGCTGGCTTCATCGGGAGCGACTTCGAGAAGAATGCGGTGGCGCAGACTCCGCTCGGTCGCATTGGACAGCCTGAGGATATTGCGACGGTTGCGACGTTCCTGGCGTCGGATGACTCAGCGTGGTTGACGGGAGAGTTGCTGAAGGCTGGCGGCGGATTGCGGTAAGACGTCGGTCAATAGACATGGGAGCCGGAACAGCGGCTCCCTTTTTCATGTGATGAGAGATTGCTGCAGGTATGGGCAACAACACAAACGGAGGTCTTGCCAATCGCCCTTGCTATGGCTGATGGTTAGGGCATGAGCAATTTTTCGTTGAGGCATGTGCGGGCGTGCGGCGTGGTACTTGCAGTGTTGATGATGGCTGGTCTGGCTGGTGCGCAGACCAGTTCAGGGGCGCAACAGCCGACGACGCAGCGGCCTACGAGCAAGCCGTATACGGGCGATCTTTCGATCTTTGATTATCCGGATCGCGACAAGAAGCTGCAGATCGATCGGGTGATGGATCTGCTGGGGATTACGGCGGGAAAAAATGTCGCGGATATCGGAGCAGGGTCGGGTTGGTTTACGGTGCGGGCGGCTCGCCGGGTGGGACCGACTGGGGCAGTGATTGCGGAGGACATCAATCCTGTGGCGATTGAGTCCATCGGCAAACGTGTTGGTAAGGAGAACCTGTCGAATGTGCGGACGGTGCTGGGCCTCGCAGACGATCCTCGGCTGCCAGCGGGGAGCGTGGATGCGGTGCTGATGCTGAAGGTGTATCACGAGATCGCGCATCCGGTAGCGTTTGTGCAGGCGTTGAAACCTGCGCTGCGGGCAGGCGCAAAGGTGGGAATCATCGACCGCAATGGGAATGGGGCTAACCATGGGCTGGACCACGAGGTCGTGGTGAAGGAGATGGGCGAGTCCGGCTTCAAGCTGGTGGGGACGTATGACTTTACCAAGGCGGACGGGCAGGATTATTTCCTGATCTTTCAACTGCGGTAAGGGCAGGTGCGGTGAGCGGGTAGAAATTTCTGCGCGGCCAATTCATTCTTCTGTATCTTGAGATATCAGAAAAGTTGGCTTATCGGGAGAGATGAATGCGCAGTGCTTTTTTTGCAGCGGCAGCAGTGTTATTGAGCGTGACGGCGGCAAGTGCACAGGTTCACGGCAGAGGCGGAATTACGCTGCCGAATCCGCCGGAGGTGAAGACCGATCCTGTGGTGGATGAGTACAAGAGCGCCGAGCCGGGCATGCCGGCGAAGATCACGGATCCGTATCGCTGGCTGGAGGATGCGCATAGCCCCGCGACGCGTGCCTTTATCACGGCGCAGAACGCGTACACGGCACAGTATTTTTCGCAGGTGAAGATGCTGCCGGCGGTGGTCGACGAAATGACGAAGCTGCTGCGGGTGGACTTCATCAGCACGCCGACGCGGCGGGGGAATCGCTACTTTTTTTCCAAACGGCTGGCGGATGAGAACCAGGCTTCGATCTATATGCGGGTGGGTCTGCACGGGCAGGATGAGCAGCTGATCGACGCGAACAAGCTGAGTGCGGACCAGAACACTTCGGTGAATACACTGAACCTTTCCGAGGATGGTTCGATGATGGCGTATGGCGTGCGCGTGGGTGGCGCGGATGAGGTGGAGGTGCATTTTCTTGACGTCACGATGCGGCAGGACACGGGCGATGTGATGCCGCGGGCGCGGTATTCGGGAGTCGATATCAGTCCAGACAAGGCGGGGGTGTATTACTCGAAGCTGTTTCCGCATGAGGGGAATCGGGTTTTTTATCACAAGTTCGGGACGCCGATTGAGAGCGATCCGATGATCCTGGGCAAGGAGTATCACGGGGAGAAGCTGGGCGAGATCGATGGCGTCAGCGTGCGGTCTACTGCGAACGGACACTACCTGGTGTTTCGCATTGGCAGAGGCGTTCCGGCGACACGCGAGGACATTTTGATCAAGGACCTGCGAGAGCCGAACTCGCCGATTGTTCCCCTGGTGTATGGCATCGACAGCCGGTTCAGCGAGCTCAACGTGGGTGACACGTTCTATGTCCGGACGGACTACAAGGCTCCGAATGGGCGGGTGCTGAAGGTGGTGCAGGGCAGCTCGCCGGACAAGTGGCCGGTAGTGATTCCTGAGGGGAAGGATGTGTTGGAGGCGGTGAACATCGTCGGCGGCAAGATGTACGTGTTGCGGCTGAAGGATGTGAAGTCGGAGGTGACGATCTATTCGCTGGAGGGCAAGCGGGAGGGGAAGATTGATTTCCCCGGTATTGGCGCGGGCTCTACGCTGTCTGGCCGCGCGGTCGATACGGACGGGTTCTATACGTTCCAGTCGATCATCACGCCGCCGACGATCTTCCACTACGACACGAAGACGGGAGAGTCGGAGATCTTCAACACGGAGAAGGTGCCGTTTGATTCGACACAGTATGAGGTGAAGCAGGTTTTTTACACGTCCAAGGACGGGACGAAGGTTCCGATGTTTATCGCGGGGAAGAAGGGGTTGAAGCGCGATGGAAGTGAGCGGCTGTTGATGACCGGCTACGGCGGGTTTGCGCTGAGCGAGACGCCGGTCTGGAATCCCGAGTATGCGTGGTGGATGCAGCAGGGCGGGTGGTTTGCGCTGCCGAATCTGCGTGGCGGTAACGAGTACGGCGAGGTCTGGCACAAGGCGGCGATGTTCGAGAAGAAACAGAATGTCTTCGACGACTGGTTTGCTGCAGCGGAATATCTGATTGCGAACAAGTACACGACGCCGGAGCGGTTTGCAATTCGTGGACGCTCGAATGGCGGGTTGCTTATGGGCGCGTCGATGACGCAACGGCCGGATTTGTTTGGCGCGATCTGGTGCGGGTACCCGCTGCTGGATATGCTGCGGTACCAGATGTTCGAGATGGGACGGACGTGGACGACGGAGTATGGGTCGGCGGAGAACGCGAAGGATTATCCGTACATTCTGAAGTACTCGCCGTACCAGAATGTGAAGGCGGGGACGAAGTATCCGGCGATCTTCTTTTTCACGGGAGACGGGGATACGCGCGTCGATCCGATGAATGCGCGGAAGATGACGCCATTGATGCAGACGTCGACTTCGAGCGGGCGGCCGATTCTGCTGCATTACAGCGTGAAGGGCGGGCATAGCGCGGGTGTATCGCAGACACAGTTGGTACAGGACTACGCGGATGAGATGTCGTTTCTGTGGACGGAGACAGGGACGAAGTAATTGCTTAATGTTTGTTCAATCAGAAAGGCCCGAGCAGATGCCCGGGCCTTTCTGATTGGAAGATATCCCCTCAGAACAAGTAGCGTCATTTGCGCTTATTACGAGGTGACATAAAGTGAAGTGCAACCAAAATGGGATCGCCGATGAACTCCCACACGACACAGACTAGGCCCAAAAGAAGGATGATTCCGGCTATTAGCTCGCTAATGTTGGGCGATTTAAGCATTGGCAATAATAAACCGAAACGCCTGAATGCAATCCCGCTATTTGTGCGCCGCGGTGGTCTTTGCCCTGACGGGTGCTGGGTTTTCGGCGATGGCGGTATCGAGCATCGCGTAGAGCTGAGTGACGTCCTTGACCTCGGTGTAGCCCTTCTGCGTGACGATGAAGATGCTGGGGGTCTGGTAGAGGCCAACGCGCTCGCCGAGGGTCTGGTCTGCTTTGACCTCAGCGGTGAAGAGGCCGCTGGGGTCGATGACGAAGGGCATCACGCGACCGTGGGACTGAAAGTATTTTCGCGTGAAGGCGTTCAGGTCGTCTTTGGACGCGATCGACATCTGGTTGGCGAAGACGGCGCGGCGATAATCCTCAGCGGCCTGGGGCGAGATCTTGTCCTGGATGTAACGGGCAATGACCGCAGCGTCAAAGCTCCAAATGTGCATCCTGAGGGGGAAGTCGTGGCGGATCAGGGGGATTTTGTACTTCTCGACGGCCGCATGGACGATGGGGAAGGCGTGGGCACAGGCGGGGCACTCGAGATCTTCGAACTCGTAGATGGCGACGCGCGAGCCCGGCAGGTGCGCGGAGCATCGAGGTGTCTTTGAAGGCGGTGGGGCGCCTGAGCGAGGGCCGGTGATGCTGGTTGGGAGGACGAGGAGCAAGGTGGCGGCGAGGGTGATGCGGTTCATTGTTATAAGACGCATAGGTTATCTTTTTGTATTTTATCTGAGTGGGTTGCGGGAGGGGCGATTCGAGGGGCAAGATGCGGTTTTTACGTGATTTCTGCATCGGGAGGGGGGTATGGCACTCTAATAGAAGAGCATGAGAGTTTTGACGGGGATTCTGAAAAGAGCGAAGGTGTGGCGGCGTGCCTTGGTGTGGCCGTTGGCGCTGATTCTGTGCGGGCCGGTGGTGGCTCAGACGCAGTCGTCGAACCCGTCGGAGCTGCCGCAGGCTCCGGTGCCAAATATCGTGACAGCTTCCGGGTGGGGTAAAGGTCGAGCGGCCTATTCCGGGAGCGTTGCCCCTGAGCCTGGATGAGGCGATCGACCGCGGCCTGAAACGAAACCTGCAGATGCAGTTGATCGTCCAGAACGAGCGGATGGTGCATGGCGAGCTGTTGACTGTGGAGAACAGTCTGCTGCCCAGTCTGACGGCTAAAGGAGCCTTGGAGGCGCAGCAGATTAACCTCGCGGCGCTGGGTTTCAAGGGTACGTCACTGCCGGCTTTCGGCATCAATCCGGCGACATTTTCCTCGATTGTGAAAGTGGATACGGCCGAAGCGCAGATCAGTATGAACCAGCAGCTGTTCAACGTGCCGGCGTACTACCTGTACCGGTCGGCCCAGAAGGCGGCTACCGCGGCGAACTTCTCGACGCTGAATGTGCGCGATGGAGTGACGCTGGCGGTCGGGAACGCAGTATCTGCTGGCGTTGGCGGATGCTTCGCAGATTGAGAATGCGCAGGCGCTGGAGAAGGCTGATGAGGTGGCGTATCAGCAGGCGAAGGACTCGCACGATGCCGGCGTGGGGACGAACCTGGATGTGCTGCGGGCGCGGGTGCAGTTGCAGACGCAGCAGCAGGCCGTGATCAACGACGAGAATGCTTTTGCGAAGGACAAGATTGCGCTGAACCGGTTGATCGGGCTGCCGGCGGACCAGGAGATTACGCTGACCGACACGGCTCCGTATGCGGAGTTTGCGGAGCTGCCGCTTCCGGATGCAATGCGGCTTGCCTTTCAGCGGCGGAAGGATCTGCTGAGCCTCCAGGCGCAGCTTGATGTAGCGACGCGGGCACAGAAGGCGGTGAAGGCGGAGCGGCTGCCGACGCTGGCGTTCGATGGCTACTACGGCGTGCTGGGCGAGATCGGTGGGCTCTATCACGGCGTGTTTTCGGCGACGGGCAAGGTAAGCGTGCCGATCTTCCAGGAGGGACAACTGCGCGGGGAGGGTGAGGTCGCGGCGGCGCAGGTGATCGCGCTGCGGCAGCAGATCGAGTCGCTGCAGGTGTCGATCGAGTGGCAGATTCGGTCGGCGATGCTGGATGTGCAGTCTTCGAAAGAGCTGGTGAAGGTGGCGCGGAGCAACGTCGATCTGGCGACCCAAGAGGTACAGGACGCGAGCGACCGATTCAGGGCTGGGGTGGACGACAATCTGCCGGTGGTGCAGGCGCAGGCAGTGCTGGCGGCGGCGCAGAGCCAATTGGTGCAGACGCTGTACCAGTACAACCAGTCGAAGCTGACACTGGCGCGGAACACGGGTGTGGTGGAGACGCAGTACAAGGTCTATCTGGGGCGGTAAGCATGGCTGAGATTGCTCAGGTGCGGAGGATGGGGCACGTTCTCAGGGCTGACGAGTCGCTGACAGATTCTTAATCGAAGTGTGAAAGCATAGGATATGGCGGATGGTTCGGAACGTATGGAGCGGACGGTAACGGGGGACTTCCGGTCTGCGTTCAAGTCGCGGGACTTTCGGTCTGTATCAGTCGGCGCGGTTGATGGTGATTCTGGGAGCGGAGGCGCAGTCGGTTGCGGTGGCGTGGCAGGTGTATGCGCTCACGCATTCGGCGCTCGATTTGGGGTACACCGGCCTTGCGTTGTTTCTTCCCGGAGTGTTTGTGATGCTGGCGGCGGGGCATGTGGCGGATCGGTACGACCGGCGAAAGATCATTCTCCTCTGCTACGGCCTGCAGGCGTTGTTGCACGGCGGCGTTGCTCTGGTTGTCGATGAGCGCGACGGCGCTGAAGGGTGGCAGGATCTGGCCGATCTATGCGGTGCTGGTGGGGATTGGTTTGGGCAGAGCGTTCAGCGGACCGGCGGCGAGCGCGATGCTGCCGAGCCTGGTGCCGAAGGAACACTTCGTGAATGCGGTGACGTGGGGAGCGACGGTCTATCAGATTGCGAATATGTCGGGTCCGGCGGTGGGGGGAATTCTGTTTACGCTGCCGCTGGCGGGCGTGGCGGCGGCTTGGAACGGCGCGTCGATCGTGTATGGATTCACGCTGCTGATGCTGCTGGGATTCATCGTGCTGGTCGGCATGATTCGCGCGAAGATGGTGATGACCGACAAGAAGGCTTTCAACATGAAGACGGTGCTGGCGGGTTTGGAGTATGTGTGGCGGACGAAGCTGCTGCTGGGGTCGATCTCGCTGGACCTATTTGCGGTGCTGCTGGGCGGCGCGACGGCTCTGTTGCCGATTTTCGCGACGGACATTCTGCATGCAGGGCCTCGTGGACTGGGACTGCTGCGCGCGATGCCTTCCGTGGGAGCGCTGGCGGTTTCGCTGACGATGCTGGTGAAGCCCATCAAGCGAAGGGCCGGCGCGACGATGCTGATGTGTGTCGGGATCTTTGGGGCGGCGACTGTGGTGTTCGGTTTGTCGAAGAGCATCTGGCTGAGTTCGGCGGCGCTGGTGATCGTGGGAGCAAGCGATATGGTGAGCGTGGTGGTTCGTTCGAGCCTGCTGCAGCTGGCAACGCCGCCGGAGATGCGCGGGCGGGTGAGCGCGGTGAACTGGCTGTTCATCGGGGCCTCGAATGAGTTCGGCGAATTTGAGAGCGGTGTGACGGCGCAATGGTGGGGCGCTGTTCGTGCGGTGGTGATTGGTGGAATCGCGTCGATGGTGGTGACGGCGTCGGCGGCTGGGCTGTTTCCGCAGCTGCGGCAGGCGGACGCTTTGACTGCGGAGTCGTTGATGGGCGCGGAGCGGGAGTTGAGTATGGCTGAGCCGGTAAATTAGATTGGCAAGGACTGAAAACCTGGAGATGAAGGAATCGCGATGACGAATGGTGCGAAGGCGGCGATTGGGGCTACGGTGGTCTTGATTCTGGCGGTCGGGGGCCAGGTTTTGTATCTGCATCATGAGCGGAATAAGCCGGTCGCGGTGAAGGCGCCAGAGCACGAGGTGATCGCTGAGGACGACCTGGTTTTCCTGAAGAAGAAGCGGCCGGATTCGCTGAAGGATGTGAAGGAGCTGAAGGGCTCGACGTTGTGGGTGTCCGCCGGGGGCCAGTTGGAGTTTTATCCGTATGTGGGGCACGCGGCGCAGTATGGAAAGAGTGCCGGGACGCTGCTGGGTGCAGAGCCGATCGTCGTGAAGGACGCGGTCGAGCAGGTGGCTCCAAAGGCGGCGACCTTCCGGATTCCTGGCGGCGACAAGCAGGTGTTGCTGGTATTTACCAAGCCCGGATCTTCAGACGCGGCGAAGGAGTATGCGGTGCCCGTGGGGTATCGTCAGGGGTCGGACTATACGTTCTATACGGATGAGATATTTTTCTATGACGATCCGCATGAGCTGTACAAGCACTGGGGACCAGAGATCTGGAAGGCGGTCGACGCACACCAGGTCATTCTTGGGATGAATGAGCGGCAAGTAGAGTTGGCGCTGGGGCAAGTGTCGCAGAGCACAAGCAAGAACTATGGCAACAGGATGGTGGTGTTTGCGAATCTGGGCAAGCCGATGGCGGTTACGTTCGTGAAGAACAAGGTGACGGCGTTCCGGCCAGACCAGGGCTTCTAGCTCTCGTATAAGGGGAGGGGCTACTGGCAAATGGCGTTCAGGTCGACCGTCGGCTGCAGCCGCGTGGGCACTGCAAGATTGCGTGCGTGCATTGCCTCTTCCAGGGTGTCGGGTACCGGTGGCAGCGATAGATCCAGATCGTTCTTGTAGAACGGATCCCTCTCCGCGTCCTGCAGGCTGATGAACCTGAAGCCCTTATCGCGATAGAGTTTCAGCAGGCGAGGCAGCATGCGTGCATCCAGCGCACCCACATGCATCAGCAGCACGTAAGGAATATCGCGGCCATATAACGCCTTCGACATCGCACGGGTGTAGTTGATGGTGGCATCAGCCGCAGCGAGATAGCTCTTCTCCAGCTTGGAAATCGAGGCTGCATCATTCTTCGCAACGCATCGTGCATACGGACCGTTGTACAGATAATCGCCGAAGCTCATTGTAATGGCGGCGATCTTGTATCCATGCTCAGCCAGAAACTTACGCGCGCCTTCTCGCTTCTCCGGCGTATCGCCCTCAGCTAGGTTTGGATAGCGAAGCCAGTGCCAGTCCTCGCTACCCATGTAGGACTGCAACAGCGCCTCGTTTTTTAGAGTATCTGCCTCCCACTCGGCGAGCGAATGCTGGTTGAGGTTCACGTGCGACCAGGTGTGGTTGCCCAACTGAAATCCAGCGTCGCGCCACTCTTTAAGCATCGGTGTGGAGAGCGGCTCCTGTTCGGTGAGAATGCCGTTCACAAAGCCATACACCGGAGGTAAGTGCGCCTCCTTCATCGCCGCAATAAGTTTTCTTCCGATTTCGACTCTGGTTTCGCCAGGCGGGAGTGCGCTATGGGCTGGCAGGTCGTCCCAGGTGAATGCAATCTGCTGTGCTCGCGCCGAGGTGACGGTCACGATCACCGCAGCCACGCTCAGCAGCAGACGCGTTCGTCCAAACCAGATATTTTTCGCGTTCATCGGATTCGCGACCTCTTAATTACACCTCGCTGAATCAGTGCTTCACTATCGAAAGGGTGATCGTACTTGGATATTGGGCTGAGTGATGGATGGCGGTGTGGGCAACGATGCCGGTGGTTTCGTCATAGTTGTTGCCGCCGGTGTTCAGGTTGCGGTCGAAGCGGGGGAAGTTGGAGCCGGCGACCTCAATGCGGATTCTGTGACCAGCGTCGAAGTAATTGCTGGTATTCATCGGTGTCAGCGTGACCTTGTAGACTTTGTCTTTTTCCATCCAGACGGTGTGGTCGTCGCCATCGCGATACCGTAGACGCTGAATGGTCTCATCGAGGTTGTAGGCTGTGCCGTCGGGGAGCACGTCGATGACCTTCACGGTGACATCGGTGTCCTTGACGTCTGAGGAGACGTAAAGCGTCGCAGTGATCGGGCCGCTGACTTCGACTCCCTCTTTCAACGGCTCGCTGGTGTAGACGAGGATATCGGGGCGTTCCTCCATCTTGCGCTGATCAAGCGCGCCCCCATTGCCGGGAATGGTGTTGGCGGCACAACAGACGTTGCCGCCGTAGCTGGGCGTGGGGTGCATGGGATCGTAGGTGAAGTGGTCCGGGAGATCGGTCTTCAGGTTGAAAGCCACTGTTTCTCCCGCGAATTGCACCAGCGAAGAAGGAGTTGAAGAAGTGGCGAGGACCAGTTTGCCGTTTCCGTTCAGAGTGTTGGCGTTACCCGCGCTCCATAAGTCCAATGTGACGTTCTTCGCGCCTTCGGGTGGCCACGTCTCGGAGTGCTGCCACTTGTTGATGCCCATGGTGAAGTACTGCACTTTGGACTGCTTCTGGAGGAAGCCGTTGTCTTCGCCCTTGAGGAAGTGATCAAACCAGCCGTAGGTCAGGGCGTTGTAGTCGAGGCGTGCGTCGCCCATGCTGCGTTCGCCGACGATGGTGTCTTCCTTCGCCCGCGTGTAGCCGCAGTGGAGAGTAGGTGCGATGACGGCGTACTGTTCATTGGCAGCTTCGCCTTTCGCGGTCTTGCGGACGAAGTTGTAAGCAGCGAGATTCGGACCGGTGGAGACGTCGTACCAGGTCATGAACCAGAAACCGGGCACGTTGATCGGCATCGTGTCGGACTGCCAGATACCACCCTTGCGCCATGCGGGATCGTTCGGAGTGCGCTCGATCATCGCGCCACCGGTGGTGTTGGGCATCTTGTCGCTGAAGATGCCCCTGGGTCCGTCGACCGCGGAGATGATGTCCTTTTCGGGGAGATGCTCGAAGGCCTTTGCCCAGTCGACGGGGGGCATCTGCGGAGCGAGGTCGAACATCTTCGAGGCCTTGATGCGGTCGGCTTGTGAGAGGTCTTTCGGGAACATGGGGCGAACCTGATTCTGTTCGCCGTAGAGCCAGTCGATGAAGAGCATTTGCACGGCACCGCCGCGGTACCAGTTGCCCTGCTCGTTGTAGGGGCCGACCTTGCCGACGCCGGCGCCGAAGCTCTGCGGGATGATGGTGGTCAGGGCCTTGTTGCCGAGCGAGGCCGCGGCGAGTTGCCACTCTGCCGTTGATGAGCAGCCGATGAGGCCGACCTTGCCGCTCGACCACGGCTGCGCCGCCATCCAGTTGAACTGGTCGTTGGCGTCTGAGAGTGGCGCACCGAGGATGTCGTAGTTGCCTTCGGAGAAGAAGTGGCCTCGCTCGTTCATCTCGATCATGACGTAGCCGCGCTTGACCGCTTCGAGTTCGGTGGACATGTCACGATAGGTGCCGAGGCGGACGTCCCAGAAGTTGAAGTTGTACGGCGTGCGGCTGAAGATGATGGGATATTTCTTGCTTGTGTCCTTCGGCCGGTAGATGTCGGCGGCCATGCGCGTGCCGTCCTTCATGGGCACCATCACCTTGCGGTCGATGATGGCGATGTCTTCGAGTTGCTTTTCGATGGCTTCGCGCTTTTCGATCAGGGCCTTGGTCTCGGCAGGTGAGAGTTGCTGGCGGGGGCCCTGGGTGAGTGCGGGGACGGTAATGGTGCAGACTAAAGCCAAAACGGAAAGACGGAGATGCATGGCGGTGGAACTCCCTGATTTTTATGTGATGCAAGCGTAACAGAGCGCCTGGCGAGGGCGCTCGAGTGGTAGTATTCGTCCATTCAATGCAAGGGATTTTCGGAAGCAGGGGAGAGCGAATGGGTCTGAGTCGACGGGAGTTTGTGCAGGGGACGGTGGCGGCAGCGGCGTTAACCGCGGCGCCGGCGGCGGCATTTGCAGCGTTCGCAGATGATGCCGATAAGCAGGCAGTACTGCAGGAGATTCCGAAGATGCATGCCGAAAACGTGAAGCGGCTGCAGGAGTGGATCGCGCTGCCTTCGATCGCCGCAGAGAACAGAAACTTTCCGCAGGGACCAGAACACATGGCGAAGCTGGCGCGGGACGCGGGCTTTACCGATGTGAAGCTGGTGCCGACGTCAGGCAAGCCGGGCGTGTTCGGCAGGATCGATGCCGGCGCGAAGACCACGGTGGGGGTCTACTTCATGTACGACGTCAAACAGTTTGTGCCGGAGGAGTGGAGTTCGCCGCCGCTGGAGGCGAAGCTGGTGCCGCAGCAAGGCCTCGGCACCGTGTGCATGGGACGCGGTGCGGTGAACCAGAAGGGGCCGGAGAACTCGTTTCTGAGTGCGCTGATGGCCTTCAAGGCAGCAGGGAAGAAACTGCCGGTGAATCTTGTGCTGGTGTGCGAGGGCGAGGAGGAGATTGGTTCGCCGCACTTCGCCCAGGTGGTGCAGAGTCCGGAGGTGCTGGCGGAGTTGAAGAAGTGCATCGGGGTTTTTATGCCGGAGGCGGGGCAACAGCGAGATGGAACGGTTGAGGTCTCGCTCGGCGCAAAGGGCGTGGTGGAATTGGAGCTGATCTCGAGCGGAGAAAAATGGGGGCGCGGACCGAAGCACGATGTGCATTCGAGCCTGGAGGCGGCCGTGGATTCGCCGACATGGCATCTGGTGCAGGCGCTGAATACGCTGATCGAGAAGGATGGGCATACGCCTGCGGTGGAGGGATTCTTTGAGAAGGCGAAGCCGCTGACCCCGGCGCAGAAGAAGATGGTCGAGATCTCCGCGGCGAAGACCAGCGAGGAGGCGCTGAAGAAGAGTCTGGGCGCGGAACATTGGATTCACGATGTGAGTTGGGTTGAGTCGAGGATGCTCCTAGAGTCGCAGCCGACGATTAACATTGAAGGCCTGGTGGCGGGGTATACAGGTCCCGGCGGAAAGACTGTGTTGCCGCATCGGGCAGTGGCGAAGATTGATATGCGGCTGGTGCCGGATATGACAACGGAAGATACTTTGGCAAAGTTGAAAGCTCACCTCGCGAAGCATGGGTTCGGCGATATCGAAGTGAATATGAGCGGAGGCTACGATCCCACGTCGACCGATCCTGACAGCAGACTGATTCAGGCACAACTGGCAACATACAGGAAGCTGGGACTGGACCCGGGGCTTTGGCCGCGGAGTGCAGGTTCATGGCCGGGCGTTGTCTTCACGGGTGCTCCATTGAATCTTCCGGCGGGCCACTTCGGATTGGGAAATGGGACGGGGGCGCACGCTCCTGATGAGTACTACCTGATCGGATCGACGAATCCGAAGGTGCAGGGGCTCGACGGCGCCATCGCATCGTTCGTGGAGTACCTATACGCGCTGGCTTAGTTTGCCTATAGTCGTAGACGCCGGAGAATAGGCGTCAAGATGATGGGTGACTCGACGATGAGGCTCGTGCTGTGTCCGTTGGTTCTGCTGATTGCAAGTGCGAATCTTTCGGCAAAGACAATCACTGTGGACATCTCCGGCGTCAAACCGGGACCAGTGAGCGTTGCAAAAGACGACAGCGCGTTGCGGGTGGCATGGGAGGATGGAGCAAGTCATCATTGGCAGGCGAGTTTTTCGTTGGATTCTGCGAAGCCTGTAATCGCAGGCGTCAGCGTCGATGGCCGCGCGGTGCTTGATGGAGCGCGGCCGGTCTATCGCTGTTCCACCGGCAAGCGAACCGGAGGATGGGATCAGTTCTTCGATCATCCTCCGCTTGCGGCAGAAGGGACACGCGACTTTCGCGGACAATTTGCTCCCACGGCCGCCGTCGTGAAGACTGTTGGCGACCGAGTTGAGGTCGCGTTCGACGGAATGCGCTGCGGAAGTTTCGCCGGTGTCTTGAAGTATGTCTTCTATCCTGGCAGCGCTCTGGTGCAGCAGGTCGCGGTGATGAGCACGCAGGAGCCGGACACAGCCTACATCTACGACGCGGGTCTCGAGATGCGCGCGCAGGCCGATGAGCGGGTGGGTGGGCGTATGGAGTCTGCGATCTCGTTCTACGACACGAGCGGAGAGCTGAAGCGGATTACACCGGTCTATGCGAGTGAGCGGCACCCTCTGGCGGTGAAGTATCGAGCGCTTGCGGCGACGATGGGTGTAGGCAGCGTGGTGGTGTTTCCTGCACCGCATCGATACTTCTTCGCGAGGGACTACACCACGAATATGGGATTCACCTGGTACACGTCGTGGCGGGGACAGGTGGGATTGGGGATACGCCAATTGCCGGATGACAACTCGCCGTACTATCCGTGGATGAATGCGCCACCGGGAACCGAGCAGGAGATGGGGATGTTTCTGCTGCTGGGTGCAGGAGCGTCGGAGGAGACGCTGAAGCAGGTACTCGCCTATACGCATGGCGATCGATTCCCCCATCTGGATGGGTATGTCACGTTCGCTCCGCATTGGCATGAGGCCTATACGGTGCAGGCCATGGCGAACGGAATGCAGTGGCAGCCGCCGTTTAAAGAGGTGATGAAATCCATTGGACTAGATGCGGCGATGATCATGGACTTCCATGGAGACGGGCATCCGCAGGCGCTGACCGAGGTAAGACTCAAAGAGCTGAGGAGCTACTACGAGGCCTGCCGTGCGCAGTCGAACAAGGACTTTCTGCTGATTCCCGCTGAAGAGGCGGATGTCATCCTGGGTGGCCATTGGGCGTTGGTCTTTCCGCATCCGGTGTATTGGTACATGGGCCGGAAGGCAGGCGAGCCGCTAAAGACGACGGAACCAGGATATGGAACTGTCTGGCGTGTTGGAACCGGAGCCGACATTCTGGCGATGGTGAAGGCGGAGGACGGATGGATGTACGAGACGCATCCGCGAACGAAGGGATCGACGGGTTATCCGGATAAGATTCTGGGCGAGGAGTTCTTCAAGGATGAACGTTACTTCGGCGTGGGTTGGAAGCAGATGCCCTCTGATCTTTCCTCGCCAAGGCTTGGGGAGCGTGCGTTCAAGACGGTCGATGATCTGAATAATCTGGGTTTGCACAAACGAATGATGGGAGAGGTCGATGTCTTCCAGTTGGACATGACGCACGAACTGTACGCGCACATGAACGTGAACTATCTGAGGCTTGGTGAGTTGCCGGACTTTGATCACTATGGCCGGCTGCTCGATGCGGCGGCGAAGGGCGACGGGTTCATCTCGACCGGAGAAATTATGCTTCCAAAAGTCACAATGGTCGGGCGGGAGCGGCGATGTGCTGAAGGTGAATGCACAGGTGAACTGGACGTTTCCGCTACGGATGGCGGAAGTTGTGTGGGGCGATGGCAAAGAGACTCACCATGAGGTGATCGCGCTCGATTCCACGCGCGGATTCGGGACGCAGAATTTTACGTGGCAGGCGAAGGCACCGCAGTGGACGTGGGCCAGGGTCGCGGTGTGGGATGTGGCAGGAGATGGTGCGTTCACGAATCCGACGTGGCGCTAAAGTGCGGACGATCAGCCGGTGTTGCGCAGGCCGGCGCTGATGCCGTTGATGGTGGCGGAGATGGCGCGGTTGAGTTCGGGAGAGTCGGGTTCGCCGTTGGCAGCGGCCGTGCGCTTGCGGCGGATCAGTTCGACCTGGATGAGGCGACATGGGGTCGACGTAGGGGTTGCGCAGGCGGATGGAGCGCTCGAGGACCGGGTTGGTCTCGAGCAGCGATCGCTGCTGCGTGATCGCGAGGATCATGCGGTGGGTGAGGTTGAACTCGGCTTCGAGGGTGGTGAAGACGCGATCGCGGAGCGCTTCGTCTTCGACGAGCGAGGCGTAGAGGCGGGCGATGCCGAAGTCGGCCTTGGCGAGCGCCATCTCGACGTTGCGGATGATGTCGAGGAAGAGGGGGAAGTCGCGAGCCATGGTCTGGAGCTGGGCGAGATTGCCGCCGTCGGGGTTCGCCTGCACGAAGTGCGTTGAGGGCGTAGCCGACGCCGAAGTACGCGGGGACGAGTTGGCGCGACTGCATCCAGCCGAAGACCCAGGGAATGGCGCGGAGATCGGCCATGGATTTTTTGCCGCTGCGCTTGGCGGGGCGCGAGCCGAGGCGGGCGTGTTCGAGTTCGGCGACGGGCGTGGCCTGCTCGAAGTAGGTGAAGGTGTCGGGGTTGTCGACGATGTGTTTGCGATAGAAGGCGTATGAGGTTGCTCGAGAGCTGGTCGAGTGCGGCCTCCCACGCGGGAGAATCTCGCCGGTGAGGTGCGGCGTCTTGCGCATCACGGTGCAGCGCAGCGTCGGGGCGGGCGAGCGCGTCGAGCGAGGCGGCGATCATCAGCTCCAGATTGCGCTCGGCGAGGACGACGTCGGAGTACTTCCAGTTCAGGACCTCGCCCTGTTCGGTGATGCGGAGTTCGCCGGTGAAGCTGTCGATCGGCTGGGCGAAGATGGCGCGATGGGTGGGGCCGCCGCCGCGGCCGACGGTTCCGCCGCGGCCGTGGAAGAGGCGCAGGGTCACGCCGCACTCGCGGGCCACCTCGTGGAGCGCGCGGTGGGCCTTGTAGATCTCCCAGGTGCTGGTGATCATGCCGCCATCTTTGTTGGAGTCGGAGTAGCCGAGCATGACCTCCTGCTGGTGGTTCCAGGATTTGAGCAGCGGCTGGTAGGCCTCGCTGGTCCAGAGTTCGCGCATGATGGCGGGAGCGTTCTGGAGATCCTCGATGGACTCGAAGAGCGGGACGGGCTGGAGGCCGGGATCGTCGCCGCTGCGGCTTCCACTTCGACACTCCGCCGAGGCGGGCGAGCCAGAGGACGTGAGCACGTCTTCGGCGCTGGTGGCTCCGCTGATGACGTACTGGCGGATGGATTCGGGGGCGTAGGTCTGCTTCAGTTCGGCGATGGTGCGGAAGGTGTCGAGAACTCTCGGCGGTCTGTTCGCTGAGAGCCGGCGGAAGCGCCAGTGATTGAGAGGGCTTCGCCGCCTGCCACGCGGAGATCTCGGCGATGGCGGCGGCGTGGACGCGGGCGTGCTGGCGAATGTCGAGCGTCTGCAGGTGCAGGCCGTAGGTGCGGACCTCCAGCAGCGAGCGGATCGATGAGCATCTCGGCGAGGCGGTGGCCGTGGTGTTCGGCCAGCGAGTTGCGGAGGATGGTGAGATCGCTGAGAAGATCGGCGGCGCGGGTGTAGGGCGCGAGCGCGGGGTTGGCGGGAACGGAACGGAGGACTGCGGCGTGGCCCCGAGGCGCATCATGATGCAGGCGATGAGCAGACGGATGAACTCGTGAGGGAAGCGTTCTTCGAGAGCGGTCTGGCCGGCGGTGCGAAGCTGCGTGAGGTAGCGTTCGAGCAGAGCGGTGAGCTCGGCGGAGACAGGGACCTGCTGGGTGGAGCTCGCCAGCTGCTCGAAGATGTTCTGCAGGCGGCGGCGGTAGTGGGCGAGAAGCAGAGAGTGGGCCATGGCGAGGGCTTCGCGGGTGGCCTCCGGAGTAACGAAGGGATTGCCGTCGCGGTCGCCACCGATCCAGGAGCCGAAGCGAATCAGCTGAGGAAGGTTGCCGATATTTGTAACTGAATTGGTGGCATCGTGACTGGGTACTCCGCGGCAAGCGCGGAGGCGACCTCAGAGTAGAGGACGGGGAGCGTGTCGAAGAGGCTGGACTCGTAGTAGTCGAGGGCCATGCGGATCTCGTCGCGGACGGTGGGGCGGGCGCTGCGGACGTCGTCGGTCTGCCAGAGAGCGGTGATCTCGGCGATGAGGTCGTGCTCGAGGGATTCGAGCTGAGGCTCGGGGACGGGGATGCGGTCGAGTTGTTCGAGGAGGTCGGAGATGCGGCGGCGCTTGAACATGACGCTGCGGCGGGCGACCTCGGTTGGGTGTGCGGTGAAGACGGGAGAGATGCAGATGCGGCTAAGCAGCGCGTAGGCCTCGTCGGCGGTGACGCCGGCCTCGCGCAGGCGGCGGAGGGTTCCGCGCAGATTGCCGCGCTGGAGGCGCTGGGCGCGGTGCCCTCGTTCAGCTGGTGGGCGAGGCGGCGGCGCTTGCGATGGTTGGTTTCGGCGAGGTTGATGAGCTCGAAGTAGAAGCCGAAGGCGCGCGCGAGCTGGTAGGCGGCGGGAAGATCGAGAGTGCGGACGCGGGCGAGGGCGTGCTGGAGATGCGCGGTGGCGGAGGCGGCATCGGCTGCTCCGCTTTGCGGGGCTTCGGCCTCGCGGCGGGCGATGGCGGTGCGGCGAAGCGCTTCGACGGCGTCGTAGAGGGGATCGCCGGCCTGCTCGCGGAGGACCTCGCCGAGCAGCATGCCGAGCGAGCGGACGTCGCGGCGCAGCGGAGCTTCCTTGAGCTCGCCGGTGGGGGCTTGGAGCTCGGCGAGGCGTTGGGGCCAGTTCGTTGGTGTCCAAAGAGACGGCATACTTGATTATGCCTTGCGCAGCCGACGAGAAAAAACTAGCGGTCCCGCCACGCGAATTTCAGAGCAGACCAATCGTTGTCGACGGAACAGACTTTGTAGTCGACCAGACCGGCGGCGAGAGCCTGATTGCGGACATCGTTCTGATTGAAGTCGGCGTGATGTTTGCTGGTGCGTTTGGGGTGGACGAGCCACACGTGGGCCTGTTTCGGCAGACGTAGAGTGAGCATGTCGACGGTTGCGGCCAGATCGTAGAGCGAGCGAACGAAGCAGAGAGCAAGCTTTGTCTTCGGAGTGAACCGAGTGCCGAGAACAGTGTTTTCCGGCAGGTCGCCGAGAATCTCTGCAAAGCCGGTTGGGGCAGCGATCAGCGTGACGTGCATGTCGTCGCGGATGCCTAACTTTTTCAGCAGAGGTACGCTGGAGTAATCACGTTCGGGCATAGTGATTGGCACGCAGGCTAGCTACCCGGGGGTAAGACGGCGTATCCGGCAATTCTTCCACCTGCGTGGCTTCGACTCAAGTTTTTGTCTGCGCCCGTGCATTGAAGCGAAACCAGTTCGTCATACAACACGTAAAAATGCGTTACATGACCTGAGCGATCTTCTCCAACTCTTCCTGCAGGCATCGCAGAGAGCAAGTGATGGACTCCATCCGGAACGCGGCTGTGCGGGCATCCTGGGTCGAAACACCATATCCACGAGCGGCGAGAAAGCTGCTGATCAGATCGGCGGCCTGCCAGGAGTCTAGACCGGATTTCATCAGGTCCTCGCGCAGACCCGTCAGATCAGCATCGGCAAATCGTTCAACATGGGCGGACTTAGCCTTTGTCATCGGGCTGCTCCTGCTCAGATCGGTGCGTGCGATGTTTGCACCCATCAAATATTAGACGCAAAAAAACGAATTCAAGTCTCGGGATTCGAACGAAATGCTTTCATCAATTCGACAGATGCGTTCACTAAAGATGCGACGAAGCAGCAAGGAGGGAAGTTTCAGCTGTGTAGGAACTAACCTAACCAACGTCCCGGATGGTGCGGTCCGCGAGCAGAACAGGAATGCCATCCACGATGGGATAGCGACGCCCGCAGCCCTGACACCGCACGGCCATCGCCGCAAGTTGGAGTGGCTGACGACATACGGGGCATACGACCCAGCGCAGGTCCTCGTCCTTCAGCGTTTGTGGGCTCATGGCTCTATCTTAACGAATCGATTTGGGCGAGAGGGCACGATACCATGGAGGAGATGAAGATAACTCCGCGAATCTTAAATGGCATTGCAATTGCTGAGCAGATTAAAGCCGAGGTTGCAGTTGAGGTCCAGGCGCTTGCGTCGCGCGGCATTACTCCCGGGCTGGCGGTCATTCTGGTCGGCGACGTGCCGGCCTCCCAGATCTATGTCCGCAGCAAGGTAAAGACCTGCGGCGAGCTGGGGATTTTCAGTGAAATGTTGACGCCGCCCGAGACCATTACCACCAGCGAGATGCTGGCGCTGGTGGCGGAACTCAACGCCCGTGAAGACATCGACGGCATTCTGATTCAACTGCCGTTGCCGAAGCATGTCGACACCAAGCGGCTGCTGGAGGCGGTGTCGCCGGACAAGGATGTCGACGGATTCCATCCCGTAAACGTCGGGCGGTTGCAGAGCGGGCAGCCGGGACTGACGCCGTGTACGCCGGCGGGCATCATGGAGATTCTGCGGCGAAGCGATCTGCCGGTTGCAGGGCAGAATGCGGTGGTCGTCGGCCGGTCGGACATTGTTGGTAAGCCCGCTGCGATGATGCTGATCAACGCTTCGGCGACGGTGACGGTCTGCCATAGCAAGACAGCCGATCTCGCGAAATTCACGCGGTCCGCCGACATTCTGGTTGCGGCGATGGGGCGGCCCGGATTTGTAACTGCGGATATGGTGAAGCCTGGCGCGACGCTGATCGATGTCGGCATCAACCGCGTGACCGATGCCGCTGCAGTGCACGAGTTCTTCCCGAATGACGAGCAGCGCGCCGCCACTTTTGCCAGGCGCGGCTCGGTCGTCGTCGGGGATATTCACCCTGCGGCGTTTGCCAGCGCCGGGGCGTACACGCCTGTTCCCGGTGGCGTAGGCGCGCTGACGATTGCGATGCTGATGCAGAATACAGTGACGGCGGCGAAGCTGCGCCGCGGAATCTCCACGGAGAAACGATAGACGCCATGCTGCGCGTTGGCCTTACCGGCGGGTTGGGAAGCGGCAAGTCCACCGCGGCGCGGATGTTTGCAGCACTTGGCGCGCATGTGCTGCAGTCAGATGCCATCGGGCGCGAGATGATGGAGCCGGCGCAAGCCGTCTATACAGCAATCGTCGACCACTTTGGCAAGGCCGTTGTGCTCCCGGATGGTCGCCTGGATCGGAAAGCGCTGGCGAAGATCGCGTTCACCGACGGACGGGTGGAGGAGTTGAACGCGATCGTTCATCCCGCCGTGATCGCCCGGCAGGAGGAGTTGGCCAGGACAATCTTTCAGCACGATCCGCGGGCCATCGTGATGGTAGAGTCGGCGCTGATCTTCGAAACCAACTATGGCGGTACAAACTCCGGCGGTACTCAGGCCACCGAGGGCCGACGCTGGGAGAACCGTTTCGATCGGATCATTCTCGTGACCGCCCCCGAAGAGGTGAAGATCGCGCGATTCGTGGCCCGGTCTGCTGCCGGCAACGCAATGACCGAAGAACGGCGGGCAGAACTGGAGGCTGAGGCACGGCTCCGGCTGGCGCAACAGATCTCTGATGAGCAGAAAGCCGCGCTGTGCGATTATGTCGTGACGAACGGCGGTGCATTGACCGAGCTGGAGTGGCAGGTGGACCAGCTTTGGCCGATTCTTAAGGCCGCAAGCGACGAAACGATTGTCCTCTCAACCTGAAAGAACATTGATTGAATAGAAGTTACGACTCGGTGGCAGACCGGGGAACGTATGCCTCGATACAATCGTATTGTCAGCAGACAACGTCTGCGATTTGAAGATGACTAGGTCGTGAACACGATGAAATTCCGTCCCGTTCTCCTTGTAATTCTTATTCTCTCCGGCTTCTATTACCTGACGACGCATGTCGGGTCGACGAGTGCGCCCTGGCTTCACCGTGCCATCCCTGCCGTCTCCGCGCCCGGATCCAGTGCGGGCACGGCAACCGCCAATGGGCCAATGGGAAACTTCGAGCTCACCGAAGCCAGCGCCGCTCCCGCCTACGATGCGGAGGAGCAGGAAAACATCGCTGTCTACAAAAAGGCCCTTCCTTCCGTGGTCAACATCACGTCGACGGCTGTGGCGTTCGACTTCTTTTACGGACCCGTTCCGCAGCAGGGGCAGGGCTCCGGCTTCATCCTGGACAGGGAGGGGCACATCCTGACCAACGATCACGTCATCGACAATGCGCAGCGGGTCGAAGTAACGCTCTTCGACAAGCACAAGTACAAGGCGACGGTTGTCGGAGTCGATCGAGGGCACGATCTCGCCCTGCTGCAGATTAGCAACGCACCGAACCTGCAACCCGCCACGCTGGCGGAGTCGCAAAGCCTCACCGTCGGCCAGCGAGTCTATGCGCTTGGCAATCCGTTCGGCTTGTCCGGCACGATGACACGCGGCATTATCTCCGCGATCCGGTCGATCCGCGGAATGGACAACAATCCGATCGAAGACGCGATCCAGACCGACGCCGCGATCAATCCGGGAAACTCCGGCGGTCCGCTGCTGAACTCGCGGGGCGAGGTGATCGGGATCACGACCCTGATCGCCAATAATGGCGCGAATCAGTCATCGGGAATCGGGTTTGCGATTCCAGTGAATACAGCGAAGGCAGTGATCGCCGACTTTGCGAAATACGGCCGTGTGCGGCGGCCATCGCTCGATATCGCGATACTGCCGATTGGTCCGGAGATCGCGCAGCAGATCGGGTTGCCTGCGGACTATGGGCTCCTGATTGAGCGGGTATTTCCGGGCGGCGCGGCGGAGAAGGCGGGCCTGCACGGTGGGACACAACGCATGTACCAGGGCAACACGCCTGTGATGCTGGGCGGCGATCTGATCGTCGCAATCGATGGGCAGGAGATCGCTGAGCCGCAGGACCTGACGACGGCAATGAACTCGCATCGCGCCGGCGACGAGGTCACGCTGACGGTCTTTCGCGGGCGCAAGAAGATGGATGTGAAGGTGAAGTTGAGTGACGCGACTGATCAGACTCAAGGCGGCCAGCAGCAAACATAATTCGTAACCGCCAGGGTTACTTGTTATGTTGACTGCTGATGGCGGTTTCAGCTCTGGTTTCGCGGTGAAGATATCGGCGCCCCTGGATAACGTAATCGCCGCCAAGCACGCGGGCAATCGCCTCCGGATAAGCAAGGTGTTCCTGCTCAAGGATGCGTGCCGAGAGAGTCTCGGCGGTGTCGTCATCGTTGACGGGCACCGTCTTCTGCAGAATGATCACGCCGTGATCGACAGCTTCATCCACAAAGTGGACGCTGCAGCCCGCGACCTTTGCACCATACTCGAGGGCTTGCCGTTGTGCGTCGAGACCGGGAAATGAGGGCAGCAGCGACGGGTGTACGTTCAGGATGCGGTTGGGAAAGGCCGCAACGAACGCCGGCGAGATGATGCGCATATAGCCCGCGAGGCAGACGAGATCGACCTTGTGCTGGTGGAGACGGGCAATCATCTCGACGTCATGTTCGGAGCGTTTGCGTCCTGCGGACGGAATAACGAAGGCCGGAAGATTGAGTTCGCGAGCCGCGGCGAGGCCATGAGCGTCTTCAACATTCGAGAGCACAACCGCGATCTCAGCGCCAAGCAGGCGGCGTTCATTGATCGCTTTGGCGATGGCGAGAAAATTCGAGCCTCTGCCGGAGAGGAGGATGCCCAGGCGCTGCATTAACAATTTCCTTTCCCTGATTGTAAGTTTGTTGATTCCATTCCATCATCGCGCATCGGGTAATAGACCCTGTTCGACCAGCACGGGTGGTCTCCGGTGCTTCGTGGCCTGTTCGTATGCATACGCCCAGCCGAGCAGGTCGCCATCTTTCCACGGCCGCGCCGAGATCTCCAGCCCAAATGGCAGGCCGCCGGGGTAGAATCCGCCCGGAACGACGACGGCCGGAACGCCAATCATGTTCACCCATCCGGTTGCGCTGTGCGGGCCTCCGCTGATGCCGCCATCCTGCGGCATGGTCTCGTCGGGCGGAGGCATCTGCGCCGCCGGGTATACGAGCCCGTCCAGATGCAGCCGGTCCAGCACCTCGTTGTACGCTTCCAGCGCTTTCTGCCGCGGAGTAAAGAAGTTCGCATTGGCCTCCGGGTCGCTCTCGATCAACGCCTGGGCTACCGCGCGCCGGTCCTTTCGCGTCGACGGGTCCGTGACGCCGATGATCGTAGCCGGCAACGGCGATCCGACCGCCTTCTCGTACTCGGCCGCGGAGTGGTATTCAGCAGGTCCATATTCTGCCAGAAACTTCTCCGTTCCCTCGCGGATATAAGGAACGGTGCCAACGCGAGCGACAGTGACCGCGAAACTGTCTGGCAGGATCGAATCGTCAAAGACGACCGTTGCTCCCGCCGCGCGCAGCCCTTCGATGGCCTTCATAAAGGCCTCGCGCGTCTCCGGGCGCAACAGGGTAACGGAGGCGGCCGTCTCTGCCGCAACCTCGCTCGGCTGTCTTCGATGCTGGAATGCCCTGGAACGGAATTCCCGCTCCCGTCATGACGAAGACAGGCACGCCGAAGCGTTTACCTTTCAGCGAGTCTGCCTTCAGATACTTCGTATACGGCCCGGGTTCTGCCTTGGCGGCCGAGCCGGTCGTGCGTGGGTCGGTCGGGTCCTCGCCCGCCATCACGTCGAGCGCAATCGTCGCATCGGTGACATTCCGGGCAATCGGTCCTGTGTTGTCCAGCAGCCAGTCAAGCGGAGCGATACCCGCGATGCTGACCAGACCGCGCGTTGGAAACACACCAACGACGGAGCTGGTCGAAGACGGCATCCGGATCGAGTTGCCGGTATCGGTTCCGTTGCCGAGCAGCGCCATGTTTGCTGTAACAGCCGTAACGGTGCCGCCCGAAGATCCTCCCGGACTGAAGCGAACGTCGTAGGCATTGCCGGTGCGCCCGTAGGCGGTGCTGCGATTTGTGTCGCTCGCCGCAAAGTCCGGCATGTTCGTCTGGCCGATGATGACGGCGCCAGCCGCACGCAGCCTGGTGATGATGGTTGCGTCCTTCGGAGCGATCAGCTCGTGCCCCGGAATCACATAACCCTTCCAACCGTCTGTCGTGATCAGCCCCTTGATGCTCGTGTTCGCCTTGGTCACGATCGGAACACCCCACATGGGTCCACGCCGAAAGCTGCTTCCGGCCGCCTTTGCCTCCGCATCCTCGCGACCAGCTGTCGCCAGAGCTCCGTTCTCGTCCACGTTCTGCACGGCGCGGTAGATGCCGTTATATTTGGCGATCCGCGCCATGTACCACTTCACTACTTCTGTGACGGTGTACTTGTGGCTGCGATACAGCTCCTCCAGACGGGGAATAGTGACCTCGAACAGATCACGATCCATGGCACTCTGGCTCACGCTCTTCGTGGCGGGGGCGGCTGCTGTCTGCGCGCTTAGCGAGCCGCCAAAAACAGTGAACGCGACGATAAAATACCCAAACCCGACCCGTATCTTCATGACGTCCTTCAAATGGAAATTGATGCCTCCTATGAGAACACAGGAAGGGCGAGTCTGGAGTCGCGATCCCTCGATCGACCGCTCCGGCTACGGGGTCGTAAGTGTCGCATTCGTGGAGTTCCGGTACGACGGTGCCTCGCAGATACTACAATCGCGTTGCGTACCCGGAGACTAACGCATGCTGCGTTTCATCGGCGGTCTAATCCGGCCTTATCGTCGCACACTGGTCATCATCTTCTTTGGCATGCTGGTCGAGACGACGATGAGCCTGGCGGCGCCCTGGCCTTTGAAGATCATCCTCGACAGCGTTGTGGGCAGCCATAAGCTCGCGCCGTGGCTTCACCGGCTGATCGGCCCACTGCTCGAAAGCGGCTCCAAGGTTCACGTCGCTGTGCTCGCTGCAGCGGCTTTCGTTCTCATCGCGGTCGTCGACGCCATCGCCTCGTACATCGACAACTACTACACCGAGAGCGTTGGCCAGTGGGTCGCTCACGACCTGCGCATGCGGACGTATCACCACTTGCAGCGGCTCTCTCTCGGCTACTACAACACGCACGAAACCGGCGCGATCCTCAGCACGCTCACCACCGACATCCAGACGATTCAGGGCTTCGCCTCCTCCTCCACGCTCAGCATCCTTGTGGATATGCTCACCATCGTCTGCATGCTTGGCCTCATGTTCTGGCTCAACTGGGACTTCACCCTGATCGCCGTCGCGGTCACGCCGTTTCTTCTGCTCTTCGTCTCAAGATTCAAGAAAGCCGTGAAGAAGGCGACCCACGAGGTCCGCAAAGAGCAGAGTCAGATTGTCGCGGTTGCCCAGCAGGGCCTGGAGTCCATGCAGGTCGTCAAGGCTTTCGGTCAGGAAAAGACCGAAGAAAGCCTCCTCTACGAAGCAAGTGAGGCGACCGTCGGCGCTGCTCTCAAGGCTCGCAGCATCAAAGCGCTTCTCTCGCCCGTCGTGAACATCACCGTCGCCATCTGCACTGCCATCGTGCTCTGGCGCGGTGCTGTGCTCATCCTTGCTGGGACCATGACCGTCGGTGAACTTACCGTCTACCTCGCTTACCTTACGAAGTTCTTCAAACCGGTCAAGGATCTAGCGACTACGACCAACGCCGTCGCCCAAGCCACCGTCGGCGTCGAACGCATCCGCACCATCCTCGACGCCGACCTCGTCATCCCCGATGATCCCAATGGCCTCGAACCCGAAACGCTGACCGGCGCGATTGAGTTCGACCACATCGCCTTCGGCTACGATCCCGCCAACCCCATCCTTACCGACCTGAGCCTGAAGATTCGGCCCGGCGAGTTTGTCGGCATCGTAGGCCCTACCGGCAGCGGAAAATCCACTGTCGTCAGCCTCATCCCACGTTTCTACGACGTGCAATCCGGCAAGGTTCACATCGACGGCCATGATGTCCGCACCTACAAACTCAAGCATCTGCGCAACCAGATCGGCTACGTGCTGCAGGACACTGTGCTCTTTCGCGGAACCATCTTGGAAAACATCAGGTTCGGCCGCCCCGACGCGACAAAGGAAGAGGTCATCGCCGCCGCCAAACTCGCCAATGCGCACGACTTCATCATGGCCATGCCGCTCGGCTATGACACGCCGGTCGGCGATCGCGGTTTGACCCTCTCTGGTGGCCAGCGCCAGCGCATCGGCATCGCCCGTGTCATGGTTCGCAACAGCCCAATCCTCCTGCTCGATGAGCCCACCGCAGCGCTCGACAGCGAGTCCGAAAAGCTCGTCATCGACGCCCTGGAAAAGCTCATGAAGGGCAAGACCGTCATCGCGATCGCCCACCGTCTCAGCACCATCCGCGACGCCGACCAGATCGCGGTCATCCAGGGCGGAGTCGTCGCCGAAAGCGGCACCCACGATCAGCTCATGGCCCGCGATGGCCTCTATGCCGAACTGCACCGCACCCAATTCGACGCCGGTTCGGATAAAGTTGTCTCAGGAACCGCGCCGGGCCTACCCTGAAGGTAACAGCATACGGTCAACCAATCCCGCAGTAAGGGAGGGAATACCATGTCCCGACACCTCATCGTTCTACCCGACGACTCCGGCAAGCCAATTCTCGACGCAATTGCCGGCGCGCAAAAGTCCATTCGCATCAAAATGTTCATCTTCTCCGACCCCTCGCTTCTGCAGGCGGTCATCGATGCTCGCAAGCGTGGCGTCGACGTTCGCGTCATGCTTAACCCTGCGCGCCGCGATGGCGAGGGAGAGAACGCCGACTGCCGGATAGCCCTCACCAAAGGCGGCGTCAAGGTGATCGACAGCAATCCCGTGTTCGACGTCACGCACGAAAAATCCATGGTTATCGACGACGCTGCCGCCTTTGTCCAGTCGCTCAACTGGGAGACAGAAAACCTAACCACCACCCGCGACTATGCTGTCGTCACCCAGCACAAGCACGAGGTCGAAGAGGTCAGCCGATGCTTCGACGCCGACTGGAAGCGCGACAAGTTCGACGCCGACGACCAGTCCCATCTTATCTGGTGCGTCGGCAACGGCCGCCAGCGCCTCGGCCAGCTCATCGACGGCGCGACCCACTCCCTGTGGTTGCAGAACGAGCGCTACCAGGACCCCACGATCATCGAGCACCTTGTCCGCGCCCACGCCCGCGGCGTAAAGATTCAGATCATGGCCCGGCCGCCGCACAAACTCAAGAAGGAAAAACTCGTCGAAGGCGTCAGCGGCCTGCGCATCCTTCAGGACCTCGGCGTCAAGATCCACAAGCTGAGGCACATCAAGCTGCACGCCAAGCTGATCCTTGCCGACAACGCCCGCGCCATCATCGGTTCCATCAACCTGGCCCCAGGCAGCTTCGACAGCCGTCGCGAACTCGCCATCCAGGTCGACGATCCGGACATCATCAGTCGCATCCACAAGACTCTCAAGGAAGACTGGGCCAACTCTCACCCGCTGGACCTGTCGGACAAAGGACTGCTCTCCGAACTCAAAGGATATGACCCAAACGTAAAAGAGGATCTCGCCATCGGGGACAGCAAGTCCCACAAAAACAAATAAGTCGGGGCCCACATCATTTCGCGATGCCATGGATGACGCGCAGACTGCCACCAGTGCAGCGCATTCTTGCGCACGGTCGGATTTTCACGGAAATGCAAACATCCGCGGATTTCCGGCATCAGATGGCATAACAGGCGGTTGCTACAAGGCCAATGCAAAACCACGTCATTCAGATCAACGTAGCACTGGGCATTATTCTTCTCCTCTCCGGCATACCGCCTCTGTGGCGCATCTGCAACATGCTTCCTCGCGGTCTTATACGCGCGATGTGGTTCACCCTGGGCCTCCTGATTTCCGTCGCGGTGCTCGGATATCTTTCCTTCTTCTACCTCACTGCCACGGAAGGCCCCAACCATCCCGGAGACCTGCTGATCTCTTCGATCTTTCTCGTCGCGGCCGTCTTCGCTGCCGTGATATGCCGCATGGCTTACACGACCGCCAAAGACGTCAGCCGGATTGCCCTGCTCGAGCATCACGCGAGAGTGGACTCTCTCACGGAACTCTTCAACCGTCGTCACACCATGTCCATGTTGCAAACTGCCTGCCGGTCGTCTTCTGTCACGTTGTCTGTCCTTCTGCTCGATATCGACGACTTCAAAGGCATCAACGATACCTTCGGCCATCAGGCTGGAGACAACGTCCTGCAGCGGTTCTCGAGCCTGCTGACGGGCCTGCACTCGCCGCCTTCGTTTGTCGGGCGCTACGGCGGAGACGAATTTCTTGTTGTGCTTCCTCACGCCGATAGCGCGGGAGCCTGTGCAGTCGCAGACAGAATTCGTCAGGGAGCAGAGGCAATCAATTTCGGTGACCACTCGCGACCGATCACCGTCAGCATCGGCGTTGCGACGTGTTCGGGTTCACCCACGATCGAGGCCGACGATCTTCTCGCCCAGGCTGACGAAGCGCTCTACCGGGCAAAGCGTGGCGGCAGGAATCGTGTCGTGGAAAGCCGCGTCGGCGTCCAGCGTGCCGTCTTCACGCACCCTGTGATCGCAGAAGACGCGAATTCACCGCTTCAGTTGGCTGATTGAGCGCCTAGTTATAACTCACCTTGCGCTCGCCCCGAACTACCCTGCCGATAATGCAGTGCCGCTCATTCGCGCGGTTCAAAATCGCCTTCGCCTTCTTGATCTTCTCCGCTGGAATCACCGCGATCAGCCCAATGCCCATGTTGAAGGTGCGCAGCATCTCGTCGTCTTCCACATTGCCTAGCTGCTGCAGATGCTCAAACAGCGGCGGCACCGTCCACGACGCGCGGTCAATCAGCGCTCCCATACCCTTGGGCAGAATGCGCGGCAGATTCTCCGTAATGCCGCCTCCCGTGATGTGCGCCATGCCGCTCACGACTTCGGCTCCCGTCAGCTTCTTGATCACCGAAAGATAGCTCCTGTGCGTGCGCATCAGCGCGGCTCCGGTCTTGTCCTTCAGTTCATTCACATAGTGGTCGGGGCCGTACTTGGCCACCTCAAAGAGCAGCTTGCGCGCCAGGGAGTAGCCATTGGTGTGCAGTCCATTCGAAGGCAGCCCGACCAGCACGTCGCCTATCTGAATATGCTCGCCCGTGATGATCTTGTCCCGGTTCACTGCACCGACAATGGTGCCGGCGAGGTCGTACTCGCCATCGGCGTAGAAGCCGGGCATCTGGGCGGTCTCGCCACCGATAAGCGCGCAGCCATTGGCCCGGCAAGCCTCGCTGATGCCTTGCACTACCTTCTCCACGATCATGTCTTCCAGCTTGCCCGTCGCGAGGTAGTCGAGAAAAAACAGCGGCGTGGCCCCCTGCACGGCGATGTCGTTCACGCAGTGGTTCACCAGGTCCTGGCCCACCGTGTGGTGAATCCCGAGCTCGAAGGCCACCTTCAGCTTGGTCCCGACACCGTCAGCCGAAGAGACGAGCACAGGGTTGGGAAACTTCTCAAGATCGAGCGCAAACAGGCCGCCGAAGCCGCCAATCTCGGAGAGCACCTGCCGGTTGAAAGTCTTACGGGCCAGCATCTTGATGCGTTGCTTGCTACGGTCGGCCGAGGAGATGTCCACGCCCGCGTCGGCGTAGCTGATGCCTTTTCTGGAGCCTGCAGGGGTCTCCCCGGGCTTCCTGGGGGCTTGCTTCACGCCTAGGGTCTTCTTTTGGGCCGTGGCGGTACGTAGCGATGGGTCGGGCGTCGCTGCCGCCGGTGTAGCGGTTGAATCGGGGCTAGGGGAGGTTTCATCCGGCAAGGTAATGCTCCATGTCATGTCGCTTGAAACGAAGAAGCTTAAGTCTAGCAGGGGAGATAATCACAGCCTATAACACGAAGGTTATTCGTAGACGCCAAGCAGCCGGCTGCGCTGCTCTGGCGACGGTATCGGGCAGGTATCATAGCGCCCGAAAACCCGGTAGCGAAAGCGGGCGACGATGCCGTAACCCCAATTGCGCAAAGGGCGCGGCACCACTCTCAGAACACCCCCAACCAGCCGCCAGGGAGCGCCGAGCAACTTCAGAGACGCCGCGACCGCGTCGGAGCGCTCGTAGAGGTGTTCCGAAGGGGTCAGGGCATCAGTCAGCAGCATCACGCCGTCTGGAAAACTGTGTATGCCGAGGCGGGCCAGCACCTCGCGGCCAAGACTGCTTTGCAATGGCGTGTAACGAAACTTATCCACCTTGTCACGCCGCATCAGAAACTGCACCACGCCGTTGCACAGCGCACAGACGCCATCGTAGAGCAGCAACGCCCGCCCCTCCATCGCGTTGCGCTCAACTTCCGTCATACCCTAATGATATGCCTCGAAGGTCTGCTCCGAATCGGACGCCTCTTTCTCGATTCCGCTCACCAGCTTATTCGCCGCCGAGCAACACTGCGAGGATTCGCTTCACATGCAAAGCCGCGCAATCGACATAGGGGAACTCCGTGTTCCCTTCGTTGAAGAGCACCGCAAGGTCGGTTCCCGCCATCAGAATCGCCTCTGCCCCATCCCGCTTTTGCAGCGTATGAGCAATCGCAGTCATGTTCCTGTGCTGCTCCTCTGTGCCTGCTCCCTTTTGCAGCAGCTCCAGATACGTGCTGTGGATATATTCCATCTCCTCGCCCGTCGGCCGGATGATTTCAACATCGCCGGCGAACCCGTAGAGCGACGATTCCATTACATAGCGCGTTCCAAACACGGCGACCCGCCGAACGCCTCGGGCTGTAAGTTCCTCAACAAGAGGATCGAAGATATTGAACAGAGGCAGCGGAGAAGCTGAGATCAACTCCCGGATACAGTAGTGCGGCGTAATGGCCGGGATCACTGCGAACTCGGCTCCTGCAGCCTTCAACCGCCGAATGAAGCCCAGCAGGTATTTTGCCAATCCATCGCGGTCACCTGCTTGCACGTACTCGAACACCCGGGATGTCTCCGAGTGCGTAATGACAATGTCCAGGGTGCGTCCCTGTTCGTCGTGCCCCTTCGCAAGATTCTGGTAGTAGTGAAGGGTGGCGCCCACTCCAAGCCCGCCCAACAATCCCAAGCATCGACCTTTGTTCATCCAACAAGACTAGTACCTCGCTGGTAGCAACACCAACGCGCACGAGAAGACATCTTCCGTTATTCCATCCTCAGCGCCTGCGCAGGATCAATCGAAGCCGCGCGGCGCGCCGGAATAAGCCCCGCAATGCAGGCGGCCACCGCCAGCGTCACAATTGCACCCGTCATCACAGTGGCATCCGCTCTGGTGATCTCATACAACTGCGTCTTCACAAACCGCACGCACAGCAGCGCCACAGGCACCCCGACCACCAACCCCAGCACTGTCTGAAGAGTCGCTCCCCGCAGAATCATCGCAATCACGCTGCCGCGCTTGGCTCCCAGTGCCATGCGTATCCCAATCTCCGAAGTCCGTCCCGCGACGGTGTAGGCCGTCACACCATAGAGCCCGATCGTGGCCAGCAGCAATGCCAGTGCGCCAAACAGCATCGTCAAACGTGAGATCATCCGCTCTTCGCTGAACCGGTCGCCGATCTGCTCCGAGAACGTCTGGAACTTCACCACCGCAAGGCTTGGATTGATCCCGGCCAGCGTCCTTCGCGCCAACGTCCCCATATCGTTCATCGGCCGATCCGTGGCAATTGAAACCGCCCCGGCAAAAAGCCCCTCGTCCTTTTCAATGGGACCTTTATCGCTCGCCGGCCGCTGCATGATCGGAACAAAGTACATGTAGTGGTTCTCCCATCTCGCGCTCTCGTAGGCGGTGTCCTGGACAACGCCCACTACCTCAAAATCTCCGGCTGTCTTTGGCCCACCCCCGCCGAAGTGTTGCCCAATCGGATTGAGGCCCTTTAAATAATGGTTTGCAAACGCCTCGTTGACCACTGCCACGGTCGGAGCCGTCGACGTATCCTGGACGCCGATTCCGCGGCCCATCACCACCCGTGTCCCTACCGAATCGAAGAACTCAGCATTTGCCTTCACAAACGAGGCCCCGAACCCGCCAACGGGTGGCTGTCCCTGGACAACAACACCTGTTCCCCAGTTATTGTCCTCCATCGGCGTATACGTCGCGATCCCAACCTTCGTCACTCCCGGCAGCATGTGGAATCGCTCCTCGATCGTCCGGTAAAGCGCTTCGACCTGTGTCTGCGAGTAGCCCGCAGCCTGCGGGTTGATATGTATGATGTACCGATTCCTCGCATCCAGCTTCAGGTCCTTGCTCTGCAGCTTGTTCAGGCTCTGTGCAAACAATCCCGCACCCACCAGCAGAACCAGCGACAGCGCCGCCTGCAGCACCACCAGCCCGCGCTGTAGCAGGGAAGCCCCCGTCGCCGTCGTCCGTGTCCCGCTGCGCAAAGCATCCGCAGGATTCGCACTCGCGGTAATCCACGCCGGCGCGACACCAAACAGAATCCCCGTCACCACCGAAAGCGCAAACGCAAACCCGATCACCTCCAGCGAAGGGCTGGCATGAATCGGAACGTTATTGTCCCCCGGAAACGCCATCAGCAGCAGCATCCGCGTACCCGCATAAGCCACCGCCAACCCCGCCAGGCCGCCCATCACCGAAAGCACCAGGCTCTCCGTCAGCAATTGGCGAATGATTCTTCCACGCATCGCCCCCAGTGCCGTTCGCACGGACATCTCCGTGCGCCGTCCCATGCCCCGAACCAGCAGCAGATTCGCAATATTCGCGCACGCTATCAGCAGCACCAGGCCCGCAATCCACATCAGCAGCCGCAGATGCGACGCATACTCATCCTGCAGTGCCTGAATCCCGGCCCCGCCCGGCGTCAGCGTTGCATGAGTCTTCGCCAGCGAGTCCTGATCGCGTTTCGACGTCGTAAACCGATGTGCAAGAATCTGCTTCAGCAGCGCATTCACCTTATCCTGCAACGGACCCAACGCCACGCCAGGCTTCAACCGCCCGACGATGTACAGCCAGCTTGAGTTCGGCTCGTGAACATACGCCACGCCCGCCAGCACCGGCATCGACTCGATCGGCAGATAATAATCCGGCGGAGTATTCGACATCCGGTCGCCGTAAAATCCCTGCGGCGCAATCCCCACCACCGTCACCGCCTTCGTATTCACCCAGAACGTGCTCCCAATCACCGAAGTGTCGCCCGCATACTCACGCTGCCACGTGTCATAACTCATCACCGCGGCCATCGGAGCGCCCTGTACATCGTCCGCATCTCCCAACAGCCGCCCCCTTTCCGCCCTCAGCCCGAACGTTCGGAAGTAGTTGCCCGAGACAAACTCTCCCATCACACTCTTCGGCTCAACCCCCGTGCCGTCCCGCCGCACCGTCACCGGACGAAAATGAAACCCCGCCTGAATCCCCGCCAGCTCCTCAAACTCCGGCAGAGCCTTCTTCAGCTGCTCATACGTGTCCGTTGAGAACATCCCGTAGTTCCCGTCGCTCTTCGTCCCGCCAGTCACGCAACAGTCGTCGTTGTCGCCCAGCCGCACCAGTGTCTTCGGATCGGCAACCGGCAGCTTCTTCAGCAGAACCGCGTTCACCAGCGTAAAGATCGCGGCATTCGCCCCAATCCCAAGTGCCAGCGTCAACACCACCGTCACCGTGAACCCCGGCGTCTTCCTCAGCTGCCGCAGCGCATACTGCACATCCTGCATTAACGTCGTCATGGTTCATTCTCCAATCGGAAGAGCTGGTTCACCGCACAAAAGGAAAGCAAACCTCCGGCCAAACTCGCGCAAAACTTCCTCCCTATTTATGTGCGACTTAGCAGTCGTCTGTCCAACCCGACTGTCCACTCGCGCCACCGGCCGTCCGAAACCGGACACTTGGAAGAGGAGTCTTAATCTCTTCCTCAACAGCGGTCTTACTCCAAGAGGCGGTCTTACCCCAAGAGTAGATGGTCGTGAATGAAGCGCTAACGTTTTGTTATATTCGACTTCTCCCCACATGCAGTAATTCCTCGTTTCTCGGAGTCAATGGCCTCTATGACGAAAATACAAACGGGTCTGGCGTTCCGTCTGGCCACGCCTGAGGACAGTTCCGTGTGCGGGAGGATTTGCTACGACGCATTCTCCACCCTCAACGGAACGCACGGTTTCCCCTGCGATTTTCCCGGTCCGGACGCTGCCATCGGCGCGCTTTCGATGATGTTCTCCCACCCTGGGTTCTATTGCGTGGTCGCGGAAAGCGATGGCCGGATCGTGGGAAGCAATTGCCTTGACGAACGTTCCATCATCGCAGGCGTCGGGCCAATCACCGTCGACCCCAGTGCCCAAAGCCTCGGTGTCGGCCGCAAGCTCATGCAAGCCGTAATGGATCGAGCCAACGAACAAGGCGCCGAAGGAGTCCGCCTTGTACAGGCTGCCTTTCACAATCGCTCACTCTCGCTCTACGCAAGCCTCGGCTTCGACGTCCGGGAGCCACTCGCCTGCATGCAGGGACGAACCCTTCAACGCACCGTCCCCGGATGTACCGTGCGATCTGCCCAACCCGCCGACGCGGACGCCTGTAACGTCGTGTCTCATCGAGTTCATGGATTCGATCGAGGCACCGATTTGCAGCAGGCTATCCAACAGGGCACTGCCAAAGTTGTGGAGCGGGAAGGCCGCATCACTGGATATGCGACAGATCTCGCCTTCTTCACCCATGCAACGGCAGAAACGAACGTAGACCTGCAGGCCCTGATCGCCTCAGTGGAATCCTTTGGGGGTCCCGGAATCCTCGTGCCGTCGCGGAACAGCGCATTGTTCCGCTGGTGCCTCGCAAATGGCCTGCGCGTGGTTCAGCCGATGACGTTGATGACCGCGGGACTCTACAACGAGCCCTCCGGCGCCTGGCTGCCATCGGTCTTGTTCTAAATCACCGATTGCTGACGCGTCCGTATGTTATTTTCCGCGTGTGTCAGCCGATGGTTCATTCGATCTCAGTGAAAGTTCTCTACCAGCATCAGCTGACTGGCCGGATCATCGAGCTGGGCGTAGACCAGATAGCGGCCGTCAGGCGAGATGTCGATGCCGTATTCGGGAATTCCCGTCGGCAGGATCGTCCTGGTGGCGCCGGTTGCGAAGCTGTAGAACCTTAGAGTGGATGTGCCGGCATAGCCAGCGCTGGTCATGTAATAGATTCCCTGCTTCGCCACCACAAAGTTGCCGCGGTAGAGAGAGTCTGCGAGTTGCTCCTCCGGTCCGCCCCCCACTGGCATCTTCCAGATTGGGGCTGATCGTGTACACCTGCGAGAGCCCTTTGGTATTCGAATCGATCGTCAGCATTTGGCCGTCGGGCGACCAGTGAGGCGTTGCCGCGTGTCCCTTCACAAACGTCAGTTGCCTGGCCTGTCTGCCCTCCGTATCGCAGATCCAGATCTGTCCGGTTCCGCTGCGGTAAGAGTAGAACGCAAGCCGTTTGCCGTCCGGGGAGTATTGCGGATAGACGTCTCGTGCGGTCTAAGCGATGAGCCGCTCGCGATTTTCAATCAGAAACTGCAGTAGGCGAAACGATTTTGGTTCGAGCGCAAGCTCTTCCTCGACGCGGCTCAGGCGCATCGCCGCAGGGGTCGAGCGTAGAGTCGTCAAATCGATAGAGGCCCCCGGTAACTCAATCATGGTTTGATCACGGCCCTCACGAAAACATCCGGGCCGCCTCACGACTTGAACCGGCATGAAGCCCCAACGTGGGGAGCATGCGAGCCCAAACGGCAGTCATTCTCGCTGCTCTTTTCACTAGTGTCCTTTCCGCGCGCTGACTTGGCTCAGCCGCCGCAGCCAATCGTGAAGCTGAAGATCATTCAGGGACTGCCGGTAGTCAACGGCGTCTATTTGAACGCTCACGGGTCTTACCGCTTTCTGCTGGACACGGGCGGCCAAACGAATCAGCTGGAGGCGGGGCTGGCGCGCAAACCTAGGCTGGCGGCGACGCGGCAACTGGACCTCCACACTCCGTCCGGTCCATCGCAGGTACCGGGCGGTAAGGTAAGCAAGGTATCACTGGGACCAGTCGAAGCGGCAGACCAGGAGCTGATCTTCACGAATCTCGATGGGCTCCATGCGCTGTCGCCAGACATCCATGGAATCCTCGGGCAGGAATTCCTCGCCCACTTCGACTACACTCTCGACTTCCAGAACCACGTGTTGACGTTCGGCGATCCGCCGGTTGCGGGGACGCCGCGTGGCGGTGCAACGAGTGCACTGCTGCATCACCGTGCGGAGTCAAAGGAATATCGCTTCTCGGGAAAAATTTGGAATGCGCCGGGGTCCGCCTTGTAAACGAGGGCAAGAGACTATATCGAACTCGACCTCCGCAAAAAGCAATTGAAAGGGCAAAGCAAAAAAGCGGTTCTTCCCTGCACTCAGAAGCGCGGCGTACCACCCGCCAAACCACATCCGGCACGAACATTCCTCGCCTCTTAACAAACAGACGGTTTACACCTCTACCCTCACCCGCCTACAATTTCCCTCCGTTCCACAAAACACACGCTCCTCCGTAGTCACCAGGCAAATCCCGGCCAGGGTATTCAATCTGAAAGGAGTTTCACGATGTCGACACGACAGATCGTATTGGTGTGCACCGTCCTTACCTGCCTCATCCTCTCGCCTTTTGCAGCCCACGCTGCAAACCCACACTTCGACGCCATCTTCGTCTTCGGCGACAGTTACTGCGACGTCGGCAACCTCTTCCTCGCCACCAGTGGAGCGGAACCTCCCTCGCCGCCTTACTTCAACGGCCGCTTCTCCAACGGCCCCCTCTTTGTCGAACACATCGCCAGCGCCTGGGGTCTACCCATGAAACCCTCCCTCCAGGGCGGTACCGATTACGCTTTTGGCGGAGCCCTGGTCACCGCTCCCGTTCCCATCGGTGGCGGAGCCTTCATCCCCAGCGTCCCCCAGCAGGTCGCCCTCTACCTTAGCCAGCACGGCGGCAAAGCCGATCCCAACGCCCTCTACCTCCTCGAAGGCGGAGGCAATGACATCATCGACGCCGCAGGAGCCGGCTCGCCGCAACAACTCGGCTTCCAGATCGCCTTGGGCATCGCCACCACCGAAGCCATCCTTCGCGCTGCCGGCGCCAGAAACTTCCTCATCCCCAACATCTTCAATCTCGCAATCGTCCCCGAAGGCCACGCCTTCGCAGCCTTCAACACCGCCGCAGTCCTCGCAACCAACAAGGACCTCAACGGCTTCCTGCAATTCGAACAGCTCCTTCCCGGCGTCCGCATCAACCGGTTGGACTCCTTCGATCTCTTCCAGGCCATTGCAGACGACGCAACCCACTTCGGCTTCACCGACATCGTCGACCCTTGTCTCAGTGCAACCTTCACCGTATGCGCCGACCCAGCCCACACGCTCTTCTGGGACGGCATCCACCCTACCGTCTTCGGCCACTCCTTCCTGGCCGTCACCATCGAGGCCATCTACGCGCATTGAGCCCACTAGGCCCACTAGCGCTGAAATTAACGCACAATGGCGGCCAGGGCCACCCTGACCGCCATTTGCCTTAAGGTTTATCCGAGCCGAAAGCCTAATCCTGCACCGAGAGCAGAAGTACAGACAGTATTCGTAACCGCTCGTCCGACAGAGTCGCATAATCCCGCACCTTCTCCGGACGCTCCGATTCTTCGCAGATAAGATAGTTCAGATTACATAGCGTCTCAACAAGATTGGAGGCACTATGAAGGTCATCTTTTGTCAGATAACGGCGTATTGGTTGCATTCGAACCCCATTGGCAGAAATAGTGTTTCATGAAATTTTTCCAATCAAATAACCCGTTTGAGGCGCACAGTGAGCCGGTCGTTGTAGCCGGCGCTCTTCCGTTGTATAACCTCGGGTCAACAGCTAGTCTCCACCCTTCTCGCGATATTGCCAACAGTTTTTCGTTCCAATCGTTCATTTTTTCTTTTGGGGGCTTTTTCGCGTTTTTGCAGGGGGTTTTTGAAAAAACGGGTGGTAAAACGTGGTTTTTTGGTGGTGAAGTTGTGGTGGAATCGTGGTGATTTGTGGTGAATTGGGTGGTGCTATTCCAGTCTCAAAAATTTTCCATGGATTCCGGATTTATTTTTGAGTGATTCCCGTTTTGGGAATGGTCAAGGTATCGCGCCTGGTGCTCCTTCCTCGCAGTCTCATCACCGTCGGGGTAGACGATTCTCCACTACGAACTATCAGTTTTGACAGTGGCTGGTGCTGCCGTGATGCGTATACTCGCGGATGATCAGACGGGCGAGATGGCCGGAGGATGACCGTGACCAGCAAACCACCGAATGAAATCCAGACCCTTATCGAGGGTCATATCAACGGTTTCAACACCCAGAATACCAAGCTTTTCCTCGGTGTTTTTGGGGACACCGCGATCATCATTGACGGCATCGCACCCTATCTCTGGTTGAACCCGAATGCTGCGGTCAATTGGCTCGCAGACGTAGAGAAGTGGCGTGAGAACCTTGGGGTTTCACACGAACATCTGTCGTACGAGATGGGGTTTTGGAATGTGGAGGGCTCCTATGCGTACGCTGTCGTAGCGGGGACTCTTACGGTAACGATTAAGGGCCAAACTGCCGTTCGGACCGGCACCCTCGCCTATACATTTTCAAAGCATGGCCAGGAGTGGAAGATAGATGCGCAGGCGTGGGGGCGCACCTCGTAGAACATACTACCGTTTCGTCCACCAAGCGCTTTCGAAAACCGCCCTCCAAATGGCGGAGGATCTGCTGTTGTCTTTCCCTAGCCGGCAACCGAGACGGCAAGTCGAAGCCCCTCCAGCCCCACCCCATCTTCCCTGACTTCATCGCCGCCAGCTACCAAAACCACCTAAGACTCACCCCAACACTGAAACCCAATCCCAGTTCGAGCGCAATCTGTGGATACGCAAATTGGGTGATGAAAGCCTTTGTGTTGTAATCTGACGGCCGACGCCTCTTGAGAGAAGTTTTCATTCAGCACTTCCGTCAAGAGTTGTCCGAACGCGCGTTAGCTATGCAGCAACGAGTGGACACGAGCAAAATCTGTGGCGAACGCATAGCGAAATCACCCGACAGGCCCATACGAAAATTACGCTAAAGGAATGAATGACTTGACAACAAACCCCATTTATTCTATTTTGCAGTAGTAACATTTGTTCTACAACGTGAAACAAACATTCGGAGGAAACACCATGATGGGCACACGAGAAGGACTAGGCGAATTTGAGCAGCTTGCTCTATTAGCCGTATACCGACTGAGAAAGGAGGCATACGGAACAACAATTCGAGAAGCAATCGAAGACGCAACAGAAAGGAAAATTTCTATCGGAGCTTTGTATACAACTTTGGATCGACTCGAGAGCAAAGGTTATGTCAGCTCTGAGTTGGGCGAGCCTACTCCAGAACGTGGGGGGCGAGCTAAGCGATATTTCACCATCACAGCATCTGGAATAGGGGCAATGAAGCGAGCAGTGCAGGCGGTTCGCAATTTATACCCGCTTGAGGATATCTAATTCACTTCGGTTCGAGGAGATTTCATGAAAGAGGCCAGTTCTACCTTCCAAGTCAGGTTGCTTTACCAATTTGCATTCGCAGTTATGAGAGTTCGCAATCGTCTCGCGGTTTCAACCTTCGCAACGTTGGGCACATACTGTCTCGCTGTCGACGGTCTAGTGCGGTCTGGTTTGGACCCGTCCAGACTCTGGGCTGAAAGTCTGTTGGGCAGAACCCAACGAACGTCGGATTCACTTGCTCGCCTCATGGGCGATCTCAAGGCGTTCGATTGTGCTGAGTTGGTGGAAAGATTAGGTCGACGAGGCGCCCTTTTTTGTCTAGCTTCGAAGGCTTGGGCAGCATTACTGCTAGTTGCAACGGGAATTGGCCACGTAGTGGAGACTGCGCTTTTGGCCACAGTCGTAGGAAGTTTGTATGTCACGCATAGCAGCTCCGAGGTATCAGCTGCGTTGCGGAAAGCCACGATGGAGAACGACAAGCGGCGTCTCCGCACCTTTAGGGCAATCGTTCGCGAGCAACGTTCTCCTGTCTTCTGCTGGATGCTCATTGTTTGGCTCGTTGCGCGGTCCCCTCACATCGATGTGGTGCTGGGAGATTTCCGCGAAGGATATGAATTGAAGAAGCTGAAGTATGGGGAATGCGACGCTCTTCTATGGAGTCGGCAGCAGGCTTTGCGAGAAGCGCGCGAACGCATCGTCAGCACTTTTCATATTGTAGGTTGGGTGAGTGCGTTCGTGCACTCAATCATGAAGCACTTTCGTAGACACTAGGGAGGTGGGACAGGTGACCCACATCCAACAGCACCACCACCGGTGTCCTATCTTCGCGACGGACTCATCGTCGCTAAAGTGGGCAATTTTCGCGGCAGCGAAGATCCCAACATTCAGGGTCCAACGACAAAACTATTACTGACTCACCACTGTTTTCTTATGTCGTTTAGTGGACACAGCGCCTGTAACGGGCTACGGTTGAGACTTACCAGGAAAAGAGGCCGCACGATGGCCACCAGGCTCCGCACCTTCCCCCACCGTCTCAATCGGGACGGCTCCTTTGATTCAATCTGCCTCAAATGCTTCGCAACCATTGCGAACACCGTAATCGAGACCGAACTGAAAGTGCGCGAAAACATCCACACCTGCGATCACGCAATACTCTGTGACCGCCGTCACTTCCGCGCCCCTCATTCCAGCTTTGCAATGAACTAAAGAAACCCAGCTCAGTGCCCACCCACTGAAGCCGCCGTCCCGTCTGACCAGTGGCCAACCGGAACCATAAACAACGTATACCCATCCAGGGTGTCCTTGATTCCGGCAACAACGGGAGACCCCGGCAACCCTGCGCCCCACGCTTCCGGCTCCGTGCCTGGAACGAAAAACATAAGGTGAGGATGCCAGTGCCCGTCAGTGTCGCTCACGTATCCCTGCCTGGACAGCATGTAGCACATCGCGCCCGATCCCACCGCCGCCAAATCCTTCTTGTCGAAAGCAGCCTTAATCTCCTCGACCATCTGCTCTTTGGATCGTCCACCCAGGATCAACTCGGTCTTCTTGATCGTGATTGGGACGATGAATCGCACGGCCGCCGGGTTGAAGCAGATCGGACCCCGTATCCTGGGATTCCAAAAAACGGGATCGTCCACCCCGGCAGTCCACCCACGCTCCACCAGGCACACGAAACCGTTCTTTCCCTTCGCTGCGACCTCATACCCATGCCGCCCCATCACCATCACCTCGGCATCTGCCGAGATGGATGGCGGAGCAGCACTCCGCGCCAACGCGATCTCAGCGCTTCGCTCCATCATGTACTGGTCAACGGGCGCCATCTTCGGATACGGTGCTTGCGCATCCTGCGCTTGCGCCCCCGAAACCGCGCCTACCAGAACAAACACCGCGAAACCACTCAACGCAACAGCTCTCAGAACGATTCGTCTCATGGATCACTCCTGAAAGAAGCATCTGGCCTGAAAGAAGCATCTCGACCAAACCAGTCTCCTCCTATCCGACAAGGTCGCTGCAATTATTTTTTGCGTTTTTCGCGCAAAAATCGCATGTCAAGCCACGGAACCATCTAACTCATTGACTAGCGTAAAGATCCGCGTGGCATGGTAGTTATCCTGCAACAGCTATACTTACGATGAAGCGAAAATAAAATCGCCAAACCAGACATTGGCAACGCGCAAATGATTGATTAAAGAGAATTTGCGCCCGGGCAATCGGGGTACCCCAACAGCACTGTACCCGGAACAGAACTAAGGAGCACCGAACCAGCCATGACTACCCAATACCGATCCTACGGCTCGGGCCGCAGCGGCTCCTCCGGAACCCTGCTCCTCATCCTCCTGTCCCTCATCCTCGGAGCCGCCGCGCTGGCGGTCTTCATCCGCCACGCCACCTCCGGCATCATGGCCCGAGTCGCCACCGCCATCACTGGGCGCACCACTACTTACGACACCTCAGTCCCCGCGGTCGTCCAGAAGATCCAGCGCCTCGCCCGCCTGGAAACCGTCGTCTACTCCATCGACACCATCGTCGAAGGCTCCAAATCCTCAGCCGTGCTGCCCGATCTTCTTGCCGGCGACCGCATCCTCCTAGTCGTCCATGGCCAGTCCATCGCAGGAATCGATCTCGCCCAGCTGAAGCCCGAAGACGTCCGCATCACCGACAAGGACGGCGCTCAGTCCATCCACGTCACTCTGCCGCCCTCGCAGCTCTTCCTCACCACTCTCGACAACCAGCACACCCGTGTTTACGTGCGATCCACCGGCCTGCTGGTAGCCGCCGACCCCAATCTCGAAACCGACACCCGCGCCAAAGCCGAACAGCAGCTCCAGCAGGCCGCCCTCGCCGACGGCATCCTCGACGCCGCCAGCAAAAACGCCCGCGCCACCATCACCACTCTTCTCTACGGCCTCGGTTTCAAGGACGTCGTCGTGAACTAGAGCAAGCCGATGTGACCTGGCGGCACGCTTTGCATCAAACCATTCGACGACAAATAAACGCAACCTTTCCTCACGGTTAGCGTCAAAAGGCCGATGACACGAAAGCAGCACTGTAACCGAACGACAGTTTCCACCATCTCTTCAGAACGTGAGCTATCATCGATATCATGAGGTTTCGCTCCACACCACGCGCCGCTGACTCCAAGACAGAGGACACCTCCGTCACCGGCACCCTTCCCTTTCCCCGACAAAAGGGGGAGCCGGAAGGTGAAGAAGAAGAGGAGACCACTCTCATCAAGACCGTAGGCTGGATCTCCGCCGGCCTCGGAGCTGTAGCTCTCGGCCTCTTCATCGGACGCGAACTACGCCAGCGCTACGTGTTCAACCACCGCACCCCCTACGACGCCTACGCCCACGCAGGCGACGAGCAGGACGTAGACTTCGGCCTCGGTATCTAATTAAATTTTGAGGTAACCCACCGAAATTCCTCGACTTCCGGGTTCCAGTCGAGTACTGTAAGTGCTACTCCCCGATCGTTTTAAGCATTGCACTGAGGTTCAAAATGCAACGAGTCGTGGAGCTTCTTAGTTCGACCTACATCGGTCGCGTCGCACACAAAACCTTTAGCCCGTTTATTCGTCTTGCGCGCCGCATCTCAAACCCAGACATTCCCAACGACCACACCGTGACCCAGGTCGCCTACCGCGACCGCACCTTCAATCTCGTCCACCGCCGCTGGAGCGACGCCGACGTCCTCGCCATCCAGCAATGCTTCACCGAAGCTCAATACGACATGCCATCCGGCGTGCACGGCGCCCTTACCGACAACATCTACCGTGAGATTGTCGCCTCTGGCCGCCAACCGCTCATCATCGACTGCGGCGCTAACATCGGCGCCAGTGTCACTTGGCTCTCCGCCCGCTACCCCGAAGCCCACATCATCGCCGTCGAACCATCGGCCGAGAACTTCGCCCTACTCCGCCGCAACTGCACCGGCCTCGACGTCGACCTGAGGCTGGCCGCCATCTCCTCCGCAGACGGCCGCGCCTACCTCGACAATCCCAGCGGAACCCCAATGGACTTCCGCATAACCGCTGAACGCCGGGGCACAGAGATCGATGTCGTCTCCGTCGGCTCTCTCCTCGCCTCTAAACCCGCCGCTGCTTACACCCCGTTTCTGCTCAAGGTTGATATCGAGGGCGGCGAAAAGTGCCTCTTCGAGGGAGACACCGAACCCATCAACCGTTTCCCCCTCATCATCCTGGAACCGCACGATTGGCTTATGCCCGGCCAGCATACCTCCCAGGAGTTCTTCCGTTTCCACGCCACCTATGGCAGGGAATTCTGCATGAAGCACGAAAACGTCGCCTCCATCACCCCGCACAGCAGCCTTCTACAGATGACCAGAGGCTTAAAACCCTAGATGGACACCTGCTCCCAGGCTCGCCAGAAAGCACCACCCTCGCCTCACTCTTTCCTCCACTGATTTACCATCGTCAACGATGAGTACAACCAAATTAGCCTTCCTCTTTCCCGGTCAGGGCTCGCAGACCGTCGGCATGGGCCGCGACCTCTACGACAACTTCCCCGCCGCGCGAGCCGTCTTCGACGAAGCCGACGCCTCCCTCAGCTTCGCGCTCTCCAAGCTCATCTTCGAAGGCCCCGAAGACCAACTCAAGCTCACCGAACACACGCAGCCCGCGATCCTCACCGTCTCCGTCGCTGCCGCGCGTGTACTCGCCGAACGCGGCGTTCAACCTGCCTTCGCTGCCGGCCACAGCCTCGGCGAATACTCGGCTCACGTCGCCGCCAACACTCTCAGCTTCGCCGACGCCGTCCGCACCGTCCGCTCTCGCGGCCAATACATGCAGCAGGCCGTTCCTCCCGGCGTTGGCGCAATGGCCGCCATCCTCGGCCTCGACGCCAACCTCATCGGCGAGATCTGCTCCCAGGTCACCGACGAACTCACCCCGCTTCCCGGCGACCCAGCATCCAGAACCTTCATCCCCAATGGCGCCGTTGTCTCACCCGCCAACCTCAACTCCCCCGACCAGACCGTCATCTCCGGATCAGCCCCCGCCGTCGAGCGCGCCGCCGACCTATGCAAGCAAGCCGGAGCCAAGCGCACCGTCATGCTTCAGGTCAGCGCTCCCTTCCACTGCGCCCTCATGCAACCCGCGCAGGACGCCCTGGCCCGCGACCTCGCAACTCTCACCTTCAACATCCCACACTTCCCCGTAGCCTGTAACGTCGACGCGCGCCTGCTCACCCGCAGCGTCGAAGTTCCCGACTGTCTCATACGCCAGGTGACTGGCCCCGTCCGTTGGGTCGAATGCATCCAACTCCTCATCGCTCAGGGCGCCACCCACTTCATCGAAGTCGGTCCCGGCAAAGTCCTATCCGGCCTCATGCGTCAGATCGACCGCAACCAGAAAGCCCTCAACATCGAAGACTCCGTATCCCTCGAAAAAACTCTCGCCGCACTTGCAGCCGGCTAACAATTCCAGACTTTCGGGCTGGATCCGGCCGTGCCTCAGCTTCCAATATTTACCGTCACCTGTATTGTCTGAGTCGCCGCCGCACTCTTTGCGGTGACGGTGACTACCTGCGCTCCACTTGGCGCCGTTGGCTTGGTCGTGGTCGTCGCCGGTGTAGAGCCTCCGCAGCCGGAAATTCCAGCCACACCGACGACGCTGAGACACAGCGCAACCAGAAGACTAAAGCTGCGCAATCTCTTTCCTCGCCTCACGAAGCCCAGAAACGCGAAGGCACCGAGCGGGAACAGAAGCGCATAAGCGGTCTTCCCCAACGTCTCTGGCTTCGTCACCGGCTCCAGGTTGCTCAACGTCGAAGCGATGTTCATGGTCATCGTGCTTTGTACGGCGGTGGTGCCGCTGATTGTTTGCGAAGATGGGTTCAGTGAACAAGTGACGTACGCGACCGGGCTTGAGCAGGAAAATGTGATCGCTCCGGTGAAGCCGATAGCCGGAGCAGCCGAAACCGTCACGTTCCCTGAAGCTCCGGGCGCGATGGATACCGCATACGCACTGAGCGTAAGCGTCAACGGGTTCGTGACACTCAGCATCAGGGACGCGCTCGTCGATCCGCCGAAGTTTCCCGTCGCGCCATAGGCCGCCGTGATCGTCTCCGATCCGACCGTGCTGGACGTAGTTGTCAACGTGGCCGTTCCGTTGGTTAGCGTAGCCGTGCCGAGCGAGGTCGTTCCACTGAGGAAGGTCACGCTGCCGTTGGGAACTCCTGCGGCTGAGGCCACGGTCGCGGTCAGAATCTCGTTCGCGCCTATCGCAATTGTTCCTGAAGCAAAGCTGAGAGTTGTCGTCGTAGGTATCGCCGTCGCCGTCACAGTCGTGACAGGACTCGTAGAGGCCGCATTGTTAGAGTCGCCGACATATTGAGCGGTCAGACTGTGAGCACCCGGTCCATTAAGAACCGCCGACAACGTAGCGCTCACCGTCGCCCCTGAGGCGGCCGTACCGACAGCCGCCGAGCCGATCATCGTTGTTCCATCAAAGAAGTTCACCGCACCGGTCGGCACCGTCGTCGATTGGGTTCCGGTCACCGTTGCCGTCAGCACCGTGCTCGACCCTGCCTGTACCGGCGAGGGCGAGGCTGCCAGCGCAGTAGTTGAAGCCGTTGAAAATGGCATCACGGTCACAGTGACGCTGCCAAACGGGTACGCGGCGTAGGTCGAATCACCGGGATATTGCGCGGTATAGGTATGAACTCCGGCCGTAACCCCCGTTAGAGTCAGGCTGGCCAGCGTTCCATTTCCTCCAAGCGCTGCCGTCCCCACCACGTTGGTTCCTTCATAGAACTGAACGGAAGCAGTCGGTGCTGCAGTACCAGTGGAACTTGAGTAGGTCACCTGCGACATCGCAGGTTGCAACATGGCATTCAACGTAACTGCGCCTGGACCTGGGACCGTTACCGTCGAAAGATTTGTGCTGGTCGCGGTGGAAAGAAACAGTTCGCCCACAAGAAACGTAAAGGTCGATGCCGAACAGGGATAAGGACTAGTCGTGGGCGCCGTGACGCTGCCGTTGTAGGAAACCCCCGTAGTTGTCAGACTCTGTAAAAACGCCGGCGAAACCGGCCCCGGCCCAAGCGCGATGGTGTCGAAGGTGAAAGGAGGCGTGAGATTTGCCGTTGTCAGACCGCCATCAAACACAAAGTTATCCAGATTGAGCGTTGTCAGATGATTGGCATCATAACCGGCAATGCTCATCGTTCCTTTGGTAAGGCCGTGAACGTTTCGAAACGTAATGTTCTTGAATTGAGGAATCAATGTGCCGCTGTTCGTGTTGTAGAGCGGTGTGATCAGGATCAGTGTCCTGTGGTTCTGCATACAGATATTCTGATACGTAACGTTCTGGAGCAGGCCGCCGCGGTCGAGAGCCGTTTTCAGGCGCAGGGCAATGCCGTTGCCGTCTGCCGCGGTTCCCGCTTGATTGATGTTGGTCACCAGCATGTTGGTCAGGCCGCCCTGGGTGAAGCTGCCGACCGAGATTCCGTGCCCACTATAAGTATTGTCATTGGAAATCGTAATGTTGGACGCAGCGCTCGAAGCGCTGACCGCCACGTTGTCGTCGCCATCACTGATGGAGGAGTTTGTGATCGTAATGTTTGAGCCATCCGGGTCGATGCCGTCGGAGTTACGAGCGGAGAACGGAGTGATGATTTTCATTCCCCACACCGTAAGCCCGGTTGCGTTCTTCCAGGTCACATGAAACATCGGAGAGTTCTTGAAGGTGATCTTGTAGAGCGTAAAGTTCGACGCTTTGCTTGCCGCCAACATCACGACATTATTTTGACTACCGCCATTGACGTCGGCCTGATTGGCGATATCCCACCACGAACTTGTCGACGCTGTGCCATTGATCAGCAGCTTGTCTTCCCCCCGCCCATCGATGACTCCGTAGCCCATGATGCCCGCGCCGCTTGAGGTCGCATTCTTGGCGATATTGAAGAGGGGACTGCAGCCATTGCCCGCCGACCCAACGGTGCCGCAAGTCTCAGCGCCGCTGATCTGGTAGTCGGCGGGATTGCGGGAGGCAAACACCGTGACACCGCCATCGACCAGCAGTGTGACCCCTGTCGGAATCGTGATCGGCTGGATTAGAAACGCGTTGTTTGTTCCCGAAGCCTGCAGCTCAACCGCCTGTCCGGTTGCACAGCTATTGAGAGCGGCCTGCAGCCTGGTTGTATCGAAGGTCGTCTCGGAAGCCGGTTCCCCGCTCACGATTGCCTGCTGTGCCTGCAAGGTAGTGCAGCTCGCCAGAAAAGTCGGCTCGTTCACCGTACGAGTGTCCTGCCCTTGCGCCGCAAGAACGAAGATCGTCACCGCCCCAGCACCCAATACTGCACGTTTCGTTATCCATCTGAATCGCATTCTCTTGTCCTTTGAACCTCTTATTGCGTCACAGTCACGGTCGCGGTGAATTGTTGTGTTGTACTTGCAATGCCATTGACTGCATTTGCGCTCACGACAACGGAATACCGGCCGGCAGGAGTAACCGCCGTAGTAGTTGAGGATGGGGTGGAACTGCCTCCGCAGCCAACAGTAGCTATCAAGCCTCCCATCACCAGCAGGGCCATCAGCAATCCACCGAATCGCCCATCAAAATCCCTGCGACGCATGGCGATTATTCCGGCAAAGAACAGACCCGGCACGAAGAAGATTCCAGCCAGAAGTGTGCCGCTCTCTCGCCGATCCAACGGCCTGAGCGAGCTGGTTTGCACGTTCGTTGCAATCGTGAGCTGCGTCGTCACTGCAGCGTTATTGCCGGCGAAATTGACGACTGAAGGAGCAAAGGTACAGGTTGCGGAGGCAGGCAGGCCAGTGCACGCAAACGTCGATGCACCCTGGAAGTTGCCTGTTGGCGTCAATGTGAGCACCAGCGTTCCGGAAGCTCCACTCTTGATCGTGAGCGCGGTTGGAGCCGCCGAAACCGTGAAGCCGGAAACCACCGCCGTCTCACTCACCGCACTTGAGGTCGACGTGACGAAATTGCCGTCTCCAGAATAGACAGCGGTAATCGTAGATGCGCCCAGGGTCGCAAAGCTTGTGCTCAACGTCGCGACGCCGCTGGACGGAAGCGTAATTGTGTTCAGCAGCGTTGTTCCAGTAAAGAAGCTGACGGAACCGGTGGGTGTTCCTTTTGCTGTCGAGGTAACTGTAGCTGTCAGGGTAACCGGCGTATTCTGTCCCGGGCTCGCATTCGAGCTAACCAATGTCGTCGTCGTCGCGACAGGGGTGATCGTCAATAGACCGTTGACGAAAACGAAAGTATAGCTCGGTGACGCCAGGGTGCCTGCAGTCGCATTGATAGCGTAGGCACCCGCGTTGACCGGCGTCGCCGGCGTTGTCATCAAAGCGGGAGCGCCAGTCAGAGCAGTCGCTGCGGTGTCCGCGCCGACGAAACCGCTGTAGGTTGCCGTGTATACCGGAATCACGCTGCCATACGGGACCGACACCGTCGGCGCCGTCACCGTCAGGCTGATCGGCGCAAGCGTCACTGTAGCCATTCCTGTGCTGGAGCTATTGCCGTTGCTGTCTCCGGAGTAAGTAGCAACCAGGCTGTGCGCTCCACCGCTAAGACCAGTCAGGGTGAAGTTCGCCGCGGCGCCAGAGAGCGCCATTGTGATCGGCGCGCCGCCGTCTACCGTGAGCGAGACCGTTCCGGTCAACGCGTTCGATGGCACATTTGGTGTCACTGTAACGGTCACATTGACGGGAGAGTTGTAGACCGGGTTCGCAGGAGTTACGTTGACTGCCGTCTGTGACCCTATGATCGTGAGAGCAAACGGAGTCGTCGTAGTCGAGGCGCTGAAGTTCGCGTCGCCGGCATAGCTCAGCGCAAGGTTGTGTACTCCGACGGACAGTTGGCTCGTTGAGAGATACGCATTTCCAGACGCATCGAGCGTGCCTGACTTGAGAACGGTCGACCCATCGCTCAAGGTATAGCTTCCCGTAGGAATAGCGCCACCGCCTGGAGTCTGTGGTCGCGCAAGGATCGTCAGGCTCTGACCCAGGCCGACAGTCAATTTATTACTGCTCGCAGGAACATAGCCGTTGACGCCTGTGGCGAGCCCCTGCGTAGGGTCCCACGAGTCTGGAGCCGACGTGCCGAGAAACGCTAAAGGAGCATACTGCGCAGCTTGTGCCGCGGTCAGGTTCTCCGGCCGAATCGAGATCGTCTCACGCTGGCCGACCGTCGCGCCACCCGCACCCAGCGTGTTGAATTCGGCATAGGTAGAAGTTGGCAGATTTGTATCGCCCGAAAACTCGATCCATCCCAGGGGATTAACCTGATCCACAGTAGTGTTGAGCATCACAAACGTCGAGTACTGACCGTACGGGCGGCCAAGATAGAGATTAGTCATCCCTGAACTCTGCGATGTCAGATTGGCGTTATTGAAAATGTATCCGCTGAGATAGTCGCCCGCGCCCCCGGTTGGCCGCAGTTTCTGTTGGGCTTCAATAGTCTCGGTGCCAGTCGCCGTCAGGCCGTGATATGTCGTAAAGAAAGTGGTCTGATCGAATACCGCTGCCGCATCGCCGAAGATGTAGTCCACGTCGCCGGTGATGTATCCCTTCCAGTAGTATTGGCGCGCAGGAACGCAGGTCGTTCCGCATCCCTGGCTGCCGGCGTAGAGCGTGTCCTGAAGACTCAGCAGCCGGACGTTGTTCAACACAGCTTTGTCGGAACGAATCCACAGCGCGAGCGCCTGCGTTCCACAAAGTGTACCCGCGTTATAGAGCGCGAAATTATTTGTTGCGGGTTGATTCGCCGTGCAGGTGCCACTGACCACTGCGAGTGTGTTGGAGTTGGTTGCATCGCTGTCGTACGTGTTCGCAATGGAGAGGTTCTCTGCGTAGAAGAAATTCGGCGTGTAGCTCACGCCTCCGATGGTTGATTTGTCGACCACAACGGTCGCCGAACCCTGGTCACCCGTCGCTCCGTTGTTCCCCGGTGGAACGCCCGGTGGAAGCGGCGGCGTGAACGCACCACCCTCTGCCGTCAGCACTACTTTCGTAGCGTCACCACCCAGCCCGCGAAGCGCAACGTTCGGATAGCTGATCGTAAATTGACCACTATAGGTGCCCGGCGCTACATAAATCGTTCCACCAGTCGCAGGGAGCGCCGCAACGGCGGCAGCGACCGTGCTGAAGTTGCCTGAACCATCGGAGGCGACCACATTAGTCGAGACGCCAAGTGCTGCCGTCGTCGAAGCTTTGGTAACGGTGTAGTTCGCGACGGTAGCTGAGGAGGGCAAGTAATCGACAGCATCGGTCGGCGTGAAACTGACAGCGAGGCTGTAGGTGCCAATCGGCAGATAGCTCGCCGCATCGACAGCCATAGCAGTGCCTCCGCTTGGAGTGGCCGAGTAGACGAAGGCTCCAGCAACGCCGCCTGCCGTAGCGTTGAATACACTCGTTCCGATAGCCTGGCTAAACTGCTGGGTCAACGTCGCTGGAGTCCAGGAAACTGTAGTTGCCGCCTGCGCAACACTGAAGACAGCAGGCGTTGCAGTCGATCCCACGATGCCGCTCTGCGTTGGATACGATGCCGTCAGTGTGTGTGAGCCGGCGGTCAGCCCGGACAGCGAAATCGTCGCCACACCAGTTGCGTTGAGGGGATACACCCCGGGAGTTCCCCCATCCACGGCAGCCGAAATATTGCCGGATGCGGTTCCTGTGCTCGGCACTACCGTCACCATGAATGTGACCATCGCACCGGGCGCACTGTAGACCGGCGCCGCAGGAGTTTGTCCGCCGATAGTCGTCGTGGTCGTCACCTGGGATCCTGACTTGGTACCGGTTAGTGTCAGGCTACCGGTAGTATTTCCCGTGGGCAAAAACGAGATCGCATTTGGGACCGAACCACTTCCCGTTGACGTCGGCGTAAAACTCGCTGCGATCGCGCATGCAGCTCCCGGCAAGACCGTCGATGCGGCAACATTGCACGTGCTCCCTGTGCCTGCCAGTTGAAAGTCGCTGCTGTCCCCCTGCGCAAACCCCGTGGCTGTAGCATTCCCTGAGTTCGTAATACTTCCATCCAGAACCGTAGATATATTTGTGCCGAAGTCGAAGACGAAGCCATTACGCGCCACCCGCACAATTCCCGGCTGACTCGAGTCCGAGACATAGACGTTGCCTGCGCCGTCGACTGCAATCCCGTTGAGCGCCGTGAATCCCGTCGCCACCGTCGCTTGTGTGCCGGAAACCGGAACCTCAATAATGCTGTTGGAACTCGCGTCGGCGATATATACGTCGCCGGCCGGGTCTGCCGCAACTCCCACGGGAGAAATTGTGCCGATTACGGTTACAGTAGGCGGCAATCCCGTTGTGATTCCGCCTGTAGGCAGTCGATAGACCGCGCCTGCTCCTTTGTCTGCCACCAGAACATTTCCCAGCCCATCGAGCGCCAGCGCAACCGGATTATTCAGTGCCGTGGCAGTCCACGTCGCGGCAATGCCCGTCGTCTGTGACAACCTGATTACCGCTCCGGTTGTGTTATCGGCCACATAGATGTTGCCGTTTGCATCTACCGCAATCGCCTGCGCTGAGGCAATCGCGCTGTTCGTCAAAGTCTGCGTTGTGTAGTTCGTTCCCGCGAGAGCGAGCTTCGTAATACTCGCTGATCCCGGAGTCGCTGAATACACACTTCCATCCGTGCCAACCGCAATCTGGTTGGGCATTGCGGTAAGCGCCGCGGATATCGGCGTCGACGTTGCAGAGGCCGTTGGAATGACCTCAGTGATCTGTGCCGAACTATTGACCGAGTAGACGTCCCCGTGGCCATCGACCGCGACCGAGACTGGCGCAGACGAGCCGAGCGTCTGAGTTGTTGGCGTCACCGGGGCCGCTGGATCGAAGACCAGATTGGCTCCCCTCGCAACCGATGTCAGCGACGTGTTGATGGTCGTTCCTAGGCTTGAAGGACTCGTCAGAATCTGGATCGGGCCATCGCGAAGTCCAACCTGCGTTGGAGTGAAGGTCGCGGGAATGATGCAGTCATAGCTCTGGTCGCCGGCGTTCGTCGTACAGCTCTGCGTGCCCAGCGTGAAGTTCGAGTTCGCAGCCAGCGTCGTCGAGATTGACGTCGTACCTGCCGGAGCATGGACGAAGATCCCTGGAGTCGCACTGGTGCCAATCGTTGTTGGCGCGAAACTAGTCGAGGATACCTTGCGAATCGTCGCGTGCGTCCCGTCGTCGAAGTACAAATTTCCCAGATTATCCAACGCCAGAGTCAGCACGTTATTGCTGCCGCCGAAGACTGCCTGCGTCGCCGGGCAACCGTCCCCCGCTGCATCTGCTCCCGCACACGCCGTTCCGCTCGCGGCGATCTTTCGGATATATCCCGTGTTCCCGTCGATGAAAAGAACCTGAGTGTTATCGCCGACAAAGATGTTTCCATTTGCATCCGTCGTCACGCGGAAGATACTGCCGTCGATGTTCGCTGAACTGCCGAGTATGGGACTTCCGGACGTCGCCGTAGAACCGCCACCGGCGATGGAATAGACATAACCAACCTGCGGCGTTGTCACGGTGGGATTATTTGCCGTGATGATCTTCGTCATGGGGTTATTCACTCCCCCCGCATACACCACACGCACGCGTCCCGTCCCGTTTGCATCATTAAAGATCGCATCGCCAAATGCGTCGGCAGTGATCCCCTGCGTAAAGCCGCCCGTCGCGGTCTGGCTGGTGTTGAAGAAAGGGCAACCGTCGCCGAAGCCGTCAAGCGCAGTGCTGGTGCTCCCCGTAAAGCATGGCGCTCCGGCTGATGGAACTGTGAACTGAGACCCTCCAACCAGAGCGTAGATGTTGCCTGCCGCCGTCGCCGCCGTGATGCCGCTGTTCGCCGGGTTCAATTGCAGGATGGCGATCAAGGGATTCGTCACACCGGAAATGACAGGCCCTGCGACCACACGAAAGCGCGAATTTCCGGTGTCGCCGATGTAGATATTCCCGAACCTGTCCGCAGCCACGCCCCGCGGCTGGTTCAACGTTGCAACAGACGAACCGCAGGTGCCGGAGGGTGTCGCATTCGTACCGTCTCCAGTTGAACCGCTTGTGCCAACGCTCGACTTTCCCGTGGTGCATCCGGCCGCCACGCGCATAAATCCAACTTGCGCCGCCGTGCATAGCGGAGAGACGGCGTTGCAGACCAGGTGCACTAGCTGATCGCTGTATCCGGCGATAAGGATATTGCCGTAAGGGTCGCTCCCGATGCCGCGCGGATTGTTGAAGCCGCCAGTTGCCGTCGTCAGGCAGCCGTCGCCGAGTTTGTCCACCGCGCCGGCGCAGATCGTGTTTCCGCCGACGAAGACCGAGATCACCCCACTGCGCGCATCAATCTTCCGTATCAGGTTGTTCGAGGTATCGGCGATATACACGTTGCCTTGTGGGTCCGTCGCGATCCCTCCGCGAAAATCAGTGGCGAAGACAGCCTGTGTGGCGGGGCATCCATCGCCAAAAGCATCTGTCGCCTTCAACACGCTGCCGGCAAAACACGGGCTTCCGGCGGTCGTCGTCGTTCCCCCGCCCGCAATCGTGCTGATCGTATACGGCAAAATCACGGTCGGCGCGATCTGGCCCGAAGCGTCAATCCGGCAAAGTAGAGCGATCGCGATCACTACGAATGGAACCACATAAGCGCGTGACGAGCGAAGGGCAGATAGCATCGCGACCTCGAAAAAGAGTGAAAGAAGAGGACGCAATCAGTCATTCAGAGCAGTTACTCTCTGAATTGTTTGGTCTGACCAGTACGCTGCATCCGATCCCATGAAAATTGAAACCAGAGAAAACTAAAGGGTGGGGATTGCAGTTGTCAACTACTCCGTTTCTCCAAAAGTGAGCTTCCAGAGGCCTTCACTTGAAGAGGAAATCCCCGCTAATCCAAGCGATATCAGGGTTTATCACGCCCTGGGAGCTTTCCCCTCTGTTGGTTGAATGACCCCTACGTCAATGCCAAAACGTCAGAAATGTCGGCCGACGCGAGAATTTACTGGTCAAACCAATAAATATAGGCGCGTTCAAGGGGTTGGATGTTTACCAAGACCACAAGCGGCCTCACCGCGGCGTTACCCTTAACTGACCGACAAAGCACGCGCCATCGACTCCTTGTAAAGTCAGAAGATCGCAAGCTTCGGATCGCGCATCAAACCGTCTCGGCCAAAAACCGCAAGGAGCACGCATGCAAGTCAACGACATCGTAGAAAACTTCACGCTGCAAAATCAGGACGGCAAGTCCGTCTCCCTCTCCGACTTCAAAGGCAAACCCGTCGTCCTCTTCTTCTACCCTCGTGCCGACACTCCCGGCTGCACCATCGAATCCTGCGGCTTCCGCGACGCCTTCAAAAAATTTCAGAAGGAAGGCATCGTCGTCCTCGGCATCTCACGCGACACGGTTAAAGATCAGAAAAAATTCAAGGACAAATACGACCTGCCCTACGATCTTCTCGCCGATCCCGACATGGTGCTCATCAATCGCTACGACCTCATCAAGCCCAAGAACATGTACGGTAAGCTCGTCAAAGGCGTGAAGCGCACCACTTATCTCATTGGTCCCGATCAGCGCCTCATTCACATCTTCGAAGAAGTAAAACCCGAAGGCCACGCCGAAGAAGTCCTGGCCCTGCTCAAGAAATCCTCAAAGAGCTAGCGCGCAAAACCCTTGTCCTCGCGTCACGCGCAGCAGACTAAACTCAGATTCACGCAATGAACGCTCCCACCATTACGACAGCAGCCGCAGCTCTCACCGCTGCGGGCCTCGCCTGTGGCTGCACCTACGCCGCTCTTTCCGCACAATCCCAAATCTTCGGCAAAGTCCTCATCGCCCCCCGCAGCCCAAACGAAATCGCCCTCACCTACGACGACGGGCCCAACGACATCGTCACCGAGCGCCTTCTCGACGTTCTCGCCCGGCACAACGTCCATGCCACGTTCTTCCTCATCGGCCGCTACGTCCGCGAGCGCCCGCAGATCGTCCGCGCTATCTCAGCCTCTGGCCACCTCATCGGCAACCATTCCATGACCCACCCCTGGCTCGCCTGGCAATCCTCCGCCCGCATCCGCGAAGAGCTTGCCGGTTGCAACGCCCTCCTCGAAGACACCCTCGGCGCCCCCGTTTGCTACTTCCGCGCACCCCACGGAGCTCGCCGCCCCGCCGTCCTTCGCATCGCCCGCTCGCTCGGCCTCACCCCTGTCCAATGGAACATCCTCCCCGGGGACTGGATGCCCACAACCGCAGAAAAAATCGCAGCCCGCGCGGTTCGCGGAATCAAACGCAATCAGCAACAAAACCGCGCCTCCAACATCGTCCTCCACGACGGCGGCCAGGCCGGACTCGGCCAACCGCGTCTCCCCACCGTCGAAGCCACCCGGCTCCTCCTCGAAAGATACACCGCCAACCCCGAGACGAAGTTTGTCACCATCGACTCCTGGACGCAGCAAACCTAAAAAAACAAAGTGCTAAAGTAGCAACGCCGCATCCCCACCCAGGAGGCCGTTGTGAAAAGCCTTACCCTCGCTCTTGCGCTCTGTCATCGCCGCACCTTTCGCTCACAGCCAGACCGTCCCTGAAATTCCCTTCGACTCCGTCCCCGATTTCATCAAGCTTCCCTCCGACCTCTATCTCGGCGAGACCGCCGGCGTCGCCGTCAACTCCAAGGGACACATCTTCGTTTTCACCCGCGGCAACTCCACCGGCCCAGCCTACGGCGCATCCGCTGCCCAGCTCCTCGAGTTCGCTCCCGACGGCACCTACCTCCGCGAGATCGGCCACAATCTCTACGCCTGGTCCTTCGCCCACGCCGTCCGCGTCGACAAAGACGACAACATCTGGGTCACCGACAAAGGCTCCGACATGGTCATCAAATTCAATCCCGCCGGCCGCGTCGTCATGGTCTTCGGGCGCAAGCAGGAGGCCTCCGACGAGGGCACCGGCCCACTCAAACACCCGCACCCGCCGCTCCCTCCCGTCGACGGACAGTTCCGCCAAGTCACCGACGTCACCTGGGACCCCGCCGGCAACACCTACATCAGCGACGGCTACATCAACTCCCGCGTCGCCAAGGTCGACAAGAACGGCAAATGGCTCATGTCCTTCGGCGAACCCGGCGACAAGCCCGGTCAGTTCAACACCCCGCACAGTATCGCCGCCGACGCGCAGGGAAACATCTACGTCGCCGACCGCGGCAACCGCCGCATCCAGGTCTTCGACACCGACGGCAAATTCCTCCGCCAGATCACCATCGACGTCCCATTCGACTACGCCACCGCAACCGCCGCCATCGGCAAGAAACCCGCGCCCGACGCCACCGGCACACAAGCCTCCGGTTCCCCCTGGGCCATCTGCATCACCCCCGGCCCCAACCAGTTCCTGTACGCCTCAGACGCCTTCCCCGGCCGCATCTACAAACTCAGCCTCGACGGCAAAGTCCTCGGCGTCCTCGGCGAGTCCGGCAAACAGCTCAAGCAATTCGGCTGGATCCACGAGATCGCCTGCCCCTCCGAAAACACTCTCTTCGTCGCAGAACTACTCAACTGGCGCGTGCAAAAACTCATCCTGCATCCAAAAAAATAGCGAACGAGCTTGGCCTTACTTCTTGGAAAACGAGCGCACCAGGATCACCATGTTCCAGAGAACTTCCGGCTTCGCACGATCACCTTCCGGGGGCATCTGGCCTTTGCCGTTCTTGATGACGTAGAACAGTTCTCCGTCCGTCATATCCTTCAGCGCTGCCGGATCGGTGTAGTCCTTCAGCGGAGGTTTCATCTCCGCTGCAATATCCCCTTTGCCGTTGCCGGTTGCTCCGTGGCACACGGCGCAGTCGTATCCGTAGATCTTCTTGGCCTGCGATTGCGATTCCGGAGTAGGCTTCACCGGATTGACCATAGCCTTAGCTTCAGCGGGAACCGTCGTCGGAGCCGGGGCTGCAGCCGGTTGCTGCGATGTGTGTGCAAAAAGCAATAGCGCGGCAAGGACGAACAATGGCTTCAACATACGAGCCTCCTGCAGCTGTATTGTCGAACCGCATCCTATGCCTAAGACATGCCATTGTGAAGCTTTATCTTCAAGTGGAATCAGGAGTGCATCCAGCCCCAGCCGGGTCGATCCCGAAGCCACCCATCGACCCGGAGCTCCCTGCGCCCCACCCTGTCTTTACCAGGTCGGCGAAAATGTCACCAGCACCGAAACAAAGAACACTCCAAACAGGATCAACAGCAGCGGCCACCAACGATCCAACCAATGCTCTTCAGTCGTCGAACTCATTCTCAACATCCTCCTCCACCAATCCTAACGGAGAACCGAAGTCCCGTTCAATTCTGCCCAACGCCTTGGTCGTTTTCTAGACGATAGGGAGAAGCGGCAGACTGACGCTCAATCCCAAGAACAAACCGGCTATCGAAAATCCCAGTAATTCCCCAAATCTCACCTGCAGTCGAGCACCATACACTCACCCTGTACATGAGCACAACCTCCAACCCTGCCCCAGCCAAATAATTTTGCTCGAGTGCGCTGCCGCCCACCTTCGGAACCGGTAACGAAACGCGTCAGCGATTTCTAACTCAGGGATCCTTGATCTTTTGGATGAGCGACTCGACCTGAATGCATCATTCGAAGCCATCATGGGAGCATGGCTCACCACAAGCCGAGGGTTCGTTACGATGCCCGTTATGCAAATCCTCAACTCAACCAGTATCGTTACAATTACGAAATATCCTTCCAGACGCAAAAACTGACACACGATGATGCCTGTTCTCACCTCTCAGAGTGCGCCTCGCCGTAGCCTGTCTCGGGCCACGGCCGTTTCAGCAGCAATAGTCATCCTCCTTTTCTTTGCCAGCTGCTTACACTCCGCAAAGCGTGATTCCGTGAGTTGGGATGAGTCACAGCATCTCTATTCAGGGTGGCTTTCCTGGGAGCGTGGAGATTTTGGTTACAACCCTGAGGTTCCGCCGCTGGTGAAGATGTGGGACGCTATTCCCCTCCTGCACCGAGACATCAAGCAACCGGCATTCACGGGCGATCGTTTCAAGAAAGAGGGTTTCGTTCTAGGCCAGCGTTTCCTGGTTGCCAATGGCATCGATCAAACGTTGATACCTGCACGGGTCATGGCTTCGCTGCTTACCGTCTTCCTCGCCACGTTGCTCTTCTTCTGCGCAAGGGAAATGTTTGGCGACAAAGCGGCCATGTTCGCCCTGCTGCTCTTTTGTCTGGACCCGAATTTCCTTGCCCACGGCGCCTACGTGACTACGGATATTGGGGCCTCGCTCACAATGCTTGCCGCGGTTTATGCGTTCTACAGATACATGCAGCGTCCCACCGTCGCCAGAATGATCATCGTTGGGCTCGCCGTCGGCCTGGCTATGACGGCCAAGTTCACGGGGGTGTTCATTGTTCCGGTCTTGTGCCTGATCGCAGTCATCGACTTCTGGCGATCGGGTACCAAGTCTCCATCGCCTCGGCAACTGATCACTGCGATCGTAGTTATTTCGTTGATCGGAGTGGGATGCATCTGGACTCTATACCACTTCCGCTATGCGGCTCGACCCAGCCCTCTCCAGTTGAACCCGACGAGTGAGGAGTATCTACAGAAACTTACTTCGCCACTGAGCCGTCGTGCGTTGACGATGATGAGCAAATTTCACCTGTTACCTGAGGCCTATATCTACGGGTTGGCAGACACAAAGATCTCAGCAGGCGATCTCCCGAGTTATTTGTTCGGGCGGGACTACCCTGGCGCTCCGCACTGGTATTTCCCAGCTGCTTTCCTCATCAAGAGTACGTTGCCGTTCCTGATCCTGTTGGTGTTGACGATCGCTGTTGTGTTTCGAGGCAGGTGGCAAATGCGCCGCGAGATTGTCTTCCTGACTGTCCCTCCCTTATTCATTTTCCTGCTGTCAACATCTTCCAACCTCGGCATCGGGTACAGGCATCTGTTTCCGATGTTCCCGATGCTCTACATCCTGATCGCGGGCTGCGCCTCGTATCTCGTTTCCAGGAATCCGAAGTTCATCTATGGATTTGTTGTTCTTCTGCTCTGGCAGTTGGTCACAACAGTAACTGCACGCCCGGGACTGTTGGCCTACGCGAATGAGGCTTGGGGAGGACCATCGGAGACGCATTTGTACCTCTCCGATTCCAATGTAGATTGGGGCCAGCAACTCAAAGCCGTCAGACATTACCTTGAGACGCATCCGTCTCAACCCTGCTACTTTGCCTACTTCGCACAAGGTCCCGTGGATTTCAGGGATTACGGAATCAACTGTCGTGTACTGCCGACAGGATCAGCATTATGGACGGGACTCGATACGATGCGCTTCGGTGAAGATCCGAACGTGTCAGGTACGGTGCTGATAAGCGATGGGGTATTGGCTGGCGCAGACATACCTGGCAAAGACAACCCCTACGCTCAATTTGAATCGATCCGACCCGCAGAGGTAATTGATCGAGGAGTATACGTCTATCGAGGACAATTCAAATTAGGGGCTGTCGCGGCAATGGAACATGTCGGGGCGGCTATAGATTTTGCGAAGCAACACAATGTCGAAGGTACGGTCCGCGAAGCGCGAATTGCAGTGAATCTCGACCCGAACAATCCTGAGGCCCATGCGCTTCTGGGTGATGCATTGGCCGCAACAGGGGAGACGAAAGCGGCCCAATCGGAGTATGCGGCCGCGCTTCACTCGTCAGAACTCGATCCTGCCTTCCAGAAGAGTCTGCTTGCCGAGCTTCTAGCAAAGACGAGCCACTGAACTGGCTCACCGTCAGGCAAGAGCGTAGACGTATGGATCTCGCCGCACAGTGGCAACAAGCAACGCGTCAGCGTCCCCTCATTCTCCGACGAGAGGACCAAACTCGGTGAGTGCCAAATCGCCGATGCACTCATCGAAAGCCCGATCGGTAATGACCAGTCGGCTCGTCTTGATTGATTTCACCTGTGGGTCGAGTACCATAAGCTCATACCCCGCATGAGCACCACTTCCCCCAACCCGGCCCCAGCCGAGTCGATACCCAAGCCACCCATCGACCCGGAGCTCCCCGCGCCGCTCTCCATGGGCGACGTCATGCGCATCCCCATGATGCGCCGCCTCTGGTACGCCCAGATCATCTCCGTCTTCGGAGACTTCCTCGCGCTCTACGCCGTCATCGCCATCCTTACCTTCAAACTCCACGCCACCGCCCAGCAGGTCACCGGCGTCCAGATCGCCTACATGCTCCCCATCGCCGTCCTCGGCATCCTCGCCGGAGTCTTCGTCGACCGCTGGCCCCTCAAGCCAACCATGGTCGCAAGCGACAGCATCCGCGCCGCCCTCTGTCTCCTCCTCCTCTGTCTGCACGCAGGTCTGGCACTTCTACCTGGCCTTGGCTGCCATCAGCGTCGTCTCCAGCTTCTTCTCGCCCGCCCAGGGAGTCGCCATCCGCTCCGCCGTCCCGCTCCATGGCCTTCGCTCCGCCAACGCCCTCATCCAGCAGGTCATGTTCGGCATGCGCATCATCGGCCCCGCCATCGCCGCCTTCATGGTCGCCTACGTCGGAGCCAAAAGCTGCTACCTCTTCGACTCCGTCAGCTTCGTCGGCTCCGCCAGCCTCATCGCCTCCGTGGCATTCCTCCAAACAGGCCCCAAACCCGCCGCCACCCACGCCGAAGATGTCTCCGCCATACGCAAGATCTGGCTCGACATGAAGCAGGGCATCAGCTTCATCATCCACCACGCTGCTCTGTTCTTCGTCATTCTCGCCATGGCCGCCGGAATGTTTGTCATCGGCTGCTTCGGCCCGCTCATCGCCATCTACGTCCGCGATTCGCTGCACGCATCGACGAAGATGTTCGGCATTGTCTCTCCGATGATCGGCCTCGGCATGCTCCTCGGCGTCAACTGCCTCAACACCTTCGGCAAAAAGCTCAGCAACACCCTGCTCGTCTACTTCGGCCTCATCGGCATCGCCGTCGGCCTGGTCATCCTCACCCTGCTCCCGCACGTCTGGTCGACTCTGGTCGGCAACTTCATCATCGGCATCGCCGTCGGCTGCATCATCGTCCCCGCCCAGACCCTCTTCCAGCAGGCCACCCCGCCCGAACTGATGGGACGCGTCGGCTCCACCTTCATCTCCATCGTCTTCGGAGCCCAGATCCTCGGCCTCATCCTCTCCGGCATCCTCACCCAACACATGGGCGTCCGCCGAGTCTTCGCGCTCTGCGCCGCCATACTGGTCATCCTGGCCGCCGCCGGCAAACTCTGGATGGAGCCGAAACCTCAGCCCGCCCCCGCAACAACCTAGCCCAAACCTAACCCAGGAAATCCACAGAAATATTTTCAAAAAACAGGAAAATTTTCAGCGATCAAAAATCGTGTCTCTAGGAACCACAATAACGACGCCATTCACCACAAACTCACCAGCGAATCACCATGTTCTACACCACGAAATTTCCCCAACCCCCCTCAAAAACACCAGCAAAGACGCGGGAATCCCACCTCCGCCACGCCGAAAAAAAACCTGCAGTTTTCTCATTCCTCAGGAGGGCTTCCCTTGTGGGAAAAATTCCAGAAAGCGCTGATTGATAGGAGGTTATCCACTCTGTCGGGCCCGTTGTTATTGAACGTGTATTGATTCAGATACCCCAACTCAATGCGCAGCGGTCTACCGACGTGAATACCCGGGCCGACGAAGACTCGATTCCGGTCCGCTCCAGATTTTGCCCCGAAGTTCGTACTATTCAGGTTTACGAAGATCTCGTCATACACCGCAATTAACCAGGGGCCGTTTGAACCTAAAGGATGCATCAACTTGCCCATCTCCCGCAATCGCCACCCTGTGTCGCTTCCGGCGCTATGGAACCGCTGCTCCAAACGGGTGCGTGACGAGAGGTCGGCCCTACCGGCCGTGCCCTGCCAACTGACCTGCTCCCAAATGCGTTGTTCATTGGATGGTGTACGAGCATATGGCTGGTCGGTGCGGATATAGGCGTAACCAGCCCAAACTGACCACGCGTTATTCAGCACGTAGCCAACGCCCGGTCGCACCAATCCTTGCGAAAAACGGCCAAAGTCATCTCCAAAGCGCGACTGTCCATCCATCCATAGCCGCCACGAGCCCTTCGCGTCGTTCAGCGGCGGCGGAAGTTTCCCAGTGACAAAGCCGCCGAGCCAAAGCCCGGAGTCAACGGACTGAGCTTTCGCTGAAGCGAAGCAAAACACCAACACGAAACTGAGCACCAGGGAATGATGTACACGCCATTTGGTTGTACGCGTGGCCTCGTCCTGAGCGTTTTGCTCCGGAGTAGCGCTAAGACGGGTCATCTGATGAAACTCTCACGACTTGGCCGAATTTGTCTATCGCCGTTAGGAAAGGGCGTGGCGGGCGGCTTCGAGGATCATTCCGGTCTCGGCCTGACCATGGGCGGTGGAGATAAAGGCGGCTTCGAACTGGCTGGGTGGAAGCCAGACACCAGCTTCGAGGAGCGCGCGATGGAAGCGGCCGAAGGCTACTGTGTCTGAAGTGGCGGCGCTGGCGAAGTCGGTCACGGGACGGTCGGTAAAGAACCAGGTGAACATGGAACCGACGCGGTTGACGGTCATGGGGACGCCGACCTCGTGGGCGATGCGGCCTACGCCTTCGGCGATGATGGCGGTCGTGCTTTCGAGGCCGTTGTAGACGTCTTCCTCGTGGGTGATGAGGTGCTTCAGAGTCGCGATGCCGGCGGCCATGGCGAGCGGATTGCCGCTGAGCGTGCCGGCCTGGTAGACGGGGCCTAGCGGGGCGAGAGATTGCATGATGTCGGCTCGTCCCCCGAAGGCTCCGCAGGGCAGGCCGCCGCCGATGATCTTGCCGAGGGTGGTGAGGTCTGGCTTGATGCCATAGATCTGCTGGGCTCCGCCGAGAGAAACGCGGAAGCCCGTCATGACCTCGTCGAGGATGAGGAGCGCGCCGTGGGCTTGTGTCATTTCGCGCAGGCCTTCGAGGTAGCCGGGGTTCGGTGGGATGGTGCCGGCGTTACCGACGACGGGTTCGACGATAACGCAGGCGATGTCGTGGGGACGCGCGGCGAAGACTGCGGCGACGGCGTTGAGATCGTTGAAAGGCAGGGCGAGGGTGTACATGGCGGTCTCGGCGGGGACGCCCGCGGAGCCGGGGATGCCGAGAGTGGCGACACCGCTGCCTGCTTTGACCAGCATGGCGTCGGAGTGGCCGTGGTAGCAGCCTTCGAACTTGATGACAAAGTTGCGTCCGGTAAATCCTCTCGCGAGGCGGATAGCGGACATGCAGGCTTCTGTGCCGGAGCTGACGAAGCGGAGTTTTTCGACAGAGGGAAAGCAGCGGGTGACGAGCTCGGCGAGATTGGCTTCGGCGGCGATGGAGGCTCCGAAGCTGGCGCCTTTGGCGGCGGCTTGTTGAATGGCTTCGACGACGGGCGGAAAGGCGTGGCCGAGGATCATGGGACCCCAGGAGCCGAAGAGATCGAGGTAGCGGTTGCCATCTTCATCGAAGAGGTAGGCGCCTTCGGCCCGAGTGAGGAAGGGAGGGTCTCCGCCTACGGCGCGAAAGGCACGGACGGGCGAGTCGACGCCCCCGGGGAGAAGTTTTTCTGCGCGGAGTTGCAGCTGGCGAGAGCGGGTGAGGGCGCGAGGCATGGTTCAAGTATAGGAGGAAGAGCCTGCCTCAAACCGGATCGAGCGTGCCTGGAAGGGGGTTTGCGCAGACTGGATTCAAGAATTCGCGGAGTGCTTGGGCAGATGTGCGCAAGAATGCCGACTATCTTATTGATAACCGCAAACGGACAATTGAATTCGATTCCGCAGGCACGCTGCTAACGACGCTCAACGGGGAGCGCATCGACACCATCCGGGTTGGAACGCCAGACGATCGGAGCCGAGCCGTTCGCGTCAGGTTGGGGGGACCCACTGCAGACTACTACTGTACGTTTCTTCTGGATTCCGGCAGTGACACAGTGGTACTGTTCTCGGACTCACCCGATGTGGGCCGGATGATCGCAAAGCAGCCGAAGTTGCGAGTGCTGGAAGATGACGGCGGTCACGAGAAATTCGCCTCTGCATATCCTATGAAGCTAGGTGTGGGAAGCAATTATCGAGATGTGGACGTTTATGTTGCCGCTTTCAATTCCAAGGGATTGGAAGTGGAGGGGCTGCTCCCAATAGCGGACTTTAGCAGCGTCTACATCAGAAATAGCGGCAGCTTTGTGATGTTCCAGCCGAAACGGAACCGCCGCGCGACTACGGGTGAGTCGGTTGCGGCGGCGGAGCTGAAGACAGCGGGTGCACTCGATTGTCCTGTCGAGGATGTCAGCATGATGTAGGCGAAGTAGGGGCTCGAAGCGGATGTTATTGGATGGGAAGGGGGTTGGGTGGTTTGGGGGATCGACAGGGGACTTTTGGGCTGAAAACGCGAAGAAGAGTTTTCGAGCCAGATGGCGAATAATTGCGCAACAAACTCCTCCCCCCAACATCCTTTATGCGAGCACATTATCCATGACGAGGTAACAACATGGCAGTTTCCTGGGCACTGATCTCCGGAGCATCGACTGGGATTGGCCGTGCGACGGCGTTAGGCCTTCTGTCGAAGGGCTTCAACGTAATTGCAGGCGTCCGCTCCACTGGTGCTGCCGATCGCCTTGTCGGAGCAGCCGCAGGTATTAGTACGGGTCACCTCGAGACGACCGCCCTCGATGTAACAGACCAAGGCTCGATCGACGCTGCGGTGGTTCGTGCCGGCGAACTAGCCGGTTCCGACGGCCTGCGCGCTGTCATCAACAACGCTGGGGTTGTCATCCCCGGTCCGGTCGAGTTCGTCTCCTCGGCGGAGTGGCGCCACCAATTCGACGTGAACCTGTTCGGCGCCATCGAGCTTACGCGCGCGACGCTGCCGCTTCTCCGGCTGGGCGTGACTGCACACGGCCGCGGCGTCCCGCGTCTATTGCTGATCAGCTCCATTGGCGGCCGCATCGCGCAACCGTTTATGGCGCCCTATACCAGCAGCAAATTCGCGCTCACGGCACTTGGAGACAGCCTCCGCCTCGAGCTGCGCCGTCAGGGAATCGGTGTGACTGTCATCGAACCGGGTGCGATCGCTACCGACATCTGGGCAAAAGGCGACGCCTCCGCACAGGAGTTCACGCCCGATCACCCGGCACGGAAGCTCTATGGGCCCGAGATCGATGGCCTTGCCGCGCTCGCACGAAAGACCGCAAGCGAGGCCATGCCCGTCGAGCCCGCCGCGCAGCAAGTAGTCCAAAGCATTCTAGTAAGGCGCGCCCCCGCCAGAGTGCTCATCGGCAAAGATGCCAAGATCATGGCGCGCCTGAAGGCTCTTCTTCCCACAGGGGTCTTCGACAATCTGCTCGCGAAGGAATTCGGTATCACGCAGCAGTAGTCGCTATTCGGGGCCAGGCATGGGAAGGAGTTAGGTGGTTTGTGGGCTTGAATCACTCCTCTGCCTGCGCTGGACCGAACCATATACCAGAGCCGGAAACACGTTCCCATGCTTCAGGGTGATATGTCGTGGGTACGGGCAAAGGCAATGTCGCGAAGGGGTCGATACGATTTGGGGCCACCATATGGAGCGACGTTGCCGCTCGGCAACTCTTTAATCCTTAAGTCGTTCGAACTGGAGGGTTATTGTTATGCCTTCCAATAACGGGGTGCGTTGAGACCGCATGAATGGGGCACCGGGCAAAAGCGAAATGCGGTCTCTCGACTGCGGTCGAGATTACGGATATTTGGGGTCGGTGAAGAAGACAAGGACAAAAGCAACAGCAGATCCCTGCGGGATGACAACAAAAGGACAGGAAACGGCAGCAATAACCGCAACGAGAACGGCAATGGCCATGCCAACCTCGTGGTCGGGGGAAGATTCGACGATGGATTTTGCATCACTCTCTACGGCAACGCGAAGGCAAAGACATCATCCCCGGCCGCCACGGCAAAGTACTGCTTGCCCGAGATGCCATACGACATCGGAGACGCATGCATCTTCTGTCCAAGGGGAAAAGCCCACAACCGCTTTCCGGTGTGCGCGTCGTCGATCTCGAATTCTGCGGCGTCATTGCCGAAGGCTACGAGACCACCCGCGGTCGACATCACCCCCGCTATCGCCTGGCCGTCGCCGGTCAGATGGTTGCGCCAGGCAAAGTCGAGCGTACTCAGGTCAAAGGCGTTGATGTATCCAGCCTTGGGTGTATCGCCCTTCGGGTGCTCTACTCCGGTGGAGTAGTACTCCTGTCCCTCTCCGAATGGCTCGGTCTTGCCCTTGAAGAGGCTGCAAGCTTCGAGCGAGCGGAAGTAGAACATTCCGGTGACGGGGTCATAGCTGGGCGAGTACCAGTTGGTTCCACCGCTGTAGCCCGGGCAGACGGTGACGCCCTGCTCGTCGGGGATGAGGTTGTTGGAGATGGGCCTGCCATTCTCGTCGATTCCCTTCGCCCAGTTCTGGCTTGGGCTGAACTGTTTGGAGAAGAGATACTTTCCATTGGTCCGGTCGAGGATGTAGAGGAAGCCATTGCGGTTCGCGGTTACGACCAGCTTGCGCGGCTGGCCCTTGAAGGTTGCGTCTACAAGCACCGGCGTCTGCACCCCGTCGTAGTCATATAGGTCGTGTGGGTTGTACTGGAAGTGCCACCTCAGCTTGCCGGTATCGGGATCGAGCGCGAGCAGGGAACTGCTGTAGAGGTCGTCTCCGGGCCGTACGCTGCCGTCGAAGTCGGGACTGGGATTACTGGTGCCCCAATAGATCGTGTTTAGTTCCGGATCATAGGTGCCAGGCATCCATGTTGTGCCGCCGCCGTGCAGGTACAAGTCGCCCGGCCAACTCTCGGAACCCTTCTCGCCGGGAGCGGGTATCGTCCAAAACCGCCAGGCCTCCTTTCCTGTCTGCGCATCGTAGGCTGCCACGAATCCGCGGACTCCGTCGTCGCCGCCGGAGGTGCCTACGAGGACGTTGTTCTTCACGATGAGCGGGGCGCTCGTGGCGCCATAGTTCTTGTTGCCCGTGGCATAGGCAACGTCCCAGATCAGGCTGCCGGAGCGCGCGTCAAGGCACAGCAGATGCGCGTTGTCAGTCTCCATATATACGCGCGCGCCGAGTACGGCAACGCCTCGGTTGATATGACCGGAGGCATCGTCGATCAGGCCCGACGAAACGGCGCGTTCATGGTGCCACAGTTGCTTGCCGGTTTTTGCATCGAGCGCCCATGCGTCGTTCGATCGCGTGATAAACATTACTCCCGCCACAACTACGGGGGTCACTTCCATGATGCCCGCGCCGCTGGTATGAAAGACCCACCGCGTTTTCAGGCTGGCGACATTTGCAGGTGTCACCTCGTCCATGCTGCTGTAGCGGCGTCCTGTGTAGTCGCCGTTGTAGGAGACCCAGTTATTCTTCACGTCCTTCTGAAGGAGATCGCTCTGCTGAACGTTGATCAAATCAGTTCCGCTGAGGGCCGACCCGGTCGGCTTTGCAGGGGCCTCTGACTTCGCAGTCTGTGGCTGAGCGGCGGTTGTCGCGATCGGTTGCGCAGGATTAGCGTCGACTGGCGATTTGGCTGCGATCCCGGCTGCAGGGGATGACGCGGCCGCTCCCTGCAGCTTGCGGAGATAGCGTACGACCCCTTGAATCTCCTCGTTGCCGAGTTGCGACCCCGGCATACCTTTGCCCGGCACGCCGTCGCGGACGATGCGCACCAAGTCCGCGTCGGAGAGTGCGATCACGCGCGGAAGTGTAATCGCCGCACCCTTCGCGCTGCCTGTGCCATCCAATCCGTGGCAGCCGGCGCAGGTCGCCGCGAACTGTCGCGCTCCCTGATCCGCACCGTTCCGCTCACTGCCCTGTGCGAAGAGAATCCCCGCAAACAGAAGCTGGGAGAAGAAAACGACCGCTCCGGAAATGCGCAAGCATTTCATCGGTTCCATGTAAGCAGGAAAATCAGCGAAAGCATATAGGATTCTTCACCCCGGCCTACCGGTGATGCGGAGGCACTCTGCCGGTGGGTCACCCGAACCTTGTGGAGAAAGTCAGATACTTAGGACAGGCTCTTCGACTTCGTGGTTCGCAAAAAATGCGCGAACCACTTCGCTCCGGACGACAAGGGTGGTGGTCGGAATGGATGGCTGCCGCGAGAGGCAATGGCAACGACAACAGCAGGTCCTCCGCCTGCGGCGAAGGATGACAACCAAAAAACAGACTAAGGCAAAAGCAGAAGCAGGTTCCTTCGACTGCGTGGTTCGCAAAAATGCGGGACGACTTCGCTTAGGATCACCCGGTCGGGGTTGGTGGAATAGAGGCGGGGGCTGCGAGAGGCAAATGGCAACGACGAAGGCCAACAACCTCTAGCGGTTTTGTTCGAATTGGGAGGAGGCGGCGGCTACGGGGGTCAGGCGCAGGTGGTTCTGGTAGCTGGCGGCGATGAAGTCGCGGAAGATGGGGTGGGGCTCGAGTGGTTTGGATTTGAATTCTGGGTGGAACTGGCAGCCGAGGAAGAAGGGGTGGGTGGGGATCTCGACGATTTCGACGTAGGTGGAGTCGGGGGTGGTGCCGGTGATGCGGAGGCCCGCGCCGGTGAGGATAGCTTCGTACTCGCGGTTGAACTCGTAGCGGTGGCGGTGGCGTTCGGAGATTTCGTGGGTGCCGTAGGCGCGGGCGGCGAGGGAGCCGGGTTCGAGGACGCAGTCCCATGCGCCGAGACGCATGGTGCCGCCCATCTCTTCGACGCCGGTGAGCTCCCGGAGTTTGTAGATGATGCGGTAGGGGGTGGCGGGGTCGAACTCGCCGGAGTTGGCGTCTTTGAGGCCGCACACGTTGCGGGCGTACTCGATGCAGGCGGTCTGCATGCCGAGGCAGATGCCGAAGTATGGCGTGTTGGTCTCGCGGGCGTAGCGGATGGCATTGAGCATGCCTTCGATGCCGCGTTTGCCGAAGCCGCCGGGGACAAGGATGCCGTCGAAGCCTTCGAGCTGGGCGGCGTAGTCGGGGACTTCGAGGCCTTCGGCTTCTAGCCAGGTGACGCGGAGTTTCAGGTTGTGAGCGAGGGCTCCGTGGACGAGGGCTTCTTTGAGGGATTTGTAGGAGTCTTCGTACTCGACGTACTTGCCGACGATGGCGATGGAGACTTCGTCTTTGGGGTTGTAGGCTCGGTGGACGATGTCCTGCCAGCGGGAGAGGTCGGGGGCTTTGGCTTCGATGCGGAGATATTTGAGGGCGAGAGCGTCGACACCTTCGGCGGCGAAGGTGAGAGGGACTTCGTAGATGCTGGCGACATCACGGGCGGCGATGACGGCGGGCTCTTCAACGTTGCAGAAGAGGGCGATCTTGTTGCGCATCTCGCGGGGGACGGCGCGGTCGGAACGGCAGAGGAGGATGTCGGGCTGGATACCGATGGAGAGCATTTCTTTAACAGAGTGTTGGGTGGGCTTGGTTTTGAGTTCCTGTGCGGCGGCGATCCAGGGGATTAATGTGACGTGCACGAAGCAGGTGTTGTCGCGGCCGAGGTCTTGGCGCATCTGGCGGATGGCTTCGAGGAAGGGGAGGGATTCGATGTCACCGACGGTGCCGCCGATTTCAACGATGGCGACGTCGCAGTCTGCAGCGACTTTGCGCATGGCATTTTTGATTTCGTTGGTGACGTGAGGGATGACCTGGACGGTCTTGCCGAGGTAGTCGCCGCGTCTCTCCTTGGTGATGATTTGTTCGTAGATGCGGCCAGTGGTGAGGTTGTTGTCGCGGGTGAGCTTGGCGTGGGTGAAGCGTTCGTAGTGGCCTAAGTCGAGGTCGGTTTCGGCGCCGTCGTCGGTGACGAAGACTTCGCCGTGCTGGAAGGGCGACATGGTGCCGGGATCGACGTTGAGGTAGGGGTCAAACTTCATGAGGTTGACCTTGAGGCCTCGGGCTTCAAGGAGACAGCCGATAGAGGCTGCGGCTAAACCCTTGCCGAGCGAAGACACGACTCCGCCAGTTACGAAGATGTACTTTGCAGACATGTCCGCGACCTCTTTAATTGATTTTTGAGTTTGTGCTTGGTGTGCACGATTAAGTATGGCAGGGTTCGGCGCTGGAGGCAATGGTTGACTTTTTGACCGGGGAATCGGAATGGATCCGTGACCAGATTGAAGATTGTGCGGAAAAATGGAGTAGATGTGTTCTCGGATGAACGCATTGATTTGGTTGAACCTGCTGCTGGTTCAGGTGGTGCGATCTAACCAGCAACAGACTGATTTAGCTCGAGGTATTTCATTCTGGACCAACTGCGAAGCTGCGCTAGAAGACGCCCGTGTAGCAGTTTGCGGTCGGCTTGAAAATAGTGGGTTGATCGGTTCAATATGTTCCAGAAGGGATATCGAGTGTGAGAACCGGGCATCTCCTCCTTAGGATCGGATGTGCCGTAGCCCTTTCCGCAGCGGCAGCTATTTTTGCGATTACTTATCCCTCTCAAATCCCGCCCAGCCCCTCCGAAAACTTTGATCGCGTTGTGATTCCCACCGGTCACGCCCCCGGCTCGATTGCGGTCGCGGATGTGAATCGCGACGGCAAGCCCGACATCATCGTTGCCAATATCGAAGACGGAACGCTGAGCGTGCTGTTAGGTGACGGTAAAGGTCATTTCGTTCCCGCTGCGGGATCTCCCGTTGCCTGCGGCCCGTCGCCGAACGACATCGCCGTGGCCGACATGAATCGCGACGGCAATCCCGATCTGGTCATTGCCAATACCGGTACACCCTATCTAACCGTCCTGCTGGGAAATGGGAAAGGCGGCTTCGTGAGGTCGCCGCACTCGCCGTTCGCTACGGTGTCTTACCCTCACGTACATGGTGTGGTGACGGCTGACTTCACGGGCAACGGCAAACCGGCGGTGATTACGGACAGCTGGGGCCACGATCAGATCCTGATGATTCCCAGCGACGGCAACGGCAATCTGATTCTGCCTGGGACGTTGTTTCACACGGGCAAGCGACCCTATGAGCGTCTACGTTCCGCGGATTTCGACGGCGACGGCAAGCCCGACGTAGTGACCACTGACATGGATTCGAATGCCGTAACGGTGCTGCTTGGCGACGGCCACGGCGGATTGCACGAGGCGACAGGGTCGCCTTTTGCGGCGGGCGTCGCCCCCTGGTCGATGTCGATCGGCGACGTCAATCAAGATGGCAAGCTTGATCTCGCCGTGATTCCCTACGATCACGATGTGACCGACCCGGCGCAACTCGGCATAACGGTGTTGCTTGGCGATGGCACCGGCGGATTCACGAAGATGCATGGCTCGCCGCTCTCGCTAGCGGGATGCCACGGGCCTGACCGCGTCGCTATCGGCGATGTGAACGGCGATGGAATTTCCGACATCGTTGTCTCTTGCGCCCAGAGTGCTCGTCTAATGCTGTATTTGGGATCGCCATCGGGCGCATTCCGGATGTCGACGCTCGAGGTTAAGACCGGTTGGTCGGGTCTGGCTGTGGCCGACCTGTTAGGCGATGGCCTCGACGAGATCATCGTCTCTAACGGCGCGCTTGACGACGATCCCAAGAATCAACCTGGAACTATCACGATCTTCTTCAGGCGGCATTAGCGTGTCGTTCGCTGCGGCTGGTCAGAGGCTGTTGATGTCTTGGGATTCCAGGATGGGCCTGGGGAAGCCTGATCCAGCGACTTTTAGCATGGCGCGGCCGAGTTGCTGGGTGGTGGTGACGTACTTGGGGAGAGCGGACCTCAGGATGGGGAAGATTGGGTTGAGCACAGTGTAGATGGTTTGGTAGAGACGGGTCTTGGAGCGGATGCCGTGTAGCGGCTGGATGAATCCGGGACGAAACATGTAGGCGGCGCGGAAGGGAAGTTTGAGGAGGTCGTTTTCGGTTTTGCCTTTGACGCGGGCCCACATGCTACGGCCGCGTTCGGTTGAGTCGGTGCCGGCGCCGGAGACGTAAATAAACGTCATGTTGGGGTTGAGTCTGGCGAGTGTGGTGGCGGCAGCGAGGGTGAGGTCGTAGGTGAGGTGTGTGTATTTCGCTTCGTCCATGCCGGCGGAGGAGACGCCGAGCGAGAAGAAGCAGGCGTCGAAGCCGGTGAGTTGGGGCTCGATGGCAGAGTAGTCGAAGAAGTCGGTGTGGACTAATTCGCGGAGCTTGGGGTCGTGCTGACCGGAGGGAGAGCGCACGATGGAGAGGATTTGTTGTACGTTGGGGTCGAGGAGGCATTCGCGGAGAACGCCCTGGCCGACCATGCCGGTTGCTCCGAAGAGGATTACGTTCATTGATGGCCCTCGCTTTCACCGACTCAGGTGTATGTTACAGCCTGCGGTGTGACGTTTCAGGTGGTGAGGGGCGGAGGATGACGTGTCCTTTTTTGTCCCTCATTCGGCTGTAATGGGTCTTTTGATTGCAATTTGGTCGGCTTAACATAGGCTGAATGACGGTATCCGTCGATCTAACGAAGGAGTCACCAATATGTCTTTTTCTGGAACAGCACTGATTGTTATCGATGTTCAGGAGTCTTTTCGGCATCGCCCCTATTGGGGCGCGTCGGACGAGGCGGCGTTTGTAGAACGGCTGCAGGCTCTGATTGATGGGGCAAAGGCGCAGGGTATCCCCGTTGTGCAGATCTTCCATGTCGAAGAGGATGGCGTTTTTTCGCTGGCGTCCGGTCACGTGAAGACGCTTCCCGGAGTATCGATTACGCCGGATGCGCAGTTTTATAAACACTGCCACAGTGCGCTGGTTGGAAGCGGGCTGGATGTATGGCTGGTGAAGAATGGTATTCGGCGCGTGATCATTTCGGGTATCCGGACGGAGCAGTGCTGTGAGACGACGACGCGCCATGCTTCCGACAGCGGGTATGAAGTCGACTATGTGACGGAAGCTACGCTTACCTTTGCCATGACGGACCGGCGCGGCAGGGTGTGGAGTCCTGCGGAGATCAAGGAGCGCACAGAACTGGTGCTGGACGACCGGTTTGCGCGAATTGTTACGGTGAAAGAGGCGCTGGCCAAGAAGCGGAGAGAGCTGGCGGCTTGATTCCCAAAGACAAAACGCGGCGGGTGCCGGTATATGTGGTGCTTCCGCAGCAGACGATGCTGCTTGATGTGGCTGGGCCGCTCGAGGTGTTGCGTGCGGCTCAGCGGGAGCAGACGGCTGTGAAGTTCGAGGTGCGCTATGTCGGGCCGACTTCGGAGGTGATGACTTCGGTTGGGCTTACTTTGGCGGCGATTGAGCCTCTGCCGAAGAGATTGCCGGATGGAGCGATGGTGATTCTGTCCGGCATGGTGGAGATTGCGATGATGAGGGGCGCAGAGGCGATGCGCCGGCGAAGCGGTGTGGGCGATGCGGAGATTGTTGCGTGGCTGCGGGAGACGATTGGGCCGGGACATAAGCTGGTTGCGATTTGCTCTGGCGCGCTGTTGGCGGGGCGTGCGGGGCTGCTGGATGGATATGCGTGCACGACACATCATGCTTGTTGCGAGGAGTTGGCGAAACTGGCGCCGGATGCGAAGGTGCTGGAGAATCGGCTCTATGTTGAGGATGGCGAGCGTTATACGAGCGCGGGGGTAACGTCGGGAATTGATTTGATGCTGCATATTGTCAAGCAGTTTACGGACGATGTATGCGCTGCTGCGGTTGCGCGATACCTGGTGGTGTATCTGCGGCGCGGTGGTTCCGATCCGCAACTTTCGCCGTGGCTGGAAGGACGCAATCATATTCATCCGGCGGTGCATCGGGTGCAGGATGCGATTGCGGCAGATCCTGCGAAGAGATGGACGTTGCGCGGGCTGGCCAGAATCGCCGGTGCGAGCAGCCGCCATGTTACGAGGCTGTTTCAGGAGTGTGCAGGGATGAGTGTCACCGACTACAAAAACAGGCTGCGAGTGGCACTGGCGCGGGAGTTGCTAAGCCAGACGAATCTTGATATGGAACGTGTCGCTGAGCGTGCGGGGTTTGGATCGACGCGGCAACTGCGACGGGCGTGGGGGCGGTTGTACGATACGGCTCCGAGAGAGGCTCGGAGCCGGTGAGTTAAGAAGCTGAGGGAATATCTATTTCTTCAATTGTGACGGACATGGGAAGGGTCTCGTCCACTTTTGTCATTTTGAATAGTTCCAGAACGCGTGGGCTCACGCCGGTGATGACCAACCTGATGCCTTTGCCCTGGCAATGAACATAGTGCGTGACGATGATGCCGAGGCCGGAAGAATCCATATATGGAACGCCCGTTAGATCGAGGATGTTCACGAGCGGCGGCTCCTCGCCAGGCGTCGATTGGAAGTTGAGCATGTTTCGCAGGGCTAGGGGCGTGAGAGAGCCGTACATCTTGCGTGCAGTGAAGGGTCCGGAGAGACGAAAGATTAACGTGGAGGGAGATTTGCCCTGTTTGCGTTCGATGCTGAAGGGAGTGTCTTGCGGGATCTGTGGCTGGGTCATCGATTGGCCTGCGCAGGACGAGTTTGGAGTACGGGAGTGGCGGGGTTGAGGATGTTGGGCTTGGTCGTGCCCAATTCTACGATTGAGATCTGACCATCTGTAGTAATGACGTCGCCGGTTGCGTTGGAGGTGGTCTTGGGGACGTGGGGACGGTCGACCAGCGCGTAGGAGGTGGCGGTGCCAGCGTAGAGGAGGTCGGTTTCGATCCATTCGCGCTCGCGATCGACGTGGGGATCGATGCGATGGCCCCATTTGGTTTTCGCTCTTGCGGTGGAGATGTCGATGTCGTGCGTCGCGGCGCCGATCCAGACGTCGCGGCCGTTCCAGGTCTTCGGTTCCTTCCAGATCCGGATGTGATGACGTTTGGCGAAGGTGTCGAGCGACTTTTGAAAGATGAGGTCGGGTGGTTTGCCGTTGATGGTGAGCAGAGAGACGGGGGCTTGCGCATAGCCGGCGCTGCGGAAGGTTGCCTGGACCGTCTTGATAGCGGAGCCCATGTTGAGGGAGTCAGTTTCAAACCAGCCTGCTTCCTGAAAGGCTGCCTCGAGTTGCTGCTGCGAACCGATGAACATGAGATTGGTGACGTCGGAGGGTTTGTTGTCTTTGGTGTAGACGCGAATGGGTGCTGCGGCGACGATAGCTTGCAGCTTTTCGTCGACCGGAAGCACGGGCCAGCCGGACCATTGGTCATGGATCTTCAGCATGGAGGGGCGGACGACCTGCACCTGAAGATCGGTGCCTGCGGGGAAGAGGATTTCGCGACGAAGCGAGAGACCATAAACGGCGGAGGCGCCTTTGATGGTGTAGCCGGCGATGGGGTTGACCATACCGAGGCCAGCCAGAACCAGGCCTGCCTTGGTTGAGGCGTGGGGTTGGATGATGCCGATGATCTCGTTGTTGCGGACGGTCTCCCGGGCGTTGTCGACGTCGATGACGCGGGCATAGAGCGGGGATTTGGTGCCGTTGGCGTGGACGATGTTGGAGAAGTCGAGCACGAGACGGGGACGGGAGTATTTGCTTGACGCTTTTTGCGCGAAGAGAACGGTCGCCTCAACTTTTGTTCCGGGCGGAACGACGAGCTGGCCGTCTGGGCAGGTGATGTTCTCGCCGTCTTTGCAGAGCGGGTAGGTGACGGTGCCTTCGACGGGGTCGCCGGTGCGGGAGTGTTCGCTGTAGACGGGACCGTTGAGGCGGATGCTAAGGGTCTGGCCGGGGGCGAGATCAGCCTGCATGGCTTTGTGCATGCCCTGGTTGATGTTCTTCGGCAGTTCGCCTGGCTCGTCTCTGACGTATTGGAAGGTGGCGATGAGGAAGCCGCTAGTGGCTCCGTGCTCGATGAGGAGGGTTTGGATTTCAAAGTTGGGTGAGTAGATGAGGTAATCGAGGGCTGTGTCGTTGTACATGTCCTCGTGATTGATATCGACTCCTTTTTGAATGAGCTGGTCAGCTATCTCTTCATAAGAGACGATGATGCTTGGCTTGGTGTTGTAACTGGAGCCGAAGACGGTCCAGTGGAGCGCGGTGCGTCCGTATTGATCGGTGGCTTTGACGTCAGCGCCGTCGGCGAGAAGTTTTTTCGCTTCGGTGAGACGGGCGAGGATTTCCTGCTCCTTGGTGTCGCGGGTGGCCTGGTAGAGCTTTTGGATGAGCGGAGAGGAACGTGAGACGTCGATTTTGACGGCAGCTTCTTCCAGTTCGTCGTTAGTCGCGTCCTGGTCGTCGGCGTCGGCCTGGGATTCTTCGGGCCGGGTTCCTATTTGCGTGGCCTTGGGTGAAGTGGATTTGGTTTGCGCGATTGCGGTACCTACAGCTGGGGTCGCGGCGGCGAGAAGCAGGCAGATTGCGATGATCAGGGGCGATGCTTTTGAAGGAATCGGCACAAGGGTGCACTCTCTGGTATTTAAGGGCCCATATTTGATGTGTCCAAAGCTGGTACTTTGCATGACGACAGTAGCTCGGCAGTGGACGTATGCTACTTGGGACAGTGACAGAGATCATATAGGACAACGAGCGATGGTGGGTACAAGGTGGGTTAATGTTCAAGCGTGGGCGATGCGGCGGATGGATGCGCTGGCTTTGCGACAGCGGAATGCGCGAGGCGGGGCTGCTCACCTGGCGACCGGAGAACGGGGCGAGCGGGAGGCTTTGTTTCATCTGAGAAGGCAGGGATATACCGTGGTTGCCAGGAGATGGAAGAGTGCGAAGCTGTGGGGGGATGTGGATCTGATTGGGTGGGACGGGGAGTGGCTTTGTTTTATTGAGGTGAAGACGCGAAGTGGACGGGATGCGATACCGGCGGAGTCTGCCGTGGACGGGGAGAAGCAGGATATGCTGCGGCGGATGGCGCGGGCTTACCTGAGAGGGTTTCCGGAGAAGCTGAGGCAGGATGTGCCAGTGCGGTTTGATGTCGTATCGGTATACTTGCTGCCATCTGGAGTTGAGTTCGATGTGTATCGAGGGGCGTTTGGATGGTGATCTACCTGAAGGACGCGAGTATTGCTCTGCTTGGTCCGGCCGAGTTGAGTGAGCGGCTAGCCACGGTGCTGCGTCATGCGATGCCCTGGCTGGTGACGATCTCGGAGGCGGAGGCGAGCGTTCCGGAGTGCGAAGGGAAGTGGAGCGCCAAAGAGGTGATCGGGCATCTGACCGATTCAGCGGTGAACAATCTGCGGAGGATTATGCTGCTGCAGATTGAGGCGGGTCCGAGTCTGTCGGGATATGAGCAGATGGCGTGGGTGGGTCTACAGCACTATGCGGAGCGCGAGTGGTCGCAGGTGCTGGCGCTGTGGTTTGCTCTGAATGAGCATGTGGCGTGGACGATAAGACATGTGGAGCCGGGCCGTCTAGCGAACAGGGGCGTGGTTGAAGGGGAGCCGTTGACGCTGGGATTTTTGATAGCTGACTACGTTGCGCATATGGAGCATCATCTGCGAGCGATGCAATCGTGGATAGGAATTACCGGCGAGACGGTGCGGTAGCAACCATGGTATAGCAACCGAAGTGACGAGCGCCGGTGTCTAATTGAAGCTGATGGATGAGGATAAAGAACAATGACGCTGATGAATGCACCGGACTACGATAGCCGCCGCGACGCCAGGAACCGTAATTTGCTGATAGCCGCCGGAGTTCTGGTGCTGTTGACGATCGCGATTGGGATGGGTGGGTTCGTGATGGGGCACGGGTGGTTCTTCTCGAATCTTCCGGCGGAGCACAAGGTGAATAACTTTTTCACGGCGCTGGAGGCGAAGGATTACGCAAAGGCGTATGGGATATGGTGGAACGATCCCGAGTGGCAGCAGCATCCGCAGAAGTACGATTACACACTGCAACGGTTTACAGAGGACTGGACGACGGATAGTCCGGTGAACGGCCCGATCGTCAACCACCATGTGGACATCTCGAAGACCGATGGGTCGGGGGCGTTCGGTACGGGGATTATTGTCGCGGTGCGGGTGAACGGCGACCACAAGGTGTTCATGTACTACATCCGCAAGGACGGAACGCTGGTGTGGCCGGCTCCGCATATTTTGCAGTACGACTAAAGCGGGCACAAGAGATCAGGCAGATCGATGAGATAGCGCAGGCATTGGCAGATCACTGCGCAATTCTCTGGGATACAGAGAAGGGGGTTGCTAGAATCAAATCAGGCAGGCTAACACCTGCCGCATGCTGAGCACTAGAGGATTTTTTTGACTACCGACATCGAAAACCTGTCAGCCTATGTGGCCTCAGCCGTTGAGCAACCCAAATATTCCCGTGAGTCAGTTATAAGAGCCACGCTTGTTTTTCTGATGTCTTACCTCATCCTATTTATTGGCATGTCTTTGCAGCCCAATGTTTACGATGAGGGAATCATACTGACCGGAGCGATGCGTGTAGTGGCGGGGGAGCTGCCACATCAGGATTTTTACGCCAACTATGGTCCTGGACAATTCTATTTGATTGCTGGACTCTTCAAATAATTCGGACAGTCGGTTTTCGTAGAGCGGCTCTACGATCTTTTTCTCAGAGCGCTTGTTGTGGCTCTTGTCTATCTGATCGCTTCATCCTATTGCCGTAGATCAATCGCGGCGTGCACAGCCATTGTCACCGTTCTGTGTTCCTGCGTTTACGGTGGGACAGCTTAAGGCGCTTGTGACACCTGACGTTTTTGAAGTGATCAACTGGCCAGAGATTTTTGGGGTTCGTTCTACTCCGTTACAAAAGGCATTGGAAACTACCTTTCGCGATCCCTTGTATTCTCATGTGGCCCTGGATTTCTAGTTTTTTCATGAAAGCCATGCTCCTCTAATACGAGTCTCGCAGCAAACTGCAAGAGGTGCTTTATGGCCCACGTTGTCGTTATTGGATCCGGTGCAATGGGCCTTGCCGCGGGGTTTCATGCTCTGAAGGCGGGACACAGCGTCGAAATTTTGGAAGCTGGCCCGGAGCCCGGCGGTATGGCCGCGCACTTCGATCTCGCAGGATTGTCAATCGAGCGCTTTTATCACTTTGTTTGTAAGAGTGATACATCAACGTTTGAGTTGCTGGACGAGCTTGGCATTCTCGAGCAAATGCGGTGGAAGATCACCTCCATGGGAATCTATACCGATGGAAGATTGCGCGATTGGGGCAATCCGGTTGCCTTGCTCAAGTTCAACGAGATTAGCCTGATCTCCCGATTGAGGCTTGGGCTGTTTGCGTTTTTGTCCGTGCGCCGAAACCGATGGGACTCGATTGAAACTGAATCGGCGCGGTCATGGATCACGCGATGGTGCGGGACCGAGGTGTATGACCGTCTTTGGAGACCCTTGTTCGCGTTGAAATTTTATCAATACGCGGACAATGTCTCCGCTGCGTGGATATGGACGCGGATCAAACGGATTGGGCGATCTCGCAGATCGATGATGCAGGAGGAGCTCGGATATATCGAGGGCGGAAGTCAGACGTTGGTGGATACACTCTGTTCAGCGATTGTTGAGCGCGGCGGGCGAATTCGGATACGGTGTGGGGCGCGAAAAGTACTTGTAGAAGATGGTCGGGTGATGGGTGTGGATACGCCCGAAGGAGTCGTGCGGGCGGATGCGGTTATCTGTACGGTGCCAACGCCATTGGTTCCAGCGATGGTGCCGGATCTGCCTGCGGATTGGAAGGCTCGATACGAGTCGATTGTCAACATGGGCGTTTGCTGCCTGGTTTTCAAATTGAAACGGTCGATCAGTCCGCACTTCTGGGTTAATGTAAGTGAACCTGATATGGCCGTTCCGGGGATTATCGAATTTTCAAATCTGAGGCCGACTGGCAGTGAGAGCGTGGTCTATGTGCCGTATTACATGCCCAATGACAATGCTAAATTTGCGTGGACAGATGGTGAGTTTCTGGATGAGGCCTTTGGTTACTTGCAGCGATTAAATCCGAAGTTGACGCGTGAGGACATTGTCGCTGCGCATGTAGCCCGTCTTCGATATGCACAGCCGGTTTGTGAACCTGGATTCGCAGCTAAAATTCCACCTGTTCAAACTCCAATTCAGGGTCTGCAGATTGCGGATACTTGCTTTTACTATCCTGAAGATCGTGGAATCTCGGAGAGCGTTCGACTTGGCCGCGAAATGGCGCAGCGTCTTCCAAGCTTATGACGAATCCATAGAGTGTTGAAGGCGAGACTAGAAGAACCGTTCTTGGGGATTCCGAACCTACTTCTCTTGCGTGGCCGGCTCCGCACATTTTGCAGTACGACTAGAGTCGTTGGGTTTGCGAGGGCCCTGGGTGCAGCTGATCCGGTCCCTTCATTTTCTCACCTTAGTGGAAGGCTTGCTTTTTCGGCTGGGCAGGGCGATGTTGCGGATGGCTGGTGGCGGGTCGCCGAGCGGGTGAGCTCCCGAGGCCAAGGTGATGTTCTGATAAGTCACGCTGCCAGCCGCGGGTTGAAAGGGTGTTGTGCTCAGGTAGATGGGTTCGCCTTTGGTGTTGGTCATCGCGAGAAAAAGAGGCGGCGTGGTTTTGGCTCCGGAGACATTGAAGAGGAAGTATCCGGTGCTATCGGTGTAGGTGAAGCCATACGCCTCCTGATAGGTTTTCTGGCTGTCGACGAGGAAGACGGTGTACTTGGCGTGGGGCTTCAAGTCTGAACTGTAGACGCGACCGTGAAGCGCCCATCCATCCGGGGCGACCTGCGGTGGCGGCGTGTCGAGTTCCTGATGGACGGCGGAGATGCCTGCGACTTTCGCGGAGCCGGCCTGGACGGCTGCCTCGGCTGCTTTGACACTGGGGTCATCGGGGCCAAGTTGTTTCTTGAGGGTGTCGGCGGTGCGCTTCAGTTGGGTGAGGCGCGCATTGTGCGCCATCTTCAGGTTCAGGAGGGTCTGGGCAGAGCCGGTGTCGGCGGAGGCGAGGGTGTCGGCGGTGGTTTGGCTAATCTGATCGAGCGCTGGCGTGGGGGTGTTCCCGCTTGTGCTGGAGTTTGTACTCATGGCTTGAATCCTTTCGCTGCTGTTTCAAGTGCAATGAATCGGTCTGATTTCGGTTTTCATTTTGGACGCGAGATTTTGGGCGCGAGCGCTATTGCTTTTGAAACTGGGCGCAGAAGTTCTGGGAGAATGCGTTGATGATGGCGAGGTTCGGGGTATCGACCTTGTTCGCGCCTTCGACGAGTAGACAGAAGGTGGAGATATTCTGCGTCGTGATGTTGAAGGGTGCAACGGTGATTCCGGAGAAGAAGACGGAGGCGGCGGATTCCTGGAACCGGTTGCCGGTGGCGGTAAGGGTTCCTGCGGCCAGCAGGGCGTCGAAGAAGGCGTCGATGGTCGCGCTGTCGAACCAGAGCTGATTGTTGGAGAAGATGAGGTTATCCGTACTGATGATGGCGACGGAGGTGATGGATTTCTGCCGGTCGACGCGGGCTTCCAACTGGCAGATGTTGTCGGTGAAGAGGACGGTGCCGCTGGTTGCTGCCGAAAAGGTTGGGGCCTGGTTAACAAAGGTGTAGTCCGCGAGTCCAGTGTTGACCCCTGAGGGACGAGTGGTCGCGGCGGCTTCGATGGCTGTGCCGAGATTGAGAATGAGGACTGTCTGGGCGATCGCTGTTCCCCGGCCGGGAATGGTGCCACCGCAAGTGAAGTGATTGTTGGAGATGGCGAAGGGGCCGAAGCCGATGGCGACGAAGGCCTGGCCCAGCGCTACGCGGACGACGTTTTCTTCGACCCGGAGAGCGGGAAGGCCGGGCTCAAAGAAAGTTTTGGAGATCGATTTTAGCGAGCTGGTGCCGGTGATCGAGGGAGGAGTTGCGATGGCGATGATGATGCCGCCGTGGATGCCGCCCGGATTGGCGGTGGTTTGGGGGCTTTGGGTCCAGTCGCGGGTTTCGAGGATCTGGTTCCGGCTGATCTCGACCATTTCGCCGATGAGGACGAAGATGCCGTTGGCCTTGATGCCGGGATTGGCGCCGAAGTTGGTGATGGCATTATCGCAGATGACGAGGTTTTCAACGAAGGCGACGCTGATGGCTCCATAGGGCATGGAGGTTCCGGCATTGACTGTCCCTACGGAGCTGAACGAGCCGGTAGTTGGGTTGGCGCCAGCGGCGGGGGCAGCGCCGGAGAGTCCTGTGTTCTGGGCTACGCTTGCGGTGCCGAAGGCATTGATGGAGGCGGTGTCGCGCAGCAACACGTTGGTGATGGTGTTCGAGGTGATGGTGAGGTTTTCGATGGAGATGATTTCGAAGATCGTGCTGAGATCGAAGAAGCCTACGGGGCCGATGCCGCACAGGCCCATGCTGAAGATGCGGTTGTGATCGATGAGGATGTCGATGAGCGGGCCGCCGGCGACGACCGAACCTCCCGGGGTACCGGTCGCAGGCGGGACCTGACTGGGCGGTTGTAGGGTGCCGGTGTTGGAGCAAGGGTCTTCCTGCAGGACGAGGACGCCGATGGTTGAGCCGGTGTCGTCTCCGTTGGCGTCGAGGACGTCGAAGCTGCCGAGGGTGATGCCGTTGCCGCGGCCGCCCTGGATAAGGTTGTCGATGACGAAGACGCTTCGCGATGGACCGGCGATCTGGATGCCGCCCTGGTTGGCGGCGACCTTCGGCGCCGAGAAGGCGCTGATATCCACGAATTGTGCTGCGAGCGGTTGCTGCTGTGACTTTGCTGCGGCGGTTTGTTTGGCTGCCCTGGTGGCGGCTGTGGCTTTGGCGGCTTTCGCGTCGATTGCTGGTTGGCTGTTTGATTGTGCCTGTGACTGTGCAGGCGCAGCTGCGCTGGAGGTCAGATCATTGCCGACGGATGAGGGCAACCACTCGAGGAGGGTCGCGGCGGACTGGATACCGACGAAGTTGCGATCGATGTGAATCTCCTGACCGCTGACGTAGATGGCGGGCCAGGTGCTGGCGACGTCCTGGATGGCGACACGGTTGTCGTCGATGCGGAGGAGGCGAGCGCGCTTGGCGAGGATAGCGGGCAGGGTTGAAGCGGTGAGGAAGAGGTCTTTTACGGTGACGTCGATGGCGCCTATGAGGTTGATACTTTGCGCTGCAGTTGCGGAGTTCGGTTTTTTCGCTTCGAAGACGTCGCTGGGCTGGACGACCAGATCTCCGGTGCCGTCGATGAGGATGCCTACTTCGTCTTTGTCGGCTTCGACGGCGAAGTCGAGCAGTTGAATGTGCGCGGAGTTCGCGATGGAGATGACTGCGTTGAATTTGCCGGGGAGTGGAGCGGGTGTTGGAGCGGGCGCGGGGGCTGGAGAGGGCACTGCGCCGGGTTGGCCGGGTGTCTGGTTAATGGCGGGAGCTGGAGGTGGCGGCGCGGGCTGGAGAGATGGGGAGGCGAGGCGGGTTTGATATCCGCAACCGCGGAGGACGACGTCGCGGCGGTCTTCGATGAAGACGTGCTCGTAGTAGCGGCCGGGCAGGATGCAGACTTCGCCTCCAGCGTCGGGCAGAGCTTTGATGGCGGCCTGGATGGAGGTGTACTTGCCGAAGCTTTCGACGCCATCGCCGACGGTGACGGTGCAGCAGCAGCCGCACGAGTCCTCGCCGTTGCAACAGCTCCAGGGGTTGCGGCAGTCGGTTGCGGTTCCGGTTTCGAAGTTGACGACGGAGAGGCCGGTGTAGTGGTGGTGGATGCCGCGCGGCGGAGCGTCGTTGAGTTGTTCGATGCTGCCGTCGGCGGTGCGGGCGGCGAAGGTCCAGAAGTCGCCGGTGTTGAAGGACCCAGTGGTGCCGAAGGAGACGGTGATCCCGTTTTCGAGGATGATTGCGGTTCCGGAAGATGGGATTGGGATTTCGCCTGTGCTGCCGGCGGCGCCGAGGTCAGTGATGAGCGTGGTGCCGTCGCTTGCGAAGACTTTGCCGGCCTGATCCCAGCGGCGAATGCGGGTGTGGCGGCTGGGCGTGGTCTGGTTGGAGCCGTCTACGGGGAAGTTGGCGGCGCTGACTTTGGTGTCGAGAGTGATGGTCTTCGCGGCGAAGTCGATTGTGTCGATGAGGTGCAGCTCGCCGGGAAGGCCGGCTAGTTCGAGGTTGTCGTCGATGATTTCGATCCAGTTGCCGGGCGCGAAGCCGAGCACCTGGTCGCGGCCCATGCTGAGCACGGTGAGCTGGCTGGCTGCCGCTCCGACGGAGTTGGTTACGCCGAGGATGGCGGTGACGCCGGTTTCGACGGAGGCGTCGTCGCGCGACCACACGAACGTGGCTGTTCCGATGGGGCCTGGAGTGTGGATTTCGACGCGGTAGTTCTGGTTCTCCATGCCGGTGTAGCCGGTGTTGGTGGTGAGGCAGCAGGGGCCGGAGGGTGTGTTGGCGATGGGCGCGGTGGTCAATACGCCGGTTGAAGCTGCGGGCCATGGACTGCCGGCGGTGGCGCAGGTAACGCCGGCGTTCATGGCGACGAGTTTGACTTGCCAGATTGTCTGAAGGCGTCCCGTGGTGTCGATGCCGACGGCGGGGTCGATGAGGTTTGAGTCTTCGAGATAAGTGACCTCGCGGGTCCATACGTCGAGGTAGGCGAAGAAGGTGCTCTGGCCGGGGAGCGTGAGTCCGGGTAGCCAAGGTTGACTGGTGAAGTCGATGGCGCCAGTCTCAGTTGCGGGCGGAGGCTGGGGTGAGCCGGAGAGTTCGGCTAACGCGGGATCCCAGGTTGCGGTGGCGGGATCGCCGTGATTTTCTGCGAGCAGGCCGTCGACGTACATGCGCCCGGGACCGATGGTGAGCTTGCCTCCGATGAAGCTGATGAGGAAGGCGTAGGGCGTGGTCGGCGGGTAGGCGGCACGGCCGAGCATGTCGAGCGTTCCGGCCTGAATGCGGCGCGAGAGTTGCGCGAGCCAATCGTTCCAGTCGGAGTCGAGCTGGACGCGTCCCTGTTCCATGACGACGCCGGAGTAGTTCTTGAAGGGATCGAAGATAAAACGGCTTGTGTCGAAGCTCACTGTACTGCCTCCTGCCTGATGTCTTGCGCTGCTATTCCGTTTTGTTCGGCCCGGTTCTCTTCAGTTCTGGTGAATCAGCCCAAATTCCATGCCGACGGGGAGATATTCCTGCATGCGGATGCGGAGGTCGGTCTCTCGCAGCGGGGCTAGCAGATAGTGGAAGACGCCCATCTCGCCGGCGTCGTCGGCTCCGCGGCGGATGCGGTCGCTGGTGGTGGCGAGCAGCTTGCAGTAACCGGGATGCCCGTAGCGGAGAGCGAAAAAGAGCGGTTGGGGTGTGCCGGGGGCTTTCTCGACGCACTGGAAACGCCGTGGGGTGATGGCTCCGGTCGGCAGGTAGCTGAAGCGGACGCAGCCGGCTTGCTTGCGGTCGGCGATCATCGGCGCGACCCAGGTGTCACTGGGAGCGAGCCAGGCCCAGAAGATGCTGTCGGAGATGAGGGTGAAGAGGGTGGCATGAAGCTTGCCGATGACGGTGCATCCGACGAGGGTGAGTTCGCCGCCGCTGGGGCCGGCGGGTGCTGCATCGGGTGCGGAGTAGGCGATGCCGGTGGGGGCGGTGGCGTCGAGGATGCTGTCGGAGGCGGTGAAGATTACGAGTCTCGTTGCGCGGACGGGTCCGAGGATGGAGCGGGCGACGTTGACGCGCAAGCCGGAGGGCTCGACTAAAAGCGTGGGACTGGTAGGGAAGTTCGGCTCGCCTTGTGGGGTGACCGACCATCCGGGAACGAGGGTGCAGTGGGTCAGATTGAGCTCGGCGAGATGGCTGTAACTGCCATCGGCGAGCTGAGTTGGCGCATGCACGAGTGCGATTGGCGAGGGAGAGGCTGGCTTGGTGGTTGGGGCGGCGGCGATGAGGAGCCCGTTGAGGACGGCGCTGCTGGAGGCGGCTCCGGTGATGACGATTTCGTCTTCAAGGAGGAGGGTCGCGCGTGCGCCTTCGGCGGCGCGTATCTCAAGGGTATTTCCGGCGGGCAGATTGATGACAAGCTGGCCTGCGGGTGAGTAAATCTTCGAACCTGCGAGTTCGACCGCGATGAGGCCGTTCTCGGCGAACTCGCCGATGGCGAAGTTGATGGCGCCTTGCAGGTCGGTGTAGCGCGGAACGGCTTCGGTGTCGGGGAAGGGAACGATCCATGCGGGGTTGGCGACCAGGAAGCCGGTGTTGCCGTTGCCGGTGGCGGCACGGGCGTACTCTCCGCCTCCGAGATCGGCGTTGAAGCCGTATTCGTACGAGACTTCGAGAGTTGGTGCGTGTGTGCCGGGGGCGACGGCGGGAAGAGCGAGGCGGCCGAGCTGGGGATCGATGGCTGCAGTGAATGGGCTCTGGACAGGAGTGTTGGCCCATGCGCCTTCGGCTCCCGCGAGGTCGCATACCTGAATCTCATAGGGGTTGAGCGGCTTGTCATTGATATAGATGACGAGGCTGTTGCCGGGACCGTAGTAGCTGGCGCCTACTCCGCGCTGGACATCGTCGCAGAGGACGCGGCGACGGAGACGGTCGGGCACGTTGTTGGGACGGGCGGGGTCGGTGATATCGGCTCCCTGAGAGAGAGCTTTGTGGAAGAGCGAAATATCCATTCCTAGGGGGCTGAAGCGGAAGCACTCAGGTTTGCCGGGTGCGTTGGAGGCGGAGGGCGTCGCAGGGGATTTGGTTATGCTCCACGCGCCGAGCGACCAGAGGAAGATGCCGATGTTCTGAATGTTGTAGCGGCCCTGCTCCGTGGGCATGACGGAGGCGATGCGGCGGACGTCGACTTTGTGGGCGGTGCGGTCGAAGCCGGTTTCGATGTAGACGCCTGTCTTCCAGTTGCGCACGTCGGGTGCGTAGTGGTTGTAGAGGCGGATGTGGTTCATGTACTGGGTGTCGGCGAGGATGCGGAAGAACTCGACGGCGTGGGCACCCCAGGCGGTGGCGTCGCGGGCGAGCTGCTCCATGACCAGAACTGTGCCCTTGCGGCGGCGGAAGGAGATGGTGTCGGCGACTTCTGCGCGCGGGTTGTCGATGGAAGGGGCGATGCCTCGTATGGATTGATAGCCGATGAGGTCGCCGATGTACGGGATGACCCAGGGCGCGCAGGTCTCGATGAACTGGTCGTCGTAGAGCTGATCAAGGTCTTCGGCGACGATGCCTAGCTGCTCCTGAATGACCATGAGCAGAGATTGGAGTGGTCCGCGTGAGGCTTTGGCGGTGAGCTGGTCGAAGAGCGCCTGTTGATCGGGCGGCAGGGGCGGCATGAGGGGTGCAGTCAGGAGTTGCAGTGCGGCGAGGGTGGCTGACTCCGCCGGGGTGAGCAGAGGGAGCGATTGGGCAAGCTGCGCATCGCGAAGGCGATAGACGGCGGGAAGAAGCTGGAAGAGGTCGAGTCCTTCGAGGCTCATGCCATCACCCCCAGAGCGATGCTTTTGGGATCGGGATCGAGGACGAGAATTTCGGCGGGTTGCGGCGGCGAATCGGGACCAGCGATGGGAATGGCGGGGCAGATGCGCAGGTAGGATCCTGACGAGGGACGCGTGAGGGCAATGGGGTTTGCGCTCCATTGGGTGTAGGCGTAGACCGACCAGTTTCCGCTGGAAAGATCTCCGGCGGCGCTGGTCAGTCCGACGGTGAGGGACTTTACGTTGACGGCGACTACGCCGGGGATGGCCTGGATGAAGGCGGTGATCTCGTCGGCGGAGACACCCTGGCCGAAGCTGCGCGAGGCGAAGCTGTATTGCTGGCGCAGGGACTGGGTGATCGCGGCTTGAACGACGGTCGAGTCGTAGTCGGGGTTGTAGGCGATGTCGGCGGAGAAGCGGAAGAGAGTTTCGAGGAAGGTGACTGCCGTGATTGGGATGAGGGGATTGCCGTAGTTGTGGAGTGAGGTGACGAGATTTCCCAGCGTTGGATTGCCTGGCGGCAACGCTGCGCCTCCGGCTCCGGCGACGGTGAGGAAGACACCGCGGCTGGGGCCGCTGGGAATCCAGATGGCGTAGGCTTTTGCGACGCCGGCGAAGGTGGCGGCGTAGTTCTGGTAGTCGGTGATGGAGACTGCGCGGCCAAGGGTGAGAACGGAGAGGGGGGCGTTGGCGCGAACGTCGGCGATTGATTGCGGATCTTGTCCGCCGGTGGCTGGTTCGGGATTGATGACACCGCTGACGCCGAGGGGGCGGTCGACGAGCGTGGTGATGGTTCCGGTGCCGACGTTGGTTGCTACTCCGGAACCGACGCGGTAAGTGGCTTGAACGTTGTTCTGGCCGGTGGGAAGGGTGGCGCCTTCGCCGCTGTTGCCGATGCCGTCGCCGAAGAGGACTTTGGTGGTGGTGTCTGCCTGACTCAGGGTGGAGAAGACGGTGGCGGAGGGTTTCTGCTGATAGAGTGTGGGGACTTCTTTCCAGGCGACTCCGTTCGCGCGAACCTGGAGGGTGCTGAGCCTTCCGGTTGGTGTGGGCGACTGCACGTAGGTCAGTGGTTTCTGGCGCAGGACGAAGCTTTGGTTTGGCGTGGCGGCTGAGCCGTTGCCCATAATTTCGCTGACGGAGCGGCCAGCGGTGGCGAGGCCGACGTTGGCGTTCACCGTGGTCATCGAGCGGTCGTAGCAGTTGGTCAGGGGGTCTTTGAGTAGGATTTGCGTATGTGGGTAGGGTTTGCCGACGGCGAGCACGGAGGAGACAAGCGCGAATTCCTGAATGTCGGGATCGTCTTTGCTGGAGGACGCGAGGGAGAAGGCTGAGAGCGGAGCCTTGAGGGTGCCGGTGCGTCCGCTGGCGTCGGAGACGCGCAGTTTTCGTGCCGTGGTTGAGCCGATCCAGTCGGGAATCGAGTTGTTGGTGTTGATGGGTAGTGGTTTGGGGTCGATGAGGGTGACGATGTCTCCGGGCTTGAGTTTGAGTGCGGTGGAACCGTCGTCCGGGTGGAAAGAGAGGGTGGAGGTCGAGGTGTTGACGCTGAGTTTCTGCGCCTTGCCGGTGATGGCTACGGCCTGCGCGCCGACGAGATCAGGACGAAGGGAGTCGATGTCGAGGACCGCTCCGTAGAGTGCGTAGTCAAGCGGCTGGCGAGCGACGGTGAGCTCTTCGCTCTGAGCGAGGACGGAGGTTGTCTGGAGCGGGAATGTGTTGATCTTGGGATCGCTGTAGTCGGCGGCGAGGTGGGTAATCTTTGCGCTAATACCGAAGCCTGAACGCGCGATAGACGAGGCCGAGGTCACTTTGTAGAGTTGAGCGCTGCCGGAGACTACGAGCGCGAACCATGTGTTGACGACGACTTTGGAGTAAGTGTTGTCGAGATCGATCTGAGTGCTGGACGCAAGCGCGTATTTCTTCCATGTCCACGGGAAGGGAGTGGTTTGGATCAGGAGGGGCAGGCTGGTGGCGGTGTGAACCTTTGCGTCGACGAAGAGATTAGGGTCGGGGGCGGTGCTGCCAAAGAGTGCGGCTTTCTGGCGGAAGGCGAAAACCTTGGCGGTAGTCCAGGTCGACGGGGACTTGCCTGATCCGGTTCGATGGGTGAGCCGGGTGTCCCAGCCGACCCAGGTGAGGTTGTCCTGCTTGTCGACGATGACCTGATTCAGCGTGACTACGTCCCACTGCTCGTTGGTAGTGGAAGTGGAGGTCCATTCTTCGCGCGCGATGCCGAGGATCAGAAGGGAGTCGCCCGGGTTGAGTTGAGTGGCGGTGCCGGCGAGGTAGAGACTGTTGGCTCCGGGCGGAATCCAGGGGATGCCGCTGGTGATGGGAAGGGCATTCCAGTCGGCTTTGGCGAGGATATCGGCTGAGGTTTCGAAGTACTGCGGAGTTTGGTTCTGCGCGGGTACGCTTTGCACCTGAGTGCCGGCCGGGATGGTGATGGCCTGGGTGTTTGGATCGGGCGGCAGGCCGGGCGCGGCTTTGATGGTGAAGGCTAGGTACGTTTCGGCGGCGATGCCCGGCGTGGGCTGGTAATTAATGAGGCGGGCGAGTTCGGTGAGAGAGCGAAGCTGGGTAGCCGTGCGGAGGTAGCTTTCGTTGGCGAGGCGCTCCTGGTAAAAGGTCAGGATGTCGAGAACCACGGAGCTTGCGTCGAGCAGGGCGATGCTGAAGTCGTCGGTGTCGCGGGTTTTGAGGTAGGCGAGCGCGGGGTAGTCGGAGCTGGAGAGGCGCGCGAGCATGGACTCGCGGAAGGTGGCCCAGGTGCCGGTGCGGTACGTGATTGCAGCGAGGCCAGGAAGATTTTTTTCGCCGACCGGCGTCGCGACGCTGATGCCGGAGCAGCAGCCGCAGGTGCAATCCGATGGGCACGGTGTTTCGGTGCAGCTCATAGGCTCCTCACTTTCCGCCCTTGAGAACGAGGGTTAGTTGACCGTGGTTGGGGTAGCTGCGGTCGTTGTCCATCTGGGCGATCTGGAACGCGCCGAGCGGAATCTCTCCCTTGGCGAGATAGGTGGTGGTGTTGACGCCTTGCGGCTCGAAGACGGTCGCGGTGACGGACGTGACGCCGGCCACTCTGCGGGCGGCGGCGTAGATAGGGCTGAGGTATACGGTTTGTCCGAAGGTGAAGGTGTCGGGAGCGAAGAGGCCTTTGGTGCGGTCGCGTAACGGCTGGCTGCCGAGGACCTGCATGAGGCCCGTGCGAACGTCGGCCTGGAAGTAGCTGGGGTCGACGCAGACGGTGAGCTCGATCTTCAACGGAAGGTACTGCGGCGATTGAAACTCGATATCCTGCCCGGCGAGGCGATAGCGGTTGATGCTGCGGGTGAGTGTTTTGCGGAGGGCTGGAGTTAGTTTGCCTCCGCCTTTGGGCTCGGCGGCGATGAAGACGGTGTACCAACTTCCGGTCCAGCGGAGGGTGGCTACAGCCTGATCGATCTGGGTGTTGCGCTCGGCGATGGCCACGTAGTCGGGCATGGTGATGGCGCGCTCCTGGGTCATGAAGGCTTGCGGGGCGCGTCGTCGAATCTGGTCGGTGGTCTCGGGATCGACGCCACCGGAGGCGGGCAGAGGATTTGTGCAGGACTGGATGCGGCCATCGCCGGTGGCGAGGAAGACGAGGGTCTCGGCCCCGACGTTTCCGGCTGTGCCGTTGCCGATGCGGCAGGTGGCGACGAAGTCTGTCAGGCTCTCGGGAAATTTGCCGTTAGTGTTATCGCCGAAACGGAGATGGGCGGTGCCGTCGAACTCGATTTCGACGACGAAGTTGGTGTCGGCGGCGCCGCTTTCGAGCAGGTCCGGTTTGGGTGTCCAGATTTTGGTGTTGCCCTCGAAGGAGCCGGAGAGGGTGATCTCAGGGACCGCTTTGTCTGCGTCGTAGCTCATGAGAGCGCAGGCGGAGAGGCTGGGGTTTGGTTCTTCGGAGAAGCTGCGGACCTGGATGAGTTCGGATGCGGCGGCGAACGTGCCGGCAACGTTCTGCAGCGTGACGTTGTTGAACTGCTCGACGAGAACGGGCAGATGCACGCCGACGCCGCCAGAGGAAGGGTCGTAGAGGACGAGCAGATTGAAGAGGTCGGGCTCGGATTGGTTTCCCTGGGCGAGCACGCCAAAGTTTGGAGGCCAGGCCAGTGGATTGGCGGCCTGAACGGTGAGGTAGGGGGTGCCGCCGAAGTCGACCAGATCGATGGTGCCAGTGATCGGCAGCATGATCGGGTTTGCGGGGAAGCTGGTTGGCGATGTTCCGGGGGGAACGTAGGTGGAGGGAACACGGAGAAATTTCGAGAAAGAGTTGATCTGGGTGACGGCGTAGTTGGGGTCGGTGGTGGTGAGGGAACAGTTGACGAGGTTTTCGAGAACGACAGGAGGAGTTACGCCGACTGGGCCACCGGCGGGATTGTAGACAAGGGCGAGATCGAAGTTGCCGGGGTGCGTGGCGTTTGGAGTTGCGGTGACGCCGAAGAATTGCGGCCAGCTCCACGGAGCTTCGGCCTTGATGGTGAGCGACGTGAAGCCGTTCGCGTCGTTAAGGGTGACGAAGCCGTGGGAGACGAGCGGTACCATGCCGGGGGTGACGGGCGAGCCGGCCAATGGGAGTGCGACAGCTTGTGTGAGAGGGCTGTCAGGGATTACGGGGCGATAGCGGACGGGGAGACCGGTGGGGCGAGTTGGAGTGCAGCGATCCTGCGTTGGGTCTGGCGGGAGGAAGATGGATGGCTCAGGAACAGAGCCGAGAGAGACAGCGGAGAGCGTGAGGCCCTGGTCGGCAAGAACGTTGTTGCCGAGAACGACGCTGACGTTGGTGAGGGTCTGCTCTTTGCCGGTTGAGTCGATAAAGCTGGCGGAGAGACAGAGGGCGAAGGGCAGGGCGTCTTCGCTGGACCATTGAATTTCGGTGACCGGGGTGGGAGTTTGTGAGACGGAGATGATTGTGTCGCCGGTGCCGGTTGCGAAGAGAGGGTCGACGAGCGGTTGGCCCTGGCTGTTCTGCGTCGTGACCTGGGTGAGACGCACGGCGCAGCGATGGCGAATGTCGGCGTCGGCGAGATTTCCGGTTTGAGGCCCGAGGACTTCTTCGAAGATGAGGACATCGCCGGGCTGGAGATTGGGGAAGCTGCCGAGGAGCGTGGCTTCAGTCGCGCCGCGCGGGAGGCAGCAGTTGGTGTCTCCCCAGGTGTAGAAGTTCATCTGATTGTGCTCGGGATAGAGCACGGCATTCTGCATGGGTTGGAAGACCACGACGCCGGCGTTGATCGCGGCTTCCTCATTGCCAGCGCCGACGGCGAGGGATGTTGGCATACCGGGAGCGAAGGTATAGAAGCGGGTCAGCTTCTGATCGAGGTAGGCCTGCGCGTTGACTTCGAGATGCATCCAGGTACGGGCGTTGCAGCCGTCGTGGATGGTGTAGTCGACCAGTAGCGCGTGGCGGCGCAGGGAGATGCGGCTGCGCGCGGTTTCGATATAGGCTTCGGTGGCGACGGCGTCCTGCTGATAGCTGAGATAGTCGCCGACGTAGGCGACGAGTTCTGCGAGGACGACTCCCTGGTCGGCTTCGGTGGTGGCTCCCCAGTTCGGCAGGAGTTGGTTGAGGCGATCGAGGAGGATGGTACGGAATGAGCCGTAGTCTTTCGCGAGATAGTTGATCGGCGGTGGGGCGGGGAGATCGGACGGGCAGTCAGGGGGCTGCGGGGCGCAATCGAAGTCGGGACCGCACTCGACTTTGAAGGAGAACTCGACTTCGGATAGTTCGGGATCGAAGCCGGCGAGGGTCTCGGTGAGCTCGAACGTATCTTCACGAGCCTGAGCGGCGTCGTTCACCAGGCGCAGCGTGTAGGGAGAGAAGTCGCCTGCTTCGTTTACGCGCACGACGAGGACTTTGGCTGCGTCGGGCAGAGCGGAGAAGTAAGCTGCTTCCTGCGCGTTTGCGAGGGGCGGTGCAGGAGGATTGGTGGCGGGTGCGACCCATTGCACCGCGATTCCGGTGATGCTTTCTCCGCCGCTGATGAGGATGTTGGTAGTGCCGAGAGTTTTCGGAATCGGATTGAGGAAATGGATGAGCAGAGTGCGCTGGCGCGGGCTTGCGAGCGGAATGGCGTCGTGGTCGAGAACTTCGAGATAGTCAACGCCGTTGATCGTGGGATTGCCGAGTATGGCGGCTTTACGATCTTCGTTGCAGCAGGCGTAGATGGTCATTGTGCGCCTCCGTACACGAAGGTCTGGATCTCGGTGACGTCGGTGTTGAGGGGCGAGTAAATGACGGTGACGGTGAGCTTGGCTTCCTCGATATCGGCAGTGACAGATTGCACGCGGACGTAGTTGCTGAGCCACTTCTGCAGGGCGGCCTGCACGGTGAACTGGGTGGCTGCGGCCATCTCTAGGCTATTGGGTGCAAAGGGAAGCTGCAGCAGGCCGCTGCCGAAGTCGGGCAGGTTGACGCGTTCGCCGGGCGAGGTGAAAAGAACCTGTTCGACGAGCTGGCGCAGGTAATTCTCCTGTGGGTCGAGAGTGCGGCCGCGCCCGTCGAATTGAAAGGGAAAATTGACGTTTGTGTTCATCGCCTCTTCCTCATCTCGCCTTTCCTGAAAAACCTCACGAAGCCAAAACCAGAGTTTGTGCGCTGACGGGCAGCAGGGGAGTCGCGGTAGGTGCGCAGATGGAGACTCCGCTCATGATGGCGACGGGTTGTCCCTGCGAAAGCACCATGGTTGCGCCGACCACCCACTGGCCGGTGATGCATGGACCATTGCCTGCCGGAGGAACGAAGGCGCATCCGGCAACAGCGTAGGGAGCGGCGATCGTGGCGATGGGCATGCCGGAGACAAAGACCACTGGGCTGGGTACGGTCGGGATGGCCTGGCCTCCGTGGGAACAGAGAACGGTAGCGCCCATGTGCAGGATTGGTCCTGGCATTGTCGATTCTCCTTACGCGCCCACGACGGTGAGCGCGGTTTCATTGATGGCGACGGCGGGACCGATAAGAGTGATGGTCGCGCCTTGCCCGTTGCTGATGTAAATGCCGGTTTCGTTGACGACGATCATCGCTCCACTGACGCTTTTGAGAACGATGCCGCCAGTGGCCGGAGTTGGCGGTGCGTCGCTGAGGATGAGGGTGTTCTGGCCGGAGGTTTGAAGAACGATGTTCTGGCCTGGAGGGATGGCCGGCGGTGCGGTGGCGAAGACGGGAATGTCGGCGACTAAGCCCCAGAAGCCCCCGGTCCAGATGGGGTAATCGGGGTTGCCCTGCTCGAACTCTACCCAGACCTGTGAGCCGATGGGCGGAACGATGAACATGCCAGCCTGGATGCCGGCGGCGGGGACACAGGGAAGAGCCCAACTGCTGGGGATTTCGCCGAGAACATCGGCGCACTGCAGCATGACGCGACCGATCTGCAGGGGATCGATGTTGTCGATGACCAGGCCGCGATATTTGCCGTAGTAGCGAGTGGCGCTGCCACCTGCGGTGGAATTCTGTGGGCTCATACATTCACCGTGGGTACTGTGGAGACGAGACCGTTGCGGGTCAGAGTGAAGTTCTGCTTGTACTCGCCACGCTTGATCTTGTGCGTGACGCTTTTCACGTAGTAGAGGCCGTCGAATGCGGGACCGACGCCGCGTACACCGACGAGTCCGCGCGCTTTGAGGATGCCGCGATAGCGGGTGACATCGAGCGAGCCCTCGCAGGTGACGGCTTCGGCCGCTTGCGCGGCGGCCGCGAGGCCAACCATGATGGCTTGAGGAATGGGCATCTTGGCGATGTCGTCGCGGAAGGGCTTGAGATCGGGCGGAATGAGATTGGTTGGGAAAGGAGGGATGAGTCCCAGAGGCGGATTGAGCGGGGTGATGGGAGGAATGGGAATGGGAATGGAGACGCCGGTCTCCTCGTTGTTGATGATGACGATGGGGATGCGGTTTTTTTCCTGGTCGAACTTGAAGTGCAGGCTCTCGACGTTGGTGTAGGCGTCCATGTCGGCGTTGAGAGAAGGCTGCGGCGTGCCGATTTTGATTTGCGGACCCCAATAGGCTTTGCTGATGCCGGGCACCGGGCCGGGATCGATGTAGAAGACGTAGCCGACCTGGTCCGCGAGAAGGCGAATGTAGGCGAGGTCGGTGCCTTGCTGGGCGGGAATCTGCTCGATCGGCAGCTGCAGGCAGAGGAGGATGCTGGGGATGACCAGAGGAATGATGCCGAAGAGCGCGTATTTGGCGACCAGCAAGGCGACGCGAGCCTCCGGCGGCAAGGCCGGGAACGGGAAGCCGCTCCAGTCGGATTGGTCCATGAGCGCGGTGAGGTCTTTGCCTGTGATGGTGAGGGTTGAGTTGGAGCCCTTGTCGCCGGGCGAAATCTCGTTGTTGGTGATGACGCCATCGATCAACACGGTGGCCACTCCGTTGACGGTGGCGACGAGGACGACGCGCATGAAGAGCAGGGGCATGCCTCCGGTGAGGAGAAAGAGAATCTGGAGCGGAGACTGCTTGTCGATGCTGAAGACGAGCTGGAAGCCGCTCTGGCCGACGTCCTCGGTCTTAACCTCGACTTCGGAGAGGGAATCGAGCACGACGCGAGGCACCGTGAGCGGAACCACGGGGCCAATCATCAACGTGAGTTGAACGCTACCGAGCACGCCTTACTCCTTTCCTTGATTTCCAGTTCTTCTCATGAGCGCGCTGTTTCATGTGCTTTGTACTGCGGGCACACCTTGCGGTGTGACGATGGCGAGAACTCGCCCGGGAGTGGCGAGGAGGTCGTTGGGGGTGATGGCTCCATTGGCATCGCAGATCAGCCAGAAGATCAGCGGGTCGCCGAGATATTTGGCAGCAATCAGATCGAGGCGGTCGTCCTGTCGCACGGTGTGCTGGGCGATGGTGGCGAAGTTGGGTGCGCCGGGCTGAGGCACAAAGCGGCGCGTCAAATACGTGATGACCTGGCCGTCGGGCGCGGTGCGCTGCAACGTGGCGGAGCCGTAGTAACGGCTGTCGGTGGGGAAGTTTACCGACGGGACTACGCCGAGTTGGATGAGGGTTTGCAGCGGGTAGTTCATGGCAGGCCTCCGAGACCAAGAACGGTGAGGGCGACGGATTTGGCCTTCGCCGCGAGCGCTTCTTTGTTGGTGAGGTAGGCCATAAAGAAATGGCCGCCGGGATGCTGGAAGCCGAGGTCGTCGACGGTCAACACGCGCATGCCGAGCGATACTTTGGCGCGGATCGGGTTGAGTGAAGTATCGAACGCTTCTTCGGTGATGGAGAACTCGGTGAGGCGGACGGGAACGACGCGGTTCTTGCTCCAGACGAAGAGAGTGAGCGGCTGTTCGAGGGGGATGATTTCGAGAGTGCCGGCGTTGGCCATGTTGTCGTCTGCGATGAGTGTTTCTACGGTTGGATTAATGAGCATCTCGAGTTGCGCGAGTTGCGGCTGCAGACCGAACTGGACGGCGTTGGGGAACTGCGAAGGGATCGCGAGCTGATCGGTCGCGTCGAGTTCGGCTTCGAGCTTTATGGTTTCGATGGCGGGGCCGCGTAGGCGCAGGGCATCGACCCGCGTGCCGTCGGTGCCGCCAGGTAGGGACTGGATCTGCAAGGTGCGAGCGAGAGAATCGGAGTTGTACTGCAGCGCGATGACAGTCTGCACGGTGGACGTGGTGGGGTCCATGGTGACCAGGCCACCTTTCACGAGACGAGGCGAGATAGGAGAAAAAGCGGACATGCGGTATTCCTTGTGTAACGTTTCTGGCTAGCGTTGCCTGGGGTTGATGCTGCCGTTTACGACCTTTTCGGGCATGGGATTTCCTTTTTGATCCACTGGCTGTTCGCGGGTGATCTTGAACTTGTTCTCGTCGCTGTCGAAGACGGCATCTTTGACACGCCAGCTTAGGCGAACCAGGCGCTTCTCGGCCTGATCTGAGCGGCGATTCAAATCCTCCTGTGTGACTGCATTCTTAAGGCTCGGGACGCGCGGGTTTGCATACGTGGCTTCCACCTTGTAGTGGTAGTAGTGTGGATTTTTGCGATCGGCTGTAGCATCTTTGAGGGCTGCTTCAACGGTGCGTTCCATCTCGCCGTTCGCTGCATTGGTGATGGGCATCATATTGGTCCAATCGCCTCTACCGCCCAGCTTTTCGCTGATCAAATGGCCGCGAACATAGTGCGGTTCTGCCGGTGGCAAAAGATAGCCGAGGTCTTCCCATGCAGGCGGTCCTGGCCCCTTGTAGGGGCCCGATCCGGTGAGCAGATCCGGAGTGAGAAATGCCTCGGACGAAACTGCGCTGCCGTGCTCCGAATGGACAGGATTCTGGTCCTGAACCTTGCTCTTCTCCGGATATTTGGACTTGAGTTTGTTCATGAGATCGCGCAGAGCGACGAAGTTCTTGTAGCCCTCCTCCTTTTTCTTGAGGCTCTCGAGTTTTCCGTCCTTCCAACTAAGGCCCTTGGCGAGCTTGAGCGCCTTCTCTGTCTGCGACTTGGACGCTTTGTGGTCGGCCAGAAAGGCAGCGAGGCGCGCTTTGTCACTGTGCACAAAGACTTCAGGATTGTCCCCTTCGCCTTCGACGCTGAGTGTGTGTTCTTCTTCTCCGTAGTCGAACTTGATCGGCTTCGTCCACCACTCCTTGAGATCCTCAAGGCGGGCCATGAAGCCTTCCTTAGCCTTATCCCAGAGCGGTTTGGCTACTGCAACGATCTTGTCGAGCACTAAGCCGATGACCTTGTCGATGGGATCGCGAACTTTGTCGACGAGTTCGCGAATGGATTTACCGATGCCACTCAGATGCAACAGGCCGGCGAGGAAGCGGAGAATCAGGGGAATAGTTTTGGCGAGAGAGTCTTCGACCTTCTTGGCTGCAGGGCCGATGATGCCGTCAACGATGTCGGAGAGTGCATCCAAGACAGTCTGAATCAGATCGGCTAGTTTGGCGGCTTTCTCGATGACAAACTCGATCGTCTCGTAGATGCTGCGAACGGCCTCGACAAGTTCGCCAACCGGGTTGGCAAGGCTGGCGACAATGATCACAGCCTGTTTGACAATCTCTTTGACGATCCAATCCCTGATGCTCCCGAGCAGTGAATCGATGATGCTCTCAGCTCCTTTCTTGATCTCATCCCAGATTGCGGAGAGGCCCTCTTTCCGAACACGATCGAGGACCTTTCCGGTGGTTTCAAAGAAGTAGACAACGGGCTCAGTGAGTTTTTCCACCAGCTGCGGGCGCCGCTGTTCATAGGTGAGGCCCAGAACCTGCAGAAACAGCTTGAGCATGCTGGCGAAGGTAAATTCCGTGGGTATCGTGACGCCCTTGATGTTCAGTTCCTCAAAGATCCAGGTCTTCACGCCCTCGCCGAGATGGTCGAGTATGTTAGTGGCAAAATTCTTGAAACCCAGTTGGACAACGTCAAAGAGATTCTTGGCAAATTTAAGCGGGTCTGCTGCGATGCGGCCGAGCACATTCCCGGCTTTCTGAAAGAAGGCATAGACTTTGCGGCCGGTATCTCCAAAGACCGAAAGAGCACCCTCGAGGATAAAGTTGAGCGCGGCCTTGCCCAGTCTTTTGGCAAGCTCTACAAGGTTGTCGTACGGCACGCGAAGTAGCTCCTGCACCCTGTCCCACGAGGCGATAGGATGAAGGATGTCAACGGCTGCCCGCGTTTTTGTCAGGAGTTCGGAGAAGTCGTCCAGGGTGAGATGCAACTCGGTGAACTGCGCAAGCACCCAATCGTAGGCCTTTTTGAGAGAGCCTCCCGCCTTCGCCAGCTTCTCGAAGAGCGCAGGACCGTTTTCGAAGAGGCCAAGGACGGCCTTTATCAAAGTGGTGGGTGTGCGCTCGACGGGTGCGTCGGTGATGAGATCCTGCCCGATGACAACGCAAATGAGCGGGTAGACTTTCAGGTTTCTCAGCTTATCCAGAATCAGATTCGGCAATTTGTCGATGCCAACAAGCCGCTGCACCTGGCGGGGGGCGCTGTGAATGACTGGATGGGCCTTTTGCGGAGGAGTAGTTTGTTGCACGACGTGAGTGAGTTCGTGGGCGAGGAGGTGGCGGCCTTCGCTGGTTTGAGGGGCGAAGCGGCCGGGGCCGAAGACGATGTTGTTGCCTACGGTGTAGGCGCGGGCGTTGAGCGATTTCGCGGAGGCTGCGGCGCGGGAGTCGGTGTGGATGCGGACTTTGCTGAAGTCGAAGCCGATGCGCGACTCCATGTAGCGACGTGTCTCGCGGTCGAGAGGGCGGCCTGAGGAGTTGATGACGGACTCGACTTCGGGCGCGGCGTCCTGCTCGTTGCAGTATGCGATCTCGGCCTTGCGCTGGACGGAAATCTCTTCTTTCTTCTCTTTCTTTGCCGCGTCCGGGGACGAAATCAATTCGGGGTCCCTCATATGCAGGCTCTGGGGCTGCGTGCTGGGAACGAGCGGGGTGAACTCCCCGGGTTTGTGTGTGGCTCCGAGCTGGAGGATGTTGCTCAAGCGACGCAGTTCAGCCTTCTTTGCCAACTGCTCGTCGGCTTGCTGCTGCTGAGCGGCAGGGGAGGCCAGCGGACCCTGAGAGTGGGGAGCCATGCCGGCACGGAACTTTTCCTGTTCTTCAGCGATGCGCGCGGTTTCGGCGCGGAAGCGCTCCGTGTCGGTAAGCGCGCCTTTCTTTTTCTTCGGCGGCGCGCCCTCGAAGCTGAACATCAGGGAGCCCTGCGTAGGACGGTTGAGCGGCCCCTCGACGTCGATCTTCATCTTGAGGCCGGGGTGCAGCATGTTCAGAGGGATGGCGGGAATCTGAATAGGAAGTCCCTTGTGGGCGGCGGCCAAACCGGAGATCGCGGCAACAGCGGTGCTACCGGCCACGAGTACGCCTTGAGGCGTCTGAACGAAATCCTTAGCGTCCTGAACGATCGGCTGGCCGGTCAGATATTTGACAATGGTTTTTCCGGCGGAGGTTTGCAGAAAGGCTTCGGCGAGTTTGCCGAGCATATCGCCATAATTATTCGAGGCGGGTGGGTCCTGGGGATCGCCGATCTGGCGGATAGGCTGCGCAGCGGGAAGCGCGGATGCGGTGTTGGAGTCGCGTTGAATCTGGTCTGCGCCGGATGAGGCGAGCGACCAGCTGGGGATATGCCCACCGGATGAAACTGTGCTGGCGACGCGGTCGGCCTCTTGTTCGAAGGCGTCGCCAGGCTGATTGACGCGCAGGCCTCTGGAGGTCCTCTTCGAAGAAGACTCCGACTCGCGAGAGAGCATGACCACGGCAGCGGCGCTCATGGCTTGCTACTCCTCTGTCTGCTGCCGCTTGCGATGCCTTTGGCCACGTGACCGCCGAGTTTGCGTGCTCCTCCGACACCGGGATCGAGGGCAACGCGGCCGAGACGCAGGACGGGAGTGCGACTGGAGTTGGCCCAGTCAGCCCGCTGGGAGGGATCAGCGAGGGTGCGCGTCAGCTCGGTTTTGAGGCCGGAGATGAAGGCATGACGAGCGGCAGGATCGAGACCGCTGAGCACCAGCCGGTCGATGGTGACGTGAATTTTGCTCATGTCCACCCCCGAATTTCGTTTTCAGAGAGAGGACGCTCGGTCTTGATGGCCTCCTGCCGCGTCGCCTGCAGCAAGTGCTTCATGGAAACTGATACGCCTTCTTCAGCCGCAAGAAAGGCGGCGTTCAGCGCGATGTTACGGATGTTGCCGCCGCTCATGTTGAGTTGGGCGAGGCGCTTAATGGTCAGGCCGCTGGTTGGGGTCTGGGGAGGGAAGGCGCGCTGCCAGATGGCTTCACGCTCAGAGACACCGGGGAAGGGGAAATCGACGGTGAAGCGCAGGCGGCGCTGAAAGGCCTTGTCCATGGCGGACTTGAAGTTCGTGGTGAGGACTGCGAGCCCCTGGAAGTTTTCCATGCGCTGCAGCAGATAGCTGACTTCGATGTTGGCGTATCGGTCATGACTGTCTTTGGCCTCGGCGCGTTTGCCGAAGAGAGCGTCGCATTCGTCGAAGAGGAGCAGGACACCGCCTTCTTCGGCAGCATCAAAGACCTGCTTGAGATTTTTTTCGGATTCGCCGATGTACTTGCTCACCACAGCGGAGAGATCGATGCGGTAGAGGTCGAGGCGAAGTTCGTGCGCGACGACTTCGGCGGCCAGGGTCTTTCCGGTGCCGCTGGCTCCGGCGAAGAGAGCACTGATGCCGAGGCCGCGGCGGCCCTTGCCTGCAAATCCCCAGGACTCGTAGACAGTCATGCGATGGCGGGCCTGTGCGGCGAGCTGACGAAGAGTCTGCTTCTGGGTTTCGGGCAGGATGAGGTCGTCCCATTCGGCAACGGGCAGGATACGCTGGGCCAAATCTTCGAGGCGTGGCCGGGAGAGCGAGCGGCAGGTGGTCCAGAGTTTGTCGGGATCGGTTTTACCGTGGCTGTCAGTCGTAGCGCCGGCGAGAGCTCCAAACGAGGCGATGGTCTCGGCGCTCAGGCGGAACTGTTCGGCGATGTCGTCGAGGTGGCCGTTGAGGCTGGCGCCGGCCGCTCCCAGAGCCTTTGCCCATAGCTGTTTCTGACTTGCGGGATGCGGCTTGTCCACCGTATGGCGCATCAGGCGACGTTCGAGGATTAATGGATCGCGGCTCGCGAGGATGAGCGGGGCAGGCAGCCGCTCGATCATGTGTTTGGCCGCTATGGTGAGCGCAGACATGCCGCATTGCACCAGCAAAACGGCCGGCAGAATTGCGGATTCCCGCGTCCAGAGCGGGACGAACTGGACGACTGATTCGGACAGATCGGAGGGTGAGGCTTCGGAGCTTACGAAACGAGCGGATGCCGCGGAGAAACCTGCCATATTTTCGATAGGAAGGACGAAGAGCTGTCGGCCTATGTGACGGGCGATTACAGTGGCTATGTCCTCCTGTCCACGGGGGTCGTCTCCGCAGAGATGAAGGAGGGGAGACTCGGGGGAGAGGATGTCCAGACTTCGCAGCGCTTCGTTTGCGATGGCGGTATGTTCTTCGGCTATCCACTTGGGATCGCGGCGAGTCTGGAGCAGAGGTTCGAGGGAGGAGTCGAGTTCGTTGACACCGGCGAGGTAGTGAAGAATACGCTCGTCGATCCGCAGCGGTGCAGCAGTGAGGCCGTGGCCGGATTCGAGCTCAACCAGGTGGAATCGCCGCAGCGGTGACGATGGTGCGAGAGCGCTCCAGTGGGGATTGTCGAGCACGGCGAGGGCAAGCGAAAGGGAGATGGCTCCGCGCCGGTCGCCTCGGCCGAAACCGAGAGCTTCGCTGCATTGCGCGGCTAGGGTCGAGTCCATTTCGATGCCGGCGCATAGCAAGAGGATTTGGCGTTCGAAGGTGCTCAGTCCGAAGGTCTGGGTGATCTGGTCGATAGCCGATGGAGGATGAAGCGTCTCTTGATGCAGCGTGACATTGATAGAGGGATCGCTGGATCGATGCGCGGGTTGAGGAGCCGTTGCGTCGAGCTTCTGGCGCAGACGTGCAAACTCTGCGACCAGGCAGGCCTGGTTGGCCTCTGCCCAAGAGAGCGTTGCCGTCGAGTTGCGCAGCTGCGCGCCGACCTGCGCGTTCATATCGTCACCATGGGGCCGAGGAATTTCGGCGGCTTCGCGGTCCAGTCAACCTGAACCTGGCTGGGAGCTCCGTCGATCTGTAGGCGGGCGAGTTGACTGCCGGCGGCGAGCGGAGGGGCGAACAAGAAATCGAGTATGTTCTTGTTGGTCTCAAAGGGTTGCGCGTTGACGGATTGACTGCCGATGGAGAACGAAACAGTCTGGTTCGGCCGTGCAAAGGGGCTGAAGGTGAGGGTGATCAGCGTGTTGGTAGGGTTCTTGGTCACAACGGGCGGGGGCAGGAGTTGGATGATTGGGGCCACGGCAAGCGGCAGCGGTCCGGTTGTTTGCGTCACGTTGCCTAGCGGGTCGGTGAAGAGCACGGCTACGTCGTAAATGCCAGCGGGGAAGGGAAGCAGCGGTGTTTCGATGGGGACGACGAACTGGAGGGAGTTATTGGTGACAGAGGTGGCCAGAACGATAGCCTGGATTCCCAGTCGCGGGTAGGTAACCGAGACCTGGGTGGCGCCCTTGAGGAAGATGCCGGTGATGGTGACGGTGTCGCCTGGAGCGGCAGAGATCTGGCGATCGGGTGGAGCGACTTGCAAGAGTTGTGCGGGCTGTATTGGGTTGGCAACGATATTGCGGCTGAGTACGGGGAGTGGGAAGCCGAGTTGCAAATCCGGCTCCATCAGCACCACCGAGACCTGGAAGGGGAAGGTGGGGCGATAGTCGGCTTTGAGCGCGGTCCAAAGCCATGCCATCTCTTCCCGACCGAGAGTGGATGGAGTGATTTTGATCATCTCAATCTGGTCGGCCACCTTGGATGCCTGCAAAACGACGGCGAAGGCGCCGGCCGGCAGTGCGTTGAGCGCGAGGGTGATGTCTTTGCGGGCGATGACGGGAGATAGATGCAACATCATCAAGGCATGACCGAGAAGCGCTTCGGCCTGCCAATCGTCGGATCCATATGCGGTGAGAAGGTAATGCAGGTCCAGAGCCAGTGGCGGATTACCGATTGGAGTTTTGCCGTCGGCACTAAGCGACGGCAGGTCAACATTGCGCCAGGCGGGGTTGTAAGTCACCTGGTGGAGAAAGAGATTGATCTGATTCTGCTGTGTCTTGCCGTCGATGATTTCGTGCTGAAGGAGGTCCGGGGCTTTGGCCGAGATCGTCACCGTTCCTCCAAACATCGTGACGTCACTCAGCGCGTTCTGCAGAAAATGCTGCAGGACTGCGGAGACCGCGGACATGGCGAACGCTGTGCTCATCCTGGCCACCCGTTGCCACGCCGGAGGTATTGATCAAGATTGAGCGATCTTCGAGCTGCGGCTGCCGCTGGGCGCAGTGGAGCCTGGGCGATGGCCGCAACTTCGATACGCCCGATGTGGATGTGAATCTCGTCGGCCTCGCGTTGTGACGGTTGGAAGCGGCGTGCAGCTTCGGAGGGGGTGGTTCGCGCCGATGCCGGTTTCGTGAGGGACTCGCGCGGCTGCAGTCGAGGTGGAGGCGGCTGACTGGCGGCAATCAGCGGCTGGTAGGGACTGGGACCGGGCGATTGATTTGCTGCTGGTTTGGTGAGTCTCGAAAGCCGAGTCTTCCACGAACGGATTCGGGTGGGTGTGGCCTCGCGAGTCGCTGAGATTTCGAGAGGCGGGCGGGAGTGGTTGACCGGCGGGGCTTCGATTGAGCCGGGTCGGCGAGGAGTCTTCGTGAACCGTTGACGGAAACAACGAGTCTTTGTTCTCTGGATGGTCTGCTAGGGCTGGGCTCGAAGTGTCGTAGCGTGGAGCCGTGAGCGGCCCATGATGGCGGGGCGCCGCTGTTTGAGAAGAGACCTCGGGCTGGAATGGTTCTGCCGCTGATGAATAGAGAGTCGCCGGCGCGAAGATGGAGCCGCTCATAGGCTGTAATTTCGCCCGCGGCTGAACGACGGTAGCGGCGACGCGCTGGAGGAAGTTACTCATGCCTGCACCATCTGCAGATAGGCGGCGCGACGCACGTCGCTCATGGCGAGGATTGCGGATTCGGCCCATCCATAACTGGTGGCCAGGGCGTGAATCTCAAGCAGGAGACGTTTGGCGCGCGTTTCAATCTCGGCCCAGAGAAAGTTGGAGAGGTCCAGGACCTCTTCGCTGGTGTGATGGCAGACGGGGCATTCGAAGCCGAGGGAAATCTCGGCGAGCGGATCGGCGAGAGCCATCTTTTCTGCTACTTCTTCAATTTCGCTTTCCGACCAATCGGATATATCGAGTGGTGGACCATTGACGGTGCAGTTCTGAAGCAAAAGCAACGCGGCCTGTTGCGGGTCGGTTTGCCCGGCGATGTGGGCCAGGTCGCGGCTGGTGGGCAGGCGAAAGGTATTTCCATGGATCGCGACGGGCTGGCTGGAAGTTTCTTCGTGGGTCTGCGCGAGGGTGCGGCAGTCGACTTCGAACTCAAGCTTCTCGCCGCATTGGCTGCAGGTCGTCCAGCCTTCAAGACGCGGACCGAAGTACAGAGTGCGCAACTCGGCGAGTGTGCGGTTGCGACGTCCGAGGGTCCAGTCGGCGACCGGCTCATCTGTGATTCGCGAGTCGGGATCTTCGGGAAGCGATGCCCGGATGGCGAGCAGGGCCCGGTCCACGGGATGCAGCCGATGGCCGTTTTCCCAAAGCGTCAGAAAATCGGCATTGCTGAGAGCCCGCATGGACAGCATTCTCCTTTAGGTCGTGATCCGGTCAGCAGTGTGACGCGTAGCTTTTCCCGGTGAAAGGCCGCGCCGGAAAAGCGTCTGCTGGCGTGCGGGGGCGAGGTTTAAGTCGCCACGTTTTGCAGGGTCTTTTCGGCTGGCTCGGTGACGCCGGTGTCGCGCTCCCATCCTTCGTTCTCCAGCTTGATGTGTTCAATGGCGATGGCATTGGCGTTGGCGTCGAGATCGGGAATGGCCTGATACTCGGAGACCCAGCAACGGTAGATTTTGTAGGCCATCACGAGCTGTCCGGCCTCGTTGTAGAACTCGAGATAGATGTCCTTGCGCATGTCGGCCAGCGAAACCTCTGACCCCAGGCCGGCACCAAAGTTCCAGACCTTGCCCGCCCAGTCGTGGAAGTTTTTGTCCTGGGTGAGACCGCGGTCCAGCGAGATGGCCTCGTACTTCTGCCGGCCCGGCGATTTGTGCGCGGTCGACGGGTCGCCGCCTTCGCGATGTTCGACGACTTCGGTGGTGCGCTTGAGCATGCCCATCTTGCTGATGCCGGCGACATAAACTCCATCCCACTTGAGGCGGAATTTAAAGTTCTTGTAGGGGTCCAGCCGCTTCGGATTTGCGGGAAAGATTGCCATGAGATCTCCTCCGTGGGATTTTGCCTAGGCGAGTTGCCCGGCGATCTGCTGAATCTGAATGACGACGAACTCTGCGGGGTAGAGAGGCGCAAAGCCAACCAGGATGTTTACGACGCCGAGATCGATGCTGGCCTGCGGGTTGTTTTCCGCGTCGCATTTGACGAAATACGCTTGCTGCGGCGAAGTTCCCTGGAACGCGCCCTGCAAGAAGAGGCCCTGCATGAACGCGCCGACGTTGAGGCGAATCTGGCTCCACAAGGGCACGTCGTTGGGCTCGAACACCACCCATTGCGTGCCCTCGTAGAGGCTGGATTCGATGTAAAGCGCCAGCCGGCGGATGGGAATGTACTTCCATTCGGAGCCGGCCTGGTCATTGCCCTGGAGTGTGCGTGCTCCCCAGACGACGTCGCCGTAGACCTTGAACTGACGCAGACAGTTGATCGCCTGAATGTTGAGGTCGCCGTTCTCCAGGTCGGTGAGGTTGTACTGCAGGCCGGAGACTCCGGTGAGACTGGCCTGAATACCTGCAGGAGCCTTCCAGACGCCGCGACTTGCGTCGGTCGCAGCGTAGATCCCGGCGACAAATCCGCAGGGTGGATATAGGCTGGGGCGGTTGCCGAAGAGCGGGTCGGGGGCCTGCACCCAAGGGAAATAGTAGGCGGAGTTGCTGGCGGTGGTTCCGGTAATTGGGCCGGGCGTGCTGCCGACCGGACCGCTCTGAATGAGGCCTGAGATGGTCGATAGCTGCGGTGCGTCGACGATGTAGAAAGCACGATTGTCGGCGCAATACTGCTGGAGCGTAGAGATAGTCGGGGCATCGGTCTCTCCGGGAACGCAGAGAAGGTTGAAGATGTCGACACGATCGAGGAGAAAGACTCCTTTGTCGGCCTTGGACGTGAGGGCGATTTCGAAGTTCTGGTCCGAGGCGGGAACCAGGACGGCTCCGTCATTGCCTCCGTTGAGGGCGACCGGGGCCAGGGGAGCGGTTGGGGAAGGAGTGGCTGTCGGTACGACTGGGTTGCCGGTGGCTGGGTTAATGAAGCTGACGTATCTCGAGTCGTTATCGATGACGGTGACGGCGTAGAGCGGATCTGACGCCACAGTCGACAAATTGACGAAGCTTTCCAGTGTCTGGAGCTGGCCGGTAGGCGTGATCTGTTGGACGAGAAGACCGAAGCGTGTCGGATCGGTCGTCTGTGGCAGAACTGCAACGCGGAGGTTGTTGCCCCAGGCGCCGGGGTTGGCGGCGAAGAGGGTCAGCGAACCGCCCGAGGCGATGGCCTTGGCCAATCCAGTGCCACTGACGGTTGCAACCGCGGGTGCGGAGGAGGTCCAGGTTGAGGTTGAAGTCAGATCCTGCGTCGTGCCGTCGGAGAAGGTTCCAGTGGCCTTCAGCTGCGAGGTTTGTCCGCTGCTGAGAAGCGAAACGCTGGCCGGCGTAATGGCGATGGACTGGAGCACGGGGGCAGTGACGGCGACGTTGATGGTTCCAACTACGTTCGTCACGGCTCCGCCAACGAAAGTTTGCCAGGTAGCGGTGATCGCCACGACTGGATTGACGTTGTTCCCGGTGACAACTCCGGTATGTTGATCCACCGGGGCATCGGCAGGTGTTGCGGACTGCCAATCGGCGCTCGAGGTGAGATCTACGCTGGTGCCATCGGAATAAATGCCCAGCGCTTTCAGGTGAAGAGTGAGCCCCTTGGCTACGGATGGGCTAACCGGAGTGACGGAGACTGCGTTCAAAACAGCGGCTGTTACCGTCAGAGTCGTGCTGGCAGTAATGGAGTTGGCGGTTACTGTGATCGTCGTTGAGCCGGGCGCCACTGCCGTAGCGACTCCGGTCGCAGGGACGATGGTCGCGACTGCCGGATTGCTCGAATGCCAGGTGCCTGTGATTGGCGCAGGCGTGGGACTATCGGAAGATATTGCCACTGCCGTGAAGTTCACAGGCATACCGACGGTTGCGACTGGGGCGGCCTGCTGGATGCTGATTCCAAGCACAGCGGCCGTTGGCCCAACGGTCACGATCATTGTGCCGGTGACGCCAACCCATGCGGCGCTGACCGTCGTCGTCGACCCAGCGGTGACACCTGCGATTGCAAGCCCCGACGGAGTGACGAGCGAATCTGATCCGCCAGGCACGGACCATGTGGCGACGGAGGTGAGATCCTGTGAGGTTCCGTCGGAATAGTTGCCGATGGCTGCGAGTTGTTGGGTCGGCCCCAAAGGAGGCCCTGTCGGCGGTTGTGGCTGTCCTACGGGTAGGGTGACTGCAGCCGGAGTGACAGCGATTGCCGTCAAAGCGGCCGAAGTGACGGCGACAGTGATGGTGCCGGAGACCAAACCGGAGGTTGCTGTCAGGACTGCTGTCCCCGGGCCTGTGGCGGTGGCGCTTCCAGTATTGAAGTTGATGGAGATAACACCGGAATTGCTGGAGGTCCATGTTGCGCCAGCGACAACACTACTGGTGCCGTCGGAAAATTTTCCGGTCGCGGTGAATGGAACGGTTGCGCCCAGGGGGATTGGCGGCAGATTGTTGGGTCCGATGGAGAGACTTTGCAGCACCGGCGTGCCAACGCTGAGAGGGATTGCCGGCGAGACGACTGCGCCGACAGAGGCGGAAATCGCGGCAGTGGCATATCCCACACCGGCAGCAACTGCCGCGGCGCTCGGCGTGGGGTTGGTGCCGGGTGCAGCCGTGAGCGAAACATCCCAAACAAGTCGCACAATGTAGGCTTGGGTACCGCCGTTGGCGAAGAACTGATTTACGGAATAGCCGAGCTTGCTGCGCGCGTCGAGGCCGCCAAACAGGGCCTGATAATCGGCCCAACTCTCGATCAATGTGGCCTGGTCAGTTGGCCCCTGAGGAGCCCAGCCAATAAACGCGGCGATGGAGGTGGCGACCCCGGTTATGGAATGTACGCCGCTCGAAAGTTCCTCTATATAGACCCCTGGGTAGGTGAACGTCGGCATGAATTCATCCTCCTTGCGTGTGCGCCGGGTAATTGTCCGGCTGCTGCGCTTGCTGCGGTTGAAAAACGTGCGATCGGCGGGTACGTTATTGCGCCGAGATCAAAGCCAGCGTGTCTCTGAGCCGAATGCGCAAGTCGCTGTATTTCGAGGAGCGATGATTGCGGAGGCCGTGACGATACCCCGCTCGCCGGTCTGTCAACCGTTCATGACAGCTTCGCGACTTCGGGGCTTGCATTGGAGCGGAGCCGAACGTGCCTGTTCCCGGGGGCGTACTTCGAACGGATAATGTTGACAGCGTTGGGGAGTCTTGCCTGGGCCTGTCACAGAAATAACCGCCCGCGAACACCACACCATCACCTATCGTGTGGGAGTACAACTGCGGTTAGCAAGGGAGAAAAAAGCGGTTCAGAAATTCGCGAGAAGTATAGCGCACGATCGAAACGTGTCAACTGTGGAAAACGGATCCAACTCGCGAGGACGAAATTACAAAGCAGCAGCATAAGGCGTCGCGGAGCGAGCGTCGAAGGCACTCAGATATTGCTTGATTTAATTGGTGGGCCCGGAGGGATTTGAACCCCCAGCCAAGGGATTATGAGTCCCCTGCTCTAACCGTTGAGCTACAGGCCCTTCTCTTTTTTCTCATGATTTCGAGATTGCGTTTTGTCTCGAGCTTTCTCTCTATCTGAAAAACGTAGCTAGTTCTGACGCTTCCAACACTTTCCGATTGAGAGCCTCCGGCCTGTCGAATGCAAGGTGTACTGTCTCGCCTGTCGGGTGCACGTGCGCGGGGAGATCGTCACGCTGGAATGTCTTGCCAGTCTCATTATTGTAAATGCATCGGCCCCGCCCGGCGTCACGCTAACGGATTGCCAACTGTCCAACGGATTGTGCTTAGGAGGTTGGAGTAGTCATCGGTTCATACCTTTGCTTTAGAGTGCATCTCCGAAATGATCCAAGGGGATTGACCTAAGAATCACGCCCGACTGCACCAGATTCAGTGGTACCCCGATTCGCAAATTGGCTTTCACTGGGAATTGCCGGAACTGTAAACGTGAACACTGAACCCTGGCCTGGCTGACTTGTGACGTCCATCTTGCCACCGTGGGCTTCGATGATGGATCGGCTGATCGGGAGGCCCATGCCTGTCCCTGCCGTTCCTTCTGCGTGTGGTCTGGCGCGATAGAAGCGCTCGAAGATCAGTGACTGTTCGGATGGATCAATGCCGACCCCCCGGTCAGCCACGCTTACTGCGACAAATTCTCCTCGATTTTCCGCTGAGATCTTTATGGGTGTATTCGGTTCGGAGTACTTTGCTGCGTTCTCAAGAAGATTGCAAACGACTTTTTGCAGAAACCCGGCGTCGGCATTCACCTGAAGCGCAGGTGAGACCTCGATCGTCAGTGGGTGTTCTTCTTCCACCGAAGGAGATGCGTGGCATGACTGGACAAGCTGGAGAAGGTTGACGGGCGAGAAGTGCATCTGAACCTGCTGAGCATCCAACTGTGCCATCTCCACGGCCTCTGAAACGAGTCGATTCAGGCGATCGCTTTCCTCGTCGATGATGGTGAGCAACTCACGACTACTCTCCTGCTCCGAACCAATTGCCAGCAGCGTCGTGGCGGCGCCTTTGATGGAGGTGAGCGGAGTCCGAAGCTCATGCGTAATGGAGTCGATCATGAGAGTTCGGAGGCGCTCACTCTCTTTCGCTGCTTCGCCTTTCGCTACATTTTCCAACGCCTGCGCACGATCCAACGAGATGGAGATCAAGCCTCCAACTGCCTCGGATGTTTTTTCCGATATGGAGACTCCCCGCAACACGAGCAGGCCTCTAGGTCGAACGCCGGTGCGCAGCGGGACCTGGATTTCATCGGCTTCCTTGTTGGCGGCCGAGAGCGTTGTGGCGAGTTGCCGCAGGTGAGGAATCTCAATGTCCGAGACTTCGTCGGTCCCGGCTCTGTACAAACGGTCTCCGTCGAGCAGGTAGAGCAAGCCCGATCTTGCGTTGGTCACACTCGCAACGGCGGAAGGAATAGAGCTCACCAGGGTGATAACGCTCTCGGTCTGCAGCAGCTCGCGGCTCAAACGAAATAGGACTTCCAACTCCTGTTGCTGGGAGCGGGCTTCGTTAGCCTGGTTGCGGGCTCTCTCGGACAGACGGCTTGCGACGATGGCCGTGACAAGGAAGGCGAAGATGGCGAGCCAGTTCTGGGGGTCTGCGATGGTGAGTGTGCCAATGGGCGGGAGAAAGAAAAAGTTGTAACAGGCGGTCGCCACAATAGAGATCACGACGGCATAACGCAGGCCCCATTCCGCCGCGAGCAATAGAATGAGAAGCAGGAGTGTCAGTGCTACTGTAGTCGGGTTGACGTGAAGCCAACGGTTGTACACAAGTACAATTCCGGCGAGAGCGCCAAATGCCAGCACCCAACGAATGGTCGCAACGACGCGGTGCGGATTCATGGAGGTATTGTACGGCGTGAGCGAAACAAGAAAATCGCCGGAAGACTGGCTGCTGACCAGCGAGACAGAGAAGCAGCACGGCCGGTTCAAGGTGTTTCTGGGGTATGCTCCCGGCGTGGGGAAGACCTTCAGCATGCTCAGCGAGGGTATTCGCCGGCGCAGCCGCGGTGAAGACGTAGTCATCGGGATTGTGGAGACACATGGTCGGGTCAAGACCGCGGAGTTGACGTCCAAACTGGAGCAGGTACCGCGACGCGACATTGACTACAAGGGCACGCTGTTCACGGAGATGGACGTCGATGCGATTCTGGCGCGCATGCCCCAGGTGGTACTGATCGACGAGCTTGCCCATACGAACGTTGAAGGCAGCCGCTTTGCGAAGCGATATGAAGATGTTCTGCTGCTGCTTGAGAACAACATCGATGTACTGAGCACCATCAACATTCAACATATTGAGAGCCTCGTTCCGCGAGTCCAGTCGCTGACCGGTATCAGCGTCCGGGAGCAGGTACCCGACTGGGTTCTGGATCGTGCGGACGAAATTGTGATCAGCGATCTGACCCCCGAAGCTCTCGTCACGCGCATGCGGCGTGGGGACATCTACCCATTGGACCGGGTGGAACGCTCGCTATCGAACTTCTTTCGGCGCGGCAATCTTATTGCCCTGCGTGAGATGGCGCTGCAGCGACTCACTCGTGCGGTCGATCGCACGCTCGACGACTATGTGAAACGCAAGCGGCTCGGCGCACACTGGACAGTGGCGGAAAAGATCGCGGTATGTATCAGTTCCAACTCGCAGGCACGCGATCTGATTGCTCGCGGTGCCAGACTGGCAGAGGCGCTCAGCGCGGAGCTTTACGTCCTTCACGTCGCGAGCAAGCGCGATGAGGAGCCTAAGCGCAAGCGGACGCTGGAGTCCAGTCTGCAGTTCGCCAAGAACCTGGGTGCGACCATCGTGAATCTCACGGGCAGCGATACGGCTCGCGTGACGGCGACCTATATCCGAGAGCACCGGATCACGCAGGCTATCGTGGGGAGATCGGCTCAGCATGGATTGCACAAATATCTGTACTACCTGGCTATCCAGAAATTCATGTCCGAGGCTCCCCACGTCGATCTGCACATCGTCACGCAGGAGAGCCATTGAAGCGCATACTTGTGGTCGATGATGAGCTGCAGATCACGCGTATGCTGCGTGCTTCGCTCCAAAGTAGCGGCTACAAAGTGCTTGTCGCTGGGAACGGAGTCGAAGCTTACGCTCGCTTCGAGGCCGATCGACCCGATCTCATCATTACGGACCTTGCCATGCCGGAGATGACGGGTCTGGATCTGACGCGCGCTGTGCGGCGGCTTGCCCTGACTCCCATCATCGTCCTGAGCGTTCGCGATACGGAGGCGATGAAGGTGATGGCCCTTGACGAAGGCGCAGATGACTATCTTACGAAGCCCTTCAGCATGCCGGAGCTGTTGGCCCGTGTACGTGCCCATCTGCGGCGAACCGGCGAGGCTGATCCGGTTGAAGAGCAACTTGAGGTTGGTGACTTCGCTGTCGATACTGATGCGCATACCGTTTCGGTTCGCGGTCAACGCGATTCACCTGACGCCGAAGGAGTTTGATCTGCTGCTCCTGTTCGCACGTGCTCCCCATCGTGTGCTGACGCACAAATTATTGCTACGGGCGATCTGGGGACCTGCCGGCGATGATCAACCGGAGTATCTGCGGGTACTGATTGCAGGGTTGCGGAAAAAGATCGAATCTGGAGAAGGGCAGCAATACATCCTCAGCGAGCCCTGGATTGGCTATCGTTTTCAGCCGGATGGGGGAGCTGCTCAGTAGCCGCTTCGCTCGACCTAACAAATTCTTAACGAGTTCTTTAGGGACTTTTTACTGGCATTGGATTTCTTCTAGATGTCAGTATGACAACTGCGTGCAGATCGTTCCTTCTGTTCTTGCCTTCCTCCCCGCCTATCAGGTTTTCTCAAAAACAATCGATGGAGGCGCAGCGAGCTGTTCCTTTAGGCGGACGCCTGCGACAGCGGAGCGTTCTTCCGGGCCAATTGAGCCCGATGAGGGACAACTCTTGCGACGGAGAAAGGATTGTCTTATGGCCGATGTGATCGCTCTGTGCTTAGCTGCTGCATGCTTTGCGCTGGGGCTGCTTTATGTTCGCGGTTGTGACCGTCTGAGAGGAGCACGCTCATGATTTTTAACGCTGTCCTACTCGTAATTTCAGCGGCACTCCTCGTGTATCTCGTTTACGCCCTTTTGCGTCCGGAGAAGTTTTGATGTCCCTCAACGGCTGGCTGCAAATTGTTCTTTTCATCGCGGCGGTACTGCTCCTAGCGAAGCCTATGGGCCTCTACCTTATTCAGGTGTTCGAACGCCGCAAGACCTTTCTCGATCCGGTACTTGTTCCGTGCGAGCGTCTGCTCTATCGCATAACGGGCGTGAAGCCCGAAGAGGAGATGCGTTGGACCCAGTATGCAGTAGCAATGCTCGTCTTCAGCGCGGCAACGCTGGTGCTGACCTATATCATCGAGCGCATTCAGCATCTGCTCCCGCTGAACCCGCAGCATTTGCCCGCGGTCGAGCCATCACTTGCGTTGAACACTGCAATTTCGTTCACCACAAATACGAACTGGCAGTCGTATACGCCTGAGTCGACCATGAGCTATCTCACGCAGATGCTTGGACTAGCGACGCATAACTTCTGGTCGGCAGCAGTGGGTATGGCGCTGGCGATAGCCTTCGTACGCGGAATCTCGCGGCGTGAGGCGAAGACGCTCGGCAACTTCTGGGTGGATCTGACCCGCGGAACTTTTTGGGTTCTGCTGCCGCTTTCCGTTGTGATCGCGCTGGCACTGGTTTCCCAAGGTGTTGTGCAGAATTTCAGGCCGTATGACACTGCCAAACTTATGGAGCCGCAGAGAGTTACTGGAAGCGACGGAAAGTCGACGACAGTAACGACGCAGACCATTGCGCAAGGCCCGGTCGCCTCGCAGGAGGCAATCAAAATGCTGGGGACGAATGGCGGCGGCTTCTTCAACGCGAACAGCGCCCATCCGTTCGAGAATCCTACGCCGCTATCGAACTTTCTGGAGATGCTTTCGATCTTTCTTTTGCCCGCAGGGCTCGCGATTGCACTGGGGCAGATGGTTGGTTCGCCGAAACATGGCTGGGCCGTGCTCGCAACGATGGTCGTGCTGTGGTTTGCCGGCATCGTGACTTGCTACTGGGCTGAGTCGCAATCGAATCCTTTGTTGCATGGAGTGGATCAGCACATCTCCCTCGCACAGTCCGGCGGCAACATGGAGGGGAAAGAAGTCCGCTTTGGCATCGCAAACTCCGCGCTATTCGCCACCGTGACAACGGATGCCAGTTGCGGCGCCGTGAACAGCATGCATGACAGCTTTACGCCGTTGGGTGGCATGGTGCCGATGGCGAATATCCTGCTCGGCGAAATCGTGTTTGGGGGCGTGGGAGCAGGTCTTTACGGAATGCTCGTGTTTGTCGTGGTGACAGTGTTTATTGCCGGCCTTATGGTTGGCCGCACTCCGGAGTACCTGGGCAAGAAGATCGAATCCTACGACGTAAAGATGTCGATGTTATATCTGCTCATTTTTCCGTTCATCATCCTCGGCTTCGCAGCCATTACCGTGCTGATGCCAAATCTAGGGCTGAGTAGCCTTACGAATCACGGACCGCACGGTCTTTCAGAGATTCTTTACGCCTATACATCGGCGACGGGCAACAACGGCTCGGCGTTTGCAGGGCTCAACGCGAACACGCACTGGTACAACTACTCCCTCGGCATCGCCATGTTCTTTGGCCGCTTCATGATGATCGTACCGATGCTGGCTATCGCTGGGAACCTTGCCGGCAAGAAGATCGTCCCAGCTTCGGCTGGAACCTTCCCGGTGACTACACCGTTGTTCAGCGTATTGCTAGCCGGCGTCATTCTCATCGTCGGCGCTCTCACTTTCTTCCCAGCACTCAGTCTGGGGCCCATCCTGGAGCACCTGCTGCTAAGGGCTGGACACACTTTTTAGGAGCCTAAGAGACATCGATGTCTATGCAAGCCAACCGCCGCTCACTGTTCGACGCTCAGATCGTCCGCCGTGCATCCTTCGATGCACTCTCCAAGCTTAGTCCGCGCACGATGATGCGGAATCCCGTGATGTTCGTCGTGGAGATCGGGAGCGTCCTGACCACGGTCCTGCTTATCGCCAACGCTGTGATGCACAGCGGACATTTCAGCTTCAACCTACAGATCACCTTGTGGCTCTGGTTTACGGTACTCTTCGCCAACTTCGCCGAAGCTATGGCGGAAGGCCGCGGAAAAGCTCAGGCCGATGCACTGCGAAGGGCTAAATCCGAAACAACGGCCTACCGAGTCGCGAAGGGCGCCGTGGAGGAGATCCCGAGTTCACAGCTACGCGCAGGAGATGTCGTAAAGGTTGCCGCCGGACAAATGATCCCGGGCGATGGCGAGGTGATTGAGGGAGTCGCATCAGTCGACGAGTCTGCGATTACGGGTGAATCGGCTCCGGTGATTCGCGAGGCGGGCGGAGATCGATCGGCAGTTACTGGCGGCACTCGCGTCCTGTCCGACATCATCACTGTGCGGATCACTTCCAACCCTGGAGAGACGTTTCTGGACCGCATGATCGCGCTGGTAGAAGGGGCGGAGCGGCAAAAGACACCCAACGAGATCGCGCTCAACATTCTTCTTGCCGGCCTGACGATTATTTTCCTCTTCGCGGTTGTCACACTACAACCGTTCGCTATTTACTCTGGCGCCCCGCAGACCGTATTCGTGCTCATCGCATTGCTCGTGTGCCTTATCCCGACAACGATCGGCGGCCTGTTATCTGCGATCGGTATTGCCGGCATGGATCGTCTAGTGCAGCACAACGTGCTCGCTACTTCAGGACGAGCCGTGGAGGCTGCGGGCGATGTGAACACATTGCTTCTGGACAAGACCGGGACGATCACAATCGGCAACCGGCAGGCTTCAGATTTCATTGCCGCTCCCGGCGTCAGCGCTGAGCAGTTGGCCGATGCATCGCAGCTCTCCTCGCTCTCGGACGAGACACCTGAAGGTCGCTCCATCGTCGTACTCGCGAAGGAAAGATTCAACTTGCGTGGTCGCGAGTTCGGACATCTCAATGTGGAGTTCGTACCATTCTCCGCGACAACTCGAATGAGCGGCATTGAGGTCGACGGCCGCAGCATTCGCAAAGGCGCTGTCGATGCTATCGCTCGGTACCTTCAGGAACATGGTTCGCAGCTGCCTGTGGAGGTCCACGCCACGGTGGAGACGATCGCAAGGAGCGGCGGCACACCGTTGATTGTGGCGGAGAATGGTCGCGCTCTCGGCGTCATCCACCTAAAGGATGTAGTCAAGGGAGGGATGCGTGAGCGTTTCGATCAGCTTCGCGCAATGGGCATCCGCACCGTCATGATTACAGGCGATAACCCGCTTACTGCGACCGCGATTGCGCGAGAGGCCGGTGTCGACGATTTTCTGGCGGAAGCCAAGCCGAAGGACAAGATGGATCTGATTCGTCGTGAGCAGGCTGACGGAAAGCTCGTCGCAATGACCGGGGACGGCACGAACGATGCGCCTGCGCTCGCTCAGGCAGATGTTGGTGTCGCGATGAACTCCGGCACCCAGGCAGCGAAAGAAGCCGGCAACATGGTTGATCTCGATTCTAATCCAACCAAATTGATTGAGATCGTCGCAATCGGCAAGCAGCTGCTTATGACACGTGGAGCGCTCACCACTTTTTCCATTGCGAATGATGTTGCCAAGTATTTCGCCATCATTCCAGCGATGTTTGCGGGCGTCTTTCCGGTGCTCAATGCATTAAACATTATGCACCTGCATAACGCCGAATCAGCTATTCTCTCTGCCGTAATTTTCAACGCGCTCATCATCATCGGGCTCATCCCGCTGGCGTTACGTGGTGTCGGCTATAAGCCCATGTCGGCGGCGGCCTTGCTGCGCCGCAATCTGCTGGTCTACGGGCTCGGCGGCATTATTGTTCCATTTATCGGAATCAAACTCATCGACGTAGTCATCACTGCGCTGCGCCTCGCGTAAGAGAATCTTATGAAGAAATACGTCATTACTGCCTGCCTCTATACAGCCATTACTGCGGTCATACTCGGTGTGGTGTACCCACTCGCCATTACGGTGTTAGCAAGAGTCCTTTTTCATGACAAGGCCGAAGGTCAACTGATTGTCCGCAATGGAGAAGTTGTCGGCTCAAAAATCATAGGGCAGGCTTTCACTGGACCAGGCTATTTTCATAGCCGTCCTTCGGCTGCAGGCACCGGGTATGATGCATCCGCGTCCTCTGGTTCTAACCTAGGTCCTACAAGCAAGGCGCTTGTCGACCGTGTCACTACCAGCGTGAAGGGGGAGAGCTCAGGGACGCCGGTTCCTGTTGATCTGGTTACAGCCTCAGGCTCTGGCCTCGATCCGGACATCAGTCCTGCGGCTGCCCTATATCAGGTCGCAAGGGTTGCCCGCGAGCGTGGGTTGTCGGAGGCAGTTGTCCGGCAACTTGTGATGAACCAAATCAAGCCGCGCCAGATCGGTCTCTTCGGAGAGCCCACCGTTAACGTGCTGTCACTCAATACGGCACTGGGACAAATCAAATAGGAACGACTTACTGTCGCTTACCTTGCGGCGGCGCAAGGAAGCGGTGATGTTTCTCTTGCCGGATCTTCTGCAGCAGACGGAACGTATTTCCCTACCGAACAGTTGGCTCGGGAACACGCGTAAATGCGTCTGCCATAACGGCGTTCGCCTCTCTTCGCCAGGAAAACTCTCAGTCGGCTAAACGTTTCTTTCTAGGGGAATTGTGGAACAGGGTTGACAAAGGCTCTCCCGGTGCTTTCTTATTGTGCCGCAATTGTTTTATCTACAAACTTATCAAGACAAACGTTTGTCTCTAGTGGAAAAGATTTAGTTCTCATAAAAAAGTAGTGGTCAGTATTTCTGGGAGGTGTCTCGTGAGTCTCATTCCAATGATCGGCAAAGTGCTATCTCAAATCAGAAATGTTTTTCTGAATTCCACATCGACAGTCGTACTTGGTCTGGCCGGATTGTGCGCGCTCCCTGCCATCGTTCCCGGTGCGGGCGTGGCATATGCGCAAAATACCAACGCGACTATTCGCGGACAGGTTCTCGACCCCACTGGCGCGCTTGTGCCGAACGCCCAGGTCATCATCGTCAACAAAGACACGAACGTGACCGTCTTTAGCGGGAGGACTGATTCTGCAGGTGCCTTCGTGGCACCCCAGGTTATTCCGGGACTTTACAAAGTAACCGTCCGCGCTTCAGGTCTGAAGGACGCGGTTATCGACAACCTTGTCGCGACCGTCGCGCAGGTAGCTTCCGTGAATATCAATATGCAGGTTGGCCAAGCGACCGAGGTCGTCACCGTTGAAGCCAAAGGCGAACAACTGGACCGCAGCACGTCAGATGTTTCGACTCTCATTTCGCCGCAGGAGGTCCAGAATCTTCCGTTGCAGCAACGTACCACGGAAAACCTACTGGCGTTTATCCCAGGTGTAGTTCATGGCGGAGCCGGCAATCAGCCGTCGACCTCGCAGCTTTCAATCAACGGCAGCCGCACTCTGAACACGGAAGTGCTGCTTAACGGCGTTTCAACGATCGTCGCCTCGACCGGAACACCAGCCACGCTGCCTTCTCCCGATGGAGTTGACCAATTCCGCGTCCTCACCACCAATGCACCGGCCGAATATGGACGGACTTCTGGCGCCGTGATCTCGGTGAATACCATTTCCGGTACGAACACCTATCACGGCAATCTGTACTTCCTGCTACGGAATGAGGCACTTGACGCCAACCAGTATTTCCACAAGGACACCATCAATACCGCGACAGGAGCGGTTACACCGCGGAACCGCGACCGTTTTTTCCAGGAAGGCGGCTCTTTCGGTGGTGCGGTCCGGATACCTCATCTCTATAACGGACGTGACAAGACCTTCTTCTTCGTGAACTACGACCGCACGATCGTTCCGAACTCGACGCTCGTGACACAGACGGTTCCTACTGCCGCACAGCGCAAGGGTGATCTCTCGAACTCCCCGCAGAAGATTTTTCAGCCCGGTGGTACAAACACGCCGCAGTTCACTAATAACCAGGTCGGCCCTATCGATCCCGCAGCGGCAAAGATTCTCGCCCTGCTGCCTCTTCCAAATACGGTCGGCACCTATGACGCAGTCAACAACCGTTACACCAGCAACTGGACATCGCTGCAAAACCTCACAGGGCATGTTCAAAAGATCGTGGTGCGTGTCGATGAGGTCGTAACCCCGAAAGACAGGCTTAGCTTTAACGTTTACCGCTACACTAACACGTCGCCAAACCCCGTCACCTATAACAGTCCGTTGCTCAACACGACGTGGGATTGCTCCTGCTCCAACGCGTGGCTTCCTTCTATCGACTACACGCGAGTGTGGACCCCTACTCTGGTCATGGATTTGAACATGGGCTTCTTCCGCAACGTTGTGCTTCGCAACCCTCCGGGAGCCGGCATGAATGCCGCACAGCGCTGGGAATTGCGTCGCTGCCTCTGGACCAGACACCCCAGATCTCCGCCAGCCCTACTGCTCAAGATAGCGCCAGCAATAATTTCGGTTTTAGCAACATTGGCGCGGATACGAACACGAATCAGGTCAACATCACCAACACCTATACTCCCTTCGGCACCGTTACGAAGACCTCACGGTCCGCATACGTTCAAGATCGGTGCGTCACTACGCAAGAACCAGTTCAACTCCTTCAACCCTGCCACGACCCCACCAGGACTCTTCGTGTTTGACGGCTCTATAACGAATCATGGAGCTTCCGGAACTCCAAATACGCAAATTGCTGATTTCCTCCTCGGCAAGATCAAGACTACGAGTTACGAGCAGGCCCAGCCACCGACCGGCAGACGTAACTAGAACCTTGGCGTCTTCGTCCAGGACGACTGGAAGGTTACGCCTAAGCTGACGTCTCAACCTGGGAATTCGCTACGAGTACGAGTCGCCACTGACGATTGCCACCAATATCTACAGTCGATTTGATCCTGCAACTGGGATTCTGCTGGCGGCGGGTCTTAATGGCGTCTCCCGTTCGCTCAATATCAGCCACGCCGAAGGCCGACATCTCACCACGAATCGGTTTGGCCTACAGCGTTGATGACAAAACGGTGGTCCGCGCGGCATTCGGTACCTTCTACGGCACCATCTTCCAGAACCTCGGCGGTCAACTCGCCTATCCGGGATTTGACAATACCATCACCACCAACAACCTGGGGACGGCAGTCGCTCAGCCATTCTCTCTTTCGCAGGGCATCCCGCTTGTGCCTCCTCCAGATCTGAAGAATCCCTTTGCCGCGTTGGTGAGTTCTTCAGCCAGTAACCCATACAGCGCTGCAAATCTCGTTCAACAACCAAAGCCACATGCCGATGGTTCGAGCAGTGGAATCTTGGCTTCGAGCGTCAGTTGCCTCTCTGCACTTACGTTCGAGGTCAACTACGTCGGGAACCATGCGCTGCACCTCTCCTATAACGTGAACCAGAACCAGGTTCCTCTCTCGTCGGTTACGCTGTAACCCTTGCCAACTCCAGCCTCGCAACCCAAAATGCACTGCAATTCCCGAATCTTAAAGCGTTCACAGTGAACAGCAACATTGGAAGCTCCAACTACAACGGATTCCAGGTATCGGTGCAAACGTCAGTTCAACACGCAGCTCGCTATCCTCTCCAACTACACTTACTCCAAGAGCATGGACGATGGCAGCACCATCTATAACTTCTCGGCTCCGAATGGAACAGCAAATTCGCAATATCCTGTTGCTGGTCCAAACTTCGTCCACGACTTCGCTCCGAGCAATATCGATGTCCAGCATGTTGCGAACATCGCTATGATCTATACGACTCCAGGTCCGTGGTGGCTGCGTAACTGGCATATTTCGCCGGTATTCATCGGGCACACAGGTCTGCCCATAAACATTACGCAGAGCGCTGAGATCCCCGGCGCGTCGCAGCGCCCCAACGGAGACTCTCAGCTCATCTGAAACTGTGCGAAATCCGACATAAGAACGGGCCTGCGCTGCAATACTTCGACTCCGCAGCCGATCCGAACTTCGCGCTGACGCGCATCCGGACCGATCTACAACACCATCAATGGAGTGCGAACTCAAATTGTTGCTACGGGCTTTGGTAATGTTTCGCGCGACTCTAATCGTGCACCCGGCGAAGTAGACTTCGATGCCTCGGTCTCAAAGGACTTCAAGATATGGGAATCGTCTGAACTTCCAGTTCCGTGTGGACGCCTTCAATGTCATCAACCATACCAACTTCCAGTCCCCGAACGGTTCGCTCACCGTGACCGCCGTTGGTACCACGGCAATCTTCGCCAGTACTTCTCCGGTTCGGCAAGATTACCGGCACGCAGCCTAATCGCCAGTTGCAGCTATCTGCGCGTTTCTTCTTCTGACGGTTATCATGAACCGGTTTGCCGGAAGGCCATCCGCAAGTGGCCTCTTAAGAGTCAACAAAGGACTGAAATGGATGGCAACTGACTACGGCCCAGGGAAGTAAAATGAACAAAGATGAATCGATTCGTACGACTCCGCTGCACCGACCTGCTAGTCCGTCCAGACTTTTCCGATTGCCGTTTTATTGGCCTTCCTTGCGTTTGGAGTCCCTGTTGTTGCCGTCGCTGCGGAGCAGCCTCTTCGTTCTCCATGGGATGGGAAGCCTGTGACGATGAACGATGCGGCTTATGCGTGCCCGGCCTTGACGCATCTCGCTCCAGACCTGGTGACCGACGGATTTTACCGGCTGGACGATCCGACGCACTCCATCATCGACCCAGAGCGGCAGGAGGCGTATCGCAAATCAAGCGATGGCGTGAAAAATGTTGGGATGGCGATCGTCAAAGCGGCCGATAACTTTCGAAGTTCGGGCTCGCGGAGCGCCGCTCAATGTGCGATGGCTCAAATTGTGACTCTGGCCGCAAGAGCACTCGCTTGCCGGGAAGATGTCGTCGAGTCAGGCCTACTACGTGCAGGGATGGGTGGTCGGTGCGATTGCGATTGCGTATCTGAAGGTGCGGGAGACGGGCCTTGTCACGACCGCAACAGACTGACTCGATCGCCAAATGGATGGAGAATGTCGGCGAGCAGACTCGAAAACTATTACGACACGCACAAGAGCGCAGGGCATGGAGACAGTCAGAACAATCATCTGTATTGGGCTGGAGTCGAACTCGCCGCCATTGGGGTTGCCGCAAACAATCGCAAAGACTTCGACTGGGCGATGGCGACCTACGACAATGGAGTCGATCAGATTCAGTCAAGACGGGCTCTTCCGTTCGAGATGGCACGAGGCAGCCGAGCTTTACACTATCATCTTTACGCTCTTGCTCCTCTCGTATTGCTTGCTGAGTTCGGGGAGGCTAATCACCTTGACCTTTACGCTCACGCAAACGGCGCAATTCATCGGCTCGTTAACTTCTCGATTGCCGGACTCCAGGATCCTGCACGCCGTTCGTCAAAGCTACGGGCGTGCAACAAGAGGTGCCGAAGATGGTCACCGGAGATCAGATTGGGTGGGCGCCTCCTTACGTACAGCGTTTTCCGAATCCTGCGCTCGAACGATTGATTCGAGACGCTCCGAGTCTGAGTGTGTATTATCTAGGTGGCCTCCCTCCAGGCAAGTGAGAATAGCTTGATTCCTTGAATGTATTTTGCCGGGACTTTTGGCTCTCGCGCAATGAAGCGCTGCTGTTTCCAAACCTCGCGTGCAACAAAAGTTGCAGGCGTGGGCGGCGCATCTGGAAAGGGCCGTGCAGCCTATTTGGCAGGAACTCGTGTGAGAACCGCCGACTAGAGCGCGGCAGCATCATTCTCCCTCCCCATTCCCCGAACAAACTTAAAAAAGCCGAGATTGTTAGAGCGCGCAGGCGCGAGAGAGTCTGTGAAGCGCGGTGGTGTGCGCACCTGTGTCTCGCGCGTTACGCAAATGTGATTTGTCCTGATTTGGCGCGGGGATTGACCACAAGGTTCGTTACTATCACACCTTCGAGTGATGGATGGGATACGCAAGCTAATCGATCCTGTAACAGGTTGAGCGAAAGCTTGTTAGTCAAAAATGCTGTTGCTCGCTACGAAAAAAATAAATTAAGAGGCTTTGTAGAAACCCTGCCGTCCTGCACGACATGCCACAAAGGCTCTTTCCACAAGCGAATACAAGTTTGCTGCATCGGTTGAGAGGTTCAAGAAATGCCTGTAATCATGAAGGTTTCGCGGAGTGCTGCGTCCCCGCTCCGCTTCTGCCGGTCAGTCCTGTCCGCTACAACGGCGCAGTACTCACGTTGGTTCTTTCCTACTTTGGTCAAGCGCGTGCTGTCGCACTTGCATTTCCAGACGGCACTACATCCAGAAGCAATTGGGTCGCCACAAATTTCTCTCGATGCTGTCAAGACATTAGGAATTTCTAATAGCGCAGCAACGTGCGGAAGAACTTCTCTGTTGAGGAACCGTCTCGCCTTTCTGTACCTCGCTTTGTTTGTCTGGATGTCTTTTGCCGCCGCGGGTGCGCAGACGTCGACCACTACCGCGCTTGCGGTAAATCCTTCGAGTGCAGCGAATGGATCCGCATTCACGATGACGGCAATGGTCAACGCGGGTGGCACGCCACTGACGGGCGGAACGGTCACATTCCGCGATACCTACGGCAGCGTCACACATGTGCTTGGCACCGTCCAAGTACAGTCTGGGAACGGCGGCTCAACACAAGGGAACGCGGTTCTGATGCGGCAGCTTGGGGGAATCGGCACGCATTCGATTATGGCCACCTTCAATGGGACGAAGGCCTATTCAGCCAGTTCCTCAGCGACCCAAAGCATAGCCACCACGGGCTTCTATCCAACAACTGCAAGCCTCGCGCAGACGGGTGGAGCAGCAGGCAACTGGTCGCTTACAGCGACGATCGTGGGCACCGGCAGCGCGAGCCTGTCACCGACAGGGAACGTGTCTCTTCTGGATACCTCCAACGCAAATCTGCTCGTGGGCATTCCAGGGGCACTGGGGGCGGGAACGTTCGGACAACAGACTGTACCCGGGCCTGGCTCGCCGATTTCGGTGGGAAACAATCCCCAGGATGTGACTGCCGGAGATTTTGATGGAGACGGCATTGTCGATCTTGCCGTACTAAACAATAGTGACAAGACTGTCAGCATTTTGATCGGTAATGGTTCGGGTGGATTTACGGCAACAGCGACGACGTATGCGACTGGAAGGGGTCCTGTCGCGATTGTGACAGGAGACTTTAACGGCGACGGAAAACTCGATCTGGCTGTGGCAAACAGCACTGACTCGACGGTGTCCATTTTGCTTGGAAACGGCAATGGCTCGTTCAAGCCGCAGACGACCTATAACGTTACGTTGCTCAGCAAGACCGTCACAGCCATTGCGGTCGGGGATTTCAACGGGGATGGCATCCCCGATCTCGTTGTGTCAGGCACTCATACCAATGGCGGCGCGGGCATAGTTGAGATTTTGCAAGGAGACGGCACCGGCGCTTTCTCGAATGTGACGACAACAGGAATTGCCGTCGGCAATAGTCCATCTTCTGTAGTGACAGGAGACTTCAATGGAGACGGTAACCTCGACTTCGCGGTTGCCAATCTGTCAGACAACACAATCAGCGTCATGCGAGGAGACGGAAGCGGCAATACTTTTACGGCAGCCTCTGGCTCGCCATTCAGTACGGGCACTGGAACAAGCCCTGCGGCTATAGCGGTTGCTGACTTTAACGGAGACGGCCAGCTTGATCTCGCAGTCGCGGAGAGTAATAAGAACAGAGTAGATATCTTCAAAGGTAACGGGGATGGCACCTTCACGTTGTTGACAGGCGCTCCCGCTACCGGATCGAAACCTGTATCAATTGTTGCGGGCGACTTTAATGCCGACGGCAAAGTCGACTTTGCTGTCACCAACCAGACGGACAGCACGACTACCATCATGCTGGGCAACGGGCTCGGCACGGTGTTTACAGCTGCTACGGGTTCCCCGTTCACTACCGGTATCGGCACAACAACTCCAGTTGCGATGGCCTCAGGGGACTTCAATGGGGACGGCAACGCCGACCTGGCGGTTGCGAACAGCAACAAGAACAACGTAGGCATTTTGCTGAACCAGTTGACGGATACCGCCAGCGTGCTCATTGCGGGCGTCGACATTCCGGGCAGCGGCAACCATAACATCGAGGCGTCCTATCCAGGGGACACTAACTTCAGCGCCAGTATCTCCAGCACGGTGGCGCTCGCAGCGACGAAAGTAACGACGTCTACGCTTCTGAGTGCGAATACCACCGCGCCTTCGTTTGGGCAGCAGGTGGTTCTAACGGCAACGCTGACCACTCTCCCCGCCGCGGTAGGAAACCTGACGGAAACAGGTAACGTCGTCTTCAAGGACGGTGGTACAACGATCGGGACTGTAGCCGTGTCCGGTGGCGTCGCGACGCTCAACATCACGAGCCTCACATCAGGTACTCACAGCATCACTGCGACCTACTTGGGCGACACCAACTTTCTAACCAGCACCTCAGCGCCGGTAGGAGTCATTGTTGGCAAGACAACACCTGTAATTACATGGGCCAATCCAAGCCCCATTACCTACTGGACGCTACTGTCGAGCACCCAGCTCAATGCAACAGCGAACGTACCGGGAACGTTTGCTTATAGTCAGCCGTTATATACCCAGTTGGCAGTCGGCACGTACACCCTCAACACCACCTTTACTCCTACCGACTCGACGGACTATACCATCGCGGCGGCAAGCGTAACGCTCGTTGTGAATCAAGCAACTCCTCAGATCTACTGGGCGGCTCCGGCTCCGATCTCCCTCGGCACACCATTGAGCGGAATACAACTCGACGCCACCGTGGCCGTCTACAACATGGTTCCGCTCTCCTCCTTCTACAACGTCAACGGCATCTATACCGACGGCTCGACGTTTGGAGTCCCTCCAGGAGGATTTGATGGAACAGGCGCCGCTTACTCGTCGAACTTGCTGGGAACTTCCGTCACCTGGAACAACATAACCTACCCGCTCGGGCCGGCGAATGCACCTGACGCAGTCTCCAATACGACCGTCAGTCTTCCGGCAGGACATTACGCCAGCCTTAATCTGCTTGGTGCGCTCGTTAATGGTAATAATTCAACCGCGAGCACCTTCCTTGTGACATATACCGACGGAACAACCACGTCGGTGACACAGCAACTTAGTGATTGGGTGTTTCCATTGAACTATTCCGGAGAGACGGTAATCACGTGCGTCCCCTACCGCAATAACTCAAATGGGACCACGGACGCCCACCTGACATGCGTCTTTGGCTATCAGATCGCACTCGACAGCACGAAAATAGTTCAAAGTATCACACTTCCCGCGACGCGAAATAATGTGTTTCTTGCGATGGCGCTCGTCACCCTGCCGATCCCCGGGACGCTGGTCTACAATCCGCCTTCAGGCACCGCCCTGCCGACGGGGACAAATACTTTATCAGCGACGTTCACGCCCACTGACACGACTGACTACACCGGCGCCACTGGAAGCGTGCAGGAGGTCGTCAACCCGGCAAATGGTGTGAATCTCGTCTGGCCAACGCCCGCGCCTGTCACCTACGGGACGGCGCTCAGTGCGACACAACTCGATGCAGTCGCACAGTCGATACCAGGAACCACCTCCGTTTCGCTCGCACCCTACTACCGCGTCAACGCCTTCCAAAGCGACGGATCGCTCTTCTCGACTGGCGGATTTGACAATGCGGGGAATGCCTATTCGTCCAATCAGGTCGGTTCTTCTTTAGTTTGGGGCGGGATTACCTTTACATTCGGACCGGCGAATCTTCCCAGCGCAGTCACAAGCACGACGATCGCACTGCCCCAGGGAAATTTCCAGGAGATGACACTGATTGGTGCGGCAACCACAACCGGGCAGACCAATCAACCTTTCATCATTACCTACACGGATGGCACGACTACAACCTTCAATCTCAGCCTCAGCAGCTGGAAATCATTCCAAGGTTATCCTGGCGAAAGTCTTGTGTCGACCACGCCATACGAAAATACCGGCGGCGGAGGTAGAACAACCGGCAATGTCAACATCTACGGATATCAGGCAGTACCTGTAGACGCCTCGAGGATTGTGCAAAGCATCACGCTCCCTAACAACCGCAACATCGTGATCATGGCGCTGGCACTCTTCACTTCGGCTACGCCCACTGTGATACCAGGCACGTACGTCTATACACCGCCCGCAGGAACAATTCCTGCTATCGGTACCGATCCGCTTAGTGTCGTTTTCACCCCAAGCAGCCCGGCCTACGGAACGGCAACAGCGTCAGTCAATCTCGTTGTCACCAAGGGCAACCTGCTCGTGACGGCCAATAGCCAGACTGTGGCCTTCGGCACACCGCTTGCGCCGTACAGCTATACGATGACCGGCTTCGCCGCCAACGGCGACACGCAGGCGAACTCAACGACTGGTGCTCCGACCTTGACCACGATTCCTGCGACGCCCAGCGCGGTAGGCACGTATCCGATTACTGCGGCGATAGGCTCGCTGGCGTCGACAAAGTATGGCTTCACCTTTGCCAACGGAACCATTACGATCACCAAGGCCAACCCCACCGTTACCTGGGCGAACCCGGCAGGCATCGTCTACGGTACCGCTCTCTCCGGTACACAACTCAACGCTACTGCTTCTGTTCCCGGTACCTTCACGTACACTCCCGCCTCAGGAAACATTCCGGGCGCTGGCACCGATACCCTCTCGGTCACCTTCAAACCGACCAACACCACCGACTACAACACCGTCACTCAGACCGCACAAATCGTAGTCGCTCAGGCGACTCCAGTGGTCACCTGGGCAAATCCCGCAGCCATCACCTACGGCACAGCGCTCTCCACCACACAGCTGAACGCGACGGCGTCAGTCCCCGGCACGTTTGCCTATACGCCCGCCGCTGGTACTGTGCTCAACGCTGGAGCGAATCAGACCCTGTCGGTCACGTTTACACCGACTGATTCCACGGATTATGCAACCGTTACCAAGACCGTTCAGATCACCGTCAACAAGGGGACCTTGAATGTTGGCGCAGCGAACGCCAGCCGTCTGTACAACACCGCCAACCCGACATTTACTGGAACAGTGACGGGCGCGGTCAACGGAGACACTTTTACCGAGAGCTTCGCGACGTCGGCCATCACCACTTCTCCGGTAGGAACCTATTCGATCGTCCCAACGGCAACGGGGGCGAATCTCGCCAACTACACTGTCGTCACGGCCAACGGCACTCTGACAGTGACCCAGGCCACGCCTGTGTTGACGTGGAGCAATCCGACAGCGATCACCTATGGGACTGCGCTATCGGCCACGCAGTTGAACGCAACGGCGTCGGTAGGTGGTTCCTTTGTCTACACCCCAGCAGCAGGCAGTGTGCCGGCCGCGGGAACCGACACTCTTTCGGTCACCTTTACCCCGACTGACACGACGAATTACACGACAGCAATCAAGACGGTCTCGATTCTCGTAAATAAACAGTCTCTGGTGGTCACGGCTGGAAGTCAGACTGTGGTGTTCGGTTCGGTAGTTGCTCCGTACACCGCAACCATCACTGGATTTGTGAATGGAGATACGCAGGCAAGTTCCGTGACGGGTGCTCCGTCTTTGACCACGTCTCCGGCTTCACCGACCACGGTCGGGGTCTATCCCATTACGGTGGCGATCGGTTCACTTGTTTCAGCCAATTACACCTTCACCTTCGTGAATGGGTCGCTTTCGATCACGCAGGCGACACCCGTCCTGACCTGGAATAACCCGGCAAGCATCACTTACGGGACCGCACTCTCCGGCATACAGCTCAACGCGTCAGCTTCGGTTGGTGGCTCGTTTGTCTATACGCCTGCCGCTGGCACCGTGCTCAACGCCGGAGCGAATCAAACGCTTTCAGTCACGTTTACGCCGACCGACTCAACGGATTACAGCACAGTCACGAAAACAGTGCAGATCACCGTCACGAAGGCTACGCCGGTGATCACGTGGATTAACCCGGCGAGCATCACATTTGGGACAACGCTGTCCGCCACACAGCTCAATGCGACAGCATCGGTTGGCGGTTCGTTCGTTTATACCCCGGCTGCAGGCACCACGCCTGCGACAGGCACCGATACTCTCTCGGTCACCTTCACCCCGACCGACGCGACCGACTACACCACAGCCACCAAAACGGTGCAGATCACCGTCACGCAAGCGACTCCCGTGATCACCTGGAATAATCCAGCGGCTATCACCTATGGAACGGCGCTGTCGGCTACTCAACTGAATGCAACAGCTTCGGTCGCCGGTTCGTTTACTTACACTCCGGCTGCGGGCAGCGTACTGGCAGCCGGCACGGATACTCTCTCTGTCACGTTCACGCCAACCGATACGACCGACTACACGACAGCGACCATGACGGTCTCTCTCGTGGTGAACAAGCAGACTCTTGTGGTCACCGCCGGAAGTCAGACAGTGGTTTATGGAACGGCGGTTGCTCCCTACACCGCAACCATCACTGGTTTCGTCAATGGAGATACGCAAGCAAGCTCTGTAACGGGTGTTCCGTCCTTGACGACTACACCGGCTTCACCGATCACGGTGGGGGTCTATCCCATTACAGCAGCGATCGGTTCTCTTATTTCTGCTAATTACACCTTCATCTTCGTGAATGGGTCCCTCTCTATCACGAAGGCAACTCCTGTGGTTACGTGGAATAACCCATCGAGCATCACTTATGGAACGGCGCTATCTGCCACACAGCTCAACGCGACGGCGTCGGTTGGCGGTGCATTTGCTTACACCCCAGCCGGCGGCACCGTGCTCAACGCCGGAGCGAATCAAACGCTTTCAGTCACGTTTACGCCGACCGACTCGACGGATTACACCACTGTCACAAAGACGGTGCAGATTACTGTTACGCAGGCGGCTCCAGTGATTACGTGGAATAATCCGGCGAGCATAACCTTCGGAACGGCGCTGTCAGCCACTCAGCTCAACGCAACGGCATCGGTTGGGGGCTCGTTCGTTTATTCCCCAGCCGCGGGTAGTATTCCCGTGACAGGCACCGATACACTTTCAGTTACCTTTACTCCTACTGACACGGCGGACTACACCACAGCAACCAAGACCGTGCAGATCACGGTGACTCAAGCCACTCCCGTGATCACCTGGAATAATCCAGCGGCGATCACCTATGGAACCGCGTTGTCAGCCACGCAGTTGAACGCGACGGCTTCGGTAGGCGGTTCATTTACCTACACGCCCGCCGCAGGTAGCGTGCCAGCTGCCGGTACCGATACTCTTTCAGTCACCTTTACACCAACTGACACGACGGATTACACGAACGTTACTAAGACCGTCTCCATTCTCGTGAACAAGCAGTCGCTGCTGATCACTGCTGGGAGTCAGACTGTGGTGTTTGGTTCTGTAGTTGCTCCTTATACCGCGACCATCACTGGTTTTGTGAACGGAGATACGCAAGCGAGTTCTGTGACGGGTACTCCGTCCTTGACGACTACCCCGGCCTCGCCGACGACGGTAGGGGTCTATCCCATTACTGCGGCTATCGGTTCACTCGTTTCGGCTAACTACAGCTTTACTTTCGTTAATGGATCACTTTCCATCACGCAGGCGACTCCTGTGTTGACTTGGAACAATCCGGCAAGCATCACTTATGGGACGACGCTCTCTGGCACGCAACTCAATGCGACGGCTTCGGTTGGCGGTTCGTTTGTCTATACCCCGGCTGCCGGCACTGCGCCAGCAACAGGCACCGACACGCTCTCGGTCACGTTTACACCGACCGACTCGACGGATTACACCACTGTCACGAAAACAGTACAGATCACCGTCACTCAGGCGACTCCGGTGATTACTTGGAATAACCCGGCGAGCATTACCTTTGGGACAACGCTCTCCGCCACACAACTTAATGCGACGGCATCGGTTGGCGGTTCGTTCGTTTATACTCCCGCGGCAGGCACTACACCCGCGACCGGCACCGATACGCTTTCGGTCACGTTTACTCCTACCGATACGACGAACTACACGACGGCAACCAAAACTGTGCAGATCACCGTGACCCAGGCTGCTCCAGTGATCACGTGGAATAATCCTGTAGCGATTACCTATGGAACGGCGCTGTCAGTCACTCAGTTGAACGCGACTGCGTCTGTACCTGGATCCTTTGCCTACACTCCGGCGGCGGGAAGCATCCCGGCAGCGGGAACGGACACGCTTTCGGTCACCTTTACTCCGACCGACACAACGGACTACGCGACAGCAACGAAGACGGTGCAGATTGTCGTCAATCAGGCCGCTCCGGTAATCACGTGGGCTAATCCGGCAAGCATTGTCTACGGGACAGCGCTCTCTGGCACACAGTTGAACGCGAATGCGTCTGTACCTGGATCCTTTGCCTACACTCCGGCGGCGGGAAGCATCCCGGCAGCGGGAACGGATACTCTCTCGGTCACCTTTACTCCGACCGACACGACGAACTATACGACTGCGACCAAGACGGTGCAGATTGTGGTCAATCAGGCCGCTCCGGTAATCACGTGGGCTAATCCGGCAAGCATTGTCTACGGGACAGCGCTCTCTGGCACACAGCTTAACGCGACTGCCTCAGCAGCTGGTTCGTTCGCTTACACTCCCGCTGCGGGAACTGTCCCAGCCGCGGGAACGGATACTCTCTCGGTCACCTTTACTCCGACCGACACGACGAACTATACGACTGCGACCAAGACGGTGCAGGTCACCGTTACTCAAGCAGCACCGGTGATCACCTGGGCCAACCCGGCAAGCATCGTCTACGGGACTGCACTCTCCGCCACACAGCTTAACGCGACTGCCTCAGTAGCTGGTTCGTTCGCTTACACTCCCGCTGCGGGAACTGTCCCAGCCGCGGGAACGGATACTCTCTCGGTCACCTTTACTCCGACCGACACGACCGACTATACGACTGCGACCAAGACGGTGCAGATCGCTGTCACGCAAGCGGCGCCAGTTATCACCTGGGCTCCTCCGGCAAGCATCACTTATGGGACGGCGTTATCCGCCACGCAGCTCAATGCAACTGCCTCCGTACCTGGGATGCTGGTCTATACCCCGGCAGCCGGCAGTATCCCCGCGGCGGGAACGGACACGCTTTCGGTCACGTTCACTCCGACCGATACGACCGACTACACGACAGCGACCAAGACGGTGCAGATCACCGTTACGCAGGCCGCTCCGGTCATCACGTGGTCTCCTCCGTCGAGCATCACCTACGGGACGGCACTATCCGGGGCGCAGTTGAATGCGACTGCTTCAGTACCTGGTTCGTTCGCCTACTCTCCGGCCGCAGGTAGTATCCCGGCGGCCGGCACGGATACTCTCTCGGTCACGTTCACACCGACCGATACGACCGACTACACAACAGCGACCATGACGGTCTCTCTTGTGGTGAACAAACAGTCTCTGGTGGTTACCGCCGGAAATCAGACAGTGGTTTATGGAACGGCAGTTGCTCCCTACACCGCAACTATCACTGGCTTCGTCAACGGAGATACGCAATCCGGTTCTGTGACGGGTACTCCGTCTTTGACGACGACTCCAGCTACCCCGACCACTGTGGGTACCTACCCGATCGTCGCCGCCTTGGGCTCTCTTGTCTCGGCCAACTATAGCTTCACCTTCGTCAATGGATCGCTCTCTATCACGACCGCAACCCCGACGGTGAATTGGGCGAATCCAGCGAGCATTACCTACGGAACGACGCTTTCTGCCGCACAGTTGAACGCAACTGCGTCGGTACCAGGATCCTTTGCGTATACTCCGGCCGCAGGCACTATCCCCGCAACAGGTACCGATACGCTTTCCGTCACCTTCACGCCGACCGACAGCACCGACTACAGCAGCGTCACCAAGACGGTCCAGATTACTGTCACGCAGGCCACGCCCGTTATCACGTGGGCTACTCCGGCCAACATTGTCTACGGAACGACTCTCTCCGCCACGCAGCTCAACGCGACGGCGTCAGTAGCAGGTTCGTTCGCCTACACACCGGCCGCAGGCAGTACCCCAGCTGCAGGTACGGATACACTCTCCGTAACCTTCACGCCAACGGATACAACTGACTACACGACGGCCAGCAAGACCGTGCAAATTACCGTTACTCAAGCAGCACCGGTGATCACGTGGGCCAACCCGGCGAGCATCGTCTATGGGACCGCGCTATCGATTACGCAGCTCAATGCGACTGCCTCGGTACCAGGTTCGTTCGCATACACACCAGCTGCAGGCAGCATCCCAGCGGCTGGAAATGACACGCTGTCGGTCACGTTCACTCCAACCGACACCGTTAGTTACTCCACCGTCATTAAAACTGTCACGCTGACCGTCACTCAGGCGGCTCCGGTGATCACGTGGGCTGATCCGGGGAGCATCGTCTACGGCACGGCACTTTCTGCAACGCAGCTTAACGCGACGGCCTCAGTTGCCGGTTCATTCGCTTATACCCCCGCCGCAGGCAGTATCCCGGCGGCCGGTACAGATACGCTCTCGGTCACCTTTACTCCGACCGACACAACCAACTACACGACGGCCACCAAGACGGTGCAGATCACCGTCACGCAAGCGACGCCAGTCATCACGTGGGCTCCTCCGGCAAGCGTCATTTATGGAACTGCGCTATCCGCCACGCAGCTCAATGCGACTGCCTCGGTACCCGGTTCCTTCGTCTACACTCCGGCTGCAGGCAGCATTCCGGCCGCAGGCACCGACACACTGTTGGTGACGTTTACTCCAACCGATACAACCAACTACACAACAGCCACTAAGACCGTTACGTTGACTGTGACCCAGGCAGCTCCTGTCATCACGTGGGCTCCCCCAGCGAGTATTACCTACGGTACGGCGCTCTCTGCCACACAACTCAACGCAACCGCCTCTGTAGCTGGCTCGTTTGCGTATACGCCGGCCGCAGGCAGCATTCCGGCAGCAGGAACGGATACGCTGTCGGTGACCTTTACTCCGACCGACACTACCAATTACACGACGGCGACCAAGACGGTACAGATCACTGTCACTCAAGCGGCTCCCGTGATCACGTGGGCTGATCCGGGGAGCATCGTCTACGGCACGGCGCTCTCTGCCACACAACTTAACGCAACCGCCTCTGTAAATGGCTCGTTTGCGTATACGCCAGCCGCAGGCAGCATTCCGGCAGCAGGAACGGATACGCTGTCGGTGACCTTTACTCCGACCGACACTACCAATTACACGACGGCGACCAAGACGGTACAGATCACTGTCACTCAAGCGGCTCCCGTGATCACGTGGGCGAACCCGGCCAGCATCACGTATGGGACAGCGCTTTCAACAACTCAACTTAACGCTACTGCGTCTGTGCCGGGCACTTTGGTTTACACGCCTGCTGCAGGCAGCGTTCCGGCCGCGGGAACTGACACACTCTCCGTCACCTTTACTCCAACCGACACGACGAATTACACGACGGCGGCCAAGACGGTGCAGATCACCGTCACGCAAGCGACTCCCGTGATCACGTGGACTCCTCCGGCGAGCATTGTCTATGGAACAGCGCTCTCCACCGCACAGCTTGACGCGACGGCCTCTGTACCTGGTTCGTTCGTCTACTCACCTGCCGTGGGTAGTGTTCCTGCCGCTGGAAATGACATGCTGTCGGTCACCTTTACTCCGACGGACACGACGAACTATTCGACAGCTACCGCAACTGTCCAGATCACCGTGGCGCAGGCGACTCCCGTGATCACCTGGGCTACCCCGGCGAGCATCGTCTACGGAACAGCTCTGTCAGCTACACAACTAAATGCAACGGCGTCGGTCCCTGGAGTTCTGATTTACACTCCGGCCGCAGGTAGCATTCCTGCTGCTGGAAACGAGACGTTGTCGGTGACCTTTACTCCAACCGACACCACGAACTACACCTCGGCGACCAAGACTGTCACTTTGACGGTGACCCAGGCGGCTCCTGTGATCACGTGGGCCAACCCGGCGAGCATCGTGTACGGAACAGCTCTCTCTGCCACTCAACTCAATGCAACTGCCTCAGTACCGGGGACGCTGGTCTATACGCCGGCTGCGGGCAACGTTCCCGTTGCTGGAAGTGACACACTGTCGGTGACCTTTACTCCAACCGACACCGTTAACTACACGACGGCCACTAAGACCGTTGCGCTGACGGTGACCCAGGCGGCTCCTGTCATCACCTGGGGTCCTCCGGCGAGTATTACCTACGGTACTGCTCTCTCCGCCACACAACTCGACGCAACTGCATCCGTGGCTGGTTCGTTTGCGTATACGCCGGTTGCGGGCAGCATTCCGGCGGCAGGCACTGACATGCTATCGGTGACCTTTACTCCAACCGACACCACTAATTACACAACAGCTACGAAGACCGTCACGTTGACCGTGACCCAGGCGGCTCCAGTGATCACCTGGGCTAATCCGGCGAGCATCGTTTACGGAACAGCACTCTCCGCGACACAACTTAATGCAACTGCCTCAGTAGCCGGATCGTTCGCTTATAGCCCAGCGGCAGGCAGCATTCCCGCTGCTGGAACGGATACTCTCTCAGTCACCTTTACTCCAACGGACACGACGAACTACACGACAGCGACGAAGACGGTGCAGATCACGGTCACTCAGGCGGCTCCTGTGATTACCTGGGCTAACCCCGCGAGCATTGTCTATGGAACAGCCCTATCTGCGACACAACTTAACGCTACTGCCTCAGTAGCCGGCTCATTCGCCTACAGTCCAGCTGCAGGGAGCATTCCGGCCGCCGGGACGGACACGCTGTCGGTGACCTTTACTCCAACGGATACGACGAACTATTCCACGGCTACCGCAACCGTTCAGATCAGCGTCACGCAGGCTGCTCCGGTGATCACGTGGGCCAACCCAGCGAACATGGTCTATGGAACAGCGCTATCTGCCACACAACTTAATGCGACGGCCTCAGTAGCCGGATCGTTCGTCTATACTCCAGCCGCAGGCAGCATCCCTGCTGCCGGAAATGACGCGTTGTCGGTCACCTTTACGCCGACAGATGCGACCAATTACACGACGGCCACCAAGACTGTCACGTTGACCGTCACGCAGGCCGCTCCTATCATCACGTGGGCTAACCCTGCGAGCATTGTTTACGGGACGGCGCTCTCTGCGACGCAGTTGAATGCGACGGCGTCGGTAGCCGGTTCGTTCGTTTACACCCCAGCTGCTGGAAGCATTCCTACGGCTGGCACCGACACACTCTCCGTCACCTTCACACCCACCGACACCACCAATTACACGACGGCCACTAAGACGGTGCAGATCAGCGTGACTCAAGCCACACCGGTGATCACCTGGGCCGATCCGGCAAGCATCGTCTACGGAACGGCGCTCTCTGCAACTCAGCTCAACGCGACGGCGTCAGTAGCTGGTTCATTCGCCTACACTCCCGCCGCAGGCAGCATTCCGGCAGCCGGGACGGACACGCTCTCGGTCACCTTTACTCCGACCGACACGACCAACTACACGACGGCCACCAAGACTGTCACGTTGACCGTCACGCAGGCTGCTCCGGTGATTACGTGGGCTACTCCGGCGAGCATCGTTTACGGAACGGCTCTTTCCGTCTCGCAACTCAACGCGACGGCCTCGGTTCCCGGCACGCTGGTTTACACGCCTGCCGCGGGCAGCATCCCGGCGGCAGGTAACGATACGTTGTCGGTGACGTTTACTCCAACCGACACGACCAGCTACACGACAGTCACGAAGACCGTCACACTGACTGTGACGCAGGCTGCTCCCGTAATCACGTGGGCTCCTCCAGCAAGCATCACCTACGGCACGGCGCTCTCGACGACCCAACTTGATGCGACGGCATCCGTAGCTGGCACCTTCGTCTACACGCCGGCTGTTGGCAGCGTCCCCGCTGCTGGAACGGATATCCTGTCGGTCACCTTTACTCCAACGGACACGACGAACTATACGACGGCAACCAAGACGGTACAGATTACAGTCACTCAAGCAGCTCCTGTCATCACGTGGGCTCCTCCGGCGAACATCGTCTATGGAACTGTGCTGTCAGCCACACAACTTAACGCGACAGCATCCGTAGCTGGCACACTGGTTTACACTCCGGCCGCCGGCAGTATTCCCGCCGCAGGAACAGACACACTCTCAGTCACCTTTACACCCACGGACACGACGAACTACACCACAGCGACCAAGACGGTGCAGATCACCGTTACTCAGGCCGCTCCGGTCATCACATGGACTAACCCGGCGAGCATCACCTACGGGACGGCGCTCTCCGCAACGCAGTTGAATGCGACAGCCTCAGTAGCTGGATCGTTCGTCTACACTCCGGCCGTCGGCAATATCCCCGCTGCCGGGACCGACACGCTTTCGGTCACCTTTACGCCGACGGATACGACGAACTATTCCACGGCCACCGCAACCGTCCAGATCAGCGTCACGCAGGCTGCTCCTGTGATTACCTGGGCTAACCCAGCGAGCATCACCTACGGGACGGCGCTCTCCGCTACTCAACTCAACGCGACGGCCTCAGTAGCTGGATCGTTCGCCTATACTCCGGCTGCAGGTAGCATCCCCGCTGCTGGAAGTGACACGCTGTCGGTCACCTTTACCCCGACCGATACGACCAACTACACGACAGCTACCAAGACCGTTACATTGACCGTCACCCAGGCTGCACCGGTGATCACGTGGGCTAGCCCTGCAAGCATCACGTATGGGACGGCTCTTTCCGCCACTCAGCTCAACGCGACTGCATCCGTACCTGGCACGTTGGTTTACACCCCAGCCGCAGGTAGCATCCCCGCTGCTGGAAACGACACGTTGTCAGTGACCTTTACGCCGACCGACACAACCAACTACACGGCAACTACCAAGACTGTGACATTGACCGTCACGCAGGTAACTCCCGTCATCACCTGGGCTCCGCCTGCCGCGATCAACTACGGCACGGCGCTTTCTGCGACGCAACTGGATGCGACTGCCTCGGTTACGGGCACGATGGTCTACACGCCTGCTGCCGGTAGCATTCCAACCGCCGGAACCGACACGCTGTCAGTCACCTTTACCCCGACCGACACAACCAACTACACGACAGCAACGAAAACAGTGCAGATTACGGTCAATCCGGACACCCCGGGCATCACCTGGAACACACCTGCAGCTATCGTCTATGGCACCGCTCTCTCAAACCTCCAGCTGGATGCAACGACCTCCGATCTTGGAACACTGACTTACACCCCGGTCGCGGGCACGGTTCTGCCGGCAGGGACTAACACGCTTTCCGTCACCTTTACACCGACGGATACGACCAACCACTCCAGCGCCAGCGCAACAGTACAGCTTGTCGTCACCAAGGCCACTCCGGTCATTACATGGGCTGCGCCGGCGAGTATTCCTTACGGAACGTCTCTCTCCACGACACAGCTCAATGCGACTGCCTCTGTTGGTGGATCCTTTGTCTATACTCCGGCTGCTGGAAGCATCCCTGCCGCCGGTACCGATACGTTGTCGGTCACCTTTACTCCGACCGACACGGCCAACTACACAACAGTGACCCAGACCGTCACGTTGTCGGTGACGCAGACGGCTCCGGTGATTACGTGGGCCCCTCCTGCAAGCATCGTCTACGGGACGGCGCTCTCGACCACACAGCTCAACGCGACGGCCTCCGTACCTGGCACTCTGGTCTACACTCCAGCCGCCGGCGCCGTTCTCGCCGCCGGCACTGACACGCTGTCGGTCACCTTTACTCCAACCGATACGACCGACTACACGACCGTCACCAAGACCGTCCCATTGACGGTCACGCAGGCCGCCGCGTTAATTACGTGGGTTCCTCCGGCAAGTATCACCTATGGCACCGCTCTCTCTGCCACGCAACTCAACGCAACCGCGTCGGTACCCGGTGCGCTTGTGTATACGCCTGCCGTCGGATCTGTTCCCTTCGCGGGAACCGACACTCTCTCGGTGACCTTTACTCCGACCGACACCACGAACTACTCCGTGGTCACCAAGACCGTCCAGATTACCGTCACTCAAGCCGCAGCCACTATCACCTGGGCTGATCCAGCGAGTATTACCTACGGGACCGCGCTCTCTAATATCCAGTTGAATGCGACTTCTTCCGTACCCGGTGCACTCGTCTACACGCCTGCCGCCGGCGTGGTTCCAGCGGCCGGCACCGACATCCTTTCAGCCACTTTCACGCCGACCGACACGACCAACTACTCGACTGTGACCAAAACCGTGACGCTGACTGTGACGCAGGCGGCTCCCGTCATCACGTGGGCCCCTCCGGCAAGCATCACTTACGGAACGGCGCTCTCCTCAATCCAGCTGAATGCGTCTGCTTCTGTACCCGGCAATCTCGTCTACACGCCCGCTGCTGGAACTGTTCCGGCCGCCGGTACTGATACGCTCTCGGTCACCTTCACTCCGACCGATACTACGAACTACTCCACGGTCACTAAGACCGTGACCTTGATAGTCAACCAGGCAACTCCTGTCATCACATGGGCTCCTCCGGCAAGTATCACTTACGGAACGGCGCTCTCCGCAACGCAGCTCGATGCGACGGCCTCCGTACCTGGTGCGCTTGTTTATACTCCGGCCGCCGGCATAGTTCCTGCAGCCGGCACGGACATTCTTTCGGTTACTTTCACACCGACCGACACCGTCAACTACTCGACTGTGACTAAGACCGTAACGCTGGCTGTGACACAGGCGGCTCCCGTCATCACGTGGGCTCCGCCGGCAAGCATTACCTATGGCACGGCGCTTTCGGCCACACAGCTCGATGCAACTACATCCGTACCGGGTGCGCTTGTTTATACTCCCGCAGCTGGCACAGTTCCCGCTGCTGGTACCGATACTCTTTCGGTGACCTTCACACCGACCGACACCGTCAACTACTCCACTGCGACCAAGACTGTCACGCTGACTGTCACTCAGACGGCTCCTGTCATCACGTGGAATAACCCGGCAAGCATCACCTACGGCACTGCGCTTTCCGCAACCCAGCTTGATGCGACAGCGTCTGTGCCCGGAACTCTTGTCTATACTCCCGCTGCCGGCACAGTTCCCGCTGCCGGTACCGATACTCTCTCGGTCAGCTTCACTCCGACCGACACGACCAACTACTCGGCCGTGATCAAGACGGTCACTTTGACTGTGATGCAGGCGGCTCCCGTAATTACGTGGGCTCCTCCGGCGAGCATCGTCTACGGCACGGCGCTCTCCGCAATTCAGTTGAATGCAACTGCTTCAGTGGGCGGATCGTTCCTTTACTCCCCGGCTGCTGGAAGCATTCCTGCCGCTGGCACTGACACACTCTCGGTGACCTTCACACCGACCGACACCACCAATTATTCCACTGCTACCAAGACCGTCACGCTGACCGTGACACAGGCGGCTCCGGTGATCACCTGGGCCAACCCGGCCAGTATCGTCTACGGAACCGCACTCTCCGTCATGCAGCTCAATGCGACGGCATCCGTAGCTGGCTCCTTTGCATACAGCCCGGCTGCAGGCAGCATTCCGGCGGCAGGCACCGACACGCTGTCTGTGACCTTTACTCCGACCGACACCACCAATTACACAACCCTTACGAAAACTGTCACACTAACGGTTACGCAAGCAGCTCCGGTGATCACGTGGGCCAACCCGGCGAGCATCGTGTACGGCACGGCGCTCTCGGCGACACAACTCAACGCGACGGCCTCGGTAGCTGGATCGTTCGCATACAGCCCAGCTGCAGGGAGCATTCCATCCGCCGGGACCAATACGCTGTCGGTTACCTTTACTCCAACGGATACGACGAACTATTCCACGGCCACCGCAACTGTCCAGATCAACGTCACCCAGGCGACTCCGGTGATTACCTGGGCTAGCCCGGCAAACATCGTGTACGGAACAGCTCTGTCTGCCACACAACTCAATGCAACTGCATCGGTACCTGGGACGCTGGTCTATACGCCGGCTGCGGGCAACATTCCCGCTGCTGGAAATGACACGCTGTCCGTGACGTTTATTCCAACCGACACCACCAACTACACGACTGTGACCAAGACTGTCACGCTGACAGTGACGCAGGCGATTCCCGTAATTACCTGGGCTCCTCCGGCGAGCATCGTCTACGGCACGGCGCTCTCCACAATTCAGCTCAACGCATCAGCGTCTGTGCCTGGCGCCCTTGTGTATACGCCTGCCGCCGGTACTATACCTACTGCTGGCACCGATACGCTTTCGGTAACCTTTACCCCGACCGACACCGTCAACTACTCTACTGTCACGAAGACAGTCACATTGACCGTCACGCAGGCGGATCCAGTCGTCACTTGGGCTCCTCCGGCAAGCATTGCCTACGGCACGGCGCTCTCCGCAACTCAGCTCAACGCAACCGCCTCTGTACCTGGTGCGCTTGTGTATACGCCTGCCGCTGGCAGCGTTCCCGCCGCCGGCACGGATACGCTTTCGGTTACGTTTACCCCAACCGACACGACGAATTACTCCACCGTTACGAAGACGGTCACTTTGACGGTCACGCAGGCAGCTCCTGTCATCACCTGGGCTCCTCCGGCGAACATTGTCTACGGCACGGCACTTTCTGCAACTCAGCTCAACGCGTCCGCCTCCGTACCCGGAGCGCTTGTTTATGCGCCTGTGGCCGGCACTATTCCGGCTGCTGGCACGGATACGCTCTCGGTGACCTTTACGCCGACTGACACCACCAACTACTCCTCAGTTACCAAGACCGTGCAGCTCACGGTCACTCAGGCTGTTCCAGTCATCACGTGGAATAACCCGGCAAACATCACCTACGGAACTGCATTGTCCGCGACTCAGCTCAACGCCACGGCTTCTGTTCCCGGTGCCCTGGTCTACACTCCTGCACCAGGTAGTATTCCTGCTGCAGGCACCGACACTCTCTCGGTCACCTTTACCCCGACCGACACTACGGACTACTCCACTGTTACGAAGACCGTCACGTTGATCGTCGGTCAGGCCGCGCCCGTGATCACCTGGGCTAACCCTGCAGGCATCCCGTACGGTATGGCACTGTCCGCTGTTCAGCTCAACGCCACGGCATCGGTAGCTGGCGCTTTCGTCTATACTCCTGCGGCCGGCAGCATTCCTGCGGCTGGTACCGATACGCTTTCGGTTACGTTCACTCCAACCGACACGACCAACTACTCCACGGCCACCGCGACGGTTCAAATCGTTGTCTCTCAGTCGGCTCCGGTGATCACCTGGGCTCCTCCAGCGAACATTACGTATGGAACCGCTTTGTCGGCTACGCAGTTGGATGCGACTGCCTCTGTTGGCGGCTCCTTTGTCTATACGCCGGCGGCCGGCACTGTTCCCGCGGCTGGCACGGATACGCTTTCTGTCACGTTTACTCCAACCGACACGACGAATTACTCCACAGTCACGAAGACTGTTTCGTTGACTGTCACTCAAGCCGCACCCGTGATCACCTGGGCTCCTCCGGCGGGCATCGCCTACGGCACGGCGCTCTCGAGCACTCAACTCAACGCGTCGGCCTCTGTTCCTGGCGCACTCGTCTACGCGCCTGCCGCAGGCACGATTCCTGCTGCCGGCACGGATACGCTCTCGGTCACGTTCACACCGACAGATACGACGAACTACACAACTATTACCAGGACTGTGCAGATCACCGTCAGCCAGGTGACCCCGACCATTACCTGGGCTTCACCCGCACCAATCACCTATGGAACTGCGCTTACGACAGTTCAGCTCAACGCAACCGCGTCGGTGCCCGGAACGCTGGTGTACACACCTGCTGCCGGCAACATTCCCGCCGCCGGCACAGTGAATCTGACGGTCACCTTTACACCTACGGACACGACCGACTACGCGACGGCAACGAAGACCGTTCAACTTACTGTCAATCAGGCTACTCCGGGCATCACTTGGAACACACCCGCCCCGATCATCTACGGAACGGCGCTATCCGCCATTCAACTGGATGCGACGACCTCCGATCTCGGCACACTGACCTACACTCCGACTGCGGGGGCGATCCTTCCAGTCGGGTCGAATACACTCTCGGTTACTTTTACCCCAACCGATACCACCAACAATTCCAGCGCGACAAAGACTGTGCAACTCGTGGTCAACCAGGCAACGCCGACCATCACCTGGGCCACTCCGGCAGGTATTACTTACGGTACAGCGCTCTCTTCAGCCCAACTCAATGCTTCCGCATCCGTTCCCGGCACACTTGTGTACACGCCAGCTATCGGTAGTGTTCCGGCCGCTGGCACTGACACTCTCACGGTTACTTTCACGCCGACCGATTCCACCAACTACTCCACCGCAACGGCAACCGTGCAACTCGCCGTCAGCCAGACTACGCCGACCATTACGTGGTCTAACCCTGGGTCGATCACTTACGGGACAGCACTTTCCGCTACGCAGTTGAACGCCACCGCTTCTGTGCCCGGCACCCTGGTCTACGCACCAGCGGCAGGTAGCATCCCGGCGGCCGGCAACGATACGCTCTCCGTTACGTTCACTCCGACGGACACCGCTGACTACACCACGGCCACCAAGAGCGTGACGTTGACTGTCACACAGGCGGCGCCCGTGATCACTTGGAACAATCCTGCAAGCATCACCTATGGGACCGCGCTCTCGAGCACACAGCTTAATGCTACGGCTTCGACTGGTGGTTCGTTCGTCTACACTCCAGCGGCGGGTACGGTGCCGTCTGCTGGCACCGACACCTTGTCCGTTACCTTCACTCCTACGGATACCACGAACTATACGACGGCCACCAAGACGGTGCAGTTGACGGTCACTCAGGTGACGCCGACCATTACCTGGGCCCCCCCTGCAGCCATCACGTATGGAACGGCACTTTCTAACGCTCAGCTCAACGCAACCGCGTCCGTCCCCGGCACTCTGGTGTACACGCCTGCTGCAGGCGCAGTGCCTTCGGCTGGCATAGTAACTCTCTCTGTCACCCTTACACCAACCGATACGACCGATTATGCGAGTATTACCAAGACCGTTGATCTGACAGTCAATCAGGACACGCCGGGTATTACGTGGAATACGCCCGCCTCGATCACCTTTGGCACGGCACTGTCCAGCACGCAACTCAACGCGACTGCATCTGATCCTGGAACGTTTATCTACACTCCGGCTGCCGGAACGATTCCCACAGTTGGTACCGATACGCTCTCGGTCACCTTTACTCCGACGGACACTACGAACCACTCGGGCGCCACAAAGACAGTTCAGATCGTCGTCACGCAAGCGGCTCCAGTCATTACCTGGGATCCACCGACAGCAATCACGTACGGCACTGCGCTCTCGACGGCCCAACTCAATGCGACGGCTTCCGTTGCCGGAACGTTTGTGTATAGTCCGGCGGTCGGTAGTATTCCTGTAGCGGGCACCGATACGCTCTCGGTCACCTTTACCCCGACCGACACCACCGACTACGCCACTGTGACCAAGACCGTCACGTTGACGGTCACGCAGACTGCGCCCGTCATCACGTGGGCGCCTCCGGCGAATATTGTTTATGGAACGGCGCTCTCCAACGTCCAGCTGAATGCATCCGCCTCGGTCGCCGGCACGCTGGCCTACACTCCTGCCGCAGGTAGCATTCCCGCCGCGGGCACCGACACACTTTCGGTCACCTTTACCCCGACCGACACCACTGACTACACGACTGTGACCAAGACAGTACCGCTGACGGTCACCCAGTCGGCGCCGGTCATCACCTGGGCGCCGCCCGCTGCGATCACGTACGGCACGGCCCTCTCTGGTACGCAACTTGATGCGACCGCCTCGGTCGCTGGCTCGCTGGTCTACACACCGGCTGCTGGTACAGTCCCCACCGCTGGCACAGTGACCCTGTCCGTCACCTTCACGCCAACCGACACGACTGACTACACGAGCGTTACGAAGACTGTCTCGCTCACCGTCAATCCAGCCACTTCAGGCATTACTTGGAATACGCCCGCCCCGATCGTCTACGGAACGGCCCTCTCCGGTGTACAGCTCAACGCAACCGCATCTGATCCTGGCACGCTGGTCTATACGCCGGCAGCGGGCACGATTCCCACTGTAGGCACCGATACTCTCTCGGTGACCTTCACCCCGACAGATACCACCAACCACTCGAGCGCGACCGCAACCGTGCAGCTTGTCGTCACCCAGGCTACTCCGGTCGTCACCTGGGCTCCGCCCGCCGCGATCCCCTACGGAACGGCGCTCTCTGCGACGCAGCTCGATGCGACGGCTTCTGTTGGCGGTACGTTCGTCTACACTCCGGCCATTGGTAATATTCCGGCCGCGGGAACAGATACTCTCTCAGTCACCTTCACTCCAACCGACACGACCGACTATTCCACTGTCACCAAGACAGTTCAGCTGACCGTTACGCAGACGACTCCAACGATCACGTGGGCACCTCCGGCGAATATCTCCTACGGGACAGCGCTCTCCAACACGCAGCTCAACGCGACGGCGTCCGTACCCGGCACCCTCGTCTACACTCCTGCTGCGGGAACCGTTCTAGCCGCAGGCACAACCAACCTCTCAGTCACCTTCACTCCGACTGACACGACGGACTACTCCACCGTCACCAAGACAGTACCGCTTACCGTCACTCAGGCTGTCCCGGTCATTACGTGGAGCAACCCGGCAAGCATCACCTACGGCACGGCACTTTCTGCGACGCAGCTCAATGCGACGGCGTCAGTTGCCGGAACGTTTGTCTACGCTCCCGCCATCGGCAACGTTCCAGCCGCCGGCACGGATACACTCTCGGTCACCTTCACTCCGACCGACACCACGGACTACACGACGGCTACCAAAACTGTCTCGCTGACCGTGACCCAGACAACTCCGACGATCACCTGGGTCCCCCCAGCAAATATTGCTTACGGAACGGCGCTCTCCAACACTCAGCTCAATGCCACTGCGTCAGTGGCAGGCACGTTTGTCTATACTCCCGCTGCCGGCACCGTCCTCGCTACCGGTGCCACCAGCCTCTCGGTTACGTTCACTCCGACTGACACCACGGACTATTCGCCGATCACGAAAACCGTGTCGCTAACTGTTACTCAGGCCGCTCCAGTTATCACCTGGGCGACGCCAGCAGGCATTACCTATGGGACGGCACTCTCCGCCACGCAGCTGAACGCGACTTCGTCAGTGGCGGGCTCGTTCGTCTACACTCCCACAGCTGGCAGCATTCCAGCTGCCGGCACCGATACGCTCTCGGTGACCTTCACCCCAACCGACACTACCAACTACACGACTGTCACGCAGACCGTGCAACTGTCCGTCACGCAGGGAACTCCAGTCATCACTTGGTCTAACCCGGCGGGCATCACGTATGGGACGGCACTCTCTGCCACGCAGCTCAATGCAACGGCTTCGGTAGCCGGTTCCCTCGCCTACACTCCCGCAGCAGGCAGCATTCCAGCGGCGGGTACCGATACGCTTTCAGTGACCTTCACACCGACGGACACCACAAACTACTCCACGGTCACAAAGACGGTGCAGATCACCGTAACCCAGGCCGCTCCGGTCATCACGTGGTCTAACCCGGCAAGCATTCCCTATGGAACAGCACTCTCCGCCTCGCAGCTCAACGCGACGGCCTCGGTTGCGGGTTCCTTCGCCTACACCCCCGCAGCAGGCAGCATTCCAGTGGCTGGCACTGACACACTCTCCGTCACCTTCACTCCGACCGACACTACTAACTACACGACTGCCACGAAGACCGTGCAAATCACCGTTACGCAGGGCGTCCCGATCATCACATGGTCTAACCCGGCAAACATTACCTACGGGACGGCACTCTCAGCCACACAGCTCAACGCAACGGCTTCGGTAGCCGGTTCCTTCGCCTATAGCCCAGCTGCAGGCAGCGCTCCAGCGGCTGGCACCGACACACTCTCCGTGACCTTCACTCCGACGGACACCACCAACTACACAACGGCGACCAAGACCGTTACATTGACCGTCACTCAGACTGCTCCGGTGATTACATGGGCTCCCCCGGCGAGCATCGTCTACGGTACGGCCCTCTCGGGCGCGCAGCTCAATGCAACGGCTTCAGTTGCCGGTTCCTTCGCTTACACTCCCGCAGCAGGTAGCATTCCAGCCGCCGGCTCTGACACACTCTCCGTCACCTTCACCCCAACCGACACCGCGAACTACTCCACAGCTGTTGCAACCGTCCAGCTCACCGTAACGCAAGCAGCGCCGGTGATCACATGGGCTAACCCGGCAGGCATCACCTACGGAACGGCGCTCTCGGGCGCGCAACTCAACGCGACCTCTTCTGTGGCTGGCACTCTCGTCTATTCTCCCGCCGCAGGCAGTATTCCCGCCGCCGGTACCGATACTCTCACGGTTACATTCACCCCAACCGACACCACGGACTACTCGACTGCCACTAAGACCGTCCAGATCAATGTTGCACAGGCCACGCCAGTAATCACCTGGGCGCCTCCAGCTGGCATCGCTTACGGAACAGCGCTGTCCACCGCTCAGCTCAACGCGACCGCCTCAGTCGCGGGAACATTTGCTTATAGTCCTGCTTTGGGAAGCATTCTTGCCGCCGGCACGGACACCCTCTCGGTTACGTTCACCCCAACCGATACAACCGACTACACGAATGCCACTAAGACCGTACAGTTGACTGTCAGTCAGGCAACTCCGGTGATCACTTGGGCGCCTCCGGCAGGCATTACCTACGGAACAGTACTTTCTGCCACTCAGCTGGACGCGACCGCCTCCGTTGCAGGCTCGTTTGTCTATACTCCGGCAGCAGGTAGCGTGCCGTCTACTGGCACCGACACGTTATCGGTCATCTTCACTCCAACCGACACAGCGAACTACACGACTGCGACCAAGACCGTCCAACTAAACGTCAGCCAGGCTGCCCCAGTGATCACCTGGGCACCTCCGGCAGGTATCACTTACGGGACTGCGCTCTCCGCCACCCAACTCAACGCCTCCGCATCAGTCGCCGGTACGTTTGTCTACACTCCCGCTTTGGGGAGTGTTCCGACGGCCGGCACGGATATGCTGTTGCTGACCTTTACCCCAACTGACACGGTCAACTACTCGACCGTAACGAAGACTGTTTCGCTGACCGTCAGTCAGGCAGTCCCCGTCGTCACCTGGGCACCTCCGGCAGGCATCACCTACGGCACTGCGCTCTCTGCCGCCCAGCTCAATGCGACCGCTTCGGTTGCCGGAACTTTTGCCTATACCCCCGGATTGGGCAATGTCCCGACGGCCGGCACGGATATGCTTTCTGTCACCTTTACTCCAACGGACACCACCAACTACTCCACCGTCACCAAGACTGTACAACTGAGCGTCGCCGAAGCGACTCCGACGATCACATGGTCGAATCCTGCAGGCATTACCTACGGAACGGCTCTTTCCGCCACTCAGCTCAACGCGACTGCATCCGTACCTGGCACGTTGGTTTACACTCCAGCCGCGGGCAGCATCCCGACGGCCGGGACCGATACCCTTTCGGTGACGTTTGCGCCAACCGATACCACCAACTACACAACCGCCACCGCCACCGTGCAGGTGATCGTCAGCCAGGCTACTCCGACGATCACCTGGGCCACTCCTGCAGGGATCATTTATGGAACGGTCCTCTCCAGTGCGCAACTCGACGCAACCACCGCGGTCGCCGGTTCGTTCGTATACACGCCAGCGGCGGGTAGCGTACTCACTGCTGGCACCGATACCCTTTCGGTGACCTTTACCCCAACCGACACGGTCAACTACACGACCGCAACGAAGACAGTTCAGTTGACCGTCGGTCAGGCTGCACCCGCGATTACATGGACTACTCCCACGAGCGTTTCGTACGGAACCGCTCTTACCGGTGCACAGCTTGACGCGACCGCTCCTGTCGCCGGTTCATTCGTATATACCCCGGCTGCAGGCAGCGTTCTGCCCGCGGGCGTCGATACGCTCTCGGTCACGTTCACCCCAACCGATACCACCGACTACACGACCGTATCCAAGACAGTACAGTTGACCGTCAACCAGACCACCCCGATCATCATCTGGGCGAACTCGGCAACGATCTTCTACGGAACTCCACTGAGCTCCACACAGTTGAATGCTGCCGCATATCAGTTGAATGGAACCACGCCACTGGACGGCACCTACGTCTACACCCCGTCGGCTGGAACCGTGCTCATGGTCGGCTCGAAACAGTTGTCCGTGACCTTCACCCCGAATGATACGGCGAATTACACGTCTGCAACCAAGACTATTCCGCTGACCATCTCGCAATCGACCCTCACCGTCTCGGCCAATAGCTATACGCGGCTGTACGGCTTGGCGAATCCGGTGTTCCAGGGCAGCATCACCGGTGCGGAGAATGGCGACGTCTTTACTGAGACGTTCTCCGACTCTGCGAGCATTCCCTCTGACCCGGGACAATACCCCATTGTTCCCACCGCGTCTGGAGCCAATCTCTCCGACTACACCTTAGTGGTGCATAACGGAGTATTGACGGTCACGCAGGCTCCGGTCGTCATCACAACCAGTCTCAGTGCGCCGTCCATTGCTTTCGGCCTAAACGTAACGATGACGGCGACGGTTGCTTCGACGACCAGTGGCGTACCGACGGGAACCGTCAAGTTCCTCGACAACGGAAGCCTCATCGGAACGGCAACTCTCGCGAACGGGGTCGCCACGTACACCACCGCGGGGCTTTCCGTTGGAACCCACGTTATCGTCCCAGTTTACAGCGGCGATACAGACTTCTCCGCGAATACGGCCTCCGCATCCTCCTCCGGATCGAACACCGTCCTGATCACCCCGCTTGACTTCAGCCTGCAAGTTACCAGTCAGGGTACCGTCGAAGGAACCTATGGCACCACACGGCAGTTCACTCTACATATCGCTCCAATCGGTGGAACTTACCCGGGAGATGTGCAGTTCACAACAAACAATAATGGTCCCATTCTGAGCACGTACACATTCTCACCCGCTACAGTATCGAAGACTGGCGGTCCGACGGACATCGTCCTTACGGTGGCGACGCGCAAGCTTGCCTCGAACGAGTTCCCGGACGACCTGTCGGGCAGGCTGTCGCACGCCGCGCTTGGCTTGTTCTTGCTGCCTCTTCTGGGTCTGCGGTATTCCCGTCGCACCAGCAAGAAATTGGCGCGCATCATCACGCACTCGGTACTGCTGCTGTTGTCACTCGGAGCCATTGGCACCATGACGGGCTGCGGCAGCGGGTACTTCGATCACACCTATCCCATCACCATCACGGCAACCAGCAACGGCATTCAGCACAGCGTCACGGTCGACTTCCATATCGACCAGTCGCCACAGTAGGACAGCAATGACCAACAAAACAACAGAGCATCAAAAACGACTCAATTCTCGAAGGCCTGCAACTGTTTCAGGAGATTCTCAGTGCGACTAAAAATTTTCACGTTGATCTGTCTTGCCGGCCTTACGGTCTCTAGGCTCCATGGTCAGGCTAGTCCTACCGCATCGCGCGTTGGAGATCTACAGATCGGCGCCATGTTCAACCTGGCAAGCCCCGACTACAGGCCGGAGACTTTCAAGGGATATGGTTTTTATACAACATACGATTTCAGATACCACGTCGGCATTGAGGGAGAGTTTCATCAAATCAACGATCCGAACACAACAGAAGGTATCTACGAACGCACGTACGAAGTCGGACCTCGATATGTTCTGCGCCACGATCGTTGGGCGCCGTACGCAAAGCTCATGTATGGGCGAGGAGTCTTCAACTACCCGCCAGTCAATGGAGATCCGAAGATTGGGCCCGCTGCGAACCTGGCTTACAACATCATCGCCATCGGAGGTGGTGTTGACTATCACGTGATACCAACGTTCAACGTGAGGGCGGAGTACGAGTATCAGCAATGGCTCAGCTTTCCGCCGAACGGCCTTACTCCCAAAATCTTTAGCATCGGCGTGGCTTACCGCCTCCGCTAGGAAAATTGATTGCCCGATGAGCGGCCGTAATTACCCGGGCTGCCCAAACCACACCGCTTCCCTCTGTCTGTAAACTGTTATAGAGTTCAGCCGGATACGAGCTTGGTTTGGCCTGCGGAGGGTTACTTAGCAAATGGGATTGAATTACACAACGGAAAGGGTGGCGAGCAATGGCGCGAATTCCATTCTTGTAACCGGCGGTTCCGGATTTATTGGCTCCAACTTTGTTCTGGATTGGCTGGCGGTGGGTGGTGGCCCCGTGATCAATCTGGATAAGCTGACGTATGCAGGAAATCCTGCCAATCTGGCATCTGTAGCAACAAATCCGGCATATACCTTTGTCCATGGCGATATCTGCGACGCCGAACTGGTGGCTGGATTGTTGCGGGAGCACAGCCCTCGGGCCGTGGTTCATTTTGCGGCGGAGAGCCACGTTGATCGCTCAATAGTGGGGCCGGAGGCGTTTCTACGAACCAATATCGATGGAACCTTTACTCTGCTACGGGCGGCTCGCGGATACTACGATTCGCTGAACGGTGAGGAGCGGGCGGGGTTTCGCTTTCTGCATGTGTCGACCGATGAGGTGTACGGTACGTTGACGCCGGAGGCTCCCGCGTTTCATGAGGAGACCCCGTACGCACCGAATAGTCCGTATGCGGCATCGAAGGCGTCGTCGGATCACTTGGTGCGGGCGTGGGTCCATACGTATGGGTTGCCTGCGATCATCACGAACTGCTCAAACAACTACGGACCGTATCAGTTTCCGGAGAAACTGATTCCGCTGATGATTGCGAATGCCCTGCAGGGGAAGGCGCTGCCGGTGTACGGCGATGGGCAGCAGGTGAGGGACTGGTTGTATGTTCAGGACCACTGCCGGGCGATCCGGACGGTGCTGGAGCGGGGACGCGTGGGCGAGACTTACAACGTTGGTGGAGGAAATCAGCGAAGCAATCTCCAGGTCGTGACGACGTTGTGCGCACTGCTCGATGAGATGGTGCCGGAGTCGAAGTTCAAGCCGCATCTGCAGTTGGTAAAGTATGTGACGGACCGCCCCGGACATGACCGGCGCTACGCGATCGATGCACGCAAGCTGGAGGGTGAGCTTGGCTGGCGAGCGCAGGAGAGCTTTGAAACCGGCTTGAGAAAGACCGTTGAGTGGTATCTGGCGAATACTGCTTGGGTCGAAGGCGTAACGAGCGGAGCATATCAGCAATGGATGAAGCAGAACTATGCTGGTCGCGAGTCCAGGAGTTCTGCTGCTGTCACTGAAGGGCGTACGGTCATCGCCGCGCGGGAGGGCTCGCATTGAAAGGGATTGTGCTTGCGGGGGGCTCGGGGACGCGGTTGCATCCGGTGACACAGACTGTCTCGAAGCAGTTGCTGCCTGTGTATGACAAGCCGATGATCTACTACCCTCTGTCGGCGCTGCTGCTGGCAGGCATTCGCGAGATCCTAGTGATTTCGACACCGGAGGATACGCCGCGATTCAAGCAACTGCTGGGCGACGGGGAGCAGTGGGGTCTCAAACTGCAGTATGCTGTGCAGCCGTCGCCGGATGGACTGGCGCAGGCGTTTCTCATTGGCAAGGAGTTTCTTGCTGGCGAGGGTTGTTGCCTCGTGCTGGGCGACAACATTTTTTACGGACAAGACTTTGCCAAGACGTTGCGGAATGCCGCTGCCGATGGGCGGGGAGCGACGGTCTTTGCCTATCCGGTGCTGGACCCTGAACGATATGGAGTTGTGGAGTTCGATGCACAACGGCGTGCGATTTCGATTGAAGAGAAGCCATTGAAGCCAAAGTCACGCTATGCAGTAACGGGGATTTATTTTTACGACGCACAGGTGGTGGGTGTGGCTGAAGGTCTAAAGCCTTCACCGCGGGGTGAGTTGGAGATTACGGATGTGAACCGGTGGTACTTGGAGAGGGGACAGTTGCGGACGGAGTTGTTGGGCAGAGGGACGGCGTGGCTCGATACCGGGACGCACGACTCTTTGCTGGAGGCCGCGATGTTTATCCATACGATTGAAAAACGGCAAGGGCTGAAGGTGGCTTGTCCTGAGGAGATTGTATATCGGCTGGGCTATATTGATGCGGCTCAGCTCCGGGCGCTGGCAGCGAAGATTGCGAAGAGTTCGTATGGGCAGTATTTGCTGCGAGTGTTGGAAGAGACGGTGTACTGATGGTACAAAGCGCTCTGCCGACAGGTGGACGAATACTGTTGACGGGAGCTACGGGGCAGGTAGGTGGAGAGCTGCTGGAGACGCTAAAACCTCTGGGAGAGTTGATTGCTCCGGCGCGTGCGGCGATGGATCTTTCCAATACGGCTTCCGTACGGGAGATGATTCGCGCGGTGCGTCCGCGATGGATCGTGAATCCGGGAGCCTACACGGCGGTAGATAAGGCCGAGAGTGAGCCCGATCTGGCATACGCGATCAATGAGGAGGCTGTGAAGGTTATCGGACAAGAGGCGAAAGCGATCGACGCCGGCGTGATTCATTATTCGACGGACTATGTTTTTGATGGCTCCGGAAGTGCACCATATTTGGAGACCGATGCAACAGGGCCAGTAAGTGTGTATGGCGCGAGCAAACTGGCTGGCGAGAGAGCACTGGCTGAAAGCGGAGCAGGCCACATAGTCTTCCGGACGAGCTGGGTGTACGGGTCGCGAGGGAAGAATTTTCTGCTGACGATATTGAAATTGGCGCGGGAGCGGGAGACGTTGCGCGTAGTGGCCGATCAATATGGAGCGCCAACGTGGAGCCGCGATCTGGCGCGGATGACGGCGGAAGTGATCGGGCGATGTGAGGCGACGGCTCGAGGCAAGGAGCTCTCGGCTGTGCTGACTGATATGGGCGGTATCTATCACGCGGCTGGTGCGGGCGAGACAACGTGGTATGGGTTTGCCGCGGAGTCGGTGCGGCTACGACGCGAGCGAGAGCCCGCGGCACGGTTTGCAAAGATCGAGGCAATTAATACTGCAGAGTACCCAACACCAGCCAAGCGGCCGGCAAACTCCCGGATGAACTGCATCAGGCTGATGGAACGATTCGGCTGGAAGATGATGGACTGGCAGGATTCATTGCGGAAGGTTTCAGCGGAGTTATGAGAAAACGGGCTTTGTTTCTGGATCGGGATGGGGTGGTGAATGAGGAGGTGGGGTATCTGCATCGGGCCGAACAGGTGCGCTTCGTCGATGGGATATTTTCGCTTTGCAGGACGGCTGCGGGGCTTGGTTACCGGTTGATTGTGGTTACAAATCAGGCAGGAATCGCTCGGGGTTACTACTCGGAGGCGGACTTTGACGTGCTGATGGAATTTATGCGGCGAGAGCTGCGCGCCGAGGGCGTGGAGCTGGATGCCGTGTACTACTGTCCGTTTCATCCAGAGCATGGGGTGGGTAAGTACAAGCAGGAGCATGAGGATAGGAAGCCAGGGACGGGAATGCTGTTGCGCGGGGCCCGCGAGTTAGGGGTGGAGTTGAGGGAGAGCATTCTGGTGGGCGATCGCTGCTCGGATGTGGGCGCAGCGAATGCGGCCGGGCTGAAACAGGCATTTTTGATCCGCGGGACCGAAGCTGCAGGATGTGGTGGGAAGTATCTGGCAGTGGAGTCGCTGGCTGCGGTTGAGCAGTGGCTCGTCCAACAAGGATAGGGAAGTCTATCGCGCGAAGTAGCTAACCATGAGTGAGATTGGTAGCCCAACGAAGAACATGTGGATGACCAGTTGGGTGAGGAAGGCTTTGGCCGAAAATTCGCGCTTCGGTGCAGCGGAGAGTGGGACCACGACTCGGCTCATCAACAGGTGGACGGCGGCGCCGTATAAGAGACCGCTTAGCACCGGATGGTTAAGAAGCACCGTCATCTTGCGGCTGGCCAGGCAATAGACGGCGGCAGCGGTGAAGGCTATGAAGAAATGAAAGAAGAAACCTGCGGCGGCTGTCTTCTTTCCCCCCTGGTAAGCTGGCGGGCCCAGTGCGCCGCTGGCGATAGTCTGCAAGAGCCGTTCGAATTGGACGCCCTGTGTTCTAACCAGCGTCGAAGTGGCAGTGAGGTCGAGAATTCCGGAGAGCAGACCTGCCACCGATATGACTTCGAGGGTAGACATGAGGCCTCCATAGCCTAACTCTGGAGTGGTCGAGTTCACTTCGACGATTCCTATCCTAATTTTTTAAGGCTAATCCGCAGGCGGAAGTTCGGCTGCGGAAAAGAGCGCGCCGAGGGCGTCCTTCGGGCTTACGGAGGGTGATTTACCATCGAGGGCATCGATTGGCCAAGCGATGTTGAGCGTGGGATCGTTCCAGAGGATGGAGCGTTCCCCGGCGGGGTAGTAAAGATTAGTGGTCTTGTAGAGAACCTCGGCAGTGTCAGAGAGAACAAGGAAGCCGTGGGCGAAGCCTTCGGGGATCCAGAGGAGTTGCAGGTCGTCATCCGCGGACTGGGTTTTGAGGTGGAAGCCCGCCCATTTGCCGAAGTCGGGGGAGTTGCGACGGAGATCGACGGCGACGTCCCAGATATGACCGGAGAGGACTCGAATGAGTTTGCCCTGAGGTTGGCCAAGTTGGTAGTGAAGACCGCGGAGAACACCCTTAACAGAGAAGGACTGGTTATCTTGAACGAATTGTGCCGGAAGGCCGGCAGCGGAAAAGGTTGACTGATTGAATACTTCTGCAAACCAACCGCGACTATCTCCGAATCGTTGGGGTTGAATGAGTCTAACGTCAACTAGAGGTGTATTCAGAACTTGCATGAGTCTAGTCTAGCGGTCAAGGATTGTGTCCGAAAGCAGCTTGCTTTATGGTTCCGAAAGGGGACGAATAAAGGGCGAATCTCAGGGGGATTCTTCAACCTGTCGCGCGTTGACGAGTAGAATGATGGAGTTGGTTGAATGCGCTACATTACCCAGTTGTCTGCCGGAATAAGCCGGTTCAACGAAAAAAGAGACTGGATGCAAATCCAGCACGAGCAGGTAAATGGAAGTTAGACGCGCGGTCGTTTACGTATCCCAACTGGGCTGCGGCGGCGAGCTAGAGTTTGTCTACCGCGATACAAGTGTGTGCGTGAGTAACCGGTACGACCGACGTGATGCGGATAGTGCGCGCGTACGAGTCGGACAGATACAGGATTCGAATGCAGGCTGAATATCAATCTCCCGAGTCGCGGACAGCGGCTATCGAAGGTTCTTATTCGTACACGGAGTCAGCAGGCCGCTCGCTGGGAAGGTCCCAACGTGAAAATAGTGCTCCGTCAGAGTTTTTTCGTTACCGAGTGATTAAGCGTTGCTGGGATATTTTGCTGGTCCTGGTTTCGATGCCGGTCATGTTGCCCATATTGGGCGCGGTGTCGGCGGTGATCCTGTTGAATTCACCCGGCCCTGTCTTCTATTCTCACCGGCGAATACGGAAGAACGGTGCGTTCTTCTCCATGTGGAAGTTCCGCACTATGTGTGTCAATTCAACTGAGGTTCTCGAAGAGCATCTGGCACGGCATCCAGCTGCACACGTCGAGTGGAGTCAAACCCATAAATTGCGAAGAGATCCCCGGATTACACCGCTAGGCAGTTTCCTGCGGCGATACAGCTTGGATGAGCTTCCGCAGCTTTGGAATGTGTTGATGGGGCAGATGAGTCTGGTTGGGCCACGACCAATTGTGGCCGCGGAAGTAGAGAAATATGGGGACCGCTTCGAGTCTTATTGTAGAGTGAAGCCCGGATTGACGGGGCTCTGGCAGGTTTCTGGACGTAGCGAACTTAGCTACGATGCACGAGTGGCTCTGGACTGCGAATACGTAAAGCGCTGGTCGCTAACAAAGGACTTTATGATTTTGCTAAAGACGTTTGCGTCCGTGGTAAATCAGGACGGCGCATTTTAAGTTAATCTCCGTGAAAGAGATAGACCGTGAGTTGGCAGTCGGCTTGTCCGAGTTGAAGTGGCGGACAGCTCATCTGATCTTGATGTTGTGCAATCCCGCTCATCAATTTTGTCGAGGTATGACGAATGTCCTTGGAAGTCATACGAGACCTCTTGAAAGAATCCCTGAAGCAGACCTTAGGCTCGTTGCGCGATGAGGACAGAATCGCGGCGGCCTGGCCGGTGGCCTGTGGCAAGGCGATGGCCGAACGGGGAACTGTCGTGGGCTATGCGGACGGCGTGGTGCGAGTGCTGGTGGAAGACGACGCTTGGTTGCGACAAATGGCAAGTATGCGAGAGCAGCTTGCAGGAGAGATGGCCCGGATCGCGGGTGTGAGGGTGAGCGAGATAAACTTTGTGAAGAAGAGGTCGTGACAAGCGATGAAGGAAGAGGTTGGCGTAACGATTGAGGATGTCCGCCGGGTCGCGGAGTTGGCGAACCTGGAACTGACCGCCGAGGAAAAGCCGCGGATGCAGCGGGACCTGAACGCCATTCTGGGTCATATCTCTCAGTTGAACGAACTGAACACTGCCGGAATTCCGGCTATGGCGCAGGTGGGCGAGATGTTGAGCGGCGTTACGGACACAATAGGTGGCTCCTTGCGAGCGGATACGGTGCAACCTTCACTCGATCGTGCTGCGGTAATGGCATCGGCGCCGGAGAGCGACGGGCGATTCTTCAAGGTGCCCAAGGTGATTGAGCGATAGCCGAAGCAGCGACCCGAAGCTGCAGCATATTGTCTTGTTTCAGAAGAGAACGTGAGTGTAAAGGCAATGGAATTAGAGAGTTTGACTATCGATGGGGCGAGGGAGGCGTTAGTTGCTGGAAAGACGACCGCTACGGCTCTGGCGGAGCTGCACTATGCACGAATTGACTCCCATGATGGTGAAATAAATAGTTTTCTGGCGTTGAGCCGCGACCGGGCGATGGCACAGGCAGCGAAGATCGATGCAATGGCTGTTAGGGGGGAGGGACTTCCCGCGCTGGCGGGAGTTCCGGTTGGGATCAAAGATGTGTTGGTGATGCAGGGGACGCCGGCGACGGCTGGATCATTGATTCTGAAGGGTTATAAGCCTCCGTATGACGCCACGGCAGTGAAGAAATTAGAGGCGGAAGGAGCGGTTCTATTAGGGAAGCTCAACTGCGACGAGTTCGCTATGGGATCATCGAACGAGAACTCGGCGTATGGTCCGGTATTGAATCCAAGGGCTTTGGACCGCGTCCCGGGCGGGTCGAGCGGGGGGTCGGCTGCCGCAGTCGCAGCAGATTTCGCGGTGGCCACGCTGGGCACCGATACTGGGGGGTCGATTCGGCAGCCGGCGGCATTTTGTGGTGTGGTGGGGGTTCTGCCGACTTACGGGCGGGTCAGCCGGTATGGGTTGATTGCGTTTGCCTCATCACTGGATCGAGTGGGGCCGTTGACGAAGAGCGTAAAGGACGCCGCAACTGTGCTGCAAGTGATTGCCGGCAAAGATGTTATGGACGCGACCTCGTCGGATCGTCCGGTGGGAGATTATGTTGGTGGGCTGGCGAAACCGGTGGAAGGACTACGGATCGGGGTGCCGGAAGAGTACTTTGGCGAGGGTTTGGACCCGGAGATTCGTGGTGCAATTGATGGTGTACTTGCTGGTTTGAAGATGGTGGGATGCATGGTAAAACCGGTCAGTTTGCCACATACAAAGTACGCAATCCCGACCTACTACGTGATTGCCACTGCGGAGGCTTCCTCGAACCTGTCGCGGTTCGACGGGGTGAGGTTCGGGTTGAGGGCGGAGGAGGCGAAGACGCTCTCCGAGATGTACCGGAAGACCCGGGACGAAGGGTTTGGTCCCGAGGTGAAGCGGCGGATTCTGCTGGGCACCTATGCGTTGAGTGCGGGGTACTACGACGCGTACTATCGCAAAGCGCAGCAGGTGAGAACGCTGCTGACGCGGGATTTTCTGGCGGCGTTCGCGGAGGTCGATGTGCTGGTGGCGCCGGTGACGCCGACCCCTGCGTTCAAGCTGGGTGAGAAGACGGATGATCCAGTCAAGATGTACCTGGAGGACATCTACTCGGTGGCGGCAAGCCTAGCGGGTATCTGCGGGGTGTCGGTGCCCTGCGGGATGACGAAAGACGGATTGCCGATTGGAGTGCAATTGATGGGGAAGCATTTCGATGAGGCGACCATGCTGCGTGTGGCACAAGCGGTAGAGACGGCGCAGAACGCGTAGGAAAGGGTCGGATTTTCCGGGTGTGCTGCCGAATTGGCATTCGGTACGCGGGCGGGCTTCTACTTGATTCTGCTCCGCTAGTTCCTTCCCGTTCGCGAATCCCTTCGGTTATGCTGAAGACAGCGACTTCCGGGATTATTGGCGTTTGTGCGATGGAGACTAGGACGCCCCCTTGGAGGTGGATCCTCCTCCCATTGGGTCGGATTGAAAGGTAAGAGAGTATTGCGAGGATTACAGCAGATGCAGTTCGGTAGCTCCGGCAAGTTCTTCAGATTTACATGTGCTTTTTTGTTCGCCGTAGTGGGAACAGGTGGGGCATCTGCACAGGTCAGTCAATACGGTCAGGCACTCGGGACTCTTTCTGGGCAGCAAACAGCCTGTGCTCCAACCGATCCCAATTGTCAGACGACGACTCCGCAACAAGGAAATTACCCAGGGCGTGTCCAACCTCCGACTTACCAGCAACAGCCCGGAACGAACCAAGGGATTGTTGTTCCTGGTCAACCGGGAGAACAGAACGGTGTCTACAATCCGAATGGGAATCTAACGCCATATCAATTGAATCAGCTGAATATGAACGCTCAGAATCGTATTCTTCCACTAGACTCGCCTACCGAGTTTCAGAAAATGGTTGCGAATTCGACAGGGCAGATGCTACCGATTTACGGGGCGATGTTGTTTCGGAATCCTCCTTCCACGTTTGCCCCGTTGAACATGGTTCCTGTCACGCCGGATTATGTGATTGGCCCTGACGACGAGCTTCTTATTCAGGCGTGGGGGCAGGTAACACTTAATAGTCGCTATACGGTCGATCGAAGCGGCAGCATCTATATTCCTCAGGTTGGCTCTCTGCATGTTGCCGGACTGACCTTTGGTCAACTGCGGGATTATCTGAAAGCCCAGATGGGGCGGGTGTTTCGTAACTTTGATCTCAACGTGAATATGGGACAGTTGCGGTCGATCCAGGTTTTTGTTGTGGGACAGGCGCGGCGGCCCGGAAGCTTTACGATCAGTTCTCTGAGCACGCTTACGACTGCTTTGTTCGCGACAGGGGGACCCACGCCGCAGGGCAGCATGCGGCACATCCAGTTGAAGCGCTCGGGCAAGGTTCTCGTCGACTTCGATTTGTACGACTTGCTGGAGCGTGGCGACAAGACGAATGACATGCAGTTGCTGCCCGGGGATGTGATCTATATTCCGCCGGTTGGGCCGCAAGTCGCAGTGGCCGGCAGCGTCAACGTACCTGCCATATACGAACTGAAATCCGGGAACAGCTCGACCATCGGCGATGTGCTGGAGCTTGCCGCCGGTATGACGAATGTAGCTTCGGGTGAGAAGATTCGGCTGGAGCGTGTCGACGAACGGCGGATGCGCAGCATCACTGAAGTGCCGCTTGATACTCAGGGACGGTCGACTGTTCTGCACGATGGCGATCTTCTGGAGTTGGTCGCGGTGGTAAGCCAGTACAAAGATGCCATTACGCTTCGCGGCAATGTAGCCAATCCCGGGCGATTCACGTGGAAGCCGGGTATGCGTATTCGCGATCTGATACCGGACAAGGATGCACTCATCACGCGGGACTACTGGCTGAAACGGAGTCAACTGGGTCAGCCGATGATGACCTACATTCCGACCTGCCTTCCGCAGACACCCTACGGCGTTCCCGATCTGCGATACGGTATTCCTGCCGGAGAAGAGGGCGAACATCCAAATTGGAGATATTCCTCGACAAGGAATCCGAATCTGATAGGGTTGCCGTTCGGACGCCCCGAGGGAAGCGGTGGCGGATTGACGAGCCCGATGGACGATGGGACCGTTCCATCCACGGATGGCGGCCTGGACTGTACCAAGATTCCGGAGTCGGCTACATCTGCCAGCGGAACAAACGACCGCTTCACACCCAACTCGCAAACCAATATGCCTGGTGCAAACCCAGGAAGTAATTCTCAATATCCTTTTGACGCAAGCGGAAATAATCCGACCGCCAATCGGATGAGCACGGCGAGCGCCAGTATAGGTTCAACCGTTTCGAATTCATCCGCTGGCCAATTCAAGCCGCGCAATGACGTCAAGCTGAGCGAACCCGACATCGACTGGAGCTATGCCGTTATCGAGCGCCAGAGCAAGGGAAACTTAACAACATCTCTACTACCTTTCAACCTTGGCAAGGTTGTGTTGGAAGGCGATGCATCGCAGAATCTTGAGTTGCTACCTGGGGATGTAGTCACGATCTTTTCAAAAGCCGATATTCGCGTACCGCAGGCGGAGCAAACACGATTTGTGCGTCTCGAGGGCGAGTTCGGTTCCTCCGGTGTCTACAGCGTATTACCCGGAGAGACCCTTCGGCAATTGGTGAAACGCGCCGGCGGTTTGAGCCCGGACGCCTACCTGTACGGCGCTGAGTTTACACGGGAGTCGACACGCCGTGTTCAGCAGGCGCGTTTGAATGAATATGTCGATCAGATCACCCTCCAGTTGAGTACCAACGCAACGAACAATGCGGGTAGGGCGATAAGTGCCCAAGATACAGCTGCAGCAGCTGCATCACAGGCGCAGAGCCAAAACGTTGTCAATAGTCTCCGCCAAGTGCGAGCCACCGGCCGAATCGTGCTGGAATTGCAACCCGATAGCCACGATGTGTCACAGCTGCCCGATTTGCCGCTGGAAGATGGCGACCGATTTATCGTGCCTCGCGTCCCATCGACCATCAGCGTTGACGGAGCCGTTTACAACCAGAACTCCTTTGTCTATGATCCGAGCAGGCTTCTTGGCGGTTATATTCGGCTAGCGGGTGGAGCGAATCGAGACGCCGACAAGAATCGCGCGTATGTAATCCGCGCGAGTGGGGCCGTCATCAGCAAGCAATACAGCTCTTCGTTGCGCGGCAGTGGCTTTGATTCGTTACATCTCTATCCGGGAGACACGGTGGTCATTCCGTTGAATCTTACGAAGGGTAATACGCTTCGCACGATCGTGAGCATAGCGCAGATCGTGGGTCAGTTGGGAATTGCAGTAGCCGCTGGCAATACTGTGTTCTAGAAAGATGACGATGCCACAAGATACCGTAGTCAGCCACCCCGAAACCCTTTCCGATGACAAATCAGAGGTAGGTTTGATTCAGAGCGGTCAAGAGGAACAAATTGATTTAATGGAATTAGCAATACTCCTATTACATGGAAAGAAGATTATTTTCTATTTTATGCTGGCGGCAGTTGTCATCACTGCGATTGTTGTCTTTGGCGTGATGAGGCCAATGTATACGGCTGAGGCTGTTCTTCTACCGCCTCAAACCACACCCGGTACTGGCGGCATGTCTCAACTTATGAGCCAGTTGGGGTCCCTGGGCGCAATGGGAGCATTGACTGGCATTAAGAGTTCGGGTGAGGTCTATCTGGGAATTCTCGAGAGTCGTACAATCGCCGATAGTCTCATTAAACAGTACGATCTGCAAAAGGTGTACAAGACGAAGAGGCTTAGCGACACTGCTAAGAAGCTTAAGAGTAGAAGCAGTTTTGAGTCCGCGAAAAACACGCTTATTACAATTACTGTTCAAGACCATGATCCGAAACGCGCAGCAGATATGGCCAACTCATATATGGATGCACTGCGTGAGCAGAATGGCCGATTGGCGCTGACAGAATCCTCGCAGCGGAGACTTTTTTTCGAGCAACAACTTGAGCGCGAAAAAAATGCACTGGCAGACGCAGAAGTTGAATTGAAAAAAACTCAAGAACAAACGGGATTGATCGCGCCGGGCGGTCAAGCTCAGATGGAAATCGAGACAATGGCACAGACGCGGGCGCAAATAACCAGCCTGCAAGTTGAATTGTCGTCGCTGAAACAGGGTGCGACCAATGAAAATCCGGAGGTGGTACGACTTCAGACTCAAATTTCCGATCTGCAACAACAACTGCGAAAAATGGAAAGTGATCCCGCCAATCGCCAGCCAGGTAGCCTGCAACTACCTACTTCGAAGATGCCTGAGTTGGCTTTAGAGTATGTGCGAAAACAGCGAGAGGTGAAGTATCATGAAGTCCTCTTCGAATTGATAGCAAAACAATATGAGGCCGCCAGATTGGATGAATCTCGTGAATCGCCAGTCTTGCAGGTGGTCGATCGTGCCGTCATTCCGGATAAGAAATCCGGACCGCCGCGGACTCTATCAATGGCCTTAGCCTGCTTTCTCGGAGCCTTGCTAGGAGCAGTGTGGGTCATTTTGATGTCTTTTACTCGCAGATTAGAAGAGGACGTTACGAATGCTTCGAAGCTTGCGAGTCTGAAGAAAGCAGCCTCTCTGTGGCACTAGCTCGCGGCTGGTCGCTCAGATCATCAAGTCGCGGAGCTACTTTACATGCGAACTTGCGAGTCCCTCTATCAAACATCTAATATCTCAATATTGCTAATGCCAACGATTGTTAGTTTACTTCTTAGGTGGACGACTTGACTATTTCTTATCGGCCACTTTCTATGTTCCCCGGATGGGATGGGGCGCCGAAATTTCTAGAATCCCTGGTTGAAGAATACGACTGCGGACATATTCTCGAAGTGGGTTCCGGAGCAAATCCGACATTGAGGGAAACTTACGTTCGCGATCGAGGTATTTCTTGCATCACGAGCGACGTCGAACCTGAGGAGTTAGAAAAATCTGATTCGCCTTTTGAACGACTTGTGCTCGATTTGTCATCAAATCAGATAAATTCAGATCTGTTAGGAAAATTTGATTGTGTCTTCTCGAGAATGGTTGGCGAACATATAATCGACGGCCGTCAGTTTCACACAAATATATATAATTTGTTGATGCCCGGCGGAATTTCGGCGCACTGCATGTCTACCTTATGGTGTTTGCCGTTTGCGGCCAACATGTTCTTGCCGGAGTTTGTTTCACATCGTCTGTTGAATTCCTTTTCACCAAGGGACACACATAAGCATGGAAAGTTCCCGGCACGTTACAGTTGGGGACGAGGGCCGACAAAGCAGATGATTGCTCGCTTCGAGGAGCTCGGATTCCAAATCGTGAACTATACCGGATACTTTGGTCATCCATACTATGCCCACCGGTTTCCCTTGTTGCACCGCGCTGAGATGGCTAAAGCAAAGCTTCTTTTGAGATGGCCAACTCCACACCTATGCAGTTATTCAACCATTGTTCTCAGGAAGCCCTTGAATTAGTTACACAATGGTCATCGACAGTTCTCCTGCGTCGCGGCCTGGTGATAATGTCGCGGGTGCCCGCGCGCGCTAGGAGTTGGAGTCAATCACCGAGTTTTGTTGTTATTCAGTGATGGGAGGACTTGGCGCATAGCCCTCTGAACTCACATTTCTTTCGCCTTTCAAGAAGCCGTGAACCGCCACGTAGGTATGGGCGATTACATAACAGAAACTGGAAGCTAAGTTAAACATTACCGCATTCCTTGTGCTGTGAATGCCAAAGATGCAGACGAATCCAACTTGGATCACAAGAAGCAATCCGATTTCCGCGATCGTTCCCCGCCAAAAAAGCCACTTGCGGGAACGATTCATAATCCAGATCAGTCCAGCGATATAGTTGATACAAGCGGTTAAGACTACCCATCCGATCAGACTACGCAACTCAGCATATTTCGATCCGAGGAGCCACAAAAAGATATCTGGCACTATGAAGGTTGCCAAAACCAGGGCAGCACAGCCGGCGGCTGCGACAGCTATTAATCTCAAGTAAGTAAAAAGAAGCTGCTCTCGTCTCATGCGAGCTATATACGGCTCAACAATCACCATATTAAATGTCATCAGAACATTGAAGAGTTGTCCAAGGCGACCGAGCGCAGCTACCTGAGCAATACTGGCTGTGTTGCCAAAGATACTTACCAGAAACAGTGCAATCTGGCCATGAAAAGCCCCCAATAGAATCGCGGGGGCAGCCGGAACAACATAGTTGCGTATCTGTTTTCGAATGGCTGGATCGTCATCCACAGGCCACTCGAAGGTGCTGTGGCTTTTTTTCCCTAAGAGATATCCATTGATCGTAATATTCATGGCGCCGAGTCCTGCCGCCGTCCATGAATTCAGACTTCCGATGGCGCTGAGTGCGAGATAAGCCGCGAACCGGAACGCTCCGGAGATCGTTTGAGGAATGTAGTAGTCGCGCAGGCGCCTGTAAAGAAATAGCGGCGCTGAGTAGTAGGAAACGGGTCCGCTGGAGTATAGCGCGAGTAGCACCGATGCGAGGAGAGCGAACTGGGTAGGCCACGGCCACTTCTGTTTGTGAGTGATAGCTAGAAATACGATCGCCGCAAGGGGTGACATGACCCAGAAAGCGCGGTTTCTTAGAGACTTCGCCCCCCGCACATACCTGCCGACCAACGCTCGGTCAAAGATGCGGTCCCCAACCAGCGGAATGATAGTGCTGGCGTATCCCAGGTCCATGAGAATCGATGTAGTGACCTGGAATCCAGAAGCGAGGCCGAACTTCGCATAGTCATCTACACTGAGCGAGCGTAGTAAGAACAACCCGATGATTAGATTGATCCCTTGTAGCGTCCCTTGGCCGATAAAGAAGCTCAGGACCGCACTAAAAATACGATGAGTTCGAGTTTTCAGTTGGTTGGGCGATTCTGGGTGCACATTTTCAGATAGATTCTCAGCGCTGGAATTGTCGGACCTTACTGTCTCCGTCACTGCGGGCACTCACTTAAAGCGTATTTGTGCAATCTGGGTAGCAATCCCAGCACGCTATGCTGGGGGCGGTGCGACTCCAAGATGAAGTAGTGTTCGCTCTTATCGGATAGCGCGTTCAGTTCTCTTCCAGCCTGCGCAACACGAAAATCTGTCTGTAGAAGGGACCACGGTCGGCCTTGCGAAGCAAGGTTTCGATAAGGGAGGGTGCTATTCGCATACATATCGAGGAAACCCTCACAAAAATGCCAGACATCTCTTTCCGCATCAACCAGGAATGAAAGGCAATACTTTCGTTCCCTTGTCTTTGTATTTCCCAGCCATCTATTTTCTTGAATAGCTCAGGTTCTGGGAATTCGGCTTCCATGTGTTCTGTTAGCCACTCGGGCGGCGTCACTTTGTCTTTAAGGTAGGCCTCAAGCAAAGCCCGGTCCGACTCCCAAGCCAACTTACCACACGGAAACCCGAAGATCACGAATTTTCGCGCAACTCGTAGGGTTTCACCAATCACCGCCTTTCGCAGATTGGGCGGAACATGTTCCAGTACATCAGACGCGATGACGACATCGAATTCATTATCTTTGAGTGGCAGTTGTGCGGCCGAGGCAATCATGGGCGTCATGGGCCATTTTGGCTCAAAGGGGAAAGAAATATCGCACCCGACAAATGGAACCCTTCGAAATTTCCCGATGCCAATTGGTCCGGACCCGATCTCTAGAAGTGATGCACTGTCGAACAAGCCATGAGTCTTTAAAATTCGTACGATGGGATAATATCTAGCGGCCCAATTAAGCATCCAACATCCTTTGCATCGAAATGCGGCTCATCTTGTTTCCTTTGCGCTGTGTCAAGTATGTTGCTGCCATCGCAGGCTGGCGTACCAGGACTCCGCAGCCATGCAGGTGACCCGCCACCAAGTTATATTATATGATCTGACAAGTAGAGGAGGCTGATGAAGCTTTGTAAGGAACCCTCCGATGAGCGAAAGGAATCAAGAGGCATTGTCAACGAAGGCAGTCGGCGTTCTCATTCCTACCTACAATCGTCACGACGCGCTTTTGGAGTGCTTGGCTCACCTCGAAAATCAGACATTCAAGGATTTTGAAGTGGTCGTTGTCGACGATGGTAGTACCGATTCGACTTCGAAGCAAATGGAGACCTACCTCGTAAAAACTCCCCTAGCGATACGATACGTGGCCCAAAAAAACAGCGGACCTGCCAAAGCACGTAATGTGGGAATTTCCCTGCTGAAGACGCCGATCTGTCTCATGCTGGGTGACGACATTTTTGCTTCTCCGACTCTTGTTGAGGTCCACACGAGGTTCCATCGAGAGTATCCAGATCTTGAAGCCGCAGCACTTGGTTTGACAAAATGGAGCACATCAGGACAGGTGCTTACGCCTTTTATGCGATGGCTTGGTACGAGTCCAATCCAGTTTGCATACAAAGACCTTCTTGCGGGAGTTCCAGCGGACTGGAAACACTTTTACACTAGCAATCTATCGTTGAAGACGAAATTGCTGAAAAACTTTCCCTTCAGAGAGGATTTTCCATATGCGGCCATGGAAGATGCAGAGCTGGGATATCGAATTGAGACACAGTTTGGACTAAAGTTGAAGTTTGTCCCCGAGGCACTCGTCGATCACCTTCACCCAACTACTTTCCGTCAAGCTTGTGAACGGATGATTCGGGTCGGGTATTCGGCCCGTCTGTTTCACGAACTGTGGCCAGAGCAACGCCCCATTTCACCGACTTGGAAGCGAGTTGTCAAGCATGTAATCACTCAGAATCCCTATTTGATGAAGTTCCTAATGTTTACGGCCGATCATTGCACTCGGTTTTTGTGTCCCAACCCATTCATGACATGTGCGCTCGCTTGTAATTATGAGATCGGTTACCAAAGCCAGCGCGATAGTGAGGGTAGATTGGTTCGCGTTGAAGTAGCGTAGAGCCGATCAGGGGCCTACCTCACGCCAAAGCTATGTCAGTGTGAGCCGAATTCCAGGGGCAGCATATCCCTGATTGGTTCATCGATTAGTCAAGAATCATTTTTGAATATGAAAGACGACGCTCCCGCCATGCCAGTCGTTCCCTCCGTTTGTTGCGTCGTGCTGAATTGGAATGGGTGGCGCGATACCGTCGCATGTCTAGCATCTCTCCAAAAGAGTAACTATTCCCATCTAGAAGTCTTGGTGGTTGATAATGGATCGACTGACAACTCCGTTCAAATCATTCGAGAAAAGCATCCTTGGGTGGAAATACTTGAAACTCATGCCAATCTCGGGTTTGCTGGGGGAACTAATCATGGAATCCGACTGGCATTGGATCGCGGCGTCAAATATGTTTGGTTGTTGAACAATGACACTATTATCGAAACAGAGACCCTAGCGGCATTGGTTGCAGTTGCCGAAGCCGATCCGAATCTTGGCGCAATTGGCTCAGTACTTTTTTATGAAGATCAACCTGACAAGGTACAGGCATGGGGCGGCGGCACAGTCAGTCTGTGGACGGGAGTGATTCGGACCAATCGTAAATGGGTGATCCCCGATCAACTGGATTATTTGACGGCGGCGAGTATTCTTGTGCCTTCAGAGATTTTTCGTCAAGTTGGGTTGCTGGATGAAGGCTATTTTATGTACTGGGAGGATACTGATTTTAGCTACCGCATCCGAGCCGACGGATGGAAGTTGGGCATAGCCGCTTCTGCAAGATTACTTCATAAAGAAAGTGCAAGTAGTGGTCGCACAAGCCCAACTATGGAGGGCTACGTCAGCACGTCGGGGGTACGGTTCCTTTCCAAGTACGCCCCACTGCCTTGGATTCCGATTTTCTTTCTCGTCTTCTGCCGTGCGGCACGGCGTTTCCTGGCATTTGAGTGGAAGCGAGGTTGGGCTATATTGACTGGTCTGAAAGGCAAAAGAAATCTCTAGCAATTAGGTCAGGGGTGCCACTCGCATCTGCGGCTTCGACAAGATTAGAGCAAATAAATAGCGCGACACATACAACAAAGCCAACAGCTGCACTGCGTTGATCATCATTTTCAAAGGGATGTCGAAGCCGTCACGCATGATTCGAAATAGGAAGTCCGCCGTAAAATAGGTATATAGGATAAACCACCAACTGCTTTTCTGTGCCTTCCCGTATAGCCAGGTTCCAACCACTCCCAATGAAAAATAAAACATTGGGAAAAATGCTCCAAAATAAATTAGGCTTGCGGCGTAGCCATTGAAGCCACCTTTTGGTGATAGCCAATTAAATTGGCCAAAGTAAAGTTGGTTGGCCTTATCTGGATAGAGGACTCGTGGAATTGTAAATAGTACAATGTCGGAAAAGAAATCGGCTATATGTCCGGTCGTAGTCACTATCGTGGGGTTATTCACGATAGTTATTAGAGAAAATTGAGAAAAGATACTTTCATATACAATAGGACTTACTAATTTTGCTGGAGAAAAGGCGCCGCTTAGTGAAGCTGACTCGCGAAAAAGATAGATAATATATGTCAGCGTCAAAACGGAGAGAAAAGCCAAAGGAGCGTAAATCAGTATCCGTCGCATTGGCAAGTGTCCTCGGATATAGGCATAGAGACCGAAGGTCATTACCGTAATAATAAAAAACACGCGAGTGCCGTGCAGAAGATTTATCGCATTGATTGCACTCAAGAGAAAGAACCACTGCTTGTTGTGCTTTGATTTTGAGAAGAGTACCACGATTGCTAATAAGAGCAGCATCTCTGAACAAAACATAGAGAACGACCAAAGAGGTCCTCCCATTAAATCGGCGTCGAACGCGTATTCGTGGTAAACGCCGAGCGGTATTATTGCGATCTTAGAAATTACAAAAGCTAGAACGAGAGTGCTCACTAATATCGTTTCCGATATAGTCAGCCGAAACCACGAGGGGCTCCAGTTCGTTTTGTACTTAACCTGCAACGTCAAATATAGAAAGCGCTTGACCTGTGTGCCAAGCACAAAAGAGATGAAGCCGATTACGTATAACCCGGTGATACGAAGCATAGCGGGTGTACCCATGCCTAAGACTTCGTCAGCTCCGCCTTCACTATATCCAAGCAGATAAACTAAGAGTAGTGGAACAAAATAAATAAGGTTGTAAAAAAGGCAGAAGAGTATGTGCGGATCGAGCGGAAGTCGATTTGCTATCCTCTTGGTGAGGATTTGCTGATTGGATGAGGTTTTGTCCCGCATCTCTTCACTCCCTTAAACCAGTATCTTGGCTATCGTTTGCATTACCGTCTGCCAGTGTCCGGAATCGGTTCGTCGCATCCGGCGTGGTAAGATCATATTCAATTATAGGGGCGATTCCCGCCGACTGCATGGTAATGAGGAATCGGGCGAATCTCTGACCTCTGGCAAAGATGAAGATCATACTTCTTACGGGATCTTATCCCCCAGATATTTGCGGTGTCGCCGACTACACCGAGCAACTCTATGAAAGCCTGCGAAAAGAAGGTCTTAGCGTATCCATATTTACGGGAAAACGTTGGGGGCTTTCCCGTGCTGCTCGAATCAGCCGCGAGCTTTCACTCATGGATGCCGACTTATATCATATGCAGTACCCGGCAACAGGCTATGGGTGGAAGCTGGGCCCACAGCTTCTAAGCCTGCTCCGGCCATTTGTGATGACCATTCATGAATGCAGTCAGGCGCATCCGTTACGACAGCTTTCCCTTCTTCCTTTCACTGTTCGAGCGCGCAAAATTATCTTTACCAACGAATTCGAACAACAGTACGCCCATCGGCTTGCGCCTTGGATCAAGAAACGCAGCACGCTGATACCGATAGGGAACAACGTGCCTTTAGTGTCTGGAATAGCTAAAGGTCCCGACAAGGTAGTTACCTATTTCGGTCTAATCCGACCCCAAAAGGGGTTGGAGCAACTCATAGAACTGGGCCGCCTTTGCAAAACCCGAGCGAATGGCTTGACAGTACGGATAATCGGTACGGTATTGCCCGGCAATGAAGAATATTTTGAGCGTCTACATGATCAGGCAAAAGACCTTCCCATAGCCTGGTGTTTAGGCCTTACTGGTCAATCTCTTTCCCGAGCTTTAGCTGAGACTGCGGTGGCATATCTTCCCTTTCCTGATGGAGCTTCGGAGAGACGCAGCAGTTTGATAGCTATGTTGTCTAATGGAGCTGCAACCATCACGACATATGGATCTCATACTCCACGCGACTTGGGTGAGGCGGTTCTTTTTGCCGATTCTCCGACTAGAGCCGTCGAGTTGGCTGAGAATCTGTATAACGATTCCAATGCGAGAGAAAAGCAACAGCGCACTTCAATGAAGCATGCTGTCAAATATTCTTGGGTCAATATAGCGCAAGAACATCTAGTTATCTACCTCCAGCTGCTTGGGGAAGGTCAATAGCTAGTCGGACGTTGCTGTCATTCCTGAAGATAAAAATTCAGATCCCTGCTAACTACTTGCTGATAATGAGTAGAGCGATCCGAATGATATTCTTGCGAAGATGAATAGCTTTGTCATCATCCCTACGTTGAATGCAGCCGGAGATTGGCCACGACTGAGGTACGGGTTATTAGGCGCTTTGCTTCCAGAGTGCGTGTTGATAATCGACTCATCATCTAGCGACGAAACTCCGGAGTTGGCTCGTGCAGCAGGTTTTAGAGTGCATACGATTTCACGGGCGGAGTTTAATCATGGCGGCACGCGCCAGTTAGCTGCTGAGTTGTTACCGGAAGGTGAAATTCTCGTGTTTCTGACTCAGGATGCTGTGCTTGCGGGACCGAAGGAGATCAGCAAGTTATTAGAACCCTTTACGGATTCAAAGGTCGGTGCCGCCTTTGGACGCCAGTTGCCGCGCCCCGCAGCGACCCCTATTGAGGCGCATGCTCGCCTCTTTAACTATCCCGAACAATCGAGCATCCGCACTCTGGAAAGTCGCGCCCAACTAGGATTCAAGGCTATCTTCATCTCGAATTCTTTTGCAGCCTATCGACGAGAAGCCTTGATGGCTGTTGGCGGGTTTCCGGAAGACGCAATTTTTGGGGAAGATACAATCACCGCGGCGAAATTGCTGTTATCGGGTTGGAAAATCGTCTATGTGGGTGACGCAAAGGTTTATCACTCTCATGCGTACACGTGGTCGCAGGATTTCAAGCGCTATTTCGACATTGGCGTGCTGCATATTCGGGAGTGTTGGCTCGGGGAGGAGTTTGGGGGGACAGGCGGCGAGGGCATCCGCTATGTGCGGTCTGAATTGCACTATCTTTGGCGTAACGGCAAGAGGTATATTCCGTCAGCACTCATTCGCACTGCGCTCAAGCTGGTCGGCTACAAATTGGGGAGAAACGAGAACAAGTTGAGCCTGCGATGGAAGCGTAAGCTCAGCATGCATCGCGGGTTTTGGAAGTGAGCGCGAAATGCCAGCAAGCGATAGAGCTTTTTTGCTAGTGATGCAGGTGCAATTCCGGATTCCATGTGAGTTGCAACCAGCTGCTCGCATTATGCTGTGCGCCGCTCATGTACGAAGGGATGAGAAACCGCTCGTACTGGCTGAAAAGTTGTGCCTGCCAATGACGATTGATGGCGTACGAGGCATTCACGAAGCCGTCAGTGATCGTGCTTCCGCCGGGTAAGAAAAGCGTGCCGCCTTTATTCTGGCGATAGCCTGCCTCGACTCGAGTGCGGGCAGAAAACCAATAGCCGGCACGGCCCTCGATGGCTCGGCCATCGCGGCCAACAGCATTTCCAAGCAATAATCCCTTGTTCGTATTGCCATCAAGATACTGATTATTAATGAAGAAGTGCTGGCCACCGAAGTCAATGGCAAGGCCTTCAGAGCTAGCCGCTTCTACACGTAAGTCCATATGCGGCAGAAAAGGTAAGCGCGCAAAATAAATTCCCGGGTTCCAGACAGCCCGGCGAGGAGCGGCGATCGGGCTTGGGTCATCATCGGAGTACGCGTCCGCGTAGAGCGTCACTGCCCGGCGCAGAAAGGGCAATCGGTAGGTGAAGTCGAAGTTGCTTTTACGGTCGCCAGGATCATCTCGATCGCCGTAGCCGAGACTTCCGCCGCCGCCGCCTGCTCCCCCTCCCGTCGAATTGAAGCTGAAGATGTTGTCTTTGAAGCTGTGGAACGTGATGGGGTGGCCGACGCCCCAGAAGATAGACCAGCGCGTAAAACTGATTTCGAGGTTGTCCCCAAAGTTGAAGTCTGCTTTTTGACCGTTGTACCAGGGACGGGCGGGGTAGTTATGCTCGGATAGTTTTCCGAGCACAATGTCGAAGCGATAAGTTCCGAGAGATGAGAAAAACGGAAAGGGATGAGGACGCGTCGACACAAAACGCAGGTTGTAGGTGGGCTCCGCGTTGCTGGAGAAGGCGAGCGGCCCCGTGATTGTCGGACCCCAATAGAGTTCCTGTTTGCCTATAGAGAGAGAGTTGCCCGCGAACGCAACGCCTCCATACAGCTCCATTGCACCCTGGCGATCGAATGCTGCTCTGGCTGGAACTGGTTGTATATGCGGATCCGAATCCGGCTGAATCTGATCCAACTTATTGATGAGCTGATTGGTGGCAGCCGACTCAGCAGGGTTTCCAGGGTCGTGCTGCAACTCTTGCCGGTCGTAAAAGAACAGCCGTCCGTAGTGGGACCGGAAGGAAAAGCCTGCGATGGCGCTGCCGCCCCGTCCAAGCGGGCGGCCAAAATCATTCCACCAGGTCTGGCCGAAGTGGAAGCTGTCCTGCAGCGCGGGGCCTGCGATAGTTCCGAATCGTGCGTAGACCGACTCCAGGCTCAACGAAGCGTAGTAGTCAGGCTCGGATTCGAGCTCGGCGTGAAGGCCGGGAATCAGGCGGCGAGCTTCGGCGATCAGGCCAGGACTGAAGAGGTCCTTCTGGCCGGCCAGGTTTTCTGCAAGTCGAAGTTGCCGCCGGCACTCCTGGCGGGTCCAGGGACGGATTGCAGTGCTTTGGCCGGGGATGAAGCCCATTGCAGCCAGCCTCTCCAACGCTGGGTAGATCCAGCTGTCCATGGGAACGTTGGTTGAACCGATGGTGTCGGGATCAACGTCGTCGCCGAGCGGCTTCGGTTCGGGATGAACGACGGCGGTGGGTTGCGGAAGATTTGCAATCGATTGTTGATACGGAGTCGATTTCTGGTTCGCAGGGGGTGGTGTGGCGGGTTGAGCGCGGGGTACGCCGAAGCTACCCGGCAGCGGTTTGGTGTCAAAGGGGTTCAGGGTGAAGTTGTGGTGGGCGCGGTAGACGTAGTGGCCGATGAGCCAGCCGGCGGCGCTGCCCACCAAAACGTCGGAGGGGAAGTGCTGCTCGGCGAGAACCCGGCTGACGCTGACTCCGGTGGCCAAGCCATAGACCGCGGTGCGCATGAGCCAACCGGGATACTCGTCGCCGACGACCGCTGCGATGGCCCAGGCTGCGGTGGCGTGGTCGGACGGAAAGGAGGCGTCAAGCGGGCTGGAGCTGAAGAAGTTTCCTTTGGCGTTGTTCACGCTGGGTCTGTCGCGGAGAGTGACGAACTGGATGGCCTTGCTGAAGATCAGGCCGTCGACGACCGCTTCCCCACTAAGGATGCCGGTTTCGTGCGCTTGCGGGGCGTTGTGACCGAGACTCCACAAGTACATGGTGGCCGGCGCCACGGCGAGCGCGCCAATTCCAGCGTTGGAGATCGTGTTGAAGTGCTGCTGATCGTTGGCGTTGATGTGGATCAGATCGTTCATGGTGTGCTGATCGCTGCCGATCATGGTTCCGGTCACGGCGGCCAGGGGGAGGAGCCAGGTGGCGTCCAGGGGGCGGATATGCAGCGGGCTGGTCCAGATCGCCTTCTGATCGAGGAGAATCCTGCGCGGCGTTCCGGCCAGGGTGATTGATTCAGGTTTTGACAGTGTTGGTGAGGGAGGCGGCGGGGGGGTGTTCTGCGGCGTGGGTGCGTCCGGCAGCTCCGTGGAGGTTTCGCTTGCGATTGCGACCGCTGCAGGGTGAGGTATGTCACTCTGGGCAGAGCAGAACGGGGCTGTTGCGAGGAGAAGGGAGGCGGTGAGCGAGAGGGATGCGCTCATTTTGGGGAGAATCACGGGCATCGGCTAGTTCGGGTAACAGCTCACTGCAACCCCTTGCTGGAGGCTACCATAGAACCGTGCCGGCGCTCGTTTTCAGGGGGGTACCCCCCCTATTGCCCGCGCATAAACCTTTTATCATCAGTAGTTTGCGGGCATTAATTGTCCGCAAATAATTCATAACAAAGGACTTGCATACAAAATATTCCAAATAAACGAGTTAGCTCCCGAGGGTTTTTCTTCCATCCTCGGGAGGCTGGCTCGTTTTTGATCTATATATCCAGTATAGCGAGTTGAGTGTATCTAAAATGCCAAATGGATGTTGTTGGTGGGGAATGGGTTAGGTGGTTTTGGGACTTGACATGCGATTTCTGGGCCAAAAACGGGAAAAAATAATTTGTTGGAAGAATAAAGGCAATGGAATCAGTCCGCTCCGGTCTTCGGGCGGGAATGGAAAGAATTTTCAAGCTCAGGAAATGTGGCTAGAACCTATCTCATAAATCGACAAGCATGGTTTGCCCGACCTCGGCATAACTTCCGTATTGCCGGTTACTCGAGCCCTTGCCGATTTCAGGTCGGTGGCGGTTTGCAGCGTACTCCGTTGCCTGATGCCCGTTTAATATGAGGTCAGCCAGCACCGGGGGTGTCTTCATGAAAACCAAATCTGAGGATTTATTTGAAGGGTTTCTCGCCACCAACAATCTGCCCTTCGAAAAGATTAAGGAGGAGGACACGCCTAGGCCGGACTACCGCGTCTCTGTCGGCGGCCGCGTGATCATCTTTGAGATAAAGGAGCTGGCGGAGGATGGTAATTTCGGCGTGGTCAAAGACCCGGCCCACCCCCACATCAAGAGCAGTTCACGCACCGTGGGCGACCATATCCGGCGCAGGATCACAAGCTCAAAGAAGCAGATCCAATTCGGGGCGGATCAAGGAGTTCCCTCGATTCTTTTGATCTACAACAACATCGATCCGGTCTTTCAGGACTTCGGCACTGAGCCTATGGATTTCACTGCTGCCATGTATGGCGCATACACGATCCTCGTAAACAGAGAAACCAGAACCGCATCGGATTGGTTCAACGGAAAAGACCAGATGCTTCGAGAGGGCCAGAACACGTCGTTCAGCGCCGTCGGCCATTTGTGCGATCGTGGTGGAACAACCACGGTCACGCTTTACGAGAACGTCTTCGCCAAGGTCAAAGTTCCCCACAGCCAGTTGCCGGCGTGCTTCGACGTGCGGCGCATGGACGTGTCAACCGATCCCCTGATCGTACCTTAGACGTGTCGCGGCTTGGGAGCCCGTCATCACCCAGGAATTTCGGTTTTCGAGCGAAACGTCAATGAGTGCCTTGGCGATTATGCGCTCTTTGAGTTAAACGCTGAGAGACGAATCGGAATCCTGATCTGGGTTTAGGCGGAAGTGTGAGGGCCAGCAAAACCTGCTGTGGAACCACCACCCTCCGGGTTACACGACCTCTCACTCAAGCCATTTGGGCTGATTGCATGCTGGGAGCCTTAGCCAGCGGACGAACGTGAGTTAGCAAATCATCCAGGAATTGCTTTGGCTGCAGAAATGCTGCGAAATGGCCGGCATCGGAAATCAGCACCATCCGCTTGATGGGCGCGACGACGTCATTGAAGTACGCACGCGCCAATCTCGGCGTCAGCACGACGTCGTTTTCTCCCTGATAGATGAAGAAAGGAATCTCGAACCGGGTGCCTTGCTGCCAGGCATCGTATCGGGATGCCTCAGGCAAGAGCCGTTCGAGGGAGAAGCGCATCCCAGGAATAAATGCGCGAATGTCCTTCAGTCTCCACCCCGGTGCGTACCAAATCGCATCCTTCAGAAACTTCATCATTCGGCGAAATCCCTGCGGATCGGACTTCATCGTCCAGCGTGCGACTGCGGTGAAGTCGTCGGGAGTCCAGTGCGTCGGATCGGCGCCGATTCGTTCGAGTGCCTTCACCCCCTTGCCGAGGCCCGCGGCGTTGAGCCGTTTCATCACTTCGCTGCGGTTCTCATCCCTCCCTCGCACCATTCCTACGTTCTGGTCGGCGCCGATGTAGGCGTAGAACAGATCCGGACGGCGGCGTGCGATCTGCATTCCAAACGTGGATCCGAACGAATTCGCAAGCAGAAAGATCCGGTCCTTGCGCAAGCGCGAGCGCAGATACTCCACGACTTCGATGCCATCGCGGGTGAGCTGCTCCATGCTGATTTCCCCGCTGCCGCGCGGCCCCAATCGGCCGAAGGTCCGGCCGCTCCCTCGCTGGTCCCATTGCACGACGGTGAAGTGATTCTCCCAGGCACGTATATGCGGAGTGAAAATGGAGCAGCTACTCCCCGGCCCACCATGAACCACGAGAAGAACGGGGTTGGCTTCATCCTCTCCCCTGATTCCGATCCACTGGTCAATTCCGCCGATTTTTACGAAGCGCTCTTCAACGATGCCGCAAGCACTATTAATCCTCAACCGCGCAGCGGCTTTCGCCTGCCGCAATTTTCTTTGAACCAGTAGAGCGGTGGGAAAGCCCACAACGGCAAGCGCGATGACCGCGCAAATCATCCAGAACATTTGTTCCCTCCAAACTGTGTATACTATACACAGTTGTGGAATCGCTGCAAGAGCAAGGCTCAGAGAGCGAGCTTTGGATGAGAAACTCAGAAACAAAGAATATGCCGACGAAAAACGCCAACAAGGTAAATCAGGCCTGGGGCAAGAGACCGCCTCCGAGCCGTGGTCCCAAACCCACGCTCAGCACGACTGAGATTGCGCGCGTCGCCATCGAACTTGCGGATGCGGAGGGCCTGGAGGCAATCACAATGCAGAGCGTCGCACGAATGGTGGAGGTCACAACCATGGCATTGTATCGCTACTTCCCGGGAAAGGCGGACCTTCTGGATCTGATGATCGATTCCGCGAGCGATTCCGCTCCGAACTTTGGCAAGCCCACGTCGCCATGGAGCACACGATTGAAGGAATGGGCCCGTCGTTGCTTGGCTATTTACCAAAACCATCCCTGGTTTCTGGAGGCTACGTCGGTGCGTCGCAGCGTCATGGGTCCGAATGAGTTGCTATGGATGGAGGCCGCGCTGGCGATGCTGGCCGAGTCCGGCCTGGCGTCCGCAGACAGACACTCTGCTTTTCTTGCGCTCATCGGCCAAGTACGCGGGCACGCCACATTCCAGGAGATAAGAAAATACGGTGAATCCGCCGAGGAGTGGACCCACGACCTGGCTCATGTGCTCAAGTCGGAAGCGGGCCGCTACCCGACTCTGCTGAAGGCCCTTGATTCGGGCGCATTCTCCAAAGACCCCGCACGCGCCTTCGATTTTGCTGTCGACTGTATCCTCGATGGAATCCGCGCACGTGTCAGATAACACCGGGCAAAGTCCTGTCGCTGGCCATAAGCCTCTTTCTGGTCGTTTTCAACTGTCGCCAACAGGCCTTAGCACTCATCGAAGCGCGGTGTTTCAGGATTTCGGGCGGAATTGTCGGCAATACGGAAGTAATTCTGCGAAGCTTCGCCGACCAGAGACATTTATGAGATGAGTTTTAGCGTCGATGGGCGTGTCTTCGTTTGGCGAGGAGCCATAGCACGGTAGAGAGCGTCAGCCACGCCAGGGAAGCAGCGACGAGAGTTAAGCCGGGGCTGTGATCAGGCAGAAAGCGGTAGAGGATGAAGGCGAATAGAAGAAGGGCGACTGCGCCGAGGGAGGTGCCTGCGGCTTCGATGCCGGCAGCGATGCGTCCGCGTCTGGTTCCGTCGAAGCCGGCGTCCTGTTTCTTTTTTCTTTCGTGTTTTTCGATGAGCGTGACCGAGGCGGGGAAGATGGCTGGAAACGCGAGAAAGAGACCGCCGATGACGGGTCCGTATCGCATGGCGATGCCGCCGGCTACGGCGGTGACGATGCCGCCGAAGAGAAAACGTAGAGCGTACTCGTGAGGTTTCGTGGATCGGAGCGAGGCGAGTTTTACGTCGACGATCATTCGCACTACCTGAGCGCATTACCTGAAACAGAGACGCCAGATCCCAAACGAGGCTCCAAACCACAGCGGAAGAAGGGCGAGAGTCACGGTGAGCGCACGTGATTTGTAGCGCAGAAGAATCCAACTGACAATCGCCGCGTAGACCGCCATGGCGACGGCACCTGCCATCATGGAACGCGCTTCGATCGCGGCGTAGAGTTTGCCATTGTGGTGGATGGTGAGTCCGAGCGTGGCGAGGGCGATTGACGGTGCTGCACCGAAGAGACCGGCGAAGCTCTTCGGACGAAAGATATCGCCGAGCACCGCGAAGAGACTGACGACGGCGCCGCCGATGAGGAAACGAAGGATCAGGTCTGTCATGGCGCGCGCTTTATCGTGAATTTGTGCAGCGTGGGCTGTCTGGACGCATGTGCGTCAGGCCGCCTTTTTTGCCTGCTTAATGAGCCGAAGAGCTTCTGCGGCATCTCCGCAGCCCCGTAATTTGTACTGTTTGCCTTCGAGTTTGTGATAGTTGACGAAGAAATCTTCGAGCTCTTTGACGAAGTGCCGTGGAAGATCGTCGAGTTTCTTGATATCTGCGTACATGTGGGTGGCCTCTGCGATGGCCACGAGACGATCGTTGCGGATACGCTTCTTGCCATCAATCTGATCGCCGCGAATGACACCGATGAGACGAGCGCGAAGGAGACAGCCGGGGAAGGCGGGCTCGTCCATGAGGACAAGGACGTCGATCGGATCGTTGTCATCGGCTATTGTGCGCGGGACAAAGCCGAAGTCATAAGGAAACACCATGCCCGCGGGAAGAACCTTCTTCAGCGAGAAGATCTCCTGGTCCGGGTCGAAGCTGTATTTATTGTGGCTCCCTTTGGGAGTTTCGATGATGACCTGAAGGGTGCCGTCGTTCTTGTCGATAGGCTTGAGCGTCGTCGGGTCGGCGAGGGAGTTTGATGCTGGTTTGCGGTTCGCCATCCGGATCTCCTTCACAAAGGGACTCTACTAAAGCGAGATGGGCGGAGGGAGAGGAAAGGTTGCTCTTATGTGCGAGAGACCGCAGTGCGGTTGGGTTGGTGCGATTGCCGCGAGTAAGCAGCTTGGCTTGTCTTTTGACTTGCCACGGCTTACCAGGCGATGGTGCGGAACAGGCCGAAGCGGAGGAGGAGACCGAGGGCGATGACAGAAAGGATGATCCAGGTGTCGATGGAGGTGCGGGCGCGAAGTGTGGACATGTCGAGTCTCCTTGGAAAGAGCGCGATTCCCACGAAAAAATGTGTGGGCGGCGGCTACTGAAGATTTTTAGAGAAGGAGTTACGCGCAGGAGAGACTAGCGACAACAACAGCGTGTCGACATGAGGTGCAGGGTCGCGAGTTGGCGGGAGACCGTCATGTTGGTTCTTAGTGTAGCAAATAACGTGGCGCAATTCGGGTTGCTTTCGGCAAATGCTTTGTGGTGGGTATGGCTCTTTGGCGCAGGCGCTGCGTATCTGCCTGGATCTGCTGGGTTGTTCGAGCATGTTTGCCAAGACTCGCGGACGCCTCCTCTGCGAGCAGGAGAGAGTCGTGCCATTTGCCGAGAGCCTGTTGTGTTCGCTCGAAACGAGAGGCCGACCGGGCGGCAGCTTTGGAGGTTTCGGCGCCGATCTCTGCGAGGTAGCGAGCAGTTTTGGAGACCTTGCGAATGGTGTGAAGGTGCTTGTCCTTGCGATGGTCCAGTCCGTGAAGGGCGAAGGCAAACCACCTGTGCGCTACGTCCTCGAGAGCGTCGCCGCCGATTGCGAGATTGAGCGCCGGTTCGAGGGCGATTTGCAGGCGATCGAATTCGCGGTCAACCTTGAGGCGATCTTTTTTCAGCAGGTCGCACAGTTTGGCGGCGTTTTTCTTTCTGGCTGAGGCGAGATCCTTTTCGAGCCGGGCGGTATCGTCATTTCGCCGGTATTTTTTGAGGAGGTCGAGATGAACATCCAGATCGCGGACCTTCCCGGCGGCGCGGCGAATTTTGGTGAGTAGCTTCGTCAGCGGCTTAGCCTCATTCTGGAGGTCGGGGAGGGAGGCGGAGAGGGCCAGCAGTTCGAGCGTTGCCTCGATGCGGCGAATTTTGGAGCGCAGATGATGTACGTGTTTTGGCGCCGGATCGCTGAGACAGTCGAGGACCTCGGTTTTCAGGGACAGGGACTGGCGAAGAAGTAATGCGACCGGCTGCGGCATAGGTACATTCTTCCCTTTTATGCGATCTGCTGTCTCTTCGATGAGTTCACAGCCGAGGAACTTGTGACACTGATTGTGCTCCATAGTTGCGCGCAACCGCTGCACTGAATGGGTGTTCAGTGAGATGTACGCAGGAGGTTGTTATGACGGTCACAAACGTAAAGGCGATGATTGCAAAGGGCGTAACGGTAGTTTTACTGGCGGGTGCGGTTGCACTGGCTGCACCGGCTAAGGCGGAAGCCCAGCAGTTTGCCGTAGGGCGTGCAGTTTGGCTCGCCCTACTATGGCAACGACTACTATGCTCGCCAGCGTTATGAGGAGTATTGCCGGCAGCAGGCCTGGGCTCGGCATGAGGCCGAGGAGCGTCATGAGGCGTGGGTTCGGCAGCAGGCTTATGACCGCTATGCGTATCGCTGATCGCGATCGGCGCGACCGAGACGACCACCGGGATTGGGATCGTGACCACCGGTAATCATTGATTTTTGAAGTTCTGACGAGGTTCAGTGGGCCGGTTGCGGAGAGGTCTTCCGCGCCGGCCTTACTGTTTGTGCAGTTCGATTGTTCAGGGGAGCGGTTGGTAGTAGCGGGCTTCGGGTGCGGCGCATGCCTCGCACAGAATCTTTCCGTCGCGACGGACTTCACGGTCGTAGTTGATGCCTTCACCGCAGATTTCGCAGGCGATGCGGGCGGACTTGTAGCCGGGCATCTCGCGGGGATGGATGGGGACTGCGACCCACTCTTCGCTGAAGAGTTCTTCGTTGGGGAGTTCGCGGTAGGCGAGCATCTGCTGCTGGTTTTTGTTTTCGATGTTGGGGTAGAGGTCGCGGGCGCGCTGTTTGGAGGATTCGAGGGCGGCGATGCGGATGGCCTTGTAGACGGGGGTGTCGCCTTGCGGCGGGAGGGGCGAAGCGAGGTCGACGAAGGTGGCGGCCATCTTGCCCCAGTCGCGGAACTTGATGGCACGCTTGCCGAGACGGCAGCCGGTGACGACGGCAATGGCGTCGGTGGCGCAGCGGTCGATTTCGACGAAGGTGACGAGGCGCTTGCGATCGCTGGGATTGACCAGGCCTTTGGGGTCGTCGATGCCAAGGCGCTGGCAGCCGAGCATGGCCAGGCGGACGCCGAGAATCTGGCCGGCGCAGAGGTGGCCGTGGGCGACTTCAGCTTCGCGGAGAAGGGCGTCGAAGGTCTGCATGGGTTGATGATACTGCTGATAGCGGATGTGTGCCGCCGGCGGATAGGCCAGCCAAAGTCTCGCGTGATGCCAGATTCTGCGTCGTGGAAGAGGTGCGTCCGGAGGGAATTTTTATGTATTTGCGCGACGTTGTGCGAGGGGGGTAGTATTCGGTTTCCAGAGGTGAGGGATGACTGATTTTGCGACAACGGTTGGCACGATTTTGAGGCAGAAGAATGGATCCATAGCAGCCACAAAGCCCGACGCCTCTGTGTATCAGGCCATCGAAATGATGGCGGAGAAACGGGTGGGCGCTCTGCTGGTGATGGAGTCAGACGTGTTGATGGGGATCATCTCCGAGCGCGACTATGCACGTAAGGTGATTCTGCAGGGGCGGTCGTCGAAGGAGACGCGGGTCGCTGAGATTATGAGCAGCCCGGTGATTACGGTCTCGCGGCAGACGAGTGTGGGCGAATGTATGCGCATCATTACGAAGAACCGGATTCGGCACCTGCCGGTAGTGGAGGGTGGTGCCGTCGTCGGAGTGGTTTCGATCGGCGACCTGGTGAACTGGGTGATCTCGGAACAGGAGATGACCATTCGCCATCTCGAGGCATACATCTCCGGTACGGCTACGACTTAGAACCTGCGTTGAGTTATACCTTGACACCGATCGGAAACTGAGGCCGCGTCGGTGGGGTAGTCACCTGATGTGTGTTTTGACCTTATCGTTGTCAATTGGTGGTGATCTTCGATCGCTTCCGGGAGGCCAATAGGCATCAAGGGCGTCGTGGAGTCGATTGAATATCCAGGACGGGGCGAAGAGCTCGGTGAGGTGATGACGGTCGAAGTCTGCAAGGGTGCTGGCGGGCAGACGAGCGAAGCCAAAGTTAACGCCTGCATTTGTGAGATCTTTCTTCAACTCCTGAACGACCCGTGCTGCGCTGTAATCAATGTTGGTGATCGCTTCGGCGTCGACGATGAACCAGCGGACGGGCGACGGCGAAGGGCCTACGATGGCAAGGATCTCGTCAGCAAACCGGGTGGCATTGGCGTAGTACAGGGCCGCTCCGAAGCGGTACATGACCAGCCCCGGTCTGGTCGTGGCGCCTGCGATGGGTGGAGTCAGTTTCCATGTGCCGTCGCTTTCAGAGAGCATGACACCGCTGCGTGGGTGATAGCTGTGGTGCACGATACGAAGCAGGGACATGATCATCGCGAGGACGATGCCCTGTTCAACGCCGACCGTGACGACAACGATCGCAGTGATGAGCGCCAGCAAATACTCAGCGGGGCTCTCCTGGCGAATCTGCCACATGCCGCGCAGGTTGATCATCTTGATGGCGACCAGAAATACCAGAACGCCGAGCACGCAATGGGGAAGGTACTGCAGGGGCTTTGTGAGAAACAGCAGAACGAGCGCGACGACGGCCGCAGTGGTCACCTGCGCGAGTTGGCTCTGGCCGCCGACATCTTCAACCATCGCGGTCTGAGTCGGGCTGCCGTTGACGACGAAGGTTCCGCTGAAGGCCGCAGCGGCGTTGGCTGCTGCGAGACCGACGAGGTCCTGATCGGCGTCCAGTCGCTGACGGTGGCGTGCTGCGTAGACGCGCGAAGTCGCCGCGCTCTGGGTGAGGATCATGACAGCGCAGGCGCCGCCAACTTCCAGCAGCGAAGGGATGTCGCTCCAATGCACGTCGGGCAGTCCGAAATGCGGCAGGCCACCGAGCACCGGCCCGATCGTCGAGATGCCGTGGCCTGCAAAGTTCCACGCAGCGCTGGCCGCGGTGGCACCGACTACAGCCAACAATGCGCCGGGCACTCTCGGGGCAAGTCGATGCAGGATAAGGACGAGTGCGAGTGCGATGGCGGAGACGAGCAGCGTCGGCAGATGGGCCTGGGGCAGATGGCGGCAGACTTGATAGAGCTGAATGACCGTTTTGCGTGAGTCCACCGGTATGCCAAGCATCAGGCCGAGAACCGAGATGCCGACCTGAAATCCTATCCCTGTAAGAAACCCCACCAGCACGGTCTGGGAGAGAAAATCAGCGACGAAGCCAAGTTTGAGCAGCCGCGCGATCAGGAGGAATCCCGCAGTGAGCAGCGCGACCAGGCCGGCAAGCGCGACATATCTTGCGCTGGCAGAGGGCGCCATGCCGTTGAGTCCACCCCGAAGAATGGCCGCAGTGGCGGAGTCGGCCGCGACGACCAGGTATCGCGATGAGCCGAAGGCTGCGAATGCCAGAAGCGGCAGCAGCAGCGCGTAGAGGCCGGTAACGATCGGCATGCCGGCGATGCGGGTGTAGCCAAGAGCCTGCGGGATATCCATCGCGGCAAAGACAACGCCGGCGATGGCATCGCGAACGGCGCCTGCTCGCTTCACGGGTCTTATTCCCTGGAACAGACTCAGCAAATCAACACTCCTGCACATGAGCGGCGGAGCAAGGCTGCAAGGCAGCGCAATACTTTCCGTAATGCGAATCGAGGATGATGCTAAATCAAATTTTCGGGAATTTTCGAAGAATGCAGCGGGCCGCGGACTAGTTCTCGTCGGCGCCTTCGCCCTCTTCGATGATCGAGGCGGTGCCGACGACATCGTAGGTTGTGGCTTCGCCGCCGGTCGGCTTCATCGTGACGCGCATGGGCAGGCGCTGCCACTGAGCAGGCTGGCAGACGGGGATGAAGTGATTGGCCTGCGGCCATTCGCCGATCCGCTTCTGCACAACGGCGCGGCGCGCTCCAAGCTGGGCGACGATGACGAAGAGGCCGCCTTTGGCCGTGGTCGCGATCCCGCAGTAGGCGGCGTAGTCGCGAAACCAGACTGCATCGGAGACGGCGGCGTCGAAGTCCGGCAGATGCAGCGCCGTAATGTGGCCGGTGATGCGATCGACCGAAAGCCACGGGCCGGGTTGCCAGATCCAGTGGGGCGCTGCATCGCCGGGCAGCCCGTCATTGAGGCGAAGCGCGCGGCGAACCGTAAAGGTGCGGTCGGTGACGTCGTGAATCTCGCCGGTCGTCCACTCCTTCTGGCGGTCGTCTACGAAGAGCGGGCGGATCTTCATGCTGGAGGTCTCGTCAGCTTTCGTGTCGGGCGTGGCATCGGGCTGCGTGTAGGGCACCCTGCGGTAAGGGCCGAGAGTGACGGTGTGGACCTTTGGCGCAGCGGCGAAGAGCGGGCGCATTGAGGAAATCGCGGCTAACGCCAACAGAAAGAACGCGGAGACGAGACGCGATGCATGCGGGGCGGGGCAGGACGGGCGCGGAGTCAAACTCAAGAGATAGGGCTCGCTGGAGAAGAATTCAATTGCTGTCATGCTACGCGACGTGCCTTGCTTTCTGCACGATAAGTTCCTGGGAGGGTTAACACTTTCGAGCAGTTGGAAGAAATGGGAGGATGGGCGGTAGAAATTTCAAGATGACACGAAAGATGTACGGAGGTATTGAAAAAGGTACGAAAACTGTGGGAATCAGGGGCAAATTGCGGCCTCGTACAGAGTAGTATCGTGGAAAGACTGCGTGCTGCCGTCGTGGTGGCGCGTGCCATTGACCACGGCGGGAACATCTTCAGCAGTACGAAAGGATAAGAATCACTATGTGGAAACCGAATCAGACTGGAAGCAACTCCCCCTCAACTCCTGAACCGGTGCGTCCCTCGGCGCCCGCGACGAACTTTGAAGCGAGCCCCGCGCGGCCTGCAACGGTCGGCGCTGGAAACGCGGCGTCTGCTGTACCGACAGGCGAGCAAGCGACCATCGGCAAATCTCTGATCGTTAAGGGAGAGTTGACGGGATCGGAATCGTTGTACATCGACGGGAAGGTAGAAGGCGCGATTAATCTGCCGGGCAACCGCGTGACGGTTGGCCGTAATGGACAGGTCGCCGCAAACATCGTCGCGCGCGAGATCGTTGTCCTCGGCAAGGTTCGCGGAAACTGCCAGGCGAGCGATCGCGTGGATATTCGCAGCGAAGGCTCGCTGACCGGCGATGTGATCGCGGCGCGAATCTCGATTGAAGATGGCGCGTTCTTCAAGGGCGGCATCGACATTCGCAAGCCGGGCGGCACCGACCTGAAGGGTGGAACGGCGACGCCGGTAGCGTCCGAGCCAGTCACCGTCGAAGCGTAACGGACAGCCGAACGATACTCTCCATAGAGTGATTGCGGCCCCGGCTAGTGCTGGGGCCGTTTTACGTTTGGCTAGAACAAGTGAAGCGGAAGATTGCGAACGGCCGTAAACACGGCGGCGAGACTGAACGCAGCGAAGAGTGCAGCGGGCGGAGGGTGAGGCCAGCGAATCGCTTTACGTTGTAGGAGCCGCCCGTAGCAAAAGATTCCATAAGCCGCAGCGAAAGGGAGCAGCAGCGTGACGAGTGCGTTGAGTTGCATTGCCTGGGCCAGGTGTCCACGTAGTAAGGCAGCGACCGCGCGCGTGCCTCCGCAACCCGGACATTGAAGATGAAGGAACTCGTGGATGGGGCACTGCGGGTAGAAGCTGTACTGATCAGGTGGAAAACGCAACAGGATAGCGATGACGAGAGCAATGATTGCCGGGGGCGCAGCCGTACGCAAGGTATCTGCGATGCGGCTGCGGGGCCGGAAGATCATTGCGCCGGAATCCGGTAGCGGAGTGCCTGTTTAAGCTGATTGATTTCGTTGAGCTTGTACTGGAAATAAATACCGCCGAAGAAGAAGGTCATCACGGCGTTGAGGCGGAGGCCAAGCGGCTCGGGTCCGTTGAAGTGCTGCTCCAGCGTATCGCGCAGAGTAAAGCGGGCGATGAGGCGGACAATCCAGCAAGCGAGACTGATGAGACTGCCAATGACGCTGCGATGCGGATGCCCGTGGTGGGCTATGGAGACGACGAAGCCCCAGTTGCCGCCGAAGTTAAGGGCGATCAACACTGTCGCGGCGATATAGAGCAACAACGCTTTGCTAGCTGGCTGGACGCGATTTGCCCAGGCCGCGACGATCAGGTTCCACACAACGACGAAGATGCCGCAGGTAAGAAAACCCAGGAGCAGTTCGAGTCCCCAGTTCAGATTGGGTGGGTCAGGATATGCGGTGCCGGAGGGCTGCGGGTAGCCGGAGGGTGCCGCGTAGGCCTGGGGTGGAGTACCTGCCGCTCCCGCTGTGCCGAGGGGCGAGGTGCCGAGAATCTGAGCGACAGGAAGCCAGTCGGGCATCTCCTCGCTTTTAGCCATGTCGGTTAGCAGCACGTTGCCGGAGGCGACATAGCGCCGGAGGTCTTCAAGAGTGTAAGGGCCATACATCTGGCCGTTGCGTGAGACTTGATAGGTCATACGGGCTCCGTGACGCCAGTGCTGCGGCGTTATCTATAGACCCGATGAAATCACGGACTGCGATTCTGCACAATCAGATTCGGATAAATGGAGGCGACGCCGCTTTCGTCCTCGGCCCGTAGACCGGAGCATGAGTTCCTATTAGGAAATAGTTTCCAATCGTTGGCTCGCCGCTGTATAACGCTCTTTGCGTGCTATTTCGCAGAGCGATGAGGGATTTGCCGATGCAGGGTTGGCGGAGTTTGGTGAAGGTTGCGGCGGTCGGGGTTAGTGCTCTTGCGATGCAGACGGCGATGGCGCAGGAGATGCCGCGCCTCGTGCAGGAGCAGGGACGCGCCACACTGATGGTGGATGGCAAGCCGTTCTGGATGCTCGGGGCGCAGGTGGACAACTCCAGCGGCTGGCCGGAGCGGCTGCAGGCGGTGTGGCCGGCAGCGGAGAAGATGCGGCTGAACACGCTTGAGGTGCCGGTGTATTGGGAGCAGATGGAGCCGGAGCGGGGACGGTTCGACTTTACGGTTGTCGACGCAATCGTGCAGCAGGCGCGCGAGCATAAGGTACGGCTGGTGCTGCTGTGGTTTGGCACATGGAAGAACGGCAAGATGCACTATGTGCCGGAGTGGGTAAAATCCGACACGGCAACTTATCCGCGCATGAAGACACGAGACGGGCAGGCGATTGATGTGCTCAGTCCGAATGCTCCGGCCAACCTTGCGGCAGATCGTGACGCGTTTGTTGCGCTGATGCGCCATCTGCGGGAGACGGATTCACAACACACTGTCGTGATGATGCAGGTTGAGAATGAGTCCGGCTCGCTGGGAACCGTGCGGGATTTTAGTCCGACTGCACAGAAGGAGTTTGAAGGGCAGGTGCCGGCGGAGCTGTTGCGAGGATTGAAGAAGAACGGCTCGGGAACCTGGTCGCAGGTCTTCGGCGAAGATGCGGACGAGACGTTTGCCGCGTGGTCGGTCGCGCGGTATATCGGGCAGGTAGCGACTGCCGGGAAGAAGGAATTGGCGCTGCCGATGTACGCGAATAACTGGCTGAAGAGTCCGCGTGGCTATCCCATCTCGACGGTACCGGGCGAGGATTATCCAAGCGGCGGCCCAACGATCAACATGCTCGCGGTGTGGAAGGTGGCGGCGCCGTCGCTCGATCTGCTGGCCCCGGATATTTATGTTCCGAGCAGCGAACGCTACCGCATGGTGATAGAGGAGTTTCATCGGCCGGACAATCCGTTGCTGATTCCCGAGAGCCTCGGGTTCGAACCGTTCCCAGGGGCAAGCGGCTATGCGCGGTATCTGTACTACGCGCTGGGCGAGGGAGCGATTGGATTCGCGAACTTCGGCCTTGATCGTATTCATGTCGATGGGGCGATGGACGCAGAGACAGCTTCGCAGGTGGAAGGCTTTCGCCTGCTGGGTTCGTTCGACCGGGAGTTGGCGACGCTGGCCTTTGCCGGCAAGGTGAAGACGGCAGTCGAGGAGCCGGGAATCTCGCAGAAGGAGCTGGACTTTGGAGGTTGGCGAGCCGTGGTTTCGTTTCCGCTGTCGTACTATCCGCCCGCAGCTCCCGTCTCGACGACCTCTGACACGCGAGGGCTCAGAGCGGGCCGCGTGATGGTGGCTTCGCTGGGGGCGGATGAGTTTCTGGTGGCGGGGATCGATTGCAGGGTTCAGTTCGCGCCACCTGTCCATGCCGGTGGAAAGCAGATGCAACTGCTCAGAGTCGAGGAGGGCCGTTATGACGGAACGACCTGGGTTCCTTCGCGGCTATGGAATGGCGACGAGACCGACTACGGATTGAACTTCGGCGGCAAGGGTTCTCTGCTGCGGGTCAAACTAGGGAGCTATGAATGAAATTATTTGTAACGGTATTGGTTGCTATTTTGTCGGGCAGTGCTGTGGCGCAACAGCCTTGGCAGAAAATTCAGATGCCGACGGCGGCACAGGTCGCCGAGACATGGAAGGCGCCGCCACCGGAGTATGGACCAGAGCCCTACTATGGCATGAATGGAGCGGTGGATGAGACAGTCATACGGCGCGATCTTGACCGGATGAAGGCGCTTGGCTATCAGGCGGTGACCGTGCAGGCCGGATACGACATGCCGTTTGCGTATCTTTCGCCCGAATACTTCACGTTCTTCCGCACCTTCGTTGCAGAGGCGAAGAAGCGCAACATGCGTGTGTGGATCGTCGACGATGCGGGGTATCCCAGCGGCTTTGCAGGGGGAAAATTCACGGAGTTGAAGCCGGAGCTGCGAATGCAGGCGCTGGTTGCGGCTCAGAAAATCGCGGCTGCCGCGGGAGAGCAGGTCAAACTCACAGTGGGGGCTGCAGCTGTTGCGGTAACGGCGATCAACGCAGACGACGGCGCAACCGTTGATCTTTCGGTTGCGAATAATGCAGTCACCTGGACTGCGCCGTCGGGCCATTGGACTGTGATGGTGGTGGAGCATCAATTCAAGACGTCGCCTACGCGGTCCGATACCAACAAGAACCGCGTGAAGGACACGTCACAGTCCCTGGAGGATTATCTCGATCCAGCCGCGACAATGCAGTACCTCGCTTTTACTCACGAGCAGTACAAAAAAGCAGTAGGCGATGAGTTCGGCAAAACGATCATGGGGTTTCGTGGCGATGAACCCGACTACTCGATCAGCGGTCTGCCGTGGACGCCGAAGCTCTTCGAGCGATTTACGCAGATCAAAGGGTATGACGTTCGGCCGTTTCTGGCAGCGTTCCTGCAGCCGCGAGGCACGAAGCTGACGGATGCGCAAACGCGTGCCAAGGCCGACTACTACGATGTGTTCTCGCAGATGTTCCGCGATGGCTTCTTCAAGGTGCAGGGTGACTGGTGCGCGGCGAACCATCTGGAGTACCAGGTCCACCTGAACCACGAAGAGATGGAGATGGAACTCACGCGATCGGAAGGGGAGTTCCTGCGCGACATGCAGTACGTACAGGTGCCGGGTATCGATACGATCTGGCATCAGATATGGAAAGACACCATCTCGGATTTTCCGCGCTTGGCCGCGTCCGCGTCGCATGTTTACGGGCATCCGCGGGCCTTCACGGAGAGCTTCGCGGCGTACCGCCCTGCTCCGGATGTGGACATGGCGCGATACATCCTCAACGAACAGTTTGTGCGTGGCGTGAATCTGGTCGAAACGATGTACTTTCCTGCGAGCAGCACCGCGGGGCGCCCGCGCTCCGGCTTTATGGAGGATCCGGCGTATCCCGCTCTGCTCAGTTACGTGCAGCGAATGTCGTACCTGATGTCGATGGGCAGGCCGGCAGCATCGGTGGCGCTGTATCTTCCGTCCAGCTCGATGTGGATGGGCGATGCGGCAGCGGACACAGCGTTTGTGTCGACCGAGCGAATGCTGTCGGAGCGACAGATTGATTTTGACATCGTCAACGAAGACGCTCTCGCAAGAGACCTGGTGGCCGGAAAGGGAACGCTGGAGACTGCGAGCGGAAACAGCTACAGCACAATCATTCTGCCCGGCACGTCCTTGCTCTCGCAGGCAGCGCTTGATCGCTTGCATGCGTTCGCGAGTGGCGGCGGCCATGTGCTGTTTCTCGGGCGCACGCCGTCGCTCATCTGCAGCAGAACCATCCTGGATGCGCGCGCCGCGACTGCAACTGACTTTGCCTGGGCTTCGCTCGTCTCTGGCGAACTGCCGCCAACGCCGACGCCGCCCGCTCAACCGCCAGCATCACCGCCTGCCGCGCAGGTCGTTCCAGATTCGATTGTGCAGGCTGTCACGGCGGCGGTGCCATTGCCCGATGTGACGTTGGACAAGCCGGACACGGCTGTGCGAACGATGCGGCGCCGCCTCAGAGACGCTGACGTCTATTTATTTTTCAACGAAGGGCCACAGACCTCAGAATATAGTGTGACTTTGAGGAGCCAAGGCAAGAGGCTCGAGATGTGGGACGCACAGACGGGCAAAATTCTGCCTGCCGTTGCGAAAGAGGCAAACGGAGCCGTCAAAGTTCAGTTGAACTTGAAGCCCTACGAAACGAGCATTTTGATCGTGCGCTAATCGTCCAGCATCTAAAGCGTTTTGTTATCGGCGCTGTCCAGTTGCGTATCTTTTGCAGCCCGGCTCAGCAGGATGCGCAAGTCCGTCACCTTATCCAGGTGGAACGCGGGGTTTCCAATGGGCGCAGTGACAGCGATAAAGTCTGCCCGATCGACGCCGTCAAGATAGAAGCTGGGGCGAGGATCCGGCTGCATCGCCTGGATCTCAACATGACTCATCTCAAGGTTGCGAACATGGCGAAGGTAGAAACCCTGCGACGGCATAGGGCCGAACATCCCAGGGTCCGGATATTTATCTTCGAACTCCGGCGGTCGAATGGCCAGCGAGTCCTGAGACGCGCCGCCGATGTGATGTTGGTAGATGTTGGCAAGCTTGATGTCCTTGATCGGATAGTCGGGGATGCCGCTCAGGATGGAGCAAAGTCTGGAGTCTGCGTTGTGGCTCACGAGATTGTTGATGAGAATGCGCTGCATCGTGCCGACTTTCGTGCTCTCCTTGGGGCCACGCAACCGTGAACCCAGACGTATGAAGATGGGAGAGGTAAAGATATCACGCATTGTGATGTTGGAGACCGTGATGTCCTCGCAGAGCGCGCCGTCTTCGCTCTCGAGCGCAAGGCCGTTGCAGCCTTCAAAGACGCAGTTCGAGATGGTGATGTTCTTGAACCCGCCGTTCGACTCCGTACCGCACTTGATTCGTCCGGTGTGGGGCACGCGCACGTCTGCCGCGAATTTCTTGAAGGTGCCGTCGAGAATGGTTCCCAGTTCATAGTTGCCCGTGACGTAGCAGTTCGTGATCGTCACATTTTCTGTCGCGCGGTTGTAGCCGAGAGCGTAACTGCTCTTCGGACAGATGCCGTCGTCCCAGGGTGAGTTCACCGTGCAGTTTGAAACGTGAACATTCTTGCAGCAGTCGATGTCGATCCCGTCGCGGTCCGTATCGATCTTCAGGTTGTCGATGCTGAGGTTATCGACTCCCGTAAGCAGCAGACCAAAGTGGCCGCCTTTGAGGATGGAGAAGTCGCGGAAGATCACGTTGCGGCAGTTCTTCAGTGCGATGGCCTTGTTGCCGACGCCGGGCTGTTCGGCCTGGTACATGGGATAGTTGCCGCGGCTGCGCGGCGCGGGTCTGGTGGTCGGGGCCGGAGTTCCGGGTGCTCTGTCAGGTCCGAAGCCGGCGCGAGGCGGACCGACGCGGCCAGGACCGGCGCCGAAGCTGAGCCCCTTGCCATAGATGAGGCCCGGGCCGGTGATGCTGACGTCTTCGAGCGACTCGCCCCAGATGAGAGAGTTGTGCCAGTGATTGTGGCCGTAGTCCTGGTAGGCGTCCCATGCGGTGTTTGATTCGGCCGCGTCGTAAGTGCCGCCGTTGTAGCCAGTCGTTGCGCCGGGAAGCGGCGAGTCCGCCGCAAGAATTGTGGAACCCTGCGCCAGGTAAAGCGAAACGTGGCTCTTCAAGCGGATCGAGAAGCAGAGCCAGGTGCCGGCTGGGAACAGGACAGTGCCGCCGCCCGCTGCTGCCGCGGCTTCGATTGCCTTGTTGATCGCCGGGGTGTCGACAACTTTGCCGTCGCCCACTGCGCCGTAGGTTCGGATATCAAACATGTCCAGCGTCACTGATTTGTTTGGGGTTGAGCGGGTCGCGGCGAAGGCTGCGGCGGGCATTGCGGTGGCGGCTGCAGCGGCAAATCCCATGCCGCCAAATCGGAGAAGTTCACGACGATCCGACTGGAAGGAGCTCATAGGATCAAAATGCTAGCAGACGAAGTATATCGATTGAAAGTGTTTCTCTATGTGAAACGCGACGGGCTGACCGGTAGTATGCGTTTTTGCATAGAGCTAGAAATCGTCGTTTCCCGTCGGTCGAAAACGGTAGCCGATCCAAGGCTCGGTGAGGATATAGGCGGGTTCCTCGGAGGTCTCAATTTTTTTTCGCAACTGGCCGATCGTGACGCGCAGAGATTCGGGTTGATCTGCGTTCGTGCCCCACACTGCATGCAGCAGAGCCCGGTGTGTGAGCACCCGTCCAGGATGCTGCGCCAGACAGACCAGAAGATCAAATTGCTTCGGCGTCAGGTACGTGTCCTGACCGCGAACGACGACGCGATGTTGCGGTATGTCGATCAGGAAGTCTCCGGCAGAGATGACCTCTGTCATCTCACTGCTGGCTGCGGTACTGCGGCGCAGTTGAGCACGAACGCGGGCCTGGAGCTCCTGCATGCTGAAGGGCTTGGTGACATAGTCGTCGGCGCCCGCATCCAGCGCGTCAATCTTCATCCGATCCTGGTTGCGGACCGAAAGAACGATGATGGGAATCTGCGAAACAGCGCGAATCTCGCGGCACAACTCAATGCCGTTCATCCGTGGCATGGCGACGTCTGTGATCACGAGGTCCGGCTTCCACGCATGGACGGCTTCCATGCCCTCCTCCCCGTTGGCAGCGAGGCGCAACGAATAGCCCTGCGTGGAGAGCGCCGTGCGCAGGACGCGAGAAATCTGCGGTTCGTCATCGACGACGAGAATCTTCGCCGACTGATCGTGTTCGCTCTGCTTCATTCGCGCTCCATGTGTTGCATGACGACCGGGACTCCTACCCTAGAGTTTCGGCAGGTCGCTAACGTTCCATCCACCGCCGAGTGCCTTGATCAGAAGAACGCTGGCGTCCATCTGACGGCGCATGATGTCGATATCGTTCCGCTCGTTGGTCAGTGCAGTTGTTTGCGCAGTGACGACTTGCAGATACGTATCGAGGCCCCCAACGTACCTGTTGTTGAAGATCTGCTCTGCTGACTGCGCCGCCAGCGTGGCCTGGTGCTGGTGCTCGGCCTCCTGCTGAAGCACGCGCAGCGCGGCTAAATTGTCTTCAACCTGTTGGAACGCGGTCAGCGTCGTCTGCCGGTAGTTCGCTACGGTCTCGTCGTAGCTGGCGTTGGCCTGTTCGGAGACCGAGGCTCTGCGGCCCGCGTCGAAGACCGTCTGCGACAGTGTCGGTCCAATTGCCCACAACAGGCTCGACGGATTGAACAGGTTGGCGAACGACGTCGATTCGAGCCCGACAACTCCGTTCAGCGAGATCGTTGGATAAAACGCGGCGCGTGCAATGCCGATGCGGTCGTTCGCCTCGGCAACCCGCCGCTCCGCGGCTGCTATGTCGGGGCGGCGCTCCAGCAACTCCGAGGGCAATCCCGGCGGAATGGCTGGCGGACGCGCATCGAGCGGCGCGGTCACGAGGGCGAAGGACGCCGGCGGGACGCCGAGAAGAACGGCAATCGCATGCTCGAACAGCGCACGCTGCAGCGTGGTATCGTGCGCCTGTACCCTGGCGGCCTCAAGCTGCGTCAACGCCTGGTCAACGTCCGACCGCGGCGCGACTCCACCTTCAAATCGATTGTTCGTGATGCGGTATGCCTCTTCGTAGTACTTCACCGTATCGTTCAGCAGCTTCTCCTGGGCGTCCGCGCTGCGGGCCTCGAAGTAGTCGACGGCGAGCTCGGCCTGCAAGCTCAGCATCACGGTCTGCCTGTCGCCCGCGCTCGCCTGCGCCTCTTCCCGCGCGGCACTTACAGTACGACGAACTCTTCCCCAGACATCGATCTCGTAATTCAGATCAACAGGCAGCACGATGTCGCCCACCCCGTTGCCCTGCGAGTTGTTCGGATTGAAATAGGGACGATTGGAGGAGTCGCGCAGCCCACCGGCGGATGGCGCGGTTGTCACTGTTGGATACAACGAAGCATGGTTGAAGCGAATCAGCGCGCGCGCCTCGCGGAAGCGTGCATCCGCGGCCTTGAGATTCTGGTTATTGGCGGCTACCTGCGGCTCCAGAAGATTCAGTTGTTCATCGCCGAAGACCTTCCACCATTCTCCACGCTGAGCCGCGTCCGCCGGATGGGCTACCTGCCAGTTGGAATTTTCTTTGTACGCGTCGGGGCTTGCTTCTTTATATGCGGGAGCCATCGGCACAGACGGCTTCATATACTTCGGCCCCACCATGCAGCCGCTAAGCGTGAGCACGGCAGCACTGGCTAACGCTGCGCGGTATAGCGTCACTGCGCCCCCGCTTTCGTCTGCGCTGCCGGTTCGTTCACGTGGTTTGCGATCTGTACCTCCTGCCCGCTGGCAAGTGAGTCGGACGGATCGAGGATCACCGCGTCGTTTGTTGTCAGGCCCGACGCAATCTCCACGCTGGCTCCGGCATCCCGTCCGATCTTGACTGGGATCAGTTGCACGCGACCATTGCGCACAACACCGACGCGCAAGCCTTCGGAGCGAAAGAGCAGCGTGTTGGATGGAATCATCAGGTTGGCTGCATGCTCCGGCACCTTGAAGTGAACGAACACATAAGCGCCCGGGAGCAACTCGCCCTTCGGGTTGTCGACATCGACTTCAACGTTCAGCGTGCGGCTCGCCTGATCGATCGCGTTGGAGTTGCGTGCAATCGTGCCTTCAAACGACCTGCCCGGGTACTCGTCAAGTGTCAGCGTCGCTTTGCCGCCGACCTTGATAGCGGAGGAGTAAGCCTCCGGAACGGCAACGTAAACCCTGATCTTCCCGATCGCCGCCAGGTGGAACAACTCCTGCGGCGTTGTCGTCTGGCCGCCCGAGATGAGTCTACCGATGTCGGTATTGCGCGCGGTCACGATACCGTCGAACGGTGCATACACATTCTCGAACGACTGCAACTGCTCGAGCCGGCGCACATTCGCCATCGAAGCATCCACTGCCGCCTTCTTGGCGGCGGCATCGCTCATTGCAACATCGGTCTCCTGCTTCGAGACGGAGTTTGTCTTCAGCAGGTTTTGATACCGGCTCGACGTTGTATTGGCAAGGTCCAGATTTGCCTCTGCGCTCTTCAGATCGGCCTGCGCCACCTGCAGTTGCTGGTCAACCTCCGGCGTCTCGATCTGCGCCATCAACTGTCCTTTGCGAACATGGGCTCCGATGTCGAAGTACCAGTTCTTCAGGTAGCCGTTGGTGCGCGAGTAGATCGGCGTATCGGTAAAGGCCTGCGTGTTGCCCGGCAGCGCGATCTCCGACGAAAGCGTAGAGGGGGTCGGATAAACCACATTCACCGAAGGAATCGCGGAAGCGGCAGTCTCCTTCGCCAGGGAATGTTCGCTGGTGCGCCGCGCCATGATTCCAAAGATGACGACTGCCGCCACGATAGCGGCGACGACGAGCATGCCGATCCACGTCCCGAAAGTCAGCCGCGGCTGTTCTTCAGGTGTGATCAGCTTGGGAGGATACTGGCCGGACGGATGAGTCTCAGTTGGGTTCGTCTCGGTCGCGCTCGACATGCGTGCTCCTTCAATGCTCATAATGAATACCCTAGGCCCCTGCCGTCGTGATGTGCCAATCGGCGGGTTCTCCCGAAGCCGGTTGCTGCTTGCGCCGTCCGTGCAACAGGGCGAAGACTGCAGGAACAAAGATCAGCGTGGCGACTGTTGCCAGCAGCAGACCGCCGATCACGGCGCGCCCCAGTGGAGCATTCTGCTCTCCGCCTTCACCAAGTCCCATCGCCATCGGAACCATGCCGATAATCATCGCCAGCGCCGTCATGCAGACCGGACGGAACCGGATCGCGCCCGCTTCGATCGCCGCTCTCACTGCGTCTCCGTGATCTTCGAGCCTTTCCTTCGCGAAAGACACCACCAGAATACTGTTTGCCGTGGCGACGCCCATACACATAATCGCACCCATCAGCGCAGGCACGCTCAACGAAGTTTGCGTCGTGAACAAGAACAGCACGATGCCCGCCAGCGCCGCAGGCAACGCCGTAATGATGATGAATGGGTCAAGCCACGACTGGAAATTCACCACGATCAGCAGGTAGACCAGCACAATCGCGAATCCCAGGCCCGCAATCAGCCCAAGGTACGAGCTCTTCATCGTCTCAATCTGCCCGCGGACGCGTACGAAAGTTCCACGGGGCAGTGACTTCTCGCTCGGAATAATCTTGTCGATCTCTCTGCTCACTGAGCCAAGGTCGCGCCCCTGGATCGCGCCGTAGATATCCAGCGTGCGGCGGATGTTGTAGTGATTGATGACCTGCATCTCGGTGCTTCGCTGGATGTTGGCGACGTCCGCCAGAATCTCCGGCTGCTTGGCAGTCGGAGATGACAGCGGCACGTTTTGCAGATCGCTCAACGATTGAATGTCATACTGCGGCGCCTCGGCTACCATGTTGTAGTTGACGCCATTCTTGTAGTTGAGGAAGAACATCGGCGTGAGTTGAGAGCTTCCGCTCAAAAGATTCTGCAGACTGCCGCCGACGTCGCGCAGCGAGTAGCCGCCCTGCACCGCCTTCGTGCGGTCCACATCGACGGTGAGAACGGGATAGTCATTCGGCTGCTGAATGCGCAGATCCACCAGACCAGGGACATGGTGCAGCTTTTCCAGCACCGAATCTGCGATCTTCCGAGTCTCGACAAGGTCCGATGATTCAAATTGAACGTCGATCGGAGACGGCAGGCCGAAGTTGAGAATCTGCGTCACAATATCCGACGGCAGAAAGTAGAAGGTTGCGCCGGGAAAATCACGCGGAAGGCTTGATCGCAACGCAGCAATGTAATCCGCTGTAGGGCGATGGTTCTCCTTCAGTGAGACAAGAATATCCGCGTCGGCCGGACCAATGAGGCCTGAGGTCGAGTGCTGCAGATTCAAGGTGCTGTAAGGCAGCCCGATGTTGTCGAGAATGTTGTCGACCTCGTCGGCAGGAACCGTCTTGCGGATGTTTTGTTCCACCAGATCGCAGAGCTTCGCGGTCTCTTCAATTCGAGTGCCGCTCTTGGCGCGAAGATGCAGGATGAACGAACCGGTATCGCTGCTGGGAAAGAAGTTCTGTCCCAGGAACGGAACCAGCAGGAACGCGCACGAACAGACCACCAGGAAAACAGGAATAAAGGTCACGCGCCGCCGCACCAGACGTTTCAACACGCTCACATAGCTACTGCGCACCTTCTCGAACCCGCGTTCAAAGGCGCGCTGAAAACGAGCCAGGATATTTGTCGATGGCACTGCGTTGTGGTCGTGTCTCTTCAGCAGATACATCGCCAGCGTTGGTACCAGCGTTCGCGAAAGCACATACGACGCCAGCATGGCGAAGACAACCGCTTCGGCCAACGGCACAAACAGATACCGCGATACGCCGCTCAGGAAAAACATCGGCAGAAACACGATACAGATGCAAAGCGTAGATACCAAAGCCGGCACCGATATCTGTGCCGCGCCTTCAAGAATCGAATCGTACAGAAGATGACCGTCTTCCAGGTAGCGCTCGATATTTTCAATCGTCACCGTAGCGTCGTCTACCAGGATGCCGACCGCCAGAGCAAGCCCGCCAAGGGTCATGATGTTGATTGTCTGTCCAATCAATCCCAGCACAATAATTGAGGTGAGGATCGACAACGGAATCGAAATCGCGATGATGATTGTGCTTCGCCAGCTGCCCAGAAACAGCAGAATCATCAGGCCTGTCAGGGCTGCCGCGATCACCGCCTCGCGAACGACTCCGGTGATCGACGCCCGAACGAAGATCGACTGATCTCCGATCGGTTTTATCCGCAGATCGGATGAGACAGTCGATGCAATGTGCGGCAGCAGTTTGCGGATGCCGTCAACAACGCTCAGCGTCGATGCATTTCCAGACTTCAAAATGGTGACCAGAACGCCGCGATGGCCGTCCTGACGAACGATATTTGTCTGCGGAATGCTCGCGTCACTTACCGTGGCAACGTCGTGGATATAAATTGTCGTTCCGTTCACCTGGCGTAGCGGCAGGTCAGCGATTCCTGCGAGTGTGACCGGAGACGAATTGATGTGAATGTCGTATTCATCCTGGCCGATCTTGGCCGTGCCGCCGGGCAGCACAATGTTTTGCGCCGCCATGGCATTCAAAACATCGACCGGAGAAAGCCCTTTCGCCTGCAACAGCTTTGGGTCGAGATACAACACAATCGATCTTTGCTTGCCGCCATATACGTTGGGAACCACTGCGCCTGGAATCGTAACCAGCTGCGGCCGGACGAAGTTCAGGCCCATGTCATTCAACTGTTGCTCGGACAAATTCCTGCCCGAGAGTCCGAGCTGGAGAATTGGAACCGTGGATGCGCTGAAGTTGATGATCTGCGGCGGCAGGATCCCCGGCGGCAAACTCTTCAGCATGAACTGCGATGTCGAGGAGACCTGCGCATTCGCGGTGTCGAGGCTCGCCCCCGGCTGCAGGTACACCTTTTCGATCACGATTCCAGCAATCGTGGTCGACTCCGTGTGCTCGATGTTATCCACCAGCGTGGTCAGCGCCTTCTCATACGGCGTCGTCAGTCGCCCTTCCAGTTCCTCAGGATTCAGACCCGTATACTGCCACGCGATCGAGATCACCGGAATATTGATGTTCGGAAAGATGTCTGTCGGTGTGCGGAGAATCTCCACAGGCGCTGCAATCAGGATGAGGATTGCCAGCACGATGAACGTGTAAGGCCGCGTCAGGGCTACTTTAACGATCCACATTCGATGGGGGCCTCGTCCGCTTGGGGGTTCTCTTCTATAGGATAAGACATTCTTCGCGGCCTGTATGTTTCACAGTTATTTCCGAGATAATCCATCGGAAAAACCGATACACTGGCAGCGGAGCATAAAACGATGGAGCTGAGACACTTGCGTTACTTCTGCGCCGTTGCCGACCACGGAACCTTCAGCGAGGCCGGCCGCCAGCTCCATGTCTCACAGTCCGCCATCAGCGATCAGATCGCCGATCTCGAACGCGAGGTCGGAGGTTCGCTTCTCAATCGCACCTCAGGCCGCACGCGCCTCACGCCGCACGGCCGGCTCTTCCTCGTCGAAGCACGCAACATACTTCTAGCTGCCGACCGCGCCGTCGAAATCACTAATCGCTCGCTCCTCGGCCAGATCGGTTCCCTTAGTATCGGCTTTTTCCTCTGGGGTGCGGGAGGTTTTTTTGCGCGCATCATCCGTGAATACCGCAAACTTCACCCGGACATTAAACTTTCCCTGTATGAGATGCGAACGCAGGAGCAGATGGAGGCGCTGACCACCGGAAAGATCGATGTCGCCTTTGCGCGGCCCCTGGAACCGCCCTTCGACCGCACCCTCAGCGCCGAGCTTCTCTACCGCGATCCTGTCGTCGTCGTGTTGCCCCGCAATCATCCCCTTGCCGGAAAACCCATCTCCATCGATGCCCTGGCCGCCGAGCGGTTCGTCCTCTGTGATCGTCAGTTGACGCCCGTACTCTTTGACGGCATCGTCGCGTTGTGTTCCGCTGCCGGTTTCTCTCCCAACATCGTCAACACTTCCTCAACCTGGTCCGGCGTGATCACGCTGGTCGAATCCGGCGAAGGCGTCGCCCTCGTTCCCTCCGGCGTCCGGTATCTGCGGCCGCCCGGCGTCGTCATCTCGCCTCTGGTGCCGCAGAAACTTCACATGGGCCTTGTCGTCGCATGGAACCCCAGAAATGAGGGGCCAATTCAGCAGGACTTCCTGCGCCTGGTCCGCGAGAACAAAGATCGCATTCAACGCACCAATGGCAATTGACCTTCGATTCGTATCACGCAAAAAAACACGCCCCGCGATCGTTCGCGGAGCGTGGGAAGTCTTGCATCCTTCTTACTGGTCGGCTTCGACGTCGATCGTGATCTGAACCTCGTCGCCAAGCGCAGCGGGGGGCATCTTCGGCGCGAAGTTGAAGTCGCTCCGTTTCACCGCTCCGGTGGCAGAGAGGCCAATCACCATCTTGCCGCCCATCCCCTTCTGCGGAGCCGTGGGTCCATCCACGTCTAGCGTGACGCTCTTCGTCACACCTGCCAGCGTCAGGTCGCCGACCACCTGCAGTTTGCCGTTCACGCGGCTTACTGAAGTGGACTTGAAGGTCATCGTCGGGAACTTCTCCACGTTGAAGTAGTTCGGCGACTTCAGGTCCTTGTCGCGCGTCGGGTTGTTCGTGGACACGGTGGTCGTATCGATCGTGGCCTCGACGCTCGACTTGCTCGGGTCCTTCTCATCCCAGACGATGGTGCCGGTGACGCCGCTGATGGAGCCGCGAACAGTGCTGACTCCCATGTGCCGAATCTGAAAGTTGGTCTGGGCGTGGTTCTTGTCGATGGTCCATGTTGTGCTTTGGGCGAACGCGCTGGCACCGGTAAAGAGCAGCGCGGAGAGAGCGGCAGTAAATATGCGACGGTTCATGTATGGTCTCCTTGAAGCCTTGGTAGAAAGACGTTCTTGTTGTGGCGGCCGGCCGTAAGAAACATGCAATGGCCGCCGTTGATTTGGTCGAAAACTCGCTGGCTTACGCCAGATCGAACAGTAGGATCTCGCTGTTCGCTGCGCCCTGCGCAACTACGTCGAGCGCCTCTTCATTGTCAGCGGCAACTGCGTCTCCAGTGCCAAGCGCTTTGCCGTTCACCGTCACGTCGCCGTTGATCACATGCAGCCAGGCATGGCGTTTGCTGCCCAGCGGATAGGTCAACTTCTTGCCCGGCGTGAGCTCCGCAACCGAGACGCTCGCATCCTGGTTGATCGTTGCTGCTCCGGCAACCTCCTCGGGCGAAGCCAGCAGCTTGAAGCGGTCCAGCTTCTCGGCCGCCTCGAACTTCAGTTGCTCATAGGCCGGGGACGTGCCTCGGCTCTTGGGCTCGATCCATATCTGCAGAAAGTGAACCGGCTCGGTCTTCGATCCATTGAACTCGCTATGCACGACGCCGCTGCCGGCTGACATCTTCTGAATCTCGTTCGGTCCCAACTCCTCGACATGGCCCATGCTGTCCTTGTGGGCGAGTTTACCCTTCAGGACATAGCTCAGGATCTCCATATTGCGATGGGAGTGAGCTCCAAAACCACGCCCTTCAGCGACGCGATCCTCATTGATGACGCGGAGTGAGCGATAGCCCATATGTTCGGGGTCGTAATAATTGGCAAACGAAAACGTATGATGCGAATCCAGCCAGCCGTGGTCGGCATGGCCTCTTTCGGTACTCTTGCGAACAGTTAACATGCTGCTTCCTTTCCTTTTCACTCCGCCGAGCGCTCAGGCCAAAGTGTCCTGCAACTTCGTCTTGCCCTCTGTCGTCGAAACCGCAGCCTTGGCCGCGTGTCCGATCTTCTTCAGTCCTTCGTACATCACCTGGCGTTCTGCATCGCTCAATCCCGCAGTCACCGTCTCCAGGTCTTTTTCATGCCGCGTGTAGATCTCCGCAATAAACGTTTTGCCGCAGTCAGTCAATTCAACAATCCGAATCCGCCGGTCTGTGTTGCAACTTGTGCGGCGCACGAGTCCGCGTTTTTCCAGCCGGTCGATCGCCGACGTCATCGACGCACTCGCAAGGAGCACCTTCTCTCCAATCGCCGAGATCGTCAGCGGCCCCTTATGAAGCAGAACCTCCAGCACCATAAAGTCGCTAATCCCAAGCCCTTGCGCTCCGAGGGAGTCTTCGATGTAGTTCACGATCGAGCCATATGCCCGAGCCAGAACCAGCCAGAGCCTCGGGGCCGAAACCTTGTCGTTATCGCTCATCCTGTCGGCCCTCCTAACTCCTACGACATAAGATATCTCGACATCGAGAAAAGATTCAAGAAAGGCGTGAGCCTTGGATTAAGTCATTTACAGTGCAGCACTTAGCTTTCGGGGAGTTCACGATTAAGGGAAGAGAATCGCGTCTCCTGAATCAGTTAATTTCCTGTGAAAACCTGCGTAAGTCGCATACGCCGGGCTTGGCATTCCGGATGGTTCGATCTAAGATCGCGGCATAAACAGCGAAAATAGCAGGTGCCGATTGGCGGCGCCAGGAAGCAGTAAAAGCAATGCCGATTCTTATCTTTCTCCTCTTGATTGTGGGGTTCATCCTCTTCCTTTCCATAAAAGCTGCGTTCTCCGCGAAGACCCGCGGCATGATCCCCGAGGAACTTGAACTCAACTCCGTACGCGACGCCTTAATAGAAAAGCAGGGCTGGCCTCTTGAAAGGGCCGAGGCTGCCCGGGCCGAATATGTTCGCTTTCTGACCCTGTTGCAGAGAAAGCCCGGCTTCATGCTGATTCCATGGCGCAACGAGGAAGGCCAGGACGATCTGGATCAGTTCTGGCATCAGCACATCCTCGACACAGCGAAGTATGCGGCCGACTGTAATGCTCTGTTCGGCAAATTGATTCACCACAATCCGCACGTGGTTCGTGGTTCTGGAGATGAGATGGTTGCCGCAGAAAAGACACAGCGGCTTTATGCCCGCACCTTCGGCTCGGGCAGCTACGGAAGGCCGGTCAACTCTGCCGACCTGACTGGCTGTGGCGCTTGCGCGACCGTCGCCTCGTTTAGCTCCTCGGACGGAGGACACGGACATGGCGCGGGATGGAGGGCACGGTGGTGACGGAGGGCATGGCTGCGGTGGACACGGTTGCGGAGGCCACGGTTGCGGCAGCAGTTGCGGTGGTCACTGATCTCGCTAACAGAAGGCCCGGACCGTCCGGGAGAGTGGAATGACTATTTTCCTTCGCCGTTGTCGAGGGGCTTTCTGGCGAAGTAGTAGAGCGAGAAGGCGAGCAGGCCGAACATGATGACGCTGACCCAGTCGTGATGGAGAGGGTTGTGGTCGCTGAAGCGGGGGATCGAGCGATCGGTGGCGGCTTCGTAGAGCTTGACGCAGACACCGAGAAGGCCGACGATGCCTCCGGCGGCGATAAGGCCTGAGGCGTAGAGGCTGCCGGGCGAGACTTCGGATTCGGTTGCGGCGTCGCGGGCGGTGATGGTGTTGAGAATCGGTCGACCGGTAGGATCGGCGTGGGTTGGGTCGGTGGGATCGAAGTCGGGATGCTGGGCGAGCCATGTCTCGCGGTCAGAGAGCCACAAGGCGAGAGAAGCTTCGTGGTCGATGCGGACTTGCCGTGCAGCATGGCGAACCATGGCGTAGTCGACCATCCAGCGCATGACTCCGCCGACGAAGATGGCGAGCGTGGTGCCGATGGAGAGGTAGGCGCCGACGGCGAAGGTGAGGGAGCGGACGCCGAGGAGTTCGACCACGATGACGAGGGAGACGCCGAGGAGGACGAGCGCCCAGGGAAGTTTGCGGGAGAGGATGCCGTTGATGACGGTGGCCATGAGGCGGCCCTGCGGGGCGGCGGCCTTTTCGCTGCCGATGCCCTGCATCCACTGGACTTCGATTATGCCGGTGGTTGGGTTGTAGAGGTACTTGCCGTCGGCGAGTGTTGTGGAGCCGATCGCGTTGAGCAGGATGTATCTGCCTTGCGTTGGTTGATCTCCTGCCTTGACCTGGTTGTCGGTGTGTGTGAGGTGAGCAGTGATTCTGTCGTTGCGCGGTGAAGTTGCCGCTGTTCTGGACGCCGTCGGGGAGGTGGTCAGCGAGAAAGCGATCGGGCTGGGGCAGGCGCTGGAAGTTCTCAAGGCCCTTGTTCATCGCGTTGAGCGTGGTGCCGATGGAGAAGACGGAGACGACGACGCCGATCATGATGGCGACTCTGCTGCTTCCACGGAGTGGCTCCGATGAGGTAGCCGGTCTTCAGGTCCTGCGAGGTGTCGCCGGCGTTCGAGGCGGCGATGCAGACGACTCCGCCGATGGTGATGGCGAGCGCGCCGAAGGCAGGAGCGGTCCAGCCTTTGACCAGGAAGATTGCGGCGGTGGCCATGAGCGTGGCGATGGTCATGCCGGAGACGGGTGTGGCGGAGCTGCCGACGATGCCGACGATGCGGGCGCTGACAGTGACGAAGAGGAAGCCGAAGACGACGACGAGGAGAGCGGCGGCGAGGTTGGCGAGCGATCCGACCTGCGCGCCGGGGATGGGCTTGAACTGAAGGAAGAGAAACATCAGGAGAACGAGAAGCAGCGAGCCGCCGAAGACGACGATGGGAGGGAAGGTCGTGCTCGGTGCGTGAGGGCTGGCAGCTGCTGATCTTGCCGATCGGTCTTCTTGAAGCCCTGGGTGAGTGCGCTGACGATGGTGGGCAGGGTGCGCAGCAGCGTGATGAGTCCGGCGGCGGCGACGCCGCCTGCTCCCATGGGACGGACGTAGGTGCGCCAGAGATCGGAGGGCGACATCTGCGCGATGGGGACGGTGCCGGGGTAGAGCGGAGTGGAGAGATGCGAGCCGAAGAAGTAGATCGCGGGCATGAGGACGAGCCAGGAGAAGACGCCGCCGGCGAGCATGATGGCGGCGACGCGGATGCCGATGATGTAGCCGACGCCGAGATATTCGGGTGTGGCGTCGGCGCGGATGGCGGCGCCTTTAGAAGGTGCTGGGGCCACGTCGGTCGTAGTTGGGAGTGCCGGGCCAAGAGCCGAAGAGGTTTTCGTTCTGGAAGAGGGTGTAGAGGCCGCCGAGTCCGAGGCCGAAGAAGACGCGGCTGGCGAAGATGCCGCCGCGCTCGCCGGCGATGAGCACGTCGGCGCAGGCGGTGCCTTCGGGATAGCGAGGTTGCCGTGCTCTTCGACGATGAGCTGGCGGCGCAGCGGAATCATGAAGAGGACGCCGAGCCATCCGCCGAAGAGGGCAAGCACGAAGATGCGGACGTCTTCGAGGTCGAAGCCGAGGAAGATGAGCGCGGGCAGAGTGAAGATGACTCCGGCGGCGATGGACTGGCCTGCGTTGCCGGTGCGTCTGGACGATATTGTTCTCGAGGATCGGCTTTGCCGAACGCGCGCAGGACGCGGATCGAGAGGACGGAGATCGGGATCGAGGCGGCGACGGTGAGCCCGGCGCGGAGGCCGACGTAGACGGTGACGGCTCCGAAGAGAACGCCGAAGATGCAGCCGAGGATGAGAGCGCGGGCGGAGAGCTCGGGGCGCGTTTCTGTGGTGGGGACGAAGGGTTTGAAGGTGGGTTTGATCGGTGTTGATGTTGCCATGGTGGTGCTTCTCCCGCTTGCTCGAGCTTGTTTCAGCTTGGATGGGAGTGTATCAGCGGGGGTGCGGTGCGGGCGATTGTTCTCTGACAACGGGTGTTGTCGATTTCGATCAATCTGTCAATTCAGCCAAAAACCTATTTTTTTGAGGCCACGAATTGTGGATCTAGAGTTCCAAGAAAGGACATGCGAAGGGTGGCTTATGGGGTTATCAGTCCTGGGAGAAAAGCTTGAGTCCTGACAAGATCACCAGACGATCTCTTCTGAAAAATGGCGGCGTTTCGTTTGCATCGGTTGCTGCTTCGTCTTTGCTGCCAGAACTGGCAATGGGTCAAATGGCCCCGTTTCCATCGAAGCGTCCTCAACCGGCAGATCGCAAGTTTCAGAGTGCGGCAGTCGAAGCCTTCCTCTTAGAAACCAGTAGGCAAATTGCCGACCCGGAACTGGCCGCAATGTTTACAAACTGTTTCCCCAACACGCTCGACACTACGGTAGAAGTCGGTGAATTTGAGGGTAAGCCGGACACTGCGGTCATCACGGGAGACATTCCGGCGATGTGGTTGCGCGATTCTTCCGCCCAGGTGTGGCCCTATCTTCCGCTTGCCGCGAAGGACGCTTCTCTTCGGCGGCTTTTGGAAGGAGTGATTCGCAGACAGGCACGATGCCTTCTCATTGACCCCTACGCGAACTCCTTCATGGCAGACCTCAGCGCTCCGCCTCTGGAGTGGAGCGTCAAGGATGAGACAGAGATGAAGCCTGGAGTCGGAGAGAGAAAGTACGAACTGGATTCCTTGTGTTATCCGATTCGTCTGGCGCACGGATACTGGAAGGCCACCAATGATGGCTCTCCGTTTGATGCACGCTGGAAGAAAGCAATGCAACTCGTACTGCAAACCATGCGCGTTCAACAGCGCAAAGAGGGCCCTGGGCCGTACCGTTTCAAACGAAGTGCCAGCAACCCAACGGACACACTTGTGAACGGCATAGGGAACCCGGTGAAGCCTGTTGGTCTGATTGCTTCGTGTTTTCGGCCATCGGACGATGCATGCATCTTCTCGTTCCTGGTGCCGTCGAATCTATTCGCGGTAACGTCTCTGCGGCAACTGGCCGATATGGCAGAGACGCTTCTGAACGACAAAGACATGGCCACGGAGGCGCGCGTCTCTGGCGAATGAGGTGGAGACTGCACTTCGCAAATATGCGATTGTGGACACAGCCGCCGGCTCGATTTGGGCTTACGAGGTCGACGGCTACGGTGGTCATGTGTTGATGGACGATGCGAATGTGCCTAGTCTCCTGGGGCTGCCGTATCTGGCGAGTTCTCCCGATTCGGCGTTATATGAACGCACTCGAAGCTTCGTGTGGAGTGAGAGAAATCCGTGGTTCTTCAAGGGGAAGGCGGGCGAGGGTATCGGTGGGCCGCACATCGGACGCGACATGATCTGGCCGATGTCGCAGATTATCTTCGCTCTCACCAGCAACTCCGATGTTGAAGTCGTTCGCACGATTCGGATGTTGCAACGCTCGTCGGCGAATACTGGCTACATGCATGAGAGCTACCACAAAGATGATCCAACGCGGTTCACTCGGGCGTGGTTCGCGTGGGCCAATACGCTGTTTGGCGAACTGATCGGCAAGATTGTTCAAACCAATCCACAGTTGCTGAAGATCTACCACGCCACACAATGAATATGGTGTGTCAAACGGACTCGGACTCGTTACCCGGATCTGCTTCGACGTGAGTTTTGTGTGAGGCGGTCAGCCGGTAACGAAGCAAAGCAGCAAGTGCGGCGGCCATCAGGAAGAGCATGGGCCCGGTGAAGAGAAAACGGTCCGTGATCCACTTACTGTCAAGTTGCCCGGAAGTTTGCACGGACAGGGGACCGAAGAAACGTCCTATGCGGCCAGGCGATCGATGCGGGTCAAAGACACTCGAATTGCGAGATTGCCAGGTGACGAAGCGAGTGAGAAAGGCAAGCGTGACGGGAAGCCATGCCCAGAGGATCGGTGGGCGGCGGCGTGTCGGGCTCCGGTGCAAGTCTTGAGGAAGGGGAAGGGAAGAAGGATCGGAAGAGATCGCTTAGGGCGTTGCCGAGTTTGCCGAAGGGGATGAGGCCGAAGATAAAGCCGGCGGCGGCAAAGATGGGGAGGAAGTAGCTGACGACGAAGGCAACGTTGTTCAGCTGCGTCCAGTGCATCTTATTGGCCAACTGCCAGATGGGAGTGGTGAAGATCCAGGGGAAGCGGACCGCAACGACCATGACAAGGAAGTAGAGAAAGAGGCATTTGGCGCACCAGGTAACGGCTTTCAACATGGCCTAGGTGTAGCACAAACGCATCTCTCGTGGTGCAGAATTGTTGACGGCATACATGCCTAAAGGCTTATACTGCAGCCATGGCGCGGTCCGACCGACCTGGAGCGCCGGCGAGTGAGGTGAGTCTTCAGCGAATGCTTGAATGACAATGCGCTCGGGTTTACTGCCGGGGGTCCACCCGGTGCGCCGCCTGGTGGGGTGGTGGAAGAACACGCGATGTCTCGTTTGCTGCGGTGGCCTGGAGGGGTGATTCGGGCTGCAGTGGATGATCTGGTTACTACGGTGTATCCGTCCGATTGCAGGGCTTGTGGTGGGCCGCTGCTGCGAGCTGATCTCTCTCCTGTATGTGATCACTGTATTGGCGGCGTGCTGACGCAGTCGATGACGCTGTGCGGGCGTTGCGGGGAAGCGCTCGATATGGAGGGCGTCCGGTTTGCCGGACAATTCCCGGTGGAAGGCTTGTTGTGCTCGCTGTGCCGGATGGCGCCGCCGGAGTTTGAGCGGGCTGTAGCGTATGCGATCTATCAGGATGAGTTGCGGGAGATGGTGCATCTGTTGAAGTACGAGCGCATGAGCGTGGTGGCGAAGCCGCTCGGCAGGATGCTGGCCCGGGCCATCGAGATGCTGGAAGCCGAAGCTGGCAGAGAGCTGCTGGTCGTGGCGGTTCCGTTGTTTCCGTCGAAGGAGCGGCGAGCGTGGATATAACCAGGCGGTACTGCTTGCCGATGCTGCGCTTGCCGAGTTGAAGACGAGCCGGCCGGAGTGGAAGCTGCAGGCCAGGCATGGCGTCATGCGCAGAGTGAAGGATACGCGAGAGCCAGTTTGAGCTGACTCCGAAGGGTCGGAGACGGAATCTGCAGGGGGCGTTCGCTGTTGCGAATGGCTCGGCGCTGGTTGGGCGTGAGGTTCTGCTGGTGGATGACATCTATACGACTGGTGCGACGGCGCGGGCTTGTTCGCGTGTGTTGCGGCAGGCTGGAGCGAGCAAGGTCTGGGTTGCGACAGTGTCGCGGGCGCAACCGGAGATGGTGGCTTCGTGGGACACAGCCCTCGGAGACGGCAGTTTGGGATGCCGGATAGTGACGTTGACGTGATCGGAGAGATTGAACACGACGCGCTAACAGGAGCTGAAACCGGAGGGTGTTGAGATGCAATCGGGGAAGATGCGGAAGCAAGGGCTACATACGAAGCGTCACGCTGGGCATGGATCTGGGAACGGGGCTGGGCATGCGTCGGGCCGCGTTGTTGCGGAGCTGGATGTGCGGGTGGGGGTCTTTCGGCAGCCGGCGATGCAGACTCCGGTGCTGGTGCTGAATGCGTCGTATGAGCCGATCAATATCTGCGGCGCGCGGCGTGCTCTGGTGCTGGTGCTGAAGGGCGTGGCGCGGACGGAGGAGGAGCAGGGCGCAGTGTTGCATGCGGCGCGGATGCGGATCGCGATGCCGAGCGTGATCCGGTCTGCTGGAGTACCGCAGAATTCCCCATCAGACGCGGGCGCTGAGCCGGAAGAATATTCTGCTGCGCGATCGAAACGCCTGCCAGTACTGCAACGTCGTGCTGACGGCGGGCGAGTTGACGCTGGACCATGTCATTCCGCGCTCGCGCGGTGGACTTTCGACGTGGGAGAACCTGGTCGCCTGCTGCCACAACTGCAACCGGCGGAAGGGCAACCAGATGCTGCACGAACTGACGGAGATGAAGCTGCAGCGGGAGCCGCGGCCATTCTCGCTCCATACCTCGCGGCACATCATGCGGATGATCGGCAGCGCGGATGCGGCGTGGCGGAAGTATCTCTACTTCGAGGGCGAGCCGGCGGCTTAGGTGTCAGAAATTTGATAGCAGTGGCTCCTCGGTATGCGACACTGTCGCGTATGACTCCTACCCTGTGGTTCAAAGCGCAAATTCCTGTGATCTGCGTGTCCTGTCTTTGCGGTCATTGCGCCGTTTTTGTTGCAGGCAAGATCTGCCATGTGCTCACGGCTGCTTCCACTGTGCCCAGTATCGATCAGGCACTCGAGGCGCAAACCGCCTCGGGGGCGGCGTTGTCTCCTGATGGGCAGCGCGTGGTGTATGAGGTTTCGCGGACAAACTGGAAGACGGATGCGTTTGAGCGCGATCTGTGGATTGCGGATCGTTCGGGGAAGACGCACCTGTTGACGGCGCAGGTGAAGTCGAGTTCGGGTGCGCGATGGTCGCCCGATGGACGGTGGGTTGCGTTTGCGTCTGACCGGCCCGGACAGGTTCCGGAGACGAAGGCGGATTCAGCAAGCAGATCTATGTGATCGATCCGATGGGCGGCGAGGCGCGGCAGGTGACGAAGCTCGACGACGGCGTGGATGGGTTTGAGTGGGCGCCCGACTCGAAGACGATTGCGTTTACGACGGAAGACCCGTTGTCGAAGGCGCAGAAGGACCGGGTGGAACGCTACGGCGAGTACACGGTCATCGACGGAGATGAACGGATGACGCATCTGTGGACCGTGGATGTGACGGCGCCTCCGGTTGCGGCTCCAACGACAGATAAGACGTCAACCTCGGCGAAAACGACGGCTCCGCCATTTGGAGTGCCTGAGGCGCATCGGTTGACCGAAGGCGATGAGTTCAGCGTGCAGGGGTTTTCGTGGTCAAAGGATGGATCGAAGATTGCGTTTGCGGCGTCGAAGAATGGCGAGTTGAAGAACGGCGGGACGACGACGGTGTATGTGGTCTCGGTTGCGGACAAGAAGGTGACGAAGCTGGTGACGACACCGGGGCCGAACAACGATCCGCACTTCTCGCCGGATGGGACGCAGGTGGCGTTTGTGACGGCGGATGGTGCGCAGTATTTTTTCTACGCCAACCAGAAGATTGCTGTAGTTCCGGTGACGGGCGGCACGCCGAAGGTGGTGAGCGGGAATTTCGATGAGGATGCGCGGCTGCTGGACTGGAGTGAAAAGGGAATTTATTTCAGCGCGCTGAAGAAGACCGCGGCGCATCTGTACCGGCTGAACGTAGCGACGGGTGCGGTGGAGCAGGTGACGCATCCGGATGACGTGGTGGCGAATGGGTTCTCGTTCTCGAAGGACTTCGGCGAGGTGGCGTACCGTGCGGCGATGCCGAATACCGGCGGGGAAATTTATATCGCTTCCACTTCGGGGAGTGATCCTGCAGTTCGTGTGACGCACCTGGACGATGCGATGAAGCCGTACACGCTGGCGCGGCGCGAGGTGGTTCGCTGGAAATCGGGTGACGGTGCGACGATTGAGGGAGTTTTGTTGAAGCCGGCGAACTTCGATCCGAAGAAAAAATATCCGCTGCTGGTGGTGATTCATGGCGGCCCGACGGGTGTTGATCAGCCTGTGGTCAATCCGGACCGGTATTACCCGGTGGAACAGTTTGTCGCGAAGGGCGCGCTGGTGCTGCGGCCGAACTATCGTGGGTCGGCGGGGTACGGTGCGGCGTTTCGTGCGTTGAATGTGCGGAACCTGGGGGTGGGCGACTATGCGGATGTGATCTCAGGCGTCGATTACCTGATTGCGCAGGGATTTGTCGATAAGGATCGTGTTGGGTCGATGGGCTGGAGCGAGGGTGGGTATATCTCGGCGTTTATTACGACGTCGAGCGACCGCTTCAAGGCGGTGTCGGTCGGTGCGGGAATTTCGGACTGGATGACGTACTACGTGAACACGGACATCACGCCGTTTACGCGTCAGTACCTGAAGGCTACGCCGTGGGATGATCCGGAGATCTATAAGAAGACGTCGCCGATTTCCTATATTGCGAAGGCGAAGACGCCGACGCTGATTCAACAGGGAGATCGTGACAAGCGGGTGCCGGTGCCGGATAGTTTTGAGCTGCGACAGGCGTTGGAGGACAAGGGTGTGCCGGTGAAGATGGTGCTGTATCACGGGTTTGGCCATCCGATCGACAAGCCGAAGCAGCAGCGGGCAGTGATGGAGGAGAACCTGCACTGGTTTGAGCACTACATCTGGGGCGAGCCGTTTGTGGATGGGGTTGGGCCGGGTGCGGCGCCGGTAGCCGAAAGTAGCGGGCGTATGAGAGGGATACTTCTTATTCTGGTGATTGGTCTTCTCGCCGCGTTTGCTGTCCGTCAGTTTGTGACAGGATGGTCGGGTTTAACATTCACCGGCCAACTGCAAACGGGGTACGTGCCATTTAATATCCTGGCGTTCTGGGTGGTGATTGGGGCGACTGCGGTGATCGTCGTCCTTCGTTGGCTGGCTCGATAAGAATCAAACAGGTGGAAGGTTTTCGGTCGCAGGAGAGGAGTGATGGCTTATATCGAGAGTTACCAGTGCGACGTGTGTGGGGATAAAAAGGGCGAGGGCGGAGACTGGTGGCTGGCGTGGGTGGACTGCTTTCAGGGAGAGAAGCCGGAGGAGGACCAGCCGTTGATTAAACTGACGCGGTGGCAGAGTCAGCATGCGCGTTCGGCCGGAGTGAAGCATCTGTGTGGTGCGCGGTGTGCGGGTACGCTGATGGATCGCTGGATGACGCAGCAGCACGCCGATCCGGATGCACACTGCGAGACGAACTAGCGAAGTCCGGTGTCGCTGATGGCCGTAGCCTCTACTGGGGTGGAGTGGCTGGAGGTTGTTTGTTCTTGTCCTTATTATCCGGGGCTTTGTTGTTTTTATCATCGGGTGCTTTGTTGTTGGTGATGTCCTGACCGTTATAAATAATGCGGGCGGACGTGTGGTACTGCTTGTAGTCGGTGAACTTGACGATGTTGCGCATGTGGACGTCCTGCGCCAGGTAGCCGTCGCCACCGGCAAAGTGCAGGTTGCCTTCAGCTTTGGTGTAGGTGGGGAACCAGTACTTACCGTCGATCTGCTCGTAGTAAGTGGTGAAGGGCGGCTGCAGATCTTCGTGGCCTTTGCGCGTGTCCTGGGGAACGGTCTTTCCATTGATCATGACGATCTGGAAGTCCTGCTGATCGACCCAGATCTTGCCCTGGAAATAGTGCTTGTTTTTTTCGAAGGTCTTTGGGGCCGCGGCAAAGACGTAAGTATCGAGTTCATCGACATGTTGGCGGCCTAGATAGTCGATGTTGTATTGCGGCTGGTCTTCTGTGGTGAGGATGAAGGGAAGGCGGTGCTCGATCTCGTCGAAGTCGGTGGGGGACATCATGACACGCTCGAGGGTGTTCTGGGGGGCGAAGACGACGTGCTCTTCGCGCTTGCCGTCGGCGTTGAAGGTGATGTCGGTGACCTGCTGGTATTCGCCGTCAACGCGGTTGGTGTCCTCGGCGAGGGTATCGACCTTGACGGTCTGGCGGAAGGTGTAGTTGTCGCGGGCCTTTTTGAAGGCGGATTCGCGCTCGCCGAATTTCTTGATGATCTCTTCAACGGTGATGCCGGAGGGTGGGGTGGGGTCGAGTGGGCCGAAGCCGGCTGGCTCCTGCGCGGCGGCGCGTCTGGAATTGCGACAGCGGCGAAGGCTGAGGCGGATGTGGCCGATAGCTGAAAGACGGCGAGCGCAAAAAGACTCGCTGAGGCGGCGATGCGGATTGGAGAGAGAGGCTTCATAGGTGAGAGCTCCAAAGTGAGACCGGGACGGTGGCTTTGCGTTGCCCTGTGCGCAGCCAAAGGAGTGCTGCGAACGACACGCTATTAAGAATAGACGCGATTTGGGGAGGTTTGGTGATGTGGGCCGGAATGAGGGAGATGGGAAAGCTGGTCACGGTGCGTTGGCCGGGGCTGGCTGGGGCCGGGCGGAGTCGCCGGCACGCTGTGGATACTGGGGTTTCGCCTGCAACTGTATGCAGGGCAGCGCCGCCGCGAGCGCCGTGTGGAGGAGGAACTTGTTGCCTATGCGCGGCTGGATGTGCGGCTGCCGGGGGATAAGGATGGGCGGGAATTGGCGGGGCAGTTGAGCCGGTTGGTGGCGGAGAAAAGCGCGTTTCACAGGGTGGCGATGCTGATTGCGGATGCGGGAGGACGGCTATCAGTGGCGTCGAGTGCGGGGATCGACGACACGACGGTGCAGTCGTTGAATGTGTGGGGAGAGGGTCTTGCTGGGGCGAGCGGTACCGGTGGCATTGGTATTCGGCGGGGCAATGGCGGGCTGGGAGTGCGGGTGGGAGGCAGGAGCTTTGCGGTGGTTCTGGGCGAGGGGCCGACGGAGATCGGAAATCAGTGGGCGATTGTGATTCCGCTGTGGACGACGGGTGGCCGCCTGCTGGGGGCGTTGGCGGTGGGAGCTGACGGTTGGATGAGTGTGCGGCGAAGCGTGCTCGAGAAGGCGCTGGAGCCCCTGGAGGCGCTGGCGTTCAAGGTGGAGCGGGCGATGGAGAACGCGGCGATGGCGGAAAGGTTGCTGCGCGCGGAGAAGCTGTCAGGGTTGGGGTTGCTGGCCGGTGGGATGGCTCATGCACTGAACAATCCGTTGACCGCGGTGCTGGGATTTGCGGAGTTGATCGCCGACACCACGAGGGAGGGACGAGTGAAGGAGGATGCGGAGGTTATTGTCCGGGAGGCGCTGCGGATGCGGCAGACCGTGGAGACGCTGCTGGAGTTCTGGCAGCCGGCGGCTGAAGGGGTCGAGCCGGTTGATGTGGCCTTGCTGATCCGGGAGTTGTCAGAGGCTTGTGCGGGAAAGCTCGCGGGCAGAGGGGTTCGGCTGGTTGTTGAGGCCGGAGACGAAGTTACGGTTGTGCGGGGAAACAGGGGCAGGCTGCGCCAGATGATGGAACATCTGCTGAATAATGCGGCACAGGCGCTGGCTGCGGCGAAGAAGGATGAGGAGCCGATGATTCGAGTGTCGGTCAGTGCGGCCGGGGAGAGGGTGTACCTGCTCGTGAGCGATACAGGGCCAGGGTTTGCGGAGCCGGGGCGGGTGTTTGAGCCGTGCGGTTCGATGGGGCTGGGGTTGAGTGTCTGCTATGGGATCGTGCATGAGCACGGCGGAGAGATCAGTGCGTTCAATCTGCATCCACATGGGGCGGCGGTGGCGGTGGAGTTTCCGTTAGCGGATTTTGCAGGGAAAAAATTTGAGATGGTGGCGACGGAGAAGATTTACAGCGCAAGTGTTTGAGGATAGAGCGATGGGTGTGGGTTTTTGGTGTGCAGAACGTGGTGAATTGGTGGTGGAATGAGGTATTCTGCATGGTTCTTGTGTGGTGGTTTTTATGGTCGTAAAACGTGCCGATTTCTGAAAACATATTTTTGGGCGAGTAAGAATGGCTAAGGCTCGAACACCGCTCTTCACGGATGAGACCGATTGTCTGGTGTTGAGGCAGGGTAGGGGTAACTGTCGCGATGAAGAATCGAACGATTCTGGCGGGTGTGCTGGCGGTGGTATTGGGTGGGGCGTGGGTCGGGGGCTTGGGGCAGCGTGCGGGTGCTTCGGCGGGGAAACGGCCGATGACGTTTGCGGATCTGCAGCGGATGAAGCGGGTGAGCGATCCGCAGATTTCGCCGAGTGGCCGGTGGGTGATGTTCTCGGTGACGGAGGTGGACCTCGAGAAGAACACGAAGGTGAATCACCTTTGGGTGGTTCCGATGGGTGCGGGGCAGAGAGCGGCAGGTTACGTTCTGGAAGGAAGGCGAGTCGGGGGGACGGTTTTCGCCGGATGGCAGACAGGTGCTGTTTATATCGGCGGATGGAGGGACGTCGTCGCAGATCTATCTTGCGTCCTGGAATGATGCGACGGGGACGATGGGCACTCCGAAGCAATTGACGAACGTGAGCACGGAGGCCGATGGAGCGGTGTGGTCGCCGGACTCGCAGAGGATCTTGTTTACGTCGAGGGTGTATCCGGAGTGCAGCGAGGGGTCTTCGTGGCTGGAGGAGGACAACTGCGACAGGCGGAGGGACGCCGATGCAGCGGCGAATCCGGTGAAGGCACAGATCTGGGACCATCTTCTGTACCGGCACTGGGACCACTATGTAGGGCCGAAGCGGAGTCATGTGCTGGTGGTGTCGGCGACGGATGGAAATGCGGTGCGCGATCTTGACTCCAAGGCAGGATATTGGGGATGCGGAGGCGCCGGTATTTTCGCTGGGAGGGCCGATTGGGTATGCGTGGGCTCCGGACTCGAAGGAGATCGCTTATGTAACCAATGTTGATCTTGTTCCGGCGGCGAGTACGAATAACGATGTGTACACGCTGCGGCTGGATACTCCGGGTGCGAAGCCGTTGAAGATTTCGATGAGTCTGGGGAGCGATGACGCACCGGCTTATTCTCCGGATGGGAAGTGGCTGGCGTTTCGGTCGCAGATGCGGGCAGGGTATGAGAGCGACCGGTTCAGGTTGATGCTGCTGGACCGGGAGACGATGAAGAGTGTCGAGCTCTTGCCGAAGTTCGATCGCTGGGTGGATGAGTTTGTGTGGGGCCCGGATTCGAGAGCGGTCTATATTGCCAGCGGCGATGCGGGGCGGACGGTGGTCTTGCGTTACCAGTTTGAGGGCGAGCCTGAAGATCCGTTCAAACCGATCGTCGGGGACGGTGAGTTCTCCGATCTTCAAATCAGCCGTGACGGAAATAATCTGGTTGCGACCCGGATGAGCGTTGACCAACCAGCGGAGATCAACGTGATCGCTCCGGGGCTGACCGAGGAGCCGCAACCGGAGCCTGGTTCTCCGGAAGAGGCGAAGCAGGCTGCCGAGATGGCGAAGTTTTCGATCGTGGGAACGCTGCCTGTGGGCGGATGGAGTCCGCGGAGGCAGATCACTCATTTGAACGATGGGTTGCTCAGGACGCTTGATCTGCCAGAGCAGGAGAAGTTCAGGTTTGCCGGTGCAGGCGCAACACCGGTGGAGGGATTTCTGATTCGTCCGCCGAACTTCGATGAGACGCGGAAGTATCCGGTGAAGTTTCTGATTCATGGAGGGCCGCAGGGGGCGTGGGGGGATGCGTGGAGCTATCGGTGGAATCCTGAGTTGATGGCGGCGAGCGGGTATGTGGTGGTGATGGTGAATCCGCGCGGGTCGACGGGGTATGGGCAGGCGTTTGTCGATGGCGTGAACGGCGACTGGGGCGGGAAGGCGTATGTCGATCTGATGAAGGGGCTGGACTACGCGGAGAAACAGTATCCCTTTATTGATAAGACGCGGGAGTGTGCGCTGGGGGGAAGCTATGGCGGGTTCATGGCGAACTGGATCCTGACCCACACGGACCGGTTTGCGTGCATTGTGACGCATGACGGGATGTTCAATCCGCAGAGCGCGTATGGCGACACCGAGGAGTTGTGGTTCAACGAGTGGGAGTTCCGCGAGCCTGTGACGGTGACTGCGGCGAAGGGGCGCGCGGTGCGGCAGGGGTTGAACCCTGAGCCGGCGCAGCCGTGGAACTACTTTGGTAAGCCGGTGGCAGAGGATCCGTTCCGCAAGTGGTCGCCGATGTTGTCGATCCGGAATGCAAAGACGCCGACGCTGGTGATTCATTCGCAGCGGGACTATCGGCTGGATGTGTCGGAGGGGTTGCAGTTGTTTACCGCGCTGCAGCGGCTGAATGTGCCGAGCAAGATGCTTTATTTTCCGGACGAAGGACATTGGGTGCTGAAGCCGCAGAATTCGAAGCTGTGGTATGAGACGGTGGGGGACTGGTGTGATCGGTGGACGAAGTCGAATACGTATTCGTTGAGCGGGTTTGAGGGGCGGACGGCTCCTGTCGCGGCGCCGAAAGCAGGTTCGTCGAATACGAGAACGGGAGTATCGCGGCCGACGGAGATGGATGAGGAGAAGGCTGCACCGGAGAAGGCGCCCGCTCCGCCGGTTCCAGCGCCGAAGACTCCGAAGACAGCGCCCAAGACTCCTAAGACGGCGCCGAAAACTCCGAAGATAGATGCGCTGGCGGCTCCGATTCCGCCCCCTGCCGAGGTTCCCGCTGAGGCTCCTCCTCCGGTTCGTGCTCCGGCTGTGGTTACAGCTCCGGCTCCAGAGCCGATCGAGCACACGGCTCCGGCCACAGTACCCCCGCCACCGGCTTCGAAGGAGAAGGCGACGTCGGGGGGAGATGGCCGCGCGTCATTCCAGATTAGAATCAGCGCTCCGAACGATGAAGTGCAGGCGGGGTCCGATGCTCAGATTGTGATTACTCTGACGAATCTGGCGGAACATCAGATCCTGTTTGCACATCGCCCGGGATCGCAGACTCCGGAGTATTCCTTCACGATTGTGGTGCGGAATGCGGCGGGTCACGTATTGGAAGAGACGGCGTATGGGCGCGAGGCACGGCAGCGTCAGCTGACGGAAGACCGCACCGTGGATTATGTGCAACCGGGACAGAGTGTGGTGCAGACGGCGCATCTTCGGAAGCTGGTGAATCTGAGCAGGCCGGGACGGTATACGGTGAGGGTGTCGCGGAGGGACCCGGCGAGCCACGAGGTGGTGGAGTCGAATGAGATTACACTGAACGTCGTTCCATAGAACCGTTTTCCCGAATAGAAGACGACGTAGATAGCGACGTATTTCTCTACACCATAGGAAAATTGCTCTAGCGGCGGGAGAGTGTGATGGCGTTTGCAAGGCCGAAGAAGCGGGAGCCGGTGGGTGAAGCCGGATTGTTCGAGTATGCGGTGGGGGCGTTGGCGCGAAGGATGCGCACGGAGCGCGATCTGCGAAGGCTGATGAAGCTGCGTGCGGAGGAGGGTGAGGCGGGGACGCGGGCTATCGATGCGGTTGTAGTTCGGCTGAAGGAGCTGAATTATTTGAGCGATACGCGGTTCGCCGAGGACTACACGCGTGTGCGCAAGGAGCATGAGAAGTTCGGCAGGCGGAGGGTACAGCAGGATTTGATGCAGAAGGGCGTGGGGAAGGAGCTGGTGGCGTCGACGCTGGAGACGGCGTATGAGGACGTGGATGAGGTGGCGCTGGCGCGGCAGTATATCGCGAGGAAACGGATAAAACAGCCGAGTGGTGCGAATGCACAGAAGGAGACGGTGCGGACGATGAACCGGCTGCTCAGGGCGGGGTTTTCTTCACGGGCGATTTATAAGGTGCTGCGGGAGTGGGAGCTGCCGGAAGAGACGGTTGAGGGTTTGGATGTGGGTGAGGCCGAGGCGTTTGCGGAGCCGGAGGAGCGGGCGGGGGATTCGGATTCGTATGCTCGTCAGAATGAGAAGGATGATGAATGAGCTTGTGTCCTGCTGGACTTCCACTGCGCTTGTCCTGCCGGACTTCTACTTGGCTTGTCCTGCCGGACGGGCCCACTACGCGTGGGGCGGGCACTTCGTGCCTTGTGTACCGGTCGTGGCGGGTTGGGTGATGTTGGCCTCGCGATGCTCGGCGTGGGCGTGATTTAGTAGTCGCCGCGGAAGCTGTGGATGAGGCGGCGGTCGCGTTTGTTGGGGCGCTTCGACGGGAGCGGAGGTCCAGGCGATGGGGCCGAGGAGTTTGCGTTCTTCGGCGGCTTTGCGGCGAGCCTCTTTGCTGGCTTCGGTTTCGCGGTAGAGGGTTTGCGCGATCGGGGCGGAGGCTCGCTGCTGGCTGAGGGCGAGGACTTCGATGTCGAACTCGCCGCCTTCGTTCTTGATGTGAAGCATGTCGCCGATGCGGACTTCGCGGGCGGGCTTGGCGAAGACATTGTTGGAGAGGACGCGGTTGAGGTCGCAGGCTTTGGAGGCCTGTTCGCGCGTCTTGAAGAAGCGGGCGGCCCAGAGCCATTTGTCGATGCGGGTGCCGGTCATGCTTCTATTCTCGCTGATCTTTAGGACGCGGGACTAGATGGCGCGGAGCATGCGGCCGGGTAGGGAGAAGAGCGCGGCGATGAGTTCGAAGGCTCCGCCAACGGCGATGCCGACGAGGCGGAAGGGTAGGAGGATCAACCAGATCAGCGGATAGAGGATGAGAGCTGCGAGGGCCAGGGGCCAGCAAAAGAAAGCGAGGATGCAGAAGAGCAGGAAGTTGAGCATAGGTTTTCTCTCGTTAGAGGATAACGCTGGGTGGGCGGAAAAAGTTCCGCTGGTGGATGATGGGAGTATGACGGACGGCGGGTTGCAGCGGGTGGTGGCGGTGGATTGGTCGGGTGACCAGGGCTCGGGGCAGAGGCGGAAGATTTGGGCTGGAGTTTGGACGGCTTCTTCTGGCTCTTCCGACAAAGCTAGCGTGAGGCTGGAAAACGGGCGGACGCGGGTGGAGTTGATGGAGTGGCTCGTGGAGTTGGCGCGGGAGACTCGGAGGATGGTGGTGGGGTTCGATTTTACGTTTAGCTTTCCGGCTTGGTTCTTGCGGGAGATCGGGATCGGGTCGGCTCCGGAGTTTTGGCGGGTGGTGGCGGATGGGCAGGGGGAGAAGTGGCTGCACAAGGATTGTGAGGATGGGCGGTTTTGGGGGAGGGTGGGATCGCAGCGGCATGGAAAGAAGCCGGCGGAGTTTTGTGGCGAGCATGCTCACAGGATGCTGCGACGGGCGGAGACGGTGTTGAAGGTAAGGGCGGAGATGACGGATCCGCTGCAGATTGCGAGGATTGCGGGGATCGCGCCGAAATCGGTGTTTCAGATTGGCGGGGCGGGAGCGGTGGGGACGGCTTCGCTGCGGGGGATGCCGGGGCTGCTGATGCTGCGGGAGGCGGGATTCAGGATTTGGCCTTATGATGCGCCTTCGCTGAAGAAGCCGATGGTGGTGGAGATTTATACACGGCTGATGACGGGGGCGGTGAATAAGAGTTCGGAGGCGGCGCGGACGGCTTATCTGGCGAAGAAGCGGAGGGAGAGTGAGCTGTATGCGGGGTTGTCGCGCGGGGTGTTGGCGAAGGCGAGGGGGAGTGAGGATGCGTTTGATGCGCTGGTAAGTGCGATGGTGATGGTGGAGCATCGCGGGGAGTTTGCGGGGTTGCGGAAGACGGAGGATGAGGTGTTTCGGATGGAGGGACAGACGTGGGTGCCGGGGTTGGTGGGGTAAGCGGGGTAAGGAGCGCAGTTCCGCGGGTGTTGGTGGGACGTTGCCGAGGTGGAAGAACGATGTGAAGACTTTGACTTGGTATTGGGAGTTGCGGAAGCGGAAGCTGGTGGAATCAAATAGCCCAGCTTTTATGGTCTATAGATAGCTGTAACGGAATCGAGGCGTATCACGTAGTACATCTGCTGGATCGAGTTTGAATCGAACGGACGGTAGAGGAGTTTGATTGTTTTCGGCATCTCGATTATCGAGGCAAGGCTGGCTTGCACGAGAGCAGCGGGTTCGGTCAACGTTACGTGTTGCAGATCCTGACGGACGACGGGTGGTGTTGTCGTGTCGCCTTGCCGGTGCAGGCGAAAGCTGACGACGATCGGGCAGGTGCGTGGTCCGGTGTATTCGTTGGCGTGCCATCCCTGAACATAGTTTGTGGCGGCGATCTTCAGCATCTCATGGCCGCTTACGATGTCTATCTTTTCGACCTCGCCACTTGTTTTGAAGTTGACCAGCAGGACGACGTTGCCTTCGACGTGGGCTGCCTTTGCAATGGGTGGGTAGATGGGCGTCGTGGTTTCTGTCATCTTGCGTAGGCCGCAGGTTTCCTGCTGGGCGATGCCGATGGGCGACAGAGACAAGTAACAAGAGGGCGGTCGCGATTGATGTTGCGCGCATAGACCTGGCTCCTCGCTGCTAAACTTTACTCTATGATCTATCGTTCGGGAAGCCAGATTCGGGAAGATTTTTTGCGGTTTTTTGAGGGTAAGGGGCACCGGACGGGTGCACTCTTCTTCGCTGGTGCCGGCGAATGATCCTACGCTGCTGTTTACCAATGCGGGGATGAATCAGTTTAAGGATGTTTTTCTTGGGTATGGAGAAGCGGGACTATACGCGGGCGGCGAGTTCGCAGAAGTGCGTGCGGGCGGGGGGGAAGCATAACGATCTTGAGAACGTGGGGTTTACGCGGCGGCACCATACGTTTTTTGAGATGCTGGGGAATTTTTCGTTTGGGGACTACTTCAAGAAGGACGCGATTGCTTTTGCGTGGGAGCTGCTGACCTCGAAGGAGTGGTTCGGGATTGATCCGGCGAAGTTGTATTGCACGGTGTTTGAGGGCGATGCGAAGGTTCCGCGGGATGATGAGGCGGAGCGGTTGTGGGTGGAGACTGGGATGCCGAAAGAGCGCATCTTCGGGATGGGGGCGAAGGATAACTTCTGGCAGATGGGGGATACGGGGCCTTGCGGGCCTTGCTCGGAGATCTTTTACGACCTGGGGATTGAGGCGGCGGAGGAGCCGGGGGTGGATAAGCCGTTTCCGCTGGATGAGCAGCGGTATGTTGAGATCTGGAATCTGGTTTTTATGCAGTTCGATCGGACTCTTGATCCCAAGACCAGCGATGGGGTGCTGACGCCGCTGCCGAAGCCTTCGATCGATACGGGGATGGGGTTGGAGCGGGTTGCGGCGGTGCTGCAGGGAGTGCTGTCGAACTTTGAGACGGACTTGTTTACTCCGCTGATCAAGCGTGCGGAGGAGTTGACCGGGCATAAGGTGGAACCGGAGCACGAGGTGGATGAGCGGTCCCATCGGGAAGCGGCGAGTCTGCGGATTATTGCGGACCATGCTCGGGCGGCTACGTTTTTGATTTCGGATGGGGTGCATCCTGCGAATGATGGTCGTGGGTATGTGCTGCGGAAGATTCTGCGTCGCGGGATTCGGCATGGACGGCTGCTGGGGCAGGAGAAGCCGTTTATGCATGAGATGGTGTTTGCGGTTCGGGATGAGATGCAGGTGGCTTATCCGGAGTTGAAGGAGTCGGCAGAGCGGGTGAGTAAGGTTGTGTTGGCGGAGGAGTTGCAGTTTGCGCGGGTGATGGCCAGCGGAATGAAAGAACTCGATGATGCGCTTCTTTCGTCGATGCGCGCTGTGATCGACGGACTGAGTGCAGAGGCAGCTAAAGAGCCAGATTCTGCACACTCACGATACGCGCAACACTTTTGGGCTGGCGGGTCGTCTGGAATGGCTTCAGACCTGGTCAGAAATTTTTATAAGGACCTTGTCACGCCGCGGGTGGAGTCCGGAGTCAGACATTTCTCCTATACCAACGAAGCGGGTGAGGTAATTCAAGAGTCGTTTCACGATGGTGGCATTGTTCCTGGACTTTATGCAGGGCATCAACGGGCGATGCTCAGCGGTCGCGATGCATTCCGTCTCTATGAGACTTTCGGATTGCCATTGGACTTCATGGTCGATGCTGCTCGAGATGCTGAAGTTGAGTTCGATATGCCTGGGTTCGAGGCGGCAAAGGAAGAGGAACAGGCGCGGGCGCGGGCAAGTTGGAAGGGTGGGTCGCAGAAGTCGGCGGCGCCGGTGTATCGGGAGTTGCCTAAGACGGAGTTTGAAGGGTATACCGCGCTGCGGGTGGATGGGGCTCGGGTGTTGGCGCTGGTCGCCGGTGGCATTGGTGTGCCGGAGTTGAAGGCCGGGGAGTTGGGTGAGGTCGTGCTCGATGCTACGAGTTTTTATGCGGACTCGGGCGGGCAGGTTGGGGATGTGGGTTGGTTGTATTCGGGGGATCACAACGCAGTTGTAGCTGAGGTGAGTGGCGCGACGAAGCCGGTGCAGGGTGTGTTTGCGCATAAGGTGAGGGCGAACCAGACGATTGCGGTGGGCGATACGGTCGATACGGTGGTGGATGCGACGACGCGGTCGGCGACGATACGGAACCATACGGGGACGCATCTGCTGCATGCGGCGCTGCGCGAGGTGCTGGGGAAGCATGTGAAGCAGGCGGGGTCGCTGAACGATGCGACGCGGCTGCGGTTCGACTTTTCGCACTTTGCCGGTGTGGCCGATGAAGAGCTGCAGGAGGTTGAGGACATTGTGAACCGGCAGGTGATGGGGAATACGAAGGTGGAGACGCTGGTGGATGTGCCGATCGATGTGGCGGTGAATGAGCTGGGGGCGATGGCGCTGTTCGGCGAGAAGTATGGCGAGCGGGTGCGGGTGGTGAAGATTGGCGATTTTTCGACGGAGCTTTGCGGGGGGATTCATACCGGGGCTACGGGCGAGATTGGCGTGATCAAGATTGTTGGGGAGGGGTCGGTGTCTTCGGGAGTGCGCCGGGTGGAGGCGGTGAGTGGGACGGGCGCGCTGCATGAGTTCCGAAGAGACTTTGATGTGGCTCGCGTTGTGGGATCGCTTGTGGGTTCTTCTTCTGGGACCGTGACGCCGGCGGATGCGCTGCGACATCGGATCGCGGCTCAGGAAGAGGAGATGAAGAAGCTGCGGCGGGAGTTGGATGTGGTGCGAATGAAGGCTGCGTCGTCTTCGTTGGCTGACGCGGGTGCTTCGGCGGTTGCGGTGAAGGGAGTGAAGGTGCTGGCCCAGCGGGTGGATGGGCTGGAGAAGGCGCAGATGCGTGAGTTGGTGGATTCGCTGCGCGGGAAACTGGGGTCAGGTGTGGTGGTATTGGGGGCGGCGGCGGATGGGAAGGTTTCTTTGATTGTGGGTGTGACCAAGGACCTTACCGGCAAAGTGCAGGCTGGGAAGATCGTGGGGCTATTGGCCGCGAAGGTTGGCGGTAAGGGCGGGGGACGGCCCGATCTGGCGGAGGCTGGAGGGAGTGATGTGGGGTCGCTTGATGCGGCTTTGAGTGGGGCGGCGGGTGTGGTGGAGGGTTTTCTGTAGTTGTTCGTGGCGCGGCGAAAATGCGTACCCCAGGGGCTGAAGCCCCCCGGGTTTTTCTGATGCGGGAGAGACCCAAGGCTGAAGCCTTGGGCTACCTAGAAGCAAGGGCAACGGCAAAGGCAACAGCAACAGCGGGTCCTCCGCCATCCCACCCCAGCGAGCAGAGACCGCTCGCCGTGGACCCCAGTCGGGCGAAGGATGACAACTCTAAAACAAGCAAAGTCAACAGCAGATCCCCACGGGACGACAAACGTAAAAACAAACAAAGTTAGCAGATCCCGGCTTTGCTAGAACTTCAATCCGCCGCCCACCTGGAGGGTTTCGCCGGTGACCCAGCCGGCCTCGGAGGATGCCATGAAAGCTACGGCTTTCGCGATGTCTTCGGGGGTGCCGAGACGGCCTAGCGGGGTGCGGGAGATGGCGTACTTTTGTGTCGCTTCGTCCATCTCTTCCATGGCATCGAGACCTTCGGTGACGGTGACGCCGGGCGATACTCCGACGACGCGAATCTTCTTCGGGCCGAGTTCCATGGCGAGGACGCGAGTGATGACATCGACAGCTGCCTTGGTTCCGCTGTAGACGGCGCTGGCGGGGGCGGGTGTGAGGGCGACTCCGGAGCTGATGTTAATGACCACGCCGCCTTCGGGGCTGAAGTGGGGGACGGCGGCCTGGGTGGTGAGGAGAAGAGCTTTGACGTTGAGATCGAAGTGTTGATCGATGTGCTCAGCGGTGATGGCTTCGAGCGGAAGAAACTTGTAGACGCCGGCGTTGTTGATGAGGATGTCGAGCCGCCCGAAGGCCTTGGTTGTTGCGGAGATGAGTTTGGGGATGTCAGCGGGATTGGAGAGGTCGGCCTGCACGGCGACTGCCTTGCCGCCAGCGGACTGGATGCGTTTGACGAGGGCTTCAGCGGGCTCGGCGCTGCGGGAGTAGTTGATGACGACAGAGGCTCCGTCTGCGGCGAGACGCTGGGCGATGGCTGCACCGATTCCCTTGGAGGAGCCGGTGACGAGGGCGACTTTGCCTTGAAGATTTGCCATTGAATTCTCTCCTTGCTGCGGTAGCTAAGCAGATGAGCGGGCGAGGAGGAAGATTCGTGGCTGAGGGATTAATTTGCGGAGGTGGAGTGGATCGAATGCCGAGCGGCAGGAACGGCGAGCCGCAACGGAGACGAGGTTGGTCTCTTTCGCGAGTCGCGTCTGAACCGGTATTCGAGGGCCGGTATTTGACGACTGCTATTTGGCTTCTTCTTGTTCCAGAAGTTGACGGGCCTCTTCCAGGCTGAGGGCAGTGCCGTCCACGTAAATCTCATATTCGCCTGCGTTGTCCGGGACGCGGATGACGCTCCCGACAGAATGGCCGTGCTTCCGTAAGGTTTCAACGAGAAGGTCGATGTCTGTCATGGCTGAGAGTTTACCCCAGTTCGGTTCCGGTGGAAATCAGCTTCCGGATCAGAGATTTGGGGGCGAACCATGGTTCCGGGTGGGGGTATCGGGGGGTGTACCGAGGGCGGCTTTTCACAGGCGTTGGGGGGTGGGGTCTTTTAAACTTATGCAGTCTGTCGGTTGAAAAGACAATGGGCCTGGGAAAGACAATTCGAACCTGGTGGTGGTGCGGAAGTTGCGCGGCTGTATTGTGTTGCGCGATGGTGCCGGTGGCGTCGGCGACTCTAAAAACGGCGACACAACGCAAGGTGGAGCTGACGGCGTGGGAGAAGGCAGAACGCGGGCTGGAGACGCTCGAGGCGATTCCCGAGGGAACGCGGACTCGAGCCGACTATACGAAGGCGATGGATGGGTTTCGCGCTGTCTACCATGAGGCGCCGGGGGATATGCATGCTCCGGATAGCGTAAACGCCGTGGCGGAGTTGCTGGCCGAGCAGGGAAGAGCGCTGCACGATGCGAAGAGCCTGAAGGCCGCGGTGGGGCAGTATGAGTTTTTGCGGACGCAGTATCCGGGGAGTTCGCTGCGAGTAGGAGCGCTGCTTGCGGAGGCGCAGATTTATGAGAACGATCTGCACGATGCGGCAGCTGCGCGGGAGAGGTATGCGCTGCTGGTGAAGCAGTATCCGCGAAGTGCACAGGCGGAGGAGGCGAAGGCTGGTATCGCTTCTTTAAAAGCAGGGAGTAGGGAAGAGGGAGTAGGGAATAGAGAACTGGCCAGGGCCGAGGGACGAGGGGTTAGTGAGCAAGGAACTGGTGTTCGGACTTCTGGTTCGGACCTGGCGTTTGGGGGAACTAGTTCGTTTGCGCCTATGCCGACGACTGCAGCTGAGAACGCAGCGGCGCGGGATGCGAAGAGTGTGCCTGCGGGAAGGTCTAATGCTGCTGACGCGGAGAGACGTGGAACTTCCGTTCCAGCGGATACGGAGCTGGATGCTTCGACCGCGGAGCCGCAGGATGCTGCGAGACAGCCGATGACGCCGATGCATGTGGCGAAGACAGCAGCGAATCGGCATGGGCAGATGGCGCAGGTGACGGGGATCCGGCACTGGTCGACGCCGGATTACACGCGGGTGGCGATCGATCTGGGCGACGATGTGACGTATGAGGCGGCGCGGGTGCCGAATCCGGATCGCATCTATTTTGACCTGCATGGAACGCGGCTGGCGCAGGATCTGGTGGGCAAAAGCTTTTCTGTGACGGACGATGGATTTCTGAAGAAGATTCGAGCGGCGCAGTTTTCGAACGACATGACGCGGGTGGTGCTGGATGTGAACGACGTGACGGAGTACTCGGCGTTTCTGCTGCCGAATCCGTATCGTCTGATTATTGATATTCACGGTGGAAGTAAGGCGGCCGAGCCTGGTGCGCCGGCGGTCAGCGTGCCGATGCAACGAGCGGCTGCGGCGGCGCCTACGGTTCCGAATACGACGGCGGTGAAGGCAGGGAGTTCGTTCGATGTGGCGGCGTTGAGTGCACAGCCGGGCAGGGTGGAGGCGACAAGTCAGCCGACGTCGCAGCCGATCTCGGCTGTCGTCAAGGATGCGAGTACGGAGAGCACCGGCACGACTGGGGTTGGTGCGAATGCGACGGCGGCAGGTGGGTCGAAGAGGGCGAAGAAGGGGAAGGCGGTGAAAGACCCTGATGCGGGGCCCGCGCGGGCTGCGGTGCCTACAGCCGATGGCGAGACATCGCTGGTGCGTGCGCTGGGACTGAAGATTGGCCGGATTGTGATCGATGCCGGGCATGGTGGGCACGACACAGGGACGATTGGGGTGGATGGGATTCAGGAGAAAGATGTGGTCCTGGATGTGGCGCTGCGGGTGGGCAAGTTGCTGCATGACCGGCTGGGTTCGGAGATTATTTATACGCGGTCGGACGATACATTTATTCCGCTGGAGACGCGTACGGCGATTGCGAACAAGGCACAGGCGGATCTGTTTCTTTCGATCCATGCAAACTCGTCACCTGATGCGAGCGCGCGGGGGGTGGAGACGTATTATCTGAACTTTACGTCGTCGCCGGATGCGCTGGAGACGGCGGCGCGGGAGAACGCGGTGTCGGATCAGTCGATCCATCAATTGAGCGATCTGGTGAAGAAGATCGCGCTGAAGGAGAAGATCGAAGAGTCTCGGGAGTTTGCCGGCGACGTGCAGCAGGGCCTGTATGGCGGATTGCAGAAGGGCAATGCCGGGTTGAAGGACCGCGGAGTGAAGAAGGCTCCGTTTGTGGTGTTGATTGGGGCGAACATGCCGTCGATCCTGGCGGAGATCTCGTTTGTGACCAACGAGAAAGACGCGCGGCAGTTGCAGGAACCGGAGTATCGGGAACGTGTGGCGGAGAGTCTCTACAAGGGTGTCGCGAAATACTCGGGCGGGTTGAGCGCGGCGCGAACGGCAACGGAGCAAGCCAGCTCGAAGTAGGGGTTTCGGCTACGACGCAAAAAAAGGTTTAATTCCGGGTATGCGATGGAGTGCGCTGAGCGATCAGGTGCGACCATGAAGACCTATAAATTCAAGGCCACGATTGAAGCCAGCGATGGCGGTGGGGCATATGTGCTGGGCACGGGGCTGGGCTTACGTTATCGCGCTGGTGTAGTCTGACCTCGTATGGGAGTTTCTTCTCGGATTCGGGTGGTGTCGCGGCTGCTGCTGGGCGTGGTGCTGATGGGTGCGTCGGCGGTTTGGTTACAGGCACAGGAAGCGAAGACGATGTTGGCGGAGCCTCCCGCTCCGTTGCTTCCGGAGTCGTTGCGAACGGGGCCTGATCATGAAGCGGGCACCGGTGTGCCGTCGTGGAGCGGAGTTGACGCGCCAGTTCTGGTGGAGGATGGCATACGGCGGTATGAGCGCGGGACGGTACAGAGTCCGATAGCGCGTGGTTCAGTGCCGGGTGGAACGGTCACCGTATATCAGTTTGATGATGCGACGGGCGCGTATGCGGCGTACAGCTATCTACGCAGGAATGGTGGCGACCATGTGACGCTGAGCGGTGTGTCGGTGGTGGTTTCGAATTTGAAGCTCTATCCGGAGTCGGCCGCGGCGTTGTTGAAGACGGTGCAGGTTGGGTTGCCGAAGGTGGGTGGGACGAAGGGATTGGCTCCGCTGCTGCCGACGTATCTGCCGACGAAGGGTCTGGAGAGAGACACGGTGAAGTATGCTGTGGGACCGGTGGGGTATCAGGCGATTGGTGCTGTGGTTCCACCGGGCATCATCGGGTTCGACAAAGCCGCCGAGGTAGTGACGGCGAAATACGAGGGTGAGGGAACGCTGACGCTTCTGCTGTATCCGACGCCGCAGATCGCGGGAGACCATGGGCGACAGATCGAAGCGGCGATAAAGCAAGAAGGCACTCCGGCAGGCACTGTGTTGATGCGCCGCGAGGGGCCCCTCGTATCGATGACGAGCGGTGCGTGGAAGCTGGCGGATGCGAAGCAGATGGTGGAGAGTATTCATCTGCGCAATGAACTAACGTGGAACAAGCCGATGCCGCTCGAATTTCACTCCGAGGTGCGCAAGACGGTAAGCCTGCTGACCAGCATCCTTATCTTTTGCGGCTTGGGAGCTTTGGCGGCTGTCGTCATTGCGCTCTTTCTGGGAGGAGCGCGAGCCGCGATTCGGGTGATGCAGGGCAAACCGGCCGCTACCGAACCGGAGTTTCTACGGATCGATCTCAGCGGGCGCGCGGCCCGAATTCAGCCGGACGGATCGCGGGCCGAACAGGGATAGCGGTTTTTCCTGCACAGGGGACGGTGCAGAGGTATGTCTAAGGGGCTGATACGATAGCTCTTTGATATATGGTTGGACCACTTAAAGCGAAGGAAAAGCAAATACCGAGTACCGTGTTTACGGTTAAGTAACCCCTGTAACTATCTCTTCACCAAAGACTTACAGCGGGGCTGTTTTAGCCTTGACACGGTATTTTGCCAAACTTAGTATTTCGCCAGAAAGTTCTGATGGCTTTGCCTCCGTTGGAACTATTCTCCCTAAAGAAGAGGCCACCCTGTTGCCGGGTGGCCTCTTCGCATTTTTGTCTACAACTTTTGTGGGATTGTGTAGGCGCAGGGACCAAACAGGGAGGTGATTGAAAAAAAATTACTTTCGATCTTGAAGCGAGGTGCAAAGCTGCCGATGCAGGGAGTGTAAGGAGAGGCATATTCGCTCTCGAAGGAAAGAGGCACGCCCATGTCTCATGCTCTGCATCCTGCGTTGCAGATATTTATTGCACTTTTATCTCTGGCTCTGTTGATAGGTCCGACTCTGTTTGTTGACGAGGATGATCTCGACGCAAATGATTTCGATCGTACTCACATTCCGTGATGCCGTGACCTCTGTCTCCCGCTTGTGCTAGTTTGGCCTCAGCGGCTTGGAGGTAGGACCAGATGATCTTGAATCGCATTGATGTTCACGCAAGGTCAACGTCATGGCGTGTCGTGACGGCGATGCTGTTGTTCACGATTGCGGCGAAGGCTCAGGACACGCGTGAGGTAACGGAACCGAAGATTCCCGCATCGTGTGTGCAGCTTCCGGCTCAGCTTCGTGCAATGAGCGACAAGCTTGCCGAGGTGGACGAGAGCAAGCTCGACACGGCACGCATTCAGGCCGCGCTGGACAAGTGCAAGCCAGGAATGGCGGTGGAGTTGAAGCCGTCTAGCGGCAACAATGCGTTTCTCTCCGGGCCGCTCGAGATGCGCACCGGAGTGACACTGTTGATCGATGAAGGCGTGACGTTGTTTGGTTCGCGCGATGCTGCGGTGTATGAGTCTACCGCCCCCGGTACGACACCTGGACTGTGCGGCACCATTGCGACGGGAGCACCGCCGGCGGTATTTCCTGCGCCACAGCGGCCGGCGCCGGTTCGTGGCGGCTGCAGACCGTTCATCAGTATTAATGACGCGAAGGACGTCGGCATCATGGGCGACGGCGTTATCGACGGGCGCGGCTACGCGAAGATTCTGGGCAAGGACTACAGCTGGTGGGAGATGTCGCGCAAGGCCGAGCCGAAGAACGAGCGCTACTTTACGCCGCGGATGATTGTCGCCACCCATGCCGACGGTCTGGTGCTCTACCGGATTACACTGCACAACTCCACCAACTTCCACGTCAGCGTCAACCAGACTAACGGGTTCACGGCGTGGGGCGTTCACCTGCTGACCCCGACTACGCGGGGAATGGACGCGCGGAATACCGACGGCATCGATCCCGGATCATCGACCAACGTGACGGTGGCCCATAGCTGGATCGACAACGGCGACGACAATATCGCAATCAAGACGGGAACGACGCACATGAGCGTGCTCGACAACCACTTTTACAGCGGCCACGGCATGTCGATCGGCAGCGAGACCTATAGCGGCGACAGCTATCTACTGGTGGATGGGTTGACGGAAGACCATACGACGAGCGGCATTCGCATCAAGAGCAATGTGACGCGCGGCGGCCCGGTGCACGACCTGACGTACCAGAACATCTGCATGCGCGGCGTAAAGAATCCGATTGCGATCAGTCCGTACTACACCAACCAGACGACCGAGGGCTTCGAAGATCCGAAGTATACGGGCGACCGGATTCCTGACTACAAGGCGATTACGATCCGGAATGTGATCGATACGACTCCCGGCGATGTGCTGATTGCCGGGTTGAACGACGAGCATCGGACCGAAGTAACGCTGGACGGCGTTCGGGTCGACGGCATCACTCCGGCGCAAGTGCATGGCCACTTTGCGACGGTGACGCTCGGGCCGTTGGGGACCAATCTTAATTTCAGCGCAACTGATATTAAGGTAGTCCCATCGAAGACGGTTTCGGCGCCGACCGCATCGGGGACAGAGGTCAAAGAACCTCCGTTCACCTGCGACGGTAAGTTCGTGCCGATGCAGTAGAATAGCGGACAATACATTCCCCAAAGGCCCCTCAAAACATACAGTCGTGAATCGATGCCGGTTCGCACTCCGGCCGAAGATCGGGAGTTGTTCATGCAAAACGTAGCCGTCATCGGAGCAGGTCCCGGGGGCCTTGCGGTCGCGCGGTACCTTAAGTCGGAGGGCTCTCGAGCCGGTTCTCTTTGAACAAGGAGAGCGCATCGGCGGTCAGTGGAGTGCCGATCCTGGACATAGCGGCGTCTGGCCTGCCATGCGCACCAACACCAGCCGCATTATGACCGCCTTCAGCGATCTGCCCCACGATGCCCACTCGCCAACCTATCCGACGAATGAGGCGATGGGCGAATACCTTCAACGCTACGCTGAACAGTTCGATCTCATCCGGCATATCCGGTTCAAGACACCTGTGCGCGAACTCCGTCGTGATGCGGATCGTGGTTGGATCGTGCGCACAGACACCGGCGAGGAGAGTTTCGAGAAAGTTATCGTTGCCACCGGCCGATATAACAAACCGGCGATTCCCGATGTGCCTGGACTGAAGTCGTTCTCGGGTGCAGCTGGTGTTTGCCATACCTTCTCCTACAAGCGTCCCGAAGACTATCGCGGGCTGCGAGTGCTCGTTACCGGATGCGCGATCAGTTCTGTAGAGATAGCGAGCGACCTGGCCACGCTCGGTGCAGCTCGCGTCGTCCTGACCAATCGCAAGCAGCGATACGTGTTGCCAAAGCTCATCTCGGGGGTGCCGCTGGATCTCGTGGCCTTCACTCGCTTCTCTGCGCTGAGCAAGGAGTCATTTCCTATGGCGGCCGTTGGCGCGGGGTTCAAGCAATTTGTGCTCGCGGTGGCAGGGAGTCCAGAGCAGTTCGGAGCGCCCAAGCCTGCGGATGACGTCTTCGAGGCTGGTATTACGATGAGCCAGTTCTTCCTTCCGCTGGTAGCTGAAGGACGCATCTCCATCAAACCCTGGATCGACTCAGTCAACGGCAAGACCGTGCGATTCAAGGACGGGACCGCTGAGGACTTCGACGGCATTGTGTTCGGCACCGGCTATCACCTGCATCTTCCCTTTCTCAGCGACGATATTCGCCGAACGCTGGACGTTGATGAGCAGCACATAGATCTTCATAACTTCACCTTTCATCCGGAGTTGCCTGGTCTAGCCTTTCTCGGACTTTACGAGCAGATAGGACCCTATTACCCCACACTCGAACTGCAGGCGCGATGGATCGCCTACACGATGAGTGGGTCGGTGGCTGCCCCATCCAAAGAGGAACTAGAAGCGGGTATAGCCGCTTATCGTGCGCGTCGGGGAGCCCCGCAGATTATGCTTTTCGATCTGATGGCTCTTCTCTTCGCGCGGTCAGCGAGAGTCGAGCCGGAACTTCATCGCTGGCCCGAGTTGGCGCGGGCATTGATGTTCGGTCCGCTGACACCCGCGTCGTTTCGTATGAATGGCCGTGACAGTGTCGCCGACGCGCCGCAGCGTTTCGCAGCCGAGGTTCAGGCCTTTGGATGCATGACGTCTGACAAATTCGAGCCGATGCAGATCGCGCAACTGCAGGCGCTTGCCGGTGCGCGTGGTGATGAAGCCTTCAGCCAGTATGTCGCCAGCGTTTGTCCGCCCGCGAAGACCGCATCCGCGCACTGACTCACTCGCCAGGTGTGGGATCTGCGGATGCCTGAGAGGCCTAACGATCCAGAATCGCGGCGGCATCGGCGAGAATCCGCTCGCATAGGGCGGCAGGCTCCACGACATGCACTCGCGGGCCGAATCCCAGGATGATGAAGCGGGCTTGCTCCTCGTCCTCAAACCGAACCTTGAGCGTAATCCATCCCTCACGCACGGGCTTTGGTTGTTCGGTGAGGGGAGAGGTTGCACACCAACCGCGGAGCGATTGCGCGGCTTGCGGATCTGCGGAGACGATGGCATCGAAGTGTCTGCGTTGCTCCTGTAGCTGCTTTGTCGACGCCTCCCAGTAGCTTGCCAGTTTGAAGTTTGCGGGACGCTCAAATGTGCTGGCGAGCGGCGTGACCGCCCTCATACGCGAGACCCTGTAGGTGCGCATTCCGTTGGGCGCGCGTGCGACGAGATACCAACTGATCCCTTTGGCGACGATGCCGAGCGGATCGACGGTCCTCGGAGCAGTTTGTCCGTCGGCGCGCGTGTAGTCGAAGGTGAGTCTGCAATTACGAGCGACCGCATCCTGCACGATAGGAAGCATCGAAAGATCTTCGGTGGAGGCGTGCCATCCTGTCGGGTCCACATGCAGCCGTTCGCTCATCGCGGCAGCCTGTTCGCGCATTCGGCTGGGAAGTGCCGCCATCAGCTTGCCGAAGGCCCGCTCCGAGGCGGCTCGCATCCCCGGATCGCTCAGGGCTCGCGGCTGCGTCATCAACAAGGCGCGTAGTTCTGCCTCGTCCAGGCCCGGAACCTGGGTGCGCCAGCCGCGTTCGAGTTGCCACCCGCCCTGCGCGCCCCGAAGCGCGCTGATGGGCACCTTGGCCGCGCTCAGCGCCTCCATGTCCCGATGGACAGTACGCTGGGAAACTTCAAGGCGCTCAGAGAGTTCGCGGCTGGTAACGCGGCCTTTGGCCTGGAGCAACATCAGGGCGGAGAGGAGTCGGTCGGCCTTCACGGATAGAGTCGATCCTTTCTTCCAAACATTTTTTATGTTGTCTGAACAATTATGACACTCGATGTCATATATCCAGTTTTAAGCTTCAAAATATAGGGCGGACCGTTCAGCCAAAGGAGATGGATATGGAACTGAAGGAGCTTTTTCTGGCGCAGTTGGAGCGGGAGGCAGCGGCCTCGCGTAAAGTGGTGGATCGCGTTCCCGAAGGGCGCAATGACTGGAAGCCGCACGAGAAGTCGATGCCCCTGGGAAAACTGGCTTCGCTGGTGGCCACCATGCCGGGATGGGTGGCCTTCATGGTCGAACGCGATGAGTTGAACCTGGACGACCCGGCGAACGAAGGGTTTCGAACCAAAGCTGTCGCGACGAAGGCTGAGTTGCTCAAACGGTTGGATGAAGGAGTGAACCAGGCCCGCAAGGCTCTCGCAGAGACGACAGAGGAGCACCTGATGAAGCCGTGGCGCTTCATCGCCGGCGGCAGGGTGCAGAGCAATCAACCCCGTCATGTGATGTTGTCGGATGCGGTCTTCGCTCATCTGGCTCACCATCGTGGACAGTTAACCGTCTATCTGCGATTGAACGAAGCAAGTGTGCCGGCGATCTACGGGCCATCCGCCGATGAGCAAAGTTAGGCGAACGAAAAGAGGTGATCGGGACTGGGAGCGCTCGTGCTCCCTCGTCCTTGTCGATCACGAAGCAGACGAGAGAAAGGGATGAATGATGAAGAGCGAACTCCCAACGACGACAACTTTCCTGCACTATGACGAGAATCCCCTCCCGGCCTTTGCTCATCACGCGACCGTGAGTGGCGATTCGGAACAGATTCTCCAGCTGAAGGTTGAAAATGCACGTTTGCAGCGACTGGTAGCAGAGCTCTTGGTCAAGAATCAGGAGTTGCGTCAGAGGCATTGCGGCGCCAGGAGAGACGCGGAGTGTTCCGGGCCTTCCGTCGTCTCCAGCCACTTTCGTCGCGAGAACTGATGATGTACACGTTCCCACAGCAGCAAGAATTGGCAGCGCGCGCCTGCTGCGTGCGTTCCTGCTGATCTATCGCTGATCGTCGATAATTTGGCGGATCGCCATAGACCCGCTAAAATGAAATGACAGGCCGATGTAGCTCAGTTGGTAGAGCAACTGATTCGTAATCAGTAGGTCAGCGGTTCAACTCCGCTCATCGGCTCCATTCCTTTCAATCAGTTACAGCTCTTTTCGTTTCCTCCCACAGAACGATTGTGGAACTTTTGTGGGAATTCTCAGCCTGCTGCCTCCAGTAAGTGCATCGACTTAGACCGATTGCGTTGGTTGACGACCGAAGCAGCGTCACTTGTGTCCGGGTGCAGGTATTTCATGGTGGTCTTAAGATCCTCGTGCCCCATGAGTTTGGAGACCTTAACGATGTCCATCCCTTCGGCGAGCATGTCCGTACCGAAAGTATGACGGGCACAGTAGAGTTTCAGTGTTGTTGGTAGTGGAGGTAACTTTTGCTCGGCTGCTGCGAGGTTGACTGCCTCGACAGTAGCTGTCCATTGTTTGTTGATCGTCGTCAGGTGTCCGCAGCCCGCCCGTTTCGATGGGAACACCCAAGGGCTGTCGCCAGGCTTGCGCAGGCTTAATAGACGGCGCATGCGGTCGCTCAGCGGAACATACCGTTTCGATTTGAAGCTCTTCCCGTAGGGCACAAGCACTACTGAACGATCCCAGTAAATGTGTTCCTTGCGCATCCGCATGACCTCCTCGGGGCGCATGCCGCAGTCCATAATCGTGACAATTATGTCAGCGAGAGGTTGAGGGGCGTGCTGTAGAAGCAACGCCTCGGTGGATGATTCGATTAGCGCCGTCCGCCCGTGCTCTTCGAGCAGCTTAATGCGCGGAGATGCCCGCAGTACGTTCCACTCCACCGCGAGACGCAACATGCGGCTGAGTGTCCTGAAAGCCCGATTAGCGTTGGAGGGGCTGCGCGGAAATGTCAGGACAGCAGCGTCGCTCGTACCAATACGATCGATTCGCATGCCAGCCAGCTTGGTTTCCTTCAGCATCTTCCACCCGCCGTGGTAGTAACGTTTCGTGTCGAGGTCCAACTGCCCCGAGATTGCCTGCGCGTCCACATACTCCAGGAAGCGCTCAGAGAAGTCCCGCAGCACAGGTGCCCGCCGCAAGTTCACATGGCCGCCGTTGTTACGGACGTCCGCAATCAGCAGTGCCTCGACGGTATTAGCCCGGGACTTCACCGTTTCCTTGGTGGTGCCCCGGTACTTCCGACCGTCGATCATGAACTCGTAGTGCCAGTATTTACCGCGTTTAGTAATGGCCATGCGATCTCTCCAGTGTTGCCCGCACGGACGGAAAGCGTCGGCCAGCTTCGACATACGCAAGTATGTCAACGGCATCATACTTCACTCGGGCCTTGGGTCCATTGCCCATCTTGATGTAGGGCGGCCCCTCGCCTACGCAGCGCCACCGCCGCAGAGTTCCCGGTGGGATCGCGGTGATGACGGAGACCTGCCGTTCGGTAAGGAGCTGCATCGTCATCAACTGCTCAGTTTGTCTCTTCCGAACCAATTGTTCCCTCGCCGGAGTTGTTGCCGTCCGTGGTGAGTGCTGAAGACCGGGCTCTACACTCAGCACTGGCTCGAGATGATGCTGACGGCGTATTGGAGGCCGGGGAATATTCTCTTTCGCATGGCAACTCATATATAGGTCTAATACCCAGAGAACGGCTCGATCCAGATTAGGAGGCGAGAAATTTTTTGATTCGAGCCGAACGCCGCCCCCCCATTATTGAAGCGAATAAAAAACCAGACCGACTGCGAGGTCTCGGCCTTCATGCGCTTGTAGTCGACGGTTCTTATCGCACCGGGCCTTGTGGTGCCGGATGTTCTTGGCGCGAAAGTCGCCGTCGCAGTGGCGACACTGGTGGTAGACGCGGGGATGGCCTTCGTGGGTCTTGCGCAAGGCGCGGAGTGCTCTACCGGCGGCTGATGCTGCTGGGTTGATGTCGCTCATGATGGCATGCTCCTGAGTGGTAGTGGTGGTCCCCGGTGAGATGTCCGAAGACCATTTGGCTTAGGTGCGGAACGCAAGCGGGTGCAGGGTCTTCAGGAACTGTGCGGCGGCAGCTGCTTGGCGCGGAGCTGCCTCATCTCACGACCGAAGACCAGCCGCCTCATGGTGGCGTAACCACGTGGTCTGTCGGCCAGCAGGGAGACCTCGCCGGAGAGCACCTTGCGCATGTGATCCGCGACCGCTTTGCTGAGGTCGACTCGAGGAGCAGGAACCAGCTCTGCTCCTGCTCTTTCGGAGAGAGATCGGACTGGCCACGTGACTTGCGCAGCTCGACGATCTTGTCATCGAGGTTCACCGTCTCCCCACGATCTTGTGAAGCTGGAAGCGGCATCCATTTCGACGGCGACGACCGTGGCCTTACGCATCTTGTCGATGTCAACCGAAATGTCCAGAAAAGGCATGTTCCCAAGGATTGATACTGGTGACGGTCTGGATACCAACTGAATACTTCCGCGTCTGTACTATTGTCCAAGTAAACAGTATCTACAGCGGGAAGTTACCTGCCCTTGACCAGTATCAAAGGGGGGCGCCCCTCTGCCATGTTGTCACTGTGCGGACATCGGTCAAGATGTGGTGTTGCCCTCACGCCGGGAAGAAGCAACACTCTCGGGCTTGAAAACCTTTCAATAGTACGAGCCGGGTTCGTCAAGACAGGATTCGTCGGTATAGAACTCGTCAGGATAATGAACATAGCTCTTCGCGGGATCTAGTCAGCAGATTGCGGCATACAACTCCGGAAAAACTACGGCACAAACTGGAAGGAGATCTCGACAACATTGTGCTGAAGGCAATGCAGAAGACACACTGCTCTACAGAGCCCGCAAGTTCGTAGCGCGGCATAAGACTGGCGTACTTGCGGGATTTCTGGTGTTTCTATCCCTGGTAGCAGGGACGATTGGGATTGCGTGGCAGGCGCATGTCGCGCGAGAGCAGCGCGCACGCGCAGAGCGTCGGTTTAACGATGTCCGCGCGCTTGCGAATTCGCTACTATTCGACCTTCATGATTCCATCAAGGATCTGCCGGGATCGAACGCCTGCCCGAAAGCTGCTCGTTGACCGCGCACTCCAGTATCTGGATAGTCTGTCGCGAGAAGCTGGTGGCGATCGCGCTCTCCAGGAGGAGTTGGCGCAAGCCTATGAAAAGGTCGGAGATGTTCAGGGAAACCCTTACTATGCCAATCTAGGCAACACTGCTGGCGCGATAGAAAGCTATGGAAAGGCGCGCGTGATTATCGAGGCTCTTCTAAAAGACGATCCAAACAACGCCTCTCTCAAATGGGGCTTGGCTAGTAACAACACGGCGCTTGGGTGGTGTTCGGAGACAAAGCAGGATTTCCCGAATGCCTTGCGGTGCCGCTCTCGGCCTCGTTGCGGCTTCAATCCTGGCAGGCAGCACGAACAAACTACCAAAAGGGTGTGGAAGTTTTGAATGACTTAAAAGCATCGTAGTTCGCCTCTTCAACAAGACAGCCCGGAAGTAACAAAACTAAAACAAAACATTGCAACTTGTGATGAGGCGCTCGCAAAATTCCGCGATTTTTAAGATTACTAGAAGGTCTCCTTAAATAACTTTAGATGTTGAGAGTTATGCGGCCCGGCTCCTAACGTCATCGCCTCTGTAGTGAGATTATGAAATTTGTGCTAGACCGTTGTATTCGCCCTTGTTGCCTTCTCCTGCTGTTGCAGTTTGCCTTCGCGCAAGAGGTCAGCTTTCGTATCACACCTCTACGCCCAGTGCCCGAGTTGCGTGCAGCTGCGCTCAAGACCGAACCGCCACGCGAGCAAGGAAGGTTCCGCCAACCTGATCTGGTGGAATTGGTAAAACTCGACCCCACCATCAAGCTCGACATCCGTTATGCCACTACTAACAATTTTCTGGGTACGCCCGTATACACCCAGGCTCGGGCCTTCCTTCAGAGGCCAGCTGCGGAAGCGCTGCTCCGCGCCCATCGCGAGCTCAAGGCTCACGGATACGGCCTAATCATCTATGACGGCTACCGCCCATGGTATGTCACCAAAATTTTCTGGGAGGCCACGCCAAAAAAAGAAAAGACTTTCGTTGCCAATCCAGCGGCGGGCTCCAGACACAACCGTGGATGCGCCGTGGACCTATCCTTGTACGATTTGGAAACGGGCAAAGAAGCGAAGATGCCTAGCGGCTACGACGAGATGACCGATCGCGCCAAGGCCAACTACGTTGGGGGCACGGCCGATGAGCGGGCTCGCCGCGCTCTGCTGCGCCATGCAATGGAGAGACAGGGCTTCAGGGTTAATCGCACCGAGTGGTGGCACTTTGACTATAAGGATTGGAAACAGTATCCAATTCTCAATGTGAAGTTTGAAGATCTCGGTCCATAGGGATCTCGCAATCATTGAGGACGAATATTGACTAATGTCGGCAACTTCCAGCGATCAATCAGGCGCGCATATTCCAGCGCTGGCAGTTGTACCAGGATTGGCTTGCGGCTTGGATCGAGCCATGTGAGCAGCGTTTCCAGTTCGATTTGCGGCATGGCAGTGCATCCGGCCGTACCCTCGCTGGAGTTCTGCCAAATGTGAAGGAAGATGCAGGAGCCGCCTCCCGGCGTAGGTGGCTTGGTGTTGACCTTCGCAACCGTGCCATTGTGATCCACAACGATGCCCCAGCGGTACGATTCGCCGGCGTTTCGCATTTGCTCTGAGCTGTTCCAGTCGGGAGCGACAGCGGAACGATCAACCACACGGTTGTAGTACTTCGAGCCAACGTCGTCCACGCACTCGGTCGAGGGAACCAGATTCAGATAGGGCATCTTCAATCCCTGCAGTGGCTGGGGCGAATAGCCAAAGGCGGTGCCCAGCGCGAAGACGCCGGCAGGAGCCCTTCCGTCTCCTTCTTTTTTGACGGGATCGGAAGCGACGCGAACTTTGGGGTCATTGGTTGAAATGAGGCCGATACCCCATCCCAAGCCATTCTTACCGACCACAATGGAGATCAGTTGGCCGATAGGCCGCCACGTTTCATGCGAAGTGGCGCGCTCGTATCGCTGCAACCGTCCTTCGACTGCGTTCCAGTTCGACGTAGTGACGACGATCATCTGAGTTGACTGACCGAAAGCATCGGGCTCGGCGCCAGCGACCTGAGCTGGTGCAGTTGCGCCGTCCGCGACCAACAAGAGGCAAAGGAGAAGGGACGTAGATTTCATCAAACGCAGTGTAAGTCAAAAAGTCGTCACAGCTTTCGGGCCGGTCTCCAATTCCGCGTTTTGAGGGGGGCCCACCCCCGCCGAAAAGTGTGCAAAGTCTAAGAAATAAAAGACTTGAGTCCGGACCTCCCGATGCCCGTCTGTGGCTTAAATGAAAATGTCCGGCTCATACCGGACGTTTTTCCTGTCACTCTTAAAGAATAGCAGATTGGACATAACTAACATGCCGAGTGGAAGTTGTTCTAGAGCAATTAGTTAGGTGGTTTTGAGACTTGACAAGCGAAAATACTGGTGTTTTTCGAGATCTTTTTTCGGTCATCGGCATTTTGCAACATTCATGTATCTCCTAGCCATTGTTGCTCCGATCGATGCCGCTTTTTCAGTGCCTTCACGGTTGATCCTTTTCTTGCTGAGGCACGGTTTCAGCCGTGGAATTCGCGCGGGCTTGCCACGGCCACTGCCCTTCGAGCTCTACCGACATCGCCCAGCTCAGAAATGTACGAACCAGCACCAGCAAGCCCAGCACCGCGACATTGGCCAGCGTGGGCTGAAATGCCACGGTTCGGATCACATCCGCCGCTACCATCAATTCCAAACCCAATAACAGCGCCTTTCCCAATTGGTGTTTGTAGCTTTCGTAGGCGTCGGGTTTTCCTAACTGAAAGAGGTAGCGGATCGTGCCCTGCCGAATCGCCAAAACGAAGACGGCGCAGACGATGACTGCGACTGCTAACGCCTCGATCGCGAGAGCAGCCCATTCGATGATGGTGTGAAACGTATCGATCACATGACTGGTCATGTTTAGTCTGTAACGAAGGGCAGCCCGCGCGGACGGGGTTCTTTCGACAACTAACTCTGACAGGCTGGAGGGACGGGATGAAACTGGTAGAAGTGCTAGTTGGGTCCCCGGGCGGCCTTGCCAGACCCCTAGGCAGCAGAGGTCTGACGGGCTCATCAGTAGAAGACCTTGCTGGGTCACATCTACCTTAGCGATGGTGAAGTGTCCCAGAAGCCGCTTTTCGGACAAGAGATTGCTTTTAAACAGAGCAGAGAATCGATGAGATTCCTAAGCGAAACTTACTCGATAAGTGCGCTTTGCTTCGAGCGCGACGCCGACACTGCCGTTGGGGTGGCTCACCAATGGAACTGAGGTCCCATTGCTTACGCTGCGGATCTTCTGCCCGGCTGGCGCGCGCAATTGATATTCACCGGAGAAGTCAGGCCGAAGGGTGGCAGCCGCGGCTTTTCCGTTCTCCCAGCGCAGATCCACTTCAACCGCGCCGCGTGCTCGCAGCCCCTTCACTTCGCCCGCGGGCCATGCGGAGGGCAATGCCGGCAAGAGATCGATGACGCCGGTGTGGCTTTGCATGAGCATCTCGGCGATGGCCGCTGTCGCTCCGAAGTTTCCGTCAATTTGGAAGATCGACGTCTTCCCCGACGGATGCGTGTCGAACAGGTTCATATTCGTGCTGTGCTGCATCAACATGCTGAGCGACTCCCAGGCCTTGTCGCCATCGCCCAGTCGTGACCAGAAGCCGATGGCCCAGGCGCGGCTCCAGCCGGTGTACGCCCCGCCGTTGGCCAGTCGCCGCTCGAGCGAAATACGCGCAGCCTTTGCCAGCTCCGGAGTATCGCGCGGCGTAATCTCACTGCCTGGATACAGCGGATACATGTGCGACATGTGCCGTTGACCGGGCGTGCTCTCCTCAAAATCGACGGACCACTCCTGCAGTTGTCCGTATCTGCCGACCTGATAAGGAATGAGGCGGCCGCGTGCAGCGTCGAGCTCTGGCTGCGAACTCTTGATCGATCCCAAGTTCCTTGCTCGCGTGAATACAGTTGGTGAAGAGTTCACGGATGAGCGCCATGTCCATGGTGCAGCCGGCGCTGGTCATGGCAGGCTTGCCGTCGGGGGCCATGAAATTGTTCTCGGTTGACTCCGACGGGCACGTTGTCAGATGCCCGCTTCCATCTTCGATCAGCCATGCCAGACAGAACTCCGCCGAACCTTTCATCAACGGATAGGCGCGTGTGCGGAGAAACTCACGGTCGCGCGTGAACGCATAGTGCTCATAAAGATGCGCGCAAAGCCACGGTCCGCTCATGCACCAGTTGGCCCACGTCGGCGCTCCGACACCCATGCCTACGGGGTTTGCGGCGCGCCAGAGGTCGATGTTGTGATGGGACACCCATCCGGGCAGGCCGTAGGTTTCGCGCGCTGCACGCGCGCCGGTATGGCTGAGATCGGCGACGAAGGCTAACAGCGGCTCGGCGCAATCGCTCAGGTTGCAGGTCTCCGCCGGCCAGTAGTTCATCTCGATATTGATGTTCGCGGTCCAGTTGCTGCTCCACGGCGGCTGTACCTGGTAGTTCCATATTCCCTGCAGGTTTGCCGGCTGCGATCCCGGCCGCGAGCTGCTGATGAGCAGGTACCGTCCGTATTGAAAATACAGCGCGAGGAGTGAGGGATCGGGCGCGGTCGCGAAGTTTTTGAGGCGATCGTCAGTAGGTTGTAACGCTGCTGTGTTGGATCCGAGCGAGAGAGTGACGCGGTCAAAGAGTTTTCGGTAATCCGCCATATGCCGCTGGCGCAGAGCGGAGTAACTTTGTTTGACGCACGACATCCAGTTGCCGGGTGGCGCGTGCGTTGACTTCGTCCTGCTGGGTATCGGGCTTATGGTCAAATCCGCGATAACCGGTGGCTGCGGTGAGCATTAGTGTGCAGGCGGTCGCGCCGTGGATGAGAAGTCTGTCCCCATCCGCGGATATCCGGCCGTCTTCTACTTTGGCTTCCAGAACGGCGGCATAGTACATGCCTTCGCCGGGCACATCGGATAGAACGACGGGAGTATCGCTGCCAGGATGACCGGCGCCGGCTATGTGCTTCGCGGCTTTTCCGGTCAGTAGCAGGCGATTGGCGCCTACGGTCTGCACCGATTTCACCAGTGCTCCATCCATCCATATCGTTGCATTCAACTGGCCTGGTTTGCTGGCTGAGAGACGCAGCACGATCGCCTGATCTGGCGCGGAGGAAAATGCCGCGCGTTCGAATTCGACATCGCCAACCTTGTATCGCGTCGTTGCTACTGCGGAGGCAAGATTCAGTTCACGGCGATAGTCCGTTACTGCGCTGGAGTGTGTGCAATCCACATGCAGGCTGCCGATCGGTTGATAGGCTTCGGCAAACAGGCCCTGCATCTTGCGGCAGAGCTGGTCGGCGAGGTGATAGTCTTTCTGCTCCAGCACGGCGCGGCGAATGGCGGGCAGATAATCCTTCGCATCGAGTCTGTTGCCATCCACCGGAAGACCGGACCAGAGTGTGTCTTCGTTCAATTGCAGCGTCTCTTTCGCGGGATCGGTGGGCACTGGCCCGGAAGCGTGATCGGCTTTCGAATCTGTAGGATCGATTGGGTCGAGTGCGCCTCCGCCAAAGACCATTGCTCCAAGGCGCCCGTTTCCGATGGGCAGAGCATCAACCCACTGCGATGCGGGACTGGTGTACCAGAGCTTCAGGTCGTCGGCTTCGGTTGGCGGTACCTGGGCCAGTCCTGCGTGCTTGTCCAGCCACAGTGTTCCAGCAACAGTGGAGGCGGTCGCGAGAAAGCTGCGACGTGTGAATGTACCCATGAGGCGTGTCCTTTCGCAGAGTAGTAGAGGTTGTAATGCACCGCTACTTGCCTGATGCACTCTTTTCCGCAGGGTATACGGGGAAGACGTGATCGATGAGTTCGTGTCTCAGGGTGAGGCGGAGATCGGCGCCGGGTTCAGGCTCAGTATTGGACTGGGGATGCAGCGTGGCGGATGGCGCGGGCGCACCAGTGTCTGTCGTGTTGACTCCGAGAATGCTGGCTGTATGCCGTGCGGGGTCGATGAGCATCTCAGATGAAAAGCCGCCCTGGTCACCATCGTGATACACGTAGCGGTGGCCGTCGAGGTTCAGCACAAAGAAACCAAGGCCCATCGTTGGCGCGCCTTTCGTGTATGGCGTAGCGGGTTTAGCCGGTTCCGCAACGGGCAGAACACCCTTCCATGCTTCTTCAAGGGAGCTGCGCCTGAGGACAACGTCATAGACCGGATTCGACGGGTCGCCGATCAGGAAGCGGAGATACTTCGCCATGTCGGTGATCGGAGCCTTGAGGCCGCTGTTGGAGGTCGTGATTCCGGTATCGAAGTTGAAAGGCTGCTCGGTGAGTTTAGCGCCCGCGCGCAGATAACTGGCCGATACGTGCGACTCGAGAAAATACGGCGAGCGATCGAAGTAGCTGTTGGTCATTCCGAGCGGCTTGAGGATGTTTTTGTCGATGTAGACCTCGAAGTCATCGCCCGAGAGCCGTTGAATGATCTGGCCGAGAAAGACATAACCGAGATTGGAATAGCTCCAGCGAGTGCCTGGACTGAAGGCGACATGCGTGTAGGGCAACATGGCGGCGACCTGCGCCCATTGCGTTGGTTCAAATGGTTGCCAGTCGCAGTTTTTGGCATCGTCGCAATCCCATGGCCACGTAGGATTGCGAAACCCGGAACTATGCGTGAGCAACTCGCGAATCGTAATCGCATCGATCGGGCCGAAATAGTCGTGGACCTGCCGGAGTTCGGGGACATAGCGAACCGCAGGGTCATCGAGCGAGAGCTTGCCGCGGTCGCGCAGTTGGAGAATGGCGATTGCGGTCATGGTCTTGGTGATCGAGGCCCAGTTGTAGGAGGTTTCGCCGTCGACGGGCTGATGCGTGTCTTTCCGTGCCTCGCCGAAAAACAGTTGCGTTGCCGGTTCCTGGATGTGGACGATGGCGACACCGCCGCCCACGACCCCGTGTTGCGAGAGGACTGCGTCGAAGCGCTGAGAAAATGCCTCTCCTTGTGCGAAGGCAGGCACCGAAGCGAGAAGGAAACCTACCAGCAGGGCTGTGCAAGCGATGGGGACGCGGCTCGACATGGCTCATGATAATACGTCAACGTCGCTATCTCGGATCTGGGTATCAGGCGCCAGAGTGTCGAGCGGCTTCAACCTCAAAGGCGTAGTGCCTTTTCAGGTCACCGGACAAGTGAGATTGAACGTGCCGAATCGGCCTAATCCTCCGACGGCATGAGATCAAGCTCAGCATTGATCAACAAAGATCTGCGATCAACGAGGCTGCACAATAAGATCGGCGGCAAGGTGAAGAGACTGTTGTTCGCTTGCAGAAACAGTGACGGGGACGCCTTTGGGGAGATATTGAGCCAGAACCTCAGGTTTCCCCCATTCGAGCGTCCAGCCGTCTAGAATTGCAACGGCCGTGTACTTTCCTGGCATCACGTTGAGCAGAACAAAACTTCCATCAAGGTCACTCTGGTCTCTCCGGAATAGCTCGATGTCGGCTTCGGGAGCGGCTGGAACAAGCACCACCATGGCTCCGGGCGCTGCCTTTCCATCCTTCCTTACAAATCCTTCGATTGCGCAGGAGGGTCTGGCAACCTTAGCCGTGAACGATGTGGTTGTGCCGGCAGCTATGCTCAACAGATTATTCGAGGCCTTTCCATTTTCCGACAGGAGCTTGCTGACATAGTAGACATGATTATCTGTTGCGTAGACAGAGACGCTGTAGTCACCCGGCTTCACTCCCGAAAACTCCACGTCGCCTTTTTCATTGACAACCTGCATAGCGGCTATCCCTCCAATCGTGCTGCGAAGGGCGACCATAGTCACAGAGGCTGATCCCAAACCATTCTCAGTTTGGAGATGCATCTTGATTGTCCCTTCTTCTTCACCTGACATGGCGTCTATGTTTCCGTTGTCAGAGGTCAGGTTAATCGCCATCGATTTGCCGTTTCCCGTCGTTTGGTTTGACTGCTTCAAAATATAGCGCCCTGGCGGAATTCCTACGAAGACGGTTCCGGTGTCGGTGACCTGCATCTGTCCATAGACATCTTCGGGCTGACCAAACACCGATTCCTGCAACTGCAGAGCACTTGCACCTTGCCCCCTTGTGTCTGCGTGGACGGTGAGGGCGACTGCAGCCTGAGGTCGTGGATGCAAATCGATATCGATTCGGTCGCCAGCCTGAACGGGAATCGGAGTGGCTCCGTCAGAATCCATCGCGTCTGCATAAAATATCCTGGGATAAGCCACGTCGAGATTATGGTCGACTGAACCTGCGGTCTTCATGGGGTTTGCTGAATTTACTAACTGGGGATGAGTGGCGTACCAGGGCGTCGCTTTCGCGGACAAAAAGTAGTTTCCTGGCGGCAAAGAGGTCAGCTCATACTCTCCGAGGTCATTTGTCGGCGAGTTTCGAAACGAAGTGATACGGCTCTTTCCTTCTTCATGATTTTCTCGATAAAGCGTCACGATCGCACCCCGTACCGGGTCTCCGACCTCATCTGTAATCCGTCCGCTGATGTTTGCCGCAGGAGTTATTTTCAAGATCAGGGACTCGGTATCAACACCGGCCCCTGTTACAATCGCGCTGGAGAAGTTCTCGTGTTCGTCATACGCTGACACCAAATACCCTCCCGCAACAGCGTCCAGAGAATACTTGTCCGCCTTAAGCCTGGTGAACTGAAAGCTCCCATCTGCTCCGGACAGGGTTGACGCTACCAACTGCTGGGTCCTGGTATTTACGATTCGGACGGTGGCTCCCTGCAACGTACGTCCATCTGCAGCGCTCACCGTCCATCCAGCGATCCGATAGGAATCGGGTCCGGCAGGAGCGGCGCTTTGTGCGAAGGACCAGGTCACGGTCAACAGAAGTAGGAATGCACCGCACTCGATTGTGGCGGTCGTCATCAGCCTCAACCGTCGCAAATTCATTCTTCGTCCTCTACTATTTTTGACATCGTGATCACCGTCTTTTGCCCAGGTTCAAGAGTCACTATCGTGCCGTTGGCTTCAGATTGCCGCAAGACTTCGTCGTTGCGATACTCCAGATTTGAAGGGTATTTGCTGGAACCAAGGACAAGATAGCGTCCCGGCGACAGGTTCTGAAGAGAAAACTTTCCGTCGGCTACGACTGCGGTTCGAACTTGTCCTCCAAATTTGTTATCGAGTGGAATGCAGTGCACGAACAGACCTTTCTGATCAGTTTTTTGCGCACCTTCGGCAGGTATGTTTACCGTCCCATCAAGCGAGGCAGTATCGTCTCGCAACGTAATTTCAATCGGAGCGCTGGTCCTGTTCGCACCCACCACCAGCAAATTACGAAGAAGATCTACCCCATTTGAGGTCGCCGAAGCAACATATCCGCGAAACGGCGTCACGTACAAGCGATACTTACCTTCCCACACATTCTCAATAACAAGATCATCGTTTCCCTTCGCAGGCGGGGGACGCAGGGTGGCTGCTAATCCGTTCTCTTGGTCTGGTTGCAACCCCAGATTCAGGGGTCGTGATGGTCTATTTCCGCCATTGTCCAGGCCCACACCTAGAGACATCCGTTTGTCGCTGTCAGCCGTATATTCCTCGCGCACAATGACCGGAATGATTCCAGCAGCCGTTAGCGATATTCGGGATCCCTGGATGGGTCCTTCGGCCACATCGATCCTGCCTATTCCTATAGACAGAACAGGCCCGAAGGAGGTCACTCGGACACTATAAGCGCCACTCGGGAGAAAGCCTTCGATCATTTGAGATTGTGGATTGAATCCCAGTGAGAATCCCGAAGACCCGTTTCGGTCCTTCACTTCAACATTTACACCGTTCTTTGCAAGAAAATTCGCGATTGGGATCGTTACGCGGTAATACGGCTCAGCACGCAAATTGAGATCAGCCTGAACCGTCTCGCCCGCTGCGATATGAATCGGCGTCGCTTCATTCGGGTAATAGGCAGGCGGGTAGCCTGTTACCTGGACGCCGGGGACTGGAATCAATGATCCATTTTCGATCCATTCCCGGGTCATCACCTTGTAATCTCCAGCAGGCAAGTCCGCGATTCGGTATTCGCCACGGCTATTCGAAGGTGCACCCGTAACTTGCGACCAACGAGACACTCCGTCCTGTATCTGCTTCTGTAATAACAGTACCTGCACACCCAGCGGAAGGGTTTCCGTTGGTGTCGTTATGCGTCCTCTGAGGATGCTTTCGGGTATCAGCTTGATTTCCAGTTCTGGCAGGTCAGAATTTTGGTCAGTAAGCATGAGAATCGGAGGTTGCGGCATATTCAGATATCCGGGCCGTCGCGCTATGACTCCGACCGGAATTCCTCCGGACGCAACTCCGCGCCTATCCAACTTCGACCCGAATCCACTGGCTGCGTTTCCGGTCGAGAGTCGCAACTCTAATTCGAATCGGCCATCACTATTGGTCATCGTGGCAGCATCTATCGCTGTGACGAGTACACGGCCGATAGGCTTGCTAGTCAGGGCGTTCAGAACGACTCCATGAATATGGAAGACGCTCAAGGCGGAGGAATCAATATCCTGTCCGAGCCATAACGCCTGAGAACCATGACAGAGAAGCAAAATCGCAGAAAGCGTCCCCAAGCGCCACGCGAGACTTCGCAAACGAAAACCAGAGTTGGCCATCCGTGTCGCAACCTCTCAGCTGAACTTGTCTCCGGAAAGCTTAGTCGATCTTGCTCACTAAGTAGACTCCGGCAACATCAAAAAGGTTCCGCCTGCCCGGTACATAGTGACTTAAACCATGCTCATATGAATTTCTCCTTCAATTTTCGTGAAACAGAACTACTCGCAGTTTGTCGTTTTACTTGGCGGGCACCAGAACCGGGGCGCCTTTGTTTTTCACGAAGAACGCGACGAATTTTGCCGGTTTGGTTTTGCTGGCGTTCCTCCCCACCACGTGAACATCGTCGGGGCCTTCATAGAAGGTCTGACCAGGCGTCAAAGTCACTTCTTTTCCGCCTCTCACCTGCATCACGATCGAGCCTTCCAGCACATAAATGAACGCATAGGCATTGTGGCGATGTATCGGGTCGGTACTGCCCGGCGGATATTCCACGGTGATCATCAGACCTTCTTTGCCGGGAAGGCTTGTCAGGTCTTTCGACATGAGCTCCGTTACCTTAGCCTCCTGTGCTACCAAAGTGCCGGACATGAGACATGCCAGCAAAATTAATTTCGTGAATGTCATAAATTGTCCTTTCGCTAATACGCGTAGTGCCGCACCAGTTCCAGGTCGTCGCGCAGCCAATCTTCGATGAGGTGGCCTTCGTGATGGCCTCGTGACTCATTCAGACTGAAGACGAGTTCGGCAATCTCGTCGTGTGTAGGCGGCGTCGACGGCCTGTGTACTTTCACCTATGCTCGACTAGTGGTGTTTGCAGTGGCGATTCAGCTGGCTTTCTGACGACTATCTTTCCCCGCTGCGACGCCTGCGGGCTGAGGAGCACTCGGAATTTGTGCTGCGGGTTGTGTGAGCCACGTTTCGAAACGAGTCTCGCCGAGTCGCACGTTTCTGCCTGGAAGCAGCGTTCTCTCGCTGATCTTCGCCCCAGAGTAAAGCGCATTCGGGTCAGCGACGACTTCTCGTGGATCTTTGAGTGCGACCAGGCGCCGCCGGACCAGATCATCCAGACGAAACTCTTCCGGCCCCGCTATTTCGACGGTGCCCTTTACCGGCGAGCCTACCGCGACCCTGGCTACGCCAGTCGCCACATCGTCGGCAGCCATCGGCTGGAAAAGCACATGTGGCAAATGCACCTTGTTTCCGACCATGGAAATGTCGGCAAGGCCCTTGAGGAACTCGAAGAACTGCGTCGCATGCACGATGGAGTAGGGGACTGAAGATTCTTTGATCAATTTCTCTTGAGCAATTTTGGCCCGGAAGTAACCGCTTTCGGACAGCCGGTCGGTTCCCACAACCGATAACGCAACGTGATGTCCTACCTTTGCGGCCGCTTCATCGGTGAGGAGGTTACGAGTTGATGTTTCAAAGAAATTCAGCACTTCTGCGTCGCCCCAGGAGGGAGCGTTTGAAACGTCAACGACTACCGAGGCACCTTTTAGCACTTCAGCCAGCCCTTCGCCAGTCAGTGTGTTGACCCCTGTGTTGGGTGCTGCCGCTACCGCTTCATGTCCCTGCTGACGCAACTTATTGACGAGCTTGGATCCGATGAGTCCGGTACCGCCGATCACTACGATTTTCATAATTGTCTCCTTCGCTGTTGGTTTCTTGCACTCAATTAAGACAGAACCGCCTCCCGGTTTGTGACATGATCCGTGGATTTGATCGACCAGGCGCAAATCAGCGCCGTTAGGATTCTGTCTCTAGAGAAACCGGGCGAGCAACGGATCCAATGCGTCGACTAGGATCGCTTCCTTAAGGCATCGAACCCCCGGAGCATTTCATCTTATAGAAGCACGTTTGTCTCGGAGGAGCCGGTGATCCCTCGTGTAGTTATCGTTGGTGGTGGCTTCGGTGGTCTCTATGCAGCTCGTGCGTTACGCAGGGTCCCGGTTAACGTGACGTTGATTGATAAGAGAAATTACCATCTGTTCCGCCCGATGCTTTATCAGGTCGCGACGGGACTGCTTTCAGCTGATGAGATCTCCCGGCCTCTGCGTTCTATCCTGAGTCGTCAGGAGAATGTTGATGTGCTGCTAGATGAAGTCACCGGAATCAACCCCAGCGAACGTATCGTTCACCTGAAACAGCGGGACGTGCCATACGACTTCCTAATCCTCGCTACCGGCATCCAATACAACTATTTCGGCCACAACGAATGGCGACAGTTTGCGGTGGGTCTCGAATCACTCGATGATGCTGACGTGATTCGAGGCAAGATTTTGCTCGCCTTTGAGCGGGCTGAAGAAATGGCGTCCTCGGGGCAGGCTGATTCCGGCGAAATTGAGCGTCAGCTAACCTTCGTATTGGTCGGTGCCGGGACGGTCGGGGTTGAGATGGCCGGCACGCTTGCTGAATTGTCGCGCATGGCGTTGGCCCATGACTTTCGGCATATAGATCCTGCCTCAGCCCGGATTTGTTTGTATGAGGCAGCGCCTCGCGTTCTGCCTACGTATCCTGAGCAGCTTTCGAAGAAAGCGCTGAGACATCTTGAGAGTTTAGGCGTCCGGGTGTATACCAACGCTCCGGTTACGACCGTCGATGCGACAGGAATTGTTGTTGGTGGACAACGTGTTCCAGCGGCCACCGTGCTGTGGGGAGCGGGCGTAGTTGCGTCCCCGGCCGGGCAATGGCTGAATGCGCCGACAGACAAGTCAGGAAAAATTATCCTCGAGCCCGACTTGTCGGTGCCGGGGCATCGGGATGTTTTTGCAATTGGTGACACCGCTCACATCATTGCTTGTACGCGCAATCTGGTGGGCATCAAATCGCGAACTCCGATGATGATGCCGGGAGTGGCTCAGCCGGCTATTCAGGAGGGCGAGTACGTGGCGAATGTGATCCGCTTGCGTGTGCAAGGTCGCCCGGCGCCGGCGCCATTCTGGTATTGGGACAAGGGCGATCTCGCGATCGTTGGCCGGGCCTATGCCGTCGCGGATCTGCGGTTCGCACGTTTTGCGGGGTTCCCGGCATGGCTCCTCTGGGCTGGCGTACATATTTATTTCCTCATTGGATTCGCAAATCGATTGTTTGTCTTGCTCAAATGGGGATTTGCTTTCCTCACTAAACGTCATCAAGTAGGCGTATTTTTTGGGGAACGGCCTTCCGCACAGAACTTTATTGACCCGGCGGCATGAAATAAGCGAACGCGATGCCAAATCTCAAGACCTGTGCTTAGCTTCTCGAAGATTTGCGCTGATGCGTCGAAATACGATCATGTCAAAGCTCATCCGTGCAGCCAGCAGAGCCACTTCGAACGATGCGTATGGGCTAGCTTTCAGAAAAAGAGCGCAATTCCACCGCCATCCGAGTATGAGACAACGTCCTCTGCCAGGAGACCTTCCAGTCCAGCCATGTCTCCCGTTTGGGCCGCGCCGAAAATGGCCTCCACAAAGCGCCGCTGCTTGTCCGAACTAACGGGCCTGCGCCGGCCATCGGCGATATGCTTACGGGCACGGGAGACGATCTGGCGAGTGTTTGCTTCCTCCATTTGCAGGATGTTGGCGATCTGGCGGTAGGAGTAATCGAACGCTTCGCGCAGAATATACGCGGCGCGCTCTGTGGGCGAGAGTTTTTCGAGCAGTACCAGAACCGCAACCCTCAATGCTTCGCCGCGCTCCGCAGATAATCCGGGATCGCCGCTAGTATCCACCGGTTCGGGAAGCCACGTCCCGATGTCGGTTTCGCAGCGCGAGTGGGCGGCCTGGGCGAGATTGATGCACAGTCGTGTGGTTATCGTCGCCAGGAATGCGGGCGGGTTCCCAACCACTCTCCGATTCGTAGACTGCCACCGCAACCAGACGTCTTGCACGATATCTTCTGCCTCCGCGGCACTACCGAGCAAGTGGTAAGCGATGCCGAACAGACGGGGACGCACGCTGGCAAAAGCTGAAAGGCCGTCGTCGCGTCCACTGTCCTCTATTTCAAAGCGAAGGGACGAATTGGTTTGCGATAGAGGTTCTCGTACAGTTGCCACAATCCATCTCCTTTCTGCGGAAATGATCACAACAGAATGGTGGAGGAGAAACAATTGGCACGCCGGAATCAGACGGCGACCTATGTTCGACCGACTGGCTGGGTCTTCCCCTCCAACTATTTTAGCCGGACATCGCTGTGCCGAAGTAGAGTTTGCAAGGTCTTGGGGTCGGTCTCGATGCGGATAAGGAATGTTGCAAGGCTGTGTCGCAGATTGTGAAAAGCCAAATCGCCGTGGATCATCGACCAACATTTTTCCCTTCTCGTCGCGATGTGATGGGGCCAAGATGGTCTCGCGGCCCTCGCAGGTTCCTGAATACAGTCAGCCAACTGATCCGCAGTGGACAAGAGCGCTGGCTCTGGCCGGCGCGGCGGACTCGGAGAAAAACCCACCATGAACCAGCCATTGTTGGCTAACTCGCTTCTCTGCAGAATCTGGACGCAGTGGAAAACTTAGGATTTGGCGGGAGAATAGGTGAATTAACGTCAATTTCGCCAGGGAGAGAGATTCATCACAGTTGACGACTTTAGCCTACGGTCCGTTTTGCAGCGCTGAAGCTATCGCTTCGCTCGCCACCTACCAAATTTTGAGCGAATAGCGTTTGCCGTCTTCCAGCACTATAGAAGAGCGCGATTGATGACAGGATTCCAAGATGGAGTGGGATCTGCGTCTCGTCGAGATGATCGGTTGTCACCAAGTCGTTGAGTAAGACGTACGACGATGCCCTCGCTTTCACAAGGGCATCGTCTTATCCAATCCTATTTTCGCTACCTGGGCCCTGCTAACTTAGTGACGCGTGCTCACTGGAGTGTCGTCTACAACCTCACGGTCAGAGACAATTCTTTCTCGATCCAAGGGGGGAGTTGAGAGTGGGGCTCTCTCGGAGATATTCCCAAATGTTGCGCGGCCGCCGGAAGTGTCGTTTGAATTCGCCTCTGTTGATGAGGAGATATCGCGAGCTCCCGTTTCCTTTAATGCGACTTTGGCCAAATCGACTTGTTCCGAGGTGTCACAGTGAACCGACAGCAGAATTCCGCCGCCCTTCACTGCTCCCTCGTAACGCTTCGCTTCATATTCCGGAATTCCCATGCCTACGAGAGCTCCGATCAGTCCCCCTACGGCTCCGCCAACCCCCACGCCTGCAAGGGTAGCCATAATGGGGCCGGCGGCGATGAGTGGACCAACGCCAGGAATCGCGAGCGTACCGATACCTGCCAATAGACCCAAGGTTCCTCCAACTACACCGCCAGCAGTAACACCAGTCGCCGTCCCCTCCGGGGCCTTCGTGTTCTTCTCATGAGCGAAGGCACGAGTGCTTTCATCGTCCGGTAGTAGTACCGAGATTGCGGCGTTCGAGAAACCTCTGGCCAACAAATGATCGACTGCGGCTTCTGCCGTGCCCGGGGTTGCATAGATTCCAAATACTGCTGTGTTTTTGTTCGACATAAGGTTCTCCTTTGCTGCACTTGGCAGGTCGATCTTGACTTACTTCGTGCTGATTGCTGCTACTGCTTGACCGTGAGGTCGTTCACGATCTTCTCGGGCGGAACAATAGTTGATGCCAGGGAAACGACTTTTTGCTTCTCATCTTCCGTTTGAACCGGGCCTTTCAGCGTAACCTCGCCGTGCACCGTCACGATCTTGATGTTGTGTGCATAGGTCGATAGATCTTTTTCAGCGACGATGGCTTTCCGAATCTTTGCGGTGATCTGACGATCGTCCTTGGCGTTTGCTTGGTTGTCGGCCGTGTCTGCATGATTCTTATTCTGGCCGGAGTTATCAGGGGCTTGCGCCGATGAGGATTGTGCAAGTGAATTGGGAGTCGACGCTTCGGCAAAACACAGCAGCGCGGTCGCGGCTAAAGCCACGATTAGAAAACGAGGAGCAGACATGTAGAAGACCTTTCGCGGAATTGACTGTTCCGAGGCTAACGGATCGGCGCCTTACAAGTTCACGCTCGATCCTGCTGCAACATCTGATGAGGGCGGTTCAAGAGGAGTTGTCCATCGTTGGCCTTTCTGCATCTCAAGGAAAGCGGGGCGTCTCAAATTGTTGGAACAATGACTGGACAGGCTCCTCCGGCCCAAAAGTAAGAGCTGGCCTTCTCGCTCTTCTATGAGGTCATCTACTTCGCTCCCTTAGGAGGTACTGCGTTTGAGGAGGTAGTCAAGACCGCAGACACGATACCAGCGATAGCCATAAGGTTCTAGTACGACGCTGTGCTCATCGTTCCTTTCCGGCTGGCTGTGGTCGTTCGACAAAAGATTTACGAGCGGGCAACCTTTGTCGGCGGCCTCGTTCAATAGAAAATGCACTTCGCGCGGCTCAGAACCTAGATTGTGCAGGAACAGAACAGCGTTGTTTCTCCAGCAATATCGCATTGCGAGAACTTCCGGTCGTCGAGTCGTGAGAAAGGAAAAATCTCCCCATCCGATTTCCGGAACCTCCTTACGCATGCGAATCATGCGTTCCATCCAATTCAGCAGGGAGTTGGGATCGCGCCGCTGGTCTGCGACGTTGACATGGGGATACCCGTAAGCACCCTCATGGATCACTGGAGAAACTGGCTTATCAGTTTTTGTGAACCCTCCGTTCGGTTCCGTGGACCATTGCATCGGGGTTCGCGCACAGTTCCGTTCGGGCAGGCTGAGATCATCTCCCATGCCAATCTCATCTCCGTAGCGAACGACGGGAGTACCCGGCAGCGTCAGCATGAGACTGTAAGCAAGCTCCAAACGACGCCTGTCTCCCTGCAACATGGGTGCAAGACGCCGCCGGATTCCGCGCTTATACAACTGCATGTCGGGTTCTGGCCCAAACGCAGAAAAGACTGTCTGGCGTTGCTTCTTTTCGAGCCGCCCAAGATCTAATTCGTCGTGATTGCGAAGAAACTGTCCCCACTGTGCCGTCAATGGCCGCCGTTTCGTAGCCTGCATGGCCTTCACGAGTGTCCGCGAGTCGGAACTTGCCATCGCATAAAACAAATGTTGATTGACCTCAAAGTTGAACATCATTTGCAGGCGCTCGCCGGCCGTGCCGAAATATTTCATGTCCGTGTCGGGCAATACGTTGGCTTCGGCAAGAATAATTGCTTCACCTTCCCGCCAGGTTAGGAACTGGCTGAAGGTCCGAAGCATGTCATAGTCCTCAACGGGATTCTTTACCTTGGCGCCTTTTTCGGAGATGACAAACGGAACCGCATCCATGCGAAAGCCTGACACTCCAAGCTGAAGCCAGAAACCCATGATCTTCAAGATCTCGGCTTGGACATCGGGATTGGCCGTGTTGAGATCGGGTTGAAAGTCGTAAAAGCGATGGAAGTAGTAAGCTCTGGCAACGTCATCGTAACTCCATGTCGATTTCTGCACTCCTGGAAAGACAACACCGGTGTTGGCAGACCTCGGCTTTTTCTTAGACCAGACGTACCAATCTCGATATTTGGAATTGGGATCATGTCGAGCTTCCTTAAACCACGGGTGCTGATTGGAAGTGTGGTTGACGACGAGATCAATCAAGACGCGCATCCCACGCTGTTCGCAGCCATGAGCAAATTCCACGAAGTCTCCGAGATCCCCATATCGCGAGTCAACCCCGTAGTAGTCGGCGACATCATACCCATCGTCCTTGTGAGGCGAAGGCTGAAAGGGCATTAACCAGACGGCCGTTATTCCCAATCCCTGCAGATAGTCGAGACGGCGCATCAAACCTTTGAAGTCCCCGATACCGTCGCCATTGGCATCCATGAAAGTCGCCACTGATACGCAATAAATAATCGCGTTTTTGTACCAAAGGTCGTTGATCATGTTTGAGTACTCTCAGTACAAACCGCTCTGGAGTACTGGTTTGATGCAAGAGTTGAAGTGGTGGCAACGCGCAGTCATCTATGAGATCTATCCGCGTTCGTTTCAAGACAGCAACAACGACGGCATTGGTGATTTGGATGGGATCCTGAGACGCCTCGACTACCTCGTTCAATTAGGGGTAGATGCAATTTGGATTGCACCGGTTTACCCGTCACCGATGGCTGATTTCGGTTATGACGTCGCAGACTACTGTGGAATCGACAGTATCTTCGGCGCGATGCGGGATTTTGATCGCCTCTTATCCGAATGCCACGAGCGTGGACTTAAGGTAATTCTGGATTTTGTTCCTAATCACACCTCTGACCAGCATCCGTGGTTTCTTGAGAGCAAGTCGTCGCGTGAGAGTCCGAAGCGTGACTGGTACCTATGGAGAGACGAGCCAAATAATTGGCTGAGTCAATTCGGAGGTTCTGCGTGGGATTTCGATGCAATCAGCGGTCAATACTATTGCCATTCCTTTCTGAAGGAGCAGCCAGATCTTAATTGGCGAAACCCCGCGGTCAAGGATGCGATGTTCTATGTGCTTCGATTCTGGTTAGATCGTGGGGTCGATGGGTTTCGAGTCGACGTCATGTGGTTAATGATCAAGGATGACCAGTTTCGTGATAATCCGCCAAACCCCGGATATGTCCCTGGTAGCCCATCCAATCAGCGTTTACTGAGCGTTTTCAATTCCGATCGGCCGGAGGTACATGCGCTTGTCGCAGAGATGCGCGCAGTCGTTGATAAGTATGGAGACCGGGTCCTGATTGGTGAGATCTATTTGCCCGTCAAGCTATTAATGGCCTATTACGGAGCAACTCTGCAAGGAGCAAACCTTCCCTTCAATTTTCTGTTGCTCCAGTGCGCCTGGAGCGCGGAGTCTGTGAGAGCCACGATCTCCGAGTACATGGCGGCTTTGCCCTCCGGCGCGTGGGCCAACTGGGTGCTTGGCAATCATGACAATGCTCGGATCGCCACGAAAGTTGGAATTCGCCAAGCACCTGTCGCCGCGATGCTCCTATTGACGCTGCCAGGAACCTTAACGATGTACTACGGCGAGGAGATTGGGATGACCAATGTTGCAATCCTCCCCGAAAATGTAAAAGACCCCGCGGAAAAGAACCAACCGGGCATCGGGATGGGCCGTGATCCCGAGCGGACTCCCATGCAGTGGGATAGTTCGCCCGGCGCGGGTTTCACAACGGCAACTCCCTGGCTTCCTCTGGCTTCCGATTTCAGCCAAAACAATGTAGCGACACTTCTGAAGGACAATGCATCCCTTCTCAGTCTGTATCGAAGTCTTCTTGTTCTCCGGCGTGCCCACCCTGCCTTTATAAGCGGGAAATTGAGCGGATTGTCTGCTGAGAGCAATCTGCTTCGCTACGAACGAGCCGATGCCGAGGCAAGGTTGTTGGTTTTACTTAATTTGGGATTCGATCCGATTGAGGCCAAGCTTCAAAGCGGAAAGATCGTGTCTTCGACGCGTTTTGACCGCAACGAGAATCGGGTTGACAATGCCGTGACCGTTCGAGGAGCTGAGGGCCTGATCATTCTTCTTGACGAAGGATCTGCCGGTGAACCGGCTTGATAAGAAGTGCGATACCGGTTTCCAATGGCCTCAAACTAAGGGCGATGTCTTGGTCTTCTGTGCACAAGTACTTTATAATGAGTAATTTATGCCATAACGGACTGTCCTGCCTGTGGTTTCTTGTGACTTTTGGTGGCTCCGACACCTGCAGTTTTCGTGACGTGCCGTCTGGGGAAAGTCGTGGAAAACACATGTCTTTCTCGCGCCGACGGATGCGCACAGACATCTTGTAGAGCCGCTAAGCACATCCAACTTCTGTCGTTCCTTGCCTGTCACACCTAAGCTACTTAGACCAAATCTCCTGGTTCAGGGGATTTCTCTGCGGGGGCGCTACCGCCGCAGAAAACAGGTGAGTGATGGGATGTGAAATGTTAGATTTGATGCGCACTTCGAACGGGAGATGGTGATTTTATGGCGACGGCCGCCACAGTTGCAGCGAGAGAAACCAAAAAAGCAAAACCTTCTGGAAATGGTCGGAACGGCAAGGCCTCGGGAGATCAAACCACCCCTCAAAGGAACGACCTGGCGCTTATTCTGGCGAGCCTGCAAACCATGCGGGACGGCGACTTCTCTGTTCGATTGCCGGTTGCGTGGGTTGGCCTTGAAGGAAAAATTGCTGACACATTCAACGATATTGTCGCAGCAAACGAACAGATGGCCGTCGAACTCAACCGAGTCGGCCAGGCTGTCGGTAAAGAGGGCAAGACGCGCGAGCGTACTCGGTTTCAACAATCCCGTGGATCCTGGGGCAAGATGGAGGCCTCAGTTAATACCCTGGTTGAGGATCTGCTGAGACCAACAACCGAGGTGACCCGTGCGATCGCGGCCGTCGCGCAGGGAAATTTAGCGCAAACAGTGCGCCTGGATGTTGGCGGCAGACCCCTTGAAGGCGAATTCCTGCGTTCTGCCAATATCGTCAATACGATGATCCAACAGCTGGGTGTTTTTACGGCTGAAGTTACCCGAGTTGCACGCGAGGTGGGGACGGACGGTAAGCTCGGAGGACAGGCCCAAGTGCCGGGAGTTGCCGGCACCTGGAAGGACCTCACCGATTCGGTCAACTCCATGGCGAGCAACCTGACCGGCCAGGTTCGCAACATTGCTGAGGTTGCGACAGCGGTGGCAAGCGGCGACCTTTCGCGCAAGATTACAGTTGATGTCCGGGGAGAGATTCTCCAACTCAAAGAGGCCATCAATACGATGGTCGACCAACTGCGGTCCTTTGCTTCAGAAGTTACACGCGTCGCTCGCGAGGTCGGCACCGACGGGAAGCTCGGTGGTCAGGCAGTGGTTCCTGGTGTTGCCGGTACCTGGAAAGACCTCACGGACTCTGTGAACGCGATGGCCGGAAACCTCACGGCTCAGGTGCGCAACATTGCCGAAGTGACAACCGCTGTCGCTCGCGGCGACCTTTCGCGCAAGATCACGGTAGATGTCAAAGGCGAAATTCTTGAATTGAAGGACACCATTAATACGATGGTGGATCAATTGAACGCCTTCGCCGGCGAAGTCACTCGCGTCGCTCGTGAAGTGGGCACGGAAGGCAAACTAGGCGGCCAGGCGCAAGTACTCGGCGTAGGCGGAACGTGGAAGGACCTCACCGAAAATGTGAACTTCATGGCCAGCAATCTTACCGGCCAGGTCCGTAACATCGCGGAGGTAGCGACTGCGATTGCAAACGGCGATCTTTCTCGCAAGATCACGGTGGATGTGCGCGGTGAGATTCTGCAGCTCAAAGAAACGCTGAACACGATGGTCGATCAGCTCAACCGATTTGCCGGTGAAGTCACTCGAGTCGCACGCGAAGTCGGAACAGAAGGACGGCTCGGCGGACAGGCCAACGTGCCCGGGGTCGCCGGTACCTGGAAGGATTTGACGGACTCGGTCAACTCGATGGCCGGAAACCTGACCGGACAGGTTCGTAACATCGCCGAAGTCACTACCGCTGTCGCGCGCGGCGATCTTTCGCGCAAGATTACGGTCGATGTGAAGGGCGAAATTCTCGAGCTGAAGAACACCATCAATACCATGGTGGATCAACTCAACGCTTTCGCAGGCGAGGTAACGCGTGTCGCTCGCGAAGTTGGAACCGAGGGCAAGCTGGGTGGGCAAGCGCAGGTATCGGGTGTCGCAGGAACATGGAAGGACCTTACCGATTCGGTAAATTTCATGGCCGGCAACTTGACCGCGCAGGTCCGTAATATCGCGGAGGTTGCCACCGCTGTTGCGCGTGGAGACCTATCGCGCAAAATCACCGTTGATGTCCGCGGCGAGATTCTCGAACTCAAAGACACTCTCAATACGATGGTGGATCAACTTCGATCCTTCGCTGGTGAAGTGACCCGTGTCGCCCGCGAGGTCGGCACTGACGGCAAACTGGGCGGACAGGCGCAGGTACCCGGCGTTGCAGGAACGTGGAAGGACCTTACCGACAACGTCAACTTCATGGCCGGCAACCTGACGGCACAGGTCCGCAACATTGCGGAGGTTGCGACCGCCATTGCGAGCGGCGACCTTTCGAAGAAGATTACGGTGAACGTGAGCGGCGAAATTCTCTTGCTCAAAGACACGATCAACACGATGGTCGACCAGTTGAATGCGTTCGCCGGCGAAGTAACACGCGTAGCCCGGGAAGTGGGTACTGAGGGAAGACTAGGAGGGCAAGCCAACGTTCCCGGTGTTGCCGGCACTTGGAAGGACCTCACAGACTCGGTCAATTCCATGGCGGGAAATCTCACGGGCCAGGTCCGCAACATTGCTGAAGTCACGACGGCAGTGGCTCGCGGCGACCTGTCACGCAAAATCACCGTGGACGTGAAGGGAGAGATTCTTGAGCTGAAGAACACCATCAACACGATGGTGGACCAGTTGAACGCGTTTGCCGCAGAGGTTACGCGCGTCGCCCGCGAAGTCGGCACAGACGGAAAGTTGGGAGGTCAAGCCCAGGTGCCCGACGTCGCCGGCACTTGGAAGGATCTCACCGACAACGTCAACGTAATGGCTGTGAATCTGACAGAGCAGGTACGCGGCATCGTCAAGGTCGTGACTGCAGTGGCCAACGGAGAACTGACGCAGAAGCTGACGGTCAACGCGAAGGGCGAGGTCGCCGCTCTTGCAGAGACCATCAACAACATGACCAACACGCTTGCTACGTTTGCCGATCAGGTCACAACAGTTGCCCGCGAAGTAGGCGTTGAAGGGCGACTTGGTGGCCAGGCAAATGTACCCGGTGCAGCCGGCACATGGAAAGATCTTACCGGCAACGTAAACCTTCTTGCAGACAACCTGACCAATCAGGTGCGAGCCATTGCTGAAGTGGCCACCGCCGTCACCAAGGGAGATCTGACCCGCTCAATTCAAGTAGACGCCAGCGGCGAGGTTGCTGAGCTCAAAGACAACATCAACACCATGATCGATAATCTGCGGCTGACCACTGACCGCAATACAGAACAGGATTGGCTGAAAACGAACCTCGCACGCTTTACCGGTATGTTGCAGGGTCAGCGCGAACTGACCACCGTGGGACGCCTGTTGCTGTCGGAGCTTGCGCCGCTCGTCAATGCGCAACAGGGCGTTCTTTATCAGATGGAGGCAGAGGCTCCGGGCAGCATGATGCTTTTGTCTTCTTTCGCGGACTCGCCGGAGGGGCACCAGGAAACTGTGAAGGTGGGCGAAGGTCTGGTGGGACAATGCGCGCTGGAAAAACGTCGCATGTTGGTCACGGATCTGCCAGCGAACACCACTCCAGTTCGTTCCGGTTTGTTCAAGGCGGTTCCAAGAAACGTCATCGTCCTGCCGATTCTCTTCGAAGATCGCGTCAAGGCGGTCATCGAGCTCGCAAGTTTGAACGCTTTTACTACCTCTCATCTCGCCTTCCTGGAGCAACTGACCTCCAGCATCGGCATCGTGCTGAACAGCATTGAAGCCACGATGCAGACAGAAGGCTTGTTGAAGCAGTCGCAGCAGTTGGCGGTTGAGTTGCAAACACAACAGAAGGAGTTGCAACAAACGAACGAGCAACTTGCCCAGAAAGCCAAACAGCTCGCTGAACAAAACGCAGAAGTGGAACGCAAGAACCAGGAGATTGAGCAAGCTCGGGGAGCGTTGGAAGAGAAGGCAAAAGAGCTGGCGCTCACGTCGAAGTACAAGTCGGAATTCCTGGCCAACATGTCGCACGAGCTGCGAACGCCGCTTAACAGCATCCTCGTTCTCGGCCAGCAACTCGCCGACAACCCAGACACCAATCTCACTCCCAAGCAGGTCGAGTTCGCCCGGACCATTCATGGCGCCGGAACCGATCTTCTCAACCTCATCAGCGATATTCTTGATCTTTCGAAGATCGAATCCGGTACTGTCTCGGTCGAAGCCGAAGAAGTATTCTTCGGTAGCCTGATTGAAATGGTCGCGCGTCCTTTCCGGCACGAAGCCGAGAATCGCAAGCTTGCCTTTGAGGTGGAGACAGACGCTCATCTCGCGCGCAGCCTCGTAACCGACTCGAAGCGCCTCCAACAGGTCCTCAAGAATCTCTTGTCGAATGCCTTCAAATTTACGGAGCAGGGAGGTGTGCGTCTCTCCGTCTCGACAGCGACCAGCGGATGGACCGCACGGCATCCGATTCTCAGTGGAACGGCATCTGTTATTGCGTTCGAGGTCTCCGATAGTGGCATCGGCATCCCTGCTGACAAGCAAAGGATTATCTTCGAGGCCTTCCAACAGGCGGACGCCGGTACCAGCCGTAAGTACGGTGGCACGGGCCTTGGCCTCGCCATCAGCCGCGAGCTGGCCAGCCTTCTGGGTGGAGAGATTCAGTTGAAGAGCACTCCGGGCAAGGGCAGCACGTTCACTCTCTATCTGCCTCAGACCTACGTAGGGCCGGCCACGCCAATTGTCAACGCGGCCAGTCTTCCGCATCACGGGCCTCGCCTCGAACTTGCAGCCTCCTCCAAGACGGCCATGGAAGATCCAATCGAGACGCTTGAGGATGACCGCAACGCCATCAAGCCCGGAGATGCCGTTCTGCTAATAGTGGAAGACGATGTTCACTATGCACGCATCCTTTGCGACTTATCCCGAGAAAGCGGCTTCAAAGTTCTGGTGGCACTACGAGGCGCCGAGGCACTCGCCCTGGCGCGGGAGTTCCATCCCACGGCAATCTCGCTCGACGTCTCGCTTCCTGACATGCTCGGCTGGACCGTTTTGAATCACTTGAAACAGGATCCAGCCACTCGTCACATACCGGTCCAGATGTTGACGGTGGACCAGGACTGGCATCATGGCCTCTCACATGGGGCGTTCACCTTTGTCACCAAGCCGATAACCAGCGAAGGGCTCGGCGCCGCAATTACTCGCATACGCGAATATTCCAAGCCTCGCCGTAAGCGTCTGCTGGTGGTCGAGGATGAACCCGCACAGCAACTCAGCATCGAAGCGCTGTTGGGCCATGATGACATCGATGTCTCGGTCGTCTCTACCGGCTCGGATGCCCTTGCGGCCGTGAATAACGAACGATTTGACTGTGTCGTTCTCGACCTCCGTCTTCCCGACATGACCGGCTTTGAACTGCTGGAACAATTGGCCCAATCCGAGTCCGGAAGTGAGCTGCCGGTAGTCGTTTTCACCGGCAAGGAATTGTCGCCCGAGGAGGATGCGCGACTGCACATGCTGGCGCGGAGCGTGATTGTAAAAGACGTCGAATCGCCTGAACGTCTACTCGACGAAACCGCGCTCTTCCTTCATCGCGTTGTATCGGATCTTCCGCAGGAGAAGCGGGATATGCTCGATCGGCTGCATCGTTCCGATGAAGCTCTGGTTGGCAGGAAAGTCTTGATCGTCGATGACGATGTGCGGAATATCTTCGCTCTGAGCAGCGTTTTGGAACGACGCGGCATGAGCGTCCTGACAGCGGGAACCGGACGGGAAGCAATTGCGACGATTGAATCGACGACCGATCTTTCTATGGTCGTGATGGACATCATGATGCCAGAGATGGACGGATACGAGACCATGCAGCTTATAAGGCAGAACCCGCACTTCCGTCGTCTGCCCATCATCGCGTTAACGGCAAAGGCAATGAAAGGCGATCGTGAGAAGTGTCTCGAAGCGGGCGCCTCGGAATACCTGGCGAAACCCGTAAATACAGAGCAGCTTTTGTCGGTTTGTCGTATGTGGCTTCACAGATGAATGCAACAAAGCTTTGGGCATATCCGAAGAAGGAATTTCGGAATGCAATTCTCAATGGACGAAGAGACCAAATGAACGATCAAGACCTGGCAAACATACTCATGGTGGACGATTCACCCGGAAAGCTGATGAGCTATCGAGTCATCCTGGAGGAATTAGGCGAGAACTTAATTCAGGCCCGCTCAGCCAGGGAGGCGCTCGATCAGCTCCTGCGTCAAGACATCGCGGTCGTGCTGATGGACGTAAGCATGCCCGAGATTGATGGATTTGAGTTGGCCGACATGATGCGCCAGCATCCGAGGTTTCAAAAAATACCTATTATCTTTATCTCTGCCGTTCACCTGACTGATCTCGACCGCATCAAGGGGTATCAGAGTGGCGCTGTCGACTACATCTCCGTTCCTGTCGTTCCTGAACTGCTTCGTGCCAAGGTAAGCGTCTTTGCTGAATTGCATCGTAAGAATCGCCAACTTGAACGGCTTAATAGCGAGCTCGAACGGCGCGTCGCCGAACGCACAGAGCAATTGCGTGAAAGCGAAGAGCTCCTCCGCGAGCGAGCGGATCTGCTCGAGCTGGCAACAGAGGCGATCTTCGTGCGAGACATGGACGGACTTCTACTATTCTGGAATTCAGGGGCAGAGGCACTCTATGGCTGGCGGCGCGACGAGGTGCTAGGCAAATCGATTCACCAGGTTTTGAAGACCAAGTTTCCCAACGGACTTAGCGATGTAGAGAATTCGCTCGCGCAAAACGGCACATGGAATGGGAATCTCATCCAATTCACACAAGACGGACAGGAAGTAACTGTCGCATGCCGGAAGGCGCTTAAGGCGGGCGGCAGTGCAGTTCTTGAGATCAACCGGGACATTACCGCTCAACTGAAAGCAGAGGATGCCCTCCGTAAAACGGAGAGGCTCGCGGCCATGGGAAGGGTAGCTGGAATTATTGCCCACGAGATCAACAATCCTCTGGAATCCATTACCAATACGTTTTTTCTGCTTCGCGACCATCCTTCACTCGATGAAGAAGCTCGCTACTACGCAAAGCTTGGGGAGGAAGAACTCGCGCGCGTGTCTCACATTACACGGCAAACGCTCGGCTTTTATCGGGAATCGAAGGATCCCGTAGAAGTTTCCGTCGCTGAACTTCTGGACGAGATTCTTGAGTTGCAATCGCGCCGTATGGAAATCAAGAATATAACGCAGGAAAAGCAATACCGCAGCAAAGGGACTATTTTGGCCTTCCCAATCGAACTACGGCAGGTATTTCTCAATCTTATTGAAAATGCCGTCCAGGCCATGCCTGACGGGGGGACGTTACGGTTGCACATCTTCGAATCGTGGCACCGCCATCAACGTCCAGAGGTCTGTATTTCCATCTGCGATACAGGTACAGGTATTGACTCGGAAAATGCAAAACACCTTTTTGAACCTTTCTTTACGACCAAATCGACGAAGGGTACTGGGTTGGGCCTTTGGATCAGCAAAGGCATTATCCAGAAATACGGAGGGGCGATTCGCTTCCGCAGCTCGTCCGTTACCGGCCGGAACATCACCTGCTTCCAGGTGATGCTGCCTGACGCGAATGTTCAAAGGACGAGCCAGCCGAATCTACCTGCGTCTGAGACGGTTGGAGTGCTGAATGACCGCTAGGAAGATCGCAATCCTCTGCGTGGACGACGAGGAAATTCCCAGAACTCTTCGAAAACTGATACTTCAAAAACAGGGATACCACGTCACAGCAGTAGCTTCAGGAGCTGAGGCACTGGAGCTGCTTGATCGCACGAGCATCGATCTTGTTCTCTCTGATCAAGTCATGCCTGGCATGTCTGGTACTGAACTCACAAAATTCGTGAAGGCAGTGCGGCCTGCAATGCCGGTGATTCTGATTTCAGGAGTCAATGAGATTCCGGTGGACGCGAGCTACGCCGATCGGTTTATCAGCAAAGTGGGCGGCCCGGAACTCCTTTTCAATACGATTGTCGAGGTCTTAGAAGCATACGAGCATAGCCGCTGATTCGCGCAGGGCCCTTTTAAATGTTTTGGGGTAATCTAACCGACACATTATCGAAAAAGAACAGGCCATCTGTTGGCTAACTCGCTTCACTCTAGATCTGGGCGCAGTCGAAAGGCTATGACTTTGGCGGGGAAATAGGCGAATTGACGTCAATTTCCCCGAACGGTTCTCTCCTTCAGGCGATTGTGAGCGTCTTCCGAAACGGGGTGAAGCCGGTGATATAGACTCGGTGACGGTCGGGCTGCAATGGCTCTTGGGGTGTCTCGTAAGACGCCCCTTCCATCCGGATCATCTCGTGATCGGCCTGTCCGGGACCAAATGTGATGACGTCATTTCCCACGCGGAAAAGTCCAGTACCCCGGCGCAAGAAGTAGAGATTCGGTCTCCTTGTGCCGGGCTCGATCCCTTCCAATTCGCCATCTCGCTGGAAAGTAAACTCAATGGTTACTGGAACGCGATCATGCCCTCCCACATCGAATGCAAGTTCAAAAACTCCGGCGTTCTCGGTCACGGTAACTTTCTGCTCCAGGGTCTGGGTGTTGCTCTTCGGCCGCTGGGGAAAATTCATTTTGCTCCAGTAGCGATTCCCGGCGGGAGTCAACGGATAGTCTCCCTGCGGATTACGCAGGTTTTTGGGTAACGGCTGATAGTAGGGTACGTGAATGTCCTGATGGAGCAAGTACCGTTTCTCTTCTACCTTCATCCCATCACTGCGGAAAGAACCTTCGCTGAAAAAGTTCGGAATCATTCGCACAGATTCCAGCACTGCTTTCCCCTTGCGAAAATTAAAGAATGTCGGGTTGCTCGCCAGGCCGGACGCAACGCCCAGAGGCCAGTCGCTTCCGCCGTACACGGTCGCACTGATGTCTCCTCTTCGAATGCGCGCCAGGGCGCTGTTGCTGAAAAACCGCGCGTAATCCGAGGGCAAAGGTTCAGGATCGGGCAGGTTCTGACGGTAGAGAGGCTCTTCCAGAAATTCAATCAGGGGAATCTTTGCCTCCGCATGTTCGAGACCGATCTGTTCAGCGAATCTGGCGACCGAGGCAAACTGGCGATTCCGGTCTTTGATCGCCATGTAGCGATATTGCAAATAATAGTTGGAAATCCAGGCGGGGAGCGCTTGATCTTGCCGACGCGACCCAACCGTTTCCAGTTCGCCATTCGGGTGCATGTAAAAGATAGTCATGGCGAGGTTTCTGCGAACTGGTTCCAAGAGTTCGGGGCGACGAAGCAAGCGCGCGATGGTAATGAGTGCGTTGTCGACCACACGCGAGTAGATTCCCGTGCTCCTTTCGGCAAACTGCCCATCAGGGTCACAATAGACGCCCTCTCCCAACCAGTCATCGATTCTGTCTACGTACTTTGCCGAGGGGAATAGCGAATTAATTTGCGCCAGGGCGGAGGAGACCACCCAACGATGGTTCGGCGTATGGATACCGCCAGTGGATAACGCCTCGCCGGCCGCCAGCACAAACTTTCCCAGTTTGTTGTTGATGGAGGAGAGCTGGGGCAAATTCATGCGCTGCAGCACAGCCAGGGCTGTGCAAAGGGTTTGGACCACAAATCCCGTGTCTGGTGAGCAAGACATTGAGTGTGAGGCGGACCATGGAGGTTGTCGTATTAGATTGTTGCGTGACGGAGACGAAACTAACGCCCTTGCTGTCGAACGTCTCGACGATCTTTGCGAAGTCGGCAAGAGAGCGAGCCGGACGATCAACCTTGTAGACAACAACGGTATTGATCTTGCCCGCAGCAATATTTTTCAACAACTTTTTAAGTCCTGGGCAAACCATGTTGCCGCCGGAGAAGCCACGATCGTCGTACTTGGCTGAAAGGGCGTGCCAACCTTCGGGCTGGTTATCTGTGACTGCGCGCGTATCAACACGACAATGCCTGAATCTAAATTTGGGGAGTCCCTTTGGTGCCAAGGCTCAGGATGACGGCGACCGATTCCATATATTAGCGCCGATGGTAAAAGGTCGTCAGCGGTCTCCCTTTCGCGGCAGTGACGCAGGCCAATCGGAAAGTGGTCAGGGTGTTCGAGGTCTCGGTTGTTTTTTCTTTTCGAGGATCGAGTTGAACTGCGCGCGGGACATCTTCAACTTGTCGGGATGCTCGTCGATCCACTTGGCGAGGGCGTCGTACTTGGCTGGCGTCCAGCCTCCTTCGAACTCTGCGCCATTCTTCCCCAGACGGTTTAGCTCGAAGTTGAAGGCATCTTCGAGATTAGTGAATTCCGCAGAGGCGATTGCCTGCTCGGCGAGGATGGCGGGGATAAAGATGACACCATCAGTTTTGGCCAGGACAAGATCGCCGGGGAGAACGGTGGCACGGCCGATGCGAATGGGAGCATTGATCGAGGTGAGGGTCATCTGGGCCCAGGCGGAGGGATCATAGCCGCGATAGAAGCCGTTGAAGTCGGGGATTTCGCGGTTTTCTTCGGCGTCGCGAATGCCCCCGTCGAAGACGAAGCCAGTGTGGGTATGGGCAGCGATGCCGTTGCCGAGGTTTGAGCCAATCAGCGTTCCTTCGACGATTTTTCCGAACCCGTCGGCCACGTAGACGTCGCCGATTTGAAGCTCGTTGATCGGCCAACTGTTGTTACCGCTGACACGGCCTTCCGCCTTGCCCTCGGCGCTGATGGCTCGAATCATGTCGGGACGCAGAGGCATGTATTGCGCGGTGAGGGCGCGGCCGGCGAAGGGCTTCTCCGGATGCAGGGCCTGGAAGCCGCCGTCAAACTGGCACTTGTAGCCAAGACTGCCGAGATACTCCCAAACATCCTCGATGGAGACGTCGAGGGCTCGCTTGAGGAGGTCATCGGGAACCTTGGGGCGGCCGTCGGGGAACCGTTCCCCTTTCCAATCTGACGTGTAGAACAGGATTTGTTCTTTCGTCGTCTTCACTTGTGACGAAGCGGGAATGGCGGTGGCAAATACGCAGCCCAGGACGGTCGCGCCGATCAGTTTTCGCATAGTTGGTTGTCTCCCGAAGAGTTGTGCGTGAATGTGTGAGGAACTGGCGGCGGTCATTACACGAGTCTTCCCGTACCGTCAGGTTAGCTGAACAGTTGATCGTCGAAAGATTGCTTCGTGTCCCACATGGGGGTTGGTTCGAAGTATCCCACACCGGGTGCGAGGTGCTGTCTCATTACATCGTCGTTGGGTGTGACGCCCAGACCAGGAGTGTCTGGAACTGCGATGTAGCCTCTCTGGATGATGGGCTTATCAATTTCATTGACAAGGTCCTGCCACCACGGCACGTCGAGCGAATGGTTTTCAAGTGCAAGGAAATTCCGTGTGGCCGCCGCGCAGTGCACGTTGGCCGTACAGGCGATGGGTGTACCGGCAAAGTGCATCGCCATGGGCACGCCATATTTATAAGCCATATCGCCGATCTTATGTGTGCGCAGAATACCGCCGGAGGTGGACAAGTCCGGGTGAATCTTGTCGACCGCATGGGTGGCTGCAGAGCTTTTCAAAGTCGGCGACCTCGTAGATGTCTTCACCGGTAAGGGTAGGTGTCGGGCTTGCTTCTGTGATCTCCTTCAGCAGGTCGGTGTACCACCAAGGGATGACATCCTCCATCCACTCCAGGTTGTATTTTTCGTATGCTCGACCGAGACGGATAATCGATTTCACTCCGATGTGGCCGAGGTGATCCGTCGAGAGCGGGGTGTCATATCCGATGGCCTCGCGGATAGCTGCAACGTATTCGCAGTAGACAGCAATGCCTTTGTCGGTCAACTCGTTGCCGGTGAAGGGGTGTGGCAAGCGCTTATCGTACTCGATGGCCCGCTGGTCGACCGGTTCCATAAGAGTGCCCGGCTTGCCTTTGAGCAGATCGGTGCCCACATCAACCTTGATCCATGTGAGGCCGCGATCCTTGCGCTCTTTGGCGATGGCCGCAAACTCCTGTGGGTTGTCTGCTTCGGGCGTGTCCGCGTTAGATGCGGATCTTGTCGCGCCACTTGCCGCCGAGCAGTTGGTAAACCGGAATGTTGTAGACCTTTCCAACGATGTCCCATAATGCCATCTCCACCGCCGACACACCGCCGGCCTGGCGCCGCCGGACCTGTATCGTTGACTTGGACGAGATACTCCGACTCTGGGCTAATCGGCAGAGTAGGGTCCCTGAAGGCTTGCGCAGATTGCTGTGCCGTCGCGGGAGCGAAAGCTAGAGCCAGAAGGCTAAATATGCTTTGAAAGTTGCTTCATCATCATGGAGCTACCGCCTCAATTTTGCTGCCATCCTTACGGTCGTCCGCGCATCTTTTTCGAAAAATTGATGGTCCATTCTATATAGTGATATCCAAGATGCGTCGCGAAAGCATAGAGTCAACCATCTGATCCCACGGCGTAACGGCATTTTTTTTGCCAAGGTCGACCATGCCGTTTTCTGAAGACAACGCGTTGCGAGTGCTGGCGGAAGACATCCTGCTCAATAGCGATGAGCTAAACCGCCTGATACTGGATTCCGCTTCGGAAGCGATCTGTGGCTGCGACTCAGAAGGTATTTGTCTTTTCTCCAATCCTTCGGCGGCGCGCATTCTCGGATACGATCATCCCGCCGAATTACTCGGGAAAAACATGCATGAGTTGGAACACCATACCCGAAAAGACGGCACCCCATATCCAATTGAAGAGTGTCCCATCTATATCGGTTTCCAAAAAAACGAGAACGTCCACAGGGACGATGAGGTTTACTGGAGAAAGGATGGCACGAGCTTTCCCGTGGAGTTTTGGTCCCACGTTGTCATTCGGGAAGGTAAAACGTTAGGGGCCGTGATCACATTTATCGATATCACGGAGCGGAAACAGGCGGAAGCGGCGCTCCGTAAAAGTGAAGAGCTGAACCGCAGCTTGCTTCAGATCAACAATGCCATCATAACGAATCTGACCCAGCAGGCCCTCCTGCTTTCCATTTCGGAGGCCTTGCATCCGGTCATCTCATTCGACCGATGCGCGATTACCCTCTACCAGCCGGAGAGAGATTCTTTTCGATTCCTCGCCGTGGAGGGAGAACTGCTTTCCGACTACTTTCGGACAGGACAGGAGTTCAGCCGCAACGAAACCTGCGGCAGTTGGGTGTTCGACCATCAGCGACCTCTCGTGCGCCGCGATCTTGAGAAAGAGCAGCAGTATCCCAATGAGCGCCGCCTGGCCGCAGAGGGTATCCAGTCGATGTGTGTCGTACCCCTGGCTCTTCAAGGAAAGTGTATTGGACTGCTTAGCCTCGTGAGCCAGCGAAGGGACCAGTATTCGGATGAGGATGCCGGTTTTTTGCAGGAAGTGGCGAACCAGGTTGCACTGGCGGTTCAAAATATGCAGTCCTACCAGGAGATTGACAGCCTGAAGGCAAGGTTGGAGAAGGAGAACGTTTATCTCCGGGAGGAACTGCACGCCGAGCATAACTTCGAGGAGATCGTGGGGAATAGTCCAGCACTGTTGAAGGCGCTCCGTGCCGTGGAGCAGGTCGCTCCTACCGATTCGACAGTGCTCATTTACGGCGAAACGGGGACGGGGAAAGAACTCGTGGCGCGCGCGATCCACAGCCGAAGCTCCCGCAATGGCCGTGCCCTGGTGAGTGTGAACTGCAGCGCCATCTCGGCTGGTTTGGTAGAGAGCGAACTGTTTGGCCATATGAAAGGGGCCTTCACCGGGGCGCTCGAGCGGCGCATCGGCCGCTTCGAGCTTGCCAACTGCGGCACAATCTTCCTGGATGAAATCGGAGAGCTTTGCCTGGAGACCCAAGTGAAGCTGCTCCGCGTCCTGCAAGAACACGAGTTTGAGCCCGTAGGAAGCAGCCACTCTTTGCGTGTGGACGTGCGCGTGATTGCCGCCACTAACCGCAATCTTCAGGAAGCCGTCCAGGCGGGCAGGTTCCGCTCTGATCTCTTTTACCGCCTCAACGTGTTTCCCATCGAGCTTCCTCCATTGCGGGAACGCCGCTCCGACATTCCCCAACTGGTGGCTTTCTGCCTGTCTCAGTTCTCAAAGCGGCTGGGAAAGAAGATCGACGGCGTTTCGCGGGAATCGATGGAAAATCTGGTGAATTATCCATGGCCCGGAAATATTCGCGAGTTGCACAACGTAATTGAGCGCGCGATTATCGTATCGGCCGACGCGACCCTCCGGCTGGATCGCGATCTGATGCCGGTTGCCGCCGCTGGGAAAGACATGGAGGCTCCTGAGGCAGATTCTCCAGAAGATCGGCAAGCAGACCTCAAGTCTCCAAAGCCACTCCTAACGTTGGACGAGGTAGAACGAAACCATATCTTCGCCGCGCTTCAACATGCCGGTGGAGTAGTTGATGGTCCCAAGGGCGCGGCGAGGATCCTGAATCTTCATCCAAACACGCTTCGCCACAGGATGGATAAGCTCGGCATCAAGCGATCGCGCCACCGCCCGTCGTAGTTTCTCCTACACCGACTCGCTCGCGATTACCGAATGTGGTGGGTCCGTCTCGCAGTCCAGGACCCCGGAGGAAACAGCCGTCTGCGTATCCTGCCAGCCGGAGCGCGGACAGATGACTGCAAGCCTTCCCCAATCTATTGATTTTACTGAGATATTGGGTTCGGAAGGTCTCAGCGAATTTTGGGAGATCGCTTCAGGCCTGGTCTGATCTTCTGGATGGCACGTCGATTGCTTTATTGAGTCCCGAGGCGATCAGGTAAACCGCAATGCTGAGGATCACGGTTGTCGAATCATCAAAGATTGCGGTAACTCTTCGGGCAGAAGGCCGCATAACGGGTCCCTGGGTCGAGGAGCTTCGCACCGCATGCAATGTGCATACTTTCCCCGACGAGATTCAGTTGTCCCTCGAACTGGCGGACATCTCATTCGCCGACGCGGCGGGGATCGCTCTCCTCAGGGAACTGCGGAACCGCGGGATCGGTCTGATCCGCACGACGCCGTTTTTGGCCGAACAGCTCAAAGATGGGACTTCATCTCGCGAATTCTAGGGCCACAAAGGAGTGCATGCCGAAGCCGGAAGAGGCCCTCCCTCTCTGCACTTCGGCTCATCACAGACGGTAGGGGGTTTCAATGCTGGAGCAAGCTGTGTGTAGAGAGCGGTTATCGTCGGCTGGGTCATTGCGGTGCATTCAAAGAAATATTCCATTTCCGGAGCCGCAATCCGACGTAAGCAAGATGGTGGCTCTCATTTGCCACGATCTTCGCCTTCCTTTGACTGCCATCCTGGCGAATGCAGAATTTCTCACCGAGTCAAACATCGGCGAAGCAGAAAGGAACGAGTTCTACCAGGAAATCCGTTGGTCCATCGACCGGATGAATGAACTGATCACTTCATTGTTGGAGTGCTCTAAGGGTTGCGACGCCTTTAGGCCTGCCGTCCGAAACATCGTTGACACGGTCGAGCGTGCGATACGGATGATAAGTGTGAGGAAGAATTTCCGCCACATCATAATCAAGCACCAGCATAAAGGCCTGTCCGTGGGTTGTTTCGATTCCAATCGTCTCGAGCGGGCGGTCGCCAACCTCGTCTTGAATGCTTGTGAGGCGGTTTCTCCGGACTCGGGACGGATCGTCATAACCACAACCGGAAATCAAGCCTGCTTGCAAATTGGCGTTTGGGATAACGGCCCCGGCATCCCCCCCACGATTCAGGACTCCGTCTTTCAACCTTTTGTGAGCTACGGAAAGGCCGAGGGCAGCGGCCTGGGCCTCGCGATAGCGAAGAAGATTGTCGAGGATCATGGCGGGGAGATCTACCTTGATGGGGGAAGTGAGACTGGAACTTTATTCAAGATCACGATTCCATTTTGCCATTCCGGAGGAAGCAATCCGGTTCATGTCCGTAGGTCCGATCTTCTCCACGCGCATGTCAAGAAACGTGGCGAGTAACGATTATTACCAAGTCGCTATCAAATATTGATGTTGAGTAACCATGCCTCGGGCGGTCAGGAGGGCCCATTCATGACACGTGACGAACTTCAGACCAGTCAGGACTACATGTGGAGAGCACTTTTCGGCGAGCACCGAACAACTCTCGCCCTCGCAGTTGAGATGCTTTTGCGTTGCCATTTATCTCCTGAACAGATCCTCACCAAAACAATGACGGCTCTGGAAGGCTCGCAGCAAGATTCCTGAGAGTTTCCTTTAGTCGTCGAAAGGCAAGTCGCAAAAACCGACTATGGCATCATCCTTCCGGAGGTGTTCCCCTCCTACATTACATATCGAATTTTCGACCAGGCCAAATCTGAATCGGGGCTTTTTGAAGTAACATCTCCACACGGCAACATACATTGGCTTCGTCATGAAAAAGTTCATTAACCATCCGGACGATGTCGTGGAAGAAATGCTACGAGGGCTTGTCTTGCTTCATCCAGGCTCGGTGCGTTTGTCGGGACACAAAGTCATTATGGTCCGCACAGATGCGGGGCAGGACCGTACCCAACAGATCGCGGTAGTGTCCGGCGGGGGCAGCGGTCATGAGCCGGCGCATGCTGGCTACATTGGTGTGGGCATGCTGAGCGCTGCTGTGGTCGGAGAAGTCTTCACCTCTCCAAGCAGCGACTCCGTATTCGCTGCTATCAAAGCGGTTGCAGGAGAACGTGGTGCCCTTCTGGTAGTCAAGAACTACACCGGCGACCGGATGAACTTCGGTGTGGCAGCCGAATTGGCGCGTGCGGAAGGCATTCCGGTCGAAATGGTCATCGTAGATGATGACGTTGCCCTGAAAGGAACTGAACAGGCTACCGGTGCGCGCGGTCTCGCGGGCACAGTCTTCATTCACAAGCTGGTAGGGGCTGCCGCCGCTGAGGGCAGGGGGCTGGCAGAGATAGCGGCAATGGGCAGAGCGGCGGTTGAGTCCCTGGCGACCATGGGTGTATCGTTTTCCGCCGGAACTTCGCCCGCAGTAGGAAGACCTAGCTTTGAACTCGGCGAGCGTGAGATGGAATTGGGCCTCGGCATCCACGGAGAACCCGGAGCGAAGCGGACCTATCTGCAGACTGCTGACGAACTAACAGAGATGCTGTTGACCGAAATTCTGAAGCAGGGAAGGTTTGGCGACGAGAAGTGCGTGGCAGTGATGGTCAACAATCTTGGGGCAACTACGGAAATGGAACTCGCAATTGTGGCCCGCCATACAGTGCCATTTCTTGAAAGCAAGGGATTTACCGTGGAGAGAATATACGCCGGAACGTTTCTCTCATCACTGGATATGGCTGGGATCTCGATTTCCGTTCTCGGTGTCAATGACGAGCGGCTGCGTTGGCTCGATGCCGTTACTACAGCTCCAGCATGGCCCAATGCACCGAAACGACGCCCGTATAGACCAGAAGTGCAGATTGCAGCAAAGGACAGCGCTAATGCGAGTTCGCCAACCGGCAATGGCTCGGAATCGGAGGCAGGCAGAAGGACAAGGCTGGCCATCGAGGTGGCTTGCAGCGCGCTGATCGACGCAGAACGTGAGCTCACCGAATTGGATCGCGTCACGGGCGACGGAGACCTCGGCACCAGCATGGAGCGTGCGGCCAAGGCCGTGCAAGGCGCGGTAGGTTCCTATCCTTTGTGCGATGTTCCGGCTACGCTTAAAGCGCTCGGTAATACCCTCCGGCGCGAGTTGGGTGGATCATCAGGACCGCTCTATGGCGTGCTTTTCCTACGTTGCGGCAACGTGCTGGCGAGTTCCGGGGCAACCGAGCGAGCGCAGTGGGCCGAAGCGCTCGACCAGGGCTGCGCGGCCATCAGTGAGTTGGGTGGCGCGAAGCCCGGCGATCGAACGATGCTGGATGCGCTCGATCCGTTCGTGAAGGCATTGAAGCAGAATATAGGCGGAAAGACGTCGCACGAAGCAGTCGTCGCTGCAGTCGAGGCAGCCGAACGCGGCGTCGAAGCCACGGCCCAAATGAAACCTCGTGTGGGGCGGTCTAGTTATCTTGGGAATCGAGTGCTCGGCCATCCCGATCCAGGAGCGAAGGCAATCACCATTTGGCTGCGTGCAGTATCGGAAGTACTCCTCGTACGCTAACCTCAAAATCCATCCATAGTGAGGACAGGATTCGAATAGGCGAGTTGAGCGAAGAAAACGATTCGCGAAAAGTCTGCGTGATACGATGCGGGGACGCGAGTTAACCATCCGGTGGCTTTCGACCTTCGTGGATAAGGAATCGTATGCGTGCTGTGGCCATTTGCCTGCTGATGCTCTCCTCCGCTTTCATACTCTACGGCGCGAGCCCGGCCCGCGTCGCCTCAGATGTTGACGCCAAGCCGTACGACATCGTGATTGTGAATGGACACATCATCGATGGCACTGGCTCGCCGTGGTACTCGGGCGACGTAGGTATCCGCGCCGGGCGCATCGCTGCCATCGGCAATTTGGCCGCAGCGCCGCGCACGAAGACCATCAACGCCAAGGGCATGGTGGTCGCCCCGGGCTTCATCGACATGCTCGGCCAGTCCGAGATGACGATGCTGATCGATCCGCGTCTGCCATCGAAAATCTACCAGGGAATCACCACCGAAATTACGGGAGAAGGCAATTCCGCTGCTCCTATCAATCCAGTCATGGTCGCCGCCGACCGCGCCAGCTACGAACACTTGAAGATCACGCCAGACTGGAGCACCTTCCGCGAATATTTCGCGCGGCTGGAGCGCCAAGGTATGGGCATCAACCTCGCCAGCTATGTGGGAGCCACCAGCGTGCGGCGGATGGTGCTGGGCGACGCAGACGTGCAGCCGACCACGGTGCAACTGACCGAGATGCAGGCACTCGTACGGCAGGCCATGCAGGATGGAGCGGTGGGGCTGTCTAGCGCCCTGCAGTATGCGCCCGCGCCCTACGCTAAAACCGAAGAGCTGATCGCTCTGGCCAGCGAGGCAGCGAAGTTTGGCGGCATCTACGCCACGCACATGCGCAGCGAGGGCAACACGGAGCCTCAGGCAATCGAAGAAGCGGTGCGAATCGGCCGTGAGGCACACATCCCGGTCGAAATCTGGCATCTGAAAGCAGCCGGCAAATCTAACTGGGGTCACATGCCGCAGATCGTCACCCAGATTGATGCGGCCCGCGCCTCCGGCGTGGACATCTCCGCCAACACCTATGCCTACACTGCCTGGTTCAACACCTTCTCCGCGTTCATTCCTCCCTGGGCGCACGACGGCGGCGACGCCAAACTCATCGAGCGGCTTAAAGATCCGTCTGCCCGCGCGCGGATACGCAAAGACATGCTCAATCCCAACGGCGACTGGGACAACGAATGGCAAGAGATTCCCGGGCCGGAAGCCATCCAGATTGCGGTTGTGCAGAATCCCGACCTTCGACCGCTGCAGGGCAAGCGGCTCTCGGATGTGGCGGCGATCTGGCACGAAGACGCCATCGACGCGTTGTGTGACGTGCTCATTAAAGACAAAGCTTTCACCCAGGTCGCCGTTTTCGCCATGAGCGAGCCAGATGTCGTCTTGGCTCTCAAGCAACCTTGGGTCTCGATCGACAATGATTCGCAGGGTACTTCGCCAGATGGCCTTCTCGGTCAGGAACATCCTCATCCCCGCGCCTATGGCACCTTTCCCCGTATCCTGCGCAAATATGTGCGCGAGGAGCACGCACTCACGCTGGAGGATGCCATCCGCAAGTTCACCGCACTACCGGCTCAGCGGATGCGGCTCACGGATCGAGGCGTGCTGAAGCAGGGCATGTGGGCCGATGTGGTGGTCTTCGATCCGGCGACCATTCGGGATCTGGCAACCTTTGAGCAGCCCAACCAGCTTTCCCAGGGTATGGAATTCGTTCTGGTGAACGGTGTGCCGGTCATTGCGGAGGGCAAAATGACCGGCGCGCTGCCGGGGAAAGTGCTGCGCGGGTTGGGATACGTGGCCCCGTGAAACCGCGACCTTCCGGACATTATGAGCAGGCAAGTCGATCTCGGTCACCTCGAAGCCGGTGATCGACACATCGATATTGGGAAGGGAGATCAGATGCTGGAGTTCGATCTTCAGATCGCCTGCTCCTTGGCATTTTTGTTCGAGTCCTAGAAAGATCGAGAGCCCAGCTCTGCGAAGCGGCATTTCCGCTAAGTAAAGGGCAAAATCCTCATCGAGTGAACTTTTGTCAATTGATCACGTTCTTCACAGCCTCGATGTCCAATGTCAGCGCCGTCATTCCAGAGTAGATTAGGTCGATCGCATCGTCCGCCTTCTCTATGCTGAAGCTCTTCGCATCCGAATCAACACTAACTCGAAGACCAGGCAACTCCCACTGCTTTTCGTTGACCTTCGCCCGCACCATCTCCTTCGCATGAATCCGCAAACGAATCGTTCCAGTCGCCGAGATCTTCAGCCCATGTTGATCTGCCGCCACATCAATCATCGGCGACTGCACCAGCCGTACCCATCCAATCTCACCCGAGGGTGTCCGCCACTGCACGGTTGCCGGATGAAACTGCGTCGTTGTTCCCGCATCCTTCGTCTTGCTGGTCGATTCGCCGCCGAAGATGACATCACGGCCAATCCACGCGGTCGCCACCCGTTCCTCCGTGATCTGCTTATGCAATTGGTGGTCCCCCTCAAACTTCTTCATCTTCGCAAACGCGTCCGCAGGAATCCTCGTGCCGAGGATCGTTATGTGAGGTGCGAACCATACGTCCGCAACGTGGTCTGTCGAGGCTGCGATCGGCGGCAACGGTGCGCTCTTTGCATCCAAAACCGACCGCATCCACACACCGACAACGCTTACATAGCTTTCCATGTCCATTCCATACGAACGATCGTAAGGGCCCGACACATTACGAAGCAGAGGATTGTAAAAGGAGACAATATCCTTCCACAAAATCGACTCCATCTCGCTCCCGATCTTTCGGATCCGATCTGTAGATCCATAGTCTCGCCACAAAGCGAGACCGTACAGGTCTACGCCATAGTAAGTCGGTGAGTTGTACTCGAAGAATGCGTCGTGTTTCTTGAATAGGCTATAGACACTCTCAGTCCAGTCCGTGGATTGCTTCTTCCAGTCGTCGCGTTTGTCGTGCACCGCAGCGAAGTCCCACAGAAACCCGTACATCAGTGCAATATTGCTGTAGGACGGGACGAGTCGCCCCTCCTTGATCTCTCCATCAATCGAATGATCGATAGCCTCATACATCCGCTTCGAAAGTTCCGGTGAGATTCGATCGGGATACTCTATCAGGATCATCGCCAGTGTTGTACCGATAAACACTCGCCAGTTCGGATCGTATCCGCGCCAGATGACTTGGTTCCCGCTTGGATCAGGCTCCTCCGGTGTTCTGCGATAAGTCCCGTACCACTTCACTCCCGGAGTTAGGTATTGTTGCTTCAGTACCGCATCCAGTATGTCGGCGGCTCGCTGCCGATCACCCTCCGCATCGCGAAGCAACAGTCCCAGGGCATACCAGCTCGACTCGCGAACCATGTAGCTCCCTGTACGCGGCGCGCTCGATTGGTAATTGGGACGATGAACCAACTTCGCATTCTGATCGTAGAGTTGTGCGTCCAGGTCCATCGACTCCTGAAATAGCTCCCGTGTGTTCTTGTCGACCGACGCCAGACTGACATGACGAGGCGTAGCGTACGCTTCACTCCGCGGCACGCACAGTGAAAGCAATACGAGAGTCGCAGCATGCAGTATCTTCATTCTTTCTCCAATATGATTGCGAGCTACATTCTCCAATCGGCTTGAGCATGGCTAAAAGTTGAACTTCACCGCGAATGCAACCGTACGAGCCTGCGCGGCAGGCGATGAGCTGATCGAAGTGATCGTCCCGACATTGGAAGTGTTGCTGATCGCTGCGTTCGGGGGTGCGAAGTTGGGATGGTTGAAGATGTTGAAGGAGTCGGCGCGTAGCTGAAGTCTATACCGATCCTTCCAGACAACATTTTTTTGCAGACTCATGTCCCAATTCTGCCAGGCAGGTCCCCGGAGCATGTTATATCCGGAGTTCCCATAGCTAGCGTAAGTGATGCCGTTGGACACATAGGTTGGAGGAGCAGTAAACGCCGCGGGATTGAACCACTGAGTCCGGGATTTATTGGATGGGTACAGGTTCGCTCCCGGTCCCCGGTTGGCGCGCCCGCTTACGAGACCGACGGGACTGCCGGGCGCGGTGTAGGTGACCGAGAACGGTTGTCCGGTCTGGAAGGAAGTAATCCCCGAGATCTGCCAGCCGCCAATCAATTTGTTGACAATGTTGCCGGCGCCGCCGAACAGCGCCTGACCTGTGCCAAAAGGAAGCGCATAGGAGTAGCTGATGACGAAGACCTGTGGCGTGATACCGGCCACGTTGCCATAAGAATCGTTGACATTGGAACCAGAGGGGTCCTCGACGTTTTCCGTTCCCAGAATCCGGGTCCACTGATATTCGGCGTTGATCATGAAGCCATGGCTATATTGCTTGTGTACCCCGACCTGGAACGAGTTCATCGTGCTGTGAAAGATGGGATCGACCATGAGGCTGATCGTCGAGAATGGCTGGACAAGACGGCGACTCTGTACCGTGACACCGACCTGTGGTGTGTTTAGGTTGATGTCCGGTGCCACATTGCCACTGCCGCTCGCGTTGTTCTGCTTGATGTTGCGTTGACCGACATAACCGATGCGGATATCCAGGCCCTTCGAGAATTGATGTTCTACGGCGAGGTTGTACTGTTCGGTATATGGAGTCACGGTGGTATGCTGCGCGTTCACTGTAGGATTGGCCGCGAAGGCTCCGGTAGCCGAGAACGGAGCATACATCGTGAACGCAGGCTGACTGCCGGTGGGCTGCGTAAACGTCTGGGAGCCCGAGAAAGGCAGGGTAGAGAAGGCGACTCCCAGATACGAGGCAGGCAGCAGGTTGTAGTAGATGCCGAAAGCGCCGCGCACCACAGTATTCGGAATCGCCTCATAGGCAAAACCGAAACGTGGTGAGACGTTGTTCTTGTCCTGCCCAAGGTAGTCCCAGACATTGTTCGTAAACCCGATCTGTGATGACAGTGTTATTGGCAGGGTTAGAAAGCCAGGAATTGCGGATGGCGGATAAGAATTGCCCCAGACGACGATCTTCTTCTGGCTGGGAACGTAAAGAGAGTTGTTTCCGTAGGGGTTGTCTGCGAACCACTGAAGATCATATCGGAGTCCAATATTGAGAGTCAGATTTGGCCTTAGTTTCCAGTCGTCCTGCACGTACATTCCGTACTGGCTCGAAAGATTTCTCGTGATGTAGTTGTTCGGACTCGGAAGCCCTGTTGAACTGGGGTATCCCAGCAGAAAGTCTGCGAAAGCAATACCTGTGAGCTGGCCGGCAACAGGCGAAGAATTTGTCGTGTATCGACCATTAAATGAAAAGGAACCTCTTTGCGGGGCGACCGCGGCGTCATTCCAGTGGTTGTCCCAGAGATACGAGAAGCCTGTCTTGATCGTATGTTTCGACAGGACCTTGGTTACGGCCGTGTTGGCCTGGATCACCTGTTCGAGGTCCTTGGATCCTTGCTCCGACACGGACGTGATGTTGGTAATCGTTATTTGCGGCGCGCCTTGGATAAGTTCGGGGCCAAGACCAGGAATGATCGAAGAAAAATTAACATTCGAGTTCTGCGGTGTCCGGTAGATCGGCAGATGGAAGTAGGAGGCGTAGCTATCAATTAGCAGGGTTGGGGAAAAGGTATGTGTCCAGCCGAGGATGACGTTGCTATTGTGTTCGCCATCACCGGAGAAGCCTCCTGCCAGACTGGAAGATCCCACGTCCGGGTTGGGACCATAGAAGGCCCGTAGATAGGTTGCGCGTATCTGATTGTGGTCATTAATCTTGTGGTCGAGTCGCAGCGAGAACCGACTGGCTTCGCTCGTGAAAGGCACCAGTTCAAGGGTATTGGTTCCGAGTCCGGCCTGGGTTGGCAATGGATAGAGAATGTTCAACAGTTGCGTGTCCACCGTGTTGAACCTGCTCGGCTTGATCACGTTTCCTGGAAATGGCTGCCCGGTCGACGGATCGTAAATGCAGGTACCACCGCTTCCCGGTGCACAACCACCGTTGACGAGAAAGGCTGAGAAATCCCCTCCCCGCATTGCAACGGTCGGCTGTTGACTGTTGACATTGGTGGACTGAGACAGACGAAATCCTTCATATGCGGCAAAGAAGAAGGACCTGTCGCGACCGTCGTAGACTTTGGGAATATAGATAGGACCGGAGAGATTGCCACCGTACTCGTTCCGTTCATAAGGTGGCCGGGGTAGTGCGCCACCAAAGAAAGGCTTGGCCGACGTGCCCTTCGAACGGTTGTATTCAAAAAACCCTCCGTGTAACTGGTTGGTTCCGCTCTTGGTGACAACGATCATCTGGGCCGGCTGGTTGAACTCCGCTGCAGCGCCTGTCGTGATGACCTTGAACTGGCCGATCGCATCGAGTGATGGAACTTCTGCTTCGCCACGTTGAAGAGTGACCTCCTGATTCGTTACTCCGTCCAATGTGGATCCAAGGCCCCCGTATGAATTTCGGGTTCCGGTGCCGATGGATGGCGTTACTCCCCTGACTGCGAGCTGGTCCTGTGCGCCTGCGCCCTGTACTCCTGGAGCGAGAGCTATCAGACCGATTACGCTCAATCGCCCATTCAGTGGCGTGTTCAGGATCGTCTGACTATCGACCACTAGACCAACCGAGGAATCCGTAGTCTGGATCACCGGAGGAGCGGCGGTGACCACGACCGTCTCTTGCTGCGAGCCGATCCCCAACTGTGCATTGATCTGAGCCGTCTGGTTGATCTCAAGAATGATGCCCTTCTGTTCAAAGGTGCTGAAGCCAGTCTTTTCAACCTTGACGCTGTAGGCTCCGGGAGCAAGTTGCGTCACCGTATAGCTTCCAATGTCTGAGGTCGTAACAATCCTGGCCGAGTTCGTCTCCACCTGCAGCACGGTAACAGTCGCCCCCGGAACACCAGCCCCACTGGGGTCTGTCACCGTCCCAGTAACAGATCCTGTAATTCCCTGACCGAAAACCGCAGTCCCATGAACCAGACTGAGCAGGAGCAGCATGACAAAAAAGATAGAACACCAGGTAGCTCTCTTCGCTGGAGAGATATCGGCCTTCGTGGTTTGTTGTGGCATCTCCAATAAGGTTTTCATAGCGTCTCCTCCTCTTTCACGGCCTCGACATCAAACTCCCTTTAGGTCACTCTTAGCAAACTCACGGGTCCTCGGATAGATCATTCGTCAAGTTTTTCGGGATTCCATTTTAGCGCTCAGTAGATCGTGATTTTGTTCCAAAACACCCACTCGCAGCAGATAACGATCGGCGACTGAATTTACGGTGAGACCACTGTAAAGAGCTCCGCTCTACCGCCTGTTCCTACTGAGAAGGCAACTCAGGATTGGGTTTACGCGATTATTCGAAGCTAAGTTCCCCGCACGAAATGATCTCCGCGTCCGTCAGGTAAGCTCGCACGAGCGGGCCGTTCGGTAGAACAAAGGGCGAACCAGCTGGCGCGGGTTCTTTTCGACACCTAACTTTACGGACTGGAGTCAAGCGGAACTACTGGCAGAAATTACAGCCGAAGGAGAAAAGTGACGAACAGGGGTCGGCGAGCTTCCAGCAGTTAGGGTTTTGACACCAGTACCCGCGCGCGTGAGCATCCCTATGGACGGTGAGGCAGAGCGTGCCTCAGAGTGGGGGGCATTCGGTTTGTCGTCCTCTCCTACATGAGACGTGGAAAAAGAACCGGCCATCTGTTGGCTAACTCGCTTCACTGTAGATCTGGGCGCGCAGTCGAAAGGCTATGATTTAGGCGGGGAAATAGGCAAATTGACGTCAATTTCCCCGAACGAGGACGACACCGATAACTAAATGGCGGTGGATGCAGTCTCAGTCGAACTGCTCTCTGCTATCAATTCCCTAATGACAGGGAAAAATACAGGGATTTTTCTCGATTTTGGTCTAGTTGCTTCAGCGGGAATTACCTCTATCGGCCTGCATTCAGGACATTTACTGCGCTCTTGTCCTCAACCCAGCCTGTAAGGAACAGGGAATTAAAAAGTGGTTATCAGGGAATTGCATTCCCTGATAACCGATTGAAACTCGCTACATAATGGGAAATCCGTTTCAGATCCCGTGCAGGGATTCGAACCCAAGATCCGGCAGAACAGACATTCCGAGGTCCTCAGTCTTAAGTGGTCCCTACCATATAGTTGGGTGCGTCCCACTGCACCGGCTCCACGCGCTGCACGAGCAGCCCCCAGAAAAATGCTCCAGCGAGCGCCACTCCGCCGGTAATGACAAACGCCAAGCGCGAGCTTCCATTGATCTGCACGATCAGACCCAGTGACCCAGGGAGCGACAATCCCTGAGAGGTTGGCGAATCCATTCTGCAAGCTGCTCCATCGCCCGGCCATCGCTGTGCCGGCCAGCGTCTGTGTGATCGCCCAGTGGTTCGAAGCAAAGGCCCCATACCCCACACATGCCACAGCAATCACGGCGATCGAGAGGGTCAGATTCCGATGAACGACTGCGAGCGCGAGCAGGCTGGACGACACACCCATTCCGCCCACCACTGCTGCCCGTCGGACCCGCGTAGGAGATGTCCCAGTCATAATCAAGCGATCAGAGATCCATCCGGTTAGGAGCGTAGAAGTCGCAATCAACAGGAACACGGCGGAAGTCAGCCTCGACATCGATCCTATCGACATCTTCTCCTCCCCAACCAGGTAGTTCGGAAGCCATGCCAGCATGAAATAGAAGAAGTAGTTTCCGCAGAAGTGGCCGAGAAAGGTTCCCCACGCACACTTCACCTGTAGCAGCTTCACGATCGACGGAAGTGCCGCCGCACTCTTCGCCTCAACTCTACGGCCGAAGCGCGGCATCACCTTGATCCAAGGCAGAAGCCACAGCAGTCCTCCGGCTCCCAAAACGACGAAGAGCAACCTCCATCCGAAGTGCACCAACAGCAGGCCTCCGACAAACGCGCCTATAGCAGGCCCCAGTTTGGTGCCGGCATCAATCAAAGCGTTTGCTCGTCCCCGATGCTCTTGGGGAAGCTCGGCAAAGATTCGCGAATAGCAGGGATACGCCACAGACTCGCCCACTCCAAGCAACAGTCGCGCAATATAGAGTGCGGAGAAGCTTGAAACGAGCCCTGTTACAACGGTGGCACCCGACCAAAGAACATAACCACCAACCATCACCCAGCCCACTGGAAATCGATCCGAGAGCCACCCCGCAATGCCAGAGATCTGCAGCAGCGCGTACGTCCAAAAGAACGCCGAGAGCAGCGAACCAATCTGCAGCGGTGACAGCGTGAATTGCCGCTGGATCAGCGGCACAGCGAGCGAGAGATTGCTACGGTCGACATAGTTGACGACGACCGAGATCACCAGCAGGAGGACCACGATCCGTTCTCTGCTAGACATTCTCGTCGCGATTTGAGGACCTTCCGCCATCAACGCCTTGCTTTCTGGAACATTGGAGCAGATCGCATTCAGCGGTAGGTCTTGTCGTCGATCTTGTCGAGGTTAGTTCCATTCATAACGCCGATAGTGACGATCGCGTATGTGTAAACCTCATTCCCTGCTTCCATGTGACCGGCGATCACTTTGTCCGGCGTCGCCAGCGTCATGTGCGCATGAATGCGGCCGTTGATCACATATCCGTTCACGCTTACGAGGTCTGCAGGCTGCGTCGGATTCTTTACGAAGGTGTCCTCCGTGGGAAGATCACGATTGGTTACCGAGTGAACCTCATAGCCTCTCAATGACCCGATCCCGGAAAGAAACACGCCGTTTTGTATATGCTGCTCCTGCACCACCTTGGTGATCCCCGCTAACAGGTTCGCCTTGTTCTTCAACCGGACCACGACAATCCTGTCGAAATGGCCGGTCAACGCATACGCATCCGGAACCGAACTGCTATTTGGCTTGGTATCGTCCTTCGGGTTCGGCGATGGGTTCGTGACCGTTTTGCGCGTTTCCTGCGCGCACAACACACCAGCGGTCGCTAGGACCGCAGTTAGTAGCTCCATCTTCCGCTCGCTCGTCATCTTCTCGATCCTTTCTTGTCGTCATCAGATTCTTTGGTAGGGGTGCTTGCATTTCCGAATACGTTGCCCTCCAGAATGATGTTCTTTAGCTCTCCCGTGTTTGTCGATAGGAAGATTTCCGTGCCGGGAAACGCTCTACTATCTCGCAGAATGGCACCGGGTGTGTCTTCGAGACGTACGACGGGGACTCCCGGCAGAGACTTTCGCCTTGTGACATGATCGAGTTCCAGATTGCTTGCGTGAACGACCTTGAAGGCTGGTCCCGATTCTGGATTCAATTGCACATTATGCAGTTCCAACCCATCCGTATAGTTTGCCGTCATGCCCAGCGTGCCGGCCCCAATAACATCGCTGATCCGCAGCCCCTGGATGGGCATCTCCGGCAGTCCCTCAATATCAATCAACACCTTGGCCCCATTGATCGTCATGTTGCTCATAACGATGTTTCGGAAGATCGGAGTCCTCTTCGAAACCGGCTCCTCCGAAGTGCGCTTCTCACCTTCCATCAAGTAGTAATTTGTCACTTCGATCGCCTCGCCGACGTTCTCCATCGTCCAGTTGTCGAAGCGCACGTCTTCCACAACACCACCGCGTCCGCGGCGGCTTTTGATCCGAGCACCATTCGTGGTGTCCTTCACGGTCATGTTGCTCGCCGTGATGTTGCGGATGCTGCCGGAGGTCTCGCTTCCGATCGACACCGCCCCGTGCGCGTGATGCACAGTGCAGTTAGTGATCGCAACGTCTTCGGTCGCCCGATTCACTCGGAGACCATCTGCGTCCTTGCCCGACTTGATCACGATGCCGTCATCGCCGGTGTCGATGTAATCATTTGCCAGCTTGATAAACCGGCTCGAGTCGATCACGATACCGTCGGTATGAACGCCGGGGTATGTCTCGATCACGAGGTTCTCGACCACGGCATTCTCGCTGTACAGCAGGTGTACTGTCCACATTGGTGATCCGATAAACCGCAGGCCATCGACCATGATGTTCTTGCTGTTCATGAAACGGATGAACGACGGCCGCAGTTCGGCCGCGACACTCTTGTATCCCTCCTCCGACACTGTCTTGCCGGACTCGAGACTATCCAACAACTGCTCCCAATGCTCACCGTTCGCGCTGCCCGGATTATCGTCCGTCGCCTGGGATCTTCCATGCAGCTTCATCCAGTCGTCGTTGTTGCTCATCAGGACGCCTCGCCCTATTACTGCCACGTTCTCGAGGTCGTGACCGCCGATCAGCGGGACTGGCGTCAGTGTCTCCACCCCTTGCTGCCGCCCCTGGGTGAAGGGCAGCACGACTGCCGGGAATTGCACTATCGCACCGGCATCGAAGTACAGCGTCATGTTGCTCACCATCTCGATCGGCCCAGAAATGTAGTGCCCCGCCGGGACGAAAACCGTTCCTCCACCAGCCTTCTTCACCGCAGCGATCGCTGCCTGAAACGACGCGGCCGCATTCGCAGAGCCATCGTTGTGAGCGCCGTAATCCATAATGTTGAAGAAGGGTCCAGGATCCTTCGCGGGTGGCTGAGCACCTGCATAGCCCGCAAAGGCGAAGAATAAGAGGGTTGCCGTTATTACCTGCCGGAGATCTAAGCTCATCGTCTGCCCTTGTCTATTGTTGTCGCCCCGTGCGGTAATTTGTCGCTTTGGGTAATCGTTTTCTTCGAGAGCTTTAATTGTGACTATACTGGACCGTGCCGGAAAGCATTCTGACACATGGGGAAAGTGTTTGGCTGCAGATTGCTGCATGCGCGATCTGTTTGAGGACTACGTCCGCCTTGCCACCACAAGGCGGCCTGCCAAAGATGATTCCTCGCCTTCCAAGAATCGAGCAGTTTCACACGCCGGGAGAGCCTCTACCTCCGGGAGGGGTAGGATGGGGATGAAAACGAGAATCAGTCTTGTACTTATGCTCGCACTGGCGCTCACGCTGATTGGCGCCACGTTGACGATGGCGCAACAGGCCGGCGCAGGCCGCAATGTTCCGTCCAGACCGAAGGGCCCATGTGACATCTACGCCGCCGCCGGCGACCCCTGCGTGGCCGCCCACAGCACCACGCGCGCGCTGTACGCCTCCTACAACGGCCCGCTCTACCAGGTCCTGCGCCAGTCGGACGGCAAGACCTTGGACATCGGCGTCGTCCAGCCCGTCGCGTCGCCGACCCGGATGCGGGCGGATACGCCGAATGCGGCCGCGCAGGATGCGTTCTGCGCCAACACGTACTGCTGGATCACCAACGATCTACGACCAATCCCCCAAGCACAACGACCTCATCCAGGCGCCCCGCGGCGGATTCAGCGGCCCGGCCATGGGTGGGTTTAACAACCTCCCGGTCGCCGACATGGCGCCGATTACGATCATGGGCCACAAGGCCTACGGCGTCTTCATCGCGCCGGGCATGGGCCTCCGCCAGAACGACGCGAAGGGCACCGCGGTCGACGACCAGGCGGAGGGACAGTACTGGGTCATCAACGGCCACCACTACAACTCCGGCTGCTGCTTCGACTACGGCAACGCCGAGATCGACAGCCGCGACGACGGCAACGGCACCATGGAAACCACCTACTACGGCAACGCCACGCCCTGGTATCACGGCAACCCTCCGGGCCCGTGGGTCATGACCGACCAGGAGAACAACCTGGTCGGTTGCGTCAATCCGGATGGATCCAAACTCTGCGCGAACCTGCCGAACATCACCTGGCGATTCGTGACCGCGATGGCCAAGGGCGAACCGCACCACTGGACCTCCATGGGCGGCGACGCGCAGCAGGGCGACCTGTAGGTCATGTTCGACGGACCGCGCGTCAACGTCACCTATGACCCGATGCGCAAGCAGGGGGCCATCCTCCTGGGCAACGGCGGCGACAACAGCAACGGCTCGCAGGGCACCTTCTATGAAGGCGCGATGACGGCCGCAGGCACCTTCCCGACGGACGCCACCGACCAGATGGTGCAGGCCAATGTCGTGGCTGCCAAGTACGACGTGCCGCGACTGAGCCTGGCGCCGGCGTCGGCAACTGCCACGCCGCCGGGACTCCAGACGTTTTCACCGGGATCCTCGCAGGACACCACCGTGACGTTCACGAATACCACGGAGGCGCCTGCCGTGGGCGTCAAGTTGAGCATTTCCGTGCCCAACGGCAGTGGACCTCCGTTGTTCCTGGCACCGCCGAGACATCGAAGACGTTCGCTGACCCGGTCGCGCCGGGTGCGAGCGTGAGCGCGACCTTCAAGGTCACCTCGGGCCGGCGGCCTTCAACGGCGACCTGGTCGGCAACGCCTCCTGGACGAACGCGACGAGCGGCAGGAAGCAATCCGAGAGCATGGCCGAGAAGGTGCGGAACGTCAGCCCGATCAAGATCAACGAATTCCGCGTGAGCACCAGTTCTCCCGCCAACTCGACGAACTCATTCATCGAGCTCTACAACGCCGGCGCCAGTGACGTCGACATCTCCAACTGGACCCTGACCGAGCACCCGACCCAGCAGGCCATCTTCTCCAGCGTGAAGATCCCGGCCGGGAAGAAACTCGCGGCTGGCAGCTTCTACCTGCTCGGCCTCTCCAACTCCGGGCTGGCGGTCCCCGCGCGCGAGGGCGATACCACCATCCACGTCAGGAGCACGACCGGCATGTCGGTCGGCGATACGATCGGCATCGACACTGGCTCGGGCGTGGAGACCCGCAAGATCGCAAGCTCGGGACGGCGGCCAGCAGCAGTACGACGCTGTGGCAACCTCTCCCCGACGGTCCGGTGATCACGATCCCCGTCGGCTCGACCAACGTGCCGGTCACGAGCGCGGCCGGCTTCGTGGTCGGCGAGAAGATCGCCCTCGGCTATGGCGCCACCTACCCCGCCGTCGCAAAAGCCATGGAGCAGTACGAGGTGGCCACGGTCACCGCGGTCGGCAAGCCGGGCACGCAGGCCTTCCTGGGTGCGGACGCGCCCGCCGGTTCGACGAACATCAAGGTGACGTCTGTCGGCAACATCTCGGTCGGTGACAAGATCAGGTTGGACATCGACAGCGTCGGCCATGGGATCGAGACCGTCACGGTCACGAAAGTCGGCACGCAGTCGACCCGCACGGCGCTCTCGGCGAATGCGATGCCGGTGCGACCAATATCAAAGTCCGCAGCGTGAATGGATTCGCTGTAGGCGACAAGATGATCGTCGGCACCCCTGCGAACCAGAAGACGTACACCATCACCGCCGTCGGCAGGCAGGGTCCTACCGGCACTGGCGTGGACTTTACGCCCGCCTTCGCCGAGGCGCATTCCAACGGTGAGGACGTAGTAGGTCCGGGCACGGGCCTCGACCTGGCCGCACCGCTGAAGTTCAACCATGCGGCCAACCTTCCCTTCAGTGATCGGGGAACCGGAATCAGCTTCCAGCCAGCGACGATCTTTGCCCACTCGAGCAACGAACCCGTACAGGCGCTCGGCACCGGCATCACGCTCGACAGCCCACTGGTCAAAGACCACGCGATCGACGCGGTTGTGCGTGACGTCCAGGTCACGACCGCAGGCTACCAAGGGACGCCGGAACCGAACCAGTGGTTCGGGGGTCCCGTCCTCTCCAGCAGCGCCGGTAACATGGTGCTGCGTGACGCCGCCGGCCTGGTTGTCGACAGCCTCAACTACGGCGGTCTCGTCGACCCATGGGCCGCCGAGGGTTTCCAAGCCGTCTCCGGAGCAGAGCAGAATGGCTGCCGCGTGCCCACGCCCGGCTCCGCCAGTGGCGCCGGTACGAGCGCGGGCCGCTTCCCGGACGGCCTCGACACCGACAGCAACTGCACTGACTTCCTGACGCAGCCTGCTACCGCCTTGGCGGCCGCTTCGGCCGCCGGTGCGACCAATATCAAAGTCGCCAGTGTGGCAGGCTTTGGCGTCGGCCAGACGATCACGATTGATACGGGTGCGAACCTCGAGACTGCCGTCATCGCGACGGTTGGCACGGCAGGCGCCACCACTGTGGGGACCGCCACCGACGTTGGCGCGACCGTTATCCCGGTCGCCAGTATGACAGGCATTCGAGTCGGCCAGACCATCACCATTGACAGTGGCACGAACTATGAGACCGCGGTTGTCGTCTCCAATAATAGATGCGGCGCCACAATCACCGTCGCCGCGCCGCTAAAGTTTGCGCACGCGGTCGGTGATCAGGTCGCGGGCACCGGCATCACGCTCACCGCGGCATTGACGCATGCGCATGCCAGCGGGGCGCAGGTCGCCGGCAGCCCTTCCACACCCGATGCGCCCAACCACTATTACAGAAGACGTCAGTGAGGGGCCTGTAGGACAAAATCGGACAGTAGTAGCTTGCACCGCTCCGGCAGCTCTCGCAGTCTTACCAGTTCCAGACAGGAACGCCCTTCAGCGTAGCCACCAGTCAGGACATGGCCGGTGTCGGCGCGGGCTTCAGTCCCAGCTTCTACAGATCACGCCAGGAGCGTCCCTGCACGGCAACGGCAAATTCTCCGTCGGCGCCGACTCCAACTCATGGTTCGCCACAAAGAACGGGGACGGCACCAACATCTTTACCACTCCTGCTCCGGGAACCTTCACCGCGCAGCGCAATCGAAATATTCTCGTTGGCCCTGGTTCGGCAAACTACAACGTAAGCCTTCAAAAGCGCGTCCAGACCTTCGAAAATCAGTCCCTGACCTTCCGCTTCGATGTCTTCGACTTCCCAAACCACCCCAACTTGTCTGCGCCGGACTCCACCTACACCGACACGACCTTCGGCAAAGTCACCAGCAAGACTGGACAGCGATCCATGCAGGCCAGTCTGCGCTACTCCTTCTAACGCTCCATCCTTTTCACGACAGTCTTGGGGCCTGTGCACACAGGCCCCAACAGTCTTAGCTATCTCCGCCGAAACCCGATACCTTAAGGGAATGTTCACGATGCACGGAAACATGCGGTCCGTTTTTCAACGTTCGCTTCTTCTTTCTCTTGGCGCCCTTTTACCCGTCTCGGCCCTCGCAGGCCAGACTGCCGCATCGCCCAAGGCCCCCATCAAAGCTGCTCAGGATTACACCCGCAACGTCGACCCCTTCATCGGCGTCGACTGGGGCGGAAATACTTTTGTCGGCTCCGCAATCCCCTACGGCCTCGTCAAGGTTGGCCCCGACATGGAAACCTTCGATGGCCGCCGCTCTGGCTTTGGCTATTCCAGCCACGGCGTCATCCTCGGCTTCTCGCATCTCCACCTCAGCGGCGCGCAAGGCAAGTACGGCAACATCCTCGTCGCTCCCGTCACGGGCCCTCTCGACCCCGGCGACATCAAGACTCCACGTACCGGCGAGGTCAACCAGGTTGGCTACTACACCGCGAAGCTGAGCCGCTATCAAGTCAAAGCCGAGCTGACCAGCAGCCGTCGCGTCGGCTTTCATCGCTACACGTTTCCAGCCTCGCAGCAATCGCACATCACGATCGACGTTGCCTCCGCACTCGGTTTGGGCACCGGCTGGGAGTCGCAGACGTTTCTCGGCGCAGAGATCCACCTTCCCTCCAACCACGAAGCCCAGGGAGTCGCGCGCTTCAGCGGTGGCTGGAACAGAGGCGGCGAATATCGCGTCTTCTACTACATGGTGCTCGACACACCCGCCGCGACCACACAAACCTGGACCGAAAAAACCCTCACAGACAAACCGGACGCTACCGTCGGCGCCAGCACGCCCATCGGGGCCTCCTTCAACTTCGTCACCAAAGCCAATCAAGTCATTCAAGTCAAAGTCGGCATCTCCTTCATCAGCGCGGAGCAGGCAAAACTAAATGTGCAACAGGAGGTTCCCGGCTGGAACTTCACCGGGGTACACGCCGCGGCGACTGCGTTGTGGAATGCAGAGTTGTCAAAGCTGAATTTGGTCGGCGCAAGCGATTCGCAGCGCCGTCAGCTCTACACCGCCATGTACCACATCATGCTGATGCCCACCGACCGCACCGGAGAAAACCCCTACTGGAAATCATCCGAGCCCTACTACGATGATTACTACTGCATCTGGGACACCTATCGAACATCCAGCCCCCTGCTCACCCTCATCTCACCCGACCGCCAGCGTGACCTCATCCGCTCGCTCATCGATATCTACCGTCACACCGGATACATGCCCGATGCCCGCAGCGGCAACGACAATGGCCGCACTCAGGGCGGTTCCAACGCAAACGTTCTTGTGGCCGATGCATGGCTGAAGGGCCTCAAAGGCATCGACTACGAAACCGCATTCGCCGCCATGGTTCACGATGCCGAGGTGCCTCCGGCTGACCCGCAGAAGGAAGGCCGCGGCGGTCTGAAGGACTACAACGAAAAAGGCTACGTCACCCTCGCCGACGAACGCTCCGGCTCGCGCACCGCTGAGTACAGCTACGACGACTTCGCTATCTCCGAGGTCGCTTGTGGTCTGGGCAAAGAAAAAGAAGCCAAGCTATACGCCAGCCGCGCCCACAACTTCGAGCATCTCTGGGACAAGGACATGACAGTCGAAGGCTTCAAGGGTTTCATGCGTCCACGCAACCCTGACGGCACCTGGGCCCCGCCCTATCTAGTCGTCCGCGGCACCTGGCCCGACTTCTTTTACGAGGGCGACATCTGGACCTACTCCATCTACGCTCCGCAGGACATGCGTCGCCTCATCGAGATGGCCGGCGGCGATCAGATGTTCATCAAGCGTCTCGACTGGACCTTCCTCCGCAACCACTTCGATGTGACCAACGAACCCGGCTTTCTACTACCAGTGCTCTACAATTACGCGAGCCGCCCCGACAAGTCCGCCGACATCGTTCACCTGCTCCTCGAAAAATACTTCATGGACAACCGCGGCGGCATCCCCGGCAACGACGACTCCGGAGCAATGTCGAGCTGGCTCATCTTCTCCACCCTCGGCATCTTCCCCATCGCCGGACAGGATGTCTACCTCATCAGTACACCCAGTATTCCGGACACGTCCCTTAATCTGGGCAACGGCAAAAAACTTCGCGTCGTGGCGAAGAATCTTGATCCCAACGGTCTCAACCGCTACGTACAGTCGGCCACTCTCAACGGAGTCGACCTGCCGACATCGTGGTTCCGTCATGCGCAAATCAAGGACGGCGCGACCCTGGCGCTAACGATGGGTTCGGCTCCATCAAACTGGGGCAAAACGCCACCACCTTCGATGAGTGACGCCAACTTCCGAGGCTGCGCAGCTTTACAACAGAGTCTTCACTCGACTAAATGAATACGGCCGACGCCCATCCGGGCCTCCATGGCTAAATACCCGAACTAAGGTCGTCAGTTGGCGAGAACGGAAACCGCCAAATGGCGATAAACTTGGCTAAACGTCAGGCGACGCTTCAATTGGCCTTGGGAACGGGGGCTTTCGGGTTCTGCTTTGCTGTATTCGGATCACTTTCGGCGATGATGCCGAACCAGCTTCACACTCACGGTAAACTAATTACTATTCCCGAACCGGGCCGAGCGCGTCGCACAATGTTGTCGCTGAGACCGTGGAATTTGCTTACCAGAACGATGCGCGGCTGCTCCTGAGATTTCGCGGCAGACGAATCTCACAACCGAGCAGATGTCCGACGGGCAGCTCTGGACCTTACGGAGTGAATGGAAATGGCGGGGATGGTCCATTAACGACGCTGGCGCGGTTGCGTTTTCAGAATCCAGATCGTTCCTGCCCTAACAGCAACGACGCGAATGAAAACGGGGTTTTGGGAAACTACGACCCGGTACAGCGTGAACTTGCCGAAATTGCGACTTCACAGGCGGTTCGCAAGATGTTCGCATAGCCAAGCCCGTGAACCTTACATGGGAGCCTGGGGGTTCGGCTACAGATTGCGGCCGAGGGTGATTCGGACCCGCTTTGATTCACAGAAGTATCGATACCAGAGGAGGATCCCCGCGCCATCGAGAACACTTCTGAGGATGAGAACTTTCTCGGATACATTTGAAACGAGGAGAGAGGCAATTTGCGCACCCAAGATGAGTGCTGTTGCGCCCGCCCTGAGGATGAGCTGAATGAAAACCATCCTGCGTGTGGAATGCGCGCGGACGAAAATAGCTACCACGGTTGCCACGTTCCACCCAACTACTCCTAGGACGAGGAGAGCGATTACGAGAGGGACGCCACCGTTGATGGTCGTTACGACCGTAGCGATGATTGAGCGGATGCAGCCGATAATCACGAGGAGACAATAGAGGAACAGCCAGCCCCGCACGCCGTCCAAGCTATCCTCAGTACGTGCACTTGCTTGAGCTGAGGCGGGTGCCTGCTCAGCAGTTTGAGGCCGACGGGCAATTTCGGCGCGGAGGGCCTCACGCGCTTCGGGAGCAAGGTTGTCCTCCTCGGCGGCGAGTCGGGCCAATTCTTGCGCCGACTTTTTCGGTATCGTTCGGCGAAGAAGTCGGTGGGTGGGTCATTGTTGTGGCGCGGGAGAAGCCCATGTAGCGGTTTGCACGGCCTTCGTCTCCAAGGATCTCCTCAACAAAGTTCGTTCCCAACTGAATCATTGGAGTCATGAACACGGCATTCGGTGATCCGACATCCGAGAACATGCCATTCAATTTGGCACACAGACGATTCCCGATCCAGTACGAGCTCGGAGAGGATGGACCAGATAAGCAGAAGCTAGTACGCCAGTCTCTCAGCAAGGATTTAGCACATGCCATCAAATTGATATTCGGGAGTGAGGAGTTTCAGAAACAGAAATCTCCACCAACGCCCCGTCCGCGAACGGCGATAGATGAAGCAAAAGATCACGCGGAAGATGTCAGGTATGAATCCAAAAGAAGTGGACTCGATCACGGCAGTGGGTTAGAAGCGGTCTATACAAATGTTGTCGAACTATTTGAAATGATCGAAACGAAATGTGCCGAAATCAATTCACTCGGATCGATGCATATCGACGTAGCATCAAAGGTTGTCGAACATACCGTTGAACAATATTGCACGATGACGAGTCATCAGGTAAGCATGAACATTATTTACTACCAGCCTTATAGGGGTTCTGGTTCAAACGCACATTTACGTGTCTTGGAGTTCAAGGGTACTCTCATCCTTCCAAACGAAACCCGGCAAATGGTCTATATAACTAACCCTGAAGTACTCAAGAAAACGACCTACACATCTGAACTTTCTCGCAAGTTCGAGGTCGGTTGGGCCAAGGGGGAGCAGCGAAAGGGCAACCGAGACTTTATATCAAACGACGAGCTTGCGGAAAACTGCATGAAGGACTTTATACGTCTCGTCAGAGGCAAGGGGAATAAAACGTTTGGATGATCCCTACATCAAAGATACTGAGGATAGGGAGATTAAACCAATCCATAAAGCATCCGCCGAACTTGCCCTTCACCTGGGCCAGCTCATAGCGATTCGGGAACTCGACGATCTCGCCCTGGCGGAGTCGGTAGACGATGTTCTGCGCGAGTTCCGGCGAGACGATCTTCGTAAAGTCCTTCTCGAAGGTTCCGACATTCACCGCCCACCATTTGTGGGTCTCATTCTCATTCGCGGCGATGAACGTGACGGTTTCGAGATGGCCTTTGAAATCTCCTGCCGGTAGCAGGTGCGGAGCGGCAACGAGTTTATAAACGGTCGGCATACTTACCTCACAATTTGGTTCAAGATCATTCGTGCGAGCCCAACGCAGTCCTGGACCACGGAAGTCAGACGCGGGGAAGATTTGCTGATGTCGTCCCGCGCTAAGCGGACGGCGGCGATAATGGAAGCGGCAATGACAAGCGTCGAGGCAAAGCGGTCGCATCTTCTGCCGCTGGCGCTCCTCGTAGTGCGATCGCTCGTTTCATCTCTCCCATTGCGCAGAGTATAGGCGAAACAAAAGCGAAAATCAGCCGCAACTTGTAGTAGCCTGTGCAAGTCCAAATACAAGGGGTAGGAGACGATGTGCGGACGGTATGAGCGGCGGGGAGATAAGCAAAAGATTGCCGAGGCGTTCCATGTAAAAGGCGGTCTTGATGAAGTAGATTTTGGCGAGGACTTCGACTGCGCTCCTGGCTCAATCCAGCCGGTCGTGTGGATGAATGAAGAAGGCGAACGTGCGCTCGGCCTCATGCGGTGGGGCTTCAAACTGCCAACGAGACTTCTCTTCAATGTGAGTTCTGAAGGGGTCGCAAAAGCGAATTTTTGGAAGGACAAGTTCGCAACGAACCGGTGTATCGTTCCGGCTTCGTCATTCTTCGAATGGAAGGACTCCAAAAAGTGCACCACTTGGGGCCTTTGCGATGGTAATTTCTATCTGATAGATGTATTCCGAAAGAAGCTGATCTTTCCCCGACTGAGATGTTCCGTTCTCGAGCTTTTCTGCAAATACTACCCGGAGAAGCTACTAATTGAGGACAAAGGTTCTGGGGCTTCACTAATCCAAGAACTCAAGTCTGAGATCTGGTGTCTGCAGGCCTACTCCCCCAATCAAGGCAGCGACAAACTGATGCGCCTAGATGCGCAATCGATAAAGTTTGAGCGCGGCCGGGTGTACTTACCTAGCCAAGCACCGGCTGGACGAATATGTTCGTGAAATAACAGGCTTCCCCGGCAGCAAATACGACGATCAGGTGGACTCGACCTCACAGGCCCTGGAATTCCTGGACCAATGGCTTACACGGCGAACTTTACGCCTTTTTTCCGGTCATCATACGGCTACGAAACCTGCTAGAAGCAGCAAGCCGGTTTTCTCTCATTTCGGTTAAATCCCGCCGATCGTGTGCGCCGACGAGCCGCTCTGAGCAAAACAATCGATTTGACTGTCCCTCATAGTCGGACACTAACGCCCCGGTTTTTCCGCCCGCAGTGGTGCCTAATACCCGCGCCAATACTGAACTCTGAGTGGCTCGGGGGCCGAATAGGGGTTGTTTCGCGTTGGTTCAAATGTGCGCAAACCTTGCAATATCCGACCCTCGATGAAAGGTGGGTCCTTCTTGCCTAGTCGCGAACCTTGCACCCACCAGCAAATCCACGCAAAGTGCCCCGGCACGCACTCTCGAGGCGAAGAGTCCGAGTTCGAGCCCCGGTAACGCTACCAAACTTCCCAATCTGCGATGGCTTTGCGCTTCCGTGGCGAGGCTCGTAACTGCCTTGACCGTCAGGTGTTCCCAACAATTCCGTGCCGAATGGCGTAGTGTACGAGGTTTGCGATCGAGTTGAAGCCCAACTTTCGGTTGATATTGATGCGGTGTGACTCCACAGTGCGTGTGCTGATCTGCAACTGCCCCGCCGTTTCCTTGCTCGACAGACCATCCGCCAGCAGGCGCATGACTTCACGCTCGCGTTGAGTCAGGTGCCCGACTTTGTTCTTCCGCTTCATCTTTGCCGCCGACGGGCCCGCCAGGTATCCGCCGAGCACAAGCTCCGAGAGTCGCGTGGGAAAAAAATGCCGCTTCTTCGCAACTGCATCCACTGCTTCGATCAGATCGCGGTCGGCATCGCTCTTCAATACGAGCCCGCGTGCTCCTGCCTGCAACACCTCGCGCATGACCTGTTCCGAATCGTGCATGGTCAGGACCACGACACCCGTTTCCGGAGCTTGTTTTGCAATCTGTGCCGCAGCCCCCGGGCCATTCAACTCCGGCATCGAGAAGTCGAGAATCGCGACGTCGGGCCTGAGGCTTACTGCTTTTTGCACGGCATCGGTGCCGTTGCAGGCTTCGCCAACCACTTGCCATCCGTCCCGCGTCGTCAGTAGATCGCGTACACCGCGGCGAATCAGATGATGATCATCGGCAATTAAAACCCTCAGCTCATTCATGAAAGTTCACCTCCATTGGTATAGTTGCCTTCACGGTCGTTCCGCTTTCCTCGCAATCGATCTGGAAATAGCCACCCAACTGTTCCACGCGCTGGCGCATCCCGCTGATGCCAACACCATGCCTTTTGTCGCGCGCCTGAATCATCGCGTCACGCGTAGGATTTGTGCCCTGGTCGCTTACCGCCAATTCGAGCCATCCTGATTTGTGCTGCAGGGAAATCTTTGCCGTAGGACTTCCCGAGTGACGCAGTACATTCGCGAGCCCTTCCTGGACAATGCGGAAGATCGTAATCTCCACTTCGTCGCGGAATCGGCCGAGCTTCGGACTCATCTCCAACGTCACGCGAATCCCGCTGCGCTGTTCGAATCCCTGCGCCAGCCACGGGACCGCCTGCTTGAGGCCGGCCTCGCCCAGGAGAGGTGGATGCAGAAGATAGGCGACACTCCGTATCCGGGCCGAGCACTCATGCGCAATCTCCTTTGTCTGCTGAACCAGCTTTTTCAGATCCTCGTCCTGATCGCCAACGAGATTCATCAGCCGCGTCAGATTCCAATTGAGCACGGCTAACTCCTGCGAGGTTGAGTCATGCAGGTCGCGTGCCAGCCGCCGACGTTCCTCTTGTTGAAGAGTGTCGAGCTTGCCTGAGATTTCGCGGAACGCGATCTGCGCTTTATTGCGTTCGGTTACATCCTGATAGAGGGCATATACCCCAGCCAGTTTGTTATCCACCATCAGGGGTATGCCGTAGATTTCTACGTCCACCATCATTCCGTCGCGCCTACGCCGCTGGGTAACTGTATGTACTTTGTGCCCGCGCATCACACGGCCGCTGAGGCAGGCGGCTTCTTCAGCATGCTCCGGTCCGGCAATCAAGTCGTCGAGATCGGCTGAGGAAAGTTCTTTGGGAGTGAATTTAAAAAGTTTCTGAAAGGCGGGGTTGCACATCGTGTAGCGGTAGTTTCCGTCGAGAACAACGATGGCGATTGGGCTGTTTTCAATGAGAGCGCGCAGATACGTTGCAGAAGTGCCTGCGTCCGTCCGGGTGGAAGGGAACATAGTATGAGTTTCGAAAAACTCATGCTCTTTCATGATGGCCTCGATCGTGCTATTGCGGGTTATTGCAAAAGCTTGTGGGGCTGGTCGTGAAAATTATGTTGTTGAGATATGAGATATCTGAAGCATAACGAATTTTTGCGGATTCGTGTAGAGAATCGCCTCTACGTAGAAATACGTAGAAGTGCCGGAGCACCCCACCCGTGGCGATCTCTTTATGATCGATCGCAAGCGCGAAAGACCAAGGCCGTCTACGACTTACCCGGAGAGGATTCTCCGGGCACCGTAGCGGCCAGTCCTGAGGAAATCTCGGTTTTTATTGACGCTGTGGTGAAGATATTTTTTAGAAAACATACTTCAGCGCGAATTGAATCAGTCGCGGAGCGACCGACGATGCGTTGATTACGCCGTAGCTTGCCGTGCCTGCACCGGTCCCCGGACTCGCATACTGCGGGTGGTTCCACACGTTGAAGAACTCCATGCGAAAGGTCAGGGTTGCGTCCTCACGGAGGCCGCCGACGCGCGTCATCTTCGAGATCGTCATGTCCCAGTTGTCGTTCCCGGGTCCACGGGTCGAGCCGATGGAACTGTTGCCGTAGTCGATGGCTTGAGGACCTCCGGTGCTGGCTGAAGCGCTAAACGGAACGGCCGGGGCAGTCACAAACAAACTCGCACTGGGATTGAGATAAGTATTGTTCTTGATGCGCGACAGCATTGTGCCACCGTTGTGATTCACGATGTTGCCGTTTCCCATACCCGGTGCAAACTGTGCGCGGCTTGCTGTTCCATAAGCCGTGCCATCTCTTGCGTCGGTGAAGGTGAGTGGCTTACCAGATTGAAAGGTGGTGACACCGGAGAACTGCCATCCGCTGGTGGCGACGCGCTCAAACGCATTGCCATTCTTCCAACCCGGAAGTAGCCATGAGTAAGCGACCACTACGCGGTTGGTGCGGTCATAACCGGCCGGACCCCAACGCGCGTAACGGTTGTTCGGGTCGTTGCTGTTGCCGCTGCCGCCGGAAAAGACGCCGTTGGTGCCATCGCCGCCGGTGACGGTCGTCAAAGCGCGGCCCCACGTGTAGGCGGCTTGTAGAAACACCCCGTGGCTCATCTGCCGCTTCAAGGTCGCCTGCATGCTGTTGAAATTGGAGAAGCCATAGGTCTCAATGCGGGTTACGCCACCTGGCGTAAATCCCTGGTAGGGCACACGCGCCTGCAGGTTAGCGGACGCAACTGTGTTTGTGGTAACGCCATTGATGGGGTTTGTCGGGCTAGCCAAGAATGCTCGATTGAGAGCACGGGATTCGGCGAGGCGCGTTCCGCGTGTGCCCACATAACCAACTTCGAGCACCAGGTTGGCCGGAAACTGCTGCTGTGCGTCCAAGTTGTACTGCTCAACTAATGGCGAGTCGATATTCTCGGCAACGCCAGTCACTGTGAGGGTGTAGTTGGGCGAACGAGGCCGCCACACGCCAGGCGTAAGCACCGTCGTGTAGGGTGTCTGGAATGTTGCCGCGGCGTTGGCCGTTCCACTCAGGCTGGCTGAGCTCACAAACGGCTGTCCGCCGAGTGTCTGCAGAACAGAGTTGGCATTCGGCAACGTGTAGAAGAGACCGAAGCCGCCACGCAGCACGGTTGTGCTACCGCTCCCAAATGGCTGCCATGCAAAACCGACGCGGGGACCGAAGTTATGCAGGGGTAGATCGTTGTTCGAGAGGCTCATGCTGCCTAGCCGAGTCACGCCGGCGGGAAGCACCAAGCGGTAATTGTTGGGGACGACAAAGCCTGCAAATGTTCCGGTCGCCGGTACCGGTTGGAACGGAGTGACCAGCGATGGATAGAAGCTGCTCAACTGACCGTGATTTGCGCTGACGCCACTATTGAGCTCCCAACGGAGGCCGGCGTTGATCGTCAGATTCGAGCGGAGCTTCACATCGTCCTGAAGGAACATCGCCATGACGGTTCCGCGATAGCCCTTGTAGTAGGAGCCTTGCTGGCTTCCGCTGGAGTTTACGTTGCTGAACCCGGATCCGTTCTGCGCTGCGCTCTCACCCAGAAGAAAATCCTGGAAGGTCTGGAAGGTCACGCTGCCGCGGCGGTTGTTTGGATCGTCGAAGTTGAACTGATCCTTCTCGCCAAGGAAGCCGGCGCGGATGCTCTGCTTGCCGTGCGTCCAACTGATCTGGTCACTGATCTCGAAGGTGTTGACCGCGGAGAACGAAACATCGTTGTTGACACCACCCAATTGGAAGTAGCCCGTGGTGGAGGTGATGGGCATTAGCGGATACGTTGGGTCGCTCGGTGCGGTCATGCCGATCTGGTCGTAGGTCAGGTTCGCCTGCGTTTGCAAACGCCCGTAGCTGCGGATGTAGCCGACCAACGCTTCGTTAAGGAAGTGCGCGTTCACTGCCGAGGTCAGCTTTAGCACCGCTACCTGGCTGTTGAAGGTCGGCGTCAAGCCGTTCCCCGGAGTGCAAGAACATGTACTGAACGGCAGGTTCTGCGGATCATTCGAGTAGAAGTAGCGCTCCGCGAGAGTGTGCTTCGCCGTCATGACCCAGTCCGTGTTCACCATGAACTGATCTTCGCTGAAGTGCGCCGGGATGCTATACGACGAAAGCCCAACGGGGTTGCCGTTCGTATCAGTGGAGTAGCGCTGCGGCGTTGGAATCAAGTAGGTCCCGTTTGCGATTTTCTTGTTCAAGAGATTGAGGGCGACCGGATTAATGTTCGACCCATTGCAAGCTACGTTGACGCCGCCGTTGAAGGGAGCCCAGTTCTTTCCTGTGCTTGAGCCTGGGCATGCAACCTTGGCGATTCCGGCTGCGCTGCGGTCGTCTGTGACGGGAAAGAGTGTGAGGCTGGCAAATGAGCTGGAACTAAGGCCGTTGATTTGTCGCGTGCCCTGATAGGTTCCGAAGATGAAGAGCTTGTCCTTGATGATCGGGCCGCCCAACGTTCCGCCGAACTGATTCTGCTTCATTACCGCGCGCTTTTGTCCGCCGATCTTGAGGAAGGTATCGTTTGCGTTCAGGACGTCATTACGGAAGAACTCCCACGCCGAACCGTGAAGGGAGTTTCCACCTGTCTTGGTGACGACATCGACGTTCGCTCCGGCATCGCGTCCGAAACCAGCGTCGTAGTTGGTTGTCTGGATCTTGAACTCCTGCAGGGAGTCGGGATTTGGAATCGCAATACCTGCTTGTTGCACGAAGTCGCCCGCGCGTCCGGAGCCGTAGTTGTTGATGTCCGCGCCGTCCATGTGGAAGTTATTGCTGATGCTGCTCGCACCGTTGACATACACGTCTTGCGTGCCTTTGCCGAGTGAGGCTGCGTTGTTGATGTCACCTGCAACACCCGCAGACATGGTCAGCACCTGGGTGTAGTTGCGGTTTGTCAACGGCACTTCACGAATGGTCGAACCGGCGACGACCGTTCCCAGCGTCGCGTTCTCTACTTGCAGCGCCGCAGCCTGCGAGGTAACTTCTACTGTCTCGGTGTTGCTACCCAGCACCATCTTCGCATCGACGCGCACTGTCTCTGTCACTGCGACGGTCACCGGCGCCGGCTCCTCCGTCTTGAATCCCGCAGCGGTGATGGTGATGGTGTAAACCTCCGGCGGAAGGAGGCCAACCGCGTACTGCCCAGCCGAATCGCTTTTCACGGCACGCACCTGGTCAGTCGCCTTGGAGGTTATCGTCACCGTGGCTGCTGAGATGACGGCTCCTGTTGCGTCGGTAACGGTGCCGCGGATTGCACCGGTTGTCGACGTCTGGCTCATCGCGAAATGCGCTGTCATCACTGGAAGAAGCAGGGCAAATACAATTCTGCGTGTGCTGGAAGGGAGGGAATTCCATCTCATGTCGGAACCTCTTTTTGCAGGGTTCCTTCACTATGCGGGAGATTTCGCCGTTATGTAATTCGCAGAACTACGGGTGTTGAGTGTTTTCTGTTCCGTATTGTTACTTACGAAATGATGCTGGCCAACGCCGGATGGCCCGCAACAAGAGATCACAAACTTATTTTGCCGATACAGGCTTGAGCATCGCCAGTGTGCTCTTCGGGACCTTGGTTACGACGTTGAACTCCGGATCGACCAGCTCGGTCACTTCGATTTTCATTACCGCACCGAGCAGCAGCGCAACCTCGCTGTCGGAGAGGCCGTAGTCATGTTTGATCCACGTCGCGAGCTGTGCCGTTGACGTCTTCAACGCCTCCTGCAGCGACCCGGCTACGCCGAACGAGATGATGTAGTCGTCGTCTTCCTCGCGCACTCCCTGCGACTGGTAACTCTTGATTACATCGACCGAGAAGGTGACATCCATCGAGACCTCGAGTCCGGTCTGTGTCACCTCGCCATCCGCCATCGCTGCGTGCCCGTCTCCAAAGCCGAAGAGTGCGCCGGGATGAAAGACGGGGAAGAGCATCGTCGTTCCCGAGACCGTGCCGTTGTAGTCCAGGTTGCCACCGTACACGCCCAGATGCGGGCCGGTGAAAGCCTCGAATCCCGGAGGCGCTACCGAGATGCAGCCCAGCATCGGTTTCATCTGCAGTTTGAAATCCTTCAATGCCGGTGTGGGAGCAGTAAGCGTGGCGAAGCCTGTGGCGTTATCCAACTGATACTCGCCGTTGAAACGCGGATCATACTTTGCAGCCAGATTGTAGGCAGGCGTCACTCCGAACTGCTGAATGCGGCTTCCCTGCCGGGCGGTCTTGCGGTTCGGCTCAATCTTGATCAGGTGAACGACGAGGGTGTCTCCGGGTAACGCGCCCTCGACGTAGATTGGGCCAATGTTGGCGTTGCCTCCAAGGGCAAGACGTTTTCCGTTTTTATCGACGCCTGCGGAGTCGACCGACCAAGTGTGCACTATGTCGCCGGGAAAGATGTGTATGTCCGGTTTGTTGCCGGCGTAGTAGTACGCCTGAAAGGTCTTCGGCTCGTAGTTGATCTCACGTCGTTTCGCTGGGGGGACTACTTCGCGAGTCAACTTCCACGTCACCTCCTGCGGCACAGGTGCACGCGTACCTGGGAATGCAGTGCCCGGCCTCCGACCCAAACCGGCAAGTGTTCCGGAACCCGCGCCCTCTGCGCCTTCAAACTTTCCGGTGAGCTCGCCCGCAGCAGCGCCTTCAGCATCGGTCACGGTAAGCGTCACCTGCGAGCCCTTCGCTGAGCCTTTCACCGTATTGCTTCCCCATGTCCCGGTCACTGTATCGCCTGTAGTCTCCAGGCTCACGCGCGCGTACACCGGTTCAAGCAGCATGGGGCCGGAGATTTCAGCCACCCAGTTGCCCGCAATCTCCGCCGCTGAAGCTCCACAGGGGCACATCGCAGCCCCAACGATTGCCAACATCGCCATCCAACGCATACGCATCGTCCTTGTTCTCCTTAGGCTTTTAGGTTCGTCTTCGCTCGCCGCAACGGACAGTCGTCAAGACACGTCTGGCGTACTGGCTATCTGCACAGCTGTGTCAGAACACCGAAAAAATCTTAGCGTGCCGAAATTTTGGGCGCCCGAGTTTTCTGACTCTACCACGAACTCAGATGCGCGACCGAGTTACAAAAAAGTAATTGACGAGACGACTTAGTACGAACCATGGAGCCATTTCTGAGATGGATCGCAATAATTCAGATCATTTCTTGCGAATTTCTCCGTAGTAATACGGAGCCTCCGAACAAAGTTGCAAAAAAAATATTGACGCAATCTCTTATTCAAACTAGATTGCAAGAACCACTACTCATTTTCAGCTTTTCGACGACCGTGAACTCCTAATGAACTCGATTTACCCAATAAAAACCCGTATGTTTCGGGTCTACGAAGTTTTGCGCCCCAAAAAACCTCGCACGATCTACCCGCAGTTAGGAGCCTAAGATGCCCCATCTCTGGAAGGGATACTTGTCGATGCTTTTTGTCCTCGTCGCAACCGTGTCAAGCTTCGCCCAAACATTTCATGGCACCATTACCGGTGTCGTCGTAGACAGCCAGGGTGCTGTTATCGCGGACGCTGCCGTGCAACTTACTAATCCCTCGACCGGCACGGCCTTGAACGCAAAATCGAGCAAGGAAGGAGAGTTCAGTTTCCCTGAGCTCACTGTGGGAGCCTACCAACTCACGGTGAGTGTCGGCGGTTTTCAAACGAAGAAAATCGACAACATCAACGTTGAAGTTTCCAAGGTGCAAAACCTCAAAGTTGAGATGAGTGTCGGAGCCGAGAACACATCTATCGAAGTTACAGCCAACGCTGTGCAGACAGACACGACTTCGAGCGCGCTGGTCGCAGTCATCGATTCCAAGTCGGTGCAGGAGATGCCGATGAACGGCCGCAACTTTACGCAGATGACGCACTTCTCGCCGGGCGCGAGTGCTCTTACGAACTCAATCAACGGCTCGCGGACCGCCAGCATCAACTTTCAAGTCGATGGAGCCGACAACGTCGATCCGTGGCTTGGCATCGTCGCGTCTAATCAGGGCGGTATCGCCAGTGTTGCGGGTGGACTCATCCCTATCGAAGCCATCGACCAGTTTTCGATGCAATCCGGCGGTGAGGCTGACCAGGGGCGCAATGCCGGCGCCAACTCAAACATGGTGCTCAAGTCCGGCACGAATAACATCCACGGCGACGTCTTCTACTTCGACCGTAACGAATTTTTTGCGGCCATCTCCCCGGTTGCACCGGTCGGCAGTCGCAAGACGCTGATCCGCAATCACCAGGGCGGCTTTACTTTGGGTGCTCCTCTCTGGAAGAACCATACCTTTCTCTTCACGGCTGGCGAATTTCAACTTGCTAAGGCCAACGTCGCTCTTACGGACACAGTACTTACCGATGCGTGGCTAAATGACGCCACGGCTTTCCTGGGCAAATACCATCTCTCGCCGAGCCAGCTCAGCCTGAATCTCTACAGTCTTCTCTATCCAGCGAATTCCAAGTCGGGACCTGCAACCACGAGCAATTACTTCGCTCAAGGGACGTCCAACTACGTCAGCTACAACGGAATTATTAAGCTCGATCAAACCTTCAGCCAGAAACAGACATTGTCGGTGCGCTATCTGGGGACAACGGGAAATCAGACGGCACCCACGGCCTCCGACTACGCACAGTACTTCCAAACGGCGCCCATGCACATCCACAACTTCTCGGTTGTGCACAGTTATATCTTCAATAGCCACCTTCTGAATCAGATCACTCTTGGAACCAACTATTTTCTGCAGACATTCAATGACGCCGACCAGAATTTCAATCCGCAGGCCAACGCCGGTTTAAATCTCGGTCTGCCAGCGGGCGGGATCGTAGCGGCCGGTGCGCCGAGCATCATCTTCACTTCCACCGTATTTGACCAGACGGGCGCGACTCAACCCTCTGGCCGCACCGACGTTACGGGCCACGTGACTGACTCGTTGCACTGGACCGTCGGCCGTCACGCACTCAAGATTGGCGGCGAGTACAGGCACTCCAACGTCAACCAGTTGTACTTTTCCAGTGCTCGCGGCACCTTCACTTTCGACGGGACTCGTGGCCCGTGGGCGGGGAACACAACGTCTGACAGAGCAAACTGCGCGGCTCTTCCGGTGCCACAGGTCACTAGCACCGGCGCGTGCAACACGAACATTCTGGCGCTCGCGGATTATCTATACGGTGAGCCCACCAACTCGTCAGGATCAAAGCTTCTTCACGGCAATGCGCAGCGTGTGTGGACATTGAATACCGAAGATCTTTGGGTCCAGGACAACTTCCAGGCCACAAGAAAACTAGATATCAATTACGGCATTCGGTACACCATCCCAGGTGCGATACAAGCTGCGAAAAACGATGTCTACAGCTTCGTTCCGGGCGCGAATCCCGGCTTCCAGCTTGGGCTCTATAACAACTACTACAAAGCCTTCGCGCCGCGCGTCGGCTTTGCGTACTCTCCGTTCGACAGCAACGCAACGGTGGTGCGGGGCTCGTATGGTGTCTTCTATGACTTCCCCGCGATGAGCAATTGGGTTACGGGAACTACGACGAATGGCGGCGCCAACTACGCGCAGAACAATCCGGCCGGGGCCGATGCCGCGGCTATCTTCGTTCAATCGAACGTGCAGTGGCAGGTTGGCGTCAATCCCTTCGTGGGTGCAAATGCCCCACAGGTGGGCGCCTTCGGTGTCAACCAGGACTTCAAAATGCCGTATGCCGAAGTCTTCAGCCTCGGTATCGAGCAGCAGCTCTCGAAGACAACGCTGTTCACCCTGGGTTACGTCGGCACGGAGGGGCGGCGTCTTTCTGTCCTCTATGACATCAACCAGCCTGTCGCCAATGGGACTGCAACTCCAAGCGTCCGTCCTTATACACAGACGGCGTTTCCCAACCAGAATCCGATCTTTACCGGCAAGCCGCTGGTCGGTATCAACCAACTGAACTTCAAAGCTTCTTCGAATTTCAACTCCTTCCAAGCGACGATCAAGCAGGCTTTGTGGCACGGCGTTCAGACAACGCTGAACTATACGTGGGGCAAATCAATGGATGACATTTCATCGTCCACTACACCGATGAACAGCTATAACCTGCACCAGGACTATGGTCCAAGCACCTTTGACAATCGTCATCTCTTGAATGGATTTGTCTACTATGCCGTGCCGCAGCTATTTCACGCAATGCCGCGGCTCACCAGAGGCTTCCAACTCAATGCAATCTATACCTACTCGACCGGTATTCCGATCAGTCCGGGAATCACTACTGACATTAGCAAGACCAACCAGCTTCATGATCGTCCCAACGTTGTTGCAGGCATCAACCCCTACACCGGACTGAAGCTGTCTTCGAGCACGGCGAGTGGCCGTCAATATAACTGGATGACCAATGCGACCGGAGCGTTCACGACTCCCGCTGTCGGCACTTACGGGAACGAGCAGCGCGATGCGTACTACGGTCCTAACTTCAGGACGATTGATTTTTCGCTGTTCAAGCATACGCAAATTACCGAGAAGGTGATGTCGGAGTTCCGAGTTGAGGTTTTCAATATCTGCAACTTCAATAACTTCGCTAACCCGAGCGTCTCCAACATAACCAGCAGCACGTTCGGCCTGATCACACAGACACGCAACGGCGCCGGTGCACCGGGTCTTGGTTATGGAGAGCCTTTCAATGTACAGTTTGCCTTGAAAATCTCCTTCTAAAGGAAAAGCTGAACGGTAAAGGATAAAACTCGAAAATGATATTACAGAAGTCATTGCAGAAGTCTAAGATCGCAGCGGTCCTCCTGCTGGCTGCCATGCCTTTGGCGGCGCAGGAGGCTCCGGAGAAAATCGACCTCACCGTTCTTCATGACATCAAGAGCCAGGCGTTCCAGCACTCGCAGGTTATGGATCACCTCTTCTATATCTCTGACGTCTATGGGCCGCGTATTACGAGTTCGCCGAACCATCGCGCCGCAGCCGAGTGGATCGTCAAGCGTCTCGAGTCTTACGGGCTTCAGAACGTGCATCTCGAACCGTGGGGTCCGTTCGGCAATTCGTGGCAGTACAAAAAATTTTATGGCGCTCTGGTAGAGCCAAACTACGCTCCGCTGATCGGCTTTCCTCTTGCATGGACTCCGGGCACAGACGGTCCAGTCACTGCTGAGGCTGTACTCGCGCCAATTCATTCGCAGGAGGATTTCGCGAAATACAAGGGCAAGCTCAAAGGCAAGATTGTCCTCATCGCCGATCCTAAAGTTGTCCTGATGCACACTGAGGTCGAAGCACGTCGACTCACGGATGATGAGATTGCCGCGCGAACCGTTGTGCCCGATCCGTCTCGTCTTGGAGCAGGCTTTGGCGGTGGACGTCCCGCGGCTGCTGCGCCTGCGACGCCTCCTCCGGCGCCTGGCACAGCGCTTCGACTGCGTAATGACACGAGCAAGTTTCTTTCCGACGAAGATGTCCTTGTTGCGATCAACTACGGCACCAACGGCGATGGCGGGACCGTCTTCGCAAGCTTCGGCGGATCGCAAAATCCCAATGATCCGACGCCACCTCCGATGGTGGCCATCACGCCAGAGCACTACAACCGCATCGCTCGTCTAATCCAGCATGGCATGGCGCCGAAACTCACGTTTGATATTCAGGCCGGGATTTACAAGAACGATCAGATGGGCTTCAACGTCGTCGGTGAAATTCCCGGAACCACAAAGAAGGATGAGGTCGTTATGCTTGGTGGCCACCTTGATTCGTGGCAGGGCGGCACAGGGGCCACCGACAATGGGACAGGTTCATCCGTCGCGATTGAGGCGGTCCGCATCCTCACTCAGCTTCACCGGCCCATGGCGCGGACGGTTCGCATCGCTCTCTGGGGCGGAGAAGAAGAGGGTCTGCTTGGTTCGAAGTTTTATGTTCAGCAGCACTTCGCGCCGCGCGACACGATGAAGCAAACCGCCGAGTACGCAAAACTTGATGCCTACTACAACGATGACTCCGGCAGCGGACGCTTCCGCGGCATCTCCGCCGACGGCAGCGACGAGATCGCTTCGATCTTCAAGCAGTGGGCCGCTCCAATTCGCGACCTCGAGTTCCAGGCGGTCATGGGAGCTACTGGTGCCCCGACGCGCGAGCCTGGCGGTACTGACTCCACGAGCTTTTCGTGGATCGGTCTTGATGGTTTCGGTTTTATGCAGGATCCGCTCGAGTACGGTAGCCGCACGCACCACTCCAACATGGACCTCTACGATCGGGTTCAGGTTGGCGATGTTATGCAGGGAGCGGCCATCGAGGCGTGGTTTGTCTATAACACGGCGACGCGGCCTTCCATGTTGCCACGTCTCGATACACCTTTACCGAATAGTTTATCGCCGGCTGCCAAACAATGACCGACGAGGCATCAGACGCTTCGATAGGAGACTGAGATTCATGGGTATTACGAGACGTGACTTCTTGATGCGGGTTGGACGGGCCGGCGGCTATAGTGCTGCGTTCCTGAGCATGCAGGGTTTGGGTCTGATCGAAGCAAACGCATCGCCGCTCGACTCCGTACGTGCTGCGACGGGCTCAGGCAAAGGAACGAAAGTTGTCATTCTTGGAGGAGGTATCGCCGGGTTGGTAGCGGCGTACGAGCTTCGCGCGCTCGGGTACGAGTGCACGCTTCTCGAAGCACGAGAACGGCCGGGCGGCCGCAACTGGACGGTGCGCGGCGGCGACAAAGTCGATTTTCTTGACGGCACGACGCAGTCCTGCACCTGGGAACAGGGACACTATCAGAACTTCGGTCCTGCTCGACTGCCGTCGATTCACAAGACGATTCTGGGATATTGCCGAAAGCTCGGCGTAGAGCTGCAGGTCGAGGTGAATATGAGCCGCTCCGCTTATCTGCAGAACGATAACGCGAACGGCGGCAAGCCTGCGGTGATGCGTCAGGTGGTCAACGACACCCGTGGACACGTGAGCGAGTTGCTGGCGAAGAGCATCCACCAGGGAGCGCTCGATCAGGACCTCTCGAACGAGGATCGCGACCGCATGCTGGCCTTCCTCCGCTCTTACGGATCGCTCGATGAAGCAGGCAAATACAACGGCAGCGACCGTGCAGGCTACGCAAAGACCGCGGGTGCAGGCGATGAGATCGGTGTCTTGAGCCAGCCGATCGACATGCACACGTTGCTCGATGAGAGCTTCTGGCAGGGGATGCTCTTCGACGAGGCGTTCGACATGCAGGCGACGATGTTCCAGCCGGTAGGCGGAATGGACCGTATTCCTTACGCCTTCGCGAAGTCGCTGGGCGATATTGTGAAGTACGGCTCGCCGGTGACCGAGATCCGCAAGACATCGAAGGGAGTCAGCGTCTGCTACCAGCAGAAAGGCGCAACGAAGACAATCGACGCCGACTACTGCATCTGTGCCATGCCGTTGACCCTGCTTCGGTCGACGCCAAATGATTTTAGCGCCGGGTACAAGAAGGTAATCGACGAGTGTACTTACTCAAGCGCCTACAAGATCGCGTGGGAGAGTCGACGGTTCTGGGAGCAGGACTACAACATCTACGGCGGCCTTGAGTTTGTGACCACGGGATGCAGCCCGATCTGGTTTCCTTCGGCCGGTATGTTCAGCGAACGCGGCGTTCTCGTCAGCGGATACACCGATGAGTCGAACTCGCCCTTCGGCAAATTGACAATGCAGGAGAAATTGGCCGAGAGCCGCAAGTCGATTGAACGGCTGCATCCAGGCCATGGCAAGGAGCTCGAAAAGCCGATGTATGTGAGCTGGGGAAAGATCGAATACAACGAAGGCTCGTGGATCCGAAGCTATGGTCCAGGTCAGGAGAGATCGTCAGGGCGAATGACTCAGCAGATTGGACAGTCGCAGCCGGCTTCCGCCCCGCGCGCACGCGCGAGCCCTGGATACGAGACGTTGATCGAGCCAGATGGTCCGATCATCTTCGCCGGCGATCATGTAAGCCACATCGTGGCGTGGCAGGAGGGGGCCGCGTTGAGCGCACTCCGAGCGGTTCAGCAGGTCGCCGACAGAGTGAAGGCTGCGAGATTGGTAAATGGCTCGAATGACGTGGCCTGGGCCCGGTAATGGCGCCAAAATCCTTAGTTATCTCCTCGATGCGTGTTATTTCCGTTCCCCGAGCGGCAAAAGTCGCCGTTTGTGGCGATTCTCGTTGTAGACTCCCGCAGTGGCTCTGTGAGGGGAACTCGTGACGAAGATTGTTGCTGGTGTCTTGTTTGTCGCTCTGGGTCTGGCGGTCTCCGGGCCGCCGGTTGCCCTTGCGGGTACGAGTTCTGCGCAGGGTGCGACGCAGAGCAGTCCGACGAAGGTCAGCGCCATTCTCTTCCGTGGCGGTTTCCGGACATGACGCCCGTAAGTCCTCGAACATAGGATGAATGTGCAGATGGGGCTTTGAGCTTAGATTTGCACCGTCAGCTTTCTTCGCCCGATAAAACACAATCTGTTGTGGCCCGATCCTCATCCACAACTACAACAATTATATTCGCCTACAATCCTTACATGCTCAATGAAGTAACACTGGCCAGCAGGATGAGGGAGCAGGGTCAGATTTGCTGCCTTTGCCGTATTCCGTTGGATCCACCGCACCCGATGGCTGAGCGGTTTTGCGCAAAGTGTGGTGTGCCTCATCGCGTCTATCTCCACGCGAGTAACTACAGCAACTTGTGCTTCGTTCAATTTTTGGAGGTTGATCTGCGCACGTCGTTCTGTGGCAACCTCACTTACTCGACCCTGGATGAAATACGTGAGCTCCTGCGCCGTTTCAAGGTCAGTGTCGACCAGGGGGAAAAGTTCGAAACGGGGATTCGTTGCTGGAGCATATTCCGGAAGAACTTGAGAGCGATCCAGATCGAATGCCCAGAAGTCACTGGTAATGATGGCACCGTCGAGATCGTCCGGCGCGAAGCCCAGGGCACCGTATCTTGCGTCTATTCGTGAAAGGGTAAGCTGACCCGCATTGACCAGAAATTGGCGCTTGGTGCTGATTTCCGCACCTTTCTGCGTGCCTCGGGGCCCTGCCGGTAATGCGCGTGGCGCCGGATGCGGATGGGTCGGCCCCTGCCCCTTTGCGCAGACGGCGGGCGAATATCCTCTGGAGAATGACGCCAAACGCCCGGACGATACGTCGGGGGCACCCTTCTCTGCACAGAAGAGTGTGTTTTAGATGCTGAGCTTTTGCGGGAATTTCAGCCGGTTTCTGGTTTGTAGAGGCAGAGAGGCCGGCTCAGAAGACTAAATGGCGGTGGATGCAGTCTCGATGCGAACCGCTCTCTGCGACTAATTCCCGATAACAGGGAAAAATACAGGGAATTTTCGTGATTTCGGCCTAGATGCTCTTGCCTGAAATCTCTTTATCGCCTTGTGTTCAGGACATTTATCGCATTTAGTTGTCGATGCGGCCCTCTAAAGAACAGGGAATTTTCAATCGCGTATCAGGGAAATGCATTCCCTAATACATGATTTGAACTCGCTATACAGAGCGGGAAATTCGGTTCCGATCCGCTTGGGGGATTCGAACCCCCGCTCCGGTTTTCGGCCAACTTCTCGCCGCACTAATGCTGTTACCCCCAGATTTCCGGCAAATTATTTTTGCCGAGCTTGTCGCGACAAGAACGTAGCTTTGCCACTAATCAAATGGAGTCCTTGAGGTTGCCGAACAGCATAGTGGATTTTCGATTCTGCGAGAAATTGGTGGCATACGAATGGAGAGCACGTCTATCGCGCCCACGAACACGCCTCTTGGCAACTGCTGTCTAGAGCGCATGGAAGTCGTAGCATAATGCATACACATGCTGGCGGATGGTCAATTGGCGGATCACATGGGTTCCAAGGCAATCGTTCAAGCGTTTGTCGACGCTGTGAACAACCAGGACTGGCAGGCAATCGAAACCCTGGTGGCAGCTAGCTTCGCGCGGCATAGTATCGCTGCCGGCGAAATAGGCGTGCACAGTCGGCTGGACTTGATTAAGTTTTTACGCGCAGAGTACATCACTTTCCCTGACGCCAACGAACAGATCGTCGATATTCTCGGCGAAGGTGACAAGGTTGCTGTTCGCATGCGCTTCCGGAACTCAAGTTGGCATCTTGGGAACATACCCCCCGACCGCCAAGCGCGTCGATTCCGAGTACCTTGCGATTTACCGCATTGAGGGCGGCCTCATCGTCGAAGCTTGGGCCGAATGGGACAATCTAGCTAGCTTGAAACAGTTGGGTCTTCTCCCGTAGAGTACATTCTCTCGCTAGTTACCGCCTGACGGCAGCCGTAGATCTGAGTCGCGAATGGTCGGCATTCGGAGATTGAGCCATGCAATCTCGCCGAGTGCAAAATCGCCGAGTTACTCAATGAACTGCCGGAACCAGGCGAAAACTTCTCGTTATGGCGAGAAACTTCTCACCTCGCCGACAAACTGCTCAGAACTGTCCAGTGCGCCGTCGTACTGAGCCGCAAGGGGCCTGATTAACCGGCTGCGAATGGGGCACGCGGGATACACAACCCTGGTACGTGATTTTCCATTCAGACACAAATACTTCCCTGGAGAGTCATACCCCTGGTTAAGAGTCCGCTCTCATCTACTGCGGTACACAGCTGCTACGAGCGAGTTATGACTGGCGTGCAGCGATCTTGGTCTGATTTGTTCTCTGCATTTCGTCAGCGAACGGCGTTGTGGCCCACGCACCGACGAGTCCGTATGACATCGCTATCCCGCGCTTTGCGACGACCTCATCGCGCATCCGATCAGCCAAACTATCAATTTTCACTTGAGCAGCAGACGCAATATTCGCTTTTTCCAGCGTCGGCGCCAAGCTACGCACCGCCTCGGCCAGTAGTTTGAACACAGGACTGCTTCCTTACCCAGAGACCAGGGTATCGATGCGCATCCTTGGCTCCGGCAAACCGCAATCGAGGAATAAGGAGTGCATCTCTAACCCAAGATCAGGGCGGGCTCCGCTGCTGCGCAATCCTTCCGCGAGCCATCGTGCCGCCTCGTCGAAAACAGGAACGGCTGGCCAGGAGCGGCATGCAGTCGAGTCGAGTTCCTGGAACGCCACCAAGCCGCCTTCACGAAGGTATCTCATCATGTTTCTCAGACTTGTCGCGGGATCATCCTGATACATGAGTACGAACCGACCGATGATCGCGTCAAACGATCTGTCAAAGTGCATCGAGGCAGGATCGCCTACTTGGAAAGCGATGTTGGTAACGTTGCGATGAATTGCTCTTGTTCTAGCCCTCTCCACTGCCACGGGAGATCGATCTACACCGAGCACGAATCCCTTCGAACCGACCAGATCCGCAGCCAGGAAACTTACATCCCCAGTGCCGCTGCCGACATCCAGAACGCGCATCCCCGCTGTTAACCCCGCTTCCGAAAGAAACTGGCGGGTGTACGGCGCTAAGACAGTCCCTTGAAAACTGAGACGGTCCAATTCGCGAGAAGAATGGCCCAAAGCATACTCGACCTGCGGGTTTGAAATTCTCGATCCTAGATCAGACAAATCAAATCTCCTCTTGAATGCAATGAATTCTGCCCATCCTTTTCCTTGGCAGCGATTTTCTCGAACAACTGTGGTTGCACGACGGGCCTAACGATATTGGAGGAGCACCGGGCACCCACTCTCTTTCGCAAGGGTGGGTGCCCGGTCAGTTCTTCACTTCTTGTTGCTGAAGATCTGCGTAGTCACAGTCGCAGAGTTATTGGCCAGGTTCGGATCGAAGTTGGGCGAACTGACCACCGCGGTGTTCGTGATGGACGCCTTGTTCGGTAATTTCGAAATCTGCACCGTGATGGTGACTGTCGCCGCCGCTCCACTGGCGATGTTTCCAAAGTTGCAAAGAAAAGGAAGCTGCCATCGTCAGGAACAATGGATGGGGTGGAGATGTTAACCGTGTCCACCCCATTCATTGCACAGTTGCGCTCACTTGCCTTGGTCGTGAGGGACAGTAACGATAATGGAGGAAGAGCCTAGATTTCCAGCATTATCCTTGGCGAACACAGAAATTGTGTACTGCCGCCCGTCCTTGTCGTTGCCGTGGCGTGATGCTTCCAGATTCACCGTGAAGAGGTAGGTGCCGTCTGGACTTATGGTCAAAGGGCCCGCTGGCTGAACAGTGCCGTACTCATCAGAGACCGCGAAACTCCCACTGCTTAGATTTACCCCCGATCCAGTATCGGTAATTGTGCCCGATACGGTTACAGGTACCATCTGGCCGTTGGGTGGCCAGAGGGATAACGGATTTGCAGAAATCGCAATCGTTGGCGGTGTCTTATCAGCAATTGCCGTGATGACTGCCGATCCGGCCGATCCGGAGTTATTGCTGGTATCCGGGTCATGCGTGTCGGAAGTCACCGATGGAGTGTTCGCCAGGGTGCCGTCGGCAGCAGTAGCACTCAACATGGCCTGAATCGTGACCGTGACAGCGCTACCATCAGCAAGCGTTCCCAGGTTAAGGCTCACTCCTCCGCCGACGATCGTACAGCTGCCCGCCGTCGAACTGCAGGAAGTGAAGGTTACACCAGCCGGTGGGACATCGCTGAAAACCACGTTGTCCGCGTCGTCTGGTCCGTCATTTGTCAGCTGGACGGTGTAGGTAAACGGATTGCCGGCCACAACCTGTGCTGCTGACGCCTGGCTGCTCAGAATCAAATCCGCAGAAAACAGACGGAATTCGAACGCTCCAATATCACTGTGTGGGCCTTGCGGACGTGTGACTCCCCGCTGATCCGTCGAAAGGAATCGTGAATCATCGGCGGCATCGACCGCAGGACTGTCCGATGGCAGCGCCATAGTAGGCGTGCCTATCGTGCTCCGTGGGTCCAACGCCAGGGGCGCCAGATGGGGATCGGCACTGACCGCGACGCCAGGGCATCCGTTGTTATTCAGGATCAAATTGCCGCTGCCCTTAGCATCAACATTGCCCTTCAGTAAGCAGTCGTTGGAACCGTTTCGGGAAAGGATAGTGTTAGACACGTTCAGCGATGCCCCCGGTCCGGAATTCATGACCACGACGCCGCCGCCGGCCGCGTTATCAGAACCGGTGACAAAGTTGCCGCTTATGGTCGTGTTGTCCAGGACGAGCGAGCCATTCAGCGAGAAGATCGCCGCGCCGGCATCCGCGCCCCTGCTCGCCCTGTCCGCGTCCGTAAAGTCGACGCCACCCTCCCCCCTATCCACATCGTTACCGGTGAACGTGCTGTTGCGGACGAAGACCGTACCGCTGTCATTGAAGATGGCGCCTCCGAGAGCTCCCCCACCACCGCCACAGCAACTGCCGTTACCACCTCCGCCGAAAGGGCCCGCGTTTCCGGGAGCGCCGTGCGAATCAATCTCGGTGCCGAAGCCGAAGCCTGCGCCGCCGCCAAATCCCCCATTTCCTCCATTAGTGCCGCTTACGAGGGACCTTAACGTCCCTGAGGCACCCCCGCCGCCGCCAAAACCGCCGTTGCCAGCACCTCCGCCGTTAAACTGGCCAATGCTAACGCCGGAGCCGCCGCCGCCGCCGCCGTAGGCGCCATCGCCTCCATCCGATGCAGCGGAGGGGTCGAAGAAGGAGTCGTTCTCTCCTCCTCCACCGCCACCGCCGCCGGGGCAAGTGGCATTATGGCCACGATTCTGGTGGCCGCCGCCTGAACCACCGCAGAGGAATGCTCCACTGCCCCCCGTCGGTGTACTGTCTCCACCATCGAAGATAGTGCCACCTCCGCCGCCTCCGCCACGAACCTCAAATGTATTTGGGTCAATGCCTTTCCCACCGTTTCCTCTGGAGCCGCCGCCACCTCCGCCGCCTCCGCTATCGCTGAAACCCCGCCATTGCCGGACAGGCCACCTCCACCTCCGCCTGCACCACCAGGGTTGCGGCATGACCCTGAGCCATTGCCGCCAACGGCGAAGTTGGAATCGAAGGTGCTGTCCTCGACGTCGAGAGTTGGGACGCCGGAATCAACCTTGCCGACGTATATCGCTCCACCTGCGCCGAGACCTCCTCCGCCTCCGCACGCTCCGTCGCCACCTTTTATTATGAATCCCTTGATGTAGACGGCTTCGAGCCGCAACGCTCCTGTTCCGGAAACGGTCTTGTTATCCAAAGTGTCAAAGATAGATGCACTTCCCACCGCAAACAATCGGGAGTTTCCCTTTCCCGTCCATTGCAGCGTTGCTCCGTTTCCCTGGATGGTCATGTTCGTGAAAATGATAGGCGTCGCCGTCAGCCCGAACGGGTTATGCGCGTCGCGATCCCAGAAAGTGTCGAAGGAGTACACCGACTTTTGGAGGACGATCGTGAATGGCCCGCTAGCGCCCTGTAATACGCAACCAGACGTATAAAAACTGTCTGGATCAGTCAGATTCAACGCTGTGTTGCTCGCAAATTCCGCCGCATAGATCGCCTCTTGCAGAGAGCAATGGGTGGGGTCGGTGACTCCCTTGCTGCGTGGTTGTGACCTGAATCGTGGTCTGGGCCGAGGTTCGCTGCTCCGAGCCCAGCATGAGCATCAGGATCGCCACAAGTGCGGTCCAATGACCAAACACACTGGCAAACTTAAAAAAAGACTTCATCATATTCTCCATTTGTGATTTGAAATTCGTGAGCGCCTGCGTCTCGAAATGACAGCAAGCGGCGAACCGGGCCCAGGGTGAGGAACTAATGGCGCTGCTGCTATCTCAGATATCAATTGCAGTGTTGATGAAGCAGTTTTCTCGATCGGCGTCTAGCCAATCGTCACAAACAGACAATCTTTTTAGATTCCACGCGTGAGTGCGATCGTCGTAAATCCGCTCCCAAGCGGCGTATCGTTCCCATTGGTGGAGTCTTCTATCCGGGACAATGTGCCAGTGGGTTCGGCAAAATGTTGCCCTTACTTGAAAGATCGGAAAACGGAACGAAAAAGCGACACTCAGTCTTGAATGTTTTCCTGGGACGTGCTCCGGCGAAACCCCTCGCTTCTGGGATGACAATAAGAACCGAGGCATGCT
>CAVVNO010000005.1:0-1554895 GCA_963749665.1 uncultured Acidobacteriaceae bacterium | reverse complement strand
TGGGTCCGCAGACCCGTACTGTTCCCTTTCATCTGCCTGCTGACCTCGACCATAGGTCTTCTGACGTACGATCTGGTTCAAGGGACCGTCCTCGCCGTGATGGTGACGGCTCTCTGTTCGATCATCATTCTTCGCCGCTTCGAGGTACACATGCCGCCGGCGCTTGCGGTGGGCTTGTTGCCGTTCGTCATCAAAATGCCAAATTATAAATTTCCGATCTCGGTGTTCCTTGGAACGATTGCATTGGTACTGTACTGTTTCGGCTACAGGCGCATTCTTCAGATGTTGAAAAACACTTGAAGTCCTCGTTGTCGCCGCGACGAAGCAAGCCCCGACATTGAGACCACTGGGATCTTTGCCAAACCACGTAGCTCTGGAAGAATGGGCTCGCTGAAGGAAGCAGCGATAAAGGCGTCTGAGTTCGCCTCCTCTGACGCCAGTACAGCTCGAATAAAGGCCGGATCGACAACGCTCTGATAGACGACGGGTGAGCCGATGATCTCGGAGGCGGGTAGATGATTCCGAGGATCGCCAACTCGGCCATGGAGAAGGACCGCGGTCCGTGAACCGGCAATTTTTCGGAAGTGTGCTGCCAGTGCTTTTGCGTAATTAGGGTGTTGGGCGAAGTCCAGCGTCGATTGATACCAAATCTTCATTTTGGGTGCTCCACGGGGTAAGTCCATCAGCAGGAAACGTGCTCGATTGAGGAGTTCAGCACCCTAGTCGTCGTGGTTCCAGCCGCCATTGTCAATACCTTCCGTGGAGGCATCCTGGCTGTCATTGACGAGGGTGTCAATCGTGTCGTTTTCTAGTTCGATCATCTCTTCGCGAGCGTCTGCATCGCTGTAACCGTCGCTACGAAATCCTTCCTCTTCTACCAATTCATCTTCAGAACGTTCGCTGTCATTGCTTACCCGTCCGTAACCGGCTTCGCGGGCTATGATCGCTTCGATTTCCCTATCCATTAGCTTCACCCTCTTAATTTCAGCTTCGATTGGTCGGTCTTTATCGCATATTAGCAACTACTCAAGCTTCAGAGCCCGGTACAAAGATGATTCATTCAGATGCCTCGTCCCACAACATTGCAGGTAAACGTCGTTTCAGCGGCGCCACGAGAATCTTAGTTTAGAGATACGGCTATCCACTGTTGCAGGTGCCGAACCGGGAGCAGGATGCGCTTGGCCTTGGCTCCGGCTCCGTTCCACTCCTCGCGGAAGCAATTGGCGAGTGCCTGTTCCTGCTGCGCGGGTTGCAATTTGGCCAGTAGTAAGGCATGTCCTACGCCGATCTCCTCGGCATAGAACGCCTCGACCACTGGCGCGGCAAGTTCCGTCAAGCGAACTCGGGCGGCGCAATATGCCGGCGATTTTCCAACCTTCGCCGCGATCTGCTCGATGCTGTACTTCGGGTCTTCCAAGTTGAGCAGGGCTTTGAATCCCTGCGCCTCCTCCAGCGGGTGAACGTCGCGGCGTTGCAGGTTTTCGATTAGCTGCGCCTCCAATGCCTCGGCGTCGGTGAGGTTGACGATGCGGACGGGAACGGTTGGGGCTTCGGCCATCTGCGCGGCGCGATAGCGTCTGGCTCCGGCGACAATCTCGAAGCTCTGGTCGGTGAGAGGCCGCACAAGCAAGGGAGAGAGAACGCCCTGGCTGCGGATGCTCTCGGCCAGTTCCTTGAGGGCGGAATCCTCGAAGATTCGGCGCGGGTTGGTGGCGGACTCGGTGAGGACGGCGAGGGGAAGGTTGCGGTATTCAGTCGCGGTATTCGTGTTCATGGGTTGCTCTCCTTTGAGCGGTTGGGCGTGCGGGGGAGTTGAGCGGACGGCGCGGGGCCGTCCGCATCGTCAAAGTCGCGGTTAGCTGGCTTGCGCCAGTTCCGGCTCCGGTTCTTCGGCTGTCTCTGCTGCGGGGTTTTCGATTGCGGAGAGAATGACGGCGGAGGTCTTCTGGATCACTTCCAAGCTCTCGGTGAGCAGGGCCGCGTTGCCGTGGTACAGGTGGATGTAATCCGCCGATGCCCTGCCCGTCTCAAGGCCGATGGTCTTTCCGACCACAAAGGCGACGGCCTCGGCCTCGGTTTCGCGTACGGTCTTGGTGGTGGCGGTGCGGCGTTCGGCCTTGTGCAACATCTCGTGCGCCAGTTCATGCACAAGGGTTGAGAACTCCTCGGCGGAAGACTGGCCGGGAAGCAAGGCGATCTTGCCTCCGTAGCTCATGCCAAGGGCGGGAGCGATGCTCTCTTTGAACTCCAGCGCGATGCCCTGAGCAATGACAAAATCCACAAGGCGGTCGCGGTACTCTCCGGCGCTGCCGGAGACGCGCTCGGAGAATTCGGGAAGCTCCTTGCCTTCGGTCTGGCTCACATCGAAGACATAGGCGGCGCGGAATCCAACCAAAACGGCCTGATTCTGAGTGCGGATGTCCTTCTCGGCTTCCTCGTCCTTCTTGCGGCGTAATCCCGATCACGGGAGCGAGAATGCGGATGCCGCGCTCTCCCTTCTTGACCTTGCGGCCAAGCTGGTTCCACGCATAGAGGCCAGCAACGCGGGTTGCGTCCGGCTTCTGCCGTGCAATCTCCAGAATGTTGCCAAAGCTGTAATTGTGAAACCTGCCCATTGCGGTGAGGTAGGCGGTGAGGGCTTCGGAGTGTCCCTGCTCCAACTGCTCGATCAGGGCTTGCACGTTGGCCGCGATTACTTCTTTCGCGGTCTGCTTCTGCTGCTTGTTGGTGTTCGCGGTGGACTGGTTGACGGCTGCGGCGGTGGTGTTCATGGGTGCTTCCTCCTTGGGCTGTTGCACTGGCCTTTGCCCTTAAATCGGGCGGCGGCGTGTACATACATGCCGAACGCCTCCTGGCGAAGGCGGGGGGTAGCAAGCGCAAGGGGAGGGGGATCTCCCACCCTTGAAACGAAGCGAAGCGGGAGTGGAAAGGGCGGAGCGAAGCGGAGGGCTGCACAAGCGAAGCGCGGAAGCCTGGGGAAACCCCTTGCGGGCGCGAGGGGCGGAGCCCCTGAGCGTACTTAGCACTTGCGTTACAAAACAGACCGGAGACATGGTTTACAGCGGAGCGCGACGGCGACAATTCCTCAGCTTTGGGCTAACGCACGACGATGTTGTATGCCCTGGAAAGAGAGTCGTATCTTGGATCAACGTTTTCAGTTTTTGTCGAGTTATCAGAAGGAGGAGATGTCGGTAGCGGACCTATGCCGTGCGTATGGACCTTAGCCAAGTCCGAGCAATCTGCGAAGCAGCCATGCGGGAGTACGGAGTGCCAGCACGGATCAGGACCGACAACGGCGCGCCGTTTGCGGGCACAGGGCTACTAGGGCTATCGAAGCTCTCGCTGGGCTGGATGAAGCTCGGGATCGTGCATGAGCGCATTCAAGCGGGCCGACCGCAGCAAAACGGTCGCCACGAGCGGATGCATCGGACGCTGAAGGAGGACACGACGAAACCGCCTGCGGCATCGCTTCGCGCACAGCAGAGTCGCTTTGATAACTTTCGCTACGTGTTCAACAACGAGCGCCCGCATGAGGGCCTGAACAACCAAGTCCCAGCGAGTCTCTACCAACCCAGCTCCATCCGACTGCCTCGCAAGCTGCCAGAGTTCACGTACCCGAAAGGGCTCCTCCTGCGACGAGTGAACAATAGTGGTGACATCAGTTGGCACAAGAACAGAGTCTTCATCAGCGAGGTATTTCGCTTCGAAGAGTTGGCATTTGAGTTGATCACACCAGGGTTTTACAGAGTCTTCTATCGAGACATGGAGATCGGAGAACTCAATGTGGAAGAGCTTCGTTTTAGAGCCGCACGACGAGTAGTCTGAGTCTGCCGGCCGAATACGATCATTTCTGCCACCCCTCACGCCCTTATGTCGCCAACGAATGCAACGTAACGCCGCCATTTGCTTGGTTTATCGTCTGAGTGCGCACAATCTCATCGACGCTAGTGCGTGTGTGGCAAATCTAACTTGCCTCAAGACACCGGTTTTCGTGCATTGTTTCAACTGGCCATTCGAACCAGCCCGAACCAGACATCTCCGGACGGTTCACAATCGATCAGGAACTCAAAAGACTCCCGGCACAGGACTCGATAAAAGCATTGTCCTGTTCTCGTCATTCGAGCGGTTTGAAACTACTCTCGCTCCGAAGGATCGATCAATACCTTCGTCCAATGGAATCGTCCCCGTCGTTTTGGTTTAATCGCGAGTATTGATGAGTGGGCCAAGAATTTGGAAGGAGGTACTCTATGAAAGGGATTGCTTTCTTGCTGGTTGCAGTGGCAACAGTCGCCGGCGTCCACGCCTTCGAGTTCCCCGAATCTACGACGTGCTTAAATGGGCGGCGCTTTAGAAAACGCCCTCTTCTTAACGCGCACTCTACGAGTTTCGACTGGGGGCTTCGCATGCCCCCACATTTCCTTTCCGCACAACCCGCATTTCGGGTAGCTGTTCTTCTCCTCGCCGGCCTACTCTGGGCGAATCCGGCGGCTTCCCAGACTGCAGATGCGTGGACGGCACGGGCGAAAGAGGGCACCTTTACGGCATCGCATTTCCTCTTTAACGACGGTGAGACCCTGCTTGCCTTGCACCTGCACTATCGCACCCTCGGAATCGCGCATCGTGGTCCCGACGGTCACATCGATAACGCAGTGTTACTGTTGCACGGCACCGGCGGCAGCTCCGAGTCCTTTCTGATACCGACGTTCGCAGATGTGCTGTTTGGCCCCGGACAGCCGCTCGATGTACAACGCTACTACCTCATCTTTCCCGACGACATCGGCCACGGCGAATCGAGCAAACCTTCTGACGGCCTGCACATGCACTTTCCCCGCTACGACTACGACGACATGGTGCGTGGGCAGCACCTGCTTGTCCAGGACGGGTTGCACATCGATCATCTTCGCCTCATCTTTGGCACGTCGATGGGCTGCATGCATGCCTTTCTGTGGGGCGTCACCTATCCGGGCTACGCGGATGCGCTTGCGCCCTTCGCCTGTCTGACCGTACCAATTGCGGGTCGCAATCAGATGTGGCGTTCGATGGCGATAGAGGACATCAAAAATGATCCAGCGTGGCTTGGCGGAGAATATAAGAGCGAGCCGGTCGCGGGCCTTCGTGCCGAAAGCAGCCTTTTCCTGATCGCGACGTCGTCTGCACTGCAGTTGCAGAAGCAGTATCCGACGCGCCAGCAGACCGAGAGCTACGCCGATCAGTATCTTGGAAAGTCTGTCCACTCGGTCGACGCAAACGACTGTCTCTATTATCTTGATGCAAGCCGTAGCTACCATCCCTCTGCGCAACTCGGTCGCATCACGGTTCCAGTCCTTTGGGTCAACTCCGCCGATGATTTCATCAATCCGCTCGAGCTCGGCATCGCCCAGCAAGAGGCCAGCCGAATGCCAAACGCGCGCTTCGTTCTGCTGCCGATCACGCCGGAGACGCACGGCCATCTCACCTTCAACTACGCAGCCGTCTGGCAACAATATCTGAGTGAGCTGCTGAAGCGGTAAAGGCGGCCCAGACTGTGTCTTCAACGGAGCAGATACGCGTTAGAGGATGGCGGCCATCATACGATGGCGAGTCGTAGTCGCCAGTTTCTCCTTCTCGATCCGCTACCGCTCCCACTCGACTCGCTGCGGGGAAGGTGTGTTGGGATGGTAGACACGGCAAGCTGGGTCGGCACAAACCTTGACCAGGATGGAAAATGGCAATGTTTGAATGTGCCTGTCGCGCTGACCGAGACCAAGGTATCGAGCGACACCATCGTCCAATGGATTCGCTTCTCCGCTTCTGGCTAAATGGGAAATGTGCATCACGTCTGAATCAGTCGCGAATGCACAAAGCACGCATGACTCTATCTAAGGAGAACTCACCATGGCTTTCGAAAAAGGTTTGTACGCCGCCAAAACACACACCACGAGTAGCTGGAAGCATATTCTCATAAAGCATTCGTTGCTGCCTCTCGTATTCGCGTCTTTAATCGCCGGGGTGGCAGGCCCCAGTGCAATCTGGGCCCAAGAGCAGGCATCCTCTCTGACTACGGACGCGGCCTCACAACCATCGCAAACGGCCGCCTATCACTATGTTGTGCCACTCAGCCTAGCGCTTGAGGCCGCGTCCGAGTCTGTTCGTGTCTGCGCCCAACACGGATATTTTGTTACCGCCACAGTCGTGGACATGGACGGAACACCGCAAGTAGCGATTCGCGGTGATGGAGCCACTATCCATACCTCAGAATCGAGTTACGACAAGGCATACACGGTGGTCACGCTCGGGCCGATATTCCACTTTGATACGTCCGGCGAGTTTTTCAATCTGACAAAAACCAATCCGTTTGCACCCCGACTCGGTTCGATGCGCAATGTTATGGCGCTTCCGGGGGCAGTGGCGTTGAAGTCGAAGAACTCCATCGTGGGCGCATTGGGCGTAGGAGGGGCTCCCGGCGGAGACAAGGACGAAGTCTGTGCGCAAGCTGGGGTGGCGAAAATCGCCGACCGGCTTCCACGGTGAGTCTCACCGAGGTCCAGAGGCCGTTTCGAGCTCGCAATGGAGTAGGTGCAGGCTGGGCGTTCTTGTTCGATCTTCGCGGATTAACTGCGCCCAACTGTACTGCTCAGCCAGCGTTCCCGGCCTTCGCTCAGGGCCAAAGTAGAAGATTTGGTCGCGGTTCTCGGCAAACTAATATCCACGACTGGTCTTTCGGAAAGCATTGCAACATCAATTCAGAACACTGGTCACAACAACCCGCGGAAGAACCGCCTGCAAAAGGAGAACTTTATGAAAGGCGAAGCAAAACAAATTAACGGTGAAGCCCCATCAGCCTATGGCAGCGGAGGGCTTGCGGGTCGCAAGAACACACTGCGTTCACAGAAAGATGTGTCTGCCAGCAACCGTGGCCCGCAAAATCTGCCTCTCAAACAACAGAATCCCAGCTCGAGTCTTCCGCCTGTCACGGATCACGGTACAGTTCTCCCTATCTGGTACTCGTTTGAGCTCGTTCACCGGCGTATGCAAGAGGGTGGTTGGACGCACCAGGTAACAGAACGCGAACTTCCGAGCTCGAAGGAAATAGCCGCCGTTCAGATGCGCCTCACCGCGGGCAGCTATCGCGAACTCCACTGGCATATTGCCGACGAGTGGGCCTACATGCTTTCCGGGAAGGCGCGCGTCACAGTTCTAAATCCCGACGGGGCCATGTTTATCGACGAAGTAGAGGAGGGAGATCTCTGGCTGTTTCCAGCCGGCTATCCGCATTCGATCCAGGGCCTCGGCGACGATGGCTGCGAGTTTCTGCTGGTCTTTAACCAAGGCGACTTCTCCGAGGAGAGCACTTTTCTTCTTTCCGATTGGCTAGCGCACACTCCGCCTGAGGTGCTCGCGAAGAATTTCCAGCTTTCGCCTGAGTCTGTCGCAAAGCTTCCGACAAATTCGCTTTACATCTTCCGGGGCAACCTCCCGGAGTCCCTTGAGGCGGATATCGCCGAGGCCACCGCCGATGCCAAAGGTAAGAGTCCAAGCTACACGTTTAAGCTAGGGGCCATGGCTCCGAGTAAGAAGACTGCGATGGGCGAAGCCCGCATCGTCGATAGCAAAAACTTCCCCGTGTCCAAGAAGATTGCTGCGGCCCTCGTGATAGTGAAACCTGGAGGTCTTCGCGAGCTTCATTGGCATCCGAGCGCCAGTGAGTGGCAGTATTACGTGCAGGGCTCGGGGCGTATGACCGTCTTCAATTCCAGCGAACAGTCCCGCACAATGGATTTCAACGCGAACGACGTCGGCTTTGTCCCGGCTGTCGCTGGCCACTTCATTGAGAATACCGGTGACACCGACCTCGTCTTCCTTGAGATGTTCGTCGCTCCCGAGTTCATTGACTTCTCTCTCAACAACTGGATCCGCCATTTGCCTAAAACACTCGCGATGGACCATCTCGGTTTGAATTCGGAGGAAATTGATCAGATTCCTCCTGGCAAAGAAATCGTCGTTTGAACGTCAAGAGAGGATTTCATGGGGCACTGGACTACGGTCAGCGCGCGCGAGGCAAGACACTTTGCAGGATCCTCCCAGCGCGGTGACGACCGTGGCAAAGGTGACAAGCTATCGGCCCCATCGAAATCAGCAAGTGCGCATCGACAATAACTCAATGACACATGGGAAGACTCATGGCAAAGACAGCAACCGATCGGAACGATGAGGGATGCTCACTAGGGTCGCAATTTGCGACTTAGTTTACGAAAACGATGTCTGAGGATTGATAGGAGGTATTTATGTTTCAAAGTCTGCGATCGCTACTCGTTGCTTGGATTCTTTCCCTGTTGCTTGCCATTATGTGCAACCCCTCCCCTGCGCAAATGAACGCCCCTGACCGAGGATCATCCGAGCCGCAAGAGTCTAGACAAAGCAAAATTGCGCGCGCCCTCTCCGCGGGTCCTCCCAATGTGACCAAGAACGCCACGGTCGCTGAGATGGACGCCCAAGGACAGATGAAAATCCTCCGGCCAGGTACCAATGATTTCACGTGCATGCCGGGAAATCCCAACGGCGTCGGATCACCTCCGATGTGTGAGGACAAAGTCGCAATGCAATGGAATCACGATTTCGCGGAACACAAGGCAAAGCCGACTACCAACGTTCCGGGTGTCGAATACATGCTCGCGGGAGCGACGCAGCGAAGCGACTCCGACCCATTCGACAAAACTGACCCGCCCATCAGAATCGGACCACATTGGATGATTCTTTGGCCCTTTGATCCGAAAACCACGGGCCTTCCTACGACTCACAAGCCAACGGGCGCTTACATCATGTGGGCAGGCACTCCTTGGGCTCACGTCCATATTATGGGCGCGCCCTAACATCTATCCGTTGCTGCTGGGTGCAAGCGCTTGCCGTGACAGGACGCGCATTGATGCGTCTTTTGGGTAAGAGTATTCGCAACAAGCTCGAGTCGCAACACATTGAATCGGAGGAGTAGGATGACGCCTGACAAACCGAACATTCTCTTAGTGCACGGGGCCTGGGGCGACGCTTCTCACTGGCGGCACGTCATTCCTCCCCTGCATGAAAAGGGTTACCGGGTCTTCGCGGTGCAGAACCCTCTTACATCGTTGTCCGACGATATCGACCGAACCATCAAAATGGCAGCTGCGCAGGATGCTCCCACGCTATTAGTCGGCCATGCTTATGGTTGCGCAGTCATCACGGGCGCCGGCCTCACGCCAAATGTCGTCGGCCTCGTCTATTTGGCAGGACCTGCTCTCGATGAAGGAGAGAGCCTCAAGAGCCTTTGGGCGCGGCGAGCACCACCTGAAGGGGCCGCTAATATCCGCGAGGACAAATATGGATTTTTATGGATTGAAGTCGAGAAGTTTCACGAGACTTTCTGTCACGATCTCGAAGACCGAATAGAATCGCTAGTTTGGGCTCTTACGCAGAAGCCGACAGCGGCGCGTTGCTTCGAAGAGAAGTCGGGACCACCGGCATGGAAAGTGAAGCCCAGTTGGTATCAGATCTCGGCCAACGACCGCTTGATTCCTACGGAGACCGAAAAGTGGATGGCGGAGCGAATCAACGCGAGGAAGACGATTACGTTGCAAACGAGTCACGCTTCCATAGCAACCCACCCGGATGACATAGTGCAATTAATCGAGGAAGCAAGCTATGCCGTCAGCGCGAAGGCTGCCGGTTTCCCCTAGGGACACGGATGTGAAGCGATCCAAGGCGATCCGAGGGTTGCATTTGCCAACCGCACGTTTGATTCCACCTCCGTCATTGAGCCGACCCTCGCTGGGTTTTCGCATGACATTCCTGGCGATTCCATTTCAATTGTTCTTTCGCGGCAAGGAACCTCCAATGGGGTACCCGGCCTTCCTATCGCACGATCCAAATAGATGTACTCTCCATGTTCTATAGGAGGCCGGCCGGAAAGACGCGCCGACGGTTCTCCTGCTGAACGGCCTACCATCGCGGGGCGTTCCTGCGCGAATTCATGATGGACATCGCGCGCGCGTAATTTGGCATCTCATTCCCAGAGGGGATCTTTAGTTCTTCGTCTATCGCCTTGGGGGATAGGCCATGAAGAAGGCCACGGCACCCATTTCACTTGCAGGCTCCCAACTCGGCGAAGTGCGCCATGTGTGCGCATTTTTCAACAGCGACGACGAAGAGTATCGTGTGTTGCTTCCGTTCATTAAGGACGGATTCGAATGTGGCGACAAGGCGATCCACGTCGTCAACCCCGATCAGCGTCACGGCCATCTGCAGCGGTTGGCCGCAGCAGGGATCGACCCGTCGGCTGCCGAGCAGAGTGGGCAATTCGAACTTCTCATCAATACCGAAACGTACCTTCGTGACGGCCATTTCGATCAGGATCAGATGCTAGAGGTGTTCGAGCAGTTGGCCACCAGTAACGTCAAGGGAGGATTCCCACTTAGTCGCATTTGTTGCCGTATGGACTGGGCAGTTGAAGATCGATCGTACATAGACGACCTCGTTGAGTTTGAATCGCGAGTGAATGATGTGTGGCGTCGCCACGACGACGCAGTCATCTGCACGTACAACCTCGCCAAATTTGGAGGTGAAACGGTGATCGACATCATGAGGACGCATCCCATGATCATCATCGGTGGCATTCTTCAGTCAAATCCGTTCTTTGTGCCACCGGAAGAGTTCCTGCGTGAAATTCGTGTACGGCGGGCAAGGCGCGATGTGTCACCTTCGACGGCGGCCTAACATGGAAGGCCCATTCGAAGATTCTGCCGACGAGATCAAGCGCCTTCGGCGCTGTAATAATGACTTGGTCAGCGTCCTGGCTCTTCCTGCCATTTGGACTGGTGTCGACGCATCGAGGATTGTTGATACCTTACTCGACACGCTCCTGAGTTTGCTTCACCTGGATCTCGTATATCTGCGGCTGAAAGAACCTATAGGCGATGCGCCCCTCGAAACGATCCGGGTCGCTCAATCGCGAAACTTGATGCCCCGTCCAGAAGAGATTTGCGAGGTGCTCAACCGCTACTTGGGAGAGGATCTGCAGAAATGGCCTGCACAGGCACGAAACCGCATTGGAGACGAAGACATTTCGATCGTGCCTTTGCGACTGGGGATGCAGGGCGAGATCGGCGTAATTGTAGTCGGGTCTAAGCGAGCGGATTTTCCGGGGCAGACCGAGAAACTTCTTCTGAGCGTAGCAGCGAATCAGGCGTCGTTCGGGCTACAAGAGGCGCGGCTCCTGAGCCAGCAAAAGCGGGTCGCAAGCGAACTCGATCAACGAGTCGCGCTGAGAACCCGAGAACTTGCCAAAGCTAACGAAGAACTTCAGCTCCAGGTTGGCTTACTGCAACTTATTCCTGTGGCGGCGTGGACGCTTCAGCCCGATGGGACTCCGGATTTCGTGAACCAAAACTGGCTGGAGTACACCGGTCAGGCACTCGAGTACGTCCAGTCAAATCCCGAGGCGTGGATGAGTGCGATCCATCCTGAGGATCGGGAAGGGGCGTCAAAGAGCTTTTTGGACGGGATACGCTTAGGACAAGGTTTTACGATGGAAGCTCGGTTTCGTCGAGCGCTCGACGGGACTTATCGCTGGCATCTCAATCGAGCCATGGTGTTACGTGATGCGGGAGGAAAAATCCTTAGATTTGTCGGCACATCCACTGACATTGAGGATCTGAAACAGTCCCAAGAACATTTACGAAAGGCCGAGGAGAAAACTCGGTTGATTATCGACACTGCTTTAGATGCGGTTATCACGATGGATGCCCAAGGAACCATCACCAGTTGGAACAAGCAAGCTGAAGTCATCTTCGGGTGGAGTAGTTCAGAAGCGATCGACCAGCACATGTCGGACATGATCATTCCGGAGCAAGATCGGATGGCTCACGAGCGCGGCATACGTCACTTTCTGGCTACCGGTGATGGCCCCATCTTGCGACGACGTATCGAAGTGACGGCCGCCCGCCGCAGCGGTGTTGAGTTCCCGGTTGAGTTGGAAGTATCACCCATGAAACTGGACCACGAGTGGATTTTCAGTGCGTTTATTCGAGACATTACCGACTCCAAACGAGCGGAACAAAAATTACGGGAGAGCGAACTCAATCTTCGCCAGATGACTGAAACCATTCCAGAGATGCTCTGGAGCGCTACACCGGACGGTGCAATCGATTACTGCAATGCTCGCGTGCTCGATTACACCGGCTTCTCGGCCGAAGAAATCGTGGGTCGCGGTTGGACCAAACTTCTTCATCCGGACGATGCCGATCAGGCGGCCCGAGCCTGGTCGTCTTGTATCACAACTGGAAACCCGTACCGAGTTGAGGTTCGCACCATCCACGCCGCCGATGGCACGTACCGATGGTGTGTAACGAGCGCGCTCCCATTGCTGGACCAACAAGGGCGCATTTTGAAGTGGCACGGCACTGTCGTGGACATGCACGATTGGAAGCAAGCCCAGGAAGATCTACGCAACACACAAACGGAGCTCGCGCATATGTCGCGCGTGATGACAATGGGGGAACTTACCGCATCGATCGCGCACGAAGTCAACCAGCCTCTAGCAGGCATTATCACCAATGCCAACACCTGTCTACGGATGCTGGCCGCTGATCCTCCGAATGTCGATGGCGCGAGCGAAACCGCGCGGCGCACGATTCGCGACGGCAACCGTATGTCTGAGGTGATCACACGGTTGCGCGCACTTTATAGCAAGAAGGACGCCACAACGGAACCGATGGACTTAAACGAGGCTGCACGAGACGTGATCGCCCTGTTGTTGAGCGAACTCCAGAGAAACAGCGTGGTTTTGCGGATTGAACTAGCCGACAACATCCCGCTGGTCGCAGGCGATCGTGTCCAGCTTCAGCAGGTCATCCTCAACCTGCTCCGGAACGCATCGGACGCGATGAGCGGAGTCGACGATCGTCTGAGGCTCTTGCTGATCCGAACGGGACGAGACGAAGGCGATCAAGTGCGACTGACCGTGGAGGATGCTGGAGTCGGGTTTGATCCTCAAGTTGCCGACAGACTCTTCAAAGCGTTCTACACGACGAAAAATAACGGCATGGGAATAGGACTTTCCGTCTGTCGCTCGATTATCGAGAGTCATCGCGGCCGTCTCTGGGCAACACCGAATGACGGTGCGGGAGCCACGTTTTCATTCTCCATTCCTCACGCATCCAAGGGCGAGATGGGTGCCGATCGTAATCGCGACACTCGTTCCTCGGATGTGACGGATGCGCCGTGAGGAACCTATGACGGTCAGTTGTGTCAGCGCAGGCGACGACGAATCTGAATGCGAGGTCTAGAGGTTGAACAGGTTGGCACATAGCACTCATGCTGATGTCGGCGGCAAAGCAATACCAAAGCACAATGGACGCCCGTCGTTTGAGTGGCGCATTCTTGTACCTGTGATGGTCAAACGTGCGCTAGTGACAGTGGTCGATGACGACGAATCTATCCGCGAGTCCCTACCCGACTTGCTATTGCAGTTCGGCTATGCAGCGCGAGCGTTCTCGTCAGCGGAAGAGTTCCTAGTGTCTGATTGCCTCGACCAGACCAAATGCCTTATCCTCGACGTCGCCATGCCGGGTATGACCGGACCCGACCTCCAGCAAGAATTGAAGGCCCGCCGGAAAAAGATTCCGATCATTTTCATCACTGCTAACAGAGACGAGACTATCCGCGCGAGAATGCTCGAACAGGGCGCCGAGGAGTGCCTGTTTAAACCTTTCGGTGATAGCGCTTTGTTTGAGGCGCTCCAGTCTGCACTGAGCGGTAGATGAGCGATTCGCGCCTCGTTTAGGCGTCTTAGGAGTAATACAATGATTATGACGCGCGCACTTCACAAGGAATTGGGGGCTGCCTCCATGTCGTATGCCCAACCAATAGTGTTCGTTGTGGATGATGATATCTCTGTGCGCGAGTCGGTGGAGTTGCTAATCCGCGGGGAAGGCTGGCAGCCGGAGACATTCGGGTCCGCGCAAGAATTCCTCAGCCGTCCACGAGTTCTTGTTCCGAGCTGCCTGGTACTTGACGTTTCCCTTCCAGGCCTCAACGGTCTCGATCTTCAGAAGCGCGTCGCAGTCGAACGCGCTGAGATGCCGATCATCTTCATCACGGGCTATGGCGATGTGCCGATGACGGTTCAAGCCATGAAGGCCGGAGCTGTTGAATTTTTGACGAAACCGTTTGGCGATGAAGTGCTGCTAAAGGCCATCCGGCAGGCGATCGAACGCAGCCGTGTTGCTCTTGATCGTGAGGCAGGGATCCTGGCTCTTCGAGACTGTTACAGGTCTCTCACCCATCGCGAACGGGAGGTCATGGCGTTGGTGGTGTCTGGCCTGTTGAATAAACTGATCGGTGGAGAACTCGGCATCAGCGAGATCACGGTGAAGGCTCACCGAGGCCAGGTAATGCGAAAAATGAAAGCCGACTCTCTCGCCGACCTGGTGAAAATGGCAGCGAAGCTTCGCCTCGCACGTGCCCCAAAGGCTTAATGTCTCCGGGGCGAGTTGATCATCTGTATCCACCCTCACGTGATTCCCGTTGGAGGTTGGGCTGAATCGAATCCTCTCGCCTAGAGCTCCCGGCCCTCAAACGATTCGCAACCGCCCCGAGCCACATCCGTCGAGTTTCCTGAAAATATCCGGTGCCGATCGTACTACCTAAAATAAGCGATGCGATCGCAAGTATCGGAGCATTGCTGCAGTTGACATCGAATGGTCCGTTGATCACGTGAGGGTTGCTGGGGCGCAACTGCGGCCGCAGACTGCGAGATCCGGCTCAATTGAGCCTCGGCGCCGGCCGCAAAAGCGATGGTTTCTTTGTGGTGCACGCGGATCCATTTGGCATTGCCATTTAGGCGCAAAGCATCCACTACCGGCTTCAAGCTGTCGCCGACGATTGCCGTAAATTCTTGTATCCGAGGGCGTTGATAGAAGTGGAAGGATGAGTGTCACTTATCATGTCGAGCGGTACCAAAGTATTGGCGATACCATCGTCCAATTGTTTCGCACCCGCGCCTCTGCTCTAATCGCATCCGTGATGGCAACAAAAGATCAGCTCGCGCTTGAGCAACCTCCACAGCCTGCATTCGACTGGCTATTTGTAGCGGTTTTGAGCGTGACGGCGGGTGCGGTCGATGTCATTGGATTCCTTGCACTCGGCGGCCTATTTACCGCGCACATTACGGGAAATATCGTAATTTTGGTTACCCATTACACAACCGGTGGCTTTAGCCGGATCGGACCGATGGTCGCAGTTCCGGTTTTTATCGCTGCTTTGGCGACCGTTGTTTGGGTTTTCAAAGACAGACCAAAGCAGCGGACTTTGCGAGCATTGTTAATGCTACAGGCGGCACTTCTGACTGGATTTCTCGCGCTTTCTGTTGCGCTTGGTCCTTTCAGTAATCCCGGTAGCGTAGTTGCAGCGTCTGTGGGAATGCTTGGGGTTGCCGCGATGGCCACTCAAAATGCACTTGTCAAACTCGATCTGCCGGGCTTCCCTACGACCGCAGTCCTCACCACGGATACTGTCCTGTTAGCCATTGACCTCGTAACTTTGGCATGCGGCAATGTCTCGCCCGAGGAAACGGCCCAGGCTCGGCGCCGTATCCGGATGACCATTCCAGCCATTGGGGGTTTCGTCGCCGGTTGTGCTGGAGGCGGATTGCTTGAAATTCACTTCAGGCTTTGGGCTTTGGTGTTCCCAGTTGTCATGGCCGCGATTGCTGTCCCGTTGAGCGGGGGCATCTCCCGATCGATTCCGGTGACGAAAACCCTGTTCCCTCGCGCTAAGCAGGAGGGTAGGAATTCCATTACCGTTCCCTAGGAGCAAATGGTCTCGAAAACTGCCAATGCGTTAAGACGGGCCCAATTGCTTGGTCATCGGAAGGCTGTCCGATACGACAGATGTTGTTGGTCGTTCTTAGGAGTCTAAGGCTCGGCAGCGCGGCTGATATGAAGGTATCGACCGATACCTTCATCCAGTAGCTATCAACGCTGGTGACTTCATCTTAATCGTGTACGAAATACGAGTTTCTGAAAAGGAGATTTGCTATGTCAGATCAGAAAAAAGCAACCGTGATGGAGGCACCGCAAGACAACGTCCGACCCCACCAGCCGAGCGAAGATGTTTTTACAGCCGTCCTTCCCGAAGAGGTCAACTGGAAGTCCTTCGCGGCGTTTCCACCTTCGGTCCTCCTAGCCACCATTGTCGGTCATCCCTCGAAGCCCGGGCCCTACACGATCAGGGTCCGAGCGCCTCACGGCGTGAAACTGATGCCACACCGGCACCCGGAGGATCGAGTGTACACAGTTATATCCGGCGTTTTCTACATAGGCCTGGGCGATCAGTTCGACCCCAATAAGCTGCAGGCGTACCCGCCAGGGAGCGTCCTTGTCCTGCCCGGCAATACGCCCCATTTCCATTGGGCTAAATCCAGCGAGTACGTCACGCAAGTGACGGCGATTGGACCGCTTGGGCTTGAATACATCAACCCGAAAGATGATCCGCGATACAACAAGTCTTAGAAGTCATCTGGCGATTTCCGCGATGGCGTATAGAGCGGCACTCGGAGTCCACAATGATCATTGCGAAGATTGAGACATTTCCGCTGCGTATTCCCTTCAAACCAGATACCCACGCTGCAGCCTCAGCGTGGGGGAATAAGGGACGGCCTGTCGCGGATTCGCTGCTTGTCAAGGTGACCACCGACCGAGGATTGGAAGGTTGGGGCGAGGCATTTGGCTTCCGCGCAGTGCGGTCGGCGAAATTGGCCGTCGACGAACTGATCGCGCCGCTCTGCGTCGGCAAAGACGCAATTCAAATTGGTCCCCTATGCTCGAAGTCCAGGTTCGCGTGAGTGTTCGGGGAGCGCTCTATGCCGATCATTTCGCATTCCTCGATGCGGGCGCTCTCGGATGTCCCGCGGAATGTGACGGACGAAATGCTGTGGGCGCTCGCGAAGAACGGCGGGGTGATCGAGATCAGTTTCGGAGAAGGTTTTATCAACCCGAAGGACGCGGGGGCGTTGCGAGCAGACATTAAGACTGAGACGAATGCCCCGTTGCTGACTGGGAGGGCGCTGGATGACTACGCCGCGGAGGATGTGCGCAAACTCTTCGGAAAGCGGTTGAAAGTGGCTGCGACCGTGGAGGATGTGGCGGATCACGTTGACCATGCAGTCAAAAATGCGGGTATAGATCACGTCGGGATTGGAAGCGATTTCGACGGGATTTCGGGGCCGCCGAATGGGACTGGACGATATTTCGAAACTGCCGGCGCTGATTGCGGTGCTTATGAAACGCGGATATACGAAACGCGACTTGAAGAAGATCCTGGGCGAGAACTATCTGCGCGTCATTCGCGAGGTGACGGGCAAGTAGGCAGATACTGCAGTAGGTACGGGACCCTGTCCAGGGCCCACCGCAATGACTTGTAATTATCAATGAGTGACAAATCGCCAATGCACTCACGATAAACGATGAGTACAGATGAGCATCTCGTGACGAGTGCGGCACATTGCACTGGGTGGCGGCATATCGGTTTATCCAGCATTTGCCGCGCGAAGAGCAGGCCACGGAAATGACAGAGTATGGAAAGCATGGAAAGCCATAAAGCCGGCTTCCCACGCATTATAAAAGGGCGCCCCTTTCGAGTAAGCTGCGGTTGCTGTGCGAAAGCAGTCAACCAAAGCGCTAGAGGAAAGGAACACCCAGATGGATAGTGTGAAATATATCGGGTTGGATGTCCACCGGGACACGATCTCGGTGGCCGTTGTGGATCAGAGTGGACGGTTGGTCATGCAATCGGTGATCCCCACGCAGGCCTCTGCAATTCTGGACTGTGTGAGTGGAATACAGGGTAGCTTGCATGTCACCTTGGAAGAAGGAACGCATTCGGAGTGGCTCTACGATCTCCTGGTGCAACGGGTGAAGAAGTTAGTGGTGTGCAATCCACGCAAGAACGCGCTCTTGAAGTCGGGAAGCAAGAGCGATGCGATCGATGCGCGCAAACTGGCCGAGTTATTGCGGGCGGGGATGTTGTCTCCGGTTTATCACGGGGAGAACAGTGCGCTGGAGGTGCAGCATCTGGCACGCGCCTACGCGATGCTGACCGACGACACGACGCGAACCATGATGCGGCTCAAGGCCGTGTTTCGCAGCCAGGCGATCGTCTGTACTGGCAGGAAACTGTACGGAAAACGGCACCAGGATGATTACCTGAAGGAGTTGGACCAGGATGGCCCACGGAGGCGCGCGGAGTACCTGTATCAGGAATTGGATGGCTTACAGAAACTACGCCGTCAGGTGCGACACGAGCTGATCGTTGAGTGTCGCAAACACCCGGCGGCGAAATGGTTGCAGTCGGTACCCTTCCTGGGTCCACTGCGCACGGCTGTGTTGATCGGACGAGTGAAGACACCCCACCGTTTCCGCAGCAAACGCCAGTTCTGGGCCTACTGCGGACTAGCGCTGGAGACTCGCGACAGCGGCGAATATTGCGTGGTCGACGGGCAGGTGGAACGCAGAAAAAGGCCGGTATTGGTGCGCGGACTGAACTGGAACCATAACCATGAGCTGAAGAACGTGTTCAAGGGCGCGCCAACGCGGCCAGCGCCGGCCAGCGGAGTCTTTCGCAGTTCTACCTTGGACTCCTGAATAAAGGAATGCAGCCAGAGATGGCGCGGCTGACCCTAGCGCGTAAGATCGCCGCCATTGCGCTGAAGATCTGGAAGAAAGGAGAAGCGTTCAACCCAGAGCATTTGAAGTCACAAGCAGCTTGAGCGCGCAGAGCCATCGGAAACGAAACTATCGTCTGCGTAATTCGCGGCACCGAGCGCTTGGGTTCGAGGGTGAGTATCCTCCGTCGGATAAGCCAACGCCTTCAAGAGGCAAGTCTCACGCCCACCATATGCCCCCTCGGACAACCCAACAAAGCCATAGGCCACGAGTCTCAGATAGAACCATGGTTGGCAATTGCCGCACGCTGCTTAAAGGCGCAAGAGGCCAACGCGAAGAACGCAACAATTAATGGATCCGACAACCACCGGCGAAATCGGTCGGCCGAGCTACGCTCCGGCCAGATTCGTGCATCTCGCGAGAGGCTGGATGTCAGAAAACCATATCCTCCTCGCGGAAGAGGAAGAGTATTTTTTTCTTGACATCCCCTTTTATAGAACCCTTCCCACACTCCTTGGAAATCCCTTCGGGATTCCCACATTCCCACGGCCTCGACGACTGGATATATGTCTTCTCGTGCTCACCAAACTCGAACCATAGCCCCCGCAAGGGGCTTGTAACGGATGTCTCAGGTCCACAGCGTAACGCATGTCCCGGTACACTCACCCCTGAGCGTACTTAGCACTTGCGTTACAAAACAGATCAAGCACAAACAGCGGAAATCACCGAGGCATTGGATCATGATGATGCAGTCGCAATCGCGCAGTGTTCTGGGCCGAACTTCCGCGCTGCTGAGGGCACCGGACGGGCCTGCGATCGCTCCTTAGACCATCGTGAATTGACGGCCCTCGTTGACGCGACTCATCGCTACCATGGCGGCGGTGGTGATGGTGACGACGATGACGGCGGCGGATATGGCGCCATTCGTAACGGTCCCCGACGCCAGAAACAATGGCTACTTGTAGCTTCACTGATATGGTGTAATGTGTGAATTACCAAAGGCTTATCCATCAAGAAGACCAGGGGAGCGGGAAGATAGAATGAACTTGCAGAGCACGCCGGCAGTTCGGGAATTGATCATCTTTCCTCCAGCTCTTTACGAAACTTTCGCAGAGATCGCGAAGCAAGGTAAGGTGTCGCTTGCATGGGGCGCGCGACACGCTGCGAAGAAGTATGTCGCGGACCGGACCGTTCCAGCTAGGGAGAAAACGCAAAAAGCATGACCCATTTCCAAAACCGGCAGTCCGCGGTCGCAGTAACAAAGCGTTCAATCGTGGTGAATCGTCCCACTAACGAACAGCTCAAACAACTCGAAGCCGATCTCTGGAGTGCCGCTGACAACCTGCGTGCCAACTCCGACCTTAAGTCCAGCGAATATGCAACGCCTGTGCTTGGGTTGATCTTCCTAAAATTTGCCGATGACAATTACCGACGGCATGAGGCCGATATCATCGCCGAATACCAGAAGCTGAAGGGCACGCGGCGCGAGCGGAAGCTTTCTGACATCGCCATTGAGAAATGCGGGTTCTACCTCCCCGATCATGCTCGTTATGGGTATCTGCTGAATCTCCCGGAGGAGAAGAACATCGCCAAGGCGCTCAAGGAGGCGATGAAGGCCATCGAGGAATACAAGCCGGAACTCGAAGGCGTTCTGCCGAAGGACGAGTACTTTCGCCTCACCCGCGACGAGAAGACAAAGAACATTCCGAATCAGCTGCTGAAAACGTTCGCGAACATCCCGGCCGATTTTAGCGGCGACCTCTTCGGGCAAATCTACGAATACTTCCTCGCAGAATTCGCCCGGAGCGAAGGATCGAAGGGCGGTGAGTTTTTCACCCCACGCTCTGTTGTCCGCCTCATGGTCGAAATGATCGAACCGCACGGCGGCAAAGTCTTCGACCCGGCCTGCGGTTCAGGCGGCATGTTCGTACAGTCGGCCCAGTTTATCGCGGAACACCGCAAGGAACTCAAGAACGGCGACAGTGACGTCTTTGTCTATGGGCAGGAAAAGACCCTGGAAACCGTCAATCTCGCTAAAATGAACCTCGCGGTGAATGGCCTGCGCGGAGAAATCAAGAAGGCCAACACCTATTACGACGATCCCCACGGTAGCTTCGGTGCGTTCGACTACGTCCTGGCCAATCCGCCATTCAACGTGGACGATGTGAGCCTAAGCAGCGTCGAGAAAGACAAACGCTTTAACACCTACGGCATTCCCCGCAACAAATCCAAGACAAAGAAAGCTGATGCGGGCAAGGAAACTGTACCCAACGCGAATTATCTTTGGATCAATCTTTTTGCCACCTCGCTCAAGCCGAAGGGCCGCGCCGCGCTCGTCATGGCCAACTCCGCTTCTGACGCGCGACATTCCGAGGCCGACATCCGCAGTACATTGATCGAGAAGAACCTCATCTACGCGATGCTCACGCTGCCTTCGAACATGTTCTACACCGTCACGCTCCCAGCCACGCTCTGGTTCTTCGACAAAGCGAAAACCGACGACCACATCCTCTTCATTGATGCCCGGAACATCTTCACCCAGATTGACCGCGCTCACCGCGAATTCTCCGACGAGCAGATTCAGAACATCGCCATCATCAGCCAACTTCACAAGGGCCGACGTGAAAAGTTCGTCCAACTCATTGACAGTTACTTCGCGGCGGGTAGACGAGCACGGGCACGACATCGAATACAACTTCAAGGACCCCGAAAATCCTTTACAGCTAGTTTTCGTGTGCGCTATGTGGCTTACCGGGTTCGATGCGCCGACCCTTGCGACGTTCCGAGACGGCGTGTGAGCGAATTAGAAGTTCCTGTTGCCTCGATGGGGGGCGCTAATTGAAAATGCCTTCGAAGGCAAAGGGTCCCCACAAAAGTCCCCACAGTGCTCTCTGGGGACTTTCTTTCGGTACTAGCTATGTGATTGAGAAATATTGGAGGCGCGGGTCGGGATCGAACCGACGCATAAAGGTTTTGCAGACCTCTCCCTTACCACTTGGGTACCGCGCCTCGCGTGGGCTTACCTGCTTCTGCCCGGCTGAATTGTGGGAGAAGTGTACCGCAGACAGGACTTATTTTGGAGCGGGAGACCGGGGTCGAACCGGCGACATCTTCCTTGGCAAGGAAGCACTCTACCACTGAGCTACTCCCGCTCTTCCAACATCAAGTATAGCGATCTAGTTCCGTGTGGTCAACGCGGAGTGTTGTGCTACTGCACTGTCATCAGAGGTTAGGGTGTGGTAGAGACGAAAAACTGGTATTTCAATTGGCGAAGGACTGCTACTTACCATGCAGGTGGAAACGAACAGATAACGAGACCGATGCCGCAGACGGAAAGACAGATTCAGCGATGCCAGGCGCTGCTGGTTTAGCTTGACGGCTCCGGCAGGTTGATGGCGATGCGCGGGCCGGCCGAGAGGTTGGAGCGTCGGCGGGTGACGTGCGGCGTGATGAGAAGGATGAGGTTGCTGGCGTCGGTCGCAGTATTCGTGACGGCTGTAGCTGTTTGAAATCCGGGGAGCTCACCAAGTCCGGGAAGGCCGCTGATGCTGGCGGCCTCGCTTTTTGTAAGACTGCTGACCATGAGCGCAGTGTCTCCATCGGCGACGGTAACATCGGAGGCGAACTGTTGGCTGTTGAGGATCGGAATATTGTTTACCGCGCCGCCGGTGAGAGCCTCAATCTTCAAGTCGATGTGCATTTTGACGGCGCCGGACTTCTCCACGGTGGGGGTCGCCTTCAAGGTGAGGCCAAGATCCTCGTACTGAATCTGAGGGATTGTGAGGGGAGTGGTGGCGGCCGCGTTGAGCAGGCTGGCGGCGCTGACTCCGTTGATGGTAATGCCGGATAGGGCGGGTGAATTTGTGGGCAGGCCGTTGGAGTACGTTGCGGTTGTGATGGGGTACCGCTCGCCAATCCGAAAGACGGCCGGCTGCCGGTCGCCAACCCGAATCTGGATGTCGTTCAAAGCGCGGGTATCGCTGGCGGTGAGTGCAAGGTTAAATGCCGGATTCTGGTTGATGGTGACGCCGGTTGCAGTGACGCCGCCGCCGAAAAAGCCGAGGGTTGTGGAGAGAAGCGTGCTTTGCACGAGGCCGGAGGCGACGAGCGCAAGGGCAATGGTGATGTTGCTTGAGCCTGCCGGGATAAGGCCCTGTGCGATGGCCTGGTTGACGAGGCTCTGATTGGCGTTCACCAGCTGCTGCGCTGCGGACTCGACGTTGTAGATGCCGATCTGCGTCGGGAGCTGCGTGCCGATGTTGCGCTGATTGGTCTTGTCGACGGCGTAGAGCTTGAGATCGATCATTACCTCGCTGCCCCCGTCGATGAGGTCGGCGAGGGTGAGATTGATGTAAGTCAGAGTCTCCTGGGGGGCGCGGAGGACGAGAGTGCCGGAGCTCTTGTCGACGGTGACCTGTTTAACATCGAAGACGTTGCGAACGACATTACCGAGCTCATCCATCTGCTCGTTGCTCATGCCCGGGATGTAGATGGTCTCTTGCAACTGACGTTCTAAGCGCTGGCGGTTCTCCGGGGTGTCTTTGGCGATGATGACGCTCTTGGGATCGAGCGGAACGGCGAAGAGATGGACCATGCCGAGCAGGATGGGCACGGCCTGCTGGTAGGGGGAGTCGTCGAGATCAAAACGAATATTCTGGCGTTGCACAGACTCGTCGAAGTTGGCACGGATACCGTAACTGGAAAGGACTTGCCGGATGACGTCTTGCTCGTCTGAGCGAAGGTGGAAGCTCTTTGGACCGGGGTTGGGAAGCAAAGTGATGGGGCCAGCGATGGCCGGGCCTTCTCGTATCCACGGCTCTATCTCTGGATGAAAGACTCTGGGGAGAGAACCGTTGTCGACGCTCCGGCCGACGATATTGTTCTGCGGGTCCAGGAGACGGGCCTCGGCGAGGAGAGCCTCGGCCTTTTCATTCTGGCCGAGAAGACGGGCCTTGCCGGACTGCTGCACAAGTTCGGTGACGTGCCGTTCATGAGTAAGAGCGTATGCCTTGGCGTAGTCGCCGTTGGAGGGGTTGAGCCTGGATGCCTTGCCGAATTGAATTTCGGCGCCGGTGAGATCGTTGTGTTCCAGCAGGCGAGCTCCGGCCAGGTAGGCCTCTTCAGCGGCCTGGACCTGATGTTTTGTTATCGAGCCGGGGGCGGCCACTGCGGGTTGGTTGTTGGATGGCTGTGGGGAGGCGGGGGCCTGCGCGAGCGTCGTGATGGAGAGGCTGCAGAGTGCGAACGCGACGGCGCAACCGGCGATTGCGGACGCCCGAGGCTGGAAGATGGCTCTCATCGACTGCATGTTAGACGGAGCTTGAGGCTAACGGGCGCTTGCAATGCTTTGAATTCGTGGACGCTCGCTGCTGGGCGGCCGGCGCATGCCATTACGGATCTGCGCGGTGTCCATGTCGAGCTCGGCCAGAGTGCGGCTGAGGGTGTTGCGGTGCATGCCTAGCTCTTCGGCAGCCTTGCACTGGTTGCCTTTGTGCTGCGCCAGCACTTCGAGGATGTAGCGCTTCTTAAATTGACGAACGGCTTCCGTGTAGGGGATGCCGGCACTATGCATCTGCGTAATCAGTCCGTCCAGTTCGCGCTTCAAAGTTATTCCTCGCTGGCGGCTCCTTTTTTGGAACCACTCTTTCATTGTGCCTCTACGGGAGCAGTTTGATCCAGTCGGGCGCGTTGTGTTTGAGTTGCTGTGCGCCATTCAGGATCTGCTGCTGAAGATCGTGAGGTACAACGAAGGATACCGCATGCGCCCCCGCAAGGAAATAGGGAGATAGCCGAGAAGTTTCAATCCATGCAGAATGTGGCCGAAAGGCGGCGATGGCCATCATGATAGCGACTCCGAACAGGCAGCCCCGGGCGAAACCGAAGGCTGCCCCTAAAAGCCGGTCGAAGAAGCCGAGGCCAATGGTATGCGCGGTACGGTTCGCGGCTCTCCCGAGAAGGGCGCTAAGTACCATAACCCCTACGATGATGAGGAGAAAGGCGACGATCTGAGCCGTCGCGGGCGTGCTGATGAGGCGCGAGAGAAATAGCGCAACATGAGCGTAGTACCAACTTGCAAGGAGGATTCCGGCGATGAGGCCGCCAAGGGAGAAGAGCTCGCGGATGATGCCGCGCATGAATGCGATGACGGTGGAGTAGGCCAGAATGGCGATCAAAAACCAGTCAAAGAGGTTCATTCGGTTTCGTTATTGGTTAGGTCACGACGGCCGGTGATTAAGCGGAAGGCTTCGAGGTACTTCTCGCGGGTGCGGGAGACGATCTCATCGGGGAGTGCGGGCGCGGGGGCCTGCTTGTTCCAACGGATGGATTCCAGGTAATCGCGGACGTACTGCTTGTCGAAAGAGGGTTGGGGGCCTCCGGGGTTGTAGGTTGCGGCGGGCCAGTAGCGGGAGGAGTCCGGGGTCAGGACTTCGTCGGCGAGGATGATTGTGTCGCCTAGCAGACCGAACTCGAACTTGGTATCGGCGAGGATGAGGCCTTTGCTCGCTGCATGTTTCGCGGCTTTGGCATAGATGTCCAGGGTGAGGGCGCGGAGCGCTTCGGCGTGGACTTTGCCTATGGTTTGTTCGACAGTTTTGTAGGAGATGTTTTCGTCGTGACCACCAGTGTTGATCTTCGCAGCAGGAGTGAAGATAGGTTCGGGCAGGGCATCGGATTCGCGAAGACCGGAAGGCAACTTGATGCCGCAGATGGCACCCGTCTGCTGGTAGTCCTTCCATCCGGAGCCCGAGAGATAGCCGCGGACAACGCACTCGACGGGGAACATCTTCGCTCGCTTGACGAGCATACTGCGGCCGTCGAGCTGGCTGAGATAAGGGAGCAGTTCGGCGGGAAATTGCGTGACGTTTGCAGTGATGAGATGGTTCGGGACGGTGGACTTGAGGAAGTCGAACCAGAAAAGGGAGAGCTGGGTGAGAATCTTGCCCTTGTCGGGGATCCCGCTGCCCAAAACATGGTCGAAGGCGGAGATGCGGTCGCTCGCGACGAAGAGGAGCTGATCCGCGGAGAGCGCGTAGATGTCGCGCACCTTGCCGCGGGTAGTGAGGGGAAGGGATCCGAGGTCGGTTTGGATAAGAGCTGTCGGCATCACGTTGACGGTACCACCTCTTGGAAACGGTTGAATGGGCTCAGGGAAGGGGAAGAGTTTTATCGAGGACCCCGGCTGATTGATTGGGCCAGTTGGGGCAGCGGCCGAGGACGATCTTCCTGGCGGGAAGCACTATTGCAGAGGCTGCCGTTGAGTTGCACTCCTGATTGTTGAAGGGAATGGATTGGAGTTTGCGGCGGAGAAATGGAGCGAAGGGTGGGCGGTAGTAGATGAGTATGTTGACGCCCGCATTGCCGCCTCCGACATTCGTCCATGGGCTGACCTCGTAGAAGAGATGATCGCCAAGAGAAACTTTGGCCTGGGAGCCGGGCACGAAGAGAGGTGTAAGAGGCATGAGAATGCTGGAGGCAAAGAGTGGGATCAAAAGGATGATCGTACTTGGCACAGTGAGCCAACGGGGAGACATACGCGAGAAGCGCAGAACGAGGAGTTCGTAGCTGGCGATGACCATCCAGTTCACGAAGACGTTCAGCCGGTCGGACGTGCTGCTCCATTTGGTGACAAGAAAGATGCCGTAGAGGACGATGATGGCGATGGAGGCGCGGATGAGGAAGAGCCTCAATCGTGGAGGCAGGCGTAACCAGAAGATCTGCAGGAGCACCATCGCCACAGTCAGGAGTACAAGAGCGGCGATTGTCGTGGGGATGTACATGCCTTCTTAGATTAACCGTTTCAAAACGAAGGAACAGTAAGAGGCGCCAGAAAAAAAAGCTGGAGCGAGTGGTGATCGCTCCAGCTGCGCAAAGGGTGAGTCGATCCGCGAATAGTGATGTCAGGCTACCGCTCGACGATTGTCCGCAGAGTCGCGACGATTGAGATTGACGCTGACGATCTTCGAGACGCCTGGCTCCTGCATGGTGACTCCGTAGATAACGTCGGCCTGGGCCATGGTTCGCTTACTGTGAGTGATGACGACGAATTGCGTGTTGGCCGCCATCTCGTGAATGAGCTTGGCGAAGCGGCCCACGTTGGTCTCGTCGAGTGGAGCGTCGACTTCGTCGAGGATGCAGAAGGGTGCGGGCTGGAACTGGAAGATTCCGACCAGCAGAGAGAGGGCGGTAAGGGCTTTTTCTCCGCCGGAGAGCAGGAGGATGTTCTGCAGCTTCTTGCCTGGGGGTGAAGCGACGATGTCGATGCCGCTCTCGTTGGTGTTTTCGGCATCGGTGAGTTTCATGAATGCCTGACCGCCTCCGAAGAGCTTGCTGAAGGTGACGGAGAAGTTTTCGTTGATGACCTTGAAGGCTTCGTCGAACTTCATGCGGGAGACGTCGTCGATCTCCTTGATAGAGGCCTGAGTGTTTTCGATTGAGTCGAGGAGGTCCTTGCGCTGAGTTTCGAGGAAACTGTGGCGGGTGACGGTCTCGTTGTACTCCTCGAGAGCCATCATGTTGACGGGTCCCATGGCTTCGAGTCGCTGCTTGAGGGCGCGGGACTCTTCTTCTTCGGTGTGCAGGGCATCCCCTTCGATGCGGGCGATGGTCGCGTCTTCGCGGAGGGTGATGGCTTCGATGCCGAGGTCGTTGAGGCAGGTGGCGTCGATGTGCTCGATGTCGGAGGCGAGTTTGGCGGCGCGCGCGGTGAGAGCTGCTCGCGATTCTCGAAGCTCTTCGGTTTCGTGACGGAGGGTGCGGAGACGCTGGTCGAGCTCGGCCATTGCGGTGCGCAGTTCAGCGGCTTCGCTGGTGAGGCGGGCGGCTTCGGCTACCGAGTTGGCGCGAAGTTCGGAGAACTCCGTGTGCTGGATGGCAAGTGCTGCGGTTTCCTCCTCGCGGCGGAGTTTTTCTATCGCAGAGGCAGCGAGTTGCTGATCGAGTTGCTGGATGCGCTGGCTCTGGCCGTTGTAGATACGGTTCGTCTGTTCGAAGTTGGCGGCGGCGTTGCGGCGGCGCTCTTCGAGACCGGCCAGAGCAACGGCTGCTGCTGCGGCGGATTGCTGGAGTTCTTCGCGGCGGTGGCGAAGCTGGTCGAGCTGCGCTTGAATTCCGGTGAGATTGGTCTCGAGGCTAGTGTGTTCATTCTCGAGGGCAGAGGCCTCCTGCTGGCGCCGGGCGATGAGGTCCGTCTTCTGGTTGCGGGCATCGCGATTGCGTTCGCTGGTGAGGGCCCAGTCCTGCAGGCGGCGTTCGATGCGAGCGACTTCAGACTCCATCTGGCGCAGTGCTGCACCGGAGTTGGCGGATTCGCGTTCGGCGTCGCGGCGCTCGAGGGTCTTGCCTTCGATGGTGGCGTTGAGTGCGGAGATTTGATGCTGGAGGTCAGCCGTGTGGAGATCGGTCTGCGCCAACTCTTGCTCGGTTTTTTCTACCTTCTGTTGAACCTCGGCGAGTTCGCGTTTGAGAGCTAACGGCCCCTGTGAGCGCGCACGGCCGCCAGTGACGGTGACATTGTGGAAGGTCTCCCCCGAGGGGGAGAGGAAGAAAGCCTGGGGGTTCGAGAGAGCGAGCGAGCGGGCGGTGTAGGAGTCGGGCGCGACGAAGCCCTCGCGGAGCTTGGGCAGGATGACTTCGAGGGACTTGCCGAAGCCGTCAAGGACGCGGACACATTCCTTGAGGGGGACGACGCCTTCGATGCCTTCAATGTTGGTCTGGGCGGCGCTCTGCATACCCTCGGCGAAGGCGAAGTTGGCCTGGGCGTCGTTGGGGTGAACGAGGAAGGTGGCGCGACCGCTGACGTCAGTCTGGAGAAGGTGCATGCCAGCGTCGGCGGCGTCCCAGGATTTGACGACGATGTAGTTGAGTTCGTCGCGAAGGAATTCGTCAACGACGCTCTCGTATTTACCGTCGACTTCGAGGAAGTCAGCCAGCGTGCCTACGGCTGCCATGCCGTTGGTGTTCTGTTTGTAGGTGTCGGTCTTGAAGATGTTGCGGACGGTATCGGTGGAATAGCTGTGCTCTTTGATGAGGGCTTCGAGTGAGTTGCGACGGCCATTGAGGGTCGCTACTTCGCCGCGCAACTGATCACCGCGGCGCTTGGACTGCGATTCTTCGCCGCGGCTGGCTTCGATCTGGAGGCGGAGTTCGGCGATCTCGGTTTCGAGGCGCTTCAGGCGCTCGGTGACGGACTCGAAGGAGAGCGCCACCTGACCGCGCTGCAGACCTAGGGCTTCGAGCTCCTGTTTGGCAATGTCGGACTCGGAGAGGAGGCGTTCGGCTTCGCGTTCTAGGCCGGCGAGAGCGGCTGCAGCTTGAGCCTCTTCGTTGCGGGTCTGACCGATACGCTGGAGCAACTGCATGGAAGAGCGGCGATTTTGCTCGGCCTGCTGCTCAGCCAGGGCAACGGCTCGGACGGCCTCCTGAGCCTGAGCCTGATGAGTCTCTGCGGCTTCGCGAGAACCGGCGGATTCGGCGGTGGCGGTTTCGAGGAAGCTGCGGTGCTGTTCAAGTTCGCCTGCGAGGCCGGCCAGTTGGGCTTGAGCCTGAGCGAGATCGTCGGCCCCGGTGGCAAGGCGGCTGGTGAGTTCAGCGATACGGTCGGCGTTTGCTGCGGTGCGAGCGGTGATGCGCTCCAGTTCGACGGCGGACTGGTTAGCCTGGGTATTGGCTTCGCGAATTTGCTGGTCGAGGGTGTAGCCGGCGCGAATGCCTTCGCTGTGCTCGTTGTCCATGGCTTCCACGGTCGCGGCCTGGGCATCGATCTGCGTGGCGAGCAGGGCAATCTTTTCCGTGGTGGCGGCTTGCTCGATATCGAGCTGGGACATCCGACTGGCAAGAACAACGCGGAGACGCGTACGAAGTTCTTCGCGGAGTGCACCGTAACGCTCCGCCTTAGAGGCCTGGCGCTTGAGCGTGTTCATCTGACGCGTAACTTCTTCGAAGATGTCGTTGACGCGGGAGAGGTTGAGGCGGGCGGCTTCGAGGCGAAGTTCGGCGAGGCGTTTTTTGGTCTTGAAGCGGGTGATGCCGGCGGCTTCCTCGAGGATGGCGCGGCGGTCCAGCGGTTTGGAGCTGAGGAGCTGGCCGATGCGCTCCTGGCCAATGATGGCGTAGGTTTCGCCACCGAGACCAGTCCCCATGAAGATGTCCTGAATATCGCGGAGCCGGCAGATTTTGCCGTTGAGGAGGTATTCGCTGTCGCCGGACCGGAAGAGGCGGCGGGTGATGGTGAGCTCGCCGGCGCGGACGGGAGCGCGACCGAATTTGCGGCGGCGGATTTTGAGGACGACGTTGTTTGGGTTGGCGAGCTCGGCTGCGGTGTCTCCTTCTGCTGCAGCTGGGACGATGTGGGGGCCCTTGGCTTCGCCTTCGATGATGGTCCCGGGCTGGGCTTCGGCGACGGCCTCTTCGGTCTCCTCGGCGCTTTGTTGGCGGAGGCTGGTCTCGTCCCAGTCGGTGGGGAGGTTGTCGTCGATGACGATCTCAGGGGTGGCGTCGAGGCCGGCACCGTCGTAGACATCGGGGTCGACGAGAGTGAGCGAAACCTCGGCCATACCAGTGGGCTTGCGGTCGCGAGTGCCGGCGAAGATGACGTCCTCCATCTTGACGCCGCGGAGGGATTTGGCGGATTGCTCGCCGAGGACCCAGGTGATGGCATCGGAGATGTTGGACTTGCCGCAGCCGTTCGGTCCGACGATGGCGGCAATGCCTTCGCCGGAGAGCTGGACCTCGGTACGATCACAGAAGGACTTGAAGCCGAGTATCTGAACCTTCTTTAGCTTGAGCAAATGCGACCTCTTTGGGCGAAGGATTGGGGAGGCCTCGCCTAACTGGTATGACTGGAATAACTTTAGCTGCGTTCCCGGTCAGAATCAACGGGGACAACACTACCCATTGTGGATAAGAAGGACATAACGCTATTAATGGGCAGGTACAGCAGGATACGGCAGATTACCAGTGGATTTCTGCCCGAGTCTACCTCAATTAGATGTCGAGGAAACGGCGTGCGGCGCGATCTGCAGAATATTGGACCATCGCAGGAGCGACTATTCTCCCAAAAGTTGATCCATGAAGTATCGCAGACCAGAAAGTTAGAGGAACGCAGAGGCAATCGCGGGGGGCCCAAGAGAAGATCATCTTCCCGTACGGACCTTGTTGTGGGAGATTCATCCCGGGGTCGCTTCGCGTAGTCGATGGGTTCAAGTGGACTTGCAACTTACCGTGAAAATTGACTGAAGTTTTTGGAAAAGCGTGTTTCTTGAAGCGAAACTACATGTAAGCTTGCCTTTTGAGCAACGGCGTTTCTATAATCCGCATCATCATCCCGAGATGCCACGAACACTTCAATCACCCGGCCGAAGGGTTGGGCACGCTGAGGAAGGAGCCGGATGCACTATGATCAGGCTTGCTTCATCAGGACGGACAAGTGACCCCGGAAGCATCGGTGACACATTTGAAAGAGAAGATTTATTGAGGAGTATGGAATGAAGAAGGTAGTCGTTGCGTCTCTCCTGGCTGTTGCCGGCATGGCATCTAGTGTGGGTACCGCAGTAGCACAGACCCAGGTCAATCTTGGTTCCAATCAGCAGTCCAACACCGGCGTGCAGATGTCTCCGGCCGAATATAACGCTTACAACAGCGCAATCGGTCAAACCGATCCCAAGGCCAAAGCGGCAGCTCTCGAGGCCTACCTGACCGCCTATCCACAGTCCGCGGTGAAGGCCGCGGTGCTTGAGCAACTGATGCTTGCGTACAGCGCCTTCGATCCGGCTAAGACCCTGGATGCGGCTGACCGGCTGCTGCAGGTTGATCCGAATAACCTGCGCGGGCTGACCTTCGAGGCATACTTTCGCCTGACGGGCGCGGACTCGATCACTGATGCGACGGCCAAGCAGGCTGCGCTGGATAAGGCAGCCGACTACGCTCAGAAGGGCCTTGCGGCCACCAAACCTGCGGACATGAGCGATAAGGACTTCAGTACACTGCAAACGCAGGCGAAGCCAGTCTTCTATCGCGCGATTGCGACCGCTGCTCTGAACAAGAAGGACGCGGCGACTGCGGTAACGAATTTCAAGCTGGCTCTGGCGAATGTGCCGGTAGCGGATACCACCAAGCCTGGACCGCTGCTGCAGGACACGTACACTCTTGGCCAGGCGTACTACCAGTTGACGCCGCCGGACTATGTGAACTGCACCTGGTATGCGACGCGTGCTGCGGCCTTTGCGCCCGAGCCATATAAGAGCCAGATGCTTCCACTGGCGAAGTTTTGCTACAAGAAGTACCACGGTGGCGATGACGGGTATGATGCGGTGATGGCTGCGGTTCAGACGAATCTGAATCCTCCCGCCGATTTCAAGATCAAGCCAGCACCGTCGCCAGCCGACATCGTGGCGAACGTGATTGCGACAACGCCCGATCTGGCAACGTTGGCGGTCAGCGACAAAGAGTTCATTCTGCAGAACGGCAAGCCGGAGGACGCCGCGAAGGTGTGGGACACGATCAAGGGCAAGTCGGTGCAACTGCCGGATGTTCTCGTGATCGAATCTTCGCCTACGGTGATCAAGGCGGCAGTTTCGGATGATGCAGTGCAGTCGAAGACGGCTGACTTCACTTTCAATATGAAGCCGATCGAACCGCCTGCAGAACCATCGGCCAAAGCAACACCGGCGCAAAAGGCTGCCTACAAGAAGGCTGTTGCCGAGGCGGAGAAGACTGCTGCCGATGTCGCTGCTGCGACTGCCGTCGGATCGAAGGTCACTTTGACCGGCACGTATGCTTCGTATACGCCCAACCCGATCATGATCACCATGAGTGATGGTGCGGTAGTGCTGCCAAAGAAGACACCGGCCAAGCCCACGGCGGCGCATCATCCAGCGGCGCATCGCTAAACCGATACTATGGAGAGAGGCAGCCCGTCAGGGCTGCCTCTTTTGCTTTGGGATACCCCTCTCCCCCATTGCCCGCGAATAAAGCCTTTATATTCAATGATTTACGGCATGTTTACCACCGTAAAATATTGCTAACAAAGGGGTTGCGTCCAAAATATTGGAAGCAAAAGAGTTAGCACCGAAGGGTGTCTATGATACCTCGGGGCTCGGTCGTTTCTGATCTATATATCTAGTATAGCGGTTTGAGTGTAACTAAAATGCCAAGCGGATGTTGTTGCTGGGTAATGGTTTATGTGATTTGGGGGCTTGACAAGTGTTTTCTGGGCAGTATTTGAAGAAAAAAGTTGTAAGTGACTGCAAATACGGAGGATAGGGCGGAGGAAAGAGGAGGTAATCGGAGAAGGTGGATCAACTCCTTCAGGCGGTGAGCCAGGTGAGGGCGTTAGCGAGGAAGCGTTGTTGGAGGACGGGATGCATGTCTGGAACGCGGTGGTAGATGCATTTTGTGGTGCCTAACGTGGTGGTAAAGGTGCCGGCGCAGACATTGCGATCGTGATCGCGAGAGTAGGCGGCGATGATTTCGACGTTTGGGCCGTCGACTAAGAGGCCGTTTGCCTGGCGGCCCTTGGCCTGGTAGTGGATGCCCATGACCTGGTTGACGGGGAGGCCGGCGTAGATGGGGTGCTCGCGGACGAAGTACCAGTTGCCCATCCAGGGGGCGCGGTAGTCGCCTACGGTGCCGTTGTAGGTGAAGGCTCCGGCGGCGGCTAGTTGTTTGGCGACTCCTTCGGAGAGAGTGTCGGCCTGGGGGATGGCGAGGAGAGGGGTTCCGGCGCGGACGGCTTCGAGGACCGCGGGGTCGATGTGGCCGAGTTGCGTGGTGGATTGAATGCTGCCTACGTTGTTGGTGGGCTGGGCTCTCGAGGCCGGTGGTGTCGCCGGCGGTCTGTGTGGCGGAGGTTTGTGCGGTGAGGCCGGAGGAGACGATGACGTCGTACTTCTGGCCGGTTTTGAAGTCTGAGACAGTGACGCCACCAGATTTCAGAAGCTGTTCCCGCAGTGCCGTAGTGATGCCCGATACCCCCACGCGCAGTGGCTTGTATCTCTCCACGGAGTCTAACGTGACCCAGATGTCTTTGGTCTGTGTGGAGAGCGGTGCAGAGCTGAGAGCGAACTTGAAGCGGTAGAGACCTTCTTCGGTGAGGGGTGGAGTTTGAAAGGCTTCTTTGAGGAGATAGCTGAACTGATCTTGTGCGTGAGGCGGTGCTGGAAGTTCTGCGAGTTTGACTAGTTTGTTTGAAGGCGTGACGGCGGTGAAGGTGAGAGTGCCTGTGGCGGGTTGCGGCGTGTCGTTGAGGAGGAAGAGGTCGAAGGTGGCGGATTCGCCGAGGGCGACGCTGGCGCTGCGCTGCTTGGCTACGGGGCGGATGGGTGTGAGGGTGCCGCTGATGGGTGTGGGGTCGGATTTGAAGTTGCGGAGATTGTCGACGATGCCGGAGTGGTTTTCGATGGCGGTGGACTCCCAGCCGGAGATGACGGCGAAGTCGAGCTCGTCGGAGATGCGGGCGTTTTCGAGGTAGTTCAGCCCAAGTGTCGTAGCACTTTTTGCCGAGAGCGTTGAAGAGATGCTCGGCGGTAGGGAAGGCGCTGCGGAATTTCCAGCGGTCGAGGAATTTGTCGTAGGCGGCGAGGATCTCTTTGTGGTCGGTGAGGTCGTAACTGTTGCCGCCGTACATGAGATAGGTCTCGGTGATCTGATGGACCATGAGGGCGTGGTTGTCGGGTGTGGCGCAGCCTTCCATTTCTCCAAATTCCGTAAGGACTTTTTGGTAAGGCGCTCTATAGGTGAAGTCTGTCGGGGATTTGTAGAACTCGTCGTACCATTGGTCGCCTGCGCCCTGGTGTTGATTCCACCAGTCGCCCCATTCTTTCTCGTCGGAGCGATGCAGTTTGTCGTTCCATGGTTCGAACCATGCCTGCGCGGCCTTGCGTGGCGGGGCGACGAAGCCGTCGTTGAGGACGATGCAGCGGGACGGGTCTTCGGCGCGCATGGCGGCGAGGATGGCGATGGTGTCGGGATTTTTTAGGTCGGCGCCGATTTCGTTTTGCAGGCAGTAGATGATGACGCTCGGGTGGGAGCGGTAGGCTTTGACCATCTCGACGCATTTTACGAACATGAAGCGTTGGGCGAATTTGTCGGCGGCGTCGGTGGGCTTTTCCATGACGATGGGTTGGCTGCGTTCGCCTGCAACGTTGGCGGGGAGTTTGCCGATGGCCATCTTGCCGGCGCCGGGTTCCATGTAGCGGAGGAGGCCGAGGCGGTCGTGGGCGCGGAGGACTTCTTCCTTGGCGAGGTTGCGGTGGAAGTTGAGGCAGTTGAGATTTAATTTTTTGGCTTGCGTGACTTCTTTTTCGGCGAGTTCGGGAGTGGGGAAGAGGCCGTTGAGTCCCCAGAAGCCCCAGGAGATGGAGCTGTAGAGTTTGATGCGGCGGTTGTTGAGGCGGAAGATGGCGTTGGTGCCGAGGCCGGTAGGGAGCGAAGGAGCGGAAGCCGAAGGCGATGGTGCGGGTGTCAGTGTTGCCTGCATCATCTTTCCAGTTGAGGACTAAGTAATAAAGTTTCGGCGCGTCGAGTTCCCATAGCTCAGCATCCTTGCAATTCATCTTGACTTGAATGACGGTGCTTGATGGCCTCAAACTCTCTGAAGGGATGGCGGCTCGTTCCGCTTTAGTTGCCTTGTGCTGTTGGTCCGCGACTGTGAAGTATGTTCGATCAACGCTCTGCAATCTTTTATTCGTTGCCGGATCTATAAGGTCGCAGACGAGGTGAGCCATCAGGGTTTGGACTGGAACTTTCACGCTTTCGATCTCTGCATTTACCACGACAGTCCGCGGTTCGGCGGCATTGAGAACTGAAACATCTTTGATTCGCACATCGCCGTGCGCGCTAATCGTCATGCCACGGTCGAGGCCGGCGAAGCCGTGGGAGCGGTAGAGTTTGACGACTCCCCACTGGGCGTTGAGGCCGTCGACCCAGTCGTAGCGGCCGAAGGGGTTGGTGAGCCGGATGGCGATGAGGTTGAAGCCGCCGGGGTCTGCGGCGTGGGTGAGGTCGCACTCGAAGGGGAGCTCCTCCATGATGGAGTAGCCGACGAGTTTCTTGTTGAGGAAGACCTCGGCGCGGAGGCGTGCGCCGCGGATATGGAGGAAGATGCGCTTGTCTTTCCATTCGGCGGGGATCTGGATCTGCTTGCCCCACCAGGAGACGCCGAGGTAGACGCCGTTCTGGGGGATGGGATCGTCGGCGGCGTAGCGGTACTCTTCGGGGGTGTAGGGGCGGCTGCCGAATTTGCCCCAGTAGTGTTGCTCGACTGTGGTGGGGAGGGTGACGTTGATGCCGGTGAGGTGGTCGAGGAGACCCCAGCCTCCGGTGGGCTCGTTGACGGGGAGCGGATTGGATTTGCCGCAGAGGACGCCGTTTTGCCAGGAGATGTCTTCGGGGAGGAAGAGGGGGTCGTTCTTCCACTCGGCTTTTTCGTCGATCCAGAGACGCCAGTCGTCGTCGGGGATGAGGGTGCCGTTTTCGGGGTAGGAGAGTGTTTGAGTGGGGGATTGGGGGAGTGAGGGCTTGAGCTGCGTGGCGAGGGTTGCGGCGGTGGCGGTTTGGAGGAAGGTGCGGCGGGATAGTCGGCGCATGGTGGTTGGGCCAGTTTAGCGCAGAGAGGAATTATCTGATTTATGTGTCCGAGACAAAGCGGCATACCCCAGGGGCTGAAGCCCCTTCCTTTTGAGGTGCGAGAGAGGGCCAAGCCTGAAGGCTTGGCGTACCTAGAAGCAAAGCGTCGATTCGTCCGGGCAATCATGTTGAGTTGTGGCATGTGACCCGTTTGGGGGAGTGCTTTGGTTACCGCTGGGGGAGATCATTGTCGACATGGACAAGACGCGCGAGTTCTGGCTTCGGCTCGGAGTGATCGTCGGTGCGTTGATCCTGATGAGCTCTGCGATGGCGGCGTTCTTCGACTAGCTGCTTCGTAAAGTGGTGCGGCTGGTTTATTCGCCGAGCATGATGCGCTGGATGCGGTGGGCGCGTCCAGTGGCTCCGTCGCATGCGATGAGTGCGGCGCACATCTTTGGATTTCCTTTTGCGGGTTCGAACTTGCCGGGCATGCCGGTTAAGAAGCGTGCGAGTACGAGCTCTTTTTCTACGCCGATGACGGAGTCGTACGGGCCGGACATGCCGACGTCGGTCTGGTAGGCGGTGCCGTTAGGAAGGATGCGCTCGTCTGCGGTGGGGATGTGGGTGTGGGTGCCGATGAGCGCGGTGATGCGGCCGTCGAGGTACCAGCCGAGAGCTACTTTTTCGCTGGTGGCTTCGCCGTGGAGGTCGAGGAGGATGACCTTGGCGGTGATTTTGCTGAGGAGTTCGTCGGCTTTGCGGAAGGGGTCGTCGCAACTGGACATGAAGACGCGGCACTGGAGATTCATGACGGCGTAGGGCTGGCCGTTGCCGAGTGTGCCTTCGTAGACGCCGAAGCCCGGGAGTGCCGACAGCGTAGTTGGCGGGGCGGAGAACGCGGCGGCCGCGGACATGCGAGTCGGCGGGGACGGTCATGTATTCGAAGATCTCTTTTTTGTCCCAGATGTGGTTGCCGGTGGTGATGACGTGGGCGCCGAAATCGAAGAGCTCGTCCGCGATGGAGGGCGTGAGGCCGAAGCCGCCGGCGGCGTTTTCGCCGTTGATGATGAGGAGATCGACGGCATTGGTTTCAAGGACGTGAGGCAGATGTTCGCGGACGATGTGGCGGCCGGCGGAGCCGAAGACATCGCCGACAAAGAGGATATTCACTCAAAAAGTTTACACGGTGTGATGGAGAGCGGCCGCAGATGACGCGGAAAGAAACAGAAGCAAACAGGCTACGGCGAAGTGGGGCGTGGAATTTGCTGTTGGGTGTGTTAGCTTCTTTTGCATGGCACAGAGTGGACGGTTTCAACTGAGCGTGCGGGTGTTGGCGGTGCTGGCGAGTGAGCCGGATGCGATGCATACGTCGTCGGCCATTGCGGAGACGCTGAAGGAGAGCGCCGTGATGGTGCGGAGGACTTTTCTTCTGCTGCATCGAGCCGGGCTCATTGTGCAGCGGAAGGGGCCGCATGGTGGTGCGAAGCTGAAGCTTCCGGCGAAGCAGATCGGGCTGGGGGACGTGTTCGAGGCGACGGCGGGAGACTGGTTGAGCGTGGATGATAAGGCGGTGAGTTCGTGGATGAAGAAGGTGCGCGGGGATGCGGTGAGTGCGATGAATGAGCACTCGCTGGCGGGGGTGGTGAAGAGGATGAAGAAAGGGAAGTAGTTCGGGACCAACAATTTCTGGATTCAGTGATTCCTGACGAAGAGAAAAACCCTGGTGTTTAGCCAGGGTTTGTTGTTTTTGCGAAGGTATTCGCGGGGGGAGTGAACGGTCGTGTTATTTAGTCGAGCGGCGGCGAGCTTTGATGCGGGCACGAGCCGATGCAAAGAACGCTCCTGCGGAGCCCACCACAGCAAGGATTGCTGTTGGGTTTTCCGGGGAGTCAGTGCAGCCGCCTTGTGCGTGGAGGGGAAGGGTGACGGCAAACAAAACAGCAAAGCCGAGCAACATGAGGGTGGATTTCTTCATTGATGGTCTCCATCTGGGAAGGTACTGGCACAAAAGTCATCTTGTCAATGAATAAAAAGTCAAAGTCAATTTCCGGTCATACCATTCTGGATACGACACCAGATGAACTCGCATGATTTTGGGTAGAGGGATTGTGGCGAGTGGTCGAAAATCAAAGAGAGCCAGCATTTTCCCGGTTTCCATAAAAAGTACTTCCCAAATGCGAGATCGTACCCATAGAATGGCCGCGCGAATAAAGGTCATACCACGGAAGAACGGATTCGTGGGAAAGACTACTGCAAATAGAACCCTTAGGAGAGTCACTTTCTATGTCTGCCGATAGCGCGAAAACGATGTTTACCCCTTGTATTGCATTGAAGGCCGGTCTGCGAACCGTCCTGGCGATTGCGGTTACTGCAGTCGCGATCTCTATCTCTGGTTGCGCGAACATGAATTCCACCAACATGGACAACACCTTGACAACTGGTGCGGCCATTCAAGGGAAGGTACACGGAGGACAGTCTCCCATCAGCGGTTCAACGATCGGATTATTCGTAGCGGGATCGTCCGGGTATGGCTCTTCGGGCGCCAGTCTGCTGACGGCTACAGTGACATCCGGCGCGGACGGCAGTTTTAGCATTACGGGCGATTACACGTGCCCGACTCCGAATTCGCTGGTGTATCTCACGGCATCTGGCGGAAACCCAGGGGTTGGTTCCAACAATAGTGCGATCATGCTGGCGGCTCCATTGGGAGCCTGCGGAAATCTCAACTCGAGCACCTTCATCAACATCGATGAGGTCACGACTGCCGCTACGGCGATTGCGCTGGGGCAGTTCTTCACGACGACCTTCGGCAGCTCAAGCACGGACAGCATTGGAGCGTCGAGCACGAACAGCGTCGGACTGACGAACGCCTTCGCTACGGTAAACAGTCTGGTAAACATCTCGACGGGAGCGGCGGTGACATCAGCCACGCTGAACGGCACAGGGTCCGGCGCTGGTCTTACGGTTACAGCGACCCCGGAGTCCGCTAAGTTGAATACAATCGCAAACGTTCTGGCTGCCTGCGTGAACTCCGATGGTGGATCGAGTTCGCCGTGCCAGACGACATTGTTTCCCGATGTGACGCCGACGGCTGGAACGATGCCGACCGATACCCTGCAGGCTGCGGTTTATATGAGCCGGAACCCGACCAGCAACAATGCTGCCGGATCTTCGAACAACCTTACTGCTCTATATGGACTGCAGACGGGTACGGCGCCGTTTGTGGGCGTGGCGACACAGCCCACGGACTGGACTGTGGGAATCCTCTATCAGGGAGCTACGGCATTGTCGCAGTCACAGAACATCGCTGCGGATGCCGCCGGAGATATCTGGGTAGCGACCAGCCAGAGCGGCGCCTCGGCGCTGGTGGAGTTCAGTCCGACTGGAACGCCGATGCTGAATTCGGCACTGAGTACGACGACGGTGAATGGCGGCAGTTCGGTGAGCCTGACATCATCTAGTCCACGCAATGTTGCGATCGATACGAACGGAAATGTGTGGGTGACGGCAAGTTCCGGGAGCGGGGCTGTCTTTGAGTACAACCCAAACACGACGACTGCGACCGCATTCAAGTTCCAGGCCTCCTACGGCGTCACGATTGACGGCAATAATAATGTGTTCATCAGCGATCAGAGCTCAAGCGTCGGCACAACCGGCAACTCATTTATCGAGTTTCTGAACGGCGATATGGACCCGAGCACCGAGATCGAATATCCGGCGGACGAGGCGGTCATCCAACCGGAGTACATTGCCGCCGATACGTCCGGGAATGTGTGGGCGAGCAGCGGCAGCGCGTCCGGGACGAATGCGGTGCTGTTGTCCGGTATCAATACATCCGGTTGTACAGCGTTTCCGTGCTCGTCCGCGACAGGGCTTGTTTCCACCTACACTACCCTTACAGCGGGACCGATTAACGGACCCTTCGCATTTGCCGCGGCGCCGGGAGGCGGGGCGTGGCTCGCCAATGCCACCGGCAACCTTCTGACCAACTTCGCGACGGGCGGCTCGAGCGCGCAGAACTTCGGTTCAGCAAGTTCACTGAATGCTCCACGATTTCCGGCGATGGATGGTGCAGGAAACATCTGGGTAGGCAATCGAGGAACAGCGGCGATATCGGAGTTTGCCGCCGACGGCACGGTGCTGTCGCCGGGGACCGGTTATGCTCACTCGGGTCTGGCAAGCGCAAACCAAGTCACTCTTGATCCCTCGGGCAATGTATGGGTGGCGAATAACAGTACCTCAACGAATGCCAACTCGATCTTTGAGATTGTTGGTTCGGGAGCGCCGACGGTTACTCCGATTGCCTTGTCGCTGAAAAACAGCAAAGTTGGTCAAAAGCCATAGGTTGCGACTAACATTCCACAGGACGGGATTTCGCCGGCATGCGAGATCCCGTTTTCTCTTTGTTGCCCGGCGTGGATTGACGCGATGTTTTAGGCTAATTCTGTGAATCGTTTTTTTTCTTTTACGACTTCTCTTTCTCTTGATTCTCTTTTGGTTGGGAGTGCGCTTTTGTTGTTCGCCTGTGGTTGCGGCAGCAGCACGGCTCCTGTGAACAGCGGCGGAAGCGGTGGCAGTGGCGGAAGCGGTGGCAGCGGCACGAGCGGTGGAACGGGAGTGAGCTTCAGCGGCAAGGTGATGGCTGGTTCGCAACCGGTGAGCGGTGCGACGGTGCAACTGTATGCGGCGGGCAGCAGCGGATATGGATCGGCTGCAACGGCCTTGCTGACGGCCGCCGTGACGACAAACGGTTCAGGCAGCTTCACGATCCCAGCGGGCTATTCGTGCGCCAGTTCTTCAACCCAGGTTTATCTCATTGCGAAGGGGGGAAATCCCGGGCTGAGCGGCACGGTGAATAACTCCTCGATCGAGTTGATGGCGGTGCTTGGCAATTGTGGCGGTGTCTCGTCCAGCACTTCTGTCGTGGTGAACGAAGTGACGACGGTGGCTTCGGCTGCTGCGCTGGCGGCGTTCTATTCGAACGGCGGCAATGTCGGTACCAGCAGTACGAATGCTACGGGGCTGGTGAATGCGTTTGGGACAGCGAATCAGCTGGCGAATATGACGACCGGGGTTTCTCCCGGTGCTTCGCTGCCTGCTGGGTTAAGCATTCCTGCGGCGAAGATCAACACGCTGGCAAGTATTTTGAACAGCTGCACGGGGAGCAGTGGAGGGTCCAGCTGTACCGCACTGCTGACGGCAGTTACTCCCAGTGGCGCAGAGGCCGCTCCGAATACGCTGGAAGCTGTCTTCGACCTCGTGCGTGATCCGACGATTAACGTAAGCGTGTTGAACGGATTGTTGCCTGCGAGTCCTGCGTTTACCCCGGTGGTTGCGGTTGCTGTGCAAGAGTGGACGTTGGCGGTGACGTGGAGCGGTGGCGGCATGAGTCTGCCTACGGCGATGGCGTTTGATTCGAAGGGCAACGCGTGGGTTGCAAGCTACTTCGGCGCGCTTACAGAGCTTCCGCCTCTTGGAACTGGCGGCGCCGCGCAACAGATAAGCTCCGCCACCGCCGCGTTGAACGAGAGCTACGGACTGACGATCGATGGCAGCGACAACATCTGGGTAGCCAACGAGCAGACCGGCAACAGTATCAACAGTGGCTATGGAAATGTGGTGAAGTTCAGCAACACGGGGCAGGTGGTTTCCGGGGCGAGCGGATATAGCGCGGGCGGCGTTTATTTCCCGCAGGGTTTGGCTGCGGATACGACCGGCAACGTCTGGGTGGTGGACTACGGCGATTCGCTGATGACCCTGCTTTCGAGCAGCGGATCAGCGGTGAACGGCAGTACGGCATGGGGTTCGGGGCAACTATTTCTTCCGGTTGCGGTGGCGGTCGATGCGAGCCATAACGCATGGGTGGCGAACCAGAGCGCCAGTACGATTACGCGGGTCTCGGTCGACGGCTCCAAGGTGACGCAGTTCAGTTGCTGCAATGGCGCAAGCGGGCTGGCGGTGGACCAGGGCGGAAATGTTTGGGTCGCCAACTACTTCGGCAACAGTATCAGTGAGGTTTCGAGCACAGGCGCCGTGCTGCTCAATGGAAAGACCGGCGGCGGTGTGGATCATCCACAACCGGTTGCTATCGACGGAGCGGGACAGGTGTGGGTGGGTAATTTTCATAAAGGAACAGTGAGCGAATTTGCGGGATACAGCTCGGCCACACCGGGAACGCCGTTGTCGCCGGCGTCAGGGCTGGGAACGGATGCGCAGCTTGGCTCTCCGTTCGCGTTGGCCATCGATCAGAGTGGGAATCTGTGGGTGACGAATTCGAATGGAGCGAATACGGTGACGGTTTTTGTCGGCCTGGCTACTCCGGTGAAGACGCCGCTGCTGGGGCCGGCACAGTTGCCGTGAGAGTGGATAGGGCTACGGTTTGGGGCGGAGGTTTTTGAGGAGAGCTTCGGCGGTGGGTTCGGTGTTGAGAATGTCAGCAGGGGAGAGCCAGGCGCGGCGGAGCTGTGTAATGCCGTAACGCATCTGATCGAGCTCTTCGGTGGAATGAGCGTCGGTGTCGACGACGATCTTACAGCCATATTGTTTGGCGAGGCGGAGATTCAAGTCGTTCAGATCGGAGCGGGCGGGGTTGGCGTTGTGTTCGACTGCCACTCCAAGCTCGGCGGCGCGCTTCAAGATCAAGTCGATGTTGATCGCGTAGGCCTCGCGGTTCAAAACTTTGCGGCCCGTGGGGTGGCCGAGGATGCGAACGTGCGGGTTCTCAAGGGCGCGGAGAACGCGGGTGGTCATCTCTTCGACGGGCTGGTTGAAGTGGGAGTGGACGCTCGCGACGACGATGTCCATCTGGGCGAGGGTGGAGTCTTCAAGGTCAAGGGACCCGTCGGCGAGGACGTCTACTTCGATGCCGGGAAGGACGCGGATTTTTCCCTTCATTTCCGCGTCGACCTCGCGAATGCGTTTGACGTGGGCGAGCGCGCGGGCGTCGTCAAGACCGTTTGTCATCGCGAGATTCTTGCTGTGGTCGGTGATGGCGATGTAGGCGAGACCGCGGGCGAGGGCAGCTTCGGCCATCTGGCGAATGGTGTCGCGTCCGTCCGTAGCGTCGGTGTGCATGTGAAGATCGCCGCGGATGTCTGCGAGCGTGATGAGATGGGGGAGAGTGTGCGCTGCTGCCGCTTCGAGCTCGCCGGAGTTCTCGCGGAGTTCGGGTGGGATGTAGTCGAGGTCGAGGGCGTTGTAGATGTCGGCTTCGGATGCGGCTGCGACGATGACGTTATCTTCGACGCGGAGCAGGGCGTACTCGTTCAGCGTGAGGCCGCGTTTGATGGCGCGCTGGCGTAGAGCGACGTTGTGCATCTTGCTGCCGGTGAAGTATTGGAGCGCTGCTCCGTAACCGCTGCGGGGAAGAAGGCGGACGTCGACCTGAAGATTGTTGCGGAGAGTGAAGCTGACCTTGTTCTGACCCTTGGCGAGGAGCTTGTCGATGAGAGGCAGCGCGGCAACGTGCTCGACGGCAGCGGAGACTACATCCGGTTCGCAGGCGGGGCCGGTAACGAGGAGGTCAAGGTCGCCGACGGTTTCGCGGCCACGACGGAGGGAGCCGGCGGGTGTGATCTCGTCGATGCCGGGGAATTCGCGAATGAGGGCGATGATGGTGTCGGCGTGGTGCTGTGCCTTATCGATGCGAAAGCGGCTGGAGTTTTTGCGGTGGTCTTCGATGCCCTTGAGGAGCTTGGTGACGAATTTCTCTCCCATGCGCGGGAGTTTGGTGAGGTGGCCGGCCTTGGCGGCGGCTTCCAGGGAGTCGATGTCGCAGACCTGACAAGCGGACCAGACGAGCGCGACGGTCTTCGGGCCCATGCCGGGGAGACGAAGCAGGTCGAGCATGGTGGGTTTGTATTTTTGCAGGAGCTCTTCGCGTAGCGGAATTGTTCCCGTGGAAAGGAGAGCCTGAATGTTGGCGACCATGCTTTTGCCGATGCCGGGGATAGCGAGGAGCTGTTTTGGGTCGTCGGCTATGGTGGCGAGTTGTGTTGTTTGCTGCTCGACGGCTTCGGCGGCGCGTCGGTAGGAGCGGATGCGGAAGGGGTCAGCAGAGTCGATCTCGAGAAGGGAGGCAGTTTCATCGAGCAGGCGGGCGATCGAAATATTGTCCATGGGAGAGCGATCAGAGTCCGACGCTGGGTGCGGTCACTGAGTCAGTATGCAACAGCCGCGACATGGACTCAAGGCAGATAACGGATAATGCCAAGTGCACGCGGGCAAAAGAAGCCGCGTCGACAAAAGGGAATGCTACTGATGGGCTTCGTGAGTTACTTCTTTGAGCCGACATACCTGATCGGCCTGTGGTCCTTTGGTCCCCTGGATGATGTCGAACTCGACTTCATCACCTTCTTTGAGGCTCTTGTAGCCCTCGCGCTGGATGGAGCTGTAGTGGACGAAGACGTCTGCCCCGCCGTCGCGGCCGAGGAATCCGTAGCCCTTTGCATTGTTGAACCACTTTACCGTTCCCTTATATTGTGCCAATGGAGCAACTCCCTTAGTTCGTGTCGGTCTGAAGCCGGCCCACGCGAAGTGAAGGCACTACGCGGAGGACGCTCTAGAGAACTGTGACGCAAAAGCGGCTGAAGGAGTTTTCTGGAAGTTGCGAGGATATCGCTTTTGTCCGAATTGAATTGCAGTAACGCACAAGTCACGCGCGTCGAAATCATTGAGAATACATGCACAAATTCCCTCCACATTTGTTGTGGTGAGCGCGGCGCCAACGGTGAATTAGGAAATGTAGAATTTCGTTAGAGAAACTAAACGGGACCGGTGCGCCGGGAGGCATCGTAGAGCAGCAGGCCGATGAGGGTCTTGCCGTCGTGAATCTTGTTGCCGGCGATGAGCGCAAGGGCCTCGGAGAGCTTTAGGCGAAAGACCTCGATATTTTCGTCGGGTTCGGGAACGGCGGCGCCCTCCCGGATGTCGCGAGCGAGGTAGATCTGCATCCATTCGCCGAGGAACCCTGGGCTGGCGAAATATTTGGTCAGGAGGGTCCAGCGTTTGGCGCGGTAGCCAGTTTCCTCGATGAGCTCGCGTTTGGCGGCAGCAAGCGGCGCTTCGTGGGGTTCGACGCGGCCCGCGGGAAGCTCGATGAGAAACTGGCCGGCGGCGTGGCGGTACTGGCGTTCGAAGACAATTTCCGGGTCATTGGGATCTTTGGACTCGTCGACTGCGAGCATGACGACAGACCCGTTGTGACGGATGACGTCGCGGGTGTTGATGTTGCCGCCGGGTTCTTCGACTTTGTCGGTAAATACCGAGAAGACCTTGCCTTTGTAGGCGAGTTTGGAGGAGATGACATGGGGTTTGGCGGAGGGTTTTTTCTTCCTGGCGGGGGACGGGGTCCTGGATGTCATTATTTGGTCAGCCATAGGGCTAAAGTATCATCCTGCATCTAGACTTAGGTGACGGGCATCCAACGGATGCATGGAAAAGTGAATGGGTTGCCGCGCAGGCGTGTGCGACGCTGTGATGGATGAAGGTATGGACTGCAATGAGTACTGAGTGTTTCCCGATCACGGTGTTGCCGGATGTCTCGCCGATTTATCGCGACTACCTTGCTATGGCCGACAGCGCTGACGATGCGGCGGTTCGGCGATGGTATGGGGCAGAGCCCTTTGCGGGGAAGTGGCTGGGAAAGCCGGCGCCAGTGAGGCACGTCGAAACGCTTGCCGACCTATTGGAGAGCCAGGCCGTCGAGTTTGGGGCGAGTGCTGCCGCCAGTATCGAATATTTCGAAGCTGCGCGCCGGTGCTCGCGCCGTGGTGACGGGGCAACAGGTGGTTCTGTTTGGCGGTCCGCTGCTGACGATTTTGAAGGCTGCTACTGCGGTGGCTCGGGCCAGGGAGGCGACGGCGGCGACTGGAGTCGAACATGTGCCGGTTTTCTGGTTGGCGACCGAGGATCACGACCTCGCGGAGGTCGATCAGGTTTCATTTCTGACAAAGACTTCAGTCGAGACGCTGCGGGCCGGGTTGAAGGTGGCGCATGCGGTGCCGGTGGGCGGTGTGGTGCCGGGGCCGGAGTTGGATGCGGTGCTGGAGCGGGCGATCGAACTGCTGGAATTTGCGCCGGTCAGTGAGTGGCTGCGCGAGTGTTATCTGGCGGGCGATCGTGAGGGGGGCGGGAACCGGCCTACGTTGGCACTGGCGCTTGGGCGATTGATGGCAAAGATTTTTGCTGAGCAGGGTTTGATTGTGATGGACGCTGCTTCGCGGGCGTTTCATGCGCTGGGCGCGACTACGCTGCGGTGTGCGATTGAGCATGCGGCGGAGTTGCAGCAGGCCTTGATGGCACGCGGTGAAGAGTTGGTGAAGGCCGGGTATCACGCGCAGGTGCTGGTGGCTGAGAGTGGCTCGCTGCTGTTTCTGCTCGATGAGGTGACCGGGGAACGGGTGGCTCTGCGACGTAGTACGGACGGGCAGTGGAAGGCGGGCGCCAAGGTTTATTCGACTGCGGAGTTGAGTGCCATTTTGGAGATCGAGCCGGAGCGCCTGAGTCCGAATGCTCTGCTGCGGCCTGTGTTTCAGGATACGTTGCTGCCGACAGCAGCTTATGTGGGCGGACCGGCAGAGATTGCTTACTTTGCGCAGAGTGCGGTGTTATACGAGGCAATCCTGGGACGGATCACGCCGGTGCTTCCGCGACTGAGCGCAACCCTGCTGGAGCCGGCGATTGCTGCGGTGATGGACAAAGATGAGGTGCAGCTGCCGGATGCGATGACAACGGCGGAGGCGCTCGCACAACGGCTGGGCGCCCGCGCGATGCCGATTGAGGGAAAGCGAAAGCTGGCCGCCGTGGGCAATGCGATGGAGACGGAACTGAGGGCATTGACAGAGTATCTGGGTGGTATGGATGAGAGCCTTCGGCGCGCGGCGGAGGTTTCGGGGTCGAAGATGCTGTACCAGATGAACCGGCTGCGGAGGATGGCGGCTACGTTTGAGTTGCAGAAGGAGGCCAGTCTGCGGAAGCACGCTGAGGCGATTACGCTAAATGTGTTTCCGGATGGACATCCGCAGGAACGCGTGATCGCGGGAGTTTGGTTTCTGGCGAGGTATGGGGACGGGTTGGTGGAGCGGCTGGTGGGGGTGGCCGGGAATCAGTGTCCCGGGCATGTGGTGGTGCGTTTGTAAAGCAGGGAATAGGGAGTAGGGAATAGGGAGTAGCGAACCAGGGCGGTGGTTTTAGAATGGCTGATGAGGTGAGTTATGGGATTGAGCGATCAGCCGTTTGAGGTGATGTGTCCGGATTGTGGGGCGATGCTGAAGGTGGATCCGGTGACGCGGGCGATCATTGCGCATAAGTCTGCTCCGAAGAAAAAGATGTTTGAGGATTTTGGCGAGGCGGCGAAGGCGTTGCGCGAGGCGGATGCGCGTCGTGAATCGATCTTTGCGCAGAGTGTAGATGCGCAAAAGAACAAGGACGATGTGATGGCGAAGAAGTTCGCCGAGGCGGTGAAGAAGGCGAAGGAGACTCCGCTTACGGAGAAACCGCTGCGGGATTTTGATCTGGACTAACTCACACATGAGTTATACGAGAAGACGGAGCCGTGTAATAGCGAGTGTCGCTGTCGGATTTGCGCTTACTTTATTCGCGTTTGCGCTGGCAGATAAGTTTGGGGACGGAGTGATCGGAGCGATCATTTCCCCTGGAAGCGCGCTGTGCGAGTTTCTAGATAAATTATGGCCTGTGCGCGCCTTCGGAGTTGGAGTTGAGCGTTTCGTATTTGGATCGTTGCTGATCGACACATCATGGTATGCACTCTTAGCGTATGTCCCGATAAAGAAGCTTATGGAACACAGGAAGCTTATGCAACGTAGAAAGAAGGTACTGCGAGCTAGTGAGGATGCGTTCTGGCTGCGCGACTAGTCGACATCGATATTACCTAGCTTGCTTGGCTAGACGGTAAACTAAAGAGATGCCGCCGATACTAAATGCGCAGGGGTTAACCCAGGCCTTTGGCGCGTCTGCTTTGTTTCGTGAAATCTCCTTTACTGTTTCGGATGGGGACCGCATTGGGCTTATAGGGCCGAATGGGGCGGGGAAAAGTACGCTGCTGAAGGTGTTGGCTGGGGACGAAGATGCCGACGCGGGCGATGTTGCGGTGCGGAAGCGGGCGCGTGTTGGCTACGTGGAGCAGGAGTCAAACTTTGCGCCTGGAATCACCGTGCGCGCGGTGCTGGAGGCTGCACTGGTGCGGGCCAAGGTCGCGGAGGGAGAGCATGAAGGGCGGCTGCGGGAGACCTCGGGTCGGATTGGGTTTCCGGATTTGAGTGCGGAGGCGGCGACGCTGAGTGGTGGGTGGAGGAAACGGCTGGCGATTGCGGAGGCGGTGGTGACGCATCCCGACGTGTTGCTGCTCGATGAGCCGACGAACCATCTGGATTTGGCCGGGATTGTCTGGCTGGAGGAGCTGCTGAATGAGGGTACTTTTGCTTGTGTGCTTGTCAGCCATGATCGTTATTTTCTTGAGAATGTTGCGACGGAGATAGTGGAGCTGAACCGCGTGTATGCAGATGGGCTGCTGCGGGTGAAGGGGAGCTACTCGAAGTTTCTGGAGGGCAAGCAGGCGTACATGGAGGCGCAGTCGAAGCTGCAGGATGCGCTGAAGAACCGCGTGAAGATTGAGGTGGAGTGGCTGCGGCGAGGCCCCAAAGCGAGGGCGACAAAGGCGAAGGCTCGGATCGACAATGCGCAGGAGTTGATTGGGCAGTTGAAGGCGGTGAACTCGCGGGTGCAGACAGCGACGGCGGGGATTGATTTTTCAGCTACGGAGCGGCAGACGAAGCGCCTCGTGGAGTTGGAGGATGTTTCTGTCGTGTTGGGCGACCGGAAGATTGTGGAGGGGCTGAATTTTCTTATCACCTCTGGGATGCGCGTGGGACTGGTGGGGCCGAATGGAAGTGGGAAGACGACCCTGCTGCGGTTGTTGACGGGTGAGTTGGAACCGTCGGCTGGGACGATCAAGAGAGCCGCTGCGTTGAAGATTGTCTACTTCAGCCAGATGCGCGAGCTGGAGGAGGGGGTGACACTACGGCGGGCGTTGGCTCCGGATTCGGACTCGGTGGTCTATCAGGGACGCGTGGTGCATGTGGCGAGTTATGCGACGAAGTTTCTCTTCACGAGCGAACAGCTCAATCAGCCTGTCGAAAGGCTGAGTGGAGGCGAAAGAGCGCGTGTGCTCATCGCGAAGCTGATGCTTGAACCTGCGGATTTGCTGCTGCTCGACGAGCCGACGAACGATTTGGATATTGCGACGCTAGAGATTCTTGAGGAAAGCCTGTTGGAGTACACGGGTGCGCTCGTGTTGGTGACGCATGACCGTTACATGCTGGATCGAGTATCAACTGTGGTGCTGGGTCTCGATGGGCGGGGTGGCGCGGAGATGTTTGCGGATTATTCGCAATGGGAGCAGTGGCAGAGGGTGAAGGTGGAGGAGGCGGGCTATCTTAATTCCCCGGGGGCGACGGGAAAGGCAGTTGCTTCGGTTTCGGCTGGGCCTCCACCGAACGCTGGAGGGAAGAAAAAGCTTTCGTATTTGGAGGCGCGGGAGTTCGCGGGGATCGAAGCGGCGGTGGAAGCTGCTGAGGCTCGGTTGCAGAAGGCGCGGCACACGATTGAAGATCCAGTAGTCGCAGTGGATGCTACGAGGCTGACAGCGGCGCTCGCTGAGATGGAGGCGGCGCAGGCGGAGGCGGATCATCTCTATGCGCGATGGGCGGAGTTGACGGAGAAGGTCGGATAGGCGGACGGGACCGTTGGACGTGCTGCCTGTGCGTTCGCGATGCGGTGCTATACTTCGGCGAAGATTGCGGAGGGCCAACCGCACGAATCATCGCGAGGAGCTGTCCGATGATTGAGGGAGCGAAGGGAACTTCCGTCGACGTCTACGCCTTCGAAACGGGTGACTGCGGGGCCGCAAGGCTCGAGATGCAGGACGAGATTTACGGCGCTTCGACACGACAGATGATGCTGGACTCCGGTCTGCGTGCCGGGATGCGAGTCCTGGATCTCGCATGCGGGACTGGCGTCGTCACTCACTGGATTGCGAAACAGCTAGGGCCGACTGGGACAGTGGTGGGGGCAGACATCAATCGAAAGCAACTCGAGTATGCGCGGGCCCAATGGACGCAGAGTGAGGGATCGCGGCCTCCTGAGTTTATGGAAATCAATGCGTATGACATCGCATTCCCGTCGGAGAGCTTCGACATGGTGCATTGCCGGCTGCTGTTATGTCATTTGCAACGACCCCTGGATGCTCTTCGTGAGATTTATCGCGTGCTACAGCGGGGCGGAGTCCTCGTCTGTCAGGACATCGTGATCTCCAGCGTCTTCAGTTATCCGCCGTCAAAGGTTTATGAACAGGCCATTGCGCTGGGGCATGCTTTAGCGAGACATCTGGGAGTGAACTACGATTTCGGCGCGCAGTTGCATTTGGCGTTGATGGACGCGGGGTTCTGTTCGCCGGAGGTGAGGTTCATTCAGCCGGCACAGCTGCGGGGAATCGGGAAGGGCTGGTGGCACCAGAGCTTCGTGGAGCTAAAACCGGGAATCCTACGCGCCGAACTTGCGACGGAGGACGAGATGTCCAGGTTGCTTGGAGAGCTGGAAAGGCTGGTTCTTGATGAACGCGTTCTTCTAGCGCAGGCGCGCATGCCAGCTGTGTCGGCGGTGAAGTAGAGAGATTGTCTTCTCGCGATTTTCGCACGATCCGTGGCAGCCGGTTGCTAGGAAATAGATGGTTCGCGGTATTCTCGTTGCATATGAAGACATTGCATGGGAAGACTTTGATGTTCACGGTTCTGGCGGGATTGTGTGCGTTGCCTGCCATGGCGCAGTTAGCAGAGCGTTCGCACGTTGTAGTGTTGCATGCGGCGCGGATGTTGGATGTGGCGAATGGAAGCATCGTGACGCCGGGTGAGGTTCTGGTGCAGGGCGACCGGATTGTTGCGGCCGGCGCCCATGTGGATCGACCGACTGGGGCCGAGGTGATCGATCTCGGGGACGAGACTCTGATGCCGGGGATGATTGATGCGCACGTGCATTTGTTCCTGCATCCGGGGGCGGAGGATTCGCAGACCATTCAGGAGAGTGTGCCGCAGCGAACATTGATTGCGGCTGGGGCGGCGAAGGCGGATTTGATGGCCGGTTTTACCGCGGAACGAGATATGGGGAGCGAGGGTGCGGGGTGCGCTGACGTCGCGGTGAGGAATGCGATCAACAAAGGACTGATTCCGGGGCCACGAATGCGCATGAGCTGCAATGCGATCGACCTGACGGGCGGCCATGAAGATGCTATCGGGTATAACCCGGCACAGAAGGTGCTCTCGAACGCGGACTATGCCGATTCGAGTGACGAGATCGTGAAGGTGATGCGGGAGCAGCGCAAGGGGGGAGCTGATTTCACGAAGATCTATGAGACGGGACGGGATTCGTTTCGGGATGGCGTGTTTCGGTCTCCTTATCAGTACACGGAGGAGGAGTTGGCCGCGGCAGTGAAGGAGGCGGAGCGGACGGGTGGCGGGGTTGGCTCCGGACGCGGAGTGGCGGTACATGCGACGGGCGAGCCGGGAACGGGATATGCGGTCGCAGCAGGTGTGGAGTCGGTCGATCATGCGTATCTGTTGAGTGACGCGACGATGAAGGCGATGAAGGAGAAACAGATTTACGCGGTGCCGACGTTTGCGATTGCAGAGTACTTTGCCGATCATGCAGCGACTCCAGCCAGGGCTGCAAATGAGCGCGCACAGCAGGCGTATCACGCCGCGGAGTTCAAGAAGCAACTGGCGGCGGGGGTGCCGATGGCGATGGGGAGCGACGTAGGGCCGTTTCCGCATGGAACGCAGGCGCGGGAGCTGGAGTTGATGGTGGAGTATGGAATGAAGTCCGCGGCGGCGCTGCAGGCGGATCTAATCAACGGAGCGAAGCTGCTGGGTTGGGGTGGGCAGATAGGAGAGTTGAAGCCGGGGTACTTTGCCGATGTGATTGCGGTGCCGGGGAATCCGCTGGAGGATATCTCGACGACGACGAAGGTGAAGTTCGTGATGAAGGGCGGAGTAGTTTACCGGAAGGATTAAGGTTTCCGGGTTCGCCGAATCTAGTGAAAAGGAAAACCATGAAGACTCTCACGTGTCTCTTCGCAGCGCTGGTCACCGCAGGTTCACTCTTCGCGCAGACCGACGCTCGATTCAGCTTTAAAGGCAATGTCCTCGGCATGCCGCTCGACAAATTCAAAGAAGTCAACGCGCTGGGGACTGTCCGGGTTACTGTTACCGTCGGCAAAAAGAAACAGAAGATAGACGCGAAGACTCCAATCTGCTCGGATTCCATGAGAGACTTTTTCGGCGATTCTACCAATCTGATCGACGGAGAAGTCGTGTGCAATGCTTCACCTGGTGAATCCAATCCTCAGTTACGCGAGATGCAGGGCATTCAGCTCGAAGGCGTGATTTACAGGTTCTATAAGGGCTTTCTCTATCGAATTGATATCGATATGAAGCAGAGCGAATTCGACGGTGTCCGAAGTGCTTTCACTCAGAAGTATGGCAACCCCTCAGCATTCAATGGATCGTGGCGCTGGCTGCGAGATCATGAAACGCTTGTTCTTTCGGAGGGCCCAACGAGCGGGCCGCCGGTGCCGACGGCCGTCTTTCTCGATTCCGCTCTTTCCCCCAAAAAGCCGATTGATTTTTAATCTTGACTACATCCAGGGTCTCCTAACGGACTGAAGTGACTGCGTTACGTGGGGAATTGTTCGTCGGCGGATGGACCGTAGAGGGCGGGGACTGGGATGTCGTTGAGGCGGAGGTAGACTCCGAGCTGCGTGGTGTGGTGGATGAGGTGGTTGAAGCACATCTGGCGGAAGGTGAGTGACCGCGAGTTGTTGCAGATGACCTGATCGCCGAAGCTAAAGCGCCACGGGGCGGACAGGTGTTCGTCGGAGGCTGAGGCGATGGCGTCGCGGCAGGCCTTAGCGCTCTCGTCAAGATGGCGGAGGCAGGCCTCACGAGATTCGAGAACGAGGGGGACGTGCGGGCGTTTGGAGTTGGCCATGTCCATGCCGTCGTCGAGGATGATGTAGGAGCCGAAGAGAGGCAGCGTGGCGCAATGCATGGCGAGCTTGCCCAGGGGCATGGATTTGTCGTGACACTTCCAGTCGTTTTTTCCTTCGGGGACGCGTTCCAGGGTGCGGCGGGTGTTGGATACCTCGATGTCGTAGTCCTGGAGAAGAATTTCGGAGATTTTCATCATGATCCTTTCGTTGAACCTATTTGAAAAGACACCGAACCACATGCTCACACTTCAGATGAGTATGCGATGCGGAAAGGCGATAAATCTTTTTTATAGGCCTGTGACGTTGTAGCCGCAGTCGACGAAGGTGATCTCGCCGGTGATACCGCTGGCGAGGGGGCTTGAGAGGAAAAGTGCGGTGTTGCCGACTTCGAGTTGGTCGACGTTGCGGTGGAGGGGTGCCCGCTGTTCGACCGCAGTGAGGATGCTGGTGAAGTCGCTGATGCCGCGCGCTGCGAGTGTTTTGATAGGGCCTGCAGAGATGGCATTGACGCGAATCTTTTTGGAGCCGAGGTCAGCGGCGAGATAGCGGACGGTTGATTCAAGGGCAGCTTTGGCGGGTCCCATGATGTTGTAGTTGGGGAAGACTTTGTCGGAGCCGTAGTAGGTGAGGGTGAGGATGGAGCCTCCGTCGATCATGAGTGGCTCGGCTGCGCGGGCTAGGGCGATGAGCGAGTATGCGCTGATGTCGAAGGCAATGCGGAAGTCTTCGCGGGCAGTCTGCAGGACAGTGTTCTTGATATTCGGGGCGAAGCCGATGGAGTGGACGATGATGTCGAGCTTGCCGTAGGCGCTTTTGAGCTGCTCGAAGACGGAGTCGATGTCGGAGTCGATGGAGACATCGCAGCGGAAGGTCTTTGTTCCGGGGAGATCGGCGGCGAGCTCCTCGGCTTCACGTTGGAGGCGCTCGTTCTGATAGCAGATGGCGAGGGTGGCGCCGGCTTCGGATAGCTTCTGGGCGATGCCCCAGGCGATGCTGCGTTTGTTGGCCAGGCCGAAGACGACCGCGACTTTACCATTGAGATCAATCATGGTGGAACGGATTCCTTTCAGATACGATTCGCGAACTAAAGGATAGCAGTCAGGGGAGGTAAGTGCTATCGCTGCAGTAGATCGCCGGGAGTGGAGGAGACGATCATGCGTTCGAGGTCTCCGTTGGTGTCTGTTTCGTCGAGGAGGACTCTGCAGCAGTTTCGGCCCGCGTTTTTTGCGTTGTAGAGAGCCTTGTCGGCGCGCGCGAGGAGAGGGGCTGCGACTTCACCGGAGGTGGCCTGGGTTAGGCCGATGCTGATGGTGAGGGGTAGCCCGGCGCCGGGTATCATCGATAGCTCGCGCACCGACTGCTCGATGCGGGAGGAGACGGAGAGTGCGTCTGAGCAGGAGGTGCGGGGAAAGATGAGGAGAAACTCGTCTCCGCCGAAGCGGCCGAGGAGGTCGTGGGTGCGCAGGCGTCCGGAGATGGCAGAGACCACGTCGCGGAGAGCAGAGTCGCCGGCTGCGTGTCCAGCCTGATCGTTGATGGTCTTGAAGTGGTCGATGTCGATGAGTGCGATGGAGAGGTTGTGGCTGCTGCGGCCGGCGCGCTCGAGTTCGGTGTCGAGCTTCTGCTCAATACCGCGGCGGTTGAGAACGCCGCAGAGCAGGTCGCGCTCCGACTCGTCTTTGACGAGGGCGAGGAGGTCGCTGCAAAGCATGAGCAGGAAGGACAGGCCGATGAGGAAGGCAAAGGAGACACTGAGCAGTACCGAGAGGGTCTGCAGGAAACTTCGTTGTGCCTGATTTGGCGGAGCGCCGTAGACAAATTGGAAGAGGATGCGGTTGAGAGCGAAGATGGCATAGCCTGCCATGAGGTAGGCAAAGATCTTCAGGAAGATTCTGCCGGCTGCCTGGCGGAAGATTTCGACTGCGATAAGGCCGCGGACGAGAAAGAAACTGATGGCGATGACGTAGGTGAGTTTTTTCGTGTTGTCGTGTGAGAGGACAAGATAGACGATCAGGGAGGACGCGACGATGGTGAGAGCCCATGCGTAACTAATTTTGCGCGGACTTTTGAAGAAGCGAAGGACGCCGGCGTAGAAGAGGGCGAATGCGGAGAGCAGGAGGCAATGGGAGACGGCAATTGCGAGGAAGGTGGGGACGGAGCCGGACAGGAGTAAGAGAATGTTGGCGATGGTTGCGGCAAGAAACGCCAGGGCGACCGAGCCGGCGCCTTGCAGGTAGTTGTAAAAGTACTTCATGCAACAGAAGACGATGGCATAGACGAGCGTCAGAACAATTTGACAGCCGAGAAGAGTGCCGACATCGATTGAAGCGATAAAGGACATTCGGGGGCCTGTGGGGGGATTCTAAGCGCAATGTGTAAAAAAACAAGTACATGAATTTGGACAAACCCGCTAACTGCCGCAGTTCCGGTCAGGAGAGGAGCCAATCGTATTGGGCGTCGGTGAGGGGGACGACGGAGAGGCGGAACTGGCGGAAGAGGATGGAGTCTTTGAAGACGGGGGCGGCGCGCATGTCGTCGAGGGTCTTTTCCCGCTTAAGGCGCTTGCCGGGCTGGATGCGTACTTTGGGATCCTTGGGGTCGGTGGCGTCGACGGAGACGACTTTGGCGGTGCCGACGGCGGCTTTGCCTACGTTGGAGTGGTAGATGATGAGTTTTTCGCCGGGTTTCATGGAGCGGAGGTTGAGGAGGGCCTGGGGGTTGGAGATTCCATCCCAGGTGGTCTCGCGGTCACGTTCGAGATCGTCGAAGGAGTATTTGCCGGGTTCGGTCTTGAGCAGGTAAGGCATCGAGTTTGGCTCTATTCCGGGAGGCCCCCCTCCCCGGTGAAATGTGTCAAAGTCTTCGAAACAGGAGATTTAGGTTTGTACCTGCCTCTTGCTCCAGGCGTAAAGTCTTTGTTTTCGACGTCAAATTCTGCAAAGTCTTCGAAATAAAAGGCTTATCCTGGACATACGCCCAGGTTTTTTTGAGCCGTTTGAGGCGGCTTTGCTAGCAGTATAGCGGGCCGGAAGGAGAAGTTTGCGGCAATTGTTTGTCAAATTCGAAGGGTAATGCGCGGGACTGAAAAGAGTCAGCCGCCGAGGTCGACGTGGCGGACTCCGGTGACGGGCTGGCCGAGGAAGGCGGAGCCGAGGCGCTCGAATTTTTCGATGGAGTCGGTGGCGTAGAAGGTGATTTGAGGTTGGTTGTTGGTTGTTGGTTGCTGGTGGAGGTGGACGGCGACAGCCTGTGCCGTGGCCTGGGCGGAGTCGATGATGGTGAGCGGGTGGTTGAGGGCGGCGAGAGTGCGGCGGATGGCGGGTTCGAGAAGCGGGTAGTGGGTGCAGCCCAGGAGAAGGGTTTGGGTTGATGGGGCGGCGGTGAGGGCTTCGGTGAGGTAGATCTTCAGGACTTCGTCGGTGATGGGGTGGTTGATCCAGCCTTCTTCGACCAGGGGGACTAAAAGAGGGCAGGCTTTTTCGTAGGCTTCGAGGTTGAGGGTGTTGAGGGCGTGGGTGTAGGCGTGGGATTGGACGGTGGCGGTGGTGGCGAGGACGAGGACGTGAGAGCAGGGAGAAGGGATTAGGGAGTAGGGAGTAGAAGAACTGAGCGCGGCTTGGGCTCCGGGTTCGACTACGCCGATGACGGGGATGGGAAGGGCGCGGCGGATGTCGTCAAAGGCGAGAGCGGTGGCGGTGTTGCAGGCGATGACGAGGAGTTCGGCGCCTTGTTCGTGGAGGAACTTTGCGCTGGAGACGGCGTAGCGTGCGATGGTCTCGTGGGACTTGGAGCCGTAGGGGAGACGGGCGGTGTCGCCGAGGTAGATATAGCGGGCGTTGGGGATGAGAGGCAGCAAGGCGCGAAGGACGGTGAGGCCTCCGAAGCCTGAGTCGAAGACGCCAATGGTGGGTTGGGTTGGGGGCATGCTTTTGGAGTTGTTGGTTGTCAGTTGTCAGTTGTTAGTTCGGTGGGGGGCATGGGTTTCGCTGTAGTGTCGCGGGCGGGATAGGTGCGGAGGAGATCGGCGTGTCCGGCGAGCGTGTCGTGGGGCTGGCCGTCGACGAGGAAGCGGATGGCGGTGATCTGTGGGAAGGCCGCGTGAAGGGTTCCGATGATCGATTGCACGGTGAGGTTTTCGACCTGGATGCCGGAGGGGTGGTTTTCGATGAAGGCGCCGCGGAGACTGATGACGGCGAGTTGGCCGGGCTGCCGGCCGAGACCAGGTTCGGGATCGGTGAGGAGGAAGACGTCGTCGACGGCAGGGCCGGGGTGCAGCGGATGGCTGGAGTCGGGCAGGGCGTAGATAGAGAAGAGTTGCTCGAGGAGGGTGCGGGCACGGGCGGCGGGCTCCTCGGGGAGAGCGAGCTGCCGGGTTGAGGGGGTGATGGAGGCGTCGGCGTCGTTGGCGAGGTAGAGAGTGACGTCCTGTGTGCTGGTGGTGACGGGGGCGGCGATGGGGGTGTAGTCGTTGAGGCTGGTGAGGCGTTTGTGGGCCTGCTCGCGGCCGTGGAGGAGGACGACCAGCATGACGACGATGGCGCCGACGAGGCACCAGAAGAGGATGCGCTGGTAGCGGGGGATCATTTGGCGGCTCCGGCAGCGGCAGCTTGACGGGTGCGCCAGGAGGTGAGGGCGGCGGCGACGGCCTTGGCGACATTCTGCTGGTAGGTTGCGTCGGAGACAGGCGTGGACTCGGAGTCGGCGGGGGCGAGAGGAGCGATTTCGATGGCGACGGCGGGGCAGGTGATGTTGTCGACAGGCCGCAGGGAAGCGCGGCTGAGAATGACAGGCAGCCGGGCGCTTTGAAGGGCGAGGCCGATCTCGTTGGCCAGGCTACGGCTTTGGGGGATGGAGGCGGCCTGTGCGGAGTCCCAGGGGATGGTGGAGCGGGGCATTTCGAAATCGCCAGGCGCGGCGAGATCGGACGTGACGATGTGGATGCCGTTGCCGCTGGCGGTGGCGTGAAGGATAAGGCACGCGCTGGGGTGGCCGTGGTTGGCGATCTCGGCCCGCTGATCGGTGGTGAAGACGACGGTGGGGTCGGCGTCGCGGGTGGAGACGATGGTGAAGCCATTTGTGGTGAGTAGAGCGCGGAGGCGAGTTGCGAAGGCCAGCGTGACGTCTTTCTCCAGCAAGTTGTCGGGAAGATGGGCGCCGGTGTCGGGGCCTCCGTGCGCGGGGTCGAGGAGGATGATGGTGCGGGGGAGGGGCTGCTGGGCGGCAGCCAACGGAAGGAGGCTCGCTAGGAGGACGAGGGCGAAGCGTGCGGCGACTTGTCGGCGGGGAGAGGTCAATTGAATGTGGAATGAGTGGTCGCGAGGTTGATTGTAAATGGCTTTCGCGACCACCCGGTGAATGAGGCTAATCGAGGGCGTAGATGGCGAGGCCACTGAGGAGTTTGGGGTAGAAGTCGGTGGATTTTTGCGGCATGACTTCGCCGGAGAGGGAGACGTCTTTGAGTTGATCGAGGGTGATGGGCTTGATGAGAAAGGCGATGTTGGCTTCGCCGGATTCGACGAGGCTGACGGCTTCGGGGGCTTCGCGGAGGTACTGGATGTTGCCGGTGGCGCGGATCTTGTCTTCGGTGAGGCCGAGGAGTTGATCGAGCACGACGGTGTGGAGTTGTGCGACGCCTAGCTGGCGCTGTTTGGGCGGGAGGTTCTTGAGAAGCGGGGCGATGGCTTCGGGTTTGCGGCGTCAGGAGGTAGTTGCCGTCGCCGGTGACAGCGATGAAGGAGTCGCCGGGGGATTTGGTGAGAGTGTCGATGAGGGTGGAGGCTGTAGCGTCGTCGGCGAGTTCGGTGATGGTGAAGAAAGCGCTGGCTTTGGTGATGAAGTCGGGGGAGGAGAAGTTTTCGATGCCGTTGACGACGCGGTGTGTGGGAAGGATGGTGATGCCGGGGGCGTCCATGTTGACGAAGGTCATCATCATGGCGGCCTCGGGGAAGGCGGGCGCGGGGAGGTGGCTGGGGCTGAGCTTTTCGTCGTCGTCGAGCGGCTGGTTGAGGGGGAGTTTGAGCTGCGCGGAGCGCTCTTTGGCGTAGGCGACGGAGGTTTCGTAGCGGTGGTGGCCGTCGGCGATGATGAGCTTTTTGTCGGCCATGGCGGTGAGGAGGAGATTGATGAGGTTGGGGTCGGTGAGCTTCCAGACCTTGTGGACGACGCCGTACTCGTCGGTGATGGCGAGGTCGGCTGGGTTGTCATCGAAGCCGTTCGGAAATGAGCCTGCGAAGATGAGTTTTTCGGCGGTGAAGGCGGGGTCGGAGTAGAGCATGTAGATCTGCTCGCAGTAGGCGCGGGTGGCCTTGAAGAGGGCGAGGCGGTCGGACTTGTGCTTGGGGAAGGTCTGCTCGTGGCGGTAGACGACCTTGTCGGCGTAGTCGTAGAGGTGGCCGAGGGCGATGAAGCCGCGACGCTCGCGCACTTCGCTGGTGCCGGGGACGGTGTAGGTCTGGGAGTAGCCGTAGATGGCGGGCTCGGACTCTTCGGCGAGGATGCGCTCGCGGCGCCAGTCGTGGAGATATTCGGCGGCGCGGGTGTAGACGTTGTGGGCTTTTTCGCCGGGGGGAAGGAACTCCTGGGGCTCGGTGTCGCCGGGTTCGTGCTTGCCGAGGATGACGCGGACGAGGTTGTAGGGGCTGGCCTCGTAGTAGCGCTGCTGCATGGCTGGGGTGATCTTGTCGTAGGGTTGGGTGACGACGGCTTCCATGTTGACGCGGGCGGGGTCGTAACGGAGGGCGCGGAAGGGGTACAGACGGGCCATGCTCTTTTGATTCTCCAAACGTCTTAGATTATGTAGTGATTGTACGGGGTGAGGCTGAAACGAGGGTTGAGGCGCCTGGGTGGATTCCGGCAGGGCGCAGGGAATACTGACAGTGTCCGGAAACGTGATTGCGAGATAAAACTGTGACAAAAGGCCTGTGAGTCAGGTCTATTATTTCCTGATTAGGCATCTGAGGCCGCGGCCAAAATGGTCTAACAGGCAGGGGTAGTCGGCCGGGATGACAGGGTTAGGATTTTGCTGGTGAAGTAGCGGCATAGGTGCCAGTATGGACATCAATATGCGAAACAGGGGCGGTAAACGGGGACGGTGGAACGGGTTGCGGCAGACTGTGGTGGGACTTGCCGTAGTGATTCTGGGTGCGGCGCTCTGGGGTGCGGCAGGTAGCGTAGTCTGCCGGGCGCAGGAGAATCCGCTGGATAATGTGCATACGCCGACCGCACCGCCTCCGCCGAAGACGCCTGAGGAGGCGAAGCCCGTTATTGAAGGCGCGGACAATGCAGCGAAGTTGGCGACATCAAGACGGGATGCGCGGATTCGGGTGGATGTGAACCTGGTGCTGGTGCCGGCGACTGTGACTGATCCGATGAACCGGCTGGTGACGGGATTGGAAAAGGAGAATTTTGAGGTCTACGACAACAATATCGGGCAGACGATCAAGAGCTTTTCTACGGAAGATGCTCCGGTGACGATTGGCGTGATCTTCGACCTGAGCGGAAGCATGTCGTCGAAGTTCATGCGGGCGCGAAAGGCGTTGAGTGAGTTTTTGAGGACGTCGAATCCGCAGGATGAATTTTTTGTGGTGGGTTTCAACGACCGGCCCGCGGTGATTGTGGACTACACGTCGGATGTGGACGATGTGGAGGCGCGGATGGTGATGTTGAAGCCGGAGAACCGGACTGCGCTGATCGACGCGATTTATCTGGGGGTGGACAAGCTGAAGCAGGCGAAGTATGAGAGGAAGGCGCTGTTGATCATCTCGGACGGCGGAGATAATCGGAGCCGGTATACCGAGGGTGAGCTGCGACGGGTGGTTCGGGAGAGCGACGTGCAGATTTACGCGATCGGGATCTTCGATCAGTACGCGCCGACAACCGAAGAGCAGCAGGGACCGATCCTGTTGAATGATATCTGCGATATGACCGGCGGCCGGATGTTCCGAGTATTGGACATCAATGACCTGGGGGACATTGCATCGCGAATCAGCGCGGAGCTGCGGAACGAGTATGTGATCGGGTACAGGCCTTCCGAAGTGAAACAGGACGGGAACTGGCGTAAATTGAAGATACGACTCGTACCGCCGCCGGGGCTCCCGACGCTGACGGTGCATAATCGCCAGGGGTACTATGCACCTTCGCAGTAAAAGTTTCTGGTCGCGCATAGCCGCGGCGGGATGGTTAATGATGGCGGCTGGCATGTTGAGCGGATGGGCTCAGCAGCCGTCGGCTCCTGCGGCCCAAGCGAAACAACAATCTGTGACAAGACAGCCTTCGCTGACGGTGGACCGCGATCCGGTGGCTTCGCCTGATGTGGATGCGCCGGCGAAACCTCAAACTGGGACGCCGGATGGTGTGGGTCTCGCGAAGATTGAACGCGAGAATGGAAAGTACACGCTGCGGACGGACGCGTACGAGGTTCGGCTGAATGCGACGGTGCTGGACCAGAGTGGCCGGTCGGTGCAGACACTGTCGAGAGATGCCTTTACGGTGTACGAGGATGGGGTGCTGCAGACGATCAACTCGTTTCGGCATGAAGATCTGCCGGTGTCGCTGGGGTTGTTGATCGACAGCTCGGGATCGATGTATGACAAGCGGACGGCGGTGGATAAGGCGGCGGTGGATTTCGTGAAGCTATCGAACCCAGAGGATGAAGAGTTTCTCGTGGACTTCTCGTGGGAGGCATTCATCGACCAGGACTTTACGAATAACATCGACAAGCTGCAGCAGGGGCTGAGCTATATCAAATCGAGCGGAGGCACGGCGATTTACGACGCTCTGGTGGCCTCGGCGGATTATCTGGCCAAGAATGCGAAACATCCGAAGCAGGTGTTGCTGATTGTTACCGACGGCGAAGACAATGCTTCGACGGCGACGCTGGAGCAGACGATCCGTAGAATTCAGGACCTGGACGGGCCGGTGATTTATTGCGTCGGGTTGTTGTTTGGCGACGACACGGACAAGCGCGAATCGCGGCATGCGCGCAGAGTGCTGGAGACGCTGGCCGAGCAGACGGGCGGGGCGGCTTACTTTCCGAAATCGGTGAAGGATGTGGATGCGATTGCCGCGGAGGTTGCGCAGGATATCCGAACGCAGTACACGATCTCGTATCACTCGACGAAGTCTCCGACGCTGGGCGGGTACCGAGAGGTCCATGTCGAGGCGAAGGCGAAGAGCTTTGGAAGACTGTCGGTGCGAACGCGGAGCGGATACTACCCGAGAGTCGTTGCAGACGCGTCGAAGGGTGGGAACGCGGGATTTAACAGTGACGGGAAGAAACCCTGATGGCTGGGGCGAGGATATTCTGGCTTCCGGGTGGTGGGTGAATGGCTTCGCGGAGCCAGTTCTGTTCTGATTGATGTAAAAGCAAAGGTGCGGTCAAGCCTTCGACGAGAACTTCGGCGGGCGGATTGATTTGTGTGAGGTTTGAGTCGATGAGGGTTGTTGAGAACGTATTGGATCTGGTCGGACAGACGCCGATGTTGCGGATGCGCCGGCTCGAGCAGGCGAGTGGTGGATCTTGCGCGGAGATATGGGCAAAGCTGGAGTTTCTGAATCCGGGCGGCAGCGTGAAGGACCGCGCGGCTTTGGGACTTGTACTGGATGCTGAGCGGCGCGGAGTACTGCGGCCGGGAGGCACGATTGTCGAGGCGACGGCCGGTAATACTGGAATAGGGCTGGCTCTGATCGGCGTGAATCGCGGATACAAGGTGATGCTGTACGTGCCGGAGGGTTTTGCGGAAGAGAAGTGCAAGCTGATGCGCGGACTGGGAGCGACGGTGGTGCGGACGCCGGAAGCTGAGGGGATCGCGGGGGCAATTCGGCAGGCGCTGGAGTTTGAGATGGAGACGCCGGGGTCGTCTGCGGTACTGCAGTTTGAGAATCCGGCGAATCCGGACTTTCATGAGCAGACGACAGCGGTCGAAATTTGGGACCAGATGGAAGGGCGCGTGGACGCGTGGGTTTCGGGTGTGGGTTCGGCGGGGACGTTTACGGGTGTGGCACGGTTTTTGAAGAAGAAGCGGCCGGAGATTTTGACGGTGGCGGTGGAACCGCAGGGAAGTGTGTTGCAGGGTGGAGAGCCGGGCCCGCACAAGGTGGAGGGAATTGGCGTGTCGGTTATTCCTGCGACGTTTGACGGCTGCGTGTGCGACCGCGTGATGAAGGTGATGGATGAACCGGCGTTTGCGATGGTGAAGCGGCTGGCTGTGGAAGAGGGTGTCTTTGCCGGGTCGAGCGCAGGCGCGATGTTGTGCGCGGCGGTAGATGTGGCGCGGGAGCTGGGTGCAGGGAAGAGAGTGGTGACGGTGATTCCGGATTCGGCGGAGCGGTATCTGAGTAAGGGCTTGTTCGACTGAGGCAGGGAATAGGGAGTAGGGAGTAGGGAGTAGAAGGCGGAGAATCCGATGGCTAGGACGGAGAGCGCAAAAGAGCAGCTTGATCGTTTTCTGGATGCGTTTACGCCGGAGATCGCGGCGTTTGCGAGAGTGGCTTTGGTGAAGATGCGCAAGCGCCTTCCGAATGCAGTCGAGATGATCTACGACAACTACAACGCACTGGCTTGCGGGTTTGGACCGACGGAGAAGACGTCGGAGGCGATTTTTTCCATCGCGGTATTTCCGAAGAATGTGAATTTGTTTTTTCTGCAGGGAGCTGCGCTGTCTGATCCGAAGGGTTTGTTGCAGGGCGAGGGAAATGTCGTCCGGTATATCCGGCTGGAAGATGAGAAGACACTGGATCGCGCCGATGTGAAGGCGATGATGGCTGCGGCACTGAAGATGGCCAAAGTGCCTATGGATAAGAAGACGGAGTACAAGCTGGTGATCAAGTCGGTGTCGGCGAAGCAGAGGCCGCGACGGCCCACTGTGGTGAAGACGAAGTAAGAGATTGATGAAAGACGAGGGACGGATGGAGACGAAGAAGAGAATGGGATTTGCGACGCGGGCGATTCACGATGGGCAGGCTCCGGATGAGCTGACGGGAGCGGTGAACGTGCCGATCTATCTGACCTCGACGTATCAGCAGGAGGCGATTGGAAAGAACAAAGGGCATGAGTATGCGCGGCTGACGAATCCGACGCGGGATGCGCTGGAGGAGAGCTTGCGCTCGCTTGAAGGCGGGACGAGTGCGCATGCGTTTGCGAGCGGGATGGCTGCGATTACCGCGATGTGCACGATGATGAAGTCGGGCGACCATGTGGTGTGCACGGACAACATGTACGGCGGGACGGGGCGGCTGTTCGATCAGGTGCTGACGAACTATGGGCTGACGTTTACGTATGTCGATACGAGTGTGGCGGAGAATGTAGCGGCGGCGATCACTCCGGCGACGAAGCTTGTGCATATCGAGACGCCGACGAATCCGATGATGTCGATTACGGATATTGCGGCGGTAGCGAGAATCTGCCATGCGAAGGGTGTGGACCTGAGTGTGGACAATACATTTTTGTCGCCGTATCTGCAGCAACCGATCGCGCTGGGAGCGGATATTGTGATGCACTCGACGACGAAGTTTTTGAATGGGCACTCAGATGGCCTGGGTGGAGTGCTGGTGGGTACGAAGCCGGAGCATGCGGAGAGGTTTCGATTTGTGCAGAAGTGTACGGGTGGGATTCTCTCGCCGTTTGAGAGCTATCTGCTGCTGCGCGGCGTGAAGACACTGGCAGTGCGGATGAAACAGCATGATGCGAATGGGCGCGTGGTTGCCGAGTTTTTGAAGGGGCATAAGAAAGTGCAGCAGGTGTTTTATCCGGGGCTGACGGAGCATCCGCACCATGAGCTGGCGAAGCGGCAGCAGCGCGGGTTTGGGTCGATGATCTCGATGGAGTTGGGATCGCTCGAGAACGCGAATCGGTTTGCAAGCTCGCTGCGGCTGGGATTTCTTGCCGAGTCGCTGGGTGGGGTGGAGACGCTGATCTGTCATCCGGCGACGATGACCCATGCTGCGGTTGGGGCGAAGAGAAGGGCTGAGCTGGGGATTACGGATGGGCTGATGCGGGTGTCGGTGGGGATTGAAGATGTTGAAGATATTGTGGCGGATCTGGGGCAGGCGCTGGACCGGATTTAACTGCGTCCTGCCGGACGGGCCTCCTGCGCTTGGCCACCCCGCAAACAAAGACCTGTTTGCGGGGACCCCGGTTCGAGCGGCCACTTCGTGGCGTGTGTACCCGGTCGGGGTGATGCGAGTTGCTTAGGGCCTCGCGTTGCTCGGCGGGCAAGGTCTACCAGAACATATGTTTCTGTGATACATCTATAAGTGTCGATTATGTGACCGGAGGGTCAGAAAATGTTTGGACTGACGGAAGAGCAAAAACAGCTGCAGAGCGCGGTGAGAGCGTTTGCCGAGGGAGAGATCGCTCCGCATGTGAGCGAGTGGGACGAGAAGAGCGAATTTCCGCAAGAGGTAGTGAAGAAGCTGGGCGAGATGGGGCTGTTGGGGGTGATCTTTCCTGAATCGCTGGGCGGCGCGGGAATGGGTTATGTGGAGTATGTGCTGGCGATCGAGGAGCTGTCGCGGGTGGATGGCAGCGTGGGGATTATCGTTGCAGCGCATAATTCGCTGTGCACGAACCACATTATGCTGGCGGGAAATGATGAGCAGAGGAAGCGGTGGATTCCGAAGCTGGCAAGTGGCCAATGGCTGGGAGCGTGGGGTCTGACGGAGCCGGGTTCGGGTTCGGATGCCGGCGGGGCGCGGACGACGGCGGTCCGCAAGGGCGACAAGTGGGTGCTGAATGGGTCGAAGACATTCATCACGAATGGGAGCCATGCAAACTGCGCGGTGGTGCTCGCAGTAACCAACAAGGAGAAGGGTGCAAGCGGGGGGATATCGGCGTTTGTGGTGGAGAAGGGGACACCCGGGTTTCGGCCGGGGCGTAAGGAGAACAAGCTTGGGTTGCGGGCGAGCGACACGTCGGAACTGATCTTCGAGGACTGCGAGATTCCGGCGGAGAACCTGATCGGCAAGGAGGGCGACGGGTTCAAGGATGCTATGCGCGTGCTCGATGGCGGAAGAATCTCGATTGCTGCGCTGAGTTTGGGGATAGCGCGTGGTGCGCTCGATGCAGCGATGAAGTATGCGCAGGAGCGAAGACAGTTCGGCAAGACGATCAGCGAGTTTCAGGCGATCCAGTTCAAGCTGGCAGATATGGCGACGCAGTGGGATGCGGCACAGTTACTGACGATGCGGGCGGCGCAGATGAAGGATGAAGGCAAGAAGGTCACGCTGGAGGCGGCGATGGCGAAGCTTTATGCGAGCGAAGCGGCGTGCCGGATCTGTGATGAGGGTGTGCAGATTCACGGTGGCTACGGGTTCATCAAGGACTATCCGGCGGAGAAGTTTTACCGCGATGTACGGCTGTGTCCGATCGGCGAGGGGACGAGTGAGATTCAACGGATGGTGATTGCTCGTGAATTGCTGGGGAGTAAGCCGAGCCGGGGTTAGGTTGTAACGCAAGATCGCTCGGCTACCTGGCGAGAATCTGTTCAAGCTTTTCGAGGTTCGCCCGCTGACCCATCACGATCAGGACGTCGCCGGCAGAGATTTCGAGTTCGGGTGGAGGATTAAAGGTTGTTTCTCCGCCTTGCTTGCGAATCGCAAGTACGATTACTCCGGATTTCCGCAACTCCAGCAGCTGGCCGACGGTCTTCCGGGTGAGTTCGGCGCTTGGAGTCACGGAAACCTGTTCCATGGTGACCTTGGATCCGATGTTGCTTCTGCCAAAGTCCAGGAACTCCACGACGTGAGGCCTCAGCAAGGAATCTGCGAGCTGGCGGCCCGTCATGGCATAGGGAGTAAAAACGGTATCGGCTCCTGCGCGGCGCAGCTTTTCTTCGGCCTCCTCTTCCGAAGCCCGAGTGACAACGGTCAACTTTGGATTCAGGGTTTTGGCAGAGAGAATGATGAAGAGATTTTCGGCATCGGAGGGCAAAGCGGCGATCAGTCCTTTTGCCCTGAGCACGCCGGCTTCGCGAAGGCTGGCATCCTGCGTGGCGTCGGCGACAATGGCAAGCATTCCGGCGGCTGCTGCTTTGGCAACGCGCTGTTCATTGCGATCGATCACCAGGAAAGGAATGTTAGAGCGTTGAAATTCGCAGGAAGCGTTGCGGCCTACGCGGCCGTAGCCGCAGACGATGAAGTGGTCGTGTAACTGGTCGATCATGCGTTTGGTCCTGCGTTTGCCAGAACGGTCCTGCAACTCGAGTTCGATAATAGTCTGGGTCATGGCACCGACGGCAAGGAACATCGTGCTGACGCCAAACAGAATCAGGAACGAATTAAAGACGCGTCCGGCATGGCTGAGAGGTCGGATCTCCTGGTAACCGACGGTGGTGATCGTGGTGAGAGTCATGTAGAAGGCGTCAAACCAGGAATAGCCTTCGATGAGCACAAAGCCGATGGTGCCGGCGGATAGGATGATGCCCAGCAGTCCAGCGATTACGACGAAGCGTCGAACCAGGCGTCTTTGCATCGAGATATCCTATCGATCTTTTCGGTAGCAAGCCCAGTCGGGGTCAGGAGAGGCCGAAGGGCCAGACTCTCTGGACGGTTTTGTAGAGGATCTGTTTGTGATCCTCGGGCGAGAGGAAGCTGAGGTGGTCGCGGTATAGTGCGACGGCTTGCGCGTAAGAAAGCTGCTTGAGGGAGATGGGCCAGTCGGTGCCCCACATGAGGCGCGCGGGGCCGAAGGATTGGCAGAGGCTTTTGATCTGGGGAATGGTGTCGGCGTAGGGGTAGGGCTGCGCGGAGAGAGACCAGAGGTGGGAGATTTTCACGAAGACTCTTGGGTAACGCGCGAGTGTGAGCAGGAGATTGAGCTTGTCCGGCTGGCCGAGCGGGCAGTCTGCCATGTGATCGATGACGACGGTGAGGTCAGGGTTCTGCTCGATGAGAGGGACGAGATCGGGCATGCGTGTGACTGGGGCGAGGATCGTCATCGGGACCTTGAGTTGGGCACATCGACGCCAGAGGGGTGGCATGAGTGGACCGCGAATCCAGTCGTCTGCGGGGGACGCGGAGGGGCTGAGGCGTACGCCGTGAAAGCCGTCGACTTCGGTGAGCCGGCTGAGGTGGTCGGGGGCGGCTGGGTCCTGCGGATTGACTCGGCAGACGCCGTGAAAGGTGCGCGGGTAGCGTTTGAGTACGCTGGCAAGGTAGCGGTTATCCCAACGGTAGTGACTGACCTGGATGATGACGGTGCTAAGGACGTGATTGGCGTGCATGAGTTCGAGGAGTTGTTCGACGGAGGCATCTTCGGTGGGTGGTTTGGCGTCGCCGGCGAAGGGAAAGTTGGGGTCGTGTTTCCAAACATGAACGTGGGAGTCGATGAGTGGTGACGTCGATGCTGTTGCCGAAGGAAGTGGCGCGATCGTTGCGGCGGCAGATGCGACGAGGAATCGACGACGGCTCCACATGGGGCGACCTTGGGTGTCAGAAGCTACGTTCGATAGGCGATGAATGCGATGAGGCGGTGTGCAGCGTAATGGTTGCGGGCGGAAGGCCTTCTGTCGTTGCGGTGAGCGTGATGTTGCCGCGGGACGCGGTAGCGCGGAGGATGGCGAGGGCGTGGCCTTCGTAGAGCTTTCGATCGGTAGCCTGGAAGGGGTCGTGGTCGAGGAGATTGCCGTTGTCGACTGCGATGATGTTGCCGGGGCCGGTGGCGGCGAAGTGGATGACGATAGTGTTGTTGTCGGGGATGACCGTATTGTTCGCGTCGACGAGCGTGGCGGTTGCGTAGGCGATGTCATTCCAATCGGGAGTGAGGGCCGGTGTGGTTTCGGGTGCAGGGGTGTTGGTCAGGTGCGCTGCGGCGAGGCCGGTGGTGAGGAGAAGATGGGCGGGTTTGCCGGCGGTGCGGAGTTCGTCCTGCGCGACTACTTTGCCGCCTGAGCGGGCGACGACTTTGAGGGTGCCGGGTTCGTAGGGGACTTCGAAGGTGATGGGGCTTGCGTCTGCGTGGAGTTTTTGTGTGCCGAGGGATTTTTCGTTCAGGAAGAGTTCTACTTCTTCGGCGTTGGTGTAGATCTCGACGTTTTCGGTGTGCGGGGATTGGTCTTTGGGTGTCCAGTCGAGAAGGAGAGGCTGGCCGAAGCGTGTAGTTGGGTCGAGTGGGGCGTTGGGTGCGGTTGTTGCGGCTTGATTGTTGGACGTGGGTGAAGCGTAGCCGGGGTCGATGGGACCGCGACGGGCGGCCTGTACGCGGCGGGCAATCCGGACCATGGGTTGTGTCTTCGGGTCGGCCCACCAGGATTGGCGTTCGAAGGCGCGGGCGCGGGGAAGCGATGTGGTGAGGAGAAGGCCGCTGCCAGCTCCGATAGAGGGCCAGCGGCCGGCTTCGCCGAGATAGTCGATGCCGGACCAGAGGAACTGGCCTGAGTATTCGGGGTGATCGCGCATGGCGACCCATTGGTTGCGGTCGTGAGTGTTCTCGGTGCCGATGATCTTACGGGTGGGTTTGTCGGCGTGGGCTTTGAGAATCTCCTGCTCGCGATAGTTTTGACCGACGACGTCGAGGAGATCGGCGAGGCCGTCGTCGTAGTCGTGCGAGACGTTGGGACGGAAGAGCGCTTGTGTGACGGGGCGCGTGGGATCGTTTGCGTGGAAGGTGTCGACGAGGGACTTCAGGATTGGGACGGCGATGTCGGGTTTGGGCGTGTCGTGAATCTCGTTGCCCGCGGACCAGAGGATGATGCTGGGATGGTTGCGGTCGCGGCGGACGGTGTCGGCGGTGTCGCGAATTGACCACTCTTTGAAGTAGAGGTGGTAGTCGTAGGGATTTTTGGCCACGGTCCAGCAGTCGAACATCTCGTCCATGACGAGGAAGCCCATGCGGTCCGCGAGGTCGAGGAACTCAGGCGCGGGCGGGTTGTGCGCGGTGCGGATGGCGTTGACGCCGAGTTTGCGAAGGGCGGTGAGGCGGCGTTCCCAGGCGGCAAGAGGGACTGCGGTGCCGAGGGCGCCGGCATCGGTGTGGAGAGCTACACCGTAGATTTTGTGATGGACGCTGTTTAGGAAGAAGCCCTGGTTGGGGTCGAAGCGGAATTCGCGGATGCCGAAGCGAACGTCTTCGTTGTCGATGGGCTTGCCGTTGCGGAGAAGGGTGACATGGGCGGTGTAGAGAGCGGGGTGGTCGAGGTCCCAGCGATCGGGGTTAGCGATGTGAAGGGATTCTTCGAGGTCGGCGGTGCCGTGCGCGGCGATGACTTTGGCGATGTGTCCCATGGATGAGGGGATGTGGATATTACCGGGGCCATCGATGGTTATCGCGAGAGTGACTTCGGCGGTGACGCTGGAGTCGTTGAGGATGCTGGAGCGGATCTTGATGGTTGCGTCCGAATTATTGATGTCAGGCGTAGTAACGAAGGTTCCCCAGGGGACGATGTGGGTGTCACCGGTGGTGATGAGGCGAACCTCGCGGTTGATGCCGGCGCCGGGATACCAGCGTGAGGCGGGTTGCTGGGAGTCGTCGACGCGGACGGCGATGATATTTTTGCCGGCGTGGAGATGCGGGGTGAGGTCGTAGTTGAAGCTGACGTAGCCGTAGGGGCGATGGCCGAGGAGTTCGCCGTTGCAGTAGACGTCTGAGTTGGCCATGATGCCGTCGAAGGCGATGAAGATGCGCTTGGCGGGGTCGATTTTTTTGAGTTCGAGGGTGTGGCGATACCAACCTATGCCGGTGGGGAAGAAGCCTCCGGCGGCGCGGCTGGGGGCGTTTTCTTCTACTGGGCCGGCGATGCTCCAGTCGTGCGGGAGGGTGACGGGTTTCCAGGCGGAGTCATCGAAGGTGGGTGACTCTGCGCCCGGCGCGTCGGATTGGAGGAAGCGCCAGTCGGTGGTGAATTGCTGGATTTGACGCGGTGGCGCGGGCGACGCTGCTGCGTGTAGCGCCGAAGCGAAAAGGAGCAAGGCGGAAGATATCGAAAGAAGGTGGCGTCGCATGGATCCCTTGTACATCACTTTCCAGTATTGAAGAGATGGTGGTGCTGCGACAAGCCAGGTCTCGGAAGCGAGACCTTCTACAGGCTAACAACAGGCTCTTGGGTACCCTGCCTTGTGTTGGCTCGAGCGAAGTTGCCGGTTTTTTTCTACTTCTCTGTCGTGGTCGGTGTCGGCATAACTGGGTTGTATTTCGTGGCCAGCTCGGGCGTGGATTGGACGTCTGCTGCCGGAGGATTTTCAGCCTTCTTTACTTCTACTCCGAATATGTAACTTGGACCGAACATATTGCTGGTGAAGAAGACGTACTTTTTGTCGGGGGAGAAGCGGACGTTGGGTTCGGCGCGGTAGTTGTGGTGCGCCATGTTGACGAGATGTTCGGATTTGAAGACTCCGGGTTGCCAGAAGTCGGGACCGTTGAGTGCGCCCTCTCCCTGAGGAATCATATGCGGGTAGAAGAGCTCGATCCATTCGCCGTCGGGGGCCTGGGCGACCTGGCCGGAGTCGCCGCCGTCGCCGGTGAACAGGTCGAGGTCTCGGGTGAGGTTGAAGTGAATCGACCACTCGTTGCGCTGCATGTGGTAGGCGGTGCGTTTGCCGGTCTGGAGATTGTAGCTGGCGAGGAAGAAGTCTTCACCCTTGGGAAATTGCCAGTCGTACCAGATGGTCTGGCCGTCGAGGCCCCAGAACTCGTGGCCGGCGATCTCCATCGCCATGGTGCGTTTGTGGATGAGGGTGTTGTGGGTGCCGTCGGTGTGGATGAGCCAGATGCGGTCGACTTTTTGCCACATGCCTTCGTGGCAGTACATGAGGAGGTCGGGGTCGGTGGGTGAGAAGAGGAGATGGTTGACCCAGTCGGTGGAGTGGAGAAGGGGCTTGATGGTGCCGGGCTTTTCGCCGTTGGGGCCGGGCTCGAGACGGATGGTGAAGAGGACGAGGGGAATGCGCGCGGCGAGGCGGCGCTCCATCATCTGGCCTTTGTCGTCAGCCTGGACGTGGGCTCCGCCGAGGTTCGCGGCTGCGTTGGCGTTGGCGGGCGGGATGGCGGGCGCGAGTGGCGACGAAGGCGTTGGGCGCATTGGGATCGCCGCCGGGTACGTCGGCTCGTTGTAGGTGCCGGCGCCGAGGGTCTCGTCGGCGTTGATGCTGGCGATGCTGAGACGCGCGTGGCAGATCGATGAGTTTGCGGAATCTCGCCGGTGTTGGTGTTGGCCTTGTAGAGGGCGTTCGTGTGAGTCGCGGGATCGGTGCGGGTGAAGAAGATGCTGTTGGTCTTGTGGCCGACGACGATGGCGCGGGCTCCGCGGCCGAAACGGGCGATGGGTGAGGCGTCGGCGTTGGCGGGCGGTGGAGGATTCGGGCACCAGCATGCTCGTCTTCATCGTGGCGAGATCGAGAACGCGGATGCCGTCAGGCGAGTTGTAGACCATCTGCTTGTGGTCGGGCGTGTAGGCGTTGACGTTGAAGTAGAAGGCGCCGGAGTTGGGCTCGTCGGAGACGCGCCAGACGCGATGGCCGGTGTCCTTGTCGACCCAGGTCTTTGGAGGAAGCTGTTTCGTGGGCGAGCCGGACTGAGCTTGCATGCGTGAAGGGAAGTGCAATGAGGACAAGTACAGCAAGCGATGAGAACGTGAGGCGGGCCATGCTGGAGACTCCTGCGATTCAGAACTGCGGCGTTCGTGTCGATGACTCTGTCTCGAACTAGCCGGGTAGCTACGAGGTTGAACGACCGGGCCTTTGCTGTTCGGTGGATCCTTCGGGTTGAACTTGCGCGCGAGGTCCGGGGTGGAGACGACGTCGGCGGCGGGTGGATTCTCGGCTTTTTTTACTTCGACGCCGAAGACGTAGCTGGGGCCGAACATGTTGCTGGTGAAGAGGACGAGCGACTTGTCGGGCGAGAAGCGGACGTTGGGCTCTTCGCGATAGTAGTGGTGCGACATGTTGACGAGGCGCTCGGATTTGAAGACGCCGGGCTGCCAGAACGTCGGTTCGTTGAGCGCGCCGTCGCCGATGGGGAGCATGTGCGGGTAGAAGAGCTCGATCCATTCGCCGTCGGGAGCCTTCGCGACCTGGCCGGGATCGCCGCCGTCGCCGGTGAAGAGGTCGAGGTCCTTGGTGAGGTTGAAGTGAATCGACCACTCGTTGCGCTGCATGTGGAAGGCGGTGCGCTTGCCGGTCTTCAGGTTGTAGCCGGCGAGGAAGAAGTCTTCGCCTTTGGGGTACTGCCAGTCGTACCAGATGGTCTCGCCGTCGAGCCCCCAGAACTCGTGGCCGGCGATCTCCATGGCCATGGTGCGTTTGTGGATGAGGGTGTTGTGGGTGCCGTCGGTGTGGATCATCCAGATGCGATCGACCTTTTGCCAGGGGCCTTCGTGGCAGTACATCAGAAGGTCGGGGTCGGTGGGGGAGAAGAGGAGATGGTTGACCCAGTCGGTGGAGTGGAGGAGGGTCTTCATGTCGCCGGGCTTTTCGCCGTTGGGGCCGGGTTCGAGGCGGATGGTGAAGAGAACGAGAGGAAGGCGTGCGGCGAGGCGGCGCTCCATCATCAGGCCCTTGTTTTCGGGCTGGTAGTGCGGGCCCTGGGCGGCGCTGGCGACGCGGTTGTCGGCTGCGGGGGGCGGGTGGCGGGGGCGTTGGAGCCGTACTCCTTGCCGGTGGCGTCGCCTTCGATATAGGTTCCGGCGGCGAGCGTCTCGTCGGCGTTGACGCTGACGATGCTGATCTTCGGCGGCAGGTCGGTCAGCTTGCGGATGGCGCCGGTGTTGATGTCGGCCTTGTAGACGGCGGCGGCGTGAGTGGCGGGATCGCGCTGGGTGAAGAAGACGCTGTTCGTCTTGTTGCCGGCGACGAGAGCGTGCGGATTGCGGCTGGCGCCGGCTCCGCGAACGGCGCTGGGATCGGCGGATTCGGCGGCGGTTGCTGCGGGAGGATTGGGGACAAGCAGACGGGTCTTGTGCGTGTCCATGTCGAGGACGTGGATGCCGTCCGGCGCGGTGTAGATCATCGATTTGTGATCGGGCGTGTAGGCGTTGATGTTGAAGTAGAAGCCGCCGGAGTTTGGTTCGTCGCTGAGCCGCCAGACGCGGTGGCCGGTGTCCTTGTCGACCCAGGTCTTCGGTACATCTTCCGCGCGAGCGAGGGGAGTGAGCACGGCAAGAAGCGCGAGGGACGATACTGCGGAACGAATAACGGAAGGCATGGCTAAATTCTCCTTCAAGTAGCGACTCTGGGTGCATGTCGCTCCGCGGTGTGGCTCCGGAGGAGAGACACGATCACGGCAGGGTGCGAAAGATTTATACACTGGGACGGATGCCAATGGGAAATAGTTTCTTACTGGGAATGCCAGCTGCGATCCCTGCGCGGCAGAGGGGCACTACACTAAGGATATGAGCCGTTCAGCCGCTTCGCTCGATACAACGCTCGCCGGGATCGCCGCAAAGGTTACGCAGGGCGGACGCATCGACCGTGACGAGGCGCGGTGGCTCTGGGAGCATGCTTCGGATGCGGAGCTTTGTTCTCTTGCCGCGACCGTTCGGGACCGCTTTCATGCGCCGGGCTCGTGCACGTACATGGTGATGCGGATCATCAACTACACCAACGTGTGCGTGGCCCAGTGCGACTACTGCGCGTTCTACAAACTGCCCAGCCAGGATGGCGGTTACGTGCTGAGCCACGCGGATGTCTTCGCCAAACTCGACGAGTTGCTGGCGCTGGGTGGGGATCTCGCGGCGTTCAATGGAGGCTTCAATCCGCACCTGCCGCTGAGCTACTACTGCGAATTGTTTGCTGCGATTCGTGCGCGGTATGGGGATGCGTTGGAGTTTTACGCGCTCACGATTGCCGAGTTCCTATACCTTGCCGACCATGCAAAGCTGAGCTACGCGGAGGCTGCTGCACGGCTGAAGGCTGCCGGCGTGCGTTGGATTACGGGCGGAGGGTCGGAGATTCTCACGGAGGATTTCCGGGCGCGGCACTCAAAGTTCAAGTACACGGTTGCCGAATACTTCCTTGCGCAGCGGGCTATTGTCGACGCTGGTCTGAAGACGACGGCGACGATGGTGATCGGGTTTGATGAGAGTCTCGATGAGCGGCTGGAGCATATGGAACGCACGCGCCAGTTCCAGGATGAGACGCGCGGGCTGGCGAGTTTTCTCTGCTGGACCTTCAAGCCGTACTTCACGCAGATCGGTGGAATCGAGATTTCGACGGCGGAATATTTGCGGCACCTGGCGCTGTGCCGGATTTACTTCGACAATATTCCCCGCATTCGCACCTCTGTGCTGACGCAGAACCAGCGCGCGCTGGAGGGATTGAACTACGGCGCGGACGACTTCGATCTGCCGATTGAAGACGAGGTGACGCAGAAGGCCGGCGCGACGATCAGTTTGGACTTCGAGCGAATGCTGAACTACGCGCGCGAACTCGGGTACGAGCCTGAGTATCGGCATGTGTCGCTGGGGAAGGGCGCTCAGGCGATCGGGTCTCCCGGCAAGTAGAGGCTGAATTAGCGGCTGTTGAGAAATCGTGCCCGTGAGAGTACGCCCGAACGCTGCATGGAGCGCCTCTTGCCGTGGCGGATCAGCCATTCTTCTCCGAGTCGGGTGACGAAGAGGTTTTCGGAGATGTGGAGTTCGTGCCCTTCGCTGATCTGCACGGCCTTTCTTTCGATAAATTTCCTACGCTTCAGGGCGTTCATGGCGTGACTGGTCAGGTGACCGCTTTCGCTGGCCTGCATCTCCAGGCCGAGAGCGCGAGGGCTGAGGCCGATGTCGGAGCCTTTGAGATCGATAATCGTGAGCGCGAGAATCTCATAAGAGACCAGATCGTCGTCGTCGGAGGGCTGCGGCGCCGGTGCAGGAGGCAGAATCGGAGCAGGGAATACCGGTTCCATTGCCGCCATATCTGCCAGGGGCAGAATCGCCGACAGCTGGGCGGTGATGTTCTGTTGAAGCTGAACGTAGTCGCTTGGCAACGGATCGGAAGGGTAGCGAATGAGAGGAAGATACTGTATCCCCAAAGGCAGGCAAGAGTCCTGTCGGGAGGAGATCAGGCAAAGAGGATTTCCCAGGGCGACGGCACAGCCCACGGCCAGCCAGATCTCGCGAGTGTCCTCTGAAATATCTGCGAAGAGTGCGGCGGACTGCTCGATCTCGTCGACGAAGATGTTGATGGGGGTTGGAGATTGAGTGTTCTGCTGGAGTCGAATCGGGGTGAGGCCGGTCTCGATGATGGCGAATTGCAGTATTTCTTCGAATAAGCGTTCGAAGTGCGGTCCGGGGGGAAGAAGTACCGCACATCGATTCCGATCACGTTGGTTCAAGAGCATATCCTTTGGTGCTTGAGGTGACACTTTGCGTGGCGAATGCGGTCAGGCTCCGGCCAGCGAACCGAGAGCGGATAAGGTGAGCACATTGCCAGCTGGTTTGCGTGAGTTGGCTCGGGCGCCGTCGCCGTGTTCGTGAAGATTCCGCACGGAGTAATTCTGCATGTCGGCGAGTTTCAATGGAAGTGAGTAGAAGTACCCCTGCGCCTGATCGCATGACATCTGGCGGAGCATCTGGACCTGCTGCTCGGACTCGACGCCCTCTGCGATGACTTCGATCTGAAGGCTGTGGGCAAGCGCGATGATGGCAGCCGTGACGGCGCGGCTGTTTTCGTCGACGTCGCAGCGTGAGATGAAGGATCGGTCGATCTTGATGCGGTCGACGGCGAAGCGCGTGATGTAACCCATGTTGGAGAAGCCGGTGCCGAAGTCGTCGATGGCAAAACGGACGCCGAGTTTGCGGACGCGTTGCATGATCTCGAGCGACTCTTCGGAGTCGACCATCAGCAGATGCTCGGTGATCTCCAACTCGAGTTGTTCGGGTTTCAGTCCGCTGGTGTGCAGGGCGTGTTCTACCGTAGCGGGGAAGTCCTTCTGCTGAAACTGGCGGGGAGAGATGTTGACGGCGACCGAAAACTCGACGCCAAGCCGACGCTGCAACGCAGCGATCTCTTTGCAGGATTGAAGCAGGACCCATTCGCCGATGGACACGATAAGACCGGTCTCTTCCGCAAGCGGGATAAAGGTATTTGGCCCAACCAAACCGAACTCGGAACTGTTCCAGCGCAGAAGGGACTCCACTCCAAGTATTCGACCGTTGGCGAAGGAGATTTGCGGCTGGTAGAGAATCTCAAACTCCTTGGCTTCGAGAGCGTTGCGCATGGCCGATTCCATCTGGAGTTGCTCGAGGCCCTGCATACCGATTCCCGGCGTATAGAGCTGAGAGCCATTGCGTCCGCTGCCCTTGACGCGATACATGGCGAAGTCTGCGTTCTTGAAGAGGGTGTCGACGTCTTCGCAGTCGGGAAACAAGCCGATACCGATGCTGGCGGTCACGATGATCTCGTGCCGGCCAATGCGAATCGGTTGAGCGACGGCGGCCAAAAGCTTCTGGCAAATCTCTTCGGTATCCTTTGCCGTGCGAAGGTCGGGGAGCAGCACGACGAACTCGTCTCCGCCCATGCGGCCCACGGTATCTGACTTGCGGACGCATGCCTGGAGTCGTTTGGAGATCTCGCAGAGGACGGTGTCTCCGGCCTGATGCCCGAGAGAGTCATTCACGCGCTTGAAGTTGTCGAGGTCGACCATCATGACGGCGAGAGTGTCCTGGGACCGTCTGGCGCGCTCGATGCAGACCTCCAGCCGATCGCGCAGCAGAGTGCGGGTGGGAAGGCCGGTAAGTGGGTCGTGATGCGCGACGTGATAGATGTACTCGTCGGCACGCTTGCGCTCAGTCAGGTCGTACGAGATTCCGACGAAGCCCGTGATGCACTCTTCGCTGTCGCGCAGTGCGGTGACGACAAGCTGCACGGGAACCGACGATCCGTCTTTCCGGATGTAGGTCCACTCTCTCTCGTCAATGAGACCCATCTCCGGGGCGAGACGAAAGACGTGATGGTCGGGATGAACCTCGGTGTCGAATTGCGTCGAGAGATCAAGGGCGCGCTGGTGCAGTTCTTCAGGGTCGTGCAGTTCGAGGGTGCTGCGGCCGATGAGATCGCTTTCCTGGTACAGAAGCATTCTTTCCGCCGCAGGATTGACGGAGGTGATGATCCCGGCCTTGTCGGTGACGATGATGTTGAAGGGGGAGCTTGCGATGATGGACTTGTTGAAGTTGAGCGCGCGCTTGAGGTCTTCCTTGTGTTGAAAACGCGCGGTGACGTCGGTGATCGTCGTCGCGATGCCGTTCGACAGCTTCACTATCTGAATTTGATAGCGAGCGGGCTGTCCCTCCGCCTGGAAGGTTGAACTGGTGACCTCGATCAAGGCGGGCTCTCCTGTCTCAGCGACTCGCTTTTGCCGCTCAAAGAGATCCGTCGTGCGAATCCGGGGAAAGATCTCGTAGAGATTGTTTCCGAGTGCCTTGCTCCGGTCTATGCCGATCATTCGTTCGGCATTGCTGTTGAGGAAGATGAATTTGAAGTCGGAGATCTCGCCCGCATCGTCGAAGACGCTGTCATAGAGGATGACGGAATCGGCGCTTGATTCTGCCGCCGTGATGAGGCTGAGCTCGTTGTCTCTCGCGCGCGTCGCATCTCGCACAATGAGAGTGAGGCGGCGCACGGATATGGGGAGGCCGGCCACGAAGACCGTCGCCGCGATGGAACCCGCCGCTGCGAGGAGCTTGACGATCCAGGGGTAGTCACTGGAGATAGGGCTCATAGCGAGTTCGCGATCGAGAAGGTCGGCGAGAAGGAAGACGAGGAAAGCCCCAACCACCCACCGAATGAAGACATCCTTCCTGCACTCGTAGACGAGGAGTGCGAGTGATACAGCCAGCGCAAACCACGCGACCCATATCACTTTTTCGAATGCCAGACTGGCTGTCAGCCTTGTCGTCAACGCAAGACCGGGGTAATGCAACGCCCCCAGACGCGACTGCAGGAACAGGGCGATGCAGCCAACCAATGTGATCAGGGTGGCTGAAGTCGTCACGATTCCCGAACCCGCGTGTCTGTACCGTTCGATCAATTCGGACATGTGTGCCTCTTACCGCTCAGCAGGGCAATGTGGCATCAGCAGGCAAGCGGGCCTGACGGATACCTCGCCATACCTCACTGTAGAGTTGGCAAAAGTGCGGGCCAATACAACCTATGTGGTAGCAAACTCAACAGTAAGGGTTGGTTCTTTGGGCGCCCGGAGGCTCTTTTTTGAAGGCTGCCGGTGCAAGAGACAAATAGAATAGGCAGGGCATGCCGCGATCGACACTCTCTGTAGCCATCATCACTCTCAACGAAGCAGATAATCTTCCGCGCACACTCGCCAGCGTCCGGTTCGCCGACGAGATCATCGTGGTCGACTCCGGTTCGACCGATCGCACGGTGGAGATCGCGAGTTCGTTCGGGGCGAAAGTCTTCTCCGAGACGTGGAAGGGATTCGCGCTGCAGAAAAACTCCGCAATCGACAAATGTGTCGGTACCTGGGTTTTGTCTCTCGACGCAGATGAAGAGCTGACGGACGAGCTGCAGGCGGAGATTCGCGCCATGCTAGAAGCGGATGCGCAGATCACGCCGCAGGTTGACGGTTACCGCCTTCGCCTGCGCCACGTCTTTCTCGGACGGTGGATGCGCTACGGCGGCTACTACCCCGACCTGAAGCTGAGGCTGTTTCGTCGCGTGACCAGCACCGGTCCTGCGCACTTCACGGATCGGCCGGTGCATGAATCGGTTACGGTCGCCGGCAGAGTGGAAACGATGAAGAAGGATTTTCTTCACCACGGCTATCCCAACCTGGATATCTATCTCGAACACATGAATCGCTACAGTGCGCTAGGCGGGCGAATCGCTGCGGAGAAGGGAAAGATCAGTCGCTCCTGGCCTGCATTTGTCTGGAATGTGGCTCTTGTCCCGAAGCTGACATTTGTCTGGAACTATATTTTTCGCCTTGGATTCCTCGATGGCCGCGAAGGGCTGTTGCTGCACCTCTACCACTCGGCGTATATCAGTTGGAAGTATGCGAAGGCCTGGCAGATCGGACGCGCCGGCCGCTAGATCTAGTCGACTGGTTTGACGGGTTGAGGTTTTGACCGCGTGGCGGATTGAAAGAGAAAGACTCCGAGAATCGTCATCAGGGGTTCGAGCGGATGGCGAAAGCGTGCCTGCACCGTGACGAAGTAGTAGGTGAGAGGAAGCAGGCCGAAAGCCCACGCGAAGAGGATCGCTCCCGGAATGCGCTGCTTCAGCGCCAGCGCGAGGCCGAGAAGACCGGCGAGGCTGATAAAGCTGTAGTTCAGAACGCGGAAGGCTTCGTTCAGCACTCCCTTTTCGGCGGGCTTCGGCACACTGACCCAGTAAAAATAAAAACGCTTGAGCGCGAGCTGGAAAAAACGGACTTTGTGAGTGCGGATGTAGGCGCGGGCGAGCTTGCCTTCGCGCTGGACGAATGCGTATTCGCCCATCTGCTTGTATTCGAGGTAGTCGGGACAAACATCACACACAGGGACTCGAGTCCCGACAGTGAAGCCGTTCAAGGACTCGAGGACGGAGTCGTGCAGCTCAGCGCCGAGGTTGCCGCGGATTGGGATGAAGGCATGGAAGACGTTCCAGTTGCGAATCATCCACGGTGCGAGGCACGCAAGAAAGATGACTGCTGCGATGACAGCTTTTCCGATCGCGGGACCGAGGGCTTTTTTCTTTGCTGCTCCAAGCAGCATCCAGACGCCGCAGACAGGAAGGAAGAGCAGGATCGTTGAGTTCAACAGGGCGATCATGCCCCAGAACAATCCGAAGAGCGACCAGCGGAGAGTGGTTTGGGGATTCGGCTCCGGGACGTCATCGCCGATGCCGCGAACACGCAGCGCCAGAACAATCACCGCGGAGAAGAGGAAGGCTGTGAGGGCCATATCCCACACCCAGTGCACGGCGTATTGCAGCGCAGCGGGATAGAGAGCCCAGAGCCACGCCGACCAGAGAGCGATCTTGCCGGCTCGGCCTGTGGGTTGGAAGCACCGCGCAGCGATCTCATAGATGAGAGGCGCCGTCGCAGCGGAGAAGATGCTGTTGATGGTGAGGATGACCCAGGCAGACTTCGCGGTGTAGATGCCGAAGAACTTGAAGACACCCGCAAGCAGGAGCGGATAGAGCGGCGGCACCCAGGCAGTGGGTCCAGAGTGTCCGGTAAAGGGGTCTGCATAACCAAAGCCGGTGACCAGCGCGCGGGCGATGCGGCCCATCTCCCAGCCGAACTGAAGGTGATCTTCCCCAAGACGGATCCGATAGGTATGGGCAAGCGTGATGTAGAGCACGCGGAGGAGAAATCCCGCCCAGAAGATGGACCACGGTGCGCGAAAGCGAGAGTTGTTCTTCGTTGTCACAGAGCTCGGCATGCGCTGATCCTGCAACTAACTGCGGCCTGCGCGAGGTTGGGCGACCGCCAGGCCGCGTGGAGTAGGCAGGAAGACGACCGACAGAAGACCCTCGGCCTCCATTGAGCGCGCAGCGTCGCGAACGACTTTATGGTGCGAACTGGCGTCGTGCATCAGAATGATGCCGTTGGGATTGATCTGCGGGAGAAAGCGTTTGACCTCCTGCTCGCGAACGGGCATGTCGGAGTCGGAGAAGAAAAGGTCGATGGTGCCTTCGACTTTCATCTCGAGGCTGGACTGGTTGCGCAGCTCGATGAACCGGCTGAGGGGCGAGGCTGCGAGTCGCTCTTTGGCACGCGCGAAGACGACGGGGTCGAACTCGCAACTGATGATCTTGCCGAAGCCGTTGCGCTCGAGCCCCTTCGCGATCCACTCAGTGGAGACGCCCAGAAAGGAGCCGGTCTCGACGACGAGCCGAGGTTTGATCGTGGTGACGAGCGTGGCGATAAACTCGAGCACTTCGACCTCTGCCGTCATGGAGTCGATCATGCTCCACTGCTCGGGCCTCGGGCACTCCGGCGTGGCGCGATGCGACTCCGGCTGGAGCGTTCCGGCGCTGCGGTCGTGCTGCAGCATGATCTTGTGTTCCTGTTTCAGCTTTTTGCGGAATAACCCCATGAGTGCTCCCTGGTTATTCATTATGCGGGATGGCGAGGAGAGAACCCCAGAGTTGCTGAACCATCTCCTCAACTGCCTGTGCCGCGCGCGCCTGAGACAAAGAGGATGGCTTGACAAGCACATGAGCCTCGAACTACGGTTTGCATGCGGTTTGTTTCTCTCTTGAAACAAATTCCAAATCTCTGAACAGCGAGAAAACCCAGCATGTCCTTCAAGAATGCATCCTCCATTTACCTGCTTGTTTTCTCGGCGATTGCCTTGCAGGCACAGGCGCCGCCGACACCCGCAGCAAGGCCCACACCCACTGTCGTAGCAGGTATTCCGGTGAACTACGACGAGGCGAAGGTAGGGACGTATACGCTTCCCGATCCGCTGAAGCTGAACAACGGCAAGCCGGTGCGCGATGCGAAGACCTGGTATGCCAAGCGGCGGCCCGAGATTGTGGAGATGTTCGAGACCGAGCAGTACGGGCGCGCGCCGGGACGGCCGGCGGATGAGAGCTTCGAGGTCGTCGACAAAGGAACGCCGGCGCTGGATGGCAAGGCGATCCGCAAGCAGGTGACGATCTATTTCTCCAAAGACAAAAGCTGGCCAAAGATCAACCTGCTGATCTATCTGCCGGCTGCGGCGAAGAAACCGGTGCCGATGTTTTTCAGCATTAACTTCGGCGCGGTGTCGAACGCAGTGGACGATCCCGGAGTTGCGCCGGGCGAGGTGTGGGACCCGAAGACAAACACGAAAATTCCAGCACCGAAGGGCCGCGGCTTCGGGCGGCTGAATGTCGAGCCGCTGTTGGATGCGGGGATCGGCGTTGCAACTTTCTACTACGGGGATGTCGACCCGGATTATCTGAATGGATTTTCGAACGGCATACGTGCCCGCTACCTCAAGCCGGGGCGGACACAACGCGCGCCTGACGACTGGGGAGCGATCGCGGCATGGGCCTGGGGTATGAGCCGCGTCGAAGACTACTTCGAAACCGACAAAAGCATCGACGCGAAACGAGTCGCGATCCACGGCGTCTCGCGGCTGGGAAAGATGGTGATGTGGGCGGGCGCGCACGACCAACGCTTTGCCGCAGTCATTGCGAGCTGCTCGGGAGAAGGCGGCGCCGCGCTAAGCAGCCGCGACTACGGCGAGACGATCGCGCATCTCACGGCGCCCACGCGGTATCCCTACCAGTTTGCGGAGAACTACGCGAAGTGGGCCGGGTTCCCAGACAAAGCTCCCATGGATGCTCATATGCTGGTGGCGCTGATCGCTCCCCGGCCGGTGCTACTGCAGACCGGTAGCACGGATTACTGGTCCGATCCGAAGGGCGAATTTCTTGCTGCAGTCGCGGCGGGGCCGGTCTATAAGCTGCTTGGCAAGGATGGACTCGACACCGACGTGTGGCCTGCGGCGAAGCAGCCGATCCTGCACGACATCGGCTACTACATGCACGATGGACCCCACGGCATGGTCCCGTCGGACTGGGACATCTACGTCGAGTTCCTCAAGATGCATTTGCATCCGGAGCAGTAACCGCAGACAACGGGAGAAAAACGATGCACAGGCGCAGGGCAACGGTGCTGTCGATGGCTGCGGTGGGACTGTTTTCGGCAGTGGGGTTCGTCTTTGCGCAGAGTTCCGGCGATACGCTGGAAGCGGGCTTTCAGAATCCTCCCGACTCGGCGAAGCCGCGCACCTGGTGGCACTGGACCAACGGCAACGTCACCGAAGACGGCATTACAAAAGACCTCGAGTGGATGAAGCGATCCGGCATCGCGGGATTTCAGCTGGTGGATGTAGCAGCGGGCAACGGGCAGGAGGTAGAGAAGAAGATCAACTTCGGCACGCCGGAGTGGTACCACGCGGTACGCCACTCGGCCGAGGAGGCGAAGCGGCTTGGCCTGGAGATGTCCATCTTCAGCTCTCCCGGTTGGAGCGAGGCAGGCGGCCCATGGGTGCCGCCGGAACAGGCGATGGAGAAACTCGTGTGGAGCGAGACAAGCTTGACCGGGCCGCTCACCTTCGCGAACAAGCTGCCGCAGCCGCCTTCGAACGAAGGTCCGGTGCGCGATCTCTTAGTAGGACCACATACCGCCAATCCACCGCAGTTCTACGCCGACAGCGCCGTCATTGCCTACCGCACTCCGGCTGACGAGGTGCCGATGGCATCGCTTCATCCTAAGGTGACAACGAACGCGGGGCCGATCGACGGGGCTGCACTGTTCGATGACAGCCTGAATACCTCGATCGACATCAAGGCTCCGGCGGACGGAAGCCCTGCATGGCTTCAATACGAATTTGCCGCGCCGTACACCGCGCGGGCGATGACGATCGGAAGCCACAATCGAATTCCGGTGGGCAGAATTCTGGCAAGCGAGGATGGCACGAACTTCCGCACGATAGTAGTGATGCCGGGACCGCAGGGATATCACGGCGCCGCTGTGCGCACGTACGCGTTTCCTGCCGTGACGGCGAAGTTCTTTCGTGTGGAGCTGGATGGCGCGGGCCTGCTGCCTGCCGCGGTCATCCACGGTGGCCCGACGATTCCGGCGCCGCAATACACGTTGACTGAAGCGATTCTGTACTCGAGCGCCCGCGTTAACCGTTGGGAAGACAAGGGAGCTTTCGGCAGCCTGATGGATGTGTACGACGTTGTGCCGACGCCCGCTGCGCCAGGTGCCGCGGAGATATCGCGCAACGACATCGTCGACCTCACCGTCGAAGATGGACAAGGACGGCACGCTGCACTGGGACGTTCCGACAGGGAACTGGACGATTCTGCGCATGGGCTACTCCCTGACTGGCGCGAAAAACCGTCCTGCAACAGCGGCTGGTCTGGGCTACGAAGTGGACAAGCTCAGCGCGAAGTACGTTCAATCGTACTTCCACGGCTACATGGATCCGATCCAGCAGCATCTCGGCGAACTAACAGGATCGACGCTCCAGTACATGACGATGGATAGCTGGGAAGCCGGCATGCAGAACTGGACCGACGAGATGGTCGCCGAATTTCATCGCCGCCGCGGCTACGACCCGACTCCCTATCTCCCTGTGCTCGCCGGACGCGTGGTCGAAAACTCGGATGTCAGCGACCGTTTTCTGTGGGACTTTCGCCGAACGCTTGCTGACATGTTCGCGGATGACTTCTACGGCACGATGGACAGCGAGCTGAAGCAGAAAGGCATGCGCGCCTACGCTGAGGCCTCCGGAGTTGCGCTCGAGATTCCCGAAGACACGTTGCTGAACAAGAGCAAGGTTGATATTCCCATGGCGGAGTTCTGGGTCCACGCGCTGCATCCTGAGTCGATGTACTACGTCGATGTTCGCGGAGCAGCCTCTGCGGCTCACGCGTACGGCAAGCCGATCGTGGCGACGGAGTCGTTCACAGGCGGCGGATACGAGTCGCCGTACACCTTGAAAAAAGTCGCCGACTACTGGTTCGCGCAGGGAGTTAACCGCCTCGTCTTTCACACATCCGCCCAACAGCCGCTCGACACCAAGCCCGGCAACACCATGGTGGGCACGCATCTCAATCGCAACATCACCTGGGCGGAACAGGCGAAGCCCTTCATGACCTACGTCGCCCGCGTCTCCTACTTGTTGCAGCAGGGAAGTCCCGTAGCGGACCTCGCCTATCTGCTGCCGGAGGGCGCGCCGTCGACGATGCCCTTCTGGGGCGCAGGTCTCCTGCCCGCTCCGCCAAAGGGTTACGACTACGACTACATCAACACCGACGTCCTCCTTCATCGCACGAGCGTCGCCCCCGATGGCCGCATCACTCTGGCCGACGGCATGAGCTACCGCGTCCTCGTCCTTCCGCCCACCACGCAGATGACCCCCGAAGTTTTGCGCAAGCTGCACGAACTCGTCTCCGCCGGCGCAACCATCGTCGGTCCTCGGCCGAGACACTCGCCGAGCCTATTGCACTATCCCGACGCCGACACCGAAGTTCAAACCCTCGCCGCCGATCTATGGGGAGACACCGACGGCGTCACCGACACCCAGCACGCCTTCGGAAAGGGAATGACCTACTGGGGGCTGCCGCTCGACGACATCCTGCAACGCCTCAAAGACCCCGCGGACTTTGCTGCGAGCAACTCTCTCGATCCCGCGCCAGTATGGGTTCATCGCCGCACTGACGATGCCGACCTCTACTACATCGCCAATCAGGTGGACTCGCCGCAGCACTTCGATGCCCGCTTCCGCGTCAGCGGCAAAGACGTTCAGGTGTGGCGGCCGATGGACGGAAAAACAGAACCCGCTAGCTACGCCACGCAAAACGGATTTACCACCGTACCGCTCGATCTCGCCGAGCGCGAATCCGTATTCGTAATCTTCCGGCACGTTGCGGCCGCGCCGTCGCGTATCGAACCCACTGCAGAGGAGAAGCCCCTCGCAACCGTGTCAGGCCCCTGGGAGGTACATTTCCCCGAGAACCTCGGCGCACCACCCAGCCTGCAACATGGCGAAGCTAACCTCCTGGACCGACAGCTCCGACGCCGGCATTAAGTACTTCTCCGGCACCGCGACCTACACCAAAACATTGCAGGCACCGGCGATATGGTTCCATCCCGGTCGGCACATCTATCTCGATCTCGGCAAGGTGCGCGACATCGCGGAAGTCCATATCAATGGCGTTCCCGCGGGCCTCACATGGGCGCCACCCTACCGGGTCGACGTCACCGCCGCCCTCAAGCCGGGCACGAACAAATTGGAGATCAAAGTCACGAACGAATGGACGAACAGGCAGATCGGTGATCGTCTCCTGCCTGCGGACAAGCGTATCCTCGCACCGGCAGGCGGCCGCGCAGCACCAGGAGGCGGCGCATTCGGCAGGCCGCAAACACTGCCCGAGTCGGGACTGCTCGGTGACGTGCGTCTTGTCGCAGAGCGTTCTCAATAAAGCGTCACGTCGCCCCACAGGCAGTCACGGCGTCTGCTTCAGTTGTGAATACAGGAAACAGGCTCAAAATTCCGACCATTCTGCTGCCGTTTTCTTCACGCATGAGGACATTGATGTTGCTGTCCGCTTACAACAGGCGGCTTCCGTTATCGCCCAATGCATCTGACAACGTTGGTGAGACGAAGAGCTTGCTGGAAAGCACTGCCTTGATGGCGGAGAACAGATCAAGGCTTAATCGTGATTTCACAACATAGGCTGATCCTCCAGCACCTAAGGCCGCGTTCACGTAATCAGGATCTTCGTGGACAGTAAGAAAAACGATCTTGGCCTTACAACCTGAATCTCGCAGTTGGCAGGCGATATCAATCCCGTTGAATTCGCTTATGCAAATATCGAGCAAGATGACATCGGGCTTGAGTCGAAGATATTCGCGGACAACAATGGCCCCGTCTGAGATACTTGCCAGGACCTCGCAGTCCGTCTCCTTCTGCAGCATCCTGCGCACATGATCAAGGAAGGCAGAATTGTCGTCGACAAGGATCACGGTTGTACCCGGCACGGATTCGCCTTTCCGCGGTTGGCCGTACACCCGGACAGCGAACTTGGGGCCGCCGTGTTCGCTGGGAAATTCGCGCCCGCAAACCAACCTATGTTAGTTCGAAAGCTTATTTGGATCTATGAGGATCGTGTACTGTCAGATTTGACGCCTGTTGATGACTGCTTTTGCGCCGTTGACCAGATCGACCAGATCGAGAATGTACTGCACTCGAAGCAGTTCTCCAGAGGCACTTTGTAAGTGAAGATTTGCGGATTACGCCTGACGGCGTCTAAGCGGCGACCATGTGATTCCTGACGGCAAACTTGACGAGCTCGGCGTTGCTTTTTGCTCCGAGCACTTCCATCATGCGGTACTTGTGATACGCCACTGTCCTGGAGGTCATCTGCAGAATGTAGCCAACTTCCTTCATTCCCTTTCCTTCGGCAAGCAGCTGCAGCACTTCACGCTGGCGCTTCGTCAGGCGCTCCTCTTCATTGACCAGTTTCTTGTGTTCCCAGCGCAAGCGATCGAGTGTGTCGCGTGATAGAGCTTTGGAGAGATACGTTTTACCCTGCAATACCACACGAACTGCCCACACCATCTCAGTAACAGCACATGTCTTAAGAAGGTAGCCGCGCGCTCCGCGTTCGAAGGCCTCTGCGGCCAACTCGATGTCGGGATTCATGGTCAGATAAATCAACTTGATCGCAGGCATTAGCTCCCTAACCTGACGTCCCGCTTCCAGGCCATTGAGGATCGGCATGGCGATGTCGAGGATGATAACGTCCGGTTTCAATTCTGCAGCAGATCGCACCATGGCGCGGCCGTCGCTGACGATTCCGACCACATCGAACTCCGTTTCGAGAAGTTGCCTGCACAGCTCGGCCATAAGGTTGTGGTCGTCGGCAATGAGAATGCGAGAACGTTTCGTCATTTTATTACCCTCATTACGAAAGGCGTTTTTGGTCTTGCCGGAATGTTTCCATGCCTGTCAGCGAGCACCGCATGAATCTTCCCCGCGGGCCCATAGATTGTTGGCTGCAAGATTTAATGACGATTCTCAGCTCTCCGGAGCGCGCTGCCTACTGTCACTGTGGACAGTGGCTAGCCTTTCCGATGGACGACCAGCTTATGTGCCGTGACGCACCGCGCGCTTATGCCTGAGAGATCATGCCATGCTTGATCGCGTACTGCACGAGCTCGGCGATATTGTTGATTCCAAGCTCCTCCATGATCCGGCGTTTGTGGAAGCGCACAGTCCTGACTGAGATTTTCAGGATGTAGGCAATTTCCTTCATTGACCGACCCTCTGCCAGCATTTGGAGGGTCTCCGACTGCCGGTCAGTGAGGTGCCTAGGTCGACCCAGCGATTTGGGGTCGCGGATGAACTTCTGCTCCATCGCTGAGCGAACTCCCGGCGTCACATACGAAATCCCCCTGACCGCGTTATGGACGGCCTCGAGGAGTTCCTCTTCCTGTGAGGTTTTGAGCACATAACCCGACGCACCGATTCGGAGAGCTTCACTTGCAATGTCGGGGTCGGGATTCATCGTGAGGAAGATGATTTTGACGCCAGGGGTTAGTTTTTTTAGCTCTCGTCCTGCGTCCAAACCATTCAACAATGGCATTCCGACATCGACCAGTACCAGGTCTGGCTTCAGCGCCGCGGCCGCTTCCACCAGGGCCCTGCCGTCTCCGACGCAGCCAACCACTTCGTATTCAGGCTCCAGCAGTTTCTGGAAGGCGGTGCAGATCATTGCATGATCGTCGGCCAGCAAGATGCGCGTTCGTCTCATGCAACCTCCTTACAACGGTGACTTGATTAACTCGCGCCTCGATTCACGTAGAACCAGCCACGCACGAGATGGACCCTTTCCTCCATACTTACAAGCCCAAGACCACCTTGCTCTTCGCATTCGCGCGACGCCAAATGAAACCGTACGAAGAAAGAACACGCGGAAGCACACGATGATAACACTGCACTTGAAGCCTACGGGAGCCCCTAGAAATTTTGACAGTTGGCGCTGACTGGTATTCGTGGTGCACTAACGAACAAGCCTGCGAGGAGTCAACCGCAAACTGAGAGATATTCAGAGGAAACATTTATGAAGAACACAGCAAGGCGCATTTTTGACACTTTATTTTTCAATGCCCTTGTTACATTCTCGCCCGCGCTTTTGGTTGGCGCAGGATTTGTTCCCGCCGCATATTCGCAAAGTCCCGAACTGCAACAACGAGTTGCGGATGTTAAACAGGCGGCTGCACGGAACAAGCAAGCTCTCATGTCATACAGCTGGAACGAAGTGGTGACCATCAGCTTGAAAGGCGAACAGAAAAAACAGCAGCACTTCCAGGTGCGCCTCGGTCCGGACGGCAAACCACAGAAAACTTCGTTGGATCCGCCCGACGAAACCGCCCCCCCAAGTGGAGGACGCATGAAACAGCGCGTAGTCGCGAAGAAGAAGGAAGAGTACCAGGATTACGCCGAACAGATGAAGGCACTGGCGCAGCAGTATGTACCACCGGACGGAGAACTTCTGCAGAAGGCCTACGCGCAAGGGAATGTCACGTTGGGGCCAACCGCGAATGCTCCTAATGTAGTTCAGCTCGTGATTCACAATTATCTAAAACCTCAAGATTCGATGACCCTTGTCTTCGACAAAACACAGAAGGCACTGATTAGTATCCGAATTGCTTCCTACATGAACGATCCCAAAGATGCCGTGAATTTGACGGTACAGTTCAGCCGTCTACCTGATGGGACAAACCACGTACAGAGCCTTGTGATCGATGGAGTAAGTAAACAATTGAACATTGCCACTCAGAATTCGAACTACCAGCACGTGTGAGCTTTCGCTCAACCTGAGTCGAATGGACGATCCGCAATCCCGACTCGGTGATATTTAGCAGCGCTCTGAGGAGAACTCAACAATGACCCTGCCAAGTTTTCCGAACGTCGATTTGTTCTCCGCCGGCGTCAACTCTCTGTACGGCGCCCTCATTGCCCATCGTCCATCGCATAACCGCGGCTACACCTTGGCGGGGCTGCTGATCATGGCCTTTATGGGCGGTATAGGCGGCGGCGTAACGCGCGACTTGCTGCTCAACGAAATCCCCTCGCCGCTCAAGACCCCGGCCTATTTTTTCGTTTGCATTGTGATGGGTTTGTTGGGCGTAGCAATGTGTCGCTACCTCGAATCGAAGGAAGAGCGGTTCCGTACGCGGACCCTGGCCTATTTAAAGTCCTTCACGTTGCCCTGGTTTGCGGTCCTGGGCGCGCATAAGGCGCTCGAGCACAACCTTGGAATCTTCGCCGCAGTCCTCGTCGGGCTAATTGCCACCACCGCCGGTGGAGTGCTCATCGACCTGTTCTCCGGGGTTACTCCGGAGATTGTGAGGCCTTCGGAGCAACTCGTCACAACAGCAGTATTGGCGGGCACAGTCTATACGGTGCTCGCGAGATTGGAAAGCGGAAGGGACTTCTTCCCGGTTACCTTAATCTCAGTGACAGTTGCGTTCGTGTTCCGCGTAATAGCTGTTCGGGAGCACTGGCCGTCGATCATGCCATTGCCTGGGCCGGCCGATGGGTCCATCATGCGTAAATGATTGCTGAACCGCCCGACTTCTCGTTGGTTCTCGGCGGACCACGGTCATTTTCCGATAAATGGGAGAGTTCGCGGTGGATGAGAAGGGAACTATGGACGGTAACTCCGCCAGTTCGGCAAACATTTCCGGCCTAAGTCTCACCCAGCCAACCTCGGAGGGTGTGCGGCCTGAACCTGTGTTTGCGCGGGGTTTGAAAGGGCAGGCGCAACGACTCCAGAGGGAAGCGCATGTTTGTTATTTCGTGTTTAAACATCCGCGAACACGCTGGTATGCAAAGGTGGTCGCAGTTTGCGTCGCAGCCTATCTCTTTAGTCCCATACAAGTTATTCCCAACTACATTCCAGTGATCGGAGTTCTCGACGACTTACTGGTTGTGTTCCTGGGAGCATGGCTGCTTCAAAGAATTACCCCTGCGGACGTGCTCACTGAATGTCGCGCGCTTGCCAATGTCGCCGATGCGCAGAGGAAAGAAAAAATTAGATCCGGCGCGGCTGTCGTCGCTTCCATCGCAATTGCAACGATATGGCTCCTGGCGGCGATCACCGCCAGCGCACTGATTGCCGCGTACCTCTACCGCTGACGAAGAGAGCCAGCGAACATCGAAATAAATCCACTCGCTCTTAACATTTTCATGCGCGCCAAGGAACTCCTCAGCGTCGCCTCGAAGCTGAAGGTCACTTGCCGGAATTGTAGAAATAGAGCTTTTGGTCTTGGACACGGCGGCTTACCACTTTATCGCAATAGACCCGTCGTCCCGCCGCATTTGTTTGCGCGGTTCGTGATCGGAAAGCCTAGTTATTTTGACAGTTTCACGATTGCATCAAGGGAGCCTAGTCTGTGGCTGCCGAAAAGAACTGGCAGCGGACTCATTTGTTTACACGTAGAAAATCGTCTGGCGGCGTGCGTGGACTAACCAGACGAGACCTTGATGGCGTATTTCGGCCTTCCATAAATTTTCATCGGCGAGAGCCGGCAACCGCAATCAAATCCAACGTAAAGGAAGAAACAATTATGGCTACGAAGCAACCAAATATCCTGATCCTGTGGGGCGATGACATCGGCACTTGGAATTGCAGTTACTTCAGCCGAGGCATGATGGGCTATCGAACCCCGAACATCGACCGCGTCGCCAACGAAGGCGTCGCCTTCACCGATTTTTACGGCCAGCAGAGTTGCACCGCTGGACGTGCAGCCTTTATCTGCGGCCAGAACCCGCTCCGCACCGGCCTGACCAAAGTCGGAATGCCGGGAGCTACTGTGGGCCTTCAGGCGGAAGACCCGACCATCGCCGAACTGCTCAAGCCACTCGGCTACGCCACCGGTCAGTTCGGCAAAAACCATCTCGGCGATCGCAATGATTTTTTGCCGACTGTACACGGATTCGACGAGTTCTTCGGCAATCTCTATCACCTGAACGCGGAAGAAGAACCGGAGCTGCCCGACTATCCCAAGGACCCCAAGTTCAAGGCAGCGTTCGGACCTCGCGGCGTGCTCCACTGCATGGCTACCGACAAGGATGACGCAACGACCGATCCCCGTTGGGGCCGAGTAGGCAAGCAGACGATTAAGGACACCGGCCCCTTGACCAAGAAGCGCATGGAAACCGTTGACGAGGAGATCACTTCTGCCGCTCTTGGCTGGATGGAAAAGCAGGCTAAAGCAAACAAGCCATTCTTCCTCTGGTATAACTCGACGGCTATGCACTTCCGGACTCACCTCGCCGACAAGAACCGCGGCAAGAGCGGACAGGACGACTACAGCGACCGGATGGTTACACACGACGAACAAATCGGCCAGATGCTCGACAAGCTCGATGAGCTGGGCATCGCAGACAACACCATCGTCATGTATTCCACCGACAACGGCCCAGAGAACGACACCTGGCCCGATGGCGCCAACACGCCGTTCCGTGCCCAGAAGGACACAAACTGGGAGGGCGCCTGGCGCGTTCCAGCGTTCCTCCGCTGGCCGGGTAAGATCAAGGCTGGCTCGGTCCTGAACGGCATCGTGAGCCACCAGGACATGCTGCCGACTTTGCTCGCAGCGGCGGGCGATCCGGACGTAAGCAAGAAGCTCTTGGATGGCTACAAGGTCGGGGACAAGACCTTCAAGGTGCATATTGACGGTATCAACGTGTTGCCCTATCTAACAGGCGAGGTGAAGGAGAGTCCCAGAGACTACTTCTTCTACGTCAGCGATGACGGCGGGATCATGGCGGTCCGGGTAGGTGACTATAAATTGGTCTTCGAAGAGCAACGCGCAACGACAATGCGGGCTTGGGCGGAGCCGTTCGTGAAGCTGCGCCTTCCGTATATCTTTAACCTTCGTCGTGATCCCTTTGAGCGCGCCGAGTTCAACTCTAATACCTACCTTGATTGGATGGTCGATCACGTACCCCAGCTTTACCTATGCCAGGCACTCGTGGCTGCCCAGCTCGACAACTTCGTCAAATATCCGCCTCGGCAAAAGGCGGCCTCATTCAACCTTGACGCAGTGCTGGCGTCATTGAGTCACGCTTCGCAAACTGCACCTCCCAAGCAGGCAGCGGCGAGCACTCCAGCGAGCGTTAAAGCGAAGACAGCTGCGTAGCATGGCGTTCTGCCAGCTAGGGCCTAGTGGGAAGGGAGATCGAAGGATCTCCCTTCCTGAATTTTCACGCCGGAGTACATTGAAATGGCGTACCGGGAGGCCGACGGAGACAAGATGAAATCGCAAACGGAAGATGAACTATCCCAAACAGGGGACACGCCGGCCAGTCCACGGCTTCCCGGCATGACTTGGATACCCGGCGGAACGTTTCGCATGGGTTCTGAAGACTTCTATCCTGAGGAGAAGCCGGTTCACGAAGTTACCGTCGATGGCTTCTGGATGGATTGCTACGAAGTGACGAACGAACAGTTCGCGCGTTTCGTGGACGCCACTGGCTATACGACACTCGCCGAGCGCCCACCTAATCCTGAGGACTACCCCGGCGCCCCTCCCCAGAATCTCGTCCCAGGCTCAATGCTCTTCCACAAGACCACCCGCCCGGTTGACTTACACAATTACGTCAACTGGTGGGCCTGGGTGCCGGGAACGAGTTGGCGCCATCCGCTGGGACCGAGATCTTCGCTGGAAAATCTTGCTCAACACCCCGTGGTTCACGTCGCCTATGAGGACGCAGAAGCTTATGCACACTGGGCAGGGAAGGAACTGCCGACCGAAGCAGAGTGGGAGTTTGCCGCTCGCGGTGGGCTCGACGGAAAGAAGTTCATCTGGGGCGATGAGGATTTTCCCGACGGCAAGGCGATGGCCAACAGTTGGCAGGGAGAGTTTCCCTGGCAAAACCTGCTCCACGATGGCTACGAAGGAACATCCCCGGTCGGATCCTTCCCGCCGAACGGGTATGGCCTGTACGACATGGCGGGCAATGTATGGGAATGGACTTCTGATTGGTTTGTCCCGCGCCACGCCGACGAAATAGTCAAGGCCTGTTGCGGCCCGGCGGCCAATCCGCGTATTGACTCGCCAGCCAAAAGCTACGATGCCAACCAGTCGCAGTTTCGGATTCCGCGCAAGGTTGTCAAAGGCGGCTCGCATCTATGCGCGCCCAATTACTGCTTGCGTTATCGCCCAGCGGCGCGGCAGCCGCAGATGGTTGACACCAGCATGAACCACATCGGATTCCGCTGCATTACGCACCATGCGGTGAGCGCAGATGAGGCCAAGGCGGAGTGAATCAACTACATGAGCCAAAGTGCAGAACACCTCTCGCCTTCACTTGACAGAGCCGACGAGGTCCGGGACTTCTACGACCGCTATCCTTATCCTCCACCAGTCGACGACTTGGAAAAGTATCGGAGGCTCTGGCAGGACCCGCAAAGACGTCGCGCGGATTATCATCTGTTTTGGCCTGACTCCCCTTATCGAGAAGACCTATCGATCCTCATCGCTGGCTGCGGAACATCTCAGGCGGCGAAACATGCTTTGCGTTGCCCCGCGACACAGGTTACTGCCATCGATATCAGCGCAACGAGTGTGCAATGTACTCAGGACCTCAAGGAAAAATACAACCTGAACAATCTTCAGGTCTATCAACTCGCCATTGAGCGCGTAGCGGACGTCGCGATGAGCTTCGATCAGATCGTGTGCACCGGGGTTCTCCATCATCTCTCCGATCCCGATGCAGGCCTCAGCGCTCTGCGCAGCGTGCTCAAACCTGGGGGAGCAATGCATCTCATGGTGTATGCGCCTTATGGACGGGCCGGTATCTATATGCTGCAGGAATTCTGCAGACGGATTGGTATCCATGCTAGCGATGGAGAAATTCGCGATCTCATCACCGCACTCAAGTCATTGCCTCACGGACATCCGCTGGAAAGCTTACTCAGACAGGCCCCGGATTTTCGGCATGAGGCAGCGCTTGCCGATGCTCTGCTGCATCCGCAAGACCGTGCCTATTCCGTGCCGCAGTTGTTCCACTTTATTGAGAAGGCAGGCATGACATTTGGACGATGGGTAAGACAAGCGCCTTACAGCCTGCACTGCGGTGTCATCGCAAAGATCCCGCAGGCAGCCCGCATGGAAGGCCTTTCTCCGGCAGAACAGTATGCCGCCATCGAATTGTTTCGGGGCACCATGGTTCGCCACAGCATCGTTGCGTACCGAAGCGATGGTGCCTGCAACTCGCAGCATGTCAGTTTTTCGGGCAACGCCTGGCTTGACTACGTTCCCATTCGAATGTCAGACACGATCTGTGTTCAGGATCGACTTCCCCCTGGAGCCACGGCCGTCCTGATCAACCAGACTCACACCTACACGGATCTATTTTTGCCGATAGGGGTAACGGAGAAACGTCTCTTCGATGCAATTGACGGCACCCGCCGCATCGGAGACATCGTGGAACCAACGCCGTCATCGTCGCCCCAAACAACAACCCTCCACGTGGCGCGTACTTTCTTCGAACAGCTCTGGTCGCATGACCAGATTGTGTTCTATCGGAGTTCTATCTGATGTCCTGGACTTCTCATGGACGTCCTGAAACTAGATGATGGCGGAGAGTGAGGGATTCGAACCCCCGATAGACTTGCGCCTATGTCTGATTTCGAGTCAGGTGCATTCAACCGGGCTCTGCCAACTCTCCGCATTGTAACGTACAATTTATCAGCTACTTACGATCATCGTGGGGCTTGATCGTCTTCGCTGCAGGACATCCGGTGTCCGATTTGGTGTCCCTTCGATTACCCACTTCTACCAGGCGGTCTACGACGCCTGGTGTTCGGGAGCGAGATGGGAGTACCGCATGACCATCTGGAGTGTCCTGTGCCCGAGCAGCTCTGCCACCGTCCGCAGATCTACCCCGGCCATTACGAGTCTACTTGCAAAGGTACGGCGGTTGCAATGCCAGGTGTACCCCTCGATTTTCGCCTCTTCGAGAGCGCTGGGAAACCAGCCACGTGATGCGTAGCGCTTTTATTGCGGGATGCTATTAAGTGCCATATCCCCGATGTTTCATCGACTGGAGCTTTTCGTTATCTGGCCAGGATACGGTCAGCAAAAAGGCGGACTCCTCGAGAGCCTCCACCTGATGTTTAATCGAGGCGCCCAGCGCCAGCACATTGCCCGGACTCAGATCATGCGCGTTCCCTTGCACTGTGAAGCGTATCAATCCGTTTAATACTTGTACCGAGATTGTGCCGTCGGCATGATGGTCTTTTATCCTGGCGGCCTTCTCCATCGAGATCAACACGATCCTGAGATCTGATTTCTTAAAGAGAGTCTTGGCATAATGGCCAGATTCCCATGGCTTCTTCCGCTCCGAATCCGCGATCTCCTGTGCCACGTCAAACAGCGCAAGATCCCTTATCATGGTCCCATCATCAGCAAAACCTTCGGTCGCCATATGTTCTCTCCTTCTGCTGGGTTTGATGCGGTCCTGCCAAAACTGGAGGAAAGCTGCAAGCCGATCACTCTACTCATTTACGGGAATGACAACAATTTTCGCAATTTGGCGCGCGGTGCCGCCAAATCTGAGAGCGTATAGCCATCCAACACCTCCAGAAACGCAGCACGCGCATCTTCCATTGCGCTGTGCAGCCGACAGTTCGACAATATGGGGCACGAGGCGCCAAGAGGGTTCATGCATGGCACGAGAGCCATGTCGGGTTCCATCCGACGCACGACCTCCCCCACGTTGATCTCCGCCGCTGGCCGGGCCAGACGCAAGCCACCATTCTTTCCACGGAATGCGCTGACATAGCCCTCAAGCACGAGTCGATGGGCCACCTTGACGAGATGGTTCTGCGAAATTTCATAGCTCTCGGCGACCTTTGCAATCGTCGTCAGCCCTTCCCCCTGAACAGCGAGGTACATTAGAAGCCTCAGAGAGAAATCGGTGTAAGCGGTTAGGCGCAAGTTCTTTGTTCACCTTTTGAAGCGTTTGACATGTCGTGTTACGATCTTAAATTCTGGTAAGGTGTATATAGAATACATGTTTTGTTGGAACGCAGCGCGCAAGATCTGAAACACCCGTTGCATGAGGTAGACCATGATTCCTTTCGACGCCGCACATCAGGCCGTTCACTATCCAGAGGATCGCCGCTTTCGCATATGGCTGAGTTCGCGAGCCCTCTTGATCGCATTCGCGGTTGTGCTTGGACCGTTCTTGCTTGCGTGGTTACAACATGCGATCTTCGGACTCCCTCATCTTGAACCTTCCGCGGCTTCTGCAGAAGGCACTCCGAGCGGGCCTCATGGCTTTCCCTTCTGGGTTCGCTGGAGCCACTTTTCGAATCTATTCTTCCTTTTCATGCTCATTCGCAGCGGCCTCTCTATCCTGATGGATCATCCGCGACTTTACTGGAATGACCATTGCACTCCGGGAACGGAGTGGATCCGGTTCACGCCCCTGCAGGTGCCGAAAGACCGCATGTGGACCGCGAAGGATGACGCCCGCTATCTCTCGCCGATGGTTTCGACGCCGGGCTACCGCCATACGGTGGGGATTGCGCGTTCGTGGCACTTCATCACGGTGTACGGCTTTGTGCTCACCGGGATCTTCTTCGTCATCGGCCTTCTAACCAGCACACAGTGGGAACGCCTGGTACCCACCTCTGCTGGGGTCTTCGTGCAGGCATGGAACACTTTTGTTCTCTATGCCAACTTCCACTTTCCGCCTGAGCCGAACGGCTTTTACGGCTATAACGCCCTGCAGCAACTCGCCTACTTCGCCACGGTGTTCGTCATGTCTCCACTGGCGATTCTCACCGGAATGGCGATGTCGCCTGCACTCGTGAACCACTTCCCCTCCTATACCAGGATCTTCGGCGGCAGACAGGGAGCACGCTCAATCCACTTTCTTGTCCTCGTCGGATTCTTAGGTTTTATTGTGGTCCATGTCACTCTTATCGCACTGACAGGGTTTCAGCGGAATATGAACCACATCGTCCTTGGGACAGACGATCTTCGCCCAACCGGCGTGATTCTGGGGTTCATCGGAATTGCCGTCGTGCTGCTGTCGTGGGTCGTCGCCCACTATGTCTCCTGGTACTTTCCACGCGGGCTTCAGCACGCACAGAAGGCCGTCACTCATCCGGTCATGCTGCTTACGCTGGACAAACTGATTCCCCATGAGCACTACACGACGAAGGACCTCTCGCCGCATTTCTGGCCCAACGGCAAAATCCCCGTGCGCGAGGATTGGAAGCAGTTGGTGGCGGAGAACTTCAAAAGTTACAGGCTCAAGGTCACCGGTCTGGTCGAAAATCCGGTAGAGCTATCGCTGGACGATCTCCGCGCTCTCGGGCAGGAAGAGAACATCACCATGCATCACTGCATCCAGGGCTGGTCCGGCATTGCACAATGGGGTGGCGTATCCATGCGCAAGCTCATCGACTACGTCAAACCGTTTCCTTCCGCCAGGGTGGTCGCGTTCTATTCTTTCGGCGGCTCACTCTATGGGGATCTTTACTACGACACCCAGACCATCTTCAATGTGCTCAAACCTGGGTGCCTTCTGGCTCTCTCCATGAACGGCTCCCCGCTCCCCGCGGAGTATGGCGCACCACTGCGATTGCGGGTAGAGAACCAACTCGGCTACAAGATGGTGAAGTGGATCGAGCGCATTGAATTCGTCGCCTCGGAGAAAGTCTTAGGCGAAGGGGAAGGCGGGATCAATGAAGACCATGAGTACTTCGATTTGCTCCCAAACATCTAGAAGTGGCGAAGCCGAATCCTGATCCCTCGAATCCTACGCCGAATCATCGGGCAGAACATGTGTTCCGGCTCATGGAACGGCTTCGACTCAGTTGGCTGCTTGCCCATCTGCCGCCAACATTTGTCTGGGCAGCGTACGTGGCCCTCAATAGCTTTGTCACGATTGCGCTGCTGACACTACTGGCATTGCTGACTCGGAATCCATTTGTCTTTCCGTCCCTGGGGCCAACTGCCTACCTCTTCTTCTTCACGCCGCTGGCGGAATCCGCTTCCCCTCGGAATGCCGTGCTCGGACATGCGATTGGGCTCCTGTGCGGCTTTGCTGCCTATCGGATCACCGGGATGCATCCATTCCCGGAAGGGTTCGCTGGAGAGGTCTACTGGCCACGTATTCTGGCATCCGCGCTCGCCCTCGCACTGACCGGGGCCGTCCTGGTCCTGCTGCGCGTCAATCATCCGCCGGCCGGCGCGACTACGATGATCGTTTCCCTTGGCATCCTCGCGAAACCTGAATATCTCGTGATCATTGAAATCGCAGTCGTCCTGCTGGCAGTACAGGCATTCGTCATCAACAGACTCGCCGGACTGCAGTATCCAATCTGGCGGAGCCGCGCATCCCATACCGGAGACCCTCAATGAAGGAAGAAGACCGCATCACCTAAGCGGTCACCAGCGTCGACATCACTGCAGCCGATTCAGTCTGCGAGCTCGACGAGACACTGCACGCCGCCGGCATCGAATTGTGTTTTGCTGAGATGAAGGATCCCGTCATGGACAAGCTGAAACGCTTCGGGCTCTTCAAGCGCTTCGGCGAACATACCTTCTTCGCGACTCTCGGAGAAGCGGTGAGCGCCTACCGCACTATCCATCCAGTCGAGTGGATAGACTTGGAGGATCGTATATCGTAGTGCCAGATGTAAGAAGTTCAGAGAAAAGGCCTCCCGGGTTGGGAGGCCTTCTCTCTTGAGGTGGGTATTGCCCTTACATTTGGTTGTGCCGTAGGACATCCAGCAGCGTTAACAGGTAGGTATACGCCCCCATGTGACCAATCAACTTGACGTTGGCCTCGACCCACTTCTCCTCCGGCACTACCGACGGGTCCGTTAGAACGTAGGCGGGGTTCATGAGAACCCGTGGAACTGAATCTGGTGTCCATTTCTCTTTCGCCATAGGTACCCTCCTTGAACACACATCATTACACGACAAAGGCCGCCGGTTGGGAGGCCTTTCCACCTGACTTGCGGCGTTCGAACCCTCAATGACGCTCGTAGATTTATCCTGATGATATGAGACGCTCCGACACCTTCGACAGGTTTTGGGGCCATGGGGTGAAGCGATTTTAGCGACTGGCCAATGGACTCTCGAGCTTCAGCAGTGGCTGCGCGAGCGGGCCGCCGAGGCCGGCTTCGACACCGCAGGCGTCGCCCCGGTTGATGCAGCAGACTCCGGCAACGACGCAGCACAGCTCGATGCCGAACGTTTTGCCGCGTGGGTCGCCGCCGGCCGAGCAGGCGAGATGGAGTATCTCAAGCGCCGCGACGACCAGGGCGTACTTCTGCGCAGCGGCGTGCAGGTGGCGATGCCGTGGGCACGCTCCGTCATCGTCTGCGGCCTGAACTACAACGTCTCCGCGCCGCTTTCCATCGACAGCGCACCACCCAACACCGGCTGGATCGCCCGCTATGCATGGAGCGGCCACACGGCAGAAAAAGATACCGCCGCAGACAGAGACCCGAACGAACTCATCCCCACCGACTACCACGACCAGCTCCTCAACCGCCTCCGCCAACTCGAAGCCGAACTCCACCAGCGCTTCCCCTGCGAGACGCGCTGCTACGTCGACACCGGTCCTCTGGTCGAGCGTGCCGCCGCAGCAAAAGCCGGAGTTGGCTGGATCGGAAAAAACACCTGCGTCATTAATCAGGAACTGGGATCGTGGCTTCTGCTCGGCGTCATCGTCACGTCACTTCCTGTCGCCGCTGGGTTGGAGCTTCCCATCGCCGCCGACCGCTGCGGAAGCTGCACGCGCTGCATCGACGCCTGTCCCACCGACGCGCTGGTTGCTCCGCATCAGATGGACGCCTCCCGCTGCATCGCTTACCTGACCATCGAGAAGAAGGGCTCTATCGCCGAGGAGCTGCGCGAACCGATGGGCCGTCAGGTCTTCGGCTGCGATATCTGCCAGGACGTCTGTCCCTGGAATCGCAAAGTTCAGACTCGCAAAGCTTCGAACGGCGGCGCTCCCATCTCGCCCGTCGACGGCATGCTCGCGCGCCCGCAGATGGTCAACCCTGCGCTGGACTGGCTCGCCGGGATGGATGCGGCAGAGTTCAAGCGATGGTTCAAGGGCTCTCCAGTCGAGCGGACCCGCCGCAAACGCCTGCACCGCAACGTCGCCATCGCCATGGGCAACAGCGGTCAGCCGCAATTCGCCACGCAACTGGAAACCTGGGCTGCTTCCGACGACCCGGTTCTCGCCGAAGCCGCGGATTGGGCGCTCAGGCGAATAAACGGTAGTTGATCAATTTCCGATAATGCGGGCGGGCTCAACCGGTCGACCTAAAGGGCAGCTCGGAACCTTGTCACTTAAGAAGATCGTGCGACTGGATAATAGAGGTGTTTAGTCCATCGGATCTCATACCTCATCGGCGTAGTAGGCGAGGCGCACAGCGCGCTATATATATACTGACGTTGAAAATGCCGAATCTTCTCAGGAACGAAGAGAACAGCCTAGAACAATGGCCCCCGCTCAGGCTTGTACAAGTTGCGCGTGCCGGTTCCCTCTTGATCGCTTCGCAGTTTCTATGGGTCGCGCTCCGTGAGGGGATAATCAGGCTGCATGCCCACTATTTTGGCCCTCATCCTGGCCTCTTCGCCACGGCTGCGTCTATTCTGCTTCTCTGGGCCCCGTTCCTGATTGGCATCATACTCATCATGCTGACGTACAGGTGGTTATCTGACGGATTGACCAGAATCAAATGGACCGACTCGGAAATCGAATCGGCCCGCGTCTGGGCAGACTCTCGCGACCTGAATCGAAACGCGAAGTGGCTTCTTTGGAGTTTTGTGTTCATCGAGATCATTGTGTCCTATGTTGTCTTCCACATCTCGAAGATCGCCCACCACAAGGCGACGGAGGTATTCTTCGACTCATTGACACTTCTATGCATACCCTATCTTGTCGTTTCGTATATGGGCGACATGCTGCGTCTCGCATCACCCACACCAACGCCGCCAAGCGGCGGGGTCAAGAGTCATCCAGGATTCCATTCCGAACACTGGGGCGGACGCGAGACTCCGAGACCACCTTCGTAAAGTTAGCCAAGCGTGTGGTACAGGCGCGGCGATTGAATCCTTCTGGCGCTTGACGGACCCCGGAAAACGGCATTTCGGAACCTGACCCACTACAGAATCTACAGCCCGGCCGCTAGACGCAATCAGGCCGAGATTGGCCTGACCAGCTACTCTACTTCGGCCTCAGCCGGAAGCCACCGGTCGCTCTGCTAGCATCGGAGGTAAGGTACGGCGGCGTTGTAGCGCCGTGCCGATTCCCCCTATGTCTTCTATCGCTCCCGATCAGACCGCAACGCCCGAGTCGAAGCTGCCGCCCAAGCCCATTCAGGAGCTTACGCCCGTCGTCCCGCAGCGCGGTGTCGGTGCGGAGATCGTCGCCCTTGCACGCTACATGGCCCAGACCGACGTCCATACCTACGCGTTCAGCGTTGCAGCCAATGTGATCCTGTCGCTCTTCCCCTTCATCGTTCTGCTTCTCACGGTCTGCCGCAATATCTTCCATTCGCGTTCGATGGAGACGATCGTCGGCGACATGATGAAGAGTCTTCTGCCCGTGGGCAAAGACTTCGTGATGCGCAACATGGAACTTCTCGCGCATCCGCACAAAGGCACGCAGGTCTTTTCGCTGATCATGCTGCTCATCACTTCCACCGGAGTCTTTCTGCCGCTGGAGGTGGCTCTGAATCGCGTCTGGGGCGTCCGCCAGAATCGCAGCTATCTGCACAACCAGGCGGTCTCGCTCGGCCTCGCACTCGCCGTGGGTTTTCTTGCCATGCTGGCCGTGGCGTCGACGGCGAGCCAGCAAACCATCCTGTCCTGGCTCTTCTTCGAGCACACCGATAACTTCGTCTTTCACGCCGTCTCGTATGGGTTTTTGCGGTTATGCGCTGCCCTCGCGAGTATCCTCCTCTTTTTCCTGATCTACTGGGTCCTGCCCTATAGAAAAATTCCTGCGCGGGCAGTCCTGCCCACGGCGATCATCATCGGGCTGTTGTGGCAACTGGCCAGGATTCTCTATATCAGGGCGTTGCCCTGGCTCGACTTTCAGTCGGTGTACGGTCCGTTCTATATTTCGGTAGGGTTGATGATGTGGGCGTATCTCTCCGGTCTGCTGGTGCTTGCCGGAGCGCATTTTTCAGCCACACGCTATACCTTGAAACTGGCGCGGCAGGCGGAGACGGAGGAGGCGGCAAGCCATGCAAAATCCGAGTAGCCCAGCCCAGCCTCCAGCCCAGCTGCCCGGTGGGGCTACATCACCCTCCGGCCTCTTGAGACGGCTCCCCACAGGACTCGCCGGGGCAGCCTTCTGGCTCACCGTGTGGTTCTGCGCTCTCTTCCTCGGCGGGCGTTGGGTACCGGGAGGGTTCGGGACCTTTCTCGGCATCATGCAAATCTTCGTCGGCATCGCCCTGGTGTGCGTCGCGTTGCCGCTGGCCTGGCAATTGGTGCGAAAGCACATGCTCTGGAGTCTCCGGAACAAGCTGGTGTTGACCTATCTTCTGATTGGTCTCGCGCCTGTGATCCTGTTCGTAACGCTGGCGGGCATCTTCGCCTACGTCGCCGCCGGACAGTTCTCCATCCATCTCGCCGACACGCGCTTGGCGGCTGAGCGCAGCCAAATGATCGCGGAGAACGAGCGCCGTGCCGAGATTCTCTCGCCCCTGTTGGAAAGACAGATGTCGAGAGGCGCGGCGAAAGAAGAAGTCGCTCCCGTGCTGGGAGAGGTCGAACGGCAGAGCAATCTGGATCTGCCCCGGATGAGACTGCACCGCGAAACTCAGGCCTTCCTCAATGGAGCGCCGGTTCCGTTGGACTCCAGGGATGTCGACTGCCTCCGGCGCCCGCGCAAAGACGCCCTTAGGTCTGCCCCCGTGGGCCACCGAGCTGCCCGGCGGAAACTTTTCCGGAATGGTTCTCGACGGAAAAGAGCTCTACCTTGTCGTCATCAAACAGCAACGTTGGCATGACGGGCGCGTCTTTACGCTCGTCACCAGCCTGGCCGTCGACAGTGCGCTCATGGACATGATCGCCGATGGCCTCGGCTACGCCACCATCGTGGCCGAACCGATCTCCGCAAAGGACAAAGGGCTCGGCTCATCTGGAAAAATATCCGGAGGCACAGAGACGGCGGCAGTCAACGTAGCCGATCTGACCGTGCGCTTTCCCTCCACTGAGCCCATCACCGACTGGGATACCGGCCAGGCCGACAGCGTCTTCTTTACCGTTCAGTCCCGGCCCTCGCGGCTCTACAACCAGTTGTTCGGTTCCTCGCTCAGCGGAGTCGTCACCGATGTTCTGCGCATCACGTTGCCTTTACTCTGCTTCGTCTTTGCTCTGATCGAGCTGCTGGCCCTGTGGATGGCGATCCGGTTGAGCCGGACCATCACCGCATCGGTCGCAGACCTCTATCGCGCGACCCAGCACATCGACAGCGGAGATCTCGGCTATCGCATCGGAGTCACACGCAACGACCAGCTCGCCGAACTCAGCAAATCGTTCAACACCATGACGGGATCGCTGCAGCGGCTGCTCGAAGAACAGAAGGAAAAGGAGCGTCTGCAGAATGAGCTCTCCATCGCGCAGGAGGTCCAGGCGAATCTCTTTCCATTGCACGCGCGCGGTATCGCGAAGCTCGATCTGCACGGCATCTGCCGTCCGGCTCGTTCGGTCAGCGGTGACTACTACGACTTCCTCGTCTTCCACGAGGAGGCGCACAACGGAATGGCCAGCCGCAGGGAGACCGGAGTCGGCATCGCCATCGGCGACATCAGCGGGAAGGGAATCTCTGCGGCGCTGCTGATGGCGACTCTGCACTCGGCCGTGCGCGCCTATCGTTTCGCCAGTGAGGAACTCGTCTACAGCGAGTCCACCGTGGATGGGCTGCTGGCCAGCCGCGAAGGCCTCGGTGGAGACCGCGATGAGCTCTTCCAGTCGCCGGGCCGCATCCTCTCGCTGCTGAACCGCCACCTCTACCGCAGCACACAGCCGGAAAAGTACGCGACGTTATTTCTGGCCCACTACGACGCGGCCTCGGCGAAGCTGACCTACTCCAACGCGGGACAACTGCCGCCGCTGGTGCTCGGACAGGACGGCAACATTCGCAGGCTCGACCAGGGCGGAACCGTCGTTGGCCTCATGGACGGTATGCACTACGACGAAGACAGCTTCCAGATGCGGCCGGGCGACATCCTCGTCGCCTACTCCGACGGCGTCACCGAGCCCGAGAACGACTTCGGCGAGTTCGGCGAAGAGCGCATGATGGAGGTTGTGGCCCGCTACCGCGACCAACCCCTCCACGTCATCTCCACCCAGGTCATGCTGGCGCTCGACGCCTGGATTGGCGCCGAAGAGCAACCCGACGACATCACTCTGGTCCTCGCCCGCCAGACCTGAACCGGCTCCCTGTGGAAAAATAAAGTTGAAAAAAGTGGCAAATTTTTCGGAGCCGTTTTGTGACGGTTAACGCACCACGTTTACCACGCAATTCACCACGTTCTCACCATCCAAAAACCACGTCCAAACACCCACTTTTCCCAAAACCCCCCTCAAAAACCCCAGCAAAACGACAAAAAATCCCTCGACCACCCCGCCGGATTTTTTTCTACAAATCAGGGTTTTTTCTGAATCGCTTTCACGACAATCGCATTCGGAGAAACACCTGCCGGAAGGATGGTGAAGAGCGCCGGCAACGGCGTGCCCTGCGTCCTGATCACTGCAACATCCCCGGAATGAGCGTCCGTAGCCAGCAAAAGGTGTTCATCCTCAGAGAACGCCAGCGCATCAGGCGCTGAACCCGTATGAACGCTCCACGCCAGCCTGCCATCGTCAATGCTGTACAGCGCAATCGAGTCCGCCCCAAAGTTCGCAACCCACAACGTGCCATTGTCGTGGCTCACAATCCCCTGCACAGGCCTGCTGCCAATGATGTAAGTGCCTCCAACTTCATTAGATCCGGTAGCGATTTCTGAGATGCTGTCAGAGTCTGAGTTCGAAACAAAAATCTCGCCGCCATCCGGCTTCATCGCCAGATGCACAGGCTTTTTACCCACGTCGAGCAGCGTGAGCATGCGGTCAGTCATCAACGCAGGATTCTGCTTCGCCTCCCAGGAACCGGGCGCTGCCGCAAGGCCGACAGACATCACCTGATGGCCCGCAGAGCAGGCAACAAAGGCCTTCGAGGAGTCAGGCAGGATCACCGCATCGGTCGCTCCAGGACAGCCCGGAAAGGCCGCGCGCAGGTGTGGAGGCAGTTCGGACGTCGCTACTGGATTGTAGGGAGGCACCTCGAAGACGGAGACGCTGCCACTACCGCGATTCGTAACGACGAGAGTGCGGCCATCGGGTGAGATGCGGTCAACGCCCGGCTGCTCGCCTGTGCCGGCCACGGCAATTTCGCGGCGCGAATCAAGGTTGAGCACGCTGACCGTGTTCGAGCCCGTATTGGTGACGTAAGCGCGATGTCCGGTGGGATCGACGACGATGAACGACGGCAGACGGTGGACGGGGATAGTGGCAACGATGCGGTTGGTTACTGCGTCGATGACCGAAACCGTACCAGACTGGGTGTTGACGACGTAAATCTCGTTGCGAACCGGGTTCGCGGCCAGACTGGTGGGGTCTGTGCCAACCTGCAGGGTCCGGTCCTGGCGGAGGTAGACGAGATCGAGCACCGTAACCGTGTTGGAGCCGCCATTGCTGATATAGGCATACTCCCGGTAGCCGTCCGGGACATCAGGGAAGCCGCTCCGACGGCAACCCGAGACGGCGAGGAGGAGCGCACAGACAACGGCGGTAACGGATCGCGCGGAAGGGTATCGGAGGGACGTTGGCACTGTTCGGAGTCTATCGAGGTGGCAGGGGAGCGGCAAGGGAAGGTTCGGCGGAGAAAATTTCGAGGCGCCCGCGAAACTTTTAGGAAGCCAGTCGTGTCTATGAGTTCGATGCGGAAGATGACCTTCGGATCTATCGCGTCGTTTGCAATTCATTCTCGGACAACGAAGCTGCGGTTCTTCTTCTGTGGCTTCGTTGATTTTTTAGTGGCGTGAGCCTTTAGTGTGGACCCAATTCCAGGCGATCCACGCGCAATATCCCCCCTGAATAACGAGGACAGTGGCATAGGCAAAGAGCAAATGCCTGTGTTCCATGGTGCTCACATCAAAAAACGACTGCCAGGTCATTGTGGAATCTCCAAAGAGGCTTCGATTGCCTGTAGGGCGGCTTCTTGCTCGGCGATCTGACGCCGGCGTTCGAGGGCGAAGCGAAAGAGCAGGATGAATATCCCCCAGATGGCCCAGCCTGCCAGGTTCCAAAAGAAGGCGGGAAGCATGGACTTGTCCATACCGGAGCCGGGCGCGCCGCCAAAGACGGGGGCGGGGTGTTGTGTGCGCCACCAGCGAATGGACATGTAAACGATCGGGACGTCCACCGCAGCGAAGATGGAGAGGACGGCTGAGAGCGTGTGGGACTCGCCACTGGAAGAGAAGCGGCGGAGAAGCAGGTAGCTAACGTAGAGGAGCCAGAGAAGAAGGTAGGTAGTGAGGCGCGCATCCCAGGCCCACCAGATCCCCCAGGCTACACGTCCCCACAGCATGCCGGTGATCAGGCCGATGCTGACGAAGACGACGGTCACTTCGGCGGAGGCGAGAGCGAGAGCATCTGCAGCCAGCGCGCGCAAGGGATTACGACGGCGCCAATAGAGGTAAGCGAGCGCAGCGAGGAAGTTGATGTAGGGAAAGACGAGACCCATTGTCGCCGAAGGGACGTGGTAGTAGAAGATGCGCCCAACGTTGCCCTGTGCTGCGTCGGCAGGGGTGAGGAAGATGGCCTGGCGGAAGCCGACAACGAGAACCGCGACGGCGATTCCGAACCCGAGCCAGGCGACGTTGCGGAGAGAGGGGGTGCGCTGCTCCATAGTGTTAGTTTATCGCGAATGCGGTCATTCGGCGTTGAGTACGGTCTCGAAGAGCAGGATACAGATGGTGGTGAAGATGATGTCGTAGCCGGCCAACTGCTTGATCCACGTATTGATCTGGATGGGATCGAGGTCTGCCGTCAGGACTCCGGTGGTGGCCTGAACCATCGCCAGAAGGGCGGGCAGCGAGATGGGGAGCAGAAGCAGAGGCAGCAGCAGTTCGCGGTTGCGGGCGCGAAGGCCGAGGGCGGCGAAAAAGGTGCCATTGACGACCAGCGCCCATGTGCCGAGGGGGAGAATGAGGGTGAGGAGCCAGATGTTACCGAGGGCATGAAGATTGAAGAAAACGATGAAGATAGGCGCCAGAACCGCTTCAACTACAAGGACGAAGAGCATGTTGGCGATGGCTTTGCCGAGGAACAGCGCCGAGGCCGGAGAGGGGGCCATTCTCTGGGCTTCAAGGACCTGGTTTCGCAGTTCGCGCGCCCAGGATTGGTTGAGAGCAGTAATGGAGGCGAAGAGAAGAGCGACCCAGAGGATGCCGCCCGCTATCTGGCGGGTCGTCGTGGGGTAGCTTGTGGGATCGAAGGCGAGACCGAAGACGACGACGACCAGGAGCGAGAAGAAGAGCATTCCGTTGATGGAGTCGCGGGAGCGCCACTCCAGGCGGAGGTCCTTGCGGAGATGGTCGAGAACGTGACCCAGATAGTTCATGCCGAGCCTTTGGTGAGGTCCGCGAGGGAAGCATTGGCGGCGCGGAGGTAGTCTGCTGGGCTGAGGAGGAGTTGGAGTCCGCGCTGGCCGGCCGAGACGGAGATCAGGTCGAAGAGCTCGATGGTCTCATCGGCGTAGGCGGGGAAGGGCTTGCGCGCTCCCATGACTGTGACGCCGCCGCGAATGTACCCAGTGAGCGGCTCGACGTCTTTCAACGAAGCTAGTTCGACTTTCTTTGCGTTCGCGGCGTGGGCTAGTTTTTTCAGGTCGAGTTCGGAGTCGCCGGGGATGACGGCGAAGAGGTGTTCGCCTGTGTTGGTGTGGGTCAGGAGGGTTTTGAAGACTTGTTCGGGGGGTAGGCCTATCTTGCGGGCGACGGAGATGGCAGTGAGGTCGTCCGGGTCGACCTCGTAGGGGCGGAGTTCGTAAGCGATGCCGAGAGAGTCGAGGAGGCGGGCGGCGTTGGTCTTGGCTGGTGCTGTCTTCACTCGGCGGCCTCGGGTCCACCCAGGGAATCCAGAATCTGGCCAGCTCGCATGGTGATGATGTTGTCGGCGAGTGGTTTGGCGAGGGCGGCCTGGTGGGTAGTGATGAGGATGGTGCGGTTGCCTCCGCCGGGGACGGGCCAGGTGCGGAAGTCGGCGAGGAGCTCAATCATGTGGTGGGAAGAGGCGGCGTCAAGGTTGGAGAAGGGTTCGTCGAGGAGGAGGATTTCGGGGTCGGTCTGGAGGACACGGGCGAGGGAGGCCCGCTGGCGCATGCCCTGGGAGTATTGGCCGACGGGGCGGTTGAGGTTGGGGTCCAGGCCGACGGCGCGGAGCGCCATCTCGGGGCTGCCGACGCAGGCGCAGCCGCCCTCGCGGTGGAGGCCGGCGAAGTAGGCGAGGTTCTCCATGGCGGTGAGCTCGTCGTAGAGCATGGCGGAGTGGCTCATGTAGGCCATGCGATGCCGCTGCTGGTGTGGGGCTCCGCTCAAGACGGTGACGCTGCCGCGGGTCGGAGTAATCAGTCCGGCGACGATTCGCAAGAGTGTCGATTTGCCTGCGCCGTTTTCGCCGAGGATGACGGTGCAAGTCCCTGACTGCATCGTCGCCGTGACGTTGCGCAGAGCAGCGAAGGAGCCGTAGATCTTGGAAACGGAGTCGAGCTGGACCGCCGTGGCGAGAGTCGCAGGGCGGGTTGTGGTCGCGGTTGACATTCTTTTACCGTATCTGCGGCGATTCTTCTGTCCTCATGCGAGTATATGGCTAGCGGCTGCCCGATTGGGAGCGCGAGATCGACCGAGGAGACTCGAACACTTTGAAACTTCTGCCTGCTTTTCTTTGCGCCGGACTTTTTGCTGCGACTGTTTCTGCTCAGCAAGTGCCGGCGCTCGATGCAACTTCGCGGCAGTTGGCGCATGACATCTTCAAGCAGTTGATCGAGATCAACACGACGGACTCGGTGGGTAGTACGACCGTTGCGGCCGAGGCGATGCGGAAGCGGCTGCTGGATGCGGGTTTTCCGGCGCAGGATGTGGTGGTGCTGGGGCCGAACGAACGCAAAGGGAATTTGGTGGCGCGGTATCGGGGGCGGGCTGGGAAGCACGAAGAAGCCGGTGCTGATCATCGGGCACATCGATGTTGTGGAGGCGAAGCGGGAGGACTGGACGACGGATCCCTTTGTGTTTACCGAGAAGGAGGGATACTTCTACGGGCGCGGGACGCAGGACATGAAGGAGTCTGATGCGGCTTCGGTAGCGGCATTTATCCGGCTGAAGCAAGAGGGATTTGTGCCGGATCGCGACATCATCCTGGCGCTTACTGCGGACGAGGAAGGAGGGACGTCGAACGGAGTGGAGTGGCTTATTACGAAGCACAGGGATCTCGTCGATGCTGCGTTTGTTCTGAATGCAGACGCGGGAGGGTTGAATACGGAGAAGGGCAAGCCTGTCAATCTCGGTGTAGAGGCAACCGAGAAGCTGTATGCGGACTTTGAGGTGACGGCGACGAATCCGGGTGGGCATAGTTCGCTGCCGAGAAAGGACAACGCCATCTACCATCTGGCGAACGCGCTCGGAAAGCTGGAGGCGTACCAGTTTCCGTTTGAGTTGAATGCCGTGACGCGCGGATATTTCGAGGCGATGGCCAAGATTGAGACGGGGCAGGTGGCGGCGGATATGCAGGGCGTGCTGAAGACGCCTCCGGATGCTGCCGCTGTGGGGCGCCTCTCGGACAACCCGCTGTACAACTCGACGATGCGAACGACGTGCGTGGCAACGATGGTGCAGGCTGGACATGCGCGCAATGCGCTGCCGCAGCGGGCCCAGGCAAATGTGAACTGCAGGATTCTGCCGGGGCACACTCCGGCGGAGGTTCGCGCGGAGCTGATCAAGGTGTTTGCCGATCCGAAGGTGGAAGTGAAGCTGGTGATCGACGGAGGTGCTTTGGGTCATCGGGATGAGAATGAGATGTCGGTCCCGCCTCCGCCGTTGAATGAGGAAGTATTCGCGGCGTTGAAAAAAGTTACTGGTGAAATGTGGCCGGGACTGCCGATTGTGCCGGAGATGGAGACGGGCGCGTCGGACAGCAAGATTACGATGGCGGCGGGTATGCCGAGCTATGGATTTTCAGGGATGGGAATTGATGCGGACGATGTGCGCGCGCATGGCAAAGACGAGCGCATTGGCGTGGAATCTTTTTATACCGGCGTGGATTTTCAGTATCGCTATCTGAAGGTGCTCACTGGAAAATAATTAGCGAGCTGCGGGCAGAGCTGTGGCTGCTGTTGTGGTGGGGGTTGCGGGGCGGCGGGGCGTACTTCGAGGCGCATTTGGCCTGGAGCTCGGTGGCGTGGAAGACGCCGTCGTGGCCGTAGGTGCCTACGGCGAGGGCCTGGGCATCGTCCTTGAAGGTGTCGGGTGGTGGTTCGGAGCCCTGGTAGACGACGGAGAGTTTGCGGCCCTGCTCGAGGAGATCGAAGGTGGCGTTGGTGCCGACGCGATGGATGCTGCCGGGAGCTACGTTGCCGGCGACACGGAGGTGGCGAACGTATGCCTGATTGCCCATGCCCTGGAGTTCGCTGATGGTGACGTAGTAGCTCTTGTTATCGCGTCCGCCGCTGAAGGACAGGTAGGCGATCGGTCCCCAGGATGATCACCGTGGCGACGATGAATTTGATCGGGCTCTTGCGGGCTTCGTTTGGCATGGCTCTCCGTTGTTAGTTTACGTCCAATTCCAACCCGAGGGGTACCCCCATCCCGCCTGTTTTTGCGCAAAGTCTAGTAAATATGAGGGTTAGGCTTGTACTTCGCTGTAATTGTTTTTTGCGAATCACTAACCTGGATCTGAAGCAGAGAAGAAGGTAGGTCCGTTCCGACGGCCTGGTCTGTCAAGTTGGGCCGCCTTGTTTGGTGAGTCCGAGGAGATAATTGACAAAAGCAATTATATTGATTGACGATAGCGACATGACTCCCGTGCCTTCAGCTTTGTCAAACGAGACTGTAGTCTTTCGGCGATTCAACCGGATGTATACGCGGTTCATTGGAACGTTGAACGAAGGGCTGTTGGATAGCGAGTTCAGTCTGGCGGAGGCTCGTGTGCTTTACGAGTTGGCGACGCGCGAAGAGCCTAAAGCCGGGGAGATTGCGGAAGAGCTTGGTGTGGATGCGGGATATCTGAGCCGGTTGCTGGGGAAGTTTGAACGCGATGGTTTGATGAAGCGGAAGCAGTCTGGGCAGGATGGCCGGTATGCTGACCTTACGTTGACGCCGCGCGGCAGATCGGCGTTCAAGAAACTTAATGCTCTCTCCGAGGAGCAGGCGGAGACGGTTCTGGGAGGTTTGGCGCCATCGGCTCGTATTCAGCTCATTGAATGCATGCGGACGATGGAGGGGATTCTCACGAAGACGGATCGGAGGCGTCTGCCCTATATTTTGCGGCCGCATCGGGTGGGCGATATGGGTTGGATTGTGCATCGCGAGGGTCTTGGTTATGCGGAGCAGTATGGATGGGACGAGACTTTCGAAGCTCTGGTGGCGCGCATTGTGGATCAGTTCATCACGAACTTCGATCCTAAGAGAGAGCGGTGCTGGATTGCCGAGATCGACGGTCAGAGCGTGGGGCATATCTTCCTGGTGAAGCATCCGGAGGAGCCCGAGACGGCGAAGCTGCGATTGTTGTTTGTTGAACCGAGTGCGCGGGGGATGGGGCTGGGCGATGCTTTGGTGAGGGAGTGTGTGCGGTTTGCGCGGTCGGTCGGGTACAAACGCGTGGTGTTGTGGACGCAGAGCATTCTGGCGGCGGCGCATCGGATTTATGAGAGGGCGGGGTTCCGTCTGGTGGAGGAGAAGGCGCACCGGAGTTTTGGGAAGGATCTGGTGGGGCAGACCTGGGAGTTGCGGTTGGAGTAACGGTTCGTCGGACAACGTAAGCGCTGAGGAGATGTCGTTGCCCGCAGTCATTTGGCGAACATTAGATAGTTTCGGATTTGCAGGTCATTTGGGGGCAATCCTTGCGCGGGGATTAGCAGAATTGACAGTGGTTGATGCCTGCGTCATGCCATAACATGCAAATTCATCCTCATGAGAAACGGAGGATCGGATCCAAATAGGGGAGGCAACAATGAAACTTCTTGAGAAATCCCTCACGCACCGGATCCTCTTAGGAGCCATCATGACTGCGACAACGATGCAATCCGGAAACGCTCCGGCACAGCAAGCGAGTGGCGCCAAACAAAATGACGTTACAGCCATCGACATCCTGCTCGACCCGGATGCAACGATGATCCAGCACGCCACGGCCGCCAATGCCCAACTCCTCAAGAGTTACCCCAAGGGCTACACCTTGGGCGGAGCACACGCACCGCACGTCTCCGTGCTGCAGCGCTATGTCAAGACAGCGGACCTCCCCAAAGTGTTTGCAGCAGCCGACAAAGTCTTGGCCAAGGAGAATCCGACCAGTTGGAAGCTTACCGCGTACAAGTACGACTACATTCCTGACAAACCCATGGGGCTTGGCAACATCCTGGTTAAGACCACGCCCGACTTGCTAAGGCTGCAGCAGGAATTGATCGATGCGGTCACGCCCTTCACGGCGCCAACAGGCACTGCCGCGGCATTCGTTACCACACCCCAGGATCCCGACATCGTCCCGCCGCTCATTCCCTACGTCGCAAACTTCGTTCCCGAGCACAGCGGAGATCACTATGTCCCCCACGTCACTATTGGGGTAGGCACTATCGACTTCCTGAACACCATGGTCTCCGCACCATTCGATACCTTCACCTTCTCGCCCGTCGGAGCATCCGTCTATCACCTTGGGAACTACGGCACCGCGATGAAAAAACTGCATTCCATCCCGCTGAAGCATTGACAAATGGTAGTGGCCTTTGTGGCTTCCTCCGGAAAAGTTCTGGCCCAAGCAAAATGCGCAAACTGCTTCGCTCAGGATGACGGTTGTTGCGACGGAAAATGACGACCCTCCAGTCAGCGGATCGCCAGAAAAACGCCTTGATCGGCAAGAGCAGAGCGACCAGCATCACCAGAAAGTTAAGAACTCCCAAGGCGAGCGGCTCTCCCTCCCTAAATGCCCGGAGCCAAAGGGACCATTCAATGCCCCCATTCTTCATATTGATCAGGAGCAGCGGTAGTACGTTGCCGGGAAAAACAAAACATAGGACGATGATGAGCATGACAAACCACGCCCAACGTTCCTTTTTTCTATATCCGGACCAGAGGACGACCAAGCCGATCATCACGAATCCCAGAGAAAAACATCCTATGGGCGCCAAATAGACTTGTTCCTTAAAGCCATCCCCATCAAAATAAGCTTGCCTCCAGGTCGAGGCGAATTTCAGGCCCACCGGAATAAACGTCATCAGGCACAGGGACAGCAACAAAGCGGAAATCAAAGTAGTGCTCCAGCGGATTTTCATTGCAACTCTTCTTTCGGAGACTATCGGTAGGTCAGAGCTACCTGTGAGCCCTGGTAGGTGATGGTTTTGTCGGGTGATTGTTCGGCGGGGCCTGCGCCGTGGTTGGGTTTGACCCAGACGATGTTGAAGGTGATGTCGGTGGGCATGCCGGGGTATGTGCCCTGGCGTGCGCCGATAGTAAGGGTGTTGGTTGATTGCGACCATGTGATGGGGATGATGGCGTGGGCGCCTTTCTCGTAGTTGTAGTTGTCGCCTTCGTCCTGATAGAGGGTGAAGCTGCCGTTGGCGCCAGGGTAGACGCGTAGTTCGATGGGGCCATTGGGTTTTTCGGCGGCGTATTGTTCGGGTGGGCCGAGCGGGAGGATGGAGCCGGCGCGAACGTAGAGGGGGATGCGGTCGAGTGGAGCGGGGGCTTCGATGTGCGTGCCGCCGGTTAGCGTTTCTCCGGTCCAGAAGTCGTACCAGGTGGTGGGCGTTGAATCCTTCGAGGCGGAGGGGAGATAGATGCGGCGCTCGGTGGCTTTGGCTTCTGTTACGGGGTTGACGAGAAGGGCGGGGCCGAACATGAACTGGTCGCCGATGTTCCAGGTGTTGGCGTCGCTGCGGAAGTCCATGACGAGCGGCCGCTGAATGGTGTAGTCGTCGCTGGAGACACGCCATGCGAGTGAGTAGATGTAGGGCATCATGCGGTAGCGGAGATTGTCGTAGGCGATGAGCGTGGATTCGATGGTGGGGTAGCTCCAGAGCTCGTTGTTAGGGCGGTGGCCGTGGGTGCGGAAGATGGGGCAGAAGACACCGAACTCGAACCAGCGGAGATAGAGTTCCTGGTAAGCGGGGTCGGTTGACTGGTTGTTGTAGAGGGGGTGGTAGCCACCGATGTCGGTGGTCCAGTAGGGAAGGCCGGAGATGGCGAAGTTAAGGCCTGCAGGGACTTGATGCGACAGTCCCCAGAAACTGCTGTAGACGTCGCCGGACCATACGGTCGCGCCGACGCGCTGCTGACCGAGGAAGGCAGAACGGGTGAGGAGGAAGGTGCGCTTCTGATCGGTGGTCTTGCGCCAGTTTCGCTGAATACCCTCGTTGTGGAGAAACGGGTAGATGTTGGTGTAGAGGGCACCGTTGCCGATGGCGAGTGTTTTGTCGCGGAGGACGGCGTCGCCGCCGTGAGGCCAGTATTCTTCGGGTTCGGCGGAATCGAGCCAGAAGGAGTCCCATCCCTGGGCGAAGAGTGGGCCGGTGAGACTGTTCCAGTAGACGTCCTGGGCTTTGGGATTGGTGGCGTCGTAGACACGTGCGTTGGGGACGAAGAGATTTTCGGCTTCAAGTTTTTTGTAGGTGTCGGAGGAGGGATCGATGAGTCCCCAGGCGGAGATCAAGGTGTGGACGTGGAGGTCGTGTAGTTTTTTGAGATCGCTGGGGACGTCGTGGTAGTTGTCGTTGAAGACGGGGTCGCCTTCGTGTTTCCACCAGTACCAGTCCTGCACCATGACGTCCAGGGGGATGTGTTCGGCGCGGTAGCGGTTGGCGATGGTGAGGATCTCGTCGAGCGAGGTGTAGCGATCCTTTGACTGAATGAAGCCGTAGGACCAGCGGGGCAGCATGGGAGCGTGGCCGGTGAGGGTGCGGTAGTGGTGGATGACGGTGTCGATCTCGGGACCGTAGAGGAAGAAGTAGTCGACGCCGTCGCCGGCCGTGGAGTCGAAGGAGAGCTCGAGGGGGAAGCGGTTGTCGACATAGGTGAAGGCGGCGGTGTTCCAGATGACGCCGTAGCCTTTGCTGGAGACGAGGAAGGGCACGGCGACGTCGGTGTTGTTCTGACCGAGTTCGACAGTTGAGCCGCGATAGTTGAAGATGCCGCTCTGGTGCTGGCCGAGACCGTAGAGGGCTTCGGTGGAGTCGGGCCAGAAGCGGTCGACGACGTGGAAGGTGGCGTCGCCGTTGAGGGTGACCGGGTCGTAGGTGCGGGGGACGCTGTCACGCTCGTGGAAGAGTTGTTTGCCGTCGGGAGTGGTGAAGGTGAGATTGCCGCGGGCGAGCGAGATGGAGACGGTGAGGCTGGTGGTCTTGAGGGTTGCGGATTTTTCATCCTGGCTGAATTGGAAGGGCGCGCCGGAGCAGGATTGATCGGCGGGGAGCAGCCACGGTTGCGGATGAGTAGCGGCAGTTTCGTTTGGGCGGGTGGTGACGTGGAGGATGGAGTCGGAACAGACGACCAGGTGTAATGTTTCTTTGCCGATGGTGGCGTTGAAGCCTTGTGGGGATTGCGTGACGAGGACGGTGGGCTGGGTGGGGATGGATTGGCCGGGGACTTGGGCGTGAGTGAAAGTATGGCCGGCGAAAAGTATGGAGAGACAGAAGCAGGCTCGACAAAACAGGGGATTTCCAGTGGTCATGCCGTCCTTTCGGAAGTTGCCCAGGCTGGGCGTGGTTGACCGAACCATATTACTTCGAGGGGTGAAAGAATCTTGCGGGAAAGAATCTTAAAGTGAAAACGGCGAAGTCCTTCTATTTTATGAGAGAAGGACTTCGCCCGTTCGGCGTGATTCTTGAAGTATTAGACAGCGGTACGGTAGGGGCGTCTTTCCGTGTCCTTGATGCCGACGGTTCCGATGTCGGCACTGGTGTTGACTGTGTCGGAGATGGAGGTTAGAAGTTCGTCGGCCTTCTTCTCTTGCTTCGAGGATGCTTTCGAGGGTATCAGCGGCCTCGGTTAGGCCGAGGAGTTCGGCCCAGTTTCGGAGGGTGCCGTAGACGGCCATCTCGTGATGCTCGACCTCCTGGGCGGATGCGATGAGGGTGATGTCACGGATGCTTGTGTCGGCTGCGTCTTTGATGCTGTCCTCGGCCTCGGTGATGAGGGAGGAGATGGCTTTGCAGGTTGTCGTGGAGGCGTCGCCGGTGGCGTCGCGAAGGAGACGTTCGACCTTGGCGACGTGGCCCTGAGTTTCGGTGAGGTGGTTGCGGAAGGCGGTGGCGAGTTGAGTGTCGGTTGATTCTTCGATCATGGTGGGCAGAGCTTTGGTGATCTTCTGCTCCATGTCGAGCGCCTTCTTGAGTTTGGCGATGTAGAGGGTGCGGAGGTCTTCGATGTTCTCTGAAAATAATTTCATGGGAGTTCTCCTTGGGAAGTGCGCGGTTCTTCGACGGCGCGGTTTGCACCGTTTGGGCTTTCATGGATATGGGTGAGAGCGGCGAACGTTCAAGCCGGAGTGCTCACGGTCGTTCTTCGTTCTGGTGGGTTGGATGCGGGAAGGGCGAGATGGTTGGCTGTTGGAAAAACCATGGAGGGCTTATGGAGGATTTGCGCGGATGAGACCGTTGGGCCGGGTAAGCGGACAAAACATTGAGGCGTGCCTGCGTCGTATACTTACTCGATAACACGCGATAAAGGCGGTGGATGGTCATGAGCGAAAACGGGAACAAGGCAACGGCAAACGGGAACGGTGTGCGCGCTAACGGCAATGATTACAAGGTGCCGGCAGGACGGGCGGAGTGGATCGTCAAACGGAAGGCTGAGGCGGAGCGGACAGGCGACTGGAATATGTCGCAGATGCACTTTGCGCGTAAAGGAATGATTACCGAGGAGATGGCTTACGTCGCTCAGCGGGAGAAGATTTCGGCGGAGCTGGTGCGGAGTGAAGTGGCGAAGGGAACGATGATTATTCCCGCGAATATCAATCACCCGGAGCTGGAGCCGATGGCGATTGGGGTGGAGTCGCTGTGCAAGATCAATGCGAATATCGGGAACTCGGCGATTGTGTCGAATGTGGATGAGGAGCTGCGGAAGCTGCATACGGCTGTGCACTTTGGCGCCGATACTGTGATGGATCTTTCGACGGGTGGGGATATTCCGATGATTCGCGAGCAGATTCTGCGGCATAGCCCTGTGCCGATCGGGACGGTGCCGTTGTATGAGGCGCTCAGCCGGGTGAAGAAGCTTGAGGATCTGAATATCGATATGTATCTCGAGGTGATCGAGGAGCAGGCGCAGCAGGGGGTGGATTACTTTACGATCCATGCCGGCGTACTGATTCAGTATGTGCCGCTGGTGGCTAAGAGGATCACGGGAATTGTGAGCCGCGGCGGCGCGATTATGGCGCAGTGGATGACGGCGCATCATAAGCAGAATTTTTTGTATGAGAATTTTGACCGCATCACGAAGGTGATGGCGAAGTATGACGTGAGCTACTCGCTGGGCGATGGGCTGCGGCCGGGTTGTATTGCTGATGCGAGCGATGAGGCGCAGTTTGCAGAGTTGAAGACGCTGGGTGAGCTGGCTCGGCAGGCTTGGAAGAGCGATGTGCAGGTCATGATCGAGGGGCCGGGGCACATTCCGATGGACAAGATCAAGGAGCAGGTGGATAAGGAAGTGGAGATGTGCGACGGGGCTCCGTTTTATGTGCTGGGGCCGCTGGTGACGGATATTGCGCCGGGGTATGACCACATTACGAGTGCGATTGGCGCGGCGATGATCGGGTGGCATGGTGCGGCGATGCTCTGCTATGTGACTCCGAAGGAGCATCTGGGGCTGCCGAATGAGAAGGATGTGAAGGACGGGATTATTGCCTACAAGATTGCTGCGCATGCGGCGGATGTGGCTCGGCACCGGCCGGGTGCGCGGGATCGGGATGATGCTATTTCTTATGCGCGGTATACGTTTGACTGGGACAAGCAGTTTGCGTTGTCGCTTGATCCGGATACGGCGAGGGGGATGCACGATGAGACGCTGCCGGATGATTACTACAAGGAAGCGGCGTTCTGCTCGCATGTGCGGGCCGAAGTTCTGCAGCATGAACTGGTCGAGTAAGGTGGATGAGTTCAACGAGCGGGAGCATGGGTTGGTGAAGCAGGATCTGACGCAGATTGTTACGGAGCAGATGGCGTTGCGGGGGTAAAGGCAGGGAGTAGGGAATAGGGAGTAGGGAGTAGAAAGCAAGAGCCAGAAAAGAAAGATGCCGCACCCGTGGACGGATGCGGCATCTTTTTTCTTTTCAGCAGAGATTTTTTTTCTGCTGACTCGGAGTGGAGGCTACGAGTTTTTTTCTAGCGGGAGCGAAGGTTGACCTACGCCCGGGTCTCCCGCGGAAAATCGAAAACTAAAGGGTATCGTTCTCTTCTTTTTCAGAGCGCATGGCGAGAAGTGCAGGAGCGATGATCATAGCGAGAAATACCAATGCAAGAACAAGATCGTGGACCATTGGGGGAGTCTCCTTTTGGCGGCTTTGGCCGTCTTTGAGCAATGATGGGCCGGGTGGCCGGAAGGAGACATCCCACATCAGGGTGCTGGGATACGACTAAAGTTGCAGGTGCAGTAATGGGTGCATGTTGATGGAACGGCAGGGTTTTGCGGTAAGTGAAGATTGGGCTTATTTTGCGGCGGCCTCGAGGATTGCGGCGGATCGGTTGAGGGCTTCGGCGAGGGGCGCGAGCTGGGACTGGGCGCGGGTGGCGTCGGCTGCTTCGATGGCTTCGTTGACGCCGGGGATGACGACGGCAGCGTAGCCGGTGAACTCGCCCGGGGCGTAGATGGTGTGCTTGAACCAGGATCGTCTGGGCAGACCGGCTGGGTTGAGGAGAGCCTCCTCGGCGGCGCGGAGGGATTGGTTGAGAGCGGTGGGGTCGGCGGGCGGGGCGGCTTGAGTGGCTCGGATGGCGGCGCCGGCAGAGGCGAAGCGATGGGCGGCAGTGAGGGCGGCGGAGAAGTCGAGGCTTAGCTTTTGTTCTGTGGCGCGCTTCTGGGCGGCGTCGAGGTAGTTGAGGATCTCTTTGCCATAGAGCTCGTAGTCGTAGGGGAGGACGTCGGTGTCGGCCATGTGGATGATCTCGAGGCCAAAGACGCGGGCTTGCTGCTGTTCGTAGACGAAGGTGGGATCAGCGAATTTTGTGAACCAGGAGTAGTCGTCGAAGGTGGAGTGGTAGACGCCGTAGGGACCGTCGGAGCCGATGTCGGTGGAGGGGACGCCGAGGTGCTGGATGAAGGGGGTGTAGTCGGAGCCGGAGCCGAGGGTGCCGATGCGGACGTCGGCGTCCATGCCTGCGGGGCGCTGGCGGCGGCGGTTGGTGGAGGCGTTGGCGGCCTGATCGGCCTTCCACTGGTCGTAGACGGTGCCGCCTTTGGGGCTGGGGACTTCTTTGGTGACTTCGCGGACGAACTGCTTGAGGGATGGGACGGCGGCGGCGTTGAAGTCGGGGCCGGAGACGCCGACGTCGGTGTTGAAGTAAGCGACGGCGTGGGCGAGGATTTTTTCGTGCTGCTCGGCCCACTCGGTGGAACCCATGAGGCCTTCTTCTTCGGCGTCCCAGCTGCCGATGACGATGGTGCGTTCAGGCTTCCAGCCTTGCTTGAGGAGGTCGCCGAGACCGTGGACGGTTTCGAGCATGGCGGCGGTGCCGGAGTTGGGATCGACCGCGCCGTAGACCCAGGCGTCGCGATGATTGCCGGCTACGACCCAGTCATCTTTTTGTGTGGGGCTGGTGCCGGGGATGGTGCCGATGACGTCCCAGATGGTGCGGAGAGCGATGTCCTGCTCGAGATGCATGTGGACGGTGACTTTGGCGACGGGTGCATTTTTCGCGGTGGCCCCGAGGTGGTAGGTGAAGGGAAGCGCGCCCTGCCACTCGCGCGGGGATTCGTCGCCGCCGAGGGCTCGGAGGATGGGAGCCGCGTCTTTGTAGGAGAGAGGGTTGGTGGGGATGCTGGGCTGATTGGACTGGAGCTTGTCGGCGGGAATGCGGCGCGAGTTGGGCAGGTCGGGAGTGGCGGCTATGCCGGGAGTCGTGGGATCGCCCGGATAGATGGGGAGGAACTGGATAGAGCCGCGCTGTACGGCGGTGTCAGGACGCCAGGGGCCTTTGGGGTAGACGTCACCGCGGAAGTAGCCATCGTCGGCGGGGTCAGAGTAGATGAGGACGCCTTTGGCTCCGTACTGCTGGGCGATGTAGGTCTTGATGCCGCGGAAGTTTTCGCCGTAGCGGACGATGACGATCCTGTCTTTGACGCTGATGCCGAGTTTGGCGAGCTGCTGGAAGTCGGCGAGAGTGCCGTAGTTGGCGTAGACGACTTCGGCGGTGATGTCGCCGGTGGGGGAGGAGCCGTTGAAGGCGGGAAGGATGCGTGGGTCGTTCTGGAAGGGGTCGCCTCCGTATTTGTTCTGGTCGACGTGTTCGGGGGTGGGGCCGGACATGAGTTTCGCGCCGGTGGCGTCGAAGGCTTCGACGAGGATCTTGACGGGTTTGTTGAGGAGTACTTTATAGGGGACGATTTCAGTCTCGAGGCCGGCGGCTTTGAACTTGTCGGCGACGTAGACGGCGGTGGCGTAGTCCTCGGGTGAGCTGGCCCAGTGGGGTGCTGAGGTGAGTGTTTTGAGGTGCTGGCCGGCGAGTGCGGGGTCGGGAACGGCCATGAAGGCTGAATCCCATTTGGCTTGCTGGGTGAAGTCGCGGTAGCCGAAGACCTGCGGGGCGGGGGACTGCGCTGAGGCGATGAGGGCGAGGGAAAGAAGAAAGGAGACGGAACGAATGTGGGTCAAACTAATTGCCTCAGCGGTTGAATACTGGTTTGACTCAGGGTATCGCAAAAGGTGGGTTGGAGCGAGTTGCAAAGGCATGGGAAGGCTTAACACGGATTTGAACAGATGACACAGATTTAAGAACATGCAACGGTGAGAGCAACCGCGGGTCTCCCTTCGACAAGCTCAGGGCAGGCTCTTCGGCTCCATCATTGCGTTGCAATGATGTCGGTCAGGAGGACCCCTTGGTTTTTGTTTCGCTTCGATTAGCTGGTGACGGGCTGCGTGCAGAACTTGCAGCGAGTGGCGGCGACGGGAATATCGCTGAGGCACTGAGGGCACGGCTTGGTGATCGGCGGCGTTGCTGCAGCGGGATGGAATTTCTTGAGGAGATACTGCGTCGGCAGGACGAGGAAGAAGTAGACCACGGCGGCAATGATGAGGAAGTTGACGATAGCGGTGAAGAATTTTCCGTACTCGACGGCGCCGCCGTTGATATGAGCGATGAGATAGTCAAAGTTTGGCTTACCTATAATCGCGCCCAGCAGCGGGCTGATGATGTTGGTGGTAAGCGCGGTGACGATCGCGGTGAAGGCGGCACCGATGATGACGGCGACGGCCAGGTCCATGACGTTGCCACGCAGAATGAAGTCGCGGAATCCCTTGAGCATGAGTGAGTCTCCTAGAAGATTTGATCTTGCATGAAACGCGATAATCCCTACTGCTCCGGTTCGGCGAGTATAGCGCAGGCCGCTGAAACTATTGAGCCGATCTTTGATGCGGGGAATAAGGGCTGGCGGGCAGCCACTGCGGACGCGTGGGCGCGTTGGCGATGTTGAGGGCGAGGGCGGCGTAGAAGCGATTGAATTTTGCGGCGGCGTCCCAGTCGATGGGGGTTTTGATGTCGTCCTGGGGTTTGTGATAGCGGCGGGCGTACCAATCGCGGTAGATGACTTCTTCCGGTGAGCCTTTGTCGTAGCCGAAGACGAAGGAGGCGATGGGAACGCCGATGCGGACGAAGTTGTAGTTGTCCGCGCGGCGGAAGAGGTTGCGCTCGGGTTCGAGGTCGGGGCGGATTTCGATCTTGAATGGAGCGGCGACGGTGCGGACAGTGTCGCCGAGGGTGGAGTCGGTGAGACCTTCCATGGTGAGGATGTTGAGAGGGAAGATGGGGCGGAGTTGGTCGAGGTTGAGGTCGGCGACGATGTTTTCTTTGGGGACAGTCGGGTGCTGAGTGAAGTATGCGGAGCCGAGGAGGCCCTTTTCTTCGCCAGTGAAGATGCAGAAGAGGAGGGATCGGGCGGGAGCTTTGTGCTGGAGGTCTTTTGCTAGTTCGATGAGGAGGGCGACGTAGGCTGCGTCGTCGAGGGTGCCGTTGTAGAGGTTGTCGCCGAGGACGGGGGTGCCATAGCCGTAGCCGTCGAGATGGGCGGAGAGAGCGACGTACTCGGGTGCAAGCTTGGGGTCTGAGCCAGGGAGGATGGCGAGGATGTTGGGCGAGGAGAATTCTTTGCTGGTGGCGGAGAGACGGATTTGCGCTGAGACTTTTAACGGGAATGAGTCGAGCGGCGCGCCTTTGCCGCCGGCGGTGACGATATCGGAAGGATTGTGACCTGATCCGTCGAAGAGAGACTGGAGCGCTGCGGGGTTGATGCGGATGAGTGTGGGGGCGTTGGAGTTTGGAGCGGTTGTCCCGGTTAGCGTGACGCTGCGAGCGTAGGCGGAGGGCCAATGGAAGGGCTCGATGGCGGCGGAGTTGTCGATGGAGATGATTGCAGCGACACCAGCCTGAGCGAGGGCGCGGAGGCGGCGGGTGGTGAAGGCCTGGCGGTCAGATTGAGCTAGGTCAGCGGGAGTGTTGTTGAAGAAGACGGCGATCTTGCCTTTGAGGTCGAGGTCTGCAGTTGGCATACCGTAGCCGATAAAGACCAGCGGGGCTTCGATTGAGAGCGGGGATTCGCGGGGGACGGAGGTGACTTCGGTGGAGAAGTGGAGGGTAGTTGATTTGCCCTGGGGGTTGACGATCTCGACTGTGGCCTTTTCTTCATCGAGAGCGATCTGGTGCATGGGGACTCGCTGGAAGAATGTGTTGTTGTCGCCAGCGGGTTTGAGGCCGGCGGCGGTGAACTGGGCTGCGACGTATTTTGCGGCGCGTTCGTAGGCTACAGAGCCGGTGTCGCGGCCTTCCATGGAGTCGTTGGAGAGGGCTGTGGTCTGGGCCCACCAGGCGGCGGTGGCGGCGTCGGGCTTCTGCGGAGATTGTGCGGCGGCGAAGGGCAGCAGAACTGCGAGTGTCAGTGCGGCGTAGAACGAGCGGGGCGTGGTGTGAGCGCGCATAGTCGAGGGTTGTCTCCGATGAATGAATTGATTTTAGTGTTTTTCTGAGGCGTGGACTGCGGCTAGTTGGAGGAGGTGATCCAGTAGGCGTAGGGGTAAAGGAAGAGGAAGAGAATCATGCAGAGTGCCATGAGATCCATGTAGATGAGCAGGAGGACGCCGCCGTGGTAGAGGTTCCAGCGTCCAGTCACGCACCGGACGGTGTCCGCGGTGCCGGCCATGGCGATGAAGCAGGGGAAGACGAGGAGCGGGGTGGCGTGGTTGTTGGGGAAGTCAGAGAGGAGGATGGCTGCGGCCAGACTGGCGAGGACGAGGAGGTTGCTGCGGAGAAGGGAGCGCTTGCGCGGATTGAAGAAACTGGGGAGCACACAAACCCGATCCACTTAAGGTGATTCTATGCTCTTCGGGGACTACCTGGGGACAGCCGGGACGGTTGCCGGCGATGCTGCCGGGGAGGTGGACGGTGCAGGCTGCGGAGTCAGAGGCGGGACGTTCTTTAGTTCGGAGGTGGCGACCTCCACGGCTCCGAGGCGCTCACGGTTGAAGTCGTGGACCGCAATGCGGAGGAAGTACTCTCCTTTTGCGGGAGTGCTGATCTCCTGGCTGTAATGGATTCCCTGCGCCACATTTTTTCTGATCTCGTCCATGCTCGCTGCGATGTGAAGCGGAGTGCCGAGGCGGTTGACCAGGACGCCGGAGGGATCGAAGACGAAGATGACGAGTTCGAAGTCGGCATGGATTTTGCCGTCCTGGGCGCGAAGAAAGGCGATGTCAGAGGGATTGATGGCGTAGTTCACGGAGTAGCGACGGAACGGGCCGTGAGTCTTTTCACTCGGCATGTTGCCGGGCGCGGGTTTGTCTTCGGTCTGGTCGGCAGGGGCTGCGGGATAGACGGCGACCTTCATGAGGATTTCGGTGGGTGTCGGTGAGCCACGCATCATGGCGACGCGCATGTTCTGGTATGCGCTGGGTGCGGCGGCAGTGACGGCAGCGTCGGTGATTCCGGGTTGCGATGGCTGACCGTTGATGGCGGGAGGGCGTTTGTCCGGGTCGTCGGCGTAGTAGCCGTGGCGGTAGGAGAGGTTGAATCCGTCGCGCGCCAACTGGACTTTAATTTTGCGGAACTTTCCATCGCGATTGAAATCGGACGGGGTGTAGGTGAGGGTGTAGAAGTTCGAGCCGTCGCTGATGGCGGTGGCGACAGCCTGGGTGAGGCCATTGGTGTTGTAGAAGGCGTGGCCTCCGGTGGCTTCCGCCATCTGGCTCATGGTGCTGTGTTCGGCGGCCGTGTCGTTGAAGAATTTATTCTGGTCCTGCATCATGCGGCTGGGATTGCGGGCGTAGTTGCGGGTAGTGGCGGCATCGAAGACCGCGGAGTTGAATAGGCCGCGCGCGTCGATCGGGTAGACGGCAACCTGACTGCGGGCGAGGAGGTTGACGGTATCGCGAAACTCTTTTTCGTAGTTGGCGGCAACGGCGAAGGGATTGGGGAGTGTGCCGGTGGTGTCTGGAAGAATGCTGATGGGAAAGGAGCCGGAGAACCAGATGAGATTTTTGCGGCCGGGAATGCTGGAGAGATAGCGGGCGAGCTGGTTCATCGCATCGAGGGTGTACTTGACGCGAAGGTCAGTTTGGAAGGACTGCGCCTGCGCTTCAAACTGCCGAAGATTGGCGACGGTTTCTGCGGATGCCCCCATGTCTTCCATGTCGTCCGCCATGCTGTTCTGGATGCCGTTTCCGCCGACGGAGTCCTGGAGCAGAGGCGAACTCTTTCCGAGTTTCTTTGGAGGCTGCCGCTTTGAGCACTGCGGGATCGCTGGTGAAGCCCTGCAGGATGGTGAGTTGGGTCGAGAGGCCGAAGATGGCGATTCTGGTTCCGGGAGGGGCGTTGTTGAGAAAGGCGAGGAGCTGCTGCCGAACAAACATCTGGTCCTTCACAGGAGTGTTGAGAGCGTCGAGGAGGAGGAGATTGACGGCGCCGTTGACGGGTTCGGGAGTGTAGTTGGAGAAGATGCCGGGAGGAAACGTTGGCATGGAGGGGAACTTTGTAGCTTCGGCGGGAGTGAGAGCGGTGTGCTCTTCAAAGTGCTTGACGACCTGCGGAACGCCTTCTTCGGTCAGGGTGAAGTCCGACGCTTTGAGGCCGTGGACGGGCTTGCGATCCTTGCCGGTGACGACGACGTCGACGATTACGAGCTGTGTGCCGGAGTGAAGTGTGGCGACGCTGGACTGCGATGTCTGCGGAGTGGTTCCGCTTTGAGCGGCTGGCGGGGTCTGCGCGACGGCTAATGTTGCGATGTTAAGGGCAAGGAACGCAGGGCAGAAAAGGGACCTGGACAAGCGCAGCATTGTGTCTCCCGGGAAGCGTCTCTATTCGAACACAGGTGACTTAGCCAAGTCGCGTTTTCTTTTGTTCAAATTGCGTTGTCCGAGATGGAGTCAGGTAGCTGCAAGCTCGGGTTCGGGGGTGGTTTGCTTCGCCATGTTTTGGATTGACTGCTCGTAGGGAGCGCGAAGGATGCCGCGTTCCGTGATGATGGCGGTGACGTACTTTGCAGGGGTGACGTCGAAGGCGGGGTTTTCGATGGCTACGCCGTGGGGGGTCATCTGTTTGCCGTTGGAGTGGGTGACTTCACGAGCGGAGCGCTGCTCGATGGGGATGCCGTCGCCGGTGGGAGTTTTGAGATCGATGGTGGACCAGGGGGCCGCGACGTAGAAGGGGATGCCGTGCTCCTTTGCGAGGATGGAGACGCCGTAGGTGCCGATCTTGTTGGCGACGTCGCCGTTGGCGGCGATGCGGTCGGCTCCGACGATGACGGCCTGGATGCGGCCCTGGCGCATGAGCGCGGCGGCCATGTTGTCGCAGAGGACGGTCGTGGGGATGTTGTCCTTCATGAGCTCCCATGCGGTGAGGCGTGCTCCCTGAAGGAACGGGCGGGTTTCATCGGCGAAGACGTCGATCTTGTGGCCGCGGGCTATTGCAGACCTGATAACTCCTAGCGCCGACCCATAGCCGCAGGTGGCGAGGGCGCCGGCGTTGCAGTGGGTCAGGACGGTGCCTTCCTTGGGGAGGAGCGCTGCGCCGTGAGCGCCCATCTGTTTGCAGGCGGCGATGTCTTCGTCGTACATGCGGCGGGCTTTGGCGACGACGGCGGCTTTGATTTCGGGGATCGGCGTGTTTTTCGCGGCGAGGGAGTTGTAGAGGTTGCGGATCTCGTCGATGCCCCAGAAGAGGTTGACGGCGGTGGGGCGGGTCTCGGCGAGGGTCTTCGCGATGACGGCCACTTCGGCTGGTGAGGTCTTCGCGATTCGTGGCTGTGCTGCGGTCGATGCCGATGGCCATACCCATAGCGGCAGAGACGCCGATGGCGGGAGCGCCGCGGACGATCATGTCGCGGATGACGGCGGCGACTTGCTTGTAGTCGGTTGCGAGGACGTAGGTCTCTTCGAGGGGGAGTTTGGTCTGGTCGAGGAAGTTAACGCCGGTAGGAAGCCATTCGAGAGTCGGAATCATGTGCTTCCAGTTTATCGGAAAGTGGCCAGGAACCGGAAAAGGCCGGGAGATCCGGGAGACCGCTCTTCACAGAGCCGGTACTCCCGGCTCAAGACCAAGACGGCGCTTTTCGAGACCGGCGGAGAGGAGTTTAGCGGAACCTCTGGTTCTCCGTGAGTGCTGCGACGCCGGGAAGGGTTTTGCCTTCAAGGAATTCGAGGCTGGCTCCGCCGCCGGTGGAGATGTGAGTGATGCGGTCGGCGACGCCGGATTGCTGGATGGCGGCGACGGAATCTCCACCGCCGACGATGGTGGTGGCGTCGTGGTTGCGCGCGACGGCGTGGGCGATGGCGTTGGTACCGTTGGCGAAGGCCGGCATCTCGAAGACACCCATGGGTCCGTTCCAGATGACGGTGCGGGCTTCGGCGATCTCGTCTTCAAAGAGGACGATGGATTTGGGACCGATGTCGAGGGCCATGAGGTCGGCGGGGAAGGGGCCGGTGCCGGAGAAGAGTTGGGTTTTGGCGTCGGGGGCGAACTTGTCGGCGAGGATGTGGTCGACGGGCAGGAGGAAACGAACGCCTTTGGCCTTTGCTTTTTCTAGGGCTGCTTTAGCGACGTCGATCTTGTCGGTTTCGACGAGAGATTTGCCGGTGGACTGGCCCTGCGCGTTGAGGAAGGTGTAGGCCATGCCGCCGCCGATGATGATGGCGTCGGCCTTGTCGAGGAGATTGTCGATGACCTCGATCTTGTCGGAGACTTTGGCACCGCCGATGATGGCGACGAAGGGCTTGTCGGGTTCGGTGAGGGCCTTGCCGAGATAGGTGAGTTCTTTCTGCATGAGAAGGCCGGCGGCAGATTGCTTGACGAAGTGAGTGACGCCCTCCGTGGAGGCATGGGCACGGTGGGCGCTGCCGAAGGCGTCGTTGACGTAGATGTCGCAGAGGCTGGCGAGTTTTTTGGCGAATGCGGGATCGTTGGCCTCTTCTTCCGGGTGGAAGCGAAGGTTTTCGAGCAGGAGCGGTTGGCCGGATTCGAGGTTGGCGGCCATCTCGCTGGCCACTGCGCCGATGCAGTTGGGGGAGAAGGCAACGTTCTCGTCATCGCCGAGGATGTGGTCGAGCAGGCCGCGCAGGTGAGCGACGAGGGGGCGAAGGCTCATGGACTCGACGGGCTTGCCCTTGGGTCGGCCGAGGTGCGAGCAAAGGATGACCTTGGCCTTGTGGCGGAGAGCGTACTCGATGGTGGGGAGAGTCTCGCGGATGCGCGTGTCGTCGGTGATGATGCCGTCCTTGAGTGGGACGTTGAAGTCGACGCGGATGAGGACGCGCTTGTCGGTGAGGTCTAAATCACGGATGGACAGCTTCGGCATTTGGTTTCCTTCTCGGAGTTAGTAGACACTATCTGGTTTGAAGTCGTTGTGCAATTGGCGGCGCGACGTAGCGGCGAGCGATGAATGCGAGAGGGATGCCGATGCAGAAGACTAGCGCGGCGACTCCGTTAATGAGAGGAACGAGTGGTGGTGTGGGCCGGAGACCGATTTTGGAGAGCGGAAGGACGATGTAGTTCATGACGATGTAGAGAGCAGCGCCGAAGAGGGCGCCGTAGAGGAAAGGGTGACGGGCGAGGGGGAGCTTACGGCTGGCCAGAAGGAAGACAGTGGTGGCGGAGAAAGCGATGAAGAAGTGGAAGAACAGGCCGAGAAGCGCAGAGCGATGGCCCATGCCAAAGGCGGCGCGACCGAGCACACCGCTGGCGATTCCCTGGAGGATTCTGGTTGGGGTGATGCCGCGGAGACCATAGAAGATGAATGCGTCAGAGATGTCGAGTGTGCCAACGAGGAGAGTGGCACCGGCGATGACCTTCCAGAGTGGGGGACGATCCGCTGACATTGTCATTTGCAATGATTCTAGACTGGTTTGTCGTCCGGAATGCAAGCGTCGGCTTCGATTTCTATACGCCACTTTGGGTTGAGCAGGGCGGCGACGACAACCATCGTGGCTGCGGGACGGATGAGCCCGAAGAACTTGCCATGGATGCGGCCAGCGGCCTCCCAGTCTTCGGCGTGGGTGAGATACATGCGGGTGCGATAGACGTGCTCGAGAGAGCTGCCGGCGTTTTTGAGTGCGGCGGCGATGAGGGTCAGGCATTGGTCAGTTTGCTCGGCGACGTCGGCCTCGTCGGCGCCTACGGGCCCGGTGCCGGAGACGTGGATGTGGTTTCCGAGACGGACGGCGCGGGAGAAGCCGATGATGGGCTCGAAGGGGGATGTACCGGGGATGTTTTTTCTGGTCATTTGTTTAGGATGCCGTGGGGATTCGGTCTGAGGCAAGGGGTGGCTATTTTTCGATTTTGACGGGGTGCTTGCGAGTGGGTCGAACTCGACTTTCTCGCGGCCTCAGAAGGTTTTCCTCTTCCGGCAGGATCGCTGAAACGCGATTTATTTCACCGGTAGAGAGAGTTTACTGCGCAGGGTTGCGTTTTCGGCTTCGAGTTGCACGAGTTTTTCACGGACCGGGGCGAGCACGTCCTGAAGTTCTTCCAAGGTGTATCGAGGAGTGATGTGCTGCGGACAGTTCCAGTCGAAAGCTTCGATGTGGATGAGGATGACTCGCTCGATGACATCGGACTTGTCGACGGGACGGAAGGATTCGATGAGTGCAGGGGCCTCGGAGTCGTGCTCATGGATCTCGACACGTCCGAGGATCTTGAGGCGGGCCTGGTAGGGGTAGTCCATGAAGAAGAGACACACGCGGGAGTCGTGGCCGAAGTTTCCCAGGCTGACGTACTGCTTGTTGCCGCGAAGATCTGCGAAACCGATGAGGCCAGGGTTGATGACACGGACGAAACCTTTGGGGCCGCCACGATGTTGTACGTAGGGCCAACCGGTCTCGCTGACGGAGGCCATGTAGAAGCTGTCGCGACGTTGGAGGAAGTCCTGTTCCGCGGGTCCGAGGGTGTTTCCGGGCGGCGCGGCTTGCTCGACGCGCTCGTACTGGCGCCGGCTGCCATGTTCCTGTTGGTGTTCTTTGACGCGCGGAGTGAACGCCAGTTCCTGGAAGCGACGACCCATCGAGTTCTCGATCTGGGCAGGTGGACTCGCTGCCTGCTTGATAGATTACGTGAGCATGGTGGAGGATTCAGGATTGTTCTTCTTCGTGAGTTATTAGGTTCACGAAGTCGCGTATCATCGGCAGAATTGGCAGAATATGAACTTGCGGAGGTACTCCGGAATATGTGCTTTTCTGCGACAGCGAACTTTGTTGGAAGTGGAGTGCTCGGGGCTGTCGGAGTCGTTACGCTGACAAAGGTGAAACACAAGCGAGAGTTGTTGTTCGCGGCGCTGCCTACGTTCTTTGCGGTGCATCAGCTTATTGAGGGTTTTGTGTGGCTCGGGCTGGATGGAGTTCTGTCGCCTGCGGTAACGCACAATATGGGCGCGGCGTTCGTGTTGTATGCGCAGGGTCTGCTGCCGTTTGTGATCCCGCTGAGCGTGCTGCTGTTTGAACCGAACATGAAAAGCCGCAGGCGGATGCTGCCGTTTCTGGCGATTGGCACGGGGACGACGCTGTATATGTTGTGGGCGTTGATTGCTTATCCACTGCATATCTTCGTGCGAGGTGACAGCATCGTCTACATCAATGATGGGACCAACAATACGGTGCTCGCGGTGTTGTATGTGATTGCGACGTGTGGTTCGTTGTTCTTCTCGAAGGAGAGACCGATGGTGATCTTCGGCGCGGCCAACTTAGCGATTTTGCTGACGGTGATGGCGGTGAAGCGGTATGCGTTCACTTCGTTGTGGTGTGCGTATGCGGCGGTGGCTAGCGTGATTATTCTGGCTTACTTCTGGAAGAGCAAGCTGCACAGGCCGTTCAATTATGCGGAGGCGATTTTTGGGTGAGGAAGGCAAGAGGATGCCACGTAAATGGCGAAGCGAAGAACCATTCCGCAATCGAACAAAATGCGGGATTCTTCGCTTCGCTCAGAATGACAACGCTGAGATTGGTTGACGAATTACAGGCCTTTTTTCACGAGGAAAAGGATGAGGTCTTTGACGCGGTTGGAGTAGCCCCACTCGTTGTCGTACCAGCTGATGATCTTGCCGGTATTCTTGCCGACAACCTTGGTGAGCTTCGAGTCGAAGATGCTGGAGAGGGGATCGCCCTTGAAGTCGGAGGAGACGAGCTCTTCGTCCGTGTAGCCGAGAATGCCCTTCAGGCAGCCTTCGGAGGCCGTCTTGACGGCTTCGTTGATGCTCGCTACTGAGATCGGCTTTTCGGAGACGAAGGTGAGGTCGACGACGGAGACGTTGGGGGTGGGGACGCGGACTGCGAAGCCGTCGAGCTTGCCGTCCATCTCAGGGATGACGAGCTTGAGGGCCTTGGCGGCGCCGGTGCTCGAGGGAATCATGCTGAGAGCGGCTGCGCGGGCGCGGCGAAGGTCCTTGTGCGGCGTGTCGAGGATGACCTGATCGTTGGTGTAGCTGTGGATCGTGGTCATGATGCCGGAAGCGATGCCGAAGCTGTCGTTGAGAACCTTGACGACGGGAGCGAGGCAGTTGGTGGTGCAGCTCGCGTTGGAGATGACGTTGTGCTTGGCCGCGTCGTACTTGTTCTCGTTGACGCCGAGGACGACGGTGATGTCCTCGTTGGAGGCAGGCGCGGAGATGATGACCTTCTTGACGGTGCTGCCGAGGTGGGCTTTCGCTTTTTCCGCGTCGGTGAAGAAACCGGTGGATTCGATGACGATCTGTGCACCAACGGAGGCCCAGTCGAGCTTGGCCGGGTCGCGCTCGGCGAAGACCTTGATCTGCTTGCCGTCGACTGCAATGAAGTCTGCGCCGTGGGTAATCTTGTGCGGAAGGTTGCCGAGGATAGAGTCGTACTTGAGAAGGTGGGCCAGGGTGGCGGGGGTGGTGAGGTCGTTTACGGCTACGAATTCAATGTCTTTATTGTCGAGAGCGCTGCGGAAGACGTTGCGTCCAATGCGGCCGAAGCCGTTAATCCCTACCTTAACTGCTGCCATGATTTCGGTTGCTCCTGTCGTGATGCTGCGGGGTGTTTGACTTGTTTTGACGTTTGAGAGCGCAGTGGAATCATTTGCGCCCACCATCTCAAATGCTAACACCCGGGTAAAGGGGGCGCAAATGCAAGAGCATGGAGACCTTGCAGGGTGCCACGAGAGGTGCGAGTGATTTGCGGGGTGCTTCGGCGCTGTGTTACAAGCGTGATATGCGCGAGTTGCGCGAATGGATAAGCGAAAAGATGAGACGACGCCCTAGACGTGGACCGAATGATTCGGAGTCCACGGGGAAAAGTGGGCAGGAGCTGCCCGCGAACCAGCCAGCTCCCCTGAGACCAACGTATCCGGAGGCGGCGCCGACGTATGGAGCCGAGACATCCCCGAGCGCCGCAGGAAAACAGTCGTCGGCAGATGCCGCCCGCGCGACGGTTCCGCAGGCTGCTGCACCCGAACCCAAAATGGTTGTCGAGACACAGCCTGAGTCACTGGCGACGCCGCCGGTCGAGCAGCCGGCGCTGAAGTCGCCCAAGGGCTTTGTGGTGCTGACGATCGGTCTGCCGGGGTCGGGCAAGACGACGTGGTACAAGCGTCGGGGAGTGACTCCGCTGTCGAGCGATCTGTTGCGGACGCTCCTGTTCGACGACATTACGGAACAGAGGTATCAGGGGCTGGTGTTTTCTACGTTGCGGAGTTTGCTGCGCGCGCGGCTGATCGCCAAGATGCCGTGGAATTATGTGGATGCGACGAACCTGTCGCCGCATGAACGCAAGCAGTGGATCAAGATGGCGAAGAGTTTCGGGTACGAGGTCCAGGCGGTGTTCTTTGATGTGCCGCTGGCCGTGTGCATGGAGCGGAATTCGAAGCGCGACCGGCAGGTGACCGACGACGTGATGCATAAGATGGCAGAACGATTAAAGCCGCCAACCTTCAAGGAAGGCTTTGAGAAGATTACGGTGGTTCGCGTGAAGGGGCAGCCCGGCACAGGAGAGCCTGCCGCGACGGAATCTGCTCCGGAAGTAACTCACTAGGAGAGAAACGGCCCGCACAGAGGTGGCTGGATGCAACAGTGGAAGCTAAGAGTCTTCATCGCTGTTGTGATGGCCATAAGCCTCATTCCGCTGGCACTGTGCCTGCCGCTCTGGATGCATGTTTTTCGCCAGCAGCTTGCCGTATGGCGGCGGTGGCTGTCCGTGGGGGGACTGGGGCTGGCCACGGCATCGTCGTTTGTTCCGCCTCTGTGGATCATTACCATGCAGCTGCTTTCCGACAATGGGGAGGCGTCCCGGGTGATGGATATTGCCATCAGTGCGGAGTTGATTGGCATGGCGGCTGCGATTCTTGCCTTTCTGCTGCTCTGCTTTGCGAAGGATAGAGTGCGATGGATCGGGCTTGGGGCTTGTGCTTTGACGATTCTGCTCTTTGCTATCTCGTTTTCCGTCGGGAGTATGTCTCTTTAGTCGGAGCTTCGCTCTTCGGTGCGGGCTACTGAGATAATCGGACGCACATGATTGATTCTGGCGTTACCTTCGCGAAGGTGAGTTACACGCTGGCTGACGGGCGTGTTTTATTGCGCGATATCTCGCTGGAGTTGGAGGCGGGGACGACGACGGCGCTGCTGGGGCGGAGTGGGTCCGGCAAGACGACGTTGTTGCGGATGGTGAATGGGCTGCTGACGCCGACTTCGGGTGAGGTGCTGGTGGCGGGGAAGGCGACGTGCGAGTACGACATGGTCGCGTTGCGGCGGGGAATCGGCTATGTGATCCAGGAGACGGGGCTGTTTCCGCATATGACGGTGGAGCGGAATGGGGGGATGGCGCTGGAGCTGGCGGGGCGCTCGAAGCAGGAGATTGCGGGGCGCGTGCGGGAGGTGCTGGCGCTCGCGGGGCTCGAGTACGAGGAGTTTCGGGCACGTTATCCGTGGCAGCTTTCCGGTGGACAGCGGCAGCGTGTGGGGCTGGCGCGCGCACTGGCGACGGATCCGATGGTGCTGCTGATGGATGAGCCGTTTGGAGCGCTGGATCCGCTGACGCGGGCAGAGATGCAGACCATGTTGAGTGGGCTTTTGGAGCGGGTGGGCAAGACGGTTTTGCTGGTGACCCATGATCTGGATGAAGCGCTTTATCTGGCGCAGCGGGTGGTGTTTCTTTCGGAGGGATCGGTGGTGGCAGATCTGTGTCCCGAGGAGATTGTGGGCTCGGATAATATTTATGTAAAGGATTATGTTTCGGCTGTACATCGCGTGGTGAAAGCGTGATGGACTTTTTGCGAGCGCATGGGTGGGAGATCGGCCGGCTAACGTTTGAGCACCTGTGGCTGACGCTTTCGGCGATGCTGCTGGCGGCGGGGGTGGGGTTGCCGCTGGGGGTCTTGCTGACGCGGCGGCAGGGGCTGGCGAAGCCGGTGATTGGGTTTGCGAATGTGCTGCAGACGGTGCCGAGTCTGGCGCTGTTTGGGCTGTTGCTGCCTGTGCCGTGGCTGGGAGAGAATGCGGCGCGGTTGGCCATTATCGCTCTGACCGGCTATGCGCTGCTGCCGATTCTGCGGAACACGTATGCGGGGATTGGGAGTGTCGATCCGGCGCTGGTGGATGTGGCGAATGCGATGGGGATGACTTCGTGGCAGCGGCTGGTGAAGGTGGAACTGCCGATGGCGGCGAGTGTGATTCTCGCGGGATTGCGGACGGCGACGGTGACTTGTGTCGGTGTGGCGACGATTGCGGCGGCGATTGGTGCGGGAGGATTGGGAGAGCTGATCTTTCGCGGCGTGGCGAGTGTGGATAACGGGCTGGTTCTAGCGGGGGCGATACCGGCGGCGCTGCTGGCATTGGTCGCGGATGCAGGGCTGGGTTTGCTGGAGAAGCGGATGGCGGTGAAGCGGGCGTGAGGTACCCCCCTCCCCGGCGAAAAGTGTGCAAAGTCTTCGAACGAGAGACTTTAGGGTTGGACTTAGAGTTTGAGTCCCGGGTTGCGGATCCTGCCTGGACTTATTTTTAGGGGCGTTCTGGACTTGTGTTTTGTCAAGCGAGAGGTATAGCTGGTTCCAGGAAGAGGAGCGAGTTCAATGTGGGTGCTTGAATCGGGACGGCTGGGTTTTCGACCACACGAGGCGGCCGACCTTGAGGCATTCTGCGCGATGGAGACGGATGCCGAGGTGCGACGGTATGTTGGCGGGAATCCCCGGACGCGGGACGCAGCGGAGGAAAGATTCTGGGGTAGGGCGATGCACCCGGTCGAGGATCGGTTGGCGATGTGGGCCACTGTTTTGAAGTCGGAGGATCGCTATGTGGGGCGTTGCGGCTTGTATCCGCATCTCAGCGACGGGGCGAGGGTGGCAGGCGAGGCCGTTCTGGGGTTCTATATAGCTCGTGAGTTTTGGGGGCGAGGATTGGCGACCGAGGCGGCCCGCGCCTTTGTGGACTTTGGATTTGAGGAATTGAAACTGACGCGGATTGTTACCTCGGTTCAAGTAGAAAACGCGGCTTCGATCCGCGTGCTTGAGAAGCTGGGTTTTGCCATTGCCGGCCATGAGACTGGGCCGAGATCGTTTTATCACTTTGAGCTGGTTCGTGGAGTGGTGGAGGAATGAAGGGGAGATTGCGGCGGATAGAAGAAGGCATACCCCAGGGGTTAAACCCCTTTGCTCCAGCCCAACAGAGAGACCCAAGGCTGAAGCCTTGGGGTACCTAGAAGCCTTGGGGTCCCGGGGAGCCTTGGGGTACCTAGAAGCAGTAGTGCGATTCAGGTTGGGGGGCAAGTGCGGACTCCGGGATGGATTGTGTGGCTTCGTGGCACTGACGATGTTTGGGCTGTGGCTGCTTGTCGCGTGTGCGCCGCCCAAGTCTTCGCGGATCACGATTGGGGCGAAGAATTTTACGGAGCAGGTGGTGCTGGGGGAGTTGCTGGCGCAGGAGATTGAGGCCGTCACGGGAGAGAAGGTGGACCGGCGGTTTTATCTGGCGGGGAGTTATTTGTGCCAGCAGGCGTTGGTGAGCGGGAGGATCGATGGATATGTGGAGTACACGGGGACGGCGTTGACGGCGATTTTGAAACAGCCGCTGCCTCCGATCGGACAGCGGGATGAGGCGACGGTGTTTCGCCGGGTGAGTGAGTTGTACGCGTCGCGGTATCAGGTGAAGGTGGGGCGGGGGCTGGGGTTTGAAGATACGTTTGCGATGGTGGTGCGGGGGGACGATGCGAAGAGGCTGGGGGTAAAGACGATCTCGGATGCGGTGAAGACTGCTCCTGACCCGGAAGGCTGGCGGCTGGGGGTGGGGTATGAGTTTGAGTCGCGGCCGGATGGGTTGCGCGGGTTGGAGGCGACGTATGGGCTGAAGTTCGATGGCTCGCCGCGCACGATGGACCTGGGGTTGTTGTACCGGGCGCTGTCGAGCGGGCAGGTGGATATGGTGGCGGGCAACTCGACCGATGGGCCGATACGGGCGCTGGGGTTTGTGGTGCTGGAGGATGACTTGCACTACTTTCCGCCGTATGAGGCGGTGCCGCTGGTGCGCGAAGACTCGCTGCGCCGGCATCCGGGGATTCAGGTGGCGATGGACCGGCTGGCGGGGAAGGTGAGCGCCGACGAGGTGAGGGGGATGAACGATGCGGTGGATGGACAGCACCGGGATGTCGGCGAGGTGGTGAGGGAGTTTCGTAAGGAAAAGGGATTGTGAGAGTGGCTTGCACAGGGTGAAAATGCTTAAGATCAGTTTGTTGTGCGACACCGATTACAACGGGACGTCGAAAGGATGTTGTGATGGTTGAGCCTTGGTTGCGCGGAACCTTGACCGAGGAAGATGCTGTGCGGCGGGGTGTGCTGCATGCTCTGGAACAGGCTCGGGAGGATGTGGCGCGATGGTGTTCCGACTTTACGTACGAGCAACTCGAGTCGAGGCCGTTTGGGCTGCCTTCGGTTGCGTCGCAAATGCGGCATATTGCGCGGAGCCTGGACCGGCTGCTGACTTATGCCGAAGGGCGGCAGTTGAGTAACGCTCAGCTGGATGCGCTCGCGGCAGAGATGGAGATGACGGGTTCGCGGGAGATGATTTTTGGCGAGTTTGAGCGTGGGCTTGATTCGGCGATGGAGCGGATTAAGGCGATTGGGGAAGAAAGCTACGATAAGGCGCGTTGGGTGGGCAGAGGAGGGCTTCCGAGCAGCGTGGGAGGGTTGCTGGTGCACTGCGCGGACCATGCCCAACGGCACATTGGGCAGATCGTGACGACGGCGAAGGTGGTGGTGGCGACGCGAGGAACGGTACCGGGCCGGAGGAGGAGGGTTAGTCCGGAGGCGGCGGTCCCGCCGCCTGGATTTGAGGAGCGGCGGTCTTAAAGGAGCAGGCGAGGAGGACCACACGATGCGACCCAGACGAGGCGATCCAAGATTGTGATCAGTGGGGCTTGAACAGGCCGCCGAGTGCGTTCGAGAGTGGATCAGTCTGGCTCTTTGAGGGCTTGGTTGCTCCCTTGACGGCGGCTCCGGCTGCACTGCTTGCCAGACCGCTCATGTTGGGTGTGAAGGTGGGGCTGGAAGTGGTGCCTCCGATCTGAACGGGGACGCCGTTGCGCAGGGCTGAGCCGGCGATATTTTCGGCGACACTCCCTGCGGCTCCTCCGGCGGCGCCACCTGGGATCATGCCCAAGAGTTGGCCTGCGATGCCTCCGGCTCCTGCTGTTGCGCCGCCTTTGCCGCCGCCGACTGCTCCGAGGACGCCAGTGAGTTTGAGAACGACGTTGTAGTTCAGTGCTCCGGCTGCGCTGATGGTGCCTGCACCGGTGGCTGAGCCGATGGACGGGACGATGACGGAGAGGTTGTCTGTGCGGACGTTGCCGCCGTTGACGTTGATGTTGGTGCTGAGCGACTGGATGGCGGTGCCGGAGCCGCTCTTGATGCCTGCGAGCGAGCTAAGCGGGCCGAGTTTGGAGCCGAGATCAAAGCCGGCGAGGTTGGTATTGTTGAGTCGGACCGGGCCGCTGATGATGGGGTTCGCGGAGGTGCCGGTGACGTTGAGACTGGTGGTGAGGGTTCCACCCTGCAGGCGAGAGCCGCTGGGCAGATGGACTCCGACGGAGGGCAGGAAGGCTTCGAGCGCGTCGATCGACGTGCCGTCGCTGCTGACTTTGAGATTGAGCGTGGTGGTTGCGCCGCTGGTCTGGTAGGTTCCCGCGATGTTGATGATGGCTCCGCCGATGTTAATGACTCCCTTCTGGATCTGACCGGCGAGGGACTGCATATCTTGCGCAACGGAGAGTTGGACATCGACGGGCTTAGCGGACGGCGAGCCGTTTTTTGCGATGCGAAGACCCTGGATTTTGGAGGAGACGTTTGCGTTGAGATTTTTGCCGTCGGAGAGTGCTCGGAGATCGATATCGGCGATGCCGCTGATGCCGGCGTCGGGGGCAACGACGCCGCTGGTGGCGAGGTCGAGGTGCGTGATGGCGACGTGCGCGTTGAGTGGTGTTGCGGCGGTGTTTGCGTGATTGACGGGGCCGCCGGTGCCGTCACCGGTGAGAGAACCGCCGCCGGGGATCTGTGCGCTCAGCTTGAAGGGCGAGGCTGCGGTGGGGGAGACGTTGGTGACTTCAGCGTTGAGTTTTTGATAGACCGCGGGAGTGGATTGGCCGGGCGAAGTGACGGTGAGGGTGCCGTCTTTGATCTGGAGATGATCCGCGGTGAGGGTGCTGAGCATGTCGTTGCTGTTGGGGGCTGGGGGCGGGGTTGCGACATTGGTGGGTTTGTTTTCGCGGACGAGGGTGAGTTTGGGGGTGTCGACGAGGAGATTGGCGACGTGAAGTTGCTTGCCGTTCCAGGTGGCCTGAACATCGATGGCGTCGATGGTGCCTTTGACGCCGGCGGTGGTGTCGACAAAGCCGGCGGCGAGCGGGTCGAGATGTTTGACGACGAGATGGGCTGAGAACGGTGTCAGGGAGGCGTCTTTTGGGTCGATGGGGCCGGCGTTGCCGGTGAGCGAGACGGTGCCCCCGGCGGGGAGGCTGGTCGAGGCGGTGAAGGGAAAGGATTTCTGGAAGGAGAAATCTTTGGCTTCGAGTTCGAGCTTGTCGTAGGTGTGCGGGGGCGTGGCTATTGCCCCGGGAGCGGGTAACGCTCCGACGGTGAGCTGACCGTTCGTGACGGTGACGTGGCCAACGGTGAGGTTGGGGATGAGGGAGCTGGAATCTTTTGTTGGGGCGTTCTTTTGTGCGCTGCCGATGGTGGAGTAGTTCCAGGTGCCGTTGGCGGCGCGGAGAAGATTGATCTTCGGCGAGTCGAGGGTAAAGCCGGTGATGTGGATCTGGCGGCTGAAGATGAGGGGAATCATCTCAATGCCGATTTTGACTTTGGAGGCCGTCATGAACGGCTGGGTGCTGAAGGTGGGATCGTCCGCGAGGGCGGTGTTTTCGGCAACGAGGCTGCCGGAGAGGACGGAAAGGTCGAGTTTGCCGAGGGTTACCTTGCGGCCGAGCGAGGTGGTGAGCTCGGATTCGATACGTGTGCGGAAGTTGTCGGCGTCGAGGAAGAGCGGAATGCAGATGATGACGAGAAGGATGAGGCCAACGATGCTTCCTAGGACGATGAAGAGAGTGCGGCGGGGGATTGCCATACGGAACCTCTCATGGACGTTCTATTTTCCGTGACCTGGATTAAGATGGCTGCGTCGGGCCGGGTTTGCCAGTTAGCTGACGAGGTGACCCATCTTTTCACGCTTGGTCCGTAGGTAGCGCTCGTTGGTGGGTTCGGGGGAGACCTCGGCGGAGATGCGTTCGGTGACTTTGATGCCGGCGAGTTCGAGGGCTTCGACCTTTGCCGGGTTGTTGGTGATGAGGCGAACGGATTTCACGCCCATCTGCTTGAGAATGGCGGCGGGGAGTTCGAAGTGGCGGCAGTCGGCTTCGTAGCCGAGTTCGAGATTGGCTTCGATGGTGTCGAGGCCCTTGTCCTGGAGCTCGTAGGCGCGGAGTTTGGCCATGAGGCCGATGCCGCGGCCCTCCTGCTGCTCGTAGAGGAGGATGCCGGCGCCGGCGTCGGTGATTGTGGTCATGGCGAGCTCGAACTGCTGGCGGCAGTCGCAGCGCAGGGAGTGGAAGACGTCGCCGGTGAGGCACTGGGAGTGAATGCGAACGATGGGCGGCGCGGCGTGGATGTCGCCCATGACCAGGGCTACGGCAGATTCGATGCGGACGGCGGGGGCCGGGATGTTGTCGTTGCAGGCAGTGGGGTTGTCGATGACGCCCTCGAAGCCGAGGATACGGAATTGTCCCCAGCGGGTGGGGAAGTCGGCTTCGGCTACTTTGGTAACGCTTGCGAACGGCATGATTTGATTATACGTTTCGGTGGGCATGGACATTAGATTGTGGACGCGGCGGATGGATGCAGAGGAGCGAGTACGGACTTTGGGTGTAGGGAGTAGAAGGCGAGCAGCGTAAAGTAGTGATGTGACGCAGACCGACCCCAAGCTGATCCTGATTACGCTGCTGGTGGAGCTGGGCGTGGCGGCGGCGGTGTCGAGTTCTCTGGTGCGGTCGAAGCGGTTCAAGAACCTGCTGCTGATGCCGCACCGTACACCGCGGCAGACGGCGGGGCTGGTCGCGATGATCTGTGCGCCGCTGACGCTGGGAGTACTGGTGCGCACGATGGTGCCGAACTTTCTGGCGGCAGACCTGTCATTTGAGACGACGATTCTGCTGGGGATTCTGGTGGGGCCGCTGGCGGCGATGGCGGGTGGCGCGGTGCTGGCGATTCCTGCGTTGCTGCACCATGAGTTCTGGTCGCTGCCGGTGAATCTGGTGGTTGCGGCGATTGCCGGAGCCTTCGGGCGGTTCACTGACGCGGAGGATGTGTGGTCGTTCTCTCCGATGATCGACCTGAGTATCTATCACTGGGTGACGCGGAATCTGCGGCGACCGCATCTGGACCGGCAGATTCTTCTGCTGGTGCTGATTGTTTCGATGCAGTTTGGGACGAGCATGCTGGCGATGTTTTATCCGCGCCATTTCTTTGAGCTGTATTCGCGAGAGTACTGGGTGGAGTTGGCGATCTGCGCGACGGCGCCGATTGTTGTGGGAATTCCGCTGAAGATATGGAATGCGATTCGCGTGGAGCGCAAGCTGGAGGAGCAGGGAAGGCTGCTGCTGGAGGCTCGCCTGGAGGCGCTGCAGCGGCAGATCAATCCGCACTTTTTGTTCAATACGCTGAATTCGATTACGTCGCTGGTGCGGTCGCAGCCGGAGCTGGCGCGCGAGATGATCGTGAAGCTGGCAAATATTCTGCGCGTGCTGCTGAAAGAGCGTGAGGCTTTTCTGCCGCTGAGGGAGGAGTTGGAGTTTACGGATGATTACCTGGATATCGAGGTGGTGCGGTTTGGAAACAAACTGAAAGTGGTGAAGGAGATTGCCAACGACACGCTGGACGTCGTTGTGCCGGGAATGATGCTGCAACCGCTGATTGAAAACAGCATCAAGCATGGGCTGGAGCCGAGGATCAGCGGCGGGACGGTGACGCTGCGAAGCCGGATTACGGATGAAGGCCGGTTGATGGTGGAGGTGGAGGACGATGGCGTGGGCATGGCTCCGGAGCACAATGCGGCTTCGCCTACAAGCGGACTGGTGAGCCCGGGAACTGGAATCGGGGTGCGAAATGTTCGCGAGCGGATGGAGGTTTTGTATGGAGAGCTCGCGACGGTGGAGATCAACAGCCGGCCGGGGCGCGGGACGAGGGTGACGTTGCTGATGCCGATTCTCGATTCGGGGGCTGAGACGTGGGGGCCGATCGGCGGGGCGGCGGGTGAGGCGATCAGCCATCTGGTGCAGGATGCGGTGCGCGCGATGACGCGGTCTTGAGGGTTCTCGCGAAAACTAGTCGTAACGGAAGAATTTCCGAAGATGTTCTGCGAAGCTTAGACGCCGAACGTGGAAAGTGCTCTCGTTTGGAAGCGTGGTGAAAGCCCGGTAGTGTCTCAGGTTGGAATATCTGCCTTGGGTGGAAAGCGAACCCCTCATTTTGGGTCACTCCGACAATGCAGCGCGGATCGAATCCAATCTCGTTTCCGCGGAACGTCGGCTTAGGCTATTCTGAAGAACCTGGAGAGGGGATTTTGCAGCATGGCAAAGCTCGTGTATGGATTGAACCAGTCCCTCGACGGCTACGTCGATCACATGGAACTGGGGCCACCCAGTCCGGCGCTCTCTCGTCATTTCATTGAGCAGGCGCGCGGCCTGACGGGCGTGGTGTACGGTCGCGTCATGTACGAGATCATGCGCTATTGGGATAAGGACCTTCCCGACTGGGACGCAGAGGATCGCGACTTCGCGGCGATGTGGCGGAGCCAGCGGAAGTGGGTTGTGTCGCGCTCGTTGAAGTCGGTCGGGCCCAACGCCACACTTATCGACGATGACCTCGAGGCGGCGATACGTGGGCTGAAGGCTCAGTTGGATGGGGAGATTGACGTTGCCGGACCAAACCTGGCAGGAAGTCTGACCAATCTTGGTCTGATCGATGAGTATCGACTCTACCTCCGCCCCATCGTGCTTGGTCGTGGCACGCCATTCTTCGCCGGCCCCCGGCCGCCGCTCCGCCTGGTGTCCAGCGATCGAATCGGCGAGGACGTCATCAGGTTGACGTACGTTCCCGCTTAATCGCGCGACTCGCCCGACGGACTGCGCCGACTCGTCAGATCCGTTTTGGGTCGAAACCCGAATTTCAAACTGAGACAGTACCGAAAGCCAGACCCACTGACCTCGTGCGGGTTGCGATAGCGTTTAGTGGCTGGGTTGGGTTCGGGTGACGACGCGGTCGTAGTAGTCCTCGTAGAGCGGGATGACGCGGGAGGAACAGAAGTGGGCCTGCGCGGTTTTGCGGCCGGCTTTGGCCATGGCTTGGAGGCGATGCTGGTCGCTGAGCAGGGAGATGGCGGCGGTGGACATGGAGTCGGTGTCGCCGACGTCAAAGAGGAGACCGTTGTGGCCGTCCTGAATGAGTTCGGGGACGCCGCCGACGCGGGTGGCGATGGAGGGGACGCTGCAGGCCATGGCTTCGAGCGCGGCGAGACCGAAGGACTCCATCTCGCTGGGTAAAAGCATGAGGTCCGCGAGCGGGAGGAGCTCGTGCACGTTGTCCTGTTTGCCGACGAAGTGGATGCGGTCCTGCACGTTGTGTTGGCGGGCAAGATATTCGGCGACGCTGCGGTCGGGGCCGTCGCCGATCAGCATCAGACGCGCGGGCATTGCCTTGGCGACGCGGGCGAAGACTTTAACGACATCCTGAATGCGTTTGACGGGACGGAAATTGGAGAGGTGAACGAGGAGTCGCTCGCCGGGCTCGGCGAAACGAGGACGCATGGCGGCGACGAGCTCGGGATTGCGGATGTAGACGTCGCAGTTGACGAAGTTGCGGATGACCTCGATCTCGGAGCTGATGTCGAAGGCTTCGCGAGTGCGATTGCGGAGGTAGGTGGAGATGGCGGTGACGCCGTCGGATTGTTCGATGCCGAACTTGGTGATGGGGAGGTAGGAGCGGTCGATGCCGACGAGCGTGATGTCGGTGCCGTGGAGGGTGGTGATGAAGGGAAGATGAAGACCGCGCGAGGCGAGCATCTGCCGGGCCAGCAGAGCGCTGACGGAGTGGGGGATGGCGTAGTGGACGTGGAGGAGATCGAGCGAGTAGAACTCGGCAACCTCGGCCATGCGGGTGGCGAGAGCGAGATCGTAGGGTGGATGTTCGAAGAGTGGGTAGTTCGAGACTGCGACTTCGTGGAAGTGAATGTTGGCTTCGCGGCCGGTGAGGCGGAAGGGCTGTGAGTAGGTGATGAAATGGATCTCGTGGCCGCGGGCGGCGAGTTCGATGCCGAGTTCGGTGGCTACAACGCCGCTGCCGCCGTAGGTGGGATAACAGGTGATGCCGATCTTCATTAGACTTCCAATATTTCTCACGCTTGTGCGCGCGGCTTGATGTGGCTAACTGTTGGACGCGATTGCCGCTGGATAAGATTCGCTATTGTCGTGAATCGGGGATGAACTTGCCAGCCTCGCGCGATGCGCTTTGCGTGCTGAGACTTCCATAGTGGATGAGCCGGGGGCCGTTTGGATGCATGGCGATTGCGGGTATTTCCTTCATGAGGGCGTTGCGTTCGATGTCGCGATGGGTGCGGAGGCGGGTGGTGATGCGATCGAGGTCGGCGTCGTTGTAGCCGGGATGGCAGCACGAGTTCGAAGGTGCCTTCGGCGGGCAGGGCGTGCAGGATTTCGTGGAGGGTTTCGCGGTAGAGATTGCCGGTGGCGGAGATGCCGATGGTGCCGTCGGTGGTGAGGACTTGTCCGCTGCGGATTTGAGGCTGGCGTTCGAACCTGGTTTTGAGGGGGCTGAGGAGCTTCACCTGAAGGCGGCGGGTACGGTTGCCGTGGCCGAGCGCGAGGCTCCAGCGCTGTTCGAATGGGTGACGGACGGCGCGGACGGAACATTGCTCGGCGATTTGTAACAGCGGACCGGTTACGGCGGAGAAGAGGTGAGTGTGTTTGTGGGTGTCGACGTGCGTGACGTTGATGCCGGCGCGCTGGAGTTTTTGAATTTGAGCGAGGGCCTCAAGTTTGATCTCGTCTTTGCTGATCTTGCCGCGCAGGAGTGCCTGGATGAAGTCGATGAGTGAAGGGCGAAGGTTTTTGCCGTCGGGACCGATGAGGGTGGGGATGGTTTGGGGAGGAGAGACGGGAGTTCCGTCGGTAAGGACGATGTGACAGCCTACGCCGAGGGTGGGGTTGGCGTGGGCGTGACGATGGCGTCATCGAAGGCCGGGCCGGTGGCCATGAGCGTGGTGGAGGTGAGGGCTCCGGCTTGATGAAGCTCCGCGATTGCGCGGTTGACGCCTGGAGTGAGGCCGAAGTCGTCCGCGTTGATGATGAGTCGGGGAGCCATAATGTTCTGCCGCGGGCCGTACGGCAGTTTAACATGGGCCTACCCTCTGGCGATCGAGGCAGGCACGCGACGAGCAACCGTGCAGCATCAGGGATGGATGTGCAGCGTCGCCTTCAGCGGAGTGTCGCTGGAGGATGGCCCGGCTGTCACGCTGTAATCGCCGGGGAGCAACTGCCAGTCGTTCTTGTCGGTGTTGAAGACGGTGAGAGAGAGCGGATGCAGAGGGAGCGTCACGTCCTTTGATTCGCCGGGAGCCAGCTTCACTCGCTGCCATGCTGCGAGACGCTTGTAGTTCTCCTTTGCCGCGGATGGCAGGGCAACGTAGACCTCTGCGATCTCGGTTCCTTCGCGATTGCCGGTGTTGCGAACCGTGAAGTGGGCGCAACGGTCGGCGTCGTCGACGGTGAGGTTGGAGTAGGTGTAGGTGGTGTAGGACAAGCCGAAGCCGAAGGGGAAGAGCGGCTGCTTGTTGGTGGCTTCGAACCATTTGTAACCGACCTTGGCTCCCTCGGTGTAGCTGAGGTCGAATGGTTTGATCTTGAGTTCACGGTTGCGTGCGCCGGTGGAGAGGCCTTCGAGACCGGGAACGACGGGGTGAGGAAGCTGCGCGTCGTCTTTGGCGAAGGTGGCGGGGAGTTTCGCAGAGGGATTGACGTCGCCGAAGAGGATGTTGGCGAGCGCCTGCGCGCCACCGATACCGGGATACCATGCCTCGACGACACCTTTGACGTGATCGATCCACGGCATGCTGACCGGGCCGCCGGTTTCGAGTACGACGATGGTGTTGGGGTTGGCTGCCGCGACGGCTTCAATGAGTGCGTCCTGATTCTTGGGTAGAGAGAGCGATACGGCATCCATGTCTTCACGCATGGGTTGGTTGGCAAAGACGATGGCTAACGTCGAGGACTTCGCGAGGTTCGCGGCTTCAGCCGTATCTTTCCCGTCGATGTACTTAACGGAGGATTGCGGCGATTTGGCCTGAATATTTTTCAGCGGAGAGGAGGGGAAGTAGATCGGTTCTCCCCATACGGAGCCGCCGGGCCGTGGATTGGCCGCGTTGCCGCCGGGGGAGTCGACCTGCGCGGAGCCTCCGCCGGAGAGAACGCCAACGTCGGCGTGCGAGCCGATGAGGGCGATGGAGTTGGAGGGCGAGGCTTTGAGCGGAAGAATGCCGCCGGAGTTTTTGAGCAGGACGATGCTCTCCTCTGCGATGTGCTGGGCGTCATCGCGTCCACGAAAGGGATCGACAACGGTGCGGACGGGCGGATTGTCGACAACGCCGGCGGCGAACATGCTGCGCAGGATGCGGTGCACCATGTCGTTGAGGCGTGCGGTGGGAACCTGACCGTCTTCCACGGCTTTCTTCAGCGGTGCGTTGAAGTAGTTGTCGTCGCCGGGCATCTCCTGGTCGAGGCCGTTGAGCGCGGATTTGACGGTGCTGTGGGTCGCGCCCCAGTCGGAGAGCACCCAGCCTTTGAACTTGAAGTCTTTTTTGAGGACGTCGTTGAGGAGGTAGTCGTTCTCGCAGGCGTAGTTGCCTTCGACGAGGTTGTAGGAACACATGACGCCGGAGGGATTCGCGATGGGGAGGGCGATCTCGAAGGCGAGAAGGTCAGACTCGCGCATGGCTTTCTTGTCGAGCAGAACGTTGACGACGGTGCGACCGGTCTCCTGATCGTTGAGCGCGTAGTGCTTGATGTCGTTCATGACGTGCTGCGAGAGGACGCCTTTTTCGACATTGCCAGTCATGGTCCCGGCGAGAAGGGGATCTTCGCCGGCGTACTCGAAGTTGCGGCCGTTGCGAGGCTCGCGCATGATGTCCACGCCGCCACCGATGGACATGTTGAAGCCCTGCTGACGCAGTTCACGGCCGATCACGGATCCATAGAGGAAGGCGGAGTCGGGGTCCCAGCTTGCGGCGGCACCGAGCGTGGAGGGCAACAACGTTGCGTAACGGCTCTGGTAGGCGGCCATGCGGATGCCGACGGCGGAGTCGGCGAGATTGATGTCGGGGATGCCGAGGCGGTCGATGCCAGCCATGAAGCCTGCGCCGAAGTTCGAACGGGCGGGAATGGGAGAGCCGGCGCGGAGAACGCCCCATCCGGTTCCATGGACCATCTGAATCTTTTCGTCGAGCGTCATTTGGCCGATCACCAGGTCGGCGCGTTGATCGGGGGAGAGAGCCTTGTTCATCCAAGCCATGGTCTGGGGCATCTTCGATGTGTCTGGACCGGCCTTCGTCTGGGCCGCAAGCGAGCCAAAGCCGAGAAGAACGGAGAGGGAAACAAGAGTGGCAGTGGGGAACAGCTTGGCGGATTGCATTCAGGCTCCTTTGAATCTGTGCGACAAACTGGCCCGTTTGCCGCGACCGTCAAAATGGTCTTTTTCGGTTGCGGAGAGTCTAAACTAACTAAAACGCTATAGTAAAGCGTTTGTCTTAGCGGAAAGCCCTGCTCCGCCTGAAGATCAGAGCTTATGCGGGGTACAGATGGGTATGGTCCTGATTTCCGGGGGTTTGTTCGGGGTGGTTAGCGCTTACTTTGCGAAGAGCTGGCTGATGTCGGCGAAGGCTTTGAACTCGAGGGCGTTGCCTGCGGGATCGAGAAAGAACATGGTTGCCTGCTCACCAACTTCGCCCTTGAAGCGGATATAGGGCTCGATAACGAAGGTGACGCAGGCGCGGCGAAGGCGCTCTGCCAATGTCTCCCAGGTCTCCATCGGAAGGACGACGCCGAAGTGCGGAACGGGAACGTCGTGGCCGTCGACGGGATTGTGGTGGGCCTTGCCGTTAGTCGAGGAGGGCTTCAGGTGCGCCACGATCTGGTGGCCGAAGAGATCGAAGTCGATCCACTGCGCGGAGCTGCGACCTTCAGGACAGCCCAGGGTCGTTCCGTAAAAAGTGCGAGCGGCGTCGAGGTCGTCAACCGGGAAGGCGATATGAAAAGGCGTGAGCGGCACAGTGGTCTCCTGGAATCCATCATACGATGACGGGAGACCACTGCCGGGGTTCAGGGCCGACGGAAGCCTTGATCGTAGCCGCGAAGATAGGCGTTGCGGAAGGCATCACGATACGGGCCGAAGGGTCCCATCGACGAATCGTAACCGGGGGCGTCGTGATAGCGGCGGTCGTTGCGCGGATGATAGCCGAAGCCGTTGACACGGTCGCGCGCGCCGTCTTCAGAACCGGCACGGAATCCCTCGTGATCAGCCCTTGCGATCAAAGGGGGAGTGCTGCCATACGGCGGTGGCGGCGGCGCAGCAGCATAGTAGGGATGCGAAGCGCAGCCGGCAGTAAAAAGACCGGCTCCGGCAGCGAGCAGAAGTGCAACACGAGAGAGTTTCATGGCGTCCTCACTATCGATTCGCGCGCAACCGTGATTGGGTGCGCGTTCGAATTCGAAGGAGTAAACGCTCTGCGAAGGGAAATGTTGTTCTCAAAGAAGTTGCGGCGCGAACACAGATTTTTTTATCCGCGATCGCTGGGCAGTCGCACGACAAACTCCGTGTTGCCGGGTTCGGAGCTGAATCGGATCGTGCCGCCGTATTGTTCTACGATGCGTTGAACGATGCCGAGACCGATACCTGTGCCGACGCCTACAGGTTTCGTGGTGTAGAAGGGGTCGAAGATCTGGGGCTGGCTCTCCAGTGGAATGCCGACGCCGTTGTCCTTGATGCTGATGCAGAGGTCGACGTGCGAATCGTTTGGGCTGGCAGACTTTTTCTCTGCCCAGGTGCGCACGCGGATCTGTCCGTGCTGCGGAACGGCGTCGATTGCATTGTCGAGGAGGTTGGTCCAGATCTGGTTCAGGCCGGAGCACTCGGTGTGGAGCGGCGGGAGATCGGTGGCGAAGTTCTTCTCGAGCACAATCTCTTTCTCGCGCATCTTGTGTCCGAGGATGACGAGCGTCGCATGGATGCTGTCGTTGATGGCGATCGTCTGCCTTTGGCCCTTGGCTTCGTACGCGTAGGTCTTGACGGCTTTCACCAGGTCGGTGACGCGGCCGATGCTCTCTTCAATGGTGTTGACGAGTTGCATGCTGGAGACCAGCGCCTCGAGCCAGCCCAGTGCGTCAGACAGCAGGGGCCCTTCGAAGTCGTTGCGGACGCGCTCCAGCTCTTTGGCATTGATGCCGATCGACACGAGAGTGGGCGCCATCTTCCACGCGTTTGCGATGTTGGCCGACTCCATCCACGTGGCCAAAGCCTCCTCGGCATCGCTCTGGTCGAGGGAGTTCATCATCAGGGGCTGCTTCACGGCGAGCGCCTGCTTCTGCAGATCGAACATGCAGTGCTTCTGTTCCGTGGTCAGATCGCGTTCTTTGAATTTGAGAGAAAGTTCATGCATTCGCGTCAGATTCTCTCGCAATTGCGAGGCGGCGCGACGAGCTGCGGAGCCGGGATTGTTGAGCTCGTGCATCAGGCCCGCGGCGAGTGTACCGAGCGAGGCCATCTTTTCCTGCTGCACGGTCAGGCTCTGCATCTTTTGAAACCGGGACGCCATGTTGCCGAGAATGGCCTTGCGAACTTCGGGGCAGCTTGTCATCAAACTCCAGAACTGCTCCTCGTCAAGCTGCAGCAGTTGGCTTGATCCAGTGCTCTCGACGCTGGCGAGGTTCGGGACGTTGGTCAGAAGAGGCAACTCGCCGAAGGCGTTTCCGCTTTCGATCATGGCGAAGGTCACATCGCTGCCGTCGGGCTGGGTCTGGTGGATGCGAAGCTCGCCTTCGAGCAAAATCCAGAAAAAATGCGCGACTTCACCCTGCCGGGCAACGGCCTCGCCCTTGTTGAGGTGAACCTCTCTGACCCCTTCAAGGCAGTGCAATTCCTCGTCTTTCAGTGAGGACAGGATGGGAACCTTACGCAGTTGCGCAATCAGTTCCTCGCTCAGTGTTTCAACGATATTGTTTCGGACGATTTGGATTTCTTCGCTCATCGGGTTATGGGTTTAGTTGCCTTTCAAAGCGTAGCTAAATATTGGTGCACAAACTGAATCGCAATGGAGCCTTCTCCAACGGCGGAGGCGCATCGTTTTACTGAGTTGTACCTGACGTCTCCGGCGACAAAGATACCGGGGACGCTGGTCTCGAGCAGATAGGGGTCACGGTCGAGTTTCCATGATTTGGGAGACTGGGTCTTCAGATCGGGACCGGCCAGGATGAAGCCCTTGGCATCGAGAGCGATGTCCTTGGGGAGCCAGTCGGTCTTGGGAGCGGCGCCGATGAAGATGAAGAGGGAGGTGACGGGACGCCTCTCCTCGCCGTTGGAGGTCTTGAGTGTAAGGCATTCTAGGTGGCCGTCGCCGTCCATGGAGACGATCTCGGTGCAGGTCTCGACGGTGATGTTAGGTGTTGCTTTGATCTGGTCGATGAGGTATTTCGACATGCTCTTGTTGAGCGAGTCGGCGCGCACGAGCATGTGAACCTTGCCGGCGTAACGGGAGAAGTACATGGCTGCCTGCCCGGCTGAGTTCGCGCCGCCAACGATGTAAACGATCTCGTCGGCGCAGGCCTTGGCCTCGGCGAGCGCGGCTCCGTAGTAGACGCCGGCGCCGGTGAGCTGTTCGGCGCCGGGGATGTCGACCTTACGGTAAGCGACACCAGTAGCGATGAGGCAGACATGACAGGTGATCTCCTGTCCGTCGGACAACTGGACGATCTGGTATTGGTTGTCGCGGCGAATACAGGTGACCTGCTGGGCGAGGAATTCGGCGCCAAGGCGATTGGCCTGAATATAGGCGCGGTCGGCAAGATCGGATCCGCTGAGACCCTGGGGGAAGCCGAGGTAGTTTTCAATTTTGGAGCTGGAGCCGGCTTGTCCGCCTATGGCCTCGCCTTCGACGATGAGGGTGCTGAGGCCTTCGGAGGCGGCGTAGACACCCGCAGCGAGGCCAGCGGGACCGGCGCCCACGATGACGATGTCGTAGAACTTCTGCTGGGCCTGGCGTGGCATGCCGAGTTTGGTGGCGAGATCGCTTGAGGAGGGCTGAACGAGAGCTGTACCGTCGCCGAAGATGACGATGGGGAGTTTGGAGTCATCGAGGCCGCGCTCTTTGAGTAGTTCGACGGCTTCGGGGTGTTGCTCAGGGCTAAGCCACTGGTAGGGAACGCGGTTGCGGGAGAGGAAATCGCGAACGCTGTGGTCTGCCGAGGACCAGCGGGTGCCGACGACGCGAATGCCTTCGTAGGGTGCTTTGTAGCCCTGCTTCCAGGACTCGAGCAGGTCGTCGAGCACGGGGTAAAGCTTCTCTTCGGGCGGATCCCAGGGCTTGTTGAGGTAGTAGTGGATCTTTGCGGAGTTGATGGCGCGGATGGCTGCTTCGGTGTCGGCGTAGGCGGTAAGGAGGACGCGTTTCGCGTCGGGATACATCGTGAGCGCTTGCTGGAGAAAGTCGACTCCTGTCATCCCCGGCATGCGCTGGTCGGAGAGGAAGAGCGCGACGATATCCTTGCGCTCGTGAAGCTGGCGGCAGATATCCAGCGCGGCGGCTCCGGAGGCAGCGCGAACGATGCGATAGTCCTGACCGTAGTGCCGGCGAAGATCCTGGACCACGGCCTCCAATACGCTGGTGTCGTCGTCGATGGCTAGCAAAATAGGCTTAGGCATATCCCTTTTTATACTTGCTCAGCTGTCTCTTTGTACTTTGTGACAACTTTCCCATGCACCCACGTATGATTCGATTGTGGACAACGCCTTCAGGGTTCAGAAAGATATCGTTTTCTCCGAGTGGATCTTGCCCTCCCCATGGATATTAGGGCTGGATTTGTCCGAATTGTAGACATTGAAGATTCTTCGCCGCAATTGACCGATAAGGGGATTGCGGGCCGCTATATCCCGGCAGGAGATAAAGATACCTATGAATCGACTTATTCTGGCTGACAATCAGGCGATCTTTCGAGCAGGCGCGGCAAGGGTGCTGGCGCTCGAGGATGATATGCGCATTGCGGCCCAGTGCGAGGATGCAGAAAAGCTATTTGCCGCCATCGACAACTTGCGCGGCTCGGTGCTTCTGGTGTCCTCGAGTATGCGGCTGGATTTGAAGGATCTGGCGGCGCGGGCACGGTCGGCGGGAAGCCGCATCGTGCTTGTGGCGGAGAATACGGAGCAGGTTGGGGACGATGTGGCGGTGCTGTTCGACGGGATACTGAGCCGGAATGTTCCTGGGGTTGTACTTGTGGACTGTGTCCGTCGCGTGGCGCAGGGGCAACACTTTGTGCAGCGCGCGAATGTGATGACCATGCAGGCTGCGGACAGCGTCGGCACACGGGTTCGCGACCGGCTGACGCCAAAGGAGATGCAGATTGTGGCGCTGATCGTTCAGGGTTGCAAGAACAAGGACATCGCGACGCAGCTTGGGACGAAGGAACAGGTGATCAAGAACTACCTGCGCAGCATCTACGACAAGAGTGGTGTCTCGGACCGGCTCGAGCTTGCGCTATTTACTATCCACCACCGTGCTCTGGCAGAGGCGGCAGCGAAAGCTGGGCATTTGATCCAGATGAAGACGGCTTGAGCAGACGAAAGGCGTAACAGTGATCAGAGGGATAAAAACCGATAAAAGCTGATGGGGATAGGATTTGAGCTCGGGATGGTTCCAGCTCGCCTCGCATTTCCTTTTTTATCTGTCTTTATCGCTTTGATCACTGTTACGCCTTGTCTTCGTGACGTGGTGATTTCCTCTACATCCCCATCTGGTCGGACTGCTTTTCAGCTGCAGGGCTGGCGTGTCCAAGTCTTTCGGCGATGCTCTTTGCCTGCGTGAACAGCAACAGATAGTCTGGGCCGCCGGCCTTTGAGTCGGTTCCGCTCATATTGAAGCCGCCAAAGGGATGCGCGCCGACCATGGCGCCTGTGCATTTGCGATTGAAGTAGAGGTTGCCGACGTGGAACTCTTCGCGTGCCCGGTCCAGCTTTTCGCGGGAGCTTGTGTAGATCGCTCCGGTCAGGCCGTACTCCGTGTTGTTCGCGATCGCAAGGGCGTCGTCGAAGCTGTGTGACTTGATGACAGCGAGCACCGGTCCGAAGATCTCTTCGAGCGAGATGCGTGCCGTCGGGGCAACGTCCGCAATCACTGTTGGCGCGATGTAGTAGCCGCCCTCCGGTGTTTCGATTGCGTGGCCGCCGTTCAGTACGGTGCCCTCGCCCTTGCCGATCGTGATGTACTCGAGCACCTTGCGGTAGGCCTTTTCGCTGATGACCGGCCCGGTGTAGACGTTCTCGGCAGGGTCGCCGGTCTTGATCTTTGCGACTCGTTCCTGCAGACGGTCGCAGAAGACGTCATAGACTTCGGCGGCTACGATCGCGCGGGAGCACGCCGAACACTTCTGTCCGTTGAAGCCGAACGCGCTGGCAACAACGCCATCCAGTGCAGCGTCGAGGTCGGCATCGGCCTCAACGATGATCGAGTCCTTGCCGCCCATCTCGAGGATCGTTCGCTTGATGAAGATCTGCCCCGGCTGAGCTTTCGCTGCCCGCTCATGAATGTCGAGACCGACGGCCTTTGACCCGGTGAATGCGATGAACCGCGTCTGCGGATGTGCCACGACGGCGCTGCCGAACTTCTGCCCCTCGCCCGGGCAGAGGTTGACGACGCCGTCCGGCAACCCAACCTCTTCGAGCACCTCCATAAACTTTGCGGCGATCGTGGGCGAATCGACCGATGGCTTCAGAATGACCGTGTTCCCGCAGACGATCGAAGCCGCCGTCATCCCAGCCATGATGGCGAAGGGGAAATTCCACGGGGGAATCACCGCGCCCACGCCGAGCGGAATGTAGCGCAACTGGTTGCGTTCGCCGGGGAACTGAATCGGCGTGGTGGCTTTGTCCAGACGGAGCGCCTCGCGTCCGTAGAACTCGAGGAAGTCGATCGTCTCGCCTACGTCGGCGTCCGCCTCAGCCCAATTCTTGCCGACCTCGAGGGTCAGCCAAGCGCAGAACTCGAAGCTGCGTTCACGGATCAGCGCCGCGGCGCAAAAGAGCAACCCTGCGCGCTCCTCAGCCGAGGTACGGCTCCACGTCGCAAATGCCGCCTGTGCCGCCTGCATCGCAGGTTCGACGTGATCCGCTCCCGCCCGTTGATGGACGCCGATCACCTCCGCCGGACGCGCCGGGTTCATGGAAAAGATTTTGCCTTCGGTCTTCAGGCGCTTGCCACCGATGACGATGTCGTACTCGCGGCCCAGCTTGCTCTGGACGTCGGCGAGCGCGGCCTGCATGCGCCGCTTATTCTCCGGCAGGGAGAAGTCGACGAACGGCTCGTTGACGAATGGAGTGGGCGGCGTGAAAGTCGGGACGGAGTGGGTGAGATTTACGGTAGCCATAACGCGTCGATTCTAGCGCGAGTGGTGGACGCTCGTCGCCTTTGAGATAGATACAGAAGATAATTCGCTGTGCGCTGTTGATTCGATGCATCGCACAGGGTATTCGATTGCGCCGCGGGAAGCTAATCGCCGACCGTCAGCTTTTCGGTCTCCTTGGACATGGTTGCGGTGCGTTCCAGCTTGTCCCAATTGAAAGGCTTGCCGTCGATGGCGCGCTTGACTGTCTTGAAGAGCACGACGGAGAACAGTTGCCGGTAGGTGAACCTCTGGATCCAGATGTGGAACAGCAGCCATCCGTCGCCCTTACTTGCCGGGTGCTTGCGTTCAAGCGCAAACGCAAGAGCCGACGCAGCGAAGTCGATGACCAGGAAGGCAAGGAAGAAGGCCAACAGCTTGTAAAAGCTGTCTGCGGATGCAGTCTCGGGGTGGAAGTGTTTGTCGACGAGATAATGAATGACTCCGGCGACGAACATCAGGTCGATCAGGGGCGAAACCAGCGGTAACAGAATCTGGAAGATCAGGATGTTCGGCAGCGCGAAGAGGCCCATGGCGCGGTGCTTGCTGATGGCACCCTTGTGTTTGAAGATCGCCTGCAGAATGCCGAAGGACCAGCGGAAGCGCTGCCGGACCAGGCCGTCGGCAGTGACCGGAGCCTCGGTGAACGCGAGCGCCTGATCCTCGTAGATGACGCAGTAGCCCTGCTCCAGCAGGTTCATGGTCAGGTCGGCATCTTCGGCGACCGTGTTCGAGTGATAGCCTCCGCCATTCTTTACCGGCCACGTTCTCCACGCGCCGATCGCTCCGGGAACGACCATCACGACGTCGAACAGATCCAGCGCACGCCGTTCAAAGTTCTGGCTCGTAATGTATTCGAGCGCCTGCCAGCGGGTCCACAGATTGACGCGGTTGCCCACCTTCGCATTGCCGGCTACGGCGCCGATCTTTGGATTAGCAAAGTGCGGCACGAGGTTGGTGATCGTGTCGTGTGCAATCACGCCGTCCGCGTCGATACCGACGTAGATCTCTTCGTCAATGTGCTGCAGCGCGAAGTTCAGCGCATCCGCCTTGCCACCGTTTGGCTTGGTGAGCACCGTCAGGCGGCCGGACGCGATATCGGCGGGATAGGCTTCGCGGGCCACGTCGTAGGTCCTGTCCGACGAGCCATCGTCGATGACGATAATCCGTATGTTCTTGTAGTTCGACATCATCACGGAGCGGATAGTCCGGACGATCACCTTCTCTTCGTTGTACGCGGGAATCAGCACGGCGACTCTGGGCTGATAGCTGGGCGTCGCGAAGTTCTTTCTCCTTCGCACGCGGTCGATGGTGGCGAAGATGCCGATGATAATCAGGCGGCCACTCATCAGCACGTCGCCGACGAAGAAGACGCCCACCACAAAGTAGTGGAAGAAGCTGTAGAAGAAGAAGGTGATGGAGTCGGCGCGCGCCTGCCAGCGTTGACGTTGCGTCAGGGGCGGCATTACCTCGGCTCGGGTCTTGCCCACCAACTCCGATACGGGAACGATCTCATAGCCGCGCGAGCGCAGTGCGGTGATCAGAACGGGCAGGCAATCAATTGTGGCCTGGCGGTCGCCTCCTCCGTCGTGCAGAAGAATAATGGAGCCTCGATTCCAGGGCTTGGTCTCCATTTCTTTTATCTGCTGAAAGACACTGTCGGTGATCTCCTGGGGCGTCTTGCGCGGATGTTCATCCCAGTCGTCCGTGTCGATCTTGTTGCCGATGATGACATACCCCAGTCCCTGAATTCGCGCGACGGGAGCGGCCTGATCGTTCGTGTCCGGTTCCTGGTCGATGGAATACGGAGGCCGGAAATAGAGCGGCTGCACACCGAGCTCGGAGGCGAAGAGACGCTCGGTCAGGTTCAGTTCCAGATCCATCTGCCGGTTCGAAATTTCGCTGATGTCGGGATGAGTCCAGGTGTGGTTGCCGATCTCGTGGCCTTCGCGATAGACCCGCCGCATGATCCCGATGTAGTCTTCGGCCACCTCGCCAATCATGAAGAAAGTGCCTTTGACGTTGTACTTCTTCAGGATGTCGAGGATCTTCGGCGTCCACTCCGGGTCGGGCCCGTCATCGAAGCTCAGAGCCACCTTCTTCGGATGGTATCCATACTGCTCGACCGTGTACGAGAGCGGATAGGAGTCCATCGACTCCTGGGTGATCGAGCGGTACTCAACCGGGACGGAGTCATCATCATCCATGGTGACAACACGCCGGCCGTTCTGCGGCTTCCGCGTGACGCGCAGGATGTCTCCCTCACCCTCGGTGTCGACGTCGTAGCCAGGCTCAACCTGCGCCAGCTCCTTGACCGGGTCTACCTGCAGGTAGTGGTCCCAGATCTTCCACATGGAGTTGTCTTCCGAGCCGAGCTTCCAAAGCGCAAAGGTCTGGATGCCGAGCGTTTTTGCTCCCCGCATCTGATTCAGAATTGTGACGGCGTCCAGGAACCAGACCTGATGGCGAACGTGGGCATCGACGTCGTCGTAGGCAAAGTGCGCGTTCAAGGAGTCGTCGTCGAGTTCGATCTGTGAGTCCGAATCTGCCGCGGACTGCCATGCTTCCTGGGTGGAGAGCTGGACCTCGTCGAGCACCTTTACCGGAGGCGGTTTTTTCTTTGCGCCGTTTTTGCCTGGGGTCTCCGGGGGCGGCAACGTCGTCGACCAGTCGTAGCCGTAGCTGCCGAGAGAGCAGATCACCTTCTCCTTGGGCACGGTCTTCAGGACTCGCTTCAGATTGTCGAGAAACCAGTCCTGCGAGGCGATCGGTCCGGGATCGTCTCCGTTGTGCTCGTCATAGTTCATCAGGAGGAGGCCGTCGGAGTGATCGGCGACGAACTTCAGGTCCCAGTCCGGATCGTTGGCGGGGGTGTTTACGTAGAGCCGAAGATTGCGGGGATGAAGGTCGTCGTACAGTCCGGCAAGGAGCGCCTGAAAGCCGGGCTGTGCTTCCGTCGGAATGTCCTGAAAGTCGATTGTGAGCCCGCGGTAGGTGGGGTTGGCCGCAAGAAATGTATGGATCTGCTGAATGAAGATGGTGCGGCGTGCCTCATCGGAGAGAAAGCTGCCTATGTCGGATACCCACTCACCTTTCCTCGGGTCATAGTTGTTCACGAGGGGGAAGATGTCGAGGTTGACGTGGTTGGCCGCAACGGTGCGGGCGACCTTGGATTCGCGATCGACCTGATGGACGGTGCCGTGCTCGATGAGCGGATAGGGCGTGTTGTCGGGAGCGTAAGCCTGGATCTTGCCGTCCGGGGTGATGACGTGCAGCCACTCGGGAAAGAGCAGGTCGACCTGGCTGATGTGCTGCTTCAACGACGAGTAGCTGGCTGGATCGTCTTCGACGTAGTACGCGGCGCGCAGACCTTCGCCGGAGTTCAGGGGTACGTCGCCCGGTTTCACGTCCGTCCTGCGGTGGGCCGACCGGCGCAATTTCACCGCAGAAGTCGATTGAAGGCTAAGCGCGCGGAAGTTTCGCTTCTGCGCCTGCAGGAACAGCTCCGGCAGGGGCTTCATCCGCACCAGGCCGACCACAAAGACGCTGCCGAGCACCAGTCCCAACAAGGCAAGAATGTCGAAGATGCGGCGCAGCCGCTTCCAGCGCTTGCGTTGTGGGTCGAAGAAGACTTGTTTGTTCATCTGGAAATACGGGCGGCTCTGCGCATGCGGCTCTGTCTATCGTATGCAGCCGACTGGACATAGTCAACGCAGGCGCAGACCGTTTTGAATCATCGTGAGGGCCGCATTTGGAGGTTTTTTTTGAAGCTGTCACGGCGAGTTCCTGGTTGAGGCGTTGGTCGCTTTCTCTCCATAGCTGTTACGCATTTGGGGGTGCCAGTATGATGGCAAAGACATGGCCGCATTACGGGGGAAGACAGGTCTTTACGTCGCGCTCGCACTCGCGGTCGGTTTTGCGCTGCGGGTCTGGTTTGTCACCCATGCCGGTCGCGTGGACGGCGACACGCTGCTCTACGGAAACATTGCGCGTAACTGGATGCAGCATGGTGTCTACGGCTTCACTCCCGCGCCGGCTGTTCCCGTACCCACCCTGATTCGTCTGCCGGGTTACCCGCTCTTCCTCATGGCGTGCTTTCGTGTGTTTGGAGTCGAGCATTACACCGCAGTGATGTACGTCCAGTGCGTGATCGATCTGTTTACCTGCCTGGTGGTCGCGGCGCTGGCGGGGCGGCTGTTTGGCGGGCGAGCCGCGATGACAGCTCTCTGGCTCTCTGCGCTGTGCCCGTTTACCGCGATGTACACCGCCGCTCCGCTGACCGAAGTGCTTACCCTGACGTGCATTGCGCTCACGTTTTACGGTGTCGAACGCTGGCGCAGCGAAGGTATGGGCTACAACTGGTGGCTCTGGGTAACCGCCGTCACGATGGCCTACGCGGTCCTGTTGCGGCCGGAGCAGGGGATGCTCGCCGCCACGGTCATTCCGGCGATGGCGTGGATGGTCTGGCGGACTCCGGGCGGTGCTCGGTTGAAGACGTTTCTGCCGGTCGCGGTCGCGGCTGTATGCGTCGTGCTTCCTCTGGTGCCTTGGACGGTGCGGAACTGGCAGACGTTTCATGTCTTCGAGCCGCTTGCGCCGCGGTACGCCACTGATCCCGGTGAAACAGTGCCACTCGGCTTTCAGCGCTGGTATCGCACCTGGGCGATCGATTACGCCTCCACCGAGGAGGTCTACTGGAACTACGACAGTTCTCCTATCTGGATTGGCGACGTGCCTGCCCGCGCCTTCGACTCCAACGATCAATACACCCGGACCGAAGCGATTCTGAACGACTACAGCCGCGACTACAACGCGACGCCGGAGCTCGACGCGCGCTTCGAAGCCCTCGCCGAGCAGCGTATCCACGACGACCCGATCCGCTACTACATCGCTCTACCCGTTGCACGCCTGTTGAACATGGCCTTTCGTCCCCGCGCGGAGTTGCTGCAGGTTCCACTGGAGTGGTGGAGATTTCGCGAACATCCGCAGATGACGCTTTGGGCTATAGGCCTTGGCGTCGTCAACTTTGGCTACTTTGTCCTGGGAGGCCTCGGACTGTGGCGCTGGCGCCGGAGCGGCCTGGGACCCCACGTTGCTCTGGCGTGGGCGATGGTGGCTTTTGTCGTTCTGCGTTGTGCGCTGCTGCTGACGATCGACAACTCGGAGCCGCGTTACACGCTGGAATTTTTCCCGCTGCTCATTGTGTGGGCGAGCTTTCTCGAATCCGCAGCAGCGAGTGATCGGCGGCTGGCGCGTTAGTGTTCGTCGCGTGTGGTCTTGCTGTTGGTATTGATCTGATACGGCTTCTCGTCGATCTTCACGTTGTACTTGATGTGTGTATAGACCGCCGTCCGATAGTCCTCGGAGGGCATGTAGAAGCTTTGTTTCAAGGAAATTCCACGCGCGGGATCGACCCAGATCGTCATGTGGGTGCAGTTATTGCGGACTGCCGGATCTTTGGGGACCAGATCCAGCTTGGCCGTCTGCACGCCGTCGACCACCTCGTCTCCCAGGTCGGAGATCGTCCAGGCCTTTGCCAGCTCTGTGCCGCTACCGCCGAAGCCTAAGGTGAGGAAGCTTTCCATCTGCGCCTGATTTCCCTTGGAGGTGATGATGGTCAAGTGGTTGGTATTCGGATCGAAGAGGCGAAGGGCGCCATTGCGATACTCGAGGAATCTTGTTGTGGGGGACGAGAGCTTCGCGCCCATCACGGTGGACGTTCCCGCCTTCTTGAAGTAGATCGTGCCTGTCTGGGTTGTCGTCTGCTTGACGACGCGCTCGTAGAGATCCCAGCGGAAGTCGGCCTCGGCGGACTGGAACTTCAGGCTGGCCTCGTCCATCTGACGCAGAACCGCGTCGAGATGACCGGGCTTCGGTTGCGCGTGCAAGGCAGGCGTTGTCATCGGAGCGACAGCGGAAAAAAGAAGCGATGCGGCGATGCGGAGGATTGTGGTCATAGGGCAGGTCGCGATCATAGGGATCGGGGTCATAGATAGGTGGCTCCCAAAGGTTGGATGCTTTCGCGGGGACAGAGTGTTAGCGAAGCACCCAGGCGTTGTAGGCGACGATCTTGTGTTGCGCGTCGTAGAGGGGTTCGTAGCGCTCCAGCGTGACCTCTCCGGAGATCGGTTCGATGACCCGCAGAATGGCGGCCTGGCGTTCGTCGTCGGTCTTTGCGTCTCCCATATCATCGGCGCGAACCTGGTACATGAAGCGGTTGCTGCCGCTGGGTGTGGTGCCGGCCTCTCTGACGAGCACTTCGCTGGCGTGCAGAGCGGCCGTCTCGACCGGGCGGTCGTTGTAGTTGATGAAGTGAGGTGAGACGAACATGAAAATCAGAATCGCCGTCACCATAACGTCGTAGTGGGCACTCCCGCGTTCGTAGGACCAGAAGATGTAGCTGCGAAGTAGTTTGAACATGGTTAGCTCCTGCCCGATTGCTTGCCGATGAGGGTGTCGCCGTTCATGTACGGCACCAGGACATCTGGAACTTTGATGGTTCCATCGGCTTGTTGGTAGTTTTCGAGGATTGCGAGATAGGTGCGGCCCACGGCGAGACCGCTGCCGTTGAGCGTGTGAAGAAATTCGGACTTCTTGGCGCCGGCGGGACGATAGCGGATGTTTGCGCGCCGCGCCTGGAAGGCTTCGAAGTTCGAGCAGGAGGAGATTTCGCGGTAGAGGTTCTGACCGGGGAGCCAGACCTCAAGGTCGTAGGTTTTGGCCGAGGCGAAGCCCATGTCGCCCGTACAGAGGAGCATGCGGCGGTAGGGAAGGCCGAGTTTTTCGAGGACGGTCTCGGCGTGGCGGGTGAGAGCCTCGTGTTCGGCGTAGGAGTCTTCGGGTTTGACGAATTTTACCAGCTCCACCTTCTGGAACTGGTGCTGGCGGATCATGCCGCGGACGTCTTTGCCGTAGGAGCCGGCCTCGGAGCGGAAGCAAGGGGTGTAGGCGCAGAAGGAGACGGGAAGCTGGGCTTCGTCGAGCGTCTCGTCGCGGAACAGGTTGGTGACGGGGACCTCGGCGGTGGGGATGAGCCAGTGGTCGCTGTCCTGAAAGACGCCGGGTTCGTAGGCGCCCTTGTCGTCGCAGTGAAAGAGGTCTTCGGCGAACTTGGGAAGCTGTCCGGTGCCGAAGAGAGACTTCGAGTTGACCATGTACGGCGGCAGAACCTCGGTGTATCCGTGTTCGCGAATGTGGAGATCGAGCATGAAGTTGGCGAGTGCGCGTTCGAGGCGGGCTCCCTGGCCGAAGTGAACGACGAAGCGGGAGCCGGAGATCTTGGCGGCGCGGTTGAAGTCGAGGATGCCGAGTGCTTCGCCAAGCTCCCAGTGCGGTTTGGCAGGGAAGTCGAACTTGGGCTGCGTGCCCCAGACCTTTTCCTCGCGATTGGCGTGCTCGTCCTTGCCGACGGGGACGCTGTCATTGGGCAGGTTTGGCAGCGTCTGCATGATCTCGCGCAGACGTTCGTCGGTCGCCGCTGCCGTAGCTTCGAGCGACTCCACTTGAGTCTTTAGCGTACGTGTCTGCTCGGTTTGCGAGGTTGTGTCCGCGCCATCGCGGCGGAGCTTCGCGATCTCTTCGGTCAGCTTGTTTCGCTGAGCCTTCAACGTCTCGACCTGGGTGATGGCCTCGCGCCGCTCGCGGTCTATCGCGGCGAAGTCGCCCAGCGCGGCGGCGGGATCCATGCCCCGAGCGCGCAGTTTTTCTTCGACAAGGGCCAGGTTGGCCCGCACAAATGCTAAATCAATCATTACTTTGCATTTTAGCGTCTTCACCTGAAAAAAGGACGTTTATGCGTCGTGCCGGCAAAATACGATTACCCTTATACCAATGCGCAAAATTGTTTCCGTTCTCTTATGTCTCTCGTTTCCGCTATCCGTAGTCCTGCCCGCGCGAGCAGATGCGTATCGTGCAAAACCGAAGTTGGTCATTGTTCTGGTGATCGATCAGTTTCGCGGGGACTATCTGGACCGGTACCGCGATGACTTCAAAACGGCGAATGGATTCAACCTCTTCTTGAAGCGTGGAGCATACTTTACCGACTGCTACTACGACTACGCCAATACGATGACGGCGCCCGGCCACTCGACGATCGGCACCGGCGCGTATACGAATGGACATGGAATCTCGCTGAACCAATGGTGGGACCTGAAGCGTTCGACGACTCATGCGGTGACCTCGGTCGAGGACGAGCACTACGCGATTGTGGGAGACCCGGGTTCGACCGAGGTGGGTGCTTCGCCGCGAAACGAACTGGCATCGACGCTCGGTGACGAAGTGGTTCTTGCGACGAAGGGCCAGTCGAAGCTGTTTGGAATCTCGCTGAAGGATCGCGCGGCTATCCTGACGTCGGGTCATGCCTCGAACGGAGCGTTCTGGCTTGATCATGCAAATGGCCGTTTCGTCACGTCGACGTATTGGGAGACCCAGTTGCCGCCGTGGGCTCAGGCCTTCAACGCGAGTGGGCGCGCGGATCAGGCTCTGCATGAGGCTGGGGCGAAGCCGGGACAATTCTATGAGGATGTCGGCAAGTCTCCCGCTTCAGTGTCGTATCTGTTGGACTTTGCCAAGGCGCTGGTGACGGGAGAGCAGATGGGCCGCCACAAGGTGACGGACGTGCTAACCATCAGCATCTCCTCGACGGATATTCTGGGCCACGCCGTTGGCCCGGATTCGCTGGAGCAGCGGGCGATGATCGACGCTGTCGACGTCAACCTGAATGCGTTTTTCAGCTGGCTGGATCAAGAACGTCGATGGCGGTCTGGAGAATGTGTGGGTTGCCCTGACAGGCGATCACGGCATTGCGCCGGTACCTTCGGTTGCGGCAAACCTGGGTATGCCGGCGGCTACCTTCGACCTGAAGAAGCTGACCGCTGCACTGAATGAGCGGCTGAATCGAGCGCTTCTCGCCGGTCAAACAGACAAAATACATGATGAGCAGCGAGATGCCGTACCTGACGCTGGACCCGAGACCGTTTGTGGCGGAAAAAGTGAGTGAGGCCGACGCGGAAAGGGCCGTGGCGGAGATGGTTTCCGATGCGCTGGAGTCGACGCTGCCGCCTGTGCCGGAGGGTGTGAGCCAGACGCGGCTGCCGCCTCGGCCGACGATCCGACATACCTATACGCGGGTGCAGATGGCGGAGGGTAAAGTGCCGGCGACGGAGGAGGGCAGGCTCATCCTGCACAGCTACTCTCCGAACGGCGGATGGTACGTGATGATTGCGCCTGGGATGTATGAACTGACCGGTGCGAAGGGGACAAATCATTTCTCGCCGTACTCGTATGACCGGCATGTTCCGCTGGCGTTTTTCGGATCACCGTTTGTGCCGGGAACGTATCATGATCGCGTCGCGCCGGTGGATATTGCTGCGACCTTTGCGTCGATTCTTCGAGTGAATCAGCCTTCGGCCTGCGTGGGTCATGTGCTGATTCAGGCGATCAAACCGGAGATCGATGCGAATGCGTCGGCGACAGGAAGGAAAACGGGACTGTGAGCGCGTCGTCACACAGCAAAGGCGCCCGACATGCGGGTTACGGTTGCGGGCGTCGAGCTTCGCTCGCCCGTGATTGCGGCCAGCGGGACCTTTGGCTACGGGGTGGAGTTCGAGGACGTCGTTTCGCTCGATCGCATCGGCGGGTTTGTGACCAAGGGGCTGTCGCGGGAGCCGATGGCGGGCAATCCTTCGCCGCGCATCATCGAGACGGCGGCGGGCATGATCAACGCGATCGGGCTGCAGAACATGGGAGTGCGGGCGTTTATCGAGGAGAAGCTGCCGAAGCTGCACGGATTGAAGGGCACGGTGGTGATTGCGAATGTCTTCGGCTTCACGATCGAGGACTGCCTCGAGGTGATTCAGGCGCTGAACGACGCGCCGGGCATCGCGATGTACGAGCTGAATGCGAGCTGCCCCAACACGAGCCATGGAGGCATGGTCTTCGGGACCGATCCGCCGCTTCTCTGGGAGCTGGTGGCGCGATGCAAGGGAGTCGCGAAACGGCCGTTGATGGTGAAGCTTTCGCCGAACGTGACGGACATTGGCCTGATGGCCCGCGTCGCGGAAGACGCTGGAGCCGATGCGGTCTCGCTGGTGAACACCTTTGTCTCGCTGGCGATCGATGTGGAGACGCGTCGTCCGCGTATCGCGAATATCACCGGCGGTCTCTCCGGGCCGGCGATCAAGCCGATTGCTGTGCGCATGGTGCACGACGTTTCGAAGGCGGTGAAGATTCCGGTGGTTGGGATGGGCGGAATTGTGCGCGCCGAGGATGCGGCGGAGTTCATGATGGCGGGCGCGACGGCAGTGCAGGTGGGGACGGCGAGCTATGCCGATCCGCGCGCCGTCGAGAACATCGCCAATGGATTGAAGCGCTGGTGTGCAGCGCATGATGTGGCAGCGAGGTGAGTTCGCTTACCGGCTCGGCGCTACTGTGACGAGAGAGTCTTTGCTGGTCGTTTTGCTGGCTTAGAATAAGGAGTGATGATTGAACACAGTGTTGATGCCTCTAGCCCCTCCTGCCGATCTTCGTCCCATCCGCCGCGCATTGCTTTCCGTTACCGATAAGACAGGCCTGGTCGACTTTGCCCGCGTGCTGGCGTCATTTGGTGTGGACCTGGTCTCGACCGGCGGAACGTCGCGCGCGTTGCGTGAGGCTGGTCTGCCGGTGCGCGATATCAGCGACCTGACCGGATTTCCCGAGATGCTCGACGGGCGTGTGAAGACGCTTCATCCGAAGGTCCACGGCGGCATCCTGCACATTCGCGACAACGCGGAGCACATGGCTTCGGTCGACGAGCATGAGATTGAGCCGATCGACATGGTGGTGGTGAATCTGTACGCCTTCGAAGAAGACGTCGCAGCGGCCCGGCGTTGCCTTTGCCGATGTCATTGAAAATATCGACATCGGCGGTCCGTCGATGGTGCGTTCGGCGGCGAAGAACTTCTCGGATGTAGCGATCGTGACCTCCGTCGCGGACTATTCGGTGCTGGCGGACGAGATGGCGGCGAACTCCGGCAGCCTGAGCCGGGCCACTCGCTGGCGGCTGGCGAAGGCGGCGTTCGCCGTCACCGCTGCTTACGATGCGGGAATTGCGACAGCGCTTGAGAGCATTGAAGCACCCGGCGGCAAGGCGGTCTTTTCGCAGGAACAGCTGCCGCAGACGATTCGGGTCATCGATCCGCTGGTGAAGACGCTGCGGTATGGAGAGAATCCGCACCAGAAGGCCGCGCTCTATACCGACGGCAGCGGCAAGGGCGTTGCCAACGCCAAGCAGTTGCAGGGCAAGGAGCTGAGTTACAACAACATCGTCGATCTGGACGCCTGCTGGGAGCTGGTCAGCGAGTTCGATGAGCCGGCGGTGCGTCATCATCAAGCACACCAATCCGTGCGGAGCTTCGACCGGAGCGACCGTCGTCGAGGCCTACCGGCGGGCGCTTGAGGCCGATCCGGTCTCGGCCTTCGGCGGCGTGATCGGGATCAATCGCGAGGTCGATGCGGCGGCGGCCGAGGAGATCGCCAAGCTGTTCGTCGAGGCCATCGTTGCGCCATCGTTTACGCCGGAGGCGCTGGAGCGCTTCTCCGCGAAGAAGAACCTGCGGCTGATCGAGATTGCGCCGGCGGAGACGCCGCGGATACTGAAACAGGTTTCGGGCGGTCTGCTGGTGCAGGATGCCGACCGTCTGCGCATCAGCGAGGCCGAGCTTCAGGATTGTCACCGAGCGCAAGCCGACCGCCGAGGAGACGCGCGCGCTGCTCTTCGCCTGGAGGGTGTGCAAGCACGTCAAATCGAACGCGATCGTCTATGCCCGTTTCAGCGACGGGCACGGCCAGACGGTGGGGATCGGCGCGGGCCAGATGAGCCGGGTCGACGCCGCGCGGTTTGGTGCGATGAAGGCCGTTCTTCCGCTCAAGGGCACCGTTGCCGCCTCGGACGCCTTTTTCCCGTTCCCGGATGGTCTTGAGACCATTGCCAGGCGGGCGCGACGGCGGTGATTCAGCCGGGGGGATCGGTCCGCGACGCCGAGGTGATTGAGGCAGCCGACCGGCTTGGCGTCGCGATGGCTTTTACCGGTGTCCGGCATTTCCGGCACGGATAAAATGCTGCGTTTTTGAGAAAATGGCGGATATAATCGCGGCTATGCTGTGCAAACGGTGAGCCTGTGCCGCCTGCATCCAATCTGCGGGCGGTATCGTCTAACGGTTGTCTGGCTGTGTATCGCTTTCGGCTTCCACTCCGTCGGCACAGGAACTTATAACTCATGACACTGCTTTTTCGTGCCTCCTCTCTTCGTTCTCTCTGCCTGACCCCCGCTGCCCTGTTTTTTGCGGCCCATACGATGATTGCGCAGGCCCCGGCCGCTGCAAAGACCACGCCTGCTACACCACCCGCAACGACGCCTGACCGTGCCTCGTCCTACTATCACTATGGGCTGGCGCGGCTGTACGAAGACATGGCCGTCAACGCCGGCCGGTCGGACTACGCGACCCAGGCAGTCGAGCAGTACAAGCTTGCGCTGGACGCCGATCCGAACTCGCGTCTGCTGCAGGACGGTCTGGCTGACCTCTACTTCAAGATTGGCCGTATCCGCGAGGCAGTTCACGGCCGCGCAGGACCAGGTGAGCGAAGAATCCCGACGACATCGAGTCGCACACTCTGCTGGGCAAGGTCTACCTGCGTTCGCTGGGAGACATGCAGAGCCCGCAGTCCGGCCAGATGCTGCAACTGGCCATTACGGAGTACGAAAAGCTCGCTCAACTGAAGCCGGACGACGTGGAGACCCATCTGCTGCTCGGCCAGCTCTATGGTCTGAATCATGATTCGGCAAAGGCCGAGGCACAGTTCAAAGCGGCGCAGGCAATCGACGCAAACTCGGAGGAGGTTGCGCTCAATATGGCTCGCCTGTACAGCGAAGCAGGGCGACCCGAAGCGCGCTGCCGAGGTGCTCAACGCCATTCCCGTCGATGACCGCTCGCCGCGGATCGAGTTCGCCCTCGGCGCCAGCTACGAGCAGTTGAAGAAGAACAAAGACGCGATCGCCGCCTATCACCGCGCGCTCGATCTTGAACCCGACAATCTGGATACCGAGCGCGGTCTTGCCAACGCGTTGCTTGCCGATGGTCAGCTGGACGAGGCGCTGAAGGTGCTGAACGGCATCGTCGCAGCAGAGCCCCAGGATGCGCAGTCGCAGATTCACATCTCCGAGATTCAGCGGCGGCAGGGACACTACGACGAGGCGCTGAAGACCCTGGAGAAGGCCAAGCCGCTGGCTCCGGACTCGCTCGAACTGACCTACAACGAAGCGCTGATCTACGATTCGCTCGGCCGCTACGATGACGCGATCGGTGTGCTCACCAAGCTGGTGGCCGCCACAGAGCGCGCAGATGGAAAGTACTCCGATGGGGAAAAGGCCAACCGCTCGATCTTCCTCGATCGGCTGGCCATCATCTACCGCGAGCAGAACAAGACCGCCGAGGCCGTTGCTACCTATCAGAAGCTGATTGCGCTTGGCGGGGACTACGTCAAGAGCGGTTATTCCGGCCAGATCGACGCTTACCGTGACGCGCACCAGTGGAAAGACGCGACCGCCGCTGCCGCGGAAGTGGCGAAGGCGTTGCCGAACGACCACGCGGTTCAACTGATGTATGCCGGTCAGCTTGCGGACATCGGTCAAGTCGACCAGGGCATCGCTCTGGCGAAGGCGCAGCTTGTTGCGACGATGGGTTCGCCCGACGAACGCGATTCACATCTGGCGCTGGCCACGATCTACACCCGCCTGAAGCGCTGGCAGGAAGCCGCCGCTGAACTGAAGAGCGCTGATGCGCTGGCGAAGAAACCTGAAGAGAAGCTCTATGTCTATTTTCTGTGGGGCACGCTCTACGACCGTCAAAAGATGTACGACGAATGCGGAGGCGGAGTTCCGGAAGGCTCTCGCCATCGATCCGCAGAATGCGACCGTGCTGAACTACCTCGGCTACATGCTTGCCGATCGCGGCGTGCGGTTGTCTGAGGCGCTCACGCTGATCCGCAAGGCCGTCGAACTCGATCCGCAGAACTACGCATTCCTCGACTCGCTGGGTTGGGTGTACTTCAAGTCCGGTCAATATGCGCTGGCTGAAGAGAACCTGCGCAAGGCGAACGAGCGAAGCAACTCCGATCCCACCGTTCACGATCATCTCGGTGAGGTCTACGAGAAGACCGGCAACCTGAAGATGGCCGTTGCCCAGTGGGAGCGGTCGATGACGGAGTACGCAAGCTCGCTGCCTGCCGATGCCGATCCTGCCGATGTCGCCAAGGTCCAGCACAAGCTGGAGAACGCCCGCGTGAAGCTGGCAAAAGTGGCCGGCACAACAGCCAAACAGTAACGATTCTCTCCCCCAACGGCGGACTCCCTGAAGGCGTCTGCCGTTACACTTAAATCTGACCATGGCCTTCGATCTGCATCGATGCGCGGTCGCCGGAGATCCGGACGATCTCCTTGCTGACCCGCGTCTATCCTGCGCCGTCTCGCCCTTCGCGCACGCCCTTTCAGCGTGACCGGGAGCGGATCGTGCAGGCTCGCGCTTTCCGGCGACTGGCAGGGAAGACCCAGGTCTTTACCAGTCGCGCCTCCGATCACTTTCGCAGCCGTCTTACCCACACCATCGAGGTCGCTCAGATTGCCCGCACCACTGCGGCTACGCTTGGCCTGAACGAAGATCTCTCGGAGACGCTGGCGCTGGTTCACGACATCGGCCATCCGCCGTTCGGACATGCCGGCGAGCGCGCCCTGGATCGCTGCCTCAGCCGTCATGGCCGCCGCTTCGACCACAATGTGCATGCACTGCGCATCGTCGAGCACTTCGAGCAGCGTTACGCCGCACATCGCGGACTCAATCTCACGCTCGGTGTTCGCGAAGGCATCATCAAGCACTCGCGCGACTACAACATCGAGCAGCATCCGGAACTCGCCGAGTATCTGCTGGACCAGCGGCCGCCTCTGGAGGCGCAGTTGATCGATCTCGCCGACGAGATCGCTTACCTTACGGCTGATCTTGACGACGGCGTGGAGTCGGGCCTGCTTGAGATTGGTCACATCCGCGAGCATGTCGATGTCTTCAAGCGTTGCTATCGCAAAGTCGAGACGCAGCACGTCGGGGTTGATGAGAAGTTTCTGTTCAACGAAGCGCTGCAGTTAATGCAGAACCTCCTGACTGACGATCTCATCGAAACGACAGCACGGAATACGCTGGCGATCGGGGCCGAATGTCTTGCCGATGTTCGCTGTCATCCCACGCGGCTTGCGCTCTTCTCCCCGCAGGTGGAGGCGGAGCGCCTGCAGGAGAAACGCTACCTCTACGACACGCTCTACACCTGCGAACCCCTGGAGACGGAGCACGACAAGGCCGAAGAGGTTGTCACCGCGCTCTTCGACCATTGGATCAACGACCCCGAGGAGCTGCCCATCAGCCACTTCGAAGAAGTGGAGAACGAGGGCCTCGCCCGCGTTGTAGCCGACTACATTGCCGGGATGACGGACAGCTTCATCCTGCTGCAGTACGCCCACATCAAGCGCGCCATTCGCCGCTGAGCGATTCCGCACGAATATAAGATAGGCCTGCTGCAAAGGTTGTACACTTTCAGGCAAATGAGCTTCAGCCCGGCTAACATTACGGCGCTTATCATTGCTGCCAGCTTCGCGGCCGGCCTGAATATCTACGCGACCATACTGACGCTGGGCATTCTTGCCCGCACTCATTGGGTTGCGCTGCCTTCGGGGCTTGACTCGCTCGGTCACACCTGGGTTCTGGTGGTTTGCGGAATCATGTTTGCGATGGAGTTTGTCGCGGACAAGATTCCGGGCTTCGATATGGTGTGGAACACGCTGCACACCGTTATTCGCGTTCCCATTGCGGCGCTGGTAGCGTATCACGCCAGCTCTCAAATGACGCCGCAGATGCAGGTTCTCGCAACAGCGCTCGGCGCGGTCATTGCGCTAGCCGCCCATAGTTCGAAGACGGCTCTGCGCGCGGCCGTGACACCGAGCCCCGAGCCAATCTCCAACATTGCTTTGAGTACAACGGAAGATGCAGCCGCAATCGGCATCACCTGGTTTGCCACGCACCATCCGATCATCGCGGCCTTGATTGCGCTTGGCTGTCTGAGTGCTGCCATCATCGCGGCGAGGGCGCTGTTGCGGGCGATACAGCGGCCCTTGCGGAAGCTGTTCGGCACCGAACTGGAGAAAGATAAGGCTCCCCCTAAACCAATAAGTTAGAGAGATATATAAAGAGAAACTTCAGAATCAGGATCAAGGATTCCACGCTCTACCTGTGTCGATTTTCGTAGCGCCGATCAGTGGGTTCGCGGCGCGTGGCTTCTCGGGACCTGTATCTGCGCGACTTGGACTTGCGGAACCTGGAGTTCCAACAGTTTGGCCGGGTCGAGGTAGCTGCCCTCCCAGCGCACGGCAAGGTGAAGGTGCGGACCGGTGACGCGGCCGGTGGCGCCGCTGAGCGCAATGATTTGTCCGCGACGGACTCTCTTGCCGACCGACACTTCAAACTTCGACAGGTGCATATAGAGACTCATCAGGCCCAACCCGTGGTCGATGATGACGCATCCGCCTTCGTAGTACAGCGGGCGAGCCAGAACCACACGACCGGAGTTGATGGCGGCCACGGGAGTGCGCGGCCTTGCGTCATAGTCCAGACCGCGATGGACGCTGGCGAGTTTTCCATTGAAGATTCGCTGATTGCCAAACGAGCCCGGCTCCGGCGCATGGTGAAGAGGCGGAAGAAAGTTGCCCGACCACTGCGGTCTTCGGCGCCGAATCGGCGAAGGCCTTGTCTTTCACGATCTTGTTTGCCGCGATGATTTTCAGGGCCGCCGCATCGGGTTCGACAAACTTATCCGGCACGCTCAACGTCGACTTTTCGTAGGGCGATTCTTCTACCGGGACGTCCCGATGCAGTGTGTGGTGCGTCCCGTCTTTGAGATCGACGTCAATCGTGAGCGGATACGTTCCTGCGGCGACCTCGACGTCCACGCCCGCGAGAGCGAACCATGTCCGGTGCTTCGAGTTCGAGAAAAACGCGACCGGATGACCCTGCCACGTGCCCGTGACCGCCGAAGCTTCTTCGTGCAACGCGACGGTAAAGACGCAGGGCGCTCCATTCGACAGCACCGCCGGAGTGATTTGAATCGAGTCATTGCTGACCGCGTCGTCACACAGAGTGGGTCGCGCTGCAAAGAATATCGCTGCAAGCACAAAGACCTGCAGGCCGGTCCTGATTCTTGCCGGGAGCATGAGAACAGCCTACGGCAGCAACAAGGATTGTGGTGAAACAAATTGCAATCCATCTGCGGCACGCGTGGCACAGGGAGAATGGCGCGATGCGGTGATATTCTAAGCAAAATCAGGGAGAACGAGGCCCGCAGCACTTCATGTCCAACCAGAACAATCCAGAGAACGATTCCGTCGAATCCACGAAATCCACCGAGTCCACCGAATCTTTCGAGTCGTTCGATACGATCCTTTCGCAGTTCGAGCGAACTCACTCACACAGATCCGGAGAGGGCGGCAGGCAGTTATCGGGAACCGTGGTTGCGGTCTCTGCCGAGTTCGTGTTCGTCGACATCGGTTACAAAACCGAGGGTGTACTGCCGGTGGCGCTCTTTGAAAACGCGCAGGAAACGGTGGAACCCGGCAGCAAGCTGCTGGTCTCGGTGAAGGGGCGCAATGAGGAGGGCTACTACGAGCTCTCGCGCCTGCGAGTCGAGCAACCCAGGGACTGGAGCGCCCTCGAGCAGGCCTTCGCGGACAAAACGACCATCGCCGGCACGGTGACAAGCGTCGTAAAGGGTGGCCTATCGGTGGATGTCGGAGTGCGTGCGTTTATGCCGGGCTCGCGCAGTGGAGCCCGCGACGCTGCGGAGATGGAGAAGATGATCGGCCAGGAGATTCGCTGCCGCATCATCAAGCTCGACGCCACGGAGGAGGACGTCGTGGTGGACCGCCGCGCCGTCGCCGAAGAGGAAGAGCGTTCCACGAAGGAGCGCCGCTTCACCGAAATCAGGGAGGGCGATACGGTCTCCGGCACAGTGCGCAGCCTGACCGACTACGGAGCGTTCGTTGACATCGGCGGCGTGGATGGCTTGCTGCATATCAGCGATATCACATGGGGCCGCATCGAAAAGCCAGCAGACGTGTTGACGGTGGGTCAGTCGATTGATGCGAAGGTGTTGAAGATCGAGCAGGCGGGTAAGCGCATTTCGCTCGGCATGAAGCAACTGCAACCGCATCCGTGGGACGCTGTCCCAGGAAAGTACACAGCCGGCGAGCGGGTGCGGGGCAAGGTCACGCGCGTCACCGACTTTGGAGCATTTGTCGAACTCGAACCCGGCGTTGAAGGCATGATTCATCTCTCTGAGATGTCGTGGGCGAAGAAGGTAAGAAAGCCGGGCGACATGGTGAAGCCGGGTGATGTCGTCGAAGTGATGATTCTGGGCGTGAATGCCGCTGAGAAGCGGATGTCGCTAGGGCTGAAGCAGACGCTGGGCGATCCGTGGGCTGATGCTCCGGTGAAGTTTGCCGTGGGCTCGCAGGTGGAAGGACCGGTGACCAGCTTCACGAAGTTCGGCGCGTTTGTGCAAGTCGCCGAAGGCATCGAAGGCATGATTCACGTCAGCGAGATCAGCGCCGAGAAGCGGATCGAACGGCCGCAGGACGTGCTTCGCGCCGGCCAGGTCGTCAAGGCGAAGGTGCTCGACGTCGACAAGGAAAAGCGGCAGCTCAGGCTCAGCCTAAAACAACTTGTCCCAACCGGTCTCGACGAGTACATCGCCGAGCACAAGGTGGGTGAGGTGGTGACGGGACGGCTGATCGACGCCTCCGGCGAGCAGGGAACAGTGGAGCTGGGCGAGGGAATTCATGCCAGCGGCCGCCTTGTGCTGGAATCGGCGGCGAAGGAGCAGACGCAATCCGGGGCGCCGGATCTATCCTCTTTGAGTTCGATGCTCGCGGCCCGTTGGAAGAATGGGCCTTCGGCCAGCGAGACAAAGTCCGAGCCCGTGCGCGCAGGCCAGATTCGCAGCTTCCGCATCACGATGCTCGATCGCGGGGGCAAGAAGATCAAAGTTCAATTGGTGTAACCAGAACGAGATGCACGAACTCGTACAGATCGGTGTTCAGCCGTCGAAGCCTGACATCGCTTGTGCCCCCGGACCGAGCGCGAGAGTGCTCTGGTTACAGGGTGTTACGCTTGCGTGGATGCTGGTGGAGCTCGGCGTCTCTTCCTATGCGGCTGTAACGGCGCACAGTCCTGCGATGCTGGCCTTCGGCTCCGACAGCCTGGTGGAACTCCTCTCTGCAACCGTTGTGCTCCTGCAATGGATTCCGAGCATACCGATCTCGGAACGAAGGGCGAATCGCACAGCCGGAGTTCTCCTGTTTGTGCTCGCCTTCGCAGTTGCGGGGTGTGCTGTTGCGTCACTAGCTCTGCGGTTGCGGCCTGAAACGAGCCGCGCAGGTATGGGAATCACTGCCGCTGCACTGATCGCAATGCCGGTTCTGGCTTATCTGAAGCGCCGTGAGGCTCGCCGCAGTCAAAACGCAGCCTTGGCTGCCGATGCCGTGCAATCCGCTACTTGTGCTTACATTGCGCTCATCACTTTGGTTGGCCTGGCGGTCAATGCTGCATTCCATATCGCATGGTTCGATTCGATTGCTGCTTTGGCAGCGATTCCGATCCTCATCAAAGAGGGCAGATCGGCTTGGCAAGGCCATGCGTGTGGTTGTTGTTGAGGGCCCGATTTTCAAACTAGCCCGGTATCAAGCAGTTAGATCAAGATTTTGCTGGACGCGACCGTGCAACAAAACAGTCGCGTGAGCCGTCCAACGCATATCGGTATCTCGCGATATATTAACTTCAGCATGAATAGACCGTCCTCAAGGCCGAAGCTGCATAGTTCGTGGACACTTGTCCTCGCGCTGTTGTGCATCTCTCTGGTCGTTGCCTGCGGGACGATTCAGGCTGTTCACGTCCATCCAGTCGGGAACATCTCCCACTCTGACTGCGCGCTCTGCGCCACAGCACACCTCGGCGTGCAGGTAGCCTCAGCGGCCGTCACGTTGCATCACGTCGCGCCGGTCCATTCCGCCGTAGAGGCGTTTGTCGCACCGTCGCTGGCTCGGACCCTGTCCACGTTTGCGCTCTTCACCCGCCCCCCGCCTGTTGACTCTGTTCTCGCCTAGAACATCGTCAAAAACCAGGTTAAAACTCAAGGGGGTTGCATATGCACACGTCGATACGGCGCAGCGTCTTCGCAGTATTTGTTATTTACTTTTCGCTCAATATCTCAGTGCTCTTGGCTCAATCGAATTCAGGCACCGTCAGTGGAACCGTAACCGATCCTATTGGCGCTGTAATCCCAGGAGCGGCCGTTTCGATCTTAAACCCTGTTAGCGGCTATTCAAGTTCAGTGTTGACCGATTCCGCGGGGCACTTCCAATTTACAAATCTCCCGCTAAATTCGTATCACTTGACGGCAACTGCTAAAGGGTTTTCTCCCGTTGCACAGGATGCCCATGTAACTTCGTCGATTCCCGTGACCACAACAATCGCTTTGAAGGTGGAGGGATCGTCAACCTCCGTGACCGTTGAGGCCGAAGACCTGGTGAACAATGACCCAACCGCACACACAAATATAGATCGCAACTTGTTCAACAAGCTACCGCTTGAGAGCCAGTCTTCTTCGCTCAGTTCGCTCGTCACCTTGGCCTCTCCGGGTGTTGCGGCCGATTCCAACGGCCTCTTCCACGGCCTTGGCGATCACGCCTCGAACTCGTTTTCTGTGGACGGACAGCCGATCACCGATCAGCAAAGCAAGGTGTTCTCCAATCAGATCCCGTCGAATGCGATCCAGTCGATCGAGGCAATCCAAGGAGCCCCGCCTGCTGAATACGGTGGCAAGACCAGCCTCGTCATTAATGTGACTACACGCTCTGGCCAAGGGGTGACCACTCCGCATGGAAGCGTAACCGCCTCCTATGGATCGTTCGGCTCCGCTACCGGAGGTTTCGATCTGTCCTATGGCGGTGCGAATTGGGGGAACTTTGTTGAAGTCGATGGATTGAACTCCGGCAGGTTCCTTGATGGTCCCGAGTTTGCCGTCTTTCACGACAAGGGTAACGAACTCAACTTCTTCGACCGCGTCGATCGCAGCTTCACGGCCAACGATTCGATCCATGTGAATTTCAACTACACGCGGTCCTGGTTCCAGACGCCGAATACCCTCGACAACTTGAACGTTCAGAATGTCGTGAGCGGGGGATCGAGCAGCAATCCGGTCTTCGACAATGTTGGCAACACGGATCAGCGCGCGAAGATCGAGACGTTCGACATTGCTCCCCTCTATACCCATGTGGTTGGGACGAACGCCATCTTCAACTTCGGCGGCTTTGTCCGGAGAGATGCCTTCAACTACTACCCCAGCAACAACCCTCTGGCCGATCTTGGCCCGATCCAGAGTCAGACAATCAGCCAGAACCGCACTTTGATGAATACAGGTGTACGCTCCGACTATTCCATTTCGACCGGTAGACACAACATCAAAATAGGAGGTCTCTATCAGCAGACCTTTCTGCGTGAGAGAGATCCAATCGCTGTTATCAACTCGACGTTTAATTCACCATGTGTCGACGCGAACGGCAACTCGCTTCCCGGCTTCACCGACCCTTCGCAGTGTGCTGCGGCAGGCGCTTTTTCCAATGATCCCTCCGTTGGGGGCACTTTCAATCCGATCCTGCTTCCATACGATCTCACTCGCGGGGGAAGCTACTTAAACTACTTCGGCCACACAGACGTGAAAGAGCTTGCTCTTTATGTTCAGGACCAGATCAAGGCCGGGAACTGGCTCTTCAACGTTGGTATCCGCGGAGATCTCTACAACGGTCTTGCAATCGCCAGGCAGGCGGAGCCTCGTCTTGGCGTTTCCTACAGCGTAAAAGAGACTGGGACTGTGCTTCGTGTCTCTTATGCTAGGACACTGGAGTCACCGTTCAATGAGAATCTTGTGCTGTCGAGTCAAGGTTGCGCGAATGATGTTCTGGCTCCTCTGCTCAACTGCCAGGGGGGATCGAATGTCGTAACGCCGGGGTATCGGAACGAGTTTCATGCAGGATTTCAGCAGGGATTCGGAAAGAACTTTGTCGTCAGCGGCGACTACATCTGGAAGTACACGCATAGCGCGTTCGACTTCTCCATCCTCGGCAACACGCCTATCTTCTTCCCCATTGATTGGCACAACTCGAAGATCCCTGGCTTTGTGATCCACGCTGATCTTCCGAACTATCACAACTTCTCTGCCTTCGTCTCGATGTCTTCGGTCGCTGCACGTTTCTTCCCGCCTCAGAGTGCAGGTGCGGGAGCCACTGTGGGACAGAGCGGCTTTCCGTTCCGCATCGACCATGATGAGCGGTTCAACCAGACTACCCATGTTCAGTATCAGACTCCCGGTAAACGTGGCCCTTGGGTCGGCTTCAACTGGCGATACGATAGCGGCCTCAATGCGGCTTCCACCCCTTGCTACAACATCACTGACCCTAACAGTCACTGCACGCCCATTTCGACGAGTCTCAATGGTCAGCCGGCAATCGATCTTAGCGGGTTTACCGCAGATCAGGAGTTTCAAGCTGGGCTCTCCTGCAACGGTATAAAAGCTGCGCCCACAACGCCGCTGCCGACGCCTTGCCTCGCCAACCAACTTACGTCTAGTCTCCTCTCGATCCCAGCACCAGGAACAGAAAATGACGATAAAAACCCGTCGCGGGTACAACCCCGCAGCCTCTTCGACGCTTCAATCGGTGAGGACAATCTGTTCGGCGGTGACAAGCACCGGGTGAGCCTCCGCCTGACCGCTGTCAACCTCGCAAATAAGGTCGCACTGTACAACTTCCTTTCAACCTTCAGCGGTACGCACTATGTCACGCCGCGTGCTCTGACGGCAGAGGTAGGTTTCCACTTCTAAGTCAACACCAGCGCGGATCAGCGCCTTCAGCTCGAAGAAGAATCGCTGATCCGCCGCCATATCTCGGGATCGACCGGAACGCCGAGGCGAAGGTTTTCTTCGCGAAGCTGCAAGGCCTGTTCGCCTGGATAGCGAACGGGCTTGCCGGAATCGACCGGCGTTGCTTCGCGCAGAGAGTTGAGGATGCCTTCGGCGATCCGGTTCAGCTCTTGCGGCTGCGCGATTGTGCTGGGATCGACGGCGAGGAAGATCTGCGAGATCCCGGATTCGCGCGTTGGGTCAAGCGGTATCTGATGCGTCGCGAGCCCTCCGGAGAGCATCGCTGCGAGCATGTCCAACACCAGCGAAAGCCCCGAGCCTTTCCAGTAGCCGATGGGCAACGCACGCTGCGAAGCTTCGATGGCTGCGGCATCTTTCGTCAGATTGCCCGCCAGGTCGAAGCCTCCATCGACAGGAAGCGGTTGACCGCGTTTGCTGTATGCGTCGAGCGTTCCGTAGGAGAACTGCGACATCGCCATATCTAAAACGACGTGTCCGCCGGCGCGCGGGATGGCGATGATCAGCGGGTTGTTGCCGAGCGTCGGTGTGGTGGCTCCCCACGCCGGCAGATTGGCCAGCGTATTGGTCCAGCAGATAGCGAAGACGCCTTGTTCCGCCGCCTGCCAGCCGTAGCTGCCGCCCCGCATCCAGTGGTTGGTATTGGCCAGCGCGATGCCCCCGATGCCATGCTGCCGAGCGAGTTCGATGGCTCGCTGCATGCAGGCGCTGGCGTTCAGGTTGCCGACTCCGTGATGGCCGTCCCAGCGTTCGAGAGCTCCAAACCCCGCGGTCTTCGTCGGCTCAGCGGCGACATTGACGCTGCCGTTCGCGATCGATTCGACAAGGCGCGGAAAGCGGTTTAGTCCGTGGGTGTAGACGCCGTCGCGGGTCGTTTCGGCGAAGAGGCGTGCGCACTTCGCAGCGCGGTCTGGCGCGAAGCCGAGCCCCTGCATGGCGCATTGAAGAGCAGCGTAGAGATCGTCGTAAGGAACTCGGAGCATGAATTGATTCTAGAGGGCGTGCCGCGATTCGCCTCGAAACCCTGAATTCCTGCAGTGGCCCGGGGCTATTCCTTGGAGGCCTTGAACTGCGCGGAAGCCTCTTTCGAGTGCTCAAACGCTTTGGCGGAATACTGGTGAGCCTGCTTCGACAGCTCATGCGCAGTGAGATGATCGCCTTTGCCGTGGGCTGTTGCTGCGGCCTGGTGAGCGTGGGCGGCTTTGTTGTGATATTCGGCGGCGCGGTCGTGCGGACTTTGGGGCATGGTCGGAGTCCTCCGTCTGTTGGATGCAGTTTCTCGACCGGCAAAGTTGTTCGGCTACCGGCCCATCCATCCGCCGTCCACGGTCAGCACGGTGCCCGTGACATAGTTGCTCGCCGGTGAGCTGAGGAAGAGTGCCGCGCCGGCCAAATCTTGCGGCTGCCCCCAGCGTGCTGCAGGAATCCGTTCGAGGATCTGGCGATTGCGCGTCTCGTCGGCCTGCAGGGCTTCCGTGTTGCTGGTTGCGAAGTAGCCCGGAGCGATCGCATTCACCTGAATCCCCTTCGGCGCCCACTCGTTGGCAAGCGCTTTCGTCAGCTGAGCCACTCCACCTTTGCTCGCGGCATAGGCCGGAACGCGAATGCCGCCCTGAAAACTGAGCAGCGAAGCGATGTTGACGATCTTCCCGCAGTTCGTGCCAATCCCGCCGCGCGGAATCATATCGCGGGCCGCGAGCTGCGAGAGCTGGAAGACGCTCGTCAGGTTAACCTGCAGCACCTGTTGCCAGTCCGCAAGCGTGACCTCTTCGGCAGCCGCGCGAAGAATGGTGCCTGCGTTGTTGATGAGAATATCCACGCGGCCAAATTTCACTTTCACCTGCGTGAACAGGTCTTCGGCACCCGTAGTAGCAGAGAGATCCGCCCGAAAAGCGGCAGCTTTTTCGCCGATGGTTGCAGCGGTTTCCGTTGCGGCGCGACGATTGCCGTGGCACGCCACCGTCGCTCCTGCCTGTGCAAGTGCAATGGCGATAGCAGCGCCCAGGCCGCTGGCAGAACCGGTGACGAGGGCGACCTTGTTGTCGATACGGAAGCTGTCAAGAATGTTCGTTGGCGTATTTTGCATGGCTTAGCCCAATGTACGTTGTGGGCCGGAGTCCGGGCAACTCAACCGCGTTCGAAACCCTTCAGCTCAGAGTGCGCGATACAGCACGAGAGCATCCACATACCCAAGCCTGGGATGCAGGAACGCCCCAGGAAGGCGACCAACCGTGGCAAAACCAAACTTCTGCCAAAGATGAAGAGCCGCCTCGTTGGTGCTGACGACGAAGTTGAACTGCATCGCGCGAAAGCCCTGAGCCTTGGCATACTCCAGCGAATGCTCGCACATCGCACCGGCAACACCACGGCCGGAGGCACGCACCGCCGTCATGTAGCCGCAGTTGCACACGTGCGCTCCGCCGCCCTTTTGATTGGCGCGAACATAATATGTGCCGAGAATCTCTCCGTCTTCCTCCGCAACGAAGACCGCATGCTCAGCGGAGAACCAGTAAGCAAGAGCCTTTTCTCTGTCCATGTCCCGGGGCAGCGTATAGGTCTCACCGGCGCGGATCGTGGGCTCAAGAATCTCCCAGATTGCGTTCGAGTCCTCAGGACCTGCTGGTCGAATCGTCATCGATGCACCTAATGAGCAGACGCGGCCGCGTGGGCCTGCCAGTGTGCCCCGGGTCGTGCTACCGCGTACATCTCCGCACTAATCTGATCAAACAGTCCCCTTGGGTCGTCGCCGATGCCGTACAGATCGAAGTGCGTTCGTCCCGGCAGATACGTGAAGTGCGGCTCCGCGCCAAGACGCGTCAGCACCGCTTCAAACTTATGCGCTGCCCCGTCGAGATAAAACGTGTCCGCCGTACCGACAAAGAGGTGAATGCGGCCCGTAAGATCCGGTTTCAGCCTCGTCCAATTGGCTTCGACGATGTGGGCAAGATCGTAATGATCATGCCAGTACGCGACCACCGCCGGATCAACCTCTCCTGTCGCGCGATTAAACATCTGCCGCGGCGCTCCGCTATCCGACTTCGGCGAGAACACCCAGTCGAACGATGCCAGTTGCCCACCGTACGGTCCCAGCACCTGTTCCAGTCGTGCATACTGCTCAATCGTGGCGACCACCTTACCGTTCATGCGAATCAACGGCCACGGAGAGCCGTCCGCCTTCCGATAGACATTGGCATTCGCAGCGTACAGGTCCGGGCCCGTGAAGTCGTGGAAGTCGCTCGGGTCAGGCGACGTGGACCACGTCCCTCCAAAGATCTTCGGATAGTTGACCTGAAGCTGAAGCGTAGCCCAGCCCCCGCTCGAGTGGCCGTTGAGAAAGCGGCCGGTAGTGCGCGCGTCCATGTGGTACTTGCGGTCAAGATTGGGAATGAACTCAGTCGTCAGCGCCGCGCCCCACGGTCCGTCGTTTGCGGAGTCGGCGAACTCATGCGTGCCTTGCGGACACGATTCGTCAAGCATCACCCAGATCATCGGCGGCATCTTGCCGTCTTTCATGCGGGCACGCAGACTGATGCCGGCAGGCAGAATGGTTTCCAAAGTGCCGCCAAATCCGTGCGTCCAATACACCGTCGGATAGCGTTCTTTGCTCTGTTCGCTGTAGCCGGGAGGCAACACGACCCAGCCCTTAATGGAGACGGGATGCCCCCAGAAGGCCGTCAACAGCGGGCTTGGAAACTCCTCAAGCTGAATCGCGCCGGGAACCACTTCCGCTTTGGCCTTTGCCATCATCGCCGCACGTTGGGCATTCTCTTCAGGATGTCCGGTCAATTGCAGCACAGGTTCCGTGCCGCCACCCGGCGTCCAGTGCGGAAGCGCGACCACCGGGCTGATCCAGTCTTGCGGGCCACGGCCCTTGTAGTTGGAGGTGTGATCCACGTCCAGCACCGCCTGCACCTCGTAGTCACCGGCAGGAATCGAGGCGAAGGGAGCGGGCGAAGCAATCCCTTCGGCGTCCGGGTCGACCTCAACGGAGGCGCCTGCACTCAGGCTCTGCACCTCTCTGGCGCCGATCCAGGTCGAAGCCGGGCTCAGCTGATCAGAATCGACCGATTTGTCGCCGCTGCCGGCCTTCAGGAAGATCAGCAAGCGGCCGCTGATCGGCGCACTCAAATTTGCAGGCGCTTGCACAGTGAAATGAACAGGCCGAGGTTGTGCGGGGTTCTGTGCAAACGTTGGAATTGCGGCAAGGAAGAAGGCTGTCGCACACAGGTGTGCTGCGGGGTGGAGCTTCGTCATAGATTTACCTTTGTTGCAGATCGAAGAGAATAGTAGCAAAAGCTTTTTCGAATCGGTAGGGACTAAAACAAAATCTCCGATGACTATACTGGGAACGCAGCCTTTGGAGGAATAGATGCGGCTTTATCAGATGGCAGACGCGGTGCGGTACGAGATGATGAACACCGAGGAGTTGCGCGAAACGTTTCTGCTTGAAGGAATGTTCCGGCCCGGAGAGATTGAGTTCGCCTACGTCGACCTCGACCGCACCGTAATTGGGTCGGCGGTTCCGGTCAGCGAGGAGTTGCAGCTCGAAACAGAGCCAGAGCTTCGCGCCGAATATTTTCTTGAGCGGCGCGAGCTCGGCGTCTTCAACGTCGGCGGAGCTGGTTCGGTCGTCGTCGATGGCAAGAGCTTCGACTTGAATAAACTCGATTGCCTCTACGTTGGCCGTGGCAACAGGGCGGTTACTTTTTCCAGTAAGAACGGAGCCGATCCGGCTTACTTCTACCTCCTCAGTTATCCCGCCCATAAGGAATATCCAACCGCGATGGTAAAGTTTGCCGATCTGAAGGGACTCGAACTCGGCAGTCTCGAGACCTGCAACAAGCGGACGATCTACAAAGCGATCTATCGCGACGGAATCAAGAGCTGCCAGTTGGTGATGGGGTTTACCCTGCTCGCTCCCGGGAGTAATTGGAATACGATGCCCGCCCACACGCACATGCGAAGAAGCGAGGTCTACTTCTACTTCGATGTGGATCCCGCGCATCGGGTCATGCATCTCATGGGGCCTCCCGATGCGACGAGTCATCTTGTCGTGGCGAACAGGGAAGTGGTCGTGTCGCCCGGCTGGTCGATTCATGCCGGCGTCGGAACGAAGAACTACGGATTCTGCTGGGGTATGGGCGGAGAGAACCAGGCGTACGACGATATGGACCCCGTGGCGATTGCGGATCTCAAATAAGAGGGAGAGGTTCCTGGTGAGTTCGAAGATCGGAGGGCTGAAAAAGCTCTGCTACATATGCTTGAACATAGGTATTTTTATTTGGTGTGGTGTTTTTCTACTTGAAGGCATGTCGCTGAGCCGAGGGATTTTTTCATTGGTTTTTTCACTTACTCTTCTAAATTTTTTGATTTGGTATTTGTTCAAGAAAAGGGAAGAATCCAACAAATAATGCCAGACTGGGGCGCCAGGCCAGGGACAGTGAAATGACAGGAAAGATTATTTGAAGCGAAGGGAAGGTTCGAGTGACAAAAACTGCGAGTAGTTCGAACGACATCGTGGTGCGGCCGAAGGACAAGTGCAAGTGGGACCTGGTGAGTCTCGGTGAAGTCATGCTCCGGCTCGATCCCGGCGATGTGCGTGTGGCCACGGCCCGCCAGTTCAACGTGTGGGAGGGCGGCGGAGAGTACAACGTCGCCCGCGGCCTGCGGCGATGCTTCGGGTTGAAGACCGCAATTGTGACGGCGCTCGCGGACAACCCCGTCGGAAGACTGCTCGAAGACCTGATGCTGCAGGGCGGTGTGGACCAGTCGCATGTAGTGTGGGCAAAGTATGACGGCGTGGGCCGCACGACGCGCAACGGGTTGAACTTTACGGAGCGCGGGTTCGGGGTTCGGGCCGCACTGGGTTGCTCGGATCGCGGGCATACAGCAGTCAGCCAGCTCAAGCCGGGGCAGATCGACTGGAATGAAATCTTCGGCAAGGAGGGTTCGCGCTGGTTTCATACCGGCGGCATCTTCTGCGCCCTCAGCGAGACAACTCCAGAGGTCGCGAAAGAGGCCATGGTGGCGGCGCGCAAGCACGGCACCATCATCAGCTACGACCTGAACTATCGCGACTCGTTGTGGAAGTCCATCGGCGGAAAGGCGCGGGCCACCGAGGTGAATCGTGAATTGGCGTCCTACGTCGACGTGATGATCGGCAACGAAGAAGACTTTACGGCGGCGCTTGGATTTGAGATCGAAGGTGTCGGCGAACAACTCGGCGAACTGGAATCAGCGAGCTTCCGCAAGATGATCGAGAAGGCCGTAGCGACCTTCCCCAACTTCAAGGTCGTCGCCACAACGCTGCGTCATGCCAGGACGGCAACCGTGAACGACTGGGGCGCGGTCTGCTATTACAAGGGCGAGTTTTACGAAGCGAGACCGATGCCCGACCTCGAGATCTTCGACCGCGTAGGCGGCGGCGACTCCTTCGCTTCCGGTCTCATCTACGGCTTCCTGAACGATAAAGGACCGGAGTGGGCCGTGAACTGCGGCTGCGCTCATGGTGCCCTCGCCATGACCACCCCAGGCGACACGACGATGGCAACCTTCGACGAAGTGCAACGCATCATGAAGGGCGGGGGCGCCCGCGTGCAACGATAGAAAGACAAACGGGGAGTTTTCGTTTTAAGACAGGAGATGGAGTGATGGATAAGGCTGCGGTATTGGTCGCGTTGCGAGAGATTGGATTGATTCCGGTGTTGCGTGCCGAGTCTGTGGACAAAGCCATGGCGCTGGTTCACGCCATCGCGGATGGCGGGGTTAACGCGCTTGAAATCACGATGACCGTTCCAGGCGCGATCCACGTGATGCGCAAGCTCGCCGAACAGCGGCCGGACATCCTGATCGGCGCCGGAACGGTGCTCGACGCCGAGACCGCACGGATGTGCATCCTCGAAGGCGCGCAATTCGTCGTCAGTCCAGCTCTGAACCTGAACACGATTGAGATGTGTCACCGCTACTCAGTGGCCGTTCTTCCGGGTGCGCTGACGCCGACGGAGATTGTGACGGCGTGGCAGGCCGGAGCCGACGTGGTAAAGGTCTTTCCGGCCAGCTCAATGGGCGGTGCGAAATACCTGACGACATTGAAAGGACCGCTTCCGCAGGTCGAGATGATTCCGACCGGCGGCGTCTCTCTGGCAACCGCAAGGGAGTTCCTGGAGGCCGGCGCATTTGCTCTCGGTGTCGGTTCCGACCTGGTCAACGCAAAGGCGATGGCCGAAGGAAAACCCGAGGTCGTGACCGAAAGCGCGCGGAAATACCTCGAGATCGTGCGCGAGTTCCGTCAATCGAAGAAATAAGCAAAAATAAATTTCAAAATAGTGGCATGTTTTTCGACACCATAAAAGTGGATGTCAATATGCCACGTTTACCGCGCATTCCACCACAAACTCACCACGAATTTACCATCACGGAACACCACAAAATCTCAAAAACCCCCTGAAAACGGCACTCCCACCACGCCAAAAAAAATCAAGGTTTCGGACGCGTAACCCAAAGAAGTGGCTGCCGAATCGGAAACGTGCGCTGCAGTTCCGGGATGGTGGGATCAGGATTGAGCGTCTTCCACAGACTGGCATACTCGGGCCGGTCGTAAGCACGCGCCGCGAAGAGCAGAGCTGGCGAGCGAAGAGGCAGGTCTGTAAAGTACTTCGCATCAGCTCGATACGGCCAGGTGCCACGGTCGACGATGTAGGGATAAAGCCGCGCGATGACGGTGCGCATGCCGGGACCGTCCTGCAACTCATAGTCCCACACACTCTCAAACCGAGTGGAAAGAAGCATGCAAATTCCAGCGAGCATATCGAGATTGAAGAGCGTATTGCGATAAGGATTCGGCGTAGTCAGCTCATGCGGAAAAACGCCATCGGCGATAATCTGCGCCCGAATCGTACTCGACTTGTACTGATGACGCAGAGTCGTAAGCGGAGCATCATCAGTAGTTTGAGTGAGGTGCGCAATGGCAGCAGCCTGCAAGAGCCACGAACTGCCGTGATGATTCTTAGTGTCGCGAGCAAGGCCTGCGAGCCGTGAAGTATTGAGCCAATCAAAATATTCAGCAAACCATTTTTGCAACGCAGTGAGATCGGCCGGAGTAAGAGCCTCTGAGTTGCTAAGAAACAGGAGGCATTGAACAACCTCTGCCAGATGTACCGCTTCGACAACCCCTTCGAGTCGCCCCGTCTTCGCAGGTCGAATTGTCTGGCCGTAGAGAATACTCGGAGTCATGCGGGTTGCAGGATCAACGAACCACGCCCGCAGGTGGGTAAGAGCTTGCTGCGCGTAGCGCGCCTCCTTGGTCAGCACGAACGCGGCAGTCAGCGCAGGAACGCACATGCTGAAGTTCAGCAGAGCGTCGCGGTGAGCGGTGAACGCGTCGGGGTTGGCATCCCCGGTGCGAATGACGAAGGGGCCGGTTGGGTTGGCAGGGTCGGGCCAGTAGTCTTCGGCCTCGGAGTAGAAGTCATGCGGGGTGCCCGGGTTGCGGGGACAGGGGAAGTTGGTGAGTGGGGTTGGAGATTGAGTCAGATAGTGTGTGGCGGCCTGCAGGATGCGGTCATGGTCGATGGCCGCGACATCGGGGCGGGATGTGGGTTTGGTTTGCGACAGGAGGACGCGTGGCGTGAGAAGAAACGTTGCGGCTTGCGAACAGAATATGCGGCGGGTGGTTGCCATAGCGTGTTGAGGCTTTCGGCGGAAGGGTACCACGGTGGGAGGAAAGATGTGTCAACACCGTACAACCGCGGGCGGCCGTGTTCTGAAGATAGGATTGTCAGTGATGCGAATGTGGTTGCAATCCGGGATTATGGTGCTGTGCGGGCTGTTGTTCGGTGCTGCGCGAACATGTGCGTTGACGCATCCGGTTCAGGTTTGTGTGCACGATGAACATGGGTTCGCCATTGCCGGCGCGCGGGTGGGTGTGCAAGGTGATTCGTCGCAGGCGGTCTTGAGTGATGCGGGTGGTTGCGTGACGGTAGATGCTGAACCGCAGGCAGCGGTGGAGGTGACGCGCGAGGGATTCGGTCGCGTGGTTCGGGATTTGGGGGATGACCGCCAAGTGACGGTTGTGATGATGGTGGCTGGCGCCGTGGAAGAGGTGGAGGTGACGGCTGCGCGTTCGCCGTTGGCGCTTGACGCCAGTGCGAGTAGTGTGCGGACGATGACGGGCGAACAGCTGCGCGAGGCTCCGGGATTTACGTTAGACGAACGGCTGCGGCAGGTTGCCGGGTTCCAGTTGTTTCGACGGACAAGTTCGTGGGTGGCGAATCCGACGACAGAGGGGACAACGCTGAGGGGACTGGGTTCGACGGCTGCGAGTCGCACGCTGGTGTTGAGTGACCAGGTGCCGTTGAACGATGCCTATGGAGGGTGGATTCACTGGAGCGAAATTCCCACGCTGGCTGTTCGGGATGTTGAGTTGATGCGGGGTGGAGCGTCGGATTTGTATGGCTCGAGTGCGATCGGCGGCGTGATCGATGTGGTTCCGGTGGTGCCGAAGAGTTTTGATTATGGATTGAACGTAGCGGGTGCAAGTGAGGATACATCGATTATCGATGGGTTGCTGACTGGTGGGGGGCGGGGGTGGAGCGGGTTGGCGGCGAGCAGCTTGTTCCGGACGGGGGGGTATATTTTGACGGCTCCTGAGTTTCGGGGGCCGGTGGATGTGCCGTCGAATGTGCACTCGCAGAGTGGAAGGGTGGAGCTGCGGCGCGCTGTCGGCACCGATGGCGATGTGTTCCTGCGTGGCAATGTGTTGAATGAAGCTCGCAGCAATGGGACACCGCTGCAGACGAACGGGGCGCGCATCTGGCGTTATGTTGCGGGAAGCGATTGGTCGATGAGCGGTGCGGGGAGATTCCTGGTGAGGTTTTATGGGACGGATCAGAGCTATCGGCAGAGTTTTTCTGCGATCAATGCGACGCGAACGTCGGAAAAATTGACGGCGTTGCATATCGATCCTTCGCAGCAGGTGGGTGGGGCGGTGCAGTGGGCTCGGAGCTTTAGGAACCTGACTGTGGTGGCGGGCGGCGATGTGCTCGACAGTCGCGGGACTGATCTGGAGCAGATTTCGGAGGTGAGTCTGAGTTCGCGTCAGCGGGGCGAGGGCGTTTATGGGGAGGTGCTTTGGGCACCGAACACCTGGTCGATTGCGTTCTCCTCGCGGTTCGATCACTTCGGCAGTTTCGATGCGCGGCAGGTTGGAGGAACGCCGCCACCGCTGCCGAGTATCAGCGAGAATGTTTTTGATCCGCGGCTAGGGGTGGTGAAGAGAGTTACCGATACGTTGTCGCTGACGGGGTCGGGGTTTCGAGCGTTTCGTGGGCCGACGATGAATGAACTTTATCGGCAGGGGCAGGTGGGGCAGCAGATTACGCTGGCGAATCCGAGTCTCCGGGCGGAGCGGGCGACGGGGGTTGAGGCCGGAGCGCTGGTGAGTCTGGAGAGGTTTGGGTCGGTGCGGGGGAGCTACTTCTGGACACAGGTGAATCGTCCGGTGGCGGCGGTGACGTTGAGTTCGACGCCAACCTCGACGTTGCTGATGCGGGAGAACCTTGGGCAGTTGACGAGTCAGGGGCTGGCCGTTGAATGGGCGGTGAGTCCGGTGGGTTTCATGTCGGTGGTCGGCGGATATCAGCTGGCGTTTTCTACGGTGACGAAGTTTCAAGCCGATCCGACGCTGGTGGGGAAGTGGACACCGCAGGTGCCGCGGAATATGGCGACATTGCAGGTGCGGTTTCAGAAGGACCGGCTGGGGGTTGTGAGTGCGGCCCTGCGGACGAGCGGGCAGCAGTTTGATGATTCGGCGAACCAGTTCCGGCTGGCTGGCTATGCGCAGGTGGATTTGTTCGCTGAGCATATCTTCCGGCGGCAGTGGCAGATTTACTGCGGGATACAGAATTTGCTGAACCAGCCGGTGCAAGCGGGACGGACGCCGATCCTTACGCTGGGGTCTCCCTTGACGGTGCTGGGTGGGGTTCGATTCTCGCGATAGGCACCCCTCCCACCCCGGCAAAAAGTGTGCAAAGTCTAGATTCCTTTAGGCTTAGGTTTGTACTTCGAGTGGAATACCAGCGTTTTGCGGCGAATTTGCTGCAAAGTCTTCATTTCAAAGAGCCTGTGCGAATAGAAAAGCCCCGGAATGTCCGGGGCTTTTGTTTATTGAGCTGTTTTAATTATAGCGGGTTGGACATAACTTAAATGCCACTCGGAAGTTGTTGTTAGGTCATGGGTTAAGTGGTTTAGGGGCTTGACATGCTGTTTTTGGGCAGAAAACAGCGAAAAATAATTTTTGTTATTCGGCGAGAGAGGCCGATTGCAGCCTGGAGATGCGCCGTTCCATGTCTGGTTTGCGGCGGCGCTTGTCGGAGAGGCGGCCATAGGTGGTTTCGAGCTGGCGATGCATTTTGGCGGCTGCTCCTGAGAAAGCGTCTTCGATGTCGGTGGATTTGTTGGAGACGATGAGTGGCTGATGACGTTTTGCACGGGCTTCGAGGACGCAGCGTTTGCCCTTTGGGCCGGGCTTTTTGGTGCTTTTGTCGCCGGTGAGGTTTACCTCAACGCGTGTGAGGTAGGGGTCGAAACGTTGCAGGAGGTTGTTGATATAGGCTCCGATGGAGTCGGAGAGCTTGGTGTGCATCGAGATATTGTTATCGCTGTTGATCTGAACCTGCATTAACATCTCCTTTTTTCTACGACTGCAAGCTTAGATGCGGCTATGGGTTGGCGCGTGGCCGGAAGGTGGTAGTCCGGTGCTTCGTTTGGGTGATGAAGAATGGGCAAAGGCGGTATGCTCGGGGGCATGCTTATGAAGAAGATGGTTTGTCCTGTGTGGGTGTTTTGTGTTGCTCTCTCGATTTGCGTGGTGGGACGTGCCCAGACGACGAAGGATCCTGTGGTGTTGCCGTCGGCGACGGGGTTGCAGACGGAGACCGACGAATATACGCGATATGAACTGCTGGCTCCGGAGACGGCGAGCTTCAAGATTTATTACGAGGTGACGGCGACGACGGCGGGAGCGAAGTATTTCTATAACCCGATTCGCAAAGGCAGTGTCGCGAGCGACGAGAGTGTCTTCGATGCGATGAGCGGGGAGCCATTGGAGTTTGAGGTGGTGAGTGGGGTGGAGGCGAAAAAAGATCCGCTGATGGCGAAGGCGGATGAGGGGACGGGCTATATCAAGGCGACGCTGGCGCGGCCGGTGCCGGAGAACGGGCAGGGGCGCGTGGTGATCGTGAAGACGTACAAGGATCCGAAGAGCTACTACGCGGATGGGAAGACGATTGTGTTCAACCGGCCGCTGGGGATACGGCGCAATAAGGTGGTGCTGCCGGCGGGGTATGAGGTGGTGGGGCTGACGGTGCCTTCGCAGATACGGACGGAAGAGGATGGAAGGATCGCGATCAGTTTTCTGCATGCGGGAAGCGGTGAGGCTCCGCTGGTGCTGAAGGCGGTGAAGGATGCGCAGACGGGGGATGCGGCGCGGCCCGAAGGCTTTGACGACGGGAGAAGAGCTGGGAGTCGCCGTTTCAAGGAGAGACGGAGCGGGCGCGGTTGTCGGAGCGGGCGTATCAGGATCGCGACATTGTTTATTTTTTGCAGCAGCCGGAGACGCATGCGTTCAGCCTGTACCACGACTACACGGAGAGGCGGCCGGGGATTAATGGCTACGCGAATGTGGTGCGGACGGGGAGTGTGGCGAGCAATCCTTCGGCGTACGTGCTCGACACGGGCGAGAAGTTGAAGACCGAGGAGATGAGCGGGGCGGAGATGGTGGCCTCGAAGATCAATGCGGGAGAGACGGTGGACCCGAAGGATCGCGTGGTGGTGATTCCGTTTCCTGCGGCGGTGAAGAAGGGCGAGACGCTGCGGTTGCGGATTGCGGAGACGTATACGGCTCCGGTGAGTTACAAGATGGATGGGGATGAGTTGGTGTTTGACCGGAGTCTGGGGCGGCCAAGGAATGCAGTGGTGCTGCCGAGTGGGTGGTACTGCACGGAGAGTGCGGCTCCGGCGACCGTGACGCAGTTGCCGGATGGGCGGGTGAGGCTGGATTACTGGGATGACCGGCCTGAGGCGGTGGATGTTTTGTTGAAGGCGAAGCGGCGGGGTGAGTGAGTGAATAAAAATTTGTGGCGGTGCGAAGAACCCATGTCTCAGAAGCGAGACATGGGGCACCAAGCAAAGACGACTTCTCGAGAGTAGTCGCGGGTATTTGGAGCTGTTCAATGTTTTGGGTGTTTCGCCATTAGATCGGGGCCGGTACAAGCCGGGTCGGGTTTTGAAGTTATTGCGAGCATTGTGAACGAACCAGAGTTCTGGCGAATCTGAGCGTAGAGATGAGAGTCATCATCAAGCTGCGTTTCAATCTGAAATTTGTTGGAGTCTGAACATGCGCGAACCGGACCGTAGTTGATATTCGGCACATTCTTGTCTTTTGAGCCAATTGAGTAGTCGAAGCGGTCGTGAACTAGATGGAGATCCTGGGAGGGTTGAGCAGACCAGCGGTCGGCGACGGACCATGATTCATCAAGCCAACTATCGACGAAGTCGCGAGCGTTATTGGCTACGGGCATTCGTTCCAGGGTGTTCGATGTTGTTTTGTAACGGAAGACGCCGATGTATGTAAAGACTCCCTCAAGATCGCGCGAGCTTGCGTCGAGGCGAAGGGTAATGCCGTCTGTCGATGGCTTGAGCGTCCCATCGGTGTCGCCGCGGCTGTAGTCATTCTTGATGCTAGCAATGTGTTTTTGCGGTGTTTGTGAAGTTGCGGGCAGTAGGAGGTCCAGATCGAAGAAGCTGAAGCGTGAAGTGCACCACGGATGACCGTGAGCTACGGCAATTAATTCGGTTCCATTGGCACCGGGCGCAGACGTGTAGAGGAAGAGATCGCCGAACGCGTCGGAGGGCTTCGTGTACTTGTCGCTGTGCCAGTCGAGCAGGCGGAACCAATGATCGGATTCACGCTTGAAAAGAAGGAGGATGTTGTCTTCCCCGCAGGCGATGCTGAAGGATGCATCTACGACGATGGTGTTGTCTCTTCCTCGAAAGTGCTCCACCTGAATTTTGAGGTCGTCGCCGTAGAGGTGCTCAGAGTAGCCGCGTTGCTGTTCGACAGCACTTACAGGTCGATTGGCATTCAATTCAGCCGCAAGTCCCGACTGCAAGGAAGCGGGATCGGTTATACCGGCTGCGTCGCATTGCATATAGCTGGTGATCGCCGTTGAGATTGCGATGCGCAATTCGGGCACTCCATGCTGTGCAAGAGGCGGAGCATCGATGGGCAGATCATCAGGAGAGTCGTGGATGGAGAAGAGACTTGTCTGAGTCGTGTGAACCTGTTGCACCAGATTCTTGGTATTGCAGGCAGGGGTGGCCAAAATTGTGCTGAGGGCAAGGAGGGCGAACATATTGTCGTTATCTTATGGCCTTGTTGACCAAGTCCTGGGCTTCGGTCTGGATTTGTTTTAGGTGGTCTTTGCCTTTGAAGGATTCGGCGTAGATTTTGTAGACGTCTTCGGTGCCGGAGGGGCGGGCGGCGAACCAGCCGTTTTCGGTGGTGACTTTGAGGCCGCCGATGGGGGCGTGGTTGCCGGGGGCTTCGGTGAGGATGGCGGTGATGGGTTCGCCGGCTAGTGTTTTCGCGGTGACTTGTTGCGGCGAGAGTTTGCCTAGTTTGGCTTTTTGTTCTTTGGTGGCTGCGGCGTCGATGCGCTCGTAGACGGGGTTGCCGTATTTGGCGGTGAGTTCGGCGTAGAGTTGGCCGGGGTCTTTGCCGGTGCGGGCGGTCATCTCGGCGGCGAGGAGGCCGGGGATGAGGCCGTCTTTGTCGGTGGTCCAGACTTGTCCGTTGCGGCGGAGGAAGGTGGCTCCGGCGGACTCTTCGCCGACGAAGCCGAGGGTGCCGTCGAGGAGGCCTGCTACAAACCACTTGAAACCTACCGGCACTTCTAACATGGGGCGGTTGAGGCCCTTGGCTACGCGATCGATGATGGAGGAGGAGACGAGGGTTTTTCCGATGCCTACGCTGTCTTTCCATTCAGCCCGGTGGGTGAAGAGGTACTGGATGCAGACGGCGAGGTAGTGGTTTGGGTTGAGGAGGCCGGTGGTGCGGGTGACGATGCCGTGGCGGTCGTGGTCGGTGTCGGCGGCGAAGGCTACGTCGTATTTTTCTTTGTTCGCAATCATCGAGGCCATGGCGTAGGGGGAGGAGCAGTCCATGCGGATGCGGCCGTCCCAGTCGCAGGTCATGAAGCGGAAAGTGGCGTCGGTGTAGAGGTTGAGAATTTGTAACGATGGCAGATACTTTTCGGCGATGCGGGGCCAGTAGTGAACGCCGGCTCCGCCGAGTGGGTCGACGGCGAGTTTGAGGGTGGTGGCGCGGAGGGGGGCGAAGTCGATGACGTTGGCGAGGTCGTTGACGTAGGCGGTGATGTAGTCGTGGCGATAGGTTTTATCGGCGGTGAGGGCTCGGACGTATGAGATGCGCTTGATGGCGGGATTGTCGGGGCCAGAGGCGATGAGGTCGTTGGCGCGATTTTCGATCCACTTGGTGGCGGTGGTGTCGGCTGGGCCGCCGGAGGGTGGGTTGTATTTGAAGCCGCCGTCTTCGGGTGGGTTGTGGGACGGGGTGATGACGATGCCGTCGCAGCGATGGAGCTTCAAGTTGGCGTTGCGGGTGAGGATGGCGTGGGAGAGGGCGGGGGTGGGGGTGTAACCGAGGTGCTCGTCGATGATGGTTTCGATGTTGTTGGCGGCGAGGACTTCGAGGGCGGTGGCGAAGGCGGGTTCGGAGAGGGCGTGGGTGTCTTTGGCGAGGAAGAGTGGGCCGGTGGTGTGCTGGGAGGCACGGTATTCGACGATGGCCTGGGTGATGGCGGCGATGTGGTCGTCGTTGAAGGAGGCGGCGAAGGCGCTGCCCCGGTGGCCGGATGTGCCGAAGGATACGCGCTCGGCGGGATTCGCGGGGTCGGGATGGAGGGTGTAGTAGGCGGTGACGAGGCGGGAGAGATCGACCAGGTTGGCAGGATCTGGAAGGTGGCCGGGCTGATTGGGTTTGGTGCTCATGCCTTTTGTTCCTCGGTGAGTGCTGACGATCTTTGTCACTATATGGGATGCGGGTGGCGCGTGGAAAATCACGGGGGGCGAGGATGTCACGGAAGTGGCAGCGAAAGATGCTTGTGTTTTGGGCGCGGTTAGCCTAAAACGGGAATGCTCCCAGTTGTCTGTTTTATTTTGGAACATTGCAGGGTAGGGTCGAGGACTCCCCCGGCGACGTGCATCGCAGAGCTTGAATCGTTGAAGGATGGAATGGCCTTTGGACGCGCGTGTGTCTGAGGGCCGTCCTGAGGAGTTGGATGGGCCTGGTTCGTAGGAGATTTCTGCTTGGGGTGGGGCTCGCGGCGCTGTCGGCTGCGGGTTTGCCGGCGTTTGCTGTGGAGGCGACGCTGGTGGCAGATGCTCATGTGAACAGCGCGCGGCCTGCGGTGAATAGCGGGGCGATTTCGAATCTCAATGTGGGCGGCGGGTATACGACGCTGCTGCAGTTCGATCTGTCGACGCTGCCAGCGGGGACGACGGCGGCGCAGGTGTCGCGGGCGACGCTGCGGTTGTATTGCAACCGGATGGATACGGCCGGGCTGGTGAGTGTGCAGCCTGTGAATGCGAGTTGGGGGGAGTACAGCGTGACGTATGCGACGCTGCCTTCGCTGGGGAGTGCGGCGCAGGTGGTTTCGGTGAGCCAGGCGCAGGCTTACGTGGCGGTGGATGTGACGGCGATGGTGCAGGGATGGGTGAGTGCTCCGGCGACGAATAACGGGTTGGCGCTGACGGCGGGGACGGCGGTGGTGCAGTTCGATAGCAAGGAGAACGATCTGACTGGACATGCGGCGGTGTTGGATGTGTCGCTGGTTTTGGGGGGATCGGGCGGGAGTGTGGGGCCTGCGGGGCCAGCCGGTCCTGCGGGGGCTACGGGTCCTGCTGGACCTGCCGGGCCGGTTGGGCCGCAAGGGCCTCCGGGGCCGGGGCTGAACTACCAGGGGGCTTATGCGGCGGGAGTGATGTATGGGCTGCACGACGTGGTGACGTTCGCTGGAACGAGCTATGTCTCGCTGACGGCGGGAAACGAGGCGAACACGCCGGGAGTTACTTCGCAGTGGGCGGTGCTGGCGCAGGGTGGTAGCGGCGGTTCAGGGAGCGGAGTGGGGGTGGCGTACCAGGGGACGTATGCTTCGGCGGCAAACTACGGGTTGAACGATATTGTGTCGTTTCAGGGGTCGAGTTATATCTCGCTGATTGCGGCGAACCATGGGAATACGCCGAATGCGAGTCCGGGGCAGTGGGGTGTGATGGCGCTGGGTGCTGTGGGAGTGCAGGGGCCGACTGGGGCTACGGGTGCTACGGGGCCGCCGGGTTTGACTGGGCCGGCTGGACCTGCGGGACCGGCGGGGCCTACGGGTGCGGCGGGAGCTGCCGGGGCGCCGGGGCTGCCGGGGTTGGTGTATCAGGGGAACTACGCTTCGACGACGAACTATGCGCTGGGGGATGTGGTGTTGTGGCAGGGGGCGAGCTATGCGTCGCTGCTGAATGGGAATCATGGGAATACGCCGAGTTTGAGTCCGGGGCAGTGGGGTGTGTTGACGGCTCAGGGGCCTGCTGGTGCGACGGGTGCACAAGGACCACAGGGCGTGGCGGGGCCGCAGGGATTGCCGGGATCAGTGGGGCCAAACGGGCCTCCGGGGCCGCAGGGGTTGCAGGGGATTCCGGGACAGGCGGGGGCGCAGGGGTTGACGGGACCTGCGGGGGCACAGGGGTTGTCTGGGCCGATGGGGCCGCAGGGGCCTGCGGGGCCGGTGGGGATGACGTTTCAGGGGACGTACTCGTCGACGGTGAACTATGGGTTGGCGGATGGAGTTTTGTATAACGGCTCGGCGTATGTTTCGCTGGTGGCGAGCAATCATGGGAATACTCCGGATGTGAGTCCCGCGCAGTGGTCGTTGTTTGCGACGGGATCGCCGGGCGCGACGGGACCGCAGGGGCCAGCAGGGGCCGCAGGGACTGCCGGGAGCGCCGGGATTGCAGGGTGCTACGGGGCCGCAGGGGCCGATGGGCGCGACTGGACCGCAGGGGCCGGCGGTGGCGAACTATACGGGGAACTACGTTTCGACGACGAACTATGGGCTGCACGACGCGGTGAGCTTTAACGGGTCGACTTATGTTTCGCTGGTGGCGGGGAACGTGGGGAATACGCCGTCGCTGAGTCCGGTGCAGTGGGCGGTGCTGGCCGCTCAGGGGCCGGCGGGACCGGTTGGAGCGCAGGGGCCTGCGGGAGCGCCGGGTGCTGCGGGGGCCACTGGAGCTACAGGGCCTGCGGGGCCGCAAGGGCCTCCGGCGAGTTTTCAGGGGACGTGGCTGGTGGGTACGTCGTATGCGGTGGGGAGTGTGGTGGGTTTTGGCGGATCGAGTTATGTAGCGTTGGTGGCGAACGTGGGGCGAGAGCCGGATTTGAGTCCGACGTTCTGGGCGGTGCTGGCGCAGGCGGGGACTGCGGGAACGCCAGGGGCGACCGGGCCGCAGGGGCCTGCGGGTGCACCCGGTACGGTGGGGGTGACGTATCGAGGGAACTGGGTGGCGGCGACGGCTTACCTTGCGAATGATGTTGTGGTGTTTGGCGGTGCGACGTACCTGGCGGTGACGACTTCGCTGGGTTCGCAGCCGGATGTGTCGCCGGCGCAGTGGGCGGTGCTGGCGGTGAATGGAGCAGTGGGCGCGACGGGGCCTTCGGGCGCTGCGGCGACGGTGAGTGTGGGGACGGTGACGACGGGTGCGGCGGGATCGCAGGCGAGCGTGACGAACAGTGGGACGGCGGGTGCGGCGGTGTTGAACTTTACGATTCCGCAGGGCGCTCCGGGGACGGGTGGTGGCGGCGGAGGTGGAGGGACGAGTGGGATACCGTTTGCTTCGATCTATCACGCGGTGTCGTTTAATTTCTCGTTTTATTCGGTGAATAGCGCGAGTGCGGCGGCGAGCGAGTCGGACGCAGTGTTGACGTGGGTGCCGGCGGGCTGTTCGGCGACGCAGTTGAGTGTGTTTTCGCGGCAGTCGAACACGATCAACGTGACGCTGCGGCAGGGGACGCCGGGGAGTATGGCGGATACTGCGCTGGTGTGTTCGGTGGCGCCGGGGGCGGCATGTACGGCGTCGGGGAATGTAACGGTAGGCGGCGGGGAACTTTGTGGATTTCAGTGTGACAGGGGCGAGTGGGACAGCGGCGGGGGTTTGGGTGGCGCTGGCTTGCAACTGATTAGGAGAATTTTTCCATCTAAGCGGAGAGGCAAAAACAAGAAAAGACAAACACAGGGGTCCTTCACTTCGTTCAGGATGACGACATAAAAATGACGACATAAAGCAGACGGAGGGGAAATGGTTTTGCTCGAAGTAGAAGGTTATGCTGGTGGGCGTGTCTATTTTTTTGGTTTGAGGCTCGGCGGATGAATCGGTTTGTGGCTTTGATGGTGTTTGGGTTGGCGGTTCGAGTGGGTGCGGCGCAGGGGGTGATTGCGGAGGACTCGCCTTCGCGAGAGATGGCGGCGACGGTGATCAAGATGTGGCCGACGGGGGCAGTGTTGACGACGGTGCATCCGGGGGCGTGGGGGTATGAGGAGGGTGTGCTGCTGGATGGGATGGCGGCGGAGTGGCATTCGACCGCGGATGGGCAGGATTTCAAGTACATCAAGACGGCGGTGGATAAATATGTAACCGAAGATGGAACAATTACCGGGTATAAGGCGGATGGGCATACGCTGGACGACATTGAGATGGGCCGCGCGGTGCTGCTGGTGTACCGGGTGACGCAGCAGGCGAAGTACTACGAAGGCAGCGAAGTTTCTGCATGAGCAGCTTGCGCTGCAGCCGAGGACGGCGAGCGGGGCGTACTGGCATAAGCAGATCTATCCGAACCAGATGTGGCTGGATGGGGCTTATATGGCGGAGCCGTTTCGTGCGGCGTATGCGGCGACGTTTCAGGAGCCGGGGGACTTTGACGATATTGCGAAGCAGCTGCTGCTGATGGATGCGCATATGCGCGATGGCGAAGACGGGCTGATGAAGCATGGGTGGGATGAGTCGAAGCAGATGCCGTGGGCGGATAAGACGACGGGGTTGTCGCCGGAGGTGTGGGCGCGGGCGATGGGGTGGTATGCGATGGCGCTGGTGGATGTGCTGGATTGGTTTCCGAAGGATCATCCGCAGCGGGCGGAGTTGATTGCGGCGTTGAATCGGACGGATGCGGCGGTCGTGAAGTATCAGGACAACGAAGATCGGGCTTTGGTGGCAGGTGGTGGACAAGGGCGAGAAGCCGGGGAACTATTTGGAGGCCTCGGCGAGCTGCATGTTTGTTTATGCGCTGGCGAAGGGTGTGCGGATGGGGTATCTGCCGCAGACGTTATGAGGCGAGTGGCGAAGCGTGGGTGGGAGGGGATTCAGAAGGCAGTTTGTGACGACGGGCGCGGATGGGTTGATGGTGCTGAATGGGACGGTGAAGGTGGGTGGGCTGGGTGGGACGCCTTATCGTTCGGGGACGTATGAGTACTACGTCGGGGAGAAGACGGGGGCGAATGACGCGAAGGGGATTGGGGCGTTTCTGCTGGCGGGGTCGGAGATGGAGCAGGCGTCGACGGAGGCGTTGGGGCAGGGCAAGACGGTGCTGGTGGATGCGTGGTTCAACTCGCAGACGCGGAAGAATGCGGCGGGGCAGACGGAGCTGTTTCATTACAAGTGGGACGATGATGCGAATAGCGGGTTTGCATTCTTTGGGCGGGCGTTTCAGCGGTATGGCGTGAAGCTGGCTACGGAGAAGACTGCGCCGACTGCTGGCGGATTTGAAGCAAGGCGCAGATTTATGTGATGGCTTCGCCGGATATTCCGGTGAAGAATCCGACGCCGAACTACATGGACAAGGCGAGCGGGGATGCGATTCGAGGCCTGGGTGAAGGCGGGTGGCGTGCTGATCCTGATGGAGAACGATGTGACGAACTCGGAGTTCGAGCACTTCAATACGATGAGCGAGCGGTTTGGGATTCACTTCAATCCGGTGATTCGGAACAAGGTCGACGGCGATAAATGGGAGATGGGGACGGTGATGATTCCGGCGGGGACCGGAGTGTTTGAACATCCGCATAAGGCTTATCTGAAGGAGATTTGCACGATCACGGTGTCGGGGCCGGCGAAGGCGGTGGTGACGGACCAGGGCGATGTGCTGATGGCGGTGTCGAAGTATGGGAAGGGAACTGTGTTTGCTGTGGTCGATCCGTGGGTCTACAACGAGTATGTGGATCGGCGGAATAGACTGCCGGTGGAGTACGACGGGTTTGCGGCGGCGATCGATCTGGCGGGGTGGGCGGTGCGGCAGGCGAAGTAAGGAATGGCCGCGGCTACAGGTTTGAAGCCAGGGACGTTGCGGAGATCGGCGGCCAGGGCGCGAAGGGTGACGAGCGTCTCCGGCGTGGGCGTTTTGAAGATGCGCTCCATGCTCGCAGCGATCTGCGTGCCTTGCTGGTAGCCATACATGCCGAGAGAGCCGGCGAGCTTGTGGGCGATGGTGAGGGCTTCGAGACGGGAGGCTTCGGCGAGTGTGCCGGAGGCGGCGGTTGAGGCGACGCTGTCGAGGAGATCGAGACGTTCGCGGAGGGTGGGAAGATTCTTTTGCCAGAGTTCAGCGAGGAGGGTGTCGATCTGGTCGGGAGCGGGTTTCTTCATGGGCTGACGCCTCGAGTTAGTCTTTCCAGCCGAGGACCTCGGAGATCTGCTCGGCGAGGGTGAGGGGATCGAAGGGTTTGAAGAGGATGCCGGCGAGGCCGAGCCCGGCGAAGCGGCGCTGATCGACTCCCTGGACCTTGGCGGTGAGCAGGAGAACGGGAATGTTGGCGATGGCGGGGTTCTGCTGCATGGCGCTGAAGGTGGTGGGGCCGTCGACTCCAGGCATCATGACGTCCATGAGGATGGCGTCGGGTTGTTCGGCGGCGGCGATGGAGATGCCCTCAGCGCCGGAGCTGGCGGTGAGGATCTCCCAGCCGGCGGTGGCTTCGAGAGAGAGAGCGGCGACCTCACGAATATCATCTTCGTCGTCAATAATCAGAATGCGTCGCATGAGCGAACTTATTCTCTCATGCGACGCGACTGTAAGGGAGGTAACTTGCTGATTTCGTCCTCGGCTGGAATCAGGCGGCTGGGCCCGCGGTGGCGAGGTCGGCGAACTTTGGTGCGGATGCGGTGGACCATGGAGAGGACGAGCTCTTCGACCTCCTGCGGGCTGGACCTTGGCCTTGGTGAGGAACTCGGTGGGGCCGAGGCGGAGCTTGGCCATCTCGGATTCGGAGATCTCGCGGCCGGAGTAGACGACCAGAGGCAGGGTGCGGAGGGTGGGCTGCTGGCGGAGCCACTCGACGAGCGAGAAGCCGTCGCCGTCGGGGAGGGTGAGGTCGAGGATGAGGAGATCGGGTGGGCGGGTGATGCACTGCCGAATGGCCTGCTGGCGGGAGGAGGCGTGGTCGATGTAGACGGCGGCGTCCTGGAAGCTGGCGGTGAGGACGCTGGCGAGGTCTTCGTCGTCTTCGACGAGGAGGACGTAGGCGGGGCCTTCGCCGTGGTGGAGGACGCGGCCTAGTTCGGCGAAGAGGAGGTTTTCGTTGAAGGGCTTCTGGACCCAGCCCTGGGCGTCGCCGGTGAGCTGGGGACGGAGGGTGGAGGAGAGAACGCTGAGGACGACGACAGGAATGTTGGCCGTGATGGGGTTGTTGCGGAGGCGCTGGAGCGTCTCCCAGCCGCTGAGGCCGGGCATGTAGAGATCGAGGAGGATGGCTTCGACGTGGTGCTCGGCGGCGAGGATGAGGGCCTGTTCGCCGGAGACGGCTTCGATGACGGTGTAGCCCTGGCGGGTGAGGTGCTCGGAGACGACGGTGCGGATGCCGGCGTCGTCGTCGCAGACCAGGATGGCGCCTTCGCCACGTGGCGGAAGCGAGGCTGGAACCGATGCACGTCGGTGGCGCGGGTGGTGCGGGGAAGCATGACGTAGAGAGTGGTTCCGAGGCCGAGGTTGCGCTGAGCCCAGATGGAGCCGCTGTGCTGCTGGACGATGCTGCGGCAGATGGCGAGGCCGAGACCGGTGCCGCCCTTCTGGCGGGCGTCGGAGGGCTCGATCTGCTGGAAGCGGTCGAAGATGCTGTCGAGCTTGTCGGTGGGGATGCCGCGGCCTTCGTCGACGACCTTGAGGAGGATGGAGTCGGAGGTGGCCTCGGTGTGGATGCGGACGGTGGAGGCGACGGGGGAGAACTTGATGGCGTTGGAGAGAAGATTGGTGAGGACCTGGAGGATGCGGTCGGAGTCGCCGTCGAAGAAGAGAGCTTCGGGATAGGCAGCCTGGGCGACGGTGAACGGTTCGAGCTCGAGGTGGACGGTGTTGGCGTCGGCCATGGGGGTCATGGTGTCGATGGCCTGCTGGGCGAGATCGCGCAGGGAGCAGCGGCGGATCTGCAGCGGGGCGCGGCCGGACTCCATGCGCTCGAGGTCGAGAATGTCGTTGATGAGGCGGATGAGGCGGTCGGTGTTGGTGACGGCGATGCGGAGGAGGTTGAGTGCCTTGGCGTCGACGTCGCCGATGATGCCGGAGGAGAGAAGGCCGAGGGCTCCGCGAATACTGGTGAGTGGCGTGCGCAGCTCGTGCGAGACGGTGGAGATGAACTCATCCTTGAGGGTGTCGAGCTCGGAGCGCTGCGTGAGCTGAATCGTGTGCTGATGCTGTTGCTCGCGCGCCTAGGTGAGCTGTTCCGCGAGTTCGCGTGTCGTGCGCTGCGCCCGCAGAAAGGCGAAGAGCAGAACGCCGGAGGTGGTAAGCAGTGAGAGATAACCAAGTAGAGGAAGAATGTGCATTTTGTGCCGGGAACCCTATGGTAACTTTCTGTACTACATATTAGTAACTTATTTTCTGGTAACCGTCTCAAATTTTGGGTATTTACTCAACAAAAATAGACCGAATTTGGTGCACATTCAATAAACCGAATTTGGTGCCCTATTGAACTGGCGGAAACTTCATCCAGTTGTCTAAGGAATTAAGCGTTTTTCGGGTTCCTGAATTCCTCTCCTTGAAGAGCCATGATTTTTGTCAGCAGGCTGAGAATGACAGAAATTAAGTTGCAGCGGCAATAACACCTCCGTGGGTTATCAGCGATGACAACATTGGTGTAGCAGGGTTTATGGGACGGGCTCGAACGTGAAATGGCCGTCTTTCTCGCGAAAGACGGCCATTTATGCGAAGCGGAGGAGGAACGGAAGCCTAGGCAGGCACGGCGACCTGGTCGAGGATGGTTGCCCACTTTTTTCCGGTCCGGGCGGCCTGGGCTTTCTTGTGGAAGGCGTAACCGGCGATCAGGGGGAGGGCGAGGGTGGCCTCGGAGTAGACCATCTGCTCGTAGGTGAGGTCGACCTTGCCCCAGCTTGAGGCTTCCTTGAGGGTGGAACCGGAGAGGGCGCCGTCGCGGGCGTCGGCTACGGTGATCTGGATGGCGTACTTGTGCATCGAGGCCTCGACGCCGAGGATGTCGGCGGCTACGACGATGTCCTGGGCGAAGTTCTTGGGGACGCCGCCGCCGATCATGAGCAGGCCGGTGGTGGGGTTGGCGATCTTGAGCTGGGTGATCTCGTAGAAGTCCTTGGCGGAGTCGATGGAGACGCAGGGCTTGCCCTGGCGCGCGTGCTGGTGGGCGACGAGGCCGAAGCCGGCAGAGCAGTCGGAGAAGGCGGGGCAGAAGATGGGGACGTTCTTCTCGTAGGCGGCGAGGACGATGGAGTCGCGGCCACCGTCGCGATCCAGCTGGGGGGTCTTGCCGTTCTTGGCGAGGTAGGCACCCATCTCGCGGATGAACTCGCGGGAGCTGTAGGGGCGGGGATCGAGGGAGTTGGTGATCTGGTGGGTGGTCTCGTCGCAGATGCGGAGCTCTTCCTCGTCGATGAAGGTGTCGTAGATGCGGTCGATCATCAGCTCGCGGAGATCGGCGTCGCCTGCGCCGTACTTGTACTCGTCGCCGGCGATGTAGTGGTTGAAGCCGAGGGCCTCGAAGAAGTCCTGATCGACGATGTTGGCGCCGGTGGAGACGACGGCGTCGACCATGTTGTTGCGGATGAGGTCGACGAAGATCTTCTGGAGGCCGGCGGAGATGAGGGAACCGGCGAGACAGAGGATGACGCCGCAGTCGGTGTCGCGGAGCATCATGTCGTAGATGTTGGCGGCGCGGGCGGTGTCACGCGCGGAGTAGGCCATGTTGTGCATGGCGTCGACCAGGGGGACGACGTTGTGCTGCTTGATGTCGAGGTGCTGGATGGGGCGTTGGAGAAGTTCTTTTTTGGTAGGCATAGCTTTATTATGATAGCAACGTTTTCGGCTTGATTGACGCGGGTTTTGTGTGAATTTAACAGAACCAGATGCGGAGGTTTAGAGCGACGCCACGAAAGGAGGCGTGATGGAAGACCACGTGATTACAGGCGGCAATGGCATACAGCTCCACGTTGTTGAGACCGGCAGCTCAAAGGGGCGTCCGATCTTGTTTCTCCATGGCCTTTCGCAGTGTTGGCTCACGTGGAGCCGGCAGATGAACTCGGACCTGGCAACTGACTTCCGACTGGTCGCGATGGATCTAAGGGGTCACGGTCTTTCCAATAAGCCACGCGAGGGCTATGCCGACTCGAAACTATGGGCCGATGACGTTAATGCGGTGATCCAGACTCTAAGGCTTGATCACCCAATCCTCTGTGGATGGTCATACGGACCGCTTGTCATCCTCGACTATATCCGGCACTACGGCGAGGACGGTATAGGCGGAATCAACTTTATCGGCGGCGTGACAAAGCTCGGCAGCGAGGAGGCGATCTCCGTTCTCACTCCGGAGTTTCTCAGCCTTGTGCCCGGTTTCTTTGCTACGGATACAGAAGAGAGCGTGCGCAGTCTTGAGTCGCTGATAGGCCTGTGCTTCCCGCGAGGACTGGCAACCGAGGATCGATACCTGGTGCTGGGGTACAACATGTCCGTTCCGCCTTATGTTCGTCAGGCGCTGCTTTCTCGCTCCCTCGACAATGATGATCTTCTTGCCCGAATCAGCAAGCCCGTACTAATCACGCATGGCGCTGAGGATGCGGTTGTCAAACCAGCTGTGGTTGATCAACACAAGGCCGGCGGCTTAGCCCATGCACAAATTCAGATAGTGCCGGGCGCAGGGCATGCACCTTTTTGGGATGATGCTGCGATGTTCAATCAGAACCTCCGGGCGTTTTCCGCAGGCCTCTAGGAAACACTGCCGAACCAACGATGCATTGTCGCTTCAAGAGACGTCAGGTCCGGATTGGAATCGGCCGCCCACGCGACAAAGCCGTCAGGTCTCACGAGCAATGTTGTGAGGTCTTTGCTGTCTTTCGCCTGGGTGCGACATATTTCAGACGTCCGTTCCACTTTTGGCTCAGCGTGCGCAGTTCTTCCCGGGCTGAAAAGTCGAGCAGGAGTCCGGTTCCGTCTTGCAGGAGCGGGCCGAGGCGTGAACCGTCCTCAAATTCGAAGTCGGGCGCGCTGCGGCCGATGAGGGGATGGTCACCGGGGAGGTCGTAGCGCAGCAGGATGCCGGAGATTTTTTCGACGAAGTAGGAAGTTCCGTCCTTTGTGCTGATGAGATCGCGGATGACACTTGCGATTGCCTGAGCGTGCGGGTCCGGCCGCATGATGGCGACCTGCGCGCGGGTCCAGTTGAGGGCCCAGGCGCCGATGGGATGGCGCTCTGTGGTGTAGGTGTCGAGCAGATCTTCGGGGGCCCATCCCTTGATGGTTGCGGCGAGTTTCCAGCCTAGATTCATCGCGTCGCCGAGACCGGTGTTGAGTCCCTGGCCACCGAGCGGTGAGTGGATGTGTGCGGCGTCGCCAGCCAGAAGTACACGGCCCTTCCTGTATGTCGTCGCCTGACGCGCGCGGTCGGTGAAGCTGGTGGCTACGTGAAGAGCGGTCAGGGTTACATCGGTGCCGGAGACTCGGCGAAGCTTTGCCTGCAGGTCTTCGAGCGTAATCTCCTGCGAGCGATCGAACGAAGCGTCGTCAAAGTCGATTAGTCCAATGCGGCCTGGGCCGGGACCGTTCACGTACATCCCTCTCGGTGTCAGGGTGAAACCGGGGCGGAGTTTTTCCGGATCGGCGATGTCGACCCATGCGCTGTAGCCAGTGAACTCGGGATCGGTTCCTGCGAATTCGAATCCAGCCACTTTTCGTACCGTGCTGCGGCCGCCATCGCAACCGACGAGCCATTTTCCTTGGAACGATTCATTCCCTGCCTGAACCGTCACGCTGTCTTCACACTGAGTGAGGTCTGTGACGGGGGCGCCCCATCTCACTTCAACGCCCAGTCTCTTCGCGTGTTTCAGCAGCACCTCCTCGATTCCTTCAAGGGAGACCACACCTCCGCCGGAGGATGGGCCATCCACGAGATATTTGTCGCGGGAGAGGTCGATCTTGTTCGCATCGAGCATGATGCCCGCGAAGTGGCCAGCGAAGCGCGGTGGAGGTGTGGAGGTGTTTGCCTGCGAGTTCAAATCGAAGCCTGGCTTCGCGGGAGCCATCCATGCGAGTGAGGATTCGCGAACGTCTTTCAGCATCCCGCGCCGATAGAATGCGTCGACGGAAGGGAGGTTCAGGCCGCGCATTCCCATCCAGCCTTCCTTCAGGGGCGAATGGGGATCTTCCATCCGCTCGAGGACGAGCACTGACGTTCCTGCCAGGGCAAGTTCACAGGCGAGAAATAGACCTACGGGTCCGCCGCCTGCAATCACTACACCGTATGCCAATTTGAGAGCTCTCCGGGGCGCAAACCAAGTTCTAGCCTAATGCGTCTCGGTGCATTTGGCGACGATAAGAGTGATGTCGTCCTGCTGCTCGTGGGGACTGAAGCGCTGCATCTCACTGACGGTGGCGGAGAGGATGTCGGAGGGTGGAAGGGTGGAGTTTGTTGGAGGGTGGCGATGAGGCGGTCTTCGCGGACTTTTCAGGAGTTGAGGAAATTTCAGTCCGGACCATCGCTACCGAAAAAAAGCCCACCTGCGCGGTCGATTCTAACCGCGTCCTACGGGGACGGTCGATTTGTAGAGGTCGAGATCAAGTCGTTTAATGACTTGGTAACAATCGCAGGCTGTTGCCTCAAGGGCTCTTCGATTTAGGATTCTTACGCGTCCTCGTCGATACTCGATCAACCCTTTGGCGTGTAGTTCTCCGGCTACCATAGTCACAGTGGTCCGCCTCGATCCGAGCATCATGGCCAAAAACTCTTGCGTAAAATTCAGGTCGTCGGATTCAACCCGGTCCTGAGCCATGAGCAGCCAACGTGCCAGCCGTTCCTCTGCCTCATGGAGACGATGGCAACCTGCGAGTTGACCCAGACTCAGAGCCTGGTTCTGCACAAACTCGAGCACTCGATCTCGTATCTCTTCCGAAGAACGAAATGCCTCTTGTAATTGACGAAGGGGAATCCTAAGGGCGGTTGCCTCCAACTGTATAAAACATTCCGTCGTGACCCGCGCGGGCCCCAGAAGATGAAAGCCTCCGACGAGTCCCTCATGTCCAATCAATCCCACCTCAGCCGTTCCTCCATCCGGCATCGCCGTCACGAGGGAAGCGATGCCGGAGGTTATGAAGTAGGCATGTTTGGGCGTTGCCTCTGCTTTGTATAGCGCCGTTTTAAGGGGGAGTCCCACCTCGGTGGTCACGGAGATGAGCCTTTCGAAGGCCGAAGGAGAGAGAGAGGATAAAAAGAGGTTCTTGCGAGAATCAGACACGACCGCTCCTTTACGTCAGTTCGCAAAGGGCGACCACTTCCTGGATGGCGGCTGATCACGTCTCTGATAAGAGGCTGATTCCCGGCGACTCGAATGAGCTTACGCGGGAATTCGGAATGGTTCTGTCCGGTGGAAGACACAACTGACTGGCATGGATCGGTTATGCTCCTGACTCCGCGATTTGATATTTGCGAAGGAGCCTACAGTGTACGCTTCCGCAGGCATCTTAATTTTTGGTTACGATGCGATCTTGCTTGAAACCCGCCGATTGATTCTGAAAAAGGCCGGATTTCGGGTGTGGATCGCTACTGAGGCGACCCAAGCGGTCCAGATCCTGGTCAGAGAGCCAATCGATCTCTTTATCTTGTGTCAGTCGTTACCTCTCGATGAGTGTGTTCCCATCTTGAAAACGGCGCACACACTCCGGCCAGATATGGAAAATCTCGTCCTGGGCGGGAGGACGTTAGGCCTTTCGGCAGATAAACACGATACTTTTCTTACGAATTTTTTGGATCCGCGTGCCCTTATAGGGTTCATTCAAAATAAGATCGATGCTGAAACCGTCACCCCGTCCTTACAATAGGCACTTCACAATTCAATTTTCAGGTTTACCTTGGCCAAGTCGAAGTAGGTCCAGATTATTGGCCATCTATGTCGCTTAGGCGACATAGCGAAAGATTCCGGCATCTCAAGTAGGAGGAAACATGCTGGTCCGCGGAGGGAGCCTCCTCCAGTAAAAACGTCATGTGGCGTTCTCTCCAGTTTCTGTCTACTGGAGAATGCTTATGAGGCAGACCATCATTTCCGAACTTCAAAGCAGATTAGCCTCTACCGTAGAGGCGCTGAAACTGGCCGAAGAGCGGGCCGTCGCTGGGCGACTCGCGCTCGAGATGATGCACGAGATTAAGAACCCTCTTGAGGCTTTGGGACACATTACCTTTCTGGCTGCAGCAGAAGCTGATCATCCTGAAAAGGTGAGAAAGTACATGAGTCTTGCCGAGGAGCAGATGGGCACTCTGACTGATATTGCGAACCACACTTTGGGCATCGCAAGAAGGTCGAACGTCCCTAAACCGATCGACCTTGTTGCGTTAACAGAAGCGGCGCTTCGGATCCATCAGCGAACGATCGAATCCAAGAGAGTGCACCTGGTTAAAGACCTGCCAAGAGGTATGGTTGTTGCGGTTTACACGGGAGAGATGCTTCAGGTTCTTTCCAATGTGATCGTCAATGCTCTGGACGCACTACCGCTTGGGGGTACCCTGTCTGTTCGTCTGAGAAAGCGGCGGGGTGAGGTTCAGTTCGTGATCGCAGATAACGGACATGGCATTCCCGCTGCACATCGGGCCGATATCTTTGAGCCTTTTTTCACTACAAAGGAAGAACGTGGGAACGGTCTCGGTCTATCTCTCACTAAAGAAATTATCGAACGTCACAGAGGCAAGATATTTGTACGGAGCAGCATTCGACCCGGCAAAAGCGGAACTACATTCAAGATTTCTGTTCCTTCAACGGAAGAACCTAACGATCCGAAATTGAGGTCTCTTTGCACTTTGAAGACTGCTTAACGAGCAGTCCGCCTTTACGCCTGTGGGAAATGCGCTGTGGCGAATAACTTCCATGCTTGACTCCTCGAAGATCGTTGGCGGTGCATTTGGCGACGATGAGGGTGATGTCATCTTGCTGCTCGTGGGGGCTGAAGCGCTGGATCTCACTGACGGTGGCGGAGAGGATGTCGGACGGCAGAAGAGTGGAGTTTTGTTGGAGGGTGGCGATGAGGCGGTCTTCGCCGAACTCTTCTTCGGACTCGTTGCAGGCTTCGGTGACGCCATCGGTGTAGAGAGCGAAGATGTCGCCGGGGGAGAGCTGGCACTCGACGGTGGGGGAGCTCCAGTCTTCGAAGAGGCCGAGGACGGTGGCGGTGGAGTGGAGGCGCTCGACGTGTCCGTTGCTGCGGAGGAGGATGGCGGAGAGATGGCCGCAATTGGTGTAGCGGAGGCGGCGGCTGTTGTCGTCGTAGTCGCCGAAGAAGACGGTGGCGTAAGCGCTGTCGGTGGTGTTCTCGTAGAAGAGGCGGTTGACGGACTGTAGGAAGAGCTGGGGTTCGTCGCGGGCGAGAGCGTATTGGCTGCGGAGATTGGCCTGGAGGTTGGCCATGAGGAGGGCGGCGGCGATGCCTTTGCCGGCGATGTCGCCGATAACGAAGCCGAGGCGCTGGTTTCCGAGAGCGAGGAAGTCGTAGTAGTCGCCGCCGACGTGGCGGGCCTGAATACAGATGCCGGCGTAGTCGAGGGTGTTGAGTGGCGGGAGGGTTTGGGGGAAGAGACGGGCCTGAACCTGCTTTGCGATCTCGAGTTCCTGGGCAGTGCGGCGCTCGAATTCGACCTTTTGGGCGGCGACGAGACGCTCCTGTTCGATCTCGCGGGTGAACTGGTCGGTGCCGATGAGTTCGAAGCTGTTGCCGTCGATGTCGCGGAAGCGGGCGAAGGTGATCCCGAAGATCGTCTGCTGAGGAGGCTGGTGGAAGTGGACGCCCTCTTGCTTCCAGAGCTCGTAGGTGGCGTTGATATTTTCTGAAATGAAGCCGATCTGGGTGTCGCGGCCGATGAGGCGGTACTTTTCGGTGCCGGGTTTGGGGGCGACGAGGGCGATGATGGTCTGGCCGTCGGGAGGCGCGATCGCGACCCAGCGACCGTCATAGGTGAAGTCGACGTCGGCGAGGATGTTGAAGCCGAGTTGCTTGATGTAGAAGTCGAGGCTGCGGTCGTGGTCGCGGACGTAGACCGTGGACTTGAAGATTCTGAGGTAGGGGCAGCCTCCGCACGAGCGCTCGGTTTTGGTCTCGACGAGATTGCGCTGGGAGGGAGGCGGTTGCAGGGATTGCGAACTCAAGTGGCACTCCTGTACGAAAGGGGCCCGGCGACGGCGCGAGCGATGGCGGCGATCATGCTCAGCTTATCTCCGCATTTGATGTAAGGGGTGCCGGTCCGGATGCGGTTTGGGGCCGAAAATGTTCAGATTAGGGATTGTCAGGGTGCTCCAAATATGATGCAATAATAGTGCAATATTGGAGAGTGCCGTATGGCCGCCGCTGCCCTCGTTCTTCCGAATGTCGTTGGATATGTGATGGAGACTTCGCCGGACCTGTCGCATCGACCTACCCGCGAGAGACTCAGCCCGGCTGCGATCAAGGGGTTTTTGAGAATCATGGAGAAGTGGGGTGTGAAAGATCCTGACGCACGGCAGTTGCTGGGAGGGCTTTCGTCCGGTTCTTACTATGGATTGAAGAAGGAGCCGAAGCACCGGACGCTCGATCAGGATGCGCTGACGCGGATCTCGCTGCTGGTAGGGATATTCAAGGCTTTGAATATTCTGTACAGTCCGGCGCTGGCTGACGCGTGGATCAGCCTGCCGAACCGCAACGCAATGTTCAGGGGAGTATCGCCGTTGGCGTACATGATCCAGCGAGGCCAGCCGGGGATGGTGCACGTACGCCAATTGCTTGACGCGCGGCGCGGTGGACAATGATCCCGGCGGTTGCCGAACTACAACTTGTCGATACGCATCGGTTGATTCCCACGAAGTACAGCGAACAGGCGACGGTGCTTTCGCGGCTGAGTGAAGATGCGGCCACACTCAACGATCTGATGGAACTGGATGGAGCGACCAACGACCGGTTGCTGGGCGAGGAAGGGTTGTTGCCCGGCATCGGTGTGCATGAGCTGCTCTACGGCGTTCGCTATGCCCATATCGTCAATGCGGCTTTTACTCACGCCTCGCCGTTGGGGGGACGGTTCAACAATAGTGAACGGGGGGCGTGGTATTGCGGAATTGAGAGAGAGACGTCGATCGCCGAGGTCGCCTTTCACATGCTAAAGCAGCTTGAGGAAGTCGATTGGGACAAGGAAGAGATATCGGCGTTTGACGACTATCTTGCCGATTTCACGACGGAGATGCACGATCTCCGGGGAAGTCGCGCGCGATATGGACGTTACCTGAAAGCCGGTCCGATTCCGCAGTGTTACGTGAGTTCGCAAGAGCTTGCCGCTACGCTCATGGCGAAGCAATCGAACGGGATTATCTATCCGAGTGTGAGGCGCAGCCAGGGGACGTGTGTGGTCTGCTTCAGACCTACGCTGGTGTATAACGTGCGCCTCGGCGACCGGCTTGAGCTTCGGCTGCTTAGCGGAAGAGAGTTTGAACCTGGGCAGGCTCGCAAGGTTAGGGTGAACTGAGTCTTCAGGGTTTGAGGAAGGCCTGAACTGCTTTGTCGAAGGCGGCGGGCTGATCGTACATGATGAAGTGGCGAGAGTCGTCGATGCGGTGGATTTTAAGGTTGGGCATAGTGCTGTACGCGCTGGTGTAAATGGTGTCGATCCTGGTGGAGTCGGGGCCTACCGCGGAGGCATCGAAGGGGTAGAGAAGGGTGGTGGGAGTCTTAATCGTGGCTAGTTTGGGGCGGAGGTCGGTGGTGAGGTCTTCGTACATGACATCGGCCATAACTGTACGGTCGGATGCGATGGACCTGGCGGCGACGAGCTTGCGGGCCTCGGGGTTGAGGACGAGAAGGCCGGTGGTCTGGTTGACCATGGCTGCGAAGACTTCGGGCGAGGCGGCAAGTATCTGGTCGCGCATTGCGGCAGCCTGAGGTGTGACAACGTCAACTGTGGCCTCGGGCGCAAAGACGAGAGCGTAGAAGGGAAGCGAGTCGACGATGAGGAGCTTGCCAACGTCTTCTGGGTGGGTGTCGGCCAGCATCAATCCGAGCAGTCCGCCGAAGGAGTGGCCGATGACGGCGGGATGCTGGAGTTTGTTGGTGACGATGTACTGATGGAGTTGTTCTACGACAGGAGCGAGGATTGGTCCGGTAGCGTTGGGGCCTGCGGGATCGCCAGCAAAGCCCGCGATCTGGACGAGGTGGAGGCGATAGTTTGCGGTGAGAAGTTTTGCCTCGTCGGCGTAGACGTCGCGCGAACTGGAGAGACCGGGGATGAGGATGACGTCGGCGCCTTTGCCAGGCTCGACTCCCTGAATGACGACGGAGAAGCGGGTGGGGGCGGCGACGATCGTTTGGGCACCCGCGGGTTCACGCAACAGCAGAATCCCGGCGAGGATGAGGATGAGAGCGAGGATGCGAAGAAGGTAGCGGGATATGGCCATGGGATGCTCCTTGGAGTTGCTGCAATAACAAGATTGAGTGTGCGGCATGTTGACTGCGGCGGCGAGTGGTTTGCGTCATGAATCGGGGATGACAGTTGTCATGGGTGCGCGTTACTCGGTTTCGTCGGTAAAGATGGTTTCGATAGGACTGTTGAAGAGGCGAGCCAGTTTGAAGGCCAGCGGGAGGCTGGGATCAAACTTGCCGGTCTCGATGGCGTTGACCGACTGGCGCGAGACTTCGAGACGCTCGGCGAGGTCGGCCTGGGACCAGTTGCGTTCAGCACGGAGAATGCGGAGGCGGTTTTTCATCGGTACCTCATGCGAATGAACGGCTGAGCGATTCCCATGAAGATCCAGAAGAAGACGTAGACGTAAAAAGTGGAGACATGAGGGGCCTTAGCGAAGTCTTCCAGAAAGCCCCAGATGGTGCTGACGGAGAGGGCTCCGCCGAGACCCCAGAGCATGGATTGAACGACGATGGAACGCTCAAACTCATCGGACTCTTCGGCGACGTAGAGTCCAACGACAGCTAGCGAACCAACGAGGGGCAATGCAGGGAGTATGGCGAGGACATAGACAATGAGGCCGCTGGGATGAAGGTGGTGAAACGACCATTGTGCGATGAAGAGAAAGAGAAGGTAGAGAGCCATCGTTGGGGCGAGGCGGTATACGTAGCGGCGTCCAGCCTTTGTTGCGGGGTAGCATTGCATGACAAGAATCCTTTCCATAAAGACAACTAAGCTTTACATATCCTTCGAATATTGTCAAGTGTACTTGTCAAGATATTTATGGGTCATCGCGGTTTCGGTTGTATCTCAAGGAGTTGGTAGGCTTACGGGGAGGAACCTTGTGTGCATGTGAATTTTGCTGAACGGGCGCATAACCATAACTGGAAGCTTGATCCGATTGTGCGGTCGCTTCTGGATACGGATTTTTACAAGCTGCTGATGCTCCAGTTCATCTGGAAGAACTTTCCTAAAGTAACTGTAACTTCGGAGGTCACAAATAGAACCGTGTCGGTGCGGCTGTCGGAGCACATTCCGATGGCGATGCTGGTGGACCAGATGGAGCATGTGCGCGGGTTGCGGTTTCGCCGGTCGGAGATTATCTGGCTGGCGGGCAATACGTTTTACGGGACACGGAGCATCTTTGAACCTGCGTTTCTGGACTGGCTCGAGCACGACTTCCGGCTATCGGACTACGCGGTCACGGAGCACGACGGGCAGCTGGTGGTGCGGTTCGAAGGACTGTGGACCGAGGTAACGATGTGGGAGGTTTACGGACTGGCGCTGATCAGCGAACTGAAAACGCGCGCAGCGCTGGGCGCGATGAACGAGCTGGAACTCGATGTGTTGTACGCGCGGGCAAAGACAAAACTGTGGGAAAAAATCGACTTGCTGCGTAGGGTTCCCGAGGTGAGGATCTCAGAGTTTGGCACGCGGCGCCGTCATAGCTTCCTATGGCAGGAGTATGTGATTCAGATGATGCGGTCGGCGCTGGGGCCGAGCCTGTCGGGCACTTCGAATACGTTTCTCGCGTACAAGCATGACCTGGAGGCGATGGGAACGAATGCACACGAGCTTCCGATGGCTATGGCGGCACTGGCGAATGGAGATGAGGCGCTACATGAGTCGCAGTATCGCGTGCTGGAGCTATGGCAGAAGAGCTATGGCGGCGAGCTGCTGATCATGCTGCCGGATACGTTTGGGACGACGCAGTTTCTCGAGGGCGCGCCGGATTGGGTGGCGGACTGGACAGGTCAGAGGTGCGATAGCAAAGACCCGCTTGTTGCCGGCGATGAATATATTGCCTGGCTGCTGCGGCGTGGGCGGGATTCGCGACGGAAGCGGCTGATTGCTTCCGATGGGCTGGACGTTGATCGAGATTCTTCGGCTGCATCACTACTTTCACGGGCGGATACGCTTCAGTGCAGGGTGGGGGACGCTGCTGACGAATGATTTTCGGGGATGCCATCCGCGAGATGAGAGCGGACCTGGATCCTATCAGCCTGGTGTGCAAGCTGCTGACGGTGGATGGACGGCCGGCGGTGAAGTTGTCGGACAATGCGCGCAAGGCGACGGGGCCGCCGAAGGAGATTGAGCGGTATCGCAGGGTGTTTGGGAGCGTGGCGGTGGAGGGTCCGGTTGTGACGGTGTAAGTCGCGATTGGTGGGTATACTTTTCGGATGAGCAAATTGGCTGGAGTCGTGCGTGCTGCAGCGGCGATAACTCTGCTGCCGGTGATGCTGGTGCAGCAGAGTATGGCGTGGGGAAAAGACGGGCATATGATGATCAACCGGCTGGCCGGTGAAGCGCTGCCGTCGGACGTTCCCGAGTTTCTACGTTCGAAGAGCGCGGTGGAGGCGCTGGAATATTACGGGCCGGAGCCGGATCGCTGGAGGTCGCCGGGAGAGCCGGAGTTGAATATCGCGCAGTCGCCTGACCACTTTATCGATCTGGAGTATGCCGATGTGGTGGGAGATCTGCCGCGGCGCCGGTATGACTTTGTGCGGGCATTGGCGTTCGCGCAGAAGTCGCATCCGGATCTGCCGTTGTCGCCGGAGAAGGTGGGTTTGCAACCCTACCAGACAGTCGAGGTGTGGCAGCGGCTGAAGAGTGCGATGCGGGACTATCGCAAGCTGAAGGAAGACCACAAAGACACGAAGCCTTCGGAGTGCGAGATCGTTTTTCTCGCCGGATGGCTGGGGCATTATGTCGCGGATGGATCGCAGCCGCTGCATACGACGATTCAATACAACGGATGGACCGGGCCGAATCCGAATGAGTACACGACGGAGCACAAGATCCACGCTCTGTTTGAGTCGATGTATGTGTCGGCGAATGTGAAGGCAACTGATGTCGCTCCGCTGATTGCGGCCAAGCCTGTCGTGATGGGCGATATGTTTACGGACTATATGGCTTATCTGCGGCACACCAACTCGCTGGTGGAGAAGACCTATCAGCTTGAGAAGACCGGTGCGTTTGCCGGTGCGGGTACACCTGAGGGCAAGGCGTTTATCGACGAGCGGCTGGCTGCGGGAGCGACCGAGTTGCGAGACATGATCTATACGGCGTGGGTGAAGAGCGCCGATCCAGTACCGCAGTCCCAGGGTGGTGGAGACTCTAGACGCGAACTTTTGTGCAGCTACGGGGTTTTCGAGAGGATCGGGTACTGATGGCGCGAGACGCGGACCAGAACCCTGCGAAGAATTGGTGTGAGGGTGAGGGCGATCAGCGGGATGGCGAACGTTGCGATGAGCATCCATAGAAGGAAGGCGTGCCACTCCCATTGCCAGAGCTGACGGGAGAGGTCGAGGGGATGTTCGCGGGCTGCGTGCAGGAGCTCGCTCGCCGAGAGCGGCATGGGTGCGGTGTGGAAGATGCGGCTGGCGACGTGGATGAACGGAATGATCAGGATGAGCTCGAGCGGATAAACAATGTGGTTGCCTAGCTGTGAGGCCGCTACGTTGAGTCGGAAGACGAAGGCCAGGGCGAGGCAGAGCACGGTGGTGCTGCCGAGGATGGGGTTGATGCCGATGAGGAGTCCAGCGGCGAGGCTCCAGGCTAGTTTTTCGGGAGTGGCTCCCATGCGGAGGAGAGCGAGGACGGGAAGCGCGACGCGGCGGTAGATCCAGTTGTGATGGATGGGAGCGTGGTTTAGGCTGGGGGCGTTGCGATTTGGTTCGTCGGGCTGCACTTCTTACAGGATAGACTGCGCTTGTGAAAGCTGTGTCAGCGTTGCGAGACGAGGATTCTATCTGGTGAACTTTTTTCGGGCGTTGGGGCGTACGGTTCAGCTGATGGGGATGTTTGTTGTCGCGGGGACTGAGCTGGTGGTGAAGCGTCCGGCGACGCGGGAGGCACGGGCTGATTGGCTGCACCGGTTCTGTGCTCGTGCGATGCGCAGGATGAAGATCGATATCGGCGTGGCGGGGGTATTTCCGGAACGGGGAGCGGTGATCTCGAACCATCTGAGCTATCTGGACATTGTCGTGTTTGCGACGTTGCATCCTTGTGTGTTCGTGTCCAAGGCGGAAATTCGAAGATGGCCTGTGGTGGGGTGGATGACGACGATGTCGGGCACCGTTTATGTGGAACGCGGGCATGGCGGGTCGGCAATGCGGGCGCGGAAGGGGATGCAGGCAGCGGTGGATGCCGGCCTGCCGGTGGTGTTCTTTCCAGAGGGGACGACGACGAACGGGAGTCACCTGCTGAAGTTCCATAGCGGGTTATTAGCGCAGGTGCTGTATAGCGGCTCGCCGGTGACGGCGGCTTGTTTGAGTTACAGCTTCGCGGAGGACAATGGGCCGGGAGTGAGCGTGGAGGATGATGTTTGTTATTGGGGTGACCGGAATATGCTGGCGCACATCTTCAAGTTTCTGGGGTTGCGTGGGGTTCGGGCGGAGGTCAGATTTGCGGATGCGCCGATTGCGTTTTCGAGCGACAGACTGCACCGGAAGATGGCGGCGGTGGAGGCTCACGCGGCGGTGGCGGCGCTGCGTGATCAGGTATGAGCTGAGATTTTGGGGATGACGGCGGTGAGGAGGCTGGTGAACTGACTCTCGGCGCGGCGGCCGACGTCCATGACGTCTTCGTGCTGGATGATCTCGTTGAGTACGCCCGCCGCCATGTTGGTGACGAGCGAGATACCGAGAACTTCGAGGCCCATGTGGCGCGCGACGATGGTTTCGTGGACGGTGGACATGCCGACGAGATCGGCGCCAAGAGTGCGGAAGGCACGGATCTCGGCGGGAGTCTCGAAGGAGGGACCTAGGACCGCCAGGTAGACGCCTTCGGCGAGTTGAAAGCCCTGCCTTGCGGCCTCTGCGACTGCCAGCGCGCGAAGGCGTGGCGAATAGGCGGCGGACATGTCGAAGAAGCGCTGGCCGGCGCTGGGAAGCGAGGCGAAGCGGGGCTCGTTGGGACCGAGCGCGGCGTTGGTGCCGGTGAGATTGATGTGGTCTGAGATGGCGACGAGAAGACCCTGCTTATAGCCGGTGTTGACACCGCCGGCCGCGTTGGTGACGATGAGGGTTTTGCAGCCGAGGAGGCCGATGACGCGCGTGGGAAAAGTGACCTGCGACAATGGGTAGCCCTCGTAGGCGTGGACGCGGCCCTGCATGACGGCGACGGGGACTCCAGCGATGGTGCCAAGGACGAGGTGGCCGGCGTGTCCCTGGACAGTGGATGTGGGGAAGTAGGGGATCTCAGCGTAGGGAATGCGCGTGGCGTTGTGGATGTGCTCGGCGAAGTTGCCAAGGCCGGAGCCAAGGATGATGCCGATGGCTGGGGCGATGTCCGCCGCGGTGCGAATGTAGTCGGCAGCGGATTGGGCGTTGGTGTAGAGGTCGCTCATCTTTTTTTGGGGGTTAACACAGTCTAGCGAGTTGGTGGGGGGATATGTAAAAAAGGCTTAACACGGATTTTCACAGATGACACCGATTAAGGACGGGCAACGCGAGAGAGATGCGGGGATCTCTCCGCTTCATTGGGCGATGAGACTGCTTAACTCCGATCGAGATGACGATTTGTGAATCGAGGCGAACGAGGGCGATTTCAGGTGTACCGGTTTTCTACATCAACTCATCGATAAATGACTTTGCGATGTCGGCCGGGATGCCCATCTTCTGGTGGACGAGAGGCCCTGGTTTCAGGACGGGCTCTGCGTCGTGCGCTGTGGGGACGTCCGTGCGCTCGAAGAAGACCCCGATGGGAATCTCGTCGCCCCAGAGGAGAGACTTTTCCATCGCCGCCTGGAAGTCTGCGCGATCGTACTCGGGATTCTCTTCGAGTTTCTTCACGCGCGGGCGGAACCACTGGAAGGTGTTGTCGTGGTTGTAGGTGACGCATGGGCTGAAGACGTCGAGGAAGGAGAAGCCCTTGTGCTGGATGGCCTGCTTGATCAACTCGGTGAGGTGTTTCTGTTCGGCGCTGAAGCCGCGTGCGACAAAGGTCGCTCCGGCGGCCAGAGCGAGCGAGATGGGGTTCACGGGCGCGTCGACATTTCCGAAGGGCATGCTCTTGGTCTTCATGCCGATGCGGCTGGTAGGCGAGGTCTGCCCCGTGGTGAGCCCGTAGATCTGGTTGTCCATCACGATGTAAGTGAGGTCGAGGTTGCGGCGCATGGTGTGGACAAAGTGGCCGGCGCCGATGCCGAAACCATCGCCGTCGCCTCCGGTTACGAGCACAGTCATGCCATGGTTGGCGAGTTTCATTCCGCTGGCGACCGGGAGCGAGCGGCCATGAAGCGTGTGCATGCCGTACGTATCGATGAAGCCGGGAAAGTTCGAGGAGCACCCGATGCCGCTGATCGTCGCGACCTCGTGTTTTGGAATCTGCAGTTCGACCAGGGCTTTCTGAACTGCGGCGAGAACCCCGAAATCCCCACATCCCGGACACCAGTCGGGATCGACTTTGCCCTTTAGATCCGCCATTACCATTTGCTTGGGAAGTACTGCCTCAGTCGCCATTGAATCCTCTCGGTTTTTTCTAAATCGGTTCTTTCTGACTTTCTATACCATGATCTCGTGGGCGGGCACAGAAAGGTTGGTCTTGCCTGCAAGCTGCTCTTTTACGGCTTCCACGATGTGGTGTGGCATGAACGGCTCGCCGTCGTATTTGCGAATGTTTCCGTTGGGGACGAAGCTGGTTTCGCTGCGAAGATAACGGGCGAACTGACCGCTGAAGTTGTTCTCAACGATGATGGTGTGTTTCGAACCCTTCAATATCTTGACGATCGCATCGCCATGCAGCGGAACGAGCCAGCGGATCTGCAACTGATTGGCGGAGATGCCCTGCTCGCGCAGGAGTTCGCAGGCTTCTTCGATGACTCCAAAGGTCGATCCCCAGCCGATGAGTGTGACGTCGGCATCAGGCGGCCCGATAAGTTGAGGTGGAGCGACGGAAGCCTCGATCCCCGTCGTCTTGCGCATGCGTTTTTCCATCATCGCGCGGCGTTTTGTTGCGTTGGTGTATTCGTCGCTGATCAGGACGCCGTTTTCATCGTGCTCGTCGCTGGAGACGGTGTGAGTGTAGCCGGGCACGCCGGGAATGACGCGTGGAGAGACGCCGCTCTCGGTGATGAGGTAACGCTTGTACTCTTCGTGGGACTCTACACCGTTCGAAGTGATGAGCTCTCCGCGATCGATGTGTGGTTGGAAGTTGAGAACCTTCGGGTCGACGCTGAGTCTGCCTTCGGAGAGAAGCAGATCGCAGAGAACAATGCCGGGGCACTGGAAGCGGTCGGCAATATTGAAGATCTCCGGAATGAGGGTGAAGCAGTCGGCGATGTCGAGTGGTGCAGCGATGACCTTTGGGTAGTCGCCGAAGGCCGCGCCCAGCATCTGCCACAGATCGCCCTGTTCGGTCTTGGTGGGTACGCCGGTGGATGGGCCGGCGCGCTGACAATCGATGACGACGACGGGGATCTCTGCCTGGGCGGAGAGGCCGAGGCCTTCGCTCATCAGGGCGAAGCCACCGCCGGAGGTGGCGCACATGGAGCGAACGCCGGCGTGCGCGGCGCCGATGGCCATATTGATGACACCGATTTCGTCCTCAACCTGGCGGACGACGATTCCGGCTTTGCGAGCGTGGTCCGCCATCCAGTGCAAAACGCCGGTGGACGGGCTCATCGGATAGGCGCAGTAGAACTTGACCCCTGCGGCAGCGCCTCCCATGGCAAGAGCGCTGTTGCCGCTGAGCACGGCCAATTTGTTTTCCGTCATCGGGAGCGGCCAGGCGAAGGGCTTGAAGTTTTCGGTGGCGTAGTCGTAGCCGGCGCGGGCGACGCTGACGTTCTCGTCGATGACCTTCTGCTCTTTCTTGCGGAACTGCTCGATGATCACGCTCTCGAGCGCGGGGAAGCCGATGCCCATCATGCTGAGCGCGGCGCCCATGGCGAGGGTGTTTTGCGCCACTTTGTTCTTCGTGATGTCAGCCAGCTTCGAGACAGGGATGGGGCAAAGCTGAACTCCGGCCGCGGGCGTGCCGGGGTGAATCTGGTCCGCGTTATAGAGGCAAGCCCCACCCGAAGTGAGTAGGCTGAGATGCCGGTCCATCGTGTCCTGATTGAGCGGAATCAGCAGATCAAGCCGGTCGCCCATGTTGGTTACGGGATCGGGACCGGTGCGGACAGTGAGGAAGGTGTGGCCACCGCGAATGATGGACTGGTAGGCGTTGTAGGCGTTCAGGTGCAGGCCCCGGCGACTGAAGATCTTGCAGAATATATCACCGGGTGTTGCCACGCCCTGACCGGCCGCGCCTCCGATGCCAACAGCGAAAGACTTCCTCATACGGCTTACCCCTCGAAGGTAGACTCACACGTCCAGTGCGTCGCCACCGGCGACTTCTCTGATGAGGAGGGATTTTACGTCGTTCTTGAAGGGACAGCAAGCGAGGAGAAGAAGTGATTGAATCTGCGAGCGAATTTAGTGCTCAGTTTGCTGCAATTGACGAGGTGCCGCTAAGCACGTTGCCGTGGGGGGTCAATCGCCGCTCAGTGGGCGTGTTCGGTCTCAGGCTGGTTCGCGGCTTGCCATGCGTCGAAACCGCCAGTGAGATTCGCTATTTCGCGAAAGCCGGCGCGGCGCAGGATGCTGGTGGCAATGGCGCTGCGATAACCGCCTTTGCAGTGGACGACGAGGAGTTTGCTGGGGTCGAGCTCGTTAGTTCGGTCACTGAGCTGACCGAGCGGAATGCGAATCGAGTTTTCGATGGCGCCGAGCGCGACCTCGCCAGATTCCCGGACGTCGAGTACCGCAAGATGGTCTTTTTCCTGTTCGCGAAGTTCGGCGAATTCTTGCGCGGAGATCTGCGGGATGTAGTCGAGCTCGCGGCCGGATTGGATCCAGCCCGTGATGCCGCCTTCGAGATAGGCGTCGACGTGCTCGATACCGACGCGGGCGAGGCGAAGCTGGGACTCGCGGAGGTGATCGGCGTCTTCGCCGACGAGGATGATGTGCTTGTCGAGGCCGAGAATGCGGGCGGCCCAGGAGGCGTATTGGCCGGAGAGCGCAATGTGGACGGAGCCGGGGACGTGAGCGACGGCGAACTCCATGGCGGGGCGAGTGTCGAGGACGATGGCGCCTTCGGATTGGAGGCGGAGGACCTCGCGTGCGCGGAGCGGGACGGGCGGGGGAAGCTGGTTGATGGAGGAGGCGCCGGTGCGGTTGAGCTCCACGTCGCGGCCGAAGTACTCGGGGCGTGGGGGGAGGCTGTCGGTGAGGAGATGGATGAACTCGTCTTCGCTGCGCGCGAGGAGAGCGTAGTTGGTGCGGCGCTGCTTGCCGATGGTGGACGAGCGCTCTGCGCTCATCTGGCGGCCGCAGAGAGAGCCTGCGCCGTGGGCGGGGAAGATCTCGGTGTCGTCGGGGAGCTTGAGGAGTTTGTCGTGCAGGCTTTGGTAGAGCAGGGCGGCGAGTTGTTGCGGGGTGTGATCGGCTGAGAGGTCCGGGCGGCCTACGTCGCCGACGAAGAGGGTGTCGCCGGTGAAGACGGCGCGCGGGGCGGCGGGGGAGGCGAGGTCGGTGAGGACGGCGCAGATGCCTTCGATGGTGTGGCCGGGGGTGTGAAGGAAGTTGAAGCGGGCATTGCCGAACTGGAGGGTGTCGCCGTCTTTGATGGCGATGTGGGGAAAGGTGGCGTGGGCGTCTGCGCCGAGATAGATGCGGGCGCCGGTGCGCTCGGCCAGTTCATGATGGCCGGAGACGAAGTCAGCGTGGAGATGGGTCTCTATGATGTGCTCGATGCGGAGATTTTTCTCGCGGGCGAAGTCGAGGTAGATGTCTACGTCGCGTTGGGGATCGATGACGGCGGCGACGCCTTCGGAGGCCACGACGTAGGAGGCGTGGGCGAGGCAGCCGAGGAAGAACTGTTGGATGAGTACGGGTTCCATTGTTTTCTCACCTGTCCGGGATGATTCTACTGGAGTGTCGTGGTGCCGTGCTTGTTTGCGTTTTGCGTCATTAATCGAGCATTGTGGGACTGGTAAAGGCGTGAGAGTATGGCTGGCATGAAACAGTGGATATATGGACTGCTTGCATTGCTTTCTAGCTCTTTCGCCACGCTATTGGCTGTGCTTGCTTCTGAGTTGCACACGGAAGTCAGCAGCAACGTCGCGTATCTTTGGTTCTATCTCGGCGCCGGCATTGTTTTTGCCTCATCACTTGTATTTCTCTTAATAGCTCTAAAACGCCTAAATTCAAACTAACTCCATTACCAGTTAGTGATTTGATTTTGCACGCCTCGGCTTTGCCGGAAACTTTTGGGCGGCCAGGAGGAGCGCGAAGTGCTGGCGGAGTTGTTTGACGGCGCGGTCGAAGGGGTCGACGGAGCCGTAGGAGCGGGAGATCATGACGCCGCCTTCCATGACGGCGAGGACGTAAGTGGCGAGGGCGTCGGGGTCGGTGCCTTTGGGGAGGCGATGCTTGACCTGGTCGATGCACTCGCGGACTGCGGTGATCCAGCCCTGAAAGTTTTCTGCGATGAGTTTGTGGGCGGGGCGATTTTCCGGGTCGATCTCGAGGGCGAGGCGGCCGAGGGGGCATCCATATCTGCATTCGGTCTGGAGGATGCGGCCGCGGTAGCCGGCGAGGATGGCGAAGATGCGCTCGACTGGCTCGTCGGTTTGGGCGAAGGCGGGGTCGACGACCATGGGGCGCAGGGCGTGGAGGTAACCCTCGAGGACTTCACGGAGGAGAGCTTCTTTGCTCTCGAAGAAGTGATAGAAGCTGCCGGAGTTGACGTCGGCGTGGGCGAGGAGGTCGGCCATGCTGGTTCCGGCGAATCCTCGCTCCCAGAAGAGGTAGCGAGCGGAGTTGATGAGGCGGTCGCGAGTGGGGAGGGCGGGAGGCATAGTCGAAAAAGTCCTTGACAGAGCTAGTATACGGGGATTTACTTGAACGACCAACCAAGTAGGAGATGAAGAATGAAAACGCTTGTTCTCATGTTGAGTCTTGCTGTGGCAGCGACCGGGAGTGCTACAGGAACTGCGCTGCTGGCCCAAAGCCCGGCGAAGACGGCAACGACCAGTGCGGCGGACAAGGTTTTGATGCTCGAGGTCACGGTTCCTGCGCCGATTGCGGAGGTGTGGAAGGCATTTACGACGAGCGAAGGTTTGAGCACGTGGTTGACGCCGAACGCTGTGGTCGACCTGCGAGAGGGCGGGGAGTGGACTGCTCATTTTCCGGGTGGAAGTACAGGTGGCGGGACGATTCTGAGTTTTGTGCCTGAGAAGGAGTTGGTGATATCGGCGCTGGCACCGGACAAATTTCCGACAGTCAGGGCTACGCGAACGAAGGCACGATTTCAGTTTGAAGCAAAGGGCGGCTCGACAGTCGTCCGATTGACGCAAACGGGATGGAAGGACGGCGACGAGTGGGTGAAGGCGTATGAGTATCTGACGGTGGGGAATGCGCAGTTGCTGGCGACGCTGCATCACCGATTCGTCAGTGGGCCGATCGATTGGACGAAGTAGCTGTTCGTTGATTTTGAGATAAGGAGCTTGGCATGGGTTTTCACGGATTGAATCTTTGGGCTGTGCTTGTGGCGGCAATTTCGGCGTTTGTGCTGGGCGGGCTTTGGTATGCGCCGTTTCTGTTTGGCAAGGCTTGGAAGACGGCGAATGGGTTCCGGGCAGATGAGCCGCCGGCTGCCGGTGCGAAGATCTTCATCACCAGTTTTGTGCTGGGCCTGGTGATGGCGCTGAATCTGGCGATGTTTTTGAACAACCCGAAGACGAACCTTGCGTGGGGCGCGACTGCTGGGTTTCTTGCGGGGTTCGGCTGGGTTGCGATGGGGATCGGGATCGTTTCGCTGTTTGAGCGGCGGCCGTGGAGCTATGTGCCGGTCAATGGAGGGTACCTGACGGTTGCTCTGGTCCTGATGGGAGCGATTCTGGGCGCGTGGCGCTAATTTCGGATTGATCGGTGATTCATGTAACCTTCGTCGCCCTCTTGCCGTAAGCGTATATAGAAGGGGACGAGGATGCCCGTGCTGGAACAGTCATCGGACGTGTTGTGGCAATTTAGCCATGGCGATCCCGACGCCTTCGAAGCGTTGTTCCGTCTGCATCAAAGCGAGGTCTATCGCTGGATCGTTCGCATCGTTCGCGATCCTGCGGCTGCCGAGGATCTCACCATCGAGACGTTTTGGCGCATTCATCGCGCGCATGCTCGCTTTGACCCCGCACACAGTTTCGGGGCGTGGGCTCGGCGCATTGCGACCAATGCAGCTCTCGATTACCTGAAGACTGCGCGGCCTGAGACTGACCTGCCTGATGATCTGGTATCGCCGGCGTTGCCAGACCCGGGCGTCAACGAGGAGCTTCGCCGGAAGACGCGGCGTGCCTTCTCCAAACTCCCGCCGAAACTCAAGATCGCGGCCACGCTGGCACTGATTGAAGATCAACCGTACAAAGAGATCGCCGAGGGGCTGGGTATCTCGACGAGTGCCGTGAAGGTCCGCGTCTTTCGGGCCGTGCGTTTTTTGAGAGATGAATTGAGACGACAAGGGATGGAGCCATGAAAGAACAAGAGCAGCAGCGAATCGAGCAATTGTTGAAAGAAACGATGCAAACGACCGGTGGTCAAGCCGGCGCGGAATTGCGACGCGACCTCTGGCCAGCGATGTTGAAGCGCCTCGAAGCGCGGCCTGTCAGAGTTCCATGGTTTGACTGGGCCTTGCTCGCGGGGGTTGTTGGAAGCCTTATATTTTTCCCGAGAGCGATTCCATTGATTCTTTATTACCTGTAATTGGGAGGAACAGAATGAACACCCATCCTTATCTTCGCGCGTATATGGCAGGGGTCGCCGCGCCCAGCGTAGCGCTGCTGATCGCACTAACATTTTTTGTCCTGACGCGGCTTGTATTCCATATTCCTATTCCCATTGAGCGAGTCATCATATTTCCGATGGCGGTGGTGCCTAGCGCGTTCGGCATCTGGAATATTGTTTACTTGCGGTTGAAGCCGCATCGTAGTTTGCCCATCGGACTGCATGGCGCGCTGCTGCCGGTGATTCTGGTAACGATTGGAGCAGTCTCGGCTCTCGCGGGCGGATTGATGGTGACGGACTCGCATGGCGTTACCTGGTTCGGGGCGGTCAGCGCGCCTTACTCTTTGCTCGTACCCTGGTTTTTCGGTTTGATGGCGCTGTATTACCTCATTTGGAAGTATGTTGTGGGATTCCTCAACCAGGTGCTGGGAATCGCGTGAGGAGTTCCTGGATGGATGAGATTGCAGCGCATGTATACTTTTGCCCTGCTCGAGCCTTTCCGAGAGACGGGTGCAAGTGATGACGGATGCGGCTACAAATTCCGCGGACGACGTAGCTCAGGCGCTGGCTTCGATTCATACAGAGTCAGGGGCGAGTCTGCTCGCGCTGGCGGAGGCGTCGCCGGTGCTGCTGATTTTTCTGCGGCACTTCGGGTGTTCGTTCTGCCGGCAGGCGATCAGCGACGTTGCGGATCTTCGGCCTGAGCTGGATAAGCGTGGGGTGCGGCCGGTGTTTGTGCATCTCGGTACGCCGGAGCGGGCGAAGCCGTTCTTCGACTACTACGGCATCGGCGATGTGGAACGGGTGAGTGATCCGGAGGCTAAGGTTTATCAGCTTCCAGTGTTTGCAATATCGCGGATCCATCCGGCGCTTACGTTACTTCAACCGGCGGTATGGGCTGGGTGGTTGAAGGGAGCGATCTTCAAACACGGCATCGGCGCGATCAAAGAGGACGGTAAGCAGATGCAGGCTATCTTCTTCTTCAAGGGTCCGAAGATTGTGCGGCAGTTTCGGTACAAGACCATAGCCGATGAGCCGAATTATTTGAAGCTGGTAGCCTAGACATTTTCCCAACTATTTGATGAGCATGGAGACGATGCTGGCGGACATGAGGTTAGCCATTGTTCCGGCGAGCATCGCGCGGAGGCCAAGGCGGGCGAGATCATTGCGGCGTTCGGGAACGAGTGCGCCGATGCCGCCGATCTGGATGCCGATGGAGCTCAGGTTGGCGAAACCGCAGAGCGCGAAGGTTGTGATGGTAAAGCTGCGCGGAGAGATGATCGCCTTCTGTGCGCCGAGGTTCGTGTAGGCGACCAGCTCGTTGAGCACGGTGCGGGTGCCCAGCAGGTTGCCTACGAGCGGGGCCTCGTGCCAGGGAATTCCGATGAGCCACGCGATGGGAGCGAAGAAGAAGCCAAGAACCGCGTTGAGGCTGGTGGGGAAGGGAATGTGGTGTGGGGCGAGGTAGTTGTGGATGCCGCCGAAGATGTTGTTAGTGAGGCTGACGAGAGCGAGGAAGCTGATCAGCATGATTGCGACGTTGAAAGCGAGCGCGCCGCCGTCGATGGTGCCCCGAGCGATGGCTCCGATGAAGTTTTCGTTTTTGTGTTCTTCGGTGGGTGGCATCTTGACGATGCCAGCGGTGGCGGGAACTTCGGTCTCGGGAACGAGCATCTTGGAGACGAGGATGGTTCCGGGCGCGGTCATGATAACGGCGGCGAGAAGGTCTGATGCGTGGATGCCGTAGGCGATGTAGGCGGCCATGATGCCACCGGAGACGTGGGCCATGCCCGAGGTCATGATCGTCATGAGCTCGGAGTACGTGGCTCCGTTGAGGAAGGGACGGATGGTGAGCGGGGCTTCGGTCTGACCCATGAAGATGCTGGCGGCGACGTTGGTGGATTCCGCTCCGGAGATGCCCATGGTCTTCTGCATGATCCAGGCGAAGGCCCGGATGACCAGCTGCATAAAACCGATGTAGTAGAGAACCGCGAAGAAAGCGGAGATAAAGATAATCGTCGGGAGAACTTTGAAGGCGAAGACGGCAAGAGTGGAATTGTCGCCGAGCGGGCCGAAGACCATGGAGGAGCCGGCGACGGAATTTGCGAGAAGCTTGTTGATGCCGTTGCCCGCGGCGGTGAAGAGGCGCTGTCCGACGGTCGACTTGAGTACGAGGACGGCGAAGACAAATTGGAGACTGAGACCCCAGGCCACAGTGCGCCACCGGATGGCGCGGCGGTTGGTGGAGAAGGCATAGGCGAGGCCAACGAAAGTGATGAGGCCGAGAAGACCAGTGAATCGTGCCAAAGGGTGCTCCTGCGCAGATGACGACGGTGAATGTCAGGGATGAGTGTAACGGCTGTGCGGTGCGTTGCCTAAGGATTTTGTTGTGCCGGTATCTACGGAGAGCCTAATTCCTAGAGCTTCAAGTCGAAGCGGTTCAGCATCTCGCGTCTGCCGATTGCGGTGACAGTAAGGGCTCGGCTATCCAGATCCTGCGTCACCCATTTTCTCTTCAACGCAATCTTCAGCAGAGCTGCCCCTAACGCGCCGCCAATGTGAGGCCGTCTCTCACTCCAATCCAGGCAGGCGCATGCGAACCTCCGGCGGAGGGCACGGGTTGCCTCAATCTCGATTCCCAGGGCTTCGAAGGCTCTGGTGCCTGCCGGGGTGAGGTCGTAGGCGTTACCGTCACTTGACGAATCGGCGGAGAGCCAGCCGAGCGCGCAGAAACGATCGTGAAGTGACACGCCAACTCGGCCCGCCATGTGGTCGTAGCAAGTTCGCGCGGCGCATAGCCGGCTCGGCGTGTTCGGCACAAACTTGTCACGAGACCCCCCGGCAAGAACACTCAATCCTTCGAGCACATTCGCCACATCGTGGCCCTCCAAGCTGTAGTAGCGATGCTTTCCCTGCATGAGGACGTTGACGAGACGCGCCGTCTTGAGCCGATGCAGATGCACGCTCGCAGTTGATGGGCTAACACCCGCTACCACGGCAAGTTCGGTACTGGTTCGAGCGTGGCCGTCCATCAGGCAAAAAAGCATGCGCGCCCGTGCCGGCTCACCAATGGTTGCGGCTATCGTGGACGCTGCGATATCACTGTCGGGTCTGACATTCATACTTTGATACTAGACGAAATATAGTTGTTCCACAACCGACACCCAGAGAGGGTAGGGTTGGTGGTACATTGACTCGAATGCGACGGGCGGTCATGAGAAGCAAATGAGAGGCCCGCGAAGGAGTGAGCGATGAGTAGGGTGAGATTGCTGGTTGGAACGCGCAAAGGCGCGTTTGTGCTGACATCTGATGGCAAGCGGGACAAGTGGGAGATCAGTGGGCCGCACTTTGCCGGTTGGGAGATTTATCACATGAAGGGATCGCCGGTGGATCCGAACCGGCTGTATGCGTCGCAGTCCAGCGGCTGGTTTGGACAGGTGATCCAGCGCTCGAACGATGGCGGCGCGACATGGGAGCCGATGGGAAACAAGTTTGTGTATGACGGAGTGGCAGGTACTCACCAGTGGTACGACGGCACTCCGCATCCGTGGGAGTTCAAGCGAGTGTGGCATCTTGAACCGTCGCTGAGCAATGCGGATGAGGTATTCGCCGGCGTGGAGGATGCGGCGCTGTTCCGGTCTGCGGATGGAGGACAGAACTGGGAGGAGCTTTCGGGACTGCGGAAGCATGGGTCGGGGCCACACTGGCAGCCGGGAGCCGGTGGCATGTGTCTGCACACCGTCATCCTGGATCCGAGCGATCCGAAGCGGATCTTTATTGCGATCTCGGCAGCTGGGGCGTTCCGGACAGACGATGGCGGAAAGACGTGGAAGCCGATCAATAAGGGCCTGCGATCGCAGCAGATTCCTGATCAGGATGCTGAGGTGGGTCACTGCGTGCATCACATTGCGATGCATCCGTCGCGGCCCGGGACCTTGTTCATGCAGAAGCACTGGGATGTGATGCGCAGTGATAACGCGGGCGATTCGTGGCAGGAGGTGAGTGGGAATCTGCCGACCGACTTTGGATTTGCGATCGATGTGCATGCGCATGAACCGGAGACAATCTTTGTGGTGCCGATCAAGAGCGACTCGGAGCACTATCCACTGGATGGAAAGTTGAGGGTGTATCGCAGCAAGAGCGGCGGCAATGAATGGGAGGCGCTGACCAAGGGCCTACCACAGAAAGACTGCTACGTGAATGTGCTACGTGATGCCATGTCCGTCGATTCGCTGGATTCGTGCGGAGTTTATTTTGGCACGACGGGAGGGCAGGTGTATGGATCGTCCGACGCGGGAGACAGTTGGACGCCGATTGTGCGGGATCTTCCGGCGGTGCTCTCGGTTGAGGCCCAGACGCTCGCATGATCCGGGTGGAGTTGCCGATGCATCTGCGGACTCTCGCGGGTATTCGCGGTGAAGTGACGGTCGACGTGTCGGGTAATCCGACGCTGCGGGAGGTATTGGATACATTGGAGGCGAGGTATCCGATGCTGCAAGGGACGATTCGTGATCATGTGACGCAGGAGCGAAGGGCATTCCTGCGGTTCTTCGCCTGCGAGGAGGACATCTCGCACGATTCGCAGGATGCCTTGCTGCCGGAGGCTGTGACGTCAGGGAAAGAACCGCTGCTGGTGATTGGTGCGGTGGCCGGCGGATCGTGATTGAGGAGGATTGATGGAGGCGAGTTCTCAAACTGCAGTTGCCTCGAAGGGGATGCTTTGGACGGGACGCATTCTCACAGGATTGATGGCGTTATTTTTCATCCTGGATGGGGTTGGCCATCTGATGAAGCCCGCTCCTGTCGTGGACGCGTTTGCACGGCTGGGATATCCGCTGAGTGCAAGTGTCGGGATTGGCGTTCTGTTACTGATCTGTACTGCAATCTATGTGACGCCCAGAACCTCAGTCCTCGGCGCCGTTTTGCTGACCGGCTATCTGGGCGGCGCTGTTTCCACGCAAGTGCGGGCCGGGTCTTCGCTGTTCGAAACGATCTTTCCGGTGATCCTGGGGACTCTGGCGTGGGCGGGACTTTTTGTGCGAGATGCGGAGCTGCGTCAGATTATTCCGTTGCGGCGCTAACAGAATTCTCCTCTGTGATGATCTCGCGGATGAGCGGCTGGAGCCGGGGTGGGGTTGATGTGATTTGCAACGTTTCGCGGAGCATGGCCTCGGGTTCGTCGAGGAGAGCGGCGTCTTCACTGAACAGAGTGATGAGGGGTTGGTTGGCGTCGATTTTGTCGCCTAGTTTGGCATGCATCTCAATGCCGGCGTGGGCGGAGACAAGGTCGCCCGGTTTAGCGCGGCCAGCGCCGAGACGTTGGACGGCCCAGCCTACCTGCTTGCAGTCCATGGAGGCGAGGTAGCCGGATGTTGGAGCCGTGAGGGTGCGAGTGGCGGTAGGTTTGTGGTGAGCGGAGGGATCTTCGAAGACGGTGATGTCGCCGTTTTGTGCAGCGACGATCTTCAGCCACGCTTTGTAGGCGGCTCCACTGCGGAGGATGTCGTCGGAGAGTAGCGCTCCCCGTTCGGGAGTGTTGGCGCGGCCGGCGAGGTGGAGCATCCAGCCGGCGAGGATGTTGGAGAGGCTGATGAGATCGGCGGACATCGGATGGCGGTGTTGCTTCATGATGTCCACGCACTCCCAGACTTCGACCCAGTTGCCGGAAAAGCGGCCAAGCGGCTCGTCCATCGCGGTGAGTAGTGCGGCGGTGCGTGTGCCTGAGGCTTCGCCTGTCTGCACCATGAGCTCGGCGAGGAATTTGGATTTTTCGTACGTGGGCATGAAGGCGCCGGAGCCGACTTTGACATCGAGGACCAGGGCCTTGAGACCCTCCGCAAGTTTCTTGCTCATGATGCTGGCGGTGATGAGGAATGGAGATTCGACGGTGCCGGTGTGGTCGCGAAGCGCGTACAAGATGCGGTCGGCCGGGACGATCTTCGGTGTCTGGCCAATAAGCGCGGCTCCGCACTCACGCAGGACATCGCGCATGTCTGGAAACGAGAGCTGAGTGTTGAAGCCCGGGATGGTTTCGAGCTTGTCGAGTGTGCCGCCAGTATGGCCGAGGGATCGGCCACTGATCATCGGGACGCAAATTCCGGGAACTCCGTCTTGAGTAGGTTGAGCGAGACCGGCAGCAGCGACGATAGGGGCAATCAGGAGGGATGTTTTGTCGCCGACTCCGCCAGTGGAGTGCTTGTCGATGGTGAAGGTGTTGAGAGCTTCGGTGTAGGCGACCTCGCCGGAGAAGCGCATGGCGGCCGTAAGGGTAGCGAGTTCGCGTGGGTCGAGGCCTCGGAGGAAGACGGCCATCAGGAAGGCTGCGATCTGGGCGTCAGTGACGAGTTGTTTCTTCTCGGTTCGGTCGACGATTGCGAGAACGAACGCACGGATCTCTTTGTCCGTCAGGGCGAGGCCGTCGCGCTTGTGGAGGATGACGTCGATGGGATGGATGGGTTGGGTCATGGTGTGGCGTATATGTATCTTATCGAGTTACGAATCCTTGAGAAGGAAGGCGGCGGGGAGCAGGTCGGCGATCGTGGCCTCAGCGACTGGTGCCTCCTTCGGCGGGGAAGTAGACGATTGTGTCGGGCGTGCTGAACTCGTGGATGGTCTGGCGACAGGCTCCACAGGGCTGGCTGGCCGTGTCGTTGAGGTTGGCTACGGCGATGGCGCGGATACGGATTTTGGGGCCATGGAGGCTGACCGCGGTGGCGATAGCCGCTTGTTCGGCGCAGACCGTGAGTCGGTAGGAGGCATTTTCGACGTTGCAGCCGGTGATGATGTTGCCATCCGTTAATAGGAGAGCGGCGCCGACGCGGAACTCGCTGTAGGGTGCATAGGCGTGATGAGCGGCGGCAACGGCGCGCTGCTGCAGGTCTGCGGCCTGGGCAGGTGAGAGGGGCGTCGCTCGGCTGGGCGAATCCTGATTCGGGTTGGGGCTCGGAGACATGATGTGAGTGAGGCTATCGGGTGTGAAAGGCGATGGCAAGTCGTGTTGCGCTAATGGTTAAGGTCACGCACCCGATATAGGAGATGTGGACGACCTGACCAAAGAGTTTATCGCGGAGAGCCAGGAAGGGCTGGACCGGATGGAGCGGTGCCTGACCGAGCTTGAGATGCGGCCCGATGACGCCGGATTGCTGGGAGAGATCTTCCGCGCCGTGCACACGATCAAGGGGACGACGGGATTCCTCGGCTTCGACCGCCTGGAGAAGCTGGCGCATGCAGGAGAACATCTGCTGGGCTCGCTTCGAGACGGAAGGCTTGCGGTGACGTCGGAGTTGATCAGCGGCTTGCTGCGTCTGATGGACGGTCTGCGCGCCATTCTCTTGTTGATTGAGGAGACGGGGGGCGAAGGCACGCGGTCCGGGGACGAGGATGGCGAATTGATTGCCGAACTGGCTCTTTTGAACGGAGAGATTCCTCCCGCGCAGATTGAGTCCGAGTTGCAGCACGCTGTTGTTGGCACTGGCGAGCCGGCCGCTGCAGTCGCGTCCGGGGAGCAAGCTTCGAAAATATCTGGGGCATCAGTACCGCCTTTTGGAGCGACGAACAGCGAGAGAAACGGAGCGGCCAGTGACAAGACGCTGCGAATTGATGTCGATGTCTTGAACCGCATGATGAACCTGGTGGGCGAGTTGGTGCTGACGCGCAACCAGATGCTGCAGAGCGACATGGCCGCGGCGAATTTTCCTGAGCTTGCGCGGCGGTTGGACAGTGTTACGGCTGACCTGCGCGAAACCGTGATGCAGGCGAGGATGCAGCCGGTGGGGAATCTGTTTGGCAAATTTCCCAGAATGGTGCGGGACCTGGCGAGAACCTGTGGCCGCGATGTGCGGATCGAGTTTACCGGGCAGGACACGGGGCTGGACAAGAGCTTGCTGGAGGCGATCAAAGACCCTCTCACCCACGCGGTGAGGAACGCGGTCGATCATGGAATTGAATCACCCGCAGACCGCGTGCTGGCAGGCAAGCCGGCCGAGGGTTGTGTGCGGCTGAGGGCGTTCCATCAGAGCGGATCGGTCGTAATCGAAGTTGCCGATGATGGCGCCGGAATTCCGATGGAACGAGTGCTGAAGAAAGCAATCGAACGCAATCTGGTTTCGGAGGAGCAGGCTGCGGGAATGACGGAGCGCGAAGCCCTGCAGCTGATTTTTCTACCGGGGTTTTCGACGGCCTCGGCAGTGACGACTGTTTCCGGCCGCGGCGTCGGCATGGATGTCGTACGGGCCAATGTGGAGAAGGTGGGCGGAAGTGTCGAGGTCGAGTCGCGCAGGGGAGAGGGTACGACGCTGCGGCTGCGCGTTCCGCTGACGCTTGCCATCGTTCCTTCGCTGGTGGTGCGCAGCGGTGGGCAGTCCTTCGCGTTGCCGCAGAGCGCTCTGGTGGAGTTGGTCGATATTCCTCAGAAGGAGTTCGCGCGAGTTGTGCAGCGGATCGGGTCGGCGGAACTCTACCGCCTGCGAGAGCACCTGCTGCCGATGGTCTGGCTCGACCGATTGCTTGGTTTGGCGCCGGATTCTCCCGACAAGTCGCAGGGTCATTACATGGCAGTGCTCGAGGCGGATGGATGCCGTTATGGACTGGTAGTCGATGATCTGATGTCACCGGAAGAGATCGTGGTTAAGCCGCTGTCGCCTGTACTGCGTGAGATTGGGTTGTTCTCCGGAGCCACGGTGTTGGGTAACGGAACATTGGCCTTCATCCTGGATGTTGGAGCGACCGCCTCTCGCGCGGGTGTGAAACCGATTGAGGAACAGAGTGCAGGAATCGGAGCAGGAGAAGCGGCGATTCAAGAGGCAGGCGGCGAGTTGTTCCTGATCTTTGAAGACCGCGTGCGGGAACGGACGGCGCTGCCGCTGGATGTGGTGGAGCGAATCGAAAGCGTGCCGCTGGAACGAATCGAATATGCGGGAGGGAGGCCGTTGATGCAGTATCGCGGCGAACTGCTGCCGCTGAAGGATCACGGCAACGTGTTGCCCGAGCTTGAGACAGCCCGGGAAGAAGGGGCAGAGGTGTCGGCGACTGTGTTGATCTGCGGCGATGCCGGCCGAGCAGGAGAGCAGAGGATGGGCATGGTTGTACGGCAGGTGCTGGATGTTTCAGCCGGGACGTTGCTTGAGCGGGATGCGATCAGCGATGGGCAAGGAATGGATATTGCCCTGGTGAAGGAGAAGCTGACCCTGGTCCGTCGAGAGTTTGGTGCGAAGGCCACGGCCTCCTGGCAGGAGGTCGCATGAGAATGATGGATTGCGACAAGGTGGATGAGATTCAGGAAGAGAATGACACGGTGTCTCTCTGCTCGCTTCATGCGGGAACCGAGACTTTTGGCATCGACACGCGAAAGATACGCGAGGTGCTTGGGGAGCGAGATCTGCAGCGGGTACCGATGTCCCCGCCGTTTATCGCCGGGGTAGTGCCGTATCGCGGTGAGGTGCTGACCACAGTGAACCTGCGGGCGCTGCTTGGGATGGAAGAGCACTTGGAACGGTGTTGTGTTTTGGTGATGGAGGACGATGAAGCCGCAGAGCGGTTCGGTCTTGTGGTGGATGCGGTGGGCGGGGTAGTCACGGTGAGTCAACGAATGCTGGAAGCAAATCCGTGCACGTTAGAGGCGCGGGGAAGGTGGTTGTTCGCTGGAGCATACAAGATGGCGAACGGTCTGATGGTACAGCTCGATCCGCAGAAGCTGTGTCCGTCACGACTGTCGGAGACCGGGTTGTTTCGTAAAAGCGTGAATGGAGGTATGGATGCGAGCCCTGATCGTCGATGATTCAAGCTTTATCCGCGAGTACCTGCGGCACCTGCTGAGCCGGATGGATATTGTGTGCGAAGAGGCCGTGGATGGGAGTGATGCGCTGACGGTGCTCGCGGCCGAAGAGACCTTCGACCTAATGCTGCTGGACGTGAATATGCCGGTGATGAATGGACTGGAGTGCGTCAAGGCGCTGCGCGAAGCGAGGCTGGGTCCGCAGATGAAAGTGATGATGGTGACCACCGAAGCCGATCATTCGTTCATCGAAACGGCACTGGATAACGGCGCGGATGAGTTTCTGATGAAACCATTTACTCCGGAGAGTCTCCGGGAAAAGATGCTTTTGCTCGGCGTTATTGCAGCCTAACGAGAAAAAGGAAATCAGACATGAGCACTTCAAATGAAAAACCGCTTCGCATTCTTGCTGCGGACGATTCTGCGGTGATGCGCAGCATTCTTTGGAAGCTGTTTCTCATGCATGCGGAAGACCGGTCGAGTGAGTTGCCACGAATGGAGTTGTGTGGGATCGCGCGCGACGGTGTGGAGTGTGTGGAACTGGTAGAGCGGCTGGGCCCTGACGTCCTTGTGCTGGATCTCGAGATGCCGCGGATGAATGGCCTGAATGTGCTGGACCGATTGCGGGTTGAGAATCCTGCACTGCCGGTGATCATGTGCAGCGCATACACGGAACATGGCGCCCGATCGACTCTGGAGGCGTTGGCGCGCGGCGCTTCGGATTACGTGATGAAGCCGTCGGAGCAACGTGATTTCGCGACGGCTATGCAGTCGCTATCGCAGCAACTGCTGCCGCGAATCGCCGCGTTGGCGAAGGAGGCACGCGGTCGAGAAGAAAAGACGGACAGAGTTGAGTCGTCCGACAATCCGCAGAAGATAAAGCCCGGTGAGGTCACGGCTAAGGCCCTTGCTCCGATTGACATCGTCGTGATCGGGCTGTCTACTGGTGGACCGTCTGCATTGGAGCAACTGCTGCCGAAGCTTCCGAAGGATTTCCCTGTCCCGGTGTTGATCGTGCAGCACATGCCAAAGTTGTTTACCGGCGCGTTGGCGGAAAGGCTGGATAAATGCTGTGCGTTGCGGGTGGAGCAGGCCTACGACAACGCGACGATTCGTCCGGGAACGGTATGGTTGGCCCCTGGAGACGCGCACATGGAGGTCGCACCGCGCCGTGCCATGGCGAGTGAGGCGAGCGGCGGCGTCGAAGTATGCAGCAGCAGAGTTCGGCTGCATCAGCAGGAGCCGCTGAATCATTGCAGGCCGTCCGTGGATTATTTATTCTTCTCGGCCGCGCGAATGTACGGTGCCGGCACACTGGCGTTGGTGATGACCGGCATGGGCGCAGACGGCTTGAACGGAGCGCGTGCGGTGCATGAGGGCGGAGGGGTTGTGCTGGCGCAGGATGAAGCAAGCTCCGCGGTATGGGGGATGCCCGGCAGAGTGAGTGAAGCGGGCATCGCCAATGCAACGCTGCCGTTGTGGGGAATCGCGGGCGCGTTGAAACAACGAGTCAATGCAGGACGGCCGGTGCGGTCGGAATCGGCAGCATGCGCGGGGTTCGCAGCGGCTCCCCGGCGGGAGGTGGCCCATGGCCTGCTCTGATTCCGACTACGAGTATCTTCGAGGCCTTGTAATGGAGCAGTCGGCGAACCGGATCGACCCGTCGCGCAACGCTTTGTTCGATACGAGGCTGACGCCGATCGCGCGGCTTTCCGGGGCCGCCAATCTCAAAGACTTCGTCAACATGTTGAAAGCGGGGAGGCCCGCTCATCTGCATCGTGCGGTGGCCGAGGCCATGACGATCAATGAGACGAGCTTCTTTCGCGATATCGCGCCGTTCGAGATGTTGCGGGAGGTAGTTTTTCCTCAGCTAATCGAGCAGCGAATGCACAAACGACAGCTGCGGATATGGAGCGCAGCGAGCTCGACCGGGCAGGAGGCTTACAGCATTGCGATGTCGATCGCAGAGTATTTTCCGGACCTTGCGCACTGGGATGTGAAGATCATCGGAACCGACATCTCGCGGCATGTCGTGGACTATGCGCAAAGGGGGCGATATCGCAGGCTTGAGGTCAATCGGGGGCTGCCCGCTCGCATGTTGCTGAAGTACATGGTGCGCGAGAACGAAGAGTGGGAGGTCATTCCGCGAGTCCGATCGATGTGTGAGTTCCGATACGCAAATCTGTGTGCGCCGATGCCGCAACTGCCGGTATTCGACCTCGTGATGTTGAGAAATGTGCTGCTCTATTTCTCTCAGCATGACCGGAAGGCGCTCTTCAAGGAGATCCATCACAAGATCGCTCCAGGTGGGTATCTCGTCTTGGGAAACGCCGAGCAGGCTGAAGATTCCACTAACCTCTTTGAAGTAGAGTTCGCGGCAAACTGCTATTTTTACCGGCCCGTGAATAGGATCTAATTCTCTCTCTGCGTTTACGCTTTGCGTCGCACCAATTATGCTTGGCGTGCATCCTATAGTGTGTATGGCAGTTATGCTGCTGTCAGCACCTGGACAACGATGCCGCGAGTCTCTTCCAGCTCGAAAAAGGAAGCAGCCACTGCACAGGCTGACGTTGTCGTGACGTCAAACAGTGTTGCGGCTGCGAGCGAAGCGGCTCTGGCGCTGTTTCATCCGATTACAGCGAAGTGGTTTCGCGCCGTGTTCGACGCGCCGACGGCTCCTCAGATCGAGGGCTGGCCGGCGATTGCGCGTGGAGAGTCGACGCTGATTCTGGCGCCGACGGGCACGGGTAAGACGCTGACCGCATTTCTGTGGTGTCTCGACAAGCTGATGATGAGGACACCACCAGAGGCCGGGCGCGGATGCCGGGTGGTGTATCTGTCGCCGCTGAAGGCGCTGGCGGCGGATGTGGAGCGCAATCTGCGGTCTCCCCTGGTGGGAATTGCCAACATGGCGAAGCGCGAGGGTATCGATGTGCGGATCCCGGAGATCAGCGTGCGCACCGGAGATACATCGCCGAAGGAGCGAGCGCGGTTTCGCAAACACCCCGGCGACATTCTGATCACAACGCCGGAGAGCTTATATCTGCTGCTGACGTCGGAGGCTGGCGAGGGTCTGCGATCGGTCGAGACGGTGATTGTGGATGAGATTCATGCGCTGGTGCCGAGCAAGCGTGGGGCGCATATGACCTTGTCGCTGGAGCGGCTTGGAGGCGTTGACGGGGAGGCGGCTGCAGCGGATTGGGTTGTCGGCGACGCAGAGGCCGCTGGAGGAGGTAGCGCGATTTCTTGGTGGCGCTGAATCTTCAACCGAAAGAGCTGCGCCTTCTTTAGCCGCGGAACTAGCTCAGGTCTCTGAGCGTGGCGACGAGATTGCCAACGCGCTGATGAGTGCAGCCAGCGATGACGCGGTAAGGCAGGATGCTGGAGTGAATGCTCCGCTGTACCGGCCGGTGACCGTGGTGAACGCGGGGGCGAAGAAGCTGCTGGAACTGAAGGTAGAGGTTCCGGTGGAAGATATGGCGCGGCTTGGCGAGATTCGAAGAGCAGCCGAGCGGACCGGCATCACAAGGGCCCAAGCGGACTTCGATCTGGCAGTCGATCCATCCGCGCCTTCTCGAGATTATTCAGGGGCGAACCTCCACGCTGATCTTTGTGAATGCTCGGCGCATAGCAGAGCGACTTGCGGGTGCTTTGAATGAGCTAGCCGGAGAGCAGATTGCGCGGGCGCATCACGGTTCGCTGGCGGCGGCGCAGCGAACGGAGATTGAGGAGCTGCTGAAGGCGGGAAAGATCAAGGCGCTGGTGGCGACCTCGTCGCTTGAGTTGGGCATCGATATGGGTGCGATCGATCTGGTGATTCAGATTGAGGCGCCGCCGTCGGTGGCGAGTGGAATGCAGCGGATCGGACGAGCGGGCCACCAGGTGGGTGCGCCTTCGCATGGAATTATCTTTCCGAAATATCGCGCCGATTTGATTGCGTGCGCGGCCGTGACGCGGGCGATGCACGAAGGGCACGTGGAGTCCACGCGGTTTCTTCGCAATCCGCTGGATGTGCTGGCGCAGCAGATGGTCGCGGTGATTGCGCATCCTCCCCTGGGTGTGGCGGATGCAGAGAGAAGAGCAAAGCGCGCGACCGAGGAAGAGCAGAGTCCGGGTATCAGCTATGCCGCGCTGTTTGCGCTGGTGCGTGGAGCGGCGCCGTTTGCGGCGCTTGAGTCAAAGCGTCTTCGATGGCGTGCTCGACATGCTGGCTGGGCGGTATCCATCGGATGAATTTGCCGAGTTGCGGCCTCGAATAACGTGGGACAGAACCCGCAACTGGATTACACCGCGCGCGGGTGTAAAGAGGATTGCGATTCTGAATGGCGGAACAATTCCCGATCGCGGAACCTATGGAGTTTTTCTGGCCGGGGAGAGAAGCAAGCCGGTGCGGGTGGGCGAGTTGGATGAAGAGATGGTCTTCGAGAGCAGGAATGGGGACGTCTTTATCCTGGGTGCGTCCGCGTGGCGCATTGATGAGATTACGCACGATCGCGTGCTGGTGACGCCTGCACCCGGTGAGGCGGGCAAGATGCCGTTCTGGCACGGAGACCAGGCGGGGCGGCCGCTTGAGTTTGGTCGAAGAATCGGGGCTCTGGTGCGGGAGTTGCGCGAGGCGCCGCGCAGCGTTGCGGTGACGCGATTGACCACCGAGCACGATCTGGAGCCGGGAGCGGCCGAAAACGTTCTGCGCTATCTGGCGGATCAGGAGCTGGCTACCGTTATCGTTCCTGATGATCGGAATATTGTGATTGAACGGGTGCGGGATGAGCTTGGAGATTGGCGCGTGTGCGTTCTGACGCCGTTCGGTAGCAGGGTTCATGCTCCGTGGGCGATGGCGGTAACGGCGAAGCTGCGAGCGGCGGGTGGGCAAGAGGTGGAGACAATGTGGTCAGAGGACGGCTTTGTGCTGCGCTTTCCCGAGACCGAGGAGGCGCCGGCGATCGATCCGATTTTGCTGGAGCCCGAAGAGGCGGCGGAACTCGTTCTGCGGCAGCTGGGATCGTCAGCTCTCTTTGCGGCGAAGTTCCGGGAGAGCGCCGCGCGAGCCTTGTTGCTCCCACGAAGAAGAGCGGATGGGCGGACTCCGCTGTGGCAGCAAAGGAAGCGGGCGTATGACTTGCTGAGCGTCGCCAGTCAATATGCTTCCTTTCCGATTGTGCTGGAGGCGTACCGCGAGTGTCTGCGGGACGTGTTCGATATGCCGGCGCTAACGGAGACGCTGCGGAATATCGGGAATCGCTCGCTGAGAGTGCATACGGCAGACTCCCGGACGCCTTCGCCCTTTGCTTCGTCATTGTTGTTCAGCTATGTGGCGAATTACATCTACGACGGCGATGCACCGCTGGCGGAGAGACGTGCCCAGGCGCTTTCGATCGATCAGGACCAGTTACGCGAACTCATGGGCGATGCCGATCTTCGTGAGCTGCTGGATATCAACGCCATTGAAGAGACAGAGGAGCAGTTGCAGTGTGTTGCCGACACCTATCGTGCGCGGAATATGGACGGGGTACATGATCTGTTGCTGCGACTGGGAGATTTGACGCGGGCGGAGTTGCGGCTGCGGTGTGTGACCGATGAGGTTGCAGATACAGTTGGCAAGTTGATGCGGGCTCGACGCGTGCTTGAGGTGCATGTCGCGGGGGAGAAGAGGCTGATTGCCGTGGAAGATGCGGCGCGCTATCGGGACGCGCTTGGGGTGCCGCTGCCGCCGGGGCTGCCTTCCGCCTTTTTGCAGGAGACGCCGCATGCCCTGGTTGATTTGGTGCGCAGGTTTGCGCGGACGCATGGACCATTCACGACGCATAATGCTGCTGCACGATTCGATCTGCCAGCGGAGAGTGTGGAAGCGGTGCTGCAGCGACTGGTTCAGAGTGGCAAAGTAGTGGAGGGTGGCTTTAGGCCCGGTGGCATTCACCGGGAGTGGTGCGACGACGAAGTGTTGCGGGCGATTCGGAGGAGATCGCTGGCGCGGCTGCGTAAGGAAGTGGAGCCGGTTGAGCAGAGAACGCTGGCGAGACTATTTACGCGTTGGCAGGGCGTGGTCCAGCCGCGGCGCGGGTTGGATGCGCTGCTGGACGTAGTCGAGAATCTGCAGGGCGCTCCGCTCCCGGCTTCGATTCTGGAGACGGAGATTTTGCCGGCTCGTCTGGCAGGGTATAAACCGGCGGATCTGGATACGTTAGTTGCAGCGGGCGAGGTGGTGTGGGTCGGGCTGGATCCGATCGGAGAGCGTGACGGGCGTATCGGGCTTTATCTTGCCGAGAAGCTACTCCGCGTTGTGGCCGATCGCTCCGTCGCAGCCGGTGGAGCGGCTTGTGCGGGATGAGGCGGGGAACGTCATCCCTATCACTCCAGCGGAAATGAGCAGGGAGACAGAGATTGTTGAGTACCTGAAAGAACATGGAGCATCCTTCTTTCAGGATTTGCACGACGGAGTGGGTGGCGGGTATCCCGGGGAGACGCTGGACGCGCTTTGGAGTCTGGTGTGGAAGGGTCTGCTGAGAAATGATGGCATGGCGGCTCTGCGGGCTTACTGTGAACGGCCGGCGGCGAGTAGTTCGCGCAAGCCCGCACGCCGGATTGATCAGCAGGCAGTTTTCCGGTCGCGTAGGACGACTCCTCCAACCGCTCAGGGGCGATGGGCGTTGAACCAGACTGCGTTCGCCACACAGAGATCGGCGACCGAGTGGAGTCATGCAATCGCACAGCAGTTATTGACCCGATATGGCGTAGTGTTTCGCGAGACGGCACATGCGGAGAATCTGCCGGGCGGCTTCTCTGCAATCTATGACGTGATGAAGGCGCTCGAAGAGAGTGGAAAGATTCGCCGAGGGTACTTTGCCGCGGATCTTGGGGCGACGCAATTTGCCATGCCCGCTGCGGTTGATCTGCTCCGTTCGCTTCGCGTGCAGCAGGACCCGGGAAAAATGGAGATGCTTCAATTGGCGGCTACCGATCCGGCAAACCCCTACGGAGCGCTGATGCGGTGGCCTGCGGCGCCGGACGCGGGTTCTTCGCTGACTCGGAGCGTGGGCGCACGGGTCATTCTTTGCGATGGCGCGCTAGTGGCTTATCTGCGACGAGGGAATCCGAATTTGCAGGTGTTTCTGCCCGAGGAGGAGCCGCAGCGGTCGCAGGTGGCACGGAGCCTCGCTGAGTTTCTCGTGGCACGCGTCCAGGATCAGGAGGAAGCGCACGGGCGCGGCGGGTTATTGATTGCGAGTGTGAACGGAGTAGCGGTAGCGGAGCATTGGATCGCGCGTTTCCTGCAGGATGCAGGGTTCGCGGCGGGAGCGATGGGGTTTAATGTGCGGCGGAACCTGCCCCCCTTGCCCGGACAAAGGGGCGGGGTTAGGCCGAATGCTTGAAAAACGCATGATCTGGCACTTCGCCAGTCAGGTGCCGGAAGCAAACTTTTCTGCAATGGGACGCATCTAAGAACACGGGTTTTTCTGGCGAGGTAGCCTTATGCAAAAGAGAATTTTGCTTGTGGTAGTGATTTTTGCCTGGCTCTCTTTCGGATCACGCATTTGCATAGCGCAGGAAGTGGTACACGCTTTGACCGGAACCGTGTCGGCTACGAACCCAACTGCTCACACGATTACGGTAAAGACGGATGACGGCTCCGAGGGGTTGTTCAGGGATATGGGAGTGACCCAGACTAAGATCAGCTTTGACAAAGGGATCGAGGCTCAGGCCAAACCGGCCGACAAATTCACCACCGTCGGCTCACGCGTGATTGTGTATTACTTCGGCGATGGCGATGTGCGGACGGCAGTAGCGGTCAAGGACCTGGGTGCGGCTTCACTGCAAAGAAGCGTTGGAACCGTGACGAAGTTTGACCGACATCACCACCTGCTGACGCTCAAGGACAGTGCCGGTCAGACGGAAGAGATCACCGTCGATGAAAACACATCTGTTGATACGACCGACGGAGTTGTCCAAGGCCTCAAATACGAGGCGAATAAAGGCGACCAGGTAAGGGTCACTTGGGCTGCGACGAATGGTCGAAATACTGCGCTCTTCATCTATGCGGACTGAAGGAATACGGAAGTTCAATCCTTGGTAATCGGCAAGCTGCCTTACGAGGCGGTCCTCATCGTGGAGTGGGAGTCGTATGCCTGAAGGGGACACGATTTATCGAGCAGCACGTGCGCTGCAGAAGGCGATCGGCGGCAAGGTCGTTACGGCGTTTGAGACCGGATTGGCAAAGCTGGCTCGGGTGAATGACGATACGCCACTCGTGGGACGGGTGGTGGAGAAGGTGGAGTCGCGAGGAAAGTGGTGTTTGATCTTTTTCTCCGGCGACTCGATTCTCGCGACCCACATGTTGATGAGTGGAAGTTGGCATCTGTATCGCACGGGCGAACGCTGGCGGATGGGGCGTCGCCAAATGCGAGTTGTCATTCGAACCGAGGATTGGGAAGCGGTGGGATTCAACATTCCCGTGGCGGAGTTTCATACGGCGCGATCTCTCGAAAGAAGCAGCCAGGTGCCGAAGCTCGGACCGGATATATTGTCGGACAGCTTTACGGTGGAAGGTGGAGTGGCGCGACTTGCCGCTTATGCGCGAGAAAACTCTGATGCGGAGATTGCAACGGTACTGCTGAATCAGCGGGTGCTGGCTGGTTTGGGGAACGTCTACAAGAGTGAGGTGGCGTTCGCCGCCGGAGTCAATCCGTTCCGCGCCATGAGGACGATCACGCCGCGGGAGATGGAGAAGCTGGTGGAGACTGCCCAACGATACATGAAGGCAAATGTAGCGGATGGTAGGGGCGATGGGATTATGACGTACTCCGCCGGCAGAACGACGAAGCGTGCGATGGATCGCGAGGAGCGGCTGTGGGTGTATCGACGGCAAGGCCAGGAGTGCCGGCGTTGCGGCGCAGCGGTGATGATGCGAAAACAGGGAGTACAGGCGCGGTCGACCTACTGGTGTCCGGAGTGTCAACCTTGGGTGCGAATGGGGGAGACGGCGGCGCCGGTTGGGTGACGTAAGGCAGGCTACTGAGGTGGTGGGTTGGGTTGCTGTTCTTGCTTGTCTTTATCTTTGTCTTTGCCGCCGCCGAAGATCTTTTGGAAGATGTTCTTCTTTTTCTGCGGTGCGGGCGGCTGTGTCGTATCGGGAGCATTTCCGTCCGGAGGAGTGTTGGGTGGGCGGACGACGGGAGCAGCGGTTGCAGGTGGCGGCGTGGTGCTGTTGGTGGAGGCGGGTTTATTGCCTCCGATGCCGAAGAGCTTCTGGATAAAGTTCTGCGGATTTTCACCCATCTGGCTGCAGGTATTCACAGGCGCGGTGCCATCGAGGAACGCGACATAGAAGCTGTTGCTCGGGCAGGTCGAGTCCACTAGCAGGTCTGACGTCTTGTCGATGTGGGCGGTCGTTACACCCTCAGGCGGGCTGAACGGTTTCACGTCAGAGTATTGGGGAAGCTCGATCGCACGCTTCATGAACTCGGTCCAGATCGGCGCAGCAGCATGCGCGCCTTCAATCTTGATGTCGGTGTAGTCGTCGTTGCCGACCCAGACGATGCAGAGGAGGTTTGAGGTGTAGCCGGCGAACCAGGCGTCGTGATCCGTTCCTGTTTTACCCGCGGCGGGTGCGGTGAAGCCGTGTCCGCGGACCGCTCCTGCTGCCGACCCGTAGTTGATAGCGCCTTCGAGCAGCGACTGGGTGAGATAGGCAACGCGAGGATCCAGGACCTGCTTGCCCTCAGGAGAATAGTCGGAGACGATGTCGCCGTTCGTATTGCGAACTGACGCAACCATCCACGGATTGAGATGGACACCATTGTTGGCAAAGACGGTGTACGCGCCGGCCATGTCAAGCGGCGTAGCGTCGTACGCCCCAATCGAGACGGAAGGCGTACCGCGAGCAGAGGCAACGCCGGCGGCGCGGCCCAGCGCAGCGACGTTATCAAAGCCGACCATCTGGCCGAGTTCGATCGTCGCGTTGTTCAGCGAATGGGCCAGGGCGTAGGCTGCAACGACTTCGCCGCGAAAGTCGCTCTTGTAGTTATTCGGCGTGTACGTCTGGCGGCCGTTGTCGTAGGTGAAGGTCGTAGGCTCGTCGTCCAGCTTGGTGAGGGCGGTGAAGAGGCCGCCGTCGCCGAGCGACGTCCCATTGAGGCTGGAGTTGTAGGCCGCGGCGTAGACGAAGGGCTTGAAGGTGGAGCCGGTGGGGCGCTTGGAGACGGCGTGGTTGAGCTGTGAGACGCCGTAGTTGCGGCCCCCGACCAGCGCCAGAATCTGCCCGGTATGAGGGTTGATAGCAACAAGCGCCACCTGAGGATAAACGATGGGGCCCGGCGTTTCGCCCTTGGGGGTCTTATGCTGCTTGCGGACGATCTCATCGACATTGCGCATGCCGATGTCTACTGCCTCAGAGGCGGCACGCTGCAGTTCGGGGTCGAGCGAGGTGTAGATGCGGAGGTTCTGATGAGAGAGGTCCTGATCGCCGATGCGCTGGACAAGTTGATCATGGACCAGATCGACGAAATACGGAGCTTCGCTGGCATCAATGTTCGGAGGCGCGAGACGAAGAGGTTCAGCCTTCGCGGCATCAGCCTGAGCCCGAGTAATGGCGTTGGTTTCCACCATGGAGTCGAGGACCACGTTGCGGCGCTCCATGGCTCGCTCGGGATGACGGTACGGGTTGCGATAGCTGGGGTTCTGGAGCAGACCGGCGAGAGTGGCGCACTGCGCGAGATCGAGCTGCGACAGATTCTTGCCGAAGAATACCTGCGCCGCCTCGCCAAACCCATTGATTTCATAGCTGCCGCGATGTCCGAGATTCATCTCGTTGGCATACATCTCGAAGATCTGCTGCTTGTTGAATCGGGCCTCAAGCTGGAACGTAATGAGAATCTCAATCATCTTCCGCTTGATTCGCTTTTCCGGGGAGAGGAAAAGGTTCTTCGCAAGTTGCTGGGTAAGAGTAGAACCGCCGCACGTTTTGTGATGAGTGATGACGTCTGCGAAGACGCACTTTGCGATGCGGAGGTAGTTGATGCCGCCGTGCTGGAAGAAGTCACGATCTTCGATGGCAACGACGGCCTGCACCATGTGCGGCGGTATCTCCTGATAGGTGACCAGGCGGCGCTTGGTACGGTTCTTGTCTTCGGAAAGCGCTGTGATGAGCTGCGGCTCGAGTTCATAGGCGCTCAGCGCGGCACCGTTTTCCGCGGTAATGCTTTGGACAACGCCGCCAGTCGTATTGATCGTGGCTCCGTCGGTGTTGTGATAACTGTCAGAGCCGGGTTTGATGAAGATGTTGTCGCCGTTGAGTTGAAACGTGCCGAGCTTCTGATTGTTGTTGTATCCGGCCTGTCGCAGATCAGCGGCAATGGCCGCGGCCGTCAGCTTCTGACCGTCGCGAACCTCGCGCGGTGCGGCATAGATCTGTGAAACGCTGGCGAATATCGGGCCGGAAGCCAGTCGGTCGTCCACCACCCGCTGATAGTGATAGTAGAAGTAGCCGAAGACGATAGAGCCAATCACCAGAACGCCGAGCACCGCAAGAAGCGTAATGCGGAAGACACGCGAATGCAGGATTCGAGAAAACCGGGCACCGGTGTGAGCTTTGTTGCCGTATTTGAGTTTGACTGGCATAAGAGGCACGAATCAGGCGTGCGGGGACTCGCGCGATTCGACTACTAAAACGTTAGACGAGTTAGATGCTGCTGGGGACATTGGCCGTGATTGAATCAGTGGGGTCTAGTTTAGCTCGGGCGATCAGGCTGGAAAGATGAGAGGCGATCCCATCGAGAGAATGATCCTGACTTGTTAACTTCAAGCGGTCAACTAATTCAACTTTACCTTCAACGATTCCGCGTCCAATATTGATTCTATAGGGGATACCGACGAGATCTGCGTCCTTGAATTTGACGCCCGCCCGTTCATCCCGGTCGTCAAGAATGACATCGATGCCGGCTGCGTCGAGGTCGGCTGCAACCTTTTCCCCAGCCGCCAACAATGCCGCATCGCCCACGTTGGTGATGGTAACGACGGCCTGAAAAGGAGCGATTGCCGGATGCAGCGCGTAGCTTTTGCCGTCGTTCGCAGCGGCGGAGGTTTCAATGGCTGCCGTGAGGATGCGCTCAATACCGATGCCGTAGCTCCCCATAATCGGCGTGACCTCTTTCCCTTCGCGATTAAGAACGGAGGCGCCCATCGACTTCGAGTATTTGTAGCCGAGCTTGAAGATGTGGCCGATCTCGACCGCCTTGGCAACCTTCAGGGGCTTGCCGCTCAGAGGACATGGATCGCCTTCATTGACATTGCGGATGTCGGCGACGCGCGTCCAGGTAAAGTCGCGGCCTGGCACGATGTTGCGGTAGTGGAAGTCCATCTTGTTCGCTCCACCGACCATATTCTTCCGGCCTTCAAGGCCTTTGTCGATAACGACGAACACGGCACGCGGATCGCCCTTGGCTTCGGGCAGGACCTTGAGTCCGATTGGGCCAAGATATCCGGCGGGGCCTTCGAAGTAGAGAGCAAGTTCCTCGGCGACCATGGTGCGCAACTCAGTCACGTAGGAGGCGGCCATCAGCTTGGTCTCGTTGACGAAGTGGTCGCCGCGCAGGAAGGCGATGACGGGAACCTCGACGGTTTTTCCAGTCCCATCTTTTTTCTTCCCCATGTAGGCGACGGTTTTGATGTCGGACGCAGGAGAAATCTTGAAGAACTCCGCGACGTCCGCGATAGCGGCTGTGCCCGGAGTGTGGACGAGTTCCGGCATGCCATCGCCGGTCGGCTCCATCTCGGTGACGGGCAGAAGCTGCGAAGTGGCCTTCTCAAGGTTCGCCGCGTAGCCGCTCTCGGCACAGCTGACGATGAGGTCTTCGCCGGCCTCGGTATAGACCATGAACTCCTGCGACTGCGAGCCACCCATGGCGCCGGAATCAGCCTCAACCGCAACGAACTGCAGGCCGCAGCGGGTGAAGATGCGGCGGTAGGTCTCGTCGTGCTTGTTGTACGAGACGTCCAGGCCGGCCTCGTCGATGTCGAAAGAGTAGGCATCCTTCATGAGGAACTGGCGAACACGCAAAAGACCCGACTTGGGCCGCGGCTCATCGCGAAACTTGGTCTGGATCTGGTACCAGATCTGCGGAAGCTGCTTGTAGCTGCGAAGTTCCTTGCGCGCGATGTCGGTGACGATCTCCTCGTGCGTCATGGCGAGGCAAAGTTCCGCACCCTTGCGGTCTTTCAGGCGAAACATATTGTCGCCCATGCCGGACCAGCGGCCGCTGGCCTCCCATATCTCCTTCGGATTGATGGCGGGCAGGTAGAACTCCTGGCCAATTCGATCCATCTCTTCGCGGACAATGCCGATGATCTTGTTCATCGAGCGGGTACCGAGGAAGAGGTAACTGTAGATGCCGGCACCAAGCTGACGGACGTAGCCGGCCCGGAGGAGGAGCTTGTGGCTGGCGACTTCGGCGTCTGCAGGGGCTTCACGGAGGGTCGGAATAAAAAGTTGGGACCAACGATGCATGCGTTCTGTATGACCTTCCGGCTCGTCTTGAGCTAGGGCAATTTTGTAATAGCTCTATTCTAGCTTCCCGGTGAACGATTTGTGGTCGACGCGGAAAAACGCCAACGTGACTACTATGATTGTCGAGATGGACACGCGAACGCATTGGGAGAAGGTCTACAGCACAAAGGCATCCGATGCGGTCAGCTGGTTTCGTCCGCATCTGGAGACCTCGCTTGCCCTGATAGAACGAATGGCGCCCGATCTCTCAGCCTCGGTGATCGACGTCGGTGGCGGCCAATCCACGCTCATCGACGACCTGCTAGCGCGCGGATACGAGAACATTTCGGTCCTCGATATCTCCTCAACAGCGCTCGAAGCGACCAGAAAGCGTTTGGGATCCCTTGCAGAGCGTGTGCACTGGCTCGTTTCCGACGTCACTCAGGTTGATCTACCGCCGCATGCCTACGACGTATGGCATGACCGCGCTGTATTCCACTTTCTGACAGCAAAGGAACAACGCAATGCTTACGTTGAGAAGGTCGCTTCTGCAGTCAGACATGGCGGCCACGTCATCATCAGCACCTTCGGACCAGACGGACCCACAAAATGCAGTGGACTTGATGTGGTGAGGTACAACGCCGATTCGTTGCACAAAGAATTTGGCGAGCGCTTTGATCTCGTGGAAAGCTTTGAGGAGCTGCACAACACTCCATTCGGCACGTCACAACAGTTTCTCTACTTCTGTTTGAAGCGGGAATAGTCTCGCTTATGGAAGTTTCAGAGCCCAAAGATCGTGAAGGTGAACGACCCCCTCGACTTGACCGCTCGAGGCGACAACGATGAGCGACGTAATCTTCTTCTCTTCCATCAGAGCGAGCGCCGACGAAGCCAAAGCGCTCCCGCTGATGGTGAGGGGAAATTGGTTCATGATCTCACCGGCAGTGTGTTCGAGCGCGTGCGAGCCGTCGCGTTCCAAAAGGCGCCGGAGATCTCCGTCCGAGATCATTCCCAACAGCTTGCCACTCTCCAGCACCGTGGTCATGCCGAGTTTCTTCCGCGACATCTCATAGATGACCTGCGGCATGGGCGTAGAACTCGCAACCTGCGGCAACGCATCGCCGGTGTGCATCAGTTCGCGGACGCGGGCAAGCCGTCTGCCGATGCGGCCACCGGGGTGCAGGTCAGCGAAGTCCTCGGCCTTCCATCCGCGGCGGCGACTCACTTCAAGAGCGAGCGCATCGCCCAGCGCAAGCATGACTGTTGTCGACGCAGTCGGTGCAAGGTTGAGCGGGCACGCCTCCGCCGACACGTTGGTGTCAAGGAAGATGTCACTCGCCTGAGCAAGAGTTGACGTACTACAGCCGGTGATCGCGATGAGCTTTGCATTGAGGCGCTTCAACGTTGGAAGCAGGCGCAACAACTCCTCGGTCTCGCCGCTGTAGGAAAGCGCCAGGACGATGTCGCCGAAGGCCAGCATTCCCAGGTCCCCGTGAATGGCCTCCGCGGCGTGAAGGAAGTGGGCCTGCGTACCAGTGGAGCGAAGCGTCGCAGCGATCTTCCGCGCGATGATGCCGCTCTTGCCGATGCCTGTGACGACGATGCGGCTACGGGCCGCAGCAGACTCAAACAGCAAATCGATCGCCTGGGCGAAGGGAGTAAGCATCGTGGTGTCGAGGCGATGAGCGAGCTCGCTAAGAGCCGCGGCCTCAAGGCGAACGAACTCCGATGGGCGCAATGGGTCAGACGGACTGGAAACTTTGCTGGACATAGTGCGAACCATGTCGATGCTAGCAGAGGAGCGTCTCCCGAATACGGACGAATGAACCCGGAGCACCGCCAATCGAGGCGCAAACCTTTGTAAATCACCCTCAGTTGCATCGTTCACGTCGTCTTTGCGTCTAAACTGAAGAGGTAGATGTGGCGCAGTGTGCGTGCCGGAAGGACGTTGAAACGTGAAGCGGAACGGATTGGTTTTTGCTGTGATGGTCGTTGGGATCGCTCTGCTGTTGTGGGCGGGATGGCATAACCTGCGGGAGCGTCGCCTGGCGATGCAGAAGGCTCAGGAGAACCACGTTGTTCTGGTTCCGGAAAAGGCGGGATCGGCAGCAGCAGAACCGGATGCCCAGTCCCCCGAGGCGGAAGCCATGCAGATGCGCGGCAAGCCGGCGCCTGCCTTTACGCTGACCACCCTGGACGGAAAGAAAGTGTCGCTGAGCGACTACAAGGGACGGCCAGTTCTCGTGAATTTCTGGGCAACCTGGTGCGGTCCGTGCAAGGTGGAGATGCCTTGGTTCGAGGAGTTCAACAAACAGTACGCGGCGCAGGGGTTCATCATTCTGGGGCTGGCCGACGACGTCGATGCCGGCAAGGACAAGATCGCCAAGGTCGCGCATCAGACCGGCGTCACCTATCCCATTCTGCTGACTGACGGCAAAGTCCAGAAGGCATACTCGCCGGAAGGAATGGACTATCTGCCGATGTCGTTTTATGTCGACCGCAAGGGTGTCATCGTCGAGGAGACAGCCGGACTTGGAAGCAAGGATGAAATCGAGGCGCATATCAAGAAGACAATCGCCTCAGGCGCGACTTCGACCGCAGGTGGACAATAATGCGTCTTCGTCACGCGCTTGTCTCCACGCTTCTTGCACTTCCGTCGACGGGAGCGTTGTGGGCTCAGGTCGGGAATCTCGATGCGCCAGCTCCCAAGCCGAAGTCGTTCGTCGTCTATGCATCGGAGCAGCAGGAAGTGAAGGCAGGGAAGCGGAGCGTGATTGAACTGCACTTCCGCGTCGTGGATGGCTTTCACGTCAACTCGCACACCCCCAAGTCGGAGCTGCTGATTCCGACGCAGATTACGCTGCAGCCCGTGACCGGGGTCAAGGCCGAGGCGGTCGAATATCCTGCGGGCACCTCCTACAGTTTCAGTTTCGATCCGTCGGAAAAGCTGGATGTTTACTCCGGTCCGTTCACCGTGAAGTTGCCCGTGGTGGCCGAGGCAGGCACCCATACCCTCGATGGAATTCTGCGCTATCAGGCCTGCGACCATGCCGCCTGTTATCCCCCAAAGAGCCTGCCGGTGCAGGTGATCTTTACAGCGAAGTAATCCGGCGCCCTAGCCGGACACATTAATTTTTGTTAGTAGCTTCGGTACGCCGGCCTTTGATCGAGCTGTAGTGGTGGCATCATGAAAAGATCAGGTTAGACAGGAGCGGGCAGAGACGCATGGAAGAATTTCGAAGGCTGACACGGCTGCCGGCGTATGTATTCAACATCACCAGCGAGTTGAAGGCCGCAGCGCGAAAGCGTGGCGAGGACATCATCGACTTCGGGATGGGCAATCCCGACGGACCGACTCCGAAGCACATTGTCGACAAACTGATTGAGGCTGCACAGCGTACGACGACGCATCGCTACTCGCTGTCACGCGGCATTCCGCGGCTGCGCAAAGCCATCTGCAATTGGTACAAGACGCGATACAACGTCGATCTCGATCCCGAATCGGAGGCGATTGTAACGATCGGCTCAAAGGAAGGAATTGCGCACCTCTGTCTGGCGGTACTCGACGACGAAGACACAGTCGCGGTGCCGAACCCCAGCTATCCAATCCACATCTTCGGGCCGGTGATCGCAGGATCCAAAGTGCAGAGCATTCCCATGCAGGACGGCACGGCAGAGGGGACGCTCGAGCGGCTGGAGCATGACCTGCCGCGCATGCAGCCGCGACCGAAGCTGCTGATCCTGAACTTTCCTGCCAACCCGACGACGCAGTGCGTGAACCTCTCCTTCTTTCAGCGGATCGTCGCGCTGTGCAGGGACTTAGGAATCTACATCGTCCACGACCTTGCCTATGCCGACATCGTCTTCGATGGCTACCGTGCTCCAAGCATCCTGGAAGTCGCCGGCGCAAAAGATATCGCCGTCGAATTCTTCACACTATCGAAGAGCTACAACATGCCCGGTTGGCGCGTTGGCTTCATGGTTGGCAATCCGAAGCTGGTCGCGGCGCTGGGCCGGATCAAAAGCTACTTCGACTACGGCACCTTCACGCCAATTCAGGTGGCCGCGATCTCTGCGCTCGAAGGTCCGCAGGACTGCGTCGCAGAGATTCGCGACATCTACAAAGATCGCCGCGATGTTCTGGTGCCGGGACTGAACAAGCTCGGCTGGCCCGTGGAACTGCCAAAGGCGACCATGTTTGCCTGGGCGAAGATTCCCGAACAATATCGCGTGCTGGGGTCGGTGGAATTTTCAAAGCGGTTGCTGCTGCAGGCGAAAGTCGCCGTTAGCCCGGGCGTTGGCTTCGGCGAGCATGGGGACGGCCACGTTCGGTTTTCTCTGATTGAAAATGAGGAGCGGACGCGACAGGCGTTGCGAGGGATCAAGCAGATGTTCAAAGTTGGGTGAGTGTTTTTTGCAGAAAAAAGTCTAACCCCGGAGAAATCCGGGGTTTTGCTGTTTTATGGGCGTTTTGAGGGGTGTTTTGGAAAAAGTGTGGTGCAGGACTTGGTTTTTTGATGGTGAGATTGCGGTGGACCGGGACATTAACGTGGTTCGTTGATGGAGCTTATTTTGCTGCGGAAAATATGCCACTTTTTTCGACAATCTTTGGTAACTACTTTTTGGTATTAGTGAGTTTCTTCTGGGTGTCGAGGAAGCGGCGGACGCGGTCGAGGGAGCGAGCCTTGCCGAAGACCACCATGCTCTCCAGCAGCGGCGGCGACATCGTGCTGCCTGTGATGATGGCACGCAGCAGCATGAAGTTTTCTTTGACCGACCAGCCTTTTTCTTCGCCTAGTTTCTTCAGCGCAGGTTCGAGAGCTTCGTGAGTCCAGTCTGTCGCTTCCAGTACGGCGAGTTGCTCCGCGGCGAAGGCGAGTGTCTCGTCGAGCGTGCGCTTCTTCGGGACTAAGACCTCGGCTGTAGGGACTATGTCGTCGGCGAAGAAGAAGTGCGTAAGGTTACCAAACTCGCCGAGCGTTTCAATCCGTGTCTGAACAAGCGCGCCGATCTGACTTAGGTAAGTGTCGCTGAGAACGGTCGAGCGCAATGCAGTGTAGAAGCTCTCCGGCGTAAGAGCGCGAAGATATTCGCCGTTCAGCCACTTGAGCTTCGTCAGGTCAAATACGGGGCCGCCGAGTCGAATGTTTTTAAGGTCGAAACGCTCGACCATCTCAGCGAGCGAAAATTTCTCTGCCACCGGGCCGGTACCGTCAGGCATGCCGCCGCCCATCAGGCCGAGAAAATTTATCAACGCCTCAGGGAGAAAACCCGCCTGGCGATAGTAAATGAGCGAGACAGGATTCTTGCGCTTCGAGATCTTCGACTTGTCGAGATTGCGCAGCAGCGGCATATGCCAGAAGCGCGGCAATTGCCAGCCGAAAGCCCGGTAGAGCAGAACATGCTTCGGCGTTGAAGAGATCCACTCCTCGGCGCGGATCACATCGGTGATCTGCATCAGGTGATCGTCCACCACGTTGGCGAGATGGTAGGTGGGGAAGCCGTCGGACTTCATCAACACCTGATCGTCAACGTTGTTGTGCTCAAAGGTGATGTCGCCGCGCAACTCATCGCGAAAGGTTGTCGAAGTCGTTGCGTCACCCGCGTGCGGAGGCACAGCCATGCGGACGACGAAGGGCTTGCCTGCAGCAAGATTCGCGTCAATTGCTGCCGGAGCCAAATGACGGCACGTCCCCGGATAACGCGGCGGAAGCTTTGCGGCCATCTGCTGTTTGCGTGCAGCTTCAAGCTCTTCCGCAGTGCAAAAGCAACGATAGGCAGTGCCGTTGGCGAGCAGCATATCGCAATGTTCACGGTAGATGTCGCTGCGTTCGGACTGGCGATAGGGGCCAAACGGGCCGCCGACATCCGGACCTTCGTCCCAGGTAAGGCCGAGCCAGCGGAGGGAGTTAAAGATCTCCTGCTCGGACGTGGCGACGAAACGGGCTCTGTCGGTGTCCTCGATTCGCAGCACAAATTTGCCGCCGCGCTGGCGAGCATAGATGTAGTTGATCAGACCGATGTAGGCGGTGCCAACGTGCGGGTCGCCGGTGGGGCTGGGAGCGATGCGGACGCGTACGGGGGCTTCGGAGATGGTCGAACTCGTTGTCATAGGGGCCAAACATTAATGCTAGCAGAGAGGGTTGATGCCACAGGCAGAAGCTCTTCCTACGCTGTGACGAATCGTGCGGATCGAACAGCGGCAGCCAGCTCGCGCAACGCATCTTTCGTTTCGTCCCATCCTATGCAGGCGTCCGTAATGCTCTGCCCATAGACGAGGTCTTTGCCCGGAAGCAGCTTCTGCGCTCCCGCAACGAGATTACTCTCCAGCATGACGCCGATGATGCGCTTGTCGCCGCCCGCGATCTGTCCGGCGACGTTGCGGCACACAGCCGATTGTTGCGTGTGGTCCTTGTGGCTGTTCGCGTGGCTGCAGTCGATCATCACCTGCGGCCGAATGCGCGCCTTCTCCATCTGCTTGCACGTCTCCTCAACGGAGGCTGCGTCGTAATTCACCGTCTGCCTGCCGCCGCGCAGGATAATGTGACAATCGCGGTTGCCCTTGGTGACGAAGATCGCCGTCTGACCATGCTTGGTGTGGCCGAGAAAGTTATGCGACTGCCCGGCGGAGAGTATCGCTTCAATAGCGATCTGCACATTGCCGGACGTTCCGTTCTTGAACCCGACAGGGCAGGAGATGCCGGAGACGAGTTCACGGTGAACCTGGCTTTCGGTGGTGCGGGCTCCGATGGCGCCCCAGCTGACGAGGCTGGAGATGTACTGCGGCGAGATCATATCAAGAAATTCGGTGCCGGCCGGAACGCCCATCTCAGCAAGGTCAAGCAGCAGATGCCGCGCCTTTCGCAGGCCGTCATTGATCTGGAAGGACTCGTCGAGGTAAGGATCATTGATAAGCCCCTTCCACCCGAGCGTGGTGCGCGGCTTTTCAAAGTACACGCGCATCACGAGACACAATTCTTGTTGAAACTCCGCGATCGCACCCTTCAGCAGCTCGGCATACTCTCGCGCCGCGCCGGTGTCGTGAATCGAACACGGGCCGACAACCACGAGCAGGCGATTGTCCTTGCCGTTGAGGATGTCGACGATCTCGTTTCGTGCCTTGAAGACCGTGGCAGAGGCCGTCTCAGTGATCGGCAGCTCTTCTTCAAGAAAAACGGGCGGTAGAACAACTTTAGTCCAGGTTATGCGAAGGTCATCTGTGGGGTAGAGCATAGGTCTCATTGTTTTGACTGAATTGAGGGTCATGCAGTGGCATCCAGCGCTAAAGGCAGCCGGATCATCCACCTCTATTTATCTTATAGCCTGAGACGCGAGACCACGAGTCGTGTACCCCAGGGGTTGTCTCTGCTACGAGCGGGCTGCGGTCGCAATTCTTCGCAGCTCGGGCAGCACCATACCCAACGGCGTCGCCGCAGCATCAGCTTGTCCCAAAGCGAAGTACGCCTTGCGGTACAGCGGATAGAGCTCGTTGTAAACCGCGACAGATTTCGCCTGTGGCGCGTAGCTGCGATAGGGAAGGCAGATCGCCTTCTGCGCTTCTTCAATCGTGCTGAAGGCGCCCGCCGCAAGCAGCGCGAAGATGCCCGAGCCCAGGCTTGTCGGCGTCCCGTCCGGCACCAGCACCGGCTTGCCGAGCACATCGGCGTAAATCTGGTTGAGCACAGCGTTGCTCTGCGGGATCCCGCCTGCGTTGATCACGCGCTCGACAGGCACGCCATGCTCCTCCATGCGTTCGAGAATGATGCGGGTATGAAACGCCGTCCCTTCGATCGCGGCGAAGAGCTCATCCTGCGCGGTATGCAGCAGGTTCCAGCCAAACGTGACGCCGCCCAGCTCTGGATTCACCAGCACAGTCCTGTCGCCATTGTCCCAACTCAGCCGCAACAGCCCCGTCTGTCCCGCGCGATAGTCTTCCAATCCCTTTGCAAGTTCCTTCACCTTCACGCCTGCTCGTCGCGCTATCGCTTCGAAGATATCTCCCGTTGCCGACAACCCAGCCTCGATCCCCGTATACCCGGGATGCACACTGCCTGGAACGACACCGCAGACACCCGGCACCAGCTCCGTCTTCTTCGCCATCGCAATAATGCACGTTGAAGTTCCGACGACGTTGACCACATCACCCTCTCGGCAACCCGCTCCAATCGCGTCCCAATGGGCATCGAATGCGCCGACCGGAATCGGTATCCCCGCCTTCAACCCCATCGCCTGTGCCCACTTCTCCGAGAGCGTTCCGGCTATCGCGTCGGACGTTTGATATTCGCCGCCAATCTTCTCCCGTATTCCATCAAAGAGCGGATCGACCTTCGACAAGAACGACTGCGAAGGCAGCCCGCCCCACTTGGGGTTCCACATCCACTTGTGTCCCATAGCGCAGATGCTGCGCTTCACTTTGGCGGGATCGGTGACACCGGCAAGCGTAGCCGCGACCATGTCGCAATGTTCCAGCGCGGTCGCAAACTGGTTGCGCTTGTCAGGATTGTGTCGCAGCCAGTGCAGCAGCTTCGCGAAGCCCCACTCATGCGAGTAAACATCGCCACACCAGTGGATCGCCTCCAGGTTTTCAGCCCGCGCCAGTTCTGTAATCTGCCGCGCCTCTTCGTGCGCGCGGTGATCGCACCACAAGTAGTAGTCGTCGAGCGGATGCATCCTTGCATCAACAGGAATTACGCTCGAGCCTGTCGTATCGAGCGCAATGGCAGCGACGTCTTGTCCGTTCACGTGGTTCTCTTCAAGTGCCAGGTGCATGGCGCGGACCAGGGCCTGCATCTGGTCTGCATGCGATTGTGTGGCGTAGTCAGGGTCATCGCGTCTGCGCGCCAAAGGATATTCGGCCGATGCAGTTCCCAGCCGGCCACGCGTGCTGTCCAGCAGCGTAACCCGCACACTCAGTGTTCCAAAATCGACTCCCGCTACAATCGCCACTATCTCCCCCAGGTTCAGAAAACGTATTCTCCGCAGAGATAAGCAGTGTATCAGCGAGTGAATAACAACTGAACCAATCTCATATTGGTGTGGTTGTCGTCAGCGCAGCCTCCGGGGTCACAAACGCGCGCCGATCTTCATCAGTAGGCGATCACTCCGGTCCACCCAGTCTGGTCCCCCTTCGCATTGCAGGTCGTAGTCACCCGACTCCTGATGCTCGGCATGGATACTGGATTTGTCTTTATTGACGGAGAGCATGGGTCTCGGCTTTTTCGCGTCTTTCCACCACGTATTGCGGAACCACAGCGTGGGTAGCAGGTAGCAGGTGGAACGGTGCGCGAAGACTACAGTCAGAACGGCGATGCGTGGGACTACTTCAGCCAGTAGAGCCCGTTTGGCCATACAACGGTGTTCGCTGGTTCAAACAGCTAGAATGGCAGCAAGAGCTTGAATTTCGTCAAACGGCGACTCAATCTGCGCGCCCGCAATCAGAAAGGTACCCCTGTGAAGGCATTGGTAAAGAGCCGCGAAGAGCGCGGCCTGTGGCTGGAAGATGTTCCCGAACCTGAGATGGGCATCAACGACGTCAAGATTCGCGTTCTCGCAACGGGCATCTGCGGCACCGACCTCCACATCTACGAGTGGGACGCCTGGGCCAGTTCCACGATCAAGAAGGGTCTCACCATCGGCCACGAGTTCGTCGGCGAAGTCGTGGCCACGGGCTCCAACGTTACCGACATCCCCATCGGCCAACTCGTCAGCGGCGAAGGCCACGTCGTCTGCGGCCGCTGCCGCAACTGTCTCGCCGGCCGCCGTCACCTCTGCGCCCACACTCTGGGAGTCGGCGTCAATCGCAACGGCGCCTTCGCCGAATACGTCGTCCTTCCGATGTCGAACATCTGGATCCACAGCCCCGGCGTCCCGCATGAGATCGCCGCCATCTTCGATCCGCTCGGCAACGCCGTCCACACCGCGCTGGCCTTTCCGGTGCTTGGCGAAGACGTCCTCGTCACCGGAGCCGGCCCCATCGGCATCATGGCCGCTGCGGTGGCTCAACACGCCGGCGCACGCCACGTCGTCATCTCCGACCCCAACGAGTACCGCCGCAAACTCGCCGAAAAAGTCGGCGTCACCCTCGCGGTCGACCCTCGCGCCACGCCGCTCCCGCAAGTCCAGAAACAGCTTCACATGCAGGAGGGCTTCGACGTCGGCCTCGAGATGTCGGGCAATCCCAACGCCTTCCGCGACATGCTCGCCAACATGAGCCACGGCGCAAAAATCGCCATGCTCGGCATCCCGTCCGAGGACATCTCCATCAACTGGAACCAGGTCGTCTTCAACCAACTCACCATCCGCGGCATCTATGGCCGCGAGATGTACGAGACCTGGTACAAGATGACCGTCATGCTCCAGAGCGGCCTCGACATCTCCGGCGTCATCACCCACCGCATGAACTGGCGCGACTACGAAGAAGGTTTCGCCGCCATGCGCTCCGGCAACTCCGGCAAAGTCATCCTCGACTGGCGGGATGTAGCCTAAGTCAACACCGTCGCGCCTCCGGTCGCTTATGTCACCAGAGCATCGGCCCCTGGTGCGCCGCATCCCGATACATTTTCTGTCAAACGCGAGGGTCCAATCGCGTTTGCCAAGGATTCGCCGTCCGATGATTGCCCTTGGATAGATAAATCCGCTCATTTCGTGCCTGCGTAACCATATTGAAAAAAGTGCATCCAACGTAGAGATACAGCATGTTGAAGCGATAACTCGACCGAAGCGCACATTCAATCTTTACAAGGCTGAGAATGGAATCACGCAACAGCGAAGTGCCCGGCGGAACATTCACCCGCACCCCCGCGCATCCGCCGGAGAGCCTGTTTGAAGGTTGTTCCTGGTTCTACGCCCTATGCCGCGAATACCTGTTCCGTGACCACACACAGGAGATCGCCCGCGCGCTCTTTCCCTTCGGCGGACCCGCCCCCGGCACTCACATCCTCGAACTTGGCTGCGGCCCGGGCTTCTACGCCTGTCGACTCTCGCAGGAGTACCCCCAGATTCACGCCACCGGCGTCGACCTCTCCCGCCGCCTCATCGCAAGAGCCAAATCCAGAGCGGCCCGCCGCAGCCTGCGGAACTGCACCTTTGCCCACGGCGACGCCCACGCCCTCAACGCTGCTGAAAACTCCATCGACGCCATAGTCGTCTCCCGCCTCTTCCTCATCATTCAAAATCGCGAAGCCGTTCTCAACGAGATCTTCCGTGTCCTCAAACCAGGCGGCCGATGTTTCATCGCCGAACCCACCTCGGGCTTCCGCACACGCATCCCCCTCAGCTGCATGTGGCTGCTCTCCAAACTGACCAGCACTCCCGCCGGAAAATATCGCGAACCTCGCCAGGCCGAGGTCATGAGCGCCTCCGACTTCTCCACACTCGTCCGCTCCCAGCCCTGGGGCATCGTCGATCTCCAGTACGATGGCTGGTATCAATACGCCGTCTGCGAGAAAGCTCCAGCCATCTTGCCCAGCGCAGCGGAGGAAGAACAGGCAGCCGACTGGAGCACGGTCTAGCGCCATGCCCGCTCCCACGATGTCTTACCCGATCCTCAATCCCGCGAAACCGCTCGCCGCACGCGCCGGCCGCTGCGCCCTCGCCGTCATGGCAAAGGCCCCGCGTCCAGGCAAAGTCAAAACCCGCCTCTCGCCGCCCCTTACGCTCGACCAGTCTGCCGCCATCAACATCTGTTTCCTTCGCGACACCACAGAAAACATCGCCTCCGTCGCCGCATCGGGCAAAGCTGCGGGCATCATCTCCTACACTCCCATCGGCGACGAAGCCCTCTTCGACAACCTCCTCCCCGCCGGCTTCGCCCTCATCCCGCAACGCGGCGACGGCTTTGGCGAACGCCTTCTTGCCACCGCCGAAGACCTCGTCGCCTGCGGTTACGGCAGCGTCTGCCTCATCGACTCCGACTCCCCCACCGTCCCCGCTGCCGCATTCAAGCAAGCTGTCACCGAGCTTCAAAAAGAAGGCGACCGAATCGTCCTCGGCCCCTCGCACGACGGCGGCTACTACCTCATCGGCCTCAAGCGCCCCCACCCCGAGCCATTCACCAACATCACCTGGAGCACCTCCACCGTCTTCGCCGAAACCATCGCCGCCGCAAAAGCCGTAAGCCTCGAAGCCGTCACTCTCCCTCTCTGGTACGACGTGGACGACGCCGCAACCCTCGACATCCTCACCGCTGAACTCCTCCACAACACCGCGCCATCCTTCGCGACGCTCCTCGGCTACGCCGCCGAACATACCCGCAACTTCCTCCGCAATCTCAAACAGGGAAGCGACAGCCGATGACCACCGCAGCCAATCCGGCGCAGAACCAGCGAGCCATCGCATCAGGTCACCCGCACTGGTCCATCGCCCGCCCCTGGCAGACCAACGCCGCGCTGATCCTCATCGGCACCGCACTCTTCTTCCTCACTCGTCAACTCGTCAGCGAGTACGACCACTACACCATCGGCTTCTCTGGAGTCTCCGGCTGGTCGTGCATTCTCTATCTTGCCGCAGCCTTCCTCATCCTCACTCAGCCCGTCGATCGCTTCACCTTCCCCATCATTCTCGCTGTCGCGATCGCCTGCCGCCTCGCAGCTCTCTTTGCCGAACCCTATCTCTCTTCCGACATCTACCGCTACGTCTGGGACGGCATCGTCCAGCACGCCCACGTCAGCCCCTACCGCTACGTCCCCGGCGACCCCGCCCTCGCCTTCCTCCGCGCGCCCCATCAGGGCATCTTCGACAACATCAACCGCCGCGACTACGCCCACACCATCTACCCACCCGCAGCACAAGCCCTCTTCTACCTCATCACCTGGATCTCGCCCACCGTCACCTTCATGAAGACCGTGATGGTCCTCTTCGAAGGCGTCACAATGTACGCCCTCATCACACTCCTTCACCATCTGGGCATCCGCCGCGAGCAGGCCCTCCTCTACGCCTGGTGCCCCGTCCTCATCTGGGAGATCGCCGGTTCCGGCCACCTTGACTCCGCCGCGATGGCCTTCATCGCCCTCGCGCTTCTCGCTCGCTATCGCAAACAGCCGATCCTCACCGGCATCTTTCTTGCCGTCGCGATCCTCCTCAAGTTCTACCCCCTGATACTTCTCCCCGCACTCTACCGCCGCGGCGACTTCAAGATGCCCGCCACCGTTGCAGCCGTCATCGCCTTCGCCTACGCCGCCTATTCCAGCGTCGGCACACTGGTCTTCGGTTTCCTCGGAGGCTACGCCAAAGAAGAGGGCCTCACCTCGGGCTCCCGCTACTTCTCCTCGAACTCGCACAGAAAATCACCGGTCTGCACGACCTCACCACCACCTACTACATCTTCTGCGCCGCCACCTTCGCCGCAATCCTATGGTGGTGCTGGCAAACTGCCGGCCAGCAGGGAAGCGATAAGCTCAATCACTTCCGCTCCGGTGGAGACGCCGGGTTCCTCCCCCCTGCCTTCACCCTTGCCGCAGCCCTGATGTTCCTCTTCTCCCCACACTACGCGTGGTACATCATCTGGCTGGTCCCGTTCTTCACCCTCATGCCGAACCTGCCGATCCTTACTTATCTATTGGGTTTCTTTTACCTCTACACCACCGCTCTGGCGGAACCCGGCCCTAAGATGTTTCTCGCCAACGAAATTCTCTACGCCGCCGTCGCCGCCGCATTTGTCATCCAAATAATCCTGAGACGCTGGCCCATTCATCGCACTTTGTTCGTCCAACCAGCATCCGCGAGCGAACTCCCATGAGCACTCTTCTCCCAATCCTTCCTGCCGAAGACGGCCTCGATAAAACGAGCAAGCTGAGCCCCGCCGCCCAGCAGGCCGAAGAAGAAAAAAACCGCATGCGCCGTTACTTCGAGCACCCCGAGGCGCAACTCGGCCCCACCGCCCACCACGAACCCATCTGCCTCTATCTCGAAACCACCAACCGCTGCAATCTCCTCTGCACGACCTGCCCCCGCACCTACGAGCAACTCGAACCCGAAGCCGACATGTCCTGGGAGCTCTTCACCTCACTCATCGACCAGTACCCGAACATCGCGCGTGTCGTTCTCCACGGCGTCGGAGAGCCCATGCTGGTCAAAGACCTCGCTCAGCGCGTCGCCTACCTCAAAGCCCGAAACATCTACGTCCTCTTCAACACCAACGGAACCCTCCTCACAAAAACAAACGGCCGTGCCCTCATCGAAGCCGGCCTTGATGAGCTACGCGTCTCCCTCGACGCCGCCGAAGCCAGCGTCTTCCAAATGGTCCGCGGCAAAGACTTCTTCGACAAGATCGTTGCCAACGTAAAAAACTTCACCACCATGCAGCTCAACCTCAACGCACCCAAGCCTCGCGTCTCCCTCTGGCTCACCGGCCTGCGCGAAACCGTCGGCCAGCTCCCCAACTTCGTCCGCCTCGCCCGCTCCATCGGCGTCACGGAGGTCTATCTTCAGCGCCTCGCTTTCTTCGAAGACCCCGTGAGCGAAAGCTCCCTCGCCCGCGCTGAATCAGCCCTCTTCGAACACACCACAGAGCGGGAAGAGGCACTCATCCACGAAGCCGAATCCATCGCCAAAGAACTCGGCGTCATGTTCTCCGCCTCCGGAGCGGTCGACCCTGGCGAATCCATCCACATGCAGCGCACCGACAATCCGTGGTCGCTCTGTCGCCGCCCGTGGTCCCTCATGTACATCACCGCTAACGGCCGCGTTCTGCCTTGTTGCATCTCACCATTCAGCATGAGGGGCTACAGCAACTTCACCCTTGGCGACGCCACCCAGAACACCCTCCGCGAAATATGGAACGGCCCCGAATACCAACGCTTCCGCGAAGGCCTCCTCACCAGCTCTCCGCCTCCTTCCTGCGCCAACTGCGGCCTCCGCTGGAGCTTGTAGGTAGCGGTCAATTTTGCGCTTGCGGACGCTGTGTCTTGGTTATGGGGGACGGCTTGCTAACCTCTTCCTTACTCACTTCGAATACGGTAATCGGCAATTCCTGATCTCCAGGCGCGAGTTCCAACCCCAAAGTTGCTTTGAGAACTGTGTTAAGGCTGTCAACATCTCCTCCGGCAACTTTGAATCGTGCGTCATAGGTGCCATCTATGCCGGTTTCATTGATTACAGGGGTCTCCAACCCGGTTGCCAACACATAAGCAAGATCATCCATCGTCCCGTTCATCAGAATAAAGGTGCCGTGCCAGTAGCCTCGCTTCACCGCATGTGTCGAAGCCGATGGACTGAGCAATTTCTTGCTTGTATCGGTGGCCCGCAGAATATATGCAGGTTTGGTTGGAGTCTTCGACTGGATCTGCAAATGCAAAGCGGCGAGGACGGCCTGCTGGGAAACCGACGTGATCACAGTTTGGGGCACATCAACAAAATTCATGCGAAGGTTGTAACGCCCGTCCGGCAGTGCACCCTTCAGGACATATCGATTCTCAAATACGTTGAAAACGGACGTCATAAGGGAATCAGCATCGACTCCGAGAAAATCCGTGCCGGTCGGTGGATGATTTACCTGAGAGAACTTTGCGTTGGATGCGGCTTTACTAAGGGAGACTGCAAACAAAGGCTGCGTAGCGACATCCGGGGTGGATGCGCCGCTCGTCACGATGAGCTCCGATGCCGGCTTGAACGCTACGTTTTTCCCTTCTGCCACTGCCTGCAGACTAGCTGCGCTCACCGAATCAATCTCTGTGACCGCAACAATCTTCCCGTTTCCATCGACGATGATGGTTGTCGGCCTCGAATTGACTCCATACAGGGCAAACACCTTACCTGACGGATCTACGCCAACCCAGCCAGACATCTTCTTCTTTGTCAAAAATGTCTGTACGACCTTCAGGTCTTCATCGTCGATGGAGATGAACTGGAATTTCGCCGGATCAAGCGACTCCACAAGCCGGTTGAGATGTGGAAGGCTCGCCACGCACGGAGAGCACCAGGTCGCCCAGAACTCCAGCACCACCACCTTACCCTTCAGGCTTGCCCAGTCAACCCGGGCTCCCGGAGGTACTTGCAACAGACTCATTGAATTCAAAGGAGGGGCTGGCGAACCTGTTTTAGGATGCGCCCAAAGCGAAGACGTTCCGAGCAATGCCGCGACAAGAGCAATAAGACTGCTTCGCAGAGTTGATCGTACGCGCGTACACCCAAATGCTCGTTTCATGTTTTCTCCGAAGAATGAGCCGATCACATTTTGAGGAGATTGACCGTCAAATCGAGTCTCGAAGAAAAAAAGCATGATAGCTATGTAGCATTCGATAATGATACGAGTCAAGCAGAGCACGACAACTCCCACTCGCTTACAATGCTGCAGGGAGAGCAGAGCAATGAATATCCAGCAGCACGGCGGCTTCTTCGTCGCCGGTTTGACGGCCCGCACCAACAACGCACACGAGATGTCCGGCAAAGGAAAGATCGGTAACGTCTGGCAGGATTTCCTGGGGCCGAATCTGGCCGTCAAAATACCCAACAGAATCGGCGTCGATCTCGTCGCCGTCTACACCGACTACGAGACCGACCACACCGGCCACTACACCTATCTTCTTGGACTCCCCACCACGTCCGCCGAAGCCATGCCAGCAAACCTTACTGTCAAACACATTCCTCCCGGCCGTTACGCGGTACTCTCCTCCAACCGCGGCCCGATCATGCAGGTCGTCCCGGAGATATGGCAACGCATCTGGTCTATGTCCCCCGACGAACTGGGCGGCACACGCGCATTCAAAACCGACTACGAGATCTACGATCAGCGTGCCGCCGACCCCGAGAACGCCCAGATCGACGTCTACATCGGTCTGCGCTAATCGCTTCCCAACGAACTGACTTCCTGTAGGCTGACAGGAAGACAGACGGATGCCTCCACCCATCTCCATCATCATCCCCGCGATGAACGAAGCCGAATCCATCGGCCAAGTCGTCTCCGAGATGCCATGGAACGACATCGCCGAATGCATCGTCGTCGAAAATGGCAGCACCGACGCCACCGCCTCCATCGCTCAAGCCGCCGGCGCCCGAGTCATCCAATCCCCCCGCGGCTACGGCGCCGCCTGCCTCGCCGGATCGAACGCCGCGCTCCCCACCAGCACCATCCTCGTCTACATGGACGGCGACGGCTCCGACGACATCGCCGATCTCCCGCGCCTCATCTCTCCCATCCAAAATAACGAAGCTGACTTCGTCATCGGCTCCCGTACTCGCGGCACACGCGAACCCGGGTCCATGCTCCCCAGCCAGATCTTCGCCGGACGCTTCGTCGGCATCCTCCTTCGCCTCCTGGGCAAAGGCCGCTACACCGACATGGGACCCTTCCGCGCCATCCGCAGAACGTCACTCGAACAGTTACAAATGTCCGAGCTCACCTACGGCTGGAACCTCGAGATGCAGATCAAAGCTGCCCAGCACAATCTCCGCATCCAGGAAATCCCCGTCGGCTACCGCAAGCGCATCGGCGGCGTCAGCAAAGTCTCCGGCGACTTCAAAGCCAGCCTCAGAGCCGGCATCCGCATCCTCGCCGTCCTCTTCCGCGCCAACCGCGCCCGCGAAATAAAAGAGCGTAACAGTGATCACTATTATAAAAACCGATAAGAGAAGCAACGGAGAAGTCAAAGGCATCCCCTCCTATCCGCCTTTATCCCTCTAATCACTGTTACGGCTTTAATCCGCGTTAACACCTGCAAATCCGCGGTCGAATATACTTTATCCGTCGCATAAAGGAGAGTTCATGCAGAATCGCATTCTCGGCACCACTATGCCCGTCCTCGAATTTGCCCTCGGCCAAAATGACGCCGTGATCTCCGAGGCCGGCGAGCTCTCGTGGATGTCCGCCTCCGTGCAAATGACGACCCACACCCAGCACGCTGGTGGTGGCGGTTTCTTCGGAGCCATCAGGCGTGTCGCCGGCGGCGGCTCTCTCTTCATGACGGAGTATCGCGCCATCGGCGGCCCCGGCGAAGTCGCCTTCGCAACCCGCGTCCCCGGCCACATCGTCCCCGTCGAAGTCGCTGCCGGCCACGAATACCTCGTCCACCGCCACGGCTTCCTCTGCGCCACCGCCGGCATCGAACTCGGTGTCGGATTCCAGCAATCTCTCGGCGCCGGCATCTTCGGCGGCGACGGTTTCCGCCTGCAAAAAATCTCCGGCCAGGGAATCGCCTGGCTCGAACTCTCCGGCGAACTCGTCGTCAAAGACCTCGCGCCGGGCGAACTCCTGCGCGTCCACCCCGGCCACGTCGGCGCGTTCCAGTCCACTGTCTCATTTCAGATTCAGACCGTCCCCGGCATCAGAAACCTGGTCTTCGGGGGCGATGGCATCTTTCTCGCCGCGCTCACCGGACCCGGCCGCGTCTGGCTGCAAACCCTTCCCATCGCCCGCCTCGCCCACCAGATCCAGGAGTATCTCCCCCGCGAACGCGCCCGCGAAGCCACGGAAGCGGGGGTCATCGGCGGCGTCGTAGGCTCCATCCTCAAAGGCATGTAGGCGCGCACCCAAAAAATCTACTCGGCCCGCAACGCCTCAACGGGATTGACTGAAGCTGCTCTACGTGCGGGAAAATAACTCGCCAGCAACGCCGCCGCGCTCAGCAGCAACGCGACAGCAACCAGCGTCGAAACATCCCACGTATGAATTCCAAACAGCACCTTCCGCATCAACGTCGCGACTCCCACTGAGCAAAGTAACCCGGCAGCGATCCCCACGCCGGTCAGCCACCCGGCCTCCTTCAGAATCATTCGGTACACCGAACTCTGCTGCGCACCCAGCGCCATCCGCACGCCAATCTCGCGCGTCCTCTGGCTCACCGAATACGCAATCACCCCATAAAGTCCCACCACCCCCAGAAGCAAAGCCAACGCCGCAAACCCTCCCACCAGCCACGCTGACGAGCGATGCAGATATGCTGTCTGCGACTCGTTGATTCGCTGCAACTGCGTCTGCTCGTCAAACACGCCAATCCCCGGATCGATCTGGCGAATAGTAGCCCTCAGCACAGGGAGCATCGTCGCCTCTGCCTGCGAAGTACGAACTACCAGCCCGAAGTAATTAGCCGGCCCCTGATTCGCAGGCGTGTACTCGGCCGGCCAGGTGTCAGCATCCAGCGAACTCTCCTTGAGGTCATCAACCACTCCGATAATCTGGCGAAGCGACTTCGGCGTCAAATCTCCATCCCCCATCACTCGGCCAATCGGGTCCTCACCTGGAAAATACTTATGGACGAAAGCCTTGTTGATGATGACGACCTTCGGCTTCGAAGCGTCCTCCTCATCGGTGAAAAAGCGCCCCCGCTCCAGCTTTGCCTCAAGCGTCTTGAAGTAATCGGAGCTGACCTCGCGCTGGTTCACCTCATTATGCTCGCCGTTGTAAGGCTTGCCCACAATCCGAATCCAATCCGTGTTGCCATTCCCACTCACCGGAAACACACTCGTCAAACTTGCCCATTGAACTCCCGGAAGACTACGAATCCGATCCAGAATCTGCCGCTGTACCGCAACCAACTGCGGATCCTTCGGATACGTCGTCTGCGGCAGCGCCACCTGCATCGTCGCAAGATGGTCGGGCTGGAAAGCCAGGTCCACGTGCAGCAGCTTGTAGAAGCTCTTGCCCAGCAACCCCGCTCCCACCAGCAACACCACTGCCACCGCCAACTCCACCACCACTAGATTTGCTCCTAACCGTCGCCATAGCGTTCCCGCCGAGCCGCGCCCGCCATCCGTCAAACCCTCGCGTAGCGCGGTCAACGGCAGCCGCACAACTGGAGTCAACGCGAAAATCGTCGCCGCCAGCAGCGAAATCGCCAAGGCAAACAACACCACGTGCAGATTCAAGTTGACTCCGGCGAGATAAGGCACATACGCCAGCATGTCCTTCGAGATCATCTGCAGCAGCACCTGCATCCCGCCATACGCGCACAGCAGACCTAGTAGACCGCCCGCTCCCACCAGCAGCACCGCTTCCGTAATAAACTGACGCACCAGCCGCGACGGCGACGCTCCCAGCGCCCCGCGCACCGCAATCTCGCGCTTCCGGCTCTCCGATCGCACCAGCAGCAGACTCGAAACATTCACGCACGCAATCACCAGCAACAACACCGCCCCGACCAGCAACACCAGCAGAATTGGCCGTATGTCACCGACAATCTGTTCATATAGCGGCTTCACGCTCGCACCCTGGTCGCGATTCGAGCCCGGATACTGCACCTCCAGCTGCTTCGCGATTGCCGTCATGTCCGCCAACGCCGACTGCACCGTAACCCCATCCTTCAGTCGCGCCACACCGAACATATTGTGACAGCTGCGTCTCTTCTCGCAGTTGGTCAACTTGTGCACCGTGCCCCAGAACTCCGCATTGCCTCGCGGCGCAAACTGAAAGCTCGCCGGCAGCACGCCGATGATCGTGTTCGGACTGCCATCCAGATCCACCGTCTGCCCGATGATGTCCTTTCTCCCACCGAACCGTTCCTGCCAAGTGTGGTACGTAAGAATCATCGTGTCCCCACCGCTCGGCTGGTCCTCGCCATCGTAAAAATCCCGGCCCATTATTGGCTTCACGCCCAACACCCGGAAGAATCCTGCGGTCACTCGTGCCGCCGACACTGGCTCCACGCCTGTGGCCGTCTTCATCAGATAACCGCCGCCCGTGTAGGCCTCCAGCGCACTGAAGACTTTGTTCATCTTCTTCCAGTCCACATAGTCCTGGTACGACAGGTTCGAGCGCGGCCACAGCTTTCCCCTCTCTGCCACGTCAACCAGCCGCGTTGGTTCCGCGTACGGCAGCGGTTTGATCAGCGCAGCATCGACAAACGCAAAGATCGCCACACTCGCGCCGATCCCAAGCGCCAGCATCAGGACCGCAGTCAGGGTGAAGGCCGGACTCCGCCTTAGTTGACGAAGCGCGAAGTGCAGGTCCTGCCACACCGACTCGAGCCGGAACCCGACTACCTCGTTGCTCTGCTCCTTCAGCCGCGTCGTATTGCCGAACTCGAGTGCCGCCGCATGATGTGCCGCCGCGGGAGCCACTCCAGCCTCACGCAGCTCCTTCTCTTTCTGCTCGCGGTGGAACGCCATCTCCTCCTCCAGTTCGCTGTTAAACTTCTCGCGGCGAAGCAGCATTCCAATCTTCTTGAAGAAGCGGCTGATCGAGTCCATGGCACTCTCCTCGTGAATCCCTAAGCGTCCTGCATCACACGGCTGATAGCCGCGATCATCGTTTCGAACTGTGAATGCTCCAACCCCAGTTGCTTTCGTCCAGCCGCCGTCAGCGTGTAGAACCGCGCACGCCGGTTCGTCTCCGTCGATCGCCACTCCGCCTTCACCCAGCTCTGCAACAGCAGCCGCTGCAGCGCTGGATAGAGCGAGCCCTCTTCAACGGTCAGCACGTCGTCCGACGCACGTTTGATCGACGAAGCAATCCCATAGCCGTGCTGCGGACCGCGCGTCAACGTCTTCAAAATCATCATGTCCAGCGTTCCAGGCATCAGGTCAGGTTTCTTTGGCATGTCCCCATCCATAGGTTGTCTATGGATAGAACGTCAAAGCCAAAAGAAAAGTTCCCTGGGTTTTCAGATTTCTTTTCATAGCCAAACTCTAAAATTCGTCATCCTGAGCGAAGCAGTTTGCGTATTTTGCAAACTGCGCAGTCGAAGAGCCTGCCTGAGCTGCCGAAGGGACCCCGAGAGTCTCGTCTTGCCCAAAGCGCCAACCCTTTTCAACCGAGAATCCATGTGAACTCCCGCTTAGGGATGCGGATAAGCATCGGGACAAACCTCCTATATCCTAAAAAACGAATGCCACCTTTCCTGCATCTGGCTCACGTCAACGTGGCCCGCGGCGACAACGTCGTCCTCCACGACATCAACCTCACCGTCAACACAGGCGAGCACATCGCCATCCTCGGCCCCAACGGCTGCGGCAAGTCCACCCTCATCAAGACCATCACCTGCGAGTGCTACCCGCTGGTCTCCCGCGATTCGTCACAACCTGAGACGAAGGTCAGCATCTTCGGCCGCGAACGCTGGGACCTCACCGAACTCAAAAAACGCCTCGGTGTGGTCTCCTCCGAACTTCCCGGCAGGCCCACTCTCCACACCACCGGCCGCGACGCCGTCCTCAGCGGTTTTTTCTCCAGCAGCACCCTCTGGCCGAACCTCGCGGTGACCGACGAGATGCGTCTCCGCGCCGACGAGGTACTTGAACAGGTCGACGCCGTCAGCCTTGCCGACAAGCTTGCAGGCGAAATGTCCGCCGGGGAACAGCGCCGCATCATGATCGGCCGCGCCCTTGTAGGCTCCTCAAGCGCCGCGGCGGGAGCGACCCAGATGTTGCTGCTCGACGAACCCTCCAACGCCCTCGATTTGGCCGCGCAAGCCGATCTCCGTGCCCTACTGCAGAGGCTCGCACGAGCTGGCACAGGCATTATGCTCATAACGCATCACATCGCCGACATCCTTCCGGAGATCGACCGCATTCTGCTCATGAAAGAGGGCCGAATCGTCGCCGACGGCCCGAAGGCGGAACTGCTCACTCCCGAAAACCTCAGCCGCCTCTTCAGGACGAACGTTCACATGACGGAGCGGGATGGTTTTTATCACGCGTGGTAAGGATTTTTTTGGGTTGTGGTCAGAACCCGCGTTTTTAGAGGGGGTTCTGGGATTTCCACAGGGTTAGAGCGTGGTTTTTGGGTGGTTTTGCGTGGTGAATTGTGGTGAGAACGTGGTTGTTCGACGCACGTTTTGTGGTGACGAAAAACATGCCACTTTTTCAAAATTTATTTTGAGGTGTTCCGGTCGAGTCAGCGTGACGGGTTGACGGTGCCGGTTTGCAGCTTGACCAGCTCAGGTTGGGCGATACGGCTGGGGCCGAGAACGGCGATCTTGGGCAGGGGGCCGCGGACCATGGCTACCTCGTCGCAGGCGTAGAGACGGGGGCAGGTCTGGCAGTCCTTGTAGATCTTGTCGGGCAGGGTGGTGCGGTCAACGACGCGGAAGCCGAAGTGGAAGAAGAAGTCGGGGATGCGGGTAAAGAGGCAGACGGCGGTGACGGATTGCTCTTCGGCCTCTTCGAGGAGAGCGCGGAGGAGACGGCCGCCGGCGCCCTGGCCTTTGGCTTCAGGCTTGACGACGATGGAGCGGACCTCGGCGAGGTGAGGCCCGTAGAGGTGCAGAGCCCCACAGCCGAGGAAAACCCCAGACTCAGACTCGGCCACAGCGAAGTCACGGACGTTCTCGCAGATCTCGGCATAACTCCGGCGAAGGAGGGTGCCGTCGCCGGAGAGGGAATTGACCAAATCGAAGATGTTCACCGCGTCAGGGAGCTTCGCTTTGCGCACGACAGCTCCGCCTTCGCGCAGGCGCGTGGAGGCTGTCGATTCACTGGCGGTCAACAAAGGCGAAATGGACAACGACGCTAGGCTCCTTTCTCTATTCTGGCAGACTTTTGATGCGCTGGAACGGCGGGAGTATCAGCCAAGGCAGCCGCAAGATTGTTGCGTGCGTGATCCAAAGCTAGCTCGACGCGATCGATTGCGGTGCCGCCAGGGACGTCGTGGCAATCGACGGTGCGTCGAAGCGAGATGGCGGCGAAGAAGTTCTCGTCGAAGTGTTCGCTGAGCTGACGGAGGTCGGCAAGCGGGATGGCGTTGAGTTCGAGGTTTTTGTCGAGTCCGAGGCGAACCGCGTTGCCGACGATCTCGTGGGCTTTTCGGAACGGGACGCCTTTGTTGGAGAGATAGGTGGCGGCAGCCATGGCGTTGAGATAGCCGGTTTCGGCGGCGAATTGCATGCGTTCGACCCGGAAGGTGAGGGCGCGGGTGAAGTTCGGAAGGACGCAGAAGAGACCTGCAAGGGTGTCGGCTACATCGAAGATCTGCTCCTGGCCTTCCTGGAGGTCTTTGTTGTAGGCGAGGGGTAGACCTTTGATCAGCGTAGCGAGCGCGGTGGCTGCACCGAGGAGACGGGCGGATTTGCCGCGGGCTAGCTCGGTGAGGTCGGGGTTTTTCTTCTGTGGCATCGCGGAGGAGCCGGTGGAGAAGGCTTCGGGGAGGTCGACGAAGCCGAATTCGGCGGTCGCGTAGAGGGTGAGCTCTTCAGCGAAGCGTGAGATGTGAAGCCCGAGCGTGGAGGCGGCCTGGGCGAAGTCGAGCATGAAGTCGCGGTCGGAGGTGGCGTCCATGCTGTTGTCAGTGGGGGCGGTGAAGCCGAGGGCGTCAGAGGCTATGCGGCGATTGAGGCCGAGGGTTGCGCCGGCGATTGCACCTGAGCCGAGGGGGCAGAAGTTCATGCGGCGGCGTGCGTCGAGGAAGCGAGAGTAGTCGCGCTCGAGCATGGCGACATATGCGAGGAGCCAGTGGGCTACGAGGACGGGTTCGGCGCGCTGGAGGTGGGTATAGCCGGGCATGACGGCGTCGCCGGCGCGTTCGGCGAGGTCGATGAGGGCTTCGCGCCACTCGTTGATGCCGGCCAACGTGTTGTCGATGGAGGCGCGGACGAAGAGACGCATGTCTGTGGCGATCTGTTCGTTACGGCTGCGGCCGGTGTGGAGTTTGAGGGCTAGTGGGCCGATTTGTTTGGTCAGCTCGAGCTCGACGAAGTGGTGGATGTCTTCAGCTTGTTGGTTGGAGGCGATGTTCTGGAGGGCGGCAACGTGGCGGAGACCTTGCTCCATCTGGAGGAGTTCTTCGCTGGTGAGGATTCCGGCGGCTTCGATGGCGCGGGCGTGGGCGATGCTGGCCTCAACCTCGTGGGGGAGGAGGCGCCAGTCGAAGGGGAAGGATCGCTGCCAGGATTCGAATTGCTTGTTGAGTGGTTCTCGGAAGCGACCGGACCACATTTTGGTTGATGATTTAGACATTCGTTTCTTCTTCAATCTTTCCTATTGAATGAGGACCAGTCCATTGCCAATCGTCTACAGCTTTGAATTTGTGAGCCATCTCTTTGCGGAGCGAAGATAAGAGCTCGGCGCTTGACGTGAAGATAGTTGTGAATTGATCGTGATCGGCATAGATCGCAAATGTCCCTGGTGAAGGGACAAAAGCGAAGTCGATCCACTGGCCAAGCACTTGTTCTAACAAAGCAGCCGCTTCGGACGCATCATCCGCCGTAAGGGTGGCGCGATTCAGCTCCCCTTCGTCTGTATTGATGCCATGTAGCTTCAGATATTCGATAAGGTCTTCGGGATTAACACGATCGTTTCGATCCTTATCGATGCCTGATTAAATACAAAAGGTGTGAGCAACGAACTCACGAATCTCGGGAGGTCTTCTAGCGGAGTGACATACGTCTGCTGAAACGGAAATGGGGCTTCGCGTAGACGCCATCCATTTGAAGCTCTGAGACTAATGTCCATCGTTACCTCAGGGGCTAAAGCCCCGAAATTATTTTTGCTATTTACGGCACGGCTGAAGCCGTGCTCTAACAAAACCTAACGAGTACCGCATGATGAATCTGCGAGGCGTGATTAGTCCTTGTCGTTTGCGCTGTTGAGGTGGGGCATTTCGGAGCCTTTGCTTAGCGTGAGTAGGCCACTTTGGGCGTAGGTGATGAGTTTGGCGCGGGTGTCGGTGATGTCGAGGTTGCGCATGGTGAGTTGGCCGATGCGGTCGCGTGGGGAGAAGGCGGAGTCGCTCTTCTCCATCGAGAGACGCTCGGGATGGAAGGTGAGGTTGGGCGAGGCGGTGTTCAGGATGGAGTAGTCGTTGCCGCGGCGCAGCTCGAGGGTGACCTCGCCGGTGACGGGCTTGGCGACCCAGCGCTGGGCGGCCTCGCGGAGCATGATGGCCTGGGGATCGAACCAGCGGCCCTGGTAGAGGAGTCGGCCGAGTTTGCGGCCGTTTTCGCGGTACTGCTCGATGGTGTCCTCGTTGTGAATGCCGGTGATGAGGCGCTCGTAGGCGATGAACAGGAGAGCGAGACCGGGGGACTCGTAGATGCCGCGGCTCTTGGCTTCGATGATGCGGTTTTCGATCTGGTCGCTCATGCCGAGACCGTGGCGGCCACCGATGCTGTTGGCTTCGAGCATCATGGCTACAGGGTCTGCATAGTCTGTCCCGTTGAGCCCGACGGGGAAGCCTTCTTCGAAGCGGACGGTGATCTCTTCGGGTTTGATTGCAACGTCATCGCGCCAGAAGGCGGTGCCCATGATGGGGGCGACGATCTTCATGCTGGTGGTGAGGAGTTCGAGGTCCTTGGCTTCGTGGGTTGCGCCGAGGATGTTTGAGTCGGTGGAGTAGGCCTTTTCGGCGGACATCTTGTAGCCGAAGCCGGCCTTGGTCATGAAGGCGGACATCTCGGCGCGGCCGCCGAGCTCGTCGATGAAGGCGGCGTCGAGCCAGGGCTTGTAGACCTTGAGGTCGGGGTTGACGAGCAGGCCGTAGCGATAGAAGCGCTCGATGTCATTGCCCTTGAAGGTCGAGCCGTCGCCCCAGATGTTGACGTCGTCTTCCTTCATGGCGCTTACCAGCATCGTGCCGGTGACCGCGCGGCCGATGGGTGTCGTGTTGAAGTAGGTGACGCCGGCAGTGGTGATGTGGAATGCGCCGGACTGGAGGGCGGCGATACCTTCGCGAACGAGCGGGCCGCGGCAGTCGATGAGACGGGCCTTTTCAGCGCCGTACTCGAGGGCCTTGCGGGGGATCTCGTCGTAGTCGGCTTCGTCAGGCTGGCCGAGGTTGGCGGTGTAGGCGTACGGCAGTGCGCCCTTCTGCTTCATCCAGTGAAGCGCGGCGCTGGTGTCCAGCCCGCCGGAAAAGGCGATGCCAACCTTCTGGCCGAGGGGAAGGGATTCGAGAATTACGGACATTTGATGCAGACCTCAATGGTTGAGCAGCGGAGCTGAAGGACTAGGAGGTGGCGCGTTTGCGGGTCTTGGGTTCCGCGGCCGCGGCTGTTGGAGATTCGCTTCGCTCCTCCAAGGAGCATGAGCAAGAGAGCCTTTTGCGCGTGCATGCGGTTTTCGGCCTGATCGAAGACGACGGACTGCGGCCCGTCGAGCACGGCGTCGGTGACTTCGGCGTTGCGATGCGCGGGGAGGCAGTGCATGAAGACGGCATCGGGTTGAGCGTGCGCCATCAGGGCCTCGTTGACCTGATAGGGCTTGAAGATGGGAGCGCGCTTGGTGGCCTCGTGTTCGAATCCCATGCTGGTGCAGACATCGGTGTAGACAGCGTCAGCGCCGGTGACGGCCTTGACGGGATCGTGCAGGAGAGTGATGCTGCCGCCGGTGGTCTCGGCGATCTCGATGGCCTTGTGGATGATTTCGAGCTTGGGGCCGAAGCCCTTGGGTGAGGCAACGCTGCAGTGAGCGCCGAGTTGCGCGGCGGTGAGCATGAGAGAGTGGCAGACGTTGTTGCCGTCGCCGACGTAGGTGAAGCGTAGGCCTTGCGCGGAGCCGAAGTGCTCTTCGAGGGTGAAGAAGTCAGTGATGGCCTGGCAGGGATGCTCGAGATCGGAGAGAGCGTTGATGACAGGGATCTTGGAGCAGGCGGCCATCTCGGTGATGGTCTCGTGTGCATAGGTGCGGAGGACCATGATGGACATCCATCGCTCAACGTTGTGGGCCATGTCGGCGAGGGATTCGCGTTCGCCGAGGGGAGATTGGGTCTGGTCGACGAAGATGGCGTTGCCGCCGAGGGTGTTGATTCCGGCCTCGAAGCTGAGACGGGTGCGGAGGGACGCCTTCTCGAAGAAGAGCACCATTTGTTTGGCGTCGAGAGCGTGACGGAAGTCTTCGGGGTGATTCTTCACGGCGTGGGCCAACTCCATGATTGCGGCCATCTCCTGAACGGTGAGGTCAGCGATGGAGCAGAGGTCGCGGCCGGAGAGGCGCTTCGAGGCTTCGTTGAAGGCGGTGTCGGATTGGATGCCGAGGGTTGCAGTCGTCTTGGCGGATACGAGATCGTCGCCGGCGATCTCCGCTGTTTTGGTATTCATCACTACGGTCTTGCTACCCATGGGATTTCTCTCCTGCCGGCGCTGCACCGGCGTATGCTGCACTGACGATCTCGTCAAGCGCTTTGATGGCGATCTCGACATGTTTGCGTTCGAGAATGAAAGGGGGAAGAAAACGAAGAACTGTATCGCTGGTCCGGTTGACGATGATGCGACGTTCCATCAGCTCGGCGCTGATGCGCTTGGCCAAATCTTCGGAGTTGAGTTCGACCCCGAGCATCAGACCGATTCCTCGCACGTCGACGATGCAGTCGTGACGTGCGGCGAGTTTTGAAAGCTCTGCGTGAAAATATTCGCCGACGTCCTGAATATGCTCGAGCAGCTTGTTCCGCTTGATCGTGTCGATGACGGCGATGGCTACTGCACAAGCCAGGGGGCCGCCACCAAACGTCGTACCGTGCATTCCGGGTTTGATTGCTTCGGCGGCAACATTGGAGCAGAGCATAGCGCCCATGGGGATGCCGTTCGCGATGGGTTTTGCGATGGTGGTGATGTCGGGAAGGATGCCGTAGTGCTGATAAGCGAACCATTTGCCGGTTCGCCCGAAGCCGCATTGGATCTCGTCAGCGAGCAGGAGGGCGCCGGTGGAGCTGCAGAGTTCGCGTGCGGTGGCAAAAAACTCTCGTGAAATGGGGTGAATGCCGCCTTCGCCCTGGACGGGCTCGATGCAGATTGCGCAAATCTCGTTTGAGAATTTTTCGCGGAGGTCGGCAACATCGTTGAAGCGAACGAACTCGACACCAGGCATGACTGGCTCGAAAGGTTCACGGTATTTTTCTTTCGCGGTCGTGGCGACGGAGCCCATAGAGCGGCCGTGGAAACTGTGCTCCAGGGCGAGGAACTTAGTGCCGATGCTGCGTCCGTTGGAGCGCAGGCGGCCGGCATTGGCGCGCGCGAGTTTGAGAGCGGCTTCCCAGGCCTCGGTGCCGCTGTTGGTAGAGGAAGACTCGGTCCAGGCCGCTGATTTCAGTCAGGCGGAGAGCGAGTTCAGCGGTGTGCTCGTGAAAGAAGAGGTTGGAGGTGTGGATGAGGCGCTTGCTCTGGCCTCGGATCGCTTCTTCGACGGCTGGATGGGCGTAGCCGAGCGCGGAGACGCCGATCCCACTGAGAAGATCGAGGTAGTCGTTGCCGTCCGCATCCTGCAGATAGACACCTTGTCCGCTGACAAACAGGTAAGGATTGCGCTCGTAGGTTTGGAGAAGGAGCTTGCTCTCCGCAGCCTGGATGGATGCTAAGTTCATGCGACCATGACCTCCGTTCCGTCGTTGACCCGGGTGGAGATGAGATCGGGCAAGAGCCACGCCGCCTCCGCGGGAAGAATTCGTACGCGCTTGACGCCATGGGTGAGGGCATCGCGACATGCGTTTAGTTTGGGGAGCATACCTCCGGAGACGACTTGTGCCTTCTCCATTGCGGGTATTTGAGCGAGAGTGAGCCAGCGCATCACGTTGCCGTCAGCGCCCTTGACGCCGGCGACGTCGGTGAGGAAGACAAGGGTGTCGGCTTTGGTGCCGATAGCGCATGCAGCGGCCATCTCGTCGGCGTTGATGTTGTAGTACTCGCCGTCAAAGCCGAGGGCGATGGAGGAGATAACCGGAACTGCACCCATAGTCCAGATGGCCTCGAGCCACTTGGGGTCCATCGCGGCGATTTCGCCGACGAAGCCGAGGTCGGGATTGGTTTTCTTCTTGCGCGCGCGAAAAACGTGGCCGTCTCCGCCCGAGAGACCGACGGCGGCCTGGCCGTGCGAGCCGATAGCGGCGACGAGGGACTTGTTCACTCGGCCGGCAAGAACCATCAATGCCGCGTCGCGGGTCTCGGCGTCGGTGATGCGAAGTCCGGAGATGAACTCACTCTTCTTTCCCATTTGAGCCAGGGTGCGCGTCAACTGTACGCCACCACCGTGAACGACGGCGACCTGATTCCCATCAGCGACCAAATCGGCAATGGCTTTGCCGGACGCGTGAAGAATCTTTTTGTCTTCAAGCGCCGCACCGCCCAGTTTGACGACAAATCTCACAGCAAGCCCTCCTCTTCCTTCCATCCAAACATCAAGTTCATGTTCTGTACCGCCTGACCTGCTGCGCCTTTCAAGAGATTGTCGAGACAGGAGACGATCACGAGGCGTTTGCCATCCGCAGCAAGCGCAAAACCGAGGTCACAGAAATTGGTGTGGACGACGTGTTGAATCTCCGGTAACCGCGGAGAGGTGTGCACCCGGACCATTGGGCTGTATCGGTAAAAATCCTGAAGGACTGCGCTGATAGCGGCCGCATCTGTCGGTATGCTTTAGACGAAGATAGATCGTGGACAGGATTCCGCGGGGTATCGGCAACAGATGCGGGGTGAACTGAATCTGATCTGCTCCAAGATGTAGTTGTTCGAGCAGTTCACCTGTGTGGCGATGGCCGAAGACGGCATATGCGGAGAGATTGTTGGCTGCGTGCATGAAATGAGTCTTGGCTGTTGCTGCTTTTCCGGCTCCACTGACTCCCGACTTTGCATCGCAGATGATTCCGTGATGAACATCGACCAGACCAGCCTGAAGCAGCGGCGCAAGTGCGAGGATGATCGAAGTGGAATAGCATCCGGGGTTGGCAACGAGACGGGCCTGTCTGATGATGTCGCGGTGTAGTTCCGGACATCCGTAGACTGCCTCTGCCTGCAGTTCGGCCGCCTGTTCAGGGTTCGCATCCTTCAAATGGTAGACGTCGCGATTGCTGCTCTCCTTCAATCTCCAGGCGCCGCTTAGGTCAATGACCTTGATGCCTCTCCCGATGGCATCCGGAACCCATTTGCGAGATTGCTCATGGGGCGTCGCGAGAAACAATACTTCGATACCTGAGTCGACGATCCGCTGCCAATGAAAAGGGAAGACCTCGTTCGCCTGGTTGTCTCCAGGCATTGCGAGTTGGGGATGGAGGTCTTCGAGATAGGCCGACGGTCCCACTTCCGCATCGCCGGTACGGCCGAGAAATGTTGGTTTGACTCCGTTCAATCTGGGATGGCGCAGTAGGAGGCGCGCAAGTTCGCCGCCTGCGTAGCCGCTGACCCCGACAATGGCTGTGCGAGGTGCAGTATCCGGGAAACTTCCGGTCCGTGAATCAGTTCCTTCTGTCGAATTTATTATTCCTGAATTAGCCAAGATATCCTTCAATTCGAGTCTTCAAGAGACTTGCCTGTTTTTCATCGGGACAGATGATGAGTACGGTGTCATCTCCCGCGATTGTGCCAACTACCTCTGGCCAGTCTTCATAGTCAATTCCAGCGGCGATGGGTTGGGCGCTTCCGGTGGTCGTAACCATAACCAGCAGATTCATCGCCTGACGCACTTCAAGACCAAAGCTTCCGAGAACCTCACGTATCCCCGGCAGGGCATCTTCGTCGGAGTCAGATCCCGAGGGAAGAGAGTAGCCCTCCGGTCCCTTGTTCAATCGTAGTTCGTGAATGTCTCGGGACAACGTTGCTTGGGTCACATGAAAGCCACGCCCCGCAAGCTTTCGACGTAGCTCATCCTGACTGGCGACGGCTGTCTTCACCAGCAATTCCTGAATTACGGCGTGACGTTGTTGCTTCATTCTTTTGTTTTACCTGTTCTTTGGCTCTTCCGTTTCCGAGTGCGGATGAAGGGGGAAAAGGTGAAATCTCGCTGTGTATAAATATACATTATTAATGTATATTTATACACAAAAGATTTAGCGCCTCTAACAGAACGCCAAGCACTCTCCAAAAGGAAGGTGTCGTTTTAGAGCATTTATAGCTCTACACGACGTATAGTGAAGCATGGAACGGTCCCCTGCATCTAGTCTGAATCGAACTTCCGGAGGTACCTCTACGTCCGTGGGAGCTTCGCCGTCTTTGATCGACGAACGGTTTGATCATGATTCCTGCGGCGTTGGGTTTGTGGCCTCAGTGAGTGCGTCTCCCTCGCATGAAATTCTGCAGCAGGCGTTGATTGCGCTTAGCAGACTGGCCCACCGCGGCGCTACGGCTGCGGACGGAAAGAGCAGCGACGGTGTCGGAGTCATGACTGCGATTCCGCGGGCCTTGCTGGCGAAAGCTGCAAATCTTGTAATCAGGGAAAAGCAACTGCTGGGCGTCGGGATGTTGTTGATCCCCGTAGGGGAGGCCCGCGCAGAAGGCCTCCTTGAGCGCTGCTTGCTCTCGCATGATTTTAAGGTTTTGGGCTGGCGGGACGTGCCCGTTTGTACGGAGTGGCTTGGAGAGATGGCTCGCGGCACGATGCCGAGGATTCGGCAGATATTGGTTGTCGATTCCGGCGACGGTGAGCCCGAGACGATGGAGCGGCGCCTTTACCTTGCGAGGAAACAGTTTGAGCGGGCACATGCGCAAGGCGATGTGACGGGGTACGTATGTTCGTTGTCGTCGCAGACGATTGTCTACAAGGCGATGTGTACGGGAGAGTTTCTGCCAAACTTTTTTCCTGATCTGGCATCGGACGATTACGTTACGCCGTTTGCAATTTTTCATCAGCGGTATGCGACGAATACTTCGCCCACCTGGCATCGTGTGCAGCCAGGGAGAAAGCTTGGACACAACGGAGAGATCAACACCGTGTGGGGAAATCGAGCGCGTATGGCAGCCCGTGACTCGACGCTGCCGGTGGAGTGCAAGCCGGTTTTGACAGTGGGCGGCACGGACTCGACGAGTCTGGATGAAGCGATTGAGTTGTTGTCGCAGAACGGCAGAACGTTGGCGGAGGCTGTCCGCATGTTGCTGCCACCCGCGACGGATGGGCATCATGCTTCTTCGTTTCTGCGCTACAGCACCGATTGCGCAGAGCCGTGGGACGGGCCGGCGGCCATCTCATTCAGCGACGGTCAGGTGGTTGGCGCTGTGCTGGATCGGAACGGGCTGCGACCGTGCCGTTTTGCGATGACTCGGGCAGGCCTCGTTGTTGCCGGATCTGAAGCGGGTCTGGTCGATCTTGATCCTGAAGAAGTCATTCACAGCGGACGGCTTGGGCCGGGACAGATGCTCGTCGTCGATCTTGTGAACCACAAGGTCTATGAGGATGAAGCGCTGCTGGAGTTGTTCGATGCTGGGACGACCTATGCCCGCCTGGTTGAAGACACTCCCCTTGTTCCGGTAGCTCCCTCTGTTGATGCTGCTGCCCTCGCCGCTGTGCAAAGAGGCTTCGGCTACACGCGTGAAGACGTCAAGATGATTTTGCAGCCGATGGCAGTCGAGGGTAAGGACGCGGTGTGGTCGATGGGCGACGATACTCCGTTGGCTTTCCTTGCACGTTCACCACGGCCGATCTACGCGTACTTCCGACAACGGTTTGCGCAGGTGACCAATCCCGCGATCGATCCGCTGCGCGAGGCTTGTGTGGTCTCGCTGCATACACGGCTTGGACCTTGGCCGCACCTGCTGGATAAGAATGCGCCCTTGCCGGGAATTTCGCTGCCTTCGCCATTTATGTCGCTGGGACAGGTGGAAGCTCTGCGGCGAGGGGAGTATCCGCACAAAACAGAGTTGAATCTGGCTGAACTTCCGGCAGTGTTCGGCGTGGAGAAATCGCTGACGCTGGCGCTCGACGAGCTCTGCATGCAGGCCATCAGATTGGTGCGTAATGGAGCGCGAATTGTGCTTCTTTCGGACCGTACTGCAAGTGTGGACAGGCTTCCGATTCCGATGGCGATGGCGACTGGCGCGGTGCATCAGGCGCTGGTCGATGCAGGGCTGCGCACGCTTGCGGGACTTGCCGTGGAGGCGGGGGACTGCCGCGATATTCATCATGCAGCGGTACTGATCGGATACGGCGCGGGCGCTGTCTGTCCATGGTTGGCGTTGGAGACCGGGATGAGCCTTGCGCCTGCCGGCACGGACAGAGCGGAAGCCGAACGCAAGATGCTTAAGTCTCTTGATGCTGGTCTGGCGAAGGTGATGTCGAAGATGGGAATCTCCGTCGTTGACAGCTATCGCGGAGCGCATCTGTTTGACATTCTTGGTTTGCATTCGAGTGTGGTGGCACGGTGTTTTGTCGATACGCCTGCGCCACTCTCAGGGATCGGGTTTGCGGAAGTTGAGCGCCAACTTCGGCAGACGTGGGCGCCGATTGATGTGGGCGTTCCGGTCTCGGCCGAACTGCCGGACTATGGGTGGGTGCGATTCCGTAAGGCTGATGTATCGGAGCCGCATACGTGGCAGCCGCCGACGGTGAAGGCGCTGCAATCGGTTGTGGGGAGCGCGCGGAATGTGCCGCAGCCGAATGATCCGGCGGGCGCGTTTGCGCTCTACACGCGGGACCTTATCGCGCGTGATCCGGCGGTGCTGCGTGACCTGCTGGAGCTTCGTTCGGCTGGACCTGAGCTTCCTTTGAGCGAGGTGGAGACGCCCGCAAGTTTGTGCAAGCGGTTCATAGCCAGCGCTATGTCGCTTGGGTCTTTGAGTCCGGAAGCCCATCACACGATTACTGCCGCGATGAATATGCTGGGCGGACGGTCGAACACTGGCGAGGGCGGTGAGGATGCGGCGGTGTATCGAGTGCAGTCTGCCGGTGCGCAGGTGGAAGGCGTCACCGAGGAGATGAGTTTAATGGCGCGCTCGGGCGGCGGTACTGCGCTTGCAGAGCGGGTGGTTGAGGCGCCTGCGGTTCATGTTTCGCTGAATAACAAGATCAAGCAGGTGGCGTCCGGACGGTTCGGTGTGACGGCGGAGTATCTGGTTCATGCGGAGGAGATTGAGATCAAGGTGGCCCAGGGAGCGAAGCCGGGAGAAGGTGGACAGCTGCCGGGGCACAAGGTGAGTGGGATGATTGCTCGGCTTCGGCATGCGCAGCCGGGAGTTCCGCTGATCTCACCGCCGCCGCATCATGACATCTATTCGATCGAAGATCTGGCTCAGTTGATTTACGACTTGAAGCGGGTGAATCCGCGGGCTGCGGTTGGAGTGAAGCTGGTATCGGGTTGTGGTGTGGGCACGGTTGCTGCTGGTGTCGCGAAGGCGTATGCGGACTATATCGTGATTGCGGGAAATACTGGCGGCACGGGGGCGGCGGCGTTGTCGAGTATCAAGTATGCCGGGAATCCGTGGGAGCTGGGGCTGGCAGAGGCGCAGCAGGTGTTGATGCAGAGCGGAATGCGTGGGCGGGTGCGGCTGCGGACGGATGGCGGTCTGGCGACGGCGCGGGACATTCTGATCGCGGCGTTGCTCGGTGCGGATGAGTATGCGTTTGGTACGGCGGTGCTGGTAGCGCTGGGTTGCGATATGGCGCGGCAGTGTCATTTGAATACGTGTCCGACGGGAATTGCGACGCAGAAGCCGGAGTTGCGGGCGAAGTTTCGCGGGAAGCCGGAGCATGTTGTCCGGTTCTTCGAACAGCTTTCGGGCGACTTGCAGCGTCTGCTGGCGCGGTATGGTCTGCCCTCGATTGAGGCGGCCGTGGGGCGCTCGGACTTGTTGGAGCAGGTTAAGTTTGACGGCAACCTCGATCTTCAGCCGATGCTGGAGAGGATTTCGAATGGGCCGCCGCGGTGGATGGGAGTTCGGAACGATCAGCCGATTGCGGTGCCGCCGCTGGATGAGGCCTGGGTTGTGCCGGCTATGGCAGCGGTTGAGGCTGGGTTGCCGTTTAGCGTTGAGTCGAAGATTGCGAATTGTGATCGAGCGGTTGGGTCCCGGCTGGCGGGAGAGCTTGCTCTCCGGAGAGCGCAGAGTGATCTTCCGGCGGATGTGACCTTCAACCTGGATGGCATTGCGGGTCAGTCCTTCGGCGCGTTTGCGGTCGAGGGGATGAAGCTGGTTCTTCGTGGTCAGGCGAACGATTTTGTTGGCAAAGGATTGTCTGGTGGCGAGCTGGTGATTCGTGCGTGTGGACTGGCGGCGAAGGACAGTGGGCAGCATGTGATTCTGGGCAACGTTGCTTTGTACGGCGCCACGGCCGGGAAGTTGTTTGCCGCTGGACGTGCGGGAGAGCGATTTGCGGTTCGGAACTCCGGAGCGACTGCGGTGGTCGAAGGCGTTGGCGATCACGGATGCGAGTACATGACCGGTGGAATGGTTGTTGTGCTGGGACGTGTTGGAATGAATTTTGGCGCCGGCATGACGGGAGGGTTGGCGTGGGTGTATGACGCGGACGGATCGTTTGTGAAGGGCCAGCGGTACCATCCGGAGTTTATTGCTGCTGAAGGATTCGACGCGGTCGATCAGGAGGCGCAGGATAGCCTGCGGACTTTGATCGAGACACATGTGGAGGAGTGCGGAAGCGGGTTAGGGCAGACCATGTTGGCGGACTGGCCGGCGAGTGCTGCAGCGTTTGTCCGGCTCACTCCGAAACCGCAGGCGTAGAGTACCACCCCTCCCCCTATTGCCGGGGCGTAAACCCCATGTATTCATGGATTTACGAGGGGAATTTGCCTGCAAAATATTGACAATAAAGGAGTTGCGTCCAAAATATTCCAATCAAAGGGGTTATGGGCCAAATTCCTTTCTCAATGGGAAAGCCCCGGCGCTGGCCAGGGCTTTTTCTTGATTCCTGTAACTAGTATAGCGGATTGAGTGGAACTAAAATGCCAACTCGATCTTGTTTGGTTTGAGATAGTTAGGTGGTTTGGGGGCTTGACATGCGTTTTTGGCCGGAAAAACGAGAAAAATAAAAATGAGCCACGGCAAAGGCAATGAAATCAGTCCCCCTCGGCTTTGCTCAGGACCGTGAGCACTCAATGAGCGCTTTGGCCTGTTAGCGCCAATTGAGGTCGAATCTTTTGGGGGCCTTGACCATCCTAAGAGTACGGGCGTACTCTTACCCTATGCGTTACTCGCCGGAGCATAAGGCAAAGAACCACGAGAACATTCTTTCCGTGGCCGCTCGCTCTTTCCGGGAGCACGGCGCGGACATCAGTGGCATTGGTACAGTGATGAAGAAGGTGGGCCTCACGAAAGGAGGCTTCTACCGGCATTTTGACAGCAAAGACGACCTGTTCGTCGAAGCGGTAGCACGGGCGTTCGACGAGATGGGAAGGGGGATGCTGGAGATTGCGAATTCAGCACCCGAGGGCCAAGCTCTGCGGGCCATCATCGAACGCTATCTGAGTGCGCGCCACGCGAATTCGCCAGGAGCGGGTTGCGTGATCGCCGCCCTCGGGCCAGAGCTCGCGCGAAAGCCGCTGTCCGTGAGGAAACGGATTGAGGCGTCGCAGGACGCGTATCGTGAGCGGCTCTTGCCATTTGTTCCCGGTCAGACTCGAGAAGAAAAACTGGCAAAGTTCCTGGTGTTGTTCTCGAGTATGGCTGGGGTACTCACCAGGGCGCGGATGACTACGGACCCCCACACGCGTGAGTGGATGCTGTCGGAGGCGAGGAAGTTCTTCATAAAAAGCTTCACCGAAGGGTGAGGCAAATTTTTTTAATCCTATAGAGTACGTTCGTCATCTTTAAAGAGTACGACCATCATCTTTCAACGAGTGGACGATGGAGCCGGCCGTCATTCAAAAGAGATCCCATGAATGACCAACCATGAACCCTAACCTGAATCGAGGCGAAGATGAATTTGATGATTCCACTTCTTGCTGCAATGTTACCCGTAGCGTCCGTAGCGCAGTCACAGTCCGGGGCAGCGCAGGGCGGCGTGCCGGCCGCGGCCATACCGAAGACCACCGGAGTGATGGTGATTCAGACCGTCAAGCAGGGCGTAACCGCTTCACAGGTCATGGCCATCATCCCGGATGAGATTCGTGCCACTGTGAAGCTCTATCTCGACGGGAAGATCCGCGAGTGGTATTCGCGCGGCGATGGCAAAGGCGTCGTCTTTCTGGTGGATGCGAAGACCGAGGACGAGGCACGAGCCATTATGGACACGCTGCCGCTCGCAAAGGAACACCTGATGGACGACCAGTACATTCCCGTTGGACCGCTGATGCCAATGAGGGCATTGATCGGCGCGGGAGCACAGTAGTTGCTGTCGTCGCGATGGTCCGCAGTCCGCGGCTGAGCCCTATGCAACCGCGGACTGCGGAGAGCATGGCCATACCAATGGCTGGAATTGGCCGGAATTCTAACAAGGAGGGATTCATCATGCCACAACAGATGGTCTGGTTTTTCACGAGCATCGCCTTCAGTTTGATCGTGTGGGGAATCGTCGCCGCCCGCTACATCTGGCCGGAACTCCGCCTTCGGCAACGGGCCGATGCGTTGCGACCTCTTCTCATCCTGCACAGCTTCCGCTTCATCGGATTGGCATTCCTGGTTCCCGGCGTCGTGTCACCCGATCTGCCGCCTGCCTTCGCGCATGCCGCGGCCTATGGGGACATCGTTGCAGCCATACTTGCGTTGCTTTCGCTGCTACTGCTGCCAAATTCAACTGGCATTGCCGTCGCATGGATCTTCAATCTCTGGGGCGCGGCCGACATCCTGAACGCCTTCTATCAGGCCAACCACGCCGGGCTCCTGGCGGGGCAGTTGGGAGCCGCATTCTTCCTTCCGACTCTCGTTGTGCCGTTGCTGCTGATTACGCACGGACTCGCTTTCCGGATCCTTCTGCAACATCAACGTGAACCCGCAATGCACGAAAGTCGGTACCCAGCATAACCACCAACCGGGTGAAGGTCCTTTGACGGCGTTGCTCACGAAATGCTGTGAGCAACTTCGCTCAGGATCACAAGGCTGGGAGTTTTGGAGGAAGAGAAAGCAACAGCAAAGGCGAAATGCGGGGGTTCCTCCACTGTGCCAAGGGCGCGGCGTCCTGCTGCGTCCCAGGCGCATTCCATGGATTTGATTTGGCCATCCCAGAGGCATGTCTTTCTAAGGCGTTCGGTCAAGCATCGACGGGCACCCTCGAGCCAACTTCAGGCCGCCACTCGAACACATCTGTGACCCACAGATTCCTCTAACGAGGCAAAAAAGTGTAAACATTCGGCTGATCAATGAGGGCAGCGGGGTTCTTGAGACTCATGCAATCGTAGCTGAGACACGCGTCCACACGCCTTCCATTAGGGCAGGCACCCACTTTTCGGCGGGACAGCGGCTCCAACTCTGACTGAGGAAGACGAGGTCACGATTCGCTGCGCCTTTGCTCGCGCTTCCCAGCTCAAGGATGAAGAGCGAGCCTCTTCTAAAGGGACAGCCGCCGACCTCGCCGGAGGTTTTCGCCTGGCGTACAAGGGTGGCTGGTGCGAAGAGGCATTCGTCCACGGCAGCATCCGTCGTTATTGAAGATCGAAGCGCTGGGTCGGCAGCAAGTTGCCGCATTTTATGCAGGCCATTAACAATGAGCTGCCGAGCTGCAATTAGCGCGATAACGCCAGCCAGATCGCCATTCACCATGGAAGCAAGAAGCGTTTTGGCCCGCTCCAGCCTGCCGCTGGTGCGCCACCACAGCATTTTCAGGACATTGGAAGAGCCGGCAGCTTCAAGAACTGTACGGGCCGCTGCCGAACTCTCCTCAGTGGCCGCGAACGTTTCAACGAACAATCTTCCTATGCTCTGCTGCACAAGCAGACCGAGCTTCTCCGCAGTTCCGATCCCTCTGACCCATTCGGCCAGGGGCTCCAATTGAGCGGGTCCGTGTTTCGCCTCGTCAGCCTTGACGTTTAGTCTCGACCACAGTTCGTCTTGCGCGGCGGCGCGGCTGGGGTCGGTGCGCGGCAGCATAGTTGGGAATCGTCTGCCGTTGAGCGAGAAAATACGGAGCATTTTCCGGAGACGCAGCACGTTGCGAACAGGACCATGTCCTGCGAAGTCCCTGTCGAACCTTGAGTCGGTTGAAATTGTCCGGATCTCTGCCGGATCCGTGACGGTGACAATGTCAGTGATACCAGGAAAATATGTGCGTTTCATGCTGTGATCACTCACCCGAATAGGGGTGATTGATACAAAAGCTTCGTTACTTTGTCAATCCTGCTGCTTTGAGGGCGGGTGGCCAAGCCTTTGACGAGGTAAAAAAAATGGGATAGCTGTCGATTTTCGGTCTCCCGAACAACTTTCTGATTCGACTTCGCTCAGGGCAGGCTCTTCGGAGATGACAAAGAGAAAAGCAACGGCAACGAAAAAAGGGCAAGGCCGACTGCATTTGTAGAGAGGTGCATAAAGATGCATTTTGAGGACTGAATCGTAGTTCATTCTTGGCAAAGGCGGATCAATTCATTAGAGTGACGGCACCGGAGATTTTCGGTGTGAGGCCTGAGCTGAGGCAAAGAGTGAAGACGACGGGGCCTGATTCTACGGTGGCGGGAGTGCCGGCGACGGGACCGGGAAGCGAGAAGTATCAGCGCATCCTGGACGCGGCGGTGGAGGTGATCGCGGAGCGCGGTTATTTCAAATCGCCGGTGAGTGCGATTGCGAAACGGGCCGGGGTGGCGGACGGCACGGTCTATCTCTACTTCAAGAGTAAGGATGACGTGCTGCGGACGGCGATCGATGAGACATTCAACAAGTTTTACCGACAGGTGGAGGAAGAGTTCAAGACGCTGAAGGGGCCGCGCGAGCAACTGGAGTACATCGCGCAGGTGCATCTGGAGAGCTATGCGGTGAACCGGAGCATGGCGATCCTGATGCAGACCGAGATGCGGCAGAGTGCGAAGTTTATTGCGGAGTTTTCGCATCATCATCTGGTGAAGTACATCCAGGTGGTGCGCGAGGTGATCAGGCGGGGGCAGCAGGAGGGGATCTTTCGGCGGGATGTGTCGGATGGCGTGGTGGCGCACTGCATGTTTGGGGCGATTGATGAGTTGTTGAGTTCTGCGGTGTTTACAGGACGCATTTATGATGCGAAGGCGACGGCTGCTCAGGTGATGGATGTTCTGTTGAATGGGATAACGGCAGGGAGTAGGGAATAGGGAGTAGGGAGTAGAAGGCGAGAAAACGAAGGATTGCTTTGCTCACGAAATACCTTAACAGCAGATTCCTCCGGAATGACAATCAAAAAGCGGGCAACGGTAAAACAAAAGAGTGGGCAACGGCAAAAACAAGGACGAAAACAAAAGCAACAACAAACGCAGGTCCTTCGACTACGCTGCTGACAAGAGCGTCATCAGCTTCGCTCAGGATGGCAGAGTTTTTGAAACTGGGTTGTGGAGACGACATGTTTGATTTGAGCAGTGTGAATGATGTTCTGGCGAAGGTTACGGGGCGGGGCGATTCGGTTGTGATGTTGTGGCTGGGTGCGGATGGGGCCTGGAAGCCGATTACTTCGAATGAGCTTTATGGGCGGGTGCGGGCGCTGGCGGATGTTTTTCGTGGGTGGGGCGTGAAGAAGGGTGACCGGGTGGCGATCATGTCGGAGAACCGGTGGGAGTGGGCGGTGACGGACCTGGCTGTGCTGGCCATTGGTGGGGTGGACGTGCCGTTGTATCCGACACTGACGCCGGAGCAGATTGGGTATATGCTGCGGGATTCGGGGGCGAAGGCGGTGGTGGTTTCTTCGCGTGAGCAGTACGAGAAGCTGATGGCTGCGGGGGAGTTGCCGGAACTGGAGTATGTGGTGGTGATGGAAGGCAGCGACGATCCGGATGCGAACAGCTTCGCGGTGTTGATGAAGGACGCCAAGGCGAAGCGGGGGCGGGATGCGGCGTTTGATGCGATGGCGAAGGAGGCTAAGTCGGACGATCTGGCGACGATCATCTATACGTCGGGGACGACGGGCGAGCCGAAGGGCGTGATGCTGACGCATGGAAACCTGTCGAGCAATATCAACTTCTCGACGAGTTTGATGCCCTTTGGGGAACGTGACCGTTGCATCTCGTTTCTGCCGCTGTCGCATGTGACGGCGCGGAGCCTGGACTACGTGATGATGTGTCATGGAGCGCAGTTGGCGTACTGCCCGAAGTTTGACCTGCTGCCTGCGGCGATGAAAGAGGTGAAGCCGACGGTGCTGGTGGCGGTGCCGCGAGTGTACGAGAAGATTCGGCAGGCGGTGGAAGGGAAGTCGGCTTTGTCGCCGGTGAAGTTGAAGATTATGAATTGGGCGCTGGCTACAGGGAAGAAGCATCGGGCGGAGATATTGGTGGGGAAGACGCCGAGTTCGGTGAGTTGGAAGATTGCGAACAAGTTGGTGTACTCGAAGATTCGCGAGGCGTTCGGCGGGTGTGCGGCGGTGTTTATCTCGGGTGGTGCGCCGCTGGGGATGGATACGGCGGGGTGGTTTGCGGATATGGGGATTCGGATCTTTGAGGGGTATGGATTGACGGAGACGTCACCGGTAATTGCGCTGAATTTTCCCGAGGCACATCGCATCGGCACGGTGGGGAAGGCACTGGAGAATATACAGTGCCGGTTTTCGGAGGATGGCGAACTGGAGGTGAAGGGGCCCTCGGTCTTCAAAGGATATTGGAAGAAGGAAAAGGAGACCGCGGAGGCGTTTACGCCGGATGGTTGGTTCAAGACGGGGGATATCGGGAATATCGATGAGGATGGGTTTCTGTCGATTACGGACAGGAAGAAGGAGTTGCTGAAGACGAGTGGCGGGAAGTTGATTGCGCCGCAGCCGATTGAGAACAAGCTGAAGGCGAATGTGCTGGTAGGACAGGCGGCTCTGGTGGGAGATAAACACAAGTTTGCTTGTGTGCTGATCTCGCCGAACTTTGCTGCGCTGGAAGGATGGGCGAAGGGGCAGGGAGTGACGACGGGGGACAGGGCTGCTCTGGTGAAGGATGCCAAGGTGAAGAAGGCGTATCAGGAGATTGTGGACAAGGTGAATCTGGGGCTGCCGCAGTACGAGAGTATGAAACGGATGAGTCTGGTTCCGGAGGAGTGGACGGTGGAGGACGGAACGCTGACTCCGAGCCTGAAGTTGAAGCGGCGGGTGGTGGAGCAGAGGTATGCGAAGGAGATTCACGAGTTCTATGCGGATGAGGCGACGGCGACGAAGAGTGAAGTGCGGTGAACGTGATTCGGGATGCGGGCTGGGCTGGGGATGCGGCTACGCTGGGGATGCGGGCTAGGACGGGGCTGGGCGGCCGCGAAGTTTTCCTGAGAAGAAGGCGCATTTTGTGCTGACAGGGCAGAGATCACATTTTGGGTTCGCGCTTTTGCATGTTGTCTGGCCGTGACGTTTCAGCAGCAGATAGGCGCGCGTTCTGGCATCGAAGGATGCGGGTGTCTGGGACTCGATGGCCTCCTGTGCTTCGCGGTAGTTGACACCATAGTTTTCGCGCTCTCTGCCGGCGAGGAGTCGGACGAGGACGTGCGGGCAATTGGATGGGATGGCGGCGATAGGCGCGAGATGGGCGAAGAGCAGAATGCGGTCCACACCGGGATCGGCGATGTTGGGAAATTTTTTGAGATTCTTTCGCACCTTCTCCAGAGGGCCGCGAAGCGCTGCGTGGAGATCGCCGTCGAACTCACGGGTGACGCGGAGGGCGATCTCTTTGAGGCGGGTTGCGCGTAGCTCGGGAACCATGCCGCCGGGCTTCAACGCGGTTGTCAGTGCATCGGGGGATGCAGCGAAGAGCGCTTCCGGAGTAACGCCGATGGAGGCGGTGAGGGATTTCCATCCTTTGGCGCAGGCAGCGTCGGAAGCCGGATAACCGCAGTGCCACCATACGAGGAAGAGATAGGGATCGGTAGGCCAGTTTGGTTCCTGTGGGCCGTAAAACAATTCGAGGGTGTCGAGTAGTTCGGACAACGAAGGGGCGGACTGGCGCATGAGATGTACCTTTGGTGCGAGGGCCGGGGGAGAGCGTTAGTTTAGCGCGGGGAGGTCTCGATGGCGATGGATGTTTGTTGATTCGGGCGTAGATTCTTAAGGTGGTCTTCGGAGGTTTCAGGGAGGTTTCAGATGGAGCGGCTTCTTCGAGTGGTGGGAGTTTTATTGCTGGCGAGTGAGCTTTGTGTGGCGCAGGTGAGGCCGCCGGTTTGTCCGGTTCCCGCGGGGACGAAGGAGGCGAGTAGTCAGCCGGCGGCGGTGCGGCCTTCAGTGGCAGCAGCGCGGGCTACGGCTGAGGCTGGCGCGGCAGATCCGACGGTGCTGGTTGCTGCTGAGCCGATGGAGAACTTTGGCGTGGCGCGGTATCGGGTGGAGGACTATGCCGATTGTGTCGGTGACGGTGGGTGTTATTGGGCGGATGTGGATGCGCAGGCAAAGCGGGCAGAGGTAGCGTTGGATCGGGTGCTCGCGACTAGAAAGGCCGGGGAGAAGCTGGCGATGGTGCTGGACATCGATGAGACTTCGCTTTCGAACTACTGCGAGTTAAAGGCAGAGGACTATGGGTATATTTCCTCGATGTTCAATTCGTGGGCGGTGTCGTCGGTGGCGGACATGGCGTTGCCGGGGACGCTAAGGCTGTTCAACAAGGCGCGGGCGGCGGGGGTGGAGGTGTTCTTTATTACGGGGAGGCCGGGGGAGCAGAAGGCGGCGACGGCGAAGAATTTGGAACGCGCGGGATATAAGGGCTGGAAGGGGCTTGCTCTTCGAGAAGGACGAGAGAAAACCATGGCGACGGTGGAGTACAAGAGTGCAGAGCGGAAGAAGATCGTGGATGCGGGATATCGGATTGTGATGAGCGTGGGAGACCAGTGGAGCGATCTGGATGGGGAGCCCAGAGCGGAGATCAGCGTGAAGCTGCCGAATCCGTTTTATTACCTTCCTTAGGTTGGGCTGACGTAGCCGGAGTCGTAATAGCCGCCTCCCTCGTCGAAGGTGACGAAGATTGCTGTGTCGGCCCAGAGGGTGGGGTTGCTTTGAACTCCGTCAACGATCTTTTTGACGAAGCCCTCGAAGAGATCGAGTTTGGAGGAGGCGGGATGTCCGTCTAGTAGACCGCTGGGCTTGACGTAGGAGACGGCAGGCAGCGTTCCGTTCTGGATATCTGCGTAGAGATCGGTGGTGTCTTTGAGGTGTTGTGGTGCGAACTGTGGGGTTCGTCATGATGGAGGTGGAGTACTGAAAGAAGTTGCAGATGTTGCAGTAGATGTTCGTGGGAAGGAGGAAGTAGGGGTCGTTGACGTAGATGTTCCACTGGTCGCCGTAGTACTTCCAGGAGATGTTCTTCTCGAGGAGGGCATCGCCGATGTTGCGCAGGTTTGAGGGTGGGATGGTGAAGACGGTGTTGGCCTTGTTGGTGTCCGTGAAGGCGTTGGCGCCGTTGCCGAAGTAGCCGGGGTTGTAGTTGTTGAGCAGATAGTAGTGGCCGGGGGCGCATTTGGGGTCGACCTCATAGGGGAGGGAGTTGAGGTAGGCGAGGATGGGGAAGACGCCGGGGGCATCGGAGTCGGAACAGTTGGTGTAGGTGCCTCCGCCGAAGGATGCTTTGCCGCTGGAGCCGCCGCCGTAGCCGTCCTCGGTGTACCAGTTGTTGGTGCCAGGAGCGGCGTTGGGGTTTTCGATCTCGTCGACGACGCCGGCGTTGGCGGTGCCAGCGGCCACGAGCTGATTGTGGGGCGGGGTCTTCGGATTGCCGTTGCCATCACTGAACCAGATGGCGTCACCGGTACCGAGCATGATGTGGTTGGCGCCGGTGCCGCCCATAACTGCTTGATGAAAGTTATCGCTCATCGCGTAATTGTCGGCGAGTTGTTTGAAGTATGGGGCGTCGCCCTAGAGGACGTTATAGAAGCCCATTGCGGTTGAGCCTTCGCCTGTGGTCTGGTCGGTGAAGAGGCTCGGCTGGGCGAGGCCGTTTGTCCCCGCGCCGACGGTAGTTTCGACCCAGGGGACGAGATCTGCTTTACAGCCGCTTGGGTTTGAGCGATCGGAGTAGTTGATGTTGCAATCGAGCCGCTGCCACATCTGGTAGAAGCGGTGGACCGGGCTGGCGGCGTAGGCATCGTAAGGAATGCCGGGCGTGATTTGAAAGGGGCCGGAGGGCAGGTTGTTGCCGTAGGAAGGCGGTTCGGGCGTGCCTGCGGTGAGACCTGTGCCGCCAGTGGTGAGATAGGTGTAATAGGTGTCGTCAGGAAGGCCGTTTTCAACGGCTTTGGCTGTAGAGAGGTTGGAGATGAAGGGGGTTGTGGGGCCACCGGCGAGCGGTGCAGGGAGGACTGGATAAACGGACTTTGACATGGGGCTGAGCTGGAAGTGGTCAGCGTGATCGTCGACCGCAGAGGATTGACGTGCGAAGGAGAAGTTGGAGCCGGGAGTTCCGTCTTCGTTAATGATGTGTTTGTAACATCCAGAGATGACGATGTTGCGCCGAGCTGGTAAGGCGGGACGGAAGTTTTTGAATCCGGTTCCGACAACGATTGGCGGGTTTGGCACGATCTTTAAAGGTGTTGCCGCGGTTTCTGAGCAATAAGGCGGAGAAGTTTCCGCGTAAGCCGCTGGGGCCGTTTCGGACGGATGTGTCGACGTATGCGAAGGCTCCGGATAGTGGGCTGCGGGTTACGTGGATGGGGCACTCGTCGATGCTGGTGGAGATCGATGGGGTGAGAGTGCTGGTGGATCCGGTGTGGGATGAGCGGGCTTCGCCGAGCCAGTGGGCGGGGCCGAAGAGATTTTATGCTGCGCCGGTGAGGCTCGAAGAGTTGCCGCGGGTAGATCTGGTTCTGGTGTCGCATGACCACTATGACCATCTGGGGGAGGCTACGATTCGGCGATTGGCCGAGTTGGAGTCGATGCGGCCGGCGAGGTGGGTGACTTCGCTTGGGGTGGGCGAGGTGTTGCGGGAGTTTGGGGTGAACGCGGAAAAGATTGCGGAGCTGGATTGGACGCAGAGTGTGGTGGTAGATGGGCTGAAGATTACTGCGGTGCCTTCGCGGCACTTTTCCGGGCGGGGTATGTTCAACCGGTTTGAGACGTTGTGGTCGGCTTTCGTGTTGAAGGGGGCGAAGCATACGGTTTATTTCGGTGCTGACTCGGGGTGGTGGGAGGGCTTCGCGGAGATTGGGGCGGCGCATGGGCCGTTCGATCTGGTGATGCTGGAGATTGGGGCATTCGATGTGCTTTGGGATGGGATTCACATGGGGCCGGATGGTGCAGCGCGGGCGTATGAGGCGCTGGGAGGCTCCGGTTTGATGATGCCGATTCACTGGGGACTGTTCGATCTGGCGTTACATGCGTGGCGGCAGCCGATTGAACGGCTGCTGGAGGTGGCGCGGGAGAAGAAGATTAAGTTGTGGGCTCCACAGCCGGGGTTGCCGACGGAGGTAGTGAGCGGGGTGGAGTTGCAGTCGGACTGGTGGCTGTAGTCTTCGTGTGGCGACGCGGGCTGGTTATATCTCGGTGCGCTTTGGTATATCGTTAGCCGGGCAAACTGGAGGCTGCAATGGACGGCGAGACGAAGCAGCGCGTTCAACTGGAGGATATCGGTCAGATTAGTTTGTGCGCGATCTGAAGCGGGCGAAGGATTTTTATCAGAACACGCTGGGCAGGTTTCTCTTTGACGCGGGAACGATGGCGTTTTTTCAATGCGGAGCGATTCGGTTGATGATCGGGCTCTCTGAGGAAGCCGGACCGATCGGCGGAACGATTCTGTATTTCAAGGTTCAGGATATTCAGAAGGTGCATGGTGTGCTCGAGAGCGCGCGCGTGGAGTTTGTTCAGCCGCCGCATCTGGTTGCGCGATGCCAGCCACGATTTGTGGATGGCGTTTCTGAAGGATACCGAGGGCAATACTCTCGGGCTCATGAGCGAAGTGGCCCGGGCCGCTGAGGTCGTGTGAAACGAACATCTGAGAGGCATCCGGGCTTCAGACGATCACGGCAGGGTAAAGGTCACGGTCACGATGGTCGCGACTTCAACGGGCCGGCCATCGACCACAACGGGACGGTAACGCCAAGTCCGTACTGCGCTGGTCGCCGCGCCGCGTAGTAGCCGGTGGCCCTTGAGGACACGCACGTTTTCGATGGTCCCGTCGGTCGAGATGATCGCCTGCATGACCACCTCTCCCTGCATGTGGGTAAGAAGGGCGAGTTTGGGGTACGCGGGTTGGGGGGCTGAGAGAACATTCGCTGTCATCATGCCGGAAGAGACATGGACGCGCGGGGTGGAACTGATCGAGGAGCTTGATGTGTCAAGCCCTTCCAACGGGGCGGCAGACGTTGGTAGATCAGTTGCGGTGCTGGCTACGACGGGAGTGGTTGCGGACTGAGTCCTGGGCTGACCGTTGACCGTACCGGAGGCTGGAGACGAAGCCCTGTGGTGGATCGGCGTGGAGGTGCCGGAGGAGCGGTCGACGGTTGCCGAAGGGTTTTTCGTCGCAACGGCATGGCTCTGCGATTGAGAGGGAGTGGCGTTTTCGGATGGACTGGAAGGGTATTCACTGGTTGCCGGCGCGCGGTTTGGCGGTGGAGTCGCTGCATTGTCCGCGAGGGGCGGGGTTGCTGAATGAATTGTTCTGGACGGGACCTCACGCTGGAAGGTCCAGTAGAGGAGCGAGATCAGCACGACAGCCACTGCTCCGATGCCCGCAATGACCGGAATTGCTAATTGAACTCCCGATGGGTCTTGATCCAAATCTTTCCCGAGATCTGAAAGGACCTCCGCCGATTTGTTTGCCGGGGCGGGAGGTAATTCCGGTGGCCGCGACTCGTCTTGCGGCGGATCGGCGTGCATTTCCGACGCCATCACAGCGGAGTACTTGCCGCCAGCGGCGAGATTGGACTGATGCATGGCAAGGGGCGCGGGATAGGCCGGCAGACCGTCCAAACGCGGCTCGATCCTGCTTATTCTCTGATCGATCGAGTCCAGATAGTGTTTGACCTGGAGAGAATTCAATTCGAGGCGGGTGAGGGATTCGGCGTAAGGGTTTGCAGATGGCGAAGGGGGTAACTGGTCCAGCTGGGGCGGCTGGGGCAACTGGCCAATTTGATCGTCATCCGGGCGGGGAGTGACGGCTTCGAGGGTGCTTTGATCGTCGTCGGGCGTTTCGAGATCGGAGGAGGATGAGGCGAGGAGAACAACCTGAGGACTCAGCTCTTCGATTGGCTTGAAGTCAGGGACGTCGGAATCTTGAACGATGGTCTGGCTGCCACCGGTGACGTTTAGAAGAAAGTCGCTGAGAAGATTGACCGGTTGGCTCATGTCGCTGTCGGAGGTGTCGAGGTCCGGGCCTCCGCTGGCGATGGCGAGGATATTCAAAACAGTGCGGAGCGAGATATTGTTTTCTCTCTCCATGATGGATCGCGTGAGGACCGCCAGATCTTCACGAAGCACGGGGTCTTTCTTGAGAGATTTAGCGAAGATACGGAAGTCGAACGGAGATCCGAAATCCAGGTTATTGTCACGAAAGACGTGCTGCACCTCATCGATGTAGCCACCGAAGAGGGACATAGTCTGACGTAGGTCAGAAGAAGTCATGACTCGTTTTTAGATGCCAGTTTTCGGCAAAGTGCATGCCTTGCCTTTGAGGACAGCTCCAGCGGCAGCAACGCTGTCTGCGGTATCATTCGGCTATTGCATGTTTAACGAGATTTAGGGAGGCGAAATGCGGGTTGGAATGTTGACGGGGGGCGGAGATTGCCCTGGATTGAACGCTGTGATTCGGGCGGCGGTTCGTAAGGGAATCCTTCACTATGGGGATGAGTTTGTTGGGTTTATGGAGGGTTGGCGGGGCGTTATCGATGATGTGACGATGCCGTTGAACCTGGAGACGACGTCGGGGATTTTGCAGAAGGGTGGGACGATTCTGCGGTCTTCGCGGACGAATGTGAAGAAGATCCCGGGTGGGTTTGAGAAGTGCGTGGAAGTTCTGAAAAAGAACAAGATTGATGCGCTGATTGCGCTGGGCGGGGATGATACGCAGTCGATCTCGCTGGCGTTGAGTGAGAAGGGCGTCAAGTGCGTTGGCGTGCCGAAGACGATCGATAACGATCTAAGTGGGACGGACGCTTGTTTTGGATTTGATACAGCGGTGACGATTGCGACGGAGGCGGTCGACCGGTTGCACTCGACCGCGGAGGCACATAATCGGATACTGGTGTGCGAAGTGATGGGGCGCGATGCGGGGTGGATCGCCATTACCTCGGGAATTGCCGGCGGGGCCGATGTGATTCTGGTGCCAGAGGTGCCGATTGATATCGATGAGGTGTGCCGGCTGTTGAAGTACAGGCACGATCATGGGAAGAAGTTCGGGATTGTCGTGGTCGCTGAGGGGGCGAAGTTTCCGGAAGGCGGGCAGGCGACGCAGGGCCAGAGCGTGGACTCGTTCGGACATGTGCGGCTGAGCGGGATTGGGCAGGCGCTGGCTGAGGAGATTGAGAAGCGCACCGGTTATGAGACAAGGAGCGTGAACCTTGGGCATACGCAGCGGGGTGGCACGCCTTCGGCGTATGACCGGATGCTGGCGACGCGGTATGGCGTGGCGGCGATTGATCTGGTTCATGCGGGCAAGTTTGGCCGGCTGGTGGTGCTAAGAGGCACTGAGATCACCGATATTCCGCTGGCGGATGCGATTGCCAAGACGCGGACGGTGGGGGAAGACTTGCTGGCTGTGATGAAGGGTTTGCAGCCTAAGAAGTAAGCCGCGAGAAATACGTTTTGAAGATCAGGCTCCGGCTTATTCGCCGGGGCTTTTTCTTTTAGGTACGGGTTCGAATTTGAAGAGAAGTAGTACTTTGGTATCAGTTAGTTAGTGGTTAATAGCTGAGATTTTTGTTGTACGGGTAAGAAAAAGGGGTTACAAAGAGGGTGCCGGTAGTTTGAAGTCCGGCACGCTCTGACGTGGACGAACGGGAGACCTGGGATGGCGGTAGCGGTGCAGGCTGTGCGTGAGGTGATGGATATCCGGCAGGCGTCGGAGTATCTGGGCATCAGCGGCGATACGTTGTACCGGTATGCGTCTGAAGGGTTCATTCCTGCGTTCAAGCTAGGGAACCGGTGGCGGTTCAAGAAGTCGTTGCTGGATGCCTGGATGATGGAGAAGTCTGGGGTGAAGGCGCCTGCACCGATTGCGGTGATGCCGAAGCAGAAGAAGCCGGTGGCGAGGGCTCGGTAAGGGCGGTTGTCAGGTGTCGGTACCCAGTTCTTGAAAAAGCGGTGGCAGGCGGAATTGACACCCAAAAAAATCTATCCATGAAATTGATTACTAAAAACTGAGCTGAAACCTCATGCGGGGTTGAGGGTGATGAGGGTGATTTCGGGGGGGCAGTTGAGACGGAAGGGCAGGCCTACTGTTCCGATGCCGCGGTTGACGTAGAGCTGCATCTGGTTGAAGCGGTAGAGGCCTTCCGGATACTTCTCGGCCATGGGAGGCAGAATAAGCGGGCCGAGGAAGGGAAGCCTGATCTGACCGCCGTGGGAGTGGCCTGCGAGCATGAGGTCGACGAGAGGGCCGCGCGGGTGGGCGACGACGTCGTCGGCAAAGTCGGGTTCGTGCGCCATGAGGAGAACGGGACCGTCGGGTTTGGCAGGCAGGGTGAGGTCGAGGTCCGGGTGGCTGGTGCCGGGATCATCGACGCCGCAGAGCCAGAGGCGGGCACCGGGGCGTTCGATGGGGACGTACTGGTTCACCAGAACGGGGGTGCCGTGGGAGTTTAGGGCCCTTGTGACTGCGGCGGCGTTGTAGGCGACGTCGTGGTTGCCGAGGATCCCATAGCGGAGGGGAGCTGTGAGGGTGGTGAGGATCTCAGCGCATCGATGGAGGGCATGGTTGCCGGCGATGAAGGTGAGGGAGCCATGGGTGATGAAGTCTCCGGTGAGAAGAACAAGGTCGGGGGCCAGAGTGTTGACTTCGCTGACGATGTGCTCGAGGAAGTAGGGTTCCGTGTACTCGTCGAGATGGATGTCGCTGAGCTGAGCGATGCGATAGCCGTGGAACGGCGCGGGGAGATTGGTGATGGCAATAGGGCGGCTGACGATGTCGATCTCATGGCGTGCGATCTCACCGGAGTAGAAGGCGAGCCCCGCCGCGGTGGCACCCGCGCCGATGAGGAAGTTTCGGCGGGTAAAGCGTGAAGGCTGTGGAGGGGTGAAGCCGGGCATAGCTCATGATACCGGGTTGAAAGGCAGGGAGTAGGGAATAGGGAGTAGGGAACAGAGACGATGAGGTTGGGTAGAATCCCAATTCGGTAGAATCAAAGAGATGAATTTCAACCTTCGGAAGAGAAGAGCGGCGGCTGCTGCTAAGAGTGATGGTGTGGGTGGGATTCTGGTGACGCATCTGCCGGATGTTCGGTATCTCTGTGGATTTACAGGATCGAATGCGGCGTTGGTGCTGGCCGGTGGCCGCGCTGCTCTATTTACCGATGGGCGGTATACGGCGCAGGCCAAGGCCGAAGCGCGCGGAACCAGGGTGGTGATTGCGGCGAAGCCGGCGGTGACGGCGGCTTGTGAGTGGATCGCAGAGGCGAAGGTGCGGCGGTGTGGATTCGATGCCGCGCATACGACGGTGGCGGGGCTGGAGGCGATGCGGAAGGCGGTTCCGGCGAGGGTGCGGCGGGGGATGTTTGTGCCGGTAGGGCCGCTGGTTGCCAGGATGCGGGAGGTGAAGGACGCCGAAGAGATTGCGAAGATGCGGGCGGCGGCGCAGGTGGGCTGTGAGTTATTCGAAGGGATACTGACGTATCTGGAGGCGGGGCTGACGGAAACCGAAGTTGCGGCGACGCTGGAGTATGCGGCGAGGCTTGCGGGGGCGGAGGGGATGTCGTTCGACACGATTGTGGCCAGTGGAGAGCGGTCGGCAATGCCGCATGGCCGGGCGACGCCTGCGAAGTTGCCGAAGCGCGGATTCGTGACGCTGGACTTCGGTGTTATTCTCGACGGATATTGCAGCGATATGACGCGTACCGTGCACATAGGCAAGGCGATGCCGGATGAGCGGGACGTGTATGATTCTGTGCTGGAAGCGCAGGAAGCTGCGGTCGCTGCTGTGGCACCGGGCGTGACCGCCGGAGAGGTGGACGAGGCGGCACGAAGCGTGTTGCGGAGGGTGAAGCTGGATCAGTACTTCAGCCACTCAACGGGGCATGGAGTTGGGCTGGAGATTCACGAAGGACCGAGGCTTGCAGCGAAGCAGAAGCAGGTTTTAGAGCAAGGCATGGTGATCACAATCGAACCGGGGGTGTATATGCCTGGGCGATTCGGTTTGCGCATCGAAGATATGGTTCTGGTAACGGCCAAGGGCGGAGAGATTTTGACGCCGAGTGTGAAGGCCTGGATCGAGTTGTAAAAGACAGGGAGTAGGCAAGAGGGAGTAGGGAATAGGGAGTAGGGAATAGAAGGCTCGACTCCGAATTGACGTTGAAGATCGGAAAATGCGCTCCTATAAGCGCGGGAAGAGACATGATGGACCGAAATAAGTTGGAAGAGCTTCGCGAGCTTGTCGATTTTTTGAAGGCGAACGGTATCGCCGAATTCGACCTGGACCAGGACGATCTGAAGGTGCGGATCAAGTTTGCGGGGGAGCCTGCAGCCGCACCAGCCGGTGGGTTCGATATGGCCCAGTTAAGCAGGCTGATGGCTTCGGCGCCTGCGGCCGGCGCAACGGCAGCCCCTGCGGGAGCGAGTGCTGCTGCTGACCTCGCGGCAGAGTTGGAAGAAGCGCTGCATATGGTGAAGTCACCGATTGTGGGGACGTTCTATGAGTCGCCGTCGCCGGGTGCACCGCCGTTTGTGAAGATCGGAGATCAGGTGGAGGTGGGGCAGGTGCTCTGCATTGTCGAGGCGATGAAGCTAATGAATGAGATTGAGGCCGATGTTGCGGGCGAGGTGGTGAAGCGGATCGCTTCGAGTGGACAGCCGGTTGAATATGGGCAGTCGCTGTTTGCCATCAGGGCGCGGTAGTTAGAGGCGTAACGGTGATCAGAGAGATAAAGGCTGATAAGAGCGGATCAAGTACGTTTTTCTATTTGAGGGACATTGATCCGTTCTTATCACTTTGATCACTGTTATGCCTTGTTTCTTGTTTGCTTGAGGAAGGATTGAGCTGGGTATGTTTGGTAAGGTTTTGATTGCAAATCGGGGCGAGATCGCGCTGCGGGTGATCAGCGCGTGCAGGGAGATGGGCATCCGCACGGTGGCGATTTATAGCGAGGCGGACAGGAACTCGCTGCATGTTCGGTTTGCGGATGAGGCGATCTGTATTGGGCCTCCTCGGTCTGCGGATAGTTATTTGAATGTTCCGGCGGTGATCTCGGCTGCGGAGATCGCAGATGTGGATGCGATCCATCCGGGGTATGGGCTGCTGAGTGAGAATGCGAACTTCGCCGAGGTGTGCCGGGCTTCGAATATCAAGTTCATTGGGCCTCCACCTGAGGTGACGCGGATGATGGGCGAGAAGTCCACGGCGCGGCAGACGATGAAGAAGGCAAAGGTGCCGATTCTGCCGGGGTCGGATGGGGTGATCGCGGATGAAAAAGAGGCGCTGGAGTGGGCGAAGGATGTTGGGTATCCGGTGATTCTGAAGGCTGTCGCCGGTGGTGGTGGACGTGGGATGCGGATTTGCAGGAACGCTGAGGAGCTGCCTTCGATGTATCAGCAGGCGTCGACGGAAGCAGCGAATGCCTTTGGCAACGGCGATATGTACATGGAGAAGTTTATCGAGCGGCCACGGCATATCGAGTTCCAGGTGCTGGCGGATGAGCATGGCAATGTGATGAGCCTTGGAGAACGGGAGTGTTCGATTCAGCGGCGCCACCAGAAGCTGATTGAAGAGGCGCCGAGTTTGATGGTGAGTCCGAAGCTGCGGGAAGAGCTGGGGAAGACGATCAAGAAGGCGCTCGAAAATATTGGCTACTGGAATGCCGGGACGATTGAGTTCTTGATGGATGAGGATGGGAAGATCTACTTCATCGAGATGAATACGCGAATCCAGGTGGAGCATTGTGTCACCGAGATGGTTACAGGAATTGATCTGGTGAAAGCGCAGTTGCGGATTGCTGCGGGGGAGAAGCTGACTTCGATTATTACGAAACCGGTGGAGATTCGCGGGCATGCGATCGAGTGCCGGATCAATGCGGAACATCCGGAGAAGTTCACGCCCAGCGCGGGCAAGATCACAGCGTTTAACCTACCCGGGGGGAATGGGGTTCGGGTGGATACGGCGCAGTATGCCGAGGGCGTTGTGCCGCCGTACTATGATTCGCTGATTGCGAAGTTGATTTGCCATGGGGCCGACCGCGTAGAAGCGATGGATAAAATGCAGCGGGCTCTGAGCCAGTTTGTGGTGCAGGGAATTCATACGACGATTCCGCTGCACCAGAAGATCTTTGCGGATCCGGAGTTCCGGGCGGGGCAGTTCGATACGAAGTTTATGGAGCGGTTCTTCGAGCGGCAGAAGGAGAGCTAGTCAGCAAGTGAGCGAATCAGCGAGTCAGCAGAGGTTTCCGCGGCTGTATCCGATTGTTGACGAGGGTTTGCTTGAATTGCGTGGAGTTGCGGTGGGCCGGGTAGCTGAAGATCTGAAGGCGGGTGGCGTGACTCTGCTGCAGTATCGCAACAAGGTGGGGGAAGCTGATTCGATATTGCGGCATGCGTCAGTGATTTGGGAGGTGTTTGCCGGGAGCGGTTGCCGATTGATCCTGAACGACCACGCGGATTTGGTGGGGCCGGCTGGTTTTGGTGGGGTGCATGTAGGACAGGGGGATCTTTCGCCGGAGGACGCGCGGAGAGTTGTGGGCGCAACGCGCTGGATTGGGGTTTCTACGCATAACGACGAACAGGTTCGGATGGCGGATGAGACGAGTGCGGATTACATTGCCGTGGGGCCGGTGTTTGCTACGGGGACTAAGCTGGATGCGGAGGCTGTGATTGGTCTGGAGGGAGTGCGGCGGGTGCGGGCGTTGACGAGGAAGCCGATTGTGGGGATTGGGGGGATTACGCGGGGGAACGCCCGGAGTGTCGTTGATGCCGGGGCAGATTCGGTGGCGGTGATCAGTGCCTTATTTGTTGAAGGAGAGTCGGTTGAGAAAGTGACAAGAGACTTTCTTGAACTTTTACGGTAGAACTGACGGAACGTGATTTTTGTGAACCGAACGATGCCTGATACCACTACCTCTCTACAAAATGACAAGCAAGTGAGTTCGGCCGCTCCCCAGTTTGTGCAGGGGATGGGGTTGTTTTCAGCGACGGCGATTGTGATGGGCTCGATGATTGGGTCGGGCATCTTTATTGTGTCGGCGGAGATGTCGCGGGGGCTGGGCTCGCCGGCGCTGCTGATTGCGGCGTGGCTGGTGACGGCGGTCATGACGATGATCGGTGCGCTGAGCTATGGCGAACTCGCGGCAATGATGCCCAAAGCCGGCGGACAGTATGTGTATCTGCGCGAGGCGCTTGGGCCGCTCTGGGGATTTCTTTATGGCTGGACGCTGTTTCTGGTCATTCAGACGGGGACAATTGCGGCGGTTGGCGTTGCGTTCGGCAAGTTTCTTGGGGTGTTCTTTCCGAGCGTGAGTGGATCGAACTGGATCTGGCATATCGGGCATGTTCCGCCGTGGCATGTGGGGCCGATGATGCTGGGCAACATGGATATTGGGTTGAATACCGCGAACCTTGCGGCGATTGTGGTGATTACGCTGCTGACGCTGCTCAATACGATGGGAGTGAAGATGGGTTCGGCAGTGCAGAATGTTTTTACTTCTGCGAAGGTGCTGGCCCTGGTGGCAGTGGTGCTGGTGGGGTTGGTTGCGAAGAACGCGACTGCAATTGCGGCGAATTTTGGCGCGGGTTGGCACAATTTTTGGGCGGGGGCCGGGTGGGGCACGCTGCATGCGGTACAGGTTGGAGTGGGTGGGCCGACGGTGTATGTCGGGCTGCTGACGATGGTGGCGGCGGTGCAGGTCGGGTCGTTGTTCAGTTCAGACTCGTGGAACAATGTGACGTTTACGGCGGGAGAGATCCGGGACCCGAAGCGGAATATTCCGTTGTCGCTCGTGATTGGAACGGGCGTTGTGCTGCTGCTGTATGTGCTTTGCAACTTCGTTTACCTGAGCGTGCTGCCGATGGTGGGCGATCCGTCGGCGACGACGATTGTGGGACGCGGGATTCAGTTTGCTTCGGAGGATAGAGTTGCGACGGCGGTGATGGAACGAGCCTTCGCCGGGTATGGCGCGAAGCTGATGGCTGCGGTGATTTTGATCTCGACGTTCGGTTGTTTGAACGGGCTTCTGATGGCGGGGGCGCGGGTTTACTACGCGATGAGCCGGGATGGTTTGTTCTTCAAGTCTGTCGGAAAGTTGAGTGAAGGGTCGAAGACGCCGGTGAATTCGCTTTGGGTGCAGTGGGTGTGGACCTGCCTTCTGTGCCTGTCGGGAAGCTATGGGCAACTGCTGGAGTATGTGATCTTTGCGGTGCTGGTCTTTTACATTCTTACGATTACGGGGTTGTTTGTGCTGCGGCGGACTCAGCCGGAGGCGGTGCGTCCTTATAGGGCGTTCGGGTATCCTGTGTTGCCGGGGTTATATATCGTCATGGCGCTCTGGATTTGTGTTGTACTGTTGCGGTACAAACCTCAGTACACATGGCCGGGCCTGATGCTTGTTCTTCTGGGCATTCCCGTTTATCTGGTATGGACGCGGATGGCCGCTGCAACAAGGCCGGAGTCGTAACAGTTTCAGGTTTCAAGAAAGTAGAGAATTTTATTCAATGGCAAAGTTGCTGGCAGTTAAACCTCTCTCCCGTCTGCTGAAAGAGGCAGAGAACGAGGGCGAGAGCGGACTCAAACGTACTCTGGGACCTCTGAACCTGATCACACTGGGAATCGGGGCGATCATCGGTGCGGGAATTTTTGTGCTGACCGGTCAGGCCGCGGCGATCCATGCCGGCCCGGCAGTGGTACTCAGCTTTGTCGTGGCGGGTATCACGTGCGCCTTCGCGGGGCTTTGTTATGCAGAGTTTGCTTCGCTGATTCCGATCGCGGGCTCCGCGTACACGTATGGATACGCGACGCTGGGCGAGTTTGTGGCGTGGATTATCGGCTGGGACCTGGCGCTGGAATATGCGTTCGGGGCAGCGACGGTGGCTTCGGGGTGGAGCGGGTACTTTGTGGGACTGCTGCAGGATTTCCATATTCATATTCCTCCGCAGCTGACGACGACGCCGGGGACGGTGCTGTACCTGTTTCATGATCGGTGGCAGCAAGTGATGGCGTTGCCGGCGGGGGTTGACCCTTCCACACTGCCGCATGTGACGGGCGTGTTCAACCTGGTGGCGTTTATTGCCATCAGTGTGGTGACGACGATCCTGATTATTGGAATTCAGGAGTCGGCGAACCTGAACACCGCGATTGTGATTGTGAAGCTGAGCGTCGTAGGAGTTTTTCTGGTGCTGGGCATTGGGTTCATTCTGAAGCACCCGGCGCTGGCGCATGCGAACTGGACGCCATTTATTCCGCCGAGTCAGGGGCCGGGCGCGTTTGGTATAGGCGGCATCACGGCTGGAGCAGCGTCGATCTTCTTTGCGTATATCGGATTCGATGCAGTATCGACCGCGGCGCAGGAGGCGAAGAATCCGAAGCGGGACATGCCGATCGGAATTCTTGGTTCGCTGGTGATCTGCACGATACTGTACATCCTGGTTTCGGGCGTGCTGACCGGACTGGTGAACTACCGGGCGCTGAATGTTGCCGATCCGGTGGCGGTCGGGATCGATGCGACTGGCATTTGGTGGGGCTCGATTCTTGTGAAGATCGGTGCGGTGTTTGGCCTGGGGACGGTGATGCTGGTGATGTTGCTGGGCCAGTCGCGGGTGTTCTATTCGATGTCGCGGGATGGGCTGCTGTGGAAGTGGGCGGGTGTGATCCATCCGAAGTTCCGTACGCCGTGGATTTCGAACATCGTTGTGGGAGCGGTCGTGGCTTTTATGCCGGCGTTGCTCCCGATCAGCAAGCTGAGCGAACTGGTGAATATGGGCACGCTGCTGGCGTTTGCGATTGTGTCCGCTGGGGTATGGATTCTGCGGCGACGCAATCCGGACCTGCATCGGCCGTTCAAGACGCCACTGGTGCCTCTGGTGCCGATCCTGGGTATCGTGAGCGCGTTGTATCTGATCTGGACTTTGCCGGGGTTGACGAAGGTCGTTGTGGTCGGCTGGCTTTTGGTCGGCTTGGTGATTTATTTCACGTATAGCGTCAAGCACAGCCTGGTGCAGGCGGCGCTTCGAGAGAGTGCGGAGGTGGAGGGTCCCCCCCCTATTGCCCGGACGTAAATCCCCTGTATTCATTAGTTTACGAGCTATCTTGGTCGCCAAAATATTCATAACAAAAGGGTTACGGCCATAATATTCCAGGCAAAGGGTTTAGCTGGCTTTTCCTTTCGCAAATAGTGAAGCCCCGGTTTTGGCCGGGGCTTTTTCTTGATTCCTATTACTAGTATACCGAATCGAGTGGCACTAACCTGCCAACTGTATTTCGTTTTGTTTCAGAGAGTTGGGTGGTTTTGGGGCTTGACATACGATTTTGGCGGGAAAAACGCAAAAAATAATTTGTTAGCGAGTCAGTTTGCGCGAAGGAGAAGGCCGCGTGGTCGATCCAAGATATAGTTTTTCACAACCCATCATGAAGCGCCACGTCCTCATCTTCGGTATCGTAGGCGGCCTCCTCATTGCCACCCTCCAATACACCGAATTCCGCTTCGTCGTCATCGAGCACTCCGTCGAGCTCTACAGCGCACTCGTCGCCATCCTCTTCGCGACCTTCGGCATCTGGCTGGGCCTCCGCATTACGCGCAGACGCGAAACCATCCGCGAAACGGTCGTGGTGAGGGAAGTGGTTGTCTCTGCGGAAGCACGCGCCCCCGGACCCTTCACTCCTGATACGGTCCAGCAGCAGACCCTCGGCATCACGGCACGCGAGCTCGAAATCCTTACACTGGTCGCCCGCGGCTTCAGCAATCGCGAGATCGCCACGCAGCTTTTCGTTTCCGAAAACACCGTCAAGACACACTGTGCCCGCGCCTTCGACAAGCTCGGAGCGGCCCGCCGCACCCAGGCCGTCCAGCGCGGCAAAGAACTAGGTCTCCTGCCGTGACGGCGTCACCCGAAAGTACGATTTCCGCTCCATTCCTGCAAAATCATCCGAAAGGATGACGACATCCGGCCCCGTTACACTGCATCGTGACTCCATCCTCACTCGCACCTTTACTCGAACCGGGAGCCTCACATGAAGAAAACTGTCCTCACCTTCGGCCTCATCTCCGGCCTCATGATCTCCGTCCTTATGGGCGGCTCGCTTCTCCTTGCCGACAAGATCGGCTCCGGCCACAGCATGGCTCTCGGCTACACCATGATGGTGGCGTCGTTCCTGCTCATCTACTTCGGCATCCGCAGCTACCGCGACAACACCCTCGCGGGCCAAATCTCGTTCGGCCGCGCCTTCGCCTGCGGAATCCTGATCACCCTCATCACCACCGTTTGCTATGTCGCCATGTGGGAGATCGTCTACTTCAACTTCATGCCCCACTTCATGGACAGCTATTTCGCTGCGCAGATTCACAAGGTCCAGTCCTCCGGACTTGACCCTGCTACCATCGCCGCGCAGGTCACTGCCATACAACGCTCTCAGCAGCTCTACCAGAATCCCTTCGTCAACATGGCCTACACCTTCATGGAGCCCCTGCCCGTCGGCCTTATCATTACACTCATCTCCGCTGCCATCCTCCGCCGCAAAGCCCGGGTCGAACCCACCGCCGCTCCCGCAGTCACGACCACATAAGGCAAGAGGCCGGGGCATAAGCCCCAACCCTCGGTCTTCCACTCCTAACACCTAGCTCGTCGGGACAAACGGTTCTCATAGGAGGCATCATGACTTCAATCACTGGCTTTGGCGGAATTTTTTTGCGAGCGGATGATCCAAAAGCTCTGTATCAATGGTACGAGCGGCATCTCGGTCTGGTGAAGTCCGGTGGGGCATACGCGTTTCCTGCCTCGACGCACGAGGCACACGTCGTGTTCTCCTTTTTCAAACAAGACAATGCGTACTTTCCTCCGACACAGAAAGCAATGATCAATCTCCAGGTGGACGATCTGGATGGAGTGCTGGACCGTTTGACAGACGAAGGTGTCACGGTCGATCCAAAACGCGAAAGCTATGACTTCGGAAGGTTCGGCTGGATCACCGACCCGGAAGGAAATCGTGTCGAGCTTTGGCAGCCTGTCGCAACTGACTGATACCGAGCCGGCCCCGATTCGGCTTGTGGGAAGTGATCGTGTAACGTCTGAATTGAATCAGTCCCTTCGGCTATCACCCAAAGATGCTATATCGTGCGATCGCGATCTCTCGTAACTTGGCGTCCAAGGCAGTTCCCATCCAACCGCCATCAAAGGACGAATCGAGGATTTCATGTTAGATCAGCGTGTCGATGTCGCATCATCTTCAGTTCCAGATTCAATTCGCCAGGCGCAGCCTGGATATGCTCCGAAGTCTTCCGTGTCTGCGGTGGGCGCTCAAAGTACGATCGGGAAAACCCTGGTCATCAAAGGTGAGATCACTGGTTCAGAATCGGTCCTTATCGAAGGGAAGGTCGAGGGCTCCATTGTGCTCCCAGGTGATCGCGTGACGGTGGGACGCAATGGCCGGGTTTCGGCAAATATCGCAGCCCAGGATATCGTCGTGCTCGGCGAGGTAGTTGGCAACTGTGATGCAAGTGATCATCTCGATATTCGCTGTGAGGGTTCCTTGTGTGGAGATGTCGTGGTGTCGCGCATCTCCGTTGAGGAAGGAGCTTACCTGACCGGGAGCATCGACATACGAAAAAAAGCAGCGCCGACGCCCAAGGTAGAGGAGCATGAACCCCAGGCAGAGGAGCACGAACTGGTTGAATCGTTGCACGTGAACTGAGGCGCGGTTTCAGGCGGTCCTGCGAGTGATGGCGGAGGCGAATCAACCACCTCACTCGTCTACCACGCCGACTTCGATTGTCTTTAGTTGTTCGGGATTGCCGATGATTTCCAACGCGGCAATGCGGTCATTGGCGAATGTGAATTGCAGCACCCGGAACAGCCGGCCTCGCGGCGCCACGATGAGGCCAACCGAGCCGTCCACCATTGCCGGCCGCGCGAAGCGAGCACCTCGACCTGCCTTGATGGCTTGTTTCGCCGAGGCTTCGGCACCGTGAATTTCGATTGGCACTCCGCCCGGGGAAGCTGTCGCATCGGCGTGCACGGCAAACGCCGGGTCGAGCACTTCCATCAGCTTCGTCGAATCTCCCAAACGCAATGCAGTGAGAAATTTCTCCACCAGGGAGCGCTGCTGGGCGAGTTCGCCCTCGGGCAACGTGGTGACTCCGCGAACACGCCGGCGCGCTCGGCTAGCGAGTTGCCGGGCCGCTTCCGGCGAGCGTCCGGTAATGCGCGCAATTTCTTCGAAGGCAACATCGAAGAGATCATGCAGGACAAAGGCGATCCGTTCGGCGGGATTGAGGCGGTCGAGCACGACGAGGGTGGCATAGCCGACAGAATCGGCCAGCACAGCTTCGGTCTCCGGGTCGGATGGATTTACCGCTTTGCTCACAGGTTCAGGAGCAGCGGCTTCAAGCGGTTCTTCGCGCCGCGATTTGCGCGACCGCAGCATATCCAGACAGACTCGCGCCACAACCGTGGTCAGCCATCCGCGCAGGTTTTCGATACTATCTGTATCCGACCGGCTCAGCCGCAGCCAGGATTCCTGTACTGCGTCGTCGGCCTCGCTCAGCGACCCCAGCATCCTGTAAGCAACGCCGCGCAGGTGTCCCCGGTTCTCCTCGAATTGTTCGGCCAGCCAGCGGGGCTCGGTCATCGGTCACATTCCTTCGCTTTCATTCGTCATGATGATGACGGACGAACGTCAGTTTATGTGACAAGGAGGTGTGTTCCTCATGTCGTCTACGATGCTTATGGCTCTGATCATCGTTGCCACAACGGCCGGCGTACTGACGGCGCGCCGCGAGGAAGAGGCTCCATCGCAAGGCCGTGGGGCGCTGGTCCGCTCGATTGCGTACTGGCTGTTCACTGTGATCGTGGCCTTCGAATTGGCTGCCGGAGCCCTCTGGGATCTGCTGCGGATTGAGTATGTTCGCGTGGTTCTCGCGCATCTCGGGTATCCGCTGTATCTGCTGATTATCCTTGGAGCGTGGAGGATTCCGAGCGCACTGGTGTTGCTCGTACCGCGTTTCCCGCGGCTCAAGGAGTGGGCTTACGCCGGGGCATTTTTTAACTACACGGTCGCAGCGGTTTCTCACTTTCTGGCGGGAGACCACGTTGGCCAATGGGCAGCGCCGACGATTTTTTCCGCGTTCACGCTGGTTTCGTGGGCCTTACGTCCGGCGTCGCGTCGCGCTTTCAGTCCACCAGCTGCGGAGGTGCGTGCTGCAGGGTGGGTCGTCCCGACCCTCACCGTTGCTGCGATGCTGGTGGTCGCGTTGCTCACGCTGCCCAAAGGTGCTCCGCCGCAGTAGGGCAGTTCGAAAACATCTGGCTGCCTGAAGGTCGTTGGTCACGTTTTCTCGTCGCGGTCCGTCATCGGTATAGAGCACGAAACTTTCATCTTTAGGAGATGTTCCTATGCAATCGAGAATTAAGAATCCGGCAATGCTCCTTCCCGACGCCGTACAGGCCCTTCAGGCGCTTAATGAGGCCCTCGAGAAGAGCGGCTTTTCTCCAACAATTCTGGGTCTGGTGCATTTGCGTGTCAGTCAGGTAAACGGCTGCAGCGTATGTGTGGACCTGGGCTGGCGTCAGCTCAAAAGGAGTGGTGAATCTGACGAGCGCCTCTTTGCTGTCTCTGCGTGGCGCGATGCTCCCTATTTCACCGAAGCCGAACGCGCTGCCCTTGCCCTGGCCGAAGCCGCCACGCGAGTGGCAGACCGGCCCGACCCGGTGCCCGACGATGTGTGGAATGAGGCTGCCCGCCATTTCAGCGAGCGAGAACTTGCCAATCTGACGCTCTCCATTGCGCTCACCAATGTGTGGAATCGGCTGAACGTCACTACTCGTCAGGTGGCTGGTGAGTGGATCAAGTCCAGCACAGCTAAGGAATGGACTGAGCGCCATGCTATGGCGCAGTAGTCGGATCGCTGATGCGGCCATCGCCGGGTGCGGTGGCCGCGCGCCATCAAGGAATCTGATCCTGTTATCGCCATCTGAGACATCGGCCTCTTGACATAGCCTCTCTATGTCACTATGGTGTACTGGCATAGGCTAACTATGCCATTACGCCTAAGAGTGAGGCTATCTTTGAACAAAGATGAGATTCCGCCGGGAACTCTGTACCTGTTGATTCTTAAGACGCTTGCCCTGCAAGGCGAATTGCATGGGTATGAGATTGCCAACTCCATCCAGCGCACCTCTGAGGACGTGCTGCAGGTTGAAGAAGGTTCGCTCTATCCCGCCCTGCAGCGGATGCTTATCAAAGGATGGGTCATGGCAGAGTGGGGTACGACTGCCGGTAACCGTCGCGCTCGCTATTACAAGCTGACTACATTGGGCCGTAAACAACTTGCTTTGGAGATATCCCAGTTCCAACGTGTCATCGGGGCAATCACTCGCGTTATACAGACCGCTTGATGAGGTAACCCATGCCAAAACCTCTCGAACTTCTGCGCCGCATCCGCATGTTCCTTCATCGCAATCGATTCCAATCGGACCTCGAAGAGGAGATGCGTCTTCATCTCGATTTGCGAGAGCAGGAGCAGCGTGAGGCTGGTCTATCACGACAGGCGGCTCACCAGGTTGCCTATCGCAGATTCGGCAATCCAACAGCAATCAGGGAGAAGAGTCATACGACATGGGGTTGGGATTGGCTGGAAGATTTCTTTGAGGACATCCGCTACGGCTTTCGTTCCATGTTGCGCAGCCCTGCTCTCACCGCCGTGGCGCTGCTCTCGCTGGCACTCGGCATCGGCGCGAACACAGCGATCTTCAGCTTTCTTGATGCTGTCATGCTTCGCTCGCTGCCTGTGAAAGATCCATCGCAGCTTGTTGTTCTCGGCGAGGGAGACGAGAACGGTATCACCGACAGGTACGGGTCGACCACCTTGTACTCTTATCCCTTCTATCGACAGATCCAGAAGAAGAACGCCGTCTTCTCTGATGTTGCGGCGATCTTCAGCATGTCGAACATCGTTCACGGCACAGTCGATGGCCGTGACGCAGTGGAGGAGATGCACGTACAGCTTGTCTCCGGCACATATTTTCCTATGCTCGGTGTTCAACCAGCTCTCGGCAGAACGCTTACCGACGAGGATGACAACACCGAAGGCGATCATCCCGTCGCTGCCATCAGCTATGCGTGGTGGAAGCGTGGCCTCGCCGGCGATCCAGCGGTGCTCAACAGAAAGATCAAGCTGGGCACGACTATCTTCAACATCGTCGGGGTGGCTCCGCCGGAATTCTTCGGAACCAAGGTGGGTGAGGCGCCGGAGATCTGGGTTCCCATTTCGATGATGAAGTCCGTGCCCCCTGGCTGGAACGGATACAAGGACGACTTCTCTCAGTCCATGCTGATCATGGGACGTCTGAAGCCCGGCGTGTCCGAGGAGCAGGCGACCTCCAACGTCAATGTTCTATACCAACAGATCACTCGCGCCTTTCCTGACGCAAATCTGAATCCTCGAAATATCGCCAACCTCAATAAGGCTCACGTCGTGCTCACACCAATGGCGACCGGCCTCTCTTCATTGCGCCACAGATTTTCCGATCCTCTGAAGATCCTGATGGGTGTTACCGCTCTCGTTCTACTGATCGCCTGCGCCAACATCGCAAACCTCCTGCTCGCCCGGTCAACTGCCAGAGTTAGAGAGTTCGCGGTTCGTCAAGCGTTAGGCGCTGGCCGCATGCGTCTTGTACGGCAGCTGCTCACCGAAAGCCTGCTGCTCGCTGTCGTCGGAGGCGCGCTCGGCGTGGGTCTCGCAGCCTTCGCGGATCGCCTGCTGCTTCGTATGATCTCCGCCGGAGCCGACATAATTCCCCTTGATGTCTCGATCAATCTCCGTCTTCTCCTCTTCAATCTTGCGGTCACAGTCGCAACGGCTCTCCTGTTTGGCATTGTTCCTGCGCTGCGCGGCACGCGGGTTCAGGTTACTGACGCTCTGAAAGATGGCCGCGGACCCACAAGCGGCACCTCCCGAAGCCCAATCGGCAAGGTGCTGATCGTCGCTCAGGTCGCGATCTCCCTTGTGCTGACAGTCGGAGCAATCCTGTTTATCCGCAGCCTCATGAATCTCACCAACGTCGACACCGGCTTCAATCGCGAAGGCGTGCTGCGTCTCGAGGTCGACTCCAACGTAACCGGGCTGAAGGGTAATGATCCGCGCATGATCGCGATGTTTCAGCAGATCGAGCAGCGCGTGAGTGCACTGCCCGGTGTGAAGGCTGCGAGCTTTGCTTCGTTCGTCTTCGGTCAAGGCAGTTGGAACACCGAAATTCGCGTCGCAGGTGCGGAAGCGAGGGAAGACATCAACGTCAAGCACAACGTCATCGGCAACGATTACTTTGCTGCACTGCAGATACCGCTTCTTGCCGGCCGCATGTTCGGTCCGCAGGACACATCCACCTCGCACCGAGTGGCGATTATCAGCGAGCGTATGGCGAAGGATCTCTTTCCCCCTGGCGTCAATCCGATCGGACATCACTACTACACAACCATCGATCCGAAACCTGAAGCTGATGTCGAAGTCATCGGCATCGTCAAAGACGTCAAGTTCGGCAGCCTTCAGGAGCGGCCGCAATATATCGACTACATCCCCAATCCGCAGCATCCATGGGGCTACGGCGGTCTGGCTGTTCGGTACGAGGGAAGCTTCAACACAATCTCGAATGAAGTTCAGCAGGCGATACACAGTGTCAACCACACCTTGCCGATCTCCCGCATCACCACGCTCGACGAACAGGTGGCCCGCTCCATCACTAACCAGCGACTCGTCGCGCAGCTCTCAGCCTTCTTCGGGCTGCTCGCGGTCTTTCTCTCCTGCATCGGAATTTACGGCTTGATGTCTTACATCGTCAGCCGGCGAACCAACGAAATTGGCATCAGGATCGCCATCGGCGCCTCCCGCGCGGACGTTCGCTGGCTGGTGATGCGGGAGATCGTGCTCCTGGTCGCCATAGGCACAGCCGTTGGGATTCCTGTCGCCCTTGCAGGAGGCCGCTTCGTTGCGAACATGCTCTTTGGTATGAGTGGCATTGATTGGATTAGCCTTGCAGGTTCGGTTGCTGGTCTTCTGCTCGTTGGCCTGATAGCGGGATTCCTACCGGCACGACGTGCTTCGCGAGTCGATCCGATGGTTGCCTTGCGATATGAATAGATAGTTCGCTGCGGACAGGTCGACACCGATCCGGAAGCAGGAACGGCTCGAACCTCAACCTGATCCGGGATAATCCGGATGCCAGGTCGAGGTTCAGCCGCGTAAGACCGTCCGGCCTACCTTCCAGGATTACGCAAGGTCGAAACGATCAAGGTTCATCACCTTGTTCCAGGCAGCTACAAAGTCATGGACAAACTTCTCCTGTGCGTCCGAACTTCCGTAGACTTCGGCAAGGGCCCTGAGCTGGGAATTTGAACCGAAGATGAGATCGACACGGGTGCCCGTCCACTTCAGTTGCCCTGTTTTGCGATCGCGCCCTTCAAACACGTCCTGGGCGTGTGAGACAGGCGTCCACTCCGTACCCATATCGAGCAGGTTGAGGAAGAAGTCGTTGGTCAGGGCTTCCGGGCGCTTGGTGAAGACGCCATGTTTGGTTTGTCCGACGTTGGCACTCAGCGCACGCAGGCCGCCGATCAGCACGGTCAGCTCGGGCGCGGTTAGTGTCAACAGTTGGGCCTCGTCGATCAGCAACGTCTCGGACGGTACTGTGTATTTGCGTTTGAGATAGTTGCGGAAGCCGTCCGCCATGGGTTCCAGCACGGCGAAGGAGTCCGCATCGGTCTGCTCCTGCGAGGCATCCATGCGTCCCGGAGTAAAGGGAACGGTCACGCTATGGCCGGCGTTCTTCGCCGCCTTCTCGACACCTGCGCAACCGGCCAGGACGATCAGGTCGGCGAGCGAGACCTTCTTGCCGCCGGACTGCTTGCCGTTGAATTCGCTTTGAATGTCTTCGAGAGTCTTCAGCACCTTTGCCAGCTGTTCCGGCTGGTTGACTTCCCAGTCCTTCTGCGGCGTGAGGCGGATTCGGGCACCATTCGCGCCGCCACGCTTGTCGGAGCCACGGAAGGTGGATGCCGACGCCCAGGCGGTCGAAACCAGCTGAGAGACGGACAAGCCCGAAGACAGGACTTTGGCCTTGAGGGAGGCAATGTCCTGCTCATCAATCAGCTTGTGATTGACCGCGGGGATGGGGTCTTGCCAGATGAGGTCTTCGGCAGGGACTTCCGGACCGAGGTAGCGCGGGCGCGGCCCCATATCGCGATGCGTGAGTTTGAACCATGCACGAGCGAAGGCGTCGGCAAACTCGTCCGGGTTCTCGTAGAAGCGGCGGGAAATCTTCTCATAGGCAGGATCGACGCGCAGAGAGAGATCCGTGGTCAGCATGGACGGCGCGCGACGCTTTGACGGGTCGTGCGGATCCGGCACAGTGCCGGCGCCTGCGCTACCTTTTGGCTTCCACTGATTCGCTCCTGCCGGGCTCTTGGTCAGCTCCCATTCGTAGCGAAACAGATGTTCAAAGTACTCGTGGCTCCATTTTGTCGGCTTGGTGGTCCAGATGACTTCCAGGCCGCTGGTGATCGTGTCGCCGCCCTTGCCGGTACCAAAGCTGTTCTTCCAGCCGAGGCCCTGCTGCTCGATGCCGGCGGCTTCGGGTTCAGGCCCCACATGGGACGCATGAGCAGCGCCGTGAGTCTTGCCGAAGGTATGGCCTCCCGCGATCAGCGCGATGGTTTCTTCGTCATTCATCGCCATGCGGGCGAAGGTCTCGCGGATGTCGTGGGCTGCGGCGACAGGATCCGGTTTGCCATCCGGGCCTTCCGGGTTCACGTATATCAGGCCCATCTGCACAGCGGCGAGCGGATTCTCCAGATTGCGTTCGTGGGTGCCTCCGCCGGTACGATCTCTCTCGGTGCCGTGCAACTCCTCTTCGGCCACAATCACGCCCTCGTGAGCGTGCTTTCCTTTGTCGTAGCGATGCTCGCCACCGAGCCATGTGGTTTCAGCGCCCCAGTACACGTCCTGGTCCGGTTCCCAGACATCCTCGCGACCGCCGCCAAAGCCGAAGGTCTTAAAGCCCATCGACTCCAGCGCAACGTTGCCGGCAAGAATGATTAGGTCAGCCCATGAAATTTTGTTGCCGTACTTTTGCTTGACCGGCCAGATCAGCCGACGCGCCTTGTCGAGGCTGACGTTATCAGGCCAGCTGTTGAGAGGAGCGAAGCGTTGCTGGCCGGAGCCGGCGCCGCCGCGACCGTCCCCGATGCGGTACGTTCCGGCGCTGTGCCACGCCATGCGAATAAACAGAGGCCCGTAGTGGCCGAAGTCCGCCGGCCACCAGTCCTGAGATGTGGTCATCACTGCGAGGAGGTCATTCTTTACGGCGGCCAGGTCGAGGCTCTTGAAGGCTTCGGCGTAGTTGAAGTCCTTATCCATGGGATCGGACAGGGAGGAGTGTTGATGCAGGATCCTGAGGTTCAACTGGTTCGGCCACCAGTCACGGTTCGATGTGCCTTCACCTGCGGCGTGATGGAATGGGCACTTCGTTTCGGTTGACATGTTATTTCTCCTTTTGCCTGTTGGGTCCAACGATTGAGTCTGGAATCGATGCATCGTTGCGTTTCTCTATCTGATTCCGAGTCTCCGTGGAACGCTTCACGATTCAGAATATCGCTACGATTCGCAATGGTCCACGGGGGTGAGGAAATGGGCATTCGCTAAACCGTCAGCTCGAAACAGCGAGAGCAACGGCAAGTGCAAGTGCAACAGCAGGTCCTCCGCCTGCGGCGAAGGATGACAAGGGGTGTGGGAGTGGATGCGGATTGGGTTAGTTGAGGCTTGGCTGCGGAGGCGTGGTGAGGATGGGGAGGGAGACGGAGTTGGGGGCGGTGGGGTCGTCGCGGAGCTTGAGGTAGAAGCCGGTTTTTGGTGGACGCGGGAGGGTGAGGGTGTTGCCGATGAAGCCCTCGGGGACCGTGGTGGGGGTGGTGAAGTCGGGGTCGGTGGCTATGGAGTCGACGAGGTAGAGGTTCGAGCCGGAGACGGTGCAGGGTTGGGTGGTGTCCGAGGGGCAGTACAGGTCTTTGAGCGTGGGCAGGCGGACGAGGGTGGCGAGCGGGAGCCAGTCGCCGGTGGTGCCGTCGGGCATGACGGGGCGCAGGCGAAGAGGACCGAAGGCGGAGGTGCCGAAGGATTTGAGGGGATCGAGGGTGGCGAGAAGAGTGTTGTGGTTTTGCAGGATGAGGCTGCCGGAGGCGACGTTGAGCGAGGTGTGAAGGCTCTCGTCGGCGTTGGCGATTTCAATGGAGCCGGTGCGCGGGAAGGGCTGGCTGGATTTGAGAGAGAAGGTGAGCTGCTCATCGACGGGGAGGTCATCCTGATCGGCGAGGTGGATGGGATTTGGTTCGGACTGGTTGATGCTCTTGCTGAGCAGAGTGACGGCGGGGCGCGATGGGGAGACGGTGACGGGCAGGGTGAGGGTGCGGCCGTCTTTGAGAGAGACCTGCGCGGTGAGGTGTTCGCCCGGGTGGAGTTGGGGCGGGTTGAAGTTAGGAGGGAGGGAGAGCTGAAGGTTTTTTTCGGCTGCGGCGTTGGACTCTGCGGGGGTTGGTGTGAAGGTGAGGTTGTTCAGGACTAGCTTCTGGACCTGGTCGAGGCGCGAGCCGGCGAGCTGGGCGACGGTGTCGCCTGCGTGGTAGGTGAGGGAGTCGAGCTTGGCGGGCTCGGAGTAGTCGGTGAGGCTGACGGTGTCGGGTTTGGAGACGCCGTACTGCTGGACGGCGAGATGGAGGGTGCCGGGATCGTGCGGGGGAAGCGAGAGGGCGACGTCGACGGTGTTGGGCTTGTCTGGGACGCGTTTGAAAATCTGCTCTTTGGCTCCGCCGAAGGCTGAGTTGGGGCCGGGATCGAGCTTCACGGTTTCGAGGCAGGCGGTGCCGGTGGCGGTGAGGAGGACGTGCTGGTCTTTGCCGGCGATGAGCGGATCGGGGGAGATAAGCTTCCAGTCTTTGCCGGGGATGTCCTGCAGACGGAGGATGGGGCCGGTGAAGGGATCGAAGCCCCAGAAGCCAGTGACGGTGCCGGAGATGGTGGTGGCGGCGGTGGGGGTGATCTTGTTGGCGGGTTTGTCTGCAGCGGCGGGTTTGGCTTCGCCTTTGACCTCATCGGAAGCCGTCAAGGGGTCGAGCGGGAGTGGCTTGCGCTCGGGAGGATGGGCGAGGACGAGGCCGCCCTGGAAGGCGTCGGGGGCAAGCGGGACTTCGGTCTCTTTGCCGGCGTTGTCGAGGTGGAGGACGAGGTCGTGGGCGAAGCCAGTGGAGAAGACGAGGGGCGCGCCTTCAACGAGAAGGACGATGGAGGGTTTGAGGAGGCAGGTGATGGCTTTGGGGTCGGCCGGGCGCAGGGGCGGCGGGACCGCTGTCTGAATGGCGGGAAGGCCGATGACGATGACGGATTTTGGATTGTGGAACGAGGGTGGCGTGTTGAGGCGGAGGTTGAGGGCTTCGCCGTCGGGGAAGGCGATGGCGGGGATGTACTGATACTTGGCGGTGTGGAGGCCGCTCATGAGGCGGACGAGGTCGACGACCGCGCCGACGTAGGCGCTATAGAGGCCGGCGCCGCCGAGGGAGGTGTAACTGGCCTGGTTGATGAGGTCGGTGCTGGCTCCGTTGCTGAGGGCTTCAGCGACGGTCTGGCCGTGGCCGTCGTCCAGCAGGGACTGGTTGCCGGCCTGGGTGAGGCAGGTGGCCTGGGCATCGACGGGCTTCTTGAAGCAGTCGGTGTTGGGCTTGAGGTTGAGAGTGCGGGCGAGAAAGTCGGAGTGCTCGGCGAGGGCTTTGGGGTCGTCGGGCGGGACACGGCGGATGTTGGCGAGATAGGCTTCAATGCGGGCTTGTTCGAAGCCGGCTTCGGCGAGGTCCTGCGAGGCGCGGACGAAGACGCCGGGGCGGCCGCGGACGGCGGAGCGGAGGGTGCTGAAGTCGCCGCCGGTTTCTGGTGCGAGAAAGAGGATGACCTGCTGGGCCTCGTCCGGAACCGTGATGGTGACGCCCTCTTCGCGGACTTTTTTATTCCAGGTCTGGATCTCGGTGAACCAGTTGTCGGGGGGCGGGTTGGTGGAGCCGCGGAGGAAGGCGGCGATGAGGAGGTAGTGGACAGACTGGGTGGGCGGGAGGTCGGGGTGAAGCCAGATCTTGTCGCCGGTCTGAAGGTTGGGAACCTGGGCGATGGGCAGAGTGCGGCCGGCTCGGGTGACGTGCACGTCAATTTTGGGGCCGGCGAGGTCGAAACGCGCGGGATCGGCGTGGAGGGTCGTGCAGGCTATCAGGAGGGCAGTGAGAGTTCCGGCGAGCCGGGAAGCGCGGAGGACTATTGCCATCATCCTATTTTAGACGGACGGTGAGGGCTTCGGAAGCCGGATAGGGAGGCCGTTTGGTTACTGCTTGTTGCGGGTTCGTGCGGAGGCATGGTCGCTGGCGATGACGCCGTCGCGAATGGTCACGACGCGGTGGGCGTACTCGGCAATGTCGGGCTCGTGGGTAACGACGATGATGGTGTTGCCGTTGGCGTGGAGCTCGTCGAAGAGGGCCATGATCTCGTCGCCGGTCTTGGAGTCGAGGTTTCCGGTGGGCTCGTCGGCGAGGATGATGGAGGGGCTGTTGACGAGGGCGCGGGCGATGGCGACACGCTGGCGCTGGCCGCCGGAGAGCTCGTTGGGCTTGTGCATCATGCGAGCACCGAGGTCGACGGACTCGAGGACAGCCTTGGCGCGGGCGGTGCGTGCGGCGGCGGGAGTGCCGTTGTAGATGAGGGGCAGCTCGACGTTGTGCAGAGCGGTAGCGCGGGCGAGGAGGTTGAAGGTCTGGAAGACGAAGCCGATCTCCTTGTTGCGAATGCGGGCGAGCTCGTCGTCATTGAGTTCGGAGACGTCGTGTCCGTTGAGCCAGTAGCGGCCCTGCGAGGGGGAGTCGAGGCAGCCGATGAGGTTCATCAGCGTGGATTTTCCGGAGCCGGAGGGGCCCATGATCGCGACATACTCGTTGTGGCGGATGCGGAGGTTGACGCCGCGGAGTGCGTGGACCTGCTGGTCACCCATCTCGTAGGTCTTCCAGAGATTGTCGGTGACGATCACGTCGCCTGGGGTAGGGCCGGCGGCGTTGCTTGTGCTGAGCGGGGATTCGACTGCGGTTTCGATGGCCATCCGGTTCTCCGGTGATGTTGCCTGTTTCAGGATAGTACGTTTGGGCCGAAGGTATGGTTCCACGAGGGTTAACGAACCATCTACCGGCGCAGACCACTCCTTGCTGGCGATGGTTTAGGACTTCTCGTCGGCATTGGTCTCGACGGTGTTATCTATTTTGACGGCGATACCGCTCTTAAGGGCTCGCAAAATTCGATAGCGGCCGGTGACGATCTGGTCGCCTTCCTTGAGGCCGCTGAGGACCTCGATATCCGTGGCTCCGGTGATGCCAGTGGTTATGGGAACGAAGTGGACTCGCTGCTTCTTGTGGTCCATCTGGAGGACGTACACTCCCTGGACGAGCTGGGCCTTGGTAGCGGCTCCGGCGGGGGTGGCTACGGCACCTGAGGGCGGTTTGCCGCCGTTTGTGAAGAGGACCTTTTCGGCAGCGGGGTCTCGCTGGACGAGCGCCTGGATGGGGATGGTGAGGGCGTTCGGCTTGTTCGCGGTCGTGATCTTGGCTGTGGCGGAGAGGCCGGGACGGAGGTCGTCCATTGCGACGCCTGGGGTCGGATCGAGGGTGACGACGACCTTGAAGTCCTTGGCTTCTTCTGTTCCCGTGGTGCTTTGGCTGGTGGCGATGCCGGTGGTGCGGAGGAGGGCCTGATCGCCGACTTCGGTGACGTGGCCCTTGAAGACACGGCCGGGCAGGGCATCGACGGTGACGTCGACGGTCTGGTTGAGTTCGACGTTGACGATGTCGGTCTCGTCCACCTTGACCTCGGCGGTGATGACGGACATGTCGGCGAGGGTCATGAGGGTGGAGCCCTCGGCGTTTTGAATGCCGACGACGACGGTCTCGCCCTCGCGGACTGGGACGTTGGTGACGAGGCCGTCAAAGGGTGCGCGGCTGATGGTCTTGTCGAGGGCGTCGTAGTTGGAACGCTGACTGGCCATAGCCTGGTTCATGTGGCCGCGCTGGGAGTCAGTCTGAGCGCGGGCCTGGGCGAGAGCGGCCTGACGTTGCGCGAGGGTGGCGACGGCCATATCGTATGCGGCTTTTTTGGCGTCGTAGTCCTGCTTGGCGATGAGTTTGTCGTTGTAGAGAGCCTGGGAGCGGTTGTAGTCGAGCTGCTTCTGCTCGAGATCGGCCTTACCCTGAGCGATGTTCGCCTCGGCGGTTTTTTCCGCGGCGACGAAGCTGGTGATGTCGGTGTGGGCCGCGGCGATGGCGGCCTGTTGCGCCTCGACGGTGGCCTGGGGTTGAACGCTCTCAACCTTCGCCAGGACCGTCCCGGCTTTGACGTGATCACCCTCTTTTACGTAGAGGTGGGTGATGCGTCCGAAGGCGGTGGCGCCGACGTTGACGTAGGTCTTCGGCTTGATCTGACCGGTGCCGTTAACGATGGAGATGAGGTCCTGGCGGACGGCTTTGCCTGTGGCGACTTTGGTGACGCTGGACTGTCCGTGGATGATGGTGCCAACCACGACTCCTGCCAAGGCGAGGACGACCACAACGATGACAATAATCTTTTTAGCGCTCATTGCTGCTTTCTATGGACCTCCGCTCAATCAGGAGGTGCTGGGGCGAAGTTTGTGCGTATCAGTTCATGTCTAAAGAGACAATACGGAGACGGCCGGACTTGCGTTCCGTATTCTTTCTAGAAAATGGACTTAGGTCCTCTGCGAGACGATTGGACGAGGGGCCGCAACTCTCCTATTAGCGAGACTTGGAGTTCTTTTTGATACGGATGATGATATCAGAGCCGTTGGTGCGTCTACCTCTTGTATCAGGGAAATAACCGCTCTACAATGTATGTTGGTATCAGGAGTGCCACCCCTATTATGACGACTTCACAGCGCTTTGTGTCCGGCATGGCTTTTGTTTTCCTGCTGACGATGGGAGTGCGAGTTGGGACAGCGCAAGATGCGCCGGCTAATCCGGCGCAGGCTGATGGGGTAACCAAGGGACCGGTGACCACGGAGAAGCCGGATCCGTTGAAGCGTCCCCTGAGCGATAAGGAGAAGATCGCTCAACGAAATGCGCTTAAGCAAGAGTTGAAGGGTGTGTACAAGAAGTGGATCGATGAGGATGTCCGGTGGATCATCACCGACCAGGAGATGCAGGCGTTCAAGAGCCTGAGCAACGACGAAGAGCGCGATCAGTTTATCGAGAATTTCTGGCTGCGGCGGAACCCCAATCCGGACTCGCCTGAGAATGAATTCCGCGAAGAGCATTACGCGCGCATCGCGTATGCCAACGAGCACTTTGCCGCCGGAAAGCCGGGGTGGAGAACGGACCGCGGCCACATCTACATCGCCTTTGGCAAGCCGGACAATATCGACTCTCATCCGAGCGGCGGCAGCTATGAGAGGCCGATGGACGAGGGCGGCGGCAACACCTCTACCTTCCCGTTTGAGGTGTGGCATTACCGTTATATCGAAGGGATCGGCGACAACATCGACATCGAGTTTGTGGATACCTGCATGTGCGGGGATTACCACATGACGATCGACCGGTCGGAGAAGGATGCGCTGAAGCATACTCCAGGCGCCGGTCAGACGCTTTATGAACAGATGGGGATGGCGAAGCAGGCGGACCGTTTTTCGGGCGGCGGCCTCGAGCAACTCGGTGCTGGACCGATGTCGCAACAGAACCAGAGCAAGCAGTTTGACCGCCTGGATCAATTTGCGAAGCTGCAGGCTGCTCCGGTGATCAAGTTCAAGGACCTGGAGTCGTTTATGACGACTTCGAAGATTCTGACCGGACCGCCATTCTTGTTTGACGTGCGGACGGATTATGTGAAAGTGACCAACGACACGATTCTGGTGCCTCTGACCCTGCAGATCCGGAATGGCGATATCACGTTCTCGAATAAAGACGGCGTTGCCATGGGCACGGTGAATATTCTGGGACGTGTCTCGAACCTGAATCACAAGCCGATACAGACCTTCGAAGATACGGTTTCCGTTCAGGTGCCGAGCGAACTGCTGGCGCGGAAGAAGAATGACTTATCGGTGTACTGGAAGGCCCTGCCGCTGCGGCCCGGGCTTTACAAGGTTGATGTCGTTATCAAGGACGTCAATAATCCCGACCATATTGGCAGGTGGGAGCGGAGTTTGAATGTCCCTCGCTATGACGATGACCGACTTGCGTCGTCTTCGCTGATCCTTGCCGGCTCGATGGAGCGCGTACCGTCGAAGGATATTGGTGCCGGAAACTTTGTTATTGGAGATACTCATATTGTTCCGCGCGTGCCTCCTGCCATTGGGGCTCCGGTGACCTTCCACCGTGCGCAGAACCTGAATTTCTGGATGCAGGTGTATAACCTCGGCATTGACGAAAAGAGCAAGCAGAACAGCGCGACGATCGAGTACCAGATTCTGGATCTGGCGACGAACAAGGCGATTCTCGAGACCCAGGAATCAACCTCGAAGATCAGCCCGAACTCCGACCAGATTACAATTGAAAAGAGTTTGCCGCTGGCGTCTCTTCAGCCCGGAAAGTACAAAGTAAGCATCAAAGTAAATGACGGAATAACGAAGCAGCAGATTGCAGATTCTCAGCCGTTTATCGTAGATTAGGCAGATGCGATATTGAGTAGGCGGCATGGCCATGCGGATTCGGACGGGCAATGGCCGGCAGCAACGCATTCTGTGAAGCCGCTCCCCCTTTTATCGGGCGCGGTCTATTTGGAACAGCCATCGACGCGCAGGACGGCTTTACTGTGCAACGACCCCAGGTGAAGATCGCGTTTCTCTCGCTGATGCTGCTAACCGTGGCTGCGCCTCTTGCTATGGCGCAGCAGGGTGCGGCGGTGTCTGGCGTTGTTCGCGATGCGCAGGGTGTGGCGCAACTGGGTGCTCTGGTTCAGGTGATTGCGGAAGACTCCTCTGCCGTTCTTGGAACGGCGTTTACCGATCTGCACGGACGCTATCTTATTCCGCATTTGACTCCCGGAAAATATGAAGTGATGGCAAGCGCTGCGTTGTTTGTCCCGGCGAAGCGGGCCAACCTGCAACTTCGGGCAGGAGCCCAGGCGGTCGTCAACCTTACGCTGAATACCCTCTTCGAATCTTCTACCTGGATCCCGGCAGAGCGTCGTAAGGCAGATGAACCGAGCGACGACTGGAAGTGGACGATGCGCGCGGCGGCCAACCGTCCCATTCTGAGGCTGGCGGAGGATGGCGACCTTATCCTGGTCTCGTCGAGCGTGACGGAGTCTCGGTCGCGGCACTCCGAAAGAGCAAGAGCCGAGATGACGGCCGGTGACGGTGGGTTTGGCAGCAGCGGCATCCACAATGTCTTTGCTTTGGAACGAACGCTCGATGACGGTGCCGGCCTAACGCTGCACGCGGACGTTGGCAAACAACCGGGACCGACTGCTGTTGGTCCGTCGACGGAGATTGCAGCGGGCTATGAGACGCTGCTGGGGTTTGCCGGCGCAGGCAGGGCGGTGGTGAGCTATCAATCCCACCCGGAGCTGGTAAGCGCGGGCCCGACTCCGGGGTTTAACGCGATGCAGATGTCCAGCGCTCAGCGGATCCAGATTGGGAGCTTTGCCGATGTAGAAGCTGGGGGCACCCTTTATGTCGCCGGTTCCTCGGGTTATGTCTCCGGTTCGCGGCCGTTTTTGAAGGTAACGACGCATCCGGTAAAGGGCTGGGCGGTTGGGTATCGATTGGCGACGTCGCAGAATCTCCAGTCGTTTGCTGGGCTTGATTCTGTGCAGCAGGAGATGCCGATCGCTGTGATGTACCAAGGGCGGATGCAGACGGAGCAGGGACGTCACCAGGAGTTCAGCGTCAGCCGCAAGACCGGACAGGGACTGATTCAGGTTGCCTACTATCTCGATTCACTCGACCGGGTGGCGGTGGCGGGCGGTGGTGCGCTGGGAGCCGCGGATGTCCGGCAGGCGAGCCAGCCTGGAGCGAATGGGATTCTCGCGGATTCGACGACGGGTAATTTCCGGTTTTTGAATGCTGGATACAAGAGTCAGGGCGTCAATGTGACTCTGACCGAGCCTCTGACCCCGAGCATGTGGGTGGCGGTGGCGTACGCGACCGGTGCGGGGCTTGCGGCCAGGGACGGAGCGGTGATGAGCCTACCCACCATGTCAACGGCACTGGCACCGCAGGTTGCGCAGACCGCGACGCTTGCTCTGCGGGGAAGGGTGGTTCGCACCGGAACGAGGCTGCGGGCTTCGTATCGCTGGCAGCCGACGCGGTTGGTGACCGCGGTTGATCCGTATACTTCTTTCGGCGATCAGGCCTATTTCAGTTGCTATCTGCGGCAGGCGTTGAGGCTGGGGCACCTGCTGCCGGCCGGACTCGATGCGACCGTCGATGTTACGAATCTGCTGGCGCAAGGGTATCGCCCGTTCCTGTCGGCGGATGGGCAGACCTTGTTCCTGGCGCAGTCGCCGCGAACCATGCAGGCTGGACTCGCCTTTACCTTCTAGACAAATTGGATGCTGCTGCCGTTCGACGTTGCCTGAACGCGTGACGGCTTTTGTCTTCACGCCGGCTATTCGGTGCGGAGAGCCTCTATGGGATCGACCATAGCGGCGCGTCGAGCTGGGATGGAGGATGCGGCGAGGCCTCCGCCGACGAGCAGTGCGGTGACTGCAGCCATCGTCCATGGGTCGTGGGCCGTGATGTCATAGAGGAACGTTCGCAGCAGAAGGCTGGTCATGTAGGCCAGAATCAGGCCGAGGCTGGATCCGGCAAGCAGCATCCAACCGGCCTGGCGCAACACAAGCCACATCACGTCGCCACGCTGGGCACCGAGGGCGATTCGAAGGCCGAGTTCCTTGGTGCGGTGCGCCACCAGATAGGCGAGCAGGCCGTAAATTCCAGTGATGCAGACAAGCAAGGCTGATCCTCCAAATACGATCAAGAGACGCGCGGCAAGCTGCTGGCTGCCGTATGAGTCTTCGACGACCTGGTCCATGGTAGTGAAGGTGCTGTCGGAGAGTTCGGGGCTTGACTGGCGCATCAATTCGCGGAGTTCGGGGATGACTGAAGAGGGGTTGCGATCGGTGCGCACGGCGAGATCCATGCTGAGGCCTTCGACGCTTTGATAGGCGAGGGTCTCGGGTGTGATTTGGGGGATGCAGATTTCTATCTCCGGCTGAGATTGACTGGCGATGGAGACCTGCCGCTCATCGTCGAGGACACCGATGATTACGGTGTGTCTGTTCTTGGTCAGGTTGAGCAGGCTTTGGCCGAGAATCTTTTCCAGATTTTGGTCGGCGCCTAGATATTGCTTGGCGAACTCTCGATTGACGACGACGACGCTTTGCGAAGTGGCTGTATCTGACTCGTTGAAGAATCGGCCTTTGAACATGCGGAAGCCGAAGACGCGCTGCATCTCCGGACCGACGGCGCGAAACTGCGAGACCATGTCTCGTCTGCGAATCTCGGCGGTGCTGTTTCCCCGGTCGGAGAAGGTGAACTGCATTTTGAAAGTGGTGCCGAGGGGCACCGCCGTCATGAGAGAGGCGCTTTGTACACCGGGTATGCGATTGACGCGATCCACCAGCGGTTGGTAGAGCTCAGTGGTCATGTTATGTCCGGAGAATCGATAGGCCGGAATTGTCATGTTGGCGACGATGATGTGATCGGTGCGGAACCCAAGGGGAACGTGACGCAGCGCGTAGATGGTGCGGAGCAGGAGTCCGCATCCGACCAATAAGATGAGGGACATTGCGATCTGCAAGACTACGAGCGACGCGCGGGTTCGATATTGCACTACGCCGCTGCTGCTCTGCGGACCACCCTGCCGGAGCGCGGGCTCGATCGAGGCTCTTGCCGCCACGACGGCGGGCCAAACGGAGCATAGAAGGGCGCTGACTATCGTCAAGGCGGCCAACACTCCAATTATGGTGAGGTTCGGGGTCATCTTTTCGTGGATGTGGAACTGTTGGGTCAGGCCGTGTTCAAAGAGCTTCAGCATCAGCATGGCGAGGCCGAGGCCAAGCGCGGAGGCTATGACGCTGAGGACCAGACCTTCGACGGCAAGCTGCTGCACGATACGCCAGCGGCTGGCACCTAATGCGCCACGGACGGCGATCTCTCGCTGTCTTGCGGCGGCGCGTGCCAGCATCAGGCTAGTGCCATTGACGCAGGCGATCAGCCACAGCACGCCTGAGGCGGCAAAGAGCGCCAGTAGAGCTTTCTTGAGGTCGCTGACGACCAGGGAATCGTCATACCGTTGCAGTTTGATCGAGGTGACTCGCTCGCGGTCATATGGGTCGGGATATTGTTTGGCCACGTCGGACTGGATCACCTTGAGCTCTGATTCTGCGGTCTCAAAGGCCACATTAGGTCTCAGCCGCCCGATGACCTGGTAGTTGGGCGTAAGGTTTGCAGTGCGGACGGCGTCCTTGTCGCCGATCACCTTCGGCAACCAGACATGCGGGTTGGCATCGCCGAAGGGGAAGGTGAAGTCGCGAGGCATCACGCCAACGATGATGTACGACTCCCCGTTCAGCTTGACGACCTTGCCGAGGATATTCGGATCGCTGCCGTAGGTGGTTCTCCAAATCGAGTCACTGAGGATGATATTGTGGGCCTCTCCGGCAAGAACGGAGCCATCGCTTTGTCCTTCAAAGCCGCGGCCCATTGCCGGATGCACGCCTAACACGGCGAAGAGGTTGGCGCTCACCTGCGGAGCTATGACGCGCGCCGATCCGGTAGTTCCGTCGAGGAAGGAGATGTGGTTCGTCGAACTGTAGAACGCGATCTCCTGTAGCGCATGACTACGCTGCTGCCATTGCCGGAGATCGAGGAAGGGAGTTCCGCCGGTTACTCCTTTTTTGCCCGCTTCGTTGATCGCGACCAATTGATGCGAGTCTGTGTAGGGTAGCGGGCGCAGCAGGACATGATCGACTACAGTGAACATTGCAGCGGTGGCACCCAGACCGAGCGCAAGGGTTGCGACCAGAGTGGCGATGAATACGGGCGACCTTCTTAGTTGTCGGAGCGCGTATTTCAGGTCCTGTCCAAGGCGCTCGAGGCGAACCCATCCCCAAGTCTCGCGGGTTACGTCTTCGATCAGGGCTATGTTGCCGAACTCACGCATCGCTGCTGCGTGTGCCTGTTCCGAGGATTCGCCGCGGTCCTTGCGATTCTGGATGTCCATCTGCAGATGGGCCTGGACCTCTTCATCGAGCTCCGCTTTACGCTTCGCGAATGACCGGGAGAAGAAGCTCATGCCTCTTCTCCTTCAGGGGCGCGATGCATGACGGCGCCGATGACCTCGACCATGTGTTGCCAGCGGCTGAGATCGGAGGCTAACTGTTTTTTGCCGGCTGCGGTGATGCGGTAGTATTTCGCGCGCTGGTTGCTCTCGGTCTGCTTCCACTCGGAGCGCACCCAGGCCTGGCGCTCGAGACGGTGCAGGGCAGGGTAGAGAGAGCCGGTTTCAACCTGGAGGACCTCTCCGGAGTTTGTGCGGAGAGCCTGCACGATACCGTAGCCGTGATGCGGACCCCACTGAAGCGTCTGAAGGATGAGCATGTCGAGTGTGCCCTGGAGCAACTCGATGCGGTTCTTGTAGCGATTTCTTCCGATCATGATGTAGGCACTCTACACCTCTATGATGTAGAGTGTCTACTGGCCTCCCAAAGATGCTGCCAATTGATGCAATCGCGACGATGCAAAACTTTGTTCAATTTTTGTCGATCAGTCTGCATAGCTTTTCGAGAGATTGATGCCACATCCTACGACACCACGCACTCTCGACCGCGTCTTTGAAACCACTATGTTTCAGAGCCAGAACACACCCCTCTGAACCACAAAGGAGTTTCATGTCGACGAGGGTATCCGTGGTGCCAAGGGGAGAGGTTGTCGTCCAGGTGTAGCTGACTTGATTCGCGCCGACAACCCGGCAAGAGGCGTAAATGCTTGCCTGATACCCTTCAGCGCGATAGAGATCAATTTGGAAGGTCTTCTGGGCTACCTGGTTGAAGACAAACTGCTGCTCTCCTGTATCCGGCGTTTGCAGCCAGACTTCGATGTATTCCGGGATGCTAAGCGCATTGAGCACTCGGGTACTGTCAGACTTGAACCGGAAAGAAAGGGCGATGTCCTTCTCATACTGGCCGGGGATCATCGTGATCATTCCAGGATCAATCAGGATGTTCTGTTTGGCGCCGCTTACTCCGTTCACTTTGTTTAACCTCACCCGCAGAGGGAGAATGCATTTCGCCTTCCCTATAGGCAGATGAAAGGAACAATGTGACAACGATGCATGGCGGGGGATGAATCGATCTGTTGGAGGGGCGACCGATCATGGAGGGCTATTTCGCGCGCAAAGATGCGGCTGCGTTTCGTGATGTTTTCTATGAAATTCTAAAAATTGCTTTCGGATCGCGTCCACATTCTGAAATTCTGAGACGAAACACCGACCGCAGTGACGAATAGCGCGAATTGCCTGATGTTCTACAGGATTCGCGCCATGCCCGGCTCTATGTTGCGGCTCTCACCTGTAAAAAACCATATTTTGCTCAGCTATGAGTGAGCCAACCATTGATGCGAGAGCGATAGCCGCGACTCATCGTAAGCTTCTCGCCATTTACCAGGACGACAGAATACTCGCCGTCAGCTTCCGTGCGCACCTCTTTCACCTGCTGGAGATTGACGATGGAAGAGCGATGAACGCGTAAGAACATGTCGGGGTCGAGCTTCTCTTCCAAGCGGGCCATGGTCTCGCGCAGCAGGTGCGTCTCTGTCTGGGTGCAGATACGCACGTAATTTTCCTCGGCGGTGATCCAACGAATGTCCGATACAGGCAGGAAGACAATTCGTCCACGCGACTTGAAGACGATGCGGGTGGTGTAGTGACTTCCAGACTGCGCCGCAGTACCGTTGCCTGCAGGCTGCTGATTGACGAGAAGTATCTCCTTACGTGCACGTTCCACGGCGGAAGAAAGCCGTTCCTGCGTGAACGGCTTCAGCAGGTAGTCCATTGCGTGAATTTCAAAGGCGCGCAAGGCATATTGATCATGTGCCGTGGTGAAGATGATGTGGGGTTGTGGCGTGATTTTGCCCGAACAAAGTTCTGTGGCAATGTCGAAGCCATCCATTCCCGGCATCTGGATGTCGAGAAAGAGCAACTGCGGTTTTGTGGCACGAACGAGCTCGATTGTTTCGCTGGCCGTAGCCCCTTCACCAACAACATCTATTTCCGGCTCGCTTCGCAGAAGTTGGCGCAGCTTTTGTCGAGCGAGGACTTCATCATCTGCTAAGACAGTATGAATCATCACGCACCATATCCTGTAAGTTTCACGGTTGGACGTTCGGAGAACTGCAACGGAAGCGTTAGGGTTACCCGGACTTTACCGTGTGCCAACTCCTCTATGGCAAAAGTCTGGTGCCTTCCGTAGTGCAAGCGCAGGCGGTCTTTTACATTGGCGAGGCCGACACCCCTCCGTCCATCGCCGTTCTGATGTACTGGATGCAGGCCCAGCCCACTGTTGATCACGCTGATCATGAGTGCTGCGTTCTGGCGCCGCACATCCACAATAATCACACCATCCTTGTCCAGCCTCGAGAGGCCGTGAGTGTAAGCGTTTTCGACGACCGGCTGCAGAATCATCGCCGGAACCATTGCATCGTACAATTCAGGTTCGACGTAGACCTCTTGAAGTATTCGGCCGGTAAACCTTCTATCCTGCATCGCCAGATACATCTCTATAAATTCCATCTCATCACTGAGAGGGATCAATTGAACATCTCCGCGTTCCAGCGTTATACGCAGGAGACCGCTGAGTTGTTCCAACATTTTGTCGGCGGCTGCAATGTCGGTTTGCATCAGGCTCGAGATGCTGTTCATCGTGTTGAAAAGAAAGTGTGGATTCAACTGCATTCGCAGCGCACGCAGTTGCGCGTTGGCTATTTGGGTTTCCAGTTGGGAGGCAGCATATTCGGTTTCGCGGTAGAGCTGGTAGTAGCCGATGCCGCGAAACAGAAAGAAGACCGACCAGATGAAGACCAGGCTGTCCACCAGTTCCGCATCCAGCTCAAAAAACACGCGATGCCAGTAGGTCATCGGCGTCATTCCAAGCGGCAGCTGAGGGAAAACCGCCACCCAGATCATCTCTTCGAGAACACTAACCAAGAGACTCAGCGGCAGGACGATCGTCACCATCGCAAGGAGGCCGGCGCTTTGGACGTAGCGCCCAAGCAGCCGCCAAAGGAGCCAGCAGATGGCTCCCAAAAGAAAATATTGCACGCACCACGCGGCCATTAGAAGCCGGAAGGTGATGATGATGTGTTTACTCATCGAGTGCAGGCTGACCCAATCCTGCAGCCCGAACAACATCCCCAGCAGCGTGAACGCGCCGATGAAGACGAACGGGTTCAGGAAAGGCAGCTTTGTACGATCTCTAACCCTCGAAAAAAGGTTCAGTGGCAGACCCTGCGCTTTCTATACAAAGTGTGTTGCTAGTCTTCAAGAGCTGGAGAGCGGAACCAACTGTCCCGCGGAAGACCCGTCGGGGGCAGATGCTATCGCAGCCGTGGGAAACTCTCCTTTTGTGGATCCTTCCTTATAGACGTACAGCAGTGCTTGAGAGTGGTGCTCGAACCATGCATTTGCAGCGGAGTCGGCTATTTGACACTGCTCCACCCCTATTCGGTTAGCAAGGGAAGCCAAGTCATGCTTAATTATTTGGTCCGCTGCCGATCCGCCCTGCAGAACAGCAATGCGAAAGTGAAGATAGGCGGCCTTGGTATCTGCAGGCGTTCCGCGCCCGTCGCGCGCCAAGATACCGAGTACGATAGAGGATTTCCAGCTCCCGGCGGCTGCCGCCGCCTCCAAAAGCGCCCTGCTTTGTTCGGGATTCTGCTTCAATTCGGGGTGGTTTACCAGTAAGAGTCCAAGCGAATGCATTGCGGGTACATATCCGGCGTCCGCGGCCTGCCGCAGCAGTTCGGCCGCCTTGTTGAGGTCGCGGGGATGGTCGTCATACACCGAGTAGAAGGATCCCAGATCGTACGCTGCAAGAGGATCATGCAGTTTTAGTCCCGCTTCAAACCATTTCTCAGCGACAGGTTTGTCCTGTTTCACGCCAATGCCGAAGTAGTAGAGATTTCCTAGATATGTCGCGGCGGTGCCGTTGCCTCTCTGAAACGCCTCGTTGAGCAGCCGCACAGCAAGATCGTCATTCTTTTCAACGCCGATTCCCCGGAGATAAGCGATCGCCAAGTTGACCTTGGCCGTGGCGAACCCGGAAGACGCGGCGAGTTGATACCAGTGGACTGCGCGTTTGGCGTCCCGGGCCACTCCAATTCCAGCGTCGTAGAAATAACCAATCTCGTTCTGCGCTTCCGGGCTACCGTGCCCGGCGGCTTTCTCATACCAATAAGCTGCCATCTTCGAGTCTTGATTTACGCCGGTTCCGGCAAAGTAGTGTCCGGCAAGCGCGATCTCATCGCGAATTGATCCCTTCTCTGCAAGGACTTGAACCTGAGTGAGATCTGCGGCCGCTCCTGAGTTGGCGAAAACAGGTTTTGTGGTCCAGGGAGCGCATGCAAGCAGGAGAATGGAAACTGCAAAACGGCCGATAGTTGCCTGGATGTTGAGTGTCATGGTTCCCTCCAAGATCTCAAGGCGTCTTACTTTGGTTTGTTTCGGGGCCGGCCGGAAGCCTCTTCCGGTGCCTCCTAGACGTAGTGCGCTACGGCGTCGTAATCGCGATAGTTCCGCCATTTCGGGATAGTCATCACGAAAAGGACGAGCTTAGGCCCTGCTGCTTGCTGCTTGCCGAAACAATCCGGTCATTCGTCACAAATTTTGAGTTCGTTAAATGAAGAGGGCCGGAAGAGGAACTTCCGGCCCTTTCGGAAGCGATAAAACGCCAGCTAGAACCGGTACTTTGCCCATAGCAGCAGGTGGCGCAACGTTGGTTCGACTGCGTTCTGCTTATTCAGGTAGCTGCTTGTGCCGATGTCGAGGAGATTGATATCCAACGGCGCAATGTTGTTGTGATTGGTAAAGTTCTGCGCCTCGACACGGAAGACGAACATGCCGCGCTCGAAGTGGAACCATGTTGTTGGGACATCCTTCTCGACTGCGATGTTCCAGTACTGGGCGTTAGGGTTCACAAAGCTGTTGCGCCCCACTTCCTGGGTTGTGAACTGTGGCCCATGGGGAACAAGCCAGTGCACCTTGTCGGCTGTGGTGGGGTCACCGGTAACAGCGTCGTAGTAAACGCCGGGAGTGAAGCCGGGACCAAAGTAGAATCCATCAAAACCGGCGGTGTCGATCGGTTTGCCTGGATTGCCCACGAGCGGGCGATCGTTTGCGGTGCTGCCGTCGCCGTTCATGTCCACACCACTGACGTTGAAGGTACTGTGATAGCCCGACTGCAGTTGGGTGGTTCCGGAGATGCTGATGTGGCGGGTGAAGGCGCTTAACAGGACATCCGCCGGTGCGCTGCTCGAATGGAATCCTGCTGGCGCCCATGCGTAGCTAAACGATACGTAATGACGATGGTCCCAGACTGAAGGTCCCCAGTCCTGATGCAGGCCGTTGGGGGAGAGGTTGGCCGAGTAAGAGGTGGGCGACGCAAATGTTGCAAAGACATCCGATGCGTCATCGAGATCTTTTCCATAGGTGTAGGCTACGCGGAAGAACAGACCATGGGAGAACTGACGGGAGACCTCCGTCTGGAGGCTGTTGTATTCCGCATCGGCGCGGTTGGAGCGAATATTGATGGCGTTGCGCGCGGGGTTGATGCGTGATCCGTTGACGAAGTAGTTGAGCTGCTGGTTGGCATACAACTTCTCGCCATGATTCCCGACATAGTTGACCGTCAGCTTGACCTGGGCGGGCAATTGCCGCTCGACGCCGAAGTTCCACTGCCAGGTTAGAGGGCTTACTAGGTTGCTTGCGATGCTTTGTACGGAAGACATGGGACTGAGCGTGGGTGAGATTGTCGCGAGCAATGTAGTGGCATTGGGAAGACCGCGCCCAGTGGTGGAGGTCAACAGCCCTGTGGGAGCATTGGGTGCAGCCTGCGCTCCGTTGGTGGCGATATTGGTGAAGTCGGTGTCGTAGAAGGCGCCGATTCCACCATGGAAGACGGTCTTGCCGTCGCTGAAGATGCTGATGCGTGGATTCCACGCAAAGCCGAAGCGCGGGGCGACATTGTTGGTGTCGTTCTTCGCCTTAACGACCGTATTGATGGGGGCGAATGGATTATTCAAATCAATCGCAGGGTACTGAAGCGAGTTCTCCGGAGCAGTGAAATAGTCATATCGGAAACCAGCGTTGATCGTCAGGTCGGATGTCAGCTTGACGTCATCCTGAACGAAAACTGCGCTCTTCCAGGTGTGAGGGTCAATGCGCGTTGGGCCGAAGGTTTTGCCGGCTGAGCCCGACGCTCCGAGGAAGTTGTCGAGAAAATTATCCAGAGGAGATTGCGCTCCGTTTTTAGAGAAGAGAAGGCCGCCGAGAGCATTTTGTGCAACTACATCTGTTTCAAGCTGGCGCCCTACATCGGCACCGAAACGAAGCGTATGGCGACCGCGTGTCCAGCTTACGGTGTCTTGAAACTGATAGAGCTCTTCGTTGGTTCCCTGCGGCATATTCTGCGAGATGCCCAACGGAGTGGTTGAGCCGCCGAAGCCCTGTCCTAGGAATGTGATGTTGTAGTTCTTGGACAGTGGATTGGCGAGTGTTTCCGGCGTGGGCTGGAAGAGAAAGTTGACGCGAGTCTCAGAGGCTCGAAACTCGTTGAGCATTCGCGCGGAGAAGACATGGGTCCAGGTTCCTTGACCAATTTCGGCGGGTCCACCCACCTCAGTATCAAAACCGGGCAGGCCTGAGGTATTCAATGGCAGATAGGGATCGAAGTTGGAACGGTCGTGCAGATAGCGGAAGCTGAATGAGTCTTTCGCTGAAGGGATGAAATCGATGCGATAGAGCCATTGGGTTTCGGGTTGCTGTTGTGCAATGGGAGGACGCTGAAACAGAGCAGTCGAAATGGAGCAGCCAGCAGTGCAACCGCCACGTGGACTGATCTTGTATGCATTGGCTGCGCCTACGTTGGTGTAGGCGGTCAGGTACGCTCCTCCGGAAAGATAGCTGTCGAGAAGAGCGACCTGCGGGCCGCCAATTGCCGTCAACTGCGCGTAGCCTGCGGCGTCCGGGAGTTCAACCGAACCCGGCTGAGAGTTGCCGTAAAACCGCGAAAACTGCGCTCCGCCGAAACCATAGAGTTTGTTCTTCCAGATGGGGCCACCGATGGTAAAGCCAATTTGGTGCTGGTCATAACGTGCCTTGGGATTGGAAGCGTAGGGTTTGCCTTGACGTGTAATACCGTCGAGGGAATCGAGACCGGAACCGGTGTAGAGATCCCATACATCTCCGTGATACTGATTCGTGCCGGATTTAGTGATGAGATTGACGATAGCGCCGCCTGATCGGCCGTATTCCGCCGAGGACGAATTGGTCAGGGCGGTCACGCTCTGAAACGCATCGGGGATATTAATATTGAAAGCCTGGCCTCCGATGCCGACGTCGTTGATGTCCTGGCCGTCCATCATGAAATTGTTGCTGCGGGGACGCGCTCCATTGACTTCAATCTGATAAAAGTTGCCGCCGATGCCGTTGATCCCCAGGTTTTGATCTACGATCTGGACGCCGGGAACCGTTTGCAGCAATTCAATTGGATTGAGCGTGAAGATGGGAACCTTGGCGAGTTCTGCTGTGCTGACGGTACTCGATAGCTGACCGTTTTCAGTGTTGATGTTGTTTGTATTTGCCTCCACGGTAACCGCCTGCGATACCTCGCCAACGTTCAGTACTGGATCAAACGTCGTTACGACAGAGGGGACGACATTGAGATCGCGCGTGTTCGCCGTGTCAAAGCCACCGGCCTGCACGCTCATCGTGTAGTGACCGGAGTTGAGGGCATCGATGCGGAAGGCCCCGCGTTCATCGGCCACGGCGCCGCGCGTCTCACTTGTTTCCTGCGAAGTCACAGTGACCTTCGCGCCGGGAACGACAGCGCCGGTTTTATCGCGCACAATGCCGGCGATGATTCCCTTGCTGGTTTGCGCCATGGCAGGGAGAGTGTATGCAAAGGCTAGAAATATAGCGACGACTGCTACAAAGGTGCGCTTCCAATTCATTTCTTTCTCCTTGGATTTCGGTGGAGCGTTCGCTGTTTGCATGCATGCGAGAGGCGGCAAAGGGGCTGCATCGTGCATCCCTGCTTCAACTCTCGTTTGCCTTTTGCAAGGCGGAGATGTGTGAACTGGCATCCTCGCATGCATTTGCCCGCAGTAATTTCACTGGCCTCAATGCGGATGCGGGAGTGCAACCGGATATCCGAAATAGGATGTCGATGAACCTATGTGACGAGAAGCACTTGAGCGTGACGAACCGCACTTTTGTCAGACAGGAAGAGGGATCAAGTGCTGAGACGTGTGACGAAGAACCAAGAAAAAACTCCAGCGATCTCCACTAATTCAGATTGTTAGCTGAATTGTTCTTCGGTTATCTATAACCTGGGACAGATGTTATCTTCGCTGGGATGAAACTGGAGGGATTTGTGACCGATGGACGGGCACAGATGGCTAATTCCTGTTCAACGGCTGGCTTGTCTATTGAAATTGGAATTGTCGCCCAGATGTTGCAGAGCTGTGGCGAGCTTGGCGTGATGAGTCGTACAACGCGTTACTCGCCATAAGGAACCCAAATGTTCTTGATCTGCGTAGCGTGGCGCATGAAGTAGCTTCCTTCGCCCTGTTTCGCGTCGAACCAGTCAATGTCGTACTTGTCGTTGGTCCAAACTTGTTTCAGGTTGCCGATGGAAGCCGCCTTGACGAGCGTTGCATCTGCCGGATCGCGGAAGCACCAGATCGCGTCGATATCATCGTGTTCTGCGAGCGTTTTGGCTAATTCGGCGGGACGGCCCGCGACGATGTTGACGACTCCGCCGGGCAGATCGCTGGTATCGAAGACTTGATAGAGATCGCCGATGATGGTGGCGTATTTTTCGGAGGGAACGGCGACTACTGTATTACCCGCAGCGATTGCCGGCAGAACGAGCGACAGGAATCCTAGCAACGGAGCCTCTGTGGGGCAGATAATTCCGACGGCTCCGATAGCCTCATTCATGGCGAGCGTGACATTGCGCATCGGCGGATTGTGCACAGAGCCGTCATACTTGTCGGCCCACGCCGCGTAAGTAAAGATGCGGTCGATGCTGGATTCCACTTCGGCGGCGGCCTTGTCCGCTCCTACCATTTGAGCGAGGCGGTCAATGATCTCCGACCGGCGCTGAATGAGATTTTCTGCAATGTAGTAGAGGATCTGCGCTCGTGTATGCGCGGGAGTCTTTGCCCACTTCTCAGCCTTGTGAGCAGCCTCCACTGCGTTGCGAATGTCCTTGCGATTGCCGAGCGGGGCTTCGCCGATGAGTTTGCCATCGGCGGCATAAACAGGGAAGCTGTAACCCGAATCAGGCCTCGCCTGTTTGCCGCCAATGTATTGCTTGACGGTGCGGTCAATTGTCGTTGAGGCGTCGTCACTGTCCTCCATCTCTGGAGCTTTTGCGGCAGCTTGAGCGGTCTGCTTGTGCTTCGAGTGCTCAGGCAGCCAGGTGGGTTCGAGATATTCGTACATGCCTTCGCGCCCGCCTTCGCGCCCGTAACCGCTCTCACGATAGCCGCCGAAGCCGCAGGATGCGTCGAAGAGATTGGTGCTGTTGACCCAGACGACTCCTGCCTTGATTTGTGAGGCTACGTCGAGTGCGACGTTGATGCTCTCGCTCCAGACGGAAGCAGCCAGACCATAGGTTGTGTTGTTCGCAAGTTCGACGGCTTCGGTCGGTGTTCGGAAGGTCATCGAAGCCAGCACGGGCCCGAAGATCTCCTCCTGCGCTACTGTCGCGGTCGGATGAACGCCGGTCAATAGAGTGGGAGGGAAGTAGAGACCATTTTGGGGCAACGTAGACTGCGGCTGCCAACAGGTTGCACCATCGGCGACACCCTGATCGACGAGGGACCGAATGCGTTCCAGTTGCACAGGTGCGACGATGGCCCCGATATCGATGGACTTGTCTAACGGCGAGCCGATACGAAGTGTCTCCATGCGGGTTCGCACCTTGGCGTAGAAGGCTTCCGCGATGCGCTCCTGGACCAAGAGGCGCGACCCGGCGCAACAGACCTGTCCCTGGTTGAACCAGATACCGTCGACGAGACCTTCTACGGCCGAGTCTAGATCAGCGTCATCAAAGACAATGAACGGAGATTTGCCTCCGAGTTCGAGCGAAAGCTTCTTCGAGGAACCCGCGGTTGCCTTGCGGATGATCCGGCCAACCTCTGTCGATCCGGTAAAGGCAATCTTGTCGATGTCGTTGTGGTCTACCAGCAGCGCACCGGTGCGTCCGTCACCGTTGATGACGTTGAGAACGCCCGGAGGCAGGCCGACTTCGCTTGCCAGTTCTGCGAAGGCAAGAGCGGTGAGCGGTGTGTACTCGGCAGGTTTGATGACGACGGTGTTTCCGGCAGCGAGCGCCGGAGCAACCTTCCAAGCGAACATCAGCAGAGGGAAGTTCCAGGGAATGATCTGTCCGACTACGCCACAGGCGGCGTAACCGGGGAACTCGCTCTCGAGCAACTGGGCCCATCCTGCGTGATGGTAGAAGTGGCGGGCGACAAGCGGAATATCGATATCGCGGCTTTCACGGATAGGCTTGCCATTGTCGATGGTTTCAAGGACGGCGAGGCGGCGGGAGTGCTTTTGCACCTGGCGCGCGAGTGCATAGAGATAGCGGGCGCGTTGATGACCGCTCAGCGCCTGCCACGCGGGCGAGGCCTTGCGTGCGGCCTTCACGGCGGCATCCACGTCTGCGGTATCGCCATGCGCCACGTCGGCAATTTTGTCGCCGGTGGCGGGGTCGCTGGTAGCGAAGTATTCGCCGGAAGCGGGCTTCTGCCATGCGCCGTCAATGTAGTGGCCGAAGGTCCGCTTATGCGAGTCGAGCCAGCGATCTACTTCTTTAGTATCTTCGGGCGCGGGGCCGTATTCCATGCTGTAGAATTCTTCGACGATTGACTTGCTCACGGGTTCTCCTTACGCGATCGGGTGACGGTAGGCGGCAGAGTAGCGGCCGGTGACGTAGTGTTCCAGTTGGCGCTCGATGTCGGCGAGCATGCTGCTGGCGCCGAAGCGGAATAAGCTCGGCTCCAGCCATGGCCGCCCAAGTTCGTCCTTCATGACGTACATCCATTCCAGCGCTTGCTTTGCCGTCTTGATTCCGCCTGCGGGTTTGAACCCCACGGCGAGACCAGTCTTCTCGGCATATTCGCGTATCGCGCGGACCATCACAAGCGATACCGGAATAGTCGCATTCGTGGCTTCTTTGCCGGTGGAGGTTTTGATGAAATCGGCCCCAGCCATCATGGCAACGACGCTGGCGCGGGCAACGTTGCGCAACGTGAGCAAGTCGCCGGTGCCGAGAATAGCCTTCATGTGGGCCGGGCCGCAGGCGTCTTTGAAGGCCGCGACCTCGTCGTAAAGAGCTTGCCATTCTCCGTTGAAGACATGCGCGCGAGTGATGACGATGTCGATCTCGTGCGCGCCAGCTTCGACGGAACGGCGGATCTCCTGTACCCGTTCTGCTAAGGGCGAGAGGCCGGCAGGGAAGCCGGTGGAGACAGCGGCTACGGGAATTTTCGTGCCTTCGAGTGCCTTGACCGCAGTCTCCACAAACGCGTGGTAGACGCAGACTGCGCCAGTAGTGAGTTCCAGTTCCTCGATGCCGAGTTTTTCGACGATGTGGCGCTGTAGCGGCTGCCTCGCCTTGGCGCAGAGTCGCTTGACTCGCTCAACGCTGTCGTCGCCGCTTAGGGTAGTGAGATCCATGCAGGAGATGGCGCGGAGCAGCCAGGCGGCCTGCCACTCTTTCTTTACTGAGCGGCGTGTGCCGATGGTGCTGGCGCGTCGCTCGACCGCGCTCGTGTTGACGCGAATCTCCTCGACCCATTCGAGGTTGAGAGGTATGCGGCGATTGGGATCCAATGGCCGGCCATTGAGTTGCACCGGAACGGAATGTGTGAGGGTGGGTTGTTGCTCCTGCTGTTTGACTGGCATGGTGTGTCTCCGCCAAAAAACGTGCTCAAAGGTATCCCTTTGAACTGGCATGGCCGGATTCAGCCATACCCAATGATCTTAGATCAAATCGAGTTATTGCCCAATCATCCTGAGCCGGCGAGTCCTCTGTTAGTTCAATGCTGATTTTTGGACATCCGCGTTCATAAGCAACACTTCAGCAGATCATCGACTTCCTTGCGGTAGGGCATCGAGGGGGCTGTGCCGTGGCGAGTGACCGAGATGCCAGCTACAGCGCAGCCGAATTGCGCCGCCTGGACGATATCCTTGTTCTCGGCCAGAGCCACGGCAAATCCCCCGTTAAATGCGTCGCCAGCGCCTGTGGTTTCCACCACTGCGCCCGCGTCACAGGCCGGAACATGTTGTCGTACGGTCGCATTCTTGACCAGGGCGCCCTGGGCTCCAAGAGTGATGACGGCGTTGCGTACCCCACGTGCGAGGAGCGCATCCGCAGCCAGCTCTGCGTCGGCAAGTGAAGTCACGCGAATGCCGGTCAGAACCTCCGCCTCAGATTCATTCGGGGTGATGTAGTCGCAGTATTGAAAGAGCGAATCCGGCAGCTGGCAGCCGGGTGCCGGGTTCAGGATCGTCGGCACGCCGAGAGAATGTGCCAGCCTGAGCCCGCACTCTACTGCCGGGATCGAAAGCTCCAATTGAGTAACAAAGACCGAGGCTCCCCTGATCATCTCCCGAGCCCACTCCACTTCCTGGGGCGTCAGTTCGAAACAGGCGCCCGGCACAACGATGATTGCGTTTTCACCCCTGACTGCGTCGATGATGATCGCGGCTGCTCCAGTGGCGGAGTCGGTCTCCAGCAAGTGCGTGGTATCGATGCCTTCCTCGCGATATGTTTTGCGTGCGAGATCGCCAAATGCGTCGCGACCAAGCTTGCTGATGAAGCTTACCTTGGCTCCGGCACGCGCGGCGGCTACCGCCTGATTCGAGCCCTTTCCGCCGGGTCCAAGCTTGAACCCCGTTCCCATGTACGTCTCGCCCCACGCAGGCAGCTTTTCTGTCCGGAATGCGACATCCGCCACATAACTTCCCATGACCACTACATACCCGTTACCCATTCTTCCCTCGATCCTCCTGCGTGGATAAATTCTTGTTCAATTTGACGTCAGGTTCTTCACAGCTCAAACGCCCTTAGACTTGCGCTGGTTCGGAAATTTTCTCCGGACGCCTGCTCGCTTATGAATCAAGCGGCGTAGGCGCGAGCTATGAGTACCAGCGCAAGCACATAGGCGATGATCATCGCGGCAAGATAGCCCTTGGCCCGTGAGTTGGCCCCGCGGAACTCCTTCCACGCGAAAACGCCCCACAGGCAAGCAACCATAGGCGACGCCTGTCCGATGGCGTAAGAGATGGCGACCCCGACGAGTGACGCTGCAACGAAATTGAATACTCCGCCGAGGCCCCAGATGGCTCCGCCGAGCAGACCGAGTGCATGATACGAAGCCGGAGCGCGAAAGTAATCTCTGGCGGCGACCGGCGTTCCCACGATGGGCTTGCGCATCAGAATAGTGTTGAAGAAGAAGCAGCAAAGAAAGGCGCCGAACGTGAGAAAGACTGCGGTGGTATAGGGCGTAAGGGTTGCTCCACGTGTCATGGCGCGTGTGATGAACGGTGCGAAGATCCCCATCAGCAGGCCAGAGATGATGCAGACTACGACTCCACGACGCGAAACGACACTGTCCCCGGTACGCAACGCTCCATAGGATTTGCCCACCAGAATAACCGCAAACACGGCCATCAGGACGCCCGCCGCAAGCAACGCAGGGTTGCCACGCGGCTGCAGTGCGTAGCTGAGCACCACGCCTTCCACGAGCGCAATGCCGATTGAGATCGGAAATGCAATCGAAAGACCGACGATTTCAATACCGGCGACCAGCAGGACATTTGCGATGTTGAAGATGAAGCCGCCCAACGCCGCATAGAACAGATTGATATTGTCGGCAGCGTGGAAGTTTGCAAGGAACGCATTGGGACCGCCGGCATGACTGCCCATCGTAAAGGCAAGCAACAGCGATATCAGGAAGATGCCGAGCCCGTAATCCCAGTAGTAGAGCTCGAAGCGGTAGTTTTTTGTGCCCTTGAAGGTGTTGGCGAAGGAACCCCAGCAGATAGTGCTAATAATGGTCATCAAAAGTGCGGCGTGGAACGTGGTGGGAACAAACATGCGTGGAGTCTCCCGCTCGCGATTGCCTTGAGGTGCTCTATGGGTTTATAGAGAAGCAGCCATTATGCATCGCAGGAGGGAATATTGAAAGGTCTTTAAGGGAAGTGGTGGACGCGGTAGGGATCGAATCATAAGGAAGATATATTTGCCACGGCCATTCGCCCCGAAAACGATAAAAGCCCGGTGAGAGATTGATCGCCATCGCCGCCCCCAGCAGAGAGCAGAACCTGAACGGCCTCGTTCTAAGGCCGCTGGATGTGCCCCAACCGCCAAACCAAGATGGTTCTGAGCAAACCGCATAAACCACGCAGTGTCAACCTTTGGAAAGCGGTATTAACTGCTGCCGATCTGTATTTTCAGAAATGGCGAACAATGATCAGGCCGATAGTATTTAAGCCATACTAGTCGTCAGGTACGCAAGTCTGCTCTACGACTCTTAATCGACTGGTCGTAGGTGCATTATGGTGCAGTCTTCGTAGTCCCGCCGGGACGGAGCCTGGGCCTGGATGCCCTGCGCGACGAGCGCGATGAGGCAATCAGGGGGCTGTCTTCAGTCTGCTACGATGGGTCCGTTGAATCGGCAGTCCCATCCCGGGTCCATGAAGAGAAAGCCTTGCAATATTTATCGATGAGAGGTGCAATTCATGACTCATGACTCAGCTATTTTGAAGGCACAAGAGATCGCAAGTCGCGTGCTGGCGCCATCCGCAGGGCAAAACGACAAGGCGGGACAATTCTCTACCAACGCTATCGAGGCGCTTGGTAAGTCTGGACTGCTTGGGCTGATGCTACCTGTGGATGTTGGCAGTTCAGGGTTGGGTCCACGCACCTTTGCGGTTGTGACGTCGACACTCGCCGAGGCAGACGCTTCTGTCGCCATGGTCTATCTTATGCACGTCCTCGGGACCGCGACGATCCTGGCGGCGCGTCCAGGGGCGGCTCAGACAGTCGCGCCCATATTGCGGGAGATCGGTGCAGGCCGGCATTTATCCACTCTCGCCTTCAGCGAAGCCGGCTCGCGCAGCCATTTCTGGGCGCCTGTATCCCGCGCCTATCGGACTGGTAACGGCGTGCGCATAAGCGCCAAGAAATCGTGGGTGACGAGCGCCGGTCATGCGCAGAGCTATGTCGTCTCTGCGCTTGCCCCTGAAGGGGTGGGACCCACCGATTCGACGCTGTATCTTCTTTCGGCGGAGACACGGGGCCTTTCCGTTGCGGGACCCTGGGATGGTTTGGGACTCCGGGCCAACGCTTCTGCGCCAATTGCGCTAGACGACTGCGAGGTCGCAACCGATTTTCAGCTTACGGATGATGGCGCGGGCTTCCCGGCCATGCTAAACGTGGTGCTTCCCCTGTTTAGTTTGGGTACGGCAGCCGTGGCGTTAGGATTGTGCCGAGCGGCAGTCGGTGGAACTGCGTCGCACCTCAAAAGCGCGAAATTCGAACATCTTGGCCAGAGCTTAGGCGAGAGTTTGCCTACCCTACGCGCGCAACTCGCTGCGATGCAGATTGATACCGACGGCCTGTCAGCGCGCATCGACGATTTGGTCGAGCACCTTGAAAAGCCGCGCGAGACCACCACACTGCGCGTGCTTGAGACCAAAGCGGCTGCAGGCGACGTCGCTATCAGCGTTACCTCGACAGCAATGCGCGTTTGCGGCGGCGCCGCGTTCTCAAAGCATCTAAGCATCGAACGCCTGTTCCGCGATGCGCACGCGGGCGCTGTCATGGCACCCACGGGCGATGTCCTGCGCGAGTTCATCGGGAAGGCGCTGTTGGGAATGCCCCTCTTCTGAGACCAGGCGCGCCTGCGAAAGCGCAGAGTGTTTTTATGAAACGCTGCTGAGAGGAACAGTGGAAACCTATGAACAAAACAATCTGGTTGGGCGCCGTTGCATACGATCCGAAAGTGGTTACGATTTGGGAGGGGATGCGGCGCTACTTTCACGAGGAAGCGCATCTTCCCGTCGAGATCGTACTATTCCAGAGCTATGAAGCGCAGGTCCTCGCGCTTCTCGCCAAACCGGGCGACGCAGTGCCGCGAATCGACATTGCCTGGAATACAAACCTTGCCTACCTGCAGTCCGATGAGTGGAGCGGCCATGCCTGTCGTGCGATCGCCATGCGCGACACCGATCTCGGCTGGATGACCAAGATTGTCGCCGTCACTGGGGGCCCCATTTTTTCGCTCGCGGATTTGAAAGATCGGACGCTCGCGCTTGGCAGCCGAGATAGCGGACATGCAGCGATTCTTCCCGTTCACTTTTTAGAGCAGCAAGGCATGCGCGACGGAAGAGACTACCACACGCTGCGCTTCAACAGCGACCTGGGCAAACACGGTGATACGGGGACCAGCGAAGTGGAAGTGGTGCGGGCCGTCCTCGACGGCCGAGCCGATGCTGGCGCTATTGGCAGCCCTTTCTGGAACACTGTGCGCAACGAGCGCCTGGTACCCGAACGCAGTCTTCGTGAGATATGGTCCTCTCCGACCTACAATCATTGCATGTTCACCGCGAGGCCTGATCTCGATCTCGAACAGCAACGCCGTTTTGCCGAGGCGCTCTCAGCTATGAACTATGACAACCCGGTTCATCGCACCATACTCGATGCCGAAGGACTTCGGCGTTGGCTGCCGCCTCATGTTGATGGTTACACTGCATTGCGGCAGGCCGCAGCGCAACAAGGATTCTTTGCCAAATCGACCTGAGAGGTGAGGCTATATTGGCTTTACCAAACGCGAGTTCGCTGGCGCTGGCCAACGGTCATGCGCAGTTAAAGATTCTTGCCAGCTTATTCGCGTGTTCGCCTTCGCGGTCGAAGGCGCGGCGGACAGCCGCGAAGGCCTCGGAGAGAGGAAAAATGTCGTGCGTAACCAGCAGGTCGGCATCTGTTGCTCCGACCGGATGCCAGTACACACCCTCAGCCGTAATAGTGACTTCCGGCACGAGATCGGCCCGAGTAATGGCGTCGCCTTCGCTGGCAGCACCGCGCAGCGCGATCCGACGTATGATTCTGTCTTCTGTTGCAATCTTCTCCTCGTCGAGGAATTGACGGAACTTCTCAGCCTCAGCATCTGTTGAGACACTCGCCGCCAGCCGCACGCGAAAACCCAGCGAACGAGCGAGCTTGATACCTTCCAGTGCCCGCGCCCACGTGCCGAGCCCGCGATGGAGATCGTGCAGCTTTGGTGTAGCGCTGTCCAGGCTGATTTGCAGGACAATTCGATCGCGGTGCAATGCTCGCAGGGTTTCGGCGCGTCGTCCGGTAAACAGCATTCCGTTGGTCAGCACCGTGGTTGGAGCAGCTGCAGCGCAAGCAACCAGAATCTGGCCGATGTCTTCCAGCAAAAACGGCTCGCCTCCAGTCACGAAAATTTCTTTGACGCCAAGCCACATCGCTTCGCCAGCGATCTGCTGTACACTTGCGAGCCCTAGTTCCCGTCGCGGGGCGGCGGGCGAGGAACGCACACAGCAGTAGTCACACTGCAGGTTGCAGTGGAAATTCGTGTACAGCCAAAGTCGCGAACCCACTGGCCGATTGTCTGCAGGGGACACCGGAACAGCACCGCACCGGAAGACCCACCGCGCGCGGCCTTTTTCAACCGTTCTTTCCAGTAGCGAATTCCCGGTGAATCGGCACCACGTTTCCAGCTCCGGGCCAACGCTCTCTTCGTCACCGAGCACCGCGACCAAATCGCCCGGACGGCTTCGGCGCAGCACAGCGATCAACTCGGGTAGCAGGCCAGATGCGAAGGTCTTTCGCCCGATCTCCAGATGAATATCGGCCTTCATCGTGCACGCATTTTGCAGTTCCCGGAACCTTTGAGACAGCTTCGTCTCGGCGCGACTCATTGTGCTTTTAACCAGGTATCCGAGCCCGTCAACTTAACTGCCACATCAGTAAGGAAGATGTGCAAGGGCTTGCCGTCGGCGGTGCCGCGGTGCTCCGTTGAGAAAAGGAGAGGACCAGCTTTTTTGTAGCCAGCCCACGTCGCAGTGACGAGCTGCGGCGGCTTGGGCCCGCCACGGTGGTAGACAAACTGCACGACGCGGTTGTCTTTGGCGACGTAGAGATCCCAGGTGTCCCCCGGCGTGTAACCGCCCGCCTCCGCGGGATACTTCACTGAAACCAGCGTGGCCGAACCAGCTCCTATTGGCACCTTCTGCATACCTTGATCAGTCACGGTCGCGCTCGTGTCCCAGTAAGCATGGAAGGGAAACAGAAGCCAATAGTTATCGTTCACGAAAGATGGCTCAACTTGGTCCTTCACTATGGCAGGTTGGCTGTTGAGCTGAGACTGAAGATAAGTCACCTTTACCGGCTTGCCGTCCTTATCCGTTCCTTCGTAGGAAATCTTGCCGGTCTTGGGCTCCCACTCCCACTTGTGAGCAGCTTTGAAGAGTCCCGTGATTTCGCCGTTCCAGGTGTAGCGGATCGCCTCAATCTTGTCCCACGAATCGAGACCATACGTTTTGGCAACCTTTTCGAGAATTGGCGGGCGCGTCTGCGCCCAGGAGTTGGGAGCAAGGACCAGCACAGCGCATGCCAGAAGACAAATCATCGAACCACAGCTGGATTTTGTCATCGAATCCCCCTCTTTGAGATTTGAACGAACGTGGTCTAGTACCCCCGGAGAGACACACTATAACTCCTTAGCCTGACAGAGCGCCAGCGCGCTCGGGTTCTCTTCCACGGCATAACCAGATGATCGCAGCAGCTATTGCCACGCATCCGTATTCCAGCAACATTACCCAGCCAGGGAGCTGCCCCCACGGACGTCCAAGTGAGCGCAGATGCCAATTGACATAAACGGGGATAATGCTCACAGTCCACACGGTGATCGGCAGCGTCGAGGTCGACCTAAGAAATGGCAGCAGCCAGAGAAGATACCATGGGAATACGGCCGGTGCGCACAAAAGAGTTGCTGCCATTGGCCAGACAAATGCATCCGGAGACCAGTCCGGAGATGTCCTTCTTAGCCAAGTCGCAGTCATTAATCCGACGAGCACTGCCAGCCCAGCCAGCAACTGCGGAGGAGCCACTTGAGCGAGTGCCGCAAACACAGGACCATTAAAGCGCCAACTCTGCACATATGTACCAAGCGAGCCGATCGGAATGCGGCCCTGATTAAGAAATGGCACGTATAAGAGTCCGACCACGGCTGCCGTGAGCGCAGTGTCGCGAATGCGCACCCGCTTCCAGTAGAGGGGCACCAGTACGATCGGGAGAAATTTCACTGCTATAGCTAGCCCAAGTGTGACCGCCGCAGTCGTCCGCCATCGGCGCCCGAACGCGGCGACGGACACCAGCAGCAATAGCGCGCCAACAATATCAATGTGACCGCTTCCCGCCACCTCAACGGCCAACAAGGGGTTCCAGACAAACGCCAGAACCAGGTGCGCTGGCTGCCGACTACGACGCAGGATATCGAGCAGCACGAGAACAATTGCCAAATCGCAAATTACAAAGGCAGCCTTCAGTGCAAATATAGATTCGTGAATAGCGGTCACCGCGCGGAAGAATAACTGCGCCCCCGCTGGATATGGGCTTGGTAGATCCGGGTTGTTCAAGTTGCGGGTTTCTGGGGTATGCAGTCCCTTTGCGGCTGGATCGCTCGGAACGACTATATAGGGGTTGTAGCCGAGTCTTTGCAGGCGCCCATCCCAAAGATATCGATGAATATCATCATCGGTGCCCGTGGACACCCGAAGAAATTCAATGTGCCAAATGGCGGCCAGAACAAGCCCAATGACAACAATGCGTCGGGAGAATTTTGGTGAAGCGAAAAGCTCACGGATGGCTAAGAGGTACGCGATGCCCGCAAGCGTCAAAGAGGCTATGAAGTACGGTCCACCCCTGTCGCCGAAGTTGCGTGAGCAGATCATTAGCGCCATGCACAACGTTGCGCCGAGTAGGTACACTCTCCACGCCGGAGTGACCTTCACAATTCTCCCGTGCCCGTTCGTGATTGTGCCGCCACAAGCTCCCACTCTTTAAGCCACCGCGCCGTGCGTGGCGCTCTGTTCGGCGTCAGACGCAACTCAGCTGCCAGACGAGTCAGGTCGTCAGCAACATCAATATCGTAAAAGGGGTCTGCGAAACCTATAGAGAGCTCAAGAGCTCGTGCGCGCGACAGGAGTGTTTCCAACGCGCTGTTGGTACCCATTCCGTCGCGGGCGAACAGCGTAGGATGAGAAGCCTTTGCCCCCACGAGATAGTAACCTCCGTCCTCCGTCGGTCCCACGACCATGTCACGTGCGGACAGTATTTCGAACGCGTCTTCGAGAACGGAACGCGGCAGGTGTGGACTGTCACTGTTGAAGGCAATGGTATGTCGTCGATGATCTTCCGCGAAGTGCGCGAACACCGAAGTGAGGCCTGCAGCAAGACCTTCACCTTTCTGCGCAACTACGCTCGCGCCGTTACCTGCCAACTGCGTCAATTCGTCTACGTCCGAGGGTGGGCACATTATGGCAACTTCTGCATTGCCCAATGACCCCGCCAGCGCCAACGTGTCGTCCAGAAGACAGCGATAAAACGCGGTGACGGCCTGGAGAGGAAGGCTCGGAGTCAAGCGGGTCTTCACCGCGCCCGGCCTCGGTGCTTTCGCCATGATCACCAGCACGCGGTCACTGCCCGACGAACTCACCACGGGCTCGCCCGAAAATTTCATAAAATCTGACGCCCCTTACGCCCGCCGTCGGTCCCGTTTCTTCGGTGCCGGAAATAGTAGCTCACTATCAAGCTGAGAATGAACCAGCTCGCGCCAACCGTACCCTTTAGCGTGCCGCTGATCTTCGATTTTCCAATACGCGGGTAGTAGCTCACGGGAACTTCAACCACGCGGAACCGAGCAAGGGCGCCTTTGAGGATCATCTCAACCGCCCAGCCATAGGTGGTCTCTTCGAGTGCGAGCGCGCGTAGTACCTCTGCGCGGCCGGCGCGAAACGGGCCGAGATCACTGATCTCGAGTCCATAAAGCAGTCTGATCAGGCTGGCGGCGAGACGATTACCAAACACCTGGTGCCAAGGCATCGCTCCAGCCGAATGCCGCCCATGCACGCGTGAACCGAGCGTGATATCCGCACGTCCCTCAATGATTGGCGCTAAGAGAATCGGCAGTTCAGCCGGCCGATCGCTATAGTCGCCATCAAGGAACACAACCACGTCAGGGGAATTTGCCGTAGCCAGTCCGGTGAGACAGGCACGCCCATATCCGCGGCGCGGTTCCTTAACCACGCGAGCTCCCATTCTCGCGGCAATCTCGGGCGTCCCGTCATTCGAGTTGCTGTCGACAACAATGACCTCCGTCGCGAGATCGGATGGGAGATCCGCTAAGACCCGCTCAATCGACAGCGCTTCATTGCGGGTCGGAATGATGACAGACACTCGCACCCGGTCACCACCAGGTAGAAGACGGCCACCGTTGCGAAAGCCACGCGTCAACGCCCCATCTCCGGCCGGCACGCCCCACGGCGAGCCCGAGCGATGCGACTACCGGAACAAGCAGTTCCCAGATCCACGAGGTGCCCAACTCCGAAAGCCAAAGGGCGCCGAGAAACAGAAAAGCCACAAACGCAACTGGCCGGGTAAGCAGACCGATGACGAGCAGGATACCCAGAGATATCTCGGTCATGCCCTGCAACGGAGCAGCAATCGCGGAGTGGTTTGCCATGAAACCCATCACGGCCTTCCACCCAGCAGGCGAATGACCCGCCTTGACGTAGTAGCCGATCAGGCCCGCATAACCCCCTGGTCGGTAGAGACCTTTTCCCAGATTCTCAAAAAAGACCGACACAAACATTGCGCCAATAATCACACGGACCAGCGCCAACCCGGTTGCCGCTTCCGGTCGGCTGATCACCTCTCGAGTCGGGTTTGCGTTCGTCGTCATTGTCACTCCCGTGCCAGTTTGCGAAGCCAGACGCAAGAAGCTTTGACGATCGCCGCTCCGATATCCCTTGGGAGGCTCCGTTACGATCACCGTTTTCTCCTTTTCCATGTTGAACTTTTGTCTGCTTTATCGCAAGTTTGAAAGAGAGTACCTATGCAATGTATCGGATTCCCAGATCGGCCGTGCGGATTTGCAAATCGATGAGGCACGCGGGCACAACCAAACAAAACGAACGGCGCAGGGAACTTATTGACCCACTTCAAATGTGGTATTCGGTTACGCGAAAGCACGAGGAGGTCGGGTACAAAAATCAGTTAGGCAAATTCATGCCCAACCACGCTAAGTTGCGTGAGGGCAAGGATTTGACCTCCCTTCATATTCCGACTTAGTCCCTATGCAGGGTCATTGACTTGCGGAGTTCGCAAGAGTTTAGAATTCTTTGTATTTCGAGACTGACTGGAAAGGTTATGACTAAGCTCGGATCAAGTTCCTACTACTCGGGTTGCAGCCTGCTGGCCGGTCTCTTGCGCCAGAGCGGGCGCCACGCAGAATGTACTTAGGTGTAAATGGTCACACCGGCCCCGGTCTGATACCTCCCACAGCCAACCATTCGGTCGATAGAACCCTCCCCGCTAAATGGGCGCGGTCAACCAGGGATTAGGCGATGGTTCCACAGTCACTCAGGAAGAGCTGTGGCAAATTACACTGTCATCGCAAACAGAAAAAGAGGGCGATTCATGCTCAACCGCCGCAGATTTTTGAAGACCGGTGCAGCCGCGCTGCCACTCGCGACCGCCCTCGATTCCCTCAGACCGGCCTCCGCGCTCAATGCTGAAGAACTTGCTGCCGTTGCCGTTACGGGACCGGCCCCGACGCTTGTCCCCCTGCCGCCTCGTCTGACCCCGGTGGACCCGGCCACCCAGCCCTGGCAGCAGAAGGTGCGCCGAGTCGCCCAGACCAACATGACCGAGCATGACCCCGCCGTCATGAACATCGAGGAGTGGTCCAACTATTGGCACTCCGTCGACGCGGACATCGTTTTCGTCAGCGTCACAGGCATCCTCGCCTTCTATCCCTCGAAGGTAAAGTTCCACCGCCATGGAAAGTTTCTCAACGGCCGCGACTTCTTTGGCGAGTGTGTCGCCGCTGCCAAGAAGCGCGGCATGCGCGTCGTTGCACGCATGAGCCCCGACCTCAATTGGGGCGACGCGCTTGAGGCCCACCCGGAGTGGGCCATGCGGTACAAGGACGGCTCCGTACAGTTCAGCGGCGAAGACCCACGTCTTTTCAAGACCTGCATGTTCTCGACTTACATGGACGACTACATGACGGCCATCATGCGAGAGATCAACTCGCTCTACGACGTCGACTGCTTCTACATGAACGGATGGCCGCCCATCGGAAACCTTCCAGAGTGTTATTGCAGCATCTGTAGCCAGTTGCCGCCCCCAGGGACACCCGCATATTGGGCTGTCTTCAACGACCGCCTCTTTGAGTTGTGGCAAAAATACGATGCCATCGCTAAAGAGAAAAAGCGGGACAGCTTTTACTTTGCGAACCTCGGGGGCAATGTTCATGCCAGTCCTAATCTTGCCCGCGTCGGTGAGATTGCCGCGTGGTTCCAGGGAGACAATCAAGGCCGTACCTTCGATGACCCGGCCGTCTGGGGATGCACCCTGCAGGGACGCGTCTGCAATGCCGTGCAGCAAGGCAAGGTCTCCGCCAACGTCACCGCCGCTTACTCTACGGGCGTCGTCCGCTGGCGAAACGCCTCCAAAAACCCCGCCGAGGCGAAGATGTGGCTCAACGAGACAACCGCGAGTGGCATGGTTCCTTACTTTCACTTCATCGGATCGGAGAACGGGTTCGGCGAAGACCATCGATGGCAGAAGGTAGGCGCGGAGTATTTTCACTGGACCTCGAAGCATGAAGCTCACTTCAAAACTCGTCGCTCCATCGCCAATATCGGCGTCGTCATGGGTCAGAGCACTCAACTCCTTTACAAGGGTCCCACCACAACGCGCTCGCGCGAGTACATGCGAGAGACCACGCACGGCCTCTACGAGACGCTGCTGCGAGGCCGCTTCGCCTTCGACTACGTGCACGAAGACCACCTCGAGCCCGACCGCCTCAGCAAGTACCGCGCTCTGTTATTACCCAACGTCGCCATGCTCAGCGACTCCCAGTGCCGGCAGCTCCGCGACTACGTCAATTTCGGCGGCTCCATCATGGCCAGCTTCGAGACGAGCCTCTACGACGAAAACCTGAAACAGCGCTCCGACTTCGCCCTTGCCGATCTTCTCGGCATCAGCAAAGGCGGCAGCGTCGTCGGCACCAACGGCAACGCCTACTACGGTCGAATCGAGCGCCAGCATCCCATCCTGGAAGGATTCGACGACACCAACTGGCTCCCCGGCGCGCAAAATCGCATTCCCCTCAAGCCCGTGCAACAACCCATTCTCACCGTCGTCCCGGGCTTCGTGCAATATCCGCCCGAACTCGCGTACCCGCCCATCTCCCGCACCGACGAGCCCGCGGTCGTCCTGCGCGAGGCCGGCTCCAGCCGCATAGCGTACTTCGCCGGAGACATCGAACGTACCTACTGGCTCACTGGCCACGGCGATCTCCTGCGCCTCTTGCATAACACCATCCGATGGATCACCCGCGATGAGAGCATCGTGCACGTTCAGGGCGATGGCTTCATCGAAATGTTCGCCTGGGAGACTGCCCCCGGCTACGCCATTCACCTGCTCAACTACACCAACCCAAATGCGCACCATGGCTGGATGCAGTCGATCTATCCTCTTGGCCCGCAGACCATCAGCATGAAGTTGCCGCTCCGCGTGACGGTACGATCCGTTAATCTACTGCGGTCAGAGCGCAGCGTTCCGTTCCGGATGGAAGGCCAGACACTGCGTTTCGTCATCCCCAATGTCGAAGACTATGAAATCGCCGGAATCTCCACCGAATGATTCAGCGGCGCGTTAACCCGAACCGCAAAACGGCCATTTTAGATTCCGACCCTTTGCCGCGGTTGCAGGTTTAGGAAAGAGGTTAGGCGAGATATGCTGGGCATCAGTGGCCGACTTTGCAATTGTTGCAAGATTTCGTGCGGCTCGCGTATCCAGATTGCCGACTTATTGGGCGTGGACCTGCTGAACTTACTCTTCTCAGTCAACAGAAGCGCCCTTTGTCGGTAACGATGTGAAAACGTCGGTTCGATCCAGGAGTCCAGCCAGGGATGACTGGATCTAGTGAGGTGCCGTTAGAATCGTTGAAAGAAGTGGTGGACGCGGTAGGGATCGAACCTACGACCAGTCGATTAAGAGTCGAATGCTCTACCAGCTGAGCTACGCGTCCTTTTGGTTTTGCTCCTGGAGAAGGAGGTTATTGAGAGGTTGTCGCGCCGTGAAACAGGCCAGACTGCAACTCAAGCAACTACTTAAAGATAACACAGCTTGCAGGTCTGTTCGCCGGTCGCAAGCTTTGAGTTAGTCGACAAATTCTGCAGGTCAGCCGACAAAATCCACATTGGCACGGTGGGGAATGATGCCGCGATCGAAGCCCATGTCGAGCAGTTTGCGGATAGCTTCTCTGCCGTCTTCGCCATAGTTGAGGGTGCGCTCGTTGACGTACATGCCGACGAAGCGGTTGGCGAGGGTGGGGTCGAGGTCGCGGGCGAACTGCATGGCGTAGGCCAGGGCCTCCTCGCGATTGTCGAGTGCGTGCTGGATGCTGTCGCGCAGCGCGTTGGTTGTGGTCGACATTGTTTCGGCGCCCAGGGAACGGCGAATGGCGTTGCCGCCGAGGGGAAGAGGAAGGCCGGTTTGTTCGCGCCACCATTGGCCGAGGTCGAGCAGCTTGATGAGGCCGTCGTTGGCGTAAGTGAGTTGGCCTTCGTGGATGATAAGGCCGGCGGCGTATTCACCTGCGGCAACCGCGGGGATGATTTTGTCGAAGGGGACGGTTACGGTTTCGATCTCAGGCGCGAAGAGCTTGAGAGTGAGGTAGGCAGTGGTAAGTGTGCCAGGGACTGCGATGCGGGTCTTCTTGACCTGAGGCAAGGTGAGCTTGCGCGTGGAGACGATCATGGGGCCGTAGCCCTCGCCGACGCTGCCGCCGCATGCCATGAGGGTGTACTTGTCCTGCAGGTAGGGGTAGGCGTGGAACGAGATGGCGGTGACATCGTAGAAGGCTTCGTTGATGGCCCGGTGGTTCAGAGTCTCGATGTCGGTAAGAGTGTGGGTGAACTTGAAGCCGGGGACTCGGACTTTATTGGTGGCGAGGCCGTAGAACATGAAGGCGTCGTCGGAGTCGGGGCTGTGAGCGATGCTGATCTCTCGGATGGCGGTGCTTGCGGCGGTCATGATGCGATTGATCCTTGGAAGTGGTGAAAGATAGTGACATGCGCGGAGTTCGTGTGACGGGCTCGGCGTGGGGAGGAGTGCGGGTTAGGCCTGCCGGTTAGAACCGCCGCCAGCGCTGGAGTGAGCTGAAGATGCCAGCTGCAGCGGCGATTTTGACGATCTCGCCGGGAATGAAGGGCGCTACGGCCATGGTCCACGTGACGGAGGCGCTATGGTGAGCATAGTAGGCGAGCCAGCCGGCGCCGAGAAGGAAGATCGGCAGGGTGGCTGCGATTGAGGCGACAAGTGCGCTTCTGAAGCGCGTAGTGATGGGCTGCATGACGCGCACAACCCAGCCGGCGGTCGCTGCGGCCAGAGGGTAGGAGAAGAGAAAACCGCCGTTGGGACCGAGTAGATGGGCAATTCCGGCGGGGCCGCCGGTCGGAGTGAAGACCGGAAGTCCGAGGGCGCCTTCAGCAAGGTAGAGCATCATCGCGGAGAAGCCGGCGACGGGGCCGAGTGCCATGCCGACCAGGATGACGGCGAAGTTCTGGAGCGTGAGCGGTACCGGGGTGAAGGGCAGCGGGAACGAGATGTGGGCGCAGGCTGCAACGAAGGCGGTCGCGCCGATGACGAGGAGAGTCTTGCCGGCGAGGGAGTCCTGGAGCGATCCGGAACGGTGGGCGAGGCCGAGTTGTGACGGGATAGCGGATTGCATCGTGCAGGTCCTTTCGCGCTAAAAGCGCTTTGACGAAATGGATTGATTGCGGACGTCAGCGTGAATCGGCTCAAGTACACGATTCCAGTTCTTTTGGGCTTGAACGTCTTTCACGTGTTGTTGCTTGAGAGATCGCGGCCCGCGAGAGTTCTGATCTTCGGCTGCTGCAAAGAGGTGTTGGGCGAAATCCTGTTCCGAATGGGTGGATGGCCGACGAGTACGTACTTGCCGGGCGATGGCGACGGCCGCGATCACGAGAGCGCAAAAGCAGAGGACCGAGATGACAAAGAGGATATACATGTGACCACTAAAGGATAACAAGGTGCATGACCTTCGTGCAGCTTATTCGGCGAGGCTGGAAATTTTTGGTGTGAGTTTTCCGACGGTGGATGACGGTATGAACTAGGTACGCTCTCGTGCGAAGAGGGTTTTCCACTTGACGGTAACTTATGTGGAGTTTGTACTTAGCTTTATATGACTCGTCCTGCCCACAGCGCGGCGACAAAGCAATCAGGTGCCATCGTGCGTCTGTACGAACGGAGTCACGTGGGCTGGCGAAAGGTGGCAACCGGTGCTGCGGCGTTGCTCGCGCTGGCGATGGGATATCACGTGATCTTTGGTCAAAACGGGCTTACGGCGTATCAGCAGAAGCGGCAGGATGCGCAGAGCCTGGATCGGCAGCTACATAACCTGCAACGAGAGAATGAGACGTTGAAGGGGCATGTCGAACGGCTGCAGAACGATCCCAACGCGATTGAGCATCAGGCCCGCGAGGAGCTGCACTACACGCGTCCAGGCGAGGTGATTTATACGCTGCCTGCGAGCACCGGCTCAGCGGACCCAGCCGGTCAGCCAGCCTCTGCCAAACACTAAGACACCAGTGTTTCGTTGTGCCCTCGATTTGCGATCTAGCAGGATACGTTTTCGACCATCCAGCCAGAGGGACAAGTTCGTTCTACACATATATGGATGTTTTGAACGCTGTTCCTCCTCGTGCTGACCATCGGATTCACTATGGGCCAGGCGAGTATCAGTTTGGTGATCTACGGCTGCCGGCGGCGGCGAAGGGACCGGTGCCGCTTGGTCATCTTCGTGCATGGAGGATGGTGGAAGTCGGCATATGACCTCACCTATGCGGGGCACCTCTGTGCGGCGCTGAAGTCGGCTGGGGTGGCGACGTGGTCGATTGAATACAGACGGGTGGGCTCGACAGGGGGCGGCTGGCCGACGACTTTTCAGGATGTAGCCGCCGGTTGCGAGTACGTGGCAACGCTCGCGAAGAACTATCCCGTGGACTTGAACCGCGTGATCGCGATGGGCCATTCGGCGGGTGCGCATCTGGCGTTCTGGCTGGCTGGGCGGTCGCCACATCTCAGAGGCAAGCCCCATTTATGCGCCACAGCCGAAGGTTGCGCTGCATGGCGTGATTGCGTTGGCGGGGGCCGTCGATCTGCGGCTGACGTGTGATCTCTCGGGCTATTTCACCTTCGCGCATGACAAACACGAGGTGTATAGCTTGATGGGTGGGCCGCCTTCGGAGTTTCAGGACCGATATCGTGCGGCAAATCCGGGAGACCTGCTGCCACTCGGGGTGCCGCAGGTTTTGATCCAGGGTTCGGAGGACGATCAGATTCCTCCTGAGTTGCCTGGACGATGGGCGGACATGGCACGACGACAGGGAGACACCGTAACGATCACGATGATTCCGTCGGCCAACCACTTCGATGTGGTCGATCCGCAGAGTAAGGTGTGGGCAGTCGTGCAAGCCGCGGTTTTGACGATGGCGCGTGGGTGAGTAGCAGCGGGATATGGGTAGGATAGGTTGCTGAAGAGAGTAAGAGGGGCCGTTAATGATTTTTGACATGGAAAAGCCCAAGGGTCGCGAGAGCCATAACCTGTTGATCGGGCTGGTAGCGCCACGACCCATCGCGCTGGTGACGAGCATGAATGAGGATGGAGCGCTAAACGCCGCGCCCTTCAGCTCCTATAACTACCTGTGCACCGATCCGCCGATCCTTGGTCTGGGAGTTACGAACAAATCTCCGGGCGGTCCTGTTCCCAAGGACACCGCATGGAACATCCGGCGAACGGGTGAGTTCGTGGTGAATGTCGTGACCGAAGACCTGATGCAGAAGATGAACATCTGCGCCACGGATTTTCCGTCTGAAGTGAACGAACTGGAGATGGCGGGATTTACGACTACGCCGTCGCAGGTTGTGAAGGTGCCGCGAATTGCGGAGGCCCACGCAGCGCTCGAATGCAGGGAGTTCACGACCATGGAGATAGGCAGGTCGAGAATCATTCTGGGGCGAGTGGTTTCGATCTATGTTGAAGACAGGTTCATCGATCCTGACGGGTCCGTACGTGCGGGCGGAGGAGCTGCATGCGATCGGCAGGATGAACGGGCTGGGAGCCTACGTGAGAACGCGGGACGCGTTTTTGATGATGCCGCGCTTTACTTATGAAGAGTGGAAGGCAGGGAAGCGGTAGCAGCTAGGAAAGGTATTCCCTGAGCCATGGGTCGGTAGAGTGGACGAGCTCGTGGGTGGTGCCGTCGAAGACGACCCGGCCTTCATTCAGGACGAGAAACTTGGTGCTGTCGTCGATGCCGTTGTTGGGGATCGGCTCTATCTTGCCTGTTTGCTGATTGAAGCGGTTTCTTGCCAGGAGGAAGGCATCCTGCAGACGGTGCGTGATCACCAGCGATGTGGTATGGCTGACGTCGCGTTGCTTGATGACAAGATCAATGATGGTGGTTGAAGTGATGGGGTCGAGGCCACCGGTGGGAGAATCGTAGAGGATGAGGTCCGGTTTCGCGATGATGGCTCGTGCGATGGATACCCGCCGCCGCATGCCGCCGGAGAGTTCTGAGGGAAATTTCGAGATGGTGTGCTCAAGCTCGACGAATTTGAGGGCTTCCACAACTCGTTTGTGAGCCTCTTCTTCCGGGACTTGCTCCTCATGGAGGCGATAGGCCACGTTGTCTTCGACAGAGAGGGAGTCAAAGAGGGCGGACTCCTGGAAGACCATTCCAATACGCGCGCGAAGCTTGAAGAGGTCGGTTTCGCGCATGCGGGTGACATCCTCACCGAAGACGCGAATGGTGCCCGAATCGGGTCGAATGAGCCCGTTGGCCAGCTTCATGAGGACGGACTTTCCTCCGCCTGCCGGACCAAGAATGATGCGCGTCTCGCCGCGCTGGACGGTGAAGGAGATGTTCTGCAGGACTGGCTTGATGTCGAACGTAATGGAGACGTCTTCGAAGACGACGACTGGGTCCGCGGACTCAGGGGTTTGCTGGGCCTGAGTGACGTTTCCGGGAGCGAGGTCAGCAGGCATCGTCTGGTTACCTGCCAAAGATTCCGATCATCGCGCGGCTGACGATGAAGTCGACGATGATGATGAAGACGGAGGAATAGACGACGGCCTGAGTGGTCGCCTTGCCCACGCCCTGAGTGCCGCCCTTTGTCGTCATGCCGAAGTAGCAGCCGACGGTGGCGATGATGAATCCGGAGAAGAGCGGCTTCGTGAGGCCCTGGACGACGTCGCCATATTGCAGCGCACGGTAGGAGTTGTGGAAATACGAGGAGGCGTTGAGCCCCATGAGGGTGACGCTGACCAGAGCGCCGCCAGCGATACCGACCGCGTCAGACACGATGGTGAGGAAAAAAAGCATGAAGACTGTGGCGTAAAGCCGCGGGGTGACAAGTTTGCGGACGGGGTCCGTGCCGAGAGCACGCATCGCGTCAATCTGTTCAGTCACCCTCATGGAGCCGATCTCAGACGCCATGCCGGATGCATTGCGGCCGGAGACCATGAGGCCAGTGAGGACGGGGCCAAGTTCCTTGACCATCGACAAGGCGACCAGGTTGCCGGTGAGGCTGACAGAGCCAAACTCCTGGAGCGAGGTTGCCGACTGGAGGGCGAGAACGCAGCCGGTAAAGAAGCCGGTAAGAACGACGATCGGCATGGAGCCAACGCCGATCGAGTCCATCTGGGTATAGATATCCGCCCAGTAACGCGGGCGGGAAAAAAGATTTGCGACCGCGCGCCAACACAGGATGGAGTAGTCCTGGACCGAGGCGATCGTTTGCTTCGCGAAGATCTCTGGAGAGACGAGGGGCATCTGGTTGTCTGGCTCAGATTATCAGATGCGGGACCCCGGTTGGCGATTGCATATATATGAAAGGATTGCAGAAGGCCAGGAGGTGCGTTGAACCGTCACGGAATGAGAAGATAGAAGGGATGACAGCAAAGATGACGGCGGCGGTACTCTATGGCAAGGAAGACCTTCGGCTGGAGCGGGTGGCGATACCGCAGGCCGGGCGGGGAGAACTCGTCGTCAGGGTGGGCGCTGCGCTGACGTGCGGGACGGATCTGAAGGTCTACCGGCGTGGATACCACGCCAAAATGCTGAAACCGCCGATGCCGTTTGGCCATGAGCTTGCAGGAGTGGTTGCCGAGGCCGGGGCCGGGGTTACAGCGTTTCGTGAGGGGGATCGCGTCGTGGCGCTGAACTCAGCCCCCTGCGACGTATGCTTCTTCTGCAGACATGGGCAGCAGAACCTGTGTGAAGACCTTCTGTTCAACAACGGGGCCTATGCGGAGTTCATTCGGATTCCGGCGCGAATTGTTGAGAAGAATACGTTGCTGGTGCCCGATAGAGTTCCGCTGGAGCACGCAGCGTTGACCGAGCCGCTGGCGTGCGTGGTTCGGGGCCTGGAGGAGAGTGGAGCCCGGGCCGGCGACACAATGGTCGTGATCGGTGCCGGTCCTATCGGGCTGATGTTTATGCATGTGGCCGAGTTGGCCGGAGTCAAGGTGATTGCTGTTGTGAAGCGGGAAGATCAGATTGCCGCCGCGAAGTTGTTCGGCGCCCACAGCGTGGTGCAGGTGGGGGCGGTAGAGGACGTGGTCGCTGCGACTCGCGCTCTTACGCCAGAGGGGCGCGGTGCAGACGTTGTGATCGAGGCGGTTGCAAGTCCTGCAACCTGGGAGTGGGCGGTCGATATGGTGCGTAAGGGTGGCGTGGTCAACTTCTTCGGCGGGCCGCCCAGTGGAACGAAGGTGCAGTTGGATACGAATCGTCTGCACTACGGCGATATCACGCTGAAGGCGAGTTTTCATCACACTCCGGCAACGTGCCGGCGGGCGTTTGATCTGGTGACAAGTGGCCGGTTCAAATGCGCGGAGTACATCACAGGCCGGGCCGGACTTGATGAAGTTCCCGATCTTTTTGCGCGGATGATGAGCAGGAATGGCGGTTCTCGGGAGATCAAGACCGCAGTTTTTCCAGGTGGCGTGCCACGATGAGCGACGGAACGGTGACTCAACACGCGCTTCTAGGCGCTCCGCTGGAGTACTTGACACCGCTGGAGCGACCGACCCTCGCGGAGGCGCAGGCATGGTGCCGCAATCTCGCTTCGACGCACTACGAGAACTTCCATGTCGCAACATTTTTTTTGCCGCGTAAAGTACGGCCTCACTTTGAGAGCATCTATGCCTACTGTAGAGTGGCTGACGATTTTGGGGACGAGGTTGCCGATCCCGTGGTCGCGACCCGGCTGCTCGATACGTGGGGTTCGATGCTGGATGAGTGCTACGACACGCCGGAGCGGTCGATGCATCCGGTTTTTGTGGCGCTGCATGAGACGATTCGCGAGTGCAATCCGCCCCGGCAGCTATTTTGGGATCTGGTGCATGCCTTTCGGATGGACCAGGTGAAGACCGAGTACGAGAGCTGGGAGGAGTTGCTGGAGTACTCGCACTATTCGGCGAATCCCGTGGGGCGGCTGGTTCTTTGGGTCTGCGGGTATAGAGAAGAATCGCTCGGGCTGCTCTCGGACAAGGTGTGCACGGCGCTGCAACTGGCGAATTTCTGGCAGGATGTCGTGGAGGATGCGGAGCGCGGCAGACGTTATGTTCCAGCGGAGGCAATGCTGCGATTTGGAGTCGATGAGGGACAGATTGGGGGTCGAGTCTTTACGCCGGAATTTCGTGCGATGATGCAGACTCTGGTGATACGAACTCGCGAGATGCTGCTCGAAGGCGGCTCTATCAGCAAGCATGTGGACAAGGACCTTGCGGTGACGCTGGACCTGTTCCGCAAAGGTGGAGAGGCGATTCTGAATGGCATCACTGCAGAGAATTTCGATGTGTTGCGTGGAAGACCAGTGGTGTCGAAGGCACGGAAGCTGATCCTATTGATGGAAGCGCTCGTCGGCAAACTCCGCGCAGGGATGGCCACGTGACGATTGTCGAGGCCTATGCCGTCTGCCGAACGATTGCGCAACGGGAAGCAAAGAATTTTTATTACTCCTTTCGCGTTCTGCCGGAGCATAAGCGAAATGCGATGTGTGCGGTGTACGCGTTCATGCGGCGCGCCGACGATATCTCCGACGATGAGACGGTGCCGGTAGCAGAGCGTCGCGTGGTGATGGCTCAGTGGCTGGAGGCGTGGCGCGAAGCGAGGCGAAGCGGTGTCTCTGATGATCCCGTCTTTGTCGCCCTCAATGACACGCAGAAGCGGTTTGCGATTCCCGATTCACTGCTGGAAGACCTGGTGCGGGGAACGACGATGGATCTCGAGCCTCGCGCCCAGGCGGAGGGGGAATTGCAGACCTTCGCAACCTTTGATGATCTCTACCGATATTGTTATCTGGTGGCGTCGGTTGTGGGTTTGGTCTGTATCAGGATCTTCGGCTACACCGATGCGATGGCAGAGAAATTTGCGGAAGAGACAGGGGTTGCTTTTCAGATGACGAACATCCTGCGCGACGTGAAAGAGGATGCGGAGCGCGGACGCATCTATCTTCCGCTCGATCTGCTGCAGGAGTTTGGGGTGGGTATTGATCGTGTCAAGGCGCTGTCGAGTGGTTCGCCGATGGAAACAAACGAGCGCGCCATGCTTCACGCTTTCGGTGCGAAGGCCGAGCAATATTATGCTTCTGCGAATAGCCTGCTGCCGCTGATCGATGCCGATAGCCGTGCGGCCCTTTGGGTGCTTGTTACGATTTATCACAGACTGCTCCTCAAGATTTCGAAGGCAGACAGCGACGTATTTACCAGGCGCATCAGTGTTTCAACGCCGGCGAAGCTGACCATTCTCACGAAGGGCGCAGTGATGACGTTGCGCAACCGGGTGGCGTCGTGAACGGTAGAGAACACAACGATGTGATTGTGGTGGGGGCGGGTGCCGCAGGCCTTGCTGCTGCGGCTGCGCTCGCCGGGGCAGGGAAGCGCGTGACCGTTCTTGAGCGCAAACCCTATGTTGGTGGGAGGGCCTGCTCGTACGAACACCCTGCGCTGCACGAAGTGGTGGATTCGCAACATGTTTTGCTGGGTTGTTGCACCAATCTCATCGAACTGTGCGAACAGGCGGGAAGTGCGGACAAGATTCGCTGGTACGACAAGCAGACATTTCTTGAGCCCGGCGGAAGAGCGAGCACAATTGTCGCCAGCGGGCTGCCCGCGCCATTTCACTTTGCCCCGAGCTTTCTGGAAATGTCGATGCTTGGATGGAAGGACAAGCTGGTGATGGCACGTGGGCTGATGGAGTTCTTTCGCGGCTATCCGTCAAGAGACGATGAAAGCGTAGAGCACTGGCTGAAACGAACACGGCAGACTGAGCTTTCGATCAGGCATTTCTGGAACCCCATTCTCATGGCGACGCTGAACGACCGCACCGCGCATTGCTCGACTCGTTATGCCGGCAAGGTCTTTCACGAACTCTTCATCAAGTCTTCCACGGGCGGCCGGCTGGGTATTCCGACGGTGCCGCTGAGTGAGTTCTACCTTGCCGCGGCGCGATTGATCGAATCTCGCGGCGGGACAGTGCAATTCCGGGCTAGCGTCGAAGGCATTACTCAGGAGCAGGACGGACGCTGGCGCGTGAGCATCGCAGACAAGAACTACACTGCAGATTCCATCATCCTTGCGTTGCCGTTCGAGCAGACACAAAAGTTGTTGCCGGCGATCCGGCTGAATGAGAAACACGTGGGGCGAGCGGCGAGCACGAGAGACGATCTGGAGTTGAAAATGGCACGCCAGGTCCATTCGTCGTTCACCTCGATTCTCCTCTGGTATGACCGCGAGATCACCGATCTCGACCACGCTTGGCTGCTGGATACAACCATTGAATGGTTCTTTCATAAGTCACGCATCCGCCGCTATGCGCCGGAGAAGGGAAGCTACGTCGAAGTTGTGATTGCAGGATCAAAAGCGCAGCTTGGTATGACGCGGGAAGAGATTCTGTCCGGCGCGCTGAAGGAGTTACAGATGTTCTTTCCTGAGGTGAAACGGGCGAAGCTGGTAAAAAGCGGTGTGTTGAAGGAAGCTCGGGCGACCTTTTCGGTGGTGCCTGGGTTGGATGAATTTCGCCCTCCGCAGGTGACGCACTGGCCGGGGCTGTATCTTGCAGGAGACTGGACCGCAACGGAGTGGCCTTCCACGATGGAAGGCGCCGTTCGCAGTGGGAGACTGGCGGCGGGAGCAGCGATGGGCGATGACAAGCGTTTTATGGCGGCAGAGATACCGGCCAGCGGTCTGATGCGGTTGTTAGGTACGCGAAGCGTTTGAGCTGAACTAGGCCTCTACGAGTACGCGGCCATAACGTTTTGCGACGTACTCATCGAGAATCACTTGAAATTCCTCGACGATCCGGTCGCCCTTCAGCGTTGTGAACAGCTTTCCGTCGACATAAACCGGCGCCTTGGGCTCCTCAAACGTTCCTGGCAGCGAGATGCCGATATTGGCATGCTTCGATTCACCGGGTCCGTTCACGATGCAGCCCATGACCGCGAGTTTCAATTCTTCGACTCCTGGATATTGTTTCTTCCACTCCGGCATCGAAGCGACAAGATAACCCTGAATTCTCTCGGCGAGCTCCTGGAAGTAGGTCGAGGTCGTCCGCCCGCAACCAGGGCAACTTGTCACCTGCGGCATAAAGCTGCGAATTCCAAGGGATTGAAGAATCTGCTGGCCACATCGCACTTCTTCTGACCGATCCCCGCCCGGAGTTGGAGTCAAACTGACGCGAATCGTATCGCCAATGCCGGCCAGCAACAGAGGAGCGAGACCCGCTGCGGAGGCCACGATGCCTTTCATCCCCATGCCAGCCTCTGTCAGGCCGAGATGAAGGGCGTAGTCGCAACGCTTCGCCAATTCCATGTAGACATCTATCAAATCGCGCACACCGGAGACTTTGGCCGACAACAAAATTTGATCGCGGCGCAGCCCGTAGCGTTCGCCTGCCTTTGCATTGTCCAGAGCCGATACGACCATCGCCTCCATCATCACGTCGCGAGCGGGAAGGGGGTCAGCAAGCTTCGAATTTTCATCCATCATCTTCGTTAGCAGTGCCTGATCTAACGAACCCCAGTTGACACCGATCCGCACCGGCTTCTGATGCTCTACCGCGACTTCGATCATGGTTCGGAAGTTGTCGTCGTCCTTACGCCCAATCGAGCAGTTGCCGGGATTGATGCGATACTTCGCGAGCGCTTTTGCCGTCGCAGGGTACTTCTTCAGAAGTTGGTGCCCGTTGTAGTGGAAGTCACCAATAATCGGCGTCGACCAACCCTTTTTCGCTAACTCTTCCACGATATAGGGCACGGCCTTCGCTGCGTCGTCGTTGTTGACGGTGATGCGAACCATCTCCGAACCGGCTCGCGCCAGCGCGGCAACCTGCTGCACGGTGCTTTCGATGTCGGCTGTATCAGTGTTCGTCATTGATTGCACGGCAACGGGCGCTTCCGAGCCAACTCGAATCCCACCAATATTTACCGTCACGGCACGTCGACGCTGTATATCTGGCATAAGTTTCCCTGTAGTCATTTTATCATTCACGGCCTTATCGGCAGCCTCGCGATACACTACGGGAAGTGGCCCGGTAGCTCAGTTGCATAGAGCAGCGCACTCCTAACGCGAAGGTCGGCAGTTGGACTCTGCCCCGGGCCACCATTTTACAAATACTTGAGCCGCGCTTTACGTCAGGACTCTGCCTCACCCCACGGGTGGCAGATTGACCTCGACACTTTTCCTTACGTCGGGCGCACCTTCTGGCATGATTTCCGCGCGCAACTGCATGCGACGTACCCACACCTGATTACAGTCGGGGAGATATTCAATCCCGACCCAACTGGCATTCGCTTTGCTCGCCACAATGCGCGGGATGCCCCCAGGTCTACTCCGGTGATAAGATCGCGATGCAGGGCGGTCCGGATCCTGACAATCGGCGAAATTTTCCCGGCGGCTTCGGGGGGAGAGCACGATGCATTCTCTCCCGGCCGCACACAGGAGGAGCAGGACACCTTTGCCTGGGCCAGCATGCTGACTGCTGCCGGAACAGCCACGCTGTTTGGGGTTCGCAAACAGCATGCGGTTCTGCAAACCGGAGATCACGTCGCGCGCTCAGACAAAGGCAAAGGCATTCTCGTCGGCGAAGAGATTACCAGTCAGGGACGGGACAGCACTGCTTGTGCTCGTGAATCCGCATGGCTTCGGGCTGTACCGTATGAGATAGTGCCCTTTCTTCATCGAATCTGGGGTCTTGTTCTCTGCCCCCTCCCCCACCGTCTTGGTGCAAAGTATCTCGATTCAGTACTTTACAGCGCGCGCAGCCTGCAAAGTCTTCATAATAAAACGATTGTCCCCAAAGTCTTTGTCTTTTCTATCTATACATCCAGTATAACAGTTTGACACAAACTTAAATGCCAAACGGATGTTGTTGCGTGGTAATGGGTTGAGTGGTTTCAGGGCTTGACATGCGTTTTTTGGGCAGAAAACGGCATCGCAAACAACATTTTTTTTCATGCGGGGCGAAGAACCTCCGTTCCAATGATCTACGTTACGTAAGACTTGTTCCGGGCTGCTGGCTGACACGTTATTCTCAACGGAAGCTGGACTCTCCCCGTCGATACGAAGGTTAGGCAGGAGCAATTGAGAATGAAGAAAATCAGCCTCGTCCTTTTGGCGGTGTTCGGCCTCACTGCCTGCAAGCAGACTATTCAGTTGCCTCCGTCCCATTACGACAATCTAGCTAACCAGGCCTCCATTGAGAGCTACCCCCTGAAGGCGGACCTCAGCACGCTCAGGGAGGAGATGCTCTTCGAACGTGGTGTCCAGGCTTACCTATGGGGTCTGCCGTCACTCAACGTGTTCGGGATGAAGGAAGGTTCGGAGAAGACGTTTGGCAAGGGCTACAACATCCTGCCGATCTTCAAGGAGCGGATGAACGCCAAAACGCTGATTGCCACATCGAACTCCGATGCTATCTATGCTCTTGGCTTTCTCGACCTCAAGGTAGACGGCCCGCTTGTGGTCGAAGTGCCGCCCGGTTTGCAAGGCGTCCTCGACGACTTCCGGCAGCGTCCGCTTCGCTCCGAGGGTCAGATTGACGACAAGGAGTGGGGTGGCGATGTGGGTTTGCTCGGCCCGGATCATGGCGCGGGCGGTAAATACCTCGTGCTTGCACCCGACTACAAAGGTCCTATTCCCTCGGGCTATTTTCCATACCGCTCCGGCACCTATGGGGTCTTGGTCTGCTTGCGGGCCTTCTTCAAAAATCCAAAAGAACTCACCGAACCAGTCAAACTGATCGAGCAGACGCGCATCTATCCTCTCGGCAAGGAGGCGACGGCCAGACCCATGCAGTTTCCGGACGCCTCAGCCAGGCCGGCGAATATGCTGTTTCCGCAGGATGGCAATGCCTTCGACATCCTCTCGCGCTTCATCGATCGTGAGTACGTTGATCCATCCGATATGGAGATGCGGGGTGTACTTGCCGGCATCGGTATCGTCAAGGACGGGCCTTTTGCGCCGGATGCACCGACCCGCGATCTGCTCGACAAAGCCGCGCGTACCGCGTCGCGCATGAGCCATGCGATCGCCTATCAGCCCTCCGCGATGGTTCCCAACGGCCTCTACTATGCGAATCGCCGCTGGATCAACCCGTCGCCGGGAAATGCCACCTTCACAGCCGACAGCTATAACGTTATCGACGCGCGAACGGGCTATTTCACCTATGCCTATTCGACCAGCTTCGGCATGTCGGCCAATGTGGAGAAAACGGGCGCCAAGAGCGCTGCAGCCTACGTGGACAGCAACGGCAACTTCCTGCGTGGCAGCCAGAACTACGTTCTGCATCTGCCGCCTGATATTCCTGCGGCAAACTTCTGGTCGGTGACGGTCTATGATCCCATCACCGGTTCGGGTCTCGATAATGGCCAGCCATTTCCTTCTCTGAATACGATGGACAAACCCGTCGAGAACTCAGACGGTTCGACGGACATCTATTTTGGTCCGTTGGCCTCGGATAACAGCAAGAACTGGATCACCACCCTACCCGGCAAAGGCTGGTTTGTGGTGTTGCGGTTCTATGGACCTACGAAGTCGTTTTTCGATCAGACGTGGAAGCCTGATGACATCAAGAAGGTGCAGTAGCTCGTCTCGCGATTGAATGTCGAACCGGTTCGCAGGGGGTGGTGCGAACTTTTGGGTAAGATGGGCCAATGTGCGGACGATATGAAGCCGGCCAGAAACAGAAGATTGCCGAGGCGTTTCACATCAGTGTTGCGCTTGATGATGTTTACTTTAGTCCAGGTCAGGAGTGCAGCCCAGGATCTATCCAGCCTGTCATCTATATAGAGAATGATCTGCGCGAGATCGGGGAGATGCGGTGGGGATTCAAGCTGCCGGATCGGCTGTTGTTCAATGCACGGTCTGAAAGCATTGTCAGCTCGAAGTTCTGGAAAGAGATGTTGAGCAAGCGTCGCTGCATCGTTCCTGCCGGCTCCTTCTTTGAATGGAGAAAGGCGGGTCCTGAACCCAGACCGAAGTACCGACTGTCGGTCAAAGGGCGAAACGTACTCGGAATGGCAGGGATCTGGTCGCCGTGGATTAATCCGAAGACAGGACAGTGGGAGAATACTTTCGCGATCATCACGACTGATGCCAATGTGAAGATGGGAGAGATACATGACCGCCAGCCGGTCATCCTGGAGCCAAGGGAATATTCGGAGTGGTTGAATGAAGACGAGAGACCGCCCGTTCACTTGTTGCGGATCATGCCTGAAGAAGATCTTGTGATTGATCCGCTGGACGTCGCGAAAGGCGAGACGATTCCGGAACGGCCTGAGCCGGGGTTGTTCGATGGGATGTGACGAAGTTTCTTGAAGAAAAGGAGCCGCGCTCAGGACGCGCCCCCCTTCTTCGAGATTGCCGGTTCAGGACGCGGCTATCTTGTACGCGTCAGATTTAGATGAAGTGCGTCACGGTACGGATTGCTGAACTGACTACCTGCCGCACACGCTGGGATAGCGAGAATGATTCTTCTTGGCTCCGCCCAGTTATTGAGAGGCGAAGGGAGTATGCGGGGTGGTTGAGTGGGAGTGAGAAGCCGCCTGGTCACCTCTTGCGGATATTGCCTGAAGCAGATCGCATGATTGCGTCGCCAGACGCCGCGAAGAGAGAGACGATATTGGAGCCGCCTGTGCGGTTGTCCGATGGGAGGGGGCGTCGATGCGGCGGTCTCTCCTGTTGCGTTTCGCGTTCATTATTTTCAATCGACGACGTTTCAGGGCGCGACGCCAATGCGGGCAGGCAAAGTTCAGAACCTGTACCCATCCGAACATGAGGGCGATGGCTGCAGCCGTGACAATGAGGGGGATAGATTGTTCCGACATGACATCCTCCACTGCCTCGGGACGGAGGCTAAGCCGGCTAAATTGACCGGTACCTATATAAGCGTCAAATGGGGAAGAAAGGTGTCACGTCGATACACGGAGTGTCTGCGCAGATAAAAGGTATCGGAGTGAGATGCGGGGGAGAGATATGAGTTGTGGGATGGAGTACGGTCTCGAAGCTGGGCAACTTCGTGTGTCACGAGACACTTTATGGGTGTCACTTAGGTGGCCGTAAACCAATGATGATTAGTGGTTTATGGCGGGGACGACGGGGCTCGAACCCGCGACCTCTGCCGTGACAGGGCAGCGCTCTAACCAACTGAGCTACGTCCCCAGGTTGTTTAATCAACAACTTGGATTGAAATTGCACTTGAAGGAACACGTTCGCAGCTTTCGCTATTTTTGCGCTCTTCTATCTTGTCGCTGCTTTGGACTCAATTCCGAGTCATTTTGACACGAGGTGGGCATCAAACCGGACACCAAACTGACCAACTCAACGACAAGATAAAGTCTATCAGAATGGGAGTGGTTTTGGTGCCAACTCACCTCTCACAGGCCAAATTTCCGCATATCTGGCGCCGACGCTCAACGGCTGTACGGGGACCTAAAAATCGGAGCTAAGATCGGGTGTGGTGATCGTGTGCGGACGTCGTTCCGTGTTTTGCAATCCTATTCGGTGCCCAGGGAGTTGATTTTCTATTCAGCCGAGGGGCGTTGTGTCGCACTGTGACGTGGAGATAATCTCGGTCGCGATGAATGGAGGTATGAATCGTTCTGTCATCTTCGGAATGCCCAAAGCTGCGCCGAGTGGCATTCTCGACGACGGGTTCGAGAAGGAGAATAAATGCAGTGCACGATCCTCGCCGCTCTGTGAACACTTGTGAAATTTCGCAACCCACTTGATTTTCATATGGTGTTAGTCATATGCTCACCAAACTTGAATTCCCAGGTTCCATGCAATAATTCCGAAACCATGCAGAAGCTGTACCGCGACAAAGGTAGAAAAAATGGCGCGTACGGAAGGTCGAGGGACGAAAGCGACGATAATCGAGGGCACCCGCAGCACCAGCTCCTATAGCGCCGAATCGCGAGGGCGCCCTCCAGGAAAGCGGGCAATGGCTCTGAAGATAGTGGCCATAGGGATAGTCCTACTGCTTCTGTTGTTTCTCGCCTTTTTTGTTCGCAAAGCTCGCACTGGCAACACTTACTACGTCTCGCCAACAGGCAGCGATTCCAACTCGTGCAATCATGCCAGCCCTTGTGCGACGCCCGATCATGCCTTCACGATTGCGTCGCCGGGCGATACCGTGGAGGTCGCGGCAGGTACGTACGATTACGGTAATAATGCCGCGCAATTTATGAAATCGGGAACTGTAGGCAAACCCATCACTGTCACCTGCGTTACTCGCGGTGTGTGCAAGGTTCAGAACTCGGTGACCGACAATACCACCGTCGTCCTGCTTGGCGGCAGCTACATCGTCTTCAACGGCTTCGAGATTACCAATACCAATCCGGCAGGCAACAACCTTGGCGTGTACGTGACCGCTTCATTCGTAAACATCACGCACAACACTATTCACCATATCGAGACCGATTGCGGTCCGAGAGGCGGTGGGGGCATCAAGCTTGCCGAAAGCGACTCCATGAATAGCTATCTTCACAACATTACCATCGACGGTAATTTGATCTACGACATCAGTTACCGCGATGGTAGCCCGAGTTGCCCGGCAAGCACTGTACAGACCGACGGAATCCTTGCCCAGACTGCGGGGACAGCCATCCGGGTCACGAACAACATTGTCTATCACACCTCCGGCGGCTGGGGCATCTTCGTGGGCGACTCGAACGCCACCAATAATGACTACAACGTCGATTCGGTAATATCGAACAACACGATCTTCTCAACAGCGATGGGCGGCATCATCGTTATGAGCGGCAATGGAACGGCCATCAGCAACAACATCGTTCTCGACACAGGTCAGTTGAGTGGCCGGTGTGGAATCAATGCCCCTCCCGGAGTTGCAGTCACCTATGCGAACAATGATCTCTGGAACAATGCCGGAGGGAATTACTGCATTGAATGGGGCAGCAGCGATCAGAAGGTGCATTCGAATGACATCTCGGTGGACCCTGGCCTGGGGACGACCTTCGTTAACTGGAAGCCAGATGGGACGGGTGACTATCACCAAAGGGCAGGTTCGCCTACGATCGACGCCGGTAGTTCCACTGTAGCCTCACCTCCGACATACGACTTCGACGGTACTCCGCGCCCTCAAGGTGCTCGCCATGATATCGGGGCCTATGAACACCGCAACTGAGTTTGTCGATATCGTTTCGGGCGTTGGAAGACACTCGGTACGTTTGAGTATTGTGCGCCTTTAACAACGAACTATTTTGGGCGAGGAGATCCTGGCCGTTGCATTGCGTGTGTCGATGATTAGTTGTGCCTCGTCGACGATCCTCTGGTAGTCGTAGTCGGAGTGATCGGTGATGATTACTACGCAGTCGTATTGATCGAGAGCCTCCAGTGGCACGCATTCCATCTGAAGATCGTACTTGCGGCCCTTTCCAATTTTTGGGAAATAGGGGTCGTTGTAGTGAACTTTCGCGCCGCGCTTTTGCAGCGCCTCAATGATCGTGAGTGCCGGCGATTCCCTGAGGTCGTCGATATCTTTCTTGTAGGAGACTCCAAGTATTAAGATTGTTGAACCTTTCAACGCTTTATTGTGGCCGTTGAGTGCCTCGGCGATAAAGTCGACAATGTGATAGGGCATCGCCATGTTGATCTCGCCCGCGAGTTCTATGAAACGCGTAGCGAAATCAAATCCTCTCGCTTTCCACGAAAGATAGAAGGGATCAACGGGAATGCAATGACCACCCAAGCCTGGTCCAGGATAGAAGGGTTGAAACCCAAATGGCTTTGTCGCCGCAGCCGCAATGACCTCCCAAATATCAATACCCATTCGCAGGCAGAGCAGTTTCAATTCGTTGACGAGCGCGATGTTCACGCAACGATAGATATTCTCGAGCAGCTTGGTCATCTCCGCCACAGTTGTGCTTGACACAGATATCGCCCGGTGAAAGATCGCTGAATACAGCGCGGTAGCAATCTCACTGGCGTAGCGATCAACGCCGCCGACAATCTTGGGAATATCGCTGCGCGCGATGGTGTTGTTTCCGGGATCTTCGCGTTCGGGCGAAAACGCAAGAAAGAAGACGTTTCCGACTTCAGAGCCATTACGTGAAACAACCAGACCCAGCAGGTTCCCATTATCCAGCAGTGGCAGCACTACTTCCTGCGTCGTTCCCGGATAGGTAGTGCTCTCGAGGACAACCAATTGGCCGGCCCTTAGGTGCGGAGCGATCGATTTTACGGTCTCTGTCACATAGCTAAGATCGGGCTCGTGATACTCCGTCAGAGGTGTCGGCACACAGATTATGATCGCATCCATTTCGGAGACGCATTTGAAATCTATAGTCGCCTGAAATCCGCGATCTGCGGCAAGAGCTATTTCCGTATCCGGAATGCGGCAGATGTACGACCGCGAAGAGGCAAGCATGTCGATTTTGGTGCTGTCGATATCGAACCCCATCACTGGGAAGCCTTCTTCAGCGAACAACAGTGCCAAAGGAAGGCCAACGTAGCCCAAGCCGACAACCCCGACGCGAGCAGTTTTCGACTCAAACCTGGTAACCGCTCTTTCTTTCAGCAAAGCGGCGCTTAGTGGAAGAACAGGTGCAACTGGAGGAGCGGATACGGCTGGCTGCATGATATTTCTCCCAGGAAGTGCACGTGGCAGCTTGTTCTTTCGCCAGACCTGCTAATCCAGGCGTGGTGAAAGCATTAACTGGCTAATTGCGCTTCTGCTGCATCGACCTCGAGCAGCATCGCGCTCTGGATAAGATCCAACCTGACAAGCAGCCGCATCTTTCCCTTGCGTCGAAGAATAGTGCCTTCGAGCCCTGCAAAGGGGCCTGATTTGATGCGCACTTGCTTGCCGGAGGTTAAGAACGGATATGGCTTTGCTTTCCAGATCGCCAGCGACGACTGGAGGCTCTCCATTTCCTCATCAGGAAACACAACCAAGTTGCCGTTAACGCTCAGTAATCGAATTATTCCGGGACGCGAAAGGATCCGAATCCTGTCCGACAGGAGCATCCTGACGAATACATATCCTGGAAAGAGGGGGAGTTCTACTTCAACTCGACGATGATTCCAACAGCGTACCGCGGAGTAGAGAGGCAAATATGACGTTATTTTTTGACTGACGAGTCGATTCGCGACGGCCTTCTCGTGTCGCGGTAATGTGTAGACCACGTACCAGCGCCGTTTATCTATATCCGCCACTGATCTTATCGTTTCCATGGCCTCGCCCTTTCATAAACGGTGAGATGTCGGATACACGGGTGCCAATACTGGTCAGCGATGTCCCACTACCATTGATCATTTGTCACAAGTGCAAAGAGTCCCACGGGCTGAAGATTTAAATTAGAGATTGTATGAATTTGTATCAGTGCGCTGGAGTACATAAGTGACAAACTTTGTCTTTGCCTTAAGCGCTGTGGCATTGGAGTCTTCGGAGCCAATGTATTTCTGCGATGGCAATACATGGCTCCAGGCCATTCGCAACAGGCTCCGAACGTCGACTTGCGTAGTTCAGCGTACAGACGTCGATTCAGGTGCACTGATATAGGAAAGATATTTTGTTATGAGGCCATCGCGAAGACATGCGCGTCCCGAGACAGGATGAATCAATGATCGCGGAACAACACCAACGGCAGATCATTCTGGTACTGGAGGACGTAGAGGAGACGGCTTACTTAATTGATAAAATGCTAAGAGGAAACGGCTACTGTGTGGCTTTGGCGAGGACCGAAGAAGACGCCATCATAAGAGCCGGTTTGCAATCTCCGGATCTGATCTTGATGAGCTTGGGCCTCAGACCCGACCTCCTCCTTGCGACCGCCCTTCGGATACGCCAACAAGCCGCCCTCAGTCCAGACGTTGCGATTGTCATCTTTTGTATTCCGACGATCCCGGAGGGCGCTGAGATGGAAGTTAGCAAAAATGTTTATGTGACACGGCCCGACAATTTCGATCAACTTAGGAAACTTCTCCATAGGCTTCTTTGCCAGACATCTGTTGGCTAAGCCGAAACCTTTGACGTGTGCCCACCAAGCGGTTCGACTCGTCGTCGACCACCTTATAGCATTCGCAGACAGCGGCTTCCAAGCCCTTTCGATCTAGGATGTGAATGTGCGCTCGGGAATAGTGGATCAGACCAGCGTCTTGTAAGCGGCCAGCTGCGACGGTCACGCTCTCTCTTCGTCCGCCCAGCATGTTGGCAATGAACTCTTGCGTCATCAAAATTTCGGAACCATTGACTCGGTCATGGCACAAGAGCAGCCATCGGCAGAGGCGCTGTTCCAGAGAATGCAGGCGGTTGCAGACAGCAGTCTGTGAGATCTGTGTAATGAGTGCCTGGGTGTAACGCAGCAAGATGTTTTGAAGGGCGCCACCACGCGCAAACTCCTCTTGCAGCGCCCTAGAGGATATTTTCAGAGCGTGTCCGCCAATCTGCGCGACAGCCCGATGGGTCATATTGCCGCCTCCGAGGAATAGGGAGACGCTGAGGACCCCATCATTTCCCACGAGAGCCATCTCGGCAACCGAACCATTGCGCATGGTGTAGAGACATGACACGACGCACGTAATAGGAAAGTAAGCATAATCAACTCGTTCACCACATTCGTATAGGACGTGTCCAAGGGGAAGAGTCACCTGTCGGATGTTTGGACGAAGACGCGCGCGTTCTTCTGCAGTGAGAGATGACAAGAGACAGTTTTCTTGAGGGTCTTGCATTTCCAAGGCTTTGAACATCGAAGACTCCAACCTAGCCGAAAAGTCGTGTCCTTTCCGGCCCAACTCGAGTAAAGAACCAATTGTGGGAAAGTCAGTAAAGGCAAACTCACCCTGTACCAATGCTGACAATTGTCACTCTATCCGAAGTGAGAAACTTTTGGCTACACCGGCTATCGCCAAGCTGAGGAACAATTAGAACAAAGCGCGGTCAACGAAGCAGTGTGGCGAAACTTGCCTGTTATTTCAGTAACACGTAGGAAGGTACCGTTGCATGATTGTCGATAATTAAGGTAATGCGACAGATGCTTTTCTACAGACTCCTGCGTTACCAGGCTTTAAAACATCGAAGACACCGCCGCCAAGGTCGGCATAATTATTTGAGAAAAAGTCAATCCTGGGGCCCTATTTGGGTGTAATCAATCTTCCAGGCTTCGAACATGGTTGGTGATCACAGTTTTGATTGCCAGTAAAACTAACGCACCCACTGCTGCTGTCGCACTGATGCAGTTTCCGGACCAATCAAAGAGGCTGGTAAGTCTCTGCAAAATGTGGGTCTGCAGAATTAAGCGTGTCCACAGGGCTACACAGGCGGTGCGTTTGTATACGCTGGTTCACACGTTCCTACTGTCCACGCCTTGTGAACCCTTGATTTGGCGTTAGAGAAGACCCATCCTCCTTTGGCACAAGAATTGCCGACTAATTTGTAACGAAGGCGGAGTTGGTCTATCTTCGGCTCGATGAGGGTCCGTGAAATTGAATAAATAATTCGGCTAAAGCAACGATGGACGGATAGGAGCGAGAATTTTTCCAGCTATGTGCGCTACGATACGGACGCCTATCCATGAGCTTGTCTAGTTTTGGGATATCGGCCCCAAAAGCTGTCTGAAGGATTTTATGAAATTTTTTTTCGATTCGACATCTGCCCACCAGTGTTCCAGAGTTGCAGTCGCGACTCGAGCGCGCCAATCTTCCAATCATTCGACTTCGGAAATGAGCTTGGTCGAAGGTGCTGTTCCAATACAGGGGAGTATCTCTTTCAAGTAGTTGATTGTTATGAGTTTCTTGAATTTTCCACAGCAGTTAGGGCTGGCGAAGCCTCGTCTCAAAGCCGGACTGGAACTGCTCTGCGTCGAGCACGTAAAGACGCTTTTTGAATTCCAATCTACAGCCCAGGCAACTACTCGGTGCCGCATCGTCGCCGCAGACTATGGCATGAAACTGGCATAGTTGATTCCCTCTCCACACTCAAGGGATCTGCTTGTCGAGGCACCGTAATCATCTGTTTACGCAAGCACATTAGACGAGCGTCGCAGAAGTGTGTGTGCTGCAACTGGCTAAATCGGCAGTTGATCTGTGAGAGCGTCCAGTAGCAGCTTAATCTTCCAAATGCCTTAAGTTTGCCGTCTCAGGAGAAATCCCCTGGCCACCGATACGTTCGTTCAATCCGAGTTGCCGGTTGCAGCGGAGCCTTCAGTTGTGGGCCTTCGATTTCTGGATCTAAAGGCCCAGTTTGCGGGGATTCGCGGTGAAGTCCTGGATGCGGTTACTCGCGTTCTGGAATCGCAGTACTTTATTTTGGGCCCCGAAGTCGACGCTTTGGAGCGGGAAGTGGCCGAGTACGTGGGCGCAGAGTTCGCGGTCGGATGCGCATCTGGCTCAGACGCACTTCTGCTGGCGCAGATGGCCATTGGGATTGAACCGGGAGACGAGGTAATTACTTCTCCGTTCACTTTTGGGGCGACGGCGGGCGCCATTGCGCGATTGAACGGCAAGCCCGTGTTTGTCGATATTCATCCAGATACGTTCAACTTAGATGAACGGCGGCTGGAGGCTGCAATTACGTCGCGCACTCGGGCCATTATGCCTGTCCACCTGTTCGGCCTGCCAGCAAACATGGATGCGGTTATGGAGGTCGCGCGCAAGTATGACCTCGCCGTGGTCGAAGATGCTGCCCAGGCCATCGGTGCAAGATGGAGGGAGAAAGTCATCGGGAGCCTCGGAACGTGTGCCTGTTTTAGCTTCTTCCCCTCAAAAAATCTGGGGGGAGCAGGAGACGGCGGCATGATCGTAACGAATGATCCTCTACTGGCGGAGCGTCTGCGCGTGCTGCGAGTCCATGGCGCCCGGAAGAAATATCGATACGATGTGCTGGGGATCAACAGCCGGCTCGATGCTCTGCAAGCGACTATCCTGCGGGTGAAACTCCGATATCTAAATAGTTGGACAGCCGATCGTCGGCGAAATGCCGAGACCTACCGAGAGTTATTCGCTGACTACAATCTGTCGGTGGCACTCCCGTGTTCGCCAGAAAATAGTTTTCACGTATACAACCAATATTCGATTCGAGTTCCGCGGCGAGATGAACTACAAGCATATTTGCGAGACCGAGGAGTTCCAACCGAAGTCTACTATCCGAGCCCGCTTCATGTTGAGCCGGCATTCGCGTATCTCGGCCACTGCGAAGGGGACTTTCCAAATGCCGAGATTGCATGTCGCGAGGTCCTTTCGCTTCCAATCTACCCCGAACTGACGCTTGACCACCAACGGGCGGTTGTTGCGGCGATTGCACGTTTCTATCAGCACGATGTTTAAAAAGAATCGAGTGAGTTCGAACTCAATGGAGGAGCGATGCTTCCTAAAGTTGCTGTAATTGGAAATGGATACTGGGGAAAGAACCTAGTGCGAAATTTTCATGCGCTTGGTGTGCTGAAGTGCGTTTGCGATTCTCGCATCGAAGCTCTGCAAGAGGCGCATGCACAGTTCGGCGTGGACACATGTTCTTCTCTAAGAACAATTCTCGACGATCCAGAAATCCAGGGCATTGCGATCGCGGCACCTGCCGCTCAGCACTATGAGCTATCAAAGGAATGCCTGCTCGCTGGAAAGGATGTGTATGTAGAAAAGCCCCTGTCGTTACGGGTCAACGAGGGGCAGGAACTCGTAAAAATTGCAAAAGCACGACAGCGCATGCTTATGGTCGGACACATCCTCCAATATCACCCCGCAATTCTCAAGCTCAAGGAGATGATCGACTCCGGCGAACTCGGCCGCATCGAGTACATCTACTCGTCGCGTCTCAATTGGGGCAAGCTCCGTTCAGAAGAGAACATTCTGTGGAGCTTCGCCCCACATGATATCTCCGCCATCCTGTACCTCTTGGATGAGGTGCCAGTCAGCGTCACGGCCACCGGAGGGTCTTACATAAATCCTCAAGTCTATGACACCACCCTGACGGCCTGCGAGTTTCAAAGCGGGGTTAAGGCCCATGTCTTTGTAAGTTGGCTCCATCCCTTCAAAGAGCAGCGATTGGTTGTTGTCGGCACCCAAAAAATGGCGGTATTCGATGACGTAGAAACGATGCGCAAGCTAGTCATCTACTCGCACAGTATTGATTGGCGAAACCGTCTACCGATAGCGCATAAAGGAGAAGGACAGACGGTACCAATTCCGGCCGAGGAGCCACTGAGGAACGAATGTGAGCACTTCATTGAAAGCATTGTCACTCGCAGAACTCCCCGAACCGACGGCAATAACGGCGTAAAAGTGTTGGAGGTGCTGGATGCCTGTGAGCGATCGCTGCACTCACAAGCTGCATCCGTTCAAGTTCATGAAGCAGCGACACAATATTTCGCCGATCCAACCGCAGTAATCGATAGTGGTAGCGAAATTGGCTCGGGTACCCGAATTTGGCATTTCAGTCATGTAATGACTGGGTCCAGGATCGGAAGCAATTGTAACCTCGGTCAAAATGTGGTGATAAGTCCAAGTGTCACGGTCGGCGATAGGGTAAAGATCCAGAATAATGTCTCTGTGTATACCGGGGTAGAACTTGAAGACGATGTCTTCTGTGGACCGTCCGTGGTCTTTACGAATGTGATTAATCCACGCAGTCACGTCGAGCGGAAGAACGAGTACAAACGAACGCTTGTGAGACAAGGTGCATCGATTGGAGCAAACGCGACTATTGTCTGCGGCGTCGTGTTGGGGCAGTACTGCTTTGTGGGCGCTGGTGCCGTGGTCACAAGGGACGTTCCAGACTATGCGCTCGTAGTAGGGATTCCCGCAACTCAAATTGGCTGGGTATGCGTTTGCGGTGTTCGTCTACAGGAAGCAAACAAAATAAAATGCGGCGAGTGCGGACGTAACTATCTCATCGAGGATGGCTATTGCCGAGAGACGGTCCAATCTACAGCCGTGGCAGCATGATCCGCCCGGTGTTCGTATCTGCCGAGCAAATCATTTGGTATGTGGGCTACCACACCGACACCTGTTGTTGCGGTGTCTAGCGTGGGACCCAACGCAGACGCTTGGAGATTTCTGTATTGCACAGACATCGGTCGCTAAGAACTGGGCGAGAGGTTGAACCGCGATGGAAATACTGTTCAAGTTTCGCCGAAGTAGACCACATTGCACAAAAGACTCGGCGCCCAAACAGGCGATTTCTTTGCGGCGACATAAGTAGCAGATCATACGTGTCTTAGCCGAATATGCACAGAGCTGAGGTTGGCGGAGCCTTGCCTGGAGCGGCTCGCGGTGTGGCTCGCATGTATGAGAAGTTTGGCTATCTTACCGTAGGCAAATCTTGAATACGGACTCTGTGCCCTTAGATTCCCCCGAAAGTGTGGCATCAGTCAGTCTCGTGTGCCGCCCGCGTTAATGGTCGCAAAAAGGCTCCATCATTTCGCATGACGAAGGAGCGTTTCCCTTGAGCCGCCTGTTGAACTATAGAAAAGCACTGATTCTAGCCTCGCAGATGTGCTTGTTTGCGATGAGCTACTACGGAAGTTTCCTGCTTCGATTCGATTTTCATCCGCCTGCGAGCTATCAATTGTTGTTCGTACGGACCCTGCCCGTGGTTGTTGCTGTCGAGTTGCTCCTGTTCCATGCGTTCGGTCTACTCCGTGGATGGTGGCGCTACTCGGGAATGAGCGACGCGCTTGATATTTGTGAGGCATCATTCACAAGCACAGTAGTGCTCTACGTTCTATTCAACCTTGTTCTTAGAGTGGACGGTTATCCTCGATCCGTATTCGCCATTAATTTGCTGCTTACAGTGGTCTTTGTGGGAGGCACACGTTTTGCCGTCCGTGCGTACACGGAAAGCGCGCAGAGCAGCGCGGCTCAGCTTAACACTCTAATTGTTGGGGCGGGGCGAGCAGGGAGCACTATCGCACACGAACTGAAGCGCAACTCGGAGCTAAGCTTGAAGCCGGTTGGGTTCGTCGACGATGATCCCAGCAAGCATGGTATTCGCATTCACGGCTTGAGGGTGCTGGGTTCATGCGAATGCATGTCGGAGATTATCCACCGGCTGAGCATCCGGTGCGTGTTGATCGCCATTCCTTCTGCCACCGGAAGTCAGGTAGAACAGATCATTGCGAAGTGCCGTCAGTGCAAGGTTGATTTCAAAATCCTTCCTCCTCTCAGTCGGCATATTAGCGGGGGACGCTCATCCCTTGCCGATCTCCGCAATGCGCGTCTGGAAGATCTGCTGGGTCGTGAGCCAGTCCAGATTGACTTAGCGAGCATTCGGAAGCAGTTAGAAGGCAAAGTGCTGTTGGTTACTGGTGCTGGTGGTTCGATTGGCTCCGAGTTGAGTCGCCAGGTGTGTGGCTTCGCACCTCGTGAGGTGATTCTGGTGGATCGTTCAGAGAATTGCCTGTTCCAACTTGGCCTGGATCTCAGTACCAACCTGCCCCAACAGCATTTTGTTCCTGTGATCGCTGACATCCAAGATGTTAGCGCCATGCGTGAGATCTTCGCCCTGCATCGTCCTGACGTTGTGTTCCATGCGGCGGCATATAAGCACGTGCCCCTGATGGAACAAAGCTGTTTCCAGGCGGTCACGAACAACATCTTTGGGACTTACAATGTCGCCCTTCTAGCACGACAGTTCGGCTGCAAAACCTTCGTCATGATCTCTTCCGACAAAGCCGTAAACCCTACCAATGTCATGGGAGTAACGAAGCGAATCGCCGAACTCATCATTCTGGGTTTGCATCGCGAGCATATGCGTTACGTTGCAGTGCGATTTGGAAATGTGCTGGGTAGCAACGGCAGCGTGGTGCCTATCTTCCAACAGCAGATCGCCGCTGGCGGTCCGGTCACGGTAACTCATCCGGAGGCGCGGCGTTATTTCATGACCATCCCTGAAGCGGTTCAACTTGTGCTGCAAGCTTCGAGCATGGGAGCGGCCAGCGAGATTTTTGTGCTCGAAATGGGCCAGCAAATCCGCATTTTGGACATGGCACGTAATTTGATTCGACTCTCCGGCCGGGAGCCAGATCAAGACATTCCAATTATTTATACCGGGTTGCGTCCTGGTGAGAAATTATTCGAAGAACTCATGTTGGATGGCGAGGGCGTCAAACCAACTTCGCATCCGAAGATTCGCGTGTTGGATGGTGGGCCCGTCAGCTTCGAGCAGGTGCAGCTGTGGCTCGATGAGCTTTCGGCGTTAGTGGAAGCGAAGAACATACACGGTTTGGTACAGACCTTCCAGCGCATTGTGCCCGAATACAAGCCGAGTGAGGAGGTCCTCGCTCTATGCGAAGTCGATCGCCACGACATGGCGCTCATGTACCGGCGGGCTCGAGGACAACTGTGGCACTCGGCGAGCGTTATGCCCGATCACGTTTTACCTGCTATACCCGCTCACCTTGCCATGCCGACACAGGCAAGTTAGGACTATCCGGACTAAGCTGGGACTCGGTGTTGGTGTGGTCGGGGTCTAGCGATAGATGGTGTGCGACAGGATGGAGAAGTAATGAGTAGGAATTTTGAACAATTGACTCAGAGCGAGCGACGGGATGCGATAGCCGCGCGACGGGCTGATGCAATGAGCCGGCATTTTGAACTGACGATGGGTCAGGGCTCTGGCCCGCAGCACTCGACTGAGTTCGAGCGGCCTGCCTACTCAGGACAAGCCCTGCCACGGAACTTCCAGGCGGAACGAGCAGACTGGAGGCGCGCCCTCGATATTCTCAAGAAGCACTGGCGCCTGTCGGTCGCGTTCGCCGTTGTCGTTGTTGGAACCGTGACGGTGTTCACCCTGTTGATGAAGCCGATGTATGAGCCTCAAGCGCGGGTGGAAGTGGATCCTCCCGGAGCGGAGGTGTTCTCCCTCCAGGGCAATAATAATAGCGGCGCCGCTACGGACTACATGGAAACGCAGGCGCAGAACCTACAAAACGATGAGTTGACACTGGAAGTCATTCGCAAGCTCCATCTCGATCAGAGCCCTTACTTCGGAGCTGATCCTAATGCAGTCAGTGGTGACGCCAAACCGGTTACTGCGGTTGCTGTTCCCTTAACGCCAGCAGAGAACAGGGCTCTGTATGTCTTCAAGCAATCCAGAAAGATCTCGCGTGACGCGGCAAGCCGGCTAATCACCGTCAGCGTGTCTGCGTCAAATCCACTGGCTGCGGCGGCGGTCACGAACACGTTGGTAAGCATGTTTATTGAACGGGACTACACGCTGCGAAACGACGCCATCTCCCAATCATCGAAGTGGCTGCAGCGCCAACTGGAAGATATTCGCCAGCGTATGGATGATTCAAACCGCGCTCTGAACAGGTTTGAGACAGACAACGGGATAAGTACGATCGGGGATAACCAGAATAGGTTTTCTGAAGAGATGGTAGAACTCAGCCGTCAATTGATGCAGGCGCAGGCCGATCGTATTCAGTTGCAGTCATACCTGAGTGAGCTGAATGGCGTTCAACACAGGTCGCTGCCACAAATCAACAACAATCCGGTGGTGCAGGACTTGACCAAGAGGTTAGCAGAAGTCAAGGGCGAGCTTGCGGAGACTCGGGCGATTTACGGCGGGAGCCATCCCAATACCAAGAAGCTTCAGAACCAAGCGGACGAACTTGAGTCGCAGTTGAAGGCGCAGCGAGCGGAGATTCTCCAAGACCTGCAGACGAGTTACACGGCGGCGCAGACCCGAGAGCATTTGACGCAATCTCAAATGGCGGGAGCCAGCAAGCAGATGACAATGTTGGCTCAATACAACGCCCTGAAGAAGGAATCGGATGCGAATACAGAGCTCTATCAGGCGCTTTACCAAAAGATCAAAGAGGCAGCCATCGCGGCGGAAACCAAGTCGAGCAATATCCGAGTGGTGGACCGAGCCCGCGTGCTGGATCGACCGACACGTCCGCATCGCAGCCAGAACATTGGAATTGGCTTGCTTATCGGCATATTGGGCGGAGTGGTAGTGGCATTCTTGCGCGAAGCTACGGATACACTCATCCGTACACCTGAAGATATTAAGAAGTGCCTGGGAGTGGATTCGGTCTCGGTGGTCCCAGTGATAAGTAATGGGGGACCAGCCGCGCAGGTTGGTCCGTGGCACCCGCTGCCTTCGCATAATGCACAAGAAAAGGCCTTGTTTCAAATCAAGAGGCCGAATTCCCCTGAGGGAGAGGCGCTTCGCAGTATCTGCGTCTCAGTGCGCCTATCTCGCCAGAATGCCCATACACCACAGGTGCTCCTAATCATTTCACCGCTTACGGGGGAAGGGAAGACAACACTTTCAGTCAACCTGGCCCTCACGCTCGCGCAGCATGGGGCAACTTGTATTGTGGATGCGGACCTGCGGAAGGAGGGTGTAGCGCAGGTTCTTGGAGTTGAGGCCGATCACGGTATCAGAGAAGTGTTGTCTGAGACGATGGGAGTTGACCAGGTGATCGTGTCGGCAGTGCAGCTACCCAACTTGTCTCTCCTGGCGCCCGGTTCCGCACCCGGCGAACCGGGCGAGTTGCTTTCATCCAGCGGAATGTTGGAGTTGATGGGGAAATTGAGACAGAGGTTCCAGTTTATTGTGATCGATTCGCCTCCAATGCTGCTGTTCTCTGATGGCCGAGCGCTTTCCACTCTCGCGGACGGAGTAATCGTGGTCGGACGCTCCGGCGTGACCACGCGCGCAAGCTTGAAACGCGCCATGGAACTTTTGGCAGGTGTGCGCTCGGCTCCAGTAGTTGACCTCGTCCTCAATGCGGCCGAATACCGTGGCATCGACGACTACCGCTACTACGGTAGCTACGGCATGGCAGGCTGAGCTCCCACGTCACATACGATGGAAGGTACCCTTGACAAAGATTTTCTCGGATGCCGACACACGTTCTAAGAGTGATCTGGCTATCGACGGTGGCCGATGTGTACGAACGCGCAAATTTGCACCTTGGCCGTCACTATCGGAAGACGAAGTCGAAGCAGTGAACCTTGTCTTGCGGTCGGGAAAACTCAATTACTGGACAGGCAGTGAGGGTAGAAAGTTCGAAACTGAGTTTGCCGCTTTTGCAGGTTGCGAACATGCAATTGCTGTCGCAAACGGAACGGTGGCTCTCGAATTGGCGCTCTACGCATTGGGAATTGGAACAGGCGACGAGGTGATTGTGCCAAGCCGCACTTTCGTCGCATCGGCCAGTTGCGCTGTCATGAGGGGCGCGAGGCCAGTCTTCGCGGATGTTGATCCGATCAGTCAAACGCTTACTGCAGACAGTATCCGCGACGTTTTGTCCCCAAGTACCAGGGCGATTATTGCGGTTCACTTGGCAGGTTGGCCCTGTGATATGGATCCAATCATCGAACTAGCCCGCGAACATGGGCTCAAGGTCATCGAAGATTGTGCTCAGGCGCACGGTGCAACTTACAAGGGGCGGCCGGTTGGATGCCTGGGCGACGTTGCCGCCTTCTCCTTTTGCCAAGACAAGATCATGTCCACTGGCGGGGAAGGCGGCATGCTCACCACCAATGACGATGAACTGTGGAAACGGGCGTGGAGTTTCAAGGATCACGGTAAGGCATACGATGCTGCTCACAAGGAGCAAACTTCTCCAGGGTTTCGTTGGCTGCACGAGTCTTTCGGAACGAATTGGCGCCTCACCGAAATGCAGGCCGCCATTGGGCGCAGTCTGCTTGCGAAACTTCCGAGCCAAGTGGAATGTCGTCGAAGAAACGCCAGGACTCTGAGCGTGCGGTTCGGCGCAATCCCCTCTCTCCGAACGACGATCCCCCCTGAAGAGGTCGGTCATGCTTACTACAAGTACTATGTGTTTCTTCGTACGGAATGGCTGCGAGTTGGATGGAGCCGGGATCATTTACTTCAGGCGATAACTGCAGAGGGTATTCCATGCTTTAGTGGGAGTTGCAGCGAAATCTATCTTGAAAAGGCCTTTCCCGAGGATATGCGGCCCGCACAGAGATTCCAGGTAGCGCGACAGTTAGGCGAGACAAGCCTGATGTTTCTCGTTCACCCGACGCTTTCTGAGCAGGATATGCTGGACACCGCTTGTGCGGTGGAGAAGGTGCTGCAAAGCGCGACTCTGCAGTTGCCAGAGGCATTGGCATCCTGAGACGGGGTAGGGATCATCGTGCAAGCTATTTGCGATCTGAAGAGAGAGTATGGCGTCCAAGCTGGTAGACCTCAGTACGGTTACCGACGGAGAAGTGGGCAGCGATTCTGCTGGTATCGCCCGTGACCAGATTCGCGGCTCCAGCCTGTTCCTTATTGGGAACGTGCTTTCACTGGCGATCACGTTTGTCCCCCATTTGGTGCTGGTTCGGTATCTGACCACTGAAGCGTATGGTCATTGGGGCTATGCACTCTCCTTAGTGGCGATTGGCAAGACATACGCACTGGGCTTCAACGAAGCGATGAGCCGCTTCGTGCCTATTTATCACGCCAGGCGAGAGCCCACGAAGGTGCTTGGCAGCATCGTAGTAGTTTTTTCCGTAACACTTCTGATCAGCGGCTTCCTAATTGCGACTTTCGCTGTGACGTCTCACCCGATTCTGGCTCTACTCACGAAAGGAAGAGAACCGGCTGGACTGCTGTTGATCCTGATGTTTTTGGTACCGTTAGAAACCGCGTCGCTCCTGATCATGAACCTGTTCGCATGTTTTGCTCGGACACGCGCGATCTTCTGGGGACGATATATTGTTCCGCCGAGTTTGCGGGCGATCGTCATTGCCCTCGTCGTTTTTGGACACTTAGAGCTTCGGCTTCTTGCTTACGGATACATAGCGGTCGAACTCATCACTATCGTTCCATTCGGCGCCCTGATTGTTTATGAGTTGCGCCGTCAAGAATTGTTGCAGACGTTGACGCGCATCAAACTTCCTATCCGTGAAATTTTTAGCTTCAGTGTCCCACTGATGGCCTCCAATGTCGTGGGAATGATGGGAGCTTCGATACCCGTATTGCTTCTTGGGTACTTTCACCCTATGTCGACGGTAGCCTACTACCGCGTTGTGCTTCCGGCCGCTGTCTTGACTAGCATGATCCCGGGGAATTTCATCCCGCTTTATATTCCGTCAGCCTCGCGTTTATTTGCTAAAGGCAATACATCTGGCATAAACCACCTCTTCTGGGAAACGTCGCTCTGGATGAGCGTGCTGGCATTTCCGATCTTTCTCGCCACCGCCTGCTTTGCACAGCCGTTGACGATCTTTCTGTACGGTGCCCGCTACGCTCCCTCCGCTCCGATTCTGGCGATCCTTTCGCTCGGTTATTTCTTCAATGTTATCTTTGCGTTTAGCGGCGTGACTTTAAAGGTTCTTGGCAAGATTCGCTTGATGGTGATTCTGAATATCGTGACTCCGATCATCATCGTAGTATTCAACTTATTGCTTATCCCGCGTTATGGAGCCCTCGGCGCGGCCATCGCAACAGCGGCTGGTTTGATTGTGCAGAATGTTCTACGACAGTTGGCGCTATGGCGTTGGGGTGGAGGCATCAGCTTTTTCGAGAAACGGTATGCGTCATTTTTCCTGGTGCTTGCTGCGAGCACCTTTGGTCTGTACTTGATCCAACTCTTCACACCCAGTAACCTCTACATCGCGCTGACGCTTGCCGTTGCGGTCTCTGTGTTTGTGCTCTTGCTGGTCAAGAAGCATCTCAAAATCGCCGACACGTTTCCAGAAATTGTCCGTCTTCCCCTCATCGGTAGACTTCTCGCCTGAGACATAAACGATGATTTGTAAAGATGATTGCCGAGAGCGTTGTGCGCTTTCACCGGGAGGTTGGTGAGATGCAGAGCGCAGTGTTGAACCTCCCGGACAAGCAGAGCAGCGAATCGCCCAATCGCTTCGCTCCTCAGCAGGGGAATCGCATTTCTGTCTGTCATGTGATTGAGGGAGGTGCCTGGGCAGGGGCGGAAGTGCAGGTTGCAACTTTGTTACGAGCCCTCTCGAAATGTCCTGATATTTCCCTCCACGCAATTTCACTTCAGGAGGGCCGGCTCGCTCACGAACTGCGGACTTTCGGAGTAGCCGTACAGGTAATCAATGAACGGCAGAGAAGCTTTCCACGGGTCGTTTCCGAATGCTCGGAGTTTTTGAAGAGAAAGAATATTCAGATCCTGCACTCTCATAATTACAAGGAGAACCTCGTTGCACTATTGCTCTCTCGCATCTGTAACGTCCCGCACCTGGTCCGTACCGAACATGGTCATCCGGAGCCTTATTCCGCCGTTCGCAATCTAAAGCACTGGTGCGTTCTGGCTGCGAATCGTATAGCGGCCAAGTACACGGCGGCCCGAATCGTCAGCGTCAGTTCGGATCTAGGCGAATTTTGGAAGCGGCGTGTGGACCCGCAAAAGGTGACCATTCTTCGTAATGGAGTTGATCTGGAGTGTGTGAGATCCAGCCTTAGCCCAACGGAAGCAAAGCAGCGGCTTGGGATTTCGGAGGACAGCTTTGTGGTTGGGGTCGCCGCGCGACTGGAGTGCATCAAGCGGCATGATCTGTTCCTGGCGACAGCAAGCTTTCTAGCTCAGAGAATTCCAAACTCGAACTTCGTTATTGCCGGCGGAGGACGTCAAAAAGAGTCTTTGCGGCGGTTGATTCTCGAATCCGGTTTACAGGATCGCGTGGCTCTGCTTGGAGAACGCAACGACGTCTATGATGTGTTGCGCGCAATGGATATTTTGCTTCTTTGTTCCGATCATGAAGGCATTCCGATGGTGATGCTGGAAGCCATGGCGTTGGGGGTTACGGTGGTCTCCCGTAAGGTAGGTGGAATTCCTGAAGTGATACGGGATGGCGTGAACGGAATACTGGTTTCCTCCGATGATCCAGGTGAGCTTGGCCGCGCCTGTATGTCTGTTTTCCAAGAACCCCATTTGGGGGAGAACCTGAGGCAAGCCGCCCACGATGAGATTCACCGACGGTTTTCGGCCGACAAGAATGCCGAGACCCTGGTGGAGTTATATCGATCTATCTGCCGTCCACCCTTACAGCTGTAGCCATTCAATGTGGTCCCAATGCGCTCACTGTAGACGACCGTAACTGTGGGAGCACCCATAAGATGCCTTTCACGATGATCCGCAACGATCACGAGATTTCCTGGCAGAAATCGCCTATTGGGCTGGTGGCCGTCTTAGTCGCGGCGGCATGTTCTCTCGGATGGATGATTGCGTCGGAGAAGTGGCTTTTTGTTGCGGCTGCGTTTGGTCTGTTGCTGTTGTTCGTGCGCCCAATTGAATCAGTTCTCGGGCTTTATGCCTTTCTGATTCCCTTCGAGTCCATGACGACCTTGACCGATAGCAATGGTCCAACTGCTACTCTTCTGAGGTACGTAGGTCTGTTGGCGATATTTGTCATCGTGGGCGTCGGCTGCCTCCGCGAACGCTTCATGCGACCGCCGCGCACGGCGATGTTCTGGTCGCTGTTCATTGTGTGGGGCGCAGTTTCTACTCTGTGGGCAATCAACCCAGAGATGGCTCTCCGTCGCCTTCCAACGGCAGTAGGTTTGTGGTTGCTCTATTTGGTAATAGCTTCAGTGCGGATCAGCACCAGGGAGCTTTCCTGGATCACTCTCCTGACTATCCTGGGCGGCTGTGGCGCTTCTCTCTATTCCGTCTACCTGTTCCATCAATCGGGGGGCGCTATTGGCCGCGTCTCGCTCACAGAAGGATCAACGCAATCGGATCCGAACTTTTTCGCTCTCACTCTTTTGCTCCCTCTCTCTCTTGCCTGTGGCGAGACACTCGCAGCTCAGGCGTGGTTTCGCAAAGTGCTGTTTTTAGCTGCCACTGGAGTGATAGCACTCGGTGTGTTCCTGACCATGTCGCGGGGTATGCTCGCCGCCGCTGGAGTAATTACAGTTGTCTTTTTGCTTCGCTTGCGCCTGAACTGGCGCCTGCTGATTCCGGTAGCGATCGCGGGTGCAGGATTGTTCTTCATGCCTAGGTTGTTCTTTGAGCGCATGCAGGAGGCTTCCACCAGTCGTCTTGTAGGGCGGGAAGATATCTGGCAAGTCGGGATCCATTCGCTGAAGAGTTACGGGGCGTTTGGTGCAGGCCTGGATAATTTCTCCAACGCGTTTCAGAGGTATGCCGGTACGGCTCACTTTTTCCCGGGGGACCAACGCGACTCCCACAATATCTATCTTGCTACTGCGGTTGAATTTGGGATTGTGGGGACGCTATTTCTGTTTGCGGCCGTGCGCTCGCATCTGCGAGCATTCCCACGACCCGATGGAAATAGTCTGGCTTCAGCCCGGCTCGTGGCGTGCGAAGCTGCCTGCTGGGGAATGCTGACAGCGGGAATGACAATTAGCATCCTTTGGCGAAAGGCTTTTTGGTTCGCATTTGCTCTTTCCGTCGCAGCGTTGCATGTCCAAAGAGAAAACGAACATCCCTGTGATCCTTAGTCCGGGTCTCCATCTATTCCAAGCGTCGAACGTTCTGAATTACTCACTAATGCCCTCGCTCTCTGATATCAACCCCGCCGGCTCTATCAGCCAATCATCTCCAGCACCAATGAAGTTGGCGGTGGTACTGGACTCTCTCCTGGTGCCTGGCTGGGTTCATTACCTTATCGGAAAGCTGATCAGTTGCAAAGCAATCGAACTCGCCCTAGTGATCCTTATTGACGACTCTAAAGCCGCAGTGGGGTTGGACCGTGGTCCCATTCTATTTCGACTCTGGAGTGCGCTCGATCGCTGGGTTCGTCGACGTAGAACCGATGCTTTACAGTTGCGGGACTGGCGCCTCTTGCTGAGGGATCGCTCTATTCCAGTTATGTTGTTCAGTACATGCAATACCAATCCTTCGGGGATCGACTCAACTGTCAAGGCAGCCAACTTTGACCTGCTCTTGTACCTCGGTAGCGACATTCGTGGAGCCGAAGCCCTGGCAGGTGCGTGTCCAACTAAGTGGTCTGTGCAACAGGAATGCCTGCGTGGAGCGGCAGGAGTTCCGGGTCAGTTTTGGGACATGTACGAAGGCAACCGCATCACACGGTATGGGCCGAAGGTCATTGAGCAAAAGCAGAATCAAATGTCGACTGTGTATTGCTCGTCGGCAGCCACTAATTTCCTTTCCCTGGCATTAAATCAAAACACCGCTTACTGGGAAATAGCAGACGCTCTGGTGAAGCGACTCTCCGATGTGGAGACCCTGGGGATGTGCATGCAATTGAACTCCGACACCCCTGCAAGCCAACGATCAACTTCACATGGTTTGGGCGGCGTCCGCATGGCAGCCTTTCTGGTGCAGTGGGCCATGCGAATCATGCGCCATGAACTCAGAAAGCGTCTATTTCGGGAGCAATGGTCAATTGCCCTGCAACCGAAAGTTGACGTCTCAACAGTCAATTTCGAACACGCCGTAAGAATCATTCGGCCTCCGAGAGATCATTTTTACGCGGATCCATTCTTGATCGAGAGAAGCGGACGCAATTATCTCTTTTTCGAGGACTACAAATTCTCTTCCCGAAAGGGCACGATTTCCTGCTGCGAGGTGGATGCCGAGGGCAATTGCAGCGAGCCGCGCGTAGTGCTGGAGCGCAACTATCATCTCTCTTATCCGTTCTTATTCACCTGGCAGGGGGAGCTCTATATGATCCCCGAAACGCGCGACAACGGGACAATTGAAATGTACCGGGCGAGGGATTTCCCGGATGCATGGGTCCAAGAAGCGGTTCTCATGTCAGACGTAGCGGCGACAGACTCCACTCTGTTGCAATATCACGACAAGTGGTGGTTGTTTACTGCGGGCATGCTCGAACATGCTCCGCCACATGGAACACTGTGGCTGTTCTTCGCCGAGTCACCGATGGGACCGTGGACTGCCCACCCCAAAAATCCCATTGTTTCCGACCCTAGCTGTGCCCGTCCGGCCGGCTGCTTGTTTTTCGACAATGGAGAACTGATCAGGCCGGGTCAGGACTGCACAGATAGTTATGGTCACGCCACGAAGCTGCACCGAGTGAATGTGCTCTCGGAAACGGACTATCAAGAGAGCCTGACGATGAACATTTCTCCCGACCAGATCCCTGGAAGTAGTGGCATACACACATTCAATCAGAATGCTGAGTTCCGAGTAATTGACTGTAAATTCATGATTCCGCGTTTTAGCTTTACATTCCTTGCCCGCCTTTTTAGAGGATTGGAAGCCAGGTATGACGTCTTATTCGCCCAGGACCCCGTAAAGAACTCGAGGTAATTATGCAGCGCCTCCCAGGAGCAACAACCCGCGCTTTTCGCTTCGGCTTGACCTTTCTGCTGCTTGGAGCAGTTGCACAGGCGCAAACCGGCACGCCGCAGGTGCCCGTTTCACCGGTGAAAGCCGTCCCGCTACCGAATCTGATTGTCCCGGGCCAGGATGGTGCGGCAGTGCATTCCATCTCGACAGAGGGTTCTGGTGGCGGCGGTCTGACAGATCCTGTTCCCGGCGCAAGCGGCGACGGGGTCGTCCCGCGACCACTTACCCCAGGCGGTGACCGTGGTTTTGAAATTCTGATTGAACCAGGGGATTTAATTCAGGTCAGCGTCTACGGTGCGCCGGACTACATCAAGGACGTCAGAGTTGGTTCAACGGGTGAAATAACGCTGCCGCTGGCAGGCACGGTGAAAGTCGGTGGCCTCACTCCGGCCCAGGCCGAAGCGCTTATCGCGAAGCGCCTCAGCGACGGCAACTTCTTCAATGATCCGCGGGTTTCTGTCCTCGAAAAGGAATTTAGTTCGCAAGGGATCTCTATACTGGGCGAAGTGCAGAAGCCAGGGGTCTATCAGATGCCCGGGCCACGGAAACTGTACGACGCACTCTCCACGGCTGGCGGTACCACTCCCCGAGCTGGTAACACCGTGTCACTCTTGCATCGCTCCGACTCGCAAAAGGCTGAAGTTGTAACCATGTCCTACGACGGCAAGCCCTCGAGCCAAAGCAATATCTATGTGTATCCGGGCGACACGATTGTTGTGTCGAAAGCGGGAGTTGTCTACGTCGTCGGAGATGTTCGCCTGCCCGGCGGGTTCGTGATGGAGAACTCGCAGATGACGGTGCTCCAGGCCTACGCAATGGCACAAGGCGCTGGCCCCTATGCTGCTCTCGACAGAGCTCAGTTGATCCGCAAAGCGGGATCGGAGCGCCGTCCACAGGAGACGCAGATCTCGCTTAAGAATATCCTGGCCGCAAAATCGCCGGACATCAATCTGCAACCGGACGACATAGTTTTCGTTCCCACCAGTACGGGCAAAAAGGTCGCCACGCGAACCCTTGAAGCCATCGTCCAGACAGCTTCTGGCATGGCGATTTACAGCAAGGGAGGCTGGTAGTTAGTGGCTGCTCTGCTGACCGTACAAAGCATGTGCAAAGAGGCGAAGAGGGGAAGCCGTCCGATCGAATATGCCCATCGATAGGCAATTGAAGATTTTGTGGATATATCCGGAGATTCCTTATCCTCTGACAAGCGGATTCCTAAGAGGATTCCACCTCTTACGGATATTGGGCCAAAGCCACGCCGTTACCTTTTTGTCCCTCACCAATCAGAAACGGATCCCTCCGGAAGCGATCCCGGCGTTGAAGCCCTATGCCGAACGAATCGAGGTCTTTAGTCGCTCTTCCTCTCCGGGCTCCACATGGCTCAGGATACCTGGAAGAATACCTGTCCTTGGTTGGCGACTGCTGGAATTCTGGAACACACGAAGCGCAGTGGAGCAGATGAGGAGGAGAGTGCAAAACTTGCTGGAGCACCAGATCTTCGACCTTGTGTTGTTCCATGGCCGCGAAGCCTTTCCAGTACTAGAAGGCGTCAAAATACCGATCGTAGTTGAGTGCGGTGATACCAATTGCACGCGAATTCTCCAGCAGATGCGCCAAGCCAGCCTCCTGCATCGGCCGAGATTGTTCTTCCGCTATGTGAAAGAGCGGAGACTTGAAGAGACACTTGCGCGCAAATCGCTGTACCGGTGCTTCATTTCGACGCGGGACCGGGAGAATCTGCTCGGGCCGTTTGACCGAAGCGAAATTGTGCCACAAGGCGTTGACGATATTTATTGGAAGCGTAGCTGTCCGCCTGCGGGAAGGAACTGCATCGCGTTCTCCGGAGTGATGAACTATCCTCCAAACGCAGACGCTGCCATGTTCTTATTGGATGCGATTCTTCCTTTGGTAAGGCGAGTATTTCCGAAACTGGAAGTACTGATCGTGGGCCGTGATCCTTCGTCGGAGTTGGTGAACGCGGCCCAGCGCTACGACGATGTGACCGTTACTGGCGCAGTCGATGACGTTAGACCGTATCTGGAGCAAGCCGATGTATTTGTTGCTGCTCTGCGTTTCGCCTCTGGGGTTCAAAACAAAGTGCTTGAAGCCATGGCAATGGAGATACCGGTGGTCACGACTCCGGTGGTTGCTGCGGGACTATGTGTGGACGGGGTGGAAGCGCCTCTGGTTGTCGGCCGCCACGCCGAGGAGATTGCGGCAGGCATCATCAGACTCTTGGCTCATCCTGAGGAGCGCGCAAGTCTCTCGGCGGCAGGCCGCCGATTTGTCGAAGCTCACTGCTCCTGGTCTCACAGCGCGGAGAAGCTGGAGAGGCTGTGTCTGGCAGCAGCTGGACATGTAACCGAATCCCATAGGGCGGGTTTCATTTCTACGCTCCCGTCGCTGGTGAATCCTAAATAAAACTCTCATAGAGGGGGAAATGAAATGCGTGTTCTAATCACGGGCGGCACAGGGTTTATAGGCTCTCACCTGACGGAAGCGCTGCTGTCTCGGGGCGATGAAGTTCTGATTCTGGATGACCTATCTACGGGTAGCAAGGAAAACATTCGTCATCTTACAAATCTACCTAAGCTCAGCTATTGGATCGACTCAATGATGAACAAAGCTCTATTGGCTGAACTCGTTGATGAGAGCGATATCGTCGTGCATCTCGCAGCAGCCGTCGGAGTACGTCTTATCGTCGAGAGTCCTGTCCGAACGATCGAGACGAATATCAAGGGAACTGAGTTGGTGTTAGACGCGGCTCTCAAGAAGAAGAAGACGGTGTTTATTGCTTCGACGTCGGAGGTCTACGGCAAGAGCACTCAGTTTCCCTTCCGCGAAGACGGCGATCTGGTTCTGGGGCCGTCCGACAAGGGACGATGGAGCTATGCGGCTTCGAAAGCCCTCGATGAATTTCTGGCCTTAGCTTATTGGAAAGAGAAAAAACTCCCCGTTGTGATCGGCAGATTCTTCAACACGATAGGGCCACGGCAAACAGGACAGTATGGGATGGTGGTTCCGAACTTCGTACGGCAGGCACTGGAAGGCCAGCCGATTACGGTATTTGGTACGGGCAAACAAAGCCGTTGCTTCTGTTATGTGGGAGATACAGTAGCGGGCGTGCTGAAGTTGTTGGATGCTCCTGCGGCAGTCGGTCAGGTGTTCAACATCGGTGGTTCTCAGGAGATTTCCATCGAAGGCCTAGCCAACCTAATCAAAGCAAAGCTCAACAGCAGTTCGCCGATTTGTTACATCCCTTATGAGCAGGCGTATGAGGAGGGATTCGAGGACATGCCGCGTCGAGTGCCGTCAACCGATAAGATCGAACACTGTGTTGGATGGCATCCCACTACGTCGCTCGACACGACGATTGACCTCATTGCCGAATATTTCCGGCAGAAGCAGAAACCACTTGCGTATCGCTCGACTTCGGAAATGCCTAGCGGAACGCCACCACAGCTGGAAAGCCCTGAGGTTGTGGCCTGAGCCACGTAGCCGATAAAGACCATTGCGAATTGCTCATCTTCAGTTTGGGCAGCCAATACAAACAAGGATAGGTAGTAGATGAAAACACCACATATTGTGCATCTCAGCACGTACCCAGCCGACGACATCCGTGTCTTCCAGAAAGCGTGCAAATCAGAGGTGGCAGAAGGGTATAAGGTGACACAGATCGTTTGCGGCGCACGCGACGAAACCGTCGATGACGTAGAGATACGGTCCCTATCTCCAGCCAAAGGGCGCCTTTCCCGCATGATCGGGCTCTCCTGGAGGATGTACCGGGAGGCGAGACGGCAAAACGCTGACCTATATCAGATCCACCATCCCGATCTGATCCCGGCGGGATTGTTGCTCAAGCTTTCCGGAGAGAAAATGATCTACGAACCGCGCGAATTCTTTCCAGACAAGATTCTCTCTATGCGCTGGATTCCCGCTAAGGTGCGTCCTGCGGCGAGCGCGGTTTTCGCGCTCTACGAAAAGATCACTAGTGCGGTTTGGGATCATGTGATTGTGGCAGACCGCTACACGGCCAAAGCGTTCTCGGATTGTCCTGTCAGTGTGGTCCCTAACTATCCCTTGCTCGTCCCCGTAGAGCGCAATCCAATCAGACAAGACAACAAGCGCAGGCTGATATACGTTGGGGGATTATCGGAGGAACGTGGTCTCCTGGTGATGATAAGAATCGCGGAACTGCTCCGGGACCACAACGTTGAATTAGAACTCATGGGAACATTCGCGTTCCCAGAAGATGAAAAGCGCATCCTTGCCGTTCCTAACGTTCGATACCTTGGAAACCAGAACCTGCGCACTGTGTACCGCCATCTTGTTGAAGCGGACCTCGGCCTGTTGCTTCTTCAGCCAGTGCCGGCCTACACATACGCGGGCGAAAACACTCTCAAGCTATTCGAATATATGTGGTGCGAACTTCCGTTGGTTTCCTCCGATTTTCCAAATCTGAAAGAAATTATCTTGGCTGCGCACTGTGGAATCTGCATAGATCCATGCAACGCGGAACAGGCCGCAAAGGCCATCTTGGACTTGCTCAATCAGCCGGGACTGCGCCAGCAGATGGGAAGTAATGGTCGCGACGCGGTCCTCCAAGCCTACAACTGGCCAGCGGCGAGCAAAGTTATGAGTCAGGCATACAAGAACGTACTTAGCGGCAACCACTCCTCGATCGAACCCCTGCCTTTATGGATCAAGGACTCAGTAGAGACTGCTCCATGCGTGACCGGCACCGTCTAGTGATTATGAATATTTCCGTCTCCACTACAGACGAAGAGCGGTTCCAAGAGCTGGGAGTTTTCAAAAGGGTCACCAGATGGTGAAAGACCTGATGAGGTCCATGCAGCGAGTCTTGGTTCTCGCGCCACATACAGACGACGCCGAGCTGGGCTGCGGCGGTACAATCGCGAGGCTGCTTAGGGATGGCGGAGACGTTTGCGTGGCAGCCTTTTCTACGGCCGAAGAATCTCTGCCCCCGGGAACTGTGCCAACTCGACTTCGTGACGAATTTCTATCTGCCATGCAAGTGTTGGGCATCCCGCGTGACAAGACCTTCGTATTCGGGTACCCGGTTCGTCGCCTGTCTTATTTCCGCCAGGAACTATTGGAAGAGCTGGTAAAACTGCGAGGTCAAGTTAATCCGAATATGGTCTTTCTGCCCTCCGCCAGCGATTTACACCAGGATCACCAGGTGCTCAACGCAGAAGGTTTGCGGTGCTTTAAGGACATGACAGTCTGGGGTTACGAACTGCCCTGGAACAATATTGGGTTTCCAGCCCAAGCGTTTGTCACGCTGGAACCCTGTGATCTGCGGGCGAAATGGGAAGCTCTCCAGGCATATAAGTCCCAGTTTGAGCTCGCCCGCCCATACTTCTCATGGGAGTTCATCGAAGGTCTGGCGCGAGTGCGCGGGGTACAAGTGAAGGCACCTTACGCCGAAGCCTTCGAAGTCATGAGGCTAAAGTGGTAGAGAAAACAGCAATAGACGAGTCAAACCAGCATTCGGCAATCTGGGTACTGAATGCGGACGAGGAGATAATCGCGGCTATTCATCAGCCGAACTACATACCCTGGCTCGGTTACTTCTTCAAGATTGCCCATGCGCATAAATTTGTTTTCCTGGACGTAGTGGCTTACACGTGCGACAGCTTCGTCAACCGAAATTACATAAAGACGCCAAACGGTCCGGCGTGGCTAACGATCCCCGTACTTACAAAGGGCCGATTTGGCCAACTCATAAGGGAGGTGGAAATCCATAATCTTAATAATTGGGCAGACAAGCATCTGAAAACTCTTCGGAGCAATTACGGCAGGGCTCCATACTTCAAAGAAACATTTGCTCTGCTCGAGCCTCACTACTGCAGTCGTAGTGGCGACCGAAAATCTCTGGCGGAGTTCAATATCGGGGTGATCTGCTCAATCGGAGCGCACCTGGGCTTAAACGCGCAGCTGATGCGCGCGAGTGAATTGAGCGCATCGGGTCACAAGACCGATCTGAATCTGGATATATGCCGCACCATCGGAGCAACGACATACCTGGCTGGAACAGGGGCTAAGTCATACCAGGAAGATGCGAAATTCGAGGCCGCCGGAATTACTCCTGTGTATTCGCCCTTCTCGCATCCGAGGTATCCTCAGCGATTTGGCGAATTCGTTGGAAATCTATCTATTGTTGACGTGTTGATGAACTGCGGCAAACTAGGGACAAGGCATTTTTTAGGTATCGAGCCTGACTGCGGTTGAGCGCTTTTCGACGCGGCCGAGAAGCAGACTGACTACGGTCAGGTTATTCGGAGCATCTTCAGTGCGAGTGTGGCTTATAAATCACTATGCTCTTCCGCCTTCTGAACCTGGCGGAACCCGACACTATGTTCTGGCCCGAGAACTGATTCGTAGCGGGCACGAGGTCATGGTAATCGCGTCCAGCTTCAATCACGCTTCAGGCAAGCAGATGCGTTACACGCACGGAAAGCTGAGCGCAGTCACCCAGTTTGGTGAGGTTCCTTTTCTGCTATTGCGCGTACCCGCCTACCGCCGCAACATAACCCGGTTGTGGAACATGTTTGTTTTCGCCTTCGAGGTATGGTGGGGCCGTGGCACTCGCGGAATGAGCAAGCCGGACATAGTGATCGGCTCATCACTTACCTTGTTTGCCGCGTTTGCTGCAGCGCGACTCGCCAGACGACTCCGTGTCCCCTTCGTCTTGGAAATACGCGACCTCTGGCCGCAGACGCTCATTGATATGGGTATGCGCCCATACCACCCGGCAGTAATCGGGTTTGGCATCATCGAGCGATATCTGTATCGCAATTCGGACAAGATAATCACCCTCTTACCCAACGCCTCAGAATATATGGTTCCCAGGGGGGCGCGGTCGAACGACATTACCTGGATCCCGAATGGCGTGGACCTGACCCTCATGCCGCCTTCACTCGTTCCGACACCGCATGAGGTGTTCACTGTGATGTACGCAGGATCGCACGGTCTATCCGACGCTTTGGATTCAGTGCTTGACGCGGCGGCCATACTCAACAGGCAAGCCCCAGGTCGCTTCTGTTTTCGCTTCGTCGGAGATGGTCCGAATAAAAATCAACTGCGCCGGAGAGTCCAGACTGAGGACATCGCCAACGTGGTATTTGACGACCCGGTACCGAGGCGGGAGGTCTTCTGCAAATTGCAGAGCGCCGATGCGTTTATCATTACCGCGAAGAAGACCGATCTATATTACTACGGTATAAGTCCGAACAAACTTCACGAATATATGGCCGCTGCGCGTCCCACGATCTTTGCGGGAAACTCTTATAACAATCCTATTGCTGAAGCAGGAGCGGGGATTTCCGTCGCGCCAGAGGATCCGAAGGCGATTGCCGTAGCGATCGAGACCCTGGCCGCTATGTCCATCGATGAAAGATGGAACATGGGTTTGCGTGCGCGCCAATACATCGAGGAGAACCATGATTTTGTCATGCTTGCTCGCCGTCTTGAGCGCGTACTTCAGAGCGCGGGTGCTTCTCCCGAGAACGTACAGATCGAGCCCCTTAATATCGACGCCGATCGTCCTGCCACCTTGGAGGTGAAAAGTGCGCACTTCCAGTAGAGCCCGAAAGATCATCATTAACGCCGACGACTTCGGTATGAGCACGGAAGCTAACAGGGCAATCGTAGAAGCGTTTGAAAAAAATGTGATTTCGAGCACCACGCTTATGGCAAATATGTCCGGATTCAACGAGGCCTGCGAATTGGCACATTGCCATCGCCTCCTGGGCAAAATCGGAGTGCACCTAAACCTGACTTCGGGGTATCCGTTGTCAGAGCCAATTCGGAAATGCTCGCGCTTTTGCGAGGAGAGCGGGATGTTTCGGAGTAGGCAAACTAGGTTTCGGCTGTCGAAGGAGGAGAGGCTTGCCGTGGAAACGGAGATAGAGGCACAAGTTAAAGCTTGTCTGGATCACGGGTTGTCTCCAACGCACCTGGATTCACATCATCATGTCCACACGGAGTGGGCTATTGGAGCTTCGGTCATCACTGTTGCGCGTCGGTACGGGATAAAGGCTATCCGGCTGTCACGCAACTGCGGTCCCGGGATCGGCCTTGTTCACAAGTTCTACAAATGGGCATACAACACCAGGCTAAAGAGGTATGGCCTGGCGAAGACTCGACATTTTGGCTCTGCTGCAGACGTGCAGGAAATTCTCGCGACCGCATCGGGCGATGTTGAGGTAATGGTGCATTTGACTTCAGAGGGTTCAGAAGAAGCAGCCGATTGTGGCGAGAAGATCGGATTCGAGCGCTGGTTTACGACGCATCAACTTGCAAGCTACTCCTAATCGGCGTGAGATCGACGCGGTAATACCTGAAGCATGGTGTGGCTCTAGACGTTTAAAGACGACGGATAAGTAACCAGGAACGATGAAAACCAACGATTATCTTCTGAACAGTCTCGTACGGACCGGTATTTCTAAATTGAGGCCTATCTGGGGATGCTGCTCACGTGCCCCGTCCATCATGCTTCTGATCTACGCGGTGATGTCTGTTTTTCCCTTGTCAGGCCAACTATCCGAAGTGACAAGGCCGCCGGCTAGAGACTTCTACATTTCTCCTGACGGCAGTGATCTTAATGCCGGAACGCAGGAAGAACCGTTCTCGAGCTTTAAGAAGGCCGATTCTGTGGTTCGGGCTGGCGACACTGTGCATGTGGAGCCGGGAACGTACGTCGGATACACAGCTCGAAACACGATCAGGATTGCGACCAGCGGATCCGAATCGGCCCGTATCCGATGGATTGCGGAAAAGAAATGGGCAGCTCGAATTATTGGACACGTCAACCCGGCCAACGATCTCGGTTGGGGGATAGTAATTTCAGGGGATTATGTTGATTTGGTTGGCTTCGACGTGACGAGCGATGCCAACATGGGTGTATGGGTACTAGGGACTCATGTGCGGGTCATCGGAAACCATGTCCACGATATTCCTGGACAGGGCGGTTGTACTAGCTATGGCGCCAGTGGAGTGGAGCAGGGGAATTACTCCGGCGGATACATGGAAGTCATCTCCAATGTAGTGCATGACGTCGGTGCGGGTGGCCCCGGAAGCTGCAACAAATATCATGGCATCTACCTGGCGGCACCCTTCGACACGGCTGTCAACAACATCAGCTACCGCAATGCCTCCAAGGGTATCGGCACCTGGCACGCCGCCAATCACAACACGATCAGCAACAATACCGTTTTTGACAACGACGTGGGTATCCTCGTTGGAGCTGGCGACACGCCCTGCTTCAAAACCTGCTCTGCCGACTACGTAGTTGTTTCCAACAACATCATGTACCACAACAAGACCATTGGGTTCTGGCAGTACAGCAAGGCTGGTCAGCACAATATCTACACCAACAATTTGGCGTTTGCCAACCCCGTTCGAAATGTGTTGCTTCGAGGTAACTGCGGTAACGCTTCCGCAACTTGTAATTCGTTCGAGAAAGCCGTTTTTGCGGATCCTCAGTTTGTGAACCCCACAGGAAGTTACTTCACCGGGGATTACCACCTGAAGGGAGTGAGCCCCGCGCTGAGAGCCGGTACAGTTGTTGGCGCGCCACCGGCTGACTTCGATGGCAGGTCGCGGGTCGCAGGGTTTGCTCCCGATCTCGGTGCTTATCAGTCTGGTGATCAGCTGGCGAAGAATGCGAATTGACTGTACAGGTCAAATTTACCAGGAGGTCGAAGCTCCATGAAACGTATCGCAATCATAGGTGCCGGGGGATTTGCCCGCGAAGTGGCGTGGTTGCTGGAAGATATTTCTGCCGCTACAAACGATGAAGACTCGAAGTACACAACGACCGGCTTTCTGGTCAGCGACGCGAGTCGAATAGGGCCTTACGACAGCCCGATCTTGGGAGATTTCTCATGGCTTGAGTCAAACCACGTTGATGCTCTCACCATTGGGATCGGCACGCCCGCTGTAAGGCTGAAACTTGCGGAAGAGCTCAAAGAGAGATTCCCGCACATTGCATGGCCGGCACTTATCCACCCGAGTGTCAAATGGCAGCGACAAACGATGCAGGTCGGCGAAGGTGTGATCCTCTGCGCCGGCAGCATCGCCACCGTGAACATTCACTTCGATCCATTCTGCATGGTCAACCTATCCTGCACCATCGGCCATGAAGCTGTGATCGGCCGCGGTTGTGTGCTTAATCCAACGGTCAATATTTCGGGTGGAGTTGAACTGGGAAGCGGTGTACTCGTGGGCACCGGGGCGCAGGTCCTGCAGTACGTGAAAATTGGCGATGGTGCACAGATTGGCGCAGGAGCTGTAGTAAACAAAGATGTCAATGCCGGCACAACCGTGGTTGGAATTCCTGCCAAAGAACTAACCAAGAGATCACCGGTAGAGGCTGGGGCCGCCCCTGTGCCCTCGGCGGCGTGAAACCGCAGTATGTATAGCAACCTGCAACGGTTGGGGAGGATGGGTGGGCGTAACAACAGTAAGGCGCCTCAGATATCACATGGCCACTGCACGGAAACACCTTTGGAACTACAAGCTGAAACGCCTCTTCGATCTGAGTGTAGGGGCCGTTGCTCTTGTACTGATGTCGCCACTCATCCTGCTGGTTGGGTTGCTGGTGGCTACGTTTTTAGGAAGGCCGATTCTTTTTCGTCAACAGCGCCCTGGATTGAACGGAAAGCTGTTTACGCTATTTAAGTTTCGGACAATGAACGAACCCGTAGGGTCAAGTGCAAAGCCGGTGCCCGACAGTGAACGCGTCACGCCATTCGGACGTCTTCTTCGTAGCACCAGTCTGGATGAGTTACCCGAACTGATCAATGTAGTGCGCGGCGAGATGAGCATCGTCGGTCCCCGGCCGCTCCTGGTCCGTTACCTGGAACGCTATTCTCCCTTTCAGATGCGCCGCCATGAGGTGCTGCCTGGCATCACGGGGTGGGCTCAAGTTAATGGCCGAAACGCTGTAAGTTGGGACAACAAATTCGCAATGGACGTTTGGTATGTAGACCATCAGTCCTTGTGGCTTGACCTGAAGATTCTTGTCCTGACTGTGTGCAGGATCGTCAAGCGGGACGGAATTGATCAACCAGGTTTGGTCGGATCATCAGAGTTCATGGGCAACCTACGGTAGGGGTCCTTTTTGTCGCAGCTGGGGAGAGCTGCACAGACTGAATCAACCCAAGACGTAATCGGCGCGGAAGGCGGAAATTGCTGTCGCATTGGACTGGCCGTCATCGTGCCGTCTGCAAGCTAACGATCGAAACTACTCACAACAAGGAGGCAGTATGGAGAGCAGAGCCACAAAACCTGTTTCAGCAGAAATGTTTCCTGGGCCGGGCTTTCGCGTGAAAGCGGAGTTTCACCGTTTGGAGTCCGATCTCATGGAGCAATTTACAGAATTCGCCACTCCGGATATTTCTGACTTGCTCAACCGGCTGTACGCCGTGGATTCTGGCATCTCCAGCCTAACGGGCAAACACCACAGGCTGTGCGGAGCAGCTTGTACAGTCAAGGTGTTTCCGGGAGATAACCTGATGGTGCACAAGAGTCTCGATGTGGCCATGCCGGGCGACGTCGTAGTCATAGATGCCCATGCCTCTTCTATGAACGCGGTGTTGGGCGACCTGGTTTCAACCAAAGCGAAACATCGAGGCATAGCCGGCTTCATCGTGGACGGATTCATTCGCGACTTGCCCGACATCCTGGAACTGGATTTCCCGATATTTGCGCGCGGAACTACTTCCATCGGACCGCTCCACCGCGGACCCGGCGAGATCAACTATCCAATCTGCTGCGGCGGCATCGTGGTGAATCCGGGCGACGTCATTGTTGCGGACGGTGCGGGTGTTGTCGTTATCCCTCAGGAAATCGCCGCCGATCTGCTGAAGAGACTACGTAACCAAAAAATCAGCCAGGCGGCGTATTTGGCAAGCGTCAAACGCGGTGATTTTTCCAACGCCTGGGTGGACAGAATCCTGTTGGAGGCTGGCTGCAGCGTCACCCATGCGAATGAAGAAGTAGCTGCCTAAAACAGCTCGAGAGGAAACTTCGTGATGCATTCATTCATTTGCCAGCCGAGTGTGGCCAAAATTTTTTATGTCGGCTATCGCATAAAGGAGGCATATCGTGTGCGGCGTTCAGACACTCGTTTAGCTCTCGATCATAGATCTCACTTCTATAACGAACTATGGCGCGATGCTGCCTCTCAGCTTGGCGCGAGCGTCGAGTTGTTAGGAAATGAGATTCTTGAAATTCGACGAGGCCAAATCAGCACGCGTGTGCAACAGAACACCACGGCCCTTGACCGTGTTGTTGATGTTGCGATGACAGTGAACAAGCCGTTGGTACATCGTTTGCTGGCCCGGCATCGATTGCGAACGCCCACGTACTGTGAATTCACGCTGAACGAGACCGCCAAAGCCGTTGCATTCGTCGAGAACGCCGCAAGCAAATGCGTCGTGAAACCTGCGAATGGCGGTGGCGGCCGAGGAGTAACGACTGGCATTACTAGTAGCTTAGATGTGGTTCGTGCCGCCGCAAGCGCGGCAGTCTATGGTTCAGACCTCATGGTAGAGCAGCAAGTGCAAGGGGATGTCTATAGACTTCTCTACTTCGACGGCGTGTTGTTGGATGCGGTTCTGCGAAAACCGTCTGTAGTGATAGCCGACGGCAAATCTACAGTTCGGGAGTTGATTCTCCTTGAAAATGAAGCCAGATTGAATGCCGGGCCTAGTCTTGCGCACGCTCTGATTTTGATCGACATGGACGTGCGACGTACTCTTTCGGCACAGGGCTTGACTCTTTCTTCTGTGCCGAAGGAGGGAAGCATAGTAACCCCAAAGGCGGTAATCAACGACAACTCGCGACATGACAACGTCGCGGCAAAACACTTGTTGTGCAAGTCAATTATTGAAGACGCTGCAGCAGCAGCTGCGGCTGTCGGAGTACGATTCGCCGGCATCGATGTAGTCACGCCGGATCCCGGTGTCCCCTTGGCCGAGTCCGGGGGCGCCATTCTGGAAGTCAACACAACGCCCTCGTATCACCACCACTACCACAAGCGAGCCGGTAGTTATCCCGTCGCGGTCCATCTATTGCCATTTCTGCTCGCCGACGGCGCAGCGGAACAACACACCACAGCAGCCTAAAAACAGGAGCTAAAAATGTCTAAAATGTTCAACTTTAATGCGGAAAGTTATGCCGATACATTTGCAGAGCAAGGGTACGTACACATCCCGGATGGTTTGCTGGAAGAGTTCCATGCCAAACTAGTCAAATATGTAGAGGATTCATTCAGCCAGAAACATTTGAAGGATTTCGCTCGTGGCGATAAACAGCAGGCGATGTATGAATTTCTAGAACCGCAACACTATGATGAATTGCGGGAGACCGTCGCGACTGTTTGTGGGCTCGAAGTGGCCAGCCTGACCTTGTCGGAACGCCACATCAAAGAGTATGAACCTGGTGCTGACCCGTACCCCCTGGCCCACAAAGATCGATTTGGCTCCGAAATCGCCGTCGGTTTCTCCATCCGCGTTCCAGAAGGGTCTACGCTGGTCATCTATCCGGAGCATGGTGCCGGTGTCAACCCATTCAATTCCACAGCAGAACTGCGCTCTAGCTTCTCACCCCACGCGCTTCCAGATACAAGACTAAAGAGTGCGCCCCGGGTAGAAATCCAGGACCGGCCACGTGATGTGCAGATTTTTAGAGGGAATGCTATGTGGCATCTGCGTGAACACGGCGCGGGGACAACGGTGCTGTATCTGAAATTGAATACCTATAACTGCGACACCCTGGGAGAAGATCCGCACACTTCCGAGATCCGGCAGCGTACGTTATCTATGGCGAGCTCTTCGCCTTCCACGTTGGCGTCCGGCATACCGGTAATTGCCAGACGCGTAGATTACATTCATCGCCGCTACAACCGCGATTGGAACGAGCTGTTCGGTGTGGTTATCTATGGGCAGCCTCACGCCACCATTACTGAAGCCGAATTTGCAGCGCTTCGCATGATGGATGGACAGCGAACTGTCGCTGAGATTTCCTCACAGACGGAACAGACGGGCGAAGGCGAAAACATAAGTGAAGCCATTCGCCAATTGGCCGAGCGTGGTATTGTCGATCTCTTCACAATGCCCATCGCGATGGGTCGGACCAGTCGCAGAGCCCTTGCGCAGGTGGCATAAGCCGCTTCAAGCCAAAAGCTGACACGAGAAAATCAATTTGTTGAACGGCAATCTACCTCCCGCCCTCATTGTTGGAGGGGACATTGGGTCCCTTTCGATCGCCAGGAGCCTGGGTGTCGCTGGCATACAGGTTTATGCGATTAACCATCCACAAGCGGAGGTGAAGTATTCGCGATTCAGTAAGTGGATCGATATACCTCAAAGGGGGGGAATCGCATCGAAGGTTTGGGCCGAGTACCTTCTGGGGCGCGAGTCCAATCATCTGCGAGGTGCAGTTCTGTTAGCGGCAAGTGATGAAGCTGTTGAACTCCTTGTTGAGCACCACGAGGCGCTTTCAGAAAAATTTACGCTCGACTTGTCCAACCCAACGGCACAACGTTGCATGCTCGACAAGCTCTGCACTTACCGCGCTGCCGAGGCAGCGGGCGTGCCCACTCCGAAGTTCTGGGTGGCCGATACTCGGGGACAGATTGAGCAACTGCACCGCGAATTGGTTTTCCCTCTAATCCTCAAGCCGATCTTCGGGCATAAATTCAGCAGAAAATTCACCGGGTTGTACACAGTTGCTCACCGCTTCGATGAGTTGCTTGCCGCTTTCGATGCAGTCGATTGCGCCGGTATCCAGACGTTTCTTGTCGAGATGATTCCGGGTCCGGACGATAAGCTGTGCAGCTATTACACCTATTTGGACGAGCGAGGGAACAACCTGATCAATTTCACCAAAAGAGTTATTCGAAGATATCCAATGAACATGGGTGGGTCGACTTACCACATAACCGATTACGTTCCAGACATTCAAGAGCTGGCGCTGGCACTGTTTCGGCAGGTTGGGTTGCGTGGGGTGGCGAACGTTGAGTTCAAGTTGGATGAGAGGGATGGCAAGCTCAAACTGATCGAATGTAATGCACGTTTTACGGCCGCTGATTGCCTGCTCGTCTCCAGCGGATTAAATTTGCCATTGTTTGTATATGACAGATTAATCGGCCGGTCTCATGCAGCACCATCCAGTTACCGTATCGGGATGCGACTATGGAAGCCAGTGGGTGACTTTGCCGCTTACAGGCAGCTGAACAAAATGGGGTTGTTAACTTTCGGTGCGTGGGTGCGCAGTATCATGCACCGACAGATTCTCCCCATCTTCCGGTGGAACGATCCGCTTCCTGCGATCGTCAGCAGCGCCCGTTTGGCTCGTTATGCTGCTTCTCGCCTCCTTCTCCCGAGGCCGAGTAGGGGAACCGCGGTACCGTTGCCCCTGTCGTGCGTTCCGCAACCTTTACCTTCACTTTCGACGACAAGGGTCACCTCTGATATTCACAAGCGGATCGAAGCGATTGGTGAGTTACCTCGTAGATAAGCATCCAAATGGTGATAGCGATGGACAACAACCTATACCAAAAAACGATAGGGATTCTGTACCCAGGCGAAATGGGAACTAGCTTTGGGAAGCTGCTGTGCGAGGGTGGCTTTCGCGTCGTCACAACAACGGAGGGCAGGAGTATTCGTACGTATCGCCTCTGTAGGGAGGCTGGGCTCAACACGGTCAACTCGCTTGATAAAGTTCTCAAACAGTCCGATATCGTGATATCGCTCGTTTCCCCGGGCGCAGCGCTTTCCGTGGCCAGAGATGTTGCTGCACATATGAAGGACTCATTCCGCAACCTGCTATATATCGATGTGAACTCAGTCTCCCCGATGACTGTGACGCAGATCGCTGAAGTGTTGCGTCATGTACCGGTTGATTTTGTCGACGCGTCGATCTTCGGTTTGGCCTCTCAGCTTCGACAACGGGGAACCTTATACCTCAGCGGACAGCGTGCAAAGGAGCTTTCGGGCCACTTCGCGCCCCTTCTCCGTGTCAAAGTCGTTGGAGACACACCTGGTCAAGCTTCGGCTCTCAAAATGATTGTCTCGGGAATACCGAAAGGCTTATCAGGCTTGTTCATAGAGACGATGCTGTTCGCCCAGGACATGAATCTGCTCGAAGAGGCGATTGAGACCTGCGATGAAATTTACCCAGGCATCATGGAAATTACTAGACGGATGTTGCCCACGTACCCACAACACGCAGGGAGACGATGCGAAGAACTACGGGAAGTTGAAGAGACAATGTTGAAGTGTGGTTTGACACCCCGAATCGTGCGTGCCGTGCGAGAGGTCACATCCGTTGTGGCCAGCGCCGCCTGGTCAAACAACCCTGACGCCCAGCGGTGGACAATTCCCGAAATCATCAAGCAGATACTCAACGAGTCCGCCTTACAGGCGCCGGCGCCTCGCTCCGATCAACCATTCGAGCAAAGTTTGGTTCAGTGCAATCTCAGATGAAATCCCACAGGTAGTTGCGCAGTACCCGGAGGTCATAAAAAAACCCATCCGGCGAGGAAAAACTCGTCGCCGGATGGGGGTTATTGTTGTGGTACGTACCGCACTAGTTCTGGTTTTCGTACGCTCCGATATCGTAGCCGGAGCCCTTAGGACGGGGACTTCCGTCGAAGTCGACCGTGGGCGCTGCGCCTGCAGCAGAAGAGCCCTTGTCAATCGTAGGCGAGCCCGCCTTTTGGTGATAGTCGCCGGACCCATCCGCCTGCCAGTTGACGAAAGTGGTCCCCAGCGCCGGATCCACGGAAATGTCGCCGGAATGCACGCTCTGGTCGCTTGTGCCCCATTCGAGACAGTAGTTTCCTCCAGCGTTATTCCAAAGATCATTGTTTAGATAAGTAACGGCTACTCCCTGAGGGGCACTGATTCCGCAACGGCCGCTCAGAGAACCTGTGTCAGCAACAATATTGTTGCTGATGGTTGTGCCATTGCCGCTCATGATGATGATGCCGCCCATCGCTGTTGAGAAGACAGTGTTGTTGGAGATCACCGAATTGACGTTGGCGTTAGTGGCGTTGGAGTTTCCGACAAGGATGCCCCAGCCGCCCGAGGTGTGATAGACGATGTTGTTCGTGACTTGGTTTGCGGTTCCTGCAGACTCGAGGAGGATTCCATCGGTCTGTACGGTGCTTGCAGGGCAACTCGCGCTTCCGCCACGATAGCTGATGTCGTAGATCAGATTGCCGTCGATTGTGATGTTGTGCAGGTCGCTATTACTGGAGCCGCTACCTGCAATCTGAATGCCGCCACCGCCGTTCGAGCCGCAGTCGGTCTCGATATGGTGGATGGTGTTATGGGTAATGTTGACGAAAGAAGTGGTCACGTACAGGCCGAGGTTATTACCTGCCGAACTGGTATTGGTAACCTCGAAACCGTCGAAGGTGATGTAGCTGCCTCCGAGTACGACCACCGTGCTGTTGCCGGTCACCGAGTTCTGAATCTTACACGCCCCTCGGGTGGCGCAGGTGACAGTGATGTAATTGCCCGCAGTGCCCGACTTCGTAAACTGCGCAGCTCCGCTACCGTAATCGTACGTGCCAGGGGCAACCTGTACGGTTTGCCCGGGAGACGCGAGATTAAAGGCATGATCCGGCGTAGCACATGGGCTGTTCTGAGTGCAGGGGTTGGAATTGCTGCCCGAGGGCGAGACGAAGTAATTAGCCCCGCTGCCGCTGTTGCTCGTTGCGGCGGCAATGGTGAGACTCAGCGAAGCCGAGGCAGTTTGTCCCGTAGAATCGGTCACGCCGACGCTGTAGGTGCTGGTTCCTGAACTAGCTGGAGTGCCGGAGAAAACTCCACCTTGGCTCAAGCTAATACCCGAATTGCAGACACCGGAACAGCCATTAATTGTCCAGGTATAGGGTGTAGTCCCGCCGGTAGCAGTGAGGGTCGCGCTGTATGCGGTAGACGCAGTGCCACTCGGAAGTGTGCTGGGAGAAGTGATCGAAAGAGGGGTGGACGAGGGAGGTGGAGTAGACGCATTTGCAGCCCCGATGGTGATACTCAGGGGAGCCGAGACGGTCTGTCCCTTGGCGTCGGTCACTGCGAAGGTGAACGTGCTCGTCCCAGCATTGGCTGGCGTGCCAGATAGAACGCCAGACGCGTTGAAGCCGAGACCGGTGTTACAAGACCCCGAGCAGCTCTTGATTGCCCAGCTATAAGGAGATGTTCCACCGGCAGCAGAGAGAGAAGTGCTGTACGGGCTGGATACCACTCCACTTGGCAGAGTGCTTGGGGAAGTAATCGCTAGAGCGGCGGCCGTAGCCGCGGTCGCGATCGTGAGCGTGGCGGACGATGAGGCGGTCCGTCCGTTCGCATCGGTCACTACGAAGGCGAAGGTGCTGGTCCCCGTGTTCGCTGGAGTTCCGGATAAGACGCCGGATTGACTGAAACCGAGACCTGTATTGCAGGAGCCCGAGCAGCCTTTAATCGTCCAGGTATAAGGAGTAGTCCCACCGGTGGCGGTGAGGGAAGTGCTATAGGGGGTAGATACAACACCACTGGGTAGGGTACTGGGGGAGGTAATGGTAATAGTGGCCCTTGCAGCTGGGTCTTGCGAAGCGGCTTGCACGTTCGCGCCGCTACAGCCGGTCAGTGTCGCCATCGCCGCGAGCGACAGCAGGCCAAAACAAATCTTGATATTCATCACAGTTTTCTTCCTCAAACAGCAAGGTAGGCCGGCAGTTTTGCCGGACGCTAATAGACACAGTTCTGCGGATCTCTGCGGAGGCACGACGGTTCGTCGTTTAGCCTGCACAGAACCAGGTTGTTAGGTAGTTAGTGTGTTCGTCGCACGGCCCTGCAACGACTTCGACCACTATCTAAGTGTGTCGGAAGCGTCGTCGCCAACGTCGCTGAAGGTTGACATTGGGTCACAAGAGCAAGCTGTGACGGACTGGGGGCGATTTCAAGCCAACGCGCTCGAAGGCGCGTGACCGCGAGGACAAGTCTGTCTCAAAATTAGAGAAATGTTGTTTCAAGTCTTAACCTCAAATTAAATTTACGTGCATTTAGTTGAGGGCAGTGAGCATTGCAGGAATTACAACAGGAGGGAAGTACAAATCCAACGCCACCGATCAAATACAACGCGCTTGCGCGCCCTGTAATGGGGAGGTACATCGGCTTGGCATCCCTCGAGATCCAGATCTCAAGGAATTATGTGGATTATTAAAATATAACGGCAACGGAAGTGCAGCGCAACTTCAGCGTCAATACGGGTGCGATGCATATCTACCAAACAGTCGGAACCATATCACACTATGAACTTGTGTAAAACATGCAACTAATGCGGGAAGACTAGCCCCGGTGACGATACCGGGGCTAGTCCACTTTTGGGGGATTGCGTCGCCAATTGTTTTCTATTTGCGGTTAATCAAGGAGTCGATCGCGCGAGAATGACTGAGACATTATCCGAATAGATTTGCTTCCAGCCGGGTAATAACTGCAGAACAGTGGCCATATGAGATTCGCGGGACAGCAAACAAAATCTAATTCCGTACTTGTCGAGAAGGGAATTGGGATCGCTGCGAAGTGTCGCCCACTTCGCAAATTCGTCGCCGACGCCGGACCATTCGAAGACATCGCCGCGACCGTCGATAAAAACCGGATGATCCGGCGCTGCCCAGATCAGATACCCGCCGAAGACCCACTCATTCAGCATTGGTCCGGAGAGATGGTGAGCTTCGATGAACTCCAGCGCCTTCACCGGACTATGTTCCACGACCTGCGCTTCCAGATTCTGACGGTTTGGAAAAGCCAGAAAAACGACCAGCAGAGATGCCACGATGCAACACCGCATTCGGCAACGGGAGATCCCGCTTTGCGTCGTATCTGTCCCATGAAGTTGCGATCAACCGCGACAGAATCGGTGCGGCCAATATGCCAAAGACGAAGAGCATGCGCACGTGTCTGGCGGCCAACCACGCACCCACGGCCAACACCAGCAGCTCACGCCAGAAACAGTTCGGTGCGGCGAACGATCACGAGGAGAAAGATGCAAGCGAGTGCTCCGAGAAATGCATAGCTGCGTCCGTCGGTAAATTGAAGTGGCTGCCACTCGGATATCGGACTGAACCCCATGGAGGGATCCAGCATCGTATTCAACGGGTAGAGAATCTGCTTCACGCCCACGGGGTTCAGGAACAACGCTGCGACTGAGAGAAATAACGCCAGGATCATGGTTCGGCGGCTGCGTGAATCCCAGCTTGTTGCTGTCGAGCAAGCCAATCTGAAACTCAAAACAGGAACTGAAGAGAAATACTGCCGCCAGGACAAGTCCGAAAAAGAAAGAGCCGTGGCAGTTGACCCAGATGGCAAACAGCGGTGGCAGCCCGAAGAACCAGCGTCGATTGCGAGTTTGCCCGAAATGCAACAGCAGTAGTTCGACAATCAACAGAAGATAGCCGATCATCTGCGGCCGAACGGCAAAGCCGATGGTCCCAAAGAACCAGATCGTCAGAGCCCCAAGAAGTGCTGTCTTCGAATTCCCTGAATAGATCGAACAGAGGATGTACCCGGCGATGAGCAGGGCGGCGGTGAAGAAGCACAGCCAGAGCATCAGGCCAGAGTAGCCGCCCAATCGATAAGCGCCATAGATCAGCAACTGCGAGAGCCACTCGTGCGGAATCCAGGCATGGTGGTTGGTCGTGTAGGAAAACAGATCGGTGGTGGGGATGGTGTGGGTGGTCCAGATGACCTCACCAGTCTTGAGGTGCCACCACATATCGGGATCGTCGAAACGCTCTCGAACGGTGAGCACAGCAAGCAAGGCCAGAAGGCTGGCCAACATCACGGGAAACGAGAAGATTCGTCGCAGAACATGAACAGTCACTTTGGATTCGTGCGGTCCGCGGCGGGAAGTGCAATGTTCAAGCCGTCTCCATATCAAGGCCTTCCGGGTCGATCAAGCGGATCTTGTTCCGCAAGTCGAAGCAACCGATGCAGGTAGGCTCGTGAAATATTCAAACTGCGGGCCGCCACCGTTTTATTGCCATGATTGTTCTCTTACTGCTGCCGTAGCCAGCTTGACCTTATAGTCGCGAAGTTGTCGTTCGAACGAATTCGCAGGTTGATAGTCGCCAATGTTAAGAACACTTTCGCTCTGAATATTCAGAGGAAGATCCTTCTCGCAAATCGTTTCATCTGGACGCGACGATGATGGCTCGTTGAATCACGTTCTCCAGTTCGCGTACGTTGCCGGGCCAAGAGTAGCTTTGCAGAAGCGCCATCGCGCCCGGTCGAATATCCTCGACCAGTTTTTGATAAATCTCCGAGTATTGCCTCAGAAAATGCATGGCAATTTGAGGAATATCCTCGACACGCTCCTGAAGCGGTGGTGCCGTCACCTTCATGACATTAATTCTGTAAAAGAGATCCAGCCGGAATTTCCCTTGCGCCACCAGGTCGGCGAGATCCGTGTGAGTGGCGAAGATCAGGCGTGCGCGCAGTGGAATGAGACGATTGCTGCCGAGCCGGCTGAATTCGCGCTGCTGCAGAACGCGCAGAAGCTTCACTTGAGTGGCGTGGCTCAGCTCGCCGATTTCATCGAGCAGCAGAGTGCCGTCGCCGGCCTGCTCAAGATAGCCTTCACGCATGCCCACCGTACCGGTGAAGGCGCCTTTTTCATGGCCGAACAATTCGGCTTCAATCAGAGTTTCAGGTATGGCGCCGCAGCAAACCGCAACAAACGGCCGGCCGGAGCGAGAGCCTAGATTGTGGATTGCTCTGGCGATTAGCTCTTTGCCGGTGCCACTTTCTCCGGTGACCAGGACGGAGGCGTTGAGATTCGCCACGCGATGCACCAGATCATAGACCTGCTGCATCTGAGGGCTGCTCCCAATCATTTGATCGCAAGAAGCTGGCTTCTTCAACCGCTGATGCGCTGCCGTATGGCGCTTCCGTCCGAACCAGAAATCCTTCATGGGCACGATGAAGTAATGCCTTTAAATCTCTGATGGATGGTGGTTTGCGGCAATAGCTATGGGCGCCCAGCCGGACGAGTTCCGCCGCGGTTGCACGGAGGGTATCATCGGCCATCACGACGGAGGAAACACGCGCAGACCGACGATCCGGCGGCAGCAGGCGATTCTATGTTGCAGTAAGTCGTGACTGGAATCCAGATCGAGAATCACAACATCGCAGCCCGAGGCAGCGACCAGACCGTTGATACCTTCTTCGGTAGTTTCGAGATGAACCTGAAATTCTTTTCCCAAGACAGAAGAGAGAATTTGCTGCAATTTTGGGTCATCCGAGTAAAGTCCGATTCGAATCATAGGTTTCTCCTCAAGCGCACGCAAGCTACTCTAGAGCCGAACCGTTCCAACATTGGGGAGAGAGTCGGAATGATCACATATCTACAACTTTTGCGTCGTAGCAATGTGGAAAACTTAGATCTTTTCTGAACGCTGGTAGTAGTACCAAGAAAGATTCATGAAAGTCTATGAAATTTTGGTCATCGTGAACCATAATGGGCCACTGGAGCGCCATTTGGTAACCATAATGCAACATGCCATTGGTTACTTAATAACCACTGCCTCCTGAGAATGGCACTCCAATTGCTTGATTCCGAACATGATCGCTCGGCAAAAGTTGTTCCTCGTCCTTCTGACGGGCGCGGTTGCCATCACTCGTTTCTTGTTTCGGAGCCACTATCTCTACGACCTGGATTCCGTGAATTTTGCGCTTGGCGATGCGACGTTTCGATCCTCGCGTCCATCAGCCGCATCCACCTGGTTATTTCCTGTACATCTGTTTGGGCCGGCTGCTCAATATCGTGTTTCATGACGCCAACCTTGCGCTCGTCGTTCTTGAGCATTCTCGCCAGCTGCGGACTGGTCATTGTGATCTACAAGATGACGCTGGACTGGTTTGGTCCGATGGCCGCCCAATTTGCCGGTCTCTTCTTTCTGTTCTCCCCACTTGCCTGGTTTCATGGCATTGTTGCGTTGACTTACATCGTCGAAGCATTCTTTTCGGGGCTCATAGGCTATCTTTGCTGGCGCATCGATCGAGCGGACGTGCGGCATTCATTTTGCCGGCCGCGGTCGCACTTGGGAGTATCCGCGGGAGTCCGGCCTTCATCCCTTTTATTTCTGACTCCGCTCTTCCTGTTTTCGCTGCGTAATGCGACGCCGAAGGGAAGATGGTTGGGACTGGCGGCACTTGCGCTGACGCTGACCGCCTGGTTTGTTCCGATGATCGTTGCTGCGGCGGCGTGAGAGTCTATTTCGATGCTTTGTTCTCTCTTTGGCGAATGGTTCCATCGAAAGAGACAGTATTCAACTCCTCGCCAGCAAACTCGATTGCGCGTGCATTCACCATCGTCTTCATCTATTCTCCTCACCTTTGGAGCTGCTTCGCTGGCCCCGCTCGGTGCATTGGCCAGTGCCGCACCGACAGATCCTCGAAAGAAGAACTTCACCTTCGTCTGGATCGGTCCGGCGCTCTGTTTCTTCACCTTTGGCTATCTCAAATTTGTGAACAGTGGCTACCTGTTGTTGCTCTGCGCACCGGCTTGCCTATGGCTCGGCTTTTGGGCGTCTGAGTGGTATCAGAGCCAGTACATGGAGAAGATCGTCAAAGCTGGCTGTCCTCGGGCTTGGCGCCGCGGTGAATGTTCTCATTTTCCTCGCGTCGCCCTTCTATTGCTCTTACCGACAAGTACGTCGATTTGAGGCCGAGCTTGAGAGCGTAACAACAGCGCTACCCCAACTTGGCCTCACCGCAGGACACCCTGCTTATTAGCTTCGATTCACACTTCAATGGGTTTCGCCACGCTGGCTACTACCTCCCTGACTATCTCACGGTGGAATATCCGGAGGCACATCTGAAAGAGGGGACTCGGATCTTTTCCATGCACGAACGCGACACCCGGCTTCTCACAGAATTGCCGGGTGGTCCCTACACCCGATTTGTTCTGTTTCCTCTGCCCACCGGTGCCTCCTACAGGGACTACTTTCAAAAGGTGATAGACCGGTTGCCGAGCAAGAGCCTGCAGACGGTAAGTTTGGGTGGCCATGAGTTTGTAACCGGCTCAATCTCTGACCTTCCGCTCCTGTTTCCTGATCTGGTGACCCCTCCGTAGCCGGTGTATATGTTCCGCTTCACCCGGGAATGCCGCCTGTAAACAGTCGTTCACACTACCCTATCGAGGAAAGCATTAAGGTCCAAGGATTCAAGCTCTTCGGGGCTTCCGGCGATTTGGATGGCGAATTGCACTCCCATGGCTGCGCCCCCGCCAACAGGGGAGAAAGAGACTGTCAATATGCACTCGATCGCCTGGTGGCCGACTCTCATCGTTCTCGCGGTGGCGACATTTACCGATTTACGCAGCCGCCGTATCCCGAACTGGCTTGTGCTTCCATTCATGCTCGCGGGAATCGGCGTCTCCGGCTGGCTTCACGGCTGGAGCGGGATCGGGAAAAGCCTTTCAGGGCTGGCACTAGGCGCGCTGCTTCTCGGAGTTCTTTGCTGGCTGGGCGGCATGGGAATGGGCGATCTGAAACTGTGCGCAGCGATTGGCGCCTGGATTGGTCCCATGCAGCTGCTGTTCGCACTGGTGATAACGAGCATGGCCGGCGGTATCATGGCGCTCTGCTGGGCCGCTGCCGGTGGATTTCTCGGAGAGTTGTTTCAAGGCGCCGGCGATCTTGTCTTCGGTTTTACAAAACGCGGATTGCGTCCTCATCCAGAGTTGGTTCTAAGCAATCCTTTGACACGCAAAATGCCGTATGCTCCGGCGATTGCGATCGGAACGATCGTTTCGTTCTTTTCGAACTAAGGACTCAAGCACGCACCATGGTTCACAACAACAAAAATATGGCAATCTCAGTTCAACCCACGGGAACGTTACGAGAACCACGGAGGAGAGATATCGTGATGTCTACCTCTGCCCAAGGTCCCGACATGCTTGATGTTCATGTAATGTCTGTTGCCTTGATTGGTCCGGATGAGCAGCGGCGACGGGCAGTCGCCAGCGCCCTGGCCGGGTCGCAGGCCAACGTGACACGGGAGTTCTCCTCCTATCCGGAGCTCGATGATGTTCCACAGTTGCTGGAGAACGGCTTCGACGTCATCATTGTCGACCTGGATAGCGACCCGGAGCACGCGCTCGATCTGGTCGAGCATATCTGCGGCAATAGCTCCGCGACCGTGATGGTCTACTCGACGCAGGCCGATCCGGAACTACTGGTCCGCTGCATGCGAGCCGGCGCTCGCGAGTTTCTCAACCAGCCGATCGCTCCCAACACAATTGCAGAAGCTCTGGTTCGTGCTTCGGTTCGCCGTCCGGCAGTTCGCGTTCCCAAAAAGACGCTTGGACAGGTTATTGATATTTGCCGGTGCCAAGGGCGGCTCCGGTGTCAGCACGATCGCGAGCAACTTTGCCATCCTGCTCGCGCAGGAGTCCAAGCAAAATACGCTGTTGCTCGACCTCGATCTTCCTCTCGGAGCAGCCGCACTTGATCTTGGAATTACTTCGCAGTTTTCCACGGCCAATGCTCTTCAGGACATCAGCCGCCTGGATTCCAACTTCCTTTCGAAACTTCTGACCAAACATAGCTCCGGGCTGTCGGTGCTCTCAGCTCCGGACAACTATACGCCCGGTTCACGCCTCCGATGAAGCTGTATCGCGAAGCTTTTGACGGTTGCCCGTCAGGACTTCGATTATGTTGTGGTTGACGCCGGATCGAGCATGGGTTCAACCTACAAGACCCTGCTTGAGGGAGCCTCGGTGGTTTATCTCATCACGCAGGTCAGCATTCCGGAGCTTCGCAACTCAAATCGCCTGATCTCTGAGTTCTTCACAGGGGCCGACTCCCAAACTCGAGATCGTGCTCAACCGCTTCACGGCGAACACCCTGGGGATCGATGAAGAAAACATTACGAAGGCGCTGACCGAGTCCCCGCGCATGGAAGATTCCGAACGACTATGTCACTGTGCAGCGCGCACAGAACACGGCAACTCCGCTCGCACTGGGAGACTCGGCCATTGCAGCTGTAATCCGTCAGATGGCCAGAACCGCATGTGGTCTGCCGGCAGTTGCGGAAAAGAAGAAACGGTTTAGTTTATTTGGATGAAGTAGAAGGGCAATTCTCGCATCGATAGCAGGGATGGACATAACGTGGAACAACTTAATCTCGAGAAGTTCAAAGCGGAAGTTCACCGAACGCTGATCCCCAAGATGGATCTGGAGAAGCTGTCGCGCATCAACAGCAACCAGGCGCGTCATGCGGTCGCCAGCATGATCGATGAGATCATCAGCAGCCAGCATGTGCCCTTGAGCTTGAGCGAACAGGAAAAGGTTCAGTCTGACCTGCTCGATGAAGTCTTCGGCCTCGGTCCGCTGGAGCCGTTGCTCGCGCGATCTGGAGATCTCCGACATTCTGGTCAACGGCAAAGACCACGTATTCATCGAGAAAAAGCGGAATGCTGACGAGAATTGATGCGGTGTTCCGCGATGATCGCCACCTGATGCAGATCATCGACCGCATCGTGTCGCGCGTAGGCCGACAGAGTCGACGAGTCCTCGCCGATGGTCGATGCACGTCTGCCCGACGGTTCTCGCGTCAATGCCATCATTCCGCCGTTGGCGCTCGACGGTCCCGCTCTCTCCATTCGGCGTTTCGGCACAGGTCCGCTGGTTGCCAATCAGCTGGTGGAGCTTGAAGAGCATCTCGCCGGAGATGATGGAACTGCTTGCCGCAGCGGTGCGCGCGCGGATCAGCATCCTGATCTCAGGCGGTACCGGCGCCGGCAAGACGACGTTGCTGAACATTCTGTCCCAATACATCCCGAAGAACGAACGCATCGTCACGATCGAAGATGCAGCCGAACTGCAGCTCGCGCAGGAGAATATCGTTCGCCTGGAGACCCGGCCGCCGAACGTCGAAGGGCAGGGAGCCATTCGTCAGCGCCAACTGCTCATCAATAGTCTGCGCATGCGTCCCGACCGCATCATCATCGGCGAGGTGCGCGGCGAAGAAGCCTTCGACATGCTTCAGGCGATGAACACCGGCCACGAAGGCTCGATGGCCACGATTCACGCCAACTCTACCGCGCGATGCCTTATCCAGACTCGAATCGATGGTCGCGATGACCAACCTGAATCTGCCGGAAAGAACGGTTCGTCAGCAGATGGCCTCAGCTATCGCCATCGTCGTTCAGGTCTCTCGTATGAGCGACGGCACCCGTAAGGTAGTCAACATTTCCGAGATCACCGGCATGGAAGAAAACGTCATCAGCATGCACGAGATCTTCAGTTTCGAGAAGAAAGGTATCGGACCCGACGGCAGGGTAACGGGCGTATTCCAGCCCAGCCGCATCCGTCCCAAGTTCCTTGAACAGCTTCGCGTATCGGGCGTTATACTGCCCGGCAGTATGTTTGAACAGCGTGCAGGAAGTGAACTGAGAAAGGCGAGGTGAAGAGATGGTGACGTTGTTAGTACTCGTTTTTTTCGCCGTGTTCACGGTCTCCGCACTGCTCCTGGCTGCGAGCAGAACCGGCGCGTCGAAGCAGACCGAGCAGACCATGACTGGTGCTCAATGCCGCCCTGGCGACGGGCAAGCATGCGACGCCCGATCAAATTGTCGATATTCGCAAGGAAGAACTGCTCAGCGCTCTTCCCGTGCTCAATCGCTGGCTGCTGAAGCTCGAAGTGGCGCCGCGCCTGCGCACGCTTCTCTATCAGGCCGATCTGAACTGGACGGCAGGTGGTTTGATCCTCATGTCCGCCGCCTGTTTCGTGATTCCCGCCTATCTTATCTATCTGCGGACCGGAGCCGTCATTTTTTCTCTGTTGATTGGAGTATTGCTCGGCGCGGCGCCCGTTGTCTACGTGCTCCACAAACGAACGCAGCGCTTCAACAAGTTTGAACAGGAGCTGCCGGAGACGCTCGATCTGATGGTGAGCGCTCTGCGCGCGGGTCACAGCCTTGTCTCCGCTCTCGATCTGGCTGCCACTGAATCTCCTGATCCCATCGGGACCGAGTTTCGCATCTGCTTCGATGAACAGAACTACGGCCTTGAACTCAAGACGGCCATGAGCAATCTGGCCGCACGTGTTCCGCTGCAGGATCTGAAAATTGTCATCACGGCCATTCTGATTCAAAAGGAAAGCGGAGGAAATCTTGCGGAGGTATTCGATAAGGCCGCCTATGTGATCCGCGAACGATTCCGCCTGAAGCGGCAGGTGCGCGTGCACACTGCTCAGGGGCGCCTGACAGGATGGATTCTCTCGCTTCTTCCGGTCGTTCTCGGAATCGGTCTGTACCTGATCAACCCTACGAGCATGAGCCTCTTGTGGACTCGAGCTATTGGCATCAAGCTTCTTTATCTGGCCGGGACGATGACGATCGCCGGTGCCTTGATCATTCGGAAGATCGTCAACATGGACGTTTGAAGGTGAAGTATGGGATTTGCAATCTTTAGTTTTCTCGTCGTTTTCCTGCTGATCGCGAGCGGTGGACTGCTGCTGTTCTACCGCGAGGCGATGATTCAGCGGATCTCTGCCGTCATCTCGCCCAAGGAGAAAGCGGGAAGCTTCCGGGAGACGCTCGAGCAGACAGGCTTCACTCTGGGCAACGTAGTAGAGCAGTTCGAGCGCGTCATGCCGAAGAGCAAGGAAGATGTCTCGGTGCAGCAGCAGCGTCTCATCCGCGCCGGCTACCGCAAGGATTCCGCAGTAAAGCTATTTTATGGAGCGAAGGTATTAATCCCCATCACTCTTGCTTTCCTGGCCTTTGCTACGGGGCTGGGGAGCTACAGTCCGTTTTTTGTTTACCTCACGGCATTGGGACTCGGATTTCTTCTGCCGGACTTCTGGCTGGGCAACCGAATCTCTGTCCGGCAAGCGCGAATTCGGCGTGGTCTTCCCGATGTGCTCGATCTCCTGGTCATCTGCATTGAAGCCGGATTAAGCCTGGACCAGGCTGTTGCGCGTACCGCCGAGGAACTGGCTATGGCTCAACCGGCCGTCTGCGATGAATTGGCCATTGTGGTGCTCGAGCAAAGAGCCGGATGTCCTCGTTCCGATGCCTGGAGACACTTTGCCGAACGCACCAACGTTGACATTGTACGGAACCTGGTTTCTGTACTGGTTCAATCAGAAAAGTTTGGGACGAGCATCGCCAAGACTCTGCGCGTTCACTCGGACACCCTCAGAACTCAGCGTCGCCAGAAAGTGGAGGAGCAGGCAGCGAAGACAACAGTCAAACTTGTCTTCCCGCTTGTGTTGTTTATTTTTCCATCCCTATTTTTGGTGACTCTGGGTCCGGCGGCCATCACCGTAATGGAAAGTTTTGACAAGTACCTCATTCACTAGGGAAGGGAGAATCGACATGGATAATGTAACGCTCATTCGTGTAGCTGCCGGCGTCCTTGCGGTTGTCGTGCTGGTCATCTTGATCCAGCGCCGTCGCAAGCGGGTTCAGTAGTACATTTCCCTGCTGTTATGGCGGGAGAGGAACGGGCCCAGCACGCGGATCAACCACGAGTTGACGTTCGGGAACCACTTCCTCCAATTCCAGCAAGGAATGGAATTGGACAGGTTTTCAACCGGGACGCTTCTTCCGAAATATGGATGCATCGCCGTCGCATCCCTCTATCCAGGAAGAAGCCCCGTTGTCTCACAACGAAGCAAGATCAGCGAAAGGAGTGGCAGAGAGACTAACCCTGCTAAGTGATGCATGACGGGGGTTTACTGAACCTGCACACTCGAGTGCACGGAATAACAATGAATTTGCGTACCTACTGCGTATATAATCACACGCGCGAATGCTTCCTCAGCCTGGGGGTTACACCGGCTGATACGACGATCGCTCGTCTGAAGGGCCTGATTGGAAAACTTAGGCTGAGAATCGACGAAGGGCTCTGGGTTGTCCCGTCAAGTGGAATTCACACAATAGGTGTCTTGTTTCCCCTTGATTTGATTTACCTCAATGAGAAGCATCAAGTGGTTCATCTCGTTGAGCATTTCCCGAGATTTCGTATCGCGCCGCTGAGAATTCAGGCGACAAGCGTTTTGGAGCTGCCGACCCACACCATCTATTCGTCACAGACCCAGGTGGGAGATCAAATGCTGATCTGTGCGGTTGAGGAGATAGCCAATCGATTCAACAAAGGTAGCGCTGCTCGAATCAAGAACCCTCAACGAATTGAAACAAATTCGACTTACCAGACAGTAACTAAAGACGAGAAAGTATTTGAAGAAAATCGGTCGTAAAGGAGTGGCAAGCAGACCACCGGGATTAAGGGCATTCAATGCACTTTTTTGATGCATTCAAAGCTGCCGCAGCGATCAGGTTCTCGTAGGAAGCGCGCGGAAATCCCTGGAGACGACGGGGCAACGACATGACCTGGTTCAAGAGAGTGACATCCTCCGAGCATCGAAAAGCCCAGCGGCTGAAGTCGCCCTTGCTGGTTGCCTACTACTGGGATGGATCCACTCCGTCTTCTCACCCGATCCAGAACATCAGCTCAACCGGCTTTTACCTGTTGACCAGGGAACGCTGGCATCCGGGAACGATTGTCACGATGACGCTGCAACGAACGTCTAAGGCGCATGTGGACTCCACTACCGACCACCATATTTCCGTGATGTCGAAGGTCATTCGTCTTGGCGACGACGGTGTGGGCTTTGCTTTTATGCCGCTTGAGCCCCATCAGGGCATACAGAGCAGGCCTGTCGGAAAGAAGGAGATCGGCAAATTTCTGGAGCAGCTCAAGTCGGACCGGGGCTACGCCGTCATTGATTACATTGAATCGGTTCTGAAAACGAAGTTGTTGCGGCAGGATCTGGGGTCGTCAATCGTTGGCGATCCGTGGAGGAAACGTTATGAAGAACCTGAGGGATGAGAATGGTCAGGCTCTGATAATCACAGCATTGTGTATGACATGTCTGTTTGGTTTTGCCGCGCTCGCGGCTGACGTGGGAATCATGTTGCGCGAGAAAAGACTCCTGCAAATTGCCGCCGACAGTGCAGCGATTGCCGGGGCACTGGAACTCAACTATAGCTCTGGAAGTGTGACGTCAGCGGCCAAGGCAGCCTCAGCGCAGAACGGCTTTACCGACGGATCCGGCGGAGTTACGGTAACGGTCAACGGCCCTCCGGGGGGACCAGCATACGGGCCGCACGCCGGCGTCTACGGTTATGTCGAGGTAATAATTTCTGAAAGCAAGCCAACTTTGTTCATGAACTTCTTCGGGATAACATCGATGAGCCCCGCCGTCAGGGCGGTCGCCCAGAACGGAGCTTCGTCCTTTGGCTGCGTCTACATCCTAGCTCCTACTGGGTCGGCAACGATGGAGTTGCAAGGATCTTTTACCGTGTCCACGCCGAATTGCGGCGTCGTTATCGACTCGTCGGATAGTGATGCCTTGGACTTCACAGGAGCAGGCGGTACTCTGACCGCTGGATCGGTGGGCGTTGTAGGAGGCTGCGGCGGCCATTGTGGGGATAGCACGCCGGCACCAGTCACAGGAATCGCTCCGCAAAGCGACCCTCTTGCCGCTATGGTCCCTCCGGACCCAACTAAACTTACCTGTAGCGCGGCCCCTGGGGGCAAACTAACCGGAACATTGGCAAACCCAACTGGGGGCATCGCGTGTTACAGCGGAAATGTCACTCTTAGCAACGTAACCCTGGGTGTGGGAACCTATGTTTTTACTGGAAACGTGACGCTGGATGGCACCGTATCGACCCCGCAGCCGCCGGCGCCAGTCGCGCCATCAACGGTATCGGCTAACCCCCTGAATGGCACAACGATTGATATGGACAGCGGTGCTCTCTCGATAAACACCGGAACGACGCTTAGCCTTTACGCGCCTCAGGCCGCGGCCACTGCCTATACGAACTACAACGGGATTGCGCTGATGGAGCCTGCGAAAAATTCGAACCAGATAAAGATTCAAAAGGGCGACGCCAGCGGAACTGTTGACGGGATTATCTACGCCCCAAGCGCCCAGCTATACCTGCAAGATAGCGGCGGGGACAAAAGCGGCGGCCTGACCCTTATCACCGATTTGATCGTGGGGTCACTGTTTGACAAGACCGCGACCCTCACCATCAATAGTTATTCCCAGTCTACTTCGGGGTCACCGCTCACGAGAGTAACGCTCGTGGAGTGAACGATGAGAACCGTGTGCCTCACTTATCCGGGTGATTTCAAAGAAAGGAAGGATTCGAATGGTTCGACGCGATCTACGTGAAGACAGAGGGCAGGCCTTCGTAGAACTCGCTCTTGTCCTGCCGATATTCATCCTTCTGCTCGTTGGTATAGCCGAGGTCGGACGCCTGGCCTATGCGAGCATCGAGGTCTCCAACGCTGCTCGTGCAGGAGTTGCCTACGCCGCGCAGAGCCACACAACTGCTCAGGATTCGACCAATATTCAGTTGGCAGCAACCCAGGACGCGCCGAACATCACCAGCTTGACCGCAACGACAAGCCAATCTTGCGTCTGCGAAAGTTCAGCAGGTGTTATGGGAACTTCTGGTTCCTGCACCGCCATCAGTACGGCTGCGGGCTCCTGTCCCAGCCCCTCACGTATCGTCCTATACGTCCAGGTAACTACCTCCGCACCGGTGAACACCATATTTCATTTTCCGGGAATACCAAGTTCAGTGACGCTTCGTGGATTCGCGAGCATGAGGGCTGAACAATGACTGATGTTCGATCACTATTTCAGCGAATCCCTAATCCGCTCAGGCGGCTCATAGCAGATAAGAGAACTGCGCGTGGTGAAGAAGGTTCGGTCATCCTGGAAACTGCTATGTCTTCGATTATCCTGTTGACCTTTCTCTTCGGCGCAATCGAGACAGGTTTCGCTCTTTACTCCTACCACTTTATCTCCGAAGCTGCGCGGGAAGGAACCCGTTACGCAATCGTCCGCGGATCATCCGCAGGCACAGCGAATTGTGCCGCCCCCGGGCCGCCCACATGCATTGCCCAGTCGGCGGACATTCAAACTTATGTGAAAAATATCGGTTTCCCCGGTATAAACCCCGGAAATATGACGGTGGCGCCCGTATGGTCGGCCTACGCTAACGGGTCATCGTGTCCGGCCACAGGCCCCTGCAACAGTCCGGGAAACCTGATTACCATAACCGTCACATATAACTTTCCCTTGACTGTTCCGTTTATTCCGGCGCACACCTACGCGATGACAAGCACAGCCGCAATGATCATCCAGAATTAAGGCTTGGGCTTCTCAACTTAGAGGCATCATCAGGCACCGATCATTCTGCCACTGCGGGGATGATCAAGAGCACTTCCACCGGAGTCGCCTGGCCATCCTCCATGGCGGGCCTGAACTGCCACTGCTGCAGAGCGTGAAGCAGGAACTTCGTCTCCGCCAGCTCCGTTGGGAAGATGACAGCCAGTTGTTCGAACCGCCCCAACGTATTCACCACGCCATGAACCATGATCGCGTCGGTGTTCGCGTCCGTATCGATGCTGGGTCGTGTAATGTCGTAGGGCCATGGCGCATCCGGGCGAGTCGCACTTCCCGTCACGTTTGCGATTTGCGCACGCGGCAGGGAATACTGCAGGATCCAGTTTTTGGAGGCGCCGACGTGCAAATAGACCGTGTACGCTAAACGGCCATGCCACATGTCGATGGTCTCCGGGTAGTCCTCCGACAGCGAGGCTCCGACCACCACCACGCCGAACTTTCCGTCCCTCGGCATGGTGATATGCACCACGGTGCGTTGGCTGTTACCGGAGTTGAGACCATCCGCTTCACCCCCGCCCTGGCCATTCCCACCGCTCCCACCAACGGCCCCGGCCGTGTTGCCGGTCGCCCCCCTCGCGTTGCCGGCCTTGCCCGCCTGATCGCCAGAGGTCTGTCCTGCACTTGTGCCATTCTGCTTGCTGTCGGTCTTGCCGGTACCATTCTGCGAATTGCTATTGGGCTGCCCTGGCGATAGCGATCCCGAAAAGGGAGTTGGCGCAACCTGACTAATCAGGGGAAGAGCAGTAGTGCCGTCCTGCAATTTGACCTCAGAGAGAGAAATAATGCTTGACGGAGTTGCGGGTCCGGAATTTTTTGACGCTGTCTCCGGCACCCGCGGCGACTCTGCTGGAGCTTGCACGTTCACCGGCGAAGTTTTGCTCGGCGCAGGTAGTGGAGCCTTCGTATCAAACGGGCTGGCCGAGATTTTGACATCGGCCACCTTCAACTCCTGATTGGGTGCGTCAAGAGTAGGCTGCACTTTGACTTCGGCTACCGGTTTCGGTGGCGGCGGCACAATCCTGCTGATCGCAGGATCTGGCGGAGTCCATTGCACAACCTGAGGAAGCGGGACCTCCTGAGGCAGCAAAAGCTCGCGCTGGACTTCAGGTTGAATCAAGGTCTGCAAGGCCTGTTTTTGCGTGATAAAGTTCAGCGGAATGCGGGCCGCAGTTGCCCCCTCCGGACCGCCGCCAGGTGTCGCTGCGTGCGCCGGCGCGCCCTCGCCAGGAGGTTCGATGACTCTCTCGGTCAACTGTCGCTCTTTCGGCTCTATCCTGTGCAACTCCATAATCCGAACGGCATACCGTTGCAGATCGGACCGTGAGTCGATCTTGTGGGGCTGGTTCAAGCCAGCAAACAGTAGCGCAAACGCAAAACCATGCAGAACGAAGGAGATGGCAAATGCAGAGGGCCGTCTCCGCAGAGGCGGAGGGGGCTCAGCAAACAACACGATGATGGGAGAAGACTTCATCGCCGAATGAACTGTCGTTCCTCAGTACCGAAGTAACTGCAAGGCGTTATAGAAACGCCACCTCTTGAAGGACGGGGCCGTATATTTTTCTTAGCAATTTCCAGGCCAACCCAAACAGCCGTAAACCTCTGCTAATCGGAGGCCTGAAGATCAGGAGCGTGTCTCTGTAGCTACATCGCCATACCGGTTGGTATACACATGTTCACACTTGAGGAGTAGTCTCGCAGCTAACCTACTGATTTTCAACAAAAATCAAGTTTTGGCTTTGGCATGGAAATTGCGATGTCAGAGATGAGAATGGGGCTGCGCCACCGGCTCTTGGGGACCGCTGAATGAACCGAAGACTACTTAATATCCTCTTGATTGCATTTGTCATTGCCGCAGGATGCAGTTACCTCGTCTTTCGTTTGGTAGGAACGCGCTTGTCCGGCTCACGTCAGACCACCGCACGCGTGATCGCTGCCGCCACCGATATCAAATTGGGAAGCGTTCTTCGCGACGCCGATCTCACGACAATCGAAATTGCCGGCACGCTGCCCAAGGGCGCCATCCTGAAGAAGGAAGACGCGATTGGCCGAGGGGTCATCTCCAATCTCTACCTGGGCGAACCGATTCTGGAGAGTCGTCTTGCTGCGCCAGGCTCTGGCGGCGGCCTTGCCGCGACCATCCCCCAGGGCATGAGAGCCACCGCAGTCAAGGTCAATGACGTTGTGGGTGTAGCCGGATTTGTTACTCCAGGGATGCGTGTCGATGTGTTGATCGCCGGCACTCCTCCCGGACAGACGAATTCGGCTCAAGGCACGCTGGTGAGGACAATCCTCCAGAACATCGAGGTGCTGTCGGCCGGTACCGATATTCAGCGCGATGCCGAGGGAAAACCGCAGCAGGTCCAGGTAGTCAACCTGCTGGTGACCCCGGAACAGGCGGAGACCCTCAGCCTGGCCACCAACGAAACGCACATCCAACTCGTCCTGCGCAATCCACTGGACACGAAGATGGACAAGCCACCCGGGACAGCCATGGCACAACTATTCACAGGTGTAGCTCCTCCAAAACCCACCTTCGTCGCAGGTCATAAGGTTTCCAAACCCGCCAGCCCGTCACACATTTATTTGGTGGAAGTCTTCAACGGATCGAAGAAGAGTGAGACAAAATTTGCCTCCACCGAGGAAAAGCCCTCCACCGAGGAAAAACAACAGTGAACGTACGAAGCCGAATCCCTATCGCCTTTTTGTGTGCGGTCTCTCTGGCCGCCTGCGCAGATGCCATTCTTTGGGCTCAGGATCAGCCTCCTGCCACGCCTGCACCGGCGGGTGTCAGCAAAGACTCCTCCAATGATCTCTCCGTCACCGTGGGGAAATCAGCGCTGGTCGACTTCACCAAGCCGATTGTGCGCGTCGCCGTCGCCCTCGGAGATATCGCCGAAGCCACTGCTGTCAGCCCGACCGAGGTCATGGTCAACGGTAGAACACCCGGCAACACCAGCCTCATCGTGTGGGAGCAGGGAGGCGAGCGGCAATTCTTCAATGTAACCGTCCACCCAAGCCACGCCGCGTCCGACGACACCTTAACCGCGCTTCGTCGAGAAATCAGAGCAGCGCTCCCAGGGCAAAACATAACCATCGCCTCGGAGAATAATCAAGTCTTCCTCCGAGGCACGGTCAACGATCTTGCCAGCTCCGATCGCGCAGTTCAGATGGCGTCCGGCGTGGGCAAAGTCATCAATCTGTTGTATGTCAACGTCCCTCCTCCGCCGCCTCAGATCCTTTTGAAGGTGCGTTTCGCCAGCGTCGACCGGAATGCGTCCCGCTCGCTCGGAATAAATATTTTCAGTACAGGCGCGGCAAACACTATCGGCAGCGTCACGACAGGGCAGTTCACTCCGCCATTGGTCACTCCTCCGAGTGGGTCGACTCCAGTGTCGACAACCTTATCGAATGCTCTGAATATCTTCCTCTTCCGCCCAGACATCAACCTCGGCGCCACCATTGAGGCGATGGAAGCACAGGGGCTCGCAGAGGTCCTCGCTGAACCCAACATCATTGCGGAGGATGGCAAACAGGCAAGCTTTCTCGCGGGCGGAGAGTATCCTTACCCGACGGTACAGGGAACCGCGGGGGGTGTCGGGGGAGCTATCACGATCGCATTCAAGGAATATGGTATTCGTCTGAACTTTATCCCCACCATCACACCCCGCGGAACCATCCGCCTCCAGGTATCCCCTGAAGTCAGCGCGCTGGACTTCGCGAATGCCGTAACGATTTCAGGCTTCACAGAACCTGCGATTACTGTTCGAAGAGTGAATACAGAAGTCGAATTAAACGAGAAGCAAAGCTTTGCTATCGGCGGTCTGCTCGACAACCGCGAAACCCAGACCTTCACGAAGATTCCGTTTATTGGAAGCGTTCCAATTCTGGGCAAACTTTTTCAATCGATTCAAAGGAACAAAACGAATACCGAACTTATCGTCATCGTAACGCCGGAAATCATCGCCCCGATCGATGTAGGTCAGCCGCTGCCCCAGCTGAACTATCCAGAAAAATTCCTGCCGCCGAACTCCAACATACCCATGACGAACCCAACAACCCCGACAAACCCGGCAACTCCGGGCGCGAGCACATCGGCCGTCAAGCCGCCAGCGGCAATTCCCGTGGAACAGTTGATTCAGAGCATGCAACCGGAGAAACCATTGACGATCGAGGGCGGGTATTCCTCCGGGGGGTATGGTGCTGGTCTACCGGCTCAACCTCCATGTCTACTACGCCCCACTAAGAGGGACGCGTCCAATGAACACCCTGCTAGACCGAGTAGGCGAGCCTCAAACTCTACGGGGTCGCAGGGTTGATTTCAAGGCAAAGAAGAGTCTCCGCGTGCTCGCAGCGTCGGCGATTGTCCTTGTCGGCGTTCTCGTTATCGCCCTGGCGGGCCGTCCGGCGACCAAGGACTACATCTCTTACTGGAGCGCGGGAAAATTACTTGTTCGTCACGCCGACCCCTATTCTTCGACACTCGTTCTCGGACTTGAGAAGACGCAGGGATACGCGGAAGGCAACCCGATCATCATGCGCAATCCGCCGTGGGCGCTATTCCTTGCAACTCCGCTCGGATTCGTAAACTCTACGACCGGCCTGCTGCTGTGGATGATGGCCGCCGCCGGTAGCATCCTGGTTTTCATCCGGCTGCTTAGTGTCCCTTCACGAGACCGTGTCTTCGCATTTCTGTTCGCTCCCGCGTTCTGCGCTTTTTCAAGTGGCCAGAGCTCTCCATTTCTCTTGTTGGGCTTTTCGTTATTTTTATATTTCTATCGGAGCCAACCACTTCTTGCAGGGGCTTCTCTGTTGCTTATGGCGATTAAGCCGCATCTGTTTCTCGTTTTTTGGGTGCTGCTTTTGGTTGATTGCCTCTACCGACGCAGGTTCCTCATACTTGTTGGCGGTGTGTCTGCACTTGCGGCCGGAACCGCGTTCGCCATGCTCCTCGATCCTCAGGTATGGCACCAATATTTCTCGATGCTCCGGGCCTCGGCACTTGACGGGGAATTCTTCCCGACGGCGTCGATGCTGTTCCGCCTTCTCATTAGCCCAACAGCCACCTGGCTTCTCTTTGTCCCGTCGGCATTGGCGCTCGTCTGGGGGCTCTGGTACTACAGGCGCAACCGCAATACTTGGGACTGGCGGGTCCACGGCATGCTGCTGATGCTTGTAACAGTTCTGGCCTCGCCCTATGCTTGGTTCTCTGACGAGATCGTTCTTTTGCCGTCACTCGCCTTTGGCGTTCACATTCTGTCAAAAGCGAAAGTATTCCATCGAAATTCTTGCGGCGATCAATGCCATCGCTCTGCTTATAGTCCTGATTGCGCATCCCTCCCTTTCGTCTCGCGCTTTCGTTTGGACGCCTTTGGCATGGCTGGCGTGGTTTCTCTACGCAACTAGAGGCAAGCTCAATACAGAATGTTTCAACAATCAGAGGGCAGCCTGATGAGCACCCTGTTAGAGAGAACGGTTGTGTCACAGCTTCAGTCCGGAAAAAGGCCCGGTTTTCACCTTGTGATGACCTATGCCTACTCGGCATTGCTGCTAATCACTTTGCTTGCCTGCAGGCTGGCTTCCATCAGCATTCCGAACCCAGGTCAACTCACGCTTGGGATTGCCGCTGTTTTCGCAATCGTGTTCACCCTTGCAGTCTATTGGCATGAAAACGGCAAACTAAACTTTCGAGATGCCATCATGACGATTCCCTGGGTGGTCCTTCTTGCCGTAACTGTCCCGCCGTTGGTCCTGGCGGCTGCGAGACTCGATCTGCCCCTGCAGGATGCTCACCTCGCTCGCATGGATCATCTGCTCGGTGTCAGCGTGCCGCAGATCGTTGCGTGGACCTCTCGTCATTGGTTGGGCTCGCTGGTCAATCGCAGTTATCCTCTTCTCGCTCCGCTCCTGACCGTCTCAGTCCTCCTTCCGGCGCTGGCCGGGAAAGCCAAGAACGCGCAGCAATTCGTACTCGCCAATCTGATCGCTTTCTTCATTGGACTTCCGCTGTTTGCACTGTTGCCGGCCATAGGGCCGTGGTACGGATACAGCTTCACAGCAACCCCCCATCAGATCGAATGTCAGTCTGCGATCTTTCTCTTCCGCGCCCCGGGTCATGCCGTCTCCCAGCTAAATGCCATCATCTGCTTTCCGTCGTTTCATGTCATCTGGGCCATCTTCTGCGTCGCTGCGTTGTGGGGATTCCGTTTCCTCCGCATTCCAGTCGCATTGTTAGCAGGAACGATCATCGTCTCCACGGTTACGACAGGCTGGCACTACGTCATCGATGTTCTCGGAGGCATCGCCGTGGCCTGCCTCTCGCTCGCAATCGCTCAGATATTTACGCAGACCGGCAGGTCTAACTCTCCACATTTAGAAACTGGGGCCGGACGATGAGCGAACGTAACGTAGTGAATTTGACCCGTCTGATCACCGAGAGTTCCGCAAGTGGCAGCGAGGCGAAGCCAAGCTTTCCGCTGAAAACTTCAGCCTTTCTGCGGAACGTGCTCGATCGATGCGTGGAAGTGACGGAACCGCATGTTCTACCCAACAGCAACCTGAATTTCCATCTGCGAATGGCATGTGGCGCTCTTGCGGTTCTGATAGTCTCCTTTGTCGGCTGCAAGCTGACATCGATTCATACCGATGTCAGCGGACGCATGATTGCCATCGTCGCGATGCTCGCCATGGTTGCGCCGCTTCCCCTCTATTGGCACGAAAAAGGCCGTGCAGCACTGCGGGAAGCCGCTCTCGTCATTCCCTGGGAGCTATTGCTGGCTGCAACTCTTTCCTTTCCTGTACTGATCGCGGCACGGTTGCGTCTGCCGTTGCAGGACTCACTCTTCGGCCGCATCGATCAATCGCTGGGAGTGAGCGTTCCCGAGCATTCAGACGTGGGCGAACCACCACTGGCTTGGCACAGTGATCAACAGAAGCTATCCCTGGCTCCTGCCCCTTTTGGCCATATCGTGCTTCGCGCCCCCGCTCCTGGGTCACGTGAAACATGCGAGAGAGTTCCTTCTAGGGAATCTGGCGGCCTTCGCTATTGGATTGCCCCTGTTCGCACTTCTTCCCGCGGTTGGTCCGTGGTACTACTACCACCTTCGCACCTAATCCCAGCCCAGGCATCTTGTCTGGCGCAACTCCTTTCGCTGCGAGATCCCGGCCCTTACCTGTTTCAAGAGCAGGCAGCAGGCGTCGTCTGCTTCCCCTCGTTTCATGTTGTCTGGGCTATTCTGTGTGCCGCCGCCTTGTGGGGATTTCGTCCGATACGCATTCCAGTCGCGCTCCTCTCGGCGATGATCATCGCCTCCACCCTTACGACGGGCTGGCATTACTTTGCCGACGTGCTGGGAGGCGTCGTCGTGGCCGTCCTATCGATGACCATCGCCAGGGCGTATTCCACATAGGCAAGGAGCGAACGCATCCTCATGAATCCTCGTCCGCTCGATCTCGGGCTGTCTTCTCAGGCGAGCCATAGTACGAAGCCAAACGTTCCGGTGAAGATCTCGAATCTGACTCGCCAGGTTGTCCTAGCTCATCGCGTCGAGGTCGCAGATCATGGGGCCGCGCGCAGAAAGGGCCTACTGGGGCGCGACGGGCTTGCAGCCGGTGAAGGCCTCTGGATTGTTCCCTGCGAATCTGTTCACACCTTCGGCATGAGGTTCCCCATCGACCTCGTCTACCTGGACCGCAACAAGAAGGTCAAAAAAGTCAGGAACAATGTGCCTCCCTGGCGGGTGTCTGCCTGTCTTTCGGCCTATTCCGTTGTTGAACTTGCCGCAGGCACGATCCTGAAGACCCAGACCAGGCCGGGAGACAACCTAGAATTTTCCCCAGCCGACCCGCTGGTTGACTACCCCGACCACCCCGTCGAGCAGCTTGGATAAACCCTATTGCTCTGACTGTTTTTGGACCCGTGGAACCGATACCAAAATGCCCCAAAAAGCTTGTCAAGTCTCATCTTTAGTAATTCATAGGGGGTATCCGGAACAGCATTTTTCTGCGCATGTATACGCTGAAACACCTGCTCAAACCGCCGTGTATACAGTCGTTAACACTCCGCTTTGGCCGCCGAAATGTAAGTTGCTGATTTATAGGCGATTATGCCCAAGGCTAGAGTGGCCATCCGCTTGCAACTTTCGTGTTAACCCCAGTCTGTGGCTGGAATAAAAAAATCGCTTAAGGGAGAAGACTCAAATGAAAGATCAATTGATGAAGTTCTCGGTAAAGATGCAGATGCTGTTGATGGACGAAGAGGCTCAGGACCTCATCGAGTACGCGCTCGTAGTGGCTCTGATCGCCTTTGCGGCGACTGCAGGTATGAGCACGTTGGCCACCAAGATCAACGCTGCCTTCACCGGCATCGGCACCACGCTCACCAGCTACGTCAGCTAGTCCTTTCCTGAGGAAGGGTCAGAAATACATGAACCCATCCTCCTGTCCTTTGGTACTCTTTGCAAATTGGAGAAAAATTTGATTCTTTGCTCGCCATGGTGACACGTCGAGCCAATGGCGAGCACAGAACCATTTCGGGGAGAAATCACATGAAAGACAACCTGTTGAAGCTAGCCATCAAGATGCGGATACTGCTGGACGAAGAGGGTCAAGACCTCATCGAGTACGCTCTTGTAGTAGCTCTGATTGCTTTCGCGGCGACCGCCGGGATGTCGTCCTTGGCAGTAGCCATCAACACTGCTTTCACCGGCATCGGCACCACGCTCACCGGCTACGTCAGCTAGTCTCTGACGAGGGGAATCCAGGCTGCGCAATTCACCCTTCTGCATGGGGGAGATATGTTGCACGGGGAAGACCCTGCGACGTATGCTCCCCTTGCTGCTTCAAGCGGGTCAATCCGGTTCTCCAAGTTGAGCGCGACAACGGAACTGGATAAGGAACAGGACCGATGATCGACGGAAAACGGATAGCAGTCGTAATGCCGGCCTACAACGCGGAAAAGACCCTGGAAAAGACCGTGCGCGAACTGCCCGGTACCGTTGACATCAAGATTCTTGTGGACGACTCCAGCAGCGACAACACCGCGCTTCTTTCCGAGCAGCTCGGCGTGCAGACCTTTGTTCATGATTCAAACTACGGCTACGGCCGCAACCAGCAGACCTGTTACCGCGAAGCTCTCAACGCCGGCGCTGACGTCGTCGTCATGGTCCACCCCGACTACCAGTACACCCCCTTACTCGTTTCGGCGATGGCGGGTATGGTCTCGAGCGGAGTCTATGACGTAGTCCTCGGCTCCCGGATCCTTGGCGGAGGAGCCTTGAAGGGCGGCATGCCGCTCTATAAATACATCGCCAACCGTCTGCTCACTGCATTCCAAAATCTGTTTCTCGGAGCCAAGTTGTCCGAATACCACACCGGCTTCCGGGCCTTTTCAAAAGAGGCGTTGCAGACCCTGCCGCTGCTGGAAAACTCCGACGACTTCGTCTTCGACAATCAAGTCCTCGCTCAATCCGTGATGTTCGGTTTTCGGATCGGCGAGATCTCCTGTCCGACGAGCTACTTCGAAGAAGCATCTTCGATCGGTTTCAGGCGCAGCGTCACCTACGGGTTGGGAGTGTTGGCGACGACGGCGCGTTTCGTCGCACACAAGGCAGGCCTCGTGAAATTGCCGATGTTCGATGCCGCCGGAAGAAAAGTGGTCCCAAAGTACTACTCGGAGATCGAGCAGCGATCGTGAATCGCCAAACCGAGCCGTAGCTCAAAACACAGGAGAGGCAGACAGCTCGGCTATGATTCTGGCTCCAGCCGCAAAAAATGGCCCTTCGCTGATCTTGATCGAAGGTCTCCTTACGGCAATTGCGATTGCGGTGGCATTTTGCTGGCCCCGGCTCGGCGGGCGCTTTTTTTGCCGCATGGAGCGCGCCTTCGGCAGCATGGCGCGCAGAAAGAATCTGTCAGTCGCAATCGTCGGATTCACAGCCTTCTTTCTGCGTCTGGCTATTCTTCCTCTCTCTCCCATTCCAAAGCCGTTCATGCCAGAACGATTTTAGTTTTCTGCTTGCGGCGGACACCTTTGCCTCCGGACGCCTGACGAATCCTACTCCCGCAATGTGGGTGCACTTTGAAACCATGCACGTCACCATGAAGCCGACGTATATGTCGATGTACTTTCCTGCACAGGGATTGATTCTGGCCGCAGGCAAGGTACTGACGGGGCACGCCTGGTTTGGCGTTCTGGTGACAACTGCCCTCATGTGCGCCGCCATCGTGTGGATGCTGCAGGCGTGGCTTCCACCCTCGTGGGCATTGCTCGGCGGCGCGCTGGCGATCCTGCGCCTTGGACTTTTTAGTTATTGGATTGACTCATACTCCGCTGCTGGTTCCGTCGCTGCCCTCGGCGGAGCGCTCTTGCTCGGAGCGCTTCCGCGATTCATGAGAACGTCACGGCCTCGCGATGGCCTGCTGATGGCTGCCGGAGTCATCCTTCTCGGCACGTCTCGCCTCTACGAAGGCATGCTTCTTTGTCTCCCCGTACTTTGCTTTTTGCTCTGGTGGATGTTGTTCGGCAAGAATCGTCCAGCCGCCGCAACGCTGCTTCGCCGCGCCGCTCTCCCGTTGGCGTTGATCGTCGCCGCGGGCGCATGGATGGGGTACTACAACTACCGCGTGTTCGGAAGCCCAACGACGCTACCTTACACAGTCAACCGTGCCCAGTATGCAATCGCGCCCTACTTCGTGTGGCAATCGCAACGGCCCGAGCCGATCTATCGGCATGAGGTCATGCGGAAATTTTATGAGCGGAACGAGCTTGACGACTACAAGAGGATCCATAACGTCTTAGGCTTTGTGCCCCAAACGTTGCTGAAAGCCGCAAGAGGCCTGCTGTTTTATGCAGGCATCGTCTTGCTGATCCCTCTCATCATGCTGCGGCGTGTCTTTCTCGATCGCCGCATCCGCTTCCTGGTTGTTTGCGTGATGGTATTAATCGCCGGTCAACTGATCGAAATCTATTTCATCCCTCACTATGTTGCCCCTTTTACAGCGGCTTTCTATGCCATCGGTTTGCAGGCAATGCGCCACCTGCGGTTCTGGACTCCGGGTGATCAGCCCGTCGGCATCGCATTAGTGAGACTGACTGTGACGCTCTGTGTCTTCCTCGCGGGATTGCGATTGTTTGCGGAGCCTTTACAACTCAACCTTCCGTTATGGCCCGCCTCATGGACCTTCCAATGGTATGGACAGAGCCCTGAGTCCGGCGCCGCCCGCGCAAACATCGCTGCGGATCTGGCGCAAGAGCCGGGTAAAGCACTCGCGATTGTCAGATACTCACCCGATCACCAACCATTGGACGAGTGGGTCTACAACGCTGCCGATATCGACAACTCCAAAGTCGTGTGGGCGCGTGAGATGGACGAAGCCGAAAATCTTGAGCTGATGAACTATTACAAAGACCGTACCGTCTGGCTGGTCCAACCAGATTCGAAGCCCGCACAAGTATCTCTCTGTCCTTCACTCGCGCGGCAACCGGTCAACGCCAAGTGATGACTCACTGCAAAGTCAGGGAGATAGCAACACGGAGAATCAATGCGGTACCTTGTGCAAAGAAACAGCGATGACAACGATGACAAACGCTGCCAGCAGCAACAGAAGGTATTTTTCGATCTTCATCGGCAACCTTCCTTCAATCTGTTCCTGGTTCTGTCGCCGGGAGAGAAGAACTCTAATCTAGCATGCCAGGACATTTGGTGTTTTTGCTGGTAAGGCGAATACCAGCGGTTCCGCGCGCAGCCGCCACAGAAGGTCGCCTGCGTTATCGAGCGTTCTTGTAAATCATCTCCAGTAATTCGTCGTACATAGCCTGTCTTTCCTCCTCCGAGCCTGAACGAATCGAATGTGCGGCGCAGTGGGTTAGATGATTGCTCATCAGGGCGCGGGCGACCGACCGAAGCGCCTCCTGCGTGGAAGAAACCTGCGTCAGAATGTCGGGGCAGTAGCGATCCTCCTCCACCATGCGTTGCAAGCCGCGCACCTGTCCTTCGATGCGGCGCAGCCTGCGCAGGTTTGACGCCTTGATCTCGGGGTCGACGGCAACTGCCTTGCGTCCCGACAAATCCCCGTCGTGGCCACACGAACCTCCTTCGACGGCGGAGCCATTATTTAGCGTGTTCTTCTTCGTAGCCATATCTTCCTCATACAAGCTTCAACCTTCGTAATCGCAGGCTGTTAGTGACAACACTGAACGAGCTCAACGCCATCGCCGCACTGGCAAGCACCGGGCTCAGCAGCAATCCGCAGACCGGATACAGCGCGCCGGCGGCAAGCGGAATTCCGATCACGTTATAGATAAACGCCCAGAACAGGTTCTGCCGCATCACGCGCATGGTCCCGCGCGAGAGCGCAATGGCCGCAGCCACTCCAGTCAGATCGCTGCGCATTAGCGTCACATCGCCTGCTTCCATCGCAATGTCGGAGCCGCTCGCCATCGTGAGCCCGACGTCCGCCTGCGCCAGCGCTGGAGCATCGTTGACGCCGTCTCCAACCATGGCAACCACATGGTGCTGCTCCTGAAGTCGTTTGATGGCATCTACTTTTCCATCCGGAAGCAACCCGGCGATCACTTCATCGACACCGGCCTCACGCGCAATCGCACGCGCCGTGTGTTCGTTGTCGCCGGTCAGCATCACCACGCGAAGCCCCTCTGTATGCATCTGACGAATGGCCGCGATAGAAGTGGGCTTGATCGTATCCGCGACCGCGATGATTCCGGCGAGTTTGCCCTCGATCGCAATCCAGAGCGGCGTCTTTCCTTCTTCCGCTAGACGCCCCGCCGCTGACTGCAGTGACTCCGTGGCGATGCCGTACTTTTCCATCAGCGCCGGATTGCCGATCAGGGTCGGCTCGCCTTCCACGTTCCCGGCGACGCCGAGGCCGGTCAGCGACTGAAACTCCTGCGCCTTCGGAAGACTCAAGCCATGCTCCTGAGCATGACGAACTACAGCGTCAGCGAGAGGATGTTCACTCGCGTGCTCGAGCGCAGCGGCGATGCGAAGCATGTGATTCTCAGCGTCCATCGCATTCTGTGTCGTCCCACCACCATTTGCAGGCGCCAGCAGAACATCTGTCACCCGCGGCCGGCCTTCTGTAATCGTGCCGGTCTTGTCGAGCACGACGGTGTCGATCTTCTCCATCCGCTGCAAGGCTTCGCCGCCTTTGATGAGAATTCCAAACGTGGCCCCGCGTCCGGTCGCAACCATCACAGCGGTAGGAACAGCCAACCCCATCGCGCAAGGACAGGCGATCACCAATACAGTCACCGCAGCAGCAAACCCCTGCATCACGCCGGCATGCGGCGCAAAATATCGCCACGCGAAAAATGTAAAGATCGCAATGCCAAGCACTGTCGGGACGAAGATTGCGCTGACACGATCGGCGACTCGCTGGATCGGAGCGCGCGATCCCTGCGCTTCGCGCAATAGCTGCACAATTTGCGCCAGTGTGCTGCCCGCTCCCAGCTTGCTCGCACGATACAACAGCGACCCATTCTGATTAAGCGTTCCGCCCATCACTCGATCCTGCGGACTTTTCTCCACGGGCAACGATTCTCCAGTAAGCATGGATTCGTCCACACTGCTTCTGCCTGAAATCACTCTGCCGTCAATTGCAATTCGTTCCCCCGGTCGCACCAGGATGACGTCCCCCTCCTGGATCGAATCAACAGGAAGATCGCGTTCCGCCCCATCCGACACTACGGTTGCCGTCTTCGGCTGCAGTTGTACCAGCTTGCGCAGTGCACTCGCGGTCTGCCCCTTTGCTCTGCTCTCCAGCGCGTTACCAGTCAGCACCAGGCCGACGATCATGATTGCAGCTTCGAAATAAACGTCGGGAGCAATGCCATGCGCGACGAAAAATCCAGGCGCCATTGTGCTTGCCGCGGAGTAGACGAAGGCCGCTCCGGTGCCGAGCGCCACCAGCGTATTCATATCCGCTGTCTTATGCAAAAGAGCAGACCATGCCTTCGTATAAAAACGACGCCCGGCCCAACCGAGGATGAACGCCGCAAGAAAAAAAAGAAACCAGCGGATAACATCGGCGCTCACCCCATAGAGCCACGGAACGGCTCTGCGCAACACCGGATCGAGCACCCGCATATTCCAGTTCATCAGCGGATCCTTCATCCGCTCCATGCCGCCGGCGTTACTGGCGCCCATCAGTGGCATGGAAAGCAACATGGCAAAAAGTCCCGCGATCAGACTCACAATCGCCTTCAGACGCAACTTCTTGTATTCCCGCGACTGCTCCGTATCGTGCTCTTGATGCTCTGCAAGAACCGAGGAATGCTGAGCGGGAATCTCGGCGCCGTAGCCCGTGTTTCGGATCGTGTTCACCAACGCAGAAGCAGAGGTCACGCCCGGATCGAACGTAACGGTTGCGTTGTGCAGCATCAGATTGACGCTCGCATCCCGCACCCCCGCCTGGCCTTCCAGTGTTCGCTGGATGAAGGACTGGCACGCCACGCAAGTCATCCCCGTAACAGGAATTGTGACGCGCGCTGGCGAGACAGACGTTACGGCAACGTCGTCCGCCGCTCCGTCCATCTTCAAAGTACGAGACATTCCGATCTCCTCACGAAATCTCATTGCGCACGGTGAAGCCGAGGTGATTGACCGCAGTCGCAATCTCTTTCGCGCTCGCCTCCTCCGGGTCGAACGTCATCTGCGCCGAACCCACTTCGACAGAACCCACTTCAACTCCGTTGACTCCCTCAAGGGCTGCCGTGACTCTGCCCACGCAACCGTCGCAATGCATTCCGTCAATCGACAAAGTAAGCGCCTCTCGCATGGAACGTCCTCTCTCACAGGGTTAGACGCAGATACCCCCCCAGGGTATGCATTAATTTTTTAATCCCCAGCCCGATGAGACGCTGTCTCTCTGGCCAGGCGCTCAAACCATTGCATCCCGCCCACCACTCCCATACACTGACTCTGGCCCTACGAAATCGAAATGGGCGGTTAGCTCAGTTGGTTAGAGCGCCTGCCTTACAAGCAGGATGTCGGGGGTTCGAGTCCCTCACTGCCCACCAAAATCCCATAACGCACGTTTTTATCGTGAGTTACGTGCCGTTTCCTTACCGAGAAAGTAACCCAAATCCCCAGAAGACCTCATTCCTGCGGACTTTTCGTGTCATCCGCCAGATAGACAAACGGGGATCGCGTTGAAAAATCATACCCCGGCGTAGCCTGGTCGTGAGATTATGTGCCATGCGGCAAATCTCTGCAGTCGTCGTGCTATCTCTCGTAGCGCCACTGGCGATGCTGCACGCGCAGAAGCCCCCCGTCACGCCGCCGAGATTGATCAGCTTGCCCACTCCGGATTGTGGTCGAGGCAAGGCCTGTCACGGGAGTCACGGCCATGTACGACTCATCGTTGATGTACTCGAGAATGGCAAGTCCGGAGATATCCGGGCAGAGATCGGGGATCCGGTTCTGGTTAGTGCCGCCACCGCAGCCGCGCAACAAGCTCAGTTTGTACCCGGCTCATATTTTGGTAAGCCAACTTCGATGGACTACGTTTTGACGCTCCACTTCTAGTCGCTATTCTGTTACAAATTTCCACGCTGCTCCGCTCCATTTCGATCGAAATTGTTACGAAACGTTTGGCCCCTGAACTGCATCAAAGACACCAAGAAGTTCCTTTTAGCGCACCTATCTCGTTCAGCATCATTCCCATCGGGCCATTCGCCGACGAAAGCGGGAAGCCAAAAACACCGTTATTTCCTCTGTCCGGAAAACATCGCCACAGGAGTATCATCAAAGCGTGCCGAAATATTCCATCGTCGTTCCTTTCCATAACGAAGAGGAAAACGTCACAACTCTCTACGATCGCCTCAAGGCCGTCATGGAACAGGTCGGCGAGACCTTCGAGCTGGTCTTTGTCGACGATGGTTCCCGCGACCGAACCTATCGCCTCCTCGAAGAGATTGCCGCCGTCGACAGCCGCGTCCTCGTCATCAAGCTCCGTCGCAACTTCGGTCAGACCTCTGCCCTCGCAGCCGGGTTCGATCACGCCCAGGGGGACTACATCCTTGCCATGGACGGCGACCTCCAGCACGATCCCGATGAGGTCCCCAATTTTCTAGCCAAGCTCGAAGAAGGCTACGACGTCGTCAGCGGTTGGCGCGCCCAGCGAGCCGACAACGTGCTCATGCGTCGCATCCCTTCCCGCGCCGCCAACTGGCTCATGGCAGTTCTCAGCGGCGTCGACATCCACGACTTCGGCACCACCTTCAAGGCCTATCGCCGCGAGGTCATCCAGAACATCCCCCTCTACGGCGAGATGCATCGCTTCATCCCCGCGCTCGCGTCCTGGTTCGGTGCCAGCATCTGCGAGATACCCATCTCAAATCCCGCCCGTTCGGCAGGGAAGTCCCACTACGGCATCTCCCGTACCTTCCGCGTCTTCTTCGATCTCCTGACCATACGCTTCCTGCTCCGTTATATGACGCGCCCGCTGCACTTCTTCGGCACCCTCGGTGCCCTTGGCATGATGGCAGGATCCGGCATGGCAGCATGGCTCCTGATCCTCAAAGTCATGACCGGCCAGCACATCATGTCGCTTCACGGTCCCATCTTCGTCATCGCCGGCGTTCTCATTCTTGCCGGAATTCAGATGATGGGCATCGGTCTTCTCGGCGAGCTCCAGGTCAGGCACTTCTACACTGCCTCCCACCGCGCACCCTACGCGGTCGACCGGATCCTCCGCCTGCGCTCCGAAGAGAGTCTCCTTCAGTAGTCCTGTTCAGTACTCCTGGTTGACCGGCCCCTTGGGTTGGGCCATCTTCTCCGTCTCGCGAAGTTGTTTCTCCGCCTCTTCCTCCGCCTCTTTTGTGGAGTTTTTGAAGGCCGACGCGTCCAGTTCCTTCAACCTCTCATCCTGCTCGATCAAAGGATCGCTCACCGACTCCAGGTGTTCTGCGAACTCCTGAATACAGGCTGCCTGTTCTGGCGAGTGCCCTCCAACCTTAGCCTCAGCGCGCAATAAACTCTCCAGCCGCAGCGCCTCATCCAACCCATACCCAATCGCCCCGTAGGAGACGCGGTCCCGCAGCGTGAAGACATCCTCATGCATCCCCGTCTCACTGACGATCAATCCCTTCTTTGCCGTTTGAAAGGATTGTTTCGCGCACTCGTCCGTAATTTCTATCCGGCCCCTGTCGGCAAGCTCTCCAGGCTTCGGAGCCGTAGAGCGCCGCCCATGAGAAATTCGCCCTAACAGGTTCGTGCCTCTACTTTGTGATACGGTATGGCACCCTGCAATCAGGACCAAAATCCCCAACGCAAACACCCCAGGATTTACCCTGGAGCCCCAGCCTCGATTCCCCTCATTCAACGCTCGTCCTCACCAGTTGCGGCAGCATCTCCTTTGCATGGAATCCACACAAAAGATGCATAAGCCTAACATTCTGTTTCGCGCGATGAATAGAGAAAGTTTTGTCGGCCGCGACCCATGATATGCACCTTGCGCCTCCGGTCACTGGCCCGACTGTTTGGCTAATTCTGCGCGAAACGCCTGCTCTCTCTCCGCCACGTAGCTCCTGTATCCTTCAGGATCGACGAACGGATTGGCAGCTCCCGCCTTGACGCGGGCAAACTTCGCCTCCATCCCAAAATAACCCCCGTGCGCCCCCAGAAACACATCGCACGGCAACGACTTCAAAGTCCGGAACGTCTGTTCGTAGTCCTGCGCGATCGCCGGATAAGCCGTATTCCCTACCAGTTTATACCCCGGATTTACATTCGGACTACCGACGATAACGACGTTGTACGCGCGGCTGTCCTCCCGCACCCTGAGGGTCCACGTCGTGCAACCTTTCGTATGTCCGGGCGTCTTGTGCGCGACCAGAACAACGCCGCCGAGCCTCACCTCATCTCCGTCGTGCAGCACGCGATCCACCTTCGCCGGCGGATATTGGTTCGCCACAGAGCCGCCATACTGAAAATCACTCTTCCCACCCGACTCCACCACCGGCACATCGGCATCCATTACCATGTACTTCGCGCCCGTCAGCCGCTTGATCTCCGCACTCCCCGCAGCATGGTCCCAATGAGCATGGCTGATCAGCAGAATCTTTACATCCTTGAAGTGGAACCCCAGAGCTTCCACACTCTTCTTGATCAAAGGAACGCTGCTTGGCAGACTGCTATTAATCAGGATCAGACCCTCAGACGTCGTGATCAGATACGATGCCAGGTCCTTGCTCCCGACGTAGTACACATTGCCAATAATGCGAAACGGCTTGTGAGGCGTAGTCCACTCAGGGTTATCCTGCGCAACCGCACCGCAGACGAAGACGAGAGTCAGCAAAAGTGATCGTAGAAGCATTGGCAAAGAATAACTCTCCCGCAGCCATATCTAACAAAGAGGTGTTTCGCTTCTAGGTACGCTAAGGTCTCTCAAGGCCCCAACGCACCAACAGCGAAAAACTAAACCGCGGCCCCGCTCCGAATCACCTGCGCCCCGAACCGCTCCATCTCCTCCGCCTGCGGACTCGACTGCAGCAGCACCAGATCCACTCCCACTGCAGTGAACTCCTCCATCCGCTCCGCAACCTGCTCCGGTGTCCCCACAAATCCGCTCCGCAGCCCGCGATTCGACACCGAGTAATCCTTCAGCGACACCTTCGTCTGCAACTGCGAGCCCGTCACCCACTGCTCATAGTTCGCATACCCGCGCGCCGACTGCTTCACATCCGTAATCCGCTCCACCTCGCGCAGCGCCTCCGCCTCCGAGTCCCGCACAATCGCATACCCCGCCACGCCAAACGTCATCGGCCCCAGCCCCAGCTTCTCGCGACGCTCCCGCATATCCGCAATCTTCGCCCCCACGGCCTCCGGAGCATCACCATGCATCAGGTACGCATCGCACTTCGCCGCAATCAGATTCTTCGCCGCATCCGACTCACCGCCTGCATACAGCGTCGGCCGCGGCTTGCTCACCGGCTTCGGCGAAAGCACATTGTCCCGCACATCGTAGTATTTGCCTTTGTACGAAAATCCCTGCTGCGTTCCAGCATCCATTCACGACATCCAGCCACTCCGAAGTCCGCGCATAACGATCATCATGCTCATCGAAGTGAACCCCATACTTCGTCGCCTCATCCTTCCACCAGCTCGACACCACATTCAGCGTCAGCCGCCCACGCGACATCACATCGATGCACGCCGCCTGCTTGGCCAGCAGCGCCGGATTATGAAACGTAGGCCGCACCGCCACCATCAACTCCAGCTGCTCCGTCACCGCAGCCAGCGCAGCCGTCGTCGACCACGCATCCAGCGAAGGAGCGTCCACACCCTTAATGTCGTTCAGATTCAGCTCAGCAATCAGCGTCAGGTCATACCCAATCTTCTCCGCCCGCTGCGTCAGGTCGCGAACATACTCCCAGCTCGCCTCCATCCGCTCGTCGTCCACATTGCGCAGCCATCCGCCAAACACCGGCAACCAGAATCCGTATCGCATTCCCGCCTTTGCCGTTTGACTCCCCGCTGCTGGTTGAATCACAGCCCTACTCCCGCCAGCTCCCGCTGCACACCGGCCCGGCGATCATTCACAATCTTCGCCTCCGCCTCCAGCCAGTCCGCCAACTTCGCAAATGGATCGAACCCAACAACCTTCGGCCCATCTGCCACAAAGTTCGACAGCGCATTGATGTCGTAGTAGACCCGCAGCGCCATCGCGGTCATCCACCATAAACTCCACGCCGCCCAGCTCAATCCCCGCCGCAGCCATCAACCGCTCCACCTCTTCAATCACCTCAGGCGGAGTATCGAACGCCTCCACCGTCAGCCCCGTCTTCGGAGCATCCACCGGGCAAGCCGGCGCGATTCAGCTCCTGCCCCGTAGGCATCTTGCAGATATCCGCCGGACAAAGATCAAACGTCTCACCCGTAATATGTATCTTAATCGCGTACAAATACTTCCCGTTCAACACCTCAACGCGAACGATGTACGACCCGCGCGCCGGAACAAACTCCTGCACCAGCCCGGTCGAATCCATCCCCAGCATCAATCCCGTTCTCCGTGCTCGCGGCCTCCGCCAGATGCTCCTTCGTGTTGAACTTCACCACGCCGCTGCCGCTGCCGCCAATATTCGGCTTCACGACAACAGGGAAGCGCAGCCCCTCAGCCGCAGCACTCGCCTGCGAAGCCCGATGAATCACCTGTGCCTTCGGATACCCCAGCCCCAACCCCTCCAGCATCGCAAGCTGCGTCGCCTTCGACAACTCGCTCCGAAAAGCCTTCACGCCCATTCACCACCCGAACCCCACGGTGCTCCAGATGCTCCAGAAATCCCAGCGTATAAAAAATCTGATCCCCATGCCCACGGTTCCACGCCGAAGGGCTCATCTTGTTCAGCACCAGGGCATACTTCTCCTCGGGCTTATCCCCCGGCCCATAGCTATGCTCCACCGCGTTGAGCTTCACATAGTTCGTCCCGCGCCGATCCAGCTCCGCAAACAACGGCTTGAACCAGTTCGGCTGCTCATAGTAAATCGCGATCGGCAAGGGTTTGTGGCTCGACATAGTTGGTTTTCCTATCCTCTTGTGGTGCTCAAAAAGTGACGTTCAAACAAGCCGAGCGGATTTTTGGCCGCGGCTCGAATCTGATTTCTCAATTTTAGACGAACACGGACCGCCCAACGCTTCGCAACCGTCTCTCCCACCTACTTTTTGCAAGATGGTGACATCTTCCGGCCGTCGCTCCACACTTTCACGCCCATGTTGTACTCTGGCATCCACTATGCAAGCTATTCAAATCCTCACCACCGGCTCCGCTGACGTCCTCACCCTCCGCGATCTTCCCACCCCAACCCCCGGCCCCGGCGAAGCCCTCATCCGCATCGAAGCCTCCGGCGTCAACTTCATCGACACCTACTTCCGCGAAGGCCGCTATCCCGCCAAGCTCCCCTACACCCTCGGACAGGAAGCCGCCGGAACCGTCGTCGCCGTCGCCCCCGACGTCACCACCGTCAAGCCCGGCGATCGCGTCGCCTGGTGCGGCATCCCCGGAACCTACGCCCAGCTTGCTGTCGCGCCCGCTAACCGCCTCGTTCTCATCCCCGACGGCGTCACCTCACAACAGGCCGCCGCAGCTCTCACCCAGGGCATCACCGCCCACTACCTCACCCACTCCACCTACGCCATCCAGCGTGGAGACGAAGTCCTCATCCACGCCGGAGCCGGCGGCACCGGTCTCCTCTTCATCCAGATGGCCAAAGCTCTCGGAGCCCGCGTCTTCACCACCGTCTCCACCGACGAGAAAGCTGAGCTCGCCCGCGCCGCCGGTGCCGACGAAATCATCTTCTACACCCGCGAAGACTTCGCTGCGAGAGTAAAGCAGCTCACCTCAGGCCGCGGCCTTCCCGTCGTCTACGACTCCGTCGGCAAAACCACCTTCGAGCAATCTCTACAGTGTCTCCGTCCCCGCGGCCTCATGGTCCTCTTCGGCGGATCCAGCGGAGCCGTCCCACCCTTCGACCTCATCCGCCTCTCCACCATGGGCTCGCTCTACGTCACTCGCCCCACCATGAAGGACTACATCGCCACCCCCGCCGACCTCGAAGCTCGCGCCAAAGACGTCCTCGACGGCGTAGCCGGCGGCACTCTCAAGCTGCGCCTCGAACACATCTACCCACTCACCGACGCGGCCCACGCCCACCGCGACCTCGAATCCCGCAAAACCACCGGTAAACTCCTCCTCATCCCCTAGCATTTACCGTTGTTTTTTTTGCTGTCATCCTTCGCCGAAGGCGGAGGACCTGCTGTTGCCTTGGCCACACACCCTTACAATCTCAACATGCCCAACCCGCACCACCGCAAAGCGACGCTACCCCTCCTCACCCTCGTCGCCGCGGCCCTCCTGGCTCTTCCAGCCAGAGCCATCATCGTTCGCGGCACGGTAACCACTCCTTTCGGAGTCCCCATCGGCAACGCCCGCATCCAGCTCGTCCAGGGCAAAACAGTCGCCGCCTTAACCTTTACCCAAATGGACGGCACTTACGAGATCCGCACTTCCATCTCCGGCCGCTTCCTTCTCCTCGCCGCCGCATCTCCCTACACCCCCAGCATTGGCCAGGATTTCTACGGAGCCAGTACCGCCGTCATCACCCGCAACATCGTCATGCAGTTCTCCACCGTCACACCACAAGCGACCGTCATCTCCAGCGGCATCCCCACTCCTATTCAACAAATCCCCACCGGCGTCACCCTCATCCCGCAGTCCGCCCTCGCCACACAAATCGGCATCGCAAACGACCTTCGCCAATCACCCGGCACCAACGTCGTTCAAACCGGCCAGACCGGCGGCCCCACTACTCTCTTCGTCCGCGGCGGCAGTGCCGACGCCAACAAAGTCGTCATCGACGGCGTACCCGCCAACAACATCGGCGGCTACTTCGACTACAGCCCCGTCTCGACCACCGCCCTCGCTGGCCCCGAGCTCTACCGCGGAGCCAACAGCGCGCTGCAAGGCACTGGAGCCGAAGCCGCCATCGTCCACATCGCCACAACCCGCAGCAACGCCCTCCGCCCCACCCTCAACTACACCGGCGACGGCGGCAACCTCACCATCTATCGCAACGAAGCGATCGTCTCCGGCGCCATCAGCAGGCTCGACTACCTCGCCGCCTTCAGCCGCTTCGACACCTCCAACAACCTCCCGCTCGATCGCTACCACACCACCAACGAAGCCGCGAACATCGGCGTCAGCATCGTCACCAACACCACGGCCCGCTTCACCCTCCGCAACACCGACTCCGCCACCGGCCTTCCCAGCGCCCACGACATCTACGGCATCTCCTCCTCCGGTAAGCAAGCCGATCAAAACATCTACTCCGCCTTCACCGTCGAAAACGTCCTGGCGGGGAACTGGCAGAACCTCGCCCGCTACGGCATCGCACGCAACCGCGAACAAGTCGAGCAGTTCACTCCCACCGGCCAACCCGTCACCACCATCATCAACGGCGTCCCGCAAACCACCTACTACGGCAATCCCGTCACCCTCCGCGGAGCCAACGGCTACACCGCCTCCGGACAGGCCGCCTTCCTCCTCCCCACTTACGACGCCGTCTCCAACCGCGATGACCTCACCTACCGGTCCCGCTACACCTTCCCCTGGCGCATCGGCGCGCTCTTCAGCTTCCACTACGAAGACGAACGCGGCCGCTTACTCAATTCCACTAACCAAATCATCAAACGCACCAACTACCTCTACACCCTCCAGTTTCAGGGCGACATCTTCCACCGCCTCTTCTACTCTCTCGGCGGCGCCATCGAACAAAACCAACTCGTCGGCATCACCGGCACCCCGCGCATCGGCCTTACCTACGACGCGATCCGTCCCGGCGCTCACGCCTTCCGCGGCACCCTGCTTCGCGCCAACATGGCCACCGGAGTACAGGAGCCATCCCTCATCGCGCAACTCACCAGTCTCTCGACTCTCCTTCAACAAACCGGCAACTCCACCTTCAACATCGCCCCCATCACCGCCGAGCGCTCCCGCACCTACGACATCGGCCTCGACCAGAACATCCTCAACCAGAAGCTCATCCTCAAAGCCGACTACTTCCACAATCAGTTCAACCATCAACTCGAGTTCATCGCCCCCAACGGCCTCGAACACTACTTCAACATCCCCGCCAGCATCGCTACACAAATCCCCGCAGCCTCGCTCAACTCTCTCGCCTACCGCACCCAGGGCCTCGAGCTCGAAGTCCAGTATCAGGCCCTCAACCATCTCTTCCTCCGCGGCGGCTACACCTACCTCGACTCCGTCGTTCAGCAATCCTTCTCCTCCGACAACGTCACCCCCGCCATCAACCCCAACCTGCCCGGCATTCCCATCGGAGCCCTCTCTCCTCTCGTCGGCAACCGGCCCTTCCGCCGCCCACCGAACACCGGTTTCTTCGCCGTCCAATACACCGCCGACCGCTTTTCTGCAGCCGTCAAAGGCGCTCTCAGCGACCAGAGCGACGACTCCACCTTCCAACTCCACAACGACCGCAACGGCGGCAACACTCTCCTGCTCCCCAATCGCAACCTCGACTTCGGCTACGCCAAACTCGACCTCAACGCCGTCTTCAAAGCCACCAATCACATCACCGTCTTCACCCAACTCGACAATCTCCTCGACCAGCAACACATCGGCCCCATCGGCTATCCCGGCCTGCCCTTCACCATCCGCGCCGGCCTGAAGATCCGAATCGGCGGCGACTGACAAAAATCCGTGCCGCGTCTTTCTTTGTCCGCGCCCCACATCCTCCTTTAGCCTGCATCTTTCTTTAGTGGTCATCCTGACCCTGAGCGGAGTCGAACGGGGAAGGACCCCTGTATTTCGTTTTTGCTTTTGCTTCTGTTGTGTTCTTGTTGTTGCCGTTGCTTCTGTTCTTGCCGGTGTCCTTTCACTCCCCGCATCAAAACCCGCTAACCTGTGTTTAATGCAAAGCCACCCGAAATCCTGTCTTTTTTCTGTAACTTGCGGCCTCCCAGATGCACCGCCCCAAACCTTTTCCGCGTCTAATTCACCAGAAAGAAGGTTCGACGCCACATGACGAAACCCATCCTCACCCTGACACTCCTCGCACTCACCCTCCCCGGTATCCACGCCTTCTCCCAGGATGAGAGCTCCGCCCGCACCCAGGCCCTCGTCGCCCTCAACTCCAAATCGCCCGTCACTGCAACCGCAAAAGACATCACCCTCAAGGTCGACAACCGGGTCACGCCTCTCATCAATCTCGCCCCCGTCCCGCCCAACGCAGCCCAGGTTGCTCTCCTCATCGACGACGGCCTCCGCACCATGGTCGGCAGCGAGATGAATAATCTCCGCGCCTTCCTCAACGGCTTGCCCCAGGGCACCGAAGTCTTCGTCGGCTACATGCAGAACGGCCGTGTCGTCTCCGCCAGCAACATGTCCGGCTTCACCGCAGACCGTGCCGCCGCCGGGCAGACCCTGCGCATACCCCTGGGCCTCGCTGGTGCCAGCGCCAGCCCTTACTTCTGCCTCTCCGACTTCGTCAAGAACTGGCCCTCTGAAGTCGAAGGTCAGACCCGCCCGAACACCTCGCAACCCACGCACAAAGCGCGCTTCGTCCTCATGATCACCAACGGCGTCGATCCCTATAACGGAAGCACAAGCATCACCAATCAGGACAGCCCCTACGTCGCCTCCGCCGTCACGGATGCCCAGCGCGCCGGCGTCCCCGTCTACTCCATCTACTATGGCGACGCAGGCGTCCGTGGTGGCCGCGCCAGCTTCAGCGGTCAGAGCTACCTCCAGCAGGTTGCGCAGGGAACCGGCGGCCAAGCTTACTATCAAGGCCTCGGCAGCCCCGTCTCCCTGGCGCCCTTCCTCAAACAGTTCCACGACGCGATCTCCGAGAGCTACGTCGCCACCTTCCCCGTCGACGGCGACAAGAAGATGGCCTCGCTCAAGCTCTCCACCTCGCTCCCCGGAACCAAGGTCAACGGCCCCAGCCAAATCCGTCCCGGCACCATCGTCCTCTCCCAGCCCTAATCGCCACTGATCGTCACGCTTTCACGGCAGCATGCCCCAACGCATGCTGCCGTGAGATTGACCTGCAATTGCCTTTGGCAGTTGTGCTTGCCTTTCTTGTTGTCATCTCCGAAGAGCCTGCCCTGAGCGAAGTCGAATGGGGGATCTGCTGTCGCTCTTGCCGTTGCCTGTTCCTAATCCGTGTCATCTGTGAAAATCCGTGTTAAGCCTTCCTCTGGCAGCAGCTAGAGTAAAACCAAGCCCCCAAAAACCGCCTCGTTTGTGTCTAGCCCCTGCCTGTCCCTAATCCAAAAAATCCGCGCAATCCGCGGTCAGCCTATATATTCACTCCAGCTGCCCCATAGATCGCCTGAATATACTGCATATCCCGTAACCCTTCCTCCCCCGAGCTCTTCGGCGTCCGGTTCTGCAGAATGCAATCCGTAAAATGGTTCGCCTCGCGAGCGAACTGCAACGGGTCCTTCTCCGGATTCGCCTCATCGATCACCGTACCCGGAGTTCCTCTCCCGTTCGAATACTCAGCCCGCAGCTTCAGGCCTTCGTAGTTGAACGCCGGCGCCATCTCCAGCCACCCCTTCGACCCGAACACCTTGAAGTACCCCGGCATCTGCGCCCCATACGTACAACTGCCCGTCGCCACCGCACCCGAAGGAAACTTCGTCGTCCACGACACATTCTCCTCCACCGTGTCGAACCGCCCATCCTTGTCCACCGTCGAAGTCACCGCCGTAAACTTCTCCGGCTCCTCACCCGTCAGATACCGGCTCGCGTTCAACACATAAATCCCCACATCGAACAGCGATCCACCCCCCGCCAGCGCTTTGTTCAACCTCCACTGATTTGGAGCGGCATTGAAACCGAACGCCCCGTTGATCGTCTCCACCGCTCCCAGCGCCCCATCCCGAATCAGCTTCACCGCCTTCAGGTTCAATGGTTCATAGTGCAACCGATACGCAATCATCAGCTTCACATTCGCCGCCTTGCACGCGGCGATCATGTCCTGCGCCTCTTTCACTGTCGTCGACATCGGTTTCTCGCACAACACATGCTTGCCCGCCTTCGCCGACCGGATCGTATACTCCGCATGCATGCTGTTCGGCAGCGCGACATACACCGCATCGATCATCTTGTTGTCGCGAAACCTGTCCATGTCTTCATAGCTGTAAATCGAACTCGTCGGCACCCCATACTGCGTGGCGATCCGCTCCGCCTTATCCCGATGCCCGCTCACCAGCCCCGTAATCCGCGAGTTCGAACTGATCAGGATGCTGCGCATAAAGTGGTCTGCAATCGTCCCCAGCCCGATCACACAGTACCCAATCTTCCGGTCTCCACCCTGCGCCGCAGCACCTACCGAAGGCAGCATCCCCGCCGCCAACCCCAAAGCCCCCAACTTCGAAAACTCCCGCCGCGACATCCCCATACACCACCTCCAGCCACCCAGCCATCCTAACTCGCTTTTGCCCTAGCCTTGCTTTTGGCCTTGTCCTTGCCGTTGCTGTTGCCTTTACCTTTCTGGTTGTCATCCCCGAAGGGGATCTGCTGTTGTCGTTGTTTTTGCCTTTGCTGTTGCTGTTGCCCTTGCTCTTTAGCTGTCATCCTTCGCCGCAGGCGGAGGACCTGCTTTTGCCCTTGCTCGTCCGTAATTGCCACCCGCCAAACTTTCTTCCGTTTTCCACAAGAAAATTCAAATTCCGTGACAAAAATTCAACACCCAAAAACTCACCACCAATCAACCACGTTAAAACACCAAAACACCACAAATTGACCACCAAAAAACCATCCACAACCACCCGTTTTTCCCCAACCCCCCTCAAAAACACCAGCAAAAACAGCAAAGCCCCGGGTCTCCCCGGGGCTCCACTTTTTTTCTGCAAAAAGCAGCTTAGTACATGCCGTCCATACCGCCGCCATGCTGATGTCCGCCACCCGCCGGTTCCTTCTTCTCGGGAATATCGGAGATCATCGCCTCGGTGGTCAGCATCAACCCAGCGATCGAAGCCGCATTCTGCAGTGCAGTCCGCGTCACCTTCGTCGGATCGATCACGCCGGCCTTCACCAGGTCCTCGTAGGCGCCAGTCTGGGCATTGTAGCCGAAGTTAGGCTCCTTCGATTCGTGGATCTTGCCAATCACCACTGCGCCCTCTTCGCCTGCATTCGAGACGATCATGCGCAACGGCTCCTCAATCGCACGACGAATGATCGAGGCACCGATCTTCTCATCACCGTCGAGCTTCTTGATCAGATCATCGACAGCAGCCGCGCAGCGAACAAACGCCACACCACCACCCGGGACGATACCTTCCTCAACAGCCGCGCGGGTGGCATGCATCGCATCCTCAACACGAGCTTTCTTTTCCTTCATCTCGGTCTCGGTTGCCGCACCCACCTTGATCACTGCAACGCCGCCAACCAGCTTGGCCAAACGCTCCTGCAGCTTCTCACGGTCGTAGTCAGAGGTGGTCTTGTCGATCTGCGCGCGAATCTCCTTCACGCGTCCTTCAACATCGCCATCCTTACCGCCGCCATCAACAATGGTGGTGTTGTCCTTGTCGATCGTTACGCGCTTCGCAGTGCCGAGGTCCTCGATCTTGACGCCCTCGAGCTTGATGCCGAGGTCCTCCGTGATCGCCTTGCCACCGGTCAGAATCGCGATATCCTGCAGCATCGCCTTGCGACGATCGCCGAAACCCGGTGCCTTCACAGCAGCGACATTCAGCGTGCCACGCAGCTTGTTCACCACGAGAGTCGCCAGCGCCTCACCATCCACATCCTCGGCAATGATGACGAGCGGCTTCGCCGTACGTGCAATCGACTCGAGCAAGGGAAGCAGGTCCTTCATCGACGAGATCTTCTTCTCGTAGATCAGGATGTAAGGATTCTCGAGAGCAACTTCCATCCGCTCCGCATCGGTCACGAAGTAGGGCGAAAGATAACCGCGATCGAACTGCATACCCTCGACCACATCCAGCTGGGTCTCCATCGTGCGAGACTCTTCAACCGTGATGACGCCGTCCTTGCCAACCTTGTTCATCGCCTCGGCAATGATCGTGCCGATCTGCGCATCGGAGTTCGCCGAGATCGTTCCAACCTGGGCAATCATGTCGCCAGAAACCGGCTTCGAGAACTTGCTCAAAGCACCGCCCTGGGACACGCCGTTCTCATCGCGCTTGCCGATGATGGCCTCGACAGCCTTGTCGATACCGCGCTTCAGCGCCATCGGGTTTGCACCCGCGGCAACCGTCTTCACACCCTCGCGATAGATCGCCTGGGCAAGAACCGTTGCTGTTGTGGTACCGTCGCCGGCCACGTCCGAGGTCTTCGACGCAACCTCGCGCACCATCTGTGCGCCCATGTTCTCAAGCGAGTTCGCCAGCTCGATCTCCTTGGCCACGGTCACGCCGTCCTTGGTGATCGTCGGCGAACCGAACTTCTTCTCGATAACGACGTTGCGACCCTTCGGTCCGAGCGTCACCTTGACTGCGTCCGCCAAAATATTGACGCCCCGCAGAATTGCCTGACGCGAATCTTCTCCGTGCAGAATCTGTTTTGCCATTGTCTTTTACTCCTGTTACCGGCTCTGAGCCGATCAAAATTTGTTTTAGGTGAGGCGCCCGAAGCGCCGAATAACCGCGAAGCGGGTCTGCTGCATGCAATGCTTACTTGGCGAGAATGCCAAGGACTTCTTCCTCGCGCATGATCAGGAACTCTTCGCCGTCCAGCTTGATCTCAGTACCTGAGTACTTGCCGAAGAGGATGTTGTCGCCGGCCTTCACGTCGAGCGGGAACACCTTGCCCTCGTCGTTCGACTTGCCCTTGCCGACTGAAATGACCTTGCCCTGCTGGGGCTTTTCTTTAGCGGAGTCGGGGATGATGATTCCGCCAACCTTGCTCTCACCTTCTTCAATACGCTGGACCAGAATCCGGTCATGCAGCGGGGTAAACGATGTCTTCGCCATTGCTTTGCATCTCCTTGTTTCGAATTGCTGTTGCGATTTTGGCGAACGGGGTTTCCGTCCGCGTTGTCATGCGCGACGAGCTCCGGCACAGCGCCTGAACCTGCCACAATGAAATTTGGGGGGATACCGCCAATCGCCGCGGCCCTGGGAGCCTTATCGCTCAAAGCTCACCGTTTGCAGCGGATTAGCACTCAAGCCTCCCGATTGCTAACGATAACGATCCCAGCGCCGCATGTCAAATCCCGAGTGTGAAATCTGAGTGAAAGTCACGCAAGCCTGTTCCCTCAGGCGCCAACCCACGCCAGCCCCAGACCCCACGCGAAACGTCGTAGAATGGACCCATGCAGTTACGTCGCATCTCTAACATCGCCCTTGCCCTCAGCATAGCTCTGGTCTCCTGCCTCCCTGCCATGGCGCAGGATGCTCCCGTGAAACACGGCCGCAAGTACAAGGCGCCGGCCGCCACCTCTCACATCGAAGTCACGGTCCTGAAGAAGTTCAACGGCAAGCCCATTGCGAACGCTGCCGTCATCTTCGACTCAGTCCTGGACGGCAAAGATCAGGGCAACATGGAGGTCAAGACGGACCCGGATGGCAAAGCCATCATCGACGTCATCCCCACCGGCAGCACCGTTCGCGTCCAGGTCATCGCCACCGGCTTTGCCACCTACGCAGAGAGCTACGTCGTCTCCGAGCCCAGCCGTGAGATATCCGTCTCCATGATCCGGCCGCAGGAGCAGCTCTCATCCTACGTGGACAACACGGGCAAGCCTGCGGACAGAAAGCCTGGCGTTCAGGAGCCGATCCGGCCGAAGACTCCAGCTACTAAGCCATCGACCACTCCACCGGCGACGCCACCTCAGACTCCGAGCACTCCAGACGCCACCCCAAAGCAATAGCCGCTCGCAATTCGAAGCTCGCAATTTGAACCTCGCAATTCGTACGTATGGATAAGCTGCTACAAGGAAAGACCGTGCTCGTCACCGGAGCAGCCCGACGCATAGGCCGCGCCATCGCTCTTGCCTACGCAGAACGCGGCGCCAATGTAGCCATAACCTACCTCAACTCCCAGCCCGAAGCCGAAGAGACCGTCCGTGCGCTAGCCGCCCATGACGTCGATGCGCTCGCCGTCCGCAGCGATCTGCGCAGCCCCGAAAGCATCCAGCAGGCTGTGGCGTCGGTCATCGAAGAGTTCGACCGCCTGGACCTCCTCGTCAACAACGCGGGCATCTTCGAATCCGAAGCTCTGGAAGACATCTCCGTCGAACAGTGGGATGCGATGTTCACCACCAACACCCGCGCCCCGTTCCTCATGGCCAAAGCCGCGCATCCTCACCTCCGCGCCACGCGGGGACGCATCCTCAACATCGGTTCTCTTGGCGGCCTGCACCCCTGGGCTACCCACGCCCACTACTGCACCTCCAAGGCCGCCCTGCATATGCTCTCGCAAACCATGGCCAAGGCCTGGGCGCCTGAGATCAGCGTCAACTGCATCGCCCCCGGCATGATCGTCCAGGGAGAAGTCGACGAGGCCTACGAACACCTGGCACGCAAGACCCCCATGCAGCGCAACGGAACGGCCCACGACGTAACCGCCGCCGCCATCTTCTTCGCCACCGCTCCCCACTTCATTACTGGCCAGATCCTGGCTGTCGACGGCGGCCTCGGCCTCTAACTAACAACTACCGATCGCTCTCACCGCCCCATCAATCTCTGCCACCAGCTCTTCTCCTTCAAATTCTCATAGAGATTGAGCGGTTCGAGCTGCGGTGGCATTGGCTTCCCCATAAACGCCGCCAGCGGGTTCGAGACGCACAGAAGGTGCGCGTAATCCGGCCCATATTTCTTCGCCACCAGCTCAAACGCCTCACGCATCTTCGGTGGCCGGGAGGTTATATTGTGGGCATCCGTCGCGAGAAAGTGCACCCAGCGGTTCGCCAGCAGATCATGCGCCATGCTCTCGGCACGTCTTCCCATTCGGCCCACGACAGAGCCGGCCGTCACCTGAATCAACACCCCGCCTCGCAGCCAGTCCACCAGCCGTAGTTGATCGCTTTGCAGCGTCGCATTGCGCTCGGGGTGCGTCAGAATCGGTGTCAGCCCAGCCAACTGCATCTGGTAGAAGACTTCGGTAAGGCCGGGCGAGATCCCGTAGTCAGGCAGTTCCACCAGGATGTAACCCAACCCATTGATGCTGTATTTCGCCGGATTGAGCTTGGCCTCTTCGATATTCTCGTACGACATGTGGAAGTCGCATCCATGACCCAGCTTTACGGCGATCGCATTGCGATCCAGCAACCGCTGCAACTCGGCAATCTTTTCGGCGATCACCCGCGGTTCATAAGCGTACGTGCCGTTCGCATGCGGCGAGCACACAACATGCGAAATTCCCTCCTCGGCGGCAATCCTCGCCATGGCCACAGAGGTCTCCACGTTCGAAGCACCATCGTCCATGCCCCACAGAAGGTGATGGTGAATGTCAATCATCGCGTAGTCAGGTTACACCGAGCCTGCGTCAGCCCGCGCATCTACCGCGCCGCCGCCAACGACTCCGCCATTGCCCGGAACAACTGAAGTCCGTCCGCCGACCCCAGCAGCGTCTCGCTCGACCGGTCTGGATGCGGCATCATCCCTAGAACATTGCGCCCCTCATTCAACACACCGGCAATATTCTCAAGCGATCCATTGGGATTCGCCTCTGCCGTCACCGTCCCCTCAGGCGTAGCGTAGCGAAACGCGATGCGATCTTCGGCCTTCAGCGCCGCGAGAGTTTCCGCATCGCAGAAGTAGTTGCCTTCCATGTGCCCGATCGGCATCTGCAATACCTGACCTCGCGTCAGCCCATGGGTAAAGGGCGAATTGACTGTCTCGGTCCGCAAAAACGTCTGTTTGCAGATGTAGTGTTGCTTGGCATTCCGCATCAAGGCCCCAGGCAACAGCCCCGCTTCACAAAGAATCTGGAAGCCGTTGCATATTCCCAGAACCAGGCCGCCGCTCTTGGCAAACTTCGCGACCGACTGCATCACGGGTGCAAACTTCGCGATCGCTCCTGTTCGCAGATAGTCCCCATACGCAAATCCGCCCGGCACCAGGATCGCATCGCAACCCTGCAAATCCTCCGACGCATGCCAAAGATACGTTACAGGTTGTCGCGCAATCGCATCGACCACATGATAAGTATCATGGTCGCAATTGGACCCCGGAAAGACCAAAACGCCAAACTTCATAGTCTTAAGAATATCATTCGAAAATTACCGACCCCGCAGAGGAAAGTGGGGCATCAGCCTAAACCGGTGCATAAACCGCGTACCCACGCGGCGGGGCAGGGAACTCAGCATTCCCATCCTTATCGGTGGTCCGTTCATCCGGATGCGCCGTATCGTGCCCGTCCCACGCCACCGGTTTGAACTTCTGATTGGTCCACTTAGTTTGTACCGAAGTGCCCGACCACTTGTCCCCCAGGTTGTTCAGCACATAGATGCATCCCGGCCGTCCTTCGATCCCGGCGCGCTGCAGGATGTAAAGGTCGGGATCAGCATGAAGAATACGCGCCTCGCCATCAGCGTACTTATGGTGCGCATCGATCAGCGCGTCGATGCCATTCGGCGTCCCCTTCCGCGCCAGCCCCAGGTTGTAATAGTCGTACCAGAAGATGCACGGATAGCCTTCGTTCATCAGAATGAACGAATAAGCGAGATTCTTGTCGTTGACGATCTCGTTGCCGCCCATGTCGTGGTTCTCGACAAACGTCACCGCGTTGAACGGCCGCTTTGCTACAACAGATTCGCCGCTGGTCAGGTTTCGCAGATCGTACTTCAGCGTGTCGCACACATCCTTCAGCTTGTAGCGCAGCGGAAAGTCAAACGCAGCGATCTGGCTATCAGTTACCGCCCTTCACCCCATCCAGCCAGCCTTCAATATCTTCAGGACCTGACCAGTACTCGCCCACCACAAACGGCATGAACTCTTTACCGTCACGCTCATACCGATACTTTGCCAGCAACCCGATCATCCATGCGCCGTACCCCTTCGCGAAATCGAAGCGAAAGCCGTCAAACCCCAACTCTTCAATCACCATTCGCGCATATTCGAACATGGCCTCATACACTCGCGGGTTGCGATGGCATAGGTGCGGGAACCCTGCGAAGTTCTCCCCCTCGATCATCACGCGTTCATAACGAGACGGATGAAAGCAGTTCCAGTCCCGCGGAAACTTACCTGACTTCGGATTGAATTTGGTCCAACGTTTCTGCCCATCGATCGGGTTCACCTCTTCTTCATCCGCGCCCGAGTTATGGTTGATCACCATGTCCGCGTAACCCCCGATGTTGTGTTCGTGCAGTGTTCTGATCAGGTTTTCAAGCTCCTTGCGATTGCCATACAACGTCTTCTTCGCTCCCTTCTGGTCAAAATCACCCAGGTCGAAATAGTCGTACGGATCGTAACCTGGCGACCGTGCCTCCGCTCCCTTGCAGATAGGCGGCAGCCATAGTGCGTTGATGCCCGCCGCAGACAACTCCGGCGCCTTCTCCGCAAGGTGATTCCACCACTCACCCTCTTTCTGTTCCTTGATCGGCGCATCCCAGTAAAACGCCTGCATCATCACGGCCATATCAATCGTTCTCCATTCAGGTTCACGCAGCGAACCGCCTCGAAACACGTCTCTGTCTCGAATCCAGCGTCTTTGCGTTATAGTTCTGTCCCAGCAGGTCTGATGCGGCACCGAACAGTCAGGTTGGTATGGACCTTAGAAACAGCAACGCGGGCACTCATCTCAAAACCGCCGGCAGCGCGCTCATCAACTGGTGGCGAGCCGCTACGCTCGATGCGCTCATCGTCGGTGTTCTCTGGCTCATCGGCCTCGAACTCATCCGTGTCCCCTGGGCGCCCTTCTGGGCGATCCTTGGCGGCCTCCTCCAGATCATCCCCACCTTCGGAGGCATGGTGGCTCTCATCGGCCCAGTCCTCGCCGTTGCCTTCAGCGGTCACGACGAATGGCGCCTCGGCCTGGTGCTCGGACTCTACGGTTTGATCGTTATCCTGGAAGGCCTCGTCATCGGCCCCTACGTGCTGCACCGCACAACCAAGATCCCCTGGTGGGCCGCCTTCTTTGGCCCCATCGTACTCGGCATCATCATTCCCTTCTGGGGAGTCCTCCTGGCACCGCCGCTGCTCGCGGTCATCTTCGCCTTCCGCAAGCCCGCTCTGCCCAACCGCCCGCAGTCCTAGCCAAGCTTGTATCGCGTCTCCGCCAGCCGATAAAGCGGCCGCCACACCAGCCGATTGATCGTCACCACCATCATCGCCATCACAATCGTCGCCATCAGCAGAATCTGAAACTGCCCACTATCCGTCGCTGCACTGATCACCGCTCCCAACCCAACCGTCTGCAGCGTTTGATTCTTCAATCGAAAATATTCCGCAATGATGCTGGCATTCCACGCACCTCCTGACGCGGTCACCAGCCCGGTAATCAAGAACGGAAAGATGCCCGGCAGGATCACCGTCTTCCAGCGCTGCACAGTCGTGAAGCGGAACAGCGTGGCGACCTCCCGCAGATCGGAAGGAATCGCCATCGCGCCCGCGATGACATTGAACAGGATGTACCACTGCGTCCCCAGCAGCATCAACGCGATTGACCCAATCCCCATCCCACCGCCCACCCGCACCAGCGCGATCAAAAGAACAGGGAACAGCGCGGTAGCAGGCACAGACGCCGCAATCTGCGCGAGCGGCTGAGCGATACGCGCAAGCCGAGGATGAAACCCAATCGCAACCCCTGCTGGAATCGTCCACGCCGCCGCAAGCACAAGCGAGACATTCACCCGCAAAAAGGTCGCCAGCGCCCCCTTCATGATCTCAGCAAACTGCGACCCACGCACTTCGCGCAAGAGAGTCAGCGCCTGCCACGCAGCGTAGAGCACCGCCGCCGTGACCACCACCACAATCACGCTGCGGAACAAGGCAGCAGCTATTCCACGCACCGGCGCACTCTTGGCTGTAGCAGCAATTTGCAACTCTGGTTCTTTGCGTTCCTTCGCCAATCGCCGGTACACTCCTTCCCCCAGCGGCACCACCGTATGCTCCCGTAGCGATCGTAGCCCCCGCGAATGCTGCAACAGATGCAGCAGCGGCGAGCGCACCCGCGTCGTACTCTCCACCTGCTCAAACTTGAACTTGTCGCTCCACGCAATCACCGGCCGCCAGATCAACTGATCGGTCGCCACGATAATCGCGATCATCGTCAGAATGCCCCACGTCATCGCAATCTTATTTTCCGTGCTCGCCGCCGTCTGCAGATACGACCCCAGCCCAGGAAGCCGGAAGTCGCGTGTCCCGAGAACAAACATCTCGCACGCCATCAGGAAGAACCATCCTCCAGCCACCGACACCATCGAGTTCCACACCAGGCCGATCGCCGAATAGGGTAGCTCCAACTGAATCAGCTTCTGCAACCGTGAAAATTTATAGATGCTCGCAGCTTCCGAGAGCTCTCGCGGAATGCTCTTGATCGACGAATAGAAACTGAACGCCATATTCCAGACCTGGCCAGTGAAGATCAGCACAATCGCGCCCATCTCCACGCCAATCTGCCGCGTCGGAAACAGCGCCACCATCGCCAGCATCACTCCGGGCAGAAAACTCAGCACCGGAATCGACTGCAGAATATCCAGCCCTGCAATCATCAGCGCTTCAATCCGCTTGTTATATGCCGCAACGTAGCCATACCCTATGGCGAAGAGCAAACTCAACAGATACGCCAGCCCAATCCGCACGATCGAATAAAACGCATACAGAGGCAACGCGCGTGGACTCTGCGAGATGACGATCTCAGGCTCAGGATGCCCGAACCAGTACCTCGCAATGACAACAACTCCGTAGAAGCAAGCCAGCCCAATTCCCGCAACGCACAAATCCAACACAAACGGCCAACTGCGCTGCAAAACCTGCGAGCGAGCCAGCGTCTCCCGTCCGGGAATGTTGCTGAAGCGTTCCGGAAACCTCATCATGCATCGATCTCCGAAGTAGTAGCCGCCTGGGACTCCTGGTGCAGCTTCTCCGACTGGATGAACCGCCGTCGTGACGCATCGTAGTCGAACAGCTCGGCATACCGTCCCCAGTTGATCGCGGTCTCCAGTTGCCTCAACGTCTCCTCCTCGCTGAACTGTTCATCCAGCACGTCATGGAAGAACTCCTCCGGTACGCTGCGGTCGCTCTTGGACTCAATCGCACGAACGATCTGTCGAAGCAGCAGGACATTCTCCATCGCCGCACTTCGAAACAGCTCCTTCTGCCTCAGAATCTCAGAGTTGGCATACTCCGCCCCGGTCGGCGTAATCTCCGCGTCGCCCTCCGTCACCTTCAGAAAGCCCAGCAGTTGCGCCGCATCCACGATCGGCAGCAAATCGTCGATCTCAAACGCCAGGTCATCCGCCAGCCGGTAGATATCGTCCTTGCCGTTATGGTCCAGCACAAGCTCCAGAAGTCCCGCAATCCCACCCGGCCGCGCATGCGGCAGCATCTGATAGTGCATCTCCCGCTGATCCCGCACCTTCTTCCCGGTCGCAGTCTGCGGCAGCGCCGGCGGTTGTGCATCCGGCTGCGTCAGCACCTTGTAGATATAGTCCACCAGTTGCGTAAACGCCGTCGCCTTCCGGTCCCTCGGATGCTGAATCGCCACCCGAAAGTCCGTCCGCACATGCCCCGGGTTGCGACCCAGCACGATGATCCGATCTGCCAGCAGAACCGCCTCTTCAATGTTGTGCGTCACCAGAAAAATCGCCTGTGTCGGAATGGTCTTGTTCTGCCAGAGTTCGAGCAACTCACTACGCAGGTTCTCTGCCGTCAGCACATCCAGTGCAGAGAACGGCTCATCCATAAACAGCACCTCCGGCTCGACGACCAACGCCCGCGCAAAGCCGACACGCTGCCGCATTCCCCCGGAAAGCTCCTTCGGATACGCCGCCTGAAAGCCGTCCAACCCGACGGTATCCAGGATCTTCAGGCTTCGTTTGCGCCTCTCCGTCGGCTCCATCCCCTGCGCTTTGAGGGGTGCTTCCACGTTTTCCAATACCGTAAGCCACGGAAACAGTGCAAAACTTTGAAACACGATCGACACATTGACATTGGCCGTAGCAATCGGCTGTTCATGCCAATACACCTCGCCGGCCGAGGGCACAGAAAGGCCGGTCAACATACGCAGCAGCGTAGACTTTCCCGAGCCCGATGGCCCAAGCAGCGCGACGATCTCCCCTGCAGTAATGGAGAGATCAGTCGGCGAAATCACCTGAATCCGGTTCTCGCTCGGCTGCGAATAGTATTTCTCGACCCGTTCGGCGCGTATGATGGCTGGCTGCATAAGAATTTTTGTAGTACAGTATGCGTTCTCTATGAATTGTGGTGGTTGTTCGTCAACCAGCTCTGCGCCCAGCGTATCATTACTGTGTAGGCCAAAATGCAAATAGGTGCCTGCAAACGTGACATTAAACTTGTGATTTTTGATCTCTAAATTTGGGGACACCTAGCATGGCAGATTCAACGACTACCCTTTCATCAAAACCCAAGGTTCTGGTTGCCGATGACGAGCAGGTAATCGCCAATACATTGGCAATTATCCTCAATCAGGCAGGCTTTGACGCACGCGCAGTCTATAGCGGAGAAAAGGCCGTCGAGTCGATCGAAAGCTTTCAGCCCGACATGCTCATCAGCGATGTCATCATGACCGGTATGACCGGGATTGAAGCTGCAATCATCACTCGCAGCAAGCTGCCAAAGTGCAAAATCCTTCTCTTCTCAGGTCAGGCCGCAACCGCGGATCTGCTTGAAAAGGCCCGAACTCAGGGGCACGAATTCGAAATCCTCGCCAAACCCGTTCACCCGACGGATCTCCTGGCAAAACTGCGCGGATAGTTTTGCCTCCAAAACAAATCGGCGAGATTTCGGTCTCGTCTCACCTGTGCGCAATCACCCGCCGCGACGCATTAGCCCTGGCCTACGGCACCCACATCGAACTGCCGTCTCTCCTTCACCTTGACGGCAGGAACCCCGGCATACACCGTCCAGGCCTCCAGGTTCCGCGTAGCCACCGACCCAAGCCCAAGCACCGCACCCTCGCCCACATTCACTCCCGGCGCAACCGACGCTCGCGCGCACACCCAGGCATACGCGCCAATGTGTGTGGCATACGCGATCAGCGGAAATGCCGGATCGTCATAATCATGGGTGGCTCCGCACACGTAGGCGTCCTGCGACAAAATGGCGTGCGACCCCAGTGTGACCGGCGCAGGATTGTAGATCTCAGCTCCATCGCCCGCCGTTACCTGGTCGGCGCAGATCAGATTCCACGGCGCCCACACTTTCGATCGCGGATAGAAGTGGCAATTCGCGCCCATCGTCGCCCCGAAGAGACGCAGAAGAAACGATCTCCAGGAATGTAACGGTCGTGGTGACGTTCTATACAGCAGCCCCCAGCAGATATTCCAACCAAGCCGATTGCAGCCGATCGCGAAACGAAAACGCTGGTCGCAGATACGGGTCAGCCGCCGTATCCGCAGAGATGTGCTCCGCCGCGTTGTAGTGAATCTGTTTCGGCATGGATGAATCTCTATTCCGAATCGACTGCAGTAGGACTAAGCACTGTAGCCGTTCCAAAGAGCCGGATGATCGCCTTTGCATTCTCTCGCATATCGTACCGGCGATGGAAGCATTGATACGCAAGCTCCGCCATATGCTGCCGCTCTTCGACGGTCATGCCGATCCACCGTTGCAGCAGGCGCAGCGTCCCCGCAGCCGTATCCAGCTCCATCAGCCCCGCGCCGTCCTCCGCAATCTCTTCAGCGATATTCACCTTGTCAGCAAGCAGTACCGGTTTACCGCATCCCAGCGCCTCCGCCACCGCAATTCCGAAATTCTCCTGGTGCGACGGCAGAATGAACGCTTCCGAACCGAAGAAAGCCCCCCACTTTGCGTCCCCTGTGATCAAGCCTGGCCAGAACACGCGGTCGCCGATCCCCGCACTCGCGGCAGTCGCCTTCAACTTCGCACTCCATAGCTGTTGATCCGGGCCGGCCATCACCAGATACAGATCAGGATCGTCCGCAGCGACTTTGGCAAACGCGTCGATCAGAAGGTCGCATCCCTTTTTCCGATGGATGCGCCCAAGAAAAAGAAGATACCGCTTACCCTTCGCCTCGGGACACTTCGCAAAGAAAGCCCGCTTCTGTACCTCGGGATCACCCGATGGCCCACTAGCGCCGTACGGCACGACATACGCGTTCCAGCGATGCAACCAGAAGCTCTGCTCCGCCAGCCGCTTCTCCGCCTTCGACGTAAACAGTACGCGATAGGCAGCGCGCAGGATCCAGTACTCAGCCGGAATCCAGTAGAGCCATTTCTTGATATGTTTCAGCGGGAACGCATGCTTGAAGTAGGGATCGAGCATGCCGTGAGTGAACACGACATAGGGAGTATTTCCCGCCAGGGTGCGCCACGCCGCATACCCGCAATACTGCCACAGGCCGTTCACGACGACTCCATCAAAACGATGGCGGTTATCTCTCAGCCACGGCAACAGCTTCGAATTGAACCCGTACTTGGTATTTGTGGGTCCGAGGGCGTGCACGGGAAATCCTATATCGCTCAGGTAGGGAGCGGACGGCTCGTCCAGCGTGACCACCTCGCCCGTGTAGCCGATGGGACCATAGCTCAGCAAAACCCTCACGGACTCCGTAGGACCGCCGGCCGCGGGATCCAGCGTTCCGATAATGTGGAGAATCCGCATCAGTTTCTGCCCATTCCTGTTCAGGATATCAGTAGGATTGTCGTCGATTTCGAGATACGGCTGCGTCGCCATTATGCTGGTATCTTTCGAGTCACATCGGCAATTGCCCGTCTTAACCCCCGAACATCTTCCTCGAAATCCCAGGTCCGAATCTTCGCCAGTCCACGCTGTCCCATCGCAGCGGCTGTCTCCTTCGTTGCCAGCACCCTTCGCAAAGCATCAGTCAAAGCCGGCACATCTCCGACAGGGAAGACACAACCTTCTACTCCGTCCTCGATAAGGTCCGGCTGGCATCCCACATCGTCAGAGACGATCACCGCGCGCCCTGCATTCATCACCTCATTCACAATCAGCCCCCATGGCTCATGTCGCGACGGCAACACAAACACCGTTGCGACATCGAAAAATCTCGGCAGCTCCGACTGGTTCCTGAACCCGCAGAAGCGAACTCCTTCTAGGCAGCTTTCCGCCGCCTGCCTCTCCAGCGCAGCACGCTCTTCGCCATCCCCGACGATCACAAGGTAAGGATGCGGCTCACGCCCGGGCTCCTTCAACAGATTCTTGTAAGCCTCCACCAGGTCCGTGCATCGCTTGCGGCTCTGCAGCTTCGACGCAAACAGGATGACCGGCCGGGAAGGGTCCAGCTTCAACTCATTCTGCAGCGCAGCCCGCCCCGCCCGAGCCTCTTCGCCGCGGCTTTGAAAGTAGTGATTGTCCACCGCATAGGGCACCCGATATAGAGGAAAATCCTTCCCCAGATAATGTCGCCAGTAGTTTGCATTCAGCGTCCCGATCGGCAGCGCAGCATCGAGCAGTCCCCGCAGCATCGTGAAGAACAGTTGCTTCGCAGCCAGCGTCGGCCTGCTGCGGTCGCGGTCTCCAAGCCACGGCTCCGCCCGAACCAGCACAGGAATACCCAGCAACTTCGCGGCGAACATCGCCTGCAGCGCATTCACCGAGGAATACCCATGCACCCAGAGCACATCGAAGCCCGCCGCTTCTTTGCCTCCACGCAACCGGCTGAAGATGCCATAGTTCAGCGGGCTCATCGTACCTGGATTCGCAGTATCCCGAAGCACGGGCAGAAACTCATGTCGATAACCATCCAACAGCGGCACGTCCCACTTCACCCCCACGCCGAACCCCTCGTCCTTGTAGTCGCGGACCGAAAAATCCGAGCCGAAGAAAACCGTCAGATCGATGTCCGGTTCCTGTGCGATCCGGCGCAGCAGTGGCGCCTGGTACTGAATGGGATGGCTCACCAGATAAGCCAGTCTTACTTTTTTTTTCAAGTTGTTGCCGATCTCTGACGAGGCTAGAACCATGTCTTGTCGTGTCTCAACTCCAGGCTGCTGCGCAAGCATCGCTACAGTTGAGCGGCGACCAAGCAGTACCGAGACAATACCCAGCAGGGTACCGATTCCTCCTGATTTGATCGCCGCCTTCATCGAACTGCTCGGCAGGAAAACGATATCCTCCGCTTGCAGAACCGGATCGGGTGCCTGCCCATTGATGACTTTCTTGAGGTCGACGCGAACTACCTGACGAGTGGTCCCGACCGAACGAATAATCCGGAGGTCGCTTTCCTTGCCCTCAAAGCCCGCACCGCCGGTAAGCGCGGCCACCTTCATCAACGTCATCGGCGAATTCTGTTGAAGCGGTATCGCGCCTTGAGTCTTGAACGCTCCAAGCAGGTAAACCACTCCCACTCGCGGAACAATGATCGTGTCCCTGGCGAAGATGGGTATGTCTGCCTGAGCGCTCTTGGCAGGATCTGTGCCCATGTCGACCGTGATCGGCTCGGGTACGCCGGGACGGTTGATCGTAATAACGTGGCTTGCCGTGGTCGGCAACGCATTTCCTCCGATGACGACCGTCGTAGCTCCAAGCCCACCGCTACCTCCTCCGCCTACAGACGCCAACACGTCGTACAGCCGTTTTTGCCCAACGATCGGCACGATCCCATGTAATTCTCCAACAATGGTGGCGATTTGATTCGGTGAATCCACAATCTGGATCGATATCTGAGGATTGCGATACATGCCCGCATCTACCAGCTTCTGCGCAATCAGGTCCTGAGCTTGATGCACGGTAAGTCCTTCGACATGCACGGTGCCGATCAGTGGGAGTTGAATCGTCCCATCGAGCCCGACACGTACTGTCGGAAGATAATCGGGACTCTCGAAGAGGTGAATCGTGATAAGGTCATCCCGCCAAAGTGAGACTTCCCGATTCGCCGGATAGAGAATCGCTGGATCGGTCGTTATCGTCACTGGCGGATTCACCGGCGTAGACATCCCCAGAGCCGGGCCGCTGAACTGGGCCTGCGCAAACCGGCCCGTCAGAGCTACCACCAGCATCACAGCCAGAGTTAGCCACGCGCCGCGTCGGAGATTATCGTGTCTCTGTCTCATCGTTCATGCTCCCCGGATTTGTGCGCCCCGTCAGCCGAGGCCTTCTGTGCCTCCCAGCTCTCGGAATCCACGCTTGCGTACGAGTAACCTGAGTAGCCGTAATACCCGTAGTATTCCGGCGAATTCAGATCCACTGCATTCAGCACAATTCCGGTAATGCCGGCACCCGCGCGCAGCAGAATATCCCTTGCCCGCCGCACCACATGTTTACTCGACTTGCCGTGGCGCACGACCAGCACGACGGCATCTGCCTGTCTCGCAAGAATGACGCCATCTGTTACCGATAGAATCGGCGGAGAGTCGATAACGACGTAGTCGTAAAGTTCTCCGCACCGCTTAAGAATCGCTTCCATCGCCCCGGAGCTCAACATCTCTGTCGGGAACGGCGGAACCGGCCCGCTCGGCAGTACGTCGAGGTTTGGAATCTCCGTCACATGCTGCACCGTTTCTTCCAGCATCGTGGCTCCGGTCAGCACGGTCGTTAGACCGACCTTTCCATTCAATCCGAACCGGTGATGAATATTAGGCCGGCGCAGGTCTCCATCGATCAGCAGAACGCGCGTGTCCCGTTGCGCCAGAATCGCCGCCAGATTGCTCGCCGCCGTCGTCTTACCTTCCGATGGCGTAGCGCTCGTAATCACAATGAACTTCGGAGGATGCCCCGCAGTCGAAAGCAAAAGCGATGTTCGCAGCGAACGGAACGCCTCGGCGAACTGCGACTTCGGCTGCGTCAGGATGCCGATATTTCGTTGCGCCGTCGTCAGAGTTCCCGCCTGATCCGCGGAAGACCGTCTCGCCCGCGGAATAATAGCCAGCGATGGAAGCTCTGTGATGCTCTCGATCTCGGCGATGCTCCGCAATCCGGTATCCAGGCTCTCCAGCAGGAAGGCAATCACAATTCCGGCAAGAAGGCTGAAGGCCAGCGCGGTGAGGATCAGAGTAGACTGCGGCCGCAGTACGGGGTTCGCAGGAGGCAGCGCCCGATCGACAATTTCAATATCCAGCGACTCCAGTCCGGACTGGACGCTCGCCGTCCGCAACCGTTGCTGCAGGCTGTCGTACAGCGTGCGATTCGCTTCAAACTCACGCTGGCGCAACGTATACTCCACCAGTTGATCGCGCAGCTTATATGCGTCAGCCTTCTGTGCCTCAAGTGCGGCAGTCGTCTGATCTTCATTCGCACGCGCAACGATGTAGTTCTGTTTCGCCTGCAACAGCAGACGATTCTGTTCAGCGTCGATCTCTTTAGTCAACTCATCAATCTGAGCCTTAAGTGCCTTCGCTTGAGGATGGTTCGGCCCCAGCGACGATTCCATCTGGGCATAGTTCGCCCTGGCTTGGGCAAGCTGCCCACGCAGTTGATTCAACTCTCCCGGCGCAGTCCCCGGAGTCATTTCAATCGCGCTCTCAATCGAGTTCGGATCCATTCCGCTTATAACCCGGTAGCGCGCCTCCGCAATAATGCGGGCTAACTTCGCCGCGCCCGCAGCTTTTGCAAGATCATCCAGCGATGCGCTGATTTGATTATGGGTCGGGTCGAACCCGAGAACTCCCAACCGTCGCTGCAGGTCCATCATCTGCTCTTGCGACGTCTCTACTTGCTGCTTCAGGTCTTCCAGCGTGCCCGAGAGAAATTCCGAAACCCGCCGCGACGATTCAAACCGCGTCTCGTAGCTGCGTTGAATATAGTCGGAGATCACCCGATTGACGATATCTGCAGAAAGCTTCGGGCTCAGGCTGCTGTAGCTGATGCGGATAATATCTGTCTTCGGAACCAGGGTAACGTGCAGATTGCTCTGCAGGCGATGAACCGTCGTTTGCCTGGTCTCGCCATCGTCCAGGGAGGAGTGCGGCGGCGGCGACTTGAGTTCAAGAAAATCCGCGTTATTCGACAGGTCCATCTCGCGACACACCCGCAGCATCAGAGAATCGCTCTTCAGAATCTCGATCTCAGTCAGCATCTTCGAGCCGGCATCGCCCGCGTAGCCCTCTACCGCGCCCACCCGGTATTCGTTCGACGATCCTGACCGCACCTGGATCCGCCCATACGCGTCATACAGCCTCGGTTGAGACTCCGCCTTAAAGACGCCATATGCCAGTCCCAGAAGGATGGCAATAATCAGTACCCACCGTCGTTTCCGTAGCACAATCAGCGCTTCAGACAGCGTGGTATCCGTAACCGTCGTACTGAACCCACTCGGGTTCGTCTCCGGAACACCGACGAGCGGTGGCTTCGTATTTTCAGAACCCATTCCGTTTAGTCTACCCGACTGCGCCTTTAAGAAGGAAGATTCCGTTGACACCTCAGGGAGGTGGTTCCACGAAGGTTAAGGATTCCCTCGAACTCTCTCGATTGTTTGCCCGTTTCGGTTATCCTCAACAATGAGGAATAACGTCCCCACTATGAGTGAAAACACCAAAATTGCCGTTGTCGGCTCGGGCTATGTCGGCCTGGTTGCTGCCGTCTGTTTTGCCGAAATGGGCCACGACGTCATCTGTGTCGATAATGACGAACGCAAAGTCACCGCGCTTCAGGGCGGCGATTCGCTCATCCACGAGCATTACCTTCCCGAACTCCTCGAGAAGTACCGCAACACCAGGGTCCGCTTCATGACCGACCTCGCCGAGGCCACCCGCGAGAGTGAAGCCATCTTCATCGCCGTCGGCACTCCGCAAAGCGAGGCCGGCGACGCCGATCTCTCCTACGTCGAAGCCGTCGCCTGCGAAATCGCCCGCTCCATCACCAGCTACAAGGTCATCGTCGAAAAAAGCACCGTTCCCGTCTACACCAACGAGTGGATCACGCCGCGCACTGGAGCGCAACGGCGTCGCCCGTCACCTCTTCGACGTCGTCTCCAATCCCGAGTTCCTTCGCGAGGGAACTGCCGTCGCCGACTTCCTCCATCCCGACCGCATCGTCGTCGGTGCCGACAGCGACCGCGCCGCGCGCCGTCCTCAGGCGAATCTATGCTCCACTCACCAGCGGCGACTACTACCAGCGGGGCGGCGCCATCGCCGGCTCTCGCAACGTCGGCCAGCCGCCTCCGCTCCTGATGACCTCCACCAAGAGCGCCGAGATCATCAAGCACGCCTCCAATGCCTTCCTGGCCCTGAAGATCTCCTTCATCAACGCCGTCTCAAACCTCTGCGAAGCCACCAACGCCAACGTGGAGCAGGTCGCCCGCGGCATGGGCCTCGACAGCCGCATCGGCCCCAAATTCCTTCGTCCCGGCATCGGCTACGGCGGTTCCTGCTTTCCCAAGGACGTCGCCGCCTTCCGCTCCGTCGCAGAGCAACTGGGCATCGACTTCAATCTCCTCACCGAAGTCGAAAAGATCAACACCCTGCAGAAGAAACGCTTCCTCAACAAGGTACGCTCCGCCCTGTGGACCCTCCGCGGCAAGCGCATTGGCGTTCTCGGTCTGGCCTTCAAGGGAGAGACCGACGACATTCGCGAATCGCCGGCGATCGAAGTCGTCCAGATGCTGCTTGCCGAAGGCTGTTCCATCGCCGCCTACGACCCCGCAGCGATGAAGCGCACCCAGGAGGTTCTGCCCGCCGCCCAACCTCCGCTATGCAGCCGACGCCTACGCCGCCGCTGAGGACGCCGACGCTCTGCTCATCCTCACCGACTGGCCCGAATTCGCCACCCTCGATCTTGATCGCCTCAACAAGACTCTTCGTTATCCCATCATCATCGACGGTCGCAATCTCTACGATCCCGATGTCATGGTCGAAATACGGCTTTACCTATCTCAGCATTGGTCGTCCCGCAGCGTATCCTGTGCGGGATGTCTCGATATCCACCAGCTAGTCATGTGTTTACGGCCCATCGGCTAACTTTCCCAGGTATCTCTTGTTCCATCGAAGACCGCGGCAAATGGCAATGATCCAATGGAAGAAAGGTAGTAAATGATGTCTCGAAACATTCTTGTCACAGGAGCGGCCGGATTTCTCGGCTCTCATCTTTGTGACTATTTACTCGCCGAAGGAGACACGGTCATCGGTGTCGATAACCTCTGCACCGGGAACCTCGCCAATCTCGGCCACCTCAACACGAGAGCCGCTTCAGCTTTCTCGAGCAGGACATCGCGAAGCCCTTCGATCCGGGCAGGGTCGACTACGTCTTCAACTTCGCCTCTCCCGCCAGCCCCATCGACTACACTCGCCTCGGCCTCGAAACCCTCCTCGTCGGTTCGGCAGGCACCATCAACACCCTCGACCTCGCCCGCAAATACAACGCTGGCTACCTCCACGCCTCCACCTCCGAGTGCTACGGCGACCCCGAGGTCCATCCCCAGGTCGAAACCTACTGGGGCCACGTCAATCCCGTCGGCCCGCGCTCCGTCTACGACGAAGCCAAGCGCTTCTCTGAGGCCGCCGTCATGGCCTACCACCGCTACTACGGCGTCAACACCCACCTCGTCCGTATCTTCAACACCTATGGTCCCAGGCTCCAACCCAACGACGGCCGTGTCATCTCCAACTTCATGATCCAGGCCCTGCACGGCGAGCCCCTCACCATCTACGGCGACGGTTCCCAGACCCGCAGCTTCTGCTACGTCTCCGATCTCATCGACGGCATCCTGCTCCTCGCCGCCTCGAAGGAACATCTCCCCGTCAACATCGGCAATCCCGACGAGTGGACCATCCTCGAATGCGCTCACGAGGTTCTTGCCGTCACCGGCTCCAAGTCCGAGATTCGCTTCCTGCCGCTCCCGCAGGACGATCCCACCCGCCGCCGTCCCGACATCACTAAAGCAAGACAACTCCTCGGCTGGGAGCCGAAGATCAAACTGCGTCGCGGCCTGGAGATGTCCCTCGACTACTTCAAGGCATCCCTCGCGAAGCACGCCCACTCAGCGCTGCCCGGCGGATAGCCTGAGCCAGCCCGGCATAGCCCTAAGGCAGCGTAGGATAACGCTTCAGCTTCGGATACCACGTCAACTCCACCGCCACCGAAGTATTCTGCTGCAGCCCCGGTTTGTAAACCGGTGCCTTCCACCCTTCATACTGCACCCAGGCGTTCAACTCGACCTCCGGCCCAAACCGCTTCACTACGTTGACCTTGAACTGGTTCTGGGTCGTTCCGAGCGGAACGAAGTCCTTCGCAGTCTTCTTGTGCAGATATTCGAATTGAACCTTCTGGTCGGCCGAGATGTTGTAAGTGATCCATGCCTGCCCGCCCTTGGCCTCACGGCCGATCCAGTCGCCCATGATGAATCCTTTATTGGTGTAACCCTCTCTTTGGATTACCTCCCAATAATTGAACTGGCCGGCAAAGCTTCGCGAGAACTCCCGGATCAGTCGTTACCGCCTCCATCCGGAAATCGAACTTTCTTGCTCCCGGAATCTGCGAGAGGTACAAGCCGGTCCGGTAGGCCGCGCGTCGCGGCGCACTGATCGGCGTCACATCGTCGTGGCAGATCGAATCCAGGTACAACGTCGCATACTTCCGCACAAACGGTAGCCGGTAGGAGAAAGTGAAGTCGCTGTACCGCGCACCGGGGTCCTCCCGAGAGATCTTTACCGCGCCCGTCGTATCGCCAAAACTGAAAAAGCTCTTAAAGAACGTGTGCAGCGTTACCGGAGTATGGCCTTTGCCCCCCCAGATCACCGTTCGCTGAAACGCAAACTCGAAGTTGTCCGTCGGACGGAACGAGAACATCGAGGAGTGCACCCACGGCGCATTCGGATAAGTGTGTCCCTGCACGCTTCCCACAAAAAAGTCATACCGGAGAGCTCCCATCACCTTCGACACATACGGAATATTCAGTGGCTCCACCCGGTCGATGCGGAACGCATACACATTCTGCGCATTGTTCGACCACGCCATCGCACTCCCATACGCCGGCCCCATCCACGAGTCGATCTTCCCCCCCGAGATCTCATGCCCCAACAGGTGAACAGACCCGTAAGCCTCCACCAGCCGAAAGGGGTTCTGTGCCGGAAGATCGCCCACTGGCATCACGTCCGATGGTCCTTCACCCGCAATCTCGTCCACGTTGCCCAACGCGTCAGCCAGTTCCCTCGAATATCCCGTGCCAGACGGAGCATGTGCATACTCGCCCCTCACATACAACGAAAACGGCCCCCACTCCTCAACTGTCGAAGCCCCGGCGATAAAGTTCACGCCACTCTCAAACGGCCTTCCGTAGTCATTGCTGATCGTCTGCCCCAGATGGTAGCTGTCCCGCAGTATCGGCCCACCGATCCCCAGCAGTCGCGTATACGACGAATCCAGCCCATACACAAACCCGCGGGGAACGCGGCCATCCGGAGACTCCGAACTCAACTCGTCCAGCAACCTCGCCAGAATTGACTGCGCCTGAATATTGTCGCTGCTCAAAATCGCATCTTCGGACTTCAGCAGCATATGCAGCGTGCTCCTGCGCGTATAAGGCCGCATCCCAAGGAACATCGTGTCGAGAAATCCCATCCCGTACAGCCGCGTCAACGCCGGATACATCCAGCTATCCATCGGGATATAAACCGAACCCAGCCTGTCGCTCGGCGGTTTCTCTTCCACCGGCGCATAGGGCGCGTACCCGACATACGGAGCCTGCGGCGTCGGGGTTGCCGGCGGCGCGACCGGCGGACCCTTCTTCTCCGGTACTGGAGCGGCCGGAGGCGGAGTTTGCGTCTGTGGCTGTTGCTGCGGTGACTGCGGAGAATACGCCGGTATCGCCGGTGTCGTCCCGTTCTCAGCGGGTGTCGGCACGGGCGCCGATGCGGGAGCAGGTGTCTGAGTTGGCGTCTGCGCAAAAACAGTCGAAGCGGCGCACAGACTCACCACCGCAAGAGAAAGAAAACCCCTGGTCCGCACTCGCACCTCAATACCTGTGACTATACTGCCGTTCCCAGTGTAATCGCGGAGGGCCCACGGTAGCAGTTGCAAACCGTCCTCTTCCTAAGTGCAACGATTTACTCCCCTGCCGCTTCTATCCGGCGGCGTAGCGCTTCGCCCGCACCCCTCAGCCACGCCTTCGAGCACACCTTACGGCTCAATAGAAACTCCTTCATCTGAACCAGAGGATCGGCCAATGCACCCGCCTTACCAGCCACCTGGAACTCCATGCACTCAATCAGCACCGCACCGTCCCCACCTCGCGTCCGCCCGAGCGACTCCTGCGCCACCCGGTACAACGCCACTGCATCCCTCGCATCGACAGGGATGCCCGGCACTCCCCACCGTGCCGTCTTCCCACTCAGGTTCGCCACGCCGCTCCTCTTCTCGCCCTTCGCCGCCGGCAGAACCACAAAGATCACCGGCAGCTCCAGCGTTCCGGCCTGCCCCAGCAATCGCTTCCACAATCCCTTGCCGATCTCGCCCGGGCGAACATAAGCCACCACAACATTCGGCCGCCCCAACGTCTTGAAGGAGAGCGCCGCACCCATCGCCATCCTCAGCCGATCCTCTGCATCATCAACCCACGGCAGCACTCGTCTGGAAGTTCCGGCCTTCGGATCCTTAGCCCTCTTCCCCGAATGCAGCGCAGCCACGCGCTTCAGCAGGGAATCGACCTCCGCTCCCGCGAGCATATCCATCACCACTCCCACTTGAGAATCACTCACCAGATCGCCTGGCCCCAGATCGATCGCCGTGCTCACCCGAATGGCCTCCTGCCCACGAATCGAATCCAGCTTCCGTCGCGCCTTCATCCTCTTCTGCAACCCGGCGATATGCTCGTCCAGCACTCTCGCCTCGGCCATCGCCGCATACATCTGCCGCAACTTCGCATTGGGCACCAGCGGATTCTCATGTATTCCCGACTCGCTCAACCAACCCTCCATCCAACAAAACTTGCAAAAAGAGAGGGCCCCAAAAGGAACCCTCTCTGGTTTAGCGCAACTTCGAAACGCGTCTAAGCCTTGGCCGGATCGCCCGCTTCCACATTCAATCCCAGCTCGGCCATCGCCTTCTGTGCCGCCTTTGGCTTGAACTTGCCTTCGCGCGCCAGCTTCGACAGCGTAGCGCCGACGATCGACTCGGCGCTGACCTCAAAGTGACTCCGCAGATGTTCGCGATTGTCGCTTCGTCCAAAGCCATCCGTGCCCAGCGTAACCAGCCGCGAAGGCAGCCACGGAGAGAGCAGATCCGGCAACGACTTCATATAGTCGCTCGCCGCAATAATCGGTCCCTTCGCATCCCCCAGCGCCGTCAGCAGATACGGCACACGTTCCTTCTCCGCCGGATGCAGCCGGTTCCACCGCTCCACCGCCAACGCATCGCGCCGCAACTCCGTGTAGCTGGTCACGCTCCAGACATCGGCCTGCACGCCATACTTCGACGCCAGAATCTCCTGCGCGCGCAGCACCTCGTTCAAAATCGGGCCGCTGCCAAACAACTGAACCGTCGCCTCGCCTGCCGCCGCCTTCAGCTTGTAGATCCCGCGCAGAATGCCTTCCGCCACACCCTCCGGCATCGCCGGCATCGCGTAGTCCTCGTTGTACATCGTGATGTAGTAGAAGATGTCTTCGCCCTTCTCATACATCCGCCGGATTCCATCCTGAATCACGACCGCCAGCTCATACACATACGCCGGATCGTAGCTCACGCAGGTCGGCACCGTGCTCGACAGAACAATACTGTGCCCATCCTGATGCTGCAATCCTTCGCCCAGCATCGTCGTCCGCCCGGCCGTTCCTCCCATCAGGAAGCCCTTGCCGCGCGAGTCCGCAAACGCCCACACCATGTCCCCGATGCGCTGGAATCCAAACATCGAGTAGTACATGTAGAAGGGAATCGTCGGCACCTTGTAATTCGCATACGCCGTACCCGCCGCGGTAAACGAAGCCATCGATCCCGCCTCGGTAATCCCTTCCTCCAGAATCTGTCCATCCTGCTCCTCGCGATAGCTCAGCAGCATGTCCTTGTCGTGCGGCTCGTACTTCTGTCCCTCCGGAGCATAGATTCCCACCTGCTTGATCGCCGACTCCAGTCCGAACGTTCGGCCCTCATCCGGCACAATCGGCACAATCAGCTTGCCGATCGCCGGGTCCTTCATCAGGTGCCGCAGAATGCTGACAAATCCCATCGTCGTCGAAACCGCGCGATTGTTCGATCCCGCCGTCCACTCCTCAAACTGATCCAGCCCCGGAGCCTTGAAGTCCAGCTTCGTCACCTCGCGCTTCGGCAGATATCCGCCCAGCTCCTTGCCGCCGCGCCTGCATGTACACCAGCTCCGGAGAATCCGGCGCCGGCCGGTAGAACGACCCATCCTTCGCCGCCTGCTCCGGAATCGGAATATCGAACTGCTTCACAAACGCCGCCAGCCCCTCGTCCGTCAGCTTCTTCTCGTTGTGCGTCGCATTGCGCGACTGCGACGTTCCCATCCCGTAACCCTTCACCGTCTTGGCCAGGATCACCGTCGGTCCGCCCTTATGCTCCATCGCCCGCTTGTACGCGTTGTAGATCTTCGCCGGATCATGTCCGCCGCGATGCAGCCTCAACAACTCCTCGTCGCTATAGTCCTTCACCAGCTCCAGCAGCTCCGGATACTTCCCGAAGAAGTGGCTCCGCAGAAACGCGCCATCCTTCGCCTTGAAGGTCTGGAAGTCGCCATCGACGCACTCTTCCATGCGCCGCAGCAGCAGCCCCGTATGGTCGCGCTCAAACAGCGCATCCCAATCCGAACCCCAGATCACCTTGATCACGTTCCATCCCGCGCCGCGGAACACGCCCTCCAGCTCGTCGATGATCCGCTTGTTCCCGCGCACCGGTCCGTCCAGCCGCTGCAGATTGCAGTTGACGACAAAGATCAGGTTGTCCAGCTTCTCCCGCGCACCCAGCGAGATCGCGCCCAGCGTATCCACCTCATCCGTCTCGCCGTCTCCCAGAAACGCCCACACCTTGCGCTCCGTCGGCTTCAATCAGCCCGCGATTCTCCAGATACCGCATAAACCGCGCCTGATAAATCGCATTCAGCGGCCCAATCCCCATCGACACCGTCGGAAAATTCCAGAAATCCGGCATCAGCCACGGGTGCGGATACGAGCTCAACCCCGGCGTATCTCGCAACTCATGCCGGAAGTTCTTCAGCCGCGCCTCATCGAATCGCCCTTCCAGAAAAGCCCGCGCATACACACCCGGCGAAGCATGCCCCTGAAAATAAATAAAGTCTCCCGGCTGGTCCCCATAGTTCGCGCGGAAGAAATGATTGAACCCAACCTCCAGCAGCGTCGCCAGCGACGAGTACGTCGAAATATGCCCGCCGATCCCGGCATCCTTCTTGTTCTGTCCATGCACCATCGCCATCGCATTCCAGCGAATCAGCGACTCCACCCGCTTCTCCAGCTTCCGGTCGCCCGGATACGGCACCTCATCATGCTTCGGAATCGTGTTCCGGTACGGCGTCGTCATCTCGCTCGGCGTCGGCACTCCGGCCTCGCGCGCCCGCCGCCGCAGCGCCCCCAGCAGCTCCGCACCCTGCTCCCAGTCCTGCGCAACGACGTCGTCAAACGCCTCAATCCACTCCGATACCTCGGCCTGAAAGTCCTGCTTCGCCGCTTCTTCCAGTTTCGTCGTCATACGCATCCTATATCGCTCACGTACTGCCAGTCCCACTTATAACGATATAAGGCTTACGCGAAAACGTCATCTCGCCACGACGAACCCCAGAGCCGAGCAACGCGAGGCCCCACGCCGCCAGCATCACCCCGCCCGGTACACAAGCCACGAAGTGGCCGCCGCGTCCGCGCAGTAGGCCCGTCCGGCAGGACACTAGCCTCTACGTCGAATAATCCGCATTGATCCGCACATACTCCTCCGTCAGATCGCAGGTCAAAAACCGGCACTCCGCCTTGCCCAGCCCCATATCCAGCGTGATCGTATACTCCCGCTCCATCATCGCCGCATGCGCCGCAGCCTCATCGAACCCCGCCGCCCGCATCCCCAGCTCAAACACCGGCTGCTCGCCAATCGTAATGTTCACCAACGCCGGATCGAACACCACTCCGCTATATCCCGCCGCCGCCAGCAACCGCCCCCAGTTCGGATCGCCGCTCGACCACGCCGTCTTGCACAGCGGCGAATGTGCAATCGCCTTCGCAACCTGCTTCGCCTCCGCCTCCGTCCGCGCCCCCGTCACATGCAGCGTCACCACATGCCCCACGCCCTCGCCGTCATCCACAATCTGGTGAGCCAGCGACCCGCACACCAGCGTCAGCGCATTCGCAAACGCCTCGCCGCTCCGCGCATCCAGCTTCACCCCACTCGCCCCGCTCGCCAGCAGCAACACCGTATCGTTCGTCGAAGTATCCCCATCGATCGAGATCGAATTGAAGCTCCTCTCCACCGCCGGAGCCAGCAAGTCTCCCAACTCCTCAGCACTCCGCCACCACATCCGTAAACAGATACACCAGCATCGTCGCATGCGGCAGGCCCCAGTTGCGGATGAATCATCCCCGCACCCTTGGCTGCGCCCCATATCCGCACCACCTGAAGCCTCTCGCCCATCCTTCAATATCCACCGCCGCCTGAGCCACCTTCATCTTCGTATCGGTCGTCATAATCGCCTGCGCAAACATCTCCGCATGCGCCGGCGAATCTCCCAGCGCCGCCTTCAGCTCAGGCAGCGCCGCAATCACCTTCTCGCTCGGGAAACGGCACGCCAATAATCCCCGTCGAGGAAGGAAAGACCTCATCGAAGATGCAGCCAAAGCTCTCCGCCGCCGCCGCACACGTCTGCACGCAAGCCTCGATCCCCGGCTGTCCGGTCGCGCAATTCGCATTCCCCGCATTCACCAGCACCGCCGCCACGCGCCCGCCCGTAGCCGTCAGATGCCTGCGCCCCACCGTCACCGGCGCCGCCACCACCTGGTTCTTCGTGAACATCGCCACCCCATTCGCGCCCTTCGCCACCACTGCAGCCGCCAGATCCAGGTTGCCGCTGGCCTTGATCCCCGCCTTCACCGCACCCCAGACAAACCCCTTCGGCAACGCGTCCGATCTTCACTGTCTCATCACTCTGCATAGCCTTTACTTTATCAACATCCTCCCCCAAACCCTTGTCATCCTTCACCCAGCCACCACCCTTCCCAACCCTTGTCATCCTTCGCCGAAGGCGGAGGACCTGCTTTTGCAGTTGCACTTGCCTTTCTGGTTGTCATCCCTTTCCCGCCATAACGAATCAAAAACATTTACCCTAACCTCTACCGGAGAAAGTCATGCTGCTCAAAGATCTACGCACCGCCGTCCTCGAAGCCAACCTCGAACTCGTCAAGCGCGGCCTCGTCCTCTACACCTTCGGCAACGCCAGCGGCATCGACCGCGAAAAGGGCCTCGTCGTCATCAAGCCCTCCGGCGTCGACTACGACGAACTCGTCCCCGAACTCATGGTCGTCACCGACCTCCACGGCAAGATCGTCGACGGCAAACTCAAACCCTCCTCCGACCTCGACACCCACACCCTCCTCTACCGCGAGTTCCCGACCATCGGCGCCGTCGTCCACACTCACTCCGAGTTCGCCACCAGCTTCGCCCAGGCCGGCCTCCCCATCCCGCCGCTCGGCACCACCCACGCCGACTACTTCTACGGCCCCGTCCCCTGCACGCCACCCCTCACCGACGAAGCCATCGGCGGCCGCTACGTCCACGAAACCGGCCTGGCCATCGTCAGCCTCTTCCAGCAGCAGGGAATCGACCCGCTAGCCATTCCCGCCTGCCTCGTCAACGGCCACGCCCCGTTCTGCTGGGGCCGCGACCCCCACTCCGCCGCCCACAACGCCGTAGTCCTCGAAGCCGTCGCCAAAATGGCCTACAACACCCTCACCCTGGAAGGAAACTGCAAGGGAGTCTCCCAGGCTCTCCTCGACCGCCACTACATCCGCAAGCACGGCCCCAACGCCACCTACGGCCAATAAACAGAAGAGAGTTCTGTGCAATGACGACCCAACAAACCTTCGATCTCTCTCCAATCGGTTATGTTCGGTCCATCCTCAAAGACCGCTCACGCGCCCCCAAGCAAGGATCGGAGGGCGCTCCCGATGCAACGATCGAGATTCATCCCGATTTCGTCGAAGCTCTCGACGGCATTCAATCCGGTCAGGACATCTGGCTCTTTACCTGGCTCCATCAGGCGCACCGCTCGGTCCTCAAAGTCCACCCAAGAGGCGACGCCCGTAATTCCATCAAAGGCGTCTTCGCCACTCGTTCTCCGGATCGGCCAAACCCGATAGGACTCCACCTCGCCAAAGTCTTGAGCATCGGCCCGAACGGCTCGCTTCAGGTGAAGGGACTCGAAGTAATCGACGGCACTCCGATCATTGACATCAAGCCAGCGATCGAATGCACCCCCACATGATTACTTTTCAATCCGATCCAGCATCACGCCGTAAGCCGAAGCTGCATCAGAACTCCACCTTCAACGTCTTACCTTCCAGCGAACTCTCCCGCGCCATCTCCAGCAACTTCACTGTCCGATACCCATCCTCCGGTGTCACCGCCAGCTTCGCCGTTCCATTGATCGCATCGCGAACATTCGCGTAATACTCCCGATAATCCCCCAACTCCGTCTTCACCTTCGTCCGAGTCAGGATCGCCCGGATCAGCCAACACCGGAGCCACCGTCAGCGTTCCCCACTCCGACTCAGGTTCAGCCAGCCACTCGCCTTCACCCATCCGCGGCACCTTCGCCCCACCCACCAGCGCCGGCTCCTGCGGATCAAGCCCATACTTCTTGAAACTCCCCTTCGTCCCATGGAGCAAAAACCGTGGCGCAGCATCGCAAGCCAGCATGCTCGACCGGCAATGCGCCCTCAACCCATGCTCTCCCGAGAAGCCGGGATACTCCAGCGTGATATCGAACGCATCTTCAATATCCGTCTTATCCCGATCCTTGCGAACGCTCGCCGTGATCCCCTCAGGCACCCCAAACAGCGTCAGCGCCTGATCCACCAGATGCGGCCCCAGATCAAACAGCAACCCATTCGCCGAGCTCGCCCCTTCCTTCCACGTATTCTCCCGCGGCAGCGGCCGGAACCGGTCGAAGTGCGACTCATACGTCACCAGCCGCCCCACCGCACCCTCATCCAGCAGCTTCCGCACCGTCAAAAAATCCCCATCCCATCGCCGGTTATGAAACGGAGCCAGCACCACACCCTGCTTCTCCGCCAGCTCCTTCAACTCCGCAGCCTCTGCGCTCGTCGCAGCAAACGGCTTATCAATCACCACATGTTTCCCCGCCAGCAACGCCTGCTTCGCCAGATCGAAGTGCGTCTCATTCGGCGTCCCCACCACAACCAGCTGCACCGCCGAATCCTTCAGCGCCTCCTCGACCGACCGCAGAATCCGCGCCTTCGGATAAGCCTTCGCAGCCTCATCCCCCTTGCGCTGCACAATCGCCTCAAGCCTCAACCCCGGCACCGCACTCACAAACGGAGCATGAAAAACCTTCCCCGCCAACCCAAACCCAATCACCGCAACGCCAATCTCGCTCATCTCAATCCCTCATCAATCAATTAAATTTGTCATCCTTCGCGCAGCGGAGGACCTGCTGTTCGCTCTTGTCTTCCTATCCCGCAATCTCCCTCAACGCCGGATAAATCCGCCGATACCGCCCATAAGCCTCCCCCATCACACCAGCATCCTTCGGCGCAATCGTCTCCGCCACCCGTACCGTCGCCGCACAAGCAGCCTCCACGCTCGGCCACACCCCAACGCCGGTTCCCGCCAGCAGAGCCGCACCAAACGCTCCACCCTCCTCAGCCTCCAGCAACTCCACCGAATGCCCATACACATCCGCCTGAATCTGCCGCCACAGCGGTCCTCGTGCCCCACCGCCACCCAGTCGGATCGCCTTCACCGGCACTCCAAGCTCTCGAAATAAAGTGAATGTATCCTGCAAGCTAAACGCCACACCTTCAAGTACTGCACGAATAAAATGTCCCTGCGTATGCGACGCCGTAATCCCCACAAACGCCGCCCGCGCCTCCGGATCAAGATGCGGCGTCCGCTCACCAAACAGATACGGAGCCCACATCAACCCATCCGATCCCGCAGGCACCTCAGCCGCCAGCGCCGTCAACTCCTCATACGAACTCCCTCGCGCAAACGTATCGCGAAAATATCGCAGGCTCAGCCCCGCCCCATTCGTCACGCCCATCACATGCCATCGTCCCGGAGCGGCATGGCAAAACGTATGCAGCCGTCCCAGTCGGTCCTTGATCGGCGAATCCGTTGCAGCGAACACCACCCCACTCGTACCAATCGTCGCCGACACCGACCCCGGCGCCAGAATCCCCATCCCCACTGCTCCCGCACCCTGATCTCCCGCGCCCGCCGCCACCGGAGTACCCGCCGCCAGCCCCGTCGCTCCAGCCCCCGCCGCACTGATGCGAGCACAAATCTCCGGCCCTTCAAACAGCCGCGGCAGCCACGCCATCGGAATCCCCGCCGCCTCCGCCACCTCCGCCGACCAGCGCCGATTCGCCACATCCAGCAGCAGCGTTCCGCTCGCCTCCTGCATATCCATCGCAAACTCGCCCGTCATCCGGTAGCGAACGTAATCCTTCGGACAAAGCACATGCGCAATCTTCGCGAAGATCTCCGGCTGATGCTCCCGCACCCACAGCAGCTTCGTCAGCGTAAAGTTCGGCAGCGCTGGATTGCACGTCAGCTCAATCAGCCGCTCAAACCCGATCTTCTCCGTCAGCCAGTCGCACTGCGGCTGCGTCCTCTGATCGCACCAGATCAGCGCCGGCCGCAGCACCTTGCCCTCCGCGTCCAGCATCACGCAGCCATGCATCTGCCCCGTCAGGCCGACGGCTTCAATCTCGGCCCCCGTCTGTTCGCTGGCCGCCATGGCTCCGGCAATCGCCTCGCGCGCCGCCCGCCACCAATCCTCGGGATCCTGTTCCGCCCAGCCGATATGCTCCGAACGAATCGGTGCATGCTCACTGGCAAACGACGCCAGCACCTTGCCTGAGCGGTCGATCAGCACCGCCCGCGTCCCTCCGGTTCCTACATCGACTCCCAAAAGCATCGCGCATCACCCTCAATCCAATCCAGTTCAGAGTGTACCGAAACCATCTTTTGAAGATTTTTCACATCCAGACGCATCTGAAACTTGTGCGGGACAGTGTTGCAAGCGGGTCGTCTGCCTGTTTTCCTTCCGCACTTTCCATAAACTAGTCCAGGAACCAAGTCAGGATGCAGGGTACGATTAACCGTATGAGTCAAAGCAAAACAGCGCCCAGCGCCGTCACGATCCTTGCATCGTTAGGGTTCTGCCTGCTCTTTGCTCGCCGCTCCGGCCAATGGGTTTGCCCAGGCTACCCGACCCGGAGCAGCAGAAGCAGCCCTCCGGCACCAGCACGGCCACCGACAGCTCCCCCGTTGCCAACGCTCAACAAAATCTCTACAACGCCGCCGGACAAAACGGCGCACAGCCCACTCAGGACTCCTTCCACGGCAGCATCGTCACCGGCAAAGGCGACCGGCACTGTCCTCGATCTCTCCCTCGACGACGCCATCCAGCGCGGTCTGCGCCAGAATCTCGGCCTCATCCTCCAGAACTCTTCCGTCAAGAACGCCAACGGCCAACGCCTCGAAGAACTTCAGTCCCTCCTTCCCACCGTAAATGCCACAGCCAGCATCGAAGTCCAGCAGATCAACCTCGCCGCCTTCGGCCTCACATTCCCCGGAGTTCAACCCAGATCGTCGGCCCCTTCCAGGTTGTCGACTTCCGCGCCTATCTCACCCAGAACCTCGTCAACGTCTCCGCGCTCAAGAACTACATCGCCGCGAAGCATAACTTCGAAGGTTCCAAACTTACCGCCGAAGACGCACGCGACCTCGTTGTCCTCACCGTAGGCAACGCCTACCTCCTCTGCATCGCAGACGCAGCGCGCATCGAAGCTGTGAACGCAGAACTCGCCACGTCAAAAGTCTCGCTCGACCAGGCCGTCGCAGCTCACGACGCCGGCACCAGCCCGCGCCTCGACGTGCTCCGCGCCCAGGTCGACTACCAGAACGAACAGCAGAGCCTCATCTCAACAAAAAATAATCTCGAGAAAGATAAGCTCGCTCTCGCCCGCACCATTGGCCTTCCCGCTCGATCAGCAGTTCCGTCTCAGCGATCTCGTCCCCTTCAAAGCGCTCGATAACGTCGATCCCGAGGCCGCCTTCGTTCAGGCCCTGAAGTCCCGCAAAGATCTCGCAGCCTACGCCGAACAGGTCAAGGCAGCCGACGCGGAAAAATCCTCTGCCCGCGCCTATCAGTATCCCGTCGTCAGCGCCGCCGGCGACTACGGTGACATCGGCACCACCCCCGGCCACTCCCACGGCACCTTCTCAGCCACCGGACAGATCAGCGTCCCCGTCCTCCAGATCGCCAAGACCAAGGGACAGGAGGAAGTCGCCGACGCGCAGTACGAACAGTCGAAGGCCAAACTCTCCGACCAGATCCAGCAGGTCAATCAGGACGTCCACGACAGCCTCCTCGACATTCAATCCGCAGCGAAGCTCGTCGATTCGACCCACTCGAACGTCGAACTCGCCAACCAGGCTCTCAGCGACGCCCAGCAGCGCTTCCGCGCCGGCGTAGCCGACAACCTTCCGGTCTCTCAGGCGCAGTCGCAGCTCGAGCAGGCCAACGACCAGTACATCAGCGCGCTCTATCAGCACAACGTCGCCAAGCTCTCCTTGGCTCGTGCCATCGGCGCCGCGCAGACAAATTACAAAGATTATCTCGGAGGAAAGTAACTTGCCAGAGCAATCAGAACATCTTGATACTCAGAGCACCACGCAAACCAGACAGAATGGCGATCGTCAGACCGTCTCCGGCGTGGAGGAAGAAGTTCCGCAGAAGTCAGGCCGCAAGTTCATCGTCATCGCGGTCATCATTCTTATTGTCATCGGCGCGGCCATCTTCTACTGGCGCTCCACCTTCACCGAAGACACCGACGACGCCCAGGTCGACGGCGACCTCTATCAGGTCAGCTCCCGCGTCACCGGCCAGGTCATCAAGGTCTACGTCGACGACAACCAGCAGGTGAAGGTCGGTGATCCCATCGCCGAGATCGACCCCAAGGACTATCAGGTCGCCGCTCGAGCAGGCCCAGGCCAACCTCGCCAGCGCGCAGGCCGCCGACATTCAGGCCGACAGTCAACGTGCCCATCACCAGCGTCAACGTCCACACCAGCGTCGACACCACCAGCTCCGACGTCCTGAGCTCAACCGCCGCCGTCGACCAGGCGCGCAAGCAGGAGCAGGCCGCCGAGGCCCGCGTCGCCGCCGCCAAGGCCAACGCCGTCAAGTCGCACCTCGACGTCGAACGCTACACGCCGCTCGTCCAGAAGGACGTCATCTCCAAGCAGCAGTACGATGCCGCCGTAGCCGCCGACGCCTCCAATCAAGCCGCCGTGCTCGAAGCCGAGGCCAACGTCATCGCCAGTCAGGCCCAGGTAACCGAGTCGTTGCAGAAACTCTCGCAGTCGCGCTACCAGGCCGCCCAGTCCGTCAAGACCGGCCCCGACCAGGTTCGAGCCCAACAGGCCAAGGCGAACGCCGCACTCGCCGACGTCAAGCAGGCCCAGGCCAAGGTCGATCAGGCGCTCCTGAACCTCAGCTACACCCACATCACCGCCCCAGCCACTGGAATCGTCAACAAAAAGAACGTGCAGGTAGGCCAAAACGTCAGCATCGGACAGGATCTCCTCACCATCATCCCCTCACCAACCTCTGGGTCACGGCGAACTTCAAGGAAACTCAGCTGGCGCAGATGAAACAGGGTCAGTCCGTCACCATCAAGGTTGACGCCCTCGGCGGCCGCAAGTTCCACGGCAAAGTCACGCAGATCGGCGGAGCCACCGGCTCACGTCTGTCTCTGTTCCCGCCCGAAAACGCCACCGGCAACTACGTCAAAGTCGTCCAGCGCATCCCTGTCCGCATCGACTTCACCAACCTGCAGCAGGAAGACGGCGACTACGCCCTGCGTCCGGGAATGTCCGTCACCCCTGACGTCACGGTCAAGTAATCCAAAAACAGAGTCCGTGTTGCATTTGCCTCGCTCTGAAAGGGTGCGGCTTCAGCCGCGCCCGCCCAGCACTGCAGTTGTCTTGCTGCCTTAGCCGCCGAGGGAATGCTGCACAGCCACCGGAAACCGACTGCCCCTCCGCAGCATCTGAAACCTAGCAAGCAGAAAAGAGGTTCAGACATGGCCATCGCAATAAAGAAGACTTCCAACGGCGCGAACGTAGCCCCTCACTGGCACGCACGCGCGAAGGAGATTCAGAAGTACGGTTCCGTCATCGAAGACATCCCCCATCCCCTCAGCGCCAGGGTCCGCGCCGACATGGTCGCCAAGCTCAACCAGCTCCTTGCCGACTCCATCGCCCTGCGCGACATGTATAAGAAGCACCACTGGCAGGTCTCCGGTCCGACCTTCTACCAGCTTCACCTCCTCTTCGACAAGCACTTCGACGAGCAGGTCGAAATGGTCGACACCATCGCCGAGCGCGTCCAACTCCTCGGCGGCGTCACCATCGCCATGGGCGGCGACGTAGCCGAAACCACCCGCATCCCACGCCCCCCACGCGGCAGGGAAGAGGTGCCCGTCCAGCTCTCCCGCCTCCTAGAAGCCCACAAAATCATCATCCAGAGCTGTCTCGACATCTCCGAAGCGGCCGATAAAGCGGGCGACCAGGGCACCAACGACCTCGTCGTCAGCGACATCCTCCGCCCCAACGAACTCCAGTCCTGGTTCATCGGCCAGCACCTCGTCGAGATGCCGTTGATCCTCGATAAATAAAGTAAAGAAAATAAAGAAGAGAAAATAAACAAGAAAATAAACAAGAAAAATAACTCCAACCCCCGAACATATCCAGCCCGGCGCACCAGGCGTCCGGGCTGTGTATCTTTAAGGGCAAGCTCGCATCCAAGTGCCAGCCCCGGTCATCTATATAGCCAAAGTAAATTTAAAAAGAAGTAAACTCCCATGCCGATCGCCATCGTCTTCTTCGTCCATTTCGCGTACCTCATCATCTTCCTCTGGGTGCTCGTGGAGCAGATCGGCATTCCTATCCCCAGCGTTCCCGTTCTCCTCACCGCCGGCACCCTCAGCGCAACTCACCGCGTCAGCTGCATCGGCATCACTCTGGCGATGCTGGCCTCCTGCATCATCGCCGACACCATCTGGTTCGCCCTCGGCCGCCGCTACGGCAACAGCGTTCTCAAGCTCCTCTGCCGCCTCTCCTTCGAAGCCTCCACCTGCGTCAGCAAAACCGAAAACTACTTCTCCCGCCGCGGAGCCGTCACTCTCCTCTTCGCCAAATTCGTTCCCGGCCTCAGCACCGTCGCCGCTCCTATCGCCGGCCAGACCGGCATGTCGTACCCGCGCTTTCTCTTCTGGGATATCGCCGGCTCCCTCATCTGGGGCGAGACCTTCATCCTCGCCGGCCGCTTCTTCGGCGACCTCGCCAAGAAGAGCGCACCTTTCTTTGCCTGGCTCGGTCACTTCGCCATCGTCATCTTCGTCCTGATGGTCCTCGGCTTCCTCGCCCACCGCATCTGGAAGCAGCGCAAGTTCCTCCAGCAGGTCCGCGAGATGCGGCTCGAACCCTCTGAGCTGAAAAACATGCTCGACGACGCCCAGGCAAACGGCAACACGCCGCCCTTCATCGTCGACCTGCGCCACCCGCTCGACTATCTTCCCGATCCCCGCGTCCTTCCCGGCGCGCTCCGCATTGGCCCCAACGAGCTCAAGCAGCACAGCGAAATCATCCCCCGCGACCGCGACGTCATCCTCTACTGCACCTGCCCCAGCGAAGAGACCTCCGCCAAGCTCGCTCTCCAACTCCACAAGCTCGGCATCTACCGCGTCCGTCCTCTGCGCGGCGGCTTCGACGGCTGGAAACAAGCCGGCTATCCCCTGGTGGACTACGTCACCGACGTCCCCACCTCGCCCATCGTCCAGCAAATCCTCCCCTCAAGCTCCAGCTCAGCGATCCCGTTGGTCTAGCCCGCGTTTGTCGCCCCTTCACCCGCCGCTTGAGTGCTTTGGCTTCTGGGTACCCCAACCGCTTCAGCGTTGGGTTTCTCTAGCCCCCTAATATCGGGGCTTTAGCCCCGGGCGGATACCTCTTTCCCCAGCCCCTTATCCTCCCATCCGAAAGTTCACCGTAATCGTCGTCTGCACCTCCGTCGGCTCTCCATTCAGCCGATACGGGCGATACCGCGCCTGTCGTATCGCATCCAACGCCGCAGTCTGCAGCATCGGCGGCCCGCTCACCACATGCAGACTCTCAATCGTCCCAATCCGCGAGATCACCGCCTCAACAATAACCGTCCCCTGCACCCCCGCAGCCTTCGCAATCACCGGATAGACCGGACGAATCGGAGCAATCAGCATCCCATCCGACACTCCCGTCGAGACATGAAGCACGGTCGCCTTCACCGGAGGAGCCACCGACACCACCGGCCCGGGTCCATGGCCAACCCCAATCCCACCCGGCGGCCCGTCATGCGACCATATCCCGCTACCGATCGGCGCCAGCGGAGGCGGTTCCTCCGTGGTCGAGGCCTTGCCTGGCAACATCGTCGTCAGGATCAACGGCCGTGTCGGCTCACTCGGCGCCGCCATAACCGATGAAGAAGCCGAAGCCTCCCGATGCACCTCCACCACCGGCGGAGGCTGTTTCGGCATCAGCGGCATCCACACCTTCGGCGCATCCAGGCGAAGGACCGGAGCCTCCGGATGCAGCAGAGGCAGCGTAATCACCACGCCGGCGATGGTAGCCTGCAACCCGATCGACGCCAACACCGTCCACCGTTTGCTCGAATACAACGAATCAACCCGCGACTCAACCAGACTATCCCCAAACATAGACGCACCCTCCAATCGAACTCCCATCGAAGTTCCAGGTGCGCATCCAGCGAGGAATGCGGCCATTACTCCCTTAGACACCAACAACCTGGCTATGTTCCCGTTGTTGTTTCGATTCCAATGACAAACTACGAGCGTCTATTGATTGACTACAAATTCAAAAACAAGTAGGGTCCAAAATTGTGACCGGACAACTTTCGCGCAAACTGGATATTTGCAGACAACTCCTACCCCATGCCCCTGAAATGGCATCCATCGCCGTGCTTCTCGCACTGTGTTGCGTGAACCCCTCACAAAGCCAGGCGCAGTCGCCAAGCACCGCCGCCGGGAACGCTCCCCAACCGACATTCGAAGTAGCTTCGATCAGACCAGACGACCCAGGCAGCATGTCCAACATGTTGAGGGCCAGGTTTACAGCCGACAGCTTCACCGCAGAGCACTTCTCGCTGCAGATGCTCATCAAGAGTGCGTACGGAGTCGACGACAATCAGATCACAGGGGCGCCGAAGTGGAGCAGCTCTCAGAGATTCGGGATCGAGGCGAAGATGGATAGCGATACCACTGCCGCACTCAGCAAGCTCTCCGGCGACCAGCTCCAGCTTGCCCACAGGCAGATGCTTCAGGCGCTTCTGGCGGACCGATTCAAGCTGGCACTGCACACCGAAACCAAAGACCTTCCGGTGTTCGTGCTGGTCATCGCGAAAGGCGGCCCTAAGATTCACGAGGCAAAATCTGGAGACACTTACGCCAACGGAGTCAAAAACGCCAGAGGAGAGGCTATCGGACCTCACATGGCAATGATGCGATTGGGAGGCGGTCGAATCGAAGCTCAAGGGCTCCCCATGGACTCCTTGGTGAACGGGTTGGCTCAGCAACTCGGGCGAAAAGTTCTGGACAAGACCGGACTCAAAGGCAACTATGACTACACGCTGGAGTGGACGCCAGATCAAGGTCGCACCGAAGGCACCGAGGACTCTTCAGGCCCATCGATCTTCACTGCGATCCAGGAGCAGCTTGGGTTGAAACTTGAATCGCGAACCGCCCCAGTGGAGATTCTCGTCATCGATCACGTCGAGATGCCCTCGCCAAACTAGCCTGAAGCCAACATTCTGCCGCAAACTTCTCGGCAACCGCATCGCTTTTGAGCGATCATGGTGAACATGTCCCCCATCACCACTCCGGTCGCCATGCCCCCGGTCACTCTTTCCTCGGCTCCCGCGACAACCTCCGCCCGCGTCCTCTCCGTCGACATCCTTCGCGGCATCACCATCGCCTTCATGATCCTGGTCAACGACCCCGGCGACTGGTCACACGTCTACTCGCAGCTCGATCACGCCAAATGGAACGGCTGGACCCTCACCGATCTCGTCTTCCCCAGCTTCCTCTTCCTCATCGGCATGTCGATCATCTTCTCGTTTCAATCACGCCTCAGCCGTGGCGACTCCCGCCTCACCTTAGCCGGACATCTCTTCCGCCGCGCGGCAATCATCTTCGCGATCAAGATGTTTCTCAGCGCCTACCCGCACTTTCACATCGCTCATATCCGCATCTACGGAGTCCTCACCCGCATCGCTCTCTGCTACCTCTTCGCCGGACTCATCTGTCTCTGGACCCGGAAGATCGTTCCCCTCGCCTGCATCACCGCCGGCCTTCTCATCGGCTACTGGGCGCTGATGCGCTTCGTTCCTGTGCCCGGCTTCGGCGTCCCCACGCGCGATATCCCGCTGCTCGATCCCATCGGCAATCTCACTGCCTGGATCGATCGCGGCATCAGCGCCTTCACGTTGCGAACCATCAACATGGGCCGCCTCTACCGGGTCACCAGCGACCCTGAAGGTCTGTTAAGCACTCTGCCCGCCATCGCAACCACGCTGCTCGGCTCCATCACCGCCGTCTTCATGCGTTCTCCCGCATACACCCCCGTCACCAAACGCAACGTCTTCGCGCTGGCAGGCGCCGTGTTCGTCGCCGCCGGCGAGCTATGGAACCGCACCTTCCCCATCAACAAAAATCTCTGGACCAGCTCCTACGTCCTCCTCGCCGCGGGCATCTCCCTTCTCGGCCTGGCGCTCTTCTACTGGCTCGTCGACATGCAGCGCATCCAGGACAAGAGCCGCATCGCCAAAGCCGCTCTCTGGCCCTGGCTGGTCTTCGGCTCCAATGCCATCACCGCCTTCGTCGTCTCCGAGCTCTTCGTAGAAACGATGGGCTGGATCAAATTCCAAGACGCAGGCCGAACGGTCAGCTCATGGAACTGGCTCTACGTCCACGGCTTCTCCCACGGCAACTCGACAGAAGCCACCTCCGTCGCCTTCGCCCTGGCGTTCGTCATCGTCTGCTTCATCCCCAACTGGCTCCTCTACCGCAAACGCATCTTCCTCAAAATCTAATCTCCTTTTTACCGTTGGAATCAGAGCTGGGAATCACGCTGTTGCCTGGACCGCCGGCTCCTGCCGAAAATTCGCAAAGAGGATATACACGCTAATCACGAACGTCCATACCGGAAACACCAGCGGCGACCAGCCCCAGCGTCCGGCGCCCAGGAGCAGGAAAAGCGCAAGCAAGTATCCGAGATACGCCATCCATCGTGGAAAGATACCGATTCGCATATCGATGGTGCATGTCGAGATCATGAATACTCCCGCCATCTTCAGCGCGTAGACGTTCACTATCTCGTAGGACACGCCGCGACCAAACGTGTAGCTGGCGGAATCCATCAACTTTCCGGGAATTGCCTCGTAGGCCATGATGAGAGCACCCGCGACCGCAGAAGAGGAGAAGACCATGGCAAGAAACAGCAGCCCACTGCCCAGGAACACGGTAGCTAAGAATTGGTCTTCCTGTATCCCCATCCGGTCACGCAGCACTCCCATAAACCACAGGAAGCTAACTCCGGCGAAAGGCAACAGGTCCAGGGCAATATCAATGGACTTTGAGCTCCCGGCAAGCCACTTCCCTGGATCTTCCGGGCTGTCGGGAATAGAAAGCCGGATAAGCGTCACACTAATGATGAGCAGAATCGAGAATAAAATGCCGGCAACCGCGCCGGCACGTGGAGCCTTCAGTTGGGCCGAGATCGCTGTTTCCCTCTCCTCATCCATGATTCCTCCGAACGCCGGGCATCGGGCCGACGCGTGAGGAGACTAGCAGTCGGGTATCTGCGAAGCAACTGTCACTAAGAACAGGAAGTGAGCTCGCGCCTCCTGCTCCGCATTGGCGATCTACCACCAATATCCCCGCCCAATACTTGACAAACCACCCCAGCCCACAAGGGGCTAAACTGGACAGGGCAACAAAGAAGCAGACCCTAAGTCCAGACCTAAAGTATCTGGTTCGAAGACTTTGCACACTTTTGACGGGGAGGGGGATACCCACCCAAGGAGCACCAATTGGCCTACACCGACCTGCGCGACTGGATCAAGACACTCGAAAAAGCCGGCGAACTCAAACGCATAACCGCCGAAGTCTCCCCCGACCTCGAAATGGCTGAGATCGCCGACCGCGCAGCCAAACTCGGCCGCGGCACTGATAAAGCCGGCGGCCCCGCCCTCCTCTTCGAAAACGTAAAAGGCCATCCCGGCGCACGAGTCCTCATGAACCAGTTCGGCAGCGAACGCCGCATGCGCCTCGCCCTCGAAACCGACTCCCTTGACGCCATCGCCGACCGCATCCGCACTCTACTCAACCCCGAAACCCCAACCGTTTCATAGACAAGCTCAAGCTCCTGCCCACACTAGCCGAAGTAGGCAGCTTCTTCCCCAAAGTCATCGCCGCCAAAGACGCTCCCTGCAAACAAGTCATCCATCGCGGCGAAGACGTCAATCTCCTCGACCTCCCCATTCTCAAAACCTGGCCACAAGACGGCGGCCCCTTCATCACCCTCCCCTGCGTCATTACGCGCGATCCCAAATCCGCGAAGCGCAACGTAGGCATGTACCGCATGCAGGTCTACGACGCCCGCACGACAGGCATGCACTGGCAGCGCCAGAAGGTCGCCGCCGAACACATGCGCGACCGCCTCCGCGCCACCGCACCCGACCGCACCGGCAACGTAGACCTCATGGCCCTCACCGCCGGAGGCACCACCGCCGCCACCTCACACGACACCCTCGCTCAAACCACCATCACTCGCATCCGCGAAGACCGCATGGAGGTAGCCGTAGCCATAGGCACCGATCCCGCGACGACCTTCAGCGCCATAGTCCCCGCCCCCCCCGACGTCGAAGAATATCTAATCTCCGGCTTCCTCCGCCAAAAGCCACTCGAACTAGTCAAAGCCGAAACCGTAGATCTCGAAGTCCCCGCCAACGCCGAGTACATCCTCGAAGGCTACGTCCAACTCGGCGAACTCCGCACCGAGGGCCCCTTCGGCGATCACACCGGCTTCTACACCATGCAGGAGGACTATCCCGTCTTCCACATCACCTGCATCACCCACCGCAAAGACCCAATCTACGCCGCCACGATAGTAGGAAAGCCCCCCATGGAAGACGCCTGGATGGGCAAAGCCGTCGAGCGCATCTTCCTCCCGCTCATGCAGCTCACCCTCCCCGAGATCGTCGACGTGAACCTCCCCCCCGAGGGCGTCTTTCACAACCTCATGATCGTCGCTATCAAGAAATCCTACGCCGGCCACGCCCGAAAAGTGATGAACGGCATCTGGGCTATGGGTCAGGCCATGTTCACCAAGTGCATCATCGTCGTCGACGAAGACTGCAACGTTCACGACCTGGCCGAAGTCACTCTCCGCACCACCAACAACATCGACCCGGAGCGCGACATCCAGTTCACCCTCGGCCCCGTCGACTCGCTAGACCACGCCTCCCGCCTCCCCAACTACGGCAGCAAGATGGGCATCGACGCCACACGCAAGTGGGCAGCCGAAGGCTTCACACGCCCCTGGCCTGCCATGCTCACCATGGATCCCGAAGTAAAAACGAAGATCGACGCCCTCTGGAAAAAGCTAGGCATCGAATAAGACGAAAACTAAGCCGGCACAGTCCCCGTCGTCGAGATCAGGTAAAACGTCACGCTCCCCTCGGTGCTCCGTTTATGCGGAGTGCCCCGCGGAATCACCAGCATGTCGCCCTTCTTCAAGCGTCAGCGAAGTCGCCCCCTCAGACACCGGAGCCAGCCACTCCCCGGGCTTCGTGCTGTGCGCCTCCTTCGGTGTCCCACCCAACTCATACTTCGTCGCCCCATCCAGAATCAGGAAGATGTGATCGCGCCCCTCGTGATATTCGAACTCCTTCCCGCTTTTCTTCTCTTCCGTCGTCATGACGATCGTCAGCGGCAGAGCCTTCGGTTCATATAGGTTGTCGTTGCCCGGCTTGGCCTGAAGCGCCTTCATCGCATCGGCGAGTTTCTCGGCCGAAAAGACCTGAAACGGCTCAGGCGGTGCAGCGCCAGCACTCTTGCCTCCTTCCGTCGCTAACGCCAGCTTATCGGTAAGAGACAACGTGACAGCAGCAGCAAGCGGAGCTGTCCGAAGAAAATTGCGGCGAGTTTGATCGTTGGCCATGGCGAAAGTGAACCACATTTCGTACCAGCCTGCCAAGAGCTCGCAGATCGAAGCCAGCTTCCTGACCAGCGAGCGGACAGCAAAGCGCTGTTCTGCCCGCTCGTGGTCATGGAAGCAGCTACGTTTAGAACGAGCAAGCAGGAACGCTTCCGCTCAGTATGAAAGCAGATGTAGTCACTCCCGTTCCTGAAGGAGTAATGTTCGAGTTATCCAGGTCAACCTTCGCGTACTGATCGCTCGATTGCGCCGTGGCATCCAGGCTGATGTTCGCGAGGTACGCGTTGATGAGGTTGCTGGTACTCACTCCGCGGATACGCGTGTAGGCTCCAGAAACGGAGTTGACGGACTTCGCCCCATTAACCACGATGTTCGTGTAAACAGGAGCGCCCGGCGTGCCGCTGCAACTGCCGTACGCCGTATCGAACACAATCAGATGCTTGGCGTTTGTTATGCAGATGTTCTTGTAGAGCACCTTGTTGACGGGCCCCCCGCACTCGGGATCTGACTTGATGTTGATGGCGTTCGCATCCGTCGAGGGAGTCCCCGAGATGTCGTTCCCATAAACGTAGTCGTTGTTGAACAGAACATTGGTGACGCCGTCAAAGGTCTGGCTTCCGATGGACAATCCATGCGTGCCATAAAGTCGCGTGTTCTCAACCGTGATGTTCGACGCCGCGGCCGAGTTCGTCTTCACCGCGATTCCGTCATCCCCAGCCTCGATCGATGATTGGTTGACGGTCGCATTAGTCAGGCTGTCGATGTCGATCCCGTCGGCATTGGCCCGCGTCGCCGGCGTACGAATCGTCACGCTCCACGCGGTGAAGCCATTGCCGCCTTCAACGTAGAGGTTCGGATGCGCGGCCTGCTGCAGTGTGACGTTATAAACGACGAGGTTATTCACGTTCTTCGACTGCACCAGGCGAGGTGTACCCGTGATAATGTCTCCGCGTCCATCCACCGCGCCAGGGCCATATAAGCCGGAGTTGTTGCCGGTGATCTCCAGCAGTTCTGACTTGCTGGAGTAGCTATTGTTGCCATAAAGCGTGACGCCGGAGTTGACGACCAGCGCCTCGCCGATAACATTCAACTGGTTCGAGTAAAAGGCATTGTTCGAGCCTGATGCTGCAAGCACGACGCTTTTGCCCGTGTTCTCGCAGCTCGTCAGCGCATTCTGCAGACGAGTGGTGTCATCCGACGTCGGCGGCGACGAACGCTGCGAGCTCGTGAACTGCGCGGTCACCGTCATGCAGACCGCTGGGTAAGTAGGCTGGCTGACCGTGCGCGAATCGCCGGTAGCTAAGCTTTGGGCGTGTGTTGCAGATGACAACGAGAGAACACCCACCACAGCGGTGAGTGCCAGGTAAATGGACAGAGAACTGCTCTTCATAGAACGCCTCTTTGGACCTCTGGATTTGGCTACGCAATACCAAACAACCACGGCAATCAGCGGTTCATGGACTACAGAGGCGAATGCCATCCCGCCCTGCTTTAACCCATGTCGCATCACGTTTTTCCAGACCCAGGAAAGAAGTTCAGACCTTCACAGCGCGCAAAACTACGCCCATGTGGTCTGACCTGTCAAGAACAAAAGTCGCCGGTACGATGTGAAGATGTTTGAAAATAGGCAAAATAAACGTCCGACCGGGAATACAGGTCAAATTGACCTAAACCATTGAGATAGTTGGACCTACCACTAAATCCAGACAGACCGACGGAAACAGGAATGTCAAGTCCCACCGCGAGGATCGTCCAATCAACTCACGACATGGGTCGCAAGCGTCACCGTCACCGCGTCATTCGGAGTCTTTGTCGTCCCTCCATCATGCTGAGGATGAAACTCGATCCTCATCGTCGTCGCATTGACGACCACGCGAAGGTAGCCGTAATCCGTCGTGTCGTAGTTCTCCAGCGTCAACGTGCTGTCGATCACGTACGGCGTGCGGAAAGTGGCGCGCATCGGCGAAAGCGGCGAATGTCCCCCGCACCCTGCCACGAGAAATGGAATCTGCATTTTGTTCACGGTCCGCGTATAGCGTTGGTAGCTGTGCGCGTGGCCCGAGAAGACCGCATGCGGCCACACTCCCGCCGCCGTGCACGCACTATCGATATCGGCGAGCATCAACGGACTTCCTCCGTGCTCTGCGCCGCCAGTAAACGGCGGATGGTGCGTCGCGATAATCACGGCACCGGTAAACTTGTCGCTCGTCACCCGCTTCAGCGCAGCGGTCAGAAAAGCCACCTGGCGGTTATCAAGCACTGTATTCTGTCCGTTCTCCCCGGAAATGACACCCGGATCCTCAAGCACATTGCTATACAGCCCCAGGATGCGCACGAACGGCGCTTCCAGCGTGAAGTAAACCCCCGGTTGGATCATCGTAGTGCGCAGCAGATTGCCAGCGTCCGCCGACTGCTCAGGAGTTGCCGTACAAAAATTCTTCAGAAATGCATCGAGCGTCGGTGCCGGGTCCTTCGGATACACAATCCCGTCGTGGTTTCCCGCGATCCCAAGAATCGGCGCAGGGTAGTCGCGATACGGCGTGTAGAACTGATCGTAGTAATAGGTCGCCTCGCCGAAGTAATACACGACGTCGCCCAGGTGAAACAGAAACGAAGGCACGTCCGCCGGATTCGCCTCGGTGAAGTCGGTCACCATCTTATCCGCAACTAACGATTGTGTCCCGGGCCCAACGACGCTGCCAGTGTCCCCAACCGAATGAAACACGATCTGCCCCGACTTCTGAATTGCCGCAACCTTTGCCGCGCCGGCGTTGCCGTACACCTGTGCAAGCGTCAAAACCGGCTCCACAGCGCCGCCCGCCGGCTGAGGTACGGGTTCGAGCACGGTGATCCCCTGGAACTTCGTGTCGGTGACGGGATCTTTGAATCCGCTCGGATCGGGCGAAGGTTTCGGCTGCGCAAAGACCGGCTGACCACTCGTGCCGCTGGTCGCTGAGAGTGTGTGTGAATGTCCCTTGGTGTGCTTCTTCGTGTGGTGCGAGGAGCGAGCAGGTGGTTTCTTCGGCATATTGCCTCCACGATCGACCAATTCGCCGATAAGAATACGCCGCGCGAGTTAAGAAATCGTGAGGAAAAAACTCAAAAGATCTCTAGGCTTCGGTCACGCCCGCAAGTAGAATCGGTCTACTCCACCGACCGTTCGGGGTACGAATGAAGCCAGCGGCAGCCGCAAGTCTTGTAGTCCTTCTCATCCTTGTCTCGGCAGCAAATGCTCAAATCGGAGACTCAACCCACTTCGGCAGTAAGAACATGTACTCCGCCTTCTTCGAGTACGCCGACGATTCCAGCCATATCATCCTCGGCAGAGCATTAAACCGCCGATTCGCCGGCATCGGAGTTCAGTACGAGCGCCGCCTCCTTTCCAGGAGTGGCGTCGTTTGGAGTTATGCCGCAGAGTTCCGGCCTCTCGTCCTTGTCAGCGACCCCATAGGAACCATAAGCGAAACCCAGACCTCGCCGCCTCCAACAATCTCCTTCGCAGGTACACCGCAGGCGGTAACGCAATGCGTTGCTGCACTGCAGAACTTCTCGTTCGTCGATCCAACCACGGGAATCAGGTATGCCGGCACAGTGCAGACGACCTGCAGTCGGCGTTGGACCTATGCACAAGGCCTCTCGCCTGCAGGGACAAGGATCAGTTTTATGTCTCATCGCAGACTTCAGCCAACTGCCAGCTTTCTTGCCGGCTATTTGTTGTCCGCCAGAAAGATTCCGGTCGATACCGCCGGCTCCTTCAACTTCACCTTCGAGTTCGGAGCAGGCTTCGAGTACTACCAGTCAGAATCGCGCTCTATTCGCTTGGAATACCAGGTCCAGCACTTCTCCAATGCCTACACCGCCCCCGCCAACCCTGGCGTCGACACTGGACTCATCAAGTTGACCTACAACTTCGGGCGATAGTCTGACGCCTCTTCACTCTGCGCTCTTCACCGCAATCGAGGCCAGATTCCGCACCCACCGCTGCGGCTTTTTGTCGCCACTGTCGATCAGCTTGAACTGCCCATCCTCCCCCAGCGGTTTCCCTCCCATACTCGTCGCGACAATCACATCGCCGCTGTGCTCCGAGCCTTCAATCTCCGTCACCGAATACAACACCCAATACTTGTCCGTTCCTTCCGCAACGACATAGCTCCGCAGCATCTTTTGGTGCGTCGTCTTGTCGACAGGGAATCCATACTTCGCCAGCACCGCACCCAGCAACACGCCGGTGTAGGTCTCATCGACCTTCGTATGCTCGTTATGCACCGTCACCGTCGTCTGCGGCATCGCCTGCAATTCCGCCGCCGACAGCGTCGTCGCCTTACCGTCAATGGTTAAAGTCAAGCTCGTCGAGATCGGCGCAGGCGCATGAGCATGCGCCTCCATCGCGCCCTTCATACCGGATTGCGCGCGCAAGCTAACGGTGCTCATCCCCAATAAAGACAGGGCAACCACGCAGGTGAGGGAACCGCAGGCAGTCCTCATGGCTTTCAGCCTATCGCGCCGTCGTCGTATACTCAAGGTATGTCTATCGTTAAAGACGCCGCAGCTATCGCCAAGGGAATGAGCATCACGCTGAGGGAAGTCTTTCAGCCGACTGAGGTTGAGAACTATCCTGACGGCAAGGGCCCCATGCGTGGAGCGAAGTTCCAGGAGCGCTTCCGCGGAAAGCACCAGCTTCAGCGCGACGAAAACGGCCTCGAAAAGTGTGTAGCCTGCTTCCTCTGCGCCGCCGCATGCCCCTCGAACTGCATCTACATCGAAGCGGCAGAGAACACCGAAGAAAAGCGCATCTCCAGCGCCGAGCGCTACGCCAAGGTCTACAACATCGACTACAACCGCTGCATCTTCTGCGGTTACTGTGTCGAAGCCTGCCCCACCGACGCCATCACCCACGGCCACGGCTTCGAGCTCGCCAGCCTCAACGCCACCACTCTGGTGATGCGCAAGGAAGACCTGCTCGTGCCGACACCCCAGCTCCCCGACGATGTCCGCTCGGACAAGGATCAGGCCGAAATTCTCGCCTAAAGATTCAGGTTGAAGTCTGGAAACGAGCGGTGAGTCTTGATGGCTTGCCCGTAAATACGATCGGCGCGAGAATGCACCGCGCAACGAACAAAGGACATCAGATAGACATGACCACATCGAACCAGCATGCTCTTGAAAAGATTCTCGAGAGTCGCATAGCCATCATCGATGGAGCGATGGGCACTACCATCCGCACCTACGGAATGAAGGAAGCTGATATCCGCGGGGAGCGTTTCAAGGACTCGACGAAGGACCTGCTGAACAACGGCGACCTATTCTCCCTGACGAAGCCTGAGATGATCTGTGACATCCACCGTCGCTTCCTCGAAGCTGGCGCGGACATCATCGAGACCAACACCTTCGGCGCGACCAGCATCACCCAGAGCGAATTCTTCGTTGAAGATCCGCGTGAGCACGGCGGCCGCAAGGATCCCGAGTTCTACCAGAAAGTCATCGACGATCCGATGCTCAACAACCTCGCCTGGGAGATCAACGAGCAATCCGCGCGGCAGTGCCGTGAATGGGCAGATCGTGTCGCCAACGCAACCGGGCGTCAACGCTTCGTCGCAGGAGCCATTGGCCCGCTAACTGTCTCGCTCTCGAACTCCCCCGACGCAGACGATGCAGGCTTCCGTGTCGTCACCTTCGATCAGGTGAAAGACGCCTACGCTCACCAGGTCCGTGCGCTGATCGCCGGCGGCTCAGACCTGCTACTTGTCGAGACAATCTTCGACTCCCTGAACGCCAAGGCGGCACTCGTAGCCATCCGCGAGGTATTCGATCAGGACGGCAAGCAGCTACCTGTGATGATCTCGGCAGCAGTCGGCCGTGGCGGCGAGACGCTGATCTCCGCGCAGACCACGGAAGCCTTCTGGAACGCTGTGCAACACGTCAAACCGCTGTCCGTCGGACTCAACTGCTCTCTCGGCCCTGATCTGATGTATCCGTTCCTCGAAGAGCTCTCAGACAAAGCAAACGTGGCGATCTCGTGCTACCCGAACGCTGGCTTGCCCAATCCTCTCTCAGAGACTGGCTTCGACCTCGGACCTGAAGATATGGCCCGCCATCTGGGCAACTTCGCGCAGGCAGGGCTGATCAATATCGCCGGAGGCTGTTGTGGCAACACGCCCGAGCACATCGCAGCGATCGCCAAAGCTCTCGAGGGCAAAGCTCCGCGAAAGCTAAGCCGGCTTGAGGTCGCAGCGTGAGCGAGGCAACCGAAACGAAGCCAGTGGAGACGAAGCCTCTCCGTCTCTCCGGATCACAGCCCTTCACTCAGCAGTCCGGCGTCTACATCATGATCGGCGAGCGGACCAACGTCGCCGGTTCGCCCAAATTCGCGAAGCTCATCAAAGAGGGCAAGTACGAAGAAGCTGTCAGCATTGCCCGGCAGCAAGTCGAGAATGGCGCGAATGTCCTTGACATCTGCATGGACGAGGGCATGATCGACGGTGCCACCGCCATGACGCGCTACTTGCAGTTGCTGGCGAGCGAGCCCGAAGTCGCCAAGGTGCCCTTCATGATCGACTCCTCAAAGTGGGAGGTCATCGAGGCAGGGCTCAAATGCCTGCAGGGCAAGGGAATCGTCAACTCGATCTCCCTGAAAGAAGGCGAGGAGAAGTTCCGCCACAACGCCGCGACGGTGCTGAAGTATGGTGCTGCGGTCGTCGTCATGGCCTTCGACGAGCAGGGCCAGGCCGCGACCTACGACGAAAAGATCCGCATCTGCGAACGCGCCTATCGGATCCTCGTCGACGAGGTCGGTTTCCCGCCCGAGGACATCATCTTTGACCCCAACATCCTCACTGTCGCCACCGGCATGGAGGAGCACAACAACTACGCCGTCGACTACATCAACGCCACGCGCTGGATTAAGGCCAATCTTCCGCACGCAAAGGTCAGCGGCGGCGTCTCCAACATCTCGTTCAGCTTTCGAGGCAACAACAAGGTCCGCGAGGCCATGCACTCCGCATTCCTCTATCACGCCATCGCGGCCGGCATGGACATGGGCATCGTCAACGCCGGAATGCTCGAGGTCTACGAGGAGATTGAACCTGAGCTGAAAGTGATGGTCGAGGACGTACTCCTCAATCGCCGTCCCGATGCAACGGAGCGCCTCGTCGACTACGGCGAAACGCTGAAGACCGCCGGCGCCGACTCAGTAGCCAGTGAGAAGAAGGCGGAGGAGTGGCGCCACGGCACCGTCGAGCAGCGCCTCTCTCACGCTCTGGTCAAAGGGATAGACACGTACATCGAAATCGACGCCGAGGAAGCCCGCGCGAAGCTGGGCCGCCCGCTCTTGGTGATCGAAGGCCCCCTGATGGACGGTATGGGCGTAGTCGGCGACCTCTTTGGAGCCGGCAAAATGTTTCTGCCTCAGGTGGTCAAGTCGGCCCGCGTCATGAAGAAAGCCGTCGCCTACCTCACGCCGTTCATGGAAGCCGAGAAGGCCGCAATGGTTGCGGCCGGCCAGGAGGTCAAGGCCCAGGGCAAGATCCTGCTCGCAACCGTCAAGGGTGACGTTCACGACATCGGCAAGAACATCGTCGGCGTTGTCCTCGCCTGCAATAACTACGAGGTCATCGACATGGGGGTGATGGTCCCCGCCGAGAAGATCCTCGAACGCGCCAGGGCAGAGAACGTGGACCTGATCGGTCTCAGCGGCCTCATCACACCGTCTCTCGACGAGATGGTGCATGTCGCCCGCGAAATGGAACGTCAGGGCTTCAAGCTGCCTCTCCTCATCGGCGGAGCAACCACGAGCCGGCGCCACACCGCCGTCAAGATCGCGCCGCACTACAGCGAGCCCGTGGTCCACATCCTCGACGCCAGCCGTGCAGTGCCCGTCACCACCAGCCTTCTGAGTGACGAGGGCAAGCCCGCGTTCGTGGCGCAGCACCGCGCCGAATACGAGTCACTCCGCAAAGCCCATGCGGCGCCGCGCCAACAGGTCGTCTCCCTCGAAACCGCTCGCGCCAGGCGCACTCCTATCGAGTGGCGTCCCGAAGACCTGCCCACACCCGCGTTCACCGGCGTGCGCGTGTTGGACAAATTTCCTCTGGCAACATTGCGTGACTTCATCGACTGGTCGCCGCTCTTTCACGCATGGGGCCTGAAAGGCGTCTACCCCCGCATCCTCGAGCACAAGGAGCAGGGGGAACAAGCCCGCCAGCTCTTCGCCGACGCCAATACTCTCCTCGACCGCATCATCGAAAAAAAACTGATCACCGCACGCGGCGTCTACGGCTTCTTTCCTGCCAGCGCAGTCGGCGACGACATCGAGCTCTACGCCGACGCCAAGCACGAAAAGGTCCTCGAGCGATTCCACTTCCTCCGCCAGCAAGCCAACAGGGAAGGCAGCGAACCATGTCGCTCGCTCGCCGACTTTATCGCTCCGAAGGAAACCGGCCTGTCCGATCACATCGGTGCCTTCGCCGTCACCAGCGGAATCGGCCTCAAGGAACTATGCGACAAGTTCAGAGCCGACAACGACGATTACAACGCGATCATGGCCGAAGCCGTCGCCGATCGCCTCGCTGAAGCCTTCGCCGAATGCCTGCACAAGCGCGTGCGTGACGAGTGGGGCTACGGTTGCGAAGAAGGCCTGAGCAATGAAGACCTCATAGCAGAGAAGTATCGCGGGATCCGTCCGGCCCCGGGATACCCGGCATGCCCGGATCACACCGAAAAGGGAACCATTTGGCGTCTCCTCGATGTGCAGAAGAATACCGGCATGCAAATCACTGAGTCCTTCGCGATGTGGCCCGGCTCGAGCGTCAGCGGACTCTACTTCGCCCACCCGGAATCGCGATATTTCACGCTCGGCAAGATCGACCGCGATCAGGTCGCCGACTACCACGAGCGTAAGGGGATGAGCGTGGCTGAGGTCGAGCGATGGCTAGGGCAAAACCTGAACTACGACCCAGGATAAGGCGTTCCACCATCCCCTCGACAGAGTTTTTCGTATCACTGAATTTCCAGCCAGAATCAGCCGAATTTACTTGAACCTCCGGTAAAATAAGACGACCCTTACTGAGACGAAACAGGGACCTGGAGCTGGTTGCGCCTCGTGTTCGCCGGTCTCCGGAACCCGAAGAAGGTCGCACGGATTAGGCGAAAGTTTGAGACCCATGGAAACCCCTATCAGCAGCAAACGCTCCATCCTTCACATCTGTACGCGCGAGACGATCCGTCCTCTTCGCGACCGTGTGCTTACTCTCTCAGGATTTGACGTCGACTCCACACTTGACCACACCGAAGCCCTCTCCATGTTTTGGGGGAAGCAGTATGATCTGGTTCTCATCGATGTCGAAGGCGAAAGCGGCATTCCTGACGCCGAACATCTGTGCTCGGAAATCAAAACCGCTCAGCCCGAGCAACTCGTCGCCTTCGTCTGCAACTGGCGTGTCGCCATCATGACGGACTGTCCGGACGAGATTCTCCGCACGGAGTTCGACCCTGCGGCCTTCGCCCAGGGCGTCCGCGACATCGTCCCTCCTAACGCCTGATCCGGCGTCAGGGCTATTGCTGCGGTACCGGGATAGTGCGCTTGTCCGGACCAACCATGGTCTGTGGCGCCGTGGTTGTCGTTCCGCTCTGCTGGTCATGCGCAGTCGCGGTCGTCGTCGTAGGAGTCGTAGAAGCCGTATTCGACGGCGCCGTCGTTCCACTCTGCCCCGAACTGTTCGTACCGGAACTGGTCGTATTCGCGGCTGGCGCAGAGCTTGTCGTCGAACTTCCGCTCTTCTTCGCCTTTGCCTTCGCCGTTGACGTGGTTTGTGCCGTTGCTATCGAGCCCGCCGCAAGGAACGCGCTCACCCAGAAACTCGCCGCAAACTTCAGATATCCCTTCATCGCAGACCTCTCAAGGAACTTCTTCTCAACCACTTCCAGTACACCCACCCCAGCGCACCGGGTCGATACAACTTCAGCGTCACCCAACGCCAGGGTTGCGGCCCTCCACATGCTGTGATACAAACGATATATTCCAGTCTGCTTCGGCAGATTTGAATTTCATGCAGAGTGGTTGAGGGACGAGCCCTTTGACGCCACGACAACCGGACAGAACAAAGGCGTACCGGTGTCAACTCTCTCCTGGAAGGCTTCACGCCCAGGGAACATGAGATTCGGAGCATTCAGCCCAAAAGGCCGCCCCGTATTTCAGCTTCCCGGACGGCCCCCCCAAAGAGAAAAAGTCAAAAAGCTCATCGCTCTTCCCCTCGGAAAGAGTCTGATGAACTACTCCTGTAGCCGGTACGAGCTGAAGTGCAACGAGTGTGGCAAGACTTTTGGCAATCAACCCCTCTCCGCCTGCCCCGACTGTCTCTACCCCCTCGAAGTCGCCTATGACCTCGAAGCCGTCCGCGGCGTCTTCACCAAGGAAAACATCGCCGCCGGCCCGGCCAACATCTGGCGCTACGCCGCTCTGCTCCCCATCCCCGAAGGCTTCCAGCCCGACCTCCCCGTAGGCTTCACCCCGCTCGTCCGCGCAAAGAATCTCGGGCAAGCGCATCGGCGCAACCAACCTCTACGTCAAAAACGACGCCGTCTGCTTCCCGACCCTCAGCTTCAAAGATCGCGTCGTCTCCGTCGCCCTGGCCAACGCGCGCAAGTTCGGCTTCGACACCGTCGGTTGTTCCTCCACCGGCAACCTCGCCAACTCCGTCGCCGCTCAGTCCGCCCGCCTCGGCCTCAAGGCCTGCATCCTCGTCCCCGCCGATCTCGAAGCAGCAAAGATCCTCAACACCCAGGTCTACGGCGCGCGTCTCGTCCGCATCGACGGCAACTACGACCACGTCAACCGCCTCTGCACCCAGATCGCCGACGAATACGCCTGGGGCTTCGTGAACGTGAACCTCCGCCCCTACTACGCCGAAGGCTCCAAGACCGTAGGCTACGAGATCGCCGAGCAGCTCGGCTGGCGTCTGCCCGACAACGTCGTCGTCCCCATGGCCGGCGGCTCGCTCATCCGCAAAATTCGCAAAGCCTTCAACGAACTCATCTACCTCGGTCTCGTCGAAGACAAACCCGTCCGCTTCTTCGGAGCCCAGGCCACCGGCTGCTCACCCATCTCCACAGCCGTCAAGCAGGGAACTGACGAAGTAGTCCCGCAGCGTCCCAACACCATCGCCCGCTCTCTCGCCATTGGCAACCCAGCCGACGGCCCCGCTGCCGCAAAGATGATCCTCGCCAGCGGAGGCTGGGCGGAGGACGTCTCCGATGTCGAGATCGTCTCCGGCATCCAGGAACTCGCCGAGACCGAAGGCATCTTCACCGAAACCGCTGGCGGCGTCACCACTGCTGTCACCGCGCGCCTCTACGCCGACGGCCGCATCATGCAACACGAGACAACCGTCACCTGCATCACCGGCAACGGCCTCAAGACCACCGACGCCCTCACCGGCCACTACCTGCAAGAGCGTGCCGTCCGTCCGCGCCTTGCAGACTTCGACACGTACCTCCGCGAGCTCGACGGCATCGCGGACCCCGAACTCGCGACCGCAGGAGCCAAATAAATGTCGATCAAAGTCACCCTACCCACCGCCTTCACCCGCCACACCGATGGCCGCAAACACTTCGACTCCGCCGCCCAGAATCTCCCCGGCCTTCTCACCGACATCGACAAAACCTTCCCCGCGCTCTCCACACAGATCAAGGGCGAAGACGGCAAACTCCGCCGCTTCATCAACATCTACGTCAACGACGAAGACATCCGCTTCCTCGGGGGCGAAGCCTACGCCTTCCAGGACGGCGACGAGATCATGCTCATCCCCTCCATCGCCGGCGGCAGTCGATAAACCACGACAACCAAAAATTGATTTCGCTGTACCCACCGTTTTTTGCGTCGTCATCCTGAACGGAGTGAAGGACCCCTGTATTTGTCTTTGCTTGTTCTTGTGTCTGTGTACAACCTGCTCAGCTTCCGTCCAATCCCAAAGCCAAAAGCTCAGGAGGATACTCCTCCTCGAACACTAACCCCTCCGCCGACTTTGCGGAAGCGGTCGTACGCCATCGAGCTAATGTCGCAGTCACTACGAGCAGCGCAACCATGCAAAGGTAGCTGAATGGCCGGTTCAACATCCCCCTCTCGACTCGGGCCGCGCTCAACGGCGCCAGCACAAGAAGCAAGCCCCAAAAAACAACATAGACCTTCGGTTGCCCAGGCAGGTAAGAACAAGCGAAGGGAAGTTTGTGGAAGCCATCCAAACAAAGCTCGACAACAATCACACCCACCAGTCCAAGCACGACGAGATGGCCAGCCACCGGCCATGTGGGCCACCGGAAAAGAAACAGAACGGCCAGCAGCAGCCACACCGGTGCCAGTGCGATCACCAGCAGCGATCGCCGGACTGCCGCCAAATACTCTCCTGCTCCCCGAGTCTCAGTCATGCGAAAGATCCAGTTCGCCCGTAGTGTATGCGGCATGGCTATTACCACGCGAACGCCGATCACGGCAAAACAGATCACCCACAGACTCGCTACCAGAAACGCAAGATCCACCACATCGCCGCGCGGTCCATGCAGAAATCCCCGCTGTCCAAGAGCTGTCCTCACACACGCAAGCACGATCGCGAACCCAGTACCAAGATAAAAGCAGAGCAAGACGCGATGCTGGCGGCTGCGCAGCAAGGTGCGGATACTGAACAACGCCACGCACGTTTCGAGAAGAGACCCAAACTGCGGTCCAAACCATAACGGCCAGTCCATCCGATGAACCCCGGGCAAAATATCCGGCTCCTCCACAGTCTTTCCCATTGTTCGAAAGTAAGCCAGCAGCACCGACGCCACACCGCCGCAAACCGCGACCGCAAGACCCAGCCATGCCCGTCTCGCCAGAGGCGCAAACGCTGGGATCATCGATCCATTGAGCTGTTGAAACAATCCGAGAAACCAGTACGAAGGCAGACAAGCAAGCAGTCTCTGGTTCTCCGGCGCAGCCAGAGCCTTAGGCGTCTCCAGCGAAGGTTCGAGAATGTACCCGCCAAAGAAAACGAAAAATGCGCCAGCCTGCAACAACGCCGACAGACGCAAAAACTGCTGCCGCGGCAACACCAGCGAGGTCACACCCTGAACTCCAAGCACGCAACAGAACATAAACAATCCAGCCAGCGCCATCGTGATCCAATACGCGGCCAGCGACCGGATCACACCGAAATACCCGCCGCCGTTCGTGGCAGAAAATAGAAAAGGCCACACCAGTCCGGAGAAGACGTTCAGCGAAACCACTGACACGCTCAATGCCGCAATCAGGGCAGCCAGTTTCGCGCGGAACAGCGTAATGGGCCCGAATCGGCAGCGGAGCCAGCACCAAAACTTCCCGCTTGTCCGGAAAGATCGAATCCCAGCACAGCACCGAGAAAAGGCTGACGACCACCATCGTCGTCGCAATCAGGAAGTGCTCCATAACCCAGAGAAAAGCCTTCGAAAATCCTCCAGCAAAGATCAGCCAGACCGTGAACATGTAACTCAATCCTGCAAACAACGCCGCAAACTGCCCAAGCAGTCTGGCCGTATCCGCATCAGCGGACAGAAGCTCGAGGTCGATAACCCGCATCAGAAACGATCGATACAGCACGAGAAACTGGCGCTTCTCCATGCTGTTGGACTTACGGTCGTAAGGCTTACGCATCGATGAGGTCCGCAATCTGTTTCGAAATCCCCGCAGTGTCCTGCTCAACGGCGAGCTGCGAAAAGATACCTTCAAGCGTAGGCAGCGACATCAACGTCCTCAGCCGTTCAATCGAGTCGTCAGCCACCACCCGGGCGCGATGCAGAATCACAATATGCGAACAGATGCGCTCCACTGTTTCAAGCTCATGCGAGCTGAACAGAACTACCTTTCCCCGGCCCGCCAGCTCCTCGATCAAACTCCGCAGGATGAGGGCCGAGCCGACATCGAGCCCTGAAAACGGTTCATCCAGAAGAATAAGCTCGGGATTGTGCAGCAGGGCCGCGGCCAGCAACACCTTCTGCCGCATCCCTTTGGAATACGCGGAGATCGGCACATGCCGGTCGTCGTAGAGCGCAAACGAGCGCAGCAACCCATCGATGCGTTCCGAAGCCACCCGCCGCGCAATATCCCTCAGCTGCCCGACCATCACCAGATATTCAACGCCGCTGAGATGGGCGTACAGGTAAGGCTCCTCCGGCACATAGCCCATGTGCCGCTTGTACGCCATCAGGTCGTCCTGAATGGGCTTCCCCTGAAAGAGGATCGATCCCGAACTCATCTCGATCAACCCGGTAATCATCTTCATCGTTGTGGACTTGCCAGAGCCGTTCGGACCGAGATAGCCCGTCACTTCTCCGGCCGCGCAGAGAAGCTCACATCCTCCACGGCAGGTATACCGGAATAGCGTTTCCACACATTGCGAAGCTCGAGCATAGGTTTTCCTATACCTATGTAGTTTGCTATCTAATAAATGTCCAGTAGTGTGCTACATAGCTAACAGTCGGCACATGCTCGGGGAAGGGAAGAGCCTGATCCCAATGCCTTTATCCGCACGCCAATTTATTTTTCGCGTTTTCCTGCCCAGAAATCGCATGTCAAGCCCCAAAACCACTTAACTGACTCAAACAAAAGAAGATCGAGTTGGCATTTTAGTTAGCTTCAATCCGCTATACTTAAAACAGTAGAGAAAAACAAAGCAAAAGCCCCGCGGGGAAGTTCCCTCCGGGGCTAACTCATTTATTGACTAATATTTGGACGCAACCCATTTGTTATGAATATTTTGCAGACGTCGATACTCCGTAAGTCATTGATTGCAAGATATTTACGCGCGGGCAATAGGGGGGTACCCCCAGAAGGGAAGCCGTACCCGATCCGATCCCGCCTGCTCTCACCGGCAGAGCAACGAATCTACCTCAGTATGGCTCCTATCATCTGTACGATCGCGCCGAAGCGCCAATTTGTTGGAAGAAAGAGGGTCAATCATGTTTCTCATCCTGGCTGTGGTGCTGATCTTGCTCTGGCTTGGCGGGTTCTTCCTCCTGCACGTGAGCAGCTTCCTCATCCACCTGCTGCTCATCTTCGCCTTGATCTCGGTCATCATGAACTTCGTTGGCGGTAGACGAGCTGTCTAGCTCCATCGAGGGTGCAAAGACAAAGGCCGAACCCCAGCGGGTCCGGCCTTTTGTCTTTTCCTGCATCGCGTCCTACTGATGAGCTATAGGCTGAGGAAGATCGATCCCAGCGACCGGCAACACCGCAGCCAGCCCGTCCGGCGTCTCTTCATGCAGCTCAGGCAAATCTCCTTCGAGCGCAAGCTTCAGCACCTGGTCCATCTCCTCGACAAAGTGCAGCTTCATGCTGCTCTTGATCAGTTCCGGCAGATCAGCCATGTCCTTGCGATTCTCCTCCGGCACAATCGCCTCGAAGATGCCCGCACGATGCGCCGCCAGCAGCTTCTCCTTCAAGCCGCCGATCGGAAGTACCTTACCCCGCAGCGTAATCTCGCCGGTCATCGCAACATCGCGTCGCACCTTGATCTTCGTCAGCGCGCTCGCGAGCCCAGTTGCCAGCGTAATTCCTGCCGACGGCCCGTCTTTCGGGATCGCGCCCTCTGGCACATGCACATGAATGTCGACGTTCTTATAGAAATCCTTCGCCAGTCCAAGATGATGCGACCGCGACCGAATGTAGGTCAGTGCCGCCTGTGCCGACTCCTGCATCACATCGCCCAGTTGCCCCGTGGCCGTCATCTTGCCCTTGCCGTCGAGCACCTGCACCTCGGTCTGCAGGATCGTCCCGCCCATCTCCGTCCACGCTAGGCCCGTGACCAGGCCGATCTCGCTCTTCTCATGCGCCTGCGAGTCGCGGAACTTCGCAACGCCAAGAATGTCGCCGATGTTCTCGCCAGTGATGATCTCTTTGTGCTCGACGCCGTTCTTCACCACGCGCCGTGCGACCTTGCGGCACACATTCCCGATCTCGCGCTCCAGGTTCCTGACGCCCGCTTCACGCGTATAGCCGCGAATGATCTGCCGCAGCGCATCGTCCTCAAAGACGATCTGGTCTTCACTCAGGCCCGTGCCTTCGCGCTGCTTCTTCACCAGATACTGTTTCGCAATCTCCAGTTTCTCGACCTCGGTATAACCATGCAGCCGCAGAATCTCCATGCGGTCCTGCAGCGGTCCGGGAATCGTATGCAGCACATTTGCCGTCGCCACGAATAGCACCTGCGAGAGGTCATACTCCACATCGAGATAATGATCCTGGAACGAGCTGTTCTGCTCCGGATCCAGCACCTCAAGCAAAGCACTCGCCGGATCGCCGCGAAAATCCGAAGCCATCTTGTCGATCTCATCCAGCATGAACACCGGATTCTTCGTGCCCGCCTTCTTCATCGACTGAATAATCTGTCCCGGCAGCGCACCGATGTAAGTCCGCCGATGCCCACGAATCTCCGCCTCGTCTCGCACACCGCCAAGCGACATCCTCACAAACTTTCGTCCAGTCGCCTTGGCAATCGACATTCCCAGCGAAGTCTTGCCCACGCCCGGAGGCCCGACAAAGCAAAGAATCGATCCCTTCGGATTCTTCACCAGCTGCCGCACCGCAAGAAATTCGAGAATACGTTCCTTGATCTTCTCCAGACCATAGTGATCTTCATTCAATATCTGTTCGGCATGGTCAATCGAACGAATCTCCTTCGATCGCTTCTTCCATGGCACCGCCAGCAGCCAGTCCAGATAATTCCGCGACACGGTCGATTCAGCCGACATCGGCGGCATCGCTTCCAGCTTTTTCAGCTCTTGCAGCGACTTCTCGAGCACATCCTTCGGCATTCCCGCCGCTTCAATCTTCTTCTTCAACTCATCGAACTCGGACTTCTCGCCGCGTCCAAGCTCCTTCTGGATCGCCTTGATCTTCTCGTTGAGGTAATACTCTTTCTGCGCCTTCTCCATCTGCCGCTTTACCCGCGACTGAATGGTCCGGTCCATGTTCAGCTTCTCAATCGCTACATCCAGCACATCGGCAACTTTGGATAATCGTTGCTCCGGGTCGAAGACCTCCAGCAGCTGCTGCTTCTCCTCAATCGACAACTGCAGATTCGCGGCGATCGTGTCCGCTAGCTTCGCCGGCTCATCCGCACGCACACTGGCGGCCATGGTCTCGTAGTTCAAAGACTGCTGCAGCTTCACATACTGCTCAAACAGTGAGTGGACCCTTTGCATCAGCTGCTCGACCTGCGGCGTCATATCCAGCTGAGTTTGCCCGGTGCGAACGGTCGCGACAAAAAAGCCGTCGACATCGTTGACCTCGGTCGCTCGCGCCCGCTCCACTCCTTCAACCAATACTTTAATATTTCCGTCTGGCATCTTGACGCTTTGGACGATATTGCCTATCGTACCCGTCTCATAAATATCGTCGGCATTTGGCTCATCCACCGAAGCGTCATGCTGCGTCGCGAGAAAGATCTTCCGGTCACTCGACAGCGCCTCTTCCAAAGCCCGCACGCTCGACTCCCGCCCCACCACAAACGGCGTCATCATATGCGGAAAGATGACCATGTCACGAATGGGCATCATCGGAAGCTTGCGAATATCACCGCTCAGCGCTTTTTTGGGTTGGTTAGTCATCGCTCTCCAATTAGACGTGAAAACACCGGCAATGATTCATCGGCGTCGCGGCTTCAGGTGATTGTACTTCGTTGTAAGGTGCTGTGCAGCCGGCAAAGTACAACGTCTGTGGAATAGGAAGCTGCAATTGCAACTGAATACGGGTTGCAACCACCCGCAGGCTCCCACCGCGGGCGCTCCCCAATGCGAATCCGCGCGCCACCCCGCGCATGGCCGTTAGCCCGCCTTCTCCAGCAGCATCGGCAGCGTCAGGCTGTGTTTCTTTACCATCTCTGCCGTAATGGCGAGGTCTTTGACCTTCTTGTTTCCCGGCACGAAGTACATCAGGTCCAGCATCAACTCTTCGAGAATCATTCGCAGGCCGCGCGCGCCAACCTTCCGCTGCAGTGCCTCTCGCGCAATCTCTCGCGCCGCCTCGTCTGTGAAGTTGACCTTCACGCCTTCAAACTCGAACAGCTTCGCATACTGTTTCAAAATCGCATTGCGCGGTTTGGTCAGAATCTCAATCAGCGCCGCCTCATCCAGCTCGTCCAGAATCCCCAGAACCGGCAGCCGGCCGACAAACTCCGGAATCAACCCGTACTTCAGCAGATCCTGCGGCTCCGCCTGCCGTAGCAGTTCAGCATCGCGCTGTGCACGAATCGGCGTCACGTCGCCGTCCTTCGCATCCGCCTCTGCGATTGCCTTGAAACCCAGAGCCTTCTTGCCGACGCGCCGTCCGATCACCTTCTCGAGACCGACAAAAGCTCCGCCGCAGATGAAAAGAATGTTCGTCGTATCAACCGCCGTAAACTCCTGGTGCGGATGCTTGCGTCCACCTTGCGGCGGAACGTTCGCAACCGTGCCTTCGAGCAGCTTCAGCAGCGCCTGTTGCACGCCCTCGCCCGAAACATCGCGCGTAATCGAAGGGTTCTCGTCCTTACGCCCAATCTTGTCGATCTCGTCGATATAGATAATTCCGCTCTGCGCACGTTGCACATCGCCATCGGCGGCCTGCAGCAGCTTCAGAATAATGTTCTCGACGTCTTCACCCACATACCCAGCTTCGGTCAGCGTCGTCGCGTCCACAATCGCAAACGGCACATCCAGCATCTTCGCCATGGTCTGCGCCAGCAGCGTCTTTCCCGAACCAGTCGGCCCCACCAGCAGGATGTTCGACTTCGCCAGCTCCACGTCGCTGCCGCGCGTCTTGTTCATCTGGATCCGCTTGTAGTGGTTGTAAACCGCCACTGCGAGCTTCTTCTTCGTCTGGTCCTGACCGATCACGTACTCATCAAGAAATGCCTTGACCTCCTGCGGCTTCGGCAGGTGAGCCGGCGCTACGCCGGGTTGTGTCTCGGTGCGATCGTCTTCGAGAATCGAATTGCAGACGGCGACGCACTCGTCGCAGATATAGGCCCGCGGATAGTCCGAAGGAGAAGAGATTAATTTAGCAACAGCGTCCTGTGATTTATGGCAGAAAGAACAACGAAGTGATTCGTCTGAGCCCCGTGACGTTTTCATAAGTGCGACAGCTCCTGAGTTGTCCGCAGAACAAGATATCTACGCAAGTTTACACCCGATTCATACTGCAAAACATGGCCCAGGTACCCGCAGTTGTACCCCGAAATGGTCATAGACTTGCTTAAGGTTGTATAGACTTGCTTAAGGTCAATGACGCAAGAAGCCCGAGCCATTGGCTCGGGCTTCTCCGTAGTAGGGAAACGCAGCAGTTACGTCCGCGGCCGGTCAATAATGTCATCGATGATGCCGTATTCCTTCGATTGTGCGGCCGTCATGATAAAGTCGCGCTCCACGTCGCGTTCGATCCGTTCCAGCGTCTGGCCCGTGCTGGCACTCATCAGCTTATTCGTAATCTCCCGAATCCGCAGAATCTCCCGAGCATGGATATCGATATCGGTAGCCTGTCCGCTCAACCCACCCATGGAAGGCTGATGAATCAGAATCCGTGAGTTCGGCAGAGCGAACCGCTTGCCCTTCTTACCCGCCATCAGCAGAAACGCACCCATGCTCGCAGCCTGCCCGATGCAGAACGTCACGACATCGTTCTTGATGTACTGCATCGTGTCGTAGATCGCCAGTCCCGCCGTAATCGATCCGCCAGGCGAGTTGATATACAGCTGTATGTCTTTCTCCGGATCCTCACCGCTCAGAAACAGCATCTGCGCAATGATCACGTTCGCGATATTGTCATCGATCGGCGTGCCCAGAAAAATGATGTTGTCGCGCAGCAGACGGCTGTAGATGTCGTAGGCGCGTTCGCCTCGGCTCGTCTGCTCGATCACCATCGGTACTAATCCCATAACGCTCTCTTTCTATAAATCGCTTTCTGTTTAGATCGTCAAACAGAGGTTCTGTTTTATTTTTTATATCTACGAAGCCAGCTTCTCGTAGAGCACGCTTCCTGTCTTCTCGCGCCGCATCTGCTCGCGTATCCGGTCCAGCCCGCCATCCTTCGTCAGCCGCTCGCGCAAAGCCTCCAGAGGCTCCCGCCCCTGAATCGAAAGCATTAGCAGTTCGCGATCAACATCTTCATCGCTCACCGTCACGCCCTCAACTTCGGCAATCCGGTCCAGAACCATCGACGCCTTTACTTCGTTGACGGCCTGGTCCCGCTGTGCCTCGCGCAGGCGAACGAAGTCCAGCTTGCGCATGTCTTCCACCGACATGCCCTGTTGTGCCAGAGCACGCAACCCGCGGTCCAGCCGCGACTCAATCTGCTGCTGAACAAACGACTCGGGAACAGGGAACTGGAACTTTTCAATCAATTCACCCAGCATCTTGTCCTTGGCGCCATTGTCCAGCGAATGCTTCTTGCGATCCGCCGCATGCTCACGCAGCTTCGTCTCAAATTCATCCCAGCTCTCATAGTTGCCGAGCTGCTTGGCGAACTCCGCGTCCCGCTCCGGATAGCTCTTGTGCTTGATCCCCTTCACGGTCACGTCGTAGCTCACGGTCTGTCCCGCAAGCCGCCGCTCGCCAAAGTCCGCCGGATAATCAACCTCGAACTTTAGCTCCTGGCCCGGCTTGGCGCCACGCAACGCGTCGTTGAACGCAGCCAGCGTATTCTTGCCGCCAATCTCGATCAACACATCCTCGCCTGTAATCGGAGCCTGTGTCGACGTGTTCTGCACGCCTTCTGCCGTCACCGTCTGCGCCAGGTCCTTCACCTCGCCGCGAAACTGAATCTCAGCCCAGTCCCCATCGGTCAGCGCGCGATCTTCTTCGACCGGCTCCACCGTCGCGTGGCCATCCAGTACCCGGGTCAACTCCGAGTCGAACTCCTCATCGGTTAGGGCAACATCCGGCTTGCTCACACGAACGTTGTCGAAGCCCGTGATATCGATCTCCGGAGCCACCTCAAACGCTGCCTTGAACTTCAGCGGCTGTCCATCGAGCAGCTGCATGTCGAGCAACTGAGGCTCAGACACCGGGCGCAGTTTCCGCTCATTGATCGCCTTGCGGAATCGCTCCGAAACCAGGCTCTCCAGAACCTCCTGGCGAACCTCCTTCGCAAACTTCGACCGGATCAGCGACTCCGGCACCTTGCCTGCGCGAAACCCAGGAATCCGGGCCAGCTTCTGGTACCGCTTCACCACCGTCTTGAAGCTCTTCGATACTTCATCCGCCCCAACCTCGACCTCAATCTCGCGGGTCAGTTCAGGGTTCAGCGCAGGCGCAGCCTGATGCGTGTGCTCATGATCATGATCATGCTCGTGGTGGTGTTCATGCGTGTTCGTCAATTCGGACTGCTGCTCGGCAGTCTCATTCGTCTCAGTCATCTCAGTCGGGGTCAAATCCATGCCTTCCAGGAAGCCTCTATGTGCCGTGTCGCTCGCCATGCGCAGCGAGCGCGGTTTATGCCTCATTCACTACTGTACGAGGCTTGGATAGAGAGGGTCAAACCATGCGCCGCCCCGCACCCGCACCCGTCTGCCATCCCCCCATCAAAACGGTCATCCAAGCTGTCGGGGGAGCCGCCCCGCTACATGCGATCGGTATCCGTCGAACTCAGCGAAAATATCTCCAGCCGAATCTTCCACTGCGTCGTTTGTCCCGGCTGCAAGACCACCATTCCGGTATCTTCATCCTTCGACCACTCGTGTCCAAACGGATCGTCATAGTTGAACTGCGGCTGAATCGATATAAACGATCCATCGAGTGGCGCATACACCCGCATCGCCTTGATCGTCGACGTCATCGCCGTGATGCGCAGTCCGTAATCGTTCTCCGGATCACGCAACTCCGCCACCGGCCCGTCTTCCAGTAATCCTGTCCTCAGGTGAACAAAGGTGTCGTCCAGGTTCAACGCGCCAAGCTGCGCGCCGTTGCGACCCGTAAAGTCATACTCAGTCTTCTCAACCGGCACAAGCTTTCCGCTCAACTGCCCTGTGCGGCGATCCTTCACGTCGACGCGAAGTCCCTCAGGCAGCCGCAACGTCATCTGCCCGCGATGCCCATTGAGAATCGAAAATCGCGGATGCCAGCCGATTCCGATCGGTTCCGCCGTGGTTCCTGTATTACGCGCCAGCACCCTGAGTGTGATTGCCTTGCCGCTCAACTCCACAGCCGTCGAAATCTCTGTGTCCGACGGCCAGTGCCCGTTAAAGCTGCCTGCACGAAAGGTCGCCTGCGCCTCGCCTCCATCCGGCATCACGTTCGTGTTGTTCGTGCTCGACGGCATCTTCAGCAGCAAGCCGCCGGCAGCCACTGCTCCGCCGATTCCGTAGCTATCCTTCGCGTCCGCCGGCAGAACCATGTGCATCCCATGCCACATGGTGCTGAGGCTTTCCCCCTCCGGCGTAGGCGATCCGGAGATTCGGCCAGCCCATGGCACCTCAATCGCCGCACCCATCGCCAGACTCTTCGCGCCCGTCGCATCCACCCCGGTCCCGCTCAGCAACTGATTCGCCTCCTGCAGCGGCGGAGACGCAAGAAGATTCACCTCTCCCTTTCCAGGAAGATAAGCCGTAATTTGCAGCACATTCATCCCGCGGCCCGGCAGCACCGTTGCCGAAAGAAACTCTGGCCCGTTGTCCCCTGTAATCTGCGATCGTTGCAACATCACGACGTCCTGTCCTCCCGGCTGGACGGCAACATCCCGCACCGGCCGTTTGTTCAGTTCCTTCTTTAGCTGAGAAAACTGTCCCCGTCTGTGTTCCCGCCAACCAAACGCCAACCCCATTAACACAAGTATCAGGACCAGGACAGTGAGCATGCCCGAGCGCATCACCGCAGCAAGCCATATCCTTCTGCGCCATCGAGCCGCCCCCTGCTTCAGAAGCGCCCAGTACATCCTGCTAAGTCTCGGATCTTCCAACTCGCCGCCTGTCCTTCTTTCTGTCGCTAATTCATTCTACGTAAGCACGAGCCTACTTCGGGATCGCCCATGCCTCACTCCTACTATCATGGGATGCAGTGACACCTCCCAGCGCAAACAGTACGACTCAGCTCTTCCAGCAGATTCACGAATCCATCGCCACCTGTGAACGATGCGATCGGCTTCGCGACTACTGCCGCGGCATCGGCGAAACCAAACGCCGCGCCTACCACGACCAGACCTACTGGGCCCGCCCCGTCCCCGGCTTTGGCGATCCCCGCGCCCGAATCCTCATCCTCGGCCTGGCCCCCGGCGCCCACGGAGCCAATCGCACCGGACGCCCGTTCACCGGCGACGGCTCCGGCGACTTCATGTATCCCGTCCTGCACGAGCTCGGCCTCGCCAGCAAACCTCGCGCCATCGCCCGCGACGACGGCCTCAAACTCCGCCATGCCTGGATCGCCTCTGTCGTCCGCTGCGCCCCGCCCGGCGATAAGCCTCTTCCTCAGGAGATTCGCAACTGCGCCACCCATCTTGCCGCCGAAATACAAGCCCTGCCGCGAGTCCGCGTCGTCGTCTGCCTCGGAAAGATCGCCTTCGACGGCTATCTGGCCTACCTGCTCCACACCGGAGTCATTCCCCGCAAATCGGAGTACCGCTTCTCCCACGGTGCCGAGTATCGTCTTCCTAACGGCCTGCATCTCCTCGCCACCTACCACCCCTCTCTGCGCAACACCAACACCGGCCGGCTCAACACCACTATGTTCACCAGAATATTCTTGCGGGCAAGGGAACTGGCAGGCCTCGCCGTCTAGCATTCAACCGCTTGAAAGCAGATTCATTGCGAAACCGTATAGAATAACCAACCAATCGCAATCGGCTCGAATCCTAAAGGAAAGAGAAGCCTAATAAGGCAAGAGGTACTGTAAACATGAGCGCAAAAAATTACTGGTTCGCTTTCGGCATCGGCGTCACCGCCGGAGCCGCAATCGCTCTCCTCTACGCTCCGCAAACCGGCGTCAAAACGCGCAAACAACTCCGCAAGGGCGTCGAGGACGCAAGCGACTACCTCGAAGATGCAGCCAACTATCTCAAGGAACAGGCAGAACGTCTCAGCAAAGAAGCAGAGAAGGCCGTGAAGCGCACTCGAGGCCACGTTGAGAACGCCGTCGACAAAGCCAGCGACGTGGTTCAAAGCGCGGTTAAGTCAGCGCAGTCCCTCGTCTAACCGCCATCCGTAGAAAAACCCCGGGGTCACCGGGGTTTTCTCCTTTAAATCCGGGTCAAAACGCGATCAGCGTGCTACCGTCATTCGCATGAACGAAGTCGCCCTGGAGCAAGTCGCAGGCCTGAATCCCTCCTCCTCCAAAGAACGTCCCTGGCTCTTCGGTCTGCTCATCGCACCGATGGCGATTCTGTCCAACGGCCTCATCAGTGGCGCCCTCTCCTACCTGCTCCGTCGACAGGGAGTCGGCATCGGCCGAAGCTCCGAGATCATCGCACTCCTCATTCTCCCCCAGAGCATTTACTTTCTCTGGAGCCCCATCACCGACTTCTGGATTCGCCGCCGCACCTGGCTTATCGTCGGAGCTCTCGGCGCGGCCCTCACTCTGGTGGCCGCCTTCCGCGGTGGCAGGTTGGACACTCCATCGGCAGTCGCACTCATGTTCCTCAGTGCATGCTTTGGCCAGTTGATGGTCTCCAGTTGCGGCGGAATGATGGGCATGCTCCACAATGAACTCAATCGCCGCCGCGCCAGCAGCTTCTACCAGGCCAGTTCTCTCGCCTTCGGAGCCCTCGGCATCTTCGCCCTCGCCTCGCTCGCCGAAAAAATCTCCATCGGCCCTCTCGGCTGGATTACTGCCGCCCTCATCTTCCTCCCGTCCCTCGCGGCGCTCGCCGCCCCGGAGCAGCCGAGCCGAGAGATCCATGATCTTCCTCTTGCTGCCATCGAAGATTTGCAAAAACGTAGCCGCCAGCAGTTGTTCCGTCGAGCGTTTCCGGTCACCCTCGTTGTCATCGTTGTACTGATCTTCCTGGCAAAGTGGTCGGGTGTGTCTAACCTCAAATGGATCGCAACGGCAATTGTTGTTTTGCCCCTTTCCGGGCTTTCTGCAATTGCATTGCTTCCAAAAGAACAATTGTTTGTCCTCAAACAAACATTCACCTGCATTTGGCAGGAATTCAAACACACCTTCCTCTGTTGGCGAGCCGTTCCATACACGCTGCTCATGCTCTTTCCGATGTGTAGTGGAGCCGCGATCGGCCTTCTCCCCGGCATCGCGCAGGACTACGGTCTCAGTGGCCAGCAGATGGCTTGGATGAACGGCATCGGAGGAGCTCTCCTTACCGCAGCCGGCGCGCTCACAGCCACCCTGGTCCCCGCTCGCGTCCGCGCGTCCGTCGCCTACCTCTCCGTCGGCCTCGTCAACGAGGCCACCATCGCGATTCTCTGGCTGTGCCCGCTCCGTCCTTCCACTTACTTCGTCGGAGCCACCCTGTACCTCTTCACCATAGGTGCCTGCTACGCACTGTTCACCGCCGTTGTGCTCGAGTTCCTCGGCCGATCCGGCAAAAGCGGCTGCGCCCGCTACTCCATCATCAACTCTCTGGGCAATGTCCCCGTGGCCTACATGACCGCAGTGGACGGCCACGGGGGCAAGCTCTGGGGCGCCCGCGGCCTCGCCGGCACTGACGCCGTCGTAGGAGCCATCGGCGCCACCATTCTTCTCACCTACTTCCTCACCCGCAAGCGCACCGAAGCACCAGTCACAGCCTACGCAACGTTGAATGAGCCCCTGTAGTCGTTCTCAGATCAGATCAAATCCAGAGCTGCGGAGCCCGCTTGAAGGGGCGCGGCTTTAGCCTCGCCGTAAACTCTCCCCTGATCCAATGCGGCTTTAGCCGCTGAGGGAATATTTCACGGGGCAACGGAGCCTGTTCACCGTCGTCTGAACTCTCCCCAGGCTCTAGTCCAGCTACTCCGGCGGCCCCACCGTCACCACAAAATAAGTCACCGGCTTATCGCTCGTATTTGCGATGAAGTGCTTATCCCCCGCGCAACAAATCCCCACATCACCCGCAGCCATCGTTCTCGCCACACCATTCGTCGTCAACTCCGCCGTGCCCTCGCGCACCAGCCAGATCTCGTTATGCAGATGCGTCCCCACCGCCTCATGCTGTGCCCCCGGCTGAATCGTCGACTCATGCATCTCCAGCCGAATATTCCCCGCCTTCAACATCCCCATCAAATACCGGCTCGAAGAGTGGCCCTCCATCGACCCAGCCTTCGCAGGCGTCGGTTTATACACCCCCGACTCAATCGTCGGCAGCCCGCCGCCTTGTGCCTCCGCACTCCCCGGAACCAGGGCCAAACCAGCCATCAAAGCCGGTAACAAACCTCCAAACTCGCGACGGTCCATAACTCAGAATCCTCCCACCAAAACAATACGCCCCGGCATCAAGCCGGGGCGCACAGTCGATTCAGAACGACGAGAGATTACACCGCGCTCAGCGCCATCCCCGCCATCTTCTCTTCGCCGTCTGCCGAAACCGGCCGGTAGAACAGCTGATTATTTTCCATGTAGACCTCAAGGAACGCCGGCCGCTCGACGATACCGCCGCCGATCAGAGCCTCCGACAGAGGATCCTCCACGAACTTCTGCAAAGCCCTGCGCAGAGGCCGCGCACCATACGTCCGGTCTGCAGCCGTCTTCTGGATGATCCACTTTTTCGCATCATCGGTCACAGAAATCGTAATCGCCTTATGCACGAGGTTGGCATTCAACTGCTGCACCAGCAACTCGAGAATCTGCATCAGGTCGGCATCCGACAGCGACGTAAAGATGATGATCTCGTCCAGGCGATTCAGGAACTCCGGATTGAACGTCCGTTTCACCTCGCCCCGAACCAGCTCCTCCATCTTGTCCATCACCATGTCTTCCTTCTCGCTCTGGAACCCGAGCCCCTGCCGCTTCTGCAGATGCTTCGCTCCAATGTTCGACGTCATGATGATGATCGTGTTCTTGTAGTCGACCGTGTTGCCCAATCCATCCGTCAGCTGCCCGTCTTCAAACACCTGCAGCAGCAAATTGAACACATCCGGATGCGCCTTCTCAATCTCATCCAGCAACACGACGCAATACGGATTACGCTTCACGCGTTCCGTAAGCTGTCCACCCTCTTCATACCCGACATATCCCGGAGGCGAACCAATCAGCTTCGAGACCGAATGCTTCTCCATGAACTCCGACATATCGAACCGGATCAGCGCCTTCTCCGAGCCAAACAGGAACTGCGCCAGCGTCCGCGCCATCTCCGTCTTACCTACGCCCGTAGGCCCAAGGAACAGGAAGCTCCCAATCGGCCGCGCCGGATTCTTCAACCCGGCTCTCGACCGCCGAATCGCCCGCGCCAGTGCATTGATCGCCTTATCCTGCGAGATCACGCGCTTGTGCAGCTCTTCCTCGACTCGCAGCAATCGCTGCGTCTCTTCTTCCTTCAACGAAGTAATCGGCACGCCGGTCCAACGGCTGACAACATCCTCGATATCCCCGCGCGTCACAATGCCCGCCGAAGAATCATCCAGGTGATACTTGTCCCGCAGCGCCCTCAGATTCTCCCGCTCCTTGCGCTCCTCATCCGAGTAGAACCGCGCCTTCTCGAACTCATGATTCGCAATCGCGTTCTCCATCCGGTGCACGATGAACTTGATCCGCTTCTGAACCTCGGTCAACTCTTCCGGCATCGAAGTCTGCCGCAGCTTCACTCGCGCCCCAGCCTCATCGATCAAGTCAATTGCCTTATCCGGCAGAAACCGATCCGGAATATAACGGCTCGAGTGCGACACCGAGAAAGTAATCGCATCATCGGTGTAGCTCACCGCGTGAAACTTCTCGTACTTCTCCTTGATCCCCATGATGATCTTGATCGCGTCTTCCTCATTCGGCGGAGGAACCTTCACCGCCTGGAATCTGCGCTCAAGCGAACGATCTTTCTCGATCGACTTCCGATATTCCGCCGGAGTCGTCGCGCCGATGCACTGAATCTCGCCGCGGCTCAATGCCGGCTTCAAAATATTCGCCGCATCCAGCGACCCTTCCGCCGAACCAGCACCCACGAGCGTATGCAACTCATCGATGAACACGATGGAGTTCTGATTCTCCATCAGCTCCTTCATGATCGTCTTCAGCCGCTCTTCAAACTGTCCACGATACTTCGTGCCCGCAACGATCAACGAAAGATCCAGCGCCAGCACTCGCTTGTCCGCCAGGAAACTCGGCACCTCACCATCAGCAATCTTCTGAGCAAGGCCCTCTACGATCGCGGTCTTACCCACACCCGGTTCACCGATCAGCACAGGATTGTTCTTCGTCCGGCGGCACAGAATCTGGATCACGCGATCCACCTCCGCATCGCGCCCCACCAGCGGATCAAGCTGCTGATCCATCGCCGACTGCGTCAGGTCGCGCGAAAACTCCGCCAGCATACTCTGTTCGCCGCGCTGCCCCTTGCTGCCCTGCGAAGCAGGCACCTTCTCCTGCGTCGTCCGCTGCAACTCCTCGCGAATCGCCGGCAGCCGCAACCCACGCTCCTGCAGGATCTCCGCTGCAAAGCATTTCTCTTCACGCAGCAGACCCAGCAGCAGATGTTCCGTTCCAATATGTTTATGCGAAAGCCGCTCGGCCTCTTCCGCCGCGTACGCCAGCACTCGCTTGCACTCGTTCGACAGCGGCAGATCGACCGAAGTCGACACCTTCTCCCGAATCGTCGTATGCCCTTCAATCTGCTTGCGTATCGACTCCACCGACGCATGCGACCGCAAAAAGCGGTTCGTCAGTGCCTTGTCCTCGCGCAACAAACCGAGCAGAAGATGCTCCGTCTCGATATAAGGCGACCCAAACTGACTCGCCTCATACCGGGCAAAGAAGATCACCCGGCGCGCCTTCTCCGTATAGCGTTCGAACATGGCATCCCTTTCAAGCCGGCAACCATCCAGCCCGAAGGCCGAACAGCGCCATTGGTCCCATTAACCGTCCCCGTCTCCTGCTCAACTCGGGGACAAACCAGGCAACTTCAAGTTACAAAGCACCCATTCCACTCCTACAGTGTAGTCGTCCCTGCTAAATTATCGAAATCCCTCAAAAGTTATGCCTAACTTAGCATTCTTTTAGATGCACGTTGTGCAAAACCCGCACCAAACTAGGTGCATCGCCGACACCACCCACATCCCATCCAAACGACAAACTCAACTAAATACTTGATTTGAAATCCACATCTCCCCCAGCCATCCCCCCGGCTGTCTCCTAGTTCAAAGCCTTTGCATCCACCAGCAATCCCTCCCGCAGCCGCAACACCCGGTCGCACCTGTGCGCAAACTCAAGATTATGCGTCACCAGCACACTCGTCAGACCATGCGCCTCATGCAACCGCTGAATCAACCCGAACACCGCCTCCGCCGTCTTCCCGTCCAGATCGCCCGTAGGCTCATCCGCCAGCAGAATCTTCGGCTCTCCCACCAGCGCCCGCGCCAGGCTCACCCTCTGCTGCTCCCCTCCGCTCAACTCCCCCGAACGGTGCTCCGCCCGATCCGCCAGCCCCACCTCTCCCAGCCAGTACCGCGCCTTCTCCAGCGCCGCCCCTCGTCTTGTCCCGCGAGCCAGCAGCGGCATCGCAACATTCTCCAGCGCCGTAAACTCCGGCAGCAAATAGTGAAACTGCCACACATACCCCACATCCCGATTGCGAAACTCCGCCGCCTGCTTCGGCGTAAATCCACTCAACCGGCTCTCCCCGCACCACACATCGCCCGCCGTCGGAGTATCCAGCGCGGCCAGCAGATGCAGCAGGGAACTCTTCCCCGCGCCGCTCTCCCCCACAATCGCAACCATCTCCCCCACATAGACCTTCAAGTCCAACCCGCGAAACAGTTCCAACGCCGGCCGTCCTGCACCCTCCGAAACCGCTGGATAAATCTTCGTCAACCCCACCGCCCGCATCACCACCGTCCGCTCCCGCACCACCGGCAGCGGCTCCAGCGAGTTCTCATTCAAAATCCGCACATCCCCTTCTTTCGGATCGCTCAAACTGTCACCTCATGCGCATGTCCCGAGTACCTCCCCAGCGCAATCGAAATCCTATTCCACGCATTGATCGTTGTAATCACCAGCGTCAGATTCACCGTCTCCACATCGCTGAACTGCTCTCTCACCGCCTCATACAACACATCCGGAGCATGCCCCTCCTGAATATTCGTCACCGCCTCCGCCCACGCCAGCGCCGCTCGCTCCCGTTTCGTATAAAGCTCCGAGCTCCGCCAATCCACAACCTCCGCGATCCGCTCCGCCGTCTCACTCAACTTATTCAACTCCGACGTATGCAGCACAATGCAATACTCACACCCATTCATCAACGAAACCCGCAGCCTCACCAACTCCCGCAACGAAGCCTCCAGCCCCGCACCATTATTCAGGTAGTGCTCCAACTCCCGCATCCGCGCCAAACCCTCCGGCGCCAACTGCCCATACTTCAATCTCGGTTCACTCATACCGCAAAGCCTCCGCCGGCAGCACCTTCGCCGCACTCCCACTCGGATAAAGCGTAGCCATCAAACTAACCCCCAGACTCACCGCCGCCACAATCACCGCATCCCAGAACCGCGGAGCGAACGGCAGATAATCAATCGAATAAACCGCCGCATCCAGATGAATAAACCGGTAGTGCCCACCCGCCCAGCTCAACCCATACCCAACGATCAACCCCAGCACCGTCCCAATCACCGAGATCAGCAACCCCTGCAGCAGAAAAATCCGCCGCACCTGATCCGCCCGCACCCCAAAGCTCATCAACACCGCAATATCCCGCGTCTTCTCCATCACCATCATGGTCAGCGCGATCAGAATATTCAGCGCAGCCACACAAACAATCAGCGCCAGAACAATAAACGTCACCACCTGCTCCAGCTTCAGCGCGCGAAACAGTTCGCGATTCTGCTCCATCCAGTTCGTCGTCTGAAACCCCTTACCCGCAGCCTCTTCAATCGCACGCCCCACCTTGTCCGCCTGATACAGATCATCCACCTTGAAGCTGATCACCGAAATCAGATCCGGCTCGCTGAACAGCCTCTGCGCATCGACAGCCGCGTAAACGCATAGCTCGAGTCGTACTGATAAAACCCCGACTTGAAGATCCCCACCACCTGAAATCGCTGATACCGCGGCACCAGCCCCAGCGGCGTCAACTCCCCCTGCGGACTCGTCACCAGCACCGTGTCTCCAACCTTCGCCCCAATCGTCTCCGCCAGATCCTGCCCAATCACAATCGGTGGAATGTGTCCAGCATTTACAGCTTGGTAAGTCGCGGGCGGCGGGCGTTGACCAGCTGGTGTAATTGGGAAGGATTCGAGCATGGGGCGAACCTCCGGTTCCAACGCCGCCGCCGACCCCTCCTTCACACTCTGCAACAGATCTCCCACCGTCTTCTCATCCGCCGGAATCACACCCTTGATCAGCCCGCCCCCACTCCGCGCCCCCCGCGAGATCAGCACCTGCCCATACAGCCCCGGAGCCGCCGCCACCACATGCGGCACCTTCCGCAGTCGCTCCAGCAGAGGCCGCCAGTCCCGTATCCCATCTCCCGCCACCCGCATCAGGTCCACATGCGAGGTCGACCCCACCAGCCGTTCCTGCAAATCCCGCCGCATCCCATTCGTAATCGCCAGCGCAATAATCAGCGAAGCCACACCCGCCGCCACACCAATCACTGAAATCGCGGTAATCACCCCAACCACAGCCTGCCGCCGCTTCGCCCGCAGATACCGCGCCGCAATAAACAATTCAAATCGCATCGAATCCCAGCTTACTATCCGCCGAGCCGAGCAACGCGAGGCCCCCGGCAGTATCTTGTCGCCCAGACCGGTATACGCGCCACGAAGTGGCCGCCTCACGCGCAGTGGGCCCGTCCCGGCAGGACGGACGTCTCTCAGCAAAAAACCTAACGCACCATCACCCTCGGCAGATTCCAATGCTGCCACGCCGCCACCATCCGCAGCGCAAAACAAGCCCCCGCCCCCAAACTCATCGCCACCCCCCGCTGCATCTTCATCTTCAACCCCACCACCACCACCGTAGCCCCCGCCAGCGCCGCTGCCGCATACACATCCGAGTGCAGCACCCCCGGCACCTGTGCCAGCAGCACATCCCGCACCGTCCCGCCGCCTGCTCCCGTCACCGCACCCATCATGATCGCGAGCAGCGGAGTAATCCCATACTCCAGCGCCTTCCCCACACCCGCCACCGCAAACAAAGCCAACCCTGCCGCATCGAGCGTAATCATCAAATGCCTCGGCACGAGATGAAACAGCGGATGAAAGAAAAACACCGCACCCCCACCGGCAAACGCCGTCGCCCCATACCGCCAGTCGCGAATACTGTTCGGCGGAATCGCCCCAATCAACAAATCACGAATCGTCCCACCACCCAGCGCCGTCACAAACGACAACACCAGCAACCCAAACACATCCAGCCCGGCATCGATCCCCGCCAGCGCACCCTCCACCGCGAAGACAAACGTCCCGATCAGATCCACGACCAGCAACAGCCGGTCCTGCGTGAACTTCGGAAACCGAGCCGTCAGCCACCCAGACATCAGCGAACGACCGCCTTCACCGCCACCACATTCTCGTACCGGTCATACACCCGCACCGCCAGCACATGCTCCTTCGCATCTGTCACAGGCGTAGTCGCGGCCGGCACCGGAACCGTAAAGTCATACCGCTCCGTCAACGAATCCGAAACCTTTCCCACCGGCTCCAGATACTGCCACGGCCCCGCATCCAGCGAGTACTCCGCATGCGCAATCGGCGAAGTCGCATCCTGCGCCTCCAGCGTCGCATGAATCATCGGCGCTGCGCGATCCCGGAACCATCGTTGCCGTCAACACCCCAGGCACCGGCGGAGTCGTATCCACGACAAACACCTCACTCACCCTCTCCCCGGTCAGCGCCTCCGCATCCGTATGTACCGGCGCATCGCTCGCCACCACCTTCACCTCATAACGCCCATCCGGCAACAGCGACGAATCGAAGCTGTACACCTTCTCCGAGATCTTGTCCTTCAACAATCGCCAGTTCGCCTCGCCCACCCCGCGATACCAAACCGCAAACATCAAATCATCGCCGTTGTCGTCATGCGCCATCCACCGCACCGTCACCGCCGTCTTGTCCTTCTGCGCCGTCAGCGGAGTCGCGCTCGCATCCGGAGAAAAACTCACCGCCGGCGGAGTCCCCGCAGCCGGAGGAAACGCCACCTGCACCGTTCCCGCATTCGGAGCCGGCGGAGTAGCCGCAACCCGCGCCCCCGGCTGCACCACCACCTCATCCACCACCGGAGCCACATTCTTCTGCAGATAATTCAGCGCCACCGAATCGACGGTTCCCCCACTCCTCAGCACCGCCTTCCACTGCACATACCGTCCCGCCGGAACCGCAAAGCTGCCATCCGCTCCAACCTTGACCCACTCACTCCATCCCATCAGCGGACTCTCCACATTCCCGCTCCGCACAAACAGATCAAACCCCGCCGGCGCACCAGCCCTGACCTCCACCCGCCCCCACTGCGAAAATCCCTGCGCATCGAACACCTCGCTCGTATAAGTCGCATTCGGCGCAACCGCATCGCCCAGCCGAAACACCTTCCCGCTATTGCTCGTCGCCACCAGCAACCCATCCTTCACCGGCGCAAACGCCATCCCCTGCGACGCCTCCAGATGCGCAACATCGGTAAATCGTCCAGCCTCATTCGTGTCGACCCGATACATCCGCCCCCGATTCCCAGTCGCCGCGAACAAACTCCCGTTCCGCACCGCCAGCGCATACACCACATCGTCCTTCAGCGTCAGCAGCTTCTGCGGACTTCCATCCGCAGCAATCCGATAAATCTCCGACCCATCCGGCACCAGCGTATTCGACCCCGCCGCCGTCGACGACCCCGGCTGCACAAACGTTATCGACACTCCCACATTTCCCGTCACCGGCAGCGGCGGCAGCGCCGTATGCCCCTTCGTCCCCACACCCGCCGCATACACATTTCCCGCCGCATCCATCGCCAGCGACGTAATCTCCCTCCGCCCCGCCGAATACACCGCAAACGGCTTCGCCCCGGCCACCCCCGTCGCAAATTTATAAATCACCCCCGACCCATCCGACCCAGCCCACAACGTCGTCCCATCCGCACCCATCAACAGACACCGGATATGCTGATCCGCCGTCTTGAACAGCACCTCCGCCTTCCCTCCACCCGCAGGCACCCGATACACCACCGCCGGCGCTCCCGCTGCCACATAAACCTCACCACCCTTACCCACAGCCAGATCCCAAAGATACTTCGGCTTCTCCTCCGTCACCGCAGGATCAAACACCACCACCGGAGCCGCTGCGCTTCCTGAAATCGCCCCACCCGAAGCCGGAACCCGATACACCTTGCCATCCGGCGAAGTCGCAACCAGCAGGCTCCCATCCGCCGCCACCCGAAGCGCCTGCACCGCCAGCTCCTTACTCGCAAAGATCTGCGTCGCCTTCCCATCCGGCGTCACCTTCATCACCACGCCCGACCCCGCCGCCGTCCCGCCCAACCCCAGATAGCCATTCCCCGCGGCATCGCTCGCCGCCGACCACACATAGCTCTTCCCGGTCGCATACAGCAGGGAACTCACCGGCCCCGCCTCCAGCTGTCCATCGCTGCGAACCGCGACGCCTTCAGTCGAACCCTTCTCCAACTCCTCGTAGCGATCCACGCTCCACAACTTCGTGCCCTGCGCAATCGCCAACCCCGGCAGTAGGAAACTCCCCGCCACCAAAACCGTCACCAACATTCGTCGCATCATTCTGATGAGTCTAAAGCACCTTCCCGCCATTGGTCTCCCAAACAGAAAAAGACGAAGGCGTAACAGTGATCAAAAGGATAAGAAAAAGATAAAAGACGCAACCGAAGTCATCGCGCCACTCTTATCAGTCTTTATCCCTTTGATCACCGTTACGCCTTTTCATAGCGCAGCGATGTTCCAGCTAGTTCGCCAGCACCGCCCGATACCGCACCTGGTTCTTCTTCACCCGGGCCACTGCATCATTCGCCTTGGCCATCGCAAACCGCTCCGTAGTCGCCTTCACGCCATGTCGCGCGGCCACATCCAGCATCTCGAACAGGTCCTGCGGGCTCCCCGTATTGCTTCCCGAAATAGCCTTCTGCGCGCCAATCAACGAAAACGCACTCACCTGCATCGGCGAAGGCGAAGCTCCCACAAGGCACAGCATCCCCTTAGGCCGCAGCGCCGCGACATACGCCTGCCAGTCCTGGTCCGCGCTCACCGTCGACAGCAGCAGATCGAACGAGCCCGCCACCTTCTTCAACGCTCCCGTATCCCGCGTATTTACGAAGTTGTGCGCTCCCAGCTTCAGCGCCTCGGCCTCTTTCTCCTTCGTCGTCGAAAACGCCGTCACCTCTGCGCCAAACGCCTTCGCAAACTGAATCCCCAGATGCCCCAGGCCGCCAATCCCGATCACGCCCACGCGCGACGACGGCCGCACCCCATGGTTCCGCATCGGGCTATACACCGTAATCCCTGCGCACATCAGCGGAGCCACATTCTCACTCTCCAGCGCCGAAGGCACCGGGATCGCAAACCGCGAGTTCACGCGAATCTTGTCGGCAAATCCGCCATTCCGCCCCACGCACGTCGGCTGCGCCTTCGCGCACAGATGTTCATCTCCCTGCCTGCACCACTCGCAGATCCCACAGCTATCCGCCTGCCAGCCCACACCCACGCGCTCGCCCACCGTCCGGTCCTTCACCGCCGAACCAACCGCAACCACCGTCCCCACAATTTCATGGCCCGGAACAAACGGATACTTGCTCATACCCCAGTCGTTATCGATCAGGTGGACATCGCTGTGGCACACGCCGCAATGCGAAATCTTGATCTCAACCTCATTGGGACGCAACGCACCCGGATCGTATTTGTACGGCAGTAACTGCGCACCAGCCGCGTGCACACCAAACCCATGTATCTCACTCATTCGAAATCTGTCCCTTTTTCTGCTGATGTAGCGTCTGCTTCCTCTTGATGCTACAACACCCCACCCGGGAAAAAATTACGCTCAGAAGAATCGCAGCTTCGCCCCGGCCAATCCACAAAGACCGATCCACAAACCTGCCTCTCAGCATTTGTCAATCGAGTCAACGCGCAACCCACGCTACTTCACCAGAAGGTTCAACACCTGCGACCCGCTCACCGCATATCCCGCCTCGGTCGACCCCGCTTCCACCACACTCTCGGCGGTCAACTGCATCTTCTGCGCGTCCTTCAGCGGCTCCAGTACATTCGCCATCGAAATCGGCACGGTCGGCAACACCTCGCCCTCCAGCACCGCCTGCGTGGCATGGTTCAGCAGCGTCACATACACGCGATCGTTCGCATGCATCCGGTTCAGCTCCGCCACCGCATCGGCCAGACCCAACGTATGCTGCGGTCCGGTCCGCGTCATTAACCGGTCCACCGTCGCACCATCGCTCACCACCACGCGCATCGTTCCCGGCGTCAACTCTGCCGGCAGCTTCACCTTCACCCGCACCATCTTCGCCTCAGCCTGGTAAGGATGCAGCGTAGTCTCCACCTCAATCTCATCGCCCGGGTGCGCTTCAATCCGGCTCAGCCGCGCCGACTCCAGCACCGCCGTCATCCTTGCCGGAATCGCCTCCGCCTTCAGCTTCACCCCCGTCACCACCGGCTGCTCCAGCGCATTGCCATACACCTTGTTGAACCGGTCGTTCACCAGACAGCGCTGCATTGATCGTCCCCGGGAAGACCTCATTCTGCGCCATCATTCCCTCTATGCGGACCGGCGGCAGCCCCTTCACGCCAATCTCTCCCGTCAGCCGGTAGCTCATCTCCTCCCCAGCCGTATTGTTCGTCTGCAGGCTCTGGTACACCGACACCAGCATCGCCGAAGGCGTCAACTGCCGGTTGTCCAGCACCTCGAAGTGAAGTTTCTTCGGAGTCACCACCGCCTTATCGGCCCCCGGACGGCGGCACCACCTCCACCACCACCGGAATCATCCGCGCCTGCACGCCAAACCGCCCCATAATCGCCGAAGCGCGGTCCTCAGTAAACGCCCCCACAGTCTCCGTCGTGTTGATGATCTTGAACGCATTCAGCGGCGACGCCAGCGAGGCGAGAACCGTCGCCTTCGTCATCGGCATATCCACCTGCCCATACTGCGTAATCGGATGCCCGCAGGCCAATAATCTCTTGGGGTCGACATACGTCACCGTGCACGTCCCCGCCATCGACAGGTCCCCCCGCACCAGCACCGCACTCACCGCACTCCCCGGCACCAGCGGCTCCGGCTGCACTGCCGCGGAGTCCTCGCCGCCCAACCCAGCCACTGGCGTCAGCCCTAACGCCCGGAACCTGTCCCCAAACAGATTCACAGCCTCCTGGCTGAATCCGCCAAACATCAGCGGCGTCTCCATGGGCGACGCCAATCTACCGGCGAATGCCCGTCATTCTGGCAGCGAGATCCCGGCGCCGGACTTCGTCCCTCCGCCGTCTGCATCCCCGAACCCGCATCCCCATCCCCATCCCGCACCTGCAACATCGACTCGATCGGCGTAATCCCCGCAATCGGTTCCTTGCTGAACTGTCCAATCCGGTAACTGATCGCTCCCACCAGCCGCCCGTCGATATACACCGGACTCCCGCTCATTCCCGCCACCACGCCCGTGTACTCCGGCTTGTCCCCGTGCAGCCGCGCCAGAATCATGTCCTGCCCCGGCCCCAGCGCGTCCTTAAGCAGTCCCAGAATCTCCACCTGCATTGGCTCCGGGTTCACCCCTTCAAACACCGTATACGCGACGCCCTTCATCCCCCGCTTCACTTCGGACAGCGGAAAAAACTTTGTCACTGCTGGAGCAGACGCGGGCATCGCGATCGGAGTCCATGTCGCCGACGAACTGCTGGACACTGTTGTGGCCGTCGTTTGCGCCCACACTCCACCCGTCAGCATCCCGGCCATGGCGATACCGTACCCCAGCCGCCGAATCTTTGTTGCAGGAATCACGTCTTACAGACTACTAGAGCAGGCCTTTGGGCAGCGCATTTTCCTTCGGATTCTCACCATCATGCTTCAAACCCGTCCAATAATCGGAGTAAAGTTTTAGACGATGACCACCCGTCCCTACCGTCCGGCCCACATCCTCCTCCTGTTAGCCGTTTTTGCCCTGCTGCTTCCGCTGCCCCGCGCCTCCGCCCAGACCACCCCGCCCGGCCCAGCAGCAAAAGCCCACCACCCAGCCACCGCCCGACGACGCCGGCCCCCAGACCGACAACGGCACTATCGTGCTGAAGAAAAAGAAAGAAGGCGAAGAACCGCCCCCAGCCCCCGCCGCCCCAGCCGAACCCAAAGTCAAGAACCCAAACAACGACACCTTCTCCCTCCGCGTCGACGTCCCCATGGTCAACATCGACGCCAACGTCATCCTCGACAAGACCCACCAGTTCGTCCCCGGCCTCAAAGCCAACAACTTCCTCGTCCTCGAAGACGGCGTCCCCCAGACCATCACCAGCGTCCGCGTCGCCCAGACCCCCATCACTGCCGTCATGCTGCTCGAGTTCGCCGCCAACAGCTACTACCTCATCAACGACATGCAGAACGCGTCCTACTACTTCTTCCGTTCGCTGCGTCCCGATGACTACGTCGCTGTCGTCACCTACGACATGCGAACGCACATTCTCACCGACTTCACCAACAACAAGGACCTCATCGCCCAGGCCCTCCAGTCCCTCATCATCCCCGGCTTCTCTGAAACCAATCTCTTCGACGCCCTCTACGAGACCCTCGACCGCACCAGCCGGATTCCAGGCCGAAAGTACATCATCCTCATTAGCTCCGGACGCGACACCTTCTCCAAACTCACCCTCGACAAGATCCTCGCCAAGATCAAGGCGACCCCCAACGTCACCATCTTCTCCATCGGCACCGGTGCTTTGCTCAACGAGATGCGCGGCGCCGGCGGCGGCATGGGAGCCGGCATCCGCGAGATGGACTACCTTCAGGCCCAGAACCAGCTCAATACCTTCGCCTCGATGACTGGCGGCATGAGCTTCAGCCCCTTGTTCCAGGGCGCACTCCCTGACGTCTTTGGACAGATCAACGACTCCATCCGCAACCAGTACATCCTCACCTACCGTCCCACCAATACCAAAAACGACGGCAGCTACCGCCACGTCAAAGTCCTCCTGGTCGACAACGAAGGCCACCCCCTCCGCATGCAGGACGAAAAGGGCAAACCCCAGAAGTACTCCATCATCGCCCGCGACGGCTACAACGCCAAACTCCCAGTCGAATAATCGTTTTCGGTAACCGTTCCTGGCTTTTTGGTTGTCATCCTTCGCCTTTAGTTGTCATCCTTCGCCGAACCGGGGTCCCCGGCGAGCGCTGTTGGCTCGTCGGGGTGGGATGGCGGAGGACCTGCTTTTGTCTTCGCTGTCGCTGTTGCTGTTGCCGTTGCTGTTGCTGTTGCCTTTGCTATTGCCTCTGCTATTTTTAGTTGTCATCCTTCGCCGAAGGCGGAGGACCTGCTTTTGTCTTCGCTGTTGCCGTTGCCGTTGCCGTTGCCGTTGCTGTTGCCTTTGCTAATGCCTTGCCCTTTGTTCTTGCCTTTGCCCTTTGTTCTTGCCTTTGCCCTTTGTTCTTGCCTTTGCCCTTTGTTCTTGCCTTTCTTGTTTGTCATTCCCGAAGGGAATCTGCTTTTCGACTCCAACCCTGACTTGACAATCCCTCTTTACAGAACCCTCCCCAACCGAAGGGTCACCCAACTCATCGACCCGAAGTCCAGACCTAAAGTCTCTCCTTAGAAGACTTTGACGCAAATATGACGGGGTGGGGGACACCACCTGCTCACCCAAAGTGCGATACTCAAAATCCATGCGCATCGCCTCCCTCCAACCCTCCATCACGATCACCCTGGCCGCCCTTAACCGCCTCGAAGCCCTATGCGCCTGCACCCGCTACTGCCTAGAAGCCCTCCCCGAACTGGCCGCAAAAAATCCCCACATCCTCCACGACAGTTGGACCGCCAACACAGAAGAAATTCTCGCCACCCAACCCGATCTCGTCCTCGCCAGCATCCCCTACCGCCTGGAATCCCTCGCCGCAATCCTCAAATCCGGCCTGCCTGTCCTCACTCTCGCCCCGCACTCACTCGCCGACGTCTACAAAGACATCCGCCTCATCGCCGCGCACGTTGACGCGCAACCCGAAGCCGAATCCCTCATCGCCGAAATGCAATCCACCATCGAATCCACGCGCCAGCGCAGCAAATCCAGCACCAGCACTCCCGTCGTCTACTGCGAAGAGTGGGGCAAACCCCTCATCCACTCCCAATCCTGGGTCGCCGAGCTCGTCGACGCTGCCGGAGGCCGCTATCTAGGCACACCCGGCTCTCACACAACCCCGGAAGCCATCGCCGCCGCCGACCCCGACGTCCTCCTCTTCGCCTGGTGCGGAGCAGGGAATCGGGTCCCTCTTGAGCGCGTCATCGTCCAACGCAACTGGCAATCCCTCAAAGCCGTCCGCTCCGCCCGGGTCTTCTGCATCCCCGACCAGTTCCTCAACACCCCGGCCCACACACTCCTGCAAGGCCTGGCCTGCATCGCTGCCGCCATCCACCCCACCTTGCACCCCCGCCACCCCCACCTGATCCAACTCACCCAAACAAAAATCACCGAGGCCGAGGCATCGTCAGATCCAGATCCGTCCCCAGCATCTGTTTCGTCACCAAAATAATCTGCCCCACATGCTGTTGCACATGTCCCACCACCTGGTAGATCGCCTCCAGCACACTCACATTCCGCCCTTGCGGAGTCGTTCGTTCCACCAACCGCTCCGCCGTCACTCCGGCAATTACCGCTTTCGCCTCGTCCATCGTCGCCGTGAACAACGCAATCAACTCCGCGCCACTCATTCCACCAACAGCGCTAAACTCCGCCGGCCGCACCCGCACATCCGGCGCTCCACCCACCCCATGCATGATCCATTGCCGCGCATTCCCGCAAAGATGCAGCACGAGATTCCCCACAGCGTTCTCATGCGCCCCCTGCCGCCGCCAAATCTGCTCATCCGTCAGCTTCGTTACGCAGGCAACAAGATACTCCGTCATCTGCCCCAGCCTTCGGCTCGAAACCTCCAAAAAATCAGAGGTGAGTTGCTGAGCAATTGCATTTGGCGCGTCCGACGAAAACTCCGCCTGCGCGCACTGGCCGCGATGTTGCGCATTCTCATGGGTCATTCGTTGCAACTCCTCCCGAATCGCTGGTGCCCGTACCCCGCGCGTCTCCAGAATCTCGGCCGCAAAGCACTTCTCTTCGCGCAGCAATCCCAGCAGCAGATGTTCGGTTCCAATATGTTGATGCGCGAGCCGCTCCGCCTCCTCAGCCGCATAAGCCAGCACGCGCTTGCATTCATTTGACAACGGCAGATCGACCGAAGTCGATATCTTCTCTCGGATTATCGTATTTTTTTCAATCTGATTGCGTATCGATTCCACCGACTCGGGTGACCGTAAGAAGCGGTTTGTTAGTGCTTTGTCCTCCCGCAACAATCCAAGCAGCAGATGTTCCGCCTCGATATAAGGCGATCCAAACTGACTTGCTTCGTACCGGGCGTAGAAAATCACTCGTCGCGCTTTCTCCGTATAGCGATCGAACATAGTATCCCCTTCAATCTATCCCCGCATTCTAGTCCGCGCGCAACCACAGCGAAACCTGCGCGCACATTGACCTTATCTCCCCCACCTCGTACACTCTAGAAGGCAGCCAGCGAACACCATCTGCGGCTCCCTTCAATCTGTTGCCCCCTCGTTCAATGGTAGGACAGTCGGCTCTGAACCGATCAATCGGGGTTCGAATCCCTGGGGGGCAACCACTCATCTTCGTACTCGGTATCCTTCGTACGGCAATCATCGCCAACCTGGGAGAATCCCCATGAGCCAGGGCCCCGAACCCGCATCCCAATCCTGGTGGAAGACCCTGCCCGGACTTCTCACTGCTGCCGCCGCAACGATCACCGCCATCACTGGTCTGATCGTCGCGGTGCGCCAGACAGGCATCCTTGATCACGGTTCTCAGCCGTCTACTCAGGTTCGAACTCTGCCAGCCGAGGCCAATCCATCCGTCCAAACGCCCTCATCCGCCAACCAACCCGCATCCCGACCCTTAATCCTACCGGCGAACACCGAGATCCACTCTGGACAAAGCGTCTACAAGCTATCTGGCTGCACGTTTTGGTCCCTACTCTCCGGGCCAGGCCTCCCTGCACTTCAAGGTACGGATGTCGAACGAGGATCGATTCAATGCCAATTTTTGGTCCGCATCCTTTCGCCTCCGGTTCAATGACAACCTGCAGCCTCCGGTCAACGATCTCAACGAACTCATACCCGCGCAGAGCACAAAAGAAGCAGATATCGAATTCGTCGTTCCCGCAGACACCACAACGGTTGGTCTGCAAATGGGTGCAGTAGGAGAAGACGCACCCGCCATCACCATCCGACTCCAGGACCTGAGACAGTAGGCACCCGTCAGCTTTTCCTCCAAGTCTGCTAAGTTGGATTACATCGAGGGGATCGGATGATCGAAGTTTCCAGATGTGTCGTGTGTGATGGGGAGATACGCGAGCTTCGCCAGGCTCTGGTGTCACCATTTTTGGCCAAAAGAATATGGAATCGCCCGCCGTTTCCCGTCACGTTAGCCGAGTGTCAAGCTTGTGGATTCACCTTCTACAACCCGCGTCTCGACGACGACGAAGCCATGCGGCTCTATTCCGGCTATCGGTTGCCGGAATATCAACAGATGCGTCACGCCTCCGAGCCCTGGTACACCCCTAAATTCAACACAGATCTTGCCTCACCCGGAGCATATGACCGCCGCCGCAAAATACTTAAACCGATATTTCGCAGCCACATTGGCGAACATCCAATCAGGCGCGTTCTAGACTACGGCGGCGACCGCGGAGATCTCGTAGTTGGATTGATCGAAGGGGCGGAAGCCTATGTCTACGACATCTCTAACATACCAGCCGCCAAAGGCGTTACCTCCACGACCAATCCAGCAGAATGCAAGCCTGATCTGACTATCAACAGCAATGTTTTGGAACACGTTGGGTTTCCGCACCTGTTTTTGAAAGAGATCGTGAAGATAGCTCCCACGCAAAGCTTGATATTTCTAGAGGTGCCCTGCGAATCACCGTTCGGATTCTCTCGTATCGCAAGACGGATCGCCCAGGTCGGCATCATGGCGATCACGAGGCCTGCTTTGGCGCGATACGTTATCACTCCCGCCAGCCTCTACATGATGCATGAGCACATCAATTACTTCACAGAGCAATCTTTGGCGACCCTGATGCGATCCACCGGTTGCTCGGTCACCGCGACCGGAAACTACGTTGCGGACCATGGGGCAGGAAAGGCCAAAGTCGTATGGTGTCTGGGAATCGTCGGCGATCCAGCGGCGAAATAACCTCTTGCGCTCTATGCTTCAATCGGCAAAGCGTGCATCTTTGACGCTGCCACGTAACTGGCCATCGCCTGCGCCAGCTGGCACTCGATCTCGTCTGCTATCGTCATCACGCTCTGCAGGACCAGGCTGAAGTTCACCCTGTGCAGATTGCTCTGCAACGTCTGGAAGATGCTGACCTGCAACATCCGCGACTCTTCCACCAGCATCGCGGCGCTGTAACCCTGCCTGCACCGGTCTCTCCCATATTGAGCCGCTGCAGGCGAAGCTCCGGCAAGCGCGCCCAATCGTCGTGGGTGTCGCAGTCGTTCAATCAATTCGCGAAACAGTTGCGGCAAATGTGCGCTGCGCGTCGTGAAGTCCATCGGAACCGCGAGGAAATGCGGTTCCTCCTCGACATGCACAAGCCAATCCTCGATCATTGCCTGTGTCTCCTGTTCGAGAATCGTAGCGACGCTTTCTATCGTTCGCGTACGAGGCTTCCTCTGCTTCAATCGTTCCCTGATCAAATCAATCAGCTTCACAACAGCAATCGGCTTTACCAGGACTTCATCAGCCTGCTGCAGAATTGCCTCTGCAGCCTCTCGCATCGCAGGATAGGAGCTGAGGATGAGCGTAACCGCCTTGGGCTGGGCGTTGCGCATGGCGCTCACAACGGTCAGTCCATCGCTGGGGTGCGGCATATGCAAATCACTCAGCAGGACATCGAACGCCTGAGAGCCGATGAGTTTCAATGCGTCATTCACACTTGAAGCCTTTGCCACTCGAAAGCCGCTATTCTCTAGAATCAGGCCAAGCGTCTCCCGAGTCGTGTTGTCATCGTCAACGATTAAGACCTTGGGTAAGCTACGCAACTCATCAATACCGGCAATCTGTCTTCCATTCGTATCGGGCATCTTCTTCGCCTCCAAAGCCCCGATTGACTGCTAATGCAGGAAGTATCCTCCGAAATTGCGGCAACGGTTATGCAATTTCAGTCACAGTACCTGCCTGGAGTCCTCCTCATCCTGTGACGCATCAAATGTAGATCCAGTTTTCTTTGTTGTTGATTACGAGAGTAACGTCGTCGTGCAAAAAAAATAATCAGTCGGACGACTTGACACGATTGCCTCAATAGGAATACATAACCTCATGGTTAAGTATTCAGCGAGACTCGACACCACCTTCGCTGCGCTAAGCGACCCAACCCGTCGAACCATCCTCACCACTCTGCAGCGCGGACACGCCTCCGTCACTGAACTCGCTCGCCCCCACAAAATCTCCATGCCGGCTATCCTCAAGCACCTCCACGTTCTCGAACACGCCGGCCTCATTGAGCAGAAAAAAACCGGCCGCGTCCGGATGTGCCGTCTCACCGTCGCGCCCATGCAACAGGCCGCAGACTGGCTCTCCCTCTACCGCATCTTCTGGGAGAACCAGCTCGACAACCTCGGCAGATTTCTTGAACAAACCGATCCCAAAAAACAGGAGAACAAAGCATGTCGCAAGCAGCCGTCGCATCCCCGTCGTCGCTCGTAATCTCCCGCACCTATCCCGCATCGGTCGAACGCGTCTTCAAGGCGTGGACCGACGCCAACCAGCTCGGCCAATGGTTCGCCCCCTCCGACGACTACACCACCAAGGCCGATGTCGATCTTCGGATCGGCCACGAGTACCGCATCGCCATCACTCATAAGGGCGGCAACGTTCACACCATCGTCGGCACATACCATCTCATCGAACCGCCCCGCAAACTCGTCTACACCTGGCGATGGGAGAACGGCCCGGCAGCCGACACGCTCGTCACCGTGGACTTCACTCCAGACGGCGAAGCCACCAAGGTCACCATCACCCACGAGCAGTTTGTCAGCACCGAGGACCGTGACAAGCACAACGAAGGCTGGAATGGTTGCCTCAACCGTCTTCAGCGCACTCTCACTACGTCTGCGTAATCAAATTGGCGGTGAAACCAAAATCAAAAGGAGAGATCATGGCAAACCCATTCGTCTACACCGAGCTCAACGCGGCCGACCTCCCAAAGTCCAAAACCTTCTATTCCAAACTCTTCGACTGGAAGCTCGAAGACGTTCCCGGCATGGGCATGGACTACACCTTCATCAAAAACGGCGACAATCCCATCGGCGGTATGTTGAAGCACCCCATGCCCGGCGCCCCATCCATGTGGCTACCCTATGTCGGCGTCGATGACATCAAAACCTCAACTGCCAAAGCAAAATCCCTCGGCGCCGAAGTCATCGTCGACGTCCGCGAGGTCACGGGCCAGGGCCATATGAGTATCCTCAGAGATCCAGGCGGAGCCACTATCGCCCTCTGGCAGCCCCAAAAAGCATAGCCTCAGCCTACCGCGCAGCGTCCCCGGTAACCTCGGCCTCCTGCAGGAAGTCGAAGGTGCCGGACGCGCGCGGCCGCACATTCACAATCCGCCGCGTATGCACTACTTCGTTGTTCGGATACCAAAGCGGAATCCCCGGCAACTCGTCCGCCAGAATCTGCTGCACCTCAACATAATCCTTCTTCCTCACCGCCCGGTCTTGCGAAGCCGATGCCTCCGCAAGCAAAGCATCCACGCGTGGATTGCTATACGTGCCGCGGTTGGCGCCTTTCGGCGGCATCCTGTCCGACCCATACGCATAATGAAAAATATCCGGATCTTCATTGCTTCCAATCCATCGCAGCGCATAAATCTGGAACGCGCCTTTCGTCACATCCGCATAAAACGTCCCGAACTCCGCCGACCGGATCTCCAGTGCAATCCCCGCGGCTCTCAACTGCTGCTGCAGCACCGCCGCCATTAACCGAGTCGTCTCGTCCGTACTCGTCTTGATCGTCAGCCGCATTCGCACGCCGTCTTTACCGGCAGGGAAGCCCGCCTCCTCCAGCAGCCGTTGTGCCCGCGCCACATCATGCGGATACTGTGCCAGCTCCTCATCCTTCGCCGCCGCCCAATGCCCCACTGGTAGCAAAGTATTCGCGAGCCTCGCCTGTCCGCGCCATATTGCATCCACAATCGGCTGCCGGTCAATCGCACAGGCCACAGCCTGCCGTACCCGCTTGTCCCTCAACAGCGGATCTGTAACGTTGAACGTTACATAAACCACAGGCGACCCGGCCCCCGACTCCACCTTCAGATTCGGCTCCGCCTCCAGCGTATGCACCATATCCAGCGTAACCACATTGCTGGCCAAATCAGCCGACCCCTTCTTCAACTCCAGCGCGCTTGTTATCGTATCCGGCACTACCTGGAATCGTATTCGCTCGATCCTCTGCGCCCCCGTCGTCAGCGGCGGCATCTTGTCGACCTGATCCGCCCAGTAATCACGGTTCCTCGCAACAATCACTTCTTTGTCCTGCACCGAACTCACAAACTTAAACGGCCCCGACCCCACCGGATGCAGCCCAAAATCCTTACCCGACCCACGCGGCACGACCCCAAACAACCCATCGCTCATATTGAAGAGCAGGCCTGCGTCCGGCCGCTTCATTCGCACCACGACCGTCAGCCGATCCCGCGCCTCCGCCCGATCTACCGCCGCGAAGTTCCCGCCCTTCGCTGTGACTAACGATCCATCGATCAAACTCCGAATCGTATACGCCACGTCCTCTGCTTCCAGCGGCCTCCCATCATGAAACCGCGCGCCATCCCGCAAATGAAACACCCACGTCAGTGCGTCCGGCTGCTCCCAGCTCGTAGCGAGCCATGGCTGCAACTCATAGTGCTCATCCTTCTTCACCAACGCATCGAAGATCTGCCCACCCACCCGCTCCGATTGCGCATCCGTCCCCACCCGCAAATCCAGATTATTGGGACTACTCTCAATAATCATCGTCACCGATCCCGGCTCAACCCCTCGTCCCCGGCAACCTGCTGTGCCAAGACAAATCATCGCGACAAAACAGCAAAACCAACTCCGGCGAGCACTCGCTCTCTCATAAACATTCTTCGCGCTATAAAAGAAATTCGTCATTTCGACCGAAGCGCAGCGAAGTGGAGAAACCCCTGCAGTTCGTTTTTGTCTTTCTGCCGCATTTCCTCACCCATGCGTCACCTTCCCCAACACCACCGCCCTCTTCGCTCCCGTTGCCGCAGGAACATTCCCCGGCAACCCGTTCCAACTCAACCAGGCCAGCAGCGCAAACGCCACCCCTTCCTTAGCCTGCGCCGGAACCCCCAACTCCTCCATCAATCGCACCTGCACCTTCATCGGCTCCAGCCCATCCCGCAACATCTTCATCAGCACATCATTCTTCGCCCCACCACCAGCCACGACAAACTCTACCGGCGACAACGGAGCCGCCTGTCCCACGTGCCCCCAAACAAACCGTCGGTAAGCATCCACAATTGAAGCCGCCGTCAAAGCCGTAGCCGTAGCGACTACATCCTCATCCCGATCCTCTAGCCCACCCGCCTTCCGGCACATCGCAATAAACCGCGAAACAAATGCGTCTCCAAACTGCTCCCGCCCGCATGACTTCGGCGGCAGGGCAGAGAAATACCCTTCCTTCAAAATCTTCTCCACCACATCCTTCAACACGTTGCCCGATCGCGCCACGGTCCCATACTGATCGAACTCCCGCTCGTACAACCTGCGCATGCAACCATCGATCACCATGTTCCCGGGCCCTGTATCGAACGCCATCACCCCATCGATCCTCGCCTCTGCCGGAATCGCCGTCAGGTTCCCAATCCCTCCCAGGTTCAGCAACACACGGCTCACCTCAGTCGAACGAAACATGCAGTAGTCCAGCATCGGCACTAGCGGAGCCCCCTGCCCACCCGCAGCCAAATCCGCCGGACGAAAATCACTCACCACCGGCACTCGCAACCGCTCCGCAATCACCGACGCCTCACCCATCTGCCACGTAGCTCGCACGTTCTTTCCTAAATATTCTTCCGCCGCGCCCTGGTGATACACCGTCTGCCCATGACACCCCACCAACTCAATTTTCACTCCGAGCTCGCTCTGCGCCTTCTCCACCGCCTCCGCATACACACCACCCAGCCGCCAGTTCAACCGCGAAAGTTCCCGGACAGAAATAGCATCCACATCCATCGCGCACAGCACCGCCGCTCTTACGTCTTTCGGATAAGCCACCCCCACATGCCCCAACAGCTTCACCACAGGTGTCCCGCCCTTCACTCGAGCAGGCGAGACCTGGCACACCGCCACATCCACCCCATCCGCCGATGTCCCACTCATCACCCCCGCCACCACCAAGCTCTTCGCCATGCGCCCCTTTATCCCCTCACTGCTCACAAGAAAAAGCGTAACGGTGATCAAAGCGATAAGAACAGATAAAAGTTAACGTTGATTTTTCTGCCGGCTCTTATCAGTCTTTATCCCATTGATCACTGTTACGCCTTCAGTTCCCTCTGCAACTCCGCCAGCAAATTCAGCGCCTCTCTCGGCGTCAATCCATCCACATCCGTCTCCGCCAGCCGATCCACAATCCTTTGCGACAGCGGCGTAAACATCGTCATCTGCATCTGCGCCGCCACAGGTGAAGCCTCACGTACCTGTTGAGTCTCCGCCCGCTCATGCACCTTCAACACCTCACGCGCTCTCGCAATCACACCAGCAGGCATTCCCGCCAGCTTCGCTACTTCAATCCCGTAGCTCTTGCTCGCCGGCCCCGTCTCCACGGTGTGCAAGAACACAATCCCCCCGGCAGTCTCTTTCACCGTCACCCGAAGATTCGTCAGTCGCTCCAGTCTCTCCGCCAGCAGTGTCAGCTCATGGTAGTGCGTCGCAAACAGTGTCCGCGCACCAATCCGCTCATGCAGATGTTCCACCGTCGCCCACGCGAGCGACAAACCATCATACGTAGCGGTCCCGCGTCCCATCTCATCCAGCAACACCAGCGACCGATTCGTCGCCGTATTCAAAATCGCCGCCGTCTCCGTCATCTCGACCATAAACGTCGACCGCCCCCGAGCCACGTTATCGCTCGCACCAATCCGCGTATAAATCCGGTCCACCAACCCCAGCCGCATCCTCTCCGCAGGAACAAAGCAACCCATCTGCGCCATCACCACCAGCAGCGCCGCCATCCGCAGATACGTACTCTTACCTCCCATATTCGGCCCGGTAATCAGCAACACAGCCGGCCCCGCATCCGTATCCATATACACCGAGTTCGGCACAAACCTCCCGCCACCCGACTCCTCCAGCCGCCTCTCCACCACCGGATGCCGCGCCTGCACAAACTCCAGCACCCCGCTCTGCTCCACCTGTGGTTTCACCCACCCACGCAACGCAGCGAGATGAGCAAAGCATCCCAGCAGATCGATCTCCGCCACTTTCCGAGCCGTCTCCCGCATCCGGGCCGCAGCCTCCAGCAACTGTCGCCGCAACTCCGCGAAGATTCTCCGCTCAATCTCCCCACTCCGTTCCTGCGCGGTCAGAATCTTCGTCTCATACTCTTTCAATTCCGGTGTCGTAAATCGCTCCGCATTCACCAGCGTCTGCTTCCGCTCGTAGTCCAACGGCACTGCCTTGGCATTCGCCTTCGTTACCTCCAGGTAGTACCCAAACACCGTATTGAACCGCACCTTCAGTGATCCAATCCCCGTCCTGGCCCTCTCGCGCTCCTCAATCGCCGCCAGCGATTGCCGTCCGCTCCGGCTCAACTCCCTCAATTCATCGAGCTCCGCATCGACACCCTCGCGAATCGCCCCGCCATCCCCCAGCGATACCGGCGGCTCCTCCGCAATCGTCCGCACGATCATCTCGTGCAAATCCTCCAGCGGATCCACCCTCGTAGCCAACTCCCGCCACCGCGCGCTCTCAAACAATCGAACCGACGCCACCACTCCCGGCAGACACCCCAGCGTTTTTGCCAGCGCCATCACCTCTCGCGGCCCAGCCGAATCCAGCGCCACTCTGCCCAGCAGCCTCTCCAGATCGAGCACACCATCCATCGACCGCCGCAATCCTTCGCGCCGTCGCAAATCGCCCGCAGCCTCCCCCACCGCCTCCAGTCGAGCCTCAATCTCCGCCACTCCACTAAAAGGCCGCAGCAGCGATGCCCGCAACAGCCGCTTTCCCATCGGCGTACAACAAGCATCCATCGTGTAAAACAGCGTAGTCTGCGCCGACTCCCCGGAAAACAACGGCTCCACCAACTCCAGGTTCCTCACGCTCACCGCATCGAGCTCAAGGCAAGTCGACCGCTCATAGAACCGCAACCCATCCACATGCTCAAGTCCGCCCTGCTTTGTCTGCCGCATGTAATGCAGCAGCGCCCCAGCGGCCACCGCCGCAGCCTCATGCCCACCCAGCCCCATCCCATCCAGCGAATGCACCTTGAAGTGATTCTTCACCAGCGGCACCGCATAGTCAGCCGTAAATACCCACTCGTCCAGCGCCGTCTTCGTCCGAATCCCATCCAGCCCTCCACCCGCCTCTTCATCCCCCCCACTGAACTTGTCATCCTTCGCGGAGCGGAGGACCTGCTGTTTGCCGGGAGTGCCGTCACCTTCAACCGCATTGCCAACCCCACCCAGCAACCCCGACCCATACAGCAACTCCACAGGCCTCACTCTTCCTAACTCATCCACCAGCGCAGCCCACGCGCCACCCCCCGCAAACTCCGTAGCCCGAAACTCACCAGTCGACAAATCCAGCAATGCCAACCCACAAACCTGCTGCGTCCCACCACCCATCACGCAAACACTAGCCAGGTAATTACTCTGCTCCGCCCCCAGCCCCGGATCGAGTGCCGTCCCTGGCGTCAGCACCCGCGTCACCTCCCGCCGCACGATCGTCTTCGTTTGTTTCGGATCCTCCATCTGTTCGCACAGGGCAATCTTGTATCCCATGCGCAGCAGCTTCTGCAGATAAGCCTCCGCCGCATGGTAAGGAACTCCGCACATCGGCTGCTTCTTCTCTTTATCTCTCGCGGTCAGCGTAAGCTGCAGCTACACGCGACACCAGAATCGCGTCGTCATAAAACAGCTCATAGAAGTCCCCAATCCTGCAGAACATCAGGCAGTCCGGATGCTGCTCCTTCGCCGCAAAGTACTGCCGCATCACCGGGGTCAACCCGGCCGCATCACTTCCCAGATTTGCAGTCGTCTCCGTCGTCATCCCATTCGTGATCACAGAACCGCAGAATACCGTACCGGCCCTCACTCCCATCCATCCCCTGTTCAAAACCCGGTGGCAACGCCACTCGCCAAAACCGCCTCTCACTGTCAGCCCCTGGTCAAAGCCAGCTAGCAACCAGCGCGCGTTCTTAGAGCTACGAAACGCCCGTTGGTCGCCAAATCTCCATTCCGACCAACGGGAGGACCCCTAAAGATCCATCCACCCAAACCGGTACACGCGCCACGAAGTGGCCGCTCTCCGCGCAGGAGGCCCGTCCGGCAGGACACACGCCTTTATCGATATACTGAAGATTCGGCAGTTTAGCCGCTGGCGAATCCTTATCTATGTCCCTCCTCTGGCTCAGAGTCGCGGTCCTCCTCTACGGCATAGCCGCGCTTGCGGTTCTGCCCGCCGCCCTCTACGACCGCCCCCGCTGGCGGCACATCGCCATCCCCGCCACCATTACCGCCGTCTTCTTCCACTTCGTCTCGCTCGCCGAGATGCTCAACACCGCCCACCATCGCCTCCCCGTTGACACCCACGAAACCCAGACCCTCCTAGGCCTCCTTCTCGCCCTCGCCTTTCTTCTCGTCTACTGGCGATACAAAACCGTCGCTCTCGGCATCTTCATCCTTCCCATCTGCTTCCTTCTCGGCCTCGTCCCCGCCTTCCATCCCGGTCAGGAGAGCACGACCTTCCCCCTCATCCACACTGGCTGGATCTTCCTCCACGTCGCTCTCCTCCTCGCCGCCTACGCCGCCCTCGTACTCTCACTGCTCGCCTCTCTCCTCTACTTAATCCAGGAGCGCCGCCTCAAACAGAAATCCCCCACGCTCCCCTGGCTCCCGCCTCTCGAAACCACCGACCAGATCGCCCTCAAAGCCCTTCTCTTCGGCCTCCCCTGCATGACCGCCGGCCTGCTCATCGGCTCTCTCATCGCGCAGGCCACCGTCGGCGCATCTTATTTCCGCGACCCCAAGATCCTTCTCGCCTTCGCCATGTGGCTCGCCTACGTCGCAATGATCTACATCCGCCGTCACTCCGGTCTCCGCGGACGACGTGCCGTCTATCTCTCCAGCTTCGTCTTCCTCGTCGTCCTCGCCGTCTGGGCCGCAAACCAGTTCTCCGCCGTCCACAGGTTCACTGCACCATGAGCGCAACCACACAGGGACGTCTCGTCCTCCTCGGCATCAACCACAACACCGCGCCCATCGAGGTTCGCGAGCGCCTCGCCATCCCCTCCACCCGTCTCGCCGACGCCACCCGCACCCTCCTCCATCAACCCGGCATCCGCGAAGGCCTCATCCTCTCCACCTGCAATCGCGTCGAGCTCCTCACCCTGCAGGACGACACCGGCGAAGCCGCCAACACTCAGCCCCAAACCAAAGCCGACCTCCTCCGCTTCCTCCACGAGTACTTCGCCGTCCCCCCCAACGACATCCAGCCCCACCTCTACGAGCACCACGACCGTGAAGCCGTTCGCCACCTCTTCCGCGTCGCCAGCTCACTCGACAGCATGGTCGTCGGCGAGCCGCAGATCCTCGGCCAGGTCAAAGAGTCCTACACCATCGCCCGCGAAGTCGGCGCCGTCTCCACCCACCTCGAATCGCTCCTCCAGCGCACCTTCACTGTCGCAAAAAAAATCCGCACCGAAACCCAGATCGGCTCCAGCTCCGTCTCCATTGCCTCGGTAGCCGTCGACCTCGCTAGAAAAATCTTCGGTTCGTTGCAGGGAAAAACCGTTCTCCTCGTAGGCGCAGGAAAGATGTCCGAACTAGCCGCCCGCCATCTCATCCAGCAGGGCGCCTCCTCTATCCTCGTCGTCAACCGCACGCAATCCCGCGCCGAAAAAATCGCCGCCGATTTCGCCAGCCCCAGCATTCACACCGAAGCCATCCCCTTCGACAACCTCTACACCCAGGTCCCCCGCGCCGACATCGTCATCACCAGCACCGGAGCCCCGCAAAAAATCTTCGGCCGCTCCCACGGCCAGCACTTCCTCCACGCCCGCCGCAACCGCCCCATGTTCTTCATCGACATCGCCGTCCCCCGCGACGTCGACCCTGGCCTGAACGAAGTCGAAGGCTGCTTCGTCTACGACATCGACGACCTACAGCAAGTCGCCACCGCCAACCTCGCCGATCGCAGCCGCGAAGCCGCCGCCGCCGAAACCATCGTCAGCAGGGAAGTAGACAAGTACCAGGAACGCCTTCAGTCTCGCGGCGCCGTCCCCGCCATCAAGGCCCTCCAGCAGCAAGCCGAAGAGCTCCGCCTGGCCGAGCTAGCCCGCTCCCAAGCCAAACTTGCCACCCTTACCCCCGAGCAGCGCGAAGCAGTCGAAGCTCTCACCCGCTCCCTCACCGCGAAGCTCCTTCACCCCCAACTCTCCGCTCTTCGCGAAGCCACCCGGCCAAAGAGCAAAGACTGAACCTTTCAAATTTAGTCTTTGTCCAACCTGCCTCTGACGTCGTCTATTTTTTCGTCATAGAGCGCATCAGGTCAGAGCCAAACGACTGGCACCCACAACTTAAACCCCGAAAACAAACAATAGTTGCGCTCGGCCAAACGACGTCAAATCCCTGTAATGACGGGCCTTTGCGCTTGTGTCCTTTCCTTGATTGGGACATCTAAACACACAGAGGTTTTATGATCATGCTGCGGTCCAAAGCTTTAACCTTCACGCTCTCTCTGGCGACTCTATGCGCGACAGCCTTCGGGCAAAACGCGAACTCTGCCAGCCCGGGCACTCTCAACTACATCGAAGGTCAGGCCTCGATAGAAGGTCATTCCCTATCTTCACAATCTGTAGGCAATACCACGCTCCAGGCCGGCCAGGTACTCGCCACCGCCAACGGTAAGGCGGAGATCCTCCTCACGCCCGGTATCTTCGTTCGTCTCGGCGATAACAGCACCGTCCAGATGGTCTCCCCCGATCTCACCCACACCGAGATCAAGCTCGAGCAGGGCCGCGCCAACGTCGAAGTCGATCAGATCCATCCGCAAAACACCATTCTTGTTGATCTGAAGAGCGGACAGACTCAGCTCCTCAAAAATGGTCTCTACTCGTTCGACGCGAACAATTCGACCGTGCGCGTCTTCGATGGCAAAGCTGCTGTCTACCCCGGAGCCAATCTTCAAACTGACATCAAACCCATCGAGGTCAAAGGCGACCACCAACTCGTACTCAACGGCGAGCCACTCAAGCCGCAACGTTTCAACAAAGACGAAGCGACCAATGACCCGCTCTACAAATGGAGCAGCTTGCGTTCCGATTATCTCGGTCAAGCCAATGTGAATCTCGCTGAGGAATACGCAGGCTACCCGGGCTTCTATCCTGGCTGGTACTGGGCTGGCTACCCATACGGCTACACCTGGCTCCCCGGCGCCGGTCTTTTCTGGAACCCCTTCGGCTATGGTTTCTATTCCCCGTACTATCTCTACGGCGGAGGCTTCATCTATGGCCGCTACGGACGTGGCTTCTATCCCTATCACGGCCCTATCGGCTATCGCGGCGGCTACGCAGTCCACGGCGGTTACGGTTTCCACGGAGATTCCGGAGCTGGTGGCTTCCACGGAGCCGGCATGGGCGGCGGCTTTCATGGCGCAGGTGGAGGCGCTCATGGCGGTGGAGGCGGTCACCGCTAATTCAGCTTAGGAGGCACAATCGTCGAAGGCGCGGCAGGCTCGTTGCTTATCTGCCGCGCTTCCGACCGTCGTAAATTTGCAACCACTTGTCCTCTGCGGGCATCTTTTCGAAGTAGTCGTGCTCCATCTCGATCACTCTAAATCCCCACACTGGAGGTGCTGATGAAAGCAATGCAGGTTCACCAAACTCCCAACGGCCCCAGTATCCAACCTGCTCAAGTCCCCCAGCCAACACCCGGTAAAGCAGACATCCTCATCCGCGTCCACGCCGCCGGCATCACTTCCACCGAACTCGAATGGGAGCCCACCACCCAAACAAAGACCGGAGCCAAGCGCTCCAACGCCATCCCCAGCCACGAATTCTCCGGCGACATCGCAGCGAAGGGCACCGACGTAAAGGACTTCAACATCGGCCAGGCCGTCTACGGCATGAACGACTGGTACGTCGACGGCGCCCTCGCCGAATTCTGCCTCACCCAGCCATCCAGCATCGCACCAAAACCATCCACCCTCACCGACGAAGAAGCAGCAACAGTTCCCATCAGCGCCCTCACCGCCTGGCAGGCCCTCTTCGATCACGCCAAGTTGCAACCGAAAGAAAAAATCCTCATTCACGGAGGCTCCGGCGGAGTAGGAAGCTTCGCTGTCCAACTCGCCCACCGTCACGGCGCGTACGTCATCTCAACCGCTTCAACGAAAAATGTCTCGTTCGTTAAGCAACTCGGTGCTGACGAAGTCATCGACTACACAACCTCGCACTTTCAGGACCTCGTGCACGACGTTGACGTCGTCTTCGATACCGTCGGTGGCGAAACCCTCGACCTCTCCTGGTCCGTCCTCAAGCCCACTGGACGTCTGGTCACTATCGTCTCCGAGCCCACAAGCAGCACCGATCCACGCGCCAGGAAAAGCTTCTTCATCGTCGAACCGTCACAAAAGCAACTCATCGAAATCGGCAAACTACTCGACGCCGGCTCTCTCAGGACCTTCGTCAACGCCGTTATTCCCTTCGAAGACGCAGCCCAGGCCTATACAAAATCGATCCCGCATCCACGCGGCTACGGCAAAGTCGTCGTTACAGTCTCCAACGGCAACTGAGCCTGAGTCTCAGCAACTCACCCTTGCGAAGACACGTCCAAAGCTAGAACGAAAAATTAGCTTGAAAGAGAATGGTGCGGTTACCCGGTGTGGGCGAGCCATACGGTCCACCCGCCAGTGTCTGCGATTGTCCAAAGAGAGTCGAATTCAGCACTCCATTCGGCGCGCCGCGATTCACAATATTGAAGACATTCAGCGCAACCGCCACCACCGTCAAGCTGTACTTCCTCGGAACCGTAGCATCCAGCTTCGGTCCCGCCTGTGCGCCGCCAAGACCCCGCCCACTCACACTCGTATTCTGCCCCTGATTGTTCATGCCGCTTGAGCCTTCCTTCTTCGGTCCAATCCCGAACACTTTGCTCACGCGCATATGAAAGATCACGTCCGCGGGCCCGGTCCCAAGGTTGAACGGCGCGATCGTCTCGCCCTTTCCCGTAGGGTTCTTGTCGAGGCACCCAAACGGCGTGGACACCACACCCGCCGCCCCACACGTCCCATAAGTCGGTCTCGCGTTGAACTGGTTATTTCCCGTCAGGTCGCTGCCGATCGAAATGTTATACGGCGTGCCCGACTGCGCCGACAGCAGCGGAGCAAAGATCACTCCATGCGGCGCCGTGTATGTCGTCAGTAGAAAGACCCGGTGATGAATCCCGAACGAAGCGCGCCCGTAGTCGAAGCCGGGATTTTGAGCGACGGAAGGGAAGTAGTTCGCTCCCTGCGTGTCGCTGTTCGCCTCGCTGAACGTATACGAACTGGTCAGCGATATCCTCCGAAGCCGGACGTTCGCCGTCGTAATCACCTGCTGCTGGCTGTAAACGCCACCCGACTGGAACTGATAGTTGTAAACATTCGGCAGCGCTCCCGTAATGGTGTACGTCGCGGGATCGAACTCCGGCGCGGTCACATTGTTTGATAAATATTGGTGAATGCCCCGCGTAAAAAGATACGTCGCATTAAACGTTGCCTTACCCACCTGCCGATCCACGCCAACTCCTCCCTGCATATTCAGCGCAGCGTGAAAGTGCGGATCGATATTATAGAAAGTCGGTCGGGAACTGGACCCACCCTGCTCAGGCACCGTCGTGGCATTGGGATTGTAGAAATCCGGGTTATTCACCACATAAGTTTCTTGATTAATTCCGTTCTGGTGAATCGTCTGAATCACATAAGGCGTGGCGCCCTGCCCGTTCAGCGAGCCCGGCACGTTAAACCGGTCATAGAACCAACCATATCCCGCGCGCAATACTGTCTTCGCCGGCTTGTTGCCCGTGTGCCATGGCGCCCACGCCAACGCCAGGCGCGGTCCCCAGTCTGCATGGTCATTGATCCAGTTCTGGCTCTCGAATCGAAGCCCATAGCTGAGAGTCAGATTTGGCTTCCACCGAAAGTCATCCTGAAAGAACAAACCCGCATCGAACAGGATCGCCCGCGCCAGCGGGTTGTTCACAACCGTGACGCGATACTGGTCCGGCGTCTCAGCCAGATAGTGCTGCACGGACTGGAAGGTATAGTTCCCATTCGCTCCCGACGTCGAATAGTTCGCATCGCGAATCGCATGCAGACGTGCCCCAAACCGCATCGTATGGCGCCCCGCTGTCGCAGTGCTGTAGTTCTGTAGCTCGTAAAAATCCTGGTGATCCTGCACCACGCCAGAGTTATTCCCCCCCGTAATAAAGGCGCCTTGGACCGAAACCGTTGGAGTCACGAAGTTTGGCTTCTGGCTATTTCGAATTCGCTGCCAGAGGAACCGAGTCTCATTGATCAAATGCGAATTGACAACAACCGTGTCCCCAAACTGCAACCCATTTTGCACGCCGCTGCTATTAAATGCCTGCTCCCCAAGGCTCAGGCCTCCGGGGCCGCTGTCTGTTTGCACCGAGCGGGAAAAAGACTCCCGAATCGTCAGCGTGTTGCTCTTCCCGAGTTGGAAATCCACGCGAGGATTGACATAGAGAAACGACGAGGGATTCGGGAGCGCCTGTTGAATTGTCGTTGTCGTATCGTTCGGATTCACCGCGTTGATGATGCTTTGATTCTGCCGCTGCATATCGAACGCGTTGAAGAAGTAGGATGCAGTCTTCGTCAGTGGCCCGTTGACGTCACCCTGAGCGGAATAAAGATTGTAGCTCGGCTGAACCTGCACCAGAGGGTTTCCCGTATTCAGTGCTGAACTAGAGAAAAACGACCCGATATGCCCTGAAAACTTATCAGAGCCCGGCTTGGTCAGAATCTCGATCCTTCCATAACCGATCTTCGGGAACTCCGCCGAGAATGGATTTTGATTGATGCGAATCTCGCGAATCGAAGACTTCGGTGGAAGCTGGCCACCTTGGAAGCCATCGACATAAATCTCTCCGCCATTCGGTCCCGCAGCAGGCCCCGCCAGCGCCTGCAACTCATTCTGCAGTTGATCGGGATCGTCCGACAGAGCATCGAGGTCGCTTCCGTTCAACACAATCGCGCCCCCATTCTCATCGGGGTTCACGCTGACGCCATTATTGCGCTCGGTGACCTCAACATTCTGCTGCTGTACTGCAATGGCAATGGAAAGATCCAGTTGGCGTATCTGGCCTGCAGCGATCGAAACACTACTCTTCGTCAGCCGGGCAAACCCGTCCGTATCAACGGTCAACGTGTAGATACCCGCCGGAACCTCGTGAAAGTTATAAACCCCATCCTGACCCGATTTCGTGGTGTAGATATTCGCGCCTTGCGTCAGTGCCACCGACGCTCCCGGCACAATGGCTTTACTCGGGTCAAGCACCTGCCCACGCAATCCGCCGGTACTCTGGGCAAGACCGGCAAGAGGGCTCGCAACGAGAAGCAATAGGGAAATAACGCACCTATGTAGCATACGACTATGGTACACCATAAAGGCACTCCTCTGCTGGTCCCGCATACGGAGGGGAGGTTAATAAGTCAATAAATTGCTACTGAAAGTACGAGCCGAATCGAAAGGTTGTTCCTTCCGATTGCGAAGTTAGACCGTAGATTTATTCCGCGGTTAGTATTTTTTTTTGAAAAACTTGTCCGTTCGTCCTCCGACCTTCACCCTCGGAGCAACGAACGGACATTCCACCTTTCCGGCCGCGGCTTCGTCACCGGAGCAGCACATTTAGTCACTCTTCATTTTGGAAACGAGATCCGCAGCAATCCTTTCCAGCAAAAGCTCCAACTCTGTCCTCAGCTCTTCTTCTCCCCCGGAAGCCGCTTTAATAACAAATCAATCTGTCCGGCATGGTGCGATTCGTGTTCGCACACATGAAACCACTTGCAATAGTTATTGGTAGGCCCCCAGCCCCACTTCTCATCCACTGCCATCAACCACGCGTCGTCCCTCTTCTTGAACTCCGCCAGTGATTTCTCCCGCGTCTCCTTCAGGGCATTCAAATAAAAATCCAGATCATGCCCCTTGATAGATTTGCGCCCGGCATCTCCCAGATTCATTGCCGGATCCCACTTCTGCTTCACCGCGTCAGGCCAGCTACCCCACTCCATCCCGTCAAAGGTGTTCATCTGGTAGTACGTCTCGGTTGCGGCCAGATGCAGAAGCAGCGCGCCGATCGAGTTGGCATCTGCGTCAAAAAGATAATCCAGGTTCGCCCGCGTAATATTTTGCACGGGTCGCGTAACGGCCGGTCGCAGCCATGTCAGCATCGAAACCAGTGTCCCGATCTGCGGGGAATACCCCGGCTTCGGCCCCAGAATATTAATCCCTTCAACAGGTGCGGCGGCGACTTCCTCGCACGGCGTCATCAGTCCAGCCGCAGCAGCGGCCATCGTAGTCACAAAGCGTCTACGGCTGGGAATTGGCAAAATCGTCAAAGAACTAACCTCGTATGAAATTAAAAATGGGGGCCCGTTTGAATCCCCAAGTATACCGGCGTGAACCATCTCCCGTCCGGTCACGTATCCTAGTTAAGACATGAGCAGCGAGTACAACAATCCCCGCAACCCCATCCGCATCGGCAGCCGAGGCTCGCAACTCGCCCTCTGGCAAGCCAACCACATCCTCTACGCCCTCCGCGACGCCGGCTACCACGTTGAACTTGAAGTCATCCGCACCACCGGCGACCGCATGCAGCAACCAGGCTTCATCCCGCCCGCGAACCTCGACGGCAAAGGCATCTTCATCAAAGAAATCGAGGAAGCCCTCGAAGAAGGCCGCATCGATCTCGCCGTCCACTCCCTCAAAGACCTCCCGACGAAACTCGCCCCACAATTCATCCTCGCCGCGATTCCCAGACGAGCCGATCCCCGCGACGTATGGGTCTGCGAACAATACTGGGCACTCCACACTCTCCCCACCGGAGGCCGCATCGGCACCACCAGCCCTCGCCGCCGCGCGCAGATCCTCGCCCTCCGCCCGGATGTCACCTTCGTAGAAATCCGCGGCAACATCGACACCCGCCTCAAAAAACTAGCTGACGGAAAATGCGATGCGCTCGTCCTCGCTGCCGCCGGCCTCGACCGCCTCAAGCGCACCGAGTCCGTCCACTATCGTTTCTCCCCCGAAGAAATCTGCCCCGCGCCTGGCCAGGGAGCACTCGCGCTCGAAACCCGCAGCCCGTCACATCCAATCGACGAATCCCGCGACGCCTACATCCGCGGTGCCATCGCCTTCCTCGAGCATCCCCACACCCGCTTCGCCGTCGAAGCCGAACGCACCACTCTCGACGCCCTCGGCGGCGGCTGCTCTCTTCCCATCGGAGCCCACTGCATCCCGCCCGCCACCGAGGCAGGGAAGTGGCGCATGCTCGCCCAGGTGGTCTCTCCCGACGGCGAAGCCATGATTCAGATCGACACCGAAGCCACCTACGCTACAACACCCCAGGCTCTCGGCCGCTGGGTCGCCGACGATCTCATCTCCAAAGGCGCCCTCGATCTACTCCCCGCCTCCGTCGCCTGACGAATCCTAAGTGCCACTGGCCGCGATGGAAAAGATCGGTAATTTTGCCAGTTGTATCCCAGCAAACTCACACATAGGCTCTTGATGAAGTTAGGGCGCGCTTCTACTACCGCAGCTACTGGAGGAGAGATATGTCAATCATTTCAAGTATGTTCAATTCGAAAATTGTCAGAATCGCCGGCAAGAGTCTGGTAGTCGTCGGCATCGCACTGTGGGTCGCCAATCCTGGGTTCGCCAGGGACAAGTATGAAACCATCGAGGCCCAGGCCTTTGGCACCGGCACGCAGATGGGCCAGAACATCGGCGTCACCTTAAACATCTACGAGTTCTCTACACCCGCCGACAGGACCAACTTATTTCAGGCCTATGAGAAGGGCCAGAACCAGGGACTCGTCACCGCCCTTCAGAAGATGAGGGCAGTAGGCCATGTCGAGATCACCGGCACACTCGGCTACGACTGTGCCTACATCAAGATGACGCCAACCCCGACCGGGCGCAAGATCGTCTTCGTCACCAATCGTCAGATCCGCTTTGGAGAAGCCTTCACCGACTCCCAATCCCAGTCCTTCAATCTGACCGCCGGCGAGCTGGAACTCAACGACCAGGACAAGAGCAAGAGCACGGGGATGCTGTATCCCGAGGCGCAGTTGATCCTCAACAAAGAGGGCCAATTGACGTTGTCCTTGGCTCAGAACCCGTGGAGGCTCTCTGACGTCCTCGATTGGAAGGGAACAGCCGGAGTCAATTAATGCATGCTAACGCAGCAAATCTATTCTGCCGCTGGCGACCGACCTCTGATCGACATCACCGGGCCGTCTGCCTATCAACGGTCTGAATCCACCTTGTGAGGCGAATGATGACAATGAATCGATGCTTTGCACCAAATATACTTCGCTGTTATTGCCGATCCTTGTGTTATCCACCTATACAACGGCTCAGTCGCAGAGCAGCAAAGTACGCCTGCTCAGAGGCAAATCCCGCACAATTGTGCAATGCCGGCAATACCTGCGGTTCGCCTTCCAATCCCTGTGCCGTCGACGTGAAACGAACCTCCAATGCGGCTTCGGCCACCCCGAGCATACCGAACGCCAAGGGCAATTCTCTCTTCTGCATCAAAGCGGGAACAACAGTCCAGTGGAAGAGCACCGGCAAGGACATAGGATTCGTCGTCGATTTTGGCCCCACCTCTCCATTTGATCCGGCAGGAGCCATCATCGGCGGCACCGACCGCGCTATTTCCGTCGTGGCCCGGAAACCTGGCTGTTACAAATACTCCGCCGGAGCCTGCATGTCGGGTGCCATCTACGGAATGTGCGGACAGGCAAACGTCAAATTAATCATCACTCCCTGACGAGGCATCCGGTAAAGCCGCGCTCCATCCGTTTTCTGGAATGCAGGGGAGTTCCTCGACCTGCTCCCCTGCCTCTGTCACCTAAAGGCTCTTCATAATCTTTCTGTACTCGACTTCCGTGAACGCCCGCGAGGTCTGCGTCGTAATCGATCCGGTCGCGATCGTTGAAAGCATCGCCTTCGCCATCGCTTCATCATTTGGCGCTTCCGCAATGAACATCATGTCGTGGGTCCCCGTCGTCATATAGAAGTGCAGAATTTTCACCCCGTCCGCCGCCAGGGCTTTCTTCGCTGCGTCCAGCCTGGACGGACTCTTCTTGATCGCTTGTGCTCCCTGTAGTGTCCATCGGCAAAGTGTCATATAAGTTGGCATGGAATTCCTCCTTGGCGCGGCATCCTAGGCCCTAAACCCCAATAAAGTCAAAGCCCCAGCGAGCGTTTGCATCCAACCGGTCCATCACGGCGAGTTAGCATTTCACCGCCGTTGCGCGTGATCTTCCTTGACCAAACCGCAGCCTCGCGAAAATTGCTTAACCAACCCTCCGAGGTTACGATGGTCCCCATCATGGCAGGTCGCACCGGCCTAAGCCCAATCATCTCTGCAACGAGGGAATTAATGAACGAGCTTTGCCGTCGTCTGTCTATCCTTGCCATCTCATCAGCGCTCCTGGCCTCCACCATCGGCTGCCGCTCTACAGACAACTCCCCCGCTCCAACCCTCCCCGCCAACATCAAAGCCATCTTCGACAAGCCCGCCTACAAAGGCGCAACCTGGGGCCTCCGCGTCGTCGACCTCACCACCGGCCAGGCGCTCATCGACACCGAACCCGCTCACCAGTTCTTCATCGGTTCCGTCCGCAAGATCTTCTCCGTCGGCGAACTCCTCAACCAGGTCGGCCCCACCCACACTTACGACACCCCAGTCTACCGCCGCGGCGAAGTCACTCCGGCAGGCGTCCTCAAGGGCGATCTTATCCTCGTCGCCTCAGGCGACCTCACCATGGGCGGCCGCACCAACCCCGACGGCACCATCGCCGTCAGCGACTGGGACCACAACGAAGCCAACGCACTCGGCAACGCCGACCTCACCAAGCCCGATCCCCTCGCCGGATATGCCGCTGTCGCCAAACAAGTCGCCGCCTCCGGCATCAAGCAGATTACCGGCAACATCATCATCGACGACCGTCTCTTTCAGCCCTTCAACTTCCGCAACGAATTCAATCTCTCTCCCATCTTCGTCAACGACGACGTAGTCGATATTTCCGTCAACCCCACCAGCCCCGGCCAGCTCGCCGCTATGCAATATCGCCCGCACTCCGCCGCCCTCAGCGTCAGTAACGCTCTCCACACCACTCCCGCCGACACCACCGACGACATCAAGCTCGACCCCGAGCTCCCCACCTGCATCGGCCAACCCAAGTGCACTGCAACCATCAGCGTCAATCTCCCCGTCAACTACACGCCTCCGATGACCGGCCAGTGGCCTCTCGTCCGAACCGTCCGCATCACCGAGCCCGCCAACTACGCTCGCACGGTCTTCATCGAGAAACTCCAGGCCGCAGGCGTCAAAGTAACCACGCCCGCCGTCGCAGCCAATCCAACTCAGCTTCTGCCTTCGAAGGACGCCTACGCAACCTACACCCGCGTAGCTCTGCTCCAGGGCATGCCCTACTCCGAAGACGCCAGATTCATCATGAAGGTCAGCTACAACATCGGCGCCGACACGTCGCTTCTCCTCTACGGCCTCACCCAGGGAGTCGACAACATGAAAGCCGCACTCCTCGCCGAAACAAAAAATCTCCAGCTCAACTACGGCATCAGCCCCGCCCACTACATGTTTTACGATGGCAGCGGCGGAGGCGAAACCACCGCCACCAACTCCGCTGTCACCCATCTTCTCGCCGACATGTCCCGGCGCCCCACCTTCCCGCAGTACCAGGCCGCCTTCCCCATCCTCGGCGTCGACGGCACTCTCGCAACCGTCACCGCCTTTACCTCCGACTCCACTCTCGCCCCCGCCAAAGGCCAGGTCTACGCCAAAACCGGAACCTACATCACAGGTAACGACGCAGGTCTCCTCCTCAAGGGCCAGGCCCTTGCCGGTTACATCTACACAAAGAGCGGAAAGAAGCTAGCCTTCGAACTGGTCGTCAACAACGTACCGCTCAAAAATCTCCCCGACGTCATCCTGGTCTTCCAGGACGAAGGCACCATCTCCGCCACCCTATGGCGCGACAATTAACCGAAACCACCACCTATCCATAAATCGTTCCCCACTGCGCGCAACACAGTGGGGAACGACATCGTTCTCAAGAGCCCGAAATCGACTCAGAAGCTGGCCCGTACCCCGACCTCGATCGACCGAGGACTGTTGCCCTGGGAGTTGATGACGCCAAAGCCAGAGGGGTTCGCGAGGCTCACGGTTGGGTTGGCGAAGACGTTGTGGTTGAGAATATTGGTCATGACTCCGGAGAACATCAGGTTTGTGCTCTCCCAGATCTTGACGTTCTTGTGGATACTCATGTCCATATTCCAATACGGTAGGCCGGCGATGGGGCCGGTGCCGCTATCCTTCTCATCGATACCCAGAATCGGCGGCCGAACTTGGCCGAAGACCGCAGCGGGGTTCGGGAATATGTTGATGGCGGCAGGTCCCCCTCCCACAATTTTTGTCGCTGTTCCAACCGCAACGCCGTTTGGATCATTGCCTCCAGCCACGTTCCGGTAGGCGTGGTAAGCGCCCTGGTACCCATGGGTAAACACGCATTGCTCGGTATCGTTGAAGTTCAAGGCGTCGGCGCTGCCAAAGGACTGCGAGCCAGAGTTCGTCGCGCAGGTGATGGGCTGGCCGGTACCAGCGGTAAAGATGGGAGAGAAAGTCCAGCCCCCTGCTAAGCGCCCCACGAAGCTCGATTGATTTTTATACCAGGGCGTCTGATAGACCAGGAACGTGTTAAAGATGAACTTCTGGTTGAACGGTTGGACTCCATAGCTCTTGCCTAGATCAAAAGCATCGTTTGGCGTCAAGACGCTCGATGCCTGCGCTACCGCGTTAGTCCCCAGGGCTTTGCTGTAGGTGAAGTTCTCCTGCAAAGTCAGGCCGTGAAAGTCTGTCGCCTTGAAAGTGACGAATCCTCCGTTGTAGTTGCCCCAGCCTTGGGCCGTCGACAGGCTGACACCACTCCCGATTTGCCCGGTCCCGCCATTGATCTGACCCGGAATCGGAGTACCCATCATGCTGCGGGGGAAGTTGAAACCTCCGTTATCCAAATCGGACCAGAGAGCAAAGACCTTCTGCTGGCCAAAGTTGCTGGCTTCCTTTTGGACGACCGCTGTCGTGCAGTTTGCGTAACCGGCGCAGTAGCCCGTCCCCGCCAGCGCGGTCTCAAAGAACGCTTGCGGGGCGACCGTCGGGTAGACCTTCACTTTTGGAGTACCAATACCGTTCGTGGCGGCGACCGTGTTTTGGGAACACAGGCCGGCCGACGTCGCGCAGCCATATGCGGTTTCAACCGCCGCATAGGCACTTGCGAACGATTGGCCCCCAAGGCTCATCATGTAAGGAACGGAGTTGATGTTGATCGGCACGAATTCGTTGTGAATGATCCGACCGATGTAACCAACCTCCACCAGCATCTTCCGGTTGATCTGACGCTGGATCGTGAGGTCGAACGAGTCGACGTCGTTCGGGCGGAAGGTCGGATCGAGCACTGACGCAGTCGCCGTTTGTGCGCCGTTGAAGCCCGGATAGAGAGGTTGAGGCAGCGTAGGAGTAGCCGCCGCGAGCGGGGCCGTGTTGCCATCGACGCCGATACGGAACGCCGTGGTGTCCGTTGGATTAGAAGATCCGCAGGTACCGTTCGAGAGCGCCGTGCGGCATTGCACCGCCTGGATCAGTCCGGGTCCCAGCAGCGGTGTCAGCACCAGGCCGACGCCATTGAGACGGCCGTAGAGGCGGCCATAGCCGCCGCGGATCACCGTGGCGTCTTCTCCGAAGATGGCCGTCATAAAGCTGCTATTCGAGAAATGCGGATTCCACGCGATGGCAACGCGCGGACTGAAGGAGGCGTAGAAGGGGTTGTACGGGTACTTGAGCCCACCGCCGGCTACGTTGCCGACCAGAGCAAAGCCGACCTGCGGATTGTAGACCTGTCCACTAAGTGCCGCGGCCTTGCGCGCCGCCAGGTAATCCGCCGTCTTGATCGCCTTGTCGTTCGCATCGACCAGCGCCACCTGCTTGCCGGTCTTTTCGACGGGCGGCATCTCGAGTGCCCAGCCCAGGCCATAGTTGATCGTCAGGCTTGGCTTGAGATGCCACGTGTCGGTCGCGTACAGGTTATAGAACGGAATGGTCGCTTGATCTTGTGCGGGAGTTAGTGGGGGGTTAAGCGTCAGGTTGTTGCCTGTACGGGTGTATGCCACTTGTGAGTCGGTAACGATACCCAATGTAGCGGCAAGAATGCGCGCGTTTGTCGTGCTGCTCGTGGGGACACCTGCGGCTGCAAGGCCGGAGAAGTTGACATTTCCACCGCCGCTCGTATCGCCGAGCTGGTAGGTGGTCGTGAAGTTGATACCGCCGCCATTATCCGTACGCTGGTGGAAGTTGAAGTTGTGCTGATACTGGCCGCCAAACTGGATGAGATGGTTCCCCTTCATCTTCGTGAGGTCATCGCGAATGAAGTGATCATGACCATCCCAGAAACGGGTTCGAATGTTCTGCGTGTCCACGTTATAAGGCGAAAGCACCTTCGTCGTCACCTGTTCGCCGAAGGGCTCGAGCGCGCCGCCAAGCCCCGAAATCTGGGCTGGCGCATTGGCGTCATTCCACGACCACACGTTGCGAAGGTAGCTGTAGTGGAAGTCGTTCGTGAAGGTCGAAGAGATGTTTGTCGTCAGTCCGGCTACCAGGTACCAGGGGTCCTGCGGACGATTGGCCAGCGCTGTGGGAACTCCAAGCGTCCCGCCGAGCACTCCACCGATATCCACCTGATTGTTCGTCGCTTTGGTCAACTTGAAGTAGCGGTAGCTCATGTCTAAAGTGCCACTTCGAGCCAAAATCGTGGTCCACGCGAGCAACACCGAAGTCGCTCTTCTGGGGTAGTGCGATGTTGGCGTGATATCCAATGGTATTCACCCCGTCGCATTCGGCGCCGGAGATTCCGCTGCAACCCGTATCGTTGCCGATCGGCTCTTGTGTGTTCCACATCTGCGCTACGATCGGCGAGATGCCTTTGCCGCGTGGATCGAGGGTCTTAAGGTTGTAGTTCGTCCCGCTGAAAGTGACGATGCCATTCCTCATGTTTGCCGAAGGAACCGCCCGCTCGTACGTTGCGGAGTTCGGGAACCGCCAGCCTTCATAGTTTGCGAAGAAGTAAGTCTTTCCCCCGAGATAGCTCGGTAGCAATCGGCCCCCCGGCCGCAGCACCGAAACGGTTGTAGTGATTGCTCGCCTTGGGTTGATAGTTAGCCACCCCCGGTATGTTGAAGTTGTTCTGCCAGGTGTTCGCGCCGATGTTGCTGTCCAGGTAGTACTCATAAACCGTTCCATGCCACTTGTTCGTGCCACGCTTCGTAACCACCTGTGCCTGGAACCCCGACGAGTTGTTGAAGTCAGCGGTCTGTCCTGCGGTCGCGACCTTGAACTCTTCAATGCTGTCCTGCGGCATCGGCATTACACCCGATGAGCCTGCACCGATCGACGTCACACCCGTCGTGTTTCCGCCGAACGCACCCGTGTAGTTCAGCATGCTTCCGTCCATGTCGCTCGAGTTGTTGCCGCCGTCAAGCTGGAAGACTGCCTGGTCCGTCACTGTACCGCCGACGCTGCCGTTTGGCGTAACGCCCGGCTGAAGCGTCGCAAAGGAAGTGACATCGCGCGCAACCGAGGGAAGAGATTGCATCATCAACGGATTGACCGTGTCACCGATCGTCGCGTTGATCGTCTGCAGATCGGATGCCGCCGCCTGCACTTCGACGATCGTATTCTGAGAGCCAACCACCATAGCGAAGTTCGCCGTAGTCTGCGAGCCGACGCTTACGGCCTCCCCATTAATCCGATCCACCTCGAAGCCTGACTTCGTGCACGAGATGTTGTAGGTGGCCGGTGTGACGTTCACCATCACATATTGACCATCCTTGTTGGTCACGGTCGTGCGTTGAGCGCCGGTCGACGCGTCGGTCATCGTGATGGTTGCGCCTGGAACGACCGCACCCGTCGGGTCAGTCACGACTCCGGTCACCGTGCCGGTGCTCGTGGCTTGCCCAAGGGCAGGTCTGATGTTCAAAAACACTGAAGCCAAAAGCATGGTTATCACTACTGTCAGCGTCTTCAAGCGTGAAATAAGCCGTGTCATATGGTCTCCTTTGAAATGTTTCCGAATCTCCGGATTGACAATCCCGGTTGTCTGCTGATGTCACTTAAAAAGGTCCCGGAAAAAAGAGCGTTCGTCACAAATAGCGAATGGTTCGTCACAACAGTGGAACTAAATTTGAGCGGCCGCCGTATAAATAGGGGGGTACTTGGTCTATGCCGAATGTCGATAGAGCTACAGCGTATCTACAAACTCGTCGATCAGAATCTAGACAAGGAACTCAAAACGGGAGGCAAGATACAGCGATCAGTTCAACGCGTGGAGGTTTAATCAAGCTTGAGATTCCTTCAAGCCGCAAGACATCCAAACCACATCATGTACCAACGAAGTGATCTCGCTTCGACCCGGCACGCCGAGGCTAACGAGCTTACTCTGTACATCACGTCGAAACCGCAACACGCGGTCTGCAATGGAACTGCGTTCCCTGATTGATTGACCAGAACGTAACACAGAATGAATTTCCTGCAACAACTTTTTTTGCACCATCTTCCGGCCAAAGTCTCGCCCAAGCCTCGCCCCGGCACCCTTTGAGCGGTTCTCCTGGAAGTACAATTCCCAGTTGATGCCCCTCACCAACAAACGCATTCTCATCACCCGAACCCGCCACCAGGCGTCCGATCTCGCCGCTCAACTCGAGGCTCTCGGCGCGTCCGCTATCCTCATCCCCACCATAGAGATCGCCCCTCCCGCCTCCTTCTCCGCCCTCGACGCCGCGCTCACCTGCCTCGGGACCTACGACTGGCTCCTCTTCACCAGCGCCAACGCCGTCGAAGCCTTCCACCGCCGAGCCCAATTCCTCCGCCTCACCCAACTCCCCCAGCACATCGCCGCAATCGGCCCCGCCACCCTCCGCGCCGCCAACGAAATTGGCCTCGCCGTCGACCTCATTCCCCCGCAATACCTCGGCGAATCCCTCGCCGAAGCTCTCCTCCCCGAAGCCCCCGGCAAATCCTTCCTCCTCGTCCGCGCCGCCGAAGCCCGCGACACCATCCCCGAAGCCCTCACCGCCGCCGGCGCCACTGTCACCATCGCCGAAGCCTACCGCAACCAACTCCCCACCGACTCCATCCCCGCCATCCAGCATCTCTTCAGCGCCCCAGCCAACTATCCCGACGCCATCACCTTCACCAGCGCCTCCACCGCCCGCAACCTCTGCGCCCTGCTCGAAGCCGCCAACCTCACGCTCCCGCCCAGCATCACGCTAGCCTCCATCGGCCCCATCACCAGCGAAACCCTCCGCGACCTCGGCCACCCTCCCACAATCGAAGCTCCCGAACCCACCATCTCCGCTCTCGTTCAATCCCTCGCCGCTCACTTCTCTCAACCCAACTAACTCGCCGCACTTGTCTTCCCAAAACAAAGCTGCGTATCCTTCTCCCTCGGACTCACTCAGACTCCTCGGCCTCCCCAAAATCTCCAATCGCGCAGAAAGCACACCCATGCGGAACCCATCTCAATCCCCGCGCCACAGCTCGTGGCTCGTCGCCGCTATATTTGCCATGATTGTTGTCCCAGCGGCATTCACCCTTCACACAGTCCATCTCTCCGCCCTCAAGACGACAACCGCGACAACCCCCGGCGCCTCCCCGTACGGCTACACCGTCAGCCTTCTCCTCTTCATCATCCCGTTTCTGGTTATCGCACTGTGGTTCATCCCACAGGAAGCAGTCAAAATCGAGAAGAAAAGTTTTCTCTGGACGATCGGCCTGCTCTTTCCCATCGGCGCCGGCCTCGACTTCTTCTTCGCCCGCTACTTCTTCACCTTCCCCAACGCAGGTGCGACCCTCGGAATTAAAGCCCCCGCTCTCGGCTCTCCCGTCCCCATCGAAGAGTACGTCTTCTACCTCACCGGCTTCCTCTGCGTCCTTCTCCTCTACATCTGGCTCGACGAGTACTGGCTCTCCGCCTACCACGTCGAAACAGAATCGACCGAGCGCAAGCAGTTCCACCGCCTTCTCCAACTCCACCCCGAATCCATCATCCTCGCCGTCATCCTCGTCGCCGGAGCCCTCATCTACAAGAAACACTTCTCACCCTCTCCGGCCGGCTTCCCCGGCTACTTCATCTTCCTCGCATTGACCGCGCTCGTCCCTTCCTCAGCCTTGCTTCCCTCAGCCCGCGTCGTCATCAACTGGCGAGCCTTCAGCCTTGCCTCCTTCTTCATCCTGCTCGTCAGCATCATGTGGGAGGCCACCCTCGCCATCCCTTACGGCTGGTGGAACTATCGCGACGAACAGATGCTCGGAGTTCGCATCACCGCGTGGGGAGATCTCCCCGTCGAAGCCGTCTGCCTCTGGATGGCCGTCGCCTACGCAACAGTCATCATCTACGAGACTGTGAAGTGTTGGCAGGCCTCCGGCAAATCAATGCGCCGCGCTCTCTTCGGCGAACCCGAACGTCACGCCTAGCCATGCTCCAAAACCCCGGCCAAATCTTTGTCGAACCCCGGCCAAATCTTTGTCGACTGAGTCCGTTTATGGAGAGCGTAAATTCGCTAACGGTTTCGTCAGTCTGTCGCCGTGCTGCTCGTGAGCTTGGGAATCTGCATGGACGAACAGTCTATTGACTGACTCTGGGGCATGCATCTGTGAGAAAAAAACGAAGGCAGAAGCGACTCATTCAATTGCCTTTACTTGTACCATTATTTTCTTTTTGCGTTTTTCGCCCAGAAATCACATGTCAAGCCCCAAAACCGCCTAACTCAAGCTTAATCAACAACATCCGCTTGGCATTTTAGTTACGTTCAACCCCATATAATTAAAGATATGGAAACAAGGCAAGCCCCCGGCATCCGGGGCCTTCTTTGTTTCAGGAGATAACTCATTTGGATACAAGACTTTACAAATGATGTCGTTTAGATAGGATAACTTACACTGAAAGTCCAAGCCTAAGTCTAATCAAATGAATACTTTGCACAATTTGGACAGGGGGGAGGGTACTCAATGCGAATGCCAAGTCTTATCAGCGGAGTTGCAAAGCGTCTCCAGCGTGCAGTCCACACACCGCGGCTTCCGCGCCAGACAAACCTGCCGGCCATGGTGAATCAGCTCATGCGAAAAAGCGATCCACCGGTCCTGCGGAATGATCTTCATCAAATCCCGCTCCACCTTCTCCGGCGCCGTCTCCTTCGTCAACTCCAACCGCCGCGACAACCGCATCACATGCGTATCGACCACCACCCCAACCGCAATCCCATACCACGAACCCAGCACCACATTCCCGGTCTTCCTCGCCACCCCCGGCAGCGTCAGAATCTCCTCCATCGTCTCCGGAACCTTCCCGCCGAACGTCTCTGTCACCACCCGTGCCGCCCCCTGAATCGACTTCGCCTTATTCCGAAAAAATCCAGTCGTCCGAATCAGCTCTTCAAGCTCCGGAAGGGAAGCAGCCGCCATAGCCTTCGGAGTAGGAAAAGCCTTGAACAACTTCGGCGTCACAAGATTGACCCGAACATCCGTACACTGCGCAGAAAGTATGGTGGCGACCGTCAGCTCCCACGCATTCCTGTGATGCAGCGCGCAAACCACATCCGGATAAGTCTTCCGCAACGCCTCCAGAATCGCTGCGACGCGCTCCGGCGAAGTCGGATTTTTCGTCCCAACACGTGTCTTCTTCGTTGCGCTAGCTTTAACAGATTTTGTCGGCATCATCAGAGTTTACCTTGCCCGGTTGAGCTTCCGATAAGATGGCCGTGCCATCAATTCGATAAAAAGAGGTGCCGCGCATGAATTCCAAAATGACTCTGCCCAATCGATTTGCACTAGCAACCCTGGGAGCATTGACCGCAGTAGCGATCGGGCAAGCACCACAGCAACCGGCGCCACCGTTCGTCACCCACCAACTCAAGCCAAACGTCTACTGGATCGAAGGCGGAGGCGGCAACAGCACAGTCATAGTCGGAACGAAAGGCGTGATCGTCGTCGACGCGAAGACGACGAAAGCCGGCGGCCAGGAACTGCTCGACGACATCGCAAAGATCACACCCAAACCGGTCACCACCGTCATCCTCACCCACAGCGACGGCGACCACGTCAACGGCCTCGCCGCCTTCCCTGCAGGCGTCAAAGTCATCGCCCAGGAGAACAACAAGAAGGAACAGGAAGCCGCACTCGCAGCAGGAGGCCGTGGAGCCCCGCCCGCCGATCACCAACCCACACAGGTCATCACAAAAGAAAAAGAGACCCTCACCCTCGAAGGCGAGAAGATCGAGCTCTACCACTGGGCTCCCGCACACACCAGTGGCGACCTCATCGTCTACCTTCCCACCCAGAAAATCGTAGCCACCGGCGACATCATCGCCACCAACAACCCCTACCCCCGCATCCACGATGAAAAACACGGCTCATCCGAAGGCTGGCTCACCACAGCCAAGGGGATGGCCGCCCTCGACGCCGACACCGTCATCCCTGGCCACGGCAACATCCAGACCAAGGCCGACATCGAGAAACGAATCGCCGACGCCGAAGCACGCCGCAATCAGGTCAAAGAAATGGTGGCCCAGGGCAAATCACTCGACGAAATCAAAGCCGCCGTAGGCGACGACGACAAGCTCAACTACAAGAGCTGGACCCAGATCTGCTACGAGGAGATGACGAAAAAATAACTCCCCGCTTTCAACCAGGGATGAGCGTTATGCCTCTTCCGTGCGGATGCGATTCTTCCAGTGGGAGATGACGAACCAGAGGAAGCCGATGATGAGGACTGCTTCGACGGCGAGGTGGAAGCGGTGGAAGATTTCCTTGAAACGTGGATCAGTGTTCCAGGTTGCGCCGAGCTTCATGCCGACCCAGGCGAGCGCGTAGCACCAGGGCCAGGAACCGATGAAGGTATAGATGTGGAAGCGGAGCTGATTCATCTTCGCGACGCCGGCGGGAAAGGCGATGAAGGTGCGAACGATGGGAAGCATGCGGCCGATGAGGACGGTGATGGAGCCGTAGTGATCGAAGAAGCGATCAACGAGATCGAGATCGCGGCGGCTGAGGAGGAGATAGCTGCCGTAGCGCTCGACCATGGGGCGTCCGCCGCGAGCGCCGACCCAGTAGGCGGGGATGGAGCCGAGGTTCGAGGCGAGAGACGCGACGGTTGCGAGGATGATGAGGTCGAGTTGCGTGTGGGCCAGAGCGTAGCCGGCCAGCGGCATGATGACTTCAGAGGGAATAGGAATGCAGGCGGACTGGATCGCCATGAGGAGGATGACGCTGGCGTAGCCTCCGGTGGCGATGGCGCCGACGAGGAGGGAGATGATTTTTTCTGACATCGCTCGTGCAGTATACCGGGAGAACGGAATGGCCCGGATGCGCTAGCATTAAGTGTTCAGGAGATTTGTCATGTCAGATAGCGTTGTTGCGCCAACTGTTCCGGTCTCGACTTCCACCGCATCGACTCCCGCTGCTTCGGGAAGGCCAGCAAGCAGCTACGGTGCTGCTCCGCATGATCCGTCGCAACCAGCGGTGAAGCGGCAGATTGTCGCGTTCAGTTTTTTCAAAGTGATGCCGGAGTGGCGTAGGCTGCCGGGGGAGGAGAAGGCTGCCCATAAGGCTGCGTATGCCGAGGTGCTGGCGAAGTGGAACCGGCCGGGTGAGTTTCTGTCGATGACGTACTCGACTGTGGGGACGCGGGGCGACGTGGATATGTGCGTCTGGTCGATCGGCTATGCGGTGGACGAGATGAACCAGATGCGGAGTGAGTTGATGGCGACTCCGCTGGGAGGGTATTTGGATTCACCGCATAATTTTCTGGCGATGACGAAGCGGTCGCAGTACCAGATTGGCCGGCCGGATGAGAGTGAAGGCGAGGGGCGGGGGGCGATCCGTCCAGGCGGACAGAAGTACATCTTTATTTATCCGTTCTGGAAGACACGGCCGTGGTATCTGCTGCCGATGACGGAGCGGAAGCGGTTGATGGATGAACATATTCGGATTGGGTTGTCGTATCCGCGGGTGAAGCTGAATACGACGTACTCGTTCGGGATCGACGACCAGGAGTTTGTGGTGGCGTTCGAGACGAACTTTCCGGAAGACTTTGTCGATCTGGTGCAGCAGTTGAGGGAGACGGAGATCAGCATGTATACGCTGAAGGACACCCCCATCTTTAGCTGCGTGCGGGTTTCGGCGATGGAGATGCTGGATCGGTTGGGATAGAAGATCGTTAATGCAAAAGACGCCACCTCATTTTGAGCTAGCGGAATGTAGCCCGCGAACTCAGAGGTAAGACAAAGTGAAGCTCGAACAGAATGTCTAGTGCTTGACTCAGTATCAAAGCGGCGAGTTAAGGTGGGATCCTCTCGCTAATTGTGCGGCAGTCACCAGCGCGTCCAACGCCGAACTTTGGGTGCTTGCGTCTGCGTTGCCAAACGGTGTGGCCCAGACTTCGCCCAGATGATAATCCGGTGTACGCGTCTGACTCCAGATGCTGTCAGCGTTGGTCATGACAAAGCTGCGATACCGCGGCCGAGAACTTATCTGATCCAGAGCCCTCAGATTGCGTACGAAGATGCCCTTGAACTGGGTGCCGTCTGCGCTGCACTTCGGTTCGCAGGTGTCATGAAGAATCCCCTGAGAGTCGGTCAAGTTGGAGAGCGCAGCTTCGGCGATCCCATTAGCCTCAACCAGAAGGGAAGAGTTGTGGTCTGCTTTATAGAGCGCGGTCAGCCCGCCCAAAATAACTCCCTGGTTGTAAGTCCAGGTTGTCTTTTGATTATTTTCACACTTGTCATTGAGTCCATCGTTGACCAGGTGCTTGTCATTGATCATGCCGGAATGAGAAAACCAACTCCACTCCCGTTTGGCCCAGGCAAGATATGAGTCTCGCTCCCGCAGTTCCTTCGTCTCATTCGCAAGCTGCGCCGCAACCGCAAGGAATAGCTCATTCGCAATCGCATTCTTGTATTTGCGATCTTTGTTCCACCAGATCCCACCTGAGCACTTGTTGTCCCACCCGTACGTCATATCGGCGAACACAGACTTCGCAACTTCCAGGTAACGCGGATCATGCGTAATTCCGTAAACATCGATCCATGCAAGGGCCCACCAGCCTTCGTCGTCATAGTACTTATTGATGAATCCAGGAGACGATTTTTGTGCGCGGGACAACGTGTTTGAGAAGACGAAATCATACTCACTCGATTGAGTAATCCTCGCGTAATCGGCCAGCACGGTAATCACATTCGCCGAGTTCCACCAACCCGTCGTCTTATAAAGGCCGGTGTCCAGGTCATACCACGTCTGAAGAGCCTGAATGGCGAGGGCGGCACGCTGATCGTATGTGTCGACCTCAGGGCCAAATGAATTGCCCGGCCCGAGGGAACTGGCAGACATCGAGCCGACAATCCAAAGTGCAACGATACACAAAGGCCGGAGGAGTTTTAGATTCGAATTCAAAAACAACATTGATCTTCTTTCACCGTACAGATATTTCGCAGATCGCCAACCCATTTCGAACCCTGATGCAACCACGTTTAGTCTAGGTCACTCAATCGCATCAAGCGGGCCGAATAATATCCGTCTTGTCTGATTACAAAATGCGCGTTACCGCTAAAGCCAGCATAAACACTCCATTCGTTTGCGCCTCCATCTTCACTGCGCGATACTGAATCTTCCGGCCTTACGGAAAAACTGCACATAGAAGGGTACCGCCAAGAATGTCCACACCCCCAGCCGCTACGCCAGCATCCGCTGCGCAAGCCGCGGCAACCATCAAGCCTGCCACTGGAAAATTAGGCGTCATGATTCCCGGCATGGGAGCCGTTGCCACCACACTCATCGCCGGAGTAGAAGCCGTCCGCCGCGGCCTCGCCAAACCCATCGGCTCTCTCACCCAGATGGGCACCATCCGCCTCGGCAAACGCACCGACGCCCGCAGCCCCTTCATTAAAGACTTCGCCCCCATCGCCAACCTCAACGACATCGTCTTCACCGGCTGGGACATCTTCGGCGGCAACCTCTACGACGCCGCCAAGACAGCGCAGGTCCTCGACCGCGACCAACTCGAACAGATCCGCCCCTACCTCGAATCCATCGAACCTATGCCCGCCGTCTTTGACCAGCACTACGTCAAGCGCCTCACGCCAAAGAAAGTCAAGGCCGGCAAAAACAAGTGCGACCTCGCCAACCAGATCCGCAACGACATCGCCGAATTCAAAACCAAAACCGACCGCCAGGTTATGATTTGGTGCGGATCCACCGAAATCTTCCTCGAACAAACCCCCGTCCACAAAACTCTCGAAGCCTTCGAAAAAGGCCTAGTCGACAACGACCCCGGCATCTCCCCATCCATGATGTATGCCTGGGCCGCACTCAAAGAAGGCATCCCCTTCGCCAATGGCGCACCCAATCTCACCGTCGACATCCCCGCGCTCAATGAACTCTCCCGCAAGATGAACGCACCCATATGCGGCAAGGACTTCAAGACCGGTCAGACCTTCATCAAGACTGTCCTTGCCCCTGCATTCAAAACCCGCATGCTCGGCGTCAGCGGCTGGTACTCCACAAACATCCTCGGCAACCGCGACGGCGAAGTCCTCGACGACCCCGAGTCCTTCAAGACCAAAGAAGAATCCAAGCTCGGCGTCCTCGACGTCATCCTCCAGCCCGAGCTCTACCCCGATCTCTATAAGGACCTCTACCACAAGGTCCGCATTAACTATTACCCGCCGCGCGGCGACAACAAAGAGGGCTGGGACAACATCGACATCTTCGGCTGGCTAGGTTACCCCATGCAGCTCAAGGTCGACTTCCTCTGCCGCGACTCCATACTCGCCGCACCGCTCGCCCTCGACCTCATCCTCTTCATGGACCTCGCAGCCCGCACACCATCGCTGCGTGGCTTAGGCATTCAGGAGTGGCTCAGCTTCTACTTCAAGGCTCCCGACTCAGCCCCCGGAGTCTATCCCGAGCACGACCTCTTCATCCAATCCATGAAATTAAAAAACACTCTCCGCCACATCATGGGCGAAGACCTCATCACCCACCTCGGCCTCGACTACTACGGCGAGTAGCGGTTATTCCAAAAGGATGGCGGCTGCAAAAACATTTGCCGCCGCCTCTTTCGTCAATCCATGAATTGCCGCGCTTGCGCGTACCGGCATCCGCTAGATCGAGGCATTCTTCAGCAACCCTAAGGTTCAACCAGGGGAACCTCTGACGCCACCTGTAGATCAACCAGCATCGTAAGCCGCCGGTCCAACTGGAAAAACAGGGCGGTTTTCTTGCCGGAGATCACTTTGCTAAATATCGGCATATACTTCAGGCGCAACTGCCCCACCGATTCTTCAATCCCGATGATCTGCCGGCTCAACGCCAATGCCTTGTCGTCGGTAAGAGTCGAATAGTTGGCCGCATAGTCCTTAATAGCCGCAACCTTCGCATCGTTGATCTTGGCGAGTTCCGCTGTGTACTGGTCGTACACGGGCCAGAACTTCGGTGCCTCGGCTTCAGTCAGTTGCATATTGGCAGCGATGATCTGCTTTTTATCCGAACGGAGATCCTTCCGAAGCAGCGCGATATCCTGATCCACGTTGCTCTGAGCCGAAGTTGCTTGCGCCTGACTGTAACCCACTGAGATGTTCGCTAAAATCACCATTGCCGCCACGCCGATTGATAAAAGCTTTTTCCTGATCACAGATATCCTCCTCATTACTTTCGCGGTGCTTTTTCAGTGGGCCGCGAACGGCCCGTCACAGGGGCCTAACGGTGCATTCTGATATCACGCGCTTCGCCACCGCGATGCAACTGTCAACCCTGACAGGTTTTACGGAAATCTCCTGAACTCACCGTCCGAGGTTCTTGTAGATCTTCCCACCCTTCATCACGAACCGCACACGACGCACCGCAGTAATGTCAGTGATTGGATCTCCAGCGACAGCAACGAAATCCGCCTGATATCCAGGCGCAATCGTTCCGATCTCATTGCCTAGACCCAGCGATTCGGCAGAAACAGAAGTCGCACTGACAATCGCATCCATCGGCTTCTCCCCACCCTCCTTCACCCGATAAATAAACTCCTCAGCATTGCGTCCATGCGCTCCCGCTACAGCATCGGTTCCAAACGCGATCTTCACACCCTTGGCCCTCGCCCGGCGAAGTACATCGATCGTTGGCGCAAGACCATTCTGAAGGATATTGAGCTGATCCTCCGTAAAGGTGAAGCTCGCGCGGTTATCCAGATAGTTATGCAACACCAGCAAATTTGGATCGAAGAACGTCCCGCGCTTCACCATCAGGTCAAGCGTCTCATCCTTCAGAAACGTGCCATGCTCAATCGACGTGCAACCTGCCAGTACGGCGGCACGCGCGCCGGCATTCCCAATCGCGTGCACCACCGATCGCAACCCCACGGCCTTAGCCTCTGAGCAGACAGTTTGAATCTGCTCGTCCGTCATAGTCTGCCCGCCGCCCGCACCCAGGCCAGATGTCGCAAACAGCTTGATGACGTCCGCGCCATCGGCCTTGTTCTTCCGCACCATCTCGCGCAACTCATCATCCGTCCACGCGTGCCGCTTCTCGCCCTCGCCGCCCATGCCCTGTATCTGAATCAGCGACGTGAGCACCCGCGGACCCGGAAGCACGCCGTCATGAATCCGGGCTCGCACCGGTCCATCGAACGTAGAGCCCACACTCTGCACCGTAGTAAAGCCATCCTCCAACTCCATCCACGCATCCGCAGCCGTATAAAGCGCCATCTCCTCCGGCTTCGCACCGCCGGCAACCGCCTTGCGATTCGCATCCATATGCCATTGCAGATGAACGTGTGTGTCGATCCATCCTGGCATCACCGTCAGACCCCTGAGGTCGTAGTCGGCCTTACCTTTGCCAGGACCAACCGACACAATTCTGCCGTCCTCGATCACAATCTGCTGGTTCTTGAGGACGCCGCCCTTACCGTCGAGAAGCAGGCTGGTCTGCAGAACAACCCGGTCCTGCGCGAAAGAAGCAAGGGAGAAGAGAAGAACGATGAGAAATCGCATGTGCGAATTGTATTGGCAAACAGGACGTCAGAGTTATTGTGGCGAACGACACACCTACTCCGCAACTTCCATCATCTTTGCCCAAAGGGCCTTCGTCCCCGCATCCGTCTTCGCCGATACCGGCAGAATTTCCTCCACCTCATGCGCCTTCCGCAGCGCAGCCACTGACTTCGCCAGTTGATTATTCGACAACTTATCCGCCTTCGTCCCCACCACCAGAAACGGCCTCTGCGTCTGCTTCAAATAGGTGATCAACTGAGTGTCATTCTCCTGCGGCGGAATATTCGTGTCGACTAAGCAGATACAAAGCGCCAGCGTCTCCCGCTCTGCAAGATACGGCTCAATAAACTTCGGCCACTCCGCCGAGATCGACTTCGAAATCTTCGCGTACCCATAACCCGGCAGATCCGCGAAGATCAACATCGGTCTCACCTTCATCTTTTCGCCCGCGCCCTCATGCAGCGCAAAAAAATTAATCGCCCGCGTCCTGCCCGGTGTCGAAGACACCTTCGCCTCCCGCGATCCAAGCAGCGAATTGATCAACGAAGACTTCCCCACATTTGACCGCCCCAGAAACGCCACCTCCGGCGCTCCAAACGTCTTGGCTTCAGAAGGGAAGTGCGCGACGTCAGTCGCAGACAATAAAAAAACTGGATTCAACCGCATGAATCCAGTCTACCGCCAGCAGCTTCATATCCCCGCTGCCGCATCACCGTCCAAAAAAGAAGGCACCCACCCAGAACAGAAGGCAGGTGCCGCACAGCGTCAATCTTATTCTTGGGGTGGAGGAGCTTCACCTTCAGCAGGCTGCTTACCCTTGACCGTGATCGTCACCGGAGACGTCAAGTGAAAGCTGATCGTCGACTCCGATGGAATCACCACGTCTTTGTTCCCCGTGAATGCCGCGCCCGCTGTTCCGGCGCCGGCTCCAATGAGGCCGCCGATCAAAGCGCCTTTGCCGCCGCCGGCCAACCCGCCAATCAGAGCTCCGCCGCCCGCGCCGCCGCCGATGAAGCCCGCCGTGCGTTTGCCCTTACCCTTCTGTTCTTTTTCGTACGAGCTCACATTCACGGGCATTCCGGAGATGGAAGTCACCTGAATTCCCAGCGCACCCGACCCTTTGAACTTGCCCTGTCCCTTTGCGGCAACCACTTTCCCAACCACGTGGGCTCCACGCGGAAAGACGGTTGCACCGCCAGAGGTCTTCACTGACTGTGCCAGCACACCAGTAAATCCGTCGCCGACATTATTCTTGCTGGCGCTCAATTGTTCGGTCACGGTCACCACTACTGCAGCGCCTGCCGGTGCTGTCAGTCTCACGGGCTCTGGTGGGGGCGGAGGAGCGGCAGCTACTGCCGGTGCCGGAGCTGGAGGTTGTACGGCTGCGCCCTGTGGCTCAGGTGCGGCACTAGGAGCCGCAGAGGTAGCTGGGGCCGTCGCAGGAGCAGCGGTTCCATCAGGAGCTGCACTCTGTGCGGGCGCTCCCGCAGGAGCTGCGGCGGGGGCCGGACTGGGTGTTGAGCTCTTGCATCCACTGAAAACAAGTGTTGCCGAAAGAGCCAGAGTTGCTGCAAGAGCAAGGAATTTTTCGCGCATGGATTATCTCCGGTGAGGGTCTCGAGATTTGAAAGAAATCTACTCGCATAGATTAGCCTTCCCCAACGAAGCTTGTACATCCCAGTCGGAAGGCCAGACTTCGGAGAACGAAAAATCCGTGGCGTCTCATCGCTCGATCATTCCTTCATCTGCATCCGGAGTGCCTTCCAGCGCCTCAAGAGCTACGACGAATCCAAAAATCCACAGATGGAATACAGTTGAGCAATAGAAAAGTATGCAATCGAAAACGGCACCGTACCTTCGTTGCATAACCTCTGTTTTCAGTTGTCTGGCTGCAGTTTCTGTGTCATCCTTCGCCGGCAGAGCGTGCCGTTCCAGCTAAACTCAAGCAACAACAATAAGTTAGAGAGCGATCGCAATTTGAAGACATAGGATGCTTCATGCTCTGGCACTCGAGCGTTGCCTCTTCCTATAAGGGAACTGCATTGCAATGAATGACCCAAAAGTATCATGAGCAATTAAGCTCCAGAATGCCTAACCTCGGTTATGCTCCATCATGAGACGTCCAAGATTTTCCTTTGACTAGTAACTTTCTTCTCAATTCGGGGGATGTTACTCCAAAGGGGGTTACCTAAGTAGTATGCGTTCGAACATCATTAGACTTTGTACATTCGACTTTCAATCAGGTACCTTTTTCCGAAGCCTGACTTATCTATATGACTGCGATTTCCCCCTGGTCACCTCAACCTGTCGCCAAGGCAACCACCTTGCATAGCAAACCGCACCACTACCTTTCGGAGGGAACACCCATGATTGGCAATTATTCCGCCCGGCTGACGGGCTCAAAGCGAAATCTGCTCGCACTGTTGGCATCGAGCGTCGTATTCTCGGCCGGCTGCGCGAATATGTCGTCTACGGCTCCAGCCGTAAACTCTCTCAGCTCGCCCGCTACGCTCAGCGGAAAGATTCACGGCGGAAACCAGCCGGTCATCGGCGCTACGGTCACCCTATGGTATGCCGGTCAAAACGCCCCCGCCGTTCAGGCGGCTACCACCACCACCGACGCCACCGGTTCCTTCGCCTTCAACAGAGGCCCGGACAATCAGTCTGATAACGGCACAACAGATACATATTCCTGCCCGCTGACCGGCGGTGTAGCCGATCCGGTCGTGTACGTCGTTTCGAAGGGCGGCAACACTCAGAATAACGGCAACCCCGCACAGAACAACTCCGCTGCTGCCTTCATTGCAATCTACGGCCAGTGCAGTCAGCTCTCCGCTTCGAACTTCGTCTATATGAGCGAAGCCACCACCGTCGCCACCATGGCAGCGGTCCAGCAATTCTTCAATCCCGGGGACGACAGCATCAAGGCTGATGCTACGGGGCAGCAGAAGCTCATCATGGTCAACATCCCCAACACCATTGCGCTTCTGGCCGACACATCCACAGGCCTCGCGATACCGTCCAAAACGATCGGCGTGGGCGGAGGCGGCAATATCGCGGCGGGAGTCACCCTGACCGCAACCCCGGAGAATGCGAAGCTCAACACCCTCGCCAACATCATCTCCTCCTGCATCAACGGCGCGACTTCGGCTGCGACCGCATGCACCTCGCTCTTCGCGGCTGCAGTTCCTCCAATTCCAAATACGACGAACATCGGTTCTGGAACCTTTGCTCCTGCCACCGACACGCTGCAGGCCCTCTTCTACATCTTCACGAATCCAACGAACTCCGGTTCAACGAACATGAACAATCTCTTCGCTCTGCAGCCCGCAGTTGGCGCTCCCTATCTGCCTTCGCTCGCTGCTGCGCCAAACGATTGGACCGTCGGCGTCAGCTACACCAGTTCCAGCGGCTGCACCACGGGCAACTTCATCTCGTCGCCAACCGATATCAACATCGACGCGCTGGATAATGTGTGGTTCGGCAATGCGCAGACCGGAGGTAATCTCTCCGCGATCTCGTCTGCCGGTGCACCCTATCAATGCGTCAACTTCGACACGGGCGCTTCCTCGTCCGGAGGCACACTGGATTCAGCGGGGAACATCTGGATGGCAGGCGCCGCAACGCTGTATCGCTATAACCAGTTCACCCATGCATCCCTTGCCTTCCCGGTCACGGTAGATCCTCTTGCTATCACCGCGGACGGCATAGGCAATATTTACTTCACCGCAGTCGCAGGTAGCGTGGGCTCGGTCTACGAATTAGTAGGTGCCGCGACCTCAGTCGGTGCAGTAACGCCAGTTGCGATCTCCAACACGGTTGGGGCAGCCCCACTTCGTCTCTTCCCCGATTTCCAGGGGAACGCGACGCAGGGTAACATCTGGGTCTCTTCTGGCAGCACCTTCGTCTCGCAACTTGCACCCAGCTCCGACCCGGGCAACATGAACGGTTTTGTCACAAACCCGATCACGACCTCCGGCAATTCATGGGGCGTCTCCGTTGGCCGCGCTAACGGCGTCTTCGTCTCCTCGATCGACAACGGTGCCATCGACCAGCTCGTCAAGAGTGGAAGCACCTACGTCAGCGCCGCCGGTTGGCCCTTTACAGCTGCGACGGCCGGAATCAGTTCTCCAAAGGGAATGACCGTCGATGGCCGTGGAAACTCATGGATTGCCAACAGCGGCAGCCCAAGCATCAGCGAGGTCAGCTTCTTTGGTACGCTCCCGCTGTCGCCTTCAACCGGGTTCCTGAAGGATGCAACCTACCTGAACTCCAACAAAGCCATCGCCGTCGACCAGGCTGGCAATGTGTGGATCGCCGGAAGCGGTAACAACTTCGTCACCGAGATCGTCGGCGCAGGTGTTCCTCTCTACGCTCCGTACGCAGTCGGACTTGCGAACGGTCGCTTCCAGTCCATTCCCTAAATCAACGCAACATCCAACAACCGAAGGCCCTGGGAGCAACATCCCGGGGCCTTTTCATTTCACCCTCATTCAACCATTAGCTGCGACCCCCGAGCGCGGCGAATTTCACTCCCGTCTTTACTGTTCCGCCAGGCTAAACACCCTCTCCATTTCCATCCACCAGTATTGATCCGATCGTGTCCCTGGCAACCGCTGTTGAAATCCGTGCATAATCGTCTCCCACTCCTGCACCTTCGCATTCGCCAGATCCTTAGCCGCCTTGGCCGACAGCGAGAACGAATCATCCACATCCATGATCATGAACATCCGCGTCCCCAGAAGATAGATCTCCATCTCAACCACTCCCGCGTCCAGCAGGCTCTGCTTTACCTCAGGCCAGATCTTCACGTGATACCGCTTGTACTCCGCGATGGCAGTCTTGTCGTCCTTCAAATCCAGCGTTAAACAATGACGTGGCATTCTCCCTCCGCATACCTTGATTGATCTATTAAGAAGCTGCGCAAGATCAATCGAAGACTATCATCCGTAGCTTCGACGCCGAGCCGGGCAACGTCGCTCAAGTTTTGAACCTCTCGAAGGGACTTGAATTCCCGACAAGTCGGGAATCATTTGAGTCGTTATTGTGTTACATTATTATTGCATTACGATGCTTTAGAGATTTACTCGGAGATAGGAAAATGGAGCCCCGCAAACAAGCGAAAGCCCGTAATGCTGAGACACCTAGAACCGAAACCCTCACCTTCCGGTTGAACAAACGCCTCCGCTCCCTCGCCGATGTAGCCGCCCGCGTAAAGGGAGTTACCCTGGCAAATCACGTGGAAAGTGCCCTCGAAGCCAGCCTCAACGAGCCCATCGATTTTCTCCGCGATACCTCCATCGCCGCCCTCGCAGACGAAATCTACGACGAAGCCGAAGCCGTTTGCTTTCTCAAGCGGCTGACACGTCATCCCTGGGCGATGAGCCCGGAGCAAAAGCGTCTCCGCGATCTCATTCACACAACCCCGCTCTTTTATCCGGCCTTCGGCAACTACAACGCCTCCCTCATCACCCGGCACTGGCCCGAACTCTCCGCAGTCGCAGCCGGCACAGCCGACACCAGCATCCTGCCCCCCGATCTCTTCGACGGCATCGACGTTGAATTCGCCCTCATGAGCGAAGCGGAGCGAATCGCCCTCTACCAGAAAGACCCCGAAGGCTGCGCCCAGCGAACCCAGGACTACATGCAACGGACGAAACGCATCACTTATCCGCACCCTGAACTCACCCCCCTAAATGACCCGCGCCCCATAAAAGTAGTAGCGCTCCTTCGAATCTCTTGAGGTAAAGTCTAGGCATAGGCTCGTAGTCGCATCGCCAGCTTGAAGTCTCCTCGAAGTGCATCCGGGCCATCTCCTCATGGGTACGCAGAGCATCACCCACCCTACTCGCTCCAGCCACGCTCCACTCCGGATCGCACTCCTCCTTTTGCTCTCTCTCGCATCTCCTCTCAACGCCCAAACCGCCTCCGTCTCCGCTCTCACCGTTCCTCTCATCCTCCCCTCCGCCATCGTCTTTGACTCCGCCGGCAACCTCTACCTCGCCGAGACCGCCAACCACGTCATCCGCAAGGTCGACACCACCGGCCACATCACCACCATCGCCGGTACCGGCACTCAAGGTTTCTCCGGCGACTCAGGCCCAGCCACCGCCGCCACCCTCGACTCGCCGCAAGGTCTCGCCCTCGACACCGCAAACAATCTCTACATCGCCGACACCCACAACCATCGCATCCGCAAACTCAACCTCACCACCGGCACCATCACCACGTTCGCCGGCACTGGCGCGCAAGGTTTCTCCGGCGACAACGCCCTCGCCACCGCCGCCCATCTCAACCTACCGACGGCCCTCGCGATCGACGTCACCGGCAACCTCTATCTTCGCCGACACCGGCAACCACCGCATCCGCAAAATCTCCACCACCGGAATCATCACCACCATCGCCGGAACCGGCACTCAGGGCTTCTCCGGCGACGCAGGCCTTGCCATCGCAGCCACCATCGACTCACCCACCGGCCTCGCCCTCGACGCCTCTAACAATCTCTACCTCGCCGACACCCACAACCATCGCATCCGCCGCATCGACGCCGCCACCGGCATCATCACCACCATCGCCGGTACCGGCACTTCATCCTTCTCCGGAGACACCGGCGCCGCCACAACCGCCACTCTCGCCCTTCCGCACGGTCTCACCATCGACGCCGCCGGCAATCTCTACCTCGCCGACACCGAGAACCATCGCATCCGCCGCATCGACGCCGCCACCGGCATCATCACCACCGTTGCGGGCGACGGCACTCAAACCTTCTCCGGCGACGGAGGCCCAGCCACCGCCGCCTCACTCGACACCCCACGCGCAACCGCAGTCTCTCCTTCCGCTCTGCTCACCCTCGCCGACACCGGCAACCAGCGCATCCGCCAACTCACCGCCGCACCGGCTCCGGCAACCACCATCCAAACCATCGCCGGCCTCGGCCTCACCGCTCCCGGCGCCCTCACCCTCACCGCTCCCTCCGTCATCGCCTACGGCACCGGCCAACTCACCGCCACTCTGGCCGCCACCACGCCTGCCACCGGAACCATCACCTTCCTCGACTCAACCGCCACCACGACCACCACCCTCGGCACTGCATCCCTTGCCGCCAACATCGCTACATTCCCCACAACAACCCTGCCTGCTGGTCTCCACAGCCTCACCGCCACCTACGCCGGCGATCAGACCCACCTCTCCGCGCAAAGCCCCTCCTTCGCCCTCACCATCACGCCGCAACAACTCACCGTAACCATCGCGCCGATCACGATCCTCTATGGCCAACCCATCCCCGGCATCAGCGGCACTCTCACCGGCATCCTCCCGCAGGATGCATCCAGACGTCTCCGCCACCTTCGCCACCACCGCAACCAATCTCTCACCCGCTGGCGCCTATCCCATCACCGCAACCCTCACCGGCCCAGCAGCAGGGAACTACGCGATCGCATCAATCCCTCCAACCCTCACCATCGCCCCCGCACCCACCGTCATCACACTCAGCAATTTAATCGCAACAGAGACCATTGGCTCCTCTCTCACTCTCACCGCTCACGTCGCCACTTCTACTGCCGGCATACCCGCAGGCTCTGTCACTTTTCTCGACGACGCTACCAGTCTCTTCACCACATCGCTCTCCACCAGCGGAGACGCGGTCTTCACCATCACGTCTCTCACCCAGGGCGCACACTCCTACACCGCGTACTACAGCGGAACCACCAACTTCACCCCCAGCACCTCCACCCCGCAACTCATCACCGTCGGCACGGGCCCCGCTACGAACTCCGACTTCGCCCTCGCCCCCACCGGCACCACCACGCAGACCATCGTCTCCGGCAGCTCCGCCAGCTTCACCTTCGCCGTTCAGCTTCAAGGTAATCATGTCCAGCCCCATCACGCTCGCCGCCACCGGCCTCCCCAACCTCGCCACTGCCTCCTTCAACCCCCCGACTCTGCCACCCGGATCCACCACCAATGCCTTCACTCTCACCATCGCTACTCCCAACACCACCGCGTCACAACATCGCCGTCGCGACCCAGCCATGGCTGGGCGATTCTATTATTTCCATTCGCCGGCTTCACCCTGATTCCTCGAAATCGTCACGCCGCAACAAAGCTCCTCACCATCGCAGCCCTCAGCATCACGTTCCTCTCCGCCACCGGCTGCGGAGACCGCATCAACACCGCCGACGCCCTCACACTCTCCGCCAAGCCCTACATCATCACCGTCACCGGAACCGCCACCACGTCATCCGGCGCCATCCTCCAGCACTCCGCAACCGTAACGCTCCTCCTCGAACAGCCTCAGTAACTACGGTCTAATCCCTGTCGTTACCCCGGCCCCAACAGCCGCAGCAAAAAAAACACAACCACCCCCACAAAAAACACCAGCGCCATCTTGATCCCCGGCTCCCGATTCACCTCCGGCACCAGATCCGTCGCCGCAACATAAATCGTCACCCCAGCCGACACCGGCAATCCCACTCGCACCCAACTCGGCTCAAGATTAATCACCAGCACTCCAAGCACCGTCATCGCCCCCAGAAACAGCGCCGAGTTCAGCGCCGTCGCCCGCCCGCGTCCACCCGCCAGCATCACGCTCGCCATCGTAAAACCCTCGGGAATCTTATGCAGAAACACCGCGAAGAACAGCACCCACCCCAGCCATTGCGACAACACAAACCCCGACCCGATCGCCACCCCATCGAAAAACGTATGCGTCGCCAGCCCCAGCAACACCGAGTAGCTCGTCCTCGCCGAAAGAAACTCATGCGTGATGCGTCTCTTCGCCAAAATGAAAGTGCGGCACCAGCGTATGCTCCAGCAGATGCACCCCGCAGTACCCCGCCAGAATCAGCAGCGCCGCCCACCGCGGATTCACCTCCATGCCCTCTGGCACCATCTCCAGCACCGCCGCCGCCAGCATGAAACCCGCGCCCAGCGCCACGAAATAGCGCAGCGCCTTCGCCGAAGGCGACCGCCGCACCAGCAGAAATCCACCCAGATAATCCGCCAGCCCCGCCACCAGCCCCAGCGTCAGGCTCAACCAAAGCGCGGACACGCTAATCGCTCAGGCGAATGTTCAGTTCATCGCCACCCATCGTTTCAGATAAAAAATCCACATCGTGCCGCAAACCATTCGCCGCAATCTTCATGGTCTAACGATTTTATCCATCTTCGGCTTACCCGTCTCCGGCCACTGCGACTCGCGCGACAGCACAAACACCACGCCAAGCCCGCACAACAGCACCAGTCCCTCCAGCCGTTCCGACAACGCATGCAACCGCTCGAAGTCCACCCGCCCCGGATTCTCCAGCGAAGCCGTCTCCACCTCACCACCCGCCAGCGCCCGATCCACCTCCATCGCCGGCAGAATCCGAAACTGCGAGTAAGCCGTCACCACCAGCATCACGGCCGTCAGCGCCAACTGCCGTCGCAAACCCCACCCGCGCCGGAACCTCCGCCCATAGCCACAGCCACCCCGTCGCCAGACAAAACACCACGCCGCCCATCAACCCAATCCAGTGCAGCACCCGCAGCGTTCCACCCACCACCAGCCCCGCCTCATGCGCGCTCGCCAGACTGATGAAACGCAACCGGCGCAACCACAAAGGCAAAGAACGCCAAGCCCGCCAACCCAAGCCACCATCGCATACAGCCGCAAAGCCCGCAAAAAAGTCTGCATCCTAAACGAGGTCCCTCCCAATCAGCCGTCGAATCCGCTCCTTCATCGGAGGATGCGTCGAAAACAGACTCGCAATCCCTCCGCTCCCCAGCAGCGGAGCCACAATAAACAGATGCGCATTCGAAGGCGAAGCCTGCATCGGAATCCGCTTCGAATAAGCATCCAGCTTCTGCAGCGCCCGCGCCAGCGCATAAGGATTCCCCGTCGTCGCCGCGCCCGTCGCATCCGCCTCATACTCCCGCGATCGCGAGATCGCCAGCTGAATCAGCGAAGCCGCAATCGGCGCCACAATAATCATCAGCAACGCACTCAACCCACCGCCGCCGCGATCCCGGTCACCACCTCCGCCGCCATAGCCGCCAAACAGCGAAGCCCAATACCCCATCCGCGCCACCATCGTGATCGCTCCCGCCAGCGTAGCCGCAATCGAGCTGGTCAGAATGTCCCGGTTCTTCACATGCCCCAGCTCATGCGCCAGCACACCCTCCAGCTCCTCATCATCCAGCAGCTCCAGAATCCCATGCGTCACCGCCACCGAAGCATGTTGCGGATTCCGCCCCGTAGCAAACGCATTCGGCGACTCCGTCGGCAGCACATACATCTTCGGCATCGGCAACCCCTGCTTCGCCGTCAGCCGCTCCACCGCCGCATACGCCCGCGGCAACTGCTCCCGCGTCACCGGCTGCGCGTTGTACATCGTCAGCGCAATCTTGTCGGAGAAGAAGTAAGTTCCGAAGTTGAACACGACCGAGAGCAGAAACGCCAGCACCATCCCGTTCCGCCCGCCGAAGTATTCCCCAATAAAGAGCAGAAACAGCGTCAGCACCACCAGCAGCAAAGTCGATTTGAACGTATTCATCGGCTCCTCCTTACACAACCGGGCCCGCTACGTTAGACGTCTCCGCCGCACGTTCGCCGCGCACCAGCGCCCGCCGCAGCACCACCTCCAGCGCAGCCTTCTGCTCCGCATACTCCGCTCTCGCTCAATCTGCCCCTGCAGCCGGTCCGTCTCCAGCGCAAACAACTCTTCCTTCATCGCAGCCAGCAGGGAATCGGCCCCCGTCGCGACACCGCTCCACCGCAACCAGCCGGAGCAACCACTCTGCGCCGGCCCATTCTTCAACATGATCCCCGCGCCCACAGCCATCACCAACCCCAGCCCACCCAGAATCCACCACTTATACTTCGCCCACGGATCATTCGTCCCCTCAGGATCAAGCGGAGTTCCCAGCCCGCCACCCGGCCGCGTATCCGCTAGCCGCCGACGTCGCTTCCGCCGCAGCCTGCGCCGAAGCTCCGCCGCTCCACTCATCCCCCGCACGTAGCCGCCGCGCCCGCATCCCGCGGCAGCTGCCCCGTCCCCGAAACCGTAAAGTCCAGCGCCTGCGAAGGCTGCGACATTCCGCGCCACATACGTCTGCGCCGTCGTCTCCTCCGTCACCGGCGTATACGGAGCCGAAGGCCCCGCCTTGAACGTCATGCTCTTCGGCATCATGATCGCAATCGTGTCCGTCGGCATCGTCAGCCGCGGAGCAAACTTCAAGCTCCCGCTATAAGGCAGCCTGTACGTAATCTGAAACCGCGTCTCCCCCGGTCGTATCGGAAAGATAAACGCAAAGTGATTCGGCATCTCCCAGCGGCACCGGCGAAGCCTGCACCGGCATCCCACCCGGAGCCAGCGCCGCCGATCCCTCCACCACCGCACCCTCCGGCAGATAAAACTCAAACGGCCTGTCGCTGAACTGCGTCATCGGCGGGTTCGACTCATTCTTCACAAAAAAATTCTCAACCACCTGCAGCGTCTTCCCGCTCTCATCCGTCTGCATGCGCATCACATCGGCCTCGCTGCTGACGCCCTTCACCTTCGCCGCCGCATTAAAGACATCCACCTCAACCGACTGCGTCCCCGGAGGCGCTGGTCGAAAATAATTCGCCTTATCATGCGTCACCCGCACCAGGTGAATTCCGTTATCGCCAGCCGGAACCTCCAGCGTGAAGTGCCCCTTCGCATCCGTCTTCGTGCGCGCTCGCCTCCTGCATCCCCTGCGCCAGGCGAATCAGCACCACATCATCGCCCGCCGCCGGCTTGTTCGTCGTCTTATTCGTAACGGTTCCGGTAATCGAATCAGCCAGCGCAAAGCCGGAAAACGCCGCCACCACAGCAGCAGCCGCAACAACACGTCGAAGGGAAGTAGAGAAGAAGTTCACCCTTAAGTTTACGTCAATCCAGCACTACGGAACGCCTGAGGCGCTTTCCCCAATTCACGGCGCAGCTCCTACCTCAACTGGTATCAGCAGTTATCCGTTTTATCACTGTTACGCCTAAATCGGTGTTGCTCCGCACATCCGCGGCCTCGACGCCCTGCCTCGCGCCCAAACACCCCCCGCGCCTCCAGCGCTCCATCTCCGCAATCACCCGCGCCGCCTCATCCTCCAGCCCCGCCCGCTGCTCCACATAGTCCTGCTCCGGATACTTCCCGGCCTGATACTCAAAGTTCAAATCCCGCAGATTCTCATAGATCACATCCTTCCGCTCCCGCAGATAATCCACCCGCGTCTTATCCGCCTGCACAAAAGGATTCTTCTCCGGCCAGAACATAAACACGAACACCGCCAACGTCAGCACCACACCCGCAATCATTCCCATGTCAGTACTCCGTCTCCCGGCGAATCCGCTCCCGCAGCGCATCCCCGCCAACATCAGGCCCCGCCGCGCTCGCCGGCACATCGCCGCCCCGACCGCAGCTTCCACATCCGAATCAAAAATCCCACCCCCACCGTCGCCAGCAGAAACACCGCCACCGGAGTAATCCACGCCACGTTATCGAACCCGCCACGAATCGGCGCCGCCAGAATCGTCGCCCCATACTTCGCCGCAAACCAGTTCAGAATCGAAGTGTCCGACCCGCCGCCTGCCAATCTGCGCCCGCAACTCCCCAATCATCCGGTCCGAGTCCGGACACCCCACATGGTTGCACTCCAGCAGCATCTGCCCGCACCCGCAAGCGCACATCATCTGGTGCCCAACCTGATTGAACCGCGACGAAGCATCACGCCCCCAGCATCACCACCGCCAGCAGACAAACAATCCCAGCCTGCGCCCATCGTCGAACCGCAAGCTAAGCATGATGAACCTCAGCCTCCGCCAGGCACGGCTCCAGCCACCGCAACCCGCGCCGGCGTCCGCGTCAGATTCGGCACCAGCGCCAGGAACGTCCCCACCACCACAATCAAAACCCCAATCCAGATCCAGTTCATCAGCGGATTCAGAAACACCTTGATGATCGGCTTATCCGTATCCGGATTCTTTCCCTCATAAATCACATACAGATCGCTCGCCAGCGTCGAGTGCAGCGCCACCATCGTCGACGACGTCTGGCTCGCCTGATAGAACCGCCTCTCCGGCGCAAGCTGCGTAATCTTCTTGCTGCCCTTGTAAACATCCAGCAGCGCATACTCCGTGTCGTAGTTCTTATTGCTGTCCTGCGTAAAGCTCTGGCACACCAGCCGGTACGGCCCCAGCGTCATCGCATCGCCGAACCCCATCTCCTGCTCATGCGACTGATTGAACGCCCCACCCGCGATCCCGATAAACATCACCACAATGCCGAAGTGGACGATATACCCGCCATACCGCCGCGTATTCCGCCGCACCAGCAGCACCGTCGAAGCCAGCAGATTCTTCCCCGTCTGCGTCCGCACCACCGAAGCCCCACGCAGAAACTCCGCCGCAATCGCCGTAATCACTCCCGCCGCCAGCGTAAACGTCACCAGCGAAAAGAACTCCGCCTGCCAATCATCGCCCGCCGCCCACGGCCGCACCCCAACAAGCAGCAACACCACCAGCGCCACGCCCATCGCAATCCCCGGCAGAATAAAGTTCCGCCGAATCGACCGCAGCGAAGTCGACCGCCACGCCAGCAGCGGCCCAATCCCCGTCAGAAACAGCAGGAACAACCCGACCGGCAACTCCACGCGGTTATAAAACGGCGCACCCATCGTGACCTTCGTGCCCTGCACATACTCACTCAAAATCGGAAACAGCGTCCCCCACAAAACCGTAAAACAAGCCGCCAGCAAAATCAGATTGTTGAACAGAAAACTCGACTCGCGGCTCACCAGCGACTCCAGCCTGTTCTCCGACTTCAAATGATCCCGCTGCTTGAAGAACGTAAACAGGCAAACCGCAAACACAATCAGGATGAACCCATAAAACCAGTCCCCGATATTCGATTGCGCAAACGCATGCACCGAACTCACAATCCCCGACCGCGTCAGCAGCGTCCCCAGAATCGTCAGCATAAACGTCGAGAAGATCAGCCACACATTCCAGCTCTTCATCATCCCGCGCTTCTCCTGCATCATCACCGAGTGCAGAAACGCCGTTCCCGTCAGCCACGGCATCAGGCTCGCATTCTCCACCGGGTCCCAACCCCAGTACCCGCCCCAGCCCAGTACGCTATACGCCCAGTGCGCACCCAGAAAAATCCCGCACGTCAGAAACAGCCACGTCACCATCGTCCATCGCCGCGTAATGTGGATCCACTTCTCTCCCGGATACCGCATCATCAGCGCACCCAGCGCAAACGCAAACGGCACCGAGAACCCCACATACCCCAGGTACAAGCATCGGCGGATGAATCACCATCTCCGGATACTGCAGCAGCGGATTCAACCCAAACCCATCCGTCGCCACCGGCCCCGGCTGAATCGCAAACGGCGGTGCCGCAAAGTTCAGCAGCAGCAAAAAGAAAACCTGTACGCCCGCAAGAATCGTCGAAGCAAACGCCGTCAGCCGCACATCCACCTTGTGCCGCATCCGCAGCACAAACCCATACGCACTCAGCAGCCACGCCCACAGCAGCAGCGAGCCCTCCTGCCCCGACCACAGCGCAGAAAACTTATAAGCCGTATTCAAATCTCGGTTCGTGTGATGAAGAATGTACGAGACCGAGTAGTCATTCGTAAACGAAGCCCACACCAGCGCAAACGCCGCGCAACTGCACGCGATAAAACTCGAAATCCCCGCCCGCCGAGCCGTCTCACCCAGCTTGTCGGCCTGCCGATCCACACCCGCGGCCACGCCACGTGTCCGCCACAACGCTACCCCACCCACCACCAGCGTATAGACGCTCAGCGCCAACGCCAGCAACAGCGTAAAACTACCAAACTCCGGCATCGGATGCGGTCGCATGAATTCCTCTACCCATTCTCTCAAGGGCAGACCGGAACAGCAATAAACCACGCAAGAAAGCGTCGTTTATCGGACAACGCGATCCAAAGCAAACCAGTTATAAATGAGCGGCGAAGAAATCCCTTACGAAGCCACCTGTGAGGCAGAACTCGCCCCGCGCTTGTCAACCAGGCGACGCACAAGCTCCAGCAAATGTTCCGGGAGCAGAGGTTTCATCCGAAACGTCACATTCAGGCCCCGCGTACTCCTCCTCTGCCTCCGGCAACCCGCTGATCACCAGCACCGGCAGCCTGGGATGGGTCTTGCGAAGAGCCCGCACGAAATCCGCGCCACTCATCCCCGGCATCAGGTGGTCCGTAATCACCAGCCGGATCTCACCCGGGAAATCTCCGCTCTGAAGTTGCTCCAGAGCACGTCTCGGGTTCAGCGCCGCAATCACGAAGTACCCCGCACGCTTCAAAATCGTCTGCCGTGTTGCCGCCTGTACAGCGTTATCGTCGATAAGAAGAAGAGTAGCCGGCATAAGTGGTGTCACTGGCTCCAGTGGAAAAGGTGCAGCACTGCTCATCTCGGCCTCTTTCATCAGTTGCTCTGCCGAAGGACATCGAATGTGTCGGATTGACAGTTATTAGGATGCCAGCTTTCTCATCTACGTTGGCATCCAATAGAAATAGTTTCAAGAGCACTCATTTTCGTTTCTGCGACTCATACCTCGTCTGCCAGCAATTCCCATACCATCGGAAATCTCGTGCAACGACAAGCCAAATCTGGACGGCAACACCGAAAGAAGATACAGTTTCCCCCAGTACCAGAACGATTTAGCCACTCTCAAAACCGGGCAAACACTAAGGGTTACCGTGAATCTTTCCATCATCGACTGGCTCATCATGCTGGTCTACTTCGTCTTTGTGCTGGGCATCGGCTTCGCACTCAAGCGCTACATGCGCACCAGCAACGACTTCTTCCTCGCCGGACGCTCCATCCCCGCCTGGGTCTGCGGCCTCGCCTTCATCTCCGCCAACCTCGGCGCCCAGGAAGTCATCGGCATGGGTGCCTCCGGTGCGAAATACGGCATCATCACCAGCCACTTCTACTGGATCGGTGCCATCCCCGCCATGATCTTCGTCGGCATCTTCATGATGCCCTTCTACTACGGCTCCAAAGCCCGCAGCGTCCCCGAATACCTCCGCCTCCGCTTCGACGAAAAAACCCGCGCCGTCAACGCCTTCTCCTTCGCCATCATGACCGTGCTCTCCTCCGGCATCTCCATGTACGCGATGGCGCTCCTCATCCAGACCCTCGGGCTCCTCCACGGCATCGTCCCCGACGCCTACATCTTCCACGTCTCCGTCTTCCTCTCCGCCATCATCGTTCTCGGTTACATCTTCCTCGGCGGCCTCACCTCTGCCATCTACAACGAAGTCCTGCAATTTTTTCTCATCGTCGCCGGTTTCGCCCCACTCGTCTGGATCGGCCTCCGCAACGTAGGCGGCTGGCAGGGAATCAAGCACACTCTCCCCGCCAACATGACGCACTCCTGGCAGGGAATGGCCCACGCCTCGACAAACACCCTCGGCGTCGAATGGGTCGGTCTCGCCATGGGCCTCGGCTTCGTCCTCTCCTTCGGATACTGGTGCACCGACTTCCTCGTCATCCAGCGCGCCATGGCCGCCGACTCCGAAGTCTCCGCCCGCCGCGTCCCCCTCATCGCCGCTGTCCCCAAAATGTTCTTCCCGTTCCTCGTCATCCTGCCCGGCCTAATCGCCGTCAGCGTCACGTCGCACATGGCGACAACAAGTTCGGTTTCCACCGCAGCCCTCGCGACCACCGCGCCCTCCGCACCCACCACCTCCGCGAACGGCACACCTCTTCCACTCGACGAAGCCCACCCCCACGGCATCATCCCCGTCAAAACCGATCCCGTCAGTGGCCGTGCCGTTCTCAATGCTGACGGCACTCCCGTCTATAACTACGACCTCGCCATTCCGGTCATGCTCCTCCACTTCTTTCCAACCGGAATCCTCGGCCTCGGCCTCACCGCCCTGCTCGCCAGCTTCATGTCCGGCATGGCCGGCAACGTCACCGCCTTCAACACCGTCTGGACCTACGACATCTACCAGGCCTACATCAACAAAAAGGCCACCGACGCCCACTATCTATGGATGGGCCGCATGGCCACCATAGGAGGCGTCGCCCTCTCCATCGCCGCCGCCTACCTCGTCACCAACTTCAACAACATCATGGACGCGCTCCAACTCGTCTTCTCCATCGTCAACGCACCCCTCTTCGCCACCTTCCTCCTCGGCATGTTCTGGAAGACGCACCACCGGCCACGCCGCCTTCACCGGCCTGCTCTCCGGCACCGCCGCCGCACTCATCCACCACGGCCTCACTCTCCCCGCCGACGCCGTCCCCGGCATCCACGGCGGCTGGATCACCGTCGTCCACCACTACCCCAGCGACATGGCCCAGAACTTCTGGACCGCCATCTTCGCCTTCTCCGTCAACTTCCTCGTCACCATTGCCATCAGCCTCATCACCAAGCCGCGCCCCGAACCCGAACTCGTCGGCCTCGTCTACTCGCTAACCCCGAAACCCGTCGAAGGTCACCTAAGCTGGTACCAGAAACCCGCAACGCTGGCCGTAGCCGTCCTCGCCATCCTTATCGTCCTCAACCTCGTCTTCGCCTGATGCCATAACTTGTCATCCTTCGCCGAAGGCGGAGGACCTGCTTTAGTTTTTTTTGCCTTTGCTTTCCTTGTTGTCATCCCGTAGGGATCTGCTTTTGCAAGCTACTCCCTACTCCCTATTCCCTATACCCTGGAGTTTTTATGGGACTCGACATCCGCATCCCTCTCGGCCTCATCTTCCTCCTCATCGGTGGCATGATGAGCCTCTACGGCCTCATCACCCGCAACGTCGACGTCATCTACGAAAAATCCATGGGCATCAATCTCAATCTCACCTGGGGCCTTATCATGTTCGTCTTCGGCCTCATCATGTTCCTCGTAGGCCGCCGCAAAAAATGGCAGGACGATCCCGTCAACCCCCGCCCCTGGGAGAAAGACGCTCGCCCCCGCCACTAAATGCGCATCGAACAAATCACCGATTACGTCGCACCCTCGATATCGACGACAAAGAACTTCACTTCAAAACAGAAATCTCAGAGAGCCGTTCTCCCTGGAGTGCGTACATAAAATTCTCCGAAAGCGGAGACATCTTCATCCTCTTTCAACAAGGCAATTGGATCTTCGTTCCCATCCTCAAACGCAAGCTCTCCGCCTCTCAAATTGACGAGCTTCGAGCCCTCCTTCAAACCCACCTGTCACCAAAATAACTCACGTAACCAAACGTATACAGTCACATAGCGCACGGAAAACGTGTGCCTTTCAATGTGCAAATTTTTTCCCTCGGGTCGCGAAGCCCCCAGGGCAGAATCCGTGATATCTCAAAAAGCTCCGATTTCTGGGCATTCTCCGCCCTCCATCAATTGGCCCGGCAGTTGCTTGCTTAAGCGTAACAAGGCACAACGCCACGAAAACAAATTGCAACACCCAGGAGAACAAATGTCCTTATCGAAAGTCTGTCTGCTTGCGGCTGCAGCAACGCTCGCCCTCAGTGGAGTAGCTGCTCATGCCGATTCTCTGACCCTTGGGAACTCCGGCCAATCCATGTCATTCACCTTCAACGGAAACCACGATAGCGGATCCGGTGGAAACTACAGCCCCTCATCCGCAGTCATCGGTGGCCAGACGGTCAACTTCAGCGCAGTCTACTGCGTTGATCTCAACCACGACATCAACGACAACAGCGTCTTCAATAACGTCCTCTTCACCACCAACGGCATCGTCAACGGAAGCACCGTCAACAACGCAGCTCAAATTGCATGGCTCATCCTCAACACCACCGTGACCACCTCCACCCAGGCTGCGGGCCTTCAGGCTGCCATCTGGGAAGCAGAGTACGGTACGCATTTCTCTCTCAACAGCACTGGCCAAACCGCAATCTTCAATGACGAACAAGCCGACCTTCTCGCGCTCAGCCATGGTACCGTTACCAACTCGCTGATCAGCGAACTCGATTGGATCACGCCGCCAACCACGACAGAAGGCGACTGGTGGGACAGACAAACAGTTGATCAGCAGGGCCTCGTCGGCTTGCCCGATCCTCCGGCAGTTCCCGAGCCTGCAACCCTTTCGCTCCTCGGCACAGGCATCCTTGGCATCGCCGGCCTCGTCCGTCGCCGTCTCTCTGCCTAATCTCACCTGCGTCCGCTTCGATAGATAGGCGTTCTCTTGCATCACCGCCCCATCCTTCGCACAACCATGCGATGGATGGGGCAATCAACTTTAATCCAATCGTCATCGGAGTTCGTTTCCGTTCACCCATCCACACCCGCAACCTTGCAATAATGAATTCATGAAACGCCGCGAGATCAAGCAGTACGAGTTCGTCCGCAAGATCGGCGCGGGCGGCAGCGGCGTCGTGTACCTCGCCAACGACACGCTCCTCCAGCGCCCCGTCGTCCTCAAGCTCCTCAAGCGCGGCAACCTCACCACCGAGCAGATGCGCGCCACCCAGCTCCGCGAAGCCCGCCTCGCCTCCGCCATCGACCACCCCAACGTCTGCGCCATCTACGACGTCGGCGTAGCCAAAGAAGAAGACGGCGCGGGCGAAGAAGCCTACATCGTCATGCAGTACATCCCCGGCAAATCCCTCGACAAGCTCATCGCCGAAGGCCCAGCCACGCTCCAACTCGTTCTCTCCGCCGGCATCCAGACCGCCGACGGCCTCTCCGCCGCGCACTCGCTCGGCATCTTTCACCGCGATCTCAAACCCGCCAACGTCATGCTCACCGACGGCGGCCTCATCAAGATCCTCGACTTCGGCCTCGCCCGCCGTCTCCGCCCCGATCAGGCCGAGTTCGACCCCGGCGGTCCCGTCAACAAACGCAAAGTCGGCTCTCCCCAGGCTGTCCCCGGCCCCACCTACACTGCGCGCGGTGGCACCATCGCCTACATGGCGCCCGAGCAATTCGTCACCGGCCAGTCCAGCGTTCAGTCCGACATCTTCGCCCTCGGCGTCATCCTCTACGAACTCGCCACCGGCCGCCATCCCTTCCACCGCCCCGACGCGCCGGAGTTCCAGTCCATTCGCGCCATCCAGTTCGCCGACCCACCCTCTCTCCGCGAGATTGCCCCAACGCTTCCCGTCGAACTCGAGTCCGTCATCCTCCGCTGCCTTGAAAAGCAACCCTCCGCGCGCTTCTCTTCAGCGGCTGACGTGCGCGAAGCCCTCAAGACCATCATGCGGTCCATGCAGCTCGACTCCATCCTTCTCCCCGCGGACAACATCTCCCTCCGCCCCTCACAAGGCCGCCTTCCGCTCGACACTCCCGAAGAAGAAAAGCGCACCACCGGCATCCTCTCCATGCTCGCCGAGCGCTTCCGCGAGTCCGGCACCACCACATCGAGCAATCAAAACAGTATCGTCGTTCTCCCCTTCGTCAACCTCGGCCCCGCCGACGTCGCGCCCCTCTACGGCTACGCCCTTGCCGACGCCATCGCCACCCGCCTCACTCGCATGTCCACCCTCGTCGTCCGCCCGTCGTCTTCCTTAATGACCATCCCCACCGCGCAGCTCGACCCTCTAAGCGTCGGCAAAAAACTCCTCGTCAACTTCGTCCTCGCCGGCAACTTCCTCCGCTCCGACAAAGGCTTCGACCTCAACTGGCAACTCCTCGACGTACCCGGCCAGAGCGTCCGCGCTGGCGGCTCCATCAACGTCGCCTCCTTCGACCTCGTCTCCGTCCAATCCGAAATCTGCAACGAAGTCTTCAGCACCCTGCAAGGCTTCGGGGATCTCCAGCCGCCCAGCGAAAACCATCGCGCGCCCGCCCTCACCCCGTCTCTCAATCAAGCCCTCTCCGAAGAGTATCTCCAGGCCCGCGCCGTCCTCTCCGCCTTCATGACCCGCACCGGCAGCCGCGAAGACCTCGACCGCGCCCGCGAACTCTTCACCTCCGTCGTCAATCAGGACGAGAACTACGCTCCCGGCTGGTCCGGCCTCGGCATCACACACCTGCAATACGCACGCCACGGCCTTGGCGGCCAGATGCACGTCCTCGAAGCCCGCCGCGCCTTCGACAAAGCTCTCGCCCTCGATCCCGGCTCCGTCGAAGCCAACCTCTACCGCGTCTACATGCTTCTCTCACGCGGAGAAAAGGAATCCGCTCGCCACGGCATCGAAAATCTCCTCCAGACCGCCGGCAACGACTGGAACGTCCGCATGGTCGCCGGCATCACTCTCCGCATCGACGGCATGTACGACGAAGCCCTCGACCAGTTCAACGCCTCTCTTCGCATGAACCCTTCGAACGCCGCGATGATCTACAACCACCGCGCCCGCGTCTACCAGTATCAAAATCAACTCGAACTCGCCGCCGACGAAATAGAAAAGGGTCTCACCCTCGAACCCCGCCAGCCTCTCCTCCGCACCTCGCTCGGCTACCAGCAGATGCGCACCGGCGATCTCCCCAAAGCCATCGAGACACTCGAAAACGTCATCCGCGACGACTCCTCCCTCCGCATCGTCTACCCCACCATCGCCCTCTGCTACGTCCAGCTCGGCGACCGCGAAAAGGCCGCCACCTTCATCGTCGACGAAACCCTCTCCGCCGCCGAAGCCGACAGCGAAATGGCCTATCGACTCGCCACCTACTTCGCTGTCGAAGGCGACGAGTCCGAAGCTCTCCACTGGCTTCGCCGCGCCATCTACCTCGGCAACGAAAACTATCCGTGGTTCAGCAAAAATCCCGCCTGGCGCAACCTGGGCGGCCACACCGATTTCGAGCGCATCCTCGAAGACTTAAAAAAGTCCTACCGCCGCAACCAGAAAAATTGGAAGCGTCTCCTAGCCCAGGTCCGCAACTAACCGCGTTCCCAGACAGCACCGCAGTCGTTTGCGTCGCCCAAACGATGTCATTTCGACCGAAGCGAAGCGAAGTGGAGAAACCCGCTTCTCCTCACCATTCACCAGATCAACCCATCAGGGAAATCGATACCCTCCACCGGGCGATCCCAAACAAGCGAAAGATCCTCCCATGTAGGATTCTCCCGCTCAATCAAAAACAGCTTCTTTTCTCGTCGCCAACGTTTGATCTGTTTCTCACGCGCAATGGCAGCCGAAGCCGTCGTGTAACGCTCAAACCAAACTAAGCGATCGCATCCATATGTTTCCGTAAATCCTTCAAACCGACCTTCTCGATGTTGTTTGACTCGTATCTTGATATCGCTGGTAAAGCCGACGTACAACACACGGCTTCGATTTGCGACCAAATATACGTAGAAGAAGCGTTCATCATTCAATGGCCTACCCCCACTAAGGTTTTTCCAACGAGATGGAAATCAATCCCAGCCCGTCGCCCCACCACCAACCTCATACCGCCGCCCCACCCACTCCGCATTCACCGTCTTCTCATCCACCATCCACGGATGCAACTCCCCCACCTTCGAAATCGCAAACGCAAAACAATTACTCTGCTTCGGAAACACCGCTGCAAACAACCGTGCCGCCGGCAACAAAGCCGCCAGACACCCCGCCACAAACCGGTTCTTCAACGCTCGTATCCGCTTCTCCGGCACCCGCAGGGCAGAGAAGTACCGAAACTCCGCCCGACCCGCCGGATAAAAAGTACGAATCGTCTTCTCGATCTCCCGCTCTGTCCACCGGTAGATAAAATTCGGCGTCGAGCTATTGCTCACTCCACCAGCCTGCAACTCATTCTGCGCCACCGCGGCAATTTCGTACTCCTGCCCAAACCCCAGCTTCACGCCCAGTCGCACCAGCCGGGTATCCCGTGGCTCAAACGCCAGCACGCCCCGCCGCGCCACCCGATACATCTCCAGCAGCCCGCGATGCGGCGAGTAACAATGGTGCAATCCCTGATGCACCACCACAAAATCAAACGCCCCATCCTCGAAGCGAAGATTCTCCGCATCCTGCAAACTCCACGGATAGGGAGCAAACTCATCTCCCTTAATCCGCGAATCAAGATTCGAAATCGTCACCTGGCGAAATCCCACTGCATGAAAAATATCGCGGTCATATCGCTCACCGCAAATCACGAGCACGCTGCTATCCAGCCCCAGCCACCCATCCTTCAGCAGTCTTCTTAGTGTCTCCGAGTAGAAGTCATCCATGCCACCCTAACCCTACTCAACGCCACATCAGGGGTCAACGCCATGTCCTCTTTTTACTGCGCGTGAACGCTGTTCAAACCGGCGGTGCTCACTCCGTTCAACGGAGTCAGAATCATCGGCGTCGTTAAGCTGAACACCAGTTCCACATCCTTCGGTAGCGTGGCCTGCCGATCCTGCTTCAACCAGATCACCGTGCTCACGCCCGCACCAATCCCAGCGCCCACAGCGGCTCCCACACCGCCTCCGATCATCGCTCCCGATACCGCACCCGCACCCGTAACGCCTCCCACTACCGCCAGCGTCTCCTTGGCATGGTCCTTCTTCTTCAACGTTCCTTCATCGGTCACTTTGAACTCGCTCTTGCCCGTCTGGATCACCTGTGCATGGACGATATAGTGCGTTCCATCCGGCAGCGTCACGTCGTTCGTCTCCAGATGCAGCAGCGCCCCACCCGTTATTCGCTTGCCGCCATGCACCTCCGTCACTCGCCCCTCAAGAATCGACCCCACGGGAATAATCACCCGACCATTCCTCTCAATCGGCTCAGTCACCGCCGCCGTAAATCTCGTCCCCCTCACCGTCGCGTCCGTCGAAAGCGTCTCCAGCATCTTCGTCTTCAGCAGCGTCCCCTCATGTAGCTCACCCTCGCGCTCCGGCACGCTCGTCACAATCATCGCGTCTTCAGGATTCTCCATCGCCACCGGCGTCGCATGCGCAGCCATCGGAGAACCCGCCACCTTAGGCCCTGCATACGGAACATAAGGTCCGTACACCTCCGCAGCAGGCGCAGCAGCGGGTACCGCCGCACTTGGCTTCACGGGCATCGGCTTCGGCGTCGTCACCCCATCATCGCTTGTGATTACCGCAGAATCAGGATGCGAAACCCCGCTGGTCTGGGCGAATCCGGATGAAGCAGCTAAAACAACAGCAGCGGTCGTGACGATGTGCAATTTCATGGCGATACCCTCAAAGGAAATTCGAGCGCCCGCATAAAGCGGCACACGCTATAAATCAAAGATTAAAACCCCCATCACGCTCGTGGAGCAATATCACTAATGGGGAATCGACCCTGCTAATAAGCCTTTCAACGCCTTCTGCTCCCAAAATCGTCATTCCGGCCAAAGCCACTCACAGTCCCATCGTGAGTGGCGCAGTCGAGAGCCTGCCCTGAGCGAAGTCGACGGGATCGCCTTTGCAGTTGCCTGTTCTGAATCTGTGTCATCTGTGCCAATCCGTGTTAAGCCTTTTGTTTGTGTTCGACGATTCATCCCCAGCCAACATCACAACCAATCCCTTTGCTAAAATTTGTCAGGTGACCCCGTCCGACACACATCTGGTGCAATCCATCTCCCTCGCAGGAGGCCGCACCGTCCCGGTCGACCGTCGCCCAAAGTTAAACGAACGCTTGAACCATCGCGTCGTCTCTCAACATTCCGCATCATCAACAAACAGGAGCAACATGACCGAGATCGTCTCTATCCATGCACGCGAAATCCTTGACTCCCGCGGCAATCCCACCGTAGAAGCCGACGTCGTCCTTGACGGCGGAGCCAAAGGCCGTGCCGCCGTTCCCAGCGGAGCCTCCACCGGCGAACACGAGGCCGTCGAGCTTCGCGATGGCGACAAGGATCACTATCTCGGCAAAGGCGTCCTGCAAGCCGTCGAAAATGTTGAGACCATTCTCGGCCCGGAACTCACCGGCATGGACGCATCCAACCAGCGCCTCATCGACGCCACCATGATCTCCATCGACGGCACCGAAAACAAATCCAAGCTCGGAGCCAACGCCATCCTCGCCGTCTCCATGGCCGTGGCCCGCGCCAGTGCCGAAGCGTTGAAGCTCCCCCTCTACCGCTACCTCGGCGGCGTCAACGCCTGCCTGCTCCCCACGCCCATGATGAACATCCTCAACGGAGGCTCGCACGCGGACTCCAACGTCGACTTCCAGGAGTTCATGGTCATGCCCGTCGGCGCCGAAACATTCTCCGACGCCCTCCGCTGGGGCACCGAAGTCTTCCACACATTGAAAGGTGTCTTGAAGAAAAAGGGTTACAACACAGCCGTCGGTGACGAAGGCGGCTTCGCACCCTCGCTCAAATCAAACGACGAAGCCCTCGACCTCATCCTCGACGCGATCCAACTCGCCGGCTACACCCCGGGCGAAGACATCTCCATCGCCCTCGACCCCGCCTCCAGCGAGTTCTACAACAAAGAGACTGGCAAGTACGTCTTCAAAAAATCCGACAAGCGCGAACTCTCCTCCGAACAGATGGCCGCCTTCTGGGAAAACTGGGTCAACAAGTACCCCATCGTCTCCATCGAAGACGGCCTCGCCGAAGACGATTGGGCCGGCTGGGCTCACCTCACCGAGATCCTCGGCGACAAAGTTCAACTCGTCGGCGACGATCTCTTCGTCACCAACACCCAGCGCCTGCAGCAGGGAATTGAACAAAAGGTCGCCAACTCCATCCTCATCAAAGTCAACCAGATCGGCACCGTCAGCGAAACCCTCGAAGCCATTGAACTAGCTCGTCGCTTCGGCTACACCAGCATCATCAGCCACCGCAGCGGCGAAACCGAAGACACCTTCATCGCCGACCTCGCCGTAGGCACCGGCGCCGGCCAAATCAAAACTGGGAGCGCCAGCCGCACCGACCGCATAGCCAAATACAACCAACTCCTCCGCATCGAAGAGGAGCTAGGCCAATCCGCCGAATTTCTCGGCATCGAATCCGTCAACTTCGGCGAATAACCTCGCCACAAAACTGGGCTCGCGTTGCTGTTGCTTCTCTTGTTGTCATCCCTGTAGGGGATCTGCTTTTGTCCTTGTCATTGCTTCTAGGTAAGCCGAGGCTTTAGCCTCGGCATCCTGGTAACCCCACAGGGTCGGGGCTTTAGCCCTTGGGGTACGCCTTCTTATTTGTTCCAAAGCTGTGAAGACGAACCCATACGCTATACTTTGGCTCCTTCAAATTTTCTCCGGAGCCACCGAATGAAGCGTCTCGCCCTCGCCGCGATCCTCGCGTTGTCTTGCACTTTCATGCAAGCCCAATCCGCAAAACCCAAAGTCCGCGCCATCACCGCCTTCGTCCGCATCGACTCCAAAAACTATCAGCACCAACTAGCCGACGCACTCACCGTTCTCCACAAAACCGAAGCCGAATTCGAATCCCAGGGCTATCAAGTGGAAACCATCCGCTTCACCACCCAACCCCTCGCCGAACTCACCTCCGGCCTCACCGAAGATCAGGCCCTGACCTTCCTCGGCAAGCTCGACGCGCTCGCCCTGAAAGAAAATGTCGCCGCCAACATCGGCCCCGGAATGCTTCACGACTCCGACAACCCCGCCACCATGCATCTCCTCGAACGCGCCCTCTCTACCCTCTCGCACCTCAACGCCAGCGCCATCATCGCCGACGAATCCGGCATTCACTGGAAAACCATCTCCCGCACCACAGAACTCGTCCAGTACGTCGCCGCTCACAGCCCACACGCACAGGGCACCTTCAACTTCGCCGCAACCGCGATGCTCAAACCCTACGGCCCCTTCTACCCAGGCTCCTGGCACAACGGCCCCGGCGGTCAATTTGCCATAGGCTTCGAAGGCGCCAACATCGTTCGCGACGTCTTCGCCAAAGACAAGGGCAACGCCGAAGCCGCAACCCGCGATCTAACCGCCGCCCTCACCATCCACGCCAAAGTAGCCGACGCCGTAGGCAACAAGATCGCCGCGGCCACCGGCTGGACCTACATGGGCGTCGATCCCACCCCCGCTCCCCTCGGCGACGTCTCCATCGGCGCCGCTATCGAAGCCTTCACCGGCGCCCGCTTCGGATCAAGCGGCACACTCACTGCCTCCCGCATCATCACCGCCGCCGTCAAAGCCGTTCCCGTCAAACAAATCGGCTACTCCGGCCTCATGGTTCCCGTCATGGAAGACAAACTCCTCGCCCAGCGCTGGGCCGAATCCACCTACAACATCGACTCGCTCCTCGCCTACTCCTCCGTCTGCGGCACCGGCCTCGACACCATCCCTCTACCCGGCGACGTCTCTGCCGACCAGCTCAACCGCATCTTCTCCGACGTAGCCTCACTTGCCGTCAAATGGAACAAGCCTCTCTCCGCGCGCCTCCAACCCATCCCCAACAAAAAGCCCGGCGACCGCACCGACTTCGACGATCCATACCTTTTCAACACCACCGTTCACCCACTACCCTGATCCGCATAAAAACGTCTCGTCTCCAAAGCGTCGTCATTTCGACCGAAGCAGCACACAGTCTCATCGTGTGCTGCGCAATGGAGAAACCCGCTTCTCTACCCATACACTGAACAGCATCTAACCCTCATGCGCCTCACTCCCGAAGACCGTCTCTTCGTCCTAACCGGCGCCGGCATCTCCGCCGAAAGCGGCCTTGCCACCTTCCGCGGCTCCGGCGGCCTTTGGAGCGGCCACCGCGTCGAAGACGTCGCCACCCCCGAAGCCTGGGACGCCGACCCCGAGCTCGTCTGGCGCTTCTATTCCATGCGCCGCCGCGACGCCCTCACCGCCCAGCCCAACGCCGCTCACCTCGCGCTCGCCAAAATCGAACAAAAGCTCGCCGCAACAAACCCGGAAAACTTCTACCTCTGCACCCAAAACGTCGACGACCTCCACGAGCGCGCCGGCTCCCGCCGTATCCATCACATGCACGGCTCTCTCTTCCAGTCCCGCTGCGTCCGCTGCAACAAGCCCTTCCCCGACCAATCCTTCTACGAAGACCCGAACAATCTTCCCAGCTGCAGGCAATGCGGCAAGTCCATCCGCCCGCACATCGTCTGGTTCGGCGAAATCCCCCTCGACATGGACGCCATCTACTACGAACTCGATCGCGCCACCATCCTCCTCGTCGTCGGTACCTCCGGCTCCGTCTATCCCGCCGCCGGCTTCGTCAACATCGCCAACCAGCGCCGCATCCGCACCATCTACGTAGGCCCCGAAGAGCCCCTCAACACCCGCGCCTTCGACGAAGTCATCCTCAGCACCGCCACCGAAGCTCTGCCCTCAATGGTTGGCTGAAGCCCGCAAAGACACACCCATTTCATTTACAGTGAATATATGACGAAAACGTCGAGGGTTGACCTTGTCGGCGTAGGACTGAACGCCACGGACACCGTCATTCCTCTCTCCAACTATCCCGTCCTCGGTTCCAAGGTGGAATACCGCTCCTCCAGCATTCTTCCCGGCGGCCAGGTGGCCACCACCGTCGTTGCATGCCAGCAGTGGGGCATGTCCACCCGCTACGTCGGCAAAATCGGCGATGACTCCGCGGCCATCCTGCATCGCGAAGCCTTCGCCCGCGCCGGCGTCGAGTCGTACCTCATTCCTGCACCCGGCTGCGTCAGCCAGCAATCCCTCATCCTCGTCGACCCCGCCGGCGAGCGCACCGTCCTCACCCGACGCGACGAAACCCTCAGCCTCCGCCCATCCGACCTCAATCGCGAATGGATCGTCAACGCCCGCGCCCTTCATGTCGACGGATACGACACCGAAGCCGCGATCGTAGCCGCCGCCTGGGCCCGCGAAGCCGGCGTCCCCGTCGTCGCCGACCTCGACGAGCTCTACCCCGGTATCGAAGATCTCCTCGCCAACGTCGACTACCTCATCGTCAGTCGCGACTTTCCCTCGCGCCTCATGCACGAGCCTGACCTCGAAAAATCCCTCCGCCAGATGCAACGCCGATACGACTGTCGCCTCGCCGCCGCAACCCTCGGCCAGGACGGTGTCCTCGCATGGGACGGCAAGCAACTCCTCCACACCCCCGCCTACTGTGTCCCCGTCGTCGACACCACAGGCGCAGGCGACATCTTCCACGCCGGTTTCATCTACGCTCTCTTGCAAGACTGGCCTCTCGAGCGCCAGATGGAATTCGCCTGTTCCGCCGCCGCATTGAACTGCACGGCTGTCGGCGCACGTGGCGGCATCCATCCCCTCGAAGACATCACCAAACTCATGGCCACCGGCACTCACTACCCCATCACCGCCTACGCTTCAACCAGCCGCTGAAACCATCGCAGCTGTCACTATTAAGTTGCGCAGCGGCCTCGAGATGATGATCCAGATCACCTAGCCGTGAACGGAAACCGCCGCAACGCAGGTATCGACGTTGTGCAATCCGTCTTCATCAGCACCAGCCAGAAGAAGGCGCGTGCAGTTACGGCCTGCTCGTTTGGCCTTGTAGAGAGCTGCATCTGCGCGGCCAAGCATCGAGACCGCACTTTCGCACGGAGTCGCCATCGTGAGGCCGATGCTCAACGTAATGGGAAGGGCGAATCTGGAGACTGCCAGACCTTTGACCGCATGTTCAATCCGTTCGGTGATTCGCAGGGCGTCCTCGCAGGAGGTCTGTGGCAGAACCAGCAGGAACTCGTCGCCTCCAAAGCGCCCGAAGAAATCGTAGGAGCGAAGGCGGGACGAGATGACTCCCACCACCTGCTTCAGGGCGGCGTCGCCTGCCGCGTGCCCGGCCGTGTCGTTGATCTGTTTGAAATGATCGATATCGATCAGCGCGATGGCAAGCTCGTATCCATTCCGTTCGGCGCGAACCAACTCGAGAGCGAGACGTTGGTCTATGCCACGCCGGTTCAGTGCGCCGGAGACATGATCGTGAAGGGATTGTGCCTCGACGATCGCCACCAGTTCGCTGCTGAGCATCAGCAGGAAGAAGAGTCCCATGACGCAGATGAAAAGAAGGTTGACGACCAGCGGCGGCGTCTGGAAGTGGCTCGTCTGCATGAAATCGTAAGGAGGGCCGTGGAGGAGGGTGGTCACGCAACGGGCTAACCCGAATAGCGCGTAGACAGCCATCAGCAGAGCAAAGACGTTCAGGATGGACCGTTGACCGGCCTGACGAAAGAGTTCGACGGCAATAAGACCGCGCACCAGGGCGAGCACCAGCGAGATGATGACAATCCTGGGAGCAACTCGGTCGTCCACCGTGCTGAAGTACAACAGCACGAGCAGCGCGACAGAAACCAGTGTCCACAGAAAACCCGTCGTCCGCGGGCTCCGAAAGAAGTGCAGTATCCCGCGATAGAACAAAACAAATGCCGAAAAGAAGAGGAAGTACTCCACAACGACGAAGACAAAAGTTGGGATGCTGCTTCGTACAACACTCAGAGCGCATCCGAGAAAGCCCGAAAAAAAGCCGAGAGCGAACGATCCAGTGCCCGGCAGATGACGGTGCATCCGTCTCATCCCCACAAAAGCGATGGCGTACACCATCGTTAGCAGAACCTGACAGGCTAAGAGCGTTCTATTGTCCATCCATGAGAACCACATAAGCTTGTGCGAAATCAGCGAAACCGGTCGTCTGGTTATAGTGAAACCGGTCGTCTGGTTATATTGATCGGCCATCTTCCGTGAAGGATGAGCAGCCCCCTGCAAGCGCCCTCCCTGCCACCCAAATCCATTACACAAGTATTACCATCCCAGACGTGCACAACCGCCATCTTGGTAGTCCAATTAACAAATGCACTCCCCAGGAATCTTCAGCCGCGATCGCACCTTCACCCAACCCATCGTATGGATCACCGCCATCGTGATGATTGCCTTTCACCTCGGCGCTATCGCCGCACTCTTCATGTTCAGTTGGAAGCCCTTCCTTGTCGCGATGCTCCTCTGGTGGATTGCCGGAGGCTTCGGAATCGGCATGGGCTACCATCGCCTCCTCACCCATCGCGGCTACAAAACATCCCGCTGGATGGAATATCTCCTCACCATCTGCGGCACCCTCACCCTGGAAGGCGGGCCCATCTTCTGGGTCGCCACTCACCGCATGCATCATCAAAACACCGACAAGGAAGGCGACCCGCACTCTCCCAACGAAGGCGGCATCTGGGCTCACGTCGGCTGGCTCCTTACTGGAGAAACCAAACACAGCGGTTCGGCCGAACTCAACCCTTACGTCCCCGACCTTCGCAAAGATAAATTCCACGTCTGGATCAGCCGCTGGCATTGGATTCCGATCACCGTCCTCGGCCTCGCCCTTCTAGCCTTCGGCGGATGGCCCTACCTCTTCTGGGGAATCTTCTTCCGCACCGTCCTCGGCCTCCACTCCACCTGGCTCGTCAACTCCGCCACCCACATGTGGGGTTCGCGCCGCTTCGCCACCACCGACACCTCCCGCAACAGCTTCTGGGTCGCTCTCCTCACCTTTGGCGAGGGCTGGCACAACAACCACCACGCTCATCCCCAATCCTCACGTCACGGCCTGGCCTGGTATGAGTTCGATCCCAACTGGTACGGCATCTCCATCCTCCGAATCTTCGGTCTCGCCTGGGACGTCAAAGCCCGCTCCCTGCATCCCAAACCTGAAGTAGCAGCAACGGTCTAGCCTCAAAACTGGGCAACCATCGGTTGTTGACAGACTGATAACCCCCTCAGGATTTCCACAGTTAACCCGAAATTGTCCGGCAACCTGCCCGAAACGGATGGCATCCAACCAGGCAAAGGTCACGGCTATGAACCCCACCCTCCAGCTACTCAACGCCAAGCGTTCGTCCGCCCTCATCGACGCCCGAAAGATGGAAGACCAGCTCGCCCATCTCAGCGAATCCGCAGACTCCGCTGGGATCAGAACCAACCTTAGCTGTATCACGCGGATGTTCCGTGACTACATCGCCTCGCTCGACGAAGCGATCCAGGCCTCCAAAGCCTCCGCCACAGAACTACGCTAACGACCGGCAGAGCCCACCCAGCCCCTGTACCCCTCGCTCCCTCAGAGCGCCGAAGCAGCTTGCACTTGCAGGCATCTTCTCGATCGCGTCTTTTTTGTACACGGGTTCCTGGCCAACGACCGCGACCTTGAGTGCCAAACTCCATTCTTCACAATGAGCCCGAAGTCCGCCCCGCGCCCAGGTAGTGCGCATGATCCCCAACGCCGCTCACCGGCGTGACATGAGTTCCTGCGGCCTGACCGTCTTGCCCATGGAACGCATTCGGCAGCCGATAACCTCTAACGATGGAACCGCATCAGATTCATATATCTATAGATGCTCAAACAGATTGATTCCGGAGCTATTCCATTTTGGACCAGCGAACAGACAACTCAAAAGGGAAGACGGACGACTCCGGAGATCATTCAAGCTATCTCCTCGCTTCCATCATCGATTCCTCCGACGACGCCATCATTAGCAAGAACCTCGACGGAGTCATTACCAGCTGGAATGAGGCCGCCCGGCGGGTTTTCGGCTATACGGCGGACGAAATCGTAGGTCAGCCCATCTTGCGCCTCATCCCGGAGGAACTCCATTCTGAAGAATTGGAAATCCTCACCAAGATCAGGGCCGGAGAACGAATCGACCATTATGAGACCGTGAGGGTCAGAAAAAGTGGCGAGAAGTTTCCGGTCTCCGTCACCATCTCTCCGGTGAAAGACCACACAGGCCGAGTGATCGGAGCCTCCAAGATCGCCCGGGATATCAGCGACCGCAAACAATTCGATGACAGTCGCACTCGCCTCGCCGCCATCGTTGACTCCGCTGACGACGCCATCGTCAGCAAAGACTTGAACGGAATCATCAGGACCTGGAATCAGGGCGCGTATAGGATGTTCGGCTATACCTCCGAGGAGATGGTTGGCCAGTCGATATTGCGGTTGATTCCTGAAGAACTGCGCTACGAAGAAGACGAAATTCTCAGAAAGCTCCGGTTGGGAGAACGGATCGATCACTATGAAACCAGGCGATTAAAAAAAAACGGAGACTTTGTTGACGTTTCGGTCACCATCTCGCCTATCCGGAACGATGAGGGCAAGGTGACTGGAGCCTCCAAGATTGCGCGCGATATCTCCGATCGCAAGCGTATGGAAAAAATGCTGATTCAATCAGAAAAACTGGCTGCAACGGGACGCATGGCCGCCACGATCGCTCATGAAGTGAACAACCCTCTCGAATCCTTGATGAATCTGATCTTTCTCGCACGCCAGAACTGCTCCGCGAATTCGAAAGCGGAGAGCTATCTGCTGACAGCGGAAGCCGAACTCGAACGCGTCTCGCACATCGCCCGCCAGACCCTCGGCTATTACCGCGAAACCGGCCGTCCATCTGAGCTCTACCTCCATGGCCTGGTCGAAAACGTTTTGGCGGTATATCAGTCGAAACTTCTAGCCAGCGGGATTTCGGTCGAATCCAGTTTCAACGATTTGCGCAAGATTTTGGTCAGTTCAGGGGAGATGCTTCAGATTTTTTCGAACATCATCGCCAATGCAATCGACGCGATGAAGGAAGGCGGAAAATTGTCCATCTCTCTCCGCAAAACAACGGCGCTGGAGGAAGATGGCATCCAGACGATCATTCGTGATGATGGCATCGGGATCAGCCGGGAAAACCTCGAAAGAATCTTTGAGCCCTTCTTTACGACAAAAGGCAATCTCGGGACCGGCATAGGTCTCTGGGTCACCAAACAACTGGTAGAATCTCGCGGCGGCCGGATTTCAGTGATCAGCAGTACCGAGCCCGGAGAGCGCGGGACCAGCGTCACCATTTATATTCCGTTCGCGGCCCCGGAAAGTTCGAAAGCGATGAGAACTAAGGAAACAATATCCAAAGTATAAGGGAAGACATGCCGGAAATCGGGCCAGGCTCCATCTGCCTTAGCGACGAGTCGGTGCGAAATCTGCCAAAGGATCGGTCCCGCGACTCCAAGGCAACAGAAAACCGGGCAGCCAGACCCCGAGTTCTCGTCGTCGACGATGAGAGGCTAATCGCCGACACCTGCGCCGAGATTCTCGAGGCCGCAGGCTTTCATACGCAGACTGCCTACGATGGGTGGGCAGCACTCGAAATGGTGGCAGAGTTTCAGCCTGATTATCTTCTTACCGATGTAGTCATGCCCCGGATGAACGGCGTTGAACTCGCCATCTACGTCAGCAAAATGCTGCCCGACACGAGAATCCTGCTCTTTTCAGGACAGGCCGGAATCTCAGATATTTTGCTTCATGGGCACGAACAGGGATATGAATTCGAATTGCTCGCCAAACCGCTACACCCAATCAAACTAATCGAACGTCTTCAGAAGCAAGAGCCCTAAGCAACATTAGCCTCAGCGGGATTGATTGCGGGATCGAAGACGCTCAACCAGCCACAGCGCCCGTTGCTTTTTTAGTTGTCATCCTTCGCCGCAGGCGGAGGATCTGCTGTTGTCGTTGTTTGTCCTTCTTCCCCCACCAAGGGAATCGTCATTTCGACCGAAGCTGCTCACGCACTGGGTGAGCGCGCCGCGGAGAAACCCCCGCATTTCGCTGTTGCCTTTGCTGTTGCCTTCGCCTTCGTCTTTGCCGTTGTCTTCGCCTTTGCCGTTGCAGCTAGGTAGAGCGAGGCTTCAGCCTCGCGTCTAAAACCGCCGCGAAGCGGCTACCGCTCTGCCGAAGGCCGGAGCGTAGCCCGCAGGGCGGAGCGACTGATTTATTGCTGTTGTTTTTGCCGTGGCTTTTTTTTCTGCGTTTTCCGCCCAAAAATCGCATGTCAAGCCCCAAAACGATCCAATCACGCTCGCCGCAATCCGTAACGAACGCAAACTGAAACACTTACGCGATAAAAATATTTCCACCTAAAGTGGCATTTTAGTTATGCTCCATTCGTTAAAATGGAAATAGATAGAAAAAGCGGCCCGGCCAAAAGCCGGGCCTTCGCCTTTAACCCACAAGACCTGCACCGGAGAAGTCCGGACGCAGGTCTTTTCTTTTGAAGACTTTGTACACATTTGACGGGGACGGGGGACCCCACCATGCCAGACACCACAAACGAAACCAAACAATACCAATGCCGCCACATCTTCACCGACGGACACCGCTGCGCCAGCCCATGCCTTCGCCAGGAAGAGTTCTGCTACTACCACCACACCACGCGCAAACCCATCGCCAACCCACGCCAGCGCCGCAGCCGCCGCTCCACCTTCCACCTGCCCTTACCTGAAGACCGCTCCGCGATCCAGGCCTCCATCGGCCAGGTCCTGCAGCGCATCGCCGCCAACGACATCGATCCACGCCGCGCCGGCCTCCTCCTCTACGGCCTCCAGATCGCCAGCCTCAACCTCCCCAAAATCCAACCCAACCCCCAACCCGCCGCCGGACCCCAAACCGTCGAAGAGATCACCATCGACCCCACCCTCGGCGTCCTCGCCCCACGCGCCGAAGTCGGCAAACCCGAACAACGCAAAAGCTCCGTCCATCTTCTCATCGAGAAAATGTTGCAGAACCAGGAAGAAGAAAAAGAAAAAGAAAAAGAAAAAGCATCCAAACCCACCATCCTGCCGGCCATCCAGGCTAGCGAAGAAGACTCCGCACCGCCTCCGCCTACAGCGACCAAAAAGAATCGCCACTCCAACCGAAGCCGCTCACAGTCTCATCGTGAGTGGTGCAGTGGAGGAACCCCCGCATTTCGTCCTTGCCTCGTCTTTGCCGTTGCCTGTTCTGAATCGGTGCCATCTGTGCCAATCCGTGTTAAGCCTTCTTCTCACCACCCGCAACTCAAAGCTCATCGCGACTCTTGGTATCCTGAACTAGATGTCCAAACCCATAGTTCTTACCATCCTCGACGGCTGGGGCTACTCTCCCGAGACCCACGGCAACGCCATCGCACAGGCCCGCAAACCCACCTACGACAAGCTCCTCCGCGAGTACCCCAACACCCTCCTGCACGCCAGCGATCACTTCGTCGGCCTCCCCGACGGACAGATGGGCAACTCTGAAGTCGGCCATCTCAACCTCGGTGCCGGCCGCATCGTCCGCATGGACATGACCCGCATCGACACCGCCATCCTCGACGGCACCTTCTTCACCGACCCCACCCTCGTCCGCGCATACGAGCTCGCCGCACAGAAGGGAAGAGCCCTCCACCTCATCGGCCTCCTCTCCGACGGTGGTGTCCACTCCCATCAGCGCCACCTCTACGCACTCCTCCGCATGGCCGCGCAGCATAAGCTCACCCGCGTCTTCGTCCACGCCTTCATGGACGGCCGCGACACCCTGCCCACCAGTGGCGTCGACTACCTCCAGGAGCTCCAGCGCAAGTTTCAGGAGTACAACGTCGGCCTCTTATCCAGCGTCTCCGGCCGCTACTACGCCATGGACCGCGACCTCCGCTGGGAGAAGGAGAAGCAGGCCTTCGAAGCCATGGTCACCGGACACCCTGAAGGCGGAACCTACGAAGGCCCCGTCGCCCGCGTCCGCGAGCTCTACAACAACGGCATCACCGACGAGTTCATCCCGCCCTTTACCTGTACCAATCCCACCGACGGTCACCCCGTCGGCCTCATCCGCGACAACGACGTCGTCATCAACTTCAACTACCGCGCCGACCGAGTTCGCCAGATCACCCGCGTCCTCACCCGCGCCTCCGGCCTCACCCACGACCCCGTCGGCAGCCAGGGCCACCAACTCCCCAAAGCCGCAGAACTCGACGCCGCCATCCCACTAAGCTCCATCCCCACCAACCTCCACTACGTCTGCATGACCCAGTACGACAAAAACTTCAAGCTCCCCATCGTCATCCCCGCCGAATCGATGGACAACCTCCTCGCCAACCTCATGTCGCAAGCCAACCTCCGCAACCTCCGCGTCGCCGAGACCGAGAAGTACGCCCACGTCACCTACTTCTTCAACGGCGGCATCGAGAAGCCCTTCCCCGGTGAAGACCGCATCCTCATCCCCTCCCAGAAGGTCGCCACCTACGATCTAGCTCCCGAGATGTCCGCCTCCGGCATCGCTGACGCCGTCATCAAGGCCATCAGCGACACCGCCTTCGACGTCATCATCGTCAACTTCGCCAACGCCGACATGGTCGGCCACTCCGGCAAGATAGAGCCCACCATCCGCGCCGTCGAAACCGTCGACACTCAACTAGGCCGCATCTATCAGGAGATCAAGCAACGCGGTGGCTCGTTCCTCGTCACTGCCGACCACGGCAACGCCGAAATGCTCATCGACCCCGTCACCGGTGGCCCCCACACTGCCCACACCACCAACCCCGTCCCCTTCATCTACATCACCGAAGAAGGCAACAAGCCAACATTGAAAGAAGGCGGCAGCCTAAGAGACATCTCCCCCACCATCCTCTCGCTCCTCAACCTCGACCAACCCAATCAAATGACCGGAGGCAACCTCCGTAAGCCATAAGTTGCCATAGTGAAAACGGCAGCATCGCCGATAAACGTAACAGCAGTGTCGCCTGTGCGGACCGAGCCTCGCAGGCCGTCGTTGTGCGGACACGTGTGCCAAATCGGCGAAAGGACAAGATCGATGTCTCTGATCCAGACCTGTAAATGCGAAGAGTGCGACATGCAGAAGTCCTTCGCAAACCACTGGGTAATGTTGTACGAAAGGAACGGCAACCTCGTCATCCTGCCGAAATGGGACCCGAAGATGATGCGGCGTACCAGGCACTTCTGCGGAAGAGCACACGCCAGCCGCTACGTGGAACGCTGGATCGCTGGCATCGCTCTCAACACAACGACTGAGCCTGTAGTTGACACTGCACTGCGAAAATCCGCTCAGCCTGAGTCCGCAGCACAAGTCATCTCCGACGAAGAAGACGCGGCAAACGCCTTGGAACTCGCAACCAGATATCGATGAATCCAGTCTCGCCCGTACCCTCTCCGAAAAAATCTTTGCCCCAGAACTCAACTTCGCCGCATAACCGCCGATAGGATTCAGTACCCATGCCTCCAATCCTAGGGAGGCCGGCGACTGCGAAGGGAGAGAGTCTTGACCCGCTATCGTATCTACAGAAACTCGGCCGCAGAGACCACCTACATCGCGACCCACGACTCGAAAGCACGCCACGATCCACGGGAGTTCCCAAATCTCAATGTAGCCCTAGTCGTTCTTCGTGAGAGTGGAATACCGGAGTACGAGATCAGGCGAGTGACAAAAGAACTGGCTGCAATCAATGGAGCCATCGTGCAAGTACCAGAGACCCTCGTCTTCGATCACGCGACCGAGCAAAGCAGCCACAGGTGAAGTACTCTGACCGCTAAAACTCCCGCCGCCCTTCCATGGCTCGCGTCATCGTCACCTCATCGGCATACTCGATATCGCTCCCCGCCGGCACCCCGGTAGCGATCCGCGTCACCTTCAACTCCCCCTTAGCCTTCCGCAACTCCACCGCAAGATAAGCCGCCGTCGCTTCACCCTCAGTTGTCGGCGACGTCGCCAGAATCACCTCGTCCACCTCCGCCAATCGCGTCAGCAAATTCGCAATCCGCAACTGCTCCGGCCCAACTCCCCCAATCGGCGACAGCGTCCCATGCAGCACGTGATACACGCCGTTGTAACTCCGAGTCTTCTCGATCGCCGCGATATTCGTCGGCTCCTCAATGACACAAATCAACCGTTGGTTCCGCACCGGATTCGTGCAATACACGCATGGATCGACATCCGTAATGTTGTTACACACCGAGCACAGCCTCAGATGCAGCTTCAGCTCCCGAATCGCCACCGACAACGCTTCAGCATCTTCGACCGGCGATCGCAGCACATGAAACGCCAGCCGCTGCGCGCTCTTCGTCCCGATTCCCGGCAGCTTCCTGAACTCTTCAATCAACCGCGCCATCGGTTCCGCAAACCGGCTCGAGTTTGTTGGAAACGAACCAGCCACTTAGCCCAACCCCGGCAGATCAGGGAGTCCCATCCCACTCATCATCCCCGCCACACTCGACTTCATCGCCTCATCAGCACGCCGCCCAGCTTCATTCACTGCCGCAGCAATCAAGTCCTCCAGCAGTTCAAGATCGCTCGCCGAACTTCCCAACGCCGTCGGCTCAATCTTTATCCGCATCACCTCTTTCTTCCCATTCATCCGTACCGTCACCACGCCGCCGCCGCTCGAAGCCTCCACCACCGTCGCAGCGAGCTTCTTCTCCATCTGCTCCTGCATCTGCTTCGCCTGCCCCATCATCTCTTTCATCTTGCCCAGATCGGAGAAATCCATAGTGTCCTCTCTACTCGTTATCCCGCAGATCGATCACGCTTTGAATCTCGGCATTGAACAGCGTCTGTGCACGTTGCACAATTGGATGTTCCAAGGCCCTCGCCTGAACACTCCCGGTCTTCACCGCCTTTGGCTTCTTCGCTGCCGCTGCCGTCCTCACCCCCGGCAGCAAGACCAGCTTCAACCCACCGGTTCCGGCATCCCGCAGCGCCGCCTTGATCAGCTTCTCCGCCTCAGGATTGATCACCATCGGCAGCATCGTCTTCGAAAGCTCGGTCTGCACCCGAACTTCGCTACCCGCCACAGTCCATTCCGCATCGGCCAGAGCATCCGCAGCCGTGTCCTGATTCTTTGCCCCGATCAAAGCCTTAATCGATGCCTTCTGCAGGCTCTCCGCAGAATGTAACGGCGACGGTTGCAAATCTACGGCGTCTTCTTCTGTGGGCGCTGGAGTAGCCGCGGGTACCGGAGCAGTCTCGACAACTTCCACCCCGACCGCCTCAGCCGTTGAAACAACCGGCGTGGAAACAGTCACCGGCCGAGGCGCAGGCGGTACAACAACCGGCGAAATCTCCGCAGCCTTCTCCTCAAACCGCCTCCGGTTCTTATCCTGTTCAAACGGAGAGAACGCCGGCTTCGCGTCGAGCACCGTAGCGCTCGCCTCCAAAACGCGAACCACGCCACTCACACTCTTGGCTGGCGCCGCAACAGATCCGCCAGCAGCCTTGGCTGGCGCACTCGTCCGCACCTGCCCAGGCCCTCCACCAACAGGGAACTGACTCAACACTTCTTCAATCGGCAGGAGCCGTCGCAGATGCACCAGCTTCAAAAGCCCCAGCTCAAAATGAAACCGCTGCTCCTGCCGATACCCCAGCTCATCGAACGTCCGCAGCATCACCTGCAAAAACCGTGTCAGTTCTTCTTCGGTGAAGAGGGAAGCGGACCGCCCCGCGCGCCTCTGCTCATCGGCCGAGATCTGCAACAACTCTCCCGCAACCCCCTCCGCACCGGCGCCATCCACCCCGATGTCCGCAATCTTCGCAATCACACAGTTCCGCAGATATCGCACAAACTGCCGCGCCAGCTGCGCCGGAGAATTCCCTGCATCCAGCAACTGATTCGCAACCGTAATCACCTCGGCGCTGCGATTTCCATCCACCGCCTCAAGAATCTTCTCGAACACCGCATTTGGAACCGTTCCCATCAGCTCCCGAATCTGTCCCGCATCCAGCCGCGCCCGGCCATCCTCCATCGGCGCGCTCGCAATCGCCTGGTCCATGATCGACAGCGCATCCCGCATCGACCCATCGCCGGCCTCGGCCAGCAGACTCAGCGCGCCCTCATCCGCGTCCACCCCTTCGCGTTCTGCGATCCCACGCAGTTCACCGAGAATGTCCACCAGCTTCACCGCATGAAAACTAAAGTGCTGGCACCGCGACCGCACCGTCTGCGGAATATCCTCCGGCTGCGTCGTCGCCATCATGAAGATGATGTGATCCGGCGGCTCCTCCAGCGTCTTCAGCAGTGCATTGAATGCCGCATCCGTAATCTGGTGCGCCTCATCCAGAATGTAGATCTTGTACTTATCTCTCGCCGGCCGGTAGCGCGCCGCATCCCGCAGCTCACGAATTTCGTCGATCCCGCGATTCGTCGCCGCATCGATCTCGATCACATCGACCGCATTACCCGCCCTGATCTCCATGCAGCTCTCGCAAACTTCGCAAGGCTCAGCCGTAGGCCGCGCCGCCGATCCAATCGCATTCCGGCAGTTCAGCGCCATCGCCAGAATTCGCGCAATCGTCGTCTTTCCAATGCCGCGATGCCCGCTGAAGATGTACCCATGCGCGATCCGGTTCTGCATCAACGCATTCATCAACGTCACGGTCACGTGGTCCTGTCCCGCAACATCCGCGAAACGCTGTGGCCGGTATTTTCGTGCAAGAACCTGATAAGCCATATTCTCTATCGATTGTACTGCCGCACAGGGCGTTCTACTCCTGCGCCAGCCGAGACGCAAGGAGCTGACGCAACTCCTCTTCCTGTTTCTGGTCAAGCACATGCTTAGGGATCAAAACGAACATGGGTCTCAGCTTCTTCAGCACGAAAAACGACTCCTTTGTTTCGACGAACACATCGAAGTATGCCCACTCCAGATGACTCTCGGCTATCCCAGGAATCTTTGAATGAATGCCATCGATCGAAACCTCGGTAAGAGACTCTCGGTGGAGTTCCTGCTGATCGTATAAGTTCCCGATTCTCTTCTTGAAGCGGAAAGGGGTATAGGCGATGCACCCGCAGTAGGCTGCCAGACCGCAAGTCCAGCCAAACTCGATGCCATGGTCTCCCCGCAAACTCCAGATATGCACCACGTTCCATAGTAGAAAAACGAGGCCGGCGATCCCCACCCAAGGAAGCACTCGAATGTTCCTCCAATATTGATGGCGCAATTTGGCGGTCCCATGCAGATTTGTAAGACGATTCCCCACTTCAAATTCTTTCAGTGTCATCGCTCGGGTGAAGGCGATCATCTTTTTTCTACCCCTCCGCTGGAGCCCTCTACCGGCCGGCTGACCTTCTTCATCTTCGCCGCCCTCCGCGCCTGCCGCTTCACCTCTTCCTCACTCAACATCGTCCCCCGGCATTTCTTCGCCCCACAATAGCAATCCGCGTCGTCGTCATCGCTGTCGTAGAGGTTGTACTCATACGTCAACTCCTCGCCCGCGGCAATGTCGCGAATCGCAACCACAAAGATTCGTCCATCCACATTCTCCGACTCGCAGTTCGGATCGCAGGAATGATTGATAAACATGGCCGTGCCAAACCCGTCGATCACCATCTTCTGGTCTTCCCCACAGCTGAAGAGGTACGTGATATCCCGGTCCTTATACCGCTCATCTGCCTCATCTTTCGTGAACCGGGGTCCATCGTACTCGCACACGCGCGTGCCTTTTCGTATCGTCCGTGTCGTATAGCAGCCCGCCGCGTGAATCGACGAAGAGCGAACAATCAGTCCATCAACCATAGTCAAATCATTTCCATCGAATAAAATATTGCCTGAGAAGCATCTCAGGTCTGCTGACTATAACAAACCGTCCTGCAACACCGTCAAACGTTCAGACGAGTAATCGAGACAGATGGCAATTCACCCAATAACTCGAGCGCTGCAGGTGGCCTTCCTTCTCACCGCCACCTCCCTGGCACAGACCACACCCGCACCGAACCCTCCCGCCGCACCATGCCCAGCCCCAAACCAGACTCAAAGCCAGACTCCCAGCCAGGCGGCCAAACCCTGCACCCCACCCACTCCGGCCGCGAAGTCTGCTGCCGAGCAGTTCCCATTCCCCGGCGAACCCAGCAAGCCCGCAACCCCGCCTGACTCGCCTAAACCCCCAACTAAATCGTCGTCGACTCCGTCCGATGCCGCCGCCCAGCATCCCTTCCCCACGCAGCCCCCTCCCAAACTCCCCGGCAGCGACGACTCCAGCAGCAGCTCAAGCTCCAACAGCGACGATTCCCCCCCGCCCCCTGACGAGCCAAACTCGAAAGGCGATCCTCCGGAAGGCACCTCCGTTCATCGCAAACTTCCAAAGGTCCAACGGATCCAGACCGACGACGAGCGCGTCGACGAGGACCTCAGGGTCGCAAAGTTTTATATGAACGACGAAAACTACGCAGGCGCCTACCTCCGCGCCAAGGATGCCGTCAAAATCCAGCCCGAGTACTCCGCGACCCACTTCGCGCTGGCTGAGATCGCCCAGAAGATGAAGAAAAAGGACGAGGCTATCGCCGAATACCAGACCTATCTCAAACTGGATCCCGACGGCGAGAAGGCCAAAGCCGCCCAAAAAGCTCTGGCCGATTTGCACTAGTCGCGACTTGCACTAGACGACCGATCAGGAAGTCCCGCCCCACCATCCATAGCCGCCCGGCCCATAACCGGTGTAACGTGATCCTGCCACGATGAACCCCACCCTCCACCAACTGCAGCGCGAGATTGCCCACTGTCTCCGCGGACTCGACGCCACCCAGACCCAGCTTCACCCGCCGTCACATCCCGGCAAGTGGAGCATCCAGCAGATCGTCGAGCACCTGCTCCTCAGTTACAGCGGCACCGAGATGGCCCTCAACGCCCGCATCGCCAAGCGCGCACCCACCCGCGCCAAACCCGCTCTCCTGCAACGCTTCGGGCAATACACAGTCATCCATCTCGGCTACTTTCCAACCGGCCGCAAAGCCCCTCCCCTTGTCACACCCGCTCCTACAACGCTTCCGCTCTCCGGCGAAGACCTCACCCACGCGGTCGCTGAACACCTCAACCGCGTCGACGTTCTCTGCGACGAAGCCGAAAAAATCTTCGGCGCAACCCAGCGATGTGCCACCCACATCGTCCTTGGCCCGCTCAGCGTCCACCAGTGGCGCAGATTTCAGCTCATCCACGGCGAGCATCACCTTAAGCAGATCGTCGCCATTCGCAAAGCCCACAAAGTCTGGCCATACGAACAAGCATCGTAACGCTCAGCTAATCCAGCTCGCTCTCCAGGGCAACATCGTCCTCCACCAGTTCATCTTCCACCCGCAGATAACGCCGCATATAGCGAAGCGGTTCCTCAGACGCCGCCAGCTCCTTCAGGTGATAGAGCCAGGCATCCTCGCGCGCACTGCGCCGCGTATATCCCTTGCGCTTCACCGTGCCGATCGTGCCATCCTTCATCCTGCGGGTAAATGTCTGCGTCGGCACCTGGAACGTCATCACCTCACCCGGCTTCCAGAAGCTCGATGCAAACTCATGCGAGAACAGCAGAGCATAGTAACGCCGCTCTGCTGCCAGCGTCTCCACTGCCTGGCGCGCGTTCTGCCACGGCAACCCCAGTTTGCTCACATACCACCTGCGAAACTCGAACCCGTTACTGCGCGCCTGCCCTACCAATAACTGAAGCAATTCAAAACGTGTCATGAAGTCCGTTTCAGTTCAAATGAAGTACAACAACACCGGCAACTCCCGGCATCAAGAGGGTATAGTTTACCGTGTCGTGCGTCCAATTCAATGCCGGCCACGTCTAGACCGATTACAACCTGCGTCAGAGATAATTGCCGTACAACAACCAAGATCGCAGGCCTGGAGATCAACAATAAAACGCAGCGCCAAAACTCTCAGTCTTCTTCTTATCGCCCTCCTGCTGGCAGCACCAGCCCATCCGCAACACTACGACCGCGCAGCCAGTCAACGGCTCAACGCGCTCCACGGCGCGACACAGACTGCAGAACTCGCCGCTCACACCGACCCCATCAATCTCACCCCGCAGGTTCGTGAGGCCCACGAGCACTTCTACAACCTCGACTACGACGGCGCCCTCACCCGCTTTGAAGCCATCCAAAAAGAAAATCCCCAAAGCGCCATCGCCACCGGCTACGTCCTGATGACGCTCATCTTCCGCGAACTCTACCGCCAGGATCTCCTCGACACCACCTACTACGCGCACGACTCCTTCCTCACCTCCAAGCGCAGAGTCACCATCGCCCCGGCCACCCGCGAACGCATCGAAACCCTCACCAACTCCGCGATCGCCCTCTGTGATCAACAGATCAAAGCCAACCCCAACGACGCGAACGCCTACTTCGCCCGCGGCTACGCTCGTGGCATGCACGCCGCCTTCATCACTCTCGCGGAACACAGCTTCTACACCGCCGCCCGTCAGGGACTCGCCTCTCGCGGCGACAGCGAGCAGGCCCTAAAAATCGATCCCGGCTACGCCGACGCCAAAATGGCCATTGGCCTCCAGCAGTTTGCCGTCGCCAGCCTGCCTCGCTTCCTTCGCGTCATGATCGGCATCGCCGGCGTCAGCGGCAACAAGGAAAAAGGCCTCGACCTCCTCCGCGAGTCCGCCGCCCACGGCATCGTCACTCCCATCGAATCCCGCACCGCGCTCTCGCTCTTCCTCCGCCACGACGCCCGCTACCCCGAGGCCATCGTCGTCCAGAAAGGCCTCGCCGACGAGTATCCCCACGACTATCTCTTCCGTCTCGAGGTCGCCAATCTCACCAAAGACTCCGGCAACGGCCCCGGCGCCATCGCCATCTACCGCGAAATTCTCGCGGACGCCAAAAAGCCCGGCTACTTTATCGAGCCTCGCCTCCACATGGCTTACTTCGGCCTCGCCGACACCCAGCGGGGTCAGAACGACATCCCCGACGCCGTGCAGAACTACCTGCAAGCCGCCGCCGAGCCCAGTTGCAGCGACTGGCTCCGTCGTCGCGCCCAACTCAACGCCGGCGAGATGTTCGACCTCCTCCACAATCGCGATGAGGCCATCCAGCAATATCAACTAGCCTCTGCCGGCGGCGGTGACCAATCCCAGGCCGACGCCGCCCGCCACTACCTCAAAACCCCCTTCACCGGCAAATAGCCACTTCCATCCAATTTACTTAAACCTTGTCATCCTTCGCCGCAGGCGGAGGACCTGTTTTTGCCTATCTTCAAGCCTCTCCTTGACGAACTAGGAGAGCTGCGTAACAATCCCTCCTAGACAATCAAGGAGAGCACACGAAATGGCGAAGCAGGCAGACCTGATGCAGGGCACACTGGAGATGTTGATCCTCAAAGCCGTCTCCCTCGGCAAACTCCACGGCTACGGCGTCCTCCTCCGCATCCAGCAGATCAGCGGCGAACAACTCGTCATCCAGCAGGGTTCCCTCTACCCCGCGCTCTACCGCCTCGAACACGAGGGAGCCATCAAAAGCGAGTGGGGCGAGAGCGACAACAACCGTCGCGCCAAGTACTACTCCCTCACACCCGCCGGCCGCCGGCAACTCACAGCCGAAACCGAAAAGTGGAACCGAATGGCCGGCATCATCGGCTCCATCTTGCAGTTAACGGAGATGCAGTCATGAGCGCGCAATGGTCTCGCCTGAAGTCGTGGGTCCACTCGCTCCTCCATCGCCACCGCCTCGAACAAAACATGGACGACGAACTCCGCTTCCACCTCGAAGCCCGAGCCGCCGACCTGACCCGCGCAGGCCTCAGCCACGCAAGAAGCCACCCGCCAGGCCCGCCTCGAGTTCGGCGCCGTAGCCACCCACAAAGACGAGATGCGCAACGGGCTCGGCCTCCGCTGGATCGACGATCTCTGGTGCGACCTCCGCTACGCCGCGCGCATCCTTCGCAAAAGCCCCGGCTTCACCGCCATCGCCGTAGGCTCTCTCGCGTTGGCCATCGGAGCCAACACCACCATCTTCTCCATCGCCAACGAAATGCTCTACGAACGCCTCGGCGTCCCTCACCCCGAGCAACTTCGCCTCTTTACCCTCACCGGCGACCGGAACGTAGCCGTCCACTCCTCCTGGGGAAACTGGGATCGCCTCCCAGACGGAAGGACAACCTTCAACTCCTTCACCTATCCCATCTACCAGCAGCTCAAAAAAGACAATCGCGTCCTCCAGGACATCTTCGCCTTCAAAGACATCGGCCGCGCCAACGTCACCGTCGATGGAGAGGCCCGCGCCGTCCAACTCGAACTCGTCTCCGGAAACTTTTACGAGCAGATGCAGGTCACTCCCACTCTCGGCCGCGCCATCCTCCCCGCCGACGACAACACCCCCGGCGCCGGAGCTGTCGCCATCATCAGCGACGGATTCTGGCAGCGTAACTTTGGCCGCTCGTCCAACGTGATCGGCAAAGTCATCAACGTCAATACCATTCCCGTCACCATCATCGGAGTGAACCCACCCGGCTTCACCGGAGCCAAAAGCGTCCAGAGCTCCCCCGAACTCTTCATGCCTCTCTCGATGATTCAACTGCTGCACGCCGAGTTCGTCGGCGGCCCTTTCCACTCGAACGCCAGGGTATTTTGGGTGCAGCTCATGGCGCGGACCAGGCCTGAAATCCCCGTCGCCCAGGCCCAGATCGCCCTCAACCTCGCCGTCAGCGCAGCCATCCGCAACACCATGTCGACTCTCAAAAAAGACGACACCATGCCCGAGCTCCATCTTAACGACGGCAGTCGCGGTCTGAACTTCGCCGCGCGTAACTTCGCGCAGCCCATCTACGTCCTGCTGGCTCTCGTCGGTTTCGTCCTTCTCCTCGCCTGCGCCAACATCGCCAATCTCATGCTCGCCCGAGCCTCCGCCCGCCAGCGCGAAATGGGTGTCCGCCTTGCTCTCGGCGCAGGGCGTTCCAGAATCCTCCGCCAGGTCCTCACCGAAAGCCTCATGATCTCCTTCATGGGCGGAATGGCTGGCCTCTTCTTCTACTTCATGGGACGATCCGCAGTCCCCAGGTTCTTTAGCCACGCGTGGGAGCAGCCCGACCTCAACATCGCCTTCCACTGGCCCGTCTTCATCTTCACCGCCGCGGTCACCATCCTCACCGGAATCCTCTTCGGCCTCGCTCCCGCCTGGTCTGCCACCAAAGCCGAGATCAGGCACAGCGCTCAAAGAAGCCGGCAAGACCGCAACGAAGCATCGCAAAGCATGGAGCGGCAAAGCCATCGTCGCTTTCCAGATCGCTCTCTCCACCATGCTCGTCGTCGGCTCCGCGCTCTTCATCCGCACACTCATCAATCTCAACTCCATCGACCCCGGCTTCCGCGCCGACCACCTTCTCCTCTTCGACATCAACCCGCCGAGCAAGCAGTATCCCGAGCCCAAAGACGTCGCCCTCCACGCCCGCCTCGAGGAGGCACTGCGCAGCGTCCCGGGTGTTCAGAGCGTCACTCTCACCGATAATCCCCTCGTTGCCGGCGATAGATCGACCTCTGGCTTCATCATCCAGGGCGCTCCCAAAGTCGAGCACAAGCGTGGAGACAACAGCGGAAACGTCTCTCTCGCCGATGTCGGCCACGACTTCCTCTCCGTCATGGGAATCCCCGTCATCGCAGGCCGTGCCTTCTCTCCGCAGGACATCAACTCTCCTCAGCGCGTCGCTGTCATCAATCAGACGCTCGCCCGCCAGTTCTTTCCTCACGACAATCCCATCGGCAAGCGCTTCGCCCTCGATGACGATCCCGAGAAGCAGCGGTGGATCGAGATCGTAGGCGTCGTCGGGGACACCCGTTACTCCAATCTCAAAGATGAGTCTCCAGCCCTGCACTTCGATCTCTACAATCAACTTCACTCGATCGGCGGCGCCACCTACACCATTCGCACCCAGATGCCGCCTGAAGCCATCACGCCTTCTCTCCGTGCCGCCGTCCAGAAGATCGATCGCGACCTGCCCTTAATGGACATCCGCACTCAGCAACAGCAGATCGACGCCACCACCCAGCAGGAGCGCGTCTTCGCCAGCCTCACCGCAGGCTTCGGCATCCTCGCTCTCGCTTTGGCTTGCGTCGGCATCTACGGCATCATGGCCTACACCGTCTCGCAACGCACCAACGAAATCGGCATCCGTCTCGCCCTCGGCGCCGAACGCAAACAAGTTCGCGGCATGGTGTTACGCGAAGCAGGTTGGCTCGCAATCCTTGGTGTAGTAGCGGGTCTCTCCGTGGCGCTTGGACTCGGCCAACTCGTGAAGTCGATGCTCTACGGTCTGAAGGCCAACGATCCCGCATCTTTCGCAGGAGCAGGCTCTCTGTTGCTCGGCATAGCACTCGTCGCCGCCTGGATCCCGGCGCTCAGAGCCTCAAGAGTCGAACCCATGGAAGCTTTGCGCCACGAATAGACGCTGGCCCTGCGACAACGCAATGTCTCCAGGGCCTGCGTACGCCGCTGCCTAGTTGGCCAACGTATAGTTCACTGTTATCGTCGTCTTCACTGCAGTCGGATTACCATTCAGCAGATATGGCTTCCATCGCCACTGTCGCACCGCATCCATCGCGCTCTGGTCGTAATCCGCACGCAGACTCTGTTTAACGAAAACCTTCACCGGAATCCCTTCCTTGCTGATGAGAACCGACAGCACCACCGGCCCATCCAGCGTATCTTTGTTCGCCTTCGCGTCTGCCGGATACACCGGGTTTATCTTGATGATGAGATTCCCCTCCATCACGCTCGTTTTTACCGACAGTGCCGTTGGAGTCTTATCCGGTCCCGCACCCGCCGACACTCCCATCCGCAACGCCACCGCAGATACACACGTTGCAGTCCCAATCACCACACACGCGGCGACCATCGCAAATCTCCGCACGCCCCGCACCTCTGCACTCCGGTTCGTCAGATTCATAACTCTCCTCTCAAATGTGTTGGCATCGAAGATTCCGATGGCGTGAAGGATTCTGGTTGGCGGCCGATCCGACAACATCGACGCCACCCGCAATAGCGACCGCACATATCTCTCCCGTCCCGGCATCGCTTCAGCCGCTACGCGATCGCAGACCAACTCCCGGCTCTCCGCCAGCCGCGACCGCGTCAGCCAAAGCGCAGGGTGATAGGCAACTCCCAGCGACAGCAGTTCGTACATCAGGTTTTTTGCGAAGTCCCAACGCGTCATATGCGCAAACTCATGCGCGAGAACCGCCTCCAGCTCCGTCTCGTTGATCTCCTCCAGAAAGCCCGCCGGTAGCAGCAGCACCTGCCGCAAAACTCCTACGGTCACAGGTCCCGGAATCATTGCCGTCTCGCCAATCGATTCTTCCCGGCAATCTCCCCGCAGCCCGAACGTCCTGCGAAGCCGCTCCCACACTCGCGCACGATCCCCCGACCACCTCACCGCAACCGTCTTCCGCCGCATCACGACAGTCATCCACACTCCCCATCCCAACCGCCCCACGAAGTACAACAGGGAACCAGCGTAGAGAACCGCGATCGTCGTCAAAACAGCGCTCGGAAGCCGCAACCAAACCGGACCGCCGGCAACGCCCCCACCAAATGCGATGTGAGCGTGACCGCCGATGGCATCGCCTCCCGAACTCCTCGCCAGCAGCATCTTCACTCGATGCAGGAGCTCAGAAAGATCGAAGCGGAACATCGGCAAAGTTGCCTGAAGCAGCAACGCAGCCACCCAGATGCGATGCTCCAGTTGCGTTCCCGCACTCCGAAATACCCGAGTCGCAATCCAGGCAGCACCGAACACCAGTGGAAGCTGCCACAGCGAGTTCAACACGTATTCCGCGATCCACAACTCAAGTGGTTTCATTTGTCGTCGCCCTCTTCATCCAACCGTTTCGTCAACTCAGCGATCTTCTTCGCATCGATCTGCCGGCTCTTGATCAGGCTCATCACCAGCGCCTCGCTCGACCCGCGAAACATCCGCTCCACCAGGTCGCTAACTGCATGGCTCGATGCCTTGGCTTCGGTCACAATCGCGCTATATTCGTAGGCCTGTCCACGCAGCTTGCGGCGCAGCTTGCCCTTTCTGGTCAGAATGTTCAGCATCGTCTGAACGGTCGTATAGGCCAGCGTCTGTTCCAGCCCCTCGCGCACCGCGCTCACGCCGCTCGGACCCAGCCTCCAGATCACCTGCATAATCTGAAGCTCCAGCCCGGTCAGATTCTCCTTCTCTCGTTTCTTCATTCACCCTCCTAAATTATTAGGAGCCTAAGCTGTCATCGCTCATTTTGTCAACTAAAACCTTAGGACCCCCATCGCTCACGCCGGCTCAATGTCTCCGCGAGAACAGGGAACCAGCGGGTATCTCCGTCTCCTCTATGGCAAAATAGAGTCTTCCGGTTCTAGCGAAGAGTGCCGTGCGGTGCCAGTAGCATCTCAGTCACCTGAGAATTTCAATCGAGCAGCCTCCGCTCTGTGGCAAAATAGAATCTTCCGGAGACGCCATGTTCTGCTCACACTGCGGCAAACAAATTGAACCCTCCTCCCGTTTCTGCCCCGCATGCGGAGCCACCATCTCCTCCGCCGCGCCACCGCCGATGGGCTCATATCCACACCCCGGCCAACTCACCCGTCCACGCAACAACCGCATGATCGCCGGAGTCTGCGCCGGCCTCTCCCTCCACTACGGTTGGGACCTCAACCTCGTCCGCATTCTCACCGCCCTCATTACGTTCTTCTCCGGTGGCATCGGCCTCATCGCTTACCTCATTGCCTGGGTTGTCATTCCTGAAGCGCCCTACGCCCTTCCAGCAAAGGGCCTCTGAGTTTTGCAAAAGAAAATCGCTATCTCCTCCAGCCAGCCCCCGCCCCTTCGTCTATCGCAAACGCAAGCTCCATTGCGACGGCGCCGATCTCACGACCCTCGCCGAAACCTACGGCACCCCCCTCTACGTCTACTCCTCCGCGCAGATCACCCAGCGCTTCCAGCTCTTCGAACAAGCCTTCGCCAACCGTCCGCACACCATCTGCTACGCCGTCAAAGCCAACTCCTCCCTCGCCATCCTCCGCTTGCTGGCACAACAGGGAGCAGGCTTCGACATCGTCTCCGGTGGCGAACTCGAGCGCGTCCGCCAGGCCCACAAGCCCGCCCTGAAAAAAGTCGTCTTCTCCGGTGTCGGCAAACAAATCTGGGAGATCGACGCCGCCCTCCGCGCCAACATCCTCCTCTTCAACGTCGAGTCCGAAGCCGAACTCCATCTCCTCGCCGCGCGCGCCGAAGCACTCAACAAGCGCGCCCGCTTCGCCCTCCGCGTCAACCCCGACGTCTTCGCCGAAACCCACCCCTACATCTCCACCGGCCTCAGCGAACACAAGTTCGGCATCGACATCAAAGCCGCCCGCGCCATCTACCGCGCAGCAAAAAAATCCAAATGGCTCGATCCCGCCGGCGTCTCCGTCCACATCGGCTCGCAGATCCGCAAAGTCGACCCCTTCGCCGCCGCGCTCACTCGTGTCACCGCCCTCATCGCCGATCTGCGCCGCGATGGCCACAACATCCGCTACGTCGACGCCGGCGGCGGTCTCGGCATCGACTACGGCGCCCACGCCCCCAGCCCCGCGAACGACCCGGCAAAGCAGGTTGAGAAATACGCAGCCGCCCTCACCGAGGGACTCGCCAACGAAACCGCCCACCTGCTCCTCGAACCTGGGCGCTTCATCGTCGCTCAGGCCGGCGCACTCCTCACCCGCGTCCTCTACGTCAAGAAAAACGGCAGCAAGACCTTCGTCATCACCGACGCCGCAATGAACGATCTCATCCGCCCCGCGCTCTACCACGCTCACCACGAAATCATCCCAGTAAAACAACCAGCAGGGAAGTCCTCCTCTGAAATCAAAGTAGACGTAGTCGGTCCCGTCTGCGAGTCCGGCGACTTCTTCGCCCGCGACCGCGCCCTCCCTACAGTGAAACCCAACGACCTCGTCGTCCTCCTCGACGCCGGAGCCTACGGCATGTCCCAGACCTCCAACTACAACACCCGCCCCCGCCCCGCCGAAGTCCTCATCGACGGCAAATCCACAAAGCTCATCCGCCGCCGCGAAACCCTCAAAGACCTCTTCGCGCCCGAAATCCTCTAGCTGAGGTTATGTATCATCGCATGCGAAAGGCGTGATGAATCGCAATATTGTTAGCTTACGAATTGCCTGTTCTATCGCGATTGCAGCGATTGTGGCCGACGTTTTCTTCGTATGTTGGAGTCCAAGCTTTGGGATATTCATACTTTTGCTGTGCGTTGCCCCGATTGTTAGCCTCACATTCATCGCGCTCGCCATCTGGGCTGGGAGGCGGACCCTCATCGGACTGGGTAGCGTACTTCTCGCTTGTTTGGCCACCACGTATGTGATTGGCCACAGTGGTGACTTCTTACGCTCCGAAATCCGCTGGTGGTCGGCGCGGGGAACATGGAAGCAGCGTGTTCTCGCACAGTCGGAAGTTCCTGGCCAAATGAAGCATCTCGATTGGGACGGTTGGGGCTTCGCTGCGCAGGACACAGAGGTTTATTTGGTCTATGACCCTTCTGACGGACTCAGGAACGCTATCGGCACTCCCACCGGAAAGCACGGAGCCGGGCTGCCATGCAATGTATGGAAGGTCTGGCGTCTCGAGCAGCATTGGTACAACGTCGTTTTCTACACCAACACCAGTTGGGACTCGTGTTCATAACCGAGTGCCAAGCTGCGCTGTGTAATAAAATCACTGTCGGTGCAAACGCACCCGCCTCATCCGCCGCGAAACCTTCCGCGACCTACTCGCTCACGAGGTCATCTAAAAACCGGGATTTAGAGATGCCCATGCCACCCGAAACCCGCATCGGCCACGTCCACCTCAAAGTCGCCGATCTCGATCGCGCACTCGCCTTCTACATCGGCGTCCTCGGCTTCGAACTAATGCAACGCTTCGGCTCTCAAGCCGCGTTCATCTCCGCGGGAGGCTACCACCACCACATCGGCCTCAACACCTGGGAGAGCCAGAACGGTAATCCGCCACCACCAGGCGCCACCGGCCTCTATCACCTGGCCATCGTCTACCCGACTCGCGCCGCCCTCGGCCACGCGCTCAAAACCCTCATCACCCACAAAATTCCGCTCGACGGTGCTGCCGACCACGGCGTCAGCGAGGCTCTCTACCTTCGCGACCCCGATCAGAACGGCGTCGAACTCTACTGGGACCGTCCACGCGCAGCATGGCCCCGCACAGCATCCGGCGAACTGGCGATGTACACCCACCACCTCAATCTCCACGACCTTCTAGCCGCCGCAGAAGACCCCTCCGCCGCAACCGTCGAGCCGATTGCGGACCCAATCTCCGAAGGCCCAAAGGATCTCTAGCCCCAATCCGCCCGGCCGCTTTAACTTGACAAACACCTCCCCGATACAACGTCACTCAACCGGAACCAGTTTCCTCCCAACACCTGAAGTCCAAACCTAAAGTCCTTCCTTCGAAGACTTTGCGCACTTTAACCGGGGAGGGGGAGTCCCTCTCCCCGCAAGCAGATCACAGGTCAAACATGCTAAACTCACAAGGTTGCGCCTCGCTGCGCACCGCCAAAATCTGCACCGAGGTAATTCCATGTCCGGCCACTCAAAATGGGCGACAATCAAGCACAAAAAGGGCGCTCTCGACGCCAAGCGTGGCAAGATCTTCACCCGCCTCATCAAGGAAATCACCATTGCCGCCAAAACCGGCGGTGGCGGCGATCCCGACGGCAACCCGCGCCTCCGCGGTGCTATCGCTGCCGCCAAAGCGGAGAACATGCCCGCCGAAAACATCAAGCGAGCCATCCAGCGCGGCACCGGTGAACTCGAAGGTGTCTCCTACGAGGAAATCACCTACGAGGGCTACGGCCCCGGCGGCGTCGCCCTCATCGTCGAAGTCCTCACCGACAACAAAAATCGCGCCGTCAGCGAAATCCGCCACGCCTTTTCCAAGAACGGTGGCAACCTCGGCGCCGAAGGTGCAGTCTCCTGGATGTTCACCAAGAAGGGCGTCATCACCGTCGCCAAGTCCTCCGCCAGCGAAGACAAGCTGACCGAAATCGTTCTCGACGCCGGCGCGGAAGATCTCTCCGACGAAGGCGACAACTGGGAAGTCCTTACCGACCCGAAAGACTTCGAAGCCGTCACCGAAGCTCTCAAGGCCGCAAAGATCACGCCAGAGCACGCCGAAGTCACCAAGATCGCTTCGACCTACACGAAACTCGAGGGCACTCAGGCCAACGCCATGATCCGCCTCCTCGAAACCCTCGAAGATCTCGACGACACCCAGAACGTCTACTCCAACTTCGACTTCGACGAAGCCGCTGTGGCCAGTGCCAGCCACTAACCCACCGGTTGCCCACCTCAATCGGCCGCCGTTCACCGGCGGCTTTCTTCTGCCAGTGACAACCGGAGACATCGCTTGACCACCAGCACGCAACGCATCAGAGCGACCGCAGTCTGCGCCCTCGCCCTCCTGCTCTCAGCCGCCCGATTCGTCTCCGCGCAAGCCATCGTCGACAACGACGTCACCCCCTTCCATCAAGATCACCACCACCCCTTCGAGATCGGCGCCATCGTCCAGGGGGGTACCGGCCTGACCGAAGACCGTGACGACTTCAAATTCTTCATGGCCGGCGTACAGGTCGGTAAAGTCGTCGCTTCCACCCACGGCCACAGCGCCTTCCGCAGCAACTTCGAACTTGGTGGCGAGTTCTTCCCCTTCTGGCAGTCCTACACTCCCAAATTCGAGCGCCCCTTCTGCACCAACCCTCCCGGCACACCGCCGGTCTGCACCCCCCTCTACACCGTGGGCGGCACCTTCAGCGGAATGTCCATCACTCCCGTCATCTTCCGTTTGAATCTGGCCGGCACCCGGCACTTCTCCTTCTGGGGCCAGGCTGCCGGTGGCGTCCTGTGGACCAACCACAAGTACCCAGCCTTCGGCGGCCCGCCCTACAATTCGCAAAACGACGGCCCCAACGCCGACGCTAGCGTCTGGAACTTCACCCCACAGGGAGGCGTAGGCGTCCACTACTTCATCCACCCTCGCCGCTCCATCGACTTCGGCGCCAAGGGCATCCATATCTCCAGCGCCTCTCTCGGAGACCGTAACCCCGGCGTCAACGCCAGCGTCCAATTCTCGCTCGGCTATACCTGGTGGAAATAAACACTCGTAAACTAGTCAAGGACTAGCAGCAACAAATCGCCGTCGCAAAAATGAATCCAGAAGCCATCATCGAATGCGTCCCCAACTTCTCTGAAGGAGCCGACGCTGCCAAGGTCACCCAGATCGTCGCCTCCATGCACGTTGAGGGTGTTCGTCTGCTCGACTGGTCCCTAGACAAGGCTCACAACCGCTCCGTCGTCACCATCGCCGGCTCGCCCGCAGGTGTCGTCGAAGCAGCCGTCCGCGCCGCCGGCAAAGCAGCCGAGCTCATCGACCTCACCAAGCAAAACGGTGTTCACCCTCGCATCGGTGCCGCCGACGTCATCCCCTTCATTCCCGTCAGCGGTGCCTCTCTCGCCGAGTGCGCCGTCCTCGCGCGTCAAGCTGGCCTTCTCATCTGGCGCCGCTACGGCGTTCCCGTCTACTTCTATGGAGCAGCAGCCGCCCGTCCCGATCGCGTCCAGCTCGAAGACGTCCGCAAGGGTCAGTTCGAAGGTCTCCGTGACGCAGCCCGCCGCGACGCTGCCCGCCGCCCCGACATCGGCGGCCCCGAACTTCACGAAACCGCCGGTGCCAGCGCCGTCGGTGCCCGCAGCTTCCTCATCGCCTACAACGTGCACCTGAAAGAACCCGACATCACCGCCGCCCGCGCCATCGCCCGCGACATCCGCGCCGCCAACGGAGGCCTTCACGGTGTCAAAGCCATTGGTGTCTTTGCCAACGGCCGCGCCCAGGTCAGCATGAATGTTACCGACTTTCGCGTGACCCCAATGCGCCAAGTCCACTCCACCGTTCAACACCTTGCGCAGCGCCACGGTGTCATCATCCACGATGCCGAGCTGATCGGCCTCATTCCCGAAGCCGCGTATGAGCCGGATTCCGAGTGGGTACGTCAAATAACTGGCTTCGATCCGGACGCCAAGGTTCTCGAGCGCAGACTTAATGCCCCGATAGCGTGGCCCGAATCATGAGATTCAAACAAATCGGTACCACAAAAGTAGCATTCTGATAACCAACACCTCCCCATCTGTCCTTGCAATCAGTCTTATCTTCACGAAACAATGGTGGTGTGACGCTACACCCCAGTAGCTCAAGGAGCAAAAAAGAACTTTATGACAACCATCCGGCAGAATCTCTGCACCGCGGCCGTCGCCGTCGCGACTCTCCTGGCCCCCACATTCGCTTCCGCTGCGCAGCTTTCCAGCGACGCCAAGTCCGCCATCCCCAAGGACGTTCAGCAACTCATCGTGGTTGACTACCGCGCCATGCAGAACTCAACCACGGCCATGGACCTCAAGGATCGCGTCCTCCCCCCCGAGCTCAAGCGCCTCGAGACGGCACTCAAAAGCTCCGGCCTCAAAGTCGACCAGGACGCAGACGTCCTCGCCTTCGCTGCCTTCCGTGATCCCGGCGGCCAGGGAACTCGCATCGTCGGCATCGCGCAAGGCCAGTTTCACACTCGCGAGATCATGGCCAACTTCGTCAAGAACAAGATCAAGCCGTACGCGCTCCGCAACAACAGCATCTACCCCATGGGCTCCAACGGCATGAGCGTCGTCTTCGTCAACCAGACCACCATGATCTTCGGCGACCGCGACTCAGTCAAAGAAGCGATGGACGCTCGTGACGGCATGGTCGCCAACTTCCTCACCAATGGCGACATGATCAACGACATGGGAGTCGTCGACTCCAAGGCCGTCTGGAGCCTGCTCGACGCAAAAGGCACCCAGACCATGATGAAGGGTGTTCTCGGCGACGCTGCCCAGTTGGCCGACTACGACACCGTCAAGAATCGTATGAAGAGCAGCCGCTACACGATGGACTTCCAGAACGGCGTCAAGTTCGACATGGCAGTCGTCATGTCCGACACCATCACTGCTGCCACAGCCGCAACGTTGATGAAGGGCGTCTCGATCATGCGCAAGACCTCGGGCTCACCTCTCGAGAAATCCGCCCTTGACCAGACCACCATCGACTCCAACTCCGGCACCCTGACCGTCTCCTACTCTTCGTCGGATAGCCAGTTCGTCAGTCTCCTTACTTCGCCGCTCTTCCAGTCCGTAGTAAAGTAAGCCGCTTCATCCGCAGTCACGCAATACAAACACAAAGGCCCGATCCTTCACACACCGTGACGATCGGGCCTTTTAGCTTATGGATTGCTCGGTGTATTGGGAGCACCCGCGGGTGCTGCCGATTGCAGAAGGAGAAAATTCTTGACGTCCAATGTGCTGTTGCCCAACACCGTGCTGTACGCCTGCCCCGGCTTCACCGTGTAACGATTATTGCTTCCCGAAATCTCCCGATGGAAGAACTGCAGCGATGGCGGAGCCTTCGCCCCACCCGCCAGAGTCTGCGTGAGCGACAACGTATAGATCAGCGGATTCACATTACCCAGTCGCCCGCCGTTCAACTCGATCGCAAGCGCCAGCACGCCTGCAATCTCAGGAGCTCCGATACTGGTACCGATCACCAGATCAGCCTGTCCGCCAACCCAGACGATAGCATCGCTGCGCGGCAGCACCGTGCAGTCCTGCTTCGCTAAGTCCGCACCCTGGGGGCAGCCGCCCATCATCATGGAGACGTCGGGCACAGCACGATCCTGGTTGTTGTTCGTGTCGACCAGAAACTGGTACAGAGGTTTAGAGAAGATCTTGCTGAATCCGCCACCCGACCCCCACGTATTCTTGTTTACGCTGACGATCGTTGACGGGCCAATTTGAAACTCTGCAGGCAGCAGCGGATCGAAGTCCGCATTCTCCGTCGCATAGGTGGCATCATCCACGCCCGGCGTCGCTGCAGTTGTAAGATTCGTCCCGCCCACTCCGGTGACGTTCGGGTCGGAGGCCGGATTTTCCACGCCGGCAACGAACGACGTTCCGTTCATTGGATTCTTGACAAAGACCTTTGAAAAGCACGCTAACGCGCCGCTGTCGCCTGAACTCGCCACAAACGTGATGCCTTGCGCATTGCCCTGTTGGAACAGAGCGTGGAATGCCTTCAGAATTCCGGTGAAGTCGACACCATCGTTATAGGCCTTGGTAAAGTCCAGCTCGCATTCACCAAAAGACGAGCTCAAAACATCGACGGCGTTGTCCTCGTCGACTGCCGTATAGCCGGCGATGATCGACGCATCGGTAAGATCTTCGACATTGTAGAGCGTCTCCTGAGCACCCGGAGCCGTCCCCAGGGACATCTGCGTATCGACCGAAGCCTCTAGCCCGGCGCCAGAGTTGGGATCGAACGCACCGCTCCCGGCGCCCACTTTACGGATCGTAACCGTCGGGACCGGCAGGTTGGTGTTCGCCGAATAAGCCTGAATCAGGTGCATGCCGCCGCCAAGATTCAGGTCGGAGTTGAAAGTCTTCGCCAGGTCGCTGGGGTTGATCACCGAAGAGATGACGATGCCGATATGCGATCCCAGTCCGACGATCTGTGCCGGATGACGCGAGTGCAGCGGATCGACCTCCGTCTGAAAGGAAGGCAGCTGATACGCTCTTGTTTGAATCAAGCGAAGATGAGTCCGGTGAACCCACGGAACAATCGCCGCCCCTAGCGTCTGGACATTCATCCCGTCCCGTGAACTGCTCATCTGCGAAAAACACATCGTCGTGACTGCGCCGAGTACAGCACACATAGCAAGCGAATAGATTTTCATTGTGTTCCCCTGAATGATTTGAAATTTGGTTCTGGGGGGCGAACGGCGTCACTGGCCCGTGCAGCGGTTGCCGCCTCGCGACACACTATAGTCGCGGCATTTGGTTTTTGGCCAGAGTCGGTCGCGGACTAGTGAAGAAAGCCCACCATTTGCCATTCGAAAGTCTGAAATCGTCCACCTGCGACCCCGATGGTTATCGATCTGCGAGCGCAAAACCTGCAAACGCAAACCCTCCCGCGAGTATCTCAGAGTCGTCCACGCCGAACAGTTCCCATTAACTTTTTTCGCCTGCCACTTGAAAAATTAGGACTTGTATCAAGAGGCGATGAGTCCGGAGTATCCGCGGGAACCGAAGAGAAAGATATGCACTGTACTGTGGGATAAATTTGCGTTTTTATGTGGCCAAAACGATGATTTATTAGTTTTTTCTCCTGGCCAACCAGAAAAGCTCCACAGGGCATCTGCTAAGAGACGAAAGCTTTCGGAGTACAATTTTTCACCCCGGAGACCAAATATGCCCAAACGCCTCGTAGTATTTGCTGCTTGCTTTGGCTTTATGTAGTGTTGCCGTTGCCCATGCCGATTCCATCACCGGTTTCTTTTCTGCTACCGGAAGCGATTCCTTTACCGCCGCCGCCCCCTTTACTCTGACCTTTGCCCCCGGCACCTCCCAAGTCGCATTAGGTTCCTCAATTGGAGGTACCTTCGCTACGTACTTGACCGACGGCAACCCAATCACCTTTGCCTCTGGTCCCATACCCTTTGTGATCGGAAACAACACCCCACCCTCAATTCCAATCTTCTCGACGACGGAGAATGGGGAAACCTTCAGCTTCATTATCTCCGGCTTTAACGCAGGCTTTATCACCCCAGGAACGCAAGGTTGCCTTGTCGGCCAAACCTGCCTTGCGATCACGGGAATGGGAACCTTTACCGGAACGGGGGCGGTGAACTACACTCCGACTCCAGGTGAGTTCCAATTTACCTCTCAGTATGTAGCCGGTCAGACGATAGGCACGATGACATCGTTCTCGGCGTCGGCCTCGGCCACTCCTCCTCCTGCGGTTCCTGAGCCGGCTTCGCTCGCGCTCTTGGGCACCGGCTTGCTCGGAATTGTCGGGCTCGCACGCCGCAGAGTCAGCGCTCATTAATTCTTGTGCACTTCCAAAACGGGAGCCGCAACTGGCTCCCGTTTGCCTTTTAAATTTCTTTTGCAAAGGCGAAGCATGGAGTACCCCATCGTGGCTCTCCACGCTGAATAGGTATGAACCTGTGCGGACCGCGTCAATCCAATAACGCAATGGCTTGCAGACTGCGACACTAATCGGTAAATTTCTTCACTTTTTATGCAAATGTTTGCGCAAAGAAGAATTGCTTGCTTTCGGAAATCAAAGTGAAGTCATTGTTTCTACAAAAGTTAAACAGGGTTCTCTTAACCATTCAAGATGGCTCTGAACTTGCTCATCTTTAGGTGTTTCTCGCACGCCATATTCTTCCACTCCAGGAGAGAACCCCATGGTGAAGCGCCTTCTTATACTTTGTGCCCTAGCCATCAGCAGTGTCGCTGTTGCGCATGCCGATTCCATTAGCGGTTTCTTTTCTGCTACCGGAAGCGATTCCTTTACCGCCACCGCCCCCTTTACTCTCACCTTTGCCCCCGGCACCTCCCAAGTCGCATTAGGTTCCGCAATTGGGGGTACCTTCGCAACGTACTTGACCGACGGCAACCCAATCACCTTTGCCTCTGGTCCCATACCCTTTGTGATCGGAAACAACACCCCACCCTCAATTCCAATCTTCTCGACGACGGAGAATGGGGAAACCTTCAGCTTCATTATCTCCGGCTTTAACGCAGGCTTTACCACCCCAGGAACAGCAGGTTGTCTTGCCGACCAAACCTGCCTCTCGATCACGGGAATGGGAACCTTTACCGGAACGGGGGCGGTGAACTACACTCCGACTCCAGGTGAGTTCCAATTTACCTCTCAGTATGTAGCCGGCCAGACGATAGGCACGATGACATCGTTCTCGGCGTCGACCTCGGCTACTCCTGCGGTTCCCGAGCCGGCTTCGCTTGCTCTCTTGGGCACCGGCTTGCTTGGAATTGTCGGGCTCGCACGCCGCAGAGTCAGCGCTCATTAATTCTTGTGCACTTCCAAAACGGGAGCCGCAACCGGCTCCCGTTTGTTTTTTAACATCCGTCATCTACCACTGAAGTAGAAGAAGCTCGGCACAGAAGGCTGGACCCATCGACCCCATCATGCTGTAGCAACCTGGGCTCCCCGGGTGATTGAGCAGATAGTCCTGCATCACCGTCAGAACTGAAACAGAAGAGAGATTTCCCCACTTCTTAAGAGTGTTCCAGGATGCCGCCAGAGCATGGGAAGGCAGACCAAGACTTTTTTCCATGGCTCGGAGAACCTTGGGGCCCCCGCCATGAAAGATAAAGCTGCAGATGTTTCCTATACCCAGGTCATTGTCAGCGAGGAATTCCTCGACAGTGTTACGAAGCTCTGCTTTAACCAGCTCAGGAACTTCAGGGGAAAGGATAATGCTGAAGCCTTTGTGATTGATGGTCCATCCTGTCAGATGCTCCGTGTTGGGATAAAACGTGGAACGAGTATCAACCACGCGCGGACAAGGATTCTGAACGCTGGTAGGTCTTTGGGCGTGTGGTGTCTCCTCTCCAGCCAGGACGACGGCCGCAGCGCCGTCACCGAAGAGCCCGCTGGCGACGATGTGAGCCATAGAATGGTCGTTTTCCTGCCACGTTAGGGAGCAGAGTTCGACAGAAAGCAGGAGCGCATATTGCTTGGGGTACGCACGCACATAATCAATGGCGCGCGAGACTCCGGCAGCTCCGCCAACGCACCCGAGACCGAAGATCGGGGTGCGTTTAATGTTCTTGGGGAAGCCCATCCGGTTGACCAGACGGGCGTCGATGCTGGGACAGGCGATACCAGTGTGAGAGGTAAAGAAAATGGCGGAGATATCCGATGGAGTGAGTCCGGCGTGATCAAGTGCATTCTGGATAGATTCTTGACCAAGTTCGACAGCTCCCTTGATCCAAAGATCATTGTTGGGGCCAAAGCCGGAGAACGTTCCCAGGCTTTCAAGGGGAAACATAATGTTGCGGTAATCTACGCCGCAGTTCGAGTGAAGACGATCCATGACTCCAGGAATCGCGGGTTCGTCGTTCTGGATACGCTCTTTTAGAGCCGCAGTGATGACTGCCTGCGGATAACGATGCGCAGGAAATGCCGTACCTACTGATGCTATGCGCATGGTAAAACAACCTCTCAGGACATGGGTTTGGTTACGTCGCTGACGCCTACCCGTCAGCAATCAATGTTTGGCAGGAGATGGAACAAAAAGTTGCACAACGCCGGGAGTAAGTCCAACTAACAGGGGAGGCCCGGTTAGGCAATACCTAAGTATAAAACACAAAAGGTTGCCTAATACCAGAACGTTTTTTGAACTTTAGTTGTATTCCTGCAACAAGTTGATTTCAGGTAGAATCACGCCCCATTTTTTCAGATGGATCGGCGGCCCACCTCAATCGTTTTATCAACTCAAACTCATGAATGGTCTTATCCATTCAAACTGGTCAATTAACACTTGAATGGAATGGAATCATTGATTCTTCTCCGAAGTGTCGGAACACCGTCGAACGGGCAGCTTCATCCGAGAGTAGAAGATCCTGTCCTGAATTTTCCGCGGAAACCTGCGGTTTGACTCCTATTCCATTTACGATCCCATCGGAGAGATGATTCGATGACGTGACATTGCGCGTCGTAGCCGTAGTAGTGTCATGCAGCGAAGCTGTGTCATGCAGCGCGCCGAAACCGAGACCGCGACAAAGCACCAAACAACTCATGCTATTGCCTTTGCAGTGATGGCTATTTTTCTTTTGCCATTTTCTGCCCAAAAATTGCATGTCAAGCCCCCAAATGACCTAACCTCTGATGGAGCAATAACATCGGCTTGGCATGTTAGTTAGGCTTCCGCAGTTATAATGGAAATAGGGGAAAAACAAACTAGTTGGATAAGAGCAGAAAAAAAGCAGACGGAAGGCTGCCTTAGCTAACCCTTGTCTGTTCAAGACTTTGCATTGAGTTCTTTTATTTGCAAGACTTTGCCGGACAAGTACCATGCTAAGTCTAATTTTTGGAAGACTTTAGCCAAAAAGCGGTAGGGTGGGGGCAGCGCTTCAAAAGGCCAACACCACCCCAAACACATTTCCCTGGAAGGAGTAATTGCGGCTGAACTTGGTGCCAAACTCGCGTTCGGTAGCCCTCGAGCCCCTCCCGCGTCACAGCGGGAGTCGAGATCAGCAGTTCGAATCCGGAGACGCGAGCTTGCTCTTCCAGCCGCCGGCGATCATGTTGCAAAACTCCCCGATCGCATCGTCCACCATCGGATCGTGAGGCTCGGAAGGAGTACCCAGCAGTGCCTCCGCCGTCACCGATGCCGTCGCCTGACTCGCATACAGAAGACACTCGCCATCGACGGCGCCGGTAAATTGAATCCTCGCCACGATCTTTCCTTCAACCGTGTCCACCTCGCCCTCCATCGGATCGCAGCTTCGCTCCAGCATCGTCTCAAATACCTCCGAGACAGCCGAGTCGAGCCGGGTCACTGCCTCATCCTGCACCTTGGTCACGCTTGTCCTCTTCCCGCTTCAAATTTGAAATCCAGCAATGCAACCAGCGAATCGGCTAAGCCGCCCGCAGCAACGGCAACACACGCACCTTCACCTGCTCCGCCGTAAACGGCTTGCAAATATAACCCTGAGCGCCCGCAGCAATGGCTCGCAGCACAAACGTCTCATTGCCTTCGGTCGTAATCATCACCACCGGAACGCCCAGCGCCAGGTTCTCCTGCCGCCTCGTCTCCAGAAACTGCAAGCCCATCCATCACCGGCATATTGATGTCACTCAGAATCAATGCCAGAGGAGTGGAAGCAGCTTGATTCTCCCGAAGCAGTCTGCAGCGCCTCCTCGCCATTCGAGGCCTGCAGCACTTCACTGAGTTCGAGCCCTGCCTGCCGCAGCGCCCGTTCAATCACCTTCCTCATCACCGCCGAATCGTCAACAATTAGAGCTCGCAACCAACCCTCCCCAACTCCAGCATCCAGACTGCATCTGGTCTGAAATCACTATCGGCAACGCAGCGACCAACCTTGAGCAGACCGTCCTTAGCGTCTTCTAACCCGCACCTCACGCAACTTCGGCCACCCAACTGCATAAGCCTGTGGCATGGACAGTGGACTCTACGCCGCATATACAGGCCTCCTGGCGCGCACACAAGCGCTCGACACTGCGGCCAACAATCTGGCCAACGCGGGAACGGCCGGCTTCCGCGCCCAGCGCGACTACTTCAGCGGCGTCCTCGCCGGAGGCGTCGATCAGGATCCGGAAACCGCCTCTCAGGTAGGTCAATCCGTCAACGGCTTCGGCGTCCTCGGCGGAAACCGCCTCGACCTCGGTCAAGGCGAGATCAAGGCCACCGGCAATCCACTCGATCTCGCCCTCGCAAGGCCAGGGCTTCTTCGCCATCCAGACAGCCAACGGCATCCGATACACGCGAGACGGAGCCTTCTCCCGCTCCCCCACCGGAGTCCTCCAGACCGCCCAGGGCGAGCCCGTCCTCGACACCAACCAGAAGCCCATCACCATCCCCACCGGCTCCATCTACGTCTCGCCAGACGGCAGCATCTCCGTCTCTACGGCAGACGGCAGCGTGATCGTCGGCCAGGTGGGTGCCTTCGACTTCCCCGAAAAATCTGTTCTTACCGCAGAAGGAGCAAATCGCTTCTCCGCAAACGGAGCAAAACCGATTCCAGCAACAGCGTCGATCGAACAAGGCTCCGTTGAAGGAGCCAACGAAGACGCCATTCACGGAACGATGCAGTTGGTTCTTGTGCAACGACAAGCAGAGATGATGCAAAAGGCGCTCAGCGTCTTCAACAACGACTTCGACAAGACCGCATCCGAAGACCTTCCAAGAGTCTGACACAACGCACTTCCACCAGAAAGGAGCACCGAATGATTCGAGCGTTATACACAGCAGCAAGCGGAATGAGTGCCCAGCAGACGAATCTGGACACAGTAGCGAATAACCTCGCCAACTCGGCCACCGCAGGCTTTCGCCAGCGTCAGGTGCAGTTTGAGGACATGATCTACCAGAACCTCATCACTCCGGGTTCTGCGCAGACCCAGCAGACGCTCTCCGCCGGCCTGCAAGTCGGCCTTGGAACCAAATCCGCAGCCAGCGAAGTCATCATGACGCAAGGCGACTTCAACCAGACCGGCAACACTCTTGACGTCGCGATTCAAGGCGCAGGCTTCTTCCAGGTGTCGAGGCCCGACGGAACCATCGCCTACACGCGAGCCGGCAACTTCCACATGAACAACCAGGGCACGATCGTGACCACCAGATGGCGATACGATTCTGCCGGCGATCACGATTCCATCCAACGCCACCTCGATCACAATCTCTCAATACGGAGTTGTGTCGGCAACGCTTCCTGGCCAGACGAACGCTGCTCAGCTTGGCACCATGCAACTGGCAACCTTCGCCAATCCCGGCGGACTGAACTCCGTCGGCAGCAATCTCCTGGAGCAGACAGCGTCCTCCGGAAATCCCATCACCGACGCTCCCGGAGGAACCAGTGGAATGGGCACGCTGCAACAAGGCTACCTGGAGAACTCGAACGTCGACGTCGTCGCGGAGTTCGTGCAGATGATCCTGGCGCAACGCGCCTACGAGAGCAACTCCAAGGTAATCCACGTGGCGGACGACATGTACTCACAGATCAACGGTCTGATCCGGTAGGAGATCTATGAGGAACAGCCGGTTCTCCCCATTCAGGTATGTTGGCATGGTCTCTCTCTTCTCCTTACAAGGTGTTTCCATAGGCTCGTTCAGCAACCATGGCTTGCTACAGCACACCCCGTATGGCAGTCGACGCAACCGATGCCCAGTTCTTCAGTCCTCTCCTGCCACAAAGGACGGCGGCTATCGAGTGACGAAGATCGAATTGGATCCGGTGCTAGGGCGGAGATGGGCATTGATTGCGCAGTTGCAGTCATCCGGAATGGCCTGTCATTTGCCCTTCCGGCGACCTGGAGTAGGCTCGCTTGCGGCGCCTCAGAGAGCCTGCGACGCTCACTAGGTGAAGACCTCAAGACATCTCCTGTAGTGCGAGCTGGTGACATCGTACGGCTATGGAGGCAAGAACATCTTCTGCGAATCGAAGTCGCTGGAGTTTCCGAGGAGAGTGGTGGCTTGGGTAAGACCATACGAGTGCGATTGTTGCGCAGGAACACGGACGATCAATCAATGCCGACACAGTTCTTCGGTATTGTGCGAGGACCGTCGGATGTGGAGATGCAACCATGATGCAATGATGGATTGCATTCGGCATGATTGCGAAAGACATCACGGATGGTTTCGCAGTGACTGCATCCGCCAGCTTAGTCGCTGCTTTCAGCTTGTTCGGTGCACTGCGTTCGTCCTTCACGCCCAGGCTGGGCCATTCACAAGATGATTGAACCAAAACCCAACGTTGCAGCAGCATCGTTGTCGTCGTATTTGGAACGAGTGCGAGCGGAAAACTCCAATATTCAGGCTATTCCTGGCTCCATCTGGACTGACAGTGGACGGCTCACTCGCATGGCGACCGACGTGCGCGCCATGCGGCCTCACGATTTGGTCTCAGTCGTGGTCTCAGAGAGCCTTGCCGCCTCTACCGACGGAACCGTGAAGAACTCGCGGGCTTCGAATGCGAGCTCTTCAATCTCGGCTCTGTTCGGTACTTTGCACGCCGGCAATGCCTTGCAGAATCTGGTCAACCAGACATCATCGTCCGGGCTCAACGCGCAAGGGACGAGCGCGACGAACTCCAGCTTGAGTACAACGTTCGGAGGGCAAGTGATTGAGGTGCTCCCAAATGGAATGCTTGTAATTGAAGCGGCCAGACAGGTTGAGTTCAGCCAGCAAACACAGACCATCATCCTGCGCGGGTCTGGTTCGGCCTGAAGACATCTCCCAACAAAATCAAGTTCTATCAACCGCCATCTCAAGCCTTGAACTGGAAGTGCGTGGGAAGGGAATTATCAACGATTACACTCATCGCCAGAACCTCCTCGTTCGGCTTCTGCAAAAGGCTTTGATCTTCTAGTGGAGAACCATGCACGTCTGAAATAATCAAATCGAAGAGCATCAGAAGATTCACGTCAGCGGAGTCTGCGTCTCTGCCGCGTCGCTTACAGTTGCTATGCTTCTGACTTTTACTACTCAGTGCCTTTGCTTCGGATCCGGCGACGCCACGGCAAGCGCGTGTCAAGGATATCTCGTCGATCGAGGGTATTCGCGACAATCAGTTGGTTGGGTACGGAATTGTTGTAGGTCTGCAGGGCACAGGCGACAGCCAACAAACAACCTTTCCGATCCAAACGCTAGCGGCAACGCTGCTCCGAATGGGAGTAAGCGTTCCCGGCATCCTCGATCCGCGTCCAAAATCTGGCGGCCGTCTTTGTTTCGGCAACCTTACCACCCTTCGCCCGCTCAGGCACGAAGCTCGATATCACTGTCTCTTCTGCGGGCGACGCGAGGAGCCTTGAGGGCGGCTTGCTTTTGATGACTCCGCTTTATGGGGCAGATGGCAAGATCTATGCCCAGGCGCAGGGGTCGCTCGTCGTGGGTGGATATTCGGTTACTGCCAACGGCAATGTGAAGCAGTTCAATCATCCCAATACCGCGCAGGGTTCCTTTCGGCGCAATGGTGGAACGTGGAGTTCCATTGGAATTGGAAGGTAAGAGCCAATTTTCGCTGCTGCTGAATGACGCCGACTTTCGCAGTGCGGAGGCAATGGCACTCGCGATCAATCAGACGCTTGGACGAGCAGGCTGCACACGTTCTTGATAGCCGGCGAATCGATCTGTCGGTCGCCAATGGTGAGGAAATTCCGGCTCTGTTGGCGCAAGGTTGAGTCGATTGAGGTGCCTGTCTTTCCTCGGGCAAAGGTTGTAGTGAATGAGCGCACTGGAACGGTCGTTATTGGAGGGACTGTTGTCTTGCAGCCTGTGTCTATCCTGCATGGCGGCCTGGCGGTCAATGTGGTGAGCGAGTTTCAGGTGTCGCAGCCGAATGCTTTCTCGTCCGGCGGCACAACGCAGGTCGTGCAGCAGACGAGAATCGAGGCGCAGGATAAACCGGTTAATCGCATTGAGCTGAAACAGGGAGCAACTGTGGATGACCTTGTGCGCAGCCTGCAGACGATCGGTGCCTCTGCGCGCGATGTTATCTCGATTCTTCAGGCGATGAAGTCTGCAGGCGCGTTGGAAGCGGAGATTGAGGTGTTATGAAGATCAATTCGGATGTTACGAGTCAGCCGACCATGCAATGGACGACGCAGAAACGGGCCAAACTGGTCGATGCCGCTCAGCAGTTTGAGGCAAGTATGCTGCAGGAGTTGCTGAAGCCCATGCAACCTGGGCAAAGCAGTTGGGGAGGTGACGAGAAGAGCGACGACTCAGCCTCCGACACGATCAGCAGCTTTGGGACTGAGGCGATTGCGAAGGCGATCTCAAAGGGAGGCGGTTTTGGGATAGCGAAGCAGATTGTCTCGAAAGTAACACTGGAGCATCAGCAGAATTCCGAAAAGAAAACGTCTCAGTACTAAAGTTTCTGGATTTTGTGCCGATACATTCAAGTAGATGGAGGATCACCATGAGTTATGCAAGTGGAATCGGTAGTTTGCAGCAGGCAATCAACTCGACTGCTCGCCAGGCGGCGATACAGGCGAATCTACCGGATGGCATCGCCAAGAGCGGTGAAGGGTCGGTCGTCGATGTGCGACATGCGGATCAAGCGAACCTGAGCTCTACGGGAGGGCTGGTTGCTCAGGCATTGGAGAGCTCTGATGCACGATTAGCGAAGGTTGCCTCTTTGCAGCAGGCGATTGCTTCGGGAAACTACAGCGTTTCGTCGTCGGATGTGGCGGACAAGATCATCCAGTCGCTGTTGGATTAACTATGACGATCGAACAGACCCTCGGAGACATTCTGGATGAAACGGTCGAGGCTTTCAGCCATCTGGATTCAACCAGGCTTCATTCCTTAGAACAGCGAATGGTTGTGATCGCTGCCTCGAACGTGAACTTTGAGAGCAGTGATGCTGCCACCCGGATTTTGCAGAAGCATCGTCAGCTTGAACTCGTCCTGCAGAGCAGTCAAGTAAACCTTGATGCACTTACGCGTCTCCATGCCAGAAATATGAGGAAACAATGGGCACAATAACGTCGCTAATGGATATCGCTCAACAAGCTCTTATGGCCGATCAGGAGGCTCTGAATGTGACGTCGAACAACGTCGCCAATCAGAACACTGCCGGCTATACCCGCGAGGTCGTGAACTTTCAGTCGGTTGACGCGGTCACTCTTAGTGGCGGCACCTTTGGCTCAGGTGTGACGGCGAGTGCGACCTCGCAGAGAGACCGTGTGCTTGAACAACGTGTGCAGCAACAGACGCAACTCCAGGCACAGTCCGGGGCGCTCGAGTCTGCCTTGCAGCAGATTCAGAATATCTTTGGCCTGAGTTCCACGGTGAGTTCTGCCAGTTCGACGGTGCTGGGAACTGCCACCAATTCGTTCTTCAGTGCGCTGTCCGCGCTGGCAAGCAATCCTTCCGATACCGCGACACGGCAGAACGTGATGACTGCGGCCAACGCGCTGGCGGGAGCCTTCAACTCTGCCGCGAATCAGCTTGCGCAGGTGTCTTCGAGTCTCAACCAGCAGGTAGTCAGCGACGTCGATCAGGTGAACTCACTTACGGCGTCGATTGCGTCGCTCAATGCAGAGATCACTTCTCTTAGCCCCAATGCGGACGCGGGCACTCTTGAAGATCAACGTCAGCTTGCGATCTCACAACTCTCTCAACTGGTCGGGTTGGATCAAATTTCGACCGAGAATAACGGCATGACCCTGACGACGAGCGGCGGCGCCGTTCTTGTCAGCGGCAGCCAGTCGTTTGCCGTGAACACGACGCAGGTGGCAGGAGTCACTCACATTCTGGCGGGTGTTGATGGCCAGGATGTGACTGCGAATCTCACGGGCGGTGACCTTGGTGGCGTCCTGCAGGCAAGGGATCAGGAGCTGACTTCGTACCAGAACGGGCTCGATAGTCTGGCCTTTGGGATCGGAACTCAGGTGAACCAGCAGAACGAACTGGGAGTCGATGCCAATGGCAATCCTGGGGCGGCCCTGTTTACTCTTCCTCCGTCTCAGGCCGGTGCTGCGGCGCTGATCCAGGTTGCGACGACTGATCCCAATGCGGTTGCGGCTGCTTCTCCCGGAGAGGGATCTGCAGGGAACACGAATGCTTCGGCTTTGGCTGATCTTTCGAGCGCCAATATCGTGGGCGGTCAAACGGCTTCGGGATTTCTAGCCTCCTTTCTTGGTCAGATCGGCAGCGATACGGCTGCAGCGACGACAAATAACGGTGCGCAGCAGGCGACGCTCACGCAACTGACGACGCAGAGAGATTCGCTTTCCGGCGTTTCTCTGGATGAAGAAGCGGCGAATCTGACGCAGTATCAGCGTGCCTATCAGGCGGCGGCTCAGGTGTTCAATATTGCCAACTCCATCATGGCGAGCGCTCTGAACCTTGGCGTAGAAACGTCCGTGGCGTAATGCCGGCAACGAGTCATCACCGAATTCCACGACTAAAACTCAGGAGCACTATCATGCGAGTCGATCCGAATTACATCTCCAATCTGACGGCCGCGGTCGACCAGTCGGCCAATCAGGAAGATACGCTTACGTCCGAGTTGTCCAGCGGACTGCGCGTGGCTTCGCTGTCTGACGATCCGGTTGCGGTGGCGCAGAGCACTCTTTTCGGGCAGTGCCATTGCAAAGGACGACACGTTTGTTCAGACCGCGTCGGGTGTGTCGTCACGGTTGCAGGTGACGGATTCGACGCTGGGTGAGGTCGTGACCCAGGTGACTTCAGCCTTGTCTGTTGCGGTGTCGGGCAACAATGGAACGTTGAATGCGAGCGACATTGCCAGCATCGCTCAGCAGTTGAGCGGTATTCGCGATCAGGTGCTTTCGCTTGCCAACACGAGCTACCAGGGACAGTATCTGTTTGGCGGAAGTCAGGGCTCTGCGCCTCCGTTCACGCTTGATACTGCCACCAATCCTGCAACGGCGAACTATGCTGGAGACAACAACGTGCAGTATGTTGAGACTCCGAGCGGGCAGAAGATTCAGGTGAATCTTCCCGGGTCCGCAGTTTTTGGTGTGGCGGGCTCCGGTGTGCTGGGGGCGTTGAATCAGTTGATCTCCGATTTTTCAGGTGGCGCGACGAGCGCAACCCTTACAACAGATACAGGCGCGTTGACGACGGCTCTGGGGCAGCTTTCCTCCCAGCGGAGTACGCTCGACAGTTCTCTCGAGCCGACTGCAGTCGACCAGCACCTACGTGCAAACGGAGGAGAGTCAGTTGGCGGTGGCGCAGAGCGGCCTGGTTTCGGCGGATCCTGCGAAGGTGGCGAGCCAACTGTCGCTGGCTGAGACGCAGCACCAGGCGCTGTTGAGTGTGATCAATGCGTTGGGGAGTTCTGATCTTTTTAGTCTGATGCGATAGATATTCTTCTCTGGCAAGGGGGTACCCCCCTCCCCCTTGCCAGCGTATAACTTGTTCGTATTCAATTGTTTACGGAGAGACGCGAGCTGTAAATATTTCCAAACAAAGGGGTTACGTCCAAAATATTCCAAATAAATGGGTTAAGCGGATTTCCTTCCTGCAATGATGAAGCCCCGGCGTTGGCCGGGGCTTTTTCTTGATTCCTATATCTAGTATACCGGGTTGAGAGTAACTTAAATGCCAACTCGATCTTGTTTTGTTTGAGTGAGTTAGGTGGTTTGGGGACTTGACATGCGATTTTTGGGCGGAAAATGCAGAAAATAAAAACAAGCAACGACAAAGGCAATGGAATCAATCGCTTTGCCCTTCAGGCTACGCTCAGGCCCTTCGACTTCGCTCAGGGCAGAGTGGAAAGGCCCTCGGCCGGCTTGTTACGGCATCCATTCGACTGCGCTCAGGACAGGCTCTGAAGCTCGTGCCCTTTGGCAAGACCACTTCAAGACAGCAGTGTCTCAGTGATTCGGGTTGTAGGAGAGATTTGGTGCTGCCTGCGCCGGAGTGAATTTCTTGTGGTGGTAAATGGTTTTTTGCATGGTGATTGATGGCTGTTCGCTGGTGAGGAGTATGGCGATGGAAGAACAAGCGCGGGTCCTTTGAATGCGCAGTTCGCCGAGGGCGTGGACTGCTTCGCTCAGGATGACAGTGTTGAGGGCAACGACGACTGCGGCTGCTACTGCAAAAACTACAGCAGGTCCTCCGCCTGCGGCGAAGGATGACAACTAAAAAAGCAACGACAAAAGCAACCACAACGGCAACCACAACGACAACGGCAACCACAACGACAAAAGCGAAATACAGGGGTCCTTCGTTACGCTCAGGATGACGACGAAAAACTTGCATCAGCAATAACAACGACGACAAGAGCAATGACAACGACAAGAGCAACCACGACGACAAGAGCAACCACGACGACAAAGACAAGATCATAAGCGACGGCAACTGCGACGTGGTATCTCATCTTGGGATGAGGGTGAAGGTTTGGATGGAGACTTTGGCGCCGGCGCGGGTGCGTTCTCTGGCTGAGAGGAACTCTATGGTGATTTCATCGAATCGATGGATCGTTGTTTGCCGTGGGATGGGGAATCGCAATACCTCATCCACCGGGGGACGAGTGAGGGGTATCGGCGTGGCATTGCTAGAGACGATTGTGCGATAGCCAAGTTCCTGGGATGGTTCTCCGCGGGAGGTTGAATCTGCCAACCGCAGGCCCAGCGCGATTGTTCCAGGGCGGACGTCGGCGTTGGTGATGGCGACGTCGATCTCGCTGCAACATGCGAGATCGATGGAGGTGCCTAGATTTTGATAGGCCTCCATCAAGAGAGGCGCAGAGTCGGTGGAGCGGACGTTGACGTAGGTCGATCTTCCATGGGCTACGTGAGCACGCGGGCCGGGTCGTGTACTTGGTGCCTTGAAGTACCAGTATTGCCCGTCGAATGGAATGACTACAGGTTTGGCTGCTTTTCCCATCTCGAACGAAGCGGAATGCGGTTTGGGTGGAACAATCTCCGTCTTTTTTACGGGTGGCGGCCACAAGATGATGCCGACGTAGTCGGAGCCGGGTACGTCGGAGTCCTTTGATTCGTGAGTGATGAGGGCGGGTTTGTGAGCGGCTACATCGTTCCGGCGGTTCAATTTTGCGGGAAGCCAGGGAATGAGCGCGATAACGGTGAAGAAGATAGCGAAGGCACAGAGGAGGATGGATTGACCTTTGCCAGTGAGTCTCATTGCGGCGGTGCGATCCAGAGCGGTCCAACCCCAGACGAGCATGGCCAGAGAGATCGATAGCAGGGCGCCGGCGAAAAAGAGATATCCGGCGATGGCCAGGATGAGCGCGGTTTGAGCGCATATGGCGATCACGAAGGCGCGGATGGGACGGAAGTAGGGTATCGGGAGGCCATAAAGATTTGGGAGGTCGCTGGCGTACCCGGGCGGAAGTGCTGTCGGATCGGATTCGGGGTTTGGTGGGAAGAGACGTCTGAGGCTGAAGGCGAGAGCGACTGTCGCGAGAGTTAGAGCAAGAAACATTCCCGACGATTGCTGGCGGTAGAACAATGCGATACAGGGGAAGAAAATCCAGCCGACCGCGATGGACTTCGACAAGAAGCGCAGGCCGTACGAGGGTTTTGCCCTAAGGAAGAGCCATGGGATCGAGGTTCCTATGGCGCCGGCGACGGTTGTGGTGGCGATGTATTTGATGGATAGAGAAAAGATGGTGGTCCAAGAGAGCGTGTGCGCCCTGGGTAAGCGGCACGCTAGAGATGCGATCATGGCGGCCGAAAGGCAACCGGTGAGGATGAGTAAGCAGATTTCGCCGGGATCTGCGCTGCGATGCGTGGAGTGAGGAAGACGATTGGGTTGGCGAGATGTGGCTAGGTCGGCGGAGTCCGGCGGCTGGTGTGTCGAGGCGGGGGAGAGTTGCAGTGGACTCATGGCGCGCGTGCTCTGGAGAACAGTATAAGAATAGTATGCTACATAGCTACAATTAGCGAACCATATACTTGATGTGGGACGGTTGAGATGGGTGAGGAGTTGCGATTTTTGTGGAATGCGACGCGCGGCAACAGATTGCGGCCGTGGCGGAGTCCCTATCTTCGGTGGCGGCTGGAAACTTATTCCGGTCAGAAAGCGGATACGGTGCGGGCGCGCGACTTCTGGAACCTTTTCTGGAGAGAGAAGAGACAGTTTTTGAGGTTTCTTCGGTGGACGCGTGAGATGAGGAACTACTCCGGCTCTTCAAAGCCGTCTTAGCGGCATCACAATTGGATTCCGTTTGATTTCGTCGATATTCCGTTTGACTGTGCGGTTTTGCGATGTTGTTTTACTTTTCTTTGATAACCGGAGAGTGCAGAATTTAAGGCGCACTCGATATGATGGTGAGTTATGAGCGATTGGATTAAGGTGAAGGCAAGTGATGGTCATGAACTGAGCGCATATGTTGCCCGCCCCAAAGATGAGCCGATTGGAGCGCTGGTTTTAGTGCAGGAGATTTTTGGCGTCAACGCGCATATTCGCAGTGTTGCGGATGGATATGCGAAGGATGGATTCCTGGTCGTTGCGCCTGCGATATTTGATCGCTTCGAGCGCGGCCTGGAACTGACGTATGGGCCCGAGGACATGAAGCAGGCGTTTCAAATTTATCCGAGTCTGAAGCCTGAGATTACGTTGCTGGACGTGGCGGCTGCGTATGGCGCGGCGAAGGAGGCCGGCAAGGGAATCGGAGTGCTCGGTTTCTGCTATGGCGGGCTGGTGACGTGGCTGGCCGCGACGCGCGGAGAGAACCACAAGATGCGGCCTTCGTGCTGCGTTGCGTACTATCCGGGCGGGATTGGGTCCGTGGCGAAGGAGGAGCCGAGCTGTCCGGTGATGTTGAATTTCGGTGCGGAGGACGCTCACATCGGGAAGGATCAGATTGAGGCTGTGCGTACGGCGCATCCTGAGGTGGAGATCTTTGTCTACGAAGGCGCAGGACATGCGTTTAACCGCGACCCTGATCCGAACAGTTACCATGCTGCTTCTGCAAAGCTGGCCAGGGCACGCACCCTGACGTTTTTGAAGAACCACATCGCTTAAGTTGTCAGCAAACGGCTTAGGTGTTTTCCGGCGCGGCGTGCGTTGCCGTGTTTCGCCAGCGGTGCTATCCTTATGTAGATACTCAGAATGGACTAGAAGATTAGGAGCAGAATCAGCTGTGTTGGCATCCGCTAAAAAGACAGACATTATTGCAAAGTTCCGTACGCATGACTCAGACACCGGGAGTCCAGAGGTTCAGATCGCGATTTTAAGCGAGCGCATCGGCGAGTTGACGGAACACTTCAAAGAGCACAAGAAGGATCATGGTTCGCGCCGTGGCCTGCTGATGCTTGTGAGCAAGCGGCGACGTTTGCTGGACTACCTGAAGAAGTGCGATGCAGACCGCTATCGCGAGGTCATCGGCAAACTCGGAATCCGCAAGTAACCGCAGTATCTCCGGAGAAACCGTACAAACCATGGAAGTACACACGGCCCGTCTACAGTCGGCTGCAACATTCGTGCAAGGTCAGATAAGACCTTGTCGCCGGAGTTGCTGACGATGACAGGTGCCGGCGTAGTCTCCGTGGTTTGTGGCTCCGATATATGCCCGACCTTAAACGACTTATACGAGTGCAGTTCTCTGGCGGCCAAGTAGCCGCATAGTGAACTGCACTTTTTCGCGCCCGCTAGGCGGATGACGCGATTCAAGCTTAATCGAATGAAGACGAGAGAAGAGAGGCAACATGAAACAAGACGTGACAGTTGAGCTTGCCGGCGGCAAGCAAATTAAATTCGAGACCGGACGCATGGCGAAACAGGCTCCGGGCGCAGCGCTGACATCAAGTGGCGACAATGTAGTTCTGGCAACAGCAACGGCTTCGCCAGATCCAAAAGAAGGCATCGATTTTTTCCCGCTCACTGTGGAGTACCGTGAGTTCACCTATGCGGGTGGCCGTATTCCCGGCGGGTTTATCAAGCGTGAGGGAAGGCCGAGTGAGAAGGAGATTCTGACGAGCCGTCAGATTGATCGTCCGATCCGTCCGCTGTTTCCTGAGGCGTTTCGCAATGAGACACAGGTAGTTGCGTTCGTTTACTCCGCGGACAAGGAAAATGATCCGGACGTTCTGGGCATCAATGGTGCGAGCTGCGCGCTGGCTCTGAGCGATATTCCGTTTCATGGGCCGGTTGGTGCGGTGCGGATCGGCATTGTGGATGATCAGTTTGTGGTGAACCCCACGTATGCCGAGCGTGCGAACAGCACTTTGAACATCATGGTCGTCGGCACGAAGGACGGCATTGTGATGATCGAGTCCGGCGCGAAGGAGATTGCGGAGGGACGAGTTGTCGACGCGATTGAGTTTGCGCATGAACAGATTAAGAAGATCTGCGCTGCGATCGAGGATCTGGTTAGCCGGGCAGGAAAGACGAAGAGGCTGGTGACTGCGGTTGAAGTCGATCGTGAGTATCTGACCCAACTGACGGCGAAGGTGGGTGCGAAGCTGAAGGATGCGCTCGACACGCAGAAGCACCCGAAGTTCGAGAGCTATGCCTTAGTGAAGGCGATCAAGGATGAACTTAAGAGAGAGCTACCGGAGGGTGACGCGGAGGCCGCAAAGAAGCTGAGCAAGTACTACGAACTTGTGCGAGAAAACATCTTCCGTGAACAGGTGCTGAGGGAGAGGATTAGGCCGGATCATCGGGCGTTCGACAAGATTCGCGATCTGACGATTGAAGTCGGTGTATTGCCTCGGGTTCACGGTTCGGCATTGTTTACTCGTGGTGAGACGCAGGCACTGGTGAGCGCGACGCTTGGAACTACGGATGACGCTCAACGGCTGGAGAGCTACGAGGGAGAGCAGAAGCGACGCTTCATGTTGCACTATAACTTTCCTCCGTTTTCAGTTGGTGAGGTTGGACGTATGAGCGGCGTGGGGCGGCGTGAGATTGGTCATGGCGCGCTGGCGTACAGGGCGATTGAGGCCGTGTTGCCGGGTGAGGATGAGTCGCCATACACGTTGCGTGTGGTTTCGGACATTCTGGAGTCGAACGGATCGTCCTCGATGGCGACTGTTTGCGGGGCGTCGCTTGCATTGATGCAGGCGGGTATTCCGATCAAAGGTTCGGTTGCGGGCGTTGCGATGGGTCTGGTGAAGGAAGGCGATAACTACGCCATTCTGACGGACATTGCCGGCGCAGAAGATCACTATGGCGACATGGACTTCAAGGTTGCCGGCACGCGGAAGGGAATTACCGCACTGCAGATGGATATCAAGATCATGGGTATCACTCCGCAGATTATGCGCGAGGCTCTGGAGCAGGCGCGGCGCGGCAGGCTGTTCCTGCTGGATACGATGGATGGAGTGATTGCGAGTGCGAGCGAAGAGAAGTCGCAGTTTGCGCCGCGCATTCACACGATTCAGATTCCGACGGATAAGATTCGCGATCTGATCGGGCCGGGAGGCAAGGTGATTCGCGGAATCATCGACGCAACGGGCGTGAAGATCGATGTTGATGATACGGGCCGGGTAAATGTGGCCTCGAGTGATGCCGATGGACTGGCGCGCGCGATTCAGATGATCAGCGATCTTACGGCCGTGCCCGAGATTGGAAAGACCTATCTGGGCAAGGTTGTACGGCTCGCCGAGTTCGGTGCTTTCGTTGAAATTTTCCCGGGTACCGATGGCTTGTTGCACGTCTCTGAGATCGCAGAACATCGCGTGAAGGAGGTCAAGGACGAGCTTCGTGAAGGCGATCAGATTCTGGTGAAGGTGCTTGCCATCGAAGGGAATCGGATTAAACTTTCGAGGAAAGCGGTTCTGCGGGAGCAGCGCGCGAAGCTTGGTCTGCCGGAACCGGGACAGATTGGCACAGATGGAGCACGCGTTGAAGCGAGTGGTTCTGCGCCTCGTGCGGAGCAGCCCGCGGATGACGCAGATGAGGACGGAGACGATTTCGACGATGACGGAGACGAGTCGGCGGAGGAGCCCAACTTTAATCGCGCTGATGGCGTCCCCCCAGTGCCGGTGGCCGCTGGACAGAGGCCGAACGGGCCGGGTGGTCAGAGACGGCCGGGCGGCAGGCGGCGCCGTGGCGGGCGTAGACCGGGTCAGGGTCCGGGCGGATCGCAGGGTGGCGGCAATCGCTAAGAGTTCAACCCCGAGTACCACAGAGGCCGCGCAAATGCGCGGCTTTTGTGTCTCTTCGGTGAGTGAGGCTCGCGGCGCAGGGTGGAATTGGCTGGCGCTATTGCTTGCAGTATTGCTGCTCTGTTGTGTGCGATTTGCCTCCGGACAGGATGTGTCTCCGCAAAAGATCGCTGATGGTGTGTGGTTCTTGAGTGGCGACGCGAGCAAGGGGTATAGCAATACGGCGATCATTGAGATGAACGACTATCTGATCGTTGTGGATGCGAATTATCCGGCAAGAGCGAAGGAGTTGTTGAGCGTGGCGAAGGGCTTGTCGGAGAAGCCTGTCCGTTATGTATTCGATACGCACGCTCATGGCGATCATTCGTACGGCAATTCGGTGTGGACTGCCGCGGGAGCGACTACGATGGCATTTCGCGGCGTGGTGACCGAGATGGATCGTTGGGAGCCTGCGCGGTGGCAGGCGGCAATGGCGAAACGCGACGATGTTCGAGCGACAGGCGAAGAAGATGTTCAGAGACCGCGGAAGATCATCGATGGCGACTCCTTCTCGTTGAAGGATGGGAAGCGTGAGGTGCGGTTTCTTTTCCTGGGGTGGGGGCATACACCGGGTGATGGATATGTCTGGCTGCCGAAGGAGCGAGTGCTCTGCACCGGCGATGCAGCGGTCAACGGGCCAAGGAACAAGTTGCTCGATGCGAATATCGCGAACTGGCCTGTTGTGCTGGACAAGGCGATGGCGCTGAGGCCACTCCATGTTTTGCCTGGTCATGGTGCTGCGGGTGGCCCGGAGATATTGTCGGGGCAGCAGAGGTTTCTGCTGGATCTTTACCGCGAGGTCAAACTTCAGGCGGATATGGGGAAGAAGCCAGCCGAGATGCATATACGGCTTCCGGGTAGCGATAGCAATTGGGTTCCGAATCGTCCCGACGGATTGCAACAGGATATTGAAACTGTCTATCTTGAGTTGACTGCGCATGCTCCGGCAGGATCGGTTCCTCATGTTTGGAAGTGAATCAAATTCAGAGTGAGACTGGATGCCTGTTCGCATGCGATGGATTCTATGGATTGCCTTTGCGGGGCTTTGCATCCTGTCGGGGACTTCGTGGGTGATTCCACGTGGGGCGACGGATGAATTGCCTCCACTCGAACAACAGAGTCTGATTTTTGGCGTGATCGGGATCATTGCGTTTCTGATGGCTGGGGGCAAGGGATGGTCTCGCAACCAGCGGCTGCGGTATGTCCGGTTGGGAGCAGCGGCAGCGGGATTGTTTGGAGTTCCGGCGGTGGTTGCCGAGTATGCACGGAGCAGTGTGCCATCGATCAGCCGCTCCGCACTTTTTGCAGCGGTGCCTGTCGTGGTCGTGCTGGGGGTTGCGGCCGGCGACCCGACCGGGAGGGAAGAACATGGTGCGAGACAGTTTCTGATTCCGGCGTTGGCTGGGTGGGGAGGACTCCTGCTATTGCTGCCATTGCAATTTTCGGCCTCTGTGCGCGGATGGGTGATGCTGGCCATTGTGTTTGCCGCTGTCGTTGTGGCGGGGCTTGCGAGTGTCTGGTTGTACCGGTTGCTGCGCGGACTTGCTTTCGCGGAGTCTGTTGCGGTTGTGGGGATCGCCAATGCGGTGTTTCTCCTGGTTTGGGGCGCCGTAGGTGGAAATATCTTGTGGCGAGGGAGCAGTCTGGTTTCGGTGGTGTCGATTTCATCGTTGGTGGATGTGGTTGAGGTATTGTTGATTGTTTGGTTGCTGCGTGAGATGTCTCCGGTGCGGTTTTCCGCGCGTTATCTGGTGATTTCGCTGCTGCTGGTTCTGGAGAGCTACGTTGTGATGCGGCCTGAGTGGACGGTCAGGATGGGATTTGGGACAGCGTTGCTGGCTGTGGGTGCAGGAGTACTTTTGTTCTGGAAGGTTGGAGAGGATGAGGCGGGGTTGTCGCTTCGTTGACACTTTTCGACAGGCGATTTGCGGGTTACACTGCGAATAATGGCCGCTTCAATGTACATCGTGGTCGAGGGTGTGGACCCTGGATTCGATATTTTCGTGAATGGGCGTTCGCTGGCCCGGCATGAAGATGCGCTGGAACGACTGGCTCTTCGATTGGGGGTTCGGCCGCTGATTGAATTTTTTTCTGCGGATGAGAATTCGATGTCGCTTCTGATTGAAGAGGGGGCGGGGAATCAGGAGTTGATGCGACGGCTGCCTCCGCCGCAGTGGTACTCGCCAGAGGATGGGTTGAGGACGGTGCGGGCGTTGCTGATGGCTCTCGATGCCGATCCTTTACAGTTGGGCAGCGAAGGGGAACAGGTGCTCTCGGAGTTGATGGAGTATGCGCATGTTCTGGAGAAGACGGCCGACCGGAAGCTGCGGTGGCATCTTGCGGTGAGCTGGCGGTAGCTCGGTATCCTCCCCACTCCCCATCAAAAGCGTGCAAAGTCTTCCAAACAGATACTTTAGGTCTGGACTTACGGTTTGGGCTTTGGATTGGTTTGCCCACGGAGGTGCTTTCTTGAAGCGGGTGATGTCAAGTGCGCTGGTTTTGGTGGTGCGAGCGGCAAACTTCGTCACGAATCCGCTTAAACGGGAAGCGGCCTCTGCAGTTGCTTGATGCAGAGGCCGCGATTGATTCAAAGGTTAGTGTGAGTGTTCGTTGTGCGGGGCCGACTCGTGATGTTCGTTGTGGGCGGGTGGGTGATTTTCGGCGCGAGGAGCGGCGGGGCGGACGTAGGGATGCTCGTATGGGTGCACGTAGACTGTGCGGTTGTAATAGGTGCGTGTCCAGGGGCGATGATCGATGAGGATGGTGTGGCCTCTCCAGCCGAATCCGGCGCCGTACCAACCGTAGACACCAAAGGCTGGGGCGATGACGATGGGTGGGCCAAAGCGGATTCCGGTGGTGATGACGAATCCGGGACGCGGTGCGTAGAAAACGATCGCGGGGTTGTAGACGGGGACGTAGTAGTAGGCGGGATTGACGGGCTGGATTTCGATGTATCCTCCGTTGTCGACTACGTTGTCGTAGGGGGTGGAGGCAAGATAGCCGTAGTTGTGGGCGGCCTGGCGCTGGCGTTGTACTGCGTCCATGACGTCGCTGCGTTGAACGAGGACGGCATTGCCGAGAGTACCGGTCCACTGGGGATCGCGAGCCATCATGTCGAGGACGGTGGGAAAGGGCAGGAGGGCGAGTACGCTGGGATCCCAGGGGAGATTGTCAGCCTGGATGGCCTGCGCGAGAGCATCACCGGTGAGGTTCCCGTGCTGCTGGACCCAGGTGGCGGCATCGGGAATCTGCTGCCAGAAGGTGGAGGCGGTGAGGACCTGAGCGAGGAGCGGATCGGGGTAGAGCGCGATGCGCTGGACGAGCTGGTCGAGTTGCTGGGGGGCGACGGGTGGTGGCAGTTCGGGGGATTGGCTCTGTGGCTGCGCTTGTGCGTCGGGCGGTGGTGGCGGAGGAGGGGGCTGGTACTGCGGGTCCGCTTGTTGCTGGTCGGGTGAGCCCGGAGGGGGTTGGCGGACGATGGGGGCTTGGGCAAGAGCCGTGCCTATGAGGCTAGTCAACGCAATGGTGCAAAGGGCCTTAGTGATTCTCGTCATTGAGGGAAGTCTTCTCCTGTCGCTGCTCATGTAAACGCGATTTTGGCGATTAAGTTGTTGCTGGGTAGATGGAGAGTTGCGGGTGTGTTGTTGAGGGGAGAGCGGAAGGCAAGCGCATGGCGTCACTATCCGGAGATGAGGAAGCGTAGGGGGCGGTCGGCGGCTTTGCTGATCCCGATGCGTTGGGTGGTTTGGATTTTGGTGGGATGGTGGCCGTCGTCGGCGATCTGGATGGCGGAGTCGTGGGAGGTTACGTCGAGGTCGTTGGAGTTTTTGCGGGTGATGTGGAGGGCCTGGCAGAGGCGACCGGGGCCTCCGGTGAGAAGTTTGGGTTTGGCGTTTGGTGAGACGTGGCGGAGGTGGGCCATGGTCTCGATCCCGTCGATGGGGGCGATAGCGCGAATGAGGACTCCGCCAGCTTCGCCGGGGAGATGGGCGGATGCGTTGAGACAGTAGTACATGCCGTAGATGAAGTAGACGTGGGTGCGGCCGGGTGGACCGAAGAGGACGGCGTTGTTGGGAGTGAGGCCGCGGAAGGCGTGAGAGGCTGGGTCGGTGAGGCCGAGGTAGGCTTCGACCTCGGTGATGCGGCCAGTGAGGCGCTCTCCGTGGAGATCGCGGATGAGGAGCTTGCCGAGGAGGGCTCGCGCGACTATCTCCGGAGAGCGGGAGTAGAAGGTTCTTGTGAGGAGTTTAGGAGGGTGACGGGTTTGTTGGGGTGCGCTCATATTCAGACGGTGATTCTCCGGGCTCACTCCGTATCTGGCACCGGGGCAGACGCTACAAGTCATACTGGGCTGCCTTCCTCCATTGCCGGATCACGCTTCGCGGGGCTGATGCCAAGCGAGCAGCTCGTTTCGGAGGTTTTCTGCGGTGGCGCGATGTGCCGGATCGGGGGCGAGGTTGCGAGTCTCCTGCGGATCTTCGCGCAGGTTGTAGAGCTCGTCGATGTCGTGGGTCCAGTGAGTGTACTTGTAGTCTCCGCGGCGAATCATGTACTTCGCTCTCGGCTGTCCAACGTTAAATTCGGCGAAGATCGGTACATCATAGCGACCGGATGCGGGATTTCGAACCAGCGAAGCGAAGCTTGCGCCGTCGGATGGGCCGAGATCGGGGACACCGCAGAGTTCGGCAAGAGTCTGCTTCAGCGAGATGAGACTGACGGGCTGCTCGCAGAGCGCCGGAGATGTTCCGGGCAGTCTCGCGAGGAGGGGAACACCGCATGAACCCTCATAGAACTGAAACTTGTTCCAAAGACCAAGGTCGCCGAGCATCTCACCGTGGTCCGATGTATAGACGACGATTGTGTTCTGATCGAGACCAAGGCGTTTGAGCGCGGAAAGCACCTGGCCGGCACAGTCATCCATCTGCGCCAGGCTGGCGTAGTAGTAGGCCATGCGTTTGCGAGCCTGGGAGGCCTCGCGGAGCTCGGGTGTCCACGATACGGTCTCGATGGAACGGCGCACCTCGGCGGGAACATGTGTGAGGTCTGTTCTCTGCCATGTTGAAGGGAGCTGCATGTCTTCCGCGCGGTACATCTGCGCGAAGCGCGTGGCCGGCATGAATGGATCGTGTGGCTTGAGGAAGGAGGTGACAAGTAGAAAGGGCTCGTCAGTGTGCGCGTAGTTCTCGAGAAAGCGCACCGACTCGCGCGCAACAAAGTTGTCGAAGTGATCGGCCTCGTCCATTAGCGAGGGCCGCCCAACGGCGACAGCGCCGAGACGACCATCCGGAGTTCGATGGTCCTTCCATGGGTCACCCTCTTCGTTCCATAGGCACTCAATCTGCGGCAGCCCCGCGCCGCCGGAGTTGGGGTGACCTAGTTCGTCGACATAAATCTTTGTCTTCGGGCCGAGATATTGCCACCAGTCGTTAAACTCAAGCTTGTAGTTGAAGCCGTGCGTCTGCGCGTCGGCGAAGTGCATCTTGCCGATGAGCGCTGTCAGATAACCCGCTGCGCTGAATTGATGCGCGATGGTCTTGTGCTTCGGCGAGAACGCGAACGACTTGGAGTCGTTGGGGCTCTCAAGGTTGAACGTGTAAAGACCCGTCATGATGGAAGCTCGCGACGGTCCGCAGACGGGATTGCTGCAATAGGCGTTCGTGAATCGAATGCTCTCTTGCGCGAGCGCGTCGAGATTCGGTGTATGGGAAACGCGATCACCTGCGACGCCCATGCAACTGCGCTTGTGCTGATCGGACATTAAAACAAGCACATTGGGGCGGCGACCTTCGCCTACCTTTGAGGAGTCTGATCGTTGTGGCGATGCGGCGCGCTTTTGACCGACACAGGCCGAACTGAGCGTTGTTGCCGCTGCCGCTCCCGACAAGAACTTTCTGCGATCCACTATGGCTCCTAAGAACGAATAAACTTGCGACTGTGATTTCGTGTGCCGTTTGGTCGGTTCGATGATATATGACTGCGCGCCGAGGTCGTGAGAGGAAATCGTTCGTCAGGAGGGAGCCTGCAACTCGAATCAATAAAACGGGAGTGCCGTCCCTGTATGTGCGAGTCTTCGATACGCAAGCGGTTTTAGCTGAAGAGGAATTCTTTGGTGCGAAGTTCTTTGACGGTGTCGCGTAGCTTGGCGGCTTTTTCGAATTCGAATTTTTTTGCGGCTTCGCGCATGTCGGATTCTAGTTTGTTGATGTAGTCGTCGAGTTCCTGCTGGGTGGAGAAGTCGGGCATGCCTTCGGCTTCGTCGGTGAGGTCGGCGTAGTCGGCGTTGACGATGCCGGCGAGGCCCATGGCGAGGGGGCGGATGATGGATTGCGGCGTGATGCCGTTTTCGATATTAAAAGCTTCTTGTTTGTCTCTTCTTCGATTTGTTTCGTCGATGGCTCGCTGCATGGATTCGGTCATCTTGTCGGCGTAGAGGATGGCGCGGCCTTCGATGTGACGGGCGGCTCGGCCGATGGTTTGGATGAGGGAGCCCTGGGAGCGGAGGAAGCCCTCTTTGTCAGCGTCGAGGATGGCGACGAGAGAGACTTCGGGGAGGTCGAGGCCTTCGCGCAGGAGGTTGATTCCGATGAGGACGTCGTACTCGCCTTTGCGGAGGTCGCGGAGGAGTTTGATGCGTTCGAGGGTTTCGATTTCGGAGTGCATGTAGCGGCAGCGGACGCCTACTTCGGTGTAGTAGCTGGCGAGGTCTTCGGACATGCGCTTGGTGAGAGTGGTGACGAGGACGCGTTGGTTTCTTGAGGAGCGGTCGCGGATTTCGGCGAGGAGGTCGTCGATCTGGCCCTTGATGGGGCGGATTTCTACGACGGGGTCGATGAGGCCGGTGGGGCGAATGATTTGTTCGACGACGACGCCGGCGGATTTTGTGAGTTCGTAGGGACCGGGGGTGGCGGAGACGTAGATGATCTGGCCGGTGCGGGATTCGAACTCTTCGAAGCGGAGGGGGCGGTTGTCCATGGCGCTGGGGAGGCGGAAGCCGTAGTCGACGAGGTTTTGTTTGCGGCTGCGGTCGCCGTGCCACATGCCGTGGAGTTGCGGGACGGTGACGTGGGACTCGTCGATGAAGAGAAGGTAGTCCTGGGGGAAGTAGTCGAGGAGCGTGGGTGGGGGTTCGCCGGGGAGGCGGCCGGAGAAGTGGCGGGAGTAGTTTTCGATGCCGTGGCAGTAGCCTACGGATTTGATCATCTCGAGGTCGAAGCGGGTGCGCTGGTGGATGCGTTGGGATTCGACTAAGCGGCCTTGTTGCTCGAGTTCTTTTTCCCACCACTCCATCTCTTCGATGATGGTGGCGATGGCAGTGGATTTGCGTTCGGGCTGAACGACGTAGTGGGACTTTGGGTAGATGGGGAGACGGGAGTATTTTTGGCGGACGGTGCCGAAGAGAGGGTCGATCTGGGAGAGGGAGTCGATTTCGTCGCCGAAGAGTTCGATGCGGTAGGCGTTTTCGTCGTAGGTGGGGTAGATCTCGATGATATCGCCGCGGACGCGGAAGGTGCCGCGGCGGAAGTCGACGTCGTTGCGGTCGTAGAGGATTTCGACGAGGCGGCGGGTGATGTCTTCGCGGCGGATGCGCTGGCCCTTTTCGAGGAGCATCAACATGCCGTAGTAGGCTTCGGGCGAGCCGAGGCCGTAGATGCAGGAGACGGAGCTGACGATGATGGCGTCGCGGCGCTCGAAGAGGCTGCGGGTGGCGGCGAGGCGAAGTTTGTCTAGCTCTTCGTTGATGGTGGATTCTTTTTCGATGAAGAGATCGCCGGCGGGGATGTAGGCTTCGGGTTGGTAGTAGTCGTAGTAGGAGACGAAGTATTCGACGGCGTTCGAGGGGAAGAACTGTTTGAACTCGTGATAGAGCTGGGCGGCGAGGGTCTTGTTGTGCGCGAGGATGAGGGCGGGACGCTGCAGCTCTTCGATGACCTTCGCCATGGTGAAGGTTTTGCCGGAGCCAGTGACGCCGAGGAGGACCTGGTCCTTTTCTCCGGCGTGGATGCCGGAGATGAGTTCGGCGATGGCTCGGGGCTGGTCGCCCTGGGGCTTGTAGGTGGTCGAAAGTTGGAAGTCCATCTCTGTAGGATAAAGGCAGGGAATAGGGTGTAGGGAGTAGGGAGTAGAAGACGGGAGGAACCGGATGGCTTTGGCGACGGAACTTTGGCTGGTGCGGCATGGGGAGACGGCGTGGAGTTTGAGTGGGGCGCATACCAGCAGGACGGATATTCCGCTGACTGAGCATGGGCGGAAGAGGGCGGCGGAGCTGCGGGATTATTTGAAGGGGACGAAGTTTGATGCCGTGTTTGTGAGTCCGATGCAGCGAGCGCGGGAGACTTGTGCGATTGCGGGGTTTGGGGATGTTGCGAAGGTCGATGACGGGTTGAAGGAATGGGATTACGGAGTTTATGAGGGGAAGACGACGAAGGAGATTCAGGCGGAGATTCCGGGGTGGTCCGTTTGGAAGAATGAGATTGTTGGCGGGGAGACGGTAGAGCATGTGGGAGAGCGGGCAGATGGTGTGATTGCGCGGGCTTTGGCGGCTGCGCCGGACGGGGGGAAGGTGGCGCTGTTTGCGCATGCACATATTTTGAGAATTCTGGCGGCGCGGTGGATTGGTTTGGATGCGAATGGGGGACGGCTGCTGGCGCTGGGGACGGGAAGCGTGAGTGTGCTGGGATGGGAACGGGAGACTCGGGTGATTGAGAGCTGGAATCGGGGCTTTGAGTAAGGCTAAAGGTACTTGATGTGTTGGGGCTGGAAGCCCATGCCGATGAAGCGGGCAGTGAGGTGGCGAAAGCCCGGCATGCCGGTGACCACGCGGAACGGCAGTGGCGGGGTGAAGGGGCCACTGCTGTGGAGGACGGCGTTGAGCATACGGTGGGCGAAGAGCTGCACTTTTTGGGTTTTGCGCACGGCGGGTTCGCGATAGTTCTGAACGGTGCGGAGGTCGTGCACGGTGGCACCGCTGGTGAGGAGGCTCTCGGTGAGGATGTTGGCGGTAGCGACTGCGTCCTGCACGGCGATGTTGACACCGACGCCGCCGACGGGGGACATGGCGTGGGCTGCGTCTCCGATGCAGAGGAGGCCGGGGCAACACCATTCCTGCAGGCGGTTGACCTGTACGGTGAGGAGTTTCACTTTGTCCCAGGAGTCGATTTCGGCGGTGCGCCCAGCGAGAAATGGGACGACGCGTTCGATGCTTTGATGGAATGCAGCGATGCCTTCCTGCTGGATCTGCGGGAAGGTGCCTTTGGCGACGATGTATCCGACCTGAAAGTAGTCAACGCGATTGATGAGTACGATGAGGCGGCCGTAGTTGACGTATCCGAGAGCGTTCTCGGGGTCGTTGGGTTGGCGGGCGATGCGGAACCAGAGGACGTCGATGGGAACGCCGTGGTCGACGAGACGCAGATGGGCGGCGTCGCGCGAGATGGCGTGGCGGCCATCGCAGCCGATGGTGAGAGAGGCTGGGATCTCGGCGGGGCCGTTGGGAGTGTTGGCGAGGACGCCTTTGACGGTGCCGTCTTTTTCCCGGAGGAGGCCGGTTGCCTCCCAACCCATGCGCAGGGTGAAGCTGCGGAAGCGGGCGGCTTCGGCGGCGAGGAAGTTGAGGAAGTCCCACTGAGGCATGAGCGCGATAAATTTTGCGTGACAGCGAACGTGAGAGAAGTCCGCCATGGTTACGCTGCGATTTCCGACGAAGCCGGAAAGACTCGAGACCTGAGCATGGGGGATGCTGAGGAATTTTTCGAGGAGGCCAAGTTCGTGGAGGAGCTCGAGTGTGGAGGGATGGATGGTGTCGCCGCGGAAGTCGCGGAAAAAGTCTGTATGTTTCTCGAGGACGGTGACGGCGACGCCCTGGCGGGCGAGGAGATAGCCGAGCATGATGCCTGCAGGGCCTCCGCCGACGATGCAGCAGGTGGTGGCGAGTTGATCTGCGTTTGAGCTCATGGTGGGATGAGGGTAACAAGGGCTGGAAAATGCGTCAAAGAGCGTCGTGAGGCGTGGGGACGTGCTAGATTCGACCCATTCCCTTTTCTTCTGGAGATGCGAAATGCGAATGATTCGTCTTGCTTCGATCGCTGCCCTGGCAAGTGGCATTAGTGGGCTTTTGATGTGGGCACAGTCGGGGGTGGCGACTTCAAATGACGAGGCTCAGGGCAAGGTGTGGTGGGCGCATGTGCAGAAGCTGGCCGATCCTTCGATGAAGGGACGGCTGACCGGGAGCGAAGATTATCTAAGAGCCGCTGCTTATGTGGTGGATCAGTTCAAGGCGTATGGATTGGAGCCTGCAGGCGTGGATGGCGGGTATTATCAGCCGGTTCATTTCGATGTGCAACGAGTGATTGCGAGCAAGTCGTCGATGAGCCTGGTGGTGGATGGGAAGGCGACGCCGCTGGTGCTGGGTGAGGATGCGATTCTTGGATCGCGTGGAGCGCTAGGTGGGGAAGGTGGATGCGCCGTTGGTGTTTATTGGCTATGGGCTGCATCTGCCGGAGTCGAAGTATGACGATTTCAACTCGGCTGAGGTGCCGTGGGCGGATTTGAAGGGCAAGATTGTCGTTTATATCAACGGGGGACCTGCGGATCTGCCGGGGGCGCTGAAGTCGTATGCGCGCACCGCTCCGTTTGCGAAGGTGTTGCGGGAGGCGGGGGTGGTCGGGACGATTTCAATTCCTACACCGAAGTCGATGGACTTTGGATGGCAGCGAATGGCGAGCAGCGCTTCGCAGCCGGGGATGCGGTTGTCGGCAACGCCTGACGCTGAGGCGGTGGCGACAAAGCATCCTGCGCTGGCGGATGAGCATAGTCCGATGTTTGCGGCGACGTTCAATCCTGCGCAGGCCGAGAAGTTGTTTGCAGGGACGGGCCATACGTTTGCGGAGATGCTGGCGCTGGCGGATGCACAGAAGCCGTTGCCGCATTTTGCGCTGGGAAAGAGTGTAGCGGCGACGGTGGTGGGAGAGACTTCGCATGTGGTGTCGCCGAATATTGTTGGCGAGCTGAAGGGATCGGACCCTGAACTCTCGAAGCAGTATGTGCTGGTGTCGGCGCATCTGGATCATCTTGGCGTCGGTGCGCCGATCAACGGGAAGACGATCTACAGCGGCGCGATGGATGATGCTTCGGGTGTGGCGACGGTGCTGGAGACGGCGAAGAAGTTGAGTCAGGCGAAGACGAGGCCGAAGCGGTCGATACTGTTTGTGATCTTTACCGCTGAGGAGAAGGGACTGCTGGGATCGCGATACTTTGCGGGACATCCGACGGTTCCTGCGGATGCAATCGACGCGGATTTGAATCTGGATATGTTCATGCCGCTGTTTGCGTTGAAGAAGCTGCATGTGCAGGGACTGGATGAGTCGACGTTGCGCGAGGATGCGAAGAAGGTTGGAGCGGAACATGGAATTGTGATCGCCCCTGATCCGGAGCCGGATAGGAACTCATTCATTCGCACGGATCAGTACAGCTTTGTGCAGGCGGGTGTGCCGGCGTTGGCGATGAAGTTCGGATGGACGATGGGCTCGCCGGAGTATAAGGCGTGGCGCGGATGGCTGGCGCAGAGATACCACTCGACTGATGATGATCTGACGCAACCGGTGGACCTGGTCGCGGCGGCGCAGTTTAATTCGTTCTTTGCTGATCTTGCGACAACTGTGGCGAATGACCCGGCGAGGCAGCATTATCTGGATACGAGCTTCTTCCGGCGGTTTGAGACGGGGCAGTAGAGTTGCTCGTTGTTGGTTGCTAGTTGTTGGTTCTCGGTTTGAGGCCGAGTCGGCTTTCAAAGGATGTGACAAGGAAAGATTCCCTCGGCGGCTAAAGCCGGCACTGCAAAACGAAGTATTCACGGCGCGGCTGAAGCCGCGCCCCTTCAAAGCAACGACTCTCTCAGTAGCCCGTCAGATCAGTGATTGATATTCAGGATGCGGAGCCAGTCGGTGGGGGTGCCGGCGAGGTGGTCGGGCGGGACGTCCATGAGGGAGTGGGGTTTGAGGCCGAAGGTGCAGCCGATGCTGTGGGCGCCGCAGTTGCGGGCGGTGAGGACGTCGATGTCGGTGTCGCCGATCATGACGGTTTCGGCGGGGGTGATGGGGCGGCCGGCGATGGTGCTGGCTTCGGCGATAAGGGTTTCGAGGCCGTGGGGGTCGGGCTTTTTCGTGTGGAAGCTGTTGCCGCCGTAGTTCTGGAAGAAGAAGCGGGAGAGACCGAAGTGGTTGCAGATGTCGCGGGAGGGGTTGACCGGTTTGTTGGTCAGGACGGCCATAAGGGTTTCGGGGTGGGCGCGGCGAATGGCTTCGAGTGATTCGAGGACGCCGGGGTAAACATAGGTGTAGTCGAGTTTGTGGACGCGGTAGTAGTCGAGGAAAAATGTAAGCGCCTGGGTAACGTATTCTTCGTCGTGAGAGTCGCCTTCGGGGTCGCCGAAGGCGCGGCGGACGAGGATGGAGGCGCCGTCGCCGATGTAGCTGGCGATGACGGCTTCGGGGAGTTTGGGTTTGCCGAAGTGGGCGAGAGTGGCGTTGACGGAGTTGCAGAGATCGATGCCGGAGTCGATGAGGGTGCCGTCGAGATCGAAGACGAGGAGGCGGGGCGGTGGGACGAAGGACATAAATCAAGCGTAATTGATTCGGCTGGTATAAGCTTCTTGGCAAAAGGAGAGACTATGCGAGGACTGATGTCTGGAGAATGGACGCGGAGGCAGTTTGTTGGCGGATTGGCGGCAGCGGGTGTGGTGGCTGGAAGCGGCGCATCTGCGTGGGCCCAGACAAAGATGACGGGCGAAGCTGCGATGCGTGAGCTTATGGCAGGCAACGAACGGTTCAGCGCGGGAAAGATGGCTTCGTTTGCCGAAGACCTGAAGATATTGAAGGAGAAGACCGTCAATAAGCAGGAACCGTTCGCGCGGTGTACTGTCGTGCGCAGATTCACGCGTGCCGGTTGAGATTATTTTTGATCAAAGCATTGGGGAGATATTTGTGGGGCGGGTAGCAGGCAATATGGTGACGCCGGAGATCATAGCCAGCCTGGAGTATGGCGTGGCTGTGCTTGGCATCAAGGCAATCCTGGTGTTAGGGCATACGAACTGCGGGGCGATCAGCGCGGCGATTGCGGCTAAAGATGTGCCGGGGCAGATCAGCGTGCTGTATCAGCATCTGATGCCGGCGATTGCGGGCGCTAAGGGAGATCTTCCGCTGGCGGTGAAGATGAATGCGGCGTATCAGGCGAAGTTGCTGGCGGAGAGCTCAACCGTGATCGCGAAGGCGATCAAAGAGGATGGAGTGAAGATTGCGAGCGGAAGCTATGATCTTGGGACGGGCAAGGTGACGCTGGGTGATTGAGTAGAGTGCGGCGGCTTGTGGGCCGCCGCAGCTTGAGTGGAATGCTACTTGATCTGGATGTCGCCGGAGCCGGTGCTGATCCGGATGGTGGGACCGCCGCCGTTGACGGCGCCGCTGACGTGGTGGCGGTTGAGGCTGCCCTGCATGGTGATTGGCTGCGAGACGTTGATGCCGCCGGAGCCGGTGTCGGCGTCGAGGTTGAAGTGGGCGTTGCCGATGGCGAGGCGGACGGAACCGCTGCCCGTGGTGAGCTTCCAGTCAGCGGTGGGCTGGCCCTGGGCTTCGATGTCGCCGCTGCCGGTGCCGGCTTTGAGGGCGCCGTTGAGGCCTTGAAGGCGAATGCTGCCGCTGCCGGTTTCCGCTTTGACGTCGCCGGGGCCGGTCTGCTGGAGCTCGATGTCGCCGGAGCCGGTGCCGAGGGTGGCGGGACCCTGGACGCCGTGGGCGCGGACTGAGCCGGAGCCGCTCTGGGCCTTGACGGTGGCGCCGACGTTCTCGATTTGCACATCGCCGGAGCCGGTGGCGGCGTTGATGGCGGAGGCTCTTGGGGAGGGTGATGTCGTAGTCGATGCTGATGTTGCGGTAGAGGTCGTTGTTGTGGCGTTCGCCGATGGTGATCTCGTTGCCGTTCTGGACGATGGGCGGGATTGCTGACGATCTGCTGGATGCGGCTGTCGACATCGCTGCCGCCGCTCATCCAGCCATGGCTGGAGTGAAGATGGGCGACGATGTGGACCTGGTTGTCCGGATCCGGGATTGAGATGGATGTAGCCGGAGCCGGTGGAGACAGAGACGGTGGGAGAGCCGCTGACGTTGAGAGTGCGGTCGAAGCTGCTGTCGGCGGCGAAGGCGGTAGTGGCGGCGGCGAGGGTGAGGGTTGCGGCGGTGGTGGCGAGGACTTTGATGGTCTTCGAAATGGGAATCGGAATGGTCGTTGGAATGGTCATGGGATTTCCTTTAGTCGACTCTGATGGTTGTCGGTTTGGATGCTGACCCTTTCGAGAATGCTGGGAGCCGTTTACTCCGATAGCGAATTTGAACGCTTAGCACTGGCCTTGCTATTGCTGAAGGATGACGGTGTCGCCGGATTTGAGGCCGGCGAGAACCTCGGTTTTGGTGCCGTTGGAGATGCCGGCCTTGATGTCGACCTTGCGGCGGCCGTTCTTTGCTTTGGAGTCCGGGACTTCGACGGAGGCGTTGCGGTCCTTGTCGTAGAGGACGGCCTGCTCGGGGACGGTGAGGACGTTTTTGTGCTCTTCGAGGAGGATCTCGGCGTTGGCGGTCATGTTGGCTTTGAGCTCGCCGCCGGGGTTGTCGATGGAGACGCGGACCTCGAAGGTGGTGACGTTGTCCTTTTCGACGCCGAGAGGAGCGATCTTGGTGACCTTGCCGAGGAAGGTCTTGTCTTTGAAGGACTCGACCTTGATGCGGGCGGCCTGGCCGAGGTAGACCTTGCCGATGTCGGACTCGTCGACCTTGCCCTGGACGTAGACCTGGGTGATGTCGCCGATGGTCATGACGAGGGTGGCGGTGGAGCCGAGGACGAGGATGGAGCTGACGGCGTCGCCGATCTCGACGTCGCGGGAGAGGATGATGCCGTCCATGGGTGAGGTGATGGTGGTGTAGCTGAGCTGCTCTTCAAGCTGCTTGAGGGAGGCCTGGGCCTGCGCGACCTGCGCCTGGGCCTGGCGGAGCTTGGAGGTGTCGACGCTGATCTGGGAGACGGCTTTGTCGCGGGTGTTGACGGCGGCGAGGTACTTCTGCTGGGCGTCGTCGAGAGACTGCTGGGAGACGACACCGTGCTTGGACATCTCCAGAGTTGCGGTCGTAGGTGTTCTTGTACATGGGCAGGTCGGGGGCTTCGGCGTTGACCTTGTCGTACTCGATGGCGGCGGCGGCGGCGTGGGCGTTGGATTCGGCGGCGGTGAGCTGGGCCTTCTGGGCGGCGACCTGGTCGAGGATCTCCTGCTGGTCGAGCTGGGCGAGGACCTGGCCCTGCTTGACGTGATCGTTGATGTCGATGTCGAGGCGGGTGACGATGCCGGAGGCCTTGGATTTGACCTCGACCTTGGTGATGGGCTGGACTTTGCCGGTGGCGACGACGGAGCGGGCGATGTCGGCGAGCTCGGCCTTGCCGAGCTGGGAGGGCTCGAATTTGGTGGTGTTGCCGCGGGCCGAGACGGCGATGCCGAGGGCGACGACTACGACGAGGACGATGAGGCCGGTCCAGAGCCAGACTTTCCGTTTGTTCTTACGCTGTGTAGCCAAGGGGTGCTCCCATATGATTCTGGTTGGTGGGTCGTCTCGGAGTGTGGTTACGCACGAAGAGTGCTGCGCGGTTCCATAGACGGGGGAGAAAGTTGCTGCAAGGACGCAGAGTTGCTACCGGCTCCTATTTTGGACGTCCGGCAGATGGGAAAGGAATAGCCACTTTGGGGAGTGCTATGTATGAATTTTAGGCGTATTTACGGAGGACGCCGAGGACTTTGCCCTGGATGCTGACGTTGGCGGCGGGGGCGTAGATGGGGGACATCTCGGTGTTGGAGGGCTGAAGGCGGATCATGCTGCCCTCGCGGTAGAAGCGCTTGAGGGTGGCGTCGGCGCCGTCGATGAGGGCGACGATGATCTCGCCTTCGCGGGCGGTGCGGGTGCGCTCGACCAGGACGTAGTCGCCGGAGACGATGTGCTCGTCGCGCATGGAGTCGCCGCGGACCTCGAGGGCGAAGACCTCGCGGTTGCCGATGATGTCGCGACAGGGAGATGCTTTCCGCGGTTTCGATGGCTTCGACGGGCTGGCCGGCGGCGATGCGGCCCATGAGAGGCAGGCGATCAGAGCCTTTCTTGCCGCTGCGAACGGGGAGAACATCGATGGAACGGCTGCGGTTGTGGGCGCGCTGGAGCAGACCTTTGTTCTGCAGATTGGTGACGTGCTTGTGCACGGTGGCGAGAGAGCTGAGGCCCAGACCGCTGGCGATCTCCTCGTAGGAAGGAGAGTAGCCGTTCTTCTGGGTGAAGCTGGAGAGGAAGTCGATGACCTCTTTTTGCCGCCGCGTGATTGCCATGCGGAGGATTGTAGCGAATAAAAAGCGAATTGCAAGTCTTTTCTATAAAGATGTTGACGCTGATGACTGACTTGGTTCCGGAGCCTGAACGTTTCTCGTTTGAAATCATGGTTCGAGCCGGATGAGTGGCTAACACGACCGCTGAAACCGGACAGCACGCGAAAATTCCCATTTTGAAATTGAGTGCGCAAAATCTTGCAAAGAGTTCTTGTCATCACGCGATTCATGAACCAAGGTAATTACACACACAGCCGAATTCGGTAATGTGACCTGCGGTGCTGATGAATTTCTGCTTTGGGAGATAAGGAATGCGAGTTTTGATTGTTGAAGATGATGCTGCACTTGGACTGTTTCTGCAAAAGGGGTTGAAGCTTGAGGGCCATGAGGTGACCTGGGTAGGAGATGGAGAGGCGGCGCTGGTTCATGCTGCGGAGCATCGTCCGGACCTGATTGTGCTCGATCTGAGCCTTCCGAGGAAGGATGGGACTGAGGTGCTGGCGGAGATGCGTGGGCGGTTCGACGAGACCGCGGTGCTGGTGCTGACGGGCCGGAGCCAGGTGGAGGAACGGGTGAAGTGCCTGAACCTGGGCGCGGACGATTGCCTGCTGAAGCCTTTCAGCTTTCATGAACTGACGGCGCGTTGCCGGGCGCTGCTGCGGCGGCGGGAGCAGTTTGCCGATCCGGTGCTGCGGCATGGCGATGTCGAAATGAACCGCATGGAGCGCAGGGTGATGCGGAATGGGCGACTGGTGGAGCTGACGGTCAAGGAGTTTGCGCTGCTGGAGTTTCTGCTGATGCGGCGAGGGCAGTGCTGCAGCCGGAGCGAGTTGCTGCGCGAGGTCTGGCAGATGTCTCCCGATGCTGGGACGAATGTGGTGGATGTGTATGTGAACTATCTGCGGAAGAAGCTGGGCGCGGCGAGTGTGGATGGAGATGAAGGCGCAGTCATCGAGACGGTGCGCGGCGAGGGGTACCGGATGGGTGGCGGCAGGATTGTACCGCGAACGAGTGAGTACCTGGTGGGTGCTGCGTTTGCCGGTGCGTGACGTTGTGCAACAGGAAGGTCGAACAGACCTGGTGGAGCAAATCGATGTGGCGCTGCATGGTCTTTGCCAGCCGCTGACGGTGTTGCAGTGCCGGCTGGCGATGGGAGAGCTGATTGGAGAGCCGGACGCGATGCGCGACGCGATCCGCGAGGGGCTGCAGGAGTGCGCGCGGATGAACCGGACGGTTGGCGTGATGCGGGAGATGTTGCAACGGATGATGGCGGATAACCAAGACGAGAGGGCATGGTAAAGGGCATGGGCATGAATGTAGGACGGAATGCGATGTTGAACGAGGATGCGCCGGAAGTGGCGGCGATGCGGACGGTAGTGTTGGCGAGCGCGGATGCGGGGTTGCGGCAGAGATTGCGCGCTTCGTTGACCGGGCTGCGGTGGCAGGTGCGCGAGGCTTCGGGAGGTGCGGAGGCGATGGCGCAGTTGGAGGATTCGCGGTCGGAGGCGCTGCTGGTGGATAGCTGGCTGCCTGATCTGGAGGTGGGTGAGTTTTCGACGGTGATTCGAATGCTGTATCCGACGATGGAACTTTTGCGTGTGGATGGAGGAGTGGATGGCGGGGCGCGAAGTCCGAGGCGGAATGAGTTGCTGCATGCGCTGCGTGAGGCGCAGAACGCTCCAGTGAACGATGCCGCAGCGTGGGCGACGGCTCCGGAGACGGTGCCAGTGGCTGCGGCGCGGCCTGTTGCCGGCTTACCGGTGCGGAGTTCGGTTGTAGTGAAGAAGGAGGCGAGCCGTGATGCGTCGTGGGAGAGAGAGGAAGAGGCGGCGCGGTTGGATTCGGCGCGGAAGGCTTTGTCGGTGCTGATGGGTCAAAACGAAACGGAGCCGTCGGCTATACAGCGAGAGGCGAGAAAGCGGGAGCCGATGTTGCCGGAGATGGTTGGTGCGAGTGAGGCGATGCGGGAACTGTCGCGATTGATCCGGCTGGTGGCTCCGCGGTCGACGACGGTGCTGATTGAAGGAGAGACAGGGACGGGAAAAGAGGTGGTGGCACGGGCGGTGCATCGTTTGAGTGCGCGGGCAGGGAAGCCCTTTGCTGTGTTGAATTGTGCGGCGATTCCTGAGGCTTTACTTGAGGCAGAGCTGTTTGGGCATACGCGCGGGGCGTTTACGGGAGCGGTGCAGTCGCGCACGGGACGGATTGAGGCGGCGCACGGAGGGACGCTGTTTCTGGATGAGATCGGCGAGATGCCGATGGCGCTGCAGGCGAAGATGCTGCGGTTTCTGGAGTGCGGCGAGTTGCAGCGGGTGGGCGATAACGAGACGATGCGCGTGGATGTGCGGGTGATCGCGGCGACGCATCAGCCCTTGGAGAAGCTGGCTACGAGTGTAGGTGCGGAGAGGACGTTTCGGCTGGATCTTTATCATCGGCTGGCGGTGTTTCCGGTGGAGGTGCCGGCGCTGCGAGAGCGGATGGAGGATCTGGGTCTGCTGGCAGAACATTTTCTGGAACAGATGGGGCAGGAGATGCCGCGGAAGCGGTTGACGGCGGAGGCTGCGGCGAAGCTGCATGAGCATAGCTGGCCGGGAAATGTTCGGGAGCTGATGCATGTGCTCGAACGCGGGGCGATTCTTGCGGGAGACAGGATGGAGATCGGAGTTGACGAGATTCGGTTTCGCCGGGCTACGCTTGCGTGAGGCTTACGGTAGTGTGAAGTGCGGTGTTGATAAGAGCGCTCTCATTTGAGGGCGCTTTTGTTTGGTTCGCTGGACTGCATATGTCATTGCGTGGAGGTGACGCATGCAGACAACGACGGCGATGAGCGATGCGCTGGGGCAATATCTTGATCTGACCAGCCGGCAGATGCAGTTGACGGCCAGCAATATGGCCAATGTCGATACGCCTGGCTACAAGACGCAGGGGTTCGATTTCGAACAGGAGTTTGCGCGGCAGTTGAACGACACTGCGGGTGCGGCGGGGCTCGAGGGCTCGCAGGTTTCGGCGCAGGCTGTTGATGGTCTGGTGGCGCGGCCGGATGGGAACAATGTGTCGATGGATCGCGAAGGGTTGCAACTGGCGAAGTCGCAGCTGCAGTTCAAGCTTGGGGTGGAACTTTTGAAGCATGAGTTTGCAGATGTGATGAGTGCAATCCACATGGATGCGAAATAACGATGAATCTCTTTGGTGTAATGGATGTGAGTGGTTCGGCGTTGCAGTGCGGAGCGAGTGCGGGCCGAGGTGGTGGCGTCGAATATGGCGAATGCGGAGACGACGCGAACGCCGGATGGTGGACCGTATCAGCGGCATCATGTGGTGTTCGAGGCTGAGGGTGGCGGCAGTTTTCAGGAGTCGCTGGTGAACCAGATGAACGGCGGGTCGGGTGTTGCTTTTGGGAGTGGATTCAAGAGTTCGCTCGGCGGGAGTTTCGGTTCGGGCCTCGGTGATGGATTGACGGCTGCGAATGGTGCGCCAGGTGGAGTTGCGGTGGCCGGCGTGATCAGCGATGCGAGTGCGCCGCTGATGACGATATGACCCGCAGCATCCGGATGCCGGAGCCAGATGGGTTTGTGGCGTATCCGGATATCAATCCGCTGACAGAGATGGTGGATCTGATGGGAGCGACGCGATCGTACGGGATGAATGCTTCGGCGATTCAGGCGGAGAAGGGCATGGTTTCGTCGTCGCTGGATCTTTTGAAGTAACGCGATGCAGTTAGTCGTCAAACACAACAGAACATTTTGGGAGGAAGTATGAGTGGATTGATTGGCGGTTCGGGATTGATGAGTGGGCTGAGCGCTGGGGCTGTGAATGATGGCTTCCTGAGTGATGCCGGAGTTGCTGCTTCAGGGCCGGACGCTGCTGCGGGTGTACCGTTTGCAGGGATGTTGCAGACGATGGTGGAACAGACGAGCGCTCTGGATCAGAAGGCGTCGCAGGCGGTGACGGGACTGCTGAATGGTTCAGGGCGTTGAGATTCACGACGCGATGATTGCGACGCAGAAGGCGGACATGGCGTTTGAACTGGCGCTGCAGGTCCGGAATAAGGCGGTGGGCGCTTATCAGCAGATGATGGGCATGCAGTTTTAGAGTTTTGAGATTTTTTGAAGGACGCTGAGGCGAGATGGAAGAGACGGAGCAGGTGGGCGGAGCGGGGATACAGCGAGCAGCGCAGGCCGGCGCTGGTGTGACGTAGCGGCGGTCCGGCGGAGAAGGTGCTGGCGATGGCTTCGGCGATACGCGAGCGAGTGATGGCAATGCCGCCGGGAAAGCGGACCTGGCTGATTGCGTCGGTGGTGTTTCTGGCGGCGATGTGTGCCGGGATGCTTTGGTTTGCGGAGCGGCCGGATTGGCGCGTGTTGTTCAGCGGGCTCGATGGCAAGGATGTGCAGCAGGTGTCGCAGGAGCTGGCGGCGGCGGGGATTCCGTATGAGACGACGGTCGATGGCGCTGGGGTGCAGGTGCCGGCGGAGATGTTGGACAAGGCTCGGATGGAGGTGGCGGCGAAGGGCATGCCGCAGACGGGGCGGCTGGGGTTTGAGTTGTTCGACAAGCCGAACTGGGTGGGGAGTGAGTTTGATGAGCGTGTGAACTATCAGCGGGCGCTGGAGGGAGAGCTGGAGCACACGATTGGAACGATGGGGATGGTGAAGTCGGCGCGAGTGCATCTGGTGTTGCCGCAGCCGTCGCTGTTTTCGGCTGAGGAGAAGGTGGCGAAGGCGTCGGTGGTGTTGAAGCTGAAGCGGGCGTCGGTGGATCCCGAACAGGCGGATGCGATTCGTAGCCTGGTGGCGGGATCGGTCGAAAACCTGAGTGTCGATCAGGTGACGCTGGTGGATGCGGATGGACGAGTGAACTTCAAGCAAAGATCGAGTAACGCGGCCGAGGCGGATGCAGGAGCAGGCGATGGAGGCAAAGCTGGTGGCGATGCTGGAGCCTCTGGCAGGACGAGACAACGTTCGGGCCACGGTGAATGTGAGTTACGACGAAGGGAGTGAAGAACGGACGGATGAGGTCTACGACCCGAACCAGGTGGCGACGTTGACCATGCAGAAGAGCGAACAGGTATCGTGCCGAGCGTGGGACAGCCGTCGGGAGTTCCGGGGACGGCGAGTAATTCGCCGGCGGGTTCTCCGGACGGTGCGGTGGCAGGATCGCAGGCGGCAGCTGCGCCGGGAACTCCGCCCCTGCTGCAAAAGCAGACGCTGCCGGTCTATCCGCAGCAGAGTGCGGGGCAGGGACAGAGTCTGCATGAAGAGAATGGAACCTACGGAGTTACAAAACATCTGGTGCATACCGAGGAGGGGCCGGGCCGTGTACGGCGCGTTTCGGCTGCGGTGGTGGTGAATGATCGAAGTGTGACCGAAGGCGTGGGCAAGATGGAACATGTGGTGTGGAAGCCGCGAAGTGCGGACGAGATGCATCGGCTGGAGGAACTGGCGCAGGCGGCGGTGGGCTACGATGCGCGGCGTGGAGACCAGGTGGTGATGCAGAACGTGAGCTTCAGCACGAACGCTCCGGAGGTGAAGCCTCCGACGATGGACAGGCTGATGGAGGAAGCGCGTGGTTTGTTGCATACACAGCCGGGCCTGATGCGAACGGTGGTGATCGGAATCTGCGGGGTGCTTCTGGTGCTGTTTGTGCTGAGGCCGGTGGCGAGCCAGGTGACGGCGACGCTGCGTGAGCCCTGATGTTGGCTGCCGGCTCTGCGCCGGATACGGGGATCGGCAGCGGCTTTGAAGCGGCGGGAAGAGCGGCTATCGGAGACGCGAATGGATTCGGCTGAAGATGCGTTACTGCCACGGCCGAAGAGCAAGGCTCATCAACTGCAGCAGGGAATCTTTGAGCATGTGTCGGAACATATTCGACGGGAGCCGGCGCAGAGTACACGGCTGCTGGAGGCCTGGATCGGGTCGTCAGAGGAGAGGAAGCTAATGGGAACAGCGATGCAGATGTCAGGATGTGGAGGCGATGCGGCAGAATCCGTTGCTGTTGACGCCGGAGGCAGGGTTTGTGCCGTGCAGGATATACCAGGGTTGCGGAAGGCTGCGATTCTGATGGTCGCGATTGGGGATGAGCTGGCGAAGACGCTGTTTCAGAGCCTGTCGGAGACACGACGTGCAGCGCGTGACGGAGGAGATTACGCGACTGGGCGATGTTCCGGCAGCGCAGTTGACCCAGGTGCTGACGGAGTTCTATGGGCTGCTGGAGACGCAGCAGTACATGGTGCGGGGCGGACCGGACTATGCGCTGAAGCTTGCTGACGGAGGCCTTTGGGACTACGCGAGCCGAAGAGCTGCTGCAGCAGGTGAAGAAGATTCGCGAGCGCAACAACGGCGATATGGCGAAGCTGCAGGATATGGATCCGCAGCATTTGAGCAAGTTTCTGGAGAACGAACACTCGCAGACGGTGGCACTGGTGCTGGCGCATCTGGATGCGAAACGCGGCATCGATGGTGTTGATGAATCTGCAGGGATCGATGCGAGTCGATGTGGTGCGAAGGCTGGCGGAGATGCGACAGTTCTCGCCGGAGATGGCGCAGACGGTGGCGATGGCGCTGCATAAGCGAATGGAGAAGATGGGATCGAGTGGAAGGAAGTCTTACTCGGGCTTCAAGGCGGTGGCGGAGTTGCTGAATCGGCTGAATCAGACGGAGAGCCGAGGGATTCTGGAAGAGATTGAACAGAATGAACCGAAGCTCGCGATCGGGATACGAGAGCTGATGTTTGTGTTTGAAGACCTGGTGACGGTGCCGGCGGAGAGCATTCGCGAGTTTGTGAGTGCTGCGGACAAGAAGGTGCTGGCGATGGCGCTGAAGGGCGGTAAGGACAATGTGAAGGCCCACCTGTTCAAGGCGATGAGCTCGCGCGCGGTGGAGATGCTGAAGGAAGACATGGAGGTGATGGGGCCGGTGCGGATGCGAGGATGTTGGATTGGCGCAGCAGGAGTTGCTGGCGCTGGCGCGGCAGCTTGAGAGCGAAGGAAAGATGATTCTGAAGATGGAGGTCGACGATGATCTCGCCGTCTGAGAGCGCCGAACCGGACGTGGCCGTGGCGCGCTTGGAACTGCCTGTGAGGTTGTTGGGCGAGGGAGCAACGTGGCGTCTCGCGGCTTGAGTTTGTTGCGCTGGATCGACCCGAGATTGCTGCAGAGATTCAAGAGCATACGGAGGAGGATGGAGCCGAGATTCTGTTGAAGGAGGAGGATGGCGGTACTGGATGGAGCGCCTGCGGTCGCAGGCGGAGCAGATGTCCGCAGAGATTGAGATGGCGCGGAGTGGAGCCAGGGCCGAGGCTCGCCGGCGAGTGGGAGAAGGAACTGGAGGACGAGGATTGCGGAGGAACGGTCTGCCGATTTTCAGAGCTATGTGAAGAGTTTCGTAAGGAGCGTGCGAGGTACTTTGCCGGAGTTGAAGCTGAGGTGGTGAAGCTTGCCCTGGCGATTGCGGCGCGCGTGCTGCATCGTGAGGCGAAGCTTGATCCGTTGTTGCTGGCTGGCGTCGTGCGGGTCGCGCTGGAGAAGGTGGCAGAGGATAGCACGACGGTGTTGCGAGTTCCATTGGACGCGGTTGCGATGTGGCGAGAGATTTTTGCGGGGAGCACGGTGAGTTCGCCGCAGGTGGTGGGAGATGAGCGCTTGGGCGAGGGAGAGTGTGTGCTCGACACGAATGTTGGCCGGGTGGAGCTGGGTGTGAGCGCGCAGTTGGAGGAGATTGAACGGGGATTCTTCGATCTGATGCAGCAGAGGCCGGCGTGATGAGTGAGGCGCAGGATGAAGGGCCGCGGGATTGCGGCGAACCTGGCTCCGTATTTCACGCAGCTGGCAGACAGACCCGCGTGGCGATGGAGCGGGCGCGTGGTAGAGGCGAACGGGCAGACAGTGGAGGCGGAGGGGCCGCTTTGTTCCGTGGGCGAGTGTTGCGAGATTGTCGATGGGGATGGCGCCGAGGCATCGGGCGGAGGTGATCGGTTTTCGCGGACGCCATGTGGTGGCGATGCCGCTGAAGGCGACGCAGGGAATTCGGTATGGCGATGCGGTGTTGGCGATGGGAGTGACGCCGGGTATTGCGGTGGGGAATGAGATGGAGGGGCGGATTGTCGATGCGCTTGGTTCGCCGCTGGATGGGCTGCCGGCGCCGCGCATGGTGGCGATGTGGCCGCTGGATGGAACGGTGCCACATCCGATGGAGCGCGAGTCGATCAAGGAGCCGCTGCAGACGGGGCTTCGCGTGCTGGACGGAATGTTGACGGTGGGTCGTGGGCAGCGAGTGGGAATCTTTGGCGGGTCGGGCGTGGGGAAGAGCACGTTGATTGGAATGATGACGCGAAATACCGCGGCGGACCTGACGGTTGTCGGCCTGGTGGGCGAGCGCGGGCGAGAGGTGCGGGAGTTTGTAGAAGATTCGCTGGGCGAAGAGGGACGTAAGCGTTCGGTTGTGCTGGTGTCGACTTCGGATCAGAGTCCGTTGTTGCGGATGCGAGCTGCGATGGCGGCGACGTCGGTTGCGGAGTTTTACGCGGCACGCGGGAAGCATGTATTGCTTGTGCTCGATTCGTTGACACGATATGCGATGGCGGCACGGGAGATCGGGCTGGCGGCGGGTGAGCCTCCGGCGAGCAAAGGGTATACGCCGTCGGTGTTCGCGCGGCTGGCGAAGCTGGTGGAGCGAGCAGGGAACTTTCGGAGTGGGAGTATTACTGCGTTCTATACGGTGTTGATGGAGGGAGACGATCAACAGGATCCTGTGGTGGATGCGGTGCGGTCGTTGCTGGATGGGCATGTGGTGTTGTCACGATCGATGGCGGCGGGAGGGTGGTATCCGCCGGTGAACGTGCTGGATTCGCTGAGCCGGCTGATGCCCGCGGTGACGACGCCAGAACATAGGACGAAGGCAGCGACGGTGCGAAGACTGCTTGCGGCTCATGCGCGATCGGAAGATCTGATTCGTATTGGTGCATATAAGACGGGGACGCGATGCGGATCTGGATCGAGCGATGCGGGCGATGCCTCTGCTGCGCGAATTTCTCGAACAGAAGAGCGATGAGCGTGTGACGATGCAAGAGAGCGTGTCGCGATTGAACGCGATGGAGCTGTAGACGATGCAGCCACGACTTGAGACGTTGAAGCGACTGGCAGCATTGTATGCGGCTGTGGAGGAGATGCATTCGGCTGAGTTACAGCGGTTGACGTCAGCGTTGCGCGAAGCGCAGCAGGCGATTGGAGTGGAGAGAAAGATAGCGCGGTCGGCTCGAGGGGAAGAGCGGGGAGCGTTGATCGTCGGGGACAGTGTAGGAAGGATGATGGCCGAAACGCGACACGAGACGGCTGAGTTGCGACGGCGCGCATTGGAACAGATTCAGCGAGAGCGCGAGGAACTGAACGACAGGGCCAGGGAACAGTATGTAGCTAGCCGCCTGAAAAGAGAGCAGATGAAGCGCGTCTTCGACGATATCGCCGTAAGAATGGGAATCGAAGAGGGACGGCGGATGCAGGCTATCTCGGATGATCGCTTTTTGTCGCGGAGGCGATGGACGGATACGCAGCAGAGGATGCGAGGCGATGATGAGATGAAGGTCTCCTAATGGTTGCGATGCTGGGTTTGGATCGTGAAGTGCAGATGGACTTGTTGCGGGAGCTGGACGAGGAATAGAGATGATGAGTGCGGCGGTTCTAATAACGGGATCAGAGCAGGCGAAGGTGGGAACTGTACCGGCCGCGCGCAACGAAACAGGGGGGATCTCGTTTGCCGAAAGTCTGGATGTAAGTGTTGGGGATTCGTCCTCGCTGCAGGAAAAGAATGGCGTGAGTGATTCGACGACCGAGTTGCGAAGTACGCACGGTGCAGTCGTCGCAAAACAACCGGATGGAGTTATAGAAGCGTTGGAAGAATTGAAAAGTAGGACTCTTGCTGTTCAAAAGGCGTCAAAATATGAGGACCTGACGAGTACGGTTTCAGCGAAGGTTGCACAGACGCCGAGGACGGATGTGGCGGCTTCGCAACGGAAGACTTTGGAGAGTGGTGCCGCGGCAAATCAGATTGGGCTTCCCTTTGAGATGGAGGAGCCGGCTAAGAGTGCTGCGCCCGAAGTTGCTTCCGGGACGCTTACTAGGCCAGCGGATAGCGCGATGAATGAGAACGATGTATTACCCGTCAACACGGTGGGTGCGCATCGGCTCAGGGCGACGGTTGGTGTCCCAGCTGCGGTACAAGGATCGGCGGAGACCGCGGGAAATGCGGAGGGAGTTTCCTCTGCAAAACAGACCTTAAAGTTGCAGGAGAGCACAACGGCTCCAAAGATTGTGAAGAAATCGGGAGGGCCGGCCGGAGATGCGGTTGTGGTTGGGGCTATGCTTCCAGTCGCGAGTCCCGCACCAGACATAACTTCTGCGGTAGACCAACCGGTTGCGACGTTTGTTCTGCCGCAGAGGGCAGTCAGCTCGGCGAAGGCAGAAGTCGACGCGGCGGTTACTGCAGCACATGGCGGCGCTTCTGTTGGAGTTGCGGTTCATCCCGTCGTGACGGGGTTGGCTCGCCAAGAGCTGGTGCGTGTGGAGAAGCCCAAGGCGCCGGAGAGCGAAACTGCTGCGCCCTTTGCGATTGACTCGGGCGCATCGTTAAAGTCTGGCGTCGGTTTGGAGAAGGTTTCAACGGTTGCGACATCGGCTGGGGTCGGCGCTGACGCCAGGCCGCAGAGTATAAGCGCACCTGCTGCCGTCGTAGTTCATGCAGTTTCGGGAGGGGTCGGAGTTTCGTCAGATGTCGCGCCGGGTGTTGTTATGGCGAACAACATGCCGGTGAATTTGAATCTTGCCCATGTTCCGGCGGGTGATGCGGTTGCTCATGCGGCGAGCTTGCCGGTCGGACCGAGAGAGCAGGATGGAACTGGCTTCGCTGCGGGGCCGCTGGATGGGATGCCTCGCATGCTGGCGGCTACGCCGACGTCGCTTGAGGTCGGAATTCAGAATGGAACGAATGGGTGGTTGAAGGTTCGCGCGGAGATGGCGGATGACGGTGTTGTGAACGCTTCGGTTTCATCCCCATCGCCGACAGCGATTGAGATGCTACATCGTGAGTTGCCTGCGCTGACTGCCTATTTGCAAGAGGAGAAGGTTGCGGTGAATACGGTTGTTGTTCATGCTGCCTCGAGTGCCGGCGGTGAGGGGCGAAGCTTTTTAGGGGCCGACGGGGGCGGTCAGACTCCGCAGAGAGGTAATGAAGAAGATAGGCAGAGTCAAAATCCCGAATATGCGACGGGAAGCGATGCGAATGACGCGACGGCGTATCGAAGTCTGAACGGAGTTGATGGAGAGGGATTGTTACCGTCTGAAGCGTTTGGAAGCGGCAGAGGCTGGCTGAGCGTGCGCGCATAGGCCGGACATAGAAAATGAAATTTGAAATGAGGAGAACCAACGATGGATTTGTCACAGCTCAATTCGATCGCAACATCAGGGGCATCGGCAGCAAAGACGGTGGCCAATGCTATGTCTTCGCCGCGTGCAGTACAGGCGACACCGAAGGCTACACCAACCAGTGGAACTGGGAACAACAACTCCAGCAGCGCAACAAGTAATTCTTCGGACGTTACGTCGGATGATTTTCTTACGCTATTGGTGAGCGAGCTGAAGAACCAGGATCCGACTCAGCCTACGGACCCAAATCAATACATTACGCAGCTGGCACAGGTGAACAGCCTGCAACAGCTGATCTCGATCAACCAGGGCATTGGAACGCTCGACGGCGCAATCTCTAATTCAGGTTCATCGGCCGCGAGTGGCTCGGGATCGGGCAGTACTACAAACCAATAACACCGTCGGGGCGCGAAAACGATTCGCTGACTGCTGGGCCAGAAGGTGGGCTCGGGTGGTGAGGCGCGACAAAAAGGAAGTGCAACCATGCAGGATCAAGGAGAGAGACGATGGGAAATTTTTCGATAGCGCTGTCTGGATTGCAGGCCGATTCAGTCGCACTGAACACAATTGGCAATAATTTGGCGAACTTGAATACGACGGCTTTCAAAGGACAGACGACTTCTTTTGAGGACTTGTTTTATCAGCAGATTGGGGAGTCAGGATCTGGCGATGCGATTCAGGTTGGTGCGGGAACGAAGGTGTCAGGAACGAGCACTGACTTCACCGAAGGGACTATTTTGCCTGACTCCAACTCGAATTCGGCGGATATGGCTCTGGCCGGCAACGGATTTTTTGTTGTGCAACAGGGCGGTGTGCAGTCGCTGACTCGGGCTGGTAACTTTCAATTGAACTCCAATGGCGACCTGATTACACAGGAGGGCCAGCAAGTGATGGGATATGCTGCGGTGAATGGAGTCGTGAACCAGAACTCCAGCCTGACGCCGATCACGATTCCGGTAGGCGTGAACGAAGGAGCCCAGGCGACGCAGAACTTTTCTGTGACGACGAACCTGAACTCGGGCGCGACGGTGGGCACATCCTTTTCGACACCGGTGCAGATGTTTGACTCGCTGGGCCAGAGCCACCAGGCTACGGTGAGCTATACGAAAACGGCGACCAACACGTGGAGCTATTCGGTGTCGTTGCCTGCGGGCGATGTGACTGGAGTGCCGGTGAACAATACAGGAACGTTGACGTTTGACACGTCGGGGAATCTGATTGTGCCGACATCTACTCCCTGGCCTTCGGGTTCGGCAGTGACTGTGGGGACAACGATTCTTGATTCGAATGGCAATCTTGAAAGAGCGACGTCGGTGTCGGGTACAGGAACTACGGGTGCTGCGGCTCCGGTGTGGAGTGCGGCGGCGGGTGCAACAACTACGGATAACTCAGGTCCGAACCAGGTGGTGTGGACAAATCTTGGTACGGTAACTCCTATTGCGAGTCCGATTACGTTTCCTGGTCTGGCTGATGGAGCGAGCGATCTGAGCTTCAACTGGAACCTGACCAATAGTAGTGGAGCTTCGACGATCTCTCAGCTGGCCTCGGCTTCGAGCAATACGGGGAGCATACAGGATGGGTTTACCAGTGGCGTCTTTCAGAACTTTACTGTGGATACGAGCGGCGTGATTACCGCGCAGTTCAGCAACGGCCGGACATCGACGATCGGTCAGATCGCAGTGGCAACCGTGGCCAATACCGCGGGACTGACGGCTTCGGGGAATAACAACTTTACGACGACTGCGGCGTCGGGACTGGCTACCGTTGGTGTGGCGGGTGCGGGCGGCCGTGGCACGTTGGATGATGGTGCTCTGGAACAGTCGAACGTCAATATTTCAACAGAGTTTTCTAATCTAATCGTGGCGCAGCGGGCGTTCGAAGCGAACTCGAAGACGGTGACGACGTTTGATACCGTGTCGCAGGATGTGATGGCGATGATTCGATAGCGACACGCTGAGACGGTTGGAGGCGGTGTAGCGGGTTCGAGACCAGGGAGTGGTCACGGCCGGCTCGCCGCCTCGCCGCTTTCCTACGGCGCGCCAAAAAACGGGGTGGTGAGGTGGTTGCGCGTTGCAAGACTTGATCCTGAAGATTCACTAATGTTCCGATCTGTCCTCCTGGCCAATGATTTGCACTGTCTCCCGTCATCATGGCTACTTCTTCTACAGTTCTGGCTGGTGCCTCTGCTTCGTCTCCTGTGCCTTCCACTCCAACTCTCCCTCCAGCAGCCGCTAAATTTCCGGTTGTGCCTTTGTTGCTTGCCGTAGTCGTGGGCGTGGTGATTGCGGCGTTGAGTGTTGGAGGGGGGGTGTACTACCTTGCGCGGACGGGTCGTTTACCAATCCAGCAGGGTGGAGCTGCGCAGAAGCCTGTGGCTGTTCTTCTGGTGGCCACCCATGCAATGGTGCTGGAGCCGCTGCTGGTGAACCTGGCGGATGCGGGTGGAAGCTCCTACCTGCGGGTCGCTTTGACGCTGCGCGTGAGGGATACGACCGAGGGAAAAGACTCCAAGGCGAAAGACGAAAAGAGTAAGGGTGCAGACGAAGATGTGGCTGCAGTTCGGGACACGGTGTTGACGGTGCTGGGACGACAAACTGCGGATGGTTTGTTGGCTGCTGATGGAAAGGAACATTTGAAGGCTGCGCTGAAGACGGCGTTGGCGGAACACAACGCGGATCTGAAGGTCGCGGATGTGTTCTTCACTGATTTTCTGGTGCAGCGTTGACACAACGAACGCCGGTCTTTGAAGAGCTACGCAAGAAATGGAGAGGACGATGACAGGAACGGAGTTGGCGACGCGCGCCGCGGACGCTGTAAGAGTGGGGTTGGATTTGGCACGGGTGGCTCCCGCATTGCCGTGGATGATGCGGATTGAGGAGCACCCGTCGTGGGAGACGTTATCGCAGTTGCGAGTGACGCTGCGGGCGGGAGCGCTGCTGAATCACTTCAAGGTGAGTGACCTGCTGGGAATGCAGGTAGGACAGGTGTTCGAGAGCCTGTCGCCGGCTGCGGAGGATGTACCGGTGAGAGTTGGCCAAGTGCAGTTGGGCTGGAGTGAGTTCGAGGTGTTGCAGCAGAGGATGGCTTTGCGGTTGACCCGGCTTGGGTGATGAGTTCGACCGCGGATCATGCGGAAAAGACAGGAATGGGTGCGGAATGCGGATTTTGCAGCAGGTTAGACGCGAGAGTTTAGACGGGTCAGTAATGACTGAGCCCTCTGGAGCGCAAGGGCTCGCGGGTTGGATATTGTGCCTACTTCGTAATTGGCGCGACCGACGTGAGGTGCAACAGAAACAGCTGCGAGTGTTGGAGACGCTGCCGCTTGGAGGAAAGAGACAACTGATGCTGGTGACCTGTGCGGGAGAGAGGTTTCTCGTGGGCGGCGGACCGGAGAGCGTGGAGACAATCGTGCGATTGAGGGCTGAGCGGTACCAGGGTGCGTCGGGATCGAGTGTGGATGAGCCATGTCAGTAACGCGCAGATTGTGGTTGGTGATTGCGGTTTTGGTCGGTGTGATGCCTCTGCCTTTGATTCATGCACAGACTGGGCGACCGTCGCGGACGGTCGCTTCGGCGAAGACGCCGGACTCTTTCTGGGTGAAACAAGGTCCGCTGAGTTCCGCGCCTGTTACGAAAAACCGTGGCGTGAAGATTCGCGGTGTAGGGGATGGTTCCAGTGCTTCTGCGAATACGAATGGAGCGAATGTAAACGAGTCGATCGCGTCTGAGTTGGCTGGGAATAAGAGCGTGCCGTGGTCGATTGTCGTTGGACTGACCCTTTTGACGCTGTTGCCTGCGTTGTTGCTGTCGATGACTCCGCTGGTACGTCTGCTGGTGGTATTTCACTTTCTGCGGCAGGCGCTGGGGACACAGACTGCTCCATCGAACCAAGTGTTGATGGGGCTTGCGCTGATGATGACCTGGTTTCTGATGCAGCCTGTGTTGCTCGAGGTGGAGCAGACAGCCGTTGCTCCTTATAGTGCGGGAACGATATCGGGTGAACAGGCGATGAACCTTGGCGTGGCACCGGTCAAGCGATACATGCTGCGCTATGCGAGGGAGAAGGACCTCGCCGTGTTCGCGTCGGCTGGGATGACTGTGCGGCCTGAACGAAAGGAGGATCTGCCGATCCAGGTAGTGGTTCCGGCTTACATCCTCAGCGAGTTGAAGGCTGGATTTCAGATCGGGGCTGTGTTGTTTCTTCCGTTCCTGCTGGTGGACCTGGTGGTGGCCAGCGTGACGACCTCCATCGGCATGATGCAACTGCCGCCAGTGGTGATTTCGACACCGTTGAAGATTCTTCTTTTTGTGATGGTCGATGGATGGAATTTACTGGCGGATCAGTTGATCAAGAGCTTTTGAAACTTTGGATTTGGCTAAATGGAGATAGGGAATGGGACCGGACCAGACGGTGGAGATCATGCGAAGGGTGTTGATCGAGGCGATGATGCTGAGCGCGCCGCTGCTGGTGACGGCGTGCGCGGTAAGCCTTGTTGTGAGTCTGTTGCAGACGCTGACCAGCATACAGGAACAAACGCTAACGGCTGTGCCGAGGCTCGTTGTGGTGTTTGTTGTCACGGTGGCGGTGCTCCCTTGGATGGTGCATCGGCTGGTGGGCTTCACGGTGCATTTGTTTAGCGGCTTCCACAAGTACCTGGGATAGAGACTGCATGAATCGTGAGCTGAGTGGATTGATTGAAGACTGGCCGCAGTATTTGACGGCGGCGGTGCTGGTAATGGTGCGACTAAGCGGGTTGATGGTATTCGCTCCGGTGTTCTCCTCGTCAGCGATCGCTCCTCGGATCAAGGTTGGATTTGTGTTTGCGCTGACGATTCTGCTGGCGCCCGCGATAGCAGCAGTTCCCGGGGCACGGGCGGTGCTCGACACGCAAGCGGTGCTGGGGGAGCTTGGCGTGGGGCTTGTGTTTGGGCTCTCACTGATGTTATTGAACGAAGCGCTGACGTTCGCGGGGACGCTGCTTGGACTGCAGTTCAGCTTTTCTCTGGTGAATCTGCTGGACCCGAACTCCATGATCGAGACGGCGGTGCTCGGTCAGATGCTGAGCTGGTTAGGCGTGCTGGTGATTATCGGTTCAGGGCTTGACAGGAGTTTGCTGGCAGCAGTGGTGCGGAGTTTTTCTGCGGTTCCGGTCGGACAGGCAGTGATGCAAGCGAAGACGGGGCTCGCGCTGGCAATGATGGCGAGTGGGATTTTTCTGGCGGGATTGCAACTGGCAGCTCCAGTGATGGCTGCGGCGTTGGCTGTAGAGGTGACGATCGCGCTGGTGTCGCGGTTGTCTCCACAGCTACCGGCGATGGTGGTGAGCATTCCGCTGAAGACGATGATGTCATACGCCGTCCTCATCGCAAGCCTTGCGGTGTGGCCAGGGTGGATTGAGCGGCATTTCACGGCGTTGTTGGATGCTGCAGCGAAGCTGCTGGTGCGGGCATGATTCTCGTGACGAAGAAAGAACTGCACCTCATGTGGGTCTCACATGTGGATGGTTCGCTACGAATGGTTTGGTGTGACTACGCCGGTAAGGGCTTGTCTGTGAAAGGCTCTTTTGTTGCCGCCTGCATCGGTGTGAGGGACGCGTGTCATGCCGGATAAGGGGACAGAGCAGGCTACTCCGCTACGAAAGAAAAAGGCGCGTGAACGAGGTGACAGCGTTCATAGCCGGGAACTGTTGTCGGCGATGGCAATGCTCGGCGGCGTGATGATGCTTGGGGCGTTGTCGAACGGATTTGTTGCGAGCTGGGGCAAAGTGTACGTCGAGAGTCTGCGCACGGCGGCGAGTGGCGCGATCGGTGTGGATGGACGGAACGGCGAACAGCTCCTCATCGGCGCGGTGCGGCGAGTACTTTTGCCGTCGCTGTTGCCGGTTGGGTTGATCCTGGCGGCGAGTTTTGCCGGGGCGCTCGTTTCGGGCGTGGCACAGAGTGGTGGCGTGCAGATTCATCCGAAGGCGGTGGAGCTGAAGTTTGCGAAGTTGAACCCGGTAACGAATCTCGGAAACCTGTTCAGCCTGCGGTCGGCCACGCGGGTGGCCAAGTCTCTGGTGCCGGCGGCGGTGATGGTGGTGCTGGGGTGGGGAGCGCTAAAGGCGTTGATGATTCCGATACCAGTGATGAGCTTGTTGCGACTGCCGGCGACGTTCTCAACGGCGTATCGTCTGGCGCTCGATGCAGCCTGGGTGACGCTGGCATGGTCTGGGCTGGACTACGCAATCGAGTGGAGGAGTTGGAATCAGCGGTTGAAGATGAGCAAGCAGGAGATGCGCGAAGAGATACGAGATTCGATGGGGAATCCGCAGATCAAGGCGAAGGTGCGGCAGATCCAGCGGGCGATGCGCAAGCGCAAGGTGAAGGCCGATATGTCGCGGGCGAGTGTGGTGATTACGAATCCAACGCACTATGCGGTTGCGCTGGAGTTCAGCTTCGAGACGATGTCGGCGCCGACGGTGCTGGCGAAGGGGAGAGATCTGTTGGCCGCGGAGATTCGCGAAGAGGCGCGGTGGGCGGGGATCCCCATTATCGAAAACCCTCCACTGGCGACGGAGTTTGTACAAGTTGGTCGAGCCTGGACAATCAATTCCTTTTGAACTCTATGCAGCGGTGGCCGGCATTCTTGCTTATCTGTACCGGCAGAAGGTAGAGGAGCGCGTGAGAAGAGATCGTCAGGCAAAAGAAAAGGAACAGAAAGCACAGCTGGCTGCTGGACATTTTGATGGAAGCAGAGGGGCGAGCGAGATTCAGAGACTTGGGATGCACGGCTTTGGGGGTGGGATGTGAATGAGGTGACGATGAAGAGAAGTGATGGGTTTCAGATGGTGAAGTTGCAGACGTTGATGTTGCCGGTGGCCGCGATCAGCATGGTTTTCGTGATGATCATACCGGTGCCGAGTGTGGTGCTGGATATTCTGCTGGCAGCTTCGATTACGGCTTCGGTGATTGTGTTTCTGACGGCGATTCAGGTGCGTCGGGCGGTGGATTTCTCGGTGTTTCCGACACTGCTGCTGTTGCTGACGCTATTCCGGTTGTCGTTGAACCTGGCTTCGAGTCGAAGGATTCTGCTTCATGGGCAAGAGGGGACGCACGCCGCCGGTTCGGTGATCGAGGCGTTCGGTCAGTTTGTCGTGGGCGGGAACTATGTGGTCGGACTGGTGCTTTTCCTTGCGTTGATTGCGATCCAGTTTCTGGTCGTGAGCCATGGCGCGGTGAGGACAGCGGAGGTAACGGCGAGGTTTACGCTCGATGCGCTGCCGGGTAAACAGATGGCCATCGATGCGGACATGAACGCGGGGCTGATCGATGAGCAGGGCGCAAGAAAGCGGCGACAAGCGATTGCGCGAGAGGCTGAGTTTTACGGTGCGATGGATGGCGCGGCGAAGTTCAACCAGCGCGACTCGCTCGCTACGATTTTGATTACTGCGATCAATATTGTGGCGGGATTGCTGATTGGAGTGCTGCAGCACGGCACGGATCTGGCTACCGCGGTGAAGACCTACACGATTCTTACGGTAGGCGATGGACTGGTGACGATGATTCCCAGTCTGCTGGTGTCGATCGCCGGTGGCATGGTGTTGACGCGGGCTTCGTCGGCGGGGTCGCTGGACGATGAGTTAGGAACGCAGCTTCTGCGCGGAAGAAATACGCTTTGGATCGCTTGTGGCGTGCTGCTGGGGCTAGCTCTGATTCCGGGGCTGCCGAAGCTTTCGTTTGTGTTGCTGGCGCTTGGTGTGGGGTTGATTGCTCGCAGGCTGCCAGCGGCGAAGGATGCTTCGCTGGTGTTGTCGGAAGAGGCGGCGGGCGTTGCCGCGACAGGCGATAAGGCGAAGGCGGCGGATGCGTCGAAGGGCGAGAATCTGGCGTCACTGTTGAAGATGGATGAGCTGACGCTGGAGATCGGATTCCAGCTCATTCCGATGGTGGATGAGAAGCAGGGTGGGCAAATGCTCAACCGAGTTCGCGCGCTGCGGAGGCACCTGGCGACGGAGCTTGGCTTCATTGTTCCACCGGTTCATATCACCGACAATTTGCGGCTGAAGCCTCGCGAGTATGTGGTGAGCCTGCGCGGGATTGAAATTGCGCGGTGGCAGACGGAGCAAAATTGTCTGCTGGCGGTGAATGGGGATCCGAAGGCGCGTGCCTTGCCTGGCCTGGAGACGAAAGAGCCGGCGTTTGGTGTGCAGGCGCGGTGGATTCAACCCGGGCTGGAGGAACAGGCGCTTGCGGCAGGCTACTCGGTAGTGGATCAGACGACGGTGATTGGGACGCACCTTGGCGAGTTGATTCGTAGGCATGCGCACGAACTGCTCGGACGGCACGAGGTGAAGCGGCTGCTGGACAGCATGAATGAATCGCACCCAAAACTGGTCGAAGAGCTGGTGCCAAAGCTGATGACGCTGGGAGAGGTGCAGCGTGTGCTGCAGCAGTTGCTGCGGGAGCAGGTTTCGATTCGGGACCTGGGGGCGATTCTCGAGATTCTTGTTGAGGCGGCGCAACAGTCGAAGAACGTCGTGCACCTGGTGGAGAGTGTGCGGCAGTCGCTGGGGCGGGGGTTGGTGCATCCTTTTCTGGATGTCGAGGGAGGATTGAAGGTCCTTGTGTTGGAGCAGGGGCTAGAGAAGGATTTGCTGCACACATTCGATCCGCAAAGTGCGGCGATGTTGCTGGGGGATGGAGCGCGGCCGACGGCGACGTCGTCGGATTTCCTCAAGCGGCTTGTGGAATCTGTGAAACGCCTAACCGGAGGAGCCTCGACCTCGGCACTGCCCGTGCTTCTATGTCCGAGTCCGGCTCGATATCACGTGCGGCGTTGGCTGGAGCCGTTTCTTCCGAAGGTGACGGTGTTGTCGCCAGGGGAGATCCCTCCGGAGATTCGGGTACGGAGCATCGGGACGGTCGGTTAGGGCGGAGTTGTTAGGCGAAGAAGGACGAGGACAGGGAGAAGGAAATGAGCACAGGAAGTTCGATTCCGGTACAGGTACTGCAAGGGTTGTCGAAGAGCACGCTGTACAACGAGGGGCTGGCGTCATTGGAAGATGCAGGGCTGGCGAAGGCTGGGGTGTTTGCTCCCTTTTCCGGGGCTGGCGTGGGAGCGGCGGGAGGCGATAGTGCGACGGAGCGGGACCTGCTGCTGATGGAGCATCTGCCGACCGTACGTTATCTGGCGCGAAGAATACATGAGCGGCTGCCGCAGCATGTCGAGTTGGAGGATCTGGTTTCGGCGGGTGTTGTTGGGTTGATCGATGCCTTCTCGAAGTTTGACCACACCAAGAAAGTGCAGTTCAAGAGCTACGCGCAGTTCAGAATTCGCGGGGCCATTCTTGATTCGTTGCGGACGCTGGACTGGAGTCCGAGGGAGTTGCGGCGTAAGGGCAGGGCTGTTGAAGAAGCGATTCGTTCGGTCACGCAGCGCGTGGGACGAGCGCCGTCGGAGCAGGAGATTGCCAAGGAGATGGAGTTGACCCTGGCGGAGTATCAACTTCTGCTGGGTGATTTGAAGGGTCTGGAGATTGGCAGTCTGCACATGGAGCGGTCGGAGGATTCGGGCGATGAAGAGCTCGCGTACATTCCCGGCTCTCCGGAGGACGATCCGCTGTTTCGTTGCTTGAAGGGTGAGATGAAGCAACGGCTGGCGGACGCGATCGATGAGCTGCCGGAAAAGGAACGAATGGTGTTGACGCTCTACTACTACGAAGAGCTGACGATGAAGGAAATCGGATTGACGTTGGGAGTCGTGGAGTCTAGGGTCTCGCAGATTCATTCTTCGGCGGTGTTACGGCTGCGGACGGCACTTACTGGATTGCGCGCAAACGAGCGAAGCGAACGGACGAAGCCGCGCAGTGTGAAACGGTAGTTCTGGGCTGTGTTCGGTGGTTGATGAGCGATCTCTAACTAAAGAAGGGAAGGCATGGCAAAGCAGCTTGGGCAGGGAGATATTGATGCACTGTTTGCAGCATCGGCGGCAAACTCGTCTGCGCCGCCAGAGGGGCTAGCGAGTGAGCCTCAGCTGGAGCGGTATGACTTTAGCCGCGCGGGTCAGATCAGTAACGACCAGATGCGCGCGATCAGTTCGGTAAACGATCTATTTGCGCGCAACATGATGCACACGCTGAGTGCGTGGCTGCGGACTCCTTTCAAAATGAAGCTGGTGGCGGGCGAGCAACTGCCGTTCAGCGAGTTTCTTGAACGGCTTTCTTCCCCAAGTTACATCTGTTCGATTCGTTTGGAGCCTCTGGGAGCGGTGGGATTGCTGGAGCTTGAATTGGCGCTGGCATCGCCAATTGTGGACGTCCTGCTCGGGGGAGTGGGGCGGGCGTGGCCGACGCGGGAGCTGACAGATATTGAAGAAGCCATCCTGACTTCGGTGGTGCAGATGGCGGTGAGGGAGTTGAATCTCGCCTGGCAGCCGGTTGGGTTGGAGTTTGTGTTTGAGAAGCGGGAGTCGGAACCTGCGGTAGCCAGGATGTTGACTGCCGGTGAGAAGACGCTGTGCGTGAGCTTCGAGGCTCGGATGCCGGAGGCGCAGGGGGCGATGAATCTATGTCTGCCCGCGGTTGTTCTGAATGCAATTTTGCGGCGGCTGATTTCGCAGGGTGATCGTCCGAAGCGTCGGTCGCGGGAGGCACACGCGAGAATACGACAGCTGATGGGCGAGATGAAGATTGGCGCTGCGCTGCAGTTTCCTGTGATGCGTCTTCGAGCCAGCGAGCTTTCGACACTGACGCCGGGGACGATCTTGCGGCTTCCTTTGGCGAAGCATGCGGCTTCCGAACTTCGGATGGGTGGATTGCAGTTTGGACGGGCGCATCCTGTACGGACTGGAGAGCACCGCGGGGCGCAGCTTGAGGGCGTTATCGACAACGTTGACTCCAACGACGTCCCGGCAGAGTTGAGCGTCATCGAAACCGCGAGCGTGAATTGAGAGAGGGAGATGCAATGGAGAAGGTAACGGGTGCAGGTGAGGCTGCTGGAATCGATCCGGGAGTCAGTTTGCTGTGTGACATCGAGCTGGATGCGACGCTGCAGTTTGGATCGCGCGAGATGCCGCTGCGCGAGGTTTTGGAGCTGGGGCCGGGCGATGTCGTGGAGCTGAACCGGCATGTGTCGGAGCCGGTTGATCTGGTGGTTGGAGACAGGATTGTTGCACGCGGCGAAGTGGTTGTGGTGAACGGCAACTTTGCCCTGCGAATTACCGAAGTGGCAACGCCACAATTGAGATTGGAGAGCATACGATGCCTTTTCTAACGAGGAAGAGTGTAGGCACAGAGTTGAACGCGTCGATATTGGGTGCCAGCAACGGATTGGTCTGGGGAGACGATGCATACCGGCCGTCGAAGGACGCAGCCGGGCTGGGTAGCTTTGAGCTGCCGGCGTCTCTGGGGCGGGTGCAGCATAAGAGGCTTTGCGGCAATGCAGAGTGTGCGAGCGGATGGACGATGCCTTGGAGAAATCGGCGGAGGCCGATATTCGAAGGGCAGTGGGGTTGCAGTGGGCGCTGCGTGCTGGCAATGGTGCAGTCAGCGGTTCGGCGTGAACTGGGCGATGGTGTTGTAGTGGGTCCGGTTGCTCCGCATCGGCACCGAGTTCCGCTTGGCCTACTGATGCTGGCGCAGGGATGGATTACGCATCCGCAGTTGCAAAGAGCACTGGCAGCGCAACGAGAGAGCGGGACGGGGCGGATCGGCGATTGGCTGATAAGCGAGTGCGGCCTGGATGCGGAACAGATCACGCGAGGTCTCAGCATGCAGTGGGGCTGCCCGGTGCTGACGACGGAGGGATTTTCACCAGAGGCTATGGCGTTGGTAATTCCGAGAATATTTGTTGAGAAGTTTGGGTTGCTGCCTTTACGAGTGGCAGGATCGCGGATTCTTTATCTCGGCTTTGCAGACCGGCTGGATGCCTCGGCTGCGTTTGCAACGGAACAGATGAGCGAGTTGAAGGTGGAGAGTGGAGTTGTCGAGGGTGCCCAGTTTGAGGTTGCGCGAAGGAGGTTCCTGGCCTGCGATGGAGTGGAGATGAAGGTGGAGGTGGCCGAGGACAAGGACGCAATGGCGGGAAGGATCACCGCAGTCCTCGAACAAAAGCAGCCGATAGCGTCTCGCCTGGTCAGGCTACATCAATATTATTGGTTGCGAATGTGGCTGGAGAGCGGCGCGCTGGGGCAGGTGGGTAGCTTACCGGCTACCGGTGAAGATGTAAGAGATTACGTTTTTGCCGTGGGGACCCACGAATAACTTTGCCGGTTAGCGGATCTATTTCGGCGGGAAACCGGAGGTCGAAGAAGTTTCAGGAGCAGAGGGAGCGGCGCTTTTTGGTGCAGAGTCCTGAGCCGGTCCAAGACCGAGCTTGATGATTGCGCGGGAGTCGGGAATCAGTTTCGTCTGCCAGCCATTATCGGCTTGGAACTTTTGCATTGCGGCTTCGGTCCCGGCGTCCCAATGGCCCGAGGCTTCGCCGGTGAGATAACCGGACTTGATCAGTGAGTTCTGGATCTGGGTGGCGCGGGTATCGTCGATTCCACGCTGAGATGCGGCCTTTGTTGCCGCTTTAGGGCGTCTGTGGAACACCTTGGGAGACGTGGGTCCGCGACGAGCATGCGTAAACGCCGAGCATGGCAACGTGGCTGACAGAACGAGGGCCGAGGATAAAAGTGTTTTATAAAACAGCATACTGAGACATTACCTTGAGGTTGAGTGTTGTACGGATTTTCAAGCCTAGCCTTCGGTAATTGTGGCTAGAGTATACGGAGAGGATGATTTGTTGGCAAGAAAAGGTTGTCCACTTCGCTACATCTTTTAGGGTGGACCACTCGTGACTGCTATCTATCTTCTTTTCAAGGCCTTTCAGGGCAGGGAACGGCGCAGATTAAAGCTGCGGCGCTCCCTGCCTCTCGAAGCAGATCTACGGAAGGGTGCCACCCACGTATGAGTTCAGGTTCTTCTGAGTTGGAGACTGAATCACGAAGACCACATCGTCTTTGGATTTGAGCGTAGAGACGATAGCGCGGTAGCTCGCCTCGTCGGTAACGGGTTTGCGATTGATGGCAGTGATGATTGCTGCCTTGCCGAGGCCAATTTCGTCGGCAAAAGAGCCGGGGCGAACGCTGGTGATGATCACGCCGCCCTTAATTCCGGTCTTTGCTGTGATAGCCGGCGGGATTGCCGAGACGGTGATGCCGAGTTTGCCTTCTCCGGCGTCTGCTTCTTTCGGCGCGACGTCTTCGTCCTGCTGGCCAGTGATTTCAGCGTAGGTTTTGGCGCGGTCGCCGATGACAACATTGGCAGTGTTCTGTTTGCCGTCGCGGAGGTAGCCGAGCTTGACGGTTGAACCGACGTGGCGCGCAGAGATGTCGTTGACGAGGTCATCGCCATCCTTGATGTTGCGACCATCGATCGAAACGATGACGTCGCCGGCCTGAATACCCGCCTTTGCCGCGCCACCGTTCGGGGTGACGACGCCAACCATCACACCGGTCGTGAATCCATAGACGCGGTTGACTGCGGAGGACTGAGCCGTCTGGAACTGAATTCCAATCGAACCGCGAACGACCTTATGTTCCGGTCCGATGAGCATGTTGTAGACGTTCGCGATAATGTTGGCGGGCATCGCGAAGCCGACACCCTGAGAACCCATGGACTGGGTGTAGATGGCAGTGTTCATGCCGACGACCTGGCCAGCCATGTCGACGAGGGGGCCGCCGGAGTTGCCCGGGTTGATAGCGGCGTCGGTTTGGATGAACCGTTGGAACTGAGTCTGGGAGACGCCGTTGGGGCTGGCCTCATCAATGCTGCGGTTCTTGGCGGAGATGATGCCTGCGGTTACGGTCTTCGATAAAGAGAAGGGGCTGCCGATGGCAAGAACCCAGTCCCCCACCTGAGCGCCGTCGGAGTTGCCGAGTTTGACGGTGGGAAGGGGTTCTCTGGTGTCGATCTTGATGACGGCGATATCGGTGTCCTTATCGACCCCAACCACAGTGGCAACACGGCCCGGATCGCCAATGTCGTCCGGATCGCTCGAGAGCTTGACGTAGATCTTGTCGGCTTTATCGACGACGTGATTGTTGGTGATGATGTAGCCACGCGGGTCGACGATGAAGCCGGAGCCAAGAGCACGGCGTTCGCCAGTCGCGCCGTCACCATCATCGCCACCCTGGCCGCCGAAGAAGCGATTGAAGAAGTCCTGCATATCGCCGGGAGATTGCTGGCTGTCATCGTCGCCGTCGGGGCTGTTTGGCTGCGGAATACGCTGACCACCGCGTCGCCGCTTGTTCGCGGACGGCTTGGGCAACTCCTCCGTGTTGATGTTGACAACCGCGGGACCGACCTGTTTGACGATCTGGGAGAAGCCATTGGAGAGAGTTACCGGCGACGGAATGATCAGAGGTCTGGCGTCGGAGGAATCGATGCCGGCCTGCTCTTTGCCGCTGACGCTGCGCGTGAGGACCGAGCCGGCGAGGATGCCAACCGAAAGAGTCGCGAGCAAGGTAAACGTCATGACTAGACGGCGGCTGCGAATACGATCAAGCAATGTGGGGGAAGTGTTGATCGGTGTGTCCATTAGTCAGTCTAGCCTCAGTGATTGTGCGTTGGTGATGGCCGGAATCTGTTCGCGGCATGAATCTCAAGTATAGTCGTTGTTCTTCACTGCCGCATGATTCGAAGAGGCGAGCGGCATTACAGGTTGTTTAGACGCGAAATTGAAGCAAAAGTCTTTGCGGTTTCATGCCGGGTGGGTGGGGAGTGGAGCGGCGGCTGAAAGCAGTTCTGTGACAGTGATTCCAGCCAGGATAAGGGCGGCGCCCAAAAGGGATCGGCGTCCAAGATGTTCATGCAGGACGAGGAAAGAAGTCAGGCATGCGAAGACGGGCTCCAGAGTCAGGAGGATGGCGGTGTGGGTGGGGGGGAGATGCTGTTGGGACCAGCTCTGGATGGTGAAGGCGGCGGCTGTTGCGAGGAGGCTGGTTACGGCCAGGGCGATGAGGAGGCGGGGGGTGACGGAAAGGTGGGGTTTTCCACCCAGGGGCAGAGTGACAGCCATGATGAGCGCGGCTACGCCGATCTGGAGTGTGGCGAGTTGGCCCGTTGGGACTCGGTGGGAGGTGTGGGCGAGGGAGAGGAGGTGGCAGGCGAAGGCGATCGCGCAGGCCAACGTGAGGAGGTCTCCGGGGCCGATGCTGACGAAGAGGTTCTGCAGGGATGTTCCAGGTGGCGTGGTGAGGAGGAGGAGGCCGGAGAAGGCGAGGATCGCTCCGATGGCGGTGGTCCAGCGCGGTGGTGGTGTATTGGCGGAGCGGAGAGCGGGAATGATCGTGAGGAGTGGGACGAAGACCACGACGAGGCCGGTGATGAAGGCGGATTTGGCTGGTGTGGTGCGGGCGAGGCCGGCGGTCTGGAACTGATAGCCCGCGGCGAGGAAGAGACCGACGACTAAGCCGGAGATGAGTGCGCGACGGCTGATGTGGCGGAGTTGACGGCGATTCACGATGGCCAGAGCGATGAAGGCAAGGGCCATGCGGAGGAGATTGAAGAGCAGCGGCGAGGCGTCCTGGAGGGCGTCTTTGACGAGGACGAAGGTGGTGCCCCAGACGAAGACGACTGCGAGCAAGAGAAGGTGGGCAAGGGTCGTTGGGTTGAGTCGTTTGAGCAACTAGTCTTGCTCTCCGCCAGCGCTGGGCTTCCGTTGTTTTGCTGTTGGGGTGATGGAGATCGGGGGCGCCGTGTAGACGACCTCACCGTTGACGATCGTGCGGAGAACTCTGGTGTCGAAGTATCTGCGGTGGCGGCACCTTGGTGATGTCGCGGTCTAGGACGATGAGGTCGGCGAGATAGCCAGGTTCGAGGCGGCCTTTTATTTTTTCGCGAAACTCTCCGAAGGCGGAGGCCTGGGTGTAGGCGTAGATGGCTTCGTTGAGCGAGATCTTTTCCTGCGGTTGGAATGTTCGGGTGCCGGCTTCGTTCTGGCGAGTGACGGCGGAGTAGACGCCGCGGAAGGGATTGATGAGCTCGACGGGGTAGTCGGTGCCGAAGGCGAGGACTACGTTGTGGTCGAGGAAGGACTTCCAGGCGTAGGCGTATTTGGCGCGTTCGGGACCGAGGCGATCGGTGGCCCACTTCATGTCGGTGAGGAGATGGGACGGTTGCATGGAGGCGATGACGCCTTCTTTTTCGAAGCGGTCGAAGTCACCGGGAAGCAGAACCTGGGCGTGTTCGACGCGGAAGCGGAGGGCGGCGGGGGGTGGTGGGCCTTGCTCCGGCCTGGTGACGATGTGGGCGTCGGGGCCGTGTTCGGGAAGGGCTGGTGGGTAGTTGGCGACCTGGTCGGCGACACCGAAGGCGTTCAGGGCCATCGCGTTGGCGCGGTCGCCGATGGCGTGGAAGCCTAGCTGGAATCCGGCGGCGGCGCGTTCGGCGGCCATCTGGTTGAGCTTGTCCTGCTTGTAGCGGGCGAGGCCGGAGTTGCCGGGATCGTCGGAGTAGGGGGCTTCCATTGCGGCGGTGTGGGAGCCGAGGGAGCCATCCATGAAGCCCTTGAGCTGCGTGAGATGGAGGCAGCGGATCGTCGGCAGGATGACTGGCGCGGCGTTCTTTGAGGATCGCAAGAGGCGAGTCGAAGGCTAGCCATTCAGCGACGCGAAGGTGGAGTTTGCCCGCGTGTTCGAGTTCTTCGAGGGCGAGGAAGTCGTTCCAGTCGGAGTTGTCCTGGACGCTGGTGACGCCGTTGGAGAGAACGTCGGCGATGGCGACGGCGAGAGCCTGGCGGCGCTGTTCGAGGGTTGGCGGAGGAACTTTGCTGTAGACGAGGCCGTTGGCTGCGCCTTCGCGAAGGATGCCGGTGGGATTGCCGGAGGCGTCGCGGTCGATCTTTGCGCCGGCCGGGTCGGGGGTGGCGGCGGTGATGTTGGCTGCGGCGAGGGCGGCGGAGTTGGCGACGGTCATGTGGCCGTCGACGCGGCCGAAGATGGCGGGATGGCCGGCTGTGACGGCGTCGAGGTCGGCGCGGGAGGGGAGCGTGGCGTCTTTGTTGTCGGCCCAGAGGGTGTGATCCCAGCCGCCGCCGAGGATCCAGGCGCCGGGCTTGGCTGTGGCGACGTAGGCGCGGATGCGTTGCTGCATCTCGGCGAGGGAGTGGACGCCGACGAGGTCCACTGAGAGCTTCGTTCGACCGGCTTCGCCGATGTGAGTGTGGGCGTCGTTGAAACCGGGCATGGCGAAGGCACCGTGGAGGTCAATGACCTGGGTCTTCGGGCCTTTGAGTTTCAGAACGGTCGGCGTCGGTGCCTGCGGCCAGGATTTTTCCGTTGGCGATGGCGATGGCGGTGACCCTGGCGGGGGTGGCGGAGGGATCGTTCTGGCGGAGGTGGGCGCCGGTGAGGATGTTGCCGTGGAGGAAGATGGTGTCGGGTGTTTGCGCGTGGGCGAGGGCGGCGAGGAGGAGGGTTGCAGTGATGGCGAGGGATTTGGCTTGGGATTTGGGTCGGGAATTCGCTTTGGATTTCACGAAGGGGAGTGTAACAGGGTGACCCGCCCCCTGGCTTATTTTGCGCAAAGTCTTCAAAGGACTAGGGTTAGCCTTGTACTTCCTGGGTAAAGTGCTCATTCTATGGGCCTGAGGGGTAAAGTCTTGATTTTAGATGAGAAAGAGCTGGTGTTGCGGTCTCTCGATTTTGAGGCCTGATTTAATTGTAGCTGTTTGGAGGGGGTAAACATGCCAAATGGATGTTGCTCATTTGAGGCTGGTTAAGTGGTTTAGGGGCTTGACATGCGATTTTTGGGCTGAAAATGCGAAAAATAAAAACAGGGAACGGCAAAGGCAGTTGAATCAGTTGCTTCGTCCTTCGGGCTAGACTCGGGCTCTTTCGACTTCGCACAGGCTTCTCGAGGATGACAGCAGGAAAGGCGAGAGGAAAGACGTCGTGGCTGGCGAATGGCTTACATCCCACCCATCGCAAAATGCGCGATGGATGGGGCACCCGAGCGGTTGGTGGCTGGTGGAGGAGAATGACCGTGCGTAAGGCGGTGGTGTTGGGATCAGGTGGAGGTGGGGTGGTGGGAGTCGGCGCTGGTTTGGACGGTGTCGAGGAGGGTGAGGAGGATGCGGCGGAGGGCGGTTTCGCGGTTGGTGGGGTCGTACCATTCCTGAAGGGTGTGGATGCCGCCGCCTGTGCCTCCGCCGCCGATGGCGATGGCAGGTACTCCGCGGGAGAGAGGGATGTTGGCGTCGGTGGAGCCGAGGCGGGGTTCGGTGCGGAGGTTGAGGTGGCGGTCGACGGCGCGCAGGGTGTGGAGGAGGGGTGAGTCGTCGGGGAGTGCGGCGGCGGGACGGTTTCCGATGGCTTCGATGTGGAGTTTGGGTGGTGGCGTGGTGGTTCTCTGCGTGGTGGATGGGGTGACGATCTCGTCGAAGATTTGATGGACGGCGGTGGCGGTGGCGACGAGTTGCGTGGGGTCGGTGGAACGGATGTCGAGGAGCGCGGTGGCGGACTCGGGGATGGAGTTGACGGAGGTGCCTCCGGAGATGTGGCCGACGTTGATGGTGGTGAGAGGGTTGTCGGGTAGTTGGATGGCGGCGGGCTTGATCGCGGCGATCTGGGTGAGGGCCTGGCTGAGGAGGAGGATGGGGTTGTGCGTGCCGGCGTCGGTCCATGAGTGGCCGCCGGGGCCGGTGATGGTGATGCGGAAGCGGAGGCTGCCGAGAGCTCGGGTGACGACGGCGGAGCTGCCGCTGCCTTCGAGGGCGATGGCGGCGGCGATGCGCGTGCGATAGGGGCCGCGTTCGAAGAGGTGACGCATGCCGCGGAGGTCGCCTTCTCCTTCTTCGCCTACGTTCGCGGCGAAGAGGATGGGGATGGGTGGTGCGATGTTGGCGTGGCGAAGTGCGGCGGCGATGGCGAGGAGTGCGGTGAGGCCGGCGGCGTTGTCGCAGATGCCGGGAGCGGAGATGCGGTGGGTGTCTTTTTCTTCGATGGGCTCGATGAGGGTGTTGGCGGGGAAGACGGTGTCGAGGTGGGCGGAGAGCAGAATGCAGGGAGTAGGGGGTAGGGAGTAGGGAGTAGAAGACGGGTCGCGGGGCCCAGTTCGGCGAGGACGTTGCCGGCGTCGTCGAGGTGGACGTTGGAGAGGCCGAGCGAGTGGAAGCGGTCGAGGAACCAGGCGGCGCGGGCGGATTCGCCGAAGGGTGGGGCGGGGATGCGGACGATTTCGAGTTGCCACTGGCGGAGTTGGGGCTGATGGAGGTGCAGCCAGTGGAAGGCTCGGTGGACCGCGGTGAGAGTGGCGAGGCGGGAGATGCGGCGCTGGGCGGAGGAGGTGGCGGTCATTTGTATTCCACCTCTGAAATGCAGGGAGTAGGGAAGCAGGGAGTAGGGAATAGGGAGTAGGGAGTAGAAGACTGGTTCTCGCTTCGCTCGATTCTCAGGTTGGCGACGATGAAGCCGTCGCGAAGATGGGGCGCTCGGTTTTGTAGAGGTGCGATCATTCGTATTCCACCTCGACGAGGAAGAGGCCGCTGGCGGGAGCGGTGGGGCCGGCGGCGCTGCGATTGCGGGCGGCGAGGATGTTCGGAATTTCGTCGGCGGAGATGCGGCCTGCGGCTGCTTCGACGAAGGTGCCGACGAGATTGCGGACCATGTGGTGGAGGAAGCCGTTGCCGGTGACGCGGTAGATGAGGAGGTCTTCTTGTTGGCGCCAGGTGGAGTGGTGGATGGTGCGGGTGAGGCAGGGAGTAGGGAGTAGGGAATAGGGAGTAGAAGTCGGATCTGAATCTGCGGGTTCTTCTGCGCGTGTGGATTGGTCGGGGTCGTTGGCGGCGAAGGAGGTGAAGTCGTGGGTGCCGAGGATGTGGGTGGCGGCTTGTTGCAGGGTGGCGAGATTGAGGGAGAAGCGGCAGGGCCAGACGTAGGGAGCGAGCATGGGGGAGCAGATGCGGTCTTTGAAAGTGTCTGGGGAACTGTCGGGTGAGGTGCAGGGGGCGCCGCAGGGGAAGATGCGGTATTCGTAGGTTTTGCGAAGGGCGCTGTGGCGAGCGTGAAAGTATTCGGGGACGGCTTCGACGGAGAGGACGCGGATGCTTGGGGGAAGAGCGCGATTGAGGGCGCGATGGAGGTTCGTGGCGGGAATGGGAACGGTGAGGGTGAAGGAGGCGACCTGCGCGAGGGCGTGGACGCCGGTGTCGGTGCGACCTGAGCCCTGGGGGAGAACGGTTTCGCCGGTGATGCGATGGATGGTTTGGGCGAGAGTGCCCTGAACGGTGGGGAGGTTGGGCTGAATCTGCCAGCCGTTGTAGGGGGTTCCGTCGTAGCTGAGGATGAGCTTCCAGTGAGACATGTCAACTGATTTGGACGGTATCACGGCGGGCTGGTGCAGGGAGTAGGGAGTAGGGAGTAGCAAGCGAGGGCAATGGCGAACTTGAGGGAATCTCGCGAGCCTAGCGACGCGGCTTGCGCGGTTGATTTCGCTAAGAGCCGGCATGATGTTTTGTTGTGAAGAGGAACGATTCCGGGCGATGTTTTAAGGAGGGCTTCTTATCACTGGGATATTGGACCGTGTTGAGAGTGGAATCTAACTTGATACGGAGCCGGGTAATGACCGAGGGTTGATATACTTGCTGGGTTCTACCCTTTCAATAACTTTTGATGGATAGTTGGGAACGAAGCAACAAAGGACTGCGTATATCTGCCTGAGCCGAAACATTTCTGGCGACAGGAGTGAGAAGGTCAAAAGCATTCTTTAAGAGTCGTCGGGAAGGTGCTGCGCGTCTGAATAAGCATTGAAAAACTGGCTTGTGAATGAGGCCCCGGGAGTTGTATGGGTTCCGGCAGGCGTATGAAATTTTAGGTGTCCGGCAGCGGTGAGCGTTGCCGGCAAATCGCAGAGAAGCACCAGGGAAGAGTTGGAGAGCGCATCGTGAGATTAAAAGATATGCAGGCGGCAGCGAGCATCGCACTGTTGCTGATGAGTGTGTGGACGCAGCCGGGAGTGGCGCAGCAGACGACCCCACCACCGCAGCCGAACCCCCAGCAGACGAACCCACCGACGCAGACAAGTCCGACCGCGCCGGCGACTCCGCAACCGATATCGAACGATACGACGGGACAAGCTGGCTTGCCGCAGGCACCGCCGCCGAAGCCGACCGAGCCGCTCTATCTGAGAGATACGGGGATCGACTACACGAAACCTCACAGCCATTTGTGGAATCCGATTGCACCGTATAAGGCGATCAATGTTCCGGCGCCGCGACTGGCAAATACAACTCGTCTGGACCAGTTGTTGCAGGATGGAAAGATTTATCTAAGCCTGTCGGATGCCGTGGCTCTGACGCTTGAGAATAACTACGATATTGCAATCGCGCGCATCAATCTCGACATCGCGGACACGGACATTTTGCGGGCGAAGGCGGGATCGACGCTGCGCGGCGTTTCGACTGGCCTGGTGACCAATACGCTGGGCGGACCGACGATTACGATTCAAAATGGCAACGGGCCGGGCGCGACCTCGCTAGGCCAGGGCGGTGGTGGCGCGGGTCTCGGCGGGTTGGTGGTGAGTACCAATGGCGGCGGCCCATTGCCTGAGTTTCGAGATCCGATACTGACGGGTACCCTGCAATATGAATCGTCGACCCAACCGCAGTTGAACACGCTGTTCAGCGGCGGCCTGAACGTGTTGAACACGAATACAGCGACGTACGACTTCAATTACACTCAGGGCTTTGTGACTGGTACGCAGCTGTCGGTGGGTTTCAACAATTCACGCGTGACGACCAACAATCCTTTCAGCAACTATAGCCCGAACCTGAACACGAGCTTCCGCGCCACGGCGACGCAACATCTGCTGCAGGGGTTCGGTCCATGGATCAATGAGCGGCTGGTGATCCAGGCCAAGAACGATCGACGGATTACCGACGCGTCGTTCCGGCAGCAGCTGCTTTTCACCATCAACCAGGTGGAGAATATCTACTGGGCGCTGGTGAGCGCGTACGAGGACGAGCAGGCGAAGGAGCGGGCACTGGCGCAGTCGACGCAGCTGGCGGCGGACAACCGCAAGCAACTGGAGATCGGGACGCTGGCTCCGCTGGATGTGGTGAACTCGGATAGCGCAGTGGCGACTGACAAGCAGGCGCTGGTGGCGTCGAAGACAAACCTGGAGTTCCAGCAATTGGTGATGAAACAGGCGATTGCACGAAATCTGAACGATCCGCAGCTTGCGAATGCGCCCGTGATTCCGACCGACCGCGTTGCACTGGACCGGCTGCCCGAGGAAGATACCCCGATCGAGGACCTGGTGAAGCAGGCATTTACCAATAATCCGCAGATCGAGGCAGGAACCCTGATCCTGAAGAATAACCAGATCACGATCAAAGCGTTCAAGAACGGTTTGCTTCCTACTGTGGATGCGTATGCATTCTACGGCGCCGCCGCGTTGGGCGGAGCGCAGAACCCGACAGCGCTCAATTTCAGTACTGGAAAACCCTATGCGCCGGGAACCTTTCCGTCGGTCGATTACAGCACGGCCTTCGGCAATCTGTTCAACAGCAGCGCTCCCGATAAAGGGGTCGGCGTGAATATCAATGTCACGCTGCGAAACCGGACGGCGCAGGCTGACCAGGCGCGATCGCAGATGGAGTACAGGCAGACGGAGATGCGGCTGCAGCAGCTTTATTCGCAGATTCGCATTCAGGTGACCAACGCGCAGTATGCGCTTACGAATGACAGAGCGCAGGTGCTGGCAGCACAGGCGGCCAGGGATTATGCGGCACAGAGTCTGGATGCGGAGCAAAAGAAGTACAAGCTGGGAGCTTCGACGACGGCAAATGTGCTGCAACAGGCGAGGAACCTTGCGATAGCGGACAATACGCTGATCTCGGCGAAGGCAGCGTTTGCGGAGGCCAGAGTGAGTCTGTGGCAGTTGTTGTCGACGACACTCGATCGATATGGAATCAGCATTGAAAGTGCGGCGCAGGGAGTAACGCCGCAGCCGCCGGTGATTCCAGGGTTGACGGCGCCGACGCCTCCGGAGCCACCGAAGCCGATCTCGGTGACGCCGAACACGCCACAACAGTAGAGGATGTTGTTTTGCGAGGGTCCGGGCTTAGGCTCGGGCCCTTTTCTCTTTGGCTGCTGATGCATCGCGCGAGGCACTATGACGAGAGTCACTACGCCTGGGTTTTCGCCAGCGATGGCTGCGGCGTACGTGGACTAAACTGAAGGTCTATGAGCAAGGAACAGGTCGGGAGCAACGAGCAGGGTCGGGAACAATCTGGGGAGCATTTGAACTCCCTGGCTAAGGCGTCTTCGGCTTATTTGCGGTCAGCGATGCATCAGCCGGTCGATTGGCAGGAGTGGGGCGACGCGGCGTTTGCGAAAGCGAAGAGTGAAGACAAGCCGATCCTGCTGGATATTGGTGCGGTGTGGTGTCACTGGTGTCATGTGATGGACCGCGAGTCGTATGAGAGCGCGGAGACGGCGAGGATTATCAACGATCAGTTTATTGCGGTGAAGGTGGATCGCGACGAGCGGCCGGATGTGGATACGCGGTACCAGGCGGCAGTGTCCGCAATCAGTGGACAGGGCGGGTGGCCGCTGACGGCGTTTCTGACTCCCGAGGGGAAGCCTTTTTTTGGAGGGACTTATTTTCCGCCGGGGGATCAGCATGGACGGCCGGGGTTTCAGCGTGTGCTGCTGACGATGGCGGAGGCTTTTCAGAAGCGGCGGGATGAAGTGAATGAGTCGGCCGGAAGCGTGATGGCGGCGATTGAGCATAACGAATCGTTCATGGGCAGGGCGGGGAATCCGGGCCCGGAGCTGGTGGCGAAGCTGGTGGATTCATCGCTGAAGCAGTTCGATGCACGGTCGGGCGGGTTTGGATCGCAGCCGAAGTTTCCGCACTCGGGAGCGATTGATTTGTTACTGGATGCGGCTTCGCGGGTGTCGGTCGGCGGAACGGCGGATGTGGGCGAGGCGGCGAAGAATGCTGCGATGGTGACGCTGGCCAAGATGTCGAAGGGCGGGATCTACGATCATCTGGCGGGCGGGTTTCATCGCTACTCGGTGGATGAACGTTGGGTGGTGCCGCACTTCGAGAAGATGGCGTATGACAACAGCGAGTTGCTGAAGAACTATGTTCACGCGTTTCAGACGTTCGTTGAACCGGAGGCTGCGCGGGTGGCGCGGGAGATGGTGCGGTGGATCGATGAGTGGCTGAGCGACGGGAACGTGGCGGATTTTATGCATCGCAGGATGCGGACTTTTCGCTGGAGGATGACGGCGACTACTTTACGTGGACGCTGGATGAGGCGGCTGCAGCGTTGACTCCGGAAGAGATGGCGGTGGCGAGCGCGTACTACGACATCGGCGAGATTGGGGATATGCATCACAATCCGGCGAAGAATGTGCTGCATGTGAGGGGGACGCTGGAGGGTGTGGCGAAGGCGAACAAGATCACGCTCGATGAGGCGAAGGAGAGGTTGGAGTCGGCGAAGCGGAAGCTGTATGCGGCACGGCTGAAGCGGCCGACGCCGTATGTGGATAAGACGATTTATGTTGGGTGGAACGGGATGATGATCTCGGCTTATATCGAAGCAGGACGGGTGCTGGATCTGCCGGACGTGCGGGCGTTCGCGCTGAAGTCGCTGGATCGCGTGCTGGCGGAGGCGTGGGACGCGAAGGCCGGGCTGGCGCATGTGGTGGCTTATGGCGAGAAGGGTGGCAACGGGGCGCGTGTGGCCGGCGTGCTGGATGACTATGTGTTTCTTGGGCACGCTGCGCTGGATGCGTGGGAGATGACGGGAGAGATGCGGTACTACACAGCCGCGGAGTCGATTATGGAGAGCGCGCTGAAGCGGTTTTACGACGCGACGGGGTGCGCTTTCTTCGATACCGAAGCTGCGGCGGATGGAGAGGTGCGGCTGGGGGCTCTGGTGACACGGAGGAAGCCGCTGCAGGACTCGCCGACGCCAGCGGGGAATCCTGTGGGGGCGGCTTTGTTGTTGCGGCTGGAGGCGTTGAATGGGCGCGAGGACTATGCGGTGAAGGCGCTGGAGACGCTGGAGACTTTTGCCGGGGTGGTCGAACATTTTGGGTTGTATGCGGCGAGTTATGGGCTGGCGCTGCAGCGGATGGTGCTGCGGGCGGTGCAGGTTTGCGTGATCGGCGATGATGCTGCTGCGAGAAGACTGGAGGCGGTGGCGCTGGCGCGATATGCGGTGAATAAGAGTGTCATTCGTCTGCGCAGAGATCAGTTGGGGGCATTGCCGAAGGCTCTGGCGGAGACGCTTCCGCATCTGCCGGGACTCAAAAGCGAGGGAAGCTTTGCGGTGGTTTGTACCGGAAAGGGTTGTCTGCCGCCAGTGTCGACGGTGGATGAGTTGATTGCGGCGATGAACCAGTCGTTGTGAGTGGTGGAGTGGGTGAGTGCTGGAGTGGCAGCTTCGAAGTTGGTGGTGATCAGCGGCGGACCTGGAGCGGGCAAGACGACGGTGCTGCGCGAGCTGGAGCAGCGCGGATTTCGATGTGTGGCTGAGGTGGCGCGGCAGATTATTCAGGAACAGGTGCGCGATGGAGGCGATGCGCTTCCGTGGCGAGACCGTGAACAATATTGCAGGGCGATGCTGGAGCGTTCGATTGCTTCGTACCGAGAACATGCGGCGACGGCGCTGACGACTTTTTTCGATCGCGGAATTCCAGACACGTTTTGCTATGCGCGCTTGATTGGATCGCCGCTGGAAGATGAGATCTTCGCGGCGTGCCAGACGTATCGCTACGCGGAGCGGGTCTTTCTGGCGCCACCGTGGCGAGAGATCTATGCGACGGACTCGGAGCGAAAACAAAGTTACGACGAGGCGGAGACGACCTACCATCTGATGGTCGAAGCGTATGAAGACTGCGGGTATGAAGTGATGGAGATTCCGCAGGACACTCCTGCGCAGCGTGCGGATTTTATTGTGAGCATGCTGTTGGGCTGACGTGCCGATCGCGCTATCCGATTGCAAGCAGCATGGCGGCAGCCGCGGCGGAGAAGACGGAGTAGTCGAGAGGTGCCTTGATGCCAGACGCCAACGTCATGCTGATGGCAAAGAGGAGGAGAAGTGCTGCGCTCAACGTAGCTGCCGCTTTGAGATAAACGCCGGTGATGAGCCATAGGCCGAGGACGAACTCCGCCGCGGTCGCAACCCAGGCGAGCACAAGGCTGAAGGTGGCGGGCAGATACCAGGTCAGCTTTGTTGTGTAGGCGACGAAATGAGAGAAGTCCCCCCAGGCTGCATGGGCGGATCCGTGGGGTCCCCAGAAGCCAAACCGGTCGGCTACGGCTGAGAGGAACGATGCGGCCAGGGCTAATCGGGCGAACAAAAGTACTGCTCTACGTAGAGATTTTTGGGGATTGGCTGAGGCCAGGGCAGGGTTCATCTGGGATGCTCCTTTGCGGGATTGTCTGTATACACACAGCCTATCCTCGACGCTGGCCCTGTATACACGCGGCGACACAGCAGCCTCTTCCTTAGACGTAACTTGCTGATTTAATGGAGCGAAGTGCGAAGCGGAGAATGGCGATTCGTTTGCTTAAGTAGATCGAAAGCAAAAAGCATCGGCAGGACTACTGATTGATTTGCGCCAAATGGTTGGGTTAGAGGACTGTCGTCCCCCCTGATTCATTGAATGGGCTAACCATGCGCTGAAACAGGGGCCCCTCCCGCTTGATGTTGGAAATGCCAGGAGACCTACATGTTCGCTTGTCGTCGTGTTTTGGGACTTTCACTTATCTGCCTTGTGTTCTCAATTACTGGTTGCACCACCCCCCAGGGACTGGATTCCGTTCAAGTGACTCCGGGAGCCCAGTCTCTGGCGGTTGGTCAGACGACGCAATTTACTGCGATCGGGACATACGGCAATGCGAAGCATCCTTCGACACAGAACATAACGAGCGTGGTGACCTGGAGCTCTACCACTCCCGCGGTGGCAACTGTTAATGCTGCCGGAGTCGCAACGGCTGTGAGTGCGGGCACAACAACGATCACCGCCAGCACAGCGGCGTTCAATGGCCCTACTAGGTCCAGCGCTGTCCTCACGGTTACAGGATCGGCCGGAGGCACAACGGGGGGAAGCGGTGGGAGCATCCTTTCGCTCACCATCATTCCTAGTGGAATCGTCTTTGGTAGCTTGACCGAGAGTGGGCAGTTTCTGGCGATTGGAACGTTCTCGAGCGCGCCAACCGTGAGGGACCTGACCAACTCGGTCAAATGGCTTACTTCCGCACCGAATATATTCCCGGTCACAAACTACAGCCCCACGGTGCCAGGGACTGGCACACAAAACGGCGGGGTTGTCAGTGCTTATGGGGCTAGCGTAGGCCCCGTAGGCGCCACCATCACTGCGGAGGCAACTGACAGCAATAGGTCGATAGCCACCGCTACGGCAAGCGTCGGCTGTCCTCTGGTTCTTCCCAATCCCACCGCCAATCCGCCAACGCCAGGCTCCTGTTATCAGCCCATCCCACAACTCTTGTCGACGCTGACCGTCTACAACGAAGGGCTGAATCCCAATACCCCAGAACAAGGCGGCAACTGGCTGGTAACTGCTCCTTCCGCGACTGGCACTGCGGCCGTTATCAATTGCGGCCCCGCAGCTGGGACTGGCAAGTCGGTTTGCACGGCGACATATCCGTTGGGCAGCACTGTGACCTTGACTGCCCCCGCCCGAACTGGAGTCTTCTTCGGTGGATGGTCCTCCAACTGCTCCAACACCGGAACGATCACACAAACCGGGCCGAACACTTGCACGGTCAACTTGTCGGACAGCGACGCCACCGTGGGAGCTATCTTCAACTAAGCGACAATCGCAAACATGTCAGAGAAGGCCGCTCTTCGGGGCGGCTTTCTTGCGTGAGTTGCGAGCTAGTTGCCGATGAGGGGTTGCTGGGCGGGTGGGGCGGTGGGGTTGGGGGCGCGGAGGATGAGCATGTTGGCGGGGTCGTTGCCGAGGGGGATGCCGTCTTTCTCGAAGGCGAGGATGACGCGGCGGCGCAGCTCGCGGAGGATGACGTCGCGCCGGTTGGTGTGGACGCGGATCTGGACAGGGTAGGTGACGGCACGGCCTTCGATCTTGTCGACGCCGAGGATGACGGGATCGGCGACGGCGATGTCGCGGAATTCGGGTTCGTTGCGGACCTCGTTGGCGACGTTGCCGAGGATGGCGATGACCTTGTCGGGGTTGGCGCTGGCGTCGACGCTGACGTTGAGGGTGGCAACGGCGTAGTCGCGGGAGAGATTGGAGACGGTGGCGATCTGGCTGTTGGGGATGATGTAGAGAGTGCCGTCGGCGTCGCGAACGTTGGTTTTGCGAAGGGTGAGATCTTCGACTGTGCCCTTGAGGCCGGCGAGGCTGACGGTCTCGCCGACGTTGTACTGGTCTTCGACGACGATGAGGACGCCGTTGATCATGTCCTTGAAGATGCTTTGTGCGCCGAGGCCGATGGCGACACCAAGAATTCCGGCTGAGGCAAGAATGGGCTGATAGGCGATGTTGAGGAGGTTCAGAATCTGGAGGAAGACGATGAAGCCGAAGATGGAGTACGACGTGGCGCGCATGATGGCCGCCATGGTGCGGAGTTGGGCGGCCCGGTGGAAGCTGATGCGCGCCTGACTGTCGGCGCGCCGACGCAGCCGTTTGACGGAGTAGAGCACAAGGCGATGGAGCACAAAAACGATAAGGAGAACGAGGACAAACTTCGGCAGCTTGTTCTGAATGATGAGGATAATGTCGCGGTGCCATTCGCGTTCAATGCCTCTGGCCGCGCTGAGGGGTTCGTCTTGCAGGGCCATGGCCAGAAGGAGCATGATTACGTTGTCTCACTTTCGAGGAAAGGACGGTGTTAGAACAGAATGCGTCAGGTGCTTATAAGATGCAATTCTGGCGGGGAAGCGGGATAGCCGCCCAGGGGGCGGAGATGGGGGACCATATATGAGAGTACTTCGACTTGCATTGATCGGAGCAGTTCTGGTGACGGGAGGAACTGCCAGGGTGAGTGGGGGACAGATGTTTCCGCAACAAGTGCCGGGACAGGGACGCCAGAATCCCGGAGCGCCAAAACAGCAGCCGCAGACGATGCCGGGATTGGACCCCGACTCGAGTCCCATGGATGCTCACCGGGCGGAGCAGCAGGCAAGACTGCGGAACGACGACAGGCAGAAACGGCTGGTGGCGGACACCGAGAAATTGCTGGTACTGGCGACGGACCTGAAGACTCAGGTGGATAAATCGACCAAGGATACTATGTCGGTGGATGTGATCAAGAAGGCGGATGAGATCGAGAAACTGGCTCATAGCGTGAAGGAACGGATGAAAGGGTAACGCAGGAACGCCTGCGTTGAATTAATGTTGGGTGACGAAGATGAAAATCCTCTTAGTTGCGACGGTTGGAATAGCGTTAGTCACGGCGAGCCCGGTGAGCGTGAGCCGGGGACAAGTGCTGTCGCAGGCGTCGGAGATAGCGGGAGTCGCGAGTCATTCGGCCGATCCGAATCAGACTGGCGCGCAGCAGGCAACACCGCAGGCGAAGTTGCAGGGCGATGACCGTCAGAAACAATTGGCGGCGGACACTGAGAAGTTGCTGGCGCTGGCTACGGAATTGAAACAGCAAGTGGACAAATCGAACAAAAATACTCTGTCCCTTGGAGTGATCAAGAAGGCCGACGAGATTGAGAAGCTCGCTCATAGTTTGAAAGAGCGAATGAAGGGTTGAGGGGTAGAGGCCCGGGAGCAGATTTCAAAGCTGAGAGTTGGATTGACGATGAGAGTGCTTCTGGTTGCGATGATGGGTGCGGTTCTGGCGGTGGGATGCTGGGCGCAGATGGGTGGAGGGCAGACGACGATCCCGGGCTCTGCCGAGGTTCCGCCGCAACTTTCCGGGCACAGACATCGCGACCCCGTTGAGGCTCAGCGCGCGCAGGAGATTGGCCAAGTTGCGCAATGAAGACCGGCAAAAGAAGCTGGTAGCTGATACGGAAAGATTGTTGGCGCTGGCGACGGACTTGAAGACGCAGGTGGATCAGGCGACAGGGGACAAGTTGTCTGCTGATCGAATCAAGCAGGTGGGTGAGATCGAAAAGCTGGCCCATAGCGTCAAGGAACGAATGAAAGGGTGAGGGCAGGGAGTAGGGAATAGGGAATAGGGAGTAGAGGGCGCGGCTGCGATTGGTGAAGGTTGACTGGAATAATTCCTGCTATTGCTTTGGAGAAGCTTGAGTTAGGGCTGCGGCGGCGTTGACCTGCGGGACGGGTAGGCCGGGGAGCTGGGTGGCTGAGCTGCGCATGGCGGCGACGATGGTGTCGGCGGACCAGTCCGGGTGGGCGGCGCGGAGCAGGGCGGCTACACCGGCGGCCAGGGGCGCGGAGGCGCTGGTGCCCATGGCTTGAACGTAGGCTGTGTGGCCGAGGTTGAAGCAGCCGTAACTGTGGGCGGAGTCGGAGGGGATGCCGTCGACGGTGTTGGGCTTGCCGGAGCTGCAGGCGCCACGAATCCATCCGCTGACGCCGAGGTCGTCTCCTGCGGGATAGCTGCCGCCGGGAGCGGCGAGCGCGTTGAGGGGGCTTCCAAAGTCGCTGTAGTAGGCGAGGGTGATGGGGCCGGGAGTGCAGGTGGCTCCGACGGTGGCGTTCTGGGCACAGGCGGGATTGGTCGACGCAACGATGGCGAGAACGCCGCGGGACTGGGCGGGGAGTTCGACGTAGCGAGGGTCGGAGAGGTCGAGGCCGTCGTTGCCGGCGGAGGCGACGACGACGATGTTGGCCTGCTCGGCCGCGTAGGTGATGCGGTTGAAGGCGGCGAGGAGGCCGGCACCGTCTCCTGTGGTGAGATCGGCGGTGGCGCCGATGGAGAGCGAGATGACGTCGGCGCGGTTGGTGATGGCGTCTTCGATGCCTTGCATGACCCAGCTGAGAAGGCCGCTGCCTTCGCCGGCTTCGCACTGGGCCGCGACGGTGGTGACGCCGGCGATGGCGGCAGGCATGCGTTGGAGGACTTTGATGTTGAGGATGGTCGCGGCGGGAGCTACGCCGATGACCTGTCCGGTGCCGGGCCCGATTGCTGCGGCGGCGAGAGAGGCGGTCCAGGTGCCGTGGCCCTGCTGGTCCTGCGGAGTGCCGTCGTCGCAGGCGCTGGGGTAGGCGGATTGGTCGACCTCGGTGAGGTTGAGCGCGAGGTTGGGGGCGATGTCGGGGTGGGTCTGGTCGACGCCGCTGTCGATGATGGCGATGCGGACGCCTTTGCCCATGGTGGTGTCCCATGGTCCGTGTGCGGGACCGCCGGGAACGTTGTTGCCGTAGCCGCCGACCTGCTGGACGGCCCAGCTCTGCGGGGTGGTGTAGTAGTTGTCGTAGGGCGGGGGCGGTGGAGGGGCTGGAAGGCTCGGGGGCGTGGTGAGGATGGGGCCGTGGGTTGGGAGTCTGCCGATGGGTGTGCTGGGGGATTGTCCTGAGAGGCTGACGCCGACGGAGGCTGGGGTGATGGCCTGAAGGCGAAGACGGTGGGCGAAGACGATGCGATCGTGGAGAACGTAGTCGACGTTGGGTTGGGCGGCGAGGCGTCGGAGGGTGGTGGCGTCGTCCGATGAGTGCTGGAATTGGGATTTCGCTGGGGATTCGACAGCGGCGATGCCGAGGTGCTCATTGCGCCGGGTGAGGCGCGCTCCGGCGGAGGCGATGTGGGATTCTGCATCGCCGGGGATGGTGGCGTTTCGATAAACGACCAGGTAGCGGTGAGGTGCGACGCTGGTCGTGTCGATCTGGGCGACGGCGGATGTGGCTCCGATTGCCATGATTACCGCAAGCGCGAAAAGGCGTAGTTTCGAGGACATCATGGGTATTCCCAAAATGAAGCAAATGTCTTCCTGGTCTGGATCCATGGCTATTTGTGGCAAGTCTGTGGCCAATCGCACAGGAGAAATTCGACTGGAGATTGAATGATTTGCAGCAGGTTCGGCAGGGCGAGGCTCTTCTTTGCGGTCTATGGAGCCGCTTTGTGGGAAAAACATTTGAACAGTGAGCAATGATTTTCTTCCTGCCAAGGTGCACCTCGTTGTTGCGCTGAGGTGTGCATCGGCTGGGAAGGAATTTACGTGAGAGAAATCGGAGCAATGTGCTATTACTTTGATTTGTCGGTTTAATGAAATTCACTCGTCTGCAATACGCCAAAAGTCTGCGCCGAAGCATGTGCCCGGAGTGCACCGGGGGTGTATCAAGGGACACATTGACCCTCTTCGATTGCGCATGCTCTAATTGCCGCCTTTGTGAAACCAAGAGAAATTCTGTGTTCTAAGGAGAAGTTTGCATGTATGTAGTGAGCTTTTTGGCTATGGCCGTAAAGGAGCAGGTTGTGGTTCCACCTGCTTACGTTGGAAATGAAGACGGCCGGATGTATCTGTGGATTGCACTGGTAGTTGGACTGCTGGCTCTGGGGGCTGCGCTGATGTTGGCGCGTGCGGTAATCGCATCGGACACAGGGACTCCGGAGATGCAGGCGATCTCGAACGCGATTCGGGAAGGAGCCGAGGCGTTTCTGAAGCGGCAGTACACGACCATCGGGGAGATTGCGGTGGCGCTGGCGGTGGTGGTGTTTGTGGGGTACCACATGTCGGCGAGGACTGCGCCGTATGCGCTGAAGACGGTGATCAGTTTTCTGGTGGGTGCAGTGTGCTCGGGGTTGGCGGGGTACACGGGGATGTACTGCTCGATCCGGGCGAATATCCGGACGGCTTCGGCTGCGCGGACGAGCCTGAATAAGGCGCTGCAGATGGCGCTGCGTGGCGGAGCGGTGACGGGGTTGGTGGTGGTGGCGCTTTCGCTGCTGGGTGTGGGTTCGCTGTTCCTGTTCTTCGGCGGGCTGGAGCATCCGGAGACAGTGCCGTACCAGTTGGTCGGGTTTGGGTTTGGCGCTTCGCTGGTGGCGCTGTTTGCGCAGCTTGGCGGTGGAATCTATACGAAGGCCGCGGACGTGGGCGCGGACCTGGTAGGCAAGGTCGAGGCGGGGATTCCTGAAGACGATCCGCGGAATCCGGCGGTGATTGCGGACCTGGTGGGCGATAACGTCGGCGACTGCGCGGGTCGTGGAGCGGATATTTTTGAGTCAACGGCGGCGGAGAATGTCGGCGCGATGATTCTGGGCGCGGCACTTTATCCGGTGTTCGGCGTGAAGGGGATTCTGTTTCCGCTGATTATTCTGGCGATCAATCTGATTGCGAGTATCGTGGGAGTCTTTGTGGTGAAGACGACCGAAGACGAAGACCCGATGCATGCGTTGAACAAGGGATTCTATGTGACGTCGGCGCTGGCGCTGCTGGGGTTTGCCGGCGCGGTGTTTACGATGCTGAACGGTCCGCTGGTGCAGCCGATGTGGCTGCTGGGATGCGGCGTGCTCGGGTTGATCACGTCGTTTCTGTTTGTGTGGATTACGGAGTACTACACGGAGTCGCGCTACCGTCCGGTGCAGTCGATTGCGAAGGCTTCGCTGACGGGTCCGGCGACGAACATTATCAGCGGACTTGCGGTCGGGATGGAGACGCCGGCCATGCCGGTGATCGCGATCTCGGCGGCGCTGCTGCTGAGCTACTACTTCGGTGTGCAGGGGCTGGCTGGTGTCGCCACGATCAGCGACTATGCCAAGGGAATCTACGGAACGGCGATTGCCACGATGGGAATGCTGAGCTGTGCGGCCTACATTCTGGCGATGGATACGTTTGGGCCGATCACCGACAATGCCGGCGGCATCATCGAGATGTCGAATCAGCCGGATTCGATTCGCGAGCGGACCGACAAGCTTGATTCGGCAGGCAACACGACAAAAGCGCTGACCAAGGGGTATGCGGTCGGGTCGGCTTCGCTGGCGGCATTCCTGTTGTTCTCGGCTTATCTGGAAGAGATCAAGACGATTGTGACGGACAAGGTTCACCTGGCTGGTGGATACATGCCGGCGGGCTGGAGTTTCACGAATATCAACCTGGCGCAGGTTCCGGTGTTTGTAGGCGCGCTGCTGGGAGCGATGTTGACGTACCTGTTCAGTTCGATGGCGATCAAGGCGGTCGGGCGGACGGCGCAGATGGTGGTGCAGGATGTCCGGGATCAGTTCAAGGAGAATCCGGGCATTATGGCGGGGACTTCGAAGCCGGACTATGGGCGGTGCGTGCACATTGTGACGGGTGCGGCGCTGAAGGAGATGGTGCTGCCCGGGGCGCTGGTGGTTGGGCTGCCGGTTGTCGTGGGGCTGGTCTTCCGGCACTTCAGTGCGAGCTATCAGGCGAACACGGCGCTCTATGCTCCGGGGACGATTTTGCCTGTGCCTGCGATTGCGGGCGTGCCGGTGAATCTGGCTGGAGCTGAGGCAGTTGCCGGGTTGCTGATGGTTGGAACGATTTCCGGAGTGCTGCTGGCTATGCTGATGAACAACGGCGGCGGCGCCTGGGACAACGCGAAGAAGTTCATCGAGACAGGGCAGTATGGCGGCAAGAAGTCAGAGGCGCATAAGGCGGCGGTTGTCGGCGATACGGTTGGCGATCCTTTCAAGGACACTGCCGGACCGAGCCTGCATGTGCTGATCAAGCTTCTGGCGACGATCACGCTGGTGCTGGCTCCGTTGTTTGTTTAGACGAAGGAGAAGTAGGGGGCGGTCCGGCCGGGTGCTGGATCGCCCTTTTGCTTTTGATAAGGTTGCCGTATGGCCGAGACAGTGAAAACGGGCTGGCGCAGATGGACGCTCTTCTCGGCCCACCGCGAGGAGCGACGCGCGTATTGGCGATCGGTTCCGATGCGCGAACTCCGCTATCTGATGATCGCGGTGTTTATCTTGTTCGGGACAGGAGGATTTCTTGCGGATGTAACAGCGAAAGGACGGCTGCCCGTCGCGGCTGTCGTGTTATGGATAGCTCTAAGCGGTGGTTTTGCGATTCTGTACGTGATTGGATTCGCGCGGCGTCCGGTTGTAATACCAGTAGTCATCGTCTTCCAACTCATTGTCGTTTCTTTTGCAGTTCGTGTTACGAACGCAATCATTCAGTCGCATCGATTTCCCGTGCCATCGATGGAGTGGGGACTGTCGTTGTCGGTGAATGGAATTTGGGTGACGCTTGTCGGGTCGTATGTCTTTTTTGTTGTATTTATTCTGACGTCTGGAAGGCGGGGCGATGATCGCGCAGCGTGAGCTGGAACTGGCGCACGGCATTCAAGCGACTCTTGTGCCGCGGATCTCTTATCGCGATGAGAGATTCGAAGTTTGCGGGCTGACCTTGCCGAGTGAGAAGGTGGGCGGCGATGTGGTGGACCTGGTGAAGCACGATGGCGGACTGTTCTGTTATGTAGCGGATGTCTCCGGACATGGATTGCAGGCGGGGATCCTGATGGGAATGGTGAAGACAGCGGGACGGACGTTGTTGCTCGATGGGTGCGGGCTGGCGGAGATGCAGAACAAGATGAATCGGGTGCTGCCGTCGGTGAAGGAACAGAACATGTACATGACGTTTGCCGGGCTGCGTTTCGCGGATGGGGACGAGGCCGAATATGCTTCAGCGGGGCATCCGCCGATGCTGCATTGGAGGGCGGCGACGAAGGACGTCGAGATGCTGGGAGTCGAGCAGCTGCCGATTGGAATGTTTGACGGTGTGCAGTATGTGACAGCGCGGGTGAGGTATGGGGTGGGCGACGCGTTTGTGATTACGACCGACGGGGTCCTGGAGGTTGAAAACGCAGAGGGGGAGGAGTTTTCAACAAGCCGGCTGGCCGAGATCATACGCCGAACCGAGACGCTCCGGCCTGAACAAATGGTAGAAGCGATGGTCAGTGCGGTGCGGAGCTTTGGAAAGCAGAAGGATGACCAGACGATCCTGGTTTTGCGCGTGTTATGAACCGGGTAACGACTAATTGACCAGGGAGTCAAAAAAGTGCAATTTGAGGAAGTCAAGTATGGCGGCTTCCCAGTACAATCGTGTTCGGTGGCGTGTGTGCGTCGCCGAGGATAGGTGCATGGCAAGACAGGGCGGGACAGCTGTAGCGGAAAAGAAGACAGCAATCAAAACGGCGGATAGCTCGACGCTGACGCGCGAGCAGCTGGTGGAGTTCTACCGGTTGATGTATTTGTCGCGGCGAACCGATGATCGCGAGATCGTCCTGAAGCGGCAGCAGAAGATCTTCTTTCAGGTTTCGTGCGCGGGACATGAGGCGCTGCTGGTTGCCGCCGGGATGGCGATGAAGCCGGGGTATGACTGGTTCTTTCCTTACTATCGCGACCGGGCGATCTGCCTGGCGCTGGGAAACACGGTTGAGGAACAGTTGCTGCAGTCGGTTGGAGCGGCGGACGATATTGCGAGCGGCGGGCGGCAGATGCCTTCGCACTGGTCGAGCAGGAAACTGAATATCGTGTCGTCGTCTTCGTCGACAGCGACGCAGTGCCTGCATGCGGTGGGTTGCGCGGAGGCGGGAAGGTTCTTCACGCGGCATCCGGAGGCAGCGGCAAAACACGATGGGGACTATCGCGAATTCAAAGATGTGACGTTCCATGGCGACGAGGTGGTTTATGTTTCGATCGGTGAGGGGTCGACGAGCCAGGGAGAGTTCTGGGAGTCGCTGAACACGGCTTCGAATGGGAAGCTGCCGGTGCTGTTTGTCGTTGAGGACAACGGTTACGCGATCTCGACGCCCGTGGAGGTGAATACGCCGGGGGGAAATATCTCGAGACTGGTGGCGAATTTTCCGAACTTTCACTTTGCGGAAGTGGATGGGACGGATCCGGTTGCGAGTTATCAGGCCATGGCCGAGGCGGTGGCGTACTGCCGTTCCGGACGTGGCCCGGCGCTGGTGCATGGGCATGTGATTCGGCCGTATTCGCACTCGCTGAGCGATGATGAGCGGCTGTACCGGTCGGCCGAGGAGCTGGCTGCGGATGCGGCGAAGGACCCGATCTCGCGGATGCAGATGTGGTTGCTGCGTGAGGGAATTCTCGACGCAGATGCGATCAACCGGCTCGAGCAGCAGGTGGATGAAGAGGTGCAAAGGGCGGCGGATCGCGCGGTGATGGCGACGTTGCCGACGGTGGCTTCGATCACGAAGCATGTGTACTCGGAGGATTTGACGCCGATGGATGCGCGGTTCGCGACCGAACCTGCGGCGACTGCGGATCCGACGGAACGGACGATGGCGGACCTGATCAACTGCTGCCTGAAGGACGAGATGCGGCGCGATGAACGGGTGGTGGTGTTCGGCGAAGATGTTGCGGATGCTTCCCGGGATGAAGCTCTGCGCGCGGGCAAGATCAAGGGCAAGGGCGGCGTGTTCAAACTGACGGCGGGATTGCAGGCGGAGTTCGGCAGCGAGAGGTGCTTCAACTCGCCGCTGGCTGAGGCGAATATTGCAGGCCGCGCGATTGGGATGGCGATTCGCGGGATGAAACCGGTGGTGGAGATTCAATTCTTCGACTACATCTGGCCGGCGATGCACCAGATGCGCAATGAGCTTCCGCTGGTGCGGTGGCGGTCGAACGGGGGATTCAGTTGCCCGCTGGTGATGCGGGTGCCGATTGGCGGCTATCTGACGGGCGGGTCGATCTATCACTCGCAGTCGGGCGAGAGCATCTTTACGCATACGCCGGGCGTGCGGATCGTGATGCCGTCGAATGCGCTGGATGCGATCGGGCTGCTGCGGACGGCGATTCGCTGCGACGATCCGGTGATCTTTCTCGAGCACAAGCGGCTGTACCGGGAGACGTTTGGACGGGCCGCCTATCCGGGGCCGGAGTACTGCATTCCGTTTGGGAAGGCGAAGATTGTCCGGCCGGGGAAGGATCTGACTGTGCTGACGTATGGCGCTGTGGTGCCGCGGGCGCTGCAGGCAGTGCAGAAGTTGCATCGCGAGACGGGCGTGGATGTGGAACTGATCGATCTGCGGAGTTTGACACCGTATGACTGGGAGACGATTGCGGAGAGCGTGAAGAAGACCAATCGCGTGATTGTGGCCCACGAGGATATGTTGAGCTGGGGGTATGGGGCGGAGATCGCGGCTCGGATCGGGGATGAGTTGTTTCACGATCTCGACGCCCCGGTGCGGCGGGTGGCGGCGATGGATACCTTTGTGGCCTACCAGCCGGTGCTGGAGGATGCTATCCTGCCGCAACCTGAGGACTTGTACCGGGCGATGCAGGAGCTTGCGGCGTTCTAGCCGGCGAATTACAGGCGAATTTGTCCGCAACTGCCGGGCCTATATCGGGTCTGAGCCAGCAGAGGGAGTTCTTCGGCTGTCTGGGTTGAGCAGGACGAGGCCGGAGCGCGATAGGAGTGGCTATGCGATTCAGACGGGAGTCTGCTGAGATTCTGGGGTGTTCGGCACGGGCCCTGGTGGCTGGCGTTTTGTGCGTACTGATGGCGGAGCAGCCCATGGTGGCGGCGGCTGCGGTGAACAAGCCGGTCAAGCATTCGACGACCAAGGAGATTCAAGGGCAGGAACGGGTTTTGCATGCGCTAAACCGATTTACTTTCGGGCCGCGGCCGGGGGATGTTGCGGCGGTGCAGGCGATGGGGTTGCAGCGGTGGTTTGAGCAGCAGTTGAATCCGTCGAGCATCGACGATTCGGCGCTGGAGGCGCGGCTGGAGATGTTTCCCGCGATGAAGATGCAACAGGGGGAGATGGAGCGGCGGTATCCGAGCCCGCAGATGCTGCGGCAGATGAGTATGAGAAACATGCCGCTGCCGACAGACCCGGTGGAACATGCCATCTATGCGGATGGGATCGCGTTCTACGAGGCCCAGAAGGCGAAGCAGGAGGCGAATCAGGCAGCGGCGCGGCTGGTCAGAATGCCGGCAAGGATGATGGAGCAGATGATGTCGCCTGCGATGGCGAAGAATCGCTGACGGGGCCAAAGAGAAAGCAATGTTGCCCGGAGACGGGGTGGACCCGGGGACTCCGGCGATGGCGGCGCACGAGGAGGAGTTCTACTCGGGCCTCGAGGCGGTGAAGATTATCAACCTGCCGCCGGACGAGAGGATGCAGCGGATTCTGGCGATGCCGCCGGCAGAGTTGATGGCGTTCCGCAAGAGCTTGAGTTTCAGAGGAGCTGGGAGAGGCCGCGGAGGGTCTGTCGCCGATTCAGCGGGAGACGCTGGCTGCGTTGCAGGGTTCGCCGAGGATGATCGGGTCGGAGTTGCTGGAGTCGCGGATGCTGCGCGATATGTATAGCGAGCGGCAGCTGGAAGCGGTGATGACGGACTTCTGGCTGAACCACTTCAATGTGTATGTCAGGAAGAATCAGAATGAGCCGTACATGCTGCCGGCGTATGAGCGGGATGTGATTCGGCCGCATGCGCTGGGCAAGTTTGAAGACCTGCTGGTGGCGACGGCGAAGAGTCCGGCGATGCTGATGTATCTGGACAACTGGCAGAGCATCGGGCCGGATTCGATGGCGGCGAAGAATGGCGGCGAGGTTTGCGCAGTTCGCGCAGAATCCGCAGGTGAAGCAGGCGCTGAAGGATCGTGGGCTGAACGAGAACTATGCGCGCGAGCTGATGGAGCTGCACACGCTGGGCGTGCAGTGCGAGGTGAGCCAGGACCATCCGGTGAGTGCGTTGGATAGTGCGTGCGGGCAGGGATATACGCAGCAGGATGTGACGCAGGTGGCGAAGGTGCTGACCGGGTGGACGATTGATCGGCCGTATCGCAGCGGCGGTGTATCGCGTTCGAAGAGCGGCGGCATGAGCCGGGATCGAAGATGGTGCTGGGAAAGACGATCGACGAGAATGGCGAGGCCGAGGGCTTGCAGGTGCTGCACATGCTGGCGACGAGTCCGGCGACGGCGAAGTTTGTTTCGACCAAGCTGGCGGTGCGGTTTGTGAGCGATACGCCGCCGCCGGCGCTGGTGGACCGGATGGCGAAGTCGTTTCGTGGCGAGCGATGGCGACATCAAGACGGTGCTGCGGACGATGTTCGATTCGCCGGAGTTCTGGTCGCCGGAGGTGTACCGCGCGAAGGTGAAGACGCCGGTGGAGTTTGTGGTGTCGGCGGTGCGGGCGAGCGGTGCGGAGGTGAAGAATGCGCTTCCGCTGGTGCAGTCGCTGGATAAGCTGGGGATGCCGCTGTATGGAATGCAGACGCCGAATGGGTATAGCTGGATGGCGGAGCCGTGGGTGAATACGGGCGACCTGGTGAGCCGGATGAACTTCGCGCTGGTGCTGAGCGGCGATCGCATTCCCGGGGTGCAGACGGACTGGCCGCGGTTGCTGGGGCAGACGAGCGCAGGGATGGAGCCGGCGGCGTTGACGTCGGGCACGGAGAATGGAGCAGCGGCGGCGGCGAAGGAAGCGAAGCTGGAGATGCTGCTGCTGGGCCAGCCGGTGAGCGATCGGACGAGATCGACGGTGCTGCAAGGGTTGCAGGACCAGACGATGCAGCAGCAGGCGGTGAAGGATTTTCCGATCCGGCCAGAACGAGTTCGAGACCGATGGCACAGGTGCTGAATCCAGCCATGCTGAAGCAGCAACCGACGGCCGCCAATGGATCGGGAGGCGGCGATGATGGCAGGATTGCTGCTGGGTTCGCCGGAGTTTCAGAGGCGGTAGGTGAGGGAAGAGGTTCACTTAGCCGCCTGGAACGAGGAATCCGACGGGAATGACAACTTCCCGGCCGCAAGTGCGTTAGTACCAACAAGCGCCCTTGTCCGCGAATCCGGACCCGGCGATTGAGACTGGAGTTACCATGGCGAGCATGAAGTGTCTAGAGGACCACAGCGACTGGGGATGTGACATACATGGGCGGGATGCGGCGCAGCGTCTGGTGAGCCGGCGCGGATTTATGAAGGGCGGAGCGCTGGCGCTGGTGGGCACGTCGACGATTCCGGCGTTTCTGTCGCGAAGCGTTCTGGCCGAGGTGACGACGGCTGCGGCGAACAAGAAGAAGCTGGTGGTGCTGTTTCAGCGGGGCGCGGCGGATGGGTTGAACGTCGTGGTGCCGTACAAAGAGAAGAACTACTATGCGATGCGGCCTTCGATTGCGATTCCGGCAGAAGGATGTTCTGGATCTGGATGGATTCTTTGGACTGCATCCCTCGATGACGGCTTTCAAGCCGCTGTATGACCAGGGGCATCTCGCGATTGTTCATGCAGCGGGCTCGCCGGATACGACGCGGTCGCACTTCGACGCGCAGGATTATATGGAGAGTGGAACGCCGGGGGTGAAGTCGACTCCGGATGGATGGCTGAACCGGGCGCTGCAGGAGGAGACACTGACGGGGAAGCCGTCGGCATTTCGTGCGGTGGCGCTGGGGACGCAGGTTCCGCGGACGCTGCAGGGCAAGCTGCCGGCGATTGCGGTGAACAATCTGGCGGATTTTTCGGTGGGCGGCAGGGGACCGCAGACCTCGCCGATCAGCAATGCGTTTCAGGCGATGTATGACGAGAGCACGGATGCGGTGCTGCATGGGACGGGGCAGGAGACGTTTGAGGCCGTGAAGATGCTGAAGGCGGCCGATCCGTCGCAGCTACCAGCCGGCGGCGGGAGTGGTGTATCCGAACACGCCGTTTGGAAACAGCCTGAAGCAGGTAGCACAACTGTTGAAGGCGAATCTCGGAGTGGAGGCGGCGTTCTCCGACATTGGCGGATGGGATACGCACCAGAACCAGGGGAACACCAATGGTCAACTGGCGAACCGGCTGAAGGAATTCTCCGAGACGATTGCCGCCTTCTGGAAGGATCTCGGTGACGATGCGGAGAATGTGACGCTGGTAACGATGTCGGAGTTTGGACGAACGGCGCGGCAGAATGGCACAGGCGGGACAGACCATGGACATGCCAATGTGATGTTTGTCCTGGGCGGCACCGTGAAGGGCGGCAAGTTGTATGGCAAATGGCCGGGACTGGCGAATGAACAGTTGAATGAGGGTCGTGATCTTACGGTGACGACGGACTTTCGCCGGGTGCTTGGCGAAGCGGCTTACAAGACGCTGGGTGCAAAGAATCTTGAGGTGGTTTTTCCCGGAGCAAAGGTCAATCCAGGTGATTTTTTGAACTTCAGCTAGGGTGAAGTTGCTGTGATTCGGCCATTTGTAACGATGTTGCCTGGATTCTGTTTATGGAATGTAAAAAATAACTAAATACAGAATAGTGGAAAAAATAGGACAACTTTTCCTTTGGACCCGCGTCTTATTGTGTGTAGTTCGCAAGTGCCGGACTAGTAGTTCCTCGGTTCCGGCTTCACCTATCCGCAACAAAGACTCCCCACCAATAGGTAAGGTCCCCAGAGTATCGGGGGCCTTCACTCCTTTAGGGATGCTTCTTTTTGCCGGACAAATTTCAGATCAGGCAAAGCCGATCTTGCGATCGAGCGCGAGGGCTCCGGCGCCGTAGAAGGTCAACATGATTCCGAGCGCCGCGAGAGCCAGGACGTAGTTGTAGATTCCGAAGCCCTGGTGGATGCCGACGAAGAAGAAGGCGACGAGCATGTTGATGGCGACCAGCGCTGCGGCCAGAGCGTGTGAGCAGGCCGAGGATCAGCAGAATGCCGCCGACGAACTCGGTGAACGCCGAGACGTAGCCCAGCCAGGAGGGGATGCCGAGCGAGGCGATGTAGTGCACGTAGTGATTGAGCGCGCCGTGAGGCACGACCTTTCCGTAGCCGTGTACAGCCATGGAGACGCCGAGTGCAAGGCGCATCAGGAGCGCGCCAAAGGGTTGCAGGCCATTGAGCCATTTCGTCATAAAAGATTTTCCTGAATCAAGGTTAATCGCGTTGCGGCGATGGTGGAGTGCGATCTAACGAGCGGGTGCCGGAGAAGGCACGAGTTGGGGGAGCGGTGGGGGTGGAAGGTATTGGTCGAGGAAGCGGGTGACGCTCTGGTAGTAGAGAACTGGCGACGGGGTGGCGAGTTCTACCGTGAGCTTTGGATCGGCGGCGGTGGCGAAACTTTTGTCCGGCGTGGCAGCGCGAGTGAGGAGAAGCTTGGGTGTGCGGAGAGTGGAGAGAGGTTCGGTGAGCGGGAAACGCTCGTGAAAGAGGAGACGAACGGGGAGGAACCTGGACCGCGGGTCGCTGAGGGCTGCGTCGAGGAGATCGGTGCGGGGCGAATCGAGGATGAGGGCCGGGATGCCTGGATTCGAGACGGCGAGACGCGTCGCGAGGGAGGCTCCGGAGCCAGCTCCGTAGGGGATGATTTGTTGCGCGGTCAGGTGGCGGGAGGTGATGAGATATTGCCAGGCGGAGTCGGCGTCGTGGGTAAGGCTTTGCTGGCTGGGGCGAATGACGACGCTCTGGCCGTAACCGCGATAGTCGAAGGCAAAGACGTTGAGGCCGAGATTGTGGAGGCTGGCGAGGGTGGGGATGGAGTCGTCGAGCGAGCCGTTGCCGTCGGGGAGGAAGAGGATGGTGAGGTGGGCGTAGCGGGCGCCGGGGTCGGAGGGAATCCACCAACCGGTGAGCTGGGGGATGGCGGACTCGTCGGGACCGAAACGGATAAGTTCGTAGGGAATGCCGGCGATCGAGGTTGGGTTGCTGGAGGTGCGGGCGGGGTGAAGGACGAACTGCCACTGACCCTGGTAGAAGAGCAGGCAGAAGGTGAGATAGCCGCAGAGGAGTGCGGCAAGAATGGTGAGGCCGATGGCTTTGACGAGCCAGATGGGACTGACAACTTCCGGTTGAACGGGTTGAGGCGGGGTGCGTTTCTTTGGCTTGGGAGCGGGGCGGGGCATTGAGGGCGTCTGTGTCGACTTTAGCATCTTGAGGTTGGCGATGCTGCTTCGTTCGTGTGGGGCAATGGGTAATCAACCTTGGGACATGATGAAAAATATCTGGTGCGAAAAATTCATGGGCGGGATAGGCTGCATGTCAGGTACAGGCTGCTCATGAGAGCGGCTGTCTGAGAGGGATTTCTTTATGAAGTTGCGCACGTTGTTACTTGCTGCCGTTGCATTGGTCGTTCTGGCTGGTTCGGTGGTTCCTGCCAATGCCGCTGTCCATCATCGTCGTCATCACCGCCATCATCGCCATAGCTAGGTTGCTGCAGTCATTGGCGAGAAGACCCGGTTCTTGTGCCGGGTCTTCTTTGTTGGTGCGGAAGGTTTTGCCTGCGATCAGTATTTTTCAGTGTGAATGCTGATAGAATCTATTAAATCCACTCCAAACAGGAGAGGCAATGCAGGCAATACTGGCGCTGGAAGACGGGCGCATTTTTCGCGGCAAGAGTTTTGGCGCACGAGCGGAATGCTCTGGCGAGGTGGTCTTCAATACATCACTGACCGGCTATCAGGAGATCTTCACCGATCCCTCTTATGCGGGTCAGATTGTCGTTCTGACAAATCCCCACATTGGAAACTATGGAACGACCCCGAGTGATGCGGAGTCGAAGAAGCCGTATATCGAAGGGCTGGTGACGCGCGAATTTTCGCCGGTAAGCTCGAACTGGCGTTCGACGCAGGTCGCGGATGAGTATCTGGAGCGCTATGGCGTGCCGGTGATCGCGGAGGTCGATACACGTGCCGTGGTGCGGCATCTGCGGGCGAACGGCGTGATGCGCGGGGTGATTGCTTCGGGTGAAAATCTTGACGCAGAGGCGCTGGTGGCGAAGGCGCGGTCGATCCGGAAGATGGATGGCACCGATCTGGCCAGCGTGGTGACGACGAAGGTTGCGTATGAGTGGGATGCGAATGAGCCGAAAAACCAGACGGGCAATGCGCTGCTGACGGCGGCTCTCGGCGACGATGCGAAGCAGATGCATGTGGTGGCGTATGACTTCGGGATCAAGGAAAATATTCTACGGATGCTGACGCGTGAGAACTGCCGCGTGACAGTAGTGCCGGCGACGACTCCTGCGAAGGACGTGCTGGCGATGGAGCCGGATGGAGTGTTCTTCTCGAATGGGCCCGGCGATCCGGAGCCGCTGGAATATGCGGTCGAGAATGTGAAGCAATTACGAGGGAAGAAGCCGATCTTCGGGATCTGCCTGGGACATCAGATCTTTGGCATCGCGCTCGGTGGAAAGACGTACAAGCTGAAGTTTGGGCATCACGGGGGGAACCACCCGATCATGAACCACCAGACGGGCAAGGTGGAGATTACGGCGCAGAACCATAACTTCAATGTCGATCCGGATTCGCTGCCCGCGGATGTTGAAAGAACGCATACGAATCTGAACGACCAGACGCTGGCGGGTTTGCGGCATAAGACGGACCCGATGTTCAGCGTGCAGTATCACCCGGAGGCTAGTCCGGGGCCGCACGACTCGCATTATCTCTTCAAGGATTTTCGGAAGATGATGGAAGAGTGGAAGAAGTGAAGATGCTTCTACGGCAGCGGCTAGCTCTTCGTTTTGTGCTGCTGATGTTTTCTTCCTTTTTGTTCGCAGCCAAGAGAAAGACCAAGGCGGTGTATTGCAAGACAATCGGACGGATGGCGCGTGGAGCTTGCAACGGGTTGCAACCGCTCATCAAGCCGAAGGCAGGCACGGTATTCCAGAACTTTCATTTGCGAGGACGGTTCTTGAAGCGGCTCGTGCTTCACGTTTTATCCTGACCACAGGTCATGTTCTGACTACAAGTTCGACAACTCAGGACGACTCTCGTCGCTGCTTGGAAGTGTGGAGATGTGGGGTCAATGGCTGGGAGAAGCGGACCTCACGCACAGGTGGCTGATGGAACAGTCGGCAGTGTGCACGTGAAGTACTACCGGGGGTCGTCGCGAGAGATCCTGATCAGCCCGTCCGGAAGACGCTGAGGCGTACACGGCAGAGCTAAAGCAGTGTGCCTATTTACAGAACGATTGAATCGCTGCCTTGCGGCGGTTCGTTGCATGAAGCGGAGAAGATGAATGCCACGCAGGAATGACATTGCGAAGATTCTGGTGATCGGCTCGGGGCCGATTGTGATTGGGCAGTCGGCGGAGTTTGATTACTCCGGCACGCAGGCTTGTAAGGCGCTGAAGGCCGAGGGGTATGAGGTGGTGCTGGTGAATTCGAACCCGGCGTCGATCATGACGGATCCCGAGGTTGCTGACCGGACTTATATTGAGCCGTTGAATGCCGCGTATCTGGAGGAGATTCTTCGCGTCGAGGCGGAGCTGCTCGACCCTGACGGGCTTGGCGGCAAGGGGAAGTTCGCGCTGCTGCCGACGGTGGGTGGACAGACAGCACTGAATCTTGCGGTGGATCTGGCGGATTCGGGCGTGCTGGACAAGTACGGCGTTGAGTTGATTGGCGCGAAGCTGGAGGCGATCAAGAAGGCCGAGGACCGGTTGTTGTTCAAGGACGCGATGACTCGGATTGGCCTGGACATGCCAAGGTCTGCGCTGATCAATAATCTGCGCGACGGGTTGGAGTTTGCCGCGAAGATTGGATTCCCGGTGGTGATCCGGCCCTCGTTTACGCTGGGCGGTTCGGGTGGCGGTATCGCTTATAACCGCGAAGAGTTGATGGAGATTCTGGCGCGTGGACTCGATCTTTCGCCGGTGCATGAGTGTCTGCTGGAAGAGAGCGTGCTCGGTTGGAAGGAGTATGAGCTGGAGGTGGTGCGCGATCTGAAGGACAACGTCATCATCATCTGCTCGATTGAGAATTTTGATCCGATGGGCGTGCATACGGGCGATTCGATTACGGTGGCGCCAGCGCAGACGCTGACGGATCGCGAATACCAGGCGATGCGGGATGCGGCGATTCGCGTGATTCGCGAGATTGGCGTGGAGACGGGCGGAAGCAATGTGCAGTTCGCGGTGAATCCGCTGAACGGGCGCATGACGGTGATCGAGATGAATCCGCGGGTGTCGCGGTCGTCGGCGCTGGCTTCGAAGGCGACGGGGTTTCCGATTGCGAAGATTGCGGCGCGGCTGGCGGTGGGTTACACGCTCGATGAGATTCAAAACGATATTACGAAGGCGACGCCGGCATGCTTCGAGCCGACGATTGACTATGTCGTTGTGAAGATTCCGAAGTGGCAGTTTGAAAAGTTTCCGAACGCCGATGACGTGCTGGGGCCGCAGATGAAGTCTGTCGGCGAGGTGATGGCGATCGGCAGGACCTTCAAGGAAGCGATGATGAAGGCGGTGCGGTCGCTGGAGACGGGCAAGAAAGCTACTGCGGACGACATTGAACCGCGACGCCTGACTCAGCGCCTGGTGACGCCGCATCCGGACCGGCTCTCGTACATTCGGTATGCTTTCGAGCGAGGGATGACCGTGCGCGAGGTTGCGCGCATGACGTCGATGGATCCGTGGTTCCTGTACCAGATCAAACAGATTACCGACGAGATCAAGGCTGTCGGCGGGGTGCCGATGGCGGAGGTGACGGCGGATCAATTACGCACGGCCAAGCGGATGGGGATCTCGGATGAACGGCTGGCCGCTGTTTGGGGGCTGACCGGGGCGGAGGGTACGGCTGCGGTTCGTGCGCTGCGCAAGAAGCTGAACGTGATGCCGGTCTACAAGATGGTGGATACGTGTGCGGGCGAGTTCGAGAGCTACACGCCGTACCTGTATAGCTGCTACGACGAAGAGGATGAGGCGGCGCCAACGGATCGGAAGAAGATTCTGATTCTGGGGAGCGGGCCGAACCGGATTGGACAGGGAATTGAGTTTGACTACTGCTGCTGTCATGCTGCGTTCGCGCTTCGCGAAGACGGTTACGAGACCATCATGGTGAACTGCAATCCGGAGACGGTGTCGACCGACTATGACACGAGCGACCGTCTGTACTTCGAGCCGCTGACGCTGGAGGATGTGCTTGGGGTGTATGAGCATGAGGCTTCTTCGGGTGCAGAGATCGGGATGATCGTGCAGTTCGGCGGGCAGACACCGCTGAATCTGTCGCTGCCGTTGAAGAAGGCTGGTGTGCCGATCATCGGTACCTCGCCGGAGTCGATCGACTTGGCTGAGGATCGGAAGCGGTTCGGAAAGCTGATTGAGGAGTTGAAGATTCCGCAGCCTGAGGGCGCGATGGCGACCAGCGTGGAAGAGGCTGTGGCCGGAGCGAACCGCGTTGGGTATCCGGTGCTGGTGCGGCCTTCGTATGTGTTGGGCGGGCGCGCGATGGTGATTGCATATGACGATGCGGCGGTCGTCCAGTACATGACGACGGCGATTGAGTATTCGCAGGAGCGGCCGGTGCTGATCGACCACTTCCTCGAAGACGCTATTGAGTGTGACGTGGATGCGTTGTGCGATGGCGACGATGTGTTGATCGCGGGAATCATGCAGCATATCGAAGAGGCCGGGATTCACTCGGGTGATTCTTCGTGTGTGCTGCCGTCGGTCGATCTGAGCGACGATGTGCTCGAGACGATTCGCGAGTATACGCGCAAACTGGCGATGGCGTTGAGTGTGCGCGGACTGGTGAATATTCAGTTCGCGATACAGCGCGGAACGGTGTATGTGATTGAGGTGAACCCTCGCGCTTCGCGGACGGTGCCTTATGTTTCGAAGGCGACGGGGATTCCGCTGGCTAAGGTTGCTTCGCGCATCATGGTTGGGCGAAAGCTGAGGGAACTGCTGCCGGACCAGGTGGCGAGCGGCAGGGATCTCGATACAGGCTCACACTATTATGTGAAGTCGCCGGTATTTCCGTGGGGCAAGTTTCCAGGAGTCGATACAGTGCTAGGACCGGAGATGAAGTCTACCGGCGAGGTGATGGGAGTGGCGGACAACTTCGGCGAAGCGTTTGCCAAGGCGCAGATTGCCGCTGGACAGGTGCTTCCGCTGCAGGGGACTGTCTTCCTGAGCGTGAATGATCACGACAAGGAGCGCACCATTTCGCTGGCACGGCAGTTTGTGGAGATGGGTTTCCATCTCGTAGCGACACACGGGACGGCGATTGTGCTGGAGGAGGCCGGGTTGCAACCGGAGCGGGTGCACAAGGTGAAAGAAGGCCGGCCGAATGTTGTCGATCTGATCAAGGGAGACCGGATTCAGCTGATCGTCAACACGCCGCGTGGGCAGGACACGTTCTTCGATGAGAAGGCGATTCGCCGGGCGGCGGTGCTGGCGCGGATCCCCACCATCACGACGCTGGCTGCGGCGCGAGCGGCGGCTGAGGGGATCGCTGCTTTGCAGAGAGGGACGTTGAGCGTGGTTGCGTTGCAGACGCTGCACCTGGACCGATTTTCGAATGAGACGAAGGCGGTCGCCAGCGTCAAGTAATGCGGTGGAGAATCAGTATCTGGATACGAGGGCGAGTTTTGCGCCGATGGCGTAGCCGATCATGGAGAGCGGTATCCACGTGCCGACCAAGAGGCCGTCGCCGCCCATGAGTCCGCTGCCGTGGCTGAAGGTGAAGAAGGTTCGCCACAGCTTTTCGCCGGCTCCGCAGGTCTCGCAAAGGCCGTTGCCGGTCGGCAGGTCGATGACCCAGACGCTGGCGATCGAGAAGATGACGAGACCGGAGATCCAGACGTAGGTTGCGACCTCGTTGTGGTGGATGCGGGCAAGAAGAAAGCCGCCAACTATCGGAGCCACGAAAGCAAGGACGGTTCCAAGCAGCTTGGGCGATGCGGAGTCGGGGTCCGGATGGTTGAGCGCCATTACGCCGACGACGATGGCGAGCAGGACAAAGGCGATGAGGGTGTGGGCAAGGAACCAGAGCGCCTCGCGAGCCAGGTCGCCCGGAGTCTTGTCCTGCGAGATGTCTCGTTCGCTAACCATGGACCACCTAGAGGTTACCCCATCCTCTGGTTGGCGGAGGCGATTTCCGGTTACGTCTTTCGTGGAAGGTGCATCCTGATTAACACGCGCTGAGATCGTTTTCTTGAAGGATTCGCTTTTAGAATGTTGAGATGCTGCTTGAAGGACTTCAACTTCCGCTGACGACGCCGTTTTATCCCGACGGACGGCTTAATCTCCCTAAGCTTGAACATAACGCGGCTCGCTATTCGAAGACACCTGTCGCCGGACTGGCGGCTTTGAGCGATTCCGGCGAGCCCACGATGCTGTCGGACGACGAGACGCGAGATGTGCTGCGCAGCGTGTCGGATGCATCCGCTGCAGCGAAGGTGCTGATGGCGGGGGTATCGCGCGACAGCGTGGCGGGCACGCTCGACCTGGCGGAGGCTGCTGCGAAGCTCAGATATGATGCGGTGCTGGTGAAGCAGCCGACGTTCTTCCGGACAAGGGCTCCGGGCATCGATGCCAAGGCCTTGCTGACTTATTTTCGTCTGGTTGCGGATCGTTCTCCGTTGCCGGTGGTGCTGTACAGCACAGCTTCGGAACGAGGCGGATCGTTGCCGGTTGAGATGGTGATCGAACTTGCCGGGCATCCGCAGATCGTCGGGTTGGTGGATAGTGGTGACGGGCAGGGAAGGTGGAAGGCTATCAAGGATGGGACGGCGGGGTTGAAGCGCGAGGCGACGGTAACGGCAGTGTTCGCCGCAGTGACCGGAAGGATGAAGCCCGGAAGCGAAAGTGCAGCCGAAGGACTCGTTTCGGCGGATACTTTGACGGATGGAAGCGCTACGTTGGCGATTGCTCCGGCAAAAATAGTTGTGAAGACGCGGAAAAAGTCGGTTGGGTTCCAGATGCTGGCTGGACGTACGAGCGGAATGCTGGAGGCGCTGCAGGCTGGCGCGGTGGGAGCGATGCCGGCGTTTGCAGCCTCCGCCCCGCAGGCGTGTTACGAGGTGCTGGCGGCGTGGAAGGATGGCGATGAAGGGCTGGCGACCGAGAAGCAGGTACGGCTGCAGGGCGTCGCGACGAGAGTGGAGGAGGAGCTTGGCGTGGCGGGGATCAAGTTTGGGTGCGAACTGAATGGGTACTTCGGAGGCAGGCCGCGACTGCCACTGCTGCCGTTGACGGGCGAGGAACGGGCGGAGATCGAGGCGCTTATGCAGGGGTTGCGGAACTGAGGATTCCGGCGGGGGCAGAATACTAGTGAGCTTTAGGGGCTACTGTGACGCCCATGCCACTGAGTTTGCTGCGCGCCTGCATGGCTTCGGGAGAGTTGGGAAAGCGCTGGATGAGAGTGCGGAACTCACGCACGCCGGCGTCCTTCTGATTGAGAGCGACTAGCGCCATGCCCTTGTGAAGATGGGAGACGGGAACCTTGTTGCTGTCGGAATATTGTTCGAGGACGCTGTCGTAGGCTTTGATCGCGTCGGCGTAGCGGCCTCCGCGATAGTTGATCTCTGCCTGGTAGTAGTACGCGTTTCCTGCTAGGGGATTGTCAGGATAGTTCTTGATGACATCGCCGAATTCTGAGGATGCCAGAGCGTATTTGGCGGACATGTAGTCGCCGAGAGCGGTCTTGTAGAGTTCGTCGGCAGGAGGAGCCGCTGACCCACCCGAGGGGGCGGGTGCAGCAGCGAGAGGACCGTCAGCCGAGGGCTTGCCTCTTCTCACGATAGGGGCGGGTGGATTGAACGGGGTGGTCTCTGACCCTGAGCTGGCGGGCGCGGGCGAGGCTGAGCCGCCGGTCTGCGGCATGTTCTGCATGTTCGCGCTCATGGACTGCTGCTGGCTCTGAACATCCTGCATCAGCTTCTGGAGCGAACCGATGCGGGCCTTGATCTCGTCGACCGAGTCGTTGAGAGACTGAATCTGCCCGGAGACCTGATCGATCTTGCCGTTCTGCGCATCCTGCTGGGACTGTACCTGCTTCTGGATGGCGTTTATCGTGACGGCCATTCGATTGACGGAGTCGGCGCTCTGTTGGATGAGGTCTTTCATGACGCCCATGCGCTCGTCGTTGGACTGCTGGAGGCGGGCCACCGCGTCCTGCAGCTGTTGAACCTGAGTCTGCAGCTGCACCATGTCCTTGTTGGCGGCGAAGGCCGGAGCTCCGCAGAAGAGGAAGGCGCCGAGCAGCGCTGCGGAGGCGAGGTGAACCGGCTTAGTGGCGAGACGGAAGTTAGTGGGCTGACGGAGTTGATTGGGTTGGTTCTTCATGGGAGGAGCTTTCTGTCTTCCTGTCAGCCCTCGCGCGATGAGTTGTGCAAGGGCTGAGCTGAAGTGGGATTGCGAGAATTAGCGATCGAGCGAGAACTGGGCCCGCCTGTTCTGCTGCCAGCAGCTCTCGGTCTCATCCGTGCAGAACTGTTTCTCTTTTCCGTAACTGATGACGCGCAGACGGTTCGCGGGCACACCGGCTGCAACCAGTGCGGCGCGGGCGGAGTTGGCGCGATTTTCGCCAAGCGCCAGGTTGTACTCGGCCGATCCGCGGTCATCGCAATAGCCGCCGATGATGATCTTGATGGCCGGGTGGGAGTTCAGATAAGAGGCAGCTTGCGTCACCGCCGTTGAGGCGTCGGGACGGAGTTCGTAGCTGTCGTAGTCAAAGAAGATGTCCGGGACGTTCTGGTGGAAGGCCGCTTCGCTGCCCATGTCGGCATTAGTCGGAGCAGGTGCAGTGGGAGCGACCGGCACGCGGACGGTGACGCGAACGTTGGCCTCCGTGGTTCCGCCGTCACCCTTTGCGGTGAGGTGGAAGTTGGTGGAGCTGGAGGGTGAGACGGTCTGGGTTCCGTTGAGGTTTACGTCGCCAATGCCGTCGATGCTGACGGAGGTGGCGTTTTCGCTGCGCCAGTTGAGGACGACCGACTGGCCTAGATCGATCGCAAGCGGATCCGCAGTGATGGTCGCAGTGGGGGCAGGAGCAGCGGCTGGAGTGGGACCTAGTGTGCTGGGATTAACACCGCTGGCCTTCTTATGGCAGCCTGTTACTGCGCCGAGCGCAATGAAGGTTGCAGCCATAACCAAGGCCTTGCTGATTCTGTTTTGCATCGAACTCATCGTTATCTCCTGCCTATCGTTAGTATTTCAAAAAAACCAGTACCCTGCGAAACGATCTCGCAGGGAAGAACGGTCTACTTCCAACTCCAGTTGGGCATATCGGCGCCCGGGCCGGTCAATGCCCGTTTCTGGGTACCGTCGGCGAGCATCGTCATGATCCTCATGTGTCCGGCCTTGCCGTCGGCGGTGTTGGCGTAGACGATATGCCGACCGTCGGGAGACCAGGAGGGAAAGTCGCAGCGGCCACCATCGTGGGTAAGCTGAATCCAGCGCTTGGTGGCGATCTCCATGATGTAGATGTCCTGGCCGCCGGGTGCGCCGGGGCCGTATTTGCGGTCCCAGGCAAAGGCGAGAAACTGGCCGTTGGGAGACCAGGAGACAGAGGTGGCATAACCGCCGTCGGTCATGCGCTGTACGGCGGAACCGTCGGCATCCATGATGTATAGCTGAGGAAGGCCGGTGCGCCCGCTGATCCAGGCGATCTGTGAGCCGGTGCGCGGATTGAAGACCGGCGAGACATCGGGGCCGCGGAAGCTTGTGATGCGGCGTGCCAGGGAGCCGTTCGCATCGGAGACCCAGATCTCGGGATCGCCGGAGCGCGAGGAGGAGTAGGCGATGTCTTTCCCATTTGGAGCCCAGGCTGGAGTGATGTTCGTTCCACCTGCACCCTGAAAGTTGACCATGCGGCCGAGGACGAGGGAGAACATGCGAATTTGAAATCCGTCGTGGCCCAGTGACGCAAAAGCGAGGCGCGAGTTGTCGGGAGAAATGCGCGGAGAAAGTGAGATGCTGCCGAGGTGAGTAATGGCGTGCTGGTTGGCGCCGTCGTAGTCCATCTCCCAGATCTCTTTGTCGCCGCCGTTGATCTTGACGTAAAAGATCTTGGATTCGGCGATGCCCTGGCTGCCGCCGCTGAGCCGGAAGATGATCTCGTCGGCGAAGCGGTGAGCGATCTGCCGGGCGGAGTCATCGCTCGCGTCCTCGTTGTACTGCTTGGCGAGCACCTGCGGATACTGGACGTTCTTCGCGTCGAAGAGATAACCGTTGCAGGTGATCCTGCCGCCCTGAACACCGAAGTTGCCGAAGGCCACCATGGCAGCGGAGGTCGGCGCGACAGACCACTGCTGGACGTTCATCTCTGCAGGAGCGCCTGGAGTCGACTGCGGCAGCAGGCTCTTCGAGACGATGTCGAAGATTCCCGCGTTGGCGAGGTCTGCGTAGAGCGTCGTGTCGAAGGTGGTCTTCAGGCTGGAGGTCTGGGGATCGGAGGAGGCGGGTTTGAAGTCCGCAACAGCGATGCGAACGTTGGTGACACCCGTGGAGGTTTCGGTATGGAACCCCTCTTGTGCGCGGAGGATGGAGGCGCAGGCGAGCACCAAGAGAAGTGCTCCAAAACATTGCAGCCGAGCGTGGAGAGAGGGAAGCGATCGGTCCGGACTATGCATTCTGTCTAATGTTAGACGCAAAAAAGGCCTTAGGGGGTACCTGAAAAGGCACTGCAAAGGTAATCAAACGAATACCGCACCGGCGCAAATTACTGCGGCCGGAAGTGAAAGGTGAACTCGACCGTAATCCGGTTGCCTTGCGGAAGAGGCCCGAAGCCATCGACGCGCTGCACTGCGCGCAATGCGGATTGATCGAGCGAGGGCGAGCCGCTTCGCGTCTCTATCCGGGCATTCGATGGGATGCCGTCGTGATCGATGTCGAAGAGGATCGTCGTGCTCTTATCCATCGAGGCAATCGGATCGGCCTCCGACTTATACCAGTTCTGCGAGACTTTGGTGTTGACGATGTTGACGTAGTAGGCGTAGCGCTCGCCGAAGCTGCGGTCCTGGATCGAGACGCTGGAGGTGCCGTTCTTGAGCTCCACGGTCGACTGGGCGATGCGGATGCCGGCTGTCTCGCCGGTGACGGCTTTGGTGGGCGGCGGCGTGATTGGCTGGACGTGCTTCGGCGGAGCGGGCGTGGGTTTCTCTGCCGTCTTGATGGGTTTCGTCACCTTTTCAGGAATGGCGACTGCGTTGGGGGTGGGGGGGGGCTCAGTCCTCTCCTTGGTGACCACGGGCGCGGGGCTTGGCGCCTCAGACGTCAGGACGCCGGTGTCGAGCGTGCGCTGTGTGGGGGGGAGAGGAATCGACGAGACCATAGTGGCCTGGATGGCTCCGGCGTTCGATGCGTTTTCGCCCCAGGAGCTGGTTTTGTGATGAAAGAAGAACGCCCCTCCCACAACGGCAGCAGCAACCAGACCGTGCAGCACAAGCGAGCTTGCGAAGTTGACTCCAAGCCTGTCGGTGTCGTGGAGATCATCGGTGCCGAGTTGGAGGTAAGCGGGTATGGCACCCTCCTCACTGCTTAATGGGCTGGGTGACGATGCTGATGTTGGTGATGCCGGCTTGTTTCACGGCATCCATGACCGAGGCGAAGGCTCCGAAGGGCACTCGCTCGTCGGCTCGGAGGTAGATGATGCGTTTGGCGGCATCGGCGTTGCGGGAGACCTTCAAGCAGCCCAGGCAGAGCGTTCACGTTGACGGGCTTGTCCTGCAGGAAGACGTTCTGCTCGCGGTCGATGGTGACGACCATCCGTTCTTCGGTGAGTTGATTGACGGTGCGCGTCTTGGGGATGGCCACTTCAACGCCAGACTGAAGCACCGGCGCTGTGAGCATGAAGATGAGCAGAAGCACGAGCACCACATCGACCAGCGGTGTGATGTTGATCTCGGCGAGTGCGGTCTGGGTATGTCCTTTTGAGGTGTAGGCCATGGCTAGAAGGTCCTCCGCCGTTCCTCAGACAGTGCTGGAGCAGGTGGCGCGATCATGGCTGCGTTTTCGATGGCGTTGAGAAGCTCGCGTCCGAAGTCGTCCATGCGCGCCGCGAACTCGCGCAACCGGGCCGTGAGCTGGTTGTAGCCGACGACGGCCGGGATCGCGACGACGAGACCGGCGGCGGTGGTGATGAGGGCCTCCGAGATACCTGGGGCGACGGCGCGGAGGGTTGCTGCGCCCGCGGTACCGAGGCCGTGGAAGGCGTCGATGATGCCCATGACGGTTCCGAAGAGACCGATGAACGGAGCGATGGCTGCGATCGTTGCGAGCCAGGTCATGCGGCTCTCCATCGCGGTGAGGGCTTCGCTTGCGGCTGTCTGAGCGGCGCGTTCGAGCGCGACGGGATTGCGTGGCATGCCGCGTCCGCTGTTCTGTCGCTGGTACTCATCATGGATCTCGCTGAAGACGGCAACCAGAGGGCTGGGCTTGAACTGCTCGGCGACGGCGGCGATTTCGCTCAGCCGTGTCGACTTACGAAAGGCGCGGAGGAATCGCAGGCTCTGTGTATGGGCTCTGCCGAAGCGAGACCACTTGGAGATCATGATGGCCCAGGAAAAGATACTCGCAAGGAGAAGAATGACGAGGACGGCGAAGGCAACAGGGCCGCTGTTGTGAATCATCTCCAAAAGCGCGCTGCCGTTGGCGGCTGCAGGGGCTGCCGTCGTAGCGTCATCTTGAAGGTACAGTGCGAGAGCGAAAGTCCAGACCATAGTTATTGTCCACCAGTCTTTAGTGTAAATCGTGATTGCGCCGGAAATCAGCCGGGGCATCTGTTGTGATGCTGACTTCGGATGTACACGATGGTTCCACGGCGGAGATCGTGCGAGGTTTGCTATCCTCGCGATACATCGTTGCCCGAGGCCTTTATGCTGCTGGAGTTGCGCGCGGAAAACTATGCTGTGATCGACCGTGCGGTCGCTACGTTCGGGCTTGGGCTCAACCTGCTGACGGGTGAGACGGGCGCCGGGAAGTCCATTCTGATCGACGCGCTTGCGCTGCTGCTGGGAGGCAAGGCGTCGCCGGATGTCGTTCGCCATGGAGCGGATAAGGCCGTCGTTGGATGCGTCTTCGAACTGACGCCGGGAGCCGCCGCGATCCTCGAGGCCAACGGAATCGACTCCGAGTCGGACCACATTCTGCTGCGACGCGAGATCGTCGCGAACGGTAAGGGACGCGTGTTTGTGAACAATCAACCGGCGACCGTGGGAGTACTGCGGCAGCTTGCTCCTGAACTGGCATTGGTGCATTCGCAGGGGGAGACGCTGGGCTCGTTCGACCAGGCGCAACAGCGAAGTTTGCTCGATCGCTTTGGCGGACTGAGTACGGATGGTGTTGCCGAAGCGTTTGCCGCGTGGCGAGCGACCACCGACAAGCTCGACGAGTTACAGTCGGCGGAGCAGGACCGGCTGCGCATGGCAGACCTCTGGCGCTTTCAGAGTAAGGAGATCGATCAGGGTGCGCTGGCAGCGGAGGATGAAGATGTCCAGCTGGAGGCGGAGAAGCGCGTACTGGGGAACGCCGAGAAGCTCTACACCGCGGCGATGAGTGCGCACGAGTTGTTGTACGAGTCGGAGGGCTCGGCCGAGGGCGCTCTGGGCGCTGCGCTGAAGCATGTGGAGGAGTTGGCGCGATACGATGCGCGGTTTCAGGAACCGGCACAACAGCTAGCCGCCGCGAAGGCCATTGTGGAGGATGTTGACGCCGAGGTGCGCGATTTTGCCGACAATGTCCACGCTGCTCCGGGACGGCTGGAGGAGATTGAGGATCGGCTGGCAGCGCTTGACCGCCTGAAGCGGAAGTATGGGCAGACGCTCAAAGAGGTGATTGCCTTCGGCGTGGAGGCTGCGCAGAAGCTGGCCGAGGTGGAAAACCGCGACGCGCTCCTGGTGGAGTTAAGGGCAAAAGAAGAAAAGGATGCTGCCGCCTACCGCACCGCTGCGGCGCAGCTTACAGGGAGCCGCACGGATGCGGCGAAGCGGCTGGAGAAGCTGGCCGTCGCACAGATCAACGATCTCGCGATGAGCACGCGCTTTCATGTCCAGGTGACGGCAGAGAAGTCAGTCGAGAACTGGACGGCAAATGGCTGGGACCAGGTGGAGTGCCTGATCGCCACGAACGCCGGGGAGCCGTTGAAGCCGCTGCACGAGATTGCCTCTGGCGGCGAGATGTCCCGCGTGATGCTGGCGCTGAAGGTGACGGTGGAAGAGGCTGCATCGGGCGGTTCAGGTCGAAAGAAGAAAATCAGTTCTGCCGCGCACCCTGGTCTTCGACGAGATCGATATCGGCATCGGCGGGCGGGCGGCCGAGGCGGTTGGGAGAAAGCTGAAGACGCTGTCAAAGGGTCAGCAAGTGCTGTGCATCACCCACCTTCCCCAGATCGCGGCGTTCGGGGATCAGCACTTCCTGATCGAGAAGAGCGAGAAGCGCGGGCGCACTCAGACCGAGGTTCGCCGCATGGAGGATTCGGAGCGGACCCAGGAGATCGCCCGCATGCTGAGCGGCGCCAAGCTGACCGAGACGAGCCTGAAACACGCGGCCCATCTGCTGGAAAGTAGCCGTTAGGATAGGCGACCCGGCATCTCGCAGCGGGGAGTGTGCATCCGACAGGGAGAAGCAAAGGATCCAGGAGGGCGATATGGCTGATACGCACAAGTGCGCGATGAACGGTTGTCTTTGCATGGTTCCTGCGGGCCAGAAATTCTGCAGCAACTATTGTGAGGCAGCCAAAAACACGATCAAGCTGCAATGCGATTGCGGCCATCCTGCGTGCGAGAGTCAGAAGCTCTAGGACTTCGCAGGTTCCTCTGATTCGCGATGCGGCGAAATCGCGGAAGTTGCATTTATCTCGTGGCTTTTGTGGGTATTTTCGCTTTCCTTGAGGACTCTAAATCTGCACCTTAAATGGTTCAAAACAGGTCCCGATGATGGGTTGAACGCGGTATACTGGAAGACGTGACTACAACCACTCTCGAGCGCGTCTCTGACCAGAGCGGCAACAAGACCAAAACCAAGCGGGTCCTTCTTCTCAAGCCACGCGGCTTCTGTGCCGGCGTCGTGCGGGCTATCGACATCGTTCAAATTGCGCTGGATACCTTTGGAGCGCCTATCTACGTTCGCAAAGAGATCGTTCATAACAGCTACGTCGTAACGGACCTGGCCAAAAAAGGCGCGATCTTTGTCAACGAACTGGACGAAGTTCCCGAAGGGGCGCGGGTAATCTATTCTGCGCACGGGGTTTCGCCGGCTGTCCGCGAGCGGGCGAAGGAGCGTGGGTTGAAGGTCGTCGACGCAACCTGTCCACTGGTGACCAAGGTTCACGTCGAGGCGATCAAGTTTGCCAAGCAGGGCTACTCCCTTGTCCTCGTGGGGCATCGCGATCACGAAGAGGTTGAGGGCACTCAGGGCGAGGCTCCGGATGTCACGCAGGTAGTCTCGACTGTTGAAGAGGTCGCGGCTCTTGTCGTCCCCGACCCGAATAAGGTTGCGTATCTGACGCAGACAACGCTCTCGCTCGACGAGGCGCGTTACATGATTGAGGCGCTGAAAAAGAAGTTCCCGAATATCGTCGGTCCGCACGCTCAGGACATCTGTTATGCCACCGAGAACCGCCAGACAGCGGTCAAGAACGTCGCTCACGGCGCGGATCTTGTGCTCGTCGTAGGCTCGCGGAACAGCTCGAATTCGAACCGTCTGGTTGAAGTCTCGAAGAACCTGGATACAGATTCCCACTTGATTGACACGGCGGACGCCATTCAGCCCGAGTGGCTGGAAGGTGTCGACACCGTCGCTGTAACGGCCGGTGCCTCCGCTCCCGAAGTGTTAGTGAAGGATGTTGTCGAATATCTGCAGACGATGGGCTATGGCTCGGTCGATGAGGTCGAGGTGATGCCGGAGAATGTTCGCTTCGGTTTGCCGCCAGAGATCGTCCAGGCTATCGCGTCCGCTCCGCCAGTTGGCAGGTAACGAGAATCGTAGACAGAGAGTTTGTTTTCAATGGGGACTTTTTCAAGTAATCCGAAGGTCGTAAAACAGCCAGCGCAACCGCGTTTTGGGCGGATCGATCTCGGCCTGGAGCATGTTGTTGAGGGCATAGAGCGCGCGAAGGATCGCCTGCTCGGCCTGCAACATCCTGACGGCTACTGGTGCGGCGAGTTGGAAGCGGACAGCATGCTCGAGTCCGACTACATCTTCGTCCATACGCTGCTGGGCACAGGGGATCGTGGCCGGATGGAGCGGGCGGTCAACGAGATTCTTCGGCATCAGAACGAAGACGGCGGCTGGAGCATCTATCCCAACGGTCCGTCGAACATATCGCTGGGAGTTAAGGCCTATCTGGCGCTGAAGCTGATGGGGTGGTCCGCCGAGCATCCAGTGCTGGTGAAGGCGCGTGAGTGGATTCTTGCCAACGGTGGCGTGACCGAGGTCAACACCTTCACCAAGATCTACCTGTGCTTCATGGGGCAATACGAGTACGACGCCGTTCCAGCCGTGCCGCCTGAACTCATCCTGTTTCCGAAGTGGTGGTACTTCAATATCTATGAGATCTCGGCGTGGTCGCGGGCCATCGTTGTGCCGCTGTCGATTGCGTACGCGAAGAAGCCGTTCAAAAAGCTTACGCCGGAGCAGGGAATCGATGAACTCTTCGTCGGTGGCCGTGCGAATGCGCACCTGCACCTGAAGTGGGACAAGAAGAAGATCTTCGGTTGGAGAAATATCTTTCTTGCGTTTGACCGCGTCGCGCACTGGGCTGAACGAGTCCATATTCGCCCGCTCCGCAAGATGGCTTTGAAAAAAGCTGAGAAGTGGATGTTGGAGCGCTTTGAGAAATCGGACGGGCTGGGCGCAATCTATCCCGCCATGTTGAATGCACTGATCGCGCTGGCCTGCCTCGGACATACGCCGGACGATCCTCAGTTCATTCGCGCCATGGATGAGTTTGAAAAGCTCGGCATCGACAATCCTGAAGGCGAGCCTGACTACCCGACACCGACCTTCCGCATGCAGCCCTGCTCGTCTCCCGTGTGGGATACGGCGCAGGCTGTTTATGCGCTTGGCGAGGCCGGGGTCGACAAGACCGATCCACGCATGATCAAGGCCGCCGACTGGCTGATGTCGAAGGAAGTCCGCAACAAAGGCGACTGGTCCAAGACTTTGCCGAATGTGCAACCGGGCGGATGGTACTTCGAGTTTAACAATGAGTTTTACCCGGATGTCGATGATTCTGCACAAGTTCTTCTTGCGCTAAATTGCGTCAGTCACCCTCGCGAACGCAATCAGATCGATGTGTCGCAGCGGGCGTTGGACTGGATCTTTGCGATGCAGTGCAAGAACGGCGGCTGGGCCAGCTTCGATAAAGACAACACGAAGATGATCTTCCAGTACATTCCGTTCGCCGACCATAACGCGATGCTGGACCCTCCGACCGTGGACATTACCGGCCGGATTCTGGAGATGCTCGCGAATTATGGCTACACCCGCCGCGACAAGCGGGTGGAGAAGGCAATCCAGTTCGTCCTCAGAGAACAAGAGTCCGACGGAAGCTGGTTTGGCCGCTGGGGCGTCAATTATCTGTACGGCACGTTCCTTGTCCTGCGCGGACTGGAGGCTATGGGTATCTGGAACCATGAGCCCGCGATCCAGCAGGCAGCAGAGTGGATTCGCATGGTGCAGAACCCCGACGGCGGCTGGGGCGAAACCTGTACCAGCTACGACGATCCGGCGCTTCGCGGGATTGGACCAAGTACACCGTCGCAAACCGCATGGGCCGTTCTTGGCCTTCTTGCGGCCGGAGATACGAGAAGCGATTCTGTAGCGAAGGGCATCCGCTGGCTGGTGACAAAGCAGACGGAAAACGGAAGTTGGGACGAAGCGGCAGCAGGACGCAACAGCGAAGCGATCTATACGGGCACAGGTTTTCCAAGGGTGTTTTACCTGGCCTACCATCTGTACCGCGACTATTTCCCGCTCCTCGCGCTGACGACTTACAGGCGCGCCATGGAGAAGGAAGCGGCTGCAGCAGCGTAAGAGTTATCCGCAACGACGAATGTGTTGCGCAGAAATTTTGATGGAGGAGACACCGGATGGCAGTCCCAGTCTCGCAAGCCTGGACGGTTGCAACGTACGTTTTGAAGCAGAAGCTCAAGGGCCGGAAGAAGTATCCGCTCGTGCTGATGCTGGAGCCGTTGTTCCGCTGCAATCTGGCGTGCGCCGGCTGCGGAAAGATTCAGTATCCCGCGCACATCCTGAAAGCGGAACTTACACCCGAGGACTGCTTCAAGGCGGCTGAAGAGTGTGGTACACCGATGGTCGCGATCCCGGGCGGCGAGCCGTTGCTGCATCCGCAGATGCCGGAGATCGTTGCCGGCCTGGTGGCACGCAAAAAATATGTCTACATGTGCACCAACGCTCTGCTGTTGAAAGAGAAGCTGCACCTGTTCAAACCAAGCAAGTACCTCTCCTTCTCAGTCCACGTCGACGGTCAGCGCGAGCATCATGACTTCTCCGTCTGCCGCGAGGGTGGCTACGATATCGCGATGGAAGGAGTGCGCGCTGCAGTAGAGGCTGGCTTCCGCGTCACGACGAACACGACCCTGTTTGACGGCGCCGATCCCAATAGCGTGCGCGCCCATTTCGACGAGCTGATGACTGCCGGTGTTGAGAGCATGATGGTCTCGCCCGGATACACCTATGACAAGGCGCCCGACCAGAAGCATTTCCTTGGCCGCGCGCGGTCGAAGAAGATGTTCCGCGCCATTCTTTCCAACCGCAAAAAGACCTGGAAGTTCAACGCCTCTCCGATCTTCATGGAATTTTTGATGGGCAAGAAGAACCTGACCTGCACACCGTGGGGTATGCCCACCTTCAGCATCTTTGGCTGGCAGAAACCCTGCTACCTGCTCCAGGACGGTTACGCAGACAGCTTCCAGGAGTTGATGGAGACGGTGCAGTGGTCGAACTACGGCACCGAGAGCGGCAATCCGCAGTGCGCGAACTGCATGGTGCACTCCGGCTACGAGGCCAGTGGCGTCAACTATACGTTCGGCTCGATCAAGGGTCTACTGCAGACAGCAAAGGCCATCTTCTTCAGCAAGTATGAAGACGAAGGCGCCATGAAGCTGCTGAATGAATGGAAACCCGCGCACTCCGGCCCGCTCGTGCAGATCGCGGCTCCCGGCACGGCAACAAAGAGCGCCGAACTTCAGGGAGTCTCAGGAGACTAATGATGGCGACCGAGACGCAGGAATCCGCAAAACTGGAGCAGTTGGCCCACGAAAATCCGGATGAGATCGAAGTAGCCGCAGGCCGGGAGCGGGAACAGCTCGAAGGCTGGATTCCGACGCTGGCAACTGACGCCGAGATTCGCGAAGCACTGGAAAAAGCCTTTGACTATCGCGGCGATGTCACGATCACGAAGAAAGACGGCTCGCAGATCGTCGGCTATCTCTTTGACCGTCGGACTGGCTCGTCTCTAGCCGACTCCTTTATTCGCATCATCCCGTCGAGCGCGCCGACCAAAGTGAACGTTGCCTACTCCGATATCGCGGCGCTTGCGTTTACCGGCCGGGATACCGCAGCAGGCAAAACCTTCGAAGCCTGGGTGAAGAAGTACTGGGAGAAGAAGGCGGCGGGCGAGCAGAATATCCAGATCGAGCCCGAGAAGCTGGACTAAAAGGACGCTGGCATTATGGAACAAGTCATCATTCAGGACTGCGGCTGCATTGCGCTTCCCGAAGGCGTCTCCACAGCGCTTGATTTGAGATGGGGAATGACGCTGGATGTCGCCCTGACCGAGAGCGGCGATGCCGTTTTGCTGACACCGCACCGCGCCGGCCAGACGCCGGCGGAGGCCGCATCCCCTCAGCCCGTTCCTACCTCAAGTTGCGTTATCCTTCCTCCTTCGAGATGAAGGTCTTCCTTACAGGTTCCACCGGATTCGTCGGCAGCCATGTCGCCCACGCCTATGCCAGCCAAAATGCAGTGCTGCGCTTGCTTACGCGCAAGACGAGCAATCTCGCTGCGATTGAGGGCTTGTCTGCCGAAATCGTCGTGGGCGATCTCAAGCAGCCTGAGTCGCTGCGATCGGCGATTCGGGGATGCGACGCACTCGTCCACGTAGCAGCCGACTACCGGTTGTGGGTGCGCGATCCGAAGGAGATGTACGCAGCAAACGTCGACGGTACACGCGAACTGCTTCGTATCGCACGCGAAGAAAACGTGGCCAAGGTCGTGTACACCTCGAGTGTCGCCACCATGGGCTTCAAAGCGGACGGCACCATCGTCAACGAGGACACCACCGTTGCGCTGGCCGACATGATCGGGCACTACAAGCGATCGAAGTTTCTCGGCGAGCAGGAGGCAATCAAGGCCGCCAAGACCGGCCAGCATGTCATGATTCTGAATCCGACGACGCCGATCGGCCCAGGCGATGCCAAGCCCACGCCAACAGGCCGTATCATCGTCGACTTCCTCAACAAGAAATTCCCCGCATACGTGGACACTGGGTTGAACCTCGTCGATGTATCCGAAGTTGCTCGGATGCACGTGGTCGCGCTCGAACGCGGAACTCCCGGCGAGCGATACATCCTCGGCGGAGAAAACCTTACGCTGAAGCAGATTCTCGACCGCATGTCAGCCATCACTGGCCTGCCGTCGCCGACGATGAAGGTCCCGCATGCCGTCGCGATGGGCTTTGCCTTCTTTGATGAGACCATTACAGGCAAGTTAAGAGGCAAGGAGCCGCGCGCCACTGTGGAGGCGGTTCGCATGGGGAGGAAGACGATGTTCGCCTCGTCAGCCAAGGCGGAGCGCGAGCTTGGCTTTCAGGTTTTGCCGATATACCCTGCGCTACGGGCGGCGATCGATTGGTTTATTGCGCACGGATACGCCCCGGCGCCGGCTGGCCACACAGCATGAAGGGAAACATCGCCATCATCGCGGCTCTTAGTGGTGAACTGAAGCCCTTTGTTCGTCACGCCACAGCGAGCAACTGGCAGCGGCGACCGTCGGGCAAGGGAATTGAAGCCTGGGAGTACCGACATGCTGATGGTTGCTGGCTTGCTGTGTGCGCCGGTATGGGAGAGACACGCGCCGCCGCTGCGTTTGCCGAGGCGGAGAGGATCGCATCACTCGACGCCGTCTGCTCCGTTGGCTGGGCCGGTGCGCTTGATAGATCGTTTCGCTCAGGCGCGGTCCTCAGCCCTTCACTGGTGATCGACACAAACACGGGTGAGCGTCTTCGTCCGGCATTTTGGCAGTCTGAGTCGCCAATACTGGCGACGACTCCCCGCGTTGCGAGTGCCATCGAGAAGAAACGGCTTCTTGCAAGTTACGGCGCGGGACTCGTTGATATGGAGGCCGCTGAGGTTGCGAGAATCGCACTGGGCAAGGGAATCCCGTTCTACTGCATCAAAGCGGTCTCTGACGATGCTGAGGCGACGCTGCCTGATATCAATCCTTTCATCGGAACAGATGGCCACTTAAAAATGTTGCCATTTCTGGCTCATGTCGCGGTTCGCCCAGGTTCATGGCCCGCAGTGGCTCGGCTCGGCAGGCATAGCGCAATTGCTGCGAAGAATCTTGCGGAAGCTCTCTACGACTGGCTCGATGAACGTGCCTTCGTCCGCCGATCCACTGGCGATTACACTACTTGAAAGAAATGAATAAGAGTCAGCCTATGCCTCAGAAAATCCCAGCAACCATGCGTGCCGCGGTGTATCGCGGCGTCAACGACGTACGTGTCGAGACGCTCCCGGTACCGAAGATCGGCGCGGGCGAGGTCTTGGTCAAGATTCACACCTGCGGAATCTGCGGGACGGACCTGAAAAAGATTCACACCGGCTCGCACGATGCACCGCGTGTCTTCGGGCATGAGATGGCGGGAACAATCGTCCGGGTTGGTGACGGTGTCAGCAACTTCTCCGTCGACGACCGCGTGATGGCGTACCACCACATTCCCTGCGGCGAATGTTACTACTGCCGGAAGCAGACCTTCGCCCAGTGTGAGGTCTACAAAAAGGTCGGATGCACTGCTGGCTTTGCGCCTTCGGGTGGCGGCTTCGCTGAGTATATCCGCGTGATGGACTGGATCGTGCGTCGCGGCCTGGTGAAAATTCCCGATGCGATTCCGTTCGAGCAGGCTGCGTTTCTGGAGCCGGTCAATACCTGCTACAAAGCGATCCAACTGCTCAACCTGCAACCGGATGAGACGGTGCTCGTGATCGGTCAGGGACCCATCGGCGTTCTCCTAGCCGCTCTTGCACGCAGGACTGGCGCCACTGTGCTGACCAGCGATCTGTATCCCGAGCGGCACGCGATTGCCGCAAAGTTCGGGCTCGATCATCCGCTCGATGCACGAGGAGATGTTGCTGCCGTAGCGAAGTCCGCCACCGAGGGACGCGGCGCCGATGTCGCTCTGCTTGCTGTCGGCGGCAATGCGTTGATCAAAGTGGCGATGGAGGCGATCCGGCCGGGTGGCCGCGTCGTGCTCTTTGCTCAGACGCAGCATGGAGAGGCGCCGTTTGATCCCGCGGCGGTCTGCATGGATGAAAAGACCCTGATGGGCTCGTACAGTTCCTCGGTTTCGTTCAACGAGGATGTCAACCACCTGGTCTTCGATGGATACCGTAACGGTTTCGATCTGACAAACCTGATCTCGCACCGTTTTTCATTGGAAGACGCCGTCGCCGCGATTGACCTGGCTTCGCATCCGCAAGCAGACTCGATGAAGATTGTGATTCAGCCGGGCGGTTAATCGCGCGATCGTTTTTTGACTTCGACGTTGAGCCGTTTGATCTTCTGATTCAGCGTGGAGAGCGGAATCTTGAAGTATTCGGCCGCGTCGGTCTGGTTCCAATGGCAACGCTCCAGACGGTCTGAGATGATGCGTCGCTCAATTTCTTCCATCAGATCGAAGAGGGAAGCGTTGGGCTGATGATCCAAAAGACTTGCGGAATAGGTGCCGCCGGTCAGCTGGGTTGGCAGCAGGTCCGGGCTGATGGTCCGCGAGGTAGACAGCACGACACCGCGTTCCATGGCGTTCTCCAGTTCGCGTACATTGCCCGGCCACTCGTAGTCCATAATGATGCGCATCGCCTCCGGCGAGAGCGCACGGTCTTCCGTGCCGTTCTCTTCGGCATAGAACTTGAGGAAGTGCGCGGCGAGAAGAGGGATGTCCTCGCGACGCGAGCGCAACGGAGGCAGTTCCAGACAGATGACGTTCAGGCGATAGAAGAGATCTTCGCGGAAGCGGCCTTCGCGCACAGCCTCCTGCAGGTTGACGTTGGTTGCGGCAATGATGCGAACGTCGACCTGGATCTCCTGCACACCGCCGAGGTGCATGAAGCGGCGGTCCTGCAAAACGCGCAGAATCTTGGCCTGCATGTCCATACCCATGGTGGCAATCTCGTCGAGAAACAGAGTGCCTCCGTTCGCCACTTCGAAGAGGCCCTTCTTTGCCGTGACCGCCGAGGTAAAGGCTCCCTTGACGTGGCCGAAGAGCGTCGATTCGAGCAGCTCCGAGGGCACGGCGCCGGTGTTGACCGGAACGAACGGCCTGTCGCGGCGCGGCGAATTGGCATGAATCGCCTTCGCGATGAGCTCCTTGCCGGTGCCGCTCTCGCCCTGGATCAGAACAGTGGAACGGCTCGGGGCAACCTGCGCGATGAGGTCGAAGAGGCGGAGCATCGGTTCGCTCTTGCCGACGATATTTTCAAAGTTGTACCGCTGCTTCAGTGTGCGTTTTAGCTGGACGACTTCTTCTTCCGCACGGTGCCGGCCAACGGCAGCGCGAATGTCGGCGAGCAGTTTTTCGTTGTCCCACGGCTTCTGGACAAAATTTTCCGCTCCGGCACGAATGGCGTCGACGACGTTTCCGACCGTGCCATACGCGGTAATCATGATCACCGGAAGGTTCGGCTGCATTTCCACGATGCGCGGCAGGAGGTCGATGCCGCTCTGGCCAGGAAGGGCCAGATCCAGGAGAAGCAGATCATACTCATTGCGGGACAGCAGCTCCATGCCGGAGGGACCGTCGCCCGCCGTGCTGACGGCGAAGCCCTCCAGGGTCAGCAGCGTATCGAGCGACTCGCGGATGGCAATCTCGTCATCGATGATGAGGATTCGAGGATCGCCGACAACGCGCGCCGTTCGTTGCAGGTGGAGAGATTCGGCGGCAAGCTCAGTTGTTTCAGACATGGATCGTCTTCCTCTCAATGTCCTGCACACTGCTCTTGGGCGCTTCAGCAGGCATTGCGGGACGGGCGCCGGAGGACGGGAACTCTAACTGGAAGGCAGTGCCGACGCCGATCTCGCTCTCAACGTGAATCTTGCCGGCATGCTCCTGCATGATTCCATAGGTGACAGCCAGCCCCAGACCGGTGCCCTTATGGTCGCCGTCCTGCGGCTTGGTCTTCGTCGTAAAGAATGGATCGTAGATGCGGTGGAGGTGTTCTTTTTCGATGCCGCCACCGGAGTCCTGAATACGGACGAACACGCGGCCCGGACCGTTGAACGTTGCAATCTTCAGCGTGGCGTTCGTCGTTCCGAACATCGCATCCTTGGCATTCAACATCAGGTTGAGAATGACCTGTTGCAGCTTGCCCTGATTTCCGTGAATGCGGGCGAGGTGCGGATCGAAGTTTGTCTCCACGCGAATCTGCGATGTCTTGAACTGGTGCTCCAGCAGCGTAACCGTATCCCCAAGCAATTCGTTCAGGTTCACGCTGGTGAACTCCGTCCCGCTGGTGCGTGAGAAGTTGAGCAGGCCGTTGACAATCTCAGAAGCCCGGAACGTCTGCTGCGTAATCTTTTCGAGCACCGGAGCGAGCCGTTCATCGTCGCGCATATGCTTGGTCAGCATCTGGGTGTAGCTGGAGATCACGGCCAGCGGCGTATTCACCTCGTGCGCGACTCCGGCGGCCAGCAAGCCGATAGAAGAGAGCTTCTCCGACTGAGTCAGCTGGGCCTCCAACTGGATGCGGTCGGTAATGTCGTCTACCAGAACAATGCGGCCCACGGCGACGAAGTTTCGCGTGACTAGCGGCGCGATGGCGATATTGGCAATGCGCTCGCTTCCATTCGGCAGCACGAGGCGGAACTTGTAGAGCGTATGAGTACCATGCTCGTCGCGGACGCTGTTGAACCTGGCGACGAACTCCGGCGGGAACACGGTGGAGATCGGCTGGCGCAGAACCTCGGCGCGCGGCTTCTCGTACATGCCCTCCATCTGCGTGTTCCAGCTCTCGATACGGTCTTCGAGGTCGACGGCGAAGACTCCGATGTTGATCGATTCGACGATATTTTCGTGGAACTCCTTCAGGCTCTCGAACTCCGTAATCTTCTGCTCCAGCCGCCGGTAGAGCTGCGCATTCTGGATGGCGATGCCAATGTAACCGGCCAGCGATTCCAGCAACTCCATGTCTTCACTGGAGAGGAAGTCGCCGTCGTCCGTGCGGCCCAGACCGATCACCGCGACCGTGCGCGTGCCGCCGCCCTCGCGATTGGCGACGCGGCAGGGAAGGTAGTAGTTCAGGTCGAGCCTTCCCGCGCTGGAGCGCTGAGCCTCCGGGAGACGAAGAACCTGCTGCGGGTTCTCCAGAAAGATATGGTTGTTTGCGCCCGGACGATCGAAGTCGAGGAAGCGAACATCCATCGCTCGCAGATCGGCGGCCTGAAGATTGGTCAGCCCATGCGATGCCGCAAGATCAAAGTGCCGGGAACCGGATCGGCCGTCGCTCTCCGACGCGAGAAACACCGCAACCCGCGTCACGAGCAATGCCTGCGGCAGACGCTCCACAATGGAGTCGAGCAGAGCCCGCAAATCGGTCTGCGAGTTGATGCCGCGACCGAACTCCACCAGCGTCTCGCGGTAGTCAAAGCGCTTCTGGTCGAAGGCGCGATCAACCCATGCCTGAATCGTTCGTTTCAGCGGTTCGAAGGCGATGCCCGCGACGATGATGGCCGCCAGCAAACCCCAGAAACTGAACTGTGGGGAGAGACGGCTGTGCACGATCTCGCCCGTAACCGCGACGATGCCGAAGTAAAAACCAACAAGCAACGCCGTCGCAAGCGTATAGGTGACGCCGCGCTTGAAGATGAGATCCACGTCCATCAACCGGTAGCGGACGATGGCCCAGCTAAAGGTCAGAGGAAGAATAACGAGCGAGAATCCCGCAAGTTTGACCAGCGTAGCGGGCAGCGCCCAATCGGCAAGATACGGAATCACGTAGAACAAGGTGAACGGAATAACGGCAAGCAGGGTGCCGCGGGTGAGCCACTTCAACTGCTGGCGCTCCAGCCCGGACTCTGCCCGGCGATAACGCCACCGGAAGACGATTGCCGCTATCACGTAGTACAGCGCGAGATAGCCAAGCGAAATCTGATCCAGGCGGTGCAGCAGGACCTCTGTCGCCGACCAGAAATGAATCGCCGTGTATTGCAGACCAAGAAGAAAGATTCCCGGCACATAGAGCAGGCCGCAGATCAACCGCCGTTTGAAGCGATTTCGCTGTTCGGAGGCGTAGTTGTCCGAAAAACTGACAGCAAAGTGCAGGAACAGCGCCGGCTGCAAGGCCTGGGCCACCATGTTGCCCCAGTCGAAGATGCCCAGCTCTCCCGTTGACCGGAAGCTGTACAGCATGAACGAAGCCAGACAGAAGACGTAGAAATGGATTGATTTCGGCGCAGTCCATCGCCGGAAGAGAACGTAGATCCCGATACAGAGGTAGACGAGCGCGATAAACCGCAGGCCCTGGTTGATGGACCGGTCCTTCGGCTCCAGAATCACCTGGATATCGAGTCGTGTCGCGCCGTGCAGATCGACCGATTGGGGAACCGGCCGCAGGATCGAATAGGTCGCGTGAGCCCAGATGCCGCTGCGGAACATCTCACGGCCCAAAGACGCGACGCGCGTCGTCGGCTGGTTATCGACGCTGAGAAGAATGTCGCCAGTCCGTATTCCGGCGCGGTGTCCCGGAGACTCCGTCGGTACCCGCTCTGCCCTCAGGCCGCCGTTGGCCTCAACCCACCAGACGCCGTCCGTCGGGACGTCCAAACCATTTTCGTGCTCGAAGTTCATCGCCGCCAGCACGCAGACTGCTACCGTCGCCAACGCGAGCACAATCGCCAGGACGCGGGTTTGGGCGGCATTTTTCATAAAACTCAATATTACATAAGCACATTGGTGACCAAACGAATAAACAGCTTGAATGCTTCATTTAAGCGTCACGCTGCGCTTATTCCTACGGAAAATCATAACCTATTCCGTAATTCACATTATGAGCGTTGGCATATCTTACTCTTCATCAGCTTGTCAGGTTCCTGTAAGAACTCTGTAATTTTGCATCTTTTTTCGAGCTTATTTGCCCTGGGAACAAACATTTTGTGGAAGAATGGCTGGCTAAATTTTTTAACCGTCTTGTAACATGCATTGATGGACGAAGGACCGTCAGGAACGTTTTCCTGCCTGGTAATTACTTCCCATAAAAGGGAGTTGCTGCGAGCGTGACAGAAGGAAATCTCAGGATCGAAGAGACTTTTGCCCTGGTGAACGGAGCCAAGGTACACTACCAGCGCGCCGGCTCCGGGCGTCCTCTTCTGCTGCTGCACGGCCTGGTCGGATCGGCCAGGAACTGGCGCCAGAACATCAACTTCCTTGCGCACGATTCGAACGTCTACGCCGTCGACCTCTTCAATATGGGCAAGTCGGAGCGGGTTCCCGGGCTGGACGCAGGGCTTGAAGCCACTGCCGACCGTCTAGCAGGCTTTATGGACGCAGTCGGCCTCGACGAGGCAGATATCGCCGGACACTCCCACGGCGGCGCAGTGGCGATGATGTTCGCCGCGCGTCATCCCGGCCGTGTACGCCGGCTCATTCTGTTTGCTCCTGCGAATCCGTTCTGCGACCTGGCCAACCAGCTCATCCGCTTCTACCAGACGCGTTTCGGAATCTGGTTTGCGCGCCAGATTCCCGCTCTGCCCAGAAAGCTGAAAGCCACCGCGCTCAGCCGGATGTACGGCGACCCGTCGCGTGTTGCACAGGGCGCACTCGAGGGATACACCGAAGGCCTGCGCGTACCCGGCACCATAGATCATGTCCTCCAGGTCCTCCAACGCTGGTTCGTGGATATGGGGTTGCTCCGCGGCGCTCTCGCCGGGCTACCGCCCAAGCCGACCCTGCTGATCTGGGGTGACCGCGACCGAGCCGTCGGCCTTAATTCAGCGCGTGAGCTGCAGCAACTGCTCCCGCAGTCGAGTCTGCTCGTCCTGCCCGGTGTCGGACACATCGCCTTCGAAGAGATGCCCGAGGTCTGCAATCAGGCCATGCGCGACTGGCTCATCAATCCGTCGGCCTCCGAGCTTCGACCGCCGGTGAGCCGGCATCACGACGACGTCGTCTTCCGAAACCACTCTGCCGAACGCGGCGCAGCCTAATCTAACTCAGCCCAAACTCACTCTGCAGCCACCCGCGAATCTCCTGCTGCATCAGGTTCAGCTTCGAGCCGGGCGAGTCCTTCGTCCCCTGAAAGAAGTGATCCGCTCCCGCAATCCACACCAGCCGCTTCGGCTCCGGAGCGCGCTCAAACACGCCCTCCATCACGTCACGAGGCCCATACTGATCCTGATCGCCGCTGATAAACAGCTTCGGCATAGTGCACTTCGGCAGAAATCCGTAGGTGTAGTCCCGGCCTTCGGCGTGCACCGGCACTCCCAGCCCGATCAGCCCTTTCACCCGCGGATCTCCGCAACACGCGCGCAGGCCAACATTCGAGCCAAAGGAGAACCCTGCAAAAAGTATCGGACGATGGAAGTTCTGCTCCATCCAGTTCAGCGCCGCGTGAACGTCCTCCTGTTCGCCGTACCCCTCATCGTGTTCGCCCTCGCTCAGACCGACGCTGCGAAAGTTGAAACGAAGGACAGGCAGCCCGAACGAAGAGAACGCCTTCATCGCGTGATACACCACCTTGTTGTGCATCGTCCCGCCGCCCGCCGGGTGCGGATGGCAGACCAGCGCGGCGTACGGAGCGTCGTCGCGACCCGTGTTCAGCAGGGCTTCCAGCCGTCCCGCGGGACCGCGAAGGTCGTCGATCGATTTAATCTGCGAAGAAACAATCTGTGTCATCTCTCACAGTTTATCGAGTACGCGAATCATCCGCCGTTCTCACTCCATCACGTATGCTGGAACATATGGCGATCGACCCCATTCAACTCACTATGCAGCTCGTGAATATCGAGTCCACCACGTACTGCGAGGGTCTTGCCGGAGCCTTCCTGAACGAATTCCTGACCTCTCAGCGCTATGCCGTCGAACGCATGACCGTCGAACAGCCTGACCACGCCTGCACGCCCGGCGCCGGCACTGGTGAGCGCTTCAACGTCTACGCCGCTCTCCCCGGCGTCATCCCCGACATCGTCCTCTCCACCCACATGGACACCGTCCCTCCATTCATCGGCGCCAGCGAAGACGACGAGTTTCTCTACGGCCGCGGCTCCTGCGACGCAAAGGGCATCATCGCCGCACAAATCGCGGCAGCCGATCGCCTCCGCGAAGCAGGCGTCAAAGTCGGCCTCCTCTTCCTCGTTGGCGAAGAGCGCGACTCAGCCGGAGCGTTCGTCGCCAATCAATCTCCCAAAGGATCGAAGTTTCTCATCAACGGCGAGCCGACAGACAACCGCATCGCCCTGGCCTCCAAGGGCGCCCTTCGCGTCGAACTCCGCGCCAAAGGCCGCATGGCCCACTCCGCCTATCCCGAACTTGGAGACTCCGCCATCAACAAGCTCGTCGAAGCTCTCCATGACGTCCTTGCGCTGCCGCTGCCATCCGAGCCCGAGATCGGCGCATCAACCCTAAACATCGGCCTCATCTCCGGCGGCTACGCACCCAACGTCATCTCCGACAAAGCCGAGGCTCACATCCTCATTCGTCTCGTCGGCCCATCGGACGAAATCAAAAAGTCCATCATCGCAACCGTAGGGAACCGCGCCGACGTCGCCTTCAGCCTCGATCTCCCCTTCGTCCGCATGCGCAAAGTGAATGAGCTTCCCACCATGATTGCCAGCTTCGCAACGGACATCCCTGCCCTCACCGCCTGGGGCGAGCCGTTTCTCTTAGGTCCCGGCTCCATCCACGTCGCACATACCCCTCACGAGAGGCTTGCCAAGAAAGAACTCCTGGAAGCTGTCGACCTCTACGTCGAAGTCTCAACGAGACTGGTCCGGAGCCTCTAGCCTGCACATGCTTCTTTTGCGCAAACTCCTCATCCTCGTCGTCGCTCTTGTACTCCTCGTCGTCGGCGGAATCGCCGTCGTCTATCGAACCATCCCTACCTCCAATACCAGCCTCACGCACTTCGACACCCTCATCGTTCTCGGCACGCCTGCCCGGCAGGACGGAACGCCATCACCGGAGCAGCGCGAACGCACTCTCGAGGGCGTCCGTGAATACAAAGCCGGCATCGCTCCGCACCTCATCTTCACCGGCGGTCCAGCCCACAACAAGTTCGTTGAAGCACACGTCATGGCCACGCTCGCCCTCGCCCAGGGAGTTCCGCCTGACGCCATCGTCGAAGAAGGCCAGGCCCAGAACACTATCCAAAATATCTTCTACAGCCAGCGCATCATGGCTGACCACGGATGGACCAGCGCTGAAGTCGTCAGCTCGCCCAGCCACCTTCCCCGCACCGCTCTCATCCTGGAACATTTTCCAATCCAATGGCGAACCCACTCCTCGCCGTGGCCGCCCGAATACACTCTTTGGCAACGCGCTGCTCACTTCACCGCCGAAGCCGAATCCTGCCTCCACCTGCGGATCCACGGCTTTCCCGCGACGCGCTTTCTCCCGGCGCCTGCTCATGCTTTCGTTCCGGATCAACCGGAGAAGACGTCAAACGGCAGGTTACCGCGGTTGTCCTCGGCCAGCACAGCCGTCTCATCCGGATTGGTTGGGTTGTAGCGAATATTCACCTTGGGCGAACCCACTGCTTTGCTCTCCGCCTCATGCAGTGTCATCGCGACGCTGCGCAGATAGCCGCCGTAGTACTCGCCGTTCAGAGTGAAGTGAAACCCGGCTTCAATCTGGTAAGGCGCGCCCATCGTGGCCACGTCTTCATCTGCATTCAGGACCTGCCAGTGATTGACCTCCGCCTGTACCGCGGGCCATTGTCTGGCAAGACCAAGTTTCTTCTCCCACTTCCTGCGTCGGAGCCACCGGCGAATCCCGTCAATGAAAAACACTCCAGCCATTTGGCTAACGATGCTAACACCCGGCGATTTGTTGCCGTGCGATTACGTTCACCAGGTATAAGTCACCGTGAATGCGGATCGGCCGCTTTCCCGTCACATCGCGCAGAACCACCGAATCCGGCTCGACCTGCGCCGTGACGTTCGTCTCCGACACATCCGTCGTTCCCGCCTGCAGGTTCAACTCTACTGGCGTCCGAATCACTGCAAAATCCTGGTTGTAAATTGTCAAGGCCGTTCGCCCCGTCGTGGAACCCCCACCCGCCGTCCCCTGAGCATTTCCCAAAGCAGATCCACACACAAAAAGACACACAATCGCCCAAACAGATCGCATCCTTGCTGCCTCCATGGGTCACTTCTGCAATAGACACCACAACCCCACACAAAGTCATCGCAATTCGCAGAAATATTTTCAGTTACCAGGAACCCCGACGAATTCCGCCCCACTTATCCTCAGCAGAGAGCCCTTCCCAAACGCCTTAGAATAGGTGCATGGCAGCAGAGTTCACCCACCTTCATCTCCACACCGACTACTCTCTCCTCGATGGCGCTTGTGATGTCGACAAACTAGCCGGACACCTCAGCAAAATCGGCCAGACCGCCGCTGCCATGACCGACCACGGCAACATCTTCGGCGCCGTCCACTTCTTCGACGCCATGCAGAAGAAGTCCCTCAAGCCCATCCTCGGCTGCGAACTCTACATCTGCAAAAACGACGACCACCGCGCCCCCTTCAACGACGACAAATACAACCACCTCCTCGTCCTCGCCGAAAACGAAGCCGGCTATCGCAACCTCGTCCGCCTCACCAGCGAAGCCGCCCTGCACGGCTTCTACCGCAAACCGCGCGTCTCAAAATCCTTCCTCGCCAAACACGCCGAAGGCCTCATCGGTTTCTCTGGCTGCCTCGCCGGCGAAGTGAACCAGCATCTGATGGAAGGGAAGTACGACGAAGCCAAGCGCACCGCCGGCTTCTACGAAGATCTCTTCGGCAAAGGAAACTACTTCCTCGAAATCCAGGACCACGGCCTCGCCCCCGACAAGGCCGTCTGCGACGCGCTCTTCAAGATGGAGCGCGAACTCAACATCCCGCTCATCGCCACCAACGACAGCCACTACGTCGCCGCCGACGACTCCCGCGCCCACGAGATCCTCCTCTGCGTCCAAACCGCCGGCAGCATGAACGACCCCAAGCGCTTCAAGTTTGACACCCAGGAGTTCTACATCAAGTCCGCCGAGGAGATGCTCCGCACCTTCTCGCAGACTCCCGAAGTCTGCGCGAGGACCATGCAGTTCATCGACCGCTGCAACCTCAAGATGGCCAAGGTCGACAATCCGTTCCCCGACTTCGTCGTTCCTGAAGGCGAGACTCTCGACAGCTACTTCGAAAAAGTCTGCCGCGAAGGCCTGAAGATGCGCTTCGAAACCGCCGTCGCCCATCTCCGCGACCGCGGCATTCTCAAGAAAACCATCCCCGAGTACCACGAGCGTCTCGACCGAGAATTAAACATCATCAAACAGATGAAGTTTCCGGGCTATTTCATGATTGTCTGGGACTTTATCAAGTACGCGCGCGAGCACGATATCCCCGTCGGTCCGGGCCGCGGATCCGCCGCCGGATCCCTCGTCGCCTACGTCATGCAGATCACCGACATCGACCCTCTGCAGAACGAGCTCCTCTTCGAGCGCTTCCTCAATCCCGAGCGCGTCTCCATGCCCGATATCGACATCGACTTCTGCATGAACCGCCGAGGCGAGGTCATCGATTACGTCACCCGCAAATACGGCCGCGACCAGGTCGCACAAATCATCACCTTCAACACAATGGCGGCTAAAGCGGCAATAAAAGATGTAGGCAGAGCTTTAGACATGCCCTACGGCGAAGTCGATCGCATCGCCAAAATGATCCCGACCACCATCGGCATCACCATCGACCAGGCGCTCAAAGATTCACCCATGCTCTCCACCGCCTACGAGAGCGATCCGAAGATCAAGGAGCTGATCGACGCTGCACTCCGCCTCGAAGGCCTCGTCCGCGGAGCAGGCGTTCACGCCGCTGGCGTTGTCATCGCGCCGAAGCCACTCACCGAACTAGTCCCTGTCACTCGCGCCAAGAACGACGACATCGTCACCGCGTACGACATGAAGGCCGTCGAAAAGATGGGCCTTCTCAAAATGGACTTCCTCGGCCTGACGACGCTCACCATCATCGATGACGCGCTCAAGCTCATCAAATCCACCACCGGCACCACTGTCGACATGGCGCTCATCCCGCTCGACGACGTCAAAACCTTCGAACAGGTCTTCCATCGCGCATTAACCTCGGGAGTATTTCAGTTTGAATCCGGCGGCATGCGCGACGTCCTTCGCCGCTACAAGCCCAACTCGATCGAGCACCTCACTGCGCTCAACGCCCTCTATCGCCCTGGCCCCATGAGCATGATCGACGACTTCATCGAGCGCAAGTGGGGACGCCGCGAAGTCCAGTACCTCCTGCCCGAACTCGAACCGCTGCTCCGTGAGACCCTCGGCGTCATGGTCTACCAGGAGCAGGTCATGCAGATCTCGAACGTCATCGGCGGCTACTCGCTCGGTGGCGCCGATCTGCTCCGTCGCGCGATGGGCAAAAAAGACGCCTACGAAATGGCCAAGCAGCGCGAGATCTTCATGGCCGGCGCTGCCGAGCGCAAGTTCCCCAAAGCGAAGGCCGGCGAAATCTTCGACCTGATGGAGAAGTTCGCGGGCTACGGTTTCAACAAGTCGCACTCCGCCGCCTACTCCTTGCTCGCGTATCACACAGCGTGGCTCAAGACCCACTATCCCGTTGAATTCATGGCTGCGCTCCTGACATCCGAAACCTCGAAGCCCGAGAACGTCGTCAAGTACATCTCCGAGTGCCGCGAGATGAACATCCCCGTTGTGCCGCCCAACGTTCAGGTCTCCGACGCCAACTTCACGCCAATCGTCACGTCCACCGGCAAGGCTATCGGCTTCGGTCTCGCCGCCATCAAAAACGTCGGCCACAACGCCATCGAATCCATCATCACAGCGCGCGCCGCCTTGCGCGAAGCAGGGAAGCAAGGCTTCGACAGCCTCTATGAGTTCTGCGAAAAAGTCGACCTCCGCCTGCTCAACAAGCGCGTCCTCGAATCCCTCATCAAAGCCGGCGCCATGGACAACTTCGGTGGCCGCGCCCAGCTCACCGCCGCACTCGACAAGGCCATGGAGCGCGCCCAGAAATCCCAGCGCGACGAAGCCGCCGGCCAGCACGGACTCTTCGGCATCTTCGACTCCGACATCCATTCCTCAGCCGCGAACAAAAACGAAGACGCACTCCCCAGCGTCGCCGAATGGGACGAGCACACCCGCCTCCAAAACGAAAAGGAAGTCCTCGGCTTTTTCGTCTCCGGGCACCCCATGGACAAGTACCGCGAGAAACTCCGCAACATGAAGGTCGTCGACACCGTCACCGCCTGCGAGATGAAACCCGAGCCGCAAACATTCCGCCGCCGCGGCGAAGAACCGCAGCACGAAATCTCCATCGCCGGCGTCATCACCGGCCTCAAGGTCGCAAAGTCCAAACGCTCAGGTGAACTCTACGCCCAGGCCACCCTCGAAGACACCGTCGGCAAGATCGAGCTCATCGCCTTCTCGGCGAACTACGAAAAACTCAAAGACAAATTAAAAATCGACGTCCCCGTCGTCGTCCGCGGAGTTCTGCGCGGTGAAGAAGAGTCAGCTCCCAAGCTCTCCCTCTCCAGCATCCAGGCACTCGAAGACGTCAAGATCAAACTTCCCGATTCACTGCGCATCAAGGTTCCGCTGCACAACCCCGACGCCGCACTGCTCGAAAAACTTCACGCCATCTTCCTCGCCGCACCCGGCAAGGGCAAGGTCCTCCTCGATCTCGAAGAGCCTGGCGAGTTCTGCGCGGTCCTCGAACCCCACAACATCACTGTCGCCGCAGACCGCCTCTTCATCGACCACATCGAAGAACTCGTAGGACGCGGCGGCGTCCGCGTGCTGGACTAGTTCCGTCCTGCGAAAACGAGCCTGTGAGAATTTCGATCAGATGACTTTTCGGAAAGCGTCGGCAACTTTTTCGCCGGCAGCTTTAACAGCGTCAACGGCCGTCCCAACCCCAGCCTTCGTGTGCGTCAGCGCCGATCTCCTTTGTGTTCCAGGTTCTTCGACAGGAGAGGTCTCGATCTCCCCACCGAAAATTGCGTGCTCCACTTCAAGCCGGTCGAGAGTTGCGTTCAACTCCTCAACCACCGCGTCTGCGTCATCCTCGACGACAATCAGTTCCAATTCGATCTTCCGATAGCGCATGTCGTATCCCCTGCCTACAATTCTATTGTCTGCTGTTGAGTCCCGCATGGCACGGCAGTCGGCTAAATCGAGCCACTGCACAGGATGCCACCTGGGACCCACAGGGATGCGAAAGCCCTTAATTTGGTGGTATACGGAGACGAAGAATCTGAGTAGACTTCCCGCGTTTCTAAATCCAACAAATCCAACGAATCAGGAGACTTCCACCGTGAGACAAGCTCTTCGCTTTGCAATAGCAGCGCTTTGTTTTTCTTTTCTGACGCTGTCCGCAGCGTCTGCCCAGGTTCCCTACAACGAAGGCGCTGTAGAACGAGTCACGCTGCTTCACGTTTTACCCGGCCACAACGCCGCGGTCATGGCCGACCTGAAGAAGAACGTCGTGCCGCTCTGGGAGGCGGAAAAGAGTGCCGGGCTGATCGTCAGTTATCAGATATTCCTCAACACTACCCGCTCAGGCTCTGAAGATTGGGACCTCGGCTTCTCGATCGTCTACAAAAACATGGCCGCCCTCGACGGTCTGCCGGACAAGGTGTACGACATTCGCATGAAGCAATACGGCACACAGACTGCCGAGCAGAAAGTCCTCGACAAGCGGGCTGAGGAGGCCCACGTAGTCAGCAGCATGATCCTTCGCAATATTACGCTGCGATAGTTGAGGTTCCGATCAAAAAATCTGGCAGCGCAAAGCTTCCTGCGCCGCCAGATTTTCTGCCTTGCCATCGGTACCGAGACCGATGTCATGCCCTTCCTCATCAAGCTTCGCTCAGTTCTCGACTAGCGCTACACAACCAATCGACATGAGCAGCCCTTTCGGAAGGGGAACCTGCATCGTCATCCGGGCAGGAGGATTCGCCGGAAAGTACTCCGCAAAGAGGCGATTGATCTCGGGAAAGCTGGAAACATCGGCGACGAGAATGGTGGTGTTCACCACAAGATCGAGGCGGCTCCCACCTGCCTTCAGAACCGTGTCGAGATTTCGAAACGCCTGCCGGGCCTGTACTTCAATACTCGCTCCCGCGGCCTCGCCTGTGGCTGGGTCCACACCGGGCTGACCGGAGACAAACAACAGAGTCCCCGTGGCACGCACCGCCTGCGAGTAGGGGCCGATCGCCTTCAGGTCAGGAAGCTGGATACATTGTTTGCCGGAAATAGTCTTACCTCCCCACGATTGCAGACGATTCTAGCAGTGCTCATTTAGCGCCGCTGATCCCTCTCCAACTTTTCACGCACAAGCACAGGCATGTGTGTACACTGGCGACACTCCCCGCACAAATAAAGTCGCAGCACCAGCTGCAGGAACGAAAGAGGATAGTGATGAACCAAGAAGAACGCCCGTTGACGCCCGAGCTCTACTACGAGATGGTCAACGGCCATCAGCGCACCGCCGCCATCAGAACCGCGATTGACCTCGATCTCTTCCGCGCCATCGGAGACGGCCCCGGCGACGTAGCCTCACTTGCCCGACAGTGCTCCGCGTCCGAGCGTGGCATTCGCATCCTCTGCGACTTCCTCACCATCAAAGAAATCCTCGTCAAAGAGAATGGCCACTACCGTCACAGTCCCACCAGCGCCGTCTTTCTCGATCCTCGCTCTCCCGCATGCATGGCCCCCACCGCCAGGTTCCTCCTCACCACCGACATGCTGAAGCCGTACGAGCATCTCACCGAGATCGTCCGCTCCGGCCACACCGCTCTCCCCGGCGACGGCAACGTCGAGCCCGACAATCCCATCTGGGTTGAGTTCGCCAAAAGCATGCCGCCGATGGTAGCCAGCAACGTCGCTCCGCTCGCCGCCCTCGCGCTCGAAGGACACACCGGCCCCATGCGCGTCCTCGACATCGCCGCCGGCCACGGACTCTTCGGCATCGAAGTTGCCAAGCTCAACCCACAGGCCCGCATCACGGCTCTCGACTGGGCAAAAGTTCTCGAAGTCGCCAAGGAAAATGCTCAGAAGGCCGGCGTTCTCGACCGCTACGACACCCTACCCGGCTCTGCCTTCGACGCCACGTTCGGAGGCCCGTACGACGCCGTCCTCCTCACCAACTTCCTCCACCACTTCGACCACGCCACCTGCGTCGCTCTCCTGAAGAAGGTTCGCGCAGCCCTGAAGCCCGGCGGCCGCGCCCTCACGCTAGAGTTCGTTCCCAACGACGACCGCATCTCCCCATCTATGCCCGCAGCTTTCAGCATGATCATGCTGACCACCACTCCATCCGGCGACGCGTACACCTTCAAACAACTCTCCGCCATGTACACCGAGGCGGGCTTCACCAACATCACCGCACACCCCGTCCCCAGAAGCCCAGAAACCGTAGTCATCGGACGCGCCTGAGCTGCACCCTAAGGATGGATCTTGAATTCCACGCGGACGGTTGGAGGCCGCTTCGGAAGTGTCAAAGCGCTCTCCGCCGTCTCCGCGTTCTCAATAGAGTGCATCGGCTCCGGTTCCATCCACTTCACCCGCCACTTGCCTTCGGAAACCGGCGTTTCCTTGCTCGGGTTGTCCCGGACACTTCCGTCCGCCCGGTAGTACCGTTGGTGCCCTGTGCGGCCACCTGTATCCCAATACAGAAACAGGCTCGGCCAGCGATGATGGTGCATCGGCTCTTTCGTTCCGGGTGGCACGGTCACCTCGAGCACCCTGACGAACGCATTTTCGAAAAGAACCCGATGACTGTTCGGCGCAACCTGCACCGCATCGTAGCCATCGGGAAAGTCGGATTTGGACTGCCCCCAAAGATGCGAACGGCCGGCAACGAGAACGAGGGCGGTCAGCACCAAGAGCAATCCGGCGAAGCTCCGCTTTCGCGACCAGAAGTTTCTTGCTGGATTCATGGCTCGCAGTATACAGACGGCACGGCAACGGTAAATCGCCATCTTCAAAGCAGGGAAGATGGAACTCGATTCGCCTCCCGCGCGTCTTAGAGAGGAATGGGAGTACACCACAAGTCGCTAGCCTACGCACTTCTTCGCATCGCCTTTGGCGTCAACTTTGCCGGCCACGGCCTCATCCGCATCTACAACGGGATCGGCGCGTTCGCCGCAGCGTCCACGGAACACATGGCGAAATCACCCTTGCCGCACAGCTTCACATACGCCTTCAGCTACGCCATCCCATTCCTCGAAGCCATTCTCGGCCTCACGCTCATCCTCGGCGTCTTCACCCGTGCGTCACTCATCGGCGGAGCCGTTTTTATGATGGCTCTTACGATCGGCGTCACCTCAAATCAGCAATGGGATATCGCCAGCCAGCAACTCCTCTACAGTGTCGTCTTCTTTCTTCTGCTCTTCTTTCTCGACGACAACACCCTCTCGCTCGATAACGCCCTGCATAAGCACTTCCTGCAATGAATCAGCGTCGTGATGTCGTGCTGCGCGTCGACGAAGCTGGTCTTCCACAACGGAGCATCGCGGGTCGCACGGCTGCGTCGACGAAGCTGGTCTCCACAACGAGCATCGCGGGTGCCGTTCACGTCGAACGCGTAGACGCTGTCATGCTCGGTCGCCGCAAATACCACATTGCGCTTTTCCCACCCCGGGAATGGCAAGCGACGGAACATACAGTGGCTGAGCAAAAACATCCCCGTCGACGGTCCTGGAAAACAGTTTTCCGAAATCACGGGTGTTAACATTTGACGGCTTCAGCAGTGTCTCGTGCAGATCCGCTCCGGTCCGGAAGTTATCGTACTGGGCGGTCAAAACCTGCGCCTCGCTTGACGACCCAATTCCAATCATCATGTAAAGCAGGGGGAGACTGAAACGACGCTTCAGCATGAGAAATATCTCCAGTGTCCAGCGCCATGATCGCACAGTCCTGGCAACGGGCAACCTGCAACCGGCAACTATCTGCGCCACACTTCGATACAATGAATTACGATGGCTGAACACGAAGCAGGCAGATCAACGCATCCTCATCCAGCACCGGCACCAGCTCCCGAAGCTTGGATCAAGACGGAGCTGGCGAGACATCCGCAGCGTCCCTACCCGATGGACTTCATCGAAGCACTCTTCACCGATTTCAGCGAGATCCACGGCGACCGCGCCTTTGGCGACGACGCTGCGATGGCCTGCGGCATGGCCAACTTCAACGGCGAGCCGGTCCTCGTCGTCGGCAACCTCAAGGGCCGCACCCTCAAGGAACGCGTAGCCCGCAAGTTCGGCAGCCCGGACCCCGAGGGCTATCGCAAAGCCCTTCGCGCCATGAGGTTCGCGGAAAAGTTCAACCGCCCCGTCTTCACCTTCATTGACCTCGCGGGCGCAAACCCCGGCATCGGCGCCGAAGAGCGCGGCCAGGGCGAAGCTATCGCTCGCAACCTCATCGAAATGTCCCGCCTCCGCGTCCCCACCATCGCCACCATCACCGGCGAAGGAGGCTCAGGCGGAGCGCTCGCACTCGCAGTCGCCGATCGCGTCCTGATGCTCGAAAACGCCATTTACTCCGTCATCTCCCCCGAAGGCTGCGCCTCCATCATGTGGAAGGACGCCAGCAAGAAACAGCAAGCCGCCGCCGCTCTAAAATACACCGCAGGCGACGTCAAACTGATGGGTTGTGTGGACGATGTTCTCCGCGAACCCAGAGGTGGAACCCAGAACGATCCTGCGGCAACCATGGCCATGGTTGGCGAAAAACTGCAGTACCACCTCGCCTGTCTGCGCGCCCTGCCCCTCGACGTCATGCTGGAGCAGCGTTACACCAAGTTCCGCAACATCGCGCAGTTTTACACTGCCGTCTAGCGGTACCCCAACCGCACTGGAGTAGCTACCGTTGCACGCGCTCGATTCGACAACCGCACGCCGCTCCGAGCGCACGCTGCAGCTTGCACTCTGCATCACCTCCATCGCGTGGTTTCTCGCATCCGATGCTGTCGCCTCACACGCCGCACGCGGCCTCTCCGAACGTTTCGCTATCGACGCCGCCCGCCCGCTGCTTACCGCCCTCTTTCTGCTCTTCCTGCTGGCGCTTGGTTTTTCCGTCCTGCAGACCATCGCCAACCGGCAATCCTCACTCCGCGAAGTCCTCGGTCTCCCCAATCGTCCCACCGCAAGGCGCGAATGGGCACTTGGCGCCGCGCTCGGCTGGGGCCTCGTCGTTCTCGCCGTCCTTCCTATGGCGTTGGGAAGAACCCTGCACGTCTACCTCTGGACGCAGCCGCGTGCCTTCGGTCTGCTTCTTCTCAACCTGATCACGCTCGCCGTTGCCGCTCTCGCGGAAGAGGTTGCGTTTCGCGGCTACCCCTATCGCCGCCTCATCGATGCCGTAGGGCCGGTCGCAGCTACGATCGGCATGTCTCTCCTCTTCGGGCTTGGCCACATCCTCAATCCCGGCGCAACCTGGACCAGCACGATGGTCACGATGCTCGCCGGTCTGTTGCTCTCCATTGCGTGGCTTCGCACCCACGGACTGTGGCTCGGGTGGGGGATCCATTTTGCGTGGAACGCCTCTATCGGCATTCTCTTCGGCCTGCCGATCAGCGGGATCGGCGACTTCGCCAGCATCATCCAGACCCGCGCCTTCGGCCATCTCTGGCTCACCGGCGGCGACTACGGCCCGGAGGGGGCAGCGTTCACCGTCATCGTTCTGCTCATCGGCTTAGTCATCCTGGTCCGCATCACCCGCGACTACGCCTGGCACTACACCTACGTCCCCATCGTCGCAGCCGGCTACCCCATGGAAGCTCCTCCACCGGCAGCCCATGTCGCGATGGAGCAGATGGCGCAGCAGACAAGGCCCGCCGCCCCTGCCTCGCTGGTCCAGATCCTGCCTTCAACGTCCCAGACCCGCTCCGCAAACGACGAACCAAAGCCCTGACCGGGGACCGAAAATAAAGTTTGAAAAGTTGGCATGTTTTCAGCACCCGAAAAAGTGACTGCCAACACACCACGTTTCACCAGCGAACCACCACAAATTCACCATCGAAAAACCACGTTCAACACCCCATTTTTTGCAAAACCCCCTGCAAAAACGGCCTTTTGCCGTAACAAAAAAAATACACACATTTTGCCCTCCCAAAGTTGGCTTACCTCTTGTCAAAAGCAAAGAGAAAGCGCAAGCTTTCTATATCTGAGGTGCTTCCATGGCACTGACTCCTCACAGATCGGCCCTCATCGCAGGCCTCATAGCCTTATCCTTCGCAACGGCTCGTGCGCAGGTTTTTGTCGTCGGCGAAAAGTCCGCCACAGCCGACATCGCTGCCGACTTTACCCCCACCCACGTACACCTCTCCGACGCAAAGCTCACAGAACGCGGCCGCCGCGAACTGATTCGAAATCTTGAGGCAGAGCAAGGCTTTGCCCACCGCGCGCTCCCCTTGGGCGCAGGCCTCACGCTTCAGGCAAACGGACAACTCAAACCCGGACCGGCCGAATACAGGAAGATGATCTACGAAAAGGGGCAATCCGCCGCCCCCGGCGACCGTGTGGTCATCACATCGCTGGATATTAAGGCTGACCGCATCACAATCGATTTCAACGGCGGTCCCTACGCGAAACACCGCTTCCTACGCCACATTCAGCTCAACGATGCACCCATCGCAGGCGATCCCGGCGAGACCGCAACAGGCTCGCGAATCACTCTCCTCTTCGAAGGTGGTGTGCCTGAAGTATCCGGCCCGGAGATAAAAGCGCTGCTGGAACCGTTGATCGATTTCGGCGTGAAAACCTCCGCGCAGGCCTACGCCGACACGCTCCCTTCGGCGTTGAAGGACGCCATCGCGGCGCACGAGGTTCTGGTTGGAATGAACCACAGGATGGTTCTCGCCGCGCTGGGCGCGCCTGAGAACAAGTTGCGCGAGCAGAAGAGCAGCGATGGCGGCGGAAGCTATGAAGAGTGGATCTATGGCCACGTTCCACAGACCATTCGCTTCGTCCGGTTTGTCGGAGATCGCGTGACCATGGTCGAAATCGCAGCGCTCGGCAAGCCCATTGAGATCCACGACAAGGATGAGATGGGCGGCTTCAATCCTCCACCACTTACGCGCGACGTCGCTATGGGAGATCAGGATCCGGATGCCTCGAAGGAGAATAAGCCGGCGGCTCCTTCGCTGCGCTTGCCCGGCGAGGCTGCGCCTCCTGATGGCCCGGGTAAAGTGCAGTTCCCAACCGACAAGACAGACAAGACACCAGTGGCTCCCATTCCCCCGCCTCCTTCCGCGGATCCCTCTCCAGGAATGGGCAATGGAACGAACTCCGCGCCGAATACTCGACCCACGACCCATCAGCCGCCCATGCAATAGGGAGGTCGTGTAGACTTGTAACAGAGCCTCAATCGCAGTTCTTCTCCATCCGATTCCGGCCGTGGACGAGTCCCGGACAATCTTTACGAGAAGTACCGGATGATTCGATTCTGCTTGCCCGAAGGGTTGGCAGCTCATCAAAAACATCCAGCGCGCGAGCCGCAAATTTCGTATCAGGGAGAGCAAGCATTATGGCGAAGATTGCCAAGACCGGCGACCGTAAGAAGGTCATGGATACCAACAAGAGCACAGATTGTCCGAAGTGTTCCAAACCCACCCGCATCGTCAAACGCGTCAAGGACCGTGAGCGCGGTATTCCGGGCGGAGTGTATATCTCCTGTTCGGCGTGCGATTTCTTCGAAAAGCTCTAACCCTATTAGAAACAACGATGAAGAGCCCCGAATGGGGCTCTTTGTTATGCCGCCCAAGTGTGCCAAATCCCTTTACAAATCAATGCACCAAAGTTGTACAGATAATTTACGGGCAGGCACTTGACGACTGTCGGTGCCGACGGGCAGACTCTTCCCTGGAAAGTAGGAACCCGGCTTTATGATTACCACCGCGCCCGTATCATCTGCTTCTGGATTTGCTTCGCTGCCCCACTTCAATCGCCCCACTTATCTGATGTGTCCACCGGAGTGGTATGACGTCAACTACGTCATCAATCCGTGGATGGCAGGGAATCTTCACCAGCCGTCACGCGACACCGCATTCATGCAATGGAAAAATCTGTATCAGGAGCTGCAGCAGATTGCGGATGTGCGATTGCTGCATGCACGCGAAGGCGCGCCGGATATGGTGTTTGTGGCGCACGCCGCGCTGGTACAGCATGGGGTTGCGGCGGTTTCGAGCTTCACTCATCCGCAGCGGCAGACAGAAGAACAGCATGTGCGGCAGTGGCTGGAGGATGCGGGTTTCCTGCTGTGGGCGACGCCGCGCGAGACCTCGTTCGAGGGAGAGGGTGACGCGCTTTTCGACGCGAATGGCGAGCATTTGTGGGCGGCTCATGGGGTTCGGACTTGCAAGATCAGCCATCGGCATGTGGCCAATGCGTGGCACGCGCCGGTGACTTCGCTGCATCTGATGGATCCACGATTTTTCCATCTGGATCTTTGTTTTGCGCCGTTGAATGGGGGGTATTTGCTGTATTTCCCGGAGGCGTTCGATGCGGCTTCGCGGGTGAAGATCGAGACGGCTTATGCTGCGGATAAGCGAATTGTTGTCAGTGAGTTGGAAGCGACTCAGTTTGGCTGCAATGTGATCAATAGCGGGCAGAATATTCTGATGGGGAAGGTGGAGTCCGACCTTGCTAAACGATTGATGGAGCGGGGTTTTGACGTGACCGAGCTTGAGTTGAGCGAGTTTCAGCGCGGGGGCGGGTCGGCCAAGGCTCTGGCGCTGCGGCTGAGCGATATGGACGTTACGCACGGTGCCAATACATTGGGATTGGCGACTGAAGTTTAGGTTTTTTTATTTCGTGGTGGAGGGGCGTTTTTGCAGGGGTTTTTGCGAAAACGTGTGTCGTAGACGTGGTTTTTGGGTGGTGAAGTTGTGGTGGATTGCTGGTGAAACGTGGAGTGTTGACGGACACTTTTTGACGTCTAAAAACATGCCAACTTTTAGAAAATATTTTTGATTATTTTTGTTGGGTGATGGCGTGTGCCTGCTCGATCTCCTGCAGGATCGATTGAGCGGCGGCGGCGGGATCAGCCGCACGGGTGATGGGGCGCCCGACAACCAGCATCGAGGCCCCGTCGGCGATGGCCTGAGCGGGAGTGGCGATGCGTTTCTGGTCGTCCGAGGCGCTTCCTGCGGGGCGGATTCCGGGAACGACCAGCAGGGAATCGGGGCCGGTTTCTTTTCGGAGGGCTGCGACCTCTTCGGGCGAGCAGACCATGCCGTCTATTCCTGATTTTTTTGCGAGCTTGGCGAGACGGAGCACCTGGTCTGCCGGGGCGGCTGTGATCCCGACGCCTGCGAGTTCGCTCGCGTCCATGCTGGTGAGGACGGTGACTGCGAGGAGGCGCGGGGAGCCGGGTGCGGATGCAGCCTCGGCTGCGGCGGACATCATGGCAGCGCCGCCGCCGGCGTGGATGGTGAGGAGGGAAGCTCCCGCACGAGTGGCGGAACGGACTGCTCCTGCGACAGTGTTGGGGATGTCGTGGAGTTTGAGATCGAGGAAGACATTGAAGCCGCGGTCGCGGAGCTGTTGGACAATGCGGTTGCCGGTGGCGTAGTAGAGCTCCATGCCGACTTTGAACCACTGGCAGGTGTTGTCCAGGCGGTCGACGAGTTTCATGGCCTCGCGTTCGTCTGCGAAGTCCAACGCGATGGCGAGGCGATCTTTGGGGGGCATGGTTTTAGTCTAGCTGCTGCCGCAGGAAGGCTTAACACGGATTTTCACAGATGACACAGATCAGAACAGGCAACCGCAAGGCAAGAACAACGGCAAGGCAAGGGCAAGAGCAACGGCAAAAGCAGGTCCTCCGCCATTCCACCCAGCGAGCAAGGACCGCTCGCCGGGGACCCCGGTTTGGCGAAGGATGACAAGCAAAAAAACAAGTGCAACGGCGACGAAAGGAGATTCTTTTTCGAGCCGCGGATTTGATAGGCTGGCGGTACCGAGACAACAGGAGACGACGGACAGTGCTCGACGTGCATGCTCCGCATGAACCGATATATGGCTGGCGCGATTTTTTTATTCACCTGGCGACGATCACGATAGGGCTGCTGATTGCGCTGAGTCTTGAGAGGGGCGTGGAGTGGCAGCATCACCGACACCTGGCGCATACGGCGAAGGTCAGCCTGGGAAAGGAGATTCGAGGCAATGCCAAAGAGATCGACGGCGCGCTTGAGGATGTGCACAAGCAAATCGAGATGCTGAAGCGGGATATTGCGGTTCTGGACAGGATCCTTGCCGACCCAAAGAAGCCGAACCGCGAAAACATTGTGTTCAAGTATGAGATTCGAACGTTCAACGATGTGAGCTGGAGGACGGCGCAGTCGACAACAGCACTAACCTATCTGACATATGACGAGGCGCTGGAGTATTCGGACATCTACGATCAGCAGAACGATATCGACGCCGCAGAACATGACGCAATTCGGGATGCCGTAGTTGCTGTGGGACCACTGCAGAATCTGAAGGCCGGCGATGTGAATCCTACTGGGGAAGAGGCGGCCAGAATCAAACGAAATCTGGAGATTCTTCAGGGGCAGCTGGGTCATGTTCAGGCGTTGATTGAAGAGCTGGATCGCGAGTACAAGACGTTTCTTGCGGCTCATCACGAGTGAGCTGAAATAGGGGCTCTAGTAGCGAAGGATGAGAGGAAGATCCGGCCTTAGGTCTTTTAATTTTCCTTTTTTGCCATCATCCAGAGTCAACTCGACCGCCCATGTCTCTTCCTGCTTGAGGCTGAGAACTCCTTGTTCTTGCACCCAGGTGAGCGGCGAGATGGGCTGGTAAGCCTTCGGCGTGATGAGGCGAATGGCGGTGATCCGTTGCGCACCGATGGGATGGTGGTAAAGGGCGCCGCGCTTTGCCTGCTCTGCCGGGTCTTCCAGAGCGCGAGGTTCGATAAAGAGAGAAGGACTCTTTGTGTCGTCGCGGGGAGTCAGCATCTCGATTGCCGAGCCGGCGGGCATCCACGGCGCTGAGGTGGACCAGGTGGGGAACGGAAGTGGGCTGGTTGCCTGCGAGGTGCGACTAAAACAGATTCCGATGGGAGACCATCCGCTGGTGCGCCAGAGCATGCGCTGATGAAACTTTTCGGCGGCGCGTTCGAGGCCGGGCGCTACGGGGACTGCCGCATCGGGGTACATCAACTCGATGAAGGCGTTCTGGAATTCGACGGTGATGGAGGACGTACCCTGGCCCTCGTGATGATTGACGTCGGGCGAGATGAGAAGACCTGCGCGTTCGAGAGCAGAGCGTTCGGGAGCGCCCGGAGAGACCATGATCCAAACGTGATTGAACTGCAGACTGGGTTGATCAGCGGGCAACGCGGTAGCAGTGACGAGCAGGATAGACCATGCGGCGCGGTTCAGGAACGTTTGAATAGACATACACGTTAGACGGCGGCTGCTCGGTTGAGACTACCAGCGCTGTCGTGGGTTGTGCAGGTATGGTGTTCCTTTATGCTGGAGGGACGATGCAGACGGTACTGACGATCGCCGGGTTCGATCCATCGTCTGGCGCGGGCGTGACGGCGGACCTGATGGTGTTTGCGGCGCATGGACTGTTTGGGACGTCGTGCATAACGGGCCTGACGGTGCAGTCGACGGTGGAGGTAAGGACGAGTACGCCGGTTTCAGCGGAGATTGTGCGCGCGACGCTGGATTGCCTTGCGAGCGATGTGCCGCCGGTGGGGATCAAGATCGGCATGCTGGCGACGGCGGAGAATGTACGGGCAGTGGCTGAGTTTCTTGTCGCGTTTCGTGGGGAGGAGGAGCGAGTGCCAGTGGTGCTGGATCCGGTGCTGCGATCGAGCTCGGGAAGGGAACTGCTGGATGCGGAAGGAGTGACGGTGATGCGGGAGAGTCTGCTGCCGCTGGTGGATTGGGTGACGCCGAATCTGGAGGAGCTGGGCGTGCTGACGGGGCGAACGGTTAAGCGGCGTGAGGATATGCCCGACGCTGCGGTTGCGTTGCAGGAGATGGGTTGGGAGTTGAATGTGGTGGTGACGGGAGGGCATCTGAATCCGCCGGACGATCTGCTGGTGACGGCTGAGGGAGAGAGGGTGTGGATGCCGGGGACGCAGATGGTGAGCCGGTCGACGCATGGGACGGGATGTGCGTTTTCGAGTGCGCTGCTGAGCAGGCTTGTGCTGGGTGATAGCGCGAGAGACGCCGCTGCGAGGGCGAAGGAGTATGTGGCGGAGGCGATTCGGAGGGCCACGCCGATGGGTAAGGGAATTGGGCCGGTGAATCATCTTTGGCTGTTGCGTTAACTGCGCGGGCCACTGCTTTGTCCTGCCGGACGGGCCCACTGCGCGTGGTGCGGCCACTTCGTGGCGGGTGTACCTTTTCGTGTTGGTGCTTAAGGCTTGGGGCCTTGCGTTGCTCGGCGAGGAATTTTGCTTGCTAGCGGCGCTGAAATTCGGGTGAGCCGAAGAGAAGGCCGGCGGCGAGGGCTGATTCGCTGTCTACGCCCGCTAGATCGAGGTGAGTGCTGGGGGAGGCGACGGATAGGGGATCGCGCCTGCGGTCCTTGATTCCTACTTGACGGAGATTTGATTCCTGCTGGTCGGGATCGGCGCTGATCTGGGCGAGGATGGTTTGACGAGTGCGGTCGCTGACAGAGATGTGGAGTAAGTTTTCTTCGAGCGCAGATGCTTTGGCCTGAGGGGTGAGCGGTGTGTCGTGTTGGCCGAGGATTGCGGGCCAGTTGGTCGTGACTCCGGCTACGCGGTTTGAAGAGAGAGCCAGAGCGAAGTTCATACGCTCGATGAGGGCAGCGGTGTTGTTCCAGGCGTCGGACTTCATGGAGTAGCCGTTGGGGGTTTGCATGCCATAGAGGGGCATGCCGAGTTCGGCGATGACATCGACGAGGGCGCCGGGGCTGGTGACTTCTGCTCCGGAGGCGCGGATGGCAGAGACGACGAAGTCCTGCGGAGTTTTGACTTTTGCGCGGTAGCTGTCGCGGGAGAAGAACTCGGGGGAGTTGATCATGGCGAGGAGCACCTTCCGGATGTCGCCGCCGGTGGCGAGGAAGGTCTTTGCCATGCGGTCGACCATGGCTTGCGGTGGGGTGTCGCTGACGAAGCGAACGGCGAGTTTCGTGGAGATGAATTGCGCGGTCTTCGGGCTGGTGGCGAGCATGTGGAGGACTTCGAGTCCTTCCTTGAGGCCGTTCTCTTTGATGGTGACGCCGAGGACCTGCTTGGAGCCGGGTTCGTGTTTGGATTCGTCGAACAGCGGCTGGACGTCTTCGACGACAAAGGGACGCTTGCCTACGGTCCAGCCGGTGAAGACTTTAGCAACTTCGGTGACGTCGCGCTGCGTGTAGCCGCCGTTGACGCCGACGGTGTGGAGTTCCATGACTTCGCGGGCGTAGTTTTCGTTCAGGCCGCTGGCTGCTTTCTTCTGATTGTCTCTGCGGAAGGGTCGCGTGGCGAACTCGGAGTGCGGGCCGATGCTGGAGGAGTTGTCGAGATAGTTCAGCATGGCAGGGCTGGAGGCAGTGGCGACAAGGAGTGATTCAAAGTGACCCAGCGCGCGCGGGCGAATCACGTCTCGCTCGTAGCTCGCGATGTAGTAGGGGGCCTGCTGGGATTTTCTGATGTAGACATTGAAGTGGTTGAGCCAGAAGTCGGTCATGACCTCCTGGAGCTGGCGCTCGCTGTAGATGTCGCGGAGGAGTTTGGTCTGGGCGTCCTCGGCGGCGACTACGGCCTGGGGACGATTGAAGGCGGCGAGGGCTTCGATCTGCTTTGCGGTAAAGCCGTCGGTGAGGTGGTCGCGCTGCTGGGGCGTGAGAGAGCGGCGGAACTGCTGGAGTTGGGTCGGCCGCATTTTGCAGAGAGCGGAGAAGCGCTTGTCGGGAGGTAAATCGAGGATCTGCGCTGTCGCGTCAGGGGAGAAGAGCGGGGTGTCTGTGGTGGTGGCATTCTGATCCTTACCATTCTTCTTAGCTTTTTCGCGAGACATCTCGTCGGCGTAGATGGCTTTTTCGGCTTCGCCGCTGGGGACGCCGGGGCCGCGGCCGTTCATGTTCGCGCGGATCATCTGCTGCGTTGGGTACATCTCCATCATCTTCTGCAAGGGAAGCTGCATGGCTGGGTAAGAGGCGAGTCGTGCGTCGAGGGCGCTGTCATCGATCTTCGCGGGGTTCATCTGCTCGTTAAACCAGGCGTTGAGTCCCATGGCGCGAACGCGCTCGACGTCGCCGGGACGCGGGCCGTAGGTGAAGCGGTTGAGGACCTGCAGTATCTTTTCGTCGCTGGTGAGTGGTTGGTTGGACGCGGGCTTCGACGGCGAGGCAGAGAGCATGGAGTTGCTGGTGGTTGCCGGCTGGCTGGCCATCTGGGACAGCAGGTCGGTTGGAAGTGCCAGTTGCGCGGCTAGAACGGATACCAGGGCGGTGTGCAGAAATGGGAAGCAGGGGGACATGCGAGCCGTGCGGTGGCGGTGCGGTGCGGGATGCGGAAGGGAAGTCGGCACGGCAGACTCCTGTCAATACTTGCAGATAGGTGCTCAGGCGTAGTGTACGCGCCTGTTCTGGTAAACCCTAAGGTTCGTGGGATGACTCGTTTTTGTCGCGATATTTCGAATAAAGCCGGAGGGGAGTGGGCCGATAGGAAGGTGGACGGAGGATTTAAGGTCCATGGCTACGGCAGTTTTTCCGGGTACAAATCGCCCTACGCTGGTTCCGCAGAAGGCGGCACGTGCTTTTCCGAGTCTTTCGCATGGCAAAGCCGCGTCGAGCGTCGGCGACCTGACGATTCATCGCATTACGAAGACGCATCATGGGCGTACGCTGCTGATGCTGGGGCACGCGGCAGAGCACCTTGCGCACTCTCGCAGATATTCGACCGAGAGGGTAGACCATGAGTCGAATGTTGAAGCGATTCACATTCTGATGGGCCTGAGCCGCAGTGTGTTTGAGGAATTTGCGGAACGTCGTACACTGAATCGCCGCTTCGAGCAGTGGCTGGTCGATCGGGCAGTCAGGCTGTTCGAACGGCCGGGAAGGCAAGCTAACGTCTGATAATCCGCTGATGCGGGTTGGCGGGCTTCAGCTGCTAGGCTGGAGGGGTTATGTCCCTCACTTTGATCCTCAACGGCCAGCTCCGCGACTTTGAAACGCTCACACAGCCGGCAAGCCTCGAACAGTTGATTGGCGAGCTAGGGCTGAAGGGTGACCGGGTCGCGGTCGAACACAATGGGGAGATCGTCCCGCGCTCCGGGTGGGCCGAGACTGTACTGAATGGAGGGGACCGGTTGGAGGTGGTTCACTTCGTTGGCGGCGGAGTTTGAGGGCTTATCCGTGGAAATTTGCTTCTGAAATCCACTGTTTTAAATTCTATTTAGAATCAGCAAGATAGCAGCAATAAATCATTCATCGCATGAGATAAAATGATGTAGGTGGCTGTGTAGTTGCGGGATAGGTGAGTGCAGGTTTTGGAAGCCAATCGAGGTGCCAGGCAAAAAGGGAGGCAGGCTCGCGCTGGGCGCGTACTATACATAATATGTGTTATCGGACGTACCAGATCTGAGATGAGAACTGAACTCCGTATCGGTGTCGGAAACCGAAGGCATTGAGAATACACAGGAGTCGCTGCGAACGGAGTCCTTGCCAAGTTCAACCCGCGCCGGAAGCGGTCCGACGCGAACTTGCTCAAAATGCGACTTTGCGGGCAGTTCGGCCCGCGTACACTTTAGAATTCCCCGTGTGAAACTCGCAGACCCAATCCGCAGATCGAACTACAGCGCAACCCTGCTGGCGCTCTTCGCTGTAATGCCGCTCGCCTTCGCGCAGAATGCTGCACCAATCGCCTCCGCCACCGCGCCCGCCAAATCCCTCGCATTCGACGTGGTCTCCATCCGCCTCAGCAAGCCTGGCCCCTACTCGAAGATCGACACCGCGATCACGCCCGACGGGTATCGCGTCACCGGTCAATCGCTTTTCTACACCATCTGACATGCCTGCTGCGTTTGCGAGTATCCATTCAGCCCTCGAAAACAGGGGCATTTGTTGTTTTCAAACAGGTATAAATGAGGCGTCAGACTAGGGTTTCCCCTAGTTCCCATGGCAGCAAGGTCGATGGCACGATGAGAGGAATTCATCATCAGCGAAAGGGTAGACCCCTCAGCGCCGCCACGATCAGGCTCTTGGGGGATGTTCATCCCTTTCCGTAACACGGGAGAAGCGGCATGGAATTTCTGGATCGGCTCTTAACCTGCGCAAATTGTGGCGGTGAATTTATCTTCACCGCTGGTGAACAAATCTTTTTCTTCGACAAACAATTCAAGAACGACCCGAAGCGCTGTAAGCCGTGCAAGTCCAAGCGGGCTGGCACCGGTCTGAAGGCTGGTACCGGGCCGGCGGCGGCTGGTCTTTCGCGCACGGAGACGCGCACCGAATGCTCGGCGTGCGGCATCGAGACGACGGTGCCGTTCAAGCCAACGCAGGGGCGGCCGGTGCTTTGCCGGCAGTGCTTCCAGAGCAACCGCGCGCCTACTATAGGGGCTCTCGTTACAGCGGCGGCCACCGCAGAGATGGTTACAGGCACGGGTGCGGAGCACACTGAGGTCGGCGCAGAACTATTGGTCGCAGCACAGGCTCCGCACGCTTAACCGCCTCAGTGAGAAAGCGGTATGGTGGGTCGTTCGTGGGCAGCCCTTCCCCGGAGGTTGAACGTTCGGTGTTAGGTGATCTTCTGAACCCATTGGCTCCGCCAGGCTGGCGCGTCGAAGGGATCGGCGAAATACTGAGTTTCGTGGACGACCTTGCCGTTGCGGAACTCCATGATGCTCACGGTGTAGGCGGGCCGGCCCTGATAGGTGATGGTATATTCGGTGATCCAAAGATCACCTCTTCCGAGAATTCGCCTGATGTTGAAGCCTGACGGCTTGCCGGGATGATGACTTCGCAAGGCCTGCAAGTTGCTTCGCCCGAGGATTCGTTCGCCGGACTGGGGATAATCGCAAATGGAGTCGTCATCGTAGATGTTGTGTTCCGCTTCTAGATCGCCGGATGCGGACGCGCGCCAGTGCGCATCGAGAGCTTTACGAATTTGGGCTTCACGAATTTGTTCCTCTGGTATGGACTGCTCCTGCTGCACGGACTGCTGGAATGGCTGGTTGGCTTCCATGTTCACCTACCTAATGTTTCCCTGCTGTGAGTTCTGCGTGGTGTTGAAGGATTGCGTCGAAAAGAGATTTTCCACTTCACCGGCCGCGTCAAAATACACGCTGTCCCGGCTGGAGTTGATCTGTGACATGTCGACTGGTGGCCATAGGGTGAGTACAGTGGAACCCTCAAGCGTGGAAGATGCAGGAAGGTGCTAATCCTCATATGAACCAGAGCGCAACCCGCTCAGGACATTCTATTCACATCGGTACGGAAAAGCGCGCTCCTCTTCGTTCCTCAGAGCCAGGCGAAGTGGTAAATCAAATTTAAATCAAATTGATTTGTCCCCCTGGGAGTGAGTGGAATAAACTTTGCCGTATCTCTCCAGACCAGCAACGGCTCCCAAAATGACGACGACTAGCGAGCGACTTTGAAGTTTCTCTGCGCTTGCCGGTCATCCCACACAGGACCGAGGAGGCAGCCATGAGCACCAACGCAGTTCAGAGTAACGATGCGACTAAGGGCGCGAGCGTCGCGAAAGCCGACATGAAGTTTGAGATCGTCGTCATCCCGGTTTCGGATGTCGACCGCGCGAAGGAGTTCTACGGGAGGCTCGGGTGGCGGCTCGATGCGGACTTTGGCACCGACAATTTCCGCGTGATTCAGTTCACGCCGCCTGGCTCCGGATGCTCGGTCATCTTCGGTAAGAACGTCACTGGTGCGGCACCCGGCTCCGCACAGGGTCTATACCTGATCGTCTCCGACGTCGCGGCCGCACGTAATGAGTTGCTGGGCAAGGGTGTCAAGGTCAGTGAGGAGTTCCACAACGAGGGTGTGTACGTTGGCCCGGACGAGCCCTACCTGTTTGGGCAGGTGCGGGTCAAGGGTCCGGATCCCGAGCATCGCAGCTATCGGTCGTTCGCCTCGTTCAATGATCCGGACGGCAACGGCTGGCTGTTCCAGGAGCTCACGACGCGGCTGCCCGGTCGCATCGATAGCGCGGTGACGAGCTTCGCGTCGGCGAACGATTTGGCGAGTGCGCTTCGGCGCGCCGAGGCGGCCCACGGCGAACACGAAAAGCGCGCCGGCGGACAGCGCGACGAGAACTGGCCAGACTGGTACGCGGAATACATGGTAAGCGAGCAGTCCGGCAAAGAGCTGCCAAAATGAACGACTGATCGTTTCCGTTGAGTCACACACAGACTGGCGAGGTTGTCTGACTCAGCGGTTTTCACGATGAAGCTCTGTCCGCGTATGGACAGGTAATCCAAATTTGAACACTTTCAATATCTTTTGAATTTTGTAAGCTGCTGATAAATAGCGAAGTGGCGCTCACATCTTTTGGGCTTGCACGTGCTTCACTCAGAGATGAATAGCAGCCCCGATCGACCTTGCTCATGATCTTAGGGCTCAAAGAGAATCTTGGATTGCGCCAGAGGAGATGTAATGAAATTCACTTTCATCCAGGACATCCGCTACGCCGTTCGGCAGCTTAGAAAGTCCCCCGGGTTCACCATCACCGCTGTCCTGACTCTCGCGCTTGGCATAGGAGCCAACGCCGCAATCTTCACCCTCGTCAATGCCGTCCTGCTGAAGAACCTCCCCGTAGTCGATCCCGCCAGCCTCGTTCGCTTCGGCGATACCAACGACTGCTGCGTCAACGGTGGAGCGCAGGGCGAGGACGAGCCCAACTACTCGCTCTTCCCTACCGCCACCTACGACTACATCAAAAAGAACGCGCCGGAATTTGAGGAGCTCGCCGCGATGCAGTCCGGCTTCACCTACAGCCCCATCGTGATCCGGCGCGATCGCAGCCAGGAGACCGCCAGCTCCGTCATGGGCGAATTCGTTTCAGGAAACTACTTCCGCACCTTCGGCCTTCAGCCTGCCGCAGGACGCCTCCTCACCGACGCAGACGATGTCACCGGTGCGCCGATGGTCGCCATCATGAGTTACGAGACATGGCAGCAGCACTACGCCGGTGATCCCTCCGTCATCGGCAGCACGTTCTGGGTCAACACCAAGGCAGTCACGATCGCGGGAATCGCCCCCAAGGGATACTTCGGCGACCGCCTCTCCAGCACGCCGCCGAACTTCTATTTGCCCATCGAATCCATGCCCACTCTGGCAAACGCCCCCTACGTGAACGATCCTAACGGCCAGCGGTGGCTCTACCTCGTCGGGCGCCTGAGGCCCGGCGTAGCCATGACTCCACAGCTACAGGAAAAAATGAGCGCTCTCATGCGCCAGGCATTCGCTCAAACCAGAACTTTCTCCTCCGAGAAACACAAACTACTGCTCGCCAAGGCGCACGTAGTTCTCACCCCCGGCGGCGCGGGCATCCAAAACCTAAAGGACGCCTACGCCTCAAACCTCAAATTGCTGATGATCATCTCGGGCCTGGTGCTCCTGATCGCCTGCGCCAACATCGCCAACCTGCTCCTGGTCCGCGGAATGACGCGCCGCGCAGAGATGTCCGTGCGCACCGCACTGGGTGCCGCCCGAAGCAGAATCATCCGTCAGCTCCTTACCGAAAGCGTTGTACTCGCCGCAATCAGCGGTTTGGCCGGGCTGGCCGTCGCCTACGCAGGAACACGCATGCTCATCACCATGGCCTTTCCGGGCGCGCAAAACGTTCCCATCGATGCCAATCCGTCGGGCATCGTGCTGGCCTTCGCCTGCGGCCTTTCGCTCCTCACAGGCATCGTCTTCGGCGTAGCGCCTGCATGGATCGCGTCCAACACAAACCCGGCGGATACTCTCCGCAGTGGAGCGCGTACAACCACAACAGGTGCCTCGCTGCTGCAGCGCAGCCTGGTCGTGCTGCAGGCTGCGCTATCGCTCATCTTGCTTGTAGACGCGGGAATGATTATCCAGAGTCTGAATAAGCTTCAACACCTTGACCTGAAGCTGGACTCAACTAACCGGTACATGGTCCACATCAACCCGCAAGCCGCCGGTTACTCCCAGACACAGCTTGAGGCGCTATACCGGACGATCGAGGAGCGATTCCATGCACTGCCTGGAGTAAAAAATGTAGGCATCAGCAATTACACTCCGATGGAAGATAACAGTTGGAACAATAGCCTCCAGGTACAGGGACAACCGGACCTGCACTCAGACGCCTCCTTCATCAAGGCGAATGCAGAGTACTTCGACTCAGTCGGCACACATGTGCTCATGGGACGCGGAATCGGCATACAGGACACCTCAACCGCTCCCGCCGTTGCCGTCGTCAACCAATCTTTCGTGAAAAAATTTTTCAAGCCCGGGGAGTACCCTATCGGCCGGCACTTCGGATATCCGGGGCCGAATTCCTCCGGAGATTTTGAGATCGTCGGCGTGGTCGAAGACACAGCCTACACCAGTGCTCGATGGAAGGATCATCGGATGTACTTCGTGCCGATCATGCAGCGGCCGGCGAGCGACAAGGACCCCATCGAAAAAGACACATCCCTCTACGCCGGCGCCATCGTCCTTCAGACCGACCGCCCAATGGATAACATGCAATCTCTCGCTCGCCAGACCCTCGCCGCCATCAATCCCAATCTCACCGTGGTCAAGTTCCAAACCTTCGACGAGCAGATCGCCGATCGCTTCAGCCAGGACCGTATGGTCGCTCAGCTCATGACCCTCTTCAGCGCACTCGCCCTCATGCTCGCAACGCTCGGGCTCTATGGTGTCACCGCCTACACCGTCGCACGCCGCACCTCCGAGATCGGAATCCGAATGGCGCTGGGAGCCGACCGCAGCTCTGTCGTCGGCATGATCATGCGCGGAGCCATGCTGCAAACCGCAATCGGCCTGTTCGCCATCGGCATTCCCGTAGCCTGGTTCTGCGTGCGCTACATCCAATCCCAGCTTTACGAAACGAAAGGCATGGACCTCAGCGTCCTCGCCATCGCCACTCTCACACTAACCGCAGCAGCCGCAGCGGCAGGGCTCATCCCGGCACGGCGCGCAGCCTCGACCAACCCCTCCCAAGCCCTGAGAACCGAGTAAGGGCCTGTTTGGAAACTCAACCTGCAGCGCCGTTGGTTTCGGACGAGTGCTTACCATTCTGATTGACGCAGCAGTTAAGTCGTCTGCGCGTTCAGTGCTTCACCCAGCCGTGCATTCCAGCTTCGAAGCTGCGGCGGTCGAGACGGGGCAATGCGCGCACCACCTTGTCGGGGCTGAGCGCGTAGTGTCTCGCCGCGATGAGAGATTCTGGGACGGACCACACGTTTTTCTCCGAGGTCATCCAGTGCAGGCTGTCTAAACGCTCCAGGTTCAACGGCCTCGAGTAGGCGCGCAAAGTCCGTTCGCCGCGGAGGTTGTAGTAGTGCTCAAAGTAGCTGACCGCCAGTTCGCGCAAAGTGCGGTAGATGGGCGCGCGGGAGCGCAATCCTGCGAAGTTTGATTTGGCAAGGCTTCCCCACAGACCGCGTTCGCGGTAGATGGCCAACACGTGATCGTCGTCCTGCTCGGCCTCCAGATCCATCAGCAGCGGCGGATAGCCGTTGACGCGCAGAGCGGCGGCCGCCAGGAGTGCTCCCTCCAGGCAGTGTCCTTTGCGCTCCCGCAGTACGCGCTGCGGCGACCACGCTGTGTTCGCGTACTGGTAGGGCAGTTCATCAATAAACCGTTGGATTCGCGCCGGTGTGTTGAGCGCTCGCAACGCGCGGAGGTTCTCCGGCGACAGGCCGAAGCTCTCATGCCCGTTTCGCCGGGTCCCGCTTCTCGACAGTCCCCGACCCTTCAAAGACAAAGCCGCAACTCTCTTGGGAAATCGTAGAAAGTATACAGAAGTAAGTTGAATAGCCCGATCACCAATCTTCTCCGAGAGGCCCGCCGACGGACGTGTGAAAGCCGGCAAAACGGATAGACGATTCCAACGCTGATCGTCTCTAATCGGATAAACTCCTCTGTATCCGCACCTTTTCTCTCACGAATATCAATGTTCGGACGTCTTATTTCTGACAAGTCTCTTTGCGAGGTGTTGGTTGTGTTGCCAGCCCGGATAGTACGCCGCCGTCAACGCTCCGGCCTGCTGCTTCCCTTCTTGTTTCTTTCTGCTGTCTGGCCGATCGGGCTGGCGCCGCTCGACGCGCAAATGGGCAGTAATAGTTCAGGCAAAAATTCTGCTAGTGGGACTTCGACGGCAACTACCGCTGCTCCGACCACGGTTCTTGGCCAGGTAATCAATGCCGTCACAGGCGCACCTGTTCCACGCGCTTTGGTTCGGCTGAATAACCGGGCTGTGCTGACTGACCATGACGGCAAGTTCCAGTTCGACCAGAATACGGAAAGCAGCGCGAATATCTTCGTGATGAAACCCGGATACTCTGCCAGCACTGAGATGCAGGACGGGGGCAATGTATATCTCCAGGGCGCCCAGCTAGGGGCACCACTGGAGCTGCGGCTCTACCCGGAGGCTGTGCTGACCGGCACCGTGCTCGCTCCGGACGGGACTCCGCTGCCGCGAATCCCGGTGACGGCTCTCAGGAGTATCTTCGACGAAAACGGCCACCGGTGGGTGATCGTGGGCCAGGAGCAGACGGACTCGCATGGCAACTTCCGTCTGCCGGAGCCCGCCGGGGACTACAGGCTGGAGACACGATATATGCCGCTTGACCGGACAACGGGTGAAGCCGTTTTGCCTGTTACAGTTCCAACTGATAGCTCAGGCGATGCTGGAGGGGTGATCAGGATTCACGGGGGCGAAGAGCAGCACTTTGAATTGCGGCCCGTTGTAAGCCCGACCCATACGGTGACCACAACAACGGAGTCCGCCGGTGGACGCGACTTCATGAGGATCACGGCGCGGTCCAGCGACGGCAGCACGCTCCAGGTAAATCCGCAGATGAACGGTGGCGGCCAGGAGACGAAGATCCAGCTTCCTCAGGGGACATACCGGCTTACGGCTCGGAGAAACAATCCGGAAACTCCGGAGCAGGCGGAGACGACAGTGACGGTTCTGGACCACGATATCTCTGGAGTGGTTCTACAGTTCGCCCCGGTTCCGTTGATTCCGATAGAGCTGAACATCGACACGTCAGCAACGATCGATAGTAGTACGCAGCAGCCAACGCTGGCGCAGTTGGGTCTCACGCTGCAGAGCGATCAGCCGGACTCTGACCGAGGCGAATCGACACTGCGGCCTACGCCCCGGCGCGATCAGAGCTATGTGTTCACTGCGCCAGCGGGCAGCTATCATCTGCAGGGACGTAACACCGGCGCCTGGTACATCAAATCGGCCACCTACGGCGACTCCGATCTATTGCACGATGCGCTTGTGGTTGTTCCAGGCGCGGCAGGCAGTCCGATACGCGTGACGGTAAGCAACCAGACGGGAAGCCTGCAAGGCACCGTGGATTTGAACGGCAGTCCCGCCGCCTGCTGGGTCTATCTGATTCCAACCGGTCCGAGCGCGCAGTCTGTGATTGCTCTGCGCAGCATGAGTTCAGGCAGTTTCACGGTTGCCCATCTGCCGCCCGGCAGCTATCAGGCGATCGCGTTTGAGGGCCGCCACTCAGCCAACTATCGCGATCCCGCCAGCCTTGCACCGTTCGGCAGCCACGTTCATTCCGTAAGCGTGAGTGCTGGCGATAAGCCTACGCTGAATCTTGATGCCGTCCCAGTCGCGGAGGTGACTCCGTGAGACGAAACAATGTGCGGCGACTCTTTTTCGTTGTACTGTTGTGCTGCTGCGTGGGGATGGTTCTGTGTGAGGCGTCGGCGCAGACTAAGCGCGAGACGAAATCAAACTCCGCCGGCACGCACTATGAAATCACCGGCGTCGCGATCAACAACACAACTGGGGATCCTGTGCCACACTGCCGGTTGACCGCGAACCTGACGGGACGCGGGGGATTCAGCAACCGTCAGTTCCCTGCCCCGTCCGACGGCTTCGATTGCGATACACATGGCCGCTTTGTGGTCACGGTTCCTTCCGCAGGCGCGTGGCGTTTGACCGCGAACGCACGAGGCTTTGTGAGCCAGGCCTACGATGAGCATCAATTTTTTTCTTCCGCGATTGTGCTGACCCCCGATGCGCCGACAAAGGATATCGAATTCCGGATGAGTCCTGAGGCCAGCATCATCGGCGTCGTCATCGACGAGGCAGGTGAACCGGTACGCAATGCGCAGGTGATGCTTCAGACCGTGCCGCCACCCACCCCGGGAGGTCCGCAGCCTGCCGGCAATACTCGCTCCGGCAGCCGCACCGATGACCGGGGCATGTATGAATTACCGAATCTCCCTCCGGGAGAATATCGGCTGACCGTTCATGCTCAGCCGTGGTATACGGCCAACGCGCAACAGGTTCGAGGAAACGACGCCGATACTCCGTCGCTCGATCCGCCGCTGGACTTCGCGTATCCCGTAACATGGTTTCCCGGCGTCAGCGATCCTGCGCTCGCAGAGACGATTGTGCTGCACGCAGGCGATGTGCGGCAGGCTGATTTTCATCTGGTTCCCATACCCTCGATTCACCTGCGAATTGTGGTTCCTCCCGCAGTAAACAATGGACCGAACGCCTCTCCCCGGCCGAATGCGTTTCCTATGATCCAGCAGATCAATTCGGGTATGGGTGGACCGAGCTTCGTGCAGATCACGACGCGATTCGATCAGCAGGGCGGAATCGATGTGGGAGGGCTAACGCCGGGGATGTACCAGGTGCGACTTGCCGGGCCGAATCAGGAGGGTCGTGCCGCGGTGATTGAAGTGAGCGCCAATTCTGCGCGGACGATCGACCTGAGCGCTCCACCGCGGGACATGGCCAGGATTACGTGGCACTTCGACGGCCTTGGGGATTCGGAGTCGAACTCGAGGCAGGAGCGCGGCGGCGCTCAGATCAATCTGATCGACACCGATACTCACCGCGGAAGCTTTTCTTCCAATGGCAATGAAATCGGCATGGTCAACCTCGGACGGCGTGAAGCAAGAGATCCGACGGCCGATCGCGTGCTTGAGGTTCCACCGGGACGCTATGAAGTGGTCGTGCAGGGTCGACCAAATGTTTTCCTCACTGGCTTGACGGCGAAAGGCGCCGAAACCGCCGGACGTTATGTGACCGTGGCTGCCGGCGAGTCCACGCTGACTGTGCATGTTGCGACTGGACGGGCGACCCTGAGCGGTATCGCCACGCTCGATGGAAAACCGTCGGTAGGCGCGATGGTCTTGCTGGTTCCGATCACGATTGAGGATCCGAACTCCATCGCGATTCTGCGCCAGGATCAGACGAACACGGATGGCAGTTTCGATCTGACGAACGTCATTCCCGGAAAATACATTCTGGTGGCGATCGACCACGGATGGCAGATCAACTGGGGCGATCCCTCTACACTGCGGCACTATTTAATGCAGGGTGTTCCAGTGGACCTGCGATCCTCCGCGATCGTGAAGGAGAACATCACCGCGCAGGTTCCGTAAGCCTTTGTGCGCGCGGCGCGCTTCGGATAAGGGCTCGAACTATGTTAGATTCAAAGAGGCCCGCAATACCGCGGAGAGATGGCCGAGTGGCTGAAGGCGCACGCTTGGAAAGCGTGTATACCGCAAGGTATCCAGGGTTCGAATCCCTGTCTCTCCGCCACAAGCTCGTAAGCATACTTCCTCCGGGCATGGCCTCCCCTCACGCACAAGCCAAACTACCGCTCGACCCGAGCCAACGTCGTCATGAAATCAAGCTTGCATCATCAGGTGGAGGCTCGAAGGTTGATCAATTCATTTGAACTGCGGGGTGTCGCAGCATTTTCGGACTTGCCGGACGACCAGATCGAGTGGTTTCTGAGCCATGTACAGGAGGTCTCTCTTCACGCCGGAGAGGCCTTTGTACGGCAAGGCGATCCAGCAGACTGGATGATCATTTTCCTGGAGGGATCTCTTTCAATGGAGAGGAGAGTTTGGTGGCGACACTGTCTCACTCCCAGCGCAAGCAGGTGAGGTCAGTGGTGTATTTCCCTTCTCAAGAATGAATCGGTTCACTGTGACTGGACGGGCCCTGACGGATGGGCGTCTCTCGAAATTTCCGGCTGCACTTTTTCCAGAGCTCATACAAAGAATGCCGGAATTGACCAGACGACTAGTCGCCATGATGTCCGACAGAATCCGCGAAGGAACCCGAATAGAGCAGCAACGCGACCGCTTGGTCTCATTGGGCAAATTATCAGCTGGGCTTGCTCACGAGTTGAATAACCCCGCTTCGGCTGCCAAGCGCGCGCTCGGATCAAATGCGCGACACGCTGGAGAAGATGCGAAGCGCAAACTCCGAATTGTGGCGACAGCCGCTCGATAACTCGGACAAAGACAGAATCGAAGACGTGGAAGCTTCGCTGCTCCAATCAGGTACGACCCCGTCAGAAGGACTCGCTCTCAGCGACCTGGAAGAAACGCTGGGATCCGATATTGCAGAGTTACGGCCACGCTAACTCATGGGAGTTGTCGGCTTCTCTGGCGAGATGCGGCATGCCTCGCGGACACGCTCGCCTCCCTGCTGAGCCAGCTCGATCCAAAGACGGCTCGTGCTGCGCTGGAGCGAATCGCGGCGTCCGCACAATTGTCGACTCTCCTTAGCACAATAGAGAGCAGCATGACTGCGGATATCGAATCTGGTTCGGACGTTTAAGGAATATACCTATATGGATCAGGGGCCGGTGCAGAATGTCGATGTCGTGCGAAGCTTGGAAACCACCCTTGGCACTTTGGCCCACATTCTGCAACCTGGAATCACGGTTCAGCGTGCTTATCAACCGATCCCGCTTCTCGTTAACACGGCCGGAACTGAGTTGAATCAGGTCTGGACCAACATCATCGAGAACGCCATCGATGCCATGCCCGGTCAGGGTGAACTTCGGGTGCGAACCTTCCGCGAGGACCACTATGTCGTGGTTGAAATCGGCGATAGCGGCCACGGAATTCCTCCGGAGATTAAGCCCTATATCTTTGATCCCTTTTTCACGACGAAGGGTGTCGGCGAGGGAACGGGCCTCGGTCTGAACACCGTACAGACGATCGTTAGAAAGCTTGGCGGTAACATTCAGGTTACTTCAAAGCCCGGCGACACTCGCTTTCAGGTATGGCTTCCATGGGCAGACTCGACCGTACCCGGCAGGCTAGTTGCGCCCTAGCGACTTCTCTCATCGAGCAATTCTCTCAACCGCGCTTGAACGTTCCCCGAAACGCTGTGTTTGCGGTGGTATTCCCTCCGATCAACTTGCGCGTTAGAAGTCTAGCGGGTTTTCGTTCCTTGACACATCGTTCCTCCACTTGTAGGGTCGAGAGATAACTTTCGACGCCTTTGCAAACTGAGCGTTGATGAAGTCGAGATCCCTTCTCGACCTGGAACGTCGCTGCTGCTGCCTCAACTGAAAAGTAATTTTTTCCCATCGCTGGGCCCACAACCCAGCGCTGTATCGAGGTGTGTGTTTCATGAAAAATATTCTCTTTATTCCCATCCTGCTGCTTACAGTGGCAGCCTGGGGCGCCGTCTACCCTGTTACCGAAACATCCAATAGCTCCAACCCACGACCATCAGGCACAACAAGTGCCGTCAGTCCCGCCGCCGCTCGGTGCCTCGTCAGGAGGGCAGACATGGTACGTCAACGGAGGCGGTGGAACTCGTTACTCCGCTAACCAGACGAGTGGTCAGTGCAATGGAACGTCGCCTGCACCTTATTTGGGAGTCGGTACAAATCAGAACTGCGCCTTCAAGGACATTCGCTCTTTGTGGACCGATGGAAGTTATACAGCAGATGCAATGGCAGGAGCTCCTGCATGGGGATGGATAGGATCGAGTGGAGATACCTACCTCATCGACTGCAGCGGAGGAGCCCTATGTCGCATCGGTCAGAACGGTCCGAATGTGGGTGACTACTACGGACTTGCCGGGAACCCGTATGGCGCAGGAATGCCTCGACCGATCAACGGCACCCCCAACGCACACACGAGAGTACTCGGTGTCAATTACGCGAACTGCACCTCCTCTGCAGCGAAAGCACATGTAAATGGTGGCTATGGTGTCGAAGCGGTCTTCTCCTTACAAGGTGCTTCATACGTCGACGTAGCCTGCTTCGATGTAACCGACTTCTCAAACTGCGGCAGAGCTGGACAGGCAAGTTCATGCAACACCACCAACCCACTAAGTGACTACGCAACAAACGGTATCGTCATGAACAACAGCACGAACAATACCACCATCACCGATGTCAACATCCACGGCATGGCAAGCGCAGGAATTCTTGGGGCAACGGGCGATGGCGTTGTCGCTACACGCGTCTCAGTTTCAGGAAATCCTTCAGCCGGATGGAACATGGATGACGGCAGCGGAGCCACGGGCTCGGGACATCTGACTCTCAGTTACTTCACCGCGCAGTGGAATGGATGTGCGGAAGAGTATCCGATCGTCGATGCTCTACCCTACGCTGATTGCACGGATGACAACTCAACCGGTTACGGTGACGGAATCGGGACAGCCACGGTGACCAGCAATCCTGCATGGATCATGAACATTGATCACTCCGTCGCCGCGTACAACACGCAGGACGGATTCGATCTTCTTCACCTTCAGGGCAACGGTTCAACTCTCTCGATCAGCGACTCGCTGGCATATGGAAATATGGGCCAGCAACTCAAGATCGGTGCGGCAGGAACGGCAATCAACAATTTGCTGGTCGGCAACTGCAATGCACTTCGTCAAGCCATCCCTGGAACTCCATCAGGCTACAACTCTAAACTCTCCGACTTCTGCCGAGCCGCCGATGTTCCTGTTGTGGTTGCGATCAGCGACGGAGGTCTTACCACCCAATACATCAACAACACACTCTACGCCGCAAATAATATTGGAGTGGAAGTGACGACGAATGGACCTTGCACGACAACCTGTCATTTCCAGTACGAGAACAACATCTTTCTCGGCTTCCAGAACAACGCTGCTAACGGCTATCCGAGTGGCGGAAACGGAAGATTTCCGACCCCCATCTTCTTTGATAGCGGCAACTCGGTACTGGGACAACCCGGGTCCAGCTTCACGAACAACCTGACCTTCAACGCGAGAGATAACTGGCAGTGTCCACAAACTTCCTGGAACGAACAGAATGCAATCTGTACAGATCCAGGATTGGTGGATGAGACCTTTCACCTCTACGGATTTGGAAACATGAGCCCCGCCAACCCAGCCTCGATCGTCGTCGGAAAAGGAATCCCCATCCTCGGAGTGTTGGCTGACTATTCAAACAGCACGCGCTCTACAACATCGCCTACCATTGGAGCTTATGAAGGAACGGCAGCCTCTCCAACGGCTCCCTGATCTTTCGTTGCTTTCCAGCCATCGACCGGGGGGCCACATATCGGCCAACACCACAATGGATGCCCATCTCGCGACGGTTTCATGTCGCAGGTGGGCATTCCGTGAACACGCTCCTCGCGCCTCACCGAGCCGCGCCAGCCGGTGGGACGGGCATTCGTCGAGCGATAAATTTCACGTCAACCTGCGGACAGATTTTGCGTGGGCAAAGACAATTTCACGTGGAGCGTGGGCGTAGGAGAGGCATTCTAGCTGTTAGAGATAGCGATTGGCACCAAATTGCTTACGAGCCAAGGCTTTATCAAGTCGAAGAAAAGAAGCGCAATGCCCGGGGGGACGGAGGTGACGCTTCCATGAAAGCTGTGGGATGCTTACACAAGCGGGCCTTTCATGATCAATGAGACCATCTCGCATTACCGCGTGATCGAGAAGCTGGGTGGTGGGGGCATGGGTGTGGTGTACAAGGCCGAGGACGTAACACTTGGCCGATACGTCGCCCTCAAATTCCTTCCCGACGATTTGGCGCAGGATCCACAAGCCCTCGGCCGATTCAAACGCGAAGCAAAGGCGGCCTCTGCCCTCAATCATCCAAACATTTGCACGATCTATGAGATCGACGAAGAGCAGGGGCGGGCGTTCCTCGTCATGGAGTTTCTCGACGGGTGTACTCTGAAGCACCGGATTGGAGGAAGCCCCATCGATATCGATTCGCTTCTTTCGCTGGCCATCGAGATTGCCGACGCGCTTGAGGCGGCCCACGCGGAAGGCATCGTACATCGGGACATTAAGCCCGCAAACATCTTCGTAACAAACCGCAAACACGCGAAGATCCTCGACTTCGGGCTGGCGAAGATCGTACGACATCAAAGTGTAAACCTCTCGAACGCACCCACTCGCACGGTTGATGACGAATATCTCAGCAGTCCCGGTTCGACGCTCGGAACCATTCAATACATGTCGCCAGAACAAGCGCAGGCCAAGGAGTTAGATGCGCGAACTGACCTGTTCTCGTTCGGTACGGTTCTGTATGAGATGGCCACCGGGCAGCTTCCCTTTCGCGGGGGGAGTGCGGCCAAGATCTTCGATTCCATACTGAATCGCGCAACGGTTTCTCCTGTACGGCTGAATCCTGAGGTACCAGCCGAACTCGAACGGATTATCAGCAAGACGCTTGAGAAAGACCGCGACTTCCGGTACCAGAGTGCAGCGGAGATACGCGCCGATTTGGAGCGGCTGAAACGGGACAGGAGCAGCGGTTCCCTGCCTGTTGTGACCTTGGGCTCGACGGCTGTAGCGAATGGCGCTGCCAGTCAGACCAGAAGAAAGGGATCATCTTCGGGCTCGACGGTCGCGGTCGCTCCATCGAGGCTGGCAGATTCCGGACGGGTCGTGAATGCGGCGAAGACCACGAAGACAACTGCGCGAAAGGTTGTCGCCGCCGTTGGAGTTTTGCTGGTGTTAGCTGTGTCAGGGGTGCTCTACTATCGCTCGCATCAAAGCAGGCCGCTCACTGCAACCGATACGATCGTCCTCGCCGACTTCTCGAATTCCACGAGCGATGCCGTCTTCGATGACACACTCAAACAAGCTCTCGCCACGCGGCTGCAGGAGTCGCCCTTCTTGGTGATTCTGCCTGACCGCAGCGTGCGCGACACTCTGAACCTGATGGGGCATTCGCCAGAGGAACGCATATCGGCGGATGTCGCCCGGGAGATTTGCCTGCGTTCTGGAAGTAAGGCGATGATTGCCGGTTCCATTGCCAGTCTGGGTAGTGCGTATTTGGTCGGCCTTAAAGCAGAGGATTGTGTCACCGGCACCACGATGGCCGTGAAACAAGAGCAGGCGGCAAGTAAAGATGAGGTGTTAGAGGCGGTCGACCGTGCCACCACGGGACTGCGAAAGGACCTTGGCGAGTCACTTAATACGATCCAGAAATTCGACACGCCGCTCGCGCAAGCTACCACGCCATCGCTCGAAGCTCTGAAGTCCTACTCGCTCGGGACTAAGACTCTTGCGATCAAAGGCGATGTTGCAGCGATTCCCTTCTATCAGCGCGCCATTGATCTCGACCCCAACTTCGCGCTGGCCTATTCCAGCCTCGGAACGGCCTACGGAAACTTGAGGGAAAGCGATTTGGCAACGGAGAACTATCAGAAGGCTTTCGATCTTCGACGCCGGGTCAGTATTCGAGAGGACTACGTCATCTCCGCTTTTTACTATAACGATGTGACGGGGGACCTTGAAAAATCCGATCAGACCTACGAACTCTATTCGGAGGCCTATCCGCGGGCGTGGACACCGCACAACAATCTGGGGTGCAACTACGCCTCGTTGGGGCAATGGGACAAAGCTGTGGCGGAGACCGTGGAAGCGAATCGTTTGGGGCCGGATGTCGGCTCAACCTATGAAGAACTGGTGGAATATTATTGCCGGTTAAACCGATTGGGAGAATCAAAGGCAATTTACGAGCGGGCAATGGCGCGCCACATCGACATCCCCGACTTGCACACATTTCGATATGGTGTCGCCTTCCTTGAGCACGACACAAAGGAAATGCAACGCCAGGCAGACTGGGCGATGGGTAAACCTGGCGTGGAAGACATCTCCTTGTCCTTTCAGTCTGACACGGAGGCGTACTCCGGGCACCTGGCAAAGGCTCAGGAATTGTCGCAGCGTGCAACTGAGTCTGCCCGCCGTTCGGACGAAAAAGAAACGGCCGCGAAACGGGAGTTGAACGCCGCGTTGCGCGAAGCAGAGTTCGGCAATCCCGCTGAGGCACACCGCCAGGCGTTGGACGCACTGACCATATCGACGGCTCGCAGTGTACGCATCCTCGTAGCTATGGTTCTGGCCCGGACCGGCGATACGCTGCGTGCGGAGAAGATGGCAGACGAGTTACAAAAGCAAAATCCCGTGAATACGAAGATGAACTTTTATTGGCTGCCCGTAATCCGCGCAGCCGTTCAAATCAACCGCAAAGACCCAGGAAAAGCAATCGAGGTTCTGCAGGCGACGGCCCCATACGAGTTGGGACTTGCCGGCCCTCTGCCTGAGATCGGAGCGCTGCTCTACCCGGTATATCTACGCGGCCAGGCGTATCTGATGCTGCACGATGGCAAGTCTGCGGCTACTGAATTTCAGAAGTTTGCTGACAACCGGGCGATGGTAATCAACTCGCCACTGGGCCCACTCGCGCGGTTAAACCTGGCTCGCGCTTATGCGATGCAAGGTGACAGTGCAGAAGCCACGGCGGCCTATCAGGAGTTCCTCACAATTTGGAAGGACGCCGACCCCGATGTTCCGGTATTGAAGCAAGCCAAGGCTGAGTACGCGAAGCTACAGTAACGTGTTCCCTTATCCAAAGCAAATCTGATTCAGTCATTCCAAGGAAGCCCCGCGCTGCTTCTACGTCACTAGTAGAACTGTCAGCTGACACGTCTGCAGACGGGGCATAGACTCGCAACAAGGTGCACTCTGCTCGAGAGCCAATGTGGAACGCATGATAGATACTCACATCTCGCACTACCGCATCATCGAGAAGCTCGGCGGCGGCGGCATGGGAGTGGTTTACCGAGCCGAGGACACACGGCTGGAGCGTTCCGTTGCGCTGAAGTTTTTGTCTGAGGATTTATCCAATGATCCCGAGATGTTGGAACGCTTTCGCCGCGAAGCACGTGCGGCCTCAGCGCTGAATCATCCGAATATCTGTACGATCTACGAGATCGGTGAGGCGGATGGGCACCCCTTCCTGGCAATGGAGTGCTTGACAGGGATCACGCTGAAGCACCTCATCCAACAGGGGCAGATTGAGTTGGAGCGGGTTCTCGACATTGCTATAGATGTGGCTGACGGCCTCGAGGCAGCTCATGAACAGAGCATCGTTCATCGCGATATCAAGCCTGCGAACATCTTTATAACCAAGCGCGGCACAGCGAAGATCCTCGACTTCGGATTAGCGAAGGTATTGCCGCAGAAGACAGCGGCTTCCGGGGACGTGGACGGTATCAAGTCGCGTGCCGATCAGGATCTCACTAATAGCGGCAAAACGCTGGGCACCGAGGCGTACATGTCTCCGGAGCAGGCACTGGGAAAGCCCCTCGACTCGCGAACCGATCTGTTTTCCTTCGGTGTCGTGCTGTACGAAATGGCGACAGGGCGGCTCCCATTTCGTGGGGACAGTACAGCTGCACTGCTCTTGTCGATCATTCAAAAAGCTCCCGTCGCGCCAGTGCGCCTGAATCCGGATATTCCGGAGGAGTTGGAACGTACCATCAATAAGTGTCTGGAAAAAGACTGCAGCCTTCGGTATCAGCACGCCAAAGAGATTCGTACGGATCTAAAGCGACTGAAGAGGGACTCGAGTTCGCGGAAGAGCTTTATCGCAGCAGAGCAGGATGAAGAAGAGAAAGAGGGCCGCGGTGCCACGGCTCTTGCTCCGACCGCAAAACAGAGCGATGTATCCCTTTCGCCGAAATCAGCTTTGCCGAAGCAAACGCCGCACCTACGCCGGTTAGTAGTCAAGTTGGCCGTGGCTGGTTTAGTTGTCGCAGCCCTGATTGCCGTCGGGCTGCACTTTCGCTCGCGGCCGGCACCCGGGTTGACAGAGAAAGATACCATCGTGCTCGCGGATTTCACGAACACGACCGGCGATACAGTCTTTGATGGCGCGCTTCGGCAAGGGCTCGAAGTGCAGCTTGGACAGTCACCTTTTCTGGTCCTTGTTTCCGAGCAACGTATTCAGCAAGCGCTGGCGATGATGGGCCAGCCACCGGATGCGCCGCTTACTCCCGAGATAGCCCGCGAAGTTTGCCAGCGGATAGCCAGCGCCGCCGTTCTGCAGGGTTCGATCGCGCAGATTGGCACGCAGTACAGCTTAGTGCTCAAGGCGGTTAACTGCGCAACTGGAGAATCACTAGCAAGTACTGAAGCACAGGCCAGCGACAAGAATCATGTTCTCGACGCTTTGGGTAAAGCAGCCACGCAAATAAGAAACAAGTTGGGCGAATCCCTCAGCACGGTGCAGAAGTTCGACGCACCGGTAGAACAGGCGACAACTCCGTCACTCGAAGCGCTTCAAGCGTACAGCCTCGCTCGTAAAATCCAGATGGGTAGAGGAGACAACGCCGGTGCTGTGCCGGTGTACGAGCGTGCCATTAGCCTCGACCCAAATTTTGCCTTGGCCTACACCGCGCTCGGGGCCTGCTACTACAACCTTGGAGAAACCAACTTAGCTGCGAAGAATACTTCAAGGGGCTATGACTTGCGTGAGCGAGTGAGCGAGTCGGAAAAGCTCGGCATAGAATCTCGCTACCAACATTTCGTGACGCGCAATCTCGAAAAGGCTCGCCAGGCCTACGAAGTTTGGGCGCAGACCTATCCGCGCAATTACATTCCGCGAAATAATCTGGGTGCCGTCTTCGACAGCCTCGGCCAATTTAACAAAGCTGTCGAGGAATATCGCGAGGCTCTTCGCCTCGAACCATCGAGTGCTCTTACATACAACAACCTTGTTGGTTCGTACTTATATTTGAATCAATTGGATGACGCCCGAGCCATGGGGACGGCTGCGCAGTCCAAGATGCTTGATTCACCCGCCCTCCGGATCAACTTGTATCGTCTTGCTTTCTTAGAGAACGATGCGAGCGGTATGGCGAAACAGGTTCTGTGGTCAACAGGAAAGCCAGGAGTTGAAGGTGCTCTTCTGCGTTTGGAAGCCAATACGGCAGGTCATGCAGGCCGACTCGCCAAGGCCCGGGAGCTTTCCCTCCGAGCGATCGCGTCAGCCAAGCATGCAGGGGAAAGCGAAGCAGCTGCGGCCTACGAAATAGATGCCGCTCTTCGCGAAGCAGTTTTCGGCAATACAGATTTGGCCAGGGAACACGCCACTGCGGCACTCGCACTCTCCGAGGGCCGTGATGTGCAGTCCGGTGCAGCTCAGGCACTGGCATTGGCAGGAGACAATCGGGCACAGGCCATAGCGGACTCTCTAGCGGGGCGCTTCCCGGAAGATACTATCGTGCAGTTCATCTATCTGCCAACGATTCAGGCGCAGCTCGCCCTTCGACGGGGAGAACCTGAAAAGGCGATCAAGATTCTGCAGGCAGCTACTCCCTACGAATTGGGGTCGTCGGGCAACAGCGCCGTTTTCACGTCGGCTCTATATCCCATCTATGTGCGAGGAGAGGCATATCTTGCGGCCAATCGGGGCGGCGAGGCCGCAGCCGAGTTTGAAAAAATTCTGAAGTGGCGTGGTGTTGTTCTGAACGAACCGATTGGCGCGTGGGCTCATCTCGGTGCCGCCCGCGCTTACGCGATGCAGGGCGAAACCGCCAAAGCCCGCGCGGCTTATCAGGATCTCTTCACACTCTGGAAGAACGCTGACCCTGATCTTTCCCCGCTGCAACAAGCGAAGGCGGAGGCTGCAGCTCTGCGGTGATTTACTTGGAGATTGCACCTCAATTGGATATTTGACTTTTGTCATGGGTCGTCGAGCATTCCTGGGATCGTATACTCCAGCGTCTGCGAGCGATCATTGATGACGCCTTTGGACTACGGACCAGCGCGTTGAATCTTGCGAACCTTACGCGTTAGAACCACACACTTCTGACGCGTTTCACCACCCGAGTCGTGAGTGGCGAGGCTAATACGACAAGATCTGAAACCAGCAGGCTATGTCATTCGGTCGATCACGAGCATTGTGCAATCGTCGTGGGGTTGCGTGCCGGCACAAAATTTCTGCATAGCGGCGAAAACGTCGCGGATGGGTTCCGTGCCGACCATGTGCTGCGCAATCTCGGTCGAGCCAAACTGAATCCCCTTGGGGTTCTCTGCCTCACTGACGCCATCGCTCATTAACACAACTCTAGCTCCGCAAGGAAGGTCGAGCGGAATGGCGTGAAATGTGGCGTCGCACAATAGACCAACTGGAACGTCGCCGTCCTCGATGACATCGGCTCGTCCGTCCTGATGGATCACGATGGGCAGAATGTGACCGCCGTTGACGAGTTCGACTTTGCCGCCTTTCTCGTAATGAATGGCGACAAGAGTGACATACTTCAAACCCGAGACGCGGGAGCAGAGGAAGCTGTTTACCGTGCTCACGGTGTCGACGAGCGAGGCGCCGCTCATGAACTGTGCGTACATCATGCCCTGGACGATGGAGGCCAGAAGCGCTGCGGACATTCCCTTGCCGGAGACATCGGCCACAATGGCGACGAAACCGTCTTCGACGGGGATGACGTCGTAGAAATCTCCGCCGACTTCGGTGCAGGAAACTGTCTTCGCCATCAACTTTGCATAAGGAAAGTTGGGGAGTGCGGCTGGGATGATGCTCTGCTGTATAGACGAGGCGATCTCCAACTCGTTGCGCAGAAGGTCCGCCTGACGTTGGGCCTGAACCATGCGGGCGTTCTCGAGGAGATTTGCAGCTTCGGTCGCGATCGCGTGCAGGATGTCTCTGCTGACGCGATTCAGGGTGCTTGTTCTTAATTTGCTGTCGAGGTAAAGCAGGCCAAGCAGATCGTCGGAGTTTCTCCCGCGCAGAGGGATTGCGATCACACTCATCAGATCGTGAGCGACCATGCTTTCGCGACCAATCGGCTGTCCATCGCCGCTGACATCGCCGATGAAGAATTCCTGGCCCGATACCGCCGCGTCGCGCACGATCGAGCGGGAGATCTTTGAGTCATCGTCCAGCGGGACGCCTTCCTTATTGAGGCCACACTCGAGATGCAGATTCGAAGGGCTGTCACCGAGAAAGACAAATCCCCGTTCCGCTCCCGTCACCTGCAGCGTGTACTCGACCATGGTGCCGAGAACCTCGTTCAGCACACGTGTATTATTGAAGCGCTGTGCGGCCTGGAGAAAGAGAGAGAGTTTTTCAAGCTCCGAGCCGCCTCCTTCTCCCGAGATGCGGTTAATGAGGGAGCTAGCAGACGCTTGCTCCTGTGTATCGAGAAAGATTAGCGTGACACCCTGTGCTCCGAGTTGAATTCGGTCTTCGGACTTCAGCCGTGTCTCGTCAATTCGTTCTCCATTGACCAGGGTGCCGTGGCTGCTGCCCTGATCCCGAATCAGGAAGCCGTCCCCATCGGCTTGAATAACGGCGTGTTCCCTCGAGACCTGCAAGTTCTTGAGGGACAGGCTCCGGTTGGCCTGTCGCCCAATCGTAAAAGGAAAGACATCGATCGGAACGGTCCTTGTGTGGTCGCCATCGCGAACCACGAGCCGAGCTACACGTTGAATCGTATCCATGGCAGCTCACAGTCGAAGAGATATTCTGAGGCTACGCCGAAACAGTTGCAGTGTAAAAGCAGAGCGATGGATAGGTCTACCGGCAAAACTACTAAGGCCGGGTCACCCTTGCCTTATCCTGCATGGGCCTTGTCTAACGCCCCAGGAGATACAACAGATATATCGACGCCATAATAGCGTCACCTCCCGCGACCAATGCCAGCCTCATGCTCCTGGCCGGGCTCACCGCGACTAGGACGCCGATGGCGAACTTCTCCACTATAGCAACGACAAGCACCGCCGGACGTACTGCGGGAGAGTGGGCGGCGTATACAAGCAGGCCACCGATGAGGAAAATGAGCAGCGACCAGTGCCGAAATATTAGCAAGACACTGGCGGACGGTTGCTCCACACTGAGTAAGATTCTCAATAACATCCGAGGAAAAAGAAATCCAACACCGGCCAGACAAGTGAAGGCCCCTGTCACTAGTAGGATTGTGTCAATGTGTTCTGCAATCATGCGACCTCTCGATGAGTCTTCCTCAAAGCGCTTACATCGTTGCCAATGGCTATTTATTCCCAAACGTCCAGCCCAGACCTGAACTGGTTCCATAGTCACTGCCAGGGAAGTTCGGCGGCGGCTGATTGTCCCAGTTGCCGTAGAAGGAAAAATTCCATGTGAGATTGCCGAACTTGATAAAGTAAGTCACGTTCGTGTCGAAGTAGACGCGACCCGGGTTGGACAGTGCGGGAAAAGCCGTGGCGGTCACGCTGAGATTGTTTTTGTTGAAGCTGAAAACGTTCACGTTTGCACCGATCAATGCCCCGGCAACATTTTGCGATCCCTGCTGGTCAGTGGACTGGGAGTACTTCGTGTTCTGCCAGGCCAGGCCGCCGGTGACAGAGATCTTCGCGCGGTTGGTGTTCTTCAGGTAGCGGCCAATGGCACCCCCGAGGTTGGTCTGAAGATCAATCTCCTGCTCGGAACTTTGCCGGAAGCCAGCCAGGCCTGTGTAATACCAGTTGTTCCGACGCAGCAGACGCAGATAGTCGAGGTTTAGCGCGTTTCGCGTTGAAGCTGATGATCCGGAATTAGAGGCAAGAGTGGATGAGTAGTTGGCTCCCGCTGACCAACGTTCGCGAGGATATTCGACCGAAGTGTTCAAATTATATTGCGTCGACTGATTGCCCTTGGTGTAACTGATCCCTGAATTAATAGCCCCGTTGAATCGCTGCCAGAACTTGTCGGCGATTTGATCGACCACGACGATCCGCGTTTGCTGGACCACTTCGCTCTTCTCCGGAGTCTCCGAGATTTCAATTTCCCGCGGACGGCTTCCCCCAGAGGACTCCGCGGTCTTGAGAGTCCCGGTGTAAACGGATCCATCCTCCGTTTTCACGATGAACTCCTGTTTGCTTTCGAGATGATTCACTTTGGACCAGTTGACCGAGCTTGTGCCGAGGATGTAATCGAAACTGACGTAGAGCACGCCGGAGTTGAGTCCCTTGATTTCGCCAGTCAGCCGGTCGCCGTTATTCATCACAATCACATCGGAGTTCTCTCGCGCATAGAGCGGAGCAGCGAGTAGGAGCATGCAGGAAAAGGTGAAGGTTCGGATCTTCATAGTGTGTTTATCTACCACGATGTGGGGGGAATGTGAACTAGGAATTTACCCAGTTACACGCCTGTCTGAGGCCACAATTTCCCCATTTCACATGGCTGTGCCTCTTCGCATCGAAAGATCGACGATCATGGTTGCTTCGACGCTCTGCTGGGGATTATGGAAACCGCGCAATTCCCCTATAAAAGCGCCCTTCCCAACACTTAGGAGCCGGGCAAAAAACTCGACAATTTGCCATCAAAAAATGCCTGAATTTGATTGCGTTTACTTCGGTTTACCGAGCCAGGAGTATTGCCAGGCCAGGGAGACATTCTGGTAGTTGCCGCCGAAGCGGATGTAGGTGCCATTGTTGTAGCTGAGTTTGAACGATTGATGTTTGGAGAGACGAACCGCTCCCGTTGCGCCGATGCGCGAGCCGAACTGGCGTGTGGCCGAGTTGGGAACGCCGTTCAGGCTGGTGACGCCGCCGAACCAGATGTTGCCGTCGAGTGAGACCCACGTTCCGGGTTTGAAGTCGTAGCTGAGGTGCCCTTCGAATGAGCCTATGGGACTTTCTGATTGGCTCTGGATGCTTGGGAAGTACTGGTTGTGGGAAAAGTATTCGGGATTGAGAGTGTAGAACCAGGTTCCACCGTAGGCGTCGAGCAATATCTTGTTCCAACGTTGTGAGTAGCCGAGTTCGGGCCTCAGGCTCCAACGGTTGGATCCCCAATTGACCAGCTTGGTGGGATCGTACTGACCGGTCGGGGCAACTAGCTTTAAGCTCACGCCTATAAGCATCTTCTGCGTCCATTTGGTGAACTCCTGCGCTTCCATGGCGCGGCCGCCCTTGAGGTTCACCGAGAGACGATAGTTGGAATCGATCAGACCCGATCGATAGATCTGCGATGGTTCGCCCAGCACATCTGCCTGAAAGTGCCCGAAGGCGTAGGGCAGCGAAGCGGTGATGTTCGCGGAGTGTCCGAACATGTTGAACGAGTGGTAGTAGCTGATGATGGGTACGCTGTATCTGCCGGTGGCGCCGGTGATCGGGATTGCGCCGGGGAGCAACAGACCGCCGTCGTAAAAGGCGTAGGTGAGGGTGATCGCATTTGAGTGCAACGGCGTGATCACGTAGGCCCGGGGTGCGAGGTCCTGCGCAGAAAGACACTGCAACGAGCAAAAGACGATCACCGCTGACAACACGAACTGGTAGCAGAATCTCATGACAGATCAGAATGAACCCGCGATTGCACCGATGCCGCTTCGGTACGAAGCGGTCGGAATAGCGATGATGGTTTCGTCCCGTATCAATTCACAATTGCCAGTTACTTTACGGAATAGCCGCGTGCGTCCATACGCGCCGAGAATGCCCTTTGGGACGTCTCTATTCCCGCTTGATGCTCAAGCTTTATGCAGTTTCGGGCAGGCCGTCAGCCTTTGCTACTGGCAGAACTTCTAGTAGATTGTCCTGAAATGCGGCCTCCGCCGAAATGACGAAAACGAGGAAGCTTTATTGATGAACAAGCCGTAAGAGGCCCTGCGAGATAGAGGCGCCACACGTCCATGTGGTCTAAGGTAAAGAGTCGTCTTGCAGAGCACGACTTCAAAATCAGCGCGGCTACTGGCTTTCCACGCACAACGGTAACTATGATAGCGGCCTCATGGCCGAAGCCCGAACCACAGGAACTGCCAATTACTTACGGCGCAGAGAAACAGCCTGCGTCGTAAAACTGAGGCTTAATTTCAGGTTCCCTAGATTCTTCGCGTGTTGGCGTCCGCCTGAACCTGGATGACAACCGACTTTGAGCCGAGCTTAGAGTGAGAGGCCTTGACGACGATCTTTCCAGAACTCGCCGGAGAGGCCTTGATCCACACGGCGCCGGCGCCGCCGCTCTCAGTCAGCGAAAAGGAACTGTCGCCGACGAGAACGCCGGGTCCGGTAATTTCGAAGGTGACTTCGCCTCCAGCCAGGAGCCGCGGTGCGCCGAATTTATCGACGACCTGGAAGACGACGCGAGTTGCGTCAGTTCCATCGCCAACGATTGTGGCGTCATCCGCCTTGAGCAGAATCTGATCTTTACCGGGGTCCGAAGACAAAGATCGAGAGAGCGCCAGATGCCCAGCGATGTAACCGTCGATGCGTAGTTCGGGATGGCCGGCGCCATCGAGCTCGAGCGTGGTGAAGAACGGCGGACACTTGAGGTTCGGATAATTTTTTCGATCCGGTTGAAGCGTGGAGTCTGGCTTGCCGTCGACGAAGAGCTCCAGGCGGTCGCAGTTGGAGAAGATGGCAACGTCATTGCCAGGACCGCGAGGAGTCGTCGGGCCGAAGTCCCAGTAAAAATTTGGGACGATCACGGGACGCACAGCAGGGCTCACCTGGGACTGGTAAAAGGAGGCGCCGAGTTTCGGAATCCGGAAAACGTCGGCGACGCCTGGGTTCTTGACCCCTTTGTACGAGTTATTCGGACTGCCGTACTCGAACGCGCACCACGCAATGACACCGCACATCCGCGGATAGGCCAGGGCCCGGTCGTGCGCCTGGGCGTGATAGATAGCCTGTTTGTACTGCACAGCGACATCGCCGGCGCGGCGATACAGGTTACCAAATCCTTTGACTGTGTAGGTGCGCTGCCCTACCGTTTCTGCCAGCATGTAAGGCACGCCAGGCAACGGTTCAAGAATCTGCACGGTGCCGTCGGGCGATTGGTGATAGTCATCCATCGCAAAAACATCTTCGTGCCAATCCGTCTCCCAGTTGGTCGTGTGCGTCATGGATCCGGAATCGGGGCGCGAATCATCAAGTGATTTGGCGAGAGCCGTCGTGCGGCGATAGAGCGGCTGAACGTCGGCTGATTCGTTCACCCGCACACCCCAGATAACGATGGAGGCGTGGTTGCGGTCGCGGCGGATCATGTCGCCGACATTCTGGACAACCTGATCTTGATAGGCGGCGTCAGCACCGACGTACTGCCAGCCGGGAGTCTCCTCCCAAACCATAAGCCCCAGTTCGTCGCATGCTTCGAGAAATGCCTCCGACTGCGGATAGTGGGAGCAGCGAACGATGTTGCAGTTGAACTCCTTGCGGATGATCTCAGCGTCGCGGCGCATGACGCGCGGAGGCATAGCATAACCGACATAGGGGTAAATCTCGTGGCGATTGAGGCCGAAGAGGTGGAGACGGCGGCCGTTGAGAAAGAATCCATCCACGGTGAAGCTCGCATCCCGAAGCCCGATGCGAGTGCGATAGTCGTGCACCGGTTCCCCATCGACCGACAGTGTGGTGACGACGTCGTAAAGGTGCGGCGCATCGACGTCCCAAAGCTTGGCGTCGCCGAGGCCTCCCAGAGTTAGCGCCACGTCGGTCTTGCCGGCTTGACCGATCGTGACTTCTTTTTTCACGCTCGAGATGACCTTAGCTCCATCCATCAACTTCGCTTCAAGATGGACTGGGCCATGCGCCGCGACGGCAGCATCGATGGAACAAGCAATCTCAACACGGCGCGTTGGTTTCAGCACATCGACGGGCTTTGCAAAGACATCGTTCAGAAATATCTGGGGTACAGCGTAGAGGCTGACGCCGCGGATAATGCCGCCCGGCAGATAATAATCGACCGCATGGGGCCCGCGCGGCGAGCCCTCCGGCGGAACGTTCTGAAACCGGGCGTCTACCTTCAGATCGAGGACGTTCCCGCTCGCCTTGAGCGAAGGCGTCAGTTCATAAGTGAAGGGCAGATACCCACCCTGGTGCGCAAGAAGCGGCGTGCCGTTGATAGAGGGTTCGGAGCTGACCATGACGCCTTCAAACTTGACGAAGACGCGACGATTCGCGAACTCCTTCGGCACTGAGAAGCGGCGGCGATAGAGCCAGACATCCTGCCACGAGGCAGCATCCCATTCCTGCCAGGAAAGCTTCGTGACGCAGTGGGGCAGTGTAATTTTGGTGAAGGCACTCTCGTCGACGTGCGTCTCTTTGGCGTCGGGATCGACCTTGCCTCCGAAGAGCCAATCCTGATCGAGCGCAAACAAAAGCTGCGCAGGACCAGTGCGTGAGCCTTTGCCTGTCGGAGCAAGACCCCAGAGCGAGCCGGTTGCGAGTGTCGCGGCTCCAGCGGCGCATGAGCGGACAAAGGTGCGGCGCGAGAGTTGATTCTGCTTTAGCAAATCGGAATTCATGATGAAGTGTGCCGTCCAGTTCTGAAAGTTTTTAGAGACGCCTATGTATAAAGTTACTTTTCCAAAGAAGTATGTTTTGAGACCGTTCGATCTGAATCGGCACTGGTTGCTGCAGTAGTACTGATCATCCTGATGGTTACGATCTCATGAGGGTGAACAGTCACTTTGAACCCGTGGACATCAACCAGAGGCAGCGGCTGTTGGTCTCGTTCCACCGCATCGGTCTGCACCACCTTCGAAAGCTGGAGCAGCGGTGATTGCACGTTGACAGTTCGTTCGCTGCCACCCAGATCGAGGAGGCGCAAGATCGTACCTCTACCGTCCTCGGCGGTCTTCCAACTCTCAACCAGCAGATTCGGATCCTGCACATCGAGAAAGCTGCCTTGCGTGCCATCCCAGGGACGAGGTGTATTCAACGCCTTGTCCTGATTGGTCACCACATCGTATTCAAGCGGGGTCGACTCTTCCCAACCCATGCGGCTTAGCTGGGAAGGATGTGTCGAAGGAGCGCTGGTCACTACATAGCGAAATTGAAAATGACCTCCCTGCCCCGACTCATAATTCGTGCTCCAGTAGTTATTCATGACGAAAGAAAACACCGAACCCGTACGATCCTCAAACGTATCGGGCCACATCCCACGATAGATATCGCCGAGTGTCACCAATCCTGCATCAAGCGGCATGACCGTCGCCGACAATCCGTTCTGCTGCACCGACACCCAGTGTTGTACCGAGAACCACTCATGACCGGCTCCGGGATACATATTCTTCGCAGGATCCACCACACCATCCTGAATCTCAAGCTGAAACTGGGGCTTATCCATCGCGAATGGGAACGCAAAGTAGACAGCTTCCCGGGTCTTCACGTCCTGCTTGTCCACATCCTCAACAAACTCGATCTTCTTCTCATGCTCGTACAGCCGAATCTCCGTGGCGACTACAGGCGTGTTGACGTCGGTGCTCTCCATCTTTGCCACCCAGCCATCAGGAGAGTGCGTTGTTGAGACAAGCCGGCCACTGTGAGCGCCCGTCACCTGCAGAGGCGGCGGCAACTTCACCAGCCGATACTGCAGCAGAGTGTTCGGTCTCTTATCCCCGCCGGTGACGTAGAGATACTGGCCGAAGCGATACGGGCTGTTCTGATTCACCAGCTCGCGTTGTTGTTCCTTGTCAAAGATGCTGCGGACCGCACCGGTCTCAGGGTCAAGCTGCACCCGATAATACGGACTGTCAAGCTGCGTCGTGGGACCGGTTTTCGCCGCGTCAGAATCTGCCGCTCCGCGGTGCAACTTAAATACTTTGTAGCCGGTCGCGGGAACATCCGGCGCAACAAAACGCACACGCCGCAAGGCATGTCCCTCCAGTATCGTCTCTACGGGAATCGTCTGCCCCGTAACCGAATCCACAATCTCCTCACCGTGATTCAGATCGCAGACGACCGTTCCGCTGCGCTTCCAGTTCAGTGTGTTGAAGACGATCAGGTTGCCGCGGCCCGCTGAAATCGAGTCGGCCAGGTTCGCCATGCTATTGCGAGCCACAAAGTCGGCGATCGCTGAAGCATCTACCGCGTAACCCTTCTTTACCGCGGACTGATGGCTTGTTTCATCGCTCGTCGGATCGGACACACTGTCGTGCGATGTGAACGTGTGCTCATCCATCAGCACCATGTTCGTCCACATGCGATCCAAATCCTCTTTGTCCGCAGCCATACGCGGATTTACCAGCGATGTGAGCGTGGCAAGCTCCTCCGCAGAGGGACCGCGGCTCTCGTTCTGGCGCTCCATCGCCGCCAGTCGCGAATTCGATGCGATGCCATCTTCCCAGTAAGGGCCTCCATCGCCGCTGAATGTCGGGATGTCGTCTCCAAAGCCTGCGGCAATATCATTTAGAGCATCGTGAAAGCCCGAGTATTGCATGCGCGGATAGGCGTATTGCTCATTCCACTTCTTGGCGAACTCAGCCTGTTGCGGAAAAAGATCGGTATTCTCCTGCTGCGATCCAAAAACAATGACGGAACTGGAGTGATAACCCGGGTGCTCGTACTGCTGCAGGAACAAAGGAAGCGTCTGTTTCGCCGCGGCCGTCACCGGCGGCACTCCAAACAAAATTCCCATCTGCCAATAATGTCGCGAATACCAGAACAGAACCTTCTTGCCGTCAGGCCCCTCCCACCAAAACGGCGAGTTCTCATTGAGCCTTCCCTGCAGCAGCACAGGTGCGCGGGTTTCACGGCCGTTCGGACCCGCGATGAAGTACTTGATGCCTGCCGATGCAAGGATGGAAGCGTACGACCACGAGTATGACGGAACGTCGGTGATATTCGCGTAGTTGAACGGTGTGCCGTGCAAGCGGCTGAAATTAGCGCTGGCATACAACGACCGGATCAACGTCTCGGCTGTCGGAAAACCAGTAAGCAGATTTGCATACTGTGCCGGAACCGAAAGCTGCCCCTTTCGCATCGCAGCAATCACACGTTGCCGGTCCGCGAGTGACCGCGTCTTCAGGAACTGATCCAGGTTCCAGGATCCATCGACACTGAAGTGAAAGCCCGGATCACGCTCAGAGAAATCCATCGCCTCATCGATCGCCCGGCTCTGAACAGCCGCGACCTTCGCCTGATAGTCCGAATATCCAATATCGAGGTGGATATGGGGCACAAGAGAGATCGTCCATTTCTTCTCAGGATCAAGCGCCTGTTCCGCATTCCGCCGCTTCCCTTCGATTGTCCAGGACAGCCGTGCCTGCGTCTTCGCTGGAAACTCCGGAACGGTGAATTCCAACTTCTCCTCACCGAAGTCTTCATCTGTATCGAAGCGCTGGCTGTAATGTTCGCTACCGACCACGAGGTCTACGCTGCTCCCCGATTTTGCAGGAGCACTGTGACGAATAAAAACATCGACGATCTCACTCAGGTGTCCGTCATGCTGCTGATAGAACACCGTCGGCACAATCTTTGCTTCCGGCATCGCGGCGGAGCGCGAATCCTTGCCGCCGTCGAGCTCGATCGCGTCATAGTTCAGGCCTTCCGGAAGGCCAGTGGGCTCTCCCGTTTCGATCGCCTGAAAACCAATCGTATTGGTGCCCAGATGCAGATAGGTCCCGGGAAAATCGAACGAGACATCCGCCGGAACATAGGCAGTCTCGAAGGCATCATCCATCCCACCCAGCGTGGAATTCAGCTTCGATTGCAGATAGAACGTTCCGCTCTTCCCATTGATACTTACCCGCAGAGCAGGTACCTCGCGGCCCGCGAGAACTAACGCGACATGCAATCGGTAGACCGGAGCGGGAGCGCTCGAAAGTGAAAACTGAATGGTGCGCAGGTCAGTTTGATCTTGTGCATGCGCAGCGGGTAACGAGGGTTGATCCGCATACCAGTCTTTCGCAGGATCACTTTGTCCAACGACAAAATTTACCGGGTGCTCGGGCCTGCCGCCATGGAACTCCGTCGCAGACCTGTCGAAAACTCCAATCTGAAATACCTTGCTAGAGTTTGCAATCGGTTGCGCACCTGCAACCATACAGAAGGCGATCATAATCGCGATCGTAAGCTCACCTGAACGTTTCAAATCTCTGGCTCCCTATCGTTAGAAACGCTCGCAGCCGCTCCCTTATCGAATCGGCTTCCATTTTTACCTGTGCAATTTGCAATACGTTGTGGCAAGGAGCGGCTAGACCTTCGCGTTCGATCGAGTAGCTTTTCTGTGATCCACGCAACCTTCTTTTCTGCCCACGTTCCGCTTCCAGATTGCTGGGAAAGGAGAAACCGTTGACGGGAGCAATAGTAGATTTGACAAAACCGTTTGTCAATCATTCGCAATTGATTGCGGTTGTTTTGGGTGTGCCACGTCAGGCCCTACCGGGTTTCAAACCGCACGGAGCTAACATGCTTCTGCTCCCGCCAAACATATCCGTTTGCCGAGGGCATTCGAACCTTCAGGTCGTCGATCACTTCCCCTTTTGCAAGTGTTAGTGCAAGTTCGTAGCCGGAACCCTTCTTTTCAAACACGATGTGGGCCCTGACAATGCCGCCACGAGTTCTGATCGGCCAATTCTGCGCCTCCACACCCTTCCAATCCGAAGGAATTCGCGGAACAATCGCCACGTCCTGAAGCGACGAGTCGTCCACACCCAGCAGCAGCCTCGATATCTTCAGCGGCTCCGTCACGTTCACCAGGTTCAACGCACCGCAGCCAGCCTCCAAAGCAGTTTTTCCAACTGCATCGGGCGAATACAGACGTTCGTAAAAATAGTAGGGCGATTCCCTGCTCAGCTTGTACTCCGAAACGGGCTGGTACGTGGCATTCGCCAGAAAAGTGAGCGCCTTCCCCGCCATCGTCATGTTGTCATCAAGCAGCATGGTTTGGATCGCATAGCCCTGCCCATACGACGGGCTGGTCAACATCCCGCCCGCGAGAGCATCAAACTGAGTCCAGATTCCATACCGATCGAACTGTAGTTTTCGCGAAGGCGTTTCGTACACCCGGTTCAGTGTCTTTTCGCTGCGGCTCACATTTTTCCAAGGCGACGACACCGGCTCAAGACCAAGAACATCCGCATACATCGTACCGACGCCATTGACGCCACCAAATCCGCGGTTGACTGCGGCGTTGAGTACAGCGGGATTCGATTTCAGAGTTTTGACATCGATACACCAGATCCACGAACCGTCTTGATCGACGAGGTATTTCTCCATCCCATCCCACAATTTAGTAGCCAGCGCGCGATAGTTCACCGCAATATCTGCACTCCCAAATTGTGTTGCCATATCGGCCGCGGAAAGCAGCGCCAGCATGGCAAGGTCATTCTGCACCACGTTGTAACACTCGCCCGGAATCTTCATGCCGCAACCGAACTCGCCGGTGCCAGCGATCAGCGGCTTGCTCTGCAGCAGATATTTGAAGTAATTGATTGGCGACGCATCCTGAAACAAAAAGTCGCGAATGTGATTCCTTGTCGGGTTACCCTCCGGCAGACGCTCCCAGAGCAACACCATCCCGATGACGATCGACGAGGTTCCATCAACTTCGGTGCCTGAAGCAGCCTTTGATCCTCTAAAGAATCTCGGGAACGAATAAAAGCCTGCCTCATTTTTCTCCACCTGATTCATCAGGCACTCGGCCAGAAGCGCGGCATGCTGATAATATCCGCGCATCGTCAACTCACGCATGTAGGTGCCGCTGTCACGAGTCCACATCGTGCCCGCCCAGGGTTGTCCTGCAGGCGAAGCGTTAACAAAACCTGCCGGCAGGCCGTCTCTTGCCTCGTCAACAAAATCTTTTTGGAGGACTCCCTTGAATGATTCCTCTATCTCCCGAGTAAAGAGATCGGCAGTTGGTGCACCGAAGAACCGGAGCGACACTGGCTGGTCAGTTTGCAGGTTGATCGAAGAGGCTGCCGCTTGCGAATACGCAGGCGAAGACACCGAAACCATCGCGCCCAACAGTAGAAAAACACACCACAACCTGCATCTCGTTCTCATATTCCGAGCGACTCCAGTGAACCAAGAAAAATCTACTGCCACGCGAGGGTAGCAGGCACAAACAACCGAAGATGACCCCGTGCTAGTTCGTTCCATTGCCCGCAACGTTCTTCTCACCCAGCAAAAAATTCACGGTCCCGATCTTCTGATTTGCCTCAACGCGCACCACAAAGCGCACGCGCGTCGCGGGGGCTTTCGTTGGAATGCTCGTAAAGAGAACGACAATGGCGGAATCCGGAGTATTGGGAGAACCTTCCCCAACCTGCAGCGTTGAAATCTTGACGGCGCGATTCAGCGCGGTCCCCTTTTTATCGAAAGTCTCGGCAGCAACCGTGATCTTGCCGATCAGCTTTTTTCCTCCGCTCTCCTGCCACACCAGGTCGCCTGAATTCAACGTGACTTTGAACTCGTCAGGAGTATCGGCCACGCGCTGCACGTTCATATGTACGGCGTCGTAAACCAGCATGCTCTGCGCGGCCAGAGCCAGATCAAACACCTGGCGGTCCGCGTGTTTATTAATGACGGGCGTTGCGGACGCTGGAGGTTGCCGTGCGTAATAGCCCTCGCGGGTTTCAGCCGTCAGGTCGGGGTTCTTCATCACAACGCGAATTCCACGGAACGCGCGAGTATCAGTGATCGGAACCTCAGGCCGATACGTAAGCGTGTAGAAGTTCGCGCCGTCTCGGGAGCTCGTCGCAATCAACTTGTCGACATCGTTGCGTCCATAGAAAGCATGCCCGCCGGTCGCTGTCGCCATGAGATTGAAGTCCAGCATCCCGGCGAAGGGGTCATCAATGAATCCGTCCAAATCCTGGGTCGGAGGTTCCATCGACATACCGGCCGGATCGAGCGTGTACAGCGCGACGCGCGCATCACGGAGCGCATTCGTGCAAGCCTCGATCACCTGCTTCAGCCCTTCGTACTGCTCCGGCGCCAGGGTCGACGGATCAAACGGTGGAAAGCCGCGCCCAACCCACAACAAGCTCTTGTGTCCGGTGTGCCCGGCAGTTGCCTTCGCGATCTCCAGCAAAGCTGCGAACGAGGCATTGAACTGTTGCGCGTGCCAGGTCGTGCCCTCCATATGCCACGGATACACCGCGAGGTGATGCTCCAGCGCGTCGAGAATCTCCTGCCTCGACGTCGTGTAATCGTGCAGCAGTGTGAAGTGGTGCATGTCTACCGCGCCCAACAAAGTAGGTTCCTGCAGCGTGCTTCCCTGCGTCTCCAGAAACTTCTTCAGCGAGTAGCGTGCAAAGGCCTCATCTTCGAACCGCGTATTGATCTCGTCGAGCACAATAACCGTCACCGGCGCGTTCGGCGCCACACGGTCCAGCTCAGCCGTCGAGTGGATGGTTTGATTCGGAGGAGTCGCGTGCGCAGCCGGAGACTCCATCGAACGCAAGACCTGAGGAATTTTGTCCTCGTAAACCTGAAAATCATCCTTCTTCAGATTACTGACGATCTCGCCCTTGCTGTTAGTCACCACAACATCGAGCACGACCTCCTGCGCGTTGACCTTAAGGTCATACGAACCAGCCGATAGATTATTATTCTTATCTGTGGGGGTTGGCTGTCCGGGTGGACCTGGCTGCTGGCAATATCCCAGGGACGACAGCGCAACGAAGAGCAGGAATATATCGATTATCGGGAAGAATTTGCGCATCAAACGGGGCCCCTCTCCCAAAATGTAGCAGGATAAGGTGCCAATAGGGCGACACTTTCTAAAAGAATCGATTGACATCGATAATAACCGTTTGTTACAAAGTTCCGACTGAATAAAACTTAGGAACGCTGCTTTGATCCCTCATAAGGGCAAAACCTCGTTCAAAGTCACTTCACGCTCCCACACGGGTCAGAAAACCTGCGTGATCAAGCACGTCAAGGAGATGGTATAGGCATGCGCTACACACAAGGAAACGTCACTGCATTACGCAGAGCCCTGATTGAGAGGGGACTTGCGGCATGCCTTCTTGTCCTCGTATTCTTTGCGGCTGCAACAGCCTGTAAGGCCCAGCTGAACGATACCGGCACAATCAACGGCACAGTCACGGATCAAACCGGCGCCATTGTCCCGGGAGCGACCGTAACCATCACCAATACAGGAACAGGCACCATAACGCCGACCACCACAAACAGCGCCGGAAGCTTCTCGGCAGTGGGCGTCAACGTCGGAACCTATACGGTCACCGTCACGATGCAGGGTTTCGATACCTACCAGCAAAGCAACTTCTACCTGGCCCCCACGTCGACCTACACGATCAAGGTCACGCTCAAGCCCGGCAGTACGACCCAGACAGTCGAGGTCTCGGCAGATGCGATCCGTCCCGAGCTGACCACGAATGAAATCTCCACCGAGATCTCGGGTCAGGAATCGAACATGCTCGCGCTGGGCGGTAGGAATTATCAAGAGCTCAGCACGTTGATGCCCGGCGTCGTCAACCTCTCGGCCGGAAACAGCATGGCCACCGGCGGTTACGTCGCCAACAACTCGGTCTCCGTCAACGGCATGGGCAAAAGCAGCGTCTTCTACACGCTGGACGGCATCTGGAACGAAGAGACCGGCGACCTCTTGACCAATACGGTTACGCCGCCTCCAGAAGCGATCGACCAGGTCAAAGTGCTCCAGAACAACTACAGCGTCCAGTACAACATGATGGGCGGCGCCATGTTCATGGTGCACACCAAGTCCGGCACGGAGCAGTTTCACGGCCAGGCCTGGTACTTCATCCGCAACCGTTCGTTCAACGCGCTGAACTATATGTACAACCAGAGCACGGCTGCGCTCGGTGCGACTGCTGGTGTAGCGCCTTCGAATCTCAATCCGCCGTTCCGTTGGAATATTGGCGGCCTCGGTCTCGGTGGACCTCTGTTCATCCCGCACGTCTACAACACCAACAAGGACAAGACATTCTTTTACATCAATGGGCAGTATGTGAAGCAGGTCACCTATACGGTGAATGCTGCGACCTTCCCAACCCAGGACGAAATCAACGGAATATTCCCCGCGGAGATTCATGATCCGGTAACCCAGAACGACTTTCCCGTCTCTCAAGGCGGCCCAACCGGTCTTCAATGGACGATTCCGCAATCCAAAATTCAGCCGGCCGCACAGGCTCTTCTCAAAGCCTTTGTTCCTGCTGGACTCCAGTCAGTTCCCTGCACGCCGAGCCCCGGCAATCAGTGCGATGTCATGCAGCGTTCCAATAACGATTTCATCCTCACCAATCCGGTGATCTTCAAACAGTTGAATGGAATGGGCAAAATCGACCAGGTCTTTAATGACAGATGGCGGCTCACCGGCGAGTACTTCCGCGAAGGCGTGAAAAACCAGCTCGCTTCGGCAACCAGGATGGGATCCTACTCGCCCTATAACTGGGACATCTTCTACAACAACGACTCCGTCGCCCAGATCCACCTTACCGAGCAGATCAGCGGCACCATGTTGAATCAGATCGCTGTCGCGATGAACCGGTACATCGTCACGCACACCTACGGCGGCATTCACCTCGACTCGCAGATACCCGGATACACTTCGCAACTGGCATATCCCGGAACCATCATCGGCCTTCCCGGGCAGTGGCTCCCCGATATCACCTTCTCCAACGGATGGACGCCCTTCGGTTCAAACTCCACCGACACCCAGTGGAGAACCTCCTATCTCACCGAGACCATCACCGACAACTGGAGTTGGTTGCGCGGTAAGCACAATATCTCCGCCGGAGGTACGTTCCTGCTCGGGCGCTCCCGCATCAACACCCAGGCAGTCAACAACACGGGAACGTTCAACTTCAACGGAAATTACACAGGAACACCCATCGCGGACTTTCTCGTGGGTGCAGCCAACACCTATGCCCAGGGCAGCGCCATGGTGCGCAAGAAACTTACCTATCCCATCTATTCCCCTTACGTGGAAGATGTGTGGAAGGTACTTCCGCGGTTGACGTTGACTGGAGGCCTTCGCTACTCCTACATGCCCTTTGCCAACGCCGATCAGGGCTTTGCGACAAGCTTCAGCCCCGCTGCGTTCAACCCTCACGCAACCCCTGGAGTGAATCAAAACGGGAGTCTGATTCTGAATCCCGCCTACAATCCACTCAATGGCCTGATCTACAACGGTCTGACCGGTGTTCCGTTCAACCTGTCCAACGCGCATCAGAATTACTTCTCTCCATCAGTCGGGTTCGCCTGGGACATCTACGGCAACGGTCGAATCTCGATTCGCGGCGGCTATAGCGTCAACTATCTGAAATCCGGTTCGAGCAGCGACTGTCAGGACAGCTGCATTGGCTTGCCTGCCGTTACCCAGATCAACCTGACAGGCGCAAACTTCCCCAATCCACTCGGCGGAGCGACCACCATTCCTACGGCTCCAACCGTCTTTGGCGAAGATATTCACGGCATTCAGGCTGCAAAGATCCACAGCTACAGTTTGAGCGTGCAACAGCAGTTCGGTTCCAACTGGTTGGTCGAAATCGCGGGAGCCGGCGTAGCCGGACGCAATCTGCCGTTGGAGTTGAACATCAACCAGCCGCAGCCTTACCAGGGTTTCGCCTACAATCCGAACCTGAATCTCGGCGGCATCGCGAACGCCTATGACGCTCCTTACCAGGGCTACGGCAATATTAACTACGCGACCTCAACGGGTATTGCAAACTGGAACGCTCTGGAAACCAGCCTCCGTCACCCGGTCGGGAAGAACGTGACCTTCCGTGCTCAATTTACCTGGTCTCACGGGCTTGCCGATGTACCCAGCCAGCAAGGGTACGCGGATGAGAACTCGGGCGTTCAGGACGCGTACAACCCCATGAGCGACTACGGAAATACTCAGCTCAATCAACACCTGGCCTTCTCCAGCGCCGTGGTCTATTCGCTGCCATGGTTTACGCAAACGGGCTGGACGAAAAAGGCATTCGGCGGCTGGGAGTTTTCAGCCATCGTTGGCTTCCAGTCCGGGCTTTCTTATTCTGCGGGACTTTCCACAGCAAATCACGGACTCGCCACTCGCCCGAATATGAATCCCAATGTACCGCTGGTACGGTACAAGGGCTCTCATGTCCAGGGATTCAACGGTGCCCCTCCGCCCAACGGTCCCTTCTTCAGCACTTGCTCCTTTATCGTGCCGAACATTGACCCGACCCAGACGTTCTGCACTCCAGGAGCTCAGGGCAACACCTTCAATGGCTCTTTTGGAAATGCGCCGGTTGGAAACATCCTCGGCCCGGGAAAAATCATCAACAACGTGGCTCTCTTCAAAATTTTCCCGATCAGAGACAGGCTGAATCTGCGCGTGCGCGGTGAGGCGTTCAACATGGTCAACCATCCGAACTTCAGCGGTATGGACTTGAACCTGGGCGATGCCAACTTTGGTACGTACACCTCGGCAGCGGATCCGCGTGAAGCGGAGTTCGCCCTCGAAATCATGTGGTAAGCGCAGTGCTAACGCTTTGGAAAGTGCTAACAGTGGAGACAAAAATGGGTAACACAGACAGTTCACGGGGAATATGCCGAAGTGCGATCGCATACGCCCTCATCGCACTATCGTTTGGACTAACGTTCGCCACTGGATGCACCAGCAACAGCAAGCCCTTGCCGAATGCCTTTGTGTCAATCGTTCCCGGAAATACGATGGTCGGTACCGGCGCCACATTCGTTCTGTTCGCAGGGGCCAGTCCAACGGGAGTTACCTGGTCCATCAATGGATCGACAGGATGCACCGCTACAGGATGCGGCACGCTCACAGGCGCTACGTCAACCAGCGTGAATTACGTCGCGCCTGTGAGCATTCCCGGCGACACCATGAACGTAACGATCACCGCTACGTCCACGACCAACTCGAGCATCACCGCATCGGAAACCCTTACCGTCTTTCCGGTCTATGCAGTCATCAATGGGCCCGCCAGCCCCGTCGTATTTTCATTGACCTCGACGCAATTTACGGCCTCGGTCGTCAATGATCCTACGAAGCAAGGCGTTACCTGGAGCATCAGCGGCGCTACATGCGCCGGCACCACGGGAGGCTGCGGAACGCTCAGCAACACAACGCCCACAGCAGCGACGTTTACTGCTCCAGCGGCCACCGCGGCAGAAACGATCAACGTCACAGCCACGTCGATCGCTGATCCCGCCGAAAGCGCCTCGTTTCAAGTGATCGTGCCGAAACTGGCAGTCTTCACTTTCTCTCCGGCGATCCTGCCTGCGGCAATCGCTGGCCAACCTTACACCGCAACGATCAAAGTATCGGATCACACGCCACCGTACTCGTTCTTCCCTACCAACCTGCCACCGTGGCTCACCTATAGTCCTGCGCCCCCCGCGACAGGCACCTCCATCACCTTAACCGGAACGCCCCCAGCAGGCACCCAGGGAACGTACTACTCCCAGATCAATGTCGCGGATTCAGGCGCGCCCGATACTTTGAGCGGCAGCCAGTCATTCGCCATTACCACCTATCCCTCCGCACCGACAGGCAACGGCCTTCTTGCCGGCTCCTACGCCTTCTTCGGCACAGGGTGGACAGATGGAACCTCCGTTCAAACTACGTTCAACGGCATCGAGTACATCGGCTCCTTTACGGCTGACGGTAAAGGCAACATCACGGGCGGAGAGTTGGATGTCAACAGCCCCTCCACAGGCTTGACCAGCTACACCTCTCTCGGCGGAACCTACGACGTGCAATACGGCACCGATTCAAGCGGTAAACAAGTGCCGGGCAGCCAGACTGGCCTCATCACGCTGGTTCCGGCAGGCAAGCCGCCGCTACCCATCACCTTCGCCATAAGTCTCTCATCGATTCAGAATGGCGTGGCAACCGCCGGACATTTTGTCGAGTTTGACGACTCCACCGGCATTGGTGCGAACATCACTCCGAACTCCAGCGGTCTTCGTGTGCAGGGCTCTATGGCACTGCAGAGTCCTTCCGTGTTGAGCACAACGACCAGCCCAATCTCCGGGCCATACGCCTTCGGAATGGCCGGCTACTCCTCGGTCACTGCTGTCGCCGGCCCTTGCTACGCCATCCATACGTGCGGACCCATCTCGCTCGCCGGCGCTATGACGGTCGGAGCCGGTGGTGCCATTTCGACAGGTACCGAAGATGTCATGGTGGCTGAAAACAACGGAAGTGCCATCGCGTTTTCCGGCTCAATGGCAAGCGCGGGCAATACGGATACGTCTGGCCGAGTCACCGCCAGTATCCACACCGTTGTAACGGCCAACATGCCCAGCTGGCCCAGCAACTTCGTCATCTATGCCATCAATCCGACGACGTTCTACATGATGTCAACAGATTCCTATGTGAACAACAGCCTTATTGCCGGAACCGCAATGAAGCAGAATCTCGCCAACATTGCGAGCAATCCGTTCAGTGCGACGCAGCCCATCGTCCTGTACGGCAACCTCACGTCAACCACGTCTTTCAGCACAAAAGGACCAAATGGACAGATCCGCGTCGAGGTCCAACTCCTGACGGTCGCCCCAAGCAGCTCGACGAAAGGCACGATGAGCGGTTTCCAATGGGTGAACGCTTCGGGCACCTATACGGCGAACGGTGGAGGTCCCGGTGCCGTAGGCAGCTTTAGCTACACCGTCTCCCCTACCACCGGCAGAGTTACCGTCTCCACCACGGGCGAGCCATACCTCTACCTCGTGGATACGAGTCAGGGATTCGGCACACAATACTCAACAGCCAACAACGTGGCTCCTGGTCTCTTCCAGTTCCAGCCGCAAACAGCAACAACTCTCAACCCCGGCAATTACTCCTATTACATATTCAACGGCACCTCTCAGATAGCCCCAATGGAGACGGGAATCTTGACGATACCGTCAGGTGGCCTGCCGGCAGACGGGTCCAAAGTCGCCGTGACCGGCCAGGACTACACAGCCTTTGGCGCAACCGGAAATGTCTATCTCTCCGGCGAAAGCATCTTGCTCAGCACCCCAATCACCGGCACCCTCGCGGAAACCAATGGCATGTTCTCGCAGAGCGCCATCATCCTTCCCGGCACCATGCAAGGCTGCGGACAGCAGGCCCCGCAAGGAGCGGGTTGGGTCATCTCCTCAACCTCATTTATCTGCACGCCCGGTGGTGGCTCTTTCGCGGGGGTTCACCTCTTCCAGCAATGACGTTATCCACCGCTCATACATACGCAGTCCGCTAACCACCACAAGAAAACACAACAACGCGTCCACAATTCTCCACCAGGAATTGTGGACGTTTCACTTTAACAACAACCCGCGCTGGGTCCGAGAGCATCTCTAACGAACAGTAGAAATAGCAAGACCTGTGGATTGGCGCGCCACGATGTGGTAGCAAGATCACTCACAGGAAGGCGACAAAGATGTTGGAGCCATCAGGAACCCACGCTGACGATCCGTTCGGTGGTCGGCGCCCAACCAGTCACGAACGGATGACGGGACTGCCCTGGGATTCGTCCTACCACGACGGCCCTCCGCCTTGGGATATTGGTCAGCCGCAGCCGGCCATCGTGCGTTTAGCATCCGAAGGAGGATTCGCCGGAGCGGTGCTCGATGTGGGCTGCGGGACGGGCGAGAACGCTCTTCTCGTCGCCTCGCTGGGATTGTCGGTACTGGGAGTTGACGTGGCGGAGACAGCACTGGCGATCGCCCGAGAGAAAGCCCACTACCGGGGGATCGAGGTTGAGTTCGCCGCGGCTGACGCGTTCCACCTGGAGCGTTTGGGGCGCATGTTTGAAACGGTGCTGGACTGCGGTCTGTTCCACACCTTCAACGCCGACGAGCGACCAGGATATGTGGCGAGTCTGGCCTCTGTGACCGAGCACCACGGAACCCTGTATGTATTGTGCTTCAGTGACGATGGTCCCGATACTGGACCGCACCCCATCACTTACGAAGAGCTGAGAGCAGCGTTCGACCCCAGCAAGGGATGGAATGTCGCCGCCATCGAACCGGACCGGATTCAGACGAGATTCCACGACAACGGCGCACCGGCCTGGTTCGCCACAATCAAACGGATCTAGACTGCGGGGCTGGTCGGCCCAGCGAGCGTTCCCTGTGCGGTCTCACAATGGATCAGCTTGCGACTGATAGATCAAGGTGCTTCGTTCCACTAGCACTTCTGCCAGTTACCCAGGCGTCTTCGCTCCGAAGAGAATCAATACACCCGGAACGATTACGCTAAGCCGATCAAACGAAACGCGACTGTAAGACGTTCAAGAGCACGGCACACACCGGAAACTGGAAGTCCCGATGGAACGGGAATAGCATTGTGAAACTGGCGTAGTCGCACCTGCCTAATCGGATAGCGAGCGGACAAGGTCAAAATCAATGCCCATCACCGCCACCATCATGCGGAAGAACAGGCTGCAGGCACTCTTGATCAGTGTCAGGCGCCCTCCGTCTGTCTCTTTCCTTCTGGCTGGCATTCTGTGTTGTCTCTCAGCGCCCGCGCAACTCATCCCTACAACACCAGCGGAGACTGCTGCGCCCAAACCGGAAGTTGTCCAGGATTCTCTTGGACGCACGACTCCTCGAGGAGCAGTTGTGGGCTTCCTGGCCGCTGAGGGGAAGGGCGAAAACGATACTGCCGTACGTTACCTGAATTCTCCCCTGAAGGGTGAGCGCGCCGTAGAACTTGCCCGGCAGCTCTTCGTTGTCTTGAACCGCCGGCTCCCTGCCAACCTCACTCAACTGAGCAATCGGCCTGAAGGCTCTCTGGCAGATCCACTCCACCCAAACCTGGAGGTGATCGGAACCGTTCCCAGCAACGGCGGTAGTGTTGAAATTCTGTTGGAGCGGATGGATCGCGGAGAGGTCGGATCGGTGTGGCTGTTTTCGCGCAAAACCCTCGACGCAATCCCGAATCTTTACGAAGAAGTCAATGTCCAGCCTGTCGAGAACGTCCTCCCCGACTTCCTGACGAAGACGAAAATTGCGAACATACCACTGTTCGAATGGCTCGCAATATTTGTAGCTCTGCCGCTTCTCTACCTGGTGACCGGTCTGCTGAGCCGGCTATTGAGTCATCTCGCAGGCCGGCTCTACCGGCGCCTGCGGACCAATCCCGATTTGCCGGATCCGCTAGTGCTGCGTCGGCCCGTCCGCCTCCTGGTACTGGTGCTCGTGATTCGCTGGATGCTCTCCCGTTATGCTCTCCCGTTGCTGCAGAGGCAGTTCTGGTCCACCACCGCAACCGTGATTACGATTGCGGCTATCGTTTGGCTCTTCATTCTTTTGAACGGCTGGGTTGAATGGCTGATCCGTCGTCGGCTCACGCGTCAGAACCATACCGGGGCTTATTCGATCCTGCGTCTCGGGCGCAGAGTGGTGGATATACTGGCCATCATTATCGGAATGCTCGTTGGCCTGTACCACTTTGGTCTGAACCCAACTGCCGCATTGGCCGGGCTCGGTGTGGGCGGTATCGCCGTTGCCCTTGCCGCGCAGAAGACCCTTGAAAATCTCATAGGGGGGACCTCGGTCATCCTCGACCGAGTCGTGCGTGTCGGAGACAGGGTGAAGATAGGAGACGCGACCGGCACGGTTGAGGACGTTGGCCTGCGTTCAACGCGAGTCAGAACCCTTGACCGCACGATCGTCAGCGTGCCGAACGGTATGGTGGCAAACCTCAACCTGGAAAACATCTCGATGCGCGACAAGTTCTTGTTCAACCAAACCCTGAACCTTCACAAAGAGACCACCGGTGCGCAAATGCGTGAGTTCGTCGACGGCTTGACGAATCTGCTCGCTCAACATCCAGCGGTCGAGCGCGGTTCGTTTCGCGTGAGCTTTCTCCGCCTGAGTGCATTTTCTCTCGATGTCGAGATCTTTGCTTACTTTTTTGCCGCCGGCTGGAACCACTTCCTTGAGATTCAGGCAGAGCTTCTGCTCCAGATCATGGACCTCCTGCAATCGACCGAAATCCACATGGCCGTACAACCACAAGCTGTCAGCCTCGTAACGTCAACTGTCTCCGACGAAGACAATCCGCAGCCACTGGCCGCCCATTTCGCTGGGGATACAAAACCAACCGTAAGCGATCCGCGGCGAACCACACGCGGGCAAAATCGATGACAGCTCGACGCACGCTCTCCTAGAACGGGCCAACTTGCCGCGAAATGCCGATGAACGTTAAAACACCCAGAAGGGCAATCGCGGCGGCAACAAACAGCGCCAGAGGAAACATCCTTCCCGAGGTGTGCTCCCGCAGCTCCCTTATTCGCCTCCAATACTGAATCGAAGCCACAATCAGTGCGACAGTCCCAAGGCCGACGAGCGCAAGACCAAAATTTCTTGCCCCGCGGTCCGACATCTTGGTCGTTTCCAGCTTCAGCATATCCTGCAGGAACTTGTAGATCGTGAAGCCGAAGCTGATCATCGACAGCGAAGTCCGAACCCACGCCATCAGCGTGCGTTCCACTCCTAGACGAGTGCGCTCCGTTGCCAGTCTCGTATTCCGCTGAGCGAGTTCGTGTGAAGTCGATTGATGTTCGGGGGATGTTGCCTCTTCGCTCATCGCTGCCTCGGTTTCAGATCATGACGATCTATCTGCCATTTCCTCGATTTACCTGTCAATCCTCGTCCACCTCACAACTCTCCCATCAGCACTCCCGCACTCGCCACTGTTAGAACTTCCAGTCGACAGCTCAAACTTTTGATGCTCCCCTTTGACTCACCTGCCGAACTTTGGCGGGAGCGATCCCCTTTTGTGGAACCTGTTGCATCCGTCTCAAACGGGCTCCTGACGACCAGCGAACGAAGGCAAGATCGATTGCCTTTCCTTGAATAGAGAGAAGAAAATGATCAGAATTTTCCTGAAAAAGCTTTTGTCAACGACACTATCTCTCCTTCTCGTCTTCCCTGCCGTTCCAATGAATGCTATGGCCCAACAACCGGCACCCGCACAACCGGCGCCCGAACAGCAGACCGGATCCTCAGGACAGGGTGCTCCCCTCAACGCAGATGAGCTGCAACAACTCGTGGCGCCCATCGCGCTATACCCCGACGCACTCGTTGCCCAGGTCCTCGGTGCCGCAACGTTCCCCGACCAGATCCCTGTGGCCAACAACTGGCTTCAGCAGAATAAGAATCTCACCGGCAACTCTCTCATGCAGGCCGTTGATAAGCAATCCTGGGATCCCAGCGTAAAGGCGCTCACTCAGTTCCCCTCTGTCCTCGACAACATGGCGAAGAACCTTCCCTGGACCTCCGCATTAGGCGAGACCTACCACACCCAGGCAGCTGATGTCATGACCGCGATCCAGACATTGCGTGCCAAAGCAAAGGCTGCCGGAAATCTGAAATCAGGTTCACAGATCACCGTCGTGCAACAGTCGCCGCAAACCATCATCATCCAGCCCACCAATCCGCAGGTTGTGTACGTCCCGCAGTACAACCCGACGGTTGTCTACGGCGCTCCTGTCACAACACCCGGGTACAGCACGGCAGACGTTGTGGCAACCGGCATCCTTGCATTCGGAGTTGGAATCGCAGTCGGCGCGATGATCAATAACAGTTGTTGCGGCTGGGGCTACAGCTACTGGAACTGCAACTGGCACGGCGGCGCTGTCGTCTACAGAAACAACGTCTATTATGGAAACGCCGCATGGCACGGCGGCTTCTACGGTTCCACGGCAACCGCGTATGGCCCCTACGGTGCAGCGCGGGTTGGGACTGCCTACAATCCCAACACCGGTACGTATGCTCGAGGCGGAGCCGTCGCCACGCCTTATGGAACCACAAGAGCCGGGCAAGCCTACAACCCCAACACCGGAGCCTACGCCGCTACCCATCAAACCTCCAACGCCTACGGCAACTACGGCAGCTCCGTCGTCTCAAAGAACGGAAACACCGCCTACACTCAGCATCAAACTACAGCCAATGGCACCGTAGCATCGGCACAAACTTCGGCAGGCGGCAGTGCCGTTGCCGCCCAGGGCAGGTACGGCAATAGTGCCGCTGCTGGCCAGGCCGCAAACGGCAACAAATATGCCGCGGCAAACGGCAACGTCTACAAAAACACCGGCAGCGGTTGGAGTCAGACACAGGGCACGCCACACAACACAAGCTACTCAGGCGCCAACTCCGCTGCCGCTCGCGGCTATGGAGGTCAGGAGCGGACAAGCAGCGCTTCGGCCTTTGGCGGAGGCGGAAGCGGTTGGCAATCCAGGCAGGCAAGTGCTCGTGGCGAGGCCAGTCGTGGTGGCGGCTTTCAAAGAAGATAGGTCAACAACGCAAGCTGCGATCCGTTTCAATTTCGAAATTTTTATGCTCCAATTTCAAAATTTTAAGGAACGGCGCCCGCAAACAACTTTAACGACAAAGTCTTGGAGGATGGAATGTCGCCCAAATATCCCGGAATCGCGATCACGACTCGGCTACTGTCTCTCGCACTTGTCGTCATTCCCTTTACCGCCTGCAACAACACCAAGCAGCCCGAAAAACCTTCCATCACTGTCTTCGCTTCTCCCGACGACGCGGGTAACGCAATCATCGCGGCGGCAAAGTCCGGCGATGACAACGCAGCTTTGGCAATCTTCGGTCCCGATTCGAAAGACCTCATCCACTCCGCCGATCCTGTTGCGGACAAGAATGCCATCGCCAAATTCGTGGCAGGCTACGACGTCATGCACCGCTGGCGCAAGATGCCCGACGAATCCCAGGTACTGCTCGTCGGAGCCGACAACTTCCCCTTCGCCATCCCGCTCAAGAAGAATGCCGACGGAAAGTGGTTCTTCGACACCGCCGCAGGAAAGGATGAAGTCCTGTCCCGCCGCATCGGCCGCAATGAACTGGCCACCATCGACACTTGCAATGCAGTCGTAGACGCTATGGCAGAGTACTTCGCCCATCCCCACGATGGACAACCCGCCAAACAATTCGCGGTGAAGTTCATCAGTGATGATGGCAAGCAGAACGGCTTGTACTGGAAGTCACCCGATGGACAGCCCGCCAGCCCTCTCGGCCCCATGGCAGCGTCGGCGAGCGCAGAAGGATACAAAGCAAACCCGAATGGCCACACAACATTCCAAGGCTACTCCTTCAAGATGCTCGATGGCCAAACCGATAAAGCACCCGGCGGAGCGAAGCAGTACGTGGTTGACGGCAAAAAGACCGGCGGCTTCGCCTTCGTCGCCTATCCCGCCGAATACGGCAACACCGGCATCATGACCTTCATAATCAACCAGGACGGCGTACTACTCGAAAAGGATCTCGGAAAGTCCACCACGGAAATTGCAACCGCAATGACCAACTTCGATCCTGACCCCGACTGGAAGATCGTAGAGTAGTCACCGTCTTCATTTATTCAATCCCGCCCGGCGAATCGAAGCGCGCACCATTGGCCCACAACGTCGTTGCCTTGCTGTTGCCTGTCCTTTTGCTTGTCATTCCGTAGAGCCTGCCCTGAGCGAAGCCGAATGGTGGATCTGCGGTCGTCTTTGTTGTTGCCGTTGCTTTTCTAGTTGTCATCCTTCGCCGCAGGCGGAGGATCTGCTGTTGTCGTTGTTTGTCCTTCCTTCGCCCACCCAAAAAATCGTCATTTCGACCGAAGCCGCTCACGCCCTGGGTGAGCGGCGCAGGGGAGAAACCCCCGCATTTCGCCTTTTGTTGTTGCCGTTGCATTTTTTTTCTGCGTTTTCCGCCCAAAAATCGCATGTCAAGCCCCAAAACGATCCAATCACGTTCGCCGCAATCCGTAACGAACGCAAACTGAAACACTTACGCGATAAAAATATTTCCACCTAAAGTGGCATTTTAGTTATGCTCCATTCGTTAAAATAGAAATAGATAGAAAAAAGCGGCCTGGCCAAAAGCCGGGCCTTCGCCTTTAACCCACAAGACCTGCACCGGAGAAGTCCGGACGCAGGTCTTTTCTTTTGAAGACTTTGTACACATATTGACGGGGACGGGGGACCCCACCATGCCAGACACCACAAACGAAACCAAACAATACCAATGCCGCCACATCTTCACCGACGGACACCGCTGCTCCAGCCCATGCCTTCGCCAGGAAGAGTTCTGCTACTACCACCACACCACGCGCAAACCCATCGCCAACCCACGCCAGCGCCGCAGCCGCCGCTCCACCTTCCACCTGCCCTTACCTGAAGACCGCTCCGCGATCCAGGCCTCCATCGGCCAGGTCCTGCAGCGCATCGCCGCCAACGACATCGATCCACGCCGCGCCGGCCTCCTCCTCTACGGCCTCCAGATCGCCAGCCTCAACCTCCCCAAACCAGCCACCCACAGCAATGCCGGGCCTGAACCAGTCGAAACCGTCGAAGAGATCACCATCGACCCCACCCTCGGCGTCCTCGCCCCACGCGCCGAAGTCGGCAAACCCGAACAACGCAAAAGCTCCATCCACCTGCTCCTCGAGAAAATGATGCAGAACCAGGAAGAAGAAGAAAAAGAAGAAGAAAAAAAAGAAAAAGCATCCAAACCCACCATCCTGCCGGCCATCCAGGCTTCGGAAGACTCCACAACGCCTGTGACTATAGCGACCAAAAAGAACGTCACTCCGGCCGAAGCCGCTCACAGTCTCATCGTGAGTGGCGCAGTGGAGAAACCCCCGCATTTCGTCCTTGCCTCGTCTTTGCCGTTGCCTGTTCTGAATCGGTGCCATCTGTGCCAATCCGTGTTAAGCCTTCTTCTCACCACCGATACTGCTCCATCCGCCGCATTAGAAAACCAAACACAGCCGGCACGACTGCCGCCTAGGAATTCTGACAGTAGAAAATTCTGATGGCCGGCTCGAAACTGCACACAGCTTGAAAACCGGAGCAACCGCGGGGACATTCTCGGATGATACATACCGCTCACATTCCTTCCGTCCCGCTCTCGCCTGCAGCCATTACTGGAGGTATCGTGCGAACCCTGAAACTGGCAGTCATCCTTTGCATAGTGATCTTCGGCACTATTCCAGCCCGAGCCCAGCAGAAGGGTCAGTACGTCCCGGGCCAGTTCGGGCTCAACGCGGGTGTCCTGCCGGATCCGGGATTCACCTATCTCAACATCACGATCAACTACTACGCCGATACGCTGAAGAATGCGGACGGGAGTTCCGTGCGTCTCAACACCGCCTACAACATATGGGCGGTTGAAAACGTATTCCTGTTCGAGCCGAAACAAAAATTCTTTGGTGCGAAGTATGCGCCTCTTATCATCGCACCCACAATCGCGAATGGTTCGCTCACATTGGGCGCCATCAACTTTCCAAACCTTACAGTCAATGGTGGAGGGGCAGGAATCGCGGACATCTGGGTGCAGCCTCTCAATCTGGGCTGGAGCTTCAAGCGTGCCGACATAATCTTTGGTGATGGTTTCGTAGCGCCCACGGGCCGTTACACTCCGGGCGCCTCAAACAACGTCGGGTCCGGCTACTGGGGAAATGATCTTTTGACGGAGAGCACCCTTTACCTGACGAAGAACAAGGGTACGAGCGCCAACCTGTTCACGGACTGGGAGGTCCATGGAAGTAAGGCGACGGGTCAGGGAACCAGTCTTACGCCTGGCCAGACGTTCACGATGGAATGGGGACTTGGTCAGGTGCTTCCCCTGAAAAAGGACTTCAGCATGCTCGGACAACTGGGCGTGATTGGATATGACCAATGGCAGGTAAGCAATAACGGGGGCCTGGTCGCGCCCAACATTCCAGCGAGCGCGTTCCCGTACTACTCGGTTCATGCCATAGGTTTTCAGGCCAACTTTATTGTTCCTCCAAAAGCGCTGAATTTCTATTTCAAGTTCGAGGATGAGTATCGCGCCTTTGCACGCCCACAGGGACGCACCATCGTCTTCGGCGGTTCGTGGACATTGCGGATTCCCAAACCGCAACCACCACCAAAGCCATAGAAGCGTTAGTGCGAGTGCAATACACTGAGCCTATGCCTGCGAGCCGCAAGACTAAAGTTGCACCGGTGGGAGTTGTTGGAAAAGTACTCCGCATTCTTGAACTTCTGGACCGGTCACCCGCCGGACTCCCCCTGAAGGACATAGCGCGGCTCGCCGATTTGAACAAGAGTACCGCCCACCGCTTTCTCAAGCATCTTGAAGGTGACGGATATCTTTTTCGAGACGAATCGGGAGCCTACATGATCGGGCCTCGGCTCGTACGTTTTGGTACCGGAGCCGCCTATCAGGCTATGCTCAGCAGAATCAGCCACCCTGTAATGGAACAGGTCTGGAGTACCACGGGCGAAACGGTAAATCTTGCGACTCTGGTAGGACAGGAGATTTTGTACATAGATGTTATGGAGAGCCTGCACACGTTTCGACTCGTCTCCCAGATCGGCAGCCGGCGGCCGCTGTCCTGCACGTCGCTAGGAAAGGCCATGCTGGCCGCCATGCCCGCCGAGCAACGCGAATTGGTCATTCCAACGCTGCGATTTGAGAGTGCGACTCCGCGGTCCATCAACACCGTAGCCAGGCTTCGCAAAGATCTGGCACAGATTGCGCATCTCGGCTATGCGCTTGATGACGAAGAGGCCGTTTTAGGCGCGCGCTGCGTGGGGGCCGCCATCCTGGACGCAAATGGAAAAGTAGCAGGCGGTATCAGCATATCCGGCCCCACGGCGCGCATCAATAAAGCAAACCTCGCCTCGATCGCGCAGACCGTCAAACTGGCCGCGCTCGAAATCTCCACCCGCCTTGGCCTCCCCAAGAAGAGCTAACCACGATCTTCGGCTCGCCTGTCAAATCTGTTTCACCATGTGAAATTGATATTTTTACAATTGACACATAGTATCCATACCAAATAGAAACGTTGAAACGGCTCTTGCTTATTTTGGCAGCCGCAAAGGTGCTACACAGTGAGCGCATTTCGTCTGAACAACAAAGTGGCGCTGGTGACGGGCGGCGCCAGCGGAATAGGCCATGCGATTGCCCTCTGCTTTGCCGAGAATGGCGCTGCCATCCGTATCGTGGATCTGAACGAAGCAGCGGCACAGGAGACGGCAGAACAAATCCAGAAGCTCGGCGGTAGTGCAACCGCGCACCTGTGTGATGTTACGAATGCGTCTCAGACGAGAGAGGCGTTCAAAGAAATTCTAGGGCTTTCCCAAGTAGACATCCTCGTCAACAGTGCTGGTGTGTCCCACGTGGGCCGGCTCGACAATACCGGTGATGATGATTTTGAACGCATCTTCCGAGTAAACGTATTAGGAACGCACCGCGCCATGCGGGAGGTTATTCAACCGATGGCGGCGCAAGGCGGCGGTGTGATCCTGAATCTTGCTTCCATTGCCGCCAACGCCGGCCTTGAGGATCGGTATGCGTATTCAATGAGCAAAGGCGCGGTGCGGAGTATGACTTTTTCGGTTGCCCGCGATTACCTGCACCACAAGATCCGTTGCAACTCCATCTCGCCGGCTCGTGTACATACACCATTTGTCGACGGCTTTATCAAGAAGAACTATGCGGGCAAAGAAGCCGAAGCCTTCGCGAAGCTCTCTGCTTTACAACCGATTGGCCGCATGGCGCAGCCTTGTGAGGTAGCCATGTTGGCACTTTATCTTTGCTCTGACGAAGCAGGTTTTGTTACCGGAACCGACTACCCGCTGGACGGTGGATTTTTCAACTTGCACGGATAAACCTAGGGAGATTGCCAATGCAAAACGCTACCCTTAGTAGACGGCAGATGTTACTTAGCACGGGGGCTTCTCTTGCCGGCCTGGCTTTGACAGGAACAGGGGCGGCCGCCGCACCGATTGCACAGGCGCTAGCAAACTCGGCCGCTCCCACGGAGGACCAGATACAACGCATGCAATGGTGGCACGCAGCGAAGTTTGGCATGTTCATCCATTTCGGCGTCTACAGCACCATCGGCCGGCACGAATGGGTGATGGAAGATGAGGCGATTCCCGTTGTTGAATACGCTCCGCATGCAGCCACATTCAATCCTGTGAAGAACTCGGCGCGGGCCTGGGCCAAACTAGCGAAGACTGCCGGCATGAAATACATGGTGATGACGACCAAGCACCATGAGGGCTTTTGCAATTTCGACAGCAAGTTAACCGATTACTGCGCTGGGAAACAGGGCCCCGGGCGCGATCTGGTACGCGAATACGTTGACGCTGCTCGAGCGGAAGGCTTGCGTGTTGGCTTCTACTACTCACTGATGGATTGGCATCACCCCGACGGTGCCCGGTGCGCCAATGATGAAGAGGCGCGCAAGCGATTTGTTGAATACACGCACGGCCTGATCCGCGAGATCATGACAAACTATGGCAAGATCGACGTGCTTTGGTATGACGTCGCGTGGCCTCTCGACGTGAACGGGTGGGAATCCGAACGCATGAACAAGATGGTGTTCGAACTGCAACCTGACATCATTGTGAACAACCGAAATAAGCTGCCGGGAGATTTCTCCACGCCAGAGCAGAGAATTGTCGCCGAAACCGGCGGTAGGGCCTGGGAAAGCTGTATGACTCTGAATGATAGCTGGGGCTATCAACGCGCGGACGACAACTGGAAGACATCGAAGACCATCATCCGTAATCTCATCTCGTGCGTCCGCGATGGCGGAAATTATCTCTTGAACATTGGCCCTAAACCCGATGGATCAATTCCCGAAGAATCGGTGAAGGTTCTCTCAGAGGTGGGCAATTGGATGCGAACCAACGGTCATGCACTCTATCAATCCGATCTGTGCCAGGTACGCCGGTCTAACTATGCAAGCTTCACACGCATTGGCAACATCCTTTATATGCATGTGCACTTCTGGCCGGGTCAGTATGTTGCAATCTCTGGACTACGGACCAAGGTAAAGTCTGCGAAGCTTGTAAAGACGGGCGCAACATTGAAGTTTACACAGGATGATTTCCGTGTACGAGTCGTCGACTTGCCGGTCAAGGCACCCGATTTTCCTGTCACTACCATCGCTCTTGAATGTGAATCCGAGCCAACGCAGGATACGGATTATGTTCGAAAGAACAAGCCGCGAATGGGTGTCTGATTCTTACGTATTTTTTGAGGTGCAAATTTGAAGATCAATCAGTCCAGCACCGGCAACGGCTCGTTTACGAGGCGAGAATGGCTCGGACGTATACCGCCAACTGCCCTAGCAGCATTCCTTGGCGGCGGTCTTGCGGGAGAGCGAGGGTTTGCATCCGAGCAAGCGAACGCCGATCCTGCAACGGAGGATATAGGCGTCCGCGTCTATAACATTCGCAAGTATGGCGCGAAGGGGGACGGCATAGCAATCGACACGGCCGCCCTGCAGGGGGCTATTAACGCGTGCCACCAGGATGGCGGCGGTATGGTACTGGTCCCTGCTGGTACTTTTCAAATCGGGACAGTCGAACTCAAGAGCAACGTGACCTTGCACATCGCTGCCGCAGGAAAGCTTCTGGGTAGCGCTGACGGAAAGCAATACCACGCCGTCGATGCAATTCCGCTTAGTGGCGACTCAACTCTGATCGATGGGAACTGGGCGCTACTGTTCGCCGTAAATGCAACCAACGTAACAATCGAAGGCGAAGGCACGATTGATGGTCAAGGCGCGCAGTTCCATTCGGCTGTTCGCGGAACACCTCCTCCAAGTGGGCTGGGGGGCAACCGACGCCCGTATCACTTGCTTTTCTATCATTGCGACCGCCTTACGGTGCGCAATATAGCTCTGGTGGACGGAGCCTATCACAGCATCCGCGTTATCCAGACCAAGCATGTGCACATCGACAACCTGTACATCCACAACCGTGTCAACGGAAACAATGATGGCTTTCACTTCATCAGTGCAGAATATGTAACGGTCAGCAACTGTACCGTTCTTTCGCAGGACGATGCCTGCGCAATGTTTGGCAGCTGCAAATTCATCACCGTCACGAACTCGGTCTTCAGCACGCGCTGGTCTGTCTTTCGCTTTGGCGGTGGCGTCGCAGAAAATATCTCCATTTCCAACTGCGTGCTGTACGACGTATTTGGATGTCCTATCAAGTTTCAGGGCAACGAAGGATCGCGCTTTGAAAATATCTCCTTTGCGAATCTGGTTCTACAGCACGTGACTGGCCCTATCCACATTAGTCTTGGCCCGAGAACCCGGAGAAACGAAAATGTCGACCAGGGATTACAGCCTACCTTGGCAAAAGAGGTACGACTTCCTGCCGTAGCGCGCAACATTTCCTTCAACAACATTAGTGGCACAGTCACCACAAATCCGCCTCAGCTGCCGGAGACTACGTTAACCAGCGATCCTAGATCAGGAGAAGGCCACTCCTGCATTACGCTGAACTGTATTGAGAACGCGATCATGGAGAATGTGTCTTTCAACAATATCCATCTTACGTTTGGCGGCGGGGGTACGGCTGAAGACGCTTCGCGACGCGATCTGCCACAAATTGCAGGCGAATACTTCATGCTGGGTCCGATGCCGGCTTATGGCTTTTATGCGCGCAATTCGCATGGCTTAACGCTGCAGAATATTCGCTTGCAGGTGAGCACGCCGGAGATGCGTCCCGCTGTCATCTTCGATCATGTGGAGGATGTTGCGGTGAATGGCCTAAGTGTCGAAGCGAACTCGGCGGCAGAGTCAGCTTTGCGCTGCATCAACTCGAAACACATTCTATTGACAGCCTCGCGTCTTCTGACATCAACTGCGATATTCCTTCAACTTGAGGGTTCGGAAAACGAAAACATAAAGATTGATGGCGGAGATGTGTCCAAGGCGGCAACGGTGCTCGCCTACAAAAATGGGGCGACAAAAGCGGCGGTACAACTACGCGATTGACCGACACGGAGAGACACGCAGCTAAGGCTGCTGAAACTTTTGCGGCGTCTGACAGATCGAGGCTCTCTTTCTGCCCTATCTTTTGACATCCTGTCAGCCAGGTATCGTACAACCGTCGTCGTGCGTGCAGAAACCGTGAGGCAGTTTTCCGAACTTGTGCGTAACAGATAACCGGTTACGAGTGCCATAAATAGGTATGCCTCAACAATTGTTTCCGCGAGCGCCTTGTGAGGCCCGAACTGCATCGGCATCTAAGATCATAGAAGAGTCAGACCGATCCAGCTTGCATGCCGCCTAGGTATCGAATCTCCATCAAGGTGCAGTCGTCCTGAGCTAAGTTGGGCGCCTGAAACTTCGTGACATGGTCGAGGATCGCATCGAGAGTTTCACACTGAGCGAGTGTATTCAATCCACATTCACCGAATTGATTACCGGCACTATCCTCCGCCTCGGTGATGCCGTCAGTCAGCAGGAAGAGCCTCTCACCAGGTTCTAATACACAATGGGTCGATGTATAACAAGCGTGTGCAATAAGCCCAACGATCGGACTTCCCTCTTCCAGACGCCTCAGCAGGGGACCGTGAACCGCAAGAGGCGGGATGTGGCCGCAGTTCAAGTACTCGACGCGTCCGTCTGGATAGAGTTTGAGTAGAATCATCGTCGCGTATTTGCCGACATCTCGAGCACACAGGAAGTGATTTACCCCCGCTGCAATATCCGGCAAGCTTTGCCCAGCAAGAAACTGAGAGTGAATGATTCCTTGTAATGTAGCCGCTACGATCGCGGCCGATACGCCCTTGCCGGAAACATCCGCAACGATGGCGCAAACACAGTCTTCAAATGCAACCGCGTCATAGAAGTCTCCACCGATCGCAAGACAGGGGATACTCTTTGCATGAATCTCTGCATACGGAAGCGACGGTAACGTCGTGGACATCAAGTTGCTATGAATCCTCGCCGCAACGGCGAGTTCTTCGCGCGCCTGCCGAGCCTTGTAGTCAGCCTCGGCAAGCAAAGCATTATGCAAAAGCGCCGCCGCTTCCGCCGCTATCGTATCAAGTAGCTCATGGTCGATTTTACTTAGATCTCTCAAACCGATGTGGCTATCCAGATAAAGGAGTCCAAGCAGCTGAGGCGGGTCCTTCGGCGAGCCACGCTTGCGCAAAGGAATGCAGCAGATGCTACGAATGCTGTTCACCATAACACTTGACCATCCCGACGCAGCATCATCAGCCGAAGTGTCGCTGATCGAAAACTTTGAATCGCTCTCGATCGCCTTCTGAATTGCTCTGCGCGAGACGGTTGAATCTTCTTCCAGGGCCTGTCCGTCGAATCGGAGACCCTGCGTAAATCGCATTTCATCTTCCTCTCGCAGAAATACAAAACCACGTTCCAGTCCTGTAAGTTGCAGCGTTAGATGGAGAAATGCACTGAGAATGTCTTCGATAGCTCCACCTTCGTTGAGCTGCCGTGCAGCTTGAAGAAGCCAGTTTAGTTTCTCCATATCTCGCGCGGAAGGACGAAGCGCATTGAGCGACGTGAGTATATTCGTAACGGGGGATTGCAACAGGCTGTTTGTTTCCTGACTAGTTTCTTTGAGCCGAAATCTAAGCCGCGGTCCTTCGAGGGAACCAATTTGCAATACATCTTCGAGCTTTAGTACAGCGCGATCAACGCGCACGGCATTCAGATAAGTCCCGTACGTGCTGTTTTGGTCTACGACAGTGTAGGTGTCGCCATCTCTGACGATCACGGCGTGGTGACGCGAGACAAACGGGTCGCTCAGCACGATATCCTGACCTGGCGAGCGGCCAATTGAGGTCGACTTGCGGTCAAGATTTACGTTATGCGGTCCGTCTGCGTCGGAATAACGAATCGAGAGGATACCCATTGAATGATCCTGCTTCGGATGACCGTACACCTCGGATTGGTCCGTTGCCAGCAAATCATAGCAAACTGGCCGTTTGTGGCCGACAAGGTGCACCGTTTAATGAGTTGAATCCTAGTTCCGATACCCTTCTCGAGGACAGTTTTTAATTTAGGCGGTGTTTTGTTGTTTTTGCGGGGGGTTTTGAGAAAACAGGGTGCCTGAACGTGGTTTTTCGATGGTTGAATTGTGGTGAATCGGGTCATTATCGTGGTGCTGAGAGACCATGTTTTTGGAAGACGCAAATTTTCCTCGGTTTTAGGATTTATTTTTGGGGTTTTCCACAACGGGTCAGAGCCGGCTAGCAGCGGCTCTAGCCAGCCACGAAATCGGACGAATAGACGGGTTTCATCTGGCGAGGCCAGCCATCGGGCTCGTCCAGAGGGTCCCCTTCGGTGACGATGAGAGAGTCAGGGCAGCTAGGTCTCTCAACGAGGAGCCCCGCGAAGCTAGCTAACTGTAATAGCGGATCACCTTTTAGGGGACGGAAGGGTACCTGAAAACGATCCTGCATATTCCCGGCGTATTGCTCTTCAAGTCAATGGCATTGAGAATTCCGACGACATTGCCATCAAAACTTACAACGGCTTTGGCAAATATTGCGTTTCTCTGCCCCGACTCCGTACGGCCTGGATCAATGCTATAAGCGATTCTTCTCTTGCTGTGTTCACATAGGCTCCCGGCCTGATTTTCCAGGGTCAGCTGGACATTCGATCTTGTACCGGAGGCAATTGAAATGGCCGGACTCTTATCGGAATTTTGTGCATATACGTCTACCTTCCACGATGCAGCGCTCGGAACATCTATACGTTGCAGGTCTGTATCGGGGTCCTCGTCGTCGGCTCTATGGTCATCGTCGTGATCCGGATGCGCATACTTCTTGAGCGCAATCGATGCAATCGGATGTGTCAATGTAGTGTGATACTCGCTGTTATTTTTTGAGTTCCATTTTTGGTTTTTGTCTTTAGAACCATGTTTGACTATCAGGCTGCCGCCAATAAGGACGACAGGCGTATCCCCCGAATGTGCCATCGGTTATCTCCTGTTAAACCTGGGCTAGACATCAATTTCTTTCACGTTTGCAATTCAGCACGAGCACATAACCACCGAAGGGCCTGACATCCCTTACTTGCAGTTCCCACGAAAACGTTGCCAGTCCCAGTAAGAGCTGAAAGATCGCACTATAACGGGGAAACAAAGTTTTACGAGCCTGAGCTACAAAAAATTGCGCTCAATCGGCAACTAGTTTGACCCTCTAAAGGAGATCCTGCATTTTCCGACGGGATCGCCGGCCGAATCGATGCAATTGAGCGTTGCAGTCGGCTGGGGAGTCGTCCCATCAGGTCCGACCTCGTTATTAAGTATTACGCTGACTTGGGAAAAGACAGGCGCCGTTGGCGGCGTGCCCGAGGGCGACGGGGCCGGGGCCGGACAGCTTGGAGTTGGACTATATCTAATCCTAATCATGTTGGCTGCATTAACGGGACACAACATCCCATTGCCGTCTAATAAAAGTAGATGTATTTCCGTTATAGAGCCGTTTTGCTTAGGAAATATCTTAACGACCGCTTTGCTTGGGCTAGCGAGGGTGAATTCATCGATTTCCCAAGTGCTGGCAGTGGAGACATCTATACGAATCTTGTCCGTAGTAGGATTGGCGTCACCGGAACCCGTAGTGTCATTGTCGGGCAACAGAATAGCTTTGAGCACTATTGTCGAGACTTGATAGGCCGGAGAGACGTGGTACTCCTTATTGGCGGTGTCCGTCGACCAGGCTTGGGGATTCTGATAAGCGCCCGCTTTGAAGGTCATACTTCCGCCGACAAGAACAACGGGCGTGTCAAGGCCAGCGGCGGCTACTGCATGCACTGGACCAGGAGCTGGAGCCTGTGCTCCTTTGGGGGCGAAAGCTCGACTCAGTACATAAGCCCCAATAAGAGCGGTAGCCAGTATTGCTACGAAGAATCCGGTCAATGCAAAAACGAGCTTGGAAGAAATGAACTTCCTGTCGTCCTCAGTGATCGCCATGCTCTACCTCCTGTCCAACGGGGCCGGGGCCGAGACACTAGCTCCTCGCATCAAAGTCTGGATATCGGGACGTGACAAATATGATCGGAGAGCCTGAGGGTCCCAAGTTTGTTGCAGTTGCGAAGAAATGTCAACTACTTTTTTGGAAAACTGGTCATAGGCTGCTGTGTTATTCAAATCTTTTGAAGCGGATGCTGCTATACAACGGCTTCGTAGCTCAGAGTCCAACTGGTTCGTAGAGGCAAAATGATCGGCCGCCTTCGTCGCGTCGTTCAAGGCCTGTTGTTGCATTCCGAGCGCGAGTTCGACCTCAGCAACGCTCAGCTGAGTACTCCAATCGACTACGGCGCCATTGGTCTGTCCAGTTGAAACATTTGCCAAGTGTTTGAATGCTGCCGACTTCATTTGGAGATGGCTCTCCGCCAGCGCCTCATCCAATTCGAATTCCTGTCTTAGATCAGCCCCCATCATCGGGTGACTATCGAGCGTCGTCTGCGCGAGAGCATCTGCTTCTCGATATTTCATTCTGCTAAGCAACGAAGAAACCTGGGTTGTAGCGACCTGGTAAACAAATGCCTCCGCGGCCGGGACCGATTGAAGCATTTCGTCGGACTCGCCGTAGCGCCCAAGCCTCCAGAGAGCCTCAGCGCAATGCAAGGTCTGATATGCCTTTGCATTGGCTCCATCAGCTGCCGACCGAGCATTCTGGAACCGCTCAAGCGCGTTTGGATACTGTTCCATCTCAAGGTAGACGGTTCCGACTAACTCCGCCGATAATGCCATGAGCGGGCGAATGCCGGACTTAGTAGCAACTTCCTGAGAAGCTTTGCCCGCTTCGAGTGCCTGAGAATATTCGCCCCTGTCTCGTCGCGCTCGAGCCAAGAGAAAGGAAACACTAGCTTCTTCCCTAAAGAATCCATTTTGCTTGTAATAGGCGAGCGCGGACTGCGCAGGCGCAATGACCTGATCAGAAAGATGTCGTTGACTCAGAATGCTGGCCAGCGTGAAGTTGGCCCCGGCTTCTACTCGAGTCTGTTGACTCTGACGAGAGAGCTGAATCGCTTCCTGAACAGCGTCTTCCGCTTTCTGTAGGTGTTCCTGCCGCAGTTCTGCATTGGCGAGCCTAACGTATCCGTTTGCGGCCCATGCATCGAGTTGGTTGGATTGGGCGAGATGAATTGCATCCTGGGCTTGTTTTACGGCCTGTTCGTAGCGATCGGAATTGTATGCGGCACTGCTGAGTTGGGTCAGGGTACGGATTTGAAGTTGGACGCTGGGAATTGCCTTTGCTTCTTCGAGGGCTTTATCCAGATACTTCTCGGCAAGAGCTGGGTTACCAGCGACGTTTGCGGCATATCCTCGCTCGTAGTCGAGTTCAGCCAAGCCTTCCTGATTCATTTCTGTCGACAAGAGCTGTTGTGTGCGCTGGAACGCCTGTTCGGCCTCGGGTACATGGTGCAGGCGACTCTGAAGTACGGCGGTGCGCATGAACGGAGCGGGACTGTCTTTGTCGAGAGATGCGGCCTGCTTGTAATTTTCTAGAGCTTTGGCCGGATCGCCGGCCCGTTCGTAGGCCATCCCGAGGTCAACGTATCCTGATGCTTTTTGGTCGGGAGGGAGACGATTCAGGATCTGGCGGTAGGTTGCAATTTCGGTGGAGGAGTCTTTCGTGACGGTTGCGTGGATGGCGTCGAGATACATACGATCGAGGGGTTCGAGATGTCGGCCCCCCGGTGTGGCGAGGAGAAATTCGCGTTGGGCATTGCCGTCGAAGTCCAGGTTGGCCCAGGCCTCTGCCAGTCGCGCGTGCGCCATGACGAAGTGGTTGTCCTGTGCGGTGGCTTGCTGGAGGGAGCGGGTTGCCTTTACGTTGTTGCCCTCGCGAAGGGCGGCCAGACCGATGTCGTACCAGCGGAGCGCCTCAACGCTCGGGCGATAGTACTGTCGCGTTTGCCAGAAATAGAAGATGCTGCCGGCGACCAATCCCAGAACCGCGGCAAAGGCAAACCAGAGAACCCAGGGCCGGTCTCTCTTCAAGTTTTCAATATTTGCCGGCCCAGCCCGCAAAGCCTTTGCGACTTCTTTTGCGGATTGAAATCGCTTCTCAGGGTCGTACTCGAGACAACGCTCGATGACGCGATCACACTGTCCAGGAATCCTGGATCGGAGAGAAGAGGGCGACAGCGGACGTCTGGCGCGGCGAATCGCTGCTGCTACGGGCGTGTCCGCAGCGTAAGGATGCAGGCCCGTGACGAGTTCGTACAGAATGATGCCGAGTGCATAGATGTCTGTAGCGGGAGATACCGGCTTCGCTTCGAACTGCTCCGGAGCCATGTACTCCGGCGTACCCACGATGATTTGCGGAAGGGTCTTTCCCGGCCTCTTAGTAGCAGAAGATGAGTTATCACCCTCAGAGCCGTCTGCACGAAAGTCGCGGGCGAGGCCAAAGTCCATTAGCACGACTCGCGATGTAGCGCCCTGTTTGCACAACATGATATTGCCGGTCTTAAGATCGCGATGGATGATTCCGTTCTCGTGGATTAGTCGGAGGCCTTCACATATCTCAAGGGCAATGTTCTTCGCCTCCTTCCACTGTAGCGGACCGTCCCTTTTTATTTTCTCGTAAAGGGTGATTCCATCGAGGTATTCCATGGTGAGAAAGGCCGTTGCCTCGTACTTGCCGGACGCGGGCAGGAGATAGAGCTCATGGATGCGACAGACCTCGAGACCACTTACCCTCCTCGCCAGCTGAACTTCCTGGCGGAAGCGCTCGAATGCATCGGAGGAGGACGCTATGCCGTAACGGATTGTCTTGAGAGCGATGGTGCCAAGTTGCAGATCTTCCGCTTCATAGACCTCACCCATTCCGCCTTTTCCGATTGGGCGAGTGATGCGAAAACGTCCGAGGACGAATTCGCCTGGTTTGAAGCGTGAGCCTCTTTCATCCAGAAATCCGTTGAGATCAGCCAACGGCGCATCAAGCAATCCAGTTTTTCGCTGCTCGGCCTGGATGAGTTGTTCGAGATGCATCTTCAGTTCGAGATCCGAGCCACACGCAGAATTTATGAAGGCTGCGCGATTCTGCGTGTCCTCCTCCAGGGCGGCATGGAATAGCGGTTTCAGGCGTTGCCATAGCTCAGGAGTCATATCAGATTCAGGGCGACAGCTTCTGACGAAGCCACGCACGAGCCATTGTCCAGTCGCGTTTCACCGTCCGTGTCGACACACCAAGCTGAAGGGCTATCTCCTCGAAGGTGAGACCGCCAAAAAAATGCATCTCCAAAATCTTTGCCTGCCTTGGATCAAACTCGGTAAGGTGCGTGAGCGCTTCATCGACGGCTAGAACATCGGCGGTTGAGCTGCTGGCGCCGGGAATCATGTCGTCGATTAGCGTCACCTGAAGTTGGCCGTCTCCGCGTTTTCCCGCGTTATGAGAGCGAGCGTAGTCCACCAGAATATGTCGCATTACATTGGCGGCCATACCCAAAAAACGACTCCGATCATGCCACATGGAGTCGGAGCAGCCTTCGAGGCGCAAATAAGCTTCATTCACCAGCGCGGTGGGTTGAAGAGTGTGATTCCCGCGCTCGAAGCGCATTTTGACGGCCGCCAGTCGATGCAACTCCTGGTAGAGGCTCGAGGCAAGGTCATGCCCGGGCTCGGGCATCAACGGCGATGACGGTAACCTCGGCGGGTTTTCCTGTCGTCTCGTAGCCATACTTCCCCGTATATGCAGGGGGCCAGTATAGCTCGAAATGCCCGTAGATTACATTTTTAGCAGGCTTTGAATCATGCAACAGCAATATTTAGTATTTCTGGTCGCGGCTCGGCTCATAGTCTTCGCCAAATTTATTCTTGTGATTTGCCAATGCGTCCGTTGTGGCTTGCATCGCGATGTCACCCAGATGCACGGCGTCAGTTGAGACTTGCACGATTCGCTGGGATGCACCCGGAGTCGCAAGTTGACTATTCTCGCTCCACACACTCAGCCGGTAGCTGCCCGGTGGTACGTTGCGAAGAGCAACAATGCCATTCGGTTCTGAGATTCCATAGTACGGCGTATTCAATGCCAGAACAATCGCTCCCATCTCCGGGTGAATATTGCAGAAGATATAGGAGACCCCCTCGCGGTCAAACCGCACCGACCGACTCGTCCCCGATTCATACAAACCGAGATCGAATCGTTTGCCATTGAAAAGCGAGAACACGTTATGAAAGAACGGGTCCTGATTGGGAAATTCAACCTGACTACCTGTAGGTACAACCAGCAGATGAGGAGTAAATTTCTTGTCCTTCTGAACAAGCCGGTAAACCGGTTGGCGAGCCGGGATAACCGGCGGTAGAGAACCAGGCTTCAGAGGCGACAGCCAGACGACAACATTTCCCGCGTTGGGTGCATCCTTCAGCTTCTTCGTAACAGGCTGCGACGACGGACGCGTCACGATTCTTCCGGACACCTCTACTCCTTGCGCTTGCAGCGGGCGCATCGAGAGCCCTATGAGGATGGTCGAACATCCGAAGATTATCCAGCGTTCGAAGCTTCGCACTATTCAACCTCCTAGAATTGATAGCCCGCGGAAAGAGTAAAAATGTCTGCTGTATTGACAGTGCCATAGATGGGCCAGGTCCAGATTCTACGGTACTCAGGAGACAGAATGATGTATGTCTTCGGTCTGAAGATCAAGTTACCGAAGACCATCTTGTTGCGCGCCCGAAGTAGCGTCGCGGAAGTTGTCGGCGGGAAGATGAACTCATGAAAATCGCCGGCGAAACCGTTGTCCAGTCCGATGCTGGCATTTGCTTCCAGTGACTCGCTCAAGTGAGCTTTGAATTGTGTCCATCCGCCGATGGCGTTCAGTCCACGGTAGGCATTCAGTCCCGTCTCTGTGTAGATGCCAAATAGAGCGTCTTTATAGACACCGCCCCCCAGCCCACCCAGGGCCTTGCCACGATATCCTTCTCCGCTGATCTCGAAGCGGTTGCCCAGAGGAATCCGCCAATCAGTTGTAGCCGCCCACGAGTCCACACTCTGGTTTCCGGGGTAGCTTTGCCGGCTGTAATAGCCACTAAGGCCTATCTGGAAAGGGTGTTCTCCGGCAAAAGTTCCATACGATATGCGGGACTCATACCCTGGTTGCTTCGAGTCCTCGCCGGGGCTCGGAACGCGAAACAATTCGTTTGTGGTGTAACCCGCGGTCGGAGGATCCCACAGGCCAAACTCAAGCTGCAGGCGCCGTCCGGACTGAAGCGGCATCTGATGCGCATACCTCAGCTGCGGCGCCCAGGTCCAGAGGTTCCCTGCCCCTGCCAGGGCTGGTTCGGCAATCATTGCATAAGACGAGGGTGACAGTGGAGAGATAAGCGGCCCCACCATGCCTACCTGTATCGAGTCGTAATCCCAATCTAAATTGATACTCGCGGTCCGCATGCGAACTGTGCCGGCAGAGGTCGCATAGCTGCTATAGGCAAGGCCACCGAAGAAATCCAGATCTACACTAGCAGAGGTTCGCGCACCAGCTATTTTGGGACCATATCCTTGCAGTCCAAGGATGGTTTGTCGCAAGGTTGCGCCTGCGCTTCCGTTGCCAGTGGTGTTGCTTTGATTGTTGAGAGCAGCTTCAGGAAGATCAATGTTATCGACACTACCTCTATTGACAAACGAATTAAATAGAACCAGGCCTGTCACACGGAGAGGGTACTTTGAACTGCTTTCGACCTTCGTTTGATCGTGAAGTTTTACTTGTGCTTCGGTCGTCTGCTGGTGTTCCTGCAAATCTTCTATGGCTGCGGCTGTCGCTTGCGCCGCATTCACAGAGCTTGTTGAGCTAGGTGGCTCCGCTGCTGGAACGAGTTGAGCCGCGGCAAGTTGTTTCTTGATCTGCGCAAGTTCCTCTCGCAGTTGTTCCATCTCTCGTAGTGACTGATCGAGTTGCTGATGAGTTGCAGTAAGAGCGGATGAGATCGCTTCCAATTTCTGCTCCAACTCAACGGAATGTGCGTCCGCAGCTGAAGATGGCGTAGCGGAAACAGGAGCCGTGCCTGACGATTGAGCTTGCAAGGAGACCTGCGCCGCAATCAGGATCAGACAAGTGAAGAGTTCGCAACGAATGTCTCTCATTCTTCAACCTTCCCCGTTTGCCGGAACGTACGCCGGTGAAGCCTTTCGTTCGACCACAGCACCGAGTGCCTGCAATGATGCTTTGGGCAGATTAATCGTGAAAACAGTCTCGCCTTCGCTTGTCTCCTCGAGACTGATCCCTCCGCCATGCTCCTGCGCAATTTGTTGAGCGAGTGTCAATCCAAGTCCGATTCCGCTCTCTCTTCCCTCACTTACAAACGGCATGAATATCTTCTGACGCAGAGCCTCAGGAACCCCGGGCCCGTTGTCGGCAATTCTAATACCGATCGACCGATCGTCTTCGTAGAGACTCAACGTCACTCTGGGAAGGCCCTTGCCCCGCTTGGCGGCCTGGCAAGCGTTCAACAGCAAATTGTAAACAGCGCGACCGAGTTTTTTTGAATCAAACCATGCCTCCAAAGAAGAAAGGCCGTTGAGCGTAAGTTTGACATCACGGCTGCCAGGATGAGAGCGAACCATGCTCACTGCACGCTGGATCATGAGTGCAATCGATTCGAACTCCGGATGAAGCGCTCGCCCGGTCTGGGTAAAGAGGAGGAGCGACTCTAGAAGATCGGTCATTCCTTGAACAGCCGTCTTCACCTCCATCATCAGTTCTTCGCGCTCTGGTTGAGAGATGTTGCCGTCACTCATAAACTCGGCATTGGCATACATCGCAGAGAGATAGTGCCTCAGGTCATGCGAGATGGAACTCGCCATTCTGCCAATAGTTGCAAGTCTTTCGGAATCGAGCAGCTCCTTCTGGGTACGCCGAAGCTGAATGCGCATGCGCTCAAAGGCTCTGCTTAACTCCCTTATCTCCTCTGCTCCGTCTTCGCTGAGTTGATAATCGAAGTTCCCGTGTGCAAGTGCCCGGGTTCCACCTACCAGAGTTTCGATAGGCCGCGTAAGTGTGCGGGATATCGAGACCAGCATTCCTGTGCCGGCTACTAGCGCGAGCAGCGCCAGAGTCAATACCCACCGATTCACCCGATCTACCAGTTGCGTCGCGCCGGCAAACGACTTAAGGACGACCAGTTGAGGTACTTGAATCGGACCCTCTTGACCGCCTGACATAGTGAGACGTTCCGATGCCGCGAGATAATCTACGGTTCCAAGTTCAATTTTTTTGTTCTGCGTGGGCAGCCGCAACAACTCGCCGCCACGTGCAATGAGTTGTTGCTGCAGCTCCGGACTGAGTGTGCTGACAACCACTTTTCCATCGACAGTAAAAGTAACTTCCGCAGCAGCGGCTTCGCTCACCGCTCGTGCAACGTGCTCATCGATCGCATATCCAACGGCGACAAAACCAAGAAGGGTCCCGTGCTCCTTCGGGCCGAAATACAGCGGCTGCGTCGATATCTCGTAGATGCGGTCACCAAGGGCGAGCAGAACTGGTGCCTCGGGTCTATGAAGACCTACCTCGAGACCCTTGGCAACACCGGATCGGTCAAGCGCAGGGCCGCGATTGTAGGCTGCGATCAGGCTTCCCTCCTGATCGAGCAAGGCAAAAAAGTCAGACCCGCTTACTTGCCAAAACTCAACTCCGCCATCTTCGATCGTTCGCTGATCGTAGGTGGTCATCAAGGATTTCAGGCTGGGCAGATCTGCCAACAGCGCAGACTCTCGCGCAAGCAGTTCGCGCTGCTGATGTTGAAAGTTTCGATAGGTTCTTACTGAATGCTGAAGGTCGGACGCCAGGTTTGTTTGGGTTTGTTGCTGAACGATAGTGCGAATCACGAGAAGGCTCAGCACAGTGCAGCCGAACGACAGAACGAGCAGAGGGATCAGCAGCGTCGTCCTCATCCGCAGCCTATCCATCAGCTTCGCCCTCCCGTGCGCAATGGCAATCTTAGTTTCCGCGGACGAATTTGTAGCCAATACCATGAATGGTGCGGAAGTAGACAGGCTTCGCTGGATCAACTTCCAACTTTTGCCTCAACTTCATGATGTGATTATCAACTGTGCGTGTGGTTGGATAAGAGGTGTAGTTCCACACATCATTCAGGAGTTCCTCACGCGTAATGACTCGTTCTGCATGTTCAACGAAGTACTGGAGAAGCTTAATTTCATGCGCCGTAAGAAGCACCGGAACGCCATCTTTGAAGACTTCCATGCCTGAAAAATCCGCTGTAACGTTTCCGAAGCTGACATGAGTGTTTGTCGCCGGTTTCTGGGTTCTTCGAATTGCAGCCTGCACCCGCGCCATCAGCTCGCGCGGACTGAACGGCTTTGTCACATAATCGTCCGCCCCCAGCTCCAGTAGCAAAACCTTGTCTGCTACCTCAGAGACTGCACTGAGTACAACGACCGGCGTACTTGCAGACCAACTCTTGATCCCCTTGCAGACCTCGAGACCTGACATGCTCGGCAGCATCAGATCCAATACAACACCTGCAGGTTTCAAGCTCTTGCAGCTCGCGAGCCCCTGCGCGCCGTCACCGGTTACGTGCACCTCGTAGCCCTCGGTTGTAAACTGCCTGTGAAGGGCCTTCTGAATCCTGAGATCATCTTCAATAACCAAAATCAAGCTCACGTTTTATCCCCTCGATGAATCGTGGATAGTGGATCCGCAACTCGTCTGTATCAGCTCATTCTATATAGACACGCCGGATACTTTGCCAACGAATATCCTCAAGTTATTGATTCATATCATCAAATGACAAAACTGTGACAGTCTAGAGACATTCTCATTCAGGCACGAGTTTCCACGCCGCGGCATTGATGCCAAGCACGACCGTCTATACGGCGAGGTCAGGGATACGGCATTGGCCGTCGGCAATCACCGGCATAGGTCATCAACAGCAAGTCAGCCCTTATAGTCACCCAAAGGGGACGATAAGGGCTGGGGCTTTCCAACACGCAGATTAGAGATTGTTATGTGGCTTGTCTACGAAAGAGGAATAGAGGGGAGGCAGGAGCAGCATCTCCTCCATCACTTGGCCTGTCTATACGGCGCCGACGCCATGAATGACAGCTGTAACCGTCCGCAAGATAATGGCGCAATCCAAGAGCAGATTTTGATTGCGAATGTAGTGAAGGTCATATTGCAGGTTTTCGTGAATCGGGAACGCCCGCGCCGGACTTATCTGCCACAGTCCTGTTATTCCAGGCCTAACGACGAGTCTTTTGCGTTCAACCGACCCATAACGAGCCACAATAAACGGCATCTCCGGTCGGGGGCCGACGAGACTCATCTCCCCCTTGAGTACGTTGATGAGTTGCGGCAGTTCATCAATGCTCAGTCGGCGCATCCACCGACCTACGCGTGTAAGACGAATATCCGACGCACTCTGAGGAGAGGCTTCATATCGAGGTACATCCATTCTCATACTTCGGAACTTCCACAACACAAAATGCCTGCCGCCTTTGCCGACTCTGTAGTGCCGAAACAATATTGGCCCCGATGAATCCAATCTGACTAAGATGCTGATCAGTAACAACAACGGAAGTAGCAGGCACAAAAGCAACAGTGATCCCGCAATGTCGCTGCTCCGCTTTACCAATTCTGGCCAATATCTGCTGAACTGAGAAGCCCTTGTGACATATTGCGGTATGCCACGAAGACGCTCCCACTGATCATGCCGGGCCGCAGAATTACTAAACAACCATAGGCCGAGGTCAGGGCTCTCACCTTCCAACGACGGCTGGCTCTCTACTTCGCCCGCACCACGGATGTCGCAGTCCGCAGTTGCTTCCAAGCATTGCACTCCAGCGACTCCACCGTCGCTATAGTCTCCATCATGACTTGCTTGATTGGCTTGGAGTGATGAACTCGCAGGATTGTCCCAAGAGGATGGGTAACCGTAGGTTTGCGGCGCGGCGAAGGCATCCGCGGATGAAACGAGGACCGATACTTCAGAATTATTCATCATTTTTCAAGAGGTTCCGATTGGGAGATAACGTGCACACAGACATTTGGTCGCCGAATAAGTGCCACGGAGCTTTAGTGCAGATCGTAGCTATACGGCCGCGAGGATTCTGATCTTGCCTTCAGCGGGTAGTGCTTTATGCCTAAGATTTGCAACAAGGCACAAACGACAAACAACGGAATATTTAATAGGTACCGTTTCCAGAGTCGAGAGGGCTCCTGCAAAAGCCGGTGCAGCCATTGCAGGCCTGCGCGCTTGACCCATTCGGGACTATCTCGGATTGCGCCGGTATGGAAGAGGAAAGCCGCACCCACGCCGATCATCACCTTTGTATCGAGTATCGGCAAATGGCGTGCCATAAACCGTTCTTGCCTCGGAGTACTTATCCCTACCCAGATAATGTCTGGCTGTAACGACCGCACTGTGGTCTCAAATTCTCTCTCTTCCCGCTCTGTCATCGGTCTGAAGGGGGGTGAGTAGGTTCCCACAATTTGCGTTTCAGGAAATCGTCTTAACATCTCCTCCCGTAAGCTTTCGGCAACACCAGGTTCTCCTCCGCAGAGGAAATGGGAGCAGTTGCGAAACTCTTTTCGGCCAACAATCTCAATCATCAGATCCGGACCGAAGACTCTTTGCATTGCAGGAAAACCCTGCAGATGCCCCATCCAAACAGTTGGCATCCCATCAGGCGCAACCAGGAGAGCGTCACCAAATATTGATTTCAAACCAGGATCTCGTAGAGCCTCCATAATCCCATGAACTCCCGCCAGGCATACATATCCTCTGGTTCCGTCCCTGATTTTTTCTTCGAGAAACAAAGCCGTGCTTTCCATGTCAATCGCATGGACTCCTACGCCTAATACGTTAACTTGTCCTATCTCGTGCATAACTAATTTCTGCTCGTGTTGCTATTGCGTCAAAGCGTCTTCTCTTAGCTGGGCATAGAGCACCGCATATTCTTTGGCGACGCGTTCCAGGGAAAATCTGTCCAGGCGCTTTGCTTGCCTAACTGGTTCTGCTAATGCATTGCAGACCGCCGCTACCATCGCAGCAGAACCTGACTCTGCGTGCAGGTCAAAATAGTGGCAAGCTTCTCCACCAATTTCACGAAAGGCTGGTATGTCAGAACACACAACGCGGCTGCCACAGAAGAGCCCCTCTGCCACAGGAAGGCCGCACCCCTCGGTCAGCGACGGAGCCATCAGGAACTTACAATTTGCATAGAGCGCTCTCAGTTCCCCATCACTGACCCTGTCTATCAACTTGACGCTCTTCTCGAGCGTTCGCTTCTTTATGAGGGACCTGATCGTCGCAGTTTCCGGACCGTGATTGCCTACTAGCACAAAGACTGTTTGATCGTCTAATGTTTTGTTCTCTAACAGTTCCTGAAAAACCTTGAGTGCCAGCGGAATATTTTTGTTTGCGCGATGTTGCGCCACCATCAAAACAAATTGACCTTCGTCGCTCACGGTCGTGCCAGGACCATTGGCGTCAATCGTCACACAATTGTGAACCACGGTCGCTTTTCTATGCGCGATCCGCGGAAAGCGCGCCTTGAGCCTCGATAGGGTAGCCTCTGATACACAGGCGACACAATCGGCCTCGCTCAGGCATTGTTGAAGGAATACACGGTTGAAGAATACTTTTGGGAAACCAAAATTATTAGGCTCGTCATAGGGGTAGAGGTCATGGAGCGAGACAACCACGGGACATCGAAAGGAACGTCGCCGGATAGGGACGGGAAACGATAAATGAACAACGTCGGCAGCGACTTCATCTGCAAGCTCTGGCAACCCTCGCAAGTACCACATATTCCTCGCGAACGCGTCGTTGGAAATATCGATGCAAACGACTCTAATCTTCTCAGCATCCAGATTGAATGATTTCTGAAAATAGGATCTCTGCCACTTTCCGAGAACTAAGGTGATTTGTGTCATGTCACCGCGACTCGCTGCACAACGCACCAGGTTATATGCGTGCCTGCAAATTCCCGAGGGGCCCGTCGCCGAGGAAACTGCAGTAATCAATAAATTCATAAGACCGTTCAACTGCCGATCAGGTTGGAGCCATTTGAACGCACTTGCTCCCAGTAGTAACCCCTGACCATCTTTTCCCACGATCGTTTGACAAAAGCCAGTGACCGCAATGTTCCCAGGACCAGCCTTCTCGACTGTGGGGATTTTAGACGGCGGAAAGTCGGAACAGCCGCAAAGACAACTTCTTGATGCTCTCTTCGCTGCAAGTCTGGAGAGCTGCACGTTTTACTGTTCGGCTGCATTCTAAAGTCGGCAAGAAGTTGTGAAATATGCTTGAAACGATAACCACACCCCAAGAGACGGATAAAGAACTCTAGATCCATGGCGTACTGAAGCTTCTCGTCGAGCCAATTGCCATCGTCAAATATCTTGCGTCGAAAAAACGTCGCTGTCGTTGGAATATATAAAATGCGATGGTATAGGAGAATGAAGGCACTGAATTCAATCTCGCGTCTAATCCTGATTGCTTTACCTGCCTCATCTACGATCAAGTAATCTCCGTAGATAATGTCGACGTCGGGATGATCATCAAAAGCCCGGACGACGTGCTCAAAGCAACCGGCTCGATATCGATCATCTGAATTCAGCCAACCAATAATGTCACCCTTTGCTTGCCGAAACCCCTTATTCAAGGCTTCACTCTGGCCGCTGTCGCGTTCTGAGGTCCAGAACAACCTCTGTTGTTTTTGATTCGCCGCCAGACCACGCAACAAGTCAACGGTCCCATCCGTCGACATGCCATCTATCACCAGATGCTCGCAATTGTCATAGTTTTGAAGCCGAACGCTCTCCAGCGCTTCTCCAATAAAGCTTGCTTGGTTGAAGGACGGTGTAATGATGGAGATCCGTGGCGGATGTTTCACAAGGGTGTCGTATTAGTCAAAACTGGTTGCAGCCGTTTCATAACTCGCGGGCTGAGGAACAAGTACATACGGCTCCGTTCGCCAGATAATTCGGTACAACTGAAGATAGGCGAGGCAGGTAATTGGACCATAGACGAGTCTCGCCAGCGCTGCCCCCTGCAAACCGTGTTTGGGAATTAGCAGGACCATGAGCAATAGCATGGTTGCTCCCGCAACGAGATTGAGATAGGTCACGATTCTCACTTGCCCAGCGGCAAGTAGAGCATAGTGCGCAGTAATGTTCATCCCCAGTAAAGCGAAACTGATGACGATGATTGGAAACATGAGTGGCGGCTGTTGGCCAAAGGCGGCTCCTATCCACATTGTGAGAGCGTGCCTGCCAAAGACAACTACGGGCAAGGAGAGAAGACCCACCAGCGCAATGTTCATCCTGATTGCCAGAGCTATCTTGTGCCGTATCTCGGAGATTGGCGCAACGGCATACCGTGCGCTCAGATGAGGAAACAGGAAGTGCATTCCAGAAGAAATCAGACCGTGGATAGGTTGCGCGGCCTGAACACAAAGACCGTAGTATGCGACCGCCGGGGCACCCATAAAGAATCCAACAAAGAAGCGATCAGCATGACTAAACCCGACACCGGCTATTGCCTGGAGCCAACTGAACGTACCGAAAGCAGCGATATCGGATACAGTTTTCCGGTGCCACAAGGGCATCGGCGAGAAGTTCCCTATCTTGTTCCTTAGAGCCAGCGCCTGGGCCAGCGTCCCGGAGAGTGAAATGATCAACGTAGCAAAAAGAATCCATACTACGTTGCGCCCGAAGGCCGCCAACACGATTGCGGATGCGAGGATCGCAATGCGAGAGCAGATGGCGATGCGGACCGTCGATCCATAGGTCTCAAAGGCGCGGAGAGTACTGACAAACACACTTTCGATCGATTTGACCAAGAGCAGGCCACTTCCAATGCGAAGCGATCGCAGACATATACCTTGCAGTTCAAGATCAACCCTTACGACGTGACGCGCAACATAAGGTGCCAAGAACCAAAGCGCAATCGCCAGGATGCCGCTGAGTAGCAGATTGATGGAAATCATGTTGCCGACGATCTGCGTGATACCCGACCAATCCCTTCGTCCCCGACACTCTCCAACATATTTGATAACCGCGTCACCAAAGCTCGAGGAGACGATTCCACCACCACTGACAGCAGCACCGGCCAATATCCAAACCCCGTACTGAGCAGTCCCGAGATGCCTTAGTAGAAAGGGTGCCGCAAGCAGCATCCCTATTGGCAGAGCTATATAATCTGCAACTCCGTAAAAGGCGTTGCCATATCCTCGTCCTCGTGCGCCACCCCATGACAATCCCCTCGGGCTACGGAGTTTCATGCGCCAAATCTCCCCACATACGGTGTCATACAGGACTGCGTCTCCAACGATTTCGAATCGTCCTTCCGATGCTAGTAGCTAGGATTCGCCGTGCATCCTCGTCGTCCATGGCTCTCCATGAACGCCTTGCCAGAAGAAATACCGCAGTCAATACGACAGAGAGAAAGGTTGATATCAATACGATCAATATGCGATGAGGTCCCGATTTTCTCTCGGGAATACCGGGAGCATCGATAACACTTACCGTAGGAATTGACTTCGCCTCTTCAATGCGAGCATTCTCATATTCCTCCGAGAGAAGGTCAAAGACCGTCTCGTGTATACGGACGTTCCGATATAGATTGGCCCAGCTGACCCCTAACTGGGGGAGCTGCCGCAAAGCTGGATATGGATGGCTATCATCGGTATCCTTCCCATCCGGAGCCGAAACACTTTGTCCGTTGGCGCGTTGCAGTTCACGCTGGAGAATGGCGTTTCTTGCTGCGGCTGCGCGCACCCGCACATTTTGGTTCCCGTATATCTGACGCAGCGAGTCGAGTTCCGATTCTCCTGCGATAAGCTGACCTTCGAGCTTTGCTCCTGCGTCCACCGTAGCGCGCGTTTGCTCTCTAATATCTATCGTGGTGTTCTTACTGGAGAAGTCACTCAGCTCTACTTGAGCGCGCTGTAGCTCGCCTTGCACGGTATTGAGCCGCTGTTCAATGAACTCACGTTCCCGGTGCGCCGACGAAGTATTGACTTTCGCAACGAGATTGTTCAACTCATCCAGGTACCCTTGTGCTAGATCACGTGCTCGTTCGCGTGTCTCATCTGTTACAGCAATCGCAATAACACCGCTCTTGGTATCTTCGGTTATTTTGGTCAGATGTCCGAGTCGCTTTGCTGTGTCCTGCCGATAACGCTTGTGATACACCCGTTGTAGATTGAATCGGTCTATCAGACGCCCACTGACTGTACCGCTACGCAAGAGAGCTACAAACAAGGCGTCATTCGTTTTGGCACCTAATAGATTACCGGCTAAGCCCGCTAGCCCTCCAGCAGAACTCTTGCCAACCAGGGCAGCAAGCAGCGCTGCACTATTGCCTCCTTGTTCCGGAGGCATAATGCGCGCAACAGACACATATTCTTTCGGCAAGATCAATGCGACCAATATGCTCAGCACAAATACGGTTGCGGCAACACGAGCAAAAGTACGTCGGGAATCCCAAAACAGAGATGCATTTTCAACCCAGGGCCTCCTATCTTGCGCTGCTGGAAGCGGCTGCTGCTTTCCATATTCCTGCCGTTGAGATGTCCGCTCAAGTGACTCTGTTTGCATTAGGCGCACCCCAACATTGTCAATTGGTAAACCCTCATCCTTGGCACTGCCAATTGCTTTTCATTAACCGGTTCCCGTTTTTCAGCCATCGAAAACCTGCCTTTCAACAGGGCAACACGATTGGCGGCTGTATGAATATTTAAGTGCATGATGTCTCTCAATGAAGTGCAAGAGCAGCAGCGAATCCGACAGAAGAGAGTATCTGGGCGGAAGCAAACAAGTTTCTTAACGTGGCCGACCCACCAAAAACTTTTTGCGGCACAACGACAACATCCCCTGGCTCAAGCTTTGTCTCCAACACGCCTGGGTCATACCATTCGCCGGATCGCCGCCCAACAACCAAGCCATTAGCACGAATAACAAGGACTTCCTTCATATTTCCGCCCTCTGTGCTCCCTCCAGCACGCTTGAGATACCAACCAGCGTTTTTGCCGGGAACAAATGTAATTGCGGATGCGTTATAGACCTGTCCGCTGACAAGAACAAACCCTGGTTTCTTCGGGACTGTAAGGACGTCGCCGCGGCGCATCTCTATATCAACCGGCGTACCTTCCCAACTTGCAATGTCTGCATTGATTTTGATGACCAGACGCCCTATTGCAGGCTGGCTGCGCAGACGCGCTACTACCTCCTTCTGTTGCTGAACGAGGAGTTGTAAAGTTGCGGCGTCATCCTGTGCGGAGAGACTTGGAGCAAGCCTCGCGCCAGCCGAAGTCGTCTCGATCTGATGAATCAATTCATTCCGGCTCTTATCTTCTAACTGCTTCACCTGATCGCGAACAAGAACCGCTCCCAGGGGATACGCCGTTGCGCGGAACCCGCCGGCGCGCTTTAGCACGGAGCTCAGTCTTTCTCCTTCCTGTATTCCGTACGGACCGGGATAGGTGACTTCGCCCTCCAAGGTGACAGTAGATCCGATGTCATTCCATCCCGAGATCTGATGGATAGTGAGCACATCCCCGGGTTTCAACGCCACATCCGCGCTCGAGTCGAGATTATTAACCGCCGCACCAATTTTGATTTCATTTCTCCGACTCAATACCTGCCTGCCATCTTTCACTTCGTAGCTGGCCAGATCGGCATCCTCAAGGAGTGCGCTGCGATTGAATCCTCCAGCCATCCGGACAAGCTGTGCCGCAGTCATACCCTGAGAGAGCGGATACGTTCCGGGATGGAGCACCTCTCCGTGAATCTGAACCTTGGGCCCATCCGCTTCATAACGCCCCAGAACGCGAATCGTGTCGAAGGGCTGGAGATGAATTTGCTCATTCCCCGCCAATGCGTCTGGAATGCTGAAGTCGATCGTCTCCGCCCGAAGATCCGGCGGCATTAGGCGAATGATCTCCCCGCGGTCGGCCGGTTCCGGCAATAAATCCTGGTAGGAACGAAGCACATCATTGAGCTTCATATCGTCACGATACGGAAACTTCCCAGGGCGCACGACATGACCTTCCACATAAATTGCTTTTTCACTGTAGGGCAGTATCGGAGCAACACTGATACGATCTCCATCCTGTATGGCGAACGTATCCAAGAGTTTTCGTGATGAGTCTGCCGTGCTTCCTTCGGGAAGATTCAGATTCAAGGTGACCCGATGTCCTTGTGCTTCAATTCTTTCGATCGTAATGTGAGTTAAGGAAGCAGATACAAGGACACCGCCAGCATCGTTCAACACATCGGAAAGTTTCGTCTCATCCTTCAATTCGTAGATGGCCGGGCGCTTCACCATCCCGGCTACTGTAACCTGCCGCCCTACAGGCGAAACGAGGATAGTGTCGCCGTCTTCGATTCTTTCTGTGTCCGACCGAACCCCTCGCAGCAGAAAGTCGTAGAGATCGACTTCGCGGATAAGTTCCTTTCCACGATAGTGCTTGGCGACCCGCAACGAGCCAATACCCGTTGGCCCTCCCGCCGCGTATAGCGCATTCAGAGGAGTTGATAGGGAGCTTATGTCATAGGCGCCTGGCCGCTGAACATCGCCAACCACGTAAACCCTCACGGTTCGGAGCCGCGCGATGGTTACAGCTACTCTTGCATCTCTGAACTGCTGGCTGAGAGCTGCTTGGATCAAACCCTGCGCGCGATCGAGGGATAAACCAGCCACGACAATCGTTCCGGCCTCGGGAAGAACAATCTTGCCTTCACGATCGACCGTACGAGCGAAGCTTTGTGAGACTCCTCCCCATAGATTGATGATGAGCCCGTCTCCCACTCCCAGAACATAATCAGGTCCTACGGGAATATCCAAGGTCATCTGCTTCGTTCCCAGCCCGCGCTCCAGAAACATATCCGAACCAAAACGCTTTAGCTTCGAGCTCTGCTCTGGGACCTGCGTATAGAGATCGCGAAGAGACTGGAGATTGTAGGGAGTAGTCTGGTGCACAACCTCCACCGCACTTGGGTTATTGCGATCAGGTTTTACGGCCGCGGATGCATCCCTTTCGTCAATTTTCCTTGAGGTATTTCTCCTTCCCGAAATTTGATTAGCGTTCGACGATGAGCTACTCTGTCCTATATTTAAATTGGTGAGTTCTGTTTCAGCAGTGCCTCGACCTGCCAATGAATTAGGAGATGTAAGCGCTGTCCCGGATTGGTTGCCTGCGAGATCATCTGAACTCTTGGGGTCCAGATCCGATCTGTCGAACTCCGACTCAGGCACATAGCCGCGCGCTCGCAGCCAGACGCTGATCGCAGCACGCAGCCCAGCGTCAGACGCAATGCCTCGGTACAGCATGTCGTCGGTAATAGAATCCACCTGGACCGGGTTTCCCTGTTGTTCCAGATAGTCAGCCATCACCTGTTTGATATCTACTATCAGCTCGGGACGTGCCTGCACAATGGCGATAATTTGACTTGCTGTAAGGATTCCGTTTGAGCTTTGACTAGTGATGGAAGTCGCATCGCTGCTACTCTTGTTGGTTCTATCCTCTTCCGTCGAAGCTCCCGTTGTCGGTGCAGTGGTGGGCAACGGAGCGGACGGCAAGGCAGACGGCAGACTCGTCGGCAGGGTTGGAGCTTGCAGTTGCTGCGAGAACCCAACCACCGACAGGAGAACGCAAAAGAGACCCCCCGCCAAAACTGATCTCGCGCTCCCGCCGCCGAGGGTAGAATATTTTTGGTCCGCTCTCATTTTAAATCACCCCCGCCCTTCAATGCCGTCACGAACTAACCCCTGAGTGTTCACCGCATTTTCTCCATTGGTTCGATATCGAACTCGCTTACCTCAACCACAATCGATCTCATAATGGCCTCAATCGACAGAACGACTCGATACTCTTGCTTGCGTCGCGTAAGGATCCCGATTAAGCCGACGAGGGGGCCAGCCACAATCCTTACAGCATCGCCATTGTTTAGATAAGGGTGCGGTTCGGCTTTGAGGCTTTCTGTCGCTGTTCGTAAGACGGCAATCTCTTCATCCGGTATGACAGTAGGTCTTGTTGACGATGCTGCGAAGCCAAGGACACCGGGATGCTGCAATAGACGGATTCGATCGTGGAGAGATGCCCGGGCAAATAGGTAGCACGGAAACAAAGGTAGATCGACGGCTACGTGGACTCCGTTCTTCCATGTGTTTCGGCTTCGATGTAACGGAAGAAAGGTCTCCATCGATTGCGACACCAGCCGCTCTGCGACACGCTTTTCATGCCTTGATCGGATATGAAGCGCATACCAGTTCAACGGCCCATCGAGGGAGGCGGTTGCGCGATCACTTTCGACAATCATCGAATCTCCCGACATTCTTCCCTGCTGAGGCACACCACTTGGGCCCACTTTCGTAAACCCGCTTATAGCTTCGCCCTGTCACTTAGGTATTGGTGACCTTCCCTGATCGTCTGGCCTTACAGTTGCTATGTGGTACAACCCAAATAAGACAGCGAAATCAAGCCTTCAGCCTTGCAATGAGGTGACGGTTCTCTTCCAGCGTGATGCTTCAATCATGTAAGAAAGCCCCTGCGTAATATGAAACCGTAAGCGGAAAACAAAATACTTCATGTCACTTCGCATTTGTTTCAATCGGAGAAATAAATTCCCCTCTCCGGACTTAGCGACTACTGTCGGCGGACGATGCAGCGGAAAAAGTTTCTTGCGCTTCTCGTTTAACTGCGTGCCTTTGGCCTCGAGAAGAGACCCCTGGAGGAGGAGGTAAAGTTTTGTGCCAGGAAACAGGGCGAACAGCACACTGTCTCCATAACGTTCAATCCACAAGCGCACAGATTGCGGCAGCTCTTGGACGATCCCGGCCAACACCTCAGGAAGATCAGGTATATCAAAACTCTGGGCCGCAATAAGCGTCGAAGCACCGACTGCGACCTGAAGCTCAGGATTATGAAATGTGCGCTTCCTTACATCTGCCCACAGAGCTTTATCCGCACGATGGAAGTTAATGAACCTGGCGTATTCAAGAATCCATGAGACGCGGGTCCATTCACTTTGGAGGTGTTTAAATAGATGAAGCGTCAGCGCGATAAATTTGTCGCAATCCGAAAGAGTAGGAAATTCGCTTCCGTTCCAGACCTCGAACCTGGTTCCATACTGCGCGACAGAATCGACGACGTGAATTTCCACCGATCTTTGAGGTTTGGTCTTATATAGATCACGCACGGAAGGCAGTTGTTCGCCGCCCGCTTTGAACTCCTTAACATTTTTGTTTGAGCTAACCAATGAATAACCAAGCTGACCCAATATCGTTTCGGAACAAGCGAGGTCGTTACTGGCCACAAGAAAATCGAGATCAAATTGACAGCGTAGGGCAACATCCGGTGTTGCGTCGGGCACTAAGGTAAAGCCCTTGAGATTGACGTAAGATAAGGCCGCCGCTTGAAACTCAAGGTTGATCCTGATGAATTCCTCAAGCATGCGAGCTGTTTTTTCCCGATTATCAATAGCGTTCTCGCTGAAACGAGCTAAAACGCGGCTGGGAATCGCAGCTTCCAACCGAAGGGTCTGAAGGCGATCAAGGAAATACAGAGCAAGTCCGCTGGCGTCGAGCCATCGGTAAATTCCGAGCCACGCTCGATAATCAAACCTGGCAAGGCGGTCATGATGGACCTCCGTCTTGGCGTCTTGAAAGGTAGCGATTATGGCTTCTGCGAGTTGACGCTTCATGCGCGAAACGCTCCTTTCGGTCGATTTTTGTGTGCTCGGCTTCTCATTTGCTATACATGGGCGGATCGCCTAAGCTACCCGCTGGCGGCAGGTGACGGATAAAGAGAACCGCCGACCATATCTCCTCGTCGCTGAGAATTCCTTTCGAGCCGGGCATTCCGGAAGGCGCGATCCCGTTATCGATCACCCACTTCAACTGCCCGTCGGTGTAGGACTGCACCTCAGGAGAGTTGAGCAACGGGACTGGAGGCGACATCCTATCTGCAAAAGGGACACCTGTATTCTGACCATCCATTCCATGACAGGCTACGCAGTAGTGGGAGAAAGCTTCCTTTCCCGCTGCAAGATTCTCCTCCGTAGGAGGAAGAGGGTTACGTTCTGACTTGTTGCGAACAGTCACGGTATGTTTTGTCCACTTCATTACGCTGCGTTCCACTTTGCTGGGCGCGCTTGCCTTGCATCCCGCGAGCCCCGCAAGAAAGACGAATGCCCCTGCCGCTGCGCCCAGGCTTCGCATTCTCACTCCGTGACGTGAAGGGTTAGTGTCATCGAGCCATGCCCGGAGCCGCAAAACACTGAGCAGTGCCCAACGAAATCTCCGACCTTGTCAGGCGTAAACGCGAGTTCTGCGGGTTTACCCTTTTCGATTTTCGTGTTCAGGTTCAATTCCTTGAATTTCAGCCCGTGAGTCACATCTTCTGACGTCAATACGAGGACGACTGGCTCGCCCTTCTTCAGCGTTACCTCTGCCGGGGTATACGAAAACTTTTTTGCCGAAACTTCGATCCGTCGAGGAGCGTCCTGAGCTGGAGCAAATCCAGAGAGTGCTAGCGACCCCGTGGCTAAACAGCCAACGAAGATGGTTCTTACGAGGATTCTTGGTTTCATTTCACAACCTTTCACGCGTGTATGATGGCTCTAGAAAAGATGCATTGGCAGTCACACGTGGGGAAAGGCCGTGTGCGGCCAACATGCTTGAGATAAACCATGAGAAATAGCTTTCGCTCCTATACCAAAACAAACCACTTTGTACCCTTCAGTCGCCCGGCCCTATGCATACCCAACGTAGTGGAGTGCGCCGGTACAGTTGTCATCGCGTAATGTGTCATTTGTCACTTCTTTGTAAAAGTGGCCAAATCGACCCTTCGTTCGTTTGGGTTTTATCTTAGGAAAGCAAAAGGTTAGCTACCCTTGCTGGCGGGGATATGCAAGGGGATCTGAGCTCGGCCGCGGCGGGCTTTTTGACTCTCCATTTCTTTAGTCCAATGCCTATTCCCGACAGACCCCAAGCGACCGGTGGGTCTATATTGAAATTGAAGTCACGAACTCTTCGAGAGCAACGATGCCCGCCAGACGAGAAGAACCTACCAAAGCGGCTTGGAGCAGCGACGAGCTTGACTCTCTCTCCCCCCCCGAAATCGAAGCCCCCCATTTCGACAGTCTCCTCGGGGCCTGGGTTCTGAGCCGATATTCTGATGTTCTGGCAGCTTTCCGCTCTTCGAGCCTTTTTCCTATTGGCCCAAACAGCACCGCGAATTCTGGGCCGCCGGACGAGAGTAGTCGGTTGAAAATGCGGGAGGGAACGCGGGAAGCTCTCCCCCCTGAACAGTTGCGCTCATGGCGCAAGCGCATGACTCCGCTGGTTCACTCGTTGGCCGATGGCCTGGCCACGGATCGGCCGATAGATCTCGTAACCCAATATGCGCGGCCCTCGTGTCTTGCCTTAGCGGTAATGGTGACCGGCATCGACCCACATGATGCCGAACGCCTCCAGAAAATTGCCGAACCAATATCGGCATTTGCTGCCGAGCCGTATGACCAGGTCCTGCGCTCCTGCTCGAAGACCGCCAAAGTCGAGCTTCGGAGTTGCTTTCAACCCGGGCCTGAATTCTTGCGCGATTCCGGATTTGTCGCCCTCACGCATACGATGCCCCGCCTATTGGCGAATGCCTGGTTCGCCCTGCTGCAACATCCGCAACAGTGGAGCATCCTGCACCGGGAACCCGGTTTGACGGAACAAGCTGTTGAGGAGCTGCTGCGCTATGCTGGCCTCCCTCGTGTTCTCTTCAGGACAGCGAGCAAGGACATAGATCTCAATGGGTTCCACATCCGCAAGGGGGAGCGCATCATCCTACGGATCATTGCGGCGAATCGAGACCCAGAACGCTTCTCTAACCCGAATCAAGTGGACGTAGCCCAGGGCGGAACAGGACAGCTTACATTGGGGGCTGGGCCGCACTCATGCGTAGGTGCCAGCTTGATCCGCATGGCGGCCGCCACAATCAGCCGTCCCCTGCTGGAACGGTTTTCTCGAGTGACTCTGGCCAGGCCTGTCGAATGGCAGGGCGGATCGGGCTTCCGTTCTCCTGCGTCCTTAGTGGTTTCTTTGGAACGATAACTCGTCTAGAACAAGGAGAGTAAGTCTATCCTGCAGCACCACGCTTACCGGATTCCGCCTTTAGACACCTTTTAGACTCCTTTCTTCCGCACGTGAAGCCTGTAACTCCGCGCTTTGCCCATTGAGCCGCCACGCTTGATAGAACCCATGAATTACGCTCAGGCCCAGGCTATTGGAAAAGCGCTCGTCGTGAATCAGCCGCGCCAAAAAGAATATATGGCTTCCGATGTTATGGGAATTCAGAACCTCCATCTCCCTTACTCTCTGGGTGAAAACAGGGATCGGGATCTTGAATGTTGTCGATGCTTTTGTTGCGAAGGGCAACTCATTCCAGTCAATGCATTCCTTGGTATGGTTGCCAGCAAGTTGATAGGCCAAGGGCGCCTGCGACAGCGGCACGCTACTTAGCGCAATGCGACGGGCACGTTCTACAAGATGAGCTGCTCGTCTCGAATCCTTCAACGCGAATGCGAAAAACCCATTGCCAAGCTCGCCCATAAGATTCATCGGGAAGATATTTCCGCCAGCCTCACCACTGAGACTTACCAGCGACACCGGGTGCGGACGAATGAACATCACCATCGCCGCACGTCTTTCCAGGAAAGACATCTTCATCCCGGATGTATCCACTGCGCGGAGTTGAGAGTAAACGTGAAACAAATAGTGAGTCCAGAGACGTAGCTTCGGCAGGCAATAATTCGTAGTGCTTCGAGCTTCGAAAAAGGTAAGGGCTAAGCCGGCTTCCAGAATGACTGCAGTCAGCTTGAGGCCGATGTCCCCTAGCACTCGCTTCTGTCCGCTTCGCTCGCAAAACTTTAGCGTCAAGCATCCGAGGTCTCTCTCGCTTGGTTTTTGATCTTCGTCGAACGCAATACATATAGTGAATGGAGCAGCGCACGCCATCGTATGACGTCCGGTCACATCGAGCGGGGCTCCCATGCCATGCAACCATACGGTGATCTCCGTCTGCGGATCTGCTAGACCGAGAAAGAATTCCTGAGGAAGAAAAGTATCTCCAAACACAATTTTTTGGAGTACTCGACGACCTCGCCTGGCTATCGACATGCAACCATTCTCCAAGAGCTTGTTGCTGAACTTTACATGAACACTCTAAAGAGGCAATGGATCATGAGGAATGCCTCTTTTGTTAAGCATGTCCTCGGCCAGAGAAGCCTCCAACTCAGCGCGCCGTCCTTTGAGTCGCCAAGCCTGGTAGAACCCATGAACTATGCATAGTCCGACACTTCCCTCGAAACTCTCGTCGTGAACAATCCGTGCTACGAAAAAAGTATGGCTTCCGAGTTTACGGACTGTCTCAATCTCCATCTCCCTCACTCTCTGAGTGAAAACTGGAACAGGGATTTGAAATGCAGCCGATTTCTTAGTTGCGAAGGGTAGCTTATCCCAGTCTATGGCGTTCTTGCGGTGATTGGCGCCGAGTTGATACGCCAAGGAGGTTTGCGAAAGTGGCACGCTACTTAGTGCAACGCGCCCTGCCTGCTCCACCAGATGACCGGCGAGCCTCGAGTCCTTCAACGCAAATGCGAAATAACCATTATCGAGATCGCCCATGATATTCATTGGAAATATATTCCCGCCGGCTTCACCAGAAAGGCTCAACAACACCACGGGATGTGGTCGAATGAACATCACCATCACCGCGCGCCTTTCCAGAAAAGTCATTTTGATTCCAGCGATATCAACCCTTCGCCAGAGCAAGTATCTATGTCGCAAATAATGAGCGAAAATGTGTATCTTCGGCAGGCAATAGTTCCTTGCACTTCGAGCCTTGAATAAAATGAGTTCTATCCCAGACGCCGGAATGGCTGTAGCCGATTTAGGGTCAAGGTTGATCTCCCCTAGCACCCGCTTCTGTCCGTCACGCTCACAAAACTTCAAAGATAAACGACTAGGCTCTTTTTCTCTGGGCCCTCGCCCTTCATCGAAGGCGATACACACAGTAAATGGATCAGTGCATGCCATGGAATGACGGCGAGTCACATCAAGTGGCGAGCCCATTCCATGCAGCCATACGCTAATCTCTGCCTGTGGCTCGGCCAATCCGATCGTGAACGCCTGGGGAAGTAAAGTGTCTCCAAACACAATTTTTTGGATTGCTCTACGACATTGTCTGACTATCGACATTTGGCCATCATCCCCAGATCATCGCTAAGAAGCCGGCGATATTCTCAAACTTCGTGACCTCACCTCGCAAGATCGGTGGTGAACAGTTTCGCCGGCTTAAGCTGCGAAGCAGCGGTTCGCCTATAGCATTGCTCAAGCATCGTCGAAGCTGCGAGGCCGGCAGCACCGCCGACGCCCGCACCCGAGATCTTATGACTGTGCCAACCTGACGAGCGTGTTTCCGCCAACTCAAACGAATCATACCTCTGGCTTACCAAATCCGAGATTGACTTGCTGGCTCGGCTGTTGCCAATGTACAAGAGACAATGCCGAGTCATCCGATCGATAATGTTCAGATACTCCACCATGGCTCCAGGAGAGATATCCGACATTGCATGAGAGCTAAAAGTCACATCTACGCTATCAGGCGGCATGGCTGCCAGTTCGAACACTGGCATTAGTACAACGTCCGCCTGGGCGATCGATTGCTTTGTCGGTTCTCCCTCGCCATAAAGCAAAAACTTCAAGTGCGGAAATGCCTTCAAGAGGTAGTACGAGGCCAGCGCAATACTCTCCGGTATATCGAAATCGAGATAAGTCACTTTCGCTCGATCACGGAGGAGGTAGTAAGCCATTCCGCCAAATCCGCCCCCAATTTCGGCAACGGTGGCGACTCCTGAATCTAGCAAGGAGATTATCCGGTGCGCGCAATAGTGCGAATACTCAGAACCCACGCTTATATGGGTTCCATCAATTAAAACGCCAAACGGATTGCCGATCGCCGGACCGGCCAGATCGTGCAGAGCAAAGCGGCCATCCGTTTGCACCTTCCAATAGTCAAAGCGATACAAAACATGACTCAAATAGAAGCGGCGATGAACATCTTTGATCTTCCCGCCAAAATAGGCTTTCGACATACCATAAGGCGCGCCCAGCAAACCCGAGGAACAGGGATCACGGAAGAAGTTCCGATACATTCTTCGCAAACCGTCAATATCTCTCGTAAGCAGAGCTTGCCTCACAGGCCCGAGACCTCGTTGCCGCATCTGCTGCCACCATTCCGTGGCCTTGTATGCTTCCGGCGCAAACTGCTCCTGATTCACGGCCCCGATGTAGGCCGTGCATATCCGTTCCAGCAGTTCCGTATCGTCGCTCGTTTCGTCGATACGAGATATGAACCCATTCGTCACGTTCTGCAGATCATAGCGAGCATCGCCCCTAAAGCGACGCTCACCGTGAGCAGCAAATTTCCACATGTTTAGACGTGCCGCAAACATGGCCTTTGCAGCACTCGCTGTCTGAAAAGGATGGCGCAGGTATTTAGGTTTCACCATAAGACATATCACCCACGTACAGCGGCTCGTTCACCTTATGGATTCAGAAAGCGCAGAATGGCTTGCTCATCGTCTTTGCTGAGTCCTGCGCGCACGCGCATATGTCGAGCAACAGCCACATTGATGCTTGGAGAAAATCCCGGTGGTGAGTTGTGGCACCGCGAGCAATTTTGTTCAAACACTTGCTGGCCATCCGGCTTCTGAGCGACATGCGCTGGATTGCTTTTCGTCTGCTGCTGTCCGCTGGCTGGCGTCGCTTTGATACCTGTCTGCGAAAGCATCGGTATTGCGGCCAGCAATAGAGATCCAACGTAGATACGTCCTAAAGTGTTCATCATTTGCCTTTCCACGCCGGAAAAAGAAAGCGATACACAACTCCGGTCTCCCATATGTTGAAGTTGCCAGTAGAAGAAAACTGTCGCGCGTAGCTTGTGTTGATTCTCACCTCGTGTGGCAGGTGGTAGTCCAGTCCGAAGTCAATTCTCTGCGTATTCGCCGACGGTAAACCATCGGTAAAATCGGGAGTATTCCTAAACGTCTGTTGCAGGCGGAACACTGGCTCAAGCCTGCCGATCAGACTCTCAGGGCCATGAAACTGGGACAACCGGTAATCTGTCTCTATCCAGTAACCCTGCGAGTGCGGTTGGTGTGCATATTCCGAACGAATCTTCAGTGGAACTTTTGCTGGTTCCCACCACAGGTGCATTCCTACAGCATTCGAGTGATTGCCTTCTCGTATCCGCCCGTAAGACGCTCCAATCTCAACTCTCGCCTTTGGAAAGTAGACACTCCCCTGTCCACCAGCCGAACGAAAAGCCGAAAACTGTCTATTCGTGCTGCCCGCCGAGACGTATGCCGCATAGCTGACCGAAACGTCTCCCGTTGAGTACGCGTTTCCCCTCACCTCGCCGCCTAAGCCGGTGGTGGTCCCCGTGCCAATGGGGAAGATCAGTGGGGCATCCTGCAGGTTGCTGATCCAGATCGGAATAAGCCGTTCGTTATATGTGCCGAAGGGAATTAGAAAGTCCCCTCCCACCACAGTCACGTGCGATGTGGCGAGGTAGTCCGCCTGTACATACGACCACGCCAGAAAATGCGAAGTGTTGTAGCCCTCCTGGCCATTGCCTTTAGGGGTGAAGCTCTCCAACAAAGTCCCCCGGGCTTCAACCAGCAGGTGCTCACCTATTGGGGCAGCGAGCACAGGTATCGCCACCAACTGATACGACGTGCTGCCTGCATTCGTATTCGTAAGAAAGCCGGTTCCTCCGGAGATCAGCGGAATCTGTGCCGCTAGCCCTGGTACGAAGCACAGCATCCCCAACGAAAACAACGCTAGACCAATTCGTCGCCTGATTGTAAAAGATCTCAAATTCGGCAAAAGACGCATAATAGGTTCAAACCTATCGCGCAGCCTCGGTAAGTGTGTCAAAAATTTGTCTGGAGCCTGTCAATAGACTGTCAGATTTGGAGATAGAACCATTTTGCACCTCGACAAGGCGCCTATTCGTCCACCATCTAGACGACCTTGTCGCCTTCGCCTGGCGCCAGAAAAAGGTTGGCTTCCAGGCCGTGCTGACGCATGTAGAGATCGTAGTAGCGATTCTGGCGCCGATACAGGGACTCATGGGTACCCCGTTCGACGATCCTTCCCCGCTCTATCACGAGGATCTGGTCTGCCCGGCGGATGGTGGAAAGACGGTGGGCAATGACAAACGTCGTGCGACCCTGCATGAGGTAGCTGAGGCCGTGCTGGATCATGGCCTCGGATTCGGAGTCCAGTGAGCTGGTGGCCTCATCGAGGATAAGGATGCGTGGATCGGCGAGGATGGCGCGGGCGATGGAGACCCGCTGACGTTGACCGCCAGAGAGCTTGACGCCGCGTTCGCCGACGATCGTTTCGTATTGCTCCGGAAAGCACTCGGCGAACTCATCGACGCGCGCGATGCGACATGCTTCCATGAGCTGTTCCTCGCTGGCCTCAGGACGACTGAAGAGAACGTTTTCGCGAATCGTTCCGTCGAAAAGAAAGGTCTCCTGCAGGACAACGCCGAGTTGCTGGCGAAAGCTGCTGAGGCGAATGGTCGCAAGGTTCACACCGTCAATTGAGACCTCTCCCCCATCAGCGGTGTGGAAGCCGCAGATGAGCGAGATGATGGTCGATTTGCCGGAGCCGGAGGAGCCAACCAGCGCGGTGACGGTGCCGGCTCTGGCTTCGAAGCTGATGCCGTGCAGAACTGGTTTATCGGGCACGTAGGCGAAAACGACGTCCCTAAATGCGACGTCGCCTTGGATCGGCTCAACGATCCGAATGCGCCGCGGTTCTCTGTCTTCCTCGGGCTCGTTGAGTATCTCCGTGGTGCGATCAAGACCGGCCAAAGCTTCGGTGAGCTGGGTGCCGACGCTGACCAACATGGCGATGGGCGCAACCATGAAGGCCAGCAGCATGATGAATTCCACGTAGCCGCCGACATCGAGCCGATGCGCCGTAACCTCCCTTGCACCGATGTACATCACCAACGCGCCAACAATTCCAAGAATCGTCGTGGAACAGAACGACATAAAGGATTGAGCGGTGATCGATTTCGTGATGTTCTCGAGAAGTCGACCGGCGCCTTCAGCGAAGACCCGCGCCTCACTCTCTTCGGCGTGATAGCCCTTGACAACGCGCACGGCGCTGAGCGATTCGGTGAGCCGACCAGAGACCTCGGCGTTGATGCGAGACCGTTCGCGGTAGAGGGGTCGTGTAATCCCGAATGCCTTCTTCAAAAACCAGCCGAAGGCAAGTCATGATACAGACGGTAAGAACCGTCATGAGGGTGCTGATGTGGATGAGGAGGATGAGCGCGATAGTCCCGGTGAGAATTCCACCGACGAAATCCAAGAGCCCGGTACCAATGAGGTTGTGGAGCCCTTCCACGTCAGTCATAATGCGGGCGACAAGGGAGCCTGTGCGGTTTTCGTCGTAGAAGGAGACAGGTAAGCGGCCAATGTGTTGCTGGACCCGCATGCGCAGATTTGTAATGAGGCGCTGCCCGGTAATCGCGAGTTGCTGATTGAGGATGTAGGTAGTGATGCCCTGGATCAAAGTAGCACCAGCCACGACGCCTGCAATCAGAGGCAGCTTATCGAGTTGATGTTTGTACATCACGTTATTGATCAGATAACGGGATGAGATAGGCATAGCCAGGCTGCAGATGCGGTTCACAATCATCAGTAGGAAGCTACCAGCGAGGAGCCACCGGAACGGCTTGACGAGGTTCCAGACCTCGGGCATCACTTTGGTGAGCTTTGGCCTTGAGCTGAAGCCGGGTGAACCGAAGGAGGAAGGCATAGGTGGACCAAGTTTACGCTGAAGCTTTCGTGCCCCGAGACAGGGTTTAGACACAACCGGGATGACAATATCTGGGTTGCGACAAATCCGTGACAACATCGGGACAATATCCTGACACAACCCGAAAACACAGTGGAATATATTGTGACAGACGGGGGTGGTGACAATAACCAATGTCGAAATGTAGCTCTTCCTCAAGAAAAGTGGTGTTTTTTTTCCCGTCCTTTGCGAGTTCCGATGCGACGGCTCCACTCGGGATTTTGGCGGTCGCAACACCCCTGATTCGCGCCGGATATCAAATTGTTCTCATTGATTCAACAATCACGCCGAACTACAAAAAGCGCGTGCTGGAAGAATGCCGTGACGCCCTATGCCTGGGCATTTCTTTAGTTACCGGACCCATGATTCGCGAGACGGTCGAAATTGCCCGCGCCATCAAGGAGTGGAATCCGGAGTTCCCTGTCATCCTTGGTGGCTGGCATCCATCGCTCCTACCGAAGCAGACTCTAGAGGCTCCGTACATTGACTATGTAGTTCGCAGGCAGGGCGAGGACTCAATGCTTGAACTCGTCAATCACCTAAGCTCCGGCTCGGCGCCAGATCTGATTGCCGGCATTGGCTTCAAGCGTGACAACAAAGTCATCTTCACTCCTGAACGCCCTCTAAAGCCGCTTGTGGACATGCCACCCAAGGCCTATCACTTGGCCGACTTCGACGCATACGAGCGTGTCTGTGGCAAGCGTTGGGCCATGTACACCTCTAGTCTCGCCTGCCCCTACAACTGCGGGTACTGTACGAATGCAGGCGTCTACGGACGCAAATGGAATGCACTGCCGGCCGAGCAATTTGTCGAAGAGACCGTCGACCTTAGCCGCAGGTACAGCCTCGAAATGTTGTGGATCGTCGACGATAACTTCCTGGTTGACCTTGATCGCGCGCGCGCCATCTCTGAGGGCCTGGTTCGCGAAAATTCGCACTTCAAGTGGAGCATTCAGGCGACGACCAATCTCACCTCTCGTCTCTCGCTTGAAGACCTCAAACTCCTGCATCGTAGCGGTCTTCATCAAATTTGCCAGGGAGCGGAATCAGGCTCACCCAAAGTGCTGAAAGCGATGAACAAGAACTTTCAGGATTTCGGAACTATCTACGAAAGCGCCGCCCGCTGCGTCCAGGCAGGGATTCGCCCCTCGTTCAACATCATCTTCGCCTTCCCTGGCGAGGGCGAGAAAGAGCGAAAGGAAACCATCAGTTTCATCATGGACGTCTGCCGCAAGTTCCCCGGCGCCGAATTCTGGACGAACATCTTCACGCCCTATCCCGGCGCTCCGATCATGGACAAGATTGCCGATCTCGGAGTGGTCGTACCGGACACCTTCGAAGGCTGGGCCGACTTTTTTCCCCGGTACACGAAGCTTCCCTGGCTGAACGGCAAAGATCATAAGCAGCTCCAGGTAATGCGAGATTATCTTCGTATTGCCTTCGACCGGATTCCTATCGGGGCAGACAAGCGCACTCGTTTCACCCGCCTGGCGCAAAAATGCATCTCATTTCCAGCGCGGTTGCGTCTTGACCATGGCGCATACCGCTTTCCCATCGAACTCTGGCTGAACGACAAGCTAAAAGAAAGAACACCCGGATTCAAACCCGTGGTGGATGCAAAGCGTCTGGAGCCTAATGAGATTCCTGCGGAGGCGGCAGCATGCTGAAGCGGCAACCTGCGGAGCAGGCCAATGCCTGCTGAGTCATTTTCGGTCGGAGGTGGCGAATGGCAGATGTACTGCTAACGCACTCGTACCACCTTCCCCATGACGCAAAGCAACTGCGGAAGATGCAGCCGTACCCTCCGCTCGGCACGCTCTATGCGGCAACGGCGCTTCGGTCTGCAGGTATCTCGGTTGCTGTCTGCGACACGATGTTCACTGAACCTGTGCTCAGCTTTCGCGAGGCGCTCGAAAAACACAATCCGCGGATCGTCGTCATCTACGAGGACGACTTCAACTTCGTAACCAAGATGTGCCTGACGCATATGCGCGAAACGGCAAACCAGCTTGCCACGATAGCTCGCTCCGCGGGGATCACTGTAGTGGCACACGGATCGGATGCTACCGACCACCCCAGAGAGTATTTCGACACTGGAGTCGACTTCATCCTGAACGGCGAAGTCGAACAGAGTCTGACCGATCTTTGCAGCGGTCTTCTGCAGTCCCGGCAATTGGACGCGATTCCCGGACTCGTGCGCCACCCTTCTGAAGATGGCAGTCCGGAGACCCTGTTACCTGCGCCCACTAATCCTTCGTGGGCCACTCTGCCACGGGTGGCAAGGGACCTCATCGATCTCGAGCCATACCGGCGTGCGTGGACCGAAGCGCATGGCTATTTTTCTACAAATATGGTGTCGAGCCGTGGTTGCCCATACCATTGCAACTGGTGCGCGAAGCCCATCTCTGGCAACCACTTCCAACTACGAGCGCCGGAGCAGGTTGCCGCAGAGATACATGAACTCAAAACGCTCTTCGGCGTGCAGCACATCTGGTTTGGCGATGACATATTTGCTCTCGATCACCACTGGGTGGAGGAGTTCGCGAACGCCGTCGAATCGCATGGCGAAATCGTTCCCTTCAAGATTCAGTCACGCGCCAACCTGATGAGCGAGGCGACCGTCTCAGCTTTGAAGCGAGCGGGCTGCGTTGAGGTATGGATGGGCGTCGAGTCTGGTTCGCAAAAGATCCTCGATGCGATGGAAAAGGGATTGAAGCTCTCCGCAGTTCATACCGCTCGGGAGCGGCTCGCAACCGCCGGCATACGTGCATGTTACTTCCTCCAGTTTGGCTACCCCGGTGAGGGTTGGTCCGAAATCTGCGAGACAGTAAACTTGGTTCGCCAAACGCGCCCCGACGACATCGGCGTGTCTCTCTCGTATCCCCTGCCGGGCACAGGCTTCTTCAACCGCGTTCAGGCGCAGCTGGGAAAAAAGCGCAACTGGACCGACAGCGACGACCTATGCGCAATCCACACCGCCAGCTACAACGACACCTTCTACCACGCTCTTCGTGACGCGCTCCATGCTGAGGTAACTGCATGGCATGTACCCTTAGGTTCATCCGATCCATCCACCTGCGAATCCCTATGGCATCGCGTCCATGAAATGGAGTCTGTGTGTAGAAACATAAACGTGCTGTCTCTACCTCCTCAATCCTCTTCTAACGGGACTGAGAGTGCGTTTTTACCGCTCGAAGACCTCCTTGTGGGGGCCAGGAGATCCTGATGCCAGACTTGCTACTGACGCACGGATACTTCGTTCATGAAGACCCCAAAGAACTTCAGATCATGAAGCTCTACGCTCCACTGGGCCTCCTCTATCTCTGTTCACACCTGCGTCAAAAGGGCTTCGATGTTGAAGTCTTCGACACCACCTTCTCCAGCCGGGAACTTCTCTTCCAGCACCTTCGCGCGGAAAAACCTTCCGTCCTGGGCCTCTATACAAACCTGATGACGCGAAGCAACGTCGTAGAGACGATCAATGTGGCGCGCGAGGCTGGGTGGACTACGATCGTGGGTGGCCCTGAACCCGGCTCCTATGCGCTGGAATATCTGCAATCCGGCGCGGACTTTGTCATCTTCGGCGAAGGCGAGCTGACGATGGAAGAGCTCCTGACTGCGCTACGCAGCGGTGCCCGCGATTCGGTAGCAAAGATCAACGGTCTTGCCTGGCTCGACAGTGGCGGCAACCTGCACCAAACCCCGCCACGAACTCAGATCGCCAATATCGATGCACAACCCTGGCCGGCGCGTGACGCCATCGACATACACCGCTACATCAAATCGTGGCGCGACGCACACGGTACCGGCTCACTCAATTTCATCACCGCCCGAGGCTGCCCTTTCAGGTGCCGCTGGTGCAGCAATACTGTATATGGGCAAACGCACCGGCGCCGCAATCCTCTGCTCGTCGTGGACGAAGTGGAGTGGCTGCTGCAGGAATACACGCCGGAGATGGTCTGGCCCTCTGACGACGTCTTCACGATCAACCATCACTGGCTACGCGATTATGCCGCCGAGATGAAACGACGAAGCCTCCGCGTCCCATTTGAATGCATCTCACGCGCCGACCGTCTCAACGGAGAGATGCTCGATCTGCTTGCCGAACTCGGCTGTTTCCGCGTCTGGATCGGCTCCGAGAGTGGCTCGCCGCGCATTCTCAAGGCGATGGATCGTGGCATCAAACTCGATCAGGTGCAGAACGGCGTCAACCTTTGCCGTGAACGTGGTATTGAGAGCGGCTTATTTCTCATGTGGGGCTATGAGGGTGAGGAGATGGAGGACATCGAGGCCACCATCAAACACGTCAGCGCCACGAAGCCGGACATATTCTTCACCACCGTTTCGTATCCGGTCAAAGGAACGCCTTACTACAGGCAGGTGCAGGACCGTCTGGTGCAGCTGCGGCCATGGAGCCAGACCTCCGATCGTGAACTGAAGATCAAGGGCCGTCATTCGCGGCAGTTTTACGCGCACGCAGACAAACTTCTGCGCAATGAGGTCGAGCTTGCGCGTCTCGCGGACAATCCTGACTCCGACTCCAGAGTCATTGCAGATCTTCGCAATCAGATCCAGACGCACCGGGCCAACCTGCTCTCCACGCAAGCCGAGGTGGAAGCGTGACCGTTGCCGACATCCCGAGCCAGACCAGCCTCGCTTTCGACAGCGTGGCCGAACAATACGACGACCAATTTACCCGCTCAGTCGTTGGCCGTGCCCAACGTGATGCCGTTTGGCGGAAGGTCGCAGCTACTTTCTCCGCCGGCCAACACATACTCGAACTCAACTGCGGCACTGGTGAGGATGCGCTTTTCCTTGCGCGTCAGGGCATCTCCGTTACCGCACTCGACGCCTCGAAACAGATGGTGCAGCAGGCCCGACGTCGGCGAGACCTCGAAGCGCCCTACTCCGCCATCCGCTTCGAATTGCTGCCTACAGAAGATCTTGCGGACTTGAAAGACGCTCCGCTCTTCGACGGTGTCTTCTCCAACTTCTCTGGCCTTAACTGCGTACCCGACCTAGCGGCTGTCGTCGAACAGCTTTCTGCCCGGGTTAAACCCGGTGCGCCGCTGCTTCTCTGTCTCTCTACTCGTATCTGTCTCTGGGAAATTCTCTGGTATCTCTTACGCGGAAACTTCCGCAAAGCCTTTCGCCGCTGCGGTGGACACGCAACCGCACGCTTCAACGACTACACCATCGATGTGCAATACCCAACTCTTCGTCACATGCGCACACTCTTCTCACCTTTTGCGCTACGCTCCTGCACCGGTATCGGGATCACGGTCCCGCCGTCGTATCTCGAACCCTGGGCGCGGAAACATCCGCGGCTCATTACCGCTCTTTCCTGGATTGACGGCGCGCTCTGCAACCTTCCCGTCTTTCGCGTTATTGGCGATCACATGTTGATTCATTTTGAAAAACCACACTCATGATCACCCTCGACCATTCACGCATTGTAAAGTCTTGTCTGAAACAGACACTCCTCGTGTTGCCAATTTTTCATGTTTCAGATCATCGTGTTTTGTTCTGCCCTAAAAAGGTGTCCAGATGATTGCGACGCGAAAGGAAGCGACCCTTGGCAACGAACAATTGCGAAACGATACGGTAACGCTTTTGTGCTGGCAATGTGGGGCGTCACTCGCGGATCTGTCTTCGTCAACTCGAACAGGCTCCGGCAAGCGCGCGTGTTCCCACTGCATGGCTATAACGCAATACCACGACGGCATTTGGCTCTCTCTCGCGCCAGAGCAGACCAATCGTTTTCGTCGCTTCGTCACGGAGTACGAATTTATCCGCGCGGCGGAAGGTCGCGGCAGTACCCAGTCGGAGTACTATCTCAACCTGCCGTTCAAGGACATTACCGGCCGCAACAGCGATCAGTGGGCGATACGGGCACGCACCTTCCGCACAATGGAACGGGATATTCTTCTTCCGCTCACCAGGCGTCATGGGCACCCTCTCCGAATCCTCGATCTTGGTGCAGGCAATGGCTGGTTGAGTTACCGATTGGCGCTTCTTGGACATCTCCCCGTCGCAGTTGATCTGCTGACAAATGATCAGGATGGTCTCGGGGCCGCCATTCACTTCAGCTCGCGCGTTCGTCCCTTATTCCCACGCGTCCAAGCAGCTCTCGACCGGCTGCCATTCGCGCCATCCACTTTCGACCTTGTCGTCTTCAATGCATCGTTCCATTACTCGGAGGACTATCAACGCACCTTTGCCGAGGCCCTGCGGTGTACACGTCCTGGCGGTACCATCGTGATTGCTGACACGCCCTGGTACGCAAAGGATGAGAGCGGCCAGGAGATGGTTCAAGAGAAACACAAGCGCTTTGTTGCAACATACGGCTTCCCATCCAATTCAATCTCAAGCCTCGAATACCTCACTCCGGATCGTCTGCGACGTTTGCAAAATGCATTCAACCTGGAATGGAAATCGATCAAACCCTTCTACGGGATTCGCTGGTCTCTCAGGCCATTCCTCGCAAAGCTCAAGGGTCGCCGCCGTCCGTCGCAATTCCGCATCTATGTGGCAAAGGTCAAAGCATGATCATCCTCTATCATCCGCGTGCCACAAGGCCTAAAAATCGAAGGCTGCCTCTTGCCGTCCTTGCGCTCGCCGCGGCGCTTGAAGGCAAAGAGGACTACGAGATCGTCGATGGAAATCTCGATGACGACCCAACAGCAAGCATCCTGCAGCTCATCGCCCAGCACAAGGTTGAGTTACTCGGCGTCTCGGTAATGCCCGGGCCACAGATGGTAGCGGCAATGGAGACCTCTCGCGAAATTCGCCGTCTTCATCCGGAGGTCCCCATCTGCTGGGGCGGCTACTTCCCGTCAATCTATCCAGACGCCGCGCTCAACGCACGCTACGTAGACTTCGTCGCTCGCGGCCAGGGAGAAGCTACTCTTCTTGAACTCCTCGATGCACTTCGTGGCAAGCGTTCTCTCGACTCCATACCAGGTCTTTCGTACAAAGACATGTTCGGCCTCCGTCATGACAACGGAGAGAGGCAGATGAAGGGCCCGGATGAGTTTCCATGGTCTCCCTTTCACCGTCTTCCCGTAGAAAAATACCTGCGCCCGTCCTTCTTCGGCAAACGTACTGCGGTTCACCATGCAAGCATAGGCTGCCCGTTCAACTGCAGCTTCTGCGGTGTCCATGCCGCCTATGGCAACAAGGAGAAGATGGAGTCACCGAAACGCACAGTTGCTATTCTTACCCATCTTGTGCAGCGCTACGGAGCGGATTCGGTTCAGTTCTACGATATGAACTTCTTCCTGCGCGAAGATCATACGCGGGAGCTCTGCGAGCTCATGGCGCCTCTGAACCTTCGCTGGTGGTGCGAAGCGCGCATCGACATCATGTCCCGATACTCGGATGAAACTTATGCCGCCATCAAACGGGCTGGATGCGCGATGATCTTCTTCGGGGCCGAGTCCGGTTCCGACTGGGTGCTTGAAGAGATGCAGAAGGGTATCACCACAAAACAGACTCTCGAAATCGCCCGGCGAATTCGCAAGTTTGGCATCATTCCCGAATTCTCTTTCGTCATTGGCAATCCCAACGATCCTGACCGAGACACGCACGAGACGCTACGATTCATTCGCAAGATCAAACGTATCAACCCGGATTCAGAAATCATCATCCAGCACTACACCCCCACGCCTCAAACGCACAAGGCGGGCGGTCAGATGTACGGCAAAATTGATGTGCCGTTTCCGGATTCACCCGCCGGATGGGCAACTAAGGAGTGGATGGACTTCACTCTGCGCATCGACACCAAGGCTCCATGGCTCAAACGCCGGACCAAGAAGCTCATCGACAACTTCGAGATCGTCGTTGGCTCGCGCTGGCCGACGGTTCAGGATATTACTGCTCCGCGCTGGAGCCGCACGTTCCTCCGAACTCTCAGCGCCTGGCGCTATGCCTTGCACATCTATAACTTCCCTGTCGAGCTTCAGCTCGCCAATCAGTTCATAGCTCTGCGTAAGCCCAAGCGGGAGAGCCTGTGAAGACACGCTCTGGCGCCACGGCCGTCTTCCCGGTTCAATCGGACAGTCACATCTTCGATCTCTGGGCGCAGGTTTACGATACTCAGTCCAATCCCCTGCTAATGCTCGAAGAGAGAAGCGCCATGCCGCTGCTTCCACCTCTGAACGGCGGCGATGTGCTGGACGTCGGATGCGGGACCGGACGTTGGCTCACGAGGTTGGAAACACTGAACCCGGCGTCTCTCACCGGAATCGACAGCTCTGCGACCATGCTGGAATGCGCTCGAACGAAGATCCATTCCACCACAAAGCTCGAACATCGCGACTGTACCGCGCTGCCCGGCGAAGACGCGTCCAAGAATTTCGTCCTCGCCTCATTCGTACTCAGCTATCTCAACGATCTGCACGGATTCGCTAACGAGTGCGCTCGCATCCTTCGACCTGATGGTTCAGTGCTTCTCTCCGACATGCACCCTGTGACAGCTGCGAAGCGAGGCTGGACACGAAGCTTTCGCGTCGAGGGGGAGAAGTTCGAAATCGCAGTTCATTCTCGTTCCATCGAAGAGATCGTCTCCGCATTTCAGAACAGTGGCTTTGAGCTTAGAGTTCTCATCGAGCCACCATTTGAAAAACCAGAACAGCCCATCTTCGAGGATACCGGCAAATTAACGGAATTCGAAGAACTCACAGGAGTCCCTGCAATCTATATTCTGAAGTTGCAGAAGCGAAGGCCGCGCCTGCCGAGCACAGTTCCTCGTCGAGGCAGCACGCTACAACTTACCAATGCGCGCATAGGTTTGGGACCCTCTAACTGGAAAAATGGAGCCGTTCTAATCGAAAGCGGCCACGTCGCGTCCATCGGCGAAAACAGAGATGCGTCAGCGCCGACACTCGATCTGGACGGTTATGTTCTTCTCCCAGGCTTGATCAATGCGCACGACCATCTGGAATTTGGGTTATTTCCAAAACTCGGGCGCCCAGCAGGAGCCCTCTCGTATCAGAACTCGCCCGAGTGGGGCGAGGAGATTCATCAGGTCCACGCCGAAATTATTGAGCGGTACAGGCAGGTCCCTAAGGCGACTCAGTTATGGTGGGGTGCAATCCGCAATTTGCTCTGTGGCGTCACGACAGTCTGCCATCACAATCCTCTGCACGCTGACCTAACGCTTACTGAGTTTCCAGTTCGCGTCCTCTCGCGCTTTGGCTGGTCGCATTCGCTCGCACTGGATCCACATCTAGCCGAGAAGTTTCAGGCTACGCCGAGAGACCAACCATTCATCCTCCACGCGGCCGAGGGCATCGATGAAGAAAGCCGGAAGGAAATCGCGCGGCTTGACGAAATGCGCGTGCTGGATGAGCGCACCGTGCTCGTCCATGGGCTGGCGTGCACAGAAAACGAGATATCCCTGATCAACCGGCGCGGCGCTTCGCTGGTCGTCTGCCCAACGTCGAATCGCTTCCTATTCGCAAAGACTCTTTCGCGTGACCTGATCACTTCCATTGAGCGAGTGGCACTGGGGAGCGACTCACCAATCACTGCGACGGGCGATCTGCTCGATGAGATCCGCTATCTATATACGGAGACCGGTCTTCCCCCGAACACGATCTACAACATGGTTACCACAGGTCCCGCGGATATATTTCATCTGCAAGATGGTCAAGGACGAATCCAGGAATTCGGCGTGGCCGATCTGATCGCAGTTCGCAGCCAGCACAATACTCCCGCCCAGGCCCTTTCGGAGCTCAACTTCACCGACGTAGAGCTAGTTCTGCTCGCGGGTATTGTTCAAATGGCATCTCCGCTCCTTTATACACGCTTGCCGAACGATCTTCGCTCGGGCATGGAACTCATCGAGGTGGCAGGTCACCAACGCTGGATTCGCGCGCACTTGAAGGACCTCTTTGAGGCCGCCGAGAGCGCTCTCGGCCAGGACCAACTGCTGCTCAGTGCAAGACAGGTGCGCTATCTCGGAGCTTCCCCGGTAAAGTACACCGACTGCACATACGCGCTACCCGAGCGAGACCAGAAGTGAATCAAGATCCGCAGCTGCTTGCCGAAATTTCAACCAGGCACGAATCTCGTCATAGAATCATGAGTTCTCCGTCGAAGAACCTGCTTTCTAAGTCGCCCATGCGCTTAGCCGCGATCGGAACATTCCTGTTTCTCCTGGTCGCCCCGTTTCGGGCAGGCTGGACGCGAGCAGAAACCGATTTTCCTAATTACTACACAGCTGCCAGATTAGTGCGCCAGCATCAGCCTCTACGCAACTTTTACGATTGGACGTGGTTTGCTCGGCAAATGAACTATGCCGGCAACGGAACACAACTGGGCGCCTATACACCACAAACTCCACTGACCATGATTCCGATGATCCCGCTCACCGGATTTCCGCCACAGACGGCAAAACGTATATGGCTCGTATCCAATCTGATGTTCCTCGGACTGACGGTGTGGTTGCTATCGAGAGTCACAAGATTCCGTTTTGAAACGATCTGGCTACTCACCTTTTGCGGCTATTTTTCGTTGCGAACGACATTTCTTTATGGGCAGTATTACGTTTTTTTGCTGTTCCTGCTTACGCTGGCCTTCTATTTCCTTCACCGGAAGAATCATCTGCTGGGAGGCTGTATTACTGGGTTAGTCTTCGGGTTGAAGCTGTACGGCGGCCCGTTCTTGCCATACTTCGCGATCAAACGCCAATGGAAACCTCTGATCGCGATGCTCGTCGCGGTTCTTCTTCTCACCGGAGTAGCAATTGCGTTGTTCGGGCCCTCGGATGTCCGCTATTACGCTACGCAGATTCTTCCTCGCTCACTCGAAGGCGGTTCGGTCGATCCTTACAATCCTGGCGATCCAACATTTTCAACCTTCTTGAGACGCTCATTAATGGCTGAGCCGGAATTGAATCCTCATCCTCTCTGGGAAGCGCCATGGCTCTTTTTCTTCCTGAGAAGTTTTATTTCATTCGCAGTTATTGCTTTTCTATTCCTTGGCATAGCCATGAAACGAACCACGGACTGGCATGATTTCGCCTGGCTTGTGGTGACCGTACTTCTCTTGTCGACGAGCACAGCCTCCTACACTTTCATCATTCTGCTGCTCCCTTTGGTCTTACTGTTAGAAGAGTCTGGGCCGATCCAAAGCCTCTTCCTTGTAGTTTCGTATGCGCTATTAACATTACCTTTGCATCTAGCGTGGCTTTTCCCCAAGGTATGGCTATTGTTCGCCTTGTTTATCGTTATTGGCTGGCCCTGCTGGCGAGGTATGCCGCGGCAATTTGCTGTCGCTGCGGTAACGCTTACGACTCTGATTTCATTCGTCGATGCCGAACGGCACATGCTGAGCTATGGCAGCGAACCAGGACGGCATTTTGAGCGAGTCGTTGCACAAAGCGGGACAAACTTCTCGTCGTTCCCAGTGATCTCGCGTGCTGGAATTTTTTACCAATCGATGGGGCCGGATCGGTATGTTCTCCGATGGCTGCACGACGGTCGAAACGAAATGCTCTCATTCGAAGGACAGGCTCTTCACCCCAGACTCGCGCCCGATAGAGAATCTGTCTACTTCGAACTGGTGGCAAATAGGGTTTCCACTATGATGCACTTTGACCCTTCCACAGGAAAAGCCACTCCCCTCACCATACCGGTTCCCGCCGATTCAACCGTTTCCGTTATCTCCCCGAATGGAAAATGGGAAGCATTTGAGTCAGCACAAAATGGCCCGACGCAAATATGGCTCCGCGATCTCTCAAGCGGCCAAGTGAAGCGTCTGACAGGCGGCAACTGCAATAGCTCCTCACCTGCCTGGGAATTAGATTCCAAAGCGGTTTTATTTGCGAGCGATTGCGGTCGAGCATTTGGACTGCCTGCCTTGTATCGCGCTCCAGTGGCTGGAAACGATAACTAGTTAGGCAGGTGGAACCCCACGAAACTTTTAGATTTACTTTCCCTTTTCACGATTCAGATCTGAGACTTCCCTTCCCAGAACACGCATCTGCAGATCCAGTTCCTGAAAGCGTCGCGCTATCGTATGCAAAACCAAACCGACCATGCCGCTAATAAGCCCTGAGAGGGCCAAAGTGGCAGCAAGAACAACAGAAGGCAGTTGAGATATCAATCCAGTGCGCAGGAATTCCCGGACTAAGATGGTTCCAGGGATAAGACTGGCAGCGACGAACAGCAATCCGATAGTCCCAAACACAGTGAGTGGTTTATAGTCGCGAGCCAACGAGAAGATCATTTTCAAAATCAACAGTCCATCATGCACATGACGGATCTTCGAGTAGCTTCCCTCTGGCCGATTCGAGAGATGGACCGGACATTCGATGACGCGGTAACCCCGTTCGAGAGCTTTGATAGTCAGCTCAGTTTCAATCTCAAAACCTGATGAACGAAGTGGGAGCTGTTTTACGATGTTAGGGCTAAACACTCGATAGCCGGACAGCATGTCCTTGATGTGTACATCGAAAAGCGCGCGGGTTAAGAACAGGAAAAAGTGATTGCCAAGCCTATTCATTAACCCAAACTGACTTTGGCTGGCCGGGTCCAGTCGCGAGCCAATGACCATGTCTGCATCGTTGATCATCACTGGTTCAAGCAGGGCATGCACGCTCGCCGCGGGATATGTGCCATCCCCATCCACCATTACGTAGATGTCCGCATTAATCTCACGAAACATACGCTGCACGACGAACCCTTTCCCTTGGCGTCGCTCGTGGAGGATGGTGGCGCCGTTGTCATGGGCACGTTCCACTGTGCGATCTGTAGAGTTATTGTCGAAAACGTAGATGCGCGCCTCCGGCAATTCAGCACGAAATCTATCAATCACCTGCGCGATCGTGAGCTCTTCGTTAAAACACGGGATCAGAATGGCAATTCTAGGCAGACTATTCAGAGCACCTGGTCCGAACTTTGCCTCGCTATACTCCGTCGGTTCAACTTGATATCCCATGGATGCCTCTATCGCTTCATCTCTATCGAAGATCTCCCCGCACCAACCGTTCGAGGAGCCCGATAGCGCTTTCAAAATCTGAGTAGCGAAGCTCATACATACTGGCCGCACATAGTCGCTCCAGGATCGTTGCACGAGGGTGCGGCGTCCATTCTTCTGCGAACAACGACCCCCCCAGATGAGGCAGCATCTCCTCTCGTGTTAAGGGCATGAGTTCCGCCGGAGACGAAATGCAACGGTTCAGCAGGACGATATAGTGCACTCGAGACTCCTTCGCGGTGACTATACCTGGCAACTCTGCTGTGAAGACCTCAATCGATGGCTTTCCCGCCGCGCGGGGCGTTAGGCTTCGACCTTGCAGTTCAGGGAACAGTTCCTTCGCCGAAGGACGAAACCGCACTTGATGCGAGTTGCCTCGAACATCTAGATCCGTGTTCCCCCACAGCAGATAGCTTGCATCGTCCGAGGTAAAAGTCCATCCTGCTCGCGCACATGCGTAGGCAAGGGTGGACTTGCCAGCCCCGGACGCGCCGCAAAATAAAATGCCTCGACCCTCTAAGCTGACACACGACGCATGTAAAGGTGAAGCCCGCGAAGTTGCGATCAGTGAGAGAGCAATGGCTTCGAGGAAGTGATAGCGAAAGTAGAGCCGGTTCTCAAGTGTTGCTTCGCTCACCCAGCCGAAGGCAACGCCTTGAAGCAGATCACAGACAGCGAAGTTCGAGGCGTCGGCAACAATGGATAGAAGATGCCCATCTGCGCGAGGGACAGGTGCTGGCGGACAACCCGATGAACTCGCCTGTGTCACCCCAAGACGAATCCTTAGCGGAGGATCAGTCGAGGCGCAGGCCTGCTCTCTCCAACTTTCGGAAGCTGCCAGCAGAATCTTAATCGAGTTCGTTTCGATCTCGACTGCGAAACCCAGCGGATAGAAGGTCCGACAGTGAGCGAACTCTTGCCTCGCAAGCAGCGGATGACCGTCGTAAGCCTCGTCGCTCCTGGCAAGCACTGGCGAATGGGAAACTGCTATGCTCATCACTGCTCCTTGATGCCTGCGACAAGCTGAACGGCGAACTCGGCTGCGGTCTTATATCCCAGTGCCAAGCAGGTCTTTGGTGATTGTACAGTCGGACAAGACGCCCTAAGACTGGCTTTCGAGTATTCGGTATAGCCGTATACGCGGGCATGGAGTTCGCTGTCGAGTGGGAGTTCGAACATGCGTCTCGCTATGATCCTTTGCTGTGCCCTATTCCTCTCTGGATGCTTTAAACCCAAAACCGCTGCACCCGGCACAGCATCGCCTGTTTCTATTTCGCCATCGTCTGGTAGAGGTTCGGCACAGACGTTTACGGCAACGTACAAAGACCCTAAGGGTGGATCGCAGATTGCAGAAGCTACGCTATCTATCATGTCAAACAACGTTCTCCCAGGCAGCAGATCGAAATGGTCGGCAAACGAATGTCTCCTGCGCTATGACATCGCCACGAATGCTATTTGGCTGGTACCCAACATCGGAGGCACCTGGGGATATAGCTCGATTACCGCCGGTTCCTCGTCCAAGATGAGCAATTCCCAATGCACCGTGATCGCCTCTGGTTCTTCAGCACAAATCTCCGGCAACACACTAACGGTCAATCTTGAAGTGGCATTTCCCCCTAAGTTCGCCGGCGTAAAACAACTTTACCTGGGAAGCGAGGACGTAAACGGAAAATGGAACGGCAACTACCAGCAGCCATTCGGCAGCTTCACAGTTGCCGCCGCAACCTCTCCGTTGGCTGGCCGTTGAGTTGCAGGGAATGCAAAGCTCAGCCACCGGGATCGAGCAGCGCAGGAATCAGCGACGAAACCAGTTCCTGCACTTTTACGTTGCGCGAGATAAATCCAAGAATCTCTGATCTCTCGTGATCATGAATCAGAATCGTCCCCGTTCCCAGGCACAGAACCCGAAGTGTCCCGTCATAGACGATCGAAATGTCCGAATCATCCACGGGACTGGTCCTATCTCGAATCACCTTGCAGAGCAACCCGCCAGTTCGGTTCCCTTGACGCTGGACAATCCCGGAACGCCGTATGCCCAGTGCAATCTCCAGATCGTTCGACTCGACACAGATTTGGTTCGAACCAACGCATTTACTGAAGACATACGGCGTGGGAACAAAGCGCCGGAGCAGGTCAGGACGCCGGCATGGTTCGCTTGTCATGCGTAGACCTCCTGCCGACGACTCACCACAAACTCTCGTAGTTCTTTCGCGGCAAACTGTGGCGTGCCCCCATACCGAAAACGCCAGGTAGGCAGCAGCGATACGCTTCTAATCATCTCTTCCCGCGTCGCAGCTGCTTCAGGCAATTGCACAGGCAGTCTTTCAACGCTGCAACTGAGATAACTTCGCGTCTCCGCGATCGACATCGGCTTGAATTCAGTCCCCGCTCGATGCATCCTCTCCAGAAAGAGCAGCCATCGCGGTTCGCAATCTCGCTCCACCTGAGCGCCAACTGCCTCTGCAATATCTATCTCGTAGGCCAACTCACCATACATCGACATCTGCAAACAGTGCCTCTGCAAACTTTGAAAATGCATCACAGCATCCGGCAGAAGCCTCACCGGTGCCGACGTTCCATGCGCCACAATCCCATCATGGCGCAAGGACATGTAGGTCCAGTCATCGGAGACATAGTTGAAGCCTTCCTCGCAAAGAGCCACGGACAGCATAGATTTGCCCACCCCCGACACTCCGGCAATCAACAATCCATCACCGTCTGACTCCAGACAGGCACAATGCACGGGAACCAGTCCCATCGCACAGCCCAGAACACCAAGCGTAAGCGGAACCAGCTTTTCCTTCCAGAAGCGATCATCCCCAGCAATCGTCGCCGAAACGCTGGCACTGAGTGTGCGGCGCAGGATATCCCACACAAACAGATTCGATCTGCCGAAAGACGCTGTCACGACATGGTGCAGTCCACGAAAATGTGGTTCTCCTATCGGCTCGCGTGATGTCCCATCTACGTTGACCCGCATACCAAACCCGCTCAACCCATAATCCCCACACGAAATGGATAGACGTTCCAGCGCTCGGGCCAACTCGAGCGAATTTGTACGCAAATCACAAGGCGCGCCAGCAAAGCATAGCTCCATCGAAAAAGCCAATGCGATTTGGTCAATCGAAACGAACGCCATCGAAACACCCGTAAGGCTCACTCTAACGCAGGAAATACAGCAATCCGGGTAGCAATGAAAAACTTTACAAACCGCTGACACGACCATGACAAATGCTGCATCTGCAAGTCATATCGTCCACAATGAGCGAGGAGTTTGTATTGCCGAGGGCCCGCAAAATCGCCTTCTCCGTCCCGCCTTTCGCAAGCTCCAATGCGACGGCGGCACTAGCCATTCTTGCAATTGCAACCCACTCTATCCGCGCCGCATATCAAATGGCTTTAATAGGCGGCCCGGGGCTTCCCAAGGAACCTGCCAATAGAACAAAAGGGAGCAGGTAGTCGATGGTCGATGTTCTCCTTACTCATTCGTATCACCTCCCCTACGACCCCAAACAGGTACGCAAGATGCAGCCGTATGCACCACTTGGTACGCTTTACGCTGCCTCAGCTCTCAGAGCTGGAAATATCTCCGTCGCCGTCTTCGACACCATGCTCGAAGCCCCCAAGCCCGGCTTCTCAAACGCCCTCAATCAGCTCCGTCCCAGGATTGTTGCGATTTATGAGGACGACTTCAACTTTCTCTCTAAAATGTGCCTCACACGCATGCGCGAACTCGCCTGGGAACTCGCCCACACAGCGCAGGCGGCAGGCGCAGTGGTCATCGCACATGGCTCCGACGCAACTGATCAAGCCGAGGCTTACCTCCGCAACGGAGTCGACTTCGTTCTTCGCGGTGAAGCCGAACAGACGCTCGTCGACCTCTGTTTCTCGATCCTCACAGGACATCCCAACCTGAAGATCCCAGGTCTTGTCTACCTCGACAGCGCCGACAACCCCGTCCAAAGTGCAACCCTCACACCAAAGAACACATCCTGGAACACCCTTCCCAAACCCGCCCGCGAACTCATCGACTTCGACCCCTATCGTCAGGCGTGGATTGCAGCGCATGGCCACTTCTCCGCGAATGTTGTCGCCAGTCGTGGATGCCCCTATCGCTGTAATTGGTGCGCCAAGCCCATCTCAGGGAATAAGTTTCAGATTCGCCGTGCTCGATGCGTCGCGGCCGAAATACGCGAATTGAAAGAGATGTATGGTGTGCAGCACATTTGGTTCGGCGATGATGTCTTCGCACTCAACCACCGCTGGGTCGAGGAGTTCGCGAATGAGGTCGAAGCAATGCATTGCGTTCTGCCCTTCAAAATTCAATCCCGCGCCGATCTGATGACTCACACCACCGTAGCCGGACTGAAACGCGCGGGTTGCGCGGAGATATGGATGGGTGTGGAATCCGGTTCGCAAAACGTCCTCGACGCGATGGATAAAGGTCTTCACGTCTCCGATATTGTCACTGCTCGCTCTCGCCTCTCTGATGAAGGCATCCGCGCATGCTACTTCCTGCAATTCGGCTACCCCGGAGAGACCTGGGAAGACATCCAGCAGACGATAGCCCTCGTCCGCAACACGCGCCCCGACGACATCGGAATCTCTTTTTCCTATCCCCTCCCCGGAACCGTCTTCTACGACCGCGTCCAGGAACAAATCGGGGCCAAAAGAAACTGGACCCACAGTGATGACCTTTGCGTCATGTTCCGCGCAACCTATAAGGACGAGTTCTACATGGCGTTGAGAAACGCGCTCCATGCCGAAGTTAACTCATGGAGAAAAGTTGACTCGTCTGAGACCGTCGACGCAGGCCTTCTTTGGCAGCAGGTCCTCGACCTCGAACCGAAGACCAGAAATCCCGAGGCGACAATCCTAGCCCAAAGCACTTCCGATGACATCAGAACTCAGAAACTAGTTCCACTCCATGCGTTGGCCGCGGCAGGGAGGCAAATCTAGATGGCAGAGCTCCCGCTCACACACGGCTACTTTCTCTCCGAAGTCTCCGAGGAGCTCCAGGTCATACAGGCCTGTGTCTATCGCTTCCCCATTCGGCTGCAATGGGCCAACCACTTCATCAAGCTCCGCAGACCCAACCAGGAGAGCCTATGACCACAATGGCCGTCTCTCCATCCGACGTCTTCAACACCTGGGCGCAGGTATACGACGAGCAGCCGAATCCCCTCATCGCACTGGAGCGCCGCTTTCTCTCCCGGATGCTGCCTGATGTCTGCGGACTCGATGTGCTTGATGTGGGATGTGGCACCGGCAGATGGCTCCAGTTTTTAGCGCGGCATCACACCGCCAGTTTAGTGGGCGTGGACACCTCTCCCGAGATGTTGCAGCGAGCCTCCGCGAAGCTCGGTACCGCAGCGACCTTGCGTCAGGGAAGCTGCGTCGCTTTGCCCGTCCAGCAATCCACCGCGGATCTCATCCTTGCTTCATTTGCCCTCAGCTATCTGGACAGTGTGGACGCCTTCGCCCGCGAACTCTATCGGGTCGCACGACCCGGAGCCACTATCTTTCTTTCCGATATGCATCCGGACACTGCAACCTCATGCAATTGGAAGCGCGCATTCAAAGCGAACGGCACGGAAGAGTATCTCCGCACCAAAAGACACTCGCTTCAGCAAGTCACCGATGCCTTTCGTTCTTGCGGATTCGATCTCCTCACTCGCATCGAACCGGCTTTTGACTCTCACGAGAAGGCAACGTTTGAGCAAAACGGAATGCTCGAGTTTTACGAGTCTTCGGCAAATCTACCCGCCATCTACATCCTGCAATTGCGAAAGCAGCCCTCTGCTCCCCGCCTTCATAACCTGCCAGAGAACTCTGAGGCCCTTCATATTAGCGGTGCCACATACGCTCTAGGACCTGACGCCGCAACCACGGCGTCCATTGCGGTCGAGCGGGGCCAAATTCAGTCCATTTCAAGCAGCCTACCAGGACGTGCCAACAAAACGTCCCCGTCGACAGCCATCATCGATCTGCCCGAATATCTGCTGCTCCCTGGCCTCGTCAACGCACACGATCACCTCGAGTTTGCCCTCTTCCCGAATCTAGGCGCAGGACCGTATCAAAACTCCGTCGAATGGGCGAACGAGATCCATCGCACCTACACCACTCTCATCGCGCGTCATCGCAAGGTGCCGAAAGCCGTTCGTTTTTGGTGGGGGGCCATCCGCAATCTGCTTTGCGGAGTAACCACTGTCTGCCATCACAGCCCGCTTTCGCGCGAACTGCTCTCCCCAGACTTCCCCGTTCGTGTGCTCTCCAGGTATGGCTGGGCTCATTCGCTGGAGATGGATCCCAACCTGATCCACAACTTCGATCACACGCCGCCTAATCTGCCCTTCGTTCTGCATGCGGCAGAGGGAGTTGATGCAAAGAGCGCGCAGGAAATCTTCGATCTCGATCGCATGCAGGTCCTCGATGACCGAACCGTACTCGTACACGGACTAGCATTGAACGCAAAGGCTGTTGCGCTCCTCAATCGACGCCGCGCAGCCCTGGTCATCTGTCCCACTTCCAACCAATTTCTCTTCCACTCCGCACCATCCTCTGCGCTAATCAAATCGGTCAACACAGTCATCCTCGGCAGCGACTCGCCGCTCACCTCCGCGGGCGATCTGCTCGACGAAGTCACCTTCGCTCGCAATAAAATCGGCCTCGAAACCAACGCCCTCTATGAAATGGTGACGGCAAGACCGGCGAATGTTCTACGCCTCCGCAATGGAGAAGGACACCTCCGCTCTGGCTCGATAGCTGACCTCGTAGCCGTGAAGCACAAAGGCCTCTCTCCAGCCGAAACCATCGCTCAGCTCACGTACGATCAAGTAGAATTAGTGCTTCTCTCGGGACGAGTTCAGCTTGCCAGTGCTGCTCTATACCGCCGGCTACCCGAATCATTGAAAGCCGGCCTTCAGCCTCTCACCATCGACGGCCACGTCCGTTGGCTCCGCGCTCCCATTGACAACCTGCTCACCGAAGCGCGAAAAGTAATAGGTCGAGATATTCGTATCGGCGGAAAGAGAGTCGACAATGCCAGCACTGCATGAAGCTCCCGCGATACCATCGTCTCCCGCGCGGGTCGCGACTCTCCCTATCCTCATCCTGAACGCTCACAGCCGTTGCAACTGCCGCTGCGTCATGTGCGATATCTGGAAGCGTGAAGCCAACGACCAGATACGCGTGCAGGACCTGGATCGGCACCGTATGTCTTTAGAAAATCTCGGCGTTCGCCACGTCGTGCTCACAGGCGGCGAACCGCTGATGCACAACGATCTCTCCGCCCTGTGCAATTTCTTTTCTGAACGGCAGATTCACCTCACCCTACTCACCACAGGCCTTCTCCTGCAAAGGCGAGCAGAGGAAGTCGCCACTCTCTTCGATGACATCATCGTCTCTCTCGACGGCCCCCAGGAGATTCACGATACCATTCGCCGCATCAGCGGAGCCTACAATCTCATCCACAAAGGCGTCGCCGCCGTCCGTCAGCACAGCCCTTCCATTCCAATCACCTGCCGGACAACTGTACAGAAATCCAATCACCGCCATCTGCGTGCAACCGTAGACGCTGCCAGAGCACTCGGCCTCGACGCGATCTCCTTTCTTGCCGCCGACCTTACCTCCGAGGCATTCAACCGCCCCCTTGTATGGCCCGGTGAAAAGCAGAGTGAGATAGGCCTGAACCTCGAAGAAACGTCCGCGCTCGAAGAAGAGATCGAGCTGCTTATTCTGCAATATGAAGCCGGCATCGATCACAAATACATCGTCGAATCAGCCGCGAAGCTTCGAAAGATTCCTCGCCGTTTTCGCGAACATCTCGGTCAGTTGCCACCACAAGCCCCTGCCTGCAACGCTCCCTGGGTCTCCGCCGTTGTTGAAGTCGATGGATCGGTGCGCCCCTGTTTCTTTCATCGCACGATAGGAAACATAACCTCATCCACGCTCGAAGAGGTCATCAACGGAGAAGCGGCCCAACAGTTCAGGCAGTCGCTCGACATGGAAACCAACCCCACCTGTCAGCGGTGTGTCTGTTCCCTGAACTATCGGGAAAATTAGAAATAGGTGCGTTTACGCTACCTGCTCTTGGCCAGCGCCTCGACCATCAATGGCTGTCCCTGGTCTGCGTCCTTCCACAGCGTCAAAAATCGCCGATAAGCCTCAGCGCTATTAGCCCTATCGCGATGAGCCGCATACGCACGCGCCACACCCACCTCTGCCATCGGATAGACATTCCCGCCCAACAACAATGCTGATCCGCGATGATCCTGCACCGTCTGAAAATCGACAACCGCAGGCGACGCCTGCCCCAGCGCCGCATGAGCCATTCCACGCAGATAAGGTGTCAGCGATATCGCGTCGTACGGCTCAAGCGCGATCAGCGAGTCGAGCGCCTTCTCCGGCTCATTCACCCCAATCTCCGCCGCCGCCTGCAACTCCGGCACATAGTACTGTGCCACCGCCGTATTCTGCGGATAGTTCTGCTGCAACGCCGCGATCATCTTCTCTGCGTACGGTTGATCGCCACAAAGCGCCGCCGCCATCCCGGCGTGGAAGGCCGCATCCGGCCCCTTCGGCAGGCTCGTCACCTCATCGACCATCTCCAGCGCGACGGTACAATTTTCCATCAGCGCACGATCCAGTGCCCCCTGCGCAAGCATCGATGCCTCCGTCGAAACAAGCTCAGGGACGCTGCCCGCAATCGCCGCTGCAACCCTCCATACCTCGGAGCCCGCTCCCGTCTTGCCCACATTATCCAGATAGAGACCGTAGTGATAGAGCTCGGCATAGGTCACCGGCACCCCATGAGCAGTCGTCATGCCTGCAAAAGCTACTTGCTTTGCACTCGCTTGCTTTGCAATGACATCCTCATTCCCAGCCAGATATCCGGCAATCAACGAATTTCCAGTCGACACAACGCCGGCGTGTTCCGCCTGTGCCTCCAACTGCAGCGCATCGTCGTAATCATCCATCCCGATCATGGCAAGCTGCGCCTCTGCATACATCTCCGCATCGAACGGGTTTCGACCATATCCCTGCTGCGCCGCAGACAACGCCCCCTGCAGATTCCCTTGCATCCGCAGCAGGCGCGCCAGGCCTTTCATTCCCTCCACATCACGCGGATACCGCGCCGCATACTCCCGCATCGTCCGTGCAGCCCCATCGTAGTCTCCGCTTGCATTCATCTCATAGCAGAACTGCGCCAGCAGCTTTACCTTTTCGCTGGCATTCACCGCCGCGTTTCGTGCTATCCCGGCTGCGCTCGCCGAGGCCACTTCAGCCTTCTCTGCGCTGTACAACCACGCCAGCCTCATCTGCGCCTCAACAAACTTCGGATCAAAAGTCGTGGCCCGTTGATACGCTGCCAGCGCATCCCCCGTGCGTCCATTCCACATCGCCGCCTCGCCCAACGCATACGCATGCAGCGCATTGACGCTCGACGTCGCCTCCACCTCCAGAGGAACGCTGCTCTGCATCTCGGCCTTGCTGTCCTCACTTACTTCGGCGCGTATATCCTGCGCCATTTTGCCGATCGCCGCTGGAAGCTCTTCCCTGCTCGCCGCTGTCTCCTCCAGCGTCGCCACTTCGTCGTTAGAATCCGTCTTCAACACATCTACACTTACCGTATACGACGTATTCGATCGCGTGATCTCGCCATACAGATACGCCCTTGCGCCTACCTTCTGCGCCACTCGCTGTTCCGGAACTGTCTTCGTGGAAACCCCGCCCTCAGTTTCAATCTGACGCAGTCCCGCGCGGTAAGCCTCGCCTCCCAGAACATTCAGTGATCTCGACTGTCGCAACGCAATCTCGATACCCTGCATCACCGTGCCGTCCAGCGCCTTATCCGCCGTCTTGTTCTGAATGACCGTCAGCAGCAGATGATCATTCGCCCCCAGTACGAGCGGCCGAAAAAGTCCACTGTGCAGCATCGCCATCACCGCAACTCCAACAACGATCATTACCGCTGCGGTCACCATCCGAGCCCGCGTTCGCGCTCCTATCTCCAGAGAAGCCGCTATCAGCTCCTCCGCAACACCCGCCTCCTCGGGACTTTCACCCACTCCCGCCAGTCCACCGACGCCAGACTCTAGCTGCGCCACCCCAGGCTGCATGTGCGTCAGAACCGGTTCCCCTCGCCAGACCTGTCTGGCAATCCGAAAATCGTCCTCTATTTTCTGTGCGGCCGCAGCGGCAACGGAGCCACTCTCTGCAATCTCGCCATGAATACTTCGCAGCTCAGCGGACCTCTCTCCACTCTCAACCGCCAGCGCACTCCCGCGCGCAGAATATCTCTTCCGGAGTTCAAGGCCACCACGATCTCCATCCGGCACGCGCAGCGGCCGAATCGCTAGACTGTCGGAATCTCCCTTGGAACCCTCAATCCGCGACAGCATCTGAGCTCCCGACTCGTTCGGCAGCCAATCCGGCTTGCGCTTCGACCCCTTATGCCGGGCCACCGGATCCTTTGCCCGCACCAAAGGAACTACCCCAGGCGATCCTTTACCAAGCCACCCGCCCCGTCCCAATTTGCCGCCAACCTTCACCAGCGCATCCTGTAACTCCTTCGCCGACTGAAAGCGCGACTTGCGCTCCTTCGCCAGCAGCTTCAGAATCACTTTTTCCAGTTCTCGCGGAATCGACTCGTTCCAATCGCGCACCGGCTCCGGAGTATGGCTGAAAAGCTGGACAAACAACAGCGCGCTCGTCGTCCCTCGAAATGGAACTCGCCGCGTCGCCATCTCATACAGCACAATCCCCAGCGAAAACAGATCCGACCGCGCATCCAGCGACTCACCCCGCGCCTGTTCCGGAGACATGTACGACAGCGTCCCCACCGTCGCTCCGGCCGTCGTCAGGTCGAGCTTTCGAGACTCCCAGCCCCCCCGCTGATCCAGCGCAATCTTTGCCAGCCCAAAATCCAGCACCTTCGCCTGACTCTTCCCATTCGGCGTCGACACCAGAAAAATATTCGCCGGCTTGATATCCCGATGCACAATTCCCTTGGCATGCGCCACCGCCAGCGCATCCGAGATCTCTATCGCATAGTGAACGATCTCTTCCGCCGACAGCGCACCATGCTCGATCCGGTCCTTCACCGTCTCGCCTTCCAGCAGCTCCATCACCAGGTAGGGATTGTGATCCTGTTCCCCGATATCGAAGACCGTACAGATATTCGGGTGATTCAGCGCCGACGCAGCTCGCGCCTCCTGCAAAAAGCGCTCTCGCATTCCCGGCATCGTGTAGTCGTCATGCAGCAACTTCACTGCCACTTTGCGATGCAGACGTTCGTCCCACGCCCGGAAGACAAGGCCCATGCCTCCGCTACCCAGTCTGCCCAGGATCTCGTACGGCCCGAACCTCTGGCCAACCTCAGGAATCATGCCCTGATTCGCCTTCTGTGCTTTCTCTTCTGTTCGCTAGCGCTCGAAGATATCTATAACGCGGGCAAAGCTTTTTCCGGCTTCATCATGTCGGCTTCCCGCATCGATTCGCAGCTCTGCCTCAAACGGATTCCACACTCGATATCCAACATCGGCAGAAGCTCTCCGATCGTGAAGTGTCCATCTCGTACCCGGGCCATCCAGTCGCGCTATGTCTCTAATAATCATTACCTTCAATCTGGCACACCCCGACAGCGCCATACATCCCCCAAGCGTGGCATCCCCACCGTACCTTGGTAACACTGGCCCTCCACAACCGCCTTATAATCAGTCTGTGACCGCCCCGAATCACACCCCACCTGAGCAGTCCTCGAAGCAGTCCTTCCGTCGCTGCCCCAACCAGACCCTGCTGATCGACGCCGACGACACCCTCTGGGAAAACAACATCTACTTCGAGCGCGCCATCACCAGCTTCATCTCCTACCTCGATCACCGCGTCCACACCCCCGAGGAGGTCCGCGAACACCTCAACCGTGTCGAGCATGCCACCATCACTCACCCACGGCTACGGCCTCCACAGCTTCCGCCACTCCCTCATCACCTGCTTCGAGCAGCTCACCGACGTCCCCCTCACCGAAGAGAAGCATCGCCGCATCGAAAGCTTCGCCCAGTCCATCGCCGAACAGGAGATCGAACTCCTCCCCAACGTCGACTCTACCCTCGCCGACCTCGCCACCCGCCACCGCCTCATCCTCGTCACCAAGGGAAACCCCGAGGAACAGACCGACAAGCTCGAACGCTCCGGCCTCGCGCCCCACTTCAACGCCGTAGAGGTTCTCCACGAAAAGCATCCCGAGGCGTACCTCTCCGTCGCCTCCCGTCACAGCTGCGAAGCCTGCGACACCTGGATGATCGGCAACAGCCCCCGCTCCGACGTCAACCCAGCCCTCGCGGCCGGCCTCAACGCCATCTTCATCCCCCACGACTTCACCTGGGTCCTCGAGCACGAGGTCGTCAACCAGCCCCCAGCCGGCCAGAACCTGCTCGAACTCGCCGCCTTCGCTGACCTGGCGCGCTACTTCTAGGCGCCTGTCCGGCAATCCGTCATCCCGTCGAACAACTTCGCCTGCTTCGCCAGAATCGCCGCCTTCGTCTCCAAATCCGGCTGCAGATTCCAGTCCCCCATCTCGTGTGTTCCACCCAGCAGCACCCCGTCCCGCCTCGAAAACATATAGGTGTTTTCATAGGCAGTCGCATAGGTCACCTCAGGCTGAGGCAACAGAATCGTCAACTGTCCTCGAATCGGCGTCAGTTCCTCATCGCCAAACAGCGCTTTGGCTCCCAGCCCCGTGCAGTTGAAGACAAGCTTTTCGCGGCAGCCCCCTCACCTCGTCCAGACTCTTCATCTCCCGCACCACGACCTTGCCCCCGGCAATTCGAACGTCCGTCAGCATCGCCGGCAAATAAATCGGAGGCTCCACGATCATTCCGTCGAACTGCCGCACGTACTTGCTCCCAAACGAATGCGTACCCGCCGGCAAATCTTTAATCTCAGGCAACAACCCCTGAAGCAATCCCTGCGAACCCGTGTTGATCGGAGAATGCCGAGGCCCATCCGACAACTGGTAGTTCCGCATCCATCGAATCCCATACTTCGGATCCGTCATAATCTGATACCGCCGATACCCGTACTGCGCCGCAGCCACGAACTGCTGAGTAAACTCCGGTGTCAGCGCCTTCCCCTCGTCGTACACAGTCACTGGTAGCCACTGCCCACCCGCAATATTCGAAGTCGTCTCCGGAGGCATCGCCTTCGTGTAGATCGTCACATCGAATCCCGCCTCCTGCGCCAGCCGAGCCGTAGCTAAACCAACCGCACCACACCCCAGCACCGCCACCGGCCCCACATGCCCCGGCAGCCCCAGATCGACCGCCAGCTTCGAAGTCCCCCAGCTCAACGTGATCCCGCCGCCGCCGTGTCCATAGTTGTGCACCACCGCCGTCTCACCTACCATCTCCTTCGCCACCCGGAACCCCGAAGGCCGGAACGGACGCAACCCCACCACTGTCCGAATCTCCCGTTCCGCCGACACCCTCACCCGCGGCAGGTGGCAAGCCGTCTCCGGCAGATTCACCGGCAGAGCAGCCGCCGAAATCGTCGCCCCAACCGGCCGCTTCACGCATCCCAGCAATCCGCCACCAACCGCCAGCGACACCGCCGACATATTCACGTTTCGCAGAAATATTCGTCTGTTCATGCTTCCGTCCCTGCCAGAAAGAGTGCTATTACTTCTCTTCACAGTTACAGAATCAGCCTCACCCCTGAAACCGGAATATCGCACACAAATCCGGCGCGACACTCTTTGAATAACTCCGTCGCATGCTCTTCCCTGAAGCGCAAAATCGAAAGAATTGCAACCTTCCCACACTGTTAATATGTCGAGGAGCAAATCACTATACGATAAGAAAGAAGTGAGAGGTACATGAGCGAAGGTCGTTGGGTTCTTATTGATTGCAAGTGAAGTGGGTGGCACGGATTCCGTCTCGGATCGCGCCATGGAGCGCTTAGTCGAGGCAATTCGTCTCGAGGGCTACGAAGTTGTCCGAACATCTACGCCAGAGGATGGTCTGTCGCTGGTCACATCCGACCCGTCATACAGCGCAATCCTTCTGGATTGGGACCTCGAAGGCGAGAATCAGTTCGCAGAAGGCGCAGCGCTGGCCATTCTCCGCGCCGTCCGCCGCCGCAACAAAAAAATCCCGATCTTCCTCATCGCCGACCGCACCCTCGTCAGCGAACTCCCCCTCGAAGTCGTCAAGCAGGTCCACGAGTACATCCACCTCTTCGGCGACACCCCCGCCTTCATCGCCAACCGCGTCGACTTCGCCGTCGAGCGCTACCACGAGCAGCTCCTCCCGCCCTACTTCCGCGAGCTCAAAAAATACAACGACCAGGGCGCCTACTCCTGGGACGCACCCGGCCACATGGGCGGCGTCGCCTTCCTGAAGCACCCCGTCGGCATGGAGTTCCACAAGTTCTTCGGCGAAAACATCATGCGTTCCGACCTCGGCATCTCCACCTCGCCGCTCGGCTCCTGGCTCGATCACCTCGGACCTCCCGGCGAATCCGAACGCAACGCCGCGCGCATCTTCGGCGCCGACTGGACCTTCTACGTCCTCAGCGGCTCCTCCAGCTCCAACCAGATCGTCGGCCACGGCGTCATCGCCCAGGACGACATCGTCCTCGCCGACGCCAACTGCCACAAGTCCATCTGCCACTCCCTCACCGTCACCGGCGCGCGCCCTGTCTACATGAAGCCCACGCGCAACGGCTACGGCATGATCGGCCTCGTGCCCATCAAGCGTTTCTCGCCCGAGTTCATTCGCGGCATCATCGACAAGAGTCCCCTCACCACCGGCATCGCGAATCAGAATCCCACCTACGCCGTCGTCACCAACTCCACCTACGACGGCCTCTGCTACGACGTCAACAAAGTCGTCACCGAACTCGCAAAATCCGTCCCGCGCATTCACTTCGACGAAGCCTGGTACGCCTACGCCAAGTTCCACGAGATCTACCAGGGCCGCTTCGCCATGGGCGTTCCCGACGACATGCCCGACCGCCCCACCATCTTCGCCGTGCAGTCCACCCACAAGATGCTCGCCGCCTTCTCCATGGCCTCGATGATCCACGTCAAGCTCAGCCCTCGCGCTCCGCTCGACTACGATCAGTTCAACGAGTCCTTCATGATGCACGGCACCACATCGCCCTTCTACCCGCTCATCGCCTCACTCGACGTAGCCGCCGCCATGATGGACGAGCCCGCCGGCCCCACTCTCATGAGCGAGACCCTCCAGGACGCCATCAGCTTCCGCAAGGCCATGTCGTCGATCGGCCACCGTCTCCGCGCCGCCGAGCAGGGCTGGTTCTTCCGCCTCTATCAACCCGAGTACGTCTTCGATCCCCTCGACGGCCAGACCTACCTCCTCGAAGAAGCAGCCGACGGCCTCCTCACCAATCGCTCCAGCGCCTGGACCCTCAAGCCCGGCGAAGAGTGGCACGGCTACCAGGACGAAGACATCGCCGACGGCTACTGCATGCTCGACCCCACCAAGGTCACCATCCTCACCCCCGGCGTCAACGCCCAGGGCGTCGTCAGCGACTGGGGCATCCCCGCAGCCATCATCACCGAGTTCCTCGACGGCCGCCGTGTCGAGATCGCCCGCACCGGCGACTACACCGTCCTCGTCCTCTTCTCCGTCGGAACCTCCAAGGGCAAGTGGGGCGCCCTGCTCGAAAATCTCTTCGAGTTCAAACGCCTCTACGACTCCGAAGCTTCCCTCGAAGAAGCGCTCCCCGAACTCGTCTCCAAATATCCCGCGCGCTATCGCAACGTCACCCTCAAAGAACTCTCCGACGAGATGCACGCGGCCATGATTCAGCTGAATCTATCCGGCCTCGTCAACGACGCCTGCGACGAAGACTTCGATCCCGTCCTCACGCCCGCGCAGACCTATCAGAAACTCCTCCGCCACGAGACCGAAAAAATCCGCTTCACCGAGATGCCCGGCCGCATCGCCGCCGTCATGCTCGTCCCCTACCCTCCCGGCATCCCCATGTCCATGCCCGGCGAACGTCTCGGCAGCGCCGAAAGTCCCGTCATCAAGCTCATCCTCGCCGTCGAGGAGTTCGGCAAGCGCTTCCCCGGCTTCGAACGCGAAGTCCACGGCATCGAGGTCGACGCCGAAGGCAACTACTGGATGCGCGCCGTCATCGAGACCGCAGACAAGAAGAAAAACGGCAACGGCAGCGGCAAGCAGCGTCCACCCAACGCCGCACCTCCGGTCAAGAAGAAGAAGCGAGTCACCCCGGCAACGACCCCTGCAGTGCCGCCCACTGGCCTCTCTTCGCAGCGCTAAACACAGCGAAATGGCTCGCTCGTCTGGCCTTCCCGGCACCCCGGTGGATCGGTCAGCCCAGCCGTTGTGTCCCTCTCAATAAGCGGAGAGGAAGCCCTCATTCAGCCTGTCCGCTTTTTTGGGGGGCCAATTTTCCCTCCGTGTAGGCGCGCCCAAAGCCCTCTCTCCTCAATTGTTACGGCCTCACCTAGTAGATTTGCCAGTTTCGCTTACTCCATCCCGTCGATAGCCTGAACTTGAAATCGAATTACCGACGGAGTACCTTGCTGCCATGCGGTCGGGCTCCCAATAACGAATCAAGAGAGGTCTTATGAAGAAAACCGCCTTACTAGCTCTAGTGAGCGTCGCAGCCACCTTGCCGGTATTTGCTCAAAACAAGATGGACGATCGCTTGGGCACCTCGGCTGAAGTTCTGAGACAGATCCTCGCCAAACCGGATGAGATTCCTCAGGCCTATCTCAACAAGGCGAAATGCGTCCTCGTCTTCCCCAACGTCAAGAAGGTCGCAGTCGGCATTGGCGGAACCTATGGCCGCGGCGTGATCGTCTGCCGCACCGGGACCAACATGACTGGCCCGTGGTCGGCGCCCGCTATGTACAAAATGGACGTCGGCACCCTTGGCGTCCAGCTCGGCACAACGTCAGTCGACTACGTGCTTCTCGTCGAAACTCAGACCGGCGCCCAGAAGATTCTCTCCGGCAAGATGAAGCTCGGTGCTGACGCAAGCGCCGTCGCAGGCCCCACCGGAGCCAAAGCAGTCTCCGCCAACGACACCAACGTCGATGTCCTCACCTACTCCCGCGCAAAGGGTGGACTCTTCGCCGGCGCCTCTCTGGGCGGCGCATCCCTTGATACCGACGATGACGCCAACAAGACCGTCTACGGCAAGGACGTCACCGCCACAAGCATTGTCCGCGAAGGCGCAGTGAAAACGACAGACGCAGGAAAACCGCTAGTCGCCACCCTGACCAAGGCATCACCAAAGTGGATCAACTAGCCACGGGGTAAAAAACTTACGGGCGGAGCGAGCAGCGTCAACATCACGACGCCGTTTGTCCGCCTCATCATTTAAACGGCCGAACATCCCGCACAACGGAGGCTTCGGCAGCTTCGCCAGGATCCGGCCGTAACACCATCGCCCTCTCTTGGGTCGCCGTGAAATATTCAACACAGCAAAAGACCTCCACCCAGAGCCACCAGTCAACTCAGCCGCTCGGATGGTATACTACCCTTCGGATTGCTCACCGCAACTCGCGCCCTTCAGCGTCGAGACACAACGCGGAGGTGGCGAAATTGGCAGACGCACTAGCTTGAGGTGCTAGCGCCGCAAGGCATAGGGGTTCAAGTCCCCTCCTCCGCACCAATCCACACATTTTCACCGGATTTCTTCTCCGGTCCAAAGAGGTTACAAGGCATCTCATGGTCGCTCTTCTCATCGTCATTCACATCATCGTTTCGCTCTTCATCGTCGGCGTTGTCCTCCTTCAACAGGGCAAATCCGCTGACCTCGCCGGAGCATTCGGCGGCCAGGGCTCTCAGACAGCCTTCGGTCCCCGTGGCGCAGCCAACCTCCTCACCAAGCTGACCACCTGGTCCGCTGTCATCTTCATGCTCACCTCCATCGGCCTCACCGTCGCGCTCGCGCATTCCAGCGCCGACCGATCGGTCCTCTCCGGCGTCAAGACCACAACCACCCAGACAACGCCAGCGAAGAAGTAACTCCACGAATGGGGTTCCGCCCAATGCGCATGCCAAAGCATGCGCATTTTCGTCTTTACTACTCCCTACTCCCTATTCCCTACTCCCTGTTTTCCCGCGATAATCTCCCCATGCCGAAGCTCTCCTGCTTCACCTTTCTCCTCGCGCTGGCCCTTCCCTCCACAGCCGCCCCGCAAAAGACCGCCCCAGCATCACCGGCAAACCTGAACTCCAACTCCCCCTGGCTCTTCGTCGGCTTCAAAGGCAACGCCGAAGACGGCGTCTACTACGCCACCAGCCCCGACGGCTACCACTGGACCATCGCCAACCAGGACCGCCCCGTCTTCCACCAGACCTCGCCCAACGAACTCATGCGCGACCCCTTCCTCCAGCGTGGCCCCGACGGCACCTTCCACATGGTCTGGACCTGGTCCTGGCGCAGCCCCACCGTCATCGGCCACTCCACCTCCACCGACCTCCTCCACTGGACCCCGCACGAACAACTCAACGTCCTCGCCAACGAGCCCGCCGCTCTCAACGCCTGGGCCCCCGCCCTCTACTACGAACCCGACCACAAACGCTGGCTCATCTTCTGGTCCTCCACGATTCCCGGCCGCTTCCCCGGCGATGACTCCGGCGACTCCGGCCTCAACCACCGCATCTTCTACACCACCACCCCCGACTTCAAAATCCTCAGCCCCCTCCAAAGTCTTCTTCGACCCCGGCTACAGCGTCATCGACGCCACCCTCATCCACACTGGAACCAACTACCACCTGATCTTCAAAGATGAGCGCAAGACGCCACTCAAAAAAGTTCTCCAAATCGCCTCAGGCCCCACCATCGAAGGCCCCTGGACCAACATCACCCCACCCATCTCCGATCACTGGTCCGAAGGCGCCGCCATCATCCCGGTCGCCGCCACCGCCAACTCACCCGCCGGCTACCTCGCCTACTACGACCACTACCACGACCCCCAACGCTACGGCGCACTCTTCTCCACCGACCTCGTCACCTGGACCGACGCCACCAACCGCATCGCCTTCCCCGCCAAACTCCGCCACGGCTCCTTCCTCCGCATCACCCAGGCCGAATACGACAGCATCGTCAACCTCCAGCAGCCATAGAATCCCGGCCGTTGCAGTTGCAGTGTCGTTGCATTTCCCGTTGCCGTTGCAGCTGCCATTGCCCTTGCAGTTGTCGTTGCCATTGTTGTCATCCCTGAAGAGCCTGCCCTGAGCGAAGTCGAATCGGGGATCTGCTGTTGTCGTTGCTGTTGTCGTTGTTTTTTGTCGTTGTTTTTTAGTTGTCATCCTTCGCCGAAGGCGGAGGACCTGCTGTTGCCGTTGTTCTTGCCGTTGTTCTTGCCGTTGTTCTTGCCGTTGTTCTTGCAGTTGCCTTTCTTGTTGTCATCCCCAAAGTGGATCTGCTGTCTCCCTTGCATCACCCGTCCTTGACCTGTGTCATCTGTGTAAATCCGTGTTAAGCCTTTTCCGCAATTCCATTACCCTGAAGACACCATGATCCTCGAAACCCTCCCCGTCGGCCCCCTCCAATGCAACTGCTCCATCCTCGGCGACGAGACCTCCCGCGAAGCCATCGTCGTCGACCCCGGCGATGACATCCCCCGCATCCTCGCCCTCCTCGCCAAACACGGGCTCACCGTCAAGCAGATCGTCATCACCCACGCCCACATCGACCACATCGCCGGAGCCCACCGCCTCAAGCAAATCACCGGCGCCCCCATCCTCTACAACCAACACGACCTCGCCCAGGTCAAAATGATGGACATTCAAGCCACCTGGCTCGGCATCCCCACCCCCACCGTCGACAACCCCGACGACACACTCGACGACGGCAAACTCATCACCATCGGAGCCAGCCCCGAGCAAAGCCGAAAGGGCCTCACCGGCTCCATCCTCCACACTCCCGGCCACACCGAAGGCTCCGTCTGCCTCTACCTTCCCGACCAACATCTCCTCTTAGCCGGAGACACCCTCTTCGCCGGCTCGGTAGGCCGCACCGATCTGCCCGGAGGCAACACCAACAAGCTTCTCCGCTCCATTCACGAGCGCCTCCTCACCCTCCCCGACGAGACCGTAGTCATTCCCGGCCACGGCCCGCGTACAACTATCGGGTCCGAGCGCCTCAAGAATCCATTTTTACAAACTATGTAAAATCATAACGTTACAAGCTGAATCAAATCTAACACCTTATAAGCATCGCATGAACTAGTAACTACCGTGGTTCAATTTCTGACCATGCACGATGCGTTCCAAACCCTCCGCAAACTCGCTCCTCAATCCCAATAAACTCACCACCACCCGTCCCGATTCGGCAATCCCATAGAACGACCCCGGATGCACCACCACTCCTGCCTCACGCAACAACATCTCCTCCACATCCCTACCCATCTGAGCCAGCCGCAGAATCGCACACCACCCTGCCTCCACCCGAAGCACCTCCACCCCACTCTCCTGCGCAAGCCGCAGATTCCCCCGCACCCGTTCCAGAATCTGCCCCTGAACCCCCTTGCGTCCCGCCAGCCATGCCGGCAGTGCCCCCTGCACCGGAGCGTTCATCGACAGAAACGTATCTGCAATCACCTCCAGCCGCCCCATCGCCTCCCGACGCAACGCCTCCGGCCCCAACCCGACAATCCACCCCACCTTCATCTGCGGCAGCCCCGCAATCTTGCTCATCCCGCTCAGGCAGAACGTCAGCACCGGATGCGGTCCCACCGCAAAACTCCTCAGTTCCTCCTCACCCAGCGGATAGTCCAGAAACACCTCATCCACAATCAGCGCCAAACCGTGCCGCGACGCAAATCTCCTCAAGCCTCTCGCCTTTCCTCAGCCCCCGTCGCGTGCCCCGTCGGATTGTTCGGATGCACCACGACAATCGCCTTCGTCCTCGGCCCAATCCTCTCCTCCAGCTCCGCAAAATCAATCCACCACCCGTGGTCCCCGCCAGACTCATAAAACAGCGGATAACTCCGCAGCCTCACATCCTCCAGATCCGCCAGAAAGTCGAACAGCGGATAACTCGGCTGTGCCACCAGCACCTCATCCCCCGCATCGCACAACAGCCGGAACAGAAACCCATACCCTTCGCTTGTACTCGTCGTCAGCACCACCGCATCCGGATCGACACTCGCCCTCATGATCCCCGTAGTACTTCGCCACCGCCGCCCGCGCCGAACGCATCCCTCGCGGATCAGGATCGTATATCAACGCCGCAGCATTCGACAGCGGCCGCAAAATCGCCTCCGCATCATACTCAAACCCACACACCGTAGGGTTCGACACCGTCAGATCGATCAGATCACGCCCCGCCGCCCGCGCCTCGCGAATCGCAGCCGCAAACCGGCTCTCCCCGACATCCCAACCCGTCCGCGCCGAAAACCGGTAGCTCACTCCACCATGCTACCGCCCGCGGAGATCGGCCCCACCCCAGTTGCGAGTTTGATCGCCGAAATATCAGAAAAAAGTGAAGGCCGTTGAAACGATGGTATCCTTGCCGCCATCATTCAGAACACAACATAGGAGCACCTATGCGAAAGCTCTTGTTTTTGATCTTTCTCTTTGGTCTGTCCTGCGTTTCGCTGGCCCAGGGAAATCAAGCATCGTGGTCAAACCTGAATAGTCTGCAACCGGGCCTGAAGATTCAACTCATCGAAAAGAACTCAACCAAACATTCCGGAATCTTCGTAGCGATCTCTGACACCGCGATCCGCCTTCAGACCGCCTCAGGCGAACAGGCAATCCAAAAGGAAAACGTCCGGACAGTAAGAGTGATGAACAACAAGCACCGTCTCCGCAACACACTCATCTTCGCCGGAATAGGTGCAGGCGCAGGAGCCGGAATCGGCGCGGCGTCAGTTCAACAGACTGGCAGTATCATCCTCAGCGTCAGCCGCGGCAAAGGAGCCGCAGTCGGCGCAGTGATTGGCGTCGTTGCTGGAGCAGCCGTTGGGGCTCTTTTGCCCTCCCATGACACAATCTACAACGCAGGTTCCCACTAATGTCCCAGCGCCGCCGCTTGAAGCTGCTGTCATCGAAAATTTCGATCCACATCTCGTCTTTCATGAAAAAAGACCAATAGCTTGTATGCCTCGCAAAAAGGAGAGCCATGCCTTCAAAGAAATCCCGCACTGCCGCCCGAAAACCCTCCAGAAAACACGCGAAGCCGGCGCGATCGACGCCATCCACCAAGAGCAACTCCCTTCCATTCGCACCCACAGTTCCCGCGCGGCCTTTCTTTGATCCCCACCTCCTCACCCCGCAAGCCGCACCCAAAGAAATACCTCGCGCCTCCTCCGCCCTCGCCGCCATCCAACGCGCCTACGCCAAACCCGCCCAGCAAAGCCCAAGCAACGTGCTCGGCAATCCCACCGAAAGCCTCCAGACATTCACCCTCCATGACCTCGCGCAATACACCAAAGAGGCCTCCTACTCCACCATCGCCAGCAAAGACGTCCATCTCTTCTACGTTGGCCGCGACGATGTTCACGACATCCTCAAGTACATCCTCTCGCGCGTCACCATCTCGCTTTACCTCAACATGTTCGGCTTCGACGACTCCGAACTCAACAACCTCCTCATGCAGAAGGCCCTCAATCCTGCCGTCACCATGCTCATCACGCTCGACAAAAGCCAGGCCTCGGGCGTCCACGAAAAGGCCCTGCTTGCGGCCGACGAAAAGTACAATCTCGCCGCCTACAACACCCATTTCGTCATCGGCCAGTCCGCCACCCATCAGATCAGCCACACCAAAGGCTTCGTCGCCGACGGCAGAGTCGCTGGCGAAGGCTCAACCAACTGGTCCACCTCAGGAGAAGGCACCTTCGTCGTCAACGGACAACCCGGCGGCCCCGGCTACAAGGCGCAGAACAACACCCAGGCAATCATCACCGACCCCGACACCATCATCCGCTTCCAGACCGAGCTCATCGCCGAACACATGATCGCGCAGTCCCAACAGAAACCCGCCGCCGCCCCTAAGCAATTGCCCCTGCCAAAAAATCCGCCGAAGTAAGCACACACAATCAGGAATTCCGACAACTCGCCGAATCACCCTAGTCTGCAAGAAAGGATCTTCCGTGGTCTCACCTTTCATATTCTGGCCATGCTGTTTAGGACTAGTCTTTCTCGTCATCGGACTGGTCTACAGCAGAAAAGAGTTCGCAGCAGCAACCGGACTCGACAAGCTGATCGCACTGGCATACGTCTTCGTTGCCGCCCCCTTGGCGGTCTTCGCCGGAGAGCATCTTGCCGGCCCAGGAATCCTCATGCAGTTGGTTCCCCCCTGGATGCCCGCACGCTTATTCTGGGCATATTTCGTTGGCTTCGCCCTCCTCGCCGCAGCCCTGAGCCTCTCCTTGAAAAAGTACGTGCGCTGGTCAGCTCCCTTACTGGCAGCCATGTTCTTCCTCTTCGTGCTGATGATGGACATACCCGCCACCATCGCGAACCTGCACAACAGACAATTCTGGACATTGGCGTTAAGAGAGACCGCCTTCGGAGGTGGCGCCCTTGCTCTCACTGGATTCATGATGCAGCAAGACAACCATCGTCACGCGAAGACTGTGATATCGATCGCGCGCTTTTGCATCGGCATCCCACTCATCTTCTACGGCGTCGAACACTTTCTCTTTCCCGCGTTCGCGCCCGGCGTTCCACTTCCCAAATTGACGCCGCATTGGGTTCCGATTCCCTTCTTCTGGGCCTACCTGGTCGGGGCTGTACTGCTCGTCTCCGGAATTGCCATCCTCCTCAATAAGAGATCCCGAATCGCCGCAGCATGCGTCGGCCTGGTCATGACCTTACTCACATTGTTTCTCTACACTCCCCTACTGGCCATGGCCACGAAGGAGTCGTTAATAACTGAATTGAATTACGTCGCAGATACTCTGTTCTTCGGTGGAACAGTCTTATTCCTGGCGATGGCACTCCCTGCGGACGATCGCAAGAAGTCGGCGAGCCACTTACAATAATCATTCCACCTATGATTCCTGTAAAAGCAGTCCTCTTCGACTACGGCATGGTCCTCTCCGCACCACCCGACCCCGCCGCCTGGGCACGCATGCGCACCATCAGCCGGCCTCACGGAAGACCTCCTCCATCGCGAATACTGGGGCAACCGCCACGCCTACGACCGCGGCGAACTCACCAGCCGCTGCCTACTGGAACAAAGCCGCCGCAGGAGCCGGAATCGTCCTCACCCCCACTCAACTCACCGAGCTCATCGCCGCCGACACCGACTTCTGGTCGACCCTCAACCCCCCCATGCTCGACTGGGCACAACGCCTTCAACGATCCGGCATCCGCATCGGCATCCTCTCCAACATGCCCGACGCCATGGAAGCCGGCCTCCGCGCACGCCATCACTGGATCGAAGCCTTCGACCACCACACCTGGTCCCACTCTCTCAATCTCGCCAAGCCCGAACCCGCGATCTACCTCCACGCCGCCGAAGGTCTCCGCACGCCACCCGCCAACATCCTCTTCATCGACGACAAATCCGAAAACATCGAAGCCGCCCTCGCCGTCAGGCATGCAGGCCATCCAGTACACAACTCATAACGCCTTCGAGCAGGAGATGCACAACCGCGGCCTCGATCACCTGCTACAACTAGAAGGTCATTCAGCTTCCCAAAACGGGAAGCTATAGTACCTCGGTAACGTCTTTCACGATTTCTTGCCTCACAACCGCTTCATCAACCCATGGATAGTTAAGGTCAGGCTGCAACAGCGCACTGCCCGCAGCCAGCAACCCATGAAGACGAAGACTCCGCGTCTCCCTCCGACGTATCGTTGCCGGTCTCTGCGGCTTCATCGCCTTAGCTCTCGCCACCGCGCTGCTCCCAGCACAAAACACCGGCCCGCAACAACTCGCCTTCACCGGCCTCCTCGGCTCTTCCAATCCCGCACAATTAACGCCCAGTTCAACGCCGTCCAATCCGACGCCTCCGGCAATCTCTACCTCCTCCTCGATCAAAAAGACGGCGTCCGCCTCCTCAAGACAGACGCCTCCGCGACCAACATCCTCGCGCAAACCCAACTCGGCGCCGCCGGCGACATCGGCCTCGCCATGGCCCTCGATCCCTCCGGCAACATCTACATCACCGGCACCACAACCTCCGGCGCCATCACCGCAACCTCCGGCGCAGCCTTTCCCAGCCCGACGGGCACCTCCACCAACGCCTTCATCGGCAAGTTCGATCAGAACTTGAATCCAATCTTCATCACCTACGCGGGCAGCGGCGGCCTCTCCGTCACCGCCATCGCCGCCACCGCCGACGCCGTCTTCCTCACCGGTAGCATCTTCGGCTCCGCGCTCCCCGTCACTCCCTCCGCCATCATCCAATCCCCCGCCTTCAACAGTCTGCAAAACGGCTTCGTCGAACGCTTCAACGCAACCGGCACCACTCTCATCTACGCCACCTACCTCAGCGGCCAAAACGGCAACACCGCACCCGCCGCCATCGCCGCCGACGCCTCCGACAACGCCTACATCGCCGGCTACACCACCAGCTCCGGCTACCCCACACTCAACGCCCTCATCCCCGACATCATCCCCAACGCACCCAACACCACCTCCGGCTTCCTCACCAAACTCACGCCCGCCGCCGACGGCCTCCTCTTCTCCACCTTCATTCCCGGCCCCGGCATCACCTCCATCGCCCTCGACCTCATCCAATCCCGCAGCACAAAATCTCCTCCTCTCCGGCTCCATCGCCCTCGGCCAGTTCCCCATCGCCACTGTCTCCACGCCGCTCGTCAACACCACCTACCAAACCCTTCTCCGCCTCTCGCTCGACGGCAGCACCGTCATTAGCTCCACCCTCCTCGCACCCGGCACCCAATCCACGCTCACCCCCGCACCCAACCAAAACACCTGGATTATCGGGAGCCAGATCGCCACCACCCTCACCACTCCCTCCTGGCTCCTCCCTCTCACACCACTCTCCACCATCGGCAACAGCTACGCCCTCCGCGTCACGCAGCAAGGCACTGCATCTCCCGTCATCGACCAGACCATTCGCTTCGGCGGCCTCCCCACCACCAACCCAAACTTCGCCAGCGCTCCTGTCACCCTCACCTCCCTCACACCGACCCCAACGGCCAACCCATCTTCGCCGGCAGCGCCTCGCCCACCGCCAGCTCCAGCCTCCTCGCCACCGAAACCTACGACCTTCCGCTCTACAACGCCCCCACGCCCGCACTCCCCTCAACCCTCCGCGCCGCCGCACTCCCCTCCGGCACCTGCAACGGCAGCCTCTGCTCCGGCTCCGCAGCCTATCTCGCCAAACTCAATCCCACCTCCGCCCCGAGCCTGGCCCTCTCCACTGACGCCTCACCCAATATCACCCTCCGCAATCTCGGCACCCTCGCCGCCACCAATCTCCAGATCACCGCGACCAACTTCACCATCGCCCACAACTGCCCCACCACCTTCGCCCCCGGCGCCGAGTGCACCATCGCCCTCACCAGCACCTCCACCAATCCCGGCACCCTCGCCGTCCAGGCCGACAACGCCGCACCCCAGGCCGCCATCCTCCCCGCCACCACGACGCAACCCAACCCCATCGCCTTCGCCCCCAAAGAACTCGACTTCGGCATCGTCACCTCCACCAGCCCCGCCGCCACCCGCACCGTCACCCTCACCAACCTCACTAGCCAACCTCAAACCTTCACTTCAAAGTTAGGCAGCAACCAGCTCACTCCATACAGCTTCAGCCAATCCTCAAGCGATTGCCCCTTCACCGCCATCAACACCTACACTCTCGCCGCCAACGCCACCTGCCACATCACCCTCAACTTCTCCGCCTCCTCGTCCCCCACCGACGATGCCTTCGTCCAATCCAACTGGACCATCGGCCCCGGCTCCGTCCTTCTCACCGCCTACACCCAGGCCACCTCACTCAGCCTCTCCGCCACCGAGATCGACTTCGGCACCCAATTCGGCACTTCGGCAAACTCTGGCATCCGCCTCCCTCGCTTCCTCTACCTCTCCAACAACTCCTCCAACCCCATCCTCCACACTCCCGTCACCCTCGCCGCCCCCTTCACCCTCACCGACCACTGCCCCACAACCCTCGAACCCCACACCGTCTGCCAACTCGCACATCACCTACCTATCCCCCATCGCCCCCTCGGCCGACTCCACCACCCTCACCCTCGATCAAAACCTAACCGTCCTCATCACCGGCCAGCACCAAGCCGCAATCCACCGGCACCGGCCAGACCGTCAACCCCAACCTCACCCTCACTCCCTCCACCATCACCTTCCCCACACCCGTCCTCGTCACCAGCATCTCCGCCACCACGCAGCCTGTCACCGTCGGCAACATCGGCACGCAACCCTTCGCTCTCACCCTCGCCCTCGCCGGCGACTTCACCGACACAACCGACTGCCCCGCCACCCTCCCCGGCAACAGCACCTGCACCGTCCTCCTCACCTTCGCCCCTTCGCAACCCGGAACCCGCCAGGGCCTGCTCTCCGTCACCGCCGGCACCGGAACCTCGCCCGCCTTCGTCAACCTCACCGGCACCGGAACCCCAATCTCCACCACCCCCAACAGCACCCTCGCATTCGGCGACGTCCTCCTCGGACAACCCACCGTCCAGTGGACCAAAATCACGTCGCCCTTCTCCACCCTCACCGCCACCACCTCCGCACCCGACTTCAAAGCCATCCTCGTCGAAGACATCGGCTTCGGCCACGGCAACCCTCCCGCCTCTGCCTTTATCGCGACCTACACCGGCCCCTGCACCAACTGCTGGCTCGGCGTCCAGTTCACCCCCTCCACCGCCGGCCCCCAAACCGCCTCCCTCACCCTCACCTCCACCACCTCCGGCACTCCATCGCCCTTCACCCTCACCGGAACCGGCCTCCCACTCACCGGCCTCATCCTCACCCCCCTCACACAGGACTTCGGCCCCATCCCCGTCCACAGCACCTCCGCTCCAATTCTCTTCACCCTCACCAACCTCACCCCCTCCACTATCTCCCTCAACGCTCCCACCACCACCGGCGACTTCGCCCTCGCAAGCACCACCACCAGCCCCACCGGCGGTCCCGCCTGCAATGGCCCCCTCGCCCCCAACGCATCCTGCTTCGTCAACATCCTCTTCACCCCCACCTCCACCGGCCCCGTCACCGGCACTCTCAACATCGGCACCGCCTCAACCACACTCACCGGCTACGGCAGCCCAGACCCCGGCCTCGCCCTCAACCCCACCGCCCTCATCTTCAACAACGTCCCCGGCCCCACTTCCACGCAACAAACCATCACCCTCACCAACACCAGCTCCGCCACTCTCCAAATCGCCGACCCCAACCAACACCACTCCAAACTTCACCGAAACCACCACCTGCACCACCCTCGCCCCCGCCGCCACCTGCACCATCACTGTCACCTACACCCCCACCACCGCCCTCATCACCGACACCCTCCAAATCCCCATCACCAGCTCCCTCACCGGCCTCACCGTCTACACCGTTCCCCTCACTGGCGCCTACACCACCGAAAACTCCGGCCTCCAAATCCTCCCAAACCAGACCAGCTACGGCCCCACTCCAACCTCCACTCTCGGCGGCACACGCGAATTCACCATCAACAACCTCACCGCCAAATCCCTCACTCTCGACGTCGCTCTCCCGCGCCAGTTCGTCCTCAGCCGGCCCACCCTGCGCCGCGCTCGCACCCAACGCCTCGTGCAATTTCTCCGTCACCTTCCTCCCCCTCACCAACGGAGACATCACCGGCACCCTCTTCGCCCAGGCCACACCCACCGACGGCTCCGCCACTCTCAACGGCCTCGGCTACGTCGAAGGCTACGGCATCGGCAACGGCACGCTCGCCATCACCGGCAACATCATCCCCACCTCCAGCGGCCCCGGCAACCCACTCAACTTCGGCCAGGTCGGCGGAGGCCAATCCTCTACCCAAACCCTCACCCTCACCAACAAAGGCGCCACGCCTCTCACCATCCGCCGCATCACCAGCGAGTGGCCCTTCCTCGTCACCTCCACCACCTGCGGCACCACACTCACTGTCACACAAACCTGCACCGTCACCCTCACCTACACCCCGCTCAACCAATCACCAACGGCACTCCGCAATCCACCACCGACACCGGCACTCTCGTCATCGAAAGCGACGCCCTCAGCGGCCCCGACTTCATCGAACTCACCGGCACCACAACCCCCACGCAATCCGCCGCCCCCTCCAACACCGCCCCACTCGTCTCCTACACCGCGTCCGAAAACTCCCTCACCTTCGCCTCCACGCAAGTCGGCAACGCCGCGCAACCCCAGACCGTCACCCTCTCCAACACCGGCACCGTCCCCATCCACATCACCAACCTCCAAACCACACCCGACTTCACAGTCCAAACAGCCCAAAGCAACTGCGCCACCATCCTCCCCTCCGCCAGCTGCATCCTCATCGTCACCTTCACCCCGCAACCCAGCGCAGATCCCGCACCATCCACCACTCGCATCAGCGCTCTCGAGATCACCTCCGACTCCAGCACCGCACTCGACTTCATCAGCCTCCTCGGCGCCGCCACTCCATCCCCTCTCACCCTCTCCCCCATCGCCCTCGACTTCGGCACCGTCCAACTCGGCACCTCCAGCACCCTCCCCCTCGCAAATCACCAACACCGCCACCACCCCCGCCACCTTCTCCACCATCACCACCACAGGCGACTACACCGTCACCGGCGACTGTCCCCTCAACAACACCCTCGCCCCCAACACCACCTGCACCGAACAGATCACCTTCACCCCCACGCAAACCGGAACCCGCACCGGCACTCTCTCCATCGCCACCTCACTCTCCACGCTCCCCATCAACGCTCCCCTCACCGGCATCGCCGTTCAATCGCACCTCGTCGTCACACCATCCGCTCTCAACTTCGGCAGCATCGCCGTCGGCGCGTCCGCCAACCTCACCCTCACGCTCACCAACACCGGCACCGCGCCCGTCACCAATCTCGCCCTCACCCTCACCGGCGACTACGCCGTCACTGCCCCCTGTTCCACCACCGTCCTTACCCCCGGATCAAGCTGCCCCGTCACCATCACCTTCACCCCCACCACACTCGGCCCCCGCACCGGCACCCTCACCATCGCAAGCTCCGACACCAATTCCCCCACACTCCTCCCCCTCACCGGCACCGGAGTCCCCAACGGCACCTTCCTCCTCACCGTCAACGGCGCCTCCTCCGCCTCCGCCACCGTAGTCAGCGAAAACCCCGCCACCTACAACCTCCAACTCACCCCGCAATCCGGATACAACGGCACCGTCATCCTCAACTGCACCCCCATCACTCCCGGCCAATACGCCACCTGCTCTCTCCTCCCCTCCAGCATCACGCTCAACAGCTCCGCGCAAAACGCCATCGCCACCCTCAACACCATCACCACCATCAACCCCACAACAACATCACAAAACACCTCGCACATCCGTCTCAGCAAAACCCTCCTCTGTCTCCTTCCCGCATCCTTCCTCTTCTTCTGGAACACGCGCCACAAAAAGAAATCCCCTCGCACCATCCTCTGGGCTCTCCTCCTCACCCTCACCACTCTCTGGCCCTCCGGCTGCGGCAGTGGAGGCGATCCCAACATTCGCTCCACCCCACCCGGCACCTACCAATATCAAGTCACTGCCAGCTCCACCACCGGCATCCAACTCACCCAAACCGTCACCCTCAACCTCACCGTCACCGCTAAGTAGCTAGTCATCGATGACACTCATCCAGTCCTGATAACAGCTACCTGTCGTTCATGTCAGGTAGCTCGCTTCTAGGTAACCCAAGGCTGGTAGCCCAAGACTTTAGTCTTGGGTCTCCTTGGGCCTCTGAGCTCTCTAAAAAGACTGTGGGGGCTTTAGCCCCTGGGGTAGGCTTTTTCGCCCTCCGCGATCCTTCTCCAGGAATGCGACGTCGTTTTCTTTAGAACAACACCGCCGTTCATTCGTGGAAACGGATTCTCAATTCCCCGACAAACCTCACATCGCATCAAAAATCAGCACCTGAACCCGGAACCTTCCTGTCCCAATCCCCGTATACTTCGCTATCTCACCCGAGGTAACCGATGCACTCCATCCTTCAGGACATGCGTTACGGTCTCCGTCAGCTCTTCAAATCCCCCACCTTTACCTTCACCGCCATCCTCACGCTCGCCTTCGGCATCGGCGCCACCACCACTCTCTTCTCGGTCGTCGACGGTGTCCTCCTCAAGCCCCTCGCCTATCGCGACAGTGGCCGCATCGTTGTCATCTGGGAGCGTGTCCGCTATCTCGAAAAGCTCTTCCCCTACGTCGGCGCCAATCCCCGTCACGAAGATCTATGGCTGAGACAATCCACAGCCTTCACCGACCTCACCCTCCTCCAGCAAGGCTCCACCGGTGTCAGCCTCGGCAGCAGCGATCATCCGCGTCTCGTCGGAAAAATCACCGCGCAGCCCAACCTACTCGACATTCTCGGAGTCCAGCCCGCACAAGGCCGCAACTTCCTCCCCGAAGAGACCGTCAAAGGCCACGAACACGTAGCCATCATCAGCTATCGCCTCTGGCAAACCCTCCTCAACGCCGACCCCAACGTCATCGGCAAATCCATTCAAATCACCGGAACACCCTACGAGATCGTAGGCGTCCTCCCTCAGACCTTCTACTTCCCCAAAGCCAACGAGCTGGCATCGTCCCCGGTCTCCCGCCAGCTTCCCGACAACGAGATCATCACTCCCCTGGCCATCGATCCCACAAGAAACTTCGGATGGAACAGCGACTACGGCAACTACGTCGCGCTCGGCCATCTCAAGCCCGGCATCTCCATCGCTCAGGCCACCGAAAATCTCAACGTCGTCGACCGCGACATCGCCCGCCAGATTCCGCCGAATCAATTGAACGGCCCACTCGACGGAGCTATCAGCACCTACATCCAGCCCATGAAGGAAGTCATCGTCGGCCGCACCTCCGCGCGCCTCTGGCTCCTCCTCGCCGCCGTCCTCAGCGTCCTTCTCATCGCCTGCATCAATCTCGCCAACGCACAACTCGCCCGTCTCGTCAGCCGCGACCGCGAAGCCGCCGTCCGTTCCGCCCTCGGAGCCTCCGCCTCCCGCATTCTGCAAAGCGCTCTCGCCGAAGTCCTCCTCCTTACGATCACCGGCGGCATCCTCGGCATCGCTCTTGCCTTCTTCGCCGTACATCGTCTCTCCGCCTATACGCAGCTCGCAATCCCCCGCACCCAAACCATCACCGTAAACCTCGCGGCCCTCGCCGTCTCCATCGTCCTCACCGTCGGCGCAACCTTCATCTGCGGCGTTCTTCCCGCTCTCCGTCTCCTTCGCGTCAATCCGCAGCAAGCTCTCCAGGGCGCCAAAGGTTCCTCAGGATCTCGCCGCAGCGCTCTCTTGCGACGATGGCTCATCGGAGCGCAAGTCTTCGCCTGCACCACTCTCCTACTTCTCGCCGGACTCTTCGCCAAAAGCCTCATCCATCTCTCCTCCATGGACCGCGGCTTCTCCACCGACCACATCGTCGCCGCCGACGTCTACCTCCAGGGCAACACCTTCTCCGCCGACAGCGCCCGCGCCACCTTCGACGACGGCGTCCTCGAAAAACTCCGCGCTCTTCCCGGAGTCCAATCAGCCTCTCTCGTCAGCTACATGCTCCTCACCGGCGAAAGCTGGATCGACGGCGTCAATCCTGTCGGCGGAAACGCCAACAAAGGCGCGCTCGCCAACTACCGCTGGATCGGTCCCAACTACTTCACCACTCTCCAGCAGCACATCCTCGAAGGCCGCGCACTCGACGAGCACGATCGCTCCCAGAAAAACGCCGTCATCTCCGAAGCCACAGCCAAAGCCGTCTGGCCCGGTCAAAGCCCCATCAACCGCCAGTTTCAACGCAACGGAAACACCTTCACCGTCGTCGGAGTCGTCGCCGACGCCCACAACAACTCCCTCCGCGCCGCCCCCGTCAACATGGTCTATCTCCCCTACTGGGACAACCCGCCCTACGCCACCTACTTCCTCCTCCGCACCAAACAAGACCCCACCCAACTCACCGAATCCATCCGCAACACCATCTGGAGCTACAACCCCAACGTCACCATCGCCCGCATCCACACCCTCGACTCGCAACTCTCCGACTCCCTCGCCCCCGAACATCTCGAAACCGGCATCTTCGTCGCCTTCGGAGCCGCCGCTCTCCTCCTCGCTCTACTCGGCATCTACGGCACACTAAGCTACTCCGTCGAAGCACGCACGCAAGAGGTAGGCATTCGCATGGCCCTCGGAGCTACCCGTCCAAGCGTCTATCGCCTCATGCTGGGCACCATCGTCGCGCCGGTCCTCATCGGTCTCGCCACCGGCTGCCTCGCAAGCCTCACCATCGGCAGGAGTCTCAGCGCGCTCCTCTACAACGCCAAGCCCACCGATCTTTCCGTCATGATCCCCGTCGTGTTCCTCTTCGCCATCGCCGCAGTCATCGCAACCTCACTACCCTGTCGCCGCGCCGCAAAGATCGAACCCATGGAAGCCCTCCGAACCGAGTAGCGTAGACCTGTCTCCCCGATGAACTCTTGCCAACCTGGGAGGGGGGTGGCCCACATCTGAGGGCTGCCAACGAACCGGGTGCCCATATCTCGATTTTGAGATATGGGCACGAACAGGAGGCGTACGAATCCTAACGATCCATCCGCTCCAGGATCGGTCCCAACAGATAGGCAACAAAGAATCCACAGCTCCAGATGAAGGCCGAACCCCAAAGTACAAAGCGGCTGACCTTGCTGACCTCCCCGCAGGTAGTGGGATCGTCAGCGTCACAATTCTCCCCAACCCGCAGGCGCGGAGCGACGACATACGTCATCACGAAGCTCGCAGCGATCAGCGTGCCCGCGATGCTGAAGGTCCAGAGCTTATGGCGGGACAAGCTAACGAGCCACGGAGCAGCAGAAAGCAGCGATGCGACCGCCGTTCCCATGCCTAACAAAACCAGAACAGACGGCAGAGCACAGCAGATAAGCGTGCTGAACGAACTGAAGAGCGAAAAGTAGTTCAGCAGGGCCGCTCGTCTGGCCCTGCGCTCAGGATTCAACGTGGACGCATTCGAAGTCATCGCGCCTCCGTGATCGTGTTGTAACGCAGCGTATCGGACACCTTCCCTTTGGGAGCCTGCGGGAGAACACCCGTAATGGTTACGGTCTTGCCGAGCAGAGTTGAGATGTCCACGCCGTTTGTGGCGGGAATCAATGCAAAACGATCCTGCGTTCCAGCAACCTCAAAAAATGGCGCACCCGCCGTGCCGGTCAGCTTGCCCCGTGCGACGACAGTAGCGTCTTTGTGGGTAAACCCGTTCTTTTCGACCGCCTGATTGAACTGGCGCATGGTCGCGCTGTTGCCGGGAGTCAGTTTGACGGTTACGAGTCCGGTATTCAGGTCCACGTCCACCGTATCGACCCCTTGAATCCCTTTCATCGAAACATGGATGGCATGGGCGCACGGAGCGCAGTCCATACCGAAGACAGTAAGGTTGACCTGCTCATATTCAGCGTGAGCGGCCAGAGAGGTGAGGGCGAGAACGCCTGCTGCGAATATCTTTTTCATGAGTGAATTCCTTTCAATGAGAGCTGCTGTGTGCGGAGTATTTGAGATAACTGAAGTTGATCGCGAAACGGATGTGCTCTTGTCCATAGATCGAGTCCGACGCATCTCGAAAGACAGGTGCTTGCAATCCGCCCGAGATAGCAATGTTTTTGAAGATCGCGAGTACGGAGGGACCAAGCCAGACCGTCGTCGTACTGCTGTTCGGAAGAATCAATCCGTTGCTCCGCACATTGCCGGTATGTTCTCCGGTCAGTTCTGCGAAGCCTCGGTAATCCCATTGGTCGTAGCCCCGGCGAAGTTTGGCAGGGCGATAACCATAGACACCGCTCCACGAGATGGTATCCGGCCTCCGATCATGCGAAGCCTCAGCAAAGCGCGTATAGCCGCCGCCGACCCAGGCATACTGACTTCGTGAAGCGAGGCCAGTAGCAAGTGTTCCCGCGACGCCCGGTGCTCGATGGAGGCTGCTGAGAACGCCGGAGTCCTCTTGCGGCCCCGGAACCACCAGCCCAAGTGAAGCCGTCGATTCGATCCGCTTCCCGACGCTTGTAACCGAGTGCTGGAAACGCCATGATGCTCCAGCAGACCATTCGCCGCTGGGAAAGATGCGGGTCTCGGGGAAAGAGCCGCTGCCGAACGTCGCAGGCAGAAAAGCGTTGACCGTGAGATGGGGAGTAACGCCGTATCCGAAGCCGGAGCCCGTCGAAAACTGTGTTCCTCGAGAACCGCCTCGACCGAAGATGCCGGAATCGAAGCTGAGTTCGCGTTGTGAGTTGACCGGAGTCGCATAGCTGAAGACAGGGCCGTGGTCAGCGGCGATGGCGATACCTGGCAGCGCGAATACACATGCCAGAACCATAAGGGATTTCATAAATGCTCCTTCGTTTGAACCAAATGAGGCGCAGGCACACGTAGGTGTGCAGATCATTGGCTACGAAGAGCGAATCAAATGCGGAGAACGGTGGTCTTTGTGTTGACCAATCCTGGTGGGGAATGTTCGGCAGGAATATGCAGGAAGAATGGAGGAACTGTATGGACGGCGACAATCGCCTGCGTCAGCCGGTCAATCACTGCCCAGTGAAGATCGATCGCCTGAATCTTCGTCGCAATCTGCGGGTGGTCGTCGATCCGGACCTCCGTCCGGCAGCAACCCGTCTTCGCCATCGCCCCGCAGTTACCGTTCATGGCACGGCAACAGGCCTTCTGCTCGCGGCTCATCGTGCTACCCGTCATGCAAGCGAGGACCGGCGCCGCGCTGGTAAGCAGGAGTAGGAGCGCAACGATGCTGGCAAAGCGACGCATACCTTACTCAGTATATCCTTCAAAAACCGCGGGGCTGTGCTCCACCCTCCCAATCTCAACTGACCACAAATGTTCGGATGCCCTATCCTTCGCGATTTTGCGAACGGGGCCCCCGGCGAACGCTTTTGTTCGCTGGGGTGGAGAAGCGTGGGATTGCATTCAAGGCATCTTTACAACAGTCCAGTAGTAGGATCCTGGCCCGACGGCCTGCAGGCCACGTCTCGATGCGGCGGTCTCCTGGAGTACTAGCCCAATGTCGTGTACCACTTCAGGAGACGCGACGAAGTAGTCGTGATCCAGCAAATCCGGCGATACGTTGCTGGTATCGATTGTGTCGACCCCCGTTACGATTTCTGCAGGAGGCAGTCCGCCAACAGGAGGCTGTGTAAGTTTGCTGACATCCTGAGAAACCTTCATCGCCCAATCATGGCTGGAAGCATACACAGTAATGTGCTTAATCTTGCCAGAAGCTAGAAGTCCGGGAATTATCTGCTCAAATCGCTCTTTGCCGATGTCTGGCGCCGCCAGCATAATCTGGTTGATGACAGGCAAACGGCCTTCGTGTCTCAGGAGATCTAACGTACTAAGTAGGCCCCAGCACCCCATGGAGTGCGCTATAAAGTTGAGCTGTGAATCTCCCGTTCGAGTTCCGAAGTTGGCCAGAAAATCGGCGAAGGCCTGCACGGAAACTTCCATGGAATATCTATCGGCGCTGTACCGCGTGGTCTCATTCCAGGATGGCCAGTCGTACAACATAGGCGCACCCGAGAAACCAACATCGCTCGCCAGCTTGGCGACGCGCCAGATCTCTTCGTTGAAACCGTCGTTAAATCCGTGTACGTAAATCAACGATTGATTCGGTGCGTGCGAAACTTCGAACTGCCTCTTTATGTCGGCGTACATATCCGCATCGGTAACATAGTTGATCGGTGTCTCCTGTAGGTGTTTCGGAGGCGCGGCAGGAGAAGAAATCTTCAAAAAATCAATTCTCGCAAACCATGAGCGCTTAGGGTCGGGAGGCACGATGACGATCATGGCGCCATAATGTGTTTTGCCGGTCTCGTCGCGGTAGCCGGAGAATCGCCTCTTGTCCGGGACGGGCGCCCGTTCGGTTATGTAGTAGACCTTCTCAACCGTGGAAACGGCTGGAACTGCAACTTTCGCTAAGTCGTCCTCCGGCACAATGCTCGCGGCCGCAGCCTCTGCGGAGACCGAAAGGTCTGACCGCTTCGCCGTTTTCTTCGCTTGTTTCTTCGCTCGTTTCGGAGCAGGGGATTCAGTCGGCGGGGGCGGGGGAGGAGGTGGCGGAGGGGAGAACGGATCAGGGATGGTCTGCAGATCGATCTCGAGACCGGACCGATCTATCGCAACCTCGCACAGCGGTTTGTCCTGAGCGTCGAAGGCACGAAAGTGCAGTGTGCCAGATTTCGCAGGGTCAATCGCTAGGAGAAGCGTACGGGCATTCTGATCAAGAGGAACGCCATCAAGCTTCCAGGTGATTGCGGTCAAGTGAGGCTCAATTGTATCCGGCAAACCGATCGACAGGTTATCGGCATTCGGGTCGAGCACGATGCAGGCGGGGATGGATGGTGCAACAGTTGTCGGGTTCTCTACTTGCGGCGCGCAAAAAGAAACGGTGGGCAGACACAACAAGATCCAGGAAATGTATCGGTTTAGGCGCACGAAAAGCTCCTCGATGTACGTGGGCTAAGTGGAATGCGCCTAAATGTATCCCACCGAGACCGTTGCTGCAAGAAGAGAATTTAGCTTCTCATTTTCCCTCACTGCGTATACAACCGGTACCGCACCCAATACGTCCCGTTGTCCCAGTTGATCCGGTTCCCATCCCGCGAAACTGTCCCATTGATCCTCGTACCCTGCCAGTTCGTCGTCACGTTGTATTTGCCGTCGAACGACCCTGTAGCCCTCTGCCCATTCTCATTCTGCAGCGTCAGGTTCCCCTTGTGCTGCTGGATCGAGCACTGCATCGACCGGTTCCCATTCGGATACCAGTTCCCATTCAGGTTCAGCTTTCCCCCTCCGCCTCCAGAGCACCGCGCCCAGAACGTCCCATTCGACCACTGAATCTGCTTGCCTTTCTGCGTCAGCGTCCCCGTCACAAACTGCCATTCCGGAGCCTGAATCTGATTCTTTCCCTGCAGATGCCCGATCGAAGTGTCCCCGTTCTCATTCGTCAGGTTGTAAAACGCCCCGTTATAAGTGATCGATGTCTGCTTCGTCGGATCGCCCTGCGCACACCAAACTCCAACGAACCCGGCGTTCTGGTATCGACTCCGGCTACCCGGATCCTGTTGCCCCTGAGACTGCTGCTGTTGTGGCCCCGGTCCCTGGTCCGGCATCGGCGGTGCCTGCGGTGCCTGCCCTGGTTGCGGCATCGGCGCCGGTTGAGGCATAGGTGCGGGTTGCGGCGTCTGCATCCCCGGAAACTGCGCAAACGCAACCCCAGTAAACATCGCGAAGACGAGACTCCTCCACACCCGGCCTGCGTACATGAGAAAACCTCCTGTCATCGTATGCAGGCCATTATCCTCCTCAGTCGACTCGTCGCACAGAGAGCAATCTCAGTTCAAAATGAGGCCACCCAGAAACGCAGGCAAAAAATAAATTTGAAAAAAGTGGCATGTTTTTCAGCACGCAAAAACACGCTGCGAATTCACCACATCCACCACGCAATTCACCACAACTTCACCACCCAAAAACCACACCCAAAACACACTATTCCCCAAAACACCCCTCAAAAACACGAGCAAAACCACCTCAGCCGCGCCCCCGCCACGCCAGAAAAAACATTGAAAAAATTACCGCCGAACCGAACCCGTCGATACCGGAACCTGCTCCACGATCTCGATCCCAAACCCCTGCAATGCCGGCACATGCGTCGGCGTATTCGTCAGCAGCCGAATCTTGTGAATCCCCAGATCCGAAAGAATCTGCCCCCCCAACCCCACCTGCCGCAGCGTCCTCTGCGCCCGCTCATCACTACCTTCCCCCTCGCGATGTTTAGCCCTCTGCTCCCGGTGAAACACCACCCGAGGCGGCGTAACCCCTTTATCCACACCAAAACCCTTGCTCCCATTGTGCAGATACACCAGCGCCCCGCGCCCCGCCTCCGCAATCATGCGCAGCGAATTCTCCACCACCGCCCTGCAATCACACAGCGTCGTAGAAAAAACATCCCCACCCAGACAATGCGTGTGCACCCGCACCGGCACCGGCTGATCGCCTGTCACATCCCCATACACCAGCGCAACATGCGACTCCCCGCCATCCACTTCGCTCTCATACGCGATCATGCGAAACTCGCCATGCGCCGTCGGCATCAGCGACTCCGCCACGCGATGGATATACCGCTCATTCTGCAGCCGGTACCGGATCAGATCCGCCACCGTCACCATCTTCAGATTGTGTGTCTCGCAGAACTTCACCAGGTCCGGAACCCGCGCCATCGTCCCGTCGTCATTCATGATCTCGCAGATCACGCCCGCCGTTACCAGCCCCGCCATCCGCGCCAGATCGACCGAAGCCTCCGTCTGCCCCGCCCTCACCAGCACGCCACCTTTGCGCGCACGCAGCGGAAACACATGCCCTGGCCGCGCTAAATCATTCGCCGTCGATCGCGGATCGATTGCTACCTTGATCGTATGCGCCCTGTCCGCAGCCGAGATTCCCGTCGTCACACCCTCGCGCGCTTCAATGCTCTCAGTAAACGCCGTTCCAAACCGCGACGTATTCTCCTGCGTCATCGGCCCCAGTCGCAGATAGTCCGCGCGCTCCTCCGTCAAAGTCAGACAGATCAATCCACGGCCGTACTTCGCCATGAAGTTGATCGCCTCCGGCGTAACAAACTCCGCAGCCAGCGTCAGGTCGCCTTCGTTCTCGCGGTCCTCATCATCGACGACCACAACCATCCGGCCCGCCTTAATCTCCTCAACCGCCTCCATCACGTCAGCAAACATAACCCCGCCTTCCACCTTCGTCTTCTTTCGACGTTTTCAATGCTACGCCGGTCGCAAAAAGAAACGCCGCCCTCGCAGGCGGCGTCACTTTATCTAAATCAAAATCTACAGCGTTGACTCAATCTCAAAACCCCAGGCCTCCAGCAGCGCCTCAGGAATGTACTTTGAATTCTTGTTCCGCCGAGCCCATTCACGAAGCCGGGTTGAACGAATGTACTGATCCGGTGTCAGCTTGAACTCCTTTACTACCTGTTCGAACGATGTGACCGTCGGAACAACCGGCCCAATCGGCTCGGGCTTGCCCCAGTTGGGATTTCCACGACGCTTTGCCATCTTTATCAGTACCTCTTTGAGTTAATTTCTGGACTTCGCTAGTGCGAACACTGGAGAAAAACACAGCAGTATTCATTCTAAGGCAGTTATCCTCGAAAAGCAAGGTCTGACCGGGGTAAAATACCCCCGGATGCAGCCCCTTTTTCCCGTAACTTCAATCCTGTCTTAGTGCTGCTCAGCCGTGGCATAAAACTTCGCCATATCCGCCTTCAGCTCCTTCAGCGCCTCGACATTCAGATAAACCATATGACCAGCCGGGTAATAACCAAACTGCACATTTCCCACCAGGTTCGCCGGCAGATCCATGTGACTCAGGTCATACTCGGTCGAGTAGAACGGCGTCGCCAGATCGAAGTATCCGTTCGCCGAAAACACATGCAGGTGCGGATTCTTTCGCATCGCATCCGACAGATCCACGGCCACATCCGGCTGGTTCTGCTCTCCCCCGCGGCCACCACCACCGCCACCGCCAGGGGCACCTGCTGGCCTGTGCTTGAAGTCCCACGCCTGATTCAACCCCGGCCCCGATAGATAGTACGGCTCCTGACTCATATACTTCAGCTCTTTCTGAATGTAGTCGTGGAACGCGCCGACATACACGCCGCTGATTCCTGTGTCCGACGGATCATACCCCGGATTCTCGCCCGCCGACTCCGGGTCCCATCCCATGAACCGCGCGTCGTATCGCCCAAGAATCCGCTCGTCTCCGCGCAGTAGCTCTTTGCGGAAGCGTGTCGCCGAGATCCGCAGCTTCGATTCCTTCACATACTCCACACTCAGCCCGGTGATCGCCGCCAACTTCGCCGCAATCGAGTCGAACTCCGCTGGCGGAAGCTTATCGCCCTGTGCCAGCGCCTCAGTGTAGGGCCCGCGCGCAAACAACCGCGCCTGCTGCACCCACTCCGCCATGCTCAGATTCGTCTTCACCTTCTTGAAGTGATAAGCAATGGCCGCATAAGAAGGTACGTATCCAATCGCCTCATAGTCCAGCCCAGGTGCGCGCCGGTTGTAGTTCAAAATCGACGACAGCAGCGTAACGCCGTTGAACTCAATTCCATCATTCTGCAACGCCGCGACGAGACCCGCTGACCGCGTAGTTCCATACGATTCGCCAAACAAAAACTTCGGGGAGTTCCAACGCTGGTTCACCGTAATGTAGCGAACAATAAACTTCTCGAACGCGTGAATATCCTGGTCGGTCCCGGCAAAGTCCTTCGCTGTTCCCTTGCCTACCGCCCGCGAATACCCGCACAGCGGCGCATCGATGAACACCAGATCGCTCTTGTCGATCAGGCTCTGCGGATTCTGAATCCACTCGAACGGCGCAGGCCCCGTCGCCTCCGGGCTTTGCGTAACCACGCGCACCGGGCCCAGCGATCCCATATGCAACCAGATCGTCGCAGATCCCGGTCCGCCGTTATAGAAGAACGTTACCGGACGGTTCTTCGCATCGGCGCCATCTTCCGTATACGCCACATAGAAAATGCTTCCGTTCGCCTTGTCCTGATCATCGCGAATCAGAAAATTTCCCGCGGTCGCGGTGTAGTGAATCGTCTGCCCACCTGCGGTCCAATCATGCTTGGTCACCGAGTTTGTCTCTGGAGGAATCGGTATACCCTGATCCTCTCGAGGCGCCGGTGCCTCTCCTCCCGTTCGCTGTTGTCGTCCCTCCGGCGCCTGCGAAAACGCCGGTATCACCATCATCCCTGCTAACGCCAAAACCAGGCCCATTCGTGGTACACGAGATACCACGGCACACTTGAAAACACTGACCAGATTCAATTTCGCTCTCCGTGAAACTTCCCTGTGACGGTATAAAACACTTTTCTGAATGCGATCATCATAACCTGTAAACAACCGGGAAAATGGCGCTTTTTGCGTGCGTCTTTTCCCCCGGCTGCTTCGTCTCCATATGCTTGCTCGTTGTACGATCCCAGTCGCAACATCAACCCGAATGAGGCACGGCCATGAGTCCCGCTTCCTGCAACGACATCGAAGAACACCTCGACGACACCCCCTCTGAACAGTCCACCTCCCTCACCGACGTCGAAATCTCCCGCCGCAGTTTCGTCAAAGCCGCAGGCATCCTCACCGCCGCCGCTGCCACCGGCATCCCGCAGCTTGCAACGGCCGAGGACACCCAGGCCGCAGCGGCCACCGCTCCGCAGACGATCAACCTGACCCTCAAGGTCAACGGCACATCCCATTCCCTCACGCTCGACACGCGCACCTCCCTGCTCGACGCCCTGCGCGAACATCTCCTGCTTACCGGCAGCAAAAAGGGCTGCGACCACGGCCAGTGCGGGGCCTGCACCGTCCTCGTCGACGGCCGCCGCGTCAACTCCTGCCTCACCCTCGCCGCCACCGCCGACGGAGCCGACATCACCACCATCGAAGGTCTCGCCCACGGCGACACCCTGCATCCCGTTCAGGAAGCCTTCCTTGAACACGACGGCTTCCAGTGCGGCTACTGCACACCCGGGCAGATCTGCTCCGCCGTCGCTCTCCTCAAAGAGCACCAGCACAACACCCTCAGCACCGTCTCCTTCGAGACCGGCAACACCACTCACCCTGAACTCACCGACAACGAGATCCGCGAGCGCATGAGCGGCAACATCTGCCGCTGCGGGGCCTACCCCAACATCGTCGCCGCCGTCCGCGCTGCCGCGAAAGGAGTCTCCGCGTGAATCCCTTCAACTACCAGCGCGCCACCGCCCCCGACGAAGCCGTCCACGCCGTCGCCGCCCGCGGAGCGAAGTTCCTCGGAGGCGGCACCAACCTCGTCGACCTGATGAGGTACAACGTCGAACATCCCACCACCCTCATCGACGTCACTCATCTCGACTTCACTCAAGTCACGACTACCGGCAACACCACCACCATCGGCGCCGGTGTTCGCAACAGCGATCTCGCCAACCACGAGATCATCCGCACGAACTACCCGCTGCTCTCACAGGCCCTTCTCAGTGGAGCTTCGCCACAACTCCGCAACATGGCCACTACCGGAGGCAACCTCCTCCAGCGCACTCGCTGCTACTACTTCATGGACACCGCCTTTCCCGCATGCAACAAGCGGACGCCAGGCAGCGGATGCGCCGCCATCAAGGGCTTCAACCGCATTCACGCAATTCTCGGCGCAAGTAATGAGTGCATCGCCACCAACCCCTCCGACATGAACGTCGCCCTGGCCGCCCTGGGCGCAACCATTCACGTCGAGGGTCCGAAGGGCAAGCGCACCATCGCATTCTCCGACTTCCACCGTCTTCCCGGCACGACCCCGGAGCTCGACACCAACCTCAAGCCCGACGAGCTCATCACCGCAGTCGAACTCCCCGCGCCGAAGTTCGCAAAGCACTCCTACTACCTCAAGGTCCGCGACCGCCACAGCTATGCCTTCGCTCTTGTCTCCGTCGCCGCCGGCCTGGAGATGGACGGCAACACCATCAAGTCTGCCGGCCTAGCACTTGGGGGCGTAGCCCACAAGCCCTGGCGCTCCACTGAAGCCGAAAAATCCTTAGCCGGCGCGACACCCGGCCCCGAAGCATTCAAGAAGGCGGCCAATCTTGCTATAGCCGGAGCAAAGCCCTACGAGCACAACGCCTTCAAAGTCGAACTCGCCAAACAAAGTATCGTGCGTGCCCTCACCCTCGCCGCACAAGGAGTCCAGGCATGATCACCATCGACGACCATCCACTCGATTCACGCCAACTCGACCACCGTTATGACGGCTTTGCCAAAGTGACTGGCCGCGCCAAATACGCAGCCGAGTTCCCCGTCGAAAACGTCGCTTACGGCTATATTGTCCAGGCGACCATCCCCTCCGGAACCGTCGCCTCCATCGATCAAGGCGCAGCAAGCCGCGCCGCCGGCGTCTACTCCATCCTCACGCCGTTCAACGCGCCAAAAGTCACCGTACCCGGCAACGTCAACATCCTCCAGGACACCAACGTCCTCTACAACGGCCAACCCATCGCCGTCGTCGTCGCCCGTTCTCTGCCCGAAGCCCAACTAGCCGCAAGGCTGCTTCGCATCGAGTATAAAGAGCAACCCGCGAAGCTCGACTTCAGCGCTCGGCTCAAGGACACCCGTCCCCCCAAGCGCGGAGGAAGCTCTCGCCGCGGCAACCCGGAGGCCTCTCTCGCGAAAGCAACCGTCGTCATCGATCAGACCTACTCCACGCCAGTCCAGAATCACAACCCCATGGAGCCGCACGCCACCATCGCCTCCTGGTCCACAGGTCCGGACGGCGACAAGCTCAACATCTACGACGCCACGCAAGGCATCAGCGGCGTCCAGGGATCACTCGCCCACGCGTTCTCCATTCCGCCCGCCAACATTCGCGTTCAGTGCCCCTACACCGGCGGCGGCTTCGGCTGCAAAGGCTACGTCTGGTCCCACACCCTCCTCGCCGTCATGGCTGCGAAGGTCGCCCAGCGTCCGGTCAAAGTCGTCCTCGGCCGCGAGCAGATGTTTGGTCCCGTAGGCTCTCGCCCCAACACCTCGCAACGCATCAAGCTCGCCGCATCTGCCGACGGCAAACTCCTCCTGACGCAGCACGACTCCACCTGCTACACCTCCCTCATGTCGGATTGGATTGAAGGCTGCACCGGCCAAACCCAACTCCTCTACGACAGCGAATCACTCTCCGTCAGCCAACCGCTCGTTGACCTGAACCTCGGCATGGGCACCTGGATGCGCGCGCCCGGCGAAGCCACCGGCAGCGTCGGCCTCGAAATCGCTCTCGACGAACTCGCCGAAAAACTAAACATCGACCCCATCCAGCTTCGCCTCATTAATTACGCTGAGAACGACCCGCGCCAGGGACATCCCTGGTCCAGCAAACATCTCCGCGAGTGCTACACCCAGGCCGCCGAGCGCTTCGGCTGGTCCAAACGAACCGCGAAACCTGGCCAGCAGCGTGAGGGCAACAAGCTCATCGGCTACGGCATGGCTACCGCCAACTACGGCGCCGGACGCCGCCCGTCCTCCGCAGTCGTCCGCATTCTTCCCAACGGCCGTGTCTTCGTCGGCGTGGGCACTCAGGATCTCGGCACCGGTACCTACACCATCCTCGCCCAGACCGCAGCCGACGCACTCTTCATGGACCCCGCCCTCGTCGATGTCAAACTTGGCGACACCACGCTTCCTCCCTCCGGAGGTTCCGGCGGCTCAACCACCGCAGCCTCCGTCTGCCCGGGAGTCTATGACGCCGCCGTTCAGGCCAGACTCAAACTCGCGCAACTCGCCGTAGCCGACGCGCAGTCGCCACTCCACGGTGCCAAGGCCGAAGAACTCCACACCAAGGACGGTAAGCTCTTCCTCAAATCCGATCCGCAGAAATTCGAAACCATTACAAGCCTCATCGCCCGCAACGGCAACACTCCGGTTGAAGCCACAGCCACCTCCGAGGTCGCAAGAGACCAGGCTTTCTCCTCGCACTCCTGGGGCGCGATCTTCGCCGAAGTAGCCGTCGACGCCGACACCCACATGGTGCAGGTCCGGCGCATGGTCGGCACCTACGACATCGGCACCCTCATCAATCAGAAGACCGGCACCAATCAACTCATGGGTGGCGTCGTCTGGGGAGTCAGCATGGCCCTCCACGAAGAGGCCCTCATCGATCCAACCTACGGCCGCACAGTCAACGAAAACTTCGCCGAGTACCATGTCCCCGTCAACGCCGACATCCACGAGATCGACGTCACCGCCGTAGGCATCCCCGATTACAAATTCAACCCCCTCGGCGCGCGCGGCATCGGAGAGATCGGCATCACCGGAGCAGCCGCCGCAGTCGCCAACGCGATTTACAACGCCACCGGCAAGCGCGTTCGCGATCTCCCCATTACGCTCGACAAAATCATGCAGGCCTGACTTGCGCATCCCGCACCTTCGCTATATGCTCCCACCAACAACCACGGGACAATTTAGCGGAGGTGCAGGATGAGCAACATCAGACTCAACTGGGTGGCGATTCTCGTCGCGGCGATCGCCTCGTTTCTCTTTGAAGCACTCTGGTACAGCGTCTTCATGAACGAGTGGCTCTCTGGTATCGGGCGCACCCGCGAGTGGCTCATGAGCTCGGGCATGTCGCCTGCACTTCAGTACGCCGTTGCCATCCTGTGCGCCGTCATCATGGCTACTGTCCTTAGCATCTGCATCCAGGTCTCGGGCGAACACAGCGCCCGCCGCGGCATCCTCGCAGGCGCTCTGGTATGGATTGGCTTCGTCGCCACCACCTGGGCGACCGAATACATCTTCGAGGTCCGCACACTTAAGATCTACGCCGTCAACGCTGGCTTCTGGCTCTTCGATCTCATCCTCATCGGCGCAATCGTCGGAGCATGGAAGAAAAAACTCGAAGCCGCTTCTCGAGTCACCGAACACTAGCTCGCCGTATCCAGGCGAAACGGCTTGTCATACGGGTCAACGGGAAACCCCTTCGCCTTCCACGCAGCCAACCCACCCTTCAACAGCTTTACGTTTGTAAACTTGAGCGCTCGCGCCTTCCCCAGGATCATCCGGCTCGTCTCATCATTGATGCATGTGCAGTAGATCACCGAGTCGTGATCCCTCGGCAGATGCGCGGTCTCCTCAACCAGATCCTTCGGTGCGATCCTCGTCGCTCCCGGAATAATCTCCGGATATGCCAGAAAATCCAGCGGCTGCCTCACATCATAGAGTGTCACCTTATCGGACTTCAGAAGGTCCCGCAGCTCATCCGGCCCAATGCTGAAATCCTCCAGCTCTCGCCGCCTCTGCAACTGTCTCATCCTGATCAATCCGTAGATCAAAACGCAAAGTCCCAGAACACAAATTGCGATCAGGTACATGCTGTCCTCCTGAGGTTCTACTCATCAGATTTACCCACCCCGCCGAAAGATGCTTCAATCTTCATCTGCGGGGCCTCTGGTTCAATTAGAAGTGGCAGGAGTGTAGCATCATTAGCGAAACCAACACTCATCCAACAAAGCTGAACCTTAGCTTCGAATCACTTAATCCTCCGGAGGTCGGCCATCAAACCCTCGCGATTCCTAGGCACTTGCGCCACGCTATGTCTCAGCGGCCTATCGCTCACCGCCCAGCAGCGCCCGCCGTCGACGCCCCTCATCACGCATGATCCCTACTTCAGCGTCTGGTCGAACACCGACAACCTCACCGACTCCGACACCACTCACTGGACCGGCTCCCCGCAGCCCATCACCGGCATCGCGCGCATCGACGGCAAACCCTATCGCTTCATGGGTCGCAATCCCAACAAAATTCCTGCAATGCAGCAGACCCTTCACACCGTCGCGCCCACCCACACTACCTACGAGTTTCGCCAAAGCGGCATCACGCTGCGACTCGTCTTCACGACGCCAGCAATCCTCAACGATCTCGATCTCCTCTCCCGCCCCGTCACCTACCTGACGTGGACCGCACAATCCTCCGATGGAGCACCCCATCAGGTCTCGATCCTTCTCGACGTCAACCCCCTCATCGCCGTCAACGATGCGAGCCAGACGGTTACAGCATTCCGCAATCAGACTTCGTCGCTCGATGTCCTCTCCGTCGGCTCCCAGGACCAGAAGATTCTCAACCGCTCCGGCGACAACCTCCGTATCGACTGGGGCTACTTCCGTCTTGCGATTCCGCGCAACGAGAATCACACCACCTCCATCACACCGCATCCCGCCCAAACCTTCGCCTCCACCGGGCAACTTCCCATCAGCGACACGATGGACATACCCGAGACAGCGAACCGCTCCGCCTCGCATCTCGCGATGATCTTCGATCTCGGCTCCGTCGCCGCGCAACCCGTCACGCGGCATCTTCTCGTCGCCTACACCGAGAACTACGCCATCCAGTACCTCCAACGAAACCTCCGCCCCTACTGGCAACGCAACAACATGCCCGTCGAAGAGATGCTCGACAAAGCCGAATCGCAATATTCCGACCTCGAAGCCCGCACCTCTGCCTTCGACACCGAACTCACAGCCGACCTCATCAAAGCCGGCGGCGATCACTACGCCGCAATCGCCATCCTCTCCTACCGCCAGGCCATCGCCGCGCACAAACTCGTCGCCGACGCGAACGGCGACCCCATGCTCTTCGCAAAGGAAAATTTCTCCAACGGCTGCATCGCCACAGTCGACGTCCTCTACCCCTCCGCTCCCATCTTTCTTTTCTTCGAACCCAAACTCCTCGAGGCCCAGCTACTGCCCGTCCTCGAATACGCCTCCCTCGCGCGCTGGAAGTTCCCTTTCTCCCCGCACGATCTCGGCCAATACCCTCTCGCCAACGGCCAGGTCTACGGCGGCGGAGAAAAAACAGAGGATGACCAGATGCCCGTTGAAGAAAGCGGCAATATGCTCATCCTCGTCGACGCCGTCGCCCGTGCCGAATCTTCACCCCAACTCGCAAAACGTTATTGGCCCCAGCTCACCAAATGGGCCGAATACCTCAAAGAGAAAGGCCTCGACCCCGAAAACCAGCTAACCACAGACGACTTCGCCGGCCACGTCGCTCACAACTCCAACCTCTCCATCAAAGCCATCGACGCCCTCACCGCCTACGCCGACCTCGCCCACCTTCTCAATCAGGACGCCGTCGCCAAACAATATCAAGCCACATCGAAAGCCATGGCCGAAAAGTGGATCAGCATGGCGCAGGAAGGCGACCACTACAAACTCGCCTTCAACAGCCCCGGCACCTGGAGCCAAAAATACAATCTCGTCTGGGATCAACTCCTCGACTACAACCTCTTCCCCAAGTCCGTCCGCGAAACCGAAGTCTCTTTCTACCTGAAAAAACTCAATCGCTACGGCCTTCCACTCGACAGTCGCGCCGACTACACCAAACTCGACTGGTCACTGTGGACCGCAACACTTGCCTCCACACCCGAGCAGTTCAACGCCATCATCGACCCCATCTATCTCTGGATGAACGAAACTCCAACCCGCGTCCCCTTGACCGACTGGTACGACACCAAAACCGGCAAACAGGTCGGCTTTCAAGCCCGCAGCGTTGTCGGCGGCGTCTTCATCAAAGTCCTCGCCGATCGCCAACTCACCACCAAATGGCGCAGCAAGGCCGCCCCACAGCAATAACCTCCGAACCTAACTCACAACTTTCTACCTCATCGCGCTCATGCGAACATTATGCGAAACTGAGCAAGCTGATGAACCTCACCTCCCTGCTCCACACAACCTTCGGCTTTCCATCCTTCCGCGCCAATCAGGAAGCCGTCTGCCGCGCCGCCACCGACGGCTGCGACGTCCTCCTCGTCATGCCCACCGGCGCCGGCAAATCCCTCTGCTACCAGCTCCCCGCCATCGCTCGCGGAGGCACCGCCCTCGTCATCTCTCCCCTCATCGCCCTCATGGACGACCAGGCCAACAAACTCACCGCCGCCGGCCTCCGCGTCGCCCGCATCCACTCCGGCCTCTCCCGCGACGAAGCCCGCCAAGCCTGCCGCGACTATCTCGATGGCAACCTCCAGTTCCTCTTCATCGCACCCGAGCGCATGCGCGTCCCCAACTTCCCCGAGATGCTCGCCCGCAAGAAGCCCTCGCTCATCGCAATCGATGAAGCCCACTGCATCTCCGCCTGGGGTCACGACTTTCGCCCCGACTACCGCACCCTCGGCGATTTCCTCCCCGCTCTCCGCCCCGCCCCCGTCATCGCCCTCACCGCAACAGCGACACCAACAGTCCAACGCGACATCATCACCCAACTCAAACTCATCCAACCCGAACTCTTCATCCACGGCTTCCGCCGCCACAACCTCGCCATCGAAGTCGTTGAACTCTCCAAGCCTCGCCGCAACGAGTTCACCGCCAATCTCCTCAAAGAAAAATCCAACCGACCCGCCATCGTCTACGCACCATCCCGCAAGGCCGCCGAAGAACTCGCCAGCACTCTCGGCGGAAGTGCCGCAGCCTACCACGCAGGCCTCGACCCCGCCACACGCGAACGCGTCCAACGTCATTTCCTCACCGGAAAATTAGAAGTAGTCGTCGCCACCATCGCCTTCGGCATGGGCATCGACAAAGCCGACGTCCGCACCGTCGTCCACACCGCGCTCCCCGGCTCCGTCGAGCAGTACTACCAGGAGATCGGCCGCGCCGGACGCGATGGCCAGCCCTCTCGCACCGTCCTCCTCCACTCCTTCGCCGACCGCAAGATGCACGACTTCTTCCTCGAGCGCGACTATCCCGCCATCACCGAACTCACTCGCGTCGCCGCGCTCCTCAACGACGACTACCAGATGCCCGATCTCCTCCGACAACGTCTCAAGATGGACGCCGAGACCTTCGACAAAGCCGTCGAAAAACTCATCGCCCAGGGCGCAGCCACCATCGACATGGCCGGCAACGTCCGCGCTAGCGAAGAAGCTCCCACACGCGCAGCATGGCGCAAAGGCTACGACAACCAACTCGCCTTCCGCCGCGAGCAGATCGACCGCATGGTGCAATTCGCCGAATCTCCACAATGCCGCATGGCCGCGCTCATCCAGCACTTCGGCGACACCGCCGACGGCCTCCGCCCCTGCGGCCACTGCGACTTCTGCGCCCCACAAAACGCCACCGCGCAAACCTTCCGCCCACCCACCACCGAAGAAGAACGCCAACTCCGAGCCATCTTACGAGCACTCGACGGTCAGACTCGCGCTACCGGCAAACTTCACACCGAGCTCTCCACCAGCGCACTTCGCAACACCCCGGCTGCCGATCGCAAAATCTTCGACACCCTCCTCGACGCCCTCGTCCGCGCTGGACTCATCACGCTAAATCAAGACCAGTGGACCAACCCCGAAGGCAACCTCATCACCTTTAAAAAAGCCTCCCTCACCCACGAAGGCCGCACCTTCACCGGCCCCCTACCACCCGACCTCCTCATCAAAGATTCAGGAGCAAACACAGCAAGTTCTTCGTCTCGAAAAAAGTCCAACAAGGCAACCGGTTCGAAACCCTCCAAAGCATCTCTCAAAACCGAACGCGAACAAACAACCGCCGCCTACACCTCCGAACAAAAATCCCTCGAAGCCAACCTCCGCGCCTGGCGAAAAGCCGAAGCCGCAAAAACCGGCAAGCCCGCCTTCATCGTCTTCGGCGACAGCGTCCTTCACAATCTCGTCGCCGCGCGCCCCACCAGCCTCTCCGAACTCCAAACTGTCTCCGGCATAGGCCCCGAAAAAGCCGACCGCTACGGCGCCGACATCATCGCCCTCTGTCGTTCCGATGCTCTGCCGAACTTACTTCACACCGCTGACAAAAAATCGTCATCTCGACCGAAGCCCTCGCAGCCTTCACATGGAGCACCCGTCTCTGCGGTTGCTGTTGCTTCTAGGTACCCCAAGGCTTCAGCCTTGGGTCTCTCAGAGAGCGACAGAAATAGGGCTTTAGCCCCTGGGGTAAGCTCTCCCGCCGCCGAAACCTTCACCCGCCCCCGCGCCACCACACCCGAACCAGACACCCTCACTCCCGAGCAACAAGCCCTCGACCAACGCCTCCGCGACTGGCGCAAAGCCGAATCCGAAAAACTCAATCTCCCGCTCTTCTTCGTCCTCGCCTCCACCACTCTCCGCAGCATCGTCCTCGCCCGTCCGAAAAATCTATCCCAACTCAAAACCATCCACGGACTCGGCCACGAAAAGATTGAAAAATTCGGCCCAGGCATCATCGAAGTCTGCACCGCCTAAGCCGTTTTCCCAGAACTGAACGACTATTCATTCCACCCCGCACTGTGCTAACGTCCGATACAAGAGACCTTAGGACATGCCCATACCCGACACCTCCCGCCACACCCCCGCCTCGATGGACACCCCCACCATCGACGAGCGCGCCAATCACTGCTTCGGCTGCGGCCCCGCCAACCCCCAGGGCCTCCACCTCACCTTCACCACCGACACTTCCAACCCGGACGCCATCACCGCCACCTGCCACTTCCAACTCGATCGCATGCACGAAGGGCCCCCCGGCCACATCCACGGCGGCATCGTCGCCGCTCTCCTCGACGAAGCCATGAGCAAGCTCAACCGTCCCCTCAACGTTCTCGCCATGACTCGCCACATGGAGGTCGACTACCTCCGCCCCGTACCGCTCTACGAGCCGTTAGTCCTCGTAGCCCGCCACCTTAACCGCGCCACCAAACCCGACGGCTCTCACGATCGCAAAATCTTCCACCAGGCCGAAATCCAACGCCCCGACGGCACGGTACTCGCCCGCAGCAAAGGCCTCTTTATCGTCATCGACGCAAAACTTCTCGCCGCCGCCGGCTTCACCGCTCCCCAACCCTAGAACCCGTCTGGACGATTGTCATCCTTCCGCGAAGCGCGAGAACCTGCTTTTGCATTTGTTTTTCTAGTTGTCAGCCTTCCACGAAACGAGGGGAGCTGCTCTAGCAGTTGCCTTTGCCCTCTACTCCCTACTCCCTATTCCCTACTCCCTGTTTCACCCAGCCTCACTCCAATACCCCTGATCCTCCAGAAAATACTCCTCGTCCCAGGTATGCAGCATCGTCTTGAAGAACATCCAAACCATCGTCCAATGACCAAGCTTCTGAAACCGTCGATTCGTCGTCAACACGCGACCGCGCACAATCCGAAATCGAATCCGCGCCACACCCTTTGACAACAGATAGTCCTCAGCAAACAGAGCTTTTTCGTTGAATCCACCCAGCGCCCAAAATACCTCACGCTCAAACAACATAAACATCCCCGTTGCAAACGGCTTCGTAAAACTCCCCACGCGCTGCATCAAATTATTTCCCGCATACAACACATCATCGAAGAATCCACCCTCACGGCAAGCAATATTCGTCGTCGCCAAATGCAACCGCCGCCGCTCCATCCGCCACATTGCTCTGCGCAACATTGTCGGCTCCGGCAACTCCACATCCGCATCCAGAAACAACACATACTTCGTCGTCGCCAGCCGAGCCCCTGCATTCCTTCCCACCGAAGGCAGCCCACCAGCCACCACCTCCACCTTCAACCGATCTCGAAAACCCAGTGCCACCTCCACTGTCCCGTCGGTCGACCCAGCATCCGCCACCAACACTCGCGTCACCGGCATCCCCGCATAGTCCTGCCGGCACAGAGACTCCAGCAGCTTCGGCAGCATCGCCACCTCATTCTTCGCAGGAATCACAATCGTCAGTTCAGCGTCCATCCAAACCTCCCGTGGCAATTCCGCGGCAGACACACCGCCTGTACGCGAAGCATGACCCTTCCACCCCGCACCACAGATAAATCGCAATTGAATTTTCCGCAAAATCAGCACGCAGGAGACTCAACCTGGCCAACAAGCCCAGCGCCCTCATCACTCCGGGCCCAAAACTGCTAAACTTAAAGGTCTCGCGGATATTCAGGCAGCACAATGCGCCCACCGCCGCGCGCTAGACACAAGACCCAGGAGAATCCCCATGGCAGATCACACGCACAACGGCAGCTTCGGTTCGTCCACCCTCCGCCTCAAACTCGGCCTCGCCGAGATGCTCAAAGGCGGCGTCATCATGGACGTCATGAACGTCGAGCAGGCCCGCATCGCCGAAGAAGCCGGAGCCATCTCCGTCATGGCCCTCGAGCGCGTCCCCGCCATGATCCGCGCCGAAGGCGGCGTCGCCCGCATGGCCAGCCCCAAGCTCATCAAAGAGATCATGGGCGCCGTCACCATCCCGGTCATGGCCAAAGCCCGCATCGGCCACTTCGCCGAAGCCCAGGTCCTCCAGCATCTCGGTGTCGACTTCATCGACGAATCCGAAGTCCTCACCCCCGCCGACGAGACCTTCCACATCGACAAGCACGCCTTCACCACGCCCTTCGTCTGCGGCGCACGCAACCTCGGCGAAGCCCTCCGCCGCATCTCCGAAGGCGCAGCCATGATCCGCACCAAGGGCGAACCCGGCACCGGCGACGTCGTCCACGCCGTCCAGCACATGCGCCAGATCGTCCGCGAGATCAAAGCCCTCACCGTCCTCGGCGACGAAGAACTCTACAACGCCGCCAAGGTCCACGGCGCCCCCTACGAACTCATCCGCATGGTCGCCAAAGCCGGCAAGCTTCCCGTCCCCAACTTCTCCGCCGGCGGCATCGCCACTCCAGCCGACGCAGCCCTGATGATGCAGCTCGGCGCCGAGACCGTCTTCGTAGGCTCCGGCATCTTCATGAAGGAGCGCGCCACTCCGCTCGACGTCGAAAACGATCCGAAGGAGCGCGAAGAAGCCGTCTCCCGCGCCCGCGCCATCGTCATCGCCACCACTCACTTCAACGATCCAAAGATCGTCGCCGAAGCCAGCGAATCCGTAACCGGCACCATGAAGGGCCTCGCCGCCGCAGCCATCGAAGAGCAACACCTCATGCAAACCCGCGGCTGGTAGTCATCTGCACGGTGGTCTGAGTAGTCAAGGAGGATTCCATGAATATCCTTCTGCTCTCCATGCCCGATTCCTTCGAGCACATGCCCACCATCGCCATCCGCATGCCAAACGGAGCCTTGACCTCCCTTGCTGGCAATGTCGATCCGATTCACAAGGTAGCCGTCGCCGATCTCGTTCTCTGCCAGCGCACCGTGCGAGAGACGGTCACCCGCCTCGTTCGCGAGCTTGATCCCGAGCTCGTCGGGCTCTCCGTCATGACCTTCCAACGCCGAACCGCCGAACGCATCATGGCGTTGGTTCGCAGTCTAAAACCAGACGTGAAAATCGCAGTCGGTGGCTATGACCCAAGCCTCGCCTCCGAAGCCTATCTCTCCATGCCGGTCGACTTCATCGTGCGCGGTGAGGGGGAAGTCACCTTCCGCGAACTGATCCGTGCGCTCGACAACGGCCACGATCTTCACTTCATCTCCGGTCTCTCGCACCGCTGCGGTGACAAGTGGATTCACAACCAGCTGCGCGCCCCGCATCGTCTGGAAGACGACGAAATCCGCCTTCCCAACCGCAGCGCCCGCGTTCTCAAGGGCTACACGATCCTTGGCCGCCAGGTCGATGTCGTCGAAACCTCGCGCGGCTGCACCTACGACTGCACATTCTGCTCCATCATTGAAATGCGCGGGCGCAACTTCCACACCTACTCCTTTGATCGCGTCATCGCCGACATCCGCGATGCGCAAAGCCACGGCGCCCGCACAATCTTCCTCGTCGACGACAACATCACATTGAACGTCCATCGCTTTGAAGCGCTCTGCCATGCCATCATCGCCGCCGGTCTCCACACCCTGGATTACTTCGTTCAAGGCATGACCTCCGCGATCGCGAATCACGGCGAAACCCTTGCTCCGCTGATGCACCGTGCCGGCTTTCGCTATGTCTTCCTCGGAATCGAAAACGTTCTCGAGAGCGATCTCAAATTTCTTCAGGCATCGGCAAAAAACACCGCACGCACTGACGGCAAGAACACCGGCAACGCGACACTCCAGGCCATCGAGTACCTCCATCGCAACAAGATGTACGTTATCGGAGGCCTGATCGTCGGCAGTCCAAACGATACCGCCGAGTCGATCGAGGCCAACCTCGCCTTCGCCCGCCAATATGTGGACTGGCCTTACATTCAGCATCCCACGCCTTACCCGCGCACTCCGATGACCGACGAATTTCGCCGTCTCGGTCTCATCGAAAATGAACACCTGGAAGAGTACGACGGCACCACCTCAGTTGTGCGCAACGAGCACCTGTCGGCGGACGAGATCGAGTACCTGCGCTGGAAAGCCGAGCGCGGCATTAAGACCCGTCACATGCCCACGGCATTTCTCCACGATCCCTGGTTTGTTGCACGCAACGCCGCCGGCATGGCGGCCCATACCTATCGCGGCTCAACGCTTCGCACCGTGCTTGGACTGGAAGATGATCATCGGGCATTCCTGCGCTACAAAGAGATTCGCCGCCACGAACGCCAGTACCTCTAGACCCCTCTGCGAAAGCAGTTGGCCCATTATTCGTGCTCAATCAGAACAGCTCCGATCACGGTAAACTCATTTTGATGCCTACCCTCATCCCCATCGTGCCCATTCTCCCTGTCAGAAATTGGTCGCCGCCGCAGTCGAAGCCGAGTGCCGCGCCGCCGGCGTCAAGATCATCCTCTAACCCCTCGCTAGGACAGGATCGCTATCATAACGAAAGAGATTGCGGAGAAAGCCAGAATGAGTACCCCGGCCGTCACAACAAACGAAATCGATCGTCCCGGCACCATGCAGGAACGGACGATGCTTCGTGTGCTGACCGCAATCACCTTCTGTCATGTCCTCAACGACATGATGCAGTCGCTGTTGCCCTCCATCTATCCCATTCTCAAAACATCATTCCATCTCAACTTCACGCAGATCGGTTTCATCTCTCTGGCGTACCAAATTACCGCGTCTCTCCTCCAGCCAGTCATCGGACACTACACTGACCGCAAGCCGATGCCCTATTCGCTCCCCATCGGAATGGTCTTCACGCTCCTCGGTCTATTGCTGCTGGCGGTCGCCCCTACCTTCTCCTTGCTGCTCCTCGCAGCATCACTGATCGGCGTAGGTTCCGCGGTCTTCCATCCCGAATCGTCCCGCGTAGCGCGAATGGCATCCGGCGGAAAGCATGGCTTCGCTCAATCCTTCTTCCAGGTCGGCGGAAACACCGGTTCTGCCATTGGCCCGCTGCTGGCTGTCCTCATCGTCCTCCCCTACGGACAGATCGGTTCAGCATGGTTCTCCCTCGCAGCGCTCCTCGGAATCATAGTGCTCATCCGAGTCAGCCACTGGTACAAGGCCCGCCTCAGCCACCTGCAAAGCAGACCCGCAAAGCACACCGACGAATCCACAGGACTGCCGCGAAGACAGGTGATCACCGCCATCACCGTCCTGATCGCGCTCGTCTTCTCGAAGTACTTCTACCTCGCGAGTCTTACCAGCTACTACACCTTCTACCTGATCACAAAATTTCACGTCTCCGTTCGGAGTTCGCAACTCCATCTCTTCGTCTTTCTTGCCGCAGTGGCAGCCGGAACTTTTATGGGCGGCCCAATCGGCGACCGCGTCGGACGCAAAGCCGTCATCTGGTGCTCCATCCTCGGAGTCCTCCCCTTCACGCTCGTGTTGCCCTACGCCAACCTCTTCTGGACCGGCATCCTTAGCGTCATCATCGGCTTCGTAATCGCATCAGCCTTCTCAGCTATCCTCGTCTACGCGCAGGAGCTCGTCCCCGGCCGAGTCGGTATGATCTCCGGCCTGTTCTTCGGACTGGCATTCGGAATGGGCGGCATCGGCGCGGCGGTGCTGGGCAAGATCGCCGACCTCACCAGCATCATCTTCGTCTACAAAGTCTGCGCGTATCTTCCTGCAATCGGGCTATTGACCGGCCTTCTGCCCAATCCAAAGAAGCTGCGCGAAGAAGTGAAGATCGCATGATCTCCGTCAACTCCGACTAATTATCTAAAGGGGGTGTTGTTCGAAAATGCCTGAACCCTCCATCGCGCTCGTCGTCCCCGTCCTGCCCGTCAGCAACCTTACCCGCGCAATCGACTTCTACCATCGCCTCGGCTTCACCTCCAAACGTTACAAAGATGGCGACACCTACGCCTTCATCCATCGCGACGGCCACGAACTGCACCTCACCACACTCCGCCGTCGCACCGAAGAGCCGAGCTCCAGCGGCGCCTACTTCTACCTCGCCAACGGCACCGCCGCCGCCCTCGAAGCCGAGTTCCTCGCCGCCGGAGTCACTCTCTCCGAACGCCTCGCACCCCGCGAATGGAAGATGAACGAGTTCGCCCTGCGCGACCCCGATGGCAACTATCTGGTCTTCGGCGAAGGCATCTAGTCCGTATCCAACTACGCCGCGCTCCTCTTCTCTACAATCAAGATATGTCCCAGGCTCCACTCACCATCGGTGTCCTCGCCCTGCAAGGCGCATTCGAAGCCCACGCCAAAGCCCTCACCGCTCTCGGTGTCACCGCAAAGCTCGTCCGCACCCCAGCCGAACTCGCCAATCTCGACGGCCTCATCATCCCCGGCGGCGAATCCACCACCTTCCTCAAATTTCTCGAGCGTGGCGGCTTCCTCGACGCCCTCCAGTCCTTCGTCGAAACCACCCCGACCTTCGGCACCTGCGCCGGCGCGATCCTTCTCGCAAAGAACGTAGAAAACCCCACGCAAAAATCCCTCGCCGCCCTCGACATCACCGTCGAGCGCAACGCCTACGGCCGCCAGATCGACTCCGCCATCCTCACCGAGCCGACAAAACTCCCCGGCGGCCCACTCGAAATGGTCTTCATCCGCGCCCCCCGAATCACCCACACCGGCCCGCACGTCGAAACCCTCGCCACCCGCGACGACTTCCCCGTCCTCGTCCGCGAAGGCCACCTCCTCGCCGCCACCTTCCACCCCGAACTCAGCTCCGACCTCCGCGTCCACCAGCTCTTCCTCGACCTCATCCGCAATAAAACGTAACTCCGCATTCTTGCCTTTTTTGTTGTCTTGCCTTTTTTGTTGTCATCCTTCCGCGAAGTGGGAGGACCTGTTGTTGCTTTCCCCTTCACCGCCTCAACAATCACGCGATTTGCCTTTGCATCCAATTAAACGTCGCGCTCTGACAGCTGAAAATCCGAACGCGCTATCCTTAACCATGCCGTTCCCCAGCATGACGCGCCTCCCGCAATCAAACGCGCTCCTGCTCGCCCCATGGTTCCTCCCCGCCGACGCCAGCGCCCACGGCCCCGCGCTCGACCATCATCTACTCCTCAACCTCTGGATCGCCCTCTCCCTTCTCGCCCTCGCCCACGTCATCCTGCTTCTCGGTCTCCTCCTGCGCCGTCACTCCGAAGCCACCAGCCTCAAACGCATCGAATACCTTCCACTCAGCCGCACTGGCCCTCCTCTTCGCCTTCCTCACCATCAAGGCCGAACGTCTCTGGGCCGCCACCCGCTACACCGGAGCCTCGCTCACCGCCCTTCAGGTCGAAGTCACCGGCGTTCAATTCGCCTGGTACTTCCGCTACCCCGGCCCCGACGCCACCTTCGGCATCACGCGCCCCCAACTCGTAGCTCCCGGCGAAGGCAACCCTCTCGGTCTCGACTCCGCCGATCCTCACTCCGCCGACGACATCACCTCCTCCCAACTCGTCCTCCCGGCCAACCGCGAAATCGACCTTGCCCTCCGCGCCCAGGATGTCATCCACGGCCTCTCCATCCCCGAACTCCGTCTCAAACAAAACGCCGTCCCCGGCCAGACCATCCACATCCACTTCACTCCCACCACGCCCGGCACCTACGCGATCCTCTGCACACAACTCTGCGGTCTAGGCCACTACCGCATGAACGCCACACTCCGCATCGTCCCGCCCAACGAATTCGCAAATTGGCTGGCCTCCCATCAGCAAGGGGTGACACAGCCATGAACCCAAACAACCCACAACCACCGAACCAAACACCACGCCCGCTACTCCCTCGCTTCCATCGCCTCACCGATCACCGCACCATCGGCATCCAGTACCTCACGCTCGCGCTTATCTCCGTTGCGATCGGCACCCTCCTCTCGCTCCTGATGCGCATTCACCTTGTCTGGCCCACATGGCCTCTCTGGTTCCATGGCCCCATCCTCCCCGAAGACTATCTCGCCCTGGTCACCATCCACGGCACCATCATGCTCTTCTTCGTCCTCACCACCGCCCCGCAGGCCGGCTTCTCCAACCTCATCCTTCCCGCACAAATCGGTTCCCACCGAATGGCCTTCCCTGTCCTCAACGCAGCCAGCTTCTGGCTGACAGCCGTAGCTCTTCTCACACTCCTCAGCTCCACCTTCGTCCCCGGCGGCTCCGCCATCTCCGGCTGGACAGCCTACCCACCCCTCAGCGCAGTCCCCAGCGCCGGTCCCGGCCAGGGCCTCGGCATGGATCTCTGGCTCATCTCCATTGCTCTCTTCGCCATCGCCTCCACCGCCAGCTCCATCAACACCCTCACCACCATCATTCGCCTCCGCTGCGAAGGCATGACGTGGGAGCGTCTTCCCCTCACCGTCTGGGGATGGTTCACCGCCGCCCTCCTCAGCATCATCGCCTTCTCCGTCCTCCTCGCCGCAATCCTTCTCCTCCTCTGCGATCGCCACGCCCACACCAGCTTCTTCCTTCCTACCGGCGACCTCGTCAACGGCGTCATCCACCACGGCGGCGACGGCAGCCCCCTCCTCTGGCTCCATCTCTTCTGGTTCTTCGGACATCCCGAGGTCTACATCGCCATCCTCCCCGGCCTCGGCGTCACCTCCATGCTCCTCGCCAACTTCAGCCACCGAAGAGTCTTCGCCTACCGCACCATGATCGTGACCACACTCCTCATCGGCTTCCTCGGCATCCTGCTCTGGGGACACCACATGTTCGTCGCCGGTCTCAACCCCTTCGCCAGCTCCGCCTTCTCCATCTCCACCATGGCCATCGCGCTCCCCGCCTCCGCCAAAGTCCTAAGCTGGCTGGCCACAATATGGCGCAGCCGTCCGCAATACACGACAGCCATGCTCTTCGCCCTCGGCTTCGTCTCGCTCTTCATCACCGGAGGCCTCACCGGCCCTATCCTCGCCCAACCAATTCTGGATGAATATCTCCACAACACCTTCTTCGTCGTCGCCCACTTCCACCTCATCATGGCGATGGCGGGTGTCTTCGCCCTCTACGCCGCCACCTACTACTGGTTCCCGTTAATCATCGCAACCGACAACCACCCCGGTCGCCTCTTATCCGAACCCCTTGGCCGCCTCCACTTCTGGTGCACCATCCTCGGTGCCTACGCCGTCTTCCTCCCCATGCACCTCACCGGCCTCGCCGGCGAACCCCGTCAATATGCCCAACTCACCGGGATCCCTGGTCCCGGCGGCGCACTCAGCCCCACCGGTCTCCTCCTCGCCCACACCATACCTCTCAATAAATTCATCACCTACGCCGCCATCTTTCTCGCCTCCGCCCAGCTCATCTTCCTCTACAATCTCGCTCGCAGTGTAAGCAAAGGCCCCTTCGCAACGTCAAACCCTTGGAACGCCACAACGCTCGAATGGCACCCGACCATGAATCCTTTCCCCCCTTCGCCCGCATCCGATACACCAGAGATCACCGTCCATCGGTCCCCATGCCACTATCAATCTACAGAGCTTGGAGAAACGTTCCTCCCCCAATGGACGCCCGGCACGTTTGCCGACGCAACCATCGAAAACACCACCAACGCCAAACCGGAGTAAGCTTTTCTCAGCGCGTGTTTTAAGAGTGCACCTTTATGCCGGCCACCATCACGCCAAACAAAACCGACCAGGAACGCAAACGCCGCCTGGAAGATCACGACGGCGGATCAGGTCGGCGTCCGCCAACTGACAAGCGAACCGGCGGCGGCGGTGACGGCGACAATTGGAACGAACGCTCCCACGGCAGCCGCGGCCCCTACGAGCGTCTCCACCGCTACCGCATGGGCATCTTCTTCGCCCTCGCCAGCGACCTCATGTTCTTCGTCGCCATCGTAAGCACCTTCTTCGTCAATCAATCCTCCAGCCACGTCGACGTCTACAACCACTACGTCAACACCTGGACCCCCACCGACATCCCACCCATCCTCTGGCTCAATACCGCCATCCTTCTCCTCAGCTCCGCCGCCATGGAGGTCGCGCGCCGCAGCATGTTCCGCGAGACCGACGTCATGGACGAGTGGCTCGGCATCGGAAAACCCATCACCCGCGGCGTACTCCCCTGGCTCTCCGCCACCATCGTCCTCGGCCTGCTCTTTCTCGCCGGCCAGTGGACTGCATGGCGTCAACTCGCCAGCGAACACGTCTTCTTCCGCACCAACCAGAGCAGCCACTTCTTCTACCTGATCACCGGTGTCCACGCCTTCCACCTTTTCCTCGGCATCGCCGCTCTCATTGGTGCCTTCGTGGGCCTCTATGCCTCACGCCAACTCGAAACCCGACAGATCATCGTCGACGGCGTCTCCTGGTACTGGCACGCTATGGGCCTCCTCTGGCTCTTCCTCTTCGCCCTCCTGGCCTATTTCCAATGAAATCGCACCACCCCCAAAACAAACCACCCCGACTCGCTACCCTGCTCTTCTTCACCGCAATATCTCTTCTTCCCCAACCACTCCACGCCCAGGGCTGCACCCAATGCCTCGACAACACCGCAGCCACCCCACCCGCAACCCAGCGAGCTTATCGTCGCGCCATCATCCTCCTCACCCTCACCGGAGGAGGCCTCTTCGTCACCACCCTTGCTCTCTTCAAGCGCCACCGCTAACTCTACGGATCGCCCGAATAAAAAATACATCAAAAGAAAAGAAAGTAAGGAGAATTCAAGTCGTAAGGAGAATCCCCTGTGACCCGCGAGCAAAAATACAAAGCCTTCAAAGCCCTTCATGAACGCGACGGAATCTTCATCATCCCAAATCCATGGAACGCCGGGACCGCAAAAATCCTCACCGCCCTGGGCTTCGAAGCGCTCGCCACAACCAGTGCAGGCTATGCTTTTTCCATCGGGCGCCAGGACTCTAACTCACAGGTCACGCGCGACGGCACCCTTGCGAACGCGAAAGAGATCGTCGACGCAACTCATCTGCCGGTCTCCGCAGATATGCAGGACGGCTTCGGCCCATCGCCCGAAAGCTGCTCCGAGATGATTCAGCTCGCCTCCGCCATCGGCCTCGCCGGCGGATCCATCGAAGACGCAACCGGCGACCCGGCATCCCCCATCTACGACTTCCAGCTCGCCGTCGAGCGCGTCGCAGCCGCCGCAGAAACAGCCCACACCCATCAGTTCCTCCTCACCGCAAGAGCCGAAAATTTCCTCCATGGCCGGCCCAACCTCGACGACACCATACGCCGGCTCCAGTCCTTTGCCGACGTCGGCGCCGACGTCCTCTACGCACCCGGCCTCTCCACGCTTGAGTCCATCCGCGAGGTCTCCGCCTCTGTCTCCAAACCCGTCAACGTCCTCATGGGCTTCCAGGGCGCAACCTTTTCCCTCGAAGAACTGGCCGCCGTCGGCGCCAAACGAATCAGCGTCGGCGGATCCCTCGCCCGCGCCGCCCTCGGCGCTTTCATCCGAGCCGCCCGCGAAATAAAAGACAAGGGAACCTTCACCTACTCAACAGACGCAATCTCCCACGCCGACGCAAACGCCTTCATGACAGGGACCAAAAACTAAGCTCTGCCGTTGTTGCCGTTCGCTCTTATCTTTTTTGTTGTCACCCTTCGCATCTTTTTTTGTTGTCACCCTTCGCCTCTTTTTTGTTGTCATCCTTCGCCGCAGGCGGAGGACCTGCTGTTGCCGTTGCCCTTGCTGTTGCTGTTGCCGTTGCCCTTGCAGTTGCTCCTGCCTTTGCAGTTGCCGTTGCCCTTGTCGTTGCAAGTTCTTGCCGTCATCCTGAGCGAAGTCGAAGAGCCTGCCCTGAGCTCGCCGAAGGGACCCCGAAGAACCCAACCCACCCCGACCGCCTGAACCTTTCTCCCCAAACCGTTCGCGCTGCCGCCGTGCAACTTCCCGCCCAGAGAGCGGGATCGACAGCCCATTTGACTCCTGGCTCTCTGTCCTTATTGCCGGGCCATGGCGATACGGATTGCATCCTCCGGTGAGACGAGGTGGTCGAGGCTCTCAGCGTCCTTGGCAATGGCGAGCTGGACGCCCTTGACTCGACCCGAAAATTCATTCCCTCGCGATCCGTAGTCCGGTGACACGGGCGCTCCCGTGTCTACTCCCACGTCGCAGCCGTCATCGGCAGAGAAGACCATGGGTTGCGTGGCGCCGACTCTTGCCATCGCCCACCTTTTTGCCATCCACGTACAAAGACACCGTGCCACCCTTGGCGAGGCCGCCGCCGGCGTAAGCAAACTCCATGCGTACCTGATGTTCGCCCGCAGGCAGCACGTCGGTTGATTCGGCAAAGAACTGCTGGATGCCGAAAAAGTTGTAACAGTATTTGAGCTTGCCGCCCTTGGCATACAGGCTCCATCCGCCAGCGTTGCCGCCTTGAGCGACGATGACGCCCTCTGCCCCTGTTGTGGGCACGACGATCTGAGCGGTCACGGAATGGGACTTGTTCTTCATATTGAGGACCGAGTTCTCGGACAGACGGCCCATGCTGCCGAAGAGAATCTGGGAGTTGCCTTTGATCAGCACCGGTCGCCCCGCCAGATCTGAGTTGAACCGTTCAACTCTCCGATCATCGAGAGGAAGTACGTTGTAGCGCGCTGCCTCGATCAGCCACAGGCGCTGCAGTTCGTGGAGCTTTTCAGGCATCTGCTTGGCTAGGTTGTTCGCCTGGCTCCAGTCTTTACTGGTGTCGTAGAGCTCCCAGGTGTCGTCGTCGAAGGCCGGCATCTCTCTCGAAGAGCCATGGCGTGCTGTGTCGCGTCACCGCGGTCCAGCCCTTGTGGTAGATGCCGCGATTGCCGAACATCTCGAAGTACTGGGTCTCGTGCTGATCGGGCGCCTTGGCATCGTTGAACGAGTACGCCATGCTGACACCTTCGATGGGGTGTTGCTGGACTCCGTTGACGAAGATCGGCTGGGGCAGGCCGGCAGCCTCCAGGATGGTTGGCGCGACGTCGATGACATGATGGAACTGGTTCCGAACTTCGCCCTTTTCCTTGATGCCTTTCGGCCAGTGCACAATCGTCCCGTTGCGAATACCGCCCCAATGCGAAGCAACCTGCTTGGTCCACTGATACGGCGTATCCAGCGCATGCGCCCAGCCGACAGCATAGTGGTTGTAGGAGTCCGGCCCACCCAGCTTGTCTATCCGCTCCATCAGGAACTCGGGCGTCTCCAGTGCGGGCGCGCCATTGAGAGTGATCATCTCGTTGTAGGTGCCATTTACCGTTCCCTCGGCAGATGCGCCGTTGTCCCCGATGATGTAGTAGATCAGCGTGTTATCGAGCTCATTGAGCTTTCGTAGGCCATCCACCAACCTGCCAACGTGGTAATCGGTGTACTCCATGAACCCGGCGTAGACCTCCATCTGGCGGATGAGCACGGGCTTGAGCGCAGCGGGCATCTCGTCCCAGGCAGGGATTTCTTTGTGTCTCGGGGTGAGTTGGCAATCCTGCGGAATGACGCCTAATTTTTTCTGTCGCGCGAAGATCTCTTCCCGCAGCTTGTCCCAGCCCTGATCGAACTTGCCTTTGTACTTGTCTGCCCATTCCTTTGGGACGTGGTGGGGGGCGTGAGTTGCGCCTGGGGCGAAGTAGACGAAGAAGGGCTTGTCGGGGATGAGCGCCTGCTGCTGGCCAATCCAGTTGATGGCCTTGTCGGTCATGTCCTCCATCAGGTGATAGCCCTCTTCGGGCGTTTTCTTGACCTCGATGGGTGTGGTGCCTTCGTAGAGTGACGGATAGTATTGGTTCGCCTCGCCGCCGATGAATCCGTAGAAGTATTCGAATCCGCCTCCGCCGGTTGGCCACGCATCAAAGGGGCCGGCCGGACTGGTTTCCCAGACGGGGACTTCGTGACATTTGCCGAACTGCGCGGTTGCGTAGCCATTGAGCTTGAGCGTGCGGGCCAATGGCGAGCAGGTGTTCGGCAGGATGGAGTTGTAGCCGGGCGCTGAGGTCGCAATCTCGGTGATTCCTCCCATGCCGACGGTGTGATGGTTGCGTCCGGTCAGGAGCGCCTGCCGCGTTGGCGAGCAGAGCGCTGTGGTGTGGAAACGGTTGTATTTCAGGCCCTCGGCGGCCAAAGCTTCCGCCGTCGGAGTGTTGCACGGCCCGCCAAACGCGCTGGAGGAGCCAAAACCCGCATCGTCGATCAAAACGATCAGCACGTTGGGAGCGCCTTTGGGGGGCCGCAACGGCGTGATCGGCGGATACTTAGTCTGAGGGTCCTTCGCATCATAGGTGACCAGCCCTGTGCGCGGTTGATCCGGAATTGGCAGCACCGTTCGTTGCAGGTTGTCTTGTGAATTCACAGGTTCTCCTGACTCGAGTCGATCTCGTTGTGTACTTTGTGGGTCATTTTGCCGTTAGCCCCTGGGTTTATCTATTGGCCGGATGCACTCGCGCAGCCACAAACTATAAAACCTTCCGCCGCTCCCGATAACTAGCAAAACTGACAGCGCGTCTGTGAAAAATCGTCGGAGCCCCGGAATTGACTGGATTCGGGGGTTCTCCGATCCAAGAGACCTGCTCATCCCATTTTTCGGCAAGTTCGACTGAAGTCGACGCATGCCTCCACAATCCTCTGAAGAGAAGACCGGATCAACGCCGCAAACTCCGGATCAGCCGCAATCTCCGCTGCACCAAGCCCCTTACCAAGCAGCGGAACAGTCACTTCCGCTTCCGATACCAGACGAGCATCCATCGTCTTCAGGACCTCTCTCAACGCCGCCTGCGCATATTCCCCACGCGCCGAAGCATTCATCAACGCAACCGGCTTCCCCGAGAGCTCTCCGCTTCCAACAACCCAGTCCAGCGCATTCTTCAACGAGCCGGGAATCCCATGCGCATACTCCGGAGTCGAAAAAAAGACCGCAGCAGAGTTCCGTAACTCGGCACGAAAGCGTGAAACCGGCTCCAGCCCTGAGTCGACATCAAGATCGGGGTTGAACGGAGGAAGCGTCTCCATCTGATCGTAGAGAACCAGATCAATCGGTGACGGAGCGACAAGCGCAGCCGCGCGAAGCAATGCAGTGTTCGTGGATTGGGAGCGAAGACTCCCGGAGATTGCCAATATCCTCATCGCATTTCGATGCCCACCCGTCATCGCCGGATGCGCAAACAGATACGCAAAAGGACTCAGCCTCACCAACCAGACTTTAGAGGATGTTGGAATAGTTGTTGTTTTGAAGGGGCGGGACTTCAGTCCCGCCGCAAAGCAACAAATTTCAATGTGGCTTTAGCCACCGAGGGAATCTTCAGTGTGACGAGGGATTTTCTCAGCACCCTCTTCAGGCGCTCCCGCTCGTCAGCGCTTCTTCTTCGCAGCAGGTTTCGCCGCCTTCTTCGCTGGTGCCGCCTTCTTCGCTGGCGCTTTCTTCGCCGCCTTCTTGGCAGGTGCCGCCTTCTTCGCCGCTTTTTTCACCGCCACAGCCTTCTTCGCAGGAGCTTTCTTCGCCGCCTTCACGGCAGCCTTTTTCACCGCCGCCTTCTTCGCAGGAATAACCTTCTTAGCCGACTTCTGCACCGGAGCAGCCTTCGTCGCCGAAGTCTTCGCAGCAACCTTCGCCGGCACAACCTTCGCAGCAGCAGCCGCCTTCACCGGCGCAGGAGCTCCCTTCGCAGCCGCCTTACCCGCAGCCACTTTACCCGGAGCCGCCGCAACCTTCGCCGGCACCTGAACCTTCCCGTCACCCGCAGCAGCAACCCGCTCCACAGCCTCACCCTCCACCGCAGCCACAGCCTTCTTCCGGCTCTTCGGCGGCTTGGCATCCTTCTTCGGCACTCGCGGACGGCGCAGATGCACCGGCGGCGGCGGAGCCGGCGGCGAGTACGGCTCAAGATAAGCCTTCATCTCCTCAACCGTCCCCAGCTTGTCGTCCATCAGCTCGAAGAACAGCTTGTCCAGCAGCTCGTCGTACACCGGCAGATCAGGAACGATCCGCATCTCCTGCATCAGCACGTACGGAATCTTCTGCTTCGCCTGCGCCCACTCCGTAAAGAAGCCCTTTGAACTTGGCCTGGATCCCGGCGTTCTTCGACGTATGCGCAACCCACAGCACCGCCTCCGGCTTGGCCGAGTGCAACAGCTTCCACGCCTGCGACGGCGTCGCCGCACCCTTACCCGAAAACTCCGCCGCAAACGCCTTCGCCTCACTCTCCAGCGCCGCAATCTCCTCCACAAACCCCTGCCGCGCAAAGCTCTTCTTCAGCGCCGCCACGTCCTTCGGAGCCATCTTCGCCGTCAGCAGCGGAAAGTTCGCCGTCGCCGCGTCCGGATGGATTCCCTGCATCTGCAAGCTGCATCTGGCTCTCGCGCAGCCGCTCCAGCTCCGCCACATTCGCCTTCGCCGACGCCAGCGCCGGGAACAGGTGCTTCATCCAGCCCTCGGCCTCCAGCCGCTTCAGCACCCGCAGCGGATCTTCCTCGTGGAAGATCTCCTCCGTCTCATACCCGCGATGAAACGCGTCCATCGCCGAGATGTACCCTTCCTCCTTGCCCGTCTCATACCGCTCCTGGGTCTTCTCATCCATCTGCCAGCCCAGCCGCGCCATAAACCGCGCCGCCCGGATCATCCGCACCGGATCTTCGATAAACCCGTAGTTGCTCACCAGCCGCAGCTCGCGGTTCTCGATGTCCGCCACCCCGTTCAGCGGATCCATCAGCAGCCCGTACGAACCGTCATTCAGCGACAGCGCCATCGCGTTCGCCGTAAAGTCCCGCCGCCGCAGATCGTCCAGAATCGTCGCCGGCTTCACCACCGGCTTGCCCGGCTTCGGATAAGTGACCGTCAAAGTGCTGCCAATCTCCATCCGCACGCCACCCGGAAACCGCACAAACAGCGCCTGTCCCGCCTCGTTCTCGCCGGTGATAACGCCGCCTGGCTTTCTCTATATCTTTCTTCAGCTTGAGAGCATTTCCCTGAACCACTACATCCAGATCGCGCACCGGCGACCCGCTCGTCAGGTCGCGCACCGCTCCGCCCACCAGAAACACGGTAAGCCCTTTAGCACGAGCAACTTCGCGCACCGCAAGCAAGTGCAGCCTGCTGTGCCTGCGGAAAGTCGGTTTTCAAGCAGATAAATGTAATCGGCCATACTGGTAGGTTTACTCCAAGCCGGTCTTAACCGGTACACTCAAACTCGTCCGATACCCAGCGAACATGCTAGCTAAGCTCAGACAAATCAAGCGTTTATCAAGATCTATGACGCGTAGGCACAAAACGTAAGTGTAACACAGCATTAGCGAATTGACTACCCTGACTGCACCTTTTTCGCTCCTCCCGCCACTGCCATGCGACAATCCCAGACCAAGTCCGGAACCGGTCCGACCCATGTCCTCCGCGCACAAAAAGGTCATCGTCCGCCGCTTCACCGGCGAAACCCTCCCCGGCTACCTGCCTCTCTCCGGCTTCGTCCGCAACCGTGCCCCCAGCCGGCGATCGACCTCCTCGACCTCTCCGGCCGCGTCATCCCCCTTCTTCTCAACGACATCAAGCACATCTGCTACGTCCGCGACTTCAACCTCACCGACACCGTCAACCCCGAGCGCCTCACCCGCCGCACCTTCCTCGCCCGCCCCCGCACCGAAGGCCTCTGGCTCCGCCTCACCTTCCGCACGCGGAGACGTCCTCGAAGGCCTCGCCCCCATCGACATCACCCTCCTCGACGACCTCGTCAACGACGCCGGCCTCCTCCTCACCCCACCCGACACCCGCTCCAACACCCAGCGCATCTACGTCCCCCGCACCTCCATCACCGAGCTCCAGCTCCTCGCCGTCATCACCACCCCCTCCCGCCGCAAACCCCTCCCCGCCGCCTCCGTCCCCTCCATGCAGGAAGACCTCTTCGACGACCTCATCCCCCCAACAGCCGCCCCAACTAGGCCCTGCGGCTCCCGAACTCTCTACTGCCCGACTCCTGGCACTCTACGCACCTGTCCTATACAATCCCCCCCATGAAACTCGCCGAACTTAGCCAGCTGCCGATACCTCGGACGCCACCCTCCAGCGGCGACCCCTCCGCCGAAATCACCGGAGTCGCCGGCATCGAAACCGCCGGCCCCGGCGACCTCACCTTCGTCTCCAACCCCAAGTACGCCTCCCTCGCCCGCACCACCAAAGCCACCGCCATCCTCGTCGAACCCAGCTTCCCCGAGATCTCCGCCGCCACCCTCCGCATCGACAACCCCTACCTCGCCTTCGCCCGCGCCATCGAGCTCTTCTACCAGCCCCCCGCCTACGCCCCCGGCATCCACCCCACCGCCGTCATCGCCCCCACCGCCCACATCGGCGCCAACGCCCACATCGGCGCCTACGCCGTCATCGGCGACCACGTCACCATCGGCGACAACGCCATCATCCTCCCCCACGTCGTCTTCTATCCCCACGCTCAGCGCCGGCAATAACCTCTTCGCCCACGCCCACGCCGTCGTCCGCGAACACTGCCACCTCGGCGACAACGTCATCCTCCAGAACGGCGTCATCATCGGAGCCGACGGCTTCGGCTTCGCCCGCCAATCCGACGGCACCTGGTACAAGATCCTCCAATCCGGCCCCGTCATCCTCGAAGACAACGTCGAAATCCAGGCCAACGCCTGCATCGACCGCGCCTCCATCGGCGAAACCCGCATCCACGCCGGCGCCAAGATCGACAACCTCGTCCAGGTCGGCCACGGCTCCACCGTCGGCGACAACACCCTCCTCTGCGCCCAGGTCGGCCTCGCCGGATCCACCACCATCGGCAAAAACGTCATCCTCGCCGGCCAGGTCGGCGTCGCCGGCCACTGCACCGTCGGCGACGGAGCCATCGCCACCGCCCAAAGCGGCATCCCCGGCGACGTCGCCCCGGGAAAGATCGTCAGCGGCTATCCGGCCATCGACAACCGCCAATGGCTCCGTTCGGTTGCGCTTGTCAATCGACTTCCCGAGCTGCTCCGCGATATAAAATCTGAAACTAAAATAACCATTCGTTGGTGACTATAGTCGTATAAGATGCATCATAATGGGGGTAGACCATGATTGAGCCTCCGGATACCGTTCCTGGCGCACATCACCGGATGCCGAACACGCACCTCCAGCCCGTGCGCGTCCTTCTGCTCGACGACGAACCGAGCAATCTGCATCTCCGCACCGCCATCCTGCGTCAGCATGGCTACGAGTGCGTCCCCGCCTCCACCATCGAAGAAGCCACCGAGCTCTTCAACAACATCGACATCGCCGTCCTCGACTACCACCTCGGCGCAGGCCAGTTCGGCACCGAGGTCGCCGCGCTCCTTCGCCGCCGCCGCCCCCACGTCCCCATCATCATCCTCTCCGCCACGCTCGACCGCTACTTCGGCGGCGTCGAAGACATGCACCTGCTCAAGGGCCACAGCTCCGTCGACGATCTCCTCGACGCCCTCAGCTCCCTCGGAGCCAAACGTCGCGGCGCTCCCGTCGTCGTCGACGCTCGCGACTTCTTCTACTCCCGCATCTCCCTCACCATCGGCTCCGACGTCCTCGTTCAGATCTTCGACGAGCGCGGCATCTGGCAGTACTGCAACGACGCCGCCGCCGACTACCTCGGCCAGCCCCGCGACTGGTTCATCGGCCGTTGCGTCTTCGACGAGCTGCACCCTCTCATGCGCGACTGGCGCGAGGTCATCCAGACCGTCTGCCACAGCCGCGAGACCTACATCGACCGCACCCGCCGCGGCCTCCTCAACCAGCCTCGGCCCGAGGAGCAGCAACTCACCTGGAGCGTCCTCGCCTTCCCCATCACCCTCCACGACAACCGCAGCGGAGCCGTCCTCACCGCCCGCATCCTCGAAAAAGCCCCCACCCGCACCTCCGACTTTCTCCCCTTCCTCTAGCTCGCCCTAACCGCTGCCGTCGCGATTCTTCCTTACAGACGTAGAAATTGTCATTTCGACCGAAGCTGTTCGCGCACTTTGCGAGCAGCGCAGCGGAGAAACCCGCTTCTCCACCGCGACGCTTGTCCCCGCCGCGCCCAATCCACCTGATACCCTGATCTCTCATGCGTCTTCTCCCCGCCCTCGCACTCTCCTCATCGCCGTCACCGGCTGCCACTCCCCCTACGTCGCCACCACCGTCAGCAACCGCACCACCCAGCCCATCGAACTCCTCGAAGTCGACTACCCCAGCGCCAGCTTCGGCACCCAGACCCTCGCCCCCGGCGCCGACTTCCACTACCGCTTCAAGGTCCTCGGCTCCGGCAACATGAAGCTTCTCTACACCGACAGCGCCCACCACGACCACAAATCCGACGGCCCCTTCCTCAAAGAAGGCGCCGAAGGCCCCTCACCATCGTCATCGCCGACGCAGGCGTCACCTGGCAGCCCGCACCCACTGTCGCAGCCGGAAAGTAACTTTACAGATCCTCATCGTCAGCTCTGCCTTGCTTCGCCATGCTGGCCGTACCCGGCGACCCGCTCTGCCCCTGCGACATTGCTGCTCGCCAGCACTGCAAACACGCCGCCAATCAACAGCAGCGGAACAACATTGCAAGAAAGATAAAGATCATAAGCCCCCCAATCCCTTGACTTCCTTTGAGGCCCCAATCCCATCGGCGCGCAGCGCCTGCATCCAGCCATGCAGTCTACTCGCCTCCCTCTTGTGATGTCATCCGACCCATCTGCGGTAAGCTGAAGACTATGCCGCGCGGATATTTCATCACCTTCGAAGGTCTCGACGGCTCCGGCAAAACCACCCAGCTCCGCCGCCTCGCCGCCTCGCTTGAGGCCGAAGGCCACAAGGTCGTCACCCTCCGCCAGCCCGGCGGCACCGCCCTCGGCGACCGCATCCGCAGCATCCTCCTCGACTCCCGCTCCGAAGCCGCCCTCGGCCCCATCGCCCCCGCTCGCCGAGATGGCCCTCATGTTCGCCGACCGCGCCCAGTCCATCGCCGAGATCATCCTCCCCGCCCTCGCCGCCGGCTCACATCGTCCTCTGCGACCGCTACACCGACTCCTCCGAGGCCTACCAGGGCGGCGGCCGCCAGCTCGGCAGCCGAGCGCATCCTCGCCATGCACGCCGCCGTCTGCGACAACCTCCAGCCCGACCTCACCCTCCTCCTCCTCCCCTCCCTCGAATCCTCCCTGCACCGCGCCCGCCGCCGCAACCAGCGCAGCGTCGCAGCAACAAGGCACCGACGAAAACCGCTTCGAGCGCGAGTCCGACGACTTCTACCGCCGCATCTACGACAAGCTACGAAGAGATCGCCGCCCGCGAACCCCAACGCGTCGTCACCATCGATCGACAACGCCAGCATCGAAGAAATCCAGCAAGATTCATCCGCCAAATCGTCGCCGAAAGAATCGCCGCACCAGCACCACCCGTCCCAGCATCCACTCTGGAAGCATGAGCCCCAGCCGAAGCCGCCCCGCTCCACCCTCCGCACCCAGAATCGTCAAGGAAATCCCCGGCCTCCGCCTCTCACTTCCCTTCTACGCCTTCCAGCCGCTGGGTCAAACTCGGCAGCCCATCCGCCTCTTCGAACACCTCCATCAAAACCTACGGCAACATCGCCCAATACCGCTTCATGGGCACCCCCATCATCTTCATCAACGACCCCCGCTACATCCAGCGAGATCCTCGTCACACGACGCCTCATCACTTCGTCAAAGAGCGCACCGTCCGCCGCATGAAGATCCTCCTCGGCGAAGGCCTCATCACCTCCGACGATCCCATCCACATCCGCCAGCGCCGCATCGCCGCGCCCGCCTTCCATCGCCAGCGCATCGCCGCCTACGCAGACCAGATCGTCGCCATCGCCGCCCACCACCGCGACCAATGGCAGCCCGGCCAGACCATCGACATCGCCGCCGCCAGCATGGCCCTCTCGCTCGAGATCGTCGCCCGCACCCTCTTCGACACCGAAGTCACCCCCGACATCCGCGCCATCAACGACGAAGTCAACACCATCATGGGCCTCTACAACTTCATCGTCGCCTTCCCCCGCATCGAGTCCTTCCTCCACCTCCCCATCCCCGGCATCATCAAATTCCGCCGCTCCAAAGCCCGCCTCGACGCCGTCGTCAATCGCCTCATCCGCGAGCATCGCGAAGATCGCCGCAGAGTCCCGACAAAGGCGATCTCCTCTCCATGCTCCTCGCCAGCACCTACGAGCCCACCGAAGCCGAAGCACCTCCGGCAACAACCCGAGCGCATGTCCGACGAGCAGGTCCGCGACGAAGTCCTCACCATCTTCCTCGCCGGCTACGAGACCGTAGCCAACGCCCTCACCTGGACCTGGTACCTCCTCTCCCAAAACCCCGAAGTCGAAGCCAAACTCCACGCCGAACTCGACGCCGTCCTCGGCACCGGCGATCACGCAACGCCTCCCCACCCTCGCCGACTACCCAACCTCCGCTACACCGAACAAGTCTTCGCCGAATCCATGCGCCTCTACCCACCCGCCTGGGCCATGGGCCGCATGTCCACCAAAGACGTCCACCTCGGCCCCTACCACATCCCCGCCGGCGCCCACTTCTTCTTCAGCCAATACATCATGAGCCGCACCCCCGAGTACTTCCCCGACCCTCTCCGCTTCGACCCCGACCGCTTCACCCCCGAAGCCAAAGCCGCCCGCCCCAAATTCGCCTACTTCCCCTTCGGAGGCGGCAACCGCCAATGCATCGGCGAATCCTTCGCCTGGATGGAAGGCGTCCTCTCCATCGCCACCATCGCCCAGCGCTGGCGCATGACCTACCTCGGCGCCACCCCACCCATCCCGCAAGCCAAGATCACCCTCCGCCCCCGCGACCCTCTCCTGATGCGGCTCATCCCGCGCTAACTCTCCTCAGCATCAATTCTTCCGTCGCGACCATCCACCTCAAACCGCCGCGCTTTTTTATCGACTTCAACCAGAACCTTCCAGTAACCTCATCCTTCAGCAGACATCAGGAAAAAAGATCTCGCATCTCCCAGACTTGCAGCCCCTCTGTACCCAGATTGACTTCCATAAGGAGAGTTACATGACAGATCCCAACGCATCTCGTCCTGCATTCCACGCGCGTGAGGTGTCACGATGAGTGCTGGCGCTCCCATCCCACCCAACCCGGCGTATCGCGTTCCCCCGCCACCTCCGGCCAGTTCCGGCAACACCGTCCTGAAGATCGTTCTGATCGTCATCGGTGTCTTCGTCGTGCTCGGCATCATCGGCGCCGGCGTCATCGGCTTCGGCGTCTACAAAGTCTCAAAGTCTGCCCACAGGAACAGCGACGGAGGCGTCAGCTTCTCCACCGCCGGTGGCACCATCACTGCCGGATCCTCCGCCAATATCAGCGCAGCCGATCTCGGCACCGCACTCTATCCCGGAGCCGTCAGCGGACAAGGCTCGATGAACATGAAGCTTCCCACCGAATCCCTCGTCACTGCCGTCTACACCAGTTCCGACTCACCCGACAAGATCGTCTCCTTCTACAAGGAAAAGCTAGGCGATCAGGCCTCCATCATCCAAAGCAGCAACAACCGCACCATGCTCACCGCCGGCGACAAGGACAAGGAAAGCATCATGGTCACGATCTCTCCAGAAGGCAACATCACGAAGTTCGTCATCATGCACGTCACAAAAACGCACTCTTAGATATAGAGGGGCCAGCCCACCGGCCCCACCTTGCTTTCCCGTCAAACCGGAATCCCTACGGAACGCGAAAGACCAGCCCGGTGCTGATACTGAAGAGCCTCGAAGCAGGAAACGTAGTCGACCCATTAAAGTTTCCGCTGCTCACCGTCGAAACCGCACCGTAACCCAACTCAAACATCCGAAAGTCCACGTGTTTGGACAGCGTGTAGTCCATGCCCCCAAAAATCCCATACTGCAATCGGGTCAGGTGAACCGTGCTTTTTGCCGGCTTCGAACTGCCCGCGCCGACCGACACTTGCAGATAAGGCTTGAACGAGTTGGCGAGCGGCTTCGCGATCACGCGTCCTCCCACCAGAAAGCTGTTCAAGTGCGCGCCATCGCCGCTCACAATGATGTCCCTGATATCAATGCCGGCATCGAACTTCGGAGCGTGATAGAAATTCACATACCCGCCAAGGTCGACGCCGTAAAACGTACGCGAAGTCGTGTTGTCCCCAAGAAAGGCGAACGGGCCGCTATCCGGCTTGGAATTCGTAATATGAATGCCAATGGGATTCACATACAAACCAACGTCGCCCGAACCAACCCCGGTTTCGCTGGCTGACGAAGGGCTAACCGTCGACGGATTATCTTGGGCGTGGGCAATAAGAGGCATCACAACGAACGCAATACATGGAACCAGGAACCGCAACTTCATAGGTAAGAATCCTTTGTATTCACAAACTGACATTGCCGCCGAACGCAGGCACTCCTGCAAGTCTATTTGGCTGCACCTGATTCCAGTCTATCGGAACACACAAAGGAACCCCCAAACCACCTTCCCGCCACAACCGCATCATACTGACCACATGCATAACAAAGCCAAAACAAGAAGGTCTCTTCTTCTGCTCTTCGCTCTGGCATGTGCAGCCGTCACAGCGCCATCCGTCCTCGCCCAGACCAACGCCCAGACCAACGCCCAGCCCAACACTCAGACCAACGCCTCCCCGGCAGAACAAACTCTCCTGCGACTCGCCAATCAGTCGCGCGCCCAGCACAATCTCCCTCCCCTCACCTGGGACGACTCGCTTGCCAAAGCCGCCCGCGCCCACCTCCAGTGGGTCATCCGCAACCCCGGCGAACTCCTCCACCAATATCCCGGCGAACCCGATCTCGTCTCCCGCGGCGCCCACGCCGGAGCCCGCTTCGGCACCATCTCCGAAAACATCGCCGGACACGGACCCACTCCGGAATCGCTCCATCAGATCTGGATGACCACCCCAACCCACCGCGCCAATCTTCTCGATCCGCATCTAAACGTCGTCGGCATCGCCGTCGTCGAGAACCAGGGCTTTCTCTTCGCCGTCGAAGACTTCGCCCACGACGTCCCCGCCCTCACGCCCGACGCCGTCGAGCAACAGGTCGCAAGACTTCTTCAGGCTCGCGGCTTCCCGCCGGCCCCATCGAACGCAGACGCCCGCAAAACCTGCACCATGTCTCAGGGTCAGTCTGGCGTTCCGAAACTTGTCATCCAGTGGGACGGCTCCGACATCAGCCGCCTCCCCGAGGCCGTCCTGCAGCAGCTCGACAAATCGAAATACACCTCAGCCGCCGTCGGAGCCTGCCCCAGCAAACAATCCGACCAGCAGTTCACCACCTACCACATCGCTGTCCTGCTCTACTGAAGCAGCACGCAGAGCCTCCAGAAACAGAAATGCGCGAGGCGGAAAATCGATCTGTCCTCGCGCATCTCACGCCTCTCGTGAGCTCCTCAAGCGCTGTGTCCAGCACACCGCAACACGCCAAGGTACGCGCTCCAGGGACCCACAGCATCCCTGTACTGGTGCGCCATAATCCTCGAGATCTGGTGCAGATGAGTCAGGTCGTGAACCGCCCACGTCGCCAGCAGCTGCGACAAAGTAACAACTCCCAGCGCAGGGTGCTGTCCACGCAACTCGAGCTGCTCTTGCCCCAAATTCAACGCCCGCAGATCATTCAGATTTTCCGTCCGCAACCGGGCAAATTCATCCAGCAACTGCCCGAGCGACTTACCTTGACTCTCACGTCTCTGTGCCAGCCGGTCAAAGACCTCAAACGCCCGGCTCTCGCCGAATTGCAATATCCTCCGTGCCCGCGGCATCCAATCCGTGCGCTCGCCGTGAATCAGATGGCCGACGACATCGAACGCACTCCAAGTGTCTTCGCCTTCATCTCGCAGAGTCCATGTCTCCGGCAGATCACGCAGTAACGCATCAAGAGCAGCGGGCGTGCGACTTAGCAGCGAAATCGTTTGTTGCAGGTTCTGTTCCATCATGCCCTCAATTCCCTCAGTTCCCTCAAGTCCCTCAGTTCGTAGACTCGAAGATTCGTAGAGACAACTCTCCATCATCCACGCTGAACCAAACACGTATATCGAAGTAGAAAAAATTAAATCAGATCTGAGGCGCAGCCGCCCAAACCAAATGCCCGCACCACGTTCAATGACTTCCTCGACAACGCTACAGCCGTGGAACAGCTGCGCACTGCTATCCCGCCGCTCTACTGATCACCCACGTTACGACGTCGGCGCCTCCGGAGGAAGAGGCGGCACAACAATCGGCTTAAGAACCGTCTCCGCCGTTCCAACCCGGCCAGTCGACGTGACGCGCACCACAAACCGCGCCCGTACCGCCCTGGGATTGATATCAAGCTTGTAAGCGATGTCGATATTGCGTATCAGTGTGCCGGTTGGAGCGACACTCATCGGAGCCGAGGCCCTCACCACCTCCGCATCGCGATTCAACGCCTTGTTCTTTTTGTCGAATGTCGTCACCTGCAACACAACCTCCGTATGACGAGGTTCTGTGTCGGTCGCTGGAGTCCACCCCAGTGCTCGTCCATCCACATGCACCGTGAAGGCAACCGGATTGTCGTCCGAAGGGACAATCGCGACAGGAACCGCGTCATGGATCATCGGGACGCTATCCTGTGTTCCCGCAGCCTGTGGTAAACCAGCAGTCACCGGCTCCTGAGCCGACATGCAGCAGCAAACAACACCACACAAAACCATCAGCGGCAAAATACATAGGGCATAAAATCGCATCCAAACCCTCGCGACACCGAAACTTCGCAAACTGCGTGGATTGTATCCCGCCGCAACAACTCTCCTCGTAACCAAAAAGATGTACTCGAAGGGCACGTCCCCGCAGTCCGTGGAACCCTCATTTTTTCTTTTGCCATTTTCTGCCCAAAAATCGCATGTCAAGCCCCTCAACCCTCCTCAACCGCACAAAACCCAACAACCACGCGCCTTTCCGAGCCTTCCCCATTTGGCAGATTTCCCCCTCCAAACGCGTATCATTGAAGTAGGGGATAAATCTGCGCGAAGGGGCAGCCAGAGTAACGGCGTCACAAAGTCCGGACTCAACCCTAATAGTTGGAAGACTTTAGACAATAAAGTACCCCAGGGGGATACCCCTGCAATCGCTCCAGGAACGAGCAGAAAGGAGACCAGAACCGATGCCCGCACTTCCCGCCACCTTCAACGACTTCCTCGGCAACGCTGCAGCCGTTGAACACCTGCGCACCGCCATCGCCGCAGGCCGCCTCCCCCACTCCCTCATCCTCGCCGGCCCCAGCGGAGCAGGAAAGTACACCCTCGCCCTCATGCTCGCCATGGCGGTCGAGTGCGAGCGCCAGCCTCGCGACCTCTGGTCCAACGGCCAATCCCTCGCCTCCTTCTGCGGTGTCTGCCACAACTGCACCCGCATCGCCTCCGCCGCCGACCTCGAAGACGAAATCGACAAAGCCGTCGCCATCCGCGAAGAGCTCCGCGAGGCCGACAAGAAGGACACCCGCGTCCTGATCCAGCCTCACCCCGACGTCCTCATCATCCCGCCCGACCCGCCACAGCTCCTCATCAAACTCGGCCAGGTCCGCACCCTCATCCAGCGCTCCCACTACTTGCCGAACGAAGCCCCCAAAAAAATCTTCATCCTCACCGCCAACTCCTTCATGAAGGAAGCCGCCAACTCGCTCCTAAAAGTACTCGAAGAACCACCCGACACGGTCCACCTCATCCTCCTCGCCGAGAACCCGGGCGAACTTCTCCCCACCATCCGCTCCCGCTGTGCAACAGTGCGTCTCGGCGCGCTGCCAGTGGAAGAGATCGAGATGCTCCTCGCTGACCGCCGCCCCGACGTCCCCCCGCAGCAACGTACCCTCATCGCACGCCTCGCACAAGGAGCCGCAGGCAAGGCCATCGGCTTCGACCTCGCCGCCTACACCGCCGCGCGCGCCGACGCCCTCATCTTCCTCCGCAACGCCGCCGCCACCAGCAGCGGAACTGCTGAACCCGACCACACCGCCCTCTTCAAGATGACCGAAACCTACCGCGCCGGAGCCGAAGGCCAGCAAAAAACCTCCGCCCTCCTCCGCCTCCTCTCACTCCTCCTCGAAGATCTTCTCCTTCTCGACGCCGGCACCCCCGAACTCCTCCGCAACACCGACATCCGCCCCGAACTCGAACGTCTCAACTCCATCCTCAGCTTCGCCTGGATCGAAAACGCCTCTCGCGGCCTCGACCAGGTACAAAGCGGTCTCCGCCGCAACCTCCTCCGCAGCCTCTCCCTCGACGCCTTCGCCGGCCAGCTCACCACCCGATGAAGACGCCAGAGATTTGCCGCAGTCATTGCAATCTCCAGGGCGCTGGAATCGCCGCCGCTGATGTCGCCTCGGAGGCTGTAGTCGCATTTGCCTCTGGGTACGCCAAGGCTTCAGCCTTGGCCCTCTCAGCCTCGCAACTGAAAAGGGGCTTCAGCCCCTGGGGTATGACTTCTTTGTCGCAGCCCTCAAGGTTTGGTGACGATCGCGTGGCCGGGAGAAACCGATGACTCCTGGCTCACAGACTCGAACTACAGAACGCCTCACACCCCAAGACATCCACCGCGCCGCCGAAATTCTTCGCAACGGCGGCACGGTAGCCTTCCCCACCGAAACCGTCTACGGTCTCGGAGCCAACGCCCTCGACTCTCGCGCCGTCGCAAACATCTTCAAGGCTAAAGCCCGCCCCAACTGGGACCCCATCATCGTCCACGTCAGCGACCGCGCCATGCTCGACCGCGTCGCCATCATCCCCCCGCAAGCCGAGCGCCTCATCGCCGCCTTCTGGCCCGGCCCTCTCACCCTCCTCCTCCCCCGCACATCACAAGTCCCCGACAACGTCACCGCCGACCGCCCTCTCGTCGGCGTCCGCATGCCCGCCCACCCCATCGCCCTCGCTCTCATCGAATCCGCCGGCGTTCCCCTCGCCGCCCCCAGCGCCAACCGCTTCGGCCGAACCAGTCCCACCACCGCCGCCCACGTCCTCGAAGACCTGGACCACCGCATCGATGCCGTCCTCGACGGAGGCCCCACCACAGTCGGCGTCGAATCCACAGTACTCGACCCTGGCCAGTCGCCGATGATCCTCTACCGCCCCGGCGCTATCACCGCAGCGATGCTCGAACCCATCGCCGGTCCGGTCACTCTCTACCAGCCCCCACAACAATCCGCACCCGAACCACAAAGCCTCCCCTCCCCCGGCACCGGCATCCGCCACTACGCCCCTCGCGCCCGTCTCATCCTCGTCAAAACCGAATCCGACCTCAACAACCACATCATCCATCTACTCGCAGACAAAGAGAAAATCGGCGTCATGCTTCCGCAGAACTGGACCGTTCACCATCGTCACGTCAAAATCTATCGCTGGAACTCCTTCGACAACAAGGAAGCGCTGGCTCAAACCCTCTTCGCTGGCCTCCGCGAACTCGACAGCCACGGAGTCACCGTAATCCTCTGCCCACTCCCCGAGGACGACGGCCTCGGCCTCGCCATCCGCGACCGCCTCGAAAAAGCGGCAAAATCAAAGTAACGCCCTCGTTTTACACGAGCGCTCCTCGTATACTCCACCCATGCAGGCTGCTGAGATCGAACTTAAGTTCCCCGTCGCCGATCCAGAAGATCTCGAGACCCGTCTTCCCCAACTCGGCTTCAACCTCATCACACCCCGCACCTACGAGCACAACATCCTCTTCGACACACCCGCCCGCGACCTCCGCGCCAAACGTCAGATCCTTCGACTCCGCGACTACGGCGGCATCCATACTCTCACCCACAAACGCATCGATGACAGTACTCCGGAGTCCGCCCGCTACAAGATCCGCATCGAGACCGAGACTACCGTCTCCGACCCTCACGCCATAACCGAAGTCTTAGCGCAGATCGGCTATCAGCCGGCCTTCATCTACGAGAAGTACCGCACCGAATACTCCATCTTCGATCCCGCAACCAACACCACTCCGCATCTCGTCATCGACGAGACCCCCATCGGCACCTACGTCGAACTCGAAGGCCCCACCGACTGGATCGACCGCACCCTCACCGACCTGAACGTCGACCTCTCCACCTGCATCACCGACAGCTACGGTAAGCTCTTTCTCGACTGGAAACAGCGCACCGGTAGCCCCGCCGACCACCTCACCTTCGCCGACGTCGCCACTCCCGTTCTCACCCCCCGCTAAAGCCTGCCTCCCCCGCGCCGATACAACCTCTGTATAAGGAGGTTTTTCTTGGCAATCTCACGTCCCACCTCGCGCCCTCTTCTCCTCGTCGCTGGCCTTGCCATCTGCGCGGGAACCGCCTTCGCCGCAAACACCCATCGAGCCATCGTCACCAAAGTCTCCCCTGCCTACCCTGAACTGGCTCGCCGCATGCACGTCTCCGGCAAAGTCGTCCTCCTGGTCACCATCGACGCGGACGGAAAAGTCTCCGCCACAAAAGTAGAGTCCGGTCACGCTCTCCTCGCCCCAGCGGCGCAGGATGCCGTCAGCCGCTGGCGTTTTGCTCCCGCGACTGAAACCTCCGAGTCGGAGATCGACGTCAACTTCAACCCGGACAGCCAGTAACTTCCAACTCTTTCGCGATCCCCATCAACGTGCGGGTAAGGACCATCATGAAACTCGAATCAAAACTCGGCCTCAGCACCGGCTTCCTCATCGCTGCCATGTTTCTCAGTGCGTACACTGCGCATGTCCGTATGGCAGAGGCCAACCACCTCTCCGACGTCATCACCGCCAACCGCCTCCCGCTCATCATGGGCAGCCGCGACGTCCGCTCTCACTTCACCGACACCATTCGCGCGCTTGAGTCCTACATGCTCTTCGGCATCGATCAGAACTCCTCGATCGCCTATCGCAACGCTCGCCGCGAGCAGTTCGAGCAGGCCGAGCTCTCTCTCGCCAAGCTTCGCCAGGACAGCGCCCACTTCGACCTCGGCCCCGACGCCGCGCGTCTCACCTCTCTCGAGGAAGGACTCGCCGCTCTGAAGCCGCTCGAAGAGAAGGTCGAAGCCCTGAACGAGTCGAAGACCTCGCAGGGAACCGCGCAGGCCTACGACACACTGCAAAACCAAATCCTTCCTCTCGAAAAATCTCTCTTCAAAAACGTCACCGATCTCGCCCAGTCGCAGATGGCTCAGACGAATGAGGAGTTGGTGCGCCTTCGCCTCGCAAACCACTCCACGCTTCTCACCCTCTGGCTCGCGACCATCTTCGGCGCTCTCTTCGGAGGCTCTCTCTCGTTCGTCCTCGCTCGCCGGATCACAAGAGCCGTCAGTCTCGTCGCCGAACGCGCCAACGCCATCGCCGCAGGCGACCTCACAGGCGGAGCCCTCGACCTGCACAGTCAAGACCAGATCGGCACGCTCGCCATAGCCATGCAGCAGATGCAGAACAACCTCTCCGGCATCATCGGCACCGTCGTCCAGACCGCCGGCTCTCTCACCGGCAGCGCCGCCTCCATGCAAACCGCCGGCGATCAGATTCACCGCCGCATGGACCAGCAGAGCCAGCAAACCCAGCAAGCCGCCACCGCCATGCAGGAGATGTCCGCCTCCATCGCCGAAGTCTCCCGCCACACCCAGTCGGCCGCCGAAACCGCACGCAGCGCCGCAGAAACCGCACGCGACGGAGGCACCATCGTCAAGCAGGTTCTCGGCAGCATGCACTCCATCGCCACCGCCGTCAGCGACACCTCAGCCACCGTCGGCCTCCTCGGCGACGACTCCCGGCGCATCTCGCAGATCGTCACCGTCATCGACGAGATCGCCCGCAAGACCAATCTCCTCGCCCTCAACGCCGCCATCGAAGCCGCACGCGCCGGCGACCAGGGCCGTGGCTTCGCGGTCGTCGCCGGAGAGGTCCGCCGCCTCGCCGAATCCACCGCACAAGCCACTGGCGAGATCGCCACCATGATCCAGGGCATTCAGGATCGCACTCGCACCGCGATCGCCAGCATGGAGAGCGGCACCGGCACCGTCCAGCAGGGCGTCATCACCACCAACCAGGCCGGCGAAGCCCTCGAGCGCATCATCGGTATGGCCGAGCGCGTCGATCGCATGATCACCCAGATCGCCATCGCCGCCTCGCAGCAGACAGCGGCTGCCGATCAGTCCAGCGCCAGCCTCGACGCCATCCACTCCCTCAGCCACGAGAACCTCACCGAGATGGCCACCACCGCCGCCGGCATCGAATCACTCCGCACCACCGCCGTCACGCTCGAGCAGCAGGTCGACCGCTTCAGCCTCAAATCCTCACCCGACACCAGACTAATCCCAGCTCCTTCAAACAATCAGCCCCACGCCACCCTCCAACCCGCCTAACCCGAAGCATCCACACACTGCCCAACAAAGAAAGGGTCCTCCAATAACGAGGACCCTCTCTGCTACCAAATTCTCACCTGTCTTCTACTCCCTACTCCCTATTCCCTACTCCCTGCACTTAGAAGATCTGGAAATTCACCTCAACATTCAACTCCACCAGAACCGGATTGCCATTCTCCATCGCGGGCTTGAACCTGTACTGCATCACAGCTTCCTTTGCCTTCTCATCCAGTCCCATCCCAACGCCGCGGATCACATGCACATGGCTCGGCAGTCCATCCGTTCCCACCCACAGGTTCACCAGCACATTCCCGGCGACCTTGGCCTTGCGAGCTTCTTCAGAGAACTCCGGCTCAACCGAATAGATCAGCACCGGCGCCGAAACGCCACCGCCAATTCGCCTCGGCCCACCGCCCGTATTTCCACCCGATCCCGGCCCAAGTCCGGAGCCGTTCCCCGACCCCAACCCCGTCCCTGATCCATTACCCATCGACATTCCCACCAGCGGCGAACTCGCAATCCCGATCTGCGGAAGGCTGCTCGCCATCTTCACATCCTGCTGAACCTCGATCGTCGGCTCAATGTGGATCTTCGGCTCGATCAGCGGAGGTTTATTCGGCGGCACAATCTGCGTGTCCGCAAACTTCGGCGGCGTTCCCTTCGTCACCGGAGTCGGCCCGCGCTGTCCACCACCGCCACCCATCTTGTCGCAGCTTCGGAGGAGCCTGCGGCGGAATCGCCAGATCCGTCACCACCATCGCCTTCACCGGCGCCGCAAACTGAACCTTCTTATGCAGCAGCCAAGCGATCAACAGAATCAGCAGCGCATAAATCGCGACCGCGGAGCCCGTCGCCAGGGGGTTCTGCTTGGTCTTCATCCGGTCTACCACCGCGATTGGCTTCGACTCGAGCACCAGCGGCGGCAGCTTCACCGGGAAGAACACATCCCGAATGCTGTTCCACAGAGAGGAGAACACTCCCTCTTCTTTGATAATGAAGTCACTAGCCACCGGCTGTGATTCCAGCTGTAGCGGCTCTTCCTTGCTCTTGCTGAACGCATCCCGCAGGTTCGCAATCAGCGACGTCCACATCGACCCATCGGTCTCTTCATTCAGGTGTGGCGCATCCGCACCGGGCGCAACACCGGGGCGCGTCTTTTCCGGATCGTTATCGGGTGGTGGTGTGAAGAAATGTATTAGCCATAAGCTGCTTTGGTCTCGGTGGCGGTAGCCGAAGCCCCTAACCACCCACTTTCAAAAATCGTGCCCCGTCTCTACTTCTGTCAATACGTTCCCGATCTTTCGCCGGTTTTTCTTCCAGTCTTGCAAGCGGCCTTGGCTTCCACAAAAACATTCTACAAACTTTCACCTCCCGCTGCTCGTTATCTTGGACGCAGGTCCCCCCACGAATGTCTCCACCCCCCTGTCGGTTCCCCCGCCCACCCTCTACAATAAGAGTTTGGCGCAAACTGCCATTCTGCCATCACCATACGAGGAACGAATGCCGGACGCACCGCAGGGAAAGCCCGAAGAGAAAAAACCCGACGCCAAAGCGTTGAAATCCACGCTCAATCTGCCCATTGGCGGGAGAGAAAACACCGCGGACTCAGCGCCAAAGCTACTCAAGGCCACACTGAATCTGCCCCAAACCGCCTTTCCCATGAAGGCGAATCTGCCGGAGAATGAGCCCAAACGGCTTGCGTCATGGCAGCAACAGCACTTGTATGCCCAAATTCGCGCCGCCCGCGCCGGAGCCCCCAAATACATCCTCCACGACGGCCCCCCCTACGCCAACGGAGCCATCCACCTCGGCCACGCCCTCAACAAGTGCATCAAGGACTTCGTCGTCAAAACCAAGACCATGGACGGCTTCGACGCCCCCTACGTCCCCGGCTGGGACTGCCACGGCCTCCCCATCGAAATTAAAGTAGACGAGCAGCTGGGCCGCAAAAAGCTCGAGATGGACCCCATCGCCGTCCGCCGCGCCTGCCGCGAGTACGCGCAGAAATACGTCGACCTCCAGCGCACCCAGTTCGAGCGCATCGGCGTCTTCGGCCGCTGGGACACCCCTACCTCACCATGTCCAACGGCTACGAGGCCTCGCATCGTCGAGACCTTCTACGACTTCTTCGAGAAAGACTTCGTCTACAAAGGCCTCCGCCCCGTCTACTGGTGCATCCACGACAAAACCGCCCTCGCCGAAGCCGAAGTCGAATACGAGCAGCACACCTCGCCCAGCGTCTACGTCCGCTACAAACTCACCAGCGACCCGGCAGCCGATCGACCCACGCCTCGCCGGACAAGACGTCTACACCATCATCTGGACCACGACACCCTGGACGCTTCCCGCATCGCAGGCCGTAGCCTTCAATCCCGAGATGGAGTACGTCGCCCTTGCAAGGACGGCACGACGGCAACGTCTACATCGTCGCCGAAGAGCTCTACTCCGACGTCGTCGTCAGCTGAATGCGCAGCGTGCAAAACTAGAAGCTACGAACGAAGTCATCGCCTAGCGTCATTCCCCGGCAGCGACACTCGAAGGCACCACCTTCCAGCACCCCTTCCTCGACCGCAGCATCCTCGGCGTCACCGCCGACTACGTCACCGCCGACCAGGGCACCGGAGCCGTCCACACCTCACCCGCCCACGGCGTCGACGACTTCGACACCGGCAAGCGTTACGACCTCCCCGAGATCCAGTACGTCGACAACGCCGGCCGCCAGCGCAACACCGGCGCATTCGGCGGAGGCGGAGTCACCGCAGCCCTACGAAGACCTCACCGTCTTCAAATCCAACCCCGTCATCATCGAGCTCCTCAAAGAAAAAGGCGCACTCCTCAGCGCCACCACCTACGAGCACTCCTACCCGCACTGCTGGCGCTGCCACAACCCCATCATCGTCCGCGCCACCGAGCAGTGGTTCATCGGCATGGAAACCCCCATGCGCTCCGAGCAAGGCATCGCCACCACCTTCCGCCAGCGCGCCCTCGACGAGATCAAGCAAGTCGTCTGGGACCCCGCCTGGGGCGAAGAGCGCATCTCCAACATGATCGCCACCCGCCCCGACTGGTGCATCTCGCGCCAGCGCATCTGGGGCGTCCCCATCGCCGTCTTCCTCTGCGACAAATGCGGCGAACCCCTCAACGACAAGTCCATCAACAAGAGCATCGTCGACCTCTTCAAAAAAGAAGGCGCCGACGCCTGGTACACCCACGAAGCATCCGCCCTCCTCCCCGAAGACACCGCCTGCGCCTCCTGCGGCCACAAAGAGTTCCGCAAAGAGATGGACATCCTCGACGTCTGGTTCGAATCCGGAGCAAGCTGGCACGCCGTCCTCGACCTCGAGCCCGAACTCCACTCCCCCGCCGACCTCTACACCGAAGGCGGCGACCAGCATCGCGGCTGGTTCCACTCCTCGCTCCTCACCTCAGTCGCCGTCCGCAACCAGGCCCCCTACAAGATGGTCGCCACCTCCGGCTGGACCCTCGACGAACAAGGCCGCGCCTTCTCCAAATCCCTCGGCAACGGCGTCGATCCCGTCGACATCGCCAAGCGCCTCGGCGGCGAGATCATCCGCCTCTGGGTAGCCTCCGTCGACTTCCGCGAAGACGTCGCCGCCAGCGAAAACCTCATGCAGCGCGTCAGCGACAACTACCGCAAGCTGCGCAACACCCTCCGCTTCCTCCTCGGCAACCTCAACGACTTCGACCCTGCCACCAACGCCGTCGCGCTTTCGCGCAGATGGAGCCGCTCGACCAGTACATCCTCGCCCGCACCGCCGAGCTCGACGCCAAGATCCGCGCAGGCCTACGACGACTTCGAGTTCCACCGCGCCTACCACGCCCTCAACGAGTTCGTGAACACCGACCTCAGCGCGCTCTACCTCGACGTCCTCAAAGACCGCCTCTACACCTTCGCCCCCAACCACCCCGGCCGCCGCAGCGCGCAGACCGCGCTCTGGCGCATCGCCGAAGCCCTCACCCGCCTCATCGCCCCCATCCTCAGCTTCACCGCCGACGAGGTCTGGCAGCTCCTGCCCAAAGTCGAAGGCCGCGACTCCAGCGTCCACCTCGCTCTCTTCCCCGACATCGCCGACATCGTCCCCGGCAGCGTCAAGCAGATCGAAGAAGACTGGGAGCACCTCCTCACCCTCCGCGACGAGGTCCTCAAAGTCCTCGAAGAAGCGCGCACCGCCAAAGAGATCGGCAACCGTCCCTCGAAGTCGCCGTCACCGTCGGCTGGCTCAACTCCATCGCCTGCCATCCCAACCCGATCTTCGAGCGCTACCACAGCATCCTGCCTGAACTCTTCGGCGTCGCCCAGGTCCATATCGCCGACGCCATCGTCACCGAGGGCACCGTCGAAAAGGGAGCCTTCTACGTCCAGGCCAAACCCGCCAAGGGCACCAAATGCGAACGCTGCTGGCGCTTCACCGACAGACGTAGGCAACGAAGCAAACTACCCCACCGTCTGCCTGCGCTGCGCCGACGCCCTCGAAGCCATTCACTTCGCCGCCCTACACCGCACCACCCAGCACCCACGGAGCCGCAAGCCTGATGCCTTCAACCAACACCCCGAACGCCCGATACGAATACCCACCCACCGAGTTCGACCCCAAGCCTCGCGACAAACGCGGCCTCGTCCTCGCCATCTCCGCCCTCGTCGTCATCATCGACCGCATCACCAAGCACATCGTCGCCCAGCAACTCCCCAACGGCCAGGCCCACACCGTCATCCCCGGCATCTTCCGCATCTCCGACGTCCACAACACCGGCGCAGCCTTCAGCATGTTCGCGGAAAACGCCTCGCCCGTCACCGTCCGCAACATCCTCATCGCCTTCTCCGTCGTCGCCGTCATCGTTCTCTTCGGCATGCTCTGGCGCGTCGGCCGCCACCTCACCGTCACCTCCGTCGCCCTCGCCCTCATCCTCGGCGGAGCCTTCGGCAACCTCTACGACCGCATCCGCTACCACTACGTCATCGACTTCCTCGAAGTCCACATCGTCCACTACCACTGGCCCGACTTCAACGTAGCCGACAGCTGCATCGTCATCGGCGCCTGCCTCTTCTTGATCGAAATCTTCCGCCCTCAACCGAAGAATCTTTAAGCGGTCCTTCTGACCCTGAGCGAGTACAGCGAGCCGAAGGGGAAGAACCCCTGTATTTTGTTTTTTGTCTATGAGCGCTAACTCTGGCATTGCTTTACTTGCAACTTGCAGAAGCTTTACCGCACGTAAGAGAACGTCCCGCACGCATCCGGTGAATTCGCAAGCGCCTCCAGAGTAAGCACCGGCGGCTTCTGCCCCGAAAAAAACGCAAGCTGCAGAGAGCGTCCCACCGCATAAGTGGCCATCCACTGCGTATCCTCGGAGCCACACAAAGTATTGTGGTGCAGAAAAGTCTTTGTAGCAGGAATGTTCAGCCGATAAAGACTGCCGCTTCCCCCGCCACTGCTGTCCGCATCAAAAAGCGCGCTCGCCTCGGCCGCCTGAAGACCGCGTATTCGAGCGATCGTAAACGTCGAGAAGTTGATCGCTACCTTTTCTTCAGAGAGACCGACGTCTCCTGTGATCGACTTGGCCGTCGAACTTGCCGCACGCCAATTTCCTTTATCCTGTGCCACAGCCGTCATGCAGCAAACCAACACGGCCCCAACCATACTACGCAGTAACGTCTCTCGCTTCATCTCTTGAGCATGGCACTTCAAGCACCGTTTGATCAACTCTCGAAAGACTCTTGATCCACCGGAGATTCCACGGGCAATATCTCATCATGGAAAATTCCGCTGGCCCGAGATTGATTATCGTGTGCGGTTTGCCGGGCTCCGGTAAGACCACGCTTGCCAGGCGGCTCGAAAGCAAGCTGCACGCAATTCGCTTCGCTCCCGATGAATGGATGACCGCCCTCTCACTCGATATCTACGACGAAGAGAGCCGCGAAAAGATCGAAGCCTTGCAGTGGAAGTTCGCGCAGAATCTTCTCGCGCTTGGCCTCACGGTAATTATCGAGTGGGGCACATGGGCAAGGTCCGAACGGGATACCCTGCGAACCGGAGCCCGCGCCCTTGGCGCGGCAGTTGAACTGCATTACCTCTCAGCACCGGCGGACGTCCTCTTCGACAGGGTTCAGCGCCGGGGCACCGAGAATCCCGCCATTGGACGAGATGACATCCTGCGATGGTTTGACATCTTCCAGGCACCGACCCCCGAGGAATTGGCCCTCTTCGACATGCCATCCCTGCCGGAAGATTAATCCGCCCATGGTCACAGCCCGTGCTTCCGGTTCAACCAGCACCACCGTTCGTTTTCCAATTAACTCGCGCTCCGCCGCCTAATGCGGGAAAATAGAAGTTTGGCTATGAATGACCAGATCACCATCCGCGGAGCCCGGACCCACAACCTCAAGGGCATCGACGTCGACATCCCCCACAACGCCCTCACCGTCGTCAGCGGAGTCAGCGGCTCCGGCAAATCCTCCCTCGCCTTCGACACCGTCTACGCCGAAGGCCAGCGCCGCTACGTCGAATCCCTCTCCGCCTACGCCCGCCAGTTCCTCGAGCGCATCGAAAAGCCCGACGTCGACCACATGGACGGCCTCGCCCCCGCCATCGCCATCAAGCAGAAGAATCAGACCCGCAACCCCCGCTCCACCGTCGCCACCGCCACCGAAATCTACGACTACCTCCGCCTCCTCTACGCCCGCTGCGGCACCGTCACCTGCCTGCACTGCGGCGGCATCGTCAAACACGACACCGTCGACGAAATCGTCACCAGCCTCCTCGCCCTGCCCGAAGGCACCCGCACCTACGCCCTCTTCCCCATCGTCCGCGCCGAGGTAAAACTCGAGCCGATGCAGATGCCCACCGTCGAAGAAGCCGCCGACGCACCGACGCCAAAGAAATCCGCACCGAAAAAATCCGCGAAATCCGCAAAAATCCGCGGTCGCCTCTTCTTCAACCTCACCGACGCCCTCAAAGACCGCCTCACCGAACTCCGCCGCCGCGGCTACAACCGCCTCTACCAACCGGCCAAAGGCGAGAACAAGATCGTCGAGTTCTCCACCCCCGAATCCCTCCTCGAACTCGACTTCACCGCAGCCCATCTTCGTCCTCATCGACCGCCTCGCCATCACTCCCGAAATCCGCGCCAGAATCGTCGACGCCATCGAAACCGGCTACCGCGAATCCGGCGAAGTCCAGTTCCACACCGTGCCACGCGAAGGCGAAGCCGAAGCCCAAAACCTCCGATTCTCCGCCGCATTCGAGTGCACCACCTGCCACCGCGCCTACCGCGAGCCCGAACCCCGCCTCTTCTCCTTCAACAACCCCTACGGCGCCTGCCCCCGCTGCCAGGGCTTCGGCAACACCATCGACTTCGACCCCAACCTCATCATCCCCGACAAGTCCAAAACCCTCGCCGAAGGCGCCATCGCCCCCTGGACCACCACCAAGTACCGCCCGCACCACGGCGAAATGATGCGCGCCGCCAAAGCCGCCAACATCCCCACCAACGTCCCCTGGTTCGACCTCACCCGACGACCAGCAGCGCTTCATCGAAGAAGGCGACGGAGACTCTCCCGGCATCCGCGGCTTCTTCGCCGCGCTCGAGCGCAAAAAATACAAGCTCCACGTCCGCGTCTTCCTCTCCAAATACCGCGGCTACGCCCTCTGCCCCGACTGCCGCGGCCAGCGCCTCCGCGCCGAAGCCCGCGCCGTCCTCATTCCCAAAATGGTCCCGCAAAAAACATCTGCGAAATCTCCGCCCTCACCATCACCGAGGCGCAAACCTTCTTCGACAATCTGCAACTCTCACCCGTCACAAACAGAGATCGCCGGAAAGATCCTCGAAGAAGTCCGCCAGCGCATCCACTTCCTCCACCAGGTCGGCCTCGACTACCTCACCCTCGACCGCCTCAGCTCCACCCTCTCCGGCGGCGAATCCCAACGCATCCAGCTAGCCACCTCGCTCGGCTCCCGTCTCGTCGGCGCGCTCTACGTCCTCGACGAGCCCAGCATCGGCCTCCACACCCGAGACACCGCCAAGCTCATCCGCATCATGAAGGACCTCCGCGACCTCGGCAACACCATCCTCGTCGTCGAGCACGACCCCGACGTCATCCGCGCCGCCGACCACCTCCTCGACCTCGGCCCCGGCGCCGGCGAACTCGGCGGCCAACTCCTCGCCGCCGGCACCGTCGCCGAAGTCACCGCCAACCCGAACTCCATCACCGGCAAATATCTCTCCGGCCGCCTCACCATCCCCGTCCCCAAACACCGCCGCGAGCCCGGCCGCGAGCACCTCAAACTCACCGGAGCCCGCATCCACAACCTCCGCGGCGTCGACATCGACATCCCCCTCAACCTCCTCTGCTGCGTCACCGGCGTCAGCGGCTCCGGCAAATCCACGCTCGTCCATCAGGTCCTCTACCGCGCTCTCATGCAGGCACTCGGCCAGAACCGAAGCCGCAGCGACCCCGCCCACCTCTTCCGCGAACTCACCGGCACCCAGCACCTCAACGACGTCATCCTCGTCGACCAGTCCCCCATCGGCCGCACCCCGCGCTCCAACCCCGTCACCTACATCAAGGCCTTCGACGACATCCGCGCCCTCTTCGCCGCCCAGCCCGACGCCAAGCGCCGCGGCTTCGGCCCCGGCCACTTCTCCTTCAACGTCCCCGGCGGCCGCTGCGACGTCTGCGAAGGCGACGGCACCGTCACCGTCGAGATGCAGTTCCTCGCCGACATCGAACTCCCCTGCGAAGAATGTAACGGAACCCGTTACAAATCCGCCATCCTCGACATCAAGTACAAAGGCAAAAACATCCACGACGTCCTCAACATGACCGTCAAAGAAGCCCTGCGTCTACTTCGCCGGCCACCCCAAGATCGTCGACAAGCTCTACGTCCTCGACGAGGTCGGCCTCGGCTACGTCCGTCTCGGCCAGTCCGCCACCACGCTCTCCGGCGGCGAAGCCCAGCGCGTCAAGCTCGCCTCGCACCTCGCCACCGCGCGCTCCATCACCACACGCAGCAGCAAACGACACCGCAGCGAAAGCCCGCAGCCGCACCCTCTACATCCTCGACGAGCCCACCACCGGCCTCCACTTCGACGACGTAGCCAAGCTCCTCGCCGCCTTCCGCAAACTCATCGAAGGCGGCGGCTCCCTCCTCGTCATCGAGCACAACCTCGACGTCATCAAATCCGCCGACTGGGTCATCGACATGGGCCCCGAGGGCGGCAACGGCGGCGGCCAGATCGTCGCCACCGGCACCCCCGAAGAGATCGCCGCCAACCCGCGCTCCCACACCGGCCACTGGCTCGCCCCCGTCCTGCACCTCCCCGCGCCCAAGCCCGAGCCCGAACTCCAGGTCACCGCCTGACCCAAAATCCCCTTCAATAAATTGCAGTCATAAAAATTCAAATCCCCGTTGCGCCGAACCTTCGCGCACCGATACGATCAAGCGTCGCCTCGCTCCGTCAACAAGCGCGCGCGCGAATGGGACTTCAACCTGAAGCTCAGATCACCCGGGCCCTCCCCAATTTGCATCAGTTGAAAGGATCTCCATTGTCTCCTTCTCGCACGACGGCATTGGCCGCCATCTTCGCCCTCGCAACTTCTTCAGGAACGCATACCGCAGCCCTCGCTCAAAGCACGGCCGCCAACGACATAGACCACTCCGTCAAACCAGGAGACGACTTCTACCTCTACGCAAACGGCGGTTGGCTCGCAGCAGCATCCATCCCCGCCGGCCAGTCCAGCTACGACACTCGCGCAATCCTTGCAGAAAAAACCAGCCAGCGTGTCACCAAACTCATACAGGAAGCCACCACCACCAACTCCGCTCCGGGCACTCCCTCACAAAAAGTCGGCGCATACTACGCCAACTTCATGGATCAGGCCGCCATCGACACCAGAGGACTCACTCCTCTCACCAGCGAGATGGCCGCAATCACCGCAATCACAAACAAATCCTCGCTCTCTGCATATCTCGGTTCCACCTTGAACAGTGAAGTCGATGGCCTCACCGCCAACGCCGACCATGTCCTCGGCGTCTGGATCAACCAGGGCTTCGAAGACTCCGGTCACAATCTCCCTCATCTCTGGCAAGGCGGCCTCGGAATGCCCGACCGCGAAGCCTACCTCGACCCTTCGCCCAAAATGGCCGAGCTGCGCGCACACTATCAGGCGCACATCGCCGCGATCCTGAAACTCGCGGGCATCGCTGACGCGGACACAAAAGCCGCGCATGTTCTGTCGCTTGAGATTCGCATCGCGCAATCCCACGCCCCCGACTCCGACGCCGCCGACGTCTTCAAGCAGAACAATCCGTGGAAGCGCACCGAATTCCCCTTGAAGGCCCCAGGCATGGACTGGAGCGCCTACTTCGCATCCGCCGGACTAGCCAATCAGATGGATTTCATCGTCTGGCAGCCATCAGCCGTCACCGGCATCGCCGCTCTGGTCAATGGAGAAAGCATCGACACGTGGAAGGACTATCTCAAATTTCACCTCGTCGAACACTACGCCACCGTCTTGCCCACAACCGTAGCTGCCGAAGACTTCGCCTTCTACGGCAGAACCCTCTCCGGCGCGCAGTCCCCACCAGACCGCAACACCGCCGCCATCGCCGCCACCAACGCCGCGCTAGGCCAGGCCGTTGGCCAGCTCTACACGGCACGTTACTTCCCGCCTGAAGCCAAGGCGAAGGCCGAAGCCATGGCCCACGACATCATCACCGCGTATCGCACGCGCATCACAAATCTCACATGGCTGTCGCCCGACACAAAGCAAAAAGCCCTGGCCAAACTTGCCGCGTTTCAAAATCGGCATCGGCTATCCCGACATCTGGATCGACTACTCCACCCTCAACATCCTTCGCGGCGACGCCTTCGGCAACATGCGTCGTGCCGAGGCCTTCAATCGTTCCCGCAACCTCTCCCAGCTGAAACGGACCGTCGATCCCATCGACTGGCCCATCAATCCCCAGATCCCCGGCGCGATCATCATGTTCAGTCCCAACGCCGAGTTCTTCTCCGCCGGCCTCCTGCAGCCGCCCTACTTCGACAGCCACGGTGACGCCGCCTCCAACTACGGCTCGGCCGGCGCAGGCATGGCCCACGAGATCAGCCACAGTTTCGATGAGTTGGGAAACATCTACGATGCCCACGGCTGCCTCGGCAAATGGTGGACCGCTGAAGACACAGCCGCCTACCACGCGGCAACAGCGGCGTTGGCGGCGCAATTCAACAGCTACTGCCCGCTCTCCGGTCTCTGCGTCAACGGCAAGCAGGTCCTCGGTGAAAACATCGCCGACCTCGCCGGCTTGCTCATAGCCCACGACGCCTACATCTTGTCACTCAAAGGCAAGCCCGATGTCGTCATCGACGGTCTCAGCGGCGACCAGCGCTTCTTCCTCGCCTTCTCCCAGCGATGGCGAAAGCTCCAAAGCGAAGCCGCCCTTCACCGGCAGATCACATCCGACACCCACGCTCCCGGACAATACCGCAGCGACGCCGTCCGCAACATCGACGACTGGTATACGGCCTACGACATCGCACCCAGCGATAAGCTCTACCTCAAACCTGAAGACCGCATCCGCATATGGTGAAGCCGTTGCACGATTCGCGCGTGTCTTTGCGAATACAGCCGTGTAGTCAGCCGTCAGGCCAACGATGAGTCGTATAACGTCTGGTCCGCTCCGAACGTATAGAACTGCGGCTGTCTTGCCCTGACACGTGCGAACCTGAGAGCATGGCGTCAAGAACCGCCGCAAATGTTTATCCAGGCTCTCAGGTAGTGCCTGTTTTCATTCTCAAACTAGAAAGGGAGCAATCGCAATGGCAAAGCAGACACGGAGAGGTCTTTTGAAGATCGCAGCAACGGCAGCAGGCGCGGCCCTGATCACACAGGAAGCCTCGGCGCAAACCAGACAAACGGTGAAGAAAGATGCCACGGGCAAACCGCCCTCGCCGTTTCCATTTACCACGGTGGTGTCGTACGGCAACCTCCTCTTTGTCTCCGGAATCGGTTGCCGCATCGCAGGCACAATCGAGGAAGAGACCAAGTGGGTTCTCGACGAGATCGAGAAAAACCTCGCCGCTTCAGGATCGTCGCTGGACAAAGTATTAAAGGTGAACGTCTTCATGGAAGACATTAAAGAGTTCGACCGGATGAACGCCGTCTATAAGACACGCAAATGGGGATCGGTCTTTCCCGCGCGAAATACGGTTCAACCGGCGGCGCTACCCGCGGGGGATCACGGCCTCGCGATCGATTGCATCGCATACGTGTAGCGCAACTCTCGCAACGCTCCGGCCGCCGAAGCGAAACCCCGAAACCAGAGTTCTCCTTCGCCGTCCGTTAATCTCATCCTGCATCTCCATCCGTGACGAACAGCGTAAAGTGCTTTCATGTGCGAATTTCTCCGCCATCCTGTTTTTGCTTTCTAAAATCGGCGCCAAGTCGAGTTCCGCAGATTTTCCTATTTCATACAAAGCCCTCGCGGCCGGATCATTTCTTAGCTCTGTGAACTTCAGCTAGGGTTCAGGTTTTTTGAGATGGTCGGTATGGCAATAATGTTCGCCGTATGGATTTGAGATTGTGCCTCCGTCCGCGAGGTGCGGGCTTGCTAATTCAAATGCGTTATAGTACGTTTTTTCGGCATAGGAGCCGAAGTCGTATACGTCGTCATAGAAGGGCACGCGGAGTGGCGCAGGCTCTTCGTTGCATTCGACGGTATAAATCTCATCGAGCGAGTGCGCGCTGGTTGCTGTATACGTTTCACCTGGAACTCCGGTGAAAGTGAGGACCACCTGAACGTAGCCTTGTGCCGCATCATCCGATCTGTCTCCGGATGCGATGACTTTATTATCGGAGTCTTTAACGACGCAACCTACCATCACTTTGTAGTACTCAGCCGTCAAATTGTCGACGTCAGTTTCGCAGGTTGCCGTGACTGTCCCGGTGTCTGGATCAACGTCCAGGTTGGTGCTGCCGTAGATGATTTGCGCCTGACTAACTGGACTCCACCCAAGGAGGGTCACACAAACAAATAGAGCGATACTTCCGTGTTTCATAAACGTCCTCGAATCGTTTCTTTACTGTCTATTTCGTGTCCACGGGCCGAATTTCTTCGAAGTTCGCGATTATCTTTGCGTGGGTCTTCTCGAAGTCTTCTTCGCGCATGCTGGTGCGCAGCAGATCGCGATAGTGCAGGGTCAGAGCGTCTTCCTGGTTCTGCAGATATCTGAGGTCGGATGGAGGGCTGGTGTCGGCGCCTTTCGGGATGGTTCCCAAAGGAAAGCGCACCTGATCTTTTTTGAAGATGGTCAGAACCTGCTGGTGGATGACGGCGACCTCAGACTGGTAGGCCAGCGCGAGCCTCAGGAGGGTCGCATTGTCGGTATCGCTGAATCCGTAACGGGCGGCCAGGATACGACGAAGCTGAGGCTTTGGAGTTGGAGTCGTCTCTGCTTGATCTGCTAGCTCTTTGTAGAGGACAGCCTGCCGGAAGAGAGTCCTATAGGCTTTCAGATCTGTGTGGTCTGGCGAGACGGTAGCGCTGCCGGCAGGTTGACCTACGGCATAGTTGCTGAATGAAGAAAGAACAAAGAGGACAGCAAGCAAAAGGCGCACGGCTTAAGACCTCAATCTCGACATAATTGGAGTCCCAGCGACGCTAGCCTAGCCCCCAAGCGAAAGGCAAGAAGAAAGAAGAAAAATGTTATCGATACTTCGCGCTCTCCAGTCGCAAATGGCGGCAACCGAGCTTTTCCACAGCCAAAACCTTGACGCTCCTGTTATCCTAAAGCTCAAGGAAAAGCCGTAGAAGCCCGGTCAATCAGACCGGGCTTCCGCACTTAAGCCGAGACCACAGTCCAGGCTTAAGCCTTTTTTCTCGAAGACTTTGCACACTTTAAGCCGGGGAGGGGGTCTAACCAATGCCGATGAAACACCACACCGCATCCGTCCCCCTCTTGCGCCCTTATCGCATCTTCGCAGCCATCTCCGCACTCCTGTTTTCCACAGCCCTCGTCCTTCCCGCCCACGCCCAACTCCCCGCCGGCGCCACCGACACCACCCAGCCCCAACAACAAAAACAAGACCCGCTCCTCACCCAGGCCAACGAAGCCCTCGACAAACACGACTACCCCACCGCCCTCAAGCTCCTCACCACCCTGGTCGAAAAATCCCCCAACGACCCCCACCTCCTCTACGACCTGGCCTTCACCCAGGACGCCCTCGCCGAAACTCCAGCCCAAACCGCCGCCGCCGAGGCCACCTACCGCCGCGCCATCGTCGCCGACCCCACCTACTTCGACCCCCATCTCGCCCTCGGCCTCCTCCTCGCCCGAAGCGGCAAGCTCACCGCGGCCCACGCCGAACTCCTCCAGGCCACCACCCTCACCACCGACAATCCCCTCCTCAAAGCCCGAGCCTTCCGCGCCCTCGCCCGCATCGACCAGACCACCAACCCCGCCACGGCCAGCGACGAACTCCTCTCCGCCCTCAAGCTCTCCCCCGAGACCCCTGACGACATCCTCCTCTCCGGTGAGCTCGCCGAAGCCTCCGGTGACCCCGCCGCCGCCGAAGCCGCCTACCGCCGCGTCCTCGCCGCCGACCCGCAGAACCACGACGCCACCGCCGCCCTCACCCATCTCCTTCTCCATCAACAGAAGCCCGATCAGGCCGAAACCCTCCTCACCGCCGCTCTGGCCAAAGACCCCGACAACCCCACTCTCAACGCCCAGCTCGCCGCCCTCTACGACAAGCAGGGCAAGCCCGAGCAGGCTCTCCCCATCGTTCAAAAGCTCCACGCCGCCCACCCCGACGACCCCAACCTCACCCGTCTCCTCGCCCGCCTCTACACTCGCAACCAGCAGTACGACCAGGCCGCTCCTCTCTACGCCGCGCTCGTGGCTGCGTCCCCGCAGAACTCTCCGGACCCCACTCTCCTCGACGATCAGGCCGACACCCTCATTCACCTCAAGAAATTCGCAGAAGCCGAAGCCCTCCTCCAGCGAGCCGTTGCCAATCCCTCCGCCTTCCCCTCCAAAGACGACCTCGGCAACGCCGCCAGCCACCTCGCCTTCGCCGCCTCCGCCAACAATGACCCAAACGTTACCTTGCAAGCGCTAACATTACGTGCTACAGTATTTGCCAATTCGCCGAGCTCGTTGTTCTTGGAAGCAACGGCGCACGACAAATTGCACCACACGAAACAGGCGACCGACCTGTACAAGAAGTTTCTCTCAGTGGCAAACGGCCAGTTCCCGGACGAGGAGTGGGAAGCGCGCCATCGCCTCATCACTCTTGAACACCTGAAGTAGTAGGCGCTCCCTCGAGGTGCGTTATGAAATTCAGCCTTCGTTTTGCAACCGTCGTTCTTCCGTTGTCCTTATATTTCTCCCCCTGCGTCCCGGCCCTCGCCTCCTCAATCGACGACAACCTACCCGACGCGCAGGCATTGGCTCAGCTCGAACTTCGTGCCCAGCAGGCCGGCCCTCGCGACCAGTGCTTCCTCTACACAGAGCTAGTCCACACCATGACTGAGATCGCCGGCAGACAGCTGCTCAATGGCGATGTAGACAAGGCCAGCGCCACCCTGAAGAAGGTCAATCACTACGCGCAGCTGATCCACATGGATCTCACCAACAACAGCAAGCGCATCAAGAACGCCGAGATGCTCATGCACCACACTACCTATCGCCTCAGCGAATATCTCCACAAAGCCTCCGGCGAAGATCAGGACACCCTCAAGGCCACGCTCAAGCAGTTGAACCAGGTCCACGAGGAACTACTTGCCGAAGTCCTCAAACACTAGGAAACTGGGAATCCATGCTGCGCCGGCTCCCGCTCGCCTTCGTTCTCCTCGCGCTCGTCCTTCCCCTTCACGCTCAGCGTGCCGACTCGTCGCTCTCTGAAGGCGAGATCGAACAACTCCGCGAAGCCGCCTACGTCCCCAACGATCGCATCCTCGTCTTCATCAAGCTCCTCGACATCCGCGACAAAGCCATTCAGGAACTCTTCGCGCACCCTCGCAAACCCGGCCGCGAGCAGGACACGCACGATCTCATGCAACAGTTCACCAACATCGCCGACGAGCTCAACGACAACCTCGACGACTACGGCCCCAATCACCGCGACATCCGCAAAGCGCTGCCCAAGCTTCTCGACGCCACCGAGCGTTGGGCCTCCAATCTCAAGGAGCCGCCTGAAAACCCCGCCTACGATCTCTCCCGCAAACTGGCTCTCGAGTCCATCCGCGACATCCGCGAAGAAGCCACACAACTCCTCGCAGACCAGAAGGCCTGGTTCGCCGCACATCCTCCTGGCAAGGAGCCCTCCAACGTCCCCGCGCGCGAGGTTCCCCGCTGACCTTGTCTTCGCAAGGACGCATCTAATGCTCTACGCTTATACACAGAACAAGCCATGAGCGAACCCACCCAAGACGGCAAACCCTCCTGCTGCACGCCCTCCGCCCAGCACAACGCAGCCCCAAAGCCACAACCCGCCATCGCCGACGCCGCAGCCCATGGACCATCTCGTCCAACCGTCTCCCTGCCCGGCGGAACCTTCCTCATGGGCACCGACTATCCCGAAGCCTTCCCGGCCGACGGCGAAGGTCCCGTCCGCCCCGTCTCCCTCTCTCCCTTCGCCATCGACACCTACCCCGTCACCAACCGAGACTTCACCGCCTTCGTCTCCGCCACCAACTACCTCACCGAATCTGAGCACTTTCAGTGGTCCTTCGTCTTCTGGGCCCACATCCCGCCCGAGCGCCTCGACGAACTCGTCGAAGACACCGTCGCCGCCGCTCCCTGGTGGTGCAAGGTTCCCGGAGCATCCTGGCTGCACCCCGAAGGCCCAGGCTCCCACATCGACGACCGTCCCAACCACCCCGTAGTCCACGTCTCCTGGAACGACGCCGCAGCCTACGCCAAGTGGGCCGGCCGATCTCTTCCCACTGAAGCCCAATGGGAGTATGCCGCTCGCGGTGGCCTCGAGCAGAACCTCTACCCATGGGGCAATGAACTGACGCCCAATGGCCAGCACCTTTGCAACATCTGGCAGGGCGAGTTCCCCCGCATCGACACCGCCGAAGACGGCTTCGCTGGGTCCTGCCCCGTCGACGCCTTCCCACCCAATCCCTTCGGCCTCTACTCCATCACCGGCAACGTCTGGGAGTGGTGCTCCGACTGGTTCCACACCGCCTTCACCACCGCAAAGCAGCACAACCCCACCGGCCCCGCCACCGGACAGACCAAAGTCATGAAGGGTGGCTCCTTCCTCTGCCACGCCTCTTATTGCAACCGCTACCGCGTAGCCGCCCGCACCTCCAACACTCCAGACAGCGCTACCTCAAACATCGGCTTCCGGTGCGTCCAACCTTCGCCTTGACGCGTCAAACCAATACTGAAATTATTTACCCAGAGGAAGCGTTCCCATGAGCCGGCCGGAACACAATAACCAATTCACTCCCACCACCTCCCGCCGAAACTTCCTCGCCAAAGCCGCCGGAGCCGCGCTAGCCACAGCATTCCCAGCAGCCGCCCAGCCCTCAAGCCAGTCTGCCGGCGCCAAAGCGCCAGCCACCCAATCCCGCAAGCGCCCCCTCAACGTCCTCTTCTTCATGTCCGACGACATGCGCCCCGAGCTCGCCTGCTACAACAGCCGCTTCAACGCCCACAGCCCGAACATCGACGGTCTCGCCGCCAAAGGCGTCCGCTTCGATCGCAACTTCTGCCAGTTCCCACTCTGTAACCCGTCGCGTTCGTCTCTCTTCACCGGCCACCCACCCCACACGACCAAAGTCCTCGGCAACGCCACCAGCGTTCGCAACCTGCATCCCGACTGGATCACCCTTCCGCAACTCTTCCGCGAAAACGGCTACACCACCCTGCGCAGCGGCAAGCTCTTCCACGCCGGACTCGACGATCACAAGGCCTGGACCGACTTCGATGGCGACGTCGAATCCATGCACCCCACACAGTCGGGCAAACCCATGAACATCCCCCACGCGCGCATCCCCATGCCCGACGGCGTCCTTCCCGTTCTCCTCGCTGACAACGCACGCTCCGCCCACTCCGATCAGATCTTCATCCTCGAAGGCAACGGCGAAGGCGCAGGCGACTACATGGTCGCCGATCGCGCCATCGAATTTCTCAATCAATGTAAAGACAAACCGTTCTTCATCGGCTGCGGCTTCTCCAAACCCCACTCCCCACCCACCGCGCCCCAGCGCTTCTTCGATCTCTACGATCCCACCCACATCCAACTCCCGCCCGACTTCGCCGCATGGCCCACCGTCCCGCCAGGTTTCCCCAAAGCCGCCATCCGCATGCGCAACGCCGACCTCTTCATCGGTCGGGGCGCGTCCGAATCCGAATCAAAGCAAGTCATCCGCGCCTACCTCGCCTCCATCTCCTGGGCCGACTGGAACCTCGGACGCGTCCTCGCCCATCTCGACAAACTCGGCCTGCGCGATAACACCGCCGTCGTCTTCGTTGCCGACCACGGCTATCAGCTCGGCGAAAAAGGAAAGTGGTCCAAGGCCGGCTCGCTCTTCGAAAACGGCACCCGCGTCCCGCTCATCATCCACACACCCGGAGCCCACGGCAACGGCCGCTCCTCCACGCGCATCGTCCAATCGCTCGACATCTACCGCACCATGGCCGAACTCTGCCATCTCGAAGTCCCCGCAGGCATCGACGGCACCAGCCTCGTGCCGCTCCTCAACAATCCTCGCGCCAACTGGACTCAACCCGCCTTCAGTATCTGGAGCGAAGACGGAGCCACCGTCCACGGCACCGCCGTCCGCACCGAACAGTATCGCTACGCCGAGTTCGGCAAAGACGCCAGCAACGGAGCGATGCTCTTCGACGTCCACGCCGACCCCATGGAACTCACCAACCTCGCCGACAACCCCAAATACCAACAAGCCCGCGCACCCTTAGCAAAACTCATCGCAGACTACAGCGCCACCGCCTGATCCTCACTTCGAGCAGATCCACTGGCCGGTTGTTGCATCTTCTTTTTTTACCGCATGCCTTGTCGTTTGCGGTTGCATTGGCTTTTCTTGTTGTCATCCCGTAGGGATCTGCTTCTGCCTTTGCTTTTGTCGTTGTCTTTGTCGTTGCCATTGCAGTTGACCTCACCAAAATCATCATCCTGAGCGAAGTCGTTCGCACACTATGCGAGCGGCGCAGTCGAAGGACCTGTGGTTGCACCACTGTTGTATCCGCAGTTGCCTTTGCATTTGCTTTTCTATGCAGCAACCAACCTCTTATAAAATCACCTTTGTGCGGATTTATTTCGCGACCACAACCGCAACCGGATAACAAGGACAAGACTCTGACCACACCGAAGCATCCCGGCCCATCACCCCTGCGTCAGTTCCTGCAGATCTTTTCCGCGCCATCTCCAACTCCTCCCCCCACTCTCTTCCAAGAGATGCCCGCCTCCACACTCCACCCGCCAAAACCCAAAAAGCCGCGCGCAAAAAAAATCCCCGCACCCACCTCCCTCGTCGCCATCTTCGAGCACGAGTACCGCGAACTCCGCCCCCGCGCCCCCATCCCCGCGCTCGACATCCGCTTCCGCCGCTTCACCTCCCTCAACACCACCATCCGCCTTCGCGAAGGCCGTCTCCACGTCCGCCTCTCCGACCTCCTCGAGCCTGCACCCGAAAACGTTCACCACGCCATCGCCCACATCCTCCTCGCCAAGCTCTACAGAAAACCCGTCGCACGCCTCCACGCCGACCGCTACCGGCGCCACGTCTCTTCCGAAGCCGTCTCCCGCCAGGCCGAGCACATTCGTCAGACTCGCGGCCGCAAGCGTCTCTCGACCTCCTCCGGTCACCACTACGATCTCGACGAAGTCTTCGAGTCACTCAACACGCGTTTCTTCCACGGGCTCCTCGGCCGCCCCACCCTCACCTGGAGCGCCCACCACGCGCGCCGCATGCTCGGCCACTACGACGCTGCCCACAACACCATCGTCATCTCCCGCGTCTTCGACCGCCCCGACACCCCGCGCTGCGCCATCGAGTACCTCCTCTACCACGAGATGCTCCACCTCAAGCATCCCGTCCGCGTCAAATCCGGACGCCGCTGCGTCCACTCTCGCGAGTTCCAGGCCGAAGAGCGCCTCTTCCCCGATCTCGAAGCCGCCAAAGCCTACCTCAAACGCCTCTGAGCGAGAGGCGGTCCAATAGTGATCATGACCACCGATGCAGCGAGACCTCCGGCGCATATCGAACTGGTTCCAGCCACGCCGGACCAGCAGCCGATTCTCGCGAATCTGCTCGAGCTGTACATTCACGACTTCAGCGAAATTCACCATGTGGAACTAGGACCGGATGGCAGATTCGGCTACAAAAATCTGCCGCTCTATTGGCTCGAGCCTCATCGTCATCCGTTTCTTATCCGGCTGAACGACAAATTGGCGGGCCTGATTCTGATCAAGAGAGGGTCGGAGATCTCAGGCGATGAAACTGTCTGGGATATGGCAGAGTTCTTCATTCTTCGGGGGTACCGGAGGCGCGGAGTTGGAACTGAAATAGCGCATGAAGTGTGGAAGCGATTCCCCGGTCAATGGGAGATTCGCGTGATGGAGTCCAATCATGCAGCCTCGCATTTTTGGCAGCATGCCATCACGGAATTTGTCGGCAGGCCGATCCAACCAGCTCTCATCGAAAAAAATGGCAGGCAATGGCATCTTTTCTCATTCGAATCCGGGCTCGTCGCCTGACAACTCAAAACACTTGAAAAATGGCAATTCCCCAAACGCGGTCCAGCAGGATCGTGCTACACTTTCGCAATCCTCGGGCCCCATCCAACGCCGTAGTCTCATCTTCGGCAAAGATTTGACCAACGAAATCACACGGAAAAGAGGATCTCCCCAATGCCATTATCAAAACGAGCCGCAGCTGAATTCTTCGGTACTTTCTGGCTTGTCTTCGGCGGTTGCGGCAGTGCCGTTCTCGCCGCCGGCGTTCATCTCGGCATCGGTTACGTCGGTGTAGCCTTCGCCTTCGGACTCACCGTCCTCACCATGGCCTTCGCCATCGGCCACATCTCCGGCTGTCACTTGAACCCCGCCGTCTCCATCGGCCTCGTCGCCGGCAAACGCTTCCCCGCATCCGAGCTCCCCGCCTACATCATCGCCCAGCTCCTCGGCGCCATCTGCGCCTCCGGAGTTCTCTACCTCATCGCCAGCGGCAACTCCACCTTCTCGCTCGCCGGTGGATTCGCCTCCAACGGCTACGGCGACCACTCCCCCGAGCACTACTCGCTCCTCGCCTGCTTCGTCGCCGAAGTACTCCTCACCGCTTTCTTCCTTCTCGTCATCCTCGGTGCCACCGACGAGCGCGCCCCCAAAGGCTTCGCCCCCATCGCCATCGGCCTCTGCCTCACGCTGATCCACCTCATCAGCATCCCGGTCACCAACACCTCGGTCAACCCCGCCCGCAGCACCGGCCCAGCCATCTTCGTGCAAGGCTGGGCACTCAGTCAGCTTTGGCTCTTCTGGGTCGCCCCCATCCTTGGAGCAATCATTGGCGGCCTCATCTCAACCACCTTCTTCGCCGCCCCACAACAACCCATTCGCGAAGAGATGGCTAAATAGATTCTTCCCCGCCAAACAAAAGCGAGTTCGTAGAAATTCCCTCTACGAACTCGCCCACACCTCTCAAAATTCGAAGCCGGCAGTCTACGTAACCGGATCGCTCGTCAACTCCGGAGCCCACTGCACCTTCTTCGCACGAGCCGCGGCAATCAACACCGCTCCCACCACTACCGATCCGAGCGCCGCCACCTGGGCATTGCTCATCCCTAAATAAAGCCGTGGATTGATCCGCACAAACTCCACCAGGAATCGCCCAATCCCGCTCAACACAAGGTACTCACCCGTAATCGCGCTCACTGGAAGATGCTTCTTCCCCCGTTGCCAAAGCCACCACGCCAGCGCCAGCGAAAACAGCAGCTCATATACCGGCGTAGGCTGCACCAGCGCAGTCGGCGGAGTCGGCGGCACCAAGGCATTCTTCGCCATATGAACACCCCAGGGCAGCGTCGTGTTAATGCCGTAGTCCCCATCCCCCGAGGTCAGGCACCCAATCCGCCCCACGCCATACCCAACCGCCGCCGCGGGAGCCGCAAGATCCAGCATCCGAAACGCTCCCACCCGCTTTCCCTGGGTTCCCTCCATCGAGCCTTTGAAGCGCGCAGAGCGCCCCTGCCACATCAGCATCGCGATTCCGGCCAGCATCCCGCCAAACCACGCAAATCCCGCCTGAAACCAATGCAGAAACTCCATCACCACATCGAACGGATGCTTCCATCCCGGCGCACCCATCATTCGCACCGCCGCCTTCAGGTCCGCGATGTTCTGCAGTTCATGCCACGTCTTCGCCCCAATCACCCCGGCGATCACCACAAACGCCACCACGCTCAGCGCATCCGCATCCACGCCGTTACGCACAAAATTCTTATGCAGCACTATCGTCGCCGCAACAGCCGCCAGCCACAACAACAACCCAAACGTGCCCAGGTGTATCGGGCCAATATCAATATAGGGAAACATAATCCTCGCTCATTTAAGTATAGCGACCTTTCCCTCTGCCCCCCACTCGCGCTACGCTATCCCTTATGCAGACCAGCACCCCCGTCTTTCCCCCCGCCGCAGGAATGGAGATTCTCTTCACCAAACAACAGATCGCCGACCGCACCCGCGAAATCGGCGCGAAAATCACCGCCGACTACCAGGGCCAGTCCATCGTGCTCATCGGAGTCCTCAAAGGCGCCGCTATCTTTCTCGCCGACCTCGCCCGCGCCATCGGCGTCGACAACACTTTTGATTTCGTCGCCGTCTCCAGCTACGGCCGCGCCCGAGTCTCCTCTGGAGCCGTCAAGCTCATCAAAGACATCGACAATCCCATCGAAGGCAAACACGTCATCATCGTCGAAGACATCCTCGACACCGGCCTCACCCTCAGCTACCTCCGCGGCCTCATGCTCCAGCACAAACCAGCCTCACTCAAAATCGCCACCTGCCTCGACAAACCCGAGCGCCGCCTCGTCCCCATCGAAGCCGACTACGTAGCCTTCAAAATCCCCAACCAGTTCGTCATCGGCTACGGCATGGACTACGCCGAGCGCTACCGCGGCGTCGACGACATCCGCATCTTCCCCGCCGAAGTCGCCGGCCACTAGCCCGATGCGAACTACTCGCCACACACTCTAACCCCTACCAACATCAGCGGTCATCCTGAGCGCAGCGAAGGACCCCCGCATTTTGCCTTGAAGCGCCCATGCACCCGAACGCACCGCCAAGATTCACCCAAACATACGTCTACATCCTCGCAAGTAGCTACAAGCGCCTCTACACCGGCGTAACACCTCATCTCGCCCAACGAATCCACCAACACAAAAACTCCACTAACCCGAACTCCTTCACATCGCGATACAAGATCGACAAACTTGTTTATTACGAGACCTTCACCAGTATTGACAGCGCCATAGCCCGCGAAAAAGAGATGTAGCCAATAACCCAACTTGGCGCGACCTCAGCCTTGACTTGGACAGCCCAATCGAACCATTCAACGAATCAAAACTCCCCCACCCACGAAGTTCTAGGCCTCTTACCCAAAAAACAGCGGTCATCCTGAGCGGAGCGAAGCCCCCCGCATTTCTTTCGCAGCGTCCACAACGCCAAAAGCTGCGGTATCCTTACCCCTTCGCCCCCTCCACTCCACTCTTCTCCTGCGGCTTCACCGTACTCCGCACCACCATAAATCGATTCAGCGTATCGAACCAGAACGGCGCTCCAAACGAGATTGCCAGCGCTGTCACAATCCACCCTGCCAGCACCGTTAGAGCACTAAAAGTTGCGTCCTTCGGAGCCGTTTCAAATTCGTTCTCATACGAGTGCCACGAACGCTTCCACCCCAGCGGCAACAGCGAAGAAGTTGTCACCTCATTGAACGTATCCACATCCGACTGAAGCTGTGCCTTTAACTTTCCCGCATCAGCCGGCGTCGCCGGACTCACAGCCGTCGGATTATTCTTCGCATAATTTCCCGCCGCATCCACCATCGCCTGCCGCGCATCCCGATCCAGCCAAAGCGTCCGAGCCACCCTCACCGAACTCACATTCAGCGCAATCGCCAGCAGTAGCCCAATGCCAATCAGCGCCCTCTGGGTGTAGCGCTTGTACCACCCCGACACCCGGTCCATCGCGTCGTTGTACCACTGCTCCAGGTTCCGCTGAAACGCAACCACATCTCCCTTCGCATCGATCGCGAGCGCCAACAGCGCCTGCGATGCTTTGTTGTTATGCGTTGCCAAAGTCTCCTTAATCGAGGCCATCGCCTCCGCTCCCTCTTTCTTGCTCGCATTCAGAGTATCGATCAACGCCAGCGCAAAGGTTCGCGAAGGAATGTATGCAGGCAGAAGCAGCGGGTCAACCGCAATCGTCAGCGGCTTGTCGGCGTTGATTCCGATCACCCGTCGCATCACCATCCGCACCCAATCCATCATTCTGCGAAATAGGCTCGGCACCTTACCGCAGTCTCTCTTCGGGTCCGAGTACAACCCTCTCACCAAACCATGGTCGTAGATGCTGTTAACCAGGTCCATCTCGGAGCCAAGCGAATCGCCCGAGAACAGGCTGCGAAGGCCTTTCTCCAGGTTCGCCGCCCGAAGCTGCATAAACGCCGACAGCAACTCCTGAACCACAGACGCAATCAGACTCAGCAACAGATAAACAAACGCCATCCCGATGGCGACATCCAGAACAACCGAACCAAACATGGCGTGTCTCCAAACAGCAATATCTAATCTTCAACCGAAGACCACCTTGTAATCTTCACTGTTCCCTATGTCAAGCGTGCCAAATAGCAACTCGCCGTTACAATCCAAACTCCGTCGCCAACAGCTCATAACTCCGCAGCCGCTTCGCCTGATCCCACACAATCGTATTCACAATCACCTCGCCAATCTCCAACTCCCCCGCCATCTGTTCCAATCTCTCGCGCACCAGAGAAGGTGTCCCGACAAAATATCGCGGCCACTCCCCCTCCTCCATCGGCATCGCACCCAGCAGTTTCAACTCCCGCAACGCATCTTCCGGCGACTCCACCGGCCTCCGATCGTTCAGTCGAATCCTGCGCTGCAACAATTTCACACTCGAAGACAAGAACTCTGCCTCCTCTTCTGTCTCCGCGCAGATCACCCCAACCGCCGCAGTAGCCTCCGCCGCATCTCGATAAGCACTCGCCGAAAAGCCTCGCCGATACGTCTCAATCGCCGCTCGCGTATGCACAGGGCTGAAAAAATGTGCGAACGAATATGGCAAACCAAACTCCACCGCTGCTGCCGCACTCCACATGCTCGACCCAAGCATCCACACATCCGGCCCACCAGGCATCTCCGGCGACACACGAACTCCCGCGAACGGATGCTCCGCAGGAAAACCATACCCCGACTCTCCGTGTCCAAGGAACGCAAGCAGCTCACTCACCTGCTCCGGAAAATCATCCGGCATCCTCGTCTTCCGCTCCCGCTTCAACGCCAGCGCCTCCACTGGCCCACCGCCCGGCGCGCGTCCGATCCCCAGGTCCACTCTCCCCGGATAAAGCGCATGCAGCGTCCGAAACACCTCCGCTACCTTCAGCGGCGTGTAGTGCGGCAGCATAATCCCGCCCGACCCAATCCGAATCCTCTTCGTCTCTGCGCCAATCCTTGCCAGCATCACCTCCGGAGCCGTACACGCGAGCAAATCCATCGCATGATGTTCCGACATCCAGTACCGCGTATACCCCAACTCATCCACCCGCCGTGCCAGCACAATCGAGTTCTGCAGCGCCTGCCCCGGCATGCTCCCCACCGGCACTGGCGATTGATCCAGCACCGACAGCCGCAACCCACTATTTGGTTTATCGTTCATCACAAGCGATTGGATGTCTCAGCCGCAGAATCGAAGCATCCTTCGCCACAGAGGTAAGAAATGACCACAAGATTCGCCTCAACAAAAACCCTCAGAAACTCCCGAATCCTGACCCTCGCCTGCGTCGCATTTGCCCCTGCACTCCTCACTGCGGCAGCTCATGCAACTCCAACCGAAGCCAACAAGATCACGCAGGACGAACTAGTCCGCCGCACCCAGGAGCTCGTCGACGCAATCGCAGTTGGCAATCAAACACCCTGGAAGACGCACTTCGCCGAAGATGCCATCTACACCGACGAAACCGGCAAGTGGATGGACAAACCCTCTCTGCTCGCAACGATTGTCCCATTGCCCAAAGGCTACTCGGGAACCATCAAAGTCGTGAAGCCTCAAAGCCGCATCCTCGAACAGACCGCGATCCTCAGCTACGACCTCGACGAATCCGAAACCGTCTACGGCCAGGTCCTCCACGCCCGCTATCACGGCACCGACACCTGGCTCTTCCGCAACGGCCGCTGGCAGATCGTCGCCGGTCAGCTCCTTCGCTACTACGAAGACCCCGCCGTCGGAAAAATCGACACCACCCGCCTCGATGATTTCGTCGGAACTTATGAAATCGCCCCAGGTGAGACCCTCACCGTCTCCCGCGAAGGCACAAAGTTGTACATCAAACGCGGCGACGCTCCGAAAATTCTCCTCGAACCCGAATCCCCCGATCTCTTCTTCCGTCGCGGTGCCGAAGGCCGCCGGCTCTTCCGCAGAAACGACAGCGGCAAAGTCGACGCGTTGATCAACCGCCGCAACAACGAGGACCTCATCTGGAAAAAACTCTGACCCCTTTCAAACCCTCCCACATCGAATAGAATAGAGACAGCGCACTGGAGAGAACCCACAAAGAATGAATACTTTTGCGCAACCATGGCCACGGACCGGCGTCCTTCAACCAGGTCTTACCTCCGTATGATAGAAAGTAACTCGGCGAATGACTCCCCCTTCGTCGAAGGAGCATGCTTTTGAACACGCTGTCCATCTCCGATCCTCTTCCTAACGGACCCGACCTCTTCGACGCAGAAGCCTTCACAGCCCACACTCTCTCTTCTCCGCAAAATCTCGCCGCCGTCATCGACCACACGCTTTTCCGCCCCGACGCCACACGTACGCAGGTCCTCCAGTTCTGCCACGAGGCCGCCGAATACCGCTTCGCCAGCGCCATGGTCAACCCCACCTGGGTTTCTGTCGCCGCCGCCGCCCTCAACGGCACTGGCGTGCCCGTCGGCGTCGTCGTCGGCTTCCCTCTTGGCGCTTCCCTCTCAAGCTCCAAACGCGACGAAGCCACCCGCGTGCTCAAACTCGGCGCTCACGACCTCGACATGGTTCTCAACATCGGCCTCCTCAAGTCCGGCCAGTCCGCCGATTACGAAGCCGTCCGCCAGGACATCCGCGGCGTCGTCGAACTCGCCCACGCCTCCGGCGCCATCGTCAAAGTCATCCTCGAAACCTGCCTCCTCACCTTCGAAGAAAAACTCCGCGCCTCTGAGATCGCCCTCTCCGCCGGCGCCGACTTCCTCAAAACCAGCACCGGCTTCTCCACCGGCGGTGCTACCGCAGACGACATCGCCCTCCTTCGCGGCGTCGCCGGTCACCGCGCCGGGGTCAAAGCCTCCGGCGGCATCCGCTCCCTCACTGACACCATCACCATGCTCCGGGCAGGAGCCTCTCGCATCGGAGCCAGTGCCAGCGTCAAAATCATAGCCGAACTAGCCGGCCATCCCGCCGCCGCTGCTTCCACCCCTGGCCACTAACGCTCTCCGCAGCGCAAACCTGGGTGCCTCATCTTCACGCGGATTCATCGCGTTACGACGGCCGTTTGCAAAGCTCTCCAAGATAGCCGGGCCCGGCCGGCGGTCATTCCTCCTCAGGCACTCCCCAAACCCCACCTCACCCGGTAAGATCAACCCAAAGCAGAATGCCTCCGTCCAACAAACCGCAAGGCACCAAACCCGCCTCCACCGAAACGCCCCCACCCGAACACACCTTCGAAGGCGACTATCGCCCCACCGCGCCCGTACTCTTTCACCCCCACGCCCCCGACCCCAAAATTCGCGTCGAACCCCTCCAGGTCGACTTCCTCCACAAACTCGCCGACGCCCTCAACACCACCCTCGATCTCAACACCCTCATGCACCGCGTCGCCGACCTCGTCCGCGCCGTCATCGACTACAAAATCTTCGCCATCCTCCTCCTCAACGACCGTGCCGAAGACCTCCGCATGCGCTTCCAGATCGGCCATAGCAGCGAGGTCGAACGCATGCGCATCAAGCTCGGCCGCGGCGTCGTCGGCCAGGCCGCGCTGCAACGTCATTCCCTCCTCATCGAAGACGTCTCCAAAACCGAAAACTACATCGACGCCAACCCCAACGTCCGCTCCGAGCTCGCCGTCCCACTCATCATCAAAAATAAGGTCATCGGCGTCCTCGACCTCCAGTCCGAAGCCCCCGCATATTTCACACTCGAGCACCAGCGCCTCCTCGAGCTCGTCGCCTCCCGTATGGCCATCGCCGTCGAGAACGCCCGCCTTTACACCCGCGTCTCCCGCCAGGCCCAGACCCTCGGCGTCCTCAACGACATCTCCCGCGAGATCACCAGCATCCTCGACCCCAACGATCTCCTCGAGCGCATCGCCCACCTCCTCAAGCGCGTCATCGACTTCCAGATGTTCAGCATCCTCCTCTGGAACGACCGCTCCCAGCACTTCGAGCACAGCTTCTCCTCTCGCTTCGGCGAGCGCGTCATCCGCGAGCGCATCATCTCCCTCGGCGAAGGCCTCATCGGCACCTCGGCCCAACTTCGCGAACCCATCCTCGCCCCCGACGTCCGCAAAGACTCCCGCTACATTGAGGCCAACCCCGAAGTCCGCTCCGAACTCGCCGTTCCTCTCGTCTACAAGGGAGAGGTCATCGGCGTTCTCGACCTCGAACACACCCGCGTCAATTACTACAACGAGGACCACCAGCGCACCCTCTCCACCCTCGCCTCGCAGATCGCGATCAGCATCGCCAACGCGCGTCTCTATCAACGCATCCACGAAGAAGAGCAGCGCATGGAGCGCGACCTCGAAATGGCCCGACAGGTCCAGCTCCGCCTCATGCCCTCTCGCCCGCCCAAACTCGAGCGCGCCGAGATCGCAGCCACCTTCGTCGCCGCCCGCTCTATCGGAGGCGACGTCTACGACTACCTCGACTACGGCCCCGGCCGCACCGCCCTCGCCGTCGGAGACGTCAGCGGCAAAGCCGCTCCTGCCGCACTCTACGCCGCTCTCACGAGCGGCATCCTCAGGTCGCTCGCTCCGCAGCATCTCTCACCCGCCGCCATGCTTGGAGCACTCAACGACCAGCTTCAGGAGCGCAAGCTCGACTCCCAATACGTCACCATGCTCATGGCCATCTGGGACGACAGCAACCAGACCCTTCAGATCGCCAACGCCGGCTCCGTCCAGCCTCTCTTCGTCGCCGCCAACCCCTCCGACACCACTCAGCCGCCCGCCGTCCGCACCATCCAGGCCGAAGGCTTCCCTCTCGGCCTCTTCCCCAACGCCGAATACGAAGAGTTCACCCTCTCCACCCGCCCCGGCGACCTCATCGTCTTCTTCTCCGACGGCATCGTCGACGCCATCAACGCAGACGGCGAGATGTTCGGCGACGACCGTCTCAAGCAGCTCCTTGAATCCCAGCATCACCCTACGGCCCAGTCCACCGTCGATGCCATCCTCCAGGCCGTCACCGACTTCCAGGCCGGCACCGCCCACTTCGACGACGAAACCATCGTCGTCCTCCGCGTCCTCGAGCCACCCGACCCGTCACACTAGCTCGCAGAACCCGCCCACGTCAGAAACTGCCATCATCTCCACCCCCCGACCCATCGTCGCCAAATCCCGCCCCGCCATCATCAAACGAAGAATCATCTAGGCTTGACCCACCATCATCAACGTTGGACCCGCCGTCATCTAAGCCCGATCCCGCATCCCCGCTCGAGCCATACGACGAATCACGATTACTCTTCGAATCAAGCGAGCCGAAATCCCGATCCTCCTGCTCCCCTATCGCTCGCTCACCAGCGGAGACGGGATGCCCGCCACCCTCGGCGCGATCACCGCCATAGTAATTATTAACGACCTCCTCCACCGGACGCTGCGCGTCTCCACCAAATCCCCCAAAGCCCTGCCCATATCCGGCCGCATGGCCAAATCCGTGCATCAACGACTCCACACCCTCGAACGCAAGAGCCCCTGCTGCCACACCCGCAGCTGTCTGCAGCGCACCCTGCAAAAACCCTCCCCCACCCATTCCCATTGGCGATCCATACTGCGGCGGCACCGCAACCGGAGCATACTGCGGATACGCCGGCACCGGCTGATATCCCTGCTGTGGAGGAGGTGGCGGAGGCGGGGCCGGTGCATCATTCCGCCCCAGCAGACTCCCCAGAAAACTCGTCGCATGTTTCGGCTCCGGATGCTGCTGCATCTGCTCAATCTGCGCCTTCGCCTGCGTCAACTGCGCCTGCGCCTGTTCCAGCGCATACTTCTGCACCAGAACCGTCTGCGTCAGAATGTAAAGCGCATCAGGATTCCGTCCCAATCCCTGCTGCAGCATCTGCTCCGCGTCCATGTCCTTCTCTGCCAGCTGCGTCTTCTGCACGCGATCGATCAGATCGCCGATCATTTCCTGTTCCTGAGGAGTCATCTGTCTTCCTTTTCCACTACCTGGTTAGTCACACAACGCTCCGCACTCAGAGCGCAAAAAAAGAACTCGGCATGATGGACGCACATCGCGCTCCAACGTTGCCACAGTTCATTGCAAAATCACACGTCACATGGGATGCGTCGCAACCCTTTCAGGTCAACATACGCAAAGAAATCTTGTTTCGTTCAATTCACCGGCCCGAACCCCGCCGGAGGCCGCCGATGCTTCGTAGCCTGTTCATACGCATAGGCATACTTGATCAACATCCCCTCGCTGAACGACCGCCCTACAAACGTCAGCCCCGCCGGCAAGGAGCCATACGTGAAACCCATCGGCACTGAAATCGCCGGAAACCCCGTCTGCGGCGAAATAATCTGGCTGTTATCCCCCGCCGGGCTCTTCATATCGCCCACCTTCCGCGGCGGATTGCTCCACGTCGGATACACCAGCGCATCCACGTGCTCCTTCTCCATCTCAGCCAGAATGGCATCCCGAAACGCAATCTTCTTCGGATCGTGATACGTATCCACACACGGTCCACGCGCCAACTGAGCCTCCGTCTTCGGCGCAATGCTTCCCTTCATCCGCGCCTCGATATACGGCAGATACAACCCCGAATCCACAATCTCCGCCAGGCTCTTGTAGTACGCATTCGGCGCATGCAACGCCAGATACGCATTCACATCATTTTGAAAATCCCCACACCCAATCTTCTCAGTCAGCTTGTCATAATCCGGAATCACAAACGGATCGACGATCTCCGCGCCCTGCGCCTTTAAGTCCACAATCGCCTTCTCCATCAGCTGCTTCACCTGACTGTCACCCGTGTCCGCATCGACATACCGCCGCACCACACCAATCCGCGCCCCGCGCAGCCCATCCTTCACCAGATACTTCCTGTAATCCTTCTCCGCCTTCCCATCCGACATCTTCGTAATCGGATCCGCCGGATCATACCCCGCCACCACACCCAAAACAGTAGCCGCATCCTCCACCGACCGCGCCATCGGCCCACCCACATCCGCAAAAAAGTTCAACGGAATAATTCCATCCCGGCTCGTCAAACCAATCGTCGGACGAATCCCCACCAGCGCATTGTGTGACGACGGCCCCCGAATCGAATTCCCCGTATCCGTCCCGATCCCCACCTCACCCAGACTAGCCGCCACAGCAGCCGCCGTCCCTCCACTCGAACCCGCCGGCACCCGATCCAGCGCATAAGGATTCCGCGTAATCCCCGCAATCGAACTCTCCGTCACATAAGGCGAAAACGCCCACTCCGCCATATTCGACTTGCCCAGCACAATCGCCCCGGCCTCCCTCAGCCGCTTCACCATAAACGCATCCGTAGTCGGCACAGTCCCTTTCATTGCCAGCGATCCACCCGTAGTCTGCAGCCCCTTGGTGTCATAGTTGTCCTTCACAATCACAACAATCCCATGCAGTGGCCGCATCGTATGCGTTCGCTTGAACTCTGCATCCAGCCGGTCCGCATCCGCGAGCGCCTCCGGATTCAGCAGAATCATCGAGTTCAAATGCGTCGTCTGGTCATACGCCTTCACCCGCTTGATATAAGCCTCAACCAACTCCCGGCAGTTCACCTTCCCTGCGCGAATCGCAGACTGCGTCTCCGCAATCGTCGTCTCCCTCACATCAAACGCCGATCCCTTAGCCGCCGCACCCCGCGCGAATCCCGCATCCACCAACGACCCGGCGAGCACAAAAACGAAAACACGGCGAAGGAGACGTCGTCGATTCATCATTCCTCTTTCTCTTGTGGGAGCTCCCCAATACTACACACCCTTCACGCAACTCTCACACAAATTCATGTCTCTCTAATACGCATCGCCTACTCTCCTCCTGTAATTCCAACAGCACAATCATCTCCTAGGAGTCCTCCATGCCATCCATTCGTTCGACGAATCTCGCCTGCCGCCACCTGCTCATCCAGGGAGTCGCGATTCTCTTCCTCTCCGCACTCGCCGCCACCATTCCAGCCCATGCCGAAGACCACGACAAAGACCACGACAACGCTGCCCACATTCATTTCTTCGCCGGCAATCTCGTCGTCTCCCGCAGTGTCTATGACAACAATGCGAACAACATCAAGGTTGGCACTCAGCTTCCTCCCAACTGCGCCGACACCATCGGTCCCTGCGCCCCTGCGACGAACAACGGCGTCTACCCATTCGTCTTCAACAACGACATCCTCGACCCCTGCTTCGGAATCACCTCAAAGATCTTCCTCGATCAGATCACTCCCTTCGGCCTGCTCCTCGACAGCCTCGAAGTGCCCAACAGCTGCGCAGCCGAACGTCCACACCGGCAGCAATCAACTCGTCACCAGCTTCAGCTCCAAGTCCGAGATGGCCCTCAACCTCTCCACCGACGGAAAGCTCCTCACCTTCATGGGCTACGTCGCTCCCGTCAACACCATCGACGCGTCCAACTCCAACACTCCCGGCGCAGTCGACTCCACCAATCCCGTTGGCATCAACTTCTTCCGCGCCGTCGCTACCGTCGACTCGCAACGGTAAGTTCACCTTCACCGAAACCAATGCCTACAGCGGCAACAACGGCCGCGCCGCCATCCTCAACAACACCAACGGCGCGAACTTCATCTACACCGCCGGCAACGCAGGCAATGGCGCCAACCCCCAGCCCAACGGCGTCATCCTCGGAGCCGGAGCCCAGTTCATCGACCCCTCCACCGCGCCGGAGAGCTTCCAGACTCCCGCCGCTCCTACCCCGCTCGCCAGCTTCTCCGTCACCCTCCTCGGCGACAAAGCCGACAAGGTCGGCAAGGATGACAACTTCCGCGGCCTCACCATCTTCAACAACGTCGTCTACTTCACCAAAGGCAGCGGCAGCAACGGCGTCAACACCGTCTACTTCGTCGACACCACCGGCACTGCCTGCCCCAAGGGTGTTGGCATTCCCGCCGTTGGCGCAACCCTTCCCATCGCGCCTCTCAGTCTCAGCGGCGTCAACCCCAGAATGGCCTGCCCAGCAACATGTGCATCCTCGCTGGCTTCCCGACCACGCTCGCAAAAAACCTCGCCACGCCTGCCGCTCCGTTCGGCCTCTGGTTCGCGAACGCTAACACCCTCTACGTTGCTGACGAGGGCGACGGTTTCGCCGGCGACACCACGCTCTATACTCACGCCGCCGCACAGACCACCGCCGGCATTCAGAAGTGGATATTCAACTCCACCACCAAATCCTGGAGCCTCGCCTACACACTGCAGACCGGCCTTGAACTCGGCGTTCCCTACACCGTCAAAAACTACCCAACCGGCAATAACTCCGCCACAAGAACCTTCCCTGGGCGCCCGCAACCGACGGTATCCGCAACATCACCGGCTCCGTCGACTCCTCCGGCCACGTCACCATCTACGGCATCACCTCCACCATCAGCGGCAACGGAGACCAGGGCGCCGATCCCAACCGCCTTGTAGCCGTCTCCGACGACCTCACCAACACCGACGCCACAAAAGCAGCCAAAGAGAAGTTCACCGTCATCCGCAAAGCCGACTTCGCCGAAGTCCTCCGCGGTGTCGCCTTCGCTCCCTTCGGCAAAAAAGAACAACACGATCGCGACTAGGTTCTTCATCCAAACCCCAAAGAAAGCGGCGGGAATCTTCCTTCCCGCCGCGTTTCCCTTAAATCAAATGATCTCCACTAATGAAACCACTGACGCAACGCAATGCGGCAAAACCATTTAAGCTGGAAGTAATGTCCTCTACATCGACCACACAAGTCATCCGCCCCGCCCGCACTCTGCAAGGCTCCGTCACTCTCCCCGGCGACAAGTCCATCTCCCACCGCTACGCCATGCTCGCCGGCATCGCCGAAGGCACCACGCGCCTCTCCAACTTCTCCACCGGCGCCGACCCCCACTCCTCGCTCGCCTGCATGCAGGCCCTCGGCGCAAAGGTCATCCATCATCCTGACAAGACCATCTCCGTCACAGGCACCGCCGGCTCCTTCATCCAGCCCGCAGCTCCGCTCGACTGCGGCAACTCCGGCTCAACCATGCGCATGCTCGCCGGCCTCATCGCCCCGCACCCGCACACCTTCACCCTCATCGGCGACCACTCCCTCACCCTCCGCCCCATGGAGCGCATCCGCAAACCTCTCGGCCAAATGGGCGCCCGCATCGATCTCACCCTGAATCCCGGAGACAAAGACGGCCACGCCCCCATCACCATCCACGGCGGCCCGCTTCACGCCATCGACTTCGACACTCCCATCCCCAGCGCACAAGTCAAAACCGCAGTCCTCTTCGCCGGCCTGCAAGCCAACGGCACCACCAGCCTCACCGAATCCGTCCGCACCCGCGACCACTCCGAGCACGCCCTCCGCGCCTTCGGAGCCGTCCTCCATCGCAAGGACGAAAAACTAAGCATCCCCGGCCACCAGAAACTAAAAGCCATCGACGCCACCATCCCCGGCGACCTCTCCTCCGCCGCATTCTTCCTCTGCGCCGCCCTCCTCTTCCCCGACTCCAACCTCATTCTCGACTCCGTCGGCATGAACCCCACCCGAGCCTCCCTCCTCGACGTCATCACCGCACTCGGCGGAAAAATCAAAGTCCTCAACGTTGAAGAGCACCACGGCGAACTCATCGGCACCATCCAGGTCAACGGCCCAGCGAACGGCCCGCGCGGCATGCACATCGGCGGCGCACTCTCCGCCCAGATCATCGACGAACTCCCCGTCCTCGCCGCCATCGCGCCCTACACCACCGACGGCATCACCATCCGCGACGCAAAGGAACTCCGCGTCAAAGAGTCCGACCGCATCGCGCTCGTCGTCAAAAATCTCCGCGCCATGGGAGCCGAGCTCACCGAACACGAAGATGGCCTCACCATCCCCGGCAACCAATACATCCACGGCGCCGAGATCGACTCGGGCTCCGATCACCGCATCGCCATGGCCTTCTCCATCGCAGCCCTTCGCGCCGACGGCGACACCGTAATCCAAGGAGCCGAAGCCGCTGCCATCAGCTTCCCCGAGTTCTTCACCCACCTCGACGTCCTAAGCCAGCGCTAGACGAGCACACTCAACGAGGCCGGCGCTGACCAGGCGGGAACTCCTCCAGCAGGCCTCGCAACGCATCAGTCACTTCACCAACAGAGACCTCATCGATAACGTAGTCCGGCGGACACACCACCATCTCCGCGTTCTTCAAAATCCGATACCGAGGATTGTTCAGCGGCAGCCACTCCAGCGGCGGAGACCACGCCGGAGCGATAATCCGCCATCGGCAATCCAACCGTTCGTCCCACATGCATCGTGCCCGTATCCAGCGTAAGCCCCACATCGCACAAGCTCAGCAGTGCCGCCATCTGCAGAAGATTTGTCTTCCCCGCAAAGCTGCTCGTCGCATGCGGAATCCCCTTCCGCAGATCCTCGATCGCCGCCGCCTCAGACGCCGTCCCGAGAAAAATAATATGCGCCCCATAATGTTGAACCAAAAACTCCGCAGCAGCCTGAAACCGCTCCGCGCGCCAGCTCTTGCGTTGCGTCACACTCGTCTGCGTCACAAACGCCGCCACCACTTGCCCACGCTGCACTCCACTCTCCACCAGCATCCGCTCTGCCCAGTCCACATCCTCCGCACCGAAAAACATCTGCGGCTCAAAGTGGCGAGCCGTATGCCCTAAAGCAGGCAAGATCGACAGATTATTCTCGATCTGACTCTTCCCGTAGTCGAATTCGAATGCCGCTCGATACAGCGCCGGAATCTGCGTGAAACCAACCCGAGCACCCACTCCGGAAAACAAAGACTGCTGCACAACCTTCGTCCTGTCATTCCCCACCGGCGTAATCACCACAAACTCTCCCGCACGAAATGGATTCTGCTTCCGCAGCACTTCCGCCGCCCCGCGCCAATCGCGCAGCGGACTCGGCGTCTCGATCAACCGTTCAATCCCGGGATTGTTGCGCAGAACCTCCAGCGCAAAACCGCTCGCCGCAACTGCGATCCTGCAATCCGGGATCGCCTCGCGCAACGCAGGAATCAATGGCGTCGCATGCACCACCGTCCCTAACGCCGTCGCATGCTGCAACAGGAGAAAATTCCGGAACTGCGACAATTCCATCTCGCCCGAACGGCCCGCCCCGAAGCTTCGTTCGAGCGCCGCAATCGCAGAGAATCCCGTTCCTTTGATAAACCGCTTGAGACTCAAACTCCGGCTTCCTTTCGCGATCGGCCTCGCAAAACGCTGACAACGTCACAACTCACTCTAGATATACCATCGCTCATGCCGGCACAATGACCTTGTAAACTCAAACGGAACGAGCAAGCAGAGGACAAGGATTCAATGCAAATCGCCATGGCGGTCTTTGGTGTCTATCACCACTTTGAACTGGCACACCAACTGCACCGGAGAGGACACCTTCAGAAGATCTATTCCACCTGGCCCTGGGCTCGATTGAAGCGCGAAGGCATTCCCCATTCCCTCGTCGGCACCTTTCCTCTCATCCACACAACTGACTACTTGCTCAACCGCTCACGCTTCTACCCGCCTGCACTCTCCTCGAAGATGAACTCCTGGAACACTCTCGCCTTCGATCGGTGGACCAGCAGTCGAATCGCCCCCTGCGACGCATTCATCGCCATCTCCGGCGCAGGTCTGCTTACTGGACACAAAGTACAGTCCAACGGCGGAAAGTTCATCTGCGATCGTGGCTCGACGCACCAACGCTACCAGGAAAACGTCGTCGCAGACGAGTACCGCCGCTGGAACGTACCTCAACCCCTCAGCAAACCCCACATCGTCATCCGCGAAGAAAAAATCTATTCGCTCGCCGACGCCATCACCGTGCCGTCCACCGTAGCGCAACGTTCGTTCGTAGCAATGGGAATCCCGCTGGAAAAGGTCCACGTCATCCCCTACGGCGTCCGCCTCGATCACTTCACCCGCACCGAAGAACCACCGCAAAACTCCTTCGAAGTTCTCTTCGCCGGTCAGGTCAGCCTTCGCAAAGGTATCCCTTATCTCCTTCAGGCGTTCTCCCGCCTGAATCACCCAAACAAACACCTCACCATCGTCGGCGCCATTCAAGACGACATGCGCACCCTTCTCTCCACCCTGCCCACCGGCAACGTCGTCTTCACCGGCGCTGTCCCTCAATCACAGCTCGCAAAAAAAATGAGCGCCAGCCATCTGCTCGTCCTGCCCAGCATCGAAGAAGGCCTCGCGCTCGTGCAGGGCCAGGCCATGGCCTGCGGTTGCCCCGTCCTCGCCACCACCGCCACCGGCGCCGAAGACCTCTTCACCGACGGCGAACAAGGCTTCATCGTCCCCGACCGCGACGTCGACGCCCTCACCCAAAGAATGCAGCAAATCGCCGACGACCCCGCACTCCAGCGCCGCCTCAGCGAAGCATCTCTTCTCCGTGTAAAAACTCTCGGTGGATGGAACCAGTACGGCGAAACCTGGGACCGCCTCCTCCACCAGCTAACCGGCAAACCACCCGACCCCCACTAGGATTGTCACGATCGACAATTCGCGTTGTTGCTTCTAGGTAGGCCAAGGCTCGTAGCCCAAGGCTTTAGCCTTGGGTCTCCTTGGCCCTCTCAGCAGCGCACAAAAAAGGGGCTTGAGCCCCTGGGGTATGCCTTCTTATCAGAAGGCCCTGAAAATTCCACACCAACTACATCTTGTAGCGCCCCATATCGTCGTCGTTCAGATTCTCCAGCCAACGCCGCATCTCATCCGCGTTGACATTCTGCGCGCTGACCACTTGCTTCGAATTTTCCAGCACATCGCGACTGACGTAAATCGGGCAATCCCAACGCAATGCAAGCGCTATTGCATCCGATGGTCGAGCATCCATCGTCACCGTCTCCCCTGCATGATCCATCCAGATCACCGCATAAAACGTGTCGTCCCGAAGCTCCGAAACCACCACCTTCCGAATCTCGGCATTCAGTCCCCGCGCCATGTTCTGCAGCAGGTCATGCGTCATCGGCCGCGGCATCGTGGTCTTCTCCAACTCCAGCGCAATCGCATTCGCCTCAAAAATCCCCACCCAGATCGGCAGCACCAGATCGCTCCCCACATCCTTCAGCACAATGATCGGCATGTTCGTCACCGGGTCCATCATCAACCCGCGAATCTGCATCTCCACCTCATCGGCAGCCTGCGTCACGGGATGGGTCGGTGTCGTCGTCATATCAATTCAGCACCACAAACTGCGGAACCCGCGGCATCGGAACAAACGCCGCAACCTCCGCCGAATCCGCCACAGCCTCGCCAACCAGACAATTCGGCAGCGTCTGCGTAATTCGAACCGCCACATAGCTTCCCACAGGAGGCTGTGCTTGCGCAATCTCTGAAGTAGTAAAGTTCACCGTTTTATTCTGCGAACTCCTCCCCACCACCTGCCCCCGCGAGGGGTTATAGCTCTCCACCATGCACTCCTGCACCTGCCCCAGGTGCCTTGCATAGTGCTCCCGCTGAATCTCCCGCTGCCGGTCCATCAAGATCCTCAGCCGCTCCGACTTCACGGCATCCGGAATACTATCCGCCATCGTCACCGCCGGGGTATTGGGTCGCGGCGAAAACTTGAACGCAAACACCGCGTCATACTTCACCTCGCCCACCAGCGTAATTGTCTGCTCAAAATCCGCATCCGTCTCACCCGGAAACCCGACGATCATATCGCTCGTAATGCTGATGTCGCGTCTCGCCGCCTTAATCCAGCTCATCCGCTCCAGATACCACTCCCGCGTATACTCCCGCGCCATCGCCTTCAGCACCGCGCTCGAACCCGACTGCACCGGCAGATGCACATGGTCACATAGCGTCGGCGTTGCATCGATCGCCTCCACAATATCCCGCGTAAAATCCCTCGGATGCGACGTCGTAAACCGTCACCCGCCGAATCCCCGGCAGCTCACCCACCGCCACCAGCAGCTCCGCAAACGACATCCTTCCCGAAGGATCCCGCCACGAGTTCACATTCTGCCCCAGGAACTGAATCTCCGTGAACCCCACATCCACCATCTTCCGCGCCTCAACCAGAACCGAAGCAGACGTCCGGCTCCGCTCCTTCCCGCGCGTATACGGAACCACGCAATAAGCGCAGAACTTATCGCACCCTTCAATAATCGTGATGTACCCGCGATGCGGATTCGACCGCGCCGTAAACTCCGTCTCAAACGTCAGATCCGTCTGCCGGTCATCGAGCCCCGTAATCCGCTGCTCCCCCGCCTCCAGCCGCGCCAGCATCTCCGGCAAATTCCGATAGCTCGCCGACCCCGCCACCATCGACACATAAGGCGCCTTCTCAAAGATCTTCTCGCCCTCCTGCTGCGCCACGCACCCCAGCACGGCGAACTTCTTCCCCTCACCCTGCAGCCGCTTGTACTCATTCAGCCGGTGAAACACCTTCTGCTCGGCCTTATCCCGAATCGAGCAGGTGTTGTACAAAATCAGCCCTGCCTCACCCTCATCCTCGACGCGGGCATACCCCTCATGCTCCAGCGTCCCAATCACCTTTTCGGAGTCATGGGCATTCATCTGGCAGCCAAACGTCTCGATATAAAAAGTCTTACTCACCCCACCAGTATATCGCCCACCCCCGACAATAGCCCCCTCCCGGAAAGTGCCATTCCGCCGCCCTCCCGACGAATCCCGGTATGCCAAGCCGAAAACATGCTATGGTCAGAAACTAACCCGCAATTCAGTTGGCAAACTGATCCTTTATGGAGGCTGCAGTGCTCGATATAAGCAGTGCCTTGGAAAAGCTCAAAGCAGGTCACACCATCCAGCGTCCCGACTCTAACCTAAGGAATACCTCCTACTTCCTGAAGAAGTACCACGGGAAAGATCATCTATTCGTCCGACAGACCCGGCTCCACTCGTCCGAGGTGATCGAGGAGCCTTCCACATTTGATTGGGATGACCTTATCGCAACAAATTGGGAAGTCGTAACCACCCCATCCGCCCGCCACTAAGGCCTCTTCCCACCCACATCCGCCTGCCATCCCCGACACCCGTGTGTCCGCACTCCCGACTGCCGGCCCTTACTTCGATCCTTTGGCCTTGGACTTATGAGGCTTTTTCTGACCCCGCTCGACAGCATGTATCGTCACCGGCAGTCCTTGCTTCAGCTTCTGCTCCAGGCCATCCAGCATCTTTGCCGATGAGCCATTGCCAGACGCCGGCTTCGGCAAAACGATCTCGCCGCTGAGAGTGTCGGAGAAAATTGCCGTCAGAAAGTTGCCCAGATCCTCTTCGTTCTTAATCCCTTTCCTCGCGATCTTCGCCGAACGCGTACCTTTCGGTATGACGACCCCTTCAAACACAATGTCCGCCGCCCTGCTCTTCCGTCGTCCCGCCATCATCGTCCCCTTCGCTGGTCAAACCCTATCGGCAGACGAAGCGCAGCCATCATAACGCCGCAGAAAAACCCGCGCATACGTACAGATGTTTCTCAATCATTAAGTTTGGTAGCGCCAACGGGGATCGAACCCGTACTCTCAGCCTTGAAAGGGCCGCGTGTTAACCAGTTACACCATGGCGCCAACACACACATCACGCTACCCAACTATATGCCGTCCGTAGCTTCGAAGCGCAAAGTCACAGAAGGAACCAGATTTGGCAGCGTTTCCGGAGATGAATCCGGCCTCTTCACCCAGAGAAGATGCTCTCTCCATTCTAGAGGCATCGCGCCCATTACGCAAAACCCGCATTCACTCGACGCGGTCCTACTCTTACTTGTTTTTTAGGGTGTTGCTTCTTCCACTGCTTCTGTTCCTTCTTCAGCGTCTTCTTTTGGTTTTTCGCCTGCTTCTTTTGCTGCTTCAAATAGTCCTTCCGCCTTCTCGGGGCTAACCTTCGTCGGACTGCTCTGCGTCTCACCCTGCGTAGAACTCTTCTCCCCCCAGAGAGCGATACGGACCGTGCGCGCCATCGTCCGATGAAGCTGAGTCAGGATGCGCACCGCCTCAGAGTGTCTTCAATCCTGACACTTCGGAAAGCAACGCCTCGTAACTTAATATCTAAAAGTAATTGAAGTTGGTAGCGTTACCGGGGCTCGAACCCGGACTCTTCGCCTTGAGAGGGCGACGTGTTAACCAGTTACACCATAACGCCAAAACCGCACATCCGCAGGAGGATATTCTCTCCAGCGCACTGTCAAAGTATAGCAAGCCCACCGCCCGAACTCAACACAGCCAGATGCAGTCACAGGGCCATTGAAGTGTCTTGAAGGGGCGCGGCTTCAGCTGCGCCGTAAAGTGTCTAGTAGACTGTGCGGCTTTAGCCGCCGAGGGATTTCTTCAACTACAACCCAAACGTCGGGAGCCTGATCTTCGCCATCGCGCGTGGTTATGTTCCGCTTAGATCCGGCAAACCCAAATCTGCACACGCTCGAAATGAGGACGCGACTCCTCACATTCACTCCACAAAGGTCTTCAACCGTCCCAGCGCCTGATCCCACTGTGCCGACACCATCTCCAGATATTCCTTCAGCTCTTCCATCGGCTTAGGGTCCAGTTCAAACAGACTCTCCCGCCCCGCCCGAACACCATGCACAATTCGCGCCCTCTCCAGTACGCGAAGATGCTTCGTAATCGCCTGCCGCGTCAGCTTCGATACCCCAGCTGCCTGAGCCCCGCTTAACTGAGAGATCGAATACCGCCGCCCGTCACTCAACTTCGCAACCAGCGCCAGCCGAGTCTCGTCCCCCAGCGCGGCAAAGACCATCGCAAAGCCCCGCGCATCGCTCTGCTGCCCCTCGCCCACTCCGCTACGGTCTCTGTGCGACATGGCTCTCAATGTTCTTCAATTGCTGCGCCCAGCCGTTGTCGTTCATCCGGAACGCCTCCGCGCGGCGGTCACTCGGAATCTTGTCGAAGCCCGACTCTGTCACCTTCAGCAGCGTACCCGTCGCGTTCTTTTCCAACCGGAACTCAACCAGCGTCGGCGTCTCCTTCGAATAATCCACCTTCGCGTCGATCGCATACGGATGCCAGGTGTACGAGAAATATCGTTCCGGCTCAATCGTCTGCACCACAACCTCCATCCGGAGGTGCTCATATCCAGGATGTGTAATCTGCCCACGCGACACCTGACCTGCCACAAACGGTCCCTCGAACTTCACCCGAAACCACTCTCCAAACTCGCGGTAATCCGTCAGAGCACGCCACACTCGCGAGACGGGCGCCTTCAATTCAATCTGCTTCTCAATACGGTCATTCGCCATAAGCAACCTACAGGTTGCATATTACACGCGACCCAATGATAATGCAACCCATCAGTTGCGCTATTAGAGAGACGTTTTGCCTTTGCTTTGGTTTTGCCTTGGCTTTGAAAGAACGCGGCTTCACGGGCCTCGGTGGGAAGAAATTGTCGTTGCTTTTCGGAGGGAGCGCAGGACTTCAGCCCTGCGAAAGAATCAACAAGTCCCCTGGGCTTTCGCCCGGGCTCTCCTTCGCACGTCACAAGAGCACTTGCCAGAGACCCGTTCGTTCTTAAAAATTCGGGCAGTGGCCAGTTTGAACTCCGCGGGGCAACCAAAGTTACCTATAACTCCGTTTTTCGTCAACCTCGGACCTAGCATCACTCTCCGCCGCCTTTTCGTCATGCGGATTCTGAGTTCCATCATTGAGGGCGGGACGCTATACGAGGCTCTTTTCTACGAAATCATCCTCTGTGCTTTGACGGCTTTCGGCATTGCGTGCAAGAAATTTGCAATGAACCCTTTCGGCCGGGGCAAACGGCGGTACATTAGTCGGTGAAGGGCAAGATGTAAATTCCGGCTTCAATCTATGGCTTCCCAATTCTCAAGGTGAGGCCTGGGCCTCTGTTTAGTACGTCACGAGCTGAAATGCAGAACAGAAATCCTGGCTTGCACGAAGGGAGACGGAATGAAGGCATGGGAACTAAATGGATTAGGTCGTGAGAACCTCACACTTGCTGAGAAGTCTGAACCGAAACCCAAACCAAATGAAGTACTCTTGCGGATGAGTGCTGTTTCACTCAATTACCGGGACAAGCTGGTAGCCGAGGGACTCTACAACCCGAACCTGAACTTTCCGATCATTCAGGTGGCTGATGGCGTTGGAGAGGTCGTCGACGTTGGGGAGAGCGTGACCCGTTTCCGAAGTGGCGATCGCGTCATGACCCACTACGACACGCGATGGATCGATGGTGAGCCGCAGGGAGACGAGGCCATTCATTCTCTAGGAAGCACCATCTCGGGGGCGTTAGCCGAGTACATCGTTCTGGACGAGCAGGCCGTGGTCCGAGCGCCGGATTATCTAACCGACGAAGAGGCCTCGACATTACCGTGCGCCGGCCTCGTGGCATGGTATGCGTTGGTGGAAAAGGGAAAACTGCGTCCTGACCAAACGGTCCTCGTCCAGGGAACAGGAGGCGTGTCGATCTTCGGCCTGCAAATAGCTTCCGCGATGGGAGCGCAAGTAATTGTGACATCCAGCAGCGACGAGAAGCTGGAACGCGCCAAGTCTCTTGGTGCAAGCCACGGAATCAACTATGCACAAACGCCGGATTGGGAGAAGGCTGTCCTTGATCTGACCGAGGGCAAAGGAGTTGACCATGTCGTGGAGGTCGTTGGTGGAAGAAGCTTGGTGAAATCTCTTACCGCCGTTAAGGCGGGCGGCCACATCGCGATCATAGGCTTTCTGGACGGCTTCACGTCGGACCTTCCACTCTTTCCCCTCGTCCTGAAGCAAGTCGTTCTGCGTGGATATGCAGTCGGCCCGAGGAGAGCGCTGGAGGAGATGAATCGGGCATTCACCAAATGGAACATCCGCCCCGTGATTGACACGGTATATCCATTTGCCGATGCGCCAGCCGCTTATGATCATCTCTATCGTGGACCGTTTGGGAAAGTTGTGATTCGCATTGGCGACTGATCATCAGCCGCGATGTTCCCAACTTCCGACGGACTTACCGCAAAGCTACCTTTTGAGGTACGTCGCGGCGGGCCCTCGCCTGAGCTAGCGGCCCGACGCAGGCCAGGCATGCGTGACCCGAACAGCCTGAAAAGTCGGGTTTTCGGAAACTTCAGTCGTTCTTACTCCAAACTGATCCACAACCAAAATTCGCGGACGCTTGACAAACCCACCCTTGCCAAGACCACCAAACCCAGCCCCCACCCACCTAACGTCAAGCCAAAGTCCAGCATTAACCTATTTCGTTCGAAGACTTTGCACACTTTTTGACGGAGTGGACGTAGCCGTTACAACCCGAGCTTCTTAACCTCGTCGTTGTAGTACTTCCGGTAAAGAATGTCCCACTCCTGCGAGCCTTCCATAATGATCTTCCGTTGCGACGAGATCTTCATCCGCGCCGCGGCATCGATCTTCGTCTCTTCCATCAGCAGCTTTTCCAGCGCCTTCCGCGCCTCCTGCCGGATCGTATTCCGATCCTCCAGAAAATCCACCTCTTGGATATCCGCCAGAGTATCAGCGACCGTATGGGCCAGCTTATTCAGCTTGTCGCGCGAAATTCTCACAGGACCGCCTTATATTTGCGCGCCAACTCGTTCTTTACCTTTTTGAACATCTCAGGGTAGCTCGCGCCCGTCTTGCGCATATCATCCTGAAACGCCTCAAGAATCACCCGGACCTCATCATTAATACGGTCTTCAAGCGATAACTCATCCACCATCGCAGCCGCGACGCGCTCATTAACCACCGCCGGCTTTTCGGTGTGGATCATCTTTTCGGCGACTAAATGCTTTACCGTCTGGCGCGCCAGGTATCCAACGTAATCTCTAGAAAAAATCATTTGACTTTCCTTGAATATATCACGCACCCTCGCTCCAACTACTTGTTCCTTCAGCCGCAAAGAACGCTCCGGAGACCGCTATCTCGCGCAATTCCTGTGCGTCCCACACAGGTTTCTGAGACAATAAACCACGCATGCAACCTGACAATCTCATCTCGCTCAAAGACGATATGGTGGCCTTCATCGCCGGCCACGGAATGCGCCGTCTCAGTGCGTTCATCTCCGAAGACGTTCCCACCGTTATCTTCGAAGAAGAAAACCCAGACGGCTGGAAGGACTTTGTCGAGCACGCCAAGGCCGCAGGCGCACCGTTTGTCACCATGAGCGAAGTCGTCCTCGAAAAAGCCGACGTCGCCATCCTGCTCGACCAGCTTCGCGACGAAACTTTCCCCGACGACAACTCCGAGGAGATCGACGACGCCGAATATCTCGTCAACCACGTCGGTAAGATCGGCTACCTTCAACTCGGATTCGCCTATCAGGGAGTGATGTTCATCTTCGAGGTTGCCACCGACTGGTACGACAGCTTCCAGAACCTGATGGAAACAGTCACCGACCTTGGCGGCATCGTCGTCGACAATCGCGAGAGCGACGAGTAGACAACAATGCCCTCCGCCCCCGCCGGGCCGCAACAATGGACAACTCCACCAGTCGACCCCGCCGCAGTCGCAAGCCTCGCGGAGCGCCTTCGCTGTCCAAACACCATCGCCGCACTTCTTCTCTCGCGCGGCATCTCTGATCCCGTCGCCGCCCAAACCTTCCTCAACCCCACAATCAACGACCTCATCGACCCCATGCTCATGCTGGGCATGGACCTCGCAGTCGCCCGCATCCAGCGCGCCGTCCGCGACGGCGAACTCATCCTCATCTACGGCGACTACGACGTCGACGGAACCACCGCGACCGTTCTACTGAAGACTGCCATTGAGCGAATCGCTCCCAAAGAAAAGCCCGCGCGCGTCACCTATCACGTCCCCCATCGCCTCCGCGAAGGCTACGGTATGCAGACCGGCATTCTCGGACAAGCAGCATCCTCCGGTGTCCGCCTTGTCATCAGCGTAGATACCGGCATCCGCGCGTTCGCCGCCGCCGCCGAGGCCAAAACCCTGGGAATGGACCTCATCGTCACCGACCACCACCTCCCCGACGATGCAATCGGTGTTCCCGAAGCAATTGCCGTACTCAATCCCGCCCAGGCAAACTGCCCGTATCCATTCAAGTCCCTCTGCGGCGCCGCAGTAGCCTTCAAGTTGGCTCACGCACTTCTGTTGTCCGCAGCCGAGACAGAAGAGCAACATCTTCGCCTGAAGCGCGGCCTCGTCCCTTCTTTCCTCAAGCTGGTTGCCATCGCTACCATCGCCGACTCCGTCCCTCTCGAAGGAGAGAATCGCGTCATCGCCGCCTTGGGCCTGCGCGAGCTACGCAATCCTGTGCAGCCGGGCCTGCGAGCCCTCATGCAGGTCGCGCAGATCCCCATAAACCGCGCCCCAACCGCCACCGAAGTCGGCTTTCGCCTCGCCCCACGCATCAACGCTGCAGGCCGAATGGACATCGCCAGCGAAGTCGTCGAGCTCTTCCTCACAAAAGACGTGGCGCGCGCGACCGAACTGGCAGAAAAGCTCAACCGTCTCAATGACGAGCGACGCGCAACCGAGGCCAGAGCGCTCGAGGCGATCGATGCTCAACTTGCAACGCTAAATGACGAGATCGGCGACGTTCTGGCTCAATGCCTCATTCTCGACGATCCAACCTGGCATCGTGGCATCCTCGGAATTCTCGCCTCTCGCGTCGTCGACCGCACCGGCCGCCCTGCGCTTGTCCTCACTCACGAAGATGGGCACGCGCACGGATCCGGCCGTTCCATTGATGGCTTTCATCTCCTGGACGCCCTCACAGCCGTTCATGGAGAGATCGAGGGACCCGATGCGCTGTTCACCCGATTTGGCGGCCACGCTCACGCCGTTGGGTTTTCAATGCCGTCCGACCGCATGGAGCTCTTGCGACAACGAATGCAGCTCTATGGCTCAACCCGGTTGACGACAACCATCCTGAGCCCACCCCTGAAATGCGACGCTGAAGTGCTTCTCAGTGACCTCACACAGAATTTTTTCGATTGGCTCACCCGGTGCGAACCCTTTGGAATCGGCAATCGCGAGCCAATCTTCGTCACTCGCGGCCTCACACTCACAGCTCCGGTTCGCTTCATCAAGGAGAAACACATCTGTCTCCAACTCGAAAAAGCCGGAGAAACCCTTCGCTTCAGTGCTCTCGGATGGAGCCGCGGTATCGACTGGCCGGCTCGATGCGCCGAAATGAACCTCGACAAAGGATCGCGCATCGACGCTGCATACCGCCTGAAAGCAAAGACCAACCCTCAGTTTCCCGGTCTTGAACTCGAACTCGCCGACATCCGAACAGCGTAAGCCGCGGAGAATCGCACTCGCATTTGTGGGTAATAAAGCCCTTTTTCGCTCCCGTAACCGCCCGGTGACTCTCTGCCATCAAAACTTTCTGCTTCGTTTCTGGTGCAGTAATCGTCTTATATACTGAAGCTTCTATCTGATGCCCACGACCGAGACAAGACGCCTGAATCCCCTCATGCTGTGGGGCATCTTCCTCGCCATCGTTCTGATTGCATTCATCCTTGCCCGAACATCCTCCCGCGAAGTAACCGAGATCAGAGCCGAAGCCGTCACTCGACAAAACCTCGTCAGCACGGTCGCGACCAACGGAAAAGTCGAGCCCATCGGCGAGTTTCAGGCATACGCTCCTTCCCCCGGCGTCATTGCCAAGGTCTACGTGGAAGTCTTACAGAAGGTCAAAGTCGGCGATCTTCTCATCAAAATGGATGACTCCGACGCAGTAGCCAAGCTGGCCGCGGCAAATGCCAATCTTCGCACCGCCGAGGCCACACTCCACGACATGGAACAAGGCGGTTCCCAGGAAGAGCATCTCACCCTCGCCGGAGATCTCAGCCGAGCCCAGTTGCAGCAGCAGCAGGCAACCAAAGATCTCGCCGCCCTCAAGCAGCTCGAGCAAAAAGGCGCAGCCTCTGCCAGCGAGGTAGCCGCCGCGGAAGAACGCTTGCAAGCCGCCAACAGCTCCCTGCAAAGCCTTCAATCGCGTACCACCCAGCGCTACAGCTCCACCGACAAAGCCCGCATCGAAGCACAGGTCGCAGATGCCCGCGCAGCCCTCGCCGCCGCACAGAGCAGCTACGCTTCCTTCAATATCCGCACGCCAATAGCCGGCACCGTCTACTCCATCCCCGTTTCCACCTACGATTTCGTACCCGCAGGCGAGAACCTGGTCGACGTCGCGGACCTCAACAAAATCCAGATTCATGCCTATTTCGACGAGCCCGAGATCGGCAAGCTCGCCGTCGGACAGGCAGTCAAGATCGCCTGGGATGCAAAACCCAACCAGATCTGGCACGGCCACATCAGCATCGCTCCTACTACCGTCATCACCTACGGCACTCGCAATGTCGGCGAGTGCATTATCACCGTCGATGACGCTCGCGGTGATCTCCTGCCCAACACAAATGTCATCGTCACCGTAACCACCGCTCAGCGTTTCAACGCACTCAGCATTCCCCGCGAAGCCCTCCACACCGAAGGGGGCGACTTCGTCTACCGCGTCATCAACAACAAGCTCGTCCGCACTCCGGTTCAAGTCGGCGTGGCCACCAATCAGAATCGTGCGGAGATTACCGGCGGCCTCACCGAGAAGGACACAGTCGCACTGGGCGCTATCAACAACCGTGAGCTATCCAACGGCCTCTCGGTCAAAATCATCGACTAGCTATGCTCACCACAACACCTCCGGCTCGGCTGCGTCTTGCCTTTGCCTTCTCGCTCTTCCTCCTCTTCAGTGTTCGCCCTCTCCTGGCCGACGCAACTGAGGCCAACGTCTTTCTCCAGCAGGGACGCGTCGACGAAGCGACCGCCACCCTCCGCCAGGTCCTCGCAACTCAACCGGGCGACGCTCAAGCTCACCAGCTTCTCTGCCGCGCCTACTACGCGCAGGAGATGGCCGACAACGCCATCCACGAGTGTGAACTCGCCGTCGCTGACGCACCCTCAAACAGCGACAATCAGATGTGGCTAGGCCGGGCCTACGGATTCAAGGCTGCTCATGCCAGCCCCTTCACCGCTCTTGGACTAGCTATTAAGGTCCGCGTTGCCTTCGAGCGTGCCGTCGAACTCGATCCTGAAAATATTCAAGCAATGAATGACCTCGGCGAGTTTTACGTCGCCGCACCTGCACTCATCGGCGGCGGCCTCGATAAGGCGCAAGCGCTCGCAGCCCGAATGCAGCCGCACTTCCCTTCCCGAGCCCACCGTCTGCTCGCTCTCGTCGCCGAAAAGAAGAAACAAAACAGCGTCGCGGAGACCGAGTTCAGTAACGCCGTTGCTGCCGGAAAAACAGCTGAAGCCTATATCGACCTCGGCAACTTCTACCAGCGTCACAATCAGCTGGATAAGATGTCCAGCGCTCTTCAGGCAGGCGTCGAAGCTGATCGCCGGAAAGGTCCTGCTCTCGTCGATGCTGCCAGTATTCTCACCGCGGCTCATCGCTCCCCCGAACTCGCCGAAAACCTCCTGCGCATCTACCTTGCCTCCTCTGCCAAGACCGACGACGCGCCAGCATTCAAAGTGCACATCCAGCTAGGCGATCTCCTCGCCCACCGCGGCGACCTTGCCGGAGCGCATCGCGAATATGCCGCCGCCGTTGCTCTCGCACCGAACTATGCACCTGCCCGCAAAGCCATGCAGGAGTCTTGAGAGGAAAAGCGATACCATGGTCTCTAGTCGCTCTCAAGGAATATCTCAGGAGTTATGATTCGCATCCTTCGCCTATGTATCGCGTGTTGTGCGTTCGCCCCTGCTGCCGCGCCCGCGCAGATATCGTTCACGACGGCGATCGACCTCGCCCTCAAGAGCAACCCGAAGGTCCTCACGGCCAAGGCAGACGTCGACAAGGCGCTCGCCTCTCTCCAACAGCTGCGTGACGCCTATATCCCGAATGTGGTCGGCGGTTCCAGCATCGGCCCACCCTCCTACGGCTTCCCGCTCGGCCAACCGTCCATCTTCAACATCACCTCAACGTCTTTGGTCTTCAGTTACTCGCAGCGCGACTATCTCCGCGCCGCCAGAGCTTCGCTCGATGCCGCCACCCTCAACCTCAAGGACATCCGCGAAGGCGTAGCAGAGGACACCGCCATCACCTACCTTGCACTCGATCGCGACATGCAGCGCCAGGCCGCGCTCGAGCAGCAGCAAGGCTTCGCCGAGCGCCTCGTCAACATCGTTCAGGAACGTCTCGACGTCGGACAGGACACACCCATCGATCTCACCACCTCCCGGCTCACCACCGCACAGGTCCACCTCGCCCTCCTGCGCGCCGAAGATGACACCGCCGCCGACCGGGCTCATCTCGCCCGTCTCATCGGCCTTCCCGAAAAAGGTCTCGGCACCGCCAGCGACAGCGTCCCGATGCTCCCTGCTATCTCAGCCGACGTCGCCGGCACCAACCCCTTCACTAGTCCAGCCGTCCAGTCCGCCTACGCCGCCGCGCGCGCCAAACGCCAAATCGCTTTCGGCGATGCCCGCTATCTCTGGAGACCGCAGGTTTACTTCGAGGGACAATACAGCCGGTTTGCGAAATACACCAACATTCAGGACTACTACTTCCGCTTCCAGCAGAACAACGCCGCAGCCGGGGTGTCGATTACGATTCCGCTCTATGACATGGCCCATCGCGCAAAGGCTCGAGAGTCCGCAGCCGATGCCGCTCGTGCAGAGCATGAAGCCGATTCGATCCGCGACCAATTTTTCGATAGCCGTTCCCGCGCCCGCCATACCGCCGACGAACTGTCCACCCGCGCCGAAATCGCGACCCTCGACCAGCAACTGGCCCAGCAGCAGTTGGACGTTATGCTCGTTCAATTGAAGTCAGGCAGTGGCAACCTCTCCGGTGCACAGATGTCTCCCAAAGACGAGCAGACGGCCCGCATCGCGGAACGGGAGAAATTCATCGCTGTTCTCAACGCAAACTTTGAAGCGCAGCAGGCAAAGATCAGTCTAATGCGAGCCTCAGGCGAGCTTGAAACCTGGATCGCAGCCACCGTCCAGACCCAGCCCTCAGCCCCGGCAAAACCTTGAGAACCCGGTAGTCCCTATCTTTTTTGAAATGAACCTATTGCCATTCTCAGGCAACATCAGGCCAACATCGCGCCGAACCACGGGCGGAACTCCAGAAAAGCCACTTAACCCCTTAACTGAATGGTAAAATTAGCATAATATTATGCCCCTTAAAACACTGTTTCTCAATCCGCCCTCCTTCGAGAACTTTGACGGTGGTGCCAGTTCCCGCTGGCCCGCTACCCGCGAGATCGAGTCATATTGGTATCCCGTTTGGTTGGCCTATCCAGCCGGCATGCTCGAGGGCTCGAAGCTTCTGGACGCCCCGCCGCACCACGTCTCTGCAGACGAGACCATCGAAATCGCGAAAAACTTCGACTTCCTCGTGCTCTTCACGTCGACCGTAGGCTGGTCTGGTGACCACGGCCTCGCCCGAGCCATCAAGAACGCCAATCCGTCCATAAAGATCGCTTTCGTCGGCCCCCCGGTCACAACCGATCCGGACCGCGCCCTCAACGAGTGCGAAGTCATCGACTTCGTCTGCCGCCGCGAATTCGACTTCTCTGTCGTCGAGTACGCCAACGGCAAGCCTCTCAACGAAATCCTCGGCATCTCCTATAAAGACTCCAACGGCGTCGTCCAGCACAACCCTGACCGCCCGCAGGTCGAAGACCTCGACGCCATGCCCTGGGCCACCAAGATCTACAAGCGAGACATGGACGTCACACGCTACAACGTCCCCTTCCTGCTTCACCCCTACATCTCGCTCTACTCCACTCGCGGCTGTCCCGCCCAATGCACCTTCTGCCTCTGGCCACAGACGCTCTCCGGCCACGCATGGCGCAAGCGCTCCACCGATGACGTAGCCGCCGAGATGAAGTGGGCCAAGGAAAACTTCCCCCACGTCAAAGAGTTCTTCTTCGACGACGACACCTTCAACATCCAGAAGGCCCGCACCATTGAGCTCTGCGAGAAGCTGAAGCCCCTCGGTATCACCTGGTCCTGCACCTCGCGCGTCACCACCGATCGCGATACCCTCAAGGCCATGAAGGACGCCGGCTGCCGTCTCCTCATCGTCGGCTTCGAGTCTGGCGACCCGCAGATCCTCAAAAACATCAAGAAGGGTGCCACCGTCGAGCGCGCCCGCGACTTCGTCAAGGACTGCCACGACCTCGGCCTCATCATCCACGCCGACTTCATCCTCGGCCTCCCCGGCGAAACCAAAGACTCGATCCGCAACACGATCAACTTCGCCAAAACGCTGGACTGCGAGACCATCCAGGTCTCCGTCGCCCACGCCTACCCCGGCACCGAGTTCTACGACTTCGCCGCCCGCAACAATTTCATCACCAACGAAAAGATGGAAGACGGCGGCGGCCATCAGATGGCTCACATCGAGTACCCCGGCCTACCCACCGAGTACGTCATGGAGATGGTGCACAAGTTCTACGACGAATACTACTTCCGCCCCAAGGCAGCCTTCCGCGTAGTCTGGAAGGCCGTCGTCAACCGCGACGTCCCCCGCCTCTACACCGAAGCAAAAGCCTTCATGAAGCTCCGTTCCCAGCGCAACAAGGCCTCTCGCCTGAAGAAGGAAGAGAACGCCCTCAAAGCCCAGGAATCCGTCAGCATGAACGCCTAACCCCCTTCCAAAATTCAAAGCGGCCAGTTATCTGGAAACTGGCCGCTTTTGTCTTTCTACCAGTGCCGCTTGCGTCCCTAGTTGTCATCCTTTGCCGCAGGCGGAGGGATCTGCTGTTGCCGTTGTTTTTCTAGTTGTCATCCTTCGCCGCAGGCGGAGGACCTGCTGTTGCGGTTGCTTTTCTCGTTTTTGCGGTTGCTTTTCTAGTTGTCATCCCCGAAGAGCCTGCCCTGAGCGAGTCGAACGGGGAATCTGCTGTTGTCTTTGCTCTTGCATCTAGCTAGCCCAAAGCTTCACCACGAAGATAATCAGCTTGAACCCAAACAAACCCCACCGTACACTCACCCCATGCGCTATCGCATCAAGGTAAAGCCTGCATTCATGGACTTGGTCTGGATCTTCATTGCGTTGCTCCAGATAGTCAGCATCGGTGACAGACTCCACCGCCACACCAACTCCGGCCATCGATTCCAGATTACCTCCGATCTTTTGTTCACCGTATTCTGGTGTCTCATCCTTCTTTTCTACGCCAGCAAGCCCTTCTTTTCAGACTGGCGGCTGACCGCAGACGCTCTCACCTTCTATTGGCTCGGTAGGTCCGGCAAAAAGATCATCTACAGCAAAATCGTCGCCATCCGTCCGCAGCCCGGCGCCAAAGATCCAGACAGCCTTGAGATCGAAACCGCGCAAGTCTCTCCCGAGGTCTGTCCTCACAACTACGTCATCATCGCTCCCAAGGACAGAAATGGATTCCTCCGGGCCCTCCGCTCCCATCTCCCTCCGAACGTCTTCGAATCCGTCTGAATGACGTACATGCTAGCCCACCGATTGACCGGGGAATCCGTTGGCATGAACATCGGTCTGTCTTGACAAAACCCGACTCACTAGACCCCCACACCCAGATGCCCCTGACCGGCAAGCACAATCAACCCAAGCCAAAGTACAGACTTAACTCATTTGTTTCTTAGACTTTGCACACTTTTGCCGGGGTGGGGGGGACCTAAGGCTTCGCAGAATTCATCGTCGCCGCATGGATAAGTCGCATCAACTTCCGCGCCTCTTCCTTGGTCGGCTTTTCGTCCGAAGCAAAGTTCCCTTCTAGGTCGTCAGACACAGCGTGACAATAGGAGCACCGAACCTTCATCGTGACGGCAAACTGCTTCATCACTCCCAGCAACTCGGGTTTCGCAATGGTCGCCGGCAAAACGGTGAGGTTGGTGAAGTGATCCGGGATGTTGGAACGCTTCGCGGGCGCGGCAGGGGCGGCCTGCGCTGGTTCTGCCGGCTGCTGCGCAACGAGTGGCAGACCGGCGAGCAGAATGAGGACGGCGGCGCGAAATAGCTTCATGACATCTCCTGAAAACTTACGTGGCAGAGCGGCCAGCATACTCCGATTGGCATCCGGAAAGCGACGCTCGTCGCGCATCCAGCCATCAATCTCCTCTAAACTTGAAGCAGATGAAGCACACTCTCACCCCACAGCGTTACCTCATCCTTCTCTGCGTCATGCTCACCGCTTCCGTCGGCGACACCCTCCTCTCGCGCGGCATGGCCCAGGTCGGTCCCGTCGACATTCACCACCTCGGCCTCCTTTTACACGCTCTCTTCAATCCCTTCATCATCTCCGGCATCGTGCTGCTCATCGGCTTCTTCGCCAGCTACATGACCGCGCTCTCCTGGGCAGACCTCACCTTCGTCATGCCTGCCACAGCCTTCGGCTACGTCGTCGTCGCTCTCCTCAGCCGCTTCTGGCTGCACGAACACCTCAGCCTCTATCGCTGGGCCGGCATACTCCTTATCGTCTGCGCTGTTGGCTTTGTGGCAGGAGGCCCGTCGCTTACCGAACACCCGCCCCAGCACCACGACCTCGACCTCATGGACTCTGGGGCCGGCCGCTGATGCTCGCTCCTGCCACCTCCCTCCGCGCCTGGAGTTGCATCATCGGTGTCGCTGCCCTCGCCATCTCCGGCGAGTGCCTCATCGCCGCTGCCATGCGCAGCCTCGGCGATCTCGATGTCATTCGCGCCAGGAGCGGTTTACCGGGAGCCATCCGAGCCGTCCTCTCGAGCCCCCTCTTCCTCATGGGAGCACTCTGCATGGCGCTCAACTTCTTCGCCCTGCTCTTCACCCTCTCGATCGTCGATCTCTCCCTGGCCGCCCCTGCCACCGCCTCGCTCACTTACATCGGCAACGCCGTCGCGGCCAAAGCCTTTCTCCGCGAAAATGTAGACAGACGCCGCTGGTTTGCCGCAATTTTTGTATGCATAGGAGTCGTTTTGCTTGCCAAATAGCCCACTCGCTCGCTCGTTGCGGTAATCAAAAGAGGGGCGCTGCATTCTTGCGAAGCTCTTCGAGGGAGTAAAAGGTGCCGCGCCACATCACGCCGCCTTGCTTGAACGTCAAGAGCATAGAGCGTAGGAGCGCGAAGGCGAAGACAAGAGCGCTGACGGGAAAGAAGAGAGCGCTCCAGGTGGAGATGCCGGAGTGGCGGCTTAGGAGCCGATATGCGTACGCGACTGTTGCGAGGGTGAAGATGGCGGGAACGCGGGTAGAAGCGAAGAACAGACCGACGGCTGGGGCAACACAAAAGACGAAGAGCCAGAGACAGCCGAGAAGCACCAGCCAGGTGTAGAAGCGAAAGGCGGAGAATAAGTTTTTCGTCATGACACTGACGAGGCCAACGACTCCTGATGCCCAGTGGAGACTGACCAGGCCGCGACCGAAGGTGACGCGCTGCGCGAGGCCGGCATGCTTGATGCGGCGGGCGAGGCCGAGATCTTCGATGATCTCCATGCGGAGTGATTCGAAGCCGCCGATCTCGAGGTAGGCTGACCGGCGGAGGAGGTTGAAGGCTCCGATGCCAATGGCATCATGTTTCGCTTTGGGGTCGGCGATTCGCCAGGGACGGGCGGCCCAGAGGCTGAATATCTGGAAAAAACCAAGTATGGCGGCTTCGTCCCAGCGATGGATGAGGGTGGTGGGGACTGTGACGAGGTGATCGGCGTTCGTGGCGACGGCGTTGGCGAGGGAGAGGCGGATGGCGGGGGGGTGGAAGAGGACATCGGCGTCGGTGAAGAGAAGGTAGTCGGTGGTGGCCTGGCGGGCGGCGATGGCCATCGCGTGTGTCTTGCCGAGCCAGCCGGAGGGGAGTTCGGTGACGTGCAGCGTGCGGAGTCTGTCCGGGTGACGTGCAGCGATGGTGTCGATGATGGCGCCCGTGTCGTCGGTGGAGCGGTCGTCGATGGCGATGATCTGGAGGTTGGGGTAGTCCTGCGCGAGGAGCGAGCGGAGAGTGGCGGCGATATCGGCGGCTTCGTTGCGGGCAGGGACGATGACCGTGATTGAGGGCTCGCCCGCCGGAGAGAGGTTGTATTGGGGGAGGAGGAGATTGGGGATGCTGGGAAGGCCGCGGGCGGCGGCGATGACCTTCCAGAGCCAGATCAGGGCGATCAGCCAGGCGATGAGTTTGACAGCGAGGATCATGCTGCGGCGACTGTGTCTGTTGTACGCAGCGGGGGTGCGTAGCGGGAGCCGAAGAAGAAGATGACGGAGGCGATGAGCATGGTGATGAGAGTGGAGCCGAGACCGATGTTGAGGGTGGACCGGTCGCTGACGGCTCCGATGATCGGCGGAGAGATGGCGTCACCGAGAGCGTGGATGATGAAGAGCTGGCCGGCCATGGCAGTGGCGCGGACCTCGGGACGGACGGCGTTGAGGGTGGCGGCGTTGACGGGGCCGGTGCCGAGCGAGATGAAAAATACGGCGGCAGCCAGGCCGTACAGGGTGAGGCTGTGGGGGCCGAAGAAGCAGAGGAGCGCGGGCGGGACGGCGAGGCCGGAGCTGAGGGCGGGGACGAGGTAGAGAGCCTTCGAATTGGTTCGATACCAAATTTGAGCGACCACGCCACCGGCTATGGTGCCGCCCAGGCCGGCGCAGAGCGTGATGACTCCCATGAGGTAGGCCGCGGAGGACTCGCTGCGTCCGCCGACACGCTGGAGGAAGGAAGGCATCCACCAGGAGATGCCTCCGAGAGAGAAGGTGACGGCGGCGTATCCGAGGATAGAGGCAAGGTAGGCTTTGTTTTTTAGAAGCGCGAGAACAGTTCTCTTCTCCAGGCTCGCTTTCTCGTGCTGGCTGGCGCCGCGTTCGGGCTCTTTCATCAGGAACGCAATGAGGATTGCGATGATGGTGCCGGGGATCGCGGAGACGATGAAGGACCTGCGCCAGCCGAAGTGTTCGCCGACTGTGCCTCCGACGAGATAGCCGAGGGCGGCGCCGACGAAGAGGGCGATGTTGAAGATAGTGAGGACGCGGTTGCGCTGGTCTTCAGGATAGAAATCGGAGAGGACGGCGGGAGCGAAGATGCCGAAGCTGGCTTCGCCTATGCCGAGCGCGGCGTGACGGATGTTGAGCGAATCGTAGGAGTGGACGGAGGCCGTGAAGAAGTTGATGCCGGACCAGAAGAGGGCGGCGATGACGATCATGGGTTTGCGCGGAAAGCGGTCGCCCAGCCAGCCGGTGATTGGCGAGGTGGCCATGTAGGCGATCATGAACCAGAAGGTGAGCGAACCGATCTGCCTGTCGTCGAGGAAGAACTCGGTTTTGATCTGTTCCTGTACGCCGGGGAGGATGTAGCGGTCGATGTAGTTGACGAAGTTGAGGGCGGTGAGGAGAACGAGGGCGGTGGTGGCTCCGGCGACAGAGGGGGCGCGGGTGGGTTTGGGCTTTTGTATGAATTCGGAAGCCATCTGTGGGGAAAGGATAGCAGCAAAGGAGCGATGAGCTTTGAGGTGTGAGCGGTGAGGAAGGCTTAACACGGATTGGCACAGATGGCACCGATTCAGAACAGGCAACGGCAAAGACGAGGCAAGGATGAAATGCGGGGGTTCCTCCACTGCGCCACTCACGATGAGACTGTGAGCGGCTTCGGTTGGAATGGCGTTGCTTTTTGATCGCGACAGTCACAGGCGGTGTGGAGTCTTCCGCAGCCTGGATGGCCGGCAGGACGGTGGGTTTCGATGCGGCAGTTTCTTCTTCCTGGTTCTGCAACATTTTCTCGATGAGAAGATGGACGGAGCTTTTGCGTTTTTCGGTTTTACCGACTTCGGCTTTTGGCGCGAGGACGCCGAGAGTGGTGTCGATGGTGATCTCTTCCACGGTTTCGATCGGTTCAGGTCCGGCATTGCTGTGGGTGGCTGGCTTGGGAAGGTTGAGGCTGGCGATCTGGAGGCCGTAGAGGAGGAGGCCAGCGCGGCGTGGGTCAATGTCGTTGGAGGCGATGCGTTGGAGGACCTGGCCGATGGAGACCTGGATGGCGGAGCGGTCCTCGGGAAGCGGGATGTCGAAGGCGGAGCGGCGGCAGCGGCGCCGTCGCGGGTTGGTAACTGGTTTTCGAGTGGTGTGATGGTAGTAGCAGAATTCTTCGTTCTGCAGACAGGCGCTGCCGCAGCGACGACCGTCGGTGAAGATGTGGCGGCACTGGAAGCGTCTGGGCGTGTTCGTTTTGGCGTCGATGTTAGTGTCGTGCATATGTCCTCCCACTGGGTGAAAAGTGTACAAAGTATTAAAAAGAAAAGACCTAAGCCCGTACTTCGGGGTCAGGTCTTTTGCTCTTGCGGTTAAATGCGAATGCCCGACTGGTTAGCCGGGCTTTTTTATCTCTACTTCTATTTTAGCGAATGGAGGGAAACTAAAATGCCACATTGGGAGAAGAAAATTTGCAGTGTAAATTATTCATTTCGCTATGGTTATCTATTCTGCAGTGGGATTGGGGGCTTGACATGGGATTTTGCTGATGTTTTTCGGGATTTATTTTGTAAGCTATTTATTCCGTTGGGGATAAATAGGCGGACTTTCGTGAACAAAGCGGATCGCGCATTCGCGCGATCACCCACTCATGCGATGAGGCTGCATGAATGGGGCACCCGGCACCAGGGGCCCTCAGTTGAGCGTACTTAGCACTTGCGTTACCAGGCAGCTCGATGAAGTTACCAAAAATGGGACTTTGCGGGAACTACCAGACACTTTCGTATGGCCAGTAATCCTACCGCAATCCGCAAATTCTGAGTCCTTCATGGCTCAATGAGTGCATTGGCGATTTAGCACTCGTCGCCGTGGATATGGTTTAGCGCGAGTGTCAGGTTCAGAGCGATCAGCGAACAGTAATCAAGAATCGCAAAATTAGCAGTTGACATTAACGGACAATCCACTACCATTCGGTTGTGGATAAACTGGATACAACATTTGCGGCTCTGTCTGATCCAACCCGGCGGGCGATGATCGAACGACTCTCCCATGGGTCTGCCTCTGTGCATGGGTTGACGGAACCGTTTGCACTCTCGCAGCAGATGATTTCAAAACATATTGCCTACCTGGTGCGGGCGCGGATTGTCATCAAGACGAAGCGCGGACGAGAGAGTGTGTGCACGCTCAGGCCAGCGGCGATCAAGACAGTCAGCGACTGGGCGATCAGCTATCGCCGGTTCTGGGAAGAGCGTTTCGACAAGCTGGAAGTGGTTGTGAAGCAAATGAAAAAAGAGGAGGTCAGAGATGACAAGTAACACGGTGAACGAGACAGAGCGGATGGTTGTCACACGAGTTTTCGATGCCCCACGCGAATTGGTTTGGAAGGCGTGGACAGACCCGAAGTACATAATGCAGTGGTGGGGACCGGAGGGCTTTACTGCGCCGGTTTGCAAGATGGATTTTCGCGTAGGCGGAAAGCTTCTCTGCTGCATGAGATCGCCGGATGGGTGGGAAGGCTGGAATGCGGTGGAATACCACGAGATTGTTCTGCACGAGAAGATCGTTTCTTCCATGTACTTTTCCGACGCGGAGGGAAACAAGGTTGACCCTGCGGAATTAGGAATAGAACAAGAGGCCATCGAGGGTGCGTACGATGTGACCATCTTTGAGGATCTCGGGAACGGCCAGACGAGACTCACCCACATTGGAAATGAACCTATGGAGAGCGCAAAGAACAGCGGTCAACTTGAGGGCTGGAACCAGATACTCGATAAAATGGCTGCGGTTATTGCGGGGCTAGTGCAGGCGAAATAGAAGTGGGATTTTTGATGATCGTGCTGCGCTAGATACAGCTAAGGCTGGCGGCGGAGGCCCGGTTAGACCGGGCTTCTCGTCGCCTGGCCGAATCATTGCCCTTCCGGACAATCGGCCCTTGCTCAACTGTTGCCTTCAGGGCGAATCACTCATCCAGGCGAATCGTAGTCAGTCTTCAGGAGTCTCGGACGGTTCGTCGGCAACTGGAAATCAATCGTGCCGACCGGCGCTCCGACCTTGGCGTTGTGGTTCCGAAGACGGCGATTTAAGAAACGTCGACTTTTGATCTGCACCTCTAAAGCAGGCCATGGAAATGACAGAGTGTGGAAAGCATGGAAAGCCATAAAGCCGGCTTCCCACCCTTCCCACACTCCTTGGAAATCCCTTCGGGATTACCACATTCCCACCGCCTCGACGACGGGGAAGTATTTAGGAGCAACGGCAAAGACCAGCCTAAGCCCGTCATTAAGGCCTCTACCCCCGCAAGGGGCTTGTAACGGATGTCCCCGGTCCAAAATGTAACGCAGGTCCCGGTACACTCAAGTACCAACGACACGAGAGCGTTTCCGTGTTTCAGCGGGCACACGGAGAGGCGTTTGCGCGGCGAGCAGGACGCTAGGTGTGTGCGCTGACGGTGGACTCCAGCGCAGATTGCCTTCCTTCCAGCCAGAAGACGATCGCTTCGGCGATTTCGTGGGACTGCCTGGCGATTTGACCGAGACTTCTGGTGATGGCGAGTTCGAGATCGGGGGGCGGCGCGGTTCGCCGGTTGGTGATGTCGCGATAGTGATGGAAGGCCTGCTGGAACACTCGCTCGGCTTCCCTGCTCTCAAGAACTGCCTCGGCATGCCGGATCTCGTTCTTGAAGAGAGCGACGATCGAGAGAGACATCAGACGGTTGACGAGGTGGCACGGCTTCTCGAGCGCGTCATGGGTGTCATGGGCGTGCGGACGGGCGTCCTCGAGGAGGAGCATGGTGTTGTGTGCGATTTCGGCGGCTGCGAGGCAGGTGCCGTAGAGAGCGCGGCAGATTCGCAGGGCGGATAAGGGGAATCGCGATTTGGAGTCGACGTCGAGTTCGTCGATAAGCATCTCGGGATCGAAGTAGAGCTCTTCCATGAGGATCTGGCGGCAGAGATCGATGATCTTGCGGCGAAGCTCGCTGAGTTGACGGTCACCGTGGCGCGAGTATCTGCAGAACTCGGGGCTGCCCAGTTTGTATCCTTTGATGGCGTAGTCGACGGCTCGCTGTGACAGTTTCGACATGTCCAGCAGATGAGTGCGTAAAACCTGACTGTGTTCTTGACTGTGCATTAATCCTTATCCTTGCGTAGAGAGGGAGGAGGAGACCCTCGACGAGCTCGGCATGAGGGTGGCGGCTGCATAGCACGATATTTTTCCGGGCCATCGCCCACACGGGTGCCGCGAAGTGAGGGGCACGGATCGTGGGCAGACTTGATGGCCTTGGGGGGTGGCCTAAGAACTTGGGTGATTGGCAGAGGCTGTCGCCGCGTAGCAGGGACGAAGCAAAAGTTCGACCAGTTACGGGCAGCGCAATCGAGGCGAAGATAACCCGTTCCTGGAGCTGAAGCTGAAAAGGATGCAGTTACTGCTTACGGGGCCCGATTTCTCTTGATAGGCTGATGATAAACCAATGTATGCGCCTGTATACACAAATATACAAATATTTTACATCTGTATTATTGAATGGTTACAAGTTCGGTGCATCGGCATACGGGGGCGTTTGTTCCACGAACTTCCTATACATTGAGAAGCACGAACTAAGGGCTATTTCCAGAGAGGTTGCATCCGGTGAACGACAATTCAAAGGACGTATCGAACTTGCGGCGAAGAGCGAAACACACGAAGATCACAGGGGCGAGAGGGGCTGAGACGACTGGAAGGCCTTTGCGCGAGGCGAGGCGAGTTCATAGCGCAAACGTTGTCGCGAAGGAGAAGCCGGATGCTGCGGGGGGCAAGGGATTGCGCGGTGCTACGGCGTATCAACTTGTTCGGGATGCGATTGCGACGGGGAGATTGAAGCCGGGGGACAGGGTTCTTGAGAGCGAGTTGGCGACGATGTTCCATATGAGCCGTACGCCGATTCGAGAGGCGATCGCGGCGCTTGAAGCGGACGGACTGGTGTCGAACGACGGGGCGCGCGGACGGGTGGTGACGAAGCTGGACTATCAAAGCATCATGGAGCTTTACGCGGTGCGCGAGGTGCTGGAATCGACGGCGGCGGGTCTGGCGGCGCGTAATGCTTCCGATATGGAGATACTGGCGCTGCGCGACATGCTGGAACGCGAGGAAGAGATTCTGGATGATGCGGGCAAGCTGGCGGACCACAACCGGCGGTTTCATGAGGCGATCTATTACAGCTCGCACAATCGATACATTTTGAAGATGCTCGAGTACATCCAGACGGGGATGCTTTTACTGCAGCCGGCGGGGCGCACGGGAAAGGAGCGGCGCGAGACCGCTTTGCTGGAGCATCGCGCGATCATTGATGCGATTGAGGCGCATGATCCGGCTGCTTCTGAAGCGGCGATTCGCAACCACGTCCGGAAGGCGCAGCAGGCTCGCATCAAGCTTCTGCTGCAGAGTAGCTGAGCGGAGCCCGACGTGGCTCGAGTCTCATGCATGGCCGGCGGGCGGGACCTCCGAGGTGGCGATGTCGGTTACGGCCTTCCATGAACCGTCTGGCTGCTTGCGATAGGTGGTGACGTAGCTGCCGTGGTCGTTGACGACTTGTTTGGTCTGCGGGTCGGTCAGGGTGAGGGTGTAGGTTCCCTGAGTGTAGGCGACGTCGGCGGATTTGGCGACCTCGACCTTGGCGGCGTGGAATTTCAGGGCCATTGCGGGATCGTCGATCATCGGCTTGAGGGAGGTGCGGATTGCCTCTTTGCCGGAGACAGAGGGCGTGCCGGGGACGATGAGGATGGCGTCGTCAGCGTAGTGGGCGACGATCTTGTCGGCGTCTTTGGCGGCCCAGTCAGAGTTCCACTGGGTTTCATTGGCCTGGATCGCTGCTACGTCGGCGTCGTGGGTATCGGGCGTCTGGTTGCAGGCTGTCATCATCAACGCCATGGCGGGGATGGCGCACAGAGTCGCAAATCGCTTCATGTTGATCTTCTTTCTATTTGAGATTTGGGATACCTGGGGACCGGAGAGTTATGGCCTGAGAGGAGATGGGCGGCGAGAGAAGCGCAATTGCCACCGGACTTCCTCCGCTGGGAAGTATATGCCGATTCAGGCTCTGGGTGCAGAGGCAAATCAGCCGTAACCCGTGCTGAGGGTAGTGCGCAAAACCCCAGGTCTCACGGTCGAGACCTGGGGCCGCGGGTTCATGTGGAGTTGAGTGTCTACAGTGTCTACAGTGTTGCTACGGGACGCGAGTTCTTGCTACGGGACGCGCGTTCTGAGGAAAGGCACGGAGTCGACTCCCGGGCCGCTTACGCTCGAGCACTTCTTCGCACCCGGACCGTCGAAGCAGCCCCAGTAGTTTAGCGTGGCGTTGACTGTTCCGGGACCGAGATTGTCGACACCGGTCTCGCCTCCGAGCAGGTTGTTGAGGTGGAGGTCCACACTTGCGGGGGTGTTGACGGCGACGTCGTCGGTTTCATCATCGATTTGATTTCCGGAGATGACGGTGCCGGTGATGGGGGTGCCTCCGCCGCCGCTGTTGAGATTAATTCCGGTCGGGCCGGGCGTGGGAGTGTCGCCGACATCGGCGCCGTTGCCGGAGATGTGATTGTTGAGGATGACGTTGTCGTTGAGGTCGTCGGCAGGCAGGTGGAAGTTGGGACCGACGTGGCTGTGAAAGGCTACGCCGGGGATGCCGTTGTTGATGAGGTCATTGCCGACGATGAGGTTTCCGTGAACGAGGCCGATACCGCTGCCGTCAGAGAAGATGCCGACGCCAGCTCCCGCGCCTGGAACCTGAAAGCCGTTGTGGGCGGATTGGTTGTTGGAGATTGTGTTGCGAACGATGCCGAGATGCGGGGAGCCCGGGTCTTCGCCGAATGGACCATGCGATGCGAGCGTGATTCCACAGTCGAACGGGTTGTCTTTGACGGTGTTTCCGGTGACGAAGTTGTCGTGGGTCTGGCCGGTGTCGTCGCTCATGAGAATTCCGCCGGAGTTGTTCTCGATGTCGTTGTTGGCGACGGTGGAGAAAGCGACTCCTGTGAGGTGAACTCCTTCACCGCAGTCGAAGTCTTCGCCGGTTTCGAAGGGCGGCTGACCAGGGCAGGTGGCGGTGTTGATGTCCAGGAGCACGTCGTTGCCCTGTACCTGGTTCTTCTTGATGGTGATGTGGGATGCGTTGGTTACGAGGAGCCCTTCATAGTTGGCGTTCTCGAGAGTGAAGCCGCTGATGAGGACATTGCTGAGACCGGGATTGTCGAGGCCATCGACATAAATCGCGTTGGGAAGACCGGTTGCATCGATGATGGTGTTGTTGGCATTGACGCCGATGAGCGACAGCGACTTTCCGAGAACCACGTCTTCCTTGTAGGTGCCCGGCCCTACGTTGATGGTGCTGCCGGGTGATGCGGCAGCGACGGCGGCACCGATCGTTGAAAAGCATCCTGCCTTGCCGCCGGGTTTTACGCACAATGTGGAGGCGATGGCCGGAGCGGAGATAGCAGCGATGAGAGCGGCACCGGCAAGAAGCCGGGGAGAGACGACACGCAGTTGTTTCAATGCATGCTTCGAAGACGTGTTGATTTCCATCGAGATTTCCTCCAGAGAGATTTAGGTCCAATAGATGAGTGGACGCGGAAGGGCGTCGGGAAAAAAAGCGGTGCGATGAGCGGTTGTGAGCCAAGCGGCTTCCCACAGATGGACGCTGAGATCCTTGTTCCGTTGTGAGCCCTCGGCAGCGCGAAATTATACTCCCGACGGATTTGTTTCGGCGTGTGCGTTCTGCAGAGCGATTTCACTGCATGGGAGAGTCTATTGACTGCGTCGATGGGGGGCGATGCTTGTGGGGATGCAGGACGGTGTAAATGAGGACGGATGACATACCGAGGAAGACCATGAGGATTGCGAGGGGATTTCGGAAAGAGAATTTGCCTGCCCATAACAACAGGCAGCCTCCGACAAGACTGACCAGAACGCCGAGAATGTTGATGAGGCTGAGGCCGTTCAACAGGTGGGGGATGAGGTGAATCAGAAAGAAGCCGGCGAAGAAACAGGCGACGTAGTTGTACCACTTCATCGGGTTCTCTCCGTGATGGCGTCGAGCTTAATTCGTTCCGGGATCCTGATCCTTGATTGTGTAGCCGTCGGGGATCTGGAAGAGAGCCGGGTTAGGTTCGCCGCGGTCCAGATTGGTCACCTCGGAGATGCGTGTTCCGGTGCGAGGATCGTCATCGACGCTGAAGAGGACGATCTTCAGGTCGGATGACTTCCATGTCTCGTGGAAGGTGATGATGGGTTTATCGTTGCCGAAGAAGCCCACAGGGTAGGTGACAATGAGCCTGATGCCTTCCGCGTAGACCCCAGCGATGGTCTTGCCGCCCAGCTTCTCGGTTTTTGTTTCGGGCCGCAGTTTTGGATCGCGGGCGGGCCCCGGAGTCATCGCAACGATTCCGGTCGTCTGAGGAGCAGTTACATTTGCGACGGCCCCAATCGAACCTGAGCCAAGGCCCGTGGTTGTTGGTCCTGATTGCTGCGCTGCTCCGCGGAGATCCGGCAGGTGAATCCTTGTTGCTTGCTTGCCCTGACTGAACCAGATCGTCGTGGTTCGGCCGATTGGATCCATAACATTGGTGTGGGTGATGTTCTGCCGTTGCATCTCCCCAATGTAGCTCTGCACCATGGTTCTGCCTTGAGAGTCGCGTGCCTCGGTACTGCTGTTTTCGCGGGTGAGGGTTGTTCCGTCCGTAAGCTTTTGAATGATGGTGGTCTTTTTGACGGCGGTGTACGGGTTGCCTGCATAACCGACTGTTTGAGCGATTGCCGTGACAGAGCTAACCAGCAGGACAGTTAGCGCGAGTGGACGAATTGCCGAAATCAACATAACTCTCCTGTGGATAGGAACTGGAGAAGCAGGTTGAACAGGGTGCTCCAGAAGTCTGCTCTCTTTCGGTTTGGATTTCAATCGGGATTTGTCAGCCGCAGGCGCGTGCGCAAAAACTTACGTCAGCAATTTTGTAGTTGGGAATGCCTTTCGAGAGTAGACTTTGAAGCCACAGAGCCAACGAGCCTCAGGGCCTGCACCTGCGTGGAGATCACTCGAGATGGATGGCTGGGGAGGAATGTCGATGGACAGGACGAGACTGATGTTTGGTTCGTTGCTTGTTTTTCTGCTGGGTGCGGTACCGCCCGCGGCCTTGGGGCAGGCGGCGGCGGAGGCTGGTCTGGTCTCCGGGTTGTCTTCGATTTCGACGAGTTCAGCGGCTTCCAACCTTTCTGCAGCGACGAACCGGGCGCTGCAGGGGCATAAGGTGACGGGCGAACACGGTCACTCGGCCGGTTACGACGACGGTGGTGCATAGGACGCAGCCGGTTGGGGCGAAGGCGTCGAAGGTCTCAACTGTAAAGACGACGAGCGGACACAGTGGAGTGGTGACGGCGACCGACCACGGGGCAAAGCTGCCAAGCGGCGTTGCCCATGTGTGGCCTCCGGATGCGCTGACTCCGGCGCCTGCGGCGCCTCAGTAACGGTTGATTTCGCGGCGGATTATTTCGCTTCGGATTTCGTTTCGAAAGAGGGGGTCGAATTGCCCCGCTTTGTGCGGAGGAGGGTCGCCTCGTCGATGAGGATTCTGACCAGCCAACTTTTGAAGGCGCCTTCGCTGCCGCAATCGAGTGGACCGTGAGAGGCGGCGATGCGGAGACAGTTTTTAACTGCCTCTTCGGCATCCTGAGGGCAGTTGAGGATGCGGCAGGCGACGAAATAAAGCAGCTCGTGATTGCGCGAGAGATGCAGTTCGAACGCGCTTGGGAGGTTAGGGCTTTGGAGATCGGGGCGTGACTCGCCGTCGGGTTCGAGATGGCGGCAACCGATGGAACTGCCGGCGTGATTCATGCGGTCCGCGGGAGTGGGGAGAAGTGCTGAGGAGGTGGATGGCATAGGTGCCCCTGGGGTTCCGTGGAATTCCATTCGTTTTGCAGATGGGTAGGTTTGCCTACGAACCTTTTGCATCTGCTGGACAGATGAAGGGTCTGGATGATAACGGCCAACGAACATTAGATGATTCGAGTCGTGAAAAGACGCGTCCCAAATGGTGCAATCGCAAGCCGAAGAGGGCCAAGGGAACGACGGGGCGGGCCCGGTTCCCGAACCTCTTGGCTATAGATACGTTGGACCGCGTTGTTGAGTTCCGTGAGGCCGTTCGACTACGCTCAGGGTCAGGATGACAGTCTTCAATGTCAATCCATCCCTTAAACTCGATTCACCCTAGCTCTGCGGACCTTTGGAGTCTTTGAGACGTGGGTAGAAGGCTTCGACGATGGTGGAGATGCCGCCGCGGGGACGGAAGTCGCCGACGACTTTAGCCCAGATGGGATTGCAGGCTTTGACTACGTCGTCGAGGACCTGGTTGACGATGTTCTCCTGGAAGATGCCGAGGTTGCGGTAGGTGAATAGATATTCCTTGAGGGACTTGAGCTCGAGGCAGGTCTCGCGGGGCATGTAGCGGATGGTGAGGCGGCCGAAGTCGGGGAGTCCGGTCTTGGGGCAGACAGAGGTGAACTCGGGATCGTCGACGAGAATCTCGTAGGCCTTGAACTGATTGCGCCAGGTTTCGATGGGGGGAAATTTTGTGTCGAGGCCGGCTTTGGCGTGGTCGTCGGTGTAGCCGGTGGTGTGCTTTTTGTTCTTTTTGCTCATGGGACTATTTTATCGGGTTGGTGCGGGATGATGTTGCTCAGCTTAGGCATGGGGGCTTAGAGTTCAGGCTGCAGGTTGCCGGTGGAAGTGAATCGGGCCATATTTCGAATAAGACTTCGAAGACAATTTTAAGGAGACGAATGATGGCATCGGTATTGATTACTGGAACAAGCAAAGGGATTGGCCTGGAGACGGCGCTGTCGTTCGGCCGTGCGGGCTACAAGGTTTATGCAACGATGCGTAACCCATCGCAGTCGCCGGCGCTTGGAGAGAGAGCTGCGCGAGAGAAACTGCCGATCATGATTTCGACGATGGATGTGGACTCGGACGAATCGGTGCGTGATGGGATTGCAGCGATTCTGAAAGATGGACCCATCGACGTGCTGGTGAACAATGCAGGTGTGGAGCGGGCGGGGTCGATAGAGGAGCTGCCGATTGAGGAGTTTCGCGCGGTGATGGAGACGAATTATTTCGGCGCGCTGCGCTGCGTGCAGGCATTGGTGCCGGAGATGCGGAAGAGGCGGAGTGGATGCATCATCAACGTGGCGTCAGTGGCGGGACAGATTTCAAGTCCTCCGTTAACTCCGTATTGCGCGACCAAGTGGGCTCTGGAGGCGTTGAGCGAAGGATTGGCTGGGGAGATGAAGACCTTCAACGTTCGCGTGGCCATTGTGGAGCCGGGGATTATCGATACAGCGATGGCGCGGCGGATCGGAGATGGATCGGGCGACTCCTTGTATCGGCAGGGTGCGCGGATGGCGAGCCTCTTCACGCAGTCGCTCGAGAACCCGACGCCGCCTACGCTTGTCGCGGAGAAGATTTTGGAGATTGCGCAGAGCGGGACGTGGAAACTGCGTCATCCGGTGGGACCGACGGCGGAGCCGTTTCTCGAGTGGCGCCGTGGGATGTCGGATGAGGAATGGGTGGCTCTGTACGCCTCGGACGACGAGACATGGGCGCGTCGCATGGAGCACGACTTCGCTGAGAATGCTGCGCAGACAGGTTGAGTCTGTGCCGGTTTAGCTTAGCGACGGCGTCGCCGATAGTGTGTTCGAAAGCGGATCGCACTGAGTGCGATTGCCCACCTTAGCCGCGATACCACCGCGGCGAAGATGGGGCACCCAATTTCGTGGCCGATTTAGTTGCGGCGGCCGAGAGTTGGGCGGTCGTCGGTGGAGCTGGCCGGATTGTTGGGGTTGTTGGGGTCGTTGTTGCCGTTGCCGCTGGTGGTGCGACGGAGCGTGGGCTTGTTGCCACCCTTGCCGTCGTTGATCTTGCGCTTGTTTTCGAGGCGGGCGAGGCGGCCTTTGACGTCGTCGAACTCGGAGGTTGTGACCATGTAGTCAGGCCGCGGGGGCATGATGGTGGCGATCTCCTCTTCAGAGTGCATGATGCGGTCGGGGGTCTGCGGATGGTCGGCGAAGACCTTGGCCAGGGTGCCGGGTTTGTGCTTCTCGAGCGCGTCGATCTTTTCAAAGAACTGGATGAAGGCCTGGGGATCGTAGCCAGCCTTGTACATGTACTGGAGACCAAGCCAGTCGGCTTCGGCTTCGAAGTTGCGCGAGAACTGGAGGAAGGTGATGGGGATCGCGAGTTGGGTGGCCTCGTAGATGCCGTAGCCGGTCCAGGAGCCCTGGGTCATGATGATGAGTGGCACGGAGCCGATCTGCGCGTAGTACATGCGGGTCATCTCGCGGGCTGCGTGGTGGGCGCAGACGTGGGCGATCTCGTGAGCCATGACGCCGGCGATCTCTGCTTCTTCGTCGGCGGCCATGATGAGGCCGGAGTTGACGTAGAAGAATCCGCCGGGAAGGGCCATGGCGTTGATCTCGTCAGAGTCGATGACCTTGATGGTGAAGGGGACTTTGCAGTCGGAGTTCTTGACGATGTTCTGGCCGACGCGGTTGATGTACTCGACGACGACGGGGTCGGTGACCATGTGGGCGGATTTCTCAATTTCCATGGAGTAGGACTTGCCGTTGCGGATCTCCCAGTCGGTGGAGAACCAGTTGCCGGCGCCGCGTCCGCCGATGTTGCGGGTGCCTACGGCGTTGACGTCATCTTCGCTGCCGGGCTTGATGTGGGGGTCGAGGGCCTCACCGGGCGAAGGAAGGGCGTCGGTCTTATTGGTGGTGTTGGCCTGCTTGGCCGCTTCCTTGATTTGCTTCTTTGTGGCTTTCGGGTCGCCGGGGATTGGCTTTTCGACGGGGACATCAGCGGGGACCTGCGCAGTGTCTGCCGTCGGCGTGGTTTGGGCCGGGGTCGCCTGCGGGTTGGAGGGGGTGGTCTGGGCGGGCTGCGTGGACTGGGTGGTCTGCGTAGTCGCGGGAGGAGCGGCCTGCGGGTCGGATGGGGTGGTGGCGGCAGGAGTGGCTGGGGCGGTACTGGAGGGGGTCTGCGCGTATGCGGCGACGGAGAGAGCGAGGACGGCGGCCAAGCCGAGGTGCGTGACGGAACGCATATTTGTCTCCTGTGGGCCGCTTCCCTGCTAGCGGACGCAGCTCGACGAGTCTTAGACGATAGTATGCGCCTTTTTGTAAGCGAAGAACAGGGAGGAGCAGGGAGTAGGGAATAGGGAGTAGGGAGTAGAAAGCAAAATTGCCTATTCCCTGCTTTCTATTGCCTACTCCCTACTCCCTTGCTTTTACCTATTGCCTACTCCCTACTCCCTTGCTTTTACCAGGTGGAGTAGGAGGTGCCGTCGATGGCGGTCTCCTGGGAGCCGCTGTGGACGTCGTCGATGCCGGATTCGGTCTGGTCGAGGCTCATGAGGGTGTCCTCCTGGACGGGCATCCAGGTGTCGGAGCGGTGGGTGAAGGGGTCGACGGGTAAGGAGTTTTTGATGTAGCCAGACTGGACGAGGTCGTCGAGGGACTGGGGGGCCTTCTGCTTGTCGACGGTGTAGGAGTCGATGGCCGTCCGCATGATGTGGAGGTCTTCTTTGAGGACAGCTTCTTTGGCGTGCTTGATGTTGGTGACGTAGGCGGGGATGGCGATGGCGGCGAGAAGGCCGATGACGACCATGACGATCATGAGTTCGATCAGGGTGAAGCCTGAAGTGCAGGGAGTAGGGAGTAGGGAGTAGGGAGTAGAAGGCGGGTCGCTGTGATGTGGTTCTAGCGGACGTGGGACAACCGCAGATCCCTCCGCTGCGCTGCGGGATGACACCCAAGGAATGCGGACTGAGCGGGTTGGGATGCGATTCACCATGTGGAGTACTTCGTTCCGTCGAGCGCGGTGCCCTGACTCTTGGTGTGGACGTCGAATACGTTCTGGCCGCCGAAGGAGTCGGAGTCGACGTCGTCCTGGTTGGAGCGGAGGCCCCAATCAGTGGTGCCGGTCATGGGGTCGACGGGGATGCGGCGAAGGAATTTGACCTTCTTGTCCTGAATCTCGACGCCGTTGACAAGGGTTTCGAGGTCGGGGGGATAACCGTAACTGTCGGTCTTGATCTGCATAGCTCCCTTGTCGGCGGCGTCCTTGTAACGGTCGATAGCGTCGCGCATCTCCCAGAGGTCGCGGCGGAGTTCACGCTCCTTTTCGCGTTTGACCTGGAAGCGGGCGATTGGGATAGCTGCGGAGGCCAGGATGGCGACGATGGCGACGGAGATGATGAGCTCGACCAGGGTGAGGCCGGATTCGGGGTTGGAGTTGGCGGCCTCATGTGGCCCATTGGTGAAGAAAAAGCCGGGGGCTGAAGCTCCGCTTACTTCAATCCTTTTTCGCAGGGCTAAAGCCCTGCGCTTAATCCCAAAGGCGTTAGCAACGAGAGCCGGATTGCTACAGATACTCACTTCACATGTACCACGGCCTGCGAACCGACGGCCGGAAGATTGGCCTGCGCGCTGTTGAGAGCGCCGACTTTGACGAGGGTGAGGTCGGAGTCTCCGGCCGCAATGGCCTTGAAGGTGAGGGTGCAGAGACTTCCCTGCCCGGTGACTCCGGGGGCGTTCGGAGGACGAGAGGTGGAGATGGCGACGAGGCCGTTGTCTTCGCGGTGCACGAGGGAGACGGTCTGACCGTCGCGGCTGAGGTAGTCTCCGGAGTCGACATTGACGAGCTGGAGGACTGCGGGGTTGAACTTCATCTGTAGAGGCACAGAGTAGACGTCGTGTCCGTTGCCGAGCAGGACGGCGACCTGGAAGGTGCTGCCGACGGCCTGGTTCGAGCTGGGCGGAACGACGGTAAAGTTGACGGCTCCGGCGGTGGCGGCGGGGTTTGCTGTCTGGGGCTGGGGCTGGCTGGTGGGCGGCGGAGCAATGGGCTGGGCCTGCTGGCTGAGCTGCTGGACCATGGCATTTGCGGCGTTGGCAGCACTGGTGGGTTGGATCTTGGGGGCGTGGGCCTTGATGTAGTTAGGATCGAGGGCGGCGCTGGTGATGGCGTCGGCGTCGTGGCGCAGTTCAATCGACTGGCCGGTGCCGGTGTCGATGGCGCGGGTGTTGGCGCGGGTGAGGACGGACTCGCGGACGATGTGAGGAATGATGATGAAGACAATTTCGGTCTTGTCGTTAATCTTGTCCCGGGAGGTGAAGAAGTATTTCAGAAGAGGCAGTTCGCCGACGCCGGGGGTTCCGGAGATGTTGAGGCTGTCCTGCTTGGTGATGATGCCGGAAAGCAGGCTGGGTTCGCCGTCCTTGAGGGTGATGACCTGTTCGGACGAGCGCTGACCGATGATGGGCTCGGTGACTCCGGAGATGGTGACATCGGAGGCATGGGAGAGAACCTCAATCTTCATCTTGAGGGTGATCTCGCGGTCATAGTGGACGGTGGGGGTCATGTCGATGTTGACGCCGATGTCGAGGTAGGTGAACTGGGTCTGCACGCCGATGCTGGCGACGCCAGTGGAGACACCCGCGTTGTAGGAGCCGGTCGCGATAGGAATTCTCGAGCCGATCTTCATGGTTGCGCGCTGGCCGTCGGTGGCACGGATGCTGGGGTTCTGCAGAATGCGGGTGTCGGCGTCGTTGAGGAGCGCGTTGAGAGTGCCCCCGCCGATGCTTACTGCGAAGTTGTTCGCATTCATGTGGGCGAGCGTGTTCAGCGTGAAGTTTGACGGGGTGGTTGGCGTGGTACCAGAAGTAGACGTGCTGCCGCTGCTCGTCGTCGTGCCCGGGGTGGCCTGGGGGGTGATCGTGATGGATTGCGGCAGCGTGATGCCAAGGTTGTGCTCGACGTTGCGGTTGACTTCGAGGACGGCGACATCGACGACGACCTCGGGACGGGCGCGGTCAAGATCGTTCAGCAGCTTTTGCGCGATGAGGAGCTCGTCCGGCGTGGCGCGCATGACGATAGCGTTCTGGCTGGGGACGACGTAAATCTTGACGCTGGGATCGAGCAGGTTGCGGATGGCGACGACGAGTTCGTTGGCGTCATTCGGCTGGCTGGCGTTGGTCAGGTAGAAGGTCTGAACGGCCTGTTCGTCGAGGTCGGTGCGCTTGGTGCGGGTGTTCTGGGCGACGAAGATGGTGTTGGAGGTGACAGGCTTGTAGAAGGTGCCGGAGAGGGTGCCAACGATGCGGAGAGCGTCTGACCAACTGACGTTGGTGAGGTCGACGGGAATGCGCTTGGAGGTGTAGTCCGGATCGAAGAGAACGTTGAAGCCGGCGGCCTTGCCGATGGCCTGGTAGATGACTTTGACGTCCTCGACCATGTGAATGGCGGGGATGGGATCGTTCGACAGCGGCTTCAGTACGACGGGGCCGGAGATGGAGCCGATGCTGTTGAGCGTCTCGTTCTGCCGGGACATCTGCTCTTTGGCTTGAGGGGTTTCTTCCTGTTCGGCTCTCTGCTGCGCCTGGATGGAGTCGATCTCCTGCTGGGCGGCCTGATTGGCGGGGTCGATCTGGAGGGCGCGGGTGTACTCAGTGAGAGCGCCGTTGATATCGCCGTTCTGACGGAGGACGCGGCCGCGATCGACGTGGGCGACGGAGGCCTGAAAGCGCATGTTCTCGTAGTGCACTTTGTAGCGAAGGTCTTTGGGACTCTTGAGGGTTGCGTTGTGATAGGCCTCATATGCGGCGTCGTAATCCTGACGAGCCTCGGCGTCTTCGCCGCGCTTGTTCCACGCTTTTGCCGACTGGGCGTGCGCCGCTATGACGCTGGAGCCTGCGAAACCGCACAGAAGCAGAAGAGGGAGCGCGCGACGAAAGAATTTCGATAATTTGCCGATTGATTTGTACCCGCGACCCATGCTGCTTCCGTTTTCGTCCTTTGCGCCGTAAAGAGTGTAGCGTTTGCCAGAGTGCACGCCTGCCGGGAAGCTGTTCTCGGGTGTGCCTGTGGGGGCTGTGCCTGCAAGGCTTGTGCGCTCGGGTGAGTATAGCATTCGCGGAACGTTCGACCTCATCAGAAAGGATAGCCTTTGTTGGTTCGCGGACGCTTTGGACAACGACTCGCAGTTTCAGGTTGTGGCAGACTCATGCCGGAAATCGTGACCCGGCTATGGAAGTTTATGGTTAGACGCGCCCATCGATTCCGGGTGAGATGGGCGGGTAGGACGAAAGTTGCAGACGTGTTAAAGTAAGAGGTTCCGTGGCTCGTTCTCTCTCCAATCCGACTGTCGCTCACCAGCCGAAGCCTGTGGTGAAGGAGAAGGACCGCGACCCGGTGGCGGCGGGCAAGCGGGATGCTGCATTCAACCGGTCGGCGAGCTTCAACTATTTCCTGTCGGACAAGTTCGAGGCCGGGGTTGCGCTGCGCGGGACCGAGGTGAAGTCGATCCGCGAGGGCAAGGCCAATCTGAAGGATGCTTACGGGCTGCTGAAGGACGGGGAGTGTTTTCTGCTGAATGCGCACATTGGTCCGTTCTCTCATGGAAACGCGATGAACCATGATTCATTGCGGACGCGCAAATTGCTGCTGCACAAGAACGAGGTGCGGAAGCTTGAGGGTATGACGAAGCAGAAGGGCTTTACGCTGATCCCGACGCGGCTTTATTTTCGCAACGGCCGCGTGAAGTGCGAGCTGGCCCTGGCCAAGGGCAAGCAGGAGTGGGACAAGCGCGCCACGGAACGCAAGCGCGAGGCGGACAACGAGGCCAAGGCCGCGGTGGCGCGGAGTCAGCGGCGGTAGTTCTGTCTTTCGTTGTAGCTTTTTGTACAACGCGATTGGGCGGTAGTCGCGCTACGATAGACGAATGGATACGAAGCTTCTTTTTCAGGATGCTGCCGGATTTCAGGCTCCGATGCTGGCGGTCTTTGCCGTGGATATTGCTATCGGCAAGGACGCCGACCCTCTGCTGGCTCTGCTGACGACCTCGGATGCGTTGACCAATGCCGCGGCGAAGGTGCTGGCTTCGGGTGAGTTCAAGGCAACGGTGGGAGAGACGCTGCTGCTGCATGGACCGAATGGATTGAAGGCTGACCGGCTGCTGGTGGTGGGGTTAGGGAAGGCCAAGGACCTGTCGGTGGATGAAGTGAGGAAGGGCGCTGGCGCGGCGGTGCGGGCGGCCAAGCCGCTGGGTGTGCGGGAGATGGCGATTGCGTTTCCGGAGGATCATGCACTATCCGATGAGCACCTGGATACGCTTCCGTGCACGCTGTTGTCGCGGGCCCTGGTCGAGGGTGCGGAGCTGGCGGAGATGGATTGGGATACCTACCGGAGCGACCGCAAGGACCGGTCGGTGCGCGAGCTGTCAGTGGTCGTTCACGAATCGGAGAAGTCGACGCGGGAAGAGATTCAGGAAGGGTTTGAAGAAGGGTTGATTGTTGCGGCGGCGCAGAATTTTACGCGGTCGCTGGTGAACGAACCGGGCAATGTGCTGACGCCGACGGAGTTGGGCCAGCGTGCAGCGGCGATGTGCGCGGAGGTGGGTTTGAAGTGCGAGGTGCACTCGACCGAGAAGCTTCATGAGTTGAAGATGGGCGCGTTCTGGGCGGTGGCGCAGGGATCGGAGGAGCCGCCGGCGCTGATTGTGATGACGTATGAGCCGCAGTTGGGTAAGGGCCAGGTGATGCCGAAGGATGCGCCGGTGATGGGGTTGGTGGGTAAAGGAATCACGTTCGATACGGGGGGAATTTCGATCAAGCCGGCGGACGGCATGGAGAAGATGAAGTACGACATGGCAGGCGCGGCCGCGATGATTGGCGCGATGCGGGCGATTGCGCAGTTGAAGCCGAAGGTGAAGGTGATTGGAATAGTGTGTTCGGCGGAGAATATGCCGGATGGGAAGGCGTTCAAGCCGGGCGATGTGGTGACGGCGATGTCGGGCAAGACGATTGAGGTGGTGAATACGGACGCGGAAGGCCGGCTGGTGCTGGCGGATGGGTTGCACTTTGCGAAGACGCTGGGTGCTACGCATCTGATCAATGCGGCGACGTTGACGGGCGCTTGCGTTGTCGCGCTGGGGATTTTAAATGCGGGGTTGTTCACGAATGATGAGGCGACGTGGGAGAAGTTTCAGGCGGCGATGAAGATTTCGGGGGAGAAGTTCTGGCGGCTTCCCTGCACCGATGACTACAAGGACCACATCAAGAGCCAGATTGCCGACATCATGAATACGGGGAAAAACCGGTGGGGCGGGGCGATTTCGGCGGCGATGTTCTTGAAGGAGTTTGTGGGGGAGACTCCGTGGGTGCATCTGGATATCGCTGGGTGCGCTTGGAACGATGAAAATAGGCCGTGGATTGCGAATGGGCCTAGCGGGATTGCGGTTCGGTCGATTCTGGAGTGGGTGCGGAGTTATTCGGCTTGAGGGCTCGCAGCTCCTGAGCGAAGGCTTAACGCGGATTTTCACAGATGACACAGATAAGAACGGATGAAGCCAATCACATTAAGGCAGAGATAACTATCCGCTCTTAATCGCTTCGATCTGTGTGATCTGTGTGAAGTATTTTGTGACTCTTTTGGTTACATAACGGGTGGGGCTTCGATGCCGAGGTAGCCGAGGGCGCGGGTCATTTCGCGTTGGGCTACGGCTGCGGTGGCGAGGAGGAGGGCTTTGCGGGTGGGGTCGGTTTCGTGGAGGACGTGGTGGCGGTGGTAGAAGTTGTTGAATTGTTGCGCTAGCTGGAAGGCGTACTTGGCGAGGTAGGCGGGCTCGGCGGTGGCGATGCACTGCTCGATGAGGAGCGTGAGTTTGGAGGCGAGGAGCCAGGTCTCCCAGAGGCTGCTTCCCTCTTCGCTGTCGAGCAAGTTGCCGAGGTCGAGGGTCGCGATGGCGGCGAGGGATTCGGCTTCGGTGGTGTTGGCCTTGCGGAAGATGTTGGCGGCGCGGACGATGGCGTACTGGACGTAGGGGCCGGTCTCGCCTTCGAAGCTGAGGGCGTCTTTGAAGTCGAAGGCGATGACGGTGTTGCGGGTGAAGCGGAGCATGAAGTAGCGGAGAGCGCCGACGGCGATTTGCGTGGCGATGGTGAGGCGTTCTGGGGCTTCGATCTCGGGGTGGCGGGTGTCGACTTCAGATTTCGCGGCGGCGATGAGTTGGTCGAGGAGGTCGTCGGCTTTGACGCCGAAGCCTTTGCGGCCGCTGACTTCGATGTAGGATTTGCCGCGATCTTCTTCGCTGATGGTGTAGCCGAGCTCGATGGCGCAGCGCGGGGTGAGGGCGACCATCTCATAGGAGAAGTGGGTGTAGTTGTCGGCGGCTTCGGTGTAACCCATGCCGCGGAGGGCAGCGATGACGTTGTTCTGCGGGTCGTTCTGGCGGGAGTCGATGACGTTGTAGATGTGGTCGGCGTGGCCGAAGAATGGGTGCGGGGTTTCGCCGTGGGGGGTGGAGATCCAGCAGGTGTGGTTCGGGTATTCGTAGAACTTTGCGTAGCCGAAGTCTTTGCCGGGGAGGAGGCCGAACTTCCAGAGGTGGTAGGCGATGTCCTTGCCGACGTAGGTGACGGTGCCGTTGGAGCGGACGATGACTTTGGCGTCTTCGTCGGGGCCAGTTCCCTGCTCCGCATCAGAGCCAGCGCGGCGCATGACCCAGCAGCCTTTGTTCTTGCCCTCGATCTCCTGGTAGAGAACGCCTTTTTCGATCATGAGGGTGCGGGCGGCGTCCCAGAAGTGGAGGTGCAGGATCTCGCTTTCGCGGGGGAGAAAGTCGTACTCGATGTTGAGACGCTGCATGGTTTCGAGATGACGGCGCAGGACGGCGGTGGAGATGAGGTCGGCAATCTCTGCTGTGTCGTTATTGCCGAGTTCGAGAGCGTGGAGCGTGTCGAGACGGATCTGTTTGCGGGCGGGAATTTGATCGGGATCGGCGGTGTACCACTGGGAGACGCGCGCGTAGAGGTCCCAGCAGTAGAAGTCGATGCGTTGGTTGGTCTCGAGGAGTTCGGTGAGGAGTTCGCGGGTGCTGGTGAGTGTTTTGCCTTCGAGGTAGACGAGGCCGACGACGACGTCGGCGACCTGAACGCCGGTGTTGTCGATGTAGTTTTGCACGCCGACTTCGTAGCCTCGTTTGTAGCTGTCGGGGCGCAGGAGGCGCTGGAAGGTGTCGCCGAGGATGGCGTTGCGGAGGTGGCCGATGTGCGCGGCCTTGTTGGGGTTGATGCTGGTGTGTTCGACGAGGCGGAAGCCGGGGCCGCCGATGTCGGCGTGCTGGTCAGCGGCGATACGGCGGACGGCGGCGGTGCGGTCGAGGCGGATGTTGAGGTAGCCTGCTCCGGCGACCTCGACGCTGGTGACGCCGGGAAGTTCGGGGAGAGTCGCTGTGAGTTCGGCTGCGAGTTCGGTTGCGATGGCGCGGGGAGCTTTGCGGAGGCGCTTGGCTAGTTCGAAGGCGACAGGAAGAGCGAGTTCGCCGAGGGCGATGCTGGGGGCCTGCTCGACGACCAGGTTCGTGAGCGTGATGTCATACTTCGCGAGGAGGATGGCCTGGATGCGGGCCAACAGGGATTGCTGAATTGTGCGATACATTCTCGGAGTTCACCGCGGGTGGATTGATTTCAGTTTAGCAGCGGTTGTCCTGCCGGACGGGCCCACTGCTTTATGTCCTGCCGGACGGGCCCACTGCGCGTGGGGCGGCCACTTCGTGGCGTGTGTACCTTGTTGCGGCGATGTCAGCGGCTTGGGGCGTCGCATTGCTCAGCGAGTCAATTCGCTATGGCATCTCGGTGGGGAGTTCTTCGATCTCGACGAAGAGCGGCCTGTGGTTGTGGATGCGGATGCGGTGAATGAGGAAGACGATTCCACCCGCGCCAGTGACCGAAACGAGCATCCAGGCGTGAATGGCGAGACCGAAGACCGCTGCTTGCGACATCGACGCACCGTGATTGACGAGTGAGGTTTTGACAGCGAGTTCGAAGGGGCCGATCGCGCCGGGAGAGCTGGGGATGAGGTAGGAGAGGTTCGCGAAGGAGACCGAGAGCCAGGGAGCGATACGGTCGACCCGGAGGCCGAGCAGAAAGATCGCAGACGCGAAGATCATGCCTTCACAGGTCCAGATGATGATCGTTTGCAGGAGAAGAAGCAGCGATTCGATGACGCCCAGGCGACCGGTAGCGTCGAGGGCGAGGGTGATCCAGCGCTCGATCTTTGCAAGCTTGGGATTTAAGGGCAGGCGCTTGAAGAGACGTTGTATGGGCGCCTGGAGACTGCGTGCCGCGACCAGAAGGACGAGCAGGCCGACGGTCGAGATGGCGAGGGAGATGTTTGCGATGAGACGCAGATGCGGCGTGGCGACGCGGCCGACGGTGGTAACGAACATCAGCACGAGGACGAAGATGTCGAGGAGTTTTTCGAGTATGACGGTACTGAGGATGGTGGAGGGCGAGGCTCGGAGATCGCCGGCGTAGGTGAAGATGCGCATGACGTCGCCTATGCGGAGAGGAAGGATGTTGTTGGCGGCGAGCGAGGTCATGAGGACGCGGGCGCAGACGAGGAAATGGTCTCGGAGGGAGCGCGTGCCGCGCGGCATCATCTGGGTCCAGCGAACGCAGCGCAGAGTGTAGCTGGCGAGAGTGAAGCCGAGGACGCCGAGGATCCACGCCGGATGGATAACGCGGAGGGCGAGAATCTGGTTAAGGAGATTCCGCGGAAGGTGTACCAGAGGAAGAAGGCACTGATGAGCAGACCGGGGATGATCTTGAACAGATTGCGGCTACTGGTGGTTGTGGTTGTAGTGGTCATGCAGGCACCCGGTCCATCAGGAAACCGTGAGGCGTGGTGCGGGCGGGTGGGTGGTTAAGAGGGCCAGAGGACATCACTTTTGATTGTATCGTCTGTGTCTTCGCCTGCGGCTACTGCGATTCGGCGACATATTGACGCTGATTTCTGGAAACTTTGGGGCTGTGTAAACCGTCGGACTCCGTTCGTAGTCTAATTTGCAGAGTTATTAATTCGTACCATTTCGCGGCGGGAGCAACGGGCATTTGGCCACTTCGGTAGTATCACCCATCTCTTCGGAACAGCTCGGACGGGAGAGGTACCGGCGGGAACGAAGCTTCGCGGCTGCGATGGTAACGGCGCTAACGTTTTTTTCGGTGTTGGTGCATGGCTACCATCCGTATGCCGAAGATGGCGGCGTCTATCTTCCGGAGATCAAGCGACTGCTCGATCCGGGGCTATATCCGCATGGGAGTGAGTTTGTGGTGGGGCATCTGCGGTACTCGCTGTTTGCGCCGCTGATAGCCGGCCTGGTTCGCGAGTCGCACCTCAGTGTGGAGATGGTGCTGTTTCTGGTTCACGTCGCGGCGTTCTGGGTGACGTTGTTTGCGGCGTGGCTGCTGGCGGCGCGGTGCTATGAGTCGCGGGATGCGCGAGGAGGAGCGGTGGCGTTGCTGGCGGTGTGGATGACGCTGCCGATCGCTGGGACTTCGCTGATGTTGATGGATCCGTATGTGACGGCGCGGAGTTTGTCGACTCCATGTGTGCTGCTGGCGCTGGTGGGTGCGTTGGAGTTTCTGCTGCCGCAATTTGATATGGGTGACGGAGGTTCGCCAGGGCGGTGGCGAGGGATGATGTTGTGTTGTGCGGCACTGACGGGGGCGGGGACGATGCATCCGCTGATGGCCGCGTATGGTCTTGGGTCAGTGCTGCTGCTGGGGACGCTGTTGTCTCGAAGCCGGATGGTGCGGGTGTGGGGGACGGTGGGGCTGGGTTTGACCGCGGCGGCGATGGCTGCGGGATTGCAACTGTCTGCGCCGCCGGAGAGTGATGTCTATCAGAGGGTTTTGCTGACTCGGGATTATTGGTTTTTGAGCCAGTGGCACTGGTATGAGTGGATCGGGCTGATTGCTCCGCTGATGATTCTGTCGGTGGTTGCGCTGGGACGCCGTAGCGACAGGGATGGTGCGCGCGTGGGTCTGGCACGGATGGCGGTCGCCGCGGGAATGAGTGCAACTGGGGTGGCGATGCTGTTTGCGCGGGCCGAGATGACGACGCATCTGGTGGCGAGGCTGCAGCCGCTGCGAATCTTTCAGCTGGTGTATGTCGTGATGATTCTTGTGCTGGGGGCAACGTTGGGGGAACGCGTGTTGCGGCGGCGGCCGATGCGGTGGATCGTGTTGTATTCGCTGCTGGCTGCGGTGATGGTGGTGGCGGAGCGAAGGACATTTCCTGCTTCGCGGCATCTGGAACTGCCGAGTGCGCTGGCGAGGGGCACGTCTATGGGTGTGGGAAATCAGGATTCACGAAATCAGTTTGAGCAGGCGTTTGTCTGGGTCAGCCGGAATACGCCGAGGGATGCGGTCTTTGCGCTGGATGCGCAATACATTTCGGAGTTGGGCGAGGATGCGCAAGGCTTCCGCGCGATTGCAGAGCGGAGCGTACTGCCGGATTTTTCGAAAGACGGCGGGGTGGTGACGAATAAGCCGGAGCTTGCGGCAGCCTGGTTGCAAGGGGAGGTGGCGCAGGCGGAGCTGAGTGCACAGCCGGATGCGCGGCGTGTCGCCTTGTTGAGGCCGTTGGGTGTGACGTGGGTGGTGCTGGAGCGGAGTGCGGCGACTGATTTTGTCTGCGAGTTCGCGAACGAGGCTGTGAAGGTATGCCGCCTGCCCTGAACTGCACGGCAGGCGGCGGGTGTGTCAGTTCCCCGGCGGAGTTGCCGTAGCAGTCGCGGGCGCGGTAGTGAGGACGACGGATTCCTGGTCTTTGGTTTCCATCTTCGAGTAAAAGGTTCTCAAGTCTGGATAGATGTCGGCAGGAAAGACTAATACGCCGAGAGTGTAGTTGCGGCGGACGGTGAAACTGTTTGGGGTGGACTCTGATGTCACGGTGTAGCCAACAGCCTGCTTGAAGGTGTTCTTGTCGCCAGCGGGGAGCGACTCCACTTTGAAGGTGGCTGGAAACTTCACGCGGACGGCATCCTGGATCATGCGGGCGTATTCAAAATAGACCGGGATATCGCGCTTCTCATGTGGGAAGGAAGGTTTGGAGTTAACTTCGAAGATGTCGCCGGGAAGCAGCAGACGTTTGCCGGTGGAGGAGCCGAGAGTTCCCTTGACTTCGAGTTTTGCGACAAGCGGCTGCTCATAGTCCTCGACTTTGTCGATGGATGTGACCTTGACTTCGACTCCCTGAGGCATGAGACGCTCGACGCTGGTACGGACCTCGCGCTCGAGACTTGCGGCGTCGCCTTCCAGTGCGCGTTGCCGCCAACGCAAGGCGGGAGCTCCCGTGTAGGTCATGCTGATGGTGCCGGTGAGGGCTCCCTGCTGGTCGATCGTGAGATCGGCGACTCGCTGGGTACGCGAGAAGGCGTATTGCTCGTTAGGAGAAGTGAAGAAGTCAGTGCCTCCATCGGTTTGGCGAATGCCATCGGCCAGACTGTGCTTCCAAGCGAGATGCTGGTAAGGGCAGTAACGGGAGCCGGGGTCGAAGTATTGATCTTTGCCATCGACGTTGACGATGGCGATATCGTCGTCAAGCTGATACATGCTGAGGTAGCCCCTGATAAACAGGCTTCGATCGCGATTGGTGACAGTGGCGAGATAGGCCTTCATGCCGGCGGCCCGGGCCATGGCGACGAAGAGCCTGGTGAGCTGATCGTCGTTGCCACGCTTACGGGTCCAGATGTCGTCGGTGTTGTGAACCTCTTTGAAGCCCTGGGCTTTTTCTTCCGCGCTTGAGTGCTCGCGGGTGTAGCTGGTGTTTTCAAGCTTCATGACTGCGGCGTAGATCTTACGGAGCTTCTGGTCCTGCGTGTCGGTGGGAGCGGTGAGGTCTTTGACCGCGGCGGTTACAGCAGAGCCTGGCCCGATGAATTTGTCCTGGGTCTTCGACCAGAACTTACCTTCGCTTTTCCAGAACTCCTCCGGCGTGCGATAGGCAGAGTAATAGAAGAGGACGCGATAGGTGAAGCTGCCGATCGGCGGCATGAAATCATCCTCGGGCGAGGGAGGGATGTCGTGCACATTGAGTTCGAGAAGGATCTGTCCGTCGCTGCCTGGGGTGCGGGATTGCTGGACCTCAGTGCCTTGAGGGAGAATCGGGGTCCAGGCGATCGTGCTTTTGACCTGGCCGCGCTCACCAGTGAGGACCATGTTGGTGTTACTGAGGTCGATAGGCTTCCAAAGGTAGTGTCCCTTGCGCGTCCAGAGGTCGGACTGAATGTACCAGTCGGGAGCCTTGAACCGATTATCGTCATAACGGAGTTTGTAGCGGTATTCGATGATGCTGCCAACCTGGACATCTGGCATGGTGAAGACCTTGGCCATGAACTTGACGCCCTGGGTCTTCTCGATCAGTTTTTCGTACGGTTTTCCGGTGAAAGGAATGATGGTGCCGTCGGAGTGGATGGTTCTACCCTGGATGTCCTCGACAGTGAAACCGCCACCGTCGCTGACGCGGGCAAACTGCAGCTCGACGTTGCTGAACTCCTTGCCGCGTTCGGTGAGGACCTTGAGCCGGATGTAGATGCTGAACATGTGGAGTTTGTCGTCGGTGGTCTCTTCGCGGTAGAGATAGACGGCAGAGGCACCGGGAACCTGCGGTTGCGAGGTCATGGAGAGCTCTTCCGGAGTGGGTGCTGTCCACTGGGAGCGGGCGAGAGGTGCGGCCAGGAGAAGCAAGGCAGGAAGCAGTGAAAGGCGGAGAAGGCGGCGGCCGGGCGTGCGGTTCATTTTTGAATTTTTCTTTCTTCGGTTAGTTTCCGTGGATGAATCGGCCTATTGGGCCAGCTTCTTGAGCACTGCACTGCTCTGTTCGTCGGCGGCGATGACTCCGGCCAGTTTCTGGACGTCAGGATATTTGTCCGCGGGAAGGGTTACTTCGCGGACGGTGTAGGTGCGGGTGTAGTGGAGGATGTTGTCCTTGACGATGCTGGAGCTTTCGTAGGAGGCGAAGCCCAGATCGAGTTTGACGGGGTCGGGGATCTCGTCGATCGCGTAGCCGTGGGGAAGCTCGATGGTGTAGTCGTCCTGTTCCAGCATGGTCTCGCTGAGATTGATGGGTACGTGGCGTTTCTTTTGATCGGTGCGAAGATCCTCGCTGCCGAGGACGCGCGGGCGGACCATGAGGAGAGCTCCCATGGATTTGCCGAAGCGGTCGGCGGTGAGGGAGTAGGAGGTGGTGAGGTCCTTGTTCAGAGACTCAGCGTTTTGCACTTTGAAGTCAGAGACGGTGAAAGTGGTGAAGTCCTGTGCGAGGACACGGTCGAGATACTGGGTTTGCTCTTTGGCGTCGCCGGAGATGTAGAGATCGCGACGTTTTTCGGAGAGGTCGCCAAAACGTTTTTCAGTGACTGTGCCTTTGAGGGAGCCGTCAGGCTGGAGCTGGAAGCTGGCGGTGCGGCGGATGGTGTTGAGGTCCGGCGACAAGACTGGAAACTGGATGAGCTGGCTGTCGGATCCTTCTACCAGAATGCCGTAGCCTCCCTGAAGGTTGTGCTCGAGCTGGCCGAATGCGGTTTTGTCCCAGGTGGGATCGAAGATGAGGTATCTTCGGCCGGATTTGGCCGTGACGACGCTGCGGAGTTTCGGCGAAGTATAGCCTTTGGGAATTTCGATGGCTGCGATCATGTGATCGCCGACGATGGAGGGTGCCTCCGGATCGACGACGCCGCGACGATGATCGACCATTACCAGAGCGCCGTGGACGCCAACGGTCGAGAGCATCGCTGTGAGCAGGGTGGCCTTGTCTTTGCAGTCGCCGTAACGATTGCGGAAGATGTCGCCGGCGAAGTGGGGCTGGTAGCCGCCGATGCCCATTTCGATGACGAAGTAGCGAACCTGTTTTTGAACGAACTCGGCGATTGCCTCTGTCTTGTCGTAGAAGTCGGTCTTGTCCCCGGCGAGTTCTTTGGCTTTGGCAGCAATCTCCGGAGTGGCGACGAGGCGGTCTTTAGAGAGGTTCTGGTACCACTCTCCGATGCTTTGCCAGCTGCCCTCAGTGGGCGCCGTGATGCCGGGTCCACCGTAGTGCACGGTCATGCGGCCGGCCAACGCTAATTCCGACGGGCGCAGCAGAACATGGTCGAGGTCGATAGGGGGCGTTTCCTTCATCTCCCAACGCCAGCGCTGGTGCTCGAGGTCGACGGCCGGAACTTCCTTGCTGTGGGCCCAGACGGTGCCGTGGGTGAAGCCGGGGGGAAGCTCGAGCGTAAAGCTCTGGTTGAGGCGAGGGAGGTCACTCTGGAAGAACCAGGTCTTCTCGGTGAGGTAGGGATGGCTGCGCTGCTCGTACTCATAGGCGACAATGCCGCCGGGATCGCGGCCGGGTGCGTTTGCGGCCTTCACCTTTAAATCCACGAAGAAATTGCCCTGGCCGGGATAGCCGACTTCGACCATCTCGTTGTCCTTGACGGCGTACTCGTGGCCGTCGGGGCCGATGCTCCAGACGTGCATGGAGAGGATCTTGGTGTCCTTGTCGAAGGGGACGGCGACGATGCCCTCGTCCCTGCCCTGGGGACGGAGGATTTTGACGACGTGACGGTAGTGTTCGACGGCGCTGCCATCGGAGGCGACGGTGTAGGTGGTGTCCTCCAGCAGGACGACGGCGTTGGTTTCGGGTGAGTACTGGGGGAGCTTTTGCTGGGCGGCAGTGCGGACCCAGTCGGGAACACTGTCCGACTTGAATGCAAAGGCCGGTGCTGCGGCGAGGAAGGTGAGAAGAACCAAAGCGAAGGAATACATAGAAGTTCTGCGAAGTTGCTCTGCTTGCGGTGTTGCTCGTTCTGTCATAGGGGCCTTGATGCACTGCTCTATTTGCCGCTGCGCGAAAACCTGAGCCGGAAGTTGAGGAAGTGTACCGCCCTGTTTATACGTGCGAGAGAGATGCAATTCAAGAGAATTCAAGTAGGGGGAATATGACCCGTTCGGGTGATTCTCCGAGCAGAAACCGCTCTCCTGAAGGGAGCTAGTCGTTGCCCTGGAGCCGCGCGCGGGCCTTCTGGCGCAGGATGGTGCGGAGGAAGATGGCCATGACGAAACAGGCGCCGAGGATGCAGATGACCATTAACCATTGGTAGTCCGAGAAGAGCATGTTCAGCCAGACCCAGGGTGAGAGCGAACCGACGCGATAGACGTCGTTGCCGATGCGGTAGGAGGTGAATCGGTCACCATGCAGAACGCTGACCGACTGAGAGACATCGGAGGACTGCGACGTCTTCAGGAAGACGGAAAGAAAGTTTGGGATGGCATCTTTGTCGCGCAGAGCGACGACGACGACGGAGCGGTTCGAACGGCTGGGCCACTCGATGCCTTCGATCAGGGCGTCGGGGAGACCGCCGGCGGTTTCAAGCTGGCCGGACTGGACGCGGTCGGAGCTGCGGACCTTCCACCAGGCGTGCTGGAGCTGCGCGAAGAAGCCCTGGGTGTCCTGAATGTGCAGGCCGCTGCCATCGATTCCTACGGGGAGCGCGGGGTTCAGGCGCGTGATGGCGGCTTGATCGTCGACGGTGCCGATGACGAGATAGTCCTTGCGGCGGTCGGAGTTCATTCCGTCGGAGTTGGTGACCGTGACATTGAGAACGGGGTAACCGGTTTGCGCGCCGAAGTGTCCCATGAAGGTGAGGAAGATCTCGATCTCTTCAGTGGTGGCGGTGTCGGGCAACACGACGGCAGTGTCGGCAAGATCGGCCATGCGGGTGAAGGGGTAGCCTGCGTTGGCGAAGATCTCGAGGTTCGGCATGGTCGCGGAGTGAGGGATGCCTTGAATGTCGAGGTAGGAGTCTTTGAGGATGGAGCCCCGGAGGTTGTCGGGTACGGTGTCCGGGCAGTCGCCTTTTTGAGATAGCCGAAAGACGAACTGCATGAGCATTGAGTTCGAGAACGGGCGGAGGTCGGAGACAGGCACGGGCACGATGGATTCGAGTTCGGCCGAGGCCTTGTCGGTGTGCGGCAAAGGATTGGAACTGATGTAGGAACCGTTGAGAGAGACCTGGAGAGTGCTGTCGTTCGAGATGGGAATGCCGTTGTAGCGATAGCCGAGATGAAAGCCGAGGTTACGCTTTGCGCCGTAGTAGAGGTCGGGGGGAAGGCGGAGGTAGACGGCGACGGGGTTGGTGCCGTCCGAGTCGAAGCTGCCGGTTTGCGCGATGTCTCCGATGGGGGTGGCCTTGTCGGTGCTCAGCCAGCGCGGCGCATCGTCGGGAGTGCGGGGGGCTGGCATCTTGATGTTGGGCACGGTGACCATGGCGCCTTCGAGGAGATCGCGCTGCAGGGAGAGTGCCGTCGCTGCTGTTAATACGTCGTCCGCGGAGGTTCCGGCGAGGACGAGGATCTTTGAGTACGGGTCAGAAGGGTTCGGCTGGATGGCAATCGTAGGAGTGGTGATTGGGTTCAGCCGGAGGGAGGTGGAGCTGTCCGATCCATTCTCGTCGATGACGATCGCGTTTCCGGCGGGGATGGTGCCGATGGAGACTGGAAAGCGGACGGGACGCGAGTCGGCGGCAATGCCGAACCAGGACGCGACGATTCCGGCGGCCTGCAGCGCTTTTTGCGAGGGTTGGGTGAGGAAGACGATCGGGATGACCGGATGGAGATTGACGGCGGAATCGTAGAAGGGCGCGGGCAGTTGCTTGAGGTCGTCACGGAGCGGAAGCAGCGAACCTGCAAACTCGATGGTCGAGTTGTTGTCGATGTGACTCCATAGCGCGGAGTGAGAGGGATCTTCGCACTTTGCGGCGTAGTGGCCGATGAACTCGAAGGTGAGATCGTTGCTGTGCGCGAGCAGGTTGGCGGGGAGAGTGACGACGGACTCCAGCAAGCCGTTATTTTCGGTGTGAGGGATGATTGCCGGTTGGCCAGTGCCGGGTGGGGTGTTTGGAGTGAGTGGAGTGTTTGCGCTGGGTGGTGGAGCGACCGGGACAGTGGCGACGAGCATACCGTTCAGGCTGATTTTGAGTTGGCTGAGAGACGGGATGAGCGCGGGCGAGAGGTGATAGCGCAGATGCAGGGTCGCGGTTTTGACGATTTGTGTCTGCGGCAGCGAGAAATGGACGGTGTTGTAGGCATCCAAGCCGCGCAAAACGATGGTGTCGGGAACGCCGAGATCGGAGAGGGTGAGGGTGCTGTCAAAGGTTCCGGAGGCGGCTGGGTTGTTTTGTGCGGTTGTGTCAGTGGGAGGCTGCGTTATCACTGGACGTCTCCGCGGGACGGGGTTGACCGGCTCGGTGGGTGGAGTTGCAGGTGGAGGCTCCTGCGCGGACGACGACGCGGGGGTGGGAGACTGGGGAACCTGGGCCGCGAGCGAGACGCCGCTGACAAGCAGCATGGCGAAGAGAACGAGCGGCACGATGCTGGTGGCGAGTTTGCGTGTGGGAGTTGCTGCTTTCGATTTCGTCAACTCTCGCAGAGATTGTTTGAAGCCGCGGAAGGCGAGTTTGACGATCCGTCCGAGGCTGGTGAGCGGCCTGTCTGCTTCACGAGTTTCTCCCCATCCAAGCCAGGTGTCGGCACGGGAGTAGAGCACCATGGTGAGGGCTTCTTCCTCCTGCAGGGTGAGTGGATCGAACTGGGCGCGCAGTGTATTGCCGCTGATTCCTACTATGGTGGCCGGGAATGTTGCGTTGCCGTCGAGAACCGGGAGGGTGAATTTGACGGCATCGCCCGGACTCGCGATGAAGTCCCGCTCCATGCGGATCATGAGACCCCCGCTCGAGATGTCGGTGGTGACGCCGTGGATGATGGAGCCGTTGGCAAGGTGTACGTCGGCGGGGACAGCCATCACGAGGCGGACGGTTTGGCGGCGCTGGCGACTCTCCCAGGCGACGCAGGTGGCGACTCCGAGGATGACGAGGTTGAAACAGACCCAGACGAGATTCATCACGATGGTGCCGGTGTGGTTGCCGTCGTACATTCTGGCGGGGAGGTTCAGAGGAAAGGCCAGAGCTGCGCCGGGGAGATGAAAGAATCGCGGGACCGCGCAGAGGATGCCGAGAAGGTTCAGCCCGATGAGGAAGAGGAACGGCTGTGCAAGATGCCGGTCGAAGAACCTGCGATTCACAACACCGCCTTTTGCCGTCACATGGAATTTGCCGAGCCTGGGATTGATGAGGGCGAGGATGGTGGGCAGGAGGATGTACGGCGCGAGCACGGTCTCGTAGATATCGTTCCAGAAGGAGTGGCGGTGCTGGCCCTGGATGCGGGAGTTCGCGATATTCGAGAGCACCAGATGCGGAAAGGCAAAGGCAAGGATGGCCGCCCAGTAGCCGGGAATGTTGGTGTGACCGAAGATGAGATAGATGAGCGGCGCGGTGAGAAAGATGAGGCGCGGAAGAGCGTAGAGGAAGTGCGTCATCGCGTTGAAGTAGCAGAGGCGCTGCGCCGGACTGAGCCCGCGAGCGAAGAGCGGGTTGTCGGTACGCATGATCTGGACCATGCCGCGCGCCCAGCGGATGCGCTGCTTGACGTGTCCGCTCAGGCGTTCGGTAGCGAGGCCGGCTGCCTGGGGAATATTGATGTAGGCCGTGTTCCACCCATTCTGCTGCATACGCAGCGAGGTGTGGGCGTCTTCGGTTACGGTTTCGACGGCCATGCCGCCGATCTCATCGAGCGCGGAACGGCGGAGAACGGCGCAGGAGCCGCAGAAGAAGGTTGCGTTCCAGAAGTCATTTCCATCCTGAACGACGCCGTAGAAGAGTTCGCCTTCGTTGGGGATCTTGCGGAACTGATCGAGATTGCGCTCGAAGGGATCGGGTGAGTAGAAGTGGTGAGGCGTTTGCAGCATGCCCAGCTTGCTGTCGCGCAGGAACCAGCCGAGAGTGACCTGCATGAAGCTGCGGGTGGGGACGTGGTCGCAGTCGAAGATGGCGATGTAGGGTGAATCGAGACGAGGCGAGTGCGCGATTGATGTTGCCGGCCTTGGCGTGCTCGTTGTCGTCGCGCGTCATGTAGCCGATGCCAGCCTCTTCGGCGAATTTGCGGAACTCTTCGCGTTGGCCGTCGTCGAGGATGTAGACGTGGAGTTTGTCGGACGGCCAGTCGATGTTCATTGCAGCCAGAGCAGTGTACTTCACGACGCTGAGGGGCTCGTTGTAGGTGGGGATGAGGAGATCGATGGCGGGCCACAGGCCGGTGTCGTCGGGCAACGGAACGGGCGTGCGGCGAAGGGGCCAGAGAGTCTGCAGATAACCGAGGAAGAGGATAACGAAGGCGTAGGTCTCAGCGAAGAGGAGAATCGCGATGAAGAAGGCGTCCAGCAGACCCCAGACTGAGCCGGGATCGAGGAAGAACCTGGCGGTGGTTGCGTATCTCCAGTAGCCGTAGCGAAAGGTCGAAAACACGGAGACGAGCATTAGCGTCAGCGTGACCAGATAGGAGCTTGAGCTGCGGTCAAGCCAGATGACCAGAGCGATGGTGAGGATGCCGAGCACGATCTGCTGCGGCCAGGTGAGTTCGAGGATGCCGGTGAAGCAGAGCAGGAGAGTCCCGCCAACGAGAAGGAGGAACCGAAGAGCTTTGAAGAAGAGATTGTCACCTGACTCAATTTGTTGGATGAGCGGTGACGCAATCATCTTTCGCTCCACCGCACGTTGCGGAAGCCTGCGGTGGCTGGTGCTGCAATGGTGCGGAGCCAGGTAGCCAGGTTGTGATAGTCCTCGGCAACAGGTGCGTCTGGAGCGTAGTCGACGACGGTCATACCTTCGGCGAGCGCCTCGCTGACTGCCGGAGCGCGGCGAATGACAAACGGCAGGAGCCGTTCGCCAAGCTGGCGGCGCATCACTTCGCGAACATCGAGGTGCAGCGGAAGCGAGGTGTCGAACTGGTTGAGCACGTAGTAGGGCTGCAGGGGGCGGCCGTCGCCGTCGTTGACGCCGCTGAAGAACTTCTCGACCGTCTGCAGGCTGATCACGGAGTTCATGTCGGGCGCTACGGGAACGAGGATGGTGGGGCTCATCCGGGACATACGACGGACGATCCAGCTTGAACTTACGGTGAGGTCGAGAAGGATACGGTGCGTACCGCGGCTGTTGTTGATGATCTCCTCGGTAAGCTGCTCCTGCGCGGCTTCGTCGCTTCCCTTCTGGTCGATGTCGTAGCTGACAAGATAGATGGGCGCGTCGGTGCTGCCGCTGGGCGGCGAGAAGGTGCGGACGGTGCCCTGACGAAGTTCGCTCGCGCCGAAGTAGAACGGCAGCAGGCCGTGTGAGGTCGTGTCGGTGAGGAGGACTTTTTCTCCCATCGAAGAGAGAGCGCGGCCGACTGTGGCGACGAGGCTGGTTTTACCGACACCACCGGCGAGTGAGAAGACAGCAAGGACGGGCGTACGAGTCTCCTTCTGGCGCACCGGGGCGGCCTCTGGTTGATCCTGACCGGGCTGCTCAAAGACGCCCTTGAGCGCGAACCAGCGAGCGGCGACACGTTCGCGGGAATGCTGCAGGGTGTCGGCTACTGACGACTGGACGGGCGCCGGCTGCGGGACGATGGGTTTCGGCTGGACTTGCGGCGAAGGCGGAGCGTAGAGCCACGCGGGGCCGGCGGGGTCTGCCGGATGAGCGGGATGTCGCGAAGGGAGTGCCGAGTCGGGCGCAGCGCCACCGGTTCCGCGGCGATCGGGGAAGCCATGGGATTGCTGATAGTCGAAGTCGTCCTGAGCGCGGCGGCCGCGAGTGGAATCGGATGGAACTAGCGCCTGCGAGAACGGCGATACCGGCCGCGATCCCGGGGACGCTACGGTTCGTTGAGCGGACAGCTGTCTTGGGAGTGGGGGCCTGGGCGCAGGCGGGTTGCTGTTGACCTCGCGGTTGGAGTCATGCAAAGGATCGAGGGACTGTGGGCGATCTCCAGAGGACGGAGGCCATTGGCCACCGGTAGCCGTCGTCGAAGGCGTGGCAGACTCGGCCTGATGCGGACGAGGGGCGTGCGGTTGGGGATCGTTGTGACGGTGACCCATAAGCGGAGCCTGACTTTCGTTGTTGGAAGGCGGACGGGTTGTGGGGACTTTCGGTTCGGTTGCCGGCTTGATTTCGTGGGATTCCGCGGTGAGAGGGACTGAGCGGATTTCCCCGAGAGCTAAGTGCCGTGCCGGACTAGAAGTGTACTCGGCCTGCATCGCGTCGTGGTCGGGGCCGCGGTAGATCTGGCGAACTCCGGATGCATCGTCGGGATGATAGCCCTGGGGACGACGAGATGTGGGCTTGTGGCTGTCGGAGGCGCGGCGCTCCGGTGATGCGTGCTGTTCGCGACGTTCGCGCGGCTCTGCCGGTGGCACGGTGGGCTCTTGCGCTGCCGCTTCGGTCGCGGGTTGCAACAGAGGTTGAGAATGAATCGGAATTTGCGGAGTGGAGTAGACGGTGTATGGGTCGGAGATCTGGCCGGGAACTGCTGACGACGTTTCTTGAGTTTCCGCTGCTGCTTTGCGGCGCATCTCGGAGTCCGCATAGCGTGCGGCTTGTCTCTGTGCCGATGCGTGAGCTTCGGCGATCTCACGTTCTTCGCGGCGGGCGGCGGCTTCGGCAACAGCGGCGGCCTCGGCGCGGCGCGCAGCTTCGACACGCTCGGCTGCAGCTGTACGGGCTGCTTCTTCGGCTTCGCGCAGAGCACGTCGCATGGAGGAATCGGAATCGTCTGCCTGATGAGTGCGGGCAGCATCGGCTGCGTGACGTGCGGCGGAATCTGCTGCAGCAGCAGCGGCTTCGGCTTCAGCCTGAGCCAGCAGCGCTTGTTCGCGCACCTGCTCGGCTGCACGGTGTCTCAGCTGCGCACGATACTCGCGGCGCGAGGCTGAGAAATCGCGATACTTTGCTCCGTGAAGATTCGCCCAGGAGTAGAGGACCGCTACATCTTCGGGGGTCTCCGCCACTGTCGGATCATCGATCCTGTCGGTGCTGCGAGAATCCATATTCTGTTCCTGTATTTCCGGTTACTGCGTTGATTTTATTTGGAACTGCGCCGGTTCGCTGCCAGTTCAAATGATGTGTTTGCACCCGTTATCATGCAATAGCCTGAGGCTACTGTGACGACTAGTTCAAGTCAATGAACCGTTTGTGCGACTTAAGTGTGACGGAGCAATAGCTATGGGGGATCCCCGCATGAAATCTGGGCAAAACGCAATCCTTCGGCGGTTGTCGAGTAGGGACCCGCTGCGGTTGAGTCGGGCGAACCCGAAACGGAGTTGCGAGTGGCGTTTGGGGCTTTGGGGTTGCGGCTTCGGAGGAACGACCGCGAGCTTGAGGTGAAAAGTCGATCTCGGATGGCGAAGTTCTGAGACAAAAAATGATGGTCGGTAAAAGCTTGCACAGCCGGGGCTTGGCGGCGAAATTCAGGCGCTTGAATGTGCTAACTTGGTAGTGTGGTTTGAGAGCGTAGCTCAGTTGGTAGAGCATCGCCCTTTTAAGGCGTTGGTCCTGGGTTCGAGCCCCAGCGCTCTCACCATCATCCCCCTCTATAATTTCCCGGAACTTATGCAAGACAGGGACTTACGCTGTGGGTTTGTCCGGTGCGGGGACGACAGCGCAAAAATCATTAAGGAAGCGGCCACTGTATTCGTTCACGAGGGTTTCAACGCGTTTGGGTGAGTCGGCGCAGACGATCAGGCCGGCGTGGTGGTGGCGATTGAGGCGATAGACGACTTCGGAGTCGGTGTAGGCACTGGTGTCGGGCTGCTCCTGACGGGCGAGACAGATGACGCTTCCGGCGTAACGCTGCTTCGGTTTGGGCAGAGCGTATTCCATGTGGAAGAGGGCGGCGACTTCGATCCTTGCCCACTCGATCCAGGGATTGATCCCAGAGGCATGTTCGACGACTTCGGCGATGTGCGCGCCGCCGACGCGGGCTGCGGTTTCGAGAAAGTAGAAGGCGCCGTCGGAGTGCGCCTTGATGAACTCAGTGTGGGTGACGCCGGAGACGAGGCCAAGCGACTCGATCACGTGGGTGTGCATTCCGATGAGGCCGAGGGTTTCACTCGATTCCCTGTCGAGACCGTGGGTGCTGAAGACTCCGCCCTGATGCATGGTCTGCATGGGGGGCTGGCCGTATTTGTAGGCTGAGCTGAAGAGTGTTCTGCCATTCCAGGTGATGCCCTCGACGTGGAAGATCTCGCCGGGGACGAAGCGCTCCAGCAGGTAGTGCGACTGCAGATCGCCGAGTTCGTCGAGGATTGGCCAGAGCGCCTCTGCAGTTTCGATCTTGCGAATGCCGATTGCTGAGGCGTTGGTGCGGGGCTTCAATAACCACGGTCCGGGAACATGGCCCATGAATTTTCGGAGCGCTTCGTAGTTGAAGACGGAGGTGAACTCCGGGACGGAAACGCCGCATTGGCGGGCGCGGACACGCATGGCAAGCTTGTCGCGGAAGTGGCGGGTGAGCGATTCGCCCATGCCGGGAAGCCGCATGTGCTCCCGCAGCAACGCGGCTACTTCGAGATCGAACTCGTCGAGCGCGACGATGCGGTCGAAACGATTTTCGCGCGCGAGGTAGCTGACGGTGTTCATGACCTGCTGGGGAGTAAGGTTCTCCGGCATGGTGACGAGTTTGGCGATGGATTCACGAGGCCAGTCGGCGTGCTCGAGTTTGTCGACTGTCAGGAGAATGACATTGACGCCGAGGTGAGCGACCTCCTGCAAAAAGGGCTGACCCTTTTCGTAGGTGCTGATGCAGAGAATGGTGGGCTTCTGTTGTTGATCAGTCACGCTGGCTCCTGTTCTGTGTGCCGGATTCAGCAGAGCGTAACAGTGATCAAAAGGATAAAGACGGATAAAAGAGGATGCGATTGATGCGATTTTTTCTTATCTGTTTCTATCCTTTTGATCACTGTTACGTCTTTTCGTGATTGCACTCTACATCAGGACGCGGGTTCTTCGGCAAAGGTTTGCTTGACCCCTTCTTCGAGACTTGTGAAGGGTGCTGTGTAGCCGGCGGTGCGGAGGCCTGTAGCGTCTGCCTGAGTGAAGTGCTGGTAACGGTTTTTCAGGTCGCCGGGGAAAGGGATGAATTCGATCTTGCCGGGGCCATGGACCTGCATCAGCGCGTCGGCGACGGCCTTGAAGGTGCGGGCTTCCCCGGTGCCGGAGTTGACTACGGCGTGGACGGGCTTCTTGGGACTATCGGGAAGCAGGCCGGCGAAGAACATATTGATGCGGGCGAGATCTTTAACGAAGACGAAGTCGCGACGCTGCTCGCCGTCGGCGTAGCCGCCTGAGCCCTCGAACATGCGGATGGTGCCGGTGTCCTTGAGCTGCCGCGTGAAGTGATGAATGACGCTCGACATACGGCCTTTGTGCTGCTCGCGCGGGCCGTAGACGTTGAAGTAGCGGAGGCCGACGACGGTACTCTTCATCTCGGGCAGTAAACGACGAACGTAGTTGTCGAAGACCAGCTTGGAGTAGCCGTAGATATTCAGCGGGCGCTCGTTTGCGGGAACTTCGGTGAAGTTGGTGCTTGCTCCGTAGACGGCTGCGGTGGAGGCGTAGACAAGCGGGATCTTGCGGTCGAGCGCGAAGTGCAACAGCTCCTTGGAGTAGGTGAAGTTGTTGTCCATCATGTAGCGGCCGTCGTCTTCGAGGGTGTTCGAACAGGCGCCCTGGTGGAGGATGGCGCGAATTCTTATGCTATCGAATTCGCGGGTTTTGAGCGCAGCACGGAACTCGCGCTTGTCCATGTAGTCGGCGTACTCGGCACCGGCGAGGTTGAGGAACTTCGGGCCGGTCAGGTTGGGCGCCGGGGCGAAGTTGTCGACGAGCAGGATGTCGCGCTCGCCTGCGCGGTTGAGTTGGTGGATGAGATTGCTGCCGATGAAGCCGGCGCCGCCGGTCACGATGATCAACTCTAAATCTCCTCGCTTTGTGCAGAACTTGCCGTGAGTTTTTTGACGATGCTGGTCGTGGAAAAACCTTCGACCGTGGGGACGATCTCGACTCGTCCGCCGGCAGCGATGACGTCTTCGTGGCCGACGACCGTTTCGATAGTGTAGTCGCCGCCTTTGACGAGAACGTTTGGCTTCAACGCACGGATGAGCTCGAGGGGCGTGTCTTCTTCGAAGAGGACGACGGCATCGACAGCGGCGAGAGCGGCCATGACGCGGGCGCGTTCGCGCTCGGAGACGATGGGGCGGGTTGGGCCTTTGAGTCGACAGACGGAGGCATCGGCGTTGAGGCCGAGGACGAGCTTCGAGCCAAAGCGGCGGCAGTCTTCGAGGAGCGTGATGTGGCCGACGTGGAGGAGGTCGAAGCAGCCGTTGGTGAAGACGATGGTCTCGCCCGAGGCGCGCCAGTCGGCGACGCGCAGTTTGAGGCGTTCGAGGTCAAGGATTTTTTCGCCCGCGGTGAGTCCCGTGCTGGGCGTCAATGCGGCCACAAGCTCGTGGGCGGCGATCGGCACAGTGCCGACTTTGCTGACGACGATTCCTGCAGCGAGGTTTGCGAGTTCCACGGCTGTTTCGATTTGCAACCCTCCGGCGAGGCTGGCAGCCAGAGTCGCGATGACCGTGTCTCCTGCGCCGGAGACGTCGAAGACTTCACGCGCGCGGGCCGGCGAATGATATACCGCGGCAGTTCCGGTGGAGGCAGGGCGGAGGACGCTGATTCCCTTCTCGCTCATCGTGACCGTCAGGAATTTCAAGTCGTGCTCGGCGGCCAGGGCTTGCCCTGCGGCGAGGAGGGCTTCGGTGTGGTGGGCGGGGATTCCGGTTGCGGCGGCGAGCTCTCCAAGATTGGGACAGACTGTCGTGGCACCGGTGTACTTGCTGAAATCAGGCGTCTTGGGATCGGCGAGGACGGGGATGCCGGCGGTGCGGGCGGCTCGGATGACGGCTTCGCAGAGAGCCATGGAGAGGGCGCCTTTGGCGTAGTCGGAGAGGATGACGGCGTGGACCTTTGCGACTAACTCGGTGGCTCGTTCCTGCAGGCGTTGCGCTTCGGCGGCGGGTGGCAAATCGCGGCTTTCAATGTCGAGGCGCAGGAGCTGCTGCGTGCGGCCGACGATGCGGGTCTTGGAGATGGTGGGTAGAGTGCTCGAAACGACGCCGACGGTGTCGACGCGGGCGTGATCGAGGATTGCGGCGAGTTCAGCCTGCTCGGAGTCGTTGCCCCAGAAGCCGGCGAGGAGGGTGTGGCAGCCGAGGCCAGCGAGATTCATGGCGACGTTGGCCGCACCACCGGCGCGCTCATAACGGCGGGCGTGGCGGAGAACGGGGACCGGCGCCTCGGGAGATATCCGCTCGACGTCGCCGTGGATGTAGCGGTCGAGCATGATGTCGCCGATGACCAGCACCTTGAGTTGACCGAAGCCGCCTTCCAGCAGGTTCAGAATCGAATGAAGTTCCGGCAGCATTCGCGAAAAAATCTCCTTGAAACCATCATCGCATCTTCCCGAGGCTCGACTTAGCCGAGGATGGCGCGAACCTCGTTGATGACCTCATCGACTGTAATCGAGGTGAGGCATTTTTTGCGTTCGGTGATGCAAGTTTCGAGACCGCAGCCCCAGCAGTCGGTCTGGTGGTAGAGGACACGGTGTTGTTTGCCGTAGGGGAACCAGACGCGGGGTTTGTTGCGGGCGGCGAAGATGGCCACGCAGGGGGTCTGGACCGCGGCGGCAAGATGCATGGGGCCGCTATCGTGTCCAACGAAGACTTGCGCCTGTGCGAAGACGGCGGCGCTCTCGCGGGGAGTGAGAAGACCACAGAGATTGACGACGGGACTGCGGGAGATTTGCCGCCAGCCGTCGGCGGAGAACTCGCTCGCTTCGCTCTCTTCGGAAGCGCCGGCGAGGACAAGGGCATGATCTGGATAGAGGGTGGCGAGACGGTTCAGGAGGGCTCGCCAGTTGTCTCGGCCCCAGTCCTTCGCTTGGACTTTTGTGCCGACGCTGACGGCGAGGATGGGATGACCGGCGGTTGAGGAGAGTACCTTTTTGGCGCGGTCGTGTTCTGCGTTGGTGAGGTGCAGGTCCCAGCTTGCCGGAGCGTCGAGTTGAGCGTCTCCCAGTTCGGCCAGATTGCGGGTGAGACGGTCTGCCTCGGGTTCGAGAGCTTGCGTTGATTCGTCCCAGCGGTTTTGCTGCATGTCCTCTGTGAGGGGAACGCCGATGAGACGTCGAATTCCGCAGAAGCGAAAGAATTTTTCGTCGCGTCGGGCCGACTCGACTCCGCGAGTGGGCCCCATGTAGACGAGAACCTGCGGACGCCAGCGGAAGAGCTGCCACCAGAGGGCGAAGAGCTCCCGGGGACTGCGGGTGCCGAGGGCGTAGCGAAAGTAGCCGTGGATGAGGTTGGTGTTTTCGAGGATGGCGGCGGCGGGCGGGGCTTTGGCGTTGACGGGGAAGTTGGTCAGCAGGCGGCGCTCGGAGTCCGGAAACGCGCGGGTAACCAGGTGAAGGGCTGGGAGAGCGATGAGGGTGTCGCCGAGGCTGCCTAGCCGGTAGATCAGGACCCGCTTTGTCGAACTTGCCATTGTGTGACTCTAGTCTGCTTGGTTCGCTCGCTTCCGGCAAGCTTGAGGAGTGAGAGGTAAAGTTAATCTGACCTCAGCGAGGCGCCGGATTGAACGCCGCCCCAGTTTCTGAGTTGCTGGAATGGAGTGCCTATGCTCGATGCTCTTTTGATAACGCGGATGCAGGACGAGATGACTGCGGCTATGCATGAGACGGAGAGCGAGTTGGCGATCGAGGCAAGTGCTGATGGCTTGATGGCGCTCGCGATGGCGCAGCACCGGGCTAACTTTGAGCTCTGGCATGAGGAAGACAAGGCGCGTGTGCCGGGAGTCGCGGATGCGGAGATTGCGCGGGTGAAGCGGGCGATCGATCGGCTGAACCAGAGACGGAACGACCTGATGGAGAAGATGGACGGTTGGCTGATAGAACGGCTGGAGCAGGACGAGGATGCACCGCTGCACTCGGAGACGCCAGGGTTGATGATCGACCGGCTTTCCATCCTGGCGCTGAAGATCTTCCACACCCGCGACGAGACGTACCGCGAAAGTGCGACAGAGGTTCACAGGCAGCGGAATGTGGAACGGCTGGCTCTTCTGGAGGAGCAGCGGGACGATCTGGCGGGGTGTCTGGATGCCTTGTGGGCAGAGGTGCTGAAAGGGACACGGCGGTTCAAGCTCTACCGGCAAATGAAGATGTATAACGACCCGGAGCTGAATCCGGCGGTTTACAACAGAAGTTAGGCGATAGAAGCCAGCCTACGGCAGCCGGAATGAATGGGCTTCGTGGGCGTGACACAATGGTGGAGTTGACCTGAATGCCAGGTCTGCGTATAAAACCGACACGAGAATAAAAAGACTTGAGCGACCCATTAGAATGGGAAAGCTCAAGAATAGGAAAGCTCAGAAACGCCCCGAGCGACAGGACAGATCATGGCTCAGACAAAGACCGCAAGTGCACCTGCAACGAAGCGTGCTCCGCGCACGCTTGCTGGATCCCTTCCCGCGACGGACGCCGTGCGCGCTCAACTCGTTTCCCAATATGAGGCGGCACTGCGGCTGATGCAGGAGGGAAAATACGAGAAGGCCCATGCGACGTTCGAAAAGATGCTGGCAGCGGGAGCGGGTGATCTGGGCGATCGCGTCAGGATGTACTGCAACGCGTGTCTGCAGCAGACGGCGAAGGGAAAGACCACCTTTGCCAGCCATGAAGAGCACTACGACTATGCCGTGTCGCTGTTGAACGATGGCCACTATGAGGATGCCCGCGAGCAGTTCAAGCTCATCTTGAAGGCGAATGACAAGGCCGACTACGCTCTTTACGGGTTGGCGGTGCTGTCCAGCATGACGGGCGACTCGCACCGGTGCCTGGAACATTTGACGGAGGCGATCCGGCAGAATCCGAGGAACAGGATCCAGGCACGAGCGGATTCGGACTTTCAGGATATGGCGGACGATCCGCGTTTCACGGAACTCCTTTATCCCGAGGTCTGATTTTTCTCTTGCATCCAAGCTTGACGTGATTCAGTTAGGCTTGGGTAGGAGACCCCGCGCATGTCGTTGCCGAATCTGGCTGAATCGAAAGAAAAAGAGCTTCGGGTGGTTGCCATTGGCGGCGGCACGGGGTTGTCGACCCTGCTGCGGGGGCTGAAGCGTTACGTTGTGGTTCCGGACCGGCGAAGAGCAGTACGGATGGGGCGCGCTTCCGATGTCCAGAGTCTGCCTCCGGCTCCCTCCCCCTCTTTGCGGTGCATTATCCGTGAGCTGTCTGCGGTGGTGACGGTGACGGATGACGGCGGTTCGTCGGGGCGGTTGCGGGAAGACTTCAAGATGCTGCCGCCGGGGGACATCCGGAACTGCATGGTGGCGCTTTCCGAGGACGAGCATCTGCTGTCGAAGCTGTTTCAGTTCCGCTTCGAGCATGGGGATTTGGAGGGGCACAGCTTCGGGAATCTGTTTGTCGCAGCGCTTTCGCACATCACGGGTGACTTCGCCCAGGCGGTGCAGATGTCGTCGCAGATTCTGGCTGCGCGGGGAAGGATCTTTCCTTCGACCAACACCAATGTGGGGCTGGTGGCGGAGATGGATGACGGGTCGCTGGTGCGGGGCGAGACCAACATTACGGCGAGCAAGCACAGCATCGTCGAGCTGCGGCTGGAGCCTGAGACGGCCGATCCGTTGCCCGAGACGCTGGAGGCGATTGCCAATGCAGACCTGATTACGCTGGGCCCGGGGTCGCTCTACACGTCGCTGATTACAAATCTGCTGGTTCGGGGAATACCGGAGGCGCTGGCGGCTTCGCGAGCCACAAAGGTCTTCGTGTGCAACCTGATGACGCAGGCGAACGAGTCGCTGGGGCTGACGGCGTCGCAACATATCGAGAAGATCCGGCAGCATGCGGTGGGAGCGCGGGCGCCCATATTCGACTATGCGCTCATTAACACGGGGCCGATCTCCGCGATGCGTCTGGAAAAGTATGCGCGTGAGGGGCAGGAGCCGATTGAGGCCGATCTGGAGCGGGTACGGGCCCTCGGTGTGGAGCCGTTGACCGGCAATTTCGTCCATGAGGGCGACGTGCTGCGGCATGATTATGATCAGTTGGCGGAACGGCTGCTGACTTTGGGACTGGAGCGATTGTCGCCGGCGCTGACCGAATAAGACAGAAGCGGGAAGGAGCACCTCGATGATGGGATTCTGGTTGTTGATGATGGCTGCGACGGCAACATTTGCCCCCCTCAAACAGTATGAAGGAACGTGGACGGTCGTTTCAGCCCATACGATGGCGGGCGACGGCAGGCCGGATACAGTCGTCAATCATTGCTCTGAAGGAACGGCGTTCTATACGTGTGAGCAGGTGGTGAATGGGAAACCGCTGGCTTTGGTTGTTTTCACTGCGACGGATGATCCGACGAAGTTCCATACCCAGCCGGTGCTGCCGAGTGGACGGGCGGTGGGGCTTTCGGACCTGACGATTGTGGGAGACCGCTGGACGTATTCCAGTTCGGGCACGGATGAAGGTGGGAAACAGGTCTTCTACCGGACCGAGAATGTCTTTACGGGACGGGACAAGATTCACTTCGAGCAGTATGAATCTGGGGATGGCAAGACGTGGGTGAAGAAGAATGCGGGGGATGAGGTTCGGGTGCAGTGACAAGCTCCCCCCGCGGAAACCCGTAGCGTGTGGGCTCGGCTTTTTCGTTGTCATCATCACTTCCCTGCCACCCCGCATTTTTGTGCAAAGTCTTCGAACCAAAGACTTTAGGTTGGGACTTCGCTTTTGAGATGTTTGCAAAGTCTTCATTCTAAAGGCTTCTGGTTTGCAAAGTCTTGATTTCATTCGGTTAAACCTTGAAGTTAATGAGAAAAGCCCCGATGACCGGCATCGGGGCTTTCGCTCTTGTTTTCTATAGTTCAATTATAGCGGACTGGACAGGGTAACCTGCCATTCGGATCTTGTTTTGTTTGTGTTATTTGAGCCGTTCTGGGGCTTGACATGCGATTTTTGGGGCAAACTTGGAGCAAGAATTTATATCTTGCTGAAAATGCAAGGAATAATCCGTCCTCGACGAGTGCTGGCGATTTGGCGCTCATCGAGAAACCATGAACGGATACTCTGACCCGAGCGACCCGAAAGCGGGTATGCGGCTGAAATCCGAGGGATGGTATGAGAGATCGTTTCTACTCTCTCATAGAAGGGGTGAAGGTAATGCCGACCAGCAGGCCCTCAGGCGACAGGAAACGGCTCACGGTTTGACCCCAGGGTTCCTTCCTGTTCTTGATGAGCATTCGATATCCGCGCGATTCGAGACTGGCCGTAGCTCTCTCCACATTTTCCACTTCAAATTCCAGCCATGCCTGAGGGACGGGAACATTCTCAGGCCAGGAATCACTACTAAAACATGATTGCGCAGCCTGTGAAAGAGGCCATAGCGCAAAATGCTTTGCCCCCTGAAGAGCGCCCGTATGCATATAACCACCGGCATCCTGCTTGAAGGAAATGCCAAGACTGTTGGCGTAAAGCGCGCGACTTTCAGCAACGTCACGGTCGATCGGCCCAAAACCTGCTATGAAGAGAACTCCTATGCCTGGGTCCGCCATGTTGCCTGTGCCCTCCATTCCCTTTGCGGCCAGGAAGGCGAGGGTTCGACCGCCCTGCCTCCTGGCTGAAGGGAGCTAGGCTGCCTGCGTGACCTTCTTCATGCGCTCTTGCATTTCCTTAGGTGAGACATCTTCGACGTGGGTCGCGATGCCCCAGAGGTGTCCGAAGGGATCCTGGATGAAGCCGGAGCGGTCACCGTAAAACTGGTTCTCGACCGGCTTGAGGAGTTTCGCGCCTTCTGCGGTTGCTCGTTTGACCACTTCGTCGACGTTGGGAAGATAGACGTAGAGGCTTACCGGGCTGCCGCCGACGGTGGCGGCGCTGGTGTGTCCTGCGCCCATGCTGGGGTTTTCGTCGGCCAGCATGATGTGGGAGTTGCCGATTTTGAGCTCGGCGTGACCGATCTTGCCGTCAGGGCCGGGCATGCGGACGGTTTCAGTGGCTCCGAAGACTTTCTTGTAGTAGTCGATGGCTTGCGCCGCGCCCTTGACGATCAGGTAAGGCGTGACGGAGTTGTAGTCTTTGGGAATATACGAGACTTTAGCTGCCATGATTTTCTCCTCAAGAATGTGGGTTGGAGGTGGAAGGTTTATGGCGTGCACGCGGCAGGCGGTATGGTTCGATCGACTTTTTGGTGAGTGCTGCGAAACCAAAAGAGAAGGATTGAGGGCCGCCGAGTGCCTCATCCAACGTCGTTCGTGCTAGGGATTACGCTACTCTCTTCGACGCAGGATGGCCAAGCGGGAGTGGTGTTGAAAAGTTTGGATTGCGGTGGGAAGGCCGGGGTTTCGGAGATGGGGATGGGTATGGAACTGCAACGGAAAACAGCAGATTTATCCGCTGCGCTGCGGTATGACAAACAAAGGGGCAAAGTGCAAAGCAAGACAACGGCAACGAAAAAGCAGATTCCTCCGCTGCGCTGCGGAATGACAACAAAAAGTCTGGAGAGTGACAACCAAGAGCGACCCTGTTTCGAAACAAAGGGCGACTGTCACCCTGTTGCGAAACAAAAGGCGTTACCGCCCTGCTGCAAGGTCTTCCCACGTTGGGTTGTGTTGTTCGATCAGGGCGATTTTCCTGGGGCGGTTCCAGTCTTTCAGTTCTTTTTCGCGTGCGATGGCGTTTAGGACGTAGGTGAAGTGTTCGTAATACACGAGGCGGCCAATGTTGTATTTGGCGGTGTGGCTGCCGAGGCGCTTTTCACGGTGTTGTCTGATACGGAGGCGGATATCGTTGCTGAATCCTACATAGAGACTGCGGGAGCGGCTGGAGAGGATGTAGACGTAGAAGTGATATTCCCGCTGTGGCATGTTCGGAGGATAACTGAGGAGCGGGGTGGAAAAGCAGATTCCTCCGCTTCGCTGCGGAATGACAAACAAAAGGGCAAGTGCAAAAGCGAGACAACGGCAACGACAAAAGCAGATTCCTCCGCTTCGCTGCGGAATGACAAACAAAAAAATGGGCGATTGGACAGCGGGCAACTGCCGCAGAATGAGGACCGGGCGACAGCTGGGATCAGGCCGAGGTGAGTTCTACCAGAGCGGGTGGTTGTTCTACGGTGCGCTTGAGTTGGCCGCAGGCGGCGTAGATGTCACGGCCTCGGGGGCGGCGGATGTAGGCGGGGATGCCGGCTGCCATGATGCGTTTCTGGAAGGCGAAGACGCCGGACTGGGGCGGCTCGTGGAAGGGCATGTTGGGGCCGGAGTTCCAGACGATCAGGTTAATCTTGCAGGGGATGCCGCTTTCTTTGTCTTTGACGAGGGCGATGAGTTCGTCGGCGTGCTGGAGCGAGTCGTTGATGCCGCCGAGGAGGACGTACTCGAAGGTGATCCACTCGCGGTTGCGAAGGGGGATGGTGGCGAGGGCTTCGAGCAGGGCGGCGATGTTCCATTTGCGGGTGATGGGCATGATGGATTCGCGGACCTCGTCGTTGGAGGCGTTGAGGCTGACGGCGAGCTTGGGGCGCACGGTTTCCTTTGCGAAGTCGAGGATGCCGGGCAGGATGCCGGAGGTGCTGACGGTCATGCGTGACTCGGGAATGGGCATCTGGGTGAGGAGACGAACGGCGGCGATGAAGTTCGCGTAGTTGAGGAAGGGCTCGCCCATGCCCATGAAGACGAGGTTGATGCGCGCGGGGTTGGGATTGCCGCGGGAGCTGCCGAGGTCGACCTGGTGGCGATTGAGGACGGCTGCGACCTGGCCGGCGATCTCGCCTGGCGTGAGGTTGCGGCGGATGCCGAGTTTGGCGGTGAGGCAGAACTGGCAGTTGACGGCGCAGCCGACCTGGCTGGAGACGCAGATGGTGGAGCGGCGGTAGGGGAAGGGGACCGCGGGTTTGCCGGTGCGGTCTTCGGAGGCTGTAGAATCCTCGGCTTCTTCTTCTTCGGCGGCCTGGGAGCCGTCGCCGCGTTCGCCGCCGTCGCCGTCGGGCATCCAGACGGTCTCTACGGTCTCGCCGTCGGCCATGCGGATGAGGTAGCGCTCGGTGCCGTCGACGGATTTGGCGGTCTGGACGATCTCGGGCAGGCCGACGGTGTAGCCTTCGGCGGCGAGAGTGTCGCGCAGGGTCTGAGGGAGGGTGGTGGCCTGATCGAGCGAGGTGATGCGCTGGCGGTAGAGGGCCTGGTGGAGCTGTGCGGCACGGTAGGGCTTCTGACCGGCTCTTTCCATGAGGGCGGTAAGCTCGTCAAGAGAAAGGCCGAACAGTGGTTTTGTCTCAACTAATGGTTGTGCTGTGCTACGTAAGTCACTCATAAATAACGATATAATGGATTGTGTTAAAATAGAAGAAGACCGGGATAACCCAGCATCTATCTTATCCAGTCTACTCCCGTGAGGGGCCGAGTTCTTCTGCCTCTCTATGAAAGAATGGAGATTCAAGGAGTCGCATGCCCGCAACACTGATTGACGACGTTCGTGTGTCCAAAAATGCCTCGCGCAATATCCGAAAGACGGTTCTGCCGAACGGCCTGCTGGTTCTGACGGAAAGCATGCCACATCTGCGGAGCGTCTCGATGGGCGCGTGGATTGGGACGGGATCGCGCGATGAAGCGCCCGAGGTGAACGGGATCTCGCACTTCGTCGAGCATATGGTCTTCAAGGGAACAACCATGCGCACGGCACAGGAGATTGCGCGTGAGGTGGATACGATCGGCGGGAATCTCGACGCGTTTACGGGCAAGGAGATGGTCTGCTTCAACATCAAGGTGCTGGATGAGAATGTGGCGCCGGCGCTGGATGTGCTGGCCGACCTGGTGTTGCATCCGACGTTTACGCCGGATGAGCTGACTCGCGAGCAGGGCGTGATTCTGGAAGAGATCAAGATGGACGAGGATAACCCCGACTATCTGGTGAACGAGGTGTGGACGCAGAACTTCTGGAAGGGCGATGCGCTGGGGCGGCCGATTCTGGGGACGGCGAAGACGGTTTCGAACTTCAACCAGAGTGTTCTGCTTGATTTTTATGCTGGCCGGTTTACACCGCGCAATATGGTGTTCTCGGCCGCGGGGAACCTGGAGCATGATGCGTTTGTGGCTCAGGTTGAGAAGGAGTTCAGCTCGCTGGCAGCCGATGTTGACGGACCGGCGCCGAAGCTGGCTGCTCCCCTGGCGACTCCACACATTACGCTGCGGCGCAAGAAGGCGCTGGAGCAGGTGCAGTTGTGTCTCGGGGTGCCCGCGCCTCCGGTGAATGATTCGCGGCGTTATGTGGTGTATCTGCTGAATACGATGCTGGGCGGCGGGATGAGCTCGCGGCTGTTCCAGACGATCCGGGAGGATCAGGGGCTGGCTTATTCGATCTACTCGGAGATGAATCCGTTCCGGGATACGGGCTCGCTGTGCGTGTATGCGGGAACCTCGGTCGATAAGACCCGGAAGGTGTTGCAGCTTACCCTGCAGGAGCTGCGACGTCTCAAAGAAGAGATGGTCAGTGACGTGGAGTTGAAACGGGCCAAGGACCAGTTGAAGAGCAACATGGTGATTGGACTCGAAAGCTCGGGAAGCCGGATGGCGAACCTGGCCAGGCAGCAGATGTACTTTGGGCGCTTCTTTGGCATCGACGAGATTATGGAAGAGATTGAAGCGGTGACGTCGGCCGATGTGCTGGAGCTGGCGCAGGAGCTGTTCCAGCCCGAGATGATGGCGCTGACACTGCTGGGAAATCTCGGGTCGATGAAGGTCGAGCGGGAAGATTTGGCATGTTAGGGCGATCTGCTGATAGAGTTTTGTTCGGAACTGGAAACAAGAATCGCCGAGGAACGATGAAGACCACAAACACAATAGACGGGTTACGCGCAGAACGACAGAGAGAAGAAGGTTTCACGCTGATCGAGCTGCTGATTGTCATGTCGGTGATGCTGATCCTGATGACACTTGCCGTGCCGCAGCTTTTGAAGCTGACAAAGCAGGCGCACGAGACCTCCGCGGTACAGTCGCTACGGACGATTGGGCAGGCGGAGCTGCAGTACAACTCGGCGTATCCGGCGAATGGATTTTCCTGCTCGCTGGCGACGCTGGGAGGCGATCCGAAGTCGGGCGCGCCGTCGGCTCAGGCAGCCCAGATGATTACACCGGATCTGGCGAGTGGTCAGAAGGCCGGGTACAGCTTCGCCATCACCAACTGCACGAAGGTGACGGTGAACAACCAGGACATGATTACCGGGTATGAGATTACTGCGGTGCCGAACTCGATTGGAAAGACGGGCGACCGCGGCTTCTGCACGGATGAGAACAATACCATTCGCTACGATCCGGCTGGTGGAACCAACTGCACGCAGCCAATTCAGTAATGCTGGCTAAAGCCGTCCTACTGGTGTCGCTGGGCTGCGCTCCGTTCCTGCTGGCGCAGAGTAACGATGCGGTGGTGGGTAAGGTCGACGACCACTACAACCGTCTGAATTCGCTGCGCGCGCACTATACGGAGCACTACTCCGGTATGGGGATGGATCGTACCGAAGAGGGGACGCTGCTGCTGAAGAAACCGGGCCGGATGCGGTGGAGCTATGAGGCTCCGGTGGGCAAGGTGTTTGTGCTGGATGGGAAGTTTGCATGGTTCTATACGCCGGGGGACGCGCAGGCGACGCGGGTGCCGGCGAAGCAGTTGGATGATCTGCGGTCTCCGCTGCGGTTTCTGCTAGGGCATACGCAGTTGAGGAAAGAGCTGGATAACCTGACGGTGACGCCGGAGGGCGACGGGTTTCGGATCTCCGGTGTACCGAAGGGGATGGAGCAGAGGGTGAAGGTGCTGTCGCTTTGGGTAACGGCGGCGGGAGCGATTGAACAGATGCGGCTGGAAGAGGTGGATGGAGCGGTGACGGAGTTCGTCTTCTCCGACCTGCAGGAGAATGTGCCGGTAAAGGATGCCGACTTCGCTTTTATTCCGCCGGCAGGGGTGACGGTGGTCCAGGGGCTGCCTCCGATCTAGTGCATGGCGAATGGGAATCGTTGGCGGGTGACACGTAAGATTAACACTGGTTGGGTTCGAAACGGGTCATAGTAGTAGAAGGTCGACGCGCGAGATTTGGTGCGCAGAAAAGTAGAGTTGATTTTGTGAGTGATGTTGTCAAGGCTGTTGCAGCCCACCGATTGAGCACCTCGGAGTTTCATGAGGCCGTTTATGCCTTGTCGCCTCGAGTGGCTGTCTTCGACTGCGATGGAACGCTGTGGTCTGGCGATGCGGGGTCCGGGTTTATGAACTGGACGATCGAGACGGGACTAGTGTCACGCGAGGCGACGGACTGGATCTACGCGCGGTATCGCGGGTACAACAAGGGCGAGGTGTCGGAGGTGGCGATCTGCGGGGAGATGGTGCAGATGTACCAACGGCTGCGCGAGGAGGAGATGCGGCGGGCGGCCGCGGTCTATTTTGAGAGCCGGGTGGAGCAGAATATCTTTCCCGAGATGCTGGCGCTGGTGGAGGAGCTTCGCGACAACGGGGTCGAAATCTGGGCGGTGAGCTCGACGAATAACTGGGTGATTGAAGAGGGTGTGCGGCGGTTTGGGATTCCGCCGGACAAGGTGCTGGCGGCCTGCGTTGAGATAAAGAATGGCGTGGTGACGGATGTGCTGCGCGACGTGCCGACCGATGAGGGCAAGGTGGCGGCGCTGCAGCGAGTGGTTGTGACGGCTCCGGATGCGGTGTTCGGCAACTCGGTACATGACGCGGCGATGCTGGAGATTGCGCGGCGGGCGTTTCCGGTGAACCCTACGGCGGCGCTTTTGGAGCGCAGCGCGCAGGAAGGCTGGCCGGTTTACTATCCGGCGTCCGTGGAACCTAAGTAAAGGCAATTGAGGCTTTTGGATGGGAACCTCGTCTAACCTACAGGGAGATGAGAGAGCCTATTCGCAAGCTCGCGGAACGCACGGAGACGGCGGCGCATAAACCTCTGCGGCTGGTGGTGGCGGCGCTGATTTTGCGAGGGGTTACGGGAGATGGGGCTTCCGGGTTGGAGGTGCTGATCTGCCAGCGGAAGGCGGACCAGCCGATGAGCCTGAAGTGGGAGTTTCCGGGGGGCAAGATTGAGGCCGGTGAGAGCTCAGAGGACGCATTGGCGCGTGAGTTGAACGAGGAGCTGGGGATTACAGCGGTGATTGGACGCCAGGTGGCACGGATTCGGCACAAATACCGCAACGGCGGGGTGATCGATCTTCAGTTTTTCGTGGTGCGGGAGTTCGATGGGACGCTGGAGAATCGGATCTTCAACGATATGCGGTGGGCTCCGCTGACGGAGCTGCCGGGGTATGACTTTCTGGCGGCGGATCTGGGGCTGATTCGGGATTTGTCGGAGGGGAAGCTGCTGTAGAGCTGTGGGCTTTGAGCTTTGAGTAACTTTCCATCAGACGTCATGGGTTCGTGGGTGAGTTCGATTTTTGCGCAGGGTTTCTACAATCAGACCGACCAGAGCGTACGTGGCTGCGTTCGCGATTAAAACCCAGGACAAACCGATGGGGTGATGTCCGGCCAGGGTGATCGGGCAGGTTATCCCGGCGAGGAGCCGTAGACCCTGCATTGTGTTGGGCCGCGTTGCGAAGGCATAAAGGATCCAGAACGCTGCGACGATAAACCCCGCGCCTGCCCACATAGCGATTCGATTTCTCATGATGTGGTTCCTCCTGCGGTTCTGCGTGATGGTCGTTCCACCGATCTTCCCGGTTGATCCAACAGGATACGCCGAGTCTGTTTTCATTGCAGGAGAGAGACGCGGGCTGCCGTCAGCTGTGGAGCGTGTTCCAGACGAGGACTAGGGACAAGGCGGTGACGATGATCGCGGTGGTCCAGGCGATTACGTTGAACCAGCGGGTGTTGGTGTATTTGCCCATGAGCTCGTGCTTGTTGATGAGTTTCAGCATGAAGACGAGGACCAGGGGTAAGAGAATGCCGTTCAGTACCTGCGACAGGATGCTGAATTTGACGAGGGGAAAGTTCGGGATCAGGACGACGGCCGCTCCGGCGAAGAGGAGAAGGCTGTAGAGCCAGTAGAAGAACTTGGCTTCGCGGAAGCCTTTGTCCAGGCCGCTCTCGACACCGAGTCCCTCGCAGACCGTGTAGGCGGTTGATAGCGGGAGGATAGATGCGGCGAAGAGCGAGGCGTTGAAGAGGCCGGCGGCGAAGAGGATGAAGGCGTAGTCGCCGGCGAGCGGCTTCATGGCCTGGGCGGCGTCGGAGGGGTCGACGATGTTATGCATGCCGTGGGCATAGAGCGTGGCGGCGCAGGCGACGATGATGAACCAGGCAACCACATCGGTGAAGATGGAGCCGACGATGACGTCGAGGCGTGAGGCTTTGTACTGCTTGACGGTGACACCCTTATCCACGATGGAGGCCTGCAGGTAGAACTGCATCCAGGGGGCGATGGTGGTGCCGATGACGCCGACGGTCATGTAGATGTAGGCTTTGTCCGACCATACGCTGCGCGGAGGGAGTTTTACGGTTTCGACAAGGGCGAGGTGCCAGTCGGGTCGGCTGAGCACGCCGGCCATGATGTATGCGATATAGAAAGCGCTGGCGATGAGGAAGATTTTTTCGACGCTCTTGTAGTCGCCCTTGACGACCAGGGCCCAGACGATAAGGGCGCAGATGGGCACGCTGACGTATTTAGTGACATGGAAGAGCTGCATGCTGCCGGCTATGCCGGAGAACTCCGTCACAACATTGGTGAAGTTGACGACGACGAGCAGGATCATGATGACGAAGGTGATGCGGAGGCCGAACTCTTCGCGGATGAGGTCGCTGAGCCCTTTGCCGGTGACGACGCCCATGCGGGAGCACATCTCCTGCACGACGATAAGGGCCAGGGTGATGGGGAGCATCGTCCAGAGGAGCGTGTAGCCATATTGGGCTCCTGCCTGGGAGTAGGTGAGGATGCCGCCGGCATCGTTGTCGACGTTGGCGGTGATGAAGCCTGGACCGAGAACGGCGAAGACGATGATGAGCCGAGTTCTCCAGATGCGCCAGGCAGTCATTTCCTGTTTCCTTATTTGCTGGTTGGGAGAACGCGTCGGCTCGCCTTTATCAGGCTACCTCATCTTTTTGCTGAGACACAGGTCCTAATGTCAGATGGGGGAGAACGAAAGTTGGTCGCGCTCGGTTTGAACGAGGCGGTAGAGCTGGCGGGCGGGAAGGTCGAGGCTGCTGTCGGCGGCGGCGAGGGCGTTGGCCTGGATGTGCCGGGGATTTTTCGAGGAGAAGAGGATGATGCTGGATGGGTTCATGACGAGAGCAGCCTTCAGCATGAGACGGGCGAGGGTGCCGGTTTCGCTGAGGTCTATGTTCGTCGATGTGGACCAGCGCTGACAGAGCGGCTTGTTCCGGGTGAGAGCGTGGTGGAGGGCGTGGAATTGGTGGGTGAAGGCGCGGTGGTGGATGCGGAAGGGGCTGGAGGGGGTGTCTGGTATCGGCGCATCAAGAATGGACCACTCGTATTGCAGGGTGCGGCAGTAGGCTGGGTGTTCGGCGAGTAGCGCGGAGATCTTGTCGGCGCCACTGCCGATGCCGAAGCTGCCGATGATTCCCTGCTGAACGAGATCTTCCATGAGGTGGAGGAGGGTGTCGTCGTGAAGATCGGCGGCCTCGACCTCGTGGAGGAGCCAGAGATCAATGTGGCTGGTGCGAAGGTGGGTGAGGCTCTTGTCGAGGGAGGCACGGGCCTGGGCTGCGGTGAAGGTGGGGCGCTCGTCGTTACGGGTGGCGGCTTTGGCTACCTGCGCTACGCGTTTCTTGAGGCCGGGCATCCGTTGGATGATGGGGCCTGCGACTCGCCGGCCAACGGTGATCAGGGAGATGTTTTTGGGCGGAAGTATGCCGTATTTTGTGGTGACCGTGACTTGTCCGGGGTGGCGCTGGAGGAATTCGCCGAGGCAGCTCTCGGCTTCGCCGTAGCCGTACCTGGGGGCGACGTCGAAGTGGCGGATGCCGCTGTCGAAGGCAGACTCAAGGAGCTTCAGAGAGTTGCGACGGCCGATGACACCCATGATGTTTCCACAGCCGAAGCCGAGGCGGGTGGTTTGACGGCCTGAGGTCCCCAGTGCGATGTGCTCCATCTTCTCTCCGAACGCTTTTCGTCATCCAGCGTGATTTTATTCCGATTTTTCGAGATGATCGCAGAGCCGGACGGCCAGGGCTAGGACGGTGTGGGTGGGGTTGGAGAAGCCGGAACAAGGGAAGACGGCGGAGCTGCAGATGTAGGTGTTGGTGAGACCGTAGAGGCGGAGGTTGGTGTCGACGACACCGGTTGCGTCGGACGTCGACATGCGCATGCCGCCCATGTGGTGGTTGCTGTCGTCGCAGCGGGCGAGGAAGTTTGGGCTGCCAGACATGAGGTCTTCGTCGGGGATGATGCGGGCGACATCGGCGAGGGAGTGCTGGGCGATCTGGACGTACTGGCGGATGGTGGCGAGTTCCCTTTCGGATATCTGCCAGTTGAAGCGGATGCGGAGCAGGCCGAGGGGGTCGCGCTGATCGGTGAGAGTGATACTGCTGCGGGAGGTGGGTTCCTGTTCGCAGTGGATGCGGAGAAAGATGCGGACTTCGGGTGGAGCGTAGGCCCGGCGCTGAACGTAGTATCGCCACGCCTGGTGGAAGAGCATGGGGACGTGCTTTGCCGGTGTGGGTGATGTTGTCGCCGGTGACTTCGCTGAAGCGTCCGCGCATGAGGTTGCGAATCGTGTGCTTGGCCTGCATGCGGGCCTTGCCGGTGTCTTCGAATCCCATCGTAGAGCCGACGCTGAGGGTCCCCAGCTTCGCCTGGAGGGGAGGTGGGAGACGGAGCTTGGGAAGGTACTTGAAGCCGCGGGAGAAGATGGGATCGAAGGTGTCGTGAAAGCCGGCGAGATCGTGCGGGACAACCTGTGCGGCGTTGCAGTCGATGTGATCCTGAAAGCGCTGGCCGAGGAGACCGGAGCGGTTCCAGGGCAGGCCGCCTGACCGCGGCTGCAGGAAGAAGCGGGAGCTTTCGATGCCGCCGAGGGCGAAGACGTAATTCCACGCCTGGAAGATGGCTTCGATGCCGGTGAGGGTTCGACAGCGAAGGCCGGTCGTGGTGTCGCCTTCGGTCAATAGCTCGACGGCGCTGGTGTGCAGCCAGAGATGGATGTTGGGATGGGTGGTGAGAGCCTTGTTGTGAAGGCGGGCGAAGTTCGGTTCGGGACACCAACGTGAGAGGTAGGCTTCGAGGTCGGGAAATTGTGTGAAGGGCAGATTGTGATCGCGCCAGACGGCCTCGTCGCTTCGTTCCACCTTCGCGAGGCCTTCCAGGTGAAGGGCCCGTTCGTAATAGGGGGTGAGTTCGGTTTTGGGAAAGGGCCAGCCACTTTCCGGAACGCCGGGCCGTGGGGCGAAGTCGGCGGCGTCGAGTTCGAGGATCTGTCCACCCCAGCGGACGGTGGTTCCACCCTTTACGCGGATACGGCCGGTGTGGATACCGCGATGGGGGAGACCGGCGATTTCGCTGTCGTAGATGGCTTGCGAGGAATCTTCACGAATGGCGCCGCCACCTTCGAGGAGCAGAACTTGTTTGCCTTTGCGGGCGAACTCGACGGCGAGTGTGATGCCTGCGGCACCGGCGCCGACGATGCAGATGTCTGCGATGAGGCCGGGTTGTGGCGTTTCCTTGAGGAGATCGTGGATCACGGGCGACCCGCGAGAGCTGGATTCGCGGAGAGGCCGGTTGCCTTGGGAGTCGACCGGATGGACTCGATCCGCTCCTGGATCCTCGTCAGGATGAGTCCGACTTGCCTGTCGTTGTGGTAGCCGTCGCGGGCGGCGCGGATGTTTCCGGCGGCGGCGATGCGCTGGCGGGCCGCTTCATCCGGCAGGTAGCGGCGAATTTTTTCGGCGAGTTCGTCGAACCCGGAGAAGAAGACAGCTTCTTCATCTTCCTTGAAGCGCTGTAGGTGGCCTGCAGAACGCTCGGCGAGGAGAAAGCCGCCGCAGCCCGCGATCTCGAAACTCTTGTGAACGAACTCGTCCTGATTGGAGTGGGTAAGGAAGCTCAGGTTGATTCGTGAACGCCAGATGGCGTTGCGATAGTCGTCGCGATAGAGTTCGCCGTCGCGAAAGGTGGCTTTGAAGACGTCGGGCTGCATGGCGCGGCCCCAGAGTTTTGCGCTGCCGGAGACGGTGACAGAAAAGCCGCAGTCACGCCAGAGGCGGCCGAGGGTCTGGGCGCGGTCGTCGTAGGGCGTGCCGACGAAGGAGACCTGGCGATCGCGGTCGGCGTCGGACCAGCCGGCGGGCGGCGGGAAATGCAGGGTTGGTTCGTAGGCGGTCTGGATTTTGATGACGTCGCGGGCACCTCGTGAGGTGTAGTCGAGGATGTTCTTGTCACGCTGGACGACGTGAAGATCGTAGTGGGGGATGTTCTTCATGTAGAGGCGCCAGCCGGGGTCGCGGCGAGGGCCGAAGGGGTTGTCGATCATGTAGCTGACAGTGGCAATGTTGATGGCGCGCAGGCGGTCGAGAGTCGCGGGACGCATGGAAAGAAGTTTGTCGGCCCAGAAGAGGTCGGGCTTTTCTGCTTCGGCGATGCGGAGCAGGTCGCGGTTGAGGCGGTTGACGGATGGGCCGGCGGAGAGGCGATGAGTGACTTTGCCGATCAGCGGATTCCGGGGCACGTAGTCGAAGGTGTTGAAGGGGATGACCTGATGGCCGAGGCGCTCGAGTGCCCAGAGACGATAGAGGGATGATTCCTCAAGCGAAAGACCGGCGGCGTACAGAATCTTCATTTGCTTACTGCGTTTCCTTTTGTTGTGACTACGTGAAAAACAAACAACGGCAAATACAGGGGTCCTTCCCCATTCGACTATGCTCAGGGTCAGGATGACGACTTTCGGGGTGCTGATGACATAGAACTGTGCTAACGGGTGGCCCGCAGAAGGGCGATGACTTGTTCGGCATGGACCACTCCGACGAGCCGCCTGTCGTGATCGACGACGGGGAGGGAGCGAAGATTGTATTTGTCGAATATCTCGGCCACCTTGCGGCCGTTGGCGTCGATGTTGCAACTGACGATGTGGCCCTGCGGGAGGGTGGCGAGCGGCGACCCGGCCTTCGCAAGGAGAAGTTGTACGACGGGAATCAGCGCGGCGATTCGTCCCTCTTCGTCGAGCAGATAGATGTCTGTGATGGTTTCGATGTCTCCTTCGAAGTCGCGCAGCGCGTTTATGGCCTGATCGACAGTGGCAGTGGCGGGCAGGGCGATGTACTCCGTGGTCATGCGACCGGCGGCGGAGTTTCCCGAGAATTCGAGGAGGTCTTCGACGTCCTGACGTTCCTCGGGGTCCATCTCTTCGAGGATGGCCTCGGAGCGTTCGTCGGGGAGCTCGGCGAGCAGGTCGGCGGCGGCGCCGGGGTCCATCTCTTCGACGATGCCGGCGATCTGCTCGGAGTCGAGCGACTCGATGAGGGACTGCTGCATCTTGGGCTTGACCTCTTCGAGGGCCTCGGCAGCGACCTCCTCGTCGAGGCTTTCGAAGAGGGCCTGGCGCTCGGCGGGAGCCAGCTCCTCGAGAATGTCGGCGAGGTCCGAGGGGTGCATCTTAGAGAGGCGATCCTGCTCGATCTTGAGGCGGACGCGGCGGGCGGGGTCGCGATCGATCAGGTCGACGAACTCCCACGGGATGACGCTGGGGCTGAAACGGGTGGAGATGCGGTGGACTGGTTCTTTCGGGAAGCCTTTGAGGAGGCGTCGGACAGCACCGCGCATCCCTACCTCGACTTCGGCGATCCGGAGGGAGAGATCGAGGCTGCTGTCTTCGCAGTTCTCCCAGACCATGTCTACGTCGTTGACGCGAACGACCTTGTGGCCATGGACGTCGATGATCTGCTGGTCGAGCAAGTCCCGCTCGAGCAGGAGATAGCTCTCGCCTTCAGGCAAGGGAGCAGGACGCGCGGTGCCGCGGAGCTGCAAGGCGCCGCTGGGGGTGAGCTGGAGATGGGTCACCGGGACCAGCGAGTGACGGTCGCCGCGTTTGGCCGAAGCGAGCTTGAGCACGATGCCGTGGACGTGAGCCGCGTCGACCGAGGGCGCGACGGCAAACTCGCGCACATGGCCGACGGTACTCCCCTGGGCGTCGACTGACGGCGGACCCCATGAGGGCGGAGACGCTCGTCCTGTGATTGGAATGCTTTGTCATCGGCGACCTTCGGTGCTCTACCCACTTTACCTATACCCCGCATGTTAGCCCAACTTACTGCAATCCGGTGCAGTTCGTGTGCATCCTAGTGACTGTCAGGAGTCGACTTCCGGGTCGGAAATGGGGGAAGATCGCTGGGTGATCTTGACATTCGAGAAATCCACAAGCACACTGCCATCACAGCCGTTATCCGAGGTTGACGACTGGCATACAGGTAAGCAAGGATATCTTTGGCCGACTCAAACTTCAAGCCGCGTCAGCTTCACACTGGACTCCTCACTGGATAGCGTTAACAAGATCGAGTTGACTGCTGAACAAGTCGCGCAGCGGGCCGGGTTCGACGAAGACACGATTCCGCATATCGCTATGGCTGTGCGTGAAGCGGCCGTAAATGCTGTACTGCATGGGAATTCGTACGATACGAGCAAGCACATCGTGGCGTCGTTTGAGACGACGTCCGACTCGCTGATTATCCGCATCGCCGATCAGGGCCCGGGGCTCGATCCGGACAAGATTCCCGACCCGCTGGCTCCGGAAAATATACTTCGGGGCTCGGGCAGGGGCATCTTTCTCATCAAGGCTTTCATGGATGAGGTAAACTTTCGGCAGCTACATCCAGGCACGGAACTAACACTGATTAAACACAGAACACCGGCGCAACCGGGCGACATAAGGAGAAGACAACACATGAGCATGAAAGTACAAACCCGCCAGGTGGACGGCGTTACCATTCTGGATCTCAGCGGCCGCATCACCCTCGGCGAAGGTAGCGTAACGATTCGTGACGCCGTTCGCGATGTATTGGCGAAGGGTCAAAAGAAGATTTTGCTGAACCTGGGCGACATCAGCTACATCGACAGCTCGGGCATCGGCGAACTGGTCAGCGCCTTCACTACGGTCAAGAACAGCGGCGGCGAGCTGAAGCTGCTGAACCTGACAAAGAAGGTCCACGATCTGCTGCAGATCACGAAGCTCTACACTGTCTTCGACGTGAAGGACGACGAAGCCACCGCAATCTCTTCGTTCACGAAGTAAACGCTTCGGACAATACTGCTCAATAAAAAGCCGCCGCGGTTGCGACGGCTTTTTATTGGGCCAAGTCAGTTCGCTTCGTTACTTCGAGAAGTCGACCTTCGGCGCCACATTGTTTTCGGGATTGCCTTTGAAGTACTCGTCCCGGTAGTGAAATCCTGCCATGTTTGCCCAGATGCTGTTGGGGAACTGCCTCACGTAGGTGTTGTAGTCCTGCAGCGTCGCGTTGTAGCGTCGGCGTGCGACTGAGATACGATTTTCCGTCCCGGCGAGTTCGTCCGTCAAGCGCATGAACTGTTGATTGCCCTTGAGGTCCGGGTACTGCTCCTGCAGGCGGAAGAAGGGGCCCAAAGCTACGTCGAGTTTCGAGTTGGCGTTGATGTTGCTGGCGTGATCGCTGCCCGCGGCAAGGACGCCGGCGCGGGCGTTGGCAATGTTGGTCAGGATGGTCGACTCTTCGGAGACGTAGCCTTTGACGGAGGCTACGAGGTTCGGGATGAGATCGAGACGGCGTTGCTGCTCGATGTCAACCTGCGAGAAAGCATTATTCACTGCCTCATTCTTCTGTACCAGAGTGTTCTTGGCGCCGATGTAGCTGCCGCCAATAAAAAGAAGAACGACGATGATTAGGGCGACTACTCCAAGCACAATCCATAAAGATTTCATGTTTCCTCAGTTTCCCTTCGTTTAGATTTCCATGCTGTCCCTGGCTGGCCTGTTCGGCTGTACTTTACCATTTGGAGCCGAATTCCCTGCCCGTCTTTGCAGCAACGTCTCTCACATTTTCGAGATCCTCAATAATCTCCACTGGCTCCGCCGCCGCCGGAACTGCCGCCTCCGAAACCGCCAAAGCCGCCTCCTCCGCCATCCCCGCCGCCGAAGTCACCGCCGCCACGTCCGCCTCGCCGGCCACCACCGAAGCCGCCACCCATCAGATTTCCGAGTAGAAAGAAGATGAGGCCGGTGTTGCCGGTCTTGACGAGAAAGAAGAGGATCAGCAGGATGACGCCGCCGCCGAGCAGGAGTTCCACGAAGCTGATTTGAACGGGGGCTTGCTGCTGGCGATGATACTGGTGGACCGGCTGGGCCAGGTTCAACGTGACTCCGGCGTCGGTGGCGATAACGCGAGCGATCTGCTGTACGCCGAGCGGAATCGCGGTGTTGTAGTCGTTCTGACTCAGCGCCGGGACCATGGAGCGGCCGATGTCGCCCACCTTCGCGTCGTTCAGGATGCCTTCTAGGCCATAGCCGACTTCGATGCGATACTTCCTGGGGTTCATGACGACCAGCATCAAAACGCCGCGGTCGGTCCCCTTCGCGCCGACCTTCCACTTTTCTTCGAGCGCGACGGCGAACTCTTCGATCGACTCATCATTATCGAGGGTTTTGATGGTGACGACGGCGATCTGGGCGTGAGCCTGGCGATCGACCTGGGTGCAGAGATTTTCAAGGTTGAGTTTTGTAGAAGGAGACAGAACACCGGCGAAATCGCTGACATACCCCGTGGGAGCCGGAAGGGTGCTTACTGATTCGGCCGTCAGAACAACCGACGGTGCGAAGATCAGGAGGGCTATTGCCAGCCAGCGCGAAAGGAAGGTCATCGAGGGTCATTCTACGCCCTGAATATTGATCTTCCATGAGGAGACCGAACGATTTCGGACAATTGGAGGCGTTCATGAAAAAGAGAGTGCATGAGGCACTCTCTTCTGCGTGGGACAGATTTGTTTTAGCCGCGTTACAAAGTAGGAGCGGGAACGGGAGCAGGTGCAGGATGGTTGCCATGAGCAGGAATGGGAATGCCCTTTGCGCGGGCGATCTTGTCGACCATCACAGCGTGTTCGTGAATCACACCCTCGGCTTTGACGACTGCATCGTGCAGCGTTGGGTCCGCAGGGCTGGCTGCCTCGATGCGGAACGCGTGAAGATCCTTGTGGTGATCCTTCACCATGAAGGTGAGGTACTCGACGTCGAAGTCATTTCCCGACAGTTTGTCGAGTTTGTCGTACTCAGCCTGATCATCCTTGTCCATCGTCTTCGGCAACATGACTCCCATAGTGTCGGCGACCTGAGCCAAATCCTTGTTCATCTTCGTATGATCGTCCACCATCTTCTGGCCAAACTCTTTCACTTCGTCGCTGCTTCCCTTCTGTACGGCAAGTTGCCCAAGCTTCACCTCGGCGATGCCCCCCTCAGCGGCTTTGCGAAGAAACATCTTGTCCTGCATGATCTGCGCGAGATCGCCTGAGTTGGGGACAGAGTTCTGCATGGCGGGGCTGTTCGGATTCTGCTGCAGGGGTCGATTGGGCTGGGTTTGCGGTGCAGGAACCGACGACATGGGGTCGAACTGGGCAAACAACAGCGTTGGGGAAGCAAATATTGCGCCAAGGAGAAAGGTGCCTAGATGACTGAGCTTCATGGGTCACTCCTGTTGCGGGCCAGTGTACAACCGATACCCCTGTCTGGTCATACACCCGTTTGGTGGTAGAAGGTAGCTTATTGGTTGCCTCCCGACACCAGTCTGACACTGTATCCTGTTAGTTGGAGTCCCGATTGATGATGCAAAGTACCATGAGGCCGCCTCGCGCCCGCCAGGAACCGACACCGACAACCTTTCACGGACAGACGCTTGAAGATAACTACCGCTGGATGAGGGATAAATCCTCCCCCGAGCTGGTGGCTTATCTGGAGGCGGAGAACGCCTACACGCAGTCTGTGATGGCCCCGACTGAGGCGCTGCAGGCGAAGCTGTATGCCGAGATGCTGTCGCACATCAAGGAGACCGATGTGTCAGTTCCCTACCGCGACCGGGGATGGTTCTATTATCTCCGGACGATGGAGGGGAGCCAGTACCCGATTCATTGCCGGAGACTGGCTACGGGAGCCAAGTACGACGAATCGCAGCCGGAAGAGATTGTTCTCGATGTGAATAAGCTGGCTGAAGGTCAGCCGTTTATGGCCGTGGGTGCGATGACGGTGAGCCCGGATGGAACGAAGCTGGCTTACTCGACCGACAACACAGGCTTTCGACAGTACACGATGCATGTTCGCGATTTGAAGAGCGGAATGGATCTGCCCGATACCGCCGAGCGAGTTGGGTCGATTACCTGGGCGGCGGATTCAGCGACGCTGCTTTACACGACAGAAGACGAGGTCACGAAGCGGCATGACCATCTGTTTCGTCATCGCCTGGGCGATGCTGCGGCTCAGGACGTGGTCGTCTACGAGGAGAAGGATGAACGCTTCAACCTGGGCGTGGGCAAGACTCGGGACCGCAAGTATCTGCTGATGGAAGCTGGAAGTCACACGACCAACGAATTGCGTTTTCTTTCCGCGGAGACTCCCGAGGGCGAGTTTCAGATTATCGCGCCGCGCGTGGACGAGCAGGAGTATTCGGTGGATCATCGCGACGGGTTGTTCTACATACGGACCAATGATGTTGGGAAAAACTTCAGAGTGGTGACGACGCCGGTGGAGAAGACGGGGCGCGAGTTCTGGACGGAGTTGATTCCGCTGGACAGCGATGCTCCGCTGGAAGACTTTGAACTGTTCGAATCGTTCTGCATCAGCTCTCGGAGACGGCTGGGGCTGCCGACGCTTACCGTCACGACGATTGGAGCCGGTGGACGGCTGGAGACATCGCGGGAGATTGAGTTTCCGGAGCCGGTTTATTCTGCGGGGGCTCACACGAATCCGGAGTTTGTCACCGAAAGATTTCGCTATGGCTATCAGTCGCTTGTTTCGCCTGCTTCGGTGTATGAGTACGACGTTAAGTCTGGAACTTCGACGCTGTTGAAGCAGCAGGAGGTTCCGGGAGGGTTCGATTCTGCGCGGTATGGATCGGAGCGAGTCTGGGTCGAGGCGGAGGATGGCGTGCGGGTTCCTGTGTCGGTGGTCTATCGTCGCGATGCCTTCAAGCGTGACTCGAAGAATCCTCTATATCTCTATGGATATGGGTCATATGGATATCCTTTGCCGATAGGGTTCAGTCCATCGCGATTGTCGCTGCTGGACCGGGGCGTGGTGATTGCCTATGCGCACATTCGTGGTGGTGGCGAGATGGGCGATACGTGGCACGATGCTGGAAAGATGATGGTGAAACGCAACACATTTTCTGACTTCATCGCCGCTGCGGAGCAGTTGGTGGCGAAGGGATATGGGGCGAAGGATCGGGTGGCGATCGAAGGTGGGAGTGCAGGCGGATTGTTGATGGGCGCTGTCGTCAATGAACGGCCGGATCTTTTCCACGTGGTGTTGTCGCATGTGCCGTTCGTCGATGTGATGAATACGATGCTCGACGCTTCCCTTCCCCTGACGGTCGCTGAATATGAGGAGTGGGGGAATCCGAACGAGGAGGCGGCGTTTGAATATATGCGGTCGTATTCGCCGTACGACAATTTGAAGGCTGGGGCGTATCCGGCGATGCTGGTGAAGACGAGCCTGAATGACTCGCAGGTGATGTATTGGGAACCGGCAAAGTATGTTGCCAAGCTGCGGACGCTGAAGACGAACGATGCGCCGCTGCTGCTGCACATCAATATGGATGCGGGACATGGCGGGGCGAGTGGGCGGTATGACTACCTGAAGGAGATTGCGTTTGATTATGCGTTTTTGCTGACGCAGCTTGGGGTGGAGAGTTAGATCCAACTAACTTCGCCGATTTGAAATTGCTCGTGATGCAACGAGGAGTCAATTCAGACCTTCGAGGTTTGCGGCTCTTCGATCTTGTCGCCTTCGCCGGGGGCGAGGAAGAGGTTGGTTTCGAGGCCGTGCTGGCGGGTGTAGAGGTCGTAGTAGCGGCCTCCGAGGGCGTAGAGAGTTTCGTGAGTGCCGCGTTCGACGATCAGCCCCTGCTCGATGACGAGGATCTGGTCGGCGCGGCGGATGGTGGACAGCCGGTGCGCGATGACGAAGGTGGTGCGGCCCTGCATGAGGTAGCTGAGGCCGTTCTGGATCATGGCTTCGGATTCGGAGTCGAGCGAGCTGGTGGCCTCGTCGAGGATGAGAATGCGCGGGTTCGCCAGGATGGCGCGGGCGATGGAGAGGCGTTGACGCTGGCCGCCGGAGAGCTTGACGCCGCGTTCGCCGACGATGGTGTCGTACTGGTCGGGAAAGCGCTCGGCAAATTCGTCGACGCGGGCGATGCGGCAGGCCTCCATGAGTTGCTCTTCAGTGGCGTTGGGGCGCGAGAAAAGAATGTTTTCGCGGATGGTGCCGTCGAAGAGGAAGGTCTCCTGCAGGACGACGCCAAGCTGCTGGCGGTAGCTGGAGAGGCGGATGGTGGCGAGGTCGATGCCGTCGATCAGAACCTGGCCTGTGGTGGCAGTGTGGAAGGCGCAGATGAGCGAGATGATCGTCGATTTGCCGGAGCCGGAGGAGCCGACGAGTGCGGTGACCGTGCCGGGTTTGGACTCGAAGCTGATGCCGTGCAGGACAGGCTTGTCGGTCTCGTAGCTAAAGGTGACGTCATTGAAGGCGACATCGCCGTTGATCACCGGCATGGTGACGGTCCGGTTCGGTTCGCTGTCCTCCTCGTGTTCGCTGAGGATCTCGGAGGTGCGGTCGAGACCGGCGAGAGCCTCAGTGAGCTGGGTGCCGATGGAGACGAGCTGGACGACGGGCGCGATCATGAAGACGAGCAGCGCGTTGAATTCGACGTAGAGGCCGACGTTGAGACGATGAGCGGACACCTCGTGGGCGCCGAGGTACATGATGAGGCCGCCGACGACTCCGAGGACCATGGTGGAGGACAGCGTCATGAGAGACTGCGCGGTGATGGAGCTGATGACGTTGTCGAGCAGACGCTTGACTCCGGCGGCGAAGACACGCGGCCTCGCTGTCTTCGGCGTGGTAGCCCTTGACGACGCGGACGCCGCCGAGCGATTCGGTGAGGCGGCCTGTGACCTCAGCATTGATCTTGGCGCGTTCGCGGAAGATGGGCCGGATGGTGCTGAAGGCTTTCTGCAGGATGAGGCCGAAGACGAGGAGGATGACAAAGGTGAGCAGCGTCATGCGGCCGCTGATGCGGATGAGGATGCAGAAGGCGATGATGGCGGTGAGGACTCCGCCGACGAATTCGAGCAGGCCGGTGCCGACGAGATTGCGGACACCTTCGACGTCGGTCATGATGCGGGCGACGAGGGTGCCGGTGCGGTTTTCGTCGTAGAAGGCGACGGGCAGGCGGCCGATGTGCTGCTGGACCTGGGTGCGCAGTTCGGAGATGAGGCGCTGGCCGGCGGTGGAGAGGAGCTGTGTGAGCGTGTAGGAGGTAATGCCCTGAATGAAGGTGGCGCCAGCGACGGCTCCGATGATCCAGGGCAAGCATCTTCATCTGGTGCGCCAGCATTACGTTGTTGATCAGGTAACGCGACGAGACGGGCAGCGCCAGGCTGCAGAGACGGTTCACAATGATCAATAGAAAGCTGCCGAAGAGGAGCCAGCGGCGCGGCCTGATGAGCTTCCAGACCTCGGGCATGACCTTCTTCAGCTTTGGCTTGGGGCGCTTCGCGCTGAGGTCGGCCGTCGCGGCCCTGCCGACGCCGCGCGAGGGACGGTCAACGGCTTTCATACCACCGCCGAATTTGGATGGTCCGAAGGAAGGGGACATGGATGCTCCGATTTTACGCTGGAGGGTGAGTTATTCCCCATACGATTGAAGCTCGTTGTGACCCTAAGTGCGATTTCGCTGCGGATACAGGGCTTTTGATGATGTTGGAGAGGCCGTCGATTCAACCCTGAGCTGCTGGAACTCAGGCGAGACGGCTGCGGCGGGCGGCGATAAAGGAGCGAACGCAGAAAAGGACATAGATGAGGCTAAAGAGGCCGAGGGCGGCCTTTTCCTCGACGGCTGCCGGATAGGGAAAGTATGCGCCGTGCGCGAGGCGGATGCAGTCGATCGCTGCAGGGATCATGAAGAGGAAGACCAGCAGCGCCACGGTGACGGAGATGTGCATCCAGAGCATGCGCTTCTTTGAGTTCTCGGTATTGGCCATCACGCCGAAGATGCCGAAGAGGAGGCCGATCCACGTGGGGATCAGGGCGGTGGGATGAGCGCTGCCGGTGGAGACGAAGCCGATGATGCCAAGCAGAATGAGCAGGACGCCGAAGCCAATCGTGAGTTTTGCCATGATGTCAGGAACTCCCCAGGGTGAAAAATCAATGACAGGATCGATGACAGGATAACGGATTTGCGAGGCCAGCGGAGATGTCATCTCCTGAGGACCGAAGCCTTCTTGAGGATCGGACAAAAAATACCCGGCCTCGCGACCGGGTATCTGTCAGAGCCGCACCGACCTTATTTGTGCGGTGCACTGTTGACATTCATCAGGTGATCCATGGCTACTTCATAGCCGCGACGGAAGCCCTCGCGATAGTCTGCCTGGGCACTCGGCGCAACATGCGGATGCCGGTACTCGTCGCGATTGTTGACGTCGGGTCTGCGATGGTTGTCGTAGTCCTTGCGTGCGCCTTCAATCCCGTCGTGAAATCCCTGCCGCTGGATATCGCGAAACTCTTGTGGCGGCGTATCCCAGTCTCGATCATGGTCACGGTCCTGGAAGGCCGCGGAGGGGTTCGCCAGCGGTTGAGCCATGGTAAAAGCGGGCGTCGCCAAAGCAAAAGCAAGTATTGGAATTGCGAGTTGATTGCGTTTCATTGTGAATTCCCTCCATGCTTGCCGCACAAAAACAATCGAACGATCGAACACAAATGAGTCAGATGAATGAATTGGATTTATTGTTGTCTGCAAGGATGCAGAGCGGTTTAAGCAGCGTTTTTTCAGATGGCTGCGGGAATGTCATTTCTGTTAAACGGCGTGAAAGAAAGTTGGTGGCCTACGCAGAAAAAAACCCGGCACGAGGCCGGGCTTTTTCATGCTGGTGCGAAAGTTCCGTCGGCCAATTAGTAGATGATCTTCAGGCCGAACTGAATGATGCGCGGCTGGAAGGTGCTGGTGATCTGGCCGCCGCCGTTGGGAATGCCACTGATGATGCTCCCGGGTGCAGCGGTTCCACCGGTGCCGATGGTTGCTGCGGTCGTGCCCTGAGTTCCGCTGATGGTGCCCGGAAGGTACAGGTTGGTGTGGTTGAAGAGGTTGTAGAACTCGGTGCGGAACTCGACCTTCAGGCTTTCGATGGGGGTGGTGAACTTCTTGTTGACCGCGAGGTCAGTCTGGTAGAAGGCCGGAGTGCGGCCAGGATTGCGGCTGGCATTGCCGAAGGGGCTGAGCACGTTGCCGGCAGCATCCTTGATCGGAGGCAGAACGAACGCGCTGAAGTTGATGTAGTTGACGTAGCCCGTGTTGGCAGCGCGATTGGATCGTCCCTGGGTTACTTTCTGGCCGGGGACATGGTTGGGGCGGTACTCGTTGGCGCCGCGGTAGGTCGCCGAGATCTGGGGCGAGACTGCCTGGGCACCGTTGGGGCTGTAGGTGATGTTGAAGGGTGTGCCGGCCTGCATGGTGTTGATCGCGCTGAGCTGCCAACCACCGATGACGGTGTTGACGAAGCCGTTGCTGGAGCCGCCGAGGTGGTGGCCACTTCCGAAGGGAAGCTCGTAGACGAGACTGGTGATGTTGGCAACGGGCAGGTTGTAGTCCGACTGCGCGTAGTCTGCGCGCGATGTTGTTGCCATCCTGCGGCGAGGGTGTGTTGCCCTCGAGCGAGGCGCTGGCGTTGTCGAGCGAGTGCTCCCACGTGAACGTGTTGAGCAGGGTGAGGCCGCCGACGAATTGCTGCTCGTACTTCACCTGGAGTGAGTTGTAGTTCGAGTAGAACTGATTCACGGCTGCCGTGATGTCGGATGGCCAGTTGCTGAAAGGACGAGCGAAGCCGGCTGCGGGATTCTTCTGGTTGGCGTTCAGGAAGCCCTGCAGCTTGACGCCGTGATTGCCGACGTAAGCGATGTCGAGCAGGGTGTTCTTCGCCAGAGTGCGCTGGATGCTGAGGAAGTAGCTCTCAACATAGCTGTCCCTGGTGTCTTTGGGGATGTAGGTGATGTTGTCGGTCGCGGGGTTGAAGCTGGTGACGAGACCGCTCGGATAGCCCTGATCCGCAGTGGCAAAGCACGACGGTGTCGTGGCGCCGACGGCGATGATCTGCGCAGGCAGCGGGGTTGAGCAGTGGTTGCTGGTCGTCGGCGTGATTTGAGTAACGGAGGCGAACTGGGCCTGGGGCGCGTTGATGCCCAGGATATCGCCGGAGCCGGCGCGCGTGTAGTGGGCGTAGCTGATGCCGAATCCGCCACGGATCGCCGTTTTGGCGCCGACCGAGTAAGCGAAGCCGATACGTGGGCCGAAGTCGGTGAAGTCGGGATTGACCAGCGTCTTGCCGTAGGTCCCGCCACCGGAGAAGGGAGTGATGCCGTTGCCGGCGACGGCTCCGGGTGTGGTGGTAAGGACGGTTTGCGAAGATGGATCGAAGTTCGAGATGCGGTTGTAGAGATCGGCGTAGGGCGAACCGTACTCCCAGCGCAGACCAAGGTTCAGGGTCAGATTGGTGCGAACCTTCCAGTCATCCTGCGCGTAGAGGCTGTGCATGTTCTGGGTTAGGTGCGCGACGTAGTAGTTGGCCAGCGAGTAGGCGTTGGTATTGCCGAAGAGAAAGTCCGCCCAGTAGTTGTCGCTGACGGTCGATCCGCCGGCATTGGAGTAGCCGCCGCCGTAGGTGAAGGAACCGTAGAGCGGGTTGTTGTCGTTCACCGCCATCCAGACGTGCTCGTACTCGTAGCCGAACTTCAGCGAGTGCTTGCCCCTCACCCAGGTGAAGTTGACCTTGGGATCGATCAGGGCGGGATCCTGCCACTGCGGATTTGTGCTCTGGCGGCCAAAGCCGGTGAAGCCGGTGATGCCGGTAGACGGCAGACCGCCGGCGACTACCGGGTTGCTCGGAAGTCCGGGAATGAAGCCGGGCTGGTTGGGCGTGGAGAATGCCGTGTTGCCGATGGAGAGGTTGAACTTGCCGGCCTTGGTGCGATCGAGGCCGAGGCGGGCATCGATCACCTTGTTGGCTCCGAGCAGATAGGTGTAACCCAGAGCGATCTGCTGGTCGAGGATCCTGATCTTGCCGTTGGTCTGGCCGTCGAGCGGAATGGGAATGCTGGGGATAGTTGACGCCATTCTCCTTGCGGTCGCTGATGCGCAGGAACGCTGAGCTCTTCGGATTGATCTGCCAGTCGAAGCGAAGGTCGCCCTTGTCTGCGTTGTCGGTGAAGGGAACCTGAACGGCGTAGTCGTTGGACGCGAGACCTGTGGACGGCAGGCCGGAGATCGGGAGACCGGAGATCTGTTTGAAGTAGCTGACAATCTGCGCCGAAAGCGGATTGATCGCGCCAGCCGGGATTGGAGTGCCGGCCGGGTAGACCACTCCGGTCGTGGGGTTCTTCACCGGTACGACGAGGATGCCGTTCAGTTCATTCTGCGTCGGCAGGGTAAGCACGCTGAGCGGCTTGAGCACCTGGCGGAAGCCCTCATAGTCGAGGAAGAAGAAGAGCTTGTCTCTTGAGGATGGGTCCGCCGACGTTAACGCCGAACTGGTTGCGATTGAAGGTCGGCTTTTTGAAGGGGACGGTGGTCCCGGTGTTGCTGACCGTCAGGGGTTTGAAGAAGCCAGCTGCGTTGAGGTCGGTGTTGCGGATGAACTCGTACGCCGTGGCGTGGAAGCGGTTGGTTCCGCTCTGCGATGAGACGTTGATGGTGGCACCCGGAGGAGCGGCCATACTCGGCGCTTTCGTTGTCCGTGACGACCTGGAACTGCGCGACGGAGTCAGGCGGGACGGCGATGATCTGGTTGTCGAATCCCTGGTTGCTCTCGCCGTAGGCGTTGTTGTCGATACCGTCGAGCAGAAAGTTGTTGAACATGCTGCGCTGGCCGTTGACGTTGTAGGAGCCGGCGCGGACGAGCGAGTTGATGGAACTGGTCGTCGCCGCTGTGGGCGCCTGGCGCGAACCCGGGATCAGGCCTAGAAGGTCGGAGTAGTTGCGGCTGACCAGCGGCAGAGCTTCGCTTTGGTAGTTGGTGATGGTCTGGCCGCGCTCGCTGGTCTCAGTCTCAAGTTGCAGGGCGACGTCCGAGACTTCGACAACTGTCTGGGTTGCACCGACGTTGAGAGAAAGGTCGATGCGCTGACGTCCGCCGACCGAAACGGCGATGTTGTTGGCGACGGCATCCGCGAAGCCCGGTGAAGACGCAGAGATGGTGTAGACGCCAACGTGGAGAGACGGGACTTCATAGTCTCCGGCACTATCGCTTTTGACTTTGGTGGCCACTGCCGTCGCGTTGTTTGTGATGGTTACAACAGCGCCGGCAACTGCGGCTCCACTCTTGTCTCGAATCGTTCCGACCAGGCTGCCGTTATCGTATTGAGCGTGGACGAAGGATGAGAGGAAGAAACATAGGAAGGCCGCCAGAAGGGGTGTTCGGGAGTATCTATTTTTTCGCATGATTATCAACCTATAACGACGTCGATTAAGCTCGAATCAACGATTCGTGAATGTGAGGTTACGTTCAATTAAATTTGGACAGCTCTGAACGAGACCGCCCATAGTAACCGCTTACGTTGACGTTGGCAACCCATATGTGATCAGCGTCTGAAAGTGCCGGACTATGCGGCAGCGCTCTTCTTGATCTGGGCGAGAACCTCTTTGGGGTCCCAGTCGTTGGTGGGATACCAGGCGATAATCCTGCCGTCTTTACCGATCAGAACGGTCGAAAGGGAGTGAGTGAGCGACTTGTTGTCGCCGGGGGTGACACCCACATTGAAGAATTGAGTGACGGCGGGGAGTTCTTTTTCGGTTGGGGCGGCGAAGTCCCAGTGGAGGAACTTTTCGTTGGTGTAGTTACCGGTGTAGGCGCCGCCGTAGCTGCGTAGGACTTTGGGCGTATCGTAGGCGGGATCGAAGCTGATGCTGAGGAGGTGAGTCTGGTTGTAGAGGGCGGGGTCGGCGGCGAGGGCCTTGTCGATGTCGGCGAAGTTGCGGCTCATGCGCGGGCAGAAGTCGGCGAGTTGGCAGCGGGTGTAGATGAAGGTCAGGAGGACGACCTTGCCCTTGAACTGCGAGAGATGGATGGTGCGGTCGCTCTGATTGAGGAGCGCGAAGTCAGGCACGGCGTCGCCGGCAGTGGGGACGTGGTATTGGACGGCGGGCTTGTAGTCGGGACGAGCCTGGGCGATGACGACGATGTTGTCGAGCCGGACATTGGTGTAGCTGCCATCGGAGGTACGGTCGGCGAGGATGCGTGCCGTGATGCGGTCGCCGGGGTGGAGTTCCGAGGCGATGCTGGGATCGACGAGCTTTGTAGTCCATCGTCATGGCTTCCATGAAGCCAGGAACGTCTTCGCCGTCGAGGGAGACCTGAGTGCCGTTGATGGCGAGGATCTTGCCGCGGATGTTGAAGGTCTTCTGCGCGAGATTGACGGTCATCGATGTCTTGGGGAGCTCAACGAACTTGCAGCCGACCAGCGAAGCGAGGATTGCGAGGAGAAATAAAGGCTTGCGGGACACAGGGGAAACTCCTGTCTCCATGATAATGGCTGGTAGATAAGTTTGCGGCGGGGGTTGGTTTGGTCGAACAAGGCAGGACAGCGGCGCCTTCTTTGGGGTTGATGCACTTCGGGTTGGTGCTGGCGGGGTTGGGGACGGCGGTGTTGGGGCCGATTCTTCCCGTGGTGGCGAGGCAGTGGGCGATGCTCGACTCGCAGAGCGGATTGCTGATGATGGCGAAGTTCTGCGGCGCGTTTCTGGGCGGCGTCATGGTGTCGGGCAAACTACGCTGGAGCCTGCTGGTGGGGATGATGGCGGGAGCGGCGGGGTTCGGCGGATTCGCGATTGCGCCGTCGATGAGCGTGGGCTGTGTAGGGCTGTTTGTGGGCGGGTTTGGGCTGGGGCAGATTATTACTTCGGTCAATATTCTGGCGGGGCGGAGGTTTACGGCGCATCGTGGATCAGCGCTGTCGATACTGAATTTTTCGTTCAGCCTGGGGGCGATGCTGTCGGCGTTGCTGGCGGCATGGCTGCTGCCGCGGTTTGCACTGCGGGGTCTGCTGGAGTGTTTTGCGGGAGCGTTTCTGCTGGGCGGAGTTGTGCTGATTGCGCAGATGCGGGGGAATGATTTGCATGCGGACGAATACGGTGCGGCGACTGTGGAGGCAGAGCCTCCGAGTGGACTAAGTGCACGCGCGTATTTGTATTTTGCCGGGCTGCTGATTTTGTACGGCGGCCTGGAGACGTGTCTCAGCGGTTGGCTGACGACGTTTGCGCTGCGCTATGGCGATAAGACGCTGGCGGTGAGCGAGTACACGACGCTTCTGCTTTGGATGTCGCTGACGGTGGGGCGTGTGGGGGCTTCGGCGGTGATGTTGCGAGTGGGCGAGAAGACGGTGCAGCGCTGGGGGCTGGGCCTGGCGGCGGTGTTTACAGCGGCGCTGGCGATGTCGCACTCGGCGGTGACGATCGCGGGGTTTGCCGTGCTGCTGGGGTTGAGCCTGGCGCCGTTCTTTCCGGCTACGTGGGCTCTGTTGATGGCGGAGCGGCCGACGGCGCGGCAGGCGGGGATTGTGCTGGCGGTGTCCGGGCTGGGAGCGGCGGCTCTGCCGTGGATGATGGGGGTGGTGTCGACGGGTACGCAGTCGCTGCAGGTGGCGTTGGCGCTGCCGTTCGCCGCGGCGCTTGGGCTGCTGGGGATGAGTTTGTTCGTGCCGAAGCACGCCGTTTCGGCTGACTGATTTTCCAGTGGGTGCGAGCGTATAACCGAGGTATGGATGGTGTGGAGTTGTTGCCGCTGAAGATTGCTGAGGCGCTGGAGCGGGGCGCGACCGTGGTAACGGGAAATCAGCGGGCGGCGCGGGCTCTGCGGCGTGGGTTCGATCGACGGAATCGCGAGCGGGGGCTTGCAAGCTGGGCGCCGCCGTCGGTGATGGCGTGGGATGCGTGGATGGCGGCGTTGTGGCGTGGGCTGCTGCTCGACGGACATGCTGCGCAGATGCTGCTGAACCGGACGCAGGAGCACGCCGTGTGGCGCACCATTCTGGAGGCGGATGCGGAGTTGGCGAGTCTGCGCACGGTGGATTCGTTGGCGGAGATGGCGGCGGAGGCGTGGCGGCTGGTCTGCCGGTACGAAGGACAGCGGCGGCTGCAGAGCGCGGAGGGCAGCGCGGATACGAAGGCGTTTCAGCGATGGGCGCGGACGTTTGAACGGCTGTGCAAGACCGAAAAATTTCTGGCTCAGGCGCAATTGGAAGAGGCGTTGCGCGAAGTGGTGGACAAAGGTCTGCTGGAATTGCCGACTGGTGGAGTTGTGCTGGTTGGGTTCGATGGGATGACGCCGGCGCAGACAATGTTGGTGGAGAGGCTTCGTCTTGGTGGGGTTTCTGTCGAGGAATGGCGTCCCGAGGCGGACGATGCCGCACGGCGCATGCTGGTGGAAACGGCGGATGAGCACGAAGAGTTACGTGTTGCGGCACGGTGGGTGCGGGAGCTTTTGGAGAAACAGCCACGCGCAAGAGTCGCGGTGATTGTGCCGGGTTTGGAGACGCAGCGGCGCGAGATCGATCGAGTGTTTCGCGAAGTGCTGGCGCCGGAGTTGGAGGATATTCGAGCCGCGAGTGAGTCGGGGCCTTATGAATTTTCGCTTGGGGTTGCGCTGGCAGATGTGCCGATGGTCGCGACGGCTCTGGATCTGCTGCGATGGGCAGCGGGACCGTTGCCGTTGGAGCAAGTGAGCGGGTTGCTATTGTCGCGTTACTTCGCACCGGCAAGCGAGGAGCGAGCGGCGCGCGCGGAGTTCGATGCGTTTGAGTTGCGCAAGGCGCGAATGCTGCGGCCTGAGATCTCGCTGGAAAGACTGTTCGCCGCGGTGGAGGGATCGAAGCGAAGGGCGACGCTTTCGCGTCTGTCGAGTACGCTGCGGGCGATGCGCGTAGTCGCGAATCGCATGCAAGGTATGACGGCTCGTACCAATGCAGAGTGGGCGGAGGGGATGCGGGAGTTGTTACAGGCGGCTGCCTGGGACTCCGGGACGCAGCGAGAGCAGCGTTGAGTTTCAGACGCGGCGCAAGTGGGAGAGCGCGCTCGATGAGCTGGCTACGCTGGACTTCGACGGAGTGCAGGTTGAGTTTGTCGAGGCACTAAAGGGGTTGGAGCGGATTGTGCGAGAGACAACGTTTGCGCCGGAGTCGCGTGATGCTCCGGTGCAGGTGATGGGGCCGCTGGAGGCCGCGGGCGCGAGCTTCGATGCGGTGTGGTTTCTGCGGGCGGGAGACTTGAGCTGGCCTGCTGTGGCTGGAACGAATCCGTTGCTCCCATGGGCGATGCAACGTGAGCTTGGAATGCCGGGGGTGGATGCAGAACGCGATGCGGCCCAGGCGCGGCGAGTGACGGAACGCGTGGCGGCGAGCGCGGACACCGTGGTCTTCAGCTACCCGAGAGAGTCCGTCGATGGGCGGCAGAGGGCTTCGAAGATTCTGGAAGCGTTGAAGCTGAAAGAGACGACGGTGGCGGAGTTGCTCGCGCCCGAGAATCCGCGTGTGATTGCGAATCTCGAAGAGGTGGAGGACGTCGGGACCGTGGCTACGCTTCCGAATCGCGTGATACGCGGTGGTGCGGCAGTGCTGCAGTCGCAGGCGGCGTGCGGGTTCCGGGCGTTTGCCGAGCATCGGCTCTCATCAACAGAACTTGAGAGTGTGGAACTGGGTATGGATGCGCTCGAAAGTGGAAGTGTGGTGCACAGCGTGATGGAAGTCTTCTGGGGGCGGGTTGAGACGCAGGATGTGTTGCGCAACATGTCGGTGGAGCGGCGCGAGGTAGTGCTGGATGAAGCCATCTGCGAGGGGCTGGAGAAGATTGCTCAACTGAGCGCCTCGAACTGGGACGCCGCTTACGTGGAGATGCAACGGAGCCGCCTGCGGAGGTTGCTGCGGCCGTGGTTGGAGCAGGAGTTGGCGCGGCCGTGGTTCTCCGTGAAACGGCGCGAGGAGAAGGCGAGCGATGTGCAGATTGGGCCGCTGCACTTGAGCGTGCGGATGGACCGCGTGGATGAGACGGCAGGCGGAGACCTGGTGATCGATTACAAGACAGGCCGTGCGGCGACCGACCGACTGGTTGTCGGACAGGCCGGACGCTCCACAGTTGCCGCTGTATGCGGTCGTGTCGGATGCGGAACTGGGCGGCGTGGCGTTTGCGCGGTTGAGAGTAGGCAAGGAGATGGGGTGGAAGGGCTTTGCCGCAAGGGATGGAGTGCTGTTGAAGCCCGAGAGGTTGAAGACGAAGAACTTTGCGGCGCAGGTGGAGGAGTGGCGTGAGGTATTGACGCGGTTGGCGGAGCAGTTTGCTGCGGGCGACGCCCGGGTGCTGCCGAAGAGCTATCCGAAGACGTGCGAGTACTGCGCACAGAGATTGCTGTGCCGTGTGGACGGGACGATGTTCGAAGAGACAGAGGAGAAGAGCGAATCACCGGAGGTGAACGGTGAATGACCTCTTCCTGATCCCTGAACTATTTCCAGAGAAGGGCGGGCCGCACGATGTTGCTCCGGCGGATGGAAGGGCACGCGAGGATGCGCTGGATGTTGGGCGGTCGTGGATCGTTGAAGCACCTGCTGGTTCGGGGAAGACGGGGCTGCTGATTCAGCGGTATCTGAAGCTGCTGGGGCAGGAGGGCGTGACGGATCCAGAGCAGGTGTTGGCGATCACGTTCACCAACAAAGCGACACAGGAGATTCGAGAACGTGTACTGGAAGAACTCGAAGCTGCCGCAAAGAGGGCTGCCGCTAAAGCGTGACGCCGCGTTTGAACGCACGACACGGGAGTTGGCTGAGGCAGTGTTGCGGCGAGATGAAGCGCAGGGATGGAGGTTGCTGGAGAGTCCACGGCGGTTGCGCGTGCGGAGCATCGATTCCGTTTGTGCGGAGATTGCGCGATCGCTGCCGGTGCTTTCGGGAAGCGGCGGAGGGCTCGCGCCAGTGGAGGATGCCGCACCGTTGTATCGCGAGGCGGCACGGCGAACGTTGATGCAGTTGGGTGGCAATGATGCCGTGCTGAATGCTTCGCTGACAAAGCTGCTGCTGCATCGCGATGGGAGCCTGGGTGATTGCGAGCGGCTGATTGCGGAGATGCTCGAGCGACGAGAGCAATGGGCGGAGTTTGTGCCGCTGCGTGGGGAGGAGTTGACGGAGGAACATCTGGACATCCTTGTTCGCCCGAAGCTGGAGAGAGCGCTGGAGATCGCGATTTGCTCGGGGCTGGCTCGGCTGGAGCAAGCGATGCCTGCCGCGATCCTGCGGGATTTGGTAACGATTGCGCAGTCGATCAGCGAAGACCTCGCGCCGAAACAGGCGCATCTGCCAATTGCTGTCTGCGCGGACCGTAGGAATCTTCCTTCGGCTAGTGCTGACGATCTCGCACACTGGCGCGCTTTGATTCATCTTCTGGTAGCGCCTTCGACAAGGACATGGCGGAAAGTGCTTGGAGGCAAGACGCTTGGCTTCCTCATTCCAGAGTACGAGAAGAAACGGTTGAGGGAGATCGTCGATTCTCTCCGTGATGACGATCATCTTCAATCTGTGATTCATAGCGTGCGCAGCTTGCCGCCGGCGAAGTATCCGGACGAACAGTGGGAACAGGCAAAGGCGCTGTTCCGCGTGTTGCGGAGGGCACTGGCCGAGTTGCAAGTCGTGTTCGCGGAAGACGGCGAATGTGACTTTACTGAGCTGACGTTATTGGCGAAGCACGCGCTCAATGAGGGCGGCGCGAATGAGATGACCGCGGCGTTTGGAATGCGGCTCGAGCATCTGCTGGTGGACGAGATGCAGGACACCTCGACGAGCCACTACGAAGTGATTCAGTTGCTGACACAGGGTTGGGATGGCTCAAGCCAGACGGTGTTTCTCGTGGGCGATCCGAAACAATCGATTTACATGTTCCGGCAGGCGCGGGTGGAGCTGTTTCTGCGCACAATGGAGACGAGACGATTGGGAGAGCTGCCGCTTGGTTGTTTGCGATTGACGGCGAACTTCCGTTCGCAGGCGGCGCTGGTTGAAACATTCAATGATGACTTTGAGCTTTTGTTCCCGAAGGAGTTGAGCGGAGTTGGCGCCGGCGACGTGCCCTTCGTGAAGGCCGTCGCTGTCCGGCCCGCAAGCGCAACCGGGGATGAGGCGAAGGCGGTTCGCTGGCACGCAAACGCTCTGCCCGCTGGACTGACCCCAGAGGAGAAGCAGCGAGCTTCGCGGGGACAGCGACAGACAGATGCAGCTACGGTGCGGGCCGTCGTGGAGCAATGGAGAGCGACTCCACTGCCGGAAGGAAGGAAGACGCCGTGGAAGATTGCAGTGCTGGTGAGAAACCGAAATCACCTGGCCGAGATTGTGAGTGAGTTGAAGGGCGAAGAGGGACGTATGGCGATTCCCTACCGAGCTGTCGATATCGAAGAGCTTGGAGAAAGGCAGGAGGTGTTGGACCTGTTTGCGTTGACGCGGGCGCTCCTGCATCCAGCGGATCGCGTGGCGTGGCTTGCCTTGCTGCGGGCTCCGTGGTGCGGAATGGGGCTGGCGGATCTGCATGTGCTCACAGGCGCGGATGATCAGACGTTGAGAGAGCAGACCCTGTGGGAGTCGATGCGGCAGCGGGGCGAGTTTCTGAGTGCGGATGGAGTAGCTCGGCTGGAGCGGTTGTGGCCCGTGATGGAGGCGGCCGAGGCGCATTGCGGGCGGCTCACGACGGCGCAGTGGGTGGAACGAACGTGGCGCACGCTCGGCGGAGACGCTTACCTGCCGGCGGAGGAGTTGGGAAATGCGCGGCGTTATCTGCAGCTGCTCGATGCGATGGAAGAAGAGTCCGGCCGGGTTGATTTGAAGCGGCTTGAGCAGAGGATGAAGAAGCTTTATGCCGAGAGCCCCGCACGCGAAGATGCGGTGGAGCTGTTGACGATTCATAAGGCCAAGGGGCTGGAGTGGGATGTAGTGCTGGTTCCTGCGCTGGAACGGTTGGGAGGAAGCGATACGCGATCGCTGCTGACGTGGGAGGAGATGGATGTGCCAAGCGAATGTGCAGCGCGCGTGGTGCTGGCGCCGATCGAGGGAAAGGGCGAAGAGTCGCGCGAGTTGAATGCGTGGCTGAAGGAATTACAAAAGTCGCGGGAGGCAGCCGAGCGGAAACGTCTATTCTATGTCGCGTGCACGCGAGCGCGGGAGGCGCTCATTCTGTTTGCTGCTCCGGAGACGAAGAAGGATGGCACGATCAGTCAGCGGACGGGAAGCCTGTTGGAGGCAGCGTGGCCGGCGGCGGAGAGACATTTTGCTGCGTCGGCACCGGTGCCGGGCAGTGCGACGAAGATATTGACGATGCCGCTGGCCCCGGCGCCTGAAGAGGGTGAGTTTGTTGGAGCGCTGGCTGCGACTGGCGCAGAGGAGCAGGCGAGGCCTGCTATCGTGCAGCGGCTTCCGTTAGGCTTTGAGCCGGAACAGCCGTTTGCCGTGAGGCGCACACTTCCCTATGGCGACGCTGCGACAGCACCGGCACACTTTGAACGACCTGAGGGATCGTTTGAGGCGCGTGCTCTTGGAAATGCGGTTCATGCGTTCGTGGAAACGCTGGCGAAGCGGCTCGCGGAAGGAACTGCCGTCGATGCGTTGCAGCGCGAGGTTGCGGGATGGACGCCACGAATTGCTGCAGTGCTTCGAGCGGATGGATTGGGGCCAGTGGCGGTCGATCGATTGGTGGCACGGGTGAAAATGGCACTCAACAATATATTGAGGGACCCTGAGGGGTTGTGGGTGTTAGGCAAACACGAGGAGGCGATGAGCGAACTTGCGCTGACCTCGTGGGACGAGAGACGCAGCAGCCTGCGAATGGATCGCGTGTTTCTTGCCGGGCAGAAGCCCATGGATTCGGGGAGCGATTGCCTCTGGATCATCGACTATAAGACGGGGACGCATGGGCGCGAGGGTGTGGAGGAGTTTTTGGCGGAGGAACAGGCGAAGTACAGTGCGCAGATGGAAACCTATGCGCGCATGATGCAGGATCGCGCAGAGGATGGGAGTTTGCGCGTGGGGCTGTACTATCCCATGCTGGCTCGATTGGTCTGGTGGATACCGGAGGTGAGTGTTGCCGGCGCTGCGGATTAGGCTGTTGCCGTGTTGTGGCGGACGTCTGCGCCCCGAACCCAGAAGATGACGTCTTCGGCGATGTTGGTGGCGTGGTCCCCGACGCGTTCCAGATTGCGGGCGATGATCAGCGCGTTGAGAGACTGCGGAGTCAGCTCGGGCTTTTCCTTGATCAGCGTGCTGAGCGAATAGAAGGCGGCGTCGTTCATCTCATCCACCTGGTCGTCGAGCAGAAGCACTGATTTTGCCAGGTCGGCGTCGGCTTCGATGAACGCCTGGAGCGCCTTGCGCACCATCGCAGAGGCGAGAGACGCGAGTTTGGGAATGTCGACGGGCAGATCGGCGTTGGCGAAGGCACCCATCTCGCGAACGCGGATGGCGATGTTGACCGCCTGGTCGCCGACGCGCTCAAGATCGGCGTTAATGCGGATGACCGAGAGAATGAAGCGAAGGTCGATGGCCATGGGTTGCTCCATGGCGAGAAGGTCGAGCGCCATCTGGTCGATCTCGCGCTCAAGGCGATTGATGGAGGGTTCGGCACGGAGGACGAGTTCGCAGATGCTGAGGTCGCGGGTACGGTACGCCTCGATGGAGCGCGTGATCGCCTGCTCGGCCATGCCGGCCATGATCAGCAACTTCTCCTTGAGGTCGTCGAGGTTTTGGTGAAACTTGACGCGCATCAGCCAAACCTCCCGGTGATGTAATCTTCCGTTCGCTTGTCCTTCGGGTTCGTGAAGATCTTGTGTGTGGAGTCGAACTCGACCATCTTACCGTTCAGGAAGAAGCCTGTGTTCTCGGCGACGCGTGCCGCCTGCTGCATGTTGTGCGTCACGATCACGATGGTGTACTGGCTCTTGAGCTGGAAGATGAGGTCTTCGATCTTCGAGGTAGAGACAGGGTCGAGCGCTGAGGCGGGCTCATCCATCAGGAGAACCTCGGGATCGACGGCGAGAGCGCGGGCGATGCACATGCGTTGCTGCTGGCCGCCGGAGAGCGAGGCTCCGGATTTTTTCTTCAGGTCATCCTTCACTTCTTCCCAGAGAGCGGCTTGCTTGAGCGATCGCTCGACGGTCTCGTCGAGGATGCGGCGGTTGCGGAATCCGTTGAGCTTGAGTCCGCTGACGACGTTGTCGTAGATCGACATCGTCGGGAAAGGGTTGGGCCGCTGGAAGACCATGCCAACACGGCGGCGGATTTCGACCGGCGAGGCGTCCTTGTAGATGTCGACCTCACCCATCCTGACGATGCCGGTGGCGCGCGCGATCGGATTGGTCTCGTGCATGCGGTTGAGGCAGCGCACAAAGGTGGACTTGCCGCAGCCCGAGGGGCCGATGAGCGCGGTGGCGTGGTTCGCAGGGATGTGCAGGTTGATGTCCTGCAGGGTGTGCGTCGTACCGTACCACGCGTTCAGGTCCTCAACTAAGATGCCGACTCCCACTAACTTCCCCCTTTGAGTACGCCGCGGTTGGCAAAGATGCGGACGAGCGTGACGGACACCATAATCATAACGATAAGAACAAGCGCGCCGGCCCAGGCAAGGCGATGCCAATCGTCGTAGGGGCCCGTGGCGTAGACGTAGATCTGCAACGGCAGCGCGGCGATGGGCTCGTTGAGTTTAAAGCTCCAGAACTGGTTGCCGAAGGCGGTGAAGAGCAGAGGTGCTGTCTCTCCGGCGACGCGGGCAAAGGCGAGCATGCAGCCGGTGATGATTCCCGGCGATGCGGTCCGGAGGCTAACCGAGATGGCGGTCCGCCACTTGGGAACGCCGAGGCCGAGAGCGGCTTCGCGGATGGCGTGCGGGACTGTGGCGAGCATCTCTTCCGTAGTGCGTGTAATCGTTGGGATCATCATGAGGGCGAGAACGACGCCGCCAGCCAGCGCGGAGAAGTGTCTTCCCTGCACCATCAGCGAGAAAACGGCGATGCCCATGACGATGGAGGGGACGCCGTTTAGCACGTCAGCAGTGAACCGCACGGCAGTAGCAAGCGGTTTGCCGCGACCGAACTCCGCCAGGTAAACGCCGGCGGCGATGCCGATGGGGATGCCGATGAGGCTGGCGACGAACAGAATAATGCCTGAGCCGACGATGGAGTTGGCCATGCCTCCACCGGACTCACCGACAGGAGCAGGTACCTTGGTGAAGAAGGCGAGATTCAGCGAATTAGCGCCCTTGTAGATCAGGTAAAAAAGGATCGCGGCCAGCGGAAGAATTACGATAACCGTCGCAAGGATGGAAAGACCGCTGATGAAGTAGTTCGTCGCGGTGCGGCGAGCGTTGTTGATGCGCATGGACCTGGATTGAAGGTCGATGGGCCGAGGTGGGACGTTGATGGGTTGGGTACTCATGTCAGTGCACCCGCGCCGGAGCGCCGCGTGTGACCGCCCAGACCATGAGGCGGGCGATTGCGTTGACAACAATCGTCACAAGGAAGAGCGCGAGGCCGATCTCGATGAGCGCGCTGAGATAGAGGTCGGTAGTCGCTTCGGAGAACTCCCCCGCAATGACGCTGGCGAGGGTGTTGGCCGGAGCAAAGAGAGATTTGCTGATGTTGGGGTGATTACCGATCACCATGGTGACGGCCATCGTCTCGCCGAGCGCACGGCCCAGGCCGAGCATAATAGCGCCGACTATGCCAATTCGCGAGTTGCGCAGAACACCGATGCGGATCATCTCCCAACGCGTGGCGCCCAGGGCGAGAACGGCTTCGCGCTGGGAGTTGGGCACGGCGGTCATGATGTCCCGCGTAAGTGAAGAGATGATGGGAAGAATCATGACCGCGAGAATCATGCTGGCAGTCAGAAGGCCGACGCCGAAGTTCGGTCCATCGAACAAGGTGGTCCAGCCGAAGAACTTGACGAGATACGGCCCAATGACGTCGCGCATCAGCGGAACAAGAACGAAGACTGCCCAGAGACCATACACGACGCTGGGGATGGCCGCGAGCAGCTCGGTCAGAAAGGAGATGGGGGCTCTCAGCGGTGGGGGGCACAACTCAGTGAGAAAGATGGCGACGCCAAGAGCCAGCGGAACCGCCATAAGCAACGCAAGGAACGAGGTGGCGAGAGTGCCGAAGATAAAGGGCAGCGCGCCGAAGTCCCCGGAGACCGGGTCCCACGCCTCGCGGGTGAAGAACTTCCAGCCGAACTGCGCGAGGCTGAGATGGGAATGAAGGACAAGGATACCGAAGATGAAGAGAACGATGGCAAAGATGCTAAGCGCGCAGAGAAGCATGACGGCGGCGAAGCTGTTGTCGGCAAAGCTGCCGCTCCCTCGCTTGTTGAGAAAGTCGCGGATGACCGACGGGGCTTCGTTGACCGTAGACGGGACTGAAGCCGCCGCAAAGACCGCAGGCGGATTGGGCAAGACGGGTGATACAGGTTGGGACGACCTGGAGTCTCGTTGGTCAGTCATACGGGTAGAGGACACAGTCCTGTTTTTCCTGTCGGTCTGGTTCTAGCGATTGTATCTGGCTAAATGTCTTTGAGCCGGAATGAAAAAGCGCCGCGCAAATTTGGAAGGTTTACAAATCTGCGCGGCGGTCAAATCCTACTTGATGGTTGCGACACTCTTACGGACCATGTCCTGAACCTGCTTGGGCAGCGGAGCGTAGGTCAGGGCGGCGGCTTCGGCTTCTCCATGATCGAGCACCCAGCCGATAAAATCGACGAGTGCCTTGGTTTTGGCGGTGTCGGCGGCGTGGGTCGGGATCAACAGCCAGCTAAAGCTGGAGATCGGATAAACGTCAGTACCGGGAGCGTTCGTGATCGAGATGCGATAGTCGGAGGGCATGCTCTTGGCTGCGCCGGCAGCGGCAGCCGTGACGCTGTCAGTGCTTCCCTTCACGTACTTTCCGGCTGCGTTCTTGACCAGACCGTACGACATCTTGTTCTGCACCGCGTAGATGAGTTCCACGTAGCCGAAGGTATTTGGCGTCTGGCGAACCATTCCAGCAATGCCTTCATTTCCCTTCTGACCAATACCCGTGGGCCAATTGACTGCGGCACCCCTCCCCGGACCAGAGTTCCAGGCAGGCGAGACCTTGGCAAGATAATCGGTGAAGATAAACGACGTTCCGCTTCCATCCGAGCGATATACAGGCAAGATCTGATTGTTCGGCAGATTGACGCCGGGATTGTCTTTGGCAATGCGCGGGTCGTTCCAGTGGCTGATCTTGCCGAGGTAGATATCAGCGATGACGTCGCCGGAGAAGTTGAGTTCCTTGTTGACGCCGGGGACGTTGTATACCGGAACTACTGCACCAAGAACGGCCGGAAGGGCCATCACTTTGACTTTGGCCGCGGTAAGTTGCGCATCGGTCATGGTCACGTCGGAGGCGCCGAAGTCGACTGTACCCTCGGACACCTGACGGATACCGCCGCCGGAGCCGATTGACTGATAGTTAATCTTTACATTTGGGTGCAGTTGGCTGTACTCGGTAGTCCATTTGGACAGGATCGGGTAAATAAAGGTGGAACCTGCCCCGTTAAGATTCTGTGCGCTGGCTCCCACGGTGACGAGCGCCATCACGCCTGCTGCGATCAGTTTCAAATTCACAATTCCCCCTCGGCTCAAACGCATCGTTGATGCAATCGGTTAAAACACAACATCTTTAGTTTGAGGGGGGATTGTTACGGAGAGGTTACACGGGGGTGAAAACGGCGTTATTCGATAGGAGATAAGGCCTTTGGAAGCGTAAAGAAGAAGGTACTGCCGGCATTTAGCTCGCTTTCGGCCCGGATGGAGCCGCCGTGCGTTTGCACCATATGCCGTGCAATCGCAAGGCCCAGGCCGGTGCCGCCGGACTCTCGTGAGCGCGCTTTATCGATCCGGTAGAAGCGCTCGAAGATGCGGTTGAGGTGTTCGGAGGCGATCCCTGGACCAAAATCGCGGACGCTGAATTCAACGGCGCCGCCGGAGCCGATGGAAATGCCGGGGTCGGAGACTTCGCGGGCGCTGACGATGATTCGGCAATACGGCTCGTTGCGGGCCTGGCCGTACTTGATGCCGTTTTCGATCAGGTTGCTGAGCACCTGGAGAATCGCGTCGGTGTCGGCGACGACCTCGGCGGTGGTGATCTCGCCGATCTCGAGAACGGCTTCCGTGTCCTGAACCAGCCCGCTCATCGCCTGGACGGCATCGCGCACGAGGACGTCGGCGGGGATCGGCGCAGGATGAAGCTCCTGTTCGGAAGACTCGACGCGCGCCATGACCAGCAGGTCTTCGGTGAGGCGGTTCATGCGGGTCGCGTTCTTCAGAATGGTCGACGAGAAATTCGCGGGCCTGACTGCTGAGCGAAGCCTCATGATCGAGCAGGGTCTCGACATATCCGGAGATCGACGTGAGCGGCGTGCGCAGCTCGTGCGAGACGTTGGCCACGAAGTCGCGCTGCGTGCGTTCGACCTGCTCGATGCGGGTAATGTCGTGCAGGACGGCGACCGCGCCGCCGCCGGGCATCGGCGCAACGTTGACCTCGAAGATGCGGCCGGGGACAAGCGACGTCGAGCGGCCTTCACTGACGATGCGCTGTTCGAGCGTGGTGCGGACGCAGTCGAGAACGCTGGGATCGCGGATGGTCTGGACCAAAGCCTGGCCGATGCGCACGGCGCTGCCGGAAGCGCCGTCCGAAAACAAGCGCTGCAACCTTTGATTGCTCCACTGAATGCGTCCGGCTGGATCGACGGCAACGACGGCGTTCTGCATGCTGTCAATCATGGCTTCGAGTTCGCGGCGGCTCTCGGAGACGCCGTTCAAAGCGCGTTCAACGTGGTCGGAGGCGACGGAGATGGCGCGGGCGAGGTCGTCGAAGTCGGTGTAGGAGGAATCGATGACGCCTACGTGGCGCTCTGGAATCGCCGCGGTCGAAACCTGGAGGCGGAGGATATTCCGGCGCACCGAACGCGCCAGAAAGTAGGCGTTGATGGCCGCCCAGGCGATGAGGAGTGCCGTGCCCAGAACCCAGTCGCGCGGCGTAAACCAGACCCGCAACAGCGCAACGAAGCCCAGGGCAATCGCGATGCGAATAAAGAACGAGAAAAAGAGACCACGCTTCACAAGCTGCCTCTAGGCCTGGGCCGGCACGGTCTTCGGAATCTCGAAACGATAGCCGGCTCCGCGCATAGTCTTAAGATAGCGCGGCGTCTCGGCATCGTCCTCAATCTTCTCGCGAATGCGGCGGACGTAGACGTCGACCGACCGCGGCGTAACGAAGCGAGCGTCGCCCCAGACGGCGTCGAGCAGGTGATCGCGACTGAAGACGCGCCCCGGGTGGCGGGCGAGGTAATCCAGCAGCCGGAACTCGGTGGCTGTGGTCGTGACCAGTTCGCCGTTGACCCGAAGCTGCATGGCGCCGGCGTCGATTTCCACATTCTCAAACTTCAGGAGCGACGGTGAACTTGGCCGCTCGAAGCGGCGCAGTACCGCCTTGACGCGGGCCACCAGCTCGCGCGTTGCGAAGGGCTTGGTGATGTAATCGTCGGCTCCCATCTCAAGCCCGTGCACGCGGTCGTTTTCCGCAGCGCGCGCTGTGAGGAAGATGATGGGAACGATGCTCAGCGTCGGATTTTGACGGAGCCTGCGGCAGAGATCGAGACCGTCGCCGCCGGGCACCATGATGTCGAGCAGAAACAGCGCCGGGGGCTGCCGCTCGGCATCAGTAAGTATTTGATTGATGGCTAGATAGGGGCAAACTGTGAAACCGGCGCTCTCCAGATGGTATTGCACCAGCCGGGAGATATCTGCGTCATCTTCCAACACGAAAATCGTCTGACTCAAGTCGTAAACCTCGGTTTGATTAACGTCAGGTTAGCGCAAATTGCCCCGAAAGATTGCGAACGTACGATGAATCGTGACGTGGAAACCGGAAAATCGATTCACCGTATACTTAACGTGATTCTACTCGTTCGCACGCGCCGAACTCTATGAAACAAAACTCCAATCTCGTACTCTGCGTGGATGACGAACTCGTAGGACTCCAGGTCCGGAAGATCCTTCTGGAGCGGGCCGGGTACCGTGTCCTGACTGCGCCCGATGGGCCATCGGGACTCGAGATCTTCTGCGCGGAGCCGGTTGAGGCTGTTGTGCTCGACTACTCCATGCCGGGGATGCACGGAGGCGAGGTGGCCGTCAGAATGCGTCAGTCGAAACCGGATGTTCCCATCCTTTTGCTCTCCGCTTACGTCGATCTTTCAGCCGAGGTAACCTCCGTGGTTGACCTGTATATGACCAAGGGAGAGGGCGCGCCCGTCCTTCTGGAAAAGCTGGGCAGCCTGCTTCAGCCGCAAGAACTCTAACAGAGAAATAAGAGGGACTGTGAACCTAAGTCAATTCAATAGCGTGTTGCGACAGGTCTTCCTGCTGCCTGTGGTCGCGCTGCTCGTGGTCGCAGGGGCGCTCTACCTCCAGATCGAAGGAGCCAATGCGACGGTCAGCCTGATTCAGGATTCCGACGCCCGCATCTCGCAGGCGACACTGGTTTCGAAGCTGATTGTGGATGAGGAGTCCGGCCTCCGGGGCTATGAGACGACCGGCGACAAGCAGTTTCTGCAACCGTTCAAGGAAGCTGAGTCCCATGTACAGGAAGAGATTCAAAACCTTAGCAATCTGGCAGGAGCTGACGCAGACCTGAAGCACGATATCGCCGATCTGAACAACGAGCACCAGACGTGGCGCGAGGGGTTCGCTCTGCCGATAATTGCCCAGGTCGGCGAAGGAGGCAAAACCAGTGGCGTCGACCTCAACCTGCATGGCAAGTTTCTGATGGACCAGGTTCGCCACGACCTCAACGACATTATCCACAAGGCCGAAGACAATCGAACGCGACGGATTGCGCGGTGGCACAGCCAGGTCCATACCATGCTGCTTGTCCTGCTGTTTCTGGCTCTCGGCATCGGATTGCTGATTGGGCTGTTCGCGCGCAATCGCCTCCACACCGTCTCAGTCGCCTACCGCACGTCGCTGGAGATACTGGGACACCGAGCCGAGGAACTCTTCCAGTCGGAGCAGGAACTTCGCACCACGCTGGACTCCATCGGCGACGGCGTGATCACCTGCGATGCCGGCGGTCGCGTTCAGATGATGAACCCCGTGGCCAGAACGCTGACCGGATGGAGCCAGTCCGAAGCCCGCGGACAGCCGCTCGAGAAGGTCTTCCACATCGTCAACGAGACGAAGCCGCGAGACGATGGAGACAGCCGTCGCCAAGGTGAAACGGCTCGACCGCATCGTTGGCGTGGCGAACCATACGGTCCTGGTGCGCAAAGACGGGACCGAACTCAACATCGCAGACAGCGGCGCGCCGATTCGCGATCAAAAAGGAGAGACCACAGGCATTGTCCTGGTCTTTCGCGACATCACGATGGAGCGCAAGACCCAGGATGCGCTGATCGCGAACGAAAAGCTCGCCGTCGCCGGGCGGCTGGCGGCGACGATCGCCCATGAGATTCATAACCCGCTCGATTCTGTCTCCAACCTGCTCTACCTCATGCGCAACGGCTCCTCGAAGGAAGAGTCGAAGCAATTTATGGATATGGCCGAGCAGGAGCTGGCGCGAGTGACGCAGATCAGCCGCGCGATGCTTGGGCTCTACCGCGAATCGAAGGCGCCGGTCGTCGTCGATCTGAAGGAGATGCTGCAGGAGATTCTTCTGCTGCTCGAACGGCGGCTGATCGACCTGGGCGTGACTGTCAGCGCCGATATGCCGGCCTCTGTCTCGGTGGCCGCCTTCCCGGCGGAGTTGCGTCAGGTCTTCACGAATCTCATCACCAATGCAGCAGAGGCGACCGGCCCAGGCGGCGAAGTAGAAGTCAGCCTCAGAGCCTGCAAGGCTAGCACAGGTGCCGACGGACCAAAGACACAACCCGGAGCGACAGTAACGATCGCCGACAACGGCCCCGGAATCCCTGAAGACGTCAGGCCACACCTGTTCCAGGCCTTTTTCACTACCAAAGGGGAGCAAGGAACAGGCCTTGGACTTTGGGTCAGCCGCGGCATCATCGTCAAACACGGCGGCACGATCTCCATAAGGAGCGACACCAGCAGCTCCGAACACGGCACCGTTGTCAGCGTCTTCCTCGCGACAAATCCGACGATCAATGCCGTCGTCGTCTAAGCGATCAGCGAACGCAACTCTTCGGTAACAATTGCAGCAGCCTTCTGGCACGCCGCTCGATCAACATCGTAATGGGTGACGAAGCGGATCGAGTGCGGGCCAATCGCGCTGACCAGCACACCCTTCTGCTTCAACGCTGCGGTAAACGCTGCGGCATCGCCTCCGCTGTTTCCGTCTTTGCCACGCAGCGTGAAGATGACGATGTTCGTCTGCACCGCATCGAGGTCGATCTCCGCTGCTTTCGATTGCGCTGCGACAGCATCCGCCAGAAGACGCGCATTCGCATGATCCTCGCAGAGACGTTTCGGCATCTCATGCAGCGCGATGAGCCCCGCAGCGGCGAGAACTCCCGCCTGCCGCATACCTCCGCCGAGCGCCTTGCGATGAACACGTGCCCGCTCGATTGCCTTCCTGCTGCCCAGCAGCATCGAGCCGACAGGAGCGCCCAGCCCCTTCGACAGGCAGAACATTACCGTATCGAAGCCGCTGGTCAGCTTCGCAACGCTGATGCCAAGCGCTGCGGCTGCGTTGAAAACCCGCGCACCGTCGAGATGCACCGGCAGGCCAGCCTCGCGAGCGCCCGCCCACACCTCTTCGAGCACCGGCAGCGGCGTCACCGTACCGCCCGCCATATTGTGCGTGTTCTCAACACACACCAGAGCCGTCTGGGCGCGGTAATAAATCTTCGCGCCGATGGCCGGCTTGATGTGGTTCCACGTCAGGATGCCTCGCTCGGCCGCGACAGTCCGGGCAAGGCAGCCGGAAAACGCCGCCATCATGGCCATCTCCCAGTCGAGCACATGCGAACGCGCCTCGCAGATGACCTCCTGCCCATGCTGCGTGTGCAGGCGAATCGCAATCTGGTTGCCCATCGTGCCTGTGGGGACAAAGATGGAAGCCTCACGGCCGAACACTTCGGCAGCTTCTTTTTCCAGCTTGTTGACCGTGGGGTCTTCACTATAGACATCGTCGCCAACCTCGGCGGAGGCCATCGCCTCGCGCATAGCTGGGGTTGGACGGGTGACGGTGTCGCTGCGTAGATCGATCATGATGTTCGTTCTCTCCTGGTTTGTTAACAAATTTCTTACGCTGCTGACGAGATCAACAACCGGCTGAAGACTTCGTTCGAAACCAGACGGCCGCGCGGGGTCAGACGCATCCTGTCTGCATTCAACTCCAACAGGCCGGCATCGCGAACCTCAAGCAACGCCGGCATCGCGTCACGCAACATGTCGTCGCCGAACCGGCCACGCAGACGATTCAGATCAACGCCCTCGTTCAGACGCAGGCCGAGGAAAAGAGACTCTTCAAAGGCTGCGTCGATTCCGATGATATCGACCTCAGGTGGGCGGGCGTTTGGAGCAGATTCGATCAGGCGGAACGGAGTCTCGTCGGCGGCATCGCCGAGGTACTCGTCCAGATCGCTGGTATTGGCAAACCGCACGGCATCCGCTCCTGCGAGCAGCATCGAATGAGCATCGAGCCCGAAACCCACATAGGGCCGGCGCTGCCAGTACTTGAGGTTGTGGCGCGACTGATGACCGGGACGCGCAAAGTTGGAGATTTCGTATTGCGGTATTCCCGCCGCATGGAGCGCGACACACGCCTGCTGGTACCACTCAGCCGTCTCGTCTTCACCGGGCACTGACGACGCACTGTAGCGAGTTCCCTTCTCCAGCATCTCGCGGCCGAGTCGCGACTCCTCATCGACCTCGAGCAGATAAACGCTGACGTGCGGAGCGCCACTCGCAATCGCCCGCTCCACCGAGTACTGCCAGCTCTGCGGCGTCTGATGAGGAAGCCCGGCGATCAGGTCAACATTGATCTCGTGGATGCCGGCGGCTCGCACACGCGCGAACTCCGCCTCGCACTGCTGCTCCGTGTGCAGGCGGCCAACAGCCGCGGTCTCGCGATCCACAAACGACTGCACGCCAAAGCTGATGCGATTCATCCCCTGCTGCAGCAGTTCGTCCAGCGTCTCGGAGGAGAGCTGCCCCGGAGCGCACTCCAGCGTTATCTCTGCATCGCCGGCAAGCTCAAACTCATCTCGGAGACTCAGAAATATCTGCCGGAACTGCTGCGCCGACAACAGACTCGGAGTTCCGCCGCCAAAGTAGATCGTGTCGACCGCCCCCGGCAAACACGCTCCGATCCTCTGCGCCGCTGCGTGTGATGCACGAATCTCATCGCAGACACGCTCGACATACTGCTGCATCCGTTCTGCACCAAAAACTCCCGAAGCGAAGTTGCAGAAGGTACACTTCGCCTTGCAGAACGGTACCGAGATATAGATGCCGACAGGTCCAGTCATTCGAACGAACACCCTCAATCCAATTGTTTCACGGAGATTCTCTTAGCGGAGGTGTAACTTAAACCTATCAACGTGGCTCTAATGCAACAGAGGTCAGCTCTATGTCGCCGCTTCGCTCTATTGCCTTGATCGCAACTCTGGCGGGAGTCTCTGCCATCGCAACCGCTATCAGCAGTGCCCAGACCGCGCAGACGAACCGCACGCCGGTTCTCGTGGAGCTTTTCACGTCCGAAGGATGTTCGAGCTGCCCTCCTGCCGACGCGCTGCTGGCCAAGCTTGATCAGAGCCAGCCCATCGCCGGAGCAGAAATCATCATTCTGGGCGAACACGTTGACTACTGGGACGACCAAGGCTGGCACGACCGCTTCTCTTCACACCAGTACACCGATCGGCAAACCCAATATTGCGAACGCCTGCGGGTGGACTCGGGAGGCTACACGCCGCAGATGATCGTCGATGGAACAGATCAGTTCGTCGGCAACGACGCGCCTCATGCGGTTCGTGCTATTCAACACGCCGAGCAAACCCCAAAGCTCACATTGAGCGTCTCGCAGCCGGTCGTTGACGGCCGCAAGGTCTCCGCAACCGTCTCTATCTCTTCGCCCGCGCCAGCCAAACCACAAGCAGACCTCTTTGTCGCGCTCGTTGATCCGACAGATTCGACCCAGGTTCGCGGCGGCGAAAACGGCGGTCACCTCCTTCATCACGCGGGTGTCGTCCGCACCCTGCAAAAGGTCGGAAGCCTGAAAAATCTCAGCGCCGGCCCGGTTTCCTTTACCCTGACTGCGCCGGGAGACGCGAAGCCGGGCGACATGCGAGTGGTGGTCTTCCTCCAGCAGAACGGCCAGGGGGCGGTCCTGGGAGCAGTCTCCAGCCGTGTAACCCCCTAGTGTCATTGGTATTCCGGAATCCCACGTCGGCCACAAACATCTAAAATGGAATACGCGCATGGCTGACGACCGGAAACCGAAGGACGAAAAGGAAGAGCCCGTAAAGAAGGCGGCACACGACGAAGATGTCGTCGGTAAAGTCTACGACCGGCATCTGATCCGTCGTCTGTTGACATATCTCCGTCCCTACAAAATTCAGGTCACTCTCGCTGCATTCTCCATCATCTTCAAAGCCGGCAGCGATGTGATGGGGCCATACTTCGTCAAGGTTGCCGTCGACACCTACATGGCCGACACGCCGCCTGCCAATCTCTCCTGGCTTGCACGCCATCTCAGTTCGCGACCGATGACCGGCATCACGCAGCTCGGTCTTCTCTATCTCGGCGCACTGCTCGTCACATACCTCCTGGAGTTCCTGCAAACCTACACGATGCAGTGGACCGGACAGAAGATCATGTTCGACCTGCGCAGCCAGATCTTCCGTCATCTGCAGCGCATGTCGCCAGCCTTCTTCGACCACAACCCCGTCGGCAGGCTTGTCACACGCGTCACCTCCGACGTCGACGCCCTCAATGAAATGTTCACCTCGGGCGTACTCGCCATCTTTGAAGACATCTTCGTTCTCGCCTTCATCGTCATCATCATGCTGCGTATGAGCTGGCCGCTTGCGCTGCTCGCCATCTCGGTCATCCCGGCGATCCTCTACGTCACCCGCATCTTCCGTCGTCACGTCCGCGACAGCTATCGCCGCCAACGTCACGCCACCGCACGCATCAACTCCTACACACAGGAGTACGTCTCCGGCATGTCTGTCGTGCAGCTCTTCAACCGCGAACAGCGCGCCTTCAATGACTACTCCGCCGTCAACGCCGAAAACAAGCGGGCGTGGGACGACGCAATCTTCGCCTACGCGCTCTACTACCCCATCGTAGAATTCCTCAGCTCCACCGCCATTGCGCTCGTCATCTGGTTTGGCGGCGATGCTGTACTACGTAACACGGCATTCGGGGCGGGACTTCGTCACTCGATCCTCTCGAGTGTCACCCTTGGCATCCTCATCGCCTTCATCCAATACGCGCAGCGCTTCTTCCGGCCCATCCAGGACCTCAGCGACAAGTACAACATCCTGCAGGCAGCCATGGCGGCGAGCGAGCGCGTCTTCAAGCTGCTCGACACCGAACCGACGATCGTCTCGCCCTGCTTCTCCCATAGCCGGAGACGGCTCAGGCCGCGTCGAGTTCCGCAACGTCTGGTTCACCTACCAGAAACTCGACCCGGCACAACTCACCCGCATTGCCTCTGCGACCGACGAAGACCTTCGCACCTACGCCGACATCGAATGGATCCTCCGCGGTGTCAGCTTCGTCATCGAACCGGACGAAACCGCGGCCATCGTCGGCCACACCGGCGCCGGCAAAACCACCATCACCAGCCTGATGATGCGCTTCTACGACATCCAGCGCGGCAGCATCCTGGTCGACGGTGTCGACGTGCAGGAGCAGGACCTCAAGAAGCTCCGCCAGCGCTTCGGCGTCGTCCTGCAGGACCCGTTCCTCTTCACCGGCACCATCTCGGACAACATCCGCCTGGGTTCGACGTGGATCACGGACGATCGGCTCGAACGCGCCTGCGATGAGGTCAACGTCGGCGACTTCATCCGCACTCTGCCGTTGAAGTTCGCCGAACCGGTACGCGAACGCGGCGCGACGCTCTCCACCGGCCAGAAGCAACTCATCAGCTTCGCCCGCGCCCTCGCCCACGACCCCGGAATCCTCGTCCTCGACGAAGCCACCTCCTCCGTCGATACCGACACCGAACTCCGCGTTCGCCTCGCTCTCTCACGCATGATCACCGGACGCACCTCCATCCTGATCGCCCACCGCCTCTCCACCATCCAGCGCGCCGACACCATCCTCGTCATGCACAAAGGCCAGCTTCGCGAGCGCGGCACCCACCAACAACTCCTGAGCCAGCGCGGCCTCTACTGGAAGCTCTACCAACTGCAGTACCGCGATCAGGAACTCGGCACAGGCACCGACGCCACCGCACCTCTCCAGCCGCTCAGCGCAGACTAGCCGCGCGCCACCCGCGATCTTGTCGTAAGACCCTCTAAAGACCTTTGCTTCACCCACGCTGCAATGGGCTGCCAGACGAATTCCGATGGTGTAAAGATCGGCGCCTCGTGTGGTAAACCGTTCACCACGATCAACTCTCCCCGCGAACCACAGGCCTCGGCGACTCTCTTCGCCATCGACACAGGAAATAAACCGTCCGCATCGCTGTGGACCACCAATACCGGTATCTCGAGTTCACTTACCCGGCCGACCGTATCCCAGACATCGGGCACCAACCGTGTCAGCCATCGCGGAAAGCCCACCGCAATCCCGGCCTCACGCAACGTTGAAAACCCTTCGCACAAGATCAATCCATCCACATCGATGCGCGAAGCGATCGCGCCAACGACTCCGGTCCCAAGCGAAAACCCAAGCAGAACAATGGACTTGTGGCCGTCGTCGACAAGCTTCCGGTAGACCGCTATCGCATCTTCTTCGCAGTGTGCCGCACTCACCGCGCCCGAACTCGCACCAAAGCCGGAGTAATTGAAAACCAGCGAAGAGACATCCATCCCCTTCAACAAGTCCTGCACGTTCCCCCAGTATTCGACTCGTTCGCCGATCCCGTGGCAGATCAGAACCAGGGGAGCATCTTCGCCAGCCGAAACATAGACCGCAGACAGCCGTCTGCCGCTGCTCGCAAGGACCACCCGCGCCTGATCAAAAGGAAATGCCTTGAGAATTTGCTCCATTCTGCCGCTCAAACGGTCTCTGCGAAGCAACAGGCGGCTGACGAGCGTCAGCAGCAGAGAAAGAACTCCCCACCTCACTTATTTGCCGCCTTCAGACAATCCTCCACCACCTTCTTCACCCGCTTCTCGCGAGCCTCGGGGCTCTGATAGTAGAAGACCGCCATCAGGTTCCGCCGACGAACCGCCTTTGTCATCGCATCCCAGCCCTTGCGCGCAGCCGGAACCCTTCGAAACGCCACCTCCAGCACCGGGGGCAGTTCCTTCTCACCCTCCATCGTGAGCATCAGTCGTTCCGCGATCTGCTCGGTCCGCCGCTGACGCGCCTCCGCGCTCTTCACTCCGTCAATCCACTTCACAATCTCCCACCGGATCGGCTCGCTCAACCCCTCATACCACTTCGCCAGTTTTTTTTCCGTCTTCAACAGCTTCGCCAGTTCCGGAGGGACCGTCGGCTCACGCTCCTCAAGATCGGGCGCAATCGCAAAATCCACCATGGCCCCAACCCTGGCTCCGGCGGCCTTCTGCATCTTCTTATTCACCAACACAAAATGGCCGCCGTGCCGCGCATCGGGAAATAGCGATGTACGAAAGACCTCGCCACCCACCTCCACCTTCACACGCAGCCTCACCATCGTCTTCCACGCCGCATCCACATCAAACGGAATCCGCGCCACAACCCACCCAAGCCCACCCTGCAAAGGCTCGAGCAACGCCCGAAACTTTCTGGCTGCACCTTTTCCCATGCAATCCTCCCCAGAAAAATCTACACTGTTGCCATCGTTATCCCACCCAATCCGCGTATCTTCCTGTCTGCCGGCGAAGCAAGCGGAGACCACTACGGCGCGCAGCTCATCGCGGAGCTTCGCAGGCGGCACCCGCAGCTCGGCTGCTTCGGCCTCGGCGGCCGCGAGATGGAAGATGCCGGCCTCGACCGCATCGTGCGCGCCGAAGACGTCGCCCACATGGGCATCACCGAGGTCATCCGCCACATGCCACGCGTCTATGGAGCCTATCGCCGCCTCGTCGCCTCCATCAAAAAGCGCCGTCCCGACGCCGCCATCCTCATCGACTTCCCCGACGTCAACTTCCGTCTCGCCCGCGAGCTGAAAAAACTCAACATCCCCGTCATCTACTTTGTCAGCCCGCAACTCTGGGCCTGGAAGCGCAGCCGCCTGCGCTGGGTGCAGCAGCGCGTCAGCCGCATGATGGTCATCTTTCCCTTCGAAGCTCGCTTCTACCGCTCCCGCGGCGTCGACGCCAAGTTCGTCGGCCACCCTCTCGCCGAGCTTCCGAAGCCCACCATCTCCCGCGAAGAGTACGCCGCCGCTCACGGCCTTGACCCGGCAAAATCATGGATCGCCCTCCTGCCCGGAAGCCGCTGGAAGGAGGTCTCCGCGAACCTCGACACGATGGTGGAGTTGACCTACCGCTTCCCGGACGGCTGCCAATACATTCTGCCGGTCGCCTCCACCATTGACCGCAACAAACTGGCCGAGGCGATCACCGGTCACGACGAATGGTTGCCGTCAGATCCTGATGTGGCCCTGAAACTCCTCAACATCTGCCTCGTCCCCGATGCCCGCGAGGCCCTTCACCACGCTCGCGCCAGCGTCGTCGCCAGCGGCACGGCAACCGTCCAGGCCGCCGTCATCGGGAACCCCTTCGTGGTCGTCTACCGCGTCTCTCCCCTCACCTTTCGGCTGGCAAAGCGACTGGTCCACTATCCTCCTGAGATCTGGAACCCCGACTGGGTGGATACGGACGGCAACCTGCCCATCGCCATGGTGAACCTGATCGCGGGCCGGAGAATCGTCCCCGAACTGCTGCAGGATCGCTTTACTGCCGAAAATGTCGCCGCGGCACTGCAGCCTTTGCTCGCCGACGGCCCCGAGCGCGAACGAATGATCGCCGACCTGGCCGAGGTTGACCGCGTTCTGCAACCACCCGCCGGCACAACTTCCATCCGGCAGGTCTGCGACGCAGTAGAAGCACTTTTGCCCGAAAAACCCTTGGTGAGTGGCCCAAAATCGACTGCGAGCGTCTAATAGGTGAATGGGCTGTACCATGATGTTTTGAGGAACTTTAGCTGCATGTGCGCTTTTTCTCGCATTCTTCGAATCCCGATCGCCACTCTGCTTCCCTTGTGCCTGCTCACGGTCACCGCGTGGGCCGCGCCGGTCAAAGTCCCGATGCAGATCACCGGTTATGTGATCAACGCGGACCTCGACCCTGCCGTGAATCGCCTGACCGCGACCGCCGACGTGACCTTCACCGCGCTCGAGGAGCTGATCAACCCCACCTTTGAACTGAACAATGGCCTGCAGGTCACCAAGGCAACCGACGCCCAGGGCAAGCCGCTCCAGTACGAGCGCCTGACCAACAACAACACCGTGCGCTTTACCCCGGCCACGCCCATCGCCAAGGGCGTCACCACCACCTACCACTTCGAATACTCCGGCACCCTCAAGGGCGCCGATACCAGCCCCGTCGAGGGCATCAAACTCGCCTCAGTCGAAGATCCGATCAGCATCCTGCTCTACCCCGGCCGCTGGTTCCCCATGACTGGCCTCTTCACCAACCGCTTCACCGCCGAGATGCACATCCGCGTCCCCGGCGATGAGCGCGTCGTCGGCAGCGGCAGCGGAGTGGCGGCGGCCAAGAGTCTTCCCGGCAACCGCACCGAGTTCACCTTCAAATGGGCCAAGCCCGGATTCCCCGGCACCATCATCGCCGGCAAATTCATCGACCCCATCACCGCCGGCAACATGCGCGTCTACGTCACGGAAAAACGCAAGGACTTCGCCCACGACTTCGCCAGCCAGGCCGAGCGCGAGTATCTCTACATGTCCGGTGCCTTCGGCCAGCCTGAATCCACGCGCATGAATCTCGTCGAGCTACCCGACGACGCCGTCTCCGCCGCCTGGGCGCCAGAGATCGCAGCCATCGCCGGCAAGCCGCATCGCCGCCCACAACGAGCAGCGCCTGCTATCCAACACCCTCGCCCACCAGTGGTGGGGCGGCCAGATCTCGCCCGCCACCATGAACGACGCCTGGATCACCAACGGCATGTCGCGCTACGCCGAGCTGATGTACCTCGAAGACTCCGCCGGTAAGAACGCCTTCCAGTCCGCCATCACCGACGTCTCCGCCGGCGCCCTCGCCTACGACACCGAGCCCCTGACCACCATCGGCCGCCTCGACCCCTTCTCCCCGCAGTTCCAGTCCATGACGCTCGAAAAGGGAGCCATGGTCTTCCACATGCTCCGCTGGGAGATGGGCGACGATGTCTTCAACAAGTTCCTCCGCACCCTCCTCACCCAGTACACCGACAAATCGATTCGCACCTCGAATGTAGAAACCATCGCGGCGGCGCAATCCAACCTCGAACTGACCGCCTTCTTCGCGCAATGGCTCGACGGCACCGGCGCTCCCGCCTTCACGAACAAGTACTCCGTCTTTCGTCTCGGCGACAACAAAGGTTTCCGCACCGTCGGCGCTGTCGAACAGGACCTCGACCTCTTCCGCATGCCCGTCGAACTGCGCATCGAAACCGACGGCAAAACGGAGATTCGCCGCGTCGACGTCTCCGGCAACGACTCGCACTACTCCGTCGAAACCTTCGGCCGCCCGCGCCGTATCCAGATCGATCCGGAGAACTGGCTGCTGAAGAGCACGCCGGACCTGGCCGTGCGCGTCGCCGTGCTGCGCGGACAGGAACAGGTCGCCCAGGGAGACCTCACCGCAGCGCTCATCGAGTACCAGAAGGCGCTCGACGCAAACAAGAACAGCTCACTTGCGGCCTATCGCATCGGCGAAGTCTTCTTCATGCAGCGCAACTACCAGTCCGCCGCGAACTCCTTCCGCGACGCTCTGCGCGGCGACGGAGACCCCAAATGGGTCGAGGTCTGGAGCCACATCGAGCTCGGCAGAATCTTCGACGTCACGGGCCAGCGTGACCGCGCCGTCAACGAATATCGCCTCGCCGTCCAGACCAACGACAACACTCAGGGCGCCGTCAACGAAGCCCGCGCTCTGATGCAAAAACCCTACAAGCGCGAAAACGCCGACAACTAATCCAGCTTGACGCAGTTGCCCCAGTGGACTAAACTAACTAGACTTAGTCCACTAAGGGTGCCGCTCATGAATGTCGTCAACATCCACGAAGCCAAGACCCATCTCTCCAAACTCATCGAGAAAGCCGCACAGGGCGAATCCTTCATCATCGCGAAGGCAGGCAAACCGATGGTCAAAGTGATGGCCATCGACACACCCACCGGCAAAAAAATTCGCAGGCGGGGCTTCATGAAGGGTGAAATCAAAATCCCGGACAACTTCGATCGAATCTTTGAAAAAGAGATCGAAGAAATGTTCTACGGTAAGAAATGAAACTGCTCTTTGATACTCATCTGCTAATGTGGGCCGTTGACGATTCGCCACGCCTCCCGAAAGCCGTAGCTCAACTGATTGACGACACGAAGAACGAGCTTATTTTTAGCGTGGCGAGCGTGTGGGAGATTGCGATCAAGCATGGGGTTGGCAGAGACGTCGTCTCCGTAGACCCGCGAAGGCTGCGTCGTAGTCTTCTAGATAACGGATACAGTGAATTGCCCATCACGAGCGAACATGCCGTTGCCATCGATGCCCTGCCAGCATTTCACAAAGACCCTTTTGATCGAATCTTGATCGCCCAGGCCACAGTCGAAGGAATTACTCTACTTACCGTAGACAAGGTCGTGGCGCGCTACCCCGGCCCGATCAAAAAAGTGTAGAAAAACGACCTGCCAGCGCAGAAATAGTTCCTCCGTCATTGTGCAGCCGCACTCGCAGATGTATAACGTCTTGCCATGAACTACACCCGCATCCTGCTCGCAGCCTTCTGCGCTTTCATCGCCTATTTCATCTATGGCGGCATCCTCTTCGGCCTTCTTCCCTGGCTCCGAACGGAGTTCGCCAGGTATCCTGCCGTCTATCGCTCGCAGGAAGGCATCAAAAGCGTAATGCCCTTCGGCATGATCGCCATGTTCGTGGCGCTCGTCGCAATCGCCGTGCTCTACGCAATGGTCTATTCCGGCGGCTCAGACATTGCAGAAGGCGCGCGCTTCGGCGCCCTCATCGGAGTCTTCGCTATCGGCTCCTTCGTCGTGCACAACTACGTCAACCTGAATATCGGTCTCAAGCTGACCATCCAGCAGTCGATCGCTTATTTTGTGCAGTGGGTCATCGTAGGCATCGTCATCGGCCTCATCTATAAACCCGCCGTCCACACCTAGCCGGCCTACTCGTACCGCAGCGCCTCAATCGGATCGAGGCTCGCCGCCTTCATCGCAGGAATCATGCCGCTGACTGTCCCCACAATCACCAGAATCACCGTCGCGACCAGCACGCTGTTCGGCGAAATAATCAGGTGAACATCACCTGCATCCGCGTTGGAAGCTAGTGCGCTATAGAACGTAATCTTGCCGATAATTCTCGCAACCGCATACGCCAGCGCAATTCCGCCCGCGCCGCCAACTCCCGAGATCACCAGAGCCTCAGCCAGAAACTGCAGCAGAATATGCCGTTTCCGCGCACCCAGCGCCTTCTCCACACCAATCTCACGTGTCCTCTGCTGCACGCTCACCAGCATGATATTCATCAGGCCGATGCCCGCAATCCCCAGCGTCAACGCGCCAATAAACAACAACAGCACCTGTAGCCCCAGCGAGATAATCCGGAACTGCGCCAACTGCTCCATGATGTTCGCAACAAAAACCGCGCGCCTGTCCGTCGGCCGGTAGTTGTGCGCTGCGGCCAGCGTCTTGCGCAGCGCCTGCTCTACCATCTTCGGATCGCCCTTGTAGTCCATCCAGATGCCGTCGAGGTACTTCGTATCCTTCAGGTCGCCCATCGTGGTGAACGGCACATTCACGCCACGATTGATATCGCTGTCGTCGCCCTCCTGCATCTTCGGCGTCAGAACTCCCACCACCTCAAAGCTGATCCCGTTCAGCCGTATCTTCTCGCCGATCGGAAACAATCCGGAGAAGAGTTTCGTCTTCGCCTCCGACCCGATCACCGTCACATGCGCCCTCTGCTGAAGGTCCGCCTGCGTCAGCAGCCGCCCCTGAGCCAGTTCCATCTTCTGGATCGATTGCAGCTCGGGAGTGATGCCAGAAACATTCCAGGTCGTAAAGGTATGCAGATCGTTCCCCACTGGCACGTTTTTGAAAAGGTATGGCGAGACGCGAAGAATCCCCGGCACCGTCTCCTGGATGCGCTCGACGTCATCCATCGTTAACTGCACCTTTACGCCGGCCTTCTCGCCGCCAGCCTGTTCGCTCGTGCGCCCGGGAAAGACGCCGATCATGTTGGTTCCCCACTGCGCAAAGATGTTCTCAAACGCCTGCCCAAACCCGGCGCCATACGCCAGCAGCAGCACCACCGTCGCGATCCCCCACGCCATGCCGACAACCGTGATCATCGTGCGCCGGCGATTATGTTTCATCGCCTCCACTGCCTGTCCGAAGATATCGCTCAGCATCGGCTGCTACTCCTTCCGCAGCGCTTCGACCGGTTCGAGCAACGCCGCCTGGCGCGCCGGATAGAGTCCCGCCACAATTCCGCACAGCATCAATGACCCCATCGCCATTGCCGCAGACCACGGTACCAGCCGCGGCGGATCGAACCCCATATCGTTATTCCCCACCACCGACCCGAGCGTTCCCATCAACGCCGCCGCCCCCAGGATGCCGATCAGCCCGCTCAACCCCGTCAGCGCCAGCCCCTCAAGAAAGAACTGAAAGAGAATGCTTCGATTCGTCGCGCCCAGCGCCTTTCGCAGCCCAATCTCCTTCGTCCGCTCGCTTACCGTCACCAGCATGATGTTGATGATTCCCACAGCTCCCAACGCCAGCGTCACAATTCCCACGCCACCCAGAAATATGTCCATCGCGGTAAAGATCATCCCCACCATGCGTTGCGATTTGATCGTGTCCCACTCTTCGAACGCCTCTTTGGCACTCGGGTCAAATCCATGTCGCGCGGCGACAATCTTGTGTACCTCTGCCTTCGCCGTCTCGTTCAAATCCTCCGTCCGCGGCTGATATTGAATCGATGTAATCGCATCCTGCGGAACGTTTTCGCCCGTCATGGGGAAAAATTCCTGCATCGTGGTCAGCGGAATATAGATCCTCTGGTTGTCCCCGTCGTTGTTCCCACGTCCAATCTTGGTCGCCACGCCAATCACTTGAAATCGGTACCCATTCAGCGTGATAAAAGCGCCCAGCGAAGGATGCCCCGCAAACAGCAGCTTCTCCATCTTCTGCCCCAGCACCACCACCTGCGCGCGGTGCGTGATATCGTCCTGGTTCAGATACCGTCCCTGCGCGATCGGCAGATGCCGGATCTCCGGGTAGTTCAGTTCGACGCCCATCACCTGTCCGCCTGCGCTCGAAAACTCGCTCACCTGCTTCAGATCGCTGCGCTGGATGAACGACGTAACGTTTCGAACATCGGGTGCGCCGGCGCGAATCGCATCCGCATCACTCATGGTCAACTTGTAGGGATGCATCCCGACATGCTGCTCCGGCAACACCGGAATCGTGCCGCCCCAGATCATGATCACGTCCGTGCCAAGCTCTGCCAGTCCTCTGCGCTGTCCCGACCGGAACCCCTCGCCCAGCCCAACCAGCAGCAGCAGCGAAGCCACGCCCCACGCAATCCCGAACATCGTCAGGAACGAACGGAGCTTATTGGCCCCAATCGACCGAAAGACCTGGGCGAGAACATTGAACATACGCATGACGGCCATTGGACGGATCGCTCCGTAAATCGTTACGCAAATGCAGGCAAAAGAGTTCCCTTCTGCCAACAACTTCCTGCAACCGATTTGCGCGCTGCGATTCGCCCCTGAAACCTATCGAAAGCCTACACCAAAATGTTCTTCATCAACACTGGCACTTCCGGGTCAGGTTCCTTCCTCGCCTCCACCCCCAGCGCCTGCAGAAACGCCGCCACCGCCCCCAGCACAGTTTCATCCGCCGCCGCCGGATACAACAACCGAACCACCGGTGGCACAGCGGCGGCATCCTTGCGAATCATATCCCCCCGCACGGCAACGCACCGCTCCGGCCGGTAGACACACGAAGCCAGGTCCGTGATGCTCAGCGCATAACTCGGCGTACACAAAATCGTCTTCGGCGGCGCCATACGGTCGATCATGCTGAATATCTCCAGCTTCGACTCCAACTCGTCCGGCACAAAATCCACCGCGACATCGGCCTCGCGAACGGCATCCTCCACCGTCAGCACCAACTCCAGACGCCCAGGCTGTTCCCCGCGCAGTCAGGTCAGCATAGTCCGCCTCCGCGCGCCGCAGATTGGCCGGCATCACGTCTTCCAGGACAACATGAAAGCCCGCCCCGGCACACGCCAAAGCAAAGCTGCGGCCCGCCACTCCGGCCCCGATGATGGCGACCGTTCGAATTGCAAACGACGGCTGAACCGCAGCCGCCTCGTTCACTTCTTGCTCGCGACTGCGTTGATCACTGACTCGTAACTCGGCTCGGCGGCCTTGATGTGGTCCGACACGCGCTGGCGTTCGTCGTCAGTCAACGAGGGCAGGACGGCAAGAATACGGCGCAGCGTTACCGAAATGTCGTCAACGTAGTTCATGGTGCGGATGGCTTCGCCGGAGAGAGGCATGTGCGTGTTGCTCCTGAAGATTTAAAGTTACCTCTCCAGTCTAAACGGTCGCGCCCAGCTCTGCCCGTTTCGACGCCTCTTCCGTCGGCTTGCCTGCCTCCGTGCCCTCCACCGGCTTTTCATACCCATCGCGATCCGTCATCTCCATCAGCGCGGCCAGCTTCGTCGCAAAGTCCGGATGGACCGCATGCAGGTTGTACCGCCAGGTCCAGTTCCCTGCCTCTGCCGACGGCGTATTCATCCTCGCCTCGCTCCCCAGATGCAGCACATCCTGCATCGGAAACACGCACAGATTCGCCACCGATCGCGCTGCCGCACGCATCATCGCCCACACAATATCGCCGTCGTGCTCGATACCCTGCAGATAAGTCTGCACGTGCGCACGCTCCGCATCGGTCGCGCCCTCGCGCCACCAGCCCAGCGTCGTATTGTTGTCGTGCGTGCCGGTATATGCCACCGTGTTCGTAACGTACCGGTGCGGAAGATACAAATGAGACCCGCGATCCGAGAATCCGAACTGCAGAATCCTCATCCCTGGCATGCCGAAGTGCTCGCGCAACTCATCCACCTCGGGAGTAATCAACCCAAGGTCCTCCGCGACAAACGGCAGATTGCCGAACACATCCTTCAGCCGCTGAAACAGTTCATGCCCCGGAGCCTTTACCCACTGGCCGTTGATCGCAGTCGGCTCGTCCGCCGGAATCGACCAGTACGCCTCGAATCCGCGAAAGTGATCGAGACGAATCACGTCGTACAGCGCAAGTGCCCGTCGAATCCGCGCCACCCACCAATCAAATCCCCGATCCTTCAGCACGCCCCACTTGTACAGCGGATTCCCCCACCGCTGTCCCGTCGGCGAAAAATAATCCGGCGGCACTCCCGAAACGCGCAACGGCTTCAGATCTTTATCCAGCTCGAACAGCTCAGGATGCACCCACACATCGGCACTATCCATATTCACAAAGATGGCGACGTCACCCAGAATACGAACCTTATGGTCCTTGCAATAGCCGCGCAGCGCGCTCCACTGCTCATTGAAGAAAAACTGAATCACCTCTTCAATCGCCAGCTCGCGGCCATGCTCATTCATCGCCTTTGTCATCGCATCATGCTGCCGGCGCGCATACTTGGCGGGCCACTCATTCCAACTCACATAGTTATGGAGTCGCCGCAGCACATTGAACATCGCATAGTCAGGCAGCCACGAGATATTGGCCTCGAGGAATTTGTGAAATCGCGCCCGCTTCTCCTCCGGCGCATGATCGAGAAAGTTCGCCGCCGCTTCCTCAATCAGCGGCAGCTTCAGACGATGCGCCGCTCCAAAGTCCGCAGGCCCATCATGTCCCGGCAGCCCCGCAATACGCTCGCCCGCAATCCAGCCATCCTGCACCAGCACTTCAAGGCTGATCAGCAGCGGATTTCCCGCGAACGCCGACAATGCCGAATACGGTGAGCTGCCGTACCCCGTCGGACTCAACGGCAGAACCTGCCACAGCCGCTGTTTCGCCGCTGCAAGAAAGTTCACAAACGCATAAGCCGCAGGACCAAAATCCCCCACCCCCCCATACGAAGGCAGCGACGTGACATGCAGCAGAACCCCCGACATCCGCTCCTGATTACTCACTTCCCCACTCATCCCGCCTACCCCCTCAGCCTCTTGAGACCCTCCTGAGACCTTGGATGCATGATACGTGGTCGCCGCAACAGAACAACGACCCCAGGCATCCACGCAAAAAAAATACCCCAAGGCCAGCCTTGGGGTATCTCGTTAGTTCGCTAACCAGCCGACTCGCTAATTCCCGAACGGCGAGCTAGCCGGCTCCTGTCTCTTCGAGTACTTCACCGCGCCGCTCTTCTCATACTTCTGAGTCAGCTCACCGATATACACGGTGAAGATCTCCTGGTGCTGGTCGTTCAGCAGTTTCTCGCGGGTAGCGACAAAGTTCTTCGCGATGTCCTCCGCCGTGGGCTCCTGTTTATCGACGACGCTCAGCACAATGCCGGACTGCCCCGTATTGATCGGCCCCGAAATGGCGCCCTTCGCCAGCGTGAACGCTACCGCGCCCGGACCGCCCATCGACCCAACATCGGGCACCTGAGCATCCTTACCCACCAGCTCGCTCGTCTTCAACGGAAGGTTCATTTCCGCGGCAGCCTTCTTCAGGTCGTTCAGCACCTTGGCCCGGTCTTCCAGCTTGTTCAGTTGCGCACTGAGCAACTGGGGCATCTGCTGCTCGCGATAGTCCTCGAGGATGTGCGTCTTGTACGCCGCAAAATCCGGAGCATGGGCCGGCTTCACATCGGCCACTTGAAACACAGCGTACCCTTCACCGGTCGAAACCGAAGCCGGGTCAGCGCCCTTCACCACGGCAAAGGCCTGCGTGAGCAACGGTGCTCCATCGGCCAAGTCCGGGAATGACCCCATCCTTCGCGACGTAGTCCGTGGTCACCACATGCAGCCCCTTCGCAGCCGCTGCCTTGTCCAGGCCGTTCTTCTTCGCATCGGCAGCAAGCGACGACGCAAACGTCTCCTCCGCCGCACCAGCACGCTGCTGTTCGAGCACCGGCAGAATCTCACCCTTCACCTCGGCCAGCGACTTCAGGTGTGCGGGCTCCTTCTGCTCCGTCTGAATAATGTGATAGCCAAACTGCGACCGCACCACGTCTGAGGTCTGTCCCGGATTCAGCGCCATCGCAGCCTTCGCGTAGGCCGGATCCAGTCCGCTCGTCGGATACATCGGCAGTTCGCCGCCCTGCACCTTGCTTCCCGGATCGTCCGAGTTCTTGCTCGCCAGCTCTGCAAAGTTGGCGCCGGCCTTGATCTGCTTCAACAGGTCCTCAGCCTTCGCCTTGGCCGCCGCATCCGTCTTCGCGTCCGCACCTGCCGGAACCGCAATCAGAATGTGCCGGGTCTTCACCTGCTCCTTCACCTGGTACTGATCCTTGTGGGCGTTGTAGTACGCCAGCACATCCGCGTCCGAAACCTGCGGCTTGCCGCCCGGGAGATTCGACGCGTCAAAGGCAACATACTGAATCTTGCGAGTCTCCGGAACCGCCGTCGCATACCGCGTGGCATTGCTCTTGAAGAAGGCTTGCAGTTCGGCGTCTGACGGGTTGATGTTCTTGCGCAAATCGTCGCCGGAGATCACGACATAGTCGAACTTCACCTTCGTCCCTTCAGCCTTGTACGCCTCGCGGACCGCATTGTCCGAGACCGTGACTCCGCCCGTAATCAAGGCCTGCAGACGGTTCAGCTCCATGTCGCTCTTCACCTGCGACTCAAACTCTGAGCGGCTGAGCTGGTTCCCGAACGCCCTCGATACAAAGTCGATATAGCCGGCGTCGCCTATGTAGTTGCCGTTCGGAAAGAGATACTGCGCAAAGGGTCCAGTCTGCAGTTCGCGCCGCAGATCCTCGTCGCTCACCTGCAGATTCAGGCGGTCGGCTTCGTGCTTCAGGATCGCCCGCTGCACCAGAATCTGTCCGGCACGCGGCACAAGGTACGGCATCAGCTGTTCAGGCAGGTGTTGCTGCTGCAACTGGCGCGAAGCCAATTGGTTCACCTCGGTCATCTTGATCGACGTGCTTTCACCAATCGTGCGACCGAAAAATCCGGGTTCCCGGACCGTCGCAAAGACCGACGCGTCGCCCGTACCGCCAGAGTTGTCAAAGATGCCCGGCACGAGGGTGATCACCATCGTAATGGCGGCCAGCCCAATAATGACGGCGAAGATAATCTTCATGAGGCGGGAGTCTTGTTGCAGAAGACGAATCATGCTGTGTAGAGACCTTCACTTTGCGTGGGCCCACCTTCCTCGCGGAAAGCAGGCGTGCCCGGGATTTTGCATCACCTTACGGCGGAGTTATTTAACTCACGCCAAGCCGGTTGCAGGGCAAGCTACAAGTATAAATCAGTAGCGTCTCGGAATTCACCCTCCATACCAATTTGGAAAGTGGTTCAGTGTGCCTTCTCGTGTTCAGAAGCATTGACGCATGACACAGAAGAAGTTACCGCCCGCAGCGCGATCGTTCGAGGTTCACTCAACGCGCGCTCTCATTTTCACTTCATCAAACGTCGGCGCTGCTGCGACCAAATTCATAAATAAATGACGTCACGATGACGCCTCACTGACACTTGCCCTGTTTGACAAGTTCAGGATTTTCGGTTAGGAGGCTTCTTTCTATGCTAGACACGTGGAGCAGTATGAAAGCCGCAATCAACCGGCGTTCGTTCGTAAAGAACGGACTCACCGCAGCAACTATCGCGACCACTGGCGTCGGGCTCCTGGCCAATGGCCCATCCTTACTCGCAGATAATCCACATGATGATCAAAGCGGTCATCTCACTCGAGGAGATGCCGCGATGCTTCGTTTCGCAGCGGCAGCAGAAATCCTGGAAACAGACTTCTGGGTGCAATACAACGAACTAGGAGGCATACAAGACAGCGAAGAACCGGACGGAAGCGGAAACGCTCCCTACACCGCCGCTCTCTCCATGCTGGACTCCGACATGGCCCAGTACATTCACGACAACACTGACGATGAATTCACCCACCAGAACTTCCTCAACGCATACCTCGCCTCGAAAGGAGCAGACACAATAAGTCTCGAGCAGTTTCGCACTCTGCAAGGCAGCACGGCGACAGGCTCCAGCGGAAAACTGCGACTTACAAACCTGATGCGGCTCACGCTGGACACCAGTTGGTGGACTCGCTACCGCAGCAGCGCCAATAACCCCGACCTCGATCCGAACTTCACCTTCCCCCAGGCTGTTCCAACTCTGGCCGTCGGCGAACATACCGCAATTCCCAGGACCGACGCCGATACCAAGGACCCGAACTTCCTTCAGGCCATCGCAAACACTGCCGGCTTCCACTTCCCCACAATCGAACAAGGCGGCAACAGCCTCTACCCCTCGATGGCGCAAAGAGCCACCAGCGTCGAAGTCTTGCGAATCCTCATCAGCATCGGCCCCACCGAAACGATGCACTTTCAAACCTGGTCTGACAAAGCAGGCAACGCACCTCCCCTGACCGCAGTGGATCCAGTCACCAAAGTCTCGGTGACATTTCCGGACCTCAACTCTCCCCCGTTTGGTGGCGAGACCTTCCAAACCAACCTCATCATGCCTGAGCCCTGCCCATTCCTGAGCCGCAAGCTCCCGCCATGCTCGATCATCCGTCCCACAGAAACCAAGGGCATCGCGATGGGCGTAGTCAATTTCCTGACGGACATGGGCCTCTTCATCGGTCAATCTCCGGCGTTCTTTAAATTGCTGCACGATCTGGCGGAGGATGCCGATCAAGCCAGACGGTTCGGCCCATAAGCCTCTTCGCCGGTCTGGTTCAAATCAGCCATTCGACCCATTACAAATTGACCCACGACTCCAACGTGAGTAGTGGGTCAATTCATTTAGAGCCATCGGCAAATCTCTGAGAAGAACTCTATACGGACAAGCGGACTGCCCTTGCCGGATTCGACCAGATGTACAATTACCGCCATCCGGCCCTGAGGTGCTCATGACACTCCGGAGAATGGCACTCAAGTATTTCGGCGCAGTCCTTGCTGTGGCCTTCGCAGCGTGCGTGTCTGCATCGAGTCAAACCAAACCAGGCCCAGTAGACCCAGGCGTGCGTAGCGGCCCCGCCGGCGCCGGCGCTCCGCTCAAAGGCCTTACCCCGGACGAGACCGCGTTCTTCCAGGATGGCCTGGCGAGATTCGCTCAAGTCGAGTCCGTAACCAAAGGCACGAACAACGGCCTCGGTCCCCGCTTCAACTCGAACCAGTGTCTCTCCTGCCACTCGCAGCCGAGCGCAGGCGGATCGAGCCCGCTGCAAAATCCCCAGTTCGCAGTTGCTACCTCGAACGGCGCGAAGAACACCATCCCCTGGTTCATCACGCAAAACGGCCCCGTCCGCGAAGCGCGATTCAAACAAAGCTCCGCCGGAGCACCCGACGGCGAAGTACACGCTCTCTTCGTCATCACCGGGCGAACCGACGCCCCCGGCTGCAACATCACCCAACCCGACTTCTCACCCGCAGGAGATCCACTCACAGGCCAGCGTGGAAATCGCAACATCATCTTCCGCATCCCCACTCCTATCTTCGGCGCAGGTCTCATCGAATCGATTCCCGACTCCGTCATCCTCGCCAACATGGCTGCCGACGTAACCACGAAGTCGTCCCTCGGCATCTCCGGTCACGCCAACGCACACCTCAGCGGAAACGTGAACCGCAGCGCAAACGACGGCACCATCACGCGATTCGGATGGAAGGCCCAGAACAAATCTCTTATCATCTTCGCGGGCGAAGCCTACAACGTCGAGATGGGTGTCACCAACCAGCTCTTCCCGCAAGAGCGCGACGAGACGCCCGGCTGTCTCTTCAACGCCACCCCCGAGGACACGCTCAACTTCACCCCCGCTTCGGCAAGCACTCCCCCAACCACCGGCAGTTCCAACACGGCCGTCCTCTCCGACATCGAAGCCTTCGCCGACTTCATGCGCCTGCTGGCCCCACCCACTCCTGCTCCCCCCACTCCATCCACTGAGAGCGGACGCAGCACCTTCGCAAAAATCGGCTGCGCCCAATGCCATACCCCTTCTCTTACCACCGGCAAAATCGCGAGCGGCTCCTCCACCGTTCCCAGCGCCGCGCTCTCGAATCAGACGGCGAATCTCTTCTCTGACCTTCTCGTCCATCACATGGGCGAAGGCCTCGCCGACGGCATCACGCAAGGCGCCGCCGGCCCCGACGAGTTCCGTACAGCCCCACTCTGGGGCGTCGGACAACGTATCTTCTTCCTCCACGATGGACGGACAACCAACCTGGTCACCGCCATCGCAGCCCACAAGAGCCGTGGCAGCGAAGCCAACAAGGTCATCGAACGCTTCAACAAACTGACCACCAAAGAGCAGCAGGAAATCATCGATTTCCTTCGTTCGCTCTAACGACGAGGCGTAACTTACATCGTTGCCCAGGTCACTTTGCCGAGAGCTCAACTAAAGCCATAATCTCATCGACAGAATCGAGATGGGCTTGATCGAAGCCATTGGTGCGGGAGCTACAGCAAACCCACTTCGGTTGCCATAGGTGCAAACGCCCATGCCAGATGCGGACAGCGCAAATCATCACGAGTGCCGATTTCCTGTCCCTCGTGAGAAATGCGGGCTAGCCCCGGCCACAACAGGATTTACAATGGCGGGCCCGGGTGTTAGAGTCCTCCTCAAGAGGGCCGGCCATGCGGCGGACGATCCTGCTCAGCTTGTTTGCGCTCCTTGCTGTGAGTGCGGCGAACAATGCCTGCGCCCAGCGCCGCGGCGGAGCCGGGCCTGGCTTCGTCCGGGGTCGCTTCGGTTTCAGCCGCGCCCGGGCCGTCTCGCCCTACGGATTCGGCTACGCATACCTGCCCTACGACTCCGACGCCGCGTACGCCTACGCGCCCCAGCCGGTTCTTTTCGTTCAGCAGCCACCCCCGTTCGTTCAGCCGCCTCCGCCGCCCGTCGTCGAGCCGCCGGGGCATTCTGTGGTCACAGACTACAAATGGCCCGCAGCAGGCGCGGCTTCTTCCCCCTCCGCACACTCGACAACCTCAGAGTCCGAGCCACGGGTCTTTGCCATTGTCCTCAAGGACGGTTCGACCCTCTCCGCCGTAGCCGTCGTCGCCTCTGACGACGGGCTGCACTGCGTCGACCCCGACGAGAGGCACCTGCGCATTTCCATGAGCGAGATCGACCGTGCAGCAACCCTCAAGGTCAACCGCGCGAGAAACCTGAATCTGCACCTTCCTGCCGCACAGTGAGCCGCGTCTGCCTGACGCGCTTCGATCGCACTCAACTCCCTGCGTGACGTGCCACCCCAAGACATCCCACGCCGGATTCTCCTGAACGCCATGCCGAAGGTGCCTCAGCTTAGTCCCTCAGGATTCCTCCCAAGAGCAGAGCCCGAAAATAAATAAAGTGGCATGTTTTTCGTCCCGGAATGACTTTGCGGGGGAGCCCTTCGACTCGGGTCACGCTGGTTGCAGGGCAAGCAACAAGTATTAATCAGCAGCACCCTGAAATTCATGCGGCAGACGCGATAATGCCACCCTCAAAAGTCCCGCCCGGGAAATTCCTCTTGAAAAATTAGCCCTAAACGCATTTTTTTCTTCTATTTCCGCCTCGTCCCACCTAAAATTCCCGAGACGTTCCCCAATGGCAATAAAGCGATAGCAGAGCGGGCACGGTTATGGCCAAGGTGAACCAATGAACGTCGTCTCTTCGCAGACCACTCTGTCCAGTTCGGCCGGCTCGACAAAGCCCGACAATCTATCGTTCTACTACCTCCTCTTTTTCCTCTCCGGTTTTCCAGCGCTTCTTTACCAGATCGTCTGGCAGCGCGCCCTCTTCACCTTGTACGGCGTCAATGTCGAATCGGTCACCATGATCGTCACCGTCTTCATGCTTGGCCTCGGTTTAGGCAGTCTGGCTGGCGGACGCCTGTCCGCTCAACCGAAGATCAGACCTCTACTCGCCTTCGGTTTCATCGAATTCTCCATAGGCCTCTTTGGCTTCGTCTCGCTCGGAATCTTTCATCGCGTCGGGTCCGTCACTGCTGGACACTCGACGCTTGTAACAGGAATCATCGCGTTCGCGTTATTGCTCATCCCGACCATGCTCATGGGCAGCACCCTGCCGCTTCTCGTTGAGCACGTCGTCCGTCACACCGGCAACGTAGGAGAGTCGGTCGGCTCTCTTTATTGCGTCAATACCTTCGGTTCCGGCGTTGCATGTCTCGCCGCTGCGGTCGTTCTCATGCAGGCGCTCGGCGAAGCGGGTTCAGTCAACCTCGCCTGTTCTTTCAACCTGATCGTCGGAGCCGTAGCGATCCTTAAGGCGATTCGGAAGCTCGGCACCTGTCAGACAAACGAATTTACCCGAGAGCAGAGTCTCTACTCAGACAATACCCTTCTGGATCGGTGTAATTCTCGCCGGCGTCATCGGGTTTGTCGCGCTTGCTTACGAAATCATCTGGTATCGCTTCTACTTCTTTGCGACGGCCGGCAAAGCCTCCTCTTTTGCACTCTTGCTGGGGTTCTACCTGTTCGGAATCGCCTGCGGTTCCTTGGCAGTCCAGAATGCCTGCCAGAAGAGACTGGGCAACGACCTCCGCCTCACCCTGTGGGCCACATCGTCCGTCGTTCTGCTCGGAACCATCGCTGCCTTTCTCGTTGGGCCCGCGCTCGCCCGTGCAATAGTCCATATCCCGTTCGGACTGACCTATTTCTTCATCTTCATCGCGGCGGCCCTGCTGGGATCGGCCTTTCCTCTGCTTGCCCACGCCGCGATCGGCCCAAACAATGGCGTGGGCAAAAGCATCAGCTACCTCTATCTCAGCAATATCATTGGCTCGACTCTCGGCAGCTTTGTCATCGGCTTCATCGTTCTCGACCACTGGTCAACACAAACCGCCTCAACGATTCTCCTCGGCCTCGGCCTTGCTACCTATCTCGCGCTCGTCGCTCTCTCAAGGCCAATCGAAAAGAAAGCCGTAGTCGCCGCCGGATGTATCGCTTGTCTCATACTGGCCGCTAGTTCGAGGAGGCTGTATTCGTCCATATACGAGCGGCTTCTGGCCAAGTCAGATTACAGGCCGGGATTGCAGTTCGCTGACCTAGTAGAAAATCGCAGCGGTCTGATAACGGTCTTGCAGGATGGCACTGTCTTCGGCGGCGGCATCTACGACGGACGCTTCAACACAGATCTGATCCACGACACCAACGGAATCTTCCGGGCATTCGCGATGGCCGGCATGCATGCGAAGCCAACCAACGTCCTGATCATCGGCCTGTCATCCGGATCATGGGCCCAGGTCGTTGCCAATAACCCAGCCGTCAAAGACATCACCATCGTCGAGATTAACCCGGGTTATCTGCCTCTCATCAGAAAATACAAAGAAGTCGAAACTCTCCTGCAAAATCCCAAGGTTCATATCGTAATCGATGACGGACGGCGTTGGCTGGTAAGTCACCCCGATCGCAAGTTCGATTTCATCCTCATGAACACAACCTACAACTGGCGGGCGAATGCGACCAATCTTCTGTCGCGCGAGTTCCTGAACTTGATTCGCCCACACTTGAGCACCGGCGGAATCGCCTACTACAACACGACGTGGTCTGAAGAAGTGATGGCCACGGGATCATCGGTCTTTCCCTACAGTTTGCGTGTCGCAAATTTCCTGGCCGTAAGCGATAGCCCGTTCACCCTCGATAAAGACCGATGGAAAGAGTCGCTGACGAACTATCAACTCGATGGCCATCCAGTCTTCGATCTTTCAAACCCGCTTCACCAGAAATCGCCTCGAGGAAGTCCTCCATCTGGCGGATGAATCGGAAAACCCCAGGGAGGGAATCGCAACAAGAGCCACTCTGCTGAAGCAGCTCGCCGGCGTCCCCATCATCACAGACGACAACATGGGAACAGAGTGGAAGTGACGAATCAGGATGCTGCCGCTACAACGTATTGAACCAGGAGCTCGACACTCCTCGCGCTCGGAGCGGACCCACCCCAGAATTGCTCTTGGAACAAACTCGAAAAATAAATTTGCAAAAAGTGGCATGTTTTTCGTCCTGAAATAAGAGCGTCTTTCTCACCACGCTTCACCACACAATTCACCACAACTCACCATCAAAAAACCACGTCAAAACACGCACTTTTCCCAAAACCCCATAAAAAAAGCGCCCATAAACCTAAAAAACCGGTTCCACGGGCGCCCCAAAAATTTTTCTAAAAACTAACGATCTTTAACTACCGCGGGTAGTAATAAACCGGCCCGTAGTAGGGATAGGGATACGGCGGCGGAGGTGGTGGTGCCGGATAGCGCCGCTGCATCTGTGCCCCCGGAACACCCGCACCCAGCCGGTTCAGCTCCGCCTGCGACACCGTCGTAACATCCGCCGGCTGAGTGAGATGGAAGGAGACAATCGCCTCCGGCGGCAGCGCCGCTTCCCCTCTTCCCGACGCCGACGACACACCCAGGCCAGCCACTCCGCCAATCCCGGCTCCGACAGCAGCACCAACTCCGCCGCCGGCCACAGCGCCGATCAAAGCCCCGACGCCAGCCAGCCCAATCGTATTGCCGACCGTATTTGCCGTCTTATCAATACCTTGGTGCCACCAGAAATCCGTGACCACAGGATACGTCCTGCCGCCAAACGACACATTCGTAAGCTGCAGCTTCAGCTCGCCCTTCCCATCCAGCTGACCAGCCGTATGGGCATCCACAACCGTTCCCTGGATCGAAGCACCACGAGGAATGGCGATCGAGCCACCGGCAGGCACATCGCTCAACACAATGCCATCAAACGTCGTTCCCGGCACCGTATCCTTGCTGTTCATGCCCTGGTTGATCCGAACCCGCAGGGTCGATCCGCTCGGTACAACGACAGCATCTCCACCTTTTTGAGGAACATACGGCTGCTGCTGCGGATACGGCTGCCCATACTGCGGCTGTGGCGGATACGGCTGTCCATACTGCGGCGGATAGGGCTGTCGATACGGAGGCTGGCCATAGGGAGGAGGCGGTGGCGGATACTGACCTGTCTGCTGCGGCGGATATTGTCCATCCTGCGGAGGCGCGCCATAAGGCGGTGCGGGATATTGACCCTGCTGCTGAGGAGGAGGAGCACCATTCTGCGGTGTGCTCGAAGGATTGGGATAGTTCTGAGCCGGCGGGGTTTGCTGCCCCTGCGGCGGAGCTATCGTTCCATCAGACTGAAGATTTGGATTCGTTGCGTCGTTGCTCGAAGGGGCTGGCGCGCCAATCGTCAACTGATCGACGACCTTCTGGACACCCGCTGTATTTGCGACAACATGCTCCGCCAAATCCCTCGACGGCTCATCGCGAACCGTCCCATTCAGCGTCACCACGCCGTAAACCGTCGTCGACGTGATCGCCTGATCCGCCAGTTCAGGCGCTCCAGCCAACGCCTTCAAAACATTAGCTTCTACCTGCGCGTCGGGCATCGTTCCCGGTTTTGTCTGGGCAAAGCCCACGCCATTCGTGAGAAGCAGTCCCGACGCCAACAATGCTGCCATTGAGAATCTCGAAAAGGAGTTGCCCTGATTCATACGTCCTCCGTTACCTCCTGCGCGGCGCACTCTTCGGTACGCAACATCCTAGGAATGCAAACTCATTTTTCTGAAAAAAGTTACGGTCAGATCCCTCTCTGGTAGAGGTTACGAGACCATAAAGGGGGGCCGGCCGCAATTGACCTTCCCTCGCGATAACAGTATAGTTAAGAAGCGGGGTGGAGCAGCCCGGTAGCTCGTTGGGCTCATAACCCAAAGGTCGTAGGTTCAAATCCTACCCCCGCAACCATCGGAAAGTACTGGCCCTCCTTACCATTCTTAAGTTGAGGGCCACTACTGTCCTCGCCCATAAGATCCCATTTCCCTTCTGCAACATAGAACGCTTTGCCATCGTGCTGTGACGGGATCATTCGTATCTCCGCGACGTGCTTGCGCAGTTCAGCTTTGGCTCTGGGCGGATCCATGTTCAACAGACTCCCAAGGTTTTCCAACTCAGATTGGATTCTGATCCTAAGCCAATCGGGGTCGGCTGAATTTCGAGTTCGGGTCGAGTAATCGCATCCGCGAGATTGTTCATTTCTGCTTCGACCTGTGTCTGGGCCTCTTCGAGACTCCGAACCTTTTCAGGCTGATTCAATCTGCTCGAACTGATTGATTGAGATACCTGGGACAAGATCTCTTCGATTGCGGAATTGTCCAGGAGCCGATCTTGAAGGCCCTTAAGGAGCTGCGTTTCAAGCGCGTCGCGTCGCTGATACAGGTTATTAGAGCAAACCCCGCGATTGACGTGATGCGGACACCCGTATGCTGCTGCTTTGTTGTTTTTTTCCTCGACTAGTGAGGATGGAGAGGTTGGCTCCATAATCAGCAGGTCCGAATTAATGACCCTACTAGGAACCAACGCGGCAAAGAGCACACCATGTACGTGAGTCAGGCCCAGGCGGATGCGCTCGTTAATGGCTCGGAGCATTTCGCCCAACATACTGGCAGCGGACTTAACCAAAGTGACTACGCGCATCCGTGCCCGACTTGCAGTGGCGGCCAAGAGGGTTACAACTTCCTTCTGCATAACAGCAATTCGTCCGTCTACAACATGCTGAGCCGGGACCCGGCAGGAGGCATTCCGCCGGGGTCTGCGCCCGCGTTCACACTCGGCTGGGCAATGAAGCCCGACGACTGGTATCCGAACCCATGATTCCTGCTCATTTGTGTGCCCAAAAAGAATGCCGGAGGTGAATGATGAAAAAATGGGGTGTTGTTGCTGGGATGATCGTTACGCTGAGTCTTCCGTGGTCTGTAACGTTCGTGGAGGCGAAGATGGATAATCTTCCGCGAATGCCGGGGGCGACCTTGTTGGTGGGATACGCGCCCGGCAATCTCATGCTCACTATTGGCGACGCAACAATGGGGCTGCAGACGGAAGGTGGTAATACTTATGTGCTGCCGAGCATGTCAGCCGATGGGAATCTCGTGGCCTCTGCACGTTATGCTGATATTGCTTCGACCGTCCCAAGGGCGTTACCACTGTTGACCGTAGGCGTTTACTCCATGATCGAGAAGCAGTGGAAGGACTATCGAAACCTCGAAGTACAGGGCGGCAGTGTCGCTGTGTCTCCGGATGGCTCCAAGTTGGCCTACGTCACGCGCAGCACGGCTGAAGCGCCTCCCCGTATCCAGTTCCTAGACCTCAAGACAGGGGCTGTGAGTATCGGTCCTGAATCGATGAAGAACGCTGGTCACATTTCCTGGTCTCCCGATGGCCGTCGCATCGTCTTCGATAGGGAGGTTGAGAGATCAGCAGACGAAATGCGATTCCGCCGCTGATGGCGATCTTCGTTTTGGATGTTGCTACGGGAACCGCCTCGAAGATCGCCGACGGCACGTCGCCCTCATGGTCGCCTTCAGGGGAGTGGATTGCGTTTTACGACTACCAGCCGGGTCGAGACGATATAAAGAAAGGCTGGTATGCCGACAACGCAAACCGCGTCAGCGTGATCCATCCCGATGGGACGGGTCACAGAGTTCTCGTGACCTTCAACCACGACGAGTCGTTGACCGTGCCACCGGTATGGTCCCCGGATTTACAGTCAATTCTGGTCAACAAGTCCCATGACTCCGACAAGGGCACGATGGACATTTACCTTCTCGACATCACGACCCAGCAGCTTACTAAAAAGTTCGGCAACGTTCCGCCGGTCTATGCGTGGGCAGCAGCGAAGTAAACCCGCAGTTTCGTTTCTGAGCCAGCATCCCGAAGGACTACGGTGCTAAAGCAGCGGGTGAAGTAGGGACACGTCACCCCGGAACGGGAGCTGCGGAGGAACTTTAGGTTCCTCTGCGGGAACGTGTCTGGAATGAGCGAGCTCAAGCGAGACCAAGCACCGATCGCAGCATGGATGGACGCGCTTGAACGAAGGGCTCATCGCGATGTGCTCATCGTTGCGTTTGCCAACAAGCTGGCAAGAATTGCATGGGCCGTGTTGTCCAGTGGTGAACCATACCGGCCTTGAACTTCTGCTGCGATATCAGCCTGACAGAGCGCTTTACAACTCACAAACAGATTTCCAACCAGAGTCTGCATAGGAATAGTAGAGATGACAGAACAGTCACAACGGCGTGTCTGAAGCCTGCTGGACGTATAGGTTTACAACAACCGCCCGGTTAATAAGGAAGGCACGCGCGCAACTCATCATTGCCAAGAGCGGCTGTGCTCCATTAAGGCCGAATACATTTGCGCAGACTATCTCTCGCTCTAACTTTCCTCTTGCAACCGCGCGGCGGACCATACATAGACGTCCAAGTGGACTGGATTTGCAAACACTGGCCAACTTACCGTTACCAATCTCGATTCTCCTCAGCAAGAGACTGGAGGGCCAGAGCGCTCCACTCTTTATCTAGTGTCCGACGTTTGCTTACAAGTGTTGCGGGTAAACCAAATAACAGCCTCACGACAGATACACGCATCTCACGACGGACATGACCTTGCGTCCCCGTAAGCGAGCATCTTGTTTAGCGTGGTGGAGACTAAACGCAACTCATGGGAACCCCCTAGCAAACGAACAGCACAGAGAACGCGACCACGCCGAAGGATTGATCGCTCAAAACTCCGTGAAAGATCACCTGGTCGCCTTCGTTGTAGGAACTCTGTAGCCTGGATGCTGTTGTTGCGGCGACAGTGGGATTCACGACGCCACTGAAGGGACTGTCAAATTGGAGCAAAATCCAGTCGGATTTGTCCATGTTCTCGAGATAGGCCGAATGCCCACGGAAGTGAATCGTCCCCGCGTATTGGTTCGGGGCTGAATGGCGGGCCAGTACGTCCGAATTAGCCATAACTCAATGACCTCAAACACAAGTATTACGACAACAGATCGCGCAAGCGTCAAGGAGAATTGTGAGGTGTTTCACGGAAGGCTCGAATCACCGAGCGAATACTATCATGGACCGCCTGGCCGTGGCATGCAAAGGACTCCATAGGACGCCGGGAGCCTTCTCTAATGCCACACTCGGAGCAGTTGTCTCCTGGTGGCGCATGCTCCCTTTTCGGTGGCAGACGAAGGAGTCAGGAGCAGTTCACCAACGGTTGCGTGCCATGGTTCCGTCAGAAATTTAGGGATGTGCCGCCCAAGGCATGCGGCGAGGGACAATGCCAATCGCGTTGTGTGTCTTGTTGGCCATGCACTATGGTTGCGACGATTGAAGCTAAGTTATTGGAGTGTGTCACCTTAATTCGACATATGAATAATTTGCCGAACAACAGCGCGGTCTGTGCGAGAGTGGTTTCCGGATCGATCCGGCGCAGGTAATTGCCCGTTGACCAGTTCAGACCCATTTATGATAGCGTGTGTTCTCAAGGTGTCGTGTTAGGAGATAAACTATGCGTCCCGAACAATGGGAAATGTTCAAGCGGGCGGTACGCCGCGAGAAGATGGACAAGATTCCGATGGCGCTCATCGTCGATAGCCCATGGATTCCAGGCTATCTTGGAATCAAACACCTGGATTATTTCCTCGATCCGGAACTCTGGTTTCACTCCAATCTGAAGATCATGCGCGAGTTCCCGGACATCATCTTCATCCCCTCCTGGTGGATGGAGTACGGGATGGCCGCCGAGCCCTCAGTGCTAGGCGCAAAGATAAAATTCTGGCAGGACAATACGCCCAGCGAATACGCGACCCTGCGCAGGCTGGAAGATATCGACAGCTTTCCCGACTACGAAGTAGAGGCCGACGGCTTTGCCGCCCTGACCTTGCACCGCATCGGGATGGTCCGGCAGCGCATCCTGGATGCCGGCTATATCCTTCCCATGGTCACCTCGCGCGGACCGCTCTGCACCGCCGGATTTGTGCGCGGGACCACGGAATTCATGATCGATCTGGTGGAAGATCCCAAGGGCGCGCACAAGCTGATCGACCTGTGTACGCGCGTGATCATTGACTGGCTCAAAGCGCAGCAGAAGGTGATGGGCGACGGAGTCGAGAGCATTTTCATTCTTGATGACATTGTCGGCTTCATTAACGAAGAGCATTACCTGGAGTTTGCGCACCCATATCTGAAGCGGATTTGCGATGCATTTCCGAAGGATTGGGTCAAGCTCTACCACAACGACGCGGAAGTCGATGCCTGCCTCGACCATCTGCCCGACACGGGATTCAATGCGCTCAATTGGGGCAAGCAGAGACACATCACTGAGGTGAAACGACGCGTTGGCGACCGGATGTGCTTAATGGGTAACGTCAATCCGCTGGAGATAGCGGTACGCGGGACGCCGGAGGAGGTAAAGGACGAAACCCTCGAGGTCCTGGAGGGTGCCGGTGGCGAGGGGATCATTCTCTCGGTAGGCGGCGGCGTCAGCCCGGGAATGCCGCGCGAAAATATCGTGGCTATGCTTGAGGCCTTGGAAGAATTCAATGCAAAACGTGCAGTCAGCGCGGCTTCGAGCGCTCGTTAAGGAGAGTCTGGATGCCCGATTATGCCCTGATGAATCAGCTTCTGTATGAGGGAAACGCCGACCGGGTGGGACAGCTTACCGAGGAAGCTCTGGCCGAGGGGCGCTCCGCACAGGAAGTGCTGACGGAGGGATTGATCGCGGGCATGAGTGTGGTCGGCGAGGATTTCAAGCACAATGTGCTCTACGTTCCTGAAGTCCTGATCGCGGCGCGGGCCATGAAGGCAGGCATGGCCGTGCTGAAGCCGCTATTGACCGCGAAGGGCAGCGGCGTCAAACCCAAGGGCGTTTTGCTCATGGGCACAGTGCGCGGCGACTTGCACGATATTGGCAAGAACCTGGTGGGGATGATGGCCGAGGGCGCCGGTTTTGAGCTCCACGATATCGGCGTGGATCAGAGTGTGGACAAATTCATGGCCGCGGCCGAGCAATGCAAGCCAACCATCATCGGCATGAGCGCGCTGTTGACCACGACCATGATGTACATGAAAACCGTAATCGACGGCTTTGATGCGGCCGGCATGAGTCACATCAAAATGGCGATCGGAGGCGCCCCCATCAGCCAGATGTTTGCCGACGAAATCGGGGCCGACGGATACGGCGCGAATGCCTCAGCGGCGGTGGATTTGTTCTTGCGACTTGCGGAATAGGGGTAACCCGAAATGACCATGTATAAGATCTTGTATTGGCAGGAAATCCCCACTCAAATCAAGGCCGAGGATGAGTCGGAAGACGTCACTGTCGTGCTTGACGGGAAGTTCATGGCGCAGGTGGATATTCTCGCCGCCAAACGGGGACTGCAGGCGGCCGACGACTATCTGGCCCAGTGGAAATGGGGCGAGGAAGAAGAGCGCGAGGGTTCTGCGCGCGAAGTGGCGGAAGCCGTGAAAGCCGAACTCGAAGCGAAGGGCTGGTAGGAATTCCCGGAAATGGCCGTTACCCTCACTATCAACGGACGATCAACCGAGGCAGCGGGTGGGCGGTCGTTGTTCGATTACGCCGAAGCCCTGGGCATTGACGTGCCCACATCCTGCCGCAAGCAAGGCAAATGCAAAGAGTGCATGGTCGAAGTTGTGGAAGGGATGAGCGCACTCTCGCCGATTGCCGAGCCGGAGCGTCATCTCAAAGGCAACTTTCGCCTGTCGTGTCAAACCCGCATAGCGAGTGCGGAAGGCCACGTTCGATGCCATACCATGCGGCGTGGACACATGATTATCGAGCGGCACTCGTTCGGATTGCCGATCAGCAATCGCGAATTGAAACTTGATCCGGCGGTCACTCGCGATGGGGACCGTATCCTCATCGACGGAGTGGAGGTGGAGCGCTCTACAGGACCAATTCTCGGCATTGCAATGGACCTTGGGACCACCACGGTTGTCCTGCGCCTCGTCGACCTAGAAAGCGGCGAACTGATTGCGGACACCTCGTTCGAGAATCCGCAGCGATTCGCCGGTTCGGAGGTCATGTCCCGCATCGCCTACGATACCGAACATCCCGGAAGACTGCTCATGCGTACGCTGGCCGGGTACCTGTCCCATGCCATCGAAAAGTTTCCCGTCGATCCTAAGACGATCTACGAGATGGTCGTAGTCGGCAACTCCACTATGCGCGATCTTTTCTTCCGGCAGAGCGTGTATTCGATTGGGCAGACACCTTACCGGTCGATTACAGAAATCGAAATGGCCGAGGGTCAGCGCAGCACAACCAGCCTGATCCAGACGGGACTCCGCAGCCTATTGCCCATTCATCCCAAAGCTCGCGTGTACGGCGCTCCCATCATCAGCGGCCATGTGGGAGCGGACGCCGCCGCATGCATGTTGGCGGTGGATCTCGCCCACGAAGAGCGCCTGGTCGCGGTCATGGATATCGGGACCAATACCGAGTTGATTGTGGGCAACAAGCATCGCATTCTGGCGGCCTCGTGTCCGGCTGGCCCTGCTTTCGAGGGGGGAGCCATCGCCTGCGGCATGCCTGCGTTGGATGGAGCAATCGAAACGGTGGCAATTGCCGATGACGAGACCTTTCGCCTCGGAGTCATCGGCGATGTTCCACCCCAGGGCATCTGCGGTTCTGGCCTGGTCGATCTGCTGAGCGAGTTGCTTCGTACTGGCCGCATGAATGATATGGGCCGCTTTGAGGATGATATTCAGCGCATCACGCTTCACCGTAGCGAAACACCCGAAGAGGACATTTTTCTGCTGGAGAGAGATGTCAACGAGTTAGCTCAGGCAAAGGGCGCGAACGTTGCGGGCTTGCATACTGTCTTCTCTAGCTATGGCATCGACTTCGGCGAGATCGAGGTTTTTTATCTTGCAGGAGGATTCGGACGCCATCTCAATGTCGAAGCGTCGAAGCGCATCGGGCTTGTGCCAAGCCTTGACTCATCAAAGATTGTCCGTGCAGGTAATATCGCGATTGAAGGCGCGACCATCGCTCTGCTCTCCAAGTCGAAGCGTCAAGAACTAGAAGACCTGGTAAAGAAGGTAAAGCACTGCCGTCTTGAAACTCACCCCGAGTTCTTCAATTTCTTTGTGGAGGGCTGCCAGTTCAAGCCTGTGGAGCCAATTCCATGCGCCAGTTAGCCGAATCCATCGAACTGGCCGGCATGCTTCCCGATGTAAATGTGTCGCCCGAGGAGTATGTGCGCCTGCTAGGTTATCCGCGCGGCTGGGAGCTGGAAGGCAGGGCCATGGAATTGGCAAACTGGGCGCGGGCCTGGTACGCAGAGAATGGCCGGCCGTGGTTCTATGCCCGGCAAGCCGAGAGCTTTGAAATCAACGGCGATTCCATTCGCATCGACGGAGCGCAGTTCACCAGCAAACGATTGAGGAGCACGCTCCAGCAAGCCGAAGCCCACAGCCTGATCCTTGTTGCCGTTGGCGCAGGTCCTGAAGCTGAAGAAGAAGCCCGCCGACGCTGGCAGGACGAGAAACCCGACGAGTATTTTTTTCTTGAGATCTTCGGGTCTGCGGTCGTCGAGCATCTGGCTACTGCAACCGGAGCTCGTCTGTGCGATTGGGCCGAACAGCATGACATGGCTGTGTTGCCTCACTCGAGCCCAGGTTATTCAGAATGGGATGTCGCGGAACAACCGCGGTTGCTCGAGCTGATGAAGCGGACGCGCAGAGAGACTTTCCCTTCCCCCGTGGAAGTGTTCGAGTCTGGCATGTTGCTTCCCAAGAAAACTCTGTTGGCAGTATTCGGATTGACGCATCACACCGATCGATTGCGCAGGCTCACCGATCTTGTCCCTTGCGAAAGCTGTTCCTTTGGTCCATGTCAATACAGGCGGGCGCCCTACCGGCGTGCTCCGCGAACATGGGGCGAAAAACTTCCGGTTCGCACTGCTGTGTTGGACCAGGACGCCGAGTACAGCGTGAATCGAAGAGCTTTGAAGCGTTGGGCAGAGGAGCGCCTCTCCTTCCACCTGAATCAGGATGGCTCGCTCGACGCTCTGTTCCGCTATGACGGGACCACTTGCACCAACATGGGCCGGCCGCTGACGTTTCACTATAACGTAAAGCTGGGTCCGTCCGTCGAAGGGTATCCCATTCGGGAGCAACGATGCGTGCCAGCCCCTGGCGACAACGGCCACACGGCCATGTGCCAGTATGTGGAAGATCCCGTGGGCCTGATGACCGCCATCGACCGCGAGAAACCGCTAAGCGGCGAACGATTGGATGCTGTGTTATCGTGGCAGCGCAAAGTCAGCGCTGCAGGTTGCTATTGTGATTCTTCGAGCCGCGAACACAAGTGGGGACTGGTTCTCGAAACAATTCACTATGCCCTGGTTCAAAGAGAACGCATGCAGGATACGGATTTTTTATGAAGGTGCTTCTGCAGGACGCAATCCGCAAGCGACCTTTGCTTGGTGATGGAGCTATGGGGACGCAACTCATGTTCGCAGGATTGGAACAGGGCAATTGCGGCGAGGCATGGAATCTCACACATCCTGAGAGAGTGCTCGCCATTCAGCGACGTTATGTGGAGGCTGGCTCGGACTGCCTCATCACCAATACCTTTGGCGGTTCACGCATTATGCTCAATCGCCATTCTGAGGCGAACCATGTAGTTGAAGTGAATAAGGCCGGAGTGGAGATAGCCCGTCAGGCCTTCAACGGCAAAGATGGGTACGTGCTTGGAGACATCGGCCCCTTCGGCGGCTTGCTTCAACCGTTCGGAGAATTTACTGAAGCTCAGGTACGCAGCGCCTTCGAGGAACAGGCCACAGCTCTTGTCGATGCCGGTGCCGACGCCATCATTATCGAGACACAAACTTCGCTTGAGGAACTTTTGATCGGCATTGAAGCTGCCCAGGCGGCTGGCTCGAAATGCATCATTGGGTCCATGGCTTACGACGTCACTCTCGACGGTTCCACCTTTCGCACTATGATGGGTATTGATCCCGAACGTGCTGCCGAATTCATGGAGGAGCACGGCGCCCACATCGTCGCCCTCAACTGTGGCACTGGCATGGAGATGGAGCGCGCGCGCGACGCAGTGGAGCGTTACAAGCGCACGACCAGCCTGCCGGTAATGGTTCAGCCGAATGCGGGGAAGCCTCAGTTGATCAACATGAAAGTCGTTTACGACGAAACGCCCGAGCAAATGGTGAAGGGCCTCGTTCCGCTTCTGAAGACAGGCGCAAATATCGTCGGCTCCTGCTGCGGCAGCACGCCGGAACACATCCGTGCGTTCAGAAAAGTGATGGACGAATTCCTCACATCAGAAGGAATTGAAATCAATGGAGGCTTGAGTGAAAGTCAAAATCTGTGATGTGAACCCGGCTGCCGTGTCCAAACTTCCGGAGCACACCGGCGATAAGTCTGGCATAGGCGTCCACTATGTGGACGCCTTCATCAAGCCGATGAATGTGAAGCTCGAAGATGGGACACCGGTAAGATGCAAGCGGCGCGGATTGAAAATCGTCCTCTCTGCAGGCGCTAGAAAAGGAGAGGGCCTGATGCGCCGCATTGATGTGAGCGCTGACCCGGCGATCATGCTGAACGCAGCCCTGCAGGAGGCCGCCAAGGCCGCCGGCATCGAATTAATGGTGGAAGACGGAGCGATCTTTTGCGAGCTTTGATTCGCGCTTCGACCGTGGTTCAGCGTTGAATCTGGGTCATTGCAATCATCCTTGGCGACGACGCTTTTGGATATCTCCGACAGAATCTCAGGGGCGGGGCGGCGTTCCAACTGACGGATTGAATTGTGGGCCCGAACTTTTAATTCGATGCGCGGGCTTAGGGCATCGGCACTTCCCCGAGTGAGCATAATGCAGATGGGACGATTCGGGAAGTCGGCTTCTCGGAAGTGATCGATCTCTGACGATAAGGGCGTTTTTTCAGTACCGATGCTATCGACGGCCCGGCTGGCTATTGACCAACACAAATCGCCACTTTCATCTCGGAAAGAGGCTGGAGCTAGCTATTTAGGCACGACTCGTTTCCGAACCCACACCTTATGAGACAGCAGAAGTGGCGATTTTGACGGCTTAGATCCAAGGAGTTGAAGGATGCCCTGCGGCACCCCTTTTGGTCATGCTCTATATAGATGGGGAAGGCGTCTCTTTTGCTTGCTTGAGGAGGCGACTTACGGTGGCACGCGAGATGCAGTGAGTTTTGGCTATCTCACTCAGGCTCTGGCCCCGAGCGCGTTCCTGAAGAACGGCAACGCGGAAGATATCGAGTGGCCGCCGGCCGATATGCCTGCCTTCCAACCGTGCGCGGCGCATTCCGCCCGCACCCGTTCGATGATGAAATTCCGTTCGAGTTCTGCGATGGCGCCGATGATGATCACGACGGCCCGGCCGAGCGGCCGCCGGTGGAAGCTGACGAACTCGATGTTGAGATGGTTGAGCTCGTCGAGCACTTCGAGGAAGTGGCGCACGGACCGGGCGATCCGGTCCGAGGTCCAGACTAAGAGCACCTGGAAGCGGCCGCGGCGCGCATCCCGAAGCAGATCATCGAGACCAGGTCTACGAGCTTTCGTCCCGGAGGTCCGATCGGTGTACTCGGCAACGATCTGAAAACCCCGCTGCTGGGCCAATCGCGCGGAGATCATAGAGTTGTGTCTCCGGGTGCTGATCCACATTGGATACGCGCAGATACAAGGCAACAGTTTTCATTCTTGCTCCTTGATCGAGGCCACGACATCACGCAAAAAGCTCAACTCCAGATCCAGCTGAAGCAGATAGTTGATGTCCGGCTTGGCTCGGCTGAGCTCGAGAACGGCCTCCAGCTCGTATAAATCTCTCAGACGATCGACCTTCTGACGGACCTGAGAACGGGTGGCAGGAAGCTTAGATTCTTGTTGTCGTCTACCAAAACATAGCTATATTTATGGCCCAAATCACTCGGCGACGAGCCGCAGTACTCGATCCATAACCTCGGGATCGAAGAGAGCTATGGGTTCGGCGTGCTCAACGAAGGTCAGGCAATCGCCGTCGCGAAGAACGTCAAGGTCCGTCAGAACGAGATGTCGACGCCGGCACGTCCGATCATCTCCATCGGTTCAGAGAACACCAACTTCCAGCCGGCCTTCGGGTCTGGTCGGTGCGGCTCCCTTCGACGTCAACAACGACAACTACGACCTCGCGACTGTCTCATTCGTCAGCTAACTACTCAGTGAATCGTCCACGCAACGATGCCGAGTTGAGATCCGCTGCCGAAGATAGCCGGCCGGGTCGCCGGATCGTTCGTGTTTACGGAGATTTTAGGCGGTCTCAGCTTGGTCCTGGTCCGGTCCGGACACAGTTCTCTGACCGGGAAGTCACTGGAAGCGCGCTGGACCCAAGAGCCGACATATCAGTACTAATCCCCAGTACTAGTTCTTGGCGAAGCCCATAAACCGCGGAATCGAAGACAGTTTCGCATTGATTATGAATTGATCTTGTCAGAAATCCTGTTTTTAACAGCTGATAGCCGAGGGCCACTTGTCCGAGAAGCCGACTAATGAGAGGGTCCGCCGCTGTAACCCTCCGCTTGGGCGCGTGCCAAGATCCGCAATGTCGGTTACGGCGTTCCGAGCGACTTCGAATTGAACTTCGGCAGGTACCTGCCTACGTTCGGGCGGGCGGACGACGATGACACGGATACGCAGCGGCTGATATTCGCTCTGGATTTCTGAACTCGGCGCCGACGTTGGGTGTCCGATGGCACCCCATTAGTAAATGCGCCCCAAATGGGGACACACGCAAACCGGTGGTCCAGCATGAAACGCACGTATTTTCCCGGTATCACTGACATTGTCGACGTCACGGATCCGGCAGAGATCCGGACGATTTCAAACGATTCAAGGTTCGACCGTGACTTCATAGGACATGGTCCTGTTCGCAACGTGCAGCGTCTCCGGAAAATGCTCCGTATTTTCTCGCTCAACGGCAGATTATTCCCAACTATGCTGCCGCGCACCAACCCCAGCCGAGCCGCCGCGCAAGACGAACTGTGGTCGAGACTAAACGTCAAGGCCGACGACGTGAAACACGGACCCGCTGAATTGGAGCCCCTGGCCGAATGGGTCAGAGGGATCGGAACTGCGGAGAAGCTCGATCTGCTTGTGCAGCAGAGCATAGGAAGATTGTTCGTAGAAACGTTCACGGCCACTGAGGAGAGTGTCGGCAGCGGCCCGTACAGTTCTTGAAGCTGCAGGCTCCTCCAATATCCTGAAAATGCTGTGGTGGCGTATCAGCGGCAGGGTGGAGCGGGCTAAAACGCTTCTCGCTTCCATGGTGAATGGCGATCTGGCTGGCGTCATCGCGCTAATTGCAGCTCGGCAGCTCATTGTTGACGGACTACAGAAAATGCGGCAACTTGCTGCCGACCCAGCACTTCGATCTTCAATAACGACGGATGCTGCCGTGGACGAATGCCTGTTTACAGTAACGAACGTTGTTCGCCAGGCGAAGACCTCCGGCGAGGTCGGCGGTTGTCCCTTTAGAAGAGGCTCGCTCTTCATCCTTGAGCTGGGAAGCGCGAGCAAAGGCGCAGCGAATCGTGACCTCGTCTTCCTCAGTCAGAGTTGGAGCCGCTGTCCCGCCGAAAAGTGGGTGCCTGCGCTATTGGAAGGCGTGTGGACGCGTGTCTCTGCGAACGTTGGTCTCTGACCTTTTTCACTCGAGACCAAATAGACACGTTAGCGAGGAGATTCGTTACATGAGCGCGATAACTTCCACACCGATAGACGCAGAGGCGAAAAACGCACCCACGTCCGGTAGGCTCTTCTTCCTAGATCTCGGCGCCGGCCGCCAATGACTCGATAAGGGGCGAGCGAACTGCCCTAACTCGAAAATGTCAACTGTTGCGTACAGGCCGAGTCACTCATTGTGGTCAAAGAGTACTTGGCGATTTCGCACTCACCGAGAGAACGTTCGCACGTAATTCTTGTGTTGCCGACTGCTCCGTTTGCTAGACAGGATTTTGTGCTGAGAATTGAGCCACTTCGATTTGCGAGCCCGTGGCCGTCGCTGCACGCGGGGCGGGAAGAACGGAATTGGCGGAGTATCCAGTATGTCGATGATTGTTTTTTATATTCGCCGACAAACCGTCTTCGCTGATCGTCATCATCCCGCGCACTTTCCGTGTCCACGAAGCCCGCCTGAGCATCCTAGGTGTCACAACTACGAGTGTGAAGGCGAACTCCCGGTGCCTGACCCGAATCCATTCTCTCAGGTCGTCTTTTCCGGTCCGAGAGCGAACCGAAAATGATTGACACGGGTATTATCCTCTGTGATTCCCATTACTCCTCACAAAGGTTCTCTATGCGACACGATTTCGAGCCTCTCAATCGCCGCAGCTTCCTCCGCCTCACCGGCACCGGCACCGCGGCCGTAGCCATGTCCTCCCTCTTCCCCTCTCCCCTCTTCGCACAAAACGCCGAAGCCCCACTCACAGACCGCCCAGACCCTCAAAACCCGATTATCCTTCACTCCCCGCAGCTCGAACTTACCCTCGATAGCGAAGACGGTCTCCCTTTCTCCTACCGCCTCACCGCCAACGGAGCCATCCTCCACGGAGAAGACCTGGGCAAACAACTCGGCGCAATCGTCTGCCGTAAAACCCCCTGGCAATTCTCTCTTCTTCCCCTTAAAGCAACTCGCGCCACCGCTACCCAAACCTCAGCCGCCTTCGCCTTTCAGACGTCCGCCGGCGGCCACCGCACAACCTCCTTCACGCTCCACTATGAACTGCGCGACGCAACCGTCATCATCACCCTCGAAGACATCACCGAAGCCGACGGCTACGAACTCATCTCGGTAGAGATCCCGCGCCTCGTCACCGTCCGCGAGAGCGACCCCAACGCATGGCTTGCCCACGGAGACACCGGCGGCAGCTTCATCACTCTCGATAAAGCCAAACCCGGCGCCCTTCCGGCCAACCAGTTCTGGGGCCCTGCTCTCGGAACCCTCCCGATCCTCATGCTCGGCACCAGCTCCGCAATGTGCGTTCAGGAGACCACCGCCTACATGGACGGCGGCTTCCTCTCCGTCATCGGCGCCAACGGCAGCCGTCGCGCCGCCATCGGCTCCTCCAAAGTTCATCGCGTCAACGGCGAAGCCTGCTACGACCTCAACCTCCCCAAGGACCAGCCCCGCAACTGCGGAACCGCAAAGACCCCCAACCTCCTCGTCGAGCAAAAATCCTCCTGCCGCCTCGACTTTTTACCCATCGCCGCCAACATTCCCGAGCCCTGGCTCGCCGGAGCCAAGCTCGTACGCGACCGCATGCCGCAAGATGCTACCACCCTCTACAACGACAGGTACACCTACGGCATCCGTTGCGACGAGCCTCTCTTCCCCAAACCGACCGCCACCTTCGACGACTGCGAGAAACTCATCCGCGACGTCCACAACCTCACCGACGGCGCACCGCAAATTGTCCATCTCTGGGGCTGGCAGTTCAAAGGTAAAGACACGGGCTACCCCGCAGTCAACGTCGTCAACGAGCGCATCGGCGGCTACGACGGCATGATGCGGCTCATGGAAACCGGCTCTTCCCTCAACGCCATCGTCACGCTCTCCGACAATTACGACGACGCCTACCGCAGCAGCCCCGCATGGGACGAAGCTCTCATCGCCCGCCGCCCCGACGGCCAGCTCTGGAAGAGCCGCGCCTGGACCGGCGAGGAGTCCTATATCCTCGGCCTCGCCAAATACATGGAAGGCCCCGGTGTCGACCGCGTCCGCTACACCTGCGAACGCTACAAACTCCGCCAGACCACTCACGTCGACGTTCTCTCCTACTACGCCATCCGCAACGACTGGGATCCCGCCCATCCCGCCAGCGGCATCCGCAACCTCGAACAAGGCCGCTTCCGCGTCCTCGACGAGTACCGCAAGCGCGGCATCGACGTCAGCTCCGAAGCTCTTCGCTATCCCATGATTGGCCACATCAGCAGTTTCTGGTACGCGCAAACCCCCGCTACCTGTCCCTTCGGCGGCGACGCCATCCCGCTGCTCCCCATCATCTATCGCAAGAGCGCCACCTGGGGCTACTCCGGAGGCTCACGCGCCGACCATTCCCTCGAGCGTCACCACCAGCTCTTCTACGGAGCCTGCCCTCACAGCATCCTCCGCGGAGACATCGACCGCACCCAGATCACCGACACCTGGTACCTCGGCCTCCTTCCCTGGTTCCATCTCCACGACCTCCCCATCGAATCCTTCCGTCGCGAAGGCGACACAGTCCACATCGGCATGACCCCCAACGCCCAAATCACCATCGACTGGGCCGCTAAAACCTACTCCGTCAATCTCAACGGTAACGAGATCGCCACTCACGACTCCGTCACCTGCCCCATCAACGAAGACAAGTTAGCCTTCTACTCCCTCACCCCCAAAACCCTCCGCGCCCCAATCCCTGCTGGCTGGAACCTAGATCAAATCACCGCCGTCACCCTCTCCACCAGCAAACGAACCCCGGCCAACGTCCGAGTCACCGGAGGAATCATCGAAGCCACCACCACAGCACAGCAACCCATCATCGTCTACCGCGAAAAATCCCTCGTCGCACCAGTCGAAACGATTTAACTAGCTAACTAGGTAAGAAGTGTCATCCTGAGCGGAGCCTCTCGCAGTCTCATCGCGAGAGGCGCAGTCGAAGGACCTGCGGTTCGCTCGTGGCTCCGCCAACTTTTGGATCTCTCCGAATTAATTCCCCTCCATATTCCCCGAAAACCCCTCCCCTTCAAACCCTTCCTTCACCATCAATTTCACTCTGTAAAATCCCTGTTTCACCCTTGACACCTGTATACGTAGTCATCTACCGTCTTGCTCAAATTTGGAGACACACACCTATCGGGCCTATTTCATCCAATCCAATCCATAAAGAGGTACAAGTCCATGCGTTCCTCTCGAATGATCCTGCCGTATCTTTTGGGGGCTTTTCTAGCAGTCTCGACCAGCCATCTCTCCGCACAGAACGCCTCCGCCACCGTCAATGGAACCATCTCTGACCCATCAGGAGACGTCGTCGAAGGCGCCTCCATCACCCTCGCCAATCAGGATACGGGCGTCAGCCGCCGCACTATCACCAACGCTACCGGCTACTACAACTTCCTCGATATCACTCCCGGCCGTTACAACCTCACCATCTCCAAATCCGGCTTCCGCGCCGTCGCGCTTAGCGACCTGATCCTCGTCGTCAACCAGACCCTCACCGAAAATGAGGTCCTCTCCGTCGGCCAGGTCACCGAGACCGTCAAAGTCTCCGCCGAGCAGCAAGGAGTCATGCTCCAGAACGCCTCCTCTGATCTTGGCAGCGTCATCCAGACCAAGGAGATCGAGCAACTCCCGCTCAACGGCCGCAACTTCACGTCGCTGCTCATTAATTCTCCCGGCGTCAATCCCGTCTCCACCGCGCAAGGTTCCAGTATCAGCACCACCGACGCAGGAGTCAGCGCCATCCCCGGTACCGCATTCTTCAAGGTCTCCTTCTTTGGCCAGCAGAACCGCGAAACTCTCTACTACATGGACGGCATCATCAACACTGACCTCCGCGGCGCCATCTACGGTTTCCTTCCCATCATCGACACCATGGAACAGTTCAAGGTTCAGTCCCACATCGACAGCGCAGAGTTTGGTGTCGTCACGGGCGGCGTCGTCAACATGCTCTCCAAATCCGGCACCAACAACTTTCACGGATCCGTCTGGGAGTTCGTCCGCAACAACATCTTCGACGCCCGCAACTCCTACACCGATTTCTGTAACACCGTCCGCTGCGGCCCGGGAAGCAACTCCAACACTCCCGCCGCACCACTTCACTACACACAGAATCAATTCGGCGGTGCTGTTGGTGGTCCCATCCTCCGCGAAAAACTCTTCTTCTACGGCGGCTATGAAGGCTGGCGCTACTCCAAACCGAGTCTTCCCCAGACTCTCGTTCCTACCTCACAGGAACTCTCCGGCGACTTCTCCAGCGCCGCGTTCTCCTTCTACCAGCACAAGTTCTACAACCCCTACTCCACCGTTTGCAGTGGTGGCTCCTGCACCGTTCAGCAGTTCAAATGCGACGCCAACGGCAATCCCGTCACTCCCGTCAACAATCTTCAGCCGACCGGCACACCCTGCTTGAAGATCCCGGCGTCCATGATCAACCCGGTCATGCTCTCCTACATCAAGTCCTACTACGCGCCGGCAAACACCGTCGCCAATGAGCCTGCGGGTTTCAACTTTGTCGACACTCGACCTCAAATCGACAACAACAACTCCTATCAGGTCCGCATTGACTACCACAAGAGCGAGAAGAACTTCGGCTTCGGCCGCATCTCGCAGATGTGGGTCTACGACACCAGCCCAATCGCCGGAACCATCAGCACCAACGTCTCCAACTATCACGCCTACAACTTCGGCGGCGGCTACACCCACGTCTTCACGCCCAATCTCCTCCTCGACGTTCGCGGCGGAGCCATGCTCAAGCCCTACGTCTTCACCCAGGCCTTCGCTCCCGGCGGATATACCGCCGCGACCCAGGCCGGCTTTCAGAACGTCGGCCAGTATGGAGGCATGTACATCAATCTCGCCAGCCCCTACACCACCAGCAACAGCGGCAGTGAGTCAGACCTCTACCGAGGCAATCCCGTCGTCAACGTCGGGGGTAGCGTCTCCTACTTGCTCGGCCGCCACTCGCTCAAGGCCGGAGCTGACTACTTGTATCAAAACCGTCTCCAGCGAAATCTCTACCAGCAATTCACCTTCTCCGACGCCATCACCAGCAACATCAACGCGTCGAATACCGGCAACTCACTCGCCTCCTCTCTCCTCGGCTATCCCGCCACCTTCACCGCGCAGCAGCCTGACCTCGGCGAAGACTACTTCAGCATGACTCTCTGGGACGGATACATCACCGACTCATGGAAGGCCAAACCGCACCTGACCCTCAACTTCGGCATCCGCTACGAGTACCTCCCCGGCATCAACATGCTGAACAATCGCCTCGCGAACGGCTTTGACATCCCCAACGCAAACTACATCATCGCCGCCTCCAGCGTGCCCGCCTGCACCTCTACCTTCACCAATCCCTGCATCCCCGGCGGCATCTCCGCCGTTCCGTTCAATAACCACATCACCTTCTCACCCGGACAGAAAGTCGGCCCAGCCATAAGCGACAACGTCGGTCCGCGCTTCGGCTTCGCCTACCAGCCTCACTCCAATACGGTCGTCAACGGTGGCATCGGCATGTTCTTTGACACCATCACCGCCCGCAGCCAGTGGGTTCAGAACAACATCGAAGGCCCCACCTGGCCATGGACCACCGGCATCTCCGCTCAGCAAACCAACAACGCTGTCAGCGGCTTCTGGCCCGGATCCCCGCAGAATCCACTCACCTCCATCACCCACCTTGAGGGCAACTTCCCATCACCTGTCGTCGCCGCCAGCCCATGGCTCACCGCCGGCGGCGGATACGTCCAGCAACCCGGCTACTCCGACCAGCGCTCCGTCGAGTGGAACGTTCAGGTCCAGCAGCAATTCTCCAACACGCAGCTCTTCACTCTCGGCTACGCCGGCTCCAAGAGCACACGCCTCAACTTCACCGGCTTCGCCAACGCCGCACAACATCCATCGCCTAACGGAACCCCGCTCGCCACCATCGACACCTACAAATACATCCCGTGGGCAACCAACGGCTGGCACTACTCCACCGACAACGGTTACGGCAAGTACAACGCGCTCCTCGTCCAATACCAGAAGCGCTTCTCCAACAACTGGAACACCATCGCCTCCTATACGTGGGGCAAAGCCCTCGATAACAGCAGCGGTTGGTTCAACGCCGAAAACGGCACCGGCGGAGGCTCCGTCGTCCAGAGCTTCTTCATGCCTCGCAACGCCTACGGCAACTCCTCCTACGACATCCGCCACCTCTTCACATGGAGTACCGTCTACTCTCTCCCCTTCGGCCCAAACCAGCGCTGGCTCACCAGCGGATGGACCTCCTACCTCGCTGGCGGATGGTCGGTTAACTACCTCTTCCTAATCCGCACTGGCCAGCCCTACAACCTCACCGTAGGCGGCGACCCGGCCAACATCTCCGGCGATAACGGCACGCTCTCCGGCTACTCCCGGCCCAACGTCAGCGGCAATCCCCTTCAGGGCAGTTGCGGAAGCACTGCAGTAGGCGCCCGCGGATCCGCCGGATCCTGTCTCTTCAACCCGTCCGTCTTCTCCATCCCCGTCGCCTCTTACGGCAACATGGGCAAGATGAATCTCAGCCAGCCCAACTTCAACAACTTCGACTTCTCCCTGGTCAAAGTCACCCCAATCCACGAAAACGTAAGCTTCGAATTCCGCGCCGAAGCCTTCAACATCTACAACGTAGTTCTCCCCGGAGCCCCCGGCACAACCATAGGCACCTCCTCCGCCGGCCTCTCCACCACCCAGGGCACCACACCACGAGAACTTCAGTTCGGAGCCAAAATCATCTTCTAACGAGAACCCTCTGATCGCCACCCAGTCCCTTCACGATTGGCAGCGCATCTCTCGCGCATGAATCGCTGCGCAACCGCACACAAAACCTGCTGGACATCTATCTCATGTCGGACGCAGATTCTCCCCACTGTTGGGCCACTATCCCCAGTCGTGCCCAACAGGGAACAGTGCGGACATGGCCGCCCTTTCCGACGAGATCCACGATTGCCCAGTGCCGCAGTCGGATCTGGACGTCTTCTTTCCTAAGGGACACCAGTTCTGCTCGTCGGAGTCCGCATCCGAGCAGGATGGAGATCATTGTTACGTCACGGGTGCAACGGAGGCTCTCGCCAACACTAAACGTATGCACCGATATGGGACACCAAGTTTGGGAACTTCTCGCGAGGCTCCAGTCATTATCACCGAGTGGATTTCCGGAGCGTATTTCTGTGACGCCGATACGCCGGAATCCACCGTGCAATTCCTTCAGTACCTGCAGGAACATGGAATTGGTCTTGAGGTGGGTGTTTGGGACTGGACTTCAGGAGGCTTCGGTAGCGCCCGCTGGGACTCTCCTTCTCCCAAAGTCTCCAGCTTTACTGGCCTCTCGTGCCACCAGAAGGGCTACGGCCTTGGAAAAGTGGTTGAGTCTTGGTATTCCACGGGCATACCTCCAACAACTCCTAAGTAGACAGAAGCTGTTATTGCTTTGAGGCACGGGATCGGCCGGATCGCTTAGTGATTGCGCTCTTCGGCAATCGCGGAACAGCCTGGACGCCCGCCCAAAGCGTTGCGATCGTTTGCTCGACCACGAGAGTCTGGTCAGGCAAGTCAGGCACAACCCCTTGGATGACCATGAGTGTGGCGAGGCCAAAGATCGTAAACCACCAGGTGTGAGCTACCACTATGTCATTCTTATTTGGCAATCCTTCATCCTTGGCAACATCGAAAAAGAGCTGCACGAAACGTCCGAACAACGGCGCGCCAATGTCGTTGATATATTGTCCAGCGCGGACGCCGTTGCGGTTCTCCGGCCCGAAGAAGACGTTGCGGAACTGCTGTGGATGGGCAGTGCAGAACTGAATCAAGCCGCGTGAAGTCGCAAAAAGACGCTCTTTCGGTGAAAGATGTTTAGCGGCAATCGCGTCGAAGTTCTGAATCATCAGCCCGATCGTCTCGCGGCTCAACTCGGCAAGAATATGCCATTTGTCGGGGAAATGCTGATAGATCACGGCGTGCGTATAGCCGATCTCTTTAGCGATCTCGCGAAGCGTCACGGCTTCGTAGCCGCGATCGGCAAACATTTTGCTGGCAGCCGCAAGGATTTCGCCCCGCAACCTCTCCTTGCGCTCTACCCGGCGACTTGGTGATGTGGATGTCACTTCAATAGCTTAGTCCCTTTTGACGATTCTTGCGACCGATTGTTGATTTATAACCATTGGTTGCAACGCGCCACCCTCTCATGGCACAGCAGTTGATGTGTTCACCATATGCAACCACTGATTAATTTGCAACCAATGGTTATTATGGGCCTCTAATCGTCAGGTCGCTCATTTGGATGGGCGGCCAAATACGAGGCAAAAGGAGAAAACGAGCATGTATTTAGTCATGGGCATTACCGGAAAAGTTGGGGGCGCCACCGCGCGGCATCTGCTGAAGCAAGGCAAACAGGTGCGAGCACTTGTGCGCAATCGCGAGAAAGCGGCGAAGTGGGCAGACCAAGGCGTGGAGTTGGTGGATGGAGACTGGAACGATGCGACAGCCATAGCGGCGGCGCTCAAAGGTGTTGAGGGCGCGTTTGTTATGTTGCCGGCTGTATGGGCACCCTCGCCTGATTACAGAGAAGCAAAGGGCGTGATTGCGAACTATGTCGAGGCGCTGACCAAGGTAGTGCCCCCGCGGGTGGTAGCGCTCTCGTCGATGGGCGCGAATAGAACAAGCGGGGTGGGGAATGTCACGGCCTTATCACTCTTGGAGCAAGGTCTTCGCAGCCTGCCATCTCCGGTCGCATTTGTGCGCGCTGGCGGCTTTTTCGAAAACTTTCTTTACGGTTTACAGGCCGCCCAGGGCGGAACACTACCGGTCTTCTACAATCCTACAAACCGGAAATCGACAATGGTCGCGTCAGACGACATCGGCGCAGAGGTGGCAACGCTTCTGACCGGGCCGGCGTGGTCAGGGCATCGCGTCATCGAGCTGGGTTCGATGGTAAGCGCGGATGAAGTGGCCGGACAATTGGGTGAGGTCCTGGCACTCGACGTAAAAGCCTTTGCGGTCCCACGTGCAGGGTGGGCGGAAGCGTTCCAGCAGTTCGGCATCCCGAAGGGCCACACTGGGCCTGCCGAAGAAATGTTTGAGAGCGTAAACGCGGGATGGATGGACCTCGGAATCACGGGTACGGAACACGTAGCGGGTACGACATCCGCACGCGATGTGTTTGCGGCTGCACAGAACGCCGTCAAGGCGTAAGTCCGGGGCAAGCAGCTTCAGCGCCCTGGGGGCGGGAACAGCCAGCCGTGGCCACCGCGGCTTCGTGTTCGACCGGCGGTTCCTGCCTTTGCTGCTCAGCCATGGCCGACTTATTGCAGAACGATTTAAACCATTTAACCGGCAAGAAGAGGATCAATTTAAATATGAAAGCTGAACACACAATCGATAAACCCGCACGGGCAGGTCGAGCAACTCAAATAGCCGCGATGGTAATAACCGGCCTCGTCGCCTTCATCTGGGTGTACTTCGGAAGGTTATATCTAATCCACGATCCCGGCGAATGGCGGATCGCCAATCAGCAGCTCGGATACCCGCTCTATATCATCCCTCTGATTGGCGTGACCCACATCCTTGGCGGCGTGGGCCTTCTGATTCCCAATGTGCCTCGATTGACTGAGTGGATTTATGCTGGTCTCTCGATCGATCTCTTACTCGCGTTCTATTCACAACTGAATGGCGGTGGCAGTACCTGGGATAAATTCGATCCGATTCTCGTCATGGCGTTCGTCTTTGCTTCGTATGTATTAAGACGCTGCATGCGCGCAAACAGATGGTCGATATGAAGAACACGCTCGGCGGGCAGTTTTACTTTTTCCAGGCACGTCGCGGAGGCCCAACGAGGGTCCGGCCCGCCACTCATCCGAAGCCCTAAACGTACAAGTCGTCCCTCGCTCAGTAGTAGATAGCCAATCATGAAGCTTTCATCGGAAGGGGCAAGTCGAGTCGGAGGCGACGAGGTGAATCCAACTTCCCCTTTAGTGTCCTCACGAATTCGCTGACGACTCTCGAAGAGTCATTGGCCCTTGCGATCAACTTTGAAGAGATAGACAGCTGCGGTTGGAGCAACGGCCTCACAGTTAGTTCATTGCGCGCTATCCTCCAGGCCCCGGCTCGGGTGAGGAAAGCAACTTCTCCTAGCCCAGCATAGAGTTCTTGGGCGCGCTCCTCGCCGAAATAGTTGCGCGTTCAGCTTATTTTGCCCACAGGTGTGAAGTCGTCCCGATAAGTCACATTGCGTTTACTAACTTCTGGGCAGCGAAAGCTCAAATGGCGAGAAACAGGCCGAGGCACTCATCGAGTCGCTCAGATTGATCGATGTCTTCAGCAAGTGGGCCGTAAAACCGGCTATCCGGAAATCTGGTCAGATCCGGAGAGGATTCTCAGTTGCGCCAGACCTCTTCTTTCGTCAATTTAAAGGTGCTGGTGAAGGTGCTGAGGATTGTCGAGCCGTGTTCTAGGATGCGTTTGGTGGCCACCGATGCTCCTAGAATCACTAGGTTACAAGCAATTGTTGTTATGGCATGGAAGGGTTCATCGGTTCGATCCCGAACAGGACGCTGGGGCGATACGGTCCCTGGCATTGGCATCGAGTCTAATTTCGAAATGCACTTTCGGGACGTTGCGCTCCCCGCAACCAATTTGCTCTTCAAATGCGAACATAAGTTTGTGGGTGAACAAGTTATGCGCATCGGGGCTTCCATCACCCCCCGAGAATCGCCCCTTAATCAACAATGGACAACAAGCTGCTCTAGGAGTTCCTTCGACGGTTCCCATTCTCCGATGGCCGGGTATAGGAGCATCGCTTTGCGAGCTTCCAGATTCGAGCCTGATAAGGCTGCTTCGATCGTTGCCCGTTCATACGCCTTCACCGCAAGAACCAACCCGCGAACAGCCTCGGGTAGCTTGCCACATGGCTCGGGTGTAATGGTGTCCGCACCGATCTGACAAGAGACTTCGACGATATCGCCGGCTTCTATCTCGGGAATACTGCCGTCGTTCTGCGTATTCACCACAATGCGTTTCGGTTTGTCGCCGCATAATGCGTTCATCACGTCCAGCGCGATTCGATGATACCCACTCGCAACCCGAAAAGGATCTTCATGGCTGTTTGCTGCGCCGTTGAGTGCAGAACCTCCGTCACCTTCGAGCTTCATGTAAGACCCCGATCGTACGTTAAGGTAATTGACATAGGACGCGATCGCTCCCTTGGCGTCACCCTGCTGCATCAATAGCGACAGACTGGCGAACAATTTGTCGTTGAGCTGCGCAACCTCTGCTCCGCGTGTACTTCCCTGCCTCCGTCTGATTCTCAAGCGCCTTCCGGCGAGAGTAATAGAAGAAGAGATACTCCGTGGGGATGAGTTTCAGGGCCCGAATAAGGTCATGGTCAAACAGCGGCACAGAATAGAGTCGGCTCAGAAAGCTATCGTCGGCGAGCAGGCGTTCGGTGACATCCTCGCCGCGAAGATGAATGCGGCGAATCCAGCCGAGATGATTAAGTCCAACATACTCGGCGCGCACCTCTTCAGGAGTTGCGCCAAGAGCAACATGGATGCGGTGCAGCATCTCCGTCGGGAGTATCGCAAATTCCGACCACTCTCGCGCCGGTGTTATGCCGGATGGCCTGCGTAATCAGCCCTGCGGGATTCGTGAAATTGATTAGCCACGCCTGCGGGCTAAGCCGCTCCACCACTCGCGCCTGCTCCACGGCAACGGGGACCGTGCGCAACGCCATCGCTACACCGCCCGGCCCGGTGGTCTCCTGTCCTGGGTAACAATGTGCGATGGCAGTTCGTTCGTCGTGTGCGCGAGCCTTGATTCCACCCACCCGAATGCTGTTCATCACAAATGCAGCGCCCTCCACGGCATCCTCAAGTGATGCGGCCTCGCGCACACGTAGATTGCCACCCTCGTGGGTGACGATTGCGCGGCCCAACTCGGCCATGAGGCGAACGCGATCTCGGTCGGGGTCGAAGAGAACAAGCTCTTCAGCGCCCAGATGCTCGGCCGCTTCGTTGACTCCGAATACGATGAGTGGAGTCCTTACTCCGCCGCCTCCGATAAACGCGATCTTACGACGTGTAGGTCTGTTCATAGATATAGCCAATCTCCTCGCGAAGCGGCAATCCTTGCAGCGCTCCGGCCAAACGGGTTGAGAGACCTCCACAAATACAAGCGCGGCGCAGACAGTCCAAAGGATCTGCCTCGTCCAGCAAGGCATCAATAAAACCCGCGTCAAATGCGTCGCCTGCGCCTGTCGTATCGATGACATCCACGATGGGGGATGCCACTTCATACAAGGTGCCGTTTACTGTCATGGCTGCCCCACGCGAGCCTAGTTTGATCAACGGAGCACCGAAACCGGTTCTGCTGGGCGAAGCCAAGATAATTTGCCGCACTGCCGCTGGAGAGCAACACCGCCTCTCTTTCATTGGGAAGGAAATAGTCGGTGGCACGGCACGTATCAAGCGATGCGGAAGAACTCAACCAGGCCGGCTGGAATCCGACATCCAACGACGTGCTGCAACCCGCGGCTCTCAGGGCGGGCAACATAACCTGAGCGAGTCCGTGATCAAGCGGCAGCGCAAAGTGCACATGACGGGCAGACCTGAGCGAATCGAGTATGCCGTCGGAACGAAGAATCTGCATCAGTCTGGCGTTCTCACCCACATAGGTAAAAAACGATCGGTCATTCATCAGCGAAACGCAGGCCGTTACTCCTGTAGCGCCCTTCGTCTTGCGTATGCCATGACTTGCCACACCAAACTCAAGCAGGCGTTCTTCAAACCACTCGGCATCCGACGCTCCAATTGCGCCAATCAGATGAACCGTGCGCCCGAGTCTGCCCAGCGCGCACGCCGTGTTGGCAGCGCCGCCACCGATCTCGCGATGATAATGGCGAGCGAATGCCTCCTCACCCGGTTGCGGCCATGCCGTAAAGCCGGTGAAGATGTGATCGATATAAATTTCACCTACAACCGCGACATCATATTGGGTCATGTACTTGGAATGGCCACTCCTTCTTCCCCGGGCTTGGATGAGATAACCGACAACTCCCGTTGCTGCCAACGCGGCACCGATAAAAATATGTATGCCCTTACTGCTTAGTACGATGTACATCCATCCCGCCAACGCGATGATCGCGGGCAACGGATAGAGAGGCATGCGAAAACTGTCTGGTGGAGCGATCCGTTTGCGGCGCAACAGAATTACGGCAATGCACTGCAATCCAAACTGGGTCAGCGTCTGGACAACGATGAGAACCGAGATCAAGTCCGAAAGCGTGAAGAGACAGGCAACCGCCGAAATTCCTCCGACGACAAGCAGCGATGTCGACGGAAACTTTTGCGTAGGATGCAGACGCGCGAACGGCTTGAAGAAGTGACCGTCCACGGCAGCCGCATACGGAATGCGTGAGTAGCCAAGCAGAATGGCAAAGACGGAGCCCCAGCTGGCAATCAGAATCAGCACCGACACCAGGACGCCGCTGGAACGTCCGTACAGTGTCTGCATGTAATCGGCAACAATGGCAGTGGAGTATTGCCCCTGCTGCCAGGGCACAGTGCCAAGGATAGAAAGATTCATGGCAAGGTACAGAATTGCAATCAAGAGAATCGAGTAAATCACAGCGCGCGGAATCGTCTTGTTCGGGTCGCGTATCTCTTCCCCAATGAGACAGACATTGTTGTAGCCGCCGTAGTCATAGGTTGCAATCAGAGTCGCAGCGCCCAATCCCAGCCAGAATGCTCTTGATGGCTGGAAGGCATGTGCGGGGAAGCTGAATGCTGTTGCCGCATGGAAGTGCATTGCGCCGCTGATCACGATCCAGGCACACGTCCCGATGACGGCAACAGTAACGACGATCGATATTCTGCTGATGGAACGGATGTTTTGATACAGCAGACCGGTTGTAATGACGCAAAGCGCCATCGCAATTTCAATGAGGTGGTGATGCTGGAGTTGTGGGGCAAGAAAGTGTGCATAGTCCCCAAAGCCGACAGCACCCGATGCGATCGAGATCGGTCCGATGAGCAGTGACTCCCACAGGAACAGAAAGCTGATCATGCGCCCCCAGCTCATTGGGCCCAAAGGCTTCCAGCAAATAGTAGTAAGGACCACCGGAGCGCGGCAATGCAGAACCAAGCTCCGCCCACACCATGCCATCGCACAGACACAGCAACGCTCCAGCGATCCATCCAAGCATCGCCTGGGGACCGCCCATCGCAGCGATAGCCAACGGAATGGTCAGGAATGGGACCAACACCAACCATGTTCAGGATGTTGGCCGACATCGCTCCCGCGAAGCCCATACCGCGATCGAGTTGTGGTTCGGCAGGAGCTAATTGTGTCTGCATGAGGGTCTACGATCCTGGAACAGTTTCGGTGAGGTCTTCAGTGGCTGCGTAGACTTGCATGGTTCCGCGCGCCACGGAACCAGAACTACTTGCCTCCGTTGGAACTGTGGATTCTTCGGCAGGCTCAGCATATTTGCGAAGATACGATAAGCGCCCGGCACCCCAAGCGGAAGCTGACGATAGAAGGCGTACGCGTTGTAAATATATGCTCCCTTTCCGTAACGCGCGTACAAGAGTCCGCCCTTCTGTGGGTCCTGCTCGGCGTCATGTGTCTCCAGCAGTGGCTCATATTCGTTTATCCCACGAGACGAGGAATTTTGATCCGCGCTCTTCAATCCACCCATCGAAGTCCTTCGATGTGATCTTGTTTGGCCAGGTGAACAGCGGGTTCTTCGGATCGAGGATCGTGACAACGGACTTCTCGTCGGTCACCTCCTCAGGATCATTGGACATCACATAGGGATACGGACCGTAGTTATGATCGAACTCCGGAGTGTTGTACTGCACCACAACGACTCCGCCGTTCTTAACATAGTTCAGCAAGCGTCCATTGTTCGCAATCAGATCGGGTCGCACAGCATAGGCTCGTACGCCAACCACGATGGTGTCGTACTTGCTGAGGTCGCCGCTGGCAAGATCCTGCGCCGAGAGAAACGACACATGCACACCCAAAGCCTCAAGTGCCGCCGGCACATCGTCTCCGCTTCCTTCGATATAAGCAATCTTCTGCGACGGAGCCATCTTCACATCGGAGCCGGTCGTCTTGTACACCGCCGGGCTATATAGAAAATAAGGCCGCAGCCCGGTGTAGCCGACAGAAATATATCCTTCGGAATATTGCTTGCCGCCGTACTCCGCCACAGCAGTGATCTGATATGGCTTCTCTTCGATCGCCTTCGGATAGATCGTGAAGGACACCCCCTGCTCTTCGCCCAGATGAGCAAAAGCAATCGGAATCGACTTCGGCTCCGAGGTCCATCCGTCCGGAAGATTCAGATGAACCGTTGCCTTCGCGTCGCCTTCAACATTGTTGTGGACACGGACGCTCACGGGAAACGACTTTTCCCCAAGTGGGACGATTCCCGCGCTTGGGCTCAACGCAACAGAAACAGCCGGCCCCACCGGCATTGGGAATCGTAGCGTGCCTGGGCCAACAACTTTATTGATGACCTGCACTGTGTTCTCCGTCTCCAGTGTCAAACCATCGAAACGATAACGCACAGTCGCCGCGAGCGGGTACGGAGCCGTAGGCATTCCACTCATCGCTTTGTTGGCGATGTCGTAGTAGGGCTGCTCCATGTCCGGACGCGTAAAGTATGGCCGGGTGTAAGGCTCGTCGTCTGGAACCTTGGCGGCAAAACGGACGTCCGTTGCCTTACCCGGTTCAATCTGCTTTGGTGCAGCAGCATCGGCCGTAATCGTCCATTGCTTTCCGGAACTGGCGGTCAGCGCGACCGACTCAATCTCAACCGGCAATTTGCCACCGTCGAAGAGATGCACCCCCACATGAAAGCTCCGGTCGGGCGTGGCCATCTGGAAGCTCTGTTGCGCGCCGCGCATCTCCGCAAACGCGCCGCCAGGCTGTGCTGCCGGAACCACATCCGCTTCAACCGAGATCCCCAGCGAGGCAACCAGGGCAACATTGAACTGCTGCTGCTTCACCTTGAGTTCATGCAGCACGTTGAACTTCTGGTCGGCTGGCAGCGTGCTCTTCTCCACCTCTGCCACCAAGGCGTCGGTCGCCTTAAGCCCTTTCGCGAGCGTGGCTGCAATGGCAGATGGATCTTGTGCGGAGAAAGCGCTGATTGCACTCTCGATGGAACTGTTGATCTGGCTGAGGCCGCTCTTCAGAAATTCTGGCGGCGTGGGACCGGCCAGATCAGCAATCCCGGCAATCGAGACGTCGATTCCATCGAAGAAGCTTTCTTCCTTGTCCTTGGCAGCGATGTGCGAGCCGAAGCGATGATAGCTGCTCGCCTGGGCAGCAGGCGCAGGCACATCCGATCCGCCGTTCTGCGATTTCTGAAAGCCCAATCCCTCGCGTGAGATCTGCGGATACGTAAGTCCCGCGAGGCTGTCGTACGTGCCGGCAGGGATAGCAACGGTTACCGAGACCGGGCCAGGCTCCCATTTGTCTGTGATGTGATTCTGCACGCCAACCGGTCCCCAGTGATGAGTTGCGTAGTCGTACGAACCCTTCTCCGAGGTGCGGAAGAACGGTGACCGCGCATACTCCTTCACCGGCGTCCAGGGCAGCAACCCTGCCTTGATCTGCTCGGGAAACATCTTTGGATCACCCGCGGCATTGAAGACTTCCTGCGCCATCAGACCTGCTGTTGCGTGCTGCCCATGACCATCCGTCGGGCCGCCGACAAAGACCGAACAGACGATGAGAGGCCGCACAGTACGAACCACGCGAACCGCTTCAGCCAGAACTCGATCGTGTCCCCACTGATCGAGCGCCTCCTTCAGCGACTTTGAAAATCCATAGTCCACCATCGACGAAAAATACTGCCCATCCAGCCCGTAGTAACGCCCCGCCTGCAACAGCTCTTCAGTACGAACCAGGCCCAAAGCATCCCACAGATCGGAAGACATGACATTTGCGCCACCTTCTCCACGATCCAGCGTCATCAGATCGGTGCGGGCACCAAGGCCCCGGCTCTCATAAGCGAGCGTCGCTCCATCTTCGTCGTCCGGATGCGCCACGATCATCAATACGCTCGCCCGGGTATGTAATTTCTTGAGTGCAAGCCATGTCGCCGCTGCGCCGCGATCAACCGGAATCGGTCGCGCATCATCAACAGACTTAGCCGGTGCTGCAACTCCGCTTCCAACAAACGGGGGAAGAAGTGCGCAAGCTAGCGCCATCAGAACAGAACGTTTCACATTAAAACCCATCAAGCATTCCTTCTCTGCCGAAGGTCTCGATTGCGCGAGGACCTTCGGCGGCCGGTTCAGATGTTAGAAATAAAATTTGGCAGCCATCTGAATCTGTCGTGGGTCGTTCACCGTGGCACTCACCTTGCCGAAGGTCGTCGTGTTCGTCAGGCTGGCTGCCGGGTTGGCGAAGTTGGCGTGATTGAACGCATTGAAGAACTCGAACCGAAGCTCGATCTTGCGCACCTCTCCAAGCGGGAATTGCTTGAACAGGCTCAGGTCAACGTTCTCGGCGCCCGGACCGTGGAGCAGCCGTGGTCTGCAACTGCCGAACGTGCCGGCCGTAGGAGTCGAGAATGCATTGGGGTTGATGTAAACACCGGTGAAGCTCTGCGTTGAAATCGCGGAACGGTTGGTGGTTGTATTTGCGAAGGGATTGCTGATGCAATTCGCATAGGCCGCGTGACTGCCACCGGTTTGACTATTGTCGGCCGCGGTGACGTTCAGAGGCAGTCCGGTCTGCAACGTCAATATCCCGTTGAACTGCCAGTTGCCCAGGAACCGCGCAGTCTTCGAGTCGTTGTTCATAACCCAGCCGTCTTTTCCGAAGGGCAGTCTCCACGCGCCGCTGGCAACGAAACGATGACGCTGATCGAAGGGAGAGTTGCTCCTCTCATGGGCATAGTCGTAAGCATTCTGCGGCGTGGAACCTCCAGTCAGGTTGTCGACGAAGTTAGCCATGTTGTGAGCCCATGTGTAGCTGATCTGGTAGCCAAGACCCTTGACCATCTGGCGTCGGACATTCAACTCCAGGGCGTTGTAACTGGTGTTGCCATCATTGGTCGCATATTCGAGAAAAGAGTGCGTCCCCGCACCTGCGATCGCCGTGGTTGATGTATTCAGGTTGGCATAGGGAAACTGCACAATCGCCTGAGTCGGCGTAGAGAAGCCCGTAACCACCCCTTGGTTCGCGTTGCGGAGCCGATTCATCTTTCGACCCCAGTTCCCAACCCATATCAATTCCATTACCGTGTTTGAACTGAGTTGAACCTGCGGGCCAAAGCTCGCCTGCTGGATGTAGCTCGTGCGCTGGTTTGGATCCTGCCAGTTGTTCTTTTGCAGCGTCAATGGAACAACGGAGCCCGAATAAGCCGCTCCCGGAAATCCATTCTTGAGTTGGAACACCGGTGTTACGCTTCCGCTCGTCTGCGTCGTCTGCACCGCCTTGAGGAAGGGCTGATTGAGCGCGAGTTGAGACTCTGAACCGATGCGATTGAGGAATTGGTAGAAGACGCCGTAGCCTCCGCGCAGCACGACTTTGTCCGATGGTTGATAGCTGAAACCAAGCCGCGGCGCGAAGTTGTTCTTGTCGGCGTTGATCAGAGAACGATCGCTCCAGCCTCCCGCGTTGGCAGACGCTGCAACCAGCGTTCCTCCGTTTGCAGGCGAGAAGTTGGAGACTGAGTTCGTACGATTCAGCATCGGTGCATAAAGCTCATACCGCAGCCCATAGTTGACCGTGAGATTCCTTGCGACGCGCCAGGTGTCCTGACCGAAAAACGAGTGACCGGGCAGGAATTGATGAACATCGAGCGGCGTGTTGTAGATGGTGGAGGCAACATCGCCGAGCAGAAAGTCGGCAAAACCGAATCCCGACTTATTCGTGTAAATCCCGGTGGTCTGCATATAACCTTGAGGAGCCTGCAGATCAAGGAAGGTGTCAGTATTGCGGTGATACTGGTATCCAAACATCAAGCTATGTGTGCCCGTCAGCTTCGTAAAGTTGTCGATGAATTGAAATACCTGCGACACCTGAAACTGCGGCCGGAAGCGATCCGTCCCCAGGGTCACCAGACCGGAGATGTAGAGCGGCGGTAGCCCGGCAGTAAAGGGCGACGCGGGAATCCCAGTCAATCCATAATCTGCTGCGTTGGAGGTTCCAAGCGTCACGCCAATCGGGTTGCTGTGAGCGTTATCGCGAAGGAAGCCATACCGTGCCTGGTTGACCGCAGTGGAAGAAAAGACGTGGGTCCATCCAAGTGCAAGACCCTGGTTGTGGATCACGTAGTCGGTTGCGAAACCGCCGTTACCCGCAATGAAGTTCGAGGTCCACGGCGGGTCCTGCCGATGTTGGTGCAGAATGCTGTAGCGGCCGAAGATCGTGTCGTTCTCGCGCAACTTGTGATCGATCCGAACATCGCCGGAGTTATTTTGAGTCGGCGAGTCATACACAAAATTGTAGTTAGTCGCGCCCGTCCACACCGGCACGTGGGGATCATTGGGATCAGGATAGAGTGCCGCCAGCTTCGATCCGACGGGATCGATGCAGCCCGCAGCAATCTTCATCGTTGCCGTCGTGATGCAGCCGGATTGCCCGGTAGCGAGGCTGTTAAGCGGATAGGCAGTGGGGCTTAACTCAGAGAAATCACCGCTCTTCATGTTGATGCGAAGGCACAACAGAGGAGACAGTCACGTCTTTTGCGCTTCGCAGGCCTTGATAATCACCGAAGAAGAAAGTGTGGTCGCGGAAGATAGGACCGCCGATCGTGCCGCCAAACTGATTCTGGCTGAAAACTCCTTTAGGAATATTTTTTTGTCTGTTGTAGTAGGTGTTGGAGTCGAGCACACTGTTACGCGCGTATTCGAAAACATCTCCATGAAACTGATTGGTTCCGCTCTTGACAGAGGCATTGACGACCGCGCCGGCCGAGGTTCCAAACTCCGTCGAATAAGTTCGTGTCTGTAGGCGAAACTCCTGAATGGCGTCCGGTGGTGGCTGAACATTCTGCACAGAGCCTTCCTGCAAATTGGTGGAACCCGAGTTGTTGTCCACTCCATCCAACGCGAAGTAGTTCTGCGTCTCGGAGTTGCCGTTCGAACTAAAGCGATCCGGTGCAGCGTTCGCCACCGAGGGATTCTTGAAGATGCCTGGCGATAACAGGGCAAGATCTGCATAACGCCGGCTATTCAGCGGAAGATCGTTGATCTGTTGCGCGCTGACAACTGAACCCACCTCCGCCGATTGGGTCTGCAACGTAACACCCGTGTCGGAAACTTCAATCTGTCTCCTGCGTCGCGCCGACTGTTAACGTGAAGTCCACCTGGGCGCGTGTCCTGACGTGTATCTCAACCAGCGGATTCTTCGCTGGACCAAATCCCGTCATCGTCGCTTCAACGGAGTAAGTTCCGGGAATGAGACTCAATACCTGGTAGTCACCATCGCTGTTTGTCTTTGTCGTAGTAGCGACTCCTGTAGCAGAGTTGCGTACCGTCACCGTCGCACCGGAGCATTACGGCTCCCTGCGAATCGCGGATGAGTCCGGCAACGGCGCCCGTATCGATCTGGGCTGAAGCCGGTGCGGAACTCAGGATCATGAATCCCAGAGCGACAACGAGAAGCATGAAAGCGAAAGCTCGATGCAACGACCTGCGTTCGTACCAAAATCCTATTTTCAAGCGTATGTGCGTTCATGAGGAGTAACTCCTTATTGGCCTTCCGTTGAAACAGACAGGATGAAGCGACCCTTGGCTGTTAATGCACAAACGGTGTTCGAAATTCGAGGAAATTGCCTTGGTCGCCCCGATAAATGCCGCGGCTAATTCGGTCACGTTATCGGTAACGTAAGTTGTGTATAAGGAAATAACAGCCATGTGCTCAACGTGTCAAGAAGATTCTGGAAATTTGCATGGCGCCCTTGGAAAGCTCACACACTGCCCATGAAACATGCCGCGCAATAAGCAGCCTCTTTCAAGTTAGCCCGACAAGCAATGAAGAACTTGCCGGATCGAATTGCAGTTCGCAACTGCGGTAGCTTTCCTCGCTCAAAAAGCGTCTTTTCGAGTTGCTGCGGCCTTTAAGGTCCGCATGTGCTTGGTGAACTCCGGGTGTGTGGGAAGTCCAAGCGAGCCGCCCGGCGCCATCGCCGACAGACTTCCGCAAATATTTCCAGCGCGCAGGCAATCGTCCCACTGCGAGCCGCGCAGGAACTCGTGAAGAAAGCCACCATTGAAGGCATCGCCGGCTCCGGTGGCATCGACAATAGAGCCCGGAAGCGCGCGTTGCTTGTATACGGTGCCCTCGCACATCAACATGGCGCCTTTGGCGCCGAGCTTTACAACCGGAACGCGAACCCAGTCGTGCAGCTTCTCCAGAGCGCGCAAGGCATTCGTGGTGCGCGTCACAGCGCAAGCTTCATGCTCATTCGGAAAAATAAATTCGCAGTATTGAACGATAGATATTAACTGGTTCACAGAGATCTCCGGATTCCATCCAAAGTCGGCAGAGATCGTGATCCCATCTTCACGCAAAGATTTGAGCAGCGGAATCCACTTTTGCGGGCGGCGCAGAGCGCACGCAAGATGCACGTGGCGCGCACGCCGCAGCTTGCGCTGAACACCGGCCTTATCGAGCAGATCTTCAAGATTTCTATTGATCGGCTCGTGTGTCACCATCATGCGATCTGCCTTGTACGCAATGCAGACCGTCAGTGCTGTCGGCGCATCCTTGCGGACCTCGCAACTCGTCACATCCAGCCCTTGATTCATCATGGCCGACCAGGTGGGGAGCGTTCCGGCATCGGCACCTACTCTCGTTACGACGCCCGTAGAAGTTCCCAATTTACTCGCGGCCAGCGCCGTCGTCGCCAGTCCGCCGCCCGGCGCTATCAGGAAATGGTCCGTCTTCAACTCTTCCCCGAGACGCGGCCGATCAGGCAGGCGATAGAAGATGAGATCAGAGAAGAACTCACCAAACACAACGAGGTCAAAATGCTTTGCAGCGATTCGCTTCGACAGCATTGCACCCTAGCTTGAGAGTTCGCACGCTTGACAGAAAAACTGCTCCATCGAAGTGAACGCGCATTCCCCCACAAAGTACCTTGGAATTTGGGCCTACGATAACGGCAGGTCGCGCCGCTGTCAAGAACACGAGCTTTTTCCTGATCAGAGACAATCAGCGTTGGCTGGAGCGTCGGACAACCAGCTTCGGCGATAGCAGGAAATTTCGGCTGCTACTCACCTCTGACTTCGACAGCGCTCGAAGCGCCAGATGCGCCGTCTTCTGTCCGACCTCAACCCCGGAAAGATTGACGCTCGTCAGCGGTATCCGCATCTCCCGCAAAGCGGGTTGATCACCACAACCTACAACGCAGATATCATCTGGAACCCTTAGACCCTTTGAGAGCACCGCATCGATCACTCCCAATGCGAGGATGTCGCTGTAGCACATCACGCCATCCGGTTTTACCTTGTTTCCCAACAGCCGCTGCATCGCCTCGTAGCCTCTGTGATACTCGTTGCGGCTCGAGTCTCCACAATCGACTACAAAGTCCGGCTTGAAGGATAGATCGAACTCAGTGAGGGCGGCACGATATCCCGACCAGCGGAGATCCGCCGAAGCTGTGCGCGGGCCACGCAGGTACGCAACCCTGCGGCAGCCCACTTCGGCAAGATGTGCAGCTGCGACATACCCAATATCCTGATCGCGCAATCCTACGAAGCTAGCGGCAAACGACGGCACCTTGCGATCGACCAGAATCACCGGCGCCCTCTGCCGGCCCAGGGCAGCGAAAAATTCTGCGGACTCTTGTACCGACGCGACAATGAGGGCGTCGACCTGCCTTGATAGTTGCAGTTCAATCTCATGTCGCTCAATCTCCGGGTCCTCCTCCGCAGATGAGATCAACACTCCATACCCTGCCGTTCGCACCGTCTGCACAAGGCCTCGCGCAACATCGGCAAAGAAGAAATTTGTCAGCGAAGGAATAACCAAACCGATGGTGAGCGTATTGCCGGTGCGCAGGCTCCGTGCTGGAGATATTTGGCCTGTAGTTCAGTTCCTTCACTCGCTGAAGGACACGTGCTTTCGTCGCGGCGCTGACATCTGTTTGCCCACGCAGGACCTTGGAGATCGTCATCTTCGAAAGATTTAGGTCGTTCGCAATATCTTTCAGGCGCACCGTCATGCGCTACAACTCCTTTGTGACGAGACCCCAGTCGAAAATCATCTTACACAGAAAGCGTTCCGGTCATGTTGTAAGCTGTGCACGATTCACAATCTGCAACGCGCAGTGTTGTTGCCCCACTGTGCGTCGCCATGAGGACGCTCCATGCCCCGTGCACCCCGTCGGATGAATCTCTGCGTTGCCCTCATCTTTGCTCTCACCGCGCCGTTTGCCACCGGCGAACAGGCGAAATCAACCGCTCTCTCGGTCAAGACAAAGACAATCACCTTCTCGGAAGGGACGGACATGGCGGTTACGGTCTCGCCGGATCGCAAAACGATCATCATGGATCTGCAGGGGCTGCTTTACTCCATGCCCATCACCGGCGGCTCGGCAAAACAGATAAGTACGCCGTACGATGAGGATTCGCACCCGGATTGGTCAGCCAAGAGCGACGTTGTCGCGATTCAATCCTATGCAGGCGGAACATTCCATATCTGGACGATGCTTCCCGACGGCACGCGGCGGAAACAAATCACTTCCGGCCACGGTGATGATCGCGAGCCGAGTATCTCACCTGACGGCACAACGATTGCTTTCGCCTCCGACCGAGCTTTCAAAGGCAGTTACGACATTTGGACCGTCAACCTCGCGACCGGTGCCTTGAAGCAGATCACCAGCAGCGACGCGGACGAGTTTGAACCGGCGTGGTCCCCAGACGGAAAAGACATTGTCTTCGTCAGTGGCACTGGCATCATCGGCAGATCGATTGAATCAATCAATCTCGCCACGGGCAAGCAGCACACGATCGTCTCAATTGATCCTGCGCTCGGCCGCCTCGAGGCACCCAGCTACTCGCCCGACGGGACGCAGATCTCCTTCGTCCGCTACGCTGGATCAGGTACGTTCGTGAGCGCTGCGCAATTTGTAGTGGCTGCGGCCACGGGCGATCATGAAACCGTGTACGCGGGAAAAGGCCAGGATGCTTTTCCATTTCCAGCCAAATGGCTCTCGAAAACAGAGCTGCTCTACACCGGCAACGGCCATCTCTTCCGTGTGAATCTTGCAGCAAAATCAGAAACGGCAATTCCGTTCGTTGCATCCATTAAGTCCATCCGTCCGCAGTACGTGCATAAGGTTTATGACTTCGACTCGACTGCAGCGCAGCAGGTAAAGGGCATCTTCGCACCTGCTCTGTCACCCGATGGCAGGCAGATCGCGTTCATTGCCCTGAACCAACTCTACGTCATGACAGTCGGTAGCGCTCCCGTAGCGCTGACGAATGACACGTTCTACAAGCAGGGGCCGGCGTGGTCGCCCGATGGCAGGACACTCGCTTACGTCTCCGACAAAAACGGTATTGAGAACATCTACCTGCACAACATGGCAAGCAGCGGTAGCACTGCGGACAAGCAGATCTCGCCGAGCATGTCCGCACAGATCATGCCTGCGTGGTCGCCCGATGCGAAATGGATTGCGTTTCAGGACCAGACCGGCGCGACATCGATAGTGGATGTTGCCACAGGTGCAGTAAAGCCCCTTGCGCCTTCAACGTTCTTTCCTGGTCGACCGTCTTTTTCAGCAAACGGCAAGACGGTTGCGATCGCGACGATCAAGCCATACACCAAGCGTTTCCGCGAAGGAACGAGTTCGATCCTCACGGTAGATGTCGCTACAGGCAGGACTGAGTTTTTCGCGCCTGCGCCGTTCGAGTCGATCACCACGCGGACTGAAGACGGTCCAATCTACTCTCCAAACGGTAAAGAGATCGCCTTCGTGATGGATGATCTTCTCTACACAATGCCGGTCGATGCCGACGGAAAGCCTTCAGGAGCGGCGGTCAAGCTCACCGACGAAACGGCCGATGCACCAACCTGGTCGGGTGACTCCTCGAAGATCCTATATCTCAACAATGGCAAGCTGAAGCTGATTTCCCTTGCGACAAAAGCCATCACGCCCGTGGCGCTTAGCCTGACCTATGCACCCGCGAAGCCGCATCAGAAGCTGCTCATTCACGCGGCACGCTACTGGAAAGGAAGCGGCCCGGATGAATTGAATGACGTCGATATCGTTATTACAGACAACCGCGTCACCAGTGTGACGCCGCACAGCGCTGTACCAGCTGTCGGGATTACACGGACGATCGAGGCCGGTGATTCCACCGTCATGCCGGGGCTCTGGGAGTCGCATGCGCACAATGATTCCGACAACTCCATCTACTACGGCGACCGAATGGGGCGCCTGTGGCTTGCCTACGGAGTGACCTCCGTGCGCGGGCTTGCCGACAACGCCTATCGCGCATTGCAACATCGCGAAGCGTACAACTCCGGTGCCGCGACCGGTCCACGGCTCTTCACCACCGCCGAGGCGATCGATGGCGAACGCGTCTACTATCCGATGATGATTCCCACTACGAGCGAGGCCCAACTCCACCGAGAGTTCGCGCGACTCAAAGCGCTCGACTTCGACTTCGTGAAGCTCTACGTACGGCTGCCGTTCAGTTGGGCCGAGCAGGGTGTCCAGTTCGCGCACAACGAGATGGGCGTAGAGACCGCGTCACACTATTTGCTCCCTGCCGTTGCGCTCGGCGAAGACGGCATGTCGCACATCTCCGCGACTTCGCGCACCGGCTACGCGTACTCGCGCACCTTCGTAGGGCACAGTTATTCGGACGTACGCAAACTGATGTCCGAGTCCGGTATGTGGACCATAACAACCCTCCTCAGCCCAGCCATGTATGTCGAAAACCCCGCCATGGCTGACGATCCGCGCTACAACATTGCTCCACCGTGGGAACAAGCACGGTTGAAGGCCGGCCGCGATAACGATCTCAAGGTCGACCAAACAAACACCGTAAAGCGAACTCAATATGAAGAAGAAACCGTCGGCGACGTCGTCCGGTCAGGAGGGTTGGTTCTTGCAGGGACCGACTCGCCGCTCGATCTGCCCGGCACTTCGCTTCAGCTTAATCTGCGCAGCCAGGTAAGATTTGGACTCGCTCCGTGGCAGGCGCTCGAGACCGCCACATGGTTTCCCGCAAAGGCCTTTGGCCTGACGAAAGACCTCGGCACAATCGAGCCCGGCAAGCTGGCTGATCTTCTCATCGTATCGGGAGATCCGTTGAAGAACATTCAAGACGCGGCACGTGTTCAATGCGTGATGAAGAACGGTCTGCTGCAGTCGGTTGCTGCCATCATGGCTCCGTTTGCTTCCGGCGACACCGGTAATTCCATCTGTCCATCGCAACCGAAATAGCGCAATCTGCAGCTTGGAAATATCGTTTTCATGGAACACGTCTACACTTACCTCACCAATTGCTGTCACAGAAGATCACGGCCACGAGGCTGTTGCCCGCGTTGCAAGAGGCGAATCGTAACGGCAATGGCAGGCACAAGAAAGATCACCGAACCGACCACCCACATCACAACAGCGCCCGCTCTCTGATCTGAGAGAGGTGAAATTCCGAACGCATTCGGATTTCTAAAATAGTAGGGGTAAACTGGCCGATCGCAGAAGGCGAGAAACGCCGAAAGCACCGTGTTCACAATGTCAGCCATCACCAGGTACAGCAACATGAGCCATCCGGCCACGTTCTCTCGAGTAGGCCAAGGCTGGAGAACGGGCCACCAGAAGAGAATCGATGTCCCCAGAAAACACACATGCTCAAACTCGTGCCAGTGCTCATGTTCGAGCGCGAAGTCATACGCCGCGGGCACGTGCCAGCCAAGGAAGACCAGATTCATCGCGAGCCACGCAAACAGCGGCGTGATCATGATGTGCCCCAGATGCCGAAGCGCCGTTATGCGAATCAGAGGCCCGAGAATGTGAACGGTAACTCCTCGCGGAAAGCCGCGCAGCATCGGAACCACCGGATAACCCAACAGCAGAAGTGGCGGAGCGAAAGACATCAGCAGAAGATGCTCCACCATGTGCGCGCTCAGCAGAGCGTCCGCAAATCCATCAAGCGGTGAAGCAATCGCAAGCCAGATCATCGCGAGACCAAGAAGAAAAGCCCCAAGTCGCCACACGGGAAATTGAACGGCACGCGTCTTGCGAATAGCAACCCAACCCCGCGCATAGACGGCGCCGCAGACAATCAACGTTCCCGTCAGAACAATTGGCGGCGACCATTCGGCAAAGATGGCTCGATACGCAGGAGGCATGCAATCAGAGTAAACGCGAGCGCTAACGCTCCCTGGGTGATGTTACGGGCGATGACGGGTTCGAAAGGACCATATGCCTCGATGCGTCGATGGCTGGCGAGAGATCGTTTCCCCGCAGCGTAGTAAGGAAGCGCACGAGCGCAGTCGTCTCCGCAGGGTTGAGCGCGTTGCCGTAAGCCGGCATGTTGCCGCCGCCCTGCAGCACCTGACGAATGATTTGGTCCTCCGTCATGCGTGTTGCGATAGCGTCAAGCGCCGGCCCGCGAAGCCCTCCGGCTCCTCCAATGGAATGGCAGTTACGGCATTGTTTGTCTTGCAAAACGATGGCTCCTTGCCGCTCCAGCGGAGTGCGTCCATGCAGGTATCGTCACCGGAATCGGATCGCTCGTCCATGCGTCCATAATCGGACTCCACGGTGTATAGGTGCCCAACCGCGTGAAAATACCAAGCGTGACCGCGATGACTGCAACCATCAGTACCGCGACCGGACGGCGCGACCAATGTTTCTCTCCCTCGCTCGCGACCAGCGGCAGAAGCAGCATCGCTCCGACAACAAGGACAGGCGCGATGAGCATGACAGGCGTCTCCAGGCTCGGCGGAAGATAAGCGAGAACAGCGTAGATCCAGAGAAACGCGAAGTCAGGCTTTGGCGCTGTCTGGATGATCGTTGGGTCCGGCTGCCCTGTGGGACCAAAGGGGCCGAACAGAAGAGCGCATGCGATGACGGCCAGCATGATGGCAGCCGCGAAGATAGCGTCTTTCCATGCAGCGTCCGGTATAAAAGCGATCCCGGTCTTCTTCGTGAGTTCGTGATACTCGCGCACATAAGTGCTTTTGCGAACCACTCGCCCTGGCATCGGCCAGTCATTAATTCCAAGCCGCAGAACCATCCACAGATGCAGTCCGACCATCACTAGCAAAATGCCAGGAATCACAAACACGTGCAGCGCAAAGAAACGAGTGAGCGTAGGTCCAGCGATGATTGGCCCACCCAGCATCATGTCAACCAGCCAACCGCCGATCCAAGGCACGCGGCTCAATATTGACGCCCCAATGCCAAGCCCCCAGTACGCATCCTGATCGAAGCGCAGAACCTGTCCGGTGAATGCCATGCCCAGCGTAAGCAAAAGCAGAAAAACACCAACAATCCACGTCAGCTCGCGCGGAAATTTGTAAGCGCCGAAGAGAAACACCTGCGCCATGTGGATGAGCACGATGGCGATCATGAAGTCGGAACCCCAGCCATGCACAGCACGCAGAAACCACCCCAGTTTCACGTTGTGGTCGAGAAATTGGAGGCTGCTCCACGCGTGACTGGCAGATGGCGTATAAACCAACCCGAGAAGAATTCCCGTGACCACCTGCAGCCCGAGAAGCACCGTCGCCGCGCTCCCGAAGATATACCACCAACTCGCGGTGTTCTCCGGAACCTCATGTTCGGCAGCTTCGATCATCGGCTTACCGAGACCGAGCCGCTGCTCGAACCAGTCATACAGCTCAACGGATCTTTGTCTCAGCCCTGGCATGATCCGCACCTCGGTTTCGGTTGCTTCAATGCCCTCAGCCGTTCCACAGAGTCCGCCCCCACAATCTGCATTAGTGGAGGCTCAATGCTCGCCTGATTCGCCAACGTCGGCATCTTGCCTGCGCGGATCATCAACGTGTCTCCCGTCACCTTATGTTCGTACTCGAACAATCCGCGTTCCGGCGGTCCCGAGGCACGCGTGCCATCCGCGTAATACGCGCCTCCATGACACGGACACAGAAAGAGTTTGGATTGCGCAAACCAACGTACCGGGCACCCGAGATGCGCACAGTTAATCGCGAAGACCTGAAATGTCGTTCCGGACACGCGCCGCACCCAGCACGGTATATCCCCCGTCTCACCATCCCACAAGGTTGTCACCGGATTGCGATAGTTCACCAGCCGCGTCTCACCTTCGGGAAAATCATTCAGCGGCCCCAGCGTGATCCAGGAATTAACACTTGAGCTTTTCTTCATCACGGGCCCAAGAAAGTAGCCGATAATAGGCACCGCCAGCACAGCGCCAACCGCTCCATTGGCCAACAGAGCAAGCTTGAACAGAAAAGCTCGCCGGGAATGTTTGGCACTCCGTACACTCTCCGGCTCGTTCTTTACCGGTTCCCCATCCTGCAAGTTTTGTTCGATCGTATCCATTGCGTTTACTCCTGCGAAACTCTCAACTTTGCGAATCTCGTTAGGTCATGGTTGTGTGGGATACGGCTGGCCGGGATTGATACTGCGCTTCGACGCAAGCCACGCAACAATATCGGTGATCTGTTGGTCCGTCATCGGCTGTGCGCCATCGCCGCGCCAATCCGGCATGCCGGCATCTGGCCGCCCTGCAATCGTGATACTGCGCAAGGCCTGATCACTGATCAGCGCAAGATAAGAACCATCGACGATCGAGCCAAGCTTGTCTGTCCCGCCCTTGGCGACACCGGCAGATCCTTCGCCGGCAGTCCCATGACATCGTGCACAGAAGGCACTGAAGGCCGCTTGACCTCGAGCGGCGTCGCCTGGCGTCGCATTTGCATAGTGCGGAACACTCATCCCCGCGAGTAGATCAGGCCTGCTCCACTGTTGCACCATTCCATGCGCCAACACGTTAATCTGCTGATCGGTCAACATGCCCCCCGCACTCTTCGCGAAGGGAGGCATCAACTTACCAGAAACTCCCTTCGCAGTAATCTCTCGCACATTATCTTCCCCCGCGACCGTGAGATACACAGGGTTAGCCAGCGAAATCGCCGCTCCATTCTTGCCATTCTCTCCATGGCAAGCCGCGCAGTTCGCCTTATACAGAGTAGAAAAGTCGAGCACATCGTCGGGCCGTGCAACCTCCGGGCCTGGTCCAGGTCGTCCCGGAATCCGATCGCAGCCAAACAGCGCAACACCCACTGCCGCCAGTACCACGGTGCGGAATGAGTTGAATCCTGCCCGCGCTGCCCTCATGGAGCCTTGTCCTCACTGTCTCCCAAAGTGTGGAGTCCTGCACGAATCGCGAACGGCAGCGCGCGAAACTGCGGCGTCCGCACCTTCACCTGGAGATTGACGACGAATCCGGCAACGAGTCCAAACGCAATCTGCGAAATCACAAACCACAGCCAGTCGATTCGCTCATTCAAAATCGGGCTGATAATCCCAAGCGCTGAATGGAGGATTCCCGTCCACAAAAATGGCGCGATAAAGCCGGCGGTGAGAATCGGTTTCTTGGGATACATCGGCAGCATCGCTCCATAGAGCAGGCCGATCAGCACAGAAGTGAGACCATGGATCGCCGAAGCGGCCAGCAACCCTTCCAAATGGAACTGTGCGAGAAAAGCGTCGCTCTGGCCTGCCCAGCTTACGAAACCGCCTGCTGCCAGCAGATTTGCCGCATACCACACGCTGTGATAGCGAACAAAACCAAATAGCGCCGCCGGCACAATCATCGCCAGTCCACCCGCGATCCCACCCTTCACTCCCGCCATGACGCTGAACGTCTCCAGCGGCAGCAACTTGCGGTGGCGATCATCAATTGGCAGATGCGACAGCGTCTCACGTGTGCTCGTGATCTCAACAACATGGGCGTGCACGTCGACATACACATGGTGCTCGTGCGGCAGCACTTGGAAAAACCATCCTACAATCGCCGGCAGTGCCATCAACAATCCCAACAAACTGATCGCCCAATGCGTCACCATTCCCGCAAGCATCAGCGAGACCCCCAGGGCAAAAACCATCGGCCACGCCGTCGGCGCAGGCAGTTGGACCGTACCCGTCGGCTGCGTATGGTCGTCCATCGCTCCTTGGCCGTGTGTGACGTCTGCTTCTTCCATCGAACTCCCTCCCTCCAGAGCACTATCTGCCGAGCACGTACACCACCAGAAACACAACAACCCACACGCCATCGACAAAGTGCCAGTAGATCGACAGCACCTCAAGCCGTTCGGCATGCTCCCCTTTCACGCGTCCGCTCAGCAGCAGCGCGAGCGCAGTCGTCAACATGATCAACCCGATCACAACGTGAGACGCATGCAGACCGACAAGCGAGTAAAACGTAGTCCCGAAAAGATTGGTGCGAATCGTCAGCCCAACATCATGAATCAGGTGATACCACTCTCGCGCCGTCGTCATCAGGAAGACGGCTCCCAATAGAACCGTCCCCGCCAGCCATAGCGTGCAATCGCGGATGTTGTTTTTGCGCAGTCCGCTTACCGCGTAATGAATCGTGATGCTGCTCGAGAGAAGGCAAATCGTGCCGAGAACCGGTAGATCCAGCACCTGTGCCGGAAGAGGCCCACTCAGGCTCTTGCCGATGTAGTAGATGTACGCTACAACAAAAATGAGAAAGATCGCGGACTCGGCTATGATCAGACACGCCATCCCGACGATGCCGCGATGCGGCAACACCCACGGTGGCTCAAGCTGCGCGCTGATGGGAATCGTACTGGTCGTCTGCATCATTCGTAGTCCACGTCCTGATCTTCTGGATGTTTAAGGTCCCACAACGGCCGGCGGCTGGAGACAGTTGGTTCTACCGCAAAGTTATAGACCGGCGGAGGAGACGGCGTAGCCCACTCCAACGTCCACGCATCCCACGGGTCATGTCCCGCGATCTCGCCACGGTAATACGAGCGCACCAGGTTGCAGACGAAACACAGGATCCCCACCACCTGAAACAGCGCACCTATCCCGACGATCAAGTTCCACCATTCCCACCCACGTCCGGCCTCGTACGTGTACACCCGTCGCGGCATGCCAAGCAGGCCCGGAACATGCATAAAGTCGAAGGTGAGATGAAACCCGATGATGAAGAGCCAGAAGTGCCACTTCCCCAAGGTTTCGCTCATCATGCGGCCCGTCACCTTCGGATACCAATAGTAGAAAGCGCCAAACAACGCCGTGACAATCGCGCCGACCAGCACATAGTGGAAGTGAGCCACCACAAAGTACGATGCGCTCAGTTGCCAGTCAAACGGCGCCGCCGAGAGCATGATGCCCGTCAATCCCGCAACGAGAAACTGAAATAGAAACGCGATGCAGAACATCATCGGTACCTTGAAGATGATCTTTCCGCCCCACAGTGTCGCCAGCCAGTTGAAGATCTTGATCCCCGTAGGCACTGAGATCACCATCGTCGCAAAGACGAAGAAGGTGTTCCCCGCCGGCCCCATCCCGACCGTGAACATGTGGTGCGCCCACACGCTCAGGCTGATGAATCCGATCCCGACCGAAGCCGCCACCATCGCCGGATAACCGAAAATCGCCTTACGTGAGAACACCGGAATGATCTCGTTGACGAATCCGAATGCGGGCAACACCAGGACATAGACCTCGGGATGGCCGAAGATCCAGAAGAAATGCATCCACAACACCGCCGAACCGCCCGCCTGCGTGTCGAAGAAATGTGCGCCGAGATAGCGGTCGATCGTCAGCATGATCTGCGCCGCCGTCAGCGGGCTAACCGCAACGAACACGATGCCGCTGGCCACCACCATCAGCCACACGAACAGCGGCATACGCGATAACTTCATTCCCTTGCAGCGCATGCAGATCGCGGTAGTCACAATGTTCAACGCTGTGCCCGTTGACCCTACGCCGCTCAAAAGAATTGCGAGCGTCCAATAATCCGTACTGTGTCCCGGCGAAAAAACCTTAGCCGTCAAAGGAGCGTAAGCGAACCAACCCACGTCCGGCGCAGAACCTGTACCGGAGAGTCCATCGCCGCCCAGATAGCTGAAATAAAGCAGCAGTCCGCCAAACGCCGATATCCAGAAGCTGAATGCGTTCAGCCGCGGAAACGCCATATCGCGCGCACCGATCATCAGCGGGACAAGGTAGTTACCAAATCCAAAAAGAATCGGCATGCCGACGAAAAACACCATCGTCGTGCCATGCATCGTGAACAGTCGATTGAAGACTTGCGGGGAGACAAAATGATTGTTAGGAACCGCAAGCTGAATCCGCATCAACACAGCTTGCAGCCCCGCAATAACAAGAAAAACCAGAGCATACGCGATATACATCAGGCCGATCTTCTTATGGTCGACCGTCGACACCCACTCATACAGCACATCAAACGGAGGACGCCTGACCTCCTGTGTTCGATCGATGACTTCGAGTACAGTTCCGTTCGCCATGCTGCCCTTCGTCCCCGTTACGAAACTTCTGCATCAGTGAAGCGTTGCGAGATAAGCCGTAATAGCGTCAAGATCGTGATCGTTCAAATGCATCGACGGCATCAGCACGCCCGGCTTCATCGAGTTCGGATCAGCGATCCACTGTCTCAAATTCTCCGGAGTGTTTTGAACCGGCCCGGCGGCGATCGTGTCGCGGCTCGCCAGATGAGTCAGGTCAGGCCCAAAGCGGCCCGTCGCCACCGTGCCTGCAACGGTGTGGCAATTGATGCACGCGCTATGCATAAAAACGGACCGCCCCTCGGCCGCCTCAGGATTGCCCGAAAGATCCTGATCCGCCGGCTTCTGCTGTTGTTTGATCCACGCCGCAAAATCCTCCGGCGATTGCGCATAGACGCGCAGCAACATCTTTGCGTGCTGTGTTCCGCAGTACTGCGCGCATTGGCCGAGGTAGAGACCTGGCTGCTGCGGATCGATCCACATCGTATTCAGGCGATTTGGAATCAAATCCATCTTGCCCGCAAGGCGAGGAACCCAAAAGCTATGATCCGTATCCGCCGAAGACATGCCAAGATAAGTCGGCGTGGGCTTCGCCGGATCGCTCACCGGAATGTGCAACTCATTTGCAGTAACGACCCCCAGCTTCGGATAGCGATATTCCCACCAGAACTGGTGCCCGATCACGGTCACATCCAGCGCGCCCGACGGTTTGGGTGCGGCCTCCGTCTCCAGAATCACACGAGTCGTTGAGAGAAACAGCATCACCACGATCAGAATGGGAATCACCGTCCACGAAAGCTCAATCTGGTTGCTCCCGTAAATCTGCGGCGGCTCTCTCTGCGAATCTGTAGGTCGACTCCGGAAACGAATCAGAACATAAAGCAGCAAACCGGCAACCAGAAGAAAGATAGCCAGCGTGACAGAAAGCACCAGCATCGAAAGTCCGAATTCCGAATGAGCCGGAGTCGCTGCCGGATCAAAGATGCTCGTCGGAGACCGCGAAAATCCGCGGGCCACCAGTCGGGAAGCCTGGTACATCGCCGCAAGCTCAGTAAAGTCCGAAATACGGTCACCTCAGTGACGTCAATGACTTTCGGCCGAGAATTGCGGAAATTCTATCACTGCAAAGTTAACTTCGACGCTCCACGGATGCAGTTCATTTTCATCAGCCAAATTAAAATGAAATAACAGCGAAGGATGAAGCATTCAACTAGCCAAACGAGCACGGAACTACCGTCTGGCGCTGCTCTCCCAGCCCAGCAACCCCCAGCCGAATCACATTACCCGGCTGCAGATAAACCGGCGGCTTCTGCCCGAACCCCACCCCAGGAGGCGTTCCCGTCGAAATGATGTCTCCCGGTTGCAAGCTCATGAACCGGCTCAGATAACTGACCAGGTGAGCGACTCCGAAGACCATCGTCGAAGTCGAACCGTTCTGATATCTGTGACCATCAACTTCCAGCCAGAGACCGAGCGCCTGCGGATCAGGCACCTCCTCCGTCGTGACCAGCCACGGTCCGATCGGCCCAAACGTGTCGGCGCTCTTGCCCTTCACCCATTGGCCCGTTCCTTCCAACTGGAAGGCACGCTCTGAAACATCGTTCACCACGCAATAGCCGGCGACGATGCGAAAGAGCCTCTTGTTCCGTCACATATCGCGCTTCCCTGCCGATAACGACGCCCAGTTCCACCTCCCAGTCCGTCTTCTGGCTACCGCGCGGAATGATCACATCATCATAAGGACCGCAGATAGCGGACGTCGCCTTCATAAAAACCACAGGCTCAGCCGGAACAGCCATGCCGGACTCCGCCGCGTGATCGGAATAGTTTAACCCGATGCAGATGAACTTCCCAACGCCGCCTACGCAAGCTCCGATGCGAGGCGTACCCGCAATCAGCGGCAAATCTTTCAGATTAAGCTTCCGAACCCTCGCAAGCGATTCCGGGCGCCAAAGTCGCCCCCGCAATATCGCCAACAACGCCGGACAGATCGCGTAACGCGCCCTCCGAGTCAACAATCGCCGCCCGCTCTTCTCCGGCTTTTCCCACGCGAAGCAATTTCATTCTGTTCCTCTTCTCCTATAACGAATATCTCGACTTGCGTCGCAGTCCTGACAGAGCGCAGCATCACTTTTCGAAAAGTTATTCTCAACTCTTTCGCAATTGGATGTTCAAGCAGAATTGTATCGAGAGTTCGGAATAAAGCAGAAACTACCACTACTTCTTCGCCAGTTTGGCCTGAATATCGACCAATACCGCATGCGCATCCAGGCTGACCTGTTTCTGAGCCGGAGAGACCACAACTTTAGCAAGCACTCTGTCCGCGATCTCCGCATGCGGCAGCGCCTCCTGGTACTCTGTGTTCGCCTGCTAGAGCACGCGCCCACACCAGGTGCGAGGAGCCCATCCTGTGATCGTCCGCCGCGACCTTTCCCTCCTGCACCTTCACCAACTCCTCCGCCGTCTTTTCTGCTTCTGCATATTGCCCTGTATCCACATAGGCGACAGCTAGAAAGTGCAGCGGGTTGGCAAGATCCGGACTCGAGCCCGCAATCTTCCTCCACGCAGGCATGGACGCCTCCAGCATAGGCACAACTTCCTTCGCCCGGCCAAGTTTGATCATCGCGCCGGCCATGTAATCCTCCACCACAAGCGTGCCCTTGTTGTCCGGACCCGAGCAGGTTTTGTATCCTTCATATGCCTTTTGATAAAGAGGCATACTCGCCTGCACGTCGCCGCGCGCGCCCCGAATATACGCGAGATCCGCATACATCTCCGACTGATCGCACATCGCATAAGGTTCGTGACCGTAGATCGCGATCGCCTCGTTGATCAACTGTTCCGCTTCATCCAGACGGCCCCGCTCTTCAAAATCGCTGGCCAGCATATACATCGCATATGCCGTCTCACGCTCAGGCAGATGATAGTCGCGAGATTCTTTTACCGCGGACTCCAACAGCCGAACATTCTCGTCGGATCGAAAGCCGTTGTTCTCGCGGTTTGCCGCGTAGTAGATCTCGCTCCATGCGCGCACCGTCGGAGTCACGCCAGGTTTGCGCGACAACTCCAGCGCATGCGCCGTCAGCGTCTGTCCCAGGTCAGTCTGCCCTTGCTGGTAGGCGATGTTGCCGGAGAAGGCTTCAGCTTCGGTCTCAGCGCCAATGTCCCCTGCAGCCTTCGCCGTGGCGATCGTCTCGGTAAAGACCTTCTGCGCGTTGGTCAGATCGCCATTCTCGTACATCGACTCCGCCAGCCCCATCTGCGCCTCGCGCAGGTCAGCCGGATCTTTGATGTAGTCCGGCAGCACCTTCACTCCGAGCGCCAGAAACTCTGGAACTGTGGCGGCAGGCTTGCCGGTATAGTTGGAGTTCGCCAGCTTGAACAACCGGTACATAAACGTCTGCATCTGCAGCGCTCTACGTCCTTCCTTCATCGCCTGCTGCTGCCGCCACGCCGCATAACCAAGACTCGCCAGCAATGCGGAGCCAATCAATAAAGAGGCTGCCACGCCTCCCCAGTTGCGCCGCACAAACTTGCTGATCCGGTAAAACGTCGTTTGCGAGCGCGCCAGAATCGGCCTCCCCGCAATAAATCGCTGGATGTCCACCGTAATAGAATCGATAGACGGATAACGATCCTTCGGCCGCGGACTGAGACACTTCGCCACAATGGTCGCCAGGTCCCCGCCAAGCAACAGACGCAGCTTGCTCTCCGTCAGTCCCCGATTCACCGCAGCTTCACTCGTCACCACCTTCGACAAGCGTTCGACCTCCTGCTCCCTCATCGCCCGCTCAATCATGACGGCGACCGAACCTGTGTCGCCCGGTCTGTGCCCCGCAAGCAGTTCAAACAGAATCGCGCCCAGCGCATACACGTCACACGCGGTCGTTACCGGCTCGTTCCGCAGTTGCTCAGGGCTCGCATACGCCGGCGTCGCCATCACGGTCGTCGTCAACAGGCTGTCCGGCTGGATCAGCTTCGACGTCCCAAAATCCAGCAACTTCACCGTACCGTCGGCGGCCACAAGAATATTCGAGGGTTTGAGATCGAGATGAACCACCAGGTTGCGATGCGCATAGGCCACCGCGTCGCACACGCGAAGAAACAGTTCCAGTCGTTCCGGAATGCCAAGCTTCCGTTCATCGCAGAACTGATCCAGCGGAACACCATCGACATATTCCATCACCAGATACGGCTGTCCACTCTCGCTCAAACCGCCGTCGAGCATCCGCGTAATGTTCGGATGATCGAGCGACGCCAGAATATGTTGTTCCCGGTGAAATCGTTCTACAAACGAGGGGCCCGCAGCGTGCGGTGCCAGCACCTTTAGCGCAGACCGCTGCAACGCGCCACCCACCATCCGCTCCACCAGATAGATAGAACCGATCCCGCCCGACCCAAGATGTCGGATCAGAGAATAAGGGCCGATCTTTCCACTCAAAGTAGGCGCGCCTCGGGGTGCACTCCTTTCACTCTCGATGTTCGCGCCTCGTAGGATAGACATCACCCGGCGTCGAAGTTCTGGATCGGAGCAGTTCTCCATCAACACGCGTTCCCGACCTTCCTCCCGCGTCGCCTCAGCGAGATGAAACAGCTCTTGCAGCTGCTCCCAGTTCTCAGAGTCGTGTGTCATTCGTTCACTCTCTCAGTTGGCGCGAATCGGGAACAAAGTGCGTCACGGCGAATGCAACCGGTCATACAGCCAACCGCGCACAAACCTCAGTTCCCTGTCGACGCTGGCCTTTGAAGTGCTCAACAACTCCGCCGTTTCGTCTGCTGTAAATCCGAGAAAGAAGCGCAGTTCCACCATCCTGCACTTTCGCGGGTCCAGTTCATCCAGCTCTTCCAGAACTCGATCGAGGTCCATCATCTCGGCGCGTTTCGCGTCGACCCATGCCAGCTCGTCATGCAGCGGAACCGGCACTCCTCCGTCTCGCTTCTGCCTCCCCTCGGAGCGAGCGTGATCCACCAAAACCCGCCGCATCAGCCGCGCAGATAGGCTGTAGAAATGTTCGCGGTCTTCAAATTTCAGACTTCGCTGGCGAATCAGTTTCAGGAATAACTCATTCACCACGCTCGTTGGCTGCAGCATGTTCTCCGGGCGTTCCCCACGAAAGAGAGCCCCGGCGATCCTCCTCAGTTGAGGGTAGACAAGCTCAAAAAGCTGCTCGGTAGCAGCAGGCTTTCCCTCGCTCCACTCCCGCAACAGCACCGTGATGTCGCCAGGTTCCGTCAAAAAAACCAGTCCTTCTTGGGGAGACTCCGTAGTCTACAACGAAGGGCCAGACTAGGCCAGAAATCTTAAGCGGCTTCCGCCGGAATCGTTAGTAACCGCTTAGGACCCATCATTGGCCGCTGTACGCTATGCTGTAAGCGCACACTCGTCAGGGACCGGATGGCCGATAGAAAAGCGAAACCCAAGAAGGTTGAAAGTAAAACTCCCGAGCGCATGGATATCCGCACCATTGCCCGCGCGGCCAATGTCTCCATCGCGACTGTCTCCCGCACCATCAATCACGTCGCAACCGTTAACCCAAAAATCGCCAAGCGCGTGTGGGAGGTGATCGATGAACTCGACTACTTCCCCAACACTCAGGCCCGCGCCCTGGTCTCGGGCCGCAGCAAGCTCTTCGGCCTCATCGTCTCCGAAATCACGAACCCCTTCTTCCCCGAGCTGATCCAGGGGTTTGAGGATATTGCCGTCGAAAACGGTTACGAAATCCTCGTCAGCTCCACCAACTACGACCCCAAGCGAATGTCGCACTGCATTCGCCGCATGCTGGAGCGCAAGGTCGAAGGAGTCGCGGTGATGACCTTCGGAATCGAGCAGCCGCTGCTCGACCAGCTGGCCAAGCGAAAAGTGCCGCTCGTGTTCATCGACCTTGGTCCCAAGCGCCCCGGCATCAGCCTGCTCAAGGTCGACTACCACCACGGCATACGGCAGGGCGTTCAGCATCTGGCCGCATTGGGTCACAAAAACATCGCCTTCATCAGTGGGCCGGCATCTCTGCACTCCGCCCAATCGCGCCTCAACGCATTCACCACTTCGCTGAAGGAGTGCAGCATCGCTCCCAACCCCGCCTGGATCGTCGAAGGAAACCACACCATGGAGGGAGGAATCGCAGCGATGGGCCGCCTCCTCGCCGAAAATGCGAAGAAGATGCCCACAGCCGTCATGTGTTCGAATGATATGACCGCCATCGGCGTCCTTCACAAGCTCTACCGCGCCGGCCTACGCGTGCCCGACGATCTTTCCGTCATCGGCTTCGACGACATCCACATCACAGAGGTCACGATTCCGCCGCTGACAACCGTTCAGATGTCACGCTTCGATCTGGCTCGCGCAGCAGTGACGGCTCTGCGCGCCCACGTAGAAAACTCCACCGAGTCGCCACCCAAACGCGAATACGATATCCAGACCGAATTGGTCGTGCGCGAATCAACCGGCTCTCCCCGAGGCGCCATGGCCCAATCGCGGACAGAAAGGGCCAAAGCATAGCCTCCCGGTGAAGGAGGTGAAGGAGCCACACAATGGCCCAGCGACAGATTCCTGCTCTTGCAATCGCAGTTCTCCTGCTCATAGCAGGCATCTGTCCCGCGCAGAATCCGCACGTCTACACACTCTCCGGCGACGTCGCCGGCACACACGATCCCTCCATCATCAAAGAACGCAAAACCTGGTACGTCTTCGCCACCGGCAAAGCTCCCGACGGTGGACAGCTCGCAGTGCGCTGCTCTCAGGACCTCGAGCACTGGAAGCTTTGCGGCCACGTCTTCGATGCCGTTCCCGACTGGATCCACCAGCGCAGCCCCGGAACCCGCGACCTCTGGGCGCCCGACATCGGGTATGTCAATCACGAGTACCGCCTCTACTACGCCTACTCCCTCTTCGGAAAAAACACCTCCGGCATCGCGCTCGCCACCAACAAAACCCTCGACCCCGCAAGCCCCGGCTACAAGTGGATCGACAAAGGTCTAGTCTTCGAATCCAAAGCCGATGACAACTACAACGCCATCGACCCCAACCTCGTCCTCGACGGAAAGGGCGGCGCATGGCTCGTCTTCGGCAGCTTCTGGGATGGCATCAAGATGTGGCGCCTCGACGACTCCGGCATGTTGTCAAAAAAAGACACAACGCTCTACTCTCTCGCCCGCGGCGTCAAGCCCGAAATCACCGAACCCAACCCACCCAACCTTCCCGGAAACTGGCAAGCGATCGAAGCTCCCTTCATCGTCCGTCACGGCGGCTACTTCTACCTCTTCACGTCGTGGGACCTCTGCTGCCGCGGCCTCAAAAGCACCTATCGCACCATGGTCGGCCGATCGAAATCCGTCACCGGCCCCTACGTCGACGCCACCGGCAAGCCGCTAACCGAGGGCGGCGGCACGCAACTCCTCGTCGCAAACTCCCGCTGGCTCGGCCCTGGCGGCGAAAGCATCCTCCTCGACCCCAGGGGCAAAGACCTCATGGTCTACCACGCCTACGACGCAAAGACTGGAAAGCCGTCCATGCAACTCTCCACCATCGACTGGACCGGAGGATGGCCCCACGCAGGCCTCGCCGAAGAATCTCCATCTCAATAAGCCGCTGACAACTCCGCGTGAACCTCCCGCTACAATCGCCAGCAGAGGAACCCATGTCGAAATCGCGACGAGAATTTCTGACTCAAAGCACGCTCACCCTTCTTGGAGCAGCCGCAGCCACCACCGCCACCCTCGCACAAAACCCCGCTACTCCAACTACCCCCGGCGCTCCTCCCGCCTTCGGCACAGCCCCTGCGGTCGGCCCCGAAGTCACGACCGTTACCTTCGCCGAAGCCGAAAAACTCGTCCAGTTCCCCCTCACCGAAAAAGACCGCTCACAGGCCGCAGGCAACTGGCGCCAAGCGATGGCCCCTCTCTACGAGCGCCGCGTCGGCCCCCGCAAAGTCGCCATCCCCGACACCGCGGTTCCCTACTCGCGCTGGGATTGCACACTCCCCGGTATGAACCCCGGCCCTGCGCAAAACCGGTTCTCTCCTTCCACCGGCGTCGTCCCTCCCATGCCTTCTACAGAAGAGGCCGTCGCCTACTCCCCGGTCCATCATCTCTCTCACTGGATCCAGACCCGGCAGCTCAAGAGCACCCACCTCGTCCACATCTATCTCGAACGAATCGAGCAGTTCAATCCCAAGCTCAACTGCATCATCACCCTCACTCGCGACCACGCCCTCGCCCAGGCCAAACAAGCCGACGCCGAAATAGCCGCCGGACATTATCGCGGCCCACTCCATGGCATCCCCTGGGGCGCAAAAGATCTCCTCGACACCGCCAACATCTCCACCACCTGGGGAGCCGAACCCTTCCAACACCGCGTCCCCACCACCGACGCCACCGTCACCGCCCGCCTCAACGACGCCGGCGCAGTTCTCATCGCAAAATTAAGTCTCGGCGCCCTGGCCCTCAACGACATCTGGTTCGGCGGCCAGACCATGAATCCCTGGCTCCTCGAAGAAGGCTCCTCCGGCTCGAGCGCCGGCCCCGGAGCCGCCACCGCCGCAGGCCTCGTAGCCTTCGCGATCGGCTCCGAAACCGGCGGCAGCATTGTCTCCCCGTCCATGCGTTGCGGCGTCACCGGCCTTCGCCCCACCTACGGTCGAGTCCCTCGCACCGGCGCCATGACTCTTTGCTGGTCCCTCGACAAACTCGGCCCCATGGCTCGCAGCGTCGAAGACACCATGCACGTCCTCAACGCCATCACCGGCCCCGACGGCAAAGACGTCTCCTCCGTCCCGAGCAAACTCGACTTCGACGCGAACGCCCCCGTAACCGGCCTCAAAGTCGGTTACTTCCCCGCCTGGATGAAAGAAGCCCCCGCCACCGACGTCGATCGCGCCGCCCTAGCCGCCATCTCCAAACTCGGCATGACGCCCGTCGAAGTCTCGCTCCCCGACTGGCCCTACGACAATCTCGACCTCATCCTCTTCGCCGAAGCCGCCGCCGCCTTCGAAGAGATCACCCTCAATCACGCCGTCGACCAACTCAAAGCGCAAGTCCCCGACGCCTGGCCCAACACCTTCCGCCAATCCCACTTCCTCTCCGCAGTAGACTTCGTTCAGGCCGACCGCCTCCGCCGCATGGTCGCCATCGAGATGGCCCGCATTATGAACCAGGTCGACCTTCTCCTCGTCCCCTCTCTCCGCGATGAAATCCTCACCATCACCAACTTCACCGGCCACCCATCCCTCACTCTCCGCGCCGGCTTCGTCGAAGTCTCCGAGGCCCGCAGCGACTGGGCACCCGACCCCAACCATCCTCTCCCAAAATTCTCGCCACCCCGCCGCGTTCCTCACGGCGTCACCCTCATCGGCCGCCTCTTTGACGAAGGCACCATCGCTCGCGCGGGCCTCGCCCTCGAACGTCACTTCAACGTAGCCGCAGAAACCCCACCCGGCTTCTAGTCATCTTCCGTGTATCGCAACAGTCAGGGCCGCCGCTTAGTCTGTCGCGGTGGACCCATGAGTGACTTTCCCTGCTTCTCGACATCCGCCGCCAGCTTCCGGTAAGCACCAACAAACTTCGCATAGGCTCGGAGCTCTCCAGAATAAGTGTCGTGGTCCTTGCCATGCCCTTTGTAATACTTCTCACGCGCAGCATCCAGCTTGTCCTTAGCCGCACTCAACAGAGCCGGAACCTCCGTGTCCACACCTTTGACCGTCACCGTCTCCGCCTCCAGACTCTCCTTCACAACCTCAAGGCCACTCCGTTCCGTCCAGCCGAACTCGTCCGTTCCATGAAACAGCTCATGCTTCTCAACCAGCTTTTTCGAGTAATATTCTTCACGCGGCGAACTGAACGGCACATCGTCAATCGGCGTTAAATCGCTCTTGATCTTCGGCCACGACCTAGCCGTCACCACACTATCCGTCGCCGACGGAACATCCGTGCGACCCTCGTCCGTTGTGCCCCACGGCGACTTCACATCCAGTTTCGCGGTAATAGTGCAGACGCCGTGCGAAAACTTGTGCGATTTCCCGCTGAACGACGACTCATATCCTGTGCTCCCAAACACGACTTCGCCAGCCTTTTTCTCCACCGGGTTGCCTCCGGGATGGGTGTGTTTCCCAATCCCCACCCCTGAAGCCACCTTGTCATTTGCACCGCTGCCTATTCCATCCCTCTTCGGCTGCGTGAAATTGAGTCCGATGTCGGCTGCCACCTTCATCCGCTCTTCCTCCGGCTCCTCCCCGCCCTTCTTCTGCGACGGTGCCTGGTCACGCGTCGCCCCAGACTCCGGAGCAAACAATGGAATCCGCGCAAAGTTGTAATCCAGACCGGAAGACCTCCTCCCCATCGAGTCCGATTTCGACTCCACATCTTGTCGCACCCTCGACAAGCCGGGCTTCATCGATCTAGCCAAAACTGCCTGCGACTTAGACATCTCCGCAAAGGTCTGCATATTCCGTCACCACAAACCGGAGGGGCCTAAAAGTTCAAGCCATATCGAGTCCCCTCGACACGGCTCGTCATTCGCCACAGTATATCGCCGGACGCGAGTTCGGCGCAGATCACGAGCAGAAACAAACCGGGCCTCTCGCAGTCTTCTCGCAAGAGGCCCAGCCGCCGCTAACCCAACTTCTCTCTAGTGCACAATCTTCGGCGAATCCGGAGAGATCCCTTTGCAATCATCCCCCTGATACACGCTATCAAACGTCGCATTCATGACAATCGGCTGTGGCTGACGCGCCGTTGTGATCTCCATGTGGATCTTCCCGTTCATCTTCTCCTGACTCGTAAACGTCGCCTCCAGGTGCCCCTTCGCACTCCCTTCTGCCGTCGTACACGCCATATCGCCCGACATCCCCGTCGCACTCTGCTTCACGTTTGTAAACTGGCAGTTCTGTCTCTGCTGCATATCCGCAAATGACTCCCGCCACTTATCGGCCGTCAGGCACGACTGCGTCACGGTCGTCCTCGGCGCCGCCCCTGGCACTGGCCGGCCCATCGCTTGCATCTTCGCCACCACTTCAGGCGGCAACTGTAGCCCCGACATCGTGTTCACAACGGTGTTCTGCCACAATCCCATCTTCACCGGCGGTGGCGCTACCGCATCCTGCTGCCCTCGCACTGCCACCGAGCCCGCCAACACAACCATCACCAAACAGAGTCCTCTCTTCATCGCGTCTCCTATGAATTCCGAGTTATTTGGGGGCCCGCCAACCTCGTCAGTATCGTCCCAATCGGCGTCAAATGGAAGACCAAACCTTCTTGTCGCTCTCGTTCAAGCGGTCAAAACCTCATTCCCACAAGAAACACTTACGACGTCATCGAAGAATCCAGCCTCTAGGCAGAACAACCCAATTCGTGTCAGAGTGTGTGACAACACCCAACGGATAGAGGCGTCTTCCCATGCGCACGTTCTCTTACCGAGCACGATCCCAGCCCCGGCCGTCGTCCGCATCCCCTCGCCCATCCTTCCATCACACCTCACGCCCCCGCCAACTCCTTCAATGGCTCCGCAAACACATCACCTTTCAACGCCTCATCTTCCTGTCTGTCTCCTTTCCTCTCCTCATCTACCTCTTCTCCGAAGCCACCCGCCACGTCGTCGTCCTCGACCCCATCGTGGTGCCCCGGCAATTCTCCGACGCAGGCTTCACCTCCGAAGTAATGACTCAGAGGGTGCGAGAAAAAATCGAAGAGATCCAGCGCGTCAACGAGTTCGCCTCTCGAAGAGAGGAGCTTTCCACGAGCGACCGCGGGCTCCCAAACGTCGAGATCCCCGATACCAAACTCTCCTTGCAGGTCGTCTCTGATATCCTCCGCAAGCTCTTGGGCAATGAGCCACAGCATCTCGCAGGAGAGATCACCTCCTCCACAACTCCCGGCAAAATGGAGATCCGTTGCCGCATCCTTCAATCCGGAGCCCTCCTTCAAGCCGGCAAGCCACGCCAGATCGACTCCACCGTAGGAGACAACACCATCGAACTTCTCGCCCGCGAACTCACTCGCCTGTCAGATCCATATCTCCTCGGCATCTATCTCGAAGAGGAGGAAAAGGACTACCCCGGCGCCTCCGAAGTTGCGAATCAGATGCTCTCCTCCCCATCCGATACCGATCACATGTACGAAAAGGCCCACCTCCTGCGAGGTTTCATCGCATCCTCCACAAGCCGTCCCGACGAAGCGATCGCTGAGGATCGAGCGGCCATCAAACTTGATCCACAATGGGCCTACGCCCATCACTGTCTGGCTTTCGTCTTCGATCAGCAGGGCAAGCTCGATGAGTCAGCCAAGGAATATCGACAGGCCATCAGGATGAACGAAACCTCGATACCCTGGTGGTCAACCAGGTCCAATCCTGACTTCGCCGATCCCCATATCAATCTGGGCTGGGTCCTTCTAGAGCAGCATAAGCCGGACGACGCGATAGCTGAGTGTCGCCGCGCGACTGCGATCGCACCCAAATCTGCCTATGCGCGCTACCTTCTCGGCTCAAGTTTGGATGATCGCAACAGGACGGACGAGGCTATCGCAGAGTACCGCGCGGCAATCCGGCTCGACCCCCGATACGCCAATCCACACGCTGGCTTGGCTGGCGTCGCAATTGAGCAAAACAAACTGGATGACGCTATGGCTGAAATTCAAAGGGCTCTTCAACTCAATCCTGACCTGCCGTTTGCCCACTACCTTCTCGGTGTTGTCTTGCAGAATCAGTACAAGTCCGATGAGGCTATTCAGGAGTTCAAGACAGCCATCCAGCTTTACCCTAAGTATCCCGAAGCCCACGTTGGCATTGGGCAGCTCATGCACTCTCGCGGTGATCCTGACGCTGCCGTCGAAGCCGAATACCGGACCGCGATTCAACTCAACCCAAACTCCCCCCTTGCGCACGACGCTCTAGGCACTTTATATCTCAGCCAGGACAAAGACGACGAAGCTGCAGCCGAATACAACACTGCAATCCACATCGATCCCGACTTTGCGATGGCACATGACGATCTTGGAACTGCTCTCCTCTACCAGAGCAAGATGGACGAGGCCGTGGCAGAGTATCGAACCGCCATCCGGCTCTACCCAACCTCCGCCCTCTATCACCACAACCTCGGCTACATCCTCAATCTCCAGGGCAAGAAAGAGGAAGCCGACATCGAACTAAAAAAAGGACACGAACTCGATCCTCGGTTCTAAATTACCCCTACTGCATCTGGACCTCGCCTATCCAGCTTGCAAACGGCGGCAGCGTGATCGAAGTCGTGGTCGCCCCCATCAGCGACGGCTCATTCGTCAGCAGTGTCTTGATCGCTGTCTGTTGAATCCCCGCCTCTTTCAGATCGAGAGCAATCTTCTGCGGCTGCGCCGACATGTTCAACGACACCACGATGTTGTGGTGGCCTGGCGGAGCCGTCCGCACATACGACAACACGCTCGGGTTCGCAGTATCCAGCATCACAATCCCGCCATCCCGCACAGCATCGCGCGTCCTCCGCATCACAATCAGCTTCTTATACCAGTTCAGCAGCGAGTTCGGATCCACCAGCTCCGTCTGCACATTCACCGCCTTGTAGTTCGAAGCAACCGGAAGCCACGTCGTAGCACTCGTACTGAACCCCGCCTGCGGAGCCGTAGCGTCCCACTGCATCGGAGTCCGTTCCCCGTCGCGCCCCTTCTCCTTCGGCCATCCCGTCTTCCCGATCGGGTCCTTCACATCCTCCACCCGCGTCGGAGTCGAAGTCGTCATCCCCAGCTCTTCGCCGTAATACATCAACGCCGTCGCGCGCGTCGTCAACAGCATCGTCGCAATCAACTTCGCAATCGACTGATTATGCACACCATCCCCATACCGCTCCCAGCTCCGCACATTGTCATGGTTGTCGAACACCAGCAGCGGCTGCGACCCATGCACCTGCGTCTCCACCTCCGAGATCCGCGTCCTAAACGTATTCGCATCCAGCTTATTGGCGAAGCCGACGATCATATCCATCGGCAACTGCAGTTCGTCCTTCTTCGCACCGCCGTACCACTTGTCCAGGTCAGCAGTGCTCGGCAGATACGTCTCCCCAATCAGCACGCGATCCCCCGGATACTTTGAGTCCGGATACTTCGCTACCATCGCCCGCATCTGCCGAATCACACCATGCACCTCCGGCAGATTATCCGTATAGATATTCTTCAGGTTCGGATCGCCCTGCGCATTCGTGCCGCCCGTCGCCGGCTCATCCCGCAACTGCGGATCTTCGAACAGCGACGGAATCGCATCCAGCCGATATCCCGCCACCCCGCGATCCAGCCAGAACTGCATCGCCCCGAACATCGCCTTCTCCACCTCCGGATTCCTCCAATTCAAATCCGGCTGCTGCTTATAAAACCTGTGATAGTAAAACGACTTCGTCTGCGGCATCCACTCCCACGCCGACCCGCCAAACAGACTCACCCAGTTATTCGGAGGCAGTCGCTTCCCATTCGGCCCCGGCTTGCCGTCACTCCACACATACCAATGCCGCTTCGGGTTCGTCCTCGAACTCGCCGACTCAATAAACCACTTGTCCTTATCCGACGTATGGTTCAGCACCATATCCAGAATCACGCGAATCTTCCGCTTCTCCGCCTCCGCCACCAGCCGGTCAAAATCCTTCAGCGTCCCATACTGCGGATCAACGTTCTCGTAATCAGAAATGTCATACCCAAAATCCACCTGCGGCGACGGATACATCGGCGAGATCCAGATCGCATCCACACCCAGCGCCTGCAGATAATCCAGCCGCGACGTAATCCCATTCAAATCCCCAACGCCATCGCCGTTCGAATCCTGAAAACTCCGCGGATAGATCTCATAGATCACCGCATGCTTCCACCACGTGTTGTCGATCGTCGGAACCGTACCCGATGCCACAACTGTCGTCTGCGCAAAGAGTCCCGTAGCCGCCATCCAGACAGCCAGCACAAGCCGACTCAATCGAATGCAACCCATATGCGTGATCCTTCCTCGTGTGCGTTTGCTTGAATTCAAAACAGAGTGCGACTATATCATTCACTCAATCAGAGCGACGCCCACGAACCCGCATCCATCAAGGCTTCAGCACAAAACGCAGGTCAGGATATTGCGTTCGCAACTCCAGCCCACCTGACGAAGTCGCGAAATCACTGGGCCGCAACGTCCCCACGATATTCCACGTCTTCTTCTCTCGCAACGTGAAGACAAAATCGCCTCGGAACCTCTTCTCTGCACTCTTCTCCGCCGGATCGAGGGCCAGATTCGGGAGCTGCACCAAAAAGCTTCCATCCTCGCCCAACGGCACAGTCGCAACATGAAACGTCGCCACCGGCCCATCCATAATGCCGAAGAACACATTCACCCAATTCGCCACATAAACAACTTCAACCTCCAGCGGCGAACTCCGCTTCCCCAGCGCAGCAACCGTCGCGGCATCCATCACCACCTGTCCACCGAGCGACCATTGCGACAGTGGCCTGCACTCCATCTTCCGCTCGACGTTCTCCCCATGCATCACAATCTCGAACCTGCTCAACTCGCAACCGGGCATATACACCACCGCCTGCACCGACGTCGCGGCAACCCCGTCAACCGACGCATCGAAGACATACCGCTCCATACCAGGCTTCGGAAGAAGATAGTTCCCATACCCACCAAAGGGTCCCCCCATAAAGATTTTGGCCTCAATACCTTCAGCCACAACCGAAGCCGGCACTCGAATCGACACCTGCGGCCCTTTACACAATTCTTTGCTCAAACCCTGGCCCCATCCCGTCGCCACCGCCAGGCAAACGACCAGCATCCCCGAAAGCCCTCTCGACCATCTCATCGACGAGCGCCTCCCTTCGGCCACCGCAGAATACCAGTCTCAATCCGCGACCGGGATCAGCGCCAAGTTCTTCCCTTGAAACATTCTCCCAAATGAACTACCGTGGCTCCGTCGCTATAATTTCACCTTCCATGAAATCCTCCATCAAACCAGTTCTCCGCGCCCTCCTCATCAGCTTTCTGGTCCCCGCCACACCTGCCGCTCTCGCCCAACCAGCGGCCACCGCACCCACCCATACCTTCACCATCGAAGGCAACCACTTCGCCCTCGACGGCAAGCCATTCAAAATCCTCTCCGGCGAACTCCACTACGCCCGCATCCCCCGCGAGTACTGGCACGCTCGCCTCAAAATGGCCCGAGCCATGGGCCTCAACACTATCGCCACCTACGTCTTCTGGAACGTCCACGAGCCCACCCCCGGCCACTTCGACTTCTCCGGCAACAACGACCTCGTCGCCTTCATCAAAGCCGCGCAGGAAGAAGGCCTCTGGGTGATCCTCCGCGCCGGCCCCTACTCCTGCGCCGAGTGGGAGTTCGGCGGCTTCCCCGCCTGGCTCCTCAAAGCCCCCCGCATGGCGCCCCCGGACTCCAAAGCCCTCCGCTCCAACGACCCCGCCTTCATGGTTCCCGTCGAGCGCTGGATCAACCGCCTCGCCCAGGAGACCGCACCGCTGCAAATCGGCCGTGGCGGCCCCATCATCATCACCCAGGTTGAAAACGAATATGGCAGCTTCGTCTCCTCACTCGACCCCACCCACGCCTACATGACCCACATGCGCGACATCTTCGTCCGCGCCGGCTTCACCAGCTCTCTGCTCGACACCGTCGACGGCGGCGACGAACTACCCCGCGGCGGCATCCCCGGCGTCTTCACCGGCGTCAACTTCGGCACCGGACAGCACAAAAAAGAGATGGATCTCCTTGCCGCCTTTCAACCCAACAAACCCCTCTTCGTCTCCGAGTACTGGCCCGGCTGGTTCGACTACTGGGGCCACCCTCACCAGACCCGTCCCCTCCAGGCCCAGCTCGACGACCTCGACTACATCCTCAGCCACGGCTCCGGAATCAATCTCTACATGTTCCACGGCGGCACCAGCTTTGGCTTCATGTCCGGAGCCAACTGGAACAACAACAACTATTTTTCCGACGTCACCAGCTACGACTACGGCGCCCCCCTCGACGAAGCCGGCCACCCCACCGAAAAATTCCTTGCCTTCCGAAAAATCTTCGCCAAGTACGCTACCTGCGATAACTCTAAAAAGGCGGTCATTCTGAGCGGAGCGAAGAACCCCCGCATTTCGTCAGAAGCGGCAATCAGTTCCGCAACGAAGACCGACGATCAAACCGACGAAGCCTGCCTTTCCCCCATCCCCGATCCACCCCCCGTCATGACGATCCCCACCATCACACTCACCGAATCCACTCCCCTCTGGGACAACCTACCCAAGCCCATCCAATCCGACACCCCCAAACCGATGGAGCAGTTCAACCAGGCCTACGGATATATTCTCTACCGCCACCAACTCCCCGCCGCCGTCAGTGGAGACCTCATCCTCGACGAACTCCACGACTACGCGCAGATCTACCTCGACGGCAAGCTCGTCGGCAAACTCGACCGCCGCGACAGACAATCCTCTCTCCCCATCACCACCACCGGCCCCGCCAGCCTCGACATCCTCGTAGAAAACTCCGCCCGCATCAACTTCTCCCCGGCCATGCGCGGAGAATCCAAAGGCATCACAAAATCCGTCACTCTCGCCGGCGCCCCCCTCACCAACTGGCAGATCTACACCCTGCCCATGACCAACCCAACGACGGTCATTCTGAGCGGAGCGAAGAACCCCCGCATTTCCTATGAGGCGGCACAAACTCCTGAATCCACCCCTACCTTCTACCGCGCCCACTTCACCCTCACCACCACCGGCGACACCTTCCTCGACATCCGCCACCTCGGCAAAGGAGCCCTCTGGATCAACGGTCACGCCATCGGCCGCTTCTGGAACATCGGCCCGCAGCAAACTCTCTTCGTCCCCGGCCCCTGGCTCCGCAAAGGCACCAACGAAATCGTCAGTCTTCGACCTCGCCCCCACAGCCAACATCCCAACCGTCGCAGGTCTCGCCACCCCCATCCTCGACGGCCCCGTCATCGACACCAGCCTCACCGCCAACCGGAGTAATCCACAGCCATGACCCCCTTATCCTCAAGATTTCCACAGGTTCTCCTCCTCGCAATCGCCTCGCTAGGCATCGCCACATCCTCCGTATTTGCACAATCTTCCATAGAGTCCCTCAAGTCAGGCTTCCAAAATCCTCCAGCCGATTCCCGTCCCATGGTCCGCTGGTGGTGGTTTGGCGCCGCAGTGGAAAAACCCGAGATCCTCCACGAGCTCCAGCAGATGAAAGCCGACGGCATCGGCGGCGCAGAACTCGCCTTCGTCTACCCCATCGTCCTCGACGATCCCGCCAAAGGCCTCAAGAACCTTCCCTTCCTCTCCCCCGCCATGCTCGACGCCGTCCACTACGCCCAGACCGAAGGCCACCGCCTCGGCCTCCGCATCGACGTCACCCTCTGCAGCGGCTGGCCCTACGGCGGTCCCAACACCACACTCGCTCAAGCCGCCGGCCGCCTCCGTACCGCCGAAGTCCCCGTCCCCGCCAACGCCACGTCCGTCACTCCACCCACCCTCGAAGAAGGCGAATCCTTCCTCTCGGCATCCATCGTCAACCCGCTTCCCAAGGCTGCCGTTCCTTGTAGTTTCGAAGTCGGCAGCGTCTGCGGCGAGCCGTCAACCCCCGCTCCCGCCCGTGGCCGCAACGCCGGGCCGCCCCCCATCACCTGGGACCCAACTACAGCCGAGCCGCTCAATCTCTCGGGCTCCGCCATCCGTCCGTCGAATCACGCACGCATCGCCCTCTTCTTCATCGCCGGCCACACCGGTCAGCAAGTCAAACGCGCCGCCGTCGGAGCCGAAGGCTACGTCCTCGATCCCTTCTCGCACGATGCCGTTTCAACTCACCTTCACTCTGTCGGTGAACCATTGCTAAAAGCCTTCGGCGACACCCCGCCCTACGCCATCTTCTCCGACTCGCTCGAAGCCTACGGAGCCGACTGGACGCCCAACCTCCCCGCCGAATTTCAGAAGCGTCGCGGCTACGATCTCCTCCCGCATCTCCCCGAACTCGTCGCCGGAGGCACACCCGACGCCGAGAAGGTAAGGCACGACTGGGGCCAGACCCTCACCGAACTCGTCAACGAAAACTACATGACCCAGATCAATAACTGGGCCATCGCCCATCACACAAAGTTTCGCTCTCAAACCTATGGAGAACCAGCCGTTAGTTTCTCCAGCCAACATCTCGCCGGCACTCCCCGAAGGCGAAGGCCCACAGTGGCGAGCCTTCTCCACCCTCCGCTGGGCCACCTCCGCCAACCACGTTTTCCACAACATTGTCACATCCGGCGAAACCTTCACCTGGCTCCACTCTCCCGTCTTCCGAGCCACGCCCCTCGACATGAAAGCCGAAGCCGACATCGACTTCATCATGGGCGAGAACCAACTCATCTTCCACGGCTGGCCCTACTCCCCACCCGACGCCAAAGTTCCCGAGCCCGGCTGGAGCCTCTACGCCGCCGCCGTCTTCAACGACCACAACCCCTGGCATCCCGTCATGCCCGACGTCACCCGCTACATCCAGCGCGTCAGCTGTCTGCTCCGTCAGGGCGAACCCGCCAACCAGGTCGCCATCCTCCTCCCCACCGACGACGCCTGGGCCAGCTTCTCCCCGTCTCACGTCACCGTCACCGGAGCGATGCAGCGCCTCATCACCCCGCAACTCATGTCCGCCATCCTCTAGCGCGGGCTACAACGTCGACTACATCGATGCTGACGCGATCAACTCGGTCGGCCTCGGCACTCACCAGATCCTCGTCCTCCCACCCACCGACCGCATCCCCGTCGAAACCCTCAAGAAGATCGTCGACTGGTCGGTGCGCGGCGGCAAACTCATCGCCGTCGGACGCATTCCCACACGCGACCCTGAGGGCAATTCTTCACCCGAGATCACTGAGCTTTCGAAAGCCATCATGCTCGTCCCCAACACCGCTGAACTCGAAAAGGCCCTCGACAACATCGGGGATCCCGACGTCAAACTAACCAGCTCCGACGATCACACCAAAGAAGTCGTAGGCTTTATCCGCCGCAAACTCCCCACCGCAGATATCTATTTCGTCGCCAACACCTCCAATCAAACCGTTCAGGCAACCGCAAACTTCGACACTACGCAACGCGACGGCGAACAGTGGGACCCCGAAACCGGAAAGGCGGTTCACGTCACCGCAAGCAACCTGCCCTTCAATCTTGCTCCCTACGAGTCCCGGGTCTTCATCTTCGCCCACTACAGTGAATCAGAGCCACCTCACAGGTCTCTCAGCGATTCGGCCTCAATGACACCTCTCTCCGACCTGAGCACCGACTGGAGCGTCGCCTTCACCGGAACCAAAGAAAACGAAACCGAACCCACCCTCACCGACTGGACCACCAACCCAGCCACCCTCTACTACTCCGGCGAAGCCGTCTACGCCCGCGACTTCACTCTCCCAGCCAAAACCGGCCCCGTCTATCTCGAAATCGAAGGCGGCAAACCCCTCCCCGGCGCACCCAACTCCCCACCCGAACACCCGCCCTCGGCCCCAACGGCCTCCCCGACCCACGCATCACTCGCCCCGGCCCCGGCATGCACGCCTACTTCGACCCACCCATCCACGAAGCCGCCATCGTCTTCCTCAACGGCCAACGGGCCGGCTCTCTCTGGCACCCACCCTACCGCCTCGACGTCTCCAAACTCCTAAAGCCCGGCCAAAACCACATCGAGATCCACGTCTACAACACCGCCCTCAACGCCTGGTCCGCACTTCCGCCCCACGACTACAAACCCCTCATCGAAAAATACGGCGACCGCTTCCAGATGCAGGACCTCGACAAAGTTCAACCCATCCCCTCCGGCATCCTCGGCACCATCCACCTCGTCACCGAGGCCCCCAAATGACTTCGCCCGCCTCCATACCCCTGTCATCCTCCCCGAAGCGGGAGTCTTTCAGCGCCCTGCAACCTGTTGGCGAGTGATATCAGCCATGGCTGCTGTCGGGGCGCGCATCTGTTGTTCGGAGCTCAACCGAGCGAACAGGTCGAGACTGCGAGCGATTAGGCCCGTCCATCCTGTCTGGTGGCTGGCACCGAGGCCCGCGCCGTTGTCGCCGTGGAAGTACTCGAAGAAGAGGATGTAATCCTTCCAGTGAGGATCATCCTGAAACTTCTTGGTTCCTCCATAGACGGGGCGCTGCCCGTTAGCATCACGCAGGAAGATGCTCGACAAGCGGCGGCCGATTTCTTTTGCTACTTCAAACAAGGTCATGTAATTACCCGAGCCGGTGGGGCACTCGACTTTGAAGTCGGGACCGTAGAAGGGATACATCTGCAGCAGGCCGCGGATCAAAAGGCCGTTGACGGGCATCCATATCGGGCCGCGCCAGTTGGAGTTGCCGCCAAACATTCCGGTGTTCGACTCGGCAGGAAGGTACTGAACTTTGTATTCCTGGCCTTGCAGGTTAAACACGAATGGATGGTCGCGATGATACTTCGATAGCGAGCGGATGCCATACGGGCTGAAAAACTCGTTTTCGTCGAGCATATAAGCCAGAATGCGGGTCAGCTTGGCTTTGTTGCAGATGGCGGCCAGCCTGCGCCCTTCATATCCGCCGACGGTCGGGTCGGCGGCTGTTGCAATCTTTTTCGCAACCTCGGGATGGCGATCGCGGAACAACTGGACGAGTTCGAGAATGCGGGGATGGTCCTTGAGAGTTCCCGCCTCAAAGACTGTCGAAGCAAAGAGCGGCAGCAGACCGACCATGGAACGGATCTTCAAACGCATCGCATCGCCGTTGGGGAGATGAAGGAGATCGTAGAAGAAGCCGTCTTCCTCGTCCCACATCTCGTTGTGGTCGTCGCCGATACGATCCATGGCGTAGGTGATCCAGCAGAAATGCTCGAGGAAGCGGTAGGCCATCTCCTCGTACATTTCGTCGGTTTCGGTCAGGATGAGCGCGATTTCGAGCATGGAGAGGCAGTAGAACGCCATCCATGCCGTGCCGTCGGCCTGGTCCAGATGGCCGCCGGTGGGCAGCGGCGCGCTGCGATCGAAGACACCGATGTTGTCGAGTCCAAGGAAGCCGCCGGCAAAGACGTTGCGTCCCTCCGGATCCTTGCGGTTGACCCACCAGTTGAAGTTCAACATCAATCCCTGGAAGGAGCGTTCCAAAAAGCGCAGGTCGGAGCGGCCAAGTTCTGTCTCGATTCTGTAGAGGAACAAGGTGGCCCAGGCGTGCACTGGGGGGTTCACGTCGCCGAAGTTCCACTCGTATGCCGGGATCTGCCCGTTGGGATGGGCATAGAGGTTTCTAAGCATAAGTAGGAGCTGCTCCTTGGCGAAGTCGAAGTCCACCAGGGAGAGCGAAATCGTATGAAAAGCCAGGTCCCATGCCGCATACCAGGGGTACTCCCACTTGTCGGGCATCGAGATGACGTCGCTGTTGAGCATGTGGAACCAGTCAGCGTTGCGGGCGCCGCCGGCGCCGGATCCCACCATGGGGTGAGAGTCGTGCTCGGTGAGCCATTTGTCGAGATCGAAGTAGTAGTACTGCTTGGACCACAGCATCCCGGCAAGGGCCTGGCGGTGGACACGCCGTTCATCTTCGCTGAGGTTGCTGGGGGTGATGCGATCATAAAACTCATTCGCATCCGCGATGCGGTCGTCGAAGATCTGATCGAATTTGGCGAATCCATCGGACCCGGGCTTGGGACCCAACCGCAGGCGCACCACTTTGCTTCCTCCGGCTGGAACGTCAAGCACATAGTGAGCTGCGGCTTTAGTGCCTGTTTTCGAGGGGTTGACGGCGTCGCGGGTGCCGGAGATCAGGTATTGGTGAAAGGAGTCCTTGACGTAAGGTGAGGGGTTGGGGCGTCCCCAAAGACGGTAGGCATTCGTTTCGTTCTCAGTGAAGAGCAGCTCCGGAGAGCCTTCACAGTGCAACGTGTAGTTGCCGAGTGTCGGATGAGAGGCGTAGATCTTGCCTTCATCGATCTGACCGATCACGGGCTTCGGCTCCGGTTTGCCCGAGGACCACGTATTACGGAACCACAGGGTCGGAAGCAGATGAATCTTGGCCGCTTCGGGGCCGCGATTGTGAATTGAAATTCGCACCAGGGTTTCTTCCGGATCCGCCTTGGCGTATTCCACGAAGACATCGAAATATCGATCGTCGTTGAAGATACCGGTGTCGAGAAGCTCGTACTCGAACTCTTCTCGTGAACGGCGCGAGTTGGTCTCGAGCAGATCGCGATAGGGAAACTCTAACTGCGGGTATTTGTAGAGATACTTCATGTACGAGTGAGTCGGGGTACTGTCGAGATAGAAGTAGTAATCCTTCACATCTTCGCCGTGATTCGACTCGCTGTTGGTCAGCCCAAACATCCGCTCTTTGAGAATCGGATCGCGGCCGTTCCACAGAGCCAGCGCGAAGCAAAGCAACTGCTTGTCGTCAGAGTATCCGGCTAAGCCATCTTCGCCCCAGCGGTAGGCGCGCGACCGGGCCTGGTCGTGGGAGAAGTAATCCCATGCGTTGCCGTCTTTACTGTAGTCCTCGCGCACGGTGCCCCACTGGCGCTCGCTGAGGTAGGGTCCCCACTTCTTCCAGGGAATGCCTCGCTCACGTGCTTCGTTGAGCCGTTTCTGTTCAGTAACTTCGACATACGACAGGGGGGCGCTCTTCGTTTCCTGGATAGCCATTGCGCTCACTCTCCTCGAATCTGGCGGTGGAAATGGCAGCGGACGACATCGACACGAGACATCTGACGAAGATCGCTTCGTCCTTCAGAAGTTTTATGGTCGCTCGATTTTTTGGGGGACGGTACTGGCAATTATGCCAGTCACGGCCATGGTGGATGTGGATTCATCCGATGCACGGCGAAATCCACAATTTTCTTGACGATTTGTCGAATTCCGCTCCCGCCGTTCGTCGTTATAGTGAAGGCAGAACAATTGGCCGGCCTGAAGACCATTCCAAGGAGAAGACAATGCCGCAATATTTGGTTGCTGGTTACCTCCCCGACGACTTCGACCCGTCCCTAGTGGACGAAGCGACGGGCCGCGAGATCCACGCGCTCAACAAAGAGATGATTGCTGCCGGCGTCAGGAAATTCGCTTGCGGCCTTGGGTCCGCGAAGTCGCTGCGAGCGCAGACCGATGGCGGAGTCCTCATCACCGACGGGCCGTACCTTGAGACCAAGGAACACATCGGCGGTTTTTGGATATTGGAATGCGCTGACATGGACGAGGCAGTGGCATGGGCGCGCAAAGGCGTCGCCGCCACTCGGGGGCAGGTCGAGGTGCGAGAGATCTTTTTCAGTCCGGCAACCGACTAGCAACGAGCGGCGGACTTGAACCAAGGGATGAAGGCATTCGTCACCTACACCGACTTCCGAGACTCATCCGGTACCGCAGCCTTCACGTAAACTGCCACCTCTTCAAACCATGAGTCCATTCACCGTGCAGCGTGCTTACCGTCAGTGCTGCCAGCTCTTGTAAACGAATTCGATGCTGTAGCCGTCAGGGTCCAACACATTTGCAGCATAGTAACGTGGGTCATAGTAGAGTCGGGCACCGGGTGCACCATTGTCGGTGGCTCCTGCCGCAATTGCGCGCAAGGCCGCTTCACCTATTCCACGCAAGGGCAAAGCCGCATGCGCGCATGGACCACCCACCTCACTAGCCACAAGGACAAGCGTCCGTTCGCACCGAACCCTTTGAGGTCCGGATGGCCTGGCGGCCCGTTCTTGCCGTCGTAATCGAAGCGCTCATTGATACCGAGAGGAGCCAACGCCTGTTCGTAAAACGATGTCGAGCGTTCGATATCGCTCACTGTGAGAAAGACATGGTCTAGCACGTTGTCCTTTCAATCATCCTATGGCGCGGTTGCCAGCGAAGCCTCATTCTAATCGGAGCGCACATAGCTACCGATACACGCGCTTGTGGTAATTCGCTCTTGTGGTGATCATTGGCCCGGCGATTGCGCAATTCACCTTCCAATCCACAGCCGCCCCTTGACGCCCAGATAAAATAAACCAGACGGTGGAACTCTTCAACAGACCGGAAAACAAAGATGCAACCGAAATCCTCGGACAGAAAGGGTTTGCTTGCAGACTTTAAATCTATCATGACAAAATCCCTTGACTTTCTGAGGTTTGACATCCGAACCTCGCCGCAAGTCCAAATCTAAAGTCTCTCCTTCGAAGACTTTGCGCAACAAACCCCGGGAGGGGGGAGGTACCATGACCGCATCCGCCAAACGCACCATCCAACTCGCCTTCGCACTCCTCCTCGTTCTGACCTGCTCCGTAGCCCACGCACAAATGACTTGCGCCAATGGCCCCGCTCAAAAAATAATTTTCGCCAACGACTGCGGAGCCAAGGGCGACGGCACCACCAACAACACCGCAGCTATCCAGGAAGCCATCCATGTCGCCGCAAATAATGGCGGCACCCTTACCTTCAAGCCCGGCACCTATCTCACCGGCGCCCTCTTCCTCGAATCCGGAATGACCTTTGACGTGCCCGAAGGCGTCACCCTCATCGGCTCCGAAAAACTGATCGACTACCCCGGACGCCCCACCCGCATCGCCGGCATCGAGATGACCTGGCCCGCCGCCCTCATCAACGTCCGCGACGCGCAAAACGTCACCATCACCGGCAAGGGCACCATCGACGGCGACGGCCCCATCTGGTGGAAGTCCTACTGGGACCTCCGCGCCCAATACGAACCCAAAGGCCTCCGCTGGGCCTCCGACTACGACGCCCAACGCCCCCGCCTCATACTCTTCCAAAACTCAGATAACATCCATCTCGGCGGAGGCATCACCCTCAAGCGCTCCGGCTTCTGGACCGTCCAGATTCTCTACTCCCACAACGTCGAGATCGACGGCGTCGTCATCCGCAACAACGAAGGCGGCAAAGGCCCCTCCACCGACGGCATCGATATCGACTCCTCCCGTGACATTCTCGTCCAACACGCCGACATCGACGTCAACGACGACGCCCTCTGCCTCAAAGCCGGCCGCGACTCCGACGGCCTCCGCGTCAACCGCCCAACCGAAAACGTCGTCATCCGCGACTCCATCATCCGCCACGGCGCCGCCGCCATCACCATCGGCTCAGAAACCTCTGGAGGCTTCCGCAACATCCAGGCCTACAACCTCACCGCGCTCTCCGGAGTCCCCTCGGGCGTCCTCTTCAAATCCGCCCACACCCGCGGCGGCTACGCCAAAGACATCCGCATCCACGATCTCGACCTGCAGGGCGTAGCCATCCCCATCCACATCACCATGAACTGGAACCCCACCTACAGCTACGCGACACTGCCTCCCGATCTCAAAAATCCGCCACCCTACTACATCACCCTCACCACCAAAGTCCCCGAGGACAAGGGTCTCCCCCACTTCTCCGATGTCCACATCTGGAACATCAAAGCCACCGGCGCTAAAAAAGCCTTCGACGTAGCCGCCTACCCAAACGCCACCCTCGACAATTTCCGCATCGACCACCTCGATATCGAAGCCGCCACCGCCGGCACCATCGCCGACGCAAAAGATTGGACCATGACCGACAACAACATCAAAACCGCCGACGGCAGCAAGGTCACCTTCGTCAAATCCAACGGCGAAGCCAACCCAAAAGACGTTCCCTACGGCGAGCCGAAATGACAATCAAAAATTACATTCACGCGACATCGCCCTGACAATCCACGCCGCGAGTCCGGACTACCCTTCAAGTAGTCGCCAATCAACACAGTCCGGGCTCGCTCATGCTTCCATCCATCACCCCTCTTCCGAACTTCTTCATCGTAGGCGCCCCTGGAGCCGGGACCACCTCCCTATGCGACCACCTCGACCAGCACCCCGAAATTTACATGAGCCCCCTCAGGGAGACCTCCTTTTTTTCCCTCGAAGTTCGTCCCGAAAACTTTGAGCCCGCCCTTCAGCAGCACACGCGCCAGCAACAAGCGGCTACACGCGATTACATCCGCGGACCAATGGAGCGCAGCGGCGTCAGCGGAATCGTCACCGAATGGGAAGACTACATTCGGCTCTTCGCCGGCGTACGCGATCAACCGGCCATCGGCGAGGCCAGCGTCTGCTATCTATGGTCACCCACCGCAGCCAAAACCATCGCATCGGTACTTCCGCACGCCCGCATCCTCATCATCCTCAGAAACCCCGCAGACCGCGCCTTCTGCCAATACCAGCACAACGTCTCCGACGGCCTCGTCACGGCCTCATTCCGCAGCCACATCAACGCCAGCATGCAGCACACTGCCGCCGGATTCACCGCCCTCTCTCCTCTGCTGGAACTCGGCCTCTACACCGAGCAGGTGCAGCGCTACCGCAGCCTCTTTCCCGCCGAGCAGATCCGCATCTGGCTCTACGAGGACACCACGTCCAACCCGCAGAAGTTCCTCTGCGAGGTCCTGCGGTTCCTAGGCGTCGACCCCGCCTTCACCCAGCATCCCCACACGACAGACATCGATCAGACCCCCCACCGTAACGGCCTCTGGACCACACTCAGGAACCTAACCCCACCCCCCATCAAGCCCTTCACCAAAAACAAAAAAACCAGCTGCGAAAAGATGTCAGCCAACGATCGAAGATTTCTCATCAACTACTACAAGACAGACATCGACAGACTTGCAAAACTCCTCGACCGCGATCTGAGCAGTTGGCTTCGCTGAACAATCTCTATTCCTGCTAGGCGCGCCCGAAGTCAATGAAAGCATGCTGCGGATCCGTGTGCAGTAGCGTGACATTCACGGTATCCCCAACGTCCAGCCCCTGCGCTCCACGCACCACCTTCCCTTCCACCGGTGGATCAAACACACGAACATAAGTCCCCTTGTCGTTCGCTCCGGTGATCACTCCGTGGAAGGTCTTTCCGATGCTTCCCGCCAGCCCGACAGCCGCAACACGCTTCAGCATCGCACGCTCCACCTTGCGCGCAGCTGAATCCCGCTCATTGCAATGCCCCGCAATCGCCGCCAGTTCGTCATCGGAATACGGCGCCGGCTCGCCTGCCAGCATAGCCTTCACCACACGCTGCGTAACAAGGTCCGGAAACCGGCGATTCGGCGCCGTCGAATGGGCATAGTCCTGCGTCGCCAACCCAAAATGCCCTTCCGGCTCGTCCTCATCCCCTTTCGCGAGCACATACTCCCCCGGCCCCATCAACTTGATAATGGCAAGCGACAAATCCGGATAATGCACGGCGTCCGCCGCCCTCTGCGCCTGCAGAAAAGTATTCAGCGCACCCGAATCAGGCTCTGCCGGCAGCACTGTCCCATGCCGTCCTACCAACTCGACAATCCTCGCCCACCGCTCCGGCGACCGCACAACTCTACGAATGCACGACCGCTTCGCGCCCCGCAATGTCTTCGCCATCGTCTCATTCGCGGCGATCATCAACTCTTCGATCAAATCCGAAGCGCGATTATGAAACGCCGTTCCGATCGATTGCACCTTCCCGTCGACCACCACCGGATCGGCCTCTGCCCGGCTGAACTCCAACGCGCCCTGCCTCACCCGTTGTGCCCGCAGCGTCACCGCCGCTTCATCCTGCAGCTTCAATTGCGCCCGCAAATCCACCGACGCCGCAACCTTCGCATCCGCACCACCCGTCCCCTCCAACCACGGCCCCACCTGGCTATAAGCAAGTTGCGCCTCGTTCCGAACCGCGGCCCTGTAAATACTCGTCTGCGTCACCGTCCCCTCAGCGTCCACCACAAACTCGACTACGTGCGCCGCGCGATCTTCCTTCTCATTCAGCGAAGTCATATCGGTCGACAACTCCGTCGGCAGCATGGAAAAATTCCGCACCGCCGTATAGATCGTCTGTGTCTGATCGGCCGCATGCTGATCAATCGGAGTGCCCCTCAACACCGAAGCCGACACATCGGCGATCGCCACCATCACGCGGATGCCGCCGTTCACACGCGCCGCCACTTCAATCTGATCCAGGTCGCGCGACGTGTCGTTGTCGATCGAAGACCAAAGCAGAGAGCGCATATCCCTCTCTCCTTTGTCCGGCGCAGCGTTTATCGAAGCGCGAATCTGTGCAACTTGTGCGTCGGTGCCAGCTGGAAAGCCAGGACGGAAACCCTCACGGATCATCTCCGCCGAGGCAGAAGCAACAAGGTCAAAAGTAGTGGTAGACATGCAAGTGAAGGCTATCACGCAGCTGATGACTTCGCCGGCGCCCGCTCCAGAGCCGCAACGAATAGCCCGGCCCAGCGCGATACCTGCTCCGCATACGCGCCGGTAACGGCATCGCGGCTGCCCTCCAGCACCGCAAGCTGCACCGCAAAGTTCCCGACCGTCGAACTCTCCGCTGCACCGCGAAACAACTCCAGCCCCGTCGCTTCCTTTGTCAGCCGATTCAGATAATCGTTCCGGCTCGCACCGCCAACCACAAACAGCCGCTTCAACTTCTTACCGCTGTGAAACGCAACCCGGTCCAGCACCTTCGCATACCGTGCCGCCAGACTATGAAAGATCAGACTGGCAAACACCGGAGCGTTCTCCGGCCCTTCATCCAAAACCTCTAATCCCTTACGCGCTCGCTGCGCATTGATCCGCTGCGGCATTCGTCCTGCGAGCAGCAGATCCGGATCGTCCACATCCAGCAGCCCATGCGGCTTCGCAATCTTCTCGGCCTCCGCCACCAGTTCCGGCACAGCCCACGCGCGACCATTCGCCGCCCACTGTTCAATACACTGCCGGATCAGCCACATCCCATTCACATTTTTGTGAAAGCAAATCCGGCCGCCAACCGCGCCCAGATTCGTGAAGTTCTCCTCTGCCGCGGCATGACCATTCCTTGGCTGCTCCAGCAGCGTTCCCACCAGCGACCATGTACCCGAGCTGATGTACGCCCAGTCATTCCCTGTCGCTGGAATTCCCGCGATCGCCGATGCTGTGTCATGGCACGCCGGCGCAATCAAAATCGTATCGCGCAACGCCGGCAACTCCGCCAGAGGCCCGCTCAGCTTTCCAATTTCAGTGCCCGGCGGAACAATCTTCGGCGCACTGGCCAGATCAAGCTGCGCCGCGCTGAAGATCTCTCTGCACCACTGCCGTTGATACAGTTCCACCATCTGAGTATGAGTCGCATTGGTATGCTCCGCCACACGCGCACCACCCAGCCGCGACAGAATATACTCCGGCAAATTCAGCCATTGCCGCCCCTCCGGAAGTCCCTGCAATCCGTCCGCATAAAGTTGATACAGCGTGTTGATCCGTAACAACTGAACTCCCGTCAGCTCGCGGAGCCTCTCCGGGCCAATCTTCCGGTGCAGCGACCGCTCCGCCTTGATGGTGCGTTCATCTCGATAGCAAAACGGATCGGCCAGAGCCTTCCCGTCTCCATCGACTCGCGCGTAGTCCACCGCCCAGCCGTCCACCGCAATGGACCGCACTCCCTCCTTCGCAATCTCCGCGCAAGCCCGAATCCCATGATCCAGACCCGCCTCAATCATCTCGAGATCCCAATGCAATCCGCCATCCACCTCACGCGGAGCGTTCGCAAACCGGTGCACCAGGGTGATCTCCGGCTTACCGTCCACCCAGCGCAGCAGAGAGACCCGGCAGCTCTCCGCTCCCAGGTCCACCGCAATGGAAGCCCGTTTATCAACAGGCAATAGCACCATGTCGGGCGTTCGCCTCATCGCAAATAGGCCTCAGTCAACCCGCCATCAACAGGAATCAAATGCCCTGTCGTGCACCGTGCCAGCGGTCCTGCGAGAAACAGAATCGCCTGCGCGCAATCCTTCGGATCGATCGGCTGATGCGTCAACGTTCGCGTCGCATAAAACTTCGCCAGTTCATTCCGCAACTCGTCATCAGTCATCTTCTCTTCGAACGGCAGCTTGTACTTCTTCAGCGAAGCAATCACGCGGTCACGCGGAAACATCGTCGACCCCTTCACCACCGTGGCCGGCGAAATTCCATTCACTCGAACCTTTGGCGACAGCGCCACTGCCAGCTCACGTACCAGATGGCTCAACGCCGCCTTGCTTACGTCGTACGCCTCGCTTCCGCGCTTTGCAACCACCGCATTCGCCGAACTCGTCAGCACCACACTCGCATCAATCCCCTGCTCGGCAAAGAGCTTCGCCGCCTCGTCTGTCAGCAGATAGTTCGCCGTTACGTTGACCTCCAGCGTCAACGCCCACTGCGCGTCGCTGATCACGCCATCCGGCGAAGAAGGAAACAGCGCCGCCGTATTGATCAAAATATCGATCCCGCCAAACTGTTTGATCGTCGCATCGAGCGCAGCCTTGATCGTCTTTCGATCGCGAATATCAATACTCGTCCAGCCAACCGCTTCTTTTCCGGCAATCGCCTTCGTCTCTTCCGCAACCGCCTCGGCGCCCTTCACATCGCGATCGGCAACCATCACATGCGCTCCACGTTCCGCAGCAAGCAGAGCAACCTCACGCCCAATCCCGCTGCCCCCGCCAACAATCAACGCAACCCTCCGGCTCAACTCCTTCTCCGGAGGCTGCCGGCGAATCTTCGCCTCCTCCAGCTTCCAGTACTCAATCCGAAACGCCTCACTCGGCGGCAGCGCAACATAGTTCGCGTGCACGGTAAACTGATCCGCCGAAGCCGCCGGCCCAGCTTGCGGAATCTCCTTGCAATCCACGCCAGCACCAAGCGCACCCGCACCCTGCATCACACCGATCGCATTGATGTAGAACTCACCGGTAATCCGCGACTCTGTCTTGTTCTTTCCAAAGCTGAACATCCCCACACCCGGCACCAGCACAACTGTAGGGCTGGCATCACGCACCGCAGGCGAATCCTTCACCGCATGCTTCTTGTAATATTCCGCATACTCCGCGCGATACGTCTCGAGCGCCGTTTCAATCAACTCCTTCAACTCGGCCGGTTCTCCTGCAGGATTCCACCGGACAAACATCGGTCGAATCTTCGTCCGGATAAAGTGATCCGGACAACTCGTCCCCAGATGTGCCAGCTTCTCCGCCTGCGCTGAGTCCACAAACTCCAGTACCTGCTTCGAATCCGAAAAACTCCCAATCCACCGCTGCTTCCTCGACACCGCGCCCCGCAGATAAGGCATGATCGACGCCGCAATCTCCGCGCGATCCTCTCGCGCCTTCACCTTTCCGCCGCCGAACACCTTATAACCAGCCGCCGCATGCCGCTCAATAAACTGCCCCAGCTGATCGATGATCGTAATCGTATTCAGATAGCTCTCACGCTGCGTATTCCCCCACGTGAATAACCCATGCCCACCCAGCACCACGCCATCGCACCCCGGAGTCTCGGCAACAATCTTCTTCAGCATCATGCCCAGCTCAAACCCCGGCCGCTGCCAAGGCAGCCACGCCAGCTTGTGCCCAAACTCCTTGTTGAACTCCTCCATCTTGATCTTCCCGTTAGCCGAGGCCGCCAGCGCGATCCCCCAGTCCGGATGCAGGTGGTCCACGTGCGGAAACGGAAGAAATCCATGCAGCGGCGTATCAATCGACGCCGCGACAGGATTATTCCCGAACGTGCACAGCGGATACATATCCACCATCTCGTCTTCCAGTTCGACGCCGCGATACGCCTTCTCCAGCGCCAGCAGCTTATCCAGATAGAGCGTCGCAAAACCCGCACGCTTGATGCTCCCCAGGTCGCCCCCGCTCCCCTTCACCCAAAGAATCTGCTTCGTCTTTCCATCCAGCGGATCCACCTGCTCCAGCTTCGAACTGGTATTGCCCCCGCCAAAGTTTGTAATCCGCAGATCAGAACCCAGGAGATTCGACCGGTACCGCAGCAACTCCGGTGCATCCAGCTTTGCCGCCACCGCCTCATCCCAACGATCTTCCAGAAACCGAAGCCCACTCTGTGCTGTCATGTGTCAACCCCTGTCGTATCGGCCAATACCCAGCCCCGACTATCATTCCACACGAAACACCAATACGGCAACTATTTCCAATGTGAAAATAGCCATCCCCGACATCCGTACTTCCGGCCCGCACACCACCCGCAATCGCTAGCCCAGAGACGCCTGCGTCACCATCTTGTGACCTACATAGTTATACGGCGGCACCGTCTGCCCCTTCAGCAGCGACAACCCCAGATGGATCAGGCTCGGCCCATAGGAACTCGCCTCGTGAGAAACCGACCCGATCAACGGCGATTTATCCTTGCGCATCTCCTGCATCGCCTCGGCAATGCAATCCTGCCCCACAATCGCCACGTGCTTCTCTCGCTTCTGCTCTCTCACGGCATCCACAGCTCCCAACGCGCTCGAATCCGTAGCCGCCGCAATCAAAATATGTTTGTCCTTCGGATGCCGCTGCAAAAAGTCCGAGATCAGTTTTTTGCTTCGATCCCGCATCCCGCGGCCATCGATCCGCACAAAGGCCTCGACCGGCAACGCCGGATGCCCAGCCCTCACGCCCTCGAACGCCCCGGTAATTCTGCTCTGCACCAACTGCCCCGCCTCCGGCAGATCGAGCCCAATCACCCAGTCCACCTTACCCTCCCAGTTCGTTGTCGCATGCGTCGCCAGCGTCTCTCCGGCCTCAATACCAACCCTGTAGTTATCCACTCCAAAGTAAGTCGCATGCGGATGCGGAATGTCGATCGCGATCAAAGGAATACCCGCTCCCGCAATCTTGTCGCCGATCATCGGAGCAACCTCCTGCTCCACCTGAAATTCAATCACCAGGTCGACCTTGTTCTGAACAAACTCCTCCGCATTCCTCAGCGCCGTCGTCGCGTCGTAGCGGTTATCCAGTATCAGCAGGTCCACGCCCACCGACGCCGCCGCATCCTTCAAGCTCTCCGTCACCTCAACCGAGAACGGCATATCCGCGCTCTGCCCGCCGAAGCCGAACCGCAGCTTCTTCGGCCGCGTCACCTGCCGGTACAGCCCATCCGGCGACTGCGACAGATACCCCCGGTGCACAAACGTCTTCAGCACCCGGTACACCGTCGTCTTGGATATTCGCGTCTGCCGGTGGATCGCCTCCAGCGTCAACGGCTGGTTTTCTGCCTGCAGCAGCTCAAGAATATCCAGCGCCTTTGAAAGCACCGGTATCAGATAAAGTCTCTTCGTCGTTTTCCGAACCGCCATAGTCTCCTGTTGAGGAGTGCGCACTCAACCGCTCCATTATGAAGCAAATCCGTGATGTTTCGTTAATGAAATGCGAATCCAGCAGAGAATCGCCTCAAATTTTTCTCTCCTTGAAGACCAGACTCATAGGCAAAAACTACTTTTCCCCAGACTCCTCTTGACAATCTAGTGGAATCCGCTGTACCTCTAGACAATCAACTGGAGAGTCCGCCATGACCGACAAACCGAGCGACCTGGTACAGGGAACCCTCGAAATGCTGATCCTCAAAACTCTCGCCCTCGAGCCCATGCACGGCTACGGCGTCGCCCTGCGCATCGAGCAGACCAGTAACGGCGTCTTCCGCGTTAACCCCGGTTCGCTCTTCCCCGCCCTCGCCCGTCTCGAGCGTGCCGCCCGCATCAAGGCCGAGTGGCGAGCCACCGAGAACAACCGCCGCGCCAAGTACTACGTCCTCACCGACCGCGGCCGCAAAGCCCTCAAAGAAGAAACCCAGCAATGGGGCCGCCAACTCGCCGCCATCACCAGCATCCTCGAAGCCTGAGGATCCTCGAAACCCCACGGAGCCGTCATGCCATTCCTGCAAACTCTCATCGGCGGAATCAAAGCACTCTTCCACAAAGAGCAACGCGATCAGGAAATGACCGAGGAACTCCGCGCCTTCCAGCAAGCCTCCACCGAAGAAAAAATTCGCAACGGCATCAACCCTCAAGAAGCCCGGCGCGCCGCGCACATCGAGATGGGCAGCATCGAAACCGTAAAAGAAAAGGTCCGCTCCGCCACCTGGGAATCCACCCTCGAAACCATCTGGTACGACGTCCGCTACAGTCTCCGCATGATGGCCAAGAGTCCCGGCTTCACCGCCGTCGCCATCCTCTCGCTCGCTCTCGGCATCGGCGCCAACACCGCCATCTTCACCCTCATCAACAACCTCCTCCTCAAACAGCTCCCCGTTCGCGATCCCCAACAGTTAGTCTCCTTCGGCAAAGGAGATAGCCGAGGGACCATGGATGTCTCCAGCCCCGGCCCCATCGACATCTTTCCCTACGACTTCTATCAGCGTCTCGAACAGCGGCAGACTTTCTTTCAAGGCATCACCGCCTTCGCAAGCTTCCCCACCACAGTCAGCGTGCGTCTCGGCTCAGTCGGCAATGGCCCTGCCACCCAGGCAATCACCCACCTCGTCTCCGGCACCTTCTTCAACGTGCTCGGCGCCGAGCCTCAGTTGGGCCGGCCTATCTCTCCATCGGATTCAGACGCTCCCGGCCGCAGCCCCGTCGCCGTCATCAGTCATCGCTACTGGCAACAAGCTCTCGCAGCCGACCCCTCCGTCATCGGCCGCACTCTCGGCATCAACGGCACGCCCTTCACCATCATCGGCGTCATGCCCGAGAAGTTCTACGGAGTCGACCTCAACGAACAGACCCCCGACATGTGGCTGCCCCTCACCATGCAGCACGAAGTCATGTTGCAGTCCACACTGCTCCAACCCGGCGGCCTCTTCTGGCTTAACGTCATCGCACGGCGCAACCCCGGTGTGAGCATCGAGCAGGCCCAGGCATGGCTCACCGCGCAGCTCCAGGAGTACATGACCGAGCGTGCAGGAGCGCAACTCACCGACACGCGCCGTAAGAGCATAAGCCACATGTTCGTCCCGCTTCTTCCGGGCGAAACCGGCCTCTCTCATCTCCGCTCTGAGTATCAGGCGCCCCTCACCGCCCTCATGGGAGTCGTCGGCATCGTCCTTCTCATCGCCTGCGCCAACCTCGCCAACTTCCTTCTCGCCAAGGCCGCCTCCCGCGAACGCGAATTCAGCACACGCCTTGCTCTCGGTTCAACGCGCGGTCGTATCCTTCGTCAGATACTCACCGAAACCCTTCTCCTCGCCTTCATCGGCGGAGCCCTCGGCCTCCTCTTCGCCTTCTGGGGAACGCGTCTTCTCATCCACTTCCTCGTTGGCACCTCCGCTCACACTGCACTGGCCGCCACTCCCGACATGCACGTTCTCGCCTTCACCTCCGGCATCTGCATTCTCGCCGGACTCTGCTTCGGCATCGCCCCTGCACTCCGCATCTCGCGCCTCAACGTAGCCGGCACCCTCAGCTCAAATACCCGCACAGCCGCCTCCGCTGGCGGACATGCCTCGCGTCTGATGCCGCGCGTACTCGTCGCCGCCCAGGTTGCGCTATCGCTTGTTCTGCTCGTCGTCGCCGGCCTCTTCCTGCGCTCGCTCCACAATCTCCGCAGCCAGGACCTCGGCTTCAACAGCACCAACGTCCTGCTTGTCAGATTCAATCCCAAATTCGCCGGCTACACACCCGAGCAGCTCAACGCCCTCTACGACCGCATCCTCACCCGCATCGATGCGCTTCCCGGCGTTCGCTCCTCCGCGCTCTCCGGAGCCCCACCCATCACTCGCGGCACCTGGGGTTCCCCCATCACCATCACCGGACGCGCCACCGCACCCAACGAAGACGTCAGCACCTTTCTCAACCGCGTCTCCGCCAGCTACTTTGAAACTCTCAACATCCCCCTCCTCCGCGGCCGCACCATCGACTCCACCGACACCGACACCTCCCTCAAATCCGTCGTCGTCAACCAGACACTCGCCGACCGCTACTTTCCCCACGGCGACGCCATCGGCCACACCTTCACCATCGCCGACCCAGCCGTAACCGGGACCTGGCGCATCGTCGGCATCGTCCACAACTCCAAATACAACAGTCCCGCCGAAGACCCGCGCCCCATGGCCTACCTCGCCGTCACCCAGCTCACCGGCGACGATCACTACGCCTATTGCCTTCAGATCCTCACCGCCGGCGACCCAGCCAAAATCGTCGGCGAGGTCCGGTCTGCTCTCGCCGACGTAGACCCCAACCTCGCCATTCTCAATACCATCACCATCCACGACACCGTGGACCACCTCATCGACGTGCCCAAGCTCGTCTCACAACTCTCCACCTTCTTCTCTCTCGTCGCCTTGTCTCTCGCCTGCATCGGCTTGTATGGCGTGATGACCTACAACGTAATCCGCCGCACCAACGAAATCGGAGTAAGGATGGCCCTTGGCGCAGCGAAAGAAAACGTCCTGTGGATGGTCCTCAAAGAGTCGCTCTGGCTCCTCGCCATCGGCATCCTGTTAGGAATCCCGGCAACTCTGGCAGCCAGCCGTGCTGTTCAGGCAGGCCTCTTCGGTCTAAGCTCATCCGATCCACTCACTCTGGTCTTTGCGATTCTCATCATCGCAACCGTCACCCTGATAGCCGCGTGGTTCCCCGCCCACCGCGCCACCAAAGTCAACCCCATCATCGCCCTCCGCTACGAGTAGTAATCATGGACCCGCTCCGCCGACGTTGGCGGGCTGTCCAACAAACCGTCCTCGCTGCACTCGCGGAACAAGCGCGGGAAGCGAAGGATCAGGCTGATGGTGTCATCCTGAGCGAAGGCATGAGTGTACCGGAACATCCGTTACACATTGGACCGGGGACATCCGTTACAAATCCCTTGCGGAGTTGAGGGCTTGAATTGAGGTTGTGGCTGGGGCGGGATCAGAATGTGAAGTTGCCGAAAACCCCGTTTTTCGCCAACTTTACTGAGGGAGAGGCATTCCTCGTTCTATTCCACTCCTTGCTTGATAACAATGAGGTGTGGATTTGCGATGTTCAGCGGCGTTCCGTCCTTGGTGAACTTCACCTCCAGAACGTACTTCTTGCCAGACAGCGCCGGGAATCTCCCGATGAACTTGAAGATGTTGTCCTTTGTAAACTTCGCATCGGCCTGAGTTGTACTCGATCCGCTCTTCACCACTTGGCCGTCTTCCCAGACGGTCCAGTCCGCTCGGAGCAAGGGATCATCACTGGTGCAGTCCTTAGATTCAAGCGGTCCCGCAGTGGTGCCCGTCATGCATTCCATTTGCCGCAGCGGAAGCGGCTTCTCTACCTGAACCATGATCCAGTACCAATGCGTGGGGGGAGAGAACTCAGGCGTTCGGACGGTCCCGATTGTGACCGACACAGTCATATCCACGACCGAGTATCTGTAAGGGTGCTCTGGGCGATTTCGTGCTGGGGCACTCTGGCAATAGACCATTGCTATCAACGTAAGCATAAGGGCGAAGCGACGCATTGAAACTCCAAGTTAGAGCAATATAAACCTTACCTTTCCGCACTGCCCCCTAAAGTCGCGTTTTCGGCAAGTTCAGTCTGTACCGGGTCGTAGTTTCCGAAAACCCCGTTTTGCGGGATCTTTGCCGCTGCTAACATGCTCTATGCGCCGACGAGAGCTTTGCGTGCTTACAATCTCCTTGTTCTTGATCCTTGGTCCGTCAAATGCCCAAACGCTTGTGCCCACCACGACCTACACGCTCCACGCCCAGGAGGAACAACATTCCTCGAATCTGCCTTCGACCTTGGTTTACCTCTTACCTGATCAGACGCTGCTCGTTCTCATTCCGCAGCATGATGGCAAATGGGTCTTGAAACGGCTCACCGCTTGGGATACGGGAAGCCCAAAAGAAGAAAGTCTGGCGTTCACAACTAAACCTCCCCAAGAGGGTGCCTCGGGCTACGAGGACCTGAAAGTTGATCCAGCCAGCACCTACGCCGTGATCCGAATCAAGTCGTTCACGGGGAACATTCTTACGGTTACCGAGAACCGCTCTGCCATCGTCGTACTCGTCGATCTCCGCAGCTTCACAATTGTTTCTCAGCTCACTACGAGCGACCCACTTCTCGCGGCGAGCGACTGGTCATTTGCGAACAACGGGATGCTCGTCGCTCGTGTCATGACCGGGAGGTCAATGACACCAGCCCCACCCAAAGCACGCCTGGTCCTATGAGACTATTACCGACACCTACCAAGCCGCTGCGCTCGGCATGCCCGACTTGAAAGCCTCGATGTCCTGCCAGTACGAGCTTTTTCTCGACAACCGACCTAGCAGTCTCAGACGAGATAGGTATTTGAGCAATGTCAGTGATGGCTGCGCTGCCCTAGTAGAGCTGGCCCATGTTCCAACGGCAGAGAACCTTCCAGACGGTCCGCCCGGACCAGTGCCTTACGCACCTGTTGCCGGACCAACCTGTGAGTTCGGAAGTGTAAGCACGTCTGCCAAGTTCGCGCTCTATGGCTGCCGCACCGGTCACGATTACGCCGATGGGATGATCGTCACTACAAAGACCAGAAATCTTACGGTTCTGAGTCTTCCCGACGGCAAACAGGTGCTCACAGTTTCGCTTCCCCACAACACCACGCCCTATCCTTCACTTCTGGCAGACGCGGGCAACCATACCTGGCTACTCGTTCTGCGTGACGGCATCAAGCTTGAAGCCTACCGGCTCCCGTAAAGTCGCATTTTCGGCAAGTTCGGTCTATACGGAGGGTGAAAAGCCAATTTTGGCTTTCTCCCACCGTCGTTTCCGATCTCAGACTAAGGCTAAGGCAGCGCTCTCACGGGTCTGAATCTCAACTCCGTCAGGTCCAATCTCAACCGCGCCGACATCACCCTCCTTCAGGATTGGGCCACCGACTCATCCGGCGGGCTGCCCCCATCTAGCCCTCCACAAAAAAGTGTTTGATCCAGCGATTCCTCAGTTTGCTCGAAACTTCGCCAGAAGAAATCCTCTGAGAACAGCTACTTACAACTTTTTCCCTCAAAAACAGCCCAAAAATCGCATGTCAAGCCCAAAAACCACCTAAACCAAACAAACAAAAGGAAATCGAGTTGGCAGTTTAGTTAGGTTCAATCCGCTATACTGGATACAGAGTCAAAGAAAAAGCCCCGGCCAACAGCCGGGCTTCGCATTTAAGGGGATTTATATACTTGACTCCCTTGGGGTTTCGGACAACTTTCTCATCCTCATACGGGAGGTTTTACTATCTTTTCTTCATCGTGAACGAGCAAACCTTCTTTTTCTAGCGCATCGTGAACCTGTCTGGCAGTGCTGAATCCGAAGTCGAATTGATGTTCTTTTGCCTCAGCAAGCGCATCTGCAATGATCTTCGTCGCTCGATTCCATGAAGCCGGACATTCCATTCTCCCCTCCCCGGTATGACGTGACTTCCAAATAATAAATCCCTTGGACGGGCAAACCGCCAAGGGACGTTTCACACTGCCTAAATCCTAGTGGCTGTATGGACAAAAAAGTAAACCCATAACCCTTTTATTTGCAATATTTTGGACGCAAGCCATTTGTAATGAATATTTTACGAGAAATAACTACCGGTAAATCGCTGAAAATAAGCACCTTACACGCGGGCAATAAGGGGGGGTACCCCCGGAAAGGGAGAACAACCATGCATCAGCAGCTACGCATAACTCGAAACACTCCGCGCGTTCTTACTCCCGCGCTCCCGCGTGATCTTTTCCACATACCCACTCTCGGCCAGCGCCTTCAAAGGCTCCACCGGCAGCCCTCGAGCCGCTCGCCACTCTCGCACTATCGGCCGCACATCCTGCCAGAACGCCCCGCGGAAACACTCCTCCGCCTCCACCAACCGGCACTCCTGCTGCAACTCCGCAAGCCTCGCCTGGTCGATCAGCGCCGCCTTGGCAAACAGCTCCTGCGCCATCACCACTGTCTGCACCATCGCCTCCATCTTGCCCTTCAGGTTGTGGCTCTGGTCGATCATGAACGCGACCCCGGCGCGCTCCTCCTCCGCCACACTCAAAATCTCATGAAAAATCCGGAACACCTGGTACGGATCGATCGACCCCAGTGTCAGGTCGTCGTCGGCATACTTCCGGTCATTGAAATGAAATCCACCCAGCTCGCCAAGCCGCAGCAGCCAGGCCACGATCTGCTCAATATTGGTCCCCTGGTAGTGATGCCCCGTATCCACCAGCACCTTCGCCTTCGGCCCCGCCCGCCGCGCCAACTCCAGCGCCATTCCCCAATCCGCAATGTCCGTATGATAAAAAGCCGGTTCAAACGGCTTGTACTCCACCAGCATCCTCTGGCCATCGCCCAGTGCCGCATGCGTCGCCGCCAGCACCTCTTCCATAAATCCAATCCGTTTACGAATACTCTGCGTCCCCGGATAGTTCGATCCATCCGCAATCCACAGCGAAACATCCTTCGATCCCAGCTCTCGCCCAATCTCCACCGAATCCAGCAGATGCGCCAGCGCATTCCCGCGAATCTCGGCACTAGGGTTCGCAATCGAGCCGTATTTATACTCCGCATCCTGGAACAGGTTCGGGTTGATCGACCCAGCCTTCACTCCATACTTCTTCTCTAACCCCTGAATCGCCGGAACATCCGCTTTCCCCCCGGGCAGATCCCACAGCACATGCAACGCCACCGTAGGACTGGCTCCAGTCAGAGCATTCACCTGCGAAGCATCGCTGAACTTTTCCTCGATCGTCGTCGCTGCCCCACCCTGAACGAACTTTCCGAACCGCGTCCCGGTATTGGCAAATCCCCACGACGGAAGCTCAATTCGGAAACTGTCCAGAGCACGCCAGATCCTCTGTGCATCCCGCTCTGCCGCACCTGCACCATTGATCGCCATTGTTCCATCCCTTCATTCGATCAAGTTTACAAGATAGAAATATACTCTCTATTGAAACATTCAGCAGAATCTACCTTTCCGGCGCAATTGTCAAAGGTATTTTCACCCAACCAGAATGACATCCAGAAATCGCGGTCCATGAACCCCCTTGATCCGCGTCATCTCAATGTCCGCCGTAGCCGACGGCCCTGAAACAAACGTAGTTGCCAACCCAGCCGTAGCCTGCAACCGATCCATCGCTTCCGGCACCGTCTCCACCACATCCTCCACCCTGACAACACACAGGTGATAGTCCGGCACCAGCGTCACAGCCCGCCTTCCCTGGCCCGGGACATTCTGCAGCACGACGGTTCCCGTCTCCGCAATCGCCACAGTCGCTCCGGTCATGACACCATCCACCCCATCCAACTCCGCCGCCGTCATACCCTCATCGACAACGAATTCAACGCCAACCGGCAACCACTCGGCCGAAAGTCCCGCCGGCACAACCATCCGTCGCACCTTGCGCTCGCCCAACATACGCGCTGCGCCACCCGCAACCTCATCGTGTCCGACCCGGATCACACGTGCGTCATAGTCCCGCAGGCGATCCACCAGAAGCTCCAGAATCACCTCCCGCGACCGAGTCGCCTCCCGCCGATATCTCCGCTCAAGCGCGCTCCACCCAGCCCGCACCGCCTCAGGATTCGCAACCCCACCCTTCGCCGCCCGTATCCTTCGCAACACCTCTTCCCGCGCCGAACCTGTCCCCATCTCAGTTGCCATTCTTGCCCCTCTTCTCCCACCAGTCGCGGAACGTCTCCTTCGGCATCTCCTGCAGATCTCTCGCCTGCGTCCAGCCACCCAGTTGCCCCGGCAGCCACCCAATCCAACCATCTTTCCCGACCAACGGCGACTCCGCCACTCGCCCCAGCCGCTGCGCCGCACGAAATCTCCGCTCGCTTCGAAAGATCATTCCCATGGTTCGCATCGCCAGCGCCTCTGCACTTAAACCCTTCTGCTTCACTACCTTGTTCCGTAAATGGATCAGCACCTCCGGGATATTAATCTTCACTGGACAGACCTCGTAACACGCTCCGCACAGCGACGAAGCATACGGCAGTGACTGCGCATGATGCATCTCCTGCAACTGCGGCGTCAGAATCGCTCCAATCGGCCCGGCATATACGCTCCCATACGCATGTCCTCCCGTCTGCCGGTACACCGGACAAGCGTTCTGACAAGCCGCACAGCGGATGCAGTTCAGTGTCTGCCGCGCCTCTTCGTCCGCCAGAATCTCCGTTCGCGCATTATCCATCAACACCACATGAAACACTCGCGGTCCATCCCCCGCATCCACTCCGGTCCAAACCGAGGTATACGGATTCATTCGCTCCCCCGTAGCCGAACGCGGCAGCAATTGCAGCAACACCTCGAGGTCCTGATACCGTGGAATGACCTTATCGATGCCGGCAACGGCGATCAGAGTCTCGGGGAGGGTCAAACACATCCGCCCATTGCCCTCGCTCTCGACAATGCAAACCCCACCCGTGTCCGCGATCAAAAAATTCGCGCCACTCACCCCTGTCTTCACGCGTAGAAACTTCTCCCGCAAAAACACCCGGGCAGCGTCGGCCAGATCGTGCGGCTGATCTCCCAGCTCCGGAAGATTCATCTCGCGCTTAAATATCTCGCGAATCTCGTGCCGGTTTTTGTGCAGTGCGGGAACCACAATGTGCGAAGGCCGATCGTCCCCAAGCTGAATGATCAACTCCGCCAGATCCGTCTCAAACGGATGAATCCCCGCAGCCTCCAGCGCGGAGTTCAACTGAATCTCCTCCGTCGTCATCGACTTGATCTTGATGACCTCCTCCGACCCCGACGCCTTCACCAGCGAGACAACAATCCGCCGCGCCTCCTCCGCATCGCGAGCCCAATGCACCACTCCGCCCGCCCGAGTGCAGTTCGCTTCAAACTCCTCCAGATAAAAATCCAGATTCTCCATCGTGTGCTGACGAATCTGCTTGCCTGCTTCGCGCAGATCCTGCCAGTCCGGCATCTCCGCCACCACGCGAGCCCGCTTCGCCTGAATCACATCCGTCGCATGGCGAACGTTCTTCCGCAGCTGCGTATCTCCGAGCGCCGTCTTCGCCGCCATGGGAAACGTCGGCGCCGTCTTCGGATCCAATGCCGTTCCGCTCACCGCGCCACCTCTTCATCCCCTGCCAGAATCTCCGCCAGATGCACCGTCCGCACACCCGTCTTCTGTCGATGTAGCGCCCCCTGAATATGCATCAGGCAAGAGTTGTCGCAAGCCGTACAAGCCTCAGCTCTCGTATTCAAAACCGCCTTCGTCTTCTCCGCCAACATCGCGCCCGACACATCCGCATTCTTCACCGCGAACGTCCCACCAAACCCGCAGCACTGCTCCAGCCCCTCCAACTCCACCAGATCAATCCCCCGCACCGCCTTCAGCAAGCGCAAAGGCCCATCCCCCAACTCCAGATTCCGCAGCCCATGGCAGCTCGCGTGGTATGTCACCCGATGCGGAAAGTAAGCCCCCACATCCTCCAAGCCCAATCGCTTCGTCAGAAACTCCGAGAACTCAAACACTCTCGGCAGCAACTCCTCAACATCCGCAATCAGCCTTGCGTCCTTAAGCGAAGCAGCCATCTTCGGATAGTGATCCCGCATCATCGCCACGCATGAAGACGAAGGCACCACCACCGCTTCCGCCTCGCGAAATTGTTCGACAAATCGCGAGAGCAAAGGCATCGCCTCCGCCTGGTACCCCGTGTTGTAGTGCATCTGCCCGCAACAGGTCTGCCCTGCGGGAAACTCCACCGTATGCCCTAGTCGCTCCAGCACCCGCACTACGGCCTTACCTGTTTCAGGAAACAGCGTGTCGTTATAGCAGGTGATAAACAGCGAGACTCGCAGACCATCCTCCGAAGAAAAGAGCGTTTTCAGAAACAAAATTCAATAGAGAGTATATTTCCCCAACGCAACTCGCGTCAGGTACGATATTACTGCTTACAAATAAAACCATTATCCTGCACCATAACGAGGCCGCGTGGGACCAAATCCGTTTATCGGCGTCATCTATCACTGGATTGGAGGTTTTGCCTCCGCCACCAACTTCATCCCCTTCCGCGGCATCAAGCGCTGGTCATGGGAGATCTACTGGCTCATCCAGGGCTTCGCCGCGTGGATCGTCGCGCCCACGGTCCTCGGCTCCATCTTCGTCCCCAACCTCTATGGCATCATCCACCAAACCTACGTCACCAATCCCCGAAACGTTTGGCTCGCCTTCCTCTTCGGAGTTCTCTGGGGAGTTGGCGGCATCACCTTCGGTCTCGCCATACGCTACCTCGGCATCGCACTCGGTTACGCCATCGCGTTAGGCCTGTGCGCAGCGTTCGGCACTATCGTCCCGCCAATCGCCCACCACGAGTTTGGAACGATCCTCCATTCAACCGCGGGTCAGATCATCCTGCTCGGTGTCCTCGTCTGTGTCATCGGCGTAGCCATCAACGGAGCTGCGGGCGTCTCCAAGGAGCGCGAGATCACCCCCGAAGAAAAAGCCGAAGCCGGCGAAACCGACTACAACTTCGGCAAGGGCATCGCCATCGCCATCCTCGCCGGATTCATGAGTTCCTTCTTCGCATTCGGCCTCGATGCCGGAAAGCCCATCGGCGATCTCGCCAAGACCCAACTTCTCGCCGCCGGCAGACTCGACCTTTGGCAGAACCTCCCCGTCCTCGTCGTCGTCCTCTGGGGAGGCTTCGTCACCAACTTCATCTGGTCTGCCATCCTCATCTTTCAGAACGGCTCCGTCCGCCAGTTCGGCGGCGAACCCGGCAACAATCCCATGCGCGCCACTCACGCCTCTGGCGACACACTCGTCGACCTCGATCCCCTCGACGCCTCCACCTTCAATCGCCTCGCCCCCAAGACTCTTGTCGCTAACTATCTCTTCGCTGCCCTGGCCGGCGTCGTCTGGTACTTCCAGTTTTTCTTCTACTCAATGGGCCAGACCAAGATGGGCAAGTACGACTTTTCCAGTTGGACCCTCCACATGGCCAGCATCATCATCTTCGCCACGCTTTGGGGACTCTTCCTGAAAGAATGGCGAGGCACCAGCCGCCGCACAAAAATTCTTGTCGCTACCGGACTCTTTTTGCTCGTCAGCTCCACTGTAGTTGTCGGCTATGGCAACTACCTCAAAGCCGCCGAAACCCCGACAGTCACCGTTAGCCGATAATCAGGCCACGATCGGTGCGCTCGTTGTTGAGTCTGCTCAAAATTTAACTCAACCTTCGACTGCAAAGATGCTCCCCTCGAGGAAGCCTTCATTCCCATTTTGGGCGTCAGTAGAAAACAAAAGCCATAAGCCCCACGAATTCCTTCACTCGAAAACTAAACTTGGGACACATCGCAACCGATGAGGAGAACATGTTTTCCAACGGAATCTTCTGCCCCGAGTGCAACACCGAATCGCTCCATCGTTCTCACCGCCGAGGGCGCGATTGGTTTTTCTACCTCATTGGTTTCCGCCCCGTGCGTTGCTCCTGCTGCTGCCAACGCTTCTACGCTCCTCGTCCCCCTGAAGACCATTCATGGAGCCTGAGCCGTCCGAAGTAGGTCGACGCAGGATCTAGGTCGAAGGATTGACAGACGACCCTTGTTGTCGCTGCTGAGCGTTTCGTCTTCTACATCGTGCAGCCTAGGCTCCCTTCCCTCAGCGACGTGAAGATGGAATACTAAAAGCAAATGCGCAAACTCCTCATCGCTGCCAATTGGAAGATGTACAAGACTCCCAACGAATCCACCGCCTTCCTGACCGCCTTCTTTCCTCGCGTGAAACAGAACACTGCCGCCGAGATCGTCCTCTGCCCGGCAATGACTTCCCTCCCCGCTCTCGTCGACGCCGCGAGGTCCAAACCCATCTTCATCGGCGCACAGAATATGCACTGGAAGAACGAAGGCGCCTACACCGGCGAGACTTCGCCCACCATGCTCACCGCTATCGGCGCCACCCACGTCCTCATCGGCCACTCCGAGCGCCGTCAGTACTTCGCCGAGACCGACACCACCGTCAACCTCAAGCTCAAAGCCGCGCTCGAGCACTCGCTCATCCCCATCGTCTGCGTCGGCGAACACCTCGAAGAGCGCGAGGCCAATCTCACACGCAGCGTCCTCGAACTCCAGGTCTCCATGGCCCTCGAAGGCATCGACCCCGCTGCTGCAGCCCCCATCGTCTTCGCCTACGAGCCCGTCTGGGCCATCGGCACCGGCCGCACGGCAACCCCCGAAATCGCTGCCGAAGCCCACAAGGTCATCCGCGACCAGATCGCCAGGTCGCTCACACCCGAGCTCGCCGCCTCCATCCGCGTCCTGTACGGCGGCTCCGTCAAACCGGACAACGCCAAATCTCTCTGCTGCCTGGAAGACATCGACGGCGCGCTCGTGGGAGGAGCCAGCCTCGACCCCCAGTCTTTCGCGGAGATAGTGCGCAACGCCACTGCCGGCAACCACTAAACCACACGGCAGGGGAACCAGCCCGCTCGGCGCACCGTACCCTTCTTATCTTCAGCATGAAGGAGCCTCGGTGCGCCCTGCCTGTTCCGTTCAATCTCTCTCGCAAGTCTCCTCGTGCTCACCGGCATTTCGCCTAAGACGATTCACGCGCAGGGCCTCCCGGTCATCAAGGTCGAAACCCACCTCATCGACACAACTCTCAGCGTTCACGACGCACACGGCCGCATCGTAACCGGCCTCACTCAGGAAGACTTCACCGTTGTCGAAGACGGCGTTCCACAAAAAATCCGCTTCTTCGCCCACGACACCCAGCTTGCCCTCAGCATCGGCATCATCATCGACGAAAGTGGAAGCCAGGAGAAGTTCGTCAAGGAGCATGAGAAAGACATCGAGGCCTTCCTCCACCAGGTTCTTGAACCCAACGATCAGGCCTTCGCCGTTTGCTTCGGCAATCACCTCCGCCTCGTCGCCGACTCGACGTCCTCCACTCCCGCCATCATGGATGGCATCCGCAGCTTCGACAAGGGCAACACCAACTTCCCCGAGATCGGCCCTAAAGAAGAACGCGAACTCGGCACCGCCCTCTACGACGCCGTCTTCTACTCCGTCACGGAAAAACTAGCGGGCATCCACCAGCGTCGCAAGGTCCTCGTCGTCTTTAGCGATGGCGAAGAAAATTCCAGCGAACACGATATGCTCGACGCCATCGAGGCCGCGCAGGGCGCCGACGTCCTGATCTACGCCATCCGTTACACCGAGTTGAAACACGGCGCGATGGACGCCCGCGACCGCTACGGCATGCGCGCTCTCGACCACCTCACCACCCAGAGCGGCGGCAAGGCCTTCGACTTTCACGCAACCAATCTCAAGCAGGCCTTCGCCGAGATATCTGGCGATCTTCGCTCTCTCTATGACCTGGCGTACCAGTCCACCAATCCCACCCGCGATGGAACCTACCGTAAGCTCGTCATCCAGACCACCCGCCCCGGCTTATCCGTCCGCGCCCGAACCGGCTACTACGCCCGCTGACCCGCACCCAACCTACCTCACCACCCCGACCTGATCCACCGGCCAATACACAAACGCTGCCTTCCCATAGATCAGCTCACGGTCCACCGGTCCGAACTCCCGGCTGTCGCTCGAGATCGACCGGTGATCCCCCATCACAAAGTACTCATGCGCCGGAACGGTCATCTCCGGCTGTGACCGATCATCCTCAAACTGCTTCGGCACGTAGGGCTCCGGCACCAGGTGCCCATTCACATACACCTGCCCATGATCGATCCTCAGATCGTCCCCGGGCAATGCAATGACTCGCTTGATATAGCTCTTCTCATGGTCATGCGGATACAGGAACACCACGACATCGCCCCGGTGAATCTCCCCCACCCTGTACGCCAGTTTATTGATGACAAGCCGGTCCTGATCCTCGAGCATTGGCAGCATGCTGGTCCCCTCCACCCGCACCGGCTGGTACAGGAAGATGATGATGAACGCGGACACTACCACCGAGACCACCACGTCCCTCAGCCAGGAGTGCATCCCTCCCCAGCGAGGCTCTGACGGCTGCTTTGCCGGCTTGTTGTCTGGGTCCTGGCCCATCTGTCCGTCAATCTGCATTCTTTCTCCGATTCCCTTTATTTAGACGCGCCAACCGTCGGGACGCAACCCAACGGGCGACAGTCCGAGGGTCCCTGGTCATGGCCGCGCGAGTAACCCATTTCCGCGGATCGCCATCTTATATACCACTGGCTGCGGCTTCAGCGTCAGCCGTGGTAGAGCCATGCGCCTTCCTTACGACACGGAAGCCTTCCCCCAACCCATCTTAGGCAGCCGCCAGTTCAAAGCTCTGCTTTGTGTGACAGAACCTCGATACCTCATGATAACCGTTCCAACACCTTTCTTAGAGCTTTCAGAGCCCTTAAAGGAATAGAATGGATTGAGAAACATAGCAGGATATTTTTATGGCAACCCTTACCATGCTTGAGCAGGCCACTACATCGAAATCCGTCAACCGAGGCGCAGCAGAATTCAACGATCTCACGACGGAGACCGCCAACGCCGCATCCGAAGGGCTGGACACCAAGTCCGCCCTCGAAATTGCGCGCATTATTAACCACGAAGACGCCAAGGTTGCAGCAGCCGTCAAAAAAGCGCTGCCCGAAATCGCCATCGTCATCGACACCGTCGCTCGTTCTCTTCGCGACGGCGGTCGGCTCATCTATGTTGGTGCCGGCTCCAGTGGTCGCATCGCCTCCCTCGACGCCTCGGAGTGCCCACCAACTTACTCCACCGTTCCAGCGCAAGTCCAATACATTATGGCCGGCGGACCCAAGGCTCTCGCCTCCGCCTCCGATGTTAACGAGGACTCTCCCGAGATCGGCCAGCGCGACATTGCCCGCCGCCGCCCCACTCGCAAAGACATCGTCATTGGCGTCTCCGCCAGCGGCCGCACTCCCTATGTCGTCGGCGCCGTAGAATATGCCCGCGCTCGGGGAGCCAAGACCGCCGCCATCACCTGCAACCATAACACTCCGCTCGCCGATGTCGCCGACACCACCGTCATCAGCGAAGTCGGCCCCGAGGTCATCTCCGGCTCAACCCGCATGAAGTCCGCCACCGCGCAGAAGATGATCCTCAACATGATCACGACTGGTGCCATGACTCGTCTGGGCTACGTCTACGACAACCTCATGGTCAACGTGCACATGAAGAATGCGAAGCTGGTTGAGCGCGGCATCCGCGTCTTGATGAAACTTTGCGACATCGACCGCGACACCGCCATTCGCACGATCAAGTCCGCGGGCAAATCGATCCCCATCGCCGTCGTCATGCTCAAAGCCAATGTCGACAAGATGGAGGCCGTCCGCCGCCTCACTAAATCCGACGGCAACGTGCGCCTGGCCATCGACGACTCTCGACTCGAACTCTAGCCCCGCCTCTTACTTGAACGGATCAGCTTGAACGAATCGAGCTAGGCTGTTTTTCTCTTCGCCGAAGTCTTCGAAGACGGTTTCACCAATCCAATTCCCTTCTTGGAATCGGCCTTCACACTTGCGACCGGCTTCCTTACAGCACGCTTGCCAGTGTCGCTATCGCCAAGGCTCTTCCGCAACGCGTCCATGAGGTTGACCACCTTCCCTCTCGGCTCTGCGACCTCATCCTGGGGCAGCGGCATCTTGTTGACTTTGGCTTCAATCAACTCTTTCACTGCGACCTCGTAACCGTCCTCAAACTTCGACAGATCGAGCTTGGTTGACTTCTTCGCAATCAATGTCTCTGCAAGCTCCAGCGACTCTTCATTGATCTCTACACCCTTGAGATCCCGGAAATAGTCCCGCTCGTTTCGCAGTTCATTGGAATACCGAAGCGTGTACGCCATCATCCCGCCATGAGCTTCGTCGCCCGCCGGGCGAATCGCAAGTATGTTCTCGCGGCCGGCAAACGAAACCTTTCCAATCGCAACTTTCCCGCTCTTCTGAAGCGCCTTCCTGATAACGGCAAATGCCTCCGCCTGGCCGTCGTTCTCCGGCACCACGAAATAGGGTTTCTCGATGTACTCGGGCAGCAACTCATCCATCGTTACAAACTGGCTGACGTCGATCGTGTGTTTCGACGGCACCTTCAAATTTTCCAGTTCGCTCGACTCGACGAGAACGTATTCGCCCTTGCGATATTCGTAACCCTTCACGATCTCATCTTTACCGACCGCCTCGGCTGCCGTTTCGTTGTCGGAATCCACCGCACTCTGCAGGACCTTTTGATGGCGGATCCGCTCACCCGTGCTCCGGCTGATTTGATGAAAACTTATCTGACTCTTCGATTCCGTAGCAACGAAGAGTTGAACGCCAAAGGACACCAGAGACACCTGTATTCGGCCAGACCAATAGGGACGTGCCATGACAAACCTCGCTCACGAATTTGCAAGGCTAGATTATCCAGAATTTCCACAAAAGTCTTGACCTGGATGGGGTATTACCAAGTATCCAAGATGTTTCGTCTTCTCTTCGCCTTATTGCAACTTGATTCATCTCTGGCGTCGCCGCTCACGGCAACGACGCATAGGCTACCATTGCTCCTGATGCCTTCCGCACTCCAAAACAGGGACCAACTCCTCGCCTCCACCCGCTTCTGGCTCTCCATTTTCATCGTCGGCCTCATTCTCAGCGGTGTCACCGCCTTCCCGCTGGAGCACGAAACCGCGTGGCTCGCGTCCCTCCTCAACTCCAATCCCATCGCTCCAGACTCTATGATCCTGTGGGTCAATAAGGTCCACGACGCTCTCCAGGAAACCGGTCTCCGCTACCCCTTCCTCGCCTACGGCACCGACTGGCTTGCCTTCGCACACCTCGTCCTCGCCATCGCCTTCTTCGGCCCTCTACGCGATCCCGTCCGCAACAAGTGGGTGATCCAGTTCGGCATCATCGCCTGCATCGCCGTCATACCCCTCGCCCTCATCGCCGGTCAACTACGCGGCATCCCCCTCCCCTGGCGTCTCATTGACTGCAGCTTCGGCGTCTTCGGAGCCATCCCCCTCCTCATCTGCCTCAACCGCGTCAAACACCTGGAAAACCTTCAGCAGATCGTCCTGACCCTTAATCCGGCTGATTACCATAATGATCCGCCCACTGCTTTCCGTTGATCTTCTCCGAATAGCTGCTCGGATTCTCCGGAAGCATCGTTCCATTCCACGCCTCGTACTCAGCAACGAGTCGCTTGTACACCTCCGGCTGCCTCTCCTTCAGATTCGCTCTCTCCAGAGGGTCCGACACCACGTTGAACAGAAAAGTATTCTCTCGAATCTTCAGCCACTTCATGTCGCCATCACGCATCGCCCTCTGCGCATTGGCATGAAACCTCCAATAGAGCTTGCGCGGAACAGACGCCGCATCTCCCGTAAGCGCCGCCAACAAACTCATCCCGTCGCTTGGAAACGCAGCATCTGGCTGGGTTCCCGCGGCCTCCAGCAACGTCGGCAACCAGTCCATTGTCATCATCACCTGGTCACTCACTCTGCCCGGCCGAATCTGCGACGGCCAGCGAACGATGGCAGGAATTCTAAGCCCACCCTCCAGCAACTCGCTCTTCTTCCCAGTAAACGGCCAGGTGTCCGCGAATCGCTCGCCTCCGTTATCGCTGGTAAAGATCACAATCGTATTCTCCGCAATATGCGCTGCAGTGAGCGCGTCGACAACACGGCCCACCTGCCGGTCCATCGCCTCCACCATTCGCGCATACGTCTGTTGCGACCCGCCATCGTAGTCGCGAAGCCCCGAGATACGCTTCGATTCCGCCTCATCATCAGGCCCCTCCCATGGCCAGTGCGGGGCGTTGAAATGCAGACTCAAAAAGAACGGCCGCTTCTCACGGCCATAGTCCCGAATCACCGAAACCGCCCTGTCGCCCAGCAACTCCGTCAGGTATCCCGCCTGATGAACCAGCGCATCCTGGTCCCACAGGTCTTCGCCGACATCTTTCCCCGTTCCCGGTTTGTGCGTAAAGTAGTCCAGCGCGCCGCCGCGAAATCCATAGAAGTGCTCGTACCCACTCTGCAGCGGACCATGATCCGGCAACCACCCAAGGTGCCACTTACCCACCAGCGTTGTTCCATATCCGATCTTCTGCAGAAGCGAAGGCAGAGTCGGATGCTGCGGTGGCAAACCCACACGCACACTAGGGCCGGGCAGCGGCTCTTCAAGTCCTACCGGCAGCCGGTACTGATAACGCCCCGTAATCAGCGCGGTTCGCGTCGCGCTGCATACCGCGGAGTTCGCGTAGGCCTGCGTAAATCGCAACCCGTCAGCCGCCAGCCTGTCGATGTTGGGAGTCTTGAAATCCGGCCGTCCATAGCAGGAAAGGTCTGCATATCCCAGATCGTCCGCCATGATGAACACAATGTTGGGGCGAGAGCCCGTTGCGCTGCCAAAGACACGCCGGCCTAGAAAAACCATCGGAGCGGTGGCAAGAGCTGCAATCGTCTGCCGCCGCGTAAATCGTTGATTCGGACTCATCGTTCTCCTGAAAGCCTCGAACGTACCGAGCAAGTATCTCACCGACGATCGCACTGCAGCCGCAACATTCTCCCGGCGCCGTGTCTAATCCTCCAGATGGCGGCAAGAGCCGCTACAAGGAGCACCACCAATGAACCGCCTTTTGATTTCTACCTCCCTGGCCCTGGCCCTCTCCACCAGTCTCGTCTATGCACAGCAACCCGACGCAGCCCCTGCCGCAACGGCACAGGCCCACCACTACACTCCCAACCCTCAGCGTGAAGCCGCCAGGCTCAGCAAAAGGCTCAACCTCTCGTCCAATCAAACAGCTAAGCTCGAACCGATTCTCGCCGACCGCGACAAGAAGATCGCCGCGCTCACCAGCGAAACGTCCATCTCCCCGATGATCATGAAAAAGCAGATGCACGCCATCCGCCAGGAGACGAGACAGCAGCTCGCAGGCATCCTCACTCCGGAGCAACTCCAACAGATAAAGTCCCACCACCGCGGGCAAGGCGCTCCAGCCCAGCCCCAGCCCCAGCCGAACCCGCAATCCGCCCTCTAACCCGCAACGGCAGCTAGAGCTCACAAAAAAGAGCTTCACTTCCTTCTAGCTGCCGACTTTTTCATCCAGTGTGAGCGATTCAATCTTGTTACTCAGGTCCGCCTCCGCAGTCTGCTGCTGCTGTTGCAGCGCATTTAAATCACGCCGCAGAGCAGCCAAGATATCTTCCTGCGTATTCAGCTCTGCAGTGTAGCGCCTTGCCAGCGCCCGCTCCTCAGCGCTCCCCTTCAGCGTAGCCAGGTTGTCACGCAACCGTTTCTGATCATCGACAAGCTGGTTGATCGCGTTCTGTTTCTCCCTCATTTGCCGATCGAGCGCAGCAACAGTCCGCTTGGCCGCTAGTACCGGCTCCAGCTCTTGTAGCACTGCAGGACCTGCCTTCGCATTCTGAAGAAAAACAGTAAGCTGTTGGTCGGACGAGTCGACGAGTCGAAAATACTGATCCAACGTGTGGCGTTCCCCGATGCGCAGCCGCACTGTCTCCTTCGGCGCTGTCGCAACGCGAAAGCGGAACGCTGTCGGTGTCGTCTCATCCGGCTTGAGTTCCGAATTCAAATCCCACCCGGAACGCCGCGGCTGCTCGACGATCACTGTCCTCGCATCTGGCGCCGCATTGTGCACGAGGTACTCCACATCCGCAACCTCAGCAGTGGTCGCGCGCAAAACGCCTTTACTGGCCGAAATGGCCGTAATACGGCGCGAATCATGACGTTGATCGACCGAGACGCGAACCGCCTGATCCACCGCATAAGAGAGCAGCCGCTTCTCCCCCGGATGAATCGTCTCCAGCAGTCCCTCCCCGCCAAACGCGCCATTCTCCACAATAGAAAACGAACCTCGATCAAGAGTCAGATCGGAAGTATTCGTGATCCACAGCGCCCGCAGCGGCGTCGGTTCAGACGGAGACCACAGCGTAACTCGCTCAGACTGAATCTTCGTCTGAAGGATCGGAACCAGCGCGGATCCATTACGCAGAATCGTCACAGGATCGGTCAGGTTATACGCAAAGAAATCATCGAAGGCCGCCGTCGTCGTATTCGGCTCAATAGATTTCGAAGCAACAGTCTCATAAGGGACCATCGGCGCAGTTGAGTTCAGCATCACGCGAGGAGATCCCCCAACGACGCGAGCGCCCCCACCCGTGTTGCCCCCGGATCCAGTTCCGATACCGCCAATGACCCCGCCAGGAACTCCACTCCCCGATCCCATGCCAGACATCCCAGCAACCCCGGCTACCAGCGGCGAGCCTTCTTCCTTCAAAATATCCACAGCAGACGCGTGCGTTTGCGGCGTAAGCTGCGCGTCCTGCGCAATCGGAACCTCAGAGACGTCGTGCATAAATCGGCTGTGCCAGCGGCTGCAGAAAACTCTGCGGCGAACCCGCAATCAGAGAAAGCCGCACGTTCTTCCAGTCCTCGCCCGTCGTATTGTCGACGACCGAAAAGCCCTGCAACGTGGCGCTCTCAATCTTCCCCGGCGGAATCGCTCCGTGAAACTCGAGTCCATCGGTAAACAGAATGCGATAGGTCGACTTCCACACCGGCACCTCCGACAGAAACGAAACGCGAAGATCGCGTGTGCCGTTACCGTGATCCGTCAGCGTGAGATGACGCACTCCCTCCATGCGATTCCGGTCGAGCAACTCCAGATACGTATTCAGATCGCCACGCAGTGTCGCATCAAGAAGCCGCACAGTGGTCGCTGCGGTCAATTCCATCGTGCGGGTAGCACCCGTGTCCGAGACAACGGTCAAGAAACGCCGCTCAGGCCCAACCTTTGCTTCATCATTCGCAACCGGAATAACGTGCATCTCAAGCGAAAGAATGCGCCCAGTAAATCCACCACCCGCGCTCGTCACCTCAACCCGCGCACCACGAAGCGAGCTGTACAGATCCTGCTGCGTCGGTTCCTCACCCAGCGAAAGCGGCAGTGCCTGCAGTTGTTGATCGAGTGGCGTCGTGGAGTTATAACTCGCCCCAGTAATCCGCCCGCCATTCAGATCAATGGCCGTCAGCGACTGAAGCACATCGTTCAGTTGCGCCGAAGTAAGATCGATCGTGACCGCCCCGTCCCCAGTCACACGTCCCGCATGTTCGAAGAAGCCAACGCCGTTCTTGTACAACGAGACATGCGTCACGGGAAGCTGCGCGGCCCTCGCCTCAACCCCCGAATTCGCTGCCGAAGAACCGTTCGCCCGCCGCGAGCCAGCCGTATGAGAAGGAATTTGCCCGAGGAAGACAGCCGGGACAAGACAGGCGGCGAGAGCGAACAGCAGAGATGAACGCAAGGGCAACTCCTGAGTGTTGCTCTCCTATAGACCGCGCCGCAGTCAAATTTGTTCCCGATCGCACCTCAAATATGCGAACCCAGCCGGTAGTACGACTACAACATTTTGTTTTTCTGGCAAACTATATAGAACCGACTCCGACCCCATTCCGCGAACTGTACCTAATCGCACTAAACTGCACCGATCCCCGAATACAGGAGCCGTACCATTGCAGCTACTCATTTCCACGCAAAACCTCCGTAAACTGACTCAATGGACAAGTTTGTAGTACGTGGCGGCAACCCTCTTCTCGGAACAATCAAAGTCTCCGGAGCCAAAAACTCCGCCCTCCCCTGCATGGCCGCCGCCATCCTCACGGAAGACGAGGTCATCCTCGAAAACATCCCGCAAGTCCGCGACATCGAGACCGAGCGCAAGCTCCTGGTCAGCATGGGTGCCGAGGTCGAACTCGGTTACGGCCGAGCCCAGCACCGCACCCGCATCAAGTGCGGCATCCTCTCCGACCCCGTCGCCAAATACGAGATCGTCAAGACCATGCGCGCCAGCTCTCTCGTCCTCGGCCCGCTCATCGCCCGCACCGGCATCGCCCGCGTCGCCATGCCCGGAGGCTGCGCCATTGGAGGCCGCCCTATCGACCTTCACATCAACGGTCTCGAAGCCATGGGCGCCACCATCACCCAGGACCACGGCTATCTCGAGGCCCGCAGCCCCAACGACGGCAAGGGCCGCCTCAAAGGCGCGCACATCGTCTTCGACAAAATCACCGTCACTGGCACCGAAGATCTCCTCATGGCCGCCGTCCTGGCCCAAGGGGAATCTGTCTTTGAAAACTGCGCCCGCGAGCCCGAAGTCACCGACCTCGCCGCCCTCCTCACCGCCATGGGAGCCAAAATTGAAGGCGCCGGCACCGGAACCATCCGCATCCATGGCGTCGCCAAACTCCACGGCGCGCGGCACCGCATCAACCCCGACCGGATCGAAGCCGGCACTTTCCTCATCGCTGGAGCCATCACCGGCGGCGACCTAAACGTTGACTGCTGCGAGCCCAAACACCTCAGCGCCCTCATCTCGAAGCTCGAGCAATGCGGCGTCCGCATCGACGTCGGCACCGACAAAGTTCGTGTCCGCTCCGGCGGCGACCTCAAAGCCGCCGACATCACCACCGAAGAGTACCCCGGCTTTCCCACCGACATGCAGGCCCAGTACATGGCCCTCGCCACCCAGTCCGAAGGCACCAGCACCGTCACCGAAAATATCTTTGAAAACCGTTTCATGCACGTGCAGGAACTCATCCGCATGGGTGCCAACATCACCATCTCCGGCCGCACCGCGACCGTCCGCGGCAAGAGCCCGCTCCAGTCCGCCGCCGTTATGTGTTCGGACCTTCGCGCCTCAGCGTCATTGGTACTCGCAGCCCTCGTCGCTGACGGCGAAACCATCCTCGATCGCGTCTATCACCTCGATCGCGGCTACGAACACTTCGAAGAAAAGCTCCGTGGTGTCGGCGCCCAGATCCGCCGCATGGGAGACGTCTTCGGCAAAAAGTAACCGGATACGTTACGCTTCTGACAATTCTTTGCCGTAGACAAAAGCATCCAGTCCAGGCCCGCCGTAAAATCCGCGTCTGGTCCTGATCCGTTCGTAGCCCAGCTGTTCATAGAAACGGATTGCTCCGGCGTTTCCCGTAAAGACATGCAGCCGTATCCACCGCACACCCACCGCGAATGCGCATTGCTCCCCTTCTCTGATCAGCCGGCTGGCCAGACCTTTCCGCCGGTGCTCGAGCGCCACATCCAACGTCACAACATACGCCCTCAACTCGGACGCGACATGTTCAACATGAAGGATGACAAACCCGACAATCTCACCGCAACCGCTCTCCGCAACGCGAACAATGGCATTCCGTTCTTCAGCGAACTCCCTCATGGACGCTCGATCGAAACGAAACTCCGCCGCAAAGCAGGTCTCGTCGAGACGAAACATGGCCTCAAGATCCTCGGCCTCATAACTGCGAAGAGAAATCTCTCCACTCATTCGATCCAACTCCGCCAAATTGCAATCCCGCGACACAGGACCATTAAACGAATGTGCGCCTCGTTGAAAACCACTCAGCGAGGCGCACATTGGAATATGTCAACTTAGAAGATGAACTTTCCGCTGATCTGAAGCTGTCGTGAAGAGCCGCCATCGCTCGTCGCAAAGCGGGTTGAGGAGATTTGGCCGAAGGCAGACGACGTCGAGTTCGCAGTCGGCTGTCCAAAGTTTGGATGGTTGAGAACATCGAACGCATCGGCACGAAGCTTGAAGGAAACGCGCTCCGTGATCTTCGTGTCCTTCTCGCCCGAGATGTCGAAGTCCGCAAAACCGGGGCCAAACAGTGCGCCACGGCTCATCGTTCCCAGCCCAGTGAAGACAACCGGAGACGTCGAAGTCGCCTGCGTTGCCGGATTCTGGAAGCTGCATCCGGTAGTGGGTGCGGCAAGCGTAGGAGCAATCGGACATACCGTCGACTGAACATAAGACACGTTCGTGGCTCCCGGCTGCTGGATTTTCTGGATCTTCACCGGGGCAACTTGGTTGACGCGATCAGCGCAGCCACACCCGTGTAGGTCGAAGTGTTGTACGTAACCGTAAACGGATTGCCGGTCTGGTACTGGAAGATCGTCGGAGACCTGGATAGCCCTAGCTAAACCGGTTGCCCTTGAACGGCAGCGCGTAGATCACTCTCCCGGCGTAGTGGTTGCGCGTGTCGAAGTCCGACGGCCCATAGTTATTACCCGGATTGTTGCTGTCCTGGAACGTATAACCGCCCTGCGACCCCAGCGAATTGGTATCGAGCGACTTCGACCAGTTGTAGTTCATGTCGAACGACAGGCCATGACCAACGGTCTTGCTCGCCGTACAGCCACATCGCGTTGTAGTTCGACGATCCGACGCTGTTGGCCTCGGCAATGTTCACGTTGGCGATCGAACACCAGGATCGATCGGGCTGGTGGCCGAGAGCTTCGTGAACGGACGCGCAGCCCTCCAGCAATCGGCTGATTCTGATTGGTGCGTGCACGCAGGTGCTTTCCAACGGAGCCGTAGTAGCCCGATCGAGAAGACGATGCCCGCAGGTCCCGCCTGTTGCAGGTTCAAGTTATAGCTCTCCGTATAAGCATTGCGGAAGTTCGGGTTGGTGTTGCTGATCGCAATACCGGCAGCGGCCGCCGAGTTGAACAGATTGCCCACCGGAATGGGAGCACTCGCGTTGCTGTAAGTCACCGCGTTGCTGAACGGAGGATTAGACGCCAAGGCCGTCGCGGTCCCCGACACCGGCTGATCCGACAGAATCGACATAGCCTCCGCGAAGTACCGTCCTGCCGGTGCCGAAAACGTCCCACGCGAAACCGAGCCGTGGCATGAAGTTGTAATTCTGTTTGTAGATGCCACCGATGCCGTTGGTGCTCGTCCGGATCAGAGATACCGAGCCCGGATCGAAGATAACCAGCCGGTTGGACCCTTCAGTCGGAGTTCCATTCCACTCGAAGCGGAATCCATACTCAAGAGTGAGATGCGGGTTCAGCTTGTAGTTGTCCTGAATGAAGTAACCTTGCGCGTTGATGAAGATGCGGCTCGTGACATTTGTGGGGTTGATGTTGAATGTCGGGGCCACGTCTGCCTTGAACTGCGCCGTCGTCGCATAGGTAAGTGTTCCGATATCCTGTGCAAAACTGTCACCGATGAAACGGCGGTACTCTCCGCCAAACTTGATGGTGTGTCTGCCTCTCAGCACCGTAGCCGCATCGGAAAGACACAAAGTACGTATCGTGCCTTCCCTGAGGAAACCCGGAAGGGCCGCCGAAGTTGAGACTGAGATCGGAGACCGTGATCTGCGGAATGCCGAACGGAGTCGTAATCCCATCTGCAATGTGGTAGTCCACTGGATTCAAGCGGAGTGTTCGGAGTAAAGGTGATAGAAATGCGATTGAAGCCAAGACGAGCTTCATTGACAAAATTCGGCGCTAAAGATATGTGTCTCATTCAACGTAATAATCTGCCGATGCGCCGAGCGATGATCGCCGAAACCCGGAATGGTGTTGCCTTGCAGATTCGGTTCGGTACGGCTATCCGACTGGAACGCATAGAAGCCATGCAACTGGTCCTTATCGGTAACTTCTGCAGAATGTCGACTGTGTACTGATTGATCTGCACCGGTCCAGGCGTGAACGCTGATGTAGTGTGTCTGCGTCGCATCGTTTCGGCACAGGAACCAAGGCGATCAGCGCATTTGGCGGCGGGCTTGCCATTCGCAAGCAATGTCCGCGCGATGCGCCGGTGAGAACACAGAACCGTTCTGCAGTACGCCCTGGTGCTGGCGCAAGCCCTTCATAGCTGCCAAAGAAGAACGTACGGTCCTTCCAGATAGGACCGCCGAGAGCGCCGCCAAAGTTGTTGCGCTTCAGCGGAGCTTTCTTGTCCGCAGGCAAACCAGTGCAGGATTGAAATCACGGTTGAAGTAGTTGCGTGCATCCAGACGCTTCATTACGGAAATAGTCGAAGGCCTCGCCGTGAAATGTGTTCGTGCCAGACCGTGTGCTCACGTTCACGATCGAGCCTGAGCTTCTGCCGTACTCTGCGCTGAAGGTCGAGTTGTTGATCTTGAACTCGGACGTAGTATTGATCGACGGCTGGAACGTAATCTGGTTCTGACTCATGTCGTTCAGATTGACGCCGTTGATCTGGAAGTTCACCGAGTCTTCGCGGTTTCCGGCGGTAATAAAGGAGTTGGCGCCCAGCCCGCGGCTCGCTGCCGTCAGGCTTCCCGCCGTCGGAGCAACCACGCCACCCGGAGTAAGCACCGTCAGATCCAGAAAGTGCCGCCCATTCAGCGGAATCTCCTGCACCGTATTGCGGTCAATCACCTGACCGACCGTCATCGTCTGCGTCTCAATCTGCGTTGCCGCAGACTCTCCACCTGAATTGTTTCACCAGCGGACGAGACCGCGAGTGGCATATTGACCGTCACTCGCTGGTCGACCTGCAGCGTCACCTTCTGCACCGTGTAAACGCTGAAACCCGCCGCCTTCGCCTGCACCTGATAGTCCCCGGGCTCCAGAGAAGGAGCGACGTAGAGACCCGCGCTATCCGTTGTGACCTGACGATCGAGCCCGGTCGCAAGCGAATGCACCGTCACCTGCGCGCCCGGAACCACCGCACCGCTTGGGTCGGTTACAGTACCCGACAACGTTGCCGTAGACTGCGCGAAGCACGCACCGGCACTCACTAGCAGCAACACCGCAAACCCTAATAGTCCATTCGTGAACTTCCGTAAAGCATTCATTCAAGCCTCCTGCGAAACACGCGCTCTCCTCGGATCGTTCCAAAAGAGCTGCGGTTGATGTAATAGGACTCGTACTCGTTTTTCGGTGTGCAGGGCACACCCGATGGTCCTAAGCAATGCCGGTGGTTCGGTCTTCTGTGCCCTCATTAACCAACCTGAGCGGGGCGCGACCAATTCCACAGATTAAACAAATCAATAACAAGCGGTGATATCTAAAATTTCATCTTTTGAAGCTAATGTCAATGTTTAGCGATCGTTACAGGCAAATGTTTCCTCCATTAATTTCCAGTTGGTCGGGAACTCAAGCCCTCTAACTTGCGCTGCGTATCTTTGGTCCCTGCATGTTCAAACCCAGCCAAATACTTCATACTGCATCTTTCGCATCGTCGGCCACGTAAACAATCTGTGCATCCTGCAACATTCCTTCTCACGTTGTCCGCAGAATGCAAATCGTCACAGAATCTCTGCAAAGAAGAAGCACAAACAAGAACGATGCAGCTGGAAATCAGCGCTCACAAAGGCCACTCAAGAACCTCTAAGAAGATACCCTTAGAGACGCAGCCCTATAAAAAACGTAATGAAAGTATTTCATTCGCACAAGCGCCAACCGTCACAAATAGTCTGAGGTTTTGTCTCTATTTTGTAAATTTTACGCGGCCCATCCTCGGCGAACCCTCACCCCACGCATCGAAGGGCGTGCGCCGGTCCAGCTCAGGGTGTACAACTGTTGCCATATCTTATACATCCATCCCGTGGAGCAAGATGACCGGAAAGAAAGCTACAACCGACGCCGAAAGACCGGCCACCCTCAAGATGCTCGCAGATTATCTCGGTCTCTCGCCTGCAACCGTCTCCATCGTCCTCAATAACTCGCCCGTCGCGACGTCCATCCCCAGTTCCACCAAACAACGCATTCACGCCGCTGCCAAAAAGTTTGATTACCGCCCCAACCTGCACGCACGCATGTTGCGCTCACGCCTCACCAACACCATCGGCGTCATCGTGCCCGAACTCAGCGAAGGCTACGTCACCGGCGTCATGCTGGGTGTCGAGGAGTACCTCCTCCAGGAAGGCTTCCTCTACTTCACCGTCAGCCACCTCGGAAAGCCCGACCTTAAAGATGAATACCAGGAACTCCTCATGCGCCGCCGCGTCGACGGCTTTCTCCTCGTCAACACTCAACTCACTCTCAACGTCCCGGCTCCTGTCGTCGGCATCTCTTCCCACAGCAAAGCCGATGGCGTCACCAATGTCATGCTCGATCACAACGTCGCGGCCCGCATGGCTCTCCGCCATCTCCATGACCTCGGCCACCGCAACATTGCTTTCATGAAGGGACAGCGCTACTCGCTCGACTCCGAGACCCGTTGGCAGGCCATCGTCAGCATCGCCCAGGAGATCGGCCTCATCATTCGTCCCGAACTGTGCATCTTCCTCGAGAAAAATCTCTGGTCGCCGCAACTCGGCTATCCTCCCGTGCGTGATCTCCTCGCCCGCACCCGTGACTTCACCGCCCTCTTCTGCTTCAACGACACCGCTGCCATCGGCGCCATCCGCGCCATTCAGGACGCCGGCCTCGCCTGCCCTCGCGACATCTCCGTCATCGGCTTCGACGACATCATCGTCGCTGAGTACTTCAACCCGCGCCTCACCACCGTGCGCCAACCTCTCCACAATATGGGGATCGCCGCCGCAGAGCTCCTCATCAAACGCATCCAGGCGCCGGACGAGCCGTATCCTCAGGACGTCTGGTTTGAACCCGAACTGATCGTGAGAGAATCGACGGCGGGCGTCTCGCAGTCTTCCCCGCCCCGGCCGCCGCAAGGCCAACGCTAACAGGAGCGCTTTGCAACCGTCACTTTCAGAGGAATCTCAGCCTCTCCACAACCCTGCGAAGCCGCTTCGCACGCTCCTTCCCGTCTTCTTCTACTTTGTTGCCGCCGGTGTCGCGACCGTCATGCTCGGCCCTCTTCTGCCCGCCCTCATTCAACGCTGGCACATTCAGGACGCCCAGGCCGGCACCCTCTTCACCGCCAGCTTCGCCGGTCAGTTCTGCGGAGCCTGGTTCGCCACACGCAACCTCCGCGCCAGCGTCCTCTACGGCTCCGCCATCACCGCCGCCGCATGCGCAGCCATGGCCTGGGTCGGCTTTGAAGCGGCGCACCTCGCCCTCTTCTTTATCGGCCTCGGCCTCGGAGCAGGTCTCACCGCCGGCAACGTCATCGCCGGCACTGCCGTTCCCACCGCACGAGCACGTCTCATCGCCATGCTCAACGTCGCGTGGGGCATCGGCGCCATCGCCTGCCCCGTCCTCGTTCGTCTGTCTTCCGCCGGTGGCATACAGAACTTCTTCTTCGCAACGGCCATCGTTCTCGCCATCACCTCGCTCGTCTCCATCGCCATTCCAAATCCCATCACGACGGATACGGTCCACCTTCGCGAAGCGGAGGACCTGCTTCTGCCATCGGCTCAACTCACTCAACCGACTCCGCGCCTTCCCCTTCCTCTGTTACCTCTCTTCGTATTCGGCGCCGCCATCTTCCTCTACGTCGGCGTCGAAAATTCCCTTGGGGGCTGGCTGCCCAGCTACGCCGTCCGCACCAATCCCGCACTCCATGCTTCGTCCATCGCCATCTACTTCTGGGTAGCCGAACTCACCGGCCGAATCCTCGTCACCGCCCTGATGTCCCTCTTCGGTGAAGCCGCTCTCTACCGCATCTGCCTCGCCCTTCTCATCCTCACCCAGATTCTGCTCTGCGCCACCGCGCACATCTCTTCCGCCGGCGTCATCACACTTACCGTTCTCGGAGCACTTAGCCTCGCTCCCCTCTATCCGCTCATCATGTCCTTCTTGCTCGCTCGCACTGGCAACCATGCCCGGCTCGGCGCGCTCTTTGCCACTGCTTCCTTTGGCGGAGCCACCCTGCCCTGGCTCACTGGCGTCTTCTCCACCTACTTCCGCGGCCTGCGCGCAGGTCTCCTCATTCCCGCCACTGGAGCAGCGCTTCTCCTCTTCCTCTCCACCATCATCACCGCCAAACCCACCCTGCAACACTCGCCCTTAAAGAAAAGAGGCCAGGCTTTAGCCTGACCTCCCAGTTCATGTCCTCTCACTCCAAAGGCTGAGGAGACTACTGAGCCGAGTGCGTCCTTACTTGCGCTGCGACCCCGTTACCGGGAGGCAACAAAGTGATCGCGGAGCTGGATAACTGCGATAACGACGAGCGCCGCCATAGATGGTCCAAACAAGAGATACATAAATCCTCCTTGAGATTTGTGGGTTGCACTATCCCTTACTGCAACTAAAGAGCCATTCGCCAGACACGGAGGAATTTGCTTATTTATGTGCCACTTACATGACTGAAGGGATTGAACATGCAAAAATCCGCTCATTGAGTGCCAAGGGATTTCCCCCAAAAGCCAATGTTTTTCCACTTTTGGTGTGCAATCTCTAACGCGAAGCGCACCCTGCACGCGCAAGGTCAGCTTCTTCTCATCTTCTGTTCAAACCGCAACCGTGAAATGTGTCTTCACTCCGAGTCACAGCCCGATACAGCGTGTCACGCTCAAACGGCTCTCTCCCAGCCTCGGTAATCAACCGAACCAGGTCCGCCCGCCGCATTCCCTGCGGAGTCGTCGCCCCGGCATCGTGGTAAATCTTCTCCTCGATCACCGTGCCATCGATATCGTCCGCACCGAACCGCAGCGAGATCTGCGCCATCTTCGGCGACACCATCTGCCAGTAGCTCTTCACATGTGCGAAAGTTGTCCAGCATCAAACGTCCCACCGCAATCTGCCGCAGGTCCAGCATCCCAGTCGTCTTCGGAATATGCGCCAGCGCAGTATTCTCCGGATGGAACGCCAGCGGAATAAATGTCTGGAACCCGCCCGTCTCATCCTGCACTTCACGCAGCTTCACAAGATGATCCACGCGATCCTCTTCGTTCTCTACATGGCCATACAGCATCGTGGCATTCGACCGCAGCCCGATCTGATGCGCCGCCCGCGCCGTATCCAGCCACTCGCTTCCATCGATCTTGTGGTCGCAGATAATATGCCGCACCCGATCCGCAAAAATCTCCGCCCCACCCCCAGGCATCGAATCCACTCCCGCCGCCTTCATCTGCCGCAGCGCCTCCGGAATCGTCATCTTGCCGCGCTTGGCCAGAAACGCCACCTCCACCATGGTGAACGCCTTGATATGCACCTTCGGAAACCGGATCTTCAATCCGCGAACCAGATCCATGAAGTACTCAAACGGCAGATCCGGATGCAGCCCTCCAACAATATGAAACTCCGTCACCGCCTCCGTCAGCCCCGTGCCCGCAGTCTCCCACGCCTCTTCGAGCGCCATCGTGTACGTCCCTGCATCGCCCTTCTTGCGCCCAAACGCACACAGCCGGCAGGAGGCAACACAGACATTCGTCGGATTGATATGCCGGTTCACATTGAAGTACGCAATATTCCCATGCAGCCGTTCGCGCACCAGGTTCGCCAGCCAACCCACCGCCAGAATATCGCCGCTCCGATAGAGCGTCACCCCGTCATCGAAGCTGAGCCGCTCCCCATCCTGGACCTTCGCCGCAATCGGCAGAAGCGCCGCATCGTCTGTCTGGAAAGAGTGCCGCGCTCGCGGATTGAAGGACTCAAGGCTCATACGACAATTCTATTCCCGATTGGCCACCGTGGTCCCTGAGTGCCTCTCCACCTCGCTCGAATCGACCATGCGGGGCTGCACCACGATGCCATCAAACAGCGTCGCTCCGACAAGATGATCCCCCACCGGGCGCACCAGCCGCAGGTGCCAGCCAGTATTCCAGTACTGCACCCCGTAGTCCGGCAGATGCACCGCGAACGCAATCTGGTTCCTATGGTTGGCCGTGATCAGCATCCGTTGCGAAGCTTCATCGTAAAACAGGCTATTCACATCCCCGATAGGAAGGTTCTTCACACTGTGCCACGTCGTGCCTCTATCCTGAGAGACCATAATGCCCTGACGCCCACCCACCCAGAGTCCTCCAGCATCATCAACCGCTACCGCAGCCAGTTGTTCCATCGTCACAGGCAGCCTCACCGGCTCCCATCGCTCACCGCCGTCCGACGAAAGCATCGCGGATTTAAGCGTCGCCGCGAGAACCCATGACTTTGCCACAGCAACGAAACTCCATTCCTCCATAGCTGGAGGAACCACCAGCTTCCAGCTCTCCCCCGCAGTCACGCTGCGCAACACCCCCTGCGACGTGGCAACATAAATTGCATCTCCCGCCCGGGCCATCGCATTCACATTCGCATCGAATGTGAATCCCCGCGGCGCTTCCGCAGTCTTCTTCGGAGCCACTCGACGGGGCTTGCTCCCACGTTTGTGCGCAACCGCCTTCTTCTCCGCGACAACTGGTGGATCAGGCGCTGGAGCAGATTCTGAACTCTGACTTTCGCTCAAAGAAACATTGTCCACCCGGCTCCAGACATCCCCCTGCAGCCGATAAATGCCATGCCCGGTCCCAGCCAGCACAGTCCCATCCGAGGCCTGCCCCAGACTGAAAACATCCTGCCCATTCAACCCCGAGCTCTTCTGCGTCCAGCTCAGGCCGCCGTTATCGCTGACGAACACTCCGCCCCAGGTCTTGTCGTTCACGACTCCCACGTAGATCGTCGCCGGCTGCGAAGCATCCGCGATGTAAGAAGTGATCTGCCGGGCCGAGAATCCGTTATTCGCGGGAAGAAACGAATATCCGCCATCGTTGCTCGCCAACACCCCTCCTCGGTCTGTCGCGAGCAGCACACGATTCGTATTCGACGGATCAACATACACATCATTCACGATCACATCCGGACCGGTGGTCCGCACCCACGTCGCCCCCGAATCCCCTGAACGAAACAGACCCTCCGTTGTTCCGGCAAAGACAATGTTCAGGTTCTGCGGATCCTGCATCAGCACTCTGGTTCGCCGCGCAGTAGAAGGAATTCCCTGAGTCTTGTTCACTGCAACGCCGCCCTTGAACTTCGCGCCGCCGTCTTCACTCTTGTAGATCCCCGAGCACGCGCTCGCATACACGACGTTCGAATTCTTCGGATCGATGATGATCGAGAACACATCCGAGTCCTCAATAATCCCCTGTTTGATGCTCGTCCAATTCTCTCCGCCATCACTCGTCTTCCACGGCAGATGCCAGGTTCCCGCATAGATGATCTGAGGATTGGCGGGGTCTATCGCGATCGACTCGACCTCGTGGAGTTCCTGGCTACCCTCTGGGCTGATAAGTTGCCAGTGATCTCCACCATCGTTCGACCGGTAGACACCCTTCAGAGTGCCCGCAACCAATATCTTCGAGTCCGACGGAGCCTCCGTGAGCGCGAGAATGGATTGCCCCCGCATATCCGCCTCGCTCTCCCAGTTCTTACCGCCATCGTTGCTGATATAAAGCCCGCCATCGCGGCTACCCAGCGTCCACGCCCCAACCAGAATTCGTTTTGGATTGGCGCTATCCACCACTATGGAATCCAGCACAATATCATTTCGGTCGCCGATGCACGCCAGCCGTTTCCACTGTCCCCCGCCGTCTTTGGACTCATAGATCCAACCCGTTGCCGTGCCAAGGTAGAGATGGGCGGGATCGTGCGGATCAGAGGCAAAGGAACGCGCATCTCCTCCGTCCGGGCCGAACGGCAGCCAATTGACCGCGTTCAACGGAAGGCACGAAACGGCAAAGAGAAAGACCACGCCCACGAGGCGGAATTTGTACTGTCTATTCAATGATTGATCCCAGTCTGAACCTTAAGTTTACCCTCTTTGGACGATCAATTTCTGAAGGCAGCAACACAAAGGCTGACTGGGTCGATACCCAGTCAGCCTTTGTGCTTCGTTACCGTTACGCTTTACTTCTTCTTCTTGCAGTGCGTGCTGGTGGTGTCCGAGGCTTCGCCTTCACAGCGCTCTCGTCCACCGGAGTGAGACCAGAGGTGCTCAGCGTCGCGCCGGAAGGAACCAACGTCGTCGTCACTTGCTTACTGTTATCCGTACCGGTGTAGACCGAGACACGGCTGGCGTCGATGCCCTTCTCCGTTACCAGGTAGTCCTTCGTGTTGACAGCGCGCTCAGCAGCATACGTCGTGCCGACTGCCTTCTTCCTCTTCCCTTGCGGAGTCGTCTCGTCAGTGGTCGCATTTCCAACCACGGCGAGCTTCGCATCCGAAGCGCTCTGCAGTTTCAGGGCGATATCGTCAAGGCAAGCCTTGGCTTCGTTATCGACCCGGGTTGGCCGCCGCGTATCGCGCTCGAAGCTCACCGAGCAGAGTGCGCTCGTAGTGGGCGCCGGAGGCGGCGGAGGCGCATTGACCGTAACCGTAGTCGTCGCCGATGCTGTCTGACCCTTATCGTCGACCACGTTACATGTCACCGTTATGGTTCCAGGTGCTGCACCCGCTGTGCTCAACGTCGCGGTCGAACCGCTGCCGGACACAGAGCCAGCCGAAGCGCTATAGCTATAGGTCAGCGGACGATTCTGAGGACTCATACCGCTCGCGGTAATCGTCGAAGAATCTCCCGGAGCCACCGTCGAAGGATTCGCCGAGCAGCTGATCGTCGGCGGCTCAAACTGCTTGACCGTGTACGTAGCCGAGCAATCTGCCATCTCGCCGGGCTTGGGCGCCTTCGTAGCGGCCTGAACAATATGACCCTTCACCGTGTAGGTGCCGGGGGCTGCATTCTTGGTATCAATGTTTGCTGTGCTCGAGGTACCCGAGATCGTACCGCCGTCAGCCGTCCACGTGTAGTTGTACGCCTTCTTTGGGTTCAGATTGCCAGGCGTTCCGGTCACCGTGATCGGGTCTCCAGGGAAGACCGTCGCGGGCGAAACGGAGCAGGCGTAGGTCACTGGTGGAGGAGGAATGATGTGGCCGAAGTGCACCACGATACCCGTGCTCAACTCAGCAGCGCTCAGGTTCGTACGACCGCCCAGAACGCCGTGGGTCGGAATCGTCGCCGCCGGGCCATAGTTGGTGTGGATCCAGCGATAATCCGCCTGAAAGAGCCGCAGGGAAAAGCGGTTGTCAAAAAATGGCAGTTGATAGTCCATACCGCCGCCTGCCGTAATAGTCGGTCCCCACCTGATAGGGATTGTGGTAGGTGCCGGATTGTCAGAGTTCGGACCGCCAAGGTATCCGCCACCGACCAGTCCATGCGCCAAACAGCGTGAAATTCTGCATCGGCGCGCGGAAGATCGGTCCAGCAGAAATGCGATAGAAACCATCGTTCTTGCCGTCCGGATGTACCGACCCAGACAATCTCGCCGCCCACGTACTTGTTCATGTAATAAGCCCCACTGCCTATCGCGCCTACGTTAATGGAAGAATAGGCAATTCCAGCGGGCTTCACCTGTCCGTGGGCTCCAAAATAGGAGTACCCCAGAAACACGTCAACTCGAGAAGGGTTAATCCCCCCAGGGGCGGCTGTACTGGGAGCTTGCGCATTCACGCTCCCAACTCCAAGACCGACTGCAGATGCAGCCAGCAAAAACCGGCTTATATAGCGAAACGGGCGATAAACCATTCGAGTTCCTCCACTCAAATTCTTGCGTTGTACAAATCTTTGAATTCCAAACAGGGATCGTTTTGTTGGTTCGATTCCTAACAGCTTACCGCAGTTGCTAATGCATCGGGATAAAAATTACTAGTCGGACACTATATTTTCAATACGTTACCCCTCAAACAAGTAAAATCTCCCCAAGGCCCGGCAAAGGTACCAATTCAGTTACCAACTCGCCGGACACCAATAGTTAGCTCAGATTCAGGGTCCTGCGCACAGTGCCCCGTTCCTGCTGAATTTTTTCCTGCAAAAGCGTAATGGCATACAGCAGCTGCTCAGGCCGCGGCGGACATCCCGGGACATACACATCGACCGGTATCACCTGGTTCACGCCCTGCAGCAACGCATAATTATTGAAAACTCCGCCCGATGTCGCGCATGCCCCCATCGAAATCACCCACTTTGGCTCGGGCATCTGCTCATAAAGCCGCCGAATCACGGGCGCCATCTTCTGCGAGACACGCCCGGCGATAATCATCAGGTCGCTCTGCCGTGGCGACGGACGAAAAACCTCCGCCCCAAACCGCGCAATGTCGTACCGCGATCCCCCCATCGACATCATCTCGATCGCGCAGCACGCCAGTCCAAACGTCATCGGCCAAACCGAATTCTTCCGTACCCAGTTGATCGCAGCATCCAACGAAGCCAGAACGATACCCTCCGGCTGCTCGTCCCCCCAGCTCACCTCGCGCAGCTTCTCCTGGTTCTTCCCAAAGCTGTCCAGGCTGCCAAACAGGTACCGGTCATTCTTTTGCGGAGTCGCCGTCGGGCGCCCACTGCTCGTAGTTTCGTTCGGAGACGTGCTCATATCTCTACTATAAAACCTAAAAACCCTGGTTCAACTGGCAAAACCACCAATATGCGTTAACTTAGTAGTCAACAAGTCGAAATCTACGCATTAGATGCAGCCCATACCTTATCCTGTTGTCCCCAGACTCCCCGGAGAAATGCACCCTCACCGCGCATTGTCTTCGATCGCCTCCACCAGAGCCCGCCGCAACATCCGTTCCTCGTCCTTATCCAGCTTCGCCCCATTGCGCGTCAGGTAGAACACGTCGATCGCCGTCTCCCCCTCCGTATCCACCAGCGCCACCTCGATATTGCAGCCATGCGCCGCCAGCGTCAGACTCAGCGCACGCAGCAGCCCCGTCGTATCCTGCGTCACCACCTCCAGCAGCGTGCTGTGCGACGAAGCATCATCGTCAAACTCCACCCGCGTCTCCACCTCCACCAGCGGAGCCTTTCGCCGTCCCCGCTCGCCGCCCGCTCAACAGCTTCTCCAGCGAGCACTCTCCCCCGTCAGCACATCATGCACGCTCTTCACAAATGCCTCATGCTCCGAAGCGTTCATCTCCAGCGTCCGAAAGCTATCCGTAAACCGGAAGCTATCCACCACCACCCCCTGCCGGTTCGAGAACGCGTCAGCCGTCACGATGTTCATCCCCCACGCCGCCAGCACTCCCGCCATCGTCGCAAACAGCTGCGGCCGGTCCCGCGTCACCAGCGTCAATCTCGCTCACCGCCGGCGCATAGCGAAACTCCAGCTGCACCGGATCCTCCGCAAACCGCGACGCCATCCTGAACTGCGCCCGCACCTGCTCCGGCGTCCGCGTCCGCACATACCGCTCCGGAAACCCCTCCAGAAACTCCCCTACCGCCTCCTTCTGCCCCGGCAGCAGCGCCACCACCCGATGCACCAGCTCACTCTCATCCTGCGCGCCCAACCGCTCATCGTCCACGCTGCGGTCCAGATAGTTCGCCGTCGCAATATACAGCTGCCACAGGTTCTCCGCCTTCCACGGCGTCAGCGCATCCGGATGCACCGCATTGATATCCGCATACGTAAACAGCGTCAGCATTCGCAGCGCCTCCGGGCGTCATGCACCTTGCCCGCAAACGCACTCACCGTCTCCTCATCGAAGATGTCTCTGCCGCAACGCCGCCGACATCTCCAGATGGTTCTCAATCAAGCCCATCACCAGCCCGCTCTCGTATCCGTCCAGTTCCAGCCGGTCCAGCACACTCAGCGTCATCCGCGCACTCTCCCGCGCATGGTCCCCTGTGTTCCGCCCCTTCCCCGTGTCATGCAGCAGCGCTGCCATGTACAGCAGCTCCGGATGCGGCAGCTCCCGCAACACACTCCCGAACCGCGCCGCCCACTCCCCCATCGTTCCCTTCTGCGCGCTCTCCAGTCCATGCAGCGTATCGATCAGCACGAACGTATGTTCATCCACCGTGTACCGGTGGTACGCATCGCGAATCACCAGCGCATCGATCCCATGAAACTCCGGAATCAGCAGTTCCAGCACACCCAGCGCATGCATCGACCGCAGCGCATCACCCGCATAAAAGCCCGTCAGTATGCCCCGCAGATGATGCCACAGCGTCGGCCCCTCCTCCAGATGCGCCGACAGCAAGCGGCAGCGCCTGCGACATTCGCTCCTCCGCATCCCGGCCCAGCGTACATCCCGTCTGTGCCATCGCCGCGAACACCTGCAGCACCACATCCGGATCCTGCGCCGGATCATGTTCCGGACTTCCCCACCGCGTCCAGCACCACACGTCCCCGCTCCAGGCGAAACCCGTGCCGCTCCACCTCCGCCTTACGCTCCCGCTTCAACCCCAGCAGCTTCGCAGTCGCCTTCCCCTCCGGAACGTCGTCCAACATCTGCTTCACGCGCCGTTCCACACTCCGCGCGTGGCGAAAATAGAGCCGCATCCAATACGCCGCATCCGCCTTCTTCGGTCGCCGGCCCGTCAACCCCACCATCGTCTCCGCAGCAACATCCTGCGCCTGCCAGTCCAGCGTATTGTCGTCCCGCTCATGCCGATAGTGCAGGAAGCACCGCACCAGCCACAGAAACTCGACCGCCTTGCGAAACTCGTCGCCCTCCTCAGCCGATACAGTCGCAGCAGCCCCGTCACTTCCCTTCTTCTGACCCTGAGCCGCCACCTCTCGCAACGTTGTCATCCACCCGCACACATGCACATCCCGCAACCCGCCCGGACAATCCTTGATATTCGGCTCCAGATGAAACAGCGTGTCGCCGTACTTCGCATGACGTGCCCGTGTCAGCTCCAGCAGCTTCGCCATCACGCGTCTTGTGTTCCCGCTGCAGCAGCTTCGGCACACACTGCGCCGTCAGCTTCTCGTACAGACCCGCATCCCCCACCAGCATCCGATGATCCATCAGCGCCAGCACCAACTCCGCATTCTCCGGATCGAAGCGTTCGCACTCCGCCAGCCTCCGCGTCGTCGGAGACACCCGCATCCCGCAGTCCCACATCTCCTGATTCACCCGCCGGATCGCGTCCTTCACGTCCTTCTCCGCCAGCTTCCCATCCAGCAAAAAAAGCAGATCCACATCCGAGTAAGGAAACAGCTCCCGCCGCCCATACCCACCCACCGCCACCAGCGCTACACCCTTCCCCAGCCGCTGGTCCCGCTCCACCGTCTGCGCCCACAAGCTCAGTCACCAGCTCATCGACAGCCGCCGCCCGCGCCGCAATCGTCACCGCCCCCGAAGCGCCCCCCGCCTCAAACGCACCACGAATCTCCAGCATCCTTCGCTGGTATGCCCCGCGCATCCCGCTACTGATGGACTCGTTTCCTGGCATGGCTCTTTCGCTCGTCAGAGGGTGTGAACCGTCGCTTTGAAGGGGCGCGGCTTCAGCCGCGCCGTAACTTCAATCCAATCCATGCGGCTTTAGCCGCCGAGGGAATACGTCTAGACCAGTCAACCTCAAACAACCGAATCCACTTCCCAACAGGCGCGTCGACCCTACAGCGCAATCTCGCCACGCTCATCATTCCGAATCCGGATCGCCTCATCGATCTTCGACACAAAGATCTTCCCATCCCCGATCGTTCCGGTCCGCGCCGCCGTCGTAATCGCCTGAATCGCCTTCTCCACCATCTCGTCCGCCACCACCACCTCCAGCTTCACCTTCGGCAGCAGATCGACCGAGTACTCCCGCCCGCGGTAGAACTCCGTATGCCCCTTCTGCCGCCCATGGCCCCGAGCCTCGATGATCGTCATCCCCTCCACGCCAATCTCCACCAGTGCATCCTTCACCGCATCCAGCTTCGACGGCTGAATCACCGCTTCAATCTTCTGCATATCCCGTTCCTCTCCTCAAACCTCAAAGCCCAAAGCTCGTAGTTCTAGTGCGCCCAATCGTACCCTTCTTCGCCATGTTGCGAAAGATCAAGTCCTTCGCGCTCGGCATCTTCACTCACCCTAAGCCCGATCGTCTTATCCACGACGAACAAAATTACCAGCGGTACCCACAATCGAAAGGCTCCACGCAATCGCCACACCGACAATCTGGTTCAGCAACTGGTGCCATTCCCCTCAAGCAATCCCGTAGCCTTGCCTGCGCCGAAGATCGGATTGATCACGCTGTTCGCAAACACGCCCGTCAGAATCGCTCCCAGCGTCCCGCCCGCGCCATGCACGCCAAACGCATCCAGCGAGTCGTCATACCCAAACCACGCCTTCACCTTCACCACCATGAAGTAGCAGAACACCCCGGCAATCAGCCCAATCCACAGTGCCGACATCGGCGTCACAAACCCCGCCGCCGGCGTAATCGCCACCAGCCCGGCCACGCAGCCCGAGATCGCTCCCAGCGCCGAAGGCTTGCCCTGCCGAATCCACTCCGCCGCGCTCCAGCCAATCGCCGCAGCCGCCGCACCAAAGTGCGTCGCCACAAAAGCCGACGTAGCCAGCGTCCCCGAACTCAGCGCCGAACCCGCATTGAACCCGAACCAGCCCACCCACAGCAGACAAGCCCCGATAAAACTCAGCACCACCGAGTGCGGCGGCATCGGCACCTTCGGATACCCAATCCGCTTCCCCAGATAGAGCGCCGTCACCAGCGCCGAAACCCCCGAAGTCACATGCACCACCGTCCCACCCGCAAAGTCGAGAGTGGGAAACCGTCCGCCCAGCGAAGCATTCAGAAATCCACCCTTACCCCAGACCATATGCGCCATCGGGCTATACACAAACAGCGCCCACAGCACCATGAACACCAGCATCGCCGAAAACTTCATCCGCTCCGCAAACGCGCCCGTAATCAGCGCCGGCGTAATAATCGCAAACATCAGCTGATACACCATGAACGTCTGCAGCGGAATCGTCGCCGCATACTTCGGATCCGGCGCCAGCCCCACCCCATGCAGAAACATATTGTGCAGCCCGCCAATAAACGCATTCCCCTCGCCAAACGCCAGCGAGTACGTCACCAGCGCCCACAGCACCGTAATCACCGCCATCATGGCGAACGTCTGCATCATCGTGCCCAGAATATTTTTCTTCCGCACCAGGCCGCCGTAGAACAGCGCCAGCCCCGGCCCGCTCATCATCAGCACCAGCGCAGCCGAAACCAGCATCCACGCGTTGTCTCCCGCCGTCTGCGCCGCCGCAATCGCCGCAGTGTTATCCGCATTCTGCTTCTCGAGCGCCGCAATCCGATCCGCCTGGCTCATCCCCGCTGTCGACGCCGCAGGAGCAGCTGTCTGCGCCAGCATTCGCGACCCGCCAACCGGCGCCGCCCCGCCCAGAATCAGCACAAACAGAAGAGACAGATACACCCTCGCCACTGAAAGACGCATGGTTCAATCACCCGATAGAAAAATAAGTAAAGAAAAAATAAGCAGAAAAAATAGGTAAAAGTAAAAAGTAAGAAGAAAGAGAGACGCCCGCAACCCGCTGGATTCGCGGCCTCGACTCACATCTTCACAAATTCAGTAAGCTTCAGTAAGCGAAGCACCTCTGCATCGCCCCCGTTTCGCTTACTCTACACAAGGGAGCGCGCAACACAAAGCGAGAAATTCATCTCCCGCCATCGTCACTCCAAAAGAAAGGCACTTCCGCATGTCCACAGCCACTCTCTACAGTTGGGACAACGTCGAAAACGAGCAGCTCAACCCACTCCTCTCCCGCAAGTTCGTCACCGGCGAACAAGTCCATGTTCGCTCGCGTCGTACTCGCCAAAGGCTGCGTCGTCCCCCGCCACTCGCACCACAACGAGCAGATCACCTTCATCACCGAAGGCGCTCTCCGCTTCGACTTCGACGACGGCACCTCTCACACCGTTCACGCCGGCGAAGTCCTCGTCATCCCCGGCGGCCTTCCCCACTCCGCCACCGCCGAAGAAGACTGCGTCGACTTCGACATCTTCGCCCCGCCCCGCCAGGACTGGATCAACAAAGACGACGCCTACCTACGCAAAGTCACTTCGTGAAACATATACCGGACTTGACGAGATAATTGGCACCGGTCCTCCGCTGCTCGGAATCAACCAGCCGAGCAACGCGAGGACCGATGCACCCAACTCAACCGAGACAAGGTATACAAGTCACGAAGTGACCGCGCGCCGCGCAGGCGGCCCGTCCGGCAGGACAGCACCAGCAACTACCGCCCCAACATCTCCCGCACAATCCCTTCCCACTCCAATCGCGAATCCCCCGTCGCCACCGCTCTCCCCGCCCGCCGATACCAATAAGCAGCATTCCCCAAATCCCCATCCTTGCGGTGCAGATAAGCATGCACCCAGGCCCCATCCGGCCCCGCAACATCCTGCGCAATCTCATGCGCCTTCTCCCAATCCCCTTTCGCATCCCACCAAAGCGCAAGCAGCGCCCCGGATAACTCCTTCGCATCCGAAGCCTCAAATTCCTCCACCGTCATCGCCTTCTACTCCCTACCCCCTACTCCCTATTCCCTACTCCCTGCCGCCATATACCCACGCTCCCGCATCCACTTCGCCACCAAATCCGGCCACACGCTCAACTGCGGATTCCCCACCGCCAACCCCGCCCCATGCGCCCCATGCTGAAACAGATGCATCTCCGCCGGAACCCCAGCCTTCACCAGCGCCGCATAAAACATCACGCTATTCATCACCGGCACCGTCTTGTCATCCGTCGTCGCAAACAAAAACGTCGGCGGCGTCTCCTTCGTCACCTGCGTCTCCGCCGACAGCGAATCCACCAGCGTCGGATCAGGCGAATCCCCCAGCAAATACTTCAGCGACCCGCGATGCAGATACGGCTCCTCAAACGTAATCACCGGATACGCCAGGATCAAAAAGTCCGGCCGGCTCCCCTGCTGCTCAATCGCATCGCTCGCATCAGCCTTCCCCGAATCAAACTTCGTCCCCGCAGTCGCCGTCAAATGCCCACCCGCCGAAAATCCCCACATCCCAATCTGATTCGTCGCCACCCCATACTCCGCCGCATGCGCCCGCACCATCCGGATCGCCCGCTGCGCATCCTCCAGTTCCACCGGATAGTGATACTTCGGCCCCAGCCTGTACGTCAGCACAAACGCCGCCACTCCGCGCTCATTCAACCACCGCGCAACCGCATACCCTTCCTTCTCCATTGCCAGATGCTGATAACTGCCCCCCGGCGCCACCACCACGCCCGTCTTCGTCGCATTCGGCACCACCGGCAAAAACACCGTCAGCGAAGGCTTATCGACATCCTCATCCCCCAAAGCCCCCGGCGCTCCCGCAGGCCACAACAACATCGTCTTCCCCGCCCCACCCTGCGACACCGCCGAAGCCGTCGATGGCGGAGGAGCAGGCGTCACCTGCCCAAACCCAATCCCACCCACCATCATCGCCAGCACAAATCCAAAAACAATCTTCCTCACCGCGCCTCCAGTCCAAACGAACTACAACGCAGCCATGGTACAACCCATCAGCATTGCTTCGACATGCACCCCACTCATCCCGTACCCTTGCATCAGCACGCCGGAGAATCAATGAAGCACCTCGTTCAAAAACAGCTCGCTCAATCCATCGCCACCCTGCAAGCCGTCCTCGCCGACCAAACCATCTCCGACACCCTCGTCACCATCGCCGACCTCACCGCCCGCGCTCTGAAGTCCGGCCACAAACTCCTCGTCGCCGGCAACGGAGGCTCCGCCGCCGACGCCCAGCATCTCGTCGCCGAGTTCGTCGTCCGCCTCGTCGACACCCGCCCCGCCCTCCGCGCCATCGCCCTCACCACCGACTCCTCCATCCTCACCGCCTGCGGTAACGACTTCGGCTTCGATCAGATCTTCGCCCGCCAGGTCGAAGCCCTCGGCCAACCCGGCGACATCTTCCTCGGCATCTCCACCTCCGGCAACTCGCCCAACATCCTCCAGGCCCTCGAGCAAGCCCGCAAAAACGGCCTCACCACCATCGGCTTCTCCGGCAACGGCGGCGGCAAGATGCGCGACCTCTGCGATCACAACATCATCATCCCCTCCGCCGTCACCATGAACATCCAGGAATCCCACCTCGCCCTCGAACACATCTTCTGCATGCTCGTCGAGTGCTTCTACTTCAAGCCCTGACTCCAAGCCATCGCCATTGCCCTTACCGCTGCTTCTGCCTTTGCCTTTGCCCTTGCTTTTCTGGTTGTCTCCCCGTAGGGGATCTGCTGTTGCCCTCGCTGTTGCCTTGCCTTTGCCTTTTGATTGTCATCCTTCGCCGAAGGCGGAGGACCTGCTGTTGCCTTTGATCTTTGCCTTTGCCCTTGCCTTTTTTGTTGCTGTCGCTTTTGATCCCAGACGAAACAAATCAGAACCACCAACCGTCACCTATACTCAGCTTCATCCCAATTTCAAGAGGTCAATCCATGGTCATCCCCTGGTGTAGTCGTCGTGTATCGTTCGTCCTATCGATAGCAGCCGTTCTAACCGCCTCCTCTGCAATCGCACAAGAAAAGCCCGAAGAAAAACCCTCCGCACCTCCCGCCACGCACGCCGCCGCACCCGCCCCCGCAATCACACCCGACTCCACCACCGAAGGCAGCGTCACCATCGGCGGCCAGTCCATCGCCTACCGCGCCGTCGCCGGCACCATCACCGTCGGCGGCAGCGACCCACAGGACGCCACCATCGGCTTCGACGGCAAGCCGCTCCCCGACGCCAATATCCATCTCCCCGAGCACGCCGAAGACGCCCCGCCCACCGCGCGCATGTTCTACGTCGCCTACTTCAAGAAGGACGCCCCCGCCGCCTCGCGGCCAATCGTCTTCGCTTACAACGGAGGCCCCGGCTCACCCACCATGTGGCTCCACATGGGCACCTTCGGCCCCAAGCGCATCGTCACGCCTGACACCCAGCATCAGGAAGGCGCACCCTACACCCTCGTCAACAACGACTACTCCCTCCTCGATGTAGCCGACGTCGTCTTCATCGACGCCCCCGGCACCGGCCTCAGCCGCACCTTCGGCAAAAATAAATCCGAAGCCTTCTACGGCGTCGACGCCGACGGCCACGCCTTCGAGCGCTTCATCCGCCGCTTCCTCTCCAAGTACGATCGCTGGAACTCGCCCAAGTACATCTTCGGCGAAAGCTACGGCACGCCCCGCTCCGCCGTCCTCGCCGCAGACCTCCGCAGCGTCGACCTCAACGGCATCATCCTTCTCTCGCAAATTCTCAGCTTCGACAACAGCGTCGACGGCCCCACCGCCAACCCCGGCGTCGATCAGGCCTACGCCCTCGCACTCCCCACCTTCGCCGCCACCGCCTGGTATCACCACAAGCTCCCCACGCAACCCCCAGCCCTCAAGCCCTTCCTCGAAGAAGTTCAGAAGTACGCCCTCGGCGACTACATGACCGCGCTCCTTCAAGGCACTGACCTTCCCGACGCCCAGCGTCAGGCCGTAGCCGAAAAACTCCACAGCTACACCGGCCTTCCCGTCGACTATCTCCTCCGCGCCGACCTCCGCGTCACCGGCGGCGAGTTCTCCAAGGAGCTCAAGCTCGACGAAGGCACCACCACCGGCCGTCTCGACTCCCGTTATCAAGGTCCCGACGCCGATCCCATGTCCGCAACCTCCGGCTACGATCCCCAGAGCGACGCCATCACCTCCGCCTGGAACACCGCCATCAACCAGTACCTCCACAACGATCTCAAATACGCTACGCAGGCAACCTACCTGATGTCCGCGCGTCAGGGCGGCGAGTTCAACTGGAACATGACCCACACGCCCCCGGGCCGCGGCTTCGGCGGTGGCGGATCTACGCCCGGAAGCGTCGAAACCGGAGCCAACGTCATGCCCGACCTCGCCTACCGCATGAAGATGAATCCCAAGATGAAGGTCATGCTCGCCGGCGGCTACTACGACCTCGCCACTCCCTACTTCGAGGGCGTCTACGAGATGCATCACCTTCCCATGCCCCACAACCTGCAATCCAACATCAGCTATCACTACTACGAAGCCGGCCACATGATCTACGTCAAAGATGATGTCCTCAAGCAGTTCAAAGCCGACGTAGCCAACTTCATCAAATCCACCGACGGCAGCAAATAAATCCACAGCCACACCACAAACGCCGGGCCATCGCGCCCGGCGTTTGTGCTTAAGAAGGTCGCTTTTTCCTGCAGACCGCGGAACAAACTGTCTTCCCCTGCGTAGAAACGCCCACGGGGCAAACTCTCATGGCTACCTGGCGTCAGGATCTCACCTATACCTTCCGGCGGCTCTCTCGATCCCCTGGTCTCGTCTTCACAGTTGTCCTCTCGATAGGAATTGGCATTGCAGCGAACGCCACCATCTTCTCGATGGTCAGCCGCTTCGTGCTGCGGCCTGCGCCCGTCGGAGATCCCGGCACGCTCTTGAGCCTCCACACAACGCACGACGGCGACAGATGCTGCAACTCCTTCTCCAAGCCAGTCTATGAAGACGTGCGCGACCAGGCGAAGTCGTTCTCCGGCGTCGCCGCATACTACGAGTTGCTCCCGGCCTCCATCGGAGGCAGCGGCGAACCCGAACGCGTCTGGGGACAATCCGCCACAGCCAACTTCTTCGACGTGATGCAGCTCAAAATGACGCTTGGCCGTGGCTTCACCAACGACGAAGAGCGCCTGCCCGTCATCGTGCTGAGTCACCAGCTCTGGCAACGTCGCTTCAACGCCGATCCAGCAATCGAAGGCAGGACAATCTCACTCTCCGGTCATCCGTTTACTGTGGTCGGGGTGGCCCCGCGCGAGTTCAGAGGGCTCGACCTGATCCTCGATCCGCAGTTCTGGGTTCCCCTCGGCAATCTTCCTCAGTTGACCCAAAAGCTTCCCGACGCCACCGTGCGCGATTGGCATTGGCTCAGCGTTGCCGGGCGTTTGAAACCCGGCGTCACGCGCGAGCAGGCCGCAGCTGAACTCAAAGTCTTGGCGCAACGCCTCGCCGTTGCCCATCCGGCATCCGACAAGGGCAATGGCTTCCTGCTTGAGCAGGCAGGTTCGCTGCCCCCGCGCGATCGTACCTCAGTCATGCTGTTCCTCACCGCCCTCTCGGTAGTCGTGTTGTTGGTGCTCTGCATCGCCTGTGCCAACATAGCCAATCTGCTCCTCGCGCAATCTGCCGGCCGCCAGCGCGAAACGGGCATTCGTGTCGCGTTAGGCGCCACACGCGGCCAGCTGCTTCGCCAGATGCTCGTCGAAAGTGTCCTCCTGGCCCTCGGGGGAGGGCTCGTTGGTGTCGTCCTTTCGCTCTGGGCAACGTCAGCGCTCTCCTCCTTCCGCCTTCCCGCTCCCATTCCCCTCGACCTCAGCATCGGCCTCGACTGGAGAGTGCTGCTCTATGCCTTTGCGCTCAGTGTCGGTACCGGGCTCCTCTTCGGATTCGTTCCGGCTTGGGTCGCATCGCACCCCAACGTCATGAGCGCATTGAAGGGTGAAGATGCTCTCGCGCGGCCCGAGCGCCGATGGAGCCTCCGCAACATCCTCGTCGTCGCCCAGATTGCCATCTCCGTCGTCCTGCTCTGCGCGACCGGCCTATTTCTGCGCAGCCTGCAGAGCGCCGCAGGCATCGACACCGGCTTTCGTTCCAGCGGAGTCCTCATGATGGCCGTCGATCCCTCGGTTCACGGCTACACCCCCGAGCGCACCACGCAACTTCTCTCACAACTTCGGGAGCGAATCGCCGCCCTCCCCTCCGTCACCTCCGTGGCCTATGCCGATCTCGTCCCGCTCTCCGGTGGCGGACGCAGCGATGGGATGGTGGCAGACGGACGGCCAGCTCCTCCGACCGGCCCCATAGGAACAGAGCTCTACATGGTGAGCCCCGGCTACTTTGAAACAATGGGAATCCCGCGCATCGCAGGTCCCGACTTCTCGAACGAACGCCCCGACGCACCAAAGGTCGCCATCGTCAACGAAGAATTCGCGCACAGGTTGTTCGGTCACGACAACCCCATCGGTCAGACCGTCAACGGCGGCGGCGTGACCTATCAGATCATCGGTGTCGTCAGGAACATCAAGTCCCGCACGCTGGGCGAAGAGACCAGGCCGGTCCTCTATCGCTCGCTCGCACAAAACATCGCCGGCGACCCGTCCTTCAACGGAAATTCACTCATGATCCGCTCCGACGGCGATCCTGCGAACTTGGCGAACGCAGTCCGCCGCGAGATCAGCTCCCTCGATCCAACCCTCGCCATATACAACATCGAGACCATGAAAGAGCATCTTCACGACGCCCTCTTCCTGCCTCGCCTCGCCGGCACGCTCTTTGGAGTCTTCGGCTTCATCGGCTTACTGCTCGCCTCAATTGGCCTCTACGGAGTGATCAGCTACTCCGTCAGCCGGCGAACTCAGGAGATCGGCATCCGCATGGCCTTGGGTGCGCAGATCGGCGCCGTCCAGCGGATGATTGTCAGCCAGGGTATGCGCCTTGCGGTGATCGCAATGCTGCTCGGCCTTCCCGCCGCATTCGCACTCGCCAAATTCTCAACGAGCTTCCTGTACGGAGTTCGCCCTCACGACCTTGCAACATTCACCGCCGCGCCTCTGTTCCTCGCAGGGGTAGCGCTGCTGGCCTGCTGGATACCCTCCCGCCGAGCATCCAGAGTCGACCCCATCAAAGCCCTCCGCTGCGACGGATAACCTCCATATACCCGGCCCGAAACCCTACTGCTTGCTCACATCAACGTAGTAAAGATCAGTCGCCACTTCAAACTCATCCTTCTTCAGCGGAGAAGAAAGAGTCTTCCACTCCGTTGTCGTCGGATAGATCAGTTGCCAATGATCTTTCTGCCCCACACGGACAGGCATGGCAAAAGCCTTCTCCTCCGCCCGCCACCGATACGAAACCGTCCGTGACGCCTCATCGAATCGCAGCTCCAGCACCGGGATCGCGGCATGCCGCAAATACTCATTAAAGATCGGCGTCAAATCTTTTCCCGTCTGCTCGTTGAAGAAAGCGACCATGTCCGTTGTCATAATCGTCTGATACTTGAAGTGCTGATAATAGTGATGCAGAAGCGAAAACCACTTGGCATCGTCATCGATCACGCTGCGCAGCGTATTCAGGAACAAGCCTCCCTTCTTGTACTGATCCACAGGCGGTGTACTCACGACGCCCTCTTCTGAAATCACCGGCGACAGGTTCTTCACGTTCTGCTTGCCCGTATTCACATACGTAATTCCATCCGCCTTGCCCCACATGTACTCAACAAAGAGTCCCTCGCAATAATTCGCCCATCCTTCATGGATCCACATATCCGAGCGATCGCGCGCCGTAATGCTGTTGCCAAACCACTCATGCGCGCTCTCGTGCACAATGATGAAGTCGAACCGCGTCCCAATCCCCGTCTTCGGCCGCCCCAGATAGCCATTCTCAAAGTGATTCCCGTAAGTGATGGCCGTCTGATTCTCCACACCCGAATACAACGCTTCCACCAGCTTGTATCCGTCCTTCGGAAAGGGATACTCCCCAAAGTAGTGCGTGTACGCATTCAGCATGTCCTTCACTTGAACAAACTGCTTCTTTGCCTTCTCCAGATCCTCCGGAAACACGTAGTAGTCCAGCGTCAGATCCCCGTACATATCGCCAAAGTGAACATACTTTCCGATATTCAGCGACACGTCATAGTTGTTGATCGGATACTGCACCTTCCAGTTCCACCGCGTATACCCATCGTGCAAATCCTCTTTGCTCTGGAACCTTCCATTGGAAACCTCCACCAGATCGCTCGGCGCCTCAACGCTGATGTCCATGTTCTCGACCTCATCGCGCCACTGATCCTTATTCGGCCACCACACGCTCGCGCCTTCTTCTTCGCACGCCGTATTCACCAGCGGCCGGCCCATCGGATCTTTGCGGAAAACGAAGCCTCCAAAGCGGCCCATCTCCACCGGATGCCCCGAATAAAAAAACTCGATGGTATACGTCTGCCCTTTGCGCAAGGTCTGCGGAAAGTCCACGTACACAGTTCTTCCCGCCGCACGTTCATAGTGCAGAGAAACTGTTGCCCCTCTTTCCTTATCCAGAAGAATCTTGTCGATCTGAAACACCGGCACAAGGTCGAGCTGGATTCGCTTTCCATCCTCAAGCATCTTGAAGCGAATCGAATTCTTTCCGCTCAAAAACTGCTTCTCCGGATCGACGCGCACATCCAAGTGGTAGTACAGCAGATCGTTATTCGCTCGATAAGGTCCGTAACTTCCCCGAAGTCTGTCAGCCTCCGTGACCTCAACCTTCGGCGGCGCAGACGTCGAAGAAGCACTCTGTACCGTTTGTGCCCGAAGCATCACTGGAGCGCACGCTGCCACGAAAAGAAAACCGGCTCGCCAAACTTGTCTCGACTTGAACATTCCGAGATTGTAAAAATAAAATCCCATTTTGTATACAATCTCACCCCGGGCAGATACTAATCTCATGCTCCGTCTCCCCCAGGCCATTGGTATCCTCCTCCTCCTTCTCCCTTGGTACCCTGCTCCCGCAACTTGCCAGACGCCCGCATCTCATATCTCCGTCATCCTCACCGTCGTCGATGAAAACAGCCTGCCCGTCCCCGGCGCCCAGGTTTCGATCTCCCAGCCAGGAACCTCCCCGCTTCAACTGCAAACCGACTACGCCGGTCGCTGCACCTATCCGCTTAGCTCCGACACTTCGTATCAAATTCAAGTCGACAAGCCCGGCTTCTACCGCACCCTCCAACCCCATATCGATCCTCACCTCGCCAAAATCGAAGCCGTCCTCGCCCACGAACAGATCGTCCGCCAGGAGGTCAACGTCGTCGCCTCTCAAACCGGAATCGATCCCGAGCAGACCTCCGACAAAAGCGTGATGAACGTCCCTGAGATCGTCAACATTCCCTATCCCACCTCACGCGACATTCGCAACCTCCTCCCCTTCAACCCAGGCGTAGTTCAGGACGTCTCCGGACAAGTCCACCTCGCAGGATCGGAGACCTACGCCGCGCTCGATCTCCTCGATGGATTCAACATTCGCTCCCCGGTCAGCGGCAACCTCGCCCTGCGCGTCAGTCCTGATGCAGTGCGTTCCATCAACGTCGAGACCACCCGCTATCCCGTCGAATTCGGCAAAGCGACCGGAGGCGTTGTCGCGTTCTTTACCGGCATGGGAGACAACAAATTCCGTTTCAACGCCACTGACTTTCTTCCTTCGTTTCACCAGATCAATGGCATCCGCTTCGACAAGTTTGTCCCCCGCGTCACCTTCTCCGGCCCCATCGTCCGCAACCGCGCGTGGTTCTTCGACGGAGTCGAAGCCGAATACGACAATATCTATATTCAGGAGCTGCCCGCAGGCGCGAACACCAACCATCTCACTCGCGGCAGCAATCTCTTCAAAGCCCAGGCGAACCTCGCCTCCGACAACATCCTCTCCGGCGGCCTGCTCTTCAACGACTATCACTCTCCCTACGACGGCATCTCCCCGCTCGTGCCGCAGCAGAGCACAACCAAACGCAACACCATCGCCTGGCTTCCCTATCTCCGCGATCAGCACACCTTCGCCAACGGCGCCGTGCTCGACGCCGGGTTCGGCGTCGTTCGCATTCGCGATGGCTACGAGCCCAACGGAGATCTTCCCTACCAACTCACCCCCGAAACCGCACTCGGCAGCTACTTCGAAAACCAGGTCGCCCACTCTTCGCGCGAAGAGTTCAACGCTGCGCTGTATATTCCGCCGCACAACTGGGCTGGCCGCCACGACCTCAAGACTGGAATCGATCTCGACCACATCGGCTTCGATGAAGATATCTCCCGCGCTCCCGTCAACTATCTGCGCGAGGATCGAACGCTGCTGCGACAAAGCGTCTTTCCCACTCAAGCTCCATTCACCCGCCACAACTTCGAAACCGGAGCCTACCTTCAGGACCGCTGGCTCATGAAACCCGGCTTGCTCGTCGAACCCGGTCTGCGCTTCGACTGGGACGAGATCATTCGCCGTCCCTTCTTCTCCCCTCGCATCGCTGTCGTCTATGCACCGCCCGGCGCCGATTCAAAAACCAAAATCTCCGCCGGCATCGGACTCTACTACGAGCACACCCAGCTCGAATACCTTACACGCGCCCTCGCCGGCATACGCTACGACACCTACTACGCTGCCGACGGAACCACCCCGATCAGCACTCCGCTCGAAACAACCTTCCAGGCAACCGACTCTTCACTCACCGGAACCCGCGCCCTCAACTGGAGTCTCGGCATCGAAAGAAAATTGCCCGGCGAAATTTATGCCGCCGCAAACTTCCTCGAAAAGCGCATCTCCAACGGCTTCGTCTACGCGAATCAAACCGCCCCGGGCGCTCTCTCCGGCACCTACCAGCTCACCAACACCCGGCAAGATCACTACGACTCCATCGAAGTCGAAGCGCGCCGAACCTTCGCCAACGGATACACTCTCTTCGCCTCCTACACCCGCTCCTCAGCGCGAACCAACGCAGCGCTCGACTACATCCCGACCGTCTCCCTGCTCGGCCCCCAACAAAGCGGCCCACTCCCATGGGACACACCCAACCGTCTCATCTCATGGGGATGGCTTCCTGTCCCGCTGCCGAGGCTCAAAAAGAACTGGGACTTCGTCTACACCATGAACTGGCAAACAGGATTCCCCTTCATCTCCGTCGACGCGAATCACCAGGTAGTCGGCGCCGCAGGCTCCAGCCGTTTCCCCGACTACTTCTCCTTCAGCCCCGGCCTCGAATGGCGCTTCCATCTTCGCGGCGCCTACTTCGGCCTGCGCGGCGTCATGGAAAACGCCACCGGCCGCCTCAATCCAGCCATCGTGAACAACATCGTCGATTCACCAGCCTACGGAACCTTCAGCGAAGGTCTAGGCCGCGCACTCACCGCACGCCTCCGCCTCATCGGCTCAAAATAAAACTCGCCGCCGGCATCCTCGCTCAAAAACCATAGTGAGAAAATAGCCACGAAGGAGACCTCGCATGGCTCCGCTCATCGTGCTCATCGCAGCCTTCCTCGTCTTCCGAGCCATCGGCTTCGTCTCGCCCTACTTTGCCGACTGGCACCTCGCCCTCCGAGCCGCACTCGGCGTCATGTTCCTCCTCACCGCGTCCGCGCACTGGAGAAAGCGCCGTCCCTACCTCATCCGCATGGTTCCCGACGGCGTCGGCGATCCCGCAACCTGGGTCACCCTCACCGGTCTTGCCGAGCTCTTCATCGCATTCACCCTTCAAATCCCGCGTCTCGCGCCTCTGTCGGCTGGCATCGCCATCGTCATGCTCTGCTGCCTCTTTCCCGCCAACATCAAAGCCGCTCGAGAAAATCTCACCATCCTCAATCAACCTGTCCCGCACCTCGTTCCACGTCTCCTGATTCAACTCCTCTTCATCGCCGCCCTCCTCGCCACCTTCTGGCATCTCTGACATTCCTTTTGCGAAGGATAGGATCGCCTCATTATCACCAGATTCATTGCTTACTCAACCACGATTTGATCGGTGTAAATCCAAGCCGGATAGCCGGCGCGGATATGCCAGGAAGGCATGCGGAGGATACTTTCTCCGTGGACTTTTATGTAGCGGGCTTTGACATTCGTTCCCGGATCGGCCCGGAAGGACTGCACCGGGATCTTTGCAATGTCCGGATTTTCCTTCGGGTTTGGATTGTTGCGATTACTTACCTTTACTTCGTCGCTGAATGTTTTTCCGTCGGACGACGTGGCGTAGGTAACATATGCGGGCAGGACCAGTAGATTCCAGTCGGGTTGGGCCTGTGCATTGAGGAAGTCCATGTTAATGGACTGGATGTCCATGACTTCTCCCAGATCCAGGATGAAATCCATGTGTTGACCCTTATAAGCCACCCAATTTACGTCCGGCGCGCTCCAGGATTCCCACGACCCGAAGATACCGTCGGTGAGCCGCTGGGCGTTGACAGCTCCGCCTTCAGGGAGCGTGATTGGGCTGATTTTCTTCCTGAACGATTTGGCATTTTGCGTCTCCGCGATTTTGGTGAAGACCCTGTCATAGGAAGCTTGGTAGTCATCAGGAGGAGTAGTTCTTTCTCTTACCCGCGTCACTCCGTCTTGTTTGCATCCGCCGACAAATTGAGTGACGAGCGCCTTCATTGCAGGCTTTGCGTAAACCTTGCCGTCTGGCGCATGCGCAAACATACTGCGTGGTGTATCTGCCTCTTCGTTTCGCCCGATCTGGATTTCCGCGTACATAATCGGCAGACGCGCTATTTTTACCCGCGTGAGCAACTGCGGATTTCTTGCCACCGCCTTTTCCGCCTGGTCGAACAGCGCGTTGTATACCTTCATCATGTCCGCTGACAGATAGGCATCTTTCGCGTCTTCAGGACTGCCGAATATGTTCAGTTTGAAGGCGCTGCTGAGCAGCGATTCCCGCATTTTGTCGATGTATTGACGGATGTAAGGGCCGGCCTGCCCGTAATAGCCGGTCAAGTATTCCGCCATAATGGCGCTGTCATCGGCATTCGGATCCCACATGAGTTTGGAGATGAGATAGGCTCTCAGCCCGGCCATCTCACCGCCGACTTGGCCGTTTGCTTGCATGAAGAGCGAATTTACGTTTTGGTCCGTATAGAACTTGATGTTGGGTTTTATGGTGTGAAGGTTGGGGAATGGGCTGACGAGGTTAGAAAACTGGATGTTGTAATCCCAGATGAGAATGTTGCCTGCCAGCTTTCCCCAGGCTATGAGGTCACGGGAAAAAGCAGGATCAGTCTCGAACACCGGTCCCTGCCGCCTGCTTTCAATGTTGCAGAGCATGATGTTGACATTCGACTGGGCCTGTATGTTCTGGGGCGGCGTTCTTGAGTACCAGTAGGCCAGGGTTGAGATGATTTTGTCAGGAAAAGCTTTGGCGACCTCGTTCACGAAATACAGGATGGATCCGCTTGGCACTCCACCATTCTTCGTGTTGAGTTGAGTGCAAGGTTCGCAGCGGCAATACTGATCATTATCATTCTGACTGACAGACCAATAAGTAGCGTGTGGCTTCGAGGCCATCTTTTCTTTTAAATTCGCAATCAGGGCTGCGAGAACTTCGCGATTGGAGAGGCATAGCTGTGTACCCGGCAGCCGGTTGTCATTAACCAATGAAAAATATTCAGGATGCGCTTTGCCGTACTGGTCCGGGGGAACGAGTTCGTTGAAGGTGTGGACGAACAATCCCCAATCGTCCCGGGAAGAAAGCCTGTGCCAGTCTGTATATTCCGGGTCGCGAGTATCCCGGTAGGATGTGGTGCGATATCGCACTACAGGAACGACAGTCAGTCCATCTTTCGGAAAGCTTATTGAACCCACATCGGGAACATGGATAGCCGTGGAGGTATACATCCGGTAGCCCCAGAGCTCAAGCAGGCCATACACACCGTAGAGCACTCCCTTCCCCGTGCCCCCTGCAATGATCAGGTTTTTTTCTGCACGATGATAGGTAAATCCATCTTCTTCTAATTGTTGGAAATTGATTTTCCGCGCTTTCGCATATCGGGTTTGCCCAATGAAAAACGCAGGACCTTCCCGATACTCTTCTTCTTTTCTTATCAACAGATTCTTGCGCGATGCTTCAGCCAGATATTGCTGTAACTTTTGGGCGGCTTGCTGTTCTAGTGGGTTTGCCTGGTCGGGCACAACAATCTGATACTCCGCCAGCTTGACTACGACTCACTTCATCGCTTGCCTGAGATTTGCCGGCCGCAGCCAACACGGAGTGCGGCAGAAAGGTAAAGCCTGCAGCAATTGAGCCCGAACGCTTTAGAAAATCGAGTCGGGTCATGTTTTTGTGTGATTCCATAGCGGAAATTTTGTCGAACTGATCCTAGCAGACGCGCTGCGCCTGCGTTCCTCTTCCGTGGCCCTCCAGCAGGTTGTGCTAATGGATTTCGCAGTTCATACAGAAGGTACCCGACAAACGCTCTCCCCATCACTCGTCTAAAGTCGGTATCTCGTACAAGTGGAGCCGGGTCGGATAAAGGCGTTCTCATTCGTCGCCCAAACTGACCCCTTACTCATCAACGAAAACCATTGACAACATTCTGAGATAGTTCTCGCCCTCAGCTGATCGCGCTGTTAGACTTCGTCAACTCCCCCAACTCTTGTCTGAGGGCTCAAATGTCATCGAGCGCATCCATCTCTCGCCGTCAATTCATACCCATCGGCCTCGGCTTCGTGGCCGCCACTCAAGTCGCCGCTCTCCCCACCAGTCAAGCCACCGCCAAACCCGGCCACTTTCGTCCTTGTCCACGGCGCGTGGCATGGCGGCTGGTGCTGGCGTCGCGTCGCCGACCGTCTCACTGCCAAAGGCCACTATGTCGTGGCGCCCACTCTCTCCGGTGTCGGAGAACGCTCCTACCTGCCGCCCGACATCATCAACCTGACCACCCAGATCAACGACGTCGTCGGCGAAATCAAATGGAAAGATCTCGACAACATTGTCCTCGTGGGCCACTCCTATGGCGGCATGGTGATCACCGGCGTAGCCGAGCAGCTTCGCCATCGCATCGCCGCCATCGTCTACCTGGATGCCTTCGTCCCCTCCGACGGTCAGTCACTCGCCGACTTTAGCAGCCGCAGCTCCTGGCCCGAGCCTCTCACGCCGTCCTTGTCCGCGTCCGTCTTCCACGTCAACGCCAAAGACGCCGCCTGGGTCGATGGCAAGACCACCCCGCACCCAACCAAATGCTTCACCGAAAAACTTAAAGTCACCGGGGCATACCAGTCGATCCCGAAAAAGCTCTACATCCGAGCACCTCTTTTCGCGAGCAAAGCCTTCGATCAGGCGCTGGAACGCTTCCGTGCAGACAGTACCTGGCAAACCTCAACCGTCACCTGTGGCCACGACGTAATGATCGACCAGCCCGCAGAACTCGCAGCTATCCTCGAGAAGCTTGCCTAAAGAGGTTACTGAAAAAGTCGTTGTCGTTGCTTTTCGGAGGGAGCGCAGGGCTTCAGCCCTGCGAAAAAGCCAGCAAATCCAGGGGGGCTTTAGCCCCGGGCCTCTCTTCAATTCAGTCGCAGAGGCACTTCTTCAGCACCCCCTAAAGCCACGCACGTCAGACTCGGGACGCGAGTAAAACCATTGACATCGCTGATAAACTTAAATCAGGGGAAAACCCAAGCCCGGCCCACGCCGGGCTTTTTGATTCAGTACAGGATGTCAGGCCGAAGTCCAACCTTATATCCTTTGTTTCGAATACTTTGCACACTTTTTGACGGGGAGGGGGAGTATGCCGGCAAACCATCGCAACACAGGCCACCGAGGATCTCTCCACAGGCCCAATTCCCTCTCATATCTTGCCTTCCTGCCACTCACCGCACTTTATTTATCCACAGCCCTCACGGCTCAAGCTCAACCCCCAACCGAGTCCCCAGCCCAACCCAACCCTAACCTGATGAAGTACGCATGCGGCCCAGGCAACCGCATGTTCGCCACCCTCTCCCCCACCTCCCGCTTCACCGACACCACCGCCGGCTTCGACCTCCTCCCCTCCCCCAGAAGTCACCGCCAAATCCTGCACCAGCGACAAGCCCTTCTTCTTCTCCGTCCCCATCCCCGAAGGCAGCTACCGCGTCACCGTCGTCCTCGGCGGACCCCAGGCCTCCGTCACCACCGTCCGCGCCGAAGGCCGTCGCCTCATGCTCGAAAAAATCCCCGCCGGCCCCAACGACTCCGTCACCCGCACCTTCGACACCAACGTCCGATATCCCGAAATCAACGGCGACCCCGAAGACAAAGTGAAACTCAAGCCCCGCGAGCTAGGCATCCTCGACTGGGACCACAAACTCACCCTCGAGTTCAACGGCGACCACCCCAGCGTCCGCTCCATCGACATCGAGCCCATAAATCAATCGACAGAATCTGGAAAAATCCAGAACGAGCCCAGTCATCTACCTCGCCGGCGACTCCACCGTCGTCGACCAGTACTACGAGCCCTGGGCCGCCTGGGGACAGATGCTTCCCCGCTTCTTCCTCCCCGGCATCGTCATCGCCAATCACGCCGAATCCGGCGAGACCATCAAGAGCTTCGTCGGCGAACAGCGCCTCAACAAAATCATGACCACCATGAAGCCCGACGACTACCTCTTCATTCAGTTCGCTCACAACGACATGAAGCCCGGCGCTGTTTCCATCGACGAATACAAAAAACTCCTCATCAGTTACATCGACCAGACCCGCCGCAAAGGCGCAACGCCCGTCCTCGTCACCAGCATGAACCGCCGCACCTTCGACGACGCCGGCCACATCACCAACTCCCTCGCCGGCTACCCCGACGCCATGCGCGAGATCGCCGCACAACAAAAGGTCGCCCTCATCGACCTCAACGCCATGAGCAAAACTCTCTTCGAAGCCATGGGCCCCGAAGGCACGCTCAAAGCCTTCATGCACTACCCCGCAGACTCATTCCCCGGCCAGACCGCCGCCATCAGCGACGACACCCACTTCAACAGTTACGGCGCCTACGAGCTCGCCCGCTGCATCGTCCACGGCATCCGCGAAGACAAACTCCCCCTCACAAAATTCCTCGACCCCAGCATCCCCGACTTCAACCCCGCCCATCCCGACTCGCAGCCCGACTTCCACCTCCCCTTCACCCCGATCCTCCATCCCGGCGACCCCACCAAAGTCGGCCAAACCTAGTGCTCCCCCAGCAACACCTCAACATCCGTCTCAAAATCTCGCTGCCTCACCGCACCCACATAAGTCTTCGCCACCCGCCCCTGCCGATCCACCAAAATTGTTGTCGGAACGCCCTCCAGCCCATAAGCCATCTGCGACATCCTCTCCGGCAGCACCACCGGATACGGCACATGAAGCTCCTCCACAAACTTCCTCACCTTCTCCTTCCCGCCTTCATCGATCGCCACTCCCACAACCTCGAGTCCCTTCGGACCCAACTCCTTCGACAGCCGGATCAACCCCGGCGTCTCCTCCCAACAAGGCCCACACCACGTCGCCCAGTAGTTCACCAGCACCACCTGCCCACGATGGTCGACCAATCGCCACGTCCCACCATCAAGCTGCGCCATCACCAACTCCGGCATCACCCTCCGCTCACCCACCGGCGCAATCCCACCCGACATCCGCGTCCCGTAGTGCCACGCCCCGGCAACCACCCCGAACGCCAACACCGCCACTCCATACCGCGCCCATCGCTGCCACATCGCAGGCATCACTTCACTCCCCCCGCCAGCCTACCCTTTTCTTACTCCCTTCATCCTATGTACAGTGTGTAGAGTCGAAACAGACCAATAACGAGGACAAGCGATTCCTACCCCCCACCGCTTCACTTCTCTAAAAACGATAGCTATCCTCGGACTGCTCTTAGCGGCAACGCCCGCCGTCCCCTACTCTATCCAGAGCCACCAGGAGCTGGTCGACATCGCGTGGAAGCAATCCATCCGCCCTCTCCTACTCCAAAAATATCCCACTCTCACCGAAGCCCAGCTCCAGGAAGCCCACGCCTACGCCTACGGCGGCTGCGCCATTCAGGACTTCGGCTATTACCCCTTCGGCAACGGATTCTTCTCCGCCCTCACCCACTACGTCCGCTCCGGAGACTTCGTCGTTAGCCTCCTCCGCAACGCGCACACCGCCGACGAACTCGCCTTCGCCATCGGCTCCCTCTCTCACTACATCGGCGATACCATCGGCCACAGCACCGTCATTAATCTCGCCGTCCCCGTCGAATTTCCCAAACTCAAAGAAAAATATGGCGACAACGTTAATTACGCGGAGAACCCCCACGCCCACGTGGAAACCGAGTTCGCCTTTGACATCAACCAGCTCAGCAAGCGTCGTTTCGCTCCGTCCGCCTACGTAAAATTCGTCGGCCTCGAAGTACCCAGAGACCTTTTACGCAAGGCGTTCTTCGAGACCTACGGCCTCAACCTGCCCGACATCATCGGCACCAAGGAAACCTCCATCCGCATCTACCGTTATGCCGCCTGGCGATTTCTTCCTAACATCGCGCGCGCTGAAACCCTCCTCCATAAGAAAAACTTTCCCGAGGACGTTCCTAGCCCAGAATTCGATGCGCTAAAAGCGGAACTCCTTCAGGCATCCGCCGACAACAACTGGGAGGCCTATCGCAAAACGCCAGGCTTCACCAGCCATCTCTACGCTGGCTTCATCTACATCCTTCCGAAAGTCGGCACTCTTAAGATGCTCGCCATCAAAGGACCCACCCAGCAAACTGAGGACCTCTACATCAAGAGCGTCAATCACTCCATTAAGTCGCTGCGCTTCGTTCTAACCCATTTCGATCGCATCGAATACTACCTCCCCAACCGCGATCTCGACACCGGACTCGTCGTCAAACCCGGCGGCTATCCCCTCACCGACAAGACCTACGCTACACTGCTGGGCATGATCACCCAACATCCTGAAAAGGTTGTCCCCAACCAGCTCAAACACGATCTCATCGCGTACTATGCTGATCCGCAAGCCCCGATCATCACAAAAAAAGATCCTGAAAAGTGGGCCCAGGTCCAGGCCAACCTCAAAACGCTCGCAACCATGAAGACCATCGGCGAACTGGACCCGCTCCCCGAAGAAATCCTCGACGGCAACTAGATCCAGCGCCATCCAGCTGTCTTACGTCTCTCTTCGCTGCATCCAAAGAACCAGATCGACAGGAGAAACGATGAAAATCGTTCGAAGAAATCAAGCCTCACTCGTTCTTGCCGCTGCAGTCCTCGGTCTCTGTGCTCTCGCTACACTCGCCTCCGGTTGCAACACCGGCAAATCAGCCCCCACTCCAGCCAACTTTACCCAGGCCATCAACAACCACTTCCTCGATCACACCGACTGCCTCTTCTCCGACATCCGCTTCCCCTTCGAGACCACCGATCCCGACAAGACGAAGCAGATGGACTCCCTCGTCAAAGCCCTCCTCCTCGAGAAGTCAGAAGAGATGAGCATCCACGCCAGCCGTTACACCGTCACCCCCACCGGCGTCCGCTTCGCTCCGCATTTCTGCTACGGCCATCGCGAGGTCACCAGCATCGACAGCTTCACCCCAATCGCGATCAACGATGGCTTCAAAGAAACCACCGTCACCTACAGCTACACCATGAAAGAAGTCCCCGTCTGGGCTCTCAGCCACGACATTCAGGCCGCCTTCCCCGACATGGCCCGCGCCACCACCAGCCAGGTCACCGCCAAAGCCACCCTGGCCCAAACCCCCGTAGGCTGGCAGATCCCCGACTAGCACTCTCTTCATCGTTCACTAAGGTTAATTTCTTCGGGGCTACGATCTGAACGGTTTAACTCCAGCGTATCTTGTGGATGGCTTTCTAATTCCGACGAGAGTGAGAAAGTTCCGCTCGTAAACATTACGGTGTGTGGTCGGCGATCATCATCCTTGGACTTCTGTTACTTGGACCATAGATCCTGCAGTGGAATCTGCCTTACGAGTACACCGTGATCTGGGCCCGGACCACCGAAGGTTGGCCAGGATGATCGCGTCGATGATCGTCGCTGGGCAGGAGCTTCTCCTAAAAGAGCGACGCCGACAAGTATGAGGTACGTCTAGCGTCGTCCGTCACTAATGCGTTGAGCAGGGAATGACATACGATTTACCCCGCCTTGGAAGACTACGGACTCTACATGTACCTGCCCAATACGCATTAGGTCCATTCAAGCAAGCCCTTCTGCTTCGTAAGACTAAGACTCAGCGTGCGAAAGGTCGAGTCGAGGCGTGCCGTGATGGCTTCATCACGAGTCGTCATAAGTCAGTTCGTTCACGACAAGATTCTGCCATTCGCGAAGAGTAGCTCTAGTGCTGGCATCAACGGGCCAGCATAGCTGATCAGGCACTGCAGCCCATATTCCGAGCGCAAACCAAGAGCAAGGCCTGGTATGTTCGTCAGCATTCAGACATCTCCTTGGAAATCTCAGTTCATCGATTCAACTGGACTAGTGTCATAGGAACTCGGACGAGAACCGCACTTCGGACGCGGCCAAATGGTACAGCTGCCAACCGGAGATATCTTCCCAACAAATGAAGCGACTTCAAGCCGCAATCCATCTGTCCTACAATCAAACCAGATGGACCTGGCAGCCAAATCCGCACTCCTCCAAACCACCCTGCGCGATCTAGGCAGCGTCCTCGTCGCCTACTCCGGCGGCACCGACTCCGCCTACCTCGCCTTCGCCGCCCATCAGGCACTCGGCGACAAAATGCTCGCCGTCATCGCCGACTCCCCCTCTCTCCCTCGCGCCGAACTCGCCGCAGCCCTCGCCTTCACCGCCGAGCACAACATCCCCATCCAGATTCTCCAGACCAACGAACTCGAGAGCCCCGACTACCAGCGCAATGATTCCCAACGTTGCTTTCACTGCAAAGACGAACTCTTCACCCAGATGGAGCTGGCCCGTGCAGCGCGGGGCTTCGCCCACATCGCCTACGGCATGAACCTCGACGACCGCGCCCCTGGTGTAGCCGAATTCCGCCCCGGCCAGCAAGCCGCCGCCCAACACCACGCCGTCGCTCCTCTGGTCACCGCGCAACTCACCAAACAAGAAATTCGCCAACTCGCTCGCGCTGCCAACCTCTCACTCGCCGACAAGCCCGCCTCCGCCTGCCTCGCCTCGCGCATCGAGTACGGCCGACCCGTCACCCGCGAAAATCTCTCTCAGGTCGAGCAAGCCGAAGCCGCGCTCCACGCCCTCGGCTTCCCTCAAGTCCGCGTCCGCCACCACGGCGACCTCGCCCGCATCGAAATCGCTCGCGAAGATCTTCCCCGCGCCCTTAGCCTGCCCGTCCTCGAAGCCATCACCGCCGCCATAAAACCACTCGGCTTCCTCTACGTCACGCTCGACACGCAGGGCTACCGCTCCGGCAGCATGAACGACGTTCTCCCCGCCTCCACCATCACTCCCGCCAGCCGATAGCGAAGCGAAAAAAATCCCACCCCTGACAACTATTGACAACCAGACAGAGGTGGGAATTCCATCGATCTACCCAAAGCATTCCCCACAACTACGGAGTTGCCGCCTTCGCCGGAGCAGCCGCCTTCGGCTTCCAGAAAGGATCCGCCTTGATCCACTCCGGATCCGGATAGCTCATCTTCGGGCTGAACTCGAACAGATTCGTCTGGTCCCACTCGATGCAGGCCGCGGCCAACTCCTCCAGCCGCTTCATTCCTTTTTCGCCCAGTACATCAGCGAACTTCTTAAAGTCGCCCATGCCCTGGTCTTCTTCGCTCAACGACGTCATCTTGGTAATGACAAGGTAATCGCCACCATTATCCTGACCGAAGTGGCTTTCGTACATGGCCCAGTTCACAGTCGATGACGCCTTCTCAAACCCGTCGCGATACATCTTCACCAGTTCCGCCCAGTCTGCACGATGTCCCTCCTTAATCTTGTAGTGGCTTATCTCAAAGTATCGGGAGTGAATGACACTTCCCGCGCGCAGGCTTTGGTCCGGGTTATACGTCAAGACGCTCTGGTCAAACTCCGAAACCAGCTCGCCATCCGCAACGTTGATTCGGTCGAAGGCAGCCGAGAGCGTCGCGTTCTTCTGCATCGCGTGATTATCCTTCTCCCATGCTGCGAACGATGGATAGCCCAACATAAACAACGCCCGCGAACGGCCCGACATCGACGTCATCGCTAGGTAATAGGTAGGCCACTTCGCGGCAGTAAACGCCTGAACGAACTGACTCTCGCTCTTCTCATGTACAGAGCCGGCCTTACCCGGCTTCAGAAACTCCCGCTGGATCACCAGCACCGGCGGCGGACCCATAGTCTCCTGCGCCACAGCGACTCCTGCACCGACAACCAACCCAGAAAAAATAAAACATATTGCAGACCCTGCTAACTTTTTCATCGTGCGAGCCTCCTTGGCTCTTGAAAACAGTTCAGGTACGAAGATTTGCGGCAACACGCATCGAGTCCTCCTGACGACGCGGGGAGGCGCTCGAAGCATAAGCCGGTAATGCGAGATATTCGGGAACGCGAGAAGTCTATACCTATCGTCAATCTTCATCACGAGAAATATTCAGTGCCCAACAATCGCCAACACGACTCATCCCGGCGACCCATGAAACAATACCCCATGCGCATCGCCTACCTCGACTGCTTCGCCGGCATCAGTGGCGACATGTTCCTCGGAGCCCTCGTCGACGCCGGAGTCGACCCCGCCATCCTCCACGAAGCCATAGCCGCCCTGAACCTCAGCGCCACACTCAAAATCGAAAAAGCCGACCGCAGCGGCATCTCCGCCACAAAGATCCAAGTCTACGAGGGCGGCCACTTAGCCGGAAAAAATCACACCCACACCCACGAGCACACTCACAAAGCCGGCCACACCCACGAACATTCCCACGAACATGCAGACGAGCATCCCCACCAACACACCCACGGCCGTTCCCTCACCGTCATCCGCACTCTCATTCAATCCGCAAATTTAAACCCCGCCATCAAACAAACCGCCATCCACGCCTTCGAACTTCTCGGCGAATCCGAAGCCAAAATCCACAACGTCCCCGTAGAAAAAATCCACTTCCACGAAGTAGGCGCAGTCGACGCCATCGTCGACATCGTTGCTGCCTCCGCGGGCATCCACTCACTCTCCATCGACAAGTGGTTTTCCTCTCCCCTCAACGTTGGCGGCGGCTTGGTCGACTGCGCCCACGGCCGCTTCCCCGTGCCTGCACCCGCCACCGCCGATCTCCTCCGCGGCCTCCCTACTTACTCCGCCCACATCGAAAAGGAACTCGTCACTCCAACCGGAGCCGCTCTCATTCGCACTCTCGCACCCACCTTCGGCCCACAACCCGCCATGCGCGTTCAGCAAATCGGTTACGGCGCCGGAACCCGCAACCCCAAAGACTTCCCCAACGTCCTCCGTCTCAGCATTGGCGAAACCACTGACGCCACTCACGCCGCCGTCGCTGTTCTCGAAACAGCCATCGACGACCTCTCCCCGCAAATCCTGGCTCACGTCACCGAACGTGCCTTCGCTCTCGGCGCACTCGACGTCATGTCCACCGCAGTCCAAATGAAAAAGGGACGCCTCGGCACTCTCCTCACCATCCTCGCCGACGACGCGCAGGTCCCCGCTCTCGAAGACCTTCTCCTTCGCGAAACCACCACTCTCGGCGTCCGCATCCACCACGAGCGCCGCTCCTGCCTCGATCGCACCCACACCACCGTCACCACACCCTACGGCGAAATCCGCATCAAGATCGGCTCCCGCAACGGCGAAACCTTCAACGCCGCACCAGAGTTCGAAGACTGCCGCACCGCCGCCGCAAAACACAACGTCCCGGTGAAGCTCGTGCAGCAAGCCGCGATCGCAGCATACCATCGCTAGCTCCTTCGCAACAATCCGCCGCTTCATCCTTTCACCATCAATCTGCATCTCAGAAAAGCAGGTGACCCAGGAAGGAGCGCCGCCATGGAGCGAAGAGACTTTCTCAAATCCGCAACAGCAGCAGGCATCGCCTCCGCCATTGCAACCAACGCCCAGACTAGCGCCCAGACTAGCCGCGCCTCCAACTCTCCCATCAAGCGCCCCGAATCCCCCGACATGATCTACCGCGAACTCGGCACCACCGGCGAGCGTGTCTCCGCCATCGGTATGGGCGGCTACCATCTCGGCAAACAAGCCGATGCCAACGAAAGCATCAACCTCATCCACGCCGGCGTCGATCGCGGCATCACCTTCCTCGACAACTGCTGGGACTACAACGAAGGCATCTCCGAAGTCCGCATGGGCCAGGCCCTCCGCAACGGATACCGCCAAAAAGTCTTCCTCATGACCAAAATGGACGGCCGCACCGCCAGGGAGTACAACAAGCAACTCGAAGAATCCCTCGGCCGCCTTCAAACCGACACCATCGACCTCGTCCAGTTCCACGAAGTCATCCGCATGGAAGACCCCGACCGCATCTTCGCCCCCGGCGGAGCCATCGAAGCTGCCATCGCCGCTCGCCAGGCCGGAAAAATCCGTTACATCGGTTTCACCGGACACAAAGATCCCGCCGTCCACCTACGCATGCTCGAGACCGCGCAAAAACATAACTTCCACTTCGACACCGTACAGATGCCCATCAACGTCATGGACGCGCACTTCCGTTCCTTCACCAAAGAAGTCATGCCCATCGCGCTCAAACAAGGCATCGGCGTCCTCGCCATGAAAACCTTCGGCGATCCTTACATTCTCCAAAGCAACACCGTCCAGCCCATCGAAGCGCTGCACTACGGCCTCACCCAACCCGTCTCCGTCATCATCACCGGCATCGACAGCACACAAGTCCTCGACCAGGCATTCGAAGCCACGCGCACCTTCAAGCCCCTCGACCAAACCCAAATCGCCTCCCTGCTCGCCCGCACTGCAACCGCCGCAAGCGAAGGAAAATTCGAACTCTTCAAAACCACTTCGCACTACGACGGCACCGCACAAAATCCAAAATGGTTAGGATAGAGTTCACGCAGTAAATCATCCTCACCATGAACAAAGCCACTCTCCTCGAACTCCTCGCCCAAGTCCAATCCGGCACCCTCACTCCCACCGCCGCAACCGAGCGCCTCGCCAATCTCCCCTACGAAGACCTCGGCCACACTCGCATCGATCACCACCGCGGGCTCCGCACCGGTCTCCCCGAAGTCATCTACGCCCAGAACAAATCCCCCGAGCAGACCACCGAGATCTTCACCCGCATGGCCGCCTCCGGCACCGACGTCCTCGCCACCCGCGTCGACGACCCGACCGCAATCGCCGTCCTCAAAGCACTCCCCGCCGCCGTCCACCATCCGCAGGCCCGAGCCCTCACCCTCCGCCAGTCCGCCCACCCCAACCCCCGAGGTCACATCGCAATCATCTGCGCAGGCACAAGCGATATCCCCATCGCCGAAGAAGCCGCCATCACCGCCGAACTCTTCAACACCCGCGTCACCCGCCTCTACGACGTCGGCGTAGCCGGCCTCCATCGCCTCTTGGCCGTCCGCGATCAGCTCGCCGACGCCGACGCCATCATCGTCTGTGCCGGAATGGAAGGCGCCCTACCCTCCGTAGTCGGCGGCCTGGTCGGCGTTCCCGTCATCGCCGTCCCCACCTCGGTCGGCTACGGAGCCAGCTTCGACGGTGCCGCCGCCCTTCTCGGAATGCTCAACTCCTGTTCCCCAAACGTCACCGTAGTAAATATAGACAACGGCTTCGGTGCAGCCTACACTGCCGTACTGATAGCACGTGCTGCCGGCGGTCGCAGCTAACACAACGGCCTCCTCGTAGCATCTATATCAGCGGAACGAAAGGTGATCCGGCATGCTTCCCAACGATCACAAACCCTGGGCCAAGACCGTAGCCCGCATCGTCGTCTGCTCAACTATCGTCGCTCTGGCCTTCCTCGCATATTTTCTGGAATCACGAAACTCGCTTCACATCCCGGAAATTGTCGGAATCTTCCTCCTCTTCCTCGCCATCGTGCCGCCCAATCTGGCCGTCATCTATCCCTGGCTGCTTTCGTCCAGACAGACCCCGACTCACACCCCGAAATCCTCCACCCGCTAGATCTGCATCCGCATTCACTCCACAGGTTAGCCACAAATTTGCTGCGCCCCCACATGCAAGGCGACTGACAAATTCCCTATTGTTATCGCCAATTTTGATAGAATTTCGACCCGCAGTTGAAGTTCTATGGAGGTTTGCGATGAAAAAAATGTACTTCCTTCCAGTACTCGCGGCCCTGTTAACCCCCGTCCTGGCGGCGGCACAAAGCGCCTTCGACGGCACCTGGAAGATCGACATGAACAAAGTCGATTTCCCCAAGAAGCCCGATGTGTTCCTCCTGCAGAATGGCATGTATTCCTGCAAAACATGCACTCCACCTTACGAAATCAAAGCCGACGGCACAGACCAATCCGTCACCGGGCATCCCTACTACGACACCGTCGCGATCAAAGTCATCAACGACCACGAGATTGAAGAGACGGACAAAAAAGATGGCAAGGTCGTCGGAAGTTCAACCTCTACCATCTCATCAGACGGCAAAACTCTGATGTTCACCTTCAGTGACCAGAGCAACACCAACAACGGCCCTCCGGTTACCGGCAAAGGCGAAGCGACTCGGGAAGCGAAGGGTCCCGCCGGATCGAATGCCATCTCCGGCTCCTGGCGAACCACCAAGATAGAAAGTCTCTCCGACAACGCGACCGTCTGGACATACAAAATCAGTGGCGACGAGATCAGCATGTCCAATCCGACCGGCCAGTCTTACACCGCCAAACTCGATGGAACCGATGCCCCCATGAAGGGCGATCCCGGCATCACCAGCGTCTCCGTCAAGATGATGGGCAAAGACACGCTCGAAGAAACTGACAAGCGCGAAGGCAAGGTGATCGGCGTCTTCAGAATAACGGTGGCAAGCGACGGTAAGACCGCCAAAGCCAGCTACGATGACAAGCTACAAAACAGAACCACCAAACTAGAAGCCACCAAGCAGTAGAAAAAAATAGATCGCTATCCTCACTCAAGCCCAGCGAAACTCCGCAGAGGTGTGCCTACTTACCGGGGCATTCCACCAGCGGCGACGTGCTCTTCGAGATAGCGCGCGATCAGACTGTAGATGTGAAACGAGGTTCCAGGACCCTCATTAATACTGTGCGTGCGGTTCGGATAGTCCATGAAGTCGAACGGCTTGCCGATCTCGACCAGCCGGTTGATCAGCAGCTCAGTCCCCTGAAAATGCACATTGTCATCTCCCGAACCGTGGATGATCAGCAGTTTCCCTGTCAGCCCTTCGGCGAAGCTGATCGGCGAGCCATCGTGGTAGCCCTTCACATTCTGCTGCGGCAGCCCCATGTATCGTTCCTGGTAGATGGTGTCGTAACGGGTTTGGTCGGCAACCGGAGCCACTGCAATCCCTGCTTTAAACAGCCCGGGCGAGCGGAACATGACGTTCAGCGTATTCGATCCGCCGCCGCTCCAACCCCAGACGGCAAGACGCGACGCGTCGATGTAACTGCGCTCCTTCGCAAGCTCGCGGATGGCGTCAGCCTGCTGCGCCGCGGAGAGCACACCCACGCTGCCGTAGACAACCTTCCGCCATTCTCTGCCCTTGGGTGCGGGCGTGCCCTGGTTATCGAAGCTCACGACGATGTACCCTTCGCGCGCGATCAAAGCATGAAAAAGTCTTGTGTTCCCTTGCCATTGATCTTTCACCGTTGTGCCTGCAGGTTCCCCGTAGACATAGACCAGAACCGGATACTTCTTCGCGGGGTCGAAATTCGGCGGCCGAATCATGTAGCCGTCCAGAGTAACGCCGCCAGACACCGGGACTTTGAAGAACTCCGTCGGCGACGCAACCAGATCCTGAACCTTCCGCGTCAGTTCCTCATTCGCCTGGAGCACGCGGACGACTTTGTGGTCCGTCATGTGAACCAGCTCCGTAACCGTCGGCCGATTGAAGCTCGAATAGCGGTGAAAGGCCCACTGGCCATCCGGCGAAATATCGTAGCCATGCGACCCACCCTGATCCGAAGGTGTCACGCGTTCAGGCGATCCACTGCCATCGAGCCGCGAGCGATACAAATATTGCTGAGTGGCATTGTCCGGCGAAGCTTCGAAGTAAAGCCATCCATTCTTATCGTCGACAGTGTTCAGAGAGATGACGTCGCCTTTAAATTTGGTGATGAGTTGCGGTTGCCCTGTGGTGCGCGAGAAAACATAGCCGTGCCGCCAGCCATCCCGCTCGCTTAGCCACACCAGCCCTTCATCCTTCCCCGTCCAGTCGAACGAATCAACCAGCTCGACCCATGCCTTGTCCTGATCCGTAAAAAGCACGCGCGCATCGCCGGTCCGGGCGTTCGCCAGAAATACCTGGTTCGTGTTCTGCAGCCGGTTCAGGTATTCGATAACCAGTTCGTCGGAGTTGGCCGCCCAATCGAGCCGAGCGATATAGTGCTCGCGCCGGTCGCCGGGAAGCTTCATCCAGCACACGGCTCCACCCTGAACCGAAACCACTCCTGCGCGCACAGCCGAATTAGTCGTACCCGCCTGCGGATACAGATATTCCGTAGTCACGGGATAGCGCTTGATCGTGTCATTGATGAGCGTGTACTCGCCGACGCCTGTGGTATCAAATTGCCAAAACGCAATCGACTTGCTGTCGGGACTCCAACGAAACCCATCACGAATGTCGAGCTCTTCTTCATTCACCCAGTCGGACGTTCCATTGATCACAGTAGCCGAGCCATCTGTCGTCAGCGCGCGCACAGTGTTGGTTGCGAGATCCTCTACATAAATATTCCTGGCACGGACAAAAGCGACACTGCGCGAATCAGGCGAGAACTTCGCGAACATCAGCGACGACTCGGGCGCACCTCCGCCCAGTTGTTTCAACTTGCCGCTCGCCAGATCGAGCACCCAATAGTCGCCGCGCGTATTCTGTCGCCAAACCTTCTTCGAATTGGTATAGATCAGCAGCAGCAGCCCGTCGTTTGACCAGGCGTAGTCCTCAATGCTCAGCGGCTTCGCGCCCGCCGACGGAATCAGTTTCGTCGGCCGGAACAAGAACAGATCTCTTCCCCGTAGCCGTCTCGTACTGCACGATATCCTGTCCGCCACTCGGATTGGCCTCTGTTTTGGGAACCTCAGCGGACGGTTCGACCGTGGTGTACTCCGCCCCATCGTGCAACCAGCGAGCGGGTCCGAACGACGCCGGGGCGAATTCGTGCTTGTTGAACATCCGGTCCAGCGTTGCGCTGAACTCAGGGGAGACTTGCGCTGAGGCGATCGTTGTAACAAAGACCGCCAGAATAACGAGCGACATAGTTCTGCGTACGCAAAAAATCATTCCACTTCTCTTTCCTAATCGGGAAGAACGGAGATCGCCGGGCACAAGAGGTAATCCCTGCGCCAGCACCCGCCATTGTAGCCCGTGCAAGCTCCGTTCCCTCAAATCTTCGATTTCTTCCACGAGATCTTCGCTAATCGTCGACGCCGTAATAGCCCACCGGCGGTGGCCTGAGGCAATGTTTTTCGTCAACTGAAGCTCAGTTTGCAAGCAGGCCGCCATTCGGGCACATCTGGGCGTTGGCGATCTTGATGGCCCTTTCGAGGATGCCCGGTCATGCGGGCGTCCGGCGATATACCCTCGAGGGTAATTATGAAGAAGTTCACAATGTGTTTTGTCGTCTTTCTGATGTCGGCGACGGCAGCCTTCGCTGCCGATGATGAGCACGAACAAGATCGTGTCAGAGAAACAGGAACCGTGTTGAAAGAAATTCTGAATATTCCTGATGACATTCCGCGCGACCTGCTCGATAAGGCGGAGTGCGTGATTGTTCTGCCCTCCGTGAAAAAAGGAGCCTTTGGGATCGGCGGCAGCTATGGCCGCGGCGTGATGGTGTGCCGGAGCGGCGAACATTACAAGGGTAGATGGGGTGCTCCCGCGCTTTACGCCCTTGAAGGTGTCAGCATCGGCTTCCAACTCGGTGGCCAGGCTACTGACTTTGTGCTCCTGGTAATGAATCAAAAAGGGGCGCAATCGTTACTGTCCAGCAAGGTCAAGCTCGGGGCAGACGCCTCGGCGGCGGCTGGCCCCAAGGGTCGTACCGCAGAAGGTGCGACTGACATTGTGATGAACGCGGAAATCTTGTCGTATTCGCGTAACAAGGGCCTGTTTGCCGGTGTTTCTCTGGAAGGCTCGACTTTGCGCTCCGACGGCAGCGCAAACGAAAAGCTCTATGGCAAGAAACTGAGTGCAAAAGAGATCATTCGCGAGGGCAGAGTCGGCGTTCCCGCCTGCGCGCACGAACTGGATTCCCTGCTCAATACCAAGTCACCGATAAACAGGTCTGACCCGAAGTCGCTGGAGTAGAATCGTGCGTTCGTTGTTCCGTAGTTCCGGACGAATCGCCACCAATACGGAACCGGCGAAAGCCACATGGAGGTATAACGAGCTTATCGGAGAGAGATGCCGTTGCCCACCGTCTCCCAATCCACTTATCCGATATGCCGACTGATCGTCCAGGTAACGACAAGAGCGTTTATGAGGACCGACCGATTCTTGCCCTGTCCTGGGCAGTGGTTTTCCGCAAACTGGCGGGGCTGGGCATAGCTCACCCAAACTTCGGCAGCCCGTCTACACTACCAGTGGCGGCCAACCCCGCCGGACCTCCTTCGACCGAGCCTTCGGAACACTCGAGGACCACCATGCAGCAGCCCCTCCACACTGGAATCCCCACCGCTCCCCGTTTCTATATCACTGGCCGCGAGCCGCTCAGTGCCGGAGCCATCCTGCTCGCTATCGTGGCCGCCGTCACTGCCCTCTCCTCTGTCGTCTATGCCCTGGGTCACACCGGACATACACATCTCACCTCCGGCTCTGGTCGTTCCGCCAACGCATCATCCGGAGCCGCCTCGGCTGGCGACGAGAAAGACGATCCATCCCAGATCGACACCATCGTCCTCGGCGATCCTGCCGACGCTCCTATGCCCGCCCGGCCCGGAGACCACGTCAGCCCCGTTCACCCCACCATCCTCGTTCGCCTGCCCCGCTTCGGCGACCAGGTTGGCCTCATCCCCGACACCCCCGCCGGCCATCTCCTCTACGACTGGCTCGCTGCCTTCAACCAGGCAAGCTACCCCGCACTTGGCAACGCTCTGCCCAATGTCGCGTTAGCCTCCGCGGCCGCTTCACAGATGGAACTCCGGCGGCAGACCGGCGGCTTCAGTCTGCTCTCCGCCAAAGAGGTCCAACCCGGCGTCCTCGTCTTCCGGCTCCGCGACCAGACCCCCTCGGCGAACGAGGTTCTCGGCACCCTCCAGGTTCGGCCGAACTCCAGCCCCGCCGCCATCGCGAGCTTTAGCCTCCGCGCCGTTCCCTCACCCGGTAACGGCGCCACCACGGGCGCTGCACAACTCTCGGCAAGCTCACCACGATGACTCGGAAAAGTCGCCTAGTGAAAAGCGACCGTTGATCCACATGTCCGAGTAACGGGCTTTTCGGCGACTTCAATCTGTCGGACCCGAACTTGCCGATAATGCGACTTTTCGAGTAACTACTGGGCCCCTCGTGAGCCGACATGTAATATCGGAATCGAATGCTCAGCACAGACATGCTGCTCCACGTCCGGAGAATGAAAGCGCTATGACTATCCTCGCTCGCTTGGAGCTCTGGAAGGAGCAAGGTGCAATATCGACTGAGCAGCAGGCTCATTTAGCGAGCCTCTCTCGCGGAGAACCCTTCTCCCTCTCGCTTGAGCTCAACCTTCTCCTCTATGCAGGTGTGTTGGCGTTCGTTGCCGGACTTGGCTGGACTATCTCCACCTGGTCGCAGCAACTCGGTGATGTACTCATCCTGACCATTCTCTCCATCATCCTCGCCGCCTCTTTTTGGTATTGCTTTTCCCGCGCGCCCGCCTGGTCGGCCGCGGAGACGGCTGCACCGACTCCGATCTTCGACTATGTCCTCTACCTCGGCTGCCTCGTCTGGTGCGTAGAACTCGCCTACCTGGAGAACCGTTTCCACGTCCTTTCCGGACAATGGGATCTCTATCTCCTGGCCACGGCCCTCCTCTTCTTCTTCCTTGCCTATCGTTTCGACAATCGCTTCGTGCTGTCTCTCGCTTTGTCCTCACTCGCCGGATGGTTCGGGCTCACTATCTCGCATTGGCCGTCTCATCAGGACGCGGCATACCGGCAATATGCCTTGCTTTACTGCCTGGTGGTCGGTACAGCTGGAGCGATTCTTCAGCGCCTCAAACTGAAGCCGCATTTTTTTACCACGTATCTGAACGTCACTGCCAATGTTCTATTCTGGGCAATCCTTTCCGGGGTCTTCGATTCGCAAGACCATGGCCTATGGCTTGTCGGTCTGCTGATCGCATGTGCCGCGTCTCTCGTCTGGGGCCTGAAGCGCCGGCAGTTTGCCTTCGTCGCCTACGCCGCCGTCTACGGCTACGTGGGTGTTAGCTGGATGCTCATCCGCAACGCCTCGGACAGCACCTTTATCCTGGCCTACTTCGTGTTCACCGCAATCGCAATGATCGTGATGCTTGTCCAGATCGCGCGTCGCTTTGGGAGGCCGGAGTGAGAATCTACACGGAATCGAGCGAAGAAACCCTGCGTGCCCGCAAATTCCTGACGCAGTGGACCGGCGACGGCTACCTCAGCAAGGAGCAGTACCAGCGCCTTGAACAAGACACGGTCTCCGACCTGCGCACCACCAATATCTTTTTGAGGCTGGTACTTTTCTTCTTCACCATGATCGGCGTAGCCGCCGCAGTCGCGCTCTTCTTCACGATCTTTCTTTCGCGGCCGTCGCAACAAACCACAGGAATCTTCTTATTGATCTTCGCTGCTGTCTCCTACACGGCCGCCGAGGTCGCCGTAAACCAGGCCCGTCTGTATCGCTACGGGATCGAGGAAGCACTCGCCGTCTGTTCGGTTGCTTTTCTGTGCGCAGGACTGGGTCTCGCTTTTTTCAGCGCGGTTCCCTACTCCTCGCGCGAAATTGAGTTTGTGATTCCCGCCGTTGGCGCCATTGCTTCGCTCTGGATCTGGTACCGCTTCAATCTCTGGTACGCATTTCCCGCCGCGATGATCTTCGCCATCTTCCTGCCCGGTTACTGGACCCCATCTCACTCGGCGCAGCATGTCTTCATCTCAGTGTTCTATGCAGCCGGACTGATCTGTATAGCCCCCGTCCGCTCCCGCCACCGCTTCGATTACCTTGAAGAGGCGTACTCGCTCTCTGAGGCGTTTCTATGGCTCGGTATATACCTGGTCCTCAACCTCAAGATTTCAGATTTCAGCTTGCTTTCACATTGGGGGAGCCCCACGCGGCTTCACCTCGGAATCCGCTGGACCGTTCTACTGGACGACGTGGGTGCTCATATGGTGCCTGCCGCCCCTCATACTCACACGCGGTGTTCGCCAGAAGGATCGCTTCATCATCGCGGTTGGGGCGATTACTACCGTCCTCACCCTTGTCACCAATAAACCGTACCTCGGCTGGCAGCGGCATACCTGGGACCCGATACTTCTCGGCATAGCACTGACTGGCGTCTGCATTGTTCCTTCGACGCTGGCTCGCTCTGGGTCCGGACGGAGTTCGCCACGGCTTTACGGCCGCGCGTCTGTCGGGGAAGGACAAACACGACGATGAGCGTCGGCTCTGCCGTACTCGGCCTGATAACACCTCAATCCATAACGCCACCCCCGCAACCAACCAATCCAGACTTTCGGTTTGGCGGAGGAGAATCGGGAGGCGGAGGCGCTAGCGGCGATTTTTAAGGGACTTGCCAGCCGAAACAACTGGTTAGCCTACTTCCATAGTGTCTTATCAATAACCGCCTCCGCCAACGGCCCCACAATCGCATAACCCTTCTCATTTGGATGAACACCATCGAAGCTGGTGGGTATGCTGTGCGGCTTACCGCCCTGGCCGAATGCTGAGCGTTACCGGCCGGCCTAAGCGACTGATTTAATTGCCTTTATTGTTGCCTGTTTTTATTTTTCGCGTTTTTGGCCCAAAAATCGCATGTCAAGCCCCAAAACCATCTAACTCATTACCCACCAACAACATCCACGTGGCATTTTAGTTACACTCAACTGGCTATAATTAAATAAGAAATCAAAGAAAAGCCCCGGCCCAACGCCGGGGTTTTCTCATTCGGAAAGGAAACCGTCATAACCCATTTGTTTGGAAATATTTGGACGTAACCCCTTTGTTTGGAAATATTTACAGGCAACAACCTGCCGTAAACCATTGAATCAAAATAGGTTACGCGCGGGCAATAGGGGGGGTACCCCCATGGGAAGCCGTCTCAACAGATAGGGTCCGTACCAGCCTTACTGATTCACGCCACTAGCCAGGAATCCACCATCAACCACCAGGATCTCACCAGTGACAAACGCCGAAGCATCGCTGGCCAGAAAGATCGCCGACCCGACCAGTTCCACCGTCTTCCCGAACCGTCCCATCGGCGTCCGCATCAGCAGTTCCTTGCCGCGGTCGCTCTCATCCAGCAGCTTCTGGTTCAACGCCGTCCGAAAAACTCCCGGCGCAATCGCATTCACCGTCACACCATGCGAGCTCCACTCCACCGCGAGCGACTTCGTCAGCGCCCCCACCGCAGCTTTGCTGGCCGCATACGCCGTCACTTCCTTCAAACTCACAAACGTATTCAGCGACGCAATGTTGATGATCCGCCCATACCCGCGATCCAGCATATGCTTGCCGAAGATCTGGCACGCGCGCAGCGTCCCGGTCACGTTCGTATCCATAATGCCGTCCCACGTCTCCTCAGAGACCGTCAGCGTCGGCTCTCGCTTGATCTTGCCCGCGCAGTTGATCAGGATATCGACCTTGCCGAACTCCTTCACCGTCCCATCCAGCAGCTTCTGCAGCGTGGCCCGGTCCGCCACATCCGAGGTCAGCCGCAACGCCCGTCGTCCCGTCGCTTCGATCGCCTTCGCCGCCTCATCCACTTGTTCCTGCCGCCGCGAACTCGCCACCACATCGGCGCCCGCCTCCGCCAGTCCAATCGCCATCGCCAACCCGATTCCCGAGGTCCCACCCACCACCACGGCCGATTTACCACTCAGATCAAACAACGCATGCCCCATTGAAAACATCCTCTCTTATTTCAAAATCTGCCGTGTTGCCACATCCTGCACCGCCAAAACATTCTCCAGCAAGTGGTCTACAATCTGCTCCGGCGGACGATCGTTCACAATCCGAAAAGCATCCGTCGGTCTCTCCAGAGTCGCCAGCTGGCTGTCCAGAAGCATCGGGTTCATATACTCATGCTTTCGCGTGGCCAGTCGCTTCGCAATCAACTCTTTCGGCCCATCAAGAAATATAAACTGGATATGCGTCGGCGGTATGCCCGCCTCCAGAGTCTCGTGGTACTTCGCCTTCAATGCGGAACAGGCGAGCACACCATTACTTCCCTTCTCGTCCCATCCCCTCAGCAACGCGTTCAGCGCGAGCAGCCACGGAGCCCGGTCAGCATCATTCAATGGATGACCGTCCGCCATCTTCTGCTTGGAGGTCGGGGAAAAATAATCATCGGCGTCAGCGAAGATCCAGCCCATCCGCTCAGCAAGAAGTTTGCCGATGGTGGTCTTTCCGGAACCGCTTACGCCCATCACAATCACGATCATCGCCGCTCCCAAACCCTTTAGCCACGACTTACAGGCGCGCTGATGTCGCCACCAGCGTGCCGCATCACGCTAACGCTGGATTCGCGCCGATCCGCCGCTCGCAAATGCCTTCACCTGCTCGACGCGTCGCCATCGTCGTGTCGCCAGGGAACGTCGTCATCAACGCGCCATGAGCCCAACCCAGCTTGATCGCCTCCTCAGGCGTCTCGCCATTCAGCAGCCCATAAATGAACCCCGACGCAAAACCATCTCCTCCACCCACGCGGTCGTGCACGTTCAGTTCAGTAGTGGGGGCATGAACAGCCTTCCCATTCACCCAGGCCACCGCGCTCCAGCTGTGATGGTTCGTTGAGTGGACCTCACGCAGTGTCGTAGCAACAACTTTAACATTCGGGTGCTTCGCCACCACCTGCTCAATCATGGAAAGAAACACAGCCGTATCCAGCTTCGAGCTCGAATGTACATCCGGCCCCTTGAAGCCGAGGCCCTTCTGCAGGTCTTCTTCGTTGCCGACGAGCACATCGACGTGATCGGCAATCGCACCAAGCACCTTGTGCGCACGCTCCATCCCGCCGACCGACTTCCAAAGCTTCTCGCGGTAGTTCAGGTCGAACGAACAGATAACCCCATGCCGCTTGGCCTCCTTCAACGCCTCAATCAACAGCTCCGACGTCGTCTCCGACAGCGCGGAAAAAATGCCGCCGCTATGGAACCAGCGCACCCCTTGGCCAAAGATCTCCTTCCAGTCGAAGTCCCCCGGCTTCAACATCGCAGCAGCTTCGTTGCTGCGGTTGTAGAACACGACCGGCGCGCGTACCCCCAGACCCTGGTCGCTGTACACCGTCGCCATGTTCGGCCCGCGAGTGCCGTCGTGGACAAAGTGTTTGTAGTAAGGCTTAACACCCATTGCCCGCACGCGTTCTGCGATCAGGTCGCCGATCGGGTAGTTCACCATTGCGGTCGCGATGCCCGTCCGCATCCCGAAGCCATCCGACAGGTTTGCGGCAACGTTGAACTCACCGCCGCTCACATGGATTGCGAGCGTATGCGCCTTGCGAAACGGAATGATGCCGGGATCGAGTCGATTGACGAGTGCCCCTAGCGAAAGTAGATCGAGTGATCCCTGTTCAGGAATTTTGAAGCCAAGACTCATGACGTTGCTCCTCTTTGATTCTCGATGCTCGCAGGGAGATCGAGTTTGCTATCGATGATGCGTTTACTCTTAGACAAAACCTCTGTGTCAAACAGCCTATAACCCAAGAAAGACCGGCTTGATGTGCCGCTCAAACAGGTTGGTCGTAACATTTCGCGCCACAACATCTTCATTCGCTTCAAGTGCCTTCAGATATCGATCCCCCATCTTTGCCGCCACCTTGAATCCCACATGCAGCAATTGACGGAAACTCGGGTTATACGCCTTATTGTTCTGCTCATGACGCAACGCCGAAGTATATTGCTCGCTTGTCCAACCATTAACCTCTTCCGGCTTCGGCAGTTGTGTTGGATCGATGTCGATTACAGTCGCGTAAGGCGCACACAGCTCTTCCCGATGGGCATAGGCCTCGGCGTACACCTCTTTAGCGATCTGCAGTCCCGTTCCACCCGCCTCCGCCAGCCCAATCAACTCCTCAAGCCACGTCGTACCCGCCGTCTTCAAATGCACGCCGGCGTCGAATCGTTTCACCGCATCATGTATCGCCTTGTAGATCGAAAACTTATCCGAACCCGAGTGCACGCTCAACTTGAGATTTTCAGGCAGCCCATACGTCTTCACGGCAAAAGCAATCGCCGCCAGGTCTTCGTTGAACTCCTTGGTGAACTGAGCGACATCGCCCACATAGTCAACGCCCTTGTTAAAACGTCCAGTAAACTTTGGTGCGATCGTCTGGATCGGAATCTTCTCATCCGCAATCGCAGCCAGAATGATCAGCAGCTCCACCGGTGTCTGCGGCGAGTCGGTCTCGTCCATCGAAACCTCAGCCACAAACCGGCCCGCACCCTTTTTCTCCGACCAAAAAGCGATAGATCATTCCCGCATGCTGCACAGCCGCCAGGAATTTATTCGCAACACCTTCGACAAACTTTTTATCCGTCTTGAATGGCTCCGCGATGTGCGGAATTGTCACCGTACCCACCAACTCCGGATGCCGCTTTACAAATGCCGCCACATCCCCCGCATCCGCGGGCTGCCCTATCAGATCCGCTACATCGAGTGTAAAAAAATCACACGGCTTCAAAAATCTCTCGACGGTCTTCAAATTGATGTGATCCGCATCCAGAAAGTAGGGCTTGGTCCACTTGAGCTCCTTAACCGCAGCATCGGCCGCGAGCCGCGTCTGGCTTGGGTCAGAACCAATAATCAGGTGCTCCCGGTTCGATTTATTCCACACCGGCACCACCTCGACTCCGGCCTTGTCAGCAAGCAAACATGCCGCGAGCTGTGCCTTGGCTTGATGCGCAAACCGGTCGCCCACACCCACCGAAAACTTCGGGAGCTTCAATCCTTCACTCATTTGCAACACCCTTCTTCAATCTAATTGGTCTAACCAATTCGTATCGGTCCAGAATACCGAGTCTTGGGGTTGGCCGCAAATCAAATTGGTTTTTCATTAGTTTTTAGTCATTGAAGCGGGCTTTGTAAGCCCAAAGGCCTAAGCCGGGGTTGGAAATGTAGAAGATCTCTTCGCCGTCTACTGTGTTCCAACCGTCCTTCAGGGTTTCGGGGTTGTACTTTGCTGTCATTGTTTTCAGGTCGCCGTACTCGAAGTGGACACTTTCGATCTCCTGGCGAGTCAAGTGGCCGGGACAGTAGCGGATGGTAAAGCGGCCCTCGCTTGAACCGTGGATCAGGTGGGCTGCGGCACTTAAGTTTCCGGCTAGTTGAGGATCTTCTTTTACGGCCTCGAGGGTGCGCGGGGTTCCGCAGTAGCCGTACTTGCGTATCAGCTTGTCGATTGCGGCATCTTCGCCGAACTCGTGCACGCCGGGGGCGAGAACGATGAGTTCAGCGTTGTCAGCTAAGGCCATTCGGGTGCGGTAGACGCTTTTGTTGCCCAGCCATGTGCTCTTGAACTCGTGGGGATCGAGAAAGACTACTGCCTTCTTGATCTCGCGGTCCATCATCTTGAAGTTCACCTTGAGACTCAGTGCTGCCGCCAGTTCGAAGCATTCTGTGTCGTCGCCGACGTAAAGGCCGCGAATAACCAGTTTGCCTTCAGAATTCTTGCCAACGACGGTCAGAACGTAGACGATCGGCAATTGCTTTGCGAAGTGATCGCTGGCGTAGTTCAGCACGCGACGGACCGGCGTGTCGGCGCGGCCCATCATGCGCTCCATTCCGTACACCGCGCCGAGGAAGTGGCTACGGTGAATACCGACGGAGCCACCTGTGCCGACAAAGATGTTCTTGTTGTAGCCTGCCATGCCGACGACTTCGTGAGGGACTATCTGGCCGATCGAGAGAATGAGGTCGTGGCCGCCGTCGCGAATGAGTTTGTTGACTTGTGCGGGCCAGGTGTAGTCGAGTTTGCCTTCACTGACGTCGTACACGAAGCTGCCGGGGACTTCGCCGAGCGTGACGATGTCATTGCGCCAGTCGTGGACTCGGAAGAGGTTGCGCGGAGTAGCGCCATACATGGTGGCGATCTCCTGATCTGTCATTGGCTTGTGGGTTCCGAGGGCAGGGAGAACATCGATCAGTTTGTCGCCGTAGTATTGCCAGGCCTGCTCCGTCAGACAGGCCGCTTTGGGAGTGCATGCGCGTGAAATCTGGCGGCACGGCGAGGACTTTGCGGCGGGGGCCGAGTTTGTCGAGTGCCTGGAACAGGTTCGACCGCACTTCTGTCGGGAGACATCTCGGTTGTTGGGCTTCCGGCGGCGAAGAAAAGGCTCATATTGTTCTTGATCTTACTCCCGGTGGGATTCGCGGTGAGCTTCGGCCGGGCTGTTGAGATGAGTTCGCGGATGAGAATTCTTGAGAAAAATGCAAGAGGTGCTGGGGGTTGTTTTTTTGCTGCTTTGCGGGCGTTTTTGAGGGTGGTTTTGGAAAAGTGCGAGTTTTGGTGATGGTTTTTGGCTGGTGAGATCGTGGTGGTTGTGTGGTGGATCGTGGTGCGAAGATGGCGCTTATCTGAGCGCTGAAAATTTTCCGCTTTTTCTAACTTTATTTTTGGACGGACCAATTCGATGACCGTTTCGTTTACTCAGATCGGCCAGCCGCCCAGGATTTACCACGGTCCGTCTGTCGCTTTGCTATCCTTGAGGCGCCCCGAGTTGGGGTCCGCGGTCGTTCTAGTCAGCGATTGAGGCAACTTGGTTGCACCCTGGAATCACTGGAGAGTTCTGGCGCTCCTCGAGCTGCTTACTGACAGCTGTTATCGGCAGCGAACTCCCACTTATTTCTCCTAATATTGCGTCGGGTCAAGCGCGCCCGCTCCTTCAAAAATGGATCATTGTTGACCTAAGGAGAACTACCCATGAAATCGATGCTGGTTGGATTCATCGCGACTGCAACGCTCTTTGGCTCCGTTGCGCAGCAGACCGAACATCATGCGCATTGGGCATACGACGGCATGGATGGCCCCAACAAGTGGGGAGCGCTTGATCCTGCCTACTCCGAGTGCAAACTGGGCCACCACCAGTCACCGATCGACATCCGCCATACAGAGAAGGCCGACCTGCCACCGATCCAATTTGACTACGCTCCTTCGCCGCTCAGAATCATCGATAACGGTCACACCGTGATGGTGAACTATGCGCCTGGGAGCTTTATCACCGTCGGCGATCATCGGTACCAGCTCACACAGTTCCATTTTCACCATCCGAGCGAGGAGCTAATCAATGGAAAGGGCTTCGACATGGTGATCCATCTGGTTCACTCGGATGCGAGTGGAAACCTGGCAGTCGTCGCTGTTCTGTTGAAACCGGGCAAGGTCAACATAGGGCTGCAGACGGTGTGGGATCATTTGCCGAAGGAGAAGGATAAGGAGGCCACTGTGGAAGGTGTGTTGATTCACGCAGGTGATCTCCTGCCGGTCAATCGTGGCTACTATACGTATTCCGGGTCGCTGACGACGCCTCCCTGCACGGAAGGGGTCACCTGGTTTGTCCTGAAGACACCCGAGGAGATTTCAAGCGCGGAAGTTGAGACGTTTGCCAAGCTCTACCCTCACGATACGCGGCCTATGCAAAAGCTGGAGGGCCGCGTCATTCGCGAATCGAAGTAATTTGGCAGGTAGACTCTCATCCAAGTTTCGGATATTTCCAGCGGCCTTAGAAACAGAACGAAGGCAGAGGGCTCGGGTGTCGGACCTGGAGGACATTCAGACCTGGGCACCCGTCCTGAAGCGAGAAATCTAGGGTTTGCTAATGGTCAAGACCGGTGGCGCTGCGGTAGCGCCTGACTCGACCAGAGTGAACAACATCATCAAAAAACTGAGACCCCGCTTGGCAGCGATATCACGGTCATCGATCCAGAACCATTGGTTGCGATATCGAACGGCTGCGAAAGCCTCATTCGCCGGTGGTTTTCCGGATGATGATCGCACTCGGACCTTGAAGGTACCTTTTATTTCTGTCGGCGGTGCTTGATCGTCAATCCTGGATGCGCGCCCTTCCTTAATATCGGAATCCGGGACCTCCACGCCTGCCGTGGCTTCCATAAGAATTTCCAGCATGGAGCGTGTCAACATGGCAATTTCCTTGTCATCTTGCGGCAGAGCTCCAAAACTGAGTCTGAATTCCTTTGCATCGGGGCTGAGCCGGAGCAGCTCTCGCGCGGTCCGAGCTGCCTCGATGGAGGATTTGTCCGCCGTTGCGGCACGAAAAAACGTTACGATACCTGTCCCTTTGCCCTCGCGCTCCTGCACATCCAATCCAAAAGCGTCGGCTGACTGAAGTTCCTGGAGCAGGTCGATGACACGGTAAAAGTCAGGATCCCCCGGATGCCTGAGCGCATTTGTTGTTGTCGTGGCATGAAGCCCATTAATCGATCTGACTGTGACTCTAAAAATATCTGAAATCGGCCAACCCGCTTCAACCAACTCCCAAAGATCGACAGGGCTAATGGGTTGCAACAAGCTCTTGGTGAATTTTTCACCGCTCATGGGGTTGTAAGTGACGGTAGGACTCTCCGCCCACCGTCCGCTGACCCCGAGCGATGCGCTTGGGCCCCCTCCCAAGCCGGTGGCAGCGGCTGTGCCTGAGCCTTCAAGAGTGTATTGGGCGATGACCTGCTGCACGTCGAGAAAAAACGGGGGATCAAGGTATCGGAGCCGCACCATATTCAAGAGCATCTGCTCCTTCCATGAGCGTTCGATAACGCTGGAATAATCGAAGCGATCATGAGGGACCATCTTCGGTCCCATTCGAAGTGCACAACCGCCGGATCCGAGCGACACGGGAATCATCAGGAAGAAGGGGAGGAGGCGTGATCGTAGCCCGTCGTGGCTGGGTCGACTCTTTCGAGGAATCTCTGTTTTCTCTGACGGGCACAGCAGATGCCACAGCTTTCCCGTGCCGCAAACGAAGCCGAACATGGCGAGGGCCCTCATAGCGTTCGACGAAATGGAGGAATGGTGACTGGAAATCCGATCTCGTGTTCCGGTTAGTGTCACTTGGTCCTCCGCTGTTTGCTATCTTGTCCTTTTGCTGGCTTGATGCTCTCCTGTAGGCGTTCTCAGCAGACCTCGGGCAACATGGCTATCTGTTCTTTGCTTGCCGCGTCCTGAGCGAATGCTGCGAAATCAACAAAAAAAACGGCGCCGGCCCGAATGGTGAAGTGCGGCCCCTGATACTCATTCCAATGCACAAGGTCCCGCCGCGGTAGAGGCTCGGCTGACTCGACGGTGTTCTCGAGGTTGGGTGGGGGACTCTGGGTCGCTGGAGTGAGATTCGGAGTCTGGGTCTGCGCCGGAGTGGAAGGAGTCGTTTTGGTCGTGTTCTGAGCTTCTTCGGAAGGCGGATTGGAAGGTGCATAAGTTGACTCCTGCGCAAGCGAGCCCACCGGCGTGACTGCCAACGCGAACGTCATCAATAGCAGCGGCAGGGCCTTCGCCTACGGCTGTCCTACCGGAACTTCAGGGACAGGGTTGCCACCCTAGTCAGTCTTACGCGGAGCTATTGGCGAGAACAATGAGGGGAATCCCTAGTGTGATCCAGGTCTGCTCTTTTTCAATTCGTCCGACGAAAGATCGCCCGGGAACTTGCATTGGTAGCACGAATCAGAGTTTGTAGGCTTTGCGGACGAGGTTCACGGTGAGGTCCTGGGCGACTTCGAAGGCTTCGTCTTCGTCGAGGCGGTGCTCGGCGACGAGGCGGCCGAGGAAGGCGCAGTCGATTCGGCGGGCGACGTCGTGGCGCGCGGGGATCGAGAGGAAGGCGCGGGTGTCGTCGTTGAAGCCGACGGTGTTGTAGAAGCCGGCGGTTTCGGTGGCGGTCTCGCGGAAGCGCATCATGCCTTCGGGCGAGTCGTGGAACCACCAAGGCGGGCCGAGCTTGAGCACGGGATAGTGTCCGGCTAGCGGGGCCAACTCGCGGGAGAAGGCAGTCTCGTCGAGGGTGAAGAGGATGAAAGTGAAGTTGGTATCGTTGCCGTATTTGTTGAGAAGCGGGCGGAGGGCGCGGACGTACTCGGTGGGCGAGGGCATGTCGGCGCCTTTATCGCGGCCGAACTTTTCGTAGATGAGGCGGTTGTGATTGCGGACGGAGCCGGGGTGGAGCTGCATGGTGAGGCCGTCTTCGACGCTCATGCCGGCCATCTCGGTGAGCATCTGCGCCTGGAAGATTTGCTGCTCTTCGGGGACGGAGCGGCCGGAGAGGATGCGCTGATAGAGGGAGGCAGCAGTGGCGGGGTCGAGGTCGGCGGTCTGGGCGGTGAGGTGGCCGTGGTCGGTGGAGGTGCAGCCCATGGTTTTGAAGAACGCGCGGCGATTGCGAAGAGCATTCAGGTAGCCCTTCCAAGTGCCGATGTCTTCGCCGGTGATCTGGCCTAGCTTCTCGATGTTTCCGATGAAGCCGGCGTACTCTGCGTCGATAACGGAGTCCGGGCGGAAGGCGGGAATGATGCGGCCCTTCCAGCCGGATTCGCGGATGGCTTTGTGGTACTCGAGCGTGTCGATTGGAGTGTCAGTGGTGGACAAGACCTCGACGTTGAACTTGTCGAAGAGTGCGCGTGGGCGGAACTCGGCTGTATCGAGTTTCTTCGCGATGATGTCGTAGTACTCGTCGGCGTTGTCTGCGCTGAGGCGTTTGTGGAGGCCGAACTCGTTTTCGAAGGTGTAGTCGAGCCAGAGACGGGTGGGTGTGCCACGGAAGAGATAGTAGTTCCTTGCGAAGATGCGCCAGACCTCGCGAGGGTCTGCGTGTTCGCGATTATCGAGTTGCGGGATGCCGAGGGACTCGAGCGAGACGCCCTGGGAGTAGAGCATGCGGAAGATGTAGTGGTCGGGCTGAATGAGGAGAGCGGTCGGATTGGGGAAGGGTTCGTTGAAGGCAAACCAGCGAGGGTCGGTGTGTCCGTGCGGAGAGATGATGGGAAGGTCTTTGACCGTCTCGTAGAGTCTCGCGGCGACGGAACGCGCTTCGCCGTCGGCAGGAAACAACCTGTTCGCATCCAGAATCTTCATCCAAACCTCTCAGAACTGATCGTGCGGGGAAAACGCCAGCATTAGAAGCCTATCAAAGATTTGGCCGCACCCCGAACAAATCCAATTGTGATGGGAAAGGTCAGCTCTCGCCGAGTGTTTCATCTTCGTGATCATGAGATATGAGGACGGAGGGCGCGGCCTCGGCAAGCGATGGTATGAGCCACCCGAAGAGCGACGTAGCGGCGAAGGCTCCCGCGAACTGGGCGGTAACGAATCCGATTACGTCATGAGGCCGAATCCCCGCAAATGTATCTGTCATGGAGCGAGCGAGGGTTACGGCAGGGTTGGCGAACGATGTGGAAGCGGTAAACCAGTAAGCCGCGGTGATGTACGTGCCGACGGCGAAGGGCACGGCAGAGGGACGGCTCCGTACGCAGCCCCATATCACGGCTAACAGGCCGAAGGTCGCGACGAACTCGCTGAAGATCTGGGCGGGGCCGCTGCGAATATGGGTTGAGGGTGAGAACAGCGCGACGCCGAACATCAAGTGTGCGGCTCCGACTCCGGTGAAGGCTCCGGCGAGTTGCGCGACGATGTAGGTGGGAGTTTCGCGCCAGGCGATGCCGCCCTGCCACGCGTCGGCGAGAGTGACGGCGGGATTGAGGTGTGCTCCGGAGATCGGGCCGAATGCGAGGATGATGGCGATCAACGCGGCACCGGTTGCGATGGTGTTGGCTAGCAGGGCGATAGCGATGTTGCCACCGGCAAGGCGTTCTCCCATGATTCCTGAGCCGACTACTGCGGCGAGAAGAAGGAGAGTGCCGACGAACTCGGCGACGATGCGGCGTGACAGTTGTGGCGTCATTGGCGGCCGATGCTGTCGATTTCGCGCTGGATTGCCATCTGCTCGAGTGTTGCAAGCGGGAGTGAGAGGAAGAGACCGATCCTGCGATCAAGGACGGAGAAGGCGTCGCGGAAGGCTCGCTCGATTTCTTCCGCTGTGCCCTTAACGGCTGCAGGGTCGGGGATTCCCCAGTGGGCAGTCATGGGTTGTCCGGGCCAGAGCGGGCAAACTTCGTGGGCGGCGTTGTCGCAGACGGTGAAGACGAAGTTGATCGCTGGAGCGCCGGGGGCCGCGAACTCGTCCCAGGATTTGCTGCGCAGGCCTTGGGTCGAGATTCCAGCGAGTTCAAGTTGCTTGAGCGCCTCGGGCCGCACTGCTCCTGTGGGATGACTGCCGGCACTGTATGCCTGGAACGCGCCTTTTGCCTTGTGGTTCAAGATGGCTTCCGCCAGGATGGAGCGTGCGGAGTTGCCGGTGCAGAGGAACAGCACGTGGTTGTGAGGTGATGTAGTCATGACTTGCTCGATTCGGTGGTGGGGCAGCAGTCGGGCCCGCAGCAGGAGTTGGCGGGTTTGGTGGCGCGGATGAACGCGCTGACGAATTTTCCTTCGACGAGTGGGGCGATGTCGTCAACGGCTATGCCGGCTTCGTTGAGGAATTGTCTGGCGTCTTCGATGTTGTAGACGCGCGTGGGTTCGAGATCGATGTCGGCGAATCCTGCAGCGCGGAGTTTGGCGCGGTAGTCCTGCTCTTCGAGCGCTCCTGCGATGCAGCCAACCCAGAGGAGCATGCTCTGACGAACGGTGTCGGGCACCTCGCCGCGAACGACGACGTCAGAGACGGCGAAGCGGCCCCCTGGGCGGAGCACGCGAAAGGCTTCACGCAGGACGCGATCTTTGTCGGCGGAGAGATTGATGACGCAGTTCGAGATGATCACGTCGACGGAGTTGTTCGGCAAGGGGATGTTTTCGATTTCGCCCTTGAGAAACTCGACGTTGGTGACGCCTGCCTGGCGTTGGTTTTCGCGCGCGAGGGCAAGCATGTCGTCGGTCATGTCGAGACCGTAGGCTTTGCCGGTGGGGCCGACGCGCTTTGCAGAGAGGAGAACGTCGATGCCGCCGCCGGAGCCGAGATCGAGTACGGTCTCCCCGGGCCTCAGTTCAGCGAGCGCGGTTGGGTTGCCGCAGCCGAGAGAGGCGAGAACTGCTTTTTCGGGGAGTGAATCTTTTTCAGAGGTTGCGTAGAGGTCTTTGGTGATGGGGTCGCAGCAGCGAAGCGCGGGATCGCAGCAGGCTTGCGTTCCGGAAGCTGAAACGCTGCGGGCAACTGAACCGTATTTTTCTTGAACCAGAGATTGTGTGTCCATGATTGGTCTCCTCGTATTCGTTTAGACAAATGTATTCTGGTCCAACATATCTGTCAAGGCGTATATTATGAAGTATGGCTAAGGCTCCTAAATCATTCGACCTGGTTCGGTTGTTTGCTGCGCTTGCCGATCCGACACGTCTCCGGCTGCTCAATCTCATGAAGGGGCAGGAGGTGTGCGTCTGCTATTTCGTGGAGATTCTGAAGCAAGGCCAACCAAAGATCTCGAGACACCTGGCTTATCTGCGAAAGGCGGGAATTGTCAGAGCGCGGCGTGAGGGCAAATGGATGCACTACAGCATCGAACTACCACGAGATGCTGCTGCCGCTTCGATTCTCGATGCCGCACTCGCGTCGCTTCAGTCGGATGCCCAGATGCAGGCTGATCTGGCGAGGCTATCCCGGGCGTGTTGCGAGCCTCAGCGCTTCGTCACGCTACAGGGAGCACCGCTTCCGACGAGAGTCCTGGACGTGTGATCGGCAACTGTTAGTTCGCGGGATGAGCCTCAAAGCGGGCGACGAGATTGCCAGCGGCATCCAATAGCTCGAGTTGGTTGCTGGCGATCTTCCATGTGCTTACGTGCTGCAGCGCCTGCAGGAATGCGTTTTCGGTTTCCATGCCTTGAACACAGGCCATCCTGGTGCTGGCGATTTGACCAAAGGTCAACTGGTCGCCGTTCCGTTTGTAGCTGCCCGTGAGTCGATTGCAGCCGCCTGATCCGGCTACGCGTAGAGACTTCGAGTCAAAAATCAGGTAGGGCTGTTGCCGCTGGGAGTCAGTCATGACCGGCATACTGCCGAGACGGACGAGTTGCCAGTGGGTGTTTTCGAGCGACGCGGCGGCCTTCTGATTGATTGGCTCGAACTCATACGTGCCACCATCCGCAATCAGGGAGAGAAAGAGATGACGATCCTTGATCGTGTAGGATCGCACGTTGAGCCAATCCCTTGGGAGACGATCCGTGAGCGGTGCGGGTGGGCACATTGCGAGCGTCAGGGCGAGCGGACCGAACTTAAGCTGATTCGGCGCGGGTGATTTCCAGGTTCCGTGGCCGTGGTTGCAGTCGATTTGAACGCTGACGCCACCGTTGGGGTCGAAGTTGATGGTGTACTTGGCCTGGGGGCTGGGTTGCAATAACTTGTCGTCACCGCCCTCAAACTTTACGAGTTGCCAGGATGTCCCGCCAAGGCTTGGGGCTGCGTTGTGCGGTGAGGGTTGCGCGAGCGTCCAGCTGGACGTGAAGAGAGCCATGAAGAGAACAAGGGCCAACAGGCTGCGAAGTCGCATGAGCTCCTCCGGAGTGCCATTTGCGCGGAGTATAGCGATAGTGAAGAGTCTCATGCAACGAGGAACTCTGATTGACTTACTTTGCGTTCGGGCGTGAAAAAGGCACCCCGAAGGGTGCCCTTTTTCAGACTGTTGTTGATTTAGGGGATGTAGTAACGCATTCCGGTGAAGACCATGTTGTTGGTCGCCTTGGGGCCGCCGTAGGTTGCGGTGGGTGAGCCGAAGGTGCCGCTGGTCAAGCCAGCCCAGCCGGAACGGGTGAGATAGCTGTAGACGCCCTGATATTGCAGGCGACCGTACTTGGGGCTGTTGTAGACGCGATAGGTGAATCCGGCTGTTCCTTCGATGACGACGCGGGTTGCACCGAGGCAGTTTGCGGGTGTGCCGGGGTTGTAAGGAGCGGCACCAGCGAGACCGTTGCCGGTGGATGTGGGCAAGGTTTCGATGCCGCAACCAGCGTTGGAGGCTGAGGGCGGCGCGTATCCGATGAGCTTGCCGGCGGAGGAGCCGAGAGTGCTGAGATAGACGGTGCGCTGAGCGTACTCACCGCCGGCGTAAAAGAAGACGTCCAGCTTGGGTTGCGGATGGGTTTCGACGGAGATGAGGCCCTGATAGGCTTTGATGGGCGCGAGGGTGCCGTCGGGATGGACGGTGATATCAGGCAGGGTGGAGGTGCCGTAACGGCCTACGCCTGTGCCGCCGAGACCGTGAATGCCGAAGTCGAGGTACTTGGTAATCGGCATGCGCAGGTTGGCGAAGCCGCCGCCGCCCATCTTGGTGTCATTCAGGGCACCGGCAGCGGAGGGAGTTGCGAGGGTTTGGTTGGGGTAGTAGCGCGAGCGGAACCAGCGGCCAAGAAGTCCGGCTTCAAAGTGGCCGTACTTCGCATCGTAGGTGGTCTTGAGGATGAGGTCCGGGGCGACGTCGTTGGAGTAGTTCGCAGCGGCGCTGTAGAGACCGCCGCCAGTACCGAGGTTTCCGATGAAGAAGTTGGCGTTGGCGTTGGTCGCGGAGTAGATATATTCGGACTCTTCGAGCGCGAGAGCAGCAGTGAAGCCGCCGAATGACTGCTGGAACCGGATACTGGGCTGACGTTCCCAGCTAAAACCGACGTGGTATTGAGAATCGACCGTCATCGGCAGGTTCTCGGTGCGGTTGTCGGTGCTCTTCTTGGTTTCGGTGACGAGGGACCACATCTGTCCGCCGGTTACCTTGAAGCCTTCCTTGGTTGCGGCCTGGCCCCAGATCTGGCGCTGACGGAGGGTGTAGCTGTTGCTCTGGTTGTCGTTGCTGGTGATGCCGGCGGAGAGGAAGTCGGCTTCGACGTAGCCGGAGAGTTTGAACGGGCCGGTGTTGCCTTCGAAGAGGCCACCAACACGGCTCTGACGTCCGGAGAAGTTCAGTTCGCTGGTGTGAGCCTGCGCGGCGCCAGGATATGGAGTGGAGTTGAAGGGAGTGTTGATGTCCGAGTTCAGAGAGCGCTGACGGTAGACGGTTTCAAACGCGAAGAAGGCGACGGGAGTGATCTGGATGCCCTTGTAGCGTATCGAGAGCGGGTTATCCATTGCATCGCTGATGGACTTTTTGGTGTCGCTGATGGTCTGGGCGAGGCCGACGTTAGTCGATTTGAGGTCGGTGACAGTGCTATTCAGATTCGAGACGGCCTCGGTGTTCGTCGACAGGCTGGTGGTGAGCGTGTCGACTTTTGCGGAGGCAGTGGCGGCGGCCGCCTCGGCTCCCTGAGCCGACTGCTGGGCAGCGGCGAGCTTCGCATCCTTTTCGGCGTTCTGCTGTTTGAGGGCGTCGATCTGGGCCTGCTGGCTCTGCATCTGCTCACGCAGCTCCCGGATTTCGCGCTCGATCGGGCTTTCTACGGGCGCTTTCTTTTTAGCTGCCGTCCTGGTTGCCGGCTTTTTGGTCGTGGTGGTCTGGGCCTGTAGCGAAATGGAACTTATGACCAGTAACGCTGCCAAAGTCGCTCGTAGATGCTTCGTCATGGAACCTCGCAATATTTTGTGAAAGGCACAAGGACAGCAAGAAGACCAGTCAGGGCGTTGAAGCCTAGATCGATCCACTTCCTTTTGCTCTTTGGTGCATAGTCACAAACTAATGTGAATGCATGAATAATTTGATGCGGATAGTGAAAGAAAAGAGGGACTTCCGCGGAATGGGCGAGATGTTATTCATCATTTTTTGATTTTTGCATAGGTCAGGGCGATGAGCGTGGCGGCATGCATGCTGTGCCTAACAATGTTCGGGGATGACTGCAAATCCTGGGGAAAGTCATATACCGTTAAGCCATGCACCTTCATCGCCTCGGTTCCCTTCTGCTGGTTTTTGCCAGCGCCGCTTCTGCGCAGTCGTCTCCAAAACTTATTCCGATTCCCCGCGAGGTTCACGCGACGGGCGTACGGCCGCTGGCTCACGGCGTCCGGATTCTATGCGCTGCTCCGTGCTCGGTGGAGGACCAGTTCGCGGCTGACGACCTCTCGGCGGCGTTGCTGGCGCGAAGCGTTCCGGTAACGGACGTCAGCGGATTCCCGATTCGACTGGCACGGTTGGCAGACAACGCCAACGGGAAGTTTACCGACGAGATGAAGGCCGAGGGTTACATGATTACGACGACCTCGACCGGCCTTACGGTGTTTGGGGCTTCAGCCCAAGGTGTGTTCTACGGAGCGCAGACGGTAAAGCAGCTTATCGAGGGTGATGGGGCGCGAGCCAAGCTGCAAACGGCGAATATTCGCGACTGGCCGGCGATGAAGTACAGGGGCCTGGACGACGATCTTTCGCGCGGGCCGATTACGACTCTGGATTTTGAGAAGTATATGATTCGCACGCTGGCCGCGTACAAGATCAACCTCTATTCGCCGTACTTCGAGCACACGCAGCAGTATGTCTCGAACCCGCTGATGGCTCCGCCGGGAAGCGTCACGGCTGAGGAGGCGATTGAACTGGCCGCGTATGCGAAGCTGTACCACATCACGATCGTTCCCGAGCAGGAGGCGTTTGGGCATCTGCACCACAACCTGACGTGGGATCAGTACCAGCCGCTGGCGGAGACTCCGCATGGCGCGGTGTTGGCGCCGGGACAGCCAGGCTCGGTGGCGCTGATCACGCAGATGTTTACGGAACTGGCGGCGCTGTATCCGGGGCCGTTTTTGCATATCGGCGCGGATGAGACGGTGGACCTGGGGCTGGGCCAAACCAAGTCAGAGGTGGATTCGCGTGGGCTTGCGCCGGTATACCTGGATTTTCTGCAGCGGATTGTGACTGCGCTGAAGCCGTTGAATCGCAAGCTGCTGTTCTGGGGAGATATTGCGCAGGATGCACCTGATGAACTCAAGGGGATGCCGCAGTCGTTCAAGGATTCGACGATTGCTGTTGCGTGGGTTTACAGCCCAGAACCGCGTGGCTACGACCGCTTTTTGACTCCGTTCACTAAAGCTGGGTTCGAGACGTGGGTTGCGCCGAGTGTGAACAACTATCGCAGAGTCTATCCCGACAATAACAACGCGCTGCCGAACATCCAGCGCTTCACGGCGGATGGGCAAAGACTAGGTTCGACGGGGCAGTTAAACACGATCTGGAATGACGATGGTGAAGGGCTTTTCAATCAGGACTGGTATGGAATTCTCTTTGGAGCCGCAGCCGCGTGGCAGAAGGGGGAGTCGTCGATTCCCGCGTTCCAGGAGTCGTATGCCCAGGTGTTTCATGGCGACGTCACCGGCGATCTGAACGAGGCGCAGAAGGAGATGATGCTGGCGCACTCCGTGCTGAAAGATCAGGCGAAGGAGGGGGATGGAACCAACAGCATCTTCTGGCTCGACCCGATGTCCAAGGACGGCCAACGGATTGGGGCGCAGGTTCTTCCGTATGCGCGTGAGCTGCGGCTGCATGCGGAGCGCGCGCTGACGTTGATAGCTCAGGCCCGGGCGGCAGCACCCGGCAAGCCGCCGGTCACTGCGGGACCTGTGGCCTACAACCCTGCGGAGACTTATCCGTCTGTGTCGACTTCGCTGCGGGAGACGGCCGCGATTGATGCGCTGGAACTGGGAGCGCGGCGGATGGACTTCATCGGGCTGAAGTTTGAGCTAGCTGAGGAGATTGCGGAGGGCTATCAGCGCGCCTACGCCCTGCAGCACACGACCGACAAGAAGGAGCGCGCGAGTGTCGGCCGCGAACTCTCGAATATCAACGGCGTCAATGGGCGGATTCAGGACATCATTGATTCTTATTCGCTGCTGCGCGACTTGTTTGAGCAGGCGTGGTATCGCTCGAATCGAGCGTATGGCCTGCGGCCTGTGCTGGAGCACTACGACTACACCATAGGGACCTGGGAGGCTCGTAGTGAGAAGTTGCGCAGTGTGCAACGGCAGTGGGCCGATACGCATACTCTTCCGACGTCTGATGAGGTGGGATTGCCGATGCCGGTTTCACCCCCGTTGCCGTAGATGGACGAACATCTCCTGAGACGAGGCATTTGTTCAGGGGGAGTTCCACTTGAGTCGCAAAAAATCTGGCAATCTAAAAGAGCATGCCTTCGACGCACTCTGGTGGTCCCGCACTCGGAATCGACTTCGGCACCACGAACAGCTCTATCGCTATCGCGCGAGACAATGGCGCGGTGGAATTGGTGTCCTTTCCAACGGCAACGGCAGCCACTGAGTCGTTTCGTTCCGTGCTTTACCTTGAGCAGGTGAAGCATGGTGGGCGCACGCAGATCAAAGGCTTCACTGGGCCGGCGGCGATCGAACATTATCTCGGGGCGGAACATAAGGGCCGGCTGATTCAGTCGCTGAAGTCTTATTTGACGAGTCGCACACTGACTAGTACCGAGGTGTTTGGCCGGCGCTACACGATCGAGGAGTTGATCTCGCGGATTCTGACGGATCTGCGTGTGAGTGCGGAACGGCAATTCGGTGAACCTGTCCGCCATGCCACGGTTGGGCGCCCGATCCGCTTCGTCGGTGCTGATAGCGTCGAGGACGATGATTTTGCGGTGGAGCGGCTGAGACAGGCCTTCCTGCACGCCGGGTTCGAGTCGGTCGAGTTCGAGATGGAGCCAATCGCCGCGGCGTATGCCTATGAGTCCACGCTGGACCATGACGAATTGATCCTGATTGGGGACTTCGGAGGTGGCACCAGCGACTTCTCGCTGCTGCATGTCGGTCCTAGGGTTCGCGGCCGCGGTCGCACGGCGAAGGATCTTCTCGGCAATAGCGGGCTGGGTCTGGCGGGCGATAGCTTTGACGCTCGGATCGTCCGCAAGCTGGTTTCTCCTGCACTCGGATCGAACAGCTTTCAGCGATCGTATGCCAAGGCCGTTGATCGGCCGGCCAGCATTATTCCCGCTGTGCCAGCGTGGATCTATGCCAACCTTGAACGCTGGCACTACCTCTCGTTTCTGAAGACGCGGAAGGTCGCCGAGATATTGAGGAGCGCTCGCGCCCGGGCGCAGGAGCCGGAGAGGGTCGAAGCGCTGATCAACCTGATCGAGGAGGACCTGGGATATCAGCTTCACCAGGCGGTACAGCGTGTGAAGGTTGAACTATCGCATCGAAGAGACTGCGGAGTTCCGGTTCCGCGATGGCAGCATGGATATCGTCGCAGTCGTCCATCGCACCGATTTCGAAGGCTGGATTGCGGAAGAGCTGCAGTCGATCGAGCGCTGCGTCGATACGCTGCTCGCGGCAAGTAATGTCTCTCCGCGCGATGTGGACCGGGTCTTCCTGACGGGTGGAACGAGCTTTGTGCCTGCAGTGCGCCGGATATTTGAAGCGCGCTTCACGGCGTCGCGGGTTCGCAGCGGGAATGAGTTCACTTCCGTTGCGCGTGGTTTGGCACTGCGGGCGGCGGAGATGGATGCAAGCCTGGTTTAGGCAGGGTGCGTTATGGACTCCCCTGCTTCCCGGGCGCGCCAGAGCGCTCCTTCGAGTGCGTCGACTGCACCCTCCACGACCTTGACATCTGGCGCCGAGGTCTTCAGGGCAGAAATCATGGCGGAGCGAACCTGCGAGATATGTTCCAGCACGCTTCCGGTGTAGGCTGCTTCGACTTCGCGATTGCCACCGGACTCCTTCATCTTGAGGGCGACGAGGGCCACCTGCTCTGCGAGCTCGACCCCGGCCCGCTCAAGCACAGCTGCGGCGAGTTCGTCGCCCTCGTCGGCACAGCGGGCGACGAGAGGAGCGAGTGCTGGAAAATCGGGGCCGGGACGTGCGTTGCCCATCTCCACGATCTCGCCGAGAGATTTCGCGCCCCAAAGTTCTCCGATTTCTGTAAGAAGAGTGGTTGGGACGCCACGATCTTTGGCCCAGAAGCCGGCACGCAGCGCCTCTTGCCCGATCCAAAAGCCTGAGCCCTCATCGCCGAGGGCTGGACCCCATCCACCGGCGGAATACATCGCTCCATCTGCGGCGCGGCCGCGAACGTTTGAGCCCGTACCCGCGATGATGAGAATTCCCGGGCCTCCCCGAAAGGCGCCGTCGAGGGCGATCTCATCGTCGCCGGCAAGCAGAAGGTTGCCGCCAACGGACTTGCTGATCTGATCCTCGGCCCAGTCGCGGACGGCCTCAATGGTCACGCCTGCAATGCCGATGCAAGTCTGGGCGACCTCGCCGAGGCTGGCACCAGCAGCGAGCGACACCTCCTTCAACATGGCCTGCAGCCTGGCCGAGGCCTCGGCTTCGCCGACACGCATCAACTTGATACTGCCTGTGGTGGCCCGCCCGAGGACCTGGCTTTCGTCAGCCAGGAGACATCTTGTTTTAGTACCGCCAGCATCGATCGCCAGAAAGAGACTCATGACCAAACATCATATGTCAGGGCTCTGCCGAAATTACTTCGGCTGGAGGTTTGCTCCAGGAGGCTGAGTTGCGGGATTGGGCAGCGTGGCCAGCCGTCGTCGCTATACACTGGCTCAAATGCATGCTGCGGCACTTCCAACACGCCTTCATCCCGTCGATCTGGCTCTGATCGTTGTCTACCTGGTCGGCATCACCCTGTTTGGGCTGCGATTTCGCAGCGGGAAAGATCCTAATGCGCGGTCGCTCCGAAGCTACTTTCTCGCCGACCAGACGATTCCGTGGTGGGCGATTGCGCTGTCGATTGTGTCTGCAGAGACCAGTACGCTGACCATCATCAGTGTTCCGGGTGTGGCGTTCGCGGGAAACTTTGGATTTCTGCAGATCGTGATTGGCTACATGATAGGCCGGGTCGTGGTGGCGTTGATCTTTCTGCCCAAGTACTTCCAGGGCCAGATGCTGACCGCATATCAGTTGATCGATCAGCGTTTCGGCGGCACGCTGCACAAGGTGACAGCAGGACTATTTCTGTTGACGCGCGCGGCGGCGGAGGGAGTGCGGGTGTTTGCGGTGAGCATCGTGGTGGGGATTGCGATCGGGACGGGCGATGTGTTGTCGATTGGGATTATTTCGGCGCTTACGCTGCTGTACACATTTGAGGGCGGGATGGCGGCGGTGATCTGGACCGATGTAGTGCAGATGGCGATTTATATTGGCGGAACTTTTGTGGCGATCTATACGCTGGGCGCGCATGTGCCGGGTGGGTGGTCGCAGATTCATGAAGTGGCTTCGGCTGCAGGCAAGTTTCGCCTGTTCGATTTTGCACTGAATCTAACGGAAAGCTATACGTTCTGGGCAGGGGTTCTGGGAGGGACTTTTTTGACGATGGCCTCGCATGGCACGGACCAGTTGATGGTGCAGCGAATGCTGGCGGCGCGGAATCTTCGCGAGTCGCGAATTGCACTGCTTTCGAGTGGGGGCGTGATTTTCCTGCAGTTCACGCTTTTTCTTCTCATCGGAGCTGGGCTGTATGTTTTCTATGGACTTCATCCGGAGGTGTTCGCTTCCGCCGACAGAATCTTCCCGACGTTCATCGTTCGCGAGATGCCAGTGGGAGTGGCTGGACTGTTAGTGGCGGCGATTCTTGCCGCGGCAATGTCGAATCTGAGTGCGGCGTTGAATTCGCTTTCTTCGACAACGGTCGTGGATTTTTATATGCACTGGCGCCCGGAGGCGGATGACCGGGAACGCATGATGATCTCTCGCGCGAGTACCGTGGTTTGGGCACTGGTGTTGTTTGCTGTGGCTGTCTACAGCGTCTTCGCTGGGGGAAAGGGCCACGTTGTCGAGATTGGATTGTCGATCGCTTCTGTTGCCTATGGTGCCTTGCTTGGAGTATTTCTGTTGGGAACGCTGACTCGCTATGCGACGCAGTGGGGAGCTATCGTGGGAATGATTTGCGGGTTCGCGTTGAATCTTTTGCTTTGGCTCGATCCGTCTCCTATTACGCTTGGCCCGATCACGATTCCGCATGTTGCGTTCACCTGGTATGTGCTGATCGGGTCGATTGTGACGTTCGCCGTAGGTACGGCGGCCAGTTTCGTATTGCCGGGTGCACGAAGGGGACAACGAAAGGCGGCGGCACAGATCGCAGGTGTTGTCGCTGTACTTGTTGTGCCGCTGCTGTTCGTGTCGCATTGTGATGCGGAAGGACCGGCCTCTTCGGTTCAGGCTCAAGCAGCTAAAGAACAGTACAATTTCAGCGCTGTTACTGCGGCTGTCAATCAGGCAATAGCGGCGAAACAGCTGCCGGGAGCCGTTGTGCTCATCAACCATGGCGGGAGGACGGTCTTCGAACAGGCGTATGGAGATCGGGCTCTGGAGCCTGCGGTTGAGCCGATGACGGAGGATACGATCTTCGATATGGCGTCGCTGAGCAAATGCCTGGCGACTGCTACGGCGATCATGCAGCTTTTTGAGGAGCATAAGCTGCAGTTCGACGACCCCGTCGCGAAGTACCTGCCGGCGTTTGCCGTCAACGGAAAACAAAATGTGACGATACGCGAGCTGCTGACGCACTACTCCGGATTGCCGGCGGATGTCAGTCTGAAGGATCCGTGGGGGCTTGCCGCACCGGATAAGGCTGAAGGTATTCGACGGGCGATGAATGCGACGCTGGATTCGGTGCCGGGAACGCACTTCAAATACTCCGACATCAACTTCATTACTCTCGGGGCGCTGGTGGAGGAGATTAGCGGGCAGCCTCTGGACGTTTATGCTCAGGAGCATATCTTTGGGCCGCTGGGCATGACGCATACGCGCTATTTGCCGTTTGCCAAGGCATGCGGGCCCAAGGATGTTTACGGCTCGGCCATCGCTCTTCCTGCGAAGCCGAGCGAATCTATAAACAGTTCTTGTTCCGGCGACGCGTGGATGCCGACCAAGTGGATTCCGAACATTGCGCCTACCGCGCACGACGATGAGGGCACGGCCGCCACCAATCCCGACTTCGATCGTCTGCTTCGCGGCACGGTGCACGATCCAACCACTCGGCGAATGGGGAGTGTTGCAGGACACGCGGGTGTCTTTTCTACGGCTGGGGATGTTGCGCTGTTTGCTCAGGCATTGCTGGACAGACTCGCGGGACGAAAAAGTAATTTTCCTCTCAAACAAGCGACGCTGAAACTCATGACGGAGCCAGAACAACCATCTACGGCGGTTGAAGGTGCGTCTGTCTTTGCGGCCGACGGGAAAGCCACGACAGGCGTCGCTGCGCGCGGGTTTGGATGGGACATCAACACTGCGTATTCTCGACCGCGGGGAGAGGTCTTTCCAATCGGCAGCTTCGGACACACCGGGTTCACGGGGACGTCACTGTGGATGGATCCGGGAAGCGATACGTTTGTTGTTATTTTGGCAAACGCGATCCATCCTCGCGGGGCTCCACCCATTTCGCCGCTGCGGGGGCAGGTGGCCACTGCGACTGCGAGAGCACTTCATCTATACGAGAAGCCGGAGGTTGCTGACACGATTTCTCCGACACTAAACGGCATCGATGTCCTTGAAGCTACGCACTTCGAAATATTGGCTCAAGCGGCAAAGCGTCACAACAATCATCTTCGGCTTGGGCTTATGACGAATCAGACGGGGCTCGATCAGGAGGGGCGACGCACGATCGATGTTCTGCTGCACAGTATTCCCGAGGTTGAACTGAAGACGTTGTTCTCGCCGGAGCATGGGATTTTGGGATTGAAGGATACGACGAAGATTGGCAATGATGTTGATCCGTCGACGCAGCTTCCGGTCATCAGCCTCTATGGAGCGAAGCCGGAGCAACGCCGTCCCAGCCCTGAGTCGCTGAAAAATCTGGATGCGGTGGTGATCGATCTGCAGGATGTGGGCGTTCGCTTCTATACGTACGAGGCGGTTGTGGGGTACTTTCTTGAAGCCGCCGCACAGGCGCACATCGAGATTATTGTGCTCGATCGTCCGAACCCGAACGGCGGTATCGCGGTGCAAGGCGCGGTCTCGGATGCTGGATCTGAGTCGTATACCAATTACATGCCGATGCCGGTTCGCAACGGGATGACCCTTGGAGAACTGGCGCTTTATTTCAACAGCGAACGCCGGCTTCCGAGTGCGGTCTCGCCCAATATTCTGGCTCCCATCCGAGCTCAGCTCACGGTCGTCCCGATGCGAAACTGGAAACGCAAAGAATTCTTCGACGAAACCGGACTGAAATGGATAAACCCAAGTCCGAATATGCAAAGCCCTAACGCAGCTACGCTCTATCCGGGGATCGGCCTGACGGAGTCGACGAATATTTCGGTTGGCCGCGGCAGCGATAAACCGTACGAGCATATCGGCGCTCCGTTCATCAATGCCCAGGAGCTTGCAGATTATTTGAATGCGCGAAAGATTCCCGGAATTCACTTTTCGCCGACGAGTTTCGCCGTTGCCGACGACGTCAACCACTATCCTTCGCATGGGAGCACGATTCCGGGAATTGCCTTCACAGTGACTGACCGAAATGTGCTTGATTCGCCTGAGATGGGAGTCGAACTGCTAAGCGCGCTCCATCATCTCTATCCGCAGTTTCTGCTAGCTAAGGCCGCACACCTGATGGCGAATGTGGACACGATGCGCGCGCTCACGAATGGTGACGATCCGCGGAAGATCGCCGAGGGTTGGGAGGCGGATCTGGCTGCCTTCAAACAGCGGCGACAGGCGTACCTGCTCTATCCATGACTTTTGCGTTTGCGGGATCAGGTATCAAGCGGGCACCCTGAGCGCACAATATTCATAGGTTCTTCGTCAACTATGCGTCACAATAGTTAAGATGACTTTCCGAGGTGCTCCCCATGCCCCGCATTAATTTTCAACAACAGCTTGCTGCTCTCAAAGACAAACTTCTCGCCATGGCGGCGCTCTCGCAGCAGGCTCTGTCGCTGTCGCTGGAGGCGTATCTGACAGGAGACATGAGTCTCTGCGAGCATGTGAAAGAGATCGAAGCGGCTATCAACGCCGCGGAGCGCGATGTCGATGAGATGGCGTATGACTTGTTGGCCAAAGAGCAGCCGATGGCGATCGACCTGCGCTTCATCCTTTCGGTGATCAAGATCAACGGCGATCTGGAACGCATCGGCGACCAGGCGACCAACATCGCTTCGCGGACGCAATTCCTGCAGGACTCGCCGAAGATTTCCTTGCCGATTGACATTCCGGACATGGGGGAAAAAGTCGGGGTGATGATCCGCCGGGCGATTCAGTCGCTGCTGGAGGCGGATGCGAAGCTCGCGGAGTCTGTACTGGCCATGGACGACGAGATCGACGATATGAATCGCGATGTCCAGGCGGAACTGGTCGAGGTGATGCAACAACACCCACTTGTCAGCGGACAGGCGCTGAATGCCATCATCATCTCGCGGAACCTGGAGCGGGCGGCGGACCACGCTACCAATATCGCCGAGGATGTCATCTTCTGGGTCCGCGGATCGGACGTGCGACACAAGTTCTCCCTTGCCGAAGCTGACTGATTCTTGCTGATTACAGGAGCTTTGGCGTATTCCCCATTCGTGACTTGACGTTTGCTCGCGCTACAACTAGTCTTTAGGCATGGCGATTTGTGCTATGTGCCGCTACGCTGCTTGTCGCATGTGTTGTTGCGACCGCGTGCGCCGTCGCCTTTGCCTGATTCGGAGACTTACAGAGTAAGTCACGAATCTTTCAAGCAGAAGCCACCCGCACCCACTTACCCAGTGGGTCTTTCTTTTTAATACCTCACAGAAAAATAAGGACATTGAGCATGAGCGCACCCGCCGCAGTCGCCGTGAAAGAAACCAAAGCCCAGAGGACCGAAAGGCTGAAAGCAGCCAAGAATCCCTGGGAGGCCTGGGATGAGGTCCGCCAGTTCGCCAGGGAGGGTCGCGAGTCTGTCCTGCCTGAGTGGGCGAGTATGTACTTCAAGTGGTGGGGGATTTATACGCAGGGCGATGGCCTGGGCGTTACTGGAGGTGTCGGCGGCGAAGGGAAAGCGACTGAGTATTTCATGATGCGCATCGCGCTGCCGAACGGGATTCTGACCAGTGCACAGTTGCGGGTGATCGGAGAACTGACAAAGAAGCATGCGCGGAATCTTGCCGATATCACCACACGGCAGAATATTCAGCTGCACTGGCTGACCATCGAATCGCTTCCGGAGATTGTGGATGCGCTGACGGCGGTGGGACTTAGTCCCAAAGGCGCCTGCGGCGACGTGGTGCGCAATGTCACGGGCTGCCCGCTGGCTGGTCTTGACGGACACGAGATCATAGACGCTTCGCCGCTTGCCGTGGAGGTGGCGCACAAGCTGACGGCGAATCCCGAGTTCTACAATTTGCCGCGGAAGTTCAAGATCTCGGTTACAGGTTGCCCGCTGTGGTGCTCATACCCCGAGATCAATGACGTTGCGCTCACTGCGATCAAACGCGTCGTCGATGGCAAAGAGGAGATTGGCTATACGTTGCGAGTTGGTGGAGGTCTTTCGACTGAGCCTCACCTTGCCGTGCGCATCCCTGCATTTATCCGGCAGGACCAGGCCTTCGCGGCGGTCCGCGCTACGGCGGAGATCTTCCGCGAGCAGCAGGAGCTTCGCGAAAATCGCACCCGTGCACGCATCAAGTACCTTTTCATGCGGTTTGGCTGGACCGCCGAGTCGTTCCTCGAAGCGTTGGAGGAGAGGCTTGGCTACAAGTTGGATCCGAACCCTGTCAGCGAAGACGTCGTACCGGACGATGTTTATCGCGACCACATCGGTATCGCTCCGCAACGTCAGGCTGGCTTGTCGTCGGTCGGCGCAAGCGTGCTTCGTGGGCGTGTCTCGGGCGACCAATTGCTGCAACTGGCAGAGTTGGCGGAGCGGTACGGCACTGGTGAGTTGCGCACCACAATCATGCAGAACGTCATCGTCGTGAATGTTCCAAATGCAAAGACGGCCGATCTGGTTGTTGCGCTGAACACGATGGGCCTGCAGGTTGATGTATCGGCCTTCTGGCGCGGGGCGATCGCCTGCACTGGCACCGAGTTCTGCAAGCTGGCCATCGCCGAGACGAAGGGCTTCTCGAAGTGGCTGGTCAGCGAGATGGAGGAACGGCTTCCGGGCTTTGATCAGCAGATCAAGCTTCATGTCACCGGCTGCACTAATAGCTGCGGCCAGCACTGGATCGCGGACATTGGGCTTGAGGGCAAGAAGATTAAGAAAAACGGGAAGATGGTTGACGCCTTTTACTTCTGCGTTGGCGGAGCGGTTGGAAAGTTCGCGGCGACCGGTCGTCCACTGGGTTACAGGGCTGCGGCTGATGAGGTTCCCGAAGCAATCGAGCGACTGCTACGCAGTTATCTTGACGCGCGCCTGCCCGGCGAGGACCTGCGCGCTTACTTCGCACGCACGGACGATGACAGTCTTCGTGCACAGCTCGCGGGAACGATTGTGGATCCGGTCGAGCGGGATGCGCCACCAGTCGGCGCTGGCCGGCATGCTCCGGTGGAGTAGTTTAATTGCATGGACCTCTTTCCCATTTTTCTCAAGATCGCGGCGCGGCCTTGCATCGTCATTGGCGCAGGCAATCTGGCCGAGTCGAAGATCGAATCGCTGCGGGCGGCACATGCCAGGGTGACGGTGATTGCACCAGAAGCACGCCCGCGGATCGCGGATCTTGCTGCGGCGGGTGAGGTCGAATGGCAGCAGCGCGAGTATGTTGAAGGCGATTTGGCGGGACATTTTCTGGTGGTTGCGGCGACGAATCATCCAGCCGTCAATCGGGCAGTATTCAAGGAAGCGACGGAGAAGAATATTCTTTGCAACGCAGTCGATGATCCTCCGTTCTGCGACTTCTACTTCCCTTCCGTTGTTCGGCGCGGTGATCTGCAGATCGCTATCTCGACCGCTGGAGCCAGCCCTTCGCTTGCTCAAAGGCTTCGTAAAGAGATCAACGCGCAGTTGCCGCTCGATGCTGGCGACTGGCTGACCGATCTGGGCAATCTTCGCCGTGAAGTAACGCAGATGGAGCCGTTGAACGAGGAGAGGACGTGGCTGTTGCACCAGCTGGCTACGCGTGAGGTGTGCGGTTATGAGGCTTGCCCTTCGCGCGTGCTGGCCCGTCAACACGCGCTGACAAATCCGTTGCCTGAGAAAAAATCGTGAACCCCGCAGCCCAGCCCGGCACTGTGTATCTGGCGGGAGCGGGGCCTGGCGATCCCAATCTGCTTACGTTGCGCGTTCTGCGGCTTCTCGAGACCGCCGACGTGATTCTCCCGGACGCTTTGGTTTCGGATGAGATTCTGGGGCTGGCCCATGCCGGAGCCGAGATCACCCCGGTGGGGAAACGCTGCGGGCAGCCTCGGATTACACAGGCTGAGATTCATGTTCTGATGCTCGACGCCGCGCGGGCGGGCAGGTCCGTTCTTCGGTTGAAGTCGGGCGATCCGTTAATCTTCGGCCGCGCGGGAGAAGAGATCGCGGCATTACGCAGCGCTGAGGTTCCGTTTGAGATCGTTCCTGGAATCACAACGGCGTTCGCAGCGGCCGCCAGACTGAAGACGCCGCTGACCGATCGCAGCGCGGCATCCAAACTCATCCTCGCCACGGCGCACCATGCAGCGGGGAAGCTGGAACTGACACCGAAGTGGAGTGGAGCATTTCCCGAAGACGCCACCCTGGTGATTTATATGCCAGGGCGCAAGTTTCGTGCGCTGGCGGAGGATCTGATTGCGTCGGGGATCGACGCTGCGACGCCGTGCGTTGCAATCAGCAATGCGACTGCGCCTGACGAGGAGATTCACGCCAGCACTCTCTCGCGCCTTGATGACGAGGATGTTGGACCGGCGCCTGTGATTCTTCTGGTTGGCCACGCCATTCAGGTGCCAGAAAATTCACAGGAGTAGTTGAAAGCTGAATCAGGCCTTGAGTCTGCGCCGGAAGGCACCTGCCGCACCAACCATTCCGGTCAGCATCAGGACGTAACTGGCTGGCTCGGGAACGTCTGGGGTGACGGGCGTCGTGGGGATAGTTGGTGTGCCCGGCGAGTTGGGAGGAACTGTCGTCTGGGTTCCCGGGGTACCCCCAGAAGGGACAAATCCTCCGGTGAACGGGGGCACGTAAACGGGTGGCCCACTACTGCCGGGAGGACCGTATGTACCTTCCTCAAAAGGAGGGGGTGGAACATCGTTCTCAGCTATCGTGTCGTCGAGATCGGTGGGCATAAGATCGATTCCGTCGTTCAAAGGATGGGCGAAGGGAAAGGGTGCAGGGGTTTCTTCGGCGATAAGCGGCCCGTCCGCATCTTCTTCCGGCAGGACACCGCAGGCAAGATCGAAGTGATGAAGCGTCTGTTTGCGGGTCATCCGCGGGCTTTTGGCCAGAATCAGCTTGGGTTTGGGCTTCGACTGAACGTGTGCGAGCTTCAGCTTGGCACGGCGTTTAGCGGCGGCGATGCGCTGCAGATTCCGCGAGTGAGCCAGTTCCTGTCGATAGGCGACGAGCCATCGTTCGCAGTCGGTGGAAGCGTTAACACATGTTGCCGATATGCTGACGAATATCACTAGGAGCAGTAAATAGATCAAGCGACGCATTGGATCACCAGGGTCCTAAATCTCGTTTCCGATTCGCAAGACGATTGCTGAGAAGTAGTGCAATTAGAGAGCCAAAGCATGAATATGCTAAATCTTGCAGAATTCGAGCAATTTTTTTGCACAGTGGGAATATTTTACCCTTCGATTCCAAATGTTTTCCTATTATTTCTGCTCGCATCATCCTCATTAATGTGGAAAAGCCCAGCAAAATGAGGTTTTTGCGGTTTTCGGTTGTACAGAGGGCTTTGACATAGAGCCGATCTGCCATCAATTGGAACACTGACTTTAGCGCAAAGTTCCTAGAATAGGGGACTTAGCTGTAACAGTTTGCAACCAGGGTGCCAAGGGTCAGATCAGCACAACCTTTTTCTGCTCTTAACGTTCAATTAGATAGGACTCCGGACATCAATTGAGGGTTTGGGTCCTGCAGACTACTGACGCCTGACGACGTACTGAGTTCTGCTTAGGAGATTTGAAAATGCGCTTCTTACGCTATCTCGCTGTACTGGGTATCCTGTTGCTCCCTGCCGCAGCGGTTTCCCATGCTCAGGTTTCCGTGGGAGTAGGGATTGGTGGCCCGGTGTACGGGGGATATGGTTATCCTGCCCCCGTCTGTTCCTATGGCTACTACGGCTACTATCCCTACGCCTGCGCGCCCTATGGGTACTATGGCCCGTCGTGGTTCAGTGGTGGCCTCTTTATCGGCGCGGGTCCCTGGTTCCGCGGATACGGCTACCACGGCTACTATGGCTACCGCGGCGGGTACTATGGACGGCCTGTGTATGGACGCCCAGGTTACGGTTATGGACGTCCCGGTTACGGGTATGGACGATCGGTTCCCTACGCTGGGGGTTATCGTGGCGGGACGGTTAGAAGCGGCTTCGCCGGCGGAGCTGTTCACGGTAACGTCAGTGGCGGCGGCTTCCATGGCGGTGGCATCAGTGGTGGTGGATTCCATGGTGGCGGTGGTGGCCACGGTGGTGGTCACCGGTAAGACTCCGGTCCACTGATTGAGTTAAGAAGAAGCGGCTGCGGGATGAACCCCTGCAGCCGCTTCTTCTTTTTGGCTAAGACTTGAACGATCGTTATCCAAGCCTGCTCTCTGCCAGCTTGGTGGCTTCGTAGATCTGATCGAAGGATTCGACGGCGTAGAGAACGGGCTGCATGGCTCCGGTGTCGAACTTCTGGTCGAGGACGGCGTCGAGATCGAAGTCTTTGACCTCGCAGCCGTCAGCCAGGACGCGGGTGCATTCGCCGTGTGAGGAGATGAGGCCGCTCCCGTAGACTTTGATCTCGCCGTTCTGACGGATGAGGCCGAATTCGACGGTGAACCAGAAGAGGCGGCCCATGCGCTCGAGCTGTTCGTGGTCGGTGAGGCGGGCGCAGATCTGGCCGTAGCTTTGGAGAAAGTTTCCGAAAACTGGGTGGGCGTGCATAGGGACGTGGCCGAAGACGTCGTGGAAGATGTCGGGCTCGGGGGTGTACTCCATTGAGTCGCGCGAGCGGAGCCAGGTGGTGGTGGGGAACATGCGGGCGGCGAGCATCTCGAAGAAGGCGTCGGGCGGGAGGAAGCCGCTGACGGGAGTCGATTGCCAGCCAGTGCGGGGTTGCAGGAGCGCGCTGACCTCTTTGAGGTTCGGGAGTTTGTCTTCGCGGAGGCCGATCTGCTGGAAGCCGTCAAGATACTCCTGGCAGGCGTGTTCACGAAGCTGGGGCATGCAGCGGGTGACGAGTTCTGCCCAGATGGCGTGTTGTTCCGGGGTGTATGCTGCCCAATCCTGCTCGATGAGATACGGTGCGGCTACGTGCAGTTTGCCCTGAGCCAGATTCAATGTTGATGTTGCGATTCCCATGTTGTTCCTTGTCGGTGTTTCTTGCCTCGAAAAGCATACATCTTCGTTAGAGACCATTTGTCGGACTCTCGTTACCCCCTCCCCTCCCCCCGGGGGTATTTGGACGCAACCTATCTGGTTTCATTAGTTTACGGAGCATCATTGCCCGCAAAATATTCATAACATTGAACTTACGGACAAAATATTGCATCGAAAGGGGTTACGGTTGCTAATAGGCAACCCCGACCACTGGCCGGGGCTTTTCTTGATCTCTATATCTAGTATAGCTGTTTGAGCGAAACTAACGTGCCAACTCGATCTTGTCTGGTTTCATTAAGTTAGATGGTTTGGGGGCTTGACATGTGATTTTTGGGCAGAAAACACATAAAGATTTTTCCTGTCCCTCATAAAGACAACGAAATCAGCCACCTCCACTCACTCGGAACGAATACCTATCGGTCCTACTATTTTGGGGTGTTCTTGGTACCAGCGCCGTTCCAGTCAATGATGTTGACAAGGTTCCAGGGATTTTGGCGAAGCTCGATCTGAAGCTCGCCCTTATTGTTGATGATCAGCTGGGAAGCAGGATATAAAACGCCGCCGCTCTTCTTCTTGTCCTTATCGTTGATATCCACTTCGCCGAACGTCAAGTCAAAGTCCTTGCTTTGGCTGTTGTAATAGGCTTCGGCGAATCGGATCAGCCGATTCGTGGCGAACCGAATCTTGCGACCCGTGGGTGTGGGGACCACACGAATGTAAGCGACGTCATAACCAAGCGTGCCGGTGATGGCGATCCGTCCAACTGGGTCCATTTTTTCGAGGGCTTTGGCCAGACCCGGACTTTGGCCTTTTTTGAACGCATCGACAAGCACCTGCCGATCCTCTGGTGAGGAGTACCGGTTGATGGTCAGTTTGATGCTGACACTTCGACCTAACTGGGTGCTGGTACCCATTGCTGTGGCGTCGATCGTTTCCGTCTGAGAGATGGCGGGGATGGCGGCTGCAAGGAGCAGTGTGAGCAAAAAGCCGACGTAGCGAAATTTCCGTGCAATATTGCCCTGGGTTTTGCGGCCTATCATCGTATTTATCCCTTCGAAAACAGGTTCAAATGCCCATCGCTTTACAAATATTGGGCCAATAGAGCGCAAGTGTAGCCTCTGTCGCGGCAGATGAGGAACTAGCAGTATTAACAGTGGGGCAGGAAGATCCGACAAATTTACTCAGGCACAGGAGTCCAGGTCTTGTCGGGATTGAATTCTGTCGATGCGAGTGCTGTCTCGACTGTGCTCTTGCCCAGGTCTTTCTCGTAGACGATACCGTTCCGGTCGATGATGAATGACGTGATGCCGGTATCGCCGTACTTCTCCGGGTACGCGATAAAAGCGAAACCTCCGGTCATCTTTCCATTGACGACGTAGTCTTTCGCGCCTCCCTTGGCATCGGCACCCTGTTTGGTGAGGATGCGATAGAAGTAACCATGAAACGGCTGCTGCTTGCCGGCCTGCGCGGTGAATCCTTCAGTGGAAGCATACGCCACCAATGGACCAAGGGGACTCCTGGGCTGTCCTTCCGCAGATTTCCAGTAGAGCCCGTTTTGCTTTCCTGCGTCGCTGATGAACTTTTGCGCGTACTGCTTTACGCCGTCGTGAGGTTGAGAAAAGTATTGGGCCTGGGCATCCGCCATCGCAGTCATCACGTCGATCGCGGCCAGTTCGTTGTCTCCAACGCGCCGCGACAGAATCTCGTCCTTACCGGCGGCCGTATCGAAGTACCACTGTCCACTGCTGTTCTTCCTGAGTGGAATTGGGAAGGGGTTGTTTTCCGCCCCCACGATGAGAACCTCGCTGCCATCGGTCTGTTGACGCCAGCGGTTCATCGTCTGACAGGCGGTTGTGAAATGCTCTCCATTCAGCTTGTCCTGCGCATCATCGCCGGAGAAGATAAGGTCCTTCGAATCGGAGCCGAAGATGGCGAGTAGCGCAGAGCGATCACCAGCTTTCGCAGCGGCAAGCAGTGCGGCGCCGGCATCGTCGGGTGAGGCGAATGTCCTGGGGCCGGTTTCTGACGGCGCCGGCGCTTTCGCGGTGTTGCAACCGGCGAGTGAAAGGGACATTCCAAAGACAACTGCCATCATCCAGAGGCGGGAGGTTCCCATTTGCCGATTTTGCGCTAACTTTCGCATCGCCGTTCTCCGTAGTTTGATTGGTACTGCTTTCCGAGACACTTCACTTCGCGTCGGGCGAGACCTATCTTCTGCCTCCACCGCCGCGGAAACCTCCGCCGCCGCCGAAGCTGCCGCCGCCCCAGCCTCCTCCGCCACCTCGACTTCCCCAGCCGCGCGCGCTCGATGACCGCGATTGCCAACCGCTGCCGCCTCCGCCGGAGAATCCACTGAATGCGGTTGAGCCTCTGCCGCTTGCACTTTGTCCCCAGCCATGAGAGGACGCAGAGTCGCCCCAGCCTCCTGATTTGTCCCCGCTCAGAGCAGACCCTCCCGAGCCGGATCGATTGACATTGACGGTGTTGCCACTGACATTCGTGGCATGGTTTCCGGAGTTATAGCTGTTGTGTCCGCCGCTGTTGTAATTGTTGTTGTGGTAGGCGTTGTTGTTGTAGTTGGTGTTGTGATAGGCGTTGTTGTAATTGCTGTGATACGCGTTGTTATATCCGCCCCCGTAGTAGCCCCCGTGCCAGGCACTATTACCGTAATAAGCGCCGCCGTGATAATAGACTGCACCACCGTGCCAGTCGCAATTCCAGCTGCTGTATCCCCAACCGTAGCCGCCGCTCATCATGGCGCCGATCGCCATACCTGCACCGAAGGAGAGCAATCCGGTTGCGACGAGATCTCCCGTGCTGTATCCCGGAGTTACATACGGAGTACCGTAGACTACGGTTGGGTTGTATTCCGGGACATAGACGATCTGCGGATTGGTGGGCTGGATGACGATCGTCTGTGGCGACTGCTGTACCACGGTGATCTGAGGGCCGGATTTGAGATTGCCTGCCTTCTGCGCTTGAGCACGGAGAGTTTGCACGGCGGTCATTACGTCAGCTTGCTGATTGTGGTACGCCTCGCCCAGGGACGAGGTCCAGGCCAGACTTTGCGCCATCTTGTGCAGGACAGATGGGAACTGCGTAAGTGCCTTCACGCTCGGATCCCAGGATTGTTTGTCGACTGCCTGCGTTAGTGCGCTTCCCTTGAGGGACGTATTCGTCTGGACCCAGTTGTCGGCGACTGCGACCTGGTCGGGAAATGTTGCGGCACTGAGAATTTGAGCCACGAGTGCATCGGGATAGAGTGCAATCGGCGCCACGAGGCCCTGCAACTCGGAAGCGGTCAAGGGCGCTCCCTGTCCGGAATACTCCGATGCGGGCGCGGCCGATTGGGACTGGGCCATTGCGGGGGCGTCAATGGGTGTCGTGATGACAACAAGAGGGATGCACAGAGCAGCCGACAGAATCTTCTTTCCTAGAGTCACGTTCATCTGGAACTCCTTACGAGGTCATCGGCACGCAGCCACTTGCTATCCACTGCGGAAGGAGCAGCAGATATTCTGCTCGAATGTTCTCCGGGCTATCGATCTAAATCAACTGGTAAAAATTGATAGAATTCGCGTGAATTCGCTATAGCGTCAGCCACCACGAACGCGGGTAACGAACGAAGGCGCAATGCGGGGATTTCTACCTGCACTTCTTCGGTCGACATGCGAGGTTTTGAGTTGGGGATGGTGGCTGAACTAGCCCTACATCTTGGCGCGGAGGGGCTGCAACGGTTCGGCACGGGAAGGCATTGAAGGATCAGTGTCGACCATGTACTTCTTCAGCAACTCGTGGTGCAGGCAGTACAAGGCGAGCTCCAGGCGGTCGGAGACGCCGAGCTTGTCATACACCTTGCGCAGGTAGTTCTTGATGACCTGCTCGGTGGTGCCGATCTGGTAGGCGATTTCCTTGTTACGCATGCCGCGGGTGATGCAGCTGATGATGGCGAGTTCTTTCTTCGAGAGCTTGGGCTGGACCTTGGGATCGGTGAGGCTGGTGGCCTGGGAACGGTAGGCTTCGATGACCCAGCTGATGGACTGATTGTCGATCCAGGTTTCGCCCTCGGCGATCTTGCGGACGCACTTGACGAGCAGGTCCGGAGATATGGAGCGCGGAACAACACCACGGACGCCGCGACGGTAGAGTTCGACGGTATTCGCCTCGTCGGCTTCACTAACCTGAACGATGAGTTTGGCTTCAGGAGCCTGACGGACGAGTTCGGGGATGGCGTCGATGGTGCCGGCAATGAGCTGGCCTTCGAGGACGACAACGTCAGTGGGGTAGCGCTGCAGGGCAGCATAGAGATTGGTCAGGGTCTCAACCTGAGCGACGACGCGAATATCGTCTTCGAGCGCGAAGACTTTCTTCATGCCGACGCGATAGATAGCCTGCGAATCGGCAAGGATGATGCGAATGCCGACGTGTGCAGCATTTTCTTCTGGATGATCTTCCTCGTTGCTCCGGGCTGGATCGAAATTAACTACCGTCATATGGTCATGCCTTTAGAAAATACTCGTCGATCACCGCAGCGGCTTTTTTCTGGCCACCCTGCAGATAATGGCGGACAACCCGGCCGATGCAGTGAATGGTTACGTCTTTTTCAGTCCCCATAACAGCCGAGGGCATTGCGATGGTGAATTCTATTCTGCTTTCCAACGGCGGCAGATGGTCACCGACGAAGAGGAGTCCGTTGGCAGAGATATTCTCTGTCATGGCTTCGATCTCGCCCTCATCGGTCTGCAGGCGGATAGCGAGTCTCATTGGGAAACGTACTGCCGTGCGAACTGGATTTTCTCCGACTGGCATTTGCCACTGAGCCACACGTCCTCCTTTTCACCGCTTTGCGGATACGGCCCTAGGATGGGCCGTATGTACCACACTGGAGTGTACCCCAGTGACAGCTAGTTCTAGCATTTTTCTATAGCCATAGGCTACAACGGAGGGGTAAGTGCTGCGGAACTGCCGACCCATTGCTTGTCGCGATTGTGGTCGACTCCCATCATCAAGCCGCGTCCGAGGCGAACGAGGGCGACGGCCGGTTGTAGCGTACCGCCGTCGGGCCAAAGGTACATGATGCGGATCTCGGCCTGAGTAGGTCCGTGGGGGGTCTCGATGACTGGTTCGAACGTGACGCGCTCCTGAAGAAGGTAGAGATGGCGGTCGGCGACGGGGACTGCAGAGAGGTCTTCGTCGGTCGGAGCGAACTGAATCCCTTTGCCTGCAAAGGAGTAGAGGGGTTTTAGGAGCAGCTTTTCGCGTTGCTGCGGAAGGTTTTCTGTGTTGCGATGGTCGAACCAGTCGTCGAGGAAGACCGCTTTAGGGACGGAGGGATGGTTGAGAAATGGGAGGGAAAACTTGCTGATGCGGAAATACCAGTTGGGGTGGCCAGCCCACTCGACGTCAAGCGGGTCGCGATAGTTGAAGGGAAGCTTGATGTTTTTGCGCTGGAGTTCGTCGACGATGGTGCGGTTGAAAATACGGTGGATAGGGATGTCGCGGCCGGAGCTCTGGTAGAAGAGGCGGTCGCCCTGCTTGCGGAGTTTGGCGATGTCGACGGTGGCGATGTGGAGCTTGTCCTCGTAGACATGGAAGTCAGGGAGGGTCTTCTGGTGGTTGGGGTCGATCTCCAGGAGGACTACATTTTCGGGGTCGTGGTCGCCCACGATGACTTCCCGGAGGAGTTGCCAATAGGACTGTTCGGTGAGGTCGCCGAGATATTGCTGCAGATTCGGATCGAGGTGGAAGGACTCGATGTACTGGCGAGCGAGGATGTCCTGGTAGCCGAAGATGGAGGGGAAGGCCTGGAGCTCGACAAGTTTTGGACTGAGGGAGCCGTCGGAGTTGCGGACCAGCCCGAAATCGACAGTCATGAAGTGGGGATAGCGGTTTTCATTGGGGACCCGGTATGGCTCGGGAATGGTTTGGCTCGAGGCCTGCATGTAAGCGGGGTTGTCGAGGAGTTGACGGGTTAGCTCGGCGCCTGTTTCGGCGAGCTCGCTCATAAGAGCGCGAGAGAAGAAGCAGGGAGTTTCGGCGACGCGGAATTCGATGGTGGTGCGGGTAAGTTCGTTTAGGCGGGCGAGTAGGTCATTGTACTTCGCTGGAGTGAAGTTCGCGTTGAATTGGTCGCGGTACGGCTGCAGCATGGGAGCTAGTGTAGCTGGTGGAGCGGCGGCGAGCGGGCCTAGGGCGCCGGATGGGAGACGAGGAATGCGTTGATCTCGGCGTATTCAGCTTCGGTGAGGCGAAAGGTTGCGGCGGGAATCACGCCTTCGACTTGCTTGGCGTTGCGGCCACCGACGATGGCTGCGGTGATGGCTGGATTGTGGAGGGTCCACGCGATAGCGATGACTCCGGCTGAGACGTTGTGGCGAGCGCCGATCTGTTTGAGGAAGTCTGCGACGGCGAGATTGCGAGAGAGGTAAGGCTCCTGGTAGTTCTTTGCGTTGCGGCGGAAGTCGTCTTTCGGGAAGGCGGCGACGCGCTCTTTGGTCATGGCTCCGGTGAGCAGGCCGGAGTGCATGGGGGAGTAGTTGATGACGCCGATGTTGTGGGCTTTGCAGAAGGGGAGGTTCTCGGCCTCGTAGGTTCGGTTGAGCATGGAGTAGGGCGGCTGCTGCGAGGTGACGGGAGCGATCTTCATGACGCGCTCCATCTGCGCGACGCTGAAGTTGGAGACGCCGATCCAACGAACTTTTCCTTCGCGTTGCAGGTCTGCCATGACGGCCCAGCCCTCTTCGATGTCTTCGTCGGGCTTGGGCCAGTGGATCTGGTAGAGGTCGATAGCTTCGACTTGCAGACGGCGGAGAGAGGCTTCGCACTCGCGGCGGATTTGTTTTTGGGAGTTGGTGATCTCTTTTTTGTCGTCCCAGATCATGGAGGACTTGGTAAAGATGTAGGGTTTCTTTGAGGCCGTCTTGACGGCACGTGCGACTACTTCTTCCGAGTGGCCGAGGCCGTAGACGGCTGCGGTGTCGATCCAGTTGACGCCGAGTTCGAGGGCCTTGTGGATGGCGGCGATAGAGTGGTTGTCGTCCTGCGGGCCCCATGAGAAGGCCCAGTCTCCGCCGCCGATGGCCCAGGCTCCGAAGCCGATGGGCGAGAGATCCATGTCTGAATTACCGAGGCGACGTTTCTGCATGAGTGACTCCTTGAGCAGTCTAGATGCCTTCAGTTTTGTTGATGACTAGCTCGTCAGACAAAAACTATTGAATTTGATTCACGCTTCGCAACCTCGATTAACTGCGTTAGTTGATTAAGAAAATGATCAAAGCTCGGAGATATTTGTCCCCGCTTTTGCAAAAAAAGGATCTCTGTTTCAACCGCCGGAAAGTCTGCCGAAGGAATGGAGTCTCCACTATGCGAACCGCTGTAAAGAATTTTTTTCAAAATGATGCTGTTTCCCGACGAAAAGAGCATTTGAAGGGAAGCTCTGAGCTCAGCCACGTGAGAGACACTTCCAAACCTGACGCTGACGGCGAAGAGCGCATCCTTTTGACGGCCAGATCCCTCAAGTTTGTCGTCGACGTATTACGATCTCGCCGGTGGCTTGATCTACGAGTCGAATCGAGTCACGTCGGCCGCTCGCAAAGTGCTTCCAAACGCTTGTATACAACAGCATCTAGTTCCCATCGTTTTGTCTCAATTTTTAGGATGTGCAGTCGTTTTAGGCGTCGAGGAGAAATTGGCCGTCGCGCATAATCTGTTCTTCGCCGTCGGCGTCGCCTAGCCAGATGCTGAACTCGAGGCCTACCACGTCGATGTGAGTGGAGGATTTCCAGGGGGCTCCGGTGTGTGCGCCGTAGGGGTCTCCGAAGGCGATGTGGATGCCCGGAAATTTTTCGTCCTGGAGGATGTTGCCGATGACACGCTCGACGCCGATGTTGGTGCCGATCGCGAACTCGCCGACGCGGTCGGAGTTTTCGTCGGTGTGGGTGTAAGCCCAGAAGTCGCGCTCGAGGGCTTTGTTTTCGCTGGAGACGCGAGTGATGCGGTTGGCTTCGATGTTGATGGTGAGGGGATGGTCGCGGAGAATGCCGTAGCGAGCGCAGAGGAAGTCGCCGACGACGCCGTCGACGACGAAGACGCCGTTGACTTCACCGGGTGCGGTGAAACATTCGCCGCCGGGGAGGTTGCCCCACTTTTCGGTGGAGATGATGCCGGAGGTTTTGAACCAGCGGTATTCGGGGTTGAGCTGAGTGTGGATGTCGGTGCCGGCGGGAGTAGTGGCGCGAACGTAGGTGGCGGCGCGAACTTTGTCGAGGACTGCTTGCGAGAGGCGGTCGATGGCGAGGAAGTCGGCGCGCATGCCCTGGGTCATGATCTCGGGGGTGATGTTGACCATGTGGGCGTGGCGCATGCGGCGGCGGTTGACGACGTCGGTCATCTGCATGCGGGAGTGCAGTTCGTTGGGCTGGACCGAAACGGCGAAGATGCTGACCTGCGAGGTTTCCATGTCGTCGAGGACGGCGGTGGGCATTTCCGTTAGAGGGCGTCGGGCGAGGGTCTCGAGGACGAAGGCATTCCAGGTGCAGCCGATGCGCTCCAGTTCTGCGGCGATGGAGGCCGCGATGGTGAGGCAACGCTCGTCGGTAATGAGAGTGACTTTTTCGTCGGGCTGGATGCGCAGGCAGGTCGTGACTGCGTTGCGCGCGCCGGGGGTGAACTCGGCGGGGAACTTTGTGGTGCGGAGGTCCGGTGCTGCTTGTGTTGCTTGATCAACCATGATGTCCAACTTTTCTGTGAAGCGTGCCTCTAGGATATCGCGTTCTTGCCTGTGCCATGTTTATAGACCAGCTTTGGTCTCGGCAGCCATGTAATCGACTACGGCTTTTAGGTCACCGGTTTCGCGAAAGACTTTGAGTTGGCGGTCGGCACCCGAGCCTTGATGCAACATGTTATGGATGTAGGCGATCTCCTTACGGCTGTCTAATTCGTCGAGAACATCGTCGACGAAGGCGAGGTATTCGAGGATGAGTTCGCGGGCGGGGACCTCGACCTGCTTGCCGAAGTCGATCATCTTGCCGTCGAGGCCATAGCGAACGGCGCGGAACTTGTTCTCCATCAACAGCGCGCGTGAGTATTGGCGGTAGTCGACGTTGCGGGCGTGGAGTCGCCAGAGCTTGCAGGCGGTGGCCTGAATGAGTGCCGCGATGGCAATAGTCTCGTGAGCGCGGAGGGGGATGTCGCAGATGCGGACTTCGACGGTGTCGAAGAAGGGGTGGGGGCGGACGTCCCACCAGATTTTTTTGGCGTTGTCGATGCAGTTGGTCTTGATGAGGAGAGCGACGTAGTTTTCGAACTCGGAGTAGCTGGCGAAGCTGTCGGGGAGGTTGGTGCGGGGGAAGTTTTCGAAGACTTTGGCGCGATAGCTTTTGTAGCCGGTGTCCATGCCGAGCCAGAAGGGGGAGTTGGTGGAGAGCGCGAGGATGTGCGGGAGGAAGTAGCGCAGGGAGTTCATGACGCGGATGGCGGCTTCGCGGTCTTCGATGCCGACGTGGACGTGCAGGCCGAAGATGAGGTTGGCACGGGCGACGAGTTGGAGGTCTTCGACGACCTGGGCGTAACGGGGGTCTGGGTAGATCTCCTGAACGCGCCAGTCGGCGAAGGGGTGGGTGGCGCCGGCGACGAGAACGAGGCCATGCTCTTCGGCGAGGGAGATCATGTTGCGGCGGAGGTCGAAGAGATCTTCCTGGGCGACCTGGATGTTGCTGCAGATGCGGGTGCCGACCTCGATGACGGACTGGTGCATCTCGGCTTTGACGCGCTCTTCGAGGCGGAGCTTGCCCTTGGCGAGCATCTCGGTCGCGATGTGCGAGCGGAGGTCGCGGGTTTCGGGGTCGATGGTCTGGTATTCCTCTTCGATGCCTAGCGTGAAGGTGGGACGCATATCTTTGCCTCGCGAGAGAGTGCAAAAGCGTAACACAGATCAAAAGGATAGAAGTGCGGATAAAGAGGGATTGACGTTGTCGCTGCTACCGGAAGTTTGCGACTCACTCAATATCGATCCCGTTTGCTACACAGCCGTTTTCTTTGCTGTCTTTTTCATTACTGTCTTGACTGCAGTTTTTTTGGCGGCGGGTTTTTTCATTGTTGATTTCTTGTCCGAACCCAAGAATGAGGCCCAGCGGAGTTCGGGTTTGGTTGGCTTCTGGGCTTTGCTGACGGCTAGTTTTGCTACGGCGTCGACGATCCAGTCGAAGCTTTCTTTGCCTACGGAGTGGAGGTCGGCGTCGGGGGCGGGGTTCATGAAGTCGATGGCGTAGGGGATGCCGTCTTCGCACGGCGAACTCGACGGTGTTGAGGTCGTAGCCGAGGGCCTTGCAGAGAGTGAGGGCGTCTTTTTCTACTCGCTTGAGGAGCTTCTTGTCGTAAGCGGGTGGGTCGAGCACGTAGCGGTGTTCGTGCGGGCGGCGCGGGTCGTAGGGCATGATGCGCACGTCGGACTGGCCGACGACGTAGCAGCGGAAGTACTCCTGAAAATTGACCGCGGCCTGCAGGGTCATGCAGAGGTCGCGGGTTTTGTCGTAGGCGTGGAAGAACTCGTCGCGATTGTGGACGTGGTGGACGTCGCGCCAGCCGCCGCCGTCGTGCGGCTTGAGGAAGGCGGGAAAGCCGACGTAGTCGAAGATGCCGTCCCAGTCGAGAGGAAACTGCAGGTTGCGCATGGAGCGCTCGTTGGTCTGCGGGGGAAATTTCTTGTGCGGGAGGAGAACTGTCTTGGGAACGGCTACGCCTAGTTTATGGGCGAGGGCGTAGTTGAAGAACTTGTCGTCGGCAGACCACCAGAAGGGGTTGTTGATAATCTGCGTGCCGGTGAGAGCGGCGTTTTTGAGGAATGAGCGATAGAAGGGGATGTCGTGCGAGATGCGATCGACGATGACTGCATAGCCGGAGGGCGCGGCCATGTTCACGCCGCCAACATGGACGAACTCGGCTTGAATGCCGTCGATCTCCATGGCGTTGATGCGGTCGACGAGAGCACCGGGAAAAGTATTTTCCATTCCAAAAAGAACACCGATCTTCTTCACGAAATCCTCCAAATGGTTAGTGATATGCGGGGCCGTTCGCTCATCAGAGACCGGAGATTAGACATACGTTTGCAGCATGCGTTGCCACCAGGGCCAGTCGTGGCCAGTGTTGTCTCCCCAGACGTCGAGACGGCACGGAATATTTTTCGCGCGGAGGAGCTGCGCCATGCGTTCGTTTGCGTCCCAGCACTGGTCATGTACGCCGGTAGCAAGGATGTAGGTATTGTGCCGGTAGCGGTGGAGATACCAGGGGTCATTCATGTTCGGCAGGTAGTGCATGGGGATGTTGAAGTAGCAGTCGTCGTCGTAGTAGCCGGAAAGGAAGCTAGAGGTGTCGAAGGCACCGCCCATGGAGAGCATGGCGCTGAAAACGTCAGGATGACGCAGCGCGATGTTGAGCGCGTGATATCCGCCAAAGCTGCAACCGGTAGCAGCAAGTTGCGGAGAGCGGTTCTTTTGACGGAGGAGTGGGAGAACCTCCTGCATCAGATACTGCTCGTACTGCACGTGACGAGCGATGCGCCAGCGTGGAGGGACGGCGCGGTTGTACCAGCTCTCGGAGTCGATTGAGTCGACACAGAAGAGCTGCAGACGGCCATGTTCGAGCTTTTCCTTCACTGCGTGGATCATGCCGCGGTCTTCAAACTCGAAGAAGCGGCCGCAGGAGGTGGGGAAGACAAGTGCGGGAAGACCCGCGTGGCCGAAGACGAGCATCTCCATATCTCGTCCCAGGGCTGGAGACGACCACTTATGGTATTCGCGTTTCATCTTTCTCCCTCTGCTAGTCTGATGCAATCGTACTTTACAGGAGCTGTTTCTTTTCCCCTTGAGACCACCATCCCAGCCTTCTTCCGAATCAGTACTCAGGCCGCCGGAGCAGGCGACAATCTCTGCCAGTTCTACCGAAGACCAGATGAGAGAGCATACCGCAGAGGAGCTTGATGCCAATCCCAGGTACAGCGTGCGGCAGTTTCATTCGGAGATTTTGCCGGATGACCGGGCGGTCTCGGTGTATCTGCCTCCGCAGTATCTCGAACAAAGGGAGCGCCGCTTCCCTGTTCTCTACCTGCAGGATGGGCAGAATCTATTCGATGGAAGAACGTCCTACATTGCGGGCAAGACGTGGAACGCAAACACGACTGCCGACCGGCTGACTGAGGCTGGCGAGATTGAGCCGCTGATTCTGGTGGGCATCGCCAACACCGGGCTGCGGCGGATGGCGGAGTATACGCCGACTCGCGACTTCAAGATGGGCGGGGGCGAAGGCAGGAGCTACGGGCGGCTGCTGATCGAGGAATTGAAGCCAATGATCGACAGCACCTACCGGACGCTGCCGGGACCGGAGAACACGGGAGTGGGCGGGTCATCGCTGGGTGGACTGATCTCGCTTTATCTGGGCTTTGCGCATCCGGAGGTTTTCAGCAAGGTTGCGGTGATGTCCCCTTCGCTGTGGTGGGACCATCGCAGCTATCCTGAACGCGATCGAGCAGCAGACGACGAAGCCGAAACTGCGGATCTGGCTGGATATGGGGACGGCTGAAGGTGTGCGGCACCTTAGAGATGCAGATTCTCTGGAGCGTTTGTTGCTGAAGCGGGGCTGGCAGGCGGGGGTAGACCTGACTTATGTCAAGGCGCAGGGTGCTGTACACGATGAACGGGCTTGGTCAGACCGTTTTGGGGATGTGCTGCGATTTCTGTTTCCGGCCTGATTGGCAGCGCTTTACGCTTTTCTCCATTGCGAAAAGTGGCGATTTCCGCGATACTTAGATGTTGGATTAATCCTGTCGGTCCTCCGTCGAGATGGAAGACTATCGGAACCACCTTGCAACTCATTAAAAATGTTCTGAAAGGCATTGCCCGTGTTGATGATCCGTTTGGCGCGCGTTGGAGCGCGTAAGCAACCTCACTACCGCGTTGTTGTTATCGAAAAGGACCGCGCCCGTAATGGCCGTTCGGTCGAAGTGGTGGGCACCTATAATCCGCGCACGAACCCCGCAACCCTTGACCTGAAGCGTGATCGCATCGATTACTGGACCAGCAATGGAGCGCAGTTGTCGGAGCGGGTCGGAAAGCTGATGGCTCAGAAGCCGGCTGAAGCGGTCGCAGCGGCCTGAAGTTACTAGTTACCTAACTTTGGGAACGCAATTCTGGTTCCCAAAGATAGCTGTCTCATTAGATTCTCCGTGGTTCTCCCGCACACCATTTCACGTAGACTGCTTGGTATTGCATAGTTGTCTCTTGACTTCGCAAAGCAGAAGGTCTAGTTTCGCGCTGGACTTTCCTGCGACCGGTGTTTCGCTCGTTCCAGCACTTTCCGGAAGCTCTCGCGTAGACGAGGCAAAGGCAAGGGCGTGAGCGATTCTTCGTGACTCCCAGAACCGAAGGTGTGTGATGACTCAGGCAACTCAGATTCCTGCAGGGGAAAATCCTGTAAAGAACATGACAGACCTTGTGACGGAGATAGCTCATGCTCTGGTAGATGATCCGAGTGGCGTCTCGGTTGAGGCTATTGCAGAAGGCGACTCCACTGTCATTCGATTGCGCGTCGCCCAAAGCGACGTTGGCAAAGTGATTGGGAAACAGGGTCGAACGGCGCGGTCGATGCGGACGATCCTCAGCGCGGCGAGCATGAAGCTCAAGCATCGCTTTTCGCTGGATATCGTGGAACAGGGCGACCCGCCTCCACAGAGCTGACCTGGGTACCAAACAGCGTCCGGCATCTTCTCATCGATGAATTCGTCTTACGACTCATGGCCGAATTCACCGCATGACGTATCGCTGAGTTTTCTGCCTATGACGCAAAGCACCCCAGCATGGATCGTATTGGCGCATTTGCTTCGGCCACAGGGCCGCAAGGGCGAGCTGCTCGCGGAGTTGTTTACTGATTTTCCCGAACGATTTCAAAGCCAGAAGCGCGTGTTTCTGGCTGCGCCCGGTTTTGCCGGAGAAGAGGCGGAGGCACGCCCGGCTGAAGTGACGGCTTTCTGGCTGCCTGTCGGCAAGAATGAGGGGCGGGTGGTGCTGCAGTTTGCCGGCGTCGACACGATCTCAGATGCTGAGGCGATTGCAGGAAAGGACGTACTCGTTCCACACGAGGAGCGTCTTCCGCTGGATGAGGAATCGGTATACATCAGCGAACTGATCGGCTGCACTGTCTATAACGGATCGAAGTCGGTGGGCGTTGTTGCGGACGTGCAGTTCGCGATGACCGCAGATGGCGGACGGCGGCTTGACGATGCGGCGCCTCTGCTGGCGATTACGTCACCCGAGGGAGACGAGATTCTGATTCCGTTTGCGAAGGCGTTTCTGGTAAAGGTGAATACCGCGGCGAAACGCATCGATATGAGGCTGCCGGAGGGTTTGATTGAGGTTAATCAATCGACAGGTGGAGCAGGAACCAGCGACGATCAGAAGCGATAGCCCACCCCCACGGAGACAATGGGAGAGACCGGAAATCGTTTTAGATCTTCGTTGAGTTTGTGTACCTCTTGTTGCAGGAAGGTTTGTGCCTGCTGGTTTGAGTCGAAACTGAAGCAACCGTCTGTGGTGCAGGCAGTCCCGTGCAGGGTAAGAGCGATTACCGGATCTCCGGTGTAGGCAGCGCCGATCTCAACGGGAAATGAGAGATGGTGCCCGCTGCGCGGAAGAATATTTCCGTAGCCAATCAGCAGCAACGGGGAAAATTTGTGCGGAAAAACGACTGAGGAGGAACCAGTGACAGGGTCGTCAACACTGTTGAGGAAACCCTGGTTGCTCAAAACAAAGGTTTGACCGGGGCCAACATTAACCGACGCCGTCATGGAGTTCTTCGCATAGAGAATGCCGGGGCTGATATGAAGCCCCTTTCCGACAAACCAGTCCAGGACCGCCTCACTGGATTGGAGATGGAACCTGGCTTCGTAGTCCACTCCGTGGAGCGAGAATGGATCGTTAAAGGCAAGGAAGTTGACGCTGGTGCGGAGATTGAAGCTGCCTGCGATCGGCGTGGCGATTTCGATGCCCGCTCCGAGAGTGGCTGCCTTGAAGGCGATCGCGTAGGTTCGGAATGGCTTCATCTCCTCCAGTGGCCCTGTTACTGCGAGGGGAACAGGTACCGAGCGGACGAATTCGCTGGTGCTGCCCGCAACGCCATTTAGGGGCGCGACGAGATTGTTGGCCACAGGCTCGGGCGGAGCAGATTTGACCGGATCGGCTGGCTGCAGCTCTATCGACGGGGTGAGGTTCAAGGGCGACGAGTTGGGCGCGGTGTGCCCGGTGAGAGCGCGGCAGGCTTTCAGTGGTCCTGTGTAAGGAACGTACGGGCCATAGACTTTGTCCGCAACCCAGAGGTCGGTATTGCAGGCCAGTGGCGTAGCGTCGGCTACTGTAGCTTGCGATGCGGGGACCTGCCGTGAAGAGTTGCTTGGAGCCGGGGGCGGGCCCGGCATGTTGCAAGCTGTGGCGGCTTTACTTTGCGCGGCCACCTGTCCTGTGTAAGGAACGTAGGAGCCATAGACATCCCCTGGAGGGACTATATAGACCGAAGGAGATTCCGGAGCGTTTACTGTGCAGTTTTGCGGCAGCTCCTGCGCGGCGGCGATGGAGCACACAAATATCAGAGGCAGCATCATCGATTCGGCGGCGAGTTTTGCACGAAACATAAAGGGCTCTTTTCTATCGCCGTGATGGCCTGGAGGCTGAGGTTAATGCGTAAAACATCACCCTTAGATTTTCAACGGGAATGGATTGCACTCTCCTACAACTTTCTAGTGATAAGGTGCAATCAGCAGAGGCATCCCTAATTGGCTATTCGGTAACAACAATTGGGTATTCGGTAATCATTGAATATGCGCTTCGACATCATTACGATCTTCCCCGATTTCTTTGCGGGTCCCTTTGACTACGGGATTCTGAAGCGCGCCCGCACGTCGGGCCTGGTCGAAATTGCGACACATGACCTGCGCGGCTTTACGCACGACCGGCATCGAACTGTGGACGATCGTCCGTTTGGCGGCGGCGAGGGGATGGTGCTGAAGGCGCAGCCGATCTACGATGCGGTCCAGTCGCTGCAGATTACCCCAAAGGCCGAGCGACAGAGGCAGAGGGAAACTGTGATTCTTCTCTCCGCGCAAGGTCAGCCGTTCAGTCAATCCATGGCGCAGGAGCTTGCGTCGACAGAGCGCGTGGTCATCATCTGCGGGCGGTACGAAGGCGTGGATGAGCGGGTGAATGAGCTGCTGTGTGACCGCGAGATTTCGATTGGGGATTACGTATTATCGGGCGGCGAGCTGGCCGCTGCTGTGATTGTCGACGCCGTTGTTCGGCTGCTGCCGGGGGCGTTGGGGAATCCGGATTCGTCTCGCTTTGAGAGCTTCGGCGCGGAGGATGTCGTGGAAGATGCGGTCCCTGCCGATGGACCACCGCGGTCGACGTACGGAGCCGGTGGATTACTGGATTACCCGCACTACACGCGACCCGCGGATTTTAAGGGACTGCCGATTCCGGAGGCTCTGGCGGGAGGAAACCACGAGACCATCCGGCGATGGCGTCGCAGAATGGCGTTGAAGAAGACGCTCGAGAACCGTCCGGACCTGCTGGAGAAGATCGAGATCAGCGAGGAGGATCGTGAGATTCTGGCGGAGCTGCGGGAGGATGAGGGCTGAGTTCCAACTGGCGCTTCTGATCTTCGCGGAACCATCCTGATCATTTGCCCGTAGTTGCTGCTATGAGCTGCCAATTGCGCCTTGTTCTTGCTCTGAGTTTTTTTCTCGTGCCAATGCCGCTCAGGGCCTTTCAGAACACGTCAGAAGAGTCTATCCGTGCGACACTGGCCGCTCATGCAGTCTCTCTGCACGGCGCAGGCGAGGAGAGGCTGCTCGCTGAAGCGCACAACCACGATTTCTTCCTGCTCGGTGAACTTCATGGCGAAACCGAGATTCCCGCACTCCTTGGCGACCTATGGCCGGAGCTTTGGCAAATTGGATATCACCATGTCGCGGCTGAGGTCAGCCCTTGGGCTGCGGAGCATCTGGAGCGGAACGGGCCGCCCGACGCTACACCCATCGTGGCTCTCTGGACATACGATCAGGCTGCTGTGATCCGTCATTTTGCTGCACCGGATCGGACTGTTCTTTGGGGATGCGACATCGACGAAGGTCAGCCTCAACGACTGATCCTCGACATCGCCGCACTCAATCCGGGGGACGCAGGATTGCAACAGATGGTCAAAATCTCAGGTCACGGTTACAACCGCGCGCAAGCGTCTGAGCTGCTGCGCATCGCCGACGCTGATCACCCTGCTCACGATGCGATCGTCGGCGGAATCTCACTTTGGCAAAATGTCCGGGACACGTTGCGGATCGAGACGCTCCGCTCAAGTCCAGGCACGAAACTCGCGGCGTCAGAGGCGCGCGAACTCCTGATGAAACGGCTCTTCCTTGCCCATTACGAAAAGGAAGGGGATGGCAAGATTCTTTTGCGCTTCGGTCGCAATCACCTTCATCGCGGTTACGACGCGCGTGGAGTTTCTACACTCGGCAACTTTGTCACCGAGTGGGCGCTTGCGAAAAACAAATCCGTTTTCAACGTGGGTGTCTTTGCCGCAGGCGGTAAGGAGCATCTCCCGGGCGAGACCTTCGACGCCGACGAGCGAAAAGATGAACTTACCTTCGCCTTGCTTGCAAATCTCGCAGGCTCAAACGCGACGCTGTTTGATCTTCGCCCCCTTCGGCCAATGCTCCACGGTATAGCGCTTGGAAAACGAACGCCGCTCGAATCAAACCTGGTGTATTGGGCCGACAGTTACGACTTTCTGCTCTGTTATCCGACGGTTTCTCCGCTCGCCGAGGGTGGGGTATAAATCAGTAAAGGCTCTGCAATTGCATCGATTTATGAGCAAAGAGAGCCGTTTTGATGTACACTGAAGGACGAGTCCAACCATAGGAAAGTTGTGTCATGTCCATTCATCCGATTATGCAGAAGCTGGCCGCCAAGTTAGAGCGGACCGATTTACCTGAGTTCGCCCCCGGCGACACCGTTCGTGTACAAGTCAAGATTCGTGAAGGCGAGAAAGAGCGTCTGCAGGCCTTTGAGGGCATGGTGATTGCATGCCGCAAGGGCGCGCAGGGATCCTTCACTGTTCGCAAGATGAGCTTCGGCCAGGGTGTTGAGCGCATCTTCCCGTACAACTCCAAGGTTGTCGATAGGGTTGAGAAGGTTCGTTCCTACGAAGTTCGCCGCTCGAAGCTGTTTTATCTGCGCGGTCTGCGCGGTAAGGCTGCCCGTCTGCGCGAGGTCGAGCGCACCGCCAGCTAAGTTTACTTCCCCTTTTTCCACTGAGCCACGACTTCGGTCGTGGCTTCGTTGTGTGTGCGGCGTTACACTCGTCTCTGACGGGCATGCCTTCAGTTCTCTCCAAACGCGCTCTGAAGAAAAAGCTGACCGCTGCTGCCGCAAAACAGCGGATGTTAAAGCTGCTGGTATGCAGCGACGCACCAGAGCAGGCGCTCCGGTACCACGGCTTCACAAGGATCGCCGGAGTCGACGAGGTCGGACGTGGAGCGCTGTTCGGCCCCGTTGTGGCAGCTGCAGTGATTCTGCCCGAATGCCTCGACGAGCTGGCTGGCGCTGGGTTGAAGGACTCGAAACAACTGACACGCGAAGAACGGGAGTCGCTTGATTCCCGGATACGCAGCATGGCGCTCGCGTTCTCAATTGCCGAAGTCGATGCCGAGACAATCGATCGCGTGAACATCTACCAGGCTTCCCGGATGGCGATGCTTGCGGCCGTGCAAGGACTGATGGTTGAGCCGGACCATCTGCTGATCGATGCGATGCGGCTGGACCATCCATGCCGGCAGACGAAGCTGATCTATGGAGACGCGTTGAGTCTTTCGATTGCGGCAGCCTCCGTGCTGGCTAAAGTACACCGCGACGCTTTGATGCGCGAGCTGGATGCGCTGCATCCGGGATATGGTCTGGCTTCGCATAAGGGCTACGGTACGCCTGGACACAAGCGCGCGCTGTCAGAGATCGGGCCCTGCGCTCTCCACAGAAGGAGCTTCGCGCCGGTCCGCGGCGTTGATCCGAATGCCGAGATCGACGAGCTGTCGCCGGAGCTTCTATTCGAAGATGAGGACCTGGAGGGGGCGGAGTGGGATTGAAGTTGATGTGCGTGGTGGCGCATCCGGATGATGAATGCTTTGGCTTTGGTGGGGCGCTGGCGCTGGCAGCAGAACGTGGGGTTGAGACGTATGTGATTTGCCTGACGGATGGGCGGGCGGCGTCGAATCGAGGCGATGCCGCGTCGGGCGAGGCGTTGGGTAAGATGCGGCGCGATGAGTTTCGCGGATCGTGCGAGGTGCTGGGAGTGAGCCAGCATGAACTGATGGACTATCACGATGGACGGCTGGAGTTTGTCGAGATTCCGATTGCGGCTGGGCGGCTGGTGGAGAGAATGCGGCGCTTCAAGCCCGATGTTGTGATTACGTTTGGCGGAGATGGCGGACAGAACACGCACGCCGATCACATGATGGCGTCGATGCTGACGACGGCGGCATTTCATTGGGCCGCGCAGGCGAAGCGGTATCCGGACGCCGGCGAAATACACAAGGCGAAGCGGCTGTACTACTTGTCGGCGAACTTCCACATGCCGGGCAGGCCGCCGGCGATGACGATTCCGTGGACGGTGACGCTGGATATTCGCTCGGTGCGGGCGCGAAAGAACGAAGCATTTCGGCAACATGTCTCGCAGGCTCCGTTGATGGAGAAGACGAAGGCCATGTTCGAGCAATATGGTGCCGAAGAGTTCTACACTCTCATCGCGACGGCTGAACCGCAAGCTGCGCGACAGGGGACGGATTTGTTCGAGGGCTTGAGCTAGCTTACCGCTTGAGGGAAGGTACAGGCGTTGTCGGGCTCGGCAGTACGTTTCCAATCGGGATTCGTTGTCCAGTCAGGCGGCAGGTTTTTCGGGCGGTAGGTTGTGTCTAGTGCGAGTTTCTTCCAGACACTCTCGTGAAAGATTGAACCGGGAGGGATGACTCGCGAAGCACCCAACGGGATGCGCCATTTTTTCTTCCTGGCCACGAAATCGTAGTAGGAGTGCGGGAAGAACTCGAGGATCCACCATGGGAGGGTGAGGGATTTATGTTCTCGCTGCGCCGGGTTGGGAGCGACTCCTGGAAAGGTGGGGACTCGACCGAGCATTTCATTCGCCTGGTCTGGGTTTATCAGCAGACCGAGTGAGACCGCTTCACACAGCATCCACTGAAGGGCGATTTGGGAGAGGCCTGTTTCGGAGATGGGGTAGGATCCGCCGACATCGGAGTGAACACCGCTGAACCACACCTGCTTGATGTCCTGGCCGGGAAAGGGCGCGCCCCAGAGGTTGTTGCGAAAGTAGCAGCGGCGCTCGTCGATGGAGACGGCGTGGCGGCCGTGGGCCATTTCGGGGTTGCGCGCTGTGAAAGGTAGCTTCAGGGGATCCCATATCCAACCGACCGAGCTGACGGTGTCCCACAAGCCGACGAGGTGAAGGGGACACGAACGGCAGAAGGTGGCTTTGAAACCGGTGGCCACGTCAAACGTGTGAGTCATGCCGTCGGCCTTGCGGCTTCGCTTCGCGTACATGCGGACAACGTAAGGGATGAGGCCTTCGTTGCCGGGATGAAGCAGACCGAACACGTGCAACACGCCTGCGAGTGCGCGCGCAGTGTACGCTCCGCGGCTGAAGCCGAAGAGATAGACTTTGTCGCCTTCTTCGTAGACGTTCATCAGATAACGATAGGCGTCTCCAACGTAGCGCAGAATTCCTATTCCAAAGGCGAGGCCGCCTACAACAGAGAGGGCGGCGCTTATCTTGTTGGTCGAGGTGGGTGAGCCTTCAGTGCCGACGCCGGGATGATAGTAGCCGACCTGCCGCTTGCCGTCGATGACGAGAGTCCGGTAGAGCTGGACGACATTGGAGTTGCACTCGCCATACTCGTTGCCGGTGCCGTCGCAGCAGATGACGATGTTCTTCGCCACGGGAATCTCCTGGAATGATCGGTGGAACGAATCATATGGGCGTGGAGCCCGTGAGGGAAGATGTTTGTCAGGGGAACAGTCGATGTTTCTCCCATCCATCGCTGGTTCGCACGAAGAGGAGGCGGTCGTGCAGTCGCCCCTCGCGGCTCTTCCAGAACTCGATCCGTTCCGGCTGCAGGACATATCCCTTCCAATATTCCGGCCGCGGAATCTCCCCTGGGAATGCTGCGTCCAACTCCTTCACTCGAGCCACCAGTTCCTCGCGTGCGGGCAACACGCGGCTCTGTTGCGATGCTGCTGCAGCTAGCTGACTCAGGCGCGGGCGGCTGTGAAAGTAGCGATCCGCCTCAGGCGCGGGAAGTTCCGTTACCGTTCCTGCGATCCGGACCTGGCGTCGCAGCGACTTCCAGTGGAAGCACATCGCGGCTCTCGGATTCTCCTGCAATTCCAGACCCTTTTGACTCTCTGCGTTGGTGTAGAAAGCGAATCCGCGATCGTCAACGCCTTTCATCAAGACCATTCGCACACTGGGCATTCCATCACGTGTTGCTGTTGCCAGCGCGGCGGCGGTTGGATCGTTCGGCTCCTTCGCCTCGGCAGCTGTCATCCAGAGGCCGAACATCACCATAGGATCGAGTCCGGACTCGATGTCCTCGTCTTCCATCTGACTCTCCGATTTCGATTTCAAGTTTACAGACGTTCCATCTGCATGAATCAGCGAAGTTGAAACTCGGGGCTGCCCATGACGAGCGCGGTGATCAGGTTGAGCGTGTCGGTGGAGTTGGCCGCGGGAAGCTGCTCGATTTGTTTGTGGATGAGCTGGCTGGTCTGAGCAGACACGTCTGCGCCGATGAGAGTGGACTCGATCACGTGCAATGCGATGTCCTGGCCGGTAGCGCCGGAAGCTGGTTGATTCGGCCGGCTGGATGAGGTGGTGAGAACGGCTTCAGAGTATTTGGCGTGACCAGTGTTTGCGGCTGTGGCCTGGTTCGCGAAAGAACTGGCGGGCTGAGCCATGAGGCCGAGGGCGAGGACATGGGCGGAGTCGAACTTCTGATTCGCGAATTTGCTGCCGGTAAGTTGATTGGCGAAGTTGAGGCGGTCGATAAGGGCAGTGGAGTTCATCCAGTGGTCGGCGGTGATGTAGTAGCCGGTGGGCGGGAGTGCATAGTAAACCGGCATTCCCATGGTGCGGATGGTGTTGACGAGCGCACCGGGATTGACGGGATCGGTCGCCGTAGTGCGAAAGGCGGAGGCGAGGAACTCCATCGGGGTTTTGACTTTGTTGCGAAAATATTTTTTCGAGTTGAACTCGGGCGACTGGACGAGAGTGCGGAGGATGGCCTTGATGTCTCCGTCGGTGGCGAGGTAGGTGGCGGCCATGCGGTCGACGAGGGCTGGCGGTGGATCATCGGCGACAAAGCGTTGCGCTAATTTGTAACTGATGAAGTGCGCTGTGTGCGAATCCGCGGCCAGGAGAGTGAGAGCTTCGATGCCTTCGTTCATTTGATTCTGGTCGGGGACCTGCGATGCTTCGAAGAATGTGCGGCGAGGTTGTAAAGACCGAGAATCGGTCCGGTGGCGTGGAGATGGTGTGACCGAGCCATTCCTTTGGGCCGGGTTCGTGGCGTTTGGGGTCGAAGATGAAGGGGCCGCCCTGATTGGGCCGGTCGACGGTCCAGCCGGTGAGGATGGCGGAGAGAGCCGTGACATCGGCCTGAGTGTAGCCCCCGTCAACGCCGAGTGTGTGGAGTTCCATCACTTCCCTGCCGTAGTTCTCGTTGAGGCCGCGGTTGCCCTTCTTCGATTTGGGATTGGCGGGATTGACGCCGTTGGCGATGAGAGTCGGGGCCGATCGACTGCCAGTTATCGAGGTAGATCATCATGGCCGGGCTGGTGGCGGTGGCGAGGAAAAGATCGCGGAACTTGCCGAGTGCGTGCTTCCGGATGGCATCGCGCTCGTAGCTGGTGGTGTACCACTGATCGGAGTCTTTGCCGATGTAGATGTTGAAGTGATTGAACCAGAAGTCAGTCATGACCTCCTGAAGCTGGCGCTCGGAGAGGATGGCGCGGAGGAACTTGGCCTGCGAGAGTTCGGTGACGATCTGGTAAGAGGAGCCTATGTTGGCGGCCATGCCGTAGAAGATCTCACGCTCGCGTGGACTGAATTGAGCGAGGAGCTGGTTTTTCTGTTCGCCGGCAACGTAGGTGGTGAAGGCGATGCGATCAGCCACAGGCAGCGCGATGAAAGTGTCCATACGCTGCTCGCGTGGCAAGCCGAAGAGCTGACCGGCGATGCGAGTGGCTGTGGCCTGGTCGGTTTTCTTTTGAGCGGCGGCTTCTTCTTCGGTGGGCGGAGTTTTGTCAGGCTTGCCGTCGGCGTTGATCTTTTTGGCGTCGAGGTCGCGGTGGAGTTTGTAGACCTGAACTTCGTACACCGAGGCGAGGAGGGGGTCGGTCGGGTAAGGCCGCTTGCCGTCGGCTACCTGCTGAATGGTGCCGCGGTCGGGAAATAGAACCAGGGACTGATCGGGCAGCAGGTTGAGGGTAGGGTAGTCGGCGAGGCGCCTGTCGAGTACTGGATCGGGGATGCCGGCGGGATTGAGCTGCTGCTCAAACCATTTTTCGGGAGTGATGGAGAGAACCTGTTCGAGGTCGCCGGGGCGAGGGCCGAAGGTGAAGCGGTTGAGAATTTGCTGGGCTCGCTCTTGCGGAGTGAGCGGAACGAGTGCGGCGGATTTGGAGGCAGGTTTGGGTTTGGATTTTTTCTCGGCATGGAGGGACAGGGGCACGATCAACAGGACGAGAGCCACAGTGAGTCTGCTCATGGAGACGCCTCCTGTTCTTAGACCAGAGGTTGACCGGCAAGTTGCGAGATTGTCCATGAGGTACCCACCCCCCCCCTTATTGCCCGCGCGTAACGTCTTTGTTTTTAATAGTTTACGGGACGATATTCTGCGCAAAATATTCCAAACAAAGGGATTACATCCAAAATATTCCAAACAAAGGAGTTACGCTTTGTTGCCGTCTGCGCTTTGAATATTTTCCCCTAGTTTTAAGTATATCGAATTGAGCGTAACTAACATGCCAACTATATCTCCTTATGCTTGATACAGTTAGGTGGTTTGGGGGCTTGACATGCGATTTTTGGGCTGAATTTGAAGAAAAATTCTGGGGCTGTACCAGATAGGCAACCTGATGTAGCCCCTTGTCTCTTGAAAATGCCCACCTCTCATCGGCCCGTCGCGTTGTGCGGTTCGACAGTAATTTTTTCAGAAGATACAGCCGAGGCCGACGACATGTCAGACTTCGCCTTGTTGCTTCGTGTGAAATGCTGATTCAACTCGGCAACTCGGTCTGTGCCCGGCACGTGAACTACCTGAAGGCTCGCGTGGCCTTCAGAGTTGCGAAAAGTCAGACCTGCGTGCGATCCCAAGGTTCCATTCTCTTCCGGAATTACGGGAAAGAACCTCTCACCTCCTCCATTCACACTACGGATTGAGAGAGACCACTCGGATAAGAGAGTGAATTGGTACGTTCCTGCCGGATAGGATTGAGTACCAGCAGAGAAGGCAAATGGAGTAGTTACGATGATCGCCTCCTGAGCTGTTGCAATTTGTGTGCCCAGGGCCAGCATGATGCTCATACTGACGGCTACGGGAATCAACTTGGCGAATGTAGAAATAACCTTTTCACGATTCATGGGGTGCTCCTCGATGCGCAGCGAGATTGATGCCTACGCAGTAATTCGATTTCAGCACTGGGCCTCGGAGCGTGCGATAAAGATTGGTTAAGCTTTGTAAAGTTTTGTAAGCATCACTGAGGAGTGACGTTTCGAATGCTGCGGTCGAGCAAACCAAATGCACCATGGCCTCTCGATCACTGATGCAAATGGTCAAGACCTATCGTGATCCCAGTGGACGAGAGATCGGCTTCCCGGACAAGTGCGACACTTCTGAACACAAAACTGCAACTGATTACGGCCCAAAGCGTTCTCCTTCTTGCTGCCGGGCTGGGACCTGAAGATTTAAGACCTAAAAATCTTGAAATCTTCTACGCGGATTTGAGAGCCGCCGTGGGTTTCTTGCTGCGTTTGATGAGGGTGTAGGCGACGCGGGCGAGGAGGAGGATGTGAGGACGATCGGTGTCCTTCGCTGGGGCGTGATTGCCGGCCTTGACGAGCCACCAGAAGTGGATGATGCCGGCGATGGCGGCGACGTAGATAAGGCGGTGGAGGCGTTGCCAGTTTTTTCCGCCCATGGCGCGCATGATGAAAGCCGGTGAGGTGATCGCGAGCGAGAGGAGGATGAGCCAGGCGAAGAAACCGACCTGGATGAAGCGGCGTTTGAGAGCGTCGTCGACCATGCGGGGCCAGATGATCTTCCACTGCGTGACGAGTTCGCCGGGGTGTCCGGCGCGAAGGCCGGCGAGGGCGGTGGTGATGTCGTAGCCGGAGAAGAGGAAGATGTACGTTGCGAGATGGAGGGTCGCGTAGAAGAAGGCGTAGAGGCCGAGGAGACGGCGGAAGCGGATGAGAAATGCAGATCTTTGGCGAGAGGCGGCGGATGGGAGTGATTGCGAGCGAGGAGAAAAGGAAGTAGAGGGTCCAGTCGCCGGTGAAGTGGGTGATGTAGTTGACGGGGTCGGCGTAGTTGCCGAGGGAGTTCGAGGTGAAGAGATGCACGAGCCAGGCGAAGGGGGCGAGGCAGAGAAGGTGGAGCAGAGTTTTGAGGATGATGATGGCGCGCTTGGACATTTGCCTGTGTAGTTTAGCGTGGTCGCAAGAGTGATGCTGAAATAGGTGCTTTGGCGAAAAGGCGTAACCTCAGCGGCTAAAGCCGCATTCAAATAAACACTTTCGGCACGGCTAAAGCCGTGCCCTTAAGCAAGACGAGCTTTTCGAGACCCTCGTAAGCCAAGTTACAGGTTAGAGGGGGTGACGCGCCATGTCGGCTGCCAGCTCGCGGCCGACGCCTTCGAAGTCTCCCTGAAGTTCCTGAGCGCGGGCCAGGGCGGCCTGGACGTGAGGGAGCACGTTTTCCGGTCCGATGTGGTCGAGAAAGGTCGGAGCGTGAGATGAGGCGCGATGGCTGGTCTCTGGCGCCGCAGAGCAGAAGCGTTTTGCCTGCTTTGTGCAGGCGATCGGAGAACTGTTCGAGGGCGTGGATGCCGGTGGCGTCGAGGGCGGTCATGTTGCGAAGCCGCAGGATGACGACCTCTGCAAATTGATTGAGGTCCTTGGTGACTTCGGTGAGTTTTTCGGTTGTGCCGAAGAGGAAGGGGCCGTGGATGCGAAGGATGGTGACGTTGGAGGGGATGTCTTTGTCCTGCAGGATGTGGGCCTGACCGTCGGCGAGGTACTCGGGGGTGACGGGCGCGACGGTGGTGGTCTCGGCGATGCGGTAGATGTAGAGGAGTGCGGCGAGGGCCATGCCGACTCCGACGGCGACGGTGAGGTCGGCGAGCACGGTGAGGGCGAAGGTGGTGATCCAGACGGCGATGTCGGTTTTGGAGAGGCGAAGGATGGTGCCGATCTCGCGCCACTCGCCCATGTTGTAGGCGACGACGAACAAGACCGCGGCCAGAGTTGCGAGGGGAACGAAGCGGGCTAGCGGGGCGGCGACGAGAAGGATGGCGAGCAGGGTGAGGGCGTGGACCATTCCGGCGACGGGGGTGAGGGCGCCGGAGCGGATGTTGGTCGCGGTGCGGGCGATGGCGCCGGTGGCGGGGATGCCTCCGAAGAGAGGAGAGGCGATGTTGGCGACTCCCTGGGCTACGAGTTCCATGTTCGAGTTGTGGCGATCGCCGCTCATGCCATCGGCGACCACGGCGGAGAGCAGGCTTTCGACTGCGGCGAGAAGGGCGACGGTGAAGGCGGAGGGAAGCAGCGGGAGGATGTGCGCCGCGCTGAAAGCTGGGGAGGGCGAAGTGGGGAAAGCCCTGCGGGATGCCGCCGAATTTGCTGCCGATGGTCTCGATCGGGCAGATGGAAGATGGCGACCGCAGCCGTCGAGAGCAGAAGCGCGACGATGGAGCCGGGCAGGCGTTTGGTGATGCGGGGCCAGAAGAGGATGATGGCGAGCGAGGTTGCGGAGACGGCTACGGTCTGCCAGCGCGCGGTGCTGGCGTAGTGGAGAAGCAGTCTGATGCGAGGGAGGAATTCGCTGGGGACCGGCGGAGTGGTGAGGCCGAGGAAGTCTTTGATCTGGGTGGAGGCGATGAGCAGGGCGATGCCGTTGGTGAATCCGATGGTGACGGGGCGAGGGATGAACTTGACGGCTGTGCCGAGGCCGGTGAAGCCCATGATGAGGAGCAGAACGCCGGCCATGACTCCGACCAGGGCTAGTCCGGCCACGCCGAATTTGACGACGATGCCGGCGACGATGACGACGAAGGCGCCGGTGGGGCCGCCGATCTGCGTGCGCGATCCGCCCAGTGCGGAGATGAGGAATCCGGCCACTACGGCGGTGTACAGACCGGCCTGCGGAGGTACGCCGGAGGCAATGGCGAAGGCCATCGCTAAGGGGAGCGCGACGAGACCTACGGTCAATCCGGCGATGAGATCGTGCGAGAACTTTCTGGCGGTGTAGCCGTGCAGACACTCGATGGAACGAGGGACCCATTGCTGGGAGAGAGTCATTGGATCGTCTCCAGCGGCTTTTCCATCTCGTCGAGCATGCCTAGCGACTCCTTGAGATGGGCGTGGAAGTAGGTGCGCATGAGATTCAGGACCTCAATGATGATGGGGTCGCGAACGGAGTAGAAGACCTGGTTGCCGGACTTTGCGGGTGGAGACGAGTTGCTTTGCGCGCAGGACGGCAAGGTGCTGGGAGACGTTGGCCTGCTCTAAGTCGAGCTTCTCGATCAGGGCTCCGGCGGAGAGCTCTCCATCTCTGAGGAGTTCGAGGATGGCGATGCGGGTGGGATGAGCGAGTGCCTGGAAGATGTCGGCTTTGAATCGGCGGAGGCATCCTGCATGCATTTGTATGAATATTAGCATATACGAATATATTGATCAAGAGCGAAATCTTGTTTCGGGAGTTGACATCAGAAAGTCAGAAGGTCAAGAACGGGGCTAGTAAACTTTTTGAGGTTCATGCCGGCGTACATGCTGGCGACCTCGTCACTGTAGCCGTTGAACATCAGGGTGGGGATGGTGCGTGGGAGGATGCTGGAGTCGATGCGCCGCTCGTGAGCCTGGGACCAGCGGGCGTTGTCGTAGTTCGGATTGACGTTGGAGTAGAAGCCGTACTCCATGCCGTCGGTCTGGTTCCATGTCGTCACGGGCTGCTTGTCGGTGAAGTGGAAACGGACGATGGATTTTGCCGGATTTGAAACCGTACTTCCAGGGAACGATGACGCGGACGGGAGCGCCGTTCTGGTTGGGCAGGGTCTGGCCGTAGCAGCCGAAGGTGAGAAGGGTGAGGGGGTTCATGGCCTCGTCCATGCGGAGGCCTTCCTTGTAGGGCCAGTCGTAGCCGAAGGGAAGCTCCATGGCCTTCTTGTCGACGAGCGGAGAAGAACTGGACGTACTTGGCGCTGGGCAGAGGCTCGCAGAAGTTGATGAACTCGGAGAGGGAGTAGCCGTCCCAGGGGATGACCATGGACCAGGCTTCGACGCAACGATGGCGGTAGACGCGGGATTCGAGCGGGCGGTAGTGGAGGAGGTCGTCGATGTTGATGGTCTGGGGCTTCTTGACCATGCCGGTGATCTGGATGGGCCAGGGGCGGGTGTGAAGCTTGCCGGCGTTGCGCACGGGGTCGGTCTTATCTTCGCCGAACTCGTAAAAGTTGTTGTAGCTGCTGGCCTTGGCTAGTGGAGTTTGCGCGTCGGAAAGGGTGTATTTGCTGGCGACGGTCTGGAGTTGATCGGCGGCGTGCACCGTCGCGAGGATGGATGAGGCTGGGGACGAAGCGGGCGGCCAGGACGCCGGCGCCGAGGGTGGCGGCTCCGGCGAGGAAGCGGCGGCGGTTCTGCTGATACTGCTCAAAGACGTGCTGCGTAGTGATTTCGGAGGAACGGATGGTCGATTTGAGGCTGGGGGACTTGCGGATAAGCATGCTCATTCCTTCTGGTTGCCGGACTACTGCCTAAGGATTGGATGTCGAATCCGGCTACTAGTTACAGTACGCTACCGGAATGACGGTGGATGGGGCACTTGGCGCGTGATTTGGAGTGGTCGGTTGTGAGAGATTAGAAGTTAATGACTTCTATGCGGTTGTTTGCGGGTTGGGGTATGGTGGCGGGAATAGCGCTCGGGGTGCCGAATGGCGCCGTGTTTGGGCAGGAGCTGCGCGACCCGGCGAATCTTGCGGGAGAGCGGGTGCGGCCCTCCGTAACGGAACGAGCGATTCCGGCCAACGAAGGGGCGGTGGCGCTGCAGCAGAGTCTGGTGAAGCTGAGGACGCGAGCCAGCCTGTTAATGATCGTGGCGCATCCGGATGATGAAGACGGCGGGATGCTGACGTACGAGGCGCGTGGACAGGGTGCGCATGTGGCGGTGCTGACGCTGACACGGGGCGAGGGTGGCCAGAATCTGATGTCGGGCGATTTCGATGACGCACTGGGACTGGTGCGGACGCAGGAACTGCTGGCGGCGGACCGGTACATGGGCGTGAGTCAGATGTTCGGGACCGAAGTGGACTTCGGATTTTCGAAGACCAAGGAAGAGGCGCTTGGGAAGTGGACGCACGAGCGGGTGCTGTACGACGCAGTGCGGGCAGTGAGGCTGTTCCGGCCGCTGGTGGTGACGAGCGTGTTTGCGGGCGGCCTGACGGATGGGCATGGACAACATCAGGTGTCGGGAGAGATGGCACAGGAGGTGTTCGATGCAGCGGGCGATCCGAAGATGTTTCCGGACCAGATTGCCGCAGGCCTGTTGCCGTGGAGTCCGATGAAGGTGTACGCGCGTGCGCCGTTTGCGCGGGTGACGAACAAGGAGATGTTTGACTACGCGACGGGAAAGTATGCTCCGGCGCGGTTCTACAACTACGTGACGAAGGAGTGGACGACGGAACCGCCTAAGTCGAATGTGACGATTCCTGAGGGCGAGTACAGCCCGCTGTTGGGGATGAGCTATGTGCAGTTCGCGCGAATAGGACTGGCATTGCAGAAGACGCAGATCGGCCAGGGCGTGAGGCTGGCTCCGGCTGGGGCGTTCAACGTGAACTATCACCGTTACGCCTCGCGGGTGAAGACATCGGACACGGAGAAGAGTTTCTTCGATGGCGTGGATGTGACGCTGGAGGGGATTGCCACGTTGGCTCCCGAAGGCGAGAGCTGGTTGCGGCCCGCTTTGAAGACAATCGATGATCATGCGGCGATGGCGGCGAAGGTGTTTTCGGCGAACGCTCCGGAGAAGTGCGCGCCGGAGTTGCGCGATGGGCTGAAGGCAGTGGACGCGCTGATCGCAAAGGTGAATGCGAGCGCGCTGCCGGCAGTGGAGAAGACGAATGTGCTGCATGAGCTGCGGGTGAAGCGGATGCAGTTCAACAATGCGCTGGTCGAGGCGCTCGGATTGCGGGTGGAAGCGAGGATGACGGCCAAAGACGATGCCTGCTCCGACGCCGTGACTCCTGGCTGCACGGCGCATGTATCGACCAGAGTGGTGAATGGCGGGCGCGACACCGTTGAGGTGACAGCGGACTTTTGGTCGCCGACCGGAGTCGCTGCGGGCAAAGAACACAGTTTGGCGCCGGGCACTGCGAAGCTTGAACCGGGAAAGTCGCTGGAGTCTTCTCTTGAATACGGATGGCCCTCAAAGAGCGGTGGAGGCGGGACCGACGGAGCCGCCGATCGAAGAAAAGATCCTACGACGCGGCCTTACTTTTCGAAGAAGAATGCAGAACAGGCTTACTACGACGTGAGCGATCCCGCATTGCGGCTCGCTCCGCAGACGCCGCCGGAGAGTTTCTGGGTGCGCGTGAATTACGACGGCGTACCTCTGTTGCTGGGTCAGGAAGTGCTGGCGCCTGATGGCAAAGCCGGCGATGCGGACCGGCCCATGGCAGTCATTCCTTCGCTCAGCGTGGCGATTCGACCTTCGGCGGGGATTATTCCGCTGACGGAGAAGAGTTTTCACGGTGAGCGTGGAAGTTCGGGGAGACGAGCAGCGTGGCGTGCAGGGGACAGCGAAACTTGTACTGCCGCAGGGATGGCGCTCGGAGCCTGCGAGTGCGCGGTTCTCCTTCAGTCATGCGGGAGAGGTCGAAGACGTTTTCGTTTCGCGTAACACCGGCGGCGCTCGCGGAGACGAGCTACACGCTGAAGGCTGTGGCCGAGACGGCGAACGGAGCAACGAGCGAGGGTTTTCGCGCGGTCGGCTACAAGGGGCTGACGCCGACGAATATGTACACGTCGGCGACTTACCGTGCGCGGGGCGTGGATGTGAAGGTCGCTCCCGGATTGAAGGTGGGGTATCTGCCGGGGACGGGAGATGAGGTGCAGGCGTCGCTGGAAAATCTGGGAGTGCATGCGACGACGTTGACCATGGATGATGTTACCGGGGGCAAACTGGCTGGATACGACGTCGTGGTGCTCGGGGTGCGGGCGTATGCGAATCCCGGGTTGGCAGCGGCGAACGGCAAGTTGCTGGAGTATGCGAAGAACGGTGGCGTGGTGATTGTGCAGTACAACCGGGGACAGTTCGACTATGGGCCCTATCCCACCTCGATGGGGAGCGAAGAGAAGGTGGTGGATGAGACGGCGCCGGTGCAGTTGCTGATGCCGGAGAGTCCTGTACTGAACTGGCCGAACAAAATTACGACGCGAGACTTCGATGGTTGGGTGGAGGAGCGCGGGCATGGTTTCCTCGAGAGTTGGGGCCCGGAGTATCAGGCTCCGCTTGAGACGCATGACCCCGGACAGGACCCGCAGAAGGGCGGACTGCTGGTTGCGAAGACGGGCAAGGGTGTTTATGTGTATGTGGCCTTGGCTCTGTATCGCGAATTGCCGGAGGGAGTGCCTGGGGCTTACCGGCTGTTTGCGAATCTGTTGAGTTTGGGGAAGAGCGCTAAGTAAGCCCTTTGTCCTGCCGGACGGGCCGCCTGCGCGGCGAGCGACCACTTCGTGGTGTGTTTACCGGTCTTGCTGCCTCCATCTACATGGGTCCGACCGTTGGTCGGGATTGGCGCCTGCGTATGGGAAGACAGAAATGGACCAGTTGCGAGAGACTGAATCAATGATGACTGGCGAGCGGGAACTCGAGTTGATGAATGCTGCGGCGATGTTGCTGGACGCTCGCAGGACCAATAAGCCGATCGATGATCTGCCTGAGGGCGTGCGGCCTGTGACGCTGGACGAGGCTTACTTCATTCAGGACAGGCTCGCGCTGGCGTATGGAGAGATTGGCGGGTGGAAGGTCGGTGCCCCGACGGCCGACGCCACGCCGATGTTTGCACCGATGCCGCTGGCGTGGATTGCTTCGAATGACGCGATACTGGGCGGAAGGCACAGGTATCGCGGGCTGGAGGCTGAGATTGCTTTTCTCATGGGGAAGGATCTGCCGCCGCGGGATAAAGCTTATTCGCGAGACGAGGTCGTCGCTGCAATTGCGAGTTGTCATCCGGCGATTGAGGTGATCGAGAGTGGCCTGACAGACCCGTTGAAGGCGACGAAACTGTCGATGATCGCCGATCTGCAGATGCATGGCGCATTTGTGTATGGTGGGGCGGTTGCGAATTGGCAGAGCCTTGATTTTTCGAAAGAACACGTGACGCTGTTTGTCGATGGCGTGGTGCGGGTAGAGCGAACCGGATCGAACACCTCGGGCGACCTGATGCGTCTGCTGCCGTGGCTGGCAAATGAAGGCGCGGCGCGAACAGGCGGGCTGAAGGCGGGCCAGTGGGTCACAACGGGGAGTTGGACCGGAGTATCGCAAGCGACGGCAGACTCTTGCGTGGACGTAACGTTTTCGACGGCAGGCGAAGTTCATCTGCGGTTTGCGTAGTAGAAGTTGTTGGTTGTCAGTTGCTAGTTGTTCGTTGCAGGTTTTGATCACAATCTTTTTTCGGACAACTAAGAACCGGCAACTAATGATTTTTTTAGAGGTGATGGATGCGGTCAGTAAAGAGCGTGGAGTTTGTGGCTCCGGCAACGGGGCGGTATGCGGAGATTTTGACTCCGGAGGCTGTCGCCTTCGTGGTGGGGCTGCAGCGAACCTTCAACGACAGGCGCAAAGAGTTGCTTGTGGCGCGAGCGGCTCGGCAGAAACGGCTGGATGACGGGGAGCGGCCGGATTTTCTGAAGGAGACGAAGGGGATTCGCGAGAGCGAGTGGACGGTGGCTCCGCTGCCGGCGGATTTGCTCGACCGGAGAGTAGAAATCACAGGACCTGTCGATCGGAAGATGATCATCAACGCGCTGAACTCGGGCGCTAAGGTGTTCATGGCGGACTTTGAAGACTCGACGACGCCGACGTGGGACAACGTGATGGAAGGACAACTGAATCTACGGGACGCGGTGCGGCGGACGATCACGTTTGAGGATGAAAAAACCGGTAAGAGTTACAAATTGATCGAGAAGCCTGCGGTGCTGTTTGTGCGGGCGCGCGGGTGGCATCTGGAGGAGCGGCATGTGATCGTGGACGACGAACCGATGTCGGGATCGCTGTTCGATTTTGGTTTGTATGCGTTTCATAACGCGAAAGAACTGCTGGCACGCGGCTCAGGGCCGTATTTTTATCTGCCGAAGATGGAGAGCCATCTGGAGGCGCGGCTGTGGAACGATGTGTTCATCAAGGCTGAGGGAGAGCTGGGGATTCCTGCGGGCTCCATCAAGGCAACGGTGCTGATCGAGACGATTCTCGCTTCGTTTGAGATGGATGAGATTCTCTGGGAGTTGAAGGATCACTCTGCCGGGCTGAACTGCGGGCGGTGGGACTACATCTTCAGCTTCATCAAGAAATTTGCCGGAGACGAAAGCGTGCTGCTGCCGGATCGTGGACAGGTGACGATGACAACGCACTTCATGCGGAGTTATTCGAAGCTGTGCATCAAGACGTGCCACCGGCGCAACGTAAGCGCGATGGGTGGGATGAGTGCGTTTATCCCGATCAAGACTGATCCGGTGGCAAACGAGACCGCGTTGAAACAGGTAAGGGCGGACAAAGAACGTGAAGCTACTGACGGACACGACGGCACGTGGGTCGCGCATCCGGGGCTGGTGCCGGTGGCGCTCGAGGTCTTCGATCGAGTGATGCCGCAGCCCAATCAGATCGACAAGCAACTGCCGGACTATCATGCGACGGCGAATGATCTGTTGCAGGTGCCCGAGGGGACGATCACCGAGGCTGGCGTGCGGCAGAACGTTGCCGTGGGGTTGGGATATGTTGAGGCGTGGCTGCGGGGGATCGGCTGCGTACCGCTGTTCAACCTGATGGAGGATGCTGCGACAGCAGAGATAAGCCGTGCACAGTTGTGGCAGTGGGTGCATCATGATGCCGTGTTGGACAACGGGTTGCCGGTGACGGTGGAGATGGTCGATACGGTGATTGCCGATGAGTTGGGACGGGCGAAGACCAGCGTCGATGCGCAGCGGTACTCGGCCTATGTGCGGGCGGCGGAGTTGATGCGGGAGTTAGTCAGGGCACCGAAGTTCGTAGAGTTTCTTACAGTACCGGCCTATCAGAGGGTGCTGGCGGAGGGGCGTTAGTTCCCTGCTCTGTTGCCGTCTCGATGCGCGCGATTCGCAGCTCAGTGGCGATGAGCAGGTGGGCTTAGCTTCATGACGAGGCACTTTGCAGCGCCGCCGGCCTTCAGGAATTCGCCGAGAGCGACCTGGACGACCCTGAAACCAAGCTGTTCGAGTTGGCCGCTCAGTTTCATGCTGATGTTGTTGAGGATGATCGTACGGCCCACGCTGATCGCGTTGCAGGCGAAGCTTACGGCGTCGGCTTCGCGGACGAGAATTCGTTTTTCCGGCGGGTAGAAGGCTTCGATCCTGTGCAGGGAGAGGTGATCGAAGGCGTCCGGAAAGTACATCACGTAGCCGCCTTCGAGTGGAGCGAAGCAGGTGTCGAGGTGGTAGAAGCGCGGGTCGATGAGGTGCAGCGGCACGACGGGAATGCCCCAGAGTTCGCGGAGCGCGCGATGGCTGGAGAGTGCAGTGCGGGGACCGTAGCCGGCCCAGAGGCAACGGCCGTCGGTGGAGAAGAGAGCGTCGCCCTCGCCTTCAAAAGGAGTGGAGCGCGGTATCTCGACCATGGTGTAGCCGGCCTGCTGGAACCAGCGGCGGAAGTGCGGCTCTTCGCCCTGCCGCTCGGGATGGAAGAAGCTGCTGACTGCGACGATACCGTTGCGTTCGAGGCCGGCGTTGGCGGTGAAGACCATATCGGGTGAGCCGGGTTCCGGCTCGATCAGTTCGACGTTCGCGATCTTGTTGACGGCTTCGTAGAGATGCTGCCATTGTTCTGCGGCAAGGGTACGCGAGGAGGCGTGGACGTTGCCGGCCATCCAGGGATTGATCACATAATCGACGTCATAGAGGGTAGGGGGACACATCAAAAAGGTGGCCTGGGATTTGATCAGGAATGGCTTGTTCAGGACGACATTGGTAGTGACTTGGATTCGAGTCGTGCTCATCAGAGTATCTCCGGCTATGAGACTCGCAGATGGCACATATCTTCGTCTATATGAATGATTATTCAGGCTTTAGTGCATATTGATGCATCGGTTTAAGAGCATATTTCTGCTGTGTTTTGAAGGAGAAACGGCCCGCCGTGATGGGCGAGCCGCTTGTAAGTAAGACGCGCTGACGGATGGATGCGGCTAGAGATTGCCGCGCAAGGCCTGCTCTCTTTCTATGGCCTCGAAGAGTGCTTTGAAGTTGCCCTTGCCGAAGCTGCGGCTGCCTTTGCGCTGAATGATCTCGTAGAAGACGGTGGGTCGGTCCTCGACAGGACGAGTGAAGATCTGCAGCATGTAGCCTTCGTTGTCGCGGTCGACGAGGATGCCGAGTTTTTCGAGTTCGTCGATGGGCTCGTCGATCTTGCCGATGCGGTTCTGCAGCTCAGTGTAGTAGGAGTGCGGGACGGTGAGGAAGTCGACGCCCTGTTTGCGCATCTGCGAGACGGTGGCGAGGATGTCGTTGGTCGCGAGGGCCATGTGCTGAACGCCGGGCCCCTGGTAGAAGTCGAGGTACTCCTCGATCTGCGATTTGCGGCGGCCCTCGGCGGGCTCGTTGATCGGGAATTTCACGTAGCCGTTGCCGTTGGCCATCACCTTCGACATCAGCGCGGAGTATTCGGTGGAGATGTCGTTGTCGTCGAAGTGTTGGTAGAGGCCGAAGCCCATGACGTCGCGGTAGAAGTCGACCCACTTGTTCATGGAATTCCAGCCGACGTTGCCGACGATGTGGTCGATGTGGAGCAGACCGACGGGCTTTGCGATGTGGTCTTCTTTGATGTCCCGGTAGCCGGGGAAGAAGGTTCCGGTGTAGTGGGTGCGGTCGACGAAGGTGTGGATGGTGTCGCCGTAAGCGGCGATGCTCGAAGTCGTGACGCTGCCGTTTTCGTCTTTGAACTCGGTGGGCACCTGGATGCTGCGGGCGCCGCGGCGGGTGGTCTCGATCCAGGACTGACGGGCGTCGTCGACCCAGAGCGCGATGGCGTGGACGCCGTCGCCATGCTTGTCGACATGGCGGGCGATGTCGGAGTCGGTGCGGAGGGCGGTCGTGAGGACGAAGCGGACTTTGCCCTGCTGGAGGACGTAGCTGGCGCGGTCGCGCTGACCGGTTTCGGGACCGGCGTAGGCGACGAAGGACATCCCGAAGGCCGCGCGGTAGAAGTAGGCGGCCTGGCGCGCATTGCCGACGTAGAACTCGACGTGGTCGGTGCCCTTCAACGGCAGAAAATCAGTGGGAGGAGCGGGTTGGGTCTGGCTCAAGGTCTGAGCGTGTGTTGCCATGGAAAGTTCTCCGGTTCGGCGGCCCTTAGTGCACCTCCGATGCACCGTCGAGGATAGTCCACGGGTGTGACAATTGGCTAGGGTTGCAAGTGGCGGCGATGGAACATCAAGGGCGGGCGGGGAGGATGGTGGCGCGGCACTCGCCGAGGCCAATACGTGGATGGCCAGAGGCTTCGCATGAGCCGCGGAGGATGATCTCGTCGCCGTCGGCAAGGAAGGTGCGCGATTCGCCGGTGGGAAGCAGGATCGGTTGCGCGCCGTTGCGGGTGAGTTCGAGGAGACATCCGGCGGAGGTTTCGGCTGGGCCGGAGATGGTGCCGGTGGCGAGGATGTCGCCGATCTGCAGATTGCAGCCATTGCTGGTGTGATGGGCGACGAGCTGAGCCGGGGTCCAGTAGAGGTCGTAAACGTTGGATTTGCTCAGCAGAAATGGGTCGAGCTTATTTCCTCGCATGGTTTCGGTTGATATCAATGCTTCAAGTTCCACATTCAGACTTCCCTGCTCCTGATCGGGAGAGGAATGGAGGTAAGGAAGCGGCTTGGGATCGCTTGCTGCACGCAGCGCGGCTGGGACGCGGAAGGGTTCAAGCGCGGCCATTGGCGTAACCCAGGGAGAGATGGTCGTCGCGAAGTTTTTGGAGAGGAATGGGCCGAGGGGTTGATACTCCCAGGACTGAATGTCGCGCGCTGACCAATCGTTGAGGAGGCTGACGCCGAAGAGGTGATGATCTGCCTGAGAGATCGGGATCGGGGTGCCGAGCAGGCTGGGCTGGCCAACATAAAGCGCCAGTTCGAGTTCGTAGTCTAATGTTTTCGTAGGAAGGAAGTTAGGTGGGGCATCGTTAGTGGGTGGACGGCTTTGACCAACCGGACGAATGACGGGCAATCCGCTGGGGATGATGGACGAAGCGCGGCCGTGATAGCCGATGGGAACGTATTTGTAATTGGGCAGGAGAGGCTGATCCGGACGGAAGAGCTGACCGACGCGAGTGGCGTGATAGATGGAAGCGTAGAAGTCGGTGTAGTTGGGGATGTGGATGGGTTTGACGAGAGTCGCGCCGGCGATGGAGTGGAGCGCTGCCTCGGCTGACTGTCGGCGATTTGGCTCTGCGTCGGCGTGGAGGAGCGTGGTGAGGGTCTCGCGGAGAAGAGTCCACGATCGATGGCCAAGCGACAGGAATGGATTGAGCGTGGGGGCCTGGCAGACTTCGACCAGGGTTGGAGGGAGCAGACCGGACGCGGCGCAGGCGTGAAGATCGAGCAGGTGAGCGCCGATCGCAACACACAGGTGCTGCTGACCCTGGAGTTCGAAGGCTCCGTACGGGAGGTGGGTGAGCGGGAAGTCTGCCGTCGGTTGATTCGCTTCGGGGAGCCAGCTTTTGTGGGACGCGCCGCTTGGTTTTGCCATGGGGAATGATAGCTCCGAAGCATACGGAGCCGAAACGTGGCGAGAACGCCCTAACACCGATTGACACCGATGACACCGATTTCAAAAGACCTGAATCTTCACCCAGGTGGGATGACTGGAGGACAACGTCATGCTTCACCGTCTTATCGGTGGCATCGGTGTCAATCGGTGTTAAGCCTTCTTTGTTAGTGGCTGGGTTGCGGAGGTGGCAGCTCGGTCCTGCCGGCAGGCACCTTCGCCTTGCGGGAGAATTTGCGCAACACGGTCTTCAAGATGACATAGAGAACCGGAATGAAGAAGAGGTTGAGGATGGATGAGAGAACCATGCCGCCGACGATGGCGGTACCGACCGAGTGGCGACCGTAGGCGCCTGCGCCTGTGGCGAAGTAGAGTGGGCCGACACCAAGGATAAAGGCGATGGAGGTCATCAGGATGGGACGCAAACGGAGCTCGGCTGCCTCGATGGCTGCCTGCGTGATGCTGCGGCCTTGTTCGAGAAGCTGCTCGGCGAATTCGACGATCAGGATCGAGTTTTTCGCAGAGAGGCCGATGAGCATGACGAGACCGATCTGCACGTAAACGTCGTCGACCAGCCCGCGGAGATCCACCAGAGAGAGCGCTCCGAGGATCGCCATGGGCACAGCGAGCAGGATGATGAAGGGCAGTGCGAAGGACTCGTACTGAGCCGATAGGGTGAGATAAACGACGAGCAGGCCGAGGCCGAAGATGATGATAGCCTTGCCGGCAGATTCGACCTCTTCTAGAGCGAGTCCGGTCCATGAGAACGACATGCCGGGCATCTTGTTTTTGTTGAAGAGGCGCACCATGGCGTCGAGGCCCTGTCCTGAACTGAGGCCTTGAGCAGGCGAGCCATCGATTTCGGCGGAGCGGAAGAGATTGTAGTGGTTGATGACCTGAGGGCCGGAGGTTTCGGTAATGGTGGCAAGGTTGTCGAGCGGGACCATCTGATTGGAGTTGGAGCGAACATAGTACTGGTGGATGTCCTGCGCATTACGACGGAAGGGCGCGTCCGCCTGGACGTACACACGGTACGAGCGATTGTTGAAGTCAAAGTCGTTGACGTAGCTCGAACCCATGAAGGTGTTGAGAGCCGCAGTGACCTGATTGAAGGGAACGCCCATGGCCTTGGCCTTCTCGCGATCGACAGTGACCAGCATCTGCGGATCGTTCGAGGTGAAAGTCGTGTTCATACCCGTGAGACCGGAGCCCGGAGCGCGGCTGGCACCGACGATGGTGTGGGCAATTCGATCGATATCGCCGAAGGTGTTACGGCCGGAGTCCTGCAGGATGAACTGGAACCCGCCGACGGTACCGATGCCGGCAACAGCAGGAGGCTCGGCAGCGAAGGCGATTCCGCCCGGGACGCCGAAGAGCTTGGGCCCGACGTCGGCAACGATAGCGTGGGCGGTAAATTGCGGGCCCATTTTTGTTCGGTCATTGATGGGCTTGAGCGGGGCGAAGATGAGCCCGGAGTTTGGCGAGCTGCCGCCGGCGAGTGAGAAGCCCATGACGGAGAAGGTGCCGAAGACGCCATCATTCTTGCGCACCAGGGCCGAAACTTTATCAGCAAACTGTGTGGTGTAGCTGAGCGAAGCGCCGGGAGGCGTTTGCACGATGATAAGGAAGTAAGACTGGTCCTCCTGCGGGATGAACGCAGTGGGGACGTGGTTGTACATGAACGCAGTGGCTGCCAGGCCCCCAAAGAAAATGAGCAGCATGACGTAGCGTATGCGAACCACGAAGGTGACGGCGCGCGCATACGCCCGGATCGTCCACTGGATGAGACGTTCGATGGGGTTGAGCAGAAACCCCATAATTCCCTTCTTCTCCACCTCGGCTCGCAGAAGAATCGCAGCCAGAGCAGGCGAGAGCGTCAACGCGTTGAAGGCGGAGATGGCGATGGAAAACGCGATGGTTAGCGAGAACTGCTTGTAGAGGATGCCTGTGGTGCCGGGAAAGAAGCTCACCGGGATAAAGACGGAGATAAGAACCAGCGAGGTGGCAATGACCGCACTGGTGACCTCGGCCATGGCGATGCTGGTGGCTTCGTGCGGATCGGCCGAGACGGTCTCCATACCTCTGCCGGTGCCGACGGACTTAGCTTGGTCGAGTAGGACGTCGGGGGCGTAGGGGTCAGGTTCGGTTAGCTCGGAGCGCTCGGGGACGATAGCAGTTTTCGACAGGTGACGTTGCACGTTTTCGATCACGACGATGGCGTCGTCGACGACGAGACCCGTGGCGAGCGTGATGCCGAAGAGTGTGAGGGAGTTGATACTGAAGCCGAAGATCTTGATGAAGGCAAACGTACCGATGAGTGAGACAGGGATCGTCACTGCAGGAATGATCGTCGCCCGCCAATCCTGCAGGAAGAGGAAGATGACGAGGATGACGATGATGATGGCCTGTCCGATCGTCGTGACGACTTCATGGACGGATTCGCCGATAACTAGAGTCGTGTCGACGGCGATGACTCCCTGGAGACCGGGTGGGTAAGATTTTTCAAGTTCCGCAAGGACAGCCCGGCAGCGCTTGTCCACGTCAAGGGCGTTGGCGTTGGAGAGCTGCTGAACTCCAACACCGATGGCGTCGCCACCCTCGAATCCACCGCCGGAGAATTTCAAGCTCGTGTTGTAATTTTCGGCGCCAATCTCGGCTCGGCCTACATCTTTCACCAGGACGATTCCGCCGCTATTCGTGCTGTTCTTCAGGACGATATTTTCGAATTGTCTGGGATCCGAGAGGCGGCCGACGACACGAACGGCCATCTGGAATTGTTGCTTTGGATCTGAGGGTTGTTGACCGAGTTGGCCAGCGGCGACTTCGACGTTTTGCTCTTGAAGCGCAGTAGTGACGTCGAGGGCAGTAAGGCCGCGGGCAGCGAGGCGGCTGGGATCGAGCCAGAGACGCATGGCGTATTTGCGCTCGCCAAAGATAATGGCGTCTCCTACGCCCGGAACACGCTTAAGCGCATCTTTAACATATACGTCGATGTAGTTGGAAATAAAGGATGGAGAGAGCGATTTGTCCGGCGAGATGAAGCCGACCGCGAGAACGAAATTCGGGTTGGCTTTGGTGATGGTAATGCCCGTGTTGTTGACGACTGCGGGCAGACGACCCTGAACAGAAGCAACGCGATTCTGCACGTCGACCGCGGCGATGTTAAGGTCGTAACCTGTCTGGAAGGTGACGGTAATGGAGGACGTGCCGTCGTTCGAGCTGGTGGAGCTCATGTACCGCATGCCTTCGACGCCGTTGATGGACTGCTCGAGGATAGTGGTAACGGCGGATTCGACGTCCTTGGAGTTGGCCCCGATGTAGACGCTGGTGACATTGACCTGCGGCGGCGCGAGAGTCGGATAGAGCGAGATCGGCAGAGTGGGGATGCAGACCGCGCCGGCGAGAACGATCAAAAGGGCGCAGACCGTAGCGAAGATCGGACGACGAATGAAAAAGTCTACGAACAAGAGTGACCTCTGGCCGGGGCGGTTGGCCCGGGGATAAAGCGAAAGACAGTGCGCAGCCGGATTGCACTACGCAGGATGGCTAAATCCCCTGACTTAGCCCAGGGGCTTGACCGGCGCACCCTCCTGCAGAAACTGCAGGCCGGAGATGATGACTTTGTCGCCGGGTTTGAGGCCGCCGAGAACGGGATAGGTGTTGCCGAGAGTATCTCCCAGTTTCACCGGCACCTGATGGGCGACGTATCCCTGACCTTTGGGAGTCGCAAGGTAGACGAAAGTCTGGCCGCCCACGAGGCTGACGGCGAGGACGGGAACAACCGGTGCGGGTGCAGTACTCCAGGTGACGCGCGCATTCACCAGTTGCTGGTTGCGAAGCAGTTGCGCTGTGCGAGGAATCTCCGCCTTAGCGAGAATGCTTTGCAGACCGTTGTCAACTTGCGGAGAGAGGAAACTTATCTTCGATTTGACGAGCACGTTGCCGGCGGTGTCGAGTATCTCGACAGGCAGGCCCTGGCGTACCAGTGTGGCTCGCTCAGTTGGGATGTAGATGTAGGCTTCCAGGTCGGCGTTCTCGTCCACGGTGGTGAGGAGCGTGGTGGCGGAGACGTAGTCGCCAAGATGAACCGGGATGTCGCCCACGATGCCGGCAAAGGGCGCGCGGATGTCGTAATAGGCGAGTTGCTGCTTCTGCGTGTCGGTAAGGGCAATGTTCGACTCGTAGTCCGCCTTGGCATTCTGATAAGCCTGCGTCGCTTGATCGTAAGCATCGCGCGAAACCACACCGGCCTCGAAGAGCTTGCGCTGCCGCTCTTCCTCAATCGCCGTGTAGTCGTAGAGTGCCTTCTTCTGCTGCTGGGTTCCCTGCTGTGACTGCACGGTGGCCATCTGCTTCAGCGGGTCAATGCGCATCAGAAGCTGTCCGGCCTTGACGAGGTCGCCGGACTTCACAAAGATCTTGACCAGATTGCCGTCCACCTGCGGCTGCATGGTGGCCGAGCGGCGGCTCTTGATTGTCGCGACATAGGTGTCGGAACTGGGAACAGGCGACAGTGTAACCGGCGCGACCTGCACAGGCATCGCCTGTGGGGGCGGGGGGGGTGGGGGCGCGTCTTTGCAGCCTGCGATAAGGCATGCAACCGCGCAGACGAACAGCGGAAGAACGCGGCGAGTGTTCACGATGAGGGGCACAGTACTTCTCCTTCAGATTCTTCGGGAACGGCAGATTCAACGGTCTGCCACAAATGAAATAGCAGCAAACGGCGGATACGAGATTCAGGGCGCAAAATACTGCGGATCAAAGCTTTATCTGGCAACCAACGTCAGGATTTCATTTTAGATGACGGTTTGACCCGGAAGGTTTCGAGAATCTTCAATCCAAATGATCTGTGGAAATTGGCCTAAACCGAGTCCGGCAGCGAGGATAGGCGGCCGATCAGGCGTCCAGATTGCTCTTTTCCGCGAACGAAAACGGATTGAAGCTCTCGTGGCGATCGAAGGCATCGGACTGCTCGGCTCGCTTGAGCCAGTTGATGACGAGATACGTCAGTGGGGTGGCAATCACCTCGTATCCAACCTTGAGGGCATAGCCGGTGACCATAACGTTCAGAAGAAAATGAGTTGGATAAATGCCCCCGAAGGTCAGGGTGATGACAAGGATTGTGTCCACCCCCTGGCCCACAATGCCGTGCGCGTTGAAGCCGCGGTCATTTTTTGACACTGAGGTTCTATATTGTTAGCGTTGGTGAGGGTGAGGGTGCTGCTGGAGCCGTCATCCCCGCAGCGTCCCCGTCGTCTAGCCCGGCCCAGGACACCGCCCTTTCACGGCGATAACATGGGTTCGAATCCCATCGGGGACACCAATAGAATTGGCCGTTTTAGCGCAGAACGCGAGTTTCCAGGAGCGTTGGTGCTTAGAACCCGGGCGTTATAAGTAATGCGCGTGCTCTTGGTGGAGGATGAGGTCCGGCTGGCGGAGAACGTAGCGAATGCGCTGCGGGACGGGCCGGGGTTCGCAGTGGATTGCGCAGAAGACGGAGCGACAGGAGCGCACCTCGCAAGCGATCCGTGCTACGACCTGATTATCCTGGACCTGATGCTGCCGGGGATGGATGGGCTGACTCTCTTGAAGCGGCTCCGGGCGCGTGGAGTAGGGACGCCGGTTCTGATCCTGACAGCACGGAATGAGGCTGGCTCTGTGGTGGAACTGCTCAATGCCGGGGCCGATGATTATCTCGGCAAGCCCTTTGACCTGGGAGAGCTCATCGCGCGGGTGAAGGCGCTGATCCGGCGAGGGAAGGGCGCAGCGCACCCGACGTTGCGCGTGGCGGGCATTGAGGTGAACACTCTGGAGCAGAGCGTCAAACGCGCCGGAAGGCAAGTCGACCTTTCACCGATGGAGTACCGGATTCTTGAATACTTGATCCATCGGCCGCGTGCGACCGTATCGAAGCGTGAACTGCTGGAGCATCTGTACGACTACAACTGGGAGCATCACTCCAACGTGATCGAAGCACACATCTCGAACCTGCGGCGAAAGCTCGATGCCGGCCTGGGCGTAGCCTCGATTGAAACGCTGCGGGGACGAGGGTACCGGCTGCTGCCGGAGGATGCGGGGACCGAGTCATGAGACGGTACTCGATGACGCGCCGGGTAGTCTCGCTTGTGCTCCTGATCGAGCTGTTGTTCGCAGTGTCCACGACAGCCCTCGTGTATTTCTACGAACGGCATACGTTCTTCGAAGCTCTGGATATTGCTCTGCGAGGGCATGCCGACTCGCTGATGGGAGCGGTCGTGGAAGCGGCGGATGACACCGACAGCGTGCTGCTGGATGTCGCCGGGATGCAGACTCCGAAGGACGATCTCTACGAGGTGTGGGAGAAAGATACGCTGCTGGGGCGCACAGGAGATTTGAGTGGAGGAAATGCGACGCTGCGCAGGGGCGGCGAAGCCTTCCTCAACTTGAAAGTGGGCGATCGAGACTACCGCGTCGTGCGAATGCATGGGATGCGGGTCATTGATCCGGCAACGTTGAAGGTGCGGCACGAGGTCGTGGTGTTGTATGCCTCTCCAACGGCCGGGCTGTGGCGGGCAGTATGGCGTGCGGTTCGATTTTTTGCCATTGCCAATGCGGTGATTCTCCTGCTGACGGGCTTGCTGGTGTTTGTGTTCGTGCGAAGGAGCATTACGCCGCTGTACCAACTCGCGTCAGAGGCCTCGACGATTGCCGCGAACTCCTGGAAGTTCGCCCCCTCCGACGAAGCGCGATCGGTAGAGGAGCTGGAGCCGCTGGTGGCGGCGCTTGAGGGCGTGATCGGGCGGTTGGAGCGAGCGTTCGGGCAGCAGAGAATCTTTGTCAGCGATGCCGCGCACGAACTGAAGACCTCGGTGGCGGTCGTCAAGTCTTCCATCCAGTTGCTGAGCATGAAAGAACGGACGAGCGCGGAGTATCACGCTGGCCTGGAGCGCTGCCAGATGGATTGCATGCGGATGGAAGAGCTCGTCCAGCGGATGCTGACACTGGCGACAGTAGAAGAAGGAGACTTGAAGGAGCGAGTTGCAGGGAATGTTGCGGTCATGAGCGTGGTCCGAGAGGTGATGGACGACCTGGCCACAACGGCGCAGCTGCGCGGGATACGGCTCGAGAGTTCCGGCACGGAGGTCGCGCGCGCGGCAATCTCCGACGAGCGATGGAAGACGGTCTGCACCGAGCTGCTGCAGAATGCGATTCAATACAGCCCCGACGGCGAGGTGGTTGCCGTAGAAACCGCGGTCGACGCAGATAGGGTGAATGTTGTGGTGCGGAATGCCGGGGAGGCCATCGCGGTCGACATGTTGCCGCATCTGTTTGACCGCTTTTACCGGGGCGATCCGTCGCGGGCGCGGAGCACGGGCGGTACAGGGCTGGGGCTGGCTATCTGCAAGGCGATGGTAGAGCAGGCGGGAGGGCAGATCTCCCTGCAACATGGTTCTGGAGTAGAGGTACGGGTAAATCTGCCGGTGAGCCCCGGGTAGAAAGCCGGGATTCCTTCATGTTGTCTTCAGGATGGATGGTAGAAACTGAGCTGGAAATCCTGGAGGAAGCAATGATTAACCTGAAGAATTCCTTTTCCCTGCTGGCCGCTGCGGTGTGCCTGGCAGCACTCACCACAACTGCGGTACCTGCCCAGGCGCAGTCCGGAGCGTTTCAGGTAGTGGATCACTGGAAGATCGGCGGCGAGGGCGGATGGGACTACTTGCTGGCGGATCCCTCGGCGCATGTTTTGTACGTCACGCATGGGCCGCGCGTCGAAGTGATCGACACCAGGACGGGCAAGAGTGTCGGCGCGTTGACGGGCTTCAAGAGCACGCATGGCGTTGCCCTCGACGAGACCGGAAAGTTCGGATACGTCAGTGACGGAGGCGGAAACGCAGTGTGGGTCTTCGACCGCAACACGTACCAGGTGGGCGCTTCGATCGCTGCAGGAACGAACCCCGACGGGATCGTCTTCGAACCCGCGACAAAAACGGTTTGGGCGTTCAACGGACGCAGCGGAGACGCAACGGTGATCGACGCGGAGTCACAAAAAGTTGTGGCAACCATCAAACTCTCCGGCAAACCTGAGTTCCCAACGGTAGACGGCAAAGGGAATGTCTATGTGAACATCGAGACCAAAAACTCGATCACAAAACTCGATGCGAAAACGAAGAGTGTCGTCGCGGAATGGCCGCTGACGGGTTGCGAATCACCGTCGGGGATGGCGATCGACACCGCGGGGCACCGTCTGTTCTCGGTATGCGACGGGAAGAAGATGGCAGTGACGGATTATCTCTCCGGCAAAGTCATTGCGAACCCTTCGATTGGAGATTCGCCCGATGCGGCTGGCTTTGATGCAAAGCATGGGCTTGCGTTCAGCTCAAATGGCGAAGGGACGCTGACCGTGATCGACGCGAAAGATCCCGGTTACAAGGTACTTCAGACGCTGACGACACAGAAGGCCGCGCGGACGATGGCATTCGATTCCGGCAATGGCCGAGTGTACCTCGTGACGGCGGAGATGGGACCCAGGCCAGAGCCAACAGCGGCAGTTCCGCGGCCGCGGCCTTCCGTGTTGCCGGGGAGTTTCCAAATTCTCGTGGTGGAACGTAAGTAGGCAATCGTGAGTAAACTCCGGACTCAGATGATGACTGGCTCCCCTTACTCTGCGGTACGTTTTCGTTGCTGCGCGCCCACGCTCTCCCTGCTGCTTTGTGCAGTGGGGATGGCACTCGTCCCGACTAGCCTGGGCGCGCAGGTACCTGCTGTATCCGCGACGGACACGTCCATCACGCTGGATGAGGCCATCCGGCGGGCCCAGGCCAGCGACGTGTCCTACAGGACGGCCGCCGCCGACAAGGCGATTGCCGGCTGGGACAGGTCAATCGGCCGATCGGCTCTGTTGCCCGGCGTCGTCTACCACAACCAATTCATCTACACCAAGCCGGGCCAGCCGTTCCCTCCATCGGAAAACTCGGTCGGCTCCACTTCAACGAGCACTCCGATCTTCATTGCGAACAACGCCGTGCATGAGTACATCAGCCAAGGCGTCGTCACAGAGACGATCGGCGTTGCCGGAGTCGCCAACTATCGCCGCCTCTCCGCAGAAGCCGAAGCGAGCGCAGCCCGGCAGGAGGTCGCTCGCAGAGGCTTAGTCGCGACCGTGATCGGCAACTACTTCGGCGTGCTGGCCGCAGAGAAAAAGCTGGTTGTCGCCCAGCGATCCACCGACGAAGCTTTGCGCTTCAGCCAACTCACCCAGAAGCTCGAATCCGGCCGCGAGGTTGCGCACGCCGACGTCGTCAAGGCGAATCTGCAGCTCCAGCAGCGGCAGCGCGATCTGGCGGACGCCCGTCTCGCCGCGGAAAAGGCGCGCCTGGATCTTGCGGTTCTTCTCTTCGCAAACCCGCTTACGCCCTACACGCTGGCGAACGATCTCGACCAGCAGTCCGTTCTGCCCACCAAAGCCGAAGTGCAGGCCGATGGAGCGAAGAACAACCCGGATCTGCATGCCGCGCTGCAGGCTGCTCGCGCCGCGAAGTTCGAGCTGACTGCAGCCAGGGCCGCCTACCTTCCTGATCTCACGCTGGGGTACAACTACGGAATCGATGCGCCACAGTTCGCTGTGAAGGGTCCGGACGGCATACACAATCTCGGTTACTCGGCTGAGGTGACGCTCGACATCCCGATCTGGGATTGGTTCGCCACCCACTCGCGTGTGAAACAAAGCGCTGTCCGCAGCGAACTCGCGAACGTAGAGCTGACAGCCACCCAGAGGCAACTGATTGCCTCTCTCGAAGAGCTTTACAACGAAGCGGCCGTCGCCGTCGACCAGCTTGCCTCATTCGATGAGACCGTTCGCACCGCTGCCGAGAGCCTGCGTCTCACCAACCTCCGCTACTCCGCCGGTGAGGCCAGCGTGCTTGATGTTGTGGACGCGCAGAACTCGTACAGCACGGCGCAGTCGGCTCAGGTCGATGCCGCAGTCCGGTATCACGTCGCCTTTGGACAGTTGCAGACCCTGACAGGAAAGCTGCCGTAGAGATACCTCGGCCGGAAGGAACCAAGGAGCTTATGCACGTCATCCGAAACACCACATGGAGTATCGTAGCTGTCCTGCTTGTGCCGAGTGCCCTGATCACCGGCTGCAAGTCAAAGGACGAAGTCCCCACGACCGAGGTCAGCGTTGAGGCCGTCACGGTTGCCCAGCAGTCTTTGACCCAGGAGGTCACCGCGGACGCTGTTCTGGCACCGCTCGCGCAGGCCGCCATCACACCCAAGATCACCGCACCTGTCCACAAGTTTTACGTGCAACGCGGTGCGAAGGTGAAAGCCGGACAGTTGCTCGCAGTGCTCGAGAACCGCGATCTCACAGCGGCCGAGATCGACAACAAGGGCGCCTACGAACAAGCGCAGGCCGCCTATGCAACAGCGACCAAAGCATCGGTCCCGGAGGACTACCAGAAGGCCGAGCAGGACGTCGCCCAGACCAAAGCCACCCTTGACCTGCAGCAAAGCATCGTCAACGCACGCACTACCCTCTTCGCGCAAGGCGCCATCCCGGGGCGCGATCTCGATACCGCCAAGGCATCGCTTGTGCAGGCGCAGGCTGCTTACGATATCGCGGCTCAGCATCTGGCATCGCAAAAAGCAGTCACGCGTGAAGCGGCGATTCAAAGCGCAAAGGGACAGTTGCTCTCCGCAGAGGGCAAGTATCAGGGTGCGCAGGCAGGCGTCAGCTACTCGGAGATACGCTCTCCGATCGACGGCGTCGTCACGGAACGGCCGCTCTTCGCCGGAGAGATTGCCGCCACAGGCCAACCACTCCTGACCGTGATGGATGTCTCCTCGCTGCTTGCCAAGACGCATCTCTCGCAGGTACAAGCACAGCAGATGCACGTCGGCGATGAAGCCGAAGTAACAGCGCCGGGAGTCGACGAACCCCTGAAGGGCAAGGTGACTCTGATCAGTCCCGCGCTGGATCCCGGTTCGACGACAGTGGAGATCTGGGTAAAGGTGCCCAACCGTAGCGCTGTATTGAGAGCCGGAACCCCAGTGAAGGTCGCCATCGCGCTGAAGACCATTCCAAATGCTCTCGTTGTACCAACTGCCGCGATCGTGACAGACAGCGCCGGCAAGAAGCAGGTCATGGTCATCGCACCCGACAGTACGGCGCACCACCGCGAGGTCGAGCTGGGCATCTCGCAGGACGACAAGACCCAGATCACCAAGGGTCTGAAAGCCGGCGAACAGGTAATCTCGTCCGGCGCCTATGCAATGGAAGACGGCACCAAGGTAAAGATCGGGGCCCCTGGCGAAAAAGACGCAGACGAAGCCAAACCGTCCGCTGGCAAAGAGGGAGATAAGGACTAATGCCCGCTAGCCACATCCATCCCGGTCCAGGCGGAAAAGTGCACCACCGCGCAGAACGCGCCAGCTTCTGGCTTGCGCGTCATACCAAGACCGTCTACTTCTTCACCATCGCTCTCGGACTGGCTGGCATCTATCTTGCCCTGAGCGTGCCCATCTCCGTCTTTCCCGAAACCAATTTCCCGCGCGTCGTCATCGGTATCGACAACGGCGTTATGCCCGTCGAACAGATGCAGGTCCTCATCACCAAGCCCATCGAAGACGCCGTCAACTCCGTTCCAGGCCTTACCACCGTGCGCTCCACAACAAGCCGCGGCAGCGCCGAGGTCAGCCTCTTCTTCACCTGGAACGAGGACATGGTCACCACGCTTCAGTTGGTCGACGCCGCGCTCTCCAAGGTTGAGCAAACGCTGCCTTCCACCGCGCGCATCACCACCAACCGCCTCACCTTCGCGACCTTTCCCATCCTCGGATACAGTCTCACGTCGGACACCGTCTCGCCCACTCGTCTCTGGGAGATCGCGACCTACGAACTGAAGCCGCCGCTCAACCGGCTCCCTGGCGTCAGCACCGTTATCGTGCAGGGCGGCCAGGTGCCGGAGTTTCAAGTGGTCCCCAACAGCGCCAAACTGTTGCTCGCCGGCGTCACCGTCCCGGATCTCATCACCGCCATCGATGCGACCAACCTTATCGATTCGCCCGGACTCTATGAGGCGGACCATCAGCTTGTCCTCGGCCTCGTTGGTGCCCAGGTTCACAACGCCGAAGAGCTGGGGCAAATCGTCGTCAAAAATAGCGCCGCCGGCATTCCGGTTCACATCGCGGATGTTGCGGAGGTGAAGCCTGGAGTGCAGCCGGTCTACACCATCGTTCGCGCCAACGGAAAACCCGGCGTTCTGCTCAACATCGCCCGGCAACCCTCCAGCAACACCGTCGAAGTCGCCAATGAAGTTGCCGCCGAAGTCGAACGGCTCAAAACGACCCTGCCGCCCGGCGTTCACTTCGAGCCTTTCTATGACCAGTCGCAACTGGTCCGCGACAGCATCACCAGCGTGCGCGATGCCATCCTCATCGGCATCATCCTTGCCTCCATCATCATCGTCGTCTTCCTGCGCGACTGGCGCTCCTCGCTCGTGGCTGGTCTTGTCATTCCCATCACCGTGCTGGTCACCTTCGTCTTCCTCAAGATGACTGGCCAGAGCTTCAATCTGATGACCCTTGGCGGTCTCGCGGCTGCAGTCGGCCTCGTCATCGACGACGCCATTGTTGTTGTCGAAAATATTGTCCTGCACCGCGACTCCGGTGAAGGTCGTGTCGAAGCCGTCCGCAAAGCCTTGAATGAGATCACGACACCACTCGTGTTCTCCACAATCACCCCCATCGTCGTCTTTCTTCCGCTCATCTCGGTCACTGGTGTTACCGGCACTTTCTTTCGCGCACTCGCCATCACCATGACCGTATCGCTGCTCACGTCGCTGGTGCTTGCGCTCACCTGGACGCCGGCGCTGAGCCTGCGGATTCTAAAGGGCCATGCGAACAACTCCTCCCCGGTTCCAGCCGAAGAGGCGGCAGAGCCCGAGCTGTTGCGCCTGATGCACCACGAGGAGAGTTCCCACACCGGCTTCATGCGCCGTGTGCTGGACTTCTACGAGCGCTGGTTCACTCGCGCCCTCAACCACCGCCTCTACCTTCTGATTGCGTGCCTCGTGCTCGTCGTGGGAACTTTTATCGGCTATCGTTTGCTTGGCTCGGATCTCCTGCCTGAGATGGACGAGGGCGGCTTTATCCTCGACTACATCATGCCCGCCGGCAGCTCGCTCACCGAGACTGATCGCGTGCTCGAGCACGTCGAACAGATTCTCAAGGACAACCCCAACGTCGAAATCGTCTCCCGCCGCACCGGCCTCCAGATGGGTCTCGCCGCCGTTACGGAAGCAAACACCGGCGACATTACCGTCAAGCTGAAGGCCAAACGAAGTCAGGCAATCGACGACGTAATGTCCGACATCCGTGCCGAAATTAAATCGAAGGAGCCCGAACTCGACGTCGAGTTTACCCAGGTCCTGCAGGACATGATCAACGATCTCTCCAACTCGCCGGAGCCGATTCAGATCAAACTCTTCAACGACGACCCCGCGCTGCTCGCTCAAGTCGGCGACGAGGTCGCGACCGCCATCAAGAAACAGGACGGAGTCGTCGACGTCCTCAACGGCGTTGAAAACACCGTCAGTGGACCCTCCACCACCTTCCGCGTCGATCCGTCTGTCGCCTCGCGCCTCGGCTTCACCACGCAGGAGGTCGCCACCGATGCGAGTGCCGTCATCGAAGGGGAACCCGCTACGAACCGCCTCATCCAGAACGCGCGCCCTTACACCATTCGCGTCCGCTTCTCCGACGATCATCGCGCCTCGTTCGACGCAATCCAGAACACCGTGCTGAACAGTGCGACCGGCAAATCCGCAACCCTCGGCTCGCTCGCCACGATCGAGCACAACGCCGGAGAGCAGGAGATCCGTCGCGAAAATCTGCAGCGCAACATCGCCGTTACCGGTCGCCTCGAAGGCGTCGACCTGGGCTCCGGCATACAGAGGGTTAAAGCAGCGGTCGCCGCACTGCATCTCCCTGCCAGCGTGACGGATTCAGTACGGCGGCACCTACGAAGAGCAGCAGAAGTCTTTCACTGAGCTGGGTCGCGTGCTCATCCTCGCACTCGCGCTCGTCTTCGGCGTGCTCCTGGCAGAGTTCCGCAATCTATCCGCTCCCGTCTCTATCCTCACCTCGTCCATCCTCTCCGCATCGGGCGTAGTCCTCGCCCTGCTGGTGACCGGAATTACCTTCAACGTCGCCTCGTTCATGGGACTCATCATGGTCATCGGCATCGTCGCAAAGAACGGAATCCTGCTGCTCGACGCCTATCAGAAATTCCGCGACATCGGCATGGGCTCAACACGCGCCATGATTCTTGCCGGTCGGCGCCGTCTGCGGCCCATCCTGATGACGGCCCTCGCCGCCATTGCCGGAATGTTGCCTCTGGCCTTCGCCCTCGGCGCCGGCTCTCAGATGCTGCAGCCTCTCGCGATTGCGGTCATCGGCGGACTGGTGGTCTCCATGCTTCTCTCTCTCGTCGTCACGCCCGTTATGTATCTGCTAATGCAGGGCCCAGAAGCCGCCCCGGCGGAATAGTGTCTGAATCAGTGTCGCGACTGGTAGGATAATTCTCTTCGGAGGAGGTTCTGCCATGTCCGTCACCTCAACGCCCGTTACATCAACGCTCACCCATCCCATTCCCGCCGGTCACAAGCTGCGCGAAGTGCATCATTGGGTCAACGGTCAGACGATGACTGGAGACTCCGGACGATTTGGCGACGTCTACAACCCCGCCACTGGAGAGGTGCAGGCCAAAGTTGCGTTGGCTACTCCTGCCGAAGTGGATAAAGCCGTAGTCGCCGCCGCGGCAGCATTTCCCGATTGGTCTTCCCAATCGCCGCTCAGGAGAGCTCGCATACTCTTCCGCTTTCGCGAGATCTTCGAACGGCGTCTCGACGAAGTTGCGGCGCTTCTCACCAGCGAGCACGGCAAGGTCTTCTCAGATGCCAGAGGCGAAGTGATGCGCGGCCTCGAAGCAATCGAATTCGCAACTGGCATCCCGCAACTGCTCAAGAGCGAGTTTTCTGAGGAGGTAGGTTCAGGCATCGACAGCTGGTCGGTCCGGCAGCCGCTCGGAGTCGTTGCAGGAATCACACCGTTCAACTTCCCGGCTATGGTGCCGATGTGGATGTTCCCTATCGCTCTCGGGTGCGGCAACACCTTTGTCCTGAAGCCGAGTGAACGCGATCCCAGCGCATCGCTGCTCCTCGCAGAGATGCTCAAAGAAGCCGGGCTGCCCGACGGCGTCTTCAACGTCGTACAGGGAGACAAGGTTGCCGTCGACGCAATATTGGCCCACCCGACAGTGCAGGCCGTGAGCTTTGTAGGCTCGACACCAATCGCCGAGTACGTGTACCGCGAAGGAACGAAATACGGCAAACGAGTGCAGGCGCTCGGCGGTGCGAAGAATCACATGATCGTGATGCCGGACGCCGATCTCGACCAGGCCGCCGATGCTCTCGTTGGCGCGGCGTATGGATCGGCAGGCGAACGATGCATGGCGATCTCGGTCGCCGTCACGGTCGGCAACTCGACTGCCGACGCTCTGTTAGGCAAGCTCGAGCAGCGCATCGGCAACCTGCAGATGGGCGACGGTATGAAAGAAGGCGTGGAACTAGGTCCTCTGATCACCAAGCCTCACATGGAACGCGTGACTGGGTACATTCAACATGGAAAAGAAGAGGGCGCTCAACTGGTCGTCGACGGACGCGAGAACGCGCTGACCAAGGGGCAGGGATTCTTCGTAGGAGCTTGCCTGTTCGACCACGTAAAGCCGGAGATGAAGATCTATCGCGAAGAGATCTTCGGACCCGTATTGGCAGTAGTACGAGTGAATAACTTCGAGACGGCGCTGACGCTGATCAACGAGCATGAGTACGGAAACGGAACATCGATCTTCACCCGCGACGGCGACACAGCGCGGGACTTTGTCCATCGGGTACAAGTTGGCATGGTCGGCGTCAACGTGCCGATTCCAGTTCCGATGGCGTTCCACAGCTTCGGCGGATGGAAGCGGTCGCTGTTTGGCGATCACTCGATCTACGGGCCGGAAGGAGTGCGCTTCTATACGCGACTCAAAACCGTGACATCACGTTGGCCCAAGGGCATTCGCACCGGCGTGGACACCTCCATGCCGACTCTGGGATGAACCGCTGATGTCTAATTCAAAGAGGCCGCTCCTCGTGAGCGGCCTTTGCTTGACAAATCTGTCCGGCCCACACCCGTCCCACACCATAGCTACGCAGAACGCAGCCACAAAGTTCCAAACCTAAAGTCTTTTGTTCGAAGACTTTGCACCAAATAAGGGGGATGGGGGGGTGGCTACGCGGGGCTCGACTCGACCGCCTCATCGGCCAGGGCAAGGTGCTTGTCCAGAGCCGCGATCCCACAATCGATCTCTTCCTTCGTAACAATCAGGGGCGGCGCGATGACAAAGTGGGAGACCCACGCCTGGATCGTGACGCCTTCCCCAAGAATCTTCGCGGCAATTTGATCGACCAGCAGCGGCTTGCCCGAAACCTTATCCTCATAGGTATTGAACGGCTCCTTAGTGACCCGATTCTTGACCAGATCGACCCCCCAAAAAAGTCCTTTTCCACGGACATCGCCAACGCTGGGGTGTCTGGCCTTCAGATCGTTAAGCTTGCCTTCAACATACGGCGCCATCTCGCGCGCCCGCTCCACCAGCCCGAGACGCTGCATCTCGTGGATTGTCGCAACGGCTGGCGCGAGCGTAAGCGGATGCGCTTCGTAGGTGTGACCATGGGCAAAGTAGTGGTCCTGGAAATACTCCGCGATCTTTCCACTCGTGGCGCAAAGACCCAGCGGAACATAGGCAGAGGTGATTCCCTTCGCGGTAACCAGAATGTCCGGGACAACGCCCCAGTGATTCATCGCAAACCACTCCCCGGTGCGCCCCCATCCCGTCATCACTTCATCCGCAATCAGCAGAACGCCACTTTCATCGCAAATGCGCCGAAGCTTCGGCATGTACTCCTCCGGCGGGACGATGACACCATTCGTGCCAACAATCGGTTCGACCAGAACCGCAGCCACATCCGATTCGTTGCGGATCATGTGATCGATGTAATCAGCGCATGCGATGCCACACTGCGGATACGTATGCCGGATCGGGCATTTGTAGCAGTGAACCTCCGGCGCAAAGATGATACCCGGCCCCTTGCCACTCGGCTCCATCGCCCATCGGCGCGGATCTCCCGTCGCCGCGATGGAACCTGCAGTCGAGCCATGGTACGAGCGATATCGCGCAATGATCTTGGTCTTGCCCGTATACATGCGCGCAATCTTGAACGCGGCTTCATTCGCCTCGGTGCCGGATGTCGTAAAGAAAAACTTGTTGAGCCCCTTTGGGAGAATCTCCGCCAGAAGCTGGGACAGTTCAGCGCGAGCCGTCGTAGCATAGCCGGGCATGGCGTAGCTCAACTCCTGAGCCTGTCGAGCGATGGCGTCAATGACCGCCTGGTTCTTATGGCCAAGATTGGAGCACATGAGCTGCGATGAAAAATCCAGGTAACGCTTCCCTGCCCCGTCAATGATGTAGCAGCCTTCGGCGTCAACCACGTGCATCGGATTCCAGTTCTTCTGGAATCGCCATGTGCCGTAGTTATACTGCCGGGTGAGATCGACAACCTGCTCGCTGGTTAGTGTCTGCGGTTCGGCAACGTCAGTGGAGTTCATGATGGTCATCCTATTCGTTTGTGCCTCAGCGTGTCATGGGTTGAGCGGAGCAGAGATATCCGGTCGGTATCTCAGCATGAGGGCATAGTAACTGGCCGCGGCCACAAAGAAGCCGACGAACCAGGCATAGTCATAGAGAAATCGCAGAGGCGGCACAGCAAGCCCGATCAGCGCGACGACCACGCCGGCAACAAGCGCAACGATCGCCCTGGGATTGATGCCGCGCGTGTACTCATACGGCCCTCCGCGACGATACAAAGAGACCGTATCCAGCCGTGTTCCGCGAATCAAAAAATAGTCCGCAACCATGATTCCCGCAACCGGGCCAAGCAGTCCGGAGTAGCCGATGAGCCATCCAAAGATATAGCTCCCAAACGTACTCATTAACTTCCAGGGCATCATCGCAAGCCCCAATAATCCCGTAATCAGGCCGCCCGTGCGAAAGCTGATCAACCCAGGAGCGAGGTTGGAGAAGTCATTCGAGGGCGAGACGACGTTCGCTCCGATATTCACATTGAGCGTCGCAATCAGCAACGCAACCAGCGCCATCAAAGCCGCGAGCGGCTGATGGAACCGTCCCAGCAGTGTAATTGGCGACCACACCGGCTCGCCAAAGATGGTGACCGACGCCGAGGTACACGCTATCCCGATAAATGAGTAAAGCACCATCGCGACTGGCAGGCCGAACGCCTGACCTACAATCTGCGAGTCCTGCGACTTGGCATATCGTGTAAAGTCCGGGATGTTCAATGAGAGCGTCGCCCAGTAACCAACCATTGCCGTCAACGAAGGAAAGAAGAAGCGAAGAAAGCTGCCTGTCGTGTGGAAACGGCTGGGCGCCGAGAGCATCGGCCCAAAGCCGCCCGCCTTGTGCAGCATCCAGAAGAGCAGAATGAACGACATGACAAGCATGAAGGGTGCCGAATAACTCTGCAGAAACCGAATCGACTCGACACCGCGCCACACTACATACATATTCAGAAGCCAGAATCCGAGGAAGCTTGCCCACAGAACGAAAGGCATGTGAGCCGTTGCAGGCCATAAAACGGCAATCATTGCAGCGATCGCCTGCCCACCAAGCCACGACTGAATTCCAAACCAGCCACAGGCGACAAGAGCCCGCAGCATTGCGGGAAGATTCGCTCCGCGCGTCCCGAAGCTGGCGCGCACAAACACGGGAAATGGAATGCCGTACTTCGCCCCTGCGTGCGCGTTCAGCAGCATCGGAATAAGTACGATCAGATTTCCCAGAAGGATGGTAAGGATCGCCTGCTTCCAGTTCATGCCGCCCGCAATCAGCGAGGACGCAAGCATGTACGTGGTCACCTCCATCGACATGGAGAACCAGAGCGCGACGTAGTTATAGGTACCCCAGGTGCGCTGCGAAACCGCCGTGGGGGCGAGATCTTTGTTGTACAGCCGCGGGTCGTGCTGCGTCGTCAGACTTGCCGCAGACTGATCGACGATGCTGGAGGTCGTCGAACTCACCGCCATGCGCCTCCCTTCGCCTCGCGCCTCAAATACTGGCCTCGTCCAGTGACCGCCACATATCGGCCTGCATCCGCGACGAGTTCCCCGCGTGAATACACTCGCTGTGCATTCCCTTTCACCTTCCAACCCTCAAACATCGAGAAATCGCAACGCATATTATGCGTGGCAGCAGAGATCACGTGTTCCGCATTCGGATCCCAGAGCACAATATCCGCATCTGACCCGGCAGCAATCGTGCCCTTCTTCGGATACATGCCGAAGATTCGCGCGGGTGCCGTAGAGGTAATCTCGACAAATCGCTGCAGCGTGATCTTCCCGGAGTTCACACCGAAGTGATAGAGCAGCTGCAGCCGATTCTCGACTCCGGGGCCTCCGTTCGGAATCTTGCTGAAGTCATCCTTACCAAGCTGCTTCTGGTCGGCAAAACAGAACGGACAATGGTCGGTGGAAACCACCTGCAAGTTATCTGTGACAAGCCCATCCCATAGCTTGGGCTGGTTTTTCTTCTCACGCAGCGGAGGAGTAAAGACATACTTCGCCTCCTCGAAGCTCTTCCCCGGCATCTGGTCTTCGATCGACAGAAGAAGATATTGCGGGCATGTCTCCGCAAATGCGGGAAGACCTCTGTCGCGTGCCTCTCTCACCTGATTTAGCGCATCTTCGCTGGACAGGTGAACGATGTAAACAGGTACACCAGCGATTTCAGCGAGCGCAATTGAGCGGTGCACCGCCTCCGCTTCGGCTCTTGTCGGCCGCGTCAGTGCATGGTGAATCGGAGCCGTCTTTCCCTCGGCGAGCGCCTGCTGAACGATCACATCAATTGCACTCCCGTTCTCTGCGTGCATGCAGACAAGCGCACCATTCTTTGCGGTTTGTTGCAGCGCTTTGAAGATCGTGCCGTCGTCCACCATCAGAACATTTGGATAGGCCATGAAGAGTTTGAAGCTGGCGACACCTTCGCGAACCATGTCGTCCATATCGTGTAGGCCTTGCTTGCCATTGTTGGATCCAAGGTCGGTCACGATCATGTGGAGACCATAATCAATGCACGCCTTACCCTCCGCCTTTGCTCGCCAGATATCGAGCGCGTCCCGCATGCGCGTACCCTTCGCCTGAATGGCAAAGTCAACAATAGTCGTCGTACCCCCGATGGCAGCGGCGCGCGTGCCAGTGAGAAAATCATCCGCAGATACTGTCCCACCAAATGGCATATCCATGTGGGTGTGGGCATCGACGCCGCCGGGCAAAACGAAAAGGCCCGCAGCGTCCACGACCGTATGCCCCTTAGGGTCGATATGGGCGCGCACCTCGCGGATGGTGCTGCCTTCGATGAGCACATCTGCCTTATCGATGCGGTCTGCGGTGACAACGGTGCCGTTCTGAATCAGAGTTCCCATTCTTTGCTCCGAACTGTTCGATGTAGAGTTACATGCGCGTCAGGTGTTTGTGCTCATCACCTCTGCCGCTCCCGGGGGAACCAAACCCTTGGCAGTGCGCTCTTCCCAGCTTTCAAACGGAAGACCCTTGTCGATGCGCTCCATCGTGATGCAGTTCTCTACCGGACAAACGAGCGAGCAGAGATTGCAGCCGACACAATGGTCTTCATCCACACGCGGAATCCGCTCGAGCGGCGTCACTGCGTTGCTTCGGCCCAGCCCTCCGGCATCGAGCTTGGCAATGGGTGTAGTTGAGATGAATCGTGCGGACTCCGCCTCAACGATCCCCGGAGTTCTCGTCGTGTCAGGTACTGGCGATGTCCGATCCAGGTGAATGCATTGATGCGCCCCATCCCAGCACGCGGTATAGCAAAGCTGGCATCCGATGCATAGATCTTCATGAATCCGCGCAACGATCTGATAGTTCAGGTTGAGCTGCTTCCACTCGCGGACGTTGGGGAGCGACAACCCGCGAAAATCCTCGATCGTCGTAAATCCCTTCTCTGCCATCCACGCAAGCAGGCCATCCTGCATGTCCTCAACGATGCGGTAGCCGTAGTGCATCACCGCAGTACATACTTGCACATTGCCGCAGCCGAGCAGAATGAACTCCGCCGCATCGCGCCAGCTTCCAATACCACCGATGCCGGAAAGCGGAAGAGCACTCGCAGGATCGGACTGAATCTGCTGAACCATATTCAGAGCGATCGGCTTTACCGCAGGGCCGCAATAGCCCCCATGCGAGCTCTTGCCATCGACGTTGGGATTTGGCTGGAACGTGTCAAGGTCGATGCCCGTAATCGAGTTGATGGTGTTGATAGCGGAGACCGCATCCGCGCCCCCGCGCTTGGCAGCCCGTGCAGATATGCGTATGTCGGAGATGTTCGGGGTTAACTTGACGATGACCGGTGTCCGCGCCTTCTCTTTTACCCACGATGTAATCTGCTCGCAATACTCAGGCACCTGCCCAACAGCCGATCCCATACCGCGCTCGCTCATGCCGTGCGGGCATCCAAAGTTGAGTTCCAGTCCATCAGCGCCGGCGTCCTCCGCGCGCTGCACTATATCGTGCCACGTGTCACGCTTGCTCTCGACCATCAGTGAAGCGATGACGACGTGCTTTGGATACCGCCGCTTCACCTCAGTAATCTCCTGGAGATTCACCTCGATCGGGCGGTCAGAGATGAGCTCAATATTGTTGAAGCCCATCATGCGCCGCCCCTCCCAATCGATCGATGAGTAGCGTGAACTGACATTGGTAATGGGCTCGCCAATCGTCTTCCACACAGCCCCGCCCCAACCCGCATCGAACGCCCGCATAATCTGTTCGCCGCAGTTCGTAGGCGGAGCAGATGCCAGCCAGAACGGATTGATACATTTGATGCCGCAGAACGTACTTTCAAGTGTCGGTTTAGGCGTTGACATGCTGTGCCTCCAACCACGCGGCAATACCGATGCCGGCGCGCTTTCCATCTGCAACCGCGTCCACAACCTCACGACCGCCATTCGTGCAGTCTCCACCGGCAAAAAACTTCGGATTGGAAGTCTGGCCTGTGACGCGATCGATGAGAATGCGCCCACGTTCCAGTTGAATCTTTTCGCTCCTGCCTCCAGGTTCAGCAAGAAAGCTCGTGTGCGTACCCTGTCCAATGGACATTACAATCAGATCCGTTTCGAGCAAGAACTCCGAGCCTGGGTGCGGAACAATTGACCCGTCCTCCGTCAAAGCAAGTTTCGTCAAATCAAGCCCCTCTACGGCTCTGTCACCGCGAATCCCAACAGGTTGAACGTGCCACAGAAATTTCACTCCCTCGCTGCGGGCGTGTTCATATTCAAATGCAAACGCCGACATCTGTTCCGGGCCGCGGCGGTACACAATATGTACCTCAGTAGCGCCGAGACGAACCGAAGCAATCGCCGCATCAATGGCGGTGTTCCCTGCCCCAACAACAACGACACGCGCGGGAACCATCGATATGGAACCGGATTTATATCCTGCAATCAGGTCAAGCGCATTCGTCACTCCGGCAAGTTGTTCTCCAGCAATTCCTAGTTGATGAATTGCACCCAGTCCAATCCCCAGAAAAATAGCATCGTGCTTCTGCTCGAGTTCAGAGAGCCTCACCGCATCAACCGTCGTCCTAAAATGAAAATTAACTCCCAACTGCGACAGCATCTCGATCTCGCGAAGACTCTCCACCAGCGGGAGCTTGTATTCAGCGACCCCGTAAGTATTCAACCCTCCAGGCAGCGGACGCGAATCATAAAGGTCAGCGCGAATCCCGCGACGACGAAGTTCGGCAGCACATGCGAGCGATGCCGGGCCAGCGCCGATCAATGCGACAGAAAATCCCGTCTCAACCCCAGGCGTGAACGGCAGCGGAGCTCCGCTTTCATGGAACGAGTCCATCGCGAACCGTTGTAGCCGCGCAATCTCAATTGGCTGCTTGTTGTAACGGTGCATCACGCAGGCACCTTCACACAGCACCTCCACCGGACACGCGCGCGAACAGCTGGCGCCAAGGATGTTCGCATCGAGGATAGTGCGCGCAGAGCCGGCGAGATTGCCACTGACAATTTTCTTAATGAAGCGCGGCACATCAATGTGTGTCGGACAAGCGGTCGTGCAGGGCGCATCAAAGCAGTAGAGACAGCGATTTGCCTCAGTCACGGCAGCTTGCCTCTCGAACGGCGGATGCAGATCACCAAAGCGCTCAACTACTTCTGGTTGAGTCGTGACCTGTTCATGAAAAGGAGTTCGTTTCATTGGAATCCACTCTGGAAAAGCGACATAACCCTCCTTGGGGTGCCAGTCTATCTCGCGACTTGGAAGTGACTATTATGCACTATCACAGCAAACATGCACTCCCCACGAACGAAATGCCTTTTCGAACATGGAAGTTAACCGCTCTTCTCCGGCCCACTCAACCAATTCACCGTCCTTCTTGCAAGCCGGTCGAAAGCCTGCACGGCCATTTTCAGATCGTCGAGGCTCGTGTCCTCTGCCTTGTTGTGACTGAGTCCGGCAATCGATTGAGTGAACATCATCACCGTCGGAATTCCCAGTCCGCGCCACTTCGGCCGCATCATGCAAGGGCCCCGAAGGCAGACTGTGCGAGACGCCCGCCGTCTCCTGAACCGACTCGGCACAAAACTCGATCAGCCGCTTGTCAAATGAGATCGGCTCAATGTTCCAGATCTTCGCCCACTCAACGGTGCAGCCCTCCTCCGCAGCAAAGCGCTCGCTGGCCGCTCGCGCCTCCGCCAGCATGGAAGCAAGAACCTGTGCGTCAAGGTCACGCATATCAAGCGTTGTCTCGCACCGGCCGACCACCGCAGTCACAATGCCGGGAAAGGTCTTCACGCTGCCCATCGTCGCGACCGCATCGGGGTGTTTTTTGGCGATCGGCCGAATCTCAAGCGCGAGCTTCGCCGCTGCGGCCAGTGCATCGCGGCGCGCGGTCATCGGAGTCGATCCGGAGTGGGCCTCCTGTCCGTGAAACGTAATCGCATGACGTTCGACCCCTTTCGTGCCGAGAACGACGCCAAGCGGGAGATGCATCTTTTCGAGAACGGGCCCTTGCTCGATGTGCAGTTCGAGATAGGCGGCGGCGTTACGGCGCTCGGCACTGGAGTCGCCGATCTTATCGATGTCAACGTCGCAATGCCGAAGGGCATCCTCCAAACGGACTCCGTCGCGATCTGTGCGAACGCGGTCTACAGCGATGGAGTGGGTACCCGCAAATGCAGACGATCCAAAGAGACTCCGGCCAAAACGCGCGCCCTCCTCATCGGCCCAATCGACCAGACGAATCGTGACGGGAGGCTTTCCATGAAAATCCTCTGAGAGGCCGCGCAGCACTTCAAGACCGGCGAGAACGCCCAGGCAGCCGTCCAGCCAACCTCCATTCGGCACAGAGTCAAGATGACTCCCAAGAATCAGCGCACGATCGGAATCACCCCGAAGCGTTGTCCAGGAGTTGCCGGCAGCATCATAGTGGTGCTCTATGGGGAGACCCTTCAGCTTGCTCTGAAACCACGCGCGCGCTTTGAGCCAGGTCGGGCTCCACGCGATACGTTGGGCCCCATTCGCATCGGCCGTCAAGGCGCGAAGTTCCTGGAGATCGGATATTACCCTCATCGAATCTACCGGCATGCCTCTCCTCCTGAAGAAGACAGGTTACTCCGATTGCCGGATGAATACCGCTTTTCGTCGAGTTCAAGACGCTCGGGATAAACAGCTACGCTCTTTGGCAACGAGCCTGTCGGTAGGCTAGTCCTTCCCTGACGCGGCTAAGCCATTAGCAACGCGCAGACTCGCCCGCCGGAGCGCCTCAGCCGCGGACTCCGGTGTAATATCCCGCTGCGGAGAGCCCAGCAGCTCATACCCCACCATGAATTTGCGGATACTCGCCGATCGCAGCAACGGAGGATAAAAGTGAGCATGAAACTGCCACTCCGGATGTTCCTTGCCATCACAGGGCGCAGGATGCAGCCCCATCGAATACGGAAAGGGCGCATCGAAGACCTGATCGTACATCGAAGTGACTTTTCGCAATATAGCCGCAAAGTCTGACCGCTCCGTCTCCGTGAACGCTTGAAGTTGGGTCACGTGCCGCCGCGGCAAAATCATCACCTCAAACGGCCACACCGCCCAGAAAGGAACGACGGCGATAAAGTTCGGGTTCCGCGCCACCACGCGCTCTCCGAGCGGCTCTTCCATCTGCTGGTACTCACACAACAACACCGCGCGGTTCTTCTCAAAATACTCTTGCTGTCCACCCAACTCTGCCACTACCTCGTTAGGAACCGAGCGACTGGCCCAAATCTGCCCGTGCGGATGCGGATTGCTGGCCCCCATCATCGCTCCGCGGTTTTCAAAGATCTGCACATACCCAATGTCATCTCGCGAGCCCAGTTCCACCATTTGCTCTGCCCAAACATCCACCACCGTCCGAATCTCTGCAACAGACATCTTCGCCAAGGTAAGATCATGCCGCGGTGAAAAGCAGATCACGCGGCACACTCCGCTCTCCCCCTCCGCCACGAGCAATCCCTTACCACCCTCATCGCTCGAAAACTGAGGCGTATTCAGCTTCAACGCAGCAAAATCATTTTCAAAAACGTACGTGCTCGTGTATTTCTCCGTCCGGACCCCGCCCGCTCGGAGATTTCCCGGACACAAATAACACTCCGGGTCGTACGCAAGCGCAACCGGTGTTGCCTTCGTCTCCGTCTGCCCCTGCCATGGCCGCTGCGTGCGGTGTGGCGACACCAGCACCCACTCCCGTTTCAAGGGATTGAAGCGTCGATGGGGGTTCTGTTGGGCCAACGGGTTCACGCCACACCCCCTTTCTTCGCCAGCGCAAACGCACCATCCGAAGGCGCACACACGAAGCAGTCCGCCTCGATTCCCGTGGTTGCCGCATACTCCCCCAGCAATGTTGCGACGAATTTTTCGGCCGCGTCCGCGCGGACTACATTCACCGTGCAACCGCCAAACCCGCCCCCGGTAATCCGAGCACCAAAACACTCCGCCCGCCGCATCGCGATCGCAACCAGCACATCGACTTCTTCGCAACTTGCCGCAAAATCGTCGCGTACGCTCACATGCGCCGCCACCATCAGCGCTCCAAACCGCTCCACATCGCCCTGCAATAGGGCCTCTCGAGCTTCCACGACGCGCTGATTCTCCGTGATGATGTGCCGGCACCGTTTGAAGCTCGCCGCAGACATCAAGTCTCTGCAAGCCTCCAGGTCCTCCAGCGTCGCGTCCCGCAGCAACTCCACTCCAGGACGTTCCCGCCGCAACACTGCCTGCCCCGCCTCCACCTCGGCGCTTCGGTCACCATACTCTCCCGTCGCCACCGCGTGCTTCACCATGGAATTGCAGATCACCACACGAACCGCATCCGGCAAAGGCAAAAGCTCATATCTGAGCGATCGGCAATCCAGCAGCATCGCCCGATTCGCCACACAACCTGCAACCGCGAACTGATCCATAATGCCGCTCTTCGCCCCGACATACTCATTCTCGGCACGCCGACATAGAGTCGCAACCTTCTCCAGCGGCAACTCCATCCTCGCATGACTCAGTAACGCCATCGCCGTGGCAACCTCGACCGAAGCGGACGAACTCAGACCGGCTCCCAGCGGCACATCTCCAATCAGGCTCATGTTAAAGCCACCAACACCCACTCCCTCTTCTCGAAGGCTCCAAAGAACTCCAGCCGGATAGTCGCTCCAACGCCCAGCCGGTGCTCGTTTTAGAGAAGCAATCTCGAAGCTAATCTCCTCGTCATAGTTGGCCGAGAAGAAGACGGCCCGCCCATCCTCCCGCGCACTCACAACGGCTACCGTCCGAAAACCGATCGCCATGGGCATCACGAAGCCGCCCGTATAGTCTGTATGCTCGCCAATCAGGTTCACCCGCGCCGGAGCGGCAAAGATCTGCCCCACCCGCCCAAAGCGCTGCCGATGCACCCGCAGCGCCTGTTCTTTCTCCACGTTCATTCACAGCACCCGTACAGTCGGAATTGCAAGACAAATTCATCCTACAACCCCGGCTTGATTATCTGGGTTTGTGATCCTTCTTCGTCGCAGCGGGCGCACCCTCCATGCGTCGAATTTCGCTTCCCGCCATCAAAAATGCCCCGACCCCATAGGTATAGCTCGCCGTCGCCTTGAACGGAGCCGGTTCCGCCCCCGTCTGCTGAATACATCCCAGCCGGCCATCCGCATACACATGTTTCAGCATTCCCACCCACGCCTTCGCCACCACAGGCCGATAGACCTTCTTGTCCAACACGCCTTCATTGATCCCCCACGCCAGGGCATACGTGAACAATGCCGACCCGGACATCTCCGGCTCCGAGTAATTGTCCTGATCGAGCAGCCCCGCCCTCCAAAGCCCATCTTTACCCTGCAGCGAGGCCACACGCGACGCCATCTCCTTCAACTGCGTTACGTACTTCACCCGCGCCGAATCATCCTTCGGCAGATAGTCCAGCGTCCTCGCAATTCCGCCCATCACCCACCCATTACCCCTCGACCAGAACATCTTCTTGCCATTTGCCTCTGTCCTGGTCAGGTAGTCCGCATCCCGCACATACAGATGTTCCTTCTTGTCGTAGAGCAGATCCGACGTCTTCCACCACTCCTCGTCCAGATAGTCGATGTACTTCCTGTCACCCGTCGCCGCATACATTCTCGACCACACCGGCGGCGCCATGAACAACGCATCGCACCACCACCAGACAAGCGGCTTGCCAGCCCTCTTTGAAACGTGGGGCTCAGGCAGCAAGGCATCCAACTCTGCTTGCGTCGGCTTCATCATCGCGGGATCTTTCTTCAGCAGATAAAGCTCGAGATAGGTTTGCCCCACGCTCTGGTCATCTGCGTCAGGCAGATGCGACCGAAGCTGCCAGTCGAATTTCTTTCCCATGGCCTCCATCGCGTCGCGATATTTTGTATCGCCCAGGGACTCCGACGCCGACATGAACCCGCTGTACAGCACACTCCAGGTCCAAATTCGGTCGAAGTATTGTTCCGACCGCGCCATCTGCCAATCCCCGACCTTCCGCATTGCTTTGCCCACCGCAGCCGGATCTAACGAAGCAGACAAGTCGGTCGCAATCGGTCCCGCATCATCCGGGTCATCCCCGAAGTGCCGCGAGTTATCCTTCGCAATCCCCGCCAGTTGCTGCGGAGTGGCGTGCTCTATCGAAACCTGCTGCGCCACACCCTGCAGTCCAAAGCCGGCGAGCAGCACCGGCCAAATAATGCTCTGTTTCCACGCGCGAAGAACCATTCTCACTCTCTCTCTAAGAATCAACCGTTCAAGAAAAAGCGGACAGATTCTGAAAATAGCAATCTGCCCGCCAGAAGATGAATGCACCTGCCCTAGAACTGGAAGCGGCCCGAAAACTGGAAGGCACGGGAATCAGCAGTCGCAAAGTTGAGGGTACCCCACGTGGCAGAATTATTCACATTAACGCCGATCTGATTGTTCGAGGCGTTTTCGCCGAAGGTGACAGTATTGGTCACGTTCTGGCAATCGACGCCGAAGATGAACTTGGCCCGTTCGGTAAAGTCAAACGTGCGTCGAAGCGACATCGCGAGACGATAGATTCCAGGGCCGCGCAGTCCATAAGGTGCAATTCGCCCCAGGTCACCGATCATGTAGTCCTTCGAATTGCAGTAAGGCCCGGTGGTGCTGGCACAAGGTCCGCCGCCGGCTCCTATGCCGGAAGTAGTAGCTGAAATAGCTCCCGTCAGATAGCTCCTCGTTCCCAGAGTAGCCGCAGTCACCCCGTCTCCCCACCCTCCATTTTGACGGACAGAACCAGAGAAATTCGGATTCGCGTCCGGCATGCAGGTACCCTGCCCCACATTCTGCGTAGCGTTGCAGGTTCCGACCAGCGCCAGCGGAATGCCCGAAGAATACTGGAAGATCTCCGATGTCTGCCATCCTCCGAGTAATGCGCGGACAACAAAGTGCTCCCCGCCAATCTTACCTTTGCCAAATGGCGAATCATAGACGCCAAAGATGCTCAGGCTTTGCGGCTGGCTGTTGATGCTGTTGGAGCGGTCGATCCGATCGATTGGAAAATCCTTTCCGGCCGCATTGAAAGCCGCTGGAATCGCAAAGCCACTACGTATCGTACCGGCATTGTCGATGTTCTTCGAATAGGTGTAGTTGATGTTCAGAGTCAAGCCATGGGAAGCCCGCTGGCTAACAGAAAGCTGGAAGGCGTTGTAGTTGGCATTCGCAACATTGGTTCCCCATGTATCGGTAGTGCCGGAATACTGGGGTTTCCAGGTCAACATGTGCTGAATGGTTGCACTGGAGTTCACCGCTGCGGCGGCGGTGTACCCAGGGTAAGGTATGGGAAGTGTCAGACCGGTTGCTGCCTGGGCCGCGGCAATGTTAGCCGGTATAGCCGGCTTGCTGAGATTGGAGCCCAGGGCGAGCCACTTTGGATCAAGTTGTCCTGCATAGAAGCCGCGGATGCCACCAGCACCGGCGATAAAGTGGCTCTGGCTGCCGACGTAGTTTACCGCCACAACCAGGTTATTGGTGATCTCACGTTGCAAGCCCACGTTGAAGAAGGAAAACTCCGGCGCGCGACCCGAAAGATAAGGATCGGCAAAGCTGATTCCCGTTCCATTTCCTGCAGATGTACCCGACTTTCCATTGCAGGGAGCGAACGTCTGACCGGAGCAGACATAGAACCCTGTGCCCTGGAGTTGGCTGGTCGCGGTGATCGGCGCAATCGCAGGCAAGACAAATCCTGGACCACCAAAGTTCGCGTTCGGCGCCGAGAACGCGGTGTTGTTATTGAGATAGAACGCCGGTCCGGCCGACGCACCTGCAGCACCGTCTGTGAAGGACGTAGTGCTGTTGAAGCCCGCCTGTCCAGTTCCAGTCCCCGCTCCGCCCGCTCCGCCTGTGCCGCCGGCGTGAGAGTAAAGAATCCCCCATCCTCCGCGGAATACCGTCTTGTCGTCGGCAGAATAAGCGAAGCCAAGACGTGGCCCGTAGTTCTTCCAGTAGGTGTTAACCGGTGTATCGCACTCGCAGCTGACACCTGCACCGCGATGTCCCGCGAATTGAAGTAACCCAGGATTCCCGGTGATCGGGTTCGTCAGATTCGGATTGAGGAACGACCAGCGGTCCTGCGCCTCACGATAGGTTGGAAGGTAGTCCCAGCGCAGCCCAAGGTTCAGGGTCAACTTCGACGTTACCTTGTAATCATCCTGGAAGTAGAGGGCAGCCGGGCGAAAGCGTCCGCCCACCAGGCTGAATGGCTGCAAGGTTGCCCCCGAACTGCTGACAGCCCCCAGCAGGAAGCTGGCATAGGAATAGCCGGTATTCGCGGTGTAGGTCGTTCCCGTAATGCTCGCCGTCTCGTTCGTGCTCCAGTTAAGCGACGTTGGAGTCGAGGGCCCATCGGCGGTGCTTGCATTATTCTCGAGCCATTGATACTGCCCACCGAAGTTCATCGAGTGCTTGCCCTTGATCAGTCCTATATTATCCAGCGCCGTAAAGGTCTCCGAGACGTTGGTCGTCGTAGGAGTATTGCCGACCCACGGAGTTGGCGCATTGCTTCCTGCGAAGGCCGTGTTGGCAGCATTTTCCGAAGCCTGACCCGCCGGTAACCCTGTAATCCCCGATGCGACCAGAGCGTATGGGGAATTCGGCATACTACCCACAATATTCTGCACCGGAGGGCCGCCGAAATTCATGAATCCGTATTTGAACTGATTGACCAGGTGGGGCGTGACCTGAAAGGTGTGCTCGAGTTCGGCCCAGTGGCCCGCAACTGTCGACTTGGTTGAGGCATAGTACGGTACCGGCAGCGGCACAGCGTTTGCGCTCGTATAGGGCACTGCATGACGGTTGCCGCCAGTAATCGCAAACGACAAGGTCTGCCGCGACGATATGTTGTAGTCGACTCGCCCGGAATAGAGCCAGTTATCGAAACCGCTGGGGACACCGCCCAGGAAATTGTTTTGAATGACACCCGTCGTTGCGATGGTTGGATCAGGCAGAAACTTCTGCATGTACTGCGTAATAGGCGACAGTTGGCTCGCCGGAATCACATTGATGGGAGCACCTGTCTTTACAGGATTGCCGTTAGCGCCGGTCGTCGCGCCTGGGCCGTAACCATACTGATACCGGCAGGGACCATTGCTACTGTGAGCGGTGCAACTCGCCAACGAAGTTGGGTCGTAGATCGGATAGTTGATTCCTGCCGTATTGCCCACACCGCCGTTGGCGACCGAGAGCAACTCCTGAAAGTTACCTTGCCGCATCAGCAGAGTAGGAATTGAACCGGCAGATGGATTGACGCCAAGGCGAGAGCGAAACTTGTCATAGGTCGCATAGAAGAACATCTTGTCGTGGCCGTTGAATAGGAATGGCACCTTCACCGGACCGCCAACAGAAAATCCTAGCTCCGTCTGATGCTCCGCAGGCTTGTCTCCCGGAACAGTGACAACGACTCCATTCTGCACAATCTGTTTCGTGTTGCCTCCGCCTGGCTTGGACGAAAACGACCACGCGTCAAACGCGGTGTTACGGAAATAGCCGAAGATCGAGCCATGATACTGATTGGTTCCGGACTTGAGATTGTAGTTTTCAAGACCGGCGCCCTGATACTCTGCGGAGAAGCCACTGGTGACGACCTTAATCTGATCGATCGCCTCGAGCGGAACAATATTGAAGACCGGCCGATTGTCACCCTGCTGACTGAGGGTCGTAACCGGAAGACCATCCACGTAAAGTTCGCCCAGTCGTTGCGCTGTGCCGCCTATGATCGATGACCGTCCGCCCGGATTGACCTGAGCACCCGGCAGAAGATTGGAGAATTGAGTGACGTCACGCTGCTGGCTACCCGAGATCAAGAGTGGCAGCGCCGTATAGACATTGTTCTCGATGGTGCCGCCCAGCGTAGAGTTGGTCGTATCTAACGCCGGAGGGGTAGACGAGACGGTAACGGTTTCCCCGACAGTGCCCGTCTTCAGAGTGACGTTCAGGCCCAGGTTATTCATTGCATCGACGATGAGGTTTTCCTGTTTGAACGTCGCGAATCCACTGGCGGTGACCGTAACCGTATAGGTCCCGGGAATGATCGGACCAATGTTATAGAGGCCGTCCGACGTCGTGGGTCGCGTCGTCTCCACTCCCGTAGCAACATTTCTTGCCGTCACTGTCGCAGTGGGAATGATGGCTCCCGTCTGATCCTTAACCGTCCCGCTGATCGCTCCCTGGCCACCTGTCTGTGCCATCGCGGCCGTCCACGTCAGGCCCGCAATCGCCAACAAGCCGGCAACGAAAACCATCCTGCTAATCCATCGCGCAGCCTTCGCGCAGACTACTCCTGCATCCTTGGTCCCTGTATGGTTCATTCGCATCACAGCTCTCTCCTGAAAAACGTCAGTTTTGTCGCGTCCAGCGTTTCGCCGAAATGGTTCGACCAAAACGGTCGAGTTATTGGCCCGCATCGAAATCTACGGGACTGTAGAAACGAATGTCAATAGAAAAATCATTTCCTTAAATACACAACTGCCATTCCAGCCCGAGATTCCCCGCACTTGACAACACCCCACCCCGGGGAAGCCCAGGCAGGAGAATCAACCGATCTAAATCTGACCTGAGTCAAACCCGAAGTCCAGACCTAAACCATCTGAATCCAAGACTTTGCACACTTTTGACGGGGGAGGGGGGTATCCCCAGAGCAAGTTCATCCGAGAAATGAAAAGCAAAAGAGAAGCTGTCCTCCAGACCTACTCCTCGCGCAGGACTTCGAGAGGCTTCCGGCCCAGAATGCGGTGGCTTGCCATCCAGCCCGTTGCGACCGTCAGAGCCGCAGTCCCCAACAACGCTCCCACCGTCCACCCCCACTGAAAGCGATACGCAACCGTAAGCCGCGTCAGCAGCACCCGCGCAATGATGTTGGCGAACAGTATCCCCACAACCCCCGCGACCAACCCCAGCACGGCAAACTCGATGGAAAACACGGTGGCGATACGCTGCCGCGTTGCTCCCAACGTCTTCAGCACAACCACCTCCCGTATCCGCCGATACCGTGTCCCGGCAATCGAACTCGCCAGAATAATGACCCCCGCAAAGATGGAAAACGCCGCTAGAAACTGAATCACGTACGTAATCTGGATCACCACAGCCCGCACCGTCTCCAGCGCCTGCGCCACATTGATCACCGTAACCGTGGGATAGGCCTTGTAAAGCTCCCGCTGCAGCTCCCCAACATGTGCCGGGTCCACATGGACGCCCCCATACCAGACCACCGGCAGTCCAGCCAGAACAGCCTGCGGCAGCAAAAACTCCGCCCGCGAAAAAGCATGCTGCCCATCCGCCTTCGTCAACGCGACCACCTTAGCGACGATCTGCGCGTCCTGCGCGGCAAACGTGATGTGCGATCCCACATGAACACCCAGCCGTTGAGCCTGCCGCTGCTCAATCGCAACCACCGGCCCCTTCTCATCCGCCGACCACCAGGTCCCCTCTACGACTTTGGTCCCGGGAGGTGCACTATCCGACCAGGTCAGGCTGATCGACCGCAACATCCGTCGTGGGAAGTTCTTCAGCTTTGCCTGATCTGCCGGCACTCCATCGATATCGATCACGCGCGACGAAACCACCGGCAGTAGCTCAGGCTCAGCCGTCACGCTGTGCTGCGCCTTCAGCAAAGTTCGTATCCCGCCCACCTCGCCGTTCGTGATATCGATCAAAAACACATTCGGCAGGTTCGGCGCAGCCGAGATATGCAGCTCCGATACAACAGCCTGTTGGACAAGATAGACCGTCATGATCTGCATCACGCCCATCCCCAAGGCCGCCAGCAACGCAGCCGAGGGATTCCCCGGACGATAGAGATTAGCCAGTCCATGCCGCACCGAAGAAGGCAGATGCAGCCGCGTCTTCGACAGAAAAAATCGCAGCCCCGCCAGAACCGCCGCGGAAGCACACAGTAGCACCGCCAGCACGGCCACCAGACCCAACGAGAAAACCTGCCCCACCACCACCGAATCGCTCAGCGTAGTGGCAATCGCCGCGAGTCCTCCAAGGATCAGCACCGCCGCACCGATCTGCGCTACGTTCTTACGTAATCTTGCGCCAGATCCCCGCGACAAACGGATCGTCGCTGTCATCCACCGCTCTGCGCAGAATCAGAATCGGCCGTACTCCGCGAATATCCAGCAACGGCGGCAGCGTAAACAGAAGCGTCGTCAAAATCCCAACAGCAAGCCCAGTGAGAACCGTAGCCAACTGCACATGAAGCTCCGTATCAACGTGAATCAGCTTGGCCAGCACATAAGGAAAAGCCAGCTGCACGCCAACGCCCAGCGCGACTCCAAGCACACCTCCGGCCGCCCCCAGCAGTAGCGTCTGCAGCAAATAGATCTTGATCACCTGTCCCGACCGCGCGCCAAGCGACTTCATAATCGCAATCGTATCCAGCCGCTGTTGCAGGTGTGCCCGCATCGCCATCGCCACTCCGATCGCGCCCAGCACCAGTGCCACCAGGCTCATCAGCGACAGCAGACTCGTCGCGCGATCCAACCCCTGTGTCAGTGCCGGGTTCGTTTCGCGATAGTCAATAATCTGTGCCTCCGGCAGCAGTTTTTCCAGCCGCGTCTTCAAATCCGCAACCGCTTTATCGGAGATCGGTGCGCCATTCCGCGGCTTAGGGACCTTGAACAAATATCGCTGTCCAGCGTGACTTCCCGGCGCCAGCAGACCGCTCGCATCCAACCCATCCCGCGAGATCATCACCCGCGGCCCCGCCGCAAAGGTGCTTGATAGACGGTCTGGCTCATTCACCACGACCGACGCAATACGAAACAATTGCGTGCCGATCTTCAACTGATCGCCTACCTTCAGATTTAGCCGAACCAGAAGGTCGTCCGCCACCGCCACCGTGTCGGGCGTCAGCACCGTCTTCAACGGAGCAGCTGGAGCCAGCTCCACCTCTCCATAAAACGGATACATCGCCGGATCCACCGCTTTCATCGAAACGAGTAGCGGATCCAGCGTCTTCGGAGAAGAAGCCATGGAGAGCAGCTCCGTCACCGGCGTAATCTCCACCCCACTCGCGGCAATCTCATCCAGCCCCTTCTGCTGCTCCGGCGTCGGCTGCTGAAACATCCGCGCCGAGAGGTCCGCAGCCATAATGCTGCGAGCGCGATTCAGCAGCGTGCTCCGGAACGAAGCAGAAAAGCCACGCACACCGGTCAGCGCCGCAACACCAATTGCAACCGAAAGAATGACAAAGAAAAACTTCCCGCGCGACGAGTGCATCTCACGCGCGGCGATCTTCGCAGCAGAACGGTAGCTGAGGGTCGCCATTAGTCTTTCACCAACGCAGCTTCACGCGGAGCCGCCACCGGGTTGGAGTTCATCTCGTCCGCGATAATCAACCCATCGCGCAGAACAATGCGCCGATTCGCATACGCAGCCAGCACCGGGTCATGCGTCACCAGCACCAGCGTCGTGCCTTCAGAACGATTCAGACTCAACAGCAGCTCCAGTACATGCGCGCCGTTCGTCGTATCCAGATTCCCTGTCGGCTCGTCCGCAAGCACAATCGGCGGACGCAGAATAAACGCACGCGCCAACGCTACCCTCTGCTGTTCGCCACCCGAGAGCTGCACCGGATAGTGGTCCATGCGGTCACCCAACCCCACGCTACGCAGCAACTCGCGAGCACGCGTCAGCCCACTTTCCCTCGCATCGGCGTTCAGTTCGTGAGGCAGCAAAACATTCTCCAGCGCTGTCAGCGTCGGAATCAGTTGATACGACTGGAAGACAAATCCAATCGCCTTCCCCCGCACCTGCGCCAGCTGGTCCTCCGGCAGATAGCTGATCGCCGCACCGTTCAACCGAACACTCCCTGCGCTCGGCGTATCCAGCCCGGCCAGCAGCCCCAGCAGCGTCGACTTGCCACTGCCGCTGGCCCCCATGATCGCCGCAAACTGTCCCTGCGGAATCGTAAAGTCCAGTCCCTTAAGAATATCGACGGTTCGAGCGCCGTTGCGAATCGACTTGCGAAGACCTTCTACGATGATCATGGGCGTGGGTATCGGCAACTTCAGGTTTCTCCTTCTTCGACAGCGGCTCCGTCTGGCACTTTCTGGATTTGGTACTTTGTAGACATGCGGAGAACTGAATCAGTAGCTATTCTAGCGGTCCTGGCCCTTTCCCTTCTTGGTTGCCGTGGCAATAGCACGACAAACCAGCCGGAACCGCCGACTCCAGCAAATCGGTTCCCGCACCCGAAGCTCCTCTTCCCGCTCCCAAGCCCCCGGCCACAACCATCGACGACAATCGGCCACAGATCGTCTGCTTTGGCGACAGCCTTACTGCCGGCCACGGCACGGGTACGGGCGAAAGTTACCCCGACTATCTTCAGACTGATCTCGACGCAAAAGGCTATCACTACCGCGTCGTCAACGAAGGCATCAGCGGCAATACCACCAAGGACGGCGTCGAACGCGTCGACACCATCGTCGCCATGAAGCCTGCAGTCGTCGTCGTCGAATTCGGTGGCAACGACGGCCTCCGCGGCCTCCGCATCGAGGACTCCCGTGCCAATCTCGACAAGATCCTCGCCACCCTCAAGGCCAGCGGAACCAAAGTCGTCCTCGCCGGCATCACCCTGCCTCCGGACTACGGCCCCGACTACATCCAACAGTTCAACCAGACCTACACGCTGCTCTCAAAAAAATACAACGTCCCGCTACTTCCATTCCTCCTGAAAGGCGTCTTCGGCGTCGACGGCATGATGCAGCGCGACAACACCCATGCCACCGCCGACGGCAACAAGATCGTCGCGAAAAACATCCTCCCCCTGGTCCAGCCACTCCTCAAAAAATAGGCTGGTCCTGGAACCCCCTGATGTGGTGCCGCCACGGCCTAGGTAGGGATGGAGATGGCACCATTGGTCGCAGACGACAGACTCCTCGCCTCTCGATCGGACAAACGGAGTAATACCGCAAAATTTAGAGGGGAAAATGTTGAATGGTGCGCCCGGAAGGAGTCGAACCTCCGACCTACTGGTTCGTAGCCAGTTGCTCTATCCAGCTGAGCTACGGGCGCACATTGCGTGGGGATGCAACTCTTTAAGGATAACGGAATTAACCGGTTAGAGCAACCGCTGCACGGTGATGGAACGTGAATCCGAGAGATTCAAACTCCTCGATTCTGGCATATGATCGCCGCGGCAAGGCCGCACCGCCTCTGGATTCGGCCACTCGAAGTACTCGTAGTACCACTCTTTGCGGAACGACGGGTCAGGCGCCTTGGCCAAAGGCAGGACGCTCTTCCCCTGCATGTGCGCAGGAATCGGCACACCGGCAAGGTCAAGGAACGTTGGTGCGAGGTCGGTATCGAGAACCATCTCATCGCGAACTGTTCCCGCAGGAATGCGTTTCGGATAGCGCACCATCAGCGGCACACGGATCGACGGCTCGTGCATCAGCCGCTTGTCGAAGAGCCGCCACTCACCAAGGAAAAATCCATGGTCGGAGCCGTGAACGATGGCCGTATCCTCAAGGATGTTTTTCTTCTCGAGATAACTGAGAACGCGGCCGATATTTTCATCCACTGCTACCAATCCTGCATAGTAATCCTTCACGACTCCTACCATGAAGAGCAGGCAGGATGCGAGGGTGTCGTGCCGATCTTGTTCTCAGCCTCCACAAAGCTTTTTGTCTTTCCCGGATAACCCTTCAGATCATCATCAAAGGTTGCTGGCTTCGGAATCACGGTGTCGCGATATAGGTCGAGATGACGTCGCGGCCGGAAAAACGGTTCGTGCGGTGCGACAAACCAGACCAGCAGACAAAATGGATTATCGCTACCTTACTCCGCCACGCCAGTGCCCGGTCCACGGTGAGGTCGTCGGGATACACATCGTGATACTGCTTCTCGGGTCCGATCTTGCCCTTGCGCCCTTCCTTGAAAAAGGGATTGGCATAGTTGTTCCCTGGGTCATTGTGGCCGAAGTAATAGTCCCAATAACGGTCTTCAACGCCGTTACGAATATGCACCTTGCCCAGGATGGCGACTTCGTAGCCAGCCTCGCGAAGAATGTCGGTGAAGAGTGGAATGTCTGAAGGCAGGGGGACCTTCAGGTGTTCGTTGGATAGCGCTCCAGTGGAGTTGGAGTACATGCCGGTGAGCGCCACGGCACGTGCCGGTGCACATAGCGCATTCGATTGCCACTGCGGCGGTAGCGCAGCAAACCCACAATCAATACGAGCCGCCCAACGCGTCGGGTGCTGGTCAGAAGCTGCTCGCGCAATTTACGGGCGAATGGGAGGTCGTCAAGACGTTCTTCCCAATGAACGGAAAGCCGATCGTGACGAAAGGGACATGTAAGCAGTACATGATCCAGGACGGGAAGTTTCTGCAGTCGGATTTCACCTTCTTCAATCCTGACGGAACAAAGAGCACCGGCACCGGGATCTCTGGCTTTGACTCCAAAACGAATCGCTTCACCACAGTGTGGTATGACTCACGGCAGACGACGATGTCGATTCGTCAGAGCGACGGCACATTCGATGGCAAGAACATTGTCCTGTGGGCCACGCCCCTCGAGCCCGACCATCCTGGGCGCGAGACCGTCGCTCGTGCGCATCTCGAGGAAGACGGCCGCGTTCTCCTCCATCGCCATTTCTTGATCGATGACAAAGGGAATGAACGGATAATGATCGAACTGCGGCTTACGCGGAAGTAAAGTCCAAGCCGGGTATTCGTCGAAAAAAATCACGTCAGAATCTATGTGATGGTGCGCCCGGAGAGATTCGAACTCCCGACCCTTTGGTTCGAAGCCAAATGCTCTATCCAGCTGAGCTACGGGCGCACAAAACGATAACTAAGACGGTACAGACAATAAAAATAGCGGACAATCTGCCCGGCGGCAACTACGTTGCAGCAACCGGCTCCGGTGGCGGCGGCGTGACAAACATCGGCATCCTCTCAACGATATCAAGACCTGCACGTCGCAAAAGCTGGTGAATCACCGGCTCCGTCAACCGGCTGGCGTCATACTCCACCCGCACGGTCTTCTTCACTTCGTCAACCTCCATGCGGCGAACTCCATAGACCTCGCGCACCTTCGCCATCGCCAGAGTGGCGGATTCGGTCGGCGCAGCGCCGTATCGGTAGAGAACATCAAGCTGTGTCATAATTCGATGATACCAGCGGTGGGCAGACAGTCCCGATAAGCCTGGACCCTAAAGTTTGGCCAGATAATTCGTAATCTCTGGACTCGTCCAGTTCTGAGCCCCGATAAACTTTCTCCGTAACACTCCGCGCTTGTCGATGATGTACGTTTCCGGAATCTGCTCCGTACCATACAGCGCATTCACCCGCTGGTCGGCGTCGCGAACCGTCAGCAGATCGACATGATGCTCAACCAGAAAGCGCCGGTAGATATCCGGGTCCTGATCCATGCTCACTGCGACAACCTCCACCTCAGGCATCTGCCTCTGCAATGCCAGCAAACTGGGCAGCTCTTCAATACATGGCGCGCAAAAAGTCGCCCATAGATTGAGCACCACAACATGCCCCCGCAGCTTGCTCAGGTCCACCGTCCTCGTACCATCGCTGACCACAAATTGCGCCGCAGGCCTGCCGATGTTCTCCGGGTGACTTCCCCGGTCGCATCCTGTTGCCACCAGCATTCCCAACACCAGACCTATCCAGATTCGACGCACAATACGCTCCACTTCCTATAATACGAAGTCGTGACCGACACGGACCGCGAGATCGCCCCGAATTCGACAGAACAACCTGACCTGGAACTCTCGGTGATCATCCCTGCCCGCAACGAGGAGCGTTCGTTACCCGCCTGTCTCGCCTCGCTCCTGCGTCAGTCGGAACCCGGTTTCGCCCTGGGCCAGCAATGGGAGTTGATCATCATCAATGACGACTCAACCGACAAGACCCGCGAGATCGCAGCCCAGGCCGCAGCCAGTCATGACGGCGTGACCCTCCTCGACGCTCCGCCGCTGGACCTAAGCAGCCGCGGTGGATTCACCGGCAAGAGCAACGCATGCTGGACCGGCGCCCAGGCCGCCCGAGGCCGCCATCTTCTCTTTACCGACGCGGACACCATCCACGAGATGAACGACCTCTCCCGCTCTCTTCGCGAGGCCGAGAGGTACAAGGCCGTCCTGCTCTCCTACTCTCCGCGCCAGATCGTCACCGGCTTCTGGCAGCATGCCGTCATGCCGCTGGTGTTCTCAGAGCTCGCCTCGGTCTACCCGCCACAACAGGTGAACGACCCGGTGCGCAGTCTGGCCGCAGCCAACGGCCAGTTCATCCTTGTCGAACGAGACGCCTATTTTTCCGTAGGCGGTCATCGCGAAGTCGGCAAAGATATTCTCGAGGACGTAGCGCTCGCCTACAACATCAAACGTGGGTCACGCATCGTCCGCTTTCGCTACGCACCGGATGCCCTTTCCACCCAGATGTACCGCACGACCTCGCAGATGATCGAAGGTTGGACGAAGAACCTCGCGCTTCTCTTCCCCAGCCCCATTGCCCTGGCGCTATGGCGCATCCTCGACCTCCTGTTATTCTTCGGTCTGCCCATCCTTGCGTTCGGCATATTTTGGCTCCTGCCGTGGCAGCGCTGGATCATCCTTCTGCTCTGGGTCCGAACAGTGTGGCGCTTCTATTCGCGGGTGGCCCGTTCGAACTTTCCTGCTGTCGACGTGGCTATTTCTATCCTGGGCGTCCCGCTTTTCGTCTTCCTTCTCCTTCGCAGCGTCATTCACCACCGCCTCAAGAAAACCGTTGCCTGGAAAGGACGCACCTACAACACAACGACTTAGAAATGGCCCCTTTGTATCCTCTTAGTCAGTTATCACATCTAATAACAGGAGACGCATGATCTTTTTAACCCGCAAAGCCGAGTTCTCTTCAGCCCATTTCTACTGGAATGAAGCACTGTCTCCAGAAGAAAACCTGCGCGTCTTCGGCAAATGCGCTAACCGTAACGGCCACGGACACAACTACACGCTGGAGGTCACCGTGTCTGGGGCTGTCGATCCCGTCTCAGGGTTCGTCGTGGATCTGAAACAATTGAAGGACATCCTCGAGCGCGAGGTCGTCAGCGTCTACGATCATCGGCATCTCAACCTTGAAGTTCCCGAGTTCAAATCAACGATTCCAACCACGGAGAATATAGCCATCGCAATCTGGCGACGGCTCGATAACAAGATCCCTCATGCGAAACTGCATCGCGTCCGCGTCTACGAGATGCCTGATCTATTCGCGGACTACTATGGTGAACAATGAAAGCGCACCTCAGCCGCCGATACCACTTCAGCGCTTCACACCGGCTGCATACAGAGGTCTATGACCCCGCACAGAATCAGGCCGTCTTCGGCAAGTGCAACAACCCTCACGGTCATGGTCACAACTACACGGTCCAGGTGACGTTGAGCGGCCAGGTCGACCCCGCTACAGGAATGGTCTGCAATCTCGCAGAGCTGGATGCATTTGCAAAAACAAACCTGCTGGCTCGGTTTGATCACAGCAATTTGAATACGCTGGACTGCTTTCGAGAACAAAGTCTCCACGACAGAGAATCTAACTATTGAGATCTACCGAATCTTCCAGGACTTCCCTTCGGCTCACCTGGAAAAGCGTTCATGTCGAGGAGACTAGCAACAACTCATTTGACTACGCCGGCGAATTCGCACCATCACCGGGCACGATCTAAGAAAGGCTCCTCCTATGCCAAGTACGTCGGCCATCATTGAAACCCCCTTGCTCGACAGCGTCTCAACCCAGGATCTCTACCGCGAACTCCTGATCCGCATCGGCGAAGACCCTACCCGCGATGGACTGCTGCGCACACCCGAGCGCATGGAGAAGTCTATGAAGTTTCTCACGCGCGGTTACTCAATGAATGTCACCGAGGTCCTCCACGAAGCGCTCTTCGACGTCGACTATGACGAAATGGTCATCGTCAAAGATATCGAATTCTTTTCGATGTGCGAGCACCACCTGCTTCCCTTCTTCGGCAAGGCCCACATCGCGTACGTCCCGAATGGCAAGGTCATCGGCCTAAGCAAAATTCCACGGCTTGTCGATGTCTTTTCACGGCGGCTCCAGGTACAGGAGCGCCTGACCCGCCAGATCGGTGACGCCATAACGGATGCCATCAATCCGCAAGGCGTAGCCGTGATCCTTGAGGCACAGCATCTCTGCATGATGATGCGCGGTGTCGAAAAGCAGCACTCGTCCACAGTCACTTCGGCGATGCTCGGCGTGTTCAAGTCGCAGTTGCAGACGCGGAACGAGTTCCTTTCTCTAGTGCGTCAGGGAAACTCGTTTTAGCCGCTAAACTAGAAGCTGCATGAACGGCCTTCTTGTACTCGATAAACCCCCCGGCATGACCTCGCACGACGTGGTCGCCATCGTCCGCCGCGCGACCGCCGAAAAATCCATCGGCCATCTCGGCACCCTGGACCCGATGGCGACCGGCGTTCTGCCGCTGCTGCTGGGCAAGTACACCCGCCTCGCCCGGTTCTTCGGCCACGCGGACAAGCACTACACCGGCCACATCCGCTTTGGCTTTGCCACCGACACTTTCGACGCCGACGGCACCCCCACAACCGATCCCCAACCTCTGACCCAATCTCTTGCGGACCTCCAGGCCCTCAGCAAAAAATTCCACGGCGACATGAACCAGCTTCCCCCCATCTTCTCCGCGAAGAAGATCAACGGAGTCGCCGCCCACAAACTGGCGCGCGCCGGCGCCGAGGTTGCCGTCAAACCCGCCCGCATCACCATTCACGACTTCAAACTAACCTCCCTCGATGGCGATACCGTGGCCTTCACCATGTCCGTCTCCGCCGGCGGCTACGTCCGATCCGTAGCCCACGAGTTGGGCCAACTCACAGGTTGCGGCGCTCACCTCTCAAGTCTCCGCCGCACTCAGGCTGGAACGTTCACCCTCCAGCAGGCGATCTCGATCGATCAACTCAAGTCCTCCTCCATCGCTGAACTCGAAGCCCGACTGCCCCATCCGCGCACCCTGCTGCCCGACATGCCTTCCGTCACCGTCGACGATCAGCTCGCTGGACGGCTCCGAAACGGAATGCAAGTCAATCTGCCTGACTTCTCCCAGGCGCCGCTTATCAAAGTCTTCACCGCCCCCACGGAACTACTGGCCATCGGCCGCCGCATCGCCGGAACCCTGATGCAGCCGATTGTCGTGCTCGGCTAGCCTCCGCCGAAGGGGTTCCCCACCCCGGTACCCACCCGAACTTCCTAAAAGTGCAAGGGAAAAGGCTCTCCCCGTGATTGACGACCAATTTAGTCCGCATTACACTGGATAGGGTAACGAGGGCTGCTTCAGCCTCGTGGAGATTGCTCGGCGACTGGCCTTTGGCGACGCGGACCAGCCTCTCCCAAAGGAAGAGAAAGACCTTATGTTGCAGGCATTTATCATCACCCTCCGCGAAGGGGTAGAGGCGGCGTTGATCGTCGGAATCGTCTTCGCCTATCTCAGCAAGATCGGCCGGCCCGAGCTGAAGCGGACCGTCTTCTGGGCCCTCGGAGCCGCCGTCGCTGCCAGCGTCGCCGTGGCCGTCATCATCGCCCACACCCAGTACAACTCCGACATCGTCGAAGGCTGGGTCATGCTCGCCGCAGCCTTTTTTGTCATCAGCATGATCTGGTTCATGCATCGCGCCGCCCGTACCATGAAGGGCTCCATCGAAGAAAAAGTCGCAAAGTACACCGGCCCCGCAGGCGTCTCCAAAATTGGCCTCTTCTTCTTCGTCTTCCTCCTCGTCCTGCGCGAAGGTGTCGAGACCGTTCTCATCCTCTCCGCCGTTACGCTGAACTCCACCGAACTGCTCAGCTTCACCGGAACTCTTCTCGGCATCGCCGTTGCCGTAGTCTTCGGCGTCCTCTTCATTCGCGGCAGCGTCAAGATCAATCTGCAGCGCTTCTTCCGCATCACCACTGTCATCCTCTACTTCGTGGCTTTCCAGCTCATCGTCAGCGGCCTGCATGAGCTCAGCGAAAACGGCGTTCTCCCCTCAAGCACCACCGAGATGCGGTTGATCGGCCCGATCGTCCGCAACGACCTCTTCTTCTTCGTCACCATGCTCGCCCTCGCTGGGCTCATGATGTTGATGGAGTACAAGCGCCGCACTCTAACAGTCCTCGGTCCGACCGCAACCGCCAGCCGACAAGCGCCGCGCCGAGTGGAGCCAGCGCCGCGAAAAGATGTGGATGACCGCCGTCGTCATCACCAGCTTCGTCTTCATCTTTCTCTCTACCGCCGAGTTCATCTACGCCAAAAGCTCCACCGCACTCTCCCCCACCTCAGCCGTCACCCTCGTCGGCTCGCAGGTCACTCTTCCCCTCGCCGACATCAACGACAACAACCTCCACCGCTACGGCGTCCACATCGACGACGGCAAAGGCGGCAACGTCGAAGTCCGCTTCCTTCTCTTCAAAAAGCCCGACGGCACCGTCGTTTCCGTAGCCGACGCCTGCCAGATCTGCGGTCCCGTCGGCTTCTACATCGGCGACCAGGGCATCACCTGCAAGATGTGCGCTTCGCCCCTCAACGCCGCGTCCATGGGTCAGCGCGGAGGCTGCAATCCCATCCCGCTGAAGTCCACCACCACCGCCGGCCTCCTCACCATCCAGGCCGACGACCTCCGCACCCTCGCCCCGGTCTTCGAACGCTGATGCCCCCCCGCCACGAAACCGGGTGCCCCATCTTCGCGACAGTTTTATCGTCGCTAAGGTGGGCTATCGCGCGTGAGCGCGATCTGTTCACTCAGTCGGAGGCCCGCTGATGTTCTTCCGCCTCCTCATGGAATCCTTCCTCCGTCAGCGCCGCCGCAAGATGCTCGCCGGCATCGCGATTCTCCTCGGCACAACAGCGGTAACAGCCATGCTCGCGCTCGCCACTACCATCGGCGATCGCATCCACAAAGAACTCGCCGTCTACGGCGCGAACATCATCGTCTACCCAAAAGCCGACCAACTCGAAGTCAAAGTAGGTGGAGTCAACATCAAACCAGCCTCCAGCGGGTCTTACCTCAAAGAATCCGACCTCGCCAAACTCAAAACGATCTTCTGGGCCAACAACATCACCGGCATCAGCCCAGAGCTTCAACTCAACGGAATGATGCTCGTTCGAGATGGAGCAACGAACCGCCCATATGATCCGCGTGTCATCTGGCACAATGATGACGCGCAGATGGCTAATCTCGGAGGATCGCCAGTGACGGCGGTAGGCTACTGGTTCCAGCATCCATTTGGACCGCTTGTAACCGGAGCGCCACAATTGCATCCTTGGTGGAAACTGCAGGGGCGCTGGCCAGTTGAGCGAAGTATTCCCGCAACGCATGGTGAGGATGCTCAGGAGATCGTACTAGGAGCTGCACTCGCAAATCGGCTTGGTCTGCACATTGGCGACTGGATAAGCATGGGCCACGAATTGGAGGGAGATATTGTGGGCATCGTCACTACAGGTAACGCCACAGACCAACAAATCCTCTATCCACTAGATGCCATTCGACCAATTCTGCCAATTGACACAAACGGCAAACCAGTCGGTGAAGTGCAACGCGATATCTCCCGCGTCGAAATCTCCGCCCGCACCAAACCCGAAGACGCCTTCGCCCGCAAAGACCCCGACTCTCTCTCTCCCCAGGACCACGAGATCTGGTACTGCCGTCCCTACGCTAACTCCATCGCCTATCAGATCCGCGAAGCCATCCCCGGAGCACAGGCCGAGCAGGTTCGCCGCGTGGAACAGTCCGAAGGCAATGTCCTCAAACGAATCAGTGGCCTCATGTGGCTCATCTCCGCCGCCGCTCTCCTGGCCGCAGGCTTCGCCGTCTCTGCTGCAATGGCCACCGCCATCCTCGAACGTCGCGGCGAGATCGGCCTCATGCGCTCCCTCGGCGCAAGCAAAGGCGCCATCGCCTTCCTCTTCTACGCAGAGACCGGGCTTCTCGCCATCCTCGCCGGTACTCTCGGCTATCTCGCGGGCTCAGGCCTCGCCGCATGGCTCGGCTCACGTATCTTCCACGGCGATGGAGGAGCACCCGAAGCCATCCTCATCCCCGTGCTCCTTCCCGTAGTCGTCGCGCTCGCTCTCGCCGTCGCGATCGCCGGAAGCACACCCTCCATCCGCACCGCGCTTCGCATGGAACCCTCCGCCATCCTCCGCGAGGACGCATGAACACCCTTTCAACAAAAATGCTCGTCATCCTAAGCGAAGGAGCTTGCACATTTTGCAAGCTCCGCAGTCGAAGGACCCCGACGCATTCCGAATCACCAGAATTGTCCGAACTTTTTTTGACCGATAACTCCGCCGGGCGCGCCAATCTCCAGCAGGCCTTCGCATGAAACGACTCAGTCTCACCGGCATGCTCCGCCGCTCCCTCATCCATCGCCGCGCACGCAGCATCTCCGCACTCATCGCAATGACGGTCTCAGCCGGCGTCGCCACGGCGCTCCTGACGCTCTATGCCGACCTCGACACAAAACTGCACAAAGAATTCCGCAGCTTCGGCGCAAACATTGTGATCACAGCCCCGGCAAACGCTTCGCTTCCGCCTGATGCTCTTGCGCACGCGCAGCAGGCAGCCGGCGCAGATGCACTTGCCGCAGAGTTTGCATACGCCGTCGCCACGACAGATACAGGAACGCCAGTAGTTGTCGCTGGCACAGACTTTGCAGCAGTGAAACGGCTCGATTCGTGGTGGCAGGTCGATGCGTGGCCCGATCCTGCCGTCACCAATGCCGCACTGCTCGGCCAGCGCGCAGCACAATTTGTGGGGAACGAACACTCCGTCGCGCTCACGTACGCTGGCCGTGCCGTCACGTTGCAGGGAGCAGGCCGCATCAGGACCGGCGGCGACGAAGACAGCCGCATCTACATGCCATTAGCCGCGTTCACGGCCTGGACCGGCGTCGGGCCAAGCGTCATTGAGCTACAGGTGCCAGGCGGCACGGCGCGCGTTGAATCCGCGATGGCAAAGCTGCAAAAAGAACTGCCCGGCGTGCAGGTGCAGCCTGTACGGCAGCTTGTCGAAGGAGAGTCGAAGATTGTCGACCGCACCCACGCCCTGATGTATGGAGCGGTGCTGCTGATTGCGCTGACGGTCGCTGTCAGTGTGCTGGCGACGCTCTCGGCCAGCGTGTTGGAGCGGCGGCGAGACTTTGCCCTGATGAAGGCGCTGGGCGGGTCGCAGGCTCAGTTGATGGGCATGTTTTTGTTGGAGGCGCTGGTGCTCGCGCTCGCCGGTGTTGCCGTGGGGTTCATTGTAGGCTCAGCCGCCGCCTGGGCGATCAGCGAAGGAAACTTCCACACCGCGACACTGCCCCATCTCTCCGTGCTGCCGCTGGTGCTGCTGCTCAACGTGGTAATCGCGGCGCTGGCAGCGCTGCTTCCGGTACGTGTCCTGCGGGGTCTGCAACCCGCCGCACTGCTGAAGGGGGAATGAGAGGATAGAGAGTGTGAGCGAAGTCAAACTCCATATCGATCAGCCGCTGGTTGACCTTTCGGGATCGACACGTCCCGGCTGCGCCGTGATCGCGCTGAATCACGTAACCCGCGAGTATGCCGGGCGTACCGGTGTGGTACGCGCACTGGCCGACGCGAGCTTCTCCATCGTCGCAGGCGAATGGGTCGCGATCACCGGCCCTTCAGGTTCGGGCAAAAGCACGCTGGTGAATCTCATCGGGTGTCTGGACCGGCCGACAGCTGGAGAATTGAAGATCGACAACATCGACGTTGCCTCCATGAGCGCCACCGAGCTCGATCGCTTCCGGGCCGACAAGATCGGTTTCATCTTCCAGCAGTTCCACCTCATCCCTTATCTCTCGGCGATTGAAAACGTCATGCTCGCGCAATACTTTCACTCGACGACCGACGAGACCCAGGCGCGCAACGCACTCGAGAAAGTCGGGCTCGGCGACCGCATCGGACATCTACCCAGCGAACTCTCTGGCGGCGAACAGCAGCGCGTCTGCATCGCCCGTGCTCTGATCAACGACCCGCCCATCCTTCTCGCCGACGAGCCCACCGGCAACCTCGACGCAGCCAACCAGGCCATCGTCGCCGAGCTGTTGCAGAACCTCCACCAGAACGGCCACACCATCGTCATGGTCACCCACGACCCAGAGATGGCCGGTCTGGCCCAGCGCAAGATCGCCTTGAGCCACGGCAAAGTCTTCTGCCACCCTATCGCGGGTCCGATTGTTACCCTGCGGCGATAATTTTTTCTTTGTGGTGGAGTGGCGTTTTTACAGGGGATTTACGTTTTCCACAGTGTTTTCGGATGGTTTTTTGTGGTGAATTTGTGGTCATTTGCTGGTGACAACGTGGTGGTTGGGTGCACACGTTTCCGGCGCTAAAATTTTCCTCTTTTTCAAAATTTATTTTCAGTGAGTTTGCACGGTGGGACTTCCGGCTAGCGTTCGCCCCATTTGAGCTTGGAGCGCAGCACACTGAAAAGGCCGTTGGGACGATGGCGAAGAAGACGGACGCTGAATTCGGAGCGCTGGCAATGGACGTAGTCGTCGAGTTGAAGCGGGACGGCTTCCTGGCCGTCGACGGTGAGGTAGATCTCGTTAGGGACGCCGACGACGTGGACGCTGACTGTGGATTCGCCTGGCGTGACGATGGGGCGGATGGTGAGCAGATGCGGGCAGATGGGTGTCACCAGCATGGCGTTGACGCTGGGCATCACGATGGGGCCGTTGGCGGCGAGGTTGTAGGCGGTGGATCCTGTGGGAGTGGAAACAATGACGCCGTCGGCGCGAAAGGTAGCGACGAGTTGGTTGTCGATCTCGACGGAGTAGTCTCCCATGCGGGCGATGGTGCCCTTGGCGACGACGACGTCGTTGAGCGCGTCCCACGCGCGAAGGATTTTACCGTCACGTACGTGCTCGGCATGCATCATGCTACGGAGTTCGATTTCGGCGCAGTTGTTGCACCAGGCCTCGAGTGTGGGGTAGAGGTCGGAGAGAGGGATTTCGGTTAGGAAGCCGAGGGCGCCAAGGTTGACGCTGAGGATAGGGGTAGTGGTGCGAGCGAAGGCGCGGGCGGCGGCGAGGAGGGTGCCGTCGCCACCCAGGACGATGACGAGATTTGGCTTGTGTTTGGGCAGATCGACACGCTCGATGGGATTGGGAGCGTTGATATAGGCGGCGCTGTCGGGGTCGAGCAGGTAGTGATAGTGGCGTGCTTCGAGCCACGCGATGAGATCGCGCAGGATACCGGCGACTTCCGGCTTCTGAGGCTTGGAGATGATGGCGGCCTGGAGCATTGCGTCTAGTGTAACGGCAAGAAGGAGCGTACCGAGCGGATTCCCGCTATCAGACGAGCTTCTAAGTCGAACGTAGAGCGATGATTGGGTCCGACGAGGCGGCGCGGGTTGCGGGAAGAGCAGATGCCAGAAGCGCCATGAACATCATGATCAGGACGCTCGCGAAGTACACGAGTGGGTCGGTCGCGCTGACGTCGAAGAGGAAGGAGGTAACGACGCGTGACAGGGCCAGCGACCCAAGTACGCCAATGGCGCAGCCAAGCAAGGCCAACTTCGCGCCTGAGATGAGAACGAGGCGGGCGATTCCGGTGCGCGGAGAGCCGAGTGCCATGCGGATAGCGATCTCCTGAGTGCGCAGCGAGACAGAGAAGGCGACGACTGCGTAGATCCCTGTAATAGCGAGCAGCAGAGCGCCCAGGGCGAAGGCAGTGATGAGGTCAGTATTGAAACGACGCGGCGCCTCCACGTTTGAGATCACGTCACTCATGGGCTGGACCTGCTGCAGGGCCAGCAGTGGGTCGATTTCGGCGGTGGCCGAACGGAGCGTTTGAATCATCTGCCCGGGAGGCAGGGTGGAGCGAAGAGTGATGTATCCACCAGCGGAGCCTGCTGGATTTCCTGATGCTTCAGGGCCGTAGAGGATGGCTGGCTGTTGCGCGGGGGCGTACCACTGGTCGGTGCTGGGTTCATCGAGGGCGCCGTTCTTGGTATCGGCGACGACGCCAATAACAGTTGCCCAGGGCAGTCCCTTTTTCGGGTTGCCAACGTGCATACGCTTGCCGATGGCCTGCTGGCCGGGCCAGGAATGTCTGGCCATAGTCTGGTTGACGATGACAACGAGAGGCGAGTTGGGGCCATCCTCCAGGGTGAACATCCGGCCGTCGAGCAACGGGATATCCATGGCGCGGAAGTAGTCTCCGTAGATGATGACGAGTGGAGCGAATTTCAACTTCCAACCGTCTACGGGCTCGCCCTCGATGGTGAATGCCGCCGCCATTGAACCGTCGGTTGCGGGGAGCGCATTCGTGATGCCGGCAGCGATGACTCCGGGCTTGCTTACGAGCCGTTCGACAAGGGAACGATTGAAGGTCTGGACAGAGATATTGGAGGGGTACTGATTGAGAGGGAGTTGATAGCCGGCTACGAGGACGTGGTCGGGGCGGAAGCCGGGGTCGACGGCGCGCATCTTCTGGAAGCTGCGCAGGAAGGCTCCGGCAATGGTGAGGAGCACGAGAGCGATGGCAATCTCCGAGACGACAAGGGCAGAGCGCAGCCACGAATGGCTTGACGCGCCAGTGCCGGTGGGGACGCCCTCTTTGAGACTTTCGGTCAGGTTGGTTCCGAGGGCCGCGAAGGCAGGTGCGAGGCTGCAGAGGGCTCCAGTTACCAGGGCGAGAAGAAGTGCGAAGGCGGCGACAGTTGCATTCATCGAGATGGAATCCACGCGCGGCATGGACTCGGGCAGGAGGTGCAATGCAGTGCGGATGGCGATCGCGGCAAACGCGAGCCCTACCAGGCCGCCCGCGAGGCTGAGCAGCAGGCCTTCAAAGACGGATTCGCGGATAATCGCACTGGAGCGGGCGCCAAGAGCCAGTCGAAGGGCGTATTCGCGGCGCCGGCGGATGGCACGAACCAACAGCAGTCCGGCGACATTGACACAGGCAATCAGCAAGACGATGGAGACGGCAAAAAACAAGGTGCGCAGAATCGGCCGGGTGTCTGCGACGGTGGACTCACGCAACAGCCTCACATCGCCGCGAATGTGAATCGCAGACATGCCTGCGGGGAAGTTGCGCATGATCTGCCTGGCAACTCTGTCTGTATCTTCCGCGCCTTGTTGGAGAGTGACGCCATTCTTGAGGCGGGCGACCATGTGGTATCCCCAGTTACCCGCGTTCTTATCCGATAGCTCGTCCGGGGTGAGGCTCATGGGGACCCAAAGCTGCGTCTGGTTGAGGTGTCCAGCCTGCAGGGGAAATTCAAAGCTGCGGGGCATTACGCCAATGATGGAGTAGGGTCTGCGGTCAAGAACGATGGAGCTGCCGAGGATATGCGGCTCGAGATGGTATCGGTTCAGCCACAGGGCGTAGCTGATGACAGCAAGCGGCTCATGCGCGTCCTCTTCCTGTTGCGTGAAGATACGGCCGAGGATGGGGTCGACGCCGAGGGTCGTGAAGACGCCTGCACTGAAGCGGGCGGCGGCGACTTCTTCGGGAGTGGCGCCTCCGGAGAGTTCGAAGGCTCTGGTCGTGAAGCCGCCAAGCGACGAGAACGCTGTGGTGGCCCTCGGATAGGTAAGAATGTCGCGGGCGGTGACGGGAGTGCTCGGACCGCTCCCCAGGTGTTCTCCTAACAGAACGAGGCGGTCGGGATTGTTGAATGGGAGCGGACGCAGGAGGATGCCTTCGACAAGCGAGAAGATGGCCGTAGTGGCGCCGATGCCGAGAGCCAGTGTGAGGATCACGGTAAGGGTGAAGCCTGGCGTTTTGCGCAGCTGACGAAATGCAAAGCGGAGAGTCTGTTTGATTGAGTTCATGCGTCCTACCTGGCGCCTAAGTCTGGAAGCGACTGCGTAGCCAAGATTAGACAATGTTAAGGGCTGCTATTCAATCCGCGATCGAAGGAGCGGAGCGAATCTGTTCGACCATGCCCCGGATTGCCTCCAGAACCAGATCGGGCTCATCCAAATGGACCCAGTGACGGCTCCGTTCGGCGATCACCTGTCGAGCATGGGGCGCGATGCGGCGCACCGCTTCAGAGGAGAGCGGTTTGGCATCGCCAGCGGTCAACAGGAGCACCGGGATTCCTGCAATCGGATTTGTTGCCTGCATCTCGCGGACAGTAGCCGGTATAGCGCGCAGATAGGCGGCAAGCCCGTGATAGGGGCCTGGTGCACACCAGTGCGCGGCGATGATGGGCCAGACTTCGCGCGGCATCTTGGTGATCTCGCCCGTGATTCGTTCAAAGACAAGCTGAGCGTTTGACTCCGGCCGACCGGCTAATGGAACGCGACACTCTGCTGGAGCGACCGAGTTGCGAGGTGATGACAAGCCGTGCGATACCGAGGTGAGCAAAGGGCGTGGCGATCCGGGCGATCCGCATGCCGTGCGCGAGCATCCCGCGCTGTGCTTCGCTGATGGGTGGCCATTCTTCGGGGCGCATCGGGTCGAGCAGCACAACGCCAGCTACCTCGCCCGGATGCTCGACCGCGAAACGGCGGACGACCAACGCTCCGAACGAGTGGCCAACGAGCAAATACGGTGGAGGGACCCCAGCGCGTTGCAGGAGGTTGCGAAGATCGCGAACGATGTTTGACGGCGTTCGGGCGGCGGCACTGGCACTGCTCCAACCGAGGCCGGCGCGGTCGTAGGTCACAGTTCTCGCGAAGCTGCTCACGGCTTTCTGCAGGCCGGTCCAATTTTGGCTGGTCGCTGCGATGCCGGATTCGAAGATGACCGCAGGTTCACCGGTGCCCATCTTGGAGAGGAACATTTGGCGGCCCTCGCCTACGTCAATGAGGAGGCCGCTTCCGAGGAGTTGCTTTTTGTCCCGACGGGCGCCCAGCCACTGATACACGATGCCTGCGACGGGCAGGATCGGGATCAGCAGGAGCAGCCAGAGAGATCGATGCATTCCATCCCTTCCCCCTTCGATCTCCGGTGTTTGGAGCACGGAGACGATGGCGGATTGGAGCGTTGAACGTTAGTGTAAATGCAAGTGCCACCCTGCGGCTGGCGTCGGATGAACTGGCCGCAGACAGATCCGCCTCCCGCATTCACTTTTTCGGTGGTTGGGTTGTTGCGCTGCTTCGGCCTATTCTCCAGCCCTTGGTCTTTCTGGTGAACTTGGGATAGAGCAGCGCGATCTGGAGCCGCATGCCCCAGGACGAGGCGCCCGGGGGATGGACGGCGTTGCCGTAGAAGTTCACCGCGATGTTGACTGGTTGGTATCCGAGACTGCATAATGCGGCCGGCGCCGCCGCCGAAGGGGATGGTCCACACGCCCCCGCTGGTGGTGTCGTTGCCATTGGCAGCCTCGCCGCTGGCCTGACTGTCTCCAGTTTGCGGTGAGGATCGGCGCGGAGGTCAGGTACCAACCCTTCTTCAGGTTGTAGTTGATGAAGTATTGCAGGAGGAACTGGTTGACGGAGGGACGGTGAGAGGAGCCGGCGACGGACCAGACGTTGTTGGTGAGGTAGCCCAGGGTCCAGTGACCGGGTTGTACGAGCATGACCACCGAGGGGCCGAAACTGAGCTTTCCCTGGCCGAGAGCGGTACTGGTGGCCGTGGGGAAGACCATGGTCGGACCGACACCCCAGATCAGCTTGCCTGGCTTCGCGGGCGAGAGAAAGAAGGTTGGATTCATATCGCCGATGCCGTATTGTCCGCCCGGCGTTCGCGGTGGGGATTGGTTGCCAGACGATGGGCTGAATGATGCGCGAGATCAGCATCCACTTTTCGCTGATACGGGCAGGAATGACGGGCTGAACGTTGAGCACGTCCTGGGTTCGGTTGTAGGGGCCGATGCCGAAGTTCGTATTGTTTTGAAAGGGAACGCTGATCAGGCTGGCGACGGGATTCTGTGTGGCTTTGGCCAGGGCGGCTGTATCGTCTGCGGCGGCGGGCGCGGGTGCCGCCTGAGCTGTCGGGGCAGTCGTTGCGGGAGAGTTCTGTGCAGATAAAGCTGCAGTACAAAGGAACAGACCCATACCCAGAAGTGACCGATAGCATTGGCTCGTCATAGGTGATCCTCCACCCAAGACCCTAACCAGTGCGTGGCGGTTAGACCACTAGTAAAAGTCATAGGACCAGGGGATAGAGTCCCCGCTGGCGTTGCTCGATCGTTGTTTTGGAGCTACTTTTGCGCTCTTCGATTCAGGCGAAGTGGGCGTGGAGGAGGTATTCGTGGTTGCCCTCCATGCCCTGGATGGGGGAGTCGATGACTTCGACGGTAGTGCCGCGTTGCTCGATTACGCAGTCGCGGACGCGCTCGATGGCGGACTGACGAGCGGCGGGGTCGCGGACGATGCCGCCTTTGGCGATACTCCGGCGGCCGGCTTCGAACTGCGGCTTGATGAGGATGACGGCTTGACCGTGCCAGGAGCGTTGCAGCGTACCGAGAGCGCTGAGGACGGGCGGGAGTACCAGTGTGGTCGAGATGAAGGAGACGTCCATCGCGAGAAAGGCTGGCGTGGGTGCATCCGGCGTGAGGAGTTCGCCGAGTGTGAGAAGGCGTGCGTTGGTGCGTTCTCGGAGAGTGACGCGGGGATCGTCGCGGAGCTTCTGTGCGATCTGGCCATAGCCGGTGTCGACTGCGAGCACGCTGGCCGCGCCGCTCTGGAGCATACAGTCGGTGAACCCGCCGGTTGAGGCTCCGATGTCGACGCAGGGGAGGCCGGTGAGGTCGATGGACCAATGGGCGAGGGCGTGCTCGAGCTTGAGCCCCCCGCGGCTGACGTACTTGAGGTCGGAGCCGAGCAGGCGGATGACTGCCCCGGAGGGGACGGAGGTGCCGGGTTTGTCGAGGCGCTGCTCGTCGACGAGGACCCGGCCGGCAAGGATGAGGGCCTGAGCGCGTTCGCGAGAGGCGGCGTGGCCCCGGTCGACGAGCAACTTGTCGAGGCGGATTTTCTCCTGGCGTTCCTTTGTGTGGTTCGTCATTCTTGGGGTAGCAGAGTTCTCCCGAAGGGGAAGCGAACTCCTCCTGTCTTTTTGAGAAAGCGAACTTCTCTTATCCTTTTGAGACAGCGAACCTCTGTTGTCTTTTGAGAAAGCGAGCTTCTCTTATCTTTTTATGGATGCGAACGAGAGCTGTCGAGGAGAAAAAAAGTGAGTCATTCGGCAAATTTTCGAGTAAGTTACACTGGTGTCGTCCGGGACGCTGTTACAGAACGAGGAAACGGGCGGGGTTGTGTGTTCGGCCGTAAATAGTTGCCGTTTGTGCAATCTGCTTAAGGTTTAGGTGCGTTTTATGTATAGAGAAACGGAACTCGTGAACTCTACTTCACCATCGGAGCAGGATGATGCTGCGCTGCTGGCGCTGGTGCAGCGGGGCGACGAGTCTGCCATGGCATCGCTGTTCGATCGCTACTCGAAGGTCGTGTATTCGGTGGCTTTGAGGGTGCTGCGGGATCCGGCTTCGGCCGAGGATGTGTTGCAGGAAGTGTTTATGCAGATCTGGCGCAATCCGGACGGTTTTGTTGCAACGCGCGGCACCCTTGGCGGTTGGCTGGCTGTGGTTGCAAGGAACCGGTCAATCGATGCGTTGCGGCGGAAACGCCCGACCGAGCAGGTGGACGATATGGCGCTGGCCTCGAACTGCAATCTGGCGAATGAGGCGGAACGGAATAGTTTGATGGAGAAGGCGCGCGGAGTGATTCGCCTGCTTCCGATAGAGCAGCGTAAGACGCTGGAGATGGCATTTTTTGATGGGCTGACGCACTCGGAGATTGCAGAGATGACGGGCGATCCGCTGGGCACAGTGAAGACGAGAATACGCAGCGCGCTGACCTCGCTGAGAAAGGCGTTTACCGCATGAGCGAACCGCGGCGGATTACATCGGAAGACCTGGCGTTGTTTGCCATGCAACTGCTCTCCAAGGAAGAGACGGCGGAGGTTGCGGCTTATCTTGCGCAGTCGAACAACGCACGGCGGGAACTGGCGGAGATACAGGGCGACCTGGCGGTCTACGCCCATACGGTGGACATGCATTCGCCTCCGGTACAAGCGCGCGAACGACTGACGAAGCAGGTGGCAAGAGAGAAGAAAGCCGTGCCGATCGATCGCCCTGCCATTGCGGGGGATGGTGCAAGGGAGGCGGCTAAGCCCCGGCTCGATGCGATCTTTACTGAGTCAGGTGCAATCGTTCCCAGTTATATTACGGAGGAAATTCCACCGAAACGCAGCCTGGCGGGCAGGGTGCTCCCGTGGGTCGGATGGGCAGTGGCGGCTGGTCTGGCGGTGACGACCGGCATGCTGTATCACGAGCGCACGGCTATGCGCGAGGCTATGCACGGCGCGATGACGGCGCAGGCGAGCACCATTGACCGGCTGACGGCCGATGTTGCGGCAGCGCGGCAGGTGATGGACACGATGACTGACAGTACCGCGATACGAGTAACGCTATCGAAGGGCAAGACAGCTCCTGCTCCACAAGGCAGAGCAACGTATGTTGCCAGCAAGGGCTCACTGATTTTTCTGGCAAGCAATCTGGAGCCGCTGCAGCCGGGGAAGACGTATGAGCTTTGGCTGATTCCAGCGGCGGCGGGTGAGAGCCCGATTCCTGCAGGGACGTTTCATCCGGACGGACGCGGTAATGCGAGTGTGATCATGCCACCTCTGCCCAAGGGAGTCGAGGCGAAAGCCTTCGGCGTCACGGTGGAGGACGAGGGCGGAGCAACCACACCGACGATGCCGATTATCATGGCGGGCGAATAGCTTTCCTCGGAGTTTGAAAGAGAAAGAGCCATCCCATTGCGGATGGCTCTTTGCTCTGCTCCTGCGCTTCGATGGCTGACGCCTATGGCTGGGTTATGCGGACAGAGACACCGTTGCCCTGGAGGGGGACGGTGAGGTCGACCGTGTCCGTATCAGTGCGGATGACGGTCATGAAGTTGGATTCTGGAGAGGTGACGTACACCTTGCCGGTCGGTGTGCCTGTGGTGACGGCGATGTAGTTGGGATGACCATTGAGGAGAGCCGAGCCGACGCCGGGCGGGTTAGAGATCGGAATCGTAGCAGTAACCGTATTGGTGGTGAGGTTGATGACCGAGACGGTGCAGTTGCCGAGGGGAAGGGCCGGAGTCGGAGCCGCACAAGGTAGGTTGGGGTTGCCTCCGTTGAGGACGTAGGCGCGAGTGCCGTCCTGCAGGACGCCTACCATGCGGGGATTGATTCCAACGGGAACAGTGGCGAGAACGGTGCCAAAGCCAACCGCATCGACCGGATTGGTGGGGTCGCAGTTGGGGTTGGTCGGGAGAGCGGCAGCTGAGCACAGCGGAATACTGATGATGCTGGCCGTACCCGCGTGGACGCCATCGCCGGCGTTCGCGACGACCATTTCATTGCGGGAGGGCGCAAAGTCTGCCCAAAGCGGCGATGTGCCGACGGTGATCGGGTTGGTGGCTCCCGCCGGCACGATGTCCAATTGGTTGGTCTGAGAGTTGATGACGCTCACCGTGCCGTCGGTCTGGTTCAGAATGAAGGCGCGCTTGTTGTCACCGCTCATCACTCCATAGACGGGATCCCTGCCCACCGTGATCGGATTGGGATCGATGGTGTTGCTGACTGTCTCAATAGTAGAGACCTGGCCGAGGCCGCCGCCAACCCGCTGGCTGATCGCAAACACGCGCGGGGCGCCGGTATTGCCAACCACGTAGATCGGAGTGAAGGCCGGGTTGATCGGAAGCTCCTGCTGCAGAGTGAGGGGCTGACCTGTGAACTGAGAGATGACACCCTGGCTGATGTTCACCGTGGGATCTGAGACGTAAGTGTTGGCGCCCTCAGGGAAGACGCTTACGGGGTTGGCGCTGGGAAGCAGCGTGGTCTGGAGAATCTGGCTCTGCAGGAGCGATGTGCTGATGTCAAAGGTGGTGAGGGTGTGGTCGCTATTGAGGGTATAGCCGGTGTTGCCGCCGCTGTTGAGGATGAGGTAATAGGGATTGACGCCGATCTGGGCGGTGATGAGAACAGTGTCGCCGGAGAAATCGACGAAGGTGACTAGACCTGGGTTGGGATTGATGAACGTAACAGGCGTGTTGGACTCTGCAGAAGTGGTCGGTAAGGAAAGTTTGACAGTGGTGCCTGATGGAGGTCCAGACACTGTCGTACCAGAAGCGATGCCCGCACCTGTCACCAACTGACCGCTCACAATGCCAGTAACGGAAGACACACTGATGGAGGAAGCGCCCAAGCTGAATGTAGCTGTGGTGTTCGCTGCCGCTGTGCCTGTGGTGGAGATGGCGACGGCAAACTTCTGCGGCTGCGCGGCGGGGCCGACCGGATTGATGGCACTGACGACGGGGCGGTAGGTGTTGCCGCAGCCGATGACGGAAGCCAAAGCGGCTGCTGCCATAGCGAACCTGAATGGGGACCGGAGGGCCTGCGCTACGGACCGAACGGCGCGCCGGTATGGCCGCGACTGGGTGCTTCCTTCTGCTTCGACTCTTGCTAAGTGCAAAACTGCTCCCGCGATGGTGCTGGTGTTGGCTATGCTCAAGGTTGATTGTAAATCAACAGGCGGGGTGGGGCCGGGCGATGGGCGAGGAAATGCAAGGGGTCGAGACAGATACGGGCTGGAGGAAGGCGATTCCGCAGGCGAGGGATCGATTGCAGGCGCAGGTGCTGGTGGCGATGGTGGGGGGATGGCTGCTAATTGAGACCCTCTCTGCTCTGTGGGGGATGTATGAGACGTCGCGCAAAGACTCAGATTTTGCACGGCTGAATGTCGAGATTGTTGCGGCCAGTGTTGTCTTTGCGCTAATTGTTCTGGGATTGCGTGCCGCTACTCCTGTGGCTGCAGCATTCGGTGGGATGATCTGCCTGATTCTTCTTTGGGGAACTGCATCTCCGCATTATGGAGTGATGCGGTCTAGTCTGGCACCTCTCATTTTGTTGTTCGTGCTGACATTTGTCTCTACACGAGCTGGACACCGTATCAAGGCAAAGACTGGATTAGCGGAGAAACGTTCAGGTAGGAATGCTGCTCAGGTGATCGCGAATCTGGCTGTTGCGGCTTTGAGCGTGGCTAATCTTGGAACGATTCTACTTGGGGGAATGGGTTCTTCTTCGGGTAACTACTATGGAAGATGGGTACGTCCCGCGATGATCATGATGTGCCTAGCGGCGTTGGTGGAGGCAACGGCCGATACGGTGTCATCGGAGATAGGTCAGGCATTTGGCGGGGATCCTGTGTTGCTTGTCGGTCTGCGTCGCGTGGCACCGGGGACCGATGGTGCCGTGACAGTGGTTGGTTCCTGCGCTGGGATTGCGGCCGGTGGGGTGGTTGCACTCGGCGGAGCGTGGGCGATGCATCTGAGTGCGGGAGCGATATTGACGGCGCTCGGAGCGGGAGTATGCGGGTTCTTCTTCGATAGCTTGTTGGGCGCCACGGTGGAGAGAAGAGGTTGGCTGGGGAACGATCTGGTGAACTTCAGCTCCACTTTGTTTGCAGCGGTATTGGCGGCGGTCGTCTATCGGTTCTTTGTCCTATAGAGCCGTTTTGTGCTCATAGAGTGCAAAGCAAAGACGAAATGCGGGTCCTTCCCCGTTCGACTCCGCTCAGGGTCAGGATGATCGTCTTTTTTTGTTTGGGTGCGTAAGGTTTTGCGCTAGCCGTGCAACCAGTCGATGTTCAGATTGAGGCGTGAGGCGGTGTAGCTGATGATCTCGTGGACGTAGCGCATAGCGAGGTCGTAGTTGCTGATGTGGCCGAGGGCGGGACGGGGTGAGGTGTAGACTTCGAGGCCGGCAGCTTTGCAGAGCTCGCGGATGCGGAAGAGATGGGTTCCGTCGGAGACGACGACGATGTGGTGGAGGTGGTTTTCGCGGGCGATGGCGGCGAGGCGGTGGACCTGCTGCTCGGTGTCGGTGGAGCGCGTTTCGGCGATGATGCTGTCGAAGGGAATTCCATTCGCGAGAAGATAGTCGCGGCCGACACCGCCTTCCGTGTTGCCGGAATCTTTGTCGCCTCCGCCGCCGAGTGTGATGACCAGCGGGGCGATTTTTTTGCGATAGAGTTCGACAGCGTGATCGAGGCGGGCGTGAAGGACCGGAGAGGGGTGGCCGGAGTATTCGGCTGCACCGAAGACGGCGATGGCGTCGGCGGGCTGGGCGTCATCCTGAGCGGCAACGGTGGCTATCTGCTGATAGACCCAGAAGGACCAGGCAGCAGCGATCACGAGGAGCATTACGAGCAGGCGGCGGAGAAGGAGACTGCGGCTGGTGCCTCGCGGTCGCAGATTGGAAGAGGGGGCGATCATTGTAGGAAGAACCAGGGTGTAGGAGGAACCAAGTCGAACAGAGACAGATGCAGGCGCACATCAACGGGAGACAAGTCTGTCATGGATTCGATTATGTGTCGAGCTAGTCTACAGGGTTGGGCTCAGACCTTCGAGGCAATTATTTTTGGATCGCTTCGAGCTGCAATCGACCTCTAGTGCTGGAGCGTGAGGGCGATCTCGTGCGTGGGGATTGCGCCTTCGCGGAGAATCATCCAGGAGTTGCCGCCGCCGGAGAGATCGACGATGGTGGTGGGGGTGGTTCGGGCGGTGGGGCCACCGTCTACGATAAGGGGAAGCTTGTCGCCGAGTTGCTCGCGGACGCCGTTGGCTGAGGTGCATTCGGGCAGACCGAAGAGGTTGGCTGAGGTTGCGGTGATGGGCAGGCCGAGACGGCTGACGACGGCTCGGGGGATGGCGGCTTCGGGAACCCGGAGAGCCAGATTGCCCGTGTTCGCGGTGACGCGGAGGGGGAGGCGGGACCCGGCTTTGACGACGATGGTGAGGGGGCCGGGCCAGAACTTCTCGGCGAGACGGTCGAAGGCGGAGTCGATCTGGCGGGCGAGTTCGTAGGCCTGGGCTACCTCGGCGATGAGGAGCGAGAGGGGTTTGTGGCGGGCGCGGGTCTTGAGCTCGTAGATGCGATCGACGGCGCGCAGATTGACGGGGTCGACGGCGAGGCCGTAGAAGGTGTCGGTGGGCAGGGCGACGACGTGGCCGCTGTTGAGGCTGGCGACGACGTACCGGATGAGCGCAGGTTCGGGCTCTTCGGGGTGAATGCGGAGTGTTTCAGCCGTCAAAATTCTGACTCCTATCGTGCTGCAGGGGAGTACGCCCCCTGGGGGTACTTATTGCGCAAAGTCTTCAAACGGCGCGGGTTAGGTTCGGACTTCGAAGTGGTTCCGGGACAATTCCGGCGCAAAGTCTTCGAGACAAAGAAGTTGACCTTGCCTGTGGAGGCCGCCGATTTTGCTGCTCGTCTGATTCTAATAGATGCGGACGGTCAAGGACACGGCCAGGGACCGATCAGGGACGGGGTAAAGCAGAAAGGGCATGGAGGTAAGATTCTCCGATGGGTCTGGACGTGATTTCGAGCAGGACGAATGCGCGGGTGAAGCAGTTACGGGCGGCGTTTCAGGGCCATGCGCGGTTGAGTGGGGGGATGGTTGCGATTGAAGGGGATCATCTGCTGGAAGAGGCGCTGCGGAGTGGGATGGTGCTGAAGACTGTCTTTGTGAGTGAACGGCGGGAGGTGCCGAAGATGGTGCCGCGCGGGGTGGAGGTGATGCGGCTGACGGAGGAGGTTTTTGGGAGTGTGGTGGAGACGCAGTCGCCGCAGGGAGTGGCTGCGTTGATGGTGCCTCCGGTGTTTGGGTTGGAGGATGTGCTGAGGAGTGGGAGTGCTGCAGCGTTGATTCTGGTTGCGGTGGGATTGCAGGACCCTGGAAACCTGGGGACGCTGGTACGGTCGGCGGAGGCGTTTGGGGCGACGGGGATTTTGACGACTCCGGGAACGGTGAGTGCCTGGAACCAGAAGGCTCTGCGGGCGAGTGTGGGGAGTGTGTTTCGGGTGCCGGTGGTGGGGGTGACGGCATCTGAGTTGGAAGAGTTGAAGGGACGCGGTGTTCGGCTGATTGCGGCAGTCGGGGCGGATGATGCTGGTGTAGTTGCGGCGCAGGAGATGGATTTTAGCGGGGCTTGTGCGTTGATGATCGGGAATGAGGGTGCGGGATTGGCGGCGGGGTGGATGAAGATGAGCGATGTACCGGTGACGATTCCCTGCCCTGGACCGGTCGAAAGTTTGAATGCGGCTGTAGCGGGGAGTCTGTTGTTGTATGAGGCGAGCCGGCAGCGGGGGCGTACAAAATATGCGTGCTAGAAGACCTGACGTCACTATCGACCTGGAGAAGCTTTTTGTAGAGGCTGAGCGTTACGAAGAACGCGGCGACTTCAAACGCGCTTTTCAGTGTTTTCTCACGGCGGCACGTCTGGGGCACACAGGTTGCCAAGTAAATCTTGGCAACTACTACGCGGCTGGGAAAGGAACGAGAAAGAATATGGAAGCGGCCGCCTCTTGGTACAAGAAGGCTTATAAACGCGGCAACTGTTCTGGTGCGCTGAACCTTGGCATCGATCGAAGGAACGAAGGGCGAATCCGGTCAGCAGAGATCTGGTTAAGAAAGCTGTCGCAATGAACGAGGGAGATGCCTGTATTGCGCTCGCCAAGTTATATAAGGATCGACGAGACAAACGGGAGGCCGCTATCGATCTGTTGAAACGGGTATTGCCCATGAGTCGTGCAGATATTAGTGACGACGGGAAAGAGGAAGCAAAGTCTCTTCTCAGAGAGATGGAGATGAAGCGATGAGTTTGTTTGACACATCGCCGATCAGTGCTTCGGGGCGGTCGCAGCGTGCAGCTCCTCTGGCGGAGAGGATGCGGCCGCGGACGCTGGAGGAGTTTGTGGGGCAGGAGCATCTGCTTGCGCCGGGGAAGCCGCTGCGGCTGGCGATTGAGAAGGATGATGCGACTTCGATGATCTTCTGGGGGCCTCCCGGGACGGGGAAGACGACGCTGGCGAAGATTATTGCGCAGATGACGCAGGCTAGTTTTATTGAGTTCTCTGCTGTGATGTCCGGGATCAAAGAGATCAAGAATGTGATGGTGGAGGCGGAGAAGGCGGCGAGCTTCGGGTCGCGAACCATTTTGTTTGTGGATGAGATTCACCGGTTCAACAAGGCGCAGCAGGATGCGTTTTTGCCGTATGTGGAGCGGGGAACGATCCGGTTGATTGGGGCGACGACGGAGAATCCTTCGTTTGAGATTAATGCGGCGTTGTTGTCGCGGTGCAGGGTTTATACGCTGGTGGCGCTGACGGAGGAGCAGATTGTCGGGCTGCTGCGGCGGGCCTTGGCGGATGCAGAACGCGGGCTTGGGGCGAGTGAGGTGGAGGCGGAGGATGAGGCTCTGGCTACGATCGCTTCGTATTCGAGTGGGGATGCGCGGAATGCCCTGAATGCATTGGATGTGGCGGCGAAGCTTGCAGAAGGACGTGGCGGGAAGCTGATTACGAAGTCGCTGGCGGCGGAGGCGCTGCAGCGGCGCGTGTTGCTGTATGACAAGAAGGGCGAGCAGCACTACGACATTATTTCGGCGCTGCATAAGAGTGTGAGGAACTCGGATCCGGATGCGGCGATGTACTGGCTCGGACGCATGCTCGAAGCAGGTGAAGACCCGATGTATGTTGCGCGACGCGTGGTGCGGATGGCGGTCGAGGATATTGGGCTGGCGGCTCCCGAGGCGCTGAACCTTTGTTTGAGCGCGAAGGATGCGATGCATTTTCTGGGGCATCCGGAGGGAGAACTGGCGTTGGCGCAGGCGGTGGTTTATCTGGCGCTGGCCCCGAAATCGAATGCGGTTTATACGGCTTATGGTGCGGTACTAGCAGATATTGAGGCGACGGCTGCGGAGCCGGTGCCGCTGCATTTGAGGAACGCTCCGACGAAGCTGATGAAGGAGTTGGACTACGGCAGGGACTATCAGTACGCGCACGATGTTGAGGGGCTGGTGGCGGACATGGAGTGTCTGCCGGCGGGGCTTATGGGGCGGCGGTATTATCACCCGACGAATGAGGGGCGGGAGAAGCTGATGGCACAGCGGATGGATGAGATTGCGCGGATCAAACATGGCAAACGGGAGAGCAAACGGCGTAACAGTGATCAGAAGGATAAAGGCTGATAAGAGTGGATTTTTGATTTGCCGATGCCTTCCGCAACTTTGGATTGGGATTTCACGGAGCGGCGGCAGCCAAACGGAAGTGGGCCGTGGTAGTTTAATGCTGCGAATTTTGAAAATTCACTTGCGAGGTGTGGTTATGACTGTGTTGCCAGCGTTGCTTCCCTACCTGACTGTGTCGGATGGTGCAGGTGCGATTGCGTTTTATAAGAAGGCGTTTGGTGCGGTGGAGCAGGACGTGCATCTTGCTCCGGGGTCAACCAAGATTATGAATGCGTGTTTGAACATCAATGGGGGAGTGTTTATGTTGTCGGATGATTTTTCGGCGCAGTATGGGGGAGCGAGTTCGACTCCTGAGGCGCTGAAGGGATCGCCGGTGACGCTGCATTTGCAGGTTGAGGATGTGGATGCCGCGTGGGCGAAGGCGGTTGCGGCTGGCGCGATTGTGACGATGCCGCTGGCGGATCAGTTCTGGGGTGACCGGTATGGTCAGTTGAAGGATCCGTTTGGGCATAAGTGGTCGATGGCGCAGAAGAAGGAGTCGCTGACAAGGGAGCAGATTGAAGAGGCGGCGAAGACTTCGTTCAAGATGTAGGGGGTTTGTTAAGGCATGTCGTTGTGGGTGCTCGAGCACCTGGGCGCGCACCAAAGACAAATACAGGGGTCCTTCACTGCGTTCAGGATGACGACGTCAGACAAACAAAAGCACACTGCGTTCAGGATGACGACAAAAAACAAAGAGAAGCAAACATGCGCAATAAGAGCGATCAGTGGGCGTATTTGACGGAGCAGCCGTAGGGGCGTGTGCTGGCGACGGGTACTGGTTTGCCGGCCATGGCCGCGGTTAGTGATTCGTTGAGATAGTTGCGTGCGCCCTTCAGGTCTTCCTGGTCGGTTGTGGGTTTGTCGTCGATTGCTCCCTGGTAGATGAGTTTGCCGGTTGGGTCGATGACGAAGATGTGGGGTGTGGTCTTGGCTTCGTAGAGACGGGCGATGGTGCTGGTGGGATCGAGAAGCACGGCAGTGGATGCGACGTGCATGGTTTTGATGTAACTGTTCTCTTCAGACGGCGTGACGTAGCCCTGCGCTCCGGGTGCGGAGGAGATGATGGAGAGCCAGATGACTCCTTTGGCGGTCCATTCGCGCTGCTGCGCTTCCATGCTGCCGCTGAGGTAGTGCTTCTGATCGTAAGGACAACCTTTGTTGGCCCATTCGAGGACGACGTATTTGCCGCGGTACTCGGAGAGGGAGTGTTGGGCGCCGTTGGAGTCGGTGCCTGTGAATTCAGGGGCGGTGGTGCCGGGGACGACGGCGAACGCGGGGAGAGCGAATACTGTGAGGGCGAGGGAGAGAAGTCTGCGGTGGGACATGAATCACCTCCACAACTGCTGTCTGGGGATATTTTGCGATGATTGGGGGCGGAGATGCAAGGTGGGGCGGTGGGATCATGTCCTGCCGGACGGTCCCGCTGCGCGCGGGGCGCCCACTTCGTGGGGCGTATACCGGTCTGGGCTAGACGGGTCGCATCGGACCTCCCGTTGGTCGGTTGGATGTTGCTTCCGGTCAACGCCTACGGCATGGCGATGAGGGCGGCCATGGTTTCGATGCCGTCCCACAGGTTTTGCAGGCGAAGGTTTTCGTTGGCGGCGTGTTGGTTGTCGTCGTGGTTTGCGATGGGGACGGTGATGGTGCGGGTGTTGGCGGCGCGCTCCATCGCATCGAGCGGGACAGTACCGCCGAAGGTTGGGAGAAGGATAACTTTGCCGCGGGCGCTCTCGATGGCTTTGATAACGTCGGCGGCGATGGGGAGGTCGATGGGGGTGCGCGAGGCGGGTTCGCCGTGGTCAGCCTGGATGTAGGCGACTTTGGGGTGACTGATGCGTTCTTCGCGAGTGGCTGGTGCCGTGGTGATGAAGTAGCCCTGAGAGCGAATGTAGTCGATGACGCGCTGTTGCTGATTCTTCGGATCGATGCCGACGACGAGGCGGAGATCAAGGTTAGCGGTGGCGGTGGGTGGGATGGAGTTGGTGGAGTGGGCTCCGGTCTGGCCGGAAGAGATGCCGTTGATGTTGAGTGAGGGTTGGTTGAGGAGTTCGAGGAGATGTTTGCCAGCGCCGTCGGTATGGCCGAGGGCGAATTCCTGACGGAGCATCTCGTCATTGACGGGGGCGTTGGCGAGGGCTTGCTTTTCCGCGGGGCCGAGAGGAACGATGCCGTCGTAGAAGTGCGGGATCAGGACGTGGCCGTCGGCGTCTTTCATGCCGGCGAGAAGTTGGACGAGCATGAGTGCGGGGTTGGGCGCCCAGTTGCCATAGTGTCCGCTGTGCAGGGCGTGGTCGGGGCCATAGACAGTGATCTGAAGGTGGGCGTCGCCGCGTGCGCCGAAGATCAGGTTCTGACGGCGGGTCTGATCGACGGGACCATCGCAGACGAGCCAGACGTCGCCGTGGATGAGGTCGCGGTTGGCCATGAGGACCTGTTCGAGATGGGTTGAGCCTGCCTCTTCTTCCCCTTCCCAGACAAAGCGGATGTTGGCGTGGAGAGGAATGTGTGCGGCCTGGAGTGCGCTGAGTGCGGTGAGTTGGGCGAAGATGGCGGCTTTGTCGTCGCCGGCGCCGCGGGCGTAGATGCGAGGTTCGCCGTCGACTTGCTTGATGATGGGGGTGAAGGGCTGGCCGGTGTCCCACTCGGAGGGAGTGACGGGCTGGCCGTCATAGTGGGCGTAGAAGACGATGGTGCGTTTGGCGCCGGGGGTTTTGATCTCTCCGAAGACTACGGGAGGGACGGAGGCTGGAAGGGCTGGGTCGGTGAGGAGCTTGGCTTCGGCTCCGCGTTGCTGAAGCTGGGTGACGAGGAATTCAGCATTTTTTCGGAGGCTGGCGGGATCGGCCGCGACGTTTGGAATGGAGAGGAAGTCGGAGAATTGCTGGGTGAGCTCTGCGTGGCGGGGCGTTGTGTAGTCGTGGGCTGCTTGTGGGGGCGTTGTCTGGGCTACGAGCGAGAGAGAAGATGCGACGATGGCGAGCGTCTGGAGGGCGTTTCGCATGGAAAGCATGATGAGAAGTTAGCATGCGGAGGTGCTGACGATCGATGCACTCATTTCTTGTGTCCATCTCAAAAGCGGTGAGGACGATGTCATTGTTGAGGAGTTCGGGCAGGGCGTCTGGAGCGGAGTTTACGGGCGGAAAGGATTGGAGATCGATCCTGGGTTCGCTTCGGTTTACTTGTTTCTCTCTACTTTGTCGCAAAGACGAAGGAAGGAAGGTCGCCGTTACTTTTCGTGGAAAATGACCGGAATTGGATGTCTTTGAAGCCGAGGGCGATCAGGAAATCGTACAAAGGCCGGATGGGGTAATGAGTCACCCTCATCACCTTTGCACCGGAGCGTCTTTTCATCGCGGCGCGGAGATTGCCAAGGTGCCGGGTGAAGACGTACAGGCTCTGTGCCGCGGCTTCCATTGATTTTGAGCGGAAGGGAAACTCGTAGAACGGCAACTGAATCATCAGGGTCCCTCCCGGCTCCAGTACTCGGAAGAACTCACGAAAGTAGGCGAACCCAAGCTCGACGCTATCGAGATGCTGAAGGACGAAGGCGGAGAAAACGGCTTTGACGGAAGAATCGAGTTGCGGCAGATGCAGACCGTCGATGACTGAAAACTGCACGTTCGGGCCGACGGCCTTTCGCGCGTAGTCGATCATGTCTGCCGAGACATCGACTGCGTAGACTTGCCTGAAGGTGACTGCGAGTTGCCGGGTGAGACGTCCGGCGCCGCATCCGATCTCAAGGCAGCTCTCAAGGTCGATTCCATACTGCTGCCAATGGGGGAAGATATCCTGAAAGTCGGATTCACCGACGGCGTAGAACTCTTCGTCGGTCCACGGCGACTCTCCTCCTTTCTGTTTGTTCGACCAGGAGGAGACCCCCCAGAGCGGGTCTTCACGTCCCCATTGCTTCCATTCTGCGTTGGATTTCAGTTCTGCTCTGCCGCTCACTTTGATCGCTCCTATCAGAGTCTTGGAATCCCAATTTCCTCTTCTCAAAAGAGGGCAAGGAGGTTCGCGTCGCGCCAGATGCGCCACTTGCCGTCTTGTCCGCGGCGGAGGGCGGTGAGGGTGTGGCCGGCGTGTTTGACGGTCTCGCCTCCTTCGATGGGGGTGAAATCGACTTCGAGGAGGTTCCAGCAGAGGGCGAGATCGCCGCTGACGGTGATCTCCTGCACATTGGAGCGGCAGGCTAGGTGGACTACTTTGATCATCGCGGTGAATCCGACGGCGAACTGGTCACGATGCATGGGCGGGTTGCCGGGGGTGAGGAAGATCACGTCCTTCGTCATCAGATTCAGTTGCGCGGTGAGGTCTCCGGCGGCGGAGGATTCGCCCCAGACGTCGATGACGGCGCGAATTTGTTGCTCGTCTGTTTGTGGGGTCATTTTTTGGTGTCCTTCTCGAGGGCTGTAAGGACGATGTCCTTAGTGAGTAGCTCGGGGAGGACATCGGGGGCGGAGTTGATCGGCGCGGGGTAGATGACGTAGGTGGGGACGCCGCTGCGGTTGATCGAGGCTAGCTCGCTGGGTGATCTCGGGATCGTACTGGGTCCAGTCGGCTTTGAGGAGGGTGACGTTGTTTTGGCTGAACTGATGCTGGACGTCGGCGGAGCGGAGGACGAGGCGCTCGTTGACCTGGCAGCTGAGGCACCAGGCGGCGGTGAAGTCGATGAAGACGGGATGGCCAGCGGCGCGGGCCTGATCGAGGGCTTGTTGCGAGTACGGGGCCCAGACGAGGGTGGTGTCTTTGGGCTGGTAGAGCGGGATGGCGAGGCCGAGGGCGGCGATGAGGATTGCGGCGATGGTGCTGGCCCAGCGAGCGGGCCATTTGCCGAGGACCCATCCGGCGACGGCGAGCATGAGGAAGCAGCCGAGGAGAAGAGCGATGCGGTAGATGCCTTGTCCGCCGCTGGCGCCGCCTGAGAAGAGAGAGCCGTAGACGTAGGTGAGCCAGATGACGGTCGCGAAGAAGATGACGGCGGTGAGTTGTTTGAAGATCTCCATCCATGCGCCGGGACGTGGGAGGAGGCGCGTCCACGCGGGCTGGAAGCTGAGGAGGAGATAGGGTGCGGCGAGGCCGAGGGCCAGTGCGGTGAAGACGGCGAAGGTGATGGGAGCGGGTTGGGCGAGAGCAAAGCCGATGGCGGCTCCCATGAGCGGTGCGGTGCAGGGAGTGGCGACGATGGTGGCGAGGACTCCGGTGAAGAAGCTGCCGGTGTAGCCCTGCTTCTGGGCGAGTTCGCCGCCGACGCTGGTGAGGGAGAGGCCTATGTCGAACTGTCCGGCGAGTGAGAGCGCGAAGAAGAAGATGCCCGCGGCGAGGAGAGTGAGGAAGACGGGGGATTGGAGTTGGAAGCCCCATCCGGCCTGACTGCCGCCGGCGCGGAGAGCGAGAAGAACTCCGACGATGATCCAGAAGGAGACGAGGATGCCGAGGGTGTAGACGAGGCCGTGGCTGCGGAGGTGCTTGCGCTCCTGACCGGAGGATTGCAGGAGGGCGAGGCCTTTGAGGAAGAGGACGGGGAAGACGCAGGGCATCAGGTTGAGGATGATGCCGCCGAGGAAGGCGAGGCCGATGGCGGTGAGTGTGGTGACGTTGCTGGCGGCTGCCACGGGCGACTTGGAGGCGAGAGACGGTGCGATCTCGCCGGGGACGACGGGAGCGGTGACGTCGTAGGCGGTGGCGTCGGAGAGCTTGAAGACGCCGTGGAGATTTGCGGGAAGAGTGGTCAGATCATCGGAGCGGCGGACGCGGAGGCGGACGCCGTCGGAGAGCGATTCGATCTGCTGTGGAGCGGCGTTGGCGATCTGCTCCTGGTCGAAGGGATAGAACTCGGCGTTGGTCTCGCGCTTGCCGGTGGTGAGGGTGAGGACGAAGTCGGTCTTGCCGCCGGTGACGGTGAGTTTGGCGTCGGGTGGAAGCGGTTTGGGGATGAGGGTGAGGGCTTCGCCGAGCGCGCCGACGGGTTGCGTGGGGGCGGTGGCGTCGGGCGCGACGGTGAGGTTGAGGCCGAGGTGGGCTTTGCCGGGGATGCAGACCTCGCGGCAGACGAGCCAGTTGACGATGGCGTCGAGGTGGATGGGGCCGGGCTTGAGTGAATTGGCTGCGGTGAGCTGGACGGGGAAGGCTACTTCGTCTTCGTAGCCGAAGTCCATGAGCGGGCCGAGGGGCAGGCGGCTGGGGATGGGAAACTGCATGGGGCCGGCGGTGATGCCGTCGGGGAGGGTCCAGGTGATTTTGGGTGGCTCGCCGGAGTCGCCTGCGTTGATCCAGTAGACGTGCCAGTGTTCTTCGAGCGTGAGGACGAGGCCGAGCCTGGAGGGTACCGCCGGGAGCGATGGTGGGGGCGAGCGAGACGAGTTCGGCGGTGAGATGCTGGGCCTTGACAGGGCCGGGGCCGCCGTCGCCGACGGCCTGAAGCTGGGCGTGGTGCGGATGCGTTAAAGAAGAAGGCGCAGGTAAGGAGAAATAACGCGGAGATAGGGCGAACGATTTTCATTCAGGCTCAATTGTAGGGCTTGCGGAGGGGCTCTTTGTCACGTGGATGTCAAGTGTCTTGATGCAAATGGCGATGCTCGACCATGATGCAACGGTCCATGACGACGTGGATGCCTCCGGCTTCGGCGCGGGCGGCGGCTTCGAGGTTGATGATTCCCTGCTGGACCCAGAGGTTCGTGAGGCCGAGCTGGAGCATCTCGTCGACGATGGCGGGAATGAACTTGGGCAGGCGGAAGACGTTGACGATGTCGGGTTGGATCGGGAGATCGGCGAGGCTTGCGTAGGATTTTTCGCCGAGGACTTCCGGGATGGATGGGTTGACGGGATAGATTTTGTAGCCGTGTTGCTGCATGTAGGCGGAGACGTAGTGGCTGGGCTTGGAAGGAATTTCGGAGAGGCCGATGACGGCGATGGTGCGCGGGGTCTCTTTCGTGGGGGCGCCGAGCATGTCAAGAATGAGTTCGGGTTCGTTCATTGTTTGTCTAGTTGTCAGTTGTTAGTTGTGCCACGCACCGAGTAGACGGCGGAGGACGATGAGTTCGCCGAGATGGTGGGAGTTGTGGTCGGCGAGAAGCAGAGCTTCGCGTAGGAGGTTCTGGCCGTCACCCCAGCGGAAGAGTTTGTAGAGATCAGCGGAGGGGTTCTCGATGAGGGCGATGAAGTGTTTCAGGTCGGTGTGGATCGCTGCGATGGCCTGGTCCCAGGCATGGGGCGAAGGTGGCTCCGGAGATTTTGGCCAGTAGTCCTCTGGCCACTTCATGGGATGGTAACCGCCGGTGGGTGGGGCGGAGAAGTTGAGGATGTCGCGCTGCGAGATACGGAGATGCTCGAGTAACTGCCAGGCGGAGTAAGGGAGGTTGGGTGGGACGGTGCCACGAAGTTCGACAGGAAAATCTTTGACGCCTTCGTCGAAGGTGGCGTGGGCCTGACCGCCTTGAAGGAGCGCGACGAGTTGTTTGCGCAAGGGCGCTTGCTCGTCCTTTGTGGTTTTGGATTTGTCCGCAGTCTTTGTCGCGCTCATCGTCTGCCCAGCCTCCAGTGTTTGTTTTTATTGGATGCGAGTGAGAGGCGAGAGTTACATGGATTTGCGGGCGACGACGACTGTGAGGGGAGAATGTGGTAATGAGGCTGCCAGGCTTCTTTTCGACGAAGAGGCCGGCGTTGCGGGACGCGTCTGCATACTCGCCGGTGCGTTTGCGGCGGCGGGTGCGCCACGTTGTAGATGTTGTGGGGTCCGAGGAGCTTTCGATCGCGGCTTCGTCAACTGCGATAGGCGAAGGAGCGTTTCAGTTACCGAGGCCAGAGGCCTCTAGCGAACGGGTATCTGTGGCTGCTGCCGATGGCTCAGGAGTTGCTTCTGCCTGATGGCCCGGTAATTTGGGATCGTTGTGGCGACGGCGATGTGAAGGATTGGTTGAACCGTCGGAGGCTTGGCGCCGACGCTCGATAATGAACTTCTTCTTAAACATCTCGTCCCCAAAATGAATGATCGCGATGACGGCGATACAAAGAGCGGGAATCGCGAAAAGCAGCAAAATACCGTGATTCATAATGATCTTTCTCCCAGGGGGCTACTGCATCGCGGCTCTCCATCAGCGGATGGGTAAGCCGCTCGATCAGAATGACATTGGTACTTCTCCACACCTATCCCCCATTCGGGTAAGAAGCTTCGTTACGAACGTCTTTTCCTCAGGGCAGGCCGCAAAAAGGTCTACTAAAGTTGCAAATGTGGCTTAGGTTTGCGGCCCTGGTTGACGCTCTTTGGCTGGATGTGAGCCGATTTAATTTAGATCGTCGTCCGGGACTTCCGCGGGGAAGTTTCCCTCGCGGCGCATGCGCAGGTATCCGCGGATGAAGGGTTCGAGATCGCCGTCGAGGACTTTGTCGACGTCGCCGACTTCGACGCGGGTGCGGAGGTCTTTGGCCATGCGATAGGGCTGCAAGACGTAGCTGCGAATTTGCGAGCCGAACTTGATGTCGAGCTTGGAGTCTTCGAGTTTTTTGCTGGCGGCTTTTTTCTTTTCGAGTTCGTACTCGTAGAGGCGAGAGCGGAGGAGCTTCATCGCCCTTTCTTTGTTCTTGTGCTGCGAGCGTTCGTTCTGGCAGCCGGCGACGAGCCCAGTGGGGATGTGGGTGATGCGGACGGCGGAGTCGGTGGTGTTGACGTGTTGACCACCCTTGCCGCCAGAGCGATAGGTGTCGATGCGGAGGTCGTCGGGTTTGATGTCGATGACGATGGTGTCGTCGATTTCGGGTGAGACGAAGACGCTGGCGAAGCTGGTGTGGCGGCGCTTGGCGGAGTCGAAGGGGGAGATGCGGACGAGGCGGTGGACGCCGGTTTCTCCGCTCAGGAGGCCGAAAGCAAAGTCGCCGGAGATGGTGAAGGTCGCGGATTTGATGCCGGCCTCGTCGCCGTCCTGAATTTCGTTGATCTCGACTTTGAAGTTCTGGCGCTCACCCCAGCGGATGTACATGCGCATGAGCATCTCGGCCCAGTCCTGCGACTCGGTGCCGCCGGCGCCGGGGTGGACGACGACGATTGCGTTGAGAGGGTCGGTCTCTTCGGAGAGCATGGTCTTCGCTTCGAGCTTTTCGGCGAAGTCGACGAGGGCGGGAATCTCGCGGGCGAGGTCTTCCTCGGTGCTCTCACCTTCTTTGGCGAGTTCGAAGTAGGCTTCGATATCGTCGGAGCGGCGAGCTAGTTCGGTGTCGTCGGCGAGGAGGGTTTCGAGGCGCTTGCGTTCGCGCATGAGGGGTTGCGAACGCGAGGCGTCAGCCCAGACGGTGGGGTCTGATATTTTCTCTTCGATTGTGGCTAGTTCGCGGCGGAGGCGGGCCGAGTCAAAGATACTCCCGCAGATCGCGGACTTTGTCGCGGACCGGGGAGTAGGAGTATTCGAGATCGCTGAGCATCATGAGTTCTAGTTTACGGCAAGTTTGCGTTGGAAACTGAAGGCGAGACCTAGTGTTGTGATGAAAGCGCAGGCGTAGGCGAAGAGATCGCCGTACCTCGTGTAAAAGGTCAGGTAGTTTTCGTAGGCGAAGTGGACGCGGATGCTGGTTCGCTGGTGGCGTGGGGCGGCGGCGGTGACTCGGCCGTAGGGATTGATGGCTGCGGTGACGCCGGTGTTGGTGGCGCGAAGGATCCAGCGGTGGTTTTCGATGGCCCGCATGCGGACCATGTTGAGGTGCTGCCACGCGGCGCTGGTGTTGCCGTACCAGCCGTCGTTGGAGATGTTGACGAGAACATCGGCTCCCCGCTGGGCGTATTGGCGGATTTCATCGCCGAAGATGGACTCGTAACAAATAAAAACACCGTAGGTGTGGCCACCGGTTTTGAATACTGCGCGGTCCTTGCCGGGCTCGAACATGCCGACTTCGTTGAGGAGGTTTTTGGCAAAGAAGAAAAACTCTTTGTAAGGGACGTACTCGCCGAAGGGGACGAGATGCATCTTGTCGTAGTGGCCTGCGAAGTTGCCGTCCGGCGTGATGAAGGAGGCCCGGTTGTAGGGGCTGTAACCGGATTTTGAGTCTTCATTTGGCTCGAAGCCCACATTGCCGACGATGATGGGGGTATGAGCAGCGCGGGCGAGCGCCGACATCGCGGAACGGAACTGCGGATCGGTATCAGTAAAGGGCGCCGGCGATTCGGGCCATACGATGAGGTCGGTCGGAGTCGCAGTCGGGGTCGGCGCCGGCACGTTGGGGTCGGCTCCTTCGATGGGCGCCTCGCGACGGATGAGGTAGACCGATAGCGTTCCCGGCAACTCGGGGATTCCCAGGAGGTATCGCGGGGAAGGATACCGGCTGAGATACGTGAAGGACTCGAGGAACTGTTGCGTCGAGGGCTGGGGGCCGGTGTTGGCGGCTCCGACCTCGAGATTCTCCTGAATGAGGGTCGCTGTGGCGGTGGTGGGAGAGGGCTTCGGGTTGGCGATCAATCGCAGGCCCGCGATGTAGAGAACGATGATGCAGACTCCTGCGATTGTGAGCGCGGGACGAGTGAAGCGGTGGTCGCGGATGCGAATGCGGATGAGCCAGAGGGCATTGACCGCGGCGATGACAAAGGAAAGACCGTAGACACCGGTTATGGGCGCTATGCGCGTTAACAGCGGGTTATCGACCTGGGCGGTGCCGAGGAGATCCCAGGGCAGGCCGGTAATGCGCGCGCGGGCCAGTTCCACGGCGACCCAGGCGAATGGAACCAACAGAAGAGCGATCTGGCGGCCGAAGCGTCTGCTGAAGGCGACGACGAGTGTTCCGAAGAGTGCGTGGTAGAGGCCGAGGTAGAGAGCGAATAGAAACAAGATGCCGGCGGCGATGGGTTTTGCCAGGCCACCGTAGAGGTACATCGTCTGGTAGATCCAGTAGCAGTTGCCTAAGTACCAAATAACGCCACAGGCATAACTCAGAACCGCTCCCTGACGGACGGTAAGTGGATTTCCTGTCTTGCTGTTACCGAGAACGGCCCAGAGGAGAGGCAACAACGCTATCCAGCAGAAGGTGGTGCGCCAGAAGGGCGTCGGTCCTGCGATGGGGAAAGGAAGAACTTGAAGGATGCCGGAGAGTACGGCCATGGCCCAGAGGCGCAGGGGGATTTGTCGCATCGCGTCTGAAGTCTAACATTCAACCTTCGATTGACAGCTTGTTGGGAGATACAATCAACAAGGTATATGGATTTTGTGATTCACATTGTTGCCAGGATTGTCGTTCCGCTGTTCTTTCTTGGAATGGCTGGGTCCGCCGTTGTGATCGTGGTTAGTTTCGCAGAAGATTTGAAGGAGTTGCTGGAAGAAGAAGATTAGCTGTCGACGGCGAGGGCTGAGATGTAACTCCCCCTCTACTGGTGGGTCGTGACAGCCTTCCACCCGTGGTCGAAGGTGTACTGATGCTGACGAAATCGTTCGATGCCGGTGGAACACGTTTTCTTGAACAACAAACCCATAATGGCCTCCAAACAAACTATTACTAAGCCGCAATCGAACCGCGTCCGCCTGGTTGTGGCGTCGTCGGTCATGCTCACCTTTATTTCCTTCTGGCGAGCGGCGGCGATTGTACTGAACGATCTTGGGTCTTCCGCCTTTTATGCGGGCGGCATCGCGGAAGAGGCCGTGGGCAAGGCCGCGCCGTGGTTCATTCTGGGCGTAATGCTGTTCAGCTTTGCGGTGCGGTCGGTCTACGTCGAGAGCTGCAGCATGTTCACGCGCGGCGGCGTCTACCGGATCGTGAAAGAGGCGCTGGGTGGGACGTTCGCCAAGGTGAGCGTATCGGCGTTGATGTTCGACTACATCCTGACGGGACCGATCTCTGGGGTCTCGGCGGGACAGTACATTGTCGGACTGCTGAACGAGTTGTTCCGGCTCTGTGTGGCGCATCACTGGATCGTCATGCTGGTGATGCATCCGAATGGAACGGCGCGCCAGTTTCCAGTGGATGGCACGTCGGCTGTGATTGCGGGGCTGATAACGATCTACTTCTGGTGGCAGAACACCAAGGGGATCGAGGAGTCGAGCGACAAGGCCCTGAAGGTGATGAAGATCACGACTGTAATGGTCGTGATTCTGCTGACGTGGGGAATCTTTTCGATATTCCATGTCGGAGCACACCTTCCGCCATGGCCTACGCCGAACAATCTTCACTTCAGCGAGGATGCTCTTGGCTTCCTGAAGCACACGGGCTTCATGCGGTCGCTGGGTCTGTTTGGGGTGCTGATGGCCTTTGGGCACTCGGTTCTGGCGATGAGCGGCGAAGAGTCGCTGGCGCAGGTGAATCGTGAGATCGAGCATCCGAAGCTTAAGAACCTGAAGCGCGCCGCGATTGTGATTGCAATTTACAGCTTCATCTTTACCGGCGTGGGTACGCTGCTGGCTGTGATGCTGATCCCGGACTCGGTGAGGGTTCCACTCTATCGCGACAACCTGATCGCAGGCATGGCAATGTTCATGGTGGGGCCGCTGGCGCTGCGGATCGGGTTCCGCGTCTTTGTCGTGATTGTCGGATTTCTGATTCTTGGCGGCGCTGTGAATACGGCGATGGTCGGTTCGACCGGCGTGTTGATGCGTGTGGCAGAGGACGGCGTGCTGTCAGATTGGTTTCGAAAACCGCAACGCAAGTACGGAACGAGTTATCGCATTGTGAATCTCGTCGCTGGGCTACAGATGTTTACGATTCTCGCGGCTCGCGGAAACGTGATCATGCTCGGAGAAGCTTACGCGTTCGGTGTTATCTGGAGCTTTACCTTCAATGCTTTGGCGATGCTGGTTCTGCGCTGGAAGTACAAGGGAGAACGTGGCTGGAAGGTTCCGCTCAATCTGCGGATCGGCAAGACCGAGATACCTCTTGGATTACTTTCTGTCTTCCTGGTCCTGCTGACTACGGCGATTGTTAACCTATTTACTAAGTCGGTAGCTACAGTAAGTGGAGTCATTTTTGCGGCTGGTTTCTTTCTAATTTTTTCGCTCTCGGAAAGAAACAATAAGCGGCGTCACGACCTGACAACCAGGCAGATGAGGGAACACTTTCAGCTGGAGCATCAGGACAATGTGGGGCGTGAGGCGCTGGAGATTCGACCCGGCGCCGTTGTGGTGACGATGCGCGACTCGGCCGCGCCCTTTGCTCTGAAGTGGGCTTTGACGCATACAAACACAGACGATCAGGATCTAGTGGTGCTGGCTGCTCGAATGATGGGCGTCGGCGGCCCGGAATACGTAAGTGCCTCGGAGCAGTTATTCAGCGAACACGAGCAGATGCTCTTTACCAAGGCGGTGTCGGTTGCCGAGAGCTTTGGAAAACATATTTCTTTGCTGGTAGTTCCGGCGGGAGATATTTTTGCTGCACTCGTGCAGACAGCTAATTCGCTCGATGCGGCGGCGGTTGTATCCGGGTTATCGACAAAATTGACCGCACAAGAGCAGGCCTACCATGTCGGCCAGGCATGGGAGGCGTTGCCGGAGCCGAAACGCCAATTTACGTTTTATGTGATCAAGCCGGACGGGGCGTCGCTCAGCTTCCATATTGGTCCGCATGCGCCGACGATTGAGCCCCACGAGGTGCAACTGGTCCATCGGTTATGGCTCAATCTGCGACGAGCGCCGGAGATGCAGGATCTGCACCATAGCGATATCTTGTCCTACGCCTTGACCCGCGTGGCGACTGAGTTTGCAAGGGATAAACAGGGAACGCTGAAGGGTTTGCAGAAGTGTATGGAAGAAAACCATCGTCGCGACACTCATGGGCTGGGTACTTTGCGGTTCGAGGAGGTGGATGACTCCGGACCGGGATACGCAATTCAGGCGCCGCGTTCCAACATACAAACTGAAGAGAATGGTGTTAGTTCAACTAAGACAAAATGACGAATCGACCTACATTTATTTGCCTGATGTTAGTTCGTTCTGTATCGTCATACCGTGGCAGTAATAAATTGATCTACGCCTAGGTGTGACGCCGAGCAATTGTGCGCATCGATGCCAACTGGAGGTAATACGTGGAAGTAAACCGAATTATTGCTGAGATTGATGCTCAGATATCCAAGTTACAACAGGCGCGTGCGCTGCTGGCTGGAACGACGACGGCCCATACCGGTAGAGGGCGCCCCAAAGGCAGCAAGAATGGCGCGGCTTCAACAAAGACGCCTCGCAAACGCAAGCTGAGCCCCGAGGGCCGGAAACGTATCGCCGATGCCATGAAGAAACGTTGGGCAGAGCGCCGGAAGCAAAGCGCGAAGAGTTAGTTGTCCAGAGTCAATTACAGAGCAAAGGCGCGTCCAGTTGCCGCGCCTTTGCCTTTTTAAGACCATCTCTGTGAACCAGAGCCTCTAAGGGGCTACCGGGTGATGATAACCTCGCGGAGACTATCCTTTGCGAGAAAAAACCGGTAGTTACTGAATCCGCTTAGCATGTTTTCAATCTTGCGATTGTTGTAGATATTGAGAAGCGGATAGTTCCCTGCCCGCTGCATCTCGACAACATCCGTGTCGGTGAGGTGGTACCGGCAGAAGACTGTATCTGGACTCGATGTCTGATGGAAGAAGGCAAGCATCAATCCCCCAGGCTGCAGGACCTCGTGGATGCGGGATAAGACAGGAACCACTAATGCTTCCGGAAGGTAGTCTGCGGTATCCCAGAGAATGACGACGTCGAATTTGCGGCCGGAGAAGCTAAGGTTGCTCTCGAGGAAGCGGTCGACGTCGAACTTGGGCGGCTCGCCGGCTTCACCGGGGTTGAGCCACTCCGGCTTCGACGCTTCTTCCACTACGTTCGCCATATAGATGCTATGGCCGAGGCTGGTGATGTAGTTGATATTGGTGGACGAGGTAGGACCGATGTCGAGGATGCGCAGGGACTCCTGCGTTTGCAGGAACTTCATCAACTCGTTCCATCCGCTCGAGTGACGAGGCACACGACCGGCATCACTTCCACGTTGACTGCTTGAGTGGTCACCGCCGCCGAAAAGGTTGCGCATGAGTCCGCTTCCCTTTCTGCCTAAGCCTTTGGTTGAGAGAACAGAGTGGCGCTTGCTTCGTCCGGCGCGGGTGCAGGTACGCCTGCGGAGGCAGCAGGAGGATGAGTTGCAGGTTTCGGCGCCTGGGCAGCGACAACTTTGAGTTCGACGCGGCCAGTCAGAACAGCACTCTCTTCGATGGAGAGCCTGCCAGCGAGAATGTCTCCGCTCACGATGGCTGACTGTCGCAGATCGACGCGACCGGTTGCCTGCACGTTGCCTGTAAGGTGACCAAAGATAATGACATCGCGAACGTTGAGATTGGCCTTCACACGCGCGTTTGGGCCGATGGTGAGGCGGCTTTCGGGGAGGATGACGGTTCCTTCGACATCTCCGTCGATGTACAGATCTTCATTGCCGGAGAGCTCTCCCCGGATGACGACCGACTTACCGATGACGGTGGAACCTTCTGCTGGCTTCATATGTGTTTTGGTCTCCCTTGTGTTCTGTCGGTTGCAGTTGCGTCTTGCCCGAACTATACCCAAGCTCATGCCGAGAGGCAAACTGCTCAACCTTTGGCGGGGGCCCGGCGTCTTACGTAAGATGAGCAGAGTGAGCAGACAACGCGGGAGAGAGGTGCGGGTTGGCAAGAGTTGCAACAGGAGTGCATAGAGATGATTCGCGCTGTGCATTCCGGCTTAGAACGGTCTCCAGGCGTCACAAACTAGGCAGATGGATTGCGGTAGGATCTCTCACCCTGCTAGTGCCGTTTCCATGTGGGTGGGCGCAGAATGCCGATGCAACAAAAGTTGCAGCCGATACCTCGTTGCTGTCGGTTCCGCCTCGCTCACTGGTGGTCGATGCGGCTGCCAATGAGCTGATAGCGCTTCATCACAAAGATTCCTATCTGCGATACCGCATGGAGACTGTGAATGAGAAGGGCGAGCAGGTCCGGGATGTCATCGAAAGTAAAGATGGCACTGTGGCACGGCTGATCATGAGGGACGGAAAGCCGCTGACAGCCGAGCAGGACAAGGCGGAGCGGCAGCGGTTGACCGACATGATCGCTTCGCCCGCGGCGTACGCGAAACATGTAAAAAACACCGAGAGCGAGAAGAAGATGGCGGACACACTGGTGCCGATGATGGCCGACGCCATGATCAACACCTACGCTCCGGGCCAGCCGCAGTCGGGTCGTAACGGCGGAGCGCCTGAGATCGTTCTGGATTACAAGCCGAACCCCAAGTGGGTACCGCCGAGCACAGAGGCCCAGGCACTGACGGGGCTGCAAGGAAGGGTCTGGATCGATGCGAAGACGCACTACGTGGTTCGGATGGAGGGAACGATCTTTCGCGGAGTGAACTTCGGATGGGGCATGCTGGCTCACATCTATCCGGGGGGCAAGCTGGAGATGAACCAGGTGAACGTCGGAGGCAACCGCTGGATCTTCACCGATTTTTCGATGGAGCTAACCGTGCGTGCGCTGATGCTTAAGACGTTGAAGATCCACAACTCGGCAAAGGCGAGCGGCTTCCAGATAATCGCTCCGATGAGTTATCAGGACGCGATTCATTTGTTGCTGGCGACTCCGTTGCCGGACCGGTAGAAGCGCCGCCTCAGGCGGTGACGCGGGCCTTGGCGTGGATGGTCTGGCGGCGAACGGTGAGCGCTTCAATGCGATCGCGTTGTACCTCGAAACCGCGTCCGATGGCGGTTGGCACGACGATCTCCCCTTTGGGGCTTACGGTGACTGACGGCTCGATGATGTCCTGAGACCAGTAGCGGCTGGAGGCGGAGACGTCGCCGGGAAGCGAGAAGTTCGGCAGCGAGGACAGGGCGATGTTGTGTGAGCGGCCGATGCCGGTTTCCAGCATGCCTCCGCACCAGACGGGGATGCCGCGCTCTTCGGCGGCGTTGTGGACAGCGATCGCTTCGCTGAAGCCGCCGACGCGGCCAACCTTGATATTGATGATGCGGCAGGACTCCATATCGATGGCGGCGAGGGCGTCGCGACGGTTGCGGATGGATTCGTCAAGACAGATGGCAGTCTTGAGGCGCTTCTGCAGCATGGAGTGGAAGTAGAAGTCGTCGTACCAGAGAGGCTGTTCGATCATGAGCAGCTTGAACTGATCCCAACTAGCGATGTGGTCGAGGTCTTTCATTCGGTAGGCGGAGTTGGCATCACAACTGAGGGTGATGTCGGGCCAGCGGTGGCGAACGGCCTCGAAGATGTCGTTGTCCCAGCCTTGCTTGCACTTCAGCTTGATGCGCTGGTAGCCGGCTGCGAGCTCGGTCGCGATCTTATCCATCAACTGGGGGAGCGAAGGCTGGATGCCGATAGAGACGCCGCACGGAATGACAGAGCGCGTTCCACCAAGGAGCTCGGCAAGGGAGACGCGCTCAACCTGTGCTTCGAGATCCCATACGGCGTTTTCCAGTGCGGCTTTGGCCATGCGATGGCCGCGCACCTGACGGAAGATATGGGGGCAACTGCCGCCGCGTTCCACCTCGGCTTCGAGAAGGCTCGGCGCGAGTTCAGTTTCGGTAATCAACCAGGCGGTGTCGATGGTTTCGTCGCTGAAGTAGGGATGCTCACCGGCGACACACTCGCCCCATGCTGTGAAGCCGTCGGATTCGAGTTCTATCAGGAGAATGCGCCGGCCGGTGGTGAGGCCGAAGCTGGTCTCGAATGGATGAGCCAGCGGCATGTTGATCTCTCGCATGTGGATGGCATCGATGTTGAGCATGTGCAGTTCCCGTCTTTCCCTGAAGTTCTGAATCGTGGCTGATTGAATGTGATCGATGAATGGTTAGCGGACGATTTTACGACGTTGTCACTTGTCTGAGACTTCCTTCCAGGGGCCGAGCAGAAAACAGCCGTTACCCTGAGCATCCTTTTCATAGCCGACGACAGCGAGACCACGGCGGAACGCTGATTCGAGCGCCTCCCGATTGCGGCTCTGAATGTCTAGCGCAAGGCTACGTTGCTGGGCATCCTGCTTCCACTGGTAGATGGCATGCGGGACTGTGATGCGTTCGATGACTTCGATCGGCTGGGCTTCTCCGCGCAGGGTACCTACTACGCGGTCGGAGCGCAGCCACCACTCCGCGTATAGCCTATCCGTCGGGAGGCCTCCCTGCAATGGGGACGAGGAGGGACCGTAAAAATCGGGCTGATACCGCCGGACGATGGCGCCGAGGCGGGCGATGTTCAGATGGGCGTTGCGGATCTCCAGCGGATCGAAGGTCCACTCCATCAGGTCGAAGCCACGGGCGATGGCGTCGTCACGCTGGGCGAGCTTGAGACGGCGTCCGATGCCATCGTTGCGGTATTTCGGCAGGACGGCGAGCATATGCGAGTGCAGGTACGATTTACCGTTGCGGTAGCCGGGCAAAGACATGGCGAAACCGATGAGGGTATCACCGTCGAAGGCTCCGATCGCCTGGCCGCCGATGCGTTGTGCGACGATGAAGACGCGCCGGGGGATTACGTCGCCGTCGCTATAACCCCAAACCTCAAGCTGCACGACGACGCAACGCTCAAACTGCTCGAGTGTCGTCAGGGATTGGATCTGGATTTCGTTCTGAGGGCCTGTGTTCATGACCGTGGTGGCTCGCTGACGGCGTTCTTCGCCTGATTCCATAGTTTGTCCAGCTCCAAAGGGGTAGAGGCCGCCAGAGCGTCTGCGCTGCCCACGGCGGACTCCATGGCAGCAAAGCGGCGGCGAAACTTTGCGTTGGTGGCACGCAGGGCTGATTCGGGATCAACCTTGAGGTGACGGGCTAGGTTGACTGTGGTGAAAAGGAGATCGCCCACCTCGGCTTCGATTGCGGGGAAGGATCGGGTGCCTGAGGCAGGCGTCAGCTCAGCTTTCAGTTCTCCGATCTCTTCGTGAAGCTTGGTGAAGAGGCCATCGGTGTCCGGCCAGTCGAAGCCGACCTTTGCTGCGCGTGAGCCCAGCTTGCCTGCCTCCATGAGGGCCGGCATGGTGCGGGGAATATCGTCGAGCATTGAGGATTGGGAGCTTGCGGCATCTTTCTTTTCGGATTGCTTGATCTGCTCCCAGTTACGCAGCACGTCGGTGGAACTCGGGGCCACGACGTCGCCGAAGATGTGCGGATGACGGCGAATGAGCTTGGCGTTCAGATTGGAGGCTACGTCCTGGAGGGTGAAGTAGCCGGCCTCAGAGGCCATCTGTGCGTAGAAGAGTACCTGCAGCAACAGGTCCCCGAGCTCATCCTTCAGATCTGGCCAAGCGCGGCGTTCAATGGCGTCGAAGACTTCGTAGGTCTCTTCAAGGGTGTGGCGCTTGATGGAGTCAAAGGTTTGTTCGCGGTCCCAGGGACAGCCGTCCGGCGCCCGCAGGCGAGCCATGATCGCAATGGCTTCGGCGAGAGGAGCCGCGGCTCCTAACTGAGGACTCTCCGGCGTGGGTGTAGCCATACTTTCAACTTTACCCGATGACAACGCCTTCCCGCCCTTCACCTCAATGGATTATGCTTTGCTCTATATGGTGCCTGAGCCGGCAGCAAATACCAAACCGACACGACGCAGAAGAGGAATTGTGTTGCCGCTTGCGCTACCGTACCTTGCGCTTTGCTTTCCGCAGATTTACGCGCGTTCGTTGCCGACGCTCTGGGGCTTTCCGTTCTTCTACTGGTACCAATTCGCCTGGGTGATACTCACTTCGGCGCTGCTGGCGATGGTCTACCGCAAGCTAAAGAGTTAAACGCAGAAAAGCTGGCAGGGTCCTAGCCATGCTGCCCTGCCGCCTGGGAGAGAAGATGCAAGGCGCCGGCAGCATACCGGCGCTTTGCATGAAGGTGGGTTTGTCGTGCGGGTTGTCGTACGAAGCTCTTTCAGCAGAAGCCGTTACTGCTGCCCGTTGGGGCGGGACGTCGAAGCGGTGTTGGGCTGCTCGCCCAAATTGGCCAGAAGCTTGATGTCCACACGGCGATTCTTAGCGCGGCCGGCGGCGGTGCTGTCGCTCGCCACCTGCTGATCTTTGCCGATCCCGACGAGGTAGAACTTGTGCGGCGGGATGTTGTAGTTGGCCTGCAGGTAGTTCGCGACCGCGTCGGCGCGGCGCTGGCTAAGCTGATAGTTGTAGTTGGCGTCGCCAACCGAGTCCGTTCCGCCAGTCAGCTCCAGGATGTAGCCGCGCGCGCTGGTGAGGCTTGCCGCGATATCGTCGAGCTGTTTCTTGTCGGCAGCGGTGAGCACATACTTGTCGAAGCCGAAGGTGACGCTTGCTTCAGAGAGCTGCTTGTAATTATCCAGATTGGCGACGACTCCGCTCAAGGTGTCGACACGGTTGTAAGCCTCTTGTGCCGACTTATTGGCTGCATCCGCAGACTGACCGGCGGCAATCGCATGTTGGTCGGCCGTGTTGGCTGCACTCTGGGCACCAGCGATGCCGGTCTTGGCTCGCTCGTCGGTGTCGACGATGTAGCGGTGATCCGCGGCGGTCTTGGCGTCAAGATCGTTCGTCTGCTGGATGATAGGAGTGGTTTGCGAGCGAACGTAGTTCTTGGTCGAGCAACCGACGGTAAAGGCGATGACGAATGCACTGGCTAAAGCGACGGTAAAGGCAGACTTTATATTTATGGATTGACTAGTCGAGCTCATGGGTTCTCTCCTGGTTGGAAGTACATCAACGAGGTTCTAATAGCAATCCACGTGCCAAAGGAATTATTCCTATAACCTATTTGTTTTCATCTGCTTATGGCAGGGGAACAAAAAATGTACGGAAGGCAGGACACTTACGCCGGGAACTTTTGATCTGATAGCGCGTCAAATCTTCTAAGCAAACATATGCACAGTCGGCCCGGCGTGCGGCGACTACACTCAAAACGCGGGCCTCGATGATTCGCATGGATTTACACCAGAAAATCCGAACTCTCCCCACCCAGCCGGGCTGTTATCTCTACAAAAACGCCGAGGGCGAGGTGATCTACGTCGGCAAGGCGAAGAACCTTCGCGCGCGGGTGCGCTCCTATTTTCTGGAGGCTTCGCAGGCCAATGCCAAAACCGGTTCGCTGATGCGCGAGGCAGTCGACGTGGAGTACATCACGGTCGCGAACGAGCATGAGGCCCTGGCGCTTGAAAATAACCTCATCAAGCAGAAGAAGCCGCGGTTCAACATCCTGCTACGCGACGACAAGACCTATCCGTACATCAAGCTGACGATGAATGACCGGTATCCCAAGGTCTTCGTGACGCGCAGGTTGCGCAAGGATGGCAGCGTGTACTACGGACCCTACTTTCCCGGGAATCTTGCTTATCGCCTGGTCGATTTGATTCACCGGAGTTTTTTGATTCCAAGCTGCAAGGTTGATCTGTCGCGTTATCATCCGCGCGCGTGCCTGCAGTACTACATCAAGCGATGCCTGGGACCCTGCGTGGAGGGACTGACGACGCCCGACAGTTACCGGGAAACTGTCCGAGACGTGCAACTTTTTCTTGAAGGGCGGCCGAGCGAGTTGGAACACTCGCTGACGCAGCGCATGAAGGCAGCCGCAGAGGCAGAGCAGTTTGAGCTCGCGGCACGGTTGCGCGACCAGATCGTGACCGTTCACCAGATGCAGGATAAACAGCGCATGGCGACGACCGATAACGAGGATGCGGACGTCTTCGGCTACCACTTTGAGAACGACATGCTGGCGGTGAACCTGTTCCATATGCGCAGCGGCAAGATTGTTGACCGGCGTGATCTCTTCTGGGAAGATCTTCCGGAGTCGTTGGTGGATACGCTGACCGAAGCCGTTGCGGAGACGGATGAGATGGAGGCCGTGCCTCGCATGGAGCCTGACCCCGCGGCGCCCGCTCCTGAGATTGGAGAGGGTATCCCGGTGGTACAGCACACAGCCGTGTCGGAGCCGGGTTCTGCGTTCAGTCCAGCCGCGTTTTTTTCTGCTTTGGTGAAGCAAATTTATCTCGACCAGAGTTATGTGCCACGGTCGATTCTGGTTCCGGTCGAGTTTCCGGATCGGGCATTGCTGGCAGAGATTCTGACTGAACGGACAGGCAGGCGCGTCGAGGTTCTGGCCCCGCAACGCGGTGAAAAACGATCGCTCGTCGATCTGGTGTGTCAGAACGCGAAACAATCGTACGACCAGCGGTTTCGTGTGCTGCAGCCGGGAATGAAGGCGATTCAGGAGGCTCTGCAGGATGCGCTCACACTGGAGGATTTACCGCGCCGGATTGAGTGCTTTGATATCTCGCACATTCAGGGAGCAGAAACGGTCGCGTCCATGGTGGTGTGGGAGGATGGCGCGATGAAGAAGTCCGACTACCGCAAGTTTCAGGTGAAGACCGTCACCGGCGTCGATGATTTCGCGAGTATGCGCGAAGTGATCCAACGCCGTTACAAGCGGCTGCAGGACGACAAGAAGCCGTTCCCTTCTCTCATTTTGATCGACGGTGGACTTGGCCAGTTGCATGCGGCGTACTCAGCGTTGGAGGAGATTGGCGTTACGCTGCAGCCACTCGCGTCGATTGCGAAACGCGAGGAGATTATCTATGTCTATGGGCAGGAGAACGAGCCTGTGGTGCTGGACCGGCGTTCGCCAGTGCTTCACCTGATGCAGAAGATTCGTGACGAGAGCCACCGATTCGCCGTGACCTACCATCGCAAACGGCGGCAGATGCGCGACCGCGATAGCGAGCTGCTCTCCATACCGGGCGTTGGTCCGCGCACGAGGCAAAGACTGATTGAACATTTCGGCAGCGTGCGCGGAATAAAGCAGGCTGCACCGGACGCCCTTACTGCCGTGGTGAGTGCGGCTACAGCCGAGAAGATCCGGAGTTACTTTGAGGCCGAAGTCGCGGGCAATCCAGTGCTGCCGGTGTTGAACTAGCCTCTGCGCCGGTACGCGTCATTGCTGGGTGACGTCAGAAGGCACTGCTCCACCAACCTTGAAGGTATTGCACGCTGCGATCGTTCCCTGTTCCAGGCCGCGCCGGAACCAGCCGACACGCTGTGCTGAGGAGCCGTGTGTGAAGCTCTCCGGGCTCACCGTGCCTCGTTCCAATCGCTGCAGGTGATCGTCGCCCACAGCAGCGGCTGCCTGCAATCCGGCGGCAATATCGGCATCGTGAACGATCTGACGCTGCTCTGTACCGTGTGCCCATACACCGGCGAGACAGTCCGCCTGCAGCTCAAGACTCACTGAGAGAGGGTTTCTTTGTGATGGATCCTGACTGGAGAGGTGCTGGACCTGCTGCTCGATTCCGAGAATGTCCTGCACGTGGTGGCCCAGCTCATGAGCGATGACGTATGCCTGAGCAAAGTCCGCATTGCTGCCGCCGAGTTGCTTGAGTTCATCCCAGAAGCTCAGGTCGATGTACACCTTCTCGTCCGCAGGGCAATAGAACGGACCGCTTTGTGACTGGGCTGTGCCGCAGCCGGACTGTGTGTAGTCGCGAAAGAGAACGAGCTTTGCGTGGCGATAGTCTCGACCAGTTTGCGCGGGGAGAAGCGTGTCCCATGTGTGCTGCACATCATTGAGCGTCCATAAGACCAGTTGCGCGGAACGGTCTTCGCCGGGTCCGGAGGAATAAGGGCGGCCGCCGGCTGCCATGTTCTGGGAAGGAGCTGCGCCGCCACCGGACAGGTAGCTCCCGATATAGTTGCGCCCGGTGACGAGGCTGATGATGACAAGGATGATGAGGCCGACGATGCCCAGGCCTCCTCCTCCAAAACCACCGCCGCCTGAGGAGCCGCGCCTATCTTCGAGATCTTCGCTTGATCCGCCGGGCGTCCAATCCATGACTCGCTCCTGTCATTGCACCTCTATTTTATAAGTAAGGTGAGTGATCGACGCGGACCCTATGTCCGGGAGTTGCATTATGCTACTCTCCGAAAATCAATGCAGAAACCCAAGTCTGAACTACCTCGCGTTCTGAACGCATCCCACGCAACCTCAATTGTTGTCGGAATCATTATTGGAAGCGGCATCTTTCTGGTACCGAGAGAGATGATGGCGGCGGTGGGATCGTCGCGCGGCGTTTATGCGGTGTGGATCGCCGGCGGTCTGCTCTCGCTCTTCGGTGCGATGACGTATGCGGAGATTGCTGCCGCGCATCCGCGATACGGTGGCGAGTATGCCTTTCTGCGCGAGGCTTACGGCGACCTCGCCGGCTTTCTTTTCATGTGGACGCAGATTACGGTCTCCAAGCCGGCTTCGCTTGCGACGATTGCTGCCGGCCTGGCGCGCGTCCTGGGAACCTTTGCGGTCTTCAGCGTGTTTACGCAGCCAGCCTTTGCGCATCTGCTCTGGGGTCAGGTCTTTGCGATTGCGGTCACGTGGTTGATCGCCGGCCTCAACATTGTCGGCACGCGCAAGTCGGCCAATGTGCAACTCCTGTTGACGTGGTTGAAGGGTGTACTGATCGTCGTGATTGCGGGCTTCTGTTTTGGAGCTTCAGGACATCACAGCTCATGGCATAACTTCGCCACGAACTTCACGGGAGCGCGCGGCGGCTTTTCCGGCTTCATGATCGCGCTCGTTGCCGCGTTATGGGCCTATGACGGATGGAGCGACGTCGTGACCATGGCTGGCGAGGTAGAGCGCCCACAGCGCAGCATGCCAATGGCTCTGGTGGGCGGCGTTGCCATCGTGGGTGGGCTCTACATGCTCACGAACGCAGCGATTCAGTATGTCCTGCCAGCCGCGGTGATCGCTGTGTCGGACCGTCCGGCCGCGGATGCGATGCGTGTGGTCGCTGGGCGGTGGGGAGACACGCTGGTATCGATCGGCATGGCTGTCAGCATCTGCGCAACGTTCGTGGGATCATCTCTGTCGGGAGCGCGCGTGCCTTTCGCAGCCGCCCGCGACGGGCTCTTTTTCAAGCAACTGGCACATGTGAGTCCACGGTTTCATACTCCTTCTGCGGCGCTTGTCCTTCAGGCTGTGCTGAGCACTCTGCTGCTGCTTGCGATCGGAAGATTTCAGGCGCTCTTTTCGCTGGCGATCTTCAGCGAATGGTTCTTCTACGCACTGACTGCCAGCACGATCTTTGTCTTCCGCCGACGCGAGCCGGCGAGAACACGCCCCTACAGCATCTGGGGTTACCCTGCCCTGCCTGCTATCTTCATCCTTGCTGCGGCTGTGCTTCTGGTGTTTTCGTTTGCCGATCAGCCACGGAATTCGATGATTGGAACAGTCATTATTCTGCTCGGTATTCCGGTGCACTACCTCCTGCAAAGAAGATCGGCCTCCTGAACCGGCGGAGGAATCTATCTTTTTTGTTTTGCCACTGATGAAAGTGACTTAGCTGCGGTTCTGGATCACCCGCTCGTATACCCGCTCGTACTCCTTCGCTGGCTTGTCCCAGGAGAAGTCCTGTGCCATGCCTCGCTTCATCATCGCGGTCCATTCCTTTTTGTTGCGGAATGTCCCCAGCGCGCGTTGCAAAGCATCCATCAAAGCCTCCGGACTGTAGCCCCAGAACTTGAAGCCGGTGCCCCCACCGTTAGGCTGTTCGTCGATGGTGTCGTCGAGGCCGCCGGTGGCGCGAACCACAGGAACGGTGCCGTATTTCAGGCTGTAGATCTGGTTCAAGCCGCCGGGCTCGTAGCGTGACGGCATCAGAAAGATGTCCGCACCCGCTTCAATCTTGTGCGCCACCACATTGTCGAACTTCACCTGTACCCGCACCTTCTCCGGGTGACGGCTGGCCATCTCCGCCAGCAGACGCTCGTAGTAGTCTTCACCATTGCCGAGGATCACGAGAACGATGTTTTCCTGCACGAGTGTGTCCATGATCTCGACAATGAAGTCGAAACCCTTCTGTGTCGCAAAGCGCGAAACGACGCCAATGACGGCTGTTTCGTCGCCAACACCCTCAAAACCGAAGGCATGCAGCAGGTCACGCCGGCACTCTTTTTTGCCTGCAAGATTTTCAGCGGAATAGTGTGCCGCGATGTGCGGATCGGTGGCTGGGTTCCACTCGTCGTAGTCGACGCCATTGAGGATGCCGAAGAGATCGCCGCTGCGCCGCCGCAGTATGCCCTCGAGTCCGTTGCCAAACTCCGGTGTCTGAATCTCTTCGGCGTATTTGCGGCTGACGGTTGTGATGGCGTCGGAGTAGACGATTCCGCCCTTCAGAAAATCCACAGTGTCGTAGTGTTCGAGCTTATCGAGGGTGAACATGTCCCAGGGCAGCAGTAGTTTTTCCATCGTCTGCGGAGGAAACCAGCCTTGATATCCGGCGTTGTGGATCGTAAGCACAGCCGGCACATGGCGAAAGACGGGGTCGAAGTAGTATGTGGAGCGCAGCAGAACAGCAAGCATCGCCGCCTGCCAGTCATGCACATGGAAGACGTCGGGTATGCCGATCACCTTTGTGGCTTCGATGACCGCACGACTGAACAGGCCGAAGCGCTCTGCGTTGTCGGGATAGTCGCCGGAAGGTGTGGCGTAAAAGCTTTCGCGATCGAACAACTCCGGGCAATCGACGAAGCAATTCTGCACTCCTTCCAGCACGCCGCCGTCGAGAATACGGACGAAGCGGTTGTACGACGGAAACGGGATCGTCACGCTTGGAAGAATCACTGGCGGGTTCGGCACCGCCTTGGCGACCTGCCGGTAATACGGGATAAAAACGCTGACCTTGTGGCCGAATTTGGCCAAGGTGCGCGGGAGCGCGCTCACCACATCTGCCAGTCCACCAGTCTTGGCCCAAGGAGCACACTCCGATGCTGCGAATACGATATGCATGCTGTCGTCCTTCTTCCAATCAAACCGTTAGTCTATAAGAGCAAAGTTACACACCATTGGATGCAGATGAAACGTAAGCCAAAATTCGGGCAGAACTTTCTTGTGGACGACGCTGCCCGTCATGCCATTGTCGACGCTCTTGGCGATCTTACCAAGCGGACCGTGATTGAGATTGGGCCGGGCCACGGGGCGATCACTGAAATTCTCGCCGGGCGCTGCCGCAGGCTGATTGCGCTGGAGCTTGATCGGGCGCTCGCCGCCGAACTGACTTTCCGGTTTCGCGATCAGCCCCACGTACAAATTATCGAAGGCGATGTTCTCAAGGCCGATTTCAGAACGTTGGTTGCCGACGATGAAACCGCCGATGTGATCGGAAACCTGCCGTACTACATCACTTCGGATATTCTGCTGCAGCTCTTTGCTGCGGGCGCCGCAGGATTGATCACGCGTGCCGTTCTGATGATGCAGCGTGAGGTTGCCGAGCGCGTCTCTGCTGCTCCGGGAGTTCGCGACTACGGTCTGCTGTCGGCGACAGCGCAGATGAATGCGCAGGTCGAGAACCTCTTTACGCTGCCGCCGTCCGCATTCTCGCCGCCGCCGGATGTCTACTCGACCGTATTGCGGTTGCAGTTTGCGCCGCGGTTTGCAGAGCTCGGCGTCGATGCCCAGGGGTTCAACAGCTTTTTGAAGCAATGCTTCGCGCAGAAGAGAAAGACGCTCCAGAACAATCTTCGTGCTGCAGGGTACTCAGTCGAAGAGCTCTCCGTGGCGTGGCCGGCCAGCGTTCCCCCACTGGCGCGCGCCGAATCGCTCGCGTTGGAGCCGATGGCAGAGTTGTACCGCTCGTTATCGAAAACCGACATACTCGCCACACACGCAGCGTCGCAGTAGCCGCAGCCACGCGATTTTCTCTCTTAGTGCGGCTGGTTGCTCCGCGGTGCGGCAGGCGTTGTAGCCGCTGGTGCGGGCGGTGCGGGCCGCGGAGCAGGCGGCGGTGAAGGAGGAGGAGCCGAACGAGGGATATAAACGGGGGCGGAGTGCTGGCCTTGCACTTGTGCCGGGTAGCTCGGGCGCTGCGGTGGCGGGGCGGAACGTTCGACTTGCCCCTGTGCGGGGTAACTCGACCGCTGCTGCGGCGGGGCAGCATGCTCGCCTTGACCCTGTGCCGCGTAACTGGAGCGCTGCTGTGGAGGGGTGGCGGGGTGCGCTTGCCTTGTTGGCTGTCCCGCCTCACTGGTTGCGGCCGGCGGAGTTACAGGTCCAGGTGGTACGGAGCGAAAGCTTCCTCGAGACGTTGCGGCAGGCATCTCGCCTGTCACGCCCAGCACGGGCTGCCGGTTGGCGTGGTCGACGGCGAAGTCGCTTCTGAGAGCGGCACCCACTACGCTATGGCTCTTTGGCGTCGATGCGCCGGCAACCGGATGGAGCGGCTCAACGGGGACACCAGCGATGACGCGGGGCTCGTGTGAAGGATGCAACCCTGTAGCCAGTTCCCGGGGAGCGCGACCGACCGGAATGGGATGAAGCATGCCCGGCTCATGTATAGGCCGGGTCGGCAGACGATAGTTCTGCGGAGGGTGGCCGATATTGATGACGTACACACCGCCGGAGCCGCCGCCAAAACCCCACCCCGCACGTCCGCAGCCCGCACCAGGCGACCAGCCCCAGCCAAAGCTGTTCCAGTACGACCAGCGGCCGCAGCGAAACGGCGTCCAGCCCCACGGATAGCCCGATGCCCAAATGTACCCCGCGCCGGGATAGGCGACCCAGCTGCCGTATCCATAGGGATCGAAGTCTTCGGCGTCTGCTGCGAGGGTGGGCTGCCAAACCTGACCCTGCCCAGGCACGTCGTACCAGGTACCGTTGGCGTCGAGATCGGACCAACCGTAGCCCTGATCGCCTGCAAAGTTGTCGCGTGCGGCGGTCCGGTTTGCCGCTGCCTCGGCTGCTGCCTGATCGCGGTCCTGATTCCACTGATCCCAGGAATCCGCTTCGATGCTCTGCAACAGGAAGTAGCGGCCGCCGTCGGATGCATCACCGGTCAACGCCTCTCCGGCATGCACGTCTGTCTTGTAGCCGTTGGTCTCGGCAGAGCTGGGGTGTTCGATATGTACCGTCCCATCGAGTACCGAGACGATCGCGGGAGGTTGATCCATATTGACGCGAATCGATGCGTTGGCAACGGGCGTGATGAGCTCGCCGTCCGCGTTCACGCTATAGCTGAACTTGGCCGCGGCGCGCAGTTCGGCATACACCAGGCCGTGCAAAACGGTGAGTTGGGTATGGAAGTTTCCTGACGAATCCACACTCAGAGTGTTCAGACCGACAGAGCTGTTGGGCGTCACTCGAACCACACTGCCGTCCTCAAACTCCACCTCTGCCTGGCCGTCTTCACCGGTGGTCAGGCGCGAACCTTCGAGCAGCAGCATGTTGAGTTGGGCCGGATCGCCGGCGGTGTTATCCAGATGATCGACGGTGACGTCGCCCTGCAAAAAGCTGAGCCGAGCCGTACGGGGCGCAGGAGGGTCGTCCGCTCGCGCATTAAGAGTCCAGGCTGTGACAAGGAGGAGAAGCAGTGCTACGACACACGAATCTTTTGGCCATTTACCAACTAACGCGAACGTCCGCATGACAACCCCCGGCCCCCAACTGAAACTACACGTTAGACGCTTGTCTTGAGGGGACAGCTTCAATGATTTTCCGCCGTCACCTGCTCCAGCATCTTTGTCGCCCGCAATCGTACGCGCTGGATGAGAGCCGTGTCATCGGCAATCGCGGCCAGGGTAGGGGAAATCGTGCCGAACTCCAATGCGCGGCCTGCGTCCGCCTCCTGCGTCAGGGAGATCATCTCAGCGTCAAGTCCGAGCCGGTCATAACGATGCAGAAACTCCAGCCTGCGGCCTTCATCCAGCGTGAAGGCGATGCCGAGGAAGATTGTGGTCAGCGTATCGACGTTCTTGTTCTCGGAGTAGTTGTACGTGCACGATCCCGAAGCGTCTGCGCCTGTATAGGTCAGAGTCTTCTTGCCGGTATCGGCTATGTTTTTCGCCTTGGAAGCGCATTCGATATTGAAGTGATTCAATGCTCTTGCTTCTTTGAATATCTTCGTCACCGTTGGGCGGGTCAGCTGAATGGGACGGTCAATATGCTGGGCGGCCTGACCGCGCATTGCGGTTCCCGTCGCCGGAATCTCCACCTGATCTGCCTGATAGCTGCCCGTGCCATCCTCCCTGACTCGAAGTGTGAAGCGCGGAACCGACAACCCCGTGCGGTCAAATTGAAAACTCACTTCTGCCTGCGCTTTGGCGGGTGCAGCAGTGGGCGTTTCGGCGGTCTGGGGGAATGCAACTGCGGAGCAAAAAATCAGTGCAGTTCCGAACGCAATGCACGGGATAGATCTCATCGACGCGCGCCCTGAAGTTCGAGTGTCTGTGCGGTGTGGATGTGGCAGATCGCGATGGCCAGTGCATCGGCCGCGTCCGGTGAGTCGAAAGCGTTTTCGTTTTCGAGCAGACGCTTGACCATGAACTGCACCTGTTCTTTGCCGGCAAGTCCGTAGCCCACCACGGAACTCTTGATGGAAAGCGGCGCGTACTCCGCCACTGGCAGACCAGACGTAGCGGCAGCCAGCATCGCCACGCCGCGAATCTGTCCCAGTTTCAGCGCCGACTTCGCGTTAGCCGAGAAGAAGACCTCCTCGATGGCGACGATCTCCGGCTGGTGCAGCGCCATCAAAGCCGTCAACTCCGTGTATACCTGGGCGAGCCGCTGGGGTGTCTTATCTTTCTTGCTGAGCCGAATTGTTCCTGCGGCAAGATGAATCAGGCGCGGCATGCGGGCGTCGCAGTCCACCTCCACCACACCATAGCCGGTGAACTCTGTGCCGCAATCGATGCCGAAGACTCGCATGGGCGAAGTTTACTGCAAAAGCCTTTCGGCTCCAATGACCAGTGATGCACCCTTGAAAAACGCTAGATTAAACCGATCTCACTCTTCGATTGCGAGGCCTTCGGCTTGTGATTCTGACCGACGCGAAACATGCGTATCCAATACGAGATCGCCAAACGTCCCGATCGTTAGTTCCAGCAGAAAATCAAGCACCGATCTTTACTTCGAAATCCCCTCAAGCGGCGAACTAGCCGTCGCATAGAGCTTTCGCTGCATCCTGCCAGCGAGAAATGCCTGCCGGCCAGCGAGAACTGCGTGCTGCATCGCTTCGGCCATCAGCAATGGATCTTTCGCCGCCGCAATCGCAGTGTTCATCAGCACGGCGTCGAACCCCAGTTCCATCGCGACTGCGGCATCAGAAGCAGTGCCAACGCCGGCATCAACGATCAGCGGGACCTCGGTGATCAGCTCGCGGAGGATGCGCAGGTTGGCCGTGTTCTGCAAGCCAAGTCCGCTGCCGATGGGCGCGCCAAGCGGCATGACAGCAGCGGCACCGGCATCGATAAGCCGCTTTGCGAAGACGACGTCATCCGAGGTGTACGGCAGCACGGTGAAACCTTCTTTCACCAGCACGCGAGTTGCTTCGAGCGTCGCTTGAATATCCGGATACAGCGTCTGCTGATCGCCGATCACCTCGATCTTCACCCAGTCCGATAACCCGACCTCGCGCCCCAGTCGTGCTGCGCGAATCGCCTCATCAGCGGTGTAACACCCAGCCGTATTGGGCAGTAGGAAGTAGCGCCGTGGATCGATGAAGTCCAGCAGCGACTCGCTTGTGCGGTCGAGGTTGACCCGCCGCACTGCGACCGTGACCATCTCGGCACCAGAGGCTTCAATGGCGGCCTGTGTCTCCGCTCCGTCCTTGTATTTGCCCGTACCAACGATAAGCCGCGATTGAAAGGCCCGTCCGGCGATCACCAAAGGTTTCATGGTTAATATCCTACCCGTTTCATGAGAGCGAAGACGCAAACGGCTCGCGCTCAAAGAAGAGCTGCGAGCCGTCTGGCGGTGAACTGTTGAGATTGACCTGAGGCGTCCATAACCGGACTTGGCCTCGGCGTGGACTTTCGATTTAAAAGACCGCCAGGACTAGAGCTATGGACGCTCTAAGCCTCAGTCACCTCACGTATTGTTGTGCAACTATTACAGTCAATTTTCATAGGCTGGACCATCCTCCTTTCCCGTGTAACGGCAGATTACTCCTGAGCGAAGTTGCGGGCAAGTGGCGGCGGAAATACGGGTCCAGATACATCCGGCAACGACACAATCGGCATCACATCGCAGGTTGTGCTGACGTCCCACGCGGAAAGGCTACGACCTCATGAAGGCAGCCACCATCATCGGAATACTGCTTATCGTTCTTGGCATCATCGGATATACCACGGGTGGAATCTCGTTCACACACAGGAAGACAGACGTCGATCTCGGTCCGGTTCAGATCTCCCATAAGACCCAGGACACTCTCCCGCTTTCGCCGGTTCTGAGCACGATTTCGCTCGTTGCTGGTCTCGGCCTGGTCGTGGTTGGGGCGAGATCGAAATAACGCATACGCCCTGCACGGCTACTTCAAATAAGCGCGGACGAGATCAATCAGGTCCTCCCCAAGATCGGGCGTCAGCGGCACATGCCCGTCCTTCAGCAGGTGAAGCCGGATGTGATCTTCCAGCACTTCCGCCATCAACCCATTGACGCCACCGCGCACTGCCGCGAGCAGCATAAGCACGTCGGCGCAATCATGGTTATCAGAGGCCAGTGTGCGTTCGACCGTCTCCATTTGGCCCCGAATTCGCTTCATCCGGTTCAGTAGCTTTGCCCGTTCTCTATCTGTGTGTGACATTAATCGACCCTGCGTCTGACCTCATTTATACCATACTGGGGTATACTATCCCTCTTGGGATTCACTCTCGGGCTCACGGCTCCATCCGATCTACCTTCAGACAAAAGGCCTATCTTTCCATGAACATTCGCACTCTATTCACGCCCAGGTCTGAAGATGGCGGCTTACCGATGCGAAGCCGCGCCCTGAAGTACCTGATCGTCTGCCTGTCGTTGTTGGCCCCGGCGCACCAGACGCTCGCTCAGCAGAATTTCGATTCGGGCACACGCCCCGGCCGGCCGGCCGCTGCACCCAAAGCGCCAAGCACAGAGGACGACGCGTGGCCAACCATGTTTCCGCACCCGGAAGACTCCCGCTACCTCATCAGCGGGCAAGCCAACATCATCTTCCAGGCGCACGGACCATTTCACTCACCTTACGAGGGCGCCAACAGCCTGTTGAGTCGGGGCGAGTACAAGCCTTCTCTGCTGGGCACGCTCTATCTTGGGGCGCAGTTGAGGCGCGATCCCCAGACCGAAACAGACGCCATCTTCGATCTGGAGTCGTCGGGCGGACGAGGCATCAGCGAGGCGCTTGGTCTCGCCGGCTTCACCAATCTGGACGTTGTGCGCAATCCCAACCTGGGCTCGACGCCGTACATGGCTCGTGTGCAGTTGCACCAGACCATCGGCTTTACCGACAAGCTTGTGGACAGCACCCGAACACCGTTCTCACTGGCTACGCAGGTGCCCGAGCGCCGGCTTGAGTTCCACGTTGGCAAGATGAGCCTGCCCGATTATCTCGACATCAATACGATCGGCAGCGACAGCCACCTGCAGTTTCTTGAATTGGACTGTCGATAACAACGGCGCGTGGGACTACGCGGCCGATACTCGCGGGTACACCTACGCCGCTGTCGCCGAATACGACGACAAGGATTGGTCCGCACGTTATGCGCTGGCGCTGATGCCGACCGTTGCGAACGGCATCGATCTGGACTGGAACCTGCGTCGTGCGAGTGGCCAGAACTGGGAGTTCGAACTGCGCAAGCCGCTCCTCGGTGGGCTGCTGCCAGCAGATCGCAAAGGTGTTGTCCGTGTTCTGAGCTATGTGAACCACGCGCACATGGGTCTCTACCGTGACGCGAACAAGGCGTATCTCAACGGCGAAGATCCGACTCCGGAAATCACGAAGCATGAGACGCACGGCGCGGTGAAGTACGGCTTCGGGCTGAACGCGGAGCAGGAGTTGACCTCGAATCTGCGGGCCTTCACTCGCATCGGCTGGAATGAGGGACAGCATGAGTCCTTCGCCTACACCGAGGTGGATCAGACAGTTGAGTTTGGCGGCGACTACTCCGGCGGAGCGTGGTCTCGTCCTTACGACAAGCTCGGCCTGACCTTTGTTTCGAACGCGATCAAGAAGGATCATCAGGATTATCTGAAGCTCGGCGGCCTTGGCTTTCTGTTGGGCGACGGCAAACTGAACTATGCGCGCGAAGACATCCTTGAGAGCTACTACAACGTGCACGCGTGGCGCGGCCTCTACTACGCGCTCGACCTGCAGTACATCGACCACCCGGGGTACAACCAAGACCGCGGGCCGGTGCTGGTCGAGTCGGTAAGGATGCACGTGGATTTCTAGGCGATAGGCCCACCCGCACTTTTTGCGCAAAGTCTTCGAACGAAGAGACTTAGGTTTGGACTTCCCTTCTTAGGCCTCGCATAGAGGGTGCCCGGCGAAACCGTATACTCATCGAGTGGGTACGTTCGGTCTCTTCCAACTCGCTGCCTTCGTCATTGGGCTTCTCTTCGGCAGTTTCCTGAACGTTTGCATTTCGCGCCTGCCAAAACACGAATCCATCGTGACACCGCGGTCTCGGTGCCCGCAATGTGGTGCACCGATCCGTTGGTACGACAACATCCCGCTCCTCAGCTGGATTTTGCTCCGAGGCCGATGTCGCGACTGCAAAGCTGCAATATCGTGGCGATATCCACTTGTAGAGCTTGCTGTCGGACTCTGGTTCTTGATGGTCAGTCAAGAGCTGTTTTTGCTGCAGCTGGCTAAAGTGAGCAGGTTGAGTGGACCAACTCCCGCCGAATACATCGGGACTTTCGCGTTCGCGATCCTTGGGTTCCTCCTCATCGGTCTGATGGTCATGGATTGGCAGACGATGATTCTTCCCGACGCCTTTACGCTGGGCGGCGTAGCTATCGCACTCTTCCTTGTCTGCACGCAGGCCATCTTCCTTGGTCCCAAGGAAGACCAGGTGCTACTCACCAAGCACAGCCTCCATCTCACCAGTCCCGGCGGAGTCTCGGATAACGGGAATGTCTTCCTCACCGGCGCCGAGAGTCTGATCTTTGGCCGCATCGTCGCGATCTGCGGAGCGGCGCTTCTGCTCCTGCTGGTTCGATGGGTCTATCGGGCTGTTCGCCACCGCGAGGGCATGGGCCTGGGCGACGTCAAACTCATCGCCATGATCGCTGCCTTCCTTGGCTTCTGGCCGGCGGTTCTTGCGCTCTTTGTCGGCACGTTCGCTGCCGGAATCTACGGAGCTCTTCTTGCTGGTGCTTGGCAAAGCCGGAGCGACGTCGAAACTGGCCTTCGGGAGCTTTCTTTGTGCCGGCGGACTCGTCGCTGCGATGTACGGTAATCGCCTCATCGACAGTTACATAGCATTACTTCGATAGCGCGCAGCAACTCACCTTCGCTCGCTTGACACTTGCCAGCCACGATTCTAGAGTCGAAGATGGCCATGCACAGTTACCCGTACATATGGAACTACGTTCCACTGGTGCTTCAGATCCTGGTTGCCCTCGGGCTAGCCTGCGGAATGGTGGGGGCTTCCTTTCTCGTCGGCAAGCATAAAAATTCACGCACCAAGGCCGGCCCATACGAATGCGGCATGGATGTCATCGGCGACGCCCGCGGCCGATTCACTGTCCGGTTCTACATGGTGGCGATGCTCTTCATTCTGTTCGATGTCGAGGCTGTCTTCATGCTTCCCTGGGCTGTCATCTTCCGCCGTTTGCCTGCGATCACGGGCTCGGCCATGTTCGGCTTCTACGAGATGCTCGTCTATCTCGGTTTTGTCGCTGTTGGTCTCTTTTATGTGTGGAAGAAGGGCATCCTGAACTGGGCGAACGATAAGGGAGACCTCTGATGTACGACCCTGCCTCAGCCATCAAGGGCAAACAGGCCGTCTTCGAGGCGCACCCTGAGAACGCCGCAGTCAAAGCACTCGCTGAACTCGCCACCGACGCAAAGTACGACCGCAATGAGCTCACGATCACCGTCGCCCGCGAAAGCATCATCGCAGCCAGCGAAGCAGTGAAGCAGGCGGGCTACAACTTCCTCGAAGACGTCACCGCCGTCGACTGGTACCCGTCCGAGCCGCGTTTTCAGATCGTCTATCACATCCTCTCCATGTCGCGGAAGGAGCGGTTGCGCGTCATCGTTCGGCTGGATAGCGACTCTGCCTCTCTGGACAGCATCACAACTGTGTGGCCTGCCGCCAATTTTTACGAACGCGAGATCTTTGACCTCTTCGGCGTTCACTTCGGCGGCCACCCCAACCTGCGCCGCATCATGATGCCTGAAGACTGGAATGGGTACCCGCTGCGCAAGGACTACCCCGTGGAGGGCTACCGCTAATGAGTCCCGTACACGACGTGGAAGAGATTACCGGCGCGGCCGCGATTGATCCCGGCATTGAAGATGTAGTCGCCAACTCGGCCCGCAACCGCGTGAATCCGCCGTCCCAGGACCAGACGATGGTCATCAACATGGGACCGCAGCATCCCTCGACTCACGGCGTGCTGCGCCTGGTGGTCGAGATCGACGGCGAAACCGTGGTCTCGCTCGCTCCCGACATCGGTTATCTGCACACCGGGATTGAAAAAACCTGCGAGGCGAAGTTCTACCAGCAGGTTGTACCCCTGACCGACCGCATCGACTATCTCGCCCCGATGACCAATAACACGGCCTACGCGCTTGCCGTGGAGAAGCTGCTTGGACTGGAGATTCCGCCGAAGGCGCAGTGGCTGCGTGTGCTGTTCAACGAGTTGATGCGTCTGAACTCGCACTTGGTGTGGCTGGGAACGCACGCCATGGACATCGGCGCACTCACCGTCTTCCTCTATTGCTTCCGCGAGCGTGAGAAGCTGCAGCGCATCTTCGAGGCCGTCAGCGGCCAGCGCATGATGACCAGCTACATCCGCATCGGCGGTCTGAGCCTGGAGCCGCCGCGCGATCTCTACGACACGATTCGCGCATTCCTGAAGGAATTTCCCTCGAAGATTGACGAGTACGAAGGCCTGCTGCAGAACAATCCTATCTGGATCAACCGGTTGAAGGGCGTCGGCTACATCTCGCCGGAGGATGCGATTGCACTAGGTGTCTCCGGGCCACCGATGCGTGCCGCGGGGGTCGATTTCGACGTTCGACGCGACATGCCGTACTCGAGCTACGAGAAGTTCCAGTTCAAGGTGCCGATCTCGACTGAGAGCGACGTTTGGGCACGCTACGTCGTCCGCATGCAGGAGATGCGGGAGTCGGTAAAGATCTGCCTGCAGGCGCTGGACGGGATGCCGGAGGGCCGGATCGTGGCTGATGCTCCGAAGATCATTCTTCCCGACCGCGAGCAGATGAAGACGCAGATGGAATCCCTCATCCATCACTTTAAGATTGTGACCGAAGGCTTTGGTGTTCCGGCGGGTGAGGCGACCAGCTCCGTCGAGGCTCCGCACGGCATGATGAATTACTACGTCGTGTCGGACGGTACGGCCAAGCCTTACCGCGTGCACATGCGAAACGCCGATTATGCGAATCTGCAGGCGCTCGAGGTGATGTGCAAGGGGCGATTACTCGCTGATGTAGTTGCTGTGATTGGGTCGATCGATATCGTGCTGGGAGCGATTGACCGCTAATGAATCCCTTTGAGGTAGCAATGGATCCCCGCCTCAGAACCGAACTTTGGACCTCCTGGGCATCGTTGCTTCGCTCCTACGCAGCCGCCCACGGACTTAACAGCCGGCATCACGCAGTTGTCGAAGTCGGCGCAGACGAGATTACGTTGCGGGTCGCAAGCCGCTGGCTTCGCTTCACGCACGAGACGCTTCAAGACAGTGAAGGACACAGTTCCACCTTCAACCTCGAAGAAGATGGAACGGTAAAACTGAACGGTATCGCCGAAGAGATGGACCTTGCCGCCGAAAGGCTGGCGCGGGAGATGATGCAGAGTGAGTGAAATAGCCAATACGATCTTTTCGCCGGAGCTGGCCGCGCGCTTCGACAAACTCGTCACCATCTACCCGCTTAAGCGTTCCGCGCTCGTCCCGATGCTGCTGTACGCGCAGGACGAGGTCGGTTATGTCTCAGATGCTGTTGTCGCTGAAATAGCCGAGCGTCTTGACCTGCTCGAACTCGACGTTCGCAATGTGCTCAGCTACTACTCGATGCTCCGCACGAAACCCGCGGGCAAGTACAACGTGCAGGTGTGCACGAATATCTCCTGCATGCTGCGCGGCGGTTACGAGATTCTGGACCACTGCAAACACAAGCTCGGCATCGGCCATAAAGAGACGACCAAAGACGGCGTCTTTTCGCTGGAAGAGGTCGAGTGCATCGGAGCCTGCTGCTGGGCGCCCGCCATCCAGATCAACTACGACTTCCACGAGAACCTCACACCGGCGAAAGTCGATGCCTTGTTCCAGATGTATCGCGACGGCAAGGGAAAGGACGAAAAATAATGCCAACCCTTGTCAGTCATCCCGATGAAGTCAGAGTGCTCTCACGCCGCTTTGGCCAGGGCGCAACCAACATTGATAAGTACATCGAGCTCGACGGCTACAAGGCTGTCCAGTTGGCCATAGCCCAGGGCCCGGAGAAGATGGCCGGATGGATCATCGACACGATGAAGGCCTCGGGGCTACGCGGACGCGGTGGGGCCGGCTTCCCTACCGGGATGAAGTGGTCGTTCGTTCCTAAAACGTCGGAGAAGCCGAAGTACATCCTGGTCAACGGCGACGAGTCCGAACCCGGAACGTGCAAAGATCACGTCATCTTCCGAGAGGACCCACACGCCGTCATTGAAGGCACTATGATCGCGGGACTCGCCGTGGGCGCAAAGATGGGGTTTATCTACCTGCGCGGCGAATACCGCTATCTGCTCAAGATCATGGAGAAGGCAGTCGCCGATGCGTACGCAAAGGGCTATCTCGGCAAGAACATTTTTGGATCAGGATTTGATTTTGATGTGATCACCCAAACGGGCGCCGGCGCGTATGAGGTGGGCGAAGAGTCGGCACTCATGGAATCCCTCGAAGGCAAGCGTGGCATTCCGCGAATCCGGCCGCCCTTCCCTGCCGTGGTGGGACTTTACGGTGGGCCCACGGTCATCAACAATGCTGAGACCATCGCCAACGCACCCCACATTCTGCTGATGGGCGGCGAGGCGTATGCGAAGCTCGGCACGGAACGTAACGGCGGTACGCGGCTCTTCGGCATCAGCGGTCACGTTGAGCGCCCGGGCGTCTATGAGCTGCCGATGGGCTACTCTCTTCGCAAGGCGATCTACGAGGTCGCCGGCGGCATCAAGGATGGGAAGAAGCTTAAGGCGGTTGTCCCCGGCGGCGCTAGCTGTCCGGTCTTGACTGCCGATGAGATTGACGTCGGTCTCGACTTCGACCAGATGGGCAAGGCCGGAACTATGCTCGGTTCGGGCGGCATCGTCGTGCTCGATGAGACTGTCTCGATTGTCGAATTCGCTCTCCGCACGATCGCTTTCTACCAGCACGAATCGTGCGGCTGGTGCATCCCTTGCCGCGAGGGTACGGACTGGATCAAGAAGACCCTGACCCGTGTCTACAACGGCGGCGGCAGCAAGAAAGATGTCGATAACGTCCAGTACCTCGCCGAAAACATGATGGGCCGCACGTTCTGCCCGCTTGGCGATGCGGCCGCGATGCCGACACTCGGCTTCGTTAAAAAATTCCGCAAAGAGTTTGAAGACTATATCGCCGGCAACAAGGCTGGAACACCCATCATCACCGTTGAACAGCTTGTCGGAGCAGGACATTGAAAGATCGACAGGAATAAGGACCAAGCATGCCAGACGTTAAATTCACCGTAGACGGCAAACAACTCACCGCCCCCGCAGGCACGCTCCTCATTGAGGCCTGCAAGTCCGCCGGCATCGAGGTCCCTGCTTTCTGCTACTATCCCGGCCTCTCGCTCCAGGCAGCCTGCCGCATGTGCGTCGTCCGCATCGAGAAGATGCCTAAGCTCCAGACCGCCTGCACTACAACGGTCGCTGAAGGCATGGTCGTCCAGACCGAGACCCCCGAGATCGCCCAGGCACGCAAAGCCACCCTGCAGATGCTCCTCGGCAATCACCCCCTCGACTGCCCCGTCTGCGACGCCGGCGGCGAGTGCGAGTTGCAGGACATGACCTTCAAGTATGGTGCCGCCGATAGCTTCTATGCCGAGCCGAAGAATCACCGCGAAGAACAGAAGTGGTCGCCGGTCGTCTACTTCGACCGCCCGCGCTGCATCCTCTGCTACCGCTGCGTCCGCATGTGCGGCGAAGGCATGGACGTCTTCGCTCTCGGCATCCAGAACCGCGGCGCATCCTCGATCATCGCTCCCAATATCCCTGCCGAGACGTCCCCGGACCACCTCGCTCACGTCGACTGCGAACAGTGCGGTATGTGCATCGACGCCTGCCCCGTGGGAGCCCTGACCTCAGGCACTTACAGATATAAGACGCGTCCATGGGAGATGAACCACGTCGGCACCATCTGCACCCACTGCGGCGACGGCTGCAAGACGACCCTCGGCGTGCGTTCGACCTCCGATGGCAGTGAGATCGTCCGCGGCGACAACCGCGACAAGTCCGGCATCAACGGCGACTTCCTCTGCAATAAGGGCCGCTACGCCTTCGACTTCGCCAACAACGAAACTCGCATCACCCAGCCCATGGTTCGCCAGCCCAACGGCGAGTTCATGCCCGTCAGCTGGGAGGTGGCACTCGACTACGTCGGCAAGAAGTTCCGCGAACTCCGCGACACGCGCGGCGGCAAATCGATCGGCGTCGTCGGCTCGAACCGCATCACCAACGAAGAGGCCTACCTCCTCCAGAAGTTCGCCCGCACCGTCCTCGGCACCAACAACATCGATCATCACCGCACTGCTGACTACGTCTCCTTTGCCCAGGCCCTCGCCGGCAAGAAAGACCGCACCGCTTCTCTGCGCGACACGCTCACCGTTCCGGCCATCTTGATCGTAGGCGGCGACCCCACCATCCAGGCCCCCGGCACTGCATGGAACATCCGCACCAACGTTCGCAACAATCGCGGCCGTCTCTACGTCGCCAACTCCGCCGAGATCAAGCTCCGCCGCCAGGCAAAGTCCTTCCTGCATCTCGCGCCGTTCGGCTATAGCGCACTCGTCTCCTACCTCAATGGCAATGCTGCCTCAGCAAGCGAAGCAGCAACCGACGCTAACGCCCTCAGCGCCTTCCGCGACGCCATCAAGGCTGAAGAGAAACTTCTTATCCTCATCGGCTCCGAGTTGCGCGGCAAAGATCTCAAGGCGCTCATCGACTTCGGCCTCACCATCCCCGGCGCAAAATTCGCTCTCATCTCCGACTACGCCAACTCCCGTGGCGCTGCCGACATGGGCCTGCTCCCCGACATGCTCCCGGGTTATACGCCCCTTGCGGACAACACAACCTTTGCGGAGTACAACGCCCCAGGCGCCGCGGCTCACCTTCAAGAGCCCGGCCTCGACATGCTCGAGATCTTCGAAGCGGCAGGCCGTGGCGAAGTCTCCGCTCTCTACGTCGTCGGCTCCAACCCCATCTCGCGTTACAGTGTCGACCCAGCCGCACTCAAGGACACCTTCGTCGTCGTGCAGGACATGTTCCTCACTGAAACTGCAGCACTCGCCGACGTAATCCTTCCCGCCGCAAATCTCTACGAAAAATCCGGCTCCGTCACCAACAGCTACGGCGATCTCCAACTGGTCAACAAGGCTGGTGACCGCGCAGGCGTCCGCACCGACTTCGAGATGATCGTCCGCATCGCCGACAAGATGGGTGCGAACATGCATGCACTTGTTCCATTCGGGAAGGGCACTCGAGCCGACATGGGCCAGTCTCGCGGCGCGCAGTCCGGCGAGGCGGATCGCCACGCAGTATGGCTCACCGCAAACAACCTGGAACCCAAGCTTAGCCCCTTCGATCCCTTCGCGATTCTGGACGAGATTCAACGGCTGGTACCCGGCTACAATCTGCTACGGCTCCAGCTTCTCAGCGGCAATGACCAACACCTGCAACCTGCCGCTCCTTCGCCTCTGGTCCAGATCGGAAGCCGGCGCGACCTCGTCCTGCCTGCGAACGACTCCCTTTTTACCTCGGGCACACTCGGCCGCTACTCGGCCATGCTCTCCGATCTGCAGCATAACGAGAGTCTTCGTCCACCAACCGGGCTTACTCAAATCGAAACCGCAGCTGACTAACCCCTATAGCCATTTAGAGCGAAAAGCCAGGAGCTAAAAGCTAAACCGAATGAGTCACCTCACTGAATTTCAGACATTTCTGCTGCTCAGCATCCTCAAGGTTGTGGTCGTCCTCGTCATCACACTGACGGCGGTCGCCTACACAGTGCTGCTTGAGCGCAAGGTGCTGGGCCGCATCCAGAACCGCTGGGGGCCCTCGCGCGTCGGCCCCTTCGGTCTGCTGCAGCCGCTCGCCGACGGCATCAAGCTCTTCCTCAAGGAAGACCTCATGCCCATCGCCTCCGAGCGACCTCTCTTTGTCCTCGCTCCTATCATCGCGCTGACATGTGCGATGATCTCCATCGCCGTTGTTCCCTTTGGTGGAATGCAAACCGTCACAGTAAACGGAGTGAGCGTCGAGATGTTCAACATCGCCGACCTTAACATCGGCCTTCTCGTCATCCTCGGCATCACGTCCATCGGCGTCTATGGGATCGCACTCTCCGGCTGGTCTTCGAACAACAAGTTCGCCCTTCTCGGCAGCCTCCGCGCCACCTCGCAGATGATCAGCTACGAGCTTGCCCTGGGCCTCTCGCTCGTCGGCGTCGTCCTTCGCGCCCAATCGCTCTCGCTGCGGGACATCGTCAATAGCCAGTCTGCGCACGGCGCTCTTTCGTGGAACGTCTTCGGCGGTTTTCAGTTCGTCGCCTTCTTTATTTACCTCATGGCGGCCTATGCTGAGACGAACCGCGCCCCATTTGATCTCCCCGAGGCCGAATCAGAACTCGTCGCCGGCTACCACACTGAGTACAGCTCGATGAAGTTCGCCATGTTCTTCATGGCGGAGTACGCCAACATGATCACCGTAAGCTGCGTCGCGACCCTCCTATTCCTCGGTGGGGCCTCCAGCCCGCTCGGTCACCTCCTGCCTGACAACTTCGGCGGTCCTGTCCTCACTGCCATCTTTCCCATTCTCTGGTTCGTCGTCAAAGTCCTCGGATTCCTTTTGCTCTATATCTGGGTGCGGGGCACGTTACCCCGCTTCCGCTACGACCAACTGATGACCTTCGGCTGGAAGTTTCTTCTGCCCGTCGCTATGGCCAACATCATCATCACGAGCTTAGTCATCGCATTGCGCAGCTAAGCTGCACGAAACACCGCAGCAAGCTGTTTTACAATCAGCAGATAGCCCGAAAAACTTTCTGCTCAGTTTCAAATGATTTGAAATCACAACAGGCCCACGAAAGAACTAGCGGAACATCATGCAACTGGCACTCTTTCTCATATTTGGCGCGCTGGCCGTAGCGGGAGCACTCAATCTCCTTCTGCAGCGCCATCCCATCAACAGCGCACTCTCGCTGGTTGTCGTTATGTTGTCGCTCGCCGTTCTCTACTGGTCACTCGGGGCCGAGTTCCTCGCCGCTGCCCAGGTCATCGTCTACTCCGGCGCCATCATGGTGTTTTTCGTCTTCGTCATCATGTTGCTGAACGCCGGCGAAGAAGAGCGAACCCGCGGCAGCCGTGCAGCCTACATCGTCGGCTTCCCTGGCGCGGCAGCCATCTTCTGTCTGCTCAGCTTTGTCTTCCTCTCTGAGCGCGACGCTTTCGGCTCGACCGACGTGGGCGGCTACCTAAACCACGTCACCAGCAACATCTCCGAGCTCAGCGCTCTCCTCTTCACGAAACTTCTTCTTCCCTTCGAAGTCACTTCGGTTCTCATCCTCGTCGCCATCCTCGGAGCCGTCGTGCTCGCGCGAAAGGAGCAGTAGTCATGTCCGCCCAGGTTCCTATCGCCGCCTATCTTATCCTCGCGGCCGTGCTCTTCTCCATCGGTGTTGCAGCCTTTCTCATCAAGCGCAACCTCATCACTATCTTCATGTCGATTGAGCTGATGCTCAACGCCGTCAACCTTACCTTCGTCGCGTTCGCGCACATGTGGCACCAGATCTCCGGCCAGATCTTTGTCTTCTTCGTGATGGTCGTTGCCGCAGCCGAGGCCGCGGTCGGCCTTGCCATCATCATCGCCATCTTTCGCACGCGCGAAACGCTGAACGTCGACCAGATCGACCTAATGAAATCGTGACCTCTATGCCCTCTGACTATCTCTGGCTGATTCCGCTGCTTCCTTTTGCTGGGTTCCTCATCAATGGAACGGTCGGCCGCAAACTACCTCGCGCCCTCATCTCCGCTGTGGCCCTGATCTGCACTGCTATCCCTGCCGCGATCGTCGGGTGGTTGTGGATCACCATGAAGTCTGCAGGCGCGCCCGACGTCATGCAGGTCGTCAGCAGGCCCTGGATTCAGATCACCGGGCTAACCGTGAACTTCGCGTTCAGCGTCGACCACCTCACACTGATCATGCTTGGCGTTGTCACCGGCGTTGGTTTCCTCATCCACATTTATTCGGTCGGCTACATGGCCCACGAAGAGGGTTACTGGCGTTTTTTCGCTTACCTTAACCTCTTCATGTTCTTCATGTCTGTCCTCGTCCTGGCCGAGAGCTTCCTTCTGATGTTCGTTGGTTGGGAAGGCGTAGGTCTAGCCTCTTACCTGCTCATCGGCTTCTACTTCAAGAAGGATTCCGCGGCCAACGCTGGGAAAAAGGCGTTCATCGTTAACCGCATTGGCGACTTCGGTTTTCTGCTCGCGATGTTTCTTATCGTCCGCGAGTTTGGTTCGCTCGATTTCACCCACGTGTTCAACGCCATCAGCGTCAACCCCGAATGGCACGGGGGCATCCTTACTGCGATCGCCCTTCTGCTGGTCCTGGGTGCGGTCGGCAAGTCCGCGCAGATTCCGCTCTACGTCTGGTTGCCCGATGCAATGGAAGGCCCGACGCCGGTCTCCGCGCTGATTCATGCCGCGACGATGGTCACGGCCGGCATTTACATGGTCGCGCGCTGCCATACGTTGTTCGACCGCAGTCCCTACGCACTCGGTGTCGTCGCCATCATCGGAGCGGCGACCGCCCTTTTCGCCGCCTGCATCGGCGTGGTGCAGCACGACATCAAGCGCGTCCTCGCCTACTCGACTGTGTCGCAACTCGGCTACATGTTCCTCGCCTGTGGAGTGGGAGCTTTTGCTTCAGGCATCTTCCACCTGGTCACTCATGCGTTCTTCAAGGCGCTGCTCTTCCTCGCCGCCGGCTCCGTGATTCACGCGCTCTCGGGCGAGCAGGACATGCGCAAGATGGGCGGCCTTCGCAAGCGCATCCCCGTCACGTTCTGGACCATGACGATGGGCGTGTTCGCCATCGCAGGCATCCCGCCGCTGGCAGGATTCTTCTCCAAGGACGAGATTCTCTACCGCGTCTTCACTAGCGACAATCCGATCGGCAAGCTGCTCTGGGTCGTCGGTTTGCTTACGGCGGGCATCACCTCGTTCTACATGTTCCGGTTGTGGTTCAAGACTTTCTTCGGTCCGGAGCACTTCGAGGAGCGGGCGGACCTCCACGATCATGGAGCCGCCGTCTACGCTCACTCCGGCAGTCACGCCGTGATGGTTGCCGATCCCGAAGAAGAGGAACGTGTTCCCCATCCTCATGGCGTTCACGAGTCGCCATGGATCATGCTCTTTCCGCTGGTGGTGCTCGCCATTCTCTCCGTCATCGGGGGATGGGTTGGCATTCCGATCGTCTTTGGTGGGAGCGAAGAGGTGGAACACTTCCTTCAGCCAATCTTCAACGAAGGCGTTGTGGGAACCGTAACCAACGTGACGAGCCATGGTCTGGAACTCGGCCTTGCTTCCGTCTCCGTTCTTGTCGTGCTACTTGGCTTCTACGTCGCGTACATTTTCTACTACAAGAAGCCGCGCACCGCCGCCGCTCTCGCCGCACGTGTCCCCGCTCTTTATCGTCTTGTCGAAAATAAGTTTTATATCGACGAGATCTATGGCATCTTCATCGTCACTCCGTTGCTTATGTTCTCGCGTTTCTTCCTCGGCGGCCTTGTCGACGGCGGCATCGTCAACGGCTCTGGTGCTGCGGCAGGCGCGACCACCCGAGGCTTCAGCTCACTGGTACGCCGTGTTCAGTCGGGCAACATCCGTTCCTACGCCGGGTGGCTCGCACTTGGAGCAGGCGCCGTTCTGCTGGTTATGATTTTCGGCCGTGCTGCCTGGCCGCACTAAAGAAATTACGCACCTGCTTCACAAGGCATTTGCTTTTTGATTCACCAAAGGAAATGATGAACATCGACCACACCATCCTGACCGTCATCATCTTCGTCCCGCTCGCGGGTGCGGTCCTGTTGGCCCTGTTGCCCGACAAGGGCAAGCTGATGCAGTGGGGCGCCCTCGCCGTCACCCTTATCACTTTCGTTCTTACGCTGCATCTTCCCATCCGCTACGACTACGCCGCTGCGTCCGGCACCTTTCAGTTCGAGCAAAACCTGAGCTGGATTGCTTCACCTGCCATCCGCTATCACCTCGGCGTCGACGGCCTGTCCATGTGGTTAGTGGTGCTCACCGGCTTTCTCGCGCCTCTCGGCGTGCTCATCTCGTGGAACGCCATCAGCGACCGCAAAAAGCTTTTCTACTCTCTCTTCCTGCTGCAACAGGTCGCGATGCTCGGCATCTTTGTCTCGCTCGACCTCTTCCTCTACTACGCCTTCTGGGAGCTCTCACTCGTTCCCATGACGCTTTTGATCGCAACTTTCGGGCGCACCGTCAACCGCCGCCGAGCTGCCATCAAGTACTTCCTCTACACTTTCATTCCGTCCGCCATTCTTCTCGTTGGCATGCTTTGGGTCTACGCGCACGCGGGCACCTTCCAGCTTCCTGAACTCGCCCAGCTCGCTGCCAGCCACAACATCTCAAGCAGCTCCGCCGCCCTCTGGCTGGCCTCGCTGGCATTCCTCGTCGCCTTCGCAGTCAAAGTCCCGATCTTTCCGCTCCATGGCTGGCTCTCCGACGCTATCAGCGAAGCCCCCACCGCCGCGGTCATGGTTCTCGCCGGAAAACTCGGTCTCTACTCTATCCTGCGATTCTCGTTCAGCATCTTCCCTGAGCAGTCACGCCACATCGCGCCGCTGATGATCGCGCTCGGCGCCATCGGCATCGTCTACGGCGCACTTATCGCTCTGGTCCAAAAAGACCTGAAGCAGCTAGCTGCCTACGGGACCCTTGGCCACGTCAGCGTTGTGATCCTCGGCATCTTCACCTTTACGATCGCAGGCATCGACGGCGGAATCTACGCCACGATTAATGAGGGCATCGGCGGCGGCGCGCTTTTCATGCTGCTCGGCATCCTCTACGAGCGCTACGGCACCTACGACATGCGCGACTACGGCGGCCTCGCCGCAAAGCTCCCATGGATGGTCACCTTCTTCGTCATCACGGCTCTCTCGGTGGTCGGCCTGCCCATGCTCAACGGCTTCGTCGGCGAGTTCCTGGTTCTTACCGGAGGCATGCAGTCTGCCGTCACCCATCACACCCGCTGGACTGTTCTCGCCACGACCGGCGTCATTTTCACCGCTTCCTACATGCTCTGGATGATCCAGCGCGTCTTCTATGGCGGCCTGAATGACAACACCGGCGATGTACCCGTCCCCGACCTCGACGCCCGCGAACACTTCGCCCTCTGGCCCATGGTCGCCCTGATGCTCCTCATGGGTGTCGCCTCGCCAATCTGGATGCGTGCCATCGACACCGCGGGCACGTACTTCGCACAGGAGCCGGTGCTGACCGAACCAGCCTCCACACCTGCAATCTCAACCAACACGCAATCGATTCCCGCCACCCAGGAGGCCGCGAAGTAATGAACCCTAACGTCCTGGCCCTCCTTCCCGAGCTCGTCCTTACACTCACGGGTGTCTTCGTCATGATGGCCGAGCCGTGCCTCAAGCCCGCAGCCAGCCGCAAGCCGCTCGGCTGGATCGCTGTCGCCGGTACCATCGCAGCTCTCGTGGCCAGTTGGTATCAAGTCTCCTTCGGAACCGTCATCCACGCCTTCTCCAACACTATTCAGGTCGATGCCTTCTCCGTGCTCTTCCACTATGTCATCGGAGCCGTCGTCCTCGTCACTCTTCTTGGTTCGCTCGACTACTTTGAAGGCAACGCCAGCCACGCCGGCGAGTATTTCGCCCTGCTCTGCTTCGGCGCGGTCGGCATGATGCTCATGACCTGCTCAGTTGAACTCCTCATGGTCTTTGTCGGCCTCGAGATCTCATCCATCTCGACCTACATCCTCTGCGGCTTCCGCAAAGGCCAGGCCACCGGCTCTGAGTCGTCCATAAAGTACTTCCTCCTGGGCTCCTTCGCCACCGCGTTCTTTCTCTACGGTGTCGCCCTGGCCTTCGGAGCCACCGGCTCGACCGACATCTACGCCATCGCCCACGGCCTCGAAACCACGACCACCCCTTACCTCGCGTTTACCGCTCTCGCCCTGATCCTCATCGGGCTCGGCTTCAAAGTCTCCGCCGCTCCCTTTCACGTCTGGACGCCGGACGTTTACCAGGGCGCACCCTCACCCGTCGTCGGCCTCATGTCCACGGCCCCTAAGGCCGCCGCCTTTGCCGTTCTGCTCCGCGTCACCTTCACCGGTTTCCCGACTTATCAGCATCGCTGGACCGTCCTCATGTGGATCCTCGCCGTGCTGTCGATGACGATCGGCAACCTTGGCGCGTTGCTCCAGCGCGACGTCAAGCGCCTGCTCGCTTACTCCAGCATCGCCCACGCCGGCTATCTGCTTGTCGCGTTCACCGCATTTCCGTTTGACGGCATTGCGGCCGCCTGCTTCTACACTGCCGCCTACGCAGCCATGCAGGTGGGCGCCTTCGCCGTCGTCACCCAGGTTGGCGGCTACGACGAGCGCGCCCGCACCATCGACGACTACACCGGCCTCGGTCAGAAGCGCCCCTATCTGGCGGCCCTGCTTAGTTTCTTCCTTCTTTCGCTCATCGGAATCCCCTTCACCGGCGGCTTCTTCGGCAAGTTTTATGTCTTCAGCGCCGCGGTCCATGGTGGCAACGTCTGGCTGGCCGTGATCGGCCTGCTCAACAGCGGCGTCGCCTGCTTCTACTACCTCCGGCTGCTGGCTGCTGTCTACACGCGCCCGGGCACCGAGAGCGCCCGGCTCAACCAGCTTCGCCCCATCGGCGTCCCGGCCGCTATAGGCCTCGCTCTCGCTGCGATCGCGACCCTTACGCTGGGCATCTTGCCTAGCGGAGCCGTCTCATTCGCCGAGTACGCCAGTCACTCCACCCTGATCGAACAGGCCCGCCAGGAGTGCGCCGCCCACCCGGAAGGCTGCCACCTGCAGCTCCAGTTCGACGTCCACTAATCCCCGCCTGGTTACCATCGATCAAACTGGTCACCACCCACTCTCCGTGTATCCTTTCGGGCAAGCCGGCTCCCAGGCCGATCTGCGCTGAACGTGCAGACTGTATCTCTATCAGTACATAGGGTCCGCACGACACGACGAGTAGCGGAAGGATCACAGTTGATAGACCTTCGCACCATTCACGTCACGGCTGTCATCTTCGCGTGTCTCTGTTTGTACATGCTGCTGATTCACCGCAGTACCCCCGGCCTCCGCGGCGTAGGCCTGATCACTGTGGGCTATGCGACTTCCGCCGCCGGAATGGAGTTCCTCGCTCTGCGTGGTCACATCCCGGACTTCTTTTCCATTACCGTCGCCAACACCCTGCTCGTCCTCATCAACGTCTTCCTGTACTGGGGCATCGCAGACCTTTTGCATTTGCAGCGTCCCCAGCGTTGGCTTCTTCCCATCTCCGTCATTCCTGCCGCAGCGATCAGTCTGTACTTCAGCTACATTGACCCTGACGTCTCCGCCCGCGTCATTGGAATCAGCGCCATCGCGGTCATGCAATTTGGCCTGATCGGGCATTTGCTCTGCGGCCCGGCACCGCAGCGTATCAGCATGCCGCGTCTTGGACTTGCGATTCTCTTCACCGTCTACCAGGCGATCTATGTCTATCGCGCATGGGAGGCGCACCTGGGCGATCCGCGGAGTCTGCTGCGATCAGCCGGAACCAGCATGTTCTCCTTCCTCACCCCGATTCTCATCGCCGTCATGACCGCTCTCGGCGTCATCTGGCTCGCCATGGCGCAGCTCCAGTACGAGCTTGAGGCGCAATCCAAAATTGACTCGCTGACAGGTTTGCTCAATCGCCGCGCGCTCGAACAAATCGGCGCCAAAGCCGTCGAGATCGCCCGCCGCCACAGCGCCGCGCTCTCTCTCATCATCCTCGACCTCGACCATTTCAAACTGATCAACGATGTATACGGACACGACGGGGGAGACGTCGCCCTGTACCACGCCGCACGCTGCCTTCGCGACAATCTCCGCGACGTCGACCACGTCGCCCGGCTTGGCGGCGAAGAGTTTGTCGCGGTATTGCCCGGCACCAGTCACACCCGCGCGGCCGAGATTGCCGAAAACCTCCGCCGTCGTCTCGCCAGCCTTACCGTCGCGCACCAAAGCCAGGAGATTCGCATCTCCGCCAGCTTCGGCGTCGCAACCATGATGCCCACCGATACCACCTGGCTCGAGATCCTGCGCCGTGGTGACCGCGCCCTCTACCTCGCCAAGGAGCAGGGGCGCGACCGCGTAGCCGTTCTGTAATTCCTTCCGCAAAAACAGAAAAGCCACCGCATCTGCGGAGGCCTTTCTTTTGCTGGAAACTGCCCTGAAAGCTTACTTGACCTTCAGGAAGATCATGACGAACGTAAATAGCGCAAGCGACTCGATAAACGCAAGACCGAGGACCAGGAAGATAAAGATTCCAGGCCGAGCGCCGGGGTTACGGGCGAGTGCGAGGGTGGCAGAAGCAGTTGCATTGCCCTGGCCAATCCCGCAAAGACCGGCAGCGATACCCATACCGAGGCCGGCGGCGATGGAAACCCACCAGTTGCTAATGGGTGCACCAGCGCCCTGCGCGAACGCCGGCGTCGCGAGAAACATCACGGCCAACGACATAAAAATCATCTGAAGCTTACGCATTGTGTTGCTCCTTCTTCTTGGCCCCCGTCAGAGTGTCCGCCATTTGCGGCGAGTGAAACAACCTGCCGAGAGGGAGCACCCCGCGACCGGTGAACTTCAAATATTGGTACTCCGGGCCTTAGCCTGGAGTAGTGCGAAGCACTAGTGTTCGTGCGCGACTGCCATTGAGAGATAAATCATCGCCAGCAGCAGAAAGACATAAGCCTGAATGATGGCGACGCCGAAGTGAAGGCCGAGAAAAATGAGTGGGATGCCGATGGGCACGATCGAAAAGAAGGCCAATACCACCAGATCGCCCGCGAACATGTTCGCATAAAGTCGAACCGTCAATGACAGAATGCGAGCGAAGTGCGAGATGAGCTCAATCGGTAGCATCAACGGATAAAGCCACCACAGCGGCCCGAGGAACTGCTTGATGTAACCAAAGCCGTTCGCGCGCACCCCGTGGTAGTGGTAGTAGATAAAGGTGCAAAGCGCAAAAGCCAGCGGCACGACCACGTTTGCGGTGGGCGATTTGAGCCCCGGTACCAGACCCATCAGGTTCGCGATCAGGATGAAGACACCGAGAACAGTAAGGTATGCGACAAACTTCTCATAGCCGGGCCCGATGATGCTCTCGCCCTGCTCGGAGACAAACTCATGCGTCATCTCCGCGACGTGCTGGACGCTGTTGGGCTTCTCGACACTGAGGGTGAAGCGCACGACGACGAAGTAAACAAGGAGCGCTACAAAGATGAGCAGCTCCATGGCAAAGGCGTCTGTGATGGGCGCCTGCGGATACGCCGGCTCGACATGCAGCGCACGCAGCATGGACGTCGTAAACGCGCCAAAGTGGAGATTCAGAAACTGGGCAAACAAAGTCTGTGTCGGCATATAAAAAAATAAAAGAAAGCTTCGTTTAGAAAACAGAGAAAGAAAGCTTTTGCTCTTGTTCCTGCTTCTGGATTTCCTTGAACGTCCGGCCTAAACTGTCCACGCCTTCACCAGCCTCAAAGCCTCGATCGAGAGTGCAAACACACCCAGAGCGAGGCCACCGGCAAGCGCGTAGACCGAACCATTCAGTACCTTAAGGCTAACATAAAGCACCACCACGGTCAGCCCCAGACGCAGGAAAAACCCGGCCAGAACAAGCCCCATGGGCCGCGCTCTTTCCCCGCCATCCATCCGCACCATCACCGCGGTCATCAGGCGCAGCCACTCAAAGAGCCCCGATCCCGAAATCAGCGCCCCCACCAGCAGCAGCACCGCACTCTGCCACCCCATCTTCCACCACACCAGCGGCGCCACGACTGCCGTTGCAATGGCCATCAGACGCAGCGCGCTCCGTACCGTGCGCTTGAAATCGTCGTCGGTCAAGCTGTCCATTGCCCTCAAAATGCCATCTCCCAAAATATCGTCATTACCGGTCGTTCTTCAAAAATCGCGAAACCGTAGTAAATATCTGCACGAACCCCGCCGCCGCCCCCAGCAATATCCCCGCAATGGATATCCAGCTCTGATGAAAATGCCGATCCAGCCAGCTTCCCCCCAGCCACCCGATCACGCACCCTGCCGGCAGAGCGATCGCCAGTTGGATCATCGACTCCACCTTCACCAGGTCGCCCAGCGGCCCCTTGCCGCCTGTTGCTTTACCGTCGTCGTCTGCTCTGTCGTCCGCCATAGCAGCACTATTACATCACGCAGACTCACAACTGGCACATTCGTGTGCATAACTGCAGCATTTATGTGCCTCTATACTTAGTTGTCAGCAACATCCAGCTAAAGGAATCCTCGTGTACGAGTCGGAGTTCGAAAAAAACCTCTACCAGCAGCGCCGCGACAAGCTCCAGCAGATCGCCGCTCTCGGTCAGCTCAACGGCCTTACCTACGCCGAAGCCACGTATCCGAACAGTTACAGCGCTACCAACACCATCCCCGAACTCCGCGCCGCCTACGACTCCCTCACCGCTGAACAGCTCGAATCCGCACCCACGCCGATCAACGTATCCGTTGCCGGCCGCATCATGGCCATCCGCGTCCAGGGAAAAGCCGGCTTCGCGCAGCTTCAGCAGGGCGGCCAGCGCTTCCAGATCTACGTGCGCAAGGACGACGTCGGCGAAAACGCATTTGCTCTCTACAAACTCCTCGACCTCGGCGATCACATCGGCGTCCGCGGCCACCTTTTCCGTACGCGCACGGGCGAACTCACCGTCCACGTCGAACCAGTAGGCGACCACCCGCCCATCACCTTCCTCGCCAAGGCCATGCTCGCGCTGCCCGACAAGTACCACGGCCTCGAAGACACGGAGCTACGCTACCGCCAGCGCTATGTTGACCTCTTCATGAACACGGGTGCCACCAAACCAGCCACCGCTTCCTCTTCACAACCATCTTCACAAACGGTCATTCTGAGCGAAGCGAAGAACCCCCGCATTTCGCCCGAAGAGGCAACGCCGTCACCGGAGCCCACCGAACCAGAAACGCCCAACGTCCGCGAAGTCTTCGTCAAACGCGCTTGCGTGCTCCGCGCCATCCGCAAATTCTTCGACCGCCGCGGCTATCTCGAAGTCGAAACACCGATGATGCACCAGATCGCCGGAGGCGCGGCCGCGCAGCCGTTCACGACGCACCACAACGCGCTCGACCTCGACCTCTTCCTGAGAATCGCACCGGAACTCTATCTCAAGCGGCTGGTAGTCGGCGGCCTCGACCGTGTCTACGAGATCAATCGCAACTTCCGCAACGAAGGCATCAGCACCAAGCACAACCCCGAGTTCACCATGCTCGAGTTCTACCAGGCCTACGCTAATTACCACGACCTGATGAAACTCAGCGAAGAACTCATCATCTTCGTCGCACGCGAAGTCAACGGGACCACGATCACCCACTTCAATGGCAACGAGATCGATCTCTGCAAGTGGACGAAGCTTTCGATGCGCGAAGCCATCTCGCACTTCTGGCCCAAAAACTTTGGCAGCACCCCCGAACATGAGTTCATTTGATTCGCTTGAGGACGTTCGTGCGTTGTATTTCCAATTAAAGGCCGGCGACTACAACATCTGCTCATCCGGATTACCCTCCAAATCAACCGATCGGCAAGCTCATTGCTGACCTGTTCGAGTTCCTCGCCGAAGAACATCTCATCCAGCCCACGATCATCTACGACTTCCCCCTGGCCGTTTCGCCCCTCTCCAAGAAAAAGCCCGACGAACCTGACTGGGTCGAGCGTTTCGAGTTCTACATTGGTGGCTTCGAGATCGGCAACGCCTTCTCCGAGCTGAACGACCCCGACGACCAGCGCGCTCGCTTCGAACAGCAGATGACCGAAAAAGAACGCGGCGACTCAGAGGCCCACCAGATGGACGAAGACTACGTCCGCGCCCTCGGCTATGGCCTCCCGCCAACCGCCGGCGAGGGCATCGGCATCGACCGCCTCACCATGGTCCTCACCGACTCCAAATCCATCCGCGACGTCATCCTCTTTCCTCTGCTCCGCCCGCAAACCAAGCAAGCGGGACCGAGGAAGGCAAACACGGCGAATCAGCAGAATAGCCCTACAGTCAGCCGAAGGCGCCAACCACGTGCCTCCGCGCATCATACCTGTAACAAAGGCGATATCCTTATTCTGTGGCCACCTCCGTGACAACCGATCACATCCTCGCACCCGCGCAGCCCCATTCGCTGCTGAGCGACTACGCCACGCTGTTCAAAATCCGCATCTCCACGATGGTCATCATCACCGCCGGAGCCGGTTTTTATCTCGGCTGCCTGCGCAGCGGCATCAGCCCCTTCCAGCTTGACGGCATCAAGGCCCTCATCGGAATCACCATCGTCACCTGCGGTTCCAGCGCCCTGAATCAGGCTCTCGAGCGCAAATCGGACGCCCTGATGCATCGCACGGCAGACCGACCCATGGCCGCCGGCCGCATCTCTCTCACTCACGGTCTCGTCCTTGGCTTTGCAGCGACCTTTCTCGGCTCGCTCTACCTCGCCTACACGACCAACCTCCTCACCGGAACTCTCACCCTCCTCACCGCCATCGGCTACGTCGCGATCTACACGCCGCTCAAGCGCGTCACCACCATCAACACCTTCATCGGCGCCTTTCCCGGAGCGCTTCCACCGCTCATCGGCTGGACCGCCGCCCGCGGCCTCATCGAGTGGCCGGGCGTCGCTCTCTTCGCCATCCTCTTCGTCTGGCAGTTTCCCCACTTCATGGCCATCGGCTGGATGTACCGCGAAGACTACACCCGCGGCGGCATCCGCCTGACGCCAAATCTGCCCAACACGCAATATGCCGCGCTGAGCACCGTCGTTCAGGCTCTCTTCTACGCCGCCATCATGATTCCGGTCAGTCTCTGGCCCTTCATGGTGCATGTCACCGGCACGCTCTACGCCGTCGCAGCGCCCATCCTCAGCCTCGGCTATCTCTGGTACACGATTCGTTTCGCCCGCATCGTCCGCGATCCCAACTCCGAAGCCTCGCGTCTCGTCGCCCGCGATCTGCTCCGCGCCTCCGTCATCTATCTTCCTCTCCTTTTAGCTGCCATGATGCTCGACGCCAAAGGACGCCTCTTTTTCTAATGCAAGGCACTGCACCCGGAAATATCCCCAGCGCAAATCTCCGCACTCCCCCAGGCATCATCGCCACCATCATCCTCGTCAGCGCCGCTGCCAGCGCGCTCATCTGCTATCTCGTCTACTTCCATGCACCGCTTGACGTCACCGGCACTCACCTCCGGTCGCTGCCTCTGCTCAACGCCGTCCTCAACGCCTTCTGCACCGTCGCGCTGATCACCGGCTTCATCTTCATCCGCTCGCGCCGCATCCCACAGCATCGCGCAGCCATGTTCACGGCGTTCTTTTTTTCCACCATCTTCCTCGTCTCCTACCTCACCAACTTCACCCTGCACGGCGAAACCCACTTCAACCGTCTCAGCCCCTGGTGGCCGTTCTACTGGAAGCTCCTTGCCTCGCACATCGTACTGTCCGTCTTCGCTTTGCCGATGATCCTCATCACCTTCTTCCTCTCGCTCACCGGCCGCTTCCCAGCGCATAAAAAACTGGCCCGCTACACCTTTCCCATCTGGCTTTACGTCTCCTTCACCGGAGTCATCGTCTACATCATGCAGGCCACCATCCACTAATGCCCATGCAGCCAGACACCCGCAAGCTTCTTCGCACCGGCCTACTCATCTTCGGCACTGGAGTTATCGCCGCGGCGCTCATCTTCACCAGCTTCGGCGGCGTCACGCACCAGGGGCCGCACACCAACCTCGGCTGGCTCTCGCTGATGCTGGCGATGGGCTGCCTCCCGACCGGCTTCTTACCCTACTGCTCGCCGCGCTGAAGCTTATCGGCGACCGCCGCCGCTAAAACCGGTTCGGCCCACCTCTCCACAGTCCTCCATCTGCTATCCTCATCCTTCAAAACCCGCAATAAACCGGAGCATCAGAAAATGGCAAAAGGCGTCAACAAAGTCTTCCTTCTCGGCAACGTCGGCAAAGACCCCGAGATTCGTTCCACCGCCGGCGGCATGACCGTCGCCAGCTTCTCTCTAGCTACCGCCGAGCGCGCCAAAGACGCCCAGGGCAACTGGGCCGACAAGACCGAATGGCACAATATCGTCTGCTTCCAGCGCACCGCCGAGGTTGTCCGCGACTACGTCAAAAAGGGCTCGCAGCTTCTCGTCGAAGGTAAGATTCAGACCCGCTCGTGGGACGACAAGACCAGCGGCGAAAAGAAGTACAAGACTGAGATTCTCTGTAACGAACTCACCCTCCTCGGCGGTAAACCTGCCGGCGAAGGCGCCTCTGCCGGCGGCTACTCCAAATCAGCAAGCACCAGCTACGATCAGCGCACTCCCGCCAATCTGGCCGACTACTCCGACGTGGGCATCACCGACGACGACATCCCCTTCTAGCTCCACGACTAGGTGAACAAGTCGGCTGGACCGCGCGGTTCAGCCGACTTTCCTGTCTGCCCGAAATCATGTCGTTTTTTCCACCTTGTCTAGCCTGCCATAGCGTTTGAAGCCAGGCCCTCAAAGTAATGCAATCAAATGACCCTCCCCTGACAACGCCATGACAATCGACTTGCCCCGGTCGCTCTATTCTTTTTTTAGCCGGATAAGGGCGCTCTTTATCCGGCCTCGACTGCACCTGTCCATGCAGTCGATTCGAAATCTTATCCACGCCAGCCGTCTGCAGCCATTGGACGGCTGTTTTTTTTGCCCCGCCGTGCGGAAGCCGAGGAGCTTCTACCTGTTGTACTATTCAGTCAGGGAATGAGGTCTCCCAAAACCGCCTGGATAACCTGGCTGATGACCTCTGCCAATTTGACCTCCTCAATAAGAGGAAGAACGAGGCAGACGATGTCTTATCTCTGGGTTATGGTCGGGAGTGCGCTTGGCGGGCTGCTACGGTACGCGATCTCTAAACTGACACTTTCCATTGATCTTGGTGCAGGCTTTCCCATCGGCACCGTTTTGATCAACGTGCTCGGATCCTTTATCATCGGCTACTTCGGCACGCTCACTCTGCAGAGCGGCAAATACCCAGCCTCGGACAACGTTCGCCTCTTCGTGATGGTGGGCATCTGTGGCGGATTCACCACCTTCTCTTCCTTCAGCCTCCAGACTTTCGATCTGGCACGCTCCGGCTCCTGGGGCCGAGCCCTGACGAATGCCGCTCTGTCGGTAGTGTTGTGTTTGGCGGCAGTCGCCGCCGGCCATCGTCTGGCGCAACATTGGGTTGCCGAGGTAGCCATCGCCGAAACTGCCGAAGAGGAATACACCGGCTGATTTCAGTCTTCCTTCCTTCCTTAACCCGGGATGCTTTCATTTTCAGCGAAACGGCGCGCAGCCTCACCGTGCCAGGCATAGCGGAAAAACAGGCTTTTCCGCCTCAAAACGCAACAACTCTCCGAAGGCACCCTCCCTGGGCCGACTTGCGGCTAAGTGCTCTGTGCGTTTATCGTATCTATAGTCCGTCTATCGAACGATCCGGTTCGCCAGTCGTCACGGAAAGGGAATCTGCATGAGCCTCACCCTCCGACAACCCCTCCCACCAGCCCCCGCCATCGCCGCCGGCCCCAAAGCGACTCCCGCTGCCGCCCTCGATGTCTACACCGGCGACCCGAACTTTATGACCTCTCTCGCTCGCGGGCTCGTGGTGATCCAGGCCTTCACGCAGCAGTCTCCGCAGATGACCATCTCCCAGCTCAGCATTAAGACCGGACTCTCGCGTGCTGCCGTCCGCCGCTGTCTCTACACCCTCACGAAACTCGGTTTCGCCGGCGCCGAAGATGGCTCCCGCTACTCCCTCCGCCCGCGCATGTTAACGCTGTCCCACACCTACACCACGTCGAACACGCTCTCGACCGCCGCGCAACCCATTCTCGAACGCATGTCCGCTACTCTGCGCGAATCCTTCTCCGTCGCCACGCTCGACGGCGAAGACATCGTCTACATCGCCCGCACCCAGGTCAACCGCGTCATGGCCGTCGACCTCCACATCGGCAGCCGTCTTCCCGCGTACTGCACCAGCATGGGCCGTGTTCTGCTCGCTTATCTTCCCCCCGAGCAACTCGAGCACTATCTCGCGAAGGTGGTCCTCACCCCCCACACCACCCGCACCATCACCTCGATCGAAAAACTTCGCCTTGCCTTACGCAACGTTCGCCGCAACGGCTACGCTCTCGTCGATCAGGAGTTCGAAGTCGGCCTCCGCTCCCTCGCCGTGCCTGTCTATTCCAACTCCGGCCGCGTCGTCGCTACCATGAACCTAAGCGGCAACGCTCCACGCCTCTCCGTCCTCGAGATACAGAGCCGCTTCCTCGCCCCACTTCGCAACGCAGCCAGCGAACTAAGCGTCTTCCTCAACTAACACCTGGCGCTAGACAACGCACAAACGAAACAGCAGAATCCGCCCGCACCGTAATCTCTCCACTGCCGATCGGCACCACAATGGCCTGCGCTCTCTTCAGCTCAACCTCATCCCCGTCCCACCGCACCACTCCGCTTCCTGCCAACCCCACCAGGCAACCCGCGCCATCCATCGCAACGCGCACGCTGCCGCCGGCTTCAACCTCAAACCTGTCGACGACAAAATATTTCTGCTCAATCAACCGGGTAAATCCGTCCATCTTCTTCGGCGCAATCTTCCCTGCAGCCGTCTTCGCCTTCATCACCTGCAAGCCCTTCTCGAGATGCAGTTCCCGAGGTCGCCCATAGTCATACAGCCGATAGGTGACGTCACTCGTCTGCTGCGTCTCCAGCAGCACGACTCCCGGCCCGATGGCGTGCACCGTACCTGCATCCACAAACAACATATCGCCCACCGACACCGGCACCCATTTCAACAGCGACTCCATAGTTCCGTCAGCAATCGCCGCCTTCACTACCGCCGCATCGGAGCCGTCTTTCAACCCCAGCGCAACCGCAGCACCCGGCTCCGCCTCCAGCACATACCAGCACTCCGTCTTTCCCCGCGTCTCACCCAACACTCGCGCCTGCGCGTCATCGGGATGCACCTGCACGGAAAGCTTCTCCGCCGGAAACAACAGCTTCACCAGCAGAGGAAACTCTCCACCCATCTCCGCGGCAACCGATGCCAGAGTCCGCCCTGCAAACGCACTTGTCTCCACAACACACTGCGGCCCCGTCAGCCATGCCTCGCCTACAGGCTCCTTCGTCCCGGTATCCAAATACCACGGCAGCAGGTTTTTCCTTCCCCACGGCCGCTCACTAAACCACGGCTTCAACCGAAACGGCGCAACAACCATCTTCACCCCTCAAAAAACTATCACCCTAAGCATAGCCGCTCAGCCGTTGCAATTGTTTTCTACACCCTACTCCCTCCCTCACCCTGTTCCTAGTCGTCATCATCATCTTTCTTCTGTTTCTTCCTCTTCTCGAGTAACTGCGTGGGCACAAGCTTATCGCCCATCGCGTCCTTCCATAGGATAACGTTTAGCTTCTGTGGATCGGCCCGGTCCTCATGAGTGAAGTCCATCTTCGCGCTGGCACGCGCCCCAACCGCCGTCGGCTGATTCGCCGTATAGATCAGCCCATCCTCCCGGTTCGAGTAGTCCGCTGTATACGGCGCCTGATCTCCCGGTCCGGTAAACAATGTGCTGATCATCGAACTCAACGCATCGTTGTTGTTCATCGGCGGCACTCCAAGGAGCGTCTCCATCGTTCGAACCACGCTCACAGTGGAATAGAAGCGGCTGTCCACAAACGCCGTTCCATCCTCCTTCCGCGGCGAATACTTACTCACAATCAAAGCAAGGCTCCGGTGTGCATCCACGTGGTCCGCGCCATTCTGCGCATCGTCTTCCAGAATAAAGAATGCCGTGTCATCCCAATATGGCGAATGCGACACCGCTTCAACTAGCCGCCCAACCGCCAGATCATTATCCGCGACAGAGGACTTCGGTGTTGGTCCACCCGGCGTCGTCCCCGCCGTGTGGTCATTGCCCAACCGCACCACAATGAAGTTTGGCATCGTGTCTCTGCCGCCTTCACGGTCTGCGATCCAGCCCTTCAGGTACTTCAGCACAATCTCCGCTCGTATCTGGTCGGGAACCCGCAGATTGAAGTCCGGCGACTCCGGCGCATAGTGACCCACCAGTTCCGGCTTCGTTGGAACATTCTTCGCTATGAGCGGAATCGGCCAGGCCCATTTGTTCACGCCGCCGCCCCACGCATTAGGAATCGCCTCACCCGGTTTGATCGACGGACTCTTGCAACTCAATCCCTCCAGCACCGGCCCTTCCCACGAACCTGAACTCATCCTTGCATCACAAAAGGTCGATGAGATGTACTCGCCGAAGTTATAGTGCGTCTTCCCATGACGCTCCATGTTGCCCCACAGGTATCCGCTCGCCGGTTCGTTCACATCTGGAATCTTCTGCAGCAGTGGATATCCCTCCGCCACGACACCTTCGTAGTCGTACGTTCGTTGCCCACCCCGGTAGTTCTGCTGCCACGTCTTCTCCAGATAATCCGTACCAATCGCCGCCGTCGACCACACATGGCCGTCGCCCGACACTTCACCCGAGTCGTAGAAGTTATCCAGCACACCAAACTGCAGCGCCAGCTTATGCTCATTCGGAGTCACGCTCTCTCCGTACATCGCGAGGCTCGCGTCTCCATTGCCCACGGCGTTCCCGTTCTGTTTCAGATCACCGAGGATCTGATCGTAGGTGCGGTTCTCTTTGATGATGTAGATCACATGTTTGATGTGATCCCCGGTGCCATCAGCAAACTGGATCTTCTCCTCCGCCGCCTTCATCCGGTTCGACTCCAGCACCTCGGCCGTCCACTTCGGCAACTCCAGCTCCATTGCCTTCACATCCAGCACAGCCAGCGACCCATACAGCAGCGCCGCAATATAAGTCGAGCTGCCCTGTCTCCCTCCACGCTGCCCCGGCACCTGCCGCTGAGGAAAATTATTCGGCCCCGTTCCCTTCCCTTTCGCCGTCGCCACATACAACTTGCCTCCGGTAAAGCTCATGGACATCGGCATCCATTCCGTCGGCACAAAGCCAATCGGCTCGACCATTCCCTCCTTCACTACTTTCCCCGTCAGCTTCGTTGTATCCATCACGGCAACTGCGTCCGAGATCGCATTCGCCACATACAACCGCGCCCCATCCGGCGTCACCGCCAACGCCTCAGGCTCCGCGCCAAAATAGCTCTGCTGCGGCAGCCGTGTATCGAAGTATCCCTTCACGGAAAACTGGTCACCGCCAACATTCACCGCTGCCACCGCATCGCGGTTCGCCAGCGCCACATACATCGTCTTCCCATCGGGCGACATCTCCAGCGCGCACGGATGCGTCCCCGGCGCAATCGCACTCTCCGGCTTCAGCAGCGCCAGCTTCCGTCCTACTGTTCCCTTCTTCAAATCCAGTTCGACGATCTCGCTCGCATTCCAAAGCGCCACAAACGCACGCGTCTCATCCTTCGAGACTGCAAGCGCAACTGGATACGTGCCCGGCACTGCATCGCTCTCCGAAAGATCAAATCGCGTCTCGATTTTGCCGGTGCCCTCATTCAGTAGCAAGACATCATCCGAGAGATTCCCCGCCACTAGCAGCTTCTCTGCGCCCCTTGTGCCCAGCACAGAAATCGCCGCCGGAAACGGCACCCCCTTGTCTCCCTCTTTGTTACCGAGGAGCATCGTCTTCCGTCCCGCCGCCAGCTGCTGCAACGGGATCTTGATCATTCGTTCCTGTTGAATTTTTCCTTCGCTGAACCCATACACCACTACGCCGCTTCCCGTGTCGCCGCTCAGCGTTCCCAGCGGATCAGCCTCCGAACCCATACTCGCGTAAAGATGTTTGCCGTCTCTGCTGAACGCCAGTCCCGAATACAGCGTCTGCTTCGCTCGCCCCAAAGTATCCGCATCCGGAAAATCCGTCACCGTCCCCGTCGTCGTATCCATCACCGCGAGCGACTGCATGTACTTCGACTCGAACGTCCCATACCCCGCATTCACCGTCACTACATAACGGCCATCCGACGACACCGCCATCGACATCGGCAGACTGTTCAGCCGCTGCGGCCCACCTGGCACCGGACGCACGATCTGTTTACTCGTTGGTAAATCGATCGCCTGCCCGAACGCCAAAACCGGCCCCGACACTATCGCCACTACCACTATCGTTCGACTGGAAAGGATCATCGTTACACCCTACCAACTTCATCTTTCTGTGGCATTACAAAAGTTTTACCGACGCTACTAACACCTTTGGGGAGCATTACAAAAGTCTTACACCACGGCCCCGCCAACCCCTGCTAGCGTTAGAGATAGCAGTTCAAGGATACCGAAAAGACATGACTCCCCTTACCGCCGTCGAAGAAGCTCCCGTAAAAACCGCACCCAAGCTGGCCGCTGTAGTCCCAGCCGTCGCCGAAGTAACCCATAAGATCAAGCAGGACCTTCGCATGGGCCGCGAACACCAGCAGGGACGCATCAACTGGATCACCACCATCGCCATGGGCGCGTTTCACGTCGGAGCCATTGCAGCTCTCTTCTTTTTCTCGTGGAAAAATCTCGCCGCCTTCGTTATCACCTACTTCTTCGCCATTAATGTCGGCATCGGCATGGCCTACCATCGCCTGCTCACGCACCGTGGCTACCGCACTCCCAAGTGGGTCGAGTACTTCGTCACCATGTGCGGCTGTCTCGCCCTCGAGGGCGGTCCCATCTTCTGGGTCGCCACGCATCGCGTCCACCATCAGAACTCCGACCACGAGGGTGACCCGCATACCCCGCACGATGGCACCTGGTGGGCTCACGCCGGCTGGATCCTCTCCGGCCGTGCCCTGCACTCCGAGACTGCCTTGCTCGGCCGCTACGCCCCGGACCTTACCAAAGACCGCGTCCACGTCTGGCTCAGCAAATATCACTGGATTCCTCTGGTTGTCAGCGGCCTTCTGCAACTCGCCCTCGGCGCTACTCTGGCACCTGCAGGCCACGCCATCGTCGGCGCCGTCGGCATGGTTCTCTGGGGAACATTCCTCCGCGTCACCGTTGGCCTCCACGCCACCTGGCTCGTCAACTCCGCAACGCACCTCTGGGGCAAGCGCCGCTTCGAGACCAAGGACGACTCCCGCAACAACTGGTGGGTCGCTCTGCTCACCGGCGGCGAAGGCTGGCACAACAATCACCACGCCCACCCGGTCAGCGCGCGCCACGGCCTCAAGTGGTACGAGCTCGACATCAACTACTACGGCATTTGGTTCCTCAGCAAGATCGGCCTCGCAGAAAAAATTCAGATCGCCAAGTTCGATCCCAAGAACCCCAAACCCGCCGGCGCACTCTAACGTTCCGGCTAGACCTAACACCCATGGCCGTCTCCTAAAAAGGGGCGGCCATTTTCATCTGCAATACATACTCAAAAATTCTCGACAAGCAACTCCCGCCGGAATATCCTCATCCTGCAAATAAGCACCTCATTTATATCGGGCCAGGTACTAGCGACTCTCTTCATCTAGAAAGAGGCAGGATGACACGCACAATCAAACTTTTCCTGATCGCGGCCTCCGTTCTTGGAGCCGTCTCAGCCGCTCCCACACACGCGCAACCTGGCTATGCAGGCTATTCAGGGCGGATCACTTGCTCCTCCAACGACGGACGCAGAAACTGGTGCGACATCGGTCGCTCGCGTGACGTTCAGCTCGTCCGTCAAATCAGCGGCTCCGCCTGTATCCGCGACAACACCTGGGGAGTCGACAACCGCGGCATCTGGGTCGACCGTGGATGCCGTGCCGACTTCGCCTTCCGCCAGTCTGGTCCTCCGGGGCCCCCGCCGCAGCAAACCATCAACTGTTCCTCCAATGACGGCCGCAGAAACTGGTGCGCTATAGGCAGTAGCCGTGATGCCCAACTCGTCCGCCAGATCAGCGGATCTCCCTGCGTCCGCGGCGACACATGGGGCATCGACAATCGCGGCCTCTGGGTCGACCGCGGCTGCCGCGCCGACTTTGCCTTCGGCGGTGGCGGCTATCGTCCGCCACCCGGACCACCGCCTCCGCAACTCATTACCTGCTCCTCCAACGACGGTCGCAGGAATTGGTGTGACGTTGGTGGCCGCCGCGATATTCGCCTCAACCGGCAGATCAGCGGCTCGCCCTGCATTGAGGGTCAGACCTGGGGCATCGACAACCGTGGCGTCTGGGTCGACCGCGGTTGCCGCGCAGAGTTCCGCGTCCGCTAACCACTCACGCACAGGAGCCACTTCCCCTGAAGTGGCTCCTATTTATTTAACCAGCCTCAAACCTTCGGCGAAAAATCCGTCAGCGTCATAAACGTAATATCGTGCTTCTCCACAAAAGCGCCGTTCGCCTCCGACTCTGCTTTCAGCTTCACCCACTCCGGATCCTTGGCGAACTTCGCCCAACTCTCTGTCGCCGCGGCCCGGCTCTTGTGCCTCAGCATGTACACCAGCGTGCGGCCTTTCAGCGGCTCGTCATCCGGAGTCCAGTACCCGACACCATGCATCCCCAGCCGTTCGAAGATCTTCGTCTCTTGCTCGCGAAACCGCTTCAGCAACGGCTCCAGTTTCCCTTCATACGTGTGATAGATGCGCAACTCATAAACCACACCTGTCGCATCGCCCGCACTCTGGGCTTCTAAGTCCACTCGCAGTCGACAGCATCATCGCCGCCCCGATCCCCTGCAACATCTCACGTCGATTCATCTGATCTCCCTTCACTTCCGTATTCTTGCTATCTCAAACCTTCGGAGAAAAGTCCGTCAGCGTCATGTACGTGGAGTCCACCTTCTCCACAAGCTTTCCGTTCACCTCCGACGCAGTCGACACCTTCACCCACTCCGGGTCATCATGGAAGGCCTTCCAGTTCGCCGTCGCCTCGGCTCGACTCGGGTGCTCCAGAATGTAAATGAGTGTCTTCCCCTTCAATGGCTCATCGGTCGGCGTCCAGTAGGCAACGCTCTTAAGCCCATGTCGGTTGAAGATCGTTATCGTATGGTCGCGAAATCGTGCCAGCAGCGCATCCAGCTTGCCCTCGTTCGCGTGGTATATCCGCAGTTCATACACCACGTCCGACTTCGCCCCGCTACCCTGGGCCTTCAGGCCGCTCGCAGCCGACATCATCATCGCCGCCGTCATCCCCTGTAATAGACTCCGTCGATCCATCTCATCTCCTCTTCGCTTACTCCATGATTCGGTCACTCCACAGTCACAGCGTACGTGACGATCTTCGCCGGCGGAGCGCCCTTCTCCCACGGCCTGCGATACTCAAACTGCAAACCCTGCTTGCCGGCTTTCATCGCCTTGAACCGCCAGACCTCCACGCCACCAACTCCCGCCTTGCCTCCCGTCGCATGCTCCTCATACCTTGCCGCTCCCTGTCTCATCAAAACGGGGTTTGCCACGGGCGCAGCGATCCAGCTATAGCCGGTCGTGTGGTTCGCTTCCAACCGCACCTCCAGCACCGCTCCCACCTTCAGACTGACATCTCCGCTCATCTGATCGGTAACGACCTTCACTCCAGGCGCTGCAGCCTGTCCGGCGATCACGTGATGCGCCGCCAGGAAAACCATGATCGCCAACACACACCGCAAAACCACTCGCCATCGTCCCATCCACGCCTCCTGCTTCAACGCAAATCATACCCGGCTCAGATAGTGGCGATCACGTCCCCGGTTGCCGATAGTGTGCTCCCGCGGCAAACACCCGCTCTGCCCCCCTCGGGTCCTTCTCCACTCGCGTCTCCGTGTCGAAGATCATCGTATCTCTCTCTTTCAATCCATAGCTCGGCCAGTGCGGGTATCGCCTTGCAGTTCGGATCGCCCGTCCGCGCAAACTCAATCAGCATCTCCGACATCCGTGTCGCCAGCGGCTGCGCCGCCGCCTGCTCCTCCGCACTTGCTCCGCACATCCCCGGAGCGAGCGCCACGTTATCAAACAGAAACGGCAGATCGATCGTATGCAGCGACCAATGTCCGGGAAACGGCACCTTCCAGTCGATCCGATACACCCACGTATGCGCCTGGCTTCGCGCATCCGCCGCGCGCCGGTCCGCCTCAATCACCTGTCCTGGCCATGCCCGAAACGCCACCGCCGCCGCCACCACCACGTGCGCCGCATCTCGCTCCGGATAGATCTCCCGATACCGCCGAATAATCTGCTCCGGCGTATACGCACCCAGATACTGTCCCACGCTGTTCTTCAAAGCCTCCGGAGCCTGCTCCCACGTCAACTCACCCGTTCGCCCCGCGGCCGACGTCACCGTCTCATCATGCGTATTTGCCAGAATCATCGGCACCCCCGCCGAAATTCCCGGCGCATCCGGATCAAACGGATCCCTCGGCAGCGCTCCGCCATCCCGCACCGGCAGCCACGCCGAACTCACCCGCGCCGCCTCCTGAATCTTCTCCATCGGCAACGTCTTCAACGCGTCCAAATCGCTGTACTTCACTCCAAGCTTGTCCAGAACATCCTTCGTGACCTCATTCGCAATAACCGTCGGCTTGGCGGTTACCTGCTGTCCGCTCATCGTCACCACGCGATGAAACAAACCCTTCGCCGCGGGCATCGCCATCAACGTCGCACACTTTGCCCCGCCACCCGACTGCCCAAAGATCAGCACCCGCGAAGCATCCCCACCAAACTCCGCAATATTCTGCTGCACCCACTTCAGCGCGAGAATAATATCCAGCATCCCCGCGTTGCCCGAGTCGGCATACTCCTTCCCTCCCAAATCGCCCCCGATCACCAGATACATATACCCAAACGCATTCAACCGGTGATTCACCGTCACCACAACCACATCGCCGCGATGACACAACCGATTCCCGTCATACAGATCGCAGTTCACCGTCCCGTTGTTGTACGCGCCGCCGTGAATGTAAAAAAGCACCGGCCGTTTCTTCCCATCGCGCAGCCCCGGCGTCCACACATTCACATGCAGACAATCCTCGCTCTGCGGGCCCTTATCCGGAGGCAGATGAAACCCCGTCCGCACCGGCTCCCCGCTCGTTGCCGCGCCTCTCCCCGCCCGTTCCCCCACTAACTGCGGCGCCCGCGTCGACCACTCCACACACTCCTTGACTCCACTCCACGCGGCCACCGGCAGCGGAGCCTTGAACCGTGTCTTCTGCGTATCCTCACCATACGGAATCCCCCGAAACACATGGATCCCGTTCTCCACTTTGCCACTCACCTTGCCGGCCGTCGTCGCTACCGAAGCCTCCTCCCCAAAAGCAAACCGCTCCCCGTGCAGCATCATCGAAGCCGCAGCCATCCCCGAATAGCGCAACAACGTTCGACGATCGAACTCCCTCATCCCTCACCTCACCCGACAAGTTGTCCTACCACTTCATCGGCATCCGATCATACCGCACCCTCTCCCGCTATACTTCCAGCAAGTCTATGAAGCTAGCCCGGCACGGCACAGTCATCGCTTTTCTGATAGCAACCCTTTGTACCGGCCCTAAATTGGCATTGCATGCACAATCGAAAGTTGTTGTTGACTCGATCGTTATCTCCAAGTCTGCGCACACGCTATCTCTGATGTCGGGCAAAACAATATTGAAGACATACAAAGTTGCCCTTGGTCGCGGTTCAGCAGGCGCAAAGCAATCTGCCGGAGACAATCGAACGCCTGAGGGCAGGTATCTCATCGACGAGAAAAAGACCTCCACGCGGTTCCATAAAGCCCTGCATATTTCTTATCCCAACGCCGATGACCGGGCACGATCCCTGAAATTTGGCAAGTCTCCCGGCGGAGATATTGAAATTCATGGTTTGCCGTCAGGCTTTGCCTGGATAGGAACCACCCAACATGCACTGGACTGGACCGCCGGCTGCATCGCTTTGAGCAACGACGAGATGGACGAGGTATGGAAGATGGTTTCAGTAGGCACACCGGTAGAAATCGATCCATAATTCCTCTCCCGCTATACTTCCACCAAGCCATGAACATCACTCGACGCCGCGGAACGATTGCCTTTTTCATCACCCTCGGTGTCCTGCTCACTGGCCTTACCATCACCCTCAACATCGCCTGGATCGTCCAAAGCAAGGAGCACGTCTTCGTCCTCGTCGTTGGCATTATCCTCTTCGCGGCCCTGGTCGCCGGTGTCGTCTTCAACACAGTCTTCCTCATTCGCGAGATTCGCCGCAACGAGCGTCAGGACTCCTTCCTCAACGCCGTCACCCACGAGCTCAAAACCCCCATCGCCAGCATCCGCCTCTACCTCGAAACCCTCCAGCGCCGCTCCGACGTCATCGAGGAGCCCCAAAAGCAGGAGTTCTACAAGATCATGCTCTCCGACTCCGACCGCCTCCTCGTCACCGTCGAGCAGGTCCTCAAAGCCGGACAGCTAGGCCAGCGTCATCGGCAGCAGAACCGTACCTTCATCAATCTCGAATCCCTGGTCGCCGACTGCATCGCCATCACGCTCCAGCGCCACGATCTTCCGCCCGACAGCATTGTCCTCGAACCCGTCCCCGGCGGCGTTCGTCTCAACACCCTCGGCATCGCCGAAGACCTCCGCACCGCCGTCATCAACGTCCTCGACAACGCCGTCAAATATTCTCCTGAAGGCGTCCACGTCCGGTGCTCGCTGGCCATCGTCAACTACACCTCGATCGCCCTCACCATCACGGATACCGGTGTCGGCCTCGACCCCAGCCAGTTCAAGCGCATCTTCAAACGCTTCTACCGCGTCCCCGGCCGCTCCATCGCAAAGATAAAAGGAACCGGCCTCGGCCTCTTCCTTGTCCGCGCCATCGCCCGCCAACACGGCGGCGACGCAAGCGCCAAGAGCCCAGGCCCCGGCGGAGGCACCACCATTACCCTCACCCTTCCCCTGGCCGACGGTGGTTCCCAACCCGCACTCCAGCAACCTGCTTAGCTTCTGCTCACTTACGCTCCGTTACAATCACGTCTAACATCGCTACTTCGGCGCCGTACCATGTGAATCCATGCTCCTTATCTGGAAATACTTTGCTCTGGGCTTCAGCGCACTTCTTCCGCTCATCAACCCCCTGGGCTCCGCGCTCATCTTCCTCGGTCTCGTCGGCCACGCACCCACCGACACCTACCGCGCCCTCGCTCGCAGAATCGCCATCAATACCGTCATCTTCCTCGCAGTCATCGAGCTCATCGGCTCCGCACTTCTCGCTTTCTTCGGTATCTCGCTGCCCATCATGCAGGTCTCAGGCGGAATCGTCATCGCCATGATCGGTTGGTCACTCCTGAACCAGCAAGACAGCTCCCCCAGCCAGGACAAGACCGATGCCGCCGATGCCGCCGCTCCCGCCATCACCAAGGCTCAGATCAGCAGCCTGCAGGAGAAGGCCTTCTATCCTCTCACCTTCCCCATTACTGCCGGTCCCGGTTGCATCGTCGTCATGCTGACCCTCAGCGTCCACGCCCATCAACACACGGTCCCCGACACGGTACTCGCTTACGTCGGCCTGTTCGTCGCAGCCATTGTGCTCAGCGCCAGCATCTACTTCTGCTACGCCTACGCCCCAAAGATCGCTCGCTCCATCGCCCCATCCACAGCCCACGGAATCCTTCGCGTCATTGCCTTCATTCTGTTCTGTATCGGTGTTCAGATCGCCTGGAACGGCGTCGACGACTTACTCAAGCCACTATTGCAACACTAGTCCAATAAGTAACCATCAAAGTCACAAATAGCCTGCTGCAACAAACTCGAAAAGATCCATGACCCAAGCCACCGCCCCATTGATCGTCCTCGTCGAAGACGAAGAACACCTCGCCCAGGGCCTGCTCTTCAACCTGCAGGCCGAAGGCTACCGCACCCACCACGAGTCCGACGGCGACGCTGCCCTCGCCTACCTCCTTGCCCCCGGCGAAAATATCGCCGCCGTTGTCCTCGACTGCATGCTTCCCGGCGCCGACGGCTTCACCATCGTGCGCCGCCTCCGCGAGGCCCAGCATTACACTCCGGTCCTCATGCTCACCGCCCGTTCACGCCCCGAAGACGTCCTCGAGGGCATCGAAGCCGGCGCCGACGACTACCTGGCCAAACCCTTCGACCTCAACATCCTCCTCGTCCGTCTCAAGTCCCTCCTTCGCCGCACTGCCTGGCAGAACGCGGCAACCCTCGAGACTCCGCCTCCCGTACTCGCCGATCAAAGCGACGAGTACGTCTTCAATCACCGCACCATTCGTTTCGACACTCTGGAACTCATCGCCCCCAACCGCATGACTCACCTCACGCTCATGGAAGCCGACCTCCTCCGCTACCTCACCGAGCGCGAAGGCCAGATCGTCTCCCGCAAACAGATTCTCGAAGAGGTTTGGCGCGTCCACGAGGACACCGACACCCGCGCGATCGACAACTTCATCGTCCGCCTCCGCCGCTACATCGAAGACGACCCCTCCGACCCACAGCACCTCGTCACCGTCCGAGGCGTCGGCTACCGCTTCCTAGCTAACCCCTAGGGAAAATTTGTCCCCTCAATCACGTCTCTCATCAACGAATCCACCGACACCCCCTGCTGCTCTTCTCTCCACCTCTGGGCCTCCACAGGGGCCAGAATGCGATGCACGGTAGCCAGCAGCTCCGTCAGCCGGAACGGCTTCGCCAGAAAACTCCACCCATCTTCCAGCATCTTCGCCATCTCTTCACCACCGATAGGGCCGCCCGAGATCAGCAGCACCGGCAGGTCACTCCGTATACCCTTGAGATCCCACCCCAGGTCGATCCCCGACCGCCCTGGCATATACAAATCCGTTACCAACAGATCGATCTGAGGCACATTGCGAAAGATCTGCACCGCCCGCTCCGCATCCCCGGAACTGAAAACACTATAGCCTTCATGCTCCAGAAACGTCCTCGTCAGCGAGCGAATGTCCGGATCGTCGTCGACAAGCAGAATCAAGCTCGGCGACAACCCTGACAAACCATTGCGGCTCGGGGAAATGTCGAACGACGTCCGCTGATCTTTTTGCCTGCTATCGGTAAATACTTCCATACGGCTCAAACACTTTTCGCCGCCATCCAGCCGGCAGCGTCACCTTCGGCTCAACTGATACTTCTCGTAAGATGGACTCCCCAATCTGCCCCCGAGTTGCCTCGAAAAACTCTTTCTTCGCGGCCCCGCGATACACTTGAAGCGAGCCTCGCCAGCAGCAAAAAAATGCGCATCCTCACCCGCTACATCCTCCGCGAAGTCACCTCGCACGCCCTTCTCGGCGGAGCCCTCTTTACCTTCATCATCTTTACCCGCGATCTCGGCAAAATCCTCGAATTCGTCGTCCGCGATTCAGCCTCCTATTCGGACGTCGCCCGCATCATCGCCTACACCCTTCCCAACGCCCTCGTCGTCACCATCCCAATGGCCGTCCTGGTGGGCATTCTCCTCGGCCTCTCCCGCCTTGCCGCCGACAGCGAAATCACCGCCATGCGCGCCGCCGGCATGGGCGCCATCGACTTCGTCCGCATCGTCTCCATCGTCTCTGCCGTCGCCCTGGCGCTCGGCCTCTTCAACTCCCTCTACCTCGCTCCCCGAGCCGCCGCCGGCCTCATCAAACTTGGCGAATCCCTGAAATCCTCCCAGGCCTCCTTCGAGGTCCAGCCCCTCGTCTTTTACGAGGAGTTCAAAGACCGCGTGCTCTACATCCAGGACGTCTCCCCTGCTGCCGGCGCCGCAGTCTGGCATCACGTCTTCCTTGCCGACCTCACCGAACCCGCCGATCCCCACATCACCACCGCCGAGCAGGCCATCGTCGTCAACGGAACCCCCGGCACAGCCGACGCCCAGACCATCCGCCTACATCTCCTCAACGGCGGCCAGCACGAGACCTCCCCCAACGACCCCAACCAATACGACATCTCCACCTTCACCACTACCGACATCCCCATCGAGACCGATGCCCCTGAGGACGCCCATCTCGGCCGCGTCAACACACCCATCCAGGCCCTCTCGCTTCCTCAACTCTGGCGCGCCGCCAAATCCGTCAGTTCCACCAACGGCCGCGAAGCCTCCATCTACCGCATCGAGTTCAACAAGCGCTTCTCCTACCCCCTCGCCTGCCTCGTCCTCATGCTGGTTGGCGTCCCGCTTGGAATCTCATCCAAACGCGGCGGCAAATCTACGGGATTCGTCCTCACCATCGTTCTGGTCTTCATCTACTACACGCTCTCGCTCGTCGGTGTCGCCTTTGCGCAGTCAGGCAAACTCTCCCCTTTCCTCGGCGTATGGGGAGCGAACCTCATCTTCGCGGCTGCCGGAGCCATCCTCCTCTACCAGATGTCCCGCGGCGGCATCGCCCTCAGCATTTTTTCGAGCATCGGCGTTTGGCTCAACAAGCTCGTCATCCGTCTCACCAGCGGTAACGAATCCCCAGGTCTTCGTTCCAACTTCGACATCGCCACCCTCCTCCGCCGCTTCCGCAGCATCTCCCGCATCCAGTTCCCTCTCCTGCTTGACGACTACGTCATGCGCGAGTACGCCACCAACTTCTCCATCGTTCTCTTCTCCTTCTCCACTCTCTTCCTCATCTTCACCTTCTTCGAACTCATCGGTCCCATCTTCCGCAACCGCACGCCTCTGGTCACGGTCGGCGAATACCTCATCAATCTCATCCCCTTCATCCTCTATAACGTCACGCCGCTCTGCGCTCTGGTCGCCGTCCTCGTCACCTTCGGAGCCTTCAATCGCACCTCAGAGCTCACCGCGATGAAGTCCAGCGGCATCAGCCTCTACCGCATCATCACTCCCGTTCTCTTCGTCACGTTGCTCATCTCCGCTGGCCTCTTCACCTTCGACGAGTTCTACCTCCCCGCCGCCAACCGCCGCCAGGAAGCTCTCCTCTCCATCATCAAAGACAAGCCCACCCAAACCTTCTCCCGCCCTGATCGCCAGTGGATCTCCGGCCAGACCAACAACGCCGGCGAACCCGCCCGCATCTTCTACTACCAGTACTTCAACGCAGAGACGAACCGGTTCGCCAACATCACCGTCTTCGAGTTCGACCCGGCCACCTTCACCCTTCAGCGCCGCATCTTCGCCGCCTCCGCCCGATGGGACCCGCAGGTCAACAACTGGGTCTTCGACAACGGCTGGCAGCGCACCTTCGCCGGCGAAACCATCGCCAGCTACAAGCCCTTCACCGTCGCCGCCTTCCCCGAAATCAAGGAACAGCCCACCTACTTCAAGAAGGAGTACATCCCCTCGCAGGAGATGAGCTACAACGAACTCTCCCGCTACATCGACGACCTCAAACAATCCGGCTTTGAAACCAAGCGCCTCAGCGTTCAGCTCAACAAAAAAATCGCCTATCCCCTCATCACACTGGTTATGGCAATCCTTGCGATCCCCTTCGCTCTATCGATGGGCAAGCAAGGCTCCCTCACCGGCATCGCCACTGCCATCAGCCTCGCCATCGTCTACTACGTCGTCGCCCTCATCTTCGAGTCTCTCGGCAACGTCAACACGCTCCCCGCGATCCTCGCCGCCTGGACCCCCGACCTCCTCTTCGGAATCACCGGCGTCTATCTTCTGCTCCGCACCCCCACCTAGCGCCCGCGTCACTTAGGCACCGGTTTCCACTGTCGCATCTTAAACTTTGCGCTGTCGATCTAATTTAGGTGGCTTTTTCTCCCGGCCGCAAAATTCTTCCAGTGGTCGAGGGCGGTATTCCACGAAGCATTTGGAGTAGTCGACGTAGGAAGCCATTGAGGCTGCTTGGCGAGGAAGCTAAGCGCCTCCATCACCTGAAATTCAGCATTTGGATCTGAGTCGGGGAGCGCATCAAGGAGTGCGTCGATGGCAGTGTCGGATGGGAATTGTTTGAGAGCCTCCGCAGACGTGGCGCGAAGCTCACCCTCCGGAAGTTTTAGAGCGCGTATCAAAATTGGTGCTGCCACGAGTCCGTCAATTTGCTGAAGAGCGAGAATCATATTGACGCGATCATTGCGGTACTTCGGGTCTTGGGTGGCAAATAGTTCAGCCGTCAGATCAGGTAATACCGATGTATCTTTGCGTCTTACGATGGCCGCTAGCAGTTCAAGACGTAATCGTGGATCGGAGGCCGCAGCGCGATCGGCCAGTGCGCTCTTGAACAATTCGGTGACAAACGGGGAAGACTCATGCGTGAGGACGAAGATAGCCTGGACATGTTCCTGAGAGGTGTCCTCCATTGAAAAGAGCGATTCGGCCAAATGCTGAAGAACTTGCGTATAGACATCCGGCCCCGCTGGCTGCGGAAGCGCGTTTCGATTGCGCGACATCGGCATGGAACCCTGTTCTGGAGGAGCAAAACTGAACCTATCCGCATCAGCTTTCAAAAACAACATACGGTAAGTTTTTTCGGTCAGTCCATTGGTCACCGGTCCACTTTGCCAATCCGGATTCTGAAGATATTCCACTCGGATGATATTGCTGGTGATATCTCCCTTGAGTACCTCATCGATGCGGACCGTTGCGACCATTCTGTTCACGGTATAGTGCCGTCCGTCTGAAGTAGCGAGATCGCCCACGCCAACCTTATCTAGTCTAACGACCTCGCCCACAACTATGACCGAAGCTGCTTCGGTCATAGCAACGAGGCTGGGGATCGACATAAGCCTGGAGTGTGAAACAGGCTCGACGATGAGTAGTGCAAAAACGAGACATCCTGCACTCCGGACACGATTACGTTGTCTCATTCAGAGGGTCGCCCGTTTGTCGCGTGTTATAGCGCGTAGTCCCGTCAGAAGCCAAGTCGAAAATAGCAGGCTTCATGGTGCGGGCAGTATACAGCTTGCAAAGAGATGGTAAGAAAATTCCTTCGCCCGCACGCAAAAGCTGCAGATCCAGCACTCTATCTCCAAATCCCCCACTACTCCCGAAACATGTGATTCAGAATCGCATTCATCAGCGGATCGATCACCACCACATCCGCCGGATACGACCAGAACCCGATCAGGTACCGCACCATCTCGCTCACCCGTTTCTTCACTCCTTCGCGAAACGCCTGTTGCTCCTCGCCCGTCAGCTGCGCCAGTTGCAGCCCATTCAAAGTGCTGTCGATAGGATTCGTGTGCGTCGGCGTATACCGTATCGGCCCTAGTTCTCCCCGTTCACTCATCACCGGATCGTTCAACACCATCCTGGCCACCATCCGTCCCCGATCGTAGTCATGCACGCGATACCGCTCATCGAAGAATCCCAGAAAGCCCGATAGATCCGCACCCGCCAGCAACTCCTCCGACACCGCGATTCCATAGATCCGCATATAGTCGCACTGCCCAAGATTCGCCGCCGTCTCAAACGCCAGCACCGTATCGCGAAACGCATCGGCGCTGTAGCTTCCTATGCCCAGACTCGCAATCTCCTCCCTGTATTGGTGCTCAATCCTCCTTCTCGCATCAGCCAGGCTCTCCGTCCCAATCTTCGCAACCTTCCTCGTCCCCGTACGCGTCGGCTGCGTAAACAACACCTTCAGCAAACCGTCCGCAGTCCGCTTCAGACTTCCGCTCTTGATCTCACCCGAACGCAGCTTCTCCGCCAGCTCCCTCGCGCGAGCATCCATCAGCGCAATCTGCTCATTCATCTCCACCGCAGTAATCCAGTCCTGAAACTCCGACTGGCCAAGCAGTACCTTAGCCAACCGCTTCATCATCTGGAAATAATCTGCATTCGGCTCGCAAAAGCTCGAGTCCGCGCTCGAAGTTCTCCCATGCGGCGACACAAACAAATAGAAACGGCTGTCATTGTGCCAATGCTTATCAATGGCATCCACCAGGTTCTTCGCCATACCCAGCGGCTCGTTCTGCAAGACTCCGCCGTCGGTGTACGTAAACCTTGACGGATCGTCCGTCCACGGCTCCAGCCCTTTCTTTTCATACTCCCCTCGCCTGCGGTCCATCTCCTTCGCGCGAAACGCCAGCGGATACGACCCGCTCGCCACCGACGCATCCGCCAGCTCACGCCACACCTCCGGTTTATCGCTACCCTCCACGCTCACCACCCGGGTTATCTGGTCTTCGTGCCGCGTGTAGATAAACTTCCCGCAAGGCTGCATATCATAGCCATAGTCCACGCCGTTCAGGTTCGTCAGCGTCATCCCGATCGAGATCGACCGTGCCGCGGCCGTATGCGTTATCGGAGCAGGCAACTCCTCCGTCGCATACCGTGCTAACAGCGAATTCTCCGCAATCGCCTCCACCATGTCTGATGAAAAGATCGACCGCAGCGCCGGCTCCACCTCACCTGTCTCTTTATCCACCGTCTCCATCAACCCACGCAGGTCGATCCGTTTCACCCACACGTTGTACAGCGGATTGTCGTACGGATCGCGAAATTCATTAGCCGAGTACAGCATCTTATGCGCGACAATCGCCGCCGTCATTGCGCCCGCCGAAGCACCCGTCATCACATCGATCAGAATCTTCTCGTCATCCGTCACCCCGGGAGTCGTATTGTGCTGATGAATCGCATCCAGCACCTCATACAACACACCCGCCTCATAACTCCCCAACGACACCGCACCTGCAATCGTAATAGCCAACCGCTTCGGCATATCTCTCCTCGCACCAGAATTAGAGCATCTTCGAGAACCAGGAACCATAGACCTAAATGGGTATATCCCCCTAAGGTGGAATCACCAAAAGTCCGCTTCCACACCGTGAGATGCGCTAAAGACCACCAGAACCAGGCCACCAGTCTCACCGCAGTGATCGGTCTATCCATCGTCGTCTAAAATCGGTGAGATATTCTGTTTGTAGGAGAATCGCCGGGATGAGTGAGCGTGCCCTGACGCCAGCCGACAGGTGGGCGACGTGGCTGTCAAAGCAAAGGGTCGAAATTCGGCGTCGCGAGCATCACGTCATCCTGATTTTGTCCCTGGTCATCGGAGCCGTGACTGGCGCGACCGTCGTTGCCTTCATCCTTCTAACCGGTCGATTGGGAATGCGCCTCTATCCCGTAGGTGGAGAGCCGTGGAGACGCTTTTTATTTCCGGTCGCAGGTTCGCTCATCATTGGTTATCTGCTGTATCGCTACTTTCCCAATGCGCGGGGCAGCGGCGTTCCCCAGACGAAGGCTGCACTCTTCGCCCGCGAGGGCCGCATCACTCTACGTACGGTGATAGGCAAATTTGCCTGTACCTCGGCGACACTCGCCAGTGGCATTCCACTCGGCCGCGAAGGCCCATCCGTTCAGGTGGGCGCGGGCATTGCGTCGGTCTTTGGACGCTTTCTTGGCCTAAGCAACGAACAGGTCAAGAACCTGATTCCCGTTGGAGCAGCAGCGGCGATTGCTGCCGCATTCAACACTCCATTGGCGGCGGTGGTTTTTGCACTGGAAGAGATCATGGGCGACCTCAACGCTCCAGTGATGGGCGCCGTCGTACTTGCCTCGGCAACCTCCTGGATGGTTTTGCGTCTGCTCCTCGGTAACAATCCTCTCTTCAAGGTGCCGCAATATCAGTTGGTCAGCCCCTGGGAGTTTGCGGTCTACGCGGTGCTCGGCGTCGTTGGTGGTCTGGTTTCGGTCGCTTTCACAAAGCTTTTGCTGGAAATGCGTGCGCGCTTCTTGCGGTTTCCCAGAAATACCGTCTGGTTTCAGCCATTAGCAGGCGGTTTACTCGTAGGCATCATGGGCTGGTTTGTGCCACAGGTCATGGGTGTAGGTTACGACTATGTCGGTGACGCATTGAACGGGAAAATGGTCTTTCATTTAATGGCGCTCCTGCTGGTGTTGAAGCTCTTCGCCGTCACGACCAGTTACGCTTCGGGAAATGCCGGCGGTATCTTCGGACCGGCGTTGTTTATCGGCGCCATGGCCGGAGGCACCGTAGGAACCATTGCGCACCATTTGTTCCCTGCTATTACAGCAACCCCCGGTGCCTACGCACTCGTCGGAATGGGCGCAGCCTTCGCAGGTATTGTCCGCGCTCCCATGACCTCAGTACTGATGATCTTCGAGATGACGCAGGACTACGCCGTGATCGTCCCGCTCATGATTGCCAATCTGGTTAGTCTGTTCATCGCCTCACGACTGCAGCATGAACCCATCTACGAAGCTCTCGCAGTGCAGGACGGCATTCATTTACCCATGACCAAAGGAGGCAAACGTCGCGGTCAACGCCAGATCGCAAGCATCATGCGAACCGCCGGCCAGTCTCTGCCTGCCGAAATGACCGTGCAAGCTGCGCGAGAAGACGCGCGAGAACGAGTCTCACACGACGAACCCGCGACGTGGCTCGTGACGGACGAACGTGGTGTCATCGGCGTCATCAGCCTCTCAAGACTGGAACGAGAATTGGCCCAGGATGCCAATAAGAAACTTAGCGAGATTGTCGACCCGTTGACGTTCCCGCACGTTCACCTTGACCAGGGGCTTGACCTGGCACTCGAGCGCATGGGCGAGAATCAGATCGAAATTTTGCCCGTCGTGAGTCGTGCCAATGTTCACGAGCTAAGGGGCATAGTGACCTTGCAAGACGTGTTGACTGCCTACGGTATAGCCTCCCGCGAATCAAACCAATCGATGATTTGGCCCAGTGAGCGAAATCAATCCTGATAAATCCAGTTACCCCCCATTGCAATCACCCACAAGTTCTCGAATGCCTCATTTAAGATTGTGTAGCCACCCAACGAGCAGAGAGCCAAGGCCTCCCCGGGCAATCGCGCCCTCATCATCGCCCTATCCTTCGCTCCTCCAAACCCTTGGCAGCAGAGCACTAAGAGAGTCTGCGTCTCCCCTACCCTACAGATCGGTAAGTCCATAGATTTCCGACTCCATTGTGGGATCTCCTGAACTCCGGAACAGTCGAAGCATGCGCCTAGTAGTTCTCTCAGTTGTTTTCGATTTGGAACAGCGCGCAAGCTCTTCTGGTAAGGCCGATCCGAACCAGAAAGGTAGATACTTATGTACTTCACCGACGACTCGCTCTTACCCGAAAATCAAGCCCCTCTCATGATCACCGCAGCCCCCTACGGGCCGGTCTGGATGCCGGAGGATTGCACTCCCGAACAGAAACTCCCCGTGACCTGGGAGGAGCAGACTCAGGCCGCAGTGGATTGTTACAACGCCGGAGCCACGCTCCTGCACATTCATGTGCGCGATCCCAAGACTGGCCACATCTCCAAAAACTTCAAGGAATATTCCGACCAGGTTGGGCGTCTGCGCCAGGCCGTGCCCAAGATGATCCTGCAGATGGGTGGGTCCATCTCGTTTGCTCCTGAGCCGGGCGAAGAGGCAAAGTTTCAGAGCTACGACTCGCGTCATAAGCTGGCCGAGATCGATCCGAAACCGGATCAGGTCACGGTTGCCTGCGGCACAACCCTCTATGACCTGACGGCATTACATCCCGTCGATGATGCCTTTCAAGGAACGCGTCTCACCAATCCGGCGATGCTCCATGCGATGGCTAACCTTGTCGCTGACTCGACACCGGACTTCTATCTGGAAAACATCAAGCGGATGGTTCAGCACGGCATCCAGCCGTACTTCGCACTCCCCCACATCCACGGCCTCGAACTCGTGGAGCGGCTCATCCGCAAGGGCTACTACATGGGACCGGTGAACGGCTTCTTCAGCATCGGCGGCGGTGGTATGTGCGGCGCCAATCCGTTTGACCTGATGGAGCTGATCCGTCGCACACCACACGGCTCGTTCTTCACCTATCAGACGACCTTCCGTTTGACCCACCCGCTTGCTGCGATCTGCATCGCGTTGGGGCAACACACCCGTGCGGGCATCGAGGACAACCTCTGGAACACCACTAAGGGCGTGCGCATGTCGACGATCGAAATGATCGAGCGCCATGTTCGCATGGCCAATGAACTGGGAAGGCCGATCGCTACGGCCGAACAGGCGCGTCAGATGCTGAAGATAGGAGTCACTTACTCCTCTACCGCAGAAACCCTTGCCACCCTCGGCCTGCCGCCGAACCGCAGACCGGGCAACATGGGATTCATGGTGCATGAGACGGATGGAAGGTATTATCCGGCGGCACAGGGCGGATGCGGACACATCCATGCGGGGGAGTGGGAAGGTAAGTTGACTGCCCCGGGCGTGACTGCACCGAGCGGGACGTCCCAGGACGTCGCTGCCGACTGAATCGATATCCGGAGTCCCTCTCTCGCGAATGGGGAGGGACTCTGCCTGTGGATGCAGTAAAGCAGCGCGTTGCAGGTATGTCCGAGATTCTTCAGGTGACAATCATGCCGGAATTTGTTGAGGTGGCGCGTGTCGAACGGATTCCGCCTGGATCAGGCGCACCGTTCACCGTCGCGGACAAAGACGTCGCGGTCTTCAATGTGGATGGAACTATCTGCGTGATTGCCGATACGTGTCCGCACGCCGGCGGCTCTCTGGGAATGGGAAAGCTGGCTGGCGGCATCGTGACGTGTCCGGTGCATGGAATGAAGTTCGATGTCACCACCGGATGCTTTGCGGGCACTTCAGATTATGGAGTCGCCTCTTACCCGGCGAAGGTTGTGGACGGAGAGATCATGGTCGCGCTTAGCCCGAGTGAGAAAACAAGCTGACGTCAAGCGGCAGCTTTAGGAGAAAAGAAATGGTGATAAAGAGTGAAGTAGCGGAAACATTGGCGACCGATCTGCAGGTGAACCCCTGGGGCTCGTCTTTGGACAAGCTTAAGGAATGGGACCCTAAAGGAGCGGAAGTGCTGTTGCGGGTGGGTACGAATCCGTGGACCAGCGGAGTTCTGCCGCGCAAGGAAGTGGAGTTGATCTACCTCGCGCTGAATTGCTCTTGCACGAACCTTGACGAGGCAGGCACGCGCCGTCAGATTCGCGCATCGCTGGATGCAGGCGCGACGCGGGAGGAGATTCTGACGGTCCTCAAATGTGGCGTTGGCGTGGCTGTCCACTCGTGCAGCCTGGGCGCACCCATCCTCCTTGAAGAGATGAAGGCGGCCGGAGTAAAGCCGACGGGAGGTCCGAAACCGGAGACTCCAGCCTGCGATGCCATGCGCGCCATCGGTCAGTGGAACACGGCGTGGGATCCGTTCTACGAGCTCTCTCCTGCCTGGACCGATCAATTCTTTGCCTTCGGAGCCAGCATATACAAGAGCGGTATTTTCACGCCAAGGTTCATCGAGCTGATGAGCATCGCCTTCGACGCGTCTGTCACGCACATGTATGCACCCGGCACCCGGCGGCACATCAAAGGAGCGCTTCAGGCCGGCGCCACCCCGGAAGAGATCATGTCCGTTCTACAGCTCTGCGTCTCTATGGGCGTCCAGGCCTGCGCCGTGGGCATTCCGATCTTGGCCGAAGAATTGGAGCAAAATTTAACAAGGTAGAAGCGCTCCAATCGCACTTGGTTGACCAAACCTATTACGACTAGGACAGATTACCTGCCCCCAAGTACCTCAGTTTGTGACAAATCGCCGATGCACTCGAGAGAGGGTAGATACCGGGAAATCGGCTTGTTGGGAGTGATCATAGTGCCGGTTGCTCGTTGGCTCATCTTTCGCCCTCTTTGGCAATCTTGAAATTTTTTTCTTCATTTTCTGCCCAAAAATCGCATGTCAAGCCCCAAAACGACTTAACTCCCACAAACAAAACAAGATAGAGTTGGCATGTTAGTTACCCTGAACCCGCTATAATTAAATTAGAAATCAAGAAAAGCCCCGGCTAAACCGGGGCTTTATCTATTCAGAAAGGAAAATCCGTCTAACCCGTTTGTTTGGAATATTTTGGACGTAACCCCTTTATTTGTAATATTTTGCAGACAGTAACCTTCCGTAAATCACTGAATACAGGACATTTCCGCGCGGGCAATAGGGGGGTACCCCTTGGACGACCAGCCAATGCGCGGAAGCCATCCAATTCACAAAACCGTCCTACACTAGAGACACAATGAATTCGAAGCTCCTCTCGATAACCTTCCTGGCCGCACTCACCACAGCCGCCACCGCCCAAACCACCACGAAAAAGCCCGCAACAACCACCGTCCACCACGCGACGACCTCAGCCACCACGACCCCTCCCAACATCCCCAAGGTTGTCGGCATCCCGAAAACGATCTACGCCCTCCGCTACGTCGACACTCTCGTCGGAACCGGCCCTCTCGCGGAACCCAGCGTACTCGGCACCTCGATGGCCGACTCCAAAATCAAGTGGTACACCGTCAAATACACCGGCTGGCTCACCGACGGCACGAAGTTCGACTCCTCCTACGATCATCCCGGCGGTGAACCCATCACCTTCCCTGCCGGCGCACACCGCGTCATTCCCGGTTGGGACACCGGCTTTCAGGGTATGCACGTCGGCGGCAAACGTCGCCTCTTCATCCCATACCAGCTAGCCTATGGCGAAGCCGGCAGGCCACCCAAGATTCCCGCGAAATCCGACCTCATCTTCGACATCGAACTGGTCTCCGTCTCCGATCAACCACCCACACCGAAGACGCCACCGGCCCCAGCCCAGCCGGCAAATCCTACCGCGGCACCGGACAAACCTGCGACTCCTCCGGCAAATCCTGCAACCGACCCACCCAAACCGACGACCGTACCCCAACCCGCAGAGGCGCCGAAGCCTGAAACAACTTCGCATCCTCAGAGTCTGTAACTACATCTGATCAAATGGTCGAAGACCTGCGGACGAATCCACATGCTCGATAAGCTGAAACCGCTCACACCCTACCTCAGGCGATACTGGAAACAGCTCGCCTGGGGCGGGGTCTCGACGATCCTTTACAACGTCATCAAAGTCCTCATCCCCCTCGTCATCGGCAACGCGGTCGATGACATGAAACACGGCCTCACCCAGGAAAAAATCTTTCACAACGCTCTCCTTCTGCTTCTCGTTGCGGCACTCTCCGCGATCTTCCTCTACATCACCCGCCAGGTCATCATCGGAGCCTCCCGCGAGATCGAGTTCGATCTCCGCAACGACATCTTCGCCAACCTTGAACGCCAATCCGCGAGCTACTACCACACGCATCGCACCGGCGACATCATGGCTCGCACCACCAACGACCTCAACGCGGTCCGCATGCTTCTCGGCCCCGCGATCATGTACAGCGCGAACACCATCGTCTTCACCGCCGCGGCGCTGCCCTTCATGTACCGCATCAGCCCGAAGCTGACCTTCTTCGCCTTCGTCCCGCTTCCGATGGCCTCGATCCTCGTCCAGTACTTCGGCGCCCGCATCCACCGCCGCTTCGAGCGCATCCAGGCCATGTTCTCCGACATCTCCGCCAAGGCCCAGGAGAACTTCTCCGGCGCACGCCTCATCCGCGCCTTCGCCCAGGAAGAGGCCGAGATCGCCTCCTTCGAGACCGCCAACCTCGAGTACATCAAGCGCAGCCTGTATCTCGTCCGCCTCATGGCCATGCTTTGGCCCACGCTCGAGTTCGTGCTCGGCCTCTCGCTCATGATCACGCTTCTCGTCGGTGGTCACGAAGTAGTCTCCCACCGCATCTCCGTCGGCCAGTTCACCGCGTTCAACGTCTACATGGTGCAGCTCACCTGGCCCATGATCGCCGTCGGCTGGGTCGTCAACCTCTTCCAGCGCGGCACTGCCTCAGTCGTCCGTATCGACGAACTCCTCAAGCAGCAACCCTCCATCACCGACGCTCCCGCCGCCACCGACACTCCCATCACCGGCGACATCGAGTTCCGCAACCTCACCTTCGCTTACCCTGACGTCCCACCCGTGCTCCACGACATCAACCTCCGCATCCCCTCCGGCAGTAGCCTCGCCATCGTCGGCCCCACCGGCTCAGGAAAGTCCACACTCGTCAGCCTCATCCCTCGCCTCCACGATGCCCCTCCCGGAACCGTCCTGATCGACGGCAAACCCATCCGTAACTTCACCCTGTCCACCCTGCGTGAGAGCATCGGCTTCGTCCCTCAGGAAACCTTCCTCTTCTCCGAGACCATCCGGCAGAACATCGCCTTCGGCAGACCCGACGCATCTCCCGAACAGGTCGAGGAAGCCGCCACCATCGCCCATATCTGCACCGAAATTCTGGAATTCCCGAAAGGCTTCGACACCGAAGTTGGCGAACGCGGACTCACCCTCTCCGGCGGCCAGAAGCAGCGCACTGCCATCGCTCGCGCTATCATTCGCGACCCCAGAATTCTTATCCTCGACGACGCCTTAGCCAGCGTGGACACCTACACCGAAGAACGCATCCTCAGCGGCCTGAAGCGAGTCATGGAGGGCCGCACCACCATCTTCATCTCGCACCGCATCTCCACTGCTCGCAACGCCGACCAGATCGCCGTTCTCGTCGCCGGCCGCATCGCTGAGCTAGGCACCCACGACGAACTACTCGCCCGCAATGGCTATTACACCAGTCTCTTCGAAAAGCAGCGCCTCGAAGAAGAGCTTTCTGTAGCAACTTAATCCTTAGGCTTGCCTAGGCGGACCAACGCGAAGAGCCAGTCTCACCGGTCGCCTGATGTACCTGTACAGAAGGTAAAAACTTCTCTTCCCGAGTCCGCAGCTCTCTCGGCAACACTCTGCCGGCCTCAGGATCGCGAGCCACGACTACCCACGCCTCGCGAACATTTCGAACAAAAGAAATGACCTCTTGAAACTGCTCCTTCGACTCAAGATGAGAAGCCTCAAGCGTCATCGTAAACATCGTCGAGTAGAAATCTGCAAGCGAAGCGGCAACCGCCCCTCCAACGTCCGGCCGCAAACGAGCCTGAAGATAAATCAGAATATCGATCGCCTTCTTCACAGCCACACGACGCCCATGAACATCGTTTTCTTCGACACTCTGCATCGCCCGATAGAGAAACCGAATCACTCCATCGTAAAGCGCAATAATCAGTTCGACGCCGGTCGCTCCGGCCAACGCCTGTTGCCCATAACTCATCTCATTCATCCGCTTATCCATTGGGGTTCTGGTTGTAGCCTGTGATTGCGCTGTAAATCTCATTCACCTGATTCAACTGGCTTGGAATCGACTGCAGAATCTGGTTCGCAGTATTCAACTCATCCGTCAACTGCGTCTTCTGAGCAGCCAGCAAGGCGTCCTCGTTGCTGATGCTGGTATTGAGCGCCTTCTCCTCCGAACTGTTCTGCTGTTGTGCCAGAAATACTGCACCATTCGGCGCCTGCGTCCCGAGATTGTTCAGTGACGCAGCCAGCGACTGCCCGAAACTACCCGAGTTCTGCAGGAAGCCGGTCACATCCGCGAAGTTGGAGTTGAGCGCCGAATTGAGAGTATCCGTATTCAATGTGAGCGTTCCGTCATCATTCAAGCCAATACCCAACTGAGTGATGTTGTTGATTGCTCCACTTGTTGCCCCTGTAAAGAGAGATCCCGTAATCTGACTCTGAATTAGTGCCAATGTGGGATTTCCATACAACGGTTCAGCTTTCCCCGTAGAGTCGTTCTTCTCCTGTCCGTTGATGTCGTTGACAACGGCGTTGTAGGCAGAGACAAACTTGCCAACCGCCGTAGCGATGTCCGTGTTGTCGTTTGTAATCTGCACCTGCACCGGCGTGCCTGGCGAAGATCCAAGAAGTTGAAAGGTCACGCCGGCAATTGCGTTCGTCACAGTATTTGAGCTGCTCGTGATCGCCACGCCGTCGACTGTCAGGCTCGCATCCTTCCCGTCCTGACCCACGGCAAAGGAGATAGGTCCGGAAGAGACGCCCGAGAGCGAAGCCGACACGGTGATCTGCCCAGCCGCCCCGCTCGTTCCACTCACGAGGGAGAGCCGCGATCCGTTGGGGTCTGTGATGACATTAGCGCTCACACCGATCCCAGCCGAATTAATAGCAGAAGCCAACGTCGCAAGCGTAGTGTCATTGTCTGCGCTGTCCACGTTGAAGATGTGCCCTTGGATCGTCACACTACCGGAAAGCGAATCGTTCGGGTCGGCAACCGCGCTTGAAACCTGGGATGACGTCTGCGCCAACGAATCGATGACGATAGTATGGCTGCCAGCCGAAGCGTTCACGCTAGCGGAGGTAAGACTCAACAGATCGATATTGGAGCTTGACCCCTGCTTCTCCGAGAAGACGCCGCTAAAGTCGGTCAGCGCCTGCAGGTTTGTTGTCAATGTGGCAAGATCGCTTCCCAGCGAAGACAAGACCGTGTCCTGCGCCTGCAATGCCGTCATTTGATTCTTCCACGGACTCTCGATCGCCTGTTCCGACGCCTGGATCTGCGTCACGGTCGAAGCAACATCAAACCCTTGGCCGCTACTTGCCGATCCAAAGCTCAACCCGACTGTGCCCATCTCACCTTCCAGTTCTTGTTCGTCCAAACAGAAGCAATGCCTGGTCCAACTTGACCGCCCAACAATTAGAAAAAGCTAAGCCTCCAAAAACTGAACCAGCGGCGACCAGACCGACCGCTCATGATCGCCGCCGATTCAATGCAGATTACTGCAGCAGTTTCAGAATCTCCTGCTGCACACTGTTGGCCTGCGCCAGAGCGCTGATACCGGTCTGGCTCAGCACCTGGAACTTGGCCAGGTCACTGGTCGCTTGACCGTAGTTCGTGGAGCGTATCGCGCTCTCAGCCGAGGAGAGGTTCACCTCTTCCGAGCTGGCAACGTTGGCAGCCGCGTTCAGCTGGTTGATATTTGCGCCGATCGCACCGCGCTGGTTGGCGACATCGGCGATCGAGGTCGTGATGTCGGTCAACGCAGTCTTTGCCGAAGCCGCGCTGGTCAGGACGTCTGCCGAGAGGCTCTGTCCAGCTCCGCCACCCGCCGCAGTTCCTACGCTCGCGTTCGACAGAGCGCCTGTGGTGGCAGCAATCGTCGTGGTTCCACCAGCGGTACCATCGCTGACCACGAAGTTCGTGGCGGCCGCAGAGAACACGTTCGTGCTGTTAAAGTTGGTCGAACTACCGATGTTTCCGATCTCGGTCACGATGCTCTGGAACTCTGTATCGGCCGCGGTTGATTGCGCAGCGGTAAGACCGCCGTTAGCAGCCTCGGTGGCGAGCGTCACTGCGCGGTCCAGCAAGTTGGTCACCTGCGACAGAGCGCCGTCGGCGGTCTGCAGCAAGCCAACGCCGTTCTGCGCGTTCTGGGCGGACTGAGTCAACGCGGCTTCGTTCGCATGAAGACCATCGGCAACCGACAGGCCGGCTGCGTCGTCCGCACCGCTGTTGATGCGCGAACCGGAGGAAAGCTGTTGAAGAACAGTCTGGAGACTGCCCTGCGTCTGATTGAGATTGTTCTCTGCATAGGTTGCTGCAACGTTAGTAAGAATGCCCAAGGACATAAGGAAACGCTCCTGTACTGCTCGGTTTGAGTTGCCGCGATGCCGCCCCGAGTGACCGCCCGGCAAACTCATATCGCTGTCACAGCAGCTCGTGAGATCCGATTCACTTTGCGGAAGGCTCCGCGTTCCCCCACCTCATCGGCCCAGGCACCGCAGACTTTAGAGCTGTTCCACTTTTACTCTATTTTCCCGTAACGCCGATCAATCTCATCTATTGACAAGAAATTCCTTGCCGATGAGACAGCTGAAAGGAAGTCCATACATGATCGAACTGACACGCTTAAATGGCAGTCATCTCGCCATCAACTGCGACCTCATCAAATATGCCGAGGCTGCACCGGACACTGTGCTCACTTTGATCACAGGCGAGAAGCTCGTCGTTCGGGAGCCCTGTAGCGAGGTCTCACAACGCACTCTGGACTATCGCGCGGCCATTCTGCGAAGAGCGTGGCCCGAAGCTGCGTCCTCTCTCAGTGCCAAATCTGCATATGACGCCGACGAGCGTGTTCGCAATCTCGCGCGCAACGCGTTCAGCGAATAGTCGACTCGGCCTGGAAAAAGGAGACCCATGGATATCGCCAGCATCGGTGGAATCGCACTTGCCATCATCGGCATTCTCGCCGGCATGATGGTCGAAGGTGGAAGCATCGCCCAAATTACCCAGCCCACTGCGGCCATGATCGTCTTTGGCGGCACCCTCGGCGCTGTGATGCTCCAGTTCCCGATGAACATCTTCCTCGCCGCGCTCAAAGCCATCTTCAAGGTCTTCCTGCACAAAAGCTCAAACGGCGAAGCGACGCTAGCGCAGATCGTTAGCTTTGCCAACAAGGCCCGGAGGAGCGGCATCGTCTCGCTCGACGCCGATCTCGCCACCATCGCCGATCCATTCCTCAAACAGGCCCTTATGCTGGCAGTCGATGGTACCGAGCCCACTGAGGTCCGCAAGATCATGCAACTCGAGCTGGACAATAAATCCGAGATAGAAGAAAAAATCCCCGCTGTATTCGAAGCCGCCGGCGGCTACTCCCCCACCGTCGGCATCATCGGAGCCGTCCTCGGCCTCATCCAGGTCATGAAGAACTTATCCAACATCGACGAGGTCGGACGGGGGATCGCCGTTGCTTTCGTCGCCACCATCTATGGCGTCGCCCTGGCGAATCTCGTCTGCCTCCCCGCCGCCGGCAAGCTCAAATTCCGCCACCGCGAAGAGCAGATGATCAAAGAGATGGCGCTCGAAGGAGTCATCTCCATCCTTGAAGGCATGAATCCTCGGATGATCGAAACCAAGCTCCGCACCTATCTTTTTGACTCCGAACCCGCAGAAACCAAGCCCTCAGAGGTCAAAGCATGAGCAAGAAAAAGCACCCCGAGCACGTCAACCACGAGCGATGGCTGGTCTCCTACGCCGACTTCATCACGTTGCTCTTTGCCTTCTTCGTGGTCCTCTTCGCCTCCAGCCAGTCAGACAAAAAGAAACAGATAGAACTTTCTGAGGCTATGCAGTCCGCCTTCACTCCGCTCGGTACCTTCGATGCCCATTCGAAGACTCCACCGCTTACCCATATCAACGCGGCAACTGTCAGTAACGTAACCCCTGCAGCTCTCGCTCCACCCCTGCCCACGACCAGCACTGAGACGCTTGAGGAGACCAAAGCACGCCTCACCAAACTCATCGCCAAAGAAGTTGCTGCCGGTCACATTCCTCCCGATGGTATGACCATGCGCATCACCACCGATGGTCTCGTCATCTCGCTGCATGAGGCAGGCTTCTTCCCGTCCGGTTCGGCCGAAGTCCGCGCCGCATCGATCCCGATGATCACCATTCTCGCGAAGACCCTGCCTCCAGGGTCACTCCGCGTCGAAGGCCATACCGACAACGTCCCCATCCACACGGTGCAGTTTGCGAGTAACTGGGAACTTTCTACCGCGCGATCCATCGCGATCGCCAGATTGCTTCTCGAACATGGGCCCATCAACCCCGCGAACCTCTCTGCCGCGGGCTACGCCGAATTCCATCCCGTCGCCAGCAATGCCAGCGAGGACGGACGGGCACAAAACCGCCGTGTCGACATCATTCTCTTGCGACACTCTGGAGTTTAGTTTGTAAGTGATTTGGGATATATGGCTCCTGAGGTAGGACTCGAACCTACAACCCTTCGGTTAACAGCCAGCGAATTGCCTTCCCGCCCAAGTGTCATATTGTCAGCGGTTTAGCGAAATTGAGCGTAAATTAGCCAAACTGGTGTCTGTACCCGAAATTGTACCCGCAAAAAATGCGAAATATGGGCAAATTTACGTCTCGAATCCTGGCGTCGTCGATGCAGTAATTAAGCAAGGCCGCCGAGAAGGTCGCCAGTTCGACACGATAGAGTCGAACCGAACAAGTGGGTCCACCGTCTGACTTTGCAGATCAGGATGCGGCGCACTTTATCCGACCATGTAGACGCTCACTTGCCTCTCTTACCGCGAATCAACGTTGACAAACAAGGCCTCGATACGGCTGTCGCATGGGCACGTGCGTACGAACTCCGAATCATATTGCCGCAGGCGCTTCCACAACTGCGGTTGGCAGAGTGAAATGAAACGTCGCGCCTCGTCCGTCGTGGGATGTGGCCCACAACCGGCCACCATGCGATTCCACGATGGAACGGCTGATCGCCAGCCCCATACCGCTGCCTTGAGGTTTCGTGGTGAAGAAGGCTTTGAAGACATCGTCCGCCATTCCGGCTGGCAATCCTACGCCGGTGTCGCTGACTTAGATCAGCATTTGACCGCCCTCGCCTTGTCCCGTCTTGACCGTGAGCACTCCGCCGGTCTCCTTCATCGCCTCGATACCATTGAGCATGAGGTTCATCAGGACCTGCTGCAGTCGAGCGGAAACGACGCTAACTATATATAGATTGCTGGCGAAGAGTAAGTGCCAGAAATCCTCAACCTATTGAAAATACATAGGATGTGCACTGTACCCTATTTTGTACCCGAGGTGTCGGAGAAGGTGAGTGCCACTCCACAAGCGGCGACTCGCCGTCGCAACTCGGCCGCCCTCGCGGGTGTCAGAGACGGCTTCCTGCCGCGGTACTTCGATTCCGATGGTGTTGAAAAACTCTCAACTGAACCATTCAGTACCAATATTGGGAGATGCTTTAGAGGATGGCCCTGATCGGGTTTATCAGATCGGCAATACCTCGTTGGCCTTCGAGCACACGGCACTGAAGGAGTCCGGCATCAAACTCAAGGAAAGCGGTCTGATTGTTCAGGCGCTCAAGTCGCTTGGACAGGAGCAGATTACCCCTGAGATCATCTCGAAGATCCGCGCATGGCTGCCGGAATCGTTGCGCGCCAAGGTCCTAGCCGATACCAAGACTGCGACTGGCTGGGTGTACAGCGCCATTCAGCAGATCACTCAAGAGACCGTTCACGGATAAGATTGCTGCTGGACCAGCCTCGGACAGGCGGGATCTATTTCGGGAGTCGGCAAGCCGACTCGGCATGAATCCCGCCATTGTCGAGAAAGACTTTTGGGTCCGCTGGATTCTCAAACTCCTCTTTGCGGAACGGCGCTGAAGAATCAAATGGTCTTCAAAAGCGGTACAAGCCTCTCCAAGGTCTTCGGGCTGATTGACCGCTTCTCGGAAGACATTGACCTGGTTCTCGACTGGCGCCTTCTTGGCTACGACCAAGGCGGGGCCAACAATCCCTACCAAGCCACCTCCTCTAAGACACAGCAAAGCCGTCAAAACCAGGAGATGAACGCAAGGGCGGTTGGGTACATCCGGGACACGCTACTTTCTCAGCTCAACTATCTCTTCGCGCCGATCTCTGGCATAGTCGCCAGAATCGACGAGAACGATCCTCATACCGTCAACGTGTTCTATCCGGCAGCGTTTGAGGCTGAATATATCCGGCCCGCAGTTCGACTGGAGATTGGGCCGCTTGCGTCGTGGGTTCCTTCCAGTTCTCATGGCATCAAGGCATACGCCCCTCAGGCCTTTTCCAAAGCCTTCTCCAATCCTGCCTTTGAGGTCATCGCTATTGATGCCGAGCGGACGTTCTGGGAAAAGGCAACGATCCTCCATCAGGAAGCCCATCGTCCCGGCGCGATTCCTGCGCGGTACTCGCGGCATTACTACGACCTCTACAAGCTGAGTGAAAGCCCGATCAAGAGCGCTGCGCTTGCCAACCTCACCTTGCCGAAATCAGTCGTCGAATTCAAGGAGCGGTTCTACTACTCATCCTGGGCACGTTACGACTTGGCCATCACCGGCTCATTCCGGTTGAGCCCTCCAGAGAGTCAGCTCCCAGCACTCGAAAGGGACTACCGCGCCATGCGCGATATGTTCTATCGGGAGCCTCCAACATTTGGAGCGATCCTGGCTGACTGGCGGCATTGGAACAGGAAATCAACGCTGAAGAACGAGCCATCTAACTGTCTTCTTCGTGATTATCAAGGAGCCGGCGCTGAGCCTTGGAAGGCTGCAGACTCGTCCTACAACAAACCGACCCTCAATCTCGATCAGCATATGCCATCTTAGAAGGACGTTTCCATACGGGAGATTCATGTGGAGGTATCAACCCCCTCCGTCCTGATTCTGGAGAGCCTTTACCTCCAGGCATTTACTTCACGTGACCCAGCAAACGCTCACATTCGTATAGCTGGGATGAAGATCAAATTGACTCCTGGCCGCGATATTCAGCGTCAAAGAAGGGAGCATCGCCGCTGGGCAGCGATCGATCAAGAGCGAGGCGAGCACCGTGAATCGGAAATCGCGGTGGTGCGTGAAGGCATTGAGGTCTGTGGTCTTACTTCGCCCTCTGACGGCAGACCGGGAGTGGCGGTGATTGGATGCATGATTTTTTAGCACAGGCTGTTTCGCTTTCGTTCCTTGAGAAGTGCGTGGCCGCAGTTTTCGGAATCCTCGTTATTCACGCCACGTTTCGCGCGCTTGAACAAACACTGCCCCGGCGTTTTGGCCGAGCCGATGCGCGCTACAAGGTTCGCAAATTCCTCGCCTTTTCCGGATACCTCTCGATTCTCATTTTCCTCGCTATTCTCTTTGAAGATCGCTTAGGCCGCCTCAGCTTTGCCTTCGGCGTCGTAGGTGCGGGGGTGGCAGTAGCCCTGCAGGACGTACTGGCCAGCATTGCCGGCGCCTTCTCGATCGGGTTTTCAAGGCTGTACGCCGTTGGAGACAGAGTTCAGATCGGCGACACTCGTGGTGACGTTATCGACATCGGGCTCCTGCGAACGACCTTGATGGAAACGGGGAACTGGGTCAGCAGGGACTTGTACAACGGCCGGATTGTTCGCATCCCTAACAGCACCGTGTTGAAAGGGTCCGTTTTCAACTACTCGCACGGATTCCGGTTTATCTGGGACGAGATTAAGGTGCTGCTCACAGCTACCAGCGATTGCAAGCTTGCCAGGGAGATGCTGCTTCGTGTAGCCAAAGAGGCTATCGGCGAGTACTTGCTCGAGGCGCAGACATCCTGGAAAGCGATAAGTGACAACTATCGAAGCGCAAACCCTCCGTTACAGCCTACGGTCGCACTTGTTGTAAACAATGGATCGTTGGAATTCACGGTGAGCTACGTGGTCGACTACACGAAACGAACCGCCATGCAAGATCAGTTGTTCACGAAAATTGTAGAGGAGATCGCGAATTGCAAGAGCCGGCTCCAATGGGCATTACCGGTTAGTACAGTCGTAAATCAGCCGGGAACTCCGTACGCGATCGACGAACATCCGTCATCTTCGACCCACGGAGCGGACCACGCGGCAGATTCCCGCTAATATCCCTCCGCCTGCACTTGACCCGTTGCCGGCGATCAGGGGCCTGTCCTGCCCCTGAAAACAGCTCGCGCTCCATAATTGATGCAAAAAGGCGAGGGAGCGGAAATATGAGCAACCATGAAATACAGGAACTAGTCCCTCTGCGCATCAGCTCTGATGGCCAATCCCTGGTGAGAGATCGATGCGGCGAAACGGTCCAAGACGTTCCTGCGTGGCCTAAGCAAGGTTAGGTCCAGGCTAAGGTGGTCTACTCGTCCAAGCCTTCGGATTACCGCGGGATCGCCGCCGACGCGGGAGTGTGCATCGTTCGATTCTCGTGAGCTATAACCAATAAGATCATTTATGTCATGCTGGGCGTCTTTCCGAATGAAGCGTGCGTACAAAACATTGACAGCAAGGTGACATGGACAGAAATACAACTACATTGTCGTTAACTGGTTTACCTCCTCACGATGAAAAGACCAACCGATATCGAAAGGACGCGCTGGCTGCGGGCGCAGGTGAAATTTGTACGCACCCAGTTGCGAGACTTCTTCGCGGAAGCCCCGAGCGCGATGGCACTTCTAAGTGGCCCCGATCACCGGTTCGTATTTGCCAATCGAGCTTACCTCAAAATGGCTGTCCTCAAGCGTAGTTGAAGTCTAGATAGCTTGAACATATGCGATTGGCGGGGAATGTGCGATGAGCGGTCGTGGAAAGGAATTTTCATGGACATGCGCAGATTGCAAGACGAAATAAACGTGGAACTCGTTGTTCCTGCTGCAACCGATGAAGTCCTCGTTGCGGCGGCTAAGTTAGGGGACCACCCGGCCTTTGCGGAGCTGTGGACGCGACACTCGAATACAGCATTCAAGATGGCATGTCGGATCATGGGAAACCGAGACGATGCAGAAGACGTGATTCAAGATGCCTGGATGAAGGCCTATGTTCATTTGAAAGCTTTCGATGGCAGGGCCAGATCTTCGACTTGGCTCACGCGTATCGCGATCAATTCGGCGCTTATGGCTCTACGTAGGAAGCGGGCTCACCCTGAGACTTCTATGGAGACAGAAGACGGTGAGACCTGGCGGCACTGCGAAATCACGGACCAGACGAAGGACGTTGAAGAGTTCTATACAAGGAACGAAAGAGCAGAGCGCCTAAGACGAGCAATCTGCCGTCTGCAGCCAACTCTGAGAAATGTGGTTGAGATTCATCAAGTGAGCGACCGTTCCGTAAAGGAAGTCGCCGAGCTCGCAGGCCTCTCTGTTGCGGCCACTAAGTCTCGCTTGCTACGCGCCCGGATCGTTTTACGTAGAGCTTTGGGCTGAAAGAGTAGAAGGACGTGCCGTGTATCCAATGTCCGCCGATAACGATGCGTCTCGCGAGGGTGCGGTTGGTTCTTCCGATGAATTTATCATCTCCAGAACCAAATTTGAATGGTTGCAGCTGCTGGCGGCAATCGTCGAATCTTCCGACGACGCGATCATCACTAAGACGATAGAAGGCGCCGTCACCAGCTGGAATGGGGGAGCGCGTCTTTGGATATCCGGCGCAGGAAATGTTGGGCCAATCGATTTTCCGGCTTGCCTGCGTTGGCGGCGAAAACGACATGATCGCAGTTCTTGATCAGGTACGCAGAGGAGAGCGTGTGGACTACTACGAAACCATGCGGCGCCGTAAAGATGGCACGGAGATCGCTGTGTCGTTGACTGTTTCTCCAATCCGGAGTTCTTCAGGAGAAATCATTGGCGCCTCAAAAATCGCACGAGATATTTCTGGCCGGAAACAGGCGGAAAAAACGTTGCGAACCGTTGAAAAGCTGGCTGCGGTTGGCCGTCTAGCCTGCAGCATTGCGCATGACATCAATAACCCGCTCGCGGCCGCAATCAATCTTCTTTTTCTTCTCGAGAACGAAAACCTCTCGCAGGAAGGAAAACACTACCTCGCAACCGCCCAACGCGAACTGTCGCGCATCGCCCACATTACTGCTCAGGCTCTGGGTTTCTACCGCAGCCGCGGAGAACCGAGCTGGCTTTCTATCGCAAACATCCTTGATGATGCGCTCAAGCTACACCACGACAGATGTAGCACATTGGGAATTGAGGTGTCGCGAGACTACGACTCGGCGCCGCAAATCTTTTGTCATCCGGGTGAACTGTGCCAGGTAATGGTCAATCTGGTTGGCAACGCCCTCGATGCTATGCCCTCTGGCGGCAGATTACAGCTGAGAATTCGAAGAACAACCGATTGGATAATGGGTCGCAGAGCCATATGTATTGCTGTGGCGGATACAGGTGGTGGGATGAGCGCCGAGACACGCCGTCGTCTCTTTGAGCCTTTCTACACAACGAAGGAAGGGGTCGGGTCTGGTTTAGGGCTGTGGGTTTGCGCCGATATCTTGGGCAAGTATGACGGTCGAATTTCGGTGCGAAGCAATAATGCAGCAGGACGTAATGGTTCTGTGTTCATGTTGTTTTTGCCGATCTGAGCTTCTATACGCTGCCTGGAGAGGCTAGCTTCGCGTCTGGGATCATGCGAGGTAGTTGTCGGATTAGTTACTCACGCGGCCTCGACCGGATCAATGAGTATTCGTCAGCGATCGAGGGGAATAGTCAGAGAACTGCTGATGTCGACGCTTCGATGATGTCACCAGCCGAGGAGATTTCATGGCATTGCTGCCGCTTCTCAATAGCGAAGCAAACCAGCGGCTCCGGTAAAGCCCGGAACCTCATCCCCATCGAAGGTCAGAATCTCCGCGTCGGTTAGAACAGCCTGCCGGATCAGCCCTTCATCCGCCTCCAGACTATGCAGGCTGGTATTGCCGCAAAATATGCAGGGTCCGTCCGCGCGCGGCTGCACGTGCCCACAGTTGTCGCATTCGCTCACGGTTCCTTCCACGGGTCTGCCCAGCATCAGTTTTTGGACACGTCCTTCGATCAAATTTTCCATAATGGCGTTCACCCCCACGGCCCCACGAGCCGGCTCGTCGCTGATTCTCTCGAGGAGTGCCACGCCGCTCTTGCGCCGGTTCTCTTCGAAGATCGGGTACGTGGCCTCGCGGACGTCCGCAGCCGGCATGTCGTAATCCGATGGGACAAATCGCCCGATCAATATGCTCTTCTCGATGTCGGCAAACTCCGGTCTCGCTTCGCCCCACAGATCTTCCCGGCATCCGAAGACCATCTCATGCAGCTTCTCTTCTGCGAGGAACACGCGCACCTTCTCGGCCAACTCGTTGCAGTACGCGCGCACATGCCCTTCCATGTGGTGTTCCAGATGCTTTTCGGACGAAGTCCGGGACGACTCCTTGACATGTAAGGTGATGTTCTCCTTCGGCAAGCGGCCGCTGAATTCCTGGATCTGAAGGCCTCGCACTACAAAAATTCGTGCGCGGCCTAGCTCGAAGGTCAGCACGCCATAGGGTGTACAAAAATTCAGCGCCCAAAACATCGGAGCTAGCAGAAACCGCCCACCCACATGCAGCTGTCGGATCGGCTTCGGCGCAGGCAGTTCAAACTTCCGCGAAAGTCCCTGCCGATGGCACGCATACAAAATCCTCCACTGCCGTGGGCTGAGGCGAACCTCCTCCGCTTGCATCCGAACGGCTTCTAGGTCTTCAGCCAGGCCTGGAGCCTGCTTGATGTCCACCCGTCGCTTCTCCTCCCGCACCAAATCGCGGACAAGGGTTACCTCCGTATGGTGCGACTTGTCTGGAATCGATTGGAGGCTGAAGAAGAAGGAGACGGCGTAACCACTCGTATCGCGAAAATTTGCGAGGTCAAGAAGATCCCTCCGGGCAAGCACGGGAGCGGATGGCAGGGCGGTTGCAAGAGGAGTCGCAGGATCCATAACCGCCTCCACTACCTATAGATTCCCGCAATGGCCACCGTGACTCATTTAGAAATGGATTCTGATAGCCGATTCCAAAATAGTAAGGAGCGCCGCGAACGATAGCGTAGCTACAGCGTGGCGGTTGTGGCGAACGTGGAGTACGGTGCCTCAAAGACGTTGAGAAAAATCGCGTAAAGGCGCGCACCACTCCTCTCGGCATAATCCCACGCTCGATCTTCACCCTACGACGATTGCGCCCTAGGTTGCGGGTGACAAGGCGTCTCCGCCGCAGGATGCATGCCCGCATTGGCATACCACTTCTACTGCTCCCTTCAAGGCCTCACAGTGAGCGCCGCAGAATCGGTCTGCCTTAGGCGGGGTACAGGTACAGGCAGGATTTTCACACTTTTTCGCGTCAGCCATGGGTTCTCCTTCGTTTGGCCAGAATAAGTAACTACCGGATTAGATGCGGGATCAGAGATTCCAGGTGATAAGGTCCGGCATCACCACAAAGTCGTACAGACGCCTACGACCTTAGCGGATCGTCCTCATACTCCCATCGTTCAAGCGACCTTTGAATATGGCGATTGCTTCCGGTGCGCATCCAATCGATAGGTGTCTCGCATGAAAAATTCCTTGATGGCAGCGTCTGCCGCGCAAGCGGTTTAGTGCAAATCTCCTTAACGTTCATTGAAGGAAGTCCTGATACAAACCCCATGGTTGATCGGGACGGCGAAAATATGGATAAACATAAGCGGTCTTCCTGATACTGATTTGGCGGGGTTCTCTCCGGATCTTAAAGTTGCCCGCACATTGTCCACCGGCCGCTGACCGGCACTGAGTTTGCTAATCTTTCCTAGGTTCTGGTCCCGCACAGACTTATTTTCCTTTGCCGGACGGCTTCGATGACATCATTGTAGCGGCGATCGCCACGGCCGCAACCTTGCTCGTGGATCGGTCGACCGAGGCCGATCACTTCCTGCCTACAACCAAAGTCTTGGTATCTTCTGCGACGCAGCGCGCATATGGTATTACGTCTCATCTCCGACGTTCACCTCCTGCCGACGATCAATTGTTTTTGCTCTGGTTCGGCCATTACCATTTCTTACATGTAGACTCTGTCGCAGCCGGCTTCCATCGGCTGGACTGCCGCGAGAGTTCAACCAGAAGCCGACGACTGAGCGCAATCGGTTGGATCGGCTGTTGGGATAGGAGTGCCATGACAGACACGCAGGCGAAACCCACCCTCGAAATGCAACGGAATCGTGCTGAACAACAAGCCCGCCCCGATCTTGAGAAATGGCGGAACGAAGCTGAGCAGCAAGCACTGAAAACGTTGGATAAGGACGCTATCGCGGCCATCGAACAAACTGTGCAGGCTATCGACTCGATCGCGGCGGGCAAAACGGCCGACGCCCTGAAGGGCATCGAGGAGGCAACAGGAAAAGTCAACATTGTGCTGGCTCGCAATCCGGAGCTCGCGCTTATCCCGGTGAGCGTCGAAGCCCTGATCATCGATACAGCACCGCGGGACATTGATGACATCGAGAAACTTACAGATGCCGTGGACGCGGCAATCTTGCTGGACGACTTTCCGACTGCACGTGCGCTGCTCGGCGCTCTGAGGAGCGAAGTCCGCGTCCGCACCTACAACCTGCCGTTGGGCATATATCCGACAGCTTTGCAGGAAGCTGCGCGCCTGCTTGATAAGGACAGCCAGGCCGCCAGCATCGCGTTGCTTGCGGCAGTCAATTCTCTGGTGACAGTTGATCAGGTTACACCTTTACCGTTACTGGTTGCGCAGGAGGCTATCAATCAAGCCCAGACGTCGGCCCAAAAGGACAAGAACGCAGCGCAAAAGGTTGTGGAAACAGCTGAGTTCGAGCTTAATCGGGCGATGGCACTTGGATACGCAGCGCAGGATCCAGAATATGCGGCGTTGAAGGACGACATCTCGAAACTCAAGAAGCAGCTTAAGGGAAGTGAAGATACCACCTCGGCTTTCTCAAAGCTCAAGGCACGATTGGAAGCATTCCTGAAACGAAAGTCAGATCGCCGTACCAGTTCCACGAGTGAACAGACACCGAAAAAGGCCGCATAGGAGTTAGCATCCAGGGATTTGAGATGGCGTGGTGTGCCCAACGAGCTTGCGTAAAAGACCTCTATCGTTTTCAAAGGACGCGGCTCTCATCGAGTAGCGCTCCCGATTCGGCACATCTGTGCTCAGTAGGCGTTTGAGCCACGCAGAAACGTTTCGAACCGTCTAGCTGGGCTGTTTTCACAGGCAGGATCGGCTCCTGGGTCACGCGAGCGAGGGTGGCCCGCAAGCGGAGGGACATTAACGGGAATCTGCCGCGTGATCCGCTTCGTGAGTCGAAGGTGAGCGGTGCTCGTCGATCGCATACGGAGTTCCCGGCTGATTTACGAAAGTACTCGCCGGTAGTGCCCATTGGCGGCCAGGATCCAATGTGATCGTCACAGATAGATTGATTTGGGCGTTTGCTGGCCACGCGGAGTACATTCCTGACGGTAGAGGGGGTTCTCAATACTGTGCAATGGACAGATTGAGCGCTTGTCTATCGCGTGTGGGGCAAGCGTTGAAAACTTGGCAACTCTGATCGGGAAGGCGATTCCACACCTCATCTTTACCAATCGCGAGTTTGTCAAAAGTCTTCTGCGTCAGTTCACAGGCGAATCACGACGGCTATTGGTAGACGCATTCGCGTACCAGAGCCACCGTCACGGTGGAGGCTTCTACACAGGTGAGCTAGAAGAGGTCATGGTTAATAGGGCCGAGCAGTTCCGGCTTCAGGTAGAGGCTCTTCCAGACGAACCAGAATATGGAGACCTGGCCAGAGCCCTCCGCCGATCTTCATGACGCCAGAGATGCCACATTCTTGGTGCAATCCACTCCTAAGCCCGCCCAACAACGGCGCTGGCTGGCCCGTCCTGCAGCCGCTGGCGTTTTCTGGCACTCCTGATCCCTTCAACCCGCCTGAAACCTCCAGCGCGATTTTAGGTGGCGGAAAAATCATCTAAATCTGGGATTTTTCGCGCGTGACTTGGCTAGGGTTCGCGAGGCGTCTTCTCTAGGGATTTCGACCGCCCTCCCCATCCAGTTTCGAACTGACCATCCCGATGATATCGGGGAATCTATTAGGGTTGCTTATGAAGGGGAACAACGGAAAAGATAGAAACAGGTGATGTACTACTCCCTCGAGGATTACATGCCTTGCAGAGACTCAGGGAGTCAATTCGGAGCAGTGACCGAACTTGCCGAAAACGTGACTTTTCGGGCACTTGCGCAACGCACTATTCCATAACCACAGGCTAGACAAATCCAAGATTCATCGTCGGGAAGCTCGCGACGTTTGGGAAGATTGTCGCCATCTGCGTCGCACTTACGCCGAACCAGCTCGCCAGCGTCGCTGCATATTGCACGCTTCCTGTCGTCGGCACCCATCGCCCATTCGTCCCGGAATCATCCGGCCCATTCAGAGCCAGTGTCGGAAACGTTCCATACATCTGTCCGCCCTTCACTGCCCCGCCCAGCACAATGTGATGCGAGCCCCATGCGTGGTCGCTTCCCGTATTCGAGTTCGGTTGGAACGTCCGCGAAAAATCCGACATCGTAAACGTCGTCACATTATTCGCTACACCCAGCTCCTGCGTCGCCTGATAGAACGCAGCCAGCGCCGGCGAGATCGATGCCAGCAGCGTTCCCTGCAGATTCACCTGGTCCGAGTGCGTGTCGAAATTCCCAATCCCTGCGAAGAAGATCTGCCGCGAAACTCCCAGTGCAGCACGTGCCTGGATGATCTGCGCAATCTGTTTCAACTGGGACGCCAGCGCATTGTTCGCCGGAAACGCGGTCTGCAGCGCGGGCAGCGAAGACGTCGCCGCCGTCAGGATCTGGGCATAGTTATAAGCATCTTTCGTAATCGTATTGTCCGCTTGCACCAGGGACAATCCCGAGTCGAACTGCAGCAGAGCCTGCGCCGTCGCTTGTTGCGCCGCGCACTCCGTCGCACCTTCGCTGCACGAAGCGCCGCCCAGATTTCCCGGACTCACCGCCACCGGCGTACTCGCCGTCCCATTGCAGAACAGCGTGTCGCCGGCCACCGACGTAATCATTGGCACTGTTCCTCCCGGGTTGTAGCTGGTCGTCAGACTGTCGGCGATCCGTCCCGCCCATCCGGTCGGCGTCGCTCCACTCTGCGAGGCATTCTGCCACTCCAGTTGCTGGTCTGGATGCGAAAACAGATTGGTCGGCACTACCGCGCCATGCTGATACGTCGTCTTGGTTGTCGGAGCAATCAGCGTACCGACGTTCGTCACTATGGCCGCAACGTTGCTATCGAATAGCTTCGCAATATCCGGTAAGTTCGGATTCAGCGAAAAATTCGGCGCCTGCGCCAGTTGAATCAGCCCTCCCGTGCCCATCTGTGGAAGAGCCAATGGCCCTCGAATCGACGCATAGTTCGCATAACCAACTGTATCGAATGGGACGAGCGTATTGTTCGCGTCGTTGCCGCCAAACAAAAACACGCATACCAACGCCTTGTACTCGGGCGCGCTCTGGGCCAATGCGTTCAGCGCCCCAAACGGCCGCAGCCCAGCCGCACTTCCAGCCGCCGTCAACGCTGCATACCTGATAAAACTTCGCCGATTCACTCCCATAGTTCGATCCTCATTCCCGTCTTTACCTAGCTGCCTGCACGCCGGTTCTAGTGCTCAATCTTGTAGAACGAAGAAGTAATCACCAGATACGCCGCCACCCTTACTCGTTCCGCGGGATCGGTTAGCGTAGCAATATGGTTCACAATGTCGGTCCGCATCTGCGACGGCATCTGACCATGCATCAAGATCACGCCCAGCGAATCCACCAGATTGCCGCTATCCGTCATTGCATTGCCGGTTGCCGATGCCGTCATCCCCAGAGCGCTCGTCTTGCTCAGGTCCACCGTAAATCCGCTGATCCCGTTGCCGGCAGCGACCCCAACCAAACTATTCGCCAGCGTCAGCCGCAACACCGCGGAAGCCGTGTTCTCCTGTCCAAACTCCGGCGCATTCAGCGTCGTTCCTGGAATCACATAATTCGGCGGAAAGAAGTTGAAGACGCTACCCGATGTGTAAGGTTTTTCGCCGAGTGCAGTCGTATAGTTCCCCACCGTGTTGTACGAGGCATTCGCGACCACATCGTTTCCAGCCTTCGCATCGTTATTCACATAGCCCAGGCCGCGCATCACATTCGTCATGTAAAGCATCGGCTCGCGCATGTGGCCGCCATCGAAGTTCGGACTCGTGTCTCCAGCTCGTGCATCCGCATCGGTCAAAATCGCCGTGATCACCGCCTTCATATTCCCGCGAGCTCCCGTTCCATCATTTGCGAATACCGCCGACACCCGCGCTACATATGCTGGGCTTGGATTACTCGCCACCAGGTGCTGAATCAGTTGTCGGCACACAAACGGTCCGACGTTTTGATGGTTGAAGATATTCGTCAATGCCCCTGTCAGGTCTTGCGCTGTGCTCTGGCCTGAGGGAAGCGTCGTTCCATCCAGCAGAATCTTCGACGTCATGTCGTGCGCGCTCTCCACAGCGACCATTGGAGCCGTATAGTTTGCAGGATTCGGAAACTTCGACCCCACACCCGACGCAGGTGAGTACGTCCACCCCGTGAACGCTCGCGCAAATGCCTGCACCTGCGTCTCCGTATACACAGGAATCGGATTGCCGTTGGCATCCAACTGCAGGCTTCCGTCCTGGCTCAGCATGTCAATGCCCGTCGTGAACAGTTGCATCAGCTCGCGCGCATAGTTCTCATTCGCAATCTGGCCGGTCGCAGGCTTGTTGCTGTTCAACATATTCAGATACGCGCCCATCGCCGGAGACAACGAGACATCTTGCATGATCGTGTAGAAATTTCCAAACGCATCGTTTGCCAGCGTGTTCTGGTACGTCGTCACCGCCCGCGCATTCACCGAGTTTGTCGACACCACAAACATCGAAGCCAGTGCAAACGCCACCCGTTGCCTCAACTGGTCCGGCGCCGTTAGCATCGTCTGCCACCACTCCGACTGCTCACATGGCAGCAGCGTATTAACGCATGGGGTCGGAGGCGTGGCCGCAATGTCCGGCAGCAGCGTGGTCGCCACAGCGAACTGCTCCGTCAAATACCCGTTGATCCCAACCACCTGCACGTGGCTGATGTCATTCAGCGTCGGTCCGAACGTCGCCTGGTCCAGCAACCGCGCTGCCGCCGGCAGCGAAGCCTTCAGGTTCACCACCTGGGCCGTGGCATTCGCCGTCATCGTCCCCGGATCGGGATTCGCCACCGTCACCGCCACCGTAGTCACGCCGCTCGCCACCGTTATGGTCCCCGAGCTGCGCAGCTCCGTCGAAGACACCAGCGTTGCAGGCACCGTCACCCCTCCAACCTGCATCTGCGATGTGCTGATAAAGCCGCTCCCCAGCAAGTCCAGCGAATAGCTCGTCCCACCGACCGCCGTCTCGATCGCCTGTGCCGAAGAGACGACCGGAATGGGATTCAGGATCGACTCCGTAATAGGAGCCGACGTCGCCACCGGTGTCGCCTGCGTCACCGCGGTGATGGTCACGGTGTTCGGATTAGGAATCGTCGCCGGCGGTGTATACAGTCCAGTTGCCGAAATCGTCCCCGTCGCGGTGCTGCCTCCAGCCGCACCGTTCACCTGCCACGTCACCGCTGTATTGGTCGTGTTGGTTACCGAGGCCGACAATTGCACCGTCGAACCCAATCGGGCCTGGCTGGCCCCCGAGATCGTCACTGCAGGATTAGCCGCTGGAGGAGTCGAACTACCTGAGCAACCCGCAATAAGGCCAAGTATCAATAGCAGCGCATCTTCAGGCCGCAACATTCTGTGGCTAGTCGAAAACCTGGGGCCCTTTGCGTTCATCGCTCGCCTCACTTAGCCGACTGTCAAATTGAAGGACACAGGCTTCAACAGAAGCTACCCGAAAAAGTTGTCAAGATTAAGCAAAAAAAGTCGACAATCGCCGACTTATTGAAACTTTTCCAACCATATTCGTCTGTGCGCAAACTACACCCAGAAGCCCTCAAACCCTGAACCGTCCCCGTCTTCCAACGACGCCGCTTAGATACGACGCAAAAGGTCGCTTTCTTTGCCTAAACAGACCTTCGCCTGCAGCAGATGCGGTCCGAGTCGAGGAATTGGCAACTCGTGGGTGGGTACGCCTGTAAAGGATGGCGCACCCGGCGAGCAGTAGAGCGGCGACGCGTCTCGTTGCATCGGTTTCGCTATCATCGAGGGTCGGTGACGGTGGGTGGGGGATTCTGTTCCCTGATGATGTAGCCCTCGGGCGGGGAGAAGAGTGTTGGGTCGGGATCGCCGCGGTGGAGTTCTTCGATCTCGGCGGTGGTTCGGCCTCGCCTGGGATCGTCGTGGATCGACCTGGCTGTGACGTTGAGGTCCTGTGAGACCCATGACTCGTTGATCAGGACCAGGGGGAGCGCGTTTCCTTCTTCACCGGCGGGGATGGTCTGGGTTCGCCTGGTGCCAATTGCAGAGAGGCCTTGAAACTCGCGGGTGCCTAGATTTTCGATCTGCCATTGAGGCATCGTTGCTTGCCGGGTCTGGGCGCTAGCGCGCATGGCGGCCAATTCGGCCGGGGATGGGGGTTGCGAGATGGGCATGTGGAAGATGGTCGCGATCTTCCCCTCGTTTCCGGACAGCGACCAGGTCTCGTTTGTGTTTGTGGAACGGTCGGAGACGGTGACGTGGTATGTCTGATGGCGATGTCCGTCCTCTCCGATGTAGCAGTTGAGGGGCACCTCGACCATAGTTCTCCCGGAGCCGTCGCGGGCAATGCGGTAGCGGACTGTGCCGTGGATGGAGTCTCCGTCGGCCAGCTTCTGGTCGAATGTGGCCTTGACGGTTGCGGTGAAGGGGACCTTCATTTGGGGGTTGGGGTTGGTGATGAGGATGTTGGGTCCTGTGAGGCAGGACGCTGCTTCTTCCTGGGCTTTGGCGAGTGGGCTGGAGAGGAGGAGTGCTGCGGCTAGTAGAGTGGCGGTTCGCATGGGACCCTCGGCTTGCGTGGGTTTGGAGCGAAGACAGCGTACACAATGGTTTTCTGGGAAATGGGGGGTTTAGTGGTACTAGAACTAAGCTGCGACTCGGGCGAGCTTCTGCACCGTGGTGGGCGACACGCTCAGGAACGGATCTTGACGTTCGCTAGTTCGTCTTTGCGTGCAGCCAGCGCCTCATCGAAAACATCGGGCTGGCAATGCGACACGCCGTAGTCCAGCCACATGCCGGATTTGACCAAGCTGGCTGCGTAAATAAGTCATGGGCAGCCCTCCTAGGGCTGTTTTGTGAAATTAACCCGGCTAATATATTCCGATTGCACACCGGCGTGGCGAGCGCACCCATTGGCCTTCATGTTTTTCATAAAGAATGGATCCGCCATCGCCGCAGTCGCCTCCGCACTGATAGGAGTAGTCGAAGGCAGCGAACTTATGAGTTCGGTCGAAAGCAATCTCAGATAGTAAGAGCACGGGGTGTTGCGGGTCTTCGCCAGCGGGCCTTTCGTTGAGGGGTGCGTTCGGGAGCGTATTCGGCTCACGCTTTCTGTGAGTTTTAGGATCGACTAACTCAATCTTCCCGGGTTCGTTCAGTTCGTCAGGAAGCAAATGAAGTACGTTTCCTTCCGGAAGATTGCCGATCTCTTTCAGGCATTCGTCGCGCACTCTCGAAGTGGGGTCGTATTGGTAGGGTGGACGGAGCATGGTGAAGTCGGATAACGCGATCACTTTTGGGTCGAAGGAATCTCGCGGCGGACGATAGACGTGGTGGAGGTAGTCGGAGTAGATGTCGAGTTGTTCGGGTGTGAGAGGTCTCTTCGAGAGATGAGATGGGCCGGGCTCGTCGTCAGGAGCGTGATGGCAACCAAGAGTGAATAGAAGCAACAGAAGGGCTGTCTTCATGGCTCAATCATGCGTCAGCCCGGAGCGAACTGCTACTGTTTTCTATTGGGGTACTTCCAAGAAAAAGGTTTTCGAGACCTCGGATTGCGAGTCGAATTCTAAAGTGGCGCTTCTATGGAGTCTAAGGGTGTGGTTCTAAACCCGGAAAGTTCGAAAATCGTCCACTAAGGCCGACCAGCTTCCCCGAGCGTAGTTTCCGAAAATGCGACTTTACGGGCATTGTCCGACAAGCCGGTTTTACGTCCAGGTGGACTGGATTTCTAAACACTGGCCGACTTACCAGGACTAGTGATTTACGGCAAATTTCCCGCAGACTCTGCGCATCACTGCCCTACTAGTTCCACACTTCGAGAGAGACTGTCCTCGTTCCAAACGAATGTTTCTGTTCCTTCCTTACTGCACTACCGAGAAGCTGTCGTGCAGTGTGGCTGTCGAACTGTTGCCGACCCATACGTCGAAGTCGGAAGGTTCTGCAACCCATCCGTTCTTTGCGGCGCTCCAATAGGTTCGCTCCGCGGGGCCGACCGTGAAGCTGATCTCCTGTTTTTGCCCAGGCTGCAGCGTGACACGACGGAACCCCTTCAACTCACGAACAGGTCTCGATGCCGAACCGAATCGCTGATGGAGATAAATCTGCACCACTTCGTCGGCTGCTCTTGCGCCAGTATTTGCAACCGTGACCGTTGCCGTGATCGATCCGTCAAGGGGAGCGGTTTTAGCGCTTAGGCGAAGATCGGAGATAGAGAAGGTCGAATAGCTCAACCCATAGCCAAAGGGGTAGAGAGGTGAGGTTGGAGCATCCCAATAGCGAGAGGTAAATTCGGGCGAATCATAAGGCTTATGCGACGTCGTATGCGCGTAATAGATTGGAATCTGACCAACAGCGCGGGGCCACGTGACCGGCAGCTTGCCGCCGGGTACCGCATCACCCACCAGAAGATCAGCAACTGCATTCCCAGTTTCCGTGCCGCCGAAGTAGCAATCCATAATCGCTGGGATATGTTCTGAAGCCCACGAAAGATCGAGCGGCCGGGTGCTGAAGAGCAGCAACACGATAGGCTTACCGAGCGCTTGAATCTTCTCGAGAAGCTCCTGTTGCTTGCCGGGAAGGCTGAGCGACGAACGTGAGGAGTACTCGAAGTCCATGATGGTTAGCTCTCCAAGGGCCATGATCACCACGTCGGATTTCCCGGCTAGCTGGAGCGCGCTCTTCATCTGACGATCCGCCTCTTCTGGTGTCCAGGGCGTCTCTATCTTCGGACCAATAAGCCCATCGAACGAGGAGGGGAATGCCTTGGCTATTTGCACGCCCCCTGCATAGGCCACTTGGGAGCCAGGAAGTTTTGCGCGGATACCTTCGAAGACAGAGACTGCGTCTTCTGCTTTTGCGGTCAGGCTCCACGGCCCGTTCATGTCGCCTTTGCTGTTGCCGAGCGGTCCAATCACGGCAATTCGCTTTGTCGTCTTTGCCAGCGGCAGGAGATCGCCTTCGTTCCGAAGCAATACAACAGAACGCGTGGCTGCAGTTCTCGCTATCTGACGATGCTTCGCTAGCATCTCAGCGTGGGTCTGTTCGGTAGCATCCGCATAAGGGTTCTCAAAGAGTCCAAGACGATACTTCGCAACCAGTATGGGGCGGACGAGATCATCGAGCTGGGTGAGGGTGAGTTGCCCTTGATCGAGCAGAGATTTCATGTGCTCCAAATAGGTTGCGCTCCCCATATCCATATTCACGCCGGCCGTAGCCCCGCGCAGCGCCGCGTCCGTGCTGTCGCGTGCGAAGCCTTGCGTGACCAGACTGCCGACGGCAAAGGCATCGCTCACCACGAATCCTTTGAATCCCAATTCTGTTCGCAGAATATCCCGTAGAAGGTGTACGTTGCCGCTCGCGGGAACGTCGTTTAGGTCCATGTACGCGCTCATGACGGTGTCGGCGCCCGCTTCCACTCCTGCACGAAACGGAGGAAGGTAGACGTTCTGCATCCGTTCTTCCGGAATGTAAACAGCATCGTAGTCCCTGCCACCTTCCGCAGCTCCGTAACCCGCGAAATGCTTCAAGGTTGCCATGAAGGGCCGCGGATTCTCTGGCGTTCCTTGAAAACCTCGTACCTGAGCGCGTGCCATTGCCGCGCCAAGATAGGGATCCTCACCCGCTCCTTCGGAGATCCGGCCCCATCGCGGGTCTCTTGCAATGTCCAACATCGGTGCAAAGCTCCAACGCAGCCCGGCATGGGCCGCTTCTTCCGCGGCGATCCCCTGCGCTTGTTCGGCCATTGCCGGATCCCAGGAGGCAGCCATCGCCAGAGGTACGGGAAATTCCGTATCAAAGCCGTGAATCACGTCGAAGCCAAAAAGGATTGGAATGTGCAAGCGCTGCTCGGTCATTGCGATCTTCTGTAGACGATTGATCTCCTTTGGGTCGGTGAGGAACAGAAAGGAGCCGACCTCGCCGCGACGCACTCGGTCTTCGTAGGCCACTGGATCGATCTTCATACCGGCAATGGGAAGCTTTAGGTAGAAGGGCTGGTTCAGTTGACCAATCTTCTCCTCAGTCGTCATTTCCTTCAGAAGCGCGTTGGCACGATCCGTATCGTTGCGCGAAATGGGGGCTTGGGCTTCTGCTGTTCCGGAGAGAAGCAGGCCGATAACGCTAAAGCAGAGACAGACTCGCAACTTAGCCATAGAAACCTCGTGACGAGTATCATCGATCAGCAACATGATGGTGTCCAATCCTTCAGATTTCTCACCTGATTACGGCGGAGCACTGACGAGTACCGACAAACGCCCCAGTGTCCGATTTTCCTGCCCCGACCGGATTATGTGATCCCGGTACACTGGCCGACTTGTAGAGACTGTAAGCACGGTACTCAGGCTCGCTCGACGCCGCTTCCACACAGTCTTGGTGACAACGGTTCGTGTGATGTCTAAAATTGCGCTGTCTCTTCAACCACGCAAGCACATGGAGCTTGCAGGAGCTTGCCTATGCCCCGCCCTCTTTGTCTGCTTATGCTGTGCCTCTTGTCGCTCGCCGTGGAGAATCAGGCACAGAAGACACAGACGAGCAGAACGCACCGTTCCACGGCTGTAGACCCTCGCGTCGAGATGTCACTCCGCGATGGATGGCGCTTCAAACTGGGTCCAGAATCTGCGACAGAGCTCCAGGCTGAACCGGATGCGACATGGACAACCGTCAGCGTGCCACACACCTGGAACCGGGTGGGCTACTACAAGGACGCACCCGCGTCCCACATCAACACCGCGCAGAACGTGGTAACCACGCAGGGCGTCGGCTGGTACAAGCTCGTCTTCACGCCGCCAGCGAACGTGGCTGGTATGGAAAGCTTTCTGCAATTTGACGCCGCAAGCCGCATCGCAACCGTCTGGTTGAACGGAACCATGCTTGGCACACACCGGGGAGGCTTCTCGCGCTTTCGGCTGGATAGCACGGCAGCACTCAAGCCCGGCCAGGCGAACACGCTTACGGTGAAGGTTGACAACACGAAACCCGCGCTGGGAAGCTCGACTGCCGACGTGTTGCCGCTTACGGGAGACTTCTTCGTGTACGGCGGTTTGTATCGTCCGGTAAGCCTCGTCTTCACCAGGAAGACGCACCTTGATCTGATGGACTACGGCTCCTCCGGAGTCTATGCGAAGACGACGTCCATCGCGTCTGCCGGGGCGCAGGTGCAGGTGCGCGCACGGGTGCGCAACGACAGTGAGCAGAGTGGCACCCTTGTGCTCCGAACCCTGCTCGTTGACGCGCAGGGCAAGGTCGCGGCACAGCAAGAGCAGTCCGTCACAGTGGCACCAGCGAGCGTGGTAGAGCGCACCGCGAACGTGGCTGTGCCACATCCGCATCTCTGGCAAGGCGTGGAGGATCCTTATCTGTACCGCCTGGTGGTGGAACTCTCAAACAAGTCCTCCCAACTGGTGGATCGTGTCTCTCTCCCCTTCGGCATTCGGCAGGTTCGGTTCGATCCGGATAATGGACTGTTCCTCAACGGAAAACACGTGGCCGTCCACGGCGTCGGCTATCACCAGGATCGTGAAGGCAAAGGCTGGGCGTCGGAACCGGAGGACGTTGCCGCGGACGAGGCGATGATGCGTGAGATGGGGGTGACCGGCATACGCCTCACCCACTACCAGCACGGCCAGCCGATTCACGACCTCGCGGACCGCGACGGACTCGTGCTCTGGGACGAGATACCCCTGGTAAGCCAGTGGACATTGGGCGAGAGCCTGCAACCGACGGAAGCGCTTCGTGAGAACGCCCGGCAGCAACTGCGCGAGCTGATCGCGCAGGACTTCAATCATCCCTCGGTGGTCACGTGGTCCATCGGCAATGAGATCGATTTTGGAAACAGCATACCGGCCTTTGTGGGGAACAAAACAGGCGCCGTTCCTGATCCCCTGCCCTTACTCAAAGAGTTGAATCAGTTGGCGCACGAACTGGACCCAGGCAGGCCCACAACACTGGCGACTTGCTGTGAGGGAATACGCTACGCACCCGATACCGTGGTGCCCATCACGGCCTCGGTCACCGACCTCTCCGGTGCGAACCGCTACTTCGGCTGGTACTACGGCACGCCCTCCGACTTGGGCCCTCATCTTGACGCCCTGCACCACACCCGGCCCGCACAGCCCATGGCGGTAACGGAATACGGTGCCGGCGGCGCTGTCTCGCTGCACTCTGACAATGCGCTGGGTGGCCCGGAGTCTCGCAACCGGCCCCAGGCGGAAGAATACGAGTCCTACATTCACGAACAGAACTGGTCCACGATGCGCAGCAAACCGTATCTATGGGGTACGTTTATCTGGAATTCCTTCGACTTCGGAAGCACGACTCGCAGCGAGGGCAATGCCCAGGACATCAATACCAAGGGCATCGTGACCTTTGACCATAAGTATAGGAAGGACCCGTACTTCTTTTACAAAGCCAACTGGACGGCGACGCCAACGGTCCACATCAACTCCAGCCTTTATACCGAGCGAGCCTACCGGATAGCAGATGTGCGGGTGTACAGCAACGCGCCCAAGACCTCGCTGAAAGTAAATGGAAAGCTCATTGGAGTGCTTGCAGACTGCCCGGATCGCATCTGTGTCTGGAATGGCGTCGTTCTCAGCCCCGGCGCCAACGACATCGTCGCAAGTGGCTCGTTTCCCAAGGGAGATGTGGAGGACAGGGTGCAGTGGCATCTATCCGACGCCGCCGCGAAGAACACCTAACATCGATTGCGGCGCACTGGTCGCAGGGGCAAGCGATGGAAAACACTTTGGATCGGATACGTTCTTCGAGGGCGGAACGGCGGAGACTATCTCCGGTCCGGGGGCTCGGGGAAGAGCTCCGGCTCCGCCGTCAATTGCCGGAACCAGCAGTCCAGAGGTGGCGGCCACCTACCGTGCCGGATCTTTCACCTATCGTATTCCCGTGGCTGACGGTCCGCATAGCGTAGTCCTCACGTTTGTGGAGCCGTCTCTCCATCCCGGCGACCGCATTTTCGAGTGTTCTTGCGAATGGTCAGAAGGTTGTGAGCCAACCTGGATGTGGCAGCCGCCGCGGGAGGTGCGCTGACCGCGTATCAACAGCGTTTCGAAGTGACTGCCAGGGATGGCATGGTGATTCTTGAGTTCAGACCGACCAAAGGAGACGCGATTGTTTCCGCGATAGAGGTGCAATAGCGTCGCAAGTGGGCCGAGCCTGTGCCACCTTGTGACGCTGATTTGCGTCTCGTTGATCTCGGCCAGTCTTAGTTAGTCTTTGCGGCTAGTGCAGTCCAATCTCTCGTATTCATCTAAATTCAATCCTGGTAAACGCCGATTGGACAGGAAATAATTTAGCACCCGCTCAGGCCTCGAATTCCGGAGAACCGAGGCTCCGTAAGACTGCGGCTTTCGAGTGTTCCAGATCCGGTATGCCGAGCTTGGTTTTGGGTCGGTTCTTCTTGCCCTTTGCCTTGTTCGTAGACGTTTTCCTCATGATTGCCGCACTCCACTGCGGTGGATCACGAGGTTAATGGGTTATTGTCTCTGCTGTTACGCTGCGCCTGATCAGGTGACCGCCAAGCCGGTTTTTCGTCCACTTGCCGAAGGATCGATCCGAATAGGTCAATGAGCGCTAAGCCCTGTTATCGACAACCGAGACTCAACTTCTGAATGGACCATCACCGTTGGGCAAATCGCCAGCATATGTACTCTCGAAATTTGAGTGCAGTGCCAAAATCTACTGCAGCTTCGCATACTCTGATTTCGCTTGTATCAGGATAGGTAGGTCGGGGTCTGCGTCTTTCCAGATCGTCAGAAAATCCTGATATGCGGCGCGGGCTTTGGTGGTGTCGCCCCGCACGGTGTAAGCCCGCGCCAGCCCCAGGCGGGCCAGTGCACCCCAGGGTTTGTTCCTCACCACACCGCGATGGTCGACAAACTTCTGAAACTCTGCTGCTGCCCGGTTGCCATCACGAAGCATGAGATAAGCTTCTCCACGCAAATAAGCCGGCAGCAAGCTGTTCGTCAGTTCCAGGTCGCCGACCACCTGCAGGAGTTCGATCGCCCGGTTCGGGTCCTTGCGCTGCATCGCGACACTCGCCCGGATCACAGGCAGCCAATACCTCTGGACCATAGTGTCCAGAGGAAAGTTCCTGCCGAGTTCGTCTGCCAGCTTCTCCGCCGCCGCCGTATCGCCTGCTCGGGCCAATGCCACCGCAGCCATCTCCTGCACCGCGCGGTTTGGCGCCAGCTTCATCGCTGCACGGACATCGGCGAGGCCCTGCTCGCGGTTACCTGAGTCCACCTCGAAGAGTGCTATCGCTACCTGATAGCCTGCGGCGGTCTCTCTCCCGTCATTCCGCTCCGCCGAATCCATCGCCCGTCGAGTCAGTTCACGTGAGTTCTTCAACCTCCCGTACCACGCCTCGGTGTCCGCCTGCGCGGCCAGCATATCGTCTTCGTTGCCTCGTTTTCCCACGACGGATGAGGCTAACTGCGCCATCTGTCCCTCATCGCCTTTCAGAAATGCCAACAGGTAACGAGACCTGGCCCACCCCTCAGGAGCCAACTTACGCCTCTCGGCCTCCTTGTACATCGCCTCCGCCTCATCCAGCCGGTTAAGGTTCACATAATCGGCGCCGAGGCTCTGGTAGATGATCGATGCGTCCGGCGCCATACGCAGCGCCTCGCGACCCTCCTCTAATGCCTTTTCCAGGTTCCCGGTTCTTCTGTAAAGAATGTCCAGGCCGATGAAAGGCCCGACGTCCCTCGGATAGGTCTGCTTCCGCAGCTCGAGCACCGCCACTACCTTGTCCAACTCTCCGGTCCCCTTCCAGTAGTAGTTCGACTCGATGGAAAGGCGTTCGAAATCGCTAACCTTGTCCCGCAGTTCGTATGCCCTGCGGATATTTTCCGCAGCCCGCTCCGGCTGCTCGCGGTTCTTGTCGTACACGCCCGACATCCACTCGTAGGCCGCCGCAAAATTCGGGTCGAGTTCCACCGCACGCTTCAAGAAGGGCAGAGCCGCGCTCGGCTGTCCTTCGGACATCTTCTTCATTCCCAGGCTATAGGTTTTCAAGGCTTCGAGTGACGGCGTCGTCGCCTCCGCCAGCGGGGTATTGTACTTTTCGACAGTAGCCAGCGATTCCCCTAACCGCGTTCTGAATTTACTGGCAATCTGACTCAGAGCACCCAACACATCTTCTTTTCTCGCCGCCTGTATCTGCTCCTCGGCGAGCACCTTTCCGCCGTGGCAATCCGTTGCACGCAACCCCAGTACGTACTGACTCCCAAGCCTCGCAATCGAGCCATCCAGAACAGCCGTGCTGCCGTTTCGCTCACATATCTCCCGCGCAACTGCATGAGTAAGCCGCACATCGGCTGGCTGGCCCATCAACTTCAACACCTGCTGGATCCGCTCATCCGAGATGAGGCTCAGAAAGGGCGACTGCTCAAGCTGCACCGCCATCCCCTGCCGCAGCGTGCCGTCAAACACCGGGTCGCCCGTAGAATTGTCGAAATCCGCAAGCACAACCGTATCTTTTTCCGTGAGAACCCTCCGCCGGTGGCCAACAAGAAAATATGCCGCGACGCCAACGGCGGCTAGCAGGAGAATCACAGAAGCCAAGAGCCACTTCTTCGCCCACAACCCCTTCGCTCCGAATCCCTTCGCCCCGCCCCCCTTCCCGAATTCAGCAGTCCGCTGGGACGCAACCACCGACCTCATCTCCTCGACGACAGGGCTCTCCTCCAAAACAGTCACCTTGGCAATAAACCGGTATCCCGCCGTCGGCACCGTCTCGATGAATCGTTGAACGTGGGTATCGTCATTCAGCGACTTCCGCAGTAAACCGATAGTCCGCGTCAGGGCATTCTCCGTCACCATGGCGTCCGGCCACACTTTGTCCAGCAACTCCTGCTTCCGCACGAGGCGATTCCGGTTCTCAATCAGGCACAGCAGCAGCCGCAGCGCCTTCGGCTCGACCTGTACGGGCGCCCCGTCCTCACTTAAGCGAAACTCCCGGTCATCCACCTCAAACTCATCGAACCGATAAGTCACTTGTTTTCTCCTGCTTAGCAGGCCTCACCTTTAAATCACATCTGTCATCGCAATATCCGGGAACCATCAAGACCGTCACCGGACCCCACCGGCATAGTTCGCCTCATCGAGGTGAACGCCCATGCCACTCTCCCGTTTCATCCAGATCTCCCTGCTTCTCATCTGCGTATCCAGCCTTCCCGCCACAGCCGCCCCGGCCACCACCGAAGTCACAGTCAGGATTAGGATCGCCAACGATTATCTAATCGTCGTTCCCGTTACGATCAACGGCTCCGGCCCGTACGACTTCTTGCTCGATACCGGAAGTAACAACACCATACTAGACCAGAAACTCGCTGATGAACTTGCGCTTCCTCGCGGAAAAGCCACAACACACTTCGGAGTGAAGGAATCGATGTCTCTCTCAGCCGTGTACGCAGATTCGCTTTCCATCGCGGGTGCCACCGTCGATGGCAAGGGTCTCTTTCTGTTTAGCTCCGCCAACCTGAGAAGCCTTCCCCCAAAAGTACGCGGAATTCTCGGTGAGGACTTTCTCCAAAACTTCGACATCCTGATCGACTATCGCCATCAAATCATTCAGTTCGAATCAGGTCTCGGCCCTTTGGCCGAAACACTCGCCGGCGAGCGCCTGCCAATTCAACTGGGCGGAACGCGGCAGGGAAAACCCACCTTTGGACGTCTCATCCTCCTAGGGCGCATCCACGAATTGGGAGACAACCCCATCTCGCTGCTCTTGGACTCCGGCGTGAACAATCTCACTCTTCTCCGAGACACTCTGGGTCCCGGCTCGAACCGCCAGGAATTCGTAGTCGCCGGTAACTTCAAGTCATCGGGGATAACCACTATGGAGACAAAAACCGTTCGAAGGCTGGACCTTGGCAGGAACGAGGTCAATGACCTGACAATAGTAGCTGTCGCTGGCCAACAGGAATGGGACACGGAGGGACTAATTCCGACATCCCTCTTCCACTCGATCTTCATCAGCCATCAGGGAAGATTTGTCATCCTGAACCCATCCCTCCCAAAGGGAGGTCGATAGTAGAAGCACTGTACGCGGCGGTTGGCTTGTCGGAAGTTTACCCGAGCAGCCAGCATCAGTTGATGCAAAATCGCCAAGTCACCACCGACAAAATGATGTGCAATTCACTTGTCTGTATAGTCGGCTTCTCGGACAAGTGGCGTCCCGAGTTCCCGAAAATGTATGGTCCGCCGTCTGACTGCAAGGGAAAAGCGAAGAGCGGATCGACGGATCTGCGCAAATGTATTCGGCCTTTGGGTGGAGAGCAGAGTCTCCTGGCCATGATGAGTTGCGCTGCGTGCTCTTCCTGATAAACGGGACGGTCATGGATGACCATTTTCGGGAGCAGGTTTCGAGCACGCCGTTGGGAACTGTTCGGTCGTCCTAGCTATCCAGTGCAGACCTTGGTGGGAACTCTAATTGTCGCCGCAGTGGTGCGGTAAAGTGGGAGCGCGACTGCGCTTCCAAGCCGAAGGCGTCTTTTCCGTACCTGCTCAGGCTGCCATTGCGCTCGTCGGCGGCCGATACTCGTCGCCGCTTGCCAGAACGGCCCAAGCGACGGAATCAAACCACAGAGATCCATCTGGGCCTCGTAATACGCTTCTAGCGTTCCGAGGTCTCGCCAATACATCGGCGCTTCGCCTGATTCTCCGGGAATTATGTTGGTTTGGTAGTCATAGGCGTACATCGCTGCTCTTCCCAGCATGGACGGCAAGATATCGTATCCGAAATCATGCTTGCTCTCCTTCCGAAGAGCATCGGCCTTCAACTCCTTCAATAGAACCCGTCCAGAGAACAGATAATTCCCCATTGACGCGTAGATTTGGTCTGACCTGCCTGGAATCGTAGGTGCATCTATGTCCTTCTCGTGGAACCCTTGTATGGCGCCGTCTTGACCAGCCTCTATGACGCCGAACTCGGTCGAGAGATGAGATGAGACCGGAATTGCGGCTACGGTTACGTCAGCATTCATCCGCTCGTGGAACTCAACCATATGTTCGATATTCATGCGGTAGATATGGTCGGCCCCAAAAATCGCCACCGTGCACTCATCAGGGTTATCGATCAGGTCGAGATTCTGGAATACCGCGTCAGCCGTTCCTCGATACCACGCCTCCTCACCTGCGCGGACCTGAGCCGGGGCTGGAATGACGAAATGATCTCTGAGCAGGCTACTGAATTGCCAGCCGTCTCGCAGGTGTTTCAAAAGTGATTGGCTCCTGTACTGAACCATGACATAAATGGAAAAGATGCCAGAGTTGATGAGATTGCTGAGGACGAAATCAACCATGCGGTACTTCCCCCCGAAAGGCACGGCTGGCTTGGAGCGCTCTCTGGTGAGGGGCAATAAACGATTGCCTCTGCCTCCTGCCAGAACAAACGCGACTATCTTGCGTCGCATATTGACCTCGTCACTGGATCTAAGCCGCTCTCGACTGCACGGAAGTCAGGGAAGGCAGCGATGCGCATCCGGACCGCCGGGAGGCGCCTCGGCAGAAAGAAGAGCGGACACTCAAGGCAGAGACAGCATTGAAAAGCACCAGCGATCATGCACCAAGAGGGCAGACCGTCCGGCGTTTTGATTGGTGCTGCGTAGCGGCTTCCGAGTGCTCGGCGTATCGGTCCATTCACCCCCCAATCGCTGTGGCGTCGGTAAGCGGATGCACACTTTTGTTCCGTCTCTTAACTGGCTAGTCACCATCAGGCTTCTCCCACTCCTCTCGATTGCCAGAGGTTCGATGTGGTAGTTCCTTACCATTCCAATGCTGGCAGAACGCTGAAGCAGACAGACTGAAGACACCGCGCCCGAGGCGCGCGGAGGAGAACTTAATGGGAGGTGGGTATAAGCCACCTCCCATTTCGGCCACTGGCTCCTGATTACGCGGCCTTGACGGACGCTATGGCTTCGAGGGTCTTCTCGCCGCCAACATTAACTTTGATCTGCGTGGGCTTGGCTTCTGCCTTCTTGGCGAGGTTGATCTTCAGCACGCCTTTGTCACAGCGGGCGCTCACTTGCCCTGGTTCCACGGAGCTCGGAAGCGTGAACGAGCGGGTAAAGCTTCCGTATTGCCGCTCGACGCGACGGAAGTTCTCCTCTTTCTCTTCCTTCTCGATCTTGCGCTCGCCATGGACGGTGAGAGTGTTGTTCTGAACGGAAACATCAATGTCTTTTTCGTCGATGCCCGGGACGTCAATCTTCAGAATAATTTTGTGCTCGTCTTCGTAGATGTCCACCGGCGGCGCGAGGGCGGTGGTTGTCAACGCCTCCTCCGGGCCTTCGGGGCTGTACGACTCACGGAAAAGACGGTTCGCACGATTCATGCGGTCTTGCATGGCGGATAATTCACGGAGAGATTCCCAACCGGTCAATAGTGTCATGACGCAGTCCTCCTTAGCAGTAATCTAAGAGGAAAAACTTCAGATGGGCTGACTTAGTTCAGTGAACCTGAACGAGTAAGAATAGATACTTTGCTCAACAGTAACCCTAGGCTTGTACGCAACGGTTGTCAAGATGCGCTAGTGTCCTGTTATCGCTGCAATCTGAATGATGGACCAGTGTCGAATCAGTGCTCGTGCAGCGTCTCGATCCGGCAATGGACCACGCACGATGCAATGATTGTCGCCATGAACGAGTATGCCTACCATGTGATTTTCTGCAGCTCATTTGATGCCGAGAGGCGCGGATCGGGGACCGGATAACCAATCGCAAAATGGTATACGACCTGTCCTTGTTTGGGTATTAAGTTGAGATGACGGTGCACCTCGTCATCGTAGAAGGCACCGATGCCGGTCGCACCCAGCCCAAGTGCCTCAGCGGCGAGATACAGGCGGTGGCCAATAGCGCCTGCTTCAAAATGCGCATACCGATACCCACGGTCGCCATAGGTATGTGCGGCACGCTCGAGATCGCCGATCATCGAAAAGGTCACGCAGGCGTTACCGGCCAGGTCCTGCCCGAGGCTCAGACCAGCCGCCGCTACGCGCTGGTCGCCACTCTTCACCTGTTCCAACTCGGCACGCTCCGGCCAGCACCTGTAGACGCCGGGTTGTAACCCATCGACGCGGTGAGCATACATATACAGCTGAATGAAAGGCGTGCCGGCAAAGTCAGCCGACAATGGCTGGGCGGTGACGGCGAGGATGGCCGAGAGCTCCGCCAATGACATCGATTGCTTTCCACCCAGGAAGTCGAGCGCCGAGCGTCGCATTCGAGCAACCTCGCCAAACCTGCGAGCCGATGAAGCCGGAGAAGGCGGCGTGATCTCGCCGGAGCCAATTGGGGACGACTCTGCGAAGGAATTGCGACTGCTCCCGCTTCGTTTCGTGGCGAAGTGGATGCTGTCAATCAATGGGTGCGCAATCGTCTCCTTCGAAAGCTGGGTCGCCTGCCCGCCCAACCAGACTGTTTTACCGGTGTCTGCTTCGCGCACTGGAATGGACTTACCGTGCAGGCTGACAATCAGCATTGGACACTCATCCACGTTCAGGCGACACAACTCGGCCACTTCATCGTCCGGGAAATGTCCGGCCGCGAAGCTGTCGCAACCGATAGCGCGGGCGGAGAGCGCAAGCGCTTGCCAAGCGTGTCCTATGTCGTGCAAGCAGTACCGATATGCCCGTTCATCGTACTTCCACGCCTCGCGCCACACAATACTGGTCAAAGCGAACACAATTGGCGCAGAGCCGCTGGCTAGCGTCATTTGAAAATCACCGCGCCCGCGCTGCTCCGCCATGTGCCTGGATGGATCGTAATGATACAACCCATCTGGCCACCCCTTCAGCCCCCGTGTGAGGAAGTGGAATTCCGTCGGGTGCAGATTCCCTGAGGATGGATTCACTCTTAGCGCGTACTTACATCCGGTAGACGGGACTCGCTTGGACGCGCTAATCGCGGCGGAATAGAAGAGTAGTTGCGAGAGGAGAATCGGTCCGTCACCCTTGGGCGTGGTGCCCAAGGTACCCCGAAGCACGTCAAGTGCTGGTATTTCAGGGGTGGGCGGATCTGCTGGCAGATCGAGCACCGGCACGCCGTCGTAATGACGAAACGAATCAGGCATGTTAGCCCAATCAAGAACGTGCCGCGCTCGCCTCAGCGATTCAACGCTATGCTTCGTAGCTTCGTGATATTCCCGCCACGTCATTGCCGGTAGATGTGCTCCTCTGATTCTGATGCTGGCAGTTAGGTGCTTGTGCGGAAGAAGTTTTCCCAGAAGCAGCTAGTCGCCTTCACGGTTTACCTGCAGTCCGCCGCACAATCGGCAAGATATGCTGAACGGCGCCTCGGATCGTAATGCGGCAGTCCACCCGGTCATTGGATACGTTCGCCGTCAGTTCCAGCAAGACGGCCAACTCGGCGCGAGCAGCATGCATCCTATTGACCGAAGGTGATCCACATGCAGACCTCCAGCCCCTACAACTTCTCGAACAGAAGCGTTCCTCGGCCATGATAGATATCGGTAACGTCGAAGCCAGACTTACCCGTCTCAGCAATTCAACTGCAACAGCCGGAATACGAACCAACCTACTTTGCGTCGTGGGAATGTTCCGTGAGTATATCGCCAGCTGGATGAAGCTATAGGGGCTTTTGTAGTAGTCCAATAGTAGAGAGTTGGCCAAGGCCATTGTTTGCATCCAAATCGGACAAATTGGAGGATGCTATGTCGCCTGCCGAACCTTTGACGATTGTGGGTGTTGACTGTAGGAAGGGACACCATCTGATGGTGGAGTACTCAGACGGAACGACTGCTATGTATTTAGTCGAGCAACTTTTGGAGCTCGAACCACAGCAAACCATTCCCGCAGATAGCAAGCAGATAGCAAATTGACGAGTATGGAGTAGCGCCTATCTGCTCTGGTAAACAATGCACCCGTATAAGACTACGCTTGAGCCTCACCAAGAGAGAGGCGCAAGATGGTTCTCACGCTTCCACCCTTCTTCCCGCATAGACGAAATAGAGACGGTTCGTTCGACTCCATTTGCCTGAAATGCTTGCTCACAATTGCTAACGCAAAAACTGAAGCCGATCTAGCAAAGCACGACAGGTATCACGTCTGCAATCCATCCATCCTGTCCCAACGGGCTTTGATCGCGCTCGGACACCACGCTGACCAATCTAGCCTTGTCCGTTTTCTGGACGAACCTCTTTAGGTGGCGTAATGATGGTCGAAATCAAATTCTCCCACCGCTACATCCCGGATGGCACGTGGCAATCAATCTGCCCGGAATGTTACAAAACACTGACGGAAAGCCGCGAAGAAGCAGACCTAAAGCGCGCCGAAGATACCCATGTGTGCCTCTCACTAAATGGGCGCCTGGTCCGTATTGCCTAACCCTTAGCCTTTCGCAAATATCTTTTATTCGGGAACCGAGAACGGCTCATGCTTCATGAGGGCGGTTGCAATAGCTTCAAGGGGAGCTGCCAAGATAACCTCAATATAGCGGAACTGCTGGAGGAGTAGACTGGGCTTCGAGGTCGGCCGACCATGTCAGTCACAGTTCACTTCAAAGACACCTCCACCAACAAAATTACCTCGCTGGAATATGAAATGGGCGCGGTAATTCCTGAATTGGGCGACTATATTGTGAGCCCGTTCAACGCCGACAGGATTGCACTTGTATCTCAGGTAACCGGCGACGGCAAAAGAAATCCCTTCTCGGTTCTCTGCGAGGAGTAGCTTCTCAGCTCGGGATGTCATCTGCCGGCAACGGAGTTAGCGCGCTGGACTCAACGCCTAGTTGACGGATCTGACCAGGCTCAAGCAAAGACATCATTCCGGCCTAAAATCCGTCTCTGTGTTTGGCCTTATCTTTAATCGCTGAATGGGATGCCAAACGTGAGCAGGGCCGTCGATGGTGGTCGATGTTGCGAGCCGATAACCTTCGGTTCCTTTCCCATAGCTTTCCACACGGAAAACGCCACATCATTCATATAAAGAAGACGTACCTGATCGCTGGTTTCGCCTCTTTGGCTGTAGATGCTCAAGGTCGTTAGCAATTTCGTCTGGTTTGACTCATTGATGAAATAGCTCATGCTAATGGCCGGCGCATTCTGAATATCTCGTACCTCACCTTCGCTTTGCGCGATGATTCGGTAGTTCAAAGAATCCGTGAGGTGCATCGCTTCCAGCCGAAATAGAACGTCATTCGATGTGTCACCGGATGGAGATTGGGGATCGTTCATATTTCTCCTTTACTGCAAGTTGCAGTGCCACTGGAAAATATGGCCGCTATGTGGTGGCTTTATTCGTCTTCCAGAAGCCGTAGTACCTTCGCCAGCAATTTACACAGCGAATCGGATGTAACGCGAGCAGAGACAAGGCGCGGTCGAGAGAATGGAACTCCGCATCCGTAAACTCGATTGAGGTACAGAGTGGGCACTTTCGAGAAAAGCCCAGCAACCTCGGAAGTCCAGCCGGCCAGCTAAAGCGCGATGGGTTCATTCCTTAACCCCCAATACCGAATCTTTGCTTCGCTAAGTGACGCTCGTCTCGAGCAAAGCAATGGATGGCTGAAGGCGAGGAGCTGAAGACCAATAGTGAGCTAACAATACGCTCTATACGAGAATTCTGCGCCCAACTGCAGTTAACCCCGGGAAGATAAAGGTGCAAGTTTCCTGACTATGCTCGCTACGACGCCGCAAGAACAGGATTCGCCGGTATGGTAGAGTCATCACCGCCAGCTATCCGCGTAAAGGCATCGTTGATGGTGTCTGAAGTGTTTGTCGCGGCGATATGTAGGCGGCGAGTTGCCTTTGAGGCTGTTTGACAAAGCTTGTACTTGTTATCGACCGTTTCCCTGGCACGAAAGATGAGTTCTGAGCGCACAATAGCCTCCACGTTCTTTGCGGCGTTCAGACTAAATTCTGCTGAGTTCGCGGGTGAAATGCAGGTTCTTCCTTTAGAAGCGGCCGCTTGTCGAAGAAGGACCGCTGGGCCGCAGGAGCACGTCTTGTCAGGGACGCCCGCACACATACAGCCCTAGTTCAGATAACCATATCCTACGCCTGCCGCGACTTTTGACGTGTCTGAAGAGGTAATACGCCGATGACCAGTAATTTCTGGAAACGCAAGACTCGTGTGTCACAGCGTTCGCAGCGTGTGCATCCCCGTTCGGCGCATGGCTCGATGCGCTGGAGACCCGGGCGCCGATCAACGTGTGGTCATAGCCGGCAGCCAACAAGCTGGCTCGCATCGCCTGGGCCGTTCTATCAAGCGGCCAGGACTATCGCGCACCGGTAAACGCCGTGGCGGCCTGAGGCGGTGCGGAAAAGACGCCTTCGGGTTGGAAGCGCTGATCACGCTCCCACTTTCCCGCACCACGGAGACTAGAAATTCCCACCAAGGTCTGCACCGGACAGCTAAGACGAACGAACAGTTCCCAACAGCGTGCTCGCAACCTGCTCCCGCAAATGGTCTTCCATGACCGTCCCGTTTATCAGGAAGAGCATGCAGCGCAACTCATCATGGCCAGGAGACAATGCTCTCCACAAACAGGCCGAATACATTTGCGCAGACCTGTCCATCGCCCTTCGCTTTTCCCTTGCAGTCGCGCGGCGGACCATACATTGGGGGAACTATGTCGGCAGGATTATTTCCGAGTTGGCGACAATTCGGTAGTCGGCAGTTGCAAGCGGTGACTACGATGGAAGCGGGGCTCGCCCCAATTCCCGAAACGGCAGGCATTTCCCGACCCGACAACCTATGTCTCACACCTGCGGATTCAGCGGAATCGTCTCCATCCGCAAAGAGTATTTACTCTTGTAGTCCGAACCTCTGTCGGTATGCGCTAGGGGAGACCCCTGTGTGTCGCTGGAAAAGGTTGCGGAAGAACGCAACATCCTGATAACCAACGGCATCACTGATCTCCTGCACGGTGCGATGGTCGCTCTCCAGCAGGCGCTTAGCGGCCGCGATTCGCAGTTTCTGCAAGTACAGCAACGGACTGTCACCGGTCGCTTGTTTAAAGCGTCTGACGAAATTGCGCAGGCTCATCCCGACACGCCGGGCAGGAGCATCAAGTGGGAAAGTTTTGTGAAAGTTGTGGTGTAACCACTCCTGTGCGCTGGAGATGCTTTCATCGCTGTGCTCCATCTTTAGCGGGAGGATGGCGAACCCGGCCTGCCATGCGCGCGGCGTCTCGATAAGCAGTGCCTTCGCGCTCTGCACGGCCACCTCGTGGCCGCAGAACTTTTCCACCAGATACAGGCTGAGATCGAGCGCAGCATGCACACCGCCGCCGCAGTAGAAGCCGCGGTCTTCAGTCACCATCAACTCGGGCATCCACTTTACTTTGGGATACCTTTCACGGAATTGATCGGCCAAGCCCCAGTGTGTGGTAGCGCGTTTGCCGTCAAGCAAGCCCGTGGCCGCGACCAACCCCACGCCGGAACACACGCTGGCGATGGCAGCTCCACGCCTATGCCAGCGCTGTAGCCAGGGGCCAACCGGTGCGTAGCTCTCAATCGCCTCGTGGAGGCCGAGGCCGGTGGTCGGGACGAAGATGAGGTCTGCCTTGCGAATGTCTGTGAGAGCCGCATCCGGCTGGATGTGGATTGGTCCGTCACAGCGGACCGTGCGTCCATCCACCGATGCCGTGGTCACTCGAAAGCGAGGAGCCGGCCGCGTTCCCGCGAAAGAGTTCCACAGCGTGCCAGCGTGACGGAAGACCTCCATCGGACCGATAGCTGTGGAAGAATGCCGGTTTCGGGAAGCCCCATCAGCGCATTGTTCCTGCGATAGATGTGGTCGCCGGAATGGGTTGGCGGTCAGCCCTTCGAGATAGACCTGCATGCGCGGGGAAAGCGCATCATAGGCCGCATACTGGCTGGCAAAGAGCGTATCGCCGCCGCAGCCCGGCACGGTGTGAAGATAGAGGATGCTGCCCATCGGAGGCTCCTCATCGCAGGAGACGTCCGAGTGCCAGTGCTCGCCGTTGATGCGCCTGGAATTGGCATCGGCATGGATCGGCAAAATCTCGGGATGTCCGGAAGGCCCGGCGGCGCCCGGGTGAATGTGCAGATCGCCGAAATAGCGGCCGAGCCGCTTGTGCGCCTCGATGTCCATGGGCTGATTGCGAAAGAACAGGACCTGGTGCTGCGCCCACGCCGATGCAGCTCGTCGACCTCCCGATTGCTAAGAGGCTTTGCCAGGGTGATGCCTTCCACTTCGGCGCCGATGCGCGGCGTCACCGGCGTGATGGTTATGGCTTCGTAGGGCATGGCGGCATGACTCCCTCATCTCTCTTTATGCTCAGAACAACGTATCGCACGTAGAAAAGGTTTGCCGCTAACAGAGAGGCAGACGGTGGACATATACCTCCCCCATCGGGGGAGGTCGCGCGCCACCCCCGACTTGGTCGGGGGGAGCCGGGTGGGGGGTGCATGACCCGATCACCGCACACTGTTCGCGTCGCCCCCACCTGACCGCCGTCGCTTCGCTCCGGCCGTCACTTGCTCTGATGCCGGCAAATTTGACCACCTTGGCCCATTTCGGAATTTCGTCTCCCATGAGGCCTGCAAATTCGGAAGAAGAACCCGCAAGCACGGTGCCCCCGAGATCGGCAAACCGCGCCTTCAGTCCGGGGTCCTCGAGGCAGGCGTTGATCTCCGCATTGAGCTTCTCCACGATCTCCGCGGGCGTATTCTTGGCGCGCCGACGCCGAACCACCCGCTCGCCTCATAGCCCGGGACGAATTCGGCAATGGTCGGCAACTCGGGGAGAACCTGCGAGCGCGTCGCGGTGGTCACCGCCAATGCGCGCAGGGTTCCCGCCCTGACGTATTCGATCGTGGAACGCTCGTTCCGAAGGTGACCTGCACCTCTCCGCTCAGCATGTCGGTCATTCCGGCCGCGACGCTGCGATACGGTACGTGCACAATATTCACTCCGGCCATCATCTTGAACAGCTCGCCGAACACGTGCGGCGTGCTGCCGGCGCCGGGCGAGGACATGTTGAGCTTGCCCGGATGCGCCTTGGCATAGGCGATGAACTCGGGGACACTGCTCGCAGGGACCGACGGGTTCACGACCATGACATTCGGGAAGCGCACGACGCTCGCCACCGGCACGATGTCGCGGCTGAGTTTATAAGAGAGGTTATCGTAAAGCGTGACGTTGATCGCGCTCGGCAAGCCGATCAGGGCCAGCGTGTAGCCGTCAGGCGGCGAGCGCACCACCGCCTCGATGCCGATATTGCCCCCGGCCCCCGGCCTGTTCTCGATGACGAAGGATTGGCCGAGTTGCTGGGAGAGCCATTGCCCGATCAAGCGTGCGACGATGTCGGTGGCTCCCGCCGAGCCGAAGGGGACGATCAGGCGCACCGGCCGCGCAGGATAGGTCTGCGCTTGCGCGATGCGCGGCAAGACCGCAACGACGCCGGCAGCGAGGGCCGCCTGCAGCAAACGGCGACGCGGAAGCTTCATCGATCTCCTCGCAGCGTGCACAAATCGCGTCACAAGCATTGCCGCAGACGCAGGGACTGTCCGGCCAAGTGTATCAGCGCCGCCCCATACTGAGCGTCTTTCCACTCTCCCCGTGCCCTACCAGGACCGGGATGGGGTGAGGGGCGGAAACACTCGACGAGAGGCCGTACGCCCCCGCGCTCTCCCCCCCCACAGGGAGAGGGGGCGACAAATTCTACTGCACCGTTGTACATCAACTCAGCGAACAACGCTAGCAGACGATTTCCGCGGCATTCAACACGAGCCACCTTTGCACCTCTGACCGATTGGGCTACGGTCATCGCCTGATCCCATCGCCTCTGAATGTTTGCAGTGCAATAGGCGAGCGCGCCCGCAACAGGAAAACCACCATGCCTTCAGCAGCCCTCCGGATCTTGCTGCCGCTTTCATTCGCACTCGCTGCACCGCTCGCCGCCAACGCGCAGATTTCCGACGACGTGGTGAAGATCGGTGTGCTCACCGACCTCTCCCGGCCCCGCTTCCTCCCCTACCGGGCCGGGCTCCGGTCGCGGCCGCGCAAATGGCGGTCGATGATTTCGGCGGCAAGGTCGCGGGCAAGCCGGTCGTCGTCATTTCGGCCGATCATCAGATCAAGCCGGATGTCGGGGCGGCCATCGCGCGGCGCTGGTACGACATCGAGCAGGTCGATCTGATCGTCGACGTCCCGGTCTCCGCCGTCGGCCTAGCGGTCCAGAATGTCGCCAAAGACAAAAACAAGATGCTGATCGTGCATTCAACCGGGACTGCCGACTTTCACGGCAAGTTCTGCTCGCCCACTACGCTGCAGTGGGTGTTCGATACCCGTGCGCTCGCGGTCGGAACAGCGCAGGAGGTGGTCAAGCGCGGCGGCGACACGTGGTTCTTTCTGACCTCCGATTATGCCTTCGGGCACTCGCTCGAGCAGCAAGCTTCGAAGTGATCCGCGCGAATGGAGGCAAGGTGCTCGGCGCGGTGCGGCATCCCTACGCCACTCCCGACCTCTCCTCGTTCATCCTGCAGGCGCAGGCGTCCAAGGCGAAGATCATCGGGATTGCGAGCGGGCCCCCAGACAATACCAATGCCATCAAATTGGCAGGGGAGTTCGGGATCTTCCAGGGCGGCCAGCAGCTCGCGGGTCTCCTCGTCCTGATCACCGACGTCCACGGCCTCGGGCTCAAGGCGGCGCAGGGCCTCATCCTCACCACCTCCTTCTATTGGGACATGGATGAGAAGACGCGCGAATGGTCCAAACGATTTTTTGCCAAGCGAAATGCCATGCCCACGATGTGGCAGGCCGGCGTCTACTCCGCGGTCATGAATTACCTGCGGGCAATCGACAAGACCGGCACGGACGAGCCGCTCAAGGTCGCAGAGCAGATGCGCTCCTCGCCGATCGAAGACCTCTTCTCGCGCAACGGCAAGCTGCGCAGCGACGGACTCATGGTGCACGATCTGGTGCTCGTGCAGGTGAAGAAGCCGGAGGAGTCGCGCTATCCCTGGGACTACTATCAGGTGCTCGCGCACATTCCCCGGAGAGCAGGCGTTCGGACCGCCGGATCCCGCGTGCCAGCTTGCCAAAAACTGAGATACGGT
>CAVVNO010000004.1:0-410592 GCA_963749665.1 uncultured Acidobacteriaceae bacterium | reverse complement strand
TGCGTGACAGCATCAATTTAAGCGTCCATTTGTCCGAAGCCGCAGTCAACCCGTACCCGACACCGGTCTCAATGTTTAAACCGAGAAACTTGCTGCCTGAGTAATCCGTAGTCGCCCAGACCTCGTGAAATTGCTTCGAAAGTGGCAAGAACCCGTGCAGCGGGCCGAAACCGTCATACTCTTCCGCGGCAACGGCCCACCTGTCGTTGAAGTTGTACGCCACTCTCCCCGAGGGGTTGTACTGCAGGTTTCCAAGTCCCCCGGTATAGTCCGTATCGAGAATCGGGTTGTAGATGAAATCCCATGGGTGCAAGTGCAGCCCCACGATCGGCCTGATTTCGGAGGTAATCGTCCTGGACTCCCAGTAGCTGTGATTGACGCTAAACTCAAAATTGGCCGCATAGAAAAACTTGCGGTCGTGAGCGTTGGGTCGCGCGAATAGTTCGCGAATCTTGAAGCCGTCGATCGTCGAGCCATAGTTTGAAGAATAGGGCGAGGTTACGGGCATATAAAGTCCTTGCTCGAACCACGGCGTAACTCCATACGCCCACTCGGCAGTGACCTGATACGAATGATTGGCTATGATCGCCCCAGGATAGTCGGGCACGGTCCGTCCCTTGGGCGTGAAGTTGTTGTGGATCATCAGATTGAATATTCCCGGCGGCGCAATCTCTCCGTCGTAGACCTGGATCTCGTCGGTTTGCGCAAAAGCCAGCACAGGCATTGAGATGAGACAAAGAGTGACCAATCCAATCGCACGCATGTTCATTTTTTGGCGAGAATCTCCTTAGTTTGAGATCTGGCCGACGAGATTGAGATCAATCGCTACATCATTCTCGGCCTTCCAGATCAGGAAGCTCGGGTTCTTGAGACCCCACTGCACATAGGGAACGACAAATTGCGCTTTCGCCGTTGCCTTCGTTCCATCCACATGAATCTGCATCGGAATCGTCAGATCGTGAGCAGTGCCGAGCAGCGTGAACACTCCGCTCACCTGAATAGTCGAGTCGCCTGAAGCAGCAATCATTCCGTTGTACGTTTTAGGCGCGAAAGAGACGGTGGCGAACTGGTCCACCTTGAGAATGTCTTTGTTCATCTTCTTATCGCGGATATCGTTTCCCGTCTTGCCGCTGCCTGCTGCGACGATGACGATCCCCGATATATGAGAGGCGGTTCGGTCGAAATTGATTGATCCGGACTGTACGTGGAAAGTGCCGTTCACGACCTCGTGGGTCGTGTTGAGCTTCATCTTGACCTCGCTGGCATCGGGATTGACGGCGAAAGTCTGATGCTGGGCGAGTGCGGTTTGAGAGAGTGCGACTGCGAGAACAAAGACTGCGAAGGACTTCATTGCATCTCCCCTGGAAGGTCTTGACTACCGAGAGTTGATTCGGGTGAAGCTTGATTTCAGTTTGCGAACGCCTGTGGAGCAACAGCGGCGGGCTGAGTGACGCGTGTCAGCCTGGCCGTCACGCGCATCGCTCCGGGCCACACTCTGAGACAGAACGGCAGTACCGCGCGCGCAACTGAGTTGTTCAAGCCATTCGCTGCGAACTCGGCAAGGCGCATCTGGGGCAGCATTGCGGAGCGCAATTTTGTCTGAAAGACCGGCGCAGGCTCCGCCGCAAGATAGGCGGCGGCGGCACGGCGGGCAGTGTGCAGGGCGATGGAGATACCATCGCCGGTGAACGAAGGGATTACGGCGGCCTGATCTCCGACGCAGTAAAGCCCATCCTCGGTCGTGCGGCGGATGTAACCATACGGGATATGAGTGATGGCGATCGGTTTGTCGAGCAGTGGCTCAGCACCGTCGAGCCGCATCGCGAGGTGAGGACAGTCCTGCTGCATCTTCGCAATGAGGCTCTCCCAGCGAAGACCCGCCCGTGCGAAATATCGCTGTTTCACCACACAGCAGAAATTCGTAATGCCGTCTTCCACCGGTTGGATACCCCCGTAGCCTCCCGAATAGAGCGTCAACTCGGAGGCATCCCCCAGGTCAGCGGTCTGCGCGGGAGACAGCCGGTAATACATCTTGAAGGCGACCCATTGGTGAGGGTCTTTCGGACGCCCGTGTCCGCGCAGATCGTGCTTTCCCGTAGCAAGAAAGGCCGTTGGAGCTTCATAACTGGTACCGTCGTCAAGCGTAGCCCGCCAGAGGTTGGTGGTCGTGCGACTGAGCGACTGCACACCGCGACCACGCTCGACTCTGACTCCCGCACCGATGGCCTCGGCGATGAGCGCTGTATCCAGTGCTTTGCGCGTGAGTGAGGCAGCCTGAAAAGGTAACGGAGCCTCCGCGGCCCGCCTAGCCGCGGCGAGGCGAACGTAGTCGATAGGCACCGCGCCAAGCGCGGCCACGTCGATGCCAAGTGCATGAAGGTCCTCAAGAGCCTCTCCGCTTAGAAACTCTCCGCAGACTTTGTGGCGCGGAGTCGGCTCGCGTTCGATCAGGGTGACGCTTCGTCCCTTTCGAGCGAGCGCGATCGAAACCGCACAGCCCGCCACTCCACCACCGACGATCAGTACTTCGTCTTGCAAAGCATTCCCTCCGAACTCGATGCATATTCAATCAATCTGTTGAGGACTCCATAGTTCTAGTAGACGTCCAGAAAGCAGTTCGGCACGTCATTCTGTACAAATCGTCATTTTGGAGCTGGGAGCGCTGACTGGATGGAGGCGTCTAAGGTGTTAGAACGAGGTATTCGATTGAGGAGAAACGGTTTCCTAATAGCGGCTCTTTGCGCGATGACTCTGTGCATCGCAGCTGCGGCTGAACCGATTTCAGTGAGACATATTCAACGGCCAATGCACCGGTTTATGGTGGCCCGCTCCGAGGATGGAAAAACCATTGCCAGTGGTGAGTTTTCGCAGGTTGTGCAGGGCGATGAAGTAACGATGCGCCTGACCTATCACTTTGTCGATGGATCGATTGATGATGAGGCGACGACGTACACGCAGCAGGGTACGTTCCGGTTAGTGCGCAACCATCACATACAGAAAGGGCCGTTCTTTACAAAGCCCATCGACTTTACGGTAGAAGCCGCTACCGGCATAGTGACCAGCCGCACAATAGACAAGAATGCCAAGATACACGTCGAGAGCAAGCACCTGGACCTGCCGGATGACCTGGCGAATGGCTTCGTTGGGACATTGCTGCTGAACGTGCCGCACAATACGACGCCGTTTCGGGTGGGGATGCTGGCACCAGTCGGCGGCGGGCGGTTGATTCGGCTCCTGATCTCGCCGGAGGACGAACAGACGGTTCACTTGGCAGGACAGACCCTCAAGGCGACAGTGTTTCGCATTCATCCGGAGCTGGGCGGCATCGTGGGGCTGATTGCGCGGCTGATCGGTCTTCAGCCGAAAGATGTGATGGTGTGGGTACTGGAGGGTGAGGAGCCTGCGGTGGCGGTAATTGTTGGACAGTTCGGTGGTTACGGGCCTGTAGTCAGCTCGGACCTGGTGGGGACCAGCTTCGGGAAATAGGACATTTTGCAAACCCACATCTTAAACTCTCGTAGCCGTTGGCCGACGATCAGTCACGACGGGTGGTGAGCTCGCGCCAGTTGAGACCGAGGTCCACGATCAGCAGCGAGGCGAGCGTGAACGCAATCACGCCGACGGCGGATAACACGTCTCCCAGGTGGCTCCAGTAGCGCGGCCAGAGGTTCAGCACGCGGCTGGAGACGAAGGTGAAGGTAACAGCATAGGAGCGCGCCATCCATTGGCGGTGCTGTGTGATTTGGCGGTTGCGCGCGGTAATGAAGGCGGCGGTGGTGCAGACCATCCAGGCGGCGGCCTGCATGGAGGTTCCGGGAAGACCCGGGCGGCCGGCTGCGAGACCTATTCCCGTGAAGGAACCAATAAACACAGAGATGACATAGATGCGGCCGAGGAGGCGATGAAGTTGGAGGTGACGCTGGCGGATCCGCGAGGAGAAATTGATGGGGCCGATCAAAAGAGCGAAGATTCCAGCGAGTGTATGCGGGATGAGGAGATGGCGGTCGGCAATGACCTGCAGACGGTAGGCGTGGTACATCGGATAGTCGGTGATGAGGAGCAGCTCTGACGTAATGAAGACGAAGAGTACAGTGAGACCAAGCGAGACCCAGAGAACAGTCTTGAATCTGGTACCGGTGGAGCTGGGCGCTAGCAGAGTGGGAAGTGGCATTATTCGCTTCTCAGATGATTAGACGTGATAAGGTGCGCCAGGAGGGCGCTGGGGGCGAGAGGCTTCATATCTCTTAGTCTAACGAGACGCTTCAGAATCGCCGACCTCACTTCCACCTCCCCACGCACAACCGTCCCGGCCGCCACTTCTCCACCGTACCCGCCTCTCGCGGAACCTCAGCCGCAGCCAGCAGGCTCACCCAATCCTCCTTCCGGAAGGCCCGCCGGAACGACACCGGCCCATCATGCCGCACAAGCCAGTGCCACCGCACCCACCCAAACATCCGACTACTCCACTTCGCCCGCTCCAAATCATTGATAAACCAACCTACCTGCACGGTCGCTTCCATCCACCTCAGCAGCGAGACGATCTCCTCGTCTTCCAAATGATGTGCCAGCAGCGAACTAACGACGATATCTATCGGCTTCTCCGGCCGGTACATCATAGCGTCGTCGGTCATCCACGTGATTCCGAGCTCCTCCGGTGTGGATTCCGCTGCTGCACGCGCCGCATAAGGATTCAAGTCGATCCCCGTTAACTGCACAGCAATGCTCCGTCTCCGTGCCCAGCCTGCAATCTGCCGCAGTAGATCGCCGCCGCCACATCCCACATCGACGATGTGTATCGGATCACGCAATCCATGCGGCAACCGCTCCAGCCAAGCCAGCGTCGGCCGATAACCCAGCAGCCAGCGATTGACCGTTTCCAGACTGCGCAGGCAGTCACGAAAATCCTCATAACTACAGTCACCATCCATCAGCTCCGGCAACTCACGTGGAGAGACCCGCCGACTGAAGTCGATCTGTGCACTAGACCCCATGGAAGCGCATCGTCTCCGCTGTTAACCCCGGCCCAAACGACATCGCACACCCACGCTGCCCCGGGCGCGCTTGTTGCATTATTCGCTGCAACACAAACATCACCGTCGCCGACGACATGTTGCCGAAGCACGATAGCACTTCGCGCGACGCTGCCAGCGCATCCGTCGGCAGTTCCAGTCCTTTCTCCACAGCATCCAGAATCGACCGTCCGCCGGGATGCACCGCCCACAGGTCGATGCCGTCGCGCTCCGCCATCAGTTCGCCCTCATGCAGCGCGCGGCCCAGCTCTCCCGGCACCTGCCCGGAGAGCAGCATGTCGAAACCTAGCCCGCGAATCTTCCAGGTAATCAGCCCACGTGTCTCCGGCACCATCAACGCCTTGAAGCTGTCCAGCGCGAGACCCTGCTCGCGAGCAGTAATTAGGCTTGCCGCCGCGCCATCGGCAAAGACCAGGAAGGAAAGCACCTGCTCCAGGTCTTGCGTTTCCTGGAAGTGCAGCGTACACAACTCCAGGTTGACCATCAGAACACCCGCCTTCGGATCTGAGCGCACAATGTGCCGCGCCAGCTTCAGCGCATTGATCGCGGCATAGCATCCCATGAATCCAACCATCGTGCGCTCCACGCCCGCCGAAAGCTCGAGGTGGTCAACGATCTCAAAGTCCAGCCCAGGCGCATAGAGCCCCGTGCAGCAGGTCACCAGCACATGAGTAATACCGGAGCGTTCCTTCTCATTGAGCGCAAGCCGGTCCACGGCCTTCTTCATCAGCACCGGAGCGCTCTGCTCAAACAACTCCATACGGCGCGCCGTATTGGGAAAGTTGCTTAGCCGGTAAAACTCATGCGCGTAATGCGACGAAGATTGGCCGGAACCTTTCTGCGGATCGAGGAACGAATAGCGATGCGCGATGTCGGCGCGGCTCACCATGCGGCGGAAGACCGTGCGTAGCCGCGGGTCGGCGAGCATCTTCTCGGCGAAGACGACGAAGGTGTCATGCACATCGTGCTCTGGTACGGCAGTGGCGATGCGGTTCAGGTAAGCCGTAGTCATGCACAAGGGGCCCTCAGCCGGAATGGATTAGATGTCGCGTGTGTGTCTTGAGGAAAGCTGGACCACGAAGAGACGACGATCCGGCGACAGTCGACTACTTGAGAGAACAGGCTCCGTATTCTCAGATACAACGGCTACTCGTTGAGACGAGACCGTTGTTCTTTTGATAGCACTTTGCAGGAGGGGAATAGGATGACGATTTGTTCATGGAGGACGCAATCAGCGCAGATGTTGATTAACTCCAACAATCACATGCTAAGTTACACATCAGTAAGCCAAGTGCGGTGTGAGGAACGGGTGAGTTCAGATCAATGCACTCCGGCTTAGCTTTTGATATTCCATGAAATCGATAGCCAAAATGACATCCGCGACTAGTCTCAAATCGATACGCCTAACACACCATTATTGGAGTGTTCTTTGCGCCGACGATCCTCTTCTTCGCCATTACGGGAAGCCTTCAGATGTTCGGACTGCACGAGACGAGCCGTGGGAGTTCTTACGCTCCTCCCGCGATTCTCGTTCATCTTTCGCAGTTGCATAAGAAGGGAACCCTGTACCTTCCTCCCCGAAAGGCGGCCCCCTCCGCGCCCGCAAGGGCTGACGGGCCGAAGACCGATGCGCCTAAACCCGATGCTTCGAGGTCTCCCGCACCAACCCCAGCTTCGCCGGCTCCCAGTCCACTTCCTATGAAGATATTCTTCGCTGCGACTGCTCTGTCCCTCGCGATCGACTTGCACAGGGCTCTTTATGTCGTGGAAGTATGCACGGCGCAAAGCCGTGGTTGTTGGCATGCTCCTGGCGGGAATCTCCTGCCCACTGCTCTTACTGTTTCTATGATGGCATGAAGCAATTTGACGAGCTGCCTGGCTAGACGAGCCATTTGTCGCCGAAAACCTCATCTTTTGAGGAAATCTGCCCCGAGGATTGAAAATAAGGCCATGGGCGGTCGAGGCACAATAGGATGGAATGATGCGACTCCTGTTGGTCGAGGACGAACTCGAGATTCAAAGCTTCGTCAAGCAATCGTTGACGGGCGCGGGCTACGAAGTCCACACGGTAGAGGACGGAAACGCCGCGGCTGTCCTCGCGGCGAAGCAGGTTTATCACGGCATGATTGTCGATCTTGGGCTGCCCGACCAGGATGGTATTGATCTAATCCTCCAGTTGCGGAAGTCGGGTGTGACCTGCCCCGTACTCATTCTTTCGGCAAGGCGGTCGGTAGACGACCGCGTGAAGGGCCTGGAACTCGGAGGGGACGATTACCTGACGAAGCCCTTCGCCATAGCCGAATTGCTCGCCAGAATGCGTAATCTCCTCCGACGCAACTCACCCCAGACCGAACACCCGACCCGCCTGCGAGTGCGCGATCTGGAACTCGACATGCTCAAGCGAAGAGCGACCCGAGGCGACGAAGTTCTTAACCTTAGTCCGCAGGAGTTCGTCTTACTGGAATACCTCTGCCGCCATGCTGGCAGAGTTGTAACCCGTTCCATGCTATTGACCGAGGTCTGGGGGATGCGGATCCAGCCCGACACGAATGTGGTTGATGTTCACATTTATCGTCTCCGCGGCAAGATTGACACCGAAGGTCGCGAGCCGCTGATTAAGACATTGCGAGGTATCGGATATGTTCTCAAAGGCAGCTAATCCAATCATGCGAAGCGCCGCGTGGCGTATCTCGCTCTGGGCAAGCTTGGCGTTTGCCATCGGAACGATGCTGGTGTTCGCGATGCTTCACCGATTTGTTGCAGACGACATCCAGCGGCGAAGCGATGCATGGCTCTCGGGCGAAGTCGAAGTGTTGGGTGACGTGGCCAAACGGACTCCAAAAGACCGGCTCTACAGCCGAGTGGTGGGGGAGGTGGCAGAACTTGCCAGTCGTGAGGTTCCAAACCGTCAGCGATCCAGCAGCAACGAGAACGACGCTGTTTTCTTCCTTCAGGCAGGGGACAGAGGACCGGCTAAACTTTGGGTCGGCTCTGGAGATGGCGCTGCGAACCTCGCTGCCATCCGCTCTACTCGAGTGCTACCTGACGTACCCTTCGATGTGCGGGTCCAGGGTTTTAGTATCCCATTCCGAGTTGCGTCAGTTCGCATCGAGGATGGCAGCAACATCTATCTCGGTTTATCTGAACGTGACGAACTTCATGTCTTGAGAAATCTTCGTGTACGGTTTCTCACTCTCTGGGTCGCCATTGTCTTGCTTGGTTTCGTGATCGTGTTTTACGCCACGCGGAAGATGTTAGACCGCGTCAGCGAAATTACGGAAGCAGCGTCGCGCATTGGCCAATCCGATCTGAGTAGCCGGGTTCCCGACACGAGGGGGCACGATGAGATCGGCCATCTGGCTCGCACCCTGAATCACATGCTCGACAGGATCGAGAGCACAGTACATCAATTACACACCATTACAGACTCCCTCGCACACGACCTGAGAAGTCCCCTCACCGCAATCCGTGGCAAGTTGGAGACGGCTTTGGCCAGCGATGTCAGGGAACACGCCGAGTCAATCGTTTCGGCGATCGACGAGCTCGACCGTCTGACTGAATTCCTGAACACTTCGCTCGACGTGGCAGAGGCGAAAGCCGATGCCCTCCGGCTCTCGCGGACCGAGGTGGATCTCGACGCGCTTGTGAGAGCCATGATCGACCTATATGAACCTTCCATGAGTGAGAAGGGGCTGGGCGTTCAAATTCGAAGCTCGGGCTCAGTCAAAGTGTTCGCCGACCCGGCTCTCCTTCACCGCGTCATCGCCAACTTACTCGATAACGAACTCAAACATCTACCCGCTTCATGCTTGGTCTGTGTCTCGCTTCGAGCAGACGATCACATGGCCACGCTTACCGTGGAAGATAACGGCCCTGGTTTCGATGTGGAGGTTGGTCGTCACCTCTTCGAGCGAAGAGTCAAAGGACGCGCATCTCGAGGGCATGGACTTGGACTTGCTTTCGTTGAAGCGGTTGTCCGTGTTCATGGAGGTAGCGTGACAGCGGTAAATCGTCATGAAGGCGGAGCGCAACTCACAGTCACGCTCCCCCTGTGCGAGGCCCAGAAGCGAGAGGAGTCACACGCCCTTTCGTTAGTCAATGGGGTAGCACTTTAGAGCCTCGGATAACGTCAGCGTGGCCCTTGAGGTGATCAAGCGGGATTGAGCTTCTGTCTGTGAAGCAGCGGTATCCCGTCACCGATTGGCCAAGGGACTCTCTCTAAGTAGAATCCGAGTTTCGTAACAGCCTCTACAATGCCCGCAAGCGTAACGCCGTTCCAAGAGCACCCTGCTCCGGCAATCAGGACCGGTCCCAGCACTCCACGGCACGCCGCCATCACCCATGGGATATGTTCTCTTCGAAGATTGATGCGCATCGTCACTCACCTCAGGTCGAAATGTTGATGAGGCAAGCCTAGTCGCGATCAGCAGCGCACAGTGCAGTCTAAGGACAGTTTCGCGAGTGTCACAACGCGCCGTCGCGCGAATATCCGCCAAGCTCCGCGCGAGCTGTCTCCGCCAGCAGCGGAAACACAATGATGTGGGGCTTGGCCGGCAGCCTCGGCAGCATCGCAGTAAACGCGTCGCAGAGAATAGCCGCCACCCCTTCAAGACCGTGTCGCCACCCGGCCTCGCGAGCATCCCGGACCACCAGGACCTCCGCCGGCAGCCCCGCCGCAATCAGCATCGTACGAGCCGTCGTCAGAAACTCCGGCCAATGCGACACAACTCCAACCAGCGAAGCCGCAGGCGCAGGCAGCCACGGATTTAACCACGCATTCGGAGAACGAATCGGCAGCGTAATCAATTCCACGCCCGCCGGAAGAGCGGCACGAACAACCTTCGTCTTGCTCGGGCGGCACAACGGAACCGCCGCAGCCAGCGTCTCCGGCAACGCGCAGTCCTCAATCGACGCCCCTTTGACTGGAAAATTCGTAATCTTGCCGATCTCCGCCAGCAGTATCCGCCTCAACTCAGCATCCGGATCGACCAGCACAAAATGATCCGGCGGAGGCGCTGCCAGCCACTGCGCCACCCGCGCGCGAACCGCCTCAGCCGGAAGCCCCAACTCCCGCACCGCTCGAAAGAATCCGGCTATGTGGTGATCGAGAATCTGCTCCGGTGTCGTCGGCACATCCGCGTCCGCCCGAACATACACGCCGCTCCCGCGCCGGCGTTCCGTCCACCCCTCTCGCTCCAGTTGCCGATACCCCGCGCTTACCGTATTCGGATGCAACGCAAACCGCCGCGCCAACTCCCGCGTACTCGGCAACCGCTCCCCCGGCTTCACATCCCCGCACAAAATCGCCAGCACAACCTGCGTCACCAGCTGCCGGTAGATCGGAACTTCGCTGCTATGAGCAAACCAGAGTCGCACGCCTTACCTCTCGCCTATTGTGGCACTGCCAGACAGCGGAGAGCGAAAATAACTCTCCGAAACCCAATCACCCCATCCGGTCTTTCCAACCCAGCATGACAACCAGTCGTGCGTACCTGCTACGCTTTAACTCAATGCCCCTCCAGCCCTACCTCAAACGAATCATCGAAGACCGCGAGACCCTCTCCCGCGCCGACGCCGCCGAACTCCTCCGAACCATCCTCCGCGGCGAAGCCACCGATCTCGAAATCGCCGCTCTCCTCGGCTCACTCGCCACCCGCGGCCCCGCCCCCACTGAAATCGCCGGCTTCGTCGATACCATGCGCGCCGCAGCCACTCCCATCCCGCTCACCGACACGGAGCGCACTCTGTTGATCGACACCTGCGGGACCGGCGCGGACGCCAGCGGCACCTTCAACATCTCCACCGCCGCCGCCCTCGTCGCCGCTGCCACCGGAGCCTCCGCCGAAGCAAAACTAATGGTCGCCAAGCACGGCAACAGAGCCGTCACCTCCTCCTGCGGTTCCGCCGACGTCCTCGAAGCCCTCGGCATCCCCGTCGGCCTCTCACCCGCCGACGGTGCAGCTTCCCTCCGCAAGCATCGCTTCGCCTTCTTCCACGCGCCTTCGTTGCATCCAGCCATGAGAACCGTCATGCCCGTTCGCCGCGCTCTCGGCATCCGCACCATTTTCCATCTCGTCGGCCCACTCTCCAACCCCGCCGGAGCCTCCGCCCAGGTCATGGGCGTTTACGCCGCGCATCTCCTCCCTCTTGCCGCCGAAGCCATGGTCCTCCTCAACACACGCCACGCCTTCGTCGTCCACGGCGAAACCGGAACACACACCAGCACCGGCCCAGCGGGCATGGACGAGTTCTCCATCTCCGGTCCCTCCCACTTCGCCGAAGTCCACAACGGCGTCATCACTATTGGCACCATCACCCCCGAAGACGTCGGCCTCACCCGCGCCCCCATCGACGCCCTTCAGGGCGGCGACGCTTGCACCAACGCCCGCATCCTCACCGCCGTCTTCTCCGGCGAACGCAGTCCCCGCCGCGACATCGTCCTCCTCAACGCCGCCGCCGTTCTCGTCACCGCCGACCTCGCACCCGACCTCCCCACCGGCGTCGCCCTGGCCGCCAAAGCCATCGACTCCGGAGCCGTCACCAAACTCGTAAATCTGATCTCCACCGCAGAAGAACGCGCTTAGCTTCTCCGTTCCCCCGTCAGGAGCTCACTGAGAACTGAGAAAGGACAACTGAGAACTCACGGAACCCCAGGCCAACTCCTGACGTACAATCTCTCAGCAATCAGGAGTCACACTTAAATGTCGACCTACCCACCCCCAGCCCAATCCCTCAACCCAGCCCTCGTCACCACCGCCTTCGAAGTCCCCGGCCACCGCATCGTCCGCAACATCGGAATCGTTCGCGGCATCGTCGTTCGTTCCCGCAACGTCTTCGCCACCATCGGAGCCGGCCTCCAAACCCTCGTCGGCGGCGACATCACCCTCTTCACCGAGCTCTGCGAAAAAACCCGCCAGGACTCCTACGCCATGATGACCTTCCACGCCGCCCAGCTCGGCGCCAACGCCGTCATCGCCGTCCGTTACGATGCCACCGAAGTCATGAGAGGCGTCACCGAAGTCCTCGCCTACGGCACCGCCGTCGTCGTCGAACCCTTGAAGGACTAGCCAACCGCAACAAGCAAACGCTTAACACCGATCTGCACCGATCCGACCGATAAGAACCTGGCAATTAATTCATCCAACACCATCAGACGATTGAAATCGGTGTCATCGGTGAAGATCGGTGTTAAGTAGTCCTGCTAGCCCCTCGCCTCAAACACCATATTGAACGGCGTCTCCGTAGCCTTGCGGAAGTGCGTAAATCCACCACCCCGCGCAACCTTCTCCAACCTCGCCGGCCCGGCCTGCGCTCCCAGCCCCATTCCAACCTCCTGCGCCAGCGAGCAAGGCACACAAATCGTCGCCGAAGCCGAGTAAAAAATCCGCCCGACCGGGTTATGATTCGCCGCCGCGTCATCATTCGCAAACGGCTCCACAATCATCCATGTCCCGCCCGGCGCCAGCGTCTTCTTCACATGCTTGGCCGCGCCCATCGGATCGCCCATATCGTGCAGGCAATCGAAGAACGCGACCAGATCATAGTCCTTCCCCGGATACGACTTCGCCGGTGCCACCTCAAACGTCACGCGATCGGAAACCCCAGCTTCTTTCGCCTTCTCCCGCGCCTTCTCAATTGACGGCTTGTGATAATCAAACCCGAAAAACTTCGACTTCGGATACGACTTCGCCATCAGCAGCGTCGACGCACCATGTCCGCAACCGATATCCGCCACTCGCGCACCCGCCTTCAGCTTCGCCTCGACACCTTCCAGCGCCGGAATCCAGCTTGACACCAGATTCGCGAGATAGGTCGGCCGGAAGAACCGCTCCGTCCCCTCAAACAATCCTTTCTCATGCTCGTGCCAACCCATCCCCTTGCCGGTCTTATAAATCTCCGTTAGCTTCTCTTCATCTTTCATCAGCGAGGCCAGCAGATGATAAAACCCCGGCAGATGCAGCGGCGTATCATCCAGCGCCAGCACTAGCGCCTGCTCCGGAGTCATAAAGAACTTGCCCGCCTTCGCGTCATACTGCACCAGTTGCCCCGCCGCATTTGCATTCAGCCACTCGCGAACATACCTCTCCGACGTTCCCGTCTTCTTCGCCAGCTCCGCCGAAGTTACCGGCGCACCATCTCCCATCGCCCGGTACAACCCCAGCTTGTCGCCAATCAAAATCAGCGGAGCCTGCAGCGCCGCCCCCATATCCTGAACCGCCCGCCCCATCAAAGCATTCATAGCGTCAGGATTGATCTCTCGTGCATGTGCCTTCGACTGTATCTTCGCAGCCATCTCTCTACCTCCTTATTTCTTGCGCATTGGATCGTCGTTAGGATCGACGTAGTTAAACTGCAATGGAGACATGCCGTGGACTTGGACTACAACCTCGCCACTGGCCATCGCGTAGTGATGCATCTCGGGATCGAGATAAGCGAAACTGCCCGCCGGGAAAGCGATCATCTTCATCGGCTCAAAGCTGTCTCCCATCCCAACCTTGAAGGTCCCCGAGATGACGGTGACGTTTTCCCGTAGAGGATGCCAATGGGGCGCGATGCGGTACCCGTCAGGCATCTTCACGCGCACCGTGTAATCCCCGCTGGAGGCGCCAGGGTTGCCCTCGAGCACCGCGAGTTGCGCGCCTGGATTCATGAATGCCGGCCCCGCGCCGTATGGAATGCTATCGGGCGTGAAGGTATGTTTTTCTGAAGAAGTGGTCTGAGCGCCGATCGTGAAGGCCAGACCCACGCCACACAACAATCCAACCGCTGTGCGCATAAAGTACACATTCCGTTTCATAAGCCCTGCCTTCCGTCATTGGATATTGTCACTGGCACGCCATCTCATCCTGCGGTACAACCGCAGCTTGTCTCACCTCAGACCACGGACTACCCGAATAAGTTCAGTGTGAATGTGCTTGGAAGTAAAACTCTGAGAGCACGCGCACGATCCGACACGTCACATCGCGCAGATCCCGGGCCGTCAACTCGCCAAGAGCATACGCCCCACCTTTCCCACCGTCAACAACCCACGCATTTCGCCTCCTAGCCCACTCCAAACACCCGGCAACCCTCATGTATCGTTGTATCCGCGAGGGAACCTTCATGTCTCCGGGGAAAAAGGATTGGAGCCGCCGCCGTTTCCTTCAAACAGCAGGCTCATTAGCCGCCATCGCCGGCACAGAAATCAAAGCCGCCGCAGCAATCGACAACCCGGGCGTCTCGCTGGTACTTCATCCTGCAGACCCCATCGCGGGCTCACCGGAATGTCGCTGGGCCGCAGATGAACTCGAACGCTCATTCGCAGCTCGAGGAATCAAGGTCCTCCGCTGTTCTCGACTCTCCGAAGCCAACCCAACCGGACCCTGCATCGTTGCCGCCAGCCTGGACTCCCCTGTTCCCGCACCGATCTCAAAGACCAAAACCAGCGCGACAACTCCCGAAGTGCTCAGCATCTCTCCCGGCGCAACCGCAGGCAGGAAGTTCACCCTCGCCCGCGGAAACTCCCCGCGAGCCCTTACATACGCTCTGCTCGACCTCGCCGATCGCGCACAACAAGCCGAAGATCCCATCGTCGCCCTCACAAATGTTCCAACCCTCACCGAACAACCGGCAAACCAGGTGCGCAGCATCTCCCGTCTCTTCGTCAGCGAAGTTCAGGACAAGCCCTGGTTCTACGATCACGAGATGTGGCGGCGCTATCTCACCATGCTCGCGACTCACCGCTTCAATCGCTTCAACCTCGCCTTCGGAATCGGATACGACTTCATCCGCCACGTCACCGACGCCTACTTCCTCTTCGCTTATCCGTTCCTCCTCTCCGTGCCCGGCTACAACGTACGCGTCCCGCAACTCGCCGACGCAGAACGCGACCGCAATCTCGCCATGCTGCGTTTCATCAGCGAACAAACCGCAGCCCGCGGCATGGAGTTCTACCTCGGCATCTGGATGCACGGCTACATCTGGATCGATAGTCCGAACGCCAACTACACCATCGAAGGACTCACTAAAGAAACCCACGCTGCCTACTCCCGCGACGCCCTGCGAATGTTGCTGAAATCCTGCCCTGCCATCAGCGGTATCACTCTCCGCAGCCACGGCGAAAGCGGAGTCGACGAAGGCAGCTACGACTTCTGGAAGACCGTCTTCGACGGAGTCGCCACCTGCGGCCGCAAAGTCACTCTCGACCTCCACCCCAAGGGCATCGACGGGACCATGATCGACATAGCCCTCGCCACCAAACAACCCATCAACCTCTCTCCAAAATTCTGGGCCGAGCATCTCGGCATGACCTACCACCAGGCCGACATTCGCGAGACCGAACGCCCCAAGCCCGGCGACGAAAACAAGACCGGCCTCATGAAACTGAGCACCGGCACCCGCAGCTTCCTCCGCTACGGCTACGGCGATCTCCTCCGCGAAGATCGCACCTGGACCGTCGTTCATCGCATCTGGCCCGGAACCCAACGTCTGCTTCTTTGGGGCGATCCCTACACTGCAGCCGCCTACTCCCACTGCTTCAGCTTCTGCGGCAGCAACGGCGTCGAAATCTGCGAACCCCTCTCCTTCAAAGGCAGACGCGGCTCAGGAATCGCCGGCAGCCGCACCGCCTACGCCGACGCCAGTCTCGTGCCGCACTGGGATTGGGAAAAATACACCTACACCTATCGCGTATGGGGCCGTCTTCTCTACAACCCCGACACAGAGAGAGAGATCTGGCTTCGCGCCTTGCGCAGTCAGTTTGGCAACTCCGCAGAACACCTCGAAAGAGCCCTCGCGAGCGCCAGCAGTATCCTCCCCATCATCACCACCGCGCACGACCCCTCCGCCGCCAACAACTCCTACTGGCCCGAACTCTACTCCAACCAATCCTTCGTCGACGACAAACACCCCGCTCCCTACACCGACACTCCATCCCCCAAAGTATTCGGCAACACCAGTCCCCTCGATCCCCAGCTCTTCTCCCGCATCAACGACTTCGCCGCGCAGTTACTCAGCGGAGAGCGCGACGGAAAATACTCCCCCATCGAAGTCGCACAGTGGATCGAGGAGCGCGCAGCCATCGCGTTGAAGTCCCTCGAACAAGCCGACGCGATGGTCAGCAAAAAAGACACCCCCGCCTACCGCCGATTGACGACGGACATCACGATTCAAGCCGGACTCGGCCAATTCTTCGCAGCAAAATTCCGCAGCGGAGTCCTCTTCGGCATCTACGAGAAAACCCAGGACCGCAGCGCGCTCGAAGCTTCCCTCACCATGTATCGCCAAGCGCGAGAGCACTGGGCAAAGTTAGCCGACACAGCCAAGGGCGTCTACCTCACTGACATCACCGTCGGTGAAGAGCCCCATCAGCGCGGCCATTGGCTCGATCGTCTCCCGGCAATCGACAAGGACATCGCCGCCATCTCAGAAAAACTCCAGACAACCCCGGCAACCACGCCCCCACCGAACGTCTCCAACGCAATTCAACAAGCACTAGGCCGCCCCCACAGAATCTCTCCCGCCGTCACCCACAATCCACCCGCAACATTCCGCCCCAACCAGCCGCTCGAACTCACCCTCTCTCTTCCGCAGCAAGACGCCGCCGTTACTCTGTACTATCGCCACGTCGACCAGGCAGAACGCTTCACCTCAACCCCGATGGAGACCCACGAGCATCAATTCCGAGCCACCATCCCCGCCCCCTACACCGACTCCCAGTACCCTCTGCAGTACTACTTCGAAATAAAAGAAACCCCAACCCTCGTCTCTCTCTACCCAGGATTCTCAGACGCCCTCACCAACCAGCCGTACTTCGTCGTCCGCCGCGCGTAAGCCTATCCGGCAGCGGTCAACTCCCGCGCATCGAGATACGACGCAACCGCCGCCGCACTCCCGTCCGCATCGGCCAGCGCGACATAGCCATCCGGCCGCACCAGATAGGCAGCATCACGCCGCAGACCCGCTGGCCCCATCCCCGCACACCACGGGAAAACCCACAGCGACATCCTTCGTTCCGCGCACAGGTCTCGCATCTCGGTCGTAGCCTTGCCATACACGTGAACCTGCCAGTCCAGCGAAGTCAGCGGCGCAAAGTTGTCCCTGCACTCCCCGTGCCCGTCCGTCTTCACCCACGGCAACCGGTCGCCCCCGTGCACCTCTCCCGCGCGTCCTTCGCTCAAACTGCTTCCTCGATAGTTCACCGCCGTCTGCGAGACAGTACGAAACATAAAGCGTCGCATCCTCTGAAACAAAAAGATCAGCGGAATCACCAGCGGCACCAGCCGCAGCCGCACCAGTCGCGCCATCGCTCCCGAACTCGTCACACTCGTAAACGCCCGATCCGTCGTCGCCACCAGTCGCTGCGCAAAAGCAATCCGCTCCGGTTCATAACTATCCAGAAGCGATGCATTCGCGCGCCCGTGCAGCACCGCAGCCAGCTTCCACGCAAGATTCACCGCATCGCCAATGCCGGTGTTCATCCCCTGTCCACCAACAGGGCTGTGAATGTGCGCCGCATCGCCCAGCAGAAACACGCGATCCCTGCGAAACCGTTCGGCCACCCTGTGATGCACGCGATACGTCGAAAACCAGTTCACGCGTTTCACGTCAATCCGTACCCACTCCATCACGCGCTGGCTCACATCGCTCCACGATAAATCGTCGCGCTTGTCCGCCACCTCATCCCGTACTGTTCCGATCAGCCGCGCGCGCCCCTCGCCCTTCAGCGGAAACACGATAAGAAAATCAGTCCGGTCAATCGCAGCGTGCAACTCGCCATTCATCGTCTGCCCGCTCGCCTCCACATCCGCAACATAAAAAAGATGCTCGTACGTTCCCCCCGGAAATCCAACCCCAATCGCTTCACGCACCGTAGACCGCGCCCCATCGCATCCGGCAAGATAGGCCGCCACGCACGTCTCGTCAGACCCATCCGGTTTTCGGATGTGCGCCCTCACGCGGCCATCCGCACTCTCGAAACCCACAAGCTCCGTCTGTCGTTCAACCTCCACGCCCGCTTCTCTCAAACGATCGATCAGCACACGTTCATGCACATCCTGCGGAAAGATCAGCGGGTAAGGAAACGGGCTGATTCCCTCGCCCAGCGCGCCGAACACAATATGCGCCGCCCTTTTCTTCGCCACCCAGAGATTCGCCGCCGTAACAATCCGTCCACGCTCGACCACCATCTCCGCCAGACCGATCTGTTCATACAGCTCGAGCGTCCGTGCCTGCACCGCCAGCGCGCGCGACGTCGTTCCCGGCTCCTGAGTCTTGTCGATAATCCTCACTCCCACCCCAAGCCGCGTCAGCCACAAGGCCAACACCAGGCCCGTCGGCCCCGCACCAACGATCAGGACGTCCGTATCGCAATCCGAAGAGACAATCATCGTCTAACATCATCTCCCAAAATCATCATCTCCCAGACCATCCTCTCCGGACGACGCGATAATCACCCACTCCTAAAAATGTCGGCTATACTCACATCACATTCCAAGGAGACACCATGGCACGAGTCACCGGCATCGGCGGCATCTTCCTTCGCGCCCGCGACCCCAAATCCCTCTCCGCCTGGTACGCCAAAAACCTCGGCATCCAATTAGCCGACTACGGTGGCGCCACTTTCCTCTGGACAGACGAAGTCCCCGCCACCACCGGCATGACCACCTGGTCTCTCTTCCCCGAAGACACTACCTACTTCGGCAAGGGCAACGAAAAGGGCCCGCAGCAAGCCATGGTCAACTACCGTGTCGACGACCTCGACGCCCTCCTCGCCCAACTCGCAGCCGCCAACGTCACCATCGACCCCCACCGCGAAAACGCCGACTACGGTCGCTTCGCCTGGATCACCGACCCCGAAGGCAATCGCATCGAACTCTGGCAACCCCTCGTCGCCCCACCGCAGCAATAAGTCCGATTCTCCGATCAACATCCGGAGCTCTAAGCAAGCTCACCCCAATCTTGTGTTCCTGCAACAAAGAAAACCGCGCCAATCCGGCTCAACTGGCACTCCGGACTGGCGCGGTTTCCATCGTTATGACGCTATTCCAAACATGGGTCTCTATGCAGCTGCCCGCAAGGCGTCAATCTTCGCCTCTGCCAAATAGCGAATCATCCTGCGTGTGCGTTCTACGAAAGCAAGTTTGTCGGCGAGGCAGGTCTCCAGCATCACACCGACTCCATAATGGCCCTGCGAGTCGGCTGCCGCGATCAGTGCCATATACTCGCCGATCTGAAGGTGTGTAAAGTGAATTAGTTTCGCCAAAACAAAAAGTTTCTTGGCAACAGGTGATTGAATCTCGGCGAATTCCTTGCGGAAATCCTCGACAAAAATATCCTGCAGACGCCCACTCAATTTGACCGGCTGTTCGCCGAGGACCTTGAAGCATTGGTCGAGTGTGCTCATAGTCTTTTCCGAAAGAAATGCCCGCGCCTCCAGGGCCTCTTTGATCTCTGGATCCTGCGCAAACTTCCCAATCTCCGCATAGATATTCGCGGCTTTCTCAGTTGACTGCCGAACATGGCTCAAAAGCACTAGAAAAACATCCTTAGGTGTCGTGACTGGCATATCGTGCTCCTTTCGAAATCATTTTCTGGATGCAATTGTCAGTCTTTCGCCATCAAAATGATGTGTCGCAGATCACATCTGATGATCGAGTCACCGACCCCGAAGGCAACCGCATCGAACTCTGGCAACCCCTCGTCGCCCCTCCTCCGAACCCCTGAGGATCACCCGAGTCTGTCTGCCTCTGCGAATTGTCACACCCCAAACTGCCGCAGATGATGATCCAGATGCTTGTGCATCAGCGTCGCCCACTCCTCCGGTGTCAGTCGCCCAAAGAAGCTATGCGGATGCGAAGTGCAACCCGCTGGCCCTGCCGCAGCAAACCGGTCAATCATCTCGCACAACCGTTCCCGTTCCGCTTCCAGATTCCGTTCCTCCTTCACCACAAGCCCCTGCACCGTCGGCGAGTTCCGGCGCAACGGCTCGTCGTTCCCCAGCACCTTCGGCTTCACGATCCCGCCGATGATCCGCCCAAGGAACATCCGTGGCGGCAGCCTCTGCCCAAGCGCCAGTTCGAAACCTCTGCTGCAGTGCTCAACCGCCTGGGCCGCATTCATCGAACCCCACTGCCGCTCGCTGTCCGGCCTCAGGCCCGCGATCCGTCTCTTCACCTCATCGACTCTCGCCGCGTCGAATAAATTCTTCATCTCTCCAGGTCATCCTTTCAAGAAAACGGACTCTCATCGTTTGCTACCTGCGACAAGGATTCCCTTGCGAACCTCCCCTCACGCCTTCGCCTGTGCATCGCGCTTTCGGAAGGCAGCCTCTCCAACGTCGGACACCTGGACCCACTTCGGGTTGGGCGAAGCCTCTGCCTCATAGTTGTCGTGCCAGTTCCACCACTTGTATGGCGGGGTCTGCGGATAACCCTCCGGCGAGTCCTCCCACACCTCCTGCCGTCCAAGCGGAGTCAAGTCGAGATAGCTCCAGACACTCCCCATCGCCTCGTCGCCGCGGTTGTTGATGAAGTAAGTGCGAAAGATGCGGTTGTCGCTGTCGCGGAAGAAAACATTGTGACCATGCCACTCATCCACGCCGAAGTCCTTATCGAAGCTGTCCGTGATCGTGTACCACGGCATCTCCCAACCCATCCGCGCCTTCACACGAGCAATGTCCGGCTGCGGCGCGCGCGATGCGTAAGCGAGCGTAGTGTCGCGCGCGTTCAGATGCGCGAGATGGCCAACCTGATCTGCCCCCAGGGAGCAGCCGCGGCACGCATGCTCCGGCCAGCCAAACACGCCGGGCTCAAAGAACGCACGATAGAGGATCAGTTGAGGGCGCCCCTCAAACAAATCGAGCAGGCTCACCTTGCCCCCCGCCTTACCCTTAGCTCCTTCGAACACGTACTCCTTCTCAACAGCCATCCACGGCATCCGTCTCCGCGCAGCGGCCATCGCGTCACGCGCGCGCGTCGTCTCCTTCTCCTTCACGAGCAGCTCCTGTCGCGCTGCCTCCCACTCCTTCGCCGACACGACCGGCGGCGTCTTCATGTTCATCTGAGCTTCCTTGTTCATGTCTCTCTCCTTTTTGAATGATGTTGATCTTGTTCTTGCCGCGGAATCTGCTTACGACCAGCGCGGAGATGCCGCCCGTCGAAGTAGCGCCCGCAGCGATCCAGGTCGCAGTTGCGATACATACCGGACACATATGTCCTCCTTGCTTTTAGGTTTGCCTTTAGCGCTTGCTCCCGCGCTTCTCTGCCGCCGCACGGATCCGCGTCATCAGGTCCGTCCAGCCCTCATCCACTCCGCGATCCCCTTCGCCGATCCACCCCATCGCGCGATGCACAAACCGCACCCGCGTCAATCCGTTCTCCTCGGTCAGCCGGTATTGAAGATTCGAAACCGCCGGCGTCGACATAAACAGCGGCCCGCAGATCTCCAGCAGCGACGGCGGCTTGATCGCCTGCACCACGCCCCAGAAATGTCCCATGTTGTTCCCAAGATCGCGAAACCAGCGCCCGCCCGGCCACGCCTCGAGCTTCATCGGCATCGGCTTCTCCGGTGTCGAGTTCAATGGCCCCATCTGCTCCAGAATCGTCTCGAACACAATCCCGATCGGCGCCGCAATCTCTTCCTGCTTCACAATCTCGAAAGCCTGAACCACCTGCTCCTGAATAGTCGCTGCCATTACTCCTCCTTGGTTCCGTTTGAATTCCTGTCCGTTGAAATCAAGCGCTCCAAAGCCTTCCGCTCTGCGCGCTCCTTGATCTGACTCAATTGATGCGTCCAGTACCGCTCAAACGTCTTCACCCAGTCATGCACAGGCTTTAACTTCGCCGCTTCCAACCTGTACATTCGATGCTGTCCGCGTTTGATCACCGTCACAACTCCGACCTTGCGCAGCACGCCGAGATGCTTCGACACTGCCGGCTGCCCGAGCTTCACCCGCACAACCACATCGTTCACAGCCCACTCCCGGCCATCGCTAAGAAGACCGAGAATCTGGCGCCGCCGCGGCTCCGCAATCGCATTGAAGACATCGGTAGTAGTCGCCGCTCGTGCCATGTACGAAAATATATTCCCAAATAGGAATATATGTCAAGGCGGCTTTCGACATGCCTCGACACCGCTTGCGGCGAAAGCCGCAAACCCGCAAGGAACAAGGGCTTTGAATGCTCAGCGATCTTCCGCGCCTGCAATCGCGCCACTGAGCACAGCCTTACTTTGTTATCGGCGTTGCACCTTCGACCTCTTGCCTGTACGCGGCACTGAGCGTGTTTTTGCTCTTCGCCGTCGGCAGCAGCGTTGGGTAGAACTGAACAAACGTGGTATCCACCGCTCCGTGGGCGCCGTGGCAGCTATAGCAAGCAGCGGTTACTGGGATCATCCTGGCGGTCTTATCGCCTTTGAAATCGAAAAAAGCCCACTGCTGCCCGGGAAAACGGGCGCGTCTTTTACATGCACACTAAGTCCCACTACTGAGCTTTGATCGCTTCCCTTCCGATTCGGATTCGTGGATGCCATGTCCTCCGCTCCGCGCAATTCGGCAACGAACATGGTCTTATCAGCCCACGTTCCGGTCTCGAGGAATGCCCCGTATGCTTCCGGATTGACGAACACATTGATGAAGCCCTTTTGTCCGCCCATTTGCATTTTTGCCGGGTCAGAATTCACGTAAAAATCGGATGAGAGATAGATCCATTCGCGATAGTGCTCGGGAAGTTTGAGCTGGCCGTCCACCGTATATTCCGGGCCTGCACTGGTTGGAGTATTGGACGCCTTCTAGAGTGAGGTGCCAAGCAGCGCCACTGTCAGCAAGAAGATCGACTTCGCGGGGCTGAACATGGAGTCCATTGTGTTCCTTGCGCCGCTTTCTCAATAGACTCTTCGCTGCACAACTCCGGTGATTTGCTGCATTTCCGCAGCTGGTCCATTGCCACGGACTACTTGCCACTTCAGATAGAAGGGTGCAAAATCGCGTCAACTCAAAGGGATAAACGGCGGAGGTGCATCCATGAGAATCCGCATCGTTGTCTTCTCCATCATTCTGATTCTGGCAATTGCTGCCGCGATCATCGCTTATCGGGAATTCGTCGTACAGGTTCCCTGTGGGAACGATCTTTTTGCCGACGACAACGGCAGTTTCGAGAGTGGAAACTTTGTCCCGAACGCCAATGGCGGCATGGATCTCCTGAACGGCGCCAATGATCTGACCGACTGGACAATCACAGTGTCCCCGACATCCAACAACCCCATTGCGTGGTACTCCGACGCAAATCGGTTCAACGTCAAAGCGCAGAATGGCCGCAAATTCGTCTCTCTGGCCGGTGACGGTAACCCGCCCCAGGAACCCTATCCATTCCTCACTCGAGTGGGCATCCAAGTACAGCAGGGACGCTACCACCTCAAGTTTTACCTGGGTCAAGATCCCCCGAACGGTTTTCCTGGTCCCGTTTCGGCTGACGTCGGCATCAGCGGAGCCGCTACGCTGCACCATACATTTACCACGAACGCGAATGGGCCCACTTGGCAGGAACAGACCCTGGACTTCAACGTTCCTGCGAATGGCACCATCGATATTGCCTTTGGCGCAACCGCGGGACAAAGTAAACTCCCCGTGAGATATGTTGGTCTGGACAACATCTCTCTGCGCCGCCTCGAACCTGTCTTCCGGTGTTCTCAATAATCCAGAACAAGAGCGAACCATGTCCTCCCAACCCAACGTCGAGCAAGCCGTCCCCTTCTTCATGGTCTCCAACATGGAAGCCTCCCTCCGCTTCTACGTCGAAGGCCTCGGCTTCAAACGCACCAAACAATGGATCCCCGACGCGGAGAGCGGAAAAATCCGCTGGTGCTGGCTCGAGCTCGGCAACGCCGCCATCATGCTCCAGGAATACCTTCCCGGTAAAATCCCCACCACAACGTTAGGCGAAGGCATCTCCGTCTGCTTCCAATGCAAAGACGCCCTCGCCATCTACCACGAAGCTCGCGCCCGCGGCCTCAACCCAAAAACCCCTTTCGTCGGAAACGGCCTCTGGGTCACCGGCTTTAGCGACCCCGACGGCTACAAACTCGACTTCGAAAGCCCCACCGACGTCCCGGAAGAGACCGTCTACTCCGATGTCATGGAGTCCCCCGCACACACCCAAAAATAAATCTCGAAAAAGTGGCAAATTTTCGGCGCTCAAAATACGACTGTCAACACACCACGATTCACCACCCATCCACCACAAACACACCATCCAAAAACCACGTTCTGCACACCGTTTTTCCCGAAAATCCCCTGCAAAACGCCACTTCACCACGCCCAAAAAATTAACACCCCAAAATCCACCGCACCCGCCATTACCATTGCCGAATGACAGAAACCACCCCCGGCAGAATCGAAGTCGGCAGAATGGAAGTAATCACCGGCCCCATGTTCTCCGGTAAATCCGAAGAGCTCATCCGCCGCCTCAAGCGCGCCCGCATCGCCCGCCAGCGCGTCGCCTGCTTCAAACCCGACATCGATCTCCGCTACCACCGCACCGCCATCGCTAGCCACAGCTCGCAGACTCACGACGCCGCTGTCATAACTCCAACATCCGACAGCCTTAAAGCCGAGCTCTTCGAATCCGGCCGCGTCCACGAAGTCGACGTAGTAGGCCTCGACGAAGCCCAGTTCTTCGACTCCGGCATCACCAGCCTCGCTATGGAACTCGTTCATCTCGGCAAGCGAGTCATCCTCGCCGGCCTCGACACGACCTTCGCCAACGAACCCTTCGGCCCCGTCCCCGTCCTCATGGCTCTCGCCGACGAAGTCACTAAACTCTCCGCTGTCTGCATGACCTGCGGTGCGCCCGCCATCCACACCCAGCGCCTCGGCCAATGCCAGGAGCTCGTCGTCGTAGGTGCCGCCGGCCTCTACGAAGCCCGCTGCCGCACGCACTTCGAGCCATTCACCGACGAACACCACACCGAACAACTAGAGCTTCTCTCAACCCAAAAATAAGCGCGCCGAGCAACGCGAGGGCCCACGCATTTCCATCGCCAAAACAAGGTATACCCGCCACGAAGTGGCCGCCCAACCGGGGTCCCCGCAAACAGGTCTTCGTTTGCGGGGTGGCCGAGCGCAGGCGGCCCGTCCGGGCAGGACCCTTGTCAGTGCTTGCTCACCATCTCCATCACATCCTTACGCAGTGCCAGCGAGCTCGCCGTCCGCGCATAGTACATATGCCCGCCCGGATACTCATGCACCTGAATCCGCGTCGGATCGCCCATGATCGGAATCTGGCTCACCGTCAGCACGGACCCCATAAACGGGCACGAAAGATCAGCCCATCCATGCGCAATCACCACACGCAACTTCGGATCCGTCGCCACCGCCACACGCAGATCCGTCGCAGAAGCCGACCCCGAAAACGCACCATTGCGTGAAGTCCGGTCCCAGGCGCGAGCCACTTCACCCGACAACGCGTTATACCGTGCCTCCGTCTTCCAGCCCACCGTCTGCGTCACGAAGTTCACCATCGCTGTCGTCGTCGGCGCAATAATGCTCAGCAGAATCGGGTCGTTCGTCTCCTGCGTCGGATTGAAAGGAAACGGATCGTACGCCGTCACATTCGGGTCGTATCGGCTGCCCAGCTTCCCCGTCTCGCGAAACTCCTCGCGCAGAAACGCCTGCGTCTCCAGCCGTCCGCCCGACTGCTTCACAAACGTCGGATCAAGCCCCGTCAGCTCCGTCACCTTCTTCACGATTCGTGGAGTCGCCGCTGGATCGCTATTGCCCTTCAACAAATCCTCGGCATACTCGCCGCGCGTATAGTCGATCACCGCCGCCATATTCTCGTTCGTCAGCTTGCCCTGCCGCTCATAATTCGCCGCAACAATCGACGGCAGAGTCAACATCCACGGCACGGGCGAAAGATCCGGCGAACCCGACTGCGGAGCCAGCGCCGGCGAAACCAGCACCAGCCCATTCACCGCGACGCCGATCTCCGACTGCAGATACGCCGTCAACCTCGGTCCCCGGTACCCGCCATAGCTCTCACCGACGATGTACTTACGAGACCCCAGCCGCCCATTCTTCACCAGCCAGTCGTAGACGCACTTCGAAAGATACTCAATGTCCTGATCCGGCCCGTAAAACTGCTTCTTCGCCTCATCCATCGGCACGAGCGACCGCGAGAAACCCGTCCCGATCGGATCAATAAACACAAGATCCGTAAAATCCAGCCACGTCCCCGGATTATCCGTCATCGTCGCCGGGTCTGAGGGGCTCTGCCCCTCCGCGCCGAACGCCACCTTCTTCGGCCCAATCGCACCAAGGTTCAGATACACAGAAGCCGCACCCGGACCGCCGTTGAACGCAAACGTCACCGGCCGGTCCTTACCCTCCATGATGTATGAGGTATAAACCACCTCACCGCTCAATGCTCCTTTGCTGTCGCGCACTGCCAGAGTTCCCACAGTCGCCGTGTAGTGCAGCGTCTTTCCTTCCATCTGGATGGTCTGCTCCACATGCGCATCAGGCGGCAGCGGCGGTTCTGTCATCGCCATCCCCGGGGTCGCGACGGGCTTTGCCTCAGGAGCTGCCGGTTTCGCCTCCGGAGTGGTAGGTTTCGCTGCCGCGGGAGCAGCCTCAGGCGCCGGCGGGGCGCCGCGTCTCCCCTGCTGAGCCAGCGCTCCAGAGGAACCGGTTACTGAAACAACGCCAAATAGGCACAGGAAGGCGACGAACTTCGATAAAGAGCAAGGTTGGATTGAAATCATGCCCGAATTTTACATACATATCCCTCGCCTCCGCAGCACTCGGAGAAATAGTTCGGTATCCTCATGGAGCAAGTTCACTGGAGATGACCTATGCGCTACAGCATCGCCGCACTCACTCTTTGCCTTCTCGCCGTTCCGGCCTTAGCCAAAAAACCGAAGAATGAAGTTGTCGTTCCCATCAAGACCAGCACCGGTGAGGACGCCGGCACCGCCACCTTCACTCAGGAAAAGAGCAAGCTCTCCATCAAGCTCAATCTCAAAAACCTGCCCGTCGGCGAACACGCCGTTCACATCCACGCCAAAGCACTCTGCGACCCACCCGACTTCAAAACTGCAGGCGGCCACTTCAACCCCGAGAACAAACAGCACGGCTCCCTCAACCCCATGGGCCACCACGCCGGCGACCTTCCCCAGAACGTCATGATCGGCGAAGGCCACGTCGGCCAGGCTACTTTCAAGGTCGACTACCTCTCCCTTGACGCCGCCTCCCCGAACAGCATCACCGCCAACGGCGGCACCGCCATCGTCGTGCACGAAAAGCCGGACGACATGAAGACCGATCCCACTGGCAACGCCGGCAACCGCATCGCCTGCGGCGTGATCACCGCCCCAACTCCCTAAAAGTTGCACATTTTCAACAGCTATTGAACCAACCGGAACGCCCATGCGTATTAGCCGGCATGGGCGTTCTACACATGGCGATGCCGATTTCAGCGAAGGCCAGATATTCCGGCTTCAAGTCTGCACCACGGCGCGTCTCGCGCTCCATCGCCCCGGTCGCACCCGCGATCCAGCCCCTCCAACAAATCAATCCCCCCTCCGGTCCACGCGGTACACTTCACCTACCGGCTAAACCATTACCGCTAGAGGGAAAGTTGGAGCGTACCCCAGAACAGGATGCCGCGAATGAAGCACTCGCCAAGCTGGTACGCCAGTGCATGGCCGGCGATTCGCAGGCATGGCAACAACTCGTCCTGTCGCAGCACCGGCGCATCTACGCCATCTGCTACCGCTTCACCGGTTCCGGCTCCGACGCCGAAGACCTCACCCAGGACGTCTTTCTGAAGCTCTACAAGAATCTCGCCAGCTTCGATACCCAGAAAGGCAGCTTCCAGACCTGGATCACCACGCTGGCCCGCAACCTCCTCGTCGATCACTTCCGCCGCACTCGCCTCGACCGGGCTTCCGACTCGCTCGACGCCTCTTTCGACGGCGAAGAGGACGGCCCCACCATGGGCGATCGCCTGGCCGACCCCAGGCCCTCCCAGGAACACCACGTCGCCGGCCTCGAACTCAAAGTCCGCGTCCAGAATGCGCTTAAGCAACTATCCCCAGAGCTCCGCGAAGCAGTTATACTTCGCGATCTCGAGGATATGGATTACAAAGAGATATCCCAGGTTCTCCGGATACCCGAAGGAACGGTAAAAAGCCGCATTAGCCGCGGTCGCGGGGAACTTGCGAGGCTTCTGCAACGTATAGAAGGGCAGGTGGTTTAAAGTGGCAGACTTCAACCAATTCGGCAGTGTAAAGCCCGGCCAGGGTAGCAACCCGCAACACTGCGCACAGTGTGAAGCGATGCTCTCTGACGCACTCGACGGCACCCTCTCCGCCGCAGATCAAGCCACTTTCGACCTCCACATGGTCGGTTGCCCCAATTGCGCCACCATGCTGGCCGACGCCCGGCGCGGAGCCGCCTGGATGGAGATGCTGAAGTCACCCCGGCCGGAGCCCCCCGTCACCTTGATGGAGCGTATCCTCGCCCAGACCAGCGGCCAGGACGCCGCCTTGGCTAAACCTCCCATCGTCCTCGGCAGCACGGACCGCCTCCGGACACCCACCACCCTCCCCGGCCGTCCCACCCTGGTTCCCTCCTCTGCCGCTCAGCCTACCTTCGCCTCTGTCAAAGTCCTTCCCTTCCGCACCCGCATCAGCCAGGGTTTCCGCTCTATCGGCCAGACCATGCTGCAGCCGCGCCTCGCGATGACTGCCGCCATGGCCTTCTTCTCCATCGCCCTTACCCTGAACCTCACCGGCGTTCGCATCACCAGCCTTCGCCCCAGTGACCTGAAGCCCTCCAGTATCAGGCGCAGCGCCTCCGAGGCAATGGCCGGCGTTATCCGCTACTCCGACAACCTTCGCGTTGTCTACGAACTCGAATCCCGCGTCCGTGACCTGCAACGCTCGGACGACGATAGATCGACAGGATCATCCAGCACCTCGGCCCCTCAGAACAATCAGAATAATCCCGCTGGCCAGCAGCCCGATGGCAACCAGCAGAACGATCCGAATCGCAAGACAGGCCCCCAGAAGCAGGACCAGAAACAGACCAAGCCCAACCCCGGCTCCAGCCGCCGCGAGACCCCCACCGGCAGCATCCAGTTGGTCGAGTCCGTTCGCCCCCCGGCACCTTCCTTCTCACGAAATTTTGTTGTCCTTACTCCTAGTGTCTTCAAGCAAGAAGGGGGATTGGTATGAACTGCGCCAACCATCCAGATCGTGAACGTACTGCGTTTTGCCAGAACTGCGGCAAACCGCTCTGCCCGGAGTGTACCCGCACCGTCGGCACCGCTGTCTTCTGTGAACCCTGCCTCGCCGCGAAACTCGCCGGAACCGGTGCGCCGCCTGCCGGCTCAGCCACTTACACCGGAAGCGACGCCGGCGCCGCGTATACCGGCTCCATCCCTCCGCCTCCGCTTTCCGGAGAACCGAATCCCGGCCTCGCCGCTCTGCTCGGTTTCATCCCCGGCGTCGGAGCGATGTACAACGGCCAGTACGCTAAAGGCGTCGTCCACCTCATCGTCTTCGCGATCCTTGTCTCGCTCGCCAATGAAAACGGCATCTTCGGCCTCTTCGTCGCTGGCTGGATCTGCTACCAGGTCATCGAGGCGCATCACACCGCCCGCGCCCGCCGCGACGGCACTCCCCTTCCCAACCCATTTGGCCTCAACGACCTGAGCGAGCGTCTAGGCTTCGGCAAAGCGTGGCCGAGCAACGCCCCAACCACCGCTGCGCAGGGCGTCGCACCGGACGCCACCCAGGCCGCCGCCGCTGGCACCTATCCCCCGCCGCCCGCCAGTTATCCACCTTCCAGTTATCCACCCGGACCCACCGCAAGCTGGAGCACTCCCTGGGATAGCTACGCCCAGCCCGGAACCCCCGTGTCCCCTTACGGTGCACCAGTTTACCCGGTCGATCCCAATCTCGCACCCGTCACGAGTAACCGCTTTCCCGCTGGCGCCGCATGGCTCATCGGCCTTGGATGCCTCTTCCTGATCGGCAATTCGGGTCTCTTTCACGGCTTTCCAGTTCACCGCCTCGTTCCCTTCTTTCTCATCGCCCTTGGCGTCTGGCTCTTCGTCCGCAAGATGACCGACACCGGCACCAGCCTCACAGACGACGGCTCCCCCTCCTACCGGTATCGTCTCTACTGCGCCCTCCGCGGCTCTATCTGGATCACTGTCGTCGGCATCCTCTTTCTGCTGGACACCTTCGGCATCCTCTCCTGGGGCCACAGCTGGTCGATCCTCATTATCGTCGCCGGTCTCATGATCATCATGCGCCGCGCCTCGTACCCGCCGCTGACCCCTTATCCATACCCGAATCCTTACGCTGCCCCACCGGCCGCACCACCTCCACCGGCTGACACCGGCACCTCTGTCGTTCCTTCCACCGAACACGATCAGGAAGGGAGATAGAAATCATGGGAAGCTATCCTCCTCCACCCTACACGCCACCTCCCGGTCCGCCGTACGGAAATGACTGGAAGTACCAGCGCCGCATGCTCAAGGACCAGGCTCGTGCGCAACGCGACATGCTCCGCGCCCAGCGTGAAGCCTACCGCTACCAGACCCGTAGCCTGCGTCGCAGCTCCATCCTTGGCCCCCTGGTGCTCATCACCATCGGCATCGTCTTTCTGCTCGTGCAGACCGGCCACCTGCAGGGTCATCGCGTGTGGGACTGGTACGGTCGCTTCTGGCCTTTCCTCCTCGTCGCCGCCGGCGTCGTCATGCTGCTCGAATGGGCCTACGACCAGTACGTCCAGTCCGACTCCACCCAACCCCACTACCGTCGTCGCGTTGGCGGAGGCGTCTTCACCTTGCTCATCCTCCTCGGCATCACCGGCGTCATATTCAGCGGCATACGCGAAGGCGGCCACACCAGACTCTTCGAAGGCCTCAACATCAATCAGGACAACCTCGACGAGTTCCTCGGCGACAAACACGAGAGTGATCAGACCCTCGCCCAGACCTTCCCCGCCGGCGCAACCCTCCTGGTCAACAATCCCCGCGGCGACGTCACGATCACAGGCACCAGTGATGACAACCAGATCCACGTCGCCACGCACAAAGAGGTCTACACCCGCTCCGACGCCGAGGCAGACAGCAAGGCCCAGCGCCTCAGCCCCGAACTCGTCTCCAACGGCGGCAACGTCACCCTCAGCGTTCCGGCAATGGATGGAGCGCGCGCCGACCTCGTCATCACTCTGCCGGCAGCCGCAGCCACAACCGTCAACGCCAATCACGGCGACGTGAAGGTCAGCGCCATCAAAGCTCCCGTCGTCGTCACCGCCAACCACGGCGACATCGAACTCAGCGCCATCACCGGCGACATCACAACCCGCATCAACAACGGCAGCAACGATCTCTCCGCCCACAGCGTCACCGGCTCCGTCACCATCGAAGGCCGCGGCCACGACTCCACCCTCTCCGACGTCAGCGGTCCCGTCACCATGCGCGGAGAGTTCTTCGGCGACACGCACTTCGAACGCATTCGCGGTCCCGTCAAGTTCCACACCAGCCGCACCGACTTCCAGCTCTCCCGTCTCGATGGCCAGATCGACATCAGCAGCGGCTCCGCTCTCTCTACCAGTGAAGCAGTGGGTCCCCTCACCCTCACCACCCACAGCCGCAACATCACGCTTGACCGCATCGCCGGCGACGTCTCCGTTACCAACCGCAACGGCTCAGTCGACGTCACCAGCGCGCCGCCCTTGAGCAACGTCACCGTCGAAAATCGCAACGGCTCCGTAAGCATCACCGTCCCCGAGCAGTCCAACTTCGCCTATCAGTTCGACGCCACCAACGGAGACATCGAAAGCGACTTCACCCAGATCAAAAGCCCAGGAGAAGACAGTTCTAAAAAAGTCGTCAGCGGCACCATCGGCAACGGAGGTCCACTGCTGCGCATTACGACCAGCCAGGGCGATGTCTCGTTGAAGAAGGGCAGCATCATGCCGCTGCCTCCAACCCCGCCCGCACCGCCGAAGCTCACCGCTTTGCCTCCGGGAGTCAACGAGTCGATCGAAAACGCGAAGCAAATAGCACGCGAGGCAACCGCACAGGCAAAGGAAGCGCAGAAGCAAGCCGCGGCCCAGGCCAAAGAAGCAGCAGCAGCCGCCAGACAGGCCGCCAAGGAAGCTGAGAAGCAATCCAAAAATCCTCAGTAGCCTTCAACTGAGGCACATCAGCCGCCAGTCAATCCCCGGCCTTCACGCCGGAGACTGCAGCGCTGTGGCTTGACGCGAACTCCAAATCGCCAATCCCAGGCACAGCGCAATCAATATCTCCGTGATGACTGGCGCGGCAAAGAAGTACCTCGACGACACGACTGCCAGGCACAGATAGCCCAACAGAAACGTCGTCATCATCGGCCGCATTCCAGGCACATCCCGCTTCGCCAGCGAGCCGAGCTGCCAGAACACAACCGACTCCGCCGTCAATAGCACGCTCACCGCGAGTCCCATGCCGAAATAAAAGCTCCAGTAACTTCGCATCGCTCCCATCGCAAGAAACTCATGCGCCCTCATCGTATCCACAACCGCCTGCTGCTCTCCCGGCGCCGGCTTGCCAAAGACGCCGCCGATCGTGTGCAGCGCTGCATGAATAAACGTCAGCACCGAAGCAATTCGCAAAAACAGCGTCGCCCTCATCGCGTCACCTCCGGCTCGGCCGCCTCGGCAAAAGGCTCTGCCGCCTTCGCAAACTCCTCCAGCGTCGTTACCCATGCGCCCGGTCCATCCAGCATGGCACGCATCTGCTCGTAACCCTCTCCATGCCGCTCAATCCCGCTGTGCTCCAACTCCACCAGCGTCGCCGAAGATCCTTCGCTCGTAAACCGGATCGCCACATCACTTGCCTTCGCCAGATCCGGATTGAACTTCCAGTCCGGCCCCAGGTGCCACGAAAATGTCACGAGGCGTGGCGGATCCCATGCCCTCACTGTGCCCCAGTCGCACTCTTTCCCGCTCGCATCGCGCTCAAACCATCGTCCGCCAACGCGAGGCTCCACGAAGATCGATTCAAACGGATTCGCTCCGATATGATGCACCGCTGGCCACCACACTTCCATCTGCTCAACAAACACCGAGAAAGCCCGTTCAATGGGAACGTGAACCCGAATGCTTTTTCGGACGACCGCCCCTTCTGCTGTCCTTGTCATGTTTCTCTCCTCTCTTTCGTGACGAAATCGGTGATGGAACCGGCGTGACTGCGGCTTGCTGAAACGCTCCCAGCGCCCTCTCCCAGACCTGATCGAAGTGCGCACGCAACCGTGCAACGCCCTCCGGATCCAACTGATATAGCCTCCGTGTCCCGGCTTTGCTATCGGTCACCAGCCCCGCATCCTTCAGCACACGCAGATGCTGCGACACTGCCGGACGACTGACCGGCAGCTTATCGGCCAACTCATGCACCGCCATTGGCCCATGCGACAACCGCTGAAAGATGGCCATGCGCGTCCCATCGCCCAGCGCATCCAGTCCGGCTTGTAGGTAAGCATCCACTAACGGTAAGCTACCACTTACCTATCCCAGGTTGTCAAGAAAGATTTTTGCCCTTGCCTCACTTAGTTTTTTGTTGTCATCCTTCGCCGAGCCGGGGCCCCCGGCGAGCGACTTTGCTCGCTGGGGTGGGACGGCGGAGGATCTGCTTCTGTCTTTGCTTTTGCTTTTGGCTTTGCCTTTTGCCCTTGCCTGCCTCAGTCCGAGTCGCCCCGTCCACCACCAGACGATATATTGATAGAAATTCGATACACCGCAAGGAGAAGTGCATGGGACGCTGCTCCAGCATCACAGCCAACACTCTGATCACGCTTACGATCGCCCTGGCCTCCACCCAAATCGCTCGAGCCCAACCCGCGCTACCCTCCACCTTCAAATCACAGCTCGTCCACAGCCCCGCCGGCGCTGACATCTTCGTCCGTTCCGCCGGCACTGGCCCCGTTGTCGTCCTTATCCACGGCTACGCCGAGACAAGCGACTCCTGGGCTCCTCTCGCCACCGAACTCGTCAAGAACTACACCGTCATCGTTCCGGATCTCCGCGGCATCGGCAGCTCCTCCCGCCCCGCTGGCGGCTACGACAAGAAGACTCAAGCTGCCGACATCCGCGCCGTCATCACCACCCTCGGCTTCGACCACACCTTCGTCGTCTCGCACGACATCGGCATCATGGTCGCCTACGCCTACGCTGCGCTCTACCCCGACAAAGTCGACCGCCTCGTCGTCATGGACGCCCCACTCCCCGGCATCGCCCCCTGGGACGACCTCATCAAGGACCATCGCCTCTGGCACTTCTCTTTCTGGGGCACCGATGAAGAGCGTCTCGTCCAGGGCCGCGAGCGCATCTACCTTGACCGCATCTGGAACGACTTCAGCGCCAGCCCCAGCACCCAACCCGACGATGCCACGCGAAAGTTCTACGCCGCCCAGTATGCCAAACCCGGAGCCATGCGCGCCGGCTTCGCTCACTTCAAAGCCTTCTCCCAGGACGCCGAAGACAACAAAGTCTTTCAGCGCACGAAGCTCCCCATGCCCGTTCTAGCCGTCGGCGGAGAAAAATCCTTTGGTGCAACCGAAGCCGTCGTCATGCGTAACGTCGCCGTCAACGTACGCGAAGCCGTAGTGCCAAACGCCGGCCACTGGCTCATGGAAGAAAGCCCCACATACACTGTCGCTCTGATCCGCGACTACCTGAAAGATCCAACCGCCGCCGTGCGATAGTCCCGCCCGCAACGAAACCGCGGTACTGCTTCAGTTAGAGTTCCTGTATTCCGAAGCATCGGCACGCATCCGAGAAATTCGCTTGTGCGGCTGCTTCGACTATCTAACGCCACCCCAAAAAGTTTAGACAAAAGTGAGAATTTCCCCTGTAGTATTGCCTCATCTCGGGCTAAAAGAAATTCTGGTTAGGCGGTTTACGTGGAAAGATTACGATTTCTCGTTGTACCTGTGTGCCTTTTAACATTTGCCTGCATTCTCTCAGCTCAAGTTCCAGCAAAGGTTGACTTCGCCCAGGACGTCTTACCGTTGCTCCGGCAGAACTGTGTGACCTGTCACGGTCCGATGAAGCAGAGCGGCGGTATGCGGCTGGACCGGAAGAGCTCCGCGATGAAGCCCCTTTCGCGGCGAATCGTGCCCGGCAGCAGTGCCAACAGCTTTGTGTATCACCGCGTCATCGGCAACGAGTACGGCGCCCAGATGCCGCCTACTGGAGAGCTGCGCCCAGAGCAGATTGCCATCATCAAGGCCTGGATCGATCAGGGCGCCGAGTGGCCCGACTCCCTGGCGAACGAAGCAGAGTTGCCGCCCCCGAATCCAAAGGCTGTCGCGATGGTGGACGCACTGCACAGCGGCAACCAGCCGGACTTCATGAAGGCGGCAGTCGCTGACCCGTCGCTGCTGAACGCACGAGGACCTGAAGGCTCCACTCCATTCATGTACGCCGTCCTGTACACGAACGCGACGACCCTGGCGCAGCTCCTCAAGATGGGTGCCGACCCCAACGTCCACAATGACGCGAACGCAACAGCTCTGATGTGGGCCGCGCACGATCTCGAAAAAACCCGCCTGCTGCTGGACCACGGCGCGAATGTCAACGCAATCTCGGACGATCTGCGGACGCCGCTGATGATTGCCGCGCGACGCCCCGGCGGAGCACCCATCGTCAAACTTCTACTGGAGCATGGAGCCAATCCGAATCCGAACGCCCATCCCGACGCCGCGTCGTCCCCTCTCCTCGAAGCCGCCACCGTAGGCGATGGAACAAGTTTCGAGTTGCTGCTGCAGCACGGAGCGAAGATAAAGGCCGATGCAGAGTATGTCCTCTCGATGGCCGTCTCGACCAAGTGCACGAGGTGCGTGGACCTGGCCGTCGCAAAGATCACCGACAAAGATGTCTACACGGCCTCCTTGCAGGACACCGCTGTCTACGGCGACACTCGGTCGCTGCGGATCATGCTCGATCATGGCGCCGACGTGAAAGCCTTCGACCTCTTCGGGCGAACCGCGCTGATGTACGCAGCAGCCTCGGACGTTCTGCCACTCGACTCCGTAAAGCTCCTTGTCGAGCGCGGAGCGGACGTGAACGCCAGAAGCCGTCACACGAAGGCGGGTGACGAGGGCCTTACCGTGCTGGATATGGCGAAGCGGCATGGAAACACGCCAGTGCTTGAGTTCCTCGTGGCCTCCGGCGCAAAAGACAGTGGAGCGACGCCAGTAGTTCTGAATCCGCGTTTCAAGAACGAAATCCGTGGCGCTATCCAGGACAGCATCCCTCTCCTCCAGCGCGCCGATGCCAACTTCGTAACCAATTCGGGTTGCGTGTCGTGCCACAACAACAGCCTGACAGCGATGACCATGGGGCTCGCCCGGAAGCAGGGATTCCGCATCGACGAGAAGACTGCCTCAACGCAGGTGCACGCGAATATACAGTCGTTGGCAAAGACTCGCGACCAGTTCCATCAGGGCTTCCTGATCGCCACTGAGGACAACTTCAGCGAGAGCATCGTGGCCTACATCCTGCTGGGTCTCCACGCCGAGGGATACAAACCCGACCTCGACACCGATGCAGCCGCAATGCACATACTGTGGCGGCAGCAGCCAACCGGCGAGTGGTTCCAGCCGAACGCCGACACGCGGCAACCGCTTTGCCTGGACCATGTCGCACAGACCGCGCTATCGATGCGAGCATTACAGCTCTATGCGCCCAAGACGGACTCGGCTGCTTATCGCCAGTCGATTCAACTGGCCGCTTCGTGGCTCGCCAATGCGAAGTCATACAACAACGACGACCGTGGATGGCGTCTCTCCGGGCTTGCCTGGGCCGGCACAAACAAAGCCGCCACGCAAAAAGCCATGCAGGAGTTGCTGGCAACCCAGAAGTCCGATGGCGGCTGGTCCGATCTACCCTCGATGGAGACCACCGCTTACGCCACGGGAAAAAGCCTGGTCGCGCTTCACACCGGCGGACTGCCCGTCTCCGATCCCGCTTACCAACGCGGAATAAAGTGGCTGCTCAGTCACCAGCAGGAAGACGGCTCGTGGTGGGTCCAGACCCGAGCCCTCGCCTTCCAACCCTCCTTCGACGCAGGGTTCCCGCATGGCCACGACCAATGGATCTCAACCGCAGCCACAAACTGGGCAGCGATGGCGCTTACGCTTGCCCTGCCGGATACCGGCAACGTAGTGGCATCCGGCCTTCCATAAAAGCTAACGCTCTCATCGACAGCTGTAGTTTTATCGCAGAAACGCCGCCAACTCCTCACGGAATATCTTCCACGCCGGCTCTCCCGCCAGCAGAATGTGATTGGCGCTCGACAAAGGAACAAATCTCGCCCCTGGAATCTCTGTCGCAACAATCCGCCCTTCCTCCGCCGGTGCCACATGATCGTGATCGCTATGAAACACAATCGTCGGCACCGACACCAGCGGCAGCAGCGAACGCACGTTGATCTCATCACACGCCCGCATTATCTTCACCAGGTTGTCTGTCGAAACAGAGATCTGCTGCAGATCCTTGAACCACCCCTGATCCTCCGGCGTCGCCTTCTCCGGAATGTACAGATTCGTGACAAGGTGAAAGAAAGAAGGATTGCTCTTCCCCCAATTCACCTGCACCAGCGTCTCCAGCGCGCATCGTACCGCCACCGCGTCTGGACGATCGCGGTAGTTCGTCCCCCGCGAATACGATCCACATAAAATCAGGTGGCTCACCCGCTCCGGATGCCGCACCGCATACGCAATGGCTACCGCCCCGCCCTGCGAATGGCCCATGAGCGCAAACTTCTCCAGGCCCGCGGCATCCACCACCGTCTCCAGATCGTGCACCCACGAATCGAACGACACATCCTCGACATCCCATTGCGACAGACCGTTGCCGCGTCCGTCGTAACGCATAATACTGTGCCCTTGGGCCAATTCCCTCACCCAGTGCCGCCAGATCGGGCTCTCCCACTCAAAATCGAGATGGTTGAAACAATTGGCAACCTTCACCAGCGGATGGCCCGATCCCACCGTGGCATAGGCCAGCCGCACGTTGTCCTCGGTAACGCAGAATCGAATCTCCTGCCGCGATGGAACCTCCGGCTCACGGTCGCTGGCCCGCCTCCCCATCGCCCCAAGCGTAATTTCGTTCACTGGCGCGACAAAGCGGTATCCCACACGCGGCACCGTTTCAATGAACGATTCACCGGAAGCCCGTTCTCCCAAAGCTTTGCGCAGCGCTGAGATGTTGCGATCGAGGTTGTTCTCCTCGACCCTGGTCTCCGGCCACACCGTGTCCATCAGCTCCCGTTTCGGAATAAGTTTTCCGTGTCGCTGCAGTAGTGCGCAAAGCGTGTCAAAGGCTTTGCCCGTAAGCGGAACCGCGTGTCCCTTCCGCATCAGCCGATGCTCGCTCGGCTCAAGACGGAAGGCCCCAAACTCATAAGCGACATGCTGCAGATTTGCGTTCACTCTGTCAGAAAAATACCAGAAAAAACGCAGCCCCGCCAAAGGACCGGAGCCCACCTTCAGGGAGTTAATAGAACTCTGGACTACTTCCGCGTCATTTGATTCAACCCCGCGGAGCGTAATTGCCCGAAAGGAGGCATAAACATGTTCACCCAAGTCACAACGTTCCTCTGCGGCCCCTTTTTCTATCCAGTGTATTTTGCAAGCTTTTTACACGCCTTTGACTTTTTCGCGAATTTCGCCGCGCCGCAATCCACTCAGTCCAGGCTGCGATCGCAACGTCCACTGGCGATCAATTCCGTATCGCAATTCCCAGGCAATCATAAGGAGAAGAAATAAATGCTCAGCAGAATCACAGCCTTCCTGTACGGTGTCGTTTCTTATCTCGTGTTCTTCGCAACCTTCCTGTACGCCATAGGATTCCTGGGAAACTACGTCGTCCCCAAGTCCATCGATTCCGGCCGGCAAGCGCCCTTCCTCTACGCGCTTGCGATCAACACGGCGCTGCTCGCCCTCTTCGCTCTTCAGCACAGCGTGATGGCGCGGCCATGGTTCAAAGCCGCATGGACTCGCATCGTGCCGTCATCGGTCGAGCGCAGCACCTACGTCCTCTTTTCCAGTCTCGCCCTGCTGCTCCTTTTCTGGAAATGGGAGCCCATGGGCGGCGTCATCTGGAACGTAACCAACCCCTACGTACAAATTGCCCTCAACGCTCTGTATGGTCTGGGCGTGCTGATCATTCTTGCCGCCACATTTCTCATCAATCACTTCGATCTGTTTGGCCTGCGCCAGGTCTGGCTGAATCTCCGCGGCATCCCCTACACTAACCTTTCCTTCAGCACTCCCGGAATGTACCGCATGGTCCGGCACCCCCTCTACGTCGGATGGCTGCTGATGTTCTGGGCTGCGCCGGTGATGACAATAGCGCATCTGGTCTTCACCCTCGGCACCACCGCCTACATCTTCATCGCAATTCAATTTGAGGAACGCGATCTCATTCGCTCCCACAAAGAGTACGCGGAGTATCGCCGTCAGGTGCCGATGATCGTTCCCATCATTCCCTCAAAGCGACAGGCACCAATCGTAGTGCATCACTCCACTCTGGATTAGCCGTGGGTTGTTTCCACGCTGAGGGGTTGGTAGCGGGAGCCTGCCAACCCCAAACCCCTCTTCTCCGAATTTCCCGCCATCGACGTCTCCGCTGCCATGCCCGCTACCGCGGGGAATTCCGCAGGCTGCTGCTCCGCGACGGCTGTCAGGCCCCCGAAGGCGGCATCGACCTGATGAACCGCGGCGCCATCCTCTTCTCCCGCAAAGCATCATCGACTCGTAAGGCACTCCAGTCGTTCCGGTAAGCCTCTACCTCGAGCAACTACGCGAGCGCTCAGGCACGCAGGCCCTCCAAAACATCGGCTACACCAAGCCAAATAACTCCGACATCCCGGCACCTATCTCCTCATCCAGCTAGGTTTGCAGGTTCCCTCCAACGTCCTTCAGCAAAATCGTTGACAGTGCCAGACCCCACAGGCACAATTGAGCCGCGTTCCAGCTTCAGGTGAATAGATAGATTTCTACCCGACAGGAGAGATCCCATGCGAAGAATGGGTTCCATTTTGCTCGCAATCATTGCCTGTGTGTCAGTTGTGACCAGCCAGTTACAGGCCCAATCCATGATGACGCGCCATGTGCGAGAAGCCGTTTGGAACGGTCAGGCACAACGCATCGGTCAGCTCCCTGCCGACCAGATCATGAACCTGAACATCGTTCTTCCGCTGCGCGATCCGGCAGGCCTCGACAACTTTCTCAGCGCCCTCTACAACCCTGCCAGTCCCTCCTACCGGCACTTCCTCACCGTCTCCGAGTTCACCGCCCGCTTCGGCCCCACGCAGCAAGACTATGACGCCGTCGTAAACTTCGCCACTCAGAACGGCTTCACGGTAGTTGGCGGCAGCCGCGACGGCATGGACGTCCAGATCCGTGGCCCTGTCTCCGCCGTCGAGGCCGCGTTCCACGTCAACATGCGCACCTACCGCCACCCCACCGAGGACCGCACCTTCTACGCTCCCGACTGCGAGCCCGACCGTAGACCTGCCCTTCAACCTCTGGCACATCTCCGGTCTCGATAACTTCTCCATCCCGCGCCCCCTGCTCGTCAAAAAGAGTGACTACGCGGCGGCTAACGGCATCTCTGAGAACGCTGTCGTCTCCCACGCCACCACCGGCTCCGGTCCCTCGGCTTCCTTCCTCGGCAGCGACATGCGCGCCGCCTACTACGGCGGAACCCTCACCGGCGCCGGCCAGAACCTCGGACTGCTCGAGTATCCTCGGCACCGACCTCGCCGACCTCACCACCTACTTCAAGAACGTCGGCCAGACCAACAACGTGCCCATCACGCGTCATCTCCACCGACGGCACCAGCATCAACTGCATCGACTCCACCGCCGGCGGCCACTGCGACGACACCGAGCAGAACACTCGACATGACCCAGGCCATCGGCATGGCTCCCGGTCTCGCCAGCCTGGTCATGTACGTCGGATCCACCGACACCGCCATCATCAGCGCCATGACCACCCACAACCCGCTGCCCACCACCATCGGCTGCTCCTGGGGCTGGACACCGGCCGATCCCAGCACGCTCGACCCATACTTCAAGAAGATGGCCGCGCAAGGCCAGAACTTCTTCGCCGCCTCCGGCGACAACTCCACCTGGTCGCGAAGAAACGAAGCCTGGCCCGCCGACGATGCCTACGTCGTCTCCGTCGGCGGCACCGACCTCGTCACCTCCGGCGCCGCCGGTCCCTGGCAGTCCGAAACCGCCTGGGTCGACAGCGGCGGCGGCATCACCCCCGACAGCATCGCCATCCCCTCCTGGCAGCAGCTCTCCGGCGTCATCAACTCCAGCAACAAGGGTTCAACCACCCTGCGCAACGGTCCCGACGTCTCCGCCAACGCCAACTTCACCTTCTACACCTGCGCCGACCAGACCACCTGCCTCGCCAACGCATACGGCGGCACCAGCTTCGCCGCGCCCATGTGGGCCGGCTACATCGCGCTGGTCAACCAGCAGTTGGCGGCCAACGGCCAACCGCCCATCGGCTTCCTCAACCCAACCATCTACGCGCAGAATGTCACCTCCAGCTACGCCGCGGACTTCCACGACATCACCAGCGGAACCTCCGGCAGCTTCTCCGCCGTTCACCGGCTACGATCTGGTCACCGGATGGGGCAGTCCCAACGCCGGCCTCTTCGGCGCCCTCACCGGATCCACAACCCAGAATCCGGCCTTCACCATCTCCGCTTCGCCCACCTCGCTCTCCGTCGTACAGGGCAATAGCGGAACCTCCACCATCACGACCGGAGTCTCCGGCGGATTCAACTCAGCCGTCGCTCTCAGCACAACCGGTACTCTGCCGTCCGGCGTGACCGTTGGCTTCAGTCCGTCGTCGATCGGCGCACCCGGCTCGGGCACCTCCACCGCAACCTTCACCGTGGCATCAAACACCACGCCCGGCACCTACTCCATCACCATAACCGGCACAGGCGGCGGACTCACCCAAAGCACGACCGTCTCCCTCACCGTCACCTCTTCGGTGCAGCCCGCCTTCACCGTCTCCGCCTCGCCCTCCAGTATCACGGTGGCAAGAAACGGGTCAGGCAACTCAACCATCACGACAGTCTCTAGCGGCTTCACCACAGGAATCGCCTTGACCGCCTCCGGACAGGGAGGCAACGTCACCGTCAGCTTCACTCCCAGCACCGTCGCGACTCCCGGATCGAGCACCTCCACGATGAACGTCGCGGTCGGAAGGAAGGCTGCCCTCGGAACTCACACCATCACCATCACAGCAAAGGGCGGAGGCATAACCCACACAACCACCGTTACAGTAAACGTCACCAGATAACCGAGAAACACCGTCAGACCTATTCCCTGCAACCAGACAAAGCGGCCCGGACTCTCCAGTTCCGGGCCGTTTTATTTTCCATGCGCTCACAGTGTTGAAAGCGCAACTCTGTGGCCAACGCGATCGCCGTCGCACATTCATCCATCTTGCTATAGTGGATATCTCGATGCGCCACCGCTCCGCGCCTCTTCTTCCAACGCTTCCCTCAGGAGAACACCTTGCGCCGTCGCTCTTTCCTAGCCGCACTCCCCCTCGCCGCTGCCGGATCCATGGCCACGGTCGGCTCATCAAAAGCCCTCAGCCAAACTGACGGAGCCACTCCCAAAGCGATGCCCAAATTCCAGCCCGCAGGCACCGAAAAATTCGACCGCCCCGACGTCCACGCCGGCGACCGCCCCGCAGGAGCGAGCTTCGCCTCCCGTTCTGCCGCCATGGGTTGCAGTGGAGCAGCCGGCACCGCGCACCCCCTCGCCACTCTCACCGCGATCGAAATCCTCAAAAAGGGTGGCTCTGCAATCGACGCCGCCGTCGCCACCAACGCCGTCCTCGGCTTCGTCGAACCCACCTCGTGCGGCCTGGGCGGCGACTGCTACACCATGATCTGGGACCCCAAGCTCAACAAAGTCGTCTCCCTCGCCGGCTCCGGCCGCTCCCCCAAATCCCTCACACTCGACATCGCCCGCGCCCACGCAAAAGACGGTGCCCTTCCCTCCTACGGAGCTGTCACCGTCTCCGTCCCCGGAGCACTCGACGCCTGGTGGACCCTCCACCAGCGCTACGGCAAACTCAAGTGGGCCGAGCTCTTCGAACCAGCCATCCACTACTGCGAAACCGGCTCCCCCACTCCGCAGATCATCGGCCACTACATCAAAATCGGCCTCGCCAACTTCACCAAACCCGGCTCCGGCGTCGAAGAAACGGCCAACGCCCTCCACACCTTCGCACCTAACGGCAAAGCCCCCATCGAAGGCGACGTCCGCCGCAATCCCGACCTCGCCCGCACCTATCGCCTCATCGCCGAAGGCGGCCGCGACGCCTACTACGACGGCCCCATCGCCAAAACGATTGAAGCCTACTTCAAACGCATCGGTGGATGGATGACCGCCGACGACTTACGCGCCCAGCACGCCGAGTGGCTCGACCCCATCGTCACCAACTATCGCGGCGTCGACGTCTACGCCATGGCCGCCAACACCCAGGGCCTCGCCACCCTCCAACTTCTCAACATCGCCGAGAACTTCGACCTCCGCAACATGGGCTTCCAATCCACCGAATCCCTCCACGTCCAGATCGAAGCCAAGCGCCTCGCCTACGAAGATCGCGCCCGCTACTACGCCGACCCGCACTTCGCCAAAATCCCCATCGACTGGCTCAACTCCAAAGACTACGCAAAGCAGCGCGCCAAGCAAATCAAGCTCGACGGGATCCTCACCCCCATCCATCCCGGCCACGCCCCCGACCACGGCGACACCACCTACTTCACCGTCGCCGACAAAGACGGCATCATGATCTCGCAGATCCAGTCCAACTTCCGCGGCCTCGGTTCCGGCCTCGTCGCCGACGGCCTCGGCTTCATGTTCCAGGACCGCGGCCAACTCTTCTCCCTCCAGGACGGCCACCCCAACATCTACGCCCCCGGCAAGCGCCCCTTCCAGACCATCATCCCCGGCTTCGCCACCCGCGACGGCAAGCCCTGGATGTCCTTCGGCGTCATGGGCGGCGACATGCAGCCGCAAGGCCAGTCGCAAATCATCATCAACCGAGTCGACTACGGCCTCGACATCCAGGCCGCCGGCGACAGCCCCCGCTGGCACCACGAAGGCAGCTCACAATCCATGGGCGAAGACGCCCGCCGGCCTCGGCCCCAAAGGCATCCTCCGCCTCGAATCCGGAATCCCCGAATCCACTCGCAAAGCCCTCGAAGCTCTCGGCTGGCCCATCGGCCCCTCCGACGGAGGCTACGGCCGCTACGAAGCCATCGAACCCCACACCGACGGCAACGACCGAGTCTACTCCGCCGCCAGCGAAATGCGAGCCGACGGCTGCGCCCTCGCCTACTGACCTACAACTACCTCATAGACCGACACCCTCAACGTCGTCATTCTGAGCGCAGCGAAGAACCCCTGTATTTGCCTTTTTTGTTGTCATCCCCGAAGGGGATCTGCTGTTGTCGTTGCAGTTGCCAGTTTTCCCTAACCGGCGACGAAGTGCAGATACTCGCGGTGCCCCATCCTTCGCGCTTCTTGCGAAGGCGCGTCGGCATCGAACACTGATCGTTAGGCACAAGCCGTTGCCTGCGTCCTTGGCTTCTCTTTTTCAGTTGTAACATCGCTTCGCGCAGCCGGCGGACCTGCCTTCTGTTGTTTGCCTTTGCTTCTCAAGGGGCATGCAGCTTCGCCGGGGTCTAGGGTTTCTTCTTGTGCCCAACACGTCGCCCTTTCACGGCGATAACATGGGTTTCGAATCCCATCGAGGACATCAATAACGACAGGCGTTTTGTTCAATATCTCATCAAACGCTTTCCAGCTATGCCGGCAAAATATCTGGCAACTCCACGCATCGCCATTAGCTCGTAACCAGGCACGACCGCGCCGACGAGGCTGCACCCCGCACCCTCGACAGCTCTGATCGGCGTCACGTTGCCTGCTCCGGTCGTCAAAGGGAGGACCTTGTCGAGATCCGAGCGAATCACGTCGCGCCAATACCGTATGTCCGTCGATGTCGGATAATTGCCATATTCGAATTCATCGGCGGACTCCCCTTATGGCCGACTTGAGCCATCAACCCCTTCAAAGTGACACCCCCACGCCAAAATCGGCACTTTGGACGCTCACTACTCAATTCCAGAAGAGTCCGCCATTCGAACAACCAAACGAGGGTTGAGCTGCCGATAGCGCAAAAGATCGTCCCGAGTTAGACGAATCTCAGTGAAGTAGCCGCCACGAGATAGCGGGAGTTTCTTCAGTTTGCGTCTCCGACGAGCTCTCCCAGGTCGCTCTGTGCCATCGAAGCTGTCTGACCACGGCTTATCGCCGGAACGGCTTGCGGTAGATGCTCTTGATCACAGTTGGAATTCGCCACCGTACCTTCCCAATACTGCGTCAATCTACATTGGCCCGATGAACGATACTCACAGTTCGCGAAGTGGAACGTGGCGGACACTTGCCTCGCTGTCGTGCAATCTCAATTGGCGATCGGAAGGCTCCTCGATTCACCCTGGCCCGGTCGGCAGGTGTTCAGCTTCTGCTGCACAGAATTCGTAATCTACGAGTGTCTTCACAACGAGTTTGTTCCGTCCCGAAGAGAGACACGGCAGAACCGCCTTAGAATGGCTACTGCAGAGCAGAGACCAGCCTATGCCGTACAGGTGCAACCTAGAACATCTCCAGGATCCGAAGTCCTCCGCAATAGGAACGAAGCATCTGAGTCTGGGCGAGTTGTCGGTTCTAGTGATCGCTCGCAAAACTTCGCAGGCGGTGCTCACCGATGACCGCGGAGCACAGAGACTTGCTCGGGCGATTTTGTTGGAGGCAAATCGTGCAAATCGCCACACCTCTATGCGTGGCTCTACTTCACTTCGCTTCTAGAGACGGAAACCTCCTGCAATCCAAACAGATCTTCGCGGATTCAAGAGAAGTCTAGACCCTCATCTGGAGAGGTACCACACAGAAGCGCTGCGTTGTAGAGCGATTGCCAATCGCGCAGCCTCAGAGGCTGAAGGATGACTACGTCAAAGGTTCCCTCCGGCGGGTGGCCCATACATAAGACGAAACCCACACTCTGGGTGCCCCATTCATGCAGTCTCATCGCATGAGTGGGCATTCGCGCGAAGCGCGAACCTTCGTCGTTCAGACGTTCATGTTCCAAATATCGGTGTGCCACTTCCACGCGCCGCCTTCCTGTTTCCACTCGACCACATACTTGACCTCTGCGGTCTGGCCTTCAGGTAGAAACAGTTTGGCGCGGCCGACCTCAATGATGCTGTCGCCGGCAAGGTGGGCGTTGACCGAGACAAGCTTCGCATCCTGCACATTCATGCCCGCGACAGCGGCTTGCCAGAAACCCTTGATGCTCTCGCGGCCTTCGATGAGATCTGCACCCGGTGGCAGGATGCGCGCATCGACCGTGTAGATCTGATCGAGCGCAGCGAAATTGCGTCCCTTAACCACGGCTTCGCCAAACAGTGCGTTGACTTTCTGCATTTCAGCTTTGATGGAATCGGAAATAGGCATTGCGTCCCTCTAGGCCACGCCAGCGGTGGTCAACTCAAGTTATCGCATTGACAGTGTCTTGTCATCGAGTGGCCCATACATAAACTGAAATCTATACTCTGGGTGCCCCATTCATGCAGACTCATCGCATGAGTGGGCTTTCGCGCAAAGCGCGAACCGTCTCTCTCTAAAGCAGACCGCCGACGCGTACGAAACAGAGACTTACTGGACAGAATTAAATTCGGTAATCTGTCTATCTAAATCAGCCAGGATTCCCTCTGCACACTCTTTTACCCTTAACGACCCACAACTCTGAACGGAAAGGGTTTCAAAGAAAAGCCCTCGAGTGAAGGCAACGGCAACCATGGTTCGGCTGGCATTTTCATCTGTGTCCCTGGTCACCATGCGTATCGACCAAATTGGAAATACGTTCGCACCCTGTCGATTGAATTCGCTTCCAGACTTGAAGTATCTGGGACTGACCGCGATCAAATCTCGGAGCGCCGTTGCAATTCGGGATCCGACCAGATCATCGCATGTGCACTGAAAGAACACAGGTATTTTTGTAACTGGGGGTTGGGCGAAAGCCCTCGCCGTCATCATCGCCAGGATGGCCAAGCACATCGCTAGTCTCTTCATCTCTTTCTCCCATACGGCGGCCTGCATCTAACGAATCATAATCTTCGTGTGGGGCAGAGGCCCATACATAAATCTGAACCAATACTCAGCCGTGTTTTAGCTGGACAGCATTTCAGCTTTGACGAAAAAGCCGGTAGCCGCCTGGGCCAGAAGGTCGCCGATTTTGTCGTCGACAACTTCTTGACCAATCGCGAAAGAGAGGGCGACGAAGAGAGATAAACCGCGATAGACCAGGGATGGGTGACCCAGAAATTAATCTGCTTCACCCATCTTCGCGGCCGTTTTTATCGTCGTTTCGGTGGTTAATCCAGCAACCAATCGCAGAAGACCGCATCCATTTCTCCATAGCTGTCGAGATCGAGCGTGCAATTGACTTCTGCGCTGCGCTCCGCAAGACCTGATCTCAACTCCAATTCAAAGGAGAACTGAATGGCAGGCACCCCTCTTACCCCAGCCACCGAACTCGCAGCAAAAAACAAATCACACTTCCCCAACGAAAGCCCCGAATACCGCCAGGCCCGTAACAATCTTCTCGCCGAAGAAATCGAGCTCCGCCGTCACATCGAGCGAGTCGCCGCATTGCGCCGCGCTTTACCACCAGGTGGCGCCATACCCGAGGACTACACTCTCCAAAGCGAAAAAGGAATCGTCAACTTCTCCGACCTCTTCGGCGACAAACAGACCCTCATTATCTACAGCTGGATGTTCGGCCCGCAACGCAAACGCCCATGCCCGATGTGCACCTCATTTCTCTCCGCCTGGGACGGCGCCGCAAAAAACCTCCGTGAACGCGTCGCCCTGGCAGTCTTCGCCCGTTCACCCATCGAGCGGCTTCTCGATTTCAAAAAAGAACGAGGCTGGCAAAACCTGCCGCTCTACTCCGACACCAGCGGCAACTACACACGAACCTACGTCAGTGCCGAAGACGCAGATGTTCCCGGCTTGAACGCCTTCACCCGGCGCGACGGCACGATCCGCCACTTCTGGGCCGGTGAGATGAGTGCCGAAATGGCCGACCCCGGTCAGGACCCACGCGGCGCCCCGGAGATCGACCTACTCTGGACATTCCTCGACCTCTCGCCCGAAGGCCGCGCACCCGACTGGTACCCAAAGCTCGAATACACCCCCGCCCAACCGACAAGGATCAAATGAGTTCCATTGCCCGCGGAATCTGAAAGCTGTGTCGCCTTTTTATGCGCTTTCCGCCCAAAAAACGCATGTCAAGCCCCCAAAACCACCAAACTTCCAGATCCAACTCCAAAAGCGACACAAACAGAAAGGCTTACCCGACAAAAATATTTCCACCCAATGTGGCATTTTAGTTATGCCCCATTCGTTAAAATAGAAGTAGTTAGAAAAAGCTGGCCCGGCCAAAAGCCGGGTCTTCGCATTTAACCCACTAACTTGCCCTGTGAAGTCCAGACATAGGTCTTTTCCTTTGAAGACTTTGCACACATTTGACGGGGAGGCGGCCAGCCATACAAAGACACGACGTCAGACATAGCCTCTGCTAGAGTCGTGCTCATGCGCCGCCCCGCCCCTCCACAAAACCTCAAGCGAAAAATCCTGAAAGAGGCCCTTCGCAAAAATGAGTCACGCGACGACGCATTCCGCCGCATCATCCGCTCCGTCCCCAAGGGAAAGGTTTCAACCTACGGCAAAGTCGCCGCAGCCGCAGGTTATCCCCTCTACCATCGAGCCGTAGCCAAGCTACTACGCAGCGCAACGATTCACGGACTACCCTGGCAGCGCATCGTAGGCGCCGGCGGCGAGATCAAGCTCAAAGGCGAAGCCGCTGCCGAACAGCGCCTTCGCCTCAGCATCGAGGGCGTAAAGTTTCGCGGCAAACGCGTCAACATGGAAATCTACGAACACTCCCTCCGCAGTTGGGAGGCATTCGACTAACGGCGTCGCCGAGTACCCCAACCTACCCTCTAAAGACAACGTTTGTTGCCATCCAACCATCGAATTTTCAGAAGCTCGAGGGAAATATGGCATACGACATCAATCGTGGCCTACAGAGCGCATCAGAGGATACGAGCAACGTGAACTCTTCATCGGTCATATCGACCCACATCGGGAAGAATGCCGTTCAGATCGACCTTGAGGCCCTGAGACATCTCATCGACACGGTCCGAGCGCAGCTTTCGTCTTAGAGTGAATCGCCTCTGTCTCTGTAGCCGAATCATCTCAAACTATCCATCCCTCGCAGGATCCGGCGTATCCTGTTGTCGCAGCAGCTCCGTCATTTGCTCCAGGAGGCTGGAATGAACGATTTCCTTCTGAACGTCAACGGCGCCGACGTTCATGTGCACGCCCCGGGCGACGAAACCCTTCTTTCCGTTCTGCGCAATCGGCTCCATCTGACAGGAACAAAGTACGGCTGTGGCGAAGGAGAGTGCGGCGCCTGCACAGTGCTGATCGGCGACGCGGCCACTCGCTCCTGCCAAACCGCGGTCGCATCTGCCGTCGGTGCGCGGATCACGACCATCGACGGTCTGGAACACAACGGAGTGCTCAGCCCTGTGCAGCAGGCGTTTCTCGACGAAGGGGCGTTCCAGTGCGGTTACTGCACCTCAGGCATGATTCTCTCCGCCACCGCCCTGCTGCACGACCATCCCCACCCCACCGACCAACAGATTGTCACCTCCATGGACGGCAACATCTGCCGCTGCGGAACCTATCCGCGCATCGTGGCCGCTATCAAACGCGCTTCGCAACTCTCGATGAAGGGAGGGACCGGCCATGCCCGCTGATGAGCTGAATGATGAGCTGAATCTCGAACCCAGACAGCACGAAATCCGTGAACGTCTGCACTGGTTCCAGCTTGATCGCCGCGACTTCCTGAAGCTCTGCAGCGGCGGTCTCCTGGTCACTCTCGCGGGCGCGACCGCCGGAGCGCAGGAGTCCGGACGAGGTTTCGGCGATCACGAGCTGCCGAAAGAAGTAAGCGCGTGGGTGCATATCGGCGCGGATGGCAAGGTGACCGTCTTCACCGGCAAGGTGGAGGTGGGACAGAACATTCGCACCTCGCTCGCGCAGCTTGTTGCCGAAGAACTCCGTGTCCCCTTCGACGCCATCACGATGGTGATGGGCGACACCGACCTCACTCCTTGGGACATGGGTACCTTTGGAAGCCGTTCGACACCGACGATGGGGCCGCAACTTCGCATGATGGCTGCGACGGCGCGGCAGATGCTGATTGAAGCCGCCGCGCAACGATGGAACGCCGACCCGTCAACGCTGACGGCTGCGGCCGGAAAGGTAACCAATCCAAAAAACGGCCACGCCCTCACGTACGGCGAAATCACGCATGGAGAAAAGCTGACGGGCACTGCCTCAGGCGACCCTCCATTAACACCCGTCGGCAGCTGGAAGATCGCCGGCACTCCGGTGCTCAAAGCCGAAGGCCGCGACTTCGTCACCGGAAAACATCAGTACCCTTCCGACATCCTGCGGCCCGGTATGATGTTCGGCAAAGTGCTGCGCCCGGAGGCATTCAACAGCACGCTTGTCTCTGCTGACACAGGCCATTGTGAAAAGATGGCCGACGTTCAGGTCGTGCGCGACGGCGACTTCATGGGCGTAGTGGCCGCCGATGCCTGGACAGCAGAGCAGGCGCTCTCCTCGATACAGGCAAAGTGGAATGTACCTCCGCAGATCTCAAATCAGGAGCTGTTTGAGTATCTCCGCAATCATCCCGAGACCCGCCAGCACGATAGCGAAAAGCCACATCCCGCCAACACGGCAGTCGAACAGGCGATAGCAAGCGCCGACGTAAAGCTTGAGCAGCACTACACCGTGCAATACATCGCGCATGCGCCGCTTGAACCTCGCGCCGCCGTGGCGGAGTGGAGCGGCGGCAGGCTCACCGTCTGGACCGGCACGCAGCGCCCCTTCGGCGTGCGCGACGAATTGGCCGAAGCCTTTCACATTCCCCCATCCCAGGTCCGCGTCATCATGCCCGACATGGGCAGCGGTTACGGAGGCAAGCACACAGGCGAGTGCGCCGTCGAAGCCGCGCGCCTGGCCAAAGCCGCCGGCAAACCAGTCAAGCTCGTGTGGACCCGCGAAGAGGAATTCACCTGGGCCTACTTCCGACCCGCAGGCTGGATCGAGATTCGCAGCGGCGCGAAGCAAGACGGAACCCTCGTGGCATGGGAACATCACAACTACAATTCAGGCCCGGCAGCAATCGGTACGCCGTACAACGTTGCCAATCAGATCACTCAGTTTCATCCCACTCAATATCCCCTGCGCCAAGGTTCCTATCGCGGGCTCGCAGCCACGGCGAACCACTTCGCGCGCGAGTCACACATGGACGAGCTCGCCCACGCCGTAGGCATGGAGCCGCTGGAGTTCCGCCTCAAGAACCTCACCGATCCCAGACTGCGCGCTGTCTTTCAAGCTGCCGCAGAACGCTTCGGCTGGGGCCGATCAAAGTCCTCGCCCGGCCACGGCTTCGGCATCGCAGGTGGTGTCGAAAAGGGCGGCCACATCGCCACTTGTGTTGAAGTCGAGGTAGATCCGGCAGGCAAGCAGCTCCGGCTTCGTCGCGTGGTCCAGGCCTGGGAATCGGGCGCCATCGTGAACCCCGATGGCCTGCGCAACCAGAACATGGGCGCGATCGCACAGGCCATCGGCGGCGCGTTGTTCGAGGCCATTCAATTTAAGGACGGCCGCATCCTCAATCCGCACTTTGCCGAGTATCGCCTTCCTCGCTTCAGCGATATGCCGGAGATCGATGTGGTCTTGATCGATCGAAAAGATCTTCCATCCGCGGGCGCAGGCGAAACCGGCATCGTCGGCTTAGCCCCTGCAATAAGCAACGCCATCTTTGCCGCTACAGGAACACGGCGCCGCGATATGCCAATGGCAGTGGACGCCTAAGTAGTGAGCTGACGGAAAGCCACAATGCGAACCATACGAGAAACGTTTCCGCACCAGGCAATGAGATCAGTTCGCTTGCGCGTGCTCGTGCGAGCGAGCCCGAAACGCCGCAACCTTTGCCCGGTTTCCGCAGACAGTCGAGCTGCACCACCTCCTGCGATGCGCTTTGGTTCGGTCGTAGAACCACAACACACAATTGTCCCCCTCGCAAGGTCGAATAAGATCAAAATCCCCATTCGCCAAAAGGTCCGCCACGGATTCGGCGATCGGAGCGAGAAATTCTTCGACAGTTCGATCGCCATAGACTTTCTTGATCTCAATTTTGGATCCAGGGCGCAGGACGAGTTGCGGATGACTTGTCGAATACTCAAGAAAAGAGTTCAGCGCGTCGAGAGAAGGACGTTTTCGCGCCTTTCTCGCTTGGACTGCTTTCAACGCAATCTGTCTTAACTGGCGCGCCTTCCGCAAAAGCGCCCCTGACGGCCAATTGGCAGTTTCCGACGGAATAGAGACACCGGCGCGAACAAGCCAATCCTTCACATCTTCATCCGTCTTGAAAACTTCAAATGGCTCGCCCACGCCGGCCCTCAGCGTGTTGATGAAATTGATTGCCAGATGATCGCCGATGAAATCAAGCTTTTGCGGCCCGGTAGCCGCACGAGTGGATCCGAAGCGCATTGTGTCGCCTTTCGCCGTAACAGTGATATGGACTCACGTACCTTCCTGGAACTCCATTTCCAGTGTAACTAGCAATATAGATCTAGTCTAGTTACGTAGAGAAAACCCGCAATTCGTCAGCCTCACGACACTTCGCGCCACAAAATTATGCGGTTGGTGTCGAAGCGAGTTTGTCGCTTTGAGTAATTACCAAGCGGGTAGGCTAGTTCAGAAAGTTTTCCAGACCTCAAATGGAGCTTTTTAAGAATCTTATATATGTCATAAGAATCTATTTAGTTGTAACAGTAATTATTATCGTTTACTAGTTACAGAAAGAGAGCACCCATAGGGAAGAATTCTCTGGGCTCTGCGAAACAAGGAGATATGTAATGGCAAGCAAAAAGACAGTCATTGTGACCGGCGCCTCGCAAGGCATTGGAGCAGCCATCGTCCAGGCCTTTCTGGATCGCGGCTATAACGTCGTTGGAACCTCGCGCAGTGCCTCCAAGGCCGGTTTCGCACCGTCAGCCAACCTCGCACTCGTCGACGGAGACATCGGTCAGGCAGCGACAGCCGAGAAGGTCGCACAGACTGCGATCAGTAAGTTTGGTTCGATCGATCATGTCATCAACAATGCCGGCATCTTTGCAGTCAAGCCCTTCACGGATTACACCGCCGACGACTTTCACCGCTTCGTCTCCACCAACCTGGGAGGGTTCATCTTCATCACCCAGCTCGCGGTCAAACAGATCCTGTCGCAGGGCACCGGCGGCAGCGTAACAACCATAACCGCTTCGTTGGCTGATAACCCCATCGCAGGGAGTCCGGCATCGATTCCGATGATCACCAAGGGCGGCCTCAACGCAATCACCATCAGCCTAGCGAGCGAGTACGCGAAGCAAAACATTCGCTTCAACGCAGTCGCGCCTGGCGTTGTCGATAGCCCCCTCCACAAGAACACTCCGAAGGATTTGATGAAAACTCTCTCACCGATGGGCACGATTTCCGAACCGAAGGACATTGCTAGCGCTGTCGTTTTTTTGACCGAAGCCGATCACATAACCGGGGAGGTGCTGCACGTGGACGGCGGTGCGCACGTAGGCCGATGGTAAGCGCGAAAGGGTCACAGCCTGACGGTGCAGACCGCCGGCTGCAGGACCTTGGCATTCAACTCCCCGCCCCCTCGACGCCGTTTGGCACTTACGTCGAAACGGTACAAACCGGCAACCTCCTCTTCTTTAGCGGAATGCTCCCAGTCGTCGACCACAAGCCAAAATACATTGGCAGGCTCGGAAAAGAACTCGACGTCGAAGCTGGACGAGACGCCGCCTACACCGCAGCTTTGAACGTTCTCGCCGCAGCCAAAGAGCATTTGGGCTCACTCGACCGAGTGACTCGCGTCGTTCGGCTCGGAGTGTTCATAGCAACCTCCGGAGACTTTTTCGATCAGCCCACCGTCGCTGACGCCGCCTCAGACCTGTTCCGAGATGTCTTTGGCATCGAGAAAACATCGGTTCGGCTAGTAATCGGCGTTGCCAGCCTTCCCCTCGGGATGCCGGTCGAACTCGACGTCATCTTCGAAGTCGCAGAATAATAAAGGCACGCAAGGCCAACCAATCTCTCCGCTGTCGCTCCAGAGGGTAGCTATGAACCAGCCGTCCGTTAGCTCGTCGCCGCAGTGGAACAAGACTCGCATCTCTTCAAGCTTGAATATCGAGTACCCCATCATTCAAGGCCCTCTTGGCGGTCTGTCGACCCAACGATTGACGGCGACCGTCTCGAATTTTGGCGGCCTCGGTTCCTTCGGAGCGCACGGCTTGACCCCTTCAGCAATCAAAGACGTCATCGCTGAAATTCGCACACTCACGTCCAAACCATTCGCAATGAATCTGTGGGTCTCGATGGAAGATGACGGTGCCCACACTTCCAACGGCGAAGCCTTTGCGAGAAGCCTGGCGCCACTCGCCCCACACATCCAGGCCTTGGGCGGCACCCTCCCAGCGCACACGTCTTACGTTCCGATCAAGTTTGAAGATCAAGTTCGAATCTTGCTCGATGCAAAGGTGCCCGTCTTCAGCTTCATCTACGGAGTCCCGCCGAAAGAAATCCTCGACGAATGCCGTACGCAGAAAATCGTCACCATCGGAGCGGCCACGACTCCGGACGAAGCTATCCTTCTTGAACAAGCGGGAGTCGACGCCATCGTCGCTTCGGGCTTTGAAGCGGGCGGTCATCGCGGCTCCTTCCTGCGCCCCGCCGAAGAATCGCTCACCGGAACGTTCTCGCTCGTACCTCAAGTCGCAGACGCTGTTTCAGTCCCCGTGGTTGCCGCCGGAGGCATCGCGGACGCTCGCGGAATCGTCGCTGCCTTTGCTCTGGGAGCCGAGGGCGTGCAAATGGGCACCGCCTTTCTCGCCTCCGAAGAATCCGGGGCAAGCACACATCACCGCAACGCACTCCTTAGTGGCAACGCTCGTAGAACAGGACTAACCAGAGGCTTTACCGGAAGGCTAGCGCGTGGAATCCAGAACCAGTTGCTCGAAGAGCTCAATCGTCCAGGAGTAGAAATTCTCCCGTACCCCTTGCAGCGGGCACTCGTGAAAAACCTCTCCACCCTCGCCGAAAAAGCTGCAAAGCCGGAACTCCTTCAACTCTGGGCCGGACAGAGCGCAAACCTCTCCCGGCAGAGTGACGCGAAGACACTGTTGCGGACATTGGTCTCAGAAGTCTCCGACATCGCCGGCCCGGTTCTTCATTGGAGCCGTCAACGAAGTAGCAAATAAAGAGTGTCGAAGCCTACGAGATCGGAGGACATGTGAAGACGACAAAATTTATTAGGACCCTGACGACCCTCGCAATCGTACTCGCAACCCCGGTGGGGATGTATGCCCAGAAAAAGGACAAAGCAATGGATCAGCAAGTGTTTTATCGCACCGTCAAGGTCAACGGGCTCTCCATCTTCTACAGAGAAGCTGGGCCCAAAGGCGCTCCCACCATTCTTTTGCTGCACGGTCTACCGTCGTCGTCGCGGATGTTTCAGCCGCTGCTGACACGCCTCGCCGACAGCTACCATCTCGTCGCGCCCGACTATCCCGGCTTCGGACACAGCGACTGGCCCGACCCCAAACAGTTCGACTACACCTTCGACCACATTGCCTCCGTGATGGACGATTTCACGCAAGCGTTGGGTCTCTCCCACTACACGCTTTACATGCAGGACTACGGCGGTCCGGTCGGCTTTCGCATGGCCATTGGCGCATCCCGAACGCGTCCAGGCTCTCATCGTCCAGGATGCAGTCGCTCACAACGAAGGCCTTGGCGCCAACTGGGCAACACGGCGTGCATTCTGGGCAGACCGCGCCAAGCATGAAGCCGCGTTGCGAACAAACCTGCTGTCACTTGCAACCACGAAGACGCGCCATGTCGGAGACGATCCAAACGTTGAACTCTACGACCCGGATCTTTGGACCGACGAGTACGCGTTTCTAAACTCACCAGGCCAGGCCGAGATTCAAAGCATTCTCTTCTATGACTACCGCACGAACGTCGACGCTTACCCAAAGTGGCAGGCATGGATGCAGAAGACACAGCCAAAGCTTCTGGTCCTCTGGGGCAAACACGATCTCTCGTTCGATCTCGGTGAGCCCGAACGCTACCGCAAAGACGTGCCCAAGGCACAGGTCTACGTACTCGACGCAGGACACTTCGCGCTTGATACCAAAGCAGACGAGATTGCATTGCTCGTGCGCGACTTCATGAAACCTCAAAAGCCCCAGAAGTAACAACCGCAAGGAGACAATCATGAGCAAGAACATTGAAGGAAAAGTCGTCGTCATCACCGGTGCAAGCAGCGGCCTCGGAGAGAGTACCGCTCGCTGTCTCGCCAAGCTGGGCGCAACCGTTGTTCTGGGAGCTCGCCGCAAGGATCGTCTCGACGCCATTGTGAAGGACATTCAGGCCAATGGCGGAAAGGCGCTTGCTGTAGAAGTCGACGTAACCAAACGGGCTGACGTCGAAGGCCTGGTGAAGAGAGCCATCGACACCTACGGCAAGATCGACGTCCTCTGGAACAACGCCGGCGTTATGCCGATTGCGCCGCTTGCTCTCCTTAAAGTCGACGAGTGGGACCACATGATCGACCTCAACATCAAGGGCGTTCTCTACGGCATAGCCGCCGCTCTGCCCCACATGCAGAAGCAGAAGAGCGGCCACATCATCAATACTGCTTCGGTCTTTGGCATCAAGGTGTTTGCACCCGGCGGCACTGTTTATTGCGCCACCAAAAATGCTGTTCGAATGATCACAGAGGGTCTGCGCATGGAAACCCGAGCCGACAAAATTCGCTGCACAATCATCTCGCCCGGTGCAGTTGAGTCTGAGCTTAAAGAAGACACTTCCGACCCCGCATCATCAAAGGCTGTCCAGGAGATCTACAAAAATTGGGCCATACCTGCTGAATCCATCGCTCGCGCTGTCGCCTATGCCATCGAACAGCCTGCCGATGTCGAAATCGACGAGATCGTAGTACGCCCCACGGCTCAGGAATTCTGATCTACAAGATTCGCGTCAAGCACTCACGTCGTTGCGAACAACCGGAAAGCCTCAACCACTATCTTTGGCAGTTCATCACGATTCTTTTTCGTCATCAGTTCGTGACCCGCGCCAGTGATCGGAAGCAGTTCAGTGCGTGCCGGGATAAGTCTCAACGCGGCTTCCATCTCGTCGATGGAGCCGAAGCTATCCCGCATGCCGTGAACGAACAGCGCAGGAGTCTTGAGGTCTGGGAAATGTCCCGTACGTAGCTCACTCGCCCGTCTCGGCGGGTGTAGTGGATACGAGAGCAGCAACAGCCCATCCACCAGACCAGGTTCAGCCGCACTGAGCATCGACGCTTGCCTTCCTCCATACGAATGACCGCCCAGAAACACACGGCCCGAAGTCTCTCGCCGCATGGACGCAACTGTCGCACGGAGCCCCTGTTGATCCCGTTCCGCGCTGCCACGCGGTGGTGGCCCGTGCGGTCGCAACTGGCGGAAGGGCAGATCAAAGCGCAGGACGGTAACTCCCGACGCGCAGAACGCATCCGCCAGTGCCACCAGAAGCGGGGAGCCGCAGTTCGCCCCCGCGCCGTGCGTCAGGACGAGGCAATCGCCGCGCGAACCGGACGGGCAGTGCAGGTGCCCTCCAATCGGTATCTCGTTTGGCGGAGCGACCAACAATTCTCGATGGCTGTTCATACGCACACATTATTGCAGCAACGGCTGCGACTCACCGGCCATATACCTTGACAATCTACAATCGAATGTGTAGATAGTCATAGTATGGGAAAACCAAGCGACCTCGTACAGGGAACTCTCGATCTTCTGATCCTCAAAACACTCTCGATCGAAGCCCGTCACGGCTGGGCGATCGCCAAACGCATCCAGACGATCTCTGGCGAAGTCCTGCAGGTGCAGCAGGGCTCCCTCTATCCCGCACTCCACCGCCTCGAGCAGCAGGGCTGGATCAAAGCCAAGTGGGCCGAAAGCGAGACCGGGCGTCAGGCGAAGTTCTATTCGCTCACCGCCGCCGGACGCAAGCAACTCGAGTCGGAGACGACCAACTGGGCTCGTCTCTCCGAAGCCATTAACCTCGTCGTGCAGGAGACATAGTCCATGCGCTGGCTGCACCAACTTCTCATGCGATCGAAGATGCTGCTTCGCCGCGACCATGCCGGCAAGCAACTGCAAGACGAGTTGCAGTTCCACCTCGACCAGCAGATCGCCGAGAACGTCGCCGCCGGCGCCAGCCCCGAAGAAGCACGTCGCGCCGCGCTCCGCACCTTCGGCAATCCCGCCACTCTCCGCGATCAGACGCGCAACACCTGGAGCTGGCAATCGCTGGAATCGCTTCTCCGCGATCTTCGATTCGGTATTCGCGCTCTCGCCCGCAATCCCGGCTTTTCCATCCTCGCGATTCTCGTTATGGCTCTGGGCATCGGAGCCAATGTTGCGCTCTTCACCGTAGTTCACTCCGTCCTGCTGAAACCGCTGCCGTTCAAAGACCAGGACCGGCTCGTCAGGCTATACGAGGCTGACGCACACGGCGCGTACCACGACAATGTACTCGCCGGCGGCACGTTTGCTGCCTGGCAGGCGCAGTCACACAGCTTCGAACAAATGGCGATCAAGCGCGGGATCGACTACAACCTCTCAGGTTCAGGTGGACAACTGCCGGAGGTGGTGCACGGCCAGGTGGCGTCGTGGAATATCTTTCCTCTGCTTGGTGTCGAAGCCGTCCAGGGAAGACTCTTCCTCCCGAGCGACGATCGTCGCGAAACGAATGCAACCGTAGTCCTCACCTGGGGCCTGTGGAAGCGGCGTTACGGAGGCGACCCTGCGCTCGTCGGCAAGACGATTCAGCTCGATGCCCGGCCTTACACAGTCCTCGGAGTTCTTCCCGAGTGGTTCAACTACCCCGACAGCAAAGTCCAGTTGTGGACGCCTATTTATCACGAACGATCTCCACTCGTCATGAGGCTGTTGACCGCTCATAACCTCGACGCACTCGGCCGCCTCAAACCCGGAGTCACGATCGCACAAGCGACAGCAGAACTGAGTACGATCCAGGGGCAGATACGGCGGCAGAATCCGGATGGGCCAATCAACAACGCAGCCAACATTCGACCGATCCTCGATGCTGAAGTCTTTCGTCTCAAAACCGGCCTCTACGCCATGCTCGCCGCCACCGGATGTTTGCTTCTCATCGCCTGCCTCAATATTGCGAATCTCCTCGTCGCACGTGCGGCAACACGGCGCAGAGAAACTGCCGTCCGCACCGCTCTCGGTGGCAGCCGCGCCCGCCTCATTCGCGAACAGGTAATTGAAAGCCTCGTCCTTTCCGTCGCAGGAGGAGCGAGTGGCCTGATGCTTGCCGAAATCGCGCTTCGCTGGCTCATTCACGCCAGGCATGACATTCCCCGCGCCGACTCCATTCACATTGACGCCATGGTCGTCCTGTTCACCATAGGCGTGACGCTACTCTGCGGACTTCTCGCCGGTTTGATTCCCGCGCTCTCGTCGAACGACAAACAAATCCTTAGAACCCTGCAGGAATCATCCCGTAGCTACAGCGGCGGTCACGCTGGCGTGCGCCTGCGACGCGTGCTCCTCGGGCTTCAGGTCGGTCTCACCGTCGTCCTGCTCATCTCCGCCGGCCTGCTCCTCAAAACCTATACCCGGCTCCGCGCCGTAGATCTGGGCTGCGCAACTCATGACGTCCTCACGATGGAGATCAATCTTCCTCGAGGCACCTATAAAACCGGCGCGCAGATCGTCTCCTTCTTCGAACAACTCTCGGATCGGATCCGCCAGCTACCCGGTGTTCGAGGCGTCACTGTTGGCACGATCCTTCCCGGCGAAGGCCACCAGCGCGACGATGTCTTCACCATCCCCGAACATCCTCCACTGCCCCAAGGACAGGTCATCGACGCTTCAACCTTCTTCGTCGATCCCAGCTACTTTACCGCTTTGCAAATTCCGCTGCTGCAGGGGCGCTTCCTCCAATCCGATGAACGGCTCGACCACTCTCATTCGGTGATCGTCAATCAAGCCTTCGTCCGGCAATATTTCAAGACAGAAAATCCTCTCGGCAAGCACGTAAAAGTGGAGCTCAGCGAAGTACCCGGAGGAAACACCGGTTTGGAGATCGTCGGAGTCGTCGCCGACACACTCGAATCTCTCGCAGACAACCCCTACCCAACGATCTTCTATCCCCTCTACTCAGGTTCGCAGCAGTCCGGAACATTAGCCGTTCGCACCGAGCAATCCCCATCGAGCCTCGCGCTTCCTGTTCAGCAAGCCATCGCCTCCATCGATCCCGACCTTGCCGTCGCCAACGTCCTCACCATGGATCAGATCTTGGGCCAGTCCACCATCGACGCCAGCTTCGATGCCACCCTCCTCTTCGCCTTTGCCGTGATATCGCTTGTGCTCGCAGCAGTAGGTCTGTTCGGAGTCCTCTCCTACATCGTCGCTCAGCGCACCACCGAGATCGGCATTCGCATCGCACTCGGTGCGCAGCGCGAACAAGTGATGCGGCTCATGCTCCGCGACGGCCTCCGCCCTGCAATCTTCGGACTCGTGCTCGGCCTCATCGCCAGCGCCGGAGTCGCGCGGCTGATCCAGTCCATGCTCTACCGCACACCCGCTCTCGATCCAGTCGTATACCTTCTCGTCAGCGTGACCCTGCTCTCAGTCGCAACTCTGGCATGCACCGTCCCAGCCTGGCGAGCCTCCCGTCTTGACCCAATGGACGCCCTCCGTATGGAATAGCAACTTCTGAACTGCAATCACTCCCCTGAAGGCCAGAGAAATTGTCTGCTATCGTGGACGGGTCTGCCGCGCCCTTTGCGGCCGCATCTGAATTGGAGGCAAGCCGCCATGCTGTCCGTCGCGCGCACCATCGCTTACGTATCCTTCTTTGCCTCGCCGCTGATGATCGCGCAACAGCCAACCCGCCAGCCCACTTCCGCTAAAGAAGCACCAAGTCGCGACACAAGCTACATCGATGCCAATGGCACAGCCCACATCACCCGAGTCGTCCCCATACCCCAGGACCTGAGCCCCGAGGCCCAGAAATTCATCAGCCCGAGCGTCCCCGACGAAGCTCCTGCCGAGTCACTCACCACCCGACGCAGCCAAATGGACGAATGGGCAATCCGCTCCAATGCGGAGTGGAGTAAGCTCTGCCCGAACAAGAGCGAAAAAACCATCCTCGGCGGAGTTCCAGTCCTTGTCGTCACGCCCGACAACATGCCTGCTCGCAATCGCGATAAGGTCCTCATGAATTTGCATGGCGGCAGCTTCAACGCCGACTCCGGTTCCTACGCTGAGTCGATCCCCATCGCCGGTTATACCCGAATCAAAGTGGTCGCCGTTCTCTATCGGCTCGCTCCCGAGCATCCCTTTCCGGCCGCAGTGGACGACGCGGCCGCCGTCTACAAAGAACTCCTGAAGACTTACAAGCCCGATCACATCATCGTCTACGGCACCTCTGCAGGAGCCGTGCTCACCGCTGAACTCGCAGTGAAGCTGAAGCAGCTGTCCCTGCCCATGCCTGCCGCTCTCGGAATCTTCAGCACGCTCGACAGCTTTGCCCGCATGGGAGATTCCTACGCGGTCTACAATTTGCGTGGGTTGGCCGGTCATCTCGAGCGACCTGACTCGAGCGTCCACGATCCTTATTACGTCGGCTCTGCCGATCCCAAAGATCCTGTGCTCTCGCCAATCTACGCTGACCTGCACGGTCTGCCTCCGGCACTCTTCCTCTCCAGCGGCCGCGACGCACTCTTGAGCAGCACGACAAATCTACATCGCGCGTACCTCCGTGCCGGTGTCGATGCGCGTCTTGTCGTCTTCGACGCGCTTCCGCATGCCTTCTGGTACCACCCCGAACTCCCCGAGTCGATCGAAGCCAGCCACATCATGGCCGATTTCTTCCTCGCCCATCTTCCAAAATAGCGTGCAGTCTAGCTGACTGCAGACAGCTAACAATTAAACTCTCTTGACATCAGCCACGATTAATCTCACAATGTAGTCCTAATCATGCTTGGAGAATTTGAATACCTATTAATCACCGCGGCCGCCGGACTTGGAAACAAGGCTTATGGTGCTGCCATTCGGGAAGAAATTGAGGTGACGACCGGACGCAGATGCTCCATCGGCGCGCTTTATACAACCATAGATCGCCTGGAGACAAAGGGACTGCTGAAAACATGGATGAGTGAGGCCACGCCGCAGCGGGGCGGCCGCGCCAAGCGCATGGTTCGTGTAACGCCTAAGGGTGTGCAGGCAGCAAAGGACTTCTATGATGCAGTCACGCGCGTAAGCCGAGGCGCTTCATGGGTGGTGAACCGAACCGGGAGAGCGTCATGACGAGCATGCACTGGCCATTGGTGGAGGTTGCGGCGCGACTGCTGGATCGGCGCGAACGAGAGGCGGTTTTGGGCGATTTGCTTGAGACCGGCGAAGGCACCTGGCGCGGTTTGCTTGATGTACTCGGACTAGTGATTCGCCGGCAATTGTTGCTCTGGAAGAGGTGGCAGCCATGGTTGGCTACATTCGGATTGGCGCTGCCTTGCAGCCTGGTTCTGATGGGAGTCTCTGTGTCAGTTAGTTCGATGTATCAACGCCTCATCGACCACCAGATACTCGTCGGATCTCCGCAGGCGGTCCATCAAAATCTCTTACAGTTACTCTGCTGTGGTCTGCTGTTAATCGGTTGCTCCTGGGCTTGTGGTTTTGTCATGGGATCGCTGTCACGGCGGACACTTTTGGTGAGTATCGCTTCGTCTTGCCTTCCGTGTTTGTTTTGTCTGATGCGTTTCAGGGAGCCCTCTCTCTCGAGGCTGTGTCTGTTTCTTTTTCTTCTGCCCGCTATCTGGGGAGTTCGCCAGGCATTGCAGTCAATTCGGATGAACTTGGTCTTCGCAATCCTTCTGGCAATCGCAATCACGGCATGGATGATTCTTCCATCGAACAGCAGAGGCTTATGGATTCTGAATTGGTCGCTGGTTTGGCCTGCATGGTACATCGTTGCAACGGCGCTAGGAGACCGCAGAAGAGTTGAACGAAATTGAAATAGCAGATGAATTGAGGAGGGTACAGCGTGATGATCTCACCACGAACGCACAATGCGCTGGTTTTCACGTTCGCTTTTGCACTCGCTTCTCTGAATGCAGTTCCGGTCTTTGCCGTCTCCGCAAAAAGCCAGGTCATAGTCCGGGAGTTGCGGTCGGAGAATATCGCACACAATAAGACAGGCACCGATCCAGTAAGGAAGATGCTGATCTATCTCCCTGCCGGCTATGACGAGTCCTCATCGCAGCGTTACCCGGTGATCTATTTTCTTCCGAACCCTTTCGAGGAGAGCTATCGTTTCGATTTTGATCACAAAGATGCTCAAGGTCTCTTTGACCGCGCCATTGCGAAGGGCGTGATCAAGAAATTTATCCTCGTAGCGGTTGATATGAATACACCACTTGGAACTTCGTGGTACGTGAACTCTTCGGCCACTGGCAACTGGGAAGATTTCATGATTCAGGAACTGGTGCCGTACATCGATGCAAATTTCAAAACCCTCTCCAACAGAGACTCCCGAGGCATTACCGGAATTTTCATCGGAGGATATGGAGCTATTCGCTTCGGTATGCGGCATCCGGATGTCTTTGGCTCTGTGTATGCAATGCACCCAGTCGGAACTGCGACAGGTGTTCGCTTAAGTGCGTCAATACCCAAGTGGGATATTTTGGTGAATGCCAAATCCATGGATGACGTGAAGAGAGATGGAGGCACACAGATTTTTGCCACTATGTTTCAGGCTCATTTGCCCGATCCCGACAAACCGCCTCTCTTCATCGATCTGCTGGCGCGCCAGTCAGGGGATCAGCTGATCATCGATGCCAAACTCATGGATCGTTTCCGCAATAACTTCTATCTGGAAACAATGATTCCCCAATATGCCGACAACCTCAAATCTCTGAGAGGATTCAAGTTTGACTGGACGCGCAACGATGCTAATTTTGACCACGTGTACGGCAATCAAGCCTTCACGCATAAGCTGAATGAATTCGGAATTACTCACGAGGCAGAGGAATACAACGGAGCATTTGGAGCAGAATGGGCCGTTGATGGACGATTCTATGCTGATGCTCTGCCATTCTTCCAAAAACATATGGTCTTTACTGGCAAAAATGACCATAGCCAGAGATAGCCCCCAGTTCGTCCACAGGCAGCTTTAATAAGCCACTTAGCGAAGTTCTACGACTGGCGGGAACAGTACGGCAAGGTCAATGAGCACAACGGCTGTGTTCCCCGCGATTTCTGGTTGGAGGGCTTGGCACTATATCCGTAATGGATATAGTGTCGGAGCATGGCGAAGAAGAACACGGCGCAAGCTCCACTGACTCCCGCAGTGCTGCACATCCTGCTGGCGCTTTCGACGGGAGAGCGGCACGGGTACGGCATCATGAAACAGGTGCAGGCCGACTCACAGGGCAAAGCGAAGATGGGCCCCGGGACGCTGTATGGCTCGATGGGGCGGATGATGGAGACCGGGCTGATCCGAGAAAGCAATAAGCGGGTCGATCCAGAGATGGATGACCAGCGGCGGATCTATTACAAGCTCACAAGCGCAGGGCGGGCAGCGCTGGAAGCGGAGCTGACGCGGTATCGCGGCGTGGTGCGGTGGCGGAAGGACGTTTGGCGCATGGCCACTAACGTCGCGGGCCGGCGCTACCGGACGTGGTATGCGATGCTGCTGCGGCTGTATCCGCGGCTTTCCGTGAGCGCTTCGGCGAGGGAATGGCGCAGACATTTCACGACCTGTGCCGGGAGCACAGGGACGCTGGGCGGGGACTGTTCGGGCTCGCGCTATGGATCTTCTTCGAGACGTCGATAGGAATCGTTAGGGAGAACACAACTCATATGTCGCCACTGGGAAAGACGATGCTGCGTGTGGCGCTGGGGGCGCTGGCCTTGTGATCGTGTATGTGCTGTTCTTCGCAACTGAGATGGCGTACTCGCTGATCGCGAGGAGGATGGGCGCACGGTCGTACAAGGCGGGCGTCGGTGTGGCTCTGGTGGCCGGGTTCGCCTTGGGGTGGTCCAACATGGTCCACGTCGCGGACTCGGAAAATCCGGCGAACCTGGTGTACTACAGCGTGCTTGCGGGGGGCGTTGGTGCCTGGCTGGAGCGGCTGCGGGCGCGAGGATTGGCTTTCACGTTGTTCGCGATGGCGACGACCCTTGCGCTGATTGCCGTGATGCTGCCTTCGGGTGCGCCGCCCGACCTCGCGCGGAATATGGCCATCGGGCATGGTGTCTTCGTGGCCTTGTTCATCGCGTAAGGTTTGATGTTCCGGCACGCGAGTTTGGCGCGACTGAAGTAAGACCGAGGCCGATTACAAATCGGCCGCCGGTTCGACGTGCGGCATCCGGAAGTTGGCCGGGCTAGTCGCGGCGGCCGGGTCTCCCATTCATGACAGTTCTATCGTCATGAGTGGGACGGCAAAGGGGATTGTCAGGACTGAACGAAGCCGAGCTTGCCACTCAGTTGTTGGCCGGGGGCAAGGTAAAGGAGGCGGTCCGGCAGTCGTCCCCGATAAGGATAGCCCCGGCAGCGCCGAAGAGCAGGAGAGCTACGATGCCTGTGGCCACGGCGCATGCAGGGCAGATCGCCGCAAGCACGACAGTGCCCCAGATTGCCGCGGCTAACCCACCGTTGAGCCCAAGCACCAGTCGGAGCTTCAAGTCACCATCACCGCGAAGGATGAGGGCGACGATTTGCTGTGGGAGGTAGGTGCGAGGACCGCCGATGGCGCGGGAGCATACGAGCTTGTCTGGGGTGAAGGACTGGATGTGGCAGGTTTGCCGGCGGCTAGGCTGGTCGAGTGTAACGACAAAGAGCTTGCCCTCGGAGGAACCGACCGATTGCGCGATCTGCCAGTTGTTGCGGGTAGGGATGACCGGAACCTCGGATGAAGTCGAGGATTGGGCGCGGGTGAAGGTTGCAGAGACGAGGGCGAGGGCAAAGAGGATCAGGACGCTGCGGATGGTTCGCTGGGACATAGACGGTCTCCTGGAGTTATACAGCGTCCATCAGACATGGAGGTAAGCGTTCGATGGGCCGAATTTGTGACAGTTTCGAGAGTGTCACAAGCAACGAAGGCAGAGCTACCGGGTGCCCCATCCCCCCACCTAGCCTTCGTCATTCGCGAAACGGTGGAGCCGCTTTTGCCCTTGTCGTTGCTGTTGCTTCTAAGGATAGGTCCGGGCTTTAGCTGATTGGCTTGATTCCGTATCCCTCCATCGCTTGAATAAGAGACTCTGGAGCGGGAATCTTGCGGCTAGCCGGATTGCGAACGAGAAGTATTTCCCCTAACCCCTTATCCATACAGACAGCAGCCCTATTCAGCATGGCCGGAGGCGCCGTCAGCCTTCTCACCCTCCTTCACCTCGCCACCTCGTGCACCGCAACCACACAAATCACCACAGAAAACCACGCTGTCTCCACATTTTCACCACGATTTTCTGGCCAGAAAATTCGTGCCTCCCGCGCCTAAGTCCCCGCAAAATCCTATAGAAACCCAAATCAAATCCCCTGCAGAACCGGAATTCAACCACAACTCACCACAAAACCCGAAGATCGGTTTTATCCACAACTAACTGGTCGGGCCACCTCTATTGACTTTGGCCACCGCCGACGTACAGGCCTTAAAGTGTCGAACGGGGGAACCCAAACAAACCTGCAAACCAACCGAAACCATTCAACCCGCAAAAGAAAAAAGCCCCATCCTCGAAAGGATGGGGCTTCTAATAATATGCCGGCGATCACCTAATCTCCCACACACTTACGCGTGCAGTACCATCGGCCCAACGAGGCTTAACTTCCGTGTTCGGGATGGGAACGGGTGTGACCCTCGTAGTAAACTCACCGGCAAAATTGAGGCGCGTTGAAGGCGTTTACGCCTGAAGCCAAAATCCTGAGCGTTCTCCGCGAAGGATCTGCTTCTGCACCTCGTATTTCAAAGAAATCTCGCTCACGCGATCTTCCACAACTGAATAGATTGGGAGTAGACGTATCTACATTAAGATCAAGCATATAGCTTGATCATCAAGGTATAACTACAGGGCTTGTATTGAATGACTCCAGAACAGTGGACTCGTAGTTGTTCCTACGATATCAACCTGCGCAGAGTAAATTCTATGGACAAGCCGAACGGGCGATTAGTACTGGTAAGCTACACGCATTACTGCGCTTAAACCTCCAGCCTATCAACCTGGTGGTCTTCCAGGGCCCTTCATTTCCCTTTTGGGTTGGGAGATCTCATCTCAGAGCGTGCTTCCCGCTTATATGCATTCAGCGGTTATCACAACCGAACTTCGCTACCCAGCCGTGCCATTGGCATGACAACTGGAACACAAGAGGTTCGTCCATCCCGGTCCTCTCGTACTAAGGACAGCCCTCTTCAAATCTCCTACGCCCACAGCAGATAGAGACCGAACTGTCTCGCGACGTTCTGAACCCAGCTCACGTACCACTTTAATCGGCGAACAGCCGAACCCTTGGAACCTTCTACAGCTCCAGGATGTGATGAGCCGACATCGAGGTGCCAAACCGCTGCGTCGATATGAACTCTTGGCAGCGATCAGCCTGTTATCCCCGGCGTACCTTTTATCCGTTGAGCGATGGCCCTTCCATACAGAACCACCGGATCACTAAGGCCTGCTTTCGCATCTGCTCGACTTGTAGGTCTCGCAGTTAACCACACTTATGCCTTTGCACTCGACGGTCGATTTCCAAACGACCTGAGTGTAGCTTCGCGCGCCTCCGTTACAATTTAGGAGGCGACCGCCCCAGTCAAACTACCCGTCTTACTATGTCCCTCTCCCCGATAAGGGGAGGAGGTTAGAATCACAACAATCGCAGGGTGGTATCTCACCGTTGGCTCCACCGAACCCAAAAGTCCGATATCAAAGCCTCCCACCTATCCTGCGCAGCAATTGCCGTAACTCATAGTAAAAGTATAGTAAAGGTGCACGGGGTCTTTTCGTCTAGCTGCGGGTAACCGGCATCTTCACCGGTACTACAAGTTCGCCGAGCAACTCGTTAAGACAGTCGAACGATCGTTACTCCATTCGTGCAGGTCGGAACTTACCCGACAAGGAATTTCGCTACCTTAGGACCGTTATAGTTACGGCCGCCGTTCACTGGGGCTTCAATTCAAAGCTTCGCCTTGCGGCTAACCTCTCCTTTTAACCTTCCAGCACCGGGCAGGAGTCAGCCCCTATACGTCGTTTTTGACTTTGCAGAGACCTGTGTTTTTGTTAAACAGTCGCCGTTCGCGTTTCACTGCGGCCCCTCTGGGCTTGCACCCTGAAGGGCGACCCTTCTCCCGAAGTTACGGGTCTAATTTGCCGAGTTCCTTAACGAGCCTTCACTCGAGCGCCTTTGGATATTCTCCTCGTCTACCTGTGTCGGTTTGTGGTACGGTTCCCAATCTCTCTCCTTAGAGGTTTTTCTTGGCAGCATGAAGTCAGCAGCTTTCAGCCATTCGGCTTACTGCTTTGCGCCTCACTGTTAAGTCTCCCCGGATTTGCCTGGAGAAACCAGCTTACGCGCATCGAGCCCCATAGCCATAGGAGGCCCTGCTTATCCTTCTGCGTCACCCCATCGTGATAACGAAAAACTGGGAGGTCCGGAATATTAACCGGATTTCCATCGCTTACGCCTTTCGGCCTCAGCTTAGGGACCGCCTAACCCTGAGCGGATTAACCTTCCTCAGGAAACCTTAGACTTTCGGCGGGAAGGGTTCTCACCTTCCTTATCGCTACTTATGCCGGCAGGGTCTCTTCTGTAATGTCCACGCATCTTCCCAGTTGCGCTTCATCCACGACAGAATGCTCTCCTACCACGCACACCTAAAAGATGTGCATCCGCTGCTTCGGTATACAGTTTTAGCCCCGTTGTATTGTCGGCACCGGACCGCTTGACCAGTGAGCTATTACGCTTTCTTTAAAGGATGGCTGCTTCTAAGCCAACCTCCTGGCTGTCTGAGCGTTCCGACTTCCTTTCCCACTTAACTGTAATTTTGGGACCTTAGCAGGCGGTCTGGACTGTTTTCCTCTCGACTGTGAAGCTTAGCCCCCACAGTCTGACTGCCGGGCTGGTTGTAATTGGCATTCGAAGTTTGATTGGATTCAGTAAGCCGGAAAGCCCCCTAGTCCATCCATGTCTCTACCACCAATCCAAATCACCCGACGCTAGCCCTAAAGCTATTTCGGAGAGAACGAGCTATAACGAAATTTGATTAGCCTTTCACCCCTACCCTCAGCTCATCCGAGCTTTTTTCAACAAACACCGGTTCGGTCCTCCAATAGGTATTACCCTATCTTCAACCTGGCCAAGGGTAGATCATCTCGCTTCGCGTCTATTCCTGCCAACTTATCGCCCTATTCAGACTCGCTTTCGCTGCGGCTCGCTCACGCTTAACCTTGCTGACAAGAATAACTAGCCGGCTCATTATGCAATAGGCACGCGGTCAGACATTCCCTTGCGGGCATAGTCCTCCCACTGCTTGTAGGCACACGGTTTCAGGTACTTTTCACTCCCCTCAATGGGGTGCTTTTCGCCTTTCCCTCACGGTACTGGTTCACTATCGGTCAGAAACGAGTATTTAGCCTTACGGGATGGTCCCCGTGGATTCAAGCAGGGTTTCTCGTGCCCCGCCTTACTCAGGTACCTGCTTCGAGTCTGGATCGTTTTCGCCTACGGGTCTGTCACCCTCTTTGGATCTCCTTTCCAGAAGATTCAGCTAACAACCAGATTGGTAACTCTACTGTTGCAGGCCCTACAACCCCCGATACACCTTGATGCAACGGGTTTGGGCTGTTCCGATTTCGCTCGCCACTACTATCGGAATCGAGGTTTCTTTCTCCTCCTGGAGGTACTGAGATGGTTCACTTCCCTCCGTTCGCCTGTTCCCACCTATGAATTCAGTGGGACATACCCAGGTTTTGCCTGGGTGGGTTTCCCCATTCGGAAATCTCCGGATCAAAGCGTGTGTGCCGCTCCCCGAAGCTTATCGCAGCTTGCCGCGTCCTTCATCGCCTGTTTCTGCCAAGGCATCCACCGTGCGCCCTTAGTAGCTTGACCATAGAATTTACTCGCACGCAGCAGAGTGACAACCTCCGCAACATAGAGTCATCTACGTTTGATATTAGTCCACGCCTGTGTTCTACAACCTTCCTCTCAACGTGCGAGATTCAGGCCGGTAACACGAAAATTATTCTAAAGACACTCAATACTGATTGACAGCTCTCTCCGGAAACTACCCAGAGACATGCTGCTCAGCCTTGTAGTTATATATTTACCCAATCTATTCAGTTGTCAAAAATCCCATAAGCGATTCGCATTCCTGCGTAACCACTTCGCGCCCTGAGGCGGCTCGAGCATTCCTGCTCAAGGTTCAATCTCCACAACGTGGAAACTCAACCTCAAGCAGATATCGCTTGATTCTTAGTCGAACATGCCAATCGAGAAGTCATGGTGGAGCTGAGCGGGATCGAACCGCTGACCCCCTGCTTGCAAAGCAGGTGCTCTCCCAACTGAGCTACAGCCCCTTGATGATCCATCTTACTCGATCGTCGGGATAATGGTGGGCCTGGGTAGATTCGAACTACCGACCTCACCCTTATCAGGGGTGCGCTCTAACCAACTGAGCTACAGGCCCGAAACAGCGGCTTCTAGCTGTTAGCTCCTAGCATTTAGCTAAAAGCTAATCGCTAGAAGCTACTAGCTGGTTTTCTCGAAAGGTTTCGAGGACACAGTTGAACGTGCATAGCAGCTACGCCGCTATTGACCATCGGTGTTGATCTAAGGTCCAGAGGACCAATAACGAAAAAGAGAAGGTTTAGTTCAGGCTCATCTGCAGTCACCGAAGTGCATGCAGATGGTACTTGGCAACATCACTATCAAACTCAGCTCTGATCGTGAAACCAGGCTGCCTGCAATCGCAGGACGCTGAAGTGTGCCAAGACGTTCTCTCTTAGAAAGGAGGTGATCCAGCCGCAGGTTCTCCTACGGCTACCTTGTTACGACTTCACCCCAATCATGAATTACACCTTGGGCGGCTGCTCCCTTGCGGTTAGCGCACCGACTTCTAGTGCAACCCACTTTCGTGATGTGACGGGCGGTGTGTACAAGGCCCGGGAACGTATTCACCGTGGCATGCTGATCCACGATTACTAGCGATTCCAGCTTCATGGAGTCGAGTTGCAGACTCCAATCCGAACTGAGGCCGGCTTTTTCCGATTAGCTCCCCCTCGCGGGTTTGCAGCGGTTTGTACCGGCCATTGTAGCACGTGTGTAGCCCTGGACATAAAGGCCATGAGGACTTGACGTCATCCCCACCTTCCTCCCCGTTATCCGAGGCGGTTTCGTCAGAGTGCTCAACTAAATGGTAGCAACTGAAGATAAGGGTTGCGCTCGTTGCGGGACTTAACCCAACATCTCACGACACGAGCTGACGACAGCCATGCAGCACCTATATAGCGGTCTATTGCTAGACGCCGACGTTTCTGCCGGATTCCACTACATTTCGAGCCCAGGTAAGGTTCTTCGCGTTGCGTCGAATTAAACCACATGCTCCACCGCTTGTGCGGGCCCCCGTCAATTCCTTTGAGTTTCAGCCTTGCGACCGTACTCCCCAGGCGGATTGTTTATCGCGTTAGCTTCGACACGGCAGGATTGGGTACCTGCCACATCAAACAATCATCGTTTAGGGCTAGGACTACCAGGGTATCTAATCCTGTTTGCTCCCCTAGCTTTCGTGCATCAGCGTCAGTTATGGTCCAGTGAGCCGCTTTCGCCACAGGTGTTCCTTCCGATATCTACGCATTTCACCGCTACACCGGAAATTCCACTCACCTCTCCCATACTCAAGCCCGGCAGTTTCTGATGCAGACTATGGGTTGAGCCCATAGATTTCACATCAGACTTGCCAAACCGCCTACGCACCCTTTACGCCCAATAAATCCGAACAACGCTTGCCCCCCTCGTATTACCGCGGCTGCTGGCACGAAGTTAGCCGGGGCTTCTTCTATGGGTACCGTCATAATCTTCCCCATCGAAAGGAGTTTACATACCAAGATATTTCATCCTCCACGCGGCGTTGCTGCGTCAGGGTTTCCCCCATTGCGCAAAATTCCCCACTGCTGCCTCCCGTAGGAGTCTGGACCGTGTTTCAGTTCCAGTGTGTCCGTGCGCCCTCTCAGGCCGGATACCGATCATCGTCTTGGTGGGCCATTACCCCGCCAACTAACTAATCGGCCGCGAACTCCTCTCCAAGCGCATTGCTGCTTTGACTCGTAAGTGTTATGCGGTATTAGCTAAGATTTCTCTCAGTTATTCCCCACTCGGAGGTAGATAATTCACGTGTTACTCACCCGTGCGCCACTTTACTCAGGTATTGCTACCCTTTCTCGTGCGACTTGCATGTGTTAGGCACGCCGCCAGCGTTGATTCTGAGCCAGGATCAAACTCTCGTTTAATCTTGGTTTGCTCGCCATCCAACGACAGGGGTCGGGATGGATCGAGCGCCCCCGGTGCTCGAAAGACCGGAGGTTTAAAACTAGTGAGAATGACTAAACCAAATTTCGTATCATCTCACGACTGGCACGTTCAACTATGTTGTCAAAGATCCGAACTGCATCCACCTAAGCGGGCAGCTTTGGATCAAGGACGAAATCGGCATAAGCCAGATTTGTGTCCTCGAACTTGATGCGCTGTTGTCGTCTGTATTTGCTGCCTACTCAGATCTCTCGCTCCACTTCTTGGCGGCTCTTCTTCAAGCCTGGCGAGAATCACTTCAGCAACGAGTGACGTTTTAGCGAACTTTTCAAGGTTATCAACTTCAACCTCGCTTGTCAATTTATTTTTCGCTCTTGTTGAACATTTTTCCGTTCACCTCAGCGTCAAAACTGACACTCATTCGCACAGCGCAACATATCAAAACATCGTGACGCTCGAAGACGAGCGCGGAGCACTCGGCTCCTGGTAAAACCGGAATCAAACTGCAGTGGCTTGGGTTTGGATTGCCGATTGGCCCTTGGGCTTTCAATCGCGATCAAACGCTTGGACTGCGCTCCGTCATCCCTTTACTGTCTGCCTCATATGGCCAAGGCTAAGGTGAGAAGCAGTGTTTCTTTGCAACTCACTTAGAGTATCGTGCTTTTCACTTCCGTGCAAGCCGTACATCTCTTTGCGACTCTTTCGAGAGTATCAGTGGCGCCATGACCGCGCAACCCTTCGGCCTGTTGATAATCGACGATTTCTGTAGAAAACCACGCTCAGGCTGGGCGCGTTAGAATCACTCCACTATGGAAGCCAACGAAGTACAGGAATTTGCCAAGCAAATGAAGGAATCCGGCGAAGGCGGCGAGGAATCCCTCAAGATCATTTCGCTGGGAATCTCGATTCTTGCCGTGCTGGTGGCCATGGTCACGGTTCTTGGTCACCGCAGCCACACCGAAGCCGTTTTGATGCAGTCACGAGCTGGCGACACCTGGGCAGAGTATCAGGCCAAGAAGATCCGCATGGACAACCTCTCTGTAGACGTTGACCTGCTCGCACTGCAGCCCAGCAACGACAGTGCCGCGGTTGCCGCTAAAACTAAGGAATATCAAGCACATATCGACAAATGGAAGGAAGAACTGGCCGAGGAGCAGAAACAGGCACACGAATTTGAGCGGGAGGTCACCAAAGCGGAAGCCAAGGCTGCCCGCTACGATCTTGGCGAAGCTCTCCTGCAGATCGCGGTTGTGCTCTGTTCCATTACCCTCTTCACCAGGAAACGCGCCTATTTCCTTCTTGGCTTGTCACTCGGCGCCGCGGGCATCGTGATCGCCCTCTCCGCGCTCCTGGTTTCCTGATGCTCCCACTTGACAAACCTGGCTCCCAACCCGCCCCGCTCGCTTCCGTGCGAGATCCACCAGCTGGATCCGATCTGAATCCCCGGAACGCAGGAGTCCGGACCTAAACCTAATTATCACTAGACTTTGCGCAATATTGTGGGGGGGGTGGGAGATGATGCCACTCCGCTCGCCTAATTGGCGTGGGTGTTAAGCAGCCGAGCGAGGGCGTAGGCAGCAGCAGCAGCCGCTCCGCCAATGATCACAGTCTGCAGGGCGCTGCGGAGCCAACCGGTTCCCACCATTTTGCCTTTGAGGGCTCCGAAGACGGCAAGCGCTAACAGCGTAATCACTACCGACAGCTTGAGGGCAGCGAGGTTGTCCTGCACCAGCATGTAGGGCAATAAGGGGATCAGACCGCCGGCAATATAAGATGTCGCGATCGTAAGCGCGGAACGGTGGGCTCGATTGGGGGCAGGTTCTTCGAGGCCCAGCTCGAATCGCATCATGAAATTGACCCAGGCCGTGGGGTTTTGTTTCAGCGCATGCAGTACCGGCGCAGCGCTGCCGCGGTCGACGGAGTATTGCTCGAAGATCTCGTAGATCTCTTCTTCTTCGTCGTGTGCGCGTTCTACGATCTCGCGCTCTTCGCGCTGGCGTTCGGAGATATAGTGTTCGGCATCGCCGCGGGCCGCAAGATAACCGCCGAGCCCCATCGCGATAGAACCTGCAGCGATCTCGGCAAGGCCCGCAAGAACAACAATGCGGGACGAGGCTACAGCTCCCGAAAGACCGGCTGCAAGAGCGAAGGGAACAGTAAGTCCGTCCGAGAGCCCGATGACGATATCGCGCACAGTCTCGGTGGACTCGAAGTGTCCTTCAGTGTGGGGAGTGTGGGTGTGTGGCGCAGAGGCTACATCATGCATGGCGGTAGTGTAGTGCAGACAGGTGGGCAGGACATTGATAAAGCTAGCAAAGCATTATCTGTTCGACATTTAAATGATGCAGGAGAGAGTCTTTCGGCTTAAAGGTACGTCTGTAACAGCACAGGTATTCAATAACGAATACCTGCGGACGGTGCAGTATGAGACAGCGGTCGATGCAACGTTGGGCAGTGGAGTTGCTGGTGGCAGCAACTGTAATTGCGATGCCGAAGATGATTCTGGCCCAGGACGGACAGGATGGTCCGCGACCGGGTGGGGTGACGTTTGCCGGTGGACAAATGGTGCGGGGCACCGTAACGGCGACGGCCGCCGATCACCTGACGGTGAAGACCGATGCAGGCGATATCTACCAGGTGGTTGTGTCGGCGAATACGCGGTTGAACAAGGAGCGGCAGCCGGTAAAGGTAGCCGACATCAAGGTTGGGGATGGCGTCGGGGCGATGGGAGTTCTCGATGCTCCGACCAAGACGGTGCACGCTGTGTTCGTCACCGTAATGGACGCCGAACAGGTGAAGAAGGCCCGCGAGAATCTGGGCAAAACCTACATCGCGGGGAAGGTGACCGCGATCGATATGGATGCGCTGAAGTTGACGGTCCTGCGTGGCGACGGCGTCAGCCAGGTGATTGCTGTCGATGAACAGACATCGTTCAAACGCGGTGGACGCGGAATGGCCGCGATGACCAGTGGAGGCCCCGTGGAGATTGGCAGTGGCGACGCAGGAAGCCGCCGGCGGAATGGTGCAGGAGCCGGAGATGGGTCTGGAGCGGGAGCCGGAAATGGCTCAGCATCTGGCGCAGGAAGTAGTACCGGCGGAGAGAGCATTACGTTCGCCGACGTCAAGGTGGGAGATGTAGTGGCTGGGCGAGGCGCGCTGAAGAACGGCACGTTTGTACCGACGGAGTTGGGCGTGATGGACGCAGCGGCGATGGGGCAGAGGCGGCGGCGAGGAGCAGATGGCAGTGGTGCCGGCGCTCCTGGTACGGCAGCTCCGTCTGGCACAGCGGCTCCAAAGGTATCGACAGCCCCAACGGCCCCTGCAACCCCGGCCGGAGTCCCGCAGTAGCGATTATTCTAGGGTTATTTTCAGGTTGAGCGAGGCAAGTCAAGGTGCAGGGATTGATTCGATGGATGGCGATAAGCCTGTTGATGGTTGGGACCGTCTGGGGTCAGGCACCACCTGCGGGACAACCGGCGGCGCCGACAGCAGCGCAAGCCACCACTACGCCCGCAGTAGCTGAAGCAACCGGCGGGACCATTACAGGAACGGTCAAGGCCGGCGCGGTGCCTCTGCCCGGTGTGGCGTGACTGCGACGAATACGTTGACGGGCAAAAAATATGCGACGACGACGGATGTCAACGGCTCGTTCGTCATGTCGATTCCGCGCAACGGGCGCTATGTCGTGAAAGCGGAGCTGGCGGCGTTCGCAGCGGAGACGAAGGAAGTCTTGATCAACGCTGCGGGAGAGAACGGTGGCAAGCCGGCGCAGGTGGCGGAGTTCGGGTTGCAATTAGCTTCGAGGGCCCAGGAGCAGGAGACGCGGCAGACGGCCGCAACGAGTGCGGGGCTTGCGCGAGGAGTGCAGGCACTGAATGTGACGGGTGATGGACTGGAAGCAACCGACGCGAGTGCGAATGCCGGCACCGATAACGCTGGAACGCAGCTTCCCTCGCTGGCAGGAGTGGGTGGAGACACGGCGGGAAACGACTCCGTGACGGTGAACGGAGCGATGGGCCAGACGAATGGGCTGGCGAACTATAGCGAGGATGACATCCGGCAGCGTGTGCAGGACGCCATTGCACAGGCGCAGCGGCAGGGTGGGGCTGCGGGCGATATGGCGAATGTGGTAGTGGGTATGCTGGGAGGAATGATGGGTGGTGGAGGATTCGGCGGACCGGGCGGCGGAGGACCGGGAGGAGGGGGAGGTGGCGGAGGGGGTGGTGGCCGTCAGGTGATTCGCATCGGAGGGTTCCGAGGTTTCAATCCGACGCAACCGCACGGAGCAATTTTCTATCAGGGCGGAAATGGCGCATTGAATGCGGCGCCCTTCTCTATTGCAGCGGCTTTGGGAGAGCCAGGAGCGCAGGTGGTGAAACCTTCATCGATGTCGAACCGCTTTGGCGTGAGCTTTACGGGGTCACCGTCGATTCCCGGATTGCTGAAGCCGAGCACGAAGCAGTTCATCTTTTTCAATGTGACGGGACAGAGGAATATCAATCCTCAGATCTTCAATGGGACGGTGCCCACGCTGGCGGAACGGAGCGGGGATTTTTCCGGTCTGTCGCAGACGCTATATGACCCGAAGACCGGGTTGCCGATTCCGGGCAACAACCTGAAGAATGCGCAGACTCCTATGTCGCCGCAGGCTCTGGCGTTGCTGAACTTCTATCCTGCGCCGAATGTTCCGGACGCGGGACCGCTGAACAACTACCAGACGGTAACCAATGCGGGCCAGAATTCGACGACCGCGGCACTGCGCTATGTGAGGAACTTCGGACAGAGCACAGGTTTTGGACAAGGCGGAGGGCGGAGGCGGCAAGCTGCGAACGCACCGAAGACGCTGCGTCAGAATATCAACTTCAATGGAAGCTACTCGCACAGCGCAAGCGACAACCGAAACATCTTTCTCCCGCTGGGTGGGACAACAGCCACCGATGGATATGGCGTGACGGCCGGCTACACGGTGGGCTATGGGCGGCTGACCAACAATGCTTCGATCAACTGGAACCGTTCGCATGCGACGACGCAGAACTACTTTACGAATGGCCCGACGAATCCAGCGGAGGATGCGGGCGTGCTGGTGGGGAATCCAACGATTCAGTCGAACCCGTTCTATTACGGCGTGCCGTCGCTGTCGTTTGGCGGCTCAAACGCCATTACAGGGCTGACGAATACGGCGCCGAGCGACACGATCAATCAGACGATCTCCTTCAGCGACTTTGTGAGCTACAGCCACAAGCGGCACAATATGCGCTTCGGAGTGGATATCCGGCGAGTGCACGCGGATTCGATCGGCGGAGCGCAGAACAATCTTCTGGGGGCAGCACCAAGCACGCCTCTCGGCGCGTTCAGCTTTACGGGATATGCGACAGGGAATCCGGCGGCCAAATGCACTCCGTCGTCGACGACTAACTGCCCGGTGCTGCCGCCGAGCGGATCGGGATTTGCAGACTTTCTTCTGGGGATGCCGCAGCAGGCTGCGGTACAGGCGGGATTGCGCAAGACGTATCTGCGGGCCAATGTCTGGGACTGGTATGCGCAGGATGACTGGCGGGCACTGCCGAATCTGACGCTGAACTTCGGGTTGCGGTACGAGTATTTTTCACCGTATGTGGAGAAAGATAACGGCTGGTGAACCTCGACCACAATGCGAACTTTACCGCAGGTGCAGGCGGTTCAGCCGGGACAGACGGGCGCCTTCAGCGGGGCGTTTCCGCGATCGCTGGTAAATCCAGACCGTAGTTTGTACTCGCCGCGTTTCGCGTTTGCGTATCGTCCGAAGTCGAAGTTCTTCAAGGAGACGGTGATCCGCGGCGGCTATGGGATCAACTACAACACAGGCCAGTATGCGACGATTGCGAGGCAGTTGGCGAACCAGCAACCGTTTGCCGTGACGCAGACGAACATCGCGGGACAGCAGGGATGCGGAACGTTGACGCAGTTTACGCTGGCCAACGCGTTCAACTGCTCGAATGCGGCGGTGCAAAGCAACTTCAGCGCGAACCTGAACTATCGGCTGGGGCATGTACAGATATGGGACCTGGATATTCAGAAGACTCTGCCGATGGGGATCGTCGCGAACATTGGCTATGACGGCGCAAACGGCGGCGAACTGGATATGGTGCGGGCACCGAACCGGACGGCGACCGGCGTGCTGAACTCGGGCGCGCAGCCTTTCGCTTATGAGGATTCGCTGGGCTACTCGCGGTTCGAGGCGCTGCGCAGTTAACGTGCGGAAGCGGATGCAGAAGGGTATTTCGCTGCAGGGGACGTATCAGTATGGACACTCGATCGACAACGCCTCGTCGATTGGCGGGTCGGCGCAGAGCGTGGCGCAGAACGACCTCGACCTGAACGCCGAGGAGGGCAACAGCTCCTTCGACGTGCGTCATAAATTGACGGGAAACTGGGTGTTTGAGCTGCCGTTTGGGCCGAATCGGGCTTTGTTGTCCAAAGGCGGCTTCTGGTCGAAGGCGCTGGATGGATTTTCGGTCTCGGGAGACTTCACTTTTGCGACCGGCAATTACTTCACGCCGAATTACCTGCTGACGGTGCAGGAGACAGCGTCAGGATCGAGCAATTCCCTGCGCCCGAATCGAAACTTCGGCGTACCGATCAGCGGTGCCAAACAAATTGGCAATTGGTTCAACGCGACGGCCTTTAGCGCTCCGGCTGCAGGACAGTTTGGAACGGCATCGCGCAATTCGATTGAGGGGCCGGGAATCAAAGTGGTGGATGCATCGCTGTCGCGGACGGTGCCACTGGGTGATACGCGATCATTCGAGGCGCGTGTGACGGCTGCGAATGCTTTGAATATCGTTGCGTTCACTGGAATCAATACAACACTGAATTCGCCGACGTTTGGACAGGTGACGGGAGCAGCACAGATGCGGACACTTACAGTGTTCGCGCGCTACCGGTTTTGAAGGATGATGGATTGGTAATGGTGAATAGAAACGATAGGTCTCGGGAGTTCGGGCTGTTAGATCGCGGGCGGGACGTCGTGCGCCAGGGCTTGGCCGCGATAATGATTGGACTGCTGGCGGGAACGCCCGTTGTAGGACAAGCACAACAACCGACACAGCGGCCGGATGCGTCAGGCACTTTCACGATGAAAGTGCAGACCGACATCGTGCTGACCAACGTGGTGGTCAGGGACAAGAAGACAGGTGAAGTAGTGAAGGGGCTGAAGCAGAGCGACTTTACGATTCTGGAGAATGGGAAGCCACAGACGATTGCCACTTTTGACTACCAGAACGTGGATGAAGCCGCCGTGCTGCGGGAAAATGCAACCGTCAGCGGGAAGGCTAGCATCGCTGATCTGTTGAATCGAGATTTTGCCGCCTCCCCTGAGGCTCTTCGGGACCATCGTTTGATCGTGATGTTCTTCGATCTGAGCAGCATGCAACCGGAGGACATCGACCGTGCAGTCGAGGCAGCGCAGGACTACGTCAATAAGAAGATGCAGCCTGCGGATCTGGTGGCACTGGTAAGTATGGACACAGGTTTGAGCATGGACCAGGACTTCACCTCGGATAAGGCTGCTTTGTTGAAGGGGCTTGGCAAGTACAACGGGACCGAGGGAACGGGGTTTGCCAATGGAAATGAGGGCGGCAACTCGGGTGGAACCGCGGACGATGCTTCGAGTTTTACCGCGGACGACAGCGAGTACAACAGCCTGAATACGGATCGTGAGTTGTACGCGATTCGCACGATTGCAAAGAGCCTCGAGCGAGTAGACCAGCGGAAGAGCATGTTGTACTTCAGTGGTGGGCTGACGCGGCAGGGCATCGAAAATCAGGCGAGCATGCGGGCCGCAACGAACGAAGCGGTGAAAGCGAATATGGCGATCTACAGCGTCGATTCGCGCGGGTTGGAGGCGATGGGGCCAGTGGGTAATGCGTCGAAGGGAAGCCTTCGCGGAACTGCTGCTTACAGCGGCGGAGCGATGCAAAGCAATCTGGACGCGAACTTTGGATCACAGGAGACACTGGCTACTCTTTCGTCCGATACGGGCGGCAAGGCGTTTTTTGACTCGAACGACTTTGCGCCAGCGTTTCAACAGGTCCAGCACGACACGGAAGCGTACTACATCGTTGGATTTCACTCGACCAATACGGCGCGGGATGGAAGCTACCGGCATTTGACGGTGAGGGTTAACCGGAACGACGTGAAGATCGACTACCGCCCGGGTTACTATGCGCCGGCGGATTTTCTACACCAAAAGACAGAGGACCGCGAGGTGGCCTTGACCGAGCAGTTGCGGAGCGATCTGCCGGCGACTGACGTTGCGGTGTATCTGCAGGCGCTGTACTTCCGGATGGAGGACAACAAGTTCTTCATTCCGGTCTCGCTGATTGTGCCGGGATCGCAGATTCATAGTGTCAAGAACGGCGACCGCGATAAGGCAAATATCGACGTGATCGGGCAAGTGAAGAATGCCCAAGGAATCGTGGTGGGCAACGTGCGCGACAACGTGAAGCTGACACTAGATGCGACGCAGCAGGTGCAGCGGAAGAATATTCAGTACTCGACTGGATTTACGCTGGCTCCCGGTAAGTACCATCTGAAGTTTGTAGTGCGGGAGAACCAGACGGGTGCGATGGGCAGCTTTGAGACGGACTTGCAAGTGCCGGATTTGAAGAAGGCTCCGTTGAAGCTGAGCTCGATTGTGCTGTCGAGTCAGCGGGTGCCAAATACGGCGAAGAAGGTGGCGAGTCCGCTGGTGAGGGATGGGGTGGAGTGGATCCCGAATGTGCCGCATGTGTTTCGGCAGGACCAGCATCTTTATTTTCTGTATGAGGTGTACGACCCGACGAAGGAGAAGGGCGCGGCAGAGCCGGCGAGTTCGCCGGGGTTGACTCGACGTGAGGGCGGACCGGTCCGGGTACTGACTAGCATCGAGTTCCTGAGCGGCGGCGTGAAGGTGTATGAGACGCCTCTGGTTGAGGCCAAGACGATCAACATTCCCGAGCGAAGTGCGGTTGCGTTTCAGTTCGATGTACCGCTGACGCAGTTGAAGCCGGGCACCTATGTGTGCCAGGTGAATGTGATCGACGATGCAGGTGGAAGCTTCAGCTTTCCACGGATGGCGATGAGGCTGCAGCCGGGAGCCGCACCGGCCGTCGCGCCGGCGACGGGGTCTCCTGCGGCGGGAAGTCCTGCTGCTGCAGCGCCTACGCGGTAGGCGTCTAACTATTGACAGAGCCAAATCGGGAGAGGATGATTGAGGATAATCTGGTGAGGTTCGCCCATGAGTTCCCACCTTCGTCCCGCCTGCTTGCTCCTCCTCTTCGGTTTGCTGAGTGCTTCGTCCCTATTGAGTGCCGAGTTACCGAATGGTTTGCAGCAGAGCGGCCAGACCCCGGATGCCACTCGTGAGTTGAGACACCAGGACCCGCAGTGGGAGACAGTCAAGACGCATCTTCCGGATCCGGCGACTGCGACGGCCCAACAGCTGGAGCTGGTCGGCGATGTATTGCGAGCGCGACGTTTCCCTGAGGATGCGATGGACTATTATCTCCACGCGTTGCGCAAGGGAGGCGACGAGGTCATGCTGATGAACAAACTCGGCGTGACTGAACTGGACCTTCGGCATACAGCAGCAGCGCGAGCCTATTTTCAGCGTGCGGTTCATCTGAAAAAGAAAGATGCGGTGGCCTGGAACAATCTAGGCGCTGTCGAGTACATGGATGGCCGATTCGCGACAGCCATCACCGACTACAATCGCGCGATCAAGCTGAACAAGAACTCGGCTATTTATCATTCGAATCTGGCGACGGCTTACTTCGAGGAGAAGAATTACAAGGACGCGCGACAGCAGTTCAAAATTGCTTTGAAGATTGATCCGGATGTGGCCCACCATGATGGAGTGGGCGGGCTGACGGCACATATGGTTTCGCCGGAGGATCACGCGCGCTACTGTTTCGAGATGGCAAAGCTGTATGCGGAGCTCGGCGACGAGACGAATATGCTGCACTATCTGACGATGGCGAGCGAGGGCGGGTTCGACGTGTTGGGTGAGATGCACTCGGATGCGTCGCTGGATCGCTATCGCAAAGATGCACGGGTGATTCTGCTGGTAAAAAATGCCCGCGCACTGCGGAGCGGACGCGCCTCGGTCGATGATGCAGCGGGCAAGATACCGCCCTTGCCGCCGATCCAACCCAATTGATTATTTGTAGGGGCAGTGCCTACAGCCGGAGTTGCAGCAGTAACCCCGCTTGAGGTGGTACGCCGCGGTGAAGACGAGGTAAGGGCCTTCGTAGTAGAAGTCTTCGGGGCGAAGCTCTTCGCCAGGGGCTTCCACCTTCTGTTCTGAAGGTGGTTTTTCGTCGACATTTTCTGGTTGCGTCATGGTGGAATCGTGGTGAAAAGCTGCGTCTCCTCCCTTTTACTCCTTTCTTCTCGTTGACTGATTTCCAGGGGGTTACCTCCCTCCCTATTGCCTGCGCGTAAATATCATGTTTTCAATAGGTTACGGTGAGTCTCTGTCTCTAAAATATTCTTAACAAAGGGGTTGCGTCCAAAATATTCCAAACAAATGGGTTATGGCGGACTTTCCTTTCTGAATGGAAAAGCCCCGGCTTCGGCCGGGGCTTTTCTTGATTTCTAATTTAATTATAGCGGGTTGAATGTAACTAACATGCCAACTCGATTTCCTTTTGTTTGAGGTGGTTAGGTGGTTTTGGGGCTTGACATGCGATTTTTGGGCTGAAAATGCGAAAAATAAAAACAGGCAACAGCAAAGGCAATTAAATCAGTCGTTTCGCCCTTCGGACTACACTTGGGGCCCTTCGGCTTCGTTCAGGGCAGAGCGGTGGCCGCTTCGCGCGGTTTTAGACGCGAGGCTGAAGCCTCGCTGTACCTAGCCGCAAGGACAAAGGCGAGAGGCGACGGCCCGGGGCTAGCCTTTTCAGGGGCCTAAAGGCCCCTGCTCCTTCCGGGTTCGCGCTTTCTCGAGGGTGGCAAGTTGCTCGCGACCTCTAGCGTTCCCTGTCTCCTTCTTGCGGTTCGCGCTTTCGCGCGAAGGGTGAGCAGGGTGTTTGTTAGAACAGGCCGAGGGGTGTGGGGGCAGCCTCGGCGAGGTGCGTGATTGGAAGGGTGGCGGGGATTTTTTCTGACTGGATGGTGGTGGGTTCGGATTCGGAGTGCAGGGTGCCGTTGCGGTAGAGGACTTGTTTGCCCGGAACGGCGGGGATGCGGTCGCCGGGGATGACGATGCCGGCGAGGTTCATCGGGTCGGCGGCGGCGACGGGGATGATGGTGGAGCATTCGCGGGTGCGGGCGGCGCGGAGGGATTCGACGGCTTCGGGGAGGGCGTACTGCTCGCCGCTGAAGCCGGAGACGAAGCGGCCGCCGCGGATCTCGCCGCGGGCTTCGAGGCGGCGGAGGATGTTGAGGAGGTCGCGCCATTTGGGGGCGTTGGACTCGCGGGTGAGGAGGTCGCGGAAGAGGACTCCGTAGCGGTTGAGGAGTTGGCGGGCGAAGGACTCGAGGGCGGCGTCGGTGCGGCGGGCTTGCTCGATGGCGGTTGGGGCAGCGTGGACTTCTTCGGTGAGCAGAGACCAGCGGCCGGCGGTGTTGCGCGTGGGGCGCTTGCCCGGGGTTTCGGTGGTGGTGGATTTGCGGCGGGGATCCATGCAGGCGCGGAGCTGGTCGAAGCCGTCGGCGGCGGCGAGGCCGGCGGTGGCGAGTTCCCAGAGGGCGTGCTGGGTCTGATGGCGGGTGAGGTTGGCGATGCGCTGGATGTCGTTGGCGAAGCAGGCTCCGCGCTGCTGGAGGAGAGTGCGGAGTTGCAGGGCGTCGGGGCTGAGGGCGGCGGCGAGTTTTTCTTCTTCGACGGATTGCTGCGCGAGGGCGTGGGGGAGCCAGTCGGCGGACTCGCGGATGTAGAAGGTGATGGGCGCGGCGTTGGTGGGGATGACGCGGCGGGGCCGGGAGGCTTCGTCGGCGGAAGACCAGGCTGGATGCGGGGAGATGCGGCCCCAGCCGACGGCTCCGGAGAGGCAGAGGGCGTCGAGCCAGCGGGGATCGTAGTTGGCGACGCGGGCGGGGAGGAGGGTGCGCTCCCACTCGATGGCGGGGGCTTCGAAGCCTTCGAGTTGGTGGAGGGCTTCGAAGACGCCTTCTTCGCCGGAGAGTTGGGTTTGCGGGGCGAGATGCTGCCAGTGGAGGAGCCAGCGCATGTAGACGGCGGGGGTGACGGGCTCGATCTGCTTGCGGAGGGTGGCGACGGTGCGGCGGTGGATGCGCTGGAGGATGCGGCGTTCGCACCATTCGATGTCGTGGTCTGTGTACCTTCTGCTGAGGGCTCTGGTGCCGGGTATTCGAAGGTGCCGCGCATGAGGAGGCCTTGCATCTCCATGGCGAGGAAGGCCTGGAAGATGGGAGCTGGGTCGAGGTTGAGGGTTCGGGCGAGGCTGTTGGCGGTGGTTGGGCCGAGGATTTGTAACCAACCTTGAACACATTTTTGGACGGCTTCGTCGTTTGTAACTGTGTTGGTTGCGTTATCCTCTGAGATTTGCGGTACTTCCGGAAAAATACAGGGATTCTTCGCTGCGCTCAGAATGACGTCGCTTCGGAGATTGGGGTAGAGAGCGGCGATGTGGGGGAGGCGTTCGGTGGCTACCCAGCAGGGGGTTCCGTTGAGGTTGAGGGTTTGGGCGCGGCTCTTTTGGGTGAGGCGCTCGTAGAAGGTTGGCCAGTGGCGGGTCTCTTCCCTGTCGATGAACGGCGAGCGGGAGCGCGATGAGGGAGTGGAGGAGGTCGTGGAGCTCGTGTTCGTCGCGGAGGTCGGGCCAGATCTCTTTGCGGATGGCGTCGATGGCGGCGGGGTCGAGCTTGCCGGGTTCGTCGGGGAGGTTGCGGCCTAGTGAGAGTGGCGCGGGCGCGGCGTTCTTCGAGACCGGCTTCGTCGAGGTAGGCGTAGGGGTTGGCGTTGAGGAGTTCGTGGGCGAAGACGGAGGGCGTGGGAGTGTCGACGGCGAGGCAGCGGATGGCTGCCGTCTTTTATGCCGCGGAGGAGTTCGATGAGGCCTTCGAGGTCCATCGCTTCCTGAAGGACGTCCTGCATCACTTCGTTGACGAGTGGGTGGTCGGGGATCTGGATGTCGCCGACGATGGTCTCGAAGCAGGCGGCGGCCTGGGGGAAGACGCTGGCCATGAGGTCTTCGGAGCGGGTGCGCTGGATCTGCGGGGCGATGCGCTTGCCTTTGGAGATGCGCAGAAGTTGCAGGCTGCGTCCGGCGGCCCAGCGCCAGCGGTTTTTGAAGATGGGCGAGGCGATGGAGGCTTGTTCGAGGAGTTCTTTGGCGGTGTGTTCGGTGAGGAAGTGGAAGACGTCGGAGAGCGGGAAGCTGTGCTGCTCGGCGAGGGAGATGTTGATGCCGTTGTCGGTGGCGGCGGCCTGCAGCTCGAAGTTGAAGCCGCGGCAGAAGCGTTTGCGGAGGGCGAGGCCCAAGGCCTTGTTGATGCGGCCGCCGAAGGGAGCGTGGAGGATGAGTTGCATGCCGCCGCCGTCGTCGAAGAAGCGCTCGGCGATGATGGTGGTTTTGGAGGGGACGGCGCCGAGGACGGCGCGGCCGGTGACGATGTAGGCGATGAGTTGGTGGGCTCCGGAGTCGCAGACGCCGCAGTCTTCGATGAGCCAGGCGATGGTGGCGGCGACTTCGGGGTCGGCGGGGGAGATGTAGCCGGGGCTGACGTTGGGGGTGCGGGCGGAGATCTGCTCGCGGAGTTCGCCGACGCCGTCGGAGAGGACGGCGGTGCGCTGCGGGGCTTCGCCGAACCAGAAGGGCAGGGTGGGTGGTGCGCCGTGGGCGTCTTCGACGAGGACGCGGCCGGCGGCTTCGATGCGCTGGATGCGCCAGCTGGTGTTGCCGAGGAGGACGACGTCGCCGGGGCTGGAGTCGACGGCGAAGTGCTCGTCGAGCGTGGCGATCTGGACGCCTTCGGGTTGGAGGATGACGTTGTAGAGGGCGACGTCGGGGATGGCGCCGCCGTTGGAGATGGCGATGCATGCGGGCGCCGCGGCGCGGGTGGAGATGGTGCTGGACGCCGTCGCGGAGCAGATAGGCGCCGTAGCGGCCGCGGGTGGACTCGATGCCTTCGGAGAGGAGGGTGAGGATTTCGTCGAAGGCTTCGCGGGTGAGGTTGCGGTAGGGGTAGGCGCGGCGGAGGATGTTGTAGAGGGCGTCTTCTTCCCAGGGCTCGGCTCCGCAGGCGGCGACGATCTGCTGCATGAGGACGTCGGTGGGTTGCGGAGGAATTTCGAACTGATCGAGTTCGCCGGCGCGCATCTTGCGGACGAGGGCGGCCTGCTCCATGAGGTCGTCGCGGGTGGTGGCGAAGAAGCGGCCTTTGGGGATGGCTCCGCGCCAGTGGCCGGCGCGGCCGACGCGCTGCATGGCGACGGCGACGGCGCGGGTGGTGCTGATCTGGCAGACGAGGTCGATGTCGCCGATGTCGATGCCGAGTTCGAGCGAGGCGGTGGCGATGAGGATTTTGATCTCGCCGTTTTTGAGGCGCTGCTCGGCGTCGAGGCGGAGGACGCGGGAGAGCGAGCCGTGGTGGGCGGCGACGTTTTCGGGGCCGAGGCGGTTCGGCGAGTTCGAAGGCGATCTTTTCGACGAGGCGGCGGGTGTTGACGAAGACGAGCGTGGAGCGGTGGTTCTGCGCGTGGGCGGCGAGTTTGTCGAAGATCTCTTCCCACATGCCGGTGGTGGTGACGGAGCTGAGTTCGTCGGTGGGGACTTCGATGGCGAGGTCGAGCTGGCGGCGCTGGCCGACCTGGATGATGGTGGCGGGCTTGCGGTTCGGGATGGACGCCGGTGAGGAAGTCGGCGACGAGTTCGATGGGGTTTTGGGTGGCGGAGAGGCCGATTCGTTGCGGTGGTGTGGCGAGGCCGGTGAGGAATTGGCCGGGGCTGAGGCGGTTTTCGCCGGTGACCAGGGCGTCGAGGCGTTCGAGCGAGAGGGCGAGGTGGGCGCCGCGCTTGTCGTCGGCGACGGCGTGGATCTCGTCGACGATGACGGTGCGGACGCGGCGGAGGTGTTCGCGGGATTTGCCGGCGGTGAGGAGGATGTAGAGGGACTCGGGTGTGGTGACGAGGATGTGAGGCGGGTTGCGAAGCATGGCGGCACGCTCTTTGGGGAGAGTGTCGCCGGTGCGGACGGCGGTGCGGATCTCGGGGCAGAGATAGCCGCGGGCGATGGCCAGTTGCTGGATCTCGGCCAGGGGGGCGTCGAGGTTTTTCTGGACGTCGTTGGAGAGGGCCTTGAGCGGGCTGACGTAGACGACCTGCGTGTGGGGCGTGAGTTGGCCGGAGAGGGCGGCGCGGAGGAGTTGGTCGATGCAGACGAGGAATGCGGCGAGGGTTTTGCCGCTGCCGGTGGGGGCGGAGATGAGGGTGGCGTCGCCGGCGAGGATGCTGGGCCAGCCGTGGGTCTGGGGCTCGGTGGGGGTGCCGAATTTTGTGAGGAACCACTCGGCGGTGACGGGATGAGCCCAGGCGAGGGATTCGGGGATTTCGAGCGGCGGCATTGGGTGATTGTAGCGCGGATTTGTTCGTTGTTTGTTCGCTTGATCTTTACCTGCTAACCCACTGTCCTGCCGGACGGGCCCGCTGCGCGCGGGGCGGCCACTTCGTGGCGGGTTTACCGGCTTCGCCTGGGTCCTCCCTTGGTGGATTTCGCTACATGTTGCCCTGGCCTACGTCGGAGGTGGCGGCTGCGGTGTTGGATTCGTCGAGGTATTGCTCGATGACTTTTTCGAGAGTGCCCTGGGCGGTGAGGATGAAGTCGATGGCGTCGCGGCCGGCGCCGAAGCCACCGGGGTTGGGGGTGACGTAGTGGGCGGCGGCTTTGACCTCCTTGCGGGCGTTGGCGGTGGCGATGGAGAGGCCGCACTGGCGCATGACGGGGAGGTCGACGATGTCGTCGCCGACGTAAGCAGAGCTGGTCGATGGTGGCGCCGGTTTTGGCGAGGATGTCGCGGATGGCGTTCCATCTTGTGGGACTGGCCCTGGTAGACGAACTCGAGTTTGAGGTCGTGGGCGCGGATGGCTACGGTTTGGGAGTTGCGCTTGGTGATGATGCCGATGCGGAGGCCGCCGAGACGTCCGAGGGAGATGCCGAGACCGTCGTGGGCGGCGAAGCCCTTGGCCTCGGTGGCGTGACCGGCTGGGTCGGGGATGACGAAGATCTGGCCGTCGGTGAGGACACCGTCGACGTCGAAGATGAGGACTTTGATGTTTTTTGCGCGGGATTCAGCGGTCATTCAACGATGATACCGTGGCGGGCACATAGGGCCGGCCCGCCACGGTATCGAGGGTTTCTTCAGCTTAGCGCCAGTGACCTTCTACCCAGACGTAGCCTTCGCCATGATGGTCCCAGTGTCCGGGGACCCAACGGGCGTGGGGGTGGGGTGGTTCGACGTAGGTTCCGGGAACCCAGACGTAACGGTTGCCGTCCCAGCGATGATAGCCTTCGTGCCAGGCCCAGTTGGGGTGCTCGTGGGGTGGGGGTGGCACAACCTCATGGGGGCGTTCCGGTGGACCAATGCGAACTACAACCTGGGCTTGTGCGATGCCTGCAGCAAGGAAAGCCGCGCAGGCTAGAGTGGGGAGGAATTTCTTCATCGTGCAATCTCCTTGAATTGCTGGTTGCTGCTCATCCTCTACTGCAGATTAGGAGTGCATCTTGAGCCGGGAAGTTGTGGTGGAGGTCGTGTTTTTTTGATGGCCAAATGGTTGCCTGCATAGGGGTTATTTCTTTTTCATGGCGTAGGGAAACTCAAACACCTGGCCGGCGATGGGGAGGACAACGTTGACGAGGTGAGATTTCTTGTCGCGCTCGAAATAGACCCGGCCGCGGGTGACTTCGTTGGGGCCGATGGAGGTGGCTGCCAGGTGCTGATCGGCGGCTGCTTTGTCGGCTGCCTCCTGCTGGGCCTTCTCTTTTTCAGCAGCGGCGATTTGATCGATCGCCGACGCTGGTGGGGGTGGAGGGGTCGCTGTGTCGATGTTCGTAGAGGGAGCGGCGGATTGGGTTACGAAGGCGCTGCCGACTGGGTGAGGAGCCGTTTCGGGTGGAGCAGGAGGAAGTGGTGGAGGGGGAAGAATCAGCTTGCCCGGCGGAATATAGAGGAGGACTTTCGGTTTCGGGGTGAGGACTTCGACGCGGAAGTCGTCGGGGGTAAGGCTGAGGGGCATGTCGGTCTTGTTGGTGATGCTGACGTCAGCGCGGGTGTAGGCGCCTTCTCTGGAGAGGGAGACCATGACGGTGAATCGAGGTGTGGTGATGACCTTGTAGCTGCGGCCGAAGAGAGTCTCGTTAACACAACCGGCGCTGGGTTCGCAGATGACGATGTTGTCCGGCTGGATGGTTTTGTTGGGGACGCTGGCAGCGAGAGAGAAGGTTGCGGAACTGATGGTAATTGCAAGGGAGAGTTTCTGGAGGATCGTCATCGGGGGCCTCCTGCAGTAACAGCAGTGAGTGGTAACGTAGCAGTTACCAGAGAGGTACAGAATTACCCGATAGTTGTATCGGTTAAAAACAAGAAGGGCTGCAGCGTGCGCAGAGGCGTCGCTTGCAACCCTTCACTGTGGTGATTCTTCTGTTTAAACGGAGCTTCGCTGCCGGTTATTTGCAGCGCACCGCAGGAGAGTTAGGCGGGCTGAATGTTTGCAGCCTGCTTGCCCTTTGGGCCAGTAGTGATGTCAAACGTTACGCGCTGGCCTTCCTGGAGAGACTTGAAGCCACTGGAGTTGATTGCTGAGTAGTGTGCGAAAAGATCCTCTCCACCGTCTTCCGGGGTGATGAAGCCAAAGCCTTTTGCGTCGTTAAACCATTTCACTGTTCCTGTTGCCATAATGCTTCCTGCTTTCGTATAGGCGATATTTCGCCGTTACATCTAGGGTAGCAGCATGTGAGCGATTTTCAATCAATAAGGTTATAGGTTTTCTTTATACCCGGATTTTGTGGGCAGTTTTGGGTGGGTTGAGCGGCCCCTAATGCCTTCCGGACGTGATTTTTGGGTATTTCACTCGACGGAGGTGCGAGGTCCGACCTGCAGTCGGCGTTTTCCGTTGGTTTTGGATGTGACGGCGGCCGTTAGCTTGCATCTCGACTGCTTGATCTCGGATTGGGGATACCTTTTGGGCAGAAAACGGGCAAGGTTTCCTGAAAATGTTCTGCGAACGAAAGTGGTATGGACAGCGCTGCTCTGCAAGTGAGAGGGTCAGGGTTCAGGGAGAAGTTCCAGCAAGATGGGAAGAGAAGCGCACTTAGAGGCAGCGAAGTACCACCTCGACGCGGCGAGTAAGCATCTTGCGGCGGTGGGCAGGTACAACGATGACGATCCATATGGGGCAGAACGGCACTCGCAAGAAGCAAGAGCGGCGTCTCAGTTCGCGGATGTTAAGTCAATCGAGGCACACAGGCAGACGATGATGGCTGCGAAGATGAAGCTGGTTTGAGTTGGGTTCTTCCGTAGGGCGAAGTGCGATTGCCTGCCTTTTTGTCACATCTTGTTCTGACTGGAGAGTTGGGCAGCAAGTGCCGCGCCATGAAGTGCTCCGCGCCGCCCGGGGGCATTCGCCAGTGCAGTTTGAAATTCCTTTAGCGCCGGACCTGGGCGATTCTGTTCCATGAGCAAGCGGCCGAGCTGTTCGCGAGCCGGGACAATCGGCCCCGGAGTCACGGGCAACTTCTCGATAGCGTCTTCCTCATCGGCTGACGTGCGCAACAAGACTGCAGCTGCATCGGGTTTGCCGTTCGCCTGGGCTGACCACGCCATGACTTCGCGCGCCTGAATCTTCACTTGAGCCGCCCAATAGTCGTTACCTGACGCGCGAAGCTGCTTTTCGATCTGCTGCAGCGTAGCAATTTCTGTTTGTGCCTCGGCGGCGCGTCCGCTGCGAGCAAGTCCCAAGCCCCGCGCCCACACTGCAATTGCGACCACATGAGGCGGAGCTCCTGCCGGAGGCACGATGCCGGCGGCTTCGGCCCATTGACCCCGCTCGACTGCGTAGCGAACCGGCATCGCAGTAGCGGCGTACGCGATTTTGAAATCGTCGGAGTTCAACTCCGGCATGTTCTTGAGTTGTTGAACGACCTGAGCTGCATCCTGATCGCGCCCACTTTGCAGATAGGCATACACCAGATAGTCCATAGCGTGCAGCTCTTCTCCCGTGTCGCCCTGCTGGTGCGCAGCTTCCACGGCCGCAAGATTGGAAGTGATGGAGTCCTGCCATAGTCCGAGTTGCGTGAAGATATGCGATGGCATGTGCAATGCGTGCGGCGCTGAGGGAGCGATTCGGGAGTAGGCTCGTGCCGCAGGGAGACCTCTTGGTGCGAGTTCCGGGTTATCGTAGGCGTGGATGAGATAGTGCGGGATTCCCGGGTGCTGCGGGTAGGTGCGATTCAGCGGCTCAAGCAGAGCGGCTGCCCGTTTCTGCTTCGCATGCGTCTTGTCGGCAGGAGATGCGTTCGCAAGTAGAGCGAGCGCGTAAAACACCTGTGCTTCGACATCTTTTCGGTTCCCTGCTGCAAGTTCGCTCATGGCATGCTCGTATTTCAGCGCACGCGTTTTGTACGGAACCGAAGCCGCGTCCTGATAGATCATGCCCAAGGCATGGATGTACTGGCGTTCGCGTTCGGAGCTGGTCCCGATCTGCTGAGCCCGAAGGATTTCCTTTTGCGCAAGAGAGATTGTCGCTGGCAGGACAGGCGGTTCCCAAAGCTGGTGAAAGTACGTCATGGCCGCGCCCCAGTGGGCCATGGCACACTGCGGATCCAGCTCTGCCACGCCGCGAAATGTATTTTCCGCAGGAGTGTAGGCGAAGGAGTGGAGGAGAGCTACGCCTCGGTCGAACTGCTCCTGAACGGCGGGTGCGCAGGAAATCGGAAAGGATACCTTTCCTAGTTTTTCAGGTGCATTGTGGCTGTGTGTTTCTTGCGCGGACGAGAAGGAACAAAGGATCAGAAGGCCGAGCGATATTCGCCATAGATCGGGCATCCCCTGTCTCCATAGGCGCGTGGTGCTCTTCTGCGACATCCGAATTTTATATGGAAACAGGCCGACGATGCGATCTGTATATTGGAGCTTCGGCGGAGTCAGCGCTGATTCAACGGCTTGATTGCGTTGTGCGTCGTTTGAAATGTGACTTCCCCTGCAGAGGAATAAAGATGACGAGGATGAGGCGTTTTCTGTTGGTGCCGGCGGTGTTGGGTTGTCTGGTTGCTGCGCCGATCGTGTCGGTTGCGCAGACAGGCGATGGGGATGGGCGGTGGAGTGCGCAGCAGGGGAACGATTGGTATGCGAAGCAACCGTGGCTGGTGGGGGCGAACTTTATTCCTTCGGACGCGATCAATGAGCTGGAGATGTTTCAGGCTGCCACATTCAATCCGAAGCTGATCGATAAAGAACTTGGGATGGCGGAAGGCATCGGGATGAATACGATGCGGGTGTTTCTGCAGGATCAGTTGTGGCAGCAGGATGCGAAGGGTTTCACGGAACGGCTCGACGTGTTTCTGGGGATTGCGGCGAAGCACCATATTCGGCCGCTGCTGGTGTTGTTCGATTCGTGCTGGGAGACGGATCCGCATTTGGGACCGCAGCACCCGCCGATTCCGGGGGTGCATAACTCGGGATGGGTGCAGAGCCCGGGGAAGGAACGGCTGATGGACAGGAACGTCGAGCCGCAACTGGAGGCTTATGTGAAGGGCGTGGTGGGGGCGTTTGCAAAGGATGACCGCGTGCTCGGGTGGGACATCTGGAACGAGCCGAACAATCGGGGCGGCGATACGCGGCAGGATGTGACGGCGAAGGTTGCGCGGGTGGACGAGTTATTGCCGAAGGCGTTTGCCTGGGCGAGGTCGATGCATCCGACGCAGCCGCTGACGAGTGGCGTGTGGGAGGGGAACTGGAGCGATCCGGCGAAGGAGAACCAGACGACGAAGATTCAGCTGGCGGAGTCGGATGTGATTACGTTTCACAACTACGGCTGGCCGGAAGAGTTTGAGGCGAAGATTCTGGAGTTGAAGCCGCTGGGAAGGCCGATGATCTGCACGGAGTATATGGCGAGAGGAAATGGGAGCACGTTCGACGGAAGCCTGCCGATTGCGAAGAAATATAGCGTGGGGGCGATCAACTGGGGGCTGGTGGCGGGGAAGACGCAGACGTACTATCCATGGGACTCGTGGCAGAGGCCGTATGTACTGATGCAGCCGACGATATGGTTTCATGAGGTGTTCCGGCAGGACGACACCCCATACCGGCAGCATGAGGTGGATTTGATTCGGAGTCTTACGGGGCGGGGTACGCCGGCGGGCAAGCCGGGGAGTTGACGGGGAGTGTTCCACAAAATTTAGCATGCGGGGCGGGTGAGACGAGGTTTCGATGCGATGATTGTGGAGGACGGCTAAACGAGGATGTTATGTTGCTAAGTCTTAAATCGCGCTTTGTTGGGAACGTCTACGTGATTCAATGTGTGGGACGGATTGTTCTGGGTGAAGAGGTGAAGGCGCTCGAGGCAGAGATGCAGGTGGCGGAGCGGGAGTTTTCGCGGATTGTTCTCAACCTGAGTGAAGTGAGCCGGTTGGACAGTATTGCGATGGGTCTGCTGGTGCGGTATGCCGAGCGGCTGGGTAAGCGTGGAGGCGGCCTTCGGCTGGCGGGACCACCGCCGTTTGTTACGACGCTGCTGAATATGACAAAGCTGTCGACCATGCTGCCGGGTTATCCGACGGAGGAAGACGCGATCCTTTCCTTTCTGAAGCAGGATTCGGGCGGCGAGGCGAAGGAGCGGTCCGGGCCGCGGGTGCTGGTGTTCGATGAGTCGGCCGATCTGTGCGTGTTTGTGCGGACGGTGCTGACGGGACATGGCTACGATGTGAGGTCGACATGCTCGTTTCGGGACGCCAAGATTCTGCTAGGGGTGGATGGGGTGGATTACATTCTGGTGGGGCCGAGTACGCCGCGCCTCTCGGCGGAGACTGTGGTGCAGTCACTGACGGCGCTGTCGCCGAAGGCCAGTGTGTTGCAGATGGCCCCGGACTTCAAGATCCGCGACGCGCGTGAGGCTACGGATGCGTTGCTGCAGATGTTCGGAATCGCACAAGACAGACAGGCGTAGATAGGGCTTACTCTGGAATCCTGAAGTCGTATACCCTTCCGGCGGCGGCGCCTCCTGACCTGGCTCCGCCTGTCGAGCCGCCGGCCATGGTTGCCTGCTGACCTGTGCCCATGAAGAAGGCGTATTCTCCGGGCTTCATGGCAGCGTCCAGCTTGACCTTGTAGGTTCTGATTCCCGCGTGCTCCGCAGTGAATGCAACCTCTTTGTCGCGCTTGACGCCCGACTTGCCGCCGGTGATGCCGCCGAAGCTTCCTATCTGGAACTCCCTCCGGTCGCCTTTCTTTTCGAGGCTGATCAGAGCGAAGTCGGATGCGCTGCTGCCGTCGGGGACGTAGAGATAGAAGACGGGTTGACGGTCATTGATGACGTTTTTCGATTGTGGGCCGTTGAGATAAGCATCCCAATGCTCGTTTCGCATGCCGTAGGTGAACATGCTGCCGGCCTTGCCTCCCACTTTTGCCTGGCTGATGGCCTGCCCCTCGATTCGGGTGAAGGCGTTCCCATTCTTCCAGTAGACGCCGACTTCGGGTGGCGGGAGATTGGGGTCGTTGGAGACGGGAGTGGTAGCGGCGACTACGACGGGAGCAGCGGGCGGAGTGGGGTTGATCATCACCTTGAGGACTTCGTCGGAGACTTTGCCGGCTTTGAGTTCCTTCAGTCCATCAACGCTGGTGTCGAACTGGAGGGTTCCCCCTGCTGCGGCTCCGCGGATTTTGGCGATGATGACATCGTCGGAGAGACCGAGGGCCACCATGTCGATGACGTCTTTGTTGACGATTCTTTTGCTGAGCGGCTGGCTCCACGTTGTGGAGGCGAGCAGAAGGAAGAGAGCCACAAGCAGAGCGAGGGGTTGTTTCATGAGACCTCCTAACCACACGTTCAGGTCGTTACCGGAGTCCCTTGTGTCGATGCAGAATACTACGCTAGAAATTTAGCACAGGCGTCAGGCTTGTGAAGATGAGGATATGTTGGGCATCCGCCCGGTGCGCAGATCATTGCGGCTGAGTGAAGCGATATGCAGAGCCTCCGGTACCGTCGCAGGGTTTATGTGAGCGGCTTTTTCGTTTCAACGGTTCGAGCTTCGCTCGAATGCCCACTCGTGCGATGAGGCTGCAGGAATGGGCACTCTGACGATCTGTCGAATTTAGAGACTGTCGATTTAGAGAGCAGCGATTCCGTTGAAGCCGACGGACTTTGGAAGGTCGCCGGCCTGACCGAGACTGGTGAGAGTGCCGTCCTGCTGGTTGATGGCGAAGACGCCGATGTTTCCGGACTGCGAGTTGATGGTGTAGACGAATTTTCCGTCAGAGCTGACGGCGATGTCCACGTTGTGGCTGCCGGAGGGGTTGTTGCCGAGTACGGTTCCAGCGATGGGGGTGAGGGTGCCGTCTTTAGCGATGTTGAAGCCGGAGATGTTGTCGCTGCCGGAGTTTGAGACATAGACCCATCGTCCGTCAGGGGTGATTGCGTCCCAGCAGTTTCCGGCCGCGAAGGTGGGGAGGCTGTGAGTAATCGCGGTGACGGTGCCGTTGGCATTGACTTTGTAGGAGGAGATGGCGGAGCCGTTGGTGGCGCCGGCCGGACCGGTCTCGGAGACGATGGCGACTCCTTCGGGTGCAAAGGCTACGGAGAAGGTGCCGGGGGCGGGGTTGGGATTGACGACGATGGGCGAGAGGGTGCCGTCGGCCTGGACATGGAAGACGTCGATGTTGTTGGCGACGCGCTCGGTGGCGACGAGGAACTGGCCGTCGGGGCTGAAGGCGAGCGATGCGCCGCCGGTGGTGGTGCCGGTGAGGAAGGCGGTGGAGTTTTTGATCTGCCGGAGTTGGCCGCCGTTGTTGAGGCTAAAGCCGACGAGGCTTCCTGCGCCGCCGCTGTTGAGTACGTAGACGAGACCATTGAATTCGGCGATGGCGGAGGGCTGTGCACCGCCGGAGGGAGTGTTGCTGAGGAAGCTGAGAGTACCTGACTTGTGGACGTTGAAGACGGTGACGTCGCCGCTGCCGGCGTTGACGGCGAATAGGAGGGAGTGGTCGCTGGCTGAGAGTGAGGGAGCCCTGGGATTCGAGAGGATCGGTGATGCCTCCGCTGCCGCGGCCGTGGGTATCGTAGGAGACGCTGTCGCCGAGAGTACCGTTGGCGGCGCGTTCGAAGGCGATGACTTCGTTTTTGTTGGCATCGTTGTTCATGACGAAGACGGCGCCGGCTGCATCTTTGAATTGGGCAGAGGCGAGAGTTGGAAATGCGGCGCCAACTCCGACGGCGAGGATCAGGAGATTTCGAGTTACGTTCAACATTTTTGCTGCTCCTTGGTGAGACAGGTTGCGGTAAGACACGTTGCGCAAGACGAGGAGGGGCGTTGAGCGATCGGATGGGATCACTCTGCTGCCGTTACACGTTTTGCGCAACTGTTGGAGGGGCGGGAGTTGGAAAGGTTACAGAAAAAGCTGGATGCGAGGATGTGGCGATGGTTAATTTTCGCAGCGCGGATTAAATTTTCGTGGCGCGGAATAAATCCGCTGCCTGCCAGTTCTCCTCTTCAGAGAAGATTCATGACACGCGAGGAACTTCGGTCGAACCGGGAAGATATGTGGCAGGCACTTTCCAGCGAGCAATCGACCACTCTCCTGCTCGCAGTTGAGATGCTCCTACGTTGTCATTTATCCCCTTATCAAATTCTGGCCAAGACAATGACAGCTCTGGAAGGCTCGCAGCAAGATTCCTAAAGGTGATCGTGTGGCGGCAGATGGAAGACGCGCGCGAGTCCGCAATCTCCGAGCTTCGCTCGAATAATCCTTTTGCGCGATGAGACCGTCCGAAGATCGTACCCAAATTTAGACACCTGCCATCAGCTCAACATTTACGTTTTCGGTTTACGCGCTGCGTCGCGGCCCGGACATATCCAGTTCGAGCCTTGTATGCTTAGACGCTACTTTCTACTTCATATTAGGAGTTCGCTCTGATGCGTATGTACGCCGGATTTTCTTTCGCGATGATGCTCTGTTCCCTTCCGCTGTTTGGCCAGATGAAGGTTGCGGCAACGCCGCCGATGGGGTGGAACAGCTGGAACCATTTTGCCGGGCATGTCACCGACGCGGATGTGCGGTCGGCGGCCGATTCTCTGGTGAGTACAGGGATGCGCGACGCGGGGTATGTGTATGTGAACATCGACGACACGTGGGAGGGCAAACGGGATGCGCAGGGAGTGCTGCATACGAATGAAAAATTTCCGGACATGAAAGCGCTGGGGGATTACATCCACTCGAAGGGATTGAAGCTTGGGATTTATTCGTCGCCGGGGGCGAAGACCTGTGCGGGGTACGAGGGGAGTCTGGGGCATGAGGTGCAGGACGCAAAGATGTATGCCGAGTGGGGCGTGGATTATTTGAAGTACGACCTGTGCTCGTTTCAGGACAATATGCATAAGGTCGAATTGGAGCATCCGGATGATCCGACTGCTGCGAAGAAGTTGATGATTGCGGCTTACCGGAAGATGGGAGATGCGCTGAAGGCCACGGGGCGGCCGATTGTGTATAGCCTTTGCCAGTATGGGGTAGACCAGCCGTGGAAGTGGGGACCGGAGCTGGGCGCGAATATGTGGCGGACGACGGACGACATCGACGACTCGTATGGGCGGATGATTGCGATTGGGTTTAGCCAGGCTGGGTTGGCGAAGTATGCGGGGCCGGGGCACTGGAACGATCCGGACATGCTCGAAATCGGCAACGGGAAGATGACGGAGGATGAGTACAAGACGCACATGAGTTTGTGGGTGCTGCTGGCTGCTCCGCTGTTGGCGGGGAATGATCTGACGAAGATGTCGGAGGCGGATAGGAATATTCTGATGAATAAAGAGGCGATCGCGATCGACCAGGATGCACTTGGAAAGCAGGGTGATCGCTTGTATGAGAGTGGAGATCTGGATGTTTGGACAAAGCCGCTGAGCGGGGGGCGGGTGGCTGTGGGGCTTTTCAACCGGAGTTGGAGCGTGCGGGATGTGTCGGTTGATCTGGGGGAGATCGGGTTCAAGAGCGGGGCAAATGTGAGGGATGTTTGGAAGCAGAGGGATCTGGGGCGTAAGTCCGGTGTATTTACGTCGAGGATCCCAAAGCATGGGGTAACTTTGATAGTGGTGGGGAAATAGGAGAACGATGGCTGCTTTAATTGATGCGATTGATGTGAAGCGCAAGATGTTTGTTGAGTATGAGAATTCCCCGTTTTGCTGCCTGGAGTCGGATATCTCCACGCCTACGGCGCGGGGCGGGCAGACTCTGGTGCGGTTGAAGATGCGGAATATGCTGACGCGCGCGGTCTTCGACAAGACGTTCAAGGCGAGCGACAAGTTCAAAGAGCCGGATCTGCAGACGGTGGAGGCTTCGTATCTGTATAGCGATGGAGAGGGGTCGTACTTTCTGGATCAGGAGAGCTTTGAGACGCTGGCGCTGAACGGCGAGATTGTGGGGGATGCGCTGGACCTGCTGGTGGAGGGGGTCATGATTCAGATTGATAAGTACAACGGGAATCCGATTGGGTTGCAGTTGCCGCAACTAGTGGAGTTGACGGTGACGTATACGGAGCCTGGCGTGCGGGGCGACACGGCCGGTGGAAATGTGACCAAGCCAGCGAAGGTGGAGACTGGGATTGAGGTTCGCGTTCCGATGTTCATCAAAGAAGGCGAGAAGATTAAGGTTTACACGGAGACGCGTGAGTTCGCTGGAAGGGCGTGAGTGGGTTCGCTCGCGAATGCTTATCCTGACGGACTATTTGGTTTGAAGGTCGAGGGTGAGTTTGGTCATGTCCATGAAGTTCCAGGCCTCAGTGATCTGACCGTTGGATGGGGGCTTGAGTCCGTGGTGAGCACTTGCCGAAATAAAAGTGTGTGCAGGCTTGATGATGATGTAAGGTTGTCCGCATCGGCCCCTCTTCCCCTGGTAACCAGCGTTGCTCTACGAACTCTTGTGGAGGTCCATTGACCGCTCGTCGATTTTTTGGGGCCTGCTTGCTTCAGATACGGAGCGATCGTCGCGTGGCCGGCGGTTGTGGCTTCGACTATGTTGCCATTCTGGCCGCGCTCTGCTTTTCTGCGCCGCAGGTTGCGCCGTGTCAAATGCCAGAGAGCGCAGTGTTGACGGCGGCGACGGGAACCGGGGTGACGAAGATTCCTCCGGTCAAACAGTCGGCGGAGAGTGAGATCGCCGAGACGAACATGATTGGGTATGGAAGCCACAAGATTTTTGGTGCGGCGGAGCGCTGCAATCTGTGGGCGGCGGGGGTGGAGTATGACCGCCATATTTGGGGTCACTTCCTGAAGGCACGGATGGACTATGTGGCGGAGTTTCTTCCTGTCGTTGTGCTGAAGCAACCGGTCGTAACGGATATCTGGGGTAATTCCAAGAGTGAGGAACAGCAGTTGGTGTATGGGGTGGGATTGACGCCGATTGGGCTTCGTATGCTGTGGCGAAGTAACAAGGCTGTCAAGCCGTTTATGGTGGCCAAGGTGGGGACCGTGATCTTTTCGAGGAAGGTGCTGTCGACTGAGGGGAGCGCTGCGAATCTGGCCTTCCAGGGTGACTTCGGATTTCAGATTAAGTTGACGCCGCGGATGGATCTGCGGGTGGCGCCGTTCGAATATTTTCATTTTTCGAACGGCTACCTGGCGACAAGCAATCCTGGCGTCGACGTGATCTCGGCGAAGTTCGGTATAAGCTACCAGCTTGGAGGAAATAGGCAGTAGCGGAGGGAGGCCCCCACCCCGGCCAAAAGTGTGCAAAGTCTAAGAAGGAAAAGACTTAGGCTTGGACTTTTTGTAGTATATGCGTTGCATTGGGTAGATATCGGGCTAGCGGCTGGTGTTTTTGGGGGTGGTGTTGTCAAGCTGAGCCCTTCGGGATTCGAGAGCAGGAAAGGGATTCATAGAGGTTTGTCATGGTTCGTTTTTTGTGGGTGAAGCAGTTGGCGATCTTCGCGATTCTCGCGGCTGGCGTGCAGGAGACGCAGGTAGAGCCGAAGCGCTATGACTGCTATCGCGCTAACTCGCCGGTGCGCATCGATGGGAAGCTGGATGATCGCGCATGGAAGGCTGCAGCGTGGACTACGGATTTTGTCGATATTGAAGGTTCTGCGAAGCCGCTGCCGCGCTTTCGCACGCGGGCCAAGATACTTTGGGACGATGAATATCTCTATGTGGGAGCAGAGTTGGAGGAGCCGGAGGTAAAGGCTACGCTGACGAAGCACGATTCGGTGATCTTTCATGACAATGACTTCGAGGTGTTCCTGAAGCCGCTGGCGGATGCGCCGGGGTACTTCGAATTTGAGATCAACGCGTTGAATACGGGTTGGGATTTGTATCTGAACAAACCGTATCGAGAGGGCGGCAAGGCGGATAACAGTTGGGATATTCCGGGGTTGAAGACGGCGGTTGCTATTCAGGGAACGCTGAATGATCCGAGCGACAAGGATCGCGGGTGGACGGTGGAGATGGCGTTTCCGTGGAGCGCGTTTGCGTCAAGGCTGCCGGTGACGAGACCGAAGATCGGTGATGAGTGGCGGATAAATTTCAGCCGCGTGGAGTGGAAGGTGGGCCAGGCGAAGGAAGATAACTGGGTCTGGTCGCCGCAAGGGCTCATCAATATGCATGTTCCGGAGCATTGGGGCTATCTACATTTTCGAGGCTAGATTTTCGCGGCTAGCTTTTCGAGGCTAGAACTGGGTTTAGCCGTCGTCGCACCGCAGCGATTGCGCCGATGAGACCGGTTCCGAGAAGTGCGAGGGTGGAGGGCTCGGGCGTGGGAGCGGTTGAAGCCTCCTGGTTGATGGTAAGGGTGTAGCTGGGGAACGGGGCGCTGCCTAGGAGGGTTTTTAGATCGTAGGTTCCCGGGACAAAGGCGACGAGCAGATCGTTGGGATGGACGATGCTGGGGTCATCGATCGGGATGATTTCGGAGACTTGCACGACCCATGGCCCGTAGAGGGTCAGGTTGCCGCCGTTGATGGAGGATGGGACGCTGAGTACGATCGACGGTAGGGTCGGGAAGCCAGGCAGGTAGTATTCGCCCGATACGTCGTAACCCGGGACACCGTCGATGGTGGTTGGTGCGCCGGCGTTCAACCACACAGCATGGGGATGATTCATGACGATGGCGCTGTTGGGCAGCGAGTAGGTGATGGTGTGCCCCTGACCAACCAGCGTGAAGTCGTCGATGGTGTCGGCATGGGCTGCTATGGGGAGGAAGGAAGAGGAAAGGAGGGCGAGGATGAAGAGAGCTTTGCGCATCGAGGGAATCCCGTCGCGAAACTGTTCTGGGGATGAGAGTGCGCTCACACGGAGGTGGTGTCAAGTGACCTGCTGATCGGCAGAGGGTTACATCCCACCCTTCGCAAAAAATGAGGAGGATGCGGCGCCCGGATGTGGAGGGACTTTCGCATTGTTAAGGGTGTTAGCTGTTTTGACGAGCTGCCGGATCGGGCTGGTAGATCGGGATGGAGTTGCCCTCCGAGTCCTGACAGAAGGCAAACCATGCGACACCAGGGATAGCGACCTTGGCCACCAGGGTTTTTCCGCCGTTCTTCTCGACGAGAGCGGTGCATGCGTCGATTGATGGAACTTCGATGCCAATACTGATGGGCTGGCCAGGGTATTCGCGTCGAGTGAGCCCGCCGTTGATGCTGGAGGCGCCGTCACCCGTGATGACATGCCAATATTTCTCTCGTCCCTGCGGCGTGTCATATTCCCAGCCTACTTCGAATTTCCATCCGAAGACTTCCTGGTAGAAGTTGATCGCTCTATCGGGAACGTCGGCGGGAATAGCGAAATGATTGACTTTTGACATAAGCGATCTTACTGCCGGCTGCAGATCAGATGTGGGCCATGCGGCGCCTCCATGACTTAGACTGGACGGACTGTGGACAAGACTCCCTTCAGCGCTTACGACTTCTTCGCATACCTGGCATCAGGAGCGATGATTGTCGTGAGCGTGGACTACCTGTTCGGTGAACAGCTTTTGCTGCGGCCGACGCTTTCGCCGCAGGTGTATGTGCTGCTGGTGATTGCAAGTTACATTGCCGGTCAGGTGATCTCGCACCTTTCGGCGGTGGTGCTGGAGCAGTGGCTCGTGAAGCACCTGCTTGGGGGCTCGGTCGGCATGATGTTGACTTCGGAGCATAGCCGTTCGCCGTGGGCGAAGTTGTTCCCGCAGTATTTTCATGGTTTGAAGCCTGCGACCGCTGCGCGGGTGATGGCCCAGGCGGAGAGGCGAGGATGCGCGTTGAAGGGGGACGAACTCTACGATCATTGCTACGCGGTGGTGACGGAAACGAGCGAGCGAGCAGCGAATCGACTGGATTATCTGAAGAGCCAGTATGGGTTTGCCCGGAACATTGCGTTTGCGTTCTTCTGCTCGGCAGGAATGATCATCTACGAGGACGTGGTCGGGCCTCGCCACGTAAATTTGCGATGGGCCGCGTTGGGAATCGGGGTATCGGTGTGCATGCTGTATCGATACCTGAAGTTTTACCGGGAGTACGCGTCAGAACTTCTCAAGCGTTATGCGGAGCTTCCGGCGCCTTCGCAGAGTGCAAGTTAGATTTTGTACATCGGGCATCATGAATGGAGATGATATGAAGAAGGGTTATTGGGTTGTTGCGTACCGGATGGTGGGTGATGAGACGACGATGAAGAAGTATGTCGAGTTGGCTGTGGCGGCGCTGGGGCAGTTTGGGGCGCGCACGCTAGTGTCGCCGAAGAGTGAGGTTACGGCTCGCGAGGCTGGGTTGCAGAAGATGACAGTCGTGGTGGAGTTCGATAGCTACGAGATCGCTTTGGCTGCGTATGAGAGTGCGGATTACAAGAAGGCGCTGGTTGCGCTTGGGTCGAGTGTGGAGAGGGATCTTCGAATTGTTGAGGGGGTTTAGCCCGCTCGCTCTCAGCTGGAGTAAAGACGGTTCGAGCTTCGTTCGAATGCCCACCGAAGCTCACCCCACCAGCAAGCTGGCGGGGACCCCGATTGGCGCGATGAGACCGCGCGAAGAGGGGCACCAGGTGAGTGTCAGGTCCAGATGTGGGCCACCCGCCGTATAATTTCGCGGGATGACCACTGAACAAACACCTTCGCGCCGCCAGCTGAACAGTGAACCCGGCGCGTCTGTTTATTCGCCAACCGTTCTGAAACTCTACGACTTGTGCGTGAATGGTCTGTCCCACCGTTTCGTCTGGCAGTGTCCAACCAAAAGCGTCCTTCTGCCCTTTTACAAGGAACATCTTGGGTTGAAACACCTCGATGTTGGAGTGGGAACAGGTTTTTTCATCGCCCGTGCCGGTCTAACGAGTTCGCATCAGGTTGGCCTGCTCGATCTTAACGAAAATTGCCTGCGAGCTGCGGCAGCTCAAGTGAAGCAAGCTAAAGTTCGCACCTTCAGGCGAGACCTGATGCAGCCTTCCTCTGAACCGGCGGACACGGGGTACGATTCCATTTCAATGTTTCATGTTTTGCATTGCCTGCCCGGCACGATGGACGATAAAGAGACAGCGATCGCTAATCTGAAACGCTATCTGTCGAAGACGGGTGTTCTCTATGGCGTCACCATTCTGGGGGAAGAAGCCGGCCATAATGCGATAGGGCGAAGGCTTCTTAAGATCTATAACGACAAGGGCATTATGCATAACCTGGGCGACACACTCGACGACCTGCAAAGGATGTTGAGAAGGCAGTTCCAGAATGTGCAAGTCCGACGACACAACAAGGTAGCCTTGTTCGTCGCACGAGACTGAGTCGAACACTTCGAGTTGACCGACGAATGCCCTCGTGGTGGAGTTTGATCGCTACGAGATCTCTCTGGGTACGTATGAGAGTGCGGATTATAAGAAGGCGGTGGCCGCGCTTGGTTCGGGTGTGGAGAGGGATTTTCGGATTGTTGGGACTCGGGGCTTGCGACATCTAAGTGTGGTGATCGCTCCGAGACATCCTGTTGCCATCAGCGCGAGGGTGGAGGGTTCGGGGACGGTTGTGTCTAGGGGTTCGATCGTAATGGTGCCGGGAAAACTTGGGGCTGTGGCGAACGGCCTGTACATAGCGTCAAAGGTTCCGGTGAGGAAGGTTGGGTCGGAGAGAGAACCGGTGAAGAGGTCTTCTGAGGGAAAGACCAGGGTGTACGCCTTGACCTCACTTGGAGGGCCGAAGAGGGGGTTGAAGAGGGCGAACCTGACGAAATCTGATTCGAAGAAGAAGATGTAGGACTGGGAGCCGGATTCGCCGACGACGGCAAAGCAGTTGACAGGATCGCAGCCGAATCCAGGGAGGGTCCAGGGGGAAGGCGGGGGTGAGGCGGGAAGGTCGACGGTGAGGTGGAGGGGGAGATATCCGTCGGTGGTGTTGAAGTTGAAGGTGAACTGATCGATGGTGTCGGCGTGTGCTGCTAGGGGGAGGGTGAAGGCAGAAGCAAGGAGGGCGAGGGACAGGACGATCGGGCGCATATGGTTCTCCTCTGGCGGTGTGGTAATGGAATCATCGCTGCGTCGAAACTAAGCGAGACGCTCCCGGCGTGTCGGTGACACCCGTCACATGGATAGACTGGCGATCGTTTGACCGGCAGTAGGTTCGATGACGAGTTGCTCGTCGCCCTGGACGATGTGTGGCGGAAGATTTAGACCCGGACCACCCGTCCCACCCAAGTTTTTGGCCTGGGCCACCAGTCCTGCGCCTGGCCCGGGTGTGGAGAGGGACTTTCGGATTGCTGAGAGGGTTTAGCCGCTCGTTGATGTGAGCCGTAAGTCTTCCTTGTTACGGCAGTTAAAGAATCGGTCCCAACCTCAATTGACATCATGCGCCGACCGGGAATATTCTTTAGCCCCATTTTAGGCTAGGAGGTCTAAACCTATGCGTCGATCCCTCGGTGTCGCTATCGTTGCATTGTCGTGGTTTTCGGCCAGCTCTCTAGCAGCAGATCCAGTAACGTTATTCAGCACTGGCAGTCCGGACGGAAAGATCGCCACACTTTCCCAGGCGGCCAGTTCAGGAAAGCTCGAAACGGAGACAGCGGACGACTTCATTTTGGGGCAGCAGGCAGTTGTTACCAATGCGACCTTTGTCGGTCTGCTGACCGGTGGTGCGTCGCTTTCGAGCATCACCGGCGTCGAGATCGAGTTGTACCATGTCTTTCCGGTCGACTCTGCGAACCCGCCCGATATGCGCGTGGTGTCGCGGGTCAATTCTCCGAGTGATAACCAGTTCGCGGCATTCGACTCAGGGACGGGATCGCTCAGCTTCACGGCGAAGATGCTGAATCCGAGTTTCACTGCCTCCAACTCCGTGGTAACCGGCATCCACGCAGCTCCCAATCAATTCACGGGAGGCGAAGGTGCGGTCACCGGGGAGGAAGTAGAATTCGACATCACCTTTCTGACGCCTTTCCTGGTGGACCCCACTGATCACGATTTCTTCCGTCCCGAGGTGGACCTTGGGGAAGGAAACTTCCTTTGGCTTTCGGCCCCGAAACCCATCACCTCTCCGGGATCGCCCTTCCAATTCCCGGGAGGGGCTACGACGGATTTGCAGACCTGGATCCGCAATGACGGGCCGGGAGCCCTGGCGCCGGACTGGGAGCGCGTCGGCACCGACGTCACCAATCAGGGTCCGTTTAACGCCGCCTTTTCCTTGTCGGGCGACGTAGTCCCAGAACCGTCCAGTCTGGTGCTTGCGGGCACAGGCCTTTGCGCGCTGGCCCTACTGATCCTATTGCAGCGTCGACATCGCGCGGTCCATTTAGGGAGTTAGCGCGTTGTGGATTTCGCAAAGACGGTTCGAGCTTCGCTCGACTGCTCACTCGTGCGATTAAACATGAATGGCAATTGCGCCACCGGATACCCCTTGCGCCCCGCGCACGGCCCCAACGAAAATCCAACTCAGCTAACTGAACTGGAGAAAGTAGAGCGATGATGAGCACGGAATTGCTGCGATTTGGCGGCGCTGTGGAGCGGGATCCCGCCATCGACGTGTGGATGAAAAAGCATGAAGGGGAGTTGGGAGCCATCGCGCGCGAGTGGTTTGAGTTGATGCGGGGATGCGGGGACGAAGTTCGAGAGCTCCTGCATGATGGCTGTCCCGTTGCGTGTCTGGGAGATGCGGCCTTCGGCTATGTCAATGTGTTCACTTCGCATGTTAACGTGGGGTTCTTTCAGGGTGCAGCGCTGCCGGATCCGGCTCGATTGCTGCAAGGCGCGGGCAAGCGAATGCGCCATGTGAAGCTGAGACCGGGAACGTTCACACATGCGGCAGCCCTCAGCAAACTCATCGATGCGGCGTACTGGGATATCAAGTCGCGCGTCGAATACGGCTAGCCCCCACCCCGGCGAAAAGTGTGCAAAGTCTCGGAAGGAACCTGCTTAGGGTTGGACTTACTTTGGACTTGGCGTGTATCGAATTGGTTGTAGATGGGCCGAATCTGGGGAAGCGGTTTGTCAAGTTTTGCGTTCAGGATTTAGTTTGCGCCATATAGGTGCCCCGCCCCCCTCTAGATCTAGTTTTGGGGGCTGGATGGGGTCGGGGTCGTGTCGTCGTGATGGCCATGGTGGAAGATTTTGCCGATCCCGCGACTTGTTCCCTTGGCGATTTTGCCGGTGCCCTTCGCGGTACCGACGCCGACGTCCTTTCCGGCGACGCCTGCGCCTTTGCCAACGTTTTCCGCGGCTCCAATGGGGTGGAGGGTGAAGAGATCGCCGGCACCTTTGCCGACACCCTCGGCTGCGGCTCCGGTGCCTTTGGCGGTGCCTTTGCCGATATCGCCGGCTCCGCTGTCGACGTCACCTCCGGGGCTGCGGGGTTGGGCCTGTGACGGGGTCTGAGTTTGGGTCTGGGTTTGGGCGGGGGTTTGAGATGGAGCGGGTGTGGTCTGGGCGGAAACACTCTGGCTGAAAATGGCGGCGAAGGCTAAGGTGAAGAGCGCGATGAATGGTGTAGAGAATGCCTGGCGCACGGATGGGCCCTCCTTGCTTGTTAATTAGATGCGAGGGCAGGAGTTTGGATGGTGTTTTGCGGGTGGACAGGGGTGAAGAGAGTTCGATCTTCGGTCGAATGCCCACTGATCCGATGAGACTGCATCCATGGGGCACCCGGCCAGGCGTCAACCGTACGTAACATCTGTGCTTTGACCAACCTCGATGATATAGCCGTCAGGATCGCGGATGTAGCAGCGGATCTCGCCGTACTTGGGCTGCGGCGCCGTGATGAACTCGGCTCCTCGACTTTTCCATAACTCATAGCACGCTTGAATATCCGCAACCCGGAAGTTCATAAAGCTGTTGATGTGATTCGGGTCGGGGACGCTGAGCGATACCGTTGGCTTGTCCGGAGTCGGCCCGCCTCCCACGTTGATAATCATCCAGATATTCGCAAGCTGGAGGTACCCAGGCGCGTTGCCGTCGCCTCTGCTCAGAATGCGTCGCACCGAAGACCTTCTCGTAGTAGTCCAGCGATCGTTGGATATCGGCCACGGTTAGAAAATGCGCGATGCTCATCCCCTCCTTCGGGGGCATCTCATAGCTCTTCTGATCGATTTGTACGCTGCTCATTTGACGACTCCAATCCGGATAGACTTGCCGACAGGGGGAACCACGGAACCAGCCCCCACTTACCGACTCACTTTTTCTTCTCGTTGAGTGCCTGCAGAAGAAGTTTCAGAACTGCTTCATCAGAGAACGGGTTCTGGCCCGAGATCAACTCTCGATCTTGAAGGGCGTAGCTCCCCCATGGAGCGACCACACTAACGTCGCCGCCCGCCGTACGCAAGGCGAAGTCCGGGTAAAACAGAACCTTACCACCAATCTCAAGCGGCTCCCGCTGCTGTTCTTCCGCCGTCGCAAAGATAGTCATCTTATATCCGGCATAGATCCAGCCTTGAGCCTTGGCGTGCGCTCCGGCGACATCGCCCGCTGCCAGCGCTGCGACGAACTCCCACGAATTCGGAAGAGCCGAGAGCAGTGAAATCGGGCCATGGCAGAGCACAGCCGTAGGCTTGGACGTTTCGTGAAAGTGTCTCAGCACGATGCCGGCATTGGGATCATCCAGAAGATCGATCATCGGGCCATGGCCGCCCGGAACGAAAACAGCGTCATATTGATCCAGGCCCGACGCGATGACATCCCTGATGCGAACTGGATCTCTGAGCCCAAGCAAGCCGTCGCGGAATAGCAGGTAGTCCTGCAGCTTGGCCGCGTCCCCGCCGAAAAAGCCGACGACCTCGGAATGGACATCCACCTGCGGCGTATTGCCGGTGGGGTTGGCGAAGGTGATTTCGTAGCCCTCCTTCATCAGGGCGCGAACCGGAACCGTCACTTCGTTGAGGTAGTAGCCGGCGCCGGTATAAATCTTGCCATCCTTCAAGGGCAAACCGCGACCGCTCGAGATCAATGCCAGGATTTTTCCTTTTGTTGCCATTTTGTTCTCCTTTTTGAAATCGGAACTAAGACTGGGGACAGCGGGCCGTCGCGCTTGATGTAGGTTATGGCTGCGGGAATCCGAACATCAACCACGACTGATTGGCTACCCAATGCGGGTATAGCTCCGTCATCTGATCGAACAGCTCCTGGTCGGAGGTCGCGGTTTTCTGCAGCCGATCGAAGTCCTGCAGGTAACGCTTGGTGTCCTGGATCGTCGAGGGAGAGTCGGGCGCGCCAGGCTTCTTGTGACCGGCGACAACAATCGCCGGGTTCAGCGCCGCTAACCGGTCTAGCGCCGCGATCCAATTCTGCCGGCTCTCGGGGGTGGTGTCGCCAACGTACATGCGGCATTGGTTGTACACAACGTCGCCAGCGACGATCAGACCGATTGATGGAACGTGTAGAGACGTCGAATCGGGACAATCGGTGCGGCCCTGCTCGATGATGCGCAATTCATGGCCCTCAAGCGTGAAGGTGTCGCTCTCATAGGGCTCAGGTCCAACCAACTTCGTGGGCACCTGCCCAGGAAACATCCGGCGGGCCAACCGCTGCACTGGGGGAGACAAATACATCTGTATGCCCTCCACCGCCTTGGGCGTTGCGATCGCCCGAGCGCGTGGAAAACGGTCGAGCAGAACGCTCAAACCGTAGAAGTGGTCGAAATGCGCATGCGTTATATAGATGGTCTCCAGGTTCCGGTTATGCAGCGCAATCCAGTCCGCGAGCGCCTCGGCCTCAGCCACCGTGGTCATGGCGTCCACCAGTACCGCGTCGTACTCGCCGAAGATCAACGTCGACGTGGCCGGGTCAAAGCCGAGCGGCTCGCCGAAGGGCCTTGGCCGCTCGCCGACCATAGCCTTCCCCGGGGCGGTAAAAACGTTCACACCGAGCGTGTTCGACGCGATGGGGGCGGTCATGTGCGTGGTGTCCTTAAGTTCATAGGATGCTCCTTTCTATGCCTGAACCTAGGGCGCCTGCCAATGCGTGACGGTGAAACCCTCCCGCGGGGGCATCTCATAGCTCTTCTGTCAGATTTGTACGCTGTCCATTGGCGACTCCAATCCGATAAGCAAATCTCCTGAAGGTGTACAGCGAGTCACAGCACTTATGGCCGTTTTTTGCCAGGAAAAACGGCACTGCACAAGATCTTCCACTCGACAGTATCAGGAGATTTGCTCTAAACCGTGCTCACTTGCTGATTCCGGTTTATTTAGACGTTGGCCACCCGACGGCGAATAGCGCCGACAATGCCCATCATTCCTGTTGCGAAGAGGAGCAGCGTGGAGGGCTCGGGGGTGGAGGCGGCTTCGGGCGTGATGGTGAGGGTGAACGGGATGCCACCCACCGTGTTCTCAGGAACTACGAAGAAGGTGGACAACGAGTATGTTCCGGGAAGGAATTCGGCGACCGTGAAGGTGGGAGTCGTTCCGGGAAGGAGCTCGATCAGATCTGGTCCGGTAAGTTCATATTCGGAGAAGACGCCGGGGACGCCGGTTGAGAGCGAAGGAGTAATTTCGAAATCGAGACCGCTTCTGAATGGCCAGGACGGGAGATAGAACGAAATGAATAACGAGTAGCCGCCGACACCATTCACCGATGAGGCAATATCTGGCAGAGTGGCAGTAACCATGTGCGATGGGTTGGGAGCACTGTATATGGCGGGAGCTGAGAAGGTGATGGTGTTGCCGTCGCCGGTGAGGACGAAGTCGTCGATGGTGTCGGCGTGGGCGGCCAGGGGGAGGGTGAAGGGAGAGGCAAGGAGGGCGAGGGTGAAGAGAGCTTTGCGCATCGTGGGATTCCCTTCGTTTGAATTGTGGGTTCAGGATGCGCCCGTCCGGGGGAGGAGTCAAGGGCTGCGCTTGGTTCGGGTGTGGAGAGGGACTTTCGGATTGTTGAGGGGTTTAGCGGCTCGCTCTCAACTGGAGCGAAGACGGTTCGAGCTTTGCTCGAATGCCCAACTTAGCCCGATGAGAATGCGGGAGGATGAGGTATCCGAATTTCAGACTTGGGCCACCCGTCTGACCTATCCCTATTCATTTGGAATGTTGGCCCGTCACCCGCTTATCCACAAGCTCACGTACAAATTTCAAGCTCCTGTCATTCATGTGTTTAACCGACCAAAGCACACCTCGGTCGATAAGCATTTCCGAAATCGGAGTCAAACTGGGATTTCCCTGTAGCCACTTCGGGCCTTGAAGACGCAACTCGCCAGCTATAAGATCAGCCATTTGCAGAGGTATACAAGCGTCATCCGCCTCCATAGTGCAAGATCCCATGTAGGGGGCACTTTGGGGATTGATGTTGCGTAGATCTTCAAAGGCCCTCATCATGATTTCTTGATAGCGGGTGTGTTCATCACAAACGAATGAAACGTAGTCCTTTGCGCCTGCCCTCCTTACATCCATGGCTATGTTTACAAATAGCTGTTGATACAAAAGCATGTAAGGTTCACTCTTGTATCGCTTGTGGAGAGCAGAGCCACTGAGAGCGTGGAAGACTTCGAAGGGGTTTGCTATCACTGCGCACGAAAGGAGGCCGGAATCACAGATTGCTTCTGCGAACTCGGCTAAAACTTTCGGCCTCTTGCGAATGTTCCTTGATTTGAAAACCTTAAGGTTGTATTTGATCAGAAGATCTTTCCAAAGCTCCTCTGCTCGGATCACATTCCAGCCGTCGCCAAACACAGCTGCAACGGCATAAACCCCTGATTTTCCATCATCAAAAGACTCGTCTAAATAGGCTCCATACACGCTTATAAACGATCCTCGGCCTTCGGCCCACTACAACGTTTGCCACACATCTATGCGTAAACCCGTAGATCGAAATTCTGAAACTGTCAGCAATCCTAGCTGCAGCCGCTTGTGCTTCCGCAGGACACGCAGCGGTAGCAGGAGCCACCGCGGGTTATGATGTCTCCGCAGGTGGCGCATTGAGTCTCCTGCAAAATTGCCTGATCGTCACACGGTTGCCGTCTTGATAGGATCTGGCATGTCTTTCTCGAGTTGCGTGGTGAAAAGTTCAATCTCAATCCAAGCGACAGTCATTGCGATAAGAACCTTTAGATCTTTTATGTCTTTGTTTTCCCACTTCCTGACATAATGTGTTTCGTCATTGCCAAGCCAAACTGCTCTTTTAGAGACCAATTTAATATTGTCATTTTTTACAAAGTCTGTAATGCATTTTCCTAGAAATGTCTTACGGATTAGTTCCTTCTGTTCTTCCGTTGACACTGAGCTTATTAGATAGTCTTTGATCAAAAATTCCAGCGCACGCCGGTAGCCTACGCCCGCTATCTCGTCCAACTGTTGCGTCTCGGCAACCTCTGCCTGATTGATGATTTTTACGAATGAAGGAGAGAGTGCACTAATAGCTTCGCTCTTGGTAGTTGCTCGGTGCGTTTGCGGCTTTAGATTTTGAAAAACAGATAGGCCGGTACCCGGATTGAATCTGTAAGTCGCAATGAAATGAGCACCGCATTCTAATCGCGGGCAACGGAAAACAATCTCCAAATTGTCGTTGTTTTGGAAGCCGACATTCAGCTCAATCGGACTCGCCGCGTGGAAGCAGACCGGACAATTGTCCGGCATCTTGTCGAAGGCTACCGTTTTCTGTCCGCTTGGTGACTGGACTTGTCTCTGCATAATGCAACCTTTATTGCTCTCTCATAACGCGACGGTGCAGTCACCAACCGAATAGATCGTAACTACATCGCTTGCTGTTGTTCCGTTCAGGTAGGTCATGAGCCTAGCTGCAGCCGCTTGTGCTTCCGCAACTCATGCATCGGTAGCAGGAGCCGCTGCGGGTCATGATGGCTCCGCAGGTGGCGCAGGAGGGGGAGTCGCGCATGTCGACGATGTCCTTCATGGCGTCGGCGACGTGGTAGACGCCTCTGTCTTCGAAAGACGAGGGAGTAGGGAGTAGGGAAGAGGGAGTAGAGGACTCGAGGCCGCTCCTCGCGCTCAGGTCGGGGGCGATTCCCTGCTGGGGCGGGGTGGTGGTGTAGTAGTCGTCGTGGGTATATCCAACAGCAGATCCCTCCGCTTCGCTGCGGGATGACAACAAAGAAGACTGCGCGGGCTGAGCGGAGGCGTTGAGTGACGGCACGATCGTGTTCGATGGGCTGGTGACGGTGCCTTCGATGGGGATGCCGTTGTCGCCCTGGCTGGAGGGGGCGAGGCCGGCGAAGAGGTCGAGCTGGTGGCCGGAGAGGAAGCGGATCTGGATCCAGCGGAAGATGTAGTCCATGATCGACTTGGCGTAGCCGATCTGCTCGTTGCCGGTCCAGCCGGAGGGCTCGAAGCGGGTGTGGGCGAACTTCTCGCAGAGGACGCGCAGGGGGACGCCGTGCTGGAGAGCGAGTGAGACGGCGGTCGCGAAGGAGTCCATGAGGCCGGAGACGGTGGAGCCTTCCTTGGCCATGCGGATGAAGATTTCGCCGGGCTGCCCGTTGGGGTAGAGGCCGACGGTGATGTAGCCTTCATGACCTGCCAAACCAAATTTGTGCGTCACGCTGGCTCTCTCTGCCGGCAGACGGTGACGGACGGCGCGCGGCGGGGCCTGGGCGTCGATGGAGTCAGAGTTCTGCAGAGCGGCTTCGGCGATCTGCTGGAGCTGGAGCTCGAGGGCGTTGATCTTCTGCTGGGCGGCGATCTGAGCTTGCGCGGCGGCGGCTTTGGCGGCGATGACGGCTTCTTCGATTTCGATGGAGCCGGCGGCTACGGGAGCTGACGGCGTTGGTGCTGCGAGTTCCCTTCTTGTCGGCATCGGTCTGCGCGGTGACGTTGAGGGGCTGGGTGCCCTTGGAGTTGTCGCGGTAGATGGCGACGGCCTTGAGACCCTGACGCCAGCTCTCCATGTAGGCTTCCGCGATGTCGTCGACGGAACAGTCCTGCGGGAGGTTGACGGTCTTCGAAATCGCCCCCGAAAGAAACGGCTGCGTTGCGCCCATCATCTTGATGTGGCCGAGGTAGTGGATGCTGCGCGTTCCCTTGGAGGGCTTGAAGCTGCAGTCAAAGACCGCCAGGTGCTCGGGCTTGATGGCGGGTGCGCCTTCGATGGTGCCGGTGGCGTCGATGTAGCTGACGATGGCGTTGACTTCGGACTCGGAGTAGCCGAGCTTGATGAGCGCCGAGGGCACGGTGTTGTTGACGATCTTGATCATGCCGCCGCCGACGAGCTTCTTGTACTTGACGAGGGCGAGATCGGGCTCGATGCCGGTGGTGTCGCAGTCCATCATGAAGCCGATGGTGCCGGTGGGAGCGAGGACGGTGACCTGGGAGTTGCGGTAGCCGTGCTTTTCTCCGAAGGCGAGTGCGCCGTCCCATGCGTTGCGGCTGGCTTCGATGAGCTGGTCGAGCTGCGGGACGACGAAGGGCTCGGCGGAGTTCTTCGACTTGCCGATGTTGTTGACCTCGGCGCGATGCATGCGGACAACGTCGAGGAAGGGCTCGCGGTTGACGTAGAAGCCGGGGCAGGCTCCGCCATCGATGTGCACCTGCTGGGTGAGCGGCGTGGCGGCTCCGAGCGCGGGGCAGGACTCGGCGATGCGGGAGGACTGCCAGTACGCATCACCGCAGAGGATCGAGGTGAGTGTGGCGGCGAAGTCGCGGCCGGCGTCGGAGTCATACGGCAGACCGAACGCCATGAGCAGCGCGCCGAGGTTGGCGTAGCCGAGGCCGAGTGGGCGATAGTCGTGCGAGTTCTTCGCGATCATCTCGGTGGGGTAGCCGGCGGCGTCGACGATGATCTCCATTGCGGTCGTGACGATGCCGATGGCATGACGGTAACTGGGAATGTCGAACTGGCCTCCCGGAGTGAGGAACTTCAGGAGATTGAAGGATGCAAGGTTGCAGGCGGAGTCATCGAGGAACATGTATTCACTGCACGGATTGGACGCATTGATCCGCGCAGTGTTTTTGCTGGTGTGCCAGCGATTGATGGTGGTGTCGTACTGCATGCCGGGGTCGCCGCACTGCCAGGTAGCTTCGGCGATTTGGTGCATGAGATCGCGAGCGCGATATTCCTTCACCGGCTTCTTGTCTTTGACGGTGCGGGTGGAGAAGGTGGAGTCGGTCTCGACTGCGCGCATGAACTCGTCGGTGACGCGAACGGAGTTGTTGGCGTTCTGGAAGAAGATGGAGCTGTAGGCTTCGGAGTCGGGACCGCTGCCATCGTAGCCGGCCTGCATGAGGTGCCAGGCCTTCTGCTCTTCCTTGACCTTGCACTGAATGAAGTCATCGATGTCGGGATGGTCGACGTTGAGGATGACCATCTTGGCAGCGCGGCGCGTCTTGCCACCGGACTTGATGACGCCAGCGAACGCGTCGAAACCGCGCATGAAGGAGAGTGGGCCGGAGGCGGTGCCGCCACCCGAGAGTGTCTCCATGCTGCCGCGGATGCTGCTCAGGTTCGAGCCTGCGCCGGAGCCCCACTTGAAGAGCATGCCCTCGGTCTTGGCGAGCGTGAGGATGGAGTCGAGCGAGTCATTGACGGAGTTAATGAAGCAAGCCGAGCACTGAGGCTTGGTGTAGCCGGTGACGGAGAACTCGACTGCGCAGGAGTGTGGGTTCCAGTGCCAGTTCTGGGCGTCGGAGTTGGGCTCGAGGCGGTCGCAGCCGACGTTGAACCACACCGGCGAGTTGAACGCGACCTTCTGGTTCAACAGAAGGTGGGCGAGCTCGGCGTAGAAGGTCTCGGCGGCTTCGGGCGAGGCGAAGTAGCCGCCCTTGATGCCCCAGTCGCGGATCGACTCGGCGACGCGGGTGATGAGGGCGCGAACACCGGACTCGCGCTCGTCGGTGCCGTTGAGGCCGTGGAGATATTTCGAGGCCACGATGTTGGTGGCGGTCATGGACCAGTCGGCGGGGACCTCGACGTTCTTTTGCTCGAAGATGATCTTGCCTTTGAAGTCCTGGATGACGGCGTCGCGGAGCTCCCAGTTGATCTCGTCGTAGGGGGAGATGCCGGGGCGGGTGAAGTGGCGATCGAAGGAGAGACCGGGGGCGCGGGAGGTGAAGGGCGGGGCGGTCTGGAAGTCGTTGACCTGGGACTGGCTCTGGGTATGGGGCTGGCCCTGGCTTTGGGTCTGGTTGGGGATGGTCGCCATGGTAAAACTCCTTCTAATTTGATGAAAATCTATAACTTTTGGCTCACGGCGTTCAGTGAGTCCGGGGCCCGTTTTTGAGACGACTTCTCGGCTAAAGCGCTGGGTGATTGAACCGGGCGAGGGAGTCGTCGTCGGCAGAGGAGCGATAAAAAATTAGGTGAACCGAATGTATTCTTGACAGCGAACCGAATGGTCTGGGGTGTTGCAGTCGTGAAAGTAACGCCCTCTGTGGGGTGTGTCAAGTATAAAGCACAACATGTTGTGTTGGCTGTGCGAATACCCGTATTAATGGGAGGTAAACGGGCCGGAAGTGCGAAAAATGGGGCATTTTGCTGTGGATTTTCGCTGGAAGGCGCGAAATTGGTGGGGTTTACTGGTCAGTAATCAGGCATCGTTTGAGGGTAGGCGCGACGGGGTGGAAGGGCAAGGCGCAGAAGTGGTGCAGATTCGTGTGGATGGGGGTGGAAATGTGGGAAAGAGGGCCCGTAAATGAATTTGATAGTTGGTTGGGTTGGAATCTGCTATACCCCTAAGAGTTATGAGATCGATTCTGCTGAGCTGTTTTTTTCTGCCTTTTTTCCTTGTCAATGCCTTGGGCCAAAGTTCGACTACAGTCGTTCCGATCACGCCGCCGAAGGACGCAGCGTCTGCCAACCACAATATTTCCAGTCCGGCCCCCGACTACTCCGCAGAACCCATCGTCGTTGAGCGATACGACACTGTGTATAAGATGGCGGCCGATGGGACTGGATCGAAGCTGACGACCGTTGTCGGCAAAGTTCAGACCGAAGCCGCCGCAAAGCAGTTGAGCATCGTCGGTGTGGCCTACGCGAGCAACTCAGAGCACGTGGAATTCAGCTATGTGCGGGTGCGGCACCCAAACGGCACCGTGACCGAAACGCCGGTCAGCGATGCGCTGGATATGCCTGCTCCAGTAACGCAACAAGCTCCGTTCTACAGCGACCTGAAGCAGAGACAGATTCCGGTGCGTGGTCTGCAGCCGGGTGACACCATTGAGTGGGAAGCCAAATCAGTTCGGACCAGGGCTGAAGCGCCAGGACAGTTCTGGGGAGCCGAAAGCTTTGGGGAAGACGGAGTGTTTCTGTCGCTGACCGTTGAGCTTCGCGTTCCGAAGAATATCTACATCAATGTGTGGAGTCCGAAGAACAAGCCGACTGAGACGGTCGAGGAAGATGAGCGGGTCTTTCGATGGGTCTCGTCGCAGAAGAAGCCGACCGTGGGCAAAGAGGCGGACGCGGAGAAAGAACGGAAGAAGAAAGAGGTCTGGACGGCGGAGCAGGAACTGGATGCCAAAGAAGGTAAGCTTCCGTCGGTGGCATGGTCGACGTTCAAAAGCTGGGAGGCTGTGGGCGCGTGGTACCAAGGCCTGGAAAGCGACCGCATTGTGCCGGATGCTGCGGTCAAGGCAAAGGTCGCGGAACTGACTGCGGGCAAGACGACCGAAGAGGAAAAGGTTCGCGCGGTATACGGCTATGTGGCAACGCAGATCCGCTATATCGGAGTGGCCTTTGGCATAGGACGGTATCAACCGCACCATGCCGCCGAGGTGCTGGAGAACCAGTACGGCGATTGCAAAGACAAGCACACGCTGCTGGCAGCAATGTTGAGTGCTTTAGGACTGCATCCGAACGCTGTGCTCATTGGGGCGGGTGTGCGGTTCAATGAGGCTGTTCCATCACCGGGATCGTTCAATCATTTGATTACGACCGTACCGGTAGAAGGCCAGCAGGTGTGGTTGGATACAACGGCGGAGGTGGCGCCATATCGAGCTTTGCTCTATGGGCTTCGCGGCAAGAAAGCTCTGGTAGTTGCGGATGCCGGCGTGGCGAAGGTTGAGACGACTCCTGCTGCGCTTCCCTTCCCGTCATTCCAGAAGTTGGAAGCGGTGGGAACACTCGACAAGGAAGGGACCTCGACTTCGCGTCTTGAGTGGACCATGCGCGGAGATGAGGAGATCGCGGTGCGGGCGGCGTTCCGACAGGTATCGCCGGCACAGTATGACCAGATGGTTCAGCAGATCTCGAAGAGCATCGGATTTCAGGGAACAACGAGTCACGCCGAGGTGAGTCGTCTGGAAGATACCTCTACCCCGATGACGATGAGCTACGACTACAGGCGGGAGAAAAGCGGCGACTGGGACAATCTGAAGATCATCGCCCAGTTTGCGCCGATCGATCTTCCCGGAGTCGACGACAAAGAACCTCCGGTTCAGTCGATCAGACTGGGCGTTCCCCGGGTTGAGACATCGACCTCGGCGATAAAGCTGCCGGATGGATGGGGAGTTGAGTTGCCTGAGGCGGTGCACTCAAAATCTCCCTACGTCGCGCTGGATGAGACGTTTCGCTTCGACAAAGGCACGATTTATGCAGAACGTCGTGTTGAAGTGCTGAAGGAAGAGATTCCCGTAGCGGATTGGAAGAGTTACAAGAAGTGGTCGAACGACGCCGAACTTGCGCACGAGCAGTGGATTCAGCTCGTGACGAACGAGCATAGCGTTACGACCGGAAGCACAGATACTCCGAAGAAGAGCAGCGACGAGGCAGCAGAGCTGGTCCAGTCTGCGTACGAAGCGATCAAACGACATGATTTGGATGCGGCTAAGACCAAGCTGGATCAGGCGAAGGAGTTGAATGAAAATCAGGCGTTTCTGTGGTCGACGTACGGGTACTACCACTATCAACTGGGCTCCATGAATGCTGCTGTCGAAGACTATCGAAGAGAGCTGGCGAAGTACCCGGAACGATTCGGAGCCTATAGAGACATGGCGATGGCCCAGACCCTCACCGGGAAGAAGAAAGAGGCAAAGGAGACCCTCACAACATGGGCCGCCGCTGACACGAAGAACCCGGACGCCCCGATGGCGCTTGCGCAGATGCTGCTGCAGGATGGAGATGCAGCCGGGGCCGTGACCGCTATTGAGGAAGCCGTTTCACGACTTCCCGCAGACAAGAAGGACAATGAAGTCATCCAGCTGTTCCTTGGGCGAGCCCAGATCAAGGCTGGCATGAAGGAAAAAGGACACGACACGTTGTTGGCAATGATGAAGTCTACTCAGAACCCGATGATGTTGAATGACAGCGCGTATGAGTTGGCTGAAGCCGGCGAGGAACTCCCTGCCGATGAGACGGCAGCGCGAAAAGCCGTGGAGAAGTTGACCGAAGAGAGTAAGACGTGGACTCTGGATGAGAATCCGCAGACGCTGAAGGTCAAGAGCCGCCAGCTGATCGCGACCTGGGACACGCTGGGATGGATTCTCTTCCGCGAGGGAAAGCTGGACGAGGCGGACGACTATCTCAAGGCGGCGTGGCGGAATGCTCAGTCAGACGTGATGGCCGAACACATGGGAGCAGTGGCCGAGGCCAGAGGAAAGAAAGACGAAGCGTTTACGGACTATGTGCTGGGGCTTGCGGCATCTCACCCGGGCGACGAACAGATAAAACTGGAGCATAAAGCCAACATGCTGCGAATGGCAGGAGCGAAATCTGCAGTCAAAGATGCGAGCGCGACACTTAAAGACGACAGAAAGATTCCGCTCGGACCGGCTCGAGGGATGGATGGATTCGCTGGATACCGCCTGTTGCTGAGAGATGGCAAGGTGGTCCGGCCTAAGCGAAATTCTCCGGACGACAACCTACCCGGAGGAGAAGAAAGATTGAAGGAGACCAAACTGACCGGACTGTGGCCTGCCGGGTCTCAGGCGAGTTTGGTGGCAGATGGGATGTTGAACTGCCACTCCAATGTGTGTGAGCTCGTGTTAGAACAGCAGCGGTGACCACCAGGCTTGTTGGCAGTCAGGATTATGTTTTGCGGCATTTGCCGGTCGAATTCCCAAAATGGGAATCGCTCGAAAATAAATCTGGGAAAAGTGGAAAATTTTCGAGTGCGAAAAGTGGCCGTCAACTTACCAGCTTTCACCAGCGATCCACCACAAATTCACCATCAAAAAAACACGTTCTGCACCCTGTTTTTGCCAAAACCCCCAGCAAAAACGGGTAAAACCATCCCCAAAAAATTACCGCACTTGTTGGCTCGGAGGTGACGATGGCAGGTTGGTTGTTAGCCACTCGGTGGCGGGGTAGGTGAGAACGCTGGCTTCGCCGAGGCGGCGATAGCTTTCGAACTGGGATTCGGTGAACCACTGGTTTGCGGTGGTGTCGTTAGGAAAGGCGTGGTGTTCTTTGTGGTAGTTGATGAGGTCGGCGGGGAGGCCGTTGGTGAAGGCGCTCTTGATGTAGAGGATTCGGCCGGTGGCTCCGCTGGGGTATTGGATCGTTCCCATGACGCTGTGGCAGGGGCTGACGGGCGGTTCGCCGACGAGCTCAAGCTTTGAGATGTCGAGGTTGATCTCGGCGCCGCAGTCGATGCGGCACTTGCGGATTGCCATGCCGATGCCACTGAAGTTGAGATCGCCGTCCTGCTCGGCGTCGCAGATGACGATGGTCATGCAGTGGCGGCGGACGAGTTCGTAGAGACCCATGTTTTCGAAGTGGCCGCCGTCGGTGAGGTAGACGAAGGCGGCTTCGTCGTTGACCATGCCGAAGAGTTCGGCGAGGAGATAGAAGAGGCCGAAGGCGGGCGAGGAGGGATTGCCGTTGAGGCGGGGCAGAAGAAAGCTCTGACGGCGCGGGTTGCGGATCCAGAGGCCGAGGCGGACGTTGAAGATGGTCAGCAGGAAGGCCATGGTGGGACTGGAGTGATAGCCCCAGTTCGGACTGATGGCGGCTCCTGAGGCTGCGACTGCAGTGGCCATGCGCGGACCACCGTCGTAGTAGGCGTAGTTGAGCGTGGGCGTGTAGCCGTTGAACTGCACGCGATTGTTGTCGGCGTCGGTCCAGCCGACGTCGTAACCGCAGTAGAGCGGAGTGAAGGCGAAGGAGGTGCCCTTGCGCTCCTGGTAAGCGAGGTCTTCGCCGAAGGAGAGGTTGAGGGTGGTGCAAAAGATGGGGAATGGCCCCTGGTAGGTGGGGATTTTGGGTGTTGGGGCGCCGTCGTAGGGAAGGAGAGTCGCGGGAGCCTGGCTGAACGCTGCGGGGAGCAGATCGATGAGGCGGAGACGCTTGTCGGAAGCAGCGAAACCGGTGAAGCGGTTGGGGCGGCGGTCGGGGTCGCTGGCGCCGGCGTAGCAGCGGGCGAGGCGGTCGCGATAGAAGGCGTGCAAGGAGAACTCGTTGATATCGATTCGCCAACCGAAGATTGCGGCGGTGGCGGCCAGGATCAGGAGGAGTGCAAAGAACTCCGGGTGAGGGATCGATGGCATCCCGATGGAGGTTTCCAGCGCGGTGAGGGTTTTCTCAACGACGTAAGACAGGATGAGGGCGAGGCCGACGATGAAGATTGGCGGGCCGATGAGCGCGAGGATGTTCAGTGTTCGGGAGAGGGATGAGTTCTTGTCGGCAGACGTTCCGCTGGTGAAGGCACTCTTTCCCGCAAGAACGCTGATCAGCGTGGTTCCCATCCATCCGAGGACAAGCGGTTTGCCGATATATGCCACGTTGAAGAGATCGCGAGCGATGCGCGGACCGAGCAACGAAGCGCCGACCACGCCGAACCAGGCGAAGCCGAAGAGGAAGCTCCACGCGCGAAGACGGGCAAACCACTCTCGCACGGACTCGTCAACGAGATTGCCTACGAGGCCACCGCCGATCTCAACGGAGACGAAGATGATTGCTAGCGCGAGTGGGGGCAACAAGGCGATGTTGAAGCGTGTGACTTCTCCAAGAGGCAGGAAGAAGGATGAGGCGAAGATGAACATGCGCGAGAGGCCAACGAAGACATAAGCAGCTGCCATCGCACCGGGAATGGCCACAAGAAGAATGAGGGCTCTCCAGTCGCCAGGCAGGGCGTGTGAGGCAGCGAGGATCAGGAGTCCGATGCCGGCGAGCAGCGAGACGAAGACCCAGGAGGTCGAGGGTTCTTCGTTGAACCGCATGATGGGCGACCACCAGTGGAAGGAATAGGCGGACCACCACTGACGCAGGTCGTTGATGCCGCTTGTGCGCACGAACCACCTGTCTGCGGCAACAGTGTTCGGCGAACGGGTGCAGTCTTTACCTGGCGACGAAGGCATAAGCACAGAGGGGTGCGCGAGCGAATGGAGCTTGCGTATGTACGCCCTTGTACTGGGCGCAGCCGGATTAGCGGAGGGCGGCGTACCGAGGAATTGCGCAAGACACGGATTTGCCTGAGCGGACGCCGTCAGGATATTGCCGCGCCAGAATGCGGAACGAAACAGATAGGGCGACACAATAAAGGAAGCGATCACCAGAGGAAAAAGCACCAGGCCCAGGACGGCTCCCTGCTTGAGTCCGCGAGGGAGTTTCTTTCCAGCCTGCGTCGACTGCGGGGGGCGGATCTGCCAACGGATGTAGATCGACGATAGGACGAAGCAGACGAAGATAACGACCGCCGCGTCCCAGCCGTGGAGAATTAGCTCTTTCGCAGTGCGCCCTGTGTGGTCGAGCCGCCAGTGAGGGAGCACGAGAACGAACAGGATCGAGGCGATAAGCACGATCTGGTTCAAGAAAGTATTGCGCAGCCAGACAGCGAAAGCGACCCAGGTATCGGCGGTGAACAAGCCAACCTGCGGAGTGAGGTAGTTGGAGTAGCGGCGCAACCAACGCAAAGGCTCGGGCCAGAGGGTACGTTCAGCGTGTTTGCTGGGCAGAGGCTGAAGCAGACGCTGAACTTTGTCGACTTTGTCTTGTGAGATCCAGGAGGCGAGGAATTGATGGATGTATCCGCCGCCGGAGACGGTGGAGAGATAGTCGAAGGAGCCGAGTTTTTCGAGCGCGGCGAGGCCTTGCAGCACACCGAGATTGAACGTGGCGCTGCGGATACCTCCGCCGGAGAAGCAGATGCCTTTGAGGTTGAGGCTCTCTGCCAGGAAGTAGACGTCTTCTGATGGATGATCGGTCTGCCATTGTCCCCGGGCTGAAAGTTCCTGTTCGAGGAGCCATTTGGTTGGGGGGTACTCAACTAAGGTAGCCATGCGGGCCTGCACCCGCGGTTGAGCGTGAAGTCGGTCGGCTATCTCCTGGGCATCCGATTCATCGACGCGCTTTGGCTTGTCTGAGTGGCGGAAGGATTTGGTCCATGCGTCTTCAAGCGCAGCGCTCAGCACCTGAGTCTGTTCGACGATAACTTCGGCGCGAAATTCTGCGAGCCTGTGTTTTCGCGGAAACGCCTTCATTTCCTGTGCGAGACGCAGGCAGTACTCGCGTGGGGGCTGCTCGCGCAGTTTCTGGTCTGGCGATGGGTCTGGGGAGATCGCCATCGAGGCTCCTCTTTAAGAAATACGCAGGAGGTTGGGCGAGTCTTCGTGGCGACGCGCACAGGATTGCTCAAAGGCCCGTTTTGACTAAAGGAACGATAACAGAGATGGAAACGTGGCGATGCCTCAGTGTGATTCGCTGGTTAACGTTTGAGGGTCGGCGGTGCCGGGTTGCGGGTTGGTGAGGGTGAGGCGGGGGCCGAGCGCTTTGACAAGGTCGGGGATGTCGTAGTGAAGAAGGACACCGGGGAGAATGTCTTCGGGAGCGCCGATGGGCATAGGAGCTTCGAGGAGGCTTTTGTAACTCTCTAACGCGCGGTCGACGGTGATGTGTTTGAGGCGCGGGTCGAGGATGGCGGCGTGGAGGAGGACGAGGCCCAGATGGCCGGAGGCTTCGGCGCTGATCTGGTTCGGGTCTTCGGTTGTGCCGCCGGAGGTGAAGGTGATGGCGCTGATGACGTCGTCGACGCGGAGACCGAGGAGGGTTTTGCCGACGAGTTCAGCGCGGAGTTCGGTGAGATAGAAGGGACCAAGGATGGAGGCTTTGGTCTCTTCGGTTCCCGGCGGGCTTGGGCGCGGAGCAATGACGAGGACTGCGGTGCCGGCGTCGGCGAGAGCGCGGAATTTTTTGATCTCTTCGACTCGTGTTGGTTCGAGCGCGGGATCGAGGCTGTCTTTCAGGACGAGAAGAACGGGATGCTTACCGTCGGCTGGGCGGTAGAACTCAGCTTGAATATTGATGCCGGGCGCGGTGGCGAGGGTGAAGCGGTGACGGACGTGGACATTACCTTCGGGAGGCGATGCGAGAGGTGGAGATTCTGTGTTGATTGGGGCGGGGTCGCTGGGTTTTACGGACGCGTGGGTGACTTCGCGGATGGTCTGCTGGAGTTCTGGTGGAGTTAACGGTTTGGGTTTGGGCAGAGTTGCGTAGCGTTTGAGGATTAGGGTGTGCACGGTCTCGCTGCCGGGATAGCTGGTGGAGACCTGGCCGGTGGGTGTGACCTGGAGGGCGTCTTTGGGCAGGCTCGCAGGGAGAGCGAAGAGGTTTGTGCCTGGAGTTGGCGGTGGGGGAAGAATCGGAGTCGCGTCGGAGTGGGCTAGATGAGTTAGAAAGAAAGAGACGACTTGTCCTGAGATTGGGCCGAGGTTGCCGTGGCGGCCTATGCCGGTGATCCACTGGAGCGCGGCGGTGGAGGGGATGGTGTTGGAGGTGTCGGGGTTGAGGGTGGGGCCGGTGGGGATGCCGGGAGTTGGGTTGTTGGTTGGAGTGCCGGCTGAGGCAGGATCGAAGAGAGCGTAAAAGCGGCGGGCTTCGCGGGCAGTGGCGAGGGCTCCGGCATAGGGGAACATGTCCTGTGCGGTGGAGATGATGGCGTAGGGGCGCGGGGCGGCGACTTCGACCCAGTCGGGAAAGTCGAGGCCGGATGCGATGAAGTTGGGGATGGACTGTTCGGCGTCCTGCGGGCCGAGGGCTGGGAGGAGAGTGTCGAAGCTGGTGAGGTAGCAGGCGACGGCTATGGCGTGGACGCGGGGGTCGAGTGCGCCGAGGAGTGCGGTCATGGTGCCACCACCGGAGCAGCCAAAGGCTCCGATGCGGTTGGGGTCGACCTCGGGGCGCGAGTTGAGGTAATCGACGGCGCGGATGCTGTCCCAAACGACGATGCGAGACGCAGCGTCGCCGATGAGGGTGGGCTGGAGGCCGGCTTCGCCATGTTCGCCGGTGGCGGCTTTGAGGAGGGTTTTGGAGGGGTCGGAGGGGTCGGAGGGGTCGGGGTATTGGAGGCGCTCGCCCTGGCCGATGGGGTCGTAGGAGAGGACGGCGAAGCCATTGCGCGCGAAGGTGCTGGCGAAGGTGTAGTCGGTGGCTTTGCCGGTAAAGCCGTGGCCGGGAGCGACGACGATGGCGGGGAGTTTTTGCTGCGGCGCGCCGGGTTTGGCGTCGGGAAGATAGAGGAGAGCGGTGACGGGGAAGTTGGGCTGGGATTCGTAGAGGATTTTTTCTATGCGGAAGCCGTCAGCTTGGGTGCTGCCGAGGACCTTGGCGTTGAGCGGCGTTTTTTCGGGAAGGCCACCGATCAGGGAGAGGAATTTTTTGCGGACTTCGCGCTGACGGGCTTCGGCCTGGGCTAGGGTGGTGATAGCGGCGATGGTGGCGCGCCGCGCGGCGGTTTCTTTGGCGGCGATGTCGTCGAGGTAGTTGGTGAGTTGTGTGCGGCCAATGTTGGAGGGGCTGTTGGGGTCTGGTCTGGCCTGGGGTGCTGAGGCGGGACGCTGGGGGGCGACTGCTGGAGGGGACGCTTGCGGGGAAGCGAAGGTTGCGGCGAGGAGGGTGATCGCAGGGATGAGAGGTAGGGTTCGCATCGTGCTGTTTTGATACACCGCGACGAGAACGGAGGTCAATAGGTGGTCATACCAGTTTTTGGCGGCAGGCTAGTGCGGCGGCTCTTTGGTACTGTGATGCGTAGAGTCGCGAGACAAGAACAAATTGGGCGGAGGCGCGGATGGACGACAAAAATCCGGACGAGAGCGCAGTGCAGCCAGAGGCCGGCAGGTGGCCCGATATGTTTGCGGTGGCGGGGATTGCGCTGGTGGTCACGGTGATTCATCTGCTGACGAACAATCGTTATGGGTTTCATCGCGATGAGTTGCAGTTCTTGAGCGATGCGCGGCATCTGGACTGGGGGTTCGTGGCGTATCCGCCGTTCACGCCTTTTGTGGAGCGAATTGGGCTGGAAATTTTTGGCGTATCGATGGTGGGGCTGCGGTTCTTTTCGATGATTGCGCAGGCGCTGGCGATTGTTGTGACGGGATTGATGGCGTGGGAGCTTGGCGGTGGGCGACTGGCGCAGGTTTCGGCGGCCCTGGTGGTGGCGACGTCGGGGTTGCCGGTGTTTGAGGGGACGGAGTTTCAGTATTCGACGTTCGATTACCTGTGGTGGGTGTTGATTGCTTATTTTTTGATTCGGATGTTGAAGACCGACGACCCGCGATGGTGGCTGGGAATTGGAGCGACGATTGGGTTGGGTTTAGAGACGAAGTATTCGATCTGCTTTTTCATCGCCGGGATTCTGGGTGGGATGTTGCTGACGAGCGCACGACGGTATTTTTTGAGTGGCTGGTTCTGGGGTGGAGTCGGAGTCGCGCTCCTGATCTTTCTGCCGAACTTTTTGTGGCAGGTGCGGCATGGGTTTATCTCGTACCACTTTCTGCAGCACATCCATGTGCGGGATGTGGGCGAGGGGCGGGCGAATGGATTTTGGCGGGATCAGTTCCTGATCTGCACGAATATGTTTGTCGCGCCGATCTGGATTGCAGGGGCTGTGGCGTTTCTGATGGACAGGCGATACAGGATGCTCGGGTGGATGTATGTGATTCCGGTGCTGCTGTTTTTCTTTGGGAAGGGACGAGGATATTACGTTGCTCCGGCGTATCCGATGCTGTTTGCGATGGGTGCGGTGGTAGGGGAGCGTTGGGTTGGGTCGATGCGGCGGGGATGGAGACTGGTGGTGGAGGGCGTGTTCTTCACGGCTCTGGCTGCGTGGGCGGTGTTTGTGTATGCGCTGATTGTGCCGCTAACGACGAGCGGGCCGGTGAAGGAGTTTGCGCTGAAAAATAATGGCGATCTGCGGGAGGAGATTGGGTGGGATGAGTTGGTGAAGAATGTTGCGGGGATTCGCGATTCCCTGCCCCCGGAGCAGCGGGCGAGTGTTGGTGTGCTGGTGGGGAACTATGGCGAGGCGGGGGCGGTGGAGATTCTGGGGCCGGCGTACCATCTGCCTGCGCCGATCAGCATGACGAATTCGGCGTGGCTGCGCGGATATCCGACGCCGCAGCCTACGACGCTGATTGTGGTTGGATTTTCGCGTGAGTCGGCGGACAAGGTGTTTACGGCTTGTACGCTTGCGGGGCATAACGGCAACTCGGAAGGCGTGAAGAACGAGGAGAGCGAGTATCACCCGGATATTTTTGTGTGCGGGCCGCCGCGGATGCCGTGGGCGGAGTTCTGGAGGACGCACCAGAGATACGGGTGAGCGCGGACCTCTATCGATGATAGGGGGCTTCCGGGGGACACAAATGTCAATAGCAGAGGACCGACCACGTTCTTGTGGATAAAACATTTGTTCGGTTTTTGTGGTGAGTTGTGGTGAGTTTTAGGCTTTTGGGGGATCGCGTTTGGTTTTGCTCAGGAATTTTGGGTGGTGACGCGCGGGAATTGTGCTTTTTCCAGCACGAAATATGTGGACAATTTGTGGTGAATGCATGGTTCTTGTGTGGATTTTTGCTGGTGGGAAACGACGCCGACAAGACCTGGGGTGAATGTGCGTAGTGGAGCAGTTTGGAGTGACTGAAGTTTCCGAAAACCGGACTTTGCAGGAACATCACGATCCGATAAGCTAGTGTGTCTCCGACCGTTTCGAGTCCCGTTCCTACCGAGTTCAACCACCGAACCTTGGAGAGTGACAACTGTGCGCCCAATCGATGCCTACAAGAAGATAATTGACCAGCTTGTCACAGAGACCAGTCGAAGCGTGATCGGAGGACGCGTCTTGGAGGGTCGCATCATCCCACACGCGGAGGATAGACAAGATCCAACGCCCTTCGTTCAATCCCTATCGGCTGAACAACGCCAGATTCTTGCTGAGATGCTGCACGAGGAACGGAGGGGAGCAATTCACGACGTTCTAGCGGTCCTTACGTGGTGGGTGGTGACCCGCAAAGTTGGATTCACGCTCGAAGGAGAACCGATGCCGGTTGAACTGAGCGGTATGGGCTTACACGGCGATTACGTCGGCCGTCTTTCTGATTGGAATTGGCCTGAGGAAGGAAACCAGGCTCCTCAGACGTGAGTCGGGCACATTCTCAACAGAAGGCCAGCCGTGGCGGTGATATGAGTTCCTTCGACTACATCGCAGAAGCCCGTGCAATCCGTGACGCATTGGTCGGCGACGACCTTTCCGATTGGCGAACCCGTATCAGGGGCGCCATCGACACCGGCTCTACCGGCAGCGAAATCCTCATGGCTGTCCGGTGGAATCTGGTCGAGCTACTGAAAGCAGAACCGAAGCTACCCGCCGATGTCACCGCCAGGATTAAGGACTACATCCTAGCCGCAAATAAGCTCCTTAGTTGAGTCACGTCCGCAGCGCTTTTCCCCCAGATGGGGGAATCGCTGCCTGTCGGTGGAGAGACTAGCGAAAGTTCCTCCAAAACGGGGTTTTCGGCAACTTCGACCTGTCGGCATCGAACTTTCCGAAACGTGACTTTACGGGCATTACCAGTGAGTGTGCGGATTCTTTCCCCCCTTCGACAGGCTCAGGGCAGGCTCAGAGTCAGAGTTGACTGCGGATGGTTGCTCTCGCGGGCTTGGCTGAGGCGTGTGCGGAGTTGGGCGGTGGCTTCGCGGTGGCAGAGGAGACAGAGGGTGCGGAGGTTGTCGAGGTCGCACTGGCCGCCGCCTTCGGCTACGGGGCGGATGTGGTCGGCGTCCCATAGGCTGCGGCGGGTGGTGATGGACTTCATGCCGTAGAGACGGAGGCCTGCGGCTCGAGCGGGGCCGCGTGCTCGCTTGAGGGCGTTGTAGGCGGCGATGGTGTCGATGTGACAGACGGCGCAGATGCCGTGGTCGCGAGCGAAGACCTGATCGCGGAGGTAGCCGGGGTCGGTGCGGAGACGCCATTGGTGGACGCAGTAGTCGGTGCAGAAGGTGCGGCGGCGTTTGGCGAGGATTTCGAGGTCGCACCAGCGGCAGAGAGGGAGGTTGTTGGGGCCGAGAGGCAAGGCCTGGCGCGTGGTGCGGCCTCCGGGGAGAGTGCGGGCAGGGAGCATGCTGTTTCAGAATAGGGCGGGAGTGTTCTGTTGGGGATGACGAGGTGGGTTCGCATCTGTCCGATAAGCCCGTTTTACGGAAATCAATGACTGTTGTGGGTCGTGGCGTGCATCATGATGATGAGGAAAGGTAGAGCACGATCTTGGTCAACTGTCTGATCGACCCTGAAAAGTTCCGCACGGTGGCGCAATGATGAAACCACGACTCAGAGTTGTTGTGGAAGCACTAATCGCTGGCGCTCTGGTGAATGTCGGCGGACAAGCGCAGCAAGTGCGCTGTCCACAAGACAAGCGTTCGGATGTAGCTGCTACAAGCTTCACGGTAAGCGTCGGCACAGTGACCATGCCTGTCGGAGCGTTCCTCCTGGTGCGCAATGGAAGCCAACTCGGAGCGATCCGGCTTACCAGTCTCACTTCTGGCCCGAACCGGGCCGAGGGCAGGTCGAACTACGAGTCGTTCTCCTTGCCGGATAAGTCAACGTCGTTCGCAGGGAACGGCGTTGACCACCAGACCGGCGACATTTACATCGGCGAGACCGTAGGGGTACACGCTGTGTTCGTGTATACGAAAGGCCACAGCCAGGTGCTTATCGGTAAGTGGAAGTTCTACTTCTCTTATCCGGACCTAATCAATATGTCGAGTGTGAGCTTCTGGAAAGGTCGGCACGATCAGGGCTTCGAGTTCGCGCCAACGTCAGCGTGTCAAGTGTCGGAGATCGACGCCACGGACAAGCAGCTGCGCTGGTTCCGGTGGGACAAGACCACTCAGGTAAATCTGCCCCTCTCCGAACTGCCAAAGTAACGAGGCTAGGGACGTTCTACTTTGACACTGTCTCCTCAGTTCCCGAAAAGTCGGCAAATCGGACAAATGGTGTCGGGGACCACGCATAGCGTCCTCAAAAGTGCAAACTGATCCATTACCCAATAATCCACAGATCGGGCAACAAATTGTCCGGCAAATTATGATCGGAGAAGTAGTGGAGGGGTTTCGATGTCGAAGACGCAGTCGACGATGGTGGCGCTGGGGAGTGTGGCTCCGGCGTTTGAGCTGGTGGATGTGGTGAGCGGCAAGGCTGTGGGGCGGGACGATGTGTTCGCCGTGGTTTCAGAGGATGCGCGGGCGGATGGAGCGAACTGTGCCGCAACCGGATGTCATGGGTTGCTGGTGATGTTTATTTGTGTGCACTGTCCGTATGTGGTGCATGTGGAGAAGGAGTTGGCGCGCATTGGGCGGGATTATGAGGGCAGGATTGGGATCGTGGCGATCTCGTCGAATGATGTGGAGGCTTATCCGCAGGATGGGCCGGAAGAGATGAAGAAGCAGGCGGAGCGTCTGGGGTTCCGCTTCCCTTACCTGTATGACGAGACGCAGGAGGTGGCGCGAGCTTATGACGCGGCTTGTACGCCGGATCTTTTTCTGTTCGATGGGGAGATGAAGCTGGTGTATCGCGGACAACTCGATGACAGCAGGCCGCGGCGGGGAGATGCAGGGAACGATATTCCGGTGACGGGGAAAGACCTGCGGGCGGCGATGGATGCGGTGATCGCGGGGAAACGGCCGGATCCGAATCAGCGGTTTGCGGTGGGATGCAATATCAAGTGGAAAGAGTGAGCTGTGCGTGTCCGGTAGACTCGGAACGGCGCGCGCATGAGGGAGAGACTGTGAACGAGGTGCTGGCGGAGTTGAAGGCGGGGATTCGGCGGTTTCGGACGGAGATCTATCCGAAGAACGAAGAGACCTACTTGCAGGCGGTGCGGGAGCCGCAGAGGCCGCATGCGCTGTTTATTACGTGCGCCGATTCGCGGCTCGATCCGGATTTGCTTACGCAGTCCGGGACGGGCGATTTGTTTGTGATGCGCAACATCGGCAACCTTGTGCCGGCGTATGGCGAGATGCTGGGCGGCGTAAGCGCGGTGGTCGAGTATGCGGTGATGGCGCTGAAGGTAAAGCATGTAGTGATCTGTGGACACTCGGATTGCGGGGCGATGGCCGCGCTGATGAAGCCGGAGTCGCTGGCGGATATGCCGGCGGTGAAGAACTGGATGAACAATGCTGCGGCGGCGATGAGCGTGGCGAAGTCGATGGCAAAGCCGGATGAGCGGCCGATCGATTTTGTGAGAAGGCTGACGGAAGAAAATGTGCTGCTGCAGTTGCAGCATCTGCGAACGCATCCTTCGGTGGCGGGGGCGATGGCGCGCGAGGAGCTGACGATTTCCGGTTGGGTGTATGACATCGGCAAAGGCGAGGTGAGGATCTCTGAAGACGGGGGGCGGGTGTTTCATCCGGTGAGGATCGAGGATAAGAGCGCATGATCGTTCCTCACCAGCGCCACATATCGAGGTTGCTGACGTACGTGGGGTGGCCGCTGTTGATTCTGGTGCTGTACGACGTAGCGGTGGTGGTGGCCTACAAGGTGATGCATTGGGACTGGGTGGCGCTGCCCCATATTCCGCTGACGTTGTTCGGATCGGCGATCGGAATTATTGTTGCATTTCGGAATCAGTCGTCGTATGCGCGGTGGTGGGAGGGGCGGACGAAGTGGGGCGGTGTGGTCACCAATTCGCGGAGCTGGGCGCGGCAGGTGACGACGGTGATGATGCCGTTGAATGAGACGGAGGCTAGCGAGGTAAAGGTGGCGCAACGACGGCTGGTATATCACCAGATCGCGTATGCGCATGCGTTGCGGCAACAGCTGCGAGGTTTGCCGCCGTGGGAGGAGTTGAAGCCGCTGCTCGCGGAGCAGGAGTTGAGCGAGCTGCGGGACGAGAGGAATGTTCCGCTGGCGATCCAGCAACGGATGGGGACGTTACTGCGTGAGTGCCAGGTGCGGGGATGGATCGACATTGCGCATTGGAAGGCACTTGACGACAGTCTGGATGATTTGCTGGATGCGCAGGGTGGGACGGAACGCCTCAAGAACACGCCGATGCCGAAGCAGTACGATTATTTTCCGCAACTGTTCGTTCAGATGTACTGCATAATGCTGCCGCTGGGTTTGGTACAGAACATGGGGTGGTATACGCCGCTGGGATCGACGCTGGTGGGCTTCATATTTCTCGCGCTCGATAAGATCGGGCGGGATTTGGATGATCCGTTTGAGAACACAATTTATGATGTGCCCCTGACCGCGATCACCACGACGATTGAGATCAATCTGCGGCAGATGCTGGGGGAGACGGCGTTGCCAGAGGCGACGAAGCCAGTGCGCGGGGTGCTTTGGTAGGTCTTCGTGCGGTGAGTTAGAGCCATCTCAGCTTGCGGAGAAGGTAGAGAAGGATGACGGTTGCGAGGATGGTGATACCGCCGACCCACTCGGCGCCGTAGGGTGAGTCCTGGAAGGGGAGACCCTTGAGGTTCATGCCGTAGATGCCGGAGATTGCCAGCGCGGGGATGGCGATGGTGCCGAGAACGGTGAGGACCTTCATGACTTCGTTGGTGCGGTTGGCGACCGAGGAGAGGTAGATATCGAGAGTGTTGTTGAGGAGGTCGCGCTGGGTTTCGACGGAGTCGAGAAGACGGGCGATGTGGTCGTAGGTATCGCGAACGTAAGGTTGGTGGTCTGCGTCGATGATGCTGTTCGGATCGCGCTGGAGATGTAACGAGGCGTCGCGAGTGTTGACGAGGACGCGGCGGAGATCGATGAGTTCGCGCTTGATGGCGAAGATGGATTGAAGGATTTCGGGTGAGGGATTGTCGAAGACCTTGTCCTCGAGTTGGTCGATACGGTCGTCGAAATGGTCGATGGCGGGAAAGTAGAGATCGACGATGGTGTCGAGGATGAGGTAGAGGAGCTTACCCGGGTGTTCGTCGTCGCCGTCGCGGCGGGCGCGATTGAGAGCCTGCTGGGTAGTCGGGCAGGTGGGATCCGAGATGGTGATGAGGAAGTCTTTGCCGGCGAAGATGTCGATGGGAGTGAAGACAGGCATCTGCTCGCCGGGGTTGTCGGGGTCGGGCTCGAGGCGGACGGGTTTGAAGACAGCGAAGGTGTAGTGCGGGGCGGTGTCGACCTTGACGCTCTCGTCTGCGCTGCGGGCGTCTTCGACGTGGAGAGGGTGGAGGTTGTACTTGCGGGCGAGTTCGTCGAGTTTGGGATCGTTGGCGTCGTCGAGTTGATACCAGGGCATGGCGGCTCCTGTGAGGTACTGACAGTTATATCGCCTGTGTCTCGTGTCAGCTTGGGTGAACGCGGTCGTCGTCATCATCATCGACCCAACGGAGGCCGCAACTGTTGCATGTCCAGGATTCGGAGCCACGCGGTAAAGGAAGAGAGAAGAGGTAGAGGGAGGCGAGTGCAGCCTTGCGGCCCTGGCGCTCCCAGATGATATCGGTCGAGGTGCAGCGGGGACAGCGAGGCTGCTCGAAGCCGGGCTGGTCGGGGATGGTGATGGTGTCGGGAACGGGCTGCGAGAGGATGGCCTCGGCTGCTTCTACATCCGCTGCTGCAACCTGAAGGCGAATGCCGCCGATAAAGTTGGAGTCCTGCCAGACGAGGCGGGCGAAATTCTCGTCTTTTAGAAAACAGAAGATGCCGGCAGACTCGATGACGGCCCGGGCGACAAGTGCCTCTGAGAGATCGCGATAGCGGCGAATGGTAGTGAGGTCACGAAATTCGGGTGGGGCCTCGTCCACGGGTGGCGGAGGCTCGACGAATTCAAGACTGCGGGCAGTGAATTCGGCGGCGAGAGCGGAACGAGCTTCGGGGATCAGCGAGTGCCAGTCGGCGAGGAGGTCTTGCAACTCTAACTCAGACATGGAGCGATAAAGGTCGACGAAAGTTGGTTCGGGTCTGTGATGGAAGAAGTTCGCCACGCCTCGCGATGGTAGCAGAGAGGCATGGTGGTTACCCCCTTAGTTGATATGAGGCCGCGGTTATTTCTTCTTTGCTGATTCGACGAAGGCTTTGGCTTCTTTGAAGAGAGCGAGATCTTTTTTGTAGTCCGCGGATTTGGCGCGTTCGATGACGATCCACTCCTTCATGGTTCGCTTGCCCATGGTGAGTAAGGTGATGTCGTCTCTTTGGAGCAGAGCGGCGATTCTTTCTTTGGGAAGCTTGAGGATGACGCGATTACTGGTGCGGCTGGTGAAGACGAAGACATTTTTCCCGGTGAAGAAGCTGGTGTGGTTTGGGAACTGCTTTTCCTTGACTCCTGGGAGAGCGCCGAGAAGGGTTGAGAGGGTGGCGATCAGTTTAGGGTCGGCCATGATTGAATCTCCTCTTCAACGGCGAGGTAGTGCGTCGCTCGTCAGCCCTTGCCGTCTTCGATGTGGGTGATCTCGCCGTCGCGCATGTGGAGGATGCGGTCGGCGATCTGGGCGGCCTCGGGGTTGTGGGTAATCATGAGGACAGTCTGGTTGAGCTCGCGGCTGGATTTGCGGAGCATCTTGAGGACGGCGTCGGAGTTTTTGGTGTCGAGGTTGCCGGTGGGCTCGTCGGCGAGAACGATGGCGGGGCGGTTGATGAGGGCGCGGGCGATGGCGACGCGCTGCTGCTCGCCTCCGGAGAGTTCGTTGGGGCGGTGGTCGAGGCGGCCCTGGATGCCAAGCATGTCGGTGAGGTGATCGAGGAGAGGCTTGTCCAATTCTCTTTTTGAGGATGCTCCAAGCGCGGAGATGTCGTGGGCGATTTCAATGTTGCCCATGGCGGAGAGAGTGGGAAGAAGGTTGAAGCGCTGGAAGATGAAACCGATTTTTGCGCGGCGCATTTTGGTGCGCTCGGCGTCGGTGAGTTTGGCGAAGTCAGTGCCGTCGATGAGTACTGAGCCGGTGGTGGCGTTAGTGAGGCCGCCGAGAATGTAGAAGAGGGTGGATTTTCCTGAGCCGGAGGGGCCTACGATGGCGACGAACTCTCCCGGTGTAATGGCGAAGTTGACGCTGCGAAGGGCGGGAACCTCGAGCTTGCCGGAGCGGTAGGTCTTGCCGAGGTCGCGAGCCAGGATGATGGGGGGAGCCGTCGGGTCGGGGTACGAGGGAGAGGCTAGCGTGGAAGAATGAGGATGCATTGACGCAGAGCGCGGGTCGGGATTGGGTTGCAGCGTGGAAGAATGGGGATGCATTAGATATCTAAAGTCTATCGTGAATGGGGCGTGGATGAAGGGGACGGAGCTTTTGCTGCTGGGGTTGGTGGGGTGGACGGCGATCGGCGTGCTGGGAGTGGGGGTGTCGGCGTGGCGTGGTGAGCGGCAGAAGGTGCGGCGGGGCGTCGCGTGGCTGATCGGGGTGTGGGTGATCTATCTTTGCGTGCTGATTGGAGTTTCGCTGGTGCAGCGGCAGCGAGTGGTGGCGATGGGAGAGCCGCAATGTTTCGATGACATGTGTTTTACCGTTACTGGAGTGGAGGAGGTGCCGGGATTTCTGATTCGAGATGGGCGCCGGCTGGTGCGGGTGACGGTGCGGGTGACGAATAAAGGGAAAAAGGCGCAGCGTGAGGGATTGATACGGGCTTATCTGGTTGATGGGCAGGGCCGGCGATGGGAGGAATCGCCGGGTGTGAACGGGGTGGGATTGACTTCGAGGGTGCCAGCGGGAGATTTGGTGATAGGTGAGCCGGTTTTCAAGGTGGCAGCCGATGCGACAGGGTTGGGACTGGTGTTGACTCATGGGCGGCGACAGCCGGGGGTGCTGGTGATTGGAGATTCCGACAGCTGGCTGCACCGGCGGACTGTGGTGGAGCTGGGGCGGTGACGGAGACGCCTGTGGAAAACTCCAGGTGGAAGAGGGGTAACAGGCCCGTAACTTTTGCCAGGTGTGAACAAGAGGATGGCTTTTGGCCGCCGTTTTGAGACATCTTTTTTCCTTGACATTTGCAAGAAACTGCATATAGTGCGGTGTCGCTTATACGAATCACCGCACATTTGTTGGGTCGCGCTTTGGAACTCCAATTGCTTTCTCTCCTGGCGTCGGAAGTTCAGGATTTCGACATGGGCTCCTTCCCAACCTGCGCGTGAAGGGTCACGCATCATGCAGGGACGACATTTATGAATACTGATGGGCTTCACGCATGATTGGCTTTTCGAATGCGATTTGCTTCGACAGTCTGCGTTTGAATCACTACCCCTACTCCCGCTGTTTCCTTGTGCTGGTTCTTTCCGGCCTGAGTTGAAGCCCTAATTTGACACGTATCGGCGATGTACCCCCCATGTGCCTTACGCACTTGCGTAAAGGAGAGCACGGTGTGGTGCGTTCAAATTGGCCCATGCGCAGCTTGGCTTTGCTGCGCACATGGTCGCGCTCGTCCACAAAACCTTATGGAGTTATAGATGAACAAGCTCATTTGCACCTTCGTTACCGCTTCGGTTCTGGTTAGCGGCGCAGCCTATGGCCAGAGCAAGCCTAAAACAAACCACGACAAACAGGCTCTTCGTGACAGCCAGATGGATAAAGTAACGGCCGCCGGTGAAGAGCAGGAAGCAGTTGCAGCGAATAACTCGTCAGTCACGGAGAACAACACAGCAACCGTAAATATCTCTGGAAGTGTGCTGATGGGAGCAAGCGGCGTCAACATCGTGAATTCCTCCGATGCCCTTGTGGGCAACGGCGTGAACGTGTATGACGGCAGTCTCAGCACCGTGGGCAGCAACAGCGGCGCGAATGTAAAACAAACCAACGAGATCGATCAGACGAGCCATTCTGAAGCAAGTATCGAAGGATACAAGCGCGGGCAGAATAGCCAACTGACGTTTAACAATACTTCGAATTCGACGAAGATGGACTCTTCTACCTCCAGCCTCAACACTTCGCTGAATCACTCGACCACGAACAATGCATCGTTCACCGACAACAACTCGAAGACTGCCAGCTCTTCGGAGACGTTCAGCTCAACCAAGAACAATGCGCAACAGGCAACTGCAACGCAGTCGGCATCGGCAACAGAGTCCTCCGCAGTTGGCGCGAGCTCTAACAAGTCGAGTGCGACAACGAATGCTTTTGCGCACAGCGCATCAGTTACCGCAAGCAGCAATAAATCGGCGGCTGCGACGTTGGGCGCCACGGCGAACAGCAGCCATGCAAACAACTCTACGGCGGCCTTCAATGCGACGGGGAGCCTTGCAGCAGCCGGCGCGAAGGGCACCGCTGGATCAGTTGGCAATTCGACGAATAACAACAGCTCTGCGAGCAGTGGAGCCACCTCGAATACCACTGGTTCTCAGACCAACAACAACACTGCGTCCGACGGCGCATTGTCAGCCAGCGCTACCAAGAATGCCTCGGCTTCCGATACCAGTCGGACCAGGCTGCGACGTTGAATGCCAGCTTGAATCTTTCCTCGAACCAGAGCTGGCGGCAAACACTGCCACCACGGATAACTTCGCAACGAACTCGGCATCGTCCAAAGCGTTCAATGCGAATCAGTCGGCTTCTGCCAACAAGTCTTCCTCGTTTGGCGAGTCCTCCAGCAGTTCGAGCACCAAGAACGCCTCATCTACCGACAGCTTCTCGTCGACTCACAACGTAAGTGCTTCGGACAACTTCGCCACCAGCACGGCTGCTACGCTTGCGGCCAGCGCCTCGAAGACGAAGTCCAGCACCGACTCCTCGACCACCTCAGTCGTGCATAACGTTGAGGGAGCGGTCAGCTTCGATTCAATCGACGCGCAGAACATCGCGGTTGATGGGTCAAGCGTGTCGGCAACCAACAACTACTCTGTAACGCTGGCAGGTACGGCGATGCAGAATGCAACAGCGTTGAACATCGTGAACGCAGCCGGCGGCCTGGTTGCCAATGGTGTCAACATTGGGCGCACAACGAACATGAACTCAACACCAACCCTTACCCAGGTCAACAGCATCTCGCAGGTTCGCTAAAGACGCAGCGGGGAGGGCCTCTCCAACCAGGGAGTCCCGGCCCCGCGCTTCTCTACAGCTTCAAGGAGGATTTATGCGTCGTCTTCTTATCATTGCGAGTCTTGCGTTGCTGACCCAGGCAGGCATGGCCCAAAACGCAGCCAAGCACAAACCGAAACCGTTGAACGATGCCGCAATGGATCGTGTGACGGCCGGTGGATTTACAGCGGGGCTGACGAATGGGGTCGTGACATTTCAAGGGTCGGTGCCGACGAATAACGGACTTGTGACAGGAGCGGGCTCTATGGCCGTGTTGACCGGGCCGTTGACGGGAACAAGCCAGAGCACGCTGACGTTGAACGGAGGAGCGCAGCAGAATCTGAGCTCGCTGATCAACATCAACGCTGTGAACTCAAACATCAATGTGCTGCTGAACCTGAACGTCAATTTGAACTCGACGGTCGGGACGATCACGCAGACCAACCTGACTGGGAAACACTGATGAACTGGCGTAAACCAATGCTTGCTATTGGACTGGTTATTGGATTGGCCAGTCCTCTTATTTTCCCTGCACCCGCGCTTGCCCAAAATTCGGGGGAGGAGGCGGGGGTGCAGGGGAGTAAGAATATCCGCAGCCTGAAGGAGATTCGCGGCGAGGGTGTGGTGCGGCAAAAGTGGGATATGAGCTGCGGCGCTGCGGCCTTGAGCACTGTGCTGACCTACGATTTCAAGGATCCAACGTCGGAGTCGGCGATCGTAGTGTGGATTCTGCATCGCGTCGATCCGGTCCGGGTGCGCGCGCGGGGCGGTTTCTCACTGCTTGATCTGAAACATTTCGCCGAGGCCCGGGGATACCGTGCCGAGGGCTTCAGCGATGTAACGATCGAGGAACTGGCGCAGGAAAAGACTTCGGTCATCACGCCAATCCGGGCAAAAGGTGTGGATCACTTTGTCGTGGTGAAGGGCTTTGTGGCAGGACACGTGCTCCTGGCAGATCCCGCCTTCGGCAACATGACGATGCGCGTCGATCAGTTCCAGGCATTGTGGAAGAACGGCATCGTGTTCATCGTTCATCCTCCGGACGAACGGATGATCAGCGAAAAGACTCTTACGATGGCGTCGAGGCTGGTGCCTGACGAAACAGTCATCACACGCAGGATCGGGGTCGTGGCTCCGAGCAATTTTTTGTATTGAGGGGAAAGGCGGGCTAGATGTTGCGGCGAAGACTGTTAGGAATCGTACTGATGGTGTTGGTGTCTGGGGGTGCCGGGGAGGCTCAGACAGCTTCGACCGGTGGGGGCGCGCAGGCAAAGGCCCAGGTGAAGGACCCGGTCGACGTGAAGCTGCAGGATGCGCTGCGGGAGCGGGACGCGATTATCCGCAACCTGCTGGAGCGGGTCTCCGAACTCGAGTGGAGAGTGAACGGGGGATTTACGAGCGCCGCCAAGCTTGATGAGAGGCCTGTGATCACAGGGGCCTCGAACAGCCGCGTGATCAACTCTGTGGTATCGACCAACTCTGTCGTGTCGAATTCGACCTACGACGCAACGGAGCGGCAGGCGACACAGGCACTCGACCAGGCGTTGATTGTGCGTGGAGGCTTGCTGCTGCCTTCAGGGATGCTGGAGATCGATAACACCACCTCTTATTTCAGCGCGTCTTCGGACCACCTCAATGTCAATGGATTTGCCTTATTGCCGATTCTGGTGGTTGGGGACATCACATCGCAACGAGTGCGAGAGGACTACCTGTTGCCAACCTTTACGACTCGGCTTGGATTGCCGCATAAGCTTCAAATGGATTTCGTCATTCCTTATGGTTATGAATTGATACGAACGGTGGACGCGACGGGCACTCAAACGTCGTCCAGCAACTTTGGTCTTGGAGACATCTCGGCCGGAGTTTCCCGACAGCTCACGAACGAGCATGGAAATGTACCGGACCTTCTCGCGAATGTTCGTGTCAAATCGACAACAGGGGCAGATGCTTTCACCCTAACCAGCAGTGAAGTCGCTTTGGGAACCGGATTCACTTCAATTCAAGGCAGCTTGACGGCGGCGAAGTCGAGCGACCCGGTGGTGTTCTTCGGGAATCTTGGCTACACCTACAACGTGCCGGCAAACCACACTGTCGCCAGACCCAACTAATCCGGGTGCAACGAAGATTGGGCACTTCAATCCGGGAGGGGCGGTAGGGTTTCAACTCGGATCGATCCTGGCGCTGAATCCCGAGCTCTCGATGACGGTGAGCTGGGACCAGCGTTTTACCCGCGCAACTCAGCTGGATGGTACTGACATTCCGGCGTCTTACTTAGTGGAGGGCACGCTACGGCTGGGCACAAGCTACATGTATGCGCCGGGCAAGATCGTCGATTTGAGCTTTGGAGTGGGATTGACTCCGGACACACCAAACCTTCAGTTCTCTGTGGGTGTTCCGTTCCGGACGAGTCTTTGGGGGCCGAAGATCAAGAAGATTCCCAACGTTAAGTGAGCCGTGGGTGGTTGGGCGGGGGTTGAGCAGATGCTCCCCCCTCCCCGTCAAAAGTACGCAAAGTCTTGGATCGAGATACTTTAGGTTTGGACTTCGGGTGTGCTCGGCGGTGCACTCGGGGTTTGTCTGGTCGATTCAATGGCATAGGGCGGGCAGGGGTTTGTCAAGTTTCAGCATGTCTCCTGTGTCTCCTTGCCAGGTCTTAATGTCAGGCGGGCGGTTTGGCGAAGACGGATTGAAGGGTGGCGTCTTCGAGGAAGCTGATTTCGATGCGGATGGCGACGACCTGGCCGAGGTCGGCGGGGGCGGAGAGATTTTTGCGGCAGGTGCAGAGGTGGGTGAGACCGAGATGGCCGGAACGCGTGAGTTCGAGGCCGGAGGCGATGATGGAGGAGTAGAGATCGACGGCGGCGCGGAGCTGGATCTCGAGGCGGAACTCGATGGTGGAGGGCGTGAGGGTCCTGCGGTCGAGGATCCAACCGCCGCAGTCGGCGAAGGCGGAGGTAAGGGTGGGCAGGAGGCCGTGCCGTTCCTCGTAGCTGAAGCCCTGGATGTCGAGCGATTGCATGGATATGGCGGCCTCTGGCGGTGGGTTGGTTGCCGTTAGGGTGTTCATCGGAGGATGGCAGCCAAGCGTGAGACGCAGGCGCGGGTACGGTGGTCATGTGACCGTGGGGTTATGCTGCTGTAACGACTTCATTTGTGGATATTGCTTTTGCACGACAGAGGGTGTTGCGAGGTTTGGCATGGTTCTGGGATTAGGGACAGATTTGATGGAGACCAAACGAGTGCAGGAGAGCATCGACCGGTTTGGCGAGCGGTTTCTTCAACGGGTGTTTACGGCGGGAGAGATCGCCTACTGCACACGGAAGAAGAAGAATGCAGCAGAGAGCTTTGCGGCGCGGTTTGCCGCGAAGGAGGCTGGGGCGAAGGCGCTGGGGACAGGAATCAGCCGTGGAGTGAACTGGAAGGAGTTCGAGGTGAAGCGGGAGGCGAGCGGGAGGCCGACGCTGCATATGAGCGGACGAGCGGCGGAGCTGGCCGAAGCGATGGGTGTGAGGAGGATTCAGCTGAGCCTGACCCATAGCCGTGAGCTGGCGATGGCGGTGGTCGTCGTAGAGGATTGAGGATAGGTTGAAGCCAATGGCCAGAGGCGCGCATCTATTGCAGACAAAGTACTTTCAGGGCAAGTGGAATTGTGTTCGGTTTTGGTTCGGAAGGGGTTGGGAGGTAATGTATCCTCTCAATTACTGGCACCCTGCTTGTCGATAGCTGGTGGCGGCGGATGAAGCGCCGTGCGGTTGGATTTTTGTGGAACAAAGGTTAAAGGAGAACTATGCCCAGCCAGCAGGAGGTCCGATGGTCGCAGTTGAAGGTGGGCGTGATTGTCTTGATTTCGACGGTGATCCTGGTGACGCTGCTGTTCCTGATGACGAGTTCGTCGGGGCTGGGGATTTTGTCGCATAAGCTGACGGTATACACCTACTTTGAGAACTCGGCCGGGCTGAAGACGGGCGCGGCGGTGAATCTGGAAGGGGTGACGATCGGTACGGTGAAGACGGTGACGATCGACAACTCGCCGGAGCGCAAGCTGACGCCGGTAAAGGTTGTGATGAAGCTGGACGATAAGTATGGCGCCACGTCTGAAGAAAGACTCGAAGGCTTCGCTGTCGACGGTCGGCGTGCTGGGCGATACGATCGTGGACATCAACAGCCAGTTTGCGGTTGGGCCGCGGCTGCAGGATGGCGATGTGCTGAAGACGCTGGAGACACCGAGCCTGACCGATGTGGTGAAGGCCAGTCAGGGCACAATCGAGAGCCTGAACGTGATTCTGGCGAAGATGAATGTGATTGTCGACAACCTGCAATCGGGCAAGGGATCGGTGGGTCAGTTGATCAATAATCCCGATCTGTACAACAAGGCGAACGCGACGGTGGATGAGTTGTTGACGCTGGAGAAGAATCTGAATGCCGGACGCGGCTCGATCGGCAAGCTGATGACCGACGACACGATGTATAACCGGCTGAACGATACTGCAGGAAAGCTGGAGAGTATTGCGGATTCAGTGAATTCCGGCAAGGGTACGGCGGGGATGCTGCTGAAGGACGATACACTCTACAAGAATCTGAACTCGACGCTGGTGCATGCGAACTCGATTATGGCGGATGCGGATGCGGGTAAGGGCGGGCTGGGGTTGATGCTGAAGGATCCGAAGTTCCGGCAGGACCTGAGCAATACGCTGACGCAGGTGAATACGCTGGTAACGGGGATCAACGAGGGTCGCGGGACGCTGGGCAAGCTGGTGACCGACGACACCACCCATACGAATCTGAATAAGCTGCTGACGGCGAGCACGGACCTGGTGACGACGATTCGGAGCGATCCGAAGAAGTATCTGACGATCCATTTGAAGATTTTCTAGCTGAAGATTTTCTAGCTGAAGATTTTCCAGGGTTGAAGGAAAAGCAGGGAATGTGGCGGTTTCGGGCTTTCGGGCCTGGACCCGCTTTTCTGCATTGGCCGACGCCAGAAACTTTGTGATACGGTGTTTCGTCTTCGTAATATCTCAAATATCTCTACGTTCCGAATGGGAGTTTCACCGCTCGTCTTTTAGAAATAAGTTTTTTTACCAAGCTTAACTTTTGAGGAGAACCATGATGTTCAAGTCGTTTGCAAGTTTTCTGGTGCTGTCCACAGGCGTTTGTCTGGGGCAGTCGTTTGTTGGAGCCGATACGCCGAGCGGACCGACGTCGGAGCCGAAGAAGCCGACTATCTTCGATCTTTCCGCGATCGATAAGACTGCCGACCCTTGTGTCGACTTCTATCAGTTTGCGTGCGGAAACTGGCTGAAGAAGAATCCGATTCCGGCGGACCAGGCCCGTTGGGGCCGGTTCAACGAGCTGGCGGAGAGAAACAACTATCTGCTGTACGAGGAGTTGAAGGCTGCGGCGGATGCTCCGAAGACGCCTTTGCAGAAGAAGTATGGCGACTACTTTGCGGCGTGCATGAACGAGGACCTGGCGAACAAGCTGGGCGCGAAGCCGCTTGATCCAGTGATGAAGACCATCGCATCGTTGCAGGACAAGAAACAGCTGTCGGCGACGGTTGCGGAGCTGCAGGCCAAGTACGCCGTGGGCACGTTCTACCAGCTTGGCGTGCAGCAGGACCAGAAGGACTCGACCAGCAGATTGTGAATGCGGGGCAGGGCGGCATCACGCTGCCGGACCGCTCGTACTACATCGACGAGGGCCCTCGAAGCGAGAAGCTCCGCGAGCAGTATGTGGACCATGTGACGAAGATGTTTGTGCTGCTGGGCGATACGCCGGACAAGGCAGCGGAAGAGGCCGCGAGTGTGATGTCGATCGAGACGGCGCTGGCCAAAGGTGCGATTGACCGCGTGGAGCTGCGAAATCCAGACAAGCGATACCACATTATGACGCTGGCGGAGTTGCAGGCCCTGTCTCCGGATTACAACTGGGAGGCCTATCTGAAGGGGATCAAGATCGGTGAGTTCAAGACGCTGAATGTGGCGACGCCGACTTACTTCACCGCGATGAATGCGGCGATCGATTCGGCAAATCTGGACTCGCTGAAGAGCTATCTGCGGTGGCATGCGCTGCGGTCCGCTGCGCCTGCACTGTCGAAGCCGTTTGTCGATGAGAACTTCAACTTCTTCCAGGCGACTTTGAACGGTCAGAAGGAGCAGACGCCGCGCTGGAAGCGCTGCACACGGGCGACGGACCAGGCGCTGGGTGAGGCTGTGGGCCAGGACTGGGTGAAGCAGAACTTCCCGCCGGACGCGAAGGCGAATATGGACAAGCTGGTGGCCGCGCTGGAGAAGGCACTCGGCGAGGACATTGCACAGTTGCCTTGGATGAGCGATGCGACCAAGGTCGAAGCGAAGGCGAAGCTGGATGCGATCCGAAATAAGATTGGCTATCCGGACAACTGGCGCGACTACAGCGCGCTGGTGGTGAAGCGCGACGATCCGCTGGGCAACATGGAGCGGAACGCCGAGTTCGAGCGACGGCGCAACTACAACAAGCTGGGCAAGCCGGTCGACGAGAAGGAGTGGGGCATGACGCCGCCAACGGTGAATGCCTACTACAACCCGCCGAACAACGACATCAACTTCCCTGCCGGCATTCTGCAGCCGCCGTTCTTTGATAACAGCATGGACCCTGCGGTGAACTTCGGCGGAATCGGCGTGGTGATCGGCCATGAGATGACGCATGGGTTCGACGACCAGGGATCGCGGTACGATCCGAAGGGCAACGTGCGGAACTGGTTCACGGCAGAAGACCGCACGAAGTTCGACGAGCGGACCGGCTGCGAGGTGAAGGAGTATGACGGCTTCAAGGTCGCGGAAGGTCAGAACCTGAACGGCAAACTGACGCTCGGTGAGAATACGGCGGACAACGGCGGTATTCGAATCGCGTTTCAGGCGCTGCAGGAAGTACTTGCCAAGGGCGGACCGAATGCCGAGCCCGGCTATGTGAACGGAGAGAAGGACGGGTATACACCAGCGCAACGGTTCTTCATCAGCTTCGGTCAGGTGTGGTGCGAGAACCAGAGAGAAGAAGCAGCGCGCGTGCAGGCCAAGACCAATCCGCATAGCACAGGCGAGTGGCGGGCGAAGGGCACGGTGCAGAACTTCGATGAGTTCGGCAAGGCGTTTGGCTGCAAGGTGGGCCAACCGATGATGCCGACGAGTTCGTGCCGCGTCTGGTAGAAGTCGGGATTGGCGAGAGGGTCCGGGCTTATGTCCGGGCCTTTTTGTTTGCGCGGGAGTGCCGGCGGGCGAGTAACCATGGGTTGGTGACCGTGTCTAAGGAGTTAGTTAGATTGGATAGAATGCTCGTGACAAGTGGCACAAAGTCGCGACAGCTTCTACAATAAGCAGAGGAATCGTACCCTACAGATTTGCTCGCAGCAGAAGGTGGAAGAACTGTCCACTGGCGAGGTTAAGGAAGCGCATGAAGTTGAGCAGGATTGGCCGGGTTTCAATGGCCTTGGTAGTGTCCGTAGCGATGGGTCTGGGCATGACGGCGTGCGGTGGCGGCACGATCGGGTTCATGTGGGTTTTGGGAACGCAGTATAACCAGATCGCCGGCTTCAAGATCGATGACTTCACCGGGAACCTGACACAGATTCCGCACTCGCCGTTCAGCTCCAGCGGGACGAATCCGGTGTCGATCGTGGTGAAGCCGGGCGGGCGTTACCTCTATGTGATTAATAAGGGCGCTGGCTTGACACCGGACGCAAAGGGCGGTGTGACTTGCCAGATCGGCGCGGGCGGCGGAAATATCGCTGAGTTCGGCGTAGGCGGACAGGGTCTGCTGACCTTCCAGCAAACTTTCCAGTCTCAGGGCTGCACCCCAGTGTGGGCTGCGCATGACAGTACCGGCAGTTTCCTCTACGTCCTGGATAAGTATGCGCCGAACACGGCTTGCTTATCCAACGGGCAGCCTGAACCTCCGTTCACCTCGTGCAACGGAGAAATCACGGTATTTGCGGTGGACCCGAACACGGGACGGCTCTCGCTGGTACAGAACCAGCAGATCAAGGATCCCACTACAGGCCTGCAGTTGACCTACTTCCCTGTCGGTCAGACGCCGAATATGCTGGCTCTCGCGGGTTCGTGCGTGTTTACGCTGAACGGGGAAGCTCAGAATCAGACAGTGTTTCCCTACATCACTGGCGCCAATGGGCAGTTGACGCTAACGACGAACTCGACGATCACTTCGGGAGCGACGCGGGCAACCTCAATCATTTCGGGAGGCACTGCGGTCTACATTACCGACGCGGGTCCTTCGAACGTGATCACTCCGGGACAGATACTGCCGTTCACGGTGGGGAGTTCGTGTTCGTTGAATACGGTGACAGGCGGAAATACCGCAAATCTGTCACCTGCGGCGAACCCGGTCTACACGCTGGTGGATAGCAAAGGACAGTATCTGTATATAGCGAATCAGTCGACGACGAACTCGAGCACACCGAATAGTTCGATCTCGGCGTTCAAGATTCAGTCGAACGGGACGTTGCAGTTTATTCCGGATGCGCCTCTGAATCCTTATCCGATTGGGGGAGGGCCGGTCTGCATGGTGGAGGATCCCTCGAATCAGTATCTGTACACGTCGAATGGCGACGGCACGGTGACGGGCAAGATTCTCGATCAGAACTCGGGCAAACTTTCGAATTTGAGTCGAGGATCGACCTTTACGGCGACAGGACAGGCGACATGCCTTGCAGTAAGCGGCAACGTAGACTAGCTGGCAGGACGGCAGCTGGAGAACCAGGACAGGATGTCGCCATGAATCCTGAGTATCGAGACAACAAGAGCGGGCGGAAACGATTTGCCCCGGAGTCAGGCAAGCATGAAGTGGAATAAGTTGGGCCGCGGAACATTGGCCTCGATATTGTCTTTGGCGTTGGTGAGTGTAACGGCGTGCAGCCGCGACTATGTACTGGCGTTTGTTTACGTGAGTACGGCAAAACCGCTCACGGGTTCATCGAAAAATGGCGGCGTGAGTGCTTACGCAGTGGACTATCAGATCGGTTCGCTGACACCGCTGGCGGACTCGCCGATTGAGGCTGGCCAGAATCCGGTAGCGCTGGTGCCGTCGCCAAACGGTTTGAACCTGTACGTCATCAACCATGATGGTTCGAATGTAAGCGTCTATTCGATTGGAACGGACGGGAAGATCTTCCTGCAAGCCTCGCCTTCCATCACTGGAAGCTTCGCTACATCGGCAGCGATCGACGCGGCGGGCAAGTTTCTGTACGTGACGTTTACGTATCAACTCGGACCGAATGGGCAGCAGTTGTACTCGCCTGCTTCGCCGGGGCCGGGTGGAGTGACGATCTTTCCGATCAACTCGGATGGCAGCCTGGGGACTCCCTCGACACTGAAGGTGGGCAACAATCCGGTGGGCGTTGTGGTGAGCCGTCCAGAGGGAAGCCCTTCCGTCGTCTATGCGTATGTGCTGGATCAGGAGGTTGCGCCCAAGGCGACGGTGCTCGGGTTCACGCAGAATCAGACGACCGGAGCTTTGACGCCGGTACCGGGGACGGTGATTACGACCGACGCCACCGGCAAGACGGTAGCCACCGGCTTTGGCGCGGGAACTACACCAAGCGCGATTGCGATCGATCCTTCGACGCGGTTTGTGTATATCACGGACGAGGCTACCAATCAGCTCTACGGCAATCTCGTGGCTAATAACGGTTCCCTGGTGGCGATGACCAACGGACCCTTTGCTACGGGTATCTTCCCGGTCGGAATTACGATCGATCCGCGGGGCAAGTTCCTGTATGTCGCGAACTTCTCTTCCAGCACGGTGAGCGCGTATGCGATTGACACAGCGTCCGGAACGCCGGTTGGATCTGTCGGGTCTGCCTCGACGGCGACAGATACGGGGCCAACGTGCATAACGGTTGAACCCGCGCTTGGCATATATCTGTACGCCTCCAACAATCTGGCCAGCACGGTCTCTGCGATGAAGCTTGATCCGCACAATGGTGGGTTGGGTCAGGTGCAGAACACACCGTTCCCGTCATCCGGGCTGCCGACGTGTGCTGTGTCGGTGGCAAATGGATCGCACCCGACGCAGATTATCGTTCAGTAGCCGTTAGCGCTTCACACAATGTTTCTCTGGTTAGACAAAAAGCCTCGCGATTGCGAGGCTTTTTGCTGTGCTGAGGAAGACAGCACGGACGATACCCTCCCCTCTAGTTGGCGAGGTGTCGAGAGCGATGTTGTGTGATTAGGAGGCGGGGAGGAGAGTTCGGTGCTTGTGGGAGAAGCGTTGCAGGATGGCTCTGCGCACTGGAATTTCGACGAAATGAAAGACGGCCAGAGCGAGCAGGATGAGGATGACGTACGAAAGCCAGGGATCAAGAGCGGCGAGGTGAAGGCGCTCGGGCACCCTGTAGGTGTGGAGGAGTTGAAAGACGTTGAAGTGGAGGAGGTAGAGGCAGTAGCTGCTCTCACCAACAAGGAGCAGGGGGCGCCAGGAAAAGAGCGCGGAGATGGGATGAGGACCGCTGAGGCCAAGAACCAGGGCGGCGAAGAGCGGGGTAAGGAGGCCGCCGTGCATGAGGAGGTAGGGGGTGTGGCCGACGAGGAGGTAGAAGAAGAGTCCGACGGTGGCAAGGCTGACCGAGGATAGGATGAGTCGCTGGCGTGGAGTGAGGGTGAGAGTGAGCTGCAGTTTACCCAGGGTGACTCCGGTGAGGAAGGTGCAGACGTAGGGGAGCGGGGTGTATTTGAGGAAGCGGAGGAGTTCGGTGGAGCTGTAGCGGTCGACGGGACCGACGATGTGGTCGGGATTGAGATAGAGATAGAGCGAGTGGGGGATGAGGCCGATAATCCAGATGGCGATAAGCAGGATGGTCAGACGTAACGGCTTCCTGGGCCAGGGCAGGCGAATGAGCCAGGGGAAGGCGGCGTAAAGGACGCACTCGCTGGTGAGGGTCCAGGCGACGGTGTTCCAGAAGGTGGCGACGGATGGGCTCCAACCCTGGAGGACAAGCGGAGTGAGGATGATTCCCTGCCAGAACTCGGCGTGGGAGCGCGCGTGCCACTCGTCGCGCACCATGGTGATGGAAAGGAGGAGGACGAAGAGATAGACGGGATAGAGCCGGGAGAAACGGGCGAGCCAGAACTCACGCTTGCTGAGGGATTTGGCGCGGTCGGCGTAGTTGTAGGTGAGGACGTAGCCGGAGATGAGGAAGAAGACGCCGACGAAGACGTAGCCGTTGTCGATGAATGGATAGAGAAGGCCGAGGTGGGGCGGTGTGAAGTGGAAGAGAATAATCGCGAGGGCGAGTAGGGTGCGGATGCCAGTGAGCGCCGGCAGTGGCGGCTTGCGCATGACTGCGGGCTTCGGAGCAGGAGCGGGCGGCCGCTGGATCTCGGGTTTGGTCTCTAGTTCAAGGATGCTGGTATTCACCGATTCGTCCTGCTGATTAGATGCGGGTGTCCACTCTATCTAACGCAGCTTCAGGGGATTTGACGTGGATATTTGCGTGCAAGACGCATTTTGCTGCGATTTCGCGGCCTGATTTGGAGCTTTTGCCGATTGGGCTTGATCGTCAGGCAGTGGCATCAGGCAGTGGCTTCACGCAGTGACGAGAGAGCCGATCTTTTCGCCGCTGACGACGCGGACGATGTTGCCGGGCTCGCGCATGCTGAAGACCATCATGGGCATGTTGTTGTCTTTGCAGAGGGAGACGGCGGTGGTGTCCATGACGCGGAGATTGAGACGGAGGATGTCGGTGTAGGTGAGCTGGTCGAATTTGGTGGCTTTGTCGTCGATTTTGGGGTCGGCGGTGTAGATGCCGTCGACGGAGGTGGCTTTGAGGAGGATGTCGGCCTTGATCTCCATGGCGCGGAGGCTGGCGGCGGTGTCGGTGGAGAAGAAGGGGTTGCCGGTGCCGGCGGCGAAGATGACGATGCGGCCCTTTTCGAGGTGGCGCATGGCGCGGCGGCGGATGTAGGGCTCGGCGACCTCGTGCATCTCGATGGCGGACATGACGCGGCAGAAGAGGCCGAGCTTTTCGATGGCGTCCTGAAGAGCTATGGCGTTGATGACGGTGGAGAGCATGCCCATGTGGTCGGCGGCGACGCGGTCCATGTCGATGGCCTGCTGGGCGACTCCGCGGAAGAAGTTTCCTCCGCCGACGACGATGCCGATCTCGCAGCCGAGGGCGTGAACGGCGGCGATTTCTGCGGCTACTTTGTGGATGAAGACGGCGTCGATGCCGAAGCCTTTGCCTGCGGCCAGGGCTTCTCCTGAGATTTTGAGGAGGATTCTTTTGTACATGTCTGAAGTTAGTATCGCATGGGGAGAAGCGAAGCATGGAAGATGTGACGGGTGGTCTGGGGGACCCCCCCTCCCCCCTAATATTGCGCAAAGTCTTCGAACGAAGAGGTTTAGGTCTGGACCTTGGTCCAATTTCCGGGGCATGGAGCAGCTTCGCGCTGCTAAGTGTGCGGGCTGTAAAGCCGAGGCCTGGTTGAGGCTGGGTTTTGTCAAGATCGGCGCGGCCGCAGTCATTCGTTCACGGTCGCCGTTGACTAGATGGGTGTTTGCGCGTGCACCAATGCGGCGACGAGAGTTGTCCAGGTCGGCCGGGTTGACGTCGCTGACGGCGATGATGCGCAGATCTGGTGTGGTGGCGGTGTGGAGGGTGAAGCCTGCGCGGGTGTTTGGGAGCGTTGTGAGGGTGGGGCTGGTGGAGCGTTGCGTGAGGAAGACGGAGACCTCGTGTTTGTGGATGGTGAAGAGGAGCAGGGCGGCGGGCTGGCCGTTGAGGTAGGTGAGGTCGGCGCCTTTGAGGGTGGTGTCGGGTGGCAGCGCTGCGGTGTCGGGGAGGTTGAAGCTGAAGGGGAGACGGCCCTGGAACCAGGGTTTGACGGTGTGGCGGTCGGTGGAGATGACCTGCGGGGTCGCTGCGGTGGAGAGGGTGGCGAGATGCTGGTCGAGGAGTTCGGCGGCGAGAGTGTTGGTTTGATGGAGTTGGCGCCAGCCGAGGAGTGAGACGGTGAGCAGGATGGCTGCGGCGAGGGCTGCCCAGGCTGCGGGGCGGATGGAGTAGATGCGCGCGGTTCTTTGGCGACTGCGGCTTGCGTTTCGACTGCGTTGCGATTGCGAATGGAGTTGGGCGGTGAGGCGGGCGAGGGCTTCGGGTGGTGGGGCGAAGCGTTGGCCGGCGCGGGCGGTGGCGGCTTTGAGTTGCGTGGCGGAGAGGACGCGCAGGGTGCAGGCGTGGCAGGTGGCGAGATGCTGCTCGATTCCCTGCTGCTCGGCGGGTGGGAGTTCGCCGTCGATGTAGGCGTTGAGCTGTGTCGGGAGTCGAGATGTTCGCGATTGGTTTGAGGTGTTTGGTTCATAGGGATTCCCCGAGTTGCGGTTGCAGGAGTTGGCGGAGGGTGCGGCGGGCGCGGGAGATGCGCGACATGACGGTGCCGATGGGGACGTCGAGGATGACGGCGATGTCTTTGTACTTGATCTCTTCGACGTCGCAGAGGAGGAGAGCTTCGCGGAGTTGCGGCTGAAGCTGTTCGAGTGCGGTGTGGAGAGCGGCCTGGTTGTCGAGACGGATGAGGGTGTCTTCCGGGGTGGGGTCGGAGGCGGCGGTGTCGAGTGTGTCGGGATGGTCTTCGAGGAAGACGGTGCGGGCGGCGGCGATGCCGGTGCGAGTGGTGAGGAAGGTGTTGCGGAGGATGCGGAAGATCCAGGCCTTGAAGTTGGTGTCGGGTTGGAAGGAGTCGAAGGCGCGGAGGGCTTTGGAGAAGGTCTCCTGCACGAGGTCTTCGGCCTCGGCTTGATTGCGGGTGAGCCAGAAGGCGTGGTTGTAGAGCGAGGCGAAAGAGCGGGAGCGCGAGTTGCTCGAAGTCTGCGCTGCGGGTGATGGCGGACGGCATGGTGCGGAGTGCCTCGGTGCTGGATCGGTGAGGATTCCGAAGCGCTGGGTGGCCGGGCGTGGCGACGCGTCGAAGAAGACCGGAAGGGGTTGGGCGTTGAACATCCCTACCGTTAACCGAATCGCAGAGAAATTATTCCATGAATTATTTGGGGGTGCGTGGGAATAAAGGCGAGCCGAGCCAGTTTTGGGAGTGTGCAGGCAATCGAAACAAGATGGAGCTTGATATGAATCGGTTTAAGAAAGACGAGATAGTGCAGGAGAACGCAGGACGCAGCCTGCAGGAGATGGCATCGACCGGCGTAATTTTCTGGGGTGCATGGCGTGGGCGGGGACTGGGCTGCTGTGGTCGATGGTTGGCGGCGTGCCGACTTCGAAGCTGCTGGCGCAGACGATGAAGGGCGGCGGTGCGGGTGCGGGAACTGGCGAAGGTCGAGGACTTTTCGTTTGTGCAGATCAGCGACTGCCATATCGGATTCAACAAAGGTGCGAACCCGGATGTGACGGGGACGCTGAAGAAGGCGATCGACCGGGCCAATGTTGCGCCTGCGGGCATGAAGGCTCCGGACTTCATGCTGCACACCGGGGACATCACGCAGAACTCGAAGGCGGCGGAGTTCGATACGGCCGCGCAGGTGATCAAGGGCTTCAAGAGCGAGGTGTTCTACGTTCCGGGCGAGCACGATTTTCATCGACGATGGCGAGCAGTACAAGCAGCGTTTCGGTAAGGGCACGATGGGCAATGGCTGGTACAGCTACAACCATAAGGGCGTTCACTTTGTGGGGTTGAACAACTGCGTGCAGGTGGATGCGATGGGCAACATGGGGGAGGACCAGTTGAAGTGGCTGAAGGCTGACCTTGCGGGCCTGAGCCATTCGACGCCGATTGTGGTGTTCGCGCATATTCCGCTGTGGATGGTGTATGAGAAGTGGGGCTGGGGCACGAAGGATGGCGAGCAGGCGCTGGCGATGCTGAAGCCGTTTGGATCGGTGACGGTGTTGAATGGGCACATTCACCAGGTGGTGCAGAAGGTGGAGGGCAATGTGGCGTTTCATACGGCGATGTCGACGGCGTTTCCGCAGCCTGCGCCGGGAGCTGCGCCGAATCCAGGGCCGATGGTGGTTCCGGCGGGCAAGCTGGAGAGCGTGCTGGGCGTGACGAAGGTGAAGGTCGTTCGCGGGCACGAATCATCTGGCTGTCGTCGACTCGACGCTGGCGGAGATGGTCTGATGCGTCCGTGGATTGTGGCGGTTGCGACTGTTGCTGCAGTGATGGGGCTGGGGTTATCGTGCATCCGTTTGGTAATCCGCGTGTCGAGCCTGCGGAGGGGCTCGGCACGCTGCTGCAGGGGGCGAAGATGCCGGCGGAGGCGAAGGCGGTGCTGGTGACGAAGTGCGCGGATTGCCACTCGAGCGAGACGCGGTGGCCGGTGTATGCGCGGGTTGCTCCGGGGTCGTGGCTGATCGAACGGGATATCGTTGAGGCGCGCAAGAAGATGGATCTGTCGCGATGGGAGGAGATGCCGGTGGAGAAGCAGGAGGTGCTGATGGCGAAGATTGCGCAGGAGGCGAAGAGTGGGGATATGCCTCCGCTGCAGTATCGGTTGCTGCACTGGGACGCGAAGCTTTCCGCAGGCGATGTGCAGGCGCTGTCGATGTTGGGGAAGAGTGCGGGTGGGAGTGAGGCGGCGCTGGCTGGAGTCGGCGATGCTGCGCGCGGCAAGGCTGGTGTTTGAGAAGCGCTGCACGGGGTGTCATGCGCTGGATGCGGATCGCGAGGGGCCGCGGCTGGCTGGAGTGTTTGGCAGGAAGGCTGGGAGCGTGGCTGGGGTTTACTTATTCGGCTGGATTGAAGAACTCGGGGATTACCTGGGACGATGCGACGCTGGAGAGGTGGCTGAGCGATCCGGATCTGGTGGTGCCGGAGAACAATATGGGGATTCAGTGTTCCGAAGGCGGAGGAACGGCGGGATTTGATTGCTTATCTGCAAGCAGTTAGAGGCTCGGACCGATCGGGTGCAAGGCCTCGGCTTTTGCCGACTGTACTGAGGCTTAGCGTCTTGAGCAAAGTGATTGGCAACGATTTGGCATGGTCTGTGGCTTCGATATTGGTCTCGGTTGCTACGGAAGACTGCTACTGGTATGCGCTTCGGCATTAACGACCTTCGCGACCTTTTTCGGCGAGTCTAGGTCGCACCGAAGACATCTGATCTGGTTGCGGTGATGGCAGCCAACATTCGTGACCAGGATTTACTGGCAGAATCTGTCACGGGATCCCTTCTTCATGGCGATGTCCGTATGTGGGCTGGCGTGTAATCCGATGACGCCGAAGCCGGTGCTGTGGGAGCTCGCTGAAGATCCGGTCGGTCTTTGTTCGCAGAGGAGTTGCTCAAAACAGCAACGCGCCGGAGGCTTTATTGGCGAGGCTGGAGCAGGACGCCGACTACGTCGTCCGAGCGTTGGCCCGCTGGAACAGAAAGGAGACGACGTCCTTGTTCTGCCGGCAACCGAGGCTGAATTAGAGTCTTCTACACGCGTGATCTGCCGCGGTGCTGAAAGAAAAGCCCGGGCTGGTGCCCGGGCTTGATGATCTACTATTTGGCTGGTTATAGCGAATGTCAAACAGGCCAACCTGCTATAAAAAAAGACAAAATACAGGGGTCCTTCACTTCGTTCAGGATGACGGCTCAAAAAACGAGGGATGTCAGGCGGAGACTTCTTCGGAACCCGCGGCTTTGGCTTGAGCAACCGTCCAGTCAGGGTGCGCCTACTTTGAAGCGGGCGAAGCGGCGGACGCTGATGTTTTCGCCGAGCTTGGCGACCTTGGTGGCGATGAGCTGTGCGATGGTCTGCGATGCTTCCTTGATGAAGGGCTGATCGAGGAGGCAGAACTCTTCGTAGTACTTGTCGAGCTTGCCCTCGAGCATCTGCTCGACGACCTTCGCGGGCTTGCCGATCATTGCGGCCTGGGCGCGGTAGACGTCGCGCTCGCGGTCGAGATCGGCCGGCGATGACGTCTTCACGGCTGACGAAGCGCGGGTCGACGGCGGCGATGTGCATGGCGATGTCGCGGAGCAGCTCCTGGAAGTCGTCGGTGCGGGCTACGAAGTCGGACTCGCAGTTGAGCTCGAGGAGGACGCCGATCTTTCCGCCGGCGTGGATGTAGGTTCCGACTGCGCCTTCATTGGTGGTGCGTGAGGCTTTCTTGGCAGCCGAGGCCATGCCGCGCTTGCGGAGGACGACGAAGGCGTTTTCCATGTCGCCTTTGGCTTCCTGGAGGGCCTTGAGACAGTCGCCCATGGGGGCGCCGGACTTTTCGCGGAGTTCCTTGACTTGCTTTGCGTCGATCTTTACGGCTGTTTCAGACATTGTGCGTTTCCTTGGGGATTGCTGGAGGGGCGCGGGCTAAAGCCCGCACTGTAATTATCTATAAGAGTCGTTACGGCACGGCTAAAGCCGTGCCCTTAGCAAGACTTTTCGAGCTGAGTCGCGTGAGCGGCGCCGAAGCAGGTATCTCCCGCCGTGACCGTTCCCTGAACAACAACGCGAAGCCAACTGCCAGACTAGACGGCGGCCTGGGCTGAGATCGACTCGGGCTCGGCATCGGGCTCGGAGGCGGCAGCGGGGGCCTTGCGGATGTTTCCGCCGAGGACGGCTTCGAGGTCGACAGTCTCGTCTTCTTCGGCTGCTGCTGCGGCGGGCTCGGCTGCGACGTGATCGCCGGGCTCGTACTCTCCCTCTTCGCCGATGTACTCGGAGGAGACTTCGGTCGGAGTGACGTCGGCGACCTCGGTGCTGAAGGCCTTCTCGGAGACCATCTGGACGCCTTCGTAGGCCGAGTCGGCGATCTTCGTGGTGAAGAGGCGGATGGCGCGGAGGGCGTCGTCGTTGCCGGGGATGACGTAGTCGACCTGAGTCGGGTCGCAGTTGGTGTCGACGACGGCGACGACCGGGATGCCGAGCTTGCGGGCTTCGGCGACGGCGATGGCTTCGTTGTTGGAGTCAACGACGAAGATAGCGTCGGGAAGGCGCTTCATGCTCTTGATGCCGGCGAGGTTGGTCGACAGGTGCTTGCGCTCGCGCTCGAGCTTGATGACTTCCTTCTTGGTGAGGAGCTCGTAGCGGCCGTCGGTGGACATGTCGTCGAGTTCGGCGAGACGCTTGACGGACTTCTGCACGGTGACCCAGTTGGTGAGAAGACCACCGAGCCAGCGGCTGTTGATGTAGGGCATGCCGGCGCGGGTGGCTTCTTCAGCGATGGCGTCCTGCGCCTGGCGCTTGGTGCCGACGAAGAGAACGAGCTTGCCGGTGGAGGTCAGGTCGGTGACGAACTTCGACGCCTCTTTGAACATCTTGAGGGTCTTCTGGAGGTCGATGATGTAAATGCCGTTGCGCTCGCCGAAGATGTACTCCTTCATCTTGGGGTTCCAACGCTTGGTCTGATGCCCGAAGTGAACGCCAGCTTCGAGCAGTTCTTTCATAGTGATGTTTGCCAATGTAGCTCCTTGGTTGAGGCGGGCCGGGTGTGATCATCGGTGCCTGGATTGATCCCTCGTAAGGGAGATTTGACTCCTTGCCTCCGGCGAAACATCTTCCGAAGGGTGTTGCTAATGGCTTGGGCCCGCTCCTTCGCTTCACCTTGTCGGCGAAGCGGAGAGCATACCCCAGGGGCTAAAGCCCCTAAATCTTCTAGTCCAGAGAGGCCCAAGGCTAAAGCCTTGGGTTACCTAGAAGCTAAAAACTTGAAACCTTCCAACTTCAAACTTCAAACGCAATAACAGTAATTAGCGTTTGGAGAACTGGAAGCGAGCGCGCGCGCCCTTCTGGCCGTACTTTTTGCGCTCTTTACCACGCGAGTCGCGGGTAACGAGTCCTTCTGCTTTGAGCGCCTTGCGGAGCTCGGGGTTGAATTCCATGAGGGCGCGGGCGATGCCGAGCTTGACGGCATCGGCCTGTCCCATGACGCCGCCACCCTTTACGGTGGTGATGACGTCGAATGTCTCGCCGATGTCGGCGATGCCGAGGGAACGTTTGGCGGCTGCGCGCTGCTGCGGGGTGACGAAGTAGACGTCACACTCCTTTTTGTTGACGGTGAATTTGCCGCTGCCCGGACGCAGGAAGACGCGTGCGATCGAAGACTTGCGACGGCCGGTGCCGTAGTACTGAATCAGATCTGCCATGATGCTCCTTGAACTTGTACCTCAGGGGCTAAAGCCCCGTCGCTTTTGGTTCCGTAGATGTCCGGGCTAAAGCCCGGACCTACCTAAAATCTGACCTCAGGGGCTAAAGCCCCGATAAGGCTCAAACCTTTCGGCACGGCTAAAGCCGTGCCCTTAACAAAACTTAGCCGACGAGTTCCATCGGCTGCGGCTTCTGGGCGAGGTGCGGATGCTGCGAGCCCTTGTAGACCTTAAGCTTGGTGGCCATCTGACGGCCGAGCCTGGATTTGGGCAACATGCCCTTGACGGCCTGCTCGACGATGGCTTCGGGGCGACGGGCGAGGAGCTTGACGAAGGACTCTTCGCGAAGACCACCCGGAAAGCCGGTGTAGCGGCGATAGAGTTTCTGGTCAGCCTTGAGGCCGGTCAGCACGATTTTTTCGGCATTGATGATGACGACGTGATCGCCCATATCGATGTAGGGGTGTAGAGAGGGTTGAGCTTGCCGGCGAGGACAGAGGCGGCCTGGGTGGCGAGACGGCCGAGCGTTTTGCCGCTGGCGTCGAGTACGAACCACTTGCGCTTGATATCTTTGCCGCTCGGAATGGTGGTGGACATCGTTGTTTTACTCCCTGATTCTGCCGTCTTCCTTGTTCGGCGTGGTTCGGAAGAATGTAGTGCCAAGTTGGTGGTGCGTGAAAAAACAAAAGAACGATTTTTCCAGAGCACAGCGGCGTGGCGAAGGAAGAGATAGATTCCCTCTTCACAACACGCGGAGAAATACCGCTTGAACCTGGACTACGCACAAAACCTATGGGATGGGTGCTTCGGGGGCGGCTACGGTGAGAGCTGCTCCCCAGTGAATCCATCGTGAATCCACGGACGCCTCGGGTGCCGTGACTCTCCTGGGAACAATACAGACACAGGCGTACAGACGCGAGACTGCGCGAGATTTAAGTCTACTGAGGCTTTTGGGGTCCCGTCAAGGGTTGATTCTCAAATCCGGCCTGGGAGGCAGGGGTAGCCAGGTCAAGAACATACATATTGCCGTCGTCGTAGAGACGGAGCCGGGTGCGGGCCAGTTCGGCGTATTGCTGATGGGAGCGGAGGGCGATGGCGGCTTCGCTATGGATCCATTGGGTTCTGGAGGTGTCGGCCATTACGTGGGGTGCTTCGTGGTCGAAGCCGGCGAAGTCAGCGTAGTTATAGACGAGATAACGAAGGTTGTTGGCGAGAAGGTAACGGGCGAGGACTTCGCCGTCCTGGCGGGAGGGCCAGCCGGGGGGGAGGCTGGCGCCGCCGGGATAGTCGGCGATGCTGATGGCGTGGGCGCGGAAGTCGAGGAGGAAGGAGTTGCCGACGGTGGCAAGGGTCGCCTGATCGGTGGGGATGGAACGCTGCATGGCGGCGTACTCGTTCTCTACGGCGCGAGGGACGATGGGAGTGTCGAGGAGAGCCGACTTGAGGCCCCAGGGAATCTGCATGAACTCGTTGCTAAGGCGATTGCCCCAGATGGAGATGGCCGCGACGACGACGAGAAGGACGGTGCAGCTCTGGAGGACGAACCACCGGCGGGCTTCGGGAATGGCATTGGCCCGGCGACTGAAGACGACATAGACGAGAACCAGTGCGGGAAGCATGCAGGGATAGTTGTAACGGCGCACGGAGTCTCCGCCGGTGGCGATGCCGACGAGCAGAGCGGCGCAGAAAGCGGCGGCAGAGAGAGAGAGGATGGCTTCGCCCTGCTCGTCGCGGTCGCCAAGAATCCACTCGACGACAAAAAGAAGGAGGAGAGGGATGCAGAAGGGGATGACCTTGAAGAGGATGATGGAGACGCCGGCTCCGGAGGGTGCGGGGAAGAGGCCGTAAGCGCTGTATTGATAGCCGGGACCGAGGGTGGGATAGAAGAAGGTTCCGGAGGTGGCGTGGCTGGCGATCATCCAGGGCGCCATGACAACGAAGGCGCCGAGGGCAGCGAACAGGAGGGTTCGGATACCGGCAGCGAAGCCGCGTCTGCGCCAATGGAAGAATGCAAGGCAGGCGACGAAGACAACACCGTGGGGCAGGTAGGTGGATTTGGTAGTGGCGACGGCTCCGGTGACGATGCCGATGAGAAGCGCGACGAGAACGGGGTGAGCGGCGAGGGGTTTGCGGTTGGCGGCGAGGTAGACGAGTCCGAAGAAAAGTGCGCTGGGCAGGAGGACGAAGGTGAGGTTGAACTGGAGCTGCGGGGTGAAGACGACGAGAAGGGCAAAGATGATTCGCTGCGTCCGGGTGAGGCGGAACTCATTGGCGAGAGCGTAGGCCAGGAAGGCGAGAAGCATGAGGCCAAGAGCGCGGTCGGCCATCTGGACGTTCTCCAAGGGGAGTACGGCGAGGACCAAGGTCTGGAGAAAGTAACTGCCGCCGATGCTGGACATGATGCGGCGTTCACTGAAGGGGTCCGCGGCATAGTGGTGGAGCTGAAGCATTTTGGCGGGAGCGGCGAGGTAGAAGTTGTAGTCGTCGGACGCCTGGTACTGGCCTGCGTGCACGGTGGCTAAAAGCCGGATGGCGAAGATGACGGCAAGAAGAATGAGGAGGAGAGGGAGAGCGCGGGAGGGGAGGGAGGGGGGGCCGACGGTGTCGACCTGCGGTTTGGGCTCAGTGATGGTGATCTGGAGGAGGATGGCGGCGACCAGGCCGATGAAGATCAGGGCGAGGAGGAGTGGAGTCGTAATGGCTTGCGCGAGGTTGAGACAGCCTCCGAGGAAGATGACGACTCCGACTCCGCTGGTGGCTGCGAGCGCTATGGAGGGACGATGCAGGCCGAAGAGACGCAGAAGGATGGCTCCGTAGCCTGCGATGGAGACGAACAGGAGCGCGCACCACAGGAGTGCCTCAGCAAAATGCAGGAGCGAAGCTGGCGTCATTCCGTTTCCTAAGGAAGATCAAGGCTAATGATGAAATCCGAGGGTTGCGCTGCCTGTCAGATTACACCAGAGCGGAGCGGGAGGCGTTGCCTGAAAAAGTACCGGCGAAGTGTGGGGCGGAGAGACGAGGTTGGTGCGGTGGAGCCGCGGTTTAGTCGGGCTGCCCAGACGCGACGGGGGCAGGAGCGGGATGATTTGTTCCTTTTCGAGGAGCGGTGAGACGGCGGCCGAGGAGCATCGTGGGGCGCTCGATGAGTCGATAGAAGATTTCTGTGACGATGAGGGTGAGGGTGAGGTAGATCAGCAGGAGGACGCTCATGCGGACGTGTCCAAAGAGCGTGTGGATGAGGGCGAAGAGAATGGTCGCGTGAATGAGGTAGAGGCTGTAGGAGATTTGTCCGAGGTGATGGATCGTGCGGTGGGTTAAAAAGCTGTGAAAGGGACGGCTGGCCATGGCAAACACGATGAGCATGGCTGCGCCGGCGACGACACCCCAGTCGAAGAGGTTGGCGGGAATGGAGAAGTGCCGGGTGAGACTGCTGGCGTTGGAAAAGCCATAGAGCGCGAGTGACACCAGAGCGATGGCGGCAGCCTGAGGTGTGCCGAGTCCGGTATACCAGCGATTGATTGCGTGGAGATGCCTCGCCATCACCGACCCGATGATGAAGAAGGCTGCATAGTGAAGCGTGAGGGTGGTGTTGACTGCGGCGTCGTGGCTGCAGAGATGAAGGACGCTCGAGAAGAGGATCGCAAGAGGATAGAAGGAGAGCGACAGAGCGGCGGCGCAGAGGAGAAGCCACCTGGTTCGGAAGCGAAGGACGGCGATGGCGATGAAGGGAAAGACGAGAGAGATCCGCATCTCGTAGATGAGGGACCAGAATGCGGTGTTGAACTGAGACCAGTCGTACTCGCCGAGGAAGAGGATGTGCTGAACGACAAGGTGGGTTGTGATGGGCGCGGACCAGGTCCAGTCGACCCAGTAGTTATTGAACGAACGATGTGCGGGAAATTGGCGGTCGCAGAGAATAGCGAGGGCGAGCGCTCCAAGATAGGGCAGATAGATGCGGCAGACTCTCTTGACGAGGAAGGGGCCGTAGTTGAGGCTGCCCCTTTTTTTGTAGGGAAGGGTGAGGACGAAGCCGCTGAGCAGGAAGAAGAGGATGACGGCCTGATGTCCGGCGAAGAGAAGGCGCAGCGGGGAGCGATCGAGAAAGTAGGTGAATCGTGGAGAACAGATGCGGGAGAAGTGATGGAAGACGACGGTGAGGGCCGCTACGCCTCGCAGGGAATCGAGCTCGTAAAAGCGTCGGGGATCGCCCTGCTGAAGCAAGTTTTTCTCACCTGACATGATCACGCAAAGTATAGCGTGATGGGTTCAGAGTGACCGAAGACCCATCGCGTCAGTGCACGAGTTGGGTGGGGCTGGGTTGCTGGCCGAAGCTGGTTCGAAGCATGCGGGGGATGAGGGGTTTGCGGTGGCGGCGCGGTGGAGTGCCGGGGATGGGGGGATCGAGGCGGTAGAGGATGAGGAGGTTGCGCTCGGGGTCGTCGAATGCCGGGAAGGCGGCGACGCGCTGGAGATGGTACATGGGGGTGAGGGCGTCCATCTTGTCGTCTTCAACCTGGTTCCAGGTGACGTACCAGCCGGGGTGGTAGGCCTGGACGCGGACGGGGAGGTCCATGGTGCCGAAGTCGTCGCAGATGGAGGGCAGGCCGGTCATGAGCGAGAGTTGTGAGCCGCTGATGGAGAGGATGAGCGGATTGTGAGTGGGGTCGGCGGAGATGATCTGGTGGATCCGGTCGGCGGCGGTGGTGAAGGCGTAGTCGGGGGTGCGGACGTAGTGGAGGGTCTGGCGGGCGTCGGTAATGGTGAGGACGGCGAGGACGCCGACGATGGAGCTGATGGCGAGGCGGTGCAGCCAGGTTTCGCGGATGGTGCGGGTTCGGGGGCCTGAGGTCCAGAGGCTGGAGAAGACGACGGGGATGAGGAGAGTGAGGGGGATCGCGATGACGAGGTAGTACCGGGGCTGGAGGTTGTTGTGGTAGGCGAGGAAGGCTGCGTAGCCACCGGCCCAGAGGAGAAGGGATGGGATGAGCGGGTTGCGCAGAAGGCGAGGACGGAGGAGGAAGACGGAGATCGCGGCAAGGAGGGCGAGGGGGTAGAGGATCTTGCCGATCCAGAGGCCGTCGGCGATGGTTTCGGCGAGGACGGAGACGAGGGTGGAGGGAGTGATGCCGGTGTAGCCGTTGGCGCTGAAGAGGTAGTGGTAGTCCGGGAGGAAGTGAGGACGGACGACGAAGAGGTAGTAGCTGAGCCAGATGACGGTCGGCGAGTGCGGCGGAGGGGAGGCTGAGACGGAGGAAGGGGCGGAGGCGGTATCCGGCGCGGGCCCAGAGGAGCCAGGCGATCGCGGGGAAGAGAAAGATGGCGGTGGTCTTGGTGAGGACCATGAGGGGAAGAAGCAGACCTAAAAGGATAGGGAGTAGGGAGTAGGGAGTAGGGAGTAGAGAACGTCGTGGTGGGCTTCCCTGCTCTGGCGGGCGGATGTAGCTGGCGGCGAGGAGGGCGAGCACGGTGAAGAGGATTAGGAGCGGCTCGAGGATGGCCATGCGGGTGAAGACATAACAGAAGGGGCTGACGGCGAGAAGGAGTACGGCGATGGCGGGGGCGAGGGAGGTCTCGGTTTTTTTGCCGAACGATTTTCCATCGGACGAGAGAAGCTGCCAGCGACGAAGCAGAAAGTAGGACGCGAGGAGAATGCAGGCGAAGATGGCGACGGTGAGGGCACGGGCGGCGGCGAGATTGACGCCGGTGAAGCGGAACAGGACGGCTTCGAGAAGAGGCCAGACGGGCAGTGCAGCGGCAGGGTTGAAGTCGCCGGGGAGGTACCAATGACCGCGCAGGAAGTGGCGGATGGCTGCGTCGCCGTACCAGCCTTCGTCGGTGTACTTGGCCCAGTCCATCCAGGGGGAGTGATTGGGGAAGTCGGCGCTGAGATGGAAGGCGTGAAGAGCCAGGAAGGCGGCGGCGACGAGGAGGAGAATGGCTTCGGCGACTTTGAGGATGCGGGACGGGATGGGGTCTGACTGATTCATGGGCCCAAGGATTGAACGCAGATTAGCGGCAAGAGTTCCAGCGTATTACAGAAATAATACGGCGGATGGGAAGAACGCCGGCCAGGGCGGGATTGCAGGAGGGTAGCGGCGGGGCGGGGGATGCGACGGGGGGATGCTATTCTTCGACTTAAATCCAGTGAGATGAGAGACGAAGAGTCGATGACGCAGAGCCCGAAGAGAGTTGTGAGCGTTCTGCTCAGCCTGATCGTTTTATCTGTGGGTTTTCTGGATTATTGGAGTTACAGCCAGACGTTTTACCAGGAGCCGGGTATCTGGATGGACGTCGTGTCGGGGACGGCGAACGCACCGAGCCAGTACCGGATCGGCGTGATCGATACGGCTTACTTTCTGGCTCGTCATACGCACTTCGCGCTGCGGCATACGCTGGCGCTGCTGGATATGATCGCGGGGTTAATTGCGGTGTTTACGCTGTTCTTTCTCTTGCGGCGTTCGGCGGTTTATCGCACCGCGGGTGTGGGGAGGCAGTGGTTCGGAGCGGCTGCGTTTGTGGTTCTGGTTCAGTTTTATCTATCGTGGCTGCTTTGGTATCAACGGCCGGAGACGCTGCCGACGGCGGCGATTGTCTCCCTGGCGGTGCTGCTGCTGGCGGTGAAACTGCCGTTGCCGACGGTATGGGGGCAGGTTGTTGCGGTGGCCGGATTGCTGGTGCTGGCTTTGGCACAGGGATTTGTCCGCGCCGATGTTGCGTTTGCGTTGCATGTCGGAGTTCTGCTGGTATGTCTGACACCGGCGGGAAAAGGGTTCGCGCTGCCCCGAGGCTTGCAGGCCGGGACGAGTCTGGTTGCCGTGTTACTGGCGGTAGGGGTGCAGTATCACCTGATGAAGACTGTGTATCCGCAGGCGACCTATGGCAGTACGCCGGTGTGGCAACTGTTTCTCAACCTGAAGGCTCCGCAGGGCTATGCTCCGTTTTTGCTTTTCCTGGTGCCGCTGGGATGGACTGCTGTGATGCTGGCGCGGCGGAGCTATCAGACAGACTCGGTGGGGATCGCGACATTTGCGGCGGCGGTGATTTATCTCGGGATGTGGATGACGGTTGGGAGGATCAGGGAGGTGCGGATCTTTTTGCCGTTCGCACTGGCGCTTACACCGCTGACGGTGGAGTTGGCGATGCAACGCTTTCTACCGGGGGACGGGTTGGAGACGCGGGCTGGAGTCGACGCTTGAACGATTCTGAGCTATAGCGGCCCCAATGGTGCCTAGTGGAGAAGGGGCGCAATCTCCGAGGGGACAGAGTTGGCGATGCTTCGGCAAACTTCGGGGGCGGTCGATCGCCGGACGATGAGGTAGTGGCGGACGCTCTGTTCTACGGTTCTGAAATCATAGTGCGAGCAAATCCTCCAATCTTCGATGGGGGAATAGTGCCCCAACTGGTTTAACTCTCCAATGGCGATGAACATGAAGTCGGGATTCGAGGCAGCACAGCCGGCGATTCGCTCGCTTTCGGTCTCGCTGGCTTTGTGTCTGCCGTTTACGAGACCGGCCAGGTCACAGATATCAGCGCGAGAAAAGTAGCCGATTTGGCCGACGTCATAGGCAACCCCGCGCTTGCCCTGCAGTAAGTCGAGTCGCTCGCCTTCGAATTGCTTCACGAGAGTCGCACGGTCTCTCAACATGGGATAGAACAGCCGTGATTCGAACGGGAGCGCGAGCAACAGGAGGGCCATCAAGGCGTAGGCGAGTATCGTGCTTCGACGCTGCGATCGATCATCGAGCGGGACTCTGCTGAGTTCGAGGATGTTCCAGAGGATGGAGAAGAAGAAGGTCCAGACGAAGTAACGGGCTCCCTGGATCTGTTGACCTCGCAGCGCTGCGAGGGAGAAGAGGACTGGAAAAGTTAGGTTGGCGAGGAGATTTGTGATCGAGAAGCGGCCGGCAAGCAGCAGCAGAAAGATTGTAGTGAGCCAGAAGAGGAACATTCCTGCGCCAAAAGAAAGCGAGGCGGCAAGGATCTTTGCCGTGACGCCCGCGGCGATGTGCCATTCTGGTACGCCCGCGGATTTTGCCAAAGCTGTGTCAGGAAGAAGCGCGTGCATCGTAAGCCGGATAAATGCTACGGCCAGGATGCCACCCAAGAGAAGATGGCTGCCGCTGATGAGCGCCATGAAGCGCCGATTCGATTTCGTTTCGTTCGATGTCTCGAAGAGACGTTTCCAGGTAAGAATGGCGAAGGACAAACCGCATAGGAGGATGAGTTCAGTGCGCAAGAGAACGGCACAGAAGCCGAGCGCGACGAAGCCGACGTACTGCGACCGAGAGATGGTGGGGTGAGTCGATTGGCGGAAAGTCGTCCAACATAGAACCCCCACGACGCAAAGGGCAAGACCAGTCTCCATCCCGTCGTCGAGCCAGCGAACGGCTGAGGGGCTGACGAGGATAAGGAGCAGGATCAATCCGAGCAGCCGCGACAGGGATGAGTCGCGCGGGATCGATCGAAAAAAGAGGATCACAAGACCAGAAAAGAGGAGGAGATGCGCACAGGTTGAAAGGATGCGAGGAAGATCCGGCGAGGTGAAGAAGTCGCGCAGAGAGGCAAGCAGGTAGACGTAGAGTAGGCTGGATGCGCCGTAATCGGGATGCACGCCATCGTAGGTGATGCGGTGGGTTCGGAAGAAATTGTCGGCGTAGCGAAGGTGGATGAAGGCGTCATCCTGAACTCCTGCCCAGGAGAGAATTATCCAGGCGATAAGCCAGAGCATGAGGACTGGAATCGCCAGACGATAAATCCTATTGACCAAAATGACCGCCTTTCGCTGCCTGTAGAGTCATGGTGAAGAAGAGAAATCCCCTCACTCGTAGGCGAGGGCGTCGATGGGATCTTTGCTGGCGGCCTTGAGCGCGGGGTAAAGCGCACCGAGGATGGCTCCGACAAAGGCGATGGCGATGGCCTTCCAGACGTAGGGAAGGTTGATGACGAAGTCGAGAGTGGGAAAGCGAGCCTGGAGGGCAGCGCTGAGGGCAAAACTCGCAGCGATGCCGAGGATGATGCCAACACAAGCGAGGACGCTGGTTTCGCGGAGGACGATGCCGACGATGTAGGCGCGAGACGCTCCCATTGATTTGAGTATGCCGATCTCCCGGGTGCGCTCCATGACTGCGGTGTACATGGACTGAAAGATGACCAGGAAACCGATGACGACGGCGATGCCGATGACAACGCGGAGGCCGATGTTGAAGCCGGGGAGCGCGTTGGGGGTCATGGAGGCGAGGTAGTCGTCGGTGGTGATGACGTTGTACTGGGACATGCCGGGGGTGGCGAGGATGGATTTGCGGACGTCGTCCTCGTATTTTGGCGGATGTTCCGTCTTGAGGTAGAAGGCGGTGGCTTTGCCCTCGGTGCCGGTGAGGGTGCCCATGGTGTCGATGGGGATGAACTTGCGGCCGCCCTTGCCGTGCTCGACGATGCCGGAGATGCGGAAGGAATGATTGAGGATGGTGAGGGTGTCACCGATCTTTTTGCCTGCGCCGATGTAGTCGTCGACGATGACGTCGTAGGGACCCTGAAAGGGGCCGCCGGAGAGGAAGACGAAGGGCAGGAGGCCGTCGTAGGTTTTGAAGTCGATGCCGTAGATGTTGTCGAGGGAACTGGTGATCTGAATGTTGACGGGGGCGACGATTCTGATGTGGGGGACCTGCGCAAGGACATCGGCGACTTTGATGGAAGCACCGGCTGGGCTCATGCCGATGAAGTTGTTGGTAGTGCTGGGGCGGACGAACATGTCCATACCGATGCCGTTGGTGCGGTCCTTGAAGCCGTTGAGCTTGCCCATCAGGATGGCGGTGATGGAGAGGATCATGATGACTTCGATGGCAATGGCGACACAGCTGATTAGCGAGCGCAAAGGACGATGGACGAGATTGCCGACAACTAATTTGTTCATGCTTGTACCAGTGTATGGGAACGGGCTTCAGGGCCGGAGTTGAGAAGAGGCGAGGCGATCGCGAGAGGCGTACGTTCTTTGCGGAGTGGATACGGTTGCATGGCCAGGGAGAGAAAGGCGGCCGGCTAACTTTCGGAGGTGCGGGCAGGAGGTAACAATCTGCCAGCGATGCTTCGAATGGGTCGGCCTCGACGCAGCACAATGCCTTCCGGGCCGATGAAGAGCGTTCCAATAACCGGCATGACGTACGCACCTACGAACGCAGCGAAGACGATACCGAAGGAGGTGTAGAAATACATGTAAATGAGGACGGTAATGTCCGCTTCCGGACCAGCGTGAGCGTAGAGCACGAGGATAAGGAGACCCCACGGCGACTTGCGTATGTCTCCGCAGAGGGAGTCGAAGATGACGAAGAGGAAAAACCAAATGATGGGCGCGAGAAGAAAGACTCCGAGCCATCCGATGAGGTGGTAGGAGGAAGCAGTGGCGGAGAAAGAGACACCCGTCGATTCGTCCTCGTTACTAAGCAGGCCAACCTCGTGGGCCCAGATATTTCCGATCCCGATCGTTGGCTTGTCTTTCCAGATGAAGTGCGGAACGGCATTTTCGAGGGCCCAGACGATCGGATCGAGGCCAAAGGTGCCAGCTTGCTCCGTTTCGTTGTTGAGAGCATCGTCGATTGAAATCATCTGAAGGCGGTCAAAGAAGCCTTGAGGGGTGTTGTAGTATCCCAACACCCGGTCCTCGTAGGCATCGGCGGAGGACTCGAGGTATTGATCGCGGACATAGCCCAAATTCAAGAGAAGAGAGACGGCCGTTGAAACGTTGACACCACCATTTTCTTCCCGATAGGTCCGTCCGTACTGGGCATACGGGACGAGGTATCGAAATACAAAGATTGTCCCAAGGATCATGATGACGATCTGCTTGCGGGATAGCTTGTAGCGCTGGGAAGCAGCAGCCAGTATCCAGCAAGCGAAGGGGGCGAACATTCCCTCTTTGGAGAAGCCGAGGGCTCCAATAGCGAACATCATGGAAACGGCGAGCACAACCGGGAGATTGACGCTGCGAGTGCCGCCACTGCGGCGGATGGTATTGATGACTCCAAGCACCGCCGCCAGTGGGAAAAATCGATTGATCTGATTCAGCGCGCTGAGCACCGAGCCATTGGCAGCGGGTACGATGAACCCAGCGACAAAGATTAAAATTCCGGCGATAAGACAGCCGACAGTGGCAGTCTGCAGCTTGGCGTCGGTGATCATCTTTCCCAGGATAGAGCGCTTGGCAGTGACCTTTTTGCTGAGATAGACCGCCACGAGCATCATGGCTATGCCAGCGAGGTAAATCTTCATGGTCAAGATCGGAACGAGCAGATTGGAGTCTGCTGGTTCGTCAAGGTAAACCTTCATGCAAAGGCCTAAGATGACTCCCAGGACCGTGTTAAAGAAGATGTACGCCCCGGAAGTACGAGTGAAACCGCCGGCGACGTTGAAGGCCTGCGCTGAGAGAAGGATGTAGAAGAAACAGAGAAGAGAGAAGGTTGAGTTGGTTCCCTGGAGCAGCTGAACGGCGCAAATCGTCACTGCGAAAAAGAAGACTGGGACGATGGGAATGCGTTCGGGAAAAGGGAGGCGCACTCGTTCTCTTTCTCACCAGGGACTTGGTTCGGGTTCCGGGGGCCCGCGGCAGCAGCGGTGGGTTATCTTTTTGCGGTCGAGAGGCGAATGACCATCGACGCGGCCTCTCTGACACGATGATAGCAAACCTTGAGTATGAAATGGCCTTTCCGGGTCTTGCTATAGTCTGTCTAACAGACAATCGGGGCGAAACGCTCCGCCATTGAATAGCCTATGATCACCAGGACAAATGAAAGCCCTACGTTGCACTTAACCTTCATTGATGGGATGAGGGGCATTGCAGCGTTCTATGTTGTCCTGCATCATGCTTTTCAAGGTTCAGAACTGGCATCCCAGCGGCCTCGATTCTGGTATTACCTGTTTTCACATGGGCATGCAATGGTAACGGTTTTCATTGCGATCTCGGGATTTTGCCTGATGTTGCCGGTTGCGCAAAATGACATGACGTTGCGCGGAGGGTTTGGCGTCTTTTTCAAGAAGAGAGCGCGTCGGATCCTCCCACCGTATTATTTCGCTCTTGTTCTTGCAATCCTGGTTGAAGTGATGAGCCGCCCCAGTTCGATGCGAATGATCTATCTCCGCGAGCCGGCGACAATCGTGGGGATTTGGTCGCACTTTTTAATGATTCACAACTGGTTTCCGCCTCTGGCTTTTGTGTTTGACGGGCCATTGTGGTCTGTTGCGATGGAGTGCCAAATTTATTTGTTGTTTCCTTTGATGGTGATGGCCTGGAGACGATTTGGTCCGGCACCAACCCTCGTTGCGGTATTCATTCTTGCCCACGCGGGATATCACATGGTTGGACATCAGGTCACAGTCAATTACTTCTTCGTCTTTGCTCTTGGGATGGCAGGGGCGGAGTTGGCAAGTCGTGGCAAAACACAAAAATGGCTCCAATGGGTGTGTTTGTTTAGCTTGATCGGGTATTTCTTTATCTTTAGAGACAAAGACAACATATCCGATTTTTTTATTGGATCTTTTTCCGCCGCGTTGATGGCGCTCTTAAGTCTTGGGGCTGCCCCATCTGTACGAAAAGTCCTGTCGGTGCGAGGGTTAACGTGGCTAGGGAGCTTCTCTTACAGCCTTTATCTAACCCATTCGGTCGTACAGCATATTTATCTACGGACAGACATTGCTGCGAGGCGGGCGAACGATCCACTGGAGCAGTTTTTGGTTTTGGTTTTTTGCGTTACTCCGATTGCTCTTCTAATCGCCTATGTTTTCTATCTGATAGCGGAGCAGCCCTTCATAAATCGTACGAAACAAGTTGTGGTCGCGACTGTCACGGAATCGGTCTATCACCCCGGCGATATTTCAATAGTCGAGGCCTAACTGTTTTGATCCCTTAGAGTAAGTGGTAGGCGCATCCCCCAAAAGTGGCTTTGACTTCGACAAATACTCCAGTCTATTCTTCGAGGAACTGGCGCGGGCCTGCGGTTAAACGGCCTGCGGCAGGCGGGCGGTTGGACTCGCCTGACATGGGTTAAACGGAGCAAATGGAACGATTCTGCGACGAGTTGCGATGGGAGCGGGAGACGCAGGAAGGTCTCGATTGAGACGATCTGCCAGGAGACCAAGGTCGCGTCTCGCCATCTCTATGCGCTGGAGGCAGGAGAATATAACTCGCTACCGGGCGGGGTGTTCCGGAAGGGTATCGTTCGCAGCTATGTGGCAGCTCTGAAACTGGATGAAGTTACGTGGATTGAGCGGTTTGAAGCAAGCCTGCAGGAGAGCGGCGCTGCCAACAGCGAGGCTGCTGACTGGGTTGAGTTTGCCGAAAATGTGCGGAGAAACAGAGTGGGGCCCGAGTCCAAAACGAGTTTGCGATGGATGGGCGTGGCGATGATGCTGGTTTCGCTGGTGGCCATTGGGTTGGGGCGTGTGGAAGTTTGCGCTGCATGGTCGACTGATTCCATAGACGTTGCGGTGACGGCTGCAGTTTGTCACAATGCAAACCCAAAGCTAATCTCAACAAAATGACAAGAGACTTTTTCGGCGAAGAGCCTCGCGCGCTTCAATGCGAGATTTCGCTGTTGGAGACGCTGCCTGGACTAACGGCTGAGCGGCTTTGCCGGGTTGGACTGATGCACGGGTAAAATAGAGGGGTTAGACGCTGTCCAGACTAAGTGTCTCGGCAGGTACTCTCTGGAGGAATTGTTTTGGCTAAACGCGACCGTTTTTTGTTTACGAGTGAGTCTGTCACTGAGGGGCATCCCGATAAGATTGCCGACCAGATTTCCGATGCGATTCTGGATGCCTGCCTGGCGCAGGATCCCTACAGCCGGGTGGCGTGCGAGACGCTGACCTGCACTGGCCTGGTGGTGATTGCGGGCGAGATTACGACGAAGGCCTATGTGGACTTCCAGAGCCTGGTGCGCGGAACGGTCGCGGCGATTGGGTATGACAACGCGCTGTATGGGTTCGATTCGAATACCTGCGCGGTAATCTCGACGATCAATAAGCAGTCGGGCGATATTGCGATGGGTGTGGATACGGGCGGCGCGGGCGACCAGGGCATGATGTTCGGGTACGCGACGAACGAGACGCCGGAGTTGATGCCGACGCCGATCTCGCTGGCGCACAAGTTGGCGGAGCAAGCTGAGCGAGGTGCGCAAGAACGGGCTGATGTCGTACCTGCGGCCGGATGGCAAGAGCCAGGTGACGGTGGAGTATGACTCGAACCATAAGCCGGTGCGGGTGGATGCGGTGGTTATCTCGACGCAGCATGCGGAGAACGTCGGCAACGAAGAGCTGCGCGCGGACATTCTGAAGAACGTGATTCAGGCTGTGATTCCGGCGAACCTGCTGGACGAGGACACGAAGTACCACATCAATCCGACGGGACGGTTCGTGGTCGGTGGGCCGATGGGCGATACGGGGTTGACGGGACGGAAGATCATCGTCGATACGTATGGCGGCATGGGACGGCATGGCGGCGGAGCGTTCAGCGGTAAGGACGCGACCAAGGTGGATCGTTCGGCGGCTTATATGGCTCGCTACGTGGCGAAGAATATTGTTGCCGCCGGATTGGCTGATCGTTGCGAGGTGCAGCTTGCCTACGCGATTGGCGTGGCTGAGCCGGTGAGCGTGCTGGTGGATACGTTCGGCACGGGCAAGGTCGATGAGACCAAGCTGGAGGAGCTGGTGCGGAAGAACTTCTCGCTGACGCCGAAGGGCATCATCGAGGGGCTCGATCTGCGCAAGCCGATCTTCAAGGCGACGGCGGCGTATGGCCACTTCGGACGTAAGGGCGAAAGCTTTACGTGGGAGAAGACGGACAAGGCGGCTGCGCTGGCCGAGCAGGCTGGAGTCAAACAGGCGGCTACCAAGTAGTTTGTTTGTATGGGTTGGAAAGATGGGTGGGCTTCGGGCCTGCCCATCTTTTTTGTTTTGTTCAGGGCTTTGCGGAGTAAAAGGTGTAGGTCGCGGTGTAGGGGACACGGCGGACGGCATTGAGGTGTTGAGCGTCGCATCCAATGGCGTTGGGGGCGTCGCCTCCGTGGGTGTCGGAGCGACGAATGAATTCGACGCGGGCCATTATGCCTGGGCCTGTAGGACCGACGGCTTTGAGGAGAAGCCAGGGGATGGATGTGAGTTCGGGGGATGCGCTCTTTGGAGGAGCTCGCCTTTGACAATGCTGCCGTCGTTCGATTTCCAGATGGGTCCGGCGCTGTGAGTGCCGACGGGGTTGCCAGACGAGTCGGTAAGAGTCGCCTCGGGTACCCGGAAGACCCAATGGGGACCAGTGACAGTTTGCTGGCATGCATAGATCTGCACTCCTTTGCCGGTAACGGTAAGGATGGCATGTTGCGAGGCTGGCGGATCGGTAGGATTTTGCGCGGTCGCGATGGCTGCGATGGAGAGCGTCGCGGCGAAGACCAAGTGGAGGTGGTTTCGTTGCGTCATGGGCGAATTTTACGCCGCTCGGATTTCACGAGTTTGAATGAACGAAACGGAGTGTGGCATTGTGCAGTGCCGTGGGAGGATACTGGAATGACGATGACCAGTGCAGCAAAGACGAGTTCAGACGTGATTCTGGTTCCGAGCTATTTTCCCGGAAAGCAGTGGCAGCAGGTGTTGCAGCGGGACGCCAAGGCGGACGGCCAGTTTGTGTATGCCGTGAAGTCGACGAAGATTTACTGCAAGCCGAGTTGCGCGAGCCGGCGACCTATGCGGAAACAGGTGAGCTTCTTTCCTACCCCGGCGCTGGCTGAGGCTGCGGGGTATCGGCCGTGCAAACGGTGCGAACCGGAACAGGCGGAGGCGAAGGCTGATCCGCAGGCGGGCGCGATTGCCGTTGTGACTGAGTATCTGAAGGATCATGCGGAGGAGCGGACACGACTGGATGATGTGGCGAAGGCTACAGGCGTTGGAAAGCTGACGATTCTGCGTGGATTCAAGCGCGTGCTTGGAGTGAGTCCGGGGCAGTATGCAAAGGAAGCTCGATTGGAGCGGTTCAGAGATAAGGTGAGAGAGCCGAAGAAGGGGAAGGCTCCGATCACGGACGCGATTTATGAGGCGGGGTATGGGTCGAGCAGCAGATTGTATGAGAAGAGTTCGGCTGCGCTGGGGATGACTCCGCGCGTGATGCGGGCGGGTGGAGAGGGGCTGCTGATTCGGTATACGACGGCGGCTAGTCCGCTGGGGCGGATGCTGGTGGCAACGACGGATATCGGGATTTGTTCGATTGCGTTTGGACGGGACGATAAGGAGTTGGCCGCGGAGTTGCGGAAGCGGTTTTCGAAGGCGCAGCTGGTTGCGGCCAAGGGGAATACTGGCTGGCTCGCGGACGCGGTTGGGTATGTGACGAGTCAGTTGGGGGAGCATCCGCTGGCGGCGACTTTTCCGCTGGATGTGCGGGCAACGGCGTTTCAACAGAGAGTGTGGAAGGCGTTGCAGGAGATTCCGCGAGGAGAGACTCGATACTATTCGGAGTTAGCTGCGGAGCTGGGTGTGCCGAAGGCTTCGCGCGCGGTCGGTGCGGCGATTGGATCGAACCCGGTGGCGGTGGTGATACCGTGTCATCGGGCGGTTGCGAAGGGCGGCGGGTTGGGCGGGTACCACTGGGGAGTGGAGCGGAAGCGGAAGCTGCTGGAGGCCGAGAGATGATCGAGACGTTGATAGGCTGCGAGGTGCGCCTTCATGGGCTCTGCGCGGCGATCGGAATTGGCGAACGGTGAATCGAAGAAGAAGCAAGGCGCTGCCGGATGGCTTCAAGTGGTGGGTTATCGCGAGCTTGAGCTTGCTGCTGGTTTCGTTGCTGCTGGTGTTGGGGGATATTGCTGCTACGTTCGCTTATTTTTCCGAAAAGACTAGTCCCCTGTGGGTGAGTTTGCTCGGGTTGGCTGGGGCACTGGGAGTCGGACTGGGGTTCGCGGGATTTTTTGTGCTGATGGCGATCGCCGGGTGGCGGTCGCACAGGGAGTCGAAGCGGACGGAGATAATTTTGCCGACGCAGATGGATCGTGACGACCGTTGACGGGATAGAGTAGAGCGATGGCAGAGGTGGTCGGTGAACCGGCTGTGGATGGACGCGCGCTGTACGCGAAGATCTCGTGGCGGCTGATTCCGTATATGTTTCTGCTGTATATCGTGGCATATCTGGACCGCGTGAATGTGGGGTTTGCGGCGATGGATATGCAGCGGGACCTGCACTTCAGCAACACTGTGTATGGGACGGGCGCGGGAATATTTTTTCTCGGATATGCGCTGTGCGATCTGCCGAGCAGCCTGATTCTGCGGTGGGTCGGGACGCGGGTGTGGATAGCGCGCATCATGATCTCGTGGGGTGTGGTCTCGGCGTGCATGGTTTGGGTGAGTTCGCCTGGGTCGTTTTATCTTTTGAGGTTTCTGCTTGGAGTGGCTGAGGCCGGGTTTGTTCCGGGCATGCTTCTTTATTTGACCTTCTGGTTCCCTTCTCATGAGAGGGCGCGGGCGGTGGCCAAATTCATGACGGCAACTTCGCTTGCGGGAGTGGTGGGGGCTCCGTTGTCGAGCGCGCTGCTTAAGCTGGATGGCGTGTACGGGCTAAGTGGGTGGCAATGGCTTTTTCTGTTTGAGGGCGTGCCGACGGTGTTGCTGGGATTCTCAGTGCTGTTTGTGCTGAAGGACGGCCCGGCAGTAGCTGACTGGTTGTCGCCGGAAGAGAGGACGTGGCTGAAGGGTGAGTTGCGGCGGGACGAGGAGCTGTACGGAGCGGCGCAACATCACAATCTGCTCGATGCTTTCAGGCTGCCTGCGGTTTGGATACTGGCGGCGGTGTACATCGTCATTCAGATTGGGGTGTATATCGTCAATTTATGGATGCCTCTGATTCTGAGCGGCATGGCGCATGGCGACGGAAGCGATGCGAGTTTGATTGCGCGGTATGCAACGGTGCCTTACGTTCTTGCAGCGATCTTCACTGTAGCGGTGGGGTGGAGTTCGGATCGGACGAACGAGAGGCGAGGACATCTGGCTGGTTGTATGGCGTTGGCTGCTGTGGGGTTCGCCTGGGCGGCGCGAGCGCAGAGTATTTCGGTCGCGTTGTGTGCGATGTCGCTTGTGGCGATTGGATTGTGGAGCACGATGGGGCCGTTCTGGGCTTTGACGACACGGATGATCGGAGGAGCGGCGGCAGCGGGCGGCGTCGCAATTATTACGATGTTAGGAGCGCTTGGGGGATTCGCGGGCCCTTATGTAACGGGGCGGTTGCGGGACGCGACGAATAGCTTCGCGGGCGGACTGTACCTGATTGGCGGGTTGGCGTTACTCGCGGCACTGCTTAGTCTTGCGGCGCGAAGAGCGGTGGACTTGAATCCCTCGTGAAAATGCGGTGCGGGGAAAATACCTGTGGATTTGATGTGGCTGAAAATAGTGCTTTTAGTTGAGACAGGCAACACACAGGATGCCGAAAATGAGTTCCAAACTGTTATTCTGAAGGGGATTGTAACGAATTCAGAAATTCAATGAGGTGCAGTAATGGCGACAGCAACAGTCGATAAGGCGGCAGTGCAGCAGAAAGCGACAGACTATAAAGTAGCGGATATTTCTCTGGCGGATTTTGGCCGCAAGGAGATCGATATCGCCGAGCAGGAGATGCCGGGATTGATGTCGATCCGGAACAAGTATGCCGCGGGTAAGCCGCTGGCGGGCGTTCGCGTGACGGGTTCGCTGCATATGACGATCCAGACGGCTGTGCTGATCGAGACCATGGTCGCGCTCGGTGCGAAGGTGCGCTGGGCGAGCTGCAATATCTTTTCGACACAGGATCATGCCGCGGCGGCGATTGCGGCGGCGGGTGTGCCGGTGTTTGCGTGGAAGGGCGAGACGCTGGAGGAGTACTGGTGGTGCACGAACCAGGCGCTGAGCTTCCCTGACGGCAAGGGTGGCGTGCTGGGTCCGCAGTTGGTGATCGATGACGGCGGCGACGTGACACTGCTGATTCACAAGGGCGTTGAGCTTGAGAAGGGCGACAAGTGGGTTGATTCGCCTTCGGGTTCGCATGAAGAAGAGGTCATCAAATCGCTGTTGAAGCAGGTTCATAAGGAGACCCCGACGCGCTGGCAGGATGTGGCCAAGGAGTGGCGCGGCGTAAGTGAAGAGACGACGACGGGTGTGCATCGGCTGTACCAGATGTTGGAGAAGGGTCAGTTGCTGGTGCCGGCGATCAATGTGAACGACTCGGTCACGAAGTCGAAGTTCGACAACCTGTATGGCTGCCGCGAGTCGCTGGTGGATGGCATCAAGCGGGCTACCGACGTGATGATTGCGGGCAAGGTGGCTGTGGTCTGCGGGTATGGCGATGTGGGCAAGGGTTCGGCGGCATCACTGCGTGGAATGGGAGCGCGAGTGATTGTGACGGAGATCGATCCAATCAATGCGCTGCAGGCTGCGATGGAGGGATACGAGGTTACGACTCTGGAAGAAACGCTGGGACGCGGCGATATCTATGTGACCTGCACGGGCAACGTAGACATCATCACCGTGGAGCACATGAAGCTGATGAAGGATCAGGCGATTGTGTGCAACATTGGCCACTTCGATAACGAGATTCAGATGGAGCCGCTGAACGCGCTGAAGGGCGTGAAGAAGCTGAACATCAAGCCGCAGGTGGACAAGTACACGTTCGAGAGCGGCAACAGCATCTTCGTGCTGGCCGAGGGCCGGTTGGTGAACCTGGGCTGCGCGACGGGCCATCCGAGTTTCGTGATGTCGAACAGCTTTGCAAACCAGACGCTGGCGCAACTTGATCTGTGGAAGAACAAGGACAAGTATAAGGTCGGGATCTACATTCTTCCGAAGAAGCTGGACGAAGAGGTTGCACGGTTGCATCTGGAGAAGATCGGCGTGAAGTTGACGACGCTCTCGAAGAAGCAGGCGGATTACCTGAGCGTTCCGGTGGAAGGGCCTTACAAGGCAGATCACTACCGGTACTAAGTTTTTAGCGAGAAAAGAAAGGGCCGTCGAGGAGATTCCTCACGGCCCTTTTGCTTTGGTGCATGGAGAGAACAAGACAGGGTTCGTCGAAGTCTTCAGGCTTTCAATTGAGGCAAGACGTTGGGCTTGCAATCGTTCTTAGCGGACTTTGCGGTTGTGTTTATCGCGGTAGATGCGGCGGGATTCCTGGTTCTGCTGCTGGTGCAGGGTCTTGCGGTCGGCCGCGGTGAGGTGGCCGTTGTCCTGGGCGCGCATGCCGCGCTCTTCCCTGTTGATGCCGGACTCCTGATGCTCGAGGCGACTGGTTTCGCCAGCCGTGAGTTGGCCGCTCTTGACGCCTTGCGCGATGCGGTCCTGTTGGTCGGTCTTGCGCTGATTGATGTCGTAGTCGTGTTGACCGGGCGTGGGGGTTGTCTGGGCAAAGATTGCGGCGGGGGCGAGAGCGAGAGAGGCAATGAGGGCGAGTTTTGTGAGGTTCATGATGACGCTCCTGTGATCTTTCCAGCGGCAGGTTGGGTGTTGCTGCTACCGCTCACGGTGTGCATAGACACAGGGGCTTCATGAGTGTTGCGGAAGTTTGACGGGGTATATTTTTTGAAAAAGCCGCGACTTTCGGAGAGATTTTGGGTACGCGCGATGTTCGATGCCGGATTGCCAACGTGATGAGAGGGGATCAGCCGGTGGTGCCCAGAGGATCGAAGTCATTCGCCGTGATGACCTGAATGCCGGGTGAGGTGACGAGCGGCTGATCGATGACGATGATGGTGCGAGCAGCGCCAACGGCATAGATGACCTGGGGTCCGGTGTAATTGGCGATGGTGGTGCTGGTGGGAACGGTTCCGGCGGGGAGCATGCCGACGCTATAAGTGCCAGCGGGGACGTTTATGTAGCCTGTGTTTATTCCGAAGGCGATGCCCGTGACGAGTGGAGCGACAGCGTTGATCTTTTGACCGGCAGGGACGAGATAGATGTCCATGGGACCGTTGCGTGTGGCCTGGTTGATGAAACGGAACGCGGTCTGGCCGGGAGGTGCGGGCTGGCTTTGATCAGCGAGGGTCAACTGCTGCAGGCTGGCGGCGGTGTTGCCGATCAGAACGGTGTACTGACCTGAAGTAGTGAAGATGCTCTTCGAAGAGGCGAGAATCTGCCTGGTACCGGCGGTGTTGGCCGAGATGGTATAGGTGCCGGGCGGGAGTTTGATATACGAAGTGACGGTGCCAAAATCCAGGTTGAAGGCGAGAGCGTTGGAGTCCTGGTAGAGATCGAGCCGCGGAGAGTCAGGGGTCGCGTTGATGATGCGGACGTGCGCCTCGGGAGCTGAGCTGACAATGGCCTGACAACCGGTGAGTGTCCCGAGGATTGCGATGGCAGCGGCGAGGCGAGCCGCGGGACGGTCGAGATGGAAAGGCTTGGCGAACATGGGCGTCCGGATTCGTCGGCTCGCGTATAGCATGTTGGGCTAAAAACTCAACATGATCCACTCTAAACGATTCGCAGACTGCAAAGCGACGACGGAATCGACCGCGACAATGGCTAAATTGGGGGATAAGGCAATTCGGCGCCGATGCAAATGCGTGTCTGTCATGCGATGGGAGAAGTCACAATGAGGACTTCAGATAACTGATGAGATTGGAGTTGTACGAGTTCGGAGACGCGGAGGGCGACGCGCTTTACCGTTATGGCTGAGTGTAGTAACCGGTAGTCGTGCTAGCCGTCAGTCCAGGTTTATCTACTTTCAATTCGAGGCTGTGGTATTGGCCCTGAGGGCCTGGAGCAGCCTCGAGGGAGAGGACGTAAAAGGCGTTCGAATCGTCGACGCAGCTTTGGATCTGACTGGCGACGTCTATGCCGTTGATGAGAACTCTGCCTCCGGATTGGGTGGCAAGAACCTGCAGTGACAAATTTGCCGGAGAGACATCATTCGCAGTCGAGACGCCTTTTAGATAGGTCAGGTAGGCGAATTTGTCAGATCGGGTCGCGCTGCCGAGCGTGCTGCCCTCAGGATCGATGTTGTATAGAGTGATGTGGGTTCGCTGCAGCATCTCTGAAACTGCTATGACGCTCGCGAACAGACTCTCCTTCAGTTTTGGGTCAAGCTTTTTCTCTGCTCCAACAAGTAAAGGCCAGCCCTGGCTGAACCAGATCACCATCTTTCTGCCTGGAACGCCGGCCTGCGCGGTAACCAACGAATTGAGGGCGGCCAGTGATGACACAAAATGGTCCGATTCCACGGAGGTTCCGGGTCCTGGGCGAGGCGTACGCAGACCGATTTCCTTATTAGCTTTCAAACTTGCGCTTAGGGCGTTCCCGTCGAGTGAAGGCGGGTCCTCGACCTTCAAGCCAGAATTTGAGAAGACAACAATCGATGTAGGGTGAGCAAGTTTGCCATCGTTCCGGCGAAGATATTTTTCGATCTGCCCGCGCGCATCTGAGATTGCGTCAACCGAAGTGTTGACCGTATCGATGAGCAAAATAACTTCGACTGGAGGGTCAGCTTTGGCCAAATCATTTACAGCACTGAAGGACAGAATCTTCTGCTGGACTTTGTTGTCCAATAGAGTGAAATCCTCTTGCTGCAATCCTGATTGCGGCTTCCCGGACTTGTTAGCGACAACGACGTCGAGGGTGATTTGACGATTCTTGCTGCTGGAAGCTTGAGCGGCGGATTGCGATGGAGTATTGGGTGCGGAAGGGGCCGTTGATATTGAAGATTGCTGGGCGAACAAAGGAATCGATGCGCTGACAAAGAAAATACAGAGCACGTTTAATGCTTTCATTCGGAATTTAGCTCGCTTTCGGTTGGTTTCCTGGTCAGGCGCCTTAGCATCCCTTTACTCACCAAATAGTGAAGATAGACCTTCGTGAGACAGTGATCAACGATTTTTTAGTTCGCGATGGGGGACTTACCGACAGTGCAGACGAGGAGAGTCATGTCGTCATGCTGCGGGGCTCCAGAGGTGAATTTGTCGGCGGCGGCCAGGATGCAGTCGAGGAGTTGCCGGGCTGTCACGGAACCGCCGGGCTGATTGAGGAGTTGCTGGGCGCAAGCGATCATGCGGTCTTCTCCCCACTCGTCGTCCTGGTGATTCATGGCTTCGGAGATGCCATCGGTGAAAGCGAGGAGGACGTCTCCGGAGTGCATAGGGATGGTGGCCTGGGCGTATTCCGCGTCGGGGAGCAGGCCTACTACCGTGCCGGTGGCTTCGAGCGGGATGACCTGGGTGCCGCGAAGAATGTAGGGAGGGTTGTGGCCCGCGTTGACGAAGGTGAGGAGGCTGGTGCCGGGGTCGTACTCGGCGTAGAAGAAGGTGGCGTAGCGGTTGGTGGTTGAGGATTCGTAGACGAGGTTGTTCACGTGGCGGATCAGACTTGCCAGGTCGCTCTGCTGAAGACTCGCGATGCTGCGAAGGCTGGCGCGAAGGCTTGCCATAAGAAGCGCGGCCGAGATGCCTTTGCCGGAGATATCGCCGAGAGCGAGGGCGAGCCGTCCATCGCTTAGAACGAAGAAGTCATAGTAGTCGCCACCGACGGCCTGCGCAGGACGGCAATAGCCGGCGAGGTCGACGCCGGAGACTTTGGGGTAGCTCTGGGGAAAGAGGCGCTCCTGTACTTCGCGAGCGATCTCGATCTCGCGTGAGATGCGTTCGCGCTGGCTGATTTCTGTGGTGAGATTTTCGAGGAGCTCGGCGTTTTCGAGGGCGAGGCCGGTCTGCGAGCCTATGGTCTGGAGGAGTTGGCGGTCGATCTTGGTGTAAGGCTCCTCGGAACGCTTGGGGCCGAGGGCGATGACGCCGGCGAGGCGGTTGCGGCCGGGGAGGGGTACGAGAAGTTCGGTGGAGAGATCGGCGAGCGTGGTGCGTTCAGCGTCCGTGGCGTCGACGAGCCAGCTGGAGGGGTCGTCGCGGTAGACGTTGGCTGGGACCTTGGCGCGGCTGAGAGTTGTGATGGTGGTAGAGGCTGCGGGGAGAGAGAACATCTCTGATGTGTTCGGAAGTAGGGGAGAGCCGGTGGCCAGTTGCAAACGGAAGGTGTCGCCGGTACGAAGAAAGACGGCGATGCGGTCGATGTGGAGGGTATCGCCGAGGCGCTGGGTGATGGTGTTGATCAACGGAGCGACTTCAGTGAAGTTGCGGGCCTCGTCGGAGAGCTCCGAGAGAATCTGTTCAGTGGAGTAGGCCTCACGGAAGAAGCGTTGATCGATCCTCTGCTGGAGGCGTTTGGAGAGGACAAAGCGGAAGGCGAAGAAACAAGCGAGTATGCCGAACATGCGGACGATGTCGACGTTGCGCTGCTGGTCCGGATGCTTGAAGAACTTCATCAGCGTGAGGCCGAGCCAGAGGCCGAGAAGGACTCGCAGTATGTTGATGGACTGGCGGGCGAGAGCGTAACGAGTGCCCTGACGGACGAGGATACGAATATCCACGGCGCGCTGGACGATGACGACGTAGGCGAGAGACAAGGGGAAGAGCAATAGGATGAGAAATGATGCAAGGAGTATCCATCGTGGAATGTCCTGGCCGACGTCCTTGCTGCGGACGAGAGCGATGAAGAAAAGGATGAAGAACGGCGTGAGTCCAATCGCGACTCCGTAGTAGAGAATTTTCAGCCGGCGTCGGGCATCCCCTGTGGTCGTCCTGGTCTTGCTGCCGATGGCCGCGAAGAAGTAGAAGATGGCAAGGATGCTGAAGACGTTTTCGACGATGTTGATCCTTAGAGCCCATGGATCGAGAAATGCGTCGAGATTGAAGTTGTAGGTGTGTCCGAAGCTTGTTAAGAAATCAGCAGGAAGTAGCGCAAGGACCGGGATGATGAGAAACCACTTGATCCACGGCGCGCGAATATCCAAATAAGACCGTTCGGGAAAATAAATGCCGAATAGCATGAGACAGATCGGCATCGCGGTCTGGGCGACGATGTTCCAGACGAGCGCAATTGGAGCGAGTGGCCCGTGGAATAGGGTTTGCGGAATGAAGATCGCCGGTAAGAAGGCAAGAATCCCGAGAATGAGCCAGGCGTAGAAGTTGCGCGGGCGAGCAAAGACGGTGTAGAGGCCCAAGAGCAGACAGAAGAAGGGCAGAAAGAGGAAAGTACACTGGATGACCCAGGCCCAGACTGGAGCCACCGATGGACGTTGCGGAGCGAGTTGGAAACTGACGGTAGCCTCGGATCCGTCGGGCCGCAGGATGGTGAGGGACATGGGCTGACCGGGGCTGCTATTCCGCAGTTCTTCCAGAAGAACGATCCCGCCAGTAAAGGGTCGTCGGTTGACGTCGACGACGGCATCGCCGACGTGGAGGCCAGCAGCCTGCGCCTCGGGCATGGCGAGCGTGATGGTCACTGCGGTATCGCCGGGGCGACGACCTGCCTCCATGGCCTCCGGCGTGGTCAGGCGAACTGCGTGGCCGAGGCTCCCCTGAAAGAACGGGACCCGAGCGCGCTGCTGACCGTGCGCAAGATTGTCAAAACTGCGAACGACACCCAAATAGAAGTGAGTGAGCGCGAAGAAGGCCACGAGCGCGAGAAGAGCGTACTGGAGGCGGGCGGATTTTTGGAGCATAAAAGGCTGGCTGCATGGTAGCAGCCAGCCTTTGGCTTTGTAGCGGATTTTTGCGCGTTACTTCTTGGGATGACTGGCGATGATCTGGTCCTTGATCTTGTTGTACACGCTCTCAGGAAGAATGCCGCGGGTGACGAGCTGGTTCTTGGCGGTGTAGGGGCGGCCGTCGATGATGCGCTTGGAGTAGGCGTCGCCGATGCCGGGGAAGGCCTTGAGCTGGTCGGCGGTGGCGGTGTTGATGTCGAGGGGGGCAGCCGCAGCGGCAGCGGTGGCTGCAGCTGGCTTGGGAGTCTGGGCGACGTTGAAGACCGGAGTAACGGCGCACAGAAGGGCGGCGGCGAGAAGCTTGCGGCGAAGATTGAACATCGGAGAGTCTCCTTGTGGGATAGGTTCTTTACTGGGGAAGAGTACGAGAGCGCGCGGAGGCTCGTCAATGAGCAAGTTGCGGCTTTTATTTGCGAAAAATCTGCTGAAGTCGCAGCCGGGTGATTTGACTTCTCAAAGCTCGAAAGCTACTCTGAAATAGAGATGAGCTTGCAGCACCTCCATCACGGGCATCACCATCATCACGCGCAGAGCGTGTTGGCGGCTGTGTCCGGTGTGGCGAAGTAACGAAAGCTAACTCAGGATTTCGAAAGGCCCGCTGACGCGCATACCGCGAGCGGGCCTTTTTCTTGCGCGATGATGAACCCAGGAGAGATGAGAATGACGGATACGGTGAAGATTGATTTTGCAAAGATGGACGGCCTGGTTCCGGGCATCGTGCAGGATGCGAAGACGGGCGAGATGCTGATGCTCGGCTTCTTGAACGAGGTGAGCTACGCAAAGACGCTGGAGTCAGGGTTTGTCACGTTCTGGAGCCGGACGCGGCAGAAGCTGTGGATGAAGGGCGAGACCAGCGGCAATCGGCTGCGCGTGATTGAGGCTTCGACCGACTGCGACAACGATGCGCTGCTGTTCAAGGTCGAGGTTGAAGGCGATGGGCTGGTGTGCCACGAGGGCACGGTGAGTTGCTTTACGAAAAATATTGGTCTGGGTATTGGTCTGGGCGCAAAAGGAGAGGCGAAGTGAGCGAGACGAAAAAGTTGAAGCTGGGAATTCCGAAGGGCAGTCTGCAGGATGCGACGATTGCGCTGTTTGAGCGAGCGGGCTGGCGGATCTTTGCGAATGGACGCAGCTACTTCCCTTCCATCGACGATGCGGAGATTGAGTGCATGCTGGTGCGCGCGCAGGAGATGGCGCGCTATGTCGAGCATGGCGCGCTGGACGCCGGACTGACCGGGAACGACTGGGTGCTGGAGAACGAGACGGACGTGGAGTACGTGACGAGCCTGACCTACTCCAAGCAGAGCCGGCAGAAGGTGAAGTGGGTGCTCGCGGTGCCGGAGGATTCGCCGTTTCAGAAGCCGGAGGACCTGGCGGGAAAGATTATTGCGACCGAGCTGGTCGAGTTTACGAAGCGATATTTCGCCGGAAAGAATATTCCGGTGACGGTTGAGTTCAGCTGGGGCGCGACCGAGGTGAAGCCGCCGACGCTGGCGGACGCGATTGTCGAGGTGACGGAGACGGGATCTTCGCTGCGGGCGAACCGGCTGCGGATCATCGAGACGCTGATGGAGAGCGAGACGCAGCTGATCGCGAATAAGGCCGCTTACAAGGACGAGTGGAAGCGGAAGAAGATCGAGAATATTTCGCTGATGCTGAATGCCGCGATTGCTGCGCAGGGCCGAGTTGGCTTGATGCTGAATGCGCGGAAGGCTGATCTCGACACAGTGGTTGGCGTGCTGCCGGCGTTGAACTCGCCGACGGTGTCGCAGTTGAGCGATCCGGAGTGGGTGGCGCTGAACACGATTCTGGATGAAGCGCTGGTGCGCGAGGTGATTCCGAAGCTGAAGGCTGCGGGCGCTACGGGAATTGTGGAGTATCCGCTGAGCAAGGTTGTGCTGTAGGAAGTGGCTTTGACTAAGATCACGACTAACGTTATGAGCCGATTTGGAGTTGTGTGATGAAGCTGGTGAAGACATTTGGGCGCGGGAAGACGGCGGCGGATGCGCTGATCGAGACGCTGGAACGGCGCGGTGCTGTGAACACAGCGCGCGTGGAGCCGGTGGTGCGGCGGATTCTTGCGGACGTGCGCAAGAGTGGCGATCGAGCGTTGCGGAAGTATGCGACGCAATTTGACGGGCTTGCCAAGGGGCAGCCGCTTCTGGTTTCTCGCGAGGAGATGAAGGCTGCGTGGGAGGCGACGGCGCCGAAGTTGCAGGCGGCGATGATGGTGGCGCGAGGAAATATTCTTGCGTTCGCAGAGGCGCAGATGCCGAAGGAGTGGACGATCTCTCCTGATAGCCGGAGTGAAGACAGGGCAGATTGTTCGGCCGCTCGGAAGCGTGGGTTGCTATGTGCCGGGAGGGCGGTATCCGCTGCCTTCGACGTTGCTGATGACGGTGACGCCCGCGCAGGTGGCGGGAGTGGAGCGGATTGTGGTCTGTTCGCCGAAGCCTGCGAGGGAGACGATGGCGGCGGCGTGGCTGGCCGGTGTGACGGAGTTTTATCGAGTGGGCGGAGCGCAGGCGATTGCCGCGATGGCGTATGGGACGGGCTACGATTGGGCGCGTCGATAAGATTGTTGGGCCGGGAAATCTGTATGTGACGGCGGCGAAGGTGCTGGTTTCGAGTGAATGCGGAATCGATATGCCGGCGGGGCCGACAGAGATTGTCGTGACCAGCGAGACAGGGAGTGCGGCTGGGATTGCTGCGGATCTGGTCGCGCAGGCAGAGCATGATCCTGAGGCGCTGGCGGTGTTGATTACGAGCAATGAGGCTCTTGGCACGGGAGGTTGCAGCCGAGGTGAAGCTTCGCAGGCGAGAGGAAATGCGATTGCGAAACAGTCGCTGGCGGCGCAGGGTTGCATATTTGTAACTGCGACGGTTCGTGAGGCGCGGGAGCTGACGAATCGGCTGGCGCCGGAGCATCTGACGGTGGATTCGGCGAGCGATTTGAAGTGGGTCAAGAATGCGGGTTCGGTGTTTGTTGGTGATTATTCGCCGCAGTCGATGGGCGACTACGTCTCCGGGCCGAACCACGTGCTGCCGACGGGGCGGGTTGGGCGGGTTCGCGGCGGCTTGAGCGTGATGGATTTTGTGAAAGTGATTACGGTGCAGGAGTACACGCACAAGGGGCTGAAACAGATGGGACCGCATGCGATTGCACTGGCTGAGGCTGAGGGTTTGACGGGACACGCGGAGAGCGTGCGAGTGAGGATGCGATGATTGTGACCGATACCGCTACAAATTTGAGGACAGTGAAACCGCGTAGGGCGGTGCTGGAGATGCCGGAGTATCATCCGCCGCTGGCGGGCGCGACTGCGTTGCGGCTGGACTTCAACGAAAACACGTTTGGCTCTTCGCCGCGGGTGATGGAGCGGCTGCGGCGGTGACTGCGGAGGAGTTGACGAAGTATCCGGAGCGCGAGCCGGTGGAGCGGATTGTCGCGGAGCACTTTGGACTGCAGGCGGAGCAGGTGCTGCTGACCAATGGCGTCGATGAGGCGATTCACCTGATGTGTTGCGCGTTTCTTGAAGCAGGACGATGAGGCGCTGATCGCGACGCCTTCGTTCTTCATGTACGACGTGAGCGTGCAGATGATGACGCCGCATCTGCGAAAGGTGCAGGCGGATGCGATCGCTGGAGTTTCCGTTCGAGCGATTTATGGCGGCGATTACGGAGCGGACGAAGCTGATTATCGTGGCTTCGCCGAACAATCCTACGGGCGCGGTGGTGAGCCGCGAGCATCTGCTGGCGATTGCGCGGCGGCTCCGCAGGCGGTGCTGATGGTGGATGAGGCGTACTACCACTTTGATGGCGAGTCGGTGATGGACGATCTGGCGACGGTGCCGAACCTGATTGTGGCGCGGACGTTCTCGAAGGCGTATGGACTGGCGAATCTGCGGATTGGGATGCTGGCCGGAAATGCGGAGCTGATGAAGTATGTGCGCAAGGTGAGTTCGCCGTACAACGTGAATGGTGTGGCGCTGGATTGCCTGCCGGTGGCGCTTGCGGATGAGGAGTATGTTGCCTGGTATGCGGAGCAGGTGCGGGTGGGGCGCGAGCGGATGATGGATGGCTTGCGCGAGTTGGGAGTTCCCTTCTTTCCGAGCCACGCGAACTTTGTGCTGATGAAGATTGGGCCGAAGCACAAGGAGCTTGTGCAGGCGATGCGGGCGCATGGCGTGCTGCTGCGGGACCGGTCGACCGATCCGGGGTGCGATGGCTTTGTGCGCATCACGATTGGCGTGGAAGAGCATGTGACCCGAGGGCTTGCAGCGTTGAAGAATTCGTTGGATGAGATTGGATGGAAGAAGCAGGAAGTCGGCGAATCGGCGGGTCATCAAGACGGCGATGACGTGAGGGAGTTCGAGTAATGGCGAAGAGTGTGAGAACGGCGACGATCAAGCGGGATACGACGGAGACGCAGATTGCGTTGAAGCTGGTCGTCGATGGGCAAGGTGTCTATAAGGTGTCGACGGGGATACGGTTCTTCGATCACATGCTGGAGCTGTTTACGCGGCATGGCGGGTTCGATCTGACGCTGAAGTGCACGGGCGATCTGGATGTCGATCAGCACCACACGGTCGAGGATGTGGGGATTGCGCTGGGTGAGGCGTTCGGCAAGGCGCTGGGCGATAAGAAGGGCATCATGCGCGCCGGGTATTTTGTGATGGCGATGGATGAGACGCTGGCGGTGGCGGCGGTGGATCTGAGCGGGCGCGTTGCGTATGTCGTCGATGACAAGGTGAAGGTGCGGCTGGTTGGGGACTTTCAGAGCGAGTTGCTGGCGGATTTCTTCGATGGATTTGCGCGTGGCGCGAAGGCGAATGTGCATGTGAAGACGATGTATGGGCGGAGCAATCATCACAAGATCGAGGCGATCTTCAAGGCGTTTGCGCGGGCGCTGCGTGGGGCTTGCTCGCGGGATGAGCGGATGCGGGAGATGCTGCCGAGTACGAAGGGATTGCTGTAGGGATAGAGGCTTGATTCTGATGGTTGCGGTCATTGATTACAAAGCGGGGAATCTGACCAGCGTGGTGAAGGCGCTGAATTTTCTTGGCGCTCGGAGACGCTGTGACGCAGTATCCGGAGGTGGTGCGTGGGGCGGAGAAGATTGTGCTGCCGGGGGTGGGGCACTTTCAGGCGACGCAGTTGCTGACAGGATCTGGGGCTGACGGAGGCGGTGCGCGAGAGTGTGGCGAAGGGTGCGTGGTTTCTGGGGATTTGTGTGGGGTTGCAGTGGTTGTTTGAGGGATCGACCGAGGCGCCGGGAGCTGCGGGGTTGGGCACTTTGCGGCGAAGTGTGAGCGCTTCCCTGCCCTGTTTGACGGGGCGGAGTTGAAGTCGCCGCATGTGGGGTGGAACTCGCTGGAGGGAGTGAGGGCGGATTCGCGGTTGCTGCGTGGAGTGGAGGATGGTGGGTTTGTGTATTACACGCACTCGTGGCGGGCGCCGGTTGTCGAGGCACTGCTGCGGTGACGGAGTATGGTGGGGCGTTTACGGCGGTGGTCGAGCGGGAGAATGTGATGGGGGTGCAGTTTCATCCGGAGAAGTCGAGCGCGGTGGGCTTGCAGGTGTTGAAGAACTTTGTGGAGTTGTAGCGATGCCGTTTATCTATGAGTTGAAGATTGCAGCCGGGGAACCTTCGTACACGTTTGTGCAGCAGTTGGTGCCGGCGGGGTCGCTTGTTGGGACGGGACAGGCGGTCTGTACGCTGACCGATGGGGCAATGGAGTTCCATGTGCCGGCGCCGCGGCAGGGGTTGCTGGTGGAGTGGTTCGTGGAGCATGGGGCGGTGATTGAGGATAGGGATTCGCTCGCTCGGATTGTATGCGAGGGTATTGAGGTTGCGGTGCCGGCGGTAGTGCCGGTGAGGTTGGGATAGATGCTGACGAAGCGGATTATTGCGTGTCTCGATGTTCGGGATGGCCGAGTGGTGAAGGGTGTGCAGTTTGTGGACATCGTCGATGCGGGCGATCCGGCGGAGCTGGCGCATCGCCATGCGGCGGCGGGGGCGGATGAGATTGTGCTGCTGGACATTACGGCGACGCATGAGGGGCGCGGCACGCTGCTCGATACGGTGAAGCGGACGGCGGCGAAGCTGTTTGTGCCGTTTACGGTTGGCGGCGGGATTCGGAGTGCGGAGGATGCTGCGGCGGTGTTCGATGCGGGGGCGGACAAGGTGAGCATCAACTCGTCGGCGATTGCTCGGCCGGAGTTGATTGGGGAGATTGGTGGGAGCTTTGGTGCGCAGGCGGTGATTGTGGCGATCGATGCTCGGAGGGTGAAAGGCGCGGGCGTTGAAGCGGCTGAAGTGTTTGTGAGCGGGGGGCGAAAGGCTACTGGCTTGCGCGTTCTTGAGTGGGCTCGCGAGGCGGAGGAGCGAGGAGCCGGAGAGATTCTGCTGACCTGGATGGATACGGATGGGATGCGATCGGGATTCGACTGCGAGCTGACGGCGATGGTGAGCGAAGCGGTGCAGATTCCGGTGATTGCGTCAGGTGGTGCGGGAACTGCGGGACACTTTGCTGAGGTGTTTGGGCGGGGCAAGGCGGATGCGGCGCTGGCGGCGAGTATCTTTCACTTTGGCGTGACGGATTCGCGGGAGTTGAAGGCGGAGTTGCAGCGGGCTGGTGTTAGCGTTCGGCTTCCCTGCTGATGTCCTGCCGGACGGGCCCGCTACGCGCGGGGCGGCCACTTCGTGGCGGGTGTACCCTGTCTTCGATCCTCCCGTTGGTCGGACTAGGCGTCCATGGCTCCGCTATAGACGGCCATCCCGGCTATGGCGTCGACTCCCATGGCGTCGAGGGCGTCGATTTCGCTTTGTTGCTTGATGCCTCCGGCTACGATGAGTTGTTTGGCGGTGCAGGCTCGGAGGATGGCGGCTACGTTGATGGGGAAGCCCTGCATAGTGCCTTCGGTGTCGACGTGGGTGTAGAGGAAGGCGGCGCAGGAGTCTTCGAGCCAGGTGATGGCTTCTTCGGGGGTTAGATCGACGGAGTCTTTCCATCCTTTGACGGCGACTTTGCCGGCTTTGGTGTCGACACTGAAGACTAGGGCTTCTTCGCCGAGGGTGCGCTTCAGGTCTTCGGCAAACTCGAGGCGGATGAGTTTGTGGCGGCGGGGTTCTGCCGCTTCGGCTGCGCCGAAGAGGCTGGAGCCGTAGATGACACGCTTTGCGCCGGCTTCGAGGAGGGCTTTACCGTCTGCTGCGGTCTTGAGGCCTCCGCCGACCTGACAGGGGAGACGTTTGCAGATCATCTCGATGAGGGCGCGGTTGTTGCCCTGGCGCATCGCGGCGTCGAGGTCGATGAGCTGAACGATTGGGTATTTCGAGAAGCGTTCAATCCAGTACTCGAAGTCGTCGAAGGCGAGTTTCAGCTTTTCGCCCTGGACGAGCTGGACGATTTGGCCGTTCATCAGGTCGATTGACGGGATTAACATTTGTGCTTTCTTTCCTTGTCTTGCGTGGCACTTTGAACGAAATACAGCGGTTCTTCGCTGCGCTCAGAATGACGGTGTCAGAGAGGTCTCGCTAATTAGCTGAAGCCGACGACGGGGTGGGGGATGTAGGGTTCTTCGAGGGCGGCGATTTCTTCGGGGGTTAGTTTCACGGAGAGCGCGGCTACGGCGTCGGTGAGGTGATTGGGCTTGGTGGCGCCGATGATGGGCGAGGTGATGACGGGTTTGCTGAGGATCCAGGCGAGGGCGAGGGTGGCGCGGGGGATGTTGCGCTTTTCTGCGAGCTCGCCGAGACGGTCGACTACTTTTTTATCGGCGTCCTGGGTCTTCGTGTAGATGCTTTTGGCGAACTGGTCGGATTCTGAGCGTTTGGTGGTTTCGGATTGCCAGGGACGGGCGAGGCGACCGCGAGCGAGCGGACTCCAGGGGATGACGCCGATGCCTTCGGCTTTGCAGAGGCCCAGCATCTCGCGCTCTTCTTCGCGGTAGAGGAGGTTGTAGTGGTTCTGCATGGAGACGAAGCGGGTCCAGTGGTGGAGGTCGGCGACGTAGAGTGCCTTGGCGAACTGCCAGGCGTACATGGAGGAGGCTCCGATGTAGCGGACTTTGCCGGCTTTGATGACGTCGTGGAGGGCTTCCATGGTCTCTTCGATGGGGGTTTCGTAGTCCCAGCGGTGGATCTGGTAGAGGTCGACGTAGTCGGTTTGGAGACGCTGGAGGCTCTGGTCGAGCTCGAAGAAGATCTCTTTGCGGGAGAGGCCCTTGCCGTTGGGACCGTCACGCATGACGCCGTTGAGCTTGGTGGCGATGACGGTGTCTTCCCGTTTGGCGTTGGCTTTGAGGAAGCGGCCCAGGAACTCTTCGCTGGAGCCGGTGGAGTAGACGTTGGCGGTGTCGAAGAAGTTGATGCCGAGGTCGAGGGCCTGTTTGAAGAAGGGCTGGCTGTCGGCCTCATTGAGGGCCCAGGGGTGGCTGCCGGGGCGTAGAGGGCCAGGAGGGGCTACGCCGTAGCTCATGCAGCCGAGACAGATGCGGGAGACCTTGAGGCCGGTCTTGCCGAGATTCACGAATTCCAATGGCACTCCCTTCTTCCGGTAAGGGGGTACCCCCCCTATTGCCCGCGCGTAAGTTGTTTATTTTAAGCTACTTACGGAGATCGCTGTCCGCAAAGTATTGACAACAAATGAGTTACGTCCAAAATATTCCATCGAAAGGAGTTAGCTTCTGCACACGACGGAACTGATTCCTTCTAGATTTCTATATATCCAGTATAGCGGTTTGAACCTAACTAAAATGCCACGCGGATGTTGCTCTGGCGTAGGGGTTTAGGTGGTTTTGGGGCTTGACACGCGATTTTTGGGCCGAAAACGCAAAAAATAAAAACAGGCAACCGCAAAGGCAATTAAATCAGTCGCTTCGCGTCAGGTTTCGCTGAGGTCCTTCGATTCCGCTCAAGACGGAGCCGTAGGGCCTTTGGCCCGACTGTTAGGCATCCATTCGACTGCGCTCAGGACAGGCTCTAAAGACGTGCCGTTAAGGAAGACTGTTTCGGTCCCAGAAGCTAATTGGGTCTAACGAGTGACCCTACGGCCGCGATCGCCTGTAGGCGCTGACACACGCATGCGTGGGATTCTAGTACTGTTGAAGGAGATTGGATGCTCTCAGTGCCGCCAACCCCATATCAACCTGCGACAGAAACGGGATTCGCAGTATATCCGACTACGGACTGACTCACTCCATCGTCATAACCACCCGGAACCGCGCCTTCCCACTCATCATCCGCTCATACCCTTCCTTGAACTGCTCCAGCTTATAAATCTCGTTGATCGAACGAACCTCCTCCAGCAAGCTAAAGTTCAACCCATCCTCCGAATCAGCAGCCGTCCCCGAGTACCACCCCCGCACTTCCTGCGACCCCAACAGCATTTGCAGCGACGGGACCTCCAGCTTCGGAACCGCGCCCACGATCATGAACACGCCCTTCACTCCCAGCCCGCCCATCACCGCCGTCATTGCATCCGCATTTGTAACCGTGGCCAGCACAACCTTCGCGCCGCCCAGCTTCTGCAGCTCCGCCGAGGGGTCCTGTGCCTGGCTGTCGATATACGCCACCGCGCCCATCTTCTTCGCGAACTCGGCTTTGTCCGCGCCCCGCGCAATCGCCACCGTCCTGAAGCCCATCTTCGCCGCATACTGCACGCCCAGATGCCCAAGCCCGCCCAGCCCAAGCACCGCGACCAGGTCGCCCGGCCGAGCACCCGTATTGCGCAGGCAATTAAACGTCGTCACCCCCGCGCACATCAGCGGAGCGGCATCCACCGCGCTCAGTCCCTCCGGCACCGCCGCCAGCCCGCTCGCCGGAGCTACCAGATACTCCGCATAGCCGCCATCGAACGTCACCCCCGTCGTCAAGTGCTCGTTCAGGCATGCGAAGAAATCTCCCCGTCGGCAGTTGTGGCAGTAGCCGCACTGCCCGCCATGCCACCCGACCCCAACGCGGTCGCCAGCCTTCCACCCCTTCACCCCTTCGCCGACCTTGTCCACCACTCCGACGACCTCGTGCCCCGGCACCCGAGGATACTGAATCCCCGGGAACAGCCCCTCCACCGTCACCGAATCGCTATGGCAGATCCCGCATGCCTGCACCTTCACCCGAACCGTTCCCGGCCTCGGCTCCGGAATCTCCCGCTCCATCATCTCTAGCTCTCCACCCGCCTTAGGCACCTGCACCGCACGCATCTTTGCCATCGCATCTCCTCCAATAGAACTGAAGAAAACCCAGGGCCCGACTAACAGTCACGCCGATTCTAAGCCTTTCCTGAACCCCTAGGTTTACGTGTCCCCATCTTTTACCGCAGCTTAACCGCGGACCGCATGCCTTTCGCAATCAGAACTCAAACTGCCACAAAGGGGAAAGGGATCGATTCTCGATTGCGGATAATCACCAAGACCACTCGTTGATTGGATTAGTAACGGAAGTCTTAGTGCAAGTCGGCATGGCGGAAGCGATCCGCGGTTCCGCTACCAGTTCCTCCCGAATGACGGGCAAACCGGAAGTAAACCTGTAGTGCTCGTAAAGTCACATTTTCCGAAACTTTAGTCGTTCACTCCAAGCTGACCCACTGCCGCTCCGGTCGAAATGACATTTCCGGAGACGAAGGTGCTAGACTTCGGGCCTGCCTATGATGGCCTGAATCTGAGTAGCGTGTTGCGATTGTGCTCCGGAGTTGTCGGGCCGGACTGTGCGTTTCTGCTTCGTTCACAGGTTCAGGAGATTACAAAATGTCAGTTACTTTGTGCAGCGATATCGTTACTGCTCGTCTCACCCTGATTGCGATTACGCCGGAGATGCTGTGGTCGGAGAAGTCCCGCGATGGGCGTCTTGGCGAGCTGATTCAGTGTGTCGTCCCGCCGAATTGGCCCCTGACTCACTGGGAGCCTCATGTCTTCGATTTTCTGCTGATGCAGCTTGCGGAGCATCCGGAACAGCTTGGCTGGCCTCGCTATGTGAGCTTCGTTCCTGAGGGCGGACGGCGCACTTTGGTGGGTTCGCTGGGCGCTTTCACCAAGGCTGACAAACCATCTGAGTGCGAGATTGGGTATGGGATTCTGCCGCCGTTTGAGGGGCGGGGCTTTGCTACTGAAGCAGCGAAGGGTCTGATTGAGTATCTACGCGGCGATGAACAGATCGTGAGTGTGATCGCGCACACGTTTCCTTCGTTGGCGGGGTCGATCCGGGTGATGGAGAAGTGTGGGATGGTCTTTGATGGTGACGGCGAGGAGGCGGGGACGATTCGGTACCGGCTTCAACTGCGGCCTCCGGGGTAAGGGGGTTTCTTCGCTTCGGTCGGAATGACGATTTTAGGTGGTCGGGAGAGGAGGCAACGGCAACAACAAGAACAACTGCAACCGCAGGGACAACGGCAACAGCAGGTCCTCCGCCTTCGGCGAAGGATGACAACCAAAAAACAACAGCAACGGCAACACCAACGACAACCGCAGATCCCCTTCGGCGATGACAACAAGAAAGGCAGCGGCAACAACAAGGACAAATGCCGGGGGTTCTTCCCCTTCGACTCGCTCTGCTCGCTCAGGATCAGAATGACGGGCAGAAGAGGAGGCTAGTTGTTGTCGGCGCTGAGGGAGTCGGGTATGGCGTAGTAGCCTTTGCGGGCCTGGATCTTCTGGCCGGGCTGACAGCTGATGTTGAGGGTGCGGAAGGTGCCGTCTATTTTGGGGTTGGTGGAGGTGTAGCTGGCCAGATATTGGGTGCGGAGCTCCTCCTGAATCTGGTCGAAGGCTTCCTGAAGTTTCTTGCCGTTGTTGCCTACGTTGATGACGCGGCCGCCTGTGTCTTTGGCGAGGCGCTCCATATCGGCGTCGCCGGAGTAGCCCATGCCGAAGCCGCTGTAGAAGCCGCGGTCGGCGATGAGGATGACGTAGACGATGGCGTTGGCTTTCTGGGCGGCTTCGGTGGCGGTCTTGAGGGTTTCCTGGGAGCCCTGGTCTTCGCCGTCGGTGAGGATGACCAGGATCTTGCGGCCGGCCTCCTGACGGAGCTTGTCGTGGGAGGCGAGGAAGACGGCGTCGAAGAGGAGCGTGCCGCGGGCGGTGCCGTTGCCGGTAACGGAGCCGGTGCCGGCGCCGGTGTTGATGACGGCGGAGTCGATGGAACGCTTGATTTCGCGGGGGTTGTTGGTATAGTCGGCGAGGAGGTTGACGTTGATATCAAAGGAGATCAGGAAAGCCTCGTCCTTGGGGGTGAGGACGTCTTTGAGGAACTCGGCGCCGGACGTTTGTTCAAGAGGGAGAACGTTCATCTGGCTGCCGCTGGTGTCGAGAAGGATGCCGATGGTGAGGGGGAGATTCTTCTCCTGGGTGAAGTTCTTGGTCTTCTGGAGGCCCTTGTCCTCGTAGATGCTGCAGTCGTCTTTGTGGAGGTTGGTGATGAAGCCGTTTTTGTCGCGGACGGAGAAGTAAACGTTGACAAGGTTGACCTGGACTTTGAGGGTCTGGGTGTCGCCGATGTCGACGGGCTGGGGTTCGGCCTTGCTGGCCGGGGGCGGGCCGCCGGGGGAGGGTGCCTCCTGCGCGTGGAGGGCGGGGACGAGAACAAGAGCGAGGACGACGGTGGCGGCGGCGGCAAGGCGAGGAGTGCGCATACTGCATTAGACGACGAAGTTGGTGTTGAGTTTAGGGAAAAAAATGCTTGCCGGATGAACAAATAGGGCGCAACGTTGGGGGAGGGGGGTGCGTCCAACAAGCATTGGATGCATTCGAGGTTGTGGGGCTGGATGGCGGGGCCAGTGGTGCGCTGGTAGTCTGTAGCTAGTAAAGTTGTGGGCTTCGGTAGCCCTGGCTGGAAGAGATGAGGGATTTCACGTGGTGAGTAACGGCATATTGGCGGGAGCTTTGGCGTGCGCATTGCTCGGGCAACCGGGGCTTGGACAGCCGGCACAGGAGCAGGCGCAGCAGAGTGTATCGCAGCAGCAGATTCCCGATGGGCCGAAGCCGCAGATTCCCGACGCTCCGAAGCCGCAGACCCTGGGGCCGGTGACGCCGGGCCGGGGAACAACTCCGGATTCGAACGGCAGTTCGACCTCAGATGAAACGGCTGTGCCGAGCAAGCTGCCGGAGACGGCGGCGCAGAAGGCTGCCGATGAGGGACAGAAACCCGAGATTCCAGCGGCTGGAGAGGGGCCGAAGGCATTTACGCTGCGTGTCCAGACGAATTTTGTTGAGATACCGTTTACGGTCAAGGACAACAAGGGCAACCTGGTTTCGGGGCTGACGTGGCGCGACATTCGGGTGTACGAGAACAATCTGCGGCAGCAACCAGCCGTGTTTACGACGGATGCGTTTCCGATCTCGGTGGCGCTGGTGATTGACCAGAGTCTGACTCCGGACAACATGACGAAGGTGAACAACTCGCTGAACGCGCTGCAGGGTGCGTTTACGGCGTATGACGAAGTGGCGGTGTTCACGTACAACAATGGGCCGAAGATGGTGACGAATTTTTCGGCAGCGCCGAGCGCACTGGTGGCGGAAGGGCTGAGGCGTTCCGAGACGACGGGACGCGAGCCGATGATGTACAGCTCCGGGCCGTTGTCGCAGAACGTCAACATTAATTCAGGGCAGGGAAACTGGTCCATGCCGAATGTGAACTCATCTCATGGAACGAGCCAGTTGAGCATACCGAATGTTCCGAGAGAGGTGCATACGCTGAACGATGCAATTCTGATGGCGGCGACGGAGTTGTCGAAGACGGCGCAGGGGCGGCGGAGGATTGTGTACGTGATCAGCGATGGCAAAGAGTATGGGAGCAAGGCGAAGTATTCGGAGGTTGTGAAATATCTGAACACGAACAAGATTGCCGTCTACGGGACGCTGGTGGGCGATTCTGCGCTGCCGGTCGTGGGCTTTTTCGATCGGATGCACGTGCCGTTGATGATGCGGGATAACATGCTGCCGGCTTATGTGAAACAGACGGGTGGGAACTTCGACGGCGAGTTCCGGCAAAAAGGCATCGAGATGAGCTTTGCGAAGATTGCGACAGAGGTTCGGACGCAGTATACGGTGGGCTATTACACGCATGAGCCGTTTATCGATGGCAAGTACCGTCAGATTGAAGTGAAGGTGCTGCGGCCCAATCTGACTGTGATTGCGAAGCCTGGCTACTATCCGACGGCAGAGGCCACGCCGAATCTTGGAATTCAACCGGCGAAGTAAACCTGCGATGGCCGCCTGAGGGCCGGAACGGAATTTGATGGAGACGTTGTGGCACGGAAATGCGCTGCTGGCGCTGGCGGCAGCGGCCCTGTGGGGTGGCGGGGACTTTTCGGGCGGCATGGGAGTGAAGCGCGCAGGCGGCACGATGGGGGCGGCGCTGCGAGTGATTCTGCTGAGCCATGAAGTGAGTCTGGGGATTCTGCTGGTGATTGTGTGGTGGCGCGGAGATGCATTTCCGCATGGCGCTGCGCTGGCGTGGGGGTTGGCTGCCGGCGTGACGGCGGGCGTGGCGCTGGCTTGCTTTTATGTGGCGCTGTCGCGGGGAGCGATGGGGGCTTCGGCGGCGTTGAGCGGGCTGCTGGCGGCGGCGATTCCGGCGGGGGTTTCGGCTGGGGCGGAGGGGTCGCCGGGGATGCTGCGGCTGATGGGTTTTCTGGTGGCGGGGTTGGCGATCTGGTTGATTGCGGCAGGACCGAATCCGGAGGCAAAGCCGGCGGATCGCGGGACGGTGTGGCTGGCGGTGGCGGGGGGCGTGGGGTTTGGATTTTATTTTGTAGCGCTGAAGTTTGCGGGGAGCGCGGGCGTGATCTGGCCGCTGGCGACGTGCAGGATGGGGAGCTTGACGGTGTGTTCGCTGCTGGTGGCGGGAATGGCTTTGCGGGCGGCGGCGAATGGGGACAAGATTCGGCTGACGCGGGCGGTGATGTGGTGGGCGATGGGCGGCGGTTCTGCTGGATACTACGGGGAATTTGCTGTTCATTGCGGCGACGCGGGCGGGACGGCTGGATGTGGCGGCGGTGCTGGCTTCGCTTTATCCGGCGTCGACGATTCTGCTGGCGGCGTGGACGCTGCATGAACGGCCTACGCGGCGGCAGGGTTTGGGGATGGCTGTGGCGGTGGCGGCGGTGGTGATGATTACGGTGCAGCTGTGAGTTTTGCGCGGTGAGTGGCTCAACCAGATCGCGGAAAAGTCAAACGTGGCCGGGCTAGGCTCCCTCGGCGGCTAAAGCCCCACTGTAAAGAGGTATTCACGGCGCGGCTGAAGCCGCGCCCCTTCAAAACAACGACCTTTTTCATTCGCCTCTTTAAAGCTTGATAGCCGAGGCGTCGACGGTGGGTTGGGGGAATTTGAGTTTGAGGCTCTGCATGAGGTCGACGATGATCGTCGAGATGGCGACGTTGCGGTACCACTTGTTGTCGGCGGGGATGACGAACCAGGGGGCGTGCTTGCGGCTGGTGGAGGAGAGGATGTCGTTGTAGGCGTCCATGTAACGAGGCCAGAACTGGCGCTCGTGGATGTCGGCATCGGAGAGCTTCCAGTGTTTTTGCTTGTCGTCGATGCGGGCCTGGAGGCGGCGGGTCTGCTCGTCCTTTGAGATGTGGAGGTAGAACTTGAGGATGAGGACGTCGTTGTCGGCGAGAAAGCTCTCGAACTCGTTGATGTCTTCGAGACGGCGGTTCGCGACTGTCGCTAGAGATGAGCTTGTGGACGCGGGGGGAGAGGACGTCTTCGTAGTGCGAGCGGTTGAAGATACCGATCATGCCGCGGGGCGGGACCTGGGCGTGGACGCGCCAGAGAAAGTCGTGGCGGGCTTCGAGCGGGGTGGGGACTTTGAAGGCGGCGACGTCGCAGCCCTGGGGGTTGACGCCGGAGAAGATGTGGCTGATGGTGCCGTCTTTGCCGGCGGTGTCCATGCCCTGGAGGACGATAAGCAGGGCTTTGGTCTGGCTGGCGTAGAAGACATCCTGAAGGTCAGTCGAGCTGGGTGCGGTGTTTGACGAGGACGGACTTGGCGGCCTCTTCGGACTTGAAGTCGCCGGTATCGGAGGACGATATTTTTGCGAGCCTGACCTTGGTATGTGGCTTGATGAGATGAGGCGACTTGATTTTCATGAAGCGATTCTCGTCGAGCCAAGGCTACAGTAGCGGCAAAGAACGGGCCGGCAGGTCCGGCTTACTTGACTGATTCTTCAGGCTTCGGAGTGACGGTGTGCGCGGTTTCGCCGGGCTTGTTGATGTCGTCGGAGACGCCCTTGAGACCGTCTTTGAAGCCCTTGTAGCCTTCACCGAGGCCTTTGCCGAGTTCTGGCAGCTTCTTGCCGCCGAACAGGACAAGAACGACCACGGCAATGACGATGAGATGTGTCGGTGTAAATAGTTCGCCCATACTGTTTCTCCCTGCAGCCGTTCATTATACGGCGGCCGCCCACACCTTATTGTCGCACAATTGCACTCTGCCGATAGATACGCTGCCGGGGACGAGGCAGATGTGGGCTGAACGTTATATCTTGGTTAGTGAAGGAAATTGCTGGGTCAGAAGCCTAAGAAGGCCGGATGCTGGACAAGGCCGGTTGCGGGAAGAGTCTGGATGCTGGAAGAGACGCGGAGACGGATGTTGCGATTGAAGACGAATGGTGAAGTGAGAAGGACAGGGGCGCGGCGGACTGGCAATCGCGCGGTAACGGGAATTCTGGCGGCAGGCTTACTGATGGCGGGTGCGGTGCAGGGACAGGCGCAGGCGACTTCGTCGTCGACGCAGCAGACAACGCAGCAGACGCCGCAGCCGGCAACTCCGACTTCCGGGAAGATTGGACCGGCGGCGCCGGTAACCTACGACAACAAGTATGAAATCTTTGCCGGATTCAATTTTCAGAATTTCATGGCTGGCCAGAACCTGCCGAAGCGGATGAATCTGGGTGGCGGGGAGATTCTGGGGACCTACTGGCTGACGAAGAAGGTCGGGTTGAGTGCGGACTACCGGATCGATGCGGGAACGACTCCGGTGTTTGCCAACGCGGGAATCACAACGCCCGATGCAAACGGTGGCACCGGTATCAACAACCGGCCGTTGGTGTATCTGAATACGTTTATGGGAGGGGCGCAGTATCGCTGGCTGAAGAACCAATATGCCGCGGTGAATTTCCATGGCTACGCCGGAGTGTCGCACGGAACCTTCAACTCAAGCTTCAGGAATCTGGTAGTGCCTTTGGACGAGGCCTATGCGGCCACAGGCCTCTATTCGAATCGTACGAAGCCGATGGCGGCGCTGGGCGGAAGCATCGACTTCAACCTGAAGAAGAATTGGGCGATACGGTTGTCACCGGATTTGATTCTGGAACACTTTGGAACCGAGACGCGGGAGTTTGTTGCTGTGTCGGGTGGAGTGGTTTATCGGATTGGCAAGAAGAAGTAAGGCAGGGAGCAGGGAGTAGGGAGTAGAAGACAACAGCGGCTGCCATTGATCGGGCAGCCGCTGCTTTTTGTGCGTCGATTCTTACGACAGGTTCGGCTGTTTTATCTGCCGTGGTTTTCTACTCCCTATTCCCTACACCCTATTCCCTGCTTTACCAGGAGTTGCCCTGCTGCATGAACTCGGGGGAGACGGGGTTCTCGTAGACGCTGTAGTCGCGGGTGACGACGGTGAGACCGTTGGTGGAAACGAAGTAGTTTTTTTTGTCTTCGTTGGGGTCGTAGCCGATGACGGTGCCGTCGGGAATGTGGACGTCGCGGTCGATGATGGCGTGGCGGATGCGGCAGTGGCGGCCGATGTTGACGTGGGCGAAGACAATGCTGGAATCGACGTCGGCGTAGGAGTTGACACGGACATCCTGAGAGACGACGGAGTTGCGGATCACGGCTCCGGAGACGATGGAGCCGGCGGCGACGATGGAGTTGATGGCCATGCCGGTACGACCGGGTTCACCGAAGACGAATTTGGCGGGCGGGTACTGGTAGGGGCGGGTGCGCATGGGCCATGATTTGTCGTAGAGGTTGAAGATGGGGGTGACGCCGGCTACGTCCATGTTGGCTTCGTAGTAGGCCTCGAGTGTGCCGACGTCGCGCCAGTAGAGGGCCTTCTGCTTGTTCTCGTCGACGAAGTTGTAGGCGTGCATCTTGAAGCGGCCGAGTATGTTGGGCAGGATGTTGTGGCCGAAGTCGTGTTTGGAGTTCGGATCTTCGGCATCCTTCATCAACTCGGGCAGGAGGACGTCGGTGTTGAAGATGTAGATGCCCATGGAGGCGTCGACCATGTCGGGGTTGAAGGGCGAGCGGATTTTGGTCTCTTTGGGCTTCTCCTCGAAGCCGGTGACCTCGCCGGTGCGGGCAACCTCGACGACACCGAAGGAGGAGACTTCGGTTGGGGCGACGGGGAGTGTTGCGAGTGTGACGTCGGCGCCGGATTCGGTGTGCTGCTCGAGCATGAGGGCGTAGTTCATCTTGTAGATGTGATCGCCGGAGAGGATGATGACGTGTTTGGGTTCTTCGGAGCCGATGGAGTAGATGTTCTGGTAGACGGCGTCAGCGGTGCCCTGGTACCAGGACTTGGAGACGCGCTGCATGGGGGGAAGGATCTCGATGAATTCGCCGAGTTCGTTGGCGACTACGGGGCCCCAGCCCTCGCGGATGTGGCGGTTGAGTGAGAGCGCTTTGTACTGGGTGAGGATGTAGACGTGGCGGAGGTCGGAGTTGATGCAATTGGAGAGGGTGATGTCGATGATGCGGTACTGGCCGGCGAAGGGGACGGCCGGCTTGGCGCGATCGCGGGTGAGGGGGAAGAGCCTTTCGCCGGCACCACCGGCAAGCAAAACGCCAAGTGTATCTCTCATATCTCAAAAACTCCGGCACTGCGTTCGGGTGAAAGAAAACAACTTACCACGTGAGTCAGATGCTCAAAGTTGCTCAAGTGCAACAGAGAGACGCGAGTCTACCATGCGAGATTCGCGTTTGTAATCTCGAACGAAGATGGGGCAACGAAATGAGGCCCACGCAAAGTGCTGCGTGGGCCTCATGGAAAGGTGGAATTTTCTAGGCTTCGGGAGTTTCCGGCGTCTCGTCTGTATCCGCGTTTTCCGTGAGGCTGATGCGCAGGGATTTCAGGAAGGTGAGATCGTTCCGGGTGAACGGGCCGTCTGTATCCTCGCTGACGGCTTCTGTGGATGGCTCGGCTTCTGTCTCAACCTCATTGAGGCCGATCGTGGCCTCAAGCATGAGGAGGACATCAAAACCCTGTTCGCGGATGTTTTTCACGACGCCTGCGATGTCCTCCGACTCCGAGACGGACTCGTGTATCGCTTCGCCAAGTTTTTGGATAAGGTTTTTGACCTTCTGGTTCAATGCCACCTCCGGGCTGCCCTATGGTTCGAATCCTCACCACGCATCGGGTATTCCCGGCACTCCGGCACAGTTGACCGGCGGGAACGGCATTGCGGGTACATCAGTCGTACCTAGTTACTTTTTAGAGAATACGCTCACGGCAGCCGGGCCCGCAATGACATTTCTGTTGCAGATAAAAGTCTATAAAACAATGGGACTTAGTGGGTTTCGACGACCGTATGGTGGTCAGCCCAGGCCTCTTCGAGGCGGTGAGCCAGGAGTTCGACGGGGGGTGTCCGCTTGCTACCCCAGACCAAAAAACCGACTGCAGCGGCACTGAATCCACTCACCATCCAAAGAACATTTTTCATCGCGTTGCCCCCTATTGTGTTGATTCCGACCTGCTGGTAAATACGATGCAGGCTGACGGGTTGGATGCAGGAAAGGGATGCCGCGTTGATTGGAGCGGACGGGTTGAGACGACCGTCGGGGTCGTGGTTTTCGCGGGTGCGGCTTTTACGGTTGGAGAGGAACGACTACACTTTTGAGTATGGATTCGGTTCGATTTGGTCGTGCGCTTGGTTTTGGGGCTCGTGCGGCGGCTAAGACGCTGGTAACGGCGGTGGATGCGGCGACGTCGCCGAATCCTTCTGCGGAGGGGCAGGCGAAACAGACGGCGGGCGCGGGTGCGGCTTCGCCTCCGAGTGCGGGAAAGACGGAGGCGTCGGGGGTTCGGCTGGTGCAGGAGGCCGTCCGGACGACGACTCAGGTGCGACAGACGGCACGGGGGCTGAAGGAAGGCAGCAGGCGGTTCGGCGAGGCGGCGTGGGGGCCGGTGGTAAAGCTTTCGGGCGTGCTGTGGCTGGAGTTGACGGGGGTTTTCTTCGGAATATTCGCCGTGTTTGCCGGGAATGCAGCGTGGAAGACGAGGGCGGCCCTGCACGAGACGGCGGTGAACCATGACGCGCATGTGCGTCTTCTGTGGTCGCTGGCGATGGCGGCGGTGTTCGGGTACTTCTGCGTCAGCAGCTTTGTGAGTGCCAACCGCAAGAGCAAACGAAGCTAGTTGACGAGCGGCAAGCGGGTACACTTGAACGTCATGTCAGAGTCAACTAAGAAATCAGTGAAAACCAGTTCCGGAATTCCGGTGGAGCTTGTCTACCGGGCGGAGGATCTCGACGGCTTCGATGCTGCGGCAGAGGTAGGCGAACCGGGGCAGTATCCGTTTACGCGGGGGATTCAGCCGACGATGTATCGCGGGCGGCTGTGGACGATGCGGCAGTATGCGGGCATGGGGGATGCTGAGGAGTCGAACAAACGGTATAGATTTTTGCTGGACCACGGGACGAAAGGGCTCTCTGTCGCGTTCGATCTGCCGACGCAGATAGGGTATGACTCGGATTCGCCGCTGGCGCTGGGTGAGGTGGGGAAGGTTGGGGTGGCGATCGATTCGATCGAGGATATGGAGCGGCTGTTCAGTGGGATTCGACTGGATACGATCTCGACTTCGATGACGATCAATGCGACGGCTTCGATTTTGCTGGCGCTGTATGTTGCGGTGGCGAAGAGACAGGGCGCCGATGTGCGGAAGCTGAATGGGACGATTCAGAACGACATTTTGAAGGAGTACATTGCGCGGGGGACGTACATCTATCCGGTGACGCATGCGATGCGGCTGGTGACGGATATTTTTGCGTGGGCGGCGGAGGAGGTTCCGGAGTGGAATACGATTTCGATCTCGGGCTACCACATGCGCGAGGCAGGATGCACGGCGGTGCAGGAGGTGGCGTTTACGCTGGCGAATGGCATGACGTATGTGCAGGCCGCGATCGATGCGGGGCTTGATGTGGATTCGTTTGCTCCGCGGCTGAGTTTTTTCTTCAACTCGCACAACAATCTGCTGGAAGAGGTGGCGAAGTTTCGTGCGGCGCGAAGGATGTGGGCGCGGATTATGCGGGAACACTTTGGGGCGAAGAAGGAACGGAGCTGGATGTTGCGGTTTCATACGCAGACAGCGGGGTCGACGCTGACGGCGCAGCAGCCGGAGAACAATATTGTGCGGACGACGTTGCAGGCGCTGGCTGCGGTGTTGGGTGGGACGCAGAGTCTGCATACGAATGGGTTTGATGAGGCTCTGTCGCTGCCGACAGAGAATGCCGCGAGGATTGCGTTGCGGACACAGCAGATTCTGGCGCACGAGAGTGGAGTGGCGCAGACGGTGGATCCGCTGGCTGGGTCGTTTTATGTGGAGTCGCTGACGAATGAGATTGAGCGGCGGGCGGATGAGTATATGGCGACGATTGCTGGGTTTGACGTTACTCCCAAAGACAAGGGTGGGAAGTATGGGATGCTGCGGGCGATTGAGCGGGGGTTTGTGCAGCGAGAGATTCAGAACGCGGCGTATGGGTATCAGCGGGCGGTGGACGCGAAGGAGGCGATCGTTGTTGGGGTGAACGAGTTCATCAGCGAGGAAGTGACGGTGCCGATTCAGCGGATTGATGAGGCGCTGGAGGGGCGGCAGGTGGAACGGGTGCGTGCTTTGCGGCTCCGGCGGGACGCGGGGGTTCATGCCATGGCGCTGCGTGGTGTCGAGGATGCGGCTCGGGGTGGGGAGAATTTGATGCCGCGGATTCTGCAGGCCGTGGAGAGCTATGCGACGGTGGGAGAGATGGCGAATGTGATGCGCGGGGTGTTTGGGGAGTACCGGGAGACGGTGACGGTTTAGGTGGGATATGGCGCTACACTGGGCCGATTCTGAGATAGGGGGGAGCATGAACCGGTCGACGGGATGGGCGGTAGGAGCGTTGGCGATTAGGCGAGAATTCTAAAATGATGCGATTTTGGGTCGGTTGGAAGATCTGGTTTCTCTGAGGGAATGGATGCGATCCTTTTCGAGACAGCTTGCTATCGCTCTTGCACTGTTGACCGCGGAGTTTGTTGCGGCCCAGCAGCAGGGTGGGCGGATCCCGACAGTGCATGAGACGTCATTCGCTGGTACGCAGGTTACGCTGCCGGACGATTTGCGAGGCAGGGTGGGCGTGCTTGTGCTGGGATTTTCGAAGAAATCAGGCGATGTGAGCAAAGGCTGGGGAGAGCGATTGGAGCAGAGTTACCAGAACTCTCGCGAGGTGATGTTCTACGAGATGCCGGTGCTTGAGTCGGTACCGAAGCTGATCCGCGGCATGGTGCTGAAGTCGATGAGGTCGGGAGTGCCGGAGGCAATGCAGCCGCATTTCATGCCGACGTTCTCTAATGAGGCGGAGTGGAAAAAGATTGCGCGGTATGCCAATGCTGATGACGCATATGTTCTGGTCGTTGATGGGGATGGCAGAGTGCGGTGGCAGACTTCGGGAAAGGTCACGGACGCGGGGTTTGGCGCGTTGAAAGAGCAGGTGGAGGCGCTGCGAACAAAGTCAGGGGGCTCCGGCTTCAAAGTGAAGGGGTGTTCGGGAGCACGGGAGTCGGTGGTGGTCCAGGAGCTGGTCTAGAGGTCTGCCCAAAGATACGGGAAGAGCTTTCCAGCTTCGGCGGAGGTCAGTTTGACATCTGCGAGACCGGCTGCGCGCGACATGGCCGGATCGAGATTGTTGGCCAAGTCCTTTGCCGATGGGAGCACCTTCTCATCCGGAACTACACCGACATTTTCGAGGCTCTTCCCATCTGCCATGAGGAGGTTGGCGAAGGTGATCGATGTCGCGTAAAAGACTTTCGTATCGAGGCCCACCGAGTCTTGATGGAAACGCGCTTCCATAACGGCTCCTGCGGACGTGTCGCCGACCACGGTTCCTCTGTGCTCTAACTGAATTACTCGAGCAAACAATTCGGACGCGGAGGCGGAACCGTTGTTAATGAGAACGATGACCTTACCGGTATAAGGCTTTGAGTTGGCTTTCGCGATCAGGGGTTTTTCGGGCTTGCGGGAGACCAGTTCGGCGATCTTCACGTCGTGATCGAAGAGGTGGCCAATGAGGTGTTCGAGTGTATCGACACTGCCTCCGCCATTGTCACGCAGGTCGAGGATAAGGGTTGGATGGTTCTTGGCCTTGTTGAAGACTGCATCCATGGCCATGGGATCGGCATGAAACATGGCCATCTTCCAGTAGAGAACCTTGTCGGTTTCGACGAGGCGTTCTTCGAGGCGGTGTTCGTCCTTCTCGGATTCTCTCAGGTCATCCCAGAGATCGTTATCCTGATCATCGCCGACCACAAGAGATTGTTTGACTTCACGATATGAACTCTTTACGTCGACTGTCCTGCGCTCGCCATCCGGTGAAAAGATGTCCAACTGTTCAACCGGCAATGGGGAGAGGCGGTGAAAGAAATAATCCACGTCGTGGAAATCGTCGCGTGTCACGGTATAGCCCTGAAAGTGGGCTATTTCATCACCGGGATGAAGCTTCTCGAAAGCATCGGTCTTGGGCTTAACCACGGTGACGAAGCAGCGGTCGCCAACCATCCCCATACGGTAGCCGGAGTCGAAGCGCAGGTTGCGGTTGGGCGGCACGAAGTAGAGATGGGAGTCGTGAAAACCGCTGAGAAAGGCCGCTATGACATGAAAGGCAGCGCTGGGTGTGCCTGCCTTTGCGAGCTGAGCGTTGTACTCATGATACCGGGCGTCGATGTCGATGCCATGGAAGTTCGGGTCGTAGTAATTCTTTTTGACCGATTTCCAAATTTCCCGAAGCATGTCTTGCATGCGTACCTGCTCGACAGAATCGAGCTTTGGCGGAGCCTTTTGAGCGTGGAGGGTTTGTGTCGAGAAGCCTAGAAAAAGTGACAGGAAGGCATAGCCAAGTACACGAACTTTCATAACAACTTTCACCTGCTCTGTTGAATAGGTGCAATGTAACCGAAGCAGGCATCCTTGACAATCACCTAAATTGTGAATGTTCAAGGATAGGAAAGGGTGGCCGGTGCTATCGTTGAAGATTGCAGATGATGTTTTTCTTGAGGTAATACGTATGACAGAGACGATGACTCCACTTCGCAAGACGGCCTTGAATGCGGTACACCGGGCGGCAAAGTCCAAGATGGTTGATTTTGGCGGGTGGGATATGCCGGTCGACTGCTGCGGGTTGATCGCCGAGCATATGGCGGTGCGGACCGCGGTCGGGGTGTTTGATGTGTCGCATATGGGCGATATTCAGTTGCGTGGGCCCGGTTCGCTGGCCGCGGTGCAGCGGCTCTGCATGAACGATGCGTCGAAGTTGCAGGTGGGACAGGCGCACTATTCGGCGATGCTGTATCCGAATGGGACTTTTGTCGATGACGTGATCGTGCACAAGCTTTCGGACAATGACTATTTGATTGTGATCAATGCAGGAACGCGGGAGAAAGATGTGCAGTGGGTGCGGCAGACGATTGGGTATATGCCAGGTGTCCATGTGAACGACTTCAGCGACTATTACACGCAGTTGGCGATTCAAGGACCACGTGCGGCGGAGACGCTGCAGAAGCTGACTTCGACGGATCTGAGCACGATTAAGAACTACTGGTTTACCTGGGGGCAGGTGTGCGGGTTGCACAATGTGATGATCGCGCGGACTGGCTATACCGGTGAGGATGGATTTGAGATTTATATTCCGTCGGATGAGCCGACGAGTGCGCGGGTGTGGGGCGAAGTGCTGCAGGCGGGTGCGGAGTTCGGGATTCTGGCTTGCGGGCTGGGCGCGCGGAATACGCTGCGGCTGGAGGCAGCGATGGCGCTTTATGGGCATGAGATTTCGGACACGATCAACGTGTTTGAGGCGGGGTTGGGCCGGTATGCGAAGCTCGACAAGGGCGATTTTGTTGGGCGCGATGCGCTGATGAAGATCCAGGAAGAGGGTGGGCCGAAACGCAAGCTGGTAGGGCTGGAGATGATTGAGCGCGGGATCGGGCGGGATGGGTATCCGGTATTCGCACTCGATGGGAAGCGGCTGGGCGAGATTACGAGTGGGTCGCCGTCGCCGTTTTTGAAGAAGAACATCGCGCTGGCCTATGTTCCGGTTGAAAATAGCGCTCTGGATACGGAACTGGCGGTAGAGATTCGCGGTCAGATGGTGAAGGCAAAGGTTGTGCCGACGCCGTTTTATAAAAGAGCGAAAAAATCCACTTAAACCGGGCCCTCCGGCAACGACCTCACCCTCTACAATGGAAGTTCTGGACTTTTTAATTATGGAGACGAAACGAATGGCCTACCCTGCGGGTTATCGCTATACCAAGGAACACGAGTGGATTCAGGTTGACGGCAAGATCGGCAGCGTCGGCATTACGGACTACGCGCAGGATTCGCTGGGCGACATTGTGTTTGTCGATCTGCCGAAGGTGGGCGATACGATTGAGGCGGGAAAGAGCTTCGGTTCGGTGGAGTCGGTGAAGGCGGTTTCGGATTTGTTTGCGCCGGTCTCAGGCACGGTGACGGCGATCAACGAAGAGCTGAAGGATGCGCCGGAGAAGATTAATTCAGACGCGAATACGACCTGGATGTTGAAGGTTGAACTGTCGGACGCAAAGCAGGTCGATGCACTGCTGACTGCGGCGGATTACGAAAAATTTATCAGCGAAGAGACCGGACACTAAACGATGCGCTATTTGCCGAAGTCCCCTGCGGACCGTAAGGAGATGCTTGCCGAGATTGGCGTGGCGTCGATCGATGATCTGTTTTCCACGATTCCTGCTGAGTACCAGCTGAAGCGCGATTTGAAAGTTCCGCGGCAGCATGGCGAGTCGGAGATTCTGGATCGCTTTCGTGCGTATGCGGAGAACAATGCCGTTGGGTATTCGAGCTTTCTGGGTGCTGGAGTGTACCGGCACTATCGGCCGGTGATCATTGATTCGCTTGTGCAGCGCGGCGAGTTTCTGACGAGCTATACGCCGTATCAGCCGGAGATCTCGCAGGGTACGCTGCAGGCGATGTTCGAGTTTCAGACGATGATCTGCGAGTTGACCGGCATGGAGATTGCGAACGCGTCGATGTATGACGGGTCGACCGGTGCGGCTGAGGCGATCATGATGGCGGTGCGCGTGACGGGCCGCGATAATGCGGTGATTGCGCGGACGGTGCATCCGGAGTATCGCGAGGTGATTGCGACGTATGCGCAGCACCAGGAGATTCCGACGGTTGAGGTCGGGTATGCGGCGAATGGGCGCGTGGATATGGCTGCGCTAGAAGCTTCGATCAACAGCGATACGGCTTGCGTGTTGATTCAGTCGCCGAACTTCTTTGGGACGATTGAGGATGTGGCGGCGATTGCCGAGATGGCCCATGCGAAGGGTGCGCTGCTGATTGTTTCGATTGCGGAGGCGGTGTCGCTGGGGATTGTGAAGCCGCCGGCGGAGGCGGACATTGTTTCGCTGGAGGCGCAGTCGTATGGGGTCGCGGTTGGTTATGGCGGGCCTTACTGCGGCGTGATTGCGTGCAAGGAGAAGTTTCTGCGGCAGATGCCGGGGCGGTTGATCGGCGAGACGAAAGATAAGGACGGCAAGCGTGGGTTTGTGCTGACGCTGTCGACGCGTGAGCAGCATATTCGGCGCGAGAAGGCTACTTCGAATATTTGTACGAATCAGGCGCTGGTTGCGATGATGACGACTATCTTTTTGACGGTGTATGGCAAGCAGGGGATGAAGGAGCTGGCGGAGCAGAATCTTGCTAAGGCAGCTTATCTAAAGAGCGTGCTTGGCGCTTCTGCTGGAGCGAAGGTGTTGTTTGATGGCGCGCCAAGGTTCCATGAGTTTGTTCTCGAGTTGCCGACCGGGGCCGAAGCTGTGAATGCCGGGCTGCTGGAGAAGAAGATCATTGGCGGATTGCCGCTGGCGAAGTGGTATCCAGAGCTTGGGCCGAATGCGAGTCTGTGGTGCGCAACGGAGTTGACGACACGGAAGCAGATGGATGCTGTTGCGGCGGCACTGGCGGGTAAGAAGGCTTAGCGATGGATGTGTCGGCGGTTATCGGCGAAGAGTTGAAGGCGGTTGAGTTCGTCGAGGACTTCTTGCAGCTTCGGTTCGATGCTCCTCTGCTGACGTTGTATGCGTGGCCTCATGTGTTGTTTCCGGAGTATTCGCTGGCGTATGGCGAGCCGGAGTATCGGAATGCACTTTGCGCGCAGATCGGCGAGAAGGTTGCCCAGGCTTCGCTTGAGGAAGGTGACGCTCTGACGATTGAGTTTGAGAACGGAACCGTGTTTGGGCTTTCGTTGCGGGAAGAAGATTTGGATGGGCCGGAGTCGGGACTTTATTCGGAGACCGGCGATGCAGGTGACGCCCAGGAATTTTAGTTGACTCTTCAAGAGAGAGCATACCCCAGGGGCTAAAGCCCGTTTTAGTGACGGCGGAGAGGCCCAAGGCTGAAGCCTTGGGTTACCTAGAAGCAGGAAGTTGTGAGGGTTCGAATGGCAGATAAGAAATTTGAGGGTACGCCGAAGAAGGCGACGACGCACGTTAATCAGAACGAAGATTTGATCTTTGAGAAGTCTTCGCCGGGGAAGAAGGCTTATCGGCTGGCAGAGCTGGATGTGCCGGCGGTTGATGCCGCTTCCCTGCTTGGGGCTTCGGTGCGTAAGGATTTGGGTGTGATGCCTGAGTTGAGTGAGATTGAGATCATCCGGCACTTCACGCGGCTTTCGACCTGGAATTATGCGATCGATCTGGGGATGTATCCGCTGGGAAGCTGCACGATGAAGTACAACCCGCGGGTGAATGAGGCGGTTTCGCGGCTGGAGGGGATTGCCGAGGCGCACCCTTATCAGCCGGAGGCGCTGTCTCAGGGCTGCCTGGGGATTATGAAGACTCTGTCTGATGCGCTGATCGAGATTACCGGCATGGATGCGATTACGCTGCAGCCGGCGGCGGGGGCGCATGGGGAGTTTACGGGGATCCTGCTGGTTCGGGCTTATCACGAGAGCAAAGGCAATCCGCGGAAGAAGATTTTGATTCCGGATTCGGCGCATGGGACAAATCCGGCGACAGCGGCGGTGTGTGGGTATGAGGTTGCCAATCTGAAGTCGAACGCCGAGGGAATGGTGGATATCGCGGAGCTGGAGCGAATGGTCGATGAAGACACTGCTGCGCTGATGCTGACGAATCCTTCGACGATTGGGGTGTTTGAGAGCGAGATCCACAAGATCGCGGACATTCTCCATGCGAAGGGCGCGCTGCTGTACATGGATGGCGCGAATATGAATGCTCTGGTGGGTAAGACGCGGCCGGGGGATTTTGGTGTCGATGTGATGCATTTGAATCTGCACAAGACTTTTTCTACTCCGCATGGCGGCGGGGGTCCGGGATCGGGGCCGGTGGCTTGCAAGAAGATTCTGGAGCCGTTTTTGCCTACTCCGGTGTTGGTTGAGCGCGGCGGGAAGTTGACGTTCGACTACAACCGTGCTCAGAGTGTGGGGCGGGTGCGAATGTTCTATGGGAACTTCGGGATGTTCGTGCGCGCTCTGGCTTACATCCTGGCGAATGGGCCGGACGGACTGCGACAGACGACTGAGGACGCGGTGCTGAATGCGAACTACATTCGGGCGAAGCTGCAGGATACGTTTGAGCTGCCGTATAAGACGCAGTCGCTGCATGAGGTTGTGTTTTCGGACAAGCTGCAGGCGAAGAACGGCGTGAAGACGGGCGACATGGGCAAGCGGCTGATTGACTATGGCTTCCATGCTTACACGGTCTCGTTTCCGCTGGTTGTGCAGGGCGCGATGATGATTGAGCCGACGGAGAGCGAGAGCCGCGAGGAACTGGATCTGCTGATCGATGCATTGAAACAGATTGCTCGCGAGGCGGAGGAGAATCCGGAGCTGGTGCAGACGGCTCCCCATACGACGCGCGTGCAGCGACTGGATGAGACGACGGCGGCGCGGAAGCCGGTGCTGCGATGGAAGGCCCCTGTGGCGGCGGAGCCGGTGCTGGTCGATACAGCAGCGAAGGAGTGGTGAGCCGTGTCCGTCTTTTATGACAGGAAAGATGAGCTTGAAAAACACGAGTTCATGATGGGAGAGGCGCGTGGGCGGCTAGCGGTAACGCTGGATGTGTTGACGGACGCGCTGATCCTGGTGGGACAACATGGCGTGTACTGCACGAGCGCCCGGAACCCGAAGGTCCCGGCGCTCGATCTGCAGGCCGTGTTGGCGAATATTACCGGAGCGAAGGAACTGGTGGCTTCGGTGATGGAGAAGCTGCGGCAGGAGAAAGAAGCCGCAGAGTAACGCTACTGGGCTTTGACGGTTACGTACTGGTCGGTTGTACCCCATTTGACGTGGAGTTCCGTGCTGTTTCCTTTTGTGTTCTCGAAGGAGATCGACATGTCTTCCTGTGAGGAGGCGGCTGGCTTGCTGGTCATGGGCGTGCGGCCGAGGTCGTTGCCTTCGGGGTAGGGGATGCCCCACTCGCCGGTCTTCTTGCTGACGATGAAGAGCCACTGCTTCGCGCTGGGCAGGGTGAAGAGTGTGTAAGTGCCGGCGGGGACATCGAGCGTGCCGATCTTGAGATTGGCTGCAGTGATAAGCGTTGTCGCGGGATTCGCGCCCGTGCGCCAGACTTCGCCATAGGGGACGATGTCGGAGCCGATGGTGCGGCCCTTGAGGCGGGGGGAGTTGTATTTGATGGTGATGTCCTTGCCGTTGAGGCTGACGCTGGCCGTGGCCGGTGGGCTGGCGGGAGGCTGCTGGGCGATGGTTGCGGTGACGAGGAGGGTGCAACAGGCGGCGGTTGCCAGAGTGCGGAGGAACATGAACGAGTCTCTCTTTCTCGGTGAGTTGGGTCGAGCGTTGGATCGCTGAAGGAACACTGACGATACTGGATTTGGGCCCGTGATGATGCTGTACTGCGGCAGTGCTGACTGTCAACTGGGGGCGATCATGCTAGGCTTAAGGTACGCGCCCGTAGCTCAGCTGGATAGAGCGGCAGCCTCCGAAGCTGTAGGTCAGAAGTTCGAATCTTCTCGGGCGCACCACTTCTTACCGTCTGCTCAAACTCTCCCTGCGCGGGTTCGTTGACCTGCCTGAAGTGCCCGGGCCAACAAGCGTTCAGCGGATCGAACTGGGCATTCAATCGTTGCGATACATGTGATGAAGCATGACTTGGCGAACGGTCCTGAATCCCAACCTGAGATAAAGTTCGATGGCGTGATGGTTTTGTGCGCTGACATGAAGCCAGGACACAACGCCGTCGCGACGATGATCTCGTACGAGATGCCAAATAAGGCTTGCCGCAAGACCTTTGCCGCGATGCGCGGGATGCGTGCAGACGCCGCTGATCTCGGGGTAGCCGTAGAGGGTTAAACGTTCTCCGCCCATCGCGATCAGTTCTCCGTCAGATCGCACGCCATAGTAGGGGCCCATATCGCAGGTTCTGCTGCGGAAGAAGCCGGGGAACGCGAGGTCTGTGAGGGCGACCATCTCGTGCGCGTTTGCACAAGAGAGCGGAACGATCTCATGCGTTGGGCCGGGAGGCTTGACCTCCTCGGGGAGAACCATCTGGAGACACTCCAGATTTCCTTTGCACGTGAGTCCTGGCACCGAGGGGTAGGTTGCTCCGATAAGCCACACATACTCTCCCGGCACCATGAGCGAGTGAAGCGATTGGAATGCGCTTTTGGTGGGCGCGGCGACGGCAGCGAAGGGAGCGACGTCGGCAGGGTAACGGGAGGCTTCGCCAGCGGATACCGCGAGATGGGAATGTTTGGTCTGGAGAGCGTGCCACACCGCATTGGCGAAGAGGTCTTCGGGGAGATCGTTCATTGCTATGGAAAAGCTCCGGTGGATGTTTCGATGTTAGGAACAACGATTCCGGTGCAGACAAAAGCGGCTCCGGAGTACCGGAGCCGCCTGAGTTGTGGTGAACGGTGTCGCTTTGTTTAGAAGAAGAGCTTCGCGGCGAACTGCATTTGGCGTGCGCCGTAGAGGCTGTTGTTGGTGCCCGAAGTTACGTCGAAGGCGTTGAGCCCAGTTCCGTTGAAGGGTGCGATACAACCCTGCAGGGCGGAGCCGGAGGGGACGGAGCTGGCATTGCACTTGAGGGATCCGGAGGTGGCGCCGGAGTTGAGGTAGAGGGAGTGGGTGCCGTTCACCGAAGTGATGATCTGGTGATTGAGCAGGTTGAAGGCATCTGCGGAGAGCTGCATGTAGAAGTTCTCGTGGATGGGAATGTTGCGGGATATCCGGAAGTCGAAGTTGTTGTAGCCCGGCATGTAGATGCTGTTGCGTCCGACCTGTGGTGCGCGTCCGGTGGTGGCTGAGCCCGAGCTGGAGCTCATGGCGCCGCCGTAGATGTTTCCGTCGGCTCCGTAGCTGGTTCCGGTGCCGTTATAGACGGTACCGCTCATGCTGAGGAAGATGGGTTGTCCACCGGAGGCGATGAAGCCGCCGGAAAAGAGGAAGTCGTTGATAAGCCTGTCGGCCCACTTATTGTCTTTGTAGATCTGGGGCTGGTAGACGAAGCTGAGGGCAAAGCGGTTGCGGACGTCGGTGTCGGATGGGCCGTTGTCGCGGCGCGGGTTGTTGGGATCGAGCGGGGTATCGCCACCGTAGAAGGTACCGAAGGCGCCCCCAACCTGGCCGGTGTCGGTGGCGCGAGCCCAGGTATAGTTCGCGAGGACCTCGAGGCCGTTCGAGAAGGGACGGCGGACGGTCATGGCGAGTGAGTTGTACCAGGTGTTAGCGACGCTGAAGCCGGTGTTGAGCGACGTGATGGCGGAGCTGCGACGGTCCGATTGCAGATAGACGGGAACGGTCAGTTGATTGACGACGTTGTTGCTGGTGTCGATGACGTTGTAGGTGCGGACTCCGTGAGGAGTCTGACCGACGAGGTTGGCATCGAGGAAGATGGGCAGACGCAGAGCGCGGGTGCCGACGTAGCCGACCGAGAAGCTGATCTTACCGGGCATAGCCTGCTCGATACCGAGGTTGAACTCGTGAGCCAGCGGCGGAACGAAGTTGGGGTCGAGGCCGTGGAAGCTCTGCGGACCGAGCTTGGAGGGGCCGTTGACGACGGGTGCGTTTCCGCCGGTTGGGAAGAGCGCCGAAGACAGAGGAGGCCCAGTGACGGGGAACGGCACGTTGGGGTATTTGAGACTGGCTGCCGAGGTGGGAACAGTCGGGCAGGTGCTGGTGGAAGTACCGGTGGAGTTGAGGCAACCGTTGTAGTTGTAGTTGATCTGGACGACACCGTTTTCTACGCGCATAGCGTAGTAGGTGCTGCCCTGGTTGAGGGCGGAGAACATGCCATAGCCACCACGGACCACGGTGCCGGCGTAGGGTGTCCAGCTAAAGCCGACACGGGGTTGAACGCGGTCGGTGACGTTCTTGATGGTCTGGCTGTACTGGGTGGAGAGCGGAGGATAGTTGTTGTTGATGAGCCCTGGAGGAGGTGTGAGCTGTATGTCGTAACGGACGCCGACATTGAGCAGGAAGTTGGACCTAAGCTTCCAGGAGTCTTCGGCGAAGGCGTCGTACATCTTCATCCAGAAGTCGTCTTTGCCTTGCGTACCGGCAGCAGTGTTGACGACGTCAATGGTCTGGACGAAGGTGTTGTAGTGGTAGCCGGCATAGGGATCGGTGTCACCGGGCTGTCCTGCAAAGGCGTCACGAACCCAGTCCTGGAAGTTGGCCAGCGGAGTGGATTCGCCGTAGCTGTAGATACCGCCGCCCTGGAAGAGATTGATCATGATCTCATGGACGATGTTGACGTCGCCACCGAACTTCATGGTGTGACGTCCCTTGGTGGTGGAGAAGACGTCGGTGAACTGGATGCGGTGCTCGTCGGGCTCGGCGACGCGGGGCAGCGCGTTCGGCATGCCGAAGGTGACGACGCCGGTGGCGATGCTGGGACCGGAAGCGTTGGCGCCGGCGGTCTCGAGATCGCGACCGTACTGGAAGTGGACCTGGTTGACGGAGGCCTTGGCGATCTGGGTGGTGAGGCCGGCGACCAGGAAGCGCTCGTGATAGCTGGTGGGACCGTTGGTCGAGGGCGAGCTGTTCGAGAAGGTGTTGGCCGGGCTATAGCCGAAGGTCGAATCGTAGTCGGCGAAATTGTAGTCGACGAAGGCGTCGTTGCGCCGGTTGATGTGCCAGTCGAGGCGGGGAAAGAAGAGGTTCTGCTTCTGGAAACGTGCCGGGGGCGCAGAACCTGCGGCCACATTGCCTACACCTAGCAGGAAGTTGATGCCGTTGATGCACTGGGTGGCGCTGATGGTAGTGGGACACTGCGTGGGTGTGATGATGTTGGTGCTGGAGGTGGCTCCGGAAGGCGTGGTAGAGATGGTGTTGGTGTTGGAGTAGAGGACGCGGCCGACCTTGCGGAAGCCGTCGTAGGTGAAGAAGAAGAAGAGGCGGTCCCTGATGATCGGTCCGCCAATGGAGCCGCCGAACTGCTGCTGCTGGTGGACGGGCTGGGTGAGGAGGAAGGCGTTTCCGTTGTTATGGAGGGCCTGGAACTTGTTGTAGGGATCGAGGGCGTTCAGAGATGGATAGCGGAGGTAGTAGAAGAGCGTCGCCGTGGAATGCCGTTGGTGCCTGACTTGGTGATGGCGTTGACCTGTCCGCCGGCGGCCTGACCGAATTCGACGGAGTAGTTGGAGGCTTGGGCCTGGAACTCCTTGATGGAGTCGATGGAGTAGACGTAAGGGGCACCTGATGCGCGGCCGCGGGCCTCAGAGAAGAGCATCTGGTTGTTGTTGGAACCGTCGACGTAGTTCTGGTTGTAGAGGCCGCTGATGCCGTGGAAGCTGACGAGTCCTGAGCCGCCGTCGGGGGTGACGTTGGGGGTATTGAGGACGAAGGCGCTCCAGTTACGGGAGGCGACCGGAAGGTTGGAGATGAGGGACTGGTCGATGGTCTGGGCGACCTCGGTCTTATCGGTGTCGACGAGCGGGGATTCGCTGGTGACGATGACCTCAGTGGAGACGGAGGCGGGCGGGAGGGTGACGTCGACGGTGAGGATCTGGCCCACGGTCAGGATGAGGTTCTTGCGGTCGACCTTGCCGAAGCCGGTGCCGCTGGCAGTGACCTCATAGCGCCCGGGAAGTAGGAAGGTGGCCTGGTAGGCACCGTCACCGTTAGTCGTGAGGCTACGGGAGACTCCGGTGTCGGTATTGAGCACGACTACAGTGGCGTTGGGCACGGTGGCGCCGGTCTGGTCACTGACGGTGCCGTTGATGTTGCCGTTGCCGGAGGTCTGGGCCGCGATGGGGCGGCCTGCGAAGACGAGGAAGAGAGCGGCTGTCGCAAAGGCGAGCAGGCGCTTACTTGGGATAGAAAATTTCATAGGATACTGCCTCCTGAAAAACACCGATAACAAAATGCGGTGTGTGAATGGGGATGCTTACCGTCCTGGTCGGCTGTGGAGTCTGCCAAAAAGACGTTCGTGAGCAACCTTAAACTGAATTCTTGTAATACTTCAACAGTCAGGCTTGAGGGTGGAGACTGTCAAGATATTTTGTGCAAAACCAGTCGGGAAAAAGGCTTTATTTACCTCATTTTCGCGTAAAAGTGACAAAATTAAGACAGTGCGCCTGCTGAGCCCGCGCCTGGGCAAAGGCTCTATTGGAGCTGGCTGGGAATGACGGCGTACTGGATGAGAACCTCGAACGGAACGATTTTCAGCGTGTTCTCATGGGTGGCTTCGAGGATGATGGGGCAGGCAGCTCCAGCCTGCTGAACCTGTAACCAGCGGGCAGCGCAGACGCACCACCGGTCACCGGGTTTGAGGCCGGCGAAACCAAACTGCGGCATGGGGGTGCTGAGGTCGTTGCCGAGAGCCTTGGAGGCTGCGAGGAACGGAGCGTCGACGATGCAGCAGATGGTGTGGACGCCATGGTCGTCGGGGCCGGTCTCGCAGCAGCCGGTGCGGTAGAAGCCGGTCATCGGCTCGCAGCCGCAGATGTCGAGAGGCTGGCCGAGGACGTTGCGACCGCGGTTTTTGATGGGTTCAGTGGTCGGCATGGATCTATCTTAGACGCGATTCGAGCGACCGCGGATTACGCGGGTCAACACGGATTGGGACATTTGAAATTGTGCCTGTCTCTATCCGGGCGATCCGTGATATCCGCGGTCTGGGGTTTTGGATTATTTTGCGGCGAGTGCGAGTTGCTGCTGGTATTCCTCGTAGGGGCCCTTGTGGTCGGTGATGCGGAAGTTGGTAGGGCCGCCTTCGAAGTGCCAGATGCGGGTGCCGGCTTCTTCGATCAGGTCCTCGTCGTGGGTGACGAGGAAGACAGTACCCTCGTACTTCTGGATGGCTTGGTTGAGGGCGTTAATGCTTTCCAGGTCGAGGTGGTTGGTAGGTTCGTCGAAGACGAGGACGTTCGGCTTCTGCAGCATGATCTTGCAGAAGAGTAGACGGGCGGCTTCGCCTCCGGAGAGAGCGTCGGTCTTCTTGAGGCCCTCTTCGCCGCGGAAGAGCATCTGGCCGAGGATGCCGCGGATGTCCTCCTTGGTGGCTTCGGGGTCGAAGGTGTGGAGCCACTCGGCTACTGTGGTGCCTTTGGTGATGGAGCCCGTGTGGTCCTGGGCGAAGTAGCCGATGGAAACTTCGTGACCCCACTTGACGGCGCCGGAGTCGATGGCGGACGTGTCGGATTCTTCGAGGTTGGGGGCGTTGGCCAGGAGGGCTTTGAGGAGGGTGGTCTTCCCTTGCCCGTTGCGTCCGATGAGGACGACTTTGTCTCCGCGAAGAACGGAGGCGGAGAAGTTATTGATAACGTGTTCGACCTTGCCGTCCTGCTGGGTGTAGGACTTGTTGACGTTCTCGAACTCGAGGACGTGCTTGCCGGAAGGGCGCTCCATCTTGAAGTTAATGAAGGGACGCGCGATGTTGGAGCGAGCGAGTTCGCTGGTGGCGAGGCGTTCGACTTCCTTCTTTCGGGAGTTGACCTGTGATGAGCGGGTGCCGGCGGAGAAGCGGGCGATGAAGTCGTTGAGTTGAGCGATCTTCTTTTCGCGCTGCTCGTTCTGGCTCTCGATGCGGGTACGGATGCTGGTCTTCTGCAGGACCATGTCGTCGTAGCCGCCGTTGTAGATGATGATGGTCTCGTAGTCGATGTCGGCGGTGTGGGTGCAGACGTTGTTGAGGAAGTGGCGGTCATGCGAGATGGTGATGACGGTGCCGTTGTAGCGGTTCAGAAAATCTTCGAGCCAGTGGATGGACTCAAGGTCGAGGTAGTTAGTGGGCTCGTCAAGGAGGAGAGCTTCGGGATTGCCGAAGAGAGCCTGGGCGAGGAGGACGCGAACCTTCTGGCCGCCCTGCAGTTCGGACATCCTGCGCTCGTGGAGCTCGTCGGGGATATCGAGACCTTGTAGCAACACGGCGGCGTTGGACTCCGCCTCGTAACCGTCTTCGTCGCCGACGATGCCTTCGAGTTCGCCGAGGCGGGAGCCGTCTTCGTCGGTCATCTCGGGCTTGGCGTATATAAGTTCGCGCTCTTCAAGAGCGGCCCAGAGAGCTTTGTTGCCCATGATGACGGTGTCGATGACTCGATAGGCGTCGAACTCATACTGGTCCTGCTTGAGGACGCCGACTTTTTTCGGTCGGACGACGTTGCCCTTCTGGGCGTCGATCTCGCCGGTGAGGACCTTCATGAAGGTCGATTTGCCGGCGCCGTTGGGGCCGGTGAGGCCGTAGCGGCGGCCTGTAGTGAAGGTAACGGAGACGTCCTCGAAGAGAAGCTTCGAGCCATAGCGCATTGTGACATTGGAGACTGAGATCATGGAATTATCTCTATTTTACAGGGTTTTGCGAGTTTTCGCGGTGCAGGAACGTGAAGAAGCGGTGAAGGATCGTACTGCATTGCAGAGCGGCGATTTCGTTGACAGGTTGATCGCGGGGCACGAGCGTCGACTGAGGGGTCACTCAGCAAAAGCGACGCCTGGCCAGGTAAGAAGTTGGCTCGATTAGCTGTTCTCGATGCTGGTCTCAGCCACCGGGTGCTTTCGCGGGTGGAGGATGCCGGAGAACCTGGCCATCAGCTTGCGCGGCCAGTTCGGGTCCATGCATGGTCTTTCGATAAGAACAAAATAGGCCGTGCAGAAGAGATAGATGCAGCCTCCCAGAAGAACAACCTGGATGAGGTAGCTGAGCAACACGTTGGAGGGGAGGATGAATCGCCGAGTGAGTTTGAACGCGATGGAAATGACGAGCATGTGCATCAGATAGAAGGAGTAGCACATGCCTCCGGTGAGCGCGATCCACTGCGTGCGGAAGATCTGACGCGATACCGGTCCGTTGAAGGTTGAAAGGTAGGCAAGGAGGATGAGTGGAGGCAGGAGAAACGTGATCTCTTTGCCGGGGATGGCGAAGATGGCGATCCAGACGATGACGCTGATGAGGTCCCACCAGCGGCTGATCTGCGACTCGGTGCGGGTGGCGCGAATGTCGGCCAGTAGAAAACCAACCATGAAGAACTGCAGTTGGCCGGGCAGGTTCCAGGAGGCCTTGCCGTGCGTGGTGAATTGAAAGATGACGCTGGCGAGGATGAGCGCAATCATGATGCCGCGCCGAACGACGGTAGACGAAAACATGTAGAGGCAGCCAAGCAGAGGCGCGAGGATGTAGAACTGCACCTCGACCTCGAGGCTCCAGGCTACGAAGTTGATCGGCACGAAGGAGAAAAAGTTGTGCAGATAGACGATGTGAGCGAGCAGAGGCAGGATCAATGAGCCCGCGTGATGTTGGTAGATGATCAACGCAAAGAAGTAGATCAGCAGAGAGAGGATATAGGGCGGCTCGAGCCGAGTGAGGCGGCGTTTGTAGAAGGCTTTTACGGAGACAGCCTGGCCGTGCTGGAGATGCTGCCGAAGAAAAGGCTGCGCCAGGATGAAGCCGCTGATGGCGAAGAAGAGCAGAACGCCTCGGCCGCCGCGATCGATCAGGCTCAGGGAGAGGTTCTCTTGCAGCGGGGTGGCCGAGAGTCCTCCGCGGGCAATTGTCTCTCCCAGAATGTGCGTGAGCAAAGTGGCAACTATAGCGACGAAGCGCAGACCATCGATCTCGGGGATCCAGTTACCATGCGTCGTGATGCGGCGAAGTTTCATTGCATCCTTGGGGAAGGTTTATCTGATCTTCGAAACGAGGGGCAGGCTTCGGGTCAGCTCCCACTCAGGATAACAAGTCCAGGTTGGCGAGTTGCGATGGAGTTTGTCAGGATTGGCCGATGAGGACACCGGCCGCGAAGACCAGACCGCCGCCGACGATTACCTGAAGGCAGGAAAGAGCGAAGCTGGTCTTGAAGTAGCGGTGACGAATAAGGGCGATGACGACCAACTCGATTCCGACGACTCCATATGCCCAGGTAAGGGCGGTGTGAACATTGGAGATCAAGAATGGCAGCGTGTGAAGGAAGCCTCCGATGAAGGTCATGAGGCCGGTGACGATGCCGCGAAAAACCGGATTGCCGCGACCGGTAAGTTCGCCGTCGTCGGAGAGTCCTTCGGAGAAGGCCATCGAGATGCCAGCGCCGACGGCGGAAGCTGCGCCGATGAGGAAGACCGTGCGCGAGTTGTGTGTCGCGAAGGCGGTGGCAAAGATGGGCGCGAGAGTGGAGACGGAGCCGTCCATAAGGCCCGCCAGGCCTGGTTGAACGATGCGCAGGACAAAGCTCTTGTCGTCGCCGATCATTTCGTTTAGTGCGGTGAGGTCGGGAAGGTTTTCTGACATAACTGTCTCCGCGGAGCAGGTACGGTAAAAACGATTGCTCCGCTCTGCGGCTGGTTGGCTTGTCAGAGCGAAGCGCGTTTCGAGTCAGTTATTGGCCGCGGCGGGCTGGGCCGGAGCGGCTGCCGCCGGGGCGGCTGTTGGAACGTCCGTTGCTGCCGGGACCACGACCACCGGAGTTGCGTCCACCGGAGAAGCCGCCGCCACCATTGCGGTTGCGGAAGCCGTTGCGGTTGCCGCCGTAGTTGTTGTTCGGCGTCGACATCGCGGAGACGGGATCGTTGCCCTTCCAGGAACGAGTCTCAAGCTGCAGCAAGTCCATCCCCGGAGCTGTTATGTCGAGGGGCTGGTTGCGAACTTCCTTCTCGAGGTTCTTATCGGCCTCGCGCCACTCGAACTTTATCTTTAATTCGCGCTCGAGCTTGCGGGCGTCGTGTCTTTCCTGCGGCATGACGAAGGTAGTGGCGACACCCTTCGCGCCTGCGCGGCCGGTCCGGCCGATGCGGTGGACGAAGTCGTCTGAGGCGTTGGGCAGGTCATAGTTGACGACGTGGGCGATGTCCTGCACGTCGATGCCGCGGGCGGCTACGTCGGTGGCGACGAGAACGCGGTGCTTACCGTTCTGGAAGCCTTTCAGCGCAGCGGTGCGCTGCGACTGGCTGCGATCGCCGTGGATGACGTCGGCGTCATGGCCGAGGCGCTCGAGTTTCTTCGAGATACGGTCGGCGCCGTGCTTGGTGCGCGAGAAAACGAGAAAGGTTCCCTTCTCCTGACGCAGCATTTGGTCGAGCAGGCCAAGCTTCTGGTCCTGCATGACGGTGTAGACGCGGAGTTCTACCTGGTCCGAGGGCTTGGAGGTCTGGCCGATCTCGATCCGGATTGGATTCTTGACGTAGTCGCGGACGATCTCTTTGATGTTTGCGTCGAGCGTCGCCGAGTAGCACATGGTCTGGCGGGTCTTCGGCACAGCGCCAACAATGCGGCGGATGGCAGGAAGGAAGCCCATGTCGAGCATGCGATCGACTTCGTCAAGCACGAGCATCTCGACCGAGTTGAGGTTGATCTCGCGACGGCGAAGGTAATCTTCCAGACGTCCGGGCGTTGCAACGACGACACGTGGGCCGCGGTCGAGTTGGTCGAGCTGATTGTTCTCTGAGAGGCCGCCGCAGACGAGCACTGCATCGCTCTTCGAACCGGGAACGAGCTTCCAGTAGACCTCCAGCACCTGCATCGCGAGCTCACGAGTGGGCAGGAGGATGAGAGCGCGGATAGGACCGCGCTTGCCCTTGGTGCTCGGCACCGAGGTTGCATCGAGGCGCTGAATCATCGGGATGAGGAAGCTGAGGGTCTTGCCGGTGCCGGTAGAGGCGGTGGCGAGAATGTCGTTGCCTTCAAGAGCAGGCGGAATGGCCTTGGCCTGAACGGGGGTCGGCGTAGTAAAGCCGGCGTTGGTGAGGCGATTTTTGAGCGAGTCCGAGACGTTGAAGTCCGTGAAGCGCACGTCGCCAGCGAGGGACAGGCCGTTTGAATTGACGGTTTCCTGGTTCGACTTAGAGGGTTTCGACTGGGGAGGGTTGGAAGTTGTTGTGTAATGGTGATTCTGTGTCTGTTGCTCGTTCTGTTCTAAAGTTGCAGAATTCAAAATTTGTCCTGTATGAATCGGTTTATCAATCGGCATAGTGACGCAGGGGTGCCGTATGGCACCATGGATTCCAATTAGTCAGCATTGCTGTCGGGTATCGAAGCGTTGCTGCTGCACGGCGAGACTCGTCCGTTGACGTGTCTTCCAGCCAGAGCAACCAGCGCGGCTTCCAAATTGCAAGAGAAGGTCTGCGGTGGAGAGAGGCGAATCGCAGTCTCTGGCCAAACTCCGAAGTCCATGAAGAGTTTTTGCCTGCGATGCCCGTACTCTTTTTGTCCAGAGTACCAAGTAAGAATAACACAACTGGAGTGCGATTTACGAGCGGAATCATCAAAGACACTTCCTTCACCTGAGTAGCGTCCGCAAACGGACATGGCATTCTATGGATGAACAGCGCGGGCGGCAGTCCTAGCTGGCGGCTCTTTTGTTTGCACAAAGTTAGCTCTCTCTCAGATTGGAAAGACAAGTGCAAATCCAGGGGGTTGGTCTCCAGAGGGGAAAGCCAGAAATGCATTCACTGATACAAGACCTTCGATTCTGTCTTCGCCAGATCCGGCGATCACCCGGTTTCATGGTGACCGCGGTGCTTACGCTTGCGCTTGGCGTGGGCGCCAACACGGCGATCTTTTCGTTGCTGGACCAGGCGCTGCTACGCTCGTTGCCGGTGCGCGATCCGGGACAGCTTGTGATTCTGGCCGCACCGGGCAAGATGTGGGAGGGATCGACTGGTAACAACGGCGCTGGGGTTGAGAAGTCGTTCTCGTATCCGATGTACCGGGACCTGCGCGATCGCGGAACGGCGTTCGACGGATTGATTGCCACGGCACCAGCCCCGATTGGGATTACGCGCAACAACGCATCGGATACGGCCAACGCTGAGATTGTGAGTGGTAATTACTTCAGCGTGCTGGGGGTGCCTGCGGCGCAGGGACGGCTGCTGACAGCGAACGATGACACGACACCCGGCGGCAACCCCGTCGTGGCTTTGAGCTATCACTACTGGAAGACGCATCTGGGGTCGGATCCCCAGGCAGTCGGGCAGACGCTCTCGATCAACGGCCATCCATTCCAGATCATTGGCGTGTCTGCACCGGAGTTCCAGAGCGCGGTGTGGGGACAGGTTCCGGATGTCTTCGTCCCAATGTCGATGCTGGAGCAGGTGACACCCGGTAAAGGCAGCCGCCTGGTGAACCACAAAGCTCGCTGGCTGAATATTGTGGGCCGGCTGAAGACGGGAGAGACGCCGGAGCGGGCGCAGGTCGCGATGGCTCCGTTGTGGCATGCGCTTCGGGCAGAGGAGCTGAAAGCGTTAGGAACCCGGTCGCCACGTTTTGTGGATGATTTCCTGACGCGGAGCGAGTTGCAGATATTGCCCGGGTCCAAGGGGCTCTCTTACGAACGGGGTTCGATCGAGAAGCCGCTGTGGGCAGTGATGGCGATGGCGTTTCTGGTGCTTCTGATCGCCGCCGTGAATGTGGCCAGCCTGCTACTGGTTCGCGCGGCGACACGAATCCGCGAGTTCTCTCTGCGGTATGCGCTGGGAGCGAACGCGGGCCGCGTGGTGCAACAGCTTCTGCTGGAGGGTGTCCTGATCGGTATCGCCGGTGGAATCTCAGGGCTTGTGATCGCACCGATGTGCATTCGCGTGCTCGTGCATCGACTAGACCCGGATGCGGCCACGGCCTTTTCGACGACACTGGATGCTCGCCTGCTCGCGTTCAACTTCGCGATTGCGCTGGCGGTTAGTGTGGTGTTCAGCCTGGCCCCGGCGGTACAGTTGCTCCGGCCTGATATTGTGAACTCGCTGAAGCAGCAGACCGGCACTCTAGCTGGCGGCTCGTTGAATTTTCGGCGCGTGATCGTTTCACTGCAAGTGGGCTTGAGTGTTCTGTTGCTGGTGGGCTCCGGCCTCTTTGTGCGCACAATGCAGAACCTGCGGCAAGTCGATACGGGGATCAGCGCCTCGCATCTCGTCACATTTCACATCGATCCTCTGCTCTCCGGCTACGCGAAGGAAAAGATTCCGTTGCTGCACCAGAACGTCCTCGACACGATGGCCGCGCTCCCCGGCGTGCAGTCCGTGGCCGCAACCAATGATCAGGAGCTGGCGGATAACGAGCACCAGGGCAACGTGACGGTGGAGGGCTATAACGCGCCTCCAGATGATGACTACGATGTGGAGGTTCCAACTGTGAATCCAGGGTTCTTTCACGCGCTGCAGATTCCGATACTGGCCGGTCGCAGCTTCAACGAAGACGATGACGCCAGTCATCCGCTGGTCGTCGTTGTGAACGAGACCTTTGTGAAGCATTTCTTCAGCAGTCCGGCAGCGGCGATCGGCAGACGCGTGGCCAACGGCGGCGGCAAAAACCTTACGTTCATGACAATTGTCGGCGTTGCACGAGATGCCAAGCATCGGAATCTACGCGAACCAGTGGTACCCACGCTCTTCGCTCCACTTCGGCAGACAAAGGACACAAATCAGCTCTATCTTTATCTCCGCACCGCGATGGCGCCCGAACGGACGTTCGCGGTGGTGCGGCAGGCGATGAAGCAGATCGATCCGGGGCTCACTGTCGATGCGATGCGAACGATGGACGACCAGATCGACACGACGCTTACAAACGAGCGGTTGATTGAGCTGCTGGCAATCGCGTTCGGCCTGCTGGCGACGATGCTTGCAGGTGTCGGCCTTTATGGAGTGCTCGCCTATTCGACGACGCAGCGTACGCGCGAGATTGGCATACGCATCGCGCTGGGATCGTCACGTCTGGGCGTCTCACGTCTGGTTCTGACAGATGTGCTGCGACTTGTGGGCATCGGCATAGTCGTCGCGATTCCCTGCTCGGTACTATTGGCAAGACTATTGCGGAGCCAGCTCTTTGGTGTGTCGGTGGCGGATCCGTTAACTCTGAGTGCTGTCGTCCTATTGATTGCGTTGGTTGCATTGGTGGCCGCGATCGTGCCCGCGCACCGTGCCTCTTCGGTCGACCCGACCACCGCGCTGCGAACGGAGTAGCTGACGCTTTAAGAAAAAACGGCGGCGATGGAGTTTGTATGCTCCGTTGCCGCCGTTTGGTTTCTTCAAAGGCGAGTCTAGATGTGGCAGCTCACCATGCCGCGCTTCTCAAGATATTTCTGGTGATACTCTTCGGCCTTCCAGAAAGTGGTAGCTGGAACGACCTGGGTTGCGATGGGTTTGCGATAAGAGCCGGACGCGTTGAGCTCGGCGATCTTTGCGCGGGCCTGAGCGAACTGCTCGTCGTTATGGGTGAAGATGACACTGCGGTACTGCGAACCCCAATCCGGACCCTGGCGGTTCACCTGGGTGGGATCGTGCAGCGCGAAGAATGTGTCCAACAGCGTTTCGTAAGGAAGACGGGATGGGTCGAAGGTGACTTCGACGACCTCCGCATGGCCGGTGCGGTCGGTACAGACTTCTTTATAGGTTGGGTGTTCGAGAGTGCCGCCTTCGTATCCTACGGCTGTGTCGATGACACCGGAAAGTTCGCCAAATCGGGTTTCAACTCCCCAAAAACATCCTGCACCAAATGTTGCTTTTTCCATTGCCACTCTGTTGCTCCTTCACTGTCCTATTGGATGCTCTCGGGCTGTGATAGTCATCATCCGAAAGATTAATAGCGGGAGTATTCTGGGCGCGTGGAGGGAGACGTGTCAATGGGGTTCACGAAACTTTTGTGGGAGTGTAAACGAGTCGTCATATTTGGCCGAAAAGGGCTGAAACCATAAGTTTTCCTCACCTTAGTACCCAGTTAGTAACTCGCAAGATTTTTCGTTATCTAGTTCGAGCGTCGCAGACGGCTTACGGACCTGGTACCGGTGGGTTGGCGGTGATTTCCGGTGAGTTTTTTCTTCGCCGGAGATTTGAGCCGGGCGAACTCGGGGGTCTTCTTTTTTGGTACGACCTTCTTGCCCTTCGCTGCGCGATCGAGCGCCATCACCTCACCCAGCGTGAGTTCGCGAAACTCGCCCGGCGGCACGTCGAGGCGCAGCGCTCCGTAGCCGATGCGGCGGATCTTTTCGACGTGGTGCCCGATCTCCTCAAACATTTTCCTGATCTGTCGGTTGCGTCCCTCGGTGAGGGTTAGCTCGTACCAGGGGTTATCGCCGCCGCGTACCAGTTCGATCTTTGCAGGCGAGGTGATGATGCGATCACGACGGCCGCTGCGGACTTCGTCGAGGCGCCCACGGTCGATCATGATGCCGCGGCGGATTTGCTCGAGACCGGAGGCAGGCGGAACGCCGCTAACCTTCACCAGATAAGTTTTTTCGACACCGGCGGCCGCTTTGGAGAGCGCGTTGGCAAGGTTGCCGTCGTTGGTCATCAGCAGCAGCCCCTCGCTCAGGTAGTCGAGCCGGCCCACAGGATAAAGGCGGACGTTGTCGCCATGCGGCCCTGACTTCTGCTTTGCCATCAGCTGCATGACCGTGGGGCGCTTCTCGGGATCGTCGAGCGTCGTGACATAACCGCGCGGCTTGTTGAGCATGTAGTAGCGCTGCTGCTCGGGGCCGTGGAGGAGCTTGCCATCGACGCGGATGTGGTCACGGGTAGCGTCGTGGCGTGTGCCCAATGTGTTGACGACGGTGCCGTTGACCTGCACTCGGCCCGCGAGGATGATCTCCTCCGCTTTGCGGCGGCTGGCGATGCCGGCCTGAGCGAGGATCTTCTGGAGGCGGTCGCCTTTGGGTTCGTCGTTCGATTCTGATTTTGGGGTGGAGGGCTTCGTCATGGCGTTGCCGGCTTTCTGACTGCGGAGGTGCTCGTCGCGGTCGGTGGTGCTTGTATAAGTGTACGCGCTATGGGCCGTTATACTGGCTGAATTCAAACATCATCAAAAGGGAGCAGAGACACGATGTCCGCAAGCAGTCGCACGATTATTCAGCGTTTTATTGAAGAGATTCTCAACCAGAAGAAGCTGGCAGTCGCCGATGAGATAGTTGCCGAGGACTTTATCGAACTCGATCCATTTCCGGGACAAGTGCAGGGCCGGCAAGGGCTAAAAGATGTGCTGGATATGTTTTTCTCGGGATTCTCTGACATGCATTGGGTTATTGAGGAGCAGATCGCCGAGGGGGATAAGGTGGTGACGCGCTTTACGTGGACGGGATCCCAGAAGGGAGATTTTATGGGTATCCCTGCGACGGGTAGACAGGTGAAAGTGAAGGGCGTGGTCATTGACCGCGTGGTGGATGGCAGGATGGTCGATAGCCGCATCCTGATGGACACGATGGGCATGATGCAGCAGCTTGGGGTGGTGCCTTCGGGGCAGTAGGTATTGCGTGAATGTTAGAGGTGGAACGGATGCCGTAGCGGTTGGAGACTTCGATGATCTTGGGAAGGTCGGTGGCTGGAGAGGAGAGGCCGATCTCGTCGTGCTTCTGACAATGGACTCCTACTCAGTGTTGTAGAGACGCACGATATACGCGATTTGGTAGAGGAGAGACGACCAACAGGGCGAGTTGAATGCGGCGGTTTCTGGTGAGCATTCCGGCGATGCAGATGACGAGGCCGACGGCGATTCGGATGGGATATTCGATACCGAAAGAGTGGAGGTAGACGGAACCTTTGAGGCTGGTGTCGATGATGTCCGCAATGAAGGTGGCAGCGAGCAGGCCGAAGAACCAATGGCGGCGCGAGAGGAAGTACTCTTCGTAGCCGGAGTAGTCTTTGAGGTCGGATGGAAAGATCAGGGTGCAGAGGGAGAAGAAGAGGATCGCGTAGAGAATGACGAAGAAGTAGATGGCGAAGGTCCATTGCTGGACGAGTGTCAGGCGGAACTCCCACCACCAGAAGTGAATGATGGAGAGGAGAAGCGCCGCAGCCCAACCGAGGTGCAGGATGGAGACCTTTTCTCGCCGTGGGTGCTGGACGAATCGGGAGAAGCCGCTGAGGAGGGTTGTGATGCAGAGTCCGGTGATGATGGAGATGACGACCCGGACATGCTGATAGAGGTCCGGATTCGATGCGGCGTTCTTCTCTACCATCAAGAAAGACGTTGCAACGTAGATAGTGGAATATGCCATAGCGTTTGAATGCGGCCTGTCTGCAGCAATCTTATGGTTGAACAGCTCGAAATTTCTCGACTTCCATCGATGCTCCGTCTTTAGGTAAAGTGTAATTCTCCGCGATCCGAAGCGCGGCTGCGGAATGCCTTGACGAGGCGGGCCCCCAGTACAGTTTGCCGACGTTCCATCGATATCGACTCCGAGGAGACTGCAGACATGGCCAGGTTTTGTGACAAGTGCGGCGCTCACCTGAACAATTCTTCCGCATTTTGCCCCGCGTGCGGCGCGGCCGTTGTAAATCCGGCGACATCGGCAGCCACGCCATTTCAGGAGGTTTCGCAACCGTCTGCCTACACGCCTCCCGCTCAGCCAGCACAAGGGCATGTGCCACCCGTGCAGGTCGTGCAGCCGGCGCCTGGAGGAAAGGGTGGATCGGTGTTGAAGATTGTTCTGGTGGTGCTGGCGATATTAGCCCTCGGCGCGGGGGGAGTCGTTGGCAGCCTCATTTACCTGGGACATAAAGTGGTCTCCAAGATCGAAGACAAGGCCGCTGCTGCAGGTCTATACAGCTCTGCGCTTGGGAAATCGGAGAATACGTTCCAGGGAGATGCCTGCCGATTCCTTACCAGGACCGAGGTCAGCAAGGCGATCGGCGTGACGATCACCGGAACCAAAAGCGAACAAAACAGCTGTGATTATCTGGCGCGCGGCACAGCTGCCAATATGACCTCGAAGCATCTCTCAGCCATTATGGGCAAGAATGGCGGCGATAAACCGACGCAGGAAAAATTCGAAAGACTGGCCGGACAGCTCTTCAACACACAGGAGAAGAATGCCGAGGCTGCAGCCCCGAACTCCCCAGGGGACACGACGATTCTGGCGGTCTCAATCGATCAAGGCTCGGCGCAAGCACAGATGAAACTGGACTCGAAGGTGCTCGGAGCTTTGGGCCCGGCGTCGGGTTCTAATCTGCAGGGAATCGGCGATGAGGCGTTCGTCGCAGCAAATGGAATGATGCTGGTGCGAAAGGGCGACACTCTAATTCGCATCACATACATCAGTTGCCCGTGCAATACAGACCAGATCAAGCCGCTGGCCAGGAAGCTGGCAGCCGCCTTCTAGACGCTGCTGCTAGAGCTTGTTGGTATCGATGGAAGGGGTGCGTTGCATGCCATCCGGCGCGGGTTTCAGAGGAGCGTCCGGAGGCCCTTCGTCATCACCTTCAGGGGTAGATACGCTGTCGGGCTCGTTATCCTCCGGCGTGTCGGGGGAGTCACGCGGATCTGGTTTGGGGTCGAGATTGGATGTAGTCATCAGCCCTCCTAGGAGTCCCGGCGCTGGTCGCGCTGAATCTGGGCGTCGAGCGCGGGTGAATCTGCGCCATCAGACTCTACCTGGTCGGTGTCGTAGTTTGGAGGCAGACCAGAGAGACGTCCGTCGACGATAATCTCGTCGGCTACGTTCTCACCGGGATACGTGGTGCTGTCGCCGTCGGCCTGCGGCTCGCTTTGGTCCTTCTCCCGCTCGATCTCGTCGGGAGTTTCGGGCGCGTTGTGCTCCATGGGAATCTCCTCCTGCTCGGCCAGTTCGCCGGCCATCTTCTCAAACTCTTCGATGCTTGGAAGCTCGTTAACGTCTTTCAAGCCGAAGCGGAGGAGGAAATCCTTTGTCGTTTTATAAAGTATGGGACGGCCGATGACCTGTTTGCGGCCTGCCGTAGTGATGAGCTTGCGTGCCATCAGGCTGCCCAGAACGCCGCCCGAATCAACGCCGCGAATCTCGGAGATCTCGGGCGCGGTGACCGGCTGCTTATAGGCGACGACTGCGAGGGTCTCGAGAGCCTGCAGGGAGAGCTTCAGCGGGGGCTTCAGGGATTTGACAAAGCCACGAACGGCATCGTGATACTCGGGTTTGGTGGCCAGACGGTAGCCGCCGGCGACTTCGCGGATCTCGAGACCGCGGTCAGAGGTGGCGTAATCGGCGATGAGCTGGTCAAGGATGGTGCGGAAGTAGTCGCGGAGGCGGCGCTCCTTCTCCTTCGCCTCGCGAGCGATCTTCTTTTCGTCCTTTTCTTCGGGCCTGGCTTCGGCAGGAGCTGCGCTTCCCTGCTGTGTCGCGGCCGGCTCACCTTCGAAGATGGCCAAGTAGGGTTCTACCGAATCGGCTGAACTCATGGCCGCAGTTGCAGCGGCGGTGCGCAGGCGAACGGCCCTGGCATGGGCAGCCTCTTCGGCCGCCGCGTCATGCAGATGCCGCTTCAGAGCTTCTGCATGCTGGGCTTCGGTCTCCCTCTCGGCTGCATCAGCAAGGACTTCGCTGTTCAGCTCGTCCTCGTCGGCAGCGGCTTCCTCCAGCGCCAGGGCATGTTGGGCTGCATCGTAATGATCAAGCTCGGCCTGGGCTTCGTGGCCAAGCAGGCCAGCGAGCTGGGCCAGGGTGACGGGCTCTTCGGATGCGTAAATGACTGCTTCGATCTTTGCTTTAAGGCTCATGGTCTCGTTGGTGTACTTCTAAGCATACCAATGCTGGGTATCATTGCTCTCAGCATGCGGAGGAGACGCAGAAATGCTAACGCGCAGGGAGTGGATAAGGCAGGCCGCCGGTGTAACTGCTGTCGCTGCAATGCCGGGATTGCTGGGCGGCAAAGGTGCTGCCAAAACACCGGCGAACGATAGTCAGCAAGTTACCGGAGCAGGATCGTTGAAGGCCCATGCAGGCGCCCTCGGGCTCCTGACTGGTTGCGCCGTGAGTGCAACCCTGCTGCGTGACGATGAGGCGTTCCGCAAGCTGCTTGCCGAGCAGTACAGCATTGTGGTCCCCGAGAACTGCCTGAAGTGGAACATGCTTCGCCCCACGGCCGACACTTATAGCTTTGCCGACGCGGACAACCTCATCGCCTTCGCCGAGACGCACAAGATGAAGGTCAGGGGACACAACTTCGTGTGGCACGAGGCACTTCCCAGATGGTTTGGGGGAACCGTCAACAAGGACAATGCGAAAAGATTTCTCGTCGACCATATTCACACCGTGGGGGAACGTTACAGAGGAAAAATTCATTCATGGGACGTCGTCAATGAAGCGATCTGGATGCAGGACGGACGGCCCGATGGATTGCGCAGCTCTTCCCCGTGGTTCGAACTGCTGGGACCGGGATATCTCGACCTCGCTTTCAGAACCGCGCGAGAAGCCGACCCCACGGCGCTCCTGACCTATAACGACTACGGCATCGAATACGACAACGAAGAGGAAGGAAAGAAGCGTGCCGCGGTGCTCGCGTTACTGCGTCGGATGAAGCAAGACAAGGTGCCGCTCGATGCTCTCGGGATTCAGTCGCATCTTCACGCGGTGAATAAAGACGGCTTCAGTAAGGGGATTCGGGAACTGACGGACGGCGCGAAGGCGCTCGGGCTGCAGGTCTTCATCACTGAGCTGGACGTGAACGACGATAGCGTCGCCGCAGAAGAGACGGCCGAACGCGACAGAATTGTGGCGGACGTCTATCGCAGGTATCTGACGGCAGCGCTCGCTGCGCCACAGGTAAAGGCGGTGCTGACCTGGGGAGCGACCGACAAAAATACGTGGCTGAATCATGGCGCGAAGTTTCGTAAGGAACATCCGGACAGGCTGCAGCGTCCATTGCCGTTCGACCCTGGCTATGCGCCCGCGCCGGCCTTCTTCGCAATGCGTGACAGTTTCGACGAAGCGAAGAAGCGGTAAAGCGCCAGCGCGACCGCAACGATATGGGCGGAATGAGAATGAAGCGTTATAGGAGTGAAAGATAGGTTCTTTTGACCGTCAAACGGCTTGGTAAGGCAGGGTTGGCAGGCTCGATCTACAACTATCGTTCGTTTTCTCAAGACCCGTGGAACCCTATAATTCAGGTTTTCGAGGGTCGTTTTCATGAAACTTCTTACGCAGTGGTTTAGCAGTGCGATCGCCGTCATCGTAGCAATTTCGCTGTGTTCTCCCCGGCCGGCGTTTGCCGACGGGTACACCGTATACAACCTCGGCAACGACAACGGGCGTGGCATCTATGGGATCGATACGGCGGGCGACGTTGTCGTCTGGGGCACCAGTGGATGCGGCGTCTCGGCCTCTTACTGCTATGTGACCTATGTCAACGGCGTGGCGACGAGTGATAGCTTGACGGCTCCCATTCTGGACTACGACGACGGAACCGCTTGCGGCTCGAGTCCGGCCGGTTTCAACGCGGCGAAGTCGGTCTGCAACGACGGATGGATCGGGCTTGGGTCTCTCTACAATCCGAACGGTGATCCGAATGGAATCTACGTCGGCTCGGACTCCGACCCGCAGTTCCTCCAGAGCGGTTCCGTTGATCAGGCTTTCCTGAACGCTCTCGGCGATTTTGCCTGGACCGATGGTCAGAGTGAAGCGATCTATGTAGCGATCGCCGCTGCTCCGCCTCTGTTCGAATCGCAAAGCGCTTTTTTTCAGGAGGACTTCGATCCAGTCACTACGCCTGAGCCGGCCAGCCTTTTGCTCGTCGCAAGCGGTCTTTTCTTCTTTCTGGCTGCGATTCGCCGCAAAGCAAACCGGCGGCCGACCGTCTTCTTCAATTGAACGCGGCTAGTTTATCGCCAGTCGTCACGGGTCTGGGCCTGGTCGGCTAAGACCTGATCGAAGTCTTCGGTCTTTTTGATCAGAATGTCGCCGAGCATCTTGGGCTGATGCAGCAGCACAGCCTGGAGCCGGACGAGTTCGAGCATCGCCAGAAACATGCAGATCAACGCGCGCTCCGTATGGGTGTTGTGGAGCAGGCGTCGCAGGCTGATGGGTTTGTCTTCCATCAGAAGGCGGCGTTTCACGTAGTCGATCATCTGGGCCACGGTGACGGAATCCTCATCGACGTCGAGGATCGGGCGCTCGCGCATGCGGTTGAGAATGTCCTGAAAGACGCGGACGAGATCGACGGTGTCGGCTGCAATCTCCTGATCGAGACCTGAATCGTCGGCTCCCGCCTCCTGGGTGTCGCGGCGGAAGTTCTTCATGCCCGGATTGCTCCAGGTGGCTTCCTCAATCTGCTGCTTTTGAAGGAGCATCTGCGCGGCGGCCTTGAAGCGCTCGTGCTCGAGGAGGCGCTCGACGAGTTCGCGGCGCGGATCTTCGGATTCGCCGCCGAGCACATCGGATGGGTCGCGCGGGAGCAGCGTCTTCGACTTGATGTGAATCAGGAGCGAGGCCATGTAGATGAATTCGCCGGCGGAGTCGACGTCGACCTGCTTCAGGTGCTGGGTGTATTCGAGGAACTGGCTGGTGATGCGGGCGATGGGGATGTCGTAAATGTCGATGTTCTGCTTGCGGATGAGATCGAGCAGAAGGTCAAGAGGACCGTCGTAGACCTGGCCCACGGTGACGGAGAAGGGTGACTGCGAGGCTTCTTCTCTTTCCTTGTCTTGTGAGGCGGCAGACCGTTTCGGCTCGGGTGCCGGGGGGATGGGTTTGGGCTCGAGATTGAAGGGGGCGCCTCGCTCGACTTCCGAGACTCCGGATGCGTCATCGGCTGGGAAAGAACCCAGGTTAGGCGATGAGACCGCCGAACCTGGGGCACCCGGTTCTACGGTAGGGTTGGCTTCTTCAGCACTGGGCGCGGGATGGAGGATCTTGTCGGACATCTTCCGTTACTCGAGGCCCATGGCCTGGCGGACGTGCTGGAGGGTCTGGATGGCGCGGCGGCGGGCACGGGCGGACCCATCCCATAAGATGGCATCGACGTTGCCGGGGTCATCTTCGAGGACGCGGCGGCGTTCCTGGATGGGGGTGATCTCGCGGACGATGGAATCGGCGAGCCAGCCCTTGCATTCGATACAGCCGATGCCTGCTGTGCGGCAGCCCTGAGCGGCTTCGCTCTGCACCTCTGAGGTGGAGAAGACTTTGTGGAGGTCGAAGACGGGGCAGACGTCGGGGTTGCCTTTGTCGGTGCGGCGGACGCGCGCGGGGTCGGTCACCATGGTCTTCAGTTTGGCGCGAAGGTCAGCCTCGGGCTCGGTGAGCATGATGGTGTTGTTGTAGCTCTTGGACATCTTGCGGCCGTCGAGGCCGGGGAGTTTGGGCGATGGGGTGAGGAGGACCTTTGGTTCGGGCAGGATTCCCTGCGTCACGTTGTTAGCGGCGATCTCTGCTTCGATGATCTCCTTGTCTGAGTGGTCTGCGCGGGCCTTTTCGATGGCCGGCGTGGGCTGGGAGCAGTAAAGGGCGTTGAAGCGGCGCGCGACCTCGCGGGTGAGCTCGACGTGGGCGATCTGGTCGTGGCCGACGGGGACGAAATCGGGCTGGTAGAGCAGGATGTCGGCGGACTGGAGGAGGGGGTAGCCGAGGAAGCCGTAGGTGTTCAGATCCTTCTCGCGGAGCTGCTCCTGCTGGTCCTTGTAGGTGGGGACACGCTCGAGCCAGGGGATTGGGGTGAACATGCTGAAGAGGGTGAAAAGCTCGGCGTGCTGGGGGACGTGGGACTGGATGAAGATGGTGGAGCGCTCGGGGTCGAGGCCAGCGGAGAGGAAGTCGAGGGCGACGTCGCGGATGTTCTGGCGCAGGGTCGAGGGGTCGGCGTAGTCCGTGGTGAGGGCGTGGAGGTCGGCGATGAAGAAGTAGCAGTCATACTGGGCTGGAACCAGATTTTGGAGCTGGACCCAGTTGTAGAGGGCGCCCATGTAGTTGCCGAGGTGCAGGCGGCCGGTGGGGCGCATTCCGCTGAGAACGCGGGGGCGTGAGGGGATAGAGTTGGTTTCAGTCATCGCGATCAAGTGCAAGGGTAAATGATTCGAGGGAGATGCAGGCTGTGGGGAAGTCGGTCTTGACTGGACTGTTCAGAGGGGTACCCCCTCCTATTGCCCGGGCGTAACTTGCCTGTAATCAGCGATTTACAGCAATGATTGGCCTGTAAAAATAACATAATAAAGCAGTTACGTCCAAATATTTCCAAACAAAAGAGTTAGCCCCGGAGAGTGGCCGGGGCTGGCTTGTTTTTCGATCTATATATCCAGTATAGCGGTTTGAGTGTAACTAAAATGCCACGTGGATGTTGTTTTGTTTGAGCAGGTTAGGTGGTTTGGGGGCTTGACATGCGATTTTTGGGCAGAAAATGGCAAAAGAAAATTGCTTGGGTCTCGAAGGTCAATTAAATCAGTCGGTTCTGGCTTCACAAAGGGGAAGTGAAATGTACCTCTTCCAAATTAGCGGGCTCTGTTAGAGAGGGCTCGTGCCGGAGCGTGAGGATGGGGCAGGGGGCCGTCGCAATCATCTTGCAAGCTGCACTTTCGGGAGCGAACCACGATCGCAATTTTCCGTCCGCACCCAACACGATCCAGTCAGCATTGGTTTGGACCGCCGCTTTCAATATCTCTTCAGCCAAATTGCCCGATACTACCCTTGTATGTACAGGAGAAACGCGGTTCTTTGCGTCTGGAATAAGCGCATTCAGGGCATTCTTGGCCCACGACACGGTCCGTTCGGGATCGATGTTCTGGTTGACGTCCCGGTCCAATACATGGAGAAGAGTCAGCTCAGCCTGGTATGTTTTTGCAATCTCGAGTGCGAGATGAAGGCTTTCCGAATAGTCGCCCATGAGTGAAACCGGGTGGAGGATACGGCGTGGCGCCACATGCTGGACGGAATCTCGGGCATGGGGGCCGACCACAAAAACGGGGACAGGCACTTTGGCGACGAGGTCATGAGCGACTGAACCCAGCGTGAGTTGCCCTAATTTGCCGCGTCCATGCGTGCCCATGATGACTCTGGTTGCATTGGTTCGTCCGAGCTCCTCGCGAATAACGTCGCCGGCAAAACCATCCCGCACGGCGGTGTCGCAGGCGACTCCTTGCAACACGAATTGCTGAGCCACGCCAAGTAGAAAGATCTGCACATCACGGACGATTTTCGCCTTGTCCACGAATGGGATCGAGGCTCCATCCAGCGGAACGACGTCCGAAGGAGGAAGCGCGTGAACCAGCGTTACCCGCGCGCCACTTGCTATCGCCTGGGCGATCGCGTGGGGTACAAGACAATCCGTATCCGTCAAATCGGTTGCGACCAGAATTCTTTCCGGTGAGGCCCAAGTGCGGTTCTCGAAGTTGTTTTCTGTTGGTGTTTGCATCGGAGTCTCCCTTTCATTGTGACGAGTCTCTCGCATTTCCTACCTGGCTGGCGGTGATGACCGTCACAACCTATTTCGGCCGATGGCAGCGGTAAATTGGGGATTCACTATCCGACGGGGCGGACGGAGGCGGCTCCGGCTGCGGCCGCGACGAGTCGGAGGATGAGGATGAGGGCGGCTCGAACTAAGGGGCTCAGTAAAGCATCGGGTGTGGCCTCGGTGTGTAGTCCACGAGGCCCAGTGCCCACCGGATTGCTTCAAAGTACATCTTCTGGATGCCGGGGTTGTCCCAGGCCGAGTCGGGATGGCCGAAGGTGCTGTAGAAGACATTTCCTTTGCCGTACTTTTTGACCCAGGCGACGGGGAAGTCGCGATCGGTGCGATGAAGGTCAGGCACGGTGAGATCGACTTTGGAGGCGTCCATGCGTGCGAGGACATCGACTACTTTTCTTGAGTAGGGTGTGGCCGTCGGAACATAAATCTCATCGCGTATGCGGAACTCGCGGGGAAACTGGCTCATGCCCGGGAAGGATGGTTCCTCGACGATGATTGGCGCGTCGAAGACACTCCATGGATGGTTGTCGAAGTAGGCGCCGACCATCTGGCCATACTCGGGCCAACTGTAAAACGCGTCGATGGCGGAGTGTGCGCCGACGAAACCTTTGCCATCGTCGTGGACGAAGGAGAGCAGGTCGCTCTTTTGTTTGTCGGCCAGATCTTCTTCTCCTAGTCCGTAGAAGAAGATGGCGTCGAAGTAGTCGAGGTTTTTGGCGTTGACCGAGCGGGTGCCTGTCGCCGCATACTTCCCTGTTCCGTAGATCTTGTCCTTGGTGATGAGTTGCGTGTCGGTGCGGATGTAGGTGATGTAGTCGCTGGAGCGGCGACCCATCTGCTCTATCGTGGCGAGTGCGTGCGAGACCGAGTCGTGCTGGTAGCCGGTGTGGACATCTCCGATTGCGAGGAGTTTTTTCTTGCCCGTATAGGGGTCTGGCGTTACCGGCTTAGGAGCGGGATTTGTTTGTTGCGCCGATGCATCCCGCCCTGCGACTGCGCCACAGACTGCGGCCGCAGCCAACCCGCCCAGGAACGATCGCCGGTTGGAGGCTTTGTGTCGATTCTCCATTTTTGAGATCTCTTAGACGGAGAAAAGGATGTGGTTGAAGACGCTGTAGATGGGGATGAAGAGCGCGGAGATAAATCTGCCGCCGACCAACAGGAGAACGATGAGGCTGACCCATCCCATGCGGTCGTATAGCTGTTGGGCCTTGTAGGGCAGAAAGTGGCGGAGGATATGGCTGCCGTCGAGCGGAGGTATCGGAATGAGGTTGAAGACGAAGAGCAGGAGGTTGATGAAGATGACGAGGTAGAGAAAGAGTGCGACGGGAAAGAGCGCGTGCAGGCCTTCGGTGACGACGCCGGGAACGTGCTGGGCGATTGCGACCGCGGTGATGATGCTCGTATCCCCGGGGGGAAGGAGGTGCTTGACCACGATGAGGAGAATGAGCGCGATGGTAGCGGAGAGAAGGTTGCTGGCAGGGCCGGCCAGGGTGACGAGGATGTCGTCTCGGCGGTAGTGCTTGAAGTTGCGTCCAGTAACAGGAGTGGGCTTGGCCCAGCCGACGAGAAAGCCGCCGTAGACCAGAGAGATGAGCGGGAAGAGCACGGAGCCGAAGGGATCGAGGTGCTTGAGGGGATTGAGGGTGACGCGGCCGAGCATCATGGCAGTTGGATCTCCGAGACGCATGGCGGTCCACGCGTGGGCGCACTCATGCACGCTGAAGGCGAGGATGAGAACAACAATCTCAAAGGAGATGACGAAGGCGTTAAGACTCATGATGGTTCAAGTCTACCGGAGCGTGGGCGGCGTGGCCGGGTGATTTTGCTTGCCACACAAACGGCGCTGGTGTCTAACTAATTGACCAGGAGGAAGCATGAGGCTGGGCTTGAGTTGTGGATTGAGGTTAGGCGTGCTGATGTTCGCGGTAACGGGAGGTGCTGTTTCCGCACAGACGGCGGCGGGGCCGGGCGTGGCAAAGAACGACTCTGAGGTACAGAAGGAAGACCAGCAGGCTGAGGCGCTGTATGAGCAGCAGAATTTTATGGGTGCGCTGCCATTGTTTGAAGATTTGCATCAGCAACGGCCGGAGAGCAATGTCTTCCGGGAACGTCTCGCGATGTGCCTGCTTGCGAAGGCGGCCACGGAGGCGCCGTCCGATGCAACGTTAACCCGGGAGCGGGCAAAGAAACTGCTGCTGGAGGCTAAATCGGCAGGAGACAACAGCGACCTTCTTCAAATAGCGCTGGAGAAGCTTTCGACTCCCTTTGCGGCGTCGGCAGGCATGCAGAAGTCTCCCGGCGCCGAGTTGATGTTGAAGGCAGAGAAGGCGTTTTCGAACGGCAATCTGAAGAAGGCGCTCGAGCTTTACAAAGAAGCGTCGGAGGCCGATCCAAAGTTATACGAAGCCGCGCTGTTTGCCGGGGACACAGCGTACAAGATGAAGGACTATGACGCGGCCGGTACGTGGTTTGCGAAGGCGATCGCGATCAATCCCGATCGCGAGACTGCCTATCGTTACTGGGGCGATACGCTCGTGCACAGTGGACACCAGAAGGCGGCACAAAGCAAATTTGTCGATGCTGTGATCGCCGAGCCGTACACGAAGGCATCGTGGGTGGGACTGCAACAATGGGCGAATGCATCCAATGCGCGGCTGGCGAGCCCTCCGATAACGCTGCCGAAACAGGCGGTGCCGGATGCGAAAGGAAATGTGAACGTCTCGGTCGATCCGTCGAGCGCGGGAAGTCCGGCGTTAGGCGCGTGGTTGATTTATTCCACACAACCGATGATGTGGCGAAGCACGGAGTTCAAGAAGCACTATCCGAATGAGACGGTGTACCGACATTCGCTGGCCGAAGAGGCAGAGGGTCTGCGATCGGTGATCGCGGTGGTGAAGGAACAGAAGATTCCGGAAGACAAGCTGGACCCGACGCTGAAGTCATTGCTCGCTCTCGAGAAAGACGGGATGCTGGAGTGCTGGATTCTGTTGAATGGTGCAGACGTGGGAATCGTGCAGGACTACGCACCGTATCGGGCGACACACCGCGATCTGCTGCATGCGTACGTGGATAAGTACGTCGTTCACTTCAACTAAGCGTTGTCGCTTATGGCTGGTTCGGTTTGTGCTGAGTTGGGTCTTTTCGGATTTTGACGTGGGCGGGGATGCCTACGGCGACGGTGTCGGGGGGAACGGGTTTGGTGGCGAGGCCGAGGGCTCCGAGCATGGCGTTCTCGCCGACGTTGGCTCCGGCGAGGACGGTGGCGTGGTAGGTGACGCGGGCGCGGGGGCCTAGTTCGGTGCGCTTGTTGATAACGTCAGCCTGCAGGTTGATGTTGTGGGTGTGGGAGTAGATGTTGGCGTAGTCAGAGACGCTGGTGCCTTCGTGGAGGATGATCTCGCCGCGGTCGTCGAGCATGACGTTTTTGTGGATGGTGCACCAGTCGCTGATGGTGAGGTTGTAGCCGAAGGTGAACTCGACGTTGTGGAAGATTTTGACGTGCTTGCCGAGATGGCGGAAGATGTGGCGGCCAAGCATGCAGCGGAAGCGGAAGCCAAGCCAGTGGTTGAGGCCGACGGGGGAGCGGTCGAACATCTGCCAGAACCAGATGAGAGGTTTGCGGATGGCATATTTTTCAGCATCGACATCGCCGTAGTACTCGGGCTCGAGGGTGGCGTTGCGGGGGTCGAGGCTCTCGATGAGGGTGTGCATGGCGAGCTCGGAGTTGAGGGTCGCCTTGGCAGGACCGCCGTACGGTCGACCGAGATAGAGCTGGACGAGCTCGTCGCGGACGATCTGAGAGCGGGCATCGACGGTCTGGTGGTGGGTGAATTCGTCGTTGAGGCGGGCGAGCCAGCGGCGGTAGATGGCTTCAGCTTCGTGGGTGGGCTTGAGTTCGCGGTATTCGTGGACTGGCATGGCGTTCCCTCTTTGAGTAGAGACTATTCGATGGCGAAGACGGCGTAGACGGTGGCAGTTTTTTCGATCTGACGTGGATTGATGGCGAGGGGCTGCAGCGTTTACCGTCACGGTTTGGGCCGCGGCGCGCATCAGAGGGCGTGGCGGCTCGGCCTGAGTCTCGTTGCTGGCAAAGAGGAGGGGGCCGAATCTGACGTTGAGGGTTTTGGCCATCTCGCCGGCTACGGTTCGGGCGCGCTGGAGGGCTTTGGCGGCGGCTTCGGCCTGGGGGGCGTTCTCGTCTTTGAGGCTCCAGTCGATCTGGCCGGATTGGTTTGCTCCCGCTTTGACGGCGACGTCGAGGATCTTTGCCGCGTTGTCGGCAGGGGTGCGGACGGTCCAGCTTTGGATGACCTGGAACTTGCGCTGGGCCTTTTCGGCGGGGGTTAGCTTGTCGATCTGGTACTCCTGCACGGGTGAGACGTTTTGATTTTCGCTTTCGATGGCGTCAGAGGGAACGCCCGAGGCGGTGATGGCCTTGACGATGGCGTTGGAGACGCGGGAGCCGTTGGCGTAGGCGGTGTCGCTGTCGGGACCGTAGGCGATAAAGCCGATGTGTACCGTGGCGGTGTCGGCCAGGACGGTGACCTTGTCGGTTGCGGTGACGGCAATGGTGCGGTTTGCCGAGTTGACCTGGACGGTCTGGGCATGGGAATGGGTTGTTGCCGTGGCGGCGATTGCCAGAGCGAGGGCGGAGAGGCGGAGGATCTTCATTGGTCGTCTCCTGAGGAAGTGAGCAGATCGGCGAGGGTTTTCTTGTGTTTGGGTTCGGCGGCGCGTTTCTGTTTGGGATCGGGCAGGACACGCTCGGGCGGCGGGGAGCCGACGCGGTCGCGGGCGTTGGACTTGACGGCTTTGACCTTGGAGAAGACGCGCTTCTTCGGCTTGCTCATCCGCGTTCCTTGAGTGACTTAGAGTCCATGCGTGATTATGCATTACTCTTGCCTGCGAGGGGGCAAGTGAGGCAGGATTGCAGATGGAGACGGCTCGCCTGGCGAGTTGCCGGCCAGATGAGGTGCACAGGATGGAAGAGCGCGATTTTTTCGATGAAAAGGCAGAGCAGCGGACCCATGTGATGACATGTCCTCACTGCGGACAGCAGGGGGAATACCAGATCGATTGGATCGTGAGGCGGAAGAAGGCGCAGTTGCCGCGGGGGGCCGATGACCGAGACCGGGCTCGTTTTGCCAAGGCGCAGAGCTACATGGTGCGCCGCGATGACCCGATGGGATGCAAGAATGTTCGGTGCCGGAAACGCTTCGATGTCGTTGGGATTCAGTCGGTAGCGTTTATTTGAGCCTGGCGGAAGGCGGCAAAAGGATGGACAGTCCCGGTGTGTCCGGTGCCCGGGGCGGACGAGTTCTTCACAGCCGTGGTTTGGACAGGGCCGGCTGTGATTTAATACACAAAGAGCGACTGACGTCCCCCTGACAGGCATCAGTTCCCTTTCGAACGAAAGAGATAGGCGGAGACCCGAAAATACCATGGCGAACACACTGATCCCCATCGAAGAACGCACCCTGACACCAGACCAGGTGGAACGGCTGGATAGGCGCCGGCGTCGTGGCCAGCTCTTTCTCGTCCTCTGTTATCAGTGTCTGATCGTAGGGACGTTAGTGACCCTGTGGAGCGGGCAGGACTGGACTCTTGGGCCGGGATGGGCCAAGCCCATGGTGTACTGGAACACGATCATGTTTGTCGCTGCGCTGATCTTTGGAGTTGTCGGAGTGCGGCTGAAGCGCGGCAGCACCGAGTTTCTCAGCTACTAAGGCCCAGGGAGACCGGTACCCTGGGTGTAATGGCTGCGAGGTGAAATCTACGCGCGGCTGAGATTAGGGGTGGCTATACTGGAGTACCTGCAGGACTGATTCTCTTTTCGAGCCTACGCATCTCATCTTAAGTGAAATGAAGCAGATGGCGGCGAAGATGTCCTACTCCCTGATCCTCGACGACGGAAGTACTGCGGTACTGGAGCCGGAGGGAGAGGCTTTGCCGACACCGGAGAGGCTGCGGGACAAATTCGGCCGGGCGATTACAGACCTGCGCGTCTCGGTGACCGACCGCTGCAACTACAAATGCGTGTATTGCCGGACAGGCAACGAGGGGGCTCAATATACTGAGCTGCCCATCGCCGATTACCTGCGGATGGTTCGACTGTTCGTTTCGCTTGGAGTGGAGAAGGTACGGCTGACCGGGGGGGAACCGCTGCTGCGGTCGGGCCTGGTGGAGATGGTGCGCGAGCTGGCTGGGATGCGCACGGCGTATCTGCCGGACGGAAGCTATGTCGGCGAGAATGGGCTGCCACTGGATCTTGCGTTAACTACAAATGGACATCTGCTGGAGGGTCTGGCGCAGCCATTGCGAGATGCCGGATTGAACCGCGTAACGGTGAGCATGGATGCGGTGGATGCGGAGACGTTTGCTGCGATCACGCGCGTTCCGCGCAGCTTCGACAAGGTAATGGCGGGTATTCGCAAGGCGCAAAATGTGGGGCTTGGGCCGGTGAAGGTGAACTGCGTGCTGCTGCGCGGGTTCAACGATGGACAGATTGAACAGTTCGCGGAGTTCTCGCGGCGTGAGGGCGTGATCGTTCGATTTATCGAGTGGATGCCGCTCGAGGAAGACCGCAGCTGGAAGCGTGAGACGGTGATCTCGATGGATGAGATTGTGGAGCGACTGAATGCATATCGTCCGCTGGTGGAACTGGCTCCGCATGCAGCGAGCGAGACGGCGAAACGATTTACGTTTGACGATGGCGTGGGCGAGATTGGGATTGTCGCGCCAGTGTCGCGGCCCTTCTGCGGACACTGCAGCAGAGTGCGGTTGACGTCCGACGGAAAGATTCGGACCTGCCTGTTTTCCCAAAGCGACCACGATCTGCAAGGTGAAATGGTACGGGGTGGAACTGATGAAGAGTTGATTGCGTATATCCGCAAGATCGTAATGCGCAAAGAGGCGCGGCATCACATCGGCGAACCGGGTTTTGAAAAGCCCTCGCGCAACATGGTGCACATCGGTGGCTGAAATTTTCTTGCGGTTGCAACAATTGAACCGCGCTTTTTCTGGTTAATCCGGGTTTGATATCTGATATGTTGCGAAATAAGGATGGCGATTGAAAGACAGACGATCGTTTGAGGTAATCGAAAGCCGTCAAATGGACCACCTTCGGGTGTTTCATGACGTAGCGCGCGCGCTGACCTCGAGCCTGGAGCTGGAAGAGATTCTCGGGGCCATCATGGACAAGATGGCGCAGTTCTTCGGGCCGGAGCGGTGGTCGCTGCTGATGGTGGATGATACCTCGGGCGAGCTCTACTACGCGATTGCGGTAGGCGAAAACGCAGAGAGCCTGAGGGGGCTGCGAGTACCGTTGGGCGAAGGGGTCGCAGGCTGGGTTGCGTCGACGGGCAACCCACTGGTAGTGCCGGATGTCGCGCTGGACCCACACTGGTCGGCGTTTGCGAACAAGCATCCGGACCTGAAGATCAAGTCGATTGCCTGCGTGCCGGTACGATCCGGAAACAAGACGCTGGGCGTCATTCAATTGCTGAACAGCAAACTGGATCTGCTGTCGGAGTACTCGATCTCGTTCCTGCGGATTCTGTGCGACTATGCGGCGATTGCGATTCAGAATGCACGGTCGATGACCCTGATCCAGGAACTGACAATCACGGACGACGTGACGGGATTGTTCAATGCCCGGCACCTGTACACGATGCTCGATGAGCAGGTGGCTATGGGTAAGGTATTTAGTTTGATGTTCGTCGATTTGGACCATTTCAAGTCAGTAAACGATACGCATGGGCACCTGGTTGGCAGCCGGCTGCTGGCAGAGATCGGCGGGCTGATGAAGCGCAGCCTGGGGCCGAATAATGCGGCGTTCCGGTACGGCGGAGACGAGTTTGTGGCGCTGCTGCCGGGGATGGGGAAGTCGGCGGCAAGCGGAACGACGATGGCGCTGCGCGATGACCTGCGGGCGGCTCGTTTTCTGGAGGGCGCAGGGCTTTCGTTGAACGTGTCGGGAAGCTTTGGGCTGGCGACCTATCCGGAGGATGGGAATTCAGTGCCGACGATTCTGCGCGCGGCGGACACGATGATGTACGAGGCTAAGGTGACGCGGGATACTGTCTCGGTTGCCGGCAAAGGGATGGTGGGACGGTCTGCCGTCGCTCAATCCGATAGCGGCTCGCGACAGGCGTTGGCGGGATTGTTCGTCGAACGCGATTCGATAACTCGCCGATGAGCGAAGCGTGCCTCAGCGGCTAAAGCCGTGCCCTTTCATAACAATCACTTAATCAATGCTTATCCAGTTGGGGCCCGTGACGCTCAAGTGAGACTCCGTGTCTGGGTTCTGGTTTGATAATGTCTCGATTTTCGGGGGCGACGGGGTGGACGCCGAAGTCCCAGACGCCGAGGTTGACGCTCTTGTCGGAGATGACCTCCATCAGGGCGAACTCGCCGAAGTCGAGGGGCTCTTTCGGGGTGATCTTGAGCCAGTGGCCGCCGGTGAGGAGTTGGGTGGTGGTTTCGACGACGTCCTCCTGGCGCTGGCCGGTGCCGAGCAGCGGGATGCGGAAACTATCAATGACCCGGGCGCCGATGCGGACGTCGGCACGGACGATGACGTAGCGGCTGTTTGGGGAACCGCCAGCGGGCTCGTTCTGGATTTTGCTGGTGGCTCCGTGAGTGTCGACGGTGAGTGGCGTGCCGGCGGTGTTACCGACGCTTTCGTCACCGATACGGATGTAGAGGACGGGATCCTTGACGTGAAGTTGGACGGGCGAAGTTTCGCCTTTGAGCGTGACGATCGGATGAGCGGCGGAGAGTGGGTTGACCGCAGCCTTTAAAAGATTGTGGGCGGTGTTGCGGTTGAGGTCGCTGTCAGTCTGGGCGAGAGGGACGAGCTCGGGTGTGCCGCGAAAGGTATCGAGGACGAGAGTGCTGTCCTCTTCGGGGAGGCGGAGGTCTTTGGCGACCTCGGGGGTAAGCGCGGCGCGGTCGGCCTCCTCCTTGAGGAGCTCAGGGTCGATGGCGGGAGGTTGCGGGTTGTTGGGGTCGTCTGAAGGTTGGGCGTGCTGACTCTCCCAGCGTTTTGTGGCGTCGAGGTCAACGAGGGAGAGGGGGATCTCCTCTTCTGCGCCGCCACGCTCAGCACTGATGTAACGGACTACGTTCCCGACGATCTTGTAGCTCATGATGATCTGGTAGCTGCCATCTTTGAGGATCAGGCGGGTGCGATGAGGTGTGACCGCGTCGGGTTGCAGCGCCGTGGTGTGTTGCGAGTAGAGTGAAGGGACGCAGGCGAACGCCAGCACGAGTACGGCGGCGAGAATCTGCGGGGCGTGGCGTTGGCGGCTCATGGGTAATCCACAGTTTAGACGCAGGAGTTTGATGTCTGAAACATCGCGGCACATTTAACTGATTCAAGACAACTTTTTGACAACTGGCGACGACTTGCGAGGTAATGTCGGTCCGATGCCATTGGCGCACGCAACCAGGTTGATGTAGATTTTTGCAGGCCTATCTCCGGGGGTGACATGGTCTTACTCAGGACTCTGGTTGGGTGTTCCGGGCTGCTTTTCGGTCTTGTCCTGATGTCTTGCGGTGGTAACCAACCTCCAGCAGCGGACCAGTCTGGAGCGCCGGTTGCGGACTTTTCCGTTGCTGCGACTCCGGCGAACATCACGCTTGTTCCGGGTGGAACGGGGCAGCCGATCAGTGTGAACGCCACGGCGGCCAATGGCTTTGCAGGAACGGTGACCGTTGCGATTACGGGACTGCCCACAGGTGTGAGCGCGCAACCGGCGACGCTTACTCTGACTCCGGGCGCGGCGCAGAGTGTGACTGTCACTGCGGCCGCGAGTGCTGCGGCGGGGAGCGCCACGTTGACTTTGATGGGGACATCAGGAGCGCTTGAGCCACTCTGCGACTGTCGCGGCGACCATTACTGCACCTCCGCCTGATTTCACGCTGACGGTTTCTTCCCCATCGCTGACGCTCGTGGCTGGTGCGGCTGGTTCTTCGGTGAGCGTCACGGCGGGAGCAGTCAATTCGTTTACGGGCGCAGTGACAGTGGCGATCACAGGACTGCCTGCGGGTGTGACCGCGCAACCGGCAACGCTGACGCTGACTCCGGGAATTGCGCAGAGTGTGACTGTATCCGCGGCCACGAGTGCTGCAGCCGGCAACGCATCGTTGACTCTCACCGGGACCTCGGGGGCGCTGAGCCATTCTGCAACGGTTGCGATCACGATCTCTGTGCCGCCGCCGGACTTTTCGTTGACGTTGTTGCCGACATCGTTGACTATCGTGGGAGGTGCGGCGGGCTCGCCGGTGAGTGCTACGGCAGCGTCGATCGACTCGTTTACCGGCACGGTGGCGGTTGCGATCACCGGGCTGCCTGCGGGTGTGACCGCTAATCCGGCGATGCTGAATCTGACTCCGGGAGTGGCGCAGAGTACAACACTGACCGCGGCGATCACTGCGGCTGGGGCGACGTCGACCGTTACTTTCACCGGAACGTCCGGCAGTTTGACCCATACTGCACCACTGGCTTTGACGGTGCAGGCAGCGCCGATGACCAATGCTCCGGATGTGACCACGTATCGCTACGACGTGGCGCGGGATGGGCTCAACGCGAAGGAGACGATTCTTACTCCGGCTAATGTGAACTCGACGCAGTTCGGCAAGATCGGTTTCGATACTGTGGACGGCAAGGTGGACGCGCAACCGCTCTACCTTGCCAACGTCGTTATGGGTAATCAACTGCATAACGTGTTGTACGTCGCCACGGAGCATGGCAGCGTTTATGCCTTCGATGCCGACAGCGGCGCTCAGCTCTGGAAGACGTCGGTGATTGGAAGCGGCGAAACGACGAGCGACGACCATGGTTGCTCGCAGATCACGCCGGAGATAGGAATCACGTCGACGCCTGTGATCGATCGCAACCAGGGGCCAAACGGAACAATCTTTGTTGTTGGGATGAGCAAGGACAGCGGCAGCAAATATCATCAGCGGCTGCATGCCCTAGACATCACTACGGGTGCGGAGATCAGCGGCAGCCCGACGGAGATTGCCGCAACATATCCGGGGGCCGGAGACAATTCGCAGAATGGCAACGTGGTCTTCGATCCGGCGCAGTATGCGGAGCGCGCCGCGTTGCTTCTGCTCAACGGCAACATCTACACGGGCTGGACGTCGCACTGCGATCTGGGACTCTATACCGGGTGGGTGATTGGGTACAGCGAGTCGACGCTGCAGCAGACGCAGGTGCTGAATATGACGCCAAATAGTGGCGGAGGTTCGATCTGGATGAGCGGCGCCGGGATGGCAGCCGACAGCAACGGGTTTATCTACTTTCTCGACGCTAACGGCACCTTTGATACGACGCTGGATATCAACGGGTTTCCCACGAAGGGTGACTACGGCAATGCGATTGTCAAACTCTCTACCAATGGCAAGCTAGCGGTGGCCGACTACTTCGAGATGTATAACGGGCCATCGGAATCGGGAGAAGATCTCGATCTCGGATCGGGCGGTCCGCTGCTGTTGCCCGACCAGACCGATGCAAATGGAAAAGTCTTCCATCTGATCGTCGGGGCCGGCAAGGATAAGAATATTTATCTGGCCGATCGCGACAACCTCGGAAAATTCAATCCGGCTACGAATCCATTCGACAGCAATATCTACCAACAGCTCACGGGAGCGATGGCTGGCCTCGTGTACTCTTCTCCGGCGTATTTCAACGGTGTTCTCTACTATTCCGCCGACGGAGACGCGCTGAAAGCCTTCCCTCTGACCAACGCCAAGCTGGCGACAGCTCCGTCGAGTGTGTCTCCGACGAAGTTCCTGCACCCGGGGCCGACGCCGGCGATCTCGGCTAACGGCACGCAGAACGGAATCGTTTGGGCCCTGGACTCAGACCTTGGCTACCTCGGCATTCTGCACGCCTACGATCCGGCGAATCTGGCACACGAACTCTATAACAGCGCGCAGGCTCCGAATGGGCGGGATAGTTTCGGCAATGGAAACAAGTTCATCACTCCGATGATCGTGAATGGCAAGGTGTACGTGGGGACCCAAACCGGCGTGGCGGTCTTTGGATTGTTGTCGCACTGAGAATGAAGACGGGCCTCAACCGTATGGGTTGAGGCCCGCTCTCGTTGTAAGATGCGAATTTATTTTGCGGCGAGGGTGATGCACTCTTCGAGGATGTCGAGCGCGACGTCGGCCTCCTGCTGCTTGACGATGAGCGGTGGGCAGAGTCGGACGCTGGTTTCGCCGCAACCGAGGATGAGCAGGCCGCGCTCGAAGGCGAGATCGACGATCTTGTCGCGCATGGGGCCGACAGGAGTGCGGGATTTCTGGTCTTTCACGATCTCGATGCCGATCATCAGGCCACGCCCGCGGACGTCGCCCACGTTGGGATGCTTCGCAACCCAGGGACGCAGGCGCTGCAGCATCTTTTCGCCGACGGTGGCGGCGTTCTTGATGCCTTCGCGTTCGAGGATGTCTATGGTGGCCAGCGCGGCCGCGATGCAGACGGGGTTGCCGCCGAAGGTGCTGGCGTGGGAGCCAGGCACCCAGTTCATAATGTCGGCCTTCGACATGCAGATGCCGAGCGGCATGCCGGACGCAATACCTTTGGCGATGCAGACGATATCGGGCTGGACACCGGAGTGCTCGATGGACCACCACTTCCCTGTTCTTCCTGCGCCGGCCTGTACTTCGTCGGCGATGAGGAGGATGCCGTGGCGGTCGCAGATGCGACGGATCTCCTGCAGGAAGTTGTCGGGGGCGACGACGTAGCCGCCTTCGCCTTGAATCGGTTCGAGGATGATGGCCGCGACCTCTTCGGGCGGGAGGATGGTCTTGAAGAGCTTGTCTTCGATGTAACGCGCGCAGCCGAGAGCGAAGGCCTCCTCTTCCTGCGGTCCACCGCTGCAGCCGCGATAGGCGTAGGGGTAGCGGACGTGGGTGACGCCGGGGACGAAGGGGGCAAAGCGGCGCTTCTGCTGGGGCTTCGAAGCGGTCAGCGACAAGGCGCCCATCGTCCGGCCGTGAAAGGCGCCGAAGAAGCTGATGATGTTCTGGCGGCCGGTGTGGTAGCGGGCGAGCTTCATGGCGCACTCGACGGCTTCGGCGCCGGAGTTGCCGTAGTAGACCTTATGCGGGCCGGGCATGGGGGCGATGGCGCTGAGGCGCTCGGCCAGTTTCGGCATGTGCTCGTAGTAGAAGTCGGTGCCGGAGATGTGGAGGAGTTCGGCGGCCTGGTCCTGAATGGCCTTCACGACCTCGGGATGACAGTGGCCGGTAGAGTTGACGGCGATGCCGGCAGCGAAGTCGAGGAACTCGTTGCCGTCGACGTCGGTGACGCGGAGACCGCGGCCGGATTTTGCCACCATGGGGTAGCTGCGGGTGTAGCTCGGGGAGATGAGACGGTCATCGTCGGCAACGACCTTTTTGGCAAGCGGGCCGGGGAGGGCGGTCTTCAATTTGGGGCCGAACTGGGCGTAGTTTGCGCTGCTGGTGTAGCTCCGGGTGTCCTGGGTCAGGGTGCTCATGATGTCTCCTTAGGCGGGGTTGCGTTTGGTGGACCGTTCGTTTGGCCATGCCCGGATGTGGGACGGCGGCCTCGCGGGGAGCTGAGGGAACGATTTGCGGGGCGCGGGCGTTACCGGATTGGAGAAGCTAGTCGCCGGAGAAGAGACTCGGTCGCGTAAGGCTGGGGAGAACGCGGAGGTGGCGGCGCGGCATCTGGTGCCGTTTGGAACGGCACAGTGAGCCGGTTCGGTGTGCGCGGGCTGTGGCGATGACGGAGAGTTTCATGGACCTCTGCCTTTGGGGCTGAGTATATCCTACCGAGTCCTTCACTCATCTTCGACCATCGTTCCCTGATGGAACATAATCTTCCATCCCACGTCCGTTCGCTGCCAGAGGGTGGAACGGCGAGTCTTGCGTATCTTGTCCTGAATCAACGTGTAAGTGAGGAGATAGATGTCTGCTGCCAACTTGCGGCAGTGGAAGTCGCTCGTCTCCCAGACGTCCTGGGTGGGATGCTGACGGCGTCGCTCGAGTTCGGCCAGAACGAACTCTCTGGAGTAGCCGCGACCGGAGGCGCCGATCTCCCAGAAGCCTTCGTGCATCATGCTCTCGTAGTCGGCCCTGGTTGTGCCGAACTCCGGGCGATGGAAGATTGGTTCGCGGCTTTTGAGCTCTTCGAGAATGCCGGAGAGGGCGGGATCGGTCGACAGGACGGGCTCGCTCTCAGAATGCATCGCGATTTCCTACTCGGTTACCTGCTTCCGGGCGCACACTGCTACCGGATCACGCTGCCGGGGACGATTGGCTGCGGGGAGTCGTTGTCGAACTGCATGGAGAAGGCGAACAACAGGTGGTAGAGATCGCTGTGCAGTGTGGTGAAGTCGAAGCAGAGAACGTGACGAGTGGGCTCGACGGGGTCGGATTTTTTGCGAGGCTTGACGGGTATGTTGCCGAGCATGCAGGCCTTGGCTGCGTAGGTGGTGCGGGGGATCTTGTTGTCTGGCGTCGTGGGCATGGGGACCGAAGCCAGCACGATCGAGGCGGGGTGGCCGTCGATGGCGTAGTTGGTCGGCTCCTGCGTGATGGTGGGTTCGCCGTACTGCTTGAGCTGGCGAAGAATCTGCTCGCGAACGAAGGGGCCGAGCAGCGTCGCACCGCGGAGAACGTTGGGGCAGGTGTTGTCGATAGTGGAGAGAACGAAAGAGGAGGTGTCGACCGGGGTGACGGAGTTGGCGAAGAGGGTGGAGCGCGCACACTTCGGTGTCGGGTCGGCGTTGGGTTTTGGGGCGATGCTCTCGGGGTCTGGGACGAAGCGGCCAGGGTAGAAGTAGGTCACGTTCAGAGCTGAATCGTGAAAGCTCTTCGGGAGGTTGGGATTTGGCTGATCGGAAGTTTGAGTTGAAGCGGTCGCGCAGACGAGGAGAATCAGAAAGAATGCAGAAAAACGCAGCACCATTCATTTATCGTAGCACCGCGGCGGGTGCCAGAAAACGGGGTCCGGGAGCGAGATATCATGGAGTGGATGCCCTCCACATCCTCCCCCCAACGCACGCGGATTCTCGCTTCATTTTGCTGCGTTTACTTCTTTTGGGGCGGAACGTTCCTGGCGATGCGATATGGCGTTGAGGTGTTGCCGCCGTTCGTACTCGGGAGTGCGCGCTTTCTGATCGCAGGGCCGATCATGCTGGCGGTGAGCGCGTTGTTCAAGCTGAAGATGCGCCCGACGCGACAGGAACTCGGCAGGCTCGCAATCATCGGAGTGCTGATGCTGGGTTGCGGGAATACGTCCGTGATCTGGGCCGAGCAATACATTCCAAGTGGGTTGGCAGCGCTGCTGGTGGCCTCGATTCCGCTGTACGCTGCGCTGATCGAAGTGATCCTGCCGGGAGGAGAAGGGCTGCCGGTGCGAGGCTGGATTGGCGTGTGCATCGGGTTTGCGGGAATGGTTTTTCTGCTGTGGCCCAAGCTTCGCCTCGGGTTGCACGGCGAGTCGCGAGAGATGGTTGCTGCCGTCGTCACGCTGGCGGGAACACTGTGCTGGACAATCGCTTCGGTCATATCGCGACGGTCGACGATTCGCATTAGCGGGGTAGCTTCGGCGGGATGGCAGATGGTGTTCGGCGGTCTGTTCATTTTGGGGCTGATGGTGGCGACGAGGGGATATCACGGTGCACGCTGGGGAGCGCAGGCGTTCGGATCGATTGCGTATCTCGTGATCTTTGGATCACTGATTACGTACACGGCGTATATCTTCCTGCTGGACAACGTTGCGGTGTCGAAGGTGGCGACGTACGCCTATGTCAATCCAGTGATCGCGGTGATTCTTGGGGTGATCTTTGTGCATGAGCACTTTGTTGCTGTGGAGTATGTCGGGATGGGTGGAATTCTGCTGGCGGTGTTTCTGGTGACGAGTTCGAAGATGAAGAGCGGCAAACCGAATGTCGTCGACGAAGACCTGGCGGTGCGGCAGCAGGCTTAGCTGTTTTATTGGTACGCCAGTGACGTTGCTAGGGAGTCGCGTTCCCGATCACAAGCGGATAGAGGGGGGCAGCCTGGTCGCGTCCAAAGCGCACGGTGGTTTTGGTGATGCGGTTGAGCGTATCGATGCTGTTCGAAGAGAAATACCAGACGAGAAGATGGCTGTTCCAGTTCGTGGAGAGACCCATGGTGTAGAGCTGCGCGGAGTTGGGCGTCTGCGCCGGAGGCTGTCCCTGCGCGGCGGCCATGTGGATCTTTTGCCAGCCAATGGTGTACGTGGCGGGCTGCGCGATCGACTTCATGCCGGGAACTTTGTTGACGATCTCGGCCATTTCGTTGAGGAGCGTAGTGCTGCTGCTTTCGTGCTCGGCGTTCAGGCAGTCGATGTCGAGCTCGGCGAGGAGAATGGTCGCGGTGACGGCGGCTGGAGCGGTGACCTGAGTGCGGACATCGGCTCTCGGTTGGACATTCACGACCGGGGGTGCGGGGGCGTGCGGCAGTTCGAGCAGGAGAAGGGGACGCAGACAGTGGGTTGCTTCGGCGAGTTTGGGATCGGATGCACCGGAGATGCCGAAGAGACTGAAGTGGCCATCGCGCATGACCTGCTCGGTGTCGGATTTCACGAGATCGGAGGGGTAGAAGAGGCGAAGCTTGAGGGCTTCGTTCTCCCACTCGGTTGTGTTGGGGGCAGGAGTTTGTGCTGCAGCGGTGAAAGACACAACAGCCGCGAACAGAACCGCGATTATGGCGCGAGGGGCGAATGTGAGGGTCATCTATTTGCGCTTCCAGCGCACGCCATCCTTGGAATCTTCTATTAGGATGCCTTTGGCGAGAAGGTCGTTGCGGATAGCGTCAGCGCGGGCGAAGTTGCGGGTCTTCTTAGCCTGGGTACGTTCGGCGACGAGGGCGTCGATATCGGCGTCGGAGAGCGAGAGGGTGGCGACTAGTTCCGGGGCGGCTTCGCCGATGCGGCCTTCGGCCTCGGCCCAGGCAATCGCGGCGCGGGTGATGGCGGCGTCGTTGTCTTTTAGGACGGCGAAGACGCCATCGAAGAGTTCGAGAACCTTGATGATTTGCGTGGCGTTTTCGGCGCGGAGGGTGCCTGCGTCAGCGGCGGAGTTGGCTGCGCGGACGAGATCGAAGATGGCGGCGCGAGCCTCGGCCGTGTTGAGATCGTTCGCGAGCGCGGCAGTGTAGTCATGCTCGGCCTTCGCGGTTGCGGCGGCGATATCTGCGTCGAGGCCTTGGGGGAATCCGCCTTTCAACATGCGCTGGTGGAAAGTACGCAGACGGTCGACGGCGTTGGTGGATTCGATGAGGCTGTCGAAGGTGAAGTTCATCTGGTGCCGGTAGGGCACGGAGATGAGCAGAAAACGAATCGCGGAGGCGCGGTAGCCCTTGAGCAGGAGGTCGCGGAGGGTGTAGAAGTTGCCCTCGGACTTCGACATCTTCTTGCCTTCGACGAGCAGGAAGCGGACGTGCATCCAGTGGCGGACGAATGGTTTGCCGCTGGCTGATTCGGATTGGGCGATCTCGTTCTCGTGGTGCGGGAACATGAGGTCTTCGCCGCCAGCGTGAAGATCGATGTCGTCGCCAAGGAGTTTTGTGGCCATGGCGGAGCACTCGATGTGCCAGCCGGGACGGCCAGCGCCGAGAGCGGTGTCCCAGGACTGTTCGCCGGGTTTCACCGCCTTCCAGAGGGCAAAGTCGCGTGCAGCATCCTTCTCATACTCATCAAGATCGACGCGAGCGCCGTCTTCGATGCCGTCGAAATCTTTTTTAGAGAGCTTGCCGTATTCGGGGAAACGGGCGATGCGGAAGTACCAGGAGCCGTCCTCGGCCTGATACGCGATGTCTTTGGCGGCGAGCTTTTCGATGAGCGCGACCATCTCGGGAATGCAGTCCGTTGCGCGGGAAAAGTACTCGGGATGTTCAATATTGAGGGCGTCGAGGTCCTCAAAGAAGGCGCGCTCGTATTTTTCGGTGTACTGCGCGATGGGCAGACCGGCGGCGGCGGCGTTGCGAATGATCTTGTCGTCGACGTCAGTGATGTTCATGACGTGCTCAACGGGAAGCCCCTGCTGACGGACGACGCGGCGGAGAACGTCGACGTGAAGGAAGGTGCGGAAGTTGCCGATGTGGCCGTAGTCATAGACGGTGGGGCCGCAGCAGTACATGCGCAGCGCGGGTGCGCCGACCGGGGTGAGGGTTTCGATCTTGCCGCCAAGAGTGTTGAAAAGTTCGATCGTAGCCACGTGCTCTCTGTTCCTGCCGCAGCCGGCGCGTGGCGCGGTGCAGACTGCTCTCGCTTGGAATTCCTTGATGATTTTATCTGATATACGGGGGTTATTTGTCTGGGCACGGTTTACTGCTGGCCGAGCCGAAGCTGGGGGGTTGCGCCGAGGCCTTCAGCGGCGAAGTCGTGCGCGAGAAATTTGGGCCATGCCGCGGCGGCGATCATGGCTGCGTTATCCGTAGATAGGGCGAGCGAAGGGAAGGCGATAGGCAGGCCACGGCGGTCGGCTTCGGCCTGAAAGCGGCGGCGGAGTTCGCTGTTGGCGGCGACTCCTCCGGAGACGACGATCGAGCGGGCGCCGAGGGATTCGGCAGCGGCGAAGGTCTGACGCAACAGATTGCCGACGACGGCGTATTGGAAGGACGCGATGAGATCCAGAGTCTGCTGATCGCAGAGGTTTATTACGGCAGCCGATTTGGGAGTGATGCTGGGGTCGGCGGCGAGTGAGGCGCGGCGGGTTTCGATGTTGTCGCGCATGTGGTGGGTTTGGACATAGCGGAGGACGGCGGTCTTGATGCCGCTGAAAGAGAAATCAAAGTGTGGACCCTTGGTGCGAGGCGGGGCTTTCTTGTTGAGAGGCGCGGTACCGTCTCGGTGGACGCGATGCTTGATTTCGGCGAAGGTAAAAGGAACGGCGCGGGGATTGCCGTGGGGAGCGAGGGCGTCGATCCATGGGCCGCCGGGGTAACCCAGGCCGAGCAGCTTGGCGACTTTGTCGTAGGCCTCGCCGGCGGCATCGTCTACCGTGCGGCCGATGTTGCGGTAGGTCCAGGTGCTTTCGCTGTTTTCTAAAGACGTGGCCTGCTGCCTGGCGAGATAGAGATGGGTGTGGCCGCCGGAAACGACGAGCGCGAGGAGCGGGAGTTTCATGGGGGCTTCAGTGCGTTCGCGCGTCTCCATCAGAACGGCGTGGATGTGGCCTTCGAGGTGGTTGACGGAGATCAGCGGCTTGTCGAGGCCGAAGCTGAGAGCTTTGGCGTAGGTGATGCCGACGAGAAGCGCACCGGCGAGGCCCGGGCCTTCGGTGACGGCGACGGCGTCGAGATCGCTGAAGGTAATGCCTGCGCGGGAGATCGCCTCGCGGACGACGGGTACGATGTTGCGAAGATGTTCGCGGGAGGCGAGTTCGGGGACGACGCCGCCGTAGTTGGCGTGGAGAGACATCTGCGAAGCAACGACGTTTGAGAGAGCGGTGGCGCCGGAGCGGACGACGGCAGCGGCGGTCTCGTCGCACGAGCTTTCGATGCCCAGTATCAGGCCTTGGCCGAGGCCGGTTCCGCTGCTTTCGCGCATCTCTCTATGATAAGTGACAGGGATAAGGGACAGGCATGGCAGACCAATTCAACAACGCGAAGTACGCGGCAGCGCGAGAGATCCTTGTGGCGCTACGTGCAGCGGGTCATCAGGCCTATTTCGCGGGCGGATGCGTGCGCGATCTCTTGTTGGGGTTGGAGCCGAAGGACTTCGATGTGGCGACAAGCGCAAGGCCCGATGTTGTGATGGGGATGTTTGCGAAGACCTACTCTGTCGGAGCGCATTTTGGGGTGGTGCTGGTTTGTACGCCTGACGGTGATCGGGGAGAGATTGCCACTGAGGTGGCCACTTTTCGACATGACGGAGCGTATAGCGATGGGCGGCGGCCGGATGCAGTGCGGTTCTCGAGTGATCCGCGTGAGGATGTGCTGCGGCGCGACTTCACCATCAACGGAATGCTGCTCGATCCGGTGGTACTTGAAGAAACCGGGGATGCAGCAGAAGCAACGCTTGATTATGTGAATGGGCGCGAGGATCTGAAGGCGAAGATTCTACGGGCGATTGGGGAACCGGCGCTGCGGTTTGCCGAAGACAAGCTGCGCATGCTGCGGGGCGTGCGATTTGCAGCGCGGCTGGGGCTTGAAATCGAGCTACGGACGATGGCGGCGATTTGCGCTGCTGCTCCCGAGATCGGGCAGGTAAGCTGTGAGCGGATTAGCGACGAGCTGACGCTGATGTTGACGGAGGGCCATGCGCGACAGGCGTTCGAGTTGCTGGATGCAACGGGATTGCTGGCTCAGGTGTTGCCCGAAGCGGTGAAGATGCATGGCGTCGAACAGCCGCCGCAGTTTCATCCCGAAGGCGATGTATGGGTGCACACGATGTTGCTGCTGGAAAAGCTCAAAGCGGGCTCATCAGCGACGCTCGCGTGGGGCGCGCTGCTGCACGATATCGGCAAACCCGCGACGTTTCGACCGCCTGATCCCGGGAAGCCGGGCGATCGCATTCGCTTTGACGGGCACGTGGAGGTGGGGGTTCGCGTGACTGAGGAGATTCTTGGCCGGCTGCGTTTTTCCAATGAAGACACGGCGCAGATCGTTGCCCTGGTGAAGAATCACATGCGTTTCGGCGACATTCTGCAGATGCGGGAGGCGACGCTGAAGCGATTTCTGCGGCTGCCGAAGTTCGATGAACACCTGGCACTGCATTGGATGGATGCAAGCTCGGCGCATGGCGATCTGCGCCTGTACGACTTTGCGAAGGAGCGCTATGAGGCGACTCCGGTGGAGACGATCCGCCCGAAGCTGCTGGTGACGGGAAGGGATCTGATCGCTGCGGGGTACCGGCCGGGGCCGGCGTTTACGACCATGCTTGAGGTCGCGGAGGATGCTCAGCTGGAGGGCCGGGCAACGACGACCGAGGACGGGCTGGCTCTGGTAAGAGAACGCTTTGGCGAGCCCGTCCGCTGAGAGCGGAGCAGGCAGGCTGAGGGGTGCGTCTTTCCCGCTAGGGCAAGCGTCGAAGATGTAGCATGCTCCTAGGTATGACCCTTTCATCCTCTGCTCGAGTTTTTCTACTCGGCATTTTTGTTGCGACACCTCTCTCTTCCGCTGTCATCGGCACGAGCAAGCCTGCGGAGTCCATCACGCCTGCGAGAGTTGCGATGCTGACTGCAAAGGATCGCGCCGCGTGGACCGCCTATCTCGAGCGTTCGCAGAAGCAGATGCAGATCGACCGCTCGACGCTTGCCGCCGAGCGTACGGCTGGAGGGCCCGAACCTGCACTTCCGAAGGAGGGTTTTAGCGCGCGAACGATGCCGCTCAACCGCGATCCCGAGTGGTACGGGACGCCCGAGGCGCGGCATGTCGCCGACGTGATCGTTAGCTTTCAGACACCTGCCGGGGGATGGAGCAAGAACCTCGACATGAGCGGTGCTCCGCGAGCGCACGGACAGAGTTATACGACAGACAATCTCTCAAAGCATCCCAGCGTGGACGACTTCGATACTCCGAAAGACCCGCACTGGAACTATGTCGGCACGCTCGATAACGACGCCACGAATACGGAACTGCACTTTCTCGCTCTGGTCTCTGGCGCGGTGCCGGGTGCGGATGGCGAGGCTTACCGGGCCAGCTTTCTTCGCGGCATACGCTATCTTCTGGCGGCGCAGTTTCCCAACGGCGGCTGGCCGCAGGTGTGGCCACTGGAGGGCGGCTATCACGACGCAGTCACCTACAACGACAACGCGGTGACGGAGTCGGCAGAGACACTAACCGCAGTGGCGGAGGGGACAGGTAACTACGCGTTCGTACCGGAAGACCTGCGGCGACAGGCAGCGGCGAGTGCAGCCCACGCGCTGCAATGCATTCTGGCGACGCAGGTAGTAGCAAAGGGGAAACGTACTGTCTGGGCGCAGCAGCACGACGCCCTGACGCTTGTACCGGTTGCCGGTCGAAACTATGAGCCGGCAGCTTTGTCCTCGGGAGAGAGCGCCGATGTTCTGCTGTACCTGATGCAGCTTCCTCATCCTCCGCCCGCAGTCGTTGCGGCTGTTGATGCGGGAGCGGCGTGGTTGAAGAGCGCTGCGATCCATGGACAGGAGTGGGTTGGCGGGCGCGCCACTCCGGGCGGGCGGCACCTGGAAGCAAAGGCCGGTGCAGGACCCATCTGGGCGCGTTACTACAGCATCAGCACGGGGCTGCCGGTCTTTGGGGATCGCGACAAAACGATTCACGATGACGTGAGCGAGCTTTCCCTGGAGCGACGCAACGGTTATGCGTGGTACAGCGCAGGGCCACAGCAGGCGCTTGATGCCTATGGCACATGGAGCAAAAACCATGGCGGCGCCGAAGCTCACTGACCGCGCATCTAATCTCGCCTATGGCAGAGCGTTCAAGCGACGTCGTTGTGATTGGCGCGGGTATGGCTGGGTTGACGGCGGCGCGGGTGCTGGCGGAGGCCGGGCTAAAAGTGCTCGTTCTTGAAGCGCAGGATCGGATCGGCGGACGCATTCTGACGCGGCATGTCGGCGATGAGGCGATCGAGCTTGGTGCGGAGTTCATCCACGGCAGACCTGCGGAGCTGTGGGCGTTGATCGACGAGGCAGGGTTGGAGACGTATGAACGCGATGGGGCACGGCTTTGCTTCGAAGATGGCGCGCTGAGCGATTGCGGCAGCGAACTGGACGAGATCTTCGATCCGCTGGAGGCCCTGAAGGATTACACCGGGCCGGATATAAGCTTTGCCGCATATCTCGACCGTGAACAGATTCCGGTGGATGAGCGAGGCGGGATGATCGGCTATGTCGAGGGCTTCAACGCGGCGGATCATCGTGAGGTGAGCGCGGCCTCGTTAGGCGCACAGCAGAAAGCCGAGGACACGACCGGAAGCGACCATAACTACCAGCTCCGCGGCGGCTACGACCAGCTTCCGACTTATCTTGCGCGATGCATTACCGACCACGGGGGTGCCGTGTTGACCGGAACGCTGGTCAAGGAGATTCACTGGAGCGCAGGTGCGACGAAAGTGATAACCGACGCCGGAGAGTTCAAGGCACCGCGGGTGGTGATCACGTTGCCGCTAGGGGTTTTGCAGAACGGCGGGGTGACCTTTTCGCCGCTTCTGGATTCCATTCTGGAAGCCGCGGGACGCTTGCGCATGGGGCAGGCCCGCCGTTTTACGCTGCTGTTCACGGAGAGATTCTGGCAGAGCCTGCAACCGCAGCCGGCACTGAGCGAGTTGAGTTTTCTGTTTGCCTTCTCCGAGATGCCGCCGGTATGGTGGACGCCACACCCAGAGGCGAGCCACACCATCACGGGCTGGGTGGGGGGTCCGCGTTCGGCTACGTTTGCGGGATTGGACGAGAAGGAGCTTGAGCGCCGGGCTTGCGCAGCTTTGGCGAAGATCTTCAGCGTTGACGAAACGAAGATCCGCGGATGGCTGCGAGGCTGTTACACGCACGACTGGCAACAGGACCCATTTGCGCTCGGCGCTTACAGCTACGTGGCGACCGGCGGCATGGACGCTTCACGGCAGATGACCGAGCCTGTCGCGAATACACTTTTCTTCGCCGGCGAACACACGGACATTACTGGACACTGGGGGACGGTTCACGCGGCGATGCGGTCCGGACTGCGGGCGGCGGAGCAGATTCTTGCGAAAGGCGGCCGTCGAAAGGTGTAGGCTTCTCGTTTCGAGAGACCAAGTCCCTCCGGATCTTTTTGAGGAATGCGGGCAGTCTTCGGTATGCGCCTTTCTGTCAATACTTTGTCAATGCGAGTTGGGTGTAATTTGGATGGGACAGAGTAAGCGAGCGGGTATCTTCTTTTCCGCTGCACTGCATCAGAGAACTTTATGGCCAACGTGAAATCACTTCTGAATACTCCCGCCGACTATTCGCCGAATACGCAGCTCACCATCGACGGATTGGAGGTTCCAGGACACTCAGGCGAACTGCTGATCGATCTGTTGAACCGACGGACGGCGGTGAAGGCACAGAAGGCCGTTCCCCAGGTCTGCTATGTGCCGCAGATGGGGCCGATCCAGAGCTGCGATACCTGCATGGTGAAGGTGAACGGCGAATTGGCGCGCGCGTGTGCGACCAGGGTGGCCGCTGGGATGAAGGTGGAGACCGCGGGCGAGGCGGTCGACGTCGCGCAGCGCGAGGCGTTCGACCGCATTCTGCAGAACCACATGCTGTACTGCACGGTGTGCGACAACAACAACGGGAATTGCACGATCCACAACACGACGGCAGAGCTGGATGTGAAGCACCAGGCTCGGCCTTTTACACCGAAGCCGTATGAGAAGGACATGTCGAATCCGTTCTATCGTTATGACCCGGACCAGTGCATTCTGTGCGGGCGCTGCGTGGAGTCGTGCCAGAACGTGCAGGTGAATGAGACGCTGTCGATCGATTGGGAGAGCGATCATCCGCGGGTGCTTTGGGATGGCGGCGACAAAGATTGAGGGTTCGAGCTGCGTTTCCTGCGGTCACTGCGTCACGGTGTGTCCGTGCAATGCGCTGATGGAGAAGTCGATGCTCGGGGCAGGCGGGGTATCCTGACCGACACTCCGCGGACGCGCTGGACGACATGATCGATGTCGTCAAGGGAGTCGAGCCGCCGATTGGGTATGGGCCGATTCTTGCGCTCTCCGAGATTGAAGCGGAGATGCGCACCAAGCGCACGAAGAAGACCAAGACCGTCTGCACCTACTGCGCGGTCGGGTGCAGCTTCGAAGTGTGGACGCGCGACCGGCACATTCTGAAGATCGAGCCGACGCATGGGCCGGCGAACGGAATTTCGACCTGCGTGAAGGGCAAGTTTGCGTGGGGGCACATCAACTCGGACGACCGGCTGACGAAGCCGCTGCTGCGCGATGGCGACAGCTTCCGCGAGATCGAATGGAACGAGGCGCTGGACATCATCGAGCGCAAGTTCAAGAGAATCCGTGCGGAGCATGGGCCGGACGCGCTGGCATTCATTGCCTCGTCGAAGTGCACCAACGAGGAGAGCTTCCTGATGCAGAAGCTCTCGCGGGCGGTGATCGGGACGAACAACGTCGACAACTGCGCCCGCTACTGCCAGAATCCGGCGACGATGGGGCTGCAGCGCACGGTGGGCTATGGAGGAGACTCCGGCTCGATCGCGGACATCGAGAAGGCCGGGCTGGTGGTCATCGTCGGAGCAAACCCGGCGGAGAATCATCCGGTTCTGGCGACGCGGGTCAAGCGGTCGCACAAACATCGCGGGCAGCGGCTGATCGTCGCCGACCTGCGCAAACACGAGATGGCCGAGCGCGCCGATATCTTCTTCCAGCCGAAGCCGTCGACCGACATGGTCTGGATGTGTGCTATCGCGAAGTACATCATCGACAGCGGCCTGGCGAAGATGGATTTCGTCAACCAGTGGGTGAACCACTTCGACGAGTACAAGAAATCGCTGGAGCCGTTCACGATGGAGTACGCCGAGACAATCACCGGCGTCCCCGCAAGTACGCTTGACGACAGTGGCGCATGAGATCGCCGCGGCCGACGGCGTCTGCATCTTGTTTGCGATGGGTGTGACGCAGCACTGCGGCGGCTCCGATACAGCAACAGCGCTGTCCAACCTGCTGCTTGTCACGGGCAACTACATGCGGCCCGGCGCTGGGGCCTATCCGCTGCGCGGGCACAACAATGTGCAGGGTGCGAGCGACTTCGGATCGATGCCGAATGTTTTTTCGGGATACCAGAAAGTGGATGACCTCGATATCCGCGCGAAATTCGAAGCCGATTGGGGCGTTACCCTTCCCACCAGCAAAGGTCTCGACAACCACGAGATGATTCGCGCCATCCAGGACGGCATGCTCAAGAGCCTCTACATCAAGGGAGAGGACACGATTACCTCCGATGCGAACGCTGGTGACGTCGGCGACGCACTGAGCGTGTGCGAGTTCCTGATCGTGCAGGACATCAACTTCTCGGAGACCTGCCGCTACGCCGATCTTGTCCTGCCAGCGTGTTCCTTCGCTTGAAAAAGAGGGCACCTTCACCAGCACGGAGCGGCGCATTCAACGGATCTACAAAGTGATGGAGCCGCTCGGCGATGCCAAGGCTGACTGGGAGATTATTCAGCTCATCGCGAATCGCATGGGGGCGAACTGGAACTACAAGCATCCGTCAGACATGATGGACGAGGTGGCTCGGCTGACTCCGCTGTTTGCGGGCGTTAACTACGAGCGGTTGGAGGGCTTCAAGAGTCTGCAGTGGCCGGTGCATGCGGATGGCACGGACTCGCCGCTTCTGTTCACCGAGAAGTTTCCCTTCCCCGATGGCAAGGCGAAGTTCTACCCGGTCGAATACATTCCGCCCTGCGAAGAGACGAGCGAAGAGTTCGATCTGCACCTCAATAACGGCCGCCTGCTCGAACACTTCCAACAGGGCAGCATGACCGATCGCACGCCGGGCATAAAGGCCATGACCCCCACCACCTTCCTCGAGATCTCACCGGAGCTCGCGGCCGAACGCGGCATCGCCACGGGCCGCCACGTCAAGCTGACCAGCCCTTACGGCATCGTCCACGTGCAGGTCGTCGTGACTGACAGGGTCCAGGGCAGGCAGCTCTACATGCCGATCAACTCAGTCATAGAGCCGGTCAATCGCCTGACCAGCAGCCACACAGACCGTAACACGCACACACCTGCGTACAAGGAGACTTCGGTCCTCATGACGATTCTCCCGGAGCGCAAAGACGATAAGAGCCCTATCACCCGCACCAACTTCCGCAACGGCCACCGCACTCCGCAATCCGGCGTCGAGATCGAGCGCAAGTGGGCGCGACCGGATTACCATCTGCCCGGCACGGCTCCCGGGCGACAAGCTCGTTCAGATCACTTCCACTACCGTTTAGCACTTATCGCTGTGCCGTAAGGAGTCTTCCATGGCCAAACCGATTGCGTTCAAACCCGCTACCGTCGACTTCAAGGCCGACCTTCAACGCCGCCTGGACAAGGCCCCGGATGAACACGCCGCCGCGCTATTGGCCGCCTACGATGTGCTTGAGGCCGCCTACGACGAGGGCCTTCTCGACATCCTGCACGGCCTCATCGCCTCCAAGGACACGATCATCACCACACTCTCGCGCTATGCCAAGCAGCCGGAGGGAATAGTGGGTATCCGCAATCTTGCTGACCGCCGCCAAAATTCTCACCGAACTCGATCCCGAGGTCCTCGACCACGTCTCCAAAGCGATGTCGAGCGCCACCGAAGAACACAAACGCGAGCAGGACCCACCGAGCCTCTTCCAACTTGCCAAGCGCGCCAGCAGCGAAGATGGCCGCCGCGGGCTCTCGTTCGTCACGCTGGTTCTCTCGAGCCTGGGTCGCTCCCTCAAGACACCACACTAGGAATCTAGTGCGCCGCCGCTGCAGGCTGTGGCCTCGTTAAGTTTCGCAACCCTGTAAACGGCCCCAGCGGAATGTATTCCACATTCAAATACCCCGCTTTCATCAACGGCAGATCTGCAAGTATCGCCTTAGCCTCATCCGCGGTCTTGCAGTGCAAGAGAAGGACGGCCCCCTTGCCGTCTGTTCGCGTGTACCACTGCTCAATCTTTCCATCCAGATACAGTTGAACACCAACATGCACCTCCTCCTGTACCAGCTTCATCGCGTCCGGAATGGCGACTCCCGGTTTCAGCGAAGTCATCGCCATCATTTCGGTCACTGGCGCTGGAGCAGGAGCAGGAGGGGCGGCGATCTGCGGCTGCATGTGCAGCCCGATGCCAAGCACAAGAACGGAAAGACTGAGCAGGGGCATTTCAAAACCTCCAGAAGGTGATAGACATCGATGTACCTGCGAATACAACCAATCTCTCAGGCTTGTCCACCTTTTTCCTGAGTATGGTCAAATAAATCTGTGAATCACCCCTTCGATATCGGCAACGTTCCCGTGGGTCGCGGCAGGCTCTTTCTCATCGCCGGCCCCTGCGTCATTGAATCCGAAGCTCACGCCCGCACGATGGCCGACGCCATCCAGCGTGTCACCTCCGACCTCGGTGTCCCGTACATCTTCAAGGCCAGCTACGACAAGGCGAACCGCACGTCCATTAAGAGCTTTCGCGGTCCTGGGCTGGTCGAGGGCTGCCGCATCCTTCGCGCCATCGGCAAGAGCACAGGCCTTCCCGTTCTCACCGACGTCCATACCGCAGCCGACTGCGCTCCAGTCGCCGAGGCGGTCGACGTGCTCCAGATCCCCGCGTTCCTTTGCCGCCAGACCGATCTCCTGATCGCCGCAGCGGAGGCGACTGCAAAGACCGGCGGCGCGGTCAATGTAAAGAAGGGCCAGTTCGTCGCCCCGTGGGACATGCGTCATGCCGTCGAAAAAATTCGCGAGAGTGGCAACCAGCGCGTCTCACTCACCGAACGCGGCGCCAGCTTTGGCTACAACAACCTCGTCGTCGATATGCGCTCGCTGCCCATCATGCGGGGATTTGCGCCAGTGGTCTTTGACGGAACGCACTCGGTGCAGACGCCATCGACCGGCAATGGCGTGAGCGGTGGGCAGCCGGAGTTCATCCCAGTGCTCACGCGCGCAGCTGTCGCAGCAGGCGTGGACGGTGTCTTCCTTGAAGTCCACGACAACCCTGCAGAGGCGAAGTCCGACGGAGCCAATGCGCTCCACCTGAATAAGCTGAAGGGTGTCCTGGAGCAGTTACTGGCCATCCACGCCGTCGCCAAATAAACATGTCCTGCCGGACGGGCCCGCTGCGCGTGGGGCGGGCGTTCACACGCCTTCTTGACTTGTCCCGGCAAAATCAGCAGCACTGGCCTCCCGTTGGGAGGACGCGATCACCCGCTCACAAAGTAGCTTAAAAAAGCGGCCCCTCGGTAGAGGGGCCAATCTGCCTTGGTTCTCTCTGGTTAGGAGAGGTTTTTGCGAGTGCGCTCTGAGTCGCTATCTCGGCAAACTTGCGGGCGGTATGGGGGAGGACATACCGCCCTGGGGGAGGGCTACTGGTTGGTCACCTCTTGAGGCGAGCTAACTCCCGTTTGGGAGGTCCTAGGAGCCGCGCTGTTCGACGCTGAGTTTCCACCCATCGTCGCCAGGCTGTTGTGCAACAGTGTGACGCGAACGCCATTCACGATTGCCTGATCGCCATCGGTCGACTTGGCAGTGTTCTTGCCAAGACCCGTGCGGTAAATCCGATAAACCGGTACCTGATGTTCCGTTACGAGGTAGCGGACGACTGCGTCGGCCATCGCCTGCGAGGTCTGTACCCCGGCGCGGCTGTAGCCCTGCACTTCGATGATGTAGCCCTTCTCGCCAGCCAGCGTGGTTGCGAGAGCATCCAGATCAGACTTGCCCGTCGGGCCCAGCGTAGTTCTTCCAGCTGCGAATTTTACTGACGTCGAGGAAACAGTCTGATACTGGTCCAGGTTGCCGACCGTGTTGCCGAGAGCATCGGTACGGCTGCTGGCGTTACTCGCCAACTGGTTCGCGGTGTTGGCGCGGTTTGCGGCGTCCTGCGCATGCTGATCCGCAGTATTCGCGGTGTTCATCGCATTCTTGATGCCTGCCTGCGCCCGTGAATCTACGTCCTTGATATCGTTAGCGTTCTTGGCTTGGAGCTGATCCAGCTCGTTCACCTGATCTTTGATAGGTGCGGTTTGCCGATTGACCCACTTCTTGCGGGCAAATGGGTTCATGTGACCCCAGAAACCTTCCTTCGACTGATCCTGCAGGGGCTTGCCGGTAGCATAAGTCGTGCTGTCGTTGGAAGTGGTCTGGCTTGTGGCCGCAGCCTGGTCGGTCGTCGTCTGCGTCGAGGGGGTGCTGGTCTGTGCGAAGGCGGTAAGTCCCAACGCACTTCCTAAAACCAGTACTGGGAGGCCGAAAGTGTTTCCAAGTTTCATCATGGTTTTACTCTCCTATCGTCCACGCTGCGCCTGTGTTCCAGACGTCAACACGCAAACACTAGAGCAAGTACCATGCCAAACCCCGGTAGTCCATCAAATCAATGAAAATAAGCGCCTTGCTGAAAATGCGCAACGCCTTGCCCATGGGAGATTAAGGTCGGCTCACGCAAAATCTTCCGGGTGGGCAGGTAACTATTTCTGGTGGGTACGGATAGCCCATTCGGGGGTCACTACTTTGTTTCGACCTGGATGACCCGGATTTCGGGCATCTGCATGTTCCAATTTGCCGGAATGGATTCAAAGATCAGCCGGAAGTCCCGCTCGTCCCCCGGCTTCAGAGGCGCCGCGGAAACGGGCTGGGTATCGATGTACGGCTCGCGTGTCCGGATCAGCGAGAGCGGCACCGTGTCGATCTGTGGCGGCATCGCTTCGTCGTTGCGAAATAGTACCTGCACTGTGATGCCGGAGACGGTTTGGCTGCCCGTGTTCTTGATGTGCCCATCGACGAAGGTGGACTTGCCACCCGAGAGGCTGGTCGATTCACTCATCGCAAGTTGCGAGAGCGGCAGGTTGGCAGCATAGGCCGCCAGCGGCTGGACCGTCGTCGGAGCGGCCGCCTTATGCCTTCCTGCCAGCACTAGGACCACGAGCACAACCAGCACGGCCAGACCGGCGACGCCCCAGGCCATGACAGGAATTCCACCACCCTCCGGCCGCTTGCTTGCGAACATGTCGCTTTTGTTTGCAACAACCGGGGAATTCGACGGTGATTTTGTGGAAGTCTCGTCTGGCGGATTCAATTCGCTCATAAGCCGAGATTTTATACCCGCTGATCGCCCTCGAGGATCGCGCCCAGAACCGTGGGGGAGGAATCACTCCAAGCTCCCCGTGCAAAAGTTTGACTATTTTTTCATCAACGACCGGAACTTCATGGACCAAAATCGCGTTAATCAACATCTACTGTGTGTAAGCCGCCACGCCGGGGCGAGCAGAGAGGCTAGTTTATGGCCCACCAGAACGAAATATCGCCGCAATCGAAACTCGAGCCGCAGTACGCCCTCGACGCGATGGCTTTACCTGCGAAGAACGAGCTCGCAACCCCGGCTGCAGCCGATCGCCTGTATCAGTTTGCTGCCTTAACGGCCGGCATCTTTCTTCTCGCGACGCTGCTTTAGGAGAAGCCTGGGACTCGACAGTCCTCAGGCAAAGCTGGCGCGCTTCACCTTCTGGCGGAAGTCTTCCCCTTGCATCTCCACCACAACACACATCTCCTGCAGTCTGGACCGCATGCGCTCTCCGATGCGGTCTCCGAGGGTCTCCTCGCGGACACTCTTGCCCTTTTCCTTCGCCGCTCCCTCCAGCGGCGCGAGATTGGAGTAGTTGGTCGTGATGATCGTGGTCCGGCGGTCGTTATAGCGCGTGTTCAGGATGTGGGCGACCGTGTCCCAAACCCAATCCGTCGGTTTAGCAGCTCCAAGCTCGTCCAGCACCAGCACCTCGGCGTCGAACACCGGCTCAAGAATGCCTAACTCCGTAGTCGTCACTTGCGGGTTATAGCTGTGCTGAATCTGCTTCAGAAGGTCCCGGTAGTCGTAGAAAAGCCCCGTCGCCCCCCGCTCAACGACCAGCCCTCGCAGGATACCGACTGCAATGTGGGTCTTGCCGACTCCGATGTTCCCCGTCAACAATAGTCCTTTGCCATCGGTCTCAAGGGGATAGCTTTTCACGAACTTCCGGGCTTGGAAATGAGCCGCTTCCAACGTATGGTTCGCCGATTTGAACTGCAGTTCGTAGTTCTCGAGTGTGCAGTGCTCATAACGTCTGGGTATATGCGCCCGCTCCAGCATCCTCTCGCCCCGGCGCTCGGCCCGGCAGACGCAATCCTGGGCGAACTGCCTCCCGTTCTCCTGAACCACCCGTAGACCCGACCCACCGCATATCGAACAAACTTCACTCATAACCGTCCTTCCAGTATGGCAGCAGCTGAATCCAATGACCCCCTGTGTGAATCTTGGATATATCTGGAAAATCAGATAAACTTGAAACACTGCTTGAGCGCTCCCTCAACCGGAGCGTAAGCGGCGGCGCGACAGGCACTTCGATGTGACGTGAACTCTACCGTTGCAAGCGATCCGCTCGCCGGCAAGCAAATCGAGATTGAAAAGGGACGTATCACCATGCCAAAAGAAGGTATTCACCCGAAGTATCAGAACATCCACGTCAAATGCGCCTGCGGAACCACCTTTGAGACCCGCTCCACGCACAAGGGCGACATTGTCGTCGAAATCTGCTCCGCCTGCCACCCGTACTTCACCGGCAAGCAGAAGCTGATCGACACCGCCGGCCGCGTCGAGCGCTTCCGCCGGAAGTTCGACAAATCCGATGCGGGCAAAGCCAAGACCGCCGAGACCGCCGCGAAGTAAGGGGGGCCCATAAACCTCAGAGGCCTCCGCCAACCGCGGGGGCCTTTGCTTTGCCATAGCTCAAGAAACTATTCTTCTCTTATTTTTTATATGAAGAAGCGCTACACCCTCGAGCAGAAACGCTGGGACTCGCCCGTCGAGTACGCCATGCCCGAGGACACGCGCGTCCCGGCCAGCTTCACCATAGGCAACGTCAACATCGCGCCCGCGACCGTGCTGGCCCCGATGGCCGGTGTCACCGACACAGTCTTTCGCCGGTTCATCAAAAACGCCAGCCAGTTCACTGCCTCCGCCAGCACGACCGACGTAACGGAAGAGACCACCAACCAGCAGTCCGGCTGCGGCCTCATCATGACGGAGTTCACCTCCGCCGACGGCCTCTCCCGCATGCGAGAGACCAAGCGCAAGCGCTACCTCACCTACTACGACGACGAGCACCCCATCTCCGCGCAACTCTTCGGCTCGAACCCCGTCACCCTCGCTGACTCCGCACGCATCGTGCAGGACGCGGGCTTCGATCTCGTCGACCTCAACCTCGGCTGCCCGGCGAAGCGCGTCGTCGCCTGCAACGGCGGGTCCGGCCTGTTGCGCGACCTGCCGCTGATCGAGACCATCTTCAAGGCCATCCGCGCCGCCGTCACCATTCCCTTCACGGTGAAGTTCCGCATGGGCTGGAATGACAAGCACATCGTCTGCGTCGATCTCGCAAAGCTTGCCGAGGACTGCGGCCTCAACGCCGTCGCCCTCCACGCCCGCACCCGCGAAGATGGCTACACAGGGCAGGCTCGCTGGGAGTTCATCGCCGCTGTGAAGGACGCCGTGAATATCCCGGTCATCGGCAACGGCGACATCCGCACTCCCGAGGACGCCGCCGCGATGGTCGACGTCACCCGCTGCGATGCTGTGATGATCGGCCGCGCCGCGCCATCGAACCCGTGGATCTTCCGCCAGATTGCACAATACACCGCCTCCAAGGAAGCCACCGGCGCAGGCACCTACGATCAGCCCACCGACCAGGATCGCTACCGCATGATCCGCGACTACTTTGGCATGCTGGTCGACGAGATCGCCATCGAAGAGGCCGCTGAAGCCGCTCGCGCTGCGGCGATCACCGCTGCAGGCCAGATCGCTCGTGAGCAACGCCACCGCGACTGTGTCGGCAAGATGAAGCAGTTCGCCAGCTGGTTCACCCACGGCGTCCCCGGCGGCGGCGCGCTGCGCAAACAGATCTTCGAATCAAAAAATGGACCCGCTGTGCTCGACGCCATCGAAAGCTTCTTCGCGAACCGCGCCACAGCCACCGAGAAGGAAGAGGCTGTCGCAGAAGTCGACGAGACGATGCTCGCCTCAGCCGCTGCCTACTGCGACTGATCGAATTCACCCGTCGCTCAGAGGGTCCTAAACGAAGAAACGACTCATGATTGCTCTCTGGGGTTTCGGAATCTTCTACGGTTTGCTCTTTTTCTTTGGAATGCTTTATGGAATGGTTCACTTACATCGCTTTTCACTGAAACCTATCTTCTTTATCGCGACGCATGCCTACATTGCATATATCTCATACCGCTATCTGCGAGAAGAATTGGGTGGCCCGATTGTTCAATTCAACGCAGATAAAGGCCTTTCGCCGGAACATGCGCAGAGACTGCGCTCCCTCCGGAAGTAGATACCTCGGCCGGTGCCGAACTTCCCTCTAATTGGCTCGTCACTGTGATGGCCCACGGCGTAACACCCGCAGCCAGCGGCGATCCTGAAAGTAGCTTTGATGCCACCGTGCTCTCTATAAAAAACTCATTCCCACGTTGCAAATCCGCTTTGGCAGTCGTTGCAAGCCTGGCGAACATAGACAAAGCCCTCCGACGTATCCACCGCAGCTTCGACGCCATACACGCCCGGATAGATAACCCCTACATGGGTGATTACGCTATTGCGGAGGAGTCGTCTGGATCGCGTCAGAATTTGCTTTATCGAGGTCATGTCTTGGGGTGCAGCATGTCTTACACTAGGATTCGCACTTGTTTCATCTGGGAAATTGCCTTTGACCATCGACACTCGTGAGTTCCTCCAAAACGCCCCGCAGCATGGCCAGACATACTTTCCCTCCCTTGATGGCTTGCGCGCAGCATCGTTCCTCGGTGTTTTTTTCTGGCATTATTTGGAGCTGCCATATGGTTGGGCAGGTGTCGACGTCTTTTTTGTGCTCTCCGGATTTCTCATCACCGGCATCCTCTATGATACGCGCGACGACACCCATCGCATCCGCAACTTCTATATCCGCCGCACTTTACGCATTTTTCCGTTGTATTACGGTGTTTTTCTCGCCATTCTCCTGCTTACGCCACTACTGCACTGGGCTTGGACATGGCAGTGGATCGCGTGGCCGCTCTACCTTGGCAACTTTCTGCGTTTTCTTTATCCGCATCTGAACAATCACTTCGTGGGTGCCTTCGCGGATGCACATCTGGCATCCCTGAAATATCGGGGTCTTGATTTCAGGCTCGGTCACTTCTGGACGCTCTGCGTTGAAGAGCAATTCTACCTGCTGTGGCCGTGGATCGTATTTACGGTGCGCGACCGACGCAAGCTCATGGCCATTTGCGTTGCTTGCATTGTTCTCGTACCGTTGGCGCGTGTATTTGCCATGGCCCATATGTCGGAAGCTCTTATCAATGGCGGAGTCGTCTTTCACTCAACACCTTTCCGCTTCGACACGCTTCTGGTCGGTGCATTGATCGCCTTAATCTATCGCAGCGGCCATCGCGAACGAATGCAGCGAGCGGCGCAGGCCATTCTGGTCGTGGCTCTGATGTGCTTCCTCTCGGCGGGTGTTTACTGGTATTACTTCCGCACTTCTAATGTTAATCTTGTCGTGCGTCATACCTGGCTGCTCACCTTGATTGCTCTGTTCGCGGGCGCGCTGATGCTACGCACCCTGATCCCTGGAACTATCCCTTACCGCATCTTCAATTTGCGCTGGCTGCGCTTGATCGGCACGGTGAGCTATGGTGCCTATGTCTTCCACGACATTCCGCATGACGAGTACGACCGCCTGGTTGGACATTTCTTCCACCACGGAGCACGTGAAATCACCGCGGTCTTCGGGGTTGTCATGACTCTCGCGTTGGCGTTCTTCAGCTATCATTTCTTCGAGTCCCCCATCCTGCGGCTGAAGGACCGTTTCACCTCCAGCAATGCTCTAGATGTTCCGCTTGCGGATTCATCTGATCGCTCAAAGATCTCCTGCACAAGTTCGTCATCCACAGCTTGATTCGAGACCATCTTCAAAGCCATCCGCGCGCCCGTCACCATTCCCTTCACGGTGAAATTCCGCATGGGATGGAACGACAAGCACATCGTCTGCGTCGATCTCGCAAAGCTTGCCGAGAACTGCGGACTCAACGCCGTCGCCATGCACGCCCCCTCAGCCGCTGCCTACTGCGACTGATCGATTCGCCGTGGCTCCGATAAGTGGCACCCCGTCCTATTGGAGCGACGGTCGTTGCGACTTCACCTTTTCCTGCACCTGCTCCAGATTCCCTCGAAAGATCAGGATCTTCACGTCCCATGCCACTTTCGCGCGTGCCGGTAGGGGCCGTTCTGGATCCACATGCTGGCAGGTAAGTTCAGGATTGCTCCAGACATTCCCTGTCATATTGGTGAAGCTGGCAGCAACCCACTTGTGATCGCTGGAGACTGTAACGATCAAGGGCAAATCAACCGGCTTCGAAGCGTTGTAGTACGTGATGCCATCCGCACGGCGTTCCACTAGCTGTGCAGGTACGGGCCATGTATACGAGTCCAGATAACGGGCCGGCAGCCACTGACTGAGCGGCATCGTAAGGCGGCTCGGCGTCTCAGCGGCAAGCAGCACGAACCCATTCTCGTGATGCACATACGTCCGCTCGAGCCGAACATCGTGAAGGATGCCGGTCATACGCGGGTCCGTCACTGCGGTGATCATCGCGTAGTCAACATCGGAGCGATTCTCAAACTCGTAATGGAAGAGCACGCCATCATCCTGCAACGTAGCTCGCGCGAGCATATGCACACCTCCGGAGAAATCCCGCTCATATTCGAAGGAGTGTCCGCCCTGCTTCCACACTGGCGCTTCACCCTGCCGACCTGGCCGGAACAGATAGAGATGCTCCGCTTCGGTACTCCCCTTTTTCTTGGCCGTAACGTGTTCGGGGAAGAGAATCACAAACCCGGCCCTGTCGGCAGGTTCGCCCGGCAACGTAACTCTCAGGACAGGCTGAATGTCGTCATCAGAAACCGAAAGCTGCAGTCCCTCGCTGTTCACGAGACTCATCGGCGCTTGAGCAACTAGCGCGACGGATAACTGCACTACCGCCATGCAGACAACTCGCAGACCGTGCCAAAATCGCAGATTCATTGCGATCACCTTGGGTACGCCCGAAACTTCAGCTTACTATCGCCCAAGGCACGAAAGTTGGGCTCATTTTTGACCAAACAGCGCGACTTCATTACAGTTTCGTCCCATGAGTTCCCCGACACGAACCCTCCTGCTCGCCTGCTTGCTCTCCTCCGCTCTCGCCCAACAGCCCACGCGTCCACCGATCACGGGCGTCGCCTTCGCCCGTTTCTACACGACCGATCCCACTGCCGCGCAGAAGTTCTATGGAACCACTCTCGGCTTCGAGCGCAAAGAAGTCGACGGCATGTGGCTCTATCCGGTCAACCACTCACAATGGATCGAGCTCCTCACCACGCCTCCGCCGCAACCCAATGTCCGCATGGCTGCCGTAGCTTTCACCACAACCGACGCAGCCAAGCTTGAGCGCTACCTCAAAGCCCACAACATCAAGCCCGCCGTCCCGCTTAAGCAGGGCCAGTTCGGAGTCCGCGACCCCGAAGGCAACCTCGTCATCTTTGTGCAACAGGGCTCCGAAAGGCAGGTCGCCACCGCTCTCTCATCGCCCAGCGCGCCCAGCACTCGCATCATCCACGTCGGCTTCATGGTCACCGACCGGGCCAAGGAGGACGCCTTCTGGCAGCAGATCCTCGGCTTCCGCCCCTACTGGCACGGCGGTCCCAACCCAGGCATCGACAACTGGGTCAGCATCCAGGTTCCCGACGGCACCGACTGGCTCGAGTACATGCTCAACAACGGACCGAACCCCACGCTCCAACATGCCGGGGTGATGGACCACTTCTCCCTCGGCGTCTCCCACATGAACGACGCCGTGGCAGCTCTCGCCCGCAACCACTGCGAAGGTCCCAACTGCACGAAGAGCCAGGTAGGCAAGGATGGCAAAGTCCAGCTCAACCTCTATGACCCCGATCAGACCCGCGTCGAGTTCATGGAGTTCACTCCCACGCAGGAACCCTGCTGCTCCCCCTTCACCGGCAAACACCCAAGCCCTGCCGATGAAAATAACTAACTCACGGCACCCGTTTCAAGGTCACATTCATCTGCGTATCAATCGCCTTCAAATCCCGATCCAGTTCCACAAGTGCCGCACCCTTGTCCTGAACCAGCAGCGCCTCGGACTCTTGCTCCTTGTCCGGGTTTAGTTGATACACCGTAGCATTGTCGTCGTCTGCGTCCCCGCGTAGAACGGCCCAACCCCCTCGATCCGAGATCGTAACGTCCCCATGCGGTGCACCGCGATACGTCTGCGTGCGAACGTAAAACGCGTACGTCGTATCGGATTTTCCTTTCGCATAGAGCCGAAGCACCGTCTCCAGCCCCTCGCAGTCGGCGCACGGCATCGTTCCCTTGTAGACCCCAAACAAAATCGCCGTTCCCGGCCGCGGCGCGCCAGAAGCAATGTGGACTCGCACCGAATACGCCGAGGTATCCTGCGGCGCCGCGCCCGGCACCTTCTCCGCGGTTTCGAAGCCAAACACCAGCGCAGAGTCTCCAATCTTTGCTGCATTGAAGCGAAACCGCTTGACCTGCACCGGCACAGCCGCCTTCTTATCAGCGGGCGGCACATCGTTATTCAAAGCCGTCAATCCAGAGTCCTTCGGCAGATGCAGCACCCAACTGAAGCCATTCACATCGCCCGACGAGAGCTCCACCACCAGCGTGTCGCCCAGGTTCAACGAAACGTCCGTCCGGTTGTCTGCCGAGCCCAGCGTCACCGTCTTCGCCTGCAACGCCGTGGCACACATCAGCACAAACGCGAGTCCCAGCACCATCTCAACTCTTCGAAAAGTCATCGATCCCTCCCACATTCGTAGACCCCTGGACTGAGTTAGACCCCGCTCCGTTTCCGCCAAACCACCTTTACATTGGCCCGCCAGCGCTCGTCCAGCGCAACAAGCATCCACTCCACCCGCGGCGACAGGTATCGCAGAACAACCTCAGTCGCAGGATGGACACGCAATGCCGGCGCCACCAGGTAGAGTCTCGGAGCCTCCATCGACAATCGCAAATCTCCAAAATATCCATGCCGCTGAAACTCGCCGAGCCCACTGACGTTGTCGGGGTTCTGCAGATGATGCCATCGCACCCGAACCCAATAGTCAAGCCCCTGCAGCGCAAGATGCAGATCTTCGTCTGCCTTCAACTCAATCACCGCCAGCCGTCCATCATCCGTGACGCCCAGCAGGTCGAGCATACCCCGATCCGCGGCCGCAAACGCAGGCACCTGCGTGTAAACATGAGCCGAATCAAGATGAGCATCGAGCGGCGCGACCTCCCGCCGCAGAACGCTCTCGAGCCAGCGCTCCGGTTGCATCCGGTAGAGCGGATCGCGCTTGTCGCCACCGGCAATCCGCCGCGCAAACAACCGCGCCACCAGTTCGCGCAACTCACTCTCATTCTCGTCCGTCAACGGGGTTTCATTCGCACCGGCGCCAAACGTAATCTCCTGCGTACTGTTGAAGGAGTTCGCCGCATAACCCATACGCACCCGCGCAAACTCCAGCCCATGCAGCAAAAACGCCATCTCCGTTCCGCTGCGAAGACGCTGCTCCACCATATCGCTCATTGTCTCGGGCACAAGCGCCATCACATGCGCCTTCGACTCCGCAAATCGTTCCTCCGCGGCCCGCTCGTTCGGTGCATGCATCAGGCGAGTGCTCAGATTCCCGTGATCGGCAGCGTCCCGCTGTTCGAGTTCCTCGGTCTTCTGATCCAGCTCCCACAATTCCCACTGCGCAGCCGAGGTGTTCAGCCAGGCCATCCGCGAGAGCGTCAGCATCGCCATCCCGCGGGGCACAATCAGCTTCAACCCCTGGTAGAGCCGTCTCCCGTCGCCGGACTCGCGGCAGTGGTGCAGCCATAAAATTCCCAGCGTCAGAATCCCGTCGACGGTGGCCTGTGCCTCTTCGTCATTCACGGCAATCACCGCCCACGCCTGGGAACCCTTCACCAGCGAACCGCGGGCATACGCCGGCCCAAAACTCTTCTCAAGGTCCATCGCCGTCCGGAACGCATCTGGTTTGAACTCCGGAAAGCTTCGCAGCAACACGCGCTCTAGCACCCGCAGATATCTCACTCGCGTTGCCTCGCGCGTTGACGGCGTGCGCCGGTCGCGGTCGGCCACAAGCTCCAGCGTTTGCGGCTTTGTTTGCCCAAAGCGGTGTGTACCCAGCCGCAGCACGCCGTTCCGCATCGTCGTCGCACTCACGCGCCGGACGAGATTGCGTTCTTCTCCCCACAGATGCAGCGTGCACCGGCCATGTTCAGTCGCCAGCCGATACTTCGCCTCGCGCATATCGAAGAGCACCTTGCCGTCTTCGAGCACAACCGCGCGCGAATGTTCCGCAAGAAATCCTTCCAGCGCGGCTGCAATCTGGTCTACGCTCTGCGCGGGCTCCGCGGAAGCTGCTCTTGGCGGCATAGTCGAACCTTAACACATCGCAGCACCCTGAACAGCGTGCAGCGAAGGCTTACAGGTGAAGCGAAAAATGAAAGCTCGCAATCCTGAGCCGGTGCCGAAGGTAAAACGCATGAGCGTCCTGACGGTGCGTGCCGGAGTCAAGGCTGAAGGTGTCGCACCCGGCTTCCCGGGCCAGCGCGATCAGCCACTGCAGCATCGCTTCGCCATGCCCCTGCGAACGTGCGTTCGCATCCGTAACCAGATCGTCCACATAGAGGGTCTTCCCACTCGACAACATCGTCTGCACGCGGAAACCCGCTACGGAGACGATCGCGTTCTCGTGCTCGAGAAAAGCAATCTGATACCCCTCAACCTGCTGGGCCTGAACGCGGCTGACAAATTCCGACGCGATCAGCAATGGCCGAAGCTGGGTCATCACCGGAAAGCAGCGATCGATCTCCGCGGGCGTGGTGGCAATTTGAATCGTTCGCATGATCAACTTGCCGCCTACCAGCCCTCTCTGGCGCGGAGATGGGTAATGTGCGCGACATGGTGGCGTGAGTGCCAGGCATAGAGCAGCGTTGCAAGCTCCACCGTCATCGGACCATTCTCCGGATGATTGCACCCGCGTTGCCATTGATCTTCGTCAAGCGACTGCAGCAGCATTACCCAGCGAGCATGCAGGCTCTCCACCAGCTCGAGCGACCACTCCACCGGAGCCGCCACATCATGTAGCTTTGCCCATGCCGCCTCATCGTAAGGCTTTACCGTCGGCCAGTCTTCCGTCAACGAGAGCTTGACGCGGATAAACGCATTCATATGGCTGTCCGCGACGTGGTGTACCACCTGCCGCAGCGTCCAGCCGTCTTCCCGATACGGCGTACTCAGCTGCGAGAAGCTCAGCCCATCCACCGCATTGCGCAGCTTCTCCGGAAGCTCAGCGAGCGTTGCAATCGCTTCATTGCGTTCATCGGTAGAAATGGTCGCCGGCGCGGTGAAGCGGCCAACAGGGTACTTAGGGTCCAGATCGTTCAAGGACATGCGCTGCTCTCCACACCTCTACTATGAACCGTAGCACACAGGATTGTGTAACCTCTATCCAGTATGGCCTATTCCGCTGCGGGATCTCGAAGACCTCTTATGCGACTGCTGACGACCCCCTTCCCCGCTCTCCTTCTCCTGGCCGCCACCGCCTGCTCGCAGCAAACTCCGTCAACGCCCGTCAACCCCGCGACATCCGCGCTATCCGCGCCATCCGCAACGACGCAAAACCCCATCGGCTTCGACAGCAACGACTATCCCGGCGATGACGCCCTGCTCGCATTGCGACGCCACTTCGCCTTTGCCGGATATTGGCTGACCAGCCCGCCCGGCGAGCACCAGAACAGTTGGCTCGGTAAGCGTGACGTTCTCATCCGCAACAACTTCGGCTTCCTTGTTCTGGCAAACGGCAAACTGGATGCGGAGATAAGAAAAGCAAAACGATCCGGCACACCGCCGTCCGCCCTCGGCGCAAAGGACGCCGCAACAGCGATTGCCGCCGCACAGCGCGAACACTTTCCCGCCCACACCATTATCTTTCTTGACCAGGAGGAGGGCGGCCGCCTGAACGCAAATCAGTCCGCCTACCTCCTTGCCTGGACCGAGAAAATCGCAAAATCGGACTACCTCCCCGGCGTCTATGCCAGCGGCCAGCCGGTCGACGACGCCCCCGGAAAAACCATCACCACCATTCAGGACATCCGCGAGCAGGTCGCCGCCCAGCATCTCCATCCGATCGCATTTTGGGTCTACCAGGACGCCTGTCCTCCGGCTAACGGCTGCACCCTGCAGCCTCCACCTCTCGCCGCCAGCGGAACGCCGGACGTCACAGCGTGGCAGTACGCGCAATCTCCTCGCCGCAAGGAGATTACCGCAGCCTGTAGCAAAACCTACGCCACCGATGGCAACTGCTACGCCCCCGGCATACCGCAAATCATGCTGGACCTCAGCGTTGCATCCTCACCCGACCCCTCGCACGGACGCTGATAGCGCATTACACCAACAACCTTCTGTCTTAAGCGTGATTGTCGGTGACTATGGCGTCGGCGATGGGCAGCGAAACCCGAAACTCTGTTCGTCCTGGCTGCGACTCGAACTCGATAACGCCATCGTTATGGCGTACCAGGCGCCGGGCAATGTCCAGCCCCAGGCCGGTGCCCTGCCCCATCGGCTTCGTCGTAAAAAAGGGATCGAAGATGCGTGAGCGTATCTCCGCTGGAATGCCGGGCCCATTATCAATGATGCGCACGACAACATGTCGCCCCTCTCGGCTCGCGCTCACCTCCACGCGGCCGCCATCCGGCGCGGCATCCAAAGCATTATCGATCAGGTTTCCCCATATCTGGTTCAGTTCGGCAGCAAAACCGATTACCTGCGGCAGATCGTTCTTCAGATCCATTGCCACGGTCACTGATTTCTCTCTGACCTTCGAGTTCAACACGGTCACGGTGTCGCTCAATCCCCGCCCCGGATCCACACGCTCGGCCACCATCGCCTGGCCCATGTGCGTGAATCCCTTCACCGCCATAACCAGGCCGGAGATACGCGATGAACAACTCTGAATCTCTGCCGCGAGGCTCCGTACTGCGCACCCGGCGGCTGCCCAGCGAAGCACTGCGTTTACCGTTGGTCCCGGAACGGCCTCCACAATTGCGTTCAGAGCCTCGAACGTAACTTCGGTGTCGGCAAGTATCTGTGAATTGGAGGTATCCAAACCGTGATCAGCAAGCCAATTGTAGATAGCGTCTTCCCGATCGATCTGCTCTACGGCAGACCGCATCGCCGTAGCTTTCTTAGCCAGGCACGCTTCACGGATCGCATCCACAGCCGCGAGTTGGGCTTCGGATAACCCAGCCGCTTCCAGCGCGCGCGTCGCTTTTTCCGAGTCTTCCAGTCGATCCGTAAGCAGGCAAACGCTGCGCTCAATCGCCGACGCCGGATTGTTCAGCTCGTGAGCCAATCCCGCAGAAAGCTTGCCCAGTGAGATCATCTTCTCATCGTGCAGGTCGCTCGAAGTGAACATCCGGGCACGGTCGACCATCAGATGAACCAGGATTGTCGTGATCTCCGAACACTCGTGCATCATCGCTCGAAGATGGTCTCGATGCAGAACCAAAATCTCCAGAGGTTCTTGTGCAATGGAATCTCCCGGCGGGTTCACCAGCCGCGAGTACGGGAGCATTCCGGTCACGTCGCCCTCCCGCCATTCGACGAACTTGTTCGGTCCGGAGCCGCGATCGACGAACAGCGCCAGCCGTCCCGACAGAACGACAAAAAGGCCCTCTACGGCTTGCCCTTTATGAGAAAGCACCTCGCCGGCCTCAAGCCTTTGAAGAGACGCATGTTCCACCAGCCAGGCAAGTTCCTCACGAGGTGCTGAGCCAAGTGTCTTGTGTTGCGCCAGGCGTTCTACGAGATCCGTTGCGGTCACGTGCGTGCAATCTCTCAATCAGTGCTCGATTTTTCTTTCAGTCAAGGTATCAGATACGGACACGACCTCAACTCCTCTGCGCAAACCCGCATTTGCCGCGGCCCTCCGCGAAGCCTAGAATCAAAGCAGATGACATTACCCCCTCCCGACCACAAACGCTACTTCATCGAAAAATTGGGACTCTCAGAACGCCTGATGGAGCGTTGCCTCGGGGAAGCCCTCTCAGCGGGAGGCGACTACGCAGACCTTTACTTTGAATCGGTTACGTCTACCTCGCTCGGCATCGACGAGTCACTCGTCAAGTCCGCCAGCCAGGGCATCAGCGTAGGCTGTGGCATCCGCGTTGTCTCCGGCGAGCGCACCGGCTACGCCTACACGGACGACCTTTCGACCGACCGTCTTCTCCGCGCCGCGCGCACCGCGGCCCTCATTGCGAGCGGCCCAGCCAAAGAGCTGATGAGCGGCTTCCATCAGACCAAAACTCCTTCTCTATATCCCGTTGCCGGAGCGACAGCAGACGCGGAGATCGCCGCCAAACTCGCGCTGATCCAACGCGCAGATAAGGCGGCCTATGCCTACGACCCCCGCATCATCCAGGTTCGCGCCGGCTTCAACGACGAGCTGCGCCGCATCCTCGTCGCCGCCTCCGACGGAACCTTCGCCAGCGACACGCAGCCTCTCGCACGGCTCAACGTCCTCGTCATCGCGAGAGACGGCGTGAACACGGCACGCGGCACCAGCGGCGGCGGCGGTCGCGTCACCCTCGATTTCTTCGAAGGCGACAAATCTCCTGAGCACCACGCGCGCGAAGCCGCCCGCAGCGCCATCCTGCAGCTCGGAGCAGTCGACACTCCCGCAGGCGAGATGCCTGTCGTCCTCGGCCCCGGTTGGCCCGGCGTCCTTCTGCACGAAGCCGTCGGTCACGGCCTCGAAGCCGACTTCAACCGCAAGAAAACCTCAGCCTTCGCCGGTCTCATCGGACAACAAGTCGCCAGCCCGAAAGTCACGGTTGTCGACAACGGCCTGATGCCCGGCCGCCGCGGCAGCCTGAATGTCGATGACGAAGGAACGCCCACCCAGGAAACCGTGCTCATCGAAAACGGAATCCTCAAGGGCTATCTCTCCGACAAACTCTCCGCGCGCCTGATGGGCATGCCCAACACCGGCAGCGGACGCCGCGAAAGCTACCACCACATCCCCATGCCGCGCATGACCAACACCTACATGCTCAACGGCGACGACATGCCCGAGGACATCATCCGGTCCGTCAAGCGCGGCCTTTACGCCGTCAACTTCGGCGGCGGATCGGTGGACATCACCAACGGCAAGTTCGTCTTCTCGGCCAGCGAGGCCTACCTGATCGAAGACGGCAAAGTGACGCGGCCGGTGAAAGGCGCAACATTAATCGGCAACGGCCCCGAGGCGCTCAAGTACGTCTCGATGGTCGGCAATGATCTTGCCCTCGATGAAGGCATCGGGACTTGCACCAAGAGCGGACAAGGCGTGCCGGTCGGCGTAGGCATGCCCACAGTAAAGCTCGACCGCATGACGGTCGGGGGAACGGGACAGTAATGGCAATCGAACGCGAAAAGATCTACGAGTGCGAAGTGAAACGCCGCCGAGTGAAAGAAGGCGGAGGCTATGAGCCTTTCTGGAAGGTGAAGTCCGTCGCCGTCGCGCTCGCCGACAGCGATACCGAATTTCGCTGCAAGGATTGCTACGGTGTCGTGAAACTCCTCGGCCGCAACGGCAAGGAAGGCACCGTTCCCTATGTCGAACACAAATCCGCGGCCGACTCCGAGTATTGCGCCAATGGTCTGCTCTTCAAAAAAGCTACCGACGGACGCGGGCCCCGGCACTCGGCCCATCCCGTCGAATAGCAACCTGCTTCGTGCATGACAACGGAAAGTACGACTCAACGAAACAACTCACCGAATCATGCAAACGAGGCAAACCATGGCAGTCGAACGAGAGAGATTCTACGAGTGCGAAGTGAAACGCCTCCGCGTCCGCGCAGCCGGCGGCTACGAGCCATTCTGGAAGGTCAAAACCATCGCAGTCGCCCTCGAAGACAACGACACCGAGTTCCGCTGCATGAACTGCGGCGGCGCGGTCAAAGTCTTCAAACGCCGCTCCGACGACGGCCCCGCAACGCACATCGAGCACAAGCTCAAGTCCGACTCCGAGTACTGCTCTGCCGGCATGTATTTCCTGAAGGCTACTGACGGCCGCCAGCCCCGGATGTCACAGGCGCCAGTCAGATAAAGCACGACGAACGAACCAACGTGCCCTGCGGGATTCCCTTCTTCTAGAAGAAGAGACTAAGAACCAAACCAAACTGGTTCAGTTGCTCGTTGGGTTTCTTGCCCGTTTGGTTCTGATGTTCATAGTACGGATCCAGCTGAAAGTGTTTACGAATCGGGAAAATGCACCCGGCATAGATCGCGGTCTCGCTCCACTTTCCGTATTGGCTCTGATAGAAGGGCTCAACGCTCGCATACGGTGTCAGGTGATACGAACCAATCGGTACCGGCCCTTCCACCTGAAGCCGGTTGCGATACCGCCACGTGAAACCGCCGTTCTTCCAGTCCAGATCGAATCGATTCCTATCGGTGATCAGAACCTTCGTCGACACCGGAAAGCGTGAAGTCATTACCGGCTCCAGCCGGTTTGTTGCTGCGCCGCCATTGGCCTCCGGCAGGTAGCGGTATCCCACCGACACCACCAGTGGCCGCGACTTCGCGTCATCAAGATCGAACTTCCTCACCTTAGCTAACCGGAGCCATGGATGAACGTAAAAATCAACGCTCGGTCCGATCTCGGCCTGAGTCGGCTCGCCGCCTTCACGCGTCTGCTTCGCCTGAAATTGCAATCGCAAGCCAGAACTCAGCTTGTAATAGAAATCAATCTCCGGCAAAAACTGGTCTTGCTGTGCCCTCGCCTGTAAGGAGAAGGAAATCAAGCCCAGCGCAATCACGAGTTCCCGCCACCTCACTCCTCGCATACGCCCATTCTCATGCCGAAATTGCCTCGACAATACTGTCAATTGAGGAAGTGCGATCCATCTGCAGCAAGACCCACGTCTCATCAAAGAGAAACGTAAAAACGGCCATTCTCACGCTATCGCCACGCATTGCTAAACTTGAGACTGGGAAACGATGCAGTCTTCAGAACCCTTCCCACTCAACAGCCTTCATTTTGTATCGCAACCGGGGAGATCGCCTTGCCTTCTGAACAACTCATCACCACCGACCTGAAGTCCATAGCTCACGACGTTCTCTCCCGCGCGCTCAAAGCCGGAGCCACCGATGCCGAAGCCGTCGTCTACGAAGGCGACGAGTTCTCTGCGCTCGTTCACCTCGGGCAGGTCGAAACCCTGAAGGAATCAGGCTCGCGCGCGATCGGCCTGCGCGTCTTTCTGAACTCTGGAAACGCTCAGCGCACGGCCAGCACGTCCTCTTCCGAATTCTCCAACGAAAGCATCACCCGTCTTGTGGAAGGCGCGATTTCGCTAGCAAAAATCACCAGCGAAGATCCCTTCGCCGGGCTCCCTGAAGCTCACGAGTTCGGTCAACTCGAAGGTGATCTTCACCTCTACTTCGACAACGTCAACGAGATGCCGCCGGCCGAGCGCATCGAAATCGCGCGGCGCACCGAAGCCGCAGCCCTCGCCTACGACACACGCATCCAGAACTCCCGCGGCGGAGACTTCGACACGGCGATCTTCCACAAGATCATGATGAACTCGCGCGGCTTCGTGGGTGAGTACCGCAGCAGCTATTGCGGCTTCTCCACTCTTCCCATCGCGCAGGACGAAAAGGGAGGCATGCAGCGCGGCTCCTGGTTTTCGAATGCACGCACTGTAACCAAACTGGAAAATCCCGAAGAGATCGGACGCGAAGCAGCGCGGCGCACCCTGCGGCGCCTCGGCGCACGTCAGGTGAAGACCCAGAAAGCCGCCATCGTCTTCGCGCCGGAACTGGCGCAGTCTATCATCGGCGACATCTTCAGCGCCGCCAATGGTGACGCAATCTACCGCAACGCCTCCTTCTTCAACGGCATGCTCGGCGAACGCGTCGCCGGCGAAAACATTACCGTCGTCGACGACGGCACCATGGTCTTTCGCGACGAAAATGGAGACAGCACCGGCGGCTTCGGCACTCGCCCCTTCGACGGCGAAGGCTTACCCACACGCCGCACTGTGGTTGTCGAACGCGGCATCCTGAAAAACTACGTAATGAACACCTACACCGCGCGCAAGCTGAACATGAAGTCCACCGGCAACGCCTCACGCGGACTCGCCGGCAATCCCGGTATCGGCGCAGGCAACTTCTATCTCGAAGCCGGCACACTCACACCCGAACAGATCATCGGCGACGTCAAGAACGGCCTCTACGTCACCGAGACGATGGGCCACGGCGTCAACCTGGTCACGGGCGACTACTCCGTCGGCGCCAGCGGTCTCTGGATCGAAAACGGCGAACTCGCCTACCCCGTCGAAGAGATCACCATCGCCGGAAACCTCAAGAACATGTACCGCAACATCGTCGCCATCGGCAACGACCTTGTCTTCCGCGGCGCCAGTGCCGCACCCACCATTCGCGTCGAAGGCATGACCATTGGTGGATCGTAACTTTACTTCACCATGAGGTGGCACTCATGAGATTTGCAAAGATTGTCTTTCGCATGGCTGGCATCTGGGGATTCCTGGTCCTCACACCGCTCTACTTTCTCTTCGAAACCGCAGGTGGTCAAAATCCACCCGCCATCAACCATCCTGAGTTCTACTTCAGTTTCGTCGGCATCGCGCTCATCTGGCAGATCGCCTTTCTGCTCATCGCATCCGACCCCATTCGCTTTCGCCCGTTCATGATCGTCGCAGCCCTCGAAAAGCTCAGCTACATCGTCACCATCGTCGTTCTGTATCTAGAACACCGCATCGCGCCGAACCAGCTCATCTGGGTTGTGCCCGACTCCATCCTCTGTCTCTTCTTCTTCGCCGCCTATCTAAAAACTCCCGCGATGTCTCAAACTCGTCAAGAAGCCTGACGGGACTTCGAGACTACAATCCTTCTGTGGCTGCAAGCTTTCACTTCGATCACGTTGTAGACTTTGCGCCGGAGCGAGCCGGCGAGATTCTGCACTCCATTCCAGCGCAGCCCGGAGTCTTCGCTCTCCGCGGACCGCGCGCCGAAGACGCTCCCTACCTCACCCAGACCACTGACCTTCGCAGGCGCATGCGTCGGCTCCTCGATCCACCTGAGTCGCAGTCTAAACGCCTCAACCTCCGCGAAAAAGTTGCAACCATCGAGTACTGCATCACCGGCTCCGCGTTCGAATCGTCTCTCGTCCTCTACGACGCCACCGCCGCTCTCTTCGGACACGTCGAGGCCCGCCGCCGCCTCAAGCTCCACACCCCCTACTTCCTTCGCATGACGATGGAGAACGCCTTCCCCCGCGTCTACTCCACCAACAAGCTCTCAAAGCGCGGCCTAGCGCAGATGTACGGCCCCTTCCCTTCCCGCCTCGCCGCCGAACGCTACTGCGACGCCGTACTCGACCTCTTCAAACTGCGCCGCTGCTACGAAGACCTCGAACCCTATCCCGAGCATCCCGGCTGTGTCTACGGCGAGATGAACAAGTGCATCGAGCCCTGCAAACAAGCCTGCACGTCCGAGCAGTACGCCGCCGAAGCCGCAGCCGTAAAAAATTTCTTCGACACCCGCGGTGAAAGCATGATCATCGCCATCGGCCTCGAACGCGAAGAAGCATCGGCAGGAATGCAGTTCGAAAAAGCCGCTGCCCTTCACGCCCAATGGCAAAAAGTAAAAGCCGCACAGGCCCTCGCCGACTGGATCGTCCGCCCCGTCCCCAAGCTCCGCGCCGTGATCGTGCAAACCGCAGCGCCCGAAGAGCACAAGGAACAAGCCGCTGTGTTCCTTCTCGAAGGCGGTTGCCTCGTCGGACCCGAACGTCTCTCCACCCTTGGCGTCCGCGCGGTGCGAGAGCAAACCAGTGTCGGCAGCTCTCTCTTCGCGCAACCCCTCATGCTCCAGGCCATCCCGCTCGAAGGCACCGCAACGGCAAGCACCGCCATCAACTCACCGGAAGACCGTGCTGCTAACGCCCTCAAGTCCCTCGAAGAAAAAGTTGGCAAACACAACGACCTCGCCGTTCTCAGCGATCATCTCTCTCTGTTGCGCCGCTGGTATTACCGACCGGAAAAGCAGCGTAATGGCGAAGTCTTCTTCGCAAACGAAGACGGCACCTGGCCCGTCCGCAAAATTCTGCGCGCCGCCGCCCGCATCGCCATCGGCGACCCCAAGCCCATGGCCGAAACCCAGCGCGACGCAGCCAAAGAGGCCGCAAAAAATATCAAGACAAAAATTCTTCACGAAGGCCGCCCCGACGTTGAGCGCGCCATACCTATCGTTCCGAAAAATCGCTAGCTTACCTCACAGGAAATGGTGCTTGCCCCCGCCACCATGCCCACCCGAGTGACCACCACCACCCGAATGACCGCCAAAGCTCTTCCCGCCTCCAAAACTCTTCCCCCCTCCAAAACTTTTTGGCGCATGTTCCCCGCCAAACATATGCGACTGACTGGAGCGCTGCGCCTTTTCAAACGACTTCATCTCTTTCTTGTTCATAAACGAGCCCGAAGAACGTCCGCGAGTACGCCGTCCCCGGCACCGTATACCCGCGGTTATACGCATAAGCCGACCGTTCCGGCGCCCTCACAATCGGCGCAGCCGTTCTCAATCCGGTATCTCACCATCACCAACTTCAACAAAATACAAACAAACCGTCTACGCTAATTCTCTATCCACGCAATCCGCGGTTGCCGTCTCGCCAACCCTGCGCTGATAGACTTGCAGGCAGGAGCACCCCCAAGTGATCGAACTGGCATTCTCCATCCTCGCCGCCGATTTCGCCCACCTTGCCGACGACGTCGCGGCGGCCGAGCGCGGCGGCGGCACCATCGTCCACGTCGACGTCATGGACGGCCACTTCGTCCCCAACATCACCTTCGGCCCGGCCATGGTCAAGGCCCTTCGCAAGGTCACAAAACTCGCCCTCGACTGCCACATGATGGTCGAAAACCCCGACGACTTCATCCCCGACTTCGCCGAGGCCGGCGCCAACATGATGTCCGTTCACCAGGAGGTCTGCCGGCACCTCTACCGCACCCTCCAGCACATCGCCAAACACGGAATGCAGCCGGCCGTCGTCATCAACCCGGCCACTCCCGTCGAGACCCTCATTGAAGTCCTTCCCATGGTGCACCATGTGCTCGTCATGAGCGTCAATCCCGGCTTCGGCGGCCAGGAATTTCTCCCTCTCGCCCTCGACAAAATCAGTCACTTAGCAGAGCTTCGCGAAGCGATGGGCCTCAACTTTCGCATCGAAGTCGACGGCGGCATTGCTAACGACACGGTCGCTCTCGTGGTCGAAGCAGGAGCGGACATGCTCGTGGCCGGGTCGGCGATTTTTGCCCCCCGCAAAACGGAACAAAACGCCCGGAAATTCCTCAAGCTGGCACGGGCCGCCTCGTCAGCACAAATCCGCCGGGAAGTTTAGAATGGAAGGCAGCCTGAGCGCCCTGTGGCGCGAGGCAAATGGGGTCTATAGCGGATGAACAAGCGTTCCTTCTTTCCAACTGTCAGGGCAAACGCGTTGGCCGGCACGGTCTTCGCCGCTTTCGTCGTCTCTTCCATGGGTGCAATGGCCCAGGTAACCGGATCCATCCCAGACCACCACCGACGCGAACGGCCAGCCGCAGGAGAGCGTCACCCTCTCCGCGTCGCCCGGCAAGAAAAAGGACGACAAGGTCGTTCAGTCCAAGGACACCAAGAAAGAGCTGCGCAAGGAAAAGAAGATTGAGCCCGTCGACGCCGGCCTGCCCGACAAGGTTCTCTACGACAAGGCGCTCGACGCCACCAAGCGCGGCCACTTCGACGTCGCCCGTCTCGATCTCCAGACCCTCCTCAACACCTATCCCGACTCGCAATATCAGATGAAGGCCAAGCTCGCCATCGCCGACTCCTGGTACAAGGAAGGCGGTACCGCCGCGCTCACCCAGGCCGAGCAGGAGTACAAGGACTTCATCACCTTCTTCCCCAACGCACCTGAAGCCGCCGAGGCTCAGATGCGCGTAGGCGACATCTACTTCCGCCAAATGGATAAGCCCGATCGCGACTACTCCAAGGCCGTGCACGCCCAGGAAGAGTACCGCCTCATGCTCCAGCAGTTCCCTGACTCGACACTCGTGCCTCAGGCCAAGCAGCGCCTGCGCGAGGTGCAGGAGGTCATGGCCACACGCGAGAGCGAAATCGCCGCGTTCTACGCCACCCATAGCAACTGGCCGGCAACCATCGCCCGCTATCAGACCGTCGTCGACACCTATCCACAGTACAGCCACATGGACGACGTCCTCGTCGGACTCGGCGATGCTTACGAGACCGAAGCCCGCTACATCCGGACCATGAGACTTCCCGAAGCTGCCAAGGCCAGGCTGGAAAAAACCTATGACGATCAGGCCATCGCGGCTTACACCAAGGTCGTTCTCGAACACTCGGCCTCTCCCCACGTTGAAGATGCGCGCGACCGCCTCGATGCCATGAACGTGCCGATCCCGAAGCCGACACCCGAGCAGGTCGCCGCTAGCGTTGCGCTCGAAAACAGCCGCAGACAATATCGCCTGCAGGACCGCGTGACCCTTCTGGTCATGCACCAGCCGGACGTAGTCCTGGCCGCCAGGGACGGTGACCCGACCCTCGTCGATCCCAAGCCGACGCTCGCGCCCCAGATCACCAAAGGGATCGTTGACAGCTTCAACGAAGCGTTGAACCCTAACGCGCCCAAAGCCGCCACCACGGCAGCGCCCGCCGCAACGGGAACAACGCCGGCGTCTGATTCAAGCGCCGCCGCAGCCGCCCCGCCCGCTGCAAACACTCCTGCTCAACCGGCAGCACCGCTCCAGTTCCAGGAGGTTCCTACCGCCGGCACAGCCGCACCCACCGGATCGGCTGCGGTCACCAACGTCCAGGGCAACACGACGACCGCCGCACCCGCGGCTTCCGGAAATACCATGGGAGTCGAGATCCTTACACCGGGAGCTACTGCAACACCCGCCGACAACGGTGGCCTGAAACCCGTCGGACCGCCAAACTCAGCGGCACTGCCCGCTCCCGAGAAGCCCGCGGATTCCCCTGCGACCGTCAATGATCTCGCAGACAAAACGCTGCCCCCGGCACAGACTCCCAACGCCAATGCCAAGAAGAACCCCAAGCCTGAGTTCGACAAGGACGACGAGTCCTCGAGCAAGCACAAGAAGAAGAAAGGTCTCGGCAAGCTGAACCCGTTCTAAACGCACGAGTCACAAGAAATGAAAAAAGGATGCGGCCTCATGGCTGCATCCTTTTTTAATCGCTCATTTTTGTCGCTCTAAACTTCAGCTCCGTCCGGTCACGTCGACTGATTCACGGTCACGCGATGCCGAAGCCGCGGCGCAATCACCAGTGACAGCAGAAGAAGCACAACAACACCCAGCAGCCCAAAGAACAGCGGGCTCACCGTGACGCGGTGGCGTCGCCCGTCCGCCATGCCCTTTGAAACATGCGACAGGTGTCCGCCCAGCACATAGGCGCTGCCGGAGAGCGATTCGTCCGTCTCATACACTGCATTGCCGCCCAGGACCGTCGTGTCACCGCCGATTCTGGCCTGTGCATCCACCACCGCATTGCCCCAGATCACGGTCGTGCTCTTTTGCACCTGGCCGCTGACGTTCACGCTTCCAAACAGAACGAAGACGTGCCCCGTCACATCTCCCTCCACCTGCACCGAACAGAAAAGGCAGGTCGCGTTATGCACCTGCTGGCCGGCGGCGACAAAGATATCTTCTCCCACATAGCTGCGATTCCCCGGGGCTTGGCCGAGTGCGCCAACCGTCAGCAGAAGCGGCAAAACGAAACGGCTCAGTGCATAGGCTCGCAATTTTTCCCCCGAAGCAAAAAATCTGCTGGTCTTGATACGTAGACGTTGAAATGCGGGTTCCGTTCGCCAGAATTTAGCTTCAGTCGCCCGGAGACCGGCTTAGTCCAGACTAGAAACCCCGGCCACGGGGATACGCCGGAAACTGATACCGATTCCGTCGCACGACATACACAATCAGCCAGATGATTCCGATAAGAATCAACAGCGGAGCGAACGGAAGCAACAGCCATATCTTCCCGGGAAGCACCATGCTCGAACCATGGACCATGGCTCCGGACGCGAGATTGGCATCTCCGGCGGCAAGGGCAAGGTCGCCCCCCACCGTAGCCCCTTCACCCATATTCAGGTCCGCGCCCAGCGCAGCCACGTCACCCGAGATAGAACGGCCCGCATCCACGTCCACCTTCCCGAACATCACCGCAACATCGCCCCTTACGTCCCCATGGACGTGAACATTGCAGAACATGCAGGCAACGTCGCCCGCGGTGTCCCCTTCTGCGATTGTGATGTCGCTGCCGAAAGTGGCGCGGTCATCCGTCGATCGGGCGTAGGCGGGCAGGGCGGAGGCAAGAACAACTGCAACAGCGAGGAGCAGTCTGCGCATAAAAAACCTCGTCGAACAAGTCTAAGCCTTCTCGTCCTCAAAGCTCACACCCTCAGCGCTCAATGCTACCCTTAAGGTATCCATGAGCGAGAAGTCCAGCAATCACGAACTGCCAAAAGCATACGATCCGTCTGTCATAGAAGAACGCTGGGCCGAGTACTGGGTCAAGGAACGTCTATTTGACGTCCCAACCCCCGAAGGGATTCAGGACGGAACCACAAAGTTCACCATCCTCCTCCCACCCCCCAACGTCACCGGCCGCCTGCACATGGGCCATATGTTGAACCAAACGGAGATGGATATCCTCACCCGCTGGCACCGCATGCTCGGCGACCTCGCCGTCTGGATCCCCGGCACCGACCACGCCGGCATCGCCACCCAGATGATGGTCGAGCGTCAGCTCAAAGAAGAAGGAACCACCCGCAAAGAAATGGGCCGCGAAGCCTTCGTCAAGCGCGTCTGGTGCTGGCGCAAGCTATACGGCGGAGCCATTCTCGACCAGATGAAGCGACTCGGCGCCTCAGTCGACTGGTCCCGCGAATACTTCACCATGGACGACCGCCTCAGCGCAGCCGTCAAAGAGGCTTTCATCCGTCTCTACGAACAGGGCCTCATCTACCGCGGCTCCTACATCGTCAACTGGGACCCCAGCATCCAGACCGCCGTCTCCGACCTCGAAGTCGAACACGAAGAGCGCCTCGGCAAGCTCTACCACGTCCGATATCCGCTAGCCGATGGCCCATTGCCCGATGGAACAGCCCACATCACCGTCGCCACCACCCGTCCCGAGACCATGCTCGGCGACACTGCCGTAGCCGTAAACCCCACCGACGAACGCTACACCGCCGTCATCGGCAAAAAAGTCCTTGTCCCCCTCACCGGCATCAACGGCGGACCGCCGCGCGAAGTCCCCATCCTCGCCGACGACTGGGCCAAGCCCGAGTTCGGCACCGGAGCCGTCAAAGTCACACCTGCGCACGACCCCAACGACTTCGCCATCGGCCAGCGCCACAATCTCCCGCAGCCCAGCATCCTCGACGAGACCGCCCACGTCGATCTTCCCGGCTCACCCTACGACGGCCTCGACCGCTACGCCGCACGCGAGCGCATCGTCGCCGACCTCGAAGCCGCCGGCCTCCTCGAATCCATCAAGGACCACACCAACTCCATCGGCCTCTCGCAACGCACCGGCGTCGTCATCGAGCCGCGCCTCTCCATGCAGTGGTTCCTCGCCGTCAACAAAAAGCCCCAACACCGGCGGCAACACCATCGCACAAAACGCCATCGACGCAGTCGAAGGCGCAAACCCCGCCATCCACTTCACCCCGGAGATGTACAAAAAGATCTACCTCGAGTGGATGACCAACCTCCACGACTGGTGCATCTCCCGCCAGCTCTGGTGGGGTCATCGCATCCCCGCATGGCACTGCAAACCGTGCGGCGGAATCACAGTCGACCGCGAAACCCCGAAGACCTGCGGCAACTGCAACTCCACCGACATCGTCCAGGAAACCGACGTCCTCGACACCTGGTTCTCCTCCGGCCTACTCCCCTTCACCACCCTCGGCTGGCCCAACGCGGACGCAAACGGCGCACCCCAAATCACCGACGACCTGGCCAACTTCTACCCCTCCTCCCTCCTCGTCACCGGCTTCGACATCCTCTTCTTCTGGGTCGCCCGCATGATCATGCTCGGCTGCCACTTCACCCTCGACGTCCCCATGCCCGACGGCAGCAAACGCACCCTCGCCGACGCCGTCCCCTTCCGCGAGGTCTACATCCACGGCCTCGTCCGCGACGCCGACCGCCAGAAGATGTCCAAGACCAAGGGCAACGTCATCAACCCCATCGACATCATCGAGCGCTTCGGCACCGACGCCGTCCGCTTCACCCTCGCCTCCATGGCCTCCCCCGGCACCGACATCGCCTTCTCCGAAGCCCGCACCGAGGGCTACCGCGCCTTCGCCAACAAAATCTGGAACGCCGCCCGCTTCCTCTTCATGAACATCGACCGCGCTGGCCAAACCGTTGGTATAGGCATCTTCCCACCCGACTACAGCAAGAAGACACTCCTTCCGGAAAACGCGCCGATCGAAGCCCGATGGATCGTCTCTCGTCTCGGCCAAACCGCCGCTGTCGTCGACCGGTCCCTCACGGACTATCGCTTCGATGAGGCGGCCAATGCCATCTACCAGTTCTTCTGGGGCGACCTATGCGATTGGTACCTCGAACTGGTAAAACTCCGGCTCAACTTCGAACCTGAGGCTGATAACACCGAAGCCCTGCAATCGCTCGGCATATTGATGCGCGTCTTCGATAGCGCCTTGCGTCTCCTCTCCCCCTTCATGCCCTTTATCACCGAAGAAATCTGGCATGCCCTTTACAACGGCGCGGCCCCGATGCCGAAGTCAATTGCGCTGACCCGTTACCCGCAGGCCGCGGATTTCTCCACCGACCCCATCGCCGAAAGCGCTATGAAGACTCTACAGGACCTCATCACCACCATCCGCGCCCTGCGCAAAGAACTCGGCGTCCCCGAAAAAGAATCGACCCCTATCCACCTCCACGCCAGCAACCGCATCATCGCGCTCGCCGACGCAAATCAGGACATGCTCTCCCGCATGGCCCGCGTCGCCTCCATCGAGTTCGCCCCCGCCGCACTCTCCGGCGCAAACGCCCGCAGCACCGCCGACTTCGACGTAGCCGTTATCTACGAACGCCACATCGACGTCCCCGCCGAACGCGAACGCCTCACCAAAGACCTCGCCAAATACGAAAAGGGTCTAGTCGCAGCCGACAAGCAACTCAACAACGAAGCCTTCATGGCCAAAGCCCCCGCGCACATCATCGACGGTCTCCGCAAACAACACGCCGAAACCAAAATCCTCTACGACAAAACCAAAGCCGCCCTCGATGACTTGCCCCCCGCGTGACAGCACAGAAGGGATTCAGGCACGAGACTCTCTATAACAGGCAGGCCCGGACTAACTGAAGTCCAGGCCTGCTGGCAACCGCGCTCAAATCATCAAGCGCGCGCTTTTGACTTTTCCTTCGACGCCATAGCCTCTGCCTTGGGAGCCATAGCCTCCGCCTTCGGTGCTGAAGAGATCCCCAACTGCTCCATCAACGACATCAGGTTCCAGTCCGCCCATTGCTCGACGATCTTTCCTCCCTCAATCCGATAGATCGTCGTACCCGACACTGTCGCCTTGCGATTCGTCGCAGGCATTCCAAGAAACTGGCCCTTGTGTGTCCCACGAACCGTCCAGTGGTGCACGACCTCATTTCGTTCCGCGATCGTATCGTCCACTGTGATCTTCAGATCAGGAAATCCACTCCTGCACATCTCGATGTGCCGTTTCATGTTCTCCACTCCAGACGTGAGTCCCGGGAACACGGGATCGTGGAAGATGCATCCGCTCGCCATCAGTTCGCGGATCGAATCCATCTTCCCGTGATTCCAGCACTCTTCCATAAACCTCTGCACGATATGTTTATTCTCCATGGGCTGTTTGTTATCGGTCGACATAGTCAAACCCCCTTATGGGACCGGGATTATAGACCCTGTCTCGCTGAGCTGGCAGCGCCACAACTATCGCCAACGGCCTCCGCAACAAGCGTCCGAAACCCAGCCACAATGTAACCTATACCCCGAATCGCGCGTCGAATGTTGACTATGGTTCAATCGTCCGTAGTTCCCCGCATCGCCAGTTCTCTCGCCCGCTGGGTACCGATCCCACTCCGTCTCATCGTTGGATTCGGTTTCATGCAACACGGCTTAGCGAAACTCGGCCGCGGCCCCGAACACTTCGCCGCTATCCTTCAAGCTCTCGACACGCCCGCCCCACACTTCATGGCATGGGTCTCCATCCTCACCGAGCTCTTCGGCGGCCTCGCCATTTTCCTCGGAGCGTTCGTGCCGCTCGCTGCCATCCCCATGGCGATTCTTCTCGTCGTCGCCATCGTCACCGTACATCTCCGCTTCGGCTTCAGCTCGATAAAACTTCTAGCCGTCACCGCCGCCGGCCCACAACTCGGCCCTCCCGGCTATGAAACCAACCTGCTCTATCTCGCCTGCCTCGCAGCCCTGGTCCTCGGCGGTTCCGGCCCCCTCTCCATCGATGGTCTCCGAGCCTCGCGCCGGCAATAGTCTAAAATCGACTGATTCCCCGCCCCGGAGCACCGCATGAGCCGAATCCTCATCATCGGAAGCCACCAGGTCAGCCACGAGATCGGCGACTCCCTCACCGCCGCCTCCTTACCCTTGGACTATGCCGCAGGCCACGCCGATGCTCTCAAGCGTCTCCGCACCCGTGCCTTCGGTGTCGTCATCACCAGCGCATACAACGCGCTCGAAGAAGGCGTCGCCTTTCTCGAAGAGATCCGCGCCATCCGCCCGGGCATCAAGTGCATCGTCCTCGCCCATCACAGCACGCCCGAAAAAGTCATCGCCGCCCTGCGCGCCCGCGTCTTCGCCTGCTTCACGCCTCCATTCGATACCCACGAGATCGCAAACCTCGCCCGCAGCGCAGCCTCCGACAATCAATGGCGCGACGACATCGAAATCCTCTCCGCCCGCCCCGGCTGGGTCTCCGTCCGCGTCAACTGCCGCCTCATCACCGCCGAGCGTCTCCTCTCGTTCGCAAAGGAGCTCAGCGCTCAACTGCCCGAAGACGCAAAACACGAAATCATCCAGGCCCTTCGAGAGATCCTGCTCAACGCCATGGAGCATGGAGCCGCCTTCAATCCCGAACAGGTCGTCGAGGTGACCGCCATTCGCACGGCAAGGGCGATGGTCTTTCGTGTACGCGACCCCGGCGCTGGCTTCCGCCCGGAATCACTCAACCACGCAGCCTCGAACTCGTCATCCGATCCCACCGCCCACATCGCACAGCGCGAACAGGAAGGAATGCGAGCCGGCGGATACGGCCTTCTCCTCGCAAGCGGCACCGTCGACGAGCTGATCTACAACGAAATCGGCAACGAAGCCATCCTCATCAAATACCTCGACCCAAAACCAACCACCGCATGAAGGATCGGAAATCATTGAGGTAATGCGCGTTTCTGAGGATTCTGAAGACCAACCTAAAATTCGCGCAGAATCGAGGCCACGGAATGATCGAGATGAACCGCAAGAGTCGGTATGCCGTACTTATCTTCCTCTTTGGTGCGGTCTTGAACGCGGGACAGCACGCGCAAGCGCAGACCACTCCACGGCAGACCAGGTTGTCCGTTCATTGGGAAGAACTGACGGGTCCGGATTTTATTGAAGCCATCAAGCGTGCGCAGGGCACGTGTCTGTTGCCGTTCGGCATTATGGAAAAGCATGGACCACATATGCCGATTGGCTCCGATCTGATCAATGCGCGCTACACGGCGTTGCATGCGGCCGAGAATCAGTATGCCGTCGTCTTCCCGGAGTATTACTTTGGACAGATCTCCGAAGCGCGCCATGAGCCAGGTACGGTGGCTTACAGTCGCGATCTACAGCTGGCATTGCTGCAGGCAACTACAGACGAGATGGCTCGCAATGGCTGCAAGAAGATCCTCATCGTCAATGGCCACGGCGGGAACGATAGTTTGCTGCCCTACTTTGCGCAATCGCAGTTGGATAAGCCCCACGATTATGTGGTCTATCTTTTCAACCAGCGTATGCCCGCGTCCGGCGGCCCCACGAAGAAGACAACCATCGACGCGCACGCCGGTGAAAGTGAAACATCGAAGATGATGGTTGTCCGGCCGGACCTTCTGCATCAGGATCGTGCTGCGAGCGAATCAGGCGCGGATCAGAATCGGCAGAATCTGCCGGCGGGTGTCTACACCGGTATCTGGTGGTACGCCCGTTACCCCGACCACTATGCCGGTGATGGCTCGGCCGCAACACGTGAGTTAGGCGAATATCAAATGAACTGGTGGGTCGACTCAGTCAGCAAAGTCATCGTCGCCATCAAAGCCGACGACGTAAGCCTAAAACTGCAAAACGAATTCTACGAAAAGAGCAGGCACCCGCTGGAGACGCCCCAGTAACGGGAAGGAAGGCAAGAACGCAGCGGTCACTCAGCCGGCAAATTGGATCCCTCGCGCAAGAATCCATCGGCGACGATGAGCCCGCGGTCAGCGTCGCCAGAATGTGTTCCGGGACCATTGATCATTCCGCCAAGAAGCCACCGGCCGTTCAGAGATGCGATAGTAGTCAGCTGGTTATGGCGGGCACCCCCGATGTAGGTGAGGTTCTGCGCCAGCGAGCCGTCACTGTTTAACAGCACCAACAGTGGCTGTGCAGCTTCGGATATGCTCTCGCCGGATGGGTTCTGTACGTAGCCGGTGGTACCGAGCGCGAGATATCGCCCGCTGGGCAACGCTGCAACGTCAAACAACACGTCGCCTCGGTCGACATCGACCACACTGTACGGGCCGAGAGTACCATCGTGCCCGACGAACGCAGTGAATGCATTCCAACCAGCTTCCGTCTGATCGCACCTCGGAGAGGACTCGGCCCACCATAACGAAGCCGCCATGTGCAGCGCGCACACCATGCAGTTCGGCACGGTCGTGAGTGTCGATCACCGTGCTTCCCAGGCGGCGGCCGTCGGCGCTTGCCACACGCGTGAGCAAGACACCTGTCGATGCTGCAATTGGTTCGCTGAAATACTCTGAGTGTGCACGGAACGTGTAGTTGCTCATAGGGGCATTGACGACACCAATCGCGAGCGTAGCGGGTGCATCTGCATCTACATCCACATAAATCCTCAGATGATTCTCGAGTTGGCCGAACATGTCGAAGCTACCACTCGTGATGCCCTATCGCGAGGATCGAACTACCCGGTTCTACGAGCGTTCGCCACGCACGCCGATATGTGCCGCTCGCGTCAGGATCGAGACGATAGGCAACGATGGCGTTACGCCCGGTGCGCAATACGACAGCCAGGCTTTCACCGAGCGGTGCCAGACGCGCAGCGTCATGCATCAGTGCTGGCTGAAGAGCGTTGTCATCCTTGAGACCTCCGGCATAGTTGAAGAATGGATCGGTTGCGGCTGCAGGGTCGAGAAACGATTGATCACTTCGCACTGATCCCTTTGGGTCGAGCCGCACGATGCGCACTTCGGTAGCCGTCGTGAGAATTGCCGAAATGTCGCCGGACGGATGCACCGCGAAGTCGACCACTGACCATCCCGGCGGCGGCATGTAAGGCTGCACCGTGCGGCCGTCGCTTTGTAGTATCGCCAGCGTACGCTGCGGACCGTCTTCAAAGATGGAGTGAAGTCGCTCCTCGAGAACCACGACCTCGTTACCCGCGGTGCGCACCTTTGTAATTGTCTGACCAGCGACGGAGAGATCCACGCTGTTGATTGGCGGAGTCTTGCTATCCCCGCAGGCAACGAGAAGCGCAACCGCCGAACAAAGTAGCGCACACAGAACCTTTGATGTCCGGTAATCCTTTACAGTACTGACGAAGCAAGATCTCATCATTCAGTTTTTCTACTTGGCAATCAGAGTTCTGATTTCAGGTCCATAGGAGATTGAATACAACGACGCTTGCGGAGAAGTTGTCACTGCGCAGTAAAAGGAATGTCAAGGTTTAGGAGCATGGACAGTTCAGTGTCCGAACTGATGAACGCATCAATGCAAATGGACCCACTACCCAAAACTCGGATAGTGGGCCAGTTTGAACTCCGCAGGGCAACCAAAGTTACCTATAACCCCGTTTTTCGCGAATCACAGCTTACATAGCGCAATCAGTCTTGCGGCGTCCGCATTGTTAGGAGCAACCTTGGCAAGCGGTTCTGAGGGAATAACCCGTGCGCCCTCACTACTCCGGTGTCCGGCGCGGAACTGTGTGCGTGATTCTCCAACGTTTCCGGCTGCTATTATTTAGCAGTTGTGAACGAACTTTGCTGAGGAGACCTTGGGGACGAAGGGCTAGATGGGCTTCTCCCGCGCCACAACAATGACCTACGCAACCGACTTCTTCGCCAAACGATACCGAAACAAGTCAGCGCAGGAGTTGGCCCGACTCGCCGCCGAGGAGGATAACCTTGCTCCCGAAGCGCGTGAGGCCCTCCGCGCCGAAATTGCCCGTCGGCCTCAAACTGCTGAGCAAGCACCCGCCTCCGCTCAAGTCGAACGGCCGGCTTCGGCGAAGGATCCTCTCGATGGATTGGGAGGATGGTTAGCTTGGTACTGTTTCGGGTTATTTGGCGGAATGTACAACGAAGCGCGGCTGGCTGTGTCACTGCGTGGAGGCGTCAACAGCGTCATGCTCGCGTTCTCAATTCTGTGCTGGGGAATGGCTGCATGGAACCTGGCGACCGGTGTAAGTATGGTGGTGCGCGCTCGGTCGGCGCTCAGGATGACCCTCATCCACCTCATGCTCGGCGCTCTGCAGGGAGCGGTTATCGTGGCCGATGGGGCAGCGCTGTTGGCTTCTTCTCCCCGCTCGGCTGGAGTGGCTGAGGCGTTGATCGGCGTAGGTTTGGGTATTTGCGCTGGCTACGCCATCTGGTTCCGGTACTTCCAGGTGTCGAAGAGAGTGAAGATAACGTTTGGCCGGAATTTGTAGGCTTCACAACAGTTCTACGTGAACTCGACTCCGGATTGGAAAGTGACCTGCATCAATTCCCGCAAAGTCGGGCTTTCGGAAACTTCAATCCTTCACTCCAAACTGACCCACTACCCAAAACTCCCCCTGCTTCAGATTTTCCATCGCCTCAATTAAAAATAAAGCTGTTATGCCCTTCCCCATCAAAACCTGCGTCGTCTGCTCACAAGAGTTCGAGCTGAAACCCAACAAACCCGGCTTCGCCAATCGCTGCCCCGAATGCAGCGCTCCTGAAGCCGAAGACCCCGTAACGAAGCGCCGTATGGACGCCGACGAACGCAAGACGGAAAACGAAGCGAACCGGGAAAGAAAGAAAGCGATCCGCGACCTCCTCTACCGCAAAGACAGCTAAGCCCAACCGAGGGTCGGACTTTGAAGCAGTTTTCCCTCTCTCCCGAATCGGCGTATGTTATCCACAAGGAGATCGCGCCATGCTGAGAAGAGAATTTCTTCACACATCCGCCCGGACCCTGGGTGCTGCCTTTCTCTCCAAAAACGCTATCGCTCGCGCCGCTCTCGTCGATCCCGAACCTCTGCCCAAAAAGTTCACGGCTCAGGATGAGGTCGTCCTCGGACACACCGGCATTCGCACCAGCCGACTCGCCATGGGAACCGGAACCATCGGCTATAGCGGAGCCTCCAACCAGACCCGCCTCGGCAACTCGCCCTTCACAAAGCTTCTTCTCGACGGCTACCACGACAACGGCCTCCGCTTCTTCGACTCAGCCGACTCCTACGGCAGCCATCCCTACGTAGCCGCAGCGCTCAAACAAATCCCGCGCGACAAGGTCACCGTCCTCACCAAGACCGACACCCGCAACCCCGCCGGAGTCCGCGCCGACCTCGAGCGCTTCCGCCGCGAACTCGGCATCGAACAGATCGACATCGTTCTCATTCACTGCGTCACCGAAGGAGACTGGACCACGCGCTATCGCGGCGTCATGGATGTCCTCTCCGAAGCCAAAGAGAAGGGCGTCATCCGTGCCCACGGTGTCTCCTGCCACACCATCCAGGCTCTGCGAGCGGCCGCCGCTTCCCCGTGGGTCGAGGTCGATCTCGTCCGCCTCAACCCCATCGGCTCCCACATGGACGCCGCACCCGACACCGTCATCGGCGTCATCAAAGAGATGCGCGCCCAGGGCAAGGGCATCGTCGGCATGAAGATCCTCGGTCAGGGAGACCTGCGCGACCGCCCGTCGGAGGCCATTCGCTATGCCCTCGGCACCGGCGTGCTCGACGCCTTCACCATCGGCGCCGAATCGCAGAAAGAGCAGAACAACCTCATTCAGCGCATCGCTGCAGCCTGATTTCCACAGATTTTTTTTGAAATAGTGGCATTTTTTCGAGCCGCGCGCAGCGACCGTTAACAAACCACGATAACCACGCAATTCACCACAACTTCACCACAACTTCACCACAAAAACACCACACCAAACGCCCGTTTTTCCCAACACCCCCGTCAAAAACGCCCGCAAAACAACAAAACCAGCCCCTTTCCGCCAGTCCCGGATTTTTTCTGAAAAAAAGAGGTTTAGGATGGCTAAATGGACTGGAAAAGCAAACGGGTAGGCGCAATCCTTGAAGCAGCGCTGTCCGAAGACAAAGTCGCCAACGACATCACCACAGCCTTAACCATCCCGCCCAACCTGCGCGCCTCCGGAACCATCATCGCGAAGCAACCCTGTGTCGTCTCCGGCCTCGGCTGTATCCCCGTGTTTCTAGACATCTTCGCCCGAATGTCCCCAACTCCGGTCGGCCGCTTCGAGGTCGTCAGCCACCCCGAAATCTTCGACGGCGTCAAAGTTAAAAAGGGCCAGACTCTCGCCGTCATCCGCCACAACGCCGCCGCTCTTCTCTCCTGCGAACGAGTGATTCTAAACCTGATGCAGCGCATGACCGGCATCGCCACGCTCACCAACGAGTTCGTAAAAGCCGTAGCCGGCACAAAAACCAAAGTCCTCGACACCCGCAAAACCATACCCGGCCTTCGCGCCCTTGATAAATATGCCGTCTGCTGCGGCGGTGGCGTCAATCATCGCCTCGACTTGCAAGACGGTATCCTTATCAAAAACAACCACATCTCCCTCGGCGGCGGCATTCCGTCTGTGCTCGAACGCGCAATAAAAAACCGCAAAACCAACCAGTGGATTCAAGTCGAAGTCCGCACCCCAATCGAGTTAGAACAAGCCATCGCCGGCGGAGCAGACTCCATTCTGCTCGACAACATGACCCCATCCCAGGTGAAGAAGGCCGTCAAGCAGATTCGCGCAACACTCCCCAATGTACCGATCGAAGCCTCCGGCAACATGAACCTGAAAACAGTGCGGAAATATGCGCTGGCCGGCGTCGACTTCGTCTCGGTCGGTGCTCTGACCCACTCCGCTGCAGCCGCCGACCTTAGCATGCGAATCACCGCAGACATCTTCTGAGGAATCGCATGCCTGAATCGTTTGATCTACATGGCGTCGCTGCAGCTATCGCAAACACTCCATTCGCAGACAAGCTCCAATACTTTCCATCGGTAGGATCGACCAACATCCTGGCGCTCGAGGCGGCGCAGGCGGGCGCTGCACATGGCAGCGTATGGGTGGCCGACGAACAGACCGCAGGACGAGGACGCAGCGGTCACACATGGCACTCCACGGCGGGCGATGGACTCTACGTAAGTGTGCTGCTGCGGCCACAGATGGCGCTCGTCGATGCGTTATGCCTCTCTCTTGCGACCGGCCTTGCGGTGCAGGCAGCCATTGCCGCCGCGACTGGACTTTCACCCGACATTCGCTGGCCCAATGATCTTTTGATCGGTGCCAGAAAATGCGGCGGTATTCTGGTGGAAACCGCCGCCGTGGCTTCGCATTCGGATGCACCTGCGATGCTTCGCTATGCCGTCGTCGGTGTTGGCATCAACGTCAATCATCAGAGCTTCCCTGCGGAGTTGGAAGCCCTTGCCACCTCCTTGCGCCATGAAAGCGGCAGAAAATGGGCACTGGAGCCGATTCTGATCGAATTTCTCTGCGCGCTCGAAAGAGAGGTCGCACTACTCGAAGCCGAGTTGCGTGGAACCTCCACCGAAGCGAGCCTGCTGGAGCGATTTACAGCATCCTCAAGTTGGGTTCGCGGCAAACGCGTTCGCGTGGATGAGGACGGCGGATATACTGGCGTGACGGATGGGCTTGATACGCAGGGCTTTCTGCGTGTCGCTGGAGACGATGGCACGCTGCATACCGTGCTCTCCGGTGGAGTTCGTGCCCAGTAATCGATTCGGGAGAGGCAGCAATGCTACTGGCACTCGATGTAGGCAATACCAATACAGTCCTCGGGCTCTACCGACTGCCGAACGGAGCGGTGGAACCCGCTGCCGGACCTGAAATGGTGGCGAATTGGCGCATCACGACACCGCCGTCGATGCAGACGAGCGACGAGTTTGGCGTCCTGCTTCGCAATTTGTTCGAGCTGAAAGGGCTGGAGATCGGCGTCGTCGACGGAATTGCGATCTCGTCGGTGGTGCCTCCGCTGGATTCCACACTGCGGCAAGTTTGTGAACTTTATTTCAAGGTGAAACCGCTATTCGTCGAGCCCGGCGTCAAGACGGGCATCCCAGTGTTGACGGACAATCCTGTCGAGCTTGGCGCCGACCGGATCGTGAACTGTGTCGCTGCCTTCGAGCGCTTCGGGGGTCCATGCATCGTCGTTGATATGGGCACAGCAACCACGTTCGATGCTCTCTCAAAGAAGGGTGAGTTTCTCGGCGGCGCAATCGCACCGGGCCTTGGTATCTCAGCCGACGCGCTATTCTCGCGAGCAGCCCGCCTGCCCCGCATCGACATCAAGAAACCTGTAAAGGTGATCGGAACCGGGACCGTCGACAACATCCAGATTGGCCTTTACTACGGCTATATCGGTCTGGTCGACGGCATCCTAGAACGCATGATCGCCGAGCTGGGCCCAGAGACAAAAACTGTAGCGACCGGTGGTCTTGCTAAGTTGATCGCTGGTGGATCGAAGCACATTGGGGCGGTGGACGAGATGTTGACCTTGACAGGACTGCGCCTTATCTACGAACGCAATCTCGACCGGCACAGGAAGCGCGGAGCGTAGCTTAGGCGCGCTCGACCGTGCTGCGGGCATAAGCTGTAGAAGAGCGCAATGCAGAACTACTTCAACTACTTCACCGAGATCGAAGAACGGTTTCAGCAACGGCGCGGTTCTCTGTTGATGCTCTCCACGTTGGACTGGGCTCTGATCGAAACCTGGCGTGAGGCTGGGATTCCCCTGGAAGCTGTGCTGCGCGGAATTGACAACGCCTTCGACAAGCACGATGCGAAGACGTTGCGCTCCTCCACCAGAACACGCAAGGTGAACGGCCTGGCATGGTGCGCACAGAGCGTGATGGAGGCTGTAGAACAAGCGATGGAGGCCTCGATTGGCGCCGCACCAGCTGCAGGAGACGAAGGCGTTGAGAGTGGCTTCGAGACGGAACCAGTAGGACAGTATCTGGAACAGACTGCCGGTGCCATGGAGGCAGCGACACTCAACCCGCCGGCGGACGCAATGGCCCGTGAAATCGCGGGCCGCCTACGGGCGTTGGCGTTGGGTTTGCGTTCCGAACCAGTTCGATCACTTGAGGAACTTGACCGAACTCTGAGTGTGCTCGAAGAGAAGATGTTCGCCGCCCTTCTGACGTCAGCGCGGGAAGAGGAACTGGTTTCACTGCGTGAACAGGCAGCGCGAGAGCTGGCGCCCTATCGTGGCAAGATGCAGGCCGTACAGATCAAACAAGTGCAACAGCAGTTTCTCCAGAAGAGGATGCTCGAGATACGCAAGCTACCCAGGCTTAGCCTCTTTTATATGAGCCACGGATGAAGTTACAAATTGAAAAAGCAGTATATGGGGGCGCGGGACTGGCCCATCTGACCGAACGTGACGGTATGGGCAAAGCTGTATTTGTGCAATTCACCTTGCCGGGAGAGATTGTCGAAGCTCGTCTTTTCGAGCAGAAGGATAATTTTGGAGAAGCTTCGCTGATTCGCGTGCTCACTCCCTCCAAGGATCGGATACAGCCACGCTGTGCCCACTTTGGAGAGTGCGGCGGGTGTCACTACCAGCACGCTGCGTACTCTGCACAATTGGAGATGAAGTCTGCAATTCTGCAGGAGACACTGGAACGCGCTGGGCTGGCTGCTCTGCCGGCAATACAGACGCACACCGGCGAACCGTGGGCCTACAGGAATCGAACCCGCCTGCGAATTGCGGAGTCGGAGGGAATCCTGAGGATCGGTTACAACAGGCGCGGATCCAACGAGTTCCTTGCCATTCACGAGTGCCCTATTCTTTCTCCGCTTCTGTGGCGCGCGGCTGAGGCGCTACTGCAAGTTGGGGCTGAGAACTCTACCGCATCACGCTGGCTGCGGGGCGTGGTCGAGGCAGAGTTCTTCACTACGGGCGATGACAAGAAGTTACAAATGATGCTCTTTGTGAGAAAAGAGCAGGTTGGCTTCCGCGCACTGTGTGACCGAATGCACGAAATCATGCCCGCGCTGACAGGCGCAAACGTTTCCTTGATCGCAACGGAGGGGCCGCAGCGGCGAGCACGAAGCCCGCGTCGATTGGACAGTTGGGGCTCGGAAGGGTTGAGCTATCGTGTAGCAGGGGAGGACTACTGGGTTGGCCAAGGCGGATTCTTCCAGGTCAATCGCTTCCTCGTCGATGAACTAGTCAGTATCGTGACGACTGGGCGGCAAGGCACTATAGCCTGGGATTTATATGCCGGCGTGGGATTGTTTTCCCGTGCTCTGGCGAGATCATTTCAGCAAGTCGTAGCGGTTGAAGCGGCTGCAAACGATTTGTCGAGGTCGTTTAAGGGCCTCGGTAAGCGTGCTGTAGAGACCACCACAGTGGAGTTCTTGCGAAGCGCGGTAGTGCAGCGAAGCCGGCCAGATCTCATCGTGATGGATCCACCAAGAGCAGGCGTCGGAGCCGAGGTTTGCACTCTGTTGGCGAGGATTTCGTCGCCGGAGATCGTTTACGTTTCCTGCGATCCTGCAACCTTGGCCCGAGACCTGAAAAAATTGGTCGCGGTCGGTTACAACTTCGTGGACTTGTACGTTGTAGACATGTTTCCACAGACGTTTCATATGGAAACAGTGGCAGTTTTGCGACGGTAGTGCGGCCACGTTGTGGTGAAATGGTTGGTGAGTGCGGTCAGCAGGTAGAGCTTTGAAGACCGAAAGTGTGCGCGGGCCCAACCCTGATCTTTGGCCGAAAGCTGTCGCACGCGTACCGTCGCTTGAGTTCCGGCGCGCCCCTTTGCTGACCGCGGTGTGTTGGTTCGCCTTGGGCGAGACGATGGTGCGAAATCGACCGCCGACAGTTGTTCTGCTCATCGCGACTCTCTTATTAACGCTGCTGACACTTGCTGCATTGCGATGGTCGCTGAGAACTGCGATCGTTCCGGTAGCCGCGGTGTGGATGGCGATCGGCTGCTGGTGTGCAGAAATACAGCCTGTCCCTCCAGCACAACAAACTCTGGCAAGCTATGCGGATGGCCTCAGCCGGCAGATTCGCGGACGCGTCGTGCGGGTGCGCGAACTACCGCCTCAACAGGAGGAATCCGATCACGATAAGGAGCTGGGTTGGTGGCCCGAGAAAGAAGCCGATGAGGAAGCAGCAACAGTAGGAACTCTGTCGGTCGATATTCAGGTTGATTCCATCGAAGAGGTCACGCCGGATATCTCGCGAATGGTCCCAATGACCGGCGGCGTGCGAATCAATGTGATCGCAGACAAGTTGGCCAATCGTACTTCCTCGACGTTTGCTGCAATAACCGTCACCGAGCCGGTAAATACAGTTGTTTGGCCCCCGCTGAAATGCGGCGACATCGTCGAAGCCCCGATGCGAATCAAGGTGGCCGAACGCTATCGTGATCCCGGAGCGTGGCAGTACGCGGACTACTTGCTCGCGCAGGGGATCGGAGCACACACCAGCGTACGGAAATCGAAGATCACGCGGCTCAACGAGCCGGGCACGAACCTCGTCACAGGTGCCAGCCGCACAGCGCAATTGCAGTGCAGAATTTACACCGCGCAGAGCTGGGCGTCGGGGCGCGTGCTTGGTTATGTGCGCTCAAAGGCGAATCTAAGGCTGCCCGAAGTTCTGCGGCTCAGTCCGGATGATGCCGGTATGTTGAACGCAATGCTGTTTGGCGACCGTGCGGGATTGAACAAGACGCAGCGCGTCGGCTTCGAGCGCACAGGATCGTTTCATCTGTTTGTGGTTTCGGGAATGCATGTCGGCCTGCTGGCCGGCTTAGTGTTCTGGTTAGCGCGAAGGTTGAAGCTGCGCGAGTGGCTGGCCACCTTTGTGACGATCGCGCTGACCTTTGGATACGCCTTGCTGACCGGCTTCGGAGCGCCAGTTCAACGAGCGCTTTTTATGACAGCCGTCTTTCTGTTGGCACGCCTACTGTCTCGAGATCGCAATGTGTTGAATGCCCTCGGTGCAGCGGCGCTTGGCGTTCTGGTGTGGTCGCCGGGGGCCCTGTTTGAGGCCAGCTTCCAGATGACGTTCCTGGCGATCGTGGCGATCGGCGGCATCGCGGTTCCGCTTGGCGATCGCAGCTTTCTCCCGTATGCGCGTGCTGCTCATCATCTATGGGACAAGTGGGAGGACGCAGCACTGCCACCCAAGGTAGCGCAGTTTCGCGTGATGCTCCGCCTCGTTAGCGATTCCCTTGCCGGCGTCGTGGGAGTCTGGGCACGCAATCTGCCGTCGCTGCTGGTGCGCTGGAGTCTCTGGGCGCTCGAGCTGGCGTTGATCGGCGCGGTTGCAGAGATGGTGATGGTACTGCCGATGGCGTTGTACTTCCATCGCGCGACGATGTTTGCCGTACCCACGAATATGTTGAGCGTGCCGCTCGTAGCGGTGTTGGCGCCAATAGCTGTCATCACATTTTGTGCGTCCCTCATCAGTCCGTGGGTGGCGATGGTGCCAGGCGCGACAACTGCTCTGCTGCTGCATGGGGTCACCGGGGTCATTGGCCGCGTCAGCGCAGTCCGTGCCGCCGATCTGCGAGTTCCTGCTCCTGTGTGGTGGATCGCCCTATTGGCAGTCGCGGCCTGGGCCTTCTGCTGTTGGGCTGTACGGAGGTCGCGTGGCTGGGCGTGGACCGCGGTGGCCATATTGCCGCTTACTGGCCTGATGGTGTTGTGGCCCGAGCCTCCCATCGTTTCGCCGGGAATGATGGAGGTGACCGCGATCGATGTAGGGCAGGGCGATTCGATCTTCGTCGCCGCTCCGAATGGGGCGACCATGCTTGTCGACGCGGGGGGTCCGGTAGGTGGAGTGACTGAAGCCGCTGAGGCGACGAGCCGTTTCGACGTCGGCGAAGAGGTGGTGTCGCCGTATCTCTGGACGCGCAGACTGCGGCGGCTCGATGTACTCGTCTTAAGCCACGCGCACAGCGACCACATGGGCGGAATGCCCGCGGTAATGCGGAACTTCAGGCCACGAGAGCTCTGGGTCAGCATCGATCCCAACTCTGAGGCTTATCGCGCTTTGCTGGAGGAAGCGAAAGATTTCGGAGTGAATGTGCGTCATTTTTACGCTGGAGATCAATTTTTGTGGGGGGGCATGGAGGTTGCCATTCTGGCGCCGGAGGCTGGTTACAGCAATTCCGGGGAGCCGGTGAATAACGACTCGCTTGTGATGCGGATGCAGTATGGCAAATCTTCCGTACTGCTGGAGGGCGATGCCGAAGCGCCGAGCGAACGCACGATGCTGGCGCATGGCCGGGTCGAGCCGGTGACGCTGCTAAAGATTGGGCATCATGGAAGCCGCACCTCGACGACGCAGGAGTTTCTAAACGCTGCGGCTCCGAAAGACGCGGTGGTATCGGTGGGCCGGGGGAATACTTTCGGGCACCCTCGCTATGAAGTGATTGAACGGATCGCTGACGCTCGGACTAAGCTGTATCGAACGGATGAGTTCGGCCTGACTACATTCTTGCTGGATCGGGACGGCGACATCCGCGACGTTGTCGGCGCATCTAACTAACTAGCCAGGGAGTGGATCCGGAGGGCATCGATGGAGTTGAACGAGACGAGCGTAGAGGCTGTTGCGATCGGACCAGAGGAGCGGGCAGAGGAACAAAAACTGATTCGCCGGCTGCAGATGATGATGAACATGGTGATGCAGGTGATCGCGCAGGACAGTTCGCTGACGGTGGATGATGCGGCACAGATGATCGCGGATAGCAGGAGGGCGGCGCTTGCGATGTTCCCGGGCAAGGAGCTCGCCTACGACTTGATCTGGCGGCCTCGTTTCCAACGGCTCATGCGGGAACGGTTTCGCATTATGTAAACTCGGTCGCTCCTTCGACGACGCGTGCTGCACGGGCCTGTCGCGAGAGACCCCTCCCCTCCCTCTATTTTTGTGCAAAGTCTTCCAAAGATTGGGCTTAGGTCCGTACTTCGAGGGCAACGCTTCAAAAAAGTCCCAAATTTAGCGATTTCCTGGTGCAAAGTCTTCCATTCAGAAGATTTATCCAAATAAAAAGCCCGGCATCCGCGGGGCTTTCTCTTTCTTTCTCACTGTTTTAATTATAGCGGGTTGGACAGGGGAAAGATGCCAACTCAATCTTGTTTCGTTTGTTTGGGTTAGGCGGTATTGGGACTTGACATGCGATTTCTGGGCAGAAAACCGCGGAAAATAAAAATCAATGCAGAAAACAAAGGGGATAGATGAGCAGCCTGGGCCTTGCGGAAAGCTTCCCAGATACCGGACGAGCAAGGCAGGATGTCTCTTGGTCTTGAGGATTGCGGACGGCAAGGGATGGGAGAGGGAAGACGATTCGCACGTAGCGCGAATAACCCATCCTCCGCGATGAAACTGCGAAGGATGGGCCGCCCGGTTGCGAAGAATGATCACCCCGCTTGGATGCGGGCGTCAGGTGGAGATCAGAACTCGATGCGACCGGCCAGTTGAACGCCCTTTCGCGTTGCGGTTGGGTCGGGTGCGACCTGACCGAAGTTCGTTGTGGCGGTATTGGTCCAGGAGTTGCTGGCTGGGATGAACTTGGTGTGGTTTGTGACGTTGTACATATCGGCCTGCAGGCTCAATCTGGAGGATTCTGTGATGTGCAGGGCAAAGCTGCGACGGAGACTGATGTCCAGGTTGTAGTTGCCCGGCCCGTAGATATTGTAGGGAGCGGTACGGGGGGTATTGCCAAAGGTGAAGTTTGGAGTGGTAGTAAATGCATTGAGGTCGATGAAGCGATTCGACGGGGTATTGGCGGCGTTGAAGTTGCCTCGCGTAACGCCTTGACCCCACTTGCCGTTGATGCGCGCCGGACCGGTGAAGGTTGGGTTGAAAGTGGGCATGCAGGTGCCCTGTGCGGGATTGGTTCCGCAGGTACCTGTGATGGGCAGAGGTGAACCCGAGAATGCCTGGAATACCTCGGAGAACTTGAAGCCTCCGAAGACTGCGCGCTCCCAGGAGCTGCCGGCGAGCACCGTTCTGCCGATGGGCAGGTCCCAGACTCCGCTGATACCGACGTGCTGCGGCTGGTTGCTCGTGGATACTGTTCGTTCGACGGAATCAGCCTTATGGAATTTTCCGTCGCCGGAGAATGCGGCCGGGATATCGTAGCCACTGCGGAAGGTGCCACCGTCATCGATGGAGCGGGACCAGGTGTAGTTGGCCATGAAGGTGAGGCCATGCTGGGGCCGCATGTTGACCGAGACCTGGAGCCCGTTGTAGTTGGAGTTGGCTACATTGCCAAACAGATCAGCCACGGTGTTGAACGGGAACGGCTTCAACGCCACGCCTAAGTTCTGACCCGTCGTAAAGCCTGCAGGGCAGGGGAGGTTGTTGGCCACGCAGACCGCTGTCGCCTGTGCGCCGGAGAGATTCAGACTTGTTCCCAGAGAAAGGTATTTGGGATCGAGCTGATCAGCCCAGAAGCCGCGAGCGTTGCCTCCGTCGGTAATGAGGAAGTGACCCTGCGATCCGACGTAGGTGATGTTCGATGTGATCGCGTCGGTCCATTGGTGCTGGAAGCCGAAGGTCCAGTTGATGTACTGTGGCGCGCGGCCACCCATATAGGGGTCGTAGTAACTGACGCTGGAGGGCGTGCCGGTAAAGCCGCTGGTAGTGGTGAAGCCGGTTCCAAAGGCCGGCCCGGAGGAGCGTCCGGAGGCGGGGGTAAAGGCCGGGAATGGGGCGCTGGTTCCGTTGAGTGGCATCGTCGATACGAGGCTGGAGTTCGCGGAGGCGCTTGGGCTGGCGGAGAAGCCAAGAGTATTTCCGGCCAGTCCTGCAGTCGAGGCGCCGCCACCGACCGCGTTACCGTGGGTGTACATCACGCCATAGCTTGCGCGGATGACTGTCTTGGGATCGATCTGATAGGCGAGGCCGATGCGCGGTCCGAAGTTCTGGTAGTAGTTGTTCACCGGGGTGCGACAGTTGCAAGTATTGGTGCCGGTGCCTGTGTACTGCAGCGCGCCGTTGATGCCGGTAATCGGATTCGCCAGGGTGGGATTGAAGAAGCTCATGTTGTCATGAGCTTCGCGAAGCGATGGGAAGAAGTCATAGCGAAGGCCAAGGTCGAGCGTCAGCTTCTCGTTCAGCTTCCAGTTGTCCTGAACGTAGGGAGAGATCGCACGGAAACGCGATCCATACTCCTGCACGACATTCTGCGTGAGACTTCCCTTGTCGATCTGACCGATGAGGAAGCTGGCATAGGAGAGGCCTGTGTTCGCGGTGGCCGCGATGCTTCCGTTGGTCGATGGATTGAAGGCTGCCGTCTCGGTAACGGCGGTGGCGAGAGTAAGCGGACTTGATCCACCGGTGTTGGGCGTGACCTGATACAGCAGCCATGCAATCTGTCCACCGAATGTGAAGGAATGCTTGCCAACGTTATATTGCACGTTATCGAGCAGGGTGTAGTTTTCCGCGATGGTGACGCTGGCAGGTTCGCCGCCCCAGTTGGTCACGGCGTTGGTGCCCGCGAACGTAACGGCGGGGAAGCCGTCCGAAGCCTGTCCGAGCGGGAGACCGGTTATGCCCATCGTCGATGCGGCAAATGCGGGCTGCCGGTTGGGTTGGAACGTCGGGCCGTTGTAGCGGGCATATCCATATTTGAACTGATTGACGATACGCGGCGAAAAGACATGGGTCTCTTCGATGATGCCCACGGCCGTCTTCGGTGCGAAGGTCTGGCCGAAGTTGTATGGAATCGGGCCGACGTTGCGCCCGGCGGTCGTCTGGCCGGTTGGATTGGAGCTGGCCTGGCGACCAATGGCCGCGACAAACGACAACTGATCCTTCGAAGTGACGGTGTAATCGATACGATCGGTCGTGGACCAGTTCGTCAGGCCTGTGGGGTTGGGAGAGATGAAATTGTTGGTTGCGGACGTCCCGATACCACCAGGAAGGAAGCTCTGCATCTTGAGGGCGATCGGCGAAAACTCGCTCTTGGGAATGACGTCGACCGGCCCGATCGATGTGGGGCCTCCAGCGGGACCGCTGGTGCCGCCAGGTCCAAATCCGTACCGGTAGCGGCATGGCCCGTTCGTGCTGTGGGCGGTGCATGTAGCCGCTGTGGAGGGATCAAAGATACCCCCGCTGACCAGGCCGGCGAAGTTGCCTGCCTGCTCGGCTGCGGTGGGGAAGGTCATGGCCGTGGGAGTCTGGCTTGAATAGCGGAAGCCATTATAGTTGCCAAAGAAGAAGATCTTATCTCGCCACGTGCCGAAAGGAACCAACGGGCCGCTGAGAAGAACGCCGTATTCGTTGCTGTGCTCGACCGGCTTGCTGACTACGCCGGTTACGGGATTGGGAGTGGCTCCGAAGAATCCCCAGGTGTCGAGGGCGGTATTACGGAAGAACTCGTAGACGGCCCCGTGATATTTGTTACCACCCTGTTTGATGTTGTAGTTCTGGATGCCCTGACCTTCATAAATGGCGGAGTATCCGCTGGTCTGCACCTGGAACTGATCGACCGCATCGACGGAGATCGCGGTCCATACATAGCGCGGGTCGCCATTGCCACCGGCGCGGACAAACGGAATACCATCGACGTAGACAGCGGAGACGGCGCCTCGGCTGCCGGAGCCGTTGACGATGCCGGTGTTGGTAGTGGGGTTGCCGTTGGTGTTATTGCCCTGCACTCCGGGCATGAGGAAGGCAAAGTCAGTGGCGCGGCGCTGGTCGGGACTGCCATAGGCTCCCATCTCGAGGGGAAGGGCGGAGTACATATCGTGCTCCATGGTTGCGCCGAGCGTCGCGTTGCTGATCTCCAACTGTGGAGGCGCGGTGGAGACGTTGACAGTCTGGGTCTCGGAGCCGACGGTCATAGAGAGCTTGAGGTCGGCTACTTCGAGCGCGTTGACGTGGACGTCCTGCTGGGTGAGAGTCTGAAAACCTTTGGCAGTTGTGGTCACGATGTAGATGTCGGGGTTCAGGGGTGAGATATCGAAGTCACCGGAGCTGGAGGTAGTGCGGGAGATCTTGGTCCCCTGAGTGGTTGAGGTCGCGGTGACGACGGCTCCTGGAATGACGGCGCCGGTGGTGTCGGTGACGATTCCTTTGATCTCGCCTTTGCCGGCGAGTTGGGCGCTGGCTGAAGAGCTCAACGACAGAACGAAGGCGGTAAGGAGGACAAGCAGTCCGGAGAATGCGCGTACGTTGGAATCCCCACGGCGCAGCGTGGGCTGTGTCTGAGTGTTGAACGTCATAATCTAACCTCGCAAAATTGAGATATTACGGGTAAAACTGGTTTTTTAGCGTGTATTGGAAGAGGCCCGCTTTTTTATTTGGGTGGCCTAAGGTCAGACCACCTTGGTGCGTTACAAAGCTTCTTCCCTTAGAGTAAGACCTGTCAAGTACTAAATGGAAATTTTTCCCGTGGGGAATCTGCAACGACTGTAGGTGCCCCAAACAAGCAATCGCGGAAGAATCCGTGCTTTCTTGTTGGAAAGGGCGAGGGCTCACAGGGAGGGGGCGGGATGGGGCAAGGTGGTTCTACCTCGAAACCTCTAATTCCCAAATTGGGCGATGGGATGTATTGCGAAACTCGGGTCGGTCAGGGAGTCTGTACGGGGCCTATCTGGGGAGTTTTCACTGGGGCTGCTATTCCGACCATCTCGGTCAGAGTGTTGGTGAAGAAGTTCGTGATCCAAAGGTTGCCGCTCGCATCGATGGCTACGGCGTAGGGCTCGACCAGCCCTGCGTCTCGCGCATATCCGGCCGTTGGGGAGAGAATCTGCCCAGGCGAGGCGGCGGTCGAACCAGCTAACTCCGTGATCGACCCTCCCAGGTAGTTCGCAATCCAGACGTGGCCGGAGCCATCGATGGCGATGCCCTGTGGATGCCAGATGCTGGCCTTGCCGTCACTATATCCGCTGGAGATCACGGTGCCATCACTGGCCAGTTGGCTGATGCTGTCGCCCATGTAGTTGGCCACCCACACGAAGCCACGCTGATCGATGGCGATGCCGCCGGGGCCATTGCAGCAGGTGTATGGGGTTGCTGTGAACTGGCTACCTGCCTGAGTGACCTTGGTGACGGTGGTGCCTTCAGCGTTCGCGAGCCAGGCGTTGTGATTCGCGTCGATTGCGACGGCAACCGAAAAGGCCAGTGAGGGCGCAGTAAATCCACTTGCACCCGTTAGTGGCTGACCGCTGCTGGAAAGCTGGGTGAGGCTCGAGTTGTAGTAGTTAATCACCCAGGTCGTTGCATTCGTGTCGACCGCCAGCGCCACAGGGTAGGCGAGGCCTCCTGCGATGTAGCCGGAGGGGCCAGAGATCAACTGACCGGTTGAGCTGAGAACGGTGACGCTGCCAAAACCGCCGTTGACGGTTCCGGGGCTGTCCTCATTCGGGATCCACACATTATTCTGCGCGTCGACGGCGAGCCCGAACGAGTGGAACAGACCACCCGAGGTAATGCCGCTCGGAAAGAGGGGGCTTCCCGTGGGTGAGAACTCCGATGCAGCGCTGTTGTAACTCGCGACCCAGATGTTTCCGGAAGCGTCTACGCCGAGGCCAGATGGAGAGCTCATGCCTCCGCCGCTGAAGTTGATGAACATTGTCCAGTCCGAGGGGACTTTGGTGAGAGCAGGGGTGAAGGCGGTACTGGCGGTGGACTGAGTGTAGAGCGCGGCGACGTTGGTGCCGGGATTGCGGACGACGTTCAGGACAGCGTCGAGGGTGTTGGAGGGAGCTGAGCCGGTGGGGGGCGTCGTCGCGGAAAAGAGCTGGGTGCAGCCGGTGGAAGAGGCCGCGGTAGTGCATGTGTTGAGGAGGTTGGCGAGAGAGTTGATCTTCGCGGCGGGCGATGCTCCCGTCGCGGGGAAGAATGCGCCGGGCGATGTTCCGGTCTTGAGATTGGCAAGGTTCGCTACTGTCACGACTGCGTTGCTAAGGCCCTGGGTGTTCGTTGAGGCGGCTCCAATGTTGCCGCCGCTGCTGAGAAACTGCGCGAGCCCCCAGGCGGTAGCGGCTGTGGTGACTTCGTTGATGACGAACTCTGAGGAAGCAGCAATCTGATTGCATGGTCCGATGGCAGTTGCCAAGGCGATAGCCGTGTTGTTGGCTGCGCCTCCGATCCCGCCTCCGCGAATGACGATGTAAAGTTGCGAATTGGCGGCGGGGCAGGGATATGCCGCTGGGATGGTGAAGGCCCCGGCGGAGTCGGTAGTAAGGGGACTGGTCAAAAGAGCTGTTCCTGAAGAGCCGTTTCCGGCTGTCCCTGCGGCGTACACCTGGACGGTTGCGCCGGTGATAGGTTGGGTTCCGGCCATTGCCCTGCCGGTAAAGCTGACACCGGGATTGTTCGCCGGAGTGATGGTGAGCGTGCCGGTGCCGAAGGTAAAGGTGTAATTGGCGGCAGCGAGAGTCCCGACGGTAGCGGTAATCGGGTAAGAGCCGGCCGGAGAGGACGAGGTTGCGGTAGTCGATAGTGCCGGTGCGCCGGTAACGACGCTTGCCGGATCTCCATTGACAAAGCCAGTGGTGGTGGCAGTGAGAGCTGGGAGTACAGATTCAAAGGCGATGGTCTGGTTGTTGGGCGTGACGGTGAGGCTGGCCTTATTAACAGTCAGGGTTCCGTTGACGTAGACGACGTTGTAGTTGGCGAGATTTGTGCCTGTGACAACGGGAACGATTGAGTAGGTGCCGACGGGAGAAGAGGGCGTCGCAACAGTGGATTCGGTAAAGCTGAAAGTATCGCCGGAAAGCGCTCCAGTGGCTGACGCGGTAAAGGTTGGGTTAGCGGCTCCGTAGACCCGGCTTGCATTCGCTGCCGTGACGGTGAGGGTCGGGCGGGTGGCTGGCGTGCTGGAGCCGCCACAGCCAGTCAGAGATAGGGCAAGAATGCCCGCCACAAACATGGCAAAGGCTAACGGAACGCTGCGAAAAAAAAGTCTCACGGAAACCCAGAATACCAAAGGATGGTGCGGTTACTTGCGGTACGGTTGCGTCAGGCTGTCCAGGTCGACCGACGATAGAAACCCGCGAAGAGCAGAGGTCATCTGCTGACGGGCCACCTCGGCGGGAAGAGTTGTATCGATCGTCTCAGCCTTCAACAAAATCGGTATGGGCCGTTGCGGATCCTGCGAGAAGAGGGTTTGAGAGGTTGGCCTGCTGTAGACAAAACCGAAGTGAGTGCGGTCGCTCGAGTACTCACCGCACGATCCGCCGTTGCAAATGGTCGTCGCCTCAAGATATTGCGTCGCGCCATCGTTGAAGAACGAGCCGGAAAAACTGATCAGGACGTTTCCTGCCGTTGGCAGCGTAATCTGATCGCGCCAGAGAGGATCTTCACCGCGCGCGGAGTGGCAGATTAGCGTGTCGTGAGAGCCCATCACCGGAGACACTCCCAGCGAGATGTGGGTCCCGCCATTGTCCGGCGCATATTCAGCCCAATGAAAGACCAGAGGCCCGGTAAAGATGTTTTCGTTCCATGTTCGCGACAGGGTATAGCTGCCGATGCGAGAAGGAAACTGCCCCGGCGCATTCTGGTCTGCCTTCATCTGAGCCGTGTAGCTACTGCTGTGCGCGTGAACATAGGCGCGCGCAACTCCGTAGCCACTGAACAAGACAAGAGCGAGCATCGCTGCGAACCGAAGGTAGAACCAGGATTCACCCGAGGGTGCACCCCAAGGTGTGTTCGTCTTGTAGCCTGCCAGTATGGCCGAACTCATCGCCGGCGGCTTGATCTGACCCGGCGATTCGCTAAGCCGGCGCACGACATAGAACAGCAGCAGCGTTCCTACTAGAAAGAGACAGGCTCCGATGATGTAGTCGCCCATCTCAGCTCTCTTTTGCAGCCAGGGAAAGTGCAGCGCGACCAGGTAATACAGCACCAGGATGCAGAGCCGTGCGAAGTTGAAGACATAGCCCAGAAGCACCGCCCCGGCTACCACGGCAACATGCGCATACCAGCGGAAGCGATAGATATACCCTGCGATCAATGCAATAAGGCCCATCGTGACGGCGCCACGAATGCCGTTACAGCCAGGCGCGATGAACATGCCGAACTCCGGCGTGAACATCAGACGCAACTGATCCGGACTCAGCGGCTGGCCGAGCGCAATGGCGAACGCCCGTGCCACGTGAGCGGACGCACGCTGCAGGGGCAGATCGACAAACACGTTGAAGATATGGGGAACAGGGTTGACGAACCAGAGAAGAATCAAAGGGAACAAGGACGCCCGGAAGAGTCGCGTGCCCCCAAAGAGCAGAACGACGCCCGCTCCGTAAGCAAAGATGACCAGCGAGTGCGGCGGAACATAGATTGACCACTCTGGCGAAAAAACGAAGACCAGAATCGACTGCTCCCGCATGTGTACCACAACGGCAGTAGCGACCAGAACAACCAGGCCCCACCCGCTTCCATCCATCTCCCATCCCATCGATCGCCAGACCCGCAGGATCAAAACGAAGCTGACCAGCGGAATGAACATGCCAATCGACTTGAGGGCATCGCCCGTCCATAGCGCCCAAAGGGCGTTCATGGTGGACCAGATGGTGGACAAACCAAGAACGGCGAGAAGGGCCGATAGCCCTGCAGCGCGGGACATGCCGGATTCAGCCGCTCCGATAGCTCGGAGTGGGCTGACTTCAGCGGCAGCCGGAAAGGTTGACATACAAATTAGCTAGTTTCGAGTGACGTACCGGGGAGTATTGAGCAGTCAGTTGTAGATTTTTTACTTGGATGAATTGCGGCGAGCCTTGACGCGTGCACGAACCGAGGCAAAGAACGCACCTGCGGAGCCCACTACTGCAAGGATAGCCGTTGGATTTTCAGGGGAGTTCACGCAACCGTCTTGTCCATACAAAGGGAGGGCGACGGAAGAGAGGAGGGCGATACCGGCTAATATTAGGCAAGTTTTCTTCATTTGTGTCCTCAATTGGGAAGGTACCGTCACGAAAGTTGAATGTCAACGCAGAATGACCCTAGCTTCATAACACTTTTTGTGTATCAAGAAGATTCTCGTGGCGAGTCTCCGAAAGAGGGATACTTTGCTGTTCTTGATGGGCCTTTTGTGGTACTTCGTCAGGCAAAGGATCGCACGAAACATTCCATTCTGAGCTAAGTCACAGGACCGCTGGAACTTACATTGTGCGAGCTGCGGATTCTATTTTGCCTGGGCCTCAAGCCAACTGTGGAAATCAGACTCCTGCGTCGAGCGCAGCTGAATACAGTCGTTGATGCTGTCCACCGCCTTGGCGAGCGTGCGCTCGGAAGCATCGACCTTGTGGGTTGCGAAGAAGCTGGTTACTTCATCCCGTCGTTGCACAGTGCAGAAGAATCCCGTAGCTCTAACCACGTCGGCGCCCGAAGAAACCGTCAACTGCGCGCGAACCTTGTCCCAATTATTTTGCATGTAATCCCAGGTCTGATCGCGCGTCTCCGGATCGTGAAGTAGTGCGACCAGCACGGTCCAGCTGTCCTGATTTCGAACCTCGCCCGAAACGGTGTAGTCGAGTGTGCGTTTCACCAACGGAGGATCGCGAAAGTGAGCCAACGTTCGCAGCGCATCGGCCTTCTCGCCCGGATCGTTTGAGTTCCGGCTGACGGCGAGCACCTTGTCGTAGAGCGCAGCGTCACCATGGCTCGCACTCACCAGCACTGCGGCGTCGGAGAGCGTCGCATCGAGCGTCTTGTCCTTCTTGTTCTCTACGGCGAAGACCCGGCCGGTCAGTTGCTGGGCCTGCGCGAGGACGCCGGGGTCGTGAGCTTCGCCCAGTATCTCGAACAAGGTGCCGCGTAGTTGCTGTCTGTCAAACGATTCGCCCTTCACCGGACTTCCCATCGCGGTGTACACCGGCCCAAACTGGCGCCGCAGCACCGCCGCAAACTCCGTGCGATCTTGATCCGTCGCGATCATCGAGTCGATTTGCTCAAGCTGTTGATGTGCGGTGTCGAGCACGGCGGCGTTTGGGTCCTTCTTCAGCGCCATGACCAGATCAAGGTACTGCCCGACGGTTCCCTGCCCCGAGCGCACGAGCGCCCACCGATCCCCCAACAGCCCGATCTTCTCCGGAGGCGTCAGCACGGTCTCGGCTGTCGCAACAATCGCGCTGTATTGTTTCGTCGTATAGGCGGTCCGGTAGTATCCCTTCCCGCCGGCGTTGGCGTACAGCATCGGCAATCGCACATCCATCGGCAGCGGAATACTGGAATCTTCCGGCGTCAGGACCCGGCAGATCGGCTGACCGTTGGTCTTCAGGCACACCGGTACCGTCCAATGCTGATCTCTTCCTGCAGTAGCGGTAGAAGACAAGAAGAAGCGGCTCTGCGAAACGGGGACGCTGCTTGCCTGCCGCTCTGACAGAGTCAACAGCGGCGCACCCGGTTGCGCCACAAAGCTCGACATGATCTTGTCCACCGGCAGGTGCGAGTTGGCCGTCTGTGCGTTCCAGAAATCTTCCGCCGTCGCATTTGCGTACAGATGAGCCTGCAGGTAGTTGTGCACACCCTGACGAAAAACCTCTCCGCCAAGATAGTGCTCCACCATGCCGATCACCGCGCCAGCTTTGCCGTACGCGATCCCGTCGAACATCTCGTTGATCTCATCGGGCGTGTTGGCGGTCGCGCGAATCGTCCGTGTCGTCTTCTGGGCATCGAGGTTCAGGGTCTGGTCGAGATCCTGGGCATCATCCTGCGGAAAGTTCCACTCCGGCTTCCATTCGGCTACCGGCTTGGTCTCCATCCACGTGGCAAATCCCTCATTCAGCCACAGATTGTCCCACCACTGCATCGTGACCATATCGCCGAACCACTGGTGCGCCATCTCATGTGCGACGACGACTGCGACGCGTTTCTTCTCGGGGATGTCGCCCGTCTTTGAATTTACCAGCAGATCCGTCTCGCGATAGGTGATGCACCCGAAGTTCTCCATCGCGCCGGCTTCGAAGTCAGGGAGCGCGACCATGTCGAGCTTCGGCATCGGATATTTAATCCCGAAGTAGGCGTCGTAGTAATGAAGGACGTACCTGGCCGACTCCAGAGCGAACTTCGTCAGTTCCACCCTGTCCGGCGTCGAGCACGCGCGAATCGGCACTCCATCCGAGCTGCCCTCGGTGCACTTGAAGTCGCCGACCAGAAACGCAACCAGGTACGTCGACATCTTCGGCGTAGTCGCGAAGCGGAGCGTATGCTTGCCCGCGATGGGGCCCGGCGTATCGGAGATGATGTTCGTGTTGGAAATAGCGGTGTCGGCCGCATCCACGATCAGCGCTATGTCGTAGGTCGCCTTCAGCGCGGGCTCATCGAAACTCGGAAAGGCTCGTCGCGCATCGGTCGGCTCGAACTGCGTCACCGCATAGTTGCGCGTCTTCGTCTTTGAAAGATAGAACCCGCGCAGCTTGTCGTTTAAGACGCCGGTGTACTGAATCGCCAGTGTCACCTTGCCTGCCGGCAGCTCTTTAGGGAAGAGGAACGTAGCCTGCTCGTTTGCCGGCTCGAGGAGTACATACGCATCCTGTCTCACCGACTTCCCAGGCATCGTTCCTGCAAATTCATTCTGACTTCCGGCGCCGCCCTTGGTCACAACTCGCACCATTTCTGAGTGGGTTTCCTGCACGGAGATAAACTTCAGATCCGCAGCATTCAGCGTAATTTTTTTGCTTGGCGCAACGAGGATCAGGTCGATCGTCTCCTCACCGCTGAAGGTCGCGGTTTGAAGATTCGGGGTTAGAGTGAGCTTGTAATGCTCAGGAACACTACCGGAAAGCCTTTGGGCTTGTGCGCCAACGTTTACGGCAAGGATAAGAACAACAAGAACACGGACAGTACTGCGAACAGACATGAATGGCCTCTGATAAATATGATCAGGTTCTTGAAACAGGTATGGTTTTCTGGCAACGGGGTTCTATTTGATTCTGCCAACACAAAGTCGCGCGGGACGGTATTCGCGAATTGAAACTGTCTCCGCTGCGAGTCCGGCAGCCGCGCACAAACTCTGCCAGTCTTCCACGATGAAGCTTCGCCGAATCGACACCGGCCCATCGTGTTTGACGAACGGATGCCAGTTTGTGAATCGCGCCCAAAGACGAAAGAGATGATAGGGCACCGCCTGACGATGGAGATCGTTGATAAACCAGCCTCGACGCGTCCTCTCCTCGATCCAGCGCAGAAACTGCACTATCTGGGGATTGGTGAGGTGGTGCGTGAGCAGCGAGCTGATGACGACGTCGATATCACCCATCGTGCGATCGGAGAGCGCATCACCTACGATCCATTCGATAGGTTGCGTCCCCGGAGGCGTCTCTTTGGCCGCGCGAATCGCAGCCGGGTTCCGGTCGATGCCGATTAGCGCAATCGAAATACCACGCTTTGCCGCCCACGCGCCGATCTGACGCAGCATATCGCCGTAACCGCAACCGACGTCTACCACGCGCAAGGGTTCCCTCGACGCAGGTCGAGTTGCAACAATCTCCTCTAACCACGAGATCGTAGGGCGGTAAGCAAATGTCAGCCGATTGACGCGGGCAATGTCATGCAGGCAGGCGCGCAGCTCCTCATACTCGCAGGGCTGATCCATCATTTCAACCAGCTCTGCGCGTCGCGAGAGATCAAGACCGGCGGGCGGCGGCATTGTTCGCCTCCCATGTGGAAAGGCGCCAGATCTTTCAGAAGTCGGGATTGGAGGAGACGTGATCAAAGTAGGCACCGTGATCCGCGACCAGTATAGCGGCTGACTGGAGGCATCCCGGGCAAAAGAAGGAAGGAAGGGAAACATCATAAAAAAGACGCCGGAGCCCTGTGGGCCTCCGGCGTCATAGAGAAATGGAAAAGACTAGAAGGTGATCTTAGCCCAGAGTGCCATAGTACGGCCTGCATCCAGCGTGGCATTCTTACGGTTCATGTAAGTGCTTAGTCCGACGTTTGTCACCGCTGAGTTGAGAATGTTGATGTTGTTGTGATTGGCAATGTCCTGAACCTCTGCCCTCAGAACGATCCGGAAACGCTCGAATCCAAGATCGAAGCCCTTCTCCAGTGCAACGTCCGTCAAGACGAGGCCCGGGTTTTCGAAGCTGTCGCGCCCGATTTCATCATGCAGGTGAGCATTGGTTGGATCGTGGGGAACCAGGAAATGTACAGTGCTCGGGTCAACCGGGACTAGCTTGGCCGGAGTGGCATTGTGGGCAGCGATGTCATAGTAGACACCTGGCGTACCACCATTGAAGAAGAACCCATCTTCAGCAGCTGTATTAACAGGTGCCTTGGGGTTCCCGATGATGGGCCGGTCGTTGGCAGCACTCGAGTCGCCGTTGACGTCAACCGCTTCACTGAAGGTGCTATAAACGCCGGATTGGAATCTGCTTGTGCCGGAGAGCGTCCAATGCCGTGTGAGGATACCGAGAGCGACATTCGCAAAGGTCTCTGATGCACGCAGACCTGTAGGCGACCAGACGTAAGTCATGACAAAGTAGTGGCGATGGTCGTAGGCGGAGGGACCCCAGTCTCCGCGCATCCCGCCATAGGCAAGGTTGGCTGCGAAGGAGGTAGGTGAAGACGAGGTCGTGAAGATCTCCGACGCGTCGTCCAGGTCCTTGCTGTAGGTATAGTTTCCGCGAATCTGGAAACCATGCGAGAACAGATGGGAACCTTCGATCTGGAAGCTGTTGTAATTGGAACGTGCGTAGTTGCCGCGGATGACATCCTGACCATAGGCCGGATTCAACCTTTGTCCGGTTACGCCGCTGGTGTAGTTGAACTGCTGGTTAGCAAAGAGCTTCGAACCAATATTTCCAACATAGCGAAGGGCAAAGAAAATGTTGCCGGGGAACTGCCGCTCCACACCCAGGTTGTATTGGTAGGTAATCGGGTTGATCATATCCTTGTCCACGACTTCTACCGTCGACTGCAAAGAAAGAGTGGAAGGAATCGTAGGAACGAGGCTGGTAGCGTTAGCGAGACCGACGCCCGTGGTCTGAATCAACTGACCGCTTACAGCGTTGGGGGAAGTCTGAGCAGCGTTAGTGACGAAGTTGCTGAAGTCACTGTCGTAGAAGATTCCCAAGCCGCCGCGGATAACCGATTTGCCATCGCCGAAGTATCCGCCGAAGTGTGGGGAGTAGGCAAAGCCAAGACGCGGAGAAATGTTGCCCTTCGGGTTGTTGACCGGAATTGAGTTTGCGGTGGCCACACCGTTTTGCAAGGTAATAATGGCGAGCGGATTCTTGATATCGACACCAGGATATTTCAGCGAGTTCTCCGGGTTGGTCAAGTAGTCATAGCGCAGGCCAATGTTGATCGTGAGATCAGCGGAAAGTTTGATGTCATCCTGGCCAAAGAAGCCTGAACGCCAATTGTGTGGATCGATACGTGTGCTGCCGAAGGTCCTGGTTGCGGTGCCCGATGGCCCAAGCTGGTTCTGCAGGAAGTTGCCCAGAGCAGTATTGAAGCTTTGCCCACTGGAGTTAGTTCCACCTGCCTGAAAGCTGAGAGCACCAATTGCATTTTGCGAGACCAGGTCCTTCTCCAATTGACGGCCGATGTCAAAGCCGATACGCATGGAGTGACGGCCTTTGGTCCAGCCCACCGTGTCCTGGAACTGGTAAAGATCTTCACCACGTCCCTGCGGGAAGTTCTGGTTGGGGCCAAGCGCAGGAACGCCGGCAACGCTGATTGAGATGAGACTGTTAATAGGATTGGCTAGTGTCTGCGGTGTTTGATTGAAGGCGAAGCTGATGCGGGTTTCTGCGACGCGGAACTCGTTCAGGAGATTCGCGGTAAAGATGTGCGTCCACGTGCCCTGACCAAGTTCTGACGGACCACCTTGTAATGTATCCAATCCAAGCAGCGCGCCGGGGCTATTGAGAAAATCAGGATTCGATGCGGAACGATCATGAATATAACGCCAGGAGAAGCTGTCCTTATCCCAGGGCGTGTAGTCGATCTTGTAGGTCCACTGCGTATCCGGCCTGTTAGCGCTGGGGAATGGCCGCTGGAAGAAAGCTTCCGTTACGATACAGCCGGTCGCGGGGCAGCCAGGCTGAGGTCCGACGTTGGTGTTAACTCCCGCACGGGTTGTAACCGGATTGTAGGCATTGAGGTAGGTGCCTGAAGTGACACCACTGTTGAGATATTTGTTAAGCAGAGCCACCTGCGTAGCTACAACCGGCGTGGAAGACGATGCGGCGGCAGTAGCAATCGACTGGAGTGTCGCCTGACCCCCGGCGTCTGGAAATTCAAGGACAGAGCCCGTCAATCTGCCATAGAAACGCCTCATTTCGAGGCCGCCAAAGGCAAACAGTTTGTTTTTGATAACAGGGCCACCGGCGGTAAATCCGTAGGTGTGCTGGTCAAACCGGGTCTTTGGCGTAGTCCCACCGCGCTCCTGCCCGCCGAAGGCGTTCAGACCGGAACCGGTGTAGCGCTCATAAACTTCGCCATGATACTGGTTGGTGCCGCTCTTGGTCACCGAGTTGACGATTCCACCACCGGCGCGACCGAATTCGGCCGAGGCGGAGCTGGTGAGCACCGAGACGTTGCTGAATGAGTCGGGAATGTTGGGCTGGAAGGCCTGACCGCCGATGGCGACGTCGTTGATCTCCTGGCCATCGAGAAGGAAGTTGTTGGCACGTGGACGAGCTCCGTTGACCTGAAGGGCCTGACCGTTGCTGAACCCGCTGTCGGAGACGATCTGCGCGCCCGGAACGGTTGTCGCGAGTTCATAAGGGCTCTGCGAGAAGATGGGTAGCTTTTGAATATCGGTCGAGTTGACGATACCGGTGAGCTGGCCGTTTTCCGTGTTGATTGCGATCGAGTCCGCCTCAACTGAGACTGGCTTCTTTCGTAGCGCCAACTATGAGATTGACGTCGTACGAAATCGTCTCCGATGGGCTGACGATAACGTTTTTCGCTGTGAAGCCGGCGAAGCCGTCTGGTTTACGGTGACCGTGTAACGTCTGAGGACGGAGCGCTTCAATGCGATAGGCGCCATCGCCCTGAGTTACGACCGTCCGAACAATACCGTCTTCATTACCGGCGACCGTAACGGTTACCTTGGGAACAACTGCACCCGTCTGATCGCGAACAACACCAACCAGAATACCCAGACTCGTCTGAGCTAAGGACGTCATAGGCGCCAGGAGCAGAAAGCATCCGATGACGACCAGAAGGAGAGAATTCTTGCGATGGAACATCTTCATGAAATTTTGCCTCGTTCTCAGATATCTGAAACAGCTACTGCGACATCAACTGCATGAAACGGATTCCCGGGTGCCACTGTTACCACATATCGAAACATCGCCACTGGCCGAAAGGAGGCGCACCGCATCTGTCGAAGACCCAGATGGCGCCGTCAATCGGAAAAATTTGGTATCGGATATATCAGATAGCAATTGGGGGGCCAAGTGAAAACATGCCCATTTAAGCGGGTTTTTTCGATCGGCGCAACTAACTGAAATTCATAGAATTTTGACTTGCGGCTTCCGAATTCTACAAATTCAGCTTTTTGAACAGGCGTTCAGGAATGTTCCGGATGACGAACATGATGGGTTGCCACTGGAACGGGACGTAGAGCACGTCCTTGCGCTTGTCGATGGCGCTGACGATGGATTCGGCGACGGAATCGACATCGGCAAACTTCTCGCTTTTGGGCATGCCGACGGTCATGGCAGTGCGGGTGGGGCCGGGTTTGATGGTGAGGACAGTGACGCCCTCGCGGTCAACTCGATTTCTTAAGCCGGCGAGGAAAGCAGAGAGACCAGCCTTCGAGGCTCCATAGAGATAGTTGGACTTGCGCCCGCGGTCACCGGCTACCGAAGAGATGACCGCGAGAACTCCGGCATGGCGCTGGACACAGAAGTTGGCCAGCCAGGTGAGAAGTGAGATCGGAGCCATCAGGTTGGTGTAGAGAATCTGGGCGGCAGCGTTGAAGTCCTGCTCGGCCTCAGCTTGATCGCCCAGGATGCCGTGAGCGAGGTAAGCAATATCCATGCCCGTGAGGGAGTTGACGGCATGGGCGAGAAGCTCGGGATGCTTGTCGGTGTCGTCCAGGTCGGCGACAGCGGTGTCGACATAACTCGCGCCGCGGGTGCGAAGATCGGCGGCAACCGCGGCTAGTTTTTCGGCGTTGCGCGCGACGAGGAAGAGGCTCGCACCCTGCGTGGCCCAGATGCGGCAGGTAGCTTCGGCGATGCCGGATGTGGCGCCGAGAACGAGGATTTTGCGTGGCGCGTTTGTGGTGTTTTGCGTGGCTGGGCTGGTCATAAAGTCGGGCCTTGTTCGATTTACGAATTCTGTGTGACGCGCTCCCAGAAGCTGGAGGTGAGCATGGGGTCGCGGTAGCGGGCGAACTGCTCCCACTGCGGGTAGAAAGATTGAAACTGGGGAGCGGTCATCGTCGCATCCTTGGCGGGGTAGAGGCGGCCGCCGAACTCGAGGGTCATGTCGGCCAGGCGGGCGACGAGGGGAAAGCTCTTGTCCGACTTGATGGGGAAGTCGAGGGTGAGGGTGATGCCCGGCTTGGGGAAGCTCATCATGCCGGGCGAAGGGATGTCGCCGAAAGCTTTGAGGACGGCGAGGAAACTGGCGAGTCCGGACTTCGTGATCTCGTGCAGGATAGCGATGGTTCCCTCTTTGGCGTGCGCCCAGGGGATGACGTACTGGAACTGGAGCAACCCACGCTTGCCGTACAAGCGGTTCCAGTGAAGGATCTTGTCGAGCGGATAGAAGAAGGGCTCGTAGTCCTGGAGAGAGACCACGCGTTTGTGGATCTGCTTGTTGAAGTAGGCGGTGTTGAAGAGGCTCACGCTGAGGTGGTTGAGGGCGAAACCGGGAGCGTCGAAGGGTAAGACAAGTTTTGGTTTGCCTGAAGGTTTGAGCTCGCCCTTTTTCGTGGAGTGGTCGCCCTGCATGAAGATGCCGCGGGCGAAGTTGCGGCCGTTGGAGGCACAGTCGATCCAGCTGACGGTGTACTCGATGTCCTTGCTCTGGTTGGTGAGATCGATGAACTCGTCGATACCGTGGAATTGAATTCCCTCGTAGTCGATCATGCGGGAGACGATGGGTTTCAGCCGCAGCGTGGCCCAGCTGATGAGGCCGGTAAGGCCCAATCCCCCGATGGTGGCTGCGTAGAAGTCGGAATTTTCCGTGGGGGAACATAGCATGCGCGAGCCATCGGAGCGAAGCAGCTCGAACTGTGTGATGTGCCTGCCAAAAGTCCCGGCGACGTGGTGGTTCTTGCCGTGAATGTCGTTGGCAATTGCTCCACCCAGGGTTACATATTTCGTTCCTGGAGAAACGGGGAGGAAAAAGCCGCGGGGAACGGCGAAATCGAGGATCTGCGCAAGGGTGATACCTGCCTCGGCTGTGAGCAAACCAGTCTCAGGATCGAAGTCGATCAGGCGATTCATCGCGGTCGTCAGGAGAAGATTGCCGTCCTTCAACAGACAGACATCGCCATAGCTGCGGCCCATGCCAACCGGAAGCGCACCGTTGTGAAGACCAGCGCTGACCGCCTGAAAATCGCACTGCCAGTGGAGCGGAATCACCTTGGCGTCGTAGATGGGATAGCGGCCCCAGGATTCGAAGGGAGCCGGCCCAGTGGGCTGCTGCTCCGCGGCAGGGAGGTTGAGCTGCGTTGTAGCAGATGATGCAGTTGGCATGGTTTCAGGATAGACGATCGCGGCGTCGTAGCTGTTAACTCGCACGGGCTATTCGTCTCTAAGGCTTGCGATTCTTCTCCGAGCCAAGGCAAAAAGAAGAGGCGCGACCGAAGCCGCGCCTCTTTCGGATAAAGCTTTTGCTACGCTGCGCTCTTGGCGCTGGCCTTCGCACGCTTGTCGGCTGCAGCCTTCAAGGCAGACTTGGCCTGAACAGCAAGGGCGGCAAAGCCAGCAGCGTCGTTGGCGGCGATGTCGGCCAGGACCTTGCGGTCGAGTCCATTGCCGGCGAGTTTGAGGCCGTTGATGAACGTCGAGTAGCTCATGCCATTGATCCGGCAAGCGGCGTTGATGCGGACGATCCAGAGGGCGCGGAACTGGCGCTTCTTCTGTTTACGGCCGGTGTAGGCGAACTTGAGCGAGCGCTCAACCGCCTCTTGAGCTGCCTGATAGAGCTTGGATTTTGTGAGGAAGTAACCACTCGCGCGCTTGAGGATCTTTTTGCGGCGGTCGTTGCGTTTTGTACTCCGTTTTACACGGGGCATCGTACTTCTCCTTTTGCGTACATCGTTTAAGCGGCTGGAGGTAAGGGTCGCATTCTCGTCTCAATCAGAACTAGTTGGTGTCCTGAAAGTGACTCGTGAGAACGACGATGTGGCCTCTTCACTCGCTATGCAACTTCAAGTCTCGGTGGAACGCTTTCGCTGTTCCAGGGGCCTGTGACGCTGTGACCGGCCCTTTATTCCGTTTTGCTTTTCAGCTCGGCGGAGCGGCTCGACTTGAACAACTGACAATCCTCATTCCCAAAACTAAAGACTTTTTGTGGTCTTCTTAAGTACTAAAGACTTTCTATGGTCTTTTTTAGGCGTAAGGAAGCATCCGGGCGACTTTAGCCTGATCCGCCTTGGAGACTAAAACCAAACCGCCGAGGTGGCGCTTGGTCTTGGTTTCCTTTGAGGTAAGGATATGGCGCATCTTCGACTGGCCGCGCTTGAACTTGCCCGTGCCTGTCTTATGGAAGCGCTTGGCTGCGCCGCTGTGTGTTTTCAACTTTGGCATTTGTGTTCCTGACTGTTTCTGGACAACTTATTGAGTATATACGAAGCTGGCTCAAAGCCGGACGAAATTTGCGCGATCGGACAAGAAACGGTCGCTACAGCGCCTCGCTTCGTTTCAGGAAACGAAAATGACCCTCCGAAGAGGGTCATTGGCTTAGCTCTGGCGAGCATTCTTTTTCAAAAGGTGTCTTTCCTGGTCTTTCCAGGGTTGCCCAGGGAGGGCATTCGCTTAACTACAACCTTTGGCCCCACAGCTGCCGCTGCCACCTGACGAACTGCCACCGGTTGAGCCGCCACCGCTGGTTGAACCGCCACCCGTGGAGTGGCCACCGCTGCCAGTAGAGCCGCCATGGTCACAATCGTGACCTCTATCGCGGTCGTGGTCGCGGTCGTGGTCGCAATCGTGATCGATGAAATGATGGCACCAGCCAGTGAAAGACCAATGGCTTTCCTCGCCACCGCCGTTGCTGCCGTGTTCACAGGCGAATGCCGAGGTAGTCAATAACGAGAACCCAAGGACAGACGCTGTTAACATTTTATTTAGTTTCATAGTTTTACCTCGTACTGCAGGGGTAGAATATCAATATGCAAAATATTGCGTATAGCACTTCCGGGTCATCCCTTAGGAACTACGTTCAGTTCAAATAGGCACTAAAATACTGTCTTTCAACGGCACGAAAATGACCCTCCGAAGAGGGTCATTGGCTTAGCTCTGGCGAGCATTCTTTTTCCCGGGTGTCTGTCCTGGTTTTTCCAGGTTTGGGAGGGCTAGCTGTCGCGCAATTAGCCCTTCGGTCCGACACTACCACCGGTCGATCCGCCGGTTGAGCCGCCACCGCCCGTCGAGCCGCCGGTGGAGCCACCTGTAGAGCCGCCGGTAGAGCCACCCGTACCGCAGTAGCCGCCGCCGTTGCCCTTGCCGTGGTCACAGTTGTTGCCCCTGCCGGAGTTCTGACCGTTCTGGTCACACTCGCGCTCGTGATCCGTGAAGTGATGGCACCACCCGAGGAAAGACCAATGGCTTTCCTCGCCACCGCCGCTGCTGCCGTGTTCACAGGCGAACGCCGAAGTAGTCAATAGCGAGAACCCAAGGACAGACGCTGTTAACATTTTATTTAGTTTCATAGTTTTACCTCGCACTGCGGGGGTAGAATATCAATGTGCAAAATATTGCGTATAGCACTTTTGGGTTACGCCATGCATCCCTCCGAAGTTGCTGATAGGAAAGCGCGACCGGCTCTGGGAGCAAGGGAAAAAGCTCTTGTGGTGGACTTCCGACAACGAGATTCTCACGGAAGCGTGGAAAACCGGGTTGCGCTGTGGTCAGGCTGGGAGTCAATTTGGGGCCTGAATCTGACAATTGGAGATGCGGAAAACATGCGGTGCTGCACCCCGGAACCACGCTGTATGCGGGCTGGTCTGTCCAGCGGGGCAAAGCCCTTAAACGTGCTATACTTAAGACACTGAGAATCGGGCTGAAACGTGTGTAAAGTGCTGGAATGACGCGGGTTTTCGCGGATGAAGCAAGCACGGAACGGTCTGAGCATCCTGCATATTCAGCAACCGCTGAACGGAGATACATGGCATCGACTGCAACCCCTACCGAAGGCGCTCTTTTAGAGCTTGAAGCTGGCCAAATCAAGAACCCTCCTCCCCGTAAAAAAGAGGGCGGAGGCTACTCGGCCGAGAACATTACCGTTCTCGAGGGGCTGGCAGCGGTGCGGCTGCGTCCGGCGATGTATATCGGCTCTACCGGCGAGATGGGGCTGCACCATCTGGTCTATGAGGTCGTCGACAACTCGGTCGACGAGGCCCTCGGAGGCCATGCGACTCGGATCGATGTGACGATCCACGTTGACAACTCGATTACGGTGGTCGATGACGGACGTGGCATTCCGGTCGATGACAAAGTGATTAACGGAGAGAAGATGCCGGCCGTGCAAGTCGTACTGACCATGCTCCACGCCGGCGGCAAGTTCGATGCCTCGAACTACAAAGTCTCAGGCGGTCTCCACGGTGTCGGTGTGAGCTGCGTCAATGCGCTGAGCGAGGAGTTCGACGTCGAGGTATGGCGGGATGGCTACGCCTGGGAGCAGGACTACAGCAAAGGCGCGCCGAAGAGCAAGCTCAAGAAGATGGGACCCAGTACTCGCAAGGGAACCAAGATTCACTTTCTGCCCGACACATCGATCTTTACCGTCACGGAATTTAACTACGACACGCTGGCGCAGCGGTTACGCGAGCTCGCGTTCCTGAACAAGGGCCTCGAGATTCACCTGACCGATGAGCGTACGACCGACACCAAAACCGGCGAGAGCAAACACCAGGAGTTCAAGTACGTTGGCGGAATCGCCGAGTTTATCAAGCATCTGAACAGAGGCAAAGCGGTGCTGCACGACAAGCCGATCTACATGGAGGCCGAGCGCGATGGCGTGGCCATGGAGATTGCGCTGCAGTACAACGATGCCTACTCCGAAACCGTGTTCACCTTCGCCAACAACATCAACACGGTCGATGGTGGAACCCACCTTTCGGGCTTCAAGACCGCACTCACCCGCACCATCAATGCCGCAGGGCAGTCGCTGGGACTCTTCAAAGACGTGAAGGAGAATCTGAGCGGCGACGACGTGCGCGAGGGTCTCGTCGTCGTGATCAGCGTGAAGCTGTCGCAACCACAGTTTGAAGGACAGACGAAGGGCAAGCTGAACTCCGACATCGCCGGAACAGTGCAGGCGTTTGTGAATGAGCGCCTGGGCGGTTTTCTGGAGCAGAATCCATCCGTCGCGAAGAAAATTATCAACAAAGCCATCGATGCAGCGCGTGCGCGAGAAGCTGCGCGCAAAGCCCGCGATCTCACTCGGCGCAAAGGGGCGCTCGACGGCGGCGGACTGCCGGGCAAGCTAGCCGACTGTTCCGAACGCGAGCCGGACCGTTGCGAACTCTACCTCGTCGAGGGTGAGAGCGCCGGCGGAACAGCCAAGCAGGGCCGCGACCGCAAATTTCAGGCGATCCTTCCCCTGAAGGGAAAGATTCTCAACGTCGAGAAGGCCCGCTATGACAAGATGCTGGGGCACGAAGAAATTCGCGCCATGATCACAGCGTTGGGCTGCGGCATCGGCAAGGACGACTTCGACGCGACCAAGCTGCGCTACGGCAAGCTGATCCTGATGACCGATGCCGACGTCGATGGTTCGCACATCCGCACGCTGCTGCTGACGTTCTTCTTCCGCCATATGACGGAGTTGATCAAGCGCGGCCATGTCTACATCGCGCAACCACCGCTGTATCGCATCAAGAAGGGCAAGTTCGAGCAGTACATCAAGGACGACCGCGAGTATGTCAGCGTGATGGTGAAGCGTGCCTCCGACGGCATGGTGATCCGTTATGGCGACGGTGGCGCGAAGCTCGAGGGCAAAGAACTGACCAAGTACATGACACAGCTGAATGACTACCTTGGCTTCTTTGAAAAGGTGCAGAAGCGGCTTCGTAACGAGGAAGTGACGCAGGCGTTCGCGGAGCTGTTCGCGCAAGAGGGCAAGGATTCGGCTCGCCGTGTGGACTTCGAGTCGCCCGCCAAGCTGGAGAAGATGCGCCAGAAGCTGGTGGCCATGCAGAAGACCTACCAGTTCAAGAATGTTGGCGATGTGGTGCTGGACGAGGAGCACAAGAGCTACTCGGTGAGCTACACCGATGCTCAGGGCGCGGTGCGTACGATCGACTGGGCGCTGGCAACGGCGCCGGAGAGCCGTCAGATGCTGGCCAAGCATGCACAGATCAGGGAGCAGCTGGTTGCTCCGTTCTTGATTGAGTATGCGCCGAAGACGAGGGCTGAAGCGGCCGCGGAGGAAGCGGATGAAGCCGAGGAGATCGCGTCGGAGGAGGGCGTTGCCGATATCGCTGCGGCTCCGGGAACGGTCGCCGAGACAAAGGCGGCGAAACGCTCCAATAAGGCCCCGCAGGATCCCGTGGAAAAGAAGACGGCGCGCGAGGTATTCGAATACGTCATCGAACAGGGCCGCAAGGAGTACCAGGTGCAGCGGTACAAGGGGCTGGGCGAGATGACAGCACCGCAGCTCTGGGAGACGACGATGGATCCCGAGCGGCGCACGTTGCTGCAGGTTAAACTCGAAGACATCACAGCCTGCGAGGAGATCTTTACGACTCTGATGGGCGAGGATGTGGAGAGCCGTCGAAAGTTCATCGAAGAGAATGCGCTGGATGTGAAGAACCTGGACATCTAAGCGGAATTACCATTACAAATTTCCCAGTCCGGTCTCAGGAGGCCGGACTTTCTTTTTGATACCGATATCGTGCACACTCAGAAGATGGTGCGTGTTGGTGTGGATGAAAGCCTCGCTCAGGAGTTGGTGGCCGATTTTCCGCGCGAAGCGGAGATTGTGCGGATACCCCGCCGTTCTTCAGGCGTTCAGGACGTCGACTTCTGGATCGTTCCGTTTGCTCGAAGGAGTGCGAAGGAGACCTTTCAGCATCTGCGCGGCGTGAAGGTGGTGCAGTCGATGATGGCGGGTGTGGATTGGATTGCGCCGTGGCTGCCCAAGGACATCGTGCTGTGCGATGGGCGGGGGATTCACGACATCTCAGCGTCGGAATGGGTTTTGGCCGCGATCCTTACCGCGCTCAAGCGGTTTCCCTACTATCGCGACGCGCAGCTGCGCCAGGAGTGGAAGGGGCAGGCATCGATTCCGAACGGATTCATGGATGTGGGCGGAGCGCAGGTCGGGCAATACGCGATCCTCGGCGACGATCTCGCGGGCAAAACAGTCCTGATCGTCGGGTACGGATCGATCGGCGTAGCGATTGAGGCTCGCCTCGCACCGTTCGGCGTAAACATTGTTCGTGTGGCGCGAAGTCCACGGAAGGAGCCTCAGGTTTTTGCGGTCGGCGAACTGCGCAAACTGCTGCCTGAGGCCGACGTCGTGGTCGCCATCGTACCGTTGACCGCGGAGACACGCGGGCTGATTGGAGCGGCAGAGCTGGCTCTCATGAAGCCCGGGGCGCTGCTCGTCAATGCGGCGCGCGGCCCGGTCGTCGTTACCGACGCGCTGGTTGAAGCGTTGCAGCAAAATCGCCTGCGGGCAGTCCTCGATGTCACTGACCCCGAACCTCTGCCTGCCGGCCATCCGCTGTGGTCTGCGCCTAACTGCATGATCACCCCGCATGTCGGAGGATCTACGCCCGAATTCATTCATCGCGCTTTTCGATTCGGTGCAGAGCAGGTGCGGCGGTTCATCGCAGGGGAGGAGCTGGAAAACGTCGTTACGGACGCCGGCTACTAACTCTAAAACGACACGAACGTAACTTCAGAAACCTGCGGCGTCCCTAAATGAGGTTGATCTCGTCATCATCCTCTTCGTCGCCGTCTTCATCGTCCTCATCATCCTCTTCTTCGTCATCATCATCTTCTTCGTCTTCATCATCGTCTAGATCGTCGTCCTCGTCGTCGAGATCTCCGTCTTCGTCATTATCTTCATCTTCATCGTCTTCATCGAAGTCATCGTCGTCGTCATCATCACCCAGGTCGACGCGTTTCATCGCGGCGCTGAGAGTTTCGCTACTCGGGTAGTCGGACCCGCCGATCGAGTTATCTAATGGGCGCACGGGATCCAGACCCAGAGTGAAGAAGGCTGCGTTGAAGTCGATCGATTGCGTGTCGGGCGCCATGGAAATGTCTCCTGTTTCAAAATATGTACTGGGATAGATGCAGTAGAGAGCAAAAAGTGAGTGTGAAAATTCGCTTTTGGGAAATTTAGAAGCCCAGGGGGATCTGGCGCTTCTGCTCGTACATCCGCTGATCGGCCAGCCGGCGTAGGAGCACTTCGTCAGTAGTGTCATCGGGGTAGAGGGCTACGCCAATGCTTCCCGTAACGTTCAGGGTGTTGCCATTAATATTGACGGCCTTGCGCAAAGCGCGGGAGATCCGAGCCGCGCTGGTCTTGGCGATGACCTCTGACGGCTGGTTACTAGGCAGGTCCGTAGCGATAATGATGAACTCGTCGCCGCCCAGGCGCGCAAGAGTATCCGGAACGCGGATGGCGCCGCGAAGATTATGCGCAATATGCCGAAGCAGTTCGTCGCCGACATCATGCCCATGGGTGTCATTAATGTGCTTGAAGCCGTCCAGATCGACCATAAGAAGGGCGGTGCGGGTGTTGTGAACTTGAGAATGCTGGATGGCCGCAGCAAGACGATCCTCGAAGAGACGATGGTTGGGAAGTCCCGTGAGGTGGTCGTGGAACGCGTACCACTCGTTGGTTGCGACTTGCTGCTCCAGCAGGACAAGAAGCATCCCAATGGTGACAAGAAATTTTTGCAGATTCCAGATCTCGTCGGCGATGGCGTCATATCCCGGATGATTCGTCACCCAGGAGTGGAGGAGGAACACCAGCGACCAGATGACGAATCCAGCGACAATGGCGACTTTGCCCAGGCTCTGGCGCGGTAGGCTAAGTTGAAAGACGACGGCGGTCGCAAAATACAGGACGAAGAGAGCGAAGTAGGCTGCATCGCGAAGGGAGCCGGCAGAGGCGAAGAGCCAGATCGGAATCCAAGTACACAACTGGACGAAAAGAATCCACCAGCCTCTGCCCAGCTTCCAGGCGCCCGCGATTGCGAACGCGCTGATGAAGCCGAGGAGCAGCCCGCCGGTCGAGATCGCCTGATAGATCCGAGGGTCGCGGAGATTGAGGCCATAGACTGTGAGCAGCGCAACGACAGGCAGAGAGTTGATGAGTAGATAGCGAAGAGATGATCCGTGGGGAAAGACCTCTCTGCCCGACGCCCAAAGGAAGATTGCTCCTGCTATGTAAAAGAAGTTCAACGCAGTGACATGCGCGGCGAGACGCCACGGCCCGGGTCCCGGGTATGCGGCATGGATAACAGCTTCGAAGAAGATAAAGAGGAGACCAACAAGCCACAGATCGACAGCCTCGCGTGGATGACGTCTCCTCAGGAAGTAAAGAATGCTGAGAAGCATTGCCATTGCCGCGAGGTCGGGTAAAAGTAAGTAGTTCATCGATCCTTAGGTAGCTTTGGCCGACGTGCTGGCGCAGAAAATCAAACATATTATGGGAGGAACTTAATAATAACTGAATCCGAACCGTAGGAAGAATGCGAACGAGCCTGTGGAATTCGCTTTATTGCGCTTCGGAGAAGGGTTGAAGCTGCTTTTCGGTCGGCGGTTTGGTCACAAGGCTGACGAGCGCCAGACACAGAAGCGAGGCCAGAAGCGCTGGAAGAATTGCATCGCGGGAGGCGATCGCTTCAGGGAGATGGGTACGGATAAACTGCGAGTCCCAAAAGACCGTGACGAACGTGCCGGCGGCGATGCTCGACACGGCAGCGGCAGCCGTAGCTCGCTTCCAGAAGAAGGCGGCGAGAATCACGGGTGTGAGCGCGGCTGAGTAAATGGTATAGGCATAAAGTGCCTTCTCCAGCACGGAGTGGGTACCGAGAGACTGGTACAGCGACCAGCAGCCGAGAAGAACAACCAGGACGCGGCTGACGAGGAGGATGTTGCTGTTCGACGCTTCGGGTCTCACGTAACGGACGTAGACGTCGTTGATGAGATTAGTGGCCGGAGAAAAGAGGAAGTTGTTGGCTGTAGAGATCACCTTTGCGAAGATTGCGCCAACCATGAACGCTCCCAGCAGGCGCGGAAGAGCATGAAGTGCGGTAAAGGCGAGGATTTCGCGAGGATTCTCACTAACCTCACCTGAAGGGAAGAGCGACGACCCAACAACCGCAAGGGCGACAATAACCGTCTCCAGGATGAGAATGCCGATGAACCAACCGACCACCGCCCGGGTAGCATCCTTCTCAGATTTGGCGGAGAAAAACTTCTGATACATCGACTGATTGCCGAGCATGAGCAGGCATGTCGGAAGAAAGAGTTCGAGCGCGCGAGTGACGGTGAAGTCGCCGAACACCTGGAAATGCGTCGCGGGCAACGAGGCAGTAATCGTAGACCAACCACCGGCAATGTGCGCGAGGATGGGGAGCGCAACAATGAGCGTGACGGTAGCGAGCACTCCGATGGCAAGGTCCATGTAGGCGACCGAGCTCATGCCGGCGATGGCGGTGAAGACAGATGACGAAGGCGGCGATGATCTCCTGGCCGATGGCGCGCCGTGATCGAGGGGAAGATCAGGTGGAGGATATCGCCGCCGCCGATGAACTGATAGCTGGTAATGGCGGTGTACGCGAAAAGAACAGCAATGACGCCGAGAACGCGGGCGGTCTGGTTGTAACGGGCCTCAAGCAGGTCGGGGATGGTGAACTGCGCAAACTTCCGTGCGCGTGGCGCAATGAAGTAGATGATCAGAAGGCCGGCCCAACCGCCTGCGGCCTGCCAGAGAGCCGGGAAGCCGTGCTTATAGGCGTTCTCGGCGCCTGCGAGCAACGAGCCGGAGCCGATCCACGAGCTCAAGAGCGTGAAAATCAGGACAATGGCGGGCAGAGTCCGGCCGGCAACAAGGTAGTCGGCCTTTGTTTTTACCTTGGAGACGCGCGCCAGCGAGACCCCAAGCAGAGTGAGAACGATGAGGCCGAGAACAATCGCGTAAAGATTCATGGGTTGGGGACAAGTGTACTGGCTGGCGCGTGGTTCCGGCGTCGGCGGATGCGATTTTTTGTATTCGCAGGTCCGCCGACGTTGGAGTAAGAGATGAAGTTCTACCAGACCTTGCAGGCTGGCGTGTGCACCATGGGTTGACCAGCCTTGCAGCTGAAGGCGTGCTGGAACTCCGGCATGTTCGACACCACGCCGTTGATACGCGCGAACCCGGGCGAGTGCGGATTGGTGACGGCGCTGACACGCAGGTTCTCGGGCCGCTCGTTCTCGCAGGCCCACTGCGCCATGCCGACGAAGAAGCGCTGGTCCGGAGTAAATCCGTCGGCGTTCGGCAGCTTCTGCCCCTCGGTCTGCTTCTTCCACGCGATGTAAGCAAGCAGCGTTCCGCCCAGGTCAGCCACGTCCTCGCCGCTCGTCAGCTTGGAGTTGATGTGAATGTCGTCGACGATAATGTAGTCCGCATACTGATCGCGGATACAGTTGATGCGATCTTCGAACCCCTTGGCGTCGGCCGGCGTCCACCAGTCACGAAGGTTTCCTTTCGAGTCGAACTGCCGTCCTTCATCGTCGAACGCATGCGTGAGTTCATGACCGATCGTCGCGCCGGTGTTGCCGTAGTTCGGCGCATCGTCGAGCTTCGGATCATACAGCGGCGGCTGCAGGACGCCCGCAGGAAAGTTGATGTCGTTCATCTGTGGGTTGAAGTAGGCGTTGACCGTGGGCGGCGTCATTCCCCACTCCGTCAGATCGACCGGTTTGCCCAGCTTGTTCCACCGGCGCTCGTCTTCAAACTGGTAGGCGCGCAGGCTGTTGCCGATGTAGTCGCCGGATTTCACCTCAAGCTTCGCGTAGTCGCGCCAGTGGTCGGGGTAGCCGATCTTGTTGCGGATGACGTGCAGCTTGCGCAGCGCCTCCTGCTTCGTCTCGGGGCTCATCCAATCGAGATTCTCAATCTCGTGCCGCATCGCAGTCTCGATCTGTTCTGTCATCACCTGTGTTTTTGCTTTCGTGTCTGCGGTAAAGGTGCGTTTGACGAACTCTTGCCCGAGAGCTTCTCCGAGATTGCGATCGACCGCGCGGGTGCAGGTCTTCCAACGCGGTGGCATGGAGGGAACGCCGCGCAGGGTCGTCGAATAGAAGTCGAAATCAGCCTGTTCAAAGGGATGCGCAAGATATGGCGCGGCGGCGGTAAGGAGGTGGAAGCGCAGATAGCCACGCAGAGCCTCGACGGGCTCAGTCGCAAGCTCCGCCTGGACAGCTTTCATAAAGTCGGGCTGCGAGACGTTGAGTTTGGTGACACCAGGCGCACCCTGCGTCGCGAAGTAATGGGGCCAATCGAACGCAGGAGCAATCTGGCCGAGTTCGCCGATCGTCATCATGTGATACGTATTGTGCGGATCGCGTCGCTGCACGCGTGTCAGCGATGCCTTCGCAAGCGCGGTCTCAATGCGAAGTGTCGCGTCCGCATCGGCCTTGGCCTGCTCGGCAGATTCGCCGCCCAGGGTTAGCAACTGCTGGATGTAAGCGACGTATTGCTCGCGCAGCTTCACGCTTTTCGCATCCGTCTTCAGGTAGTAGTCGCGGTCAGGAAGCCCGAGGCCGCCCGCGCGGAGTTCGACGATAACCAGCGATGAATCGAGCGCATCCTGACCGGTACTTGAGCCGAAGAAGAAGCCTCCGGGATAGGCGCGGTGCAAATCACTGATCGCCGCAATGAGTTCGGGCCGTGTCTTCAGCGCGTCGATACGCGCAAGCTCTGGTTGAATCGGCTTCAGCCCAAGTGCGTCGATGGTTGCAGTATCCATGCACGCGGCAAAATAGTCGCCAACCTTTTGCTGCACCGGCGTACGGTTCTTCGCCTTCGCATCCGCCTCGAGAATGCCCCACAGGAATTGCTGATTCTCATTGCCGAGCTTCGCGTAGACGCTCCAGCCGGATTGGTCCGCCGGAATCGGATTATTCTTCTGCCAGCCACCGCAGGAAAACTTATAGAAGTCCACGCAGGGATCGACCGAGCGGTCGAGACTCGTAATGTCGAGCGAGGGAGAATAAGGCATCGCCTGAATCGGCTGGGCTGCAGGCTGTTGTGCGGAGAGGCAGAAGGCAGGGAGGAAAATTGCGGTGGACGCCAGAGCGGCCAGAAGCTTCGAAGACATGAGTTCTCCTATTGTGCAACATCCTACCTGTAAATACGCCTCCAAAGCCAAACCAAATCATTCTCCCGGGACAGAGGCCGGCCCCGCAGAGGTAGACTGTTTCCGGTTACTAAAACAGGCGATGGAGAAGGCGGAACGATGAGCGGTCTTTGGATGAAGTGTGCGGGTACGGCGTTGGTCGTTGCCGTCGGGAGTTCGGTGGCAATGGCGCAGACGGCGCCGATCACATTGAGTGTGGATCTGACGGACGCACCGCGCAAGATTCTCCATGCAACCGAAGTGATGCCAGTAACGGCAGGCCCACTCACCGTTGTCTATCCCAAGTGGATTCCGGGCGAGCACGGGCCCACGGGACCGATCGAAAACATGGCCGGATTTTTCATCACCGCGAACGGACAGCCGGTGAAGTGGGAGCGCGACAAGGTGGATATGTTCGCGTATCACCTGACCGTCCCCCAGGGCGTAACAAAGCTCGAAATGAAGATCGATTTCCTGGCTTCGTCATCGCTGTCTGGATTTTCGGCGGGTGGCTCAACCAGCGAAAACCTCGCCCTGCTGAGCTGGAACACGCTGCTCGTCTATCCGGCCGATACGAACGCGAGCGACGTGATGTTCACGCCGTCGATCACTCTGCCTGCGGGCTGGAAGTTCGGCGCGGCACTCGACAAAGAAAGCGGCTCGGGCCAGATGACAACCTTCAAAACCGTGAGCCTGGAACAGCTCGTCGACTCACCCGTGCTCACCGGGCGGTACTTCCGCGAAGTCGCACTTGCCCCCGAGATTACGCCGAAGCACTACCTCGATATGGCAGCCGATGGCCCAGAGGAAGTCGAGCTCTCGAAAGAACACATCGCCGAATTCGACCGGCTGGTGCGCGAAACCGGCGCACTCTATAAGAGCCGGCACTACGGCTCCTATCACTTCCTCGTCACCCTCAGCGACGAGGTCGCGCACTTCGGCCTCGAGCACCACCAGTCCAGCGACGACCGCGTCGCACCCAGAACCTTCATCGACGATCAGGAGTTCACTTTGAACGGCCTGCTGCTTCCGCACGAGTTCACCCATAGCTGGAACGGCAAGTACCGACGCCCCGCGGGTCTTGCAACGAGCAACTACCAGAAACCGATGGAGGGCGATCTCCTTTGGGTATATGAAGGATTGACGGAGTACCTGGGCGACGTGCTCGCCGCACGCTCTGGCATCTGGACCGCTGAGCAGTACAAGCAACGCCTTTCCACCATCGCCGCCGAGTACGACAATCGTCCCGGCCGGACGTGGCGCGATATTCAGGACACCGCAACCGCCGCGCAGATCCTCTACGCCGCCGGCGGCGGATGGGACAACTGGCGGCTCAGCGTGGACTACTACGACGAGGGCGAACTGATCTGGCTCGATGTCGACACAACGATTCGCAAAATGACCGACGGGAAGAAGTCGCTGAATGACTTTGTGGCCAAATTCCACGGGCTCGGTGGCGATACAGGGCCAAAGGTCGTTCCGTACACCTTTGACGACGTAGTTGCCGGATTGAATGGCGTTGTTGCGAATGACTGGGCCACATTCCTGCGTTCGCGGCTGGATTCGCACGCGTACCAAGCGCCAATGGGCGGCCTTGAGAACGGCGGCTACAAACTGACCTACACCGACAAACCAAACGCCTGGAGTGCGATGGAGGATGCGGAGAGTGGGTCGTATGATTTCTGGTACTCGCTCGGTCTGCACGCGGGCAAATCGGGCAGAGTCTCCGACGTGTTAAAGGACGGGGTCGCCGACAAGAGCGGCCTTGGACCCGGGATGCAGCTCATCGCCGTCAACGGACGAGCGTACACTCCGGACGTCCTGAAGGCGGCCATTCACGATGCGAAAGATTCGGGACCGGCCGTGGAGCTGATCGTCGAAAACACCGGATTCTACAAGGTCGTAAGGCTTGACTATCACGGCGGCGAAAGATACCCGCGGCTGGAGCGCGTGCCCGGCGTGCCGGACCGGCTGGATGACATCCTGAAGCCGGAGGCAAGATAACGGCTGAATGGCATTCACCGTTACAACAGCAGCTGCTTCAATTTCGTATTCGGCGATGGTGCGTGAAGGCGGTCTCGCGCATCTATCTTATTGGTGGAATAAATGCGTAAAGTCTGGCGAAAGAGGCCGTTCTCAATAAAGAAGATGGAGCAGCTCTTGCGTCTGGTGCGCGAGAGCCATGAACAGCCGATGATGGGAGCTTCCCATCCGGTCGAGTTGGTCGCCAAAGACGAGTTGGGAGTGACCTTTATCGGGCACTCCTCGTTCTTCCTGCAAATCGATGGGCGCAAGGTGCTGATCGACCCGGTGTTCTCGAAGCGATTGATTCTGCTGCGCCGCCAGCGTTATCCCGGCGTGCTTCTGGAGGAGTTGCCGTCGATCGATCTCGTCCTGCTCACCCACGCGCATATGGATCACCTCGATCTGTCGTCGCTCAGGCGAGTCGTCAGGATTACGCGAAGGCTGACAGGCGGGACTCCGGAGGTAGTCGTGCCGCGCGGCGTCGAGGATCTCGTGGAAAACCTCGGATTCTCGCGGGTACATCGCCTGGACTGGTGGCAGGAGATCACCGTGAAGGGTCTCAAGGTGACGATGACTCCATGCAAGCACTGGGGGGCGCGATTGTTTCGCGACATGCACCGCGGCTATGGCGGATACGTCGTCGAAGGCGGCGGCCATTCCGTTTATCACTCGGGCGATTCGGCTTATTTTGACGGATTTCGCGAGATCGGAAAGCGACTGAAGCCGGAAGTCGCACTGCTGCCGATTGGTGCTTATTTCCCTGACAGTCACCGCGCCGTCCACACCAGCCCTGAAGAAGCGGTGCAGGCGTTTATCGAGTTGGGCGCGGAAGAGATGATTCCAATGCACTTCGGCACCTTCCGCCTCGGGCGCGAACCGATGGACGAGCCCTTGAAACGGCTGCGGGCCGAGGCCGAGCGGCTGCATATTAAAGGAAAGTTAAAAGTCCTGGAAGAAGGCGAGACGGTCATGCACCTTTCTCCAGTAGCTCGCATCCGATGACCTATGGCTACGATGACGGCAGTAAATGCGAAGGCGAGCGGAACGTTTGCGATTGGCGGCGATATGACCGTCAACCGGCTGGGTTACGGGGCGATGCGGATTACCGGCGACGGTATCTGGGGTGAGCCCAAAGACCGCGAGAACGCAAAGAAGGTGCTCCGGCGCGCGGTTGAACTGGGCGTGAACTTCATCGACACGGCGGACTCCTACGGCCCGGAGGTCAGCGAGCAGTTGATCGGCGAGGCATTGGCTCCATACGCCAAGGGCGTCGTCATCGCCACCAAAGGCGGGTTGACGCGGCAAGGTCCCAATCAGTGGCTTCCGGTCGGCCGTCCTGAGTATCTGACTCAACAGGTGGAGATGAGCCTGCGACGGTTGAAGATTGAGCGGATCGACCTCTGGCAGTTGCATCGGATCGACGAGCAGGTGCCGGTAGAAGAGTCGCTGGGCGCTATCAAAAAGCTCCAGGAGCAGGGCAAGATCCGGCACGTCGGTCTCAGCGAAGTAAAGCCGCACGAGATCGATCAGGCGCGGAAGGTCGTCGAAATCGTCAGCGTGCAGAATCTGTACAACATCAGCAACCGGCAGCATGAAGACGTCCTGGAATACTGCACGAAGCACCATTTGGCATTCATCCCATGGTTTCCGGTGGCGGCGGGCAAACTCGCTCAGCCAGGCGGCAAACTCGATGCCGCGGCGCAGGCTCATGGAGCTACTGTCTCGCAACTTTCCCTGGCATGGCTGCTGCATCGCTCGCCCGTGATGTTGCCAATTCCTGGAACCTCTTCCCTCAAGCACCTCGAAGAAAATATCGCCGCTGCCGACGTCAAGCTGTCAGACGCCGAGTGGAAACAAATCGAAGCCTCCGCGAAATAATCGATCGGGTAGCGTAGAAAAAGGCCGCAATCGTGCGGCTTTTTTTCGTGCGTGTGATGGCAGCGCCTTAGCAAAGTGCACGAACGGCTTGCTAGACTCTCACCATCATGAATCGTCGTGACATGTTGAAACTCACCTCTGCGAGCGCTCTGGGTGTGTTCGCTTCCGGAGACGCCGTTGCCGACACCACCCGCGACTCCGTCTGTCAGTACGACATCTTCGAGACGTCGCTTAAGGGACCTTCCACTGGCAATCCTTTTGTCGACATTCACGTGAAGGCCACGTTTTCGCTGGAACAACGCACGATCACTGTAAATGGCTTCTACGACGGCGATGGAGTTTACAAAATTCGTTTTATGCCCGACGCCCTCGGGGAGTGGCGATACAACACAACCAGCAATGTGACTGCACTGAATAGCCAGACCGGAGGATTTATCTGCACCGCACCGAAGGCAGGAAATCACGGCCCAGTCTCTGTCCGACATGGACATCACTTCGGCTACGCGGATGGCACACCGTACTTCCCTTTCGGCACCACCTGCTACGCCTGGGTTCATCAGGGCAAGCCCTACGAGGAGCAGACGCTAGCCACGCTGCGCCAGGGTCCGTTCAACAAAATTCGGATGTGCGTCTTCCCGAAGTCCTACGAGTACAACCACAACGAACCCGAGTTTTATCTCTTTCCGCGGACCGCGGCAGCCACGCCCAACAACCCGATGGGCACAAACGATTATTCGCGATTCAATCCTGCGTTCTTTGCTCATTTCGAACAGAGGCTCGAAGAACTCCGCCAGTTGAACATCGAGGCAGACCTGATTCTCTTTCATCCCTATGACCGCTGGGGCTATGCTTCGATGGGAGCCGAAGTCGATGAACGTTACGTGCGCTATGTCGTTGCGCGATTCAGCGCCTTTCGGAATGTGTGGTGGTCGCTCGCGAATGAGTTTGACCTGATCAAGGCTAAGACCACGCAGGACTTTGACCGCCTTCTTCACCTGGTACAGCAGTGCGATCCTTATCATCATCTGCGATCCATTCACTACTCGAAGGTGATGTACGACTATGCGAGTCCGCCGGTGACGCATGCGAGTCTGCAGAGTTACGACTTCGCCTCGGCTCCGGCCTGGCTGAAGTCATGGAATAAGCCGATCGTCTACGACGAGATCATGTATGAGGGTAATCTGCCGCGGCGATGGGGCAATCTTTCAGGCGAAGAGATGACGCGGCGTTTCTGGCTTGGCATCATCGCAGGCTGCTACGTCACGCACGGAGAGACCTACGTTAACGCCGGCCTCGGCGAGGATGAAGACGACAAGATCTGGTGGTCGAACGGCGGCAAACTCTCCGGCAGCAGCCCAACCCGCATCGGCTTTCTGCGCAAGCTGCTCGAGGAGACGACGACCATCGGACTTGAGGCATCGCCTCAGCCGTACTATTTCAATGCGGTCGCGTTTGGGCAACACTCACGAAGTGAGGAAGCGAACCTTCTGCCGGCAGTAGCAATTCTTTACTACTTCGATCTTCACCAGCCGATCCAATACACTTTTCCGCTTGGCGCCGGTACCTATCGAGCCGAACTCATCGATCCGTGGCAGATGACGATCACGCCGATCGCAGGAAGTTTTTCGGGTAAAGCTACGTTGAAACTTCCCGGCAGACCTTTCCAGGCGATTCGTTTTCGAAGCGTCTGATGACAGTCGCCGTCATTCTTTCTGCGTTGACGCTTCGATCCGGAGTTGCAGGCATTACGTTCTGGGGGAAGCGATGTCCAGCGGCTTTTCTGCGACAGTCTCGCCGGAACCGGTCTCGACATTCCAACCCGGTAGTTCCTGCGAGCCGGTGATCAGGCGCGCTCCTTCACGAAACGTAAGATAGGTCCACGCCCACTGACGGAAGACCGACAAGCGATTGCCAAAGCCGATGAGAAAGAAGATGTGAATGGTAAGCCAGGTCACCCATGCGGGAAAGCCGCTCCAATGGGCCTTGAACGGCCATTGAATATTAGCGACCGCGGCTTTGCGGCCGATAGTGGCCATGTCGCCTTTGTCGAAATAATGGAACGGCTCATTCACGCCGGTCCCGTCGCTTCCAAGGCTTAGGCCGATCAAGCGGCCAATACGCTTCGCGGCGTAGCGGCCCATCTGCATGGCAGGCTGGGCGACGCCGGGGACCTGTCTGCCGCTCTCCTCGACGTGCGCAAGATCGCCGCAGATGAAGATCTCGGGATGTCCTGGGGGATTGAGGTAGGCGTCAACCTGGACGCAACCGCGTCTGTCCGTCGGGACGCCAAGCAGCCTGCCGAGCGGTGAGGCCTGAACACCCGCCGCCCACAGGGTGACGACAGAGTCGATGCGTTCATCGCCGACCATGACATAGCCCGGTTGCACATCACTGACGTGTGCATTTGTGCGGAATTTCACACCAAGTGCGTTAAGCTGCTCGCCGGCCTTGCGCTGCAAATCCGCGGGGTAGGCAGCCAGGATTGTGGGGGAACCTTCGAGGATCAGAACCTGCGCCATCGACGGATCGATGTGACGGAAGTTCTTAGCCATATAAAGCTTTGTGATATCGCTGATCGCGCCGGCCAGTTCGACGCCGGTGGGACCTCCACCAACAATCACGAAGTTGAGCGGCGGATGCGTGCCCTTCTCCATCATCTGGCGTTCGGCAAGCTCGAAGACCAGCAGAACACGGCGTCGTATCTCGGTCGCGTCTTCGATGGTCTTCAGGCCGGGAGCGAGCTTGGCCCACTCATCCCTGCCGAAGTAGGAGTGCGTGGAGCCGGTCGCGATGATGAGGTAGTCGTACTCCAGCTCAACACCCGTCTTTAGGTAAACCCGCTGCTCCGGAAGATCGAAGCCGATCGCTTCATCCATCAGGACCTCAATATTGGGATGGTTGCGCATCAACGAGCGGATCGGCTGCGCTATATCCGCCGGAGAGAGTACCGCAAGGGCAACCTGATACAGCAGAGGCTGGAAGAGATGGTAGTTTTTGCGGTCCACGACAGTGACATCGACCGGCAGCTTCGCCAGTTCCTTCGCCGCATTAATACCCGCAAAGCCGCCGCCGAGTACAACGACCCGCTTGCGTCTTCCGCCGTTGCGAGTTGCCCCTGCTTCCGCCATCGTCCAGTCTCCTGGTTCAATCTCGCTGAAGTTTCGGCCGATGAGACACCTTCAGCTTATCCTCTCTGCACTACTCCGTTGTTTATTGGATGCTCTAAATTTAATTGGGTTCCAAGCCAGAGATTCATAAGAAACGTCTAAGGCTGCTTTTCAAACGTCAGCGAAAGAAAGCCCTGCGTCCCGGTGGCAGCGGCGAAATTGGTAGTTTCGGCCAATCCGGGAAGCTGTTCGGGCGTGACCGTCAACAGCCCATTCGCATCGGAAACGAGAGAGACTTGTGTAGACGCCAGAACAGGCGGAATCGGACAACGCCCTCGATCTGGACAGGGAAGCTGCCAGGCATCCACCGTCTCGTACACCTGAACAGCCGCGCCCGCTACAGGATGAAAGAACGCATCCGTGACCAATAGAACGACCGGCGTAAAGGTACCGTTCGCAGGAACGATTTGACCCGCCCCGCTCACCGCGACCACGCGCAGGTCCGCCGGATCGACCCCCTGCGCAGTAAAGGCGGCGCATACATTCGTCCACGCGCAGCCTGATAACAACGCCTGCACTCCGGGTGCAAGCGGCCCCACCGTCGCAAGAATTTGAGCGAATCCCCCGCCATTTACCTGTGACTGACCAGTCGAAGCAGCAATGGGACCGGAGACTGTCTGCCACTGAACAGGCACGCCAGCGGTAGACGCGGTATTGTCCGCGACGCTCAGTTGCGGAGTCCACGCAACCGTCGCGCCGGCCGCGACATACTCCACCGCCTGTACCGCAGTCGCAGTTCTAACTTGCGCGATCGCGGTAAACGACGCAGTCGCCGTCCCATCGACGCCCGTGGCCTGCAGGGTTATCGCGCCAGCGGCCTCAGGCGTCAAAAGCGTCGAGGCGATGCCTTGCGCGTCGGTCAGCAAGGTACAAGTGGCTCCTCCGCACGCAGCGAACTGAACGCTCCCGGCGCTTGCAACAAAAGTGACGGCTTCGCCCACCACCGGCGTCACTCCATCAGGCTGCAGAACCTGCACGGCAAAGGGCACCATCGCCTGCTGTCCGAGAATCACTGTCCCCGACGGCGCACTAAACAGGCTGAGCGTCGTCACCGGCGTAGCGTAACTCAGCGCCTGCGTCATTACAGTAGTGCCGCCGGTCGATAGGTCCTTCACCTCGACATCGGCCACCAAAGCCGTACTGACCCCAAGCGTGTGTAGCGAAGGCACACGAGCCACAATCGTATTTGCCGTCCAGCTCGAGACGGTAGCCGCCACGCCGTTAACGTAAACCGCATTGCCCGTGCGAAAGCCCATGCCTGTGATCGTCACCGTCCCCCCGGCAGCACTCAGCGCGGCCGGAATCACCGAATCGGCATACAGAACGCGAGCCTGATAGTTGTAGTCCGGGCGTCCATCGCCGCGTTGATCCGCAATGGCTATTCGTAACTGATTTGGTTGCGTAATGGACGTGGTCAACGTGGTCATCCCCGTGGCTGCTCCATTGAAGGCCTCAGCCGCACTGGCCATTCCGGGCAGCGATCCACGCGGGTCCGTTGCATTCCACACCCCGATGACAGGCATTGTCTTCGCTGCCGTGGCGAAACGCTGCTCATCCTGCGCCGTCACCTCCAGCGTCAGCGAGCGATTCCCTTTTACGCCCAACGTCGACCAGGCAGAATATCCATATCCGCAAAGCTGCCCCGACCACCACCCCGCCGTAGCCACAGTCGCAGGAGAAGCTTCCGTCCCGCTCGCGCCTGGGCTGCAGCTACTGGCCGGATCCGTCGTCGAAAAAGGGATATAAACGGAAGCGTAGCTGCTAAAAATGCCATAGATCTGCGGCGTGTTCGATCCCGATGGTTCCACCGTGTTCGCCGTATACGGCCCAACCGCATATTGGCCGGTATACAAGGGGTTGATCGGTTCAGTCTCTAGAGCGATCGCCTGCCAGTCGCCCGGCAGCATCGGCACCCGCGCAAGGTTGTACCACCCCTCGTGGTCCTGGCTTTCCGTTCCCTCGCTACCGGTCAGCGACGTATCCGGTCCCGTAACAGGATTACCGTTCGACTGCCGGAAGACCGTTCCCGAGACCGACGAGGCGGTGTACCAATTCTCAATCTGAGAAGCATCCGTGTACTGCGCCCATCGGCGAACAAGCACGTTGACCCCCTGCATGCCCTGACCGGTCGGAAACCGGACGACGCCGTAGAACTGGTTAGCATTCAGGAGCGTGTCTGTCTTGCCCGGTGGCGCCTGCCCCTGAGCGATGTAGTAAAGCTGCGCAAGCGCCGAAAGATCGTCCGAACGCAGCGTGAACGGCTGTGGCATGCACTGGTAGGTATACGGCCCGCAGATAATGTCGATCGGATGCATCAACGGCCAGTGCATCGCCTGGTTAAAGGTCGCCTGCGGGCTGCCGGTAAAAACATTGTCGTTGGTCTGCGACCACCCGAGTCCCAGAACACGGCCAAACGCCCGCATCAACTGGTATTGCAACTGCATCTGCTGTGCCGGCGCAGGACCGGTGCAACGCCCATTCAGCACAAGAAGGGCATGCTGGATGAAACCCGCAGGCACAATGGAATCGACGCTCTCCGTCACACCGTTCTGCAGGCAACTCGTGGGATCGCTGGCACCATTGCCCAGCAGAAGATCGGTGATCGAGCCGTCGCTGTCGTAGATGACCGCGATCTGCTTCGCGGCATAGTTACTGCTCTGAACGTCAGCCGGAAACATCAGCCCGGACGTGCCCAAGGAAAGTATTCGCCCCGCTGACATGTTCATCCAGTGCCCCGCCACGCGACAGCACCAGGCTCGCGGTAGGCACGTTCCAAACGCTTGCCGCAGCAGCAACAAGAGCGTCGGCAGCAGCATGGTTCACGCTCGCACTCAAATCCCCCGGGTCAGTGAAGTAGAGCGGCTTGTTCGTGTACCACACCACCGGAACTCCAGCCGTCGTGAAGAACGGCGGCCCCGTAACCCATCGCGGCCCTCCCGCCCATAACGGCGTTGCCACAGCCGACCAGCAGAAAACCAGCAGCAGAGCCATTCGCAAGCGGTATTCAATTCGCAACACCAAAGCAAGATCACGGAGCAGCATGCTGCGCCCTCTGCCACGAAGTCAGCAGTCCCATCACAGCATTCACCGAAGCCTGTTGTGCCGGGACCGAAGCGCCGCTCGAACTGGTGTTGCCAGGCATCGCGCCAATCGGCACAGCACTGGCAAACGAACCCGAAGCATCCTTGCTTATCGCCGTCTGCCGCGCCAAAAACGGCGTCGACAGATCAGCCGCCTTCGCCGTACGTGCGGTCTCGCTCCAGTACGACACCGCATGCGGCACTCTCACGCCCAGCCAGCGGAGATCAACATACGGCGGCTGCGCTGCTGCCGTATCATCCGCCGGCGACGGAGCTGCACCGCTCTGACGAATCGGAATCGCTCCGTCGAGTCCACCGACCGGCGAACTCATCCCCGCAGCGCTAGGAGCATGCAGCAGCATCAGCAATCGCTGTCCAACGCGGTAACGCTGATTGTCCCCTGCCCAAAGGCCTGCCCACTCGCGCAGAATGTACGGAGTCCCCACAGTGCATCCGCGGATGGCCTGGTCGACCCGAAACTCGACCTCGACCACTCCCTCATTGGGACGCCGGATCGCCAGCACCTGCCCCGCAAAGATGACATCGGCCTTATCCGACACCTGGTGCAGAATATCGACGACAGTCTGTGGCGGCGCAACCCGCGCGGCCTGACCGCAGGCCAACGGGCTCTCCAGCAGCCCACCAATCGCCAGCGCGCACACCAAGAGACAAGTTCGCAGAAACCGGCCCACGTCGCCCTCCGTCCTCTCCTTGTCTTTCGTCAGAAGAAGAGCAGCGGACAGCACTGTCCTGTTTCAGAACACACCACGCCGGAGCCGGCTGGCTAAATCTCCGGGTAAAAGTCGAAGAACGCGTCGAGGCTCATCTTCAACTGTGCCTCAATCTGCTCGCGGCTCCCTTCGAGCACATGCATCGTCACATGGGCCTCATTGCCGTTCTTCAGCGTTACGGGAGCATCGCCGACCGCCGCAATCTCGTCCGCGGGTAACAGCCTCATTCCATAGACCAAGGTCAGATTTGCCATAGCCTCAATTGTTTCACCAAAGGCCTGTCTGCATCTTTTTCCTCCGTCGCGCATTTACACTATTAGGGTCCATATGCCTGAAAACACGACGCGCGACACTGTCATCCTCGGCTCCGGGTGCTCCGGACTTACCGCTGCCATCTACGCTGCACGCTCCAACCTCAAGCCGCTCGTCTTCGAAGGCCACGAGCCCGGTGGGCAACTCTCCATCACCACGCTGGTCGAAAACTTTCCCGGCTGGCCCGAGGGCATCCAGGGGCCCGAGCTCATCGAGAACATGAAGAGGCAGGCCGTCCGCTTCGGCGCCGAACTGCGCATGGCTCACCTCAGCTCTGTCGATCTCTCCAAACATCCCTTCGAACTCACCGTCGGCAAAGAGATCATCCACACCCGCACGCTCATCATCGCCTCGGGCGCAAGCGCGCGCTGGCTCAATCTTCCCTCCGAGCAGGCGTTGATCGGCCACGGCGTCAGCTCCTGCGCCACCTGCGACGGCTTCTTTTTCTCCGGAAAAGAGATCGCCGTCATCGGCGGCGGCGACTCCGCCATGGAAGAAGCCCTCTTCCTCACGCGCTTCGCCACCAAAGTCACAATCATCAATCGCACCGAACGATTCCGCGCCTCGAAGATCATGCTCGACCGCGCCATGGCGCACCCCAACATCAACTTCCTCTCCAGCACCACCGTCGAAGAGGTCCTCGGTGTCGAAGAAAAGGACGTCAAAGGCCTCCGCCTGAAAAACGTCGCCTCCGGTGTCGAGCACATTCTTCCCGTCTCCGCCATGTTCCTTGGCATCGGCCACATTCCCAACGCCACCGCCTTCAAGGGCATGATGGACCTCGACCCCGACGGCTACATCCTGACGAAGAACAACGTCTTCCCCACCCTCAACGGCGAGATCATCCCCGGAGTCTTCGCCTGCGGAGACATCCAGGACCGCCGCTACCGCCAGGCCATCACCGCCGCTGGCTCGGGCTGCATGGCCGCCCTCGAAGTAGAAAAATACCTCGAGGAACACGGCCGATAAGCCTGTCTACCCATACCAGGCCGCGCGTGACGATGTGGTCTCTGAGGTGACGGGTTCGTCGTCACCCTACCGGGCGCGTCTTTTACCCACGTAGTAGCTGATCCCGATCCTCGAGGCCAGTTCATCCATTCCAGGGTTGCTAGCCGCTAAGTAGCCATTCGAAACGTGAAAAAACTGGAACGGCTCGATCCGCAGATCCATCCGTTCATTCACTCTGATTTGAAGGCCAAAGGCGGCCTGGACATTGAAATTCGCGTAGCTTGAGTTTGGCGAAAACGCCTTCTGGGTAAAAGCTATTGACCCTAGCTTGCCGACCACGTAGAGCTTGATGGCATTGTCTCTCCGCCACAGAAAGCGAAAGCCAAACGGCGAAACCATCAGCCCGGGAACCAGCTTCTGGTTGGGGCTCTTTGCATTACCCCAAAAATCGGAGACGGCCGGCTGGCTCAGAACGACAACTGGCATGACCTCCACCACATAGTCCACATCTGATTTCAGAAGATGTCCCCAGCTATGACGGTCGTACTCCACGCCTGCCGTCCAGGCAGTGCAGCGTATCGTGGCGCTATACAGCCTGTAATCGCCCCAGGGAACCATGCCCATCACGGCGATCTCACTCCTCACCGGCTGCTTCACAGGAATCGGCTTCGGCGGCACGACAACGCTGTCTGTACCATTCGGAGCATCTGACGTCAACGCGGCGTTCGCCGCCGACGATGCTGGCTCCACCACCTTCTCCTGGCAGTAGCCATGTCGCGACGCACTAATGCAGAGAGCCAGAATGAAGAGGCAACGCCAGCCCAACGATCTGGCAACACGACGTTCGCACAGGGCAAATGCAGATCCACATCCTCGGTTGTTTGGCAAAGGGTACCCCGGTCATTTGAAATAGATCGGAAAAATTCCCAAAACGTGCCGAACGACGAGCCTGCTCGCCAGTATAGGTTCGAACCCAGTGCGCAAGACAAAGTTTTTTGCTGTCCCCCGGCCCGCCACCCGCCCTCGCCTTGCCCAGCACCACCAATCTGCAACAATACCCCATGCCCACTCCGGTACTTGAGACGCCGCGACTCATCCTCCGTCCGCTCGCGCTCGACGACGCAGACGAAGTCCAGCCCCTCTTCGCCCAATGGGAGATCGTCCGCCATCTCAACGCGCGCGTCCCCTGGCCCTTCCCCCCGGACGGTGTCAGCACCTTCTATCTCGACTCCGCCTTACCCGCCATCGAACGCGGCGAACAGTGGCACTGGATGCTCACGCTGAAGAACGACCCTGAGAAGAAAATCATCGGCTCCATCTGCCTCGTTCTCCCCGGCCCCGTCAATCGCGGCTTCTGGCTCGCTCTGCCCTGGCAACGACAAGGCCTCATGACGGAGGCCGTCAACGCCGTCAACCGGTTCTGGTTCGAAGAACTGAAGCAACCCGTCCTGCACACCAAGAAGGCAATCGAAAACGCCGCCTCCCGCGCCATCTCGGTCCGCGAAGGAATGCGCTGCGTCGCCCAAACCGAAGACGACTATGTCTCCGGCCACCTCCCCACCGAACACTGGGAACTCACCGCCGAGAACTGGCGACGATTGGCGAAGAACAAACCCGAAGCCTGACCGCATAAGACAGGCTTTAACCTCCATAACCCATTATTTTTGTTGCTGATAGCGGCACGTCCGTCCGCCCGGGATCTTCGCAAAACTAGTTTGAAGATTAAGCGTCTACACCTTTGGCAACTTCATCAAATCAATACAGATCGGACGTTCCCCGCTTGCAATTTTTTGTCCCGCTAACAATCTTCTGTGCCGCAGTGTGCGCCAACGCGCAGTTGCCCTCGCAGCTTAGTACGCCGCTTCCCGATGCACCCTCGCAGCTTCTTCTCGCCGCTGCGAACACACCCGCAGCAACCGGCGATTCCTCCTCCTCGCTCGATTCCTCCGAGCCCTTCCTCTACTCCTTCTACCCGCCCGGCTACAGTCCTCAAAGTTCCAGTCAGGACTCCGCAGCACAGACCGCGAAAGATAGCGACAAGCCCCAGGCGAAACCGAACCAGCCGGCCGCCCTCGATGCCAACGGCAATCCCATCCCCCTCGAACGTCAGCAGCCGCAGCGCATCCTCGGCTTCATGCCCAACTTCCGTTCCGTCTCCGCCGGGTCCACGCCTCCACCCCCCGGCTGGAAGTACAACTTCAAAGTTGCCACCCATCAATCCCTCGACTACTCCAGCTTCATCTTTCTCGGCCTCACCTCCCTCACCGCTGAAGGCCTCGACCAGCATCCGGCACTCGGCAAGGGCGTTGGCGGCTTCTACGCCTACACATGGCGTGGCTTCCTCGACAAGACCGACAACACCTACCTCTCCGCCTGGCTCCTGCCCAGCCTCCTTCACGAGGACACCCGCTTCTATCCGCTCGGCCACGGCCACAACGTCGCCGTCCGTGAGCTCTACGTCATTAGCCGTCAAGCTGTCGCACGCACCTACGGCGGAAGCCAGACCCCCAACATCGCCGGCCTCGGCGGCAAGGTGCTCACTCAGGTCGTCTCGCGCTACTACTATCCCGCCTCCGCCACCGACTTCGACTCCCTCGCTACCAAGTTCGGCTACTCCGTCATGCGCGACGTCATCTTCTCCAACATCCGCGAGTTCTACCCTGACATCGCCGCCCACTACATTCGCAACCACCGCGAAAAAGTCGCGCGTCTGGCCGCCAGCGACGCCGCCGAGGCCGAGAGTCACAGCAGCGTCCGCTAACCAGCGGCAAGTTAATTCCTTCAAATCCTTCCGGAACTCTTCCAGGAAACTTGGTTGCGTAACAAGAACATCTTGCTTAAGGGCAACGCTTCAGAGTATGTCCTGTGCGCAATCGAATGGATGCCACATCAAACAAGGGCGAAGGCTCGACCCTTTCAAGCATTTGCCATTCGCGCGACAGCGCGAATCTTACGTTGCGTTTGTCTTGTTCTACGTCGTCATCCTGAGCGCAGCGAAGGACCCTGTATTTGCTGTTGCTGTTGGCTTCCGGTGGGAGCGCAAGGCTTTTGAAAATCTGGTCTATCCCCTTTGTTTCCAGCGCCGAAAATTATTTTTCTTGAAAGACCTCAGCAAAATCGCATGTCAAGCCCCAAAACCACCTAACTCTCTCAAACAAAACAAGATCGAGTTGGCATTTTAGTTACACTCCACCCGCTATAATTAAATTAGAAATCAAGAAAAGCCCCGGCCAAAGCCGGGGCTTTCCTATTGCAGGAAGGAAAATGCGCCTAACCGATTTGTTTGGAATATTTTGGACGCAACTCCTTTGCTATGAATATTTTACAGACAGCCGCCTGACGTAAACTGCTGAATATAAGGCACTTACGCGCGGGCAATAGGGGGGTACCCTCCGCAGAGCCTAGAACTTATGGAACATAAAGAACGCCCCAGCCACAAGACACCCAAACGCAGCAAAGTGGTTCCAATGCAGCTTGTCGCCAAAATAAAACGTCGAGAAGACACCAAAGACCGTCAGCGTGATGACCTCCTGAATCACCTTCAGTTGGTCGGGCGAAAACGTCTTCGCACCGATCCGGTTGGCCGGCACCTGCAGGCAGTACTCAAAAAAAGCGATGCACCAACTGATGAGAATCACCTTCCACAACGGCACTTCGCGAAACTTCAGGTGACCGTACCACGCAAAAGTCATAAAGATGTTCGAGCCGATCAGCAACAGAATGGTCCACATATACAGTGCGTCTCCTGAAATTCAATGAGTGATGAAAAAGAAGCGAGTGATCAAAACGATAAGATGCAGACAGTATGTCCATCGCCGAAAACCTGGCCCAGCTACACAAACAGATTACCGAAGCCTGCCGTCGAGCCAACCGCCCCGAGAGTGAAGTCGCCCTGATGGCCGTCACCAAGGTCCATCCGGTCGAGATGATCCTCGAAGCCCACGCTGCCGGTCAGCGCCTCTTCGGCGAAAATCGCGTGCAGGAGTTTCAGGAGAAGGCGCCGCACGTAAAGGATCTGACCGGCGCAAAATTCCACCTGATCGGCCCGCTCCAGTCAAACAAGACGACGAAGGCTGCCGAGCTGTTCGACGCAATCGACGCCGTCGATTCCCTGAAGATCGCACAACGCCTGAACTCCGCAGCACAGGCGCTGGGAAAGAAGCTGCCGGTCCTGATCGAGGTAAAGTTGAGCCACGAAGAATCGAAGCACGGCCTGGCTCCGGAGGAGTTGCCTGCCCTGCTGGCCGCGATGGACGAGCTCGAATCGATCGCCGCAGTCGGCCTGATGACGGTTCCACCCTGGTCCGAAGACGCCGAGGTAGCGCGCCCTTACTTCCGCGAGCTCCGCAGACTACGCGATGATGTAGCACGTCGATTCCCTCGCGTGACCCAGCTATCCATGGGCATGTCGAACGACTTCATCGTGGCCATCGAAGAGGGCAGCACCTGCGTCCGCGTCGGCACAGCTCTCTTCGGTCGCCGCGTGCCAAAGGATGCAGCCTAATGAACGGCTATGCCAGGGACGTTGCGGCCGGATGCACGTTGGCGGTGCGAGTGCATCCAGGCGCACGCAAGAACGGTGTAACGGGTATCCACGCCGACGCAGTGAAGATTGCCCTGACGTCCGCGCCGGTGGACGGCAAAGCAAACGAAGCGCTGATCGCTTTTCTCGCTGAAGCGTTGCGTTTGCCGCGAGCACGGATCGCGATCGTGTCAGGCACCACCAGCCGCGCAAAGACACTCCGCATCGCAGGAAAGAGCGCAGCCGAGGTCGCAGCCGCGCTCTTCCCTGCCCCGATTTGTTGAAGACCTGCTAACTCGCTAACTTGCCGACTCGCTACTTCACCGTGAGCTTCGCGTTAGGAGCGACGGTAATACTTTTTCCGTCCGTCGCCGTCACCTTCAGATCAGACGCCGTGACTTCGGCATACGCGATCTGCAGCCCTTTCGTCGCCTGAATATCGACGTTCTTCAGGATGATGTCTTTGACCGGCGACTCAGGCAGCCCGATGATCACGCCGGCCCACGGACTGTTGACCGACTTCACATTCTCGATCGTGATGTTGTGAAAGAACGGCGTAAGACGCTGCACCGGCTCTGCCTTCACGTCGCCCTCAGGCATCACCTTCGGGTAATACTCGCTGACGAGGATCGATGTCTTCACATCCTCCATCGTGATGTCCCTGAAGGAGATGTTGCTGACATCGTTTCCACGGTCGCGGTTTGCCTTGATCCGAATCCCTTGATCGGTACCCTTGAAGTGGATGCGTTCCGCATGGATGTTCTGCGCGCCGCCGGCGATCTCACTGCCAATCGACAGTCCATGTCCATGCAGGAATTCGCAGTCCGTGATCGTAATGTTCTTGCTCGGCGCATCAGGACCCGGAGAGTTGATGATGCCGCTCTTGATGGCAATGTTGTCATCGCCAACATCGGCGTAGACATGGTCGATGACCATATTCGATGAGCTGAACGGATCAATCGCATCCGTGTTCGGCGAGTGCTGCGGAGCCAGAATCCGTACATTGCGAATCGTCATGTCGTCCGTATAGTAGGGAACGATCTGCCAACTCGGCGAGTTCTGCACCGTGATACCTTTCATCCAAACATGCTTGCAGTGGTCGAAGACAACCAGGCGCGGGCGAAACTGGATGGTTCCCACAACTCCAGCGCCGCGAGTGGCCCGTGCCTGCGTCCACCAACTCTCGCCATTCCCATCGATGGTTCCTTCGCCCGTAATACCGATGTTCTCCGCGTTCGTAGCGCTGACGAGCGACTGGGTGCCGGGCGCGCGGAACTCAGTCTTGGCCGGGAAATCAGCGTGGTCGGGCGAGCCGAGCAGAGTGGTGCCCTTGGCAATATCAAGGGTGATGTTGCTCTTGAGCACAACCGGCCCCGAAAGGAAAGTTGCGCCGGAGAGTTTGACTGTACCGCCGCCCGCATTGGCGCAGTCGTCAATCGCGGCCTGAATGGCTTTCGTGTCTTTCGTCGCGCCGTCGGCCTTGGCTCCGTAGGTTCGTGCATCGCAAACCTTACCCGCTGCCATTGCGGGAAGGCTCATGCACATCGCCACCGCTGCTGCTGTCATCAACCGAATCGTTAAGTGGCTCATCCCGTCTCCAGGAGCGCATCTGCGCCCTAGGGAATATTACCCGCAATTGGTCATACCACGCACCTCGGCGCACATTACGTAGCGATTCGTTACACTTCGAGCAAGAACACCGATCTAGGTGGACCTTTGAAACACGTTCGTTGAAAGCCGCGTCATGAGTTATCGTTCAGCCGAACCGGCACCTTCGAAGGATAAGAGCCCGTCGCCGCCGGAGACGGAACGGCCGAATGAACTCCGACGTGGGCTGTCGACGGGCTCGGCGCTTGGCCTGAATGTCATCGACATGGTCGGGGTCGGTCCGTTCGTCACGCTACCGCTGATCGTCGGCGTGATGGGCGGTCCGCAGGCGATGCTGGGATGGGTGATGGGAGCGCTGCTGTCGCTATGCGACGGATTGATATGGAGCGAATTGGGAACGGCGTATCCGGAGGCCGGGGGCTCATACGCCTATCTAAAACATTTGTATGGTGAGAGAACGTTAGGGCGGGCGTTTTCGTTCCTGTATGCGTGGCAATTACTCTTTAGCGCGCCTCTTTCGATCGCTTCAGGATGTATCGGGTTTTCGCAGTATGTGTCTTTCTTTCTTCCGAACGCGCATCGTCCCTTTGCGGCCGCTTCGCTGCTGGGTGTTCCTGTGGTGTTGAGCGGACAGACACTGATTGCGATGGCTGCCTGCGTGGTCGCGGTAGTGGTTCTGTACCGCAGCATCTTTGCTATCGATCGCATCGTGCGTTGGCTGGGGTTGGCTGTGGGGCTCACGCTGGTGGTGATTATCGTCGCGGGATTTACGCACTTCGATTCTCATCGTGCGTTCGACTTTCCGGCGGGGGCGTTTCACCTCAATAGAGCGTTCTTTGCGGGACTTGGAGCCGGGATGCTGATCTCGGCATATGACTACTGGGGTTATTACAACGTGTGCTTTCTGGGTGCGGAGGTTCGCGATCCGCAAAGGACCATTCCGCGTGCAGTGCTGGGCGCGATTGGGGTGGTCGGAACGCTTTACCTGCTGATGAACGTAAGCGTATTGGGTGTGCTTCCCTGGCGGGAGATGGCGCAGAATACCGACAGCCACGCGCGGATGTTCACCATGGCGGTGTTCATGGAACGGCTCTACGGGCATGCCGCTGCCGGGATGATTGTGGTGCTGATTGCGCTCGCAGCGCTTGCTTCCGTGTTTGCGTTGCTTCTGGGATATTCCCGGATTCCCTACGCCGCGGCGCGCGATGGCAACTTTCCAGCGTGGTTTGGCGTACTGCATCCGAAGCATAAAATTCCGATGCGCTCGCTTTTGACACTTGGCGGCGTCACGCTGGTTTGCTGCATCTTTCGCCTGCAGGAGGTCATTACGACCCTCGTTGTGGTTCGGATACTGTTTCAGTTTCTACTGCAGGGTACGGCTGCTCTGTTGCCGAAGCATCGCCGGGAGCGAAAGATACACGGATTTCGTATGCCGCTCTATCCACTGCCGGTGTTGCTGGCGCTGGGAGGCTTTGTCTTCATCCTTTTTTCGCGGCCGAATTTTTTGCGTGAGATGCAGACGGCGGGGCTCATTCTGGTTGCGGGAGCAACCGTCTACGGGCTTCGCTACATAAAGATGCGGAAGAGGGCCTAGGCAGGCAAGCGACCCAACTGCATATTTGGTCCTGGCATCTCATCTGGAATCTGAAGCTTGAGCCGGAATAAAATCTTTCCTCTGAAACCTAACCGGAGGCGAAACCCATTGTCTAATCGGCGAATGGATAAGGCGGAGACAGAGGCGATCCGAGACGTGCTCGCTGGCGACAGGGATGCTTTTCGCGTGCTGATGGATCGTCACTTTTGCTCCGTTACTCGAGTCGCCTTTCGCATTACCGGCAATGAGGCCGATGCGGAAGAAGCTGCACAGGAGGCGTTTCTTCGTGCTTATAACAAGCTTCCGAGCTTTCGACAGGACTCGACCTTTTCAACATGGATCATGCGAATCGCTATGAACACAGCTATCAATCTCGTAGAACGACGCAATCGCGATCACGCTTACTATGCACCGCGAATAGAGGATGAGCCCTCGAGTGGGAATCACACAGTCCGGATCGCCGACGGGCAGGCGGGTCCTGAAGTTAGCCTGCTGAACCGCGAGGCTGTCAGTCTTCGCCAGGCTGCAATGGCTGAACTGACGCCGATGGAACGAACGGCTTTCACTCTGCGGCACATGGAGGATGTTCCCATGGCGGAGATCGCGGCTGCGCTGAATGTTACGAGCAACTCTGCCAAGCAGGCGGTCTTTCGTGCTGTCAGTAAGCTGCGCCGATCGCTCACTCCGATCGCAGGAGGTCTCCGATGAAGCACCTCTCTGAAGAAGAACTGATTGCTTATCAGTTTCACGAAAGCTCAGACGAAGCCTCTATCTCCAGGCATCTGGAAAATTGCTCTGAGTGTGCCGATCTCTCCGAGTCGATCGCAGAGACGTTGCGTGTTTTTTCCGCGGACCCAGTCCCGCAGCCTGATCTGGAGCGAAACTGGCAGAAGCTTCGCGGCAATCTAGGCGTACTTACGCCGGAGCGGCGTCGCGGTTTTGCCATTTTGAATTGGCATTGGGCGTGGCCCGCGATCGGCCTCGCCACCGCGGCCTTGATTTTGCTTGCCGTGTTTGGCATGAGGGTTCATCGCGCCAGCGAAACAAAACGCAATAATATTGCGGTCAATCGCCCTGGGCCGCTTACTTTGCAGCCGGCAGATCCTGCCATTGCAAATCATCTGGACGCAGCGGAACGGCTTTTGACTGAGGTGAACAACTCATCCGGTCCACTCGACGACACAACCCGCGCGCAGGCACATGATCTTTTGCTGAAGAATGCCGTCTACGTTCGGGATGCAAGGAACAGCGGTGACCTGGCTGAGGCTGCGCTGCTTGAGAATTTCGGGCGGGTCTTGACAACACTCGACAACGAACCACAAACCCAGCACAGTACGTGGCGTCTTCGGCTCGAGATGAACACGAGCGGACTACTGCTCGATATCAGGATTTTGCGGCAAAACGACGATCGATCCCAAGGAGTTTCACAATGACAAATCTTTTTCGCACTACACTCTGCTCCACTGCGTTGATTCTCTTTGCAGCAGCCCAACCAGTTCATGCGTTGATGATTGAAGCCGGTTCTCCGAGGTTGTTCGTTATCGTGGAAGACGACAAGACGTACGCCTCGGGGCAGCGTGCCATGGAAGAACACCGCTGGCCGGATGCCGTCACCGCCTTTGACAAGGTGATTAGCGAGAAAGGCGATCGCGTTGACGCGGCGCTTTACTGGAAGGCTTATTCGCTGAATAAACTCGGCAATACGCCGCTTGCCATGGCCACCTGCGACCAACTCCACTCGCAATTTGCGAACAGCACATGGAACAAGGACTGCGCTGCGCTTTCGGTGGATTCCGGCGTCGATGTGCGTGCGATGGCTGATCAGGCACGTGCTATGGCCGATCAGGCGACAGTGAAGATGAAGATGGATCGAATTCGTCCCATGATAAAGATCGCACCGTTCGGCGACTTCGGCGAGGAAGACAGCGGAGTTCCGCGTGGATCAGACGAAGACCTGAAGATACTTGCCATCAATTCGTTGATGAATAAAGATCCTACGGCCGCCCTTCCCCTGCTGCGCGGCATCTTGACCAGTAATCAATCGATCAATGTGAAGAAGCATGCGCTGTTTGTGCTGGCGCAGAGCAAATCGCCTGAGGCAGAGAGCGTCCTCCACGATGCCGCGCTCGGGAAATTAGACCCGCAGTTGCAACTAGAGGCAATCAGGTCGATGGCGATCTTTCAAGGCAAGCGCGCCAACGATACGCTGGCCGAGGTCTACCGTACGACGACCGATCCGAAGATCAAGAAGTCGATTATCTCCTCCATGTTTATTACGAAGGACGCATCGCGTTTGGTCGAGATGGCGCGGAACGAAAAAGATCTCGAGTTGAAACGGACCATCGTTTCACATCTTGCCTTGATGAACGACAAGGCAGCAACTGACTACATGATGGAGCTGTTGAAGTAGTCCCGATGGACTACCTCGAATCAATGCCTCACCAAATTGCGATGTCCCGGAGAAGACTTATGCGAGCTTTCGTGCGTGCTTTTGTAGCCACTCTTGTTCTGTCAGGGGTACCTTCCCTGTTAGCGCAGCAGCCAACCGTCACTCATGGCCAGGTAACAACTGAAACCGCGAGCCAGGGCCTCGGTAAAGTGATCGATGGATTGAAGCAGCAAAAAGATGTTGTCTGGGTGGGCTATTCCATTCCGGTAGTCAACAAATTCTCTTCGGGATGGAATTCCAGCAACGTTGACTACCTGGAGGGCAATGGGAACACGACCGTCAACGAATCCGACGGGAACACTAAGGCGTCAGACCATGCCGTGATTCTTCTGCGCGTGGCGGATGGAGCGGTGATGAAAGTGCACGTCGAGAACCCGGACCGCGAACTCGACGCAGGAGGGATGCGATTCGTATGGCTGAACGGCGTTGCGCCAGACGACAGCGTGCGCGTGTTGACTGATCTTGCCCGACAAGGCGATGTACGCCGTCTTCGGGACAGCGCGGTGTTCGCAATCTCCATACACCAGACGAACGCGGCGACGACAGCGCTGGTCAGCCTTGCCGGCGCCGGCAACGATCTTGGACTTCGCGAAAAGGCAGCGTTCTGGCTCGCAAATCAACGTGGCCAGGAAGGACTTGCAGCCATCCAAAAGTTCGCTCGTGAGGACAGCGATCCGAAGTTTCGCGAGAAACTGACCTTCGACCTTACTCTGTCGAAGGATCCGGCGGCTCTCAACGAGCTCATCCGCATGGCTCATGAAGACGCTTCGCCGCAGGTTCGCAAGCAGGCACAGTTCTGGATGGCGAACAAGGGCGGTAAGAAAGTTTCGGACGACCTGCGGACGATTGCTACCAATGATCCGAACGAACAGATACGAAAGTCAGCAGTGTTTGCGCTTTCACGGCTGCCAGGTGACGAGGCTGCAACTCAGTTGATTGCAGTGGCAGATTCAAGCAAAGACCCCGCGGTCCGCAGACAGGCAATCTTCTGGCTGGGACAGTCCAATGATCCTCGCGCGCTCGAATACCTTACGAAGATCTTGAAGCAGTAGGGTTGCCGGGTACGGCAGGGCGGTTTCTGCTCCAAGGTTCGGGTCCCTGCCTCGATCCCTTCGGATTGGGCGTTCTCCTGTTTTCTCCGTGGGGACACCCCCCTCCTATTACCCGCGCGTAAGTGCCTTATATTGAGCGATATACGGCAGGTCGATGTCCGTAAAAATATTCAACGATATACAGCCGATTGATGTTCCAGAGCCGATGCAATCGCCACAATTTGGTGGCCTTGTAAGCCTTCCCACTGTGGTATGGCTGAAACGACTCGATAACCTTGATAGCGTCCGGCGTGACCCCCTTAACGGCTGTGCTAAAACTCTTGCGTCCGTCGGCATTATCAACGCCGATAATGGGGAAACTCGCGCGATCATTACGGGTTCCACCGGGTACTCTGGTCAGCCAAGTTGCCAAGTGATCGAGCGAACTGCGGAGGCAACAAGCGAAGTCCCCCACAATCAGACCCATCGCTACAGTCAGCGGCTTAGTGTCGAGTTGAACGATGTGCTGTCCAGCTTCAATGTCATCCTTGGTCGAAATCGTATATGGCTCGTCTGCCATGTAGTTCGCGATCTCTACGTCCAGAGTGCGAAGGTGGTGCTTCGCCCAACCCACCTTCAGACTGGCATTGAGGTACTTCGGTGCGGTATCAAGGTTTAAAATTGCACCGCCAGTACGCATGCAGAATCATAGCATCTACTTGACGTGACGGGATATTTACCTCCGTAAAATATTCATAATAAATGGGTTGCGTCCAAAATATTCCAAACAAATGAGTTAGGTGGAGTTTATCTTCCTGCAATGCAAAAGCCCCAGCCAATGCCGGGGCTTTTCTCATCTCTATATTTAGTATAGCAATTTGAATCTAACTAACGTGCCAACTCTATTTTGTTTTGTTTCAGTGGGTTAGGTGGTTTTGGGACTTGACATGCGATTTTGCTTAGGTTTTTGAAGAAAAATAAATTTTCTGGCGCTGGAAACAAAGAGGATAGGCCAGGTTTTCAAAAGTCTTGCGCGCCCACCGGAAGCCAACAGCAACAGCAAATACAGGGGTCCTTCGCTGCGCTCAGGGGATGACGACGTAGAACAAGACAAACGCGACGTCAATGGCAAGTACGGACATTCTGAGCGAAGCACAGGATAACGACGTAGAACAAGACGAAGGAACGTCAAAGGCAAATACAGGGGTCCTTCGCTGCGCTCAGGATGACGACGCAAACAGGTACTCACACAAACTCTTCAGTCCTCGCTGACCACTGGTGACGGGCTTCAGGCTAACTTGGCCCGAAGTGATAGGTGACGCCGGTGACGATACGGAGGTCGTTCTGGCGATTATTTACCGCGTTTGGAATCCGGCTATAGATCCAATCGACTTCACCCAGAGTCAGGCCAAGTCTGTTCTTGAGTCTCGTGGTAACGCCGCCGCCGGCAAGCACGGCAAATGCATTGCGGTTAATCGTGAACTCGAAGTTGACATCCTCCCTTGCTCCGCCGAGCATCACCTGTCCATACGGAACATACCGGCTTGACATGCGGCGCGTGTATCGAGGGCCGAAGAGATAGTCAAAGATCGTGATGTTCTGTCCCGTGTTGTTGACGTTGCTTGCGTGACCGAGAGTCATATCTGCGACGCCGGCCCAAGTGGACGTGATGTTGTAAACCACGGTTGCGCTGCCTCCGTTGAGCATGAAACAACCGCACTGGCCTGGAGGTGCATTCGCGTGAAAATAGTTATAGTTGAGGCCGTACTCGAGCCTTGGAACGTCCAAACTCGCGCCGTTCATCGCTATCGCCTGAGCGTGGAGAGCCCAGGGGAGAGCGAACATAAGTACCAGGAGCGCCGCGCTGCGAAGATGTTTCATCTGTCTTCTCCTACTGCACGATCAAGCTGGCAGTCGCGGCGTGCTGAATGGGGCCTTCGGTGCCGGTGACTGTCAGGGGGAATGTCGTTGGGTTGAGGGCGAAGTAACCACCGGCGCAGCCGCTAAGTGCAGCGATCGGCAGAAGCGTACCGAGCGTCAACAGAAGAAGCAGTAACGCGCGGGGCAGTTTGTGTCTGAGCTTTCTCACCGCACCGAGGCCGACGAGACCAAGCATGCCCAAGGCGATCGGCAGTTCATTGCGAGGAGCAGGGCCATTTCCTGGCTGGCTGTTGCGCGCACTCATCGAACTGCTGGTCTGGACGTTGAGAACAACTTGAGTCGAACCGCTTCCGGCCTTGATGGTGGACGGAGTAAAGGTGTAAGTCGCCCCCGCAGGTAGCCCATCGACCGCTACTGTTACGTCATTGAGGAAGGTTGTCGCGCTGACTGGCGCAAGAGTAAAGGTATAGGAGGTCGACGCACCCGGGAACATGCTTTGGCTGGCTGCGCCGGTGTTTGTGTTGGTGAAATCTTCCACGATGTTCGGGACAGGAGCCGATGTACTTGGAGCGAAGGTGTTGTCTCCCGAATAGACTGCCACAATTTGGTGCGAACCAGTGGCCAGGCCGGTCGTTGCATAGGCGGCATTTGCGTTTGTGGTAAGCGTAACGATGACACCGCCGTTAGCGCTCAACGTAGCCGTACCCAGCACGGTCGTACCTTCCATGAAGGTGACGGTTCCTGTGGCATTCGGACTTGGAGCCGTTACGTTCGCAGTAAAGGTGACACCTGTGTGGAGCAGCTGGGCCGGCGAACTTACCGCGATCGTCGTTACAGTCGGAATTTTTCCGACGACTTCTGTCAGGACGGCCGAGGCTACAGCGTTGTAGGTGGTGTCGCCGCTATAGGTCGCGGTGATCGAGTGAGAACCTGTCGCCAACGATGAAGTGGTGAAGGTCGCGACACCCGAGGCGCTGATCGTTCCAACGCCGATGACGGTTGAACCATCGAGGAAGGTGATCGAACCGGTTGCGCCGGCTTGTACCGTGGCCGAGAACGTGATGGCCTGGCCAGGTTGCGCCGGGTTCACGGAGGAGGCCAAGGTGATGGTAGCGGCTGTCTTCGCTACCGTGACCTGAGTCGGCGGCGACGTAATGGTGCCGTTGGTAAAGGTGTTGATGCCGGTTACGGTGATCGGGTTGACGCCAATCGGCAAGGAAGGCACGGTCAACGTCGCCTGACCGTTGACGATCGGAGCTGTTCCCAGGACGGTTGGGCCATCGAAGAAGGTAATTGGGCCGGATACTCCGGAAGGAATCGGCTCAGTGATGGTTACGGGCGTGTTAGGCGCCGGGTTGTTCGAGGATACAGTCGGGGCGACCAGGACTGGCGTGCACGGGCGTAACCGTGACGACGGTTGCGGCTGACGTCGCTGGATTGTTGTTCGCATCGCCGGACGTTGTCGCGGTGATGGGATCGGGTCCAACCGGCAAGTTAGAGACCGTAATCGTGGCGACTCCGCCCACAATTGGAGCCGTACCGATCGGTGTCGTTCCGTTGGAGAATGTAACCGTTCCGGTTACACCTGGAGGAACAGTCTCGGTGATCGTTACCGGCGTGTTAGGCGGCGGTGTCGACGACGAGACAACAGGTGGCGGTATGACCGGGGTCGCTTTGTTGACTACTTGACTTAGCACCGCCGAAGTGGCCGGGTCGTTGTTCGTATCGCCGCCATAGCTTGCGGTGATCGGGTGCGTACCAACGATCAACGTGCTGGTTGTGATCGCCGCCTGGCCGTTGCTCAACGTGCCCGTGCCGAGGTTGGTTGCCCCGTCAAAGAACGTTATTGTGCCAGTTGCGCCGGCTGGTGCAATCGCCGTGAAGGTCACGGGCTGGTTGACGACTGAAGGATTGAGGGACGACGTGACGGTCAGCGTCGCAGCAGCCTTTCCGACCGTTACTGTAACCGGTGGCGAGGTGGCAGGGTTGTTGTTAGAGTCACCCGGAGTACTGGCGGTGATGGGGTCAGTACCGAGCGGCAGGTTCGTCACGGTGATGGTGGCGACTCCGCCTACGATCGGAGCTGTCCCAATCGGGGTTGAGCCGTCGGAGAAGGTGACTGGCCCGGAGACTCCCGGGGGAACAGTTTCAGTGATCGTGACTGGAGCGCCGACGACTGGGTTCGGGTTAGACACAACGGGTGTCGGCAAAACAGGAGTGGCCTTATTGACTGTCTGCGACAGGGACGCCGTGGCGGGGTTGTAGTTCGAGTCTCCGCCGTAGTTTGCGACGATGCCGTGAACTCCTGGCGTCAGCGTAGAGGTAGTAAAGGTTGCCACACCTCCGCTTATCGTTCCCGTGCCGAGGGTTGTCGAACCGTCAAGGAAGGTTACTGTTCCGGTTGGACCTGACGGGAGGGTGGCGGTGAACGTAACGGACTGATTGTCGGCGGATGGATTCACCGAAGAGGTCAACACGACAGTCGTCGTCGTCTTGCCCACGTTCTCCGTGATGGTTGCTGCTGCCGAGTTGTAGTTTCCGTCACCGCTGTAGGTTGCAGTAATCGGATCGGTGCCCATGGGGAGCGTGGACGAGGTTGCCGTCGCGACTCCGCCTGTCAACGGAGATGTACCCAATACCGTCGCGCCATTTGTGAATGTCACTGTTCCGGTTGCACCTGACGGCAACGTGGCGGTGAAGGTAACGGACTGGTTGAGAGTGGATGGGTTAGCAGACGAGGTGAGAGCGACGACAGGGGTTGCCTTGTTTACGGTCTGCGTGGTCGTTCCGGTGGCAGGGTTGTTGTTTGAGTCGCCGCCATACGAGGCGGTGATCGGGTCGCTACCAACCGGCAGGACGGTCGTGGTAATGACCACGGTTCCAGTTGTCGGATTGACCGTGCCAGAGCCGAGTGGCGTGCTGCCGCTTGTTACCGTCACGGTGCCTGTGGTGCCGATGGGCAAGGTGGTCGTGATCGTGACTGGGTCACCGAAGGAAGACGGCCCAGATGTGGTGACGGTGACAGTCGGCGTTCCCTTATTGACTGTCTGAGTGAGGGTTGCCGTTGCGGTGTTGTTGTTTGCATCCCCGTTATAGGTTGCGGTGACAGGATCCGAGCCCGCAGGAAGGATAGAGGTGCTCACAGACGCCACGCCGTTTGACAGAGTGCCTGTGCCGAGCGAGGTTGAGCCGCTCGTGAAGGCCACCGTACCGGTCGTATTGGTGGGAAGCGTCGCTGTAAAGGTTACGGATTGATTGAAGTTGGAGGGGTTCGCGGAGGAGGTGAGAGTTTCAGCCGGAGAGACCTTTGTTACGGTCTGCGTCGTCGTTCCGGTCGCAGTGTTATTCGTTGTATCGCCACCGTAGGTCGCGGTGATTGTGTCGGAACCGACCGGCAACGTCGTCGTAGTGATCGTTACTGTGCCATTGGAAGCGGTAATGGTTCCACTGCCCAGAGTCACTCCGCCGCTGGTGATGGTGATCGTGCCGGTAGGTCCAACCGGTACGGAAGCCGTAATCGTGACGGTTTGGCCGAAGGTGCTCGGGCCAGAGGTGCTAACTGTGACGGTCGGCGTGGTCTTGGCGACGGTCTGGGTCAAGGTTGCAACGGAAGAGTTGTAAGTTCCATCTCCGCTGTACGTCGCTGTGATGACATCGCTGCCGAGCGGGAGCGATGAATTCGTGAGGGTCGCGACTCCGCCGGTGACGGTTGAAGTGCCCAGCGTCGTCGAGCCATTGGTGAATGTCACTGTCCCGGTAGCATTGCTGGGGAGTATTGTGTCGGTGAAGGTGACGGCGCTGCCAGGAAGAGACGGATTGACGGACGAGGTCAGCGTCGATGTGGAATTCGCCTTGGAAACGGACTGAGTTGCGGTTCCCACTGCCGAGCTGTAGCTGGTATCTCCACTGTAGGTTGCCGTGATGGTGTCTGAACCGACCGGCAACGTTGACGTAGTAACGGTTACTGTGCCGTTTGAAGAGGTAACGGGTCCACTACCCAGTGTTACGCCACCGCTGGTGATGGTGATCGTGCCGGTAGGCCCGGCTGGCACAGAAGCGGTGATTGTGACGGGCTGGCCGAAGGTGCTTGGGCCAGAGGTCCCGACCGTGACCGTCGTTGTCAATTTGTTGACCACCTGGACGACCAGATTCGAAGTGCTGCTGCTGAACGTCGCGGTGATATTGTGCGAACCGACAAGGAGCGCAGAGGTTGTGAAGGTCGCTGCGCTGCCGGAGACCGCGCTGGTTCCGATCGTATTCGGACCGTCGAGGAACGTAACGACTCCGGTTTTACTGCCGGGTAAGGACGCTGTAAAGGTGACTGATTGCGTGTAAGTCGACGGATTCAGTGAAGAGGTCAGCACCACATCAGAAACAGCCGCCGTAACAGCGTTCGAGGTGCTTGGGTTGTAGTTCGAATCCCCAGGGAAGACGGCGGTGAGAGAGTTCGATCCCGTCGTCAATGCCGTTGTCGTCAGCGTCGCAACGCCGCCCGACAACGTGCCCGTACCGAGCAACGTAGGACCACTAAAGAATTTGACGAGTTCCCCGTCCGTGGTCGTCGTTGGTGGACCGACGGTGAAAGGAGACAGGACTGCGGTCAAGGCGACAGGCTGACCAGTAAGGATCGCTGAGTTTGGCGAAATCGTTAAGGTAAGTGTGGTGTTTACGGGGGCAGCTGTCAGTGGCACGGTGCTGGATACACTGCCGAGAAAGATGCCGTCACCGGAGTAACTCGCATCGACGTTGTGAATGCCACTGCCGAGTGGAAAGACGGCGACGTTGGTGAGGGCAGAGGCAGTGGATGCCTGCTGAATCTGGCTCAATGAGACGGCAGCGCGAGGGGTGTCGGCATCCGTTCCGATGAGGTCAGCGTTGCCGTCGTTGTTGAAGTCGCCGGCATTGACGGCATAAGTAAGGGCGAAGCCGCCGATGATCACCTCGTTATTCGGCAACTGCGAAGGCTGGTAGGTTAGAAATGTTCCGTCGCCGTTACCTAGATAAACCAGGGTACCGATGCTGCCTCCGGCGATGATGTCCGGGATTCCATCGCCGTTGACATCGGCAAGATGGGGATCGGACGGAATATCGGAGAGGTAAGCCGTCGTCTTGAAGGTGCCATCGCCGTTGCCGACGAGGACAAAGAGACTGTTGCCGACGTTCTTGTGGCCAGGGCCTGGCTGAGTGATGGAAGCGGCCACTATGTCCGGTTTGTTGTCCGCGTTGGTATCGCCCGTGGTCAGAAACTCACCGATCTGGGTTGTAGTGGGAGAAGAGGGTACCTGGAACGTGCCATCGCCTTTGCCGAAAGCTACATAAAGATCGGATAGATTGCTGCCCGATACCGTACCGGTAACGGCATAGGCAACATCGTCAATGCCGTCCCCGTTGAAGTCTGCTGCAACAATCCCGTGAGCGGGAGCGGAAGTTGTAATAGTGGTCGCTTCCTTGGTAAAGGTTCCGTCGCCTTTGCCGATAAAGAAAAGGACGTTCTGTTGTGCCCTGTCGGTGAGGGCTATGTCCATAATTCCGTCGTTATTGAAGTCCCCAATCGCGATACTCGCTACGTCGCCCGTCGAATAGAAAGTGGGAGTTTGAAATGAACCGTCGCCATTGCCGAGGATAATGACGAGGCCGCCGTTGGCGGTGCCGTCGGAACACCCAAGAGCAATATCGGTGTTGCCATCGCGATTAAAGTCGGCAAGTAGAATCTTCAGTGCGTTTCCGGTCGTGCATCCGGGATAATTCACCTTTGGCTTGAAGCTGCCGTCGCCGTTGCCGAGAAGCACGGTTATCGTTGAAGGGCCTCCGGTAACCAGAGACGCATCCCCCGTAACTACGTCGAGATTGTTGTCTCCATCGAGGTATGCGGACGCGATGGCCACCGACCGATTCACTGCGCCGGGGCCACCGATAGCGAAAGGTTGGTTTTGAAGAAAGCTGGTTGAAACGGTGAAGGTAACAAGGTTTTCCGTTCCGAGCAGATTATTGCCAACACTTGTGTCAAGAAACGAGATGACACCCGTCGGCCCTGTTCTGATTGAACCAATGCTGGCAACGGTCCCCGTGAGGCTGTAGTTGCCGATGGAACCTGTTGACGTCAGCCCTGTGGCCGAGAGATAGGTTCCCGTGACCGTGTAGGTAACTTTGTTGGACGTACTGGTTGCATAACTATTGTTCGCTCTGAAGACTGCCTGGTAGGTGTGATTACCAATGGGACCGCTGCCTATCTTTACGGAAGCATTTGCTCCCGGGAAGGTCAGTTGTGCAACACCCAGAGCGGAATTGTTTTCACAAACGGTTGCCGATGTATCGCAGAAAAGAACAATTCCTGCCGTGACAGGAGAGCCACCTGACGTTACTGTCGCCGTTAATACGATGGGAGTCTGGTAGGTAACAGTCGAAGCCGAGATCGCCAACGTTGTCTTGGTTGGCGCAGGCGCTGCAAGGGCTGCCGAAACGATCGTTGTCACCATCGCCAGGACAGAAAAAGCCTTTGCGCAATAGGTACGGATCGAAGAAAGCATCGAAAAATAAGGTGAAGTGTGGGAATGGCTTGTCATAGGTTCCCTTTTGGCTCATTACTACTTGGCCGAACTTTAGTACTCACGGTAACCTCCGTAAGGAGGCGAACCTATTGCACGAAAGTTGCACCGAGCGAACCTTTGGGTTGGCGCTCATTCTGCTGCCGCCATGCGGTGGTACTAAAAATGCTCGAAACGAGACGGTCCTTCGCCCGAGACCCTGGGCAACGGATATTCGTGTACCTGATAAAGAGAGGATGGAGAGAATCCGTCAGGACGGCGATCGACACACGTCGGCGGCGCGAACAGTGCGGTCGAGCCTGATCGCTGGTATGGAGTTTTGAGTGTCTTTCTTTTGGAGAGTTAGAAAGCTTCGGCCGACGTGGTGAATCGCGAGAGCTGTCTGATGCGATTATTCCTCGACGACAGCCTTGACCAGGTTTCTTGGTCGATCAACGTCGATCCCGCGGCTGATCGCCAGCGTGTAGGCGAGCAACTGAAGCGGCACCACTTCGAGAATCGTAGATAGAAGGTCGTTGCTGGCCGGGATGAAAAGACAGGAGTCGCTATAGTCAGGGACTTCGCGGTTGCCTTCGGTTGCGAGGGCAATAATCCGCGCTCCCTGCTCCCGCATATCCTTCATGAGTTGAAGCACCTTTGAATACCGTAGAAGCGAATCTGGATCGTTGACGTCAGCAGTGGCGATCATAATCAAGGGTGCTTCTTTGCTGACAAGCGCGTTGGGCCCGTGCTTCAGTTCGCCGGATGGATATCCTTCAGCGTTCAGATAGGCAGACTCCTTGAGTTTGAGTGCACCTTCGCGGGCGATCGCATAGTGGGGACCCCGACCGAGATAGAGAAGTGTGCTGGAGTTTGCGAGTTGCGGGGTAAGCGCCTCAATCTGTTCTTGCCAGCCGAGCAGTGCAGTTTGGATGAGCCATGGGATCTCCTGCAACTGTCGTCCATAGGCCTCGGCTGCCTGCTGGGTCATGCGACCGCGGAAGCGAGCCAGGTGGAGGGCAAGCGAGTAGAGCACGGCCAGTTGTGTCGTAAAGCTCTTGGTCGCCGGAATGGCCTTCTCGATACCGGCAAAGGTTGGCATCGACGCGTTAGCTTCCGTTGCCATGCTGGAGTGGGCGTTATTCGTGATCGCGACGGTAGCGAGCCCGCGGGCACTGGCTTCGCGCAAGGCAGCGAGCGTGTCCGCCGTCTCGCCTGATTGAGAGATCACGATAACGCCGGGATTGTGCAGAGTGTGAGTTGAGCGATAGGTATATTCGCTGGCGTACTCGACATCGACAGGGATGCCCGCTAGATCCTCCAGCATGATTTCGCCGGCTAGACCCGCATGGCGGCTGGAGCCACTGGCTGCGATGACAAGTCGCTCCCGTCTGCCGATGGCATCGACGACTGGTTGAAGTGTCGCTGCTGTCGAGGCCCCGCCGGGGACGTAGCGTTCGATGGTCTCGGCGAGCGCCTGCGGCTGTTCGTAAATCTCGCGCAACATGGCATGAGGAAAGGATGCGGTCGGCGGGACGATAGGCGTCGATTTCGTCATGTGCTGTGACAATTCAAATTCCTTCTGTGGCTATCTACTTGCTTCCGGATGGGCCGCGATTAACCTGGGAAGGAAATTGTCTACTTTGAGAACGGAGTTCGACAGAAGCTAGTAAACGTTTTGCTCTTACTTGTATGTACGACTATACTAGAACGCAGAACGTAGAACAAATTCCTAGCTGCGATCCCCTATCCCAGTGTCATCGAGCCTCGGAGTTCGACAAAACTCTTTCTTTGACAGATTTGGTCGGATTCCGAAACGTGGTTAACTGATTGTGGACTAACAGCATGGAATTAGCGAAGAGGCAGGGATGATCGGTACGATAGCGGCGCGACGACTCATAAGCTCCGGTGGCGTGGTGGAATATCCGCTGGTAAGCATAGCTGACGGTCGCGTAAGCCGTATCGAAAGCCTTCGCGCAGAAGACCACGCGCAAATCACGGCGACGCATCGCTTTCCGGAGGCGACTCTGGTTCCGGCCTATGTCGATGTCCATATTCATGGTTGCGCGGGGCACGATGTGATGGAGGCAACTCCGGAGGCGCTCGATGCAATAGGGTCCTATCTTGCAGGCCGCGGTGTCGGCGCGTATTTTCCGACAACGGTCACCTCAGGCAGAGAGGAGACACTGCGCTCGCTGGCAGGACTGGCAACGCAGATTGGACGGGGAACGAAGGCTGGGCATGGCGCTACTCCGCTGGGAATACATCTGGAAGGACCCTTTCTTTCGCATCTGAAGCGCGGGGTTCATACCGAAGCGTTGTTGGAAGAACCCTCGATTGCGTTGTTCGATCGCTTTTGGCAGGCCGCAGAGGGCAAGATCTGCCTGATGACGATTGCTCCGGAGTTGCCTGGGGCGACCGAACTGATTGCCCATGCGACTGCGCTGGGTGTGCGCTGCAGCATGGGCCACAGTGACGCCGAGGTATGTGAAGCAGAAGCCGGCTACCTGGCAGGAGCGCGCTCAGCAACACATACGTTCAATGCGATGCGCGCTATCGACCATCGAGAGCCGGGGCTGGCTGCTTATGTGCTCGACAAGCGCTCGCTTTTTGCAGAGATCATCTGCGATGGCATTCATGTCGATCCCCTCATGGTACGTCTGTTTCTTAAGGCGAAGGATGAGGACCATATCATTCTGGTGACCGATGGCATGAGCGCTACCGGAATGCCAGACGGGACTTACATGCTGGGAGACATGGTGGTGCAGGTTCGTGATGGACGGTGCACCTCCGACGGCACTCTCGCCGGCAGTGTGCTCACACTCGACCGCGGAGTGCAGAACCTGATGAAGTTCACCGGCGCAAACTTGACCACAGCTGTGGCCGCGGCTTCGTCCAACCCTTCGCAGTTAGTCGGGATTGAGGATGAGTGGGGCTCTATTGGCACCGGCCGCGCGGCCAATATTACGGTACTGTCTCCAGAGGCAGAGGTTATCCAGACCTTTCTGGCGGGACGTCCGGCGATCGCTTAGAGTCGGTGGTCCCAGTTTTTGACAGGGGACGTATAGACAACTGGCTGACATACGACTAAAAGTTATAGTTATCAAAATGCCGTACATCCAGGATGCGTCTTGAACTTGCTGCGTTGGGGTTTGTGGCTGATTCGAGATGCAACCGAGCGACGTTTCAGGAGATAGAGTGCCCAAGTCTGAGATTCAAAAGGCTTTAGCGGTGCGCCCCTTAGATAAGGGCGGCTTTATTCCTTTGTACTACCAGATTCAGCGTGCCTTGATGGAGAAGATTCACTCGGGTGAGCTGTTGACTGGGGATCCGCTGGCTTCAGAAGAAGAACTCGCGCGTGTCTACCAGGTGAGCCGGATGACCGCTCGTCAGGCTCTGCATGGGTTGAAGACCAGCGGCTTTGCCATCAGCCAGAAGGGGCGCGGGACGTTTGTTACCCGGCCGAAGCTCGATAAGAACATCATGCATCTGCGCGGCTTTACCGAAGACATGAAGCATCTCGGCATGGTGCCGAGTTCCAAGCTGCTCGAGCAGACGGTGGTGAAAGCGACAGAGGAGCTTGCAGAAAAGTTGAAGGTTGAGACGGAAGAGGCGGTGATGCGGCTGCGGCGCCTACGACTGGCCGATGGGATTCCGATGGCCCTTGAGGAATCGAATATTTCACTAAAGCGGTTTCCGGGACTCGACAAAATCAGCTTCGCAAAACAATCCCTGTACCTCGTCCTTCGTGAGAACTTCGGCGTACGGGTGGCCTGGGCCGACGAAGTCATCGAAGCGCTGCCAGCCACGCGCGAGGAGTCCGAGCTTTTGACGATTCCGAAAAGGGCGAGCATTCTGTCGATCTCGCGAATCATTATGACGACAGACGAGATGCCGATCGAAGTCGCCTGCTCGCGTTATCGCGGCGACCGTTATAAAGCTTCCATCCGAGTACCAACGACAACTATCGAATAGCTTCTCAAAAATCATCATTTTTCGAGCTTTGTGTGGCCTGTACGAATCGGGCTGTGATGGTCTCGGGGCGGGTGATAGCTGAACCGACGACGACGGCGGTGGCACCCATGTCCAGGGCACGCCGGGCCTCGTGGGGGTGGTTGATGTGGCCTTCTGCGAGCACCGGGATTGTCAAGCGAGCGACGACGGATTGGATGAGAGGCCAGGAAACAGTGCGGATGTTGGCGGTTTCGGCGGTGTAGCCGTAGAGAGTGGTGGCAACAGCGTCGGCTCCGGCGCGTTCGGCGGCAAGGGCGTCTTCGAGGGTGGCGATGTCGGCGAGGACGGGCCGGTTGAGTTCGGTGTGGATACGGCGGATGAGTTCGGGCCAGGGTTCGGCGGCGGTGAGGCGGCGAGCGGTGCAGTCCAGGGCGATGATGTCTGCTCCTGCGTCGCTGATGGCCTTGGCAGACGAGAAGTCGGGCGTGATGTAGACCTCGCCGTTTGCGTCGTAGGTCTTGAGGATGCCGATGATGGGGAGTTGCGTGAGGTTGCGGAAGGCGGTGATGCGTGCGACCCCTTCGGCACGGAGACCAGCTGCTCCGCCGCGCAGAACTGACGTTGCGATGCGGGTAAGCGTATCGAGATCGTCGAGAGGATCACCTTCGGAGGCCTGACAGGAGACGATGAGACTCCCGCGAATAGCTTCGAGAGGCGAGTTTCGGGAGGCGTTTGGTGCTTGAGACACGCTGGGTCGTTCCTTAAGCGGCCGTTGACTTCACCGCGTTGTTGGGAACAGCTTATCTGCTTGTTCTCCCCTTGTCTTCAAATCGCGCTATTGTGGATGTGGTGAATGAGGAGCTGATCTTGAGGCAGATTACTCGACGTGGATTTATTTTTGGTTCGGCGGCGCTTTCAATAGCTGGGCGGCCGGGGTTCGGGCTGGCGCAAGGGCTTGGTGGGGGGCAGTTGCTGCTGGTTGGAACGCAGACTTCCGGGACCAGCAAGGGGATTTATGCATACTCGTTTGCGGCGGCGACCGGAGAGTTGAATGCGCTGGGACTGGCGGCGGAGGCGGATAACCCTACGTTTCTGACGATGGCTCCGAATGGCAGGACTGTCATCGTTGCGAACGAGATTAATAACTATGAGGGCAAGAGTGGCGGCGCGGTGTCGAGCTATACGCTCGATCGCGCTAAGGCACGGTTGACCAAGGTCAATGAGGTCGGTACGCAGGGCGGCGGGACATGTCACGTGGCGGTTGATCGCACCGGGCGGTCGGCGTTTGCGGCGAATTATGGTGGAGGAAGCGCGGCTTCGTTTTCAGTTGGAGCGGACGGTCGGCTGACTCCGGCGGTTTCGTTTTTTCAGTACACCGGGCATGGGGCGGATGAGAAGCGGCAGAGCAAGCCGCATGCGCATCGTGTGACCGTGTCACCGGATAACCGGTTTCTGCTGGTCAACGACCTGGGGCTTGATGCGATTCACATCTACCGGCTGGATGCAGGTACGGCGAAGCTGACGTTGAACGATCCTCCTGCGTGGCAGTCAGCCCCTGGAGCCGGGCCGCGGGCTCTGCGGTTTCATCCGAACGGCAAATTTGCGTATTGCGTGACCGAGATGGGGTCGTCGGTGGTTGTGCTGCGGTGGAATGCGGGGGCGGGCGTGCTTGAGACGGTGCAGGAGGTGGTGATGAGGCCACCTGATTTTCAGGGCACTACGGCTGGAGCAGACATCGTGATCGATCACGAGGCTCGTTTTGCGTATGCCATAGACCGGTTTGACGACATTGTTGTTACGTTGGCGATATCGCCCACGGACGGACGGCTGACGCTTCTGAACCGGACACCCTGCGGTGGAAAGGTGCCGCGCCATCTGGCGCTGGACCCGAGTGGGCGGTGGCTGCTGGTGGCGAATCAGGCTTCAGACAATATTTCGACGCTGGCTCGTGATATGAAGACCGGACAGTTGACCGCGGGTAAGAGCTTTGACCTGTCCAAGCCACAGTGTCTGGTGTTTGCTTAGTTTGTCTCCCTTTCCGGGAGGGGTACCCCCCCCCCTGTTGCCCGCGAGTAAGTCATTTATATTCATTAACTTACGAGGCAACACTGTCTGCAAAATATTCATAGCAAACGGGTTGCGTCCAAAATATTCCAAACAAATGGGTTAGGGCGGATTTCCTTTCTGCAATGAGAAAGCCCCGGAGATTGGCCCGGGGGCTTTTCTTGATTTCTTATTTAATTATAGCTGGTTGAATATAACTAAAATGCCAAGCGGATGTTGTTGGTGAGCAAAGGGTTAGAGCATTTTGGGACTTGACAAGCGTTTTTTCGGCCAAAAACGCAGAAAATAATTGTAGGAGCAAGAAACAAAAGGCAATAGATCAGTCGCGCTCGTTCTTGTGGCCGCTTCGGGCCTTCGACGACCCTTGCCAAGCGACCGAACTGCGGCACTAGAAAAATTAGAATTCTAGCGGCGATCAGAATCAGCTTCGGGTTGCGCATCATGGGTAGTGACGATAACTTCCCAGAAGCCGGCTTCTCGTTACTTACCCGTATCAGTTTCCGAAAACCCCGTTTTTCGTGCACTTCGACGGGTAGCCGACCACTCACCCTAAACTGACCCGATGTTCCCCAAAGTCCGTGGCTCTGGAGCTAGTCGTGTGTGCCAACAAAAGCCGTATGCATGCAACTTGCTCTCATCCTCAGGGCTTAAATTGCGAGGTCGTCCTCAAGGTGCCTACTGCCGCGCCATGTGCGCGCGCATCTCGGCCTCTGGATCCCTAATCAACTCTCCGCTCACGTCCAGGGTCGCGCTGTAGAGCTTGCCGGTGAACTTGAATGGCGGTTGATACTTGTCACAAACCGGCGAGCCGGGGTTGGTGCCACACGCTCGCGATGGGTCTCGCATGGTACGCGCTGCAATGAGCGGGCTACATAATCTTAAGCTAGACCGTTCCAGCCGATCCTGGTATCGGGTTCTCCTCGAACAATCGGGCGACCATGGCCGAGTCGAGATAGGCGCGAACGCGTACGATTAATCCGTCTTGGAAATAGACTACCCAGCAGTAGCGATTGTCGAAGCGCATGCCATTCTTGGCCGTCGCCAGAGAATGAAGCTCGACTACCGCCTGATCGTCTTTGACGATCAGATTCTCCATTTGGAGCTGCGCGCCCTGCGGAAGGACCTGACCTAGCTTGGCGAAGGTGCCTTCTATGAAAGCCTTCTTGCTGAGGTAGTGACCGGCAAGTGGGTGCGTCCCCTCGACAATCCAGTCCACATTGTCGGCCACATGGTCGAAGAAGGCAGCGCCGTCGCCGCTTTCAAGTCCCTTGAAGATATCGCGAACGCGGTCGGGTGTAATAGCCATCTGGATTTCCTCCTTTTTTGCGGTCAGTCAGATCGTATTCGATGGTGCGGCCGAAGTCGCTGCTCTGACGCGACCGAGCAGCTGCATCAAGTCCCTGACTTGGATGCTTTCGAGCGACCGCACGGCGTCCTTGATCTCCCCGGACAGCCCTTTGTCGGCGGCGCCGGCCACGAGCCTGTCGAACTTCTCGACGGAATCCTCCCATGAGAACGGATGGGAGGCCAGACCCGGGTAGTCCTGAACCTCGTGCTCGAACACCTTCCCGTCCCCTAGCCTGACGGTGATCTTGGCGGGCATTTTCGCGGGATATTCGTCCGTGTATTCGTGGTTCGGCCGGACTGAAACCTTCTTCAAGAGTCCCTGCACATCGGGCTTGATGATGCGGTCCGGCTGGAATTGCGCTGGCATCACGTCGCCATCAAGGAGGGCCACTGCGAGCAGGTACGGCAGGCTGTGATCCGCTTGTTCTTTGGTCCGGATGACTTTGTCCACGCCATAAAGGCCGCCGCCGGCGAAATCGTAGGCGAGTTGGAACACCTCTGCCTCAATCGAGACCACCTTGCCGGGGTCGATTTTGTTCTGCTTGGCGAGTTCGACCATGCAATGCACCGCGGACTGAGTGTGGATCATGGAGTTGTACTTTTTGATGCTGCTCTCCACTACGCCCTCGTATCCCTGCTTGTCCCAGTTGATATGGATATTCATCCTCAAGAGATGGTCAATCCCCAGCGGGCCCTCGATCACTCGCAGCGGCCCCTCCATGCCGCGGCGAGCGAGAAACAGGGCGTTCATGGAAGCGAGCGCCGTCTGCGACGAGGCGAAACCCTTCCACTGCGACAACGGCTTCGCCCGAATGACGGCGAAGGAGGCATCGCTGGCTGCAGCCATCGCGATGGCATTCGCTATCTGCTGCTCGTTTAGGCCGAGCAGCCGGCCGGCGGCGGCGTTGTGCGAGAAGGCCAGTTGCGCGGTGTGGTCGAAGCCGCTGGTCATGAAGTTGGCGTGATCAACAAACCGTGACTGGACGGTGTAGCCGACAGCCACTCCAAGCATCAGGTCGCGGCCGCTTCCGCCCGCGTAGTCGGCGATGGTCAGCGCCACGCCGAAATTGTCAGCCGTGTGGCACGTCTCGGTCTGCGCAAGGAAGTTGTCCATGAAATCGACATAGCGCACCAGTGCGGTGTGCCAGAACGCAGCGTAGATCGGGTTCGCCTGTCGGCCGCCAATCAGCGCGCACGGGCTGGTGCCGCCGAACTCTGCGACCTGCTCGTGACAGGCCTGGACAGGGCCGGCGCCCAGGGCGGCGATGCAGCAGCCCAGCGAGTCCAGGATATGGATCGGCAACTGCCTGCGCGATTCTGCTGAGAGGTCGGAGAAGGAAGCGCGGGCAGCATACTTGGCGAGAGCTTCGACTTGAGTTATCATCGCGACCTCCGTTTCCAGTGCTAGCCTGCGGGCCCCGCTCTGACTCTTCTATGGAATACCACAATCGGGAAGTAATCCCCTAGTGCCCGCAAAGTCGGGTTTCTATGAGCAGGTCACATTGGTCAAGGGTTTTCTCTGTGTTTTGTCTTCATAGGGCTTTTGTTTGTGTTTTGGTTGTTCCGCATGTTGTTCTCCACCGTGTTTCTATTCGCACTTTGAGTGAGCCGCTCGTGGCTCTGTGTCGGTTGGGGTCAGAAGGAGAAGTCGATGCTGCCAGTTTTCGGTCGGCCTCGTTCAGGGCCCAACCCGACACGCAGTCATCGGGAAGCGGGGTAGTTGCAACAATTAGACAGGATCTCCTTTCTCAGGCTGCCACTCCATAGAACGGGATGCATGGCTCCTGGGTGATCCAGATGCGATGAAGCAGTACTGCCAGCTTGCGAGCGACGGCGACGATGGCCCGATTACGGGACTGCTTGCCTCCGCGCGAAGCCAGGTGCAGACCCCACTGTCGTAAGGTGGAATCTCTCCCATGCGGACCGAGCACGTGGTTGGCACACTCGACCAGCAGAGTACGTAAGTAGATGTTGCCCGCCTTGGTGATGCCGAGCTGCGGGTCGCGATCCCCGGACTGACTGCGTTTTGGCCGCAGGCCGAGGTAGCAGCCGACATCGCGACTTCGCCGGAAGCGTTCCTTGCTCCCCAGCGTCAGGACGTAAGTCAGGGCCGTGAGCTGCCCGACACCGTAGACCTGGATCAGCGCTTGTGTCTCTGGATACTCCGTCTCCGTGAGTCGCCTGATCAGCCCGTCGTAGTGCTTGATCTTCTTCGTCATCTCCGCGATCTGCTCGAGCACCGGACCGAGCGCCTGAACCAGACCTGGCGGAAGCACGGCCAAACTCCGCTTGGCGAAGCACAAGGTGGACGAGGCCGGAAGTCGGTAGCCGCAAGGCTTGGCCAATCCGCGCACCGCGTTCACTGCCGCTGTCCGCAGACGAACGATCAGGTTGCGGGCACGGATCAACGTCAGAGCTTCCTGTTGAGCAACCGTGCGATGAGAGATCGGTCGCAGGATCTTCGGATCGAGCCGAGCGTAGCGAGCGATCTTCTCGGCGTCCACGGTGTCGCTCTTCCGATCACTGTGCGAGATCGCACGCAGCTCCCTCACGTTCGCCACGATCACCTCGTGGCCCATCTCCTGAAGCTGTTCGCTGACCCAGATCGAGTGCGTGCCCGCCTCCATTGCGATCCGCACCGGAGGCAGATCGGTAAACCACTTCTCGACTCCCGATGGACTGGTACGAAACCGGCCTCGGCCCACTACTTCTCCATCTTCGTTGAGCGTGCAGTAATGGCTCCAGACATCCCCAAGGTCGATCCCGATCGTCATCCCCACCCTGGCCTGTCTGCGTGGTACTTCCGTGATTAGGTGCTGCGTAGGATTTTTCATGGGCAATAGTCTCTCCGATTCGAAAGACCTGCTCATCCCATTTTTCGGCAACTTCAGCAACTCATGGGATCCCGACAATCCGGTAAGCAATCCCTCGGTTGGGTTCGTCAGCTCGCTAATGCCGGTATATGAAGGCAGCAAGTGAACTTAACAAGCGGTAGTATGGAAAAACGAGTTCAACAGGCACAAGAGGTGCAACGCTCTTCCCACGATGCCTGTGTTCGCAGGCACCCAACAGGCCGCACTATGATCGTATGCAACTCTCGATGGTTGCATCAGGACATTAGCTTTTCTATCGACGGCATCTGTGACGAACTCTAAATCGTGACCCCATGATTCGATCTGATCTGTTGTCAGACCCCGTTAGTCCAGCCCCGCCCGTCCAAACGGAGGCGACAATCGTGGCGTGTCTTGGGTCCAGCAGTACGGCGGGTAAAGGACAAGCTTTCAATTGGATCGGCGAACTGGAGCGGAGGCCCCGCAACAAGCGCGTTCGTTTTCATAACTTCGGCGTCGGCGGCGATCTCGCGTATAGCGCACTCAAGCGCCTGCCTGATGTCCTTGCTTGTTGTCCGGAGAAGGTAGTGGTTTTGGTCGGCAGCAATGATGTCCTTGCATTAGTTTCAAGGAAGATCAGGCGTTTCTTTCGAATCTCGAAGGATCTTCCAAGCGAGCCATCGCCCGAATGGTTCCGCGAGAGCCTTCGCGGTATCGCCCGCCGCGTGAAGGCTGAGACCTCGGCTGCTGTTGCGCTCTGCTCGTTGCCTCCGATCGGAGAAGATCCGTTGTCTGCAGATCCGTTCCAGAGCGAACTCAACCGGCGCATTGAAGAGTACAACGCAATCATCAGAGAGATCGCGCGAGAAGAGAGCGTTGACTATATTGCCGTTCATGAATCGATGGCTACACAAATCATGGAATCGCCCGGTCGCGCCTTTACATGCTTCCGATTCCTTTCGTTTTATCGTGACACTTTCCGCGTTCTGGTGCTGCACAAGAGTCCTGATGAGGTCGCCCAGATGAATGGCTGGCGCTTTCACACCGACGGCGTTCATCTCAACAGCCGGAGCGGAATGATCGTAGCCGATCTTATTCAGGAATTCATCGACAGATGAGAGTCACGTCATCTCCGGCGTCACGTCAAGGACTTCCAAAATCGGGCGAGATGGGCGTTAATTGCTAGGAGTCTTAATATCATTCACTCAACTGCGAAACCGCGCCCTCGATCCTTCCGAACACCTCTGCGGGTAAGGAAGTCAGTCGGCGAAGTTGCCGATAATCCCGTTTTTTGAGGAACTTCGACAGCGAGGTGGAACTGTCGGCGGCAGGATTACTTCCGTGTAGCCGACGATCCGGGAGTTGAGCGACAGGAAGGTCGTTTCTCACTCCTTATCCGACGAGAGTTCAGCCAGTACAAGTCTGACTCGGGTCATAGGCTTGACCTATTAATTCCACTTTCGAGGAGCAACAGGATTCAACTTTATGGGATGACAACGAATGGTACAGTTTCATCTTGCTGCTGGTTCCCCAGGAATGCCGGACGGCGTACGGGGGGCGATGCAAACGAGAGTTCCCACGACGGAGACTGCAAATGTGGCATTGGTTTTGCTTGAAACAGCTTTCTGCATTGTCTGGCCGTCCACCGTGCCCACGTCTTGGATTTCTTCCTACGGGCGCTATCGGTGGAGATTCCCGTTCCCGCATACATCTGCCGGTAGAGTTTTGATAGGAACATAAAAGCTACCCTGGCGCGTAACGTTGGAGTGCAGGCTGACCTTTGCCAGACAGCACTCCAGTTGTAGAACCTATCCCAGACTTTCTGTGTGCGCGCCCGAATTTCATCCGAACTCATCGAAGGATGCGGCGTAAACATTTTTGGACGAACATCCGTCGGAATCAGCCAATACTGAGTAATCGGCACATCGCCAACCAGTGTGGGGTGCTTTGCTTGTTCCTTCTCCCAGCGCCCGAAGTCGATGGTTCCAGGAAATGGTGTCATCATGACGAACTGGGCAAAGGTTACGCCCGCCTTCAACGCCATCTCGACGGTCGCATCGAACGTTGCCGGCTTATCTGTCGGGAGTCCGAAGATGAACGATCCGAGCACATGGACTCCATGTTGCTTAAACGTTTGTAGCTGCTTTGCCAACGCCTCGCCAGAGTAGTTGAAGTCTTTGAAGACCGCTTTGAGTCCTTCCGGCGTTACCGCCTCGACCCCGACCAAAGCTCCCTTGATATTGGCCTTTCGCATGGCGTCCAGATACTCGCCATCCTCGGCTGCCTCCATCGTTATCTGAGTGAAAAAGACCATATCCTTGGGAAGCTTTGCCAACTCTTCCATTAGCTGGAAACGTTCAGCGCGGATCGCTGTCAACTCTTCAAGTTTGGCGAGATTGTTCTGTTCTCGGGCCAATCGCAGGTCGGTCAATGTAACCGGGTAGAAGTTGTCATCGGCGAGTGCGATAAACCGGAAACCGATTCGCCGCAAATTCACGATCTCGTCGATCACGCTCTTGAACCGCCGCTGCCGTGGTTGCTGGCCGTCTGTTCGCCAGACACTGCAAAAAGAGCAATGCTTCGGGCATCCGCGAATGGTCTGTACTGATGCCCACATATATTTGTCGCGCTGCATCAGATCCCATCGTGCAGCCAGGAACTGGCCGCCTTCAATTCTCCCACCCTCGTAAATTCTGGATGGCGCGCCTGCAAGACAATCGGTTACGACCTTGCTCCACGCTAGATCGCCGTCACCTTTCACCACAGCGTGAGCATTGCCGCGACCCAGGGCTTCTTCGGGAAACAGCGTAGCGTGAATACCGCCGTATACCACCCATGCGCCGCGTCCGCGCGCTATCCGGCCGACCTCATACCCACGCAGAGCATTACCTGTATGTACGCTGATGCCGACTATATCTCCCGGCATGATGCTTTCCGGCACAATCTGCTCCAGCGACTCATCGACAAGGATGGGATCTCCCGCCGATTCGGGTGTTGCTGCCGCAAGAACAAACAGCCATCTTGGCGTAATGACGGCCGTGCCAAATGAATTGTCGCTGGGATTTACGAGATGAACACTCATCGAATCCAACCTTTCCTCGTGCGAGTACGGTGGCTTCAGAGTGTCTTCACAATGGGTGAATCATTGGCCCAAACTACGTTTGGCGTGATTTCCGATTACGAGTCTTCCTGCCGAACTATATATCGATCATACATGGGCAGTCTCTGCCACGAATGAAGCGCTAGTCATAATCAAAATCGAAGAACAAAAGAGACTGTCCCTCGGGAGTCTATTGATTTTCCGCAGTGCAGCCAGTCAGTGAATCGCGAAAAGAATCGAGCATCCCTATTCATTGAATGGAACGCCGAACGCCAGCAGAGCAGTTTTCGGTGGGCGATGTTTCGCGCCGATCAGATTCGGCCGTTTGCCCATTGCTTTCCAAATACGAAGTGCAACAGCATTCATATAGAGCAGCCGCACCTGCTCTCGCAATTCGCCTCGCTGAGCGTAGATACTGATCGTGGTCAAAAGCTGCGTTTGTCCGGAATCGATCAAATATGGTCCCATGCCGACGGCAAGAGCATTCTGGATGTCCTGCACGTCTTCTCGCGCTCTGCGCGACGACCTCATAGTTCAGCGTTTTCCGGGAATTCTCTCCGTCTAGGCTGAACAACAGATCGTTCGAGGTATGGCTGAATGGGTATCGTGGGTTGTCCATCATGCCCTCCGCTCACTCAATCGCCGTGAAACTTGTCTGTTTTATCATTGTGTGTACGTCTCCAAGTGTCATGCCCCATCCACACGCTTCTCTTTGCAAACCAGTAGTATCGTCGCCAACAATTGACGCAACGAAACGGATATAAAGCGAATAGAGCTAATGGGCCGTCGATAGACTGTGATTCTGCAGTTTCGAACACAATTGAGGTGCAGAGAGGACATTGTCTGCGGAACCACAGCAGCCGGGGGAGTCGATTTGGCCAGTTCAAACGGGATGAGTTCATACTGTTTGTTCCTCGAAAGCTGCCACTGATTAGTTATGAACGCGCTACATCCGAAGGAGAACGCGTCGGTGCTGGCCGAACGCTGAGGCAGACAGACTGAAGAGACCGCGCCCGAGGCGCGTGGAGGCGAACTAAATGGGAGGTGGGTATAAGCCACCTCCCATTTCGGCCACTGGCTCCTGATTACGCGGCCTTGACGGACGCTATGGCTTCGAGGGTCTTCTCGCCGCCAACATTAACTTTGATCTGCGTGGGCTTGGCTTCTGCCTTCTTGGCGAGGTTGATCTTCAGCACGCCTTTGTCACAGCGGGCGCTCACTTGCCCTGGTTCCACGGAGCTCGGAAGCGTGAACGAGCGGGTAAAGCTTCCGTATTGCCGCTCGACGCGACGGAAGTTCTCCTCTTTCTCTTCCTTCTCGATCTTGCGCTCGCCATGGACGGTGAGAGTGTTGTTCTGAACGGAAACATCAATGTCTTTTTCGTCGATGCCCGGGACTTCAATCTTCAGAATAATGTTGTGCTCGTCTTCGTAGATGTCCACCGGCGGCGCGAGGGCGGTGGTTGTCAACGCCTCCGCCGGGCCTTCGGGGCTGTACGGCTCACGGAAAAGACGGTTCATGCGATTCATGCGGTCTTGCATGGCGGATAATTCACGGAGAGATTCCCAACCGGTCAATAGTGTCATGACGCAGTCCTCCTTAGCAGTAATCTAAGAGGAAAAACTTCAGATGGGCTGACTTAGTTCAGTGAACCTGAACGAGTAAGAAGAGATACTTTGCTCAACAATAACCCTAGGCTTGTGAAGCAACGGTTGTCAAGATGCGCTAGTGTCCTGTTGTCGCTCCAATCTGAATGATGGACCAGTGTCGAATCAGTGCTCGTGCAGCGTCTCGATCCGGCAATGGACCACGCACGATGAAATGATTGTCGCCATGCACGAGTATGCCTACCATGTGATTTCCTGCGGCTCATTTGATGCCGAGACGCGCGGATCGGGGACCGGATAACCGATCGCAAAATGGTATACGACCTGTCCTTGTTTGGGTACCAGGTTGAGATGACGGTGCACCTCGTCATCGTAGAAGGCACCGATGCCGGTCGCACCCAGTCCAAGTGCTTCAGCGGCGAGATACAGGCGGTGGCCAATAGCGCCTGCTTCAAAATGCGCATAGCGATAACCACGGTCGCCATAGGTGCGCAGCGGCACGATCGAGATCGCCGATCATCGAAAAGGTCACGCAGGCGTTACCGGCCAGGTCCTGCCCGAGGCTCAGACCAGCGGCCGCTACGCGCTGGTCGCCACTCTTCACCTGTTCCAACTCGGCACGCTCCGGCCAGAACCTGTAGACGCCGGGTTGTAACCCATCGACGCGGTGAGCATACAAATACAGCTGAATGAAACGCGTGCCGGCAAAGTCAGCCGACAATGGCTGGGCTGTGACGGCGAGGATGGCCGAGAGCTCCGCCAATGACATCGATTGCTTTCCACCCAGGAAGTCGAGCGCCGAGCGCCGCATGCGGGCAACCTCGCCAAAGCTGCGAGTCGATGAAGCCGGAGAAGGCAGCGTGATCTCGCCGGAGCCAGTTGGGGCCGACTCTGCGAAGGAAGTGCCACTGCTCCCGCTGCTGCTTCGTTTCGTGGCGAAGTGGATGCTGTCAATCAGTGGGTGAGCAATCGTCTCCTTCGAAAGCTGGGTCGCCTGCCCGCCGAACCAGACAGTCTTACCGGTGTCTGCTTCGCGCACTGGAATGGACTTACCGTGCAGGCTGACAATCAGCATTGGCCACTCATCCATGTTCAGGCGACACAACTCGGCCACTTCATCGTCCGGGAAATGTCCGGCCGCGAAGCTGTCGCAACCGATAGCGCGGGCGGAGAGTGCAAGCGCTTGCCAAGCGTGCCCTATGTCGTGCAAGCAGTACCGATATGCCCGTTCATCGTACTTCCACGCCTCGCGCCACACAATACTGGTCAAAGCGAACACAATTGGCGCAGAGCCGCTGGCCAGCGTCATTTCAAAATCACCGCGCCCGCGCTGCTCCGCCATGTGCCTGGATGGATCGTAGTGATACAACCCATCTGGCCACCCCTTCAGACCCCGTGTGAGGAAGTGGAATTCCGTCGGGTGCAGATTCCCGGAGGACGGATTCACTCTTAGCGCGTACTTACATCCGGTAGACGGGACACGCTTGGACGCGCTAATCGCGGCGGAATAGAAGAGTAGTTGCGAGAGGAGAGTCGGTCCGTCACCCACAGGCGTGGTGCCCGAGGTACCCAGAAGCACGTCAAGTGCTGGTATTTCAGGGGCGGGCGGATCTGCTGGCAGATCGAGCACCGGCACGCCCTCGTAATGACGAAACGGATCAGGCATGTTAGCCCAATCGAGAACGTGCCGCGCTCGCCTCAGCGATTCAACGCTATGCTTCGTAGCTTCGTGATATTCCCGCCACGTCATTGCCGGTAGATGCGCTCCACTGATTCTGATGCTGGCAGTTAGGTGCTTGTGCGGAAGAAGTTTTCCCAGAAGCAGCTAGTCGCCTTCACGGTTTACCTGCAGTCCGCCGCACAATCGGCAAGATATGCTGAACGGCGCCTCGGATCGTAATGCGGCAGTCCACCCGGTCATTGGATACGTTCGCCGTCAGTTCCAGCAAGACGGCCAACTCGGCGCGAGCAGCATGCATCCTATTGACCGAAGGTGATCCACCTGCAGACCCCCAGCCCCCTACAACTTCTTGAACAGAAGCGTTCCTCGGCCATGATAGATATCGGAAACATCGAAGCCAGACTTACCCGTCTCAGCAATTCAACTGCAACAGCCGGAATACGAACCAACCTACTTTGCGTCGTGGGAATGTTCCGTGAGTATCTCGCCACGCTGGATGAAGCTATAGAGGCTTTTGTAGTAGTCCAATAGTAGAGAGTTGGCCAAGGCCATTGTTTGCATCCAAATCGGGACAAATTGGGAGATGCCATGTTGGCCGAAGAACTTTTGGAGATTGTCGGTGCTGACCGTAGGAACGGGCACAATCTGATTGTGGAGTACGTGGACGGAACGACTGCCGTATATCTAGTCGAGCAACTTAGGGACCTGAAACCACAGCAAACGGCTTCCGCAGACAGCAAATTGCCGGGATCAACGTAGCGGCGATGTATTCTGGAGTGAATGATGGTCGAAATCAAATTCTCCCACCGCTACATCCTGGATGGCACGTGGCAATCAATCTGCCCGGAATGTTACAAAACAGTGACGGAAAGCCGCGAAGAAGCAGACCTAAAGCGCGCCGAAGATACCCATGTGTGCCTCTCACTAAATGGGCGCCTGGTCCGTATTGCCTAACCCTTAGCCTTTCGCAAATATCTTTTATAGATCTTCCGAGGCCGCATCCATCTTCTGAGCTCCGGGCCGTCACTTCGGCGATTTCGACGATTGGTGGGCATTCCGGCGACTCCGTTGTCCGTACGATGCGCGGCCTAAGTTTAGGAAGCTCACCCACAGCGATTCCGGAGGTGAATTGGACCGATACGCCGAGCACTCGGAAGCCGCTACGCAGCACCAATCAAAACGCCGGACCGTCTGCCCTCTTGGCGCATGATCGCTGGTGCTTTTCAAGGTCTGTCTCTGCCTTGAGTGTCCGCTCTTTTTTCTGCCGAGCGTGGTTGCGTATACCAGCTTCATTGAGTCCAAGCAAGATATTGGGCGGGTCTGATCTTACTGCCGCCGCAGCTGCCTGTTCCAACTGGATACAAATCCTGCACGGCATCGCCTTTACCTCTTTTGAAGCGTACACCTTTTACTCCCTGAGTGGGTTTGCCCGGTTAACGCTCGCGTCGTGCACTGCCTTGAGTCACATGTTTGTCCGCACAGACGGCCGTATAGGCGTAGGCTGGAAACAGTCGAACTCTTCGCCTCCAGCCTCAAAACCTTGCTCCAGACGAGCGTCCGTCAAGTACGCTACAGCTCGAAAGGAGCAATTCCATGAGGTTTCCCCGAACTAGTGACGTCTCCAAGCATCTCGCGCGAAAGCAGAGGCCCCAGCCAAAGTTGGTGGCGAAGCCACCGATAATCACGGACTCGACAGACGAGTACCTGGAAGCGGTGGCGGAACGCGCTCCGGCAGCCGTGCGCAAGGACCCAAATAGTCTGAGGCCGGGCAGCTGGCTATGAATATTTCCCGTCTACACAACCTTGCTTCAGGACCAGTTCGTCTCAAAGTCTCGAATCAGCTGGCGTTGCATGTGGTCGTAAGCGGTCACATTGCATCAGCCAATTACAGCGGTTGTTGCACAGAACCGCGATGAAATGATGGTTCTTGAAAATTCTCCGAGCGTTAGCATGTGGCCCTATCTGTTGAATTCCGCGCAGCCGCGAAGACTGAACCACATCAGCATCTACACGTATAGAGGCACGTCGAGAGATCAGTCGCGGCTTCTCTACATGAATGCGGATGTGCTGAGTGTGTGGCGCGAGATGGGCATGCGTGTCACGATCATCGGCGAATCGCATCGCCCGCCGCGCAGTGCGATGCTTTCCTTCGGCATGCCGTTTTCAGAGTGACGAGGCGCCGGATGCGCTTCGCTGCCTTCCCTGACTTCCGTGCAGTCGAAACACTTTATTCGCCGCATCAGATCGGAGGCACTATGCGTTCGGCCCAGATCGAGGTCGCGATCGCCCAAGGAAATAACCGTTTCGGGATCTGTCAACTGACTTCAAAGGGTGTCCACACCATGCATAAACCCGGAGTTCGTACGGAGGATTCCGTCAACCATGTGCCTGGAATGCTGCGTCGTTGCACCCGCGCCTGCAGTCAGAGCCGCTTACATCCAATGACGAGGTCAATATGCGACGCAAGATAGTCGCGTTTGTTCTGGCAGGAGGCAGAGGCAATCGCTTATTGCCCCTCACCCGAGAGCGCTCCAAGCCAGCCGTGCCTTTCGGGGGGAAGTACCGCATGGTCGATTTCGTCCTCAGCAATCTCGTCAACTCTGGCATCTTTTCCATTTATGTCATGGTTCAGTACAGGAGCCAATCACTTTTGAAACACCTGCGAGACGGCTGGCAATTCAGTAGCCTGCTTAGGGATCATTTCGTCATTCCAGCCCCGGCTCAGGTCCGCGCAGGTGAGGAGGCGTGGTATCGAGGAACGGCTGACGCGGTATTCCAGAATCTCGACCTGATCGATAACCCCGATGAGTGCACGGTGGCAAATTGCCCGCTGTTGTTCTGCTGCAGCGCGTTGGTCGGGACCGTCAGCGCATTCTTGACGACCGAGGTCGTGAGGTCGACATTGACAAACGTCCCGGGCCACAGCTGACGATGCTCATTCGGAAATATCGCCTTGAGCTGAACGGTTCCGGAAGTCGACGCCGCCAGGTTGTTGAGCGCCAGCAGCGTGCCGACATCGAGCTCTTTCGTACCGCTTTGATCATAGACCGTCGCTTGAACCGTGCCCCGCGCCATGGCCTCCTGGACCGAGGCGATATCGGCGTTCGGCAAGATGAACACGACGCTGATCGGTTGCACCTGCGTCAGAATCACGATGCCGGTCGTGTTGCTTGGTTGGATCAGGTTGCCGATTTGGATCTGCAGGATGCCGGTCACGCCATCGAAGGGCGCCCGCAGCGTCGTATAGTCCAGCTGCGTCTGGTCGCTTTTGATCACTCCCTGATCGGTCTCCATGGCGGCCGCATCCTGGGCAACCAGAAACTGCTGGTCGGCGACTTGTTGGATCGCGATCGAGTCCTCTCTGCCAAGCGTTTGAAAGCGCGCGAGATCGGATTGCGCCTGGGCGTGAAGGGCAGTGTCCTTGGCTAATTGTCCTTGCGCCTGGTCCAGGGCGGCCTGGTAGAGACGAGGGTCGATCTTGGCGAGGATGTCGCCCTTTTTGACCGTCTGGCCTTCGACAAAATCGACCTCCTCGAGCACACCCGTCACCTGGCTCTGGATCGAGGCCATATTCAGGGCCTGAACTGTTCCAATCCCGGAAAGCACGATGGGCTCGTCGTGCTGCTGGACCTGCGCGGTGACGACCGGGACCGGGGAAGCGGTCGCCGGCGTGGAAGCGGGTTGGTCAGCTGACCTCCAATGGATGACGGCGAACGCTGCGGCTGCCAAGGCGACAGCGCCTAGGGCAAATTTGTAAGGCACATGCATGCGGACGCTCTCTGGCCACCAATTGCGGCCCGATCCGCTGAAAGATGATGACCCCGGGCTGGCAGATTTAAGATCCCAGCATTCAGCAGTTAGTCGCCTCACGAAATGCGTAGAATATCAGTTAGAATTCGATTTGGACATCGGCATCGATGGCGCGCTTGCAACGGAGCAGCGGCGACAATACCCCTAGCGGCTCGTCATACGGGTCCGCGGTAAGCGGACCAAAATGGAAATCAATCCGTCACCCTGTGCAGATCAGGTGCAGAAGGTCTGCTTCCCGCTCCCCACTGCGACATACACCGCACACTCCGCGATGGCTGCTTTACGTCGAAACCGGTCAAACTGATTGAGTTTTGACCCTAGGCTGGGCCTTCCATGTCGGACTTGGCGTTATCCATTGTCTTAGGCGTCGCCCTCGCCGCTGCGACCGGCTTCCGCGTGTTTTTGCCGATGCTGATTGTCAGTGGCGCGGCCTATACCGGGCACCTTCATTTGGACGACTGGTTTCGCCTGGCTTGGAACGCCATCGGCCCTGATCATGCTCAGCGTGGCGGCGCTCGCGGAAGTCCTGGCGTACTACATTCCGGTCGTCGACAACCTGCTCGACACTTTGGCGACCCCCGCCGCCTTCGTCGCCGGGACGATCGTGTCGGCGGCCGTCATGATCGATGCGCCGCCAATGGTGAAATGGACGGCGGCCGTGATCGCCGGCGGCGGCGTCGCCGGACTGACCCAAGGGCTGACCGGGATTCTTCGGGCCCACTCGACCGTTCTGACCGGAGGTCTAGGGAACTCCATCATCGCCACCGCGGAACTAGGCGGCGCCGCCCTGATCTCGTTCCTCGCGTTGGCTGCGCCAACCCTCGCAATCGCCCTGGTCGTGCTGTTCTTGCTCGTGGCCATACGTCTCATCCGGCGGCGATTTCGGGGAGACAAATCCTCGACCGGCCTGACGTAGCGCCTCCGCCGCTTGCGTTGCTGCCGTCGCACGACGCCTGAGGCGCGCCGCATATCCAGCCCCCTCATCATCGACAACCCGGTCCGCCATCTAACCTCGGATTCTTGCAGTCGCCGCTGTCAACTCATTGGTAAAACTTGATATTTTGCTACGCGCTGCGGGTTGCGGCGAACAAAACCTTGGCTTCTCGGCGAACCCTTCGTATACTTTCGCCGATCGAAAACCACGGGTCTCGCCGAGCGTCCGACGAACGGAAGTGAGCATGAGAGAAGGAGAGAGCGAGGCGATTGAGAGACCGGCGGCAAAGCCTGAGACAGAGAGATTTTTTTTATTCCAATCGCCTGTAACCCATTGAAAAGTCTCATTCCGAAAAAATAAACGCTACTAAACGCTAGCTATTTTACTAGCGTTTAGTAGCGTTTACTGGCGTTTATTGTCGTTTACGCTCTTTTATTGGCTTGGGGTCGCGCGTTCCCGCGCACGGCTCAGCCGTTCCACGTCGCGAACATGCCGACCGCCGCCGCGGTCATGACGGCGGTCGCTGCCCATCCGAGCGTCTTGAGCCATGGCTTCAAAGCGAACTCGCCCATCACCTCTCGCCGCGAGGCCATATGCATGATCAAGACCATGATCGGAACCGCGGCGACGCCGTTGACGACGGCGCTGAAAATCAGCGCCTTGATCGGATCGAGCGGCGAAAAATTGAGGAGCGCCCCCACGAGCGTCGCGCCCGCAATCGCCAGATAGAAGGCCGGCGCCCGTCGCGCGCGCTCGGCAAGCCCGATCCGCCAGCCGAGCGTCTCGCCAAGCGCGTAAGCCGCGCTCCCGGCCAAAACCGGCGCCGCAAGCAGTCCTGTGCCGACGATGCCGAGCGCGAAGACCACGAAGGCCAGATTTCCTGCAATGGGCTTCAGCGCCTTCGCCGCGTCCGCCGAGGTTTCGACGTTCGTCACGCCGTGGGCGTGCAGGGTCGCCGCGGTGGTCAGCACGATGAAAAGCGCAATCACATTGGAAAGGCCCATGCCAACCATCGTGTCGAGCCGGATGCGCTTAAGCTCGCGGGGCGCTTGAGCCGGCGCTTCGAGGATGGGCTCGGCAGCCGAGTCTTCCTTGACGTCCTCGACCTCCTCAGAAGCCTGCCAGAAAAACAGATAGGGGCTGATCGTCGTGCCGAGGATAGCGACGACCATAGTGAAATAGGCCGCCGTCCATTCGACATGCGGAACGACGAGATGGTAGGCGACCGTTCCCCACGGCACGCCAACGACGAACACGGTCGCGACATAAGCGAACAGCGAGAGCGTGAGCCAGCGCAACACGGAGACATAGCTCGCATAGCGCATGAAGACTTCCAGAAGCACAATGAGACTGGCGAACGCCGGCACATAGAGCCATTTCGGGCCGGGCAGAATGAGCTGCAGCGCTGCGCCCATCGCCCCAAGGTCGGCGCCGATGTTGATGACATTGGCGAGGACGAGCAGACCCACGAGCGCATACAGCAGATATGGGGAATAGTACCGCCGCATATTGGCCGCGATGCCCTTGCCCGTCACACGCCCGATCTCGGCGCTGATCATCTGGATCGCGCACATGAGGGGATAAGTGAGGAGAAGGGTCCAGGAGAGGGCGAAGCCGAAGGCCGCGCCCGCTTGAGCGTAGGTCGCTATGCCGCTGGGGTCGTCATCCGAAGCGCCGGTTATAAGGCCCGGACCGAGAATGTCGGCAAGCTTCGAGCGGTCAGGCCGCTCGTCCCGACCGACGACTGGAAGGTCTGTGATCGCCAATCCCGTGTCCCCTTCCACTTGAGTGTAACGGCTGATGACCCCCTTCGTTCCCTAGGCGTTCGCCATCTTCCGTGCGTCGATGACCGCCTGCGCCCATTCCTCCGGCCGCTCCTGCGGCAGGTTGTGGCCGGCGCCCTTGAATATGCGATGTTCGTGCGGGCCGGTGAACTTCTTCGCGTGATGGGCCGTGCCGGAATTTACGCCGTCCGCGTCGCCGTCGATGGTTATGGCCGGAACGGCGATCGGCGGCTGCGCCGCGAGCCCCATTTCGATCTCGTCGTACCGAGGATCGCCGGCGCCAGGCGCGAGCCCATAACGATGCCGATAGGAATGGATGACCACCGCGACGAAATCGGGATTGTCGAATGCGCTCGCCGTTCGGTCAAAGGTTGCATCGTCGAACGCCCAGTTCGGCGACCACATCCGCCACAAGAGGCGCGCGATCTCTCGCCGGTTCTTCTCGAGACCACGCCGGCCCCGCTCGCTGTGAAAGTAATATTGATACCAGAGGGCCGCCTCCTGGGGCGCGCTCGCTGGCGCCATCGCATGCGCGATGTTCTGGATGTTGTAAGAATTGCCGGAGACGAGCGCGACGACCCGGTTCGGGAAAAGCGCGGAGACGATACAGGCCGCGCGCCCGCCCCAATCGTATCCGCCGAGAACCGCGCGCTCGATTCTGAGCGCGTCCATGAAGTCGAGAAGGTCGGCGCCGAGAGCCGCCTGCTCGCCAGAACGCGGCGTATCTTGTTTCAGGAACCGCGTCGCACCGTAGCCGCGCAGGTAGGGAACGATGACCCGCGCCCCGGCCTCAGCAAGGATCGGCGCGGCCTGATCATAGGCGTGCGCATCGTATGGAAAACCGTGGCCCATGATGCACGGCCAGCCGGACGCAGATCCATATTCGAGGTATGAGATGGCAAGGACATCGGTGTCGATGGTCTTGACAACTGTCGACACGTGTCGCCTTCCCTCCGGCCGGCGAGGCCGTGATAATGTGGCTCGTCGATCGTACATACGGCAAAAGAGCGGGAAACAACATGGAACCTAAAGATGACGCCATCGTCGACATTCCCAAGGAGCGCCTGAGTTTTTTTGGCGGCGCAGGCAAAATGCTCCTGCCTAGTCCTACGACCGTGGCGGCGCTGATCGAGAAAATGCCAGAGGGCAAACTCATCACCACGAGTTTAATTTGCCAGAAACTTGCACAGCAGTTTAACGTTCGCGGGACATGCCCGGTTACGACCCAAAAAGCCCTTCAGGCCATCGCCCATGATCCCGACAACAAAGTCGCCTATTGGCGAGTCGTGAAAGCGAATGGAGGACTCATCAACCGGTTTCCCGGCGGCGCGGAAAGTCAGGCGGAACGCCTGCGAAAAGAGGGCTTCACGCTCGATAGGAAGGGGAAGACGCCAAAGGTGACGAATTTCCGGGAAAGCATCGTTCCGTTGTGAGTGGTCTTGACGCCGCCTTTCGCCTTCTCTAATGTCGGGGCGTTTTCAATTCGAGGCGGACGCGTGGCGAAGCTTATCGTACCTTTGGCGCTGGAGGGCGGGCAGACATAAGGTCTGCATCCCGTTCGCTAGCGCTTACCCGAAGGCCCCTTGAGGGCCTTTTTTGTTGCCTCGAGTTTGTCGTCGACGAGAAAAGGCGGAGAGTTCCGATATGGCCAAGCAAATGACCGGCGCGGAGATGGTCGTCGAGGCGCTGAAGGACCAGGGCGTCGAGATGGTCTTCGGCTATCCGGGCGGCGCAGTGCTCCCGATTTACGACGCCATCTTCCATCAGAACAAGCTTCGCCACATTCTCGTGCGCCACGAGCAGGGCGCGGGCCATGCGGCGGAAGGTTACGCGCGCTCGACCGGCAAGGTCGGGGTTTTGCTCGTCACCTCCGGCCCTGGCGCGACCAACGCCATCACAGCGCTGACGGATGCGCTCATGGACTCCATTCCACTGGTCTGCATCACCGGCCAGGTGCCGACCCATCTGATCGGCTCCGACGCCTTCCAGGAATGCGACACGACCGGTATCACCCGCAGCTGCACCAAGCATAATTACCTGGTGCGTCGCGTCGAGGATCTGCCGCGCATCCTGCACGAGGCCTTCTACATCGCTTCGCACGGCCGGCCCGGCCCGGTGGTCGTCGACATTCCTAAGGACGTGCAATTCGCCAGCGGCGCCTACACGTTCCAGAAAAACGTCCCGCACAAGACCTATCAGCCCCAGCTCAAGGGGGACCTGGAGCGGGTTCGGCACGCCGTCGAGATGATGGCGGCGGCAAAGAAGCCTGTTTTCTATACTGGCGGCGGCGTCATCAATTCCGGCCCCCACGCTTCGATGCTGCTGCGCGAGCTTGTGCGCGCGACGGGGTTTCCGATCACGTCGACGCTGATGGGACTCGGCGCCTATCCGGCGTCCGACAAGCAGTGGCTCGGCATGCTCGGCATGCACGGTTCGTTCGAAGCCAACAACGCGATGCATGATTGCGATCTCATGATCTGCGTCGGCGCGCGCTTCGACGATCGCATCACCGGCCGCCTTGACGCCTTTTCGCCGAAGTCGCGGAAGATTCACATCGACATCGATCCGTCCTCGATCAACAAGAACGTCAAAGTCGATCTCGCGATCGTCGGCGACTGCGCCCATGTCCTAGAGGACATGACCCGACTGTGGCGCGCGGGCCCGCACCAAAGCGAGGCCGCCGCGCTTGCAAAATGGTGGAGCACGATCGATGGTTGGCGGGCGCGCAACTCCTTCGGCTTCCGCAATTCCGAGAAGATCATCAAGCCTCAGCACGCGGTGAAGAGGCTTTACGAGCTGACCAAGGGCCGAGACACCTACATCACCACCGAGGTCGGCCAGCACCAGATGTGGGCCGCGCAACACTTCGCCTTCGAGGAGCCAAACCGGTGGATGACGTCCGGCGGGCTCGGGACGATGGGCTATGGGTTGCCGGCCGCGATCGGCGCCCAGCTCGCGCATCCGAAGTCGCTGGTTATCGACATCGCCGGCGAAGCCTCGATCCTCATGAACATGCAAGAGATGTCGACGGCGGTCCAGTACCGTTTGCCAATCAAGATCTTCATTCTCAACAACCAGTACATGGGCATGGTCCGCCAATGGCAGGAGCTTCTGCACGGTGGGCGCTATTCGGAGAGCTATACCGATTCGCTGCCGGACTTCGTCAAGCTAGCCGAGGCCTATGGCGGCCACGGCATCCGCTGCGCGGATCCGACGAAGCTCGATGCGGCGATCATGGAGATGATCGAAACGCCGAAGCCGGTCATCTTCGACTGCCTCGTTGATCAAAAGGAGAACTGCTTCCCAATGATCCCGTCGGGCAAGGCGCATAACGAGATGATCCTGGCGGAGCTCGAGGACGATGCGGGCGTCGAGCTGGAAAACATCATCGACGAGAAGGGCAAGATGCTGGTCTGAACCCCGCGCCTATGGGCAAAGGGTCGCAGCGAGGGGTTTCGCGATGTTCAATTTGCAGGAGATCCGTCGGGCGCACGAAGTCGTGCTTCAAGCACTGCGCCCGACACCGGCCCTGAACTGGCCGCTCCTCGACGACCGGCTCGGCGCTGAGGCCGTGGTCAAGCACGAAAACCATCTGCCGACTGGCGCTTTCAAGGTGCGCGGCGGCGCTGACTTACGTCGATGCGCTCATCAAGCACGATCCGGCTGTCCGCGGGCTCATTTCGGCGACGCGCGGCAATCACGGCCAGAGTCTTGCCTTCGCCGGGCTGCGTGCAGGGCTTCAGGTGACGATCGTCGTCCCGCAGGGCAATTCGACCGAGAAAAACGCGGCTATGCGAGCGCTCGGCGCCGAATTGATCGAGTTCGGGCGCGACTTTCAGGCGGCGCGAGAGGAGGCGATGCGGCTCGCGAGCAGCGCGCAATCTGCACCCGGTTCCGTCGTTCCACCGTGATCTGGCGCTCGGCGTCTCGACCTACGCCTTCGAACTTCTGAACGAACGTTCGGACCTTGATGTGCTTTACGTTCCGATCGGTCAGGGCTCCGGAATCTGCGGTTGCATTGCGGCGCGCGACGCTATGGGGCTCAAGACAGAGATCGTCGGCGTGCAATCGACGGAAGCGCCGGCCTACTCGCTTTCGTTCGCCGCTGGCCGTGTCGTGCCAACAAACAGCGCCGACACGCTTGCCGACGGCATGGCGACCCGCGTTCCTGACCAAGAGGCGCTCGAGGTCATTCTCAAAGGCGCGGCGCGGATCGCGCTCGTCAGCGATGACGAAGTGGCTGCGGCGGTGCGCGCCTATTGGACCGATACGCACAACCTCGCCGAAGGCGCGGGCGCGGCCGCGCTCGCGGCGGCGGTGAAGGAGCGATCGCGGCTCAAGGGGCGCAAGATCGGGCTCGTGCTGTCGGGCGGAAATATTGACTTCGATCTCTTCCGGCGATGGGTCGTGGCCGCGCCGAGCGCGGTCGCCGCGTGACGGAAAAGACCTTCAGCTGTCTTCGGCCGGCGCGAATAAGGACATGATGCGTATGAGCAAGACCTCGATCCTCCAACCGCTCTCGCCCTATTCTTCGGCGACGGCGAAATCCAATATTGAAACTCACACGCTATCGGTTCTGGTCGACAATGAGCCGGGCGTGCTCGCCCGCGTCGTCGGCATGTTCGCGGGACGCGGGTACAACATCGAAAGCTTGACCGTCGCGGAGGTTGCGCATGAGACGCATCTTTCGCGCATCACCATCGTCACCTCCGGCACACCGGAGATTATTGAGCAGATCCGCCATCAGCTCGAACGGTTGGTTCCCGTTCATACGGTGAACGACCTGACCCTGTCCGTGCGCGCGATCGAGCGGGAACTGGCGATGATCAAGGTCAAAGGCAAGGGGGAGAACCGGGTCGAGGCGATGCGGCTTGCCGACGCCTTCCGCGCCAAGGTGATCGACGCGACCACCGAAAGCTTCATTTTCGAACTGACTGGCGCGCCTCGCAAGATCGATGATTTTGTCGAGCTTATGCGGCCGATCGGACTGGTCGAAGTCTCGCGCACGGGCGTCGCCGCCATCTCACGCGGCCCCGAGCCGATCTAAGCGCCGCCTCAGCCGCTATATGTGGTACATCAGCTCCCGGTCATCCGCGGACGAGCGCGCGCGCATCTCGGCGAGCGTGCAACGATCGAGGACGTTGGCGATGGCGTTTCGCGCTTCGACCATGACCAGGCGGACCGAGCAGGATTTGAGATCGCCGCAATCGTCGCAAGGTCGAAATGCGGTGACCGAAGCGCACTGGATTGGGGCTAAAGGACCATCGAGAGCGCGCACGATCGCGCCGACCCGGATCTCATGGGCCGGGCGAGCGAGAGCGTAGCCGCCGCCTTTGCCTTTCTTGGAGTAGACGAGGCCAGCATGTCTGAGCTCGGTCAGGATATGATCGAGGAATTTTTTCGAGATCGAATTGGTTTTGGCGATGTCCGCGACCTGAGCCAGACCATCCGGCTCCAGTCCGGCCAGATGGACCATGGCCTTGAGGCCGTACTTCCCCTTCTTCGTGAGCACAATCCCATCCTAATCTTCGGGCGCGAACGCTGTTTGCTCGACGACCGCGAAGAAAGCGCGTCATCGCCAAATATTCCGGCAAATCTCGACCAGCAGCCTATATAGGACGCGCACGGAAAACACGAAGACGACGACCTGGCGCGCAAACGGCAATCGGCGCTCCAACTCGTGGCTCATAAGGCCACCCGCACCCCGCATTGACAGATCCGGTCGGCAAGACATAGAGGGAAACCTCAGCGGGCGCGGCGGCCGGGTTATCAGGCCCCCAGCGCGCGTTAACGATGTGCATTAACGAAGCGTTACGAGGATCGCTCTAATTCGGTCGTCCGGTGTGATTTCAGTATTCGGACCGATTGGGACCAGGGTGACGATGCCGGAAGGCAAGATTTTTCTTTCCCGCCTACTTTCGTTCGCCGCCCTGGCGTTCGCGGTCGCTCTCGCGGGTTGCGGCGGCGCGCTGGTCCCATTGATGTCGCCGACCTTCCCTCAGGCATGGTTAAGACCAGCTTTCCGAGGCCGCACGACTATCCGGTCCACGGGATCGATGTTTCGAAGTTCCAAGGCGATATCGATTGGAACGCAGTCGCCAGCAGCGGGGTGAAGTTCGCCTGGATCAAAGCGACCGAGGGCGGCGATCGCGCCGACGAGCGCTTCCAGGCCAATTGGACCGGCGCGAAAACCGCCGGCGTGCCGCACGGGGCCTATCATTTTGTCTATTGGTGCCGTCCGCCAATGGAAGAGATGACTTTTTTCGAGCAGAACGCGCCGGTCGAGGACGATGCGCTTCCCCCGGTGCTCGACGTCGAGGCGACGCCGACGTCGAAGACCTGCCACCGCCATCTCACCCAGGAAAGCGCCGCGGCCGACATGCGGGTGATGTTGGAGGAAATGGAGCGCCACTACGGCAAGCGGCCGATCATCTACACGACGGTGGACTTCTACGAGGCCATCCTGTCGGGCGGCGCCTTCTCCGACTATTCGATCTGGGTCCGGTCCACCAAATACCATCCCGCCGTCAAGTACGGATCGCGCGCCTGGGCGTTCTGGCAATATCAGTCCGACGGGCAGACGCCCGGGATCAACGGCGCCGTCGACCGCGATGTCTTTTACGGGACGAAGGAGCAGTGGGACACCTTCCTCCGCGAGCAGCCATCGGGCACGCGGCAGCACACCATAATGCAGGCTGTGACCCAGCAGCTGGCGGATCCCAACGTGCCGCCGTCGCCGCCGGTTGAGAAACAGGCCGCCGCCCAGCCGGACGCGGGGGCGTCTGACCAAGCGCAGTAGAGGACGAGCCCGCACCCACACCTTGCGCGCGCACTTGTTCCGAGCCACGGGATGCGGCAACAGTCCCAGCCTCAAGAACGACGGGAAGCGCGAATGCCCTTGGAAGGCGAGGCCGATCTCAAGGCGGACGCCCTGCTGTTTCACAGCGCGCCCCGTCCAGGGAAGCTGGAGATCGTCGCCACCAAGCCGCTCGCCAACCAGCGCGACCTCGCGCTCGCTTATTCGCCCGGCGTCGCCTTTCCCTGTTTAGCGATCGCGGCCGACCCTCATAGCGCGGCGATCTACACTGCGCGCCAGAATCTGGTTGCGGTCCTCAGTAACGGCACTGCAGTGCTTGGGCTGGGCGCGATCGGTCCGCTCGCCGCGAAGCCTGTGATGGAAGGCAAGGCGGTTCTCTTCAAGAAATTCGCCGGCATCGATGTCTTCGACATTGAGGTCGCGGAACTGAACGTCGACAAACTGGTCGACGTCATCGTCGCGCTCGAGCCGACCTTCGGCGGAATTAACCTTGAGGACATCAAGGGGCCCGAGTGTTTCGAGGTCGAGGAAAAGGCGAAGGCCCGCATGGGCATTCCCGTGTTCCACGACGATCAGCACGGAACGGCGATCATTGTTTCCGCGGCAATCGTCAACGCGCTTGAGCTCACCGGCAAGCGGATCGACGAGGTCAAGATCGTCTGTTCCGGCGCTGGCGCAGCGGCGCTCGCTTCGCTCAATCTTCTCGTCTCGCTTGGCGCGAGCCGCGACAACATCATCGTCTGCGACATCGACGGGGTCGTCTACAAGGGCCGCAACACGCTGATGGACCGCTGGAAGGAGGTCTACGCCCGCGACACCGGCGCGCGCACGCTCGCTGACGCAATTCCCGGCGCAGACATTTTCCTCGGCCTCTCGGCCGCCGGCGTGCTGAAGCCCGAGATGCTCAAGCAGATGGCGAACGACCCGCTGGTCATGGCGCTTGCCAACCCGAACCCGGAAATCATGCCGGAACTCGCGCTCGAAACCCGGCCGGACGCGATGATCTGCACCGGCCGCTCCGACTACCCTAACCAAGTCAACAACGTCCTTTGCTTTCCCTATATCTTTCGTGGCGCTCTCGATGTCGTCGCGAGCGAAATCAACGAAGCGATGAAGAAGGCGGCGGTCGCGGCGATCGCGGCGCTGGCGCGCGAGACCCCCTCCGAGGTCGCGGCGCAGGCGTATGGCGGTCAGTCCGTCCTGTTCGGGAAGACTTCTCTGATCCCGAGCCCGTTCGATCCGCGGCTGATGCTGCGCATTGCGCCGGCGGTCGCCCGCGCGGCGATGGAGAGCGGCGTCGCGCGGCGGCCGATCGCAGATTTCGACGCCTACGGCGACCAGCTCAACCGCTTCGTCTTCCGTTCCGGGTTCATCATGAAGCCGCTGTTCGCCAAAGCGCGAGCGGCAATGAAGACCGTCATTTACTCTGAGGGCGAAGACGAACGCGTGCTGCGAGCGACCCAGGTGGTGCTGGAGGAAAAACTCGCCAAGCCGATCCTGATCGGCCGGCCGGAGGTGATCAGAGACCGCATCAGGCGCTTCGGCCTGACGATCAAGGCCGGCGACGATTTCGAGATCGTCAATCCCGAGGACGATCCTCGCTATCGAGACTATGTCGCGACCTATCTCGAAGCCGCGGGCCGCAAGGGCGTGACGCCGGATGTCGCGCGCACCGTCGTCCGCACCTCGCCGAGCGTGATTGGCGCGCTCGCGGTGCGCCGGGGCGAAGCGGACGCGCTGATCTGCGGACTCGAAGGACGCTTCACGTCGCGCCTCGATCATATTCGCGACATCGTCGGACTGGCGCCGGGGATGAAGGATTTCTCGGCTCTGTCGCTTGGTCGTTGCTTCCACGGGCGTCTATTTCCTGGCCGACACGCATGTCCGTTACGACCCGACCGCGGAAGAGATCGCCGAGACTGCGGTCGCGTGCGCCGTGCATGTGCGCCGCTTCGGTCTTGAACCCAAGATCGCGCTGATCTCGCATTCCGACTTCGGCTCGGCCGACACGCCGTCGGCGCTGAAGATGCGCGAGGCCCTGCGTCTGTTGCGGGAGCGCGCGCCGGACCTCGAAGTCGACGGCGAAATGCAGGCCGACACCGCGCTGTCTCTGGTCGCGCGCAAGCGGGTGATCGCCAATTCGCGGCTCGAAGGCGAGGCAAACGTCTTGATCTTTCCGAACCTCGACGCGGGAAGCACGGCGTTGCAGCTGACCCGTGTCATCGCCGACGCCCTGCCGATTGGGCCAATCCTCATGGGTCCGGCCAAGCCGGCGCACGTGCTGACGCCGCTCGGTGACCGCGCGCGGCATCGTCAACATGACGGCGATCGCGGCGGCGGAAGCTGCGAGCGAACCGACGCTGTTTTCCCGCTTGCCCAATCTGGCTGCGCGCCAATTGTGATTTGACAGCCGCGGCCTTGCGGCAGAATGTCGTCACGTCGTCATGAACAGGCAAACTTGAGGACGACGCAACCGCTGCTCGATCCCCTCGGAGCGGCAGAAAGTCGGGGTAGCCATGACTCCGCCGGACCAAGAATAGGGACCCTGGACGAAAAGGGTCAAACGTCCATCGCCGCCCCATATGCCAGAGCGGAAGGGCGTTCCAAACATCACTGACGAACATTTGCGGAGTTGGCGCGCGAAGGCCAAGCGTTTCCGTCTCCGATTTATCATCTGCAACATCCCAGAAGTTTCGCTGACCGCGAACAGGGCCCCGCTCCGCCGAAGCGCGCCGGGGCCCACGCGATCTTTGAGCTTGCCATTCCGGGCCGCCGCGCACAAACTTACGCGGCTCAATCATCCCAAAGGCTTAGCCGCGCTTTTGCGCAACTTCGTCACTCCTTTACCGGCCATCCCAAAGAGCTGTCTTCGGCGTTTTCACAATATCTGATCATGTTTATCGGCGGGGTCGCGAGTATTGGGGTGATGCACGGCCTCAAATTGTTCTTCTATCGTCGTCGGAACGGAGGTGAGCTAACGAGTTGGTTTTAAGCGATTTCAATGGTTTGCGGTGCGATTAGCGAGTCGCTTTTCCTCGTTGCGCCGTCGTCTCGTACAGCCACCGACAAGTGACCGGGTTGATCTGATTTCTGAAAAACAATATCATGCACGAGCGAAATTGGCAAGAAATTGTCGATTTTCCTATCCGAGCGCTCCAGCGAACGCCCTCGACTTAGCGACGCCGGCTCACCCGCGCAGGCGGGTGATCTTGTCGCGTGGGCTCTCGTTGACTGGGGTCGGCGGTTCTTTCGGGGCGACGGCGCCTTCCGCCTCGTGGCGCCGGGAGCCGCGTTCCTGTCGTGCGGCCTGTAGGGCTCCTTCAGCGAAGGAGCGCGCGGCTTGTTCGGCGTCAAGCTGTTCCTTGAGCTTCGCCAGCCTCGCCGCGAGTTCCTCGCGCTCTGTCTCCATCGCCTTGTTCTGCTCGGCGACGCGGCTCTCAACCGTAACGATCTTCTGCTCGGCGCGCTGCAGGGCGGCGCTCTTCGCCTCCAATGCCTTGGCCAACTCGGCCGATCGCTGATCGAGGGTCGCGCGGACGGCGTCGACTTCCGCGTGCGAGGCGCGCGCTGCGGCGAGGTCCTTCTCGACATCGGCGAGCGCAGCGTCTCTGGATTTCGCGGCAAGCGCGCTTTCGACCGCCCGCTGCTCGAAACCTCGAATGTCAGCTTCGCGTTCGCGCAAGCTTCCACGCGCTTCCGCCAGAAGCTTCTCGGCCGCTTCCGATCGCGACGCCATCGCGCCGAGCTCTTCTCGAAGGTTCGACGCGGTCAGCCGGTTCGATTCGGCGGCGTCGAGGTGAGCAGCTTTGAGCTTGGCATGGGCTGCCCGCTCCTGAGCCAGCGTCGCCTCAAGCTCCTCCACCCGCTTGGTTAGATCGTCGCGTCGGCCCTCGAGGTCGCTCACTTGCCTGTTGAGCTTCGAGCTATTGGCCACGAACTCTTCGCTCCTCGCGCGCAGGGTCTTGTTCTCCTGCGCCATGAGAGCGTTCTGGTCCTGCAGCGCCGCCCGCTGCTGCTCGACCTCTTGAAGCCGCTTCTCCTTGGCGCCGAATTCTGCCCGAATCGCCGGAAGTTGCTCGCTGACGGTATGGAGGCGCCGCTTGTTGTCTTCGAGCTCTCGCTCGGTGCGCTCGAGTTTCGCCTTCCTCTCCGTGAGCTCCGCGCGAGCCTCAGATGCGCCTGTCTCGGCGGCGGCGAGCGCTTTCTCGACATCCTTGAGCCGCTCCGATGCTTCCTGGTGTCGAACGCCCAGCGCATTGCGGTCGAGCGTCAAAACGGCGTGGTCGGCTCGTAAGCGTTCGTGCGCGTCGCTCAACCCTTCGAACTTCCGCTCCGTGTCGAGGTGGGCGACCTTCGTTCGCTCGATCTCGATAAGCGTTTGATCAATCGGACCCAGGGCTTCGTAGAACTGGGAACGGATGGCCTCGATATTGCGGAACGAGAGCTCGATGCCGTCGAGATGTGTGCGCAAGGCTTCGTTGCGCCGGCCAATCGAATCGAAAGTGCGCGCGACTTTCAGCGATTTCGGCGTCGCTTCCCCATTATTGCCGTGATCGCCGGATGCGAGGGCGCCCAGACTGGTGATGACTGGGCCGGAATTGGCGGCGAGGGGCTCGTCTCCCGGCTCATAACGGATGGCGAGGGCCCGCGAGTTGTTTGCAGGGCTCGGGTTGTTCTTGAACAGCTTTTCCCAACCCATACCCATGGCGGCGTCCCCTGATCGACCCCAAGTGACCTCCAGAAAGGTCACGAAGAATACAACCGATCACGGGAATATATCGCGGTCATGACAGGGCGGTCAAACAAAGGGGTTCGGGGTTCTCCGTTGCGTCAGCGTGAGCCGAAGACTAGGGAAAACCCCGGTTTTCCTGTTCTCGGAGCGTGTGATGAAGGGCAAAAACTGTCCGAAATTAGAAACCTGTCCGCTGCGCTCAATTCAACCGCTCACGTGTTTTCGCCAGTTGTGGGCTTCCTTGAAGCCCAGCACTTCGCGGATCTTGCGGTTCGACAAAGGCGCCTCGAACTCGCCCATCTCTCGTGTAACCGGCGTCTTTGGCGCAACCTGCTTTAGCGCTTCCCTGGTCGGAATGTTGAGCGTGATGGTATCGTTGGTGGCGTTGAAGACCTGGAAGCCGAGCCCGTCCTTCTCCAGGCATAGGCGCACGATCTCGCCAAGGTCGCGCGCGTCGATATAGCTCCACGCATTGCGCTTGCGCACGGGTGGATTGGCGGCATAGCCCTTGAACGGCCCATATTCATGCGGCTCGATCACGTTGCCGATCCGGAGCGCATAGATGTCCGCCTTATAGCGCATGGCGAAGGCGCGGGCGGTCTTCTCGTTGCAGACTTTCGAGAGGCCATAAGAATCCATCGGATCGACGTCGTAATCCTCTTCCAGCGGAAACGCGTGGAAGTCCTTGTCCCCCTCGGCGAAGCAGACGCCGTAGGTCGTCTCGCTCGAGGCGATGACGACTTTGCGCACGCCGAGCTTCATCGCCGCCTCGATCACATTGTAGGTGCTGGTGACGTTGGTTGTGAAGGTGACGTTGTCGGGCTCGATCAGCACGCGCGGGATGGCGGCGAAATGCACGACCGCGTCGGGCGGGCTCGGTGGACGGCCATCATTAAAGCCGGCGAAGGTCGGGTGGGTGGTCAGCGCGTTGAACGCCTGCCCGCTGTCTGTCAGGTCGGCGATCAGAGTCTGGGACGCCCGGCAGGTCGAGCGGCTTCAGATCGACATTGAGGACGGAATAGCCGTGAGCGACGAGATGGGGAACGGCGTGCCGGCCGGCCTTGCCGGTTCCGCCGGTGAACACAATGCGCTTGCCGGACATGGATTTTGACCCTCGTGATGATCGGGTCGCCTTCTTAGAGGCCGCGCGCGAGGTCGTCGATAGGAGGAGGCGCGGTTTTAAGCGCGCGGATGGGCGGAGCGGTACGCCGCAAGCAGGCGCGCGCTGTCGACGCCGGTATAGACCTGGGTCGTCGACAGCGAGGCGTGGCCGAGCAGGTCCTGGATCGTTCTCAGGTCGCCTCCCCGAGCCAGAAGATGGGTGGCGAACGAATGGCGCAGCGCGTGTGGCGTTGCGCTTTCCGGCAGGCCGAGCGCGCCGCGCATCCGCGCCATCGCCAATTGCACGATGCGCGGCGACAGAGGGCCTCCTTTCGCGCCGATGAACAACGGGCCGGCGGGCTTGAGGGAAAAGGGGCAAAGCGACAGATAGTCCTCGACCGCCCTGCGCACCGGCGGGATGATTGGCGCCGAGCGCGACTTCTGGCCCTTGCCGACGATCGTGATGGCGTCCGTTTCGCCGACCGGCGCGTCGCCGCGTCGGATCGAAAGGGCCTCGGAGATGCGCAGGCCCGCGCCGTAGCAGAGCGCGAGCACAGCGGCGTCGCGCGCCAACACCCAGGGTTCGCGCTCTTCGCCGTCGCGAAGCGTGGTTGTGGTCATCGCCCTGGCGTCTGTCGGGCTCAATGGTCGGGGCAGGCGCCGGCCCGCCTTGGGCGCGCGCACCGCCCCAAGCGCGCCCGCTGTTTCCCCGCCTTCGCGAGCGATATGGCGGGCGAGCGATTTCAAGGCGGAAAGCGCGCGCTGCAGCGAGCGACCCTCCACCCCTTCCGTCCGCCGATGGGCGAGAAAGGCGCGCAGATCGCCTGGTGCGCAATCGGTGAAATCGATGATGCGGGGCGGCGCCCCGAAACGCGTCTCGAGAAAGGAAAGAAATTGCCTGGCGTCGCGGCCATAAGCCTCGATCGTGCGCGCCGACAGGCGCCGCTCGTGGGCGAGATGGCGAAGCCAGGCGGTCACCGCTGTGGCGAGGTCGGGCGCAGCGGGGAGAACGCGGAGTTCAGCGGAGGGAGGAAGCTTTGGCATGGGGAACGACAATGCCGCGGAAAGGATTAAGCGGCGGTTGCGTGGGCGGACGTGACTGGCGCGAAGCGCAAAAGGCTGCCCCTGGCGACGCTCGATCGCGACCTCGAAAAGGCGTCGATCGCCGAAGGCGTCGCCCTATTCGGGGCTTGACCCACAACCATGCCCGGGCGGATGCTGAGGCCGTGTCCGATTTGCCGCGCATCTGAGGGGAAGGGCGTCGGTCGAGCCCTTCACGGACCGGCGATCGACGGCAGGAGACGGTTCGATGCGCTTCCTTGCTCTTATCGGCGCGCTCGCGATCATCGCCGCCATTGGCGCTGCGATCTATTTCTTCGGGGGCTTCTTCAATGTCGCCGAGAGCGCGGATAATCCGGCGATCGTCGACTGGGCGCTGGCGAGCGTGAGGGGAGCGTCCGTCGTCGCGCATGGAACCGAGACGCCGCCGGCCAATCTCGACGATACCGAGACGGTTAAGGCCGGCGCTCGCATCTATGCGACGATCGGGTGCGTGAACTGTCACGGCGGACCGCCGGACGCCAATTGGGCCAAATGGTCCGAAGGGCTAAAGCCGGTTCCGGCGGATCTCAAGGTGATGGCGAAAGAGCGGACAGCGTCGCAACTGTTCTGGGCGATCAAGAACGGCATCAAGTTCACCGGCATGCCGAGCTTTGGCCTGGCCGGGGCGCCCGATAAGGACTTGTGGTCGATCGTGGCCTTCGTCAAGAAATCGCCGTCCGTATCCGACGACGAATACAAGGCCTGGACGGCGCCCCCTTGGCGCCGTGACTAAACCCCGCGACTGCAAACGCGTGAAGACTATCGTTTGCGTTTCGATGCAACGGCGTCACTCGATCTCGTCATTCCCTTCTGGCCGGTCCGCGATCCGCACTGGCGGTGGTTGCTGCGAAACCACAGGCGGCGGCGGGGGCGGGGGCTCGTGCGGCGGCGCAGGATGATGTTGCATCGGCCAATGCCCTCCCCAGCCGCCCGGGTAAGGTGGATAGGGCGGGAACGGCGGATAGGGCGGATAAGGCGGGAATGGCGGATAGGGGGGATCGCACTCGCAACCGCACTCGCAATGGCGCTCATGATGACAGCTGTCGTGATCGTGATGGTCGCAGTCGCAGTCGCAATCGCGGCGACGATCGCAGTGGTGGTGGTGATGCCTGCTCATGTCGACCTCCTGATAAGATCTTGGAAGAACAGTCGCCGTCTTGAACCCTCTTACTTGGCGATGCCCATCGAACCGCCCTTGGGGATGCCCATCGCGGCCGCAATGGTCTGATTGACAGACGCCGCCCGTCCGGGCGGCACGTACATCGTCGTGCCGGCGTTAACATAGTCACTTGAAAGGTGGCCGAGCGCGATGGGGGTGATCACCGGCGAGACGCCGG
>CAVVNO010000003.1:0-302376 GCA_963749665.1 uncultured Acidobacteriaceae bacterium | reverse complement strand
CGCAGGTGGAGGCACGGTCTACCTCCCGGCTGGCACCTATATTATCCGGGACGATTCGCCTGAAGAGCAATATCACTCTATGGCTGGACTCCGGGGCGAAGCTGCTGGGCAGCAAGGATCTCGCACAGTATCGAACTGCCGTGGAAGGTCAGGTTTGGTACGACGCGCTAATCATGGCAAAGGGAATACGAGACGTGGCGATTGTGGGCCGCGGCGTCATTGACAACCGTCGTATCCAACCCCAAAGGTGAGGAGCGAATACGAGGCCCGCACGCGGTCCTATTCTATGACTGCCAGAACGTTACAGTTCGCGATGTCACGATCCAAGACTCAGGAAATTACTCGCTCATTCTTCGCTCATGCGAAAACGTGAATGTCGACGGCCTCGCCGTGCACGGGGGCTGGGACGGCATAAACGTGCGCGACACCAAAAATGCCACCATCGCAAATTGCCGATTGTTCACCGGAGATGACGGCCTTGCCGGGCGATATTGGGAAAATGTAACCGTTAGCAACTGCATTCTGAATTCGGCAGCGAACGCAATTCGCGTCGGCGGACACAATGTGCTGATCGCGAACTCTGTCATCTATGGGCCGGGCGAGTCGGAGCACGGCACATCGCTTCGGCATCGCACAGAAGCCGGCTTCCAAATCCTTCCCAACGGGGATGGCGCGTCGAATAAATACGTGCCCCCCGGCCCTGTAGACAACATGGTCCTTTCCAACCTCACGATGATCAATGTGGGCACGCCATTTTATGTGGCTTATAGCTCCGACGCGCCATACAGCGGCGGCAATCTCGGGGTAGGACGGATCATTGTCAACGGCCTTACGGTACTGGGAGCTGGGAAAACGCCACTGTACGTCTCCGCCCCAACGAACAATCCAGCGAAGTCAATCATTCTGAATAACGTCCGCATGACATTTGCGGGCGATGCCGATGAAGCGGCATCACAGGGTCAGGGCTATAGCCCATTCTCGATTCTCCAGTCCTACGGTCTTTATGCCCGCAATGTCGAGGATCTCGAATTGCACGATGTTCGCGTCGATTTTAGTAAAACAGACTTGAGACCCGCCCTCTTCGGAGAAAACATCGGAGTCCTGGATCTCGACCGCTTTCAATCCGAGCGGGCAGCGGGAGGTTCGCCATCTATCCAGGCGGCTGGTATCAAACACCTAGTTATGGATGGCAAAGAGGTGCCTGTTACCCAAGTACGTGTCGTTGATTTAGAGACGCCGGATGGCACCGTGACCGCTGGACAGCCCTTCAGATTGGTAGCAAAGATACAAAATGCCGGGGACGCTGGCCTCGCGTCATTGACTTTGCGGCTTGGCAAAGAAAATATGCCGCGAAGCATTTGGCTAGATCCGGGCGAAAGCGCAAAGGTGACGTTTATAAACCTTAAGCCACCTATATCCGGCGATGTCGAATTGCAGGCTGGTCAACTCACGAAGCACCTTCAGATACTCTCAAAACCCGAAGAACAAGCTGTGAACGCTCCATTTCGCACCTTTCATAACATCACTGCCGACTTCCGCGAAGTCGGCAGAAATTTCTACATTCGCGCTGCCGGTGATTATCCAGTGATGCAGTATGCCGATCAGTACGGTGCTATTTATCTACAACAATCGCTACCGCGCACCGGCACCGTGATTGTCAAATTACAGAATCCTGATTTGGCCACGAACTGGCTGGGGAGAGCAGGAATCATGGTAAGAAGCGACATTTCTAAACCAGGTCAGCCGGGTGGCTATGTCGTCCTGGGATCCTCGCCGGCAGCAGGTTCCTATTTAGAATGGGCTACTGATGGGAGTGGCCAGCTCAACAAGCATACTGAGTTCGAGGGCCATACTCTATGGCCACACTGGCTAAAGTTGGAGAGGCAGGGAAGCAAATTTACCGGCTACTCAAGCAGCAATGGAGTGCAGTGGATCAGGGTCGGGGAGGCCGATGTGCCCGCAGCAAAGGACATGCTGGATGCGGGAATGTTTGTCTTCCGCACCGGCGCCCAATTTGAGGACTTTACTATCAAAAAGTAGTGCACGCCGTTCCTTCGGGTTAAGGCATTCGATGCAAAGAGCTCTCAAAATTGCATTCCCTGCCGCCCTTGCGGAAGTAACTTGGCGACACCACTATTGGGCCATGCAATGTACCGTCAGCAAACCGCACGATCTGAAGACGAAGGAAACTTCTACGGCCCATTGCAGCCTTTGTTCGACAAGACGTGGCGGCCTAACGAGATCGAGGAAGTGAAGTGACCGATGCCTCACATCTGCATCGCATCGTTATCCAAGCCGAGAGAAACAAGCATGAAAACTGAACTCTATTGACTTGCACTGGTCATGACCTTAGCGCACGGAGCTCACGCTGAACTCAAAGATCGGCGAGCAGCAAGCGTACACGGGACTCTGCGCAATCCGGAGACAATCCAAGTTCCCGCATAGGCCACCTGAGAAGTGAACTTGCCGAAAACGGACTTTTCAGGCACAACGGAATAGTTTCACTCACAGTGAATGATTGTGGAGACCTTGCGACTAGTGAGGGGCCGGGCGTGCTTTCCTTCAACCAAGTTCTATCTCTGGTCTTGGTTTGTCTGGATCGTCGCCATCCTCGTCTTTGGGTTAGATTGTCGCTCTCTACCGATCTCATCCAGAGTCGGAAACCGTGAGAATTGCGAGTCGCCAGCGGGTGATCCCCCTAAAACGAAGGTTCTCTAACAGTGGAGAATGTGCATGGATAAGCCTGGCTTTGGGGGAATTTCAGCTGTTTTCTGCCTGTATCGGCGGAGAGGAGCAATGCTGATGACTAAATGGCGGAGGGAGAGGGATTCGAACCCCCGTAGCCCTTTCAGGCTAAGCGGTTTTCAAGACCGCCTGTTTCAACCGCTCACACATCCCTCCGCGGGGCGGGTTCTATAGAAGGTTAGCAGGAAACGGTGCATCGCTGCGATACTTGAAGAAGTCTAAAGGTTAAGTCCATGGCGACCACGAATCTCTCCAAGCCGACCTCTTTCGACCGCACGCTGGCCAGTGCGCGCTCCACGATGATGTTCAGCGAGGTGGTCCGGCTCGCGGTCGACAGCTTCCGCGCCAGCAAGACTCGCTTTCTGCTCACCATGCTGGGTATGATCATCGGCTCCGCGTCGATCATTCTGGTCGCGACCCTGGGGTCGACCGGTAAGCAGTACGCACTGGACCAGCTCACGAGCATCGGGCCCAACAAGATAGAGTTGCAGTACGGTGGCGGCACCGTTAGTGGCCCCGACAACACCAGCACGCCCGACTACATGACGCTCGACGACATGCATGCGGTCCTTGACCAGGTTCCCGGCATAGTCGCAGCGTCTCCGATGCTGGAGTTTCACGACAACGTAAGTCTCGGCGGCGGCGTTACGAAACAAACGACGCTTCTTGGTGTCTCGCCGCAATATAAGATCGTTCGCAATCTTGTCGTCGTATCCGGCCGTTTTTTTGACGATCAGGACGAACGGGCCCACGAGAAGGTCGCCGTCATCGTCAAGCCGTTCGCCGAAGAACTCTACGGCTCTTCGAACGCAGCCGTCGGCAAAACCATCAGCGTCAAAGGAATTCCGTTCATCATCATCGGCGTCTTCCGCGAAGCCTTTGATACCTACGGCGAGTCCGAGATTAGCGACCACACCATGCTGGTGCCTTACCCGGTTCTGCGTTACTTCACGGGAACTAACACGCTGAAAGAGATATTTTTCACTATGCGCACCGCTTCCATGGTGGTCCCGGCCAGCAATCGCATTCTCGCGATCGTCCGGTCCCGCCATTATGCGGGCTCGGTCTACAACGCCGCTACGCTTACAGATCTCCTCAGCAGTATGGCGAAAATTGCCGACATGCTCACCGTCGTCCTCACTCTTGGAGCCTGCATTACGCTCATCGTCAGCGGAGTCGGCATTATGAATAGCATGCTCGCGAATGTTCAGTCGAGAATCAAGGAAATCGGAATCCGCAAGGCTCTCGGCGCGACCAGCCGCGAGATTCGGCTGCAGTTTCTCACTGAGGCCGTCTTCCTATCGCTCAGCGGTGGGATTGTCGGCACAATTGTCGGCATTGCGATTCCTCTTACGTTGGGCCTGCTTACGCCGTTCAAAATTCCAGTCAGCGCATGGTCTGCAATGGCCGCCTTATCGACTTCGGTGCTGGTTGGGGTACTCTTCGGAACACTCCCTGCGAACCGTGCAGCCCGGCTCGATCCGGTGCAGACCCTCAAATACGAGTAGCTGCAACCAGCATTCGAACCCCGCAAAAAAACAAAACGCATCCGCCCTCGCGAAAGTTCGCCAAGGCGGGATGCGTCTGTTGTCTACTGCGGAGGTGTTAGGCGGTTGCGGCTACAGGAGCGGCTACTTCGGCTTCCGGCTGATCGCCCTTCACCGTCACCTTCACGTGACTGGTGACCTCGCGGTGCAGCTTCACGGGAACGTGATACTCGCCAATCGTCTTCAGAGGCTCATCGAGCGCGATCTTGCGGCGATCGACGGTGAAGCCCTTCGCCTCAAGCTGCTGCGCAATATCGCCAGAGGTGACCGAGCCGAAGAGATGCTCGTTCTCGCCGACCTTGCGCTCGAATACGAGTTCAACCTCAGAGAGTTGCGTCGCTAACTGCTCGGCCCCAGCCTTCTCCTTGACCGACTTGCGAACGGCCGAAGCCTTCATTTGGTCGATCACTGCCTTGTTTGCAGCATTCGCCTCAATGGCGAGCTTTTCGGGGAGCAGATAGTTGCGCCCGTAACCATCCGCGACCTTGACCACGTCGCCGCGATGCCCGAGTTTATTTACGTCTTCCTTAAGAATGACTTCCATTGCAGTTCTCCGATTTCCTGTCTGGCCTATCGCTTCCGCCAGTCGTTCGTATCCAAGTAAACCCGCGTATGCGGCGGGAAAGTTAGAAGCGCGCAGCGAAGGCCAGCAGGGCGATGTTGCGCGACTGCTTGATGGCCAGGCTGAGGCGGCGCTGATGCCGTGTGCACACGCCGGTCAGCCGCCGCGGAACGATCTTGCCACGCTCGGCGACAAAACCCTGCAACAGACGTACGTCGCGGTAGGAGATGGCGTCGATCTTCTCGGTGCAGAACTTACAAACCTTCTTGCGCCGGAAGAACTTGCGGCCGCCAGGACCGCCGGCGGGAGCGCCAGCCGGACGCGGCGTGCGGGGACCGGCGCCGGGGCCGGAGTGACCGGAATGGCCGCCGCTGGGACGGGATGCGGGTGCGTGCTGCTCACTCGATTGCGTGCTGTTGGTTTCTTCAGCCATGATATTTCCTCTCAGATACGTTGTGCCTTCCTCCGCTCCAGATTCTCAGTGGAATCTCTGAACATCCGACCAGGATCAGTCGGGTGGAAGCGAAGTTCGGTGGTCGTGATGCGTTGTGCGATGCGGTGACAGCCATCATCGCGAATCTCTTCAAGCAAAAAAATTAGACCGCCGAGGCAACAGTCTCGGAGGCAGCGTCGGAAGCCCCACTCGGAGCTGCGGCAACGGGCTTCTTCTCTTCGTCGGTCTCAGCTGCGGCAGTTGCATCTGCGGCCTGCACGGGAGCTGCGATCGGCTGCGCGCTGCGCTTCACCTTCGTGTCGCGAATCGCCTTGATCTTCGCCAGCCGCTTCTCTTCTTCGTCCATGCGAACGGTGATGAACTTGATCACCTGCTCTGAAACGCGCAGACGGCGCTCGATCTCCGTGATCAGCGAGCCGGCAGCGGCAACATTCAGCAGGACGTAGAACCCGTCGTTGAACTTGCGTACGGTGTAGGCGAGCCGGCGGCGGCCCATCTTCTCCACACTCTTCACCTCGCCGCCACCATCGGTGACGTTCTTCTGGAAGCCTTCAATCAGCTTGTCGAGGTCTGCTTCTTCAACGTCCGGTCGGACGATAAACATGATTTCGTAGGTACGATTCATTCGATTACTTCTTTCTGCGAAGTTCTGCTTCGCACCGTGCTGACGTCTGTTCTGCCAACCCGGTTTGGAAAATCACTGCGTTTATCTCGCTTCTTGCTTACTCTTTACTCCCCTTCGGCTCATCCATTCCATCTTCCGGATCGTCTGGCCGACGGTTGAACCTGTTCATCGCGGCGCTGACCCCCTGGGTCAACACCATCTCGACAGCACATCGGGTTCTGTCGAGCACTTCATCCAGTACCGCAAGCTCCTGCTTGCGCATCGGCGAAAGCAAATAATCCTTGCCACCCGCCTTAATCTCTCTTCCATCCGCCAGCGTCGGTTTCCCAACGCCAATCCGGATCCGCAACCATTCTTCCGTGCCCAACACACCGGAGATCGACTTCACTCCGTTATGTCCGTTTGCCGAACCACGTTCGCGAATCCGAATCGTGCCCAGCGGAAGTGCAAGCTCGTCGTAGAGAACAATCAAATCCTCCGACGGAATCGCAATCTCGAACTCCTCAACCAGAGCGGCAACCGAAAGCCCACTCAGATTCATAAACGTCTCAGGCTTTGCCAGCAGAACATCCTGTCCTGCAAGTTTTGCCCTTGCCGTCAAAGCTCGTCCCCGGCGATTGGTGAGCATCACACCGCAATCTTCCGCGATGCGATCTACAGCCAGAAAGCCGGCGTTATGCGGCGTGAACTGATACTCGATACCGGGGTTGCCGAGACCGACAATCAGCTTCACGCCACTCTTCCTTTACCTTCCCAACTAACAACCGACAACGAGCAGCCAGTCTTACGACTTCTTCTTCGCATCCTTTGCATCCTTCGCATCGGCAGCAGGAGCAGCGGCAGCAGGAGCAGCAGCAGCCGTGGCGTCTGTCTTGCCCTTCTTCGCAACCTCTGGCTCCGTCGGTGCGGCCGCAACTTCCTCTACGACCACAACCTCTTCCTTGATGACCGTGACGTGGGCCACTGTCGCATTTTCATCGGCCAGGAACTTGATGCTTCCCGAGTGCGGCAGATCCGAAACATGGATAAGACCATGCAGTTCCATGTTCGTCACATCGACGTCCAGATGGCTCGGAATATCTCCCGGCAGACACTCGATCTCGACCTCGCGCAGCACGTGCTCGAGGATGCCGCCCTGCGACTTCACGCCGACAGGAATGCCGACCAGTTGAATCGGCACCGACACGCGCATCGCCTTGTCCATCGCGATCCGCTTCAGGTCGATGTGCAGCAGCTTGCCCTTGATCGGCTCATGCTGCCAGTCCACAATCATGGCCTTCACGGCAGCCGAACCTTCGACGTTCAGGTCGAAGATCGTGTTATGACCGGAGTCAGAGTGCAGAATCCTGGTAATCACCTTGGGGTCGACTGAAACCGCGACCGATTCCTTGCCCGCGCCATAAACAACAGCGGGGATCTTACCGGCGACGCGAACGCGGCGAGCGGCATTCTTGTTGAACTTGCCCTCACGCGGCGTTGCCAAAACTGACTCAGTGTTTGTCGTTGCTGCCATGACTTCTATCTTCCTTTCGGGCACGAAGTGCAGGGTGTAGGGAATAGGGAGTAGGGAATAGAAGACCCCTTCTCTTACTGCCCGACGTACGCTGCTGCTTCGCTCCTTTTGCGGCCTGGCCGCTGGTTCCTGATGCGTTGATGGCGGAGTGGAGTGTGGAAGCCTTCTATTCCCTACTCCCTATTCCCTACACCCTGCCGTTAATTGAACAGCGTACTAACGCTGGTCTCCATATGAATGCTCTCGATAGCCCGGCCCAGAAGCCCCGCAATCGAAAGCACCTTAATCTTTTCCACCTTCTGCGCATCTTCACGCAGCGGGATGGTATTCGTCACGACCAACTGCTCTAACCGTGAATTCACGATGCGTTCGACAGCTGGCCCAGAAAGCACCGGATGCGTCGCGCACGCATAAACTTTTTCTGCGCCTTCAGCCAGCAGCGCATCCGCCGTCTTCACCAGCGTCCCCGCGGTGTCGATAATGTCGTCGAGGATCAAGCAAGTCCGCCCCTGCACATCGCCGATCACGTTCATCACCTCGGTGACATTGACGTCGGTCCGCCGTTTGTCGACGATGGCCAACGGTACTTCCAGCTTCTTGGCGAAAAATCTCGCCCTCTCCACGCCTCCCGCATCCGGCGAAACCACCGTCAGGTTCGGCAGGTTCAACTCCCGGAAGTAGCTCACCAGCACCGGGCTGGCAAACAAATGATCCACCGGAATATTGAAGAAACCTTGAATCTGCGCTGCATGCAGATCGACAAGCAGAGCTCGGTTCGCACCGGCAGTGGTCAGAAGATCGGCAACCAGCTTCGACGTAATGGCGACCCGCGGCCGGTCTTTCCTGTCCTGCCGTGCGTAGCCGTAATAGGGCATTACCACCGTGATCCGTCCGGCCGAGGCGCGCTTCAGCGCATCCATCATGATCAGCAGTTCGACAAGGTGCTGATCCACCGGGTAACACGTAGGCTGCACGAGAAAAACATCCGCACCGCGAACGTTCTCGAGCAGCTGAAAATGAACCTCGCCGTCGGAGAATCTCTGCAACCGGGTCTCGCCCAGCGGCACACCGACGAACTTGCAGATCTCCTCGCACAAAGGCTTATTGGACGATCCGCAAAAAATCTTGATGCGCTTGTTTTCCGTCAGCCGGCCGGAGCGCTTTTTTTCCGGGGCCGCTTTGTCTCCAGACGATGCCTTGTCTGCCGTCTTCGGCTGTCCGTCTCCGGAGAGCGCGATCGCAGGCTGAGAGCTCGTTTTTGTCTCTTCAGCCTGCTCTGAAATAGGGGAAAGAACCGCAGTCGTGTCGTTGTTATTCACGTGAAACCCTCCAGGTTGGTTGACCTTGAATTGTTCCTGCTGCATTGTCTTACGAAGCCTTGTTGCGGCCTCGCACTTCTTCTGAATCCTTTGTTGCGAATCCTAAAAAGCTAAAGACTTCGGTCTTTCAAACTTCTCACTTCTTTCTCCGCCCTGTTTCTTGCGGAGTCCAAAACGTCATACCTCTGCGTCAAATTGCTGCCGCGAAATAACCCTAGATTTTCCTGTTCGCATCTGGCGTCGACTTAGTGGTTGGGCGACTAGGATTCGAACCTAGACAAAGAGATTCAAAGTCTCTTGACCTACCGTTAGTCGATCGCCCAGTAAATCGCCGGTTACAACTCGATCTTATATCGGACCGGCGCGGTCACTCTGCGAACGTCACTCTGCGAACATCCGTTCCCAATACTCGGCTCTCGGCAGGGTCTCCGTAAGGAGGGCCTGCACGCCAGAGGACTGGACGCGCTGCTGAGCCGCCTTTGCATCTGCTTCAGACCGGTAAAGTCCAAACAGAGCAGAGCCGGAACCTGATAGCGCCGCATAAATCGCAGAGCGATCTACATCGGAGCCATCCGAATCACTACCCATCAATTGACGCTTGGTTATTCGCAAGGAGGGATACTGAGGAAAGACGACCTCTTCAAAGTCGTTTCCAATCCCGGTGCGGACAAGCGCGAGAAGGGCATTCTCGGCCAGATTCTTCGACGCATGTTCTTGAGTGTTTTCAAGCGAATCCCGTTGTTTCTCGGAACTCTGATCGCGAAGGATACCGGAGGTGCCGGGCTTACTATCGCCAGTCTTCGCAGAGAGGGATGAGTAAGCAAGACTCAACTGTTGTAGCTTATCAACTTGGGGCAGGGAAGTCAATTGGACCCGGCGGGTGACTCCTCGCCCTTCTCCCAGCTCTCCTTCTCCCATCGCCTCGGCATTCAGGCTCCCTGTGTGCCGCTCCAGCGTCGCACGTTCCTCAATAGAATCAATATTTTCCGCCGCAACCAGAGCATCCCACGCCTTGAACGCCGCCGGAGTCGAAACCCCCACCTGTGGCACCGCAACCACACACCATGTCTTCGGAAAATCCGCCATCGCAACCACCTGCTCCCCCCGCCCCGTCCCCATCACCGCTCCACCCACCAGAAACAAAGGCACATCCGACCCAATCTCTGCCGCCAGCTCCAGCCTCTCCGCCTCGGGCAACGCCACCCCCAGCTCTCGCTCCAAACCCAGCAGAGCCGCCGCCGCATTCGCCGATCCGGCCCCCATTCCCCCCTGCACCGGCAGCTTCTTCTCAATATGAATCGCCACCTCAGCCGCCACGCCGAGCCGCTCCAGACACCGCTCCACCATCCGCCAGGCCGTATTCCGCGCATCCCGCGGCACAAACGGATGATTCGTCGTCAGCGAAATCCTTGTCTCAGCGCAACGATTCGCCGTAACCGTCACCAGATCGTGTAGATCCAGCGTCTGATACAACGTCGTCAACCCATGAAACCCATCAGGCCGCACCGGCCCAATCGCCAGCCCCAGGTTGATCTTCGAATACGAACGAACACGCGTGGCCATGACCTTCGATTCTACCCATCGAATATCCGCGTGAGAACCGGCCTCAGAAGATCCGGAACGTCACATCAATATTCATCTCCACCATCACTGGCTTTCCATGTTCCATCGCCGGCTTGAACCGGTACTGCTTTACGGCCTCCACCGCCTTCTCATCCAGCCCCAGCCCAATCCCGCGAATCACATGCACATGCGTGGGATTCCCCTTCTCATCCACCCACAGATTCACCAGAACATTCCCTGAGGCTTTCGCCTTTCGAGCCTCCTCCGAAAACTCCGGGTCAACCTGATAGATCAGAATCGGCGCGCTCACGCCACCGCCAACCTGCCTCGGTCCGCCGCCGGTATTCCCACCCGACCCCGGCCCAAGCCCCGCACCATTGCCCGACCCCAACCCCGTACCCGTCCCGTTCCCCATCGACATCCCTACCAACGGAGAACTCGCAACGCCAATCTGCGGCAGACTGCTCGCCATCTTCACATCCCTCTGTACCTCCAGAGTCGGCTCAACATGAATCTTCGGCTGCTCAAGCGGCGGAGCCTTCGGCGGCACAATTTGCTCCTCCGCAAACTTCGGCGGCGTCCCCTTAGTCACCGGCGTCGGCCCACGCTGCCCGCCACCCCCACCCATGGCATGGGCCTTTGGTGGAGCCTGCGGCGGCACTGCCAACTCCGTCACCTGCATCGTCTTCACCGGCGCAGCAAACGGAACATGCGCCTTCACCAGATACCCAATCAACAAAATCGCCAGAGCATGCGCCCCAACCGCCCACCCAGTCGACCGATAACTGCGTCCCCCGGCCATGCGATCAGGCACAGCAACCGGAAGCGACTCGAGCACCAGCGGTGGCAGCTTGCTCGGCCAGACCAGTTCCCGCAAATTCCTCCAGAGCGAGGCGAAAACGCCCTCCGGTTTTAACTCCGTTTCAAACAACCCAATCCCCATCGCTTGCGTGTCTGTGTCTTGCAGTTCGGATGCCTGCACCGCCGCCATCTCCATCTGCATCATCACCCTCTGCTTCAAATCCTCCACCGGCTCTGGATTCGCAATCTCCAGCAGTACGTCGTCCAAAAGCATTTCGAACTCCTCCATTGAATCCATCGAATCTCTCATCGTTGCCCCTCTCGCATCGCCACAAACCGCCGCCTCAGCTCTGTCCGCGCCCGCATCACCCGAGTCCGCACCGTCCCCTCAGGAATTCCGATCGCCTCAGCAACCTCCCGCGACGTCATCTCTTCCACCGAGGACAACACCAGCGGCTGCCGCAACTCCTCCGGCAACCCGTCGATCAGTCGCTTCAGCAACGCTCGCTCATCCTCATCCACCGCACACTGCTCTGGAGAGGCGCCAGCCCCGCCGCTCGCCGCCAGTTGCATCTCCGCAACATCTGCCATCCGATCCGCCGCCCTCGGCAGATGATCCAGCGCCACCCTCCACACCGTCCGGGCCAGAAACCCCTTCTCGTTCTCTATCCGCAGCCACGCCTCGCCGCGATACAGCTTCAGAAATGCCTCCTGCACCGCATCCTCAGCGTCCTGCTGGTTTCTCAGTAGCCCAAACGCCACTTGAAACATGAACCTCGCCTGCCTCGCGACCATCGCTTCGAACCGTTCATCGCGCCCCATCGCCTCGTCGCAACGCAGCCCGTGCAGCCCATCGTCCACATACTGCGCCAAGGCCTCAACCCGAACACCCATCTCGCCTCTTCCCGCTACCGTACTGCTATTCCGCCGTATTTTCCTGCTGTGTATAAGACCGTCCTCAGCCCAAAACTGTTCACATTTATCTGCGACGCCTGTTCTTCCAACCAGTTATGCTGTTTCTTCAGCACTTTTCCATACTCTCGGAGCCCCAGGAATGCATCTCGGAACACGTCTCGTTGCCACCACCATCACCCTCGCACTCCTCTCTACCGCACTCGCAGCCCAAACAGATACCCCGACAACTCCCGCAACCGAGCCCCTCCCTGTCCGCACTCAGCACGCCATGGTCGTCACCATCCAGCACAATGCTACTGACGCAGGCGTCGAAATCCTCAAGCAAGGCGGTAATGCCGTCGACGCAGCCGTGGCCGTCGGCTTCGCTCTCGCAGTCGTCTATCCCGCCGCGGGCAACATCGGCGGTGGCGGCTTCATGCTCATCCGCGACCACAACGGCAAAGCCCACTTCTTAGATTACCGGGAAAAAGCCCCCGCCGCCGCCTCCCGCGACATGTACCTCGATGCCCAGGGCAACGTCGTCCCCGGCATGTCCCTCATCGGCTACAAAGCCAGCGGAGTCCCCGGCTCCGTCGCCGGCCTCACCTACGCGCAAAAGCACTACGGCAAGCTCACTCTCGCCCAGGACATGGCCCCCGCCATCAAACTCGCCACTGACGGCTACGTTCTCTCCGCCGAAGAAGCCCGCGGTCTGCACAGCAGGAACCTCACCCGCTTCCCCGTATCCGCCGAAATCTTCCAGCGCAATGGAAACTTCTACAACGAAGGCGACACCTTCAAACAACCCTTGCTGGCCGCCACTCTCACGCAAATCTCAAAGGACCCCGACACCTTCTACAAGGGCGCGATCGCCAAACAGATCGCCGACTTTGAAAAGACAGGTGGCGGTCTCATCACCGAGGCCGACCTCGCTGCCTACCAGGTCAAAGAGCGCACGCCCATCCACGGCAAATATCACGGCTACGACCTCATCACCGCACCACCACCCTCCTCCGGCGGCATCGTCCTCGTCGAGATCCTCAACATCCTCTCCACCTACGACCTGCCCAAACTCGGTCCCGACCGCAGCACCCCGCAGGTCCACATCATCACCGAAGCCTTCCGCCGAGCCTACATGGATCGTGGCGACTACCTCGGCGACCCCGACTTCAACAAGCTCCCGCTCAAGCAAATGGCCAACCCGAAATACGCCGCCGCCTGGCGCGCGTCCATCGACCCATCCAAACCCACGCCCAGCAAAGACCTCGTCCGTCCCACCGGCTTCATGCCCCCGCCACCCCAATCCACACCAGTCAAAGAATCCACCCAGACCACCCACTACTCCATCGTCGACGCTGACGGCACCGCCGTCTCCACCACTACCACCCTCAACGGAGGCTTCGGCTCCGGAGTCACCGTCGAAGGCCTCGGCTTCCTCCTGAACAACGAAATGGACGACTTCACCTCAAAGGTCGGCGTGCCCAACGTCTACGGCCTCATTCAAAGTTCGGCCAACTCCATCGCCCCCGGCAAACGCCCGCTCTCTGCGATGACTCCCACCATCATCACGACTCCCGGCCACTGGTACAAACCCGGCAAACTCGCCTACGTCATGGGAACTCCCGGCGGCTCCACCATCATGACCACCGTCGCTAACGACATCATCAGCACCATCGACAACGGCCTCAACATCCAGCAGGCCGCCGACGCCCCGCGCTTCCACCACCAGTACCTTCCAGACCGCATCGACCTCGAAAAGAAATTTCCCACGGACGTAGCCGACCAACTCGCCGCCATGGGTTACACCATCAACCGCCTCGCCGTAGCCGACGAGCACAACCCCGGCGTCTGGGGCGACAGCGAACTGATCGCCATCGACCCCAAAACCCACGAACTCCTCGGCGGCCACGACAACCGTCGCGCATATGGCAAAGCCGACGGCTACTAGAGCGCGAATTTTTGAGTATTAGAAAGGTAATTTTTGTTATGAACGGACAGCAGCTTCTCAACGACGGTTTGATTGGGTTGTCCTGCACTGCTGTAATCAGAACTGAATATCTGTGGCAACTTACGTTCGGAACTGCTCAGGCCAGTCTCAATCTAGAATGTCCGTGGAGACTTCTGCTAGATGCTGCAGTTGCATTCGGCTGCGACGATCACGAACAACAGTTCGGGCTTACTGAACAAATTGATGGTCTGCCAAAGGTGCGCCCGGCCAACAATGGAATCTGCATCGTCGCAAAGTAGCCATTCCCAACTATGTTGTGCTTCACATTGACGTTTGGGTCGGTGTCATAGCCAGCCACTTTGACGAAGGTGTTCCAGCTTCCTTCGCCGAACGTAAACGAGGAGTAGCTCGCCGCATGCACGCTGGGCAAAGCGGCGACTCGCTCTTCAATCTGCCGATACAACGTCTTGAGGCGAGGGTCATCTGCCTTGTAACCGATCGAACTCGCGTCCGTCTGCAAGCGAAGCACATTCTCCTTGTTGAAACCCGTATCCACATTCGTCAAATTCACGAGGCTTCGCAAAAACAATCCCGCCCCTACCAGCAACACGAGCGACAGCGTTATCTGCGAAATGACAAGCGTTTTCGCCAGCAGGCTCTTCGTCCCGGCACCTTGTGACCCTCGCCCGTCTTTCAGCGCATCTGTCAGTTGCAGCCGCGTCGCGCGAATCGCCGGAACCGTGCCGAACAGCACAGCAGTCGCCACCGTTACAGCGAGCGTAAACATCAACAGCCGCGTGTCGATCGACACATCAAGCGGCAAACGCCTGATTCCGCCCGAGACCATGCGAATCAACAGCCGGCTTCCCTCGAAGCAAGTCCGATACCCAGCACACCGCCCGCCAAAGCTATCAGCAGGCTCTCCGTAAGCAGCTGGCGAACGATCCGCATGGTCGCGCTTCGAATGGCTGTCGCACAGCAAGCTCACGCGCCCGGGTCGTCGATCGCGCCAACAGCAGATTCGCAATGTTGGCGCACGCAATCAGCAGTACCAGCGCGACCACCGCCATCAGCACCATCAACGGCTCTGAAAACTCATTTCGCAACGACGACAACCCGGTAGCCATCGGCGTAAGCGGGACATGGGTGTTGCCTAACTTCTTGAGATTGTCTTGACTCAGAGGAGCATCAGGAAAGCCGCGCAGAATCTGCTGATACATGAGGTTTACATTCGTCGTCGCTTGCTCCATGCTCACGCCGGGCTTCATGCGTCCCAACACAAGTAGCGATTCGGAAAAGTTGTCTTTGTAACCCGTGAAGTTAGGCGGCACCTGCTGCATCATCGACAGCGGGACCCAGATATCGGGCGCCGCACCCACCTTCGTCCCAAAAAACTCCGGCGGCGCCACGCCCACGATATTGAACGTCGTGTCTCCAAGCTTGATCTTTTTACCGAGGACCGCAGGGTCCTTCGCCAGGGCACGGTTCCACCACGCATAGCTGACAACAGCGACCGGATGGTCGCCTTCAGTGTTGTCGTCCTCGTCCGTTAATGCGCGCCCCATCAACGCCTGAACACCCAGCGTCGGGAAGTACGTGCCCGAAACGAGTTGCACATTCATCGGCTCAGTTCCATCATGCCCCTCCACCCAGCCGTGGATGCCATTCGTCATGCTGAAGATCGCTGCGACGTCCGAAAAGACCTCATTCTTCCTCTGCATCTCGCGATAGAACGGATACGAGTAGAGCTGGGTAATGGGAAAACCATCGCTGATCCCGTTCCACGTCCCGTCACCCACCAGTACAAGTTGGGACGGCTCCTTCACCGGCAATGAACGCAACATCACCGCATTGATCAGGCTGAAGATCGCTGTGTTCGCCCCAATTCCCAGCGCAAGCGAGATCAGCGCCACAGCCGTCAGCACCGGACTCCGCAACATCGCACGCACACCGTAGTGGATGTCTTGCGTCAGGCTCTCAAACCACTCCCATCCCCATGTCATGTGGCTCTTCTCCTTCAGCAGCGTCGGGTTGCCAAACCTCCGTCTCGCGGCAGAACGAGCCGCGTCCTCGGACATCCCGGATTCCACCTGCTGCTCTCGCCTCAGCTCAAGGTGCAGACGCATCTCTTCGTCCAGTTCGGCGTCGAACTGGCGTCGCCGTAGCAACATGCCTACGCGCCGTACAAGTTCTCCAGGCCAGTTCATCGTTTTCCTCCTCAAACTGCCCGCATCACACCGTCTGAATCACCCGCGTGAGCGTTGTAGTAGCACAGGGAGGAGGGAACATCTCAGTCTGGATTCCTACAGGGATGGCTCCCAAACCGCCTAACAGCGGTAAACTACCAGCACATCGAGGTTCGCGGAGCATGCTGCTCGAACTCGCCAAACCCGTCGCGCTTCTCCTCTGCCTGCTCTCCCTCTACGCCCTCTTCCACACCCTCTTCTTCGCTATCGAAGACCCGCAGATCATCTTCCAACCCCACCAGGCCTTGGACGACCGAGTTATTCATGCCCTCCGGCTCCTCGCGCTCTCCGCCGCCATCTCTCTCATAGGCGGCATCATCTTCCGCGAAGCTGAACCGTATCCTCCTCCACGCCTGGCCACCACCCTCCCGCTGCTGATCTTCTACTGGGCCACCGGCATCATGACGGCCCTGTTCTTTGCAGCCTGGTTCCTCGAAACCCACTACATCTTCAGCCCTACCGTGCACTGGTAGCTCGTCGCTACCTCTCACACCCAAAGTCTTATCAATCGCAGCCTGCGCCAGCGGCGCCATAATCGCATATCCCTTCGCATTCGGATGCACCCCATCAAAACTCGTCCCCTCTTTCATCCCGCCATTCTCATCCACCAGCGCCGAGTAGTAATCAAGATACGTAACCGAATGAGTCACACAATATCCCTTTAGCCAGTCGTTGAGAGTCTTGATCTTCGGAGCCGGTGCCAACCCCTTCCGCCACGGATAATCAGCCGCCGGCGTAATTGAAGCCAGAATCACGCGAATCCCATTAGTCTTCGCCAGGTCCACCATCGACCGGAAGTTATCCTCCGTCATCTCCGGTGTCATCGGCCCTGTATTCCCGGCCACATCATTCGTCCCCGCCAAAATCACCACGGCCGACGGATGCAGATTGATCACATCCTGCCGAAACCGCACCACCATCTGCGGAGTTGTCTGCCCGCTGATCCCGCGATTCACATACGGCTTGCCTGGAAAAAACTCCCCGGTTCCCGGCCGGCGCCCCCACCCATCCGTAATCGAATCCCCATAAAACACAACCCGCTGTTGATCCTGCCCCACCGGTCCCAGCGCCGCATTCTCCGCCTTGTATCGCCCCAGTTGCGGCCAATCATCCAGCTTCTTCTCCATCACGGCAATCTGCTTCGCCATATCCTCCGGAGCCGGTGCAGGCGTCACCGTCTGAACCGCGCTAGCCGGCGTCTGCGACCAACCCGCAACGCCTATAAGAGAGGCACACCCTAAGAACACCGCACTTCGAAGATTCATCATTCTGCTCCTTCCCGTCGCGAACCTTATAAACTCATGCTCGCAGCCACCTTACCATCACTTCACGCCTCGCGGCCAAACTGCCAGTGGGCCTCTGTTGTTTGCCGCGCCATCAAACCGTAAAACACAACATCAACCACCAAACCCCCAACTGCTGTACTTTAAGAGGTGATGCAACCCGCCCTTTCCACCCACGTCTTCCTCCAGCAGCGCCTGCACCCCGGCTTGCTCGATGCCCTTCACAAAGCCGGCGCCCAAACCATCGAACTCTTCGCCGCCCGCCACCACTTCGACTACAGCGACCGCGCCGCTGTCCGTGACGTCGCCACCTGGTTCCGTTCCACCGGAGTTGCCGCGACGCTTCATCAGCCCATCTACTTCAGCGATCGGGGAAGCGGCCAATGGTCCCGTCACGTCGCTCCGAACATCAATCTCATCGACTCCGAAAAATCCCACCGCATCACCGCCATGGACGAGGTCAAACGCGCCCTCGAGTCCGCCGAGCAGATTCCCATCTCCGCCTGCACTCTCCACCTCGGCGCCAAGGGCGAACCCTGGGACACCCGCGCCCTCGAGAACTCCCTCACCGCCATCGAGCACCTCAAAGCCTTCGCCCACCCGCTCGGCGTTCGCCTGCTCATCGAAAACCTGCAGAACGACATCACCACCCCCGAGAACATTCTCGAAATTCTGCGCGTCGGCCACTTCGACCGCGTCGGCGTCTGTCTCGACATCGGTCACGCCCATCTATCTCGACCGGAAAACAACATCGGCATCGACGAAGCCTTCGAACTCCTCAAGCCCCGCATCGCCCAACTCCACCTCCACGACAACCAAGGTCAGCACGACAATCACCTCTGGCCGGGCAGCGGCACCATCGACTGGAACAACATCGCCAAACAAGTCGCCACGCTTCCCGCCGACACCCCTGGCGTCCTCGAAATCGCTCACGACCTCGAAGAAACCCCCGACTCCGTCACCACAAAAGCCACGCAAGCCTTCGACCTCTTCAAGCGAGCCACCGAACAACTACAATCCTCATAGCAAAGTTGTCGTCATCCTCAGCGCACCTACGCCTTCCCTCGCATCTTCGCGAACCACCACCGCGACCCCACCAGCAGAAAGCGCCAGTCCTTCAAAAACTCCGGCGGCTTCCCCTCGATCGCGTGCCCGATAAACTGCAGCGTCCATCCCGCGACAAACAGCGCCACCCCCACCCACAGCACCGGCCGCCAAACAATCCCCGCCACGAGCAGCGGCAACGACAGCATGATGATCGGTATCCCAAACGTATGCGTCAACCGATTCAGCGGATGCTGATGGCTCTCCGAGTACTCCGCAATCCAGCTATCCCAACTCCGTCCGCCAAGCATGCCGAGCAGCTTACTCTCGTGCTTTCACGCCGTGCAACCACTGCCGCGCGCTCAATCCGCTAATCAAAATAAATCTGCAATTATGTTCGTACCCGCATCGCGTATGATGGGACGCACTCCCCCACAACCGAATCGCTGTCTCAGAATTCCGGAGGAAGACACCGTAATGAGCGAACCACAGTTAGACCACATCATGCAGGTAGGCCTCGGCTTCTGGGCTTCGAAGACCCTCCTCAGCGCAGTCGAAATGGAGCTCTTCACCGAACTCGCCAAACACCCTGAGACACTAGCCGACCTCAGCGCCCGCCTCCGCCTGCATCCCCGTTCCGCGCGCGACTTCCTCGACGCACTCGTCTCCCTCAACTTCCTCGAGCGCCGCAACGGCACCTACTACAACACGCCCTCAACCGACCTCTTCCTCGACAAGCGCAAACCCTCCTACATCGGCGGCATGCTCGAGATGGCCAACTACCGCCTCTATCGACACTGGGGCAATCTCACCACCGGCCTCCGCACCGGCGAGCCGCAAAACGAAGTCCGCCACGGCGAGGGCGATCCCTTCAAGCAGATCTACGCCGACCCCGAGCGCCTCCGCAGCTTTCTCCGCGCCATGACCGGCGTCAGCCACGGCGCAAACATGGCCATCGCAGCAAAATTCCCCTTCGCCCAATACAAGTCCGCCGTCGACGTCGGCACCGCGCAAGGCGATCTCATCACCCAGGTCGCACTCGCCAACCCCAACATCGCAGGCATCGGCTTCGACCTGCCCGTCGTCGCTCCCATCTTCGAGGACTACGTCGCAGACAACGGCCTCTCAGGCCGCGTCAACTTCCATCCCGGCAGCTTTTGGGATGACCCCATCCCCCAGGCCGACGTCGTCATGATGGGTCACATCCTCCACGACTGGGACCTCGAACAGAAGAAGCTGCTCATCCGCAAGGCCCACGAAGCCCTACCCAAAGGAGGCGCCCTCATCGTCTACGAAAGCATCATCGACGACGACCGCTCCAAAAACTCCTTCGGCCTTCTCATGAGCCTCAACATGCTCATCGAAACCCCCGGCGGCTTCGACTACACCGGCGCCGACTGCATGGGCTGGATGAAGGAAGCCGGCTTCACCAACACCCGCGTCGAACACCTCGTCGGCCCCGACTCCATGGTCATCGGAATCAAGTAAAGTCGCCGTCGCCGGACTCACGCATAAAGCTCGGGTGCCCCATCCTTCGCGCATTTTGCGAAGGGTGGGATGTACACAGCTCGACCCGCCACCCGACACGGGATACCTCGGGTGCGGGTGCCCCATTCATGCGGTCCTATCGCATGAGTGGGCATTCGCGCGAAAGCGCGAACCACCCTTCCCCCAGGCAAACGCGACCGCCGTCACTAGTAGACTGAAAGTGACATGTCGAACGAAGCCACCACCCCACCCCTCGCCACAATCGCCACCATCGGCCAACACGAAGGCCAAACCGTCACCCTCCGCGGCTGGCTCTACAACCTCCGCGCCTCGGGCAAGCTCCTCTTTCCCATCTTCCGCGACGGCACCGGCACCATCCAGGGCATCGTCCCCAAAGCCGCCGTCCCCGAAGCCGTCTTCAACACCCTCAAAGAATTGACCCTCGAATCCTCCCTCACCGTCACCGGCAAAGTCCGCGCCGACTCGCGCGCCCCCAGCGGCTACGAGCTCGACGTCGAAGACGTCACGGTCATCCAGAAGGTTCCCGTAGACACCCCCTTCCCCATCCAGCTCAAAGAAGCAGGCGTCGACTTCCTCATGGAGCATCGCCATCTCTGGCTCCGCACTCCTCGCCAGTCCGCCATCCTTCGCGTCCGCGCCACCATCATGCGCGCCGCCGCAGAATACTTCGACACCAACGGCTTCGTCCGCACCGACCCGCCCATCCTCACTCCCAACGCCTGCGAAGGCACCTCCGAGCTCTTCGAGATGGACTACTTCGACAACGACAAGGCCTACCTCACCCAATCCGGCCAGCTCTACGCCGAAGCCACCGCCCTCGCTCTCGGCAAGGTCTACAGCTTCGGCCCCACCTTCCGCGCCGAAAAATCCAAAACCCGCCGCCACCTCACCGAGTTCTGGATGCTCGAACCCGAGGTCGCCTTCCTCGAACTCGACGGCCTCATGGACCTGGCCGAAAACATCATCACCCACATCGTCACCCGCGTCCTCGAACACCACCGCACCGACCTCAAGGTCATCGGCAAAGACATCTCCAAACTCGAAGCCGTCATCGCCCCCGATGCATCCTCTTCAAACTTGTCATCCTTCGCCGAAGGCGGAGGACCTGCTTCTGGCATTTCTCCCACCCCCAACAAATTCCCCCGCCTCTCCTACGACGAAGCCCACGCCATGCTCGAAAAAGCCTACGCCGAAGGCAAAATCGAAGCCCCCCACAAATACGGCGACGACTTCGGCTCCCCCGACGAGACCTACATCTCCAGCCAATTCGACAAGCCCGTCATGATCCACCGCTACCCCGCCGCCATCAAGGCCTTCTACATGCAGCCCGACCCCGTCGACCCCACCAAGGCCCTCTGCGTCGACGTCCTCGCCCCCGAGGGCTACGGCGAAATCATCGGCGGCTCCCAGCGCGTCGACAGCTACGACCTCCTCAAGTCCCGCATCGAAGAGCACAACCTCCCGCTAGCCGCCTTCCAGTGGTACCTCGACCTGCGCAAATACGGCAGCGTCCCCCACGCCGGCTTCGGCATGGGCATCGAGCGAGTCGTAGCCTGGATCTGCGGCCTCGACCACGTCCGCGAAACCATCCCCTTCGCCAGAACCCTCAACAGAATTTATCCGTGAAGCCTGCGACCTGAAACGCATCGGTCTTTCCAAATCGCTTATTGGTGGGCGCCGCGAATTGTGCCAAAATGAACGCCCAGAGGGTCTTTTATGGACACTTGGAAGGCTATCATCGGCATTGCAGCGGGGCTTATAGTCGCACCATTCCTTTTCAAGGTCGGAGTCGGTCTCGGAACACTCGCCACTCACTTTATTCTGGCATCAGCCTTTTTCGTTTTCCTTGCTCACATACTAACTGTTATATCTGCGATCCTCGCTGGCGTACTCGCAATCGCTGGTGGCGTTAAAGCATTAACATCTCTTGCTAACAAGATCGCCAAAGACTTGAATCATCTCTATAACGAACTGACTCGTAGTGCGAGAGAAACTGCGATCGATGCCTTCATGGCAATCGTTGCACTTCTGGCAGGGGCTGTCGCTTTTATGACCACCGGAGATTTCTTTGAAAAGATTTCGACGATCAGATCTTTGCCGTAGCCGCAATCCTCTACGCCGTCTTTAAATGCGTGATACTTCTGCCTGTGCGGCAGGCGAAGTTCACCGGCGGAATCCTGACATTGATAGTTCTTTTCCTTTCTCTGGCTTTTCTTGTAAAGCGACATGATCTAACCCACATAGACTTTGCCTCACGCTTGGTCGGGGATTTGGAAAGAGCTCGAGCTTCCAAAGCAGGTTACAGTTGTCAGCATCGTCACCTTGTCAGTCGTTTCGTTGCTCTATCCTTTTACGCCCGCCGGCTGGCGGCGTATTGTGACATGAGCCAGTGCCCCATTTGGTGGCCCACATCTAAATCTGGTGTGCCTCATTCATCGCGTCTTTGTTTCATGCGATGAGCGGGCATTCGCGCTACGCGCGAATCCGACCGGCTAAAATCCGCGTGTGCGGTTCGATCTCAATAAAACCAATGCCCAGCGAAACATCGAAAAGCAAAATCGGAGAAAGCCCATGAACGAACTAGCCCAGGCCCTCATCGCCGAAAGCTACGCAGCCGCACCCTCCCACATCCTCGAGGGCCTCACCGACGACCTCGTCCACCGCGAACTCCCCAACGTCCCTCACACCATCTACGCCGAGCTCTGGCACCTAACCTTCTGGCAACAGATCACCCTCGACTGGATCGCCGGCATCGAAACCCCCTATCCCGACAAGCCCTCCGACGGCTTCCCCTCAAAACCGCCACACCGAGTCCTGGGAACAACTCCGCCACCGCTTCCTCCACGGAGCCGAACAAGCCGCCGCTGCCGCACAGGACACCATTCGTCTCGACCATCCAATCCGCTGCCCGTCGCGTCCCGGCGCCCCCACCCGCATCATGTCCGTCGCGCGACCAGCTCATCTCGCTCGCCGCCCACAACGCCTACCACCTCGGCCGCATCGTCCTTCTTCGCCAGCTTCTGCAAGCGTGGCCCCCACCCTCAGGCGGCTTCACTTGGTAAGGAAAATAAATTTCGTCGAAGACCCTCAAAAACAAAGGCAAAATCGCGTGTCAAGCCCCAAAACCATCCAACCCCGTCAATCCAAACCACTTAGCCGTGGCATTTAAGTTCCCTCAAATCCTCTATACTTAAAACAGTGGAGAAAAACGAAAGAAAGCCCTGGGGAACCGACCCTCCGGGGCTTTTCTTATTTGAAATGAATACTTTACGAACATCGCCGACACCAAAACCCAGCAAAATCAAGACTTTGCCGATAACCCAAAACCCGAAGTCCAACCCTAACTCAAATCAAATGAAGACTTTGCGCACATTTCGACGAGGGGGAGGGAGCACGCGGACACCCTTTCGATGTCCGCGTAGCAGTGCCTGAACCGACTAAAGAAAAAACTCAGGGCAGCACAATCACCTTGCCAACCATCCCGAGATTATCGTGCAGCGCGCATATGTAGTTGTACGTCCCCGGCTTCATGAACGTAACGCGAAAGACCGGGATCGTCGGAGGAGACTGTGGCACACCCGCCTGGTTCATCGGCACCGCACCAATAATCCCCGAATGCGTGCTGTCTCCAACAAACTTCAGCGTAGCGTGCCGTCCGCCATCCGCATCGAAGGACACGTTGGCAGAAGGTGGACCCGGATTCGCAGGCTCTGTTCCGAACGTGATCGTATGCGGTAGGGCAGGGTCTAAAACGCTCCACTCGACGGTCTCTCCCGCATGAATCTCGATCGTCCCGTTCAGGAAACGCACGACGGAAAGAGACTGAAATCCAGCAGCAGTCGAGTTCATCTCTCCGATGCCGGCCGCCACGCCGTTTCCATGCAACACCTTCGCGGAGAGCATGTCCTCCATCTTCTGATGGCTGTGATGCTCCTTGTCATTGTCCGAATCGCTCAACAGGTTGTGCGTCTGCTTCTCCGCCTGCTCGTTGTAGAAAAACTGGTCATGCGGAAGAGCCGCATTCGCAGCCAGCACATGGATAACCCCGGTCATGTGTGGATGAACGAGACAAATAAGACTGTAGTTGCCGGCCTTCGGGAACTTCACGGTAAAGCTCTGTCCCTGGAGCAACGGAGGCGCGCTTACACAAGTGGACCCGTTGAAACTGGAGCCGCTGGGTGAGAAACCCGGGCAACCCGTGTTGAAGTCTTCATACGGCTGACCCGCTATAAAAAAGGACACCGTATGAATATCACCGCTGCCGGAAGTCCAGGTGATACTGTCGCCCGCATGAATCCATAGTTCGTTGGGAAGGAAAGCAACAGCCTGCTTGCCCATGTCCTTGCTTTGAGCCCCCAACCCAGCCTTCCAATTCTGCTGCGCCTCAACGCTACGGGAAAGAGTTAAACTCAGCGACACCAGGGTTAAAGCCACTACGACAAACGCCGGGTTTTTGAACTGCATAGTGCCTCGCTTTCGAGAGAGCTAAATTTTGACAGGGGAGAATTCAGGCCGGGATCAAGCCCGCTGACTATATTCCGGCATCTGCTTTTTCGTCAAGGCGCAAACTGCCCTTCTTCCTCACCCCAGGCAGATCACCGCAATCCAGCCTTCTCCCATCCTCTTCAACCTGCAACAATTCCCCACAAACCGAAGCCTCGGCCCACGGCACCGCTTTCTGGTCCCCCATGCCACCCCACACGCTTCAAAACATCGGCCAGTCCGATCTCCGTGTGATCAGTGTGGAATTAAAACACTCAACGTAGGTCGCAAAGCCTGCCCACATCGCTCCGGGTAAGTCCGGAAGCGCAGCGCAGTGGAGGAATCTGTACAGCCCTCCACCGCGCCGCCTCGGCAAAGACGAAGCATCGTTTCTACCTGGATAACTTGCGACGCATCACTCCAGCGAACCCCAGAAGTCCACTGCCAAGCAGTACGAAGCTGCCCGGTTCAGGCGTGGGCACCGGCGGCGGAGCCGTCGACGAAATGCTCACAGTACCGGCCGGCGCATCCTCCTCAAACGTGACAGAAGAACCTCCATGGACAGTTGTGCCGGGAGTGAAAACAGGATTGGTCTCCGTTCCGGTAAATATCTTCGCCGCTCCATCGCTTTCGAAGAGCTGCATTTCGTTAGTGGAGGACAGCGATGTTGGCGAGCTCTTGATAATCGAGCCGGCAATCTCCAAATCCTGCTTTCCATTGAAATTGATGTTGACGAACTCCACTCCATCCAGTGTCGGAGTACCACCATCCACCGAGACGACAATGTTGTTCAGAAAGAATGCGGAGAACACGTTTCCATCCCAGATCGTTCCATCCGGCGTGGGATTGGAATCGAGGCTGAACGTAAAGACATGTCCTGAGCCGGACAAAGAGAAGAAGACCGGAGTGGCATGTAACAGCGGAGCGCTCAGTAGACACAAACCGATACCTGCAACTTTCAGAAGAATCCTCATATTTCCTCCATGTTTGATTGGGCATTACTCAAGGGTCCGGAGAGCTATCTCACCGCCCGGAAATCAACGCGAAATAACTAACCGTCTGCGCACCACGCCGGCGAATCCCAAAAGCCCGCTGCCAAGCAGCACAACACTGCCTGGTTCAGGAGTCTGTGCCACCGTCTCGATATCGAGCGTAGCCGCGGGTTCGTCGTCGTGGCCCGGCTCGAAGAAGAATCCACCAGTCGTGCCCGGAGTGAACGTGGGGTTCGCAGCAGACGCGGAGAAAATGTTCTGTGCTTCTTCAAAAAAAGCCGCGGATACACCAAGACCAGGCTCTACTTGGCCATCCGCGCCCACAACCCAGGAATCAGCAAAAGTAATGTGCTGATCGCCGTTATCAGAAAAGAGTACACCCTGATTCGTCGTAACACCATCCACCGTAACGGCAACATTGTTAAGAAAGAAAAAAGGTATGTTTTCGAAGTCCGCTCCGGACTTGTCTGGAGTAGGCTGCGAAGGAAGACTGAACGAAAAAACATGATCAGGAGCGGTCAGCGTAAATAAAACCGAGTCCGCGTGCAGCAGCGGTGCACTCATCAAAAACAGAAATGCACCTGCAAATTTTAAAAAGGATTTCATCCTATCTCCATCGAGAAATGAATTTTCGTGAATGCCTGCGTTCGGGAATCACGCGGCAGCGACACGGGCCCAGGGGGCAGGGAACTGATGGCATGTTGATATCCCAGATATCAACAGTTCTTATAAGAGCAGCTTTTGCGACCACGATCTAGCCCATCAGAGCAGACTGACAATCTTTTTACTTTTCGCACGTGAATTTCAACCCACAACTAGCCAAACCTGCTAACCGAGTACCCCGCAGTAAGACAGTGCTTCGTTCTGATCAATGTCAACCATCCGAAATTCTGCGGATCAACGGCGATCCTGCTCGTCGCCGCGCCCGCAGAACAAGCCCCGGCCGGACCGGGGCTTGTGCTTGCTCCACTGACTTACTTCTTCGGGCCGAACACCGGCGTGGCAACGGTGACCGAATTGTTGCTCAGATTCGGATCTGTCGCCCCGGCGGTCGCCGAGACCGTGTTCACCAACGTCGAGCCGCCCGGAGCTTGTACCGCGACCACCAGCGTGATCGTGGCAGTAGCGCCATTGTCGAGCGTCCCAAGGTTGCACGTCACGTGAAGCAATAGATCCGCGGCTTGTTCACAGCAACGGTGCAACAAAACGCGCCGCTCTACCTGAATAGCCTTCGGCGCACTACTCCGGCGCACCCCAGAACGGTGTGCACACAAAACACAAAACTACACCTGCATATCTCCTTCGGATTATTGGAGTTCACGGATGCGGGGGATTTGGCGTCGATCTCTCTGATGCCAGCACGATGTTTTATGAAAGCAGCTCTCTCGCGCCCAGGTCTACCCCGCTATAGCAACCTGACAATCTTTTTACGAGTCGGAGGCCTCACGCTGACAAGCGAAGCCCATCAAAAAATCGCGCCTCAAATCCGCTCCAAAGTTCCCCGATCCATCTCCCCAGCAAAATATTTCTTCAGCGCCTCACCAAACACCCCACCACTCTCTTCCACCTGGGCAAACAGCGTCATCGACGAGTGAAACTTCAAATCGTCCGGATACCCAAAGATCGCCTGCACCGTCTTCCCATCCAGCCCCACAACAATCCCCGCACACTCGCGCAACCTCGCCCCCAAAACAGCGTGCCCCAAATAAGCCTTCGCCTCCTCCAACGAAGAGATCGCATACTGCATCGCCATCGGGCTACTCCCCAGCCCGCGAATCTGCGGAAACACAAACCACATCCAGTGGCTCCGCTTCTTCCCCGCACGCAACTCCGCGCAAGCCTGCTCATACACGCCGGCCTGCGCCTCCACAAACCGCTGCAAATCGTATTGATCGCTCATCCCACACCTCTCCGAAGCCGACACCCTCATTGAGATGACAAAGCCCGCAAAAACGGTGATGCCCGCCTCATAACGAAGCGGGCATCCATACCGAAAGCGCGGAACTCGCGCTCGCTACTTCTCGCTGCTTGGCGGGGCGATTCCTTTCAACCGCAGGTACAGCGCCAGCGTCGCATACTGTTCCGTATCATGTTGCGACGTCGCCCACATCAGCCCAATTCGCGACCGCTTTCCGCGTCCCAGATCAACCATCTCCAGCGCATTCGCATCAGTCAGCGCCCCAAACGCCTTATCGCACTCGGCAAACGAAGCATTCAACGCCGTAACAATCGCCGCCTTATCCGCTGTCTCCGCTGGCGTCTTCACTCGAGCATCCATGGGCGTCCCATTTGCCGCGCCGCAGGTATTCGCCTGTGCCTCGGTCACATGGTTCAGCACGCGAGCATACGTCCGCACATCTGCCGTCGGCTTGTACTGGAAGTCCGCCGCCGGCATCTTGTCCGCCGACTTCAGAATGTTCGCCTTCACCGCCGCATAGCTCCGCTGCACTTCAGCCGCCGGCCCAGTCGGTCCTGCCGGAGCCTGTCCCCGCGCCACTCCCGAAGCCATCAATCCCGTCATCACACACACCAAACCTATCCGCTGCATTCTTCTCTCCTCGAACATCCCCACCAGCCTACCCGCCCGGCGCTGCTCCTACAAGCCTTTTGCCATCATTATTTTGTCTCGGCAGCCCAGTAGCTAGTTCTCGCCGAAACCACCATCTCCGGATGATGCGCCAGCGAAACCTTGATCGTATGAAGTCCCGGCTCCGTCGACGTCGGATAAAAGTCAAGAATATAGCTGTTACGAATATGGCTGTTCACACGTCCCAGCGCCTCATCAAGCTCATTCCTGTTGTCGAAGCTGTTCGACTCACCACCCGAGAGATTGGCCACTTCCGCCGCCAAATTCTTCTGCATCGCCCCAAAAATCAACCTCAAGGGCGCGTCAAGGTTGAAGTATCCCTGAAAAGGTCTCGCTGGATCGTTGTAAGGCTTGATCGAACCATCGGAAGGAACTGCAGTAATCGGAGGATTCACATGCGGGTACTTGAACGCCAGCTTCGCCTCCGTCTTCTCCGCAGAAAAAGTGACGCTGTACACCGCGGTATTCGTCTCTCCTAGATCCCGCACAATCTCCTTCAGCGAAGTCTTGCTCCCGTCATCGTGCTGCTGGCTGATCAGCAGAATCGCGCGACGGTTACTCGCTGGCTCCTTCTTCAGCAACTCCAGCCCATACGCTACGCTGTCGAGGATCGCCGCGCCTTTATCACCCGGATCAGGCTTGTTGATCGCCTCCCTCCATTGGGCGACATCCTCTGTAAACGGAGACGCAGCCTCCGGCCTGCTGTCGAAGTTCACAATCGACACCCGATTCGGCCCCTTCGCCCACAATCTCCGCCAGCATCGTTTCCAGATTCTGGTAGTTCGGCAACTGTCCTCGAGCCGCGCCTCCCGTCTGTATCAGCACAACAAGCGACAGCGGCCGCTGGCTCTCCTCTTCCAGCGTCACCTTCTGCCGAACTCCATTGTCGGTCACGATAAAGTCGTCGGCGCTCAGCGAAAACACCAGCCGCTTATCCTGCGTCTGCACCCGCGTCGGCACCACCACCAGCGTCGTCGTCGTATGCAGCGTCGTCTGCGCATACGCTGATCCACCCAGCGCCGCAACCACCACTCCGAACCTTAAGCCGGCAAGCTTCATCGCTGTCAGATTAGACGAACCAAAAAAAGCGTAACAGTGATAAAGAGGATAAAAAGAAACCCAAAGAGCCAATCGAATCGAACAAAATCAAACCTGAACCAACCACTCACCACCAAACAAAATCCCCAAAATCTTCTCTTATCCGCCTTTATCCTTCTAATCACTGTTACGCCTTCGCCCGCGGCCCCGTCAATGAACTATCCTGTTAAAGACAATCCCACGGCGCAAAAACCAGCCTCGTAACAAGGAAACAGCACACAATGCCATTGAACTGCGGAATCGTTGGCCTCCCCAACGTCGGAAAATCCACGATCTTCAACGCCCTCACCTCGGCCAAAGCGCAAGCCGCCAACTATCCCTTCTGCACCATCGACCCCAACACCGGCGTCGTCACCGTGCCCGATGAGCGCCTCACCAGAATCTCCGACCTCATCAAGCCCAAATCCCTCGTCCCCACCACCATGGAGTTCATCGACATCGCCGGCCTCGTCGAAGGTGCCTCCAAGGGCGAAGGCCTCGGCAATCAGTTCCTCGGCCACATCCGCGCCACCGACGCCGTCTGCCACGTCGTCCGCTGCTTCGACGACCCCGAAGTCGTCCACGTCGCCGGCGGCGTCAACCCCCTCCACGACATCGACATCATCAACACCGAGCTCCTCCTCGCCGACCTCGACACCGTCGAAAAGCGCTACACCAAAGTCGAGAAGCTCAACAAGCCCGCCAACGCCGACCACAAAATCAAGGCCGAGTTCGCCGCCATATCCAAGCTCAAGGAGGCCCTCGAAGCGGGCAAGCCCGCCCGCACAGTCGATCTTACCGACGAAGAAAAACCGTACATTCGCGAGCTCTTCCTCATCACCGCCAAGCCACAGCTCTACGTCGCCAACGTCGACGAGTCCGGTCTCACCACCGGCAACCCTTACACCGAAGCCGTAGAAAAGCGTGCCGCCGAAGAGGGAAGTCAGGTCGTCCGCATCTGCGGAGCGCTCGAAGCCGAGATCGCACAACTCGAACCCGGCGAGCGCACCGAATTTCTCGAATCCGTCGGCCTCAAGGAACCCGGCCTCAACCGCCTCATCCACTCTGCCTACGCGCTGCTCGACCTCATCACCTACTTCACCGCCGGCGTGCAGGAGGTCCGCGCGTGGACCATCCGTCGCGGCACCAAAGCCCCCGGAGCCGCCGGCGTCATCCACTCCGACTTCGAAAAGGGCTTCATCAAAGCTGACTGCTACGCCTCCGCCGACCTCTTCAAGTACGGCAGCGAGCAAGCCGTCAAAGAAGCCGGCCTCCTCCGCTCCGAAGGCAAAGAATACGTCGTCAAGGACGGCGACATCCTCTTCTTCAAATTCAACGTCTAGCCCTCTCGCTCCCACTCACAGGAATTCGTGGCGCTCCTCAAGTACCATTACGCGCATGAGCCAACCGCCCCTCACGCGCCGCGAATTCCTTCAATCCACAACCATCGCAGGCGCAGCCGCCGCACTTTCTCCGCTCACCTCGAATCATCTCTTCGCCCAGCCGACATCCGCGACCATCGACGTCGTTGTCCCCGCATGGGCATCAAAGCCCATGCGCTGGGCACAACTCACCCTCGTCGAAGACGACCCCGCTCACTTCGACCTCACCTTCTGGCTCGACTACTTCAAACGCACTCGCTCCGACGCCGTCTGTCTCAGCGGCGGAGGCTGCGTCGCCTACTACCCCACCGACATCCCCTTTCACCATCGCAGCCAGTGGCTTAACAACCGCGACATTCTCGGCGAACTCGTCACCGGCTGCCGCAAACTCAACATGTCCGTGCTCATCCGCACCGACCCCCACGCCACCTACGACGACGCCAAAGCCGCGCATCCCGACTGGATCGCCGTCGACGCACAAGGCAATCCCCGCCGCCACTGGTCCTCTCCAGAGATGTGGGTCACCTGCGCCCTCGGCCCCTACAACTTCGAATTCATGACCGCCGTGCACAAAGAGATCATGTCGCGCTATAAACCCGACGGTCTCTTCTTCAACCGCTGGGACGGCTCCGGCGACTGCTACTGCACGCACTGCCGTGAAAACTTCAAAGCCGCCACCGGCCTCGATCTTCCTCGCACGACAAATCCGCAAGACCCATCACGGCGAGCCTACATCCAGTGGCGTTCCGAACGTCTCATCAGCCTTATCGATCTCTGGAACGCAGAGATCCGCGCAATCAACCCCGAAGCCAGCTCCATCCCGAACAACGGAAGCGGCGCACACAATCCGCTCGACACCATCGCGATCAGCCAGCGCACTCCCATGCTCGTCGCCGATCGCCAGGCGCGCCGCGGTCTCCAGCCGCCGTGGCTCATGGGCAAAACCGCCAAAGAATACCGCGCCACCATGGGCAACAAACCCGTCATCGGCCTCTTCGGCGTCGGCGTAGAGGAGCCCTATCGCTGGAAAGACAGCGTCAGCAGCAACGCCGAAATTCGCATCTGGGTCCTCGACTCCATCGCCAACGGCATGCGTCCCTGGTTCACCAAATTCTCCGCGACCCTCCACGACGAGCGCTGGCTCAACGGCGTCGAACAGATCTATCTCTGGACTGAAAAGAACCAGCCGTACCTCACCCACCAGCAACCGCTCGCTCGCGTCGCTCTCATCTACTCCCAACAAACCGCCCTGTACTACGGCGGCGATCACTACGCCGACAAAGTCGAAGACGCCGCCCTCGGCTGGTACCAGGCCCTCATCGAATCACGCATCCCCTTCGAGATGGTCCACGACCACAACCTCGACGCTGCGCACCTAGCCCACTACAAAACCCTCATCCTCCCCAACATCGCCGCCCTTAGCGACGCACAGTGTGATCAACTCCGCGCCTTCGTTAAAAGCGGCGGCAGCCTCATCGCCACTCACGAAACCAGTCTCTTCGACGAGCTCGGCGCCCCACGAAAAAACTTCGCCCTCGCCGATCTCTTCGCCGTCGACTTCACCGGCAAGCGCGAAGGCCCAATGCTCAACTCCTACATCCGCCTCGAGCACGAAGCCCTCCCCCACAGCATCATCTTCTCCGGCCTCGAAGATGCACCCCGCATCATCAACGGAGTGTCCCGCGTCGAGGTCACCCCACGCGAACACTTCGCCGAAACCCCACTCACCCTCATCCCCAGCTATCCCGACCTCCCCATGGAGAAGGTCTACCCGCGCCAATCCAAGACCGACATCTCCTGCCTCTACCTCCGCCAGCCCGCCGGACGCGTCGCATATTTTCCCTTCGACATCGACCGCACGTTCTGGGAAGTCCTCTGCGCCGATCACCTCAAGCTTCTACGCAACACTCTCGAATGGGCCCACAACGAACCACCCATCGTCGAAGTCCTCGGCCCGGGTCTCCTCGACGTCACCGCGTGGCGCAACCCCGGCTCCATCACCATTCACCTCGTCAACCTCACCAATCCCATGACGATGAAAGGCCCTTACCGCGACTTCTTTCCCATCGGCGCACAAACCCTCAAGCTCCGCCTCCCGGAAGGCATCCACGCAAAACAGGCTCGCCTGCTGGTCGCCGAAAAAAATCTCACCATCAATCGATCGGGAACGGTCATCACCCTCACCGTCCCCTCGATCCTCGACCACGAAGTCGTGGCGATCGACATCTGACGCAGTCAGACAAACACAGCTATCCGGGGCCCGCATTCGCAGCGAGCCCTCGCTAGAATCGCAGTTCGTTATTTCGGGACTGGGCTAGTGCTTTGACTGTGCGCCCCACCGGCCGATGCGCCATTACCCGACGGACTGCTCATCTGCGGCGCACTGGCAGGCTGAGAAGCTCCACCGCCGCGAGACGACGGCTGCGCTCCCGATGCTCCTGAGGCACCCTGACCCTGGTTCCCCCCATTCGCTCCGTGCCGCGATTCCCCAGAAGAACCTTCGTTCCCGCGCCATCCCGGCGATCCCTCTCCCGGCGACCCAGCCCGCAGACTCACCGGTCCGCGGCTCGCCCCATGGCTGTTGTTGCCTTCCATCCCTCCATTAGGCGTGGCCGCATACACCGGCATGCTCGCCGAGCCATGCCGTCCCACATCGTTCGAAACGTGGTTAAGATTTCCCAGCGATCCTCGCGGAACGCCCAGCCCCGCCGAGTCCCTCTGGAACACAAAGTTCCCGGGCCTGTCCTCTCTCGAGAACACCATCGGCTTCTGGTTCGAGAGCACCAGCGAAGGCCTCGCCGCACCCGCCGCTACCGCTGGAGCGGAAGGCCGCAACGGCGCATGCATCGTATTCTTAGTCAGCGTTCCTCCTGCCGTCCCCGTTCCCGCTCCCATCCCCGTTCCTGCTCCAGTTCCCGTTCCTGTTGCAAATCCATTCCCCGCAATATTGTTCAACCCATTCCACGCGCCGCCCGGCTGCCATCCCCATCCATACCCTGGGAAGAACGACCATGTCCCCGAGTGATACGGCAGCCATCCCCATGGATACGGCGACACCCACGAGTAGCCCGCCCCCGGATAGAACGCCCACACTCCATTCCCGTAAGGGCTCCAGCCCGCACCGACAAGATACGGCTGCCAGAACGACGCTCCGCCCGCATTGATAAAGTTCCCGTAGTAGTTCAGGTCGCTCAGGCCAAACGCATTCCCTCCGCCGGCAGATGCATTCGCCCTCGAGTAGGTCTGATGGTAGTCGTTCGACTCCTTGTCCCACGCGTCGTACGGCTCTCCCGCAACCTTCTTCGCGACAACCGCCTCGCTCCCGTCCAGCGTCAACGTCTCTTTCTTGCCCACCACCGACGTCTCCGCGCCGTGCTGCACCTCCACGCTTCCGTTGAAGACCGACACCACCGTCCGAGACTCGTTCACTTCCACCCGCAGATGAGTCGAAGGCGCCACTGTCATCTTCGTCTCTCCCGCCACCAGCAGGAACTCGTTGCCCTTCGTGTTCTCCGTGTTCACATACACGGTCCCCTTCACCACGTTCATCGTCGAGGCCTTCGCCCCCGAACTCCTCAGCACCAGCAACGGGAAATCCACCCGCGAGTTCGGAGCCAGCCGCAGCGTGCTGTTGTCCTCAAACTCCACCTCGGCGTACCCTTCCGCCGTCTGCAGCTTCTCGCCTTGAACAATCGGCATGTTCTGCATCGTCTGCTCAAATCCCAGGCCGGTCTGCCGGTCCAGCGCCAGCGATCCGTTCACCTCGCTCAATCTCACAATCCTCACATGCGAGTCCCCCGGCATCGCACCGTTATCCGCCGCCGTCACCATATTCGGCGCCGGAACAGCCGCCGGCTCAGGAGTCGGTCCCGCCGACGGATTGCTCAACCCCTTGCTCAGTTCTGGGACCCCACTACTTGGCGTCTGTGCTGTCACACTGGTTATCCCAAGCGCTAACACTACGAAAGCCATTCCAATAGCAGTTTTCATCGCAGCCTCCTGGTCTTTCCAAACCCAACCGAAAAACCCGTTCAGACGGCCAAAGTATACGCTCCGGCTCAACTCGCTGAATATGCCTGTGTGCACTTTCCGTCAAAAATCAGACAGCCAGCAGGCAGAAACCGCGTTTTTCCTCGTTTTCACTTGTTTTTTGAGTGCGATAGAGCGTAGCGTGTGCGGGACTTCCAATAGGTAGAGCTTGAGGTTATGAGAATGCGCCTTCTGGTTGCTGTCCTCTTCGTTCTCTCTGCATTCGGCAACACCGCTTTCACCCAACAAGGAACAACGGCTCAAACTGCCCCAGACAAGTCCGACAAGCAGGACATCAGCGCCTACCGAACAGTCTTCCGGCAAGCTGCGCTCTACAAGAAGCTTGCCGATCAGGCGGATGCAAGCCAAACTCCCAAGCCTCAACTCAGGCGTATCCTGGCCGCCCGCTATGGATTCAATGATGCTGACAGCGCAACCCTTCTAAGGCTCGCGCTCGCATACCAGGCTGAAATCGCTCCCATCCACCAGCAGGCCGTAGCCGTAATCAAAAAGGACCAGGCACGGTTTCCCTCCGGAACTATCCCGCGCGGCGCCGATACTACTCCGTCGCCCGAACTCAGAGACTTGCAGAGCCAGGAAGACGCAGTGACCCTGCATTACCGCGACTTGCTGCGCACCAGCATGCGCGAAGAAGACTACCAAAAGGTTCACGCAAAGATAGTAGAGAACTTCGGTAAGCCACTGGCCCACTGACTAGAGCACGTAGAGAAATATTCGGAGGGAACTCTGTGAGAAATCTTCTTGTCGCGATATTTGCATGTCTATTTCTATGCTTCAGTCAAGTCAGTTTGGCGCAAGCCCTTTACGGCTCTACCAATTTGGACATTGACTCAGATTCAAACACTGTCACAGCAACCTGCGAAACCGACGCAGATAACTACGTAGCGGACTATTACCAAGTAGAGGCAGATTGCGTGGTAAGAGACTCGAACAACAACATTGTTGCATCAGGAGTCGGATCGGACGACACCGGGCAAGGCTATGTGCAGGTCGTCGTTTCCTTCACGGGTGTTCCAGGCGAGACCTACACCGCAACCAGCGTGCACTCATTATTCGAAATTTACACCGTCGAATATTACAACGACGGAGACCCACAACCGATCTTTCTGGGCTATGACGATATGTACAACTTCGGCTTCTTCTCCGGAGATCAGGGGCTCTACGAAGGTTCTTACGAATGGGATGGCCCCGGACCGGAAACTTTTACACGATCAAGACATGAGGTTGCAGGGGAAACAGTGGATACAAAGACCAATGCCAAGTTGGCATGTTCGCCAACCCCCGTCGTTCGTGGCAGCACCATTACCTGCACAGCGTCTGGTTCCGGTGCCAGCTTTAGCAATTGGCAATTCACCGATGGAACTAACGTCGTAACTTCAGCAACAGGCACAACCGCTATGACATGGAGCGGAGTTGCCGTAACAAGCGGTACTGTATTGGTCACCGTTACAAATACCGACACCTCCCAAAAGACGATAACGGCTAGTTTGATCGTCATCCCTAGAAACTGGCATACTTCTCCTGCAAATCCGCAAGAGGTTGCAAATGGAATGTTACAAGTTACATTGCCTGTTCCGCCGGCTAACACAGGTAGCAGCGGTGGCTTAGGATTCTCACAATGGGACGAAACAGTTGGCGGCGGAAACTATATTGCCATTGGAGACGGGGGTCCAAATAATGGTTATGTCTACTACAGCGGACCGAACATTAATACGTCTTACCAGTACGAAATAAATCCAGATCTTGAAAATTCAAGTTCCACTTTCTACCTCCATCAGACCGGCAGCTATGATCCAACTGTTAATTTTAGCCGCCAATAATATTGGCGACAACCTCGAATCGTATGTCTCGCCGCCGGGAACTACTCTTGATGGATATTCTCAAAACATTCAAAATCTTTTCATTAAAATACGAAATCAGATAACCGCAGACGCTAGCGTTGAGCCATATGCGGCTAACCAGTCGGAAACAGGGCAGTTCTTAGGAAATGTTTGTTATCCGCCCTACACAGGCTGCCAATAGGACTAGCTATGATCAAACAAACTTGGATCGCTCTTGTCTTGTCCATTCTCGTTACGCAAGCAGGACAGGTTATCGTCGACCGAACAGATCGGCATTCGCAGACGTATTTGGGGCCACCAGGCATGTCAGGAAAAGGATCCACTGAGGGAGATCTTTCCCCGAAACTCAACCTTCCGATTCGCATAGACGCTACGCAAGCAGAAATCTCTGCCGATGAAAACCTTATTCTTTCACTGAGGATCACGAATACAGGTACTGTTCCCTTGAAAATTCCACTGTCGTTCGATCAGGCTAAGGTCCACGCGGCTGGAGCCTCAAACAGGATGGAATTAGGGATCTTTATTGGTATCGCCTCGAATAGCGACCCATCGCCGCCGCTGGAAAGGAAGGCGGTTGCCGGCCTTAGTAGTTCGGATGCATTTCCGGATTCGTATGAGAATCTAGCGCCCAACGCCTCTTTCATTCTTCGGATCAGTGCGCCAAGCAAAGCACTTGATGTACATGCGGGTGATGAAATCTACTTGTTCGCCAGAACAACAAAACTTTTTGATTCAAAATACTTTATTGAGGCATTCTCCGACATGGTAACGAGTAAGAATAGCATCAAAGTCGCGAAGCCTTCCAAATGACTCGCAACAAGAAGCTTTCCCCTACACCGCGTCTGCCTGTCATCGGGAACTTCCGAAGCACCAACTCATATCCCATCAAATAACCCACACTCCTTCGGCTCCGCAGCACTTTCCTTTTCCACCGCCAGCGGATCAACCACCATCTCCTCCTCCCCCAAATCCGCAACAGATGAGCCGGTGGCCTCTCACTCTCAGGGCGGGTGGCCCAGGTCTAGCTTCGCCCGTAAAAACGGGGTGCCCCATCTTCGCGACGGTCTCATCGTCGCTAAGGTGGGCCATTTTGGTGGTGGCGAAAATCCCGATACCCAACTAGCCTATGCCGCCAGGACCAACGTGAGTTCAACCCGTGGAGTCTTCTCACAAACTGAGTAGGCGCAGAAGCGGGAACCCCATTCCCAAAATGGGAAACCCTCAAAAATAAATCCAAAAAAAGTGGCATGTTTTTCAACCCCGAAAAACACCACACAAAGCACCACGATTCACCACGCAATCCACCACAACTTCACCACGATTTACCACCACAAAACACACCAAAATCCGCAAAACCCCCTGTAAAAACCACCTCGATACCCCTCCCAACTTTTTTCCGCGTCCAAACCGCAAACTAGTAGAAACTTGTAGCTATCCATGACGAAGAAACCGGCAAAAAAGAAACTACGCGTAGGCATCCTCTTCGGCGGCCGCTCCGGCGAGCACGAGGTCTCCCTCCTCTCCGCCGCCTCGATCCTCCACGCCATCGACAGAACAAAGTACGAAGTAATCCCCATCGGCATCACCAAACAAGGCCAGTGGCTCACCTCCAGCGAAGCTCATCGCCTCCTCGCCGGCGATGCAAAACCCGCGCCAGTCCTGCTCAAAACACCAAAGACCAAATCCGTCCAACTCGCCGCCAGTACCGATATCGCGCAGCAAAACGGCCCCCTCGCCCAGTCCCTCGACGTCATCTTCCCCGTCCTCCACGGCACCTTCGGCGAAGACGGAACCATCCAGGGCCTCTTCGAACTCGCCGACATTGCCTACGTCGGCTCCGGCGTCCTCGGCTCTGCCGCCGGCATGGACAAGTCCGCCATGAAGCAGCTCTTCGCCGCCGCTGGCCTGCCTCAAACCCCACACGTCAGCCTCCTCCGCAGCGAGTGGAAGGCCGACCCCAAACGCTGCACCAAACTCATCGAAAAAAATCTCACCTACCCAGTCTTCGTAAAACCCGCGAATCTAGGCTCCTCCGTAGGCATCAGCAAAGTCCACGGCCGCAGCGAACTAGCCCCCGCGATGGACCTCGCCGCCGGCTACGATCGCAAGCTCATCATCGAACAAGGCGTCGGAGGCCCCGGCGCCAAGCCCCGCGAACTCGAAGTCTCCGTCCTCGGCAACGACTCGCCCGTTGCCTCCGTCGTCGGCGAGATCATCCCCGGTGCCGAGTTCTACGACTACAACGCCAAATACCACTCCAATACCAGCGTCCCCATCATCCCTGCCCAGCTCTCGAAATCCGAGTCCAAACAGATCCGCAAAATGGCTCTCGCCGCCTTCCGTGCCTGCGACTGCGCCGGCCTCGCGCGTGTCGACTTCCTCATGGAGCCCGCAGTCAAGGCGAAGAAAAACAAAAAGGCAAAATCCGCCCGCATCTACCTCAACGAAATCAATACCATGCCCGGCTTCACCAGCATCAGCATGTATCCCAAGCTATGGGAAGCCACCGGTGTGCCCTACAAACAGCTCATTGACCGTCTCATCACCCTGGCCGTCGAACGCCACCAGGAAAAACAGCAGACCACCTTCACCCGCGTCTAAACCGCATCACGAATCGTCACTCATGCAAGCGGCTGCTATCCTGCTTCAACGGCCGAACGAACTGTTAAGCCCAGGAGAGACCAGCATCGACAGCATCTTCAAACCAGTCGCAGCATCCCACCGCAGCCCAAAATATGCTGCTGCGTCATGCGTGTTGCACCTCCTGCTCCTCGGTGTTCTGGTCCATCAGAGCCGGTCCTGGATCGCTCCCATCCGCCTCCCCGGCAACGAACACGGCACCAATCTCATGGTCACCTACCTGCCCGGTCGGGCTCCTGTCCAGGCCTCAACCCCGAACACCAAAACCGAGCCCAAACAAACCGCGACCAACACCCCACTCCCAACCCCGCCCACCCAAAAGCTCAAACCCGATCCAGCGTCGCCCAACACCAACTCTCCCGCCTCACCCAACCCCGACTCCACGACCGGTGCAGACTCCCTCGGTGAAGGCAACATCAACATCGCGCTCGCCACCTACTTTCCCACCCCGAAGCCTGACCTCTCCGTTCTTGCTCATGGCACCAAGGGCGACGTCATCCTCGATGTAGTCATCGACACCACAGGCAAAATCGCCGACATCAAGATGACCAGCGGCCTGGGCCACGGCATCGACGAAACCGTCATCGCCACCGTCCAGCAGTGGACCTTCCACCCCGCCACTCGTGACGGCCAGCCCGTAGCCAGCGAACAGGAACTCCACTTCCACTACGAAAAAGCCTGATCCGCTAGATCACCCGGTCGTACCTGTATCCCGCCGCCGTCATCGCAGCTAACAGTTCCTCCACCTGCTCACGCCCACGCGTCTCCATCGTAATATCGATCGTCGTATCGCCGAGGTTCACCCCGTAATACGCCCGGTTGTAAAGCGTATCCACGATATTCACTCGATACTTCGCGATCAGCAGCGTCAGCTCCGACAACGCCCCCGGCTTATCCAACAGATGGATCCGCAGACGAATCATTCGCCCATCCTGCACCAGACCACGCTCAATAATCCGGCTCAGCAACGTCACATCGATATTTCCCCCGCACACCATCACCGCTGTGTGCGCTCCGTTCAACGAGGTTTTCTTTTGCAGCAAAGCCGCCAGCGCCGTAGCCCCCGCACCCTCGGCCAGCGTCTTCTCTCGCTCCAGCAGCACCAGGATGGCAGACGCAATCTCATCCTCATCCACCGTCACCATCTCATCGACGTATCGCTCGACCACGGGCAGCGTTACATCTCCGGCACGCCGCACCGCAATACCATCGGCAATCGTCGTCGAAGGCTCAACCGTCACCGGATGTCCGGCTGCCCGCGCAGCCAGCATCGACGGCAGCCTCGCGGTCTGCACCCCAATCACTCGAATTGCGGGTCTTGATTCTTTGATCGCACATGCAATCCCACCAATCAGCCCACCGCCGCCAATCGGCACCACTACCGCTTCCAGCCGCGGAACCTGCTCCAGCAACTCGAGCCCGATCGTACCCTGTCCAGCCATCACAACCGGATCATCGAACGGATGAATAAACGTCATCCCCTCCGCCGCGCACAGTCGCGTCGCTTCTTCACACGCCTCGTCGTAGTTGGCTCCATGCAACACCACCTCCGCGCCGAAGCCACGCGTCGCTGTCACCTTCACAAGCGGAGTCGCCAGCGGCATCACAATCAGCGCCCGAATCCCTCGCTTCGTCGCGTGATACGCCACCCCTTGCGCATGGTTGCCGGCGCTTGCCGCCACAACTCCGCGAGCCGCCTGCTCGGGTGTCAGCGTCGCAATCCGGTTCAGCGCACCGCGCTCTTTGAACGACCCCGTCATCTGCAGGTTCTCGAGCTTCAGATAAATCTGCTGCCCGGTAAGGTCGGATAGCATCTGCGAGTGCGGACAAGGCGAATAATAGATCGATCCACGCACTCGCTCCCGTGCAGCAACCACGTCGGCAAGGCTGATCCCGGGACGGTTTATCGAATCACTCACAGGTCTGTTGATCTTTCCTTTTAGATTTTCAACGTGTCATTCAACTTCATCGCCGCTGCCGGAACCGGTTCGCCAGCGCAAACTCATCACGCAACTCCGGAGTTCGCAGGTTTTCCCGCACATGTTGCAATCGCTGCTCCAGCGCCAGCAGCGTGTCTGCAACCGGCCCGGTGTTGGTCAGCGCGACATCACGCCACATGCTGTATGGGCTCGCGCCCAGTCGCGTTGTCTCCTTCAACGCGCGTCCGCCGATCGCCGCAATCTCCGGCGCGTTTCCAAACCTTTCCTCGAGCAGCGCCGATAGCGCGGTCGACAGCATCTGCGGCAGATGGCTGACCCACGCGCACAGCTCATCATGCCGCGCCGGTTCCATATCCAGCGTTCGCGAACCGAAGCACCCAACCCACCCCCGCCACTCTTTCTCCATCGCCGTCATCTCGGATGTGGTCGGGGTAAACAGCCATATCGCCCCATCGAACAATCCCGACTCTGCCAGCAAAGCGCCGCCCGACTCCTTGCCTGCCATCGGATGACCAGGCAAAAACCTCGCCTTCTCCTTCTCGGCAAACAGTCGCCCCGCAAGCTCTACAATCTCAACCTTCGTACTGCCCACATCCGTCACCAGCTGTCCCGCGCGCACCACCGGTGCCAGCTGCTGCATCCAGTCTTTGATCGCAAGCACCGGCACCGCCAGCACAATGACGTCTGCCAATCGCGTAAGCTCCAACGCATTCTCAGGGCTGGCGGCTCTGCCGTCGATCGCGCCCATTTGCACGGCAGCAGCCATCTCAAGCGAGCTCATATCCCATCCGTCGATGCGGCCGGCGAATCCCGCTGCACGCAACGCGAGACCGGTCGAAGCTCCGATCAATCCAGTCCCAATGATGAAAACGCGCTCCATCATGCAGCTCCCTTATGCAATCGTCCTGCCTACCACTGGAGCCAGCATCCGCAGCTGGGCCATCAGTTTCTGTAGCTGTTCCGGATACAAACTCTGCGCTCCGTCGCTCATCGCCTTATCCGGATTCGGATGCATCTCCATCAGCAACCCATCCGCTCCGGCGGCCACGCTTGCGAGGGCCATCGGAGGCACCAGATCACGTATCCCCACGCCGTGTGACGGATCGCCCAGCACTGGCAGATGTGTCAGCTTCTTCAGCACCGGAATCGCCGAAACATCCATGGTGTTGCGCGTATACGTCTCGAAGGTCCGTACACCGCGCTCACATAGCATTAGGTTGTAGTTGCCGCCGGAGAGAATGTACTCTGCGCTCAGCAGCACTTCTTCGATCGTCGCCGAGATTCCACGCTTCATCAGCACAGGCGTCCGCACATGCCCCAGTTCGCGTAGCAGGTTGAAGTTCTGCATATTTCGCGCGCCCACCTGGAAGCAGTCAATATATGGCAGCATAAGCTCGATCTGCGAGATCTCCATCACCTCTGTAATGACAAGCAGCCCGGTCTCATCCGCGACCTCGCGCAGCAGCTTCAACCCATCCAGACCCATGCCCTGGAAGCTGTACGGCGAACTTCGCGGCTTGAACGCTCCGCCCCGCAAGAACTGACCGCCGGCCGCTGCAACCAGCTTCGCGCTTCCTAGAATTTGTTCCCGCGATTCCACTGAGCATGGTCCGGCCATCACCACAACTTCTTTTCCCCCAACGACCACGCCGTTCTGGAATTTGAGCGTCGTCCCTTCAGGGCGAAAACTCCGCCCTGCCAGCTTGTACGGCGACGAGATCCGGTACGCGTCATGCACGCCGGGCAGTACTTTGAATTCGGCAACCTCAAAGTGTTCCGGGGTTCCCACGCCCGCCAGAATCGTCTGCGCTGCGCCCGTGGTCCGGTGCACGTTAAAGCCGAGCTCGACCATCCGCTCGATCACCTGTTGAATATTCTCTTCCGTCGCCTGGCCTTGCATCGCTACGATCATCGTCTTCGCTTCACTCTCTTTATACGTAACTGAAATCATTACAAAATGTTCCGCCTAAATATCCCGCCGTTGCAGCGTTCGCATCACGTCGATGATCCGTTCATACACATGCAGCAGCTCTGAGTCTGGGAGTGGACCCCGATTTGCCGCGCGCACGCGGTCAAAAACCTCTCGTTCTCGCTTCGGCTCATACACCGGAAGATCGGCCGTCTTCTTGAGTTCGCCAATCGCACGCGCAGCCTCTGCCCGCTGGTTGATGAGGCGAACGATTTCAATATCCAACTCATCAATTTTCTTTCTCCAGTCGGAGATGTCCATCCAGTTTCCTCACGGTGCAGCGACGCACTCTCGGCCGCGTCTGACTGCGGAATAGCTACTTCTTTAATGATAAACGCCAGCGTCACCTCAACATCGCTCGCCCTGTCTTTATCGAGGCTCATGCTCGCAACTCCGCAATAAAGCGCCCAACCGCAGTCGCGGCCTCAGTCGGTGGCGTCTTTTCGATCAACGCCACCAGTGCACTGCCAATCACCGCTGCATCCGCAAATTCGCCGACTGCCTTCACATGTTCTGGATTCGAAATTCCAAAGCCAACGGCAACGGGCAGCGTCGTAAACTTCCGCAGCCGCGCCACCAGCTCCGAAGCATCGCCCGCAACCTTTTGCTGCGTCCCCGTAATCCCAACGCGCGAGATCGCGTACACAAATCCCTGCGAGACCGCCGCAATTGCCCTCAGCCGTGCATCGGGGCTCGTCGGTGCAGCCAGAAACACAGGCGCCAACCTATGCTCCTGCATCGCCTCCAAATATTCCCCAGCCTCTTCCACAATCATGTCCGTCAGTAGCACGCCATCCGCGCCGGCCTCTGCAGCCCGCGCACAAAACACTTTCATCCCCATCCGCACCACAGGATTCAGATACGAAAACAACACCAGCCCCACTGTAGGCCGCGCTGTTCTTAACTCTTTCGCCAGGCCAAGCACATCAGTCAAGCGCGTACCCCGAGCTACCGCTCGCTCGCTCGCTCGTTGAATCACCGGTCCATCCGCAAGTGGATCGCTGAACGGCACTCCCAGCTCAATCACATCGGCACCGTTATCGATCGCCGCTAGCGCGATATCTCGCGTCGTCGCAAGGTCCGGATCACCCGCCGTCAAATAAGCGACAATCCCCGGTTTCTTTCTGAACTCAATCGCCACAAATCCTCCAAATCAAATCAATCATCCTGCTTTTATCCGCGTTCCTTCGCGAAGATCCACGGTCGCAGTCTCAAGCCCCTTTCAGATCCAGCTCTCGTGCCAGAATGCCCATATCCTTATCGCCTCGTCCCGACAAATTCACCATCAGCACAGCCGTCTTCGTCATCGTCGGAGCCAGCCGGATCGCCTCGGCCACCGCATGAGCGCTCTCAAGCGCCGGCACAATCCCCTCCGTCCGCGACAACGTCACCGTCGCCTTCAATGCCGCATCGTCCGAGCACGAAACATAACTCGCCCGCCCCGAATCATGCAGCATGGCATGTTCCGGTCCCACGCTCGCGTAGTCCAGGCCCGCAGAAACCGAATGGGTGCTGCTCACCTGTCCAGCCTCATCCTGCAGCACATACGAGTATGTACCCTGCAGCACTCCAGGCATACCGCCACCGACCTTCTGAAACCGAGCCGCATGCTCCCCGAGCGCTGTGCCGCGACCGCCGGCCTCAACGCCAATCAGTTGCACATTCTCATCCGGCAGGAATTCATAGAACGCCCCAATCGCATTCGATCCCCCGCCCACACAAGCAATGATCGCCGTCGGCAGACGACCCTCCCGCTCCAGCATCTGCGCCTTCGCCTCGCGTCCAATCACACGATGAAAGTCTCGCACCATCGTCGGATAAGGATGCGCCCCCAGCGCGCTCCCCAGGATGTAATACGTTGTCCTCACATTTGTCACCCAGTCCCGCATCGCCTCATTGATCGCGTCCTTCAACGTCGCCGACCCACCCGAAACCCCGCGCACTTCCGCTCCCAGCAGCCGCATCCGGTAGACATTCAGCTCTTGCCGCCGCATGTCTTCCTCGCCCATGTAAATGACGCATTCCAGCCCAAACAGCGCGCACACCGTAGCGGTCGCCACTCCATGCTGCCCCGCGCCGGTCTCCGCGATAATCCTCTGCTTGCCCATCCGCCTAGCCAGCAACCCCTGACCAAGCGCGTTGTTGATCTTGTGCGCCCCGGTATGCAGCAGATCTTCACGCTTCAGATAAATCTTCGCCCCGCCACTCTGCTCCGTCAGCCGTTTCGCAAAATACAGCGGAGTTGGCCGTCCGCAGTAGTTCCGCAGCAGGTCATCGAGCTCCGCCTGAAACGCCGGATCCGCCTTGGCCTCCCCATAAGCGTGCTCCAGCTCCTCCAACGCCGCCATCAACGTCTCGGGAACATATCTCCCGCCATACGCGCCAAACCGCCCCGCTACTGCCGCCGGCAAACTCGTCGTCGCACTCATCGCTCTCCTCGCATGACACAAAAAACAAAAACCGCGACTCTTAGGGTCGCGGCTCGTATGGATGTCGAATCAGCTGAATTTACAGATCACTCTCAGATGAAGCTACTCCGCCGAAGCCGCTATTGTGCGCCAATAGCGGAGAATAAACGAAATTCGGCTGGACTGAGAAATCATCTTGAATCCAAGATACATGCTGTCGATCAGCTCTGCAACTCCTTGAGATCAAATCTTCTGCACCCGCTGCACATCCCGCACCCCAGGAACCTTCCGCAGGTTCTGCACCAGCTTGTTCAAGTGGCGCACATCCACCGTCTCCACCACAAAATCCACCACCATGGTTCCATCGTCCGCCGGCTTCGTATCCACGCTGCGAATATTTGTCCCATCGTCCGCAATAATCGCCGTAAACTCCTTCAATAGCCCGGCGCGATCGTCACAGATCACCGTCAGCTTCACCGGATAGGTCTGCGGCTTCGTCGTGCCCGGCTCCGTCGGCGAAGGCGACCACTCCACCTGGATTCGCCGGTCCGACTCATATAGCAAATTCTGCACATTCGGACAACTCCGCGCATGCACTGCCACTCCCTTGCCCCGTGTCACATAACCCACAATCTCTTCACCGCGGATAGGGTTACAACAACGCGCCCGGTACACCAGCAGGTCGTCCTGTCCCTCCACCTGCAGCGACTCCGAGCCCTTCCCGAAGAAGACCCGCTTCACCGCCTCCGACATCTGCCCCAGCGTATTGCCGATCCCACTCTCCGGCGGCGCCGGCTCTGCGGTCATTGTCGAACCCGGTTCCAGCTTATTCAGCACCTGCCGCGCCGAAAACTTTCCGAACCCGACTCCGGACAGCAGCTCCGCCTGTGTCCCCAGCCCATAATCTGCAGCGACCCTGTCGAAATCCGCCTCCCCGAACTTGCTCAGTGCGAGCTTGTACTTCCTCGCTTCGCGGTCCAGCAACTTCCTGCCGATCTCGATCGCGCGTTCCCGCTGGTGCTCATTCAGCCAGTGCTTGATCTTATTCCGTGCCCGCGAACTCTTCGTAAAACTCAACCAGTCGCGGCTGGGAGCGTGCCCCGCCTGTGTCGAAATCTCGACAATATCGCCATTCCGAAGCTTGGTCCGCAACGGAACAATCCGTCCATTCACCTTCGCCCCAACCGTTGTATTCCCCACCTCGGTATGAATCGCATACGCGAAATCAATCGGGCTGGCATCCTTCGGCAGAACAACGACCTTTCCTTTTGGAGTGAAGGTATAAACCTCCTCTGGATACAGATCGATCTTCAGCGTCGACATGAACTCATTGGGATCGGTCATCTCCCGCTGCCATTCCATCAACTGCCGAACCCACGCCAGCCGCTGTTCATCCTTGGCGCTTACATTGTCGTCAGCCTTGTACTTCCAGTGCGCCGCAATCCCTTCCTCGGCGACGCGATGCATATCCTCTGTCCGAATCTGCACCTCAAACTGATGCCCACCTTCCGCAATCAACGTCGTATGCAGCGACTGATAAAGATTCGGCCGCGGCATCGCGATAAAGTCTTTGATCCGCCCCGGCACCGGCCGCCAGATGCTGTGCAACAACCCCAGCAGCGCATAGCAATCCTGCACCGTATTGCAGATCACCCGAATCGCCAGCAGGTCATACACCTGATCCACCGGAATCTTCTGGTCCTGCAACTTCTGCTGAATCGAATACAGCCGCTTGATCCGAGACTCCACCCGCCCCTGGATCTTGAACTCCTTCAGCTTCGCCTCAAGCTGCTTCACGATCTTCTGCAGAAACTCCTCGCCCTTACCGCGCAGAGCATCCACTTCATTCGACACCTGCTCGTACGCATAAGGATCGGTATAGCGAAACGCCAGGTCTTCCAGCTCTCCGCGCAGCTTGCCCATGCCCAGCCGATGCGCCAGCGGAGCATAAATATCGAGTGTCTCCCTCGCAATCTTCTGCTGCTTCTCCGGATTCAAATGCTCCAGCGTCCGCATATTATGCAACCGGTCCGCCAGCTTGATGATCACCACGCGAACATCCGTCACCATCGCAAGCAGCATCTTGCGAATGTTCTCCGCTTGGTGGTCCTCACGATTAGCAAACTTGATCTTTTCCAGCTTCGTCACACCCTCGACGATGTGCGCCACCTGGTCCCCAAAACGCTTGGCTATTTCAACAGACGTAACATCCGTGTCTTCCACCGCATCATGTAGCAACCCCGCCGCAATTGCAGTCGAGTCCATCTTCAACTCGGCCAGCACCTGCCCTACCTCAAGCGGATGGATGATGTAAGGCTCGCCGCTCGCCCGCTTCTGCCCCTCATGTTGCAGCAGACAGAAAGCCCACGCCTTCCGGATAATCTCCAGGTCATCCCCTGGCCGGTTCTCATGAACCGTCTCCAGCAGTCTGTGAAACTTTGCATCCACCGACTGAATGTCTCTCACAGAACTGCCCGCAAGATGCGACGCAGACGACTCGTCCACCCCGGCAATCACCAACTCGGACCTATCCGAAGCCGGTTCAGCCCCAGCTGACTCTGCCGGCTGTTTGGTCCGTACATCCCGTGTCCCGCGCGAGATCGCATCCGTGGCCATCGGCGGAGCCGCGACAGGAGGAGCCGCTTCAAACTCCGTCCTTGTATCGACTTGTGTCTCCGGTTGGCTCTTCGGTTTTTTCTGCGACTCTGGCTGCGAGCCAGCCTGCGAAGAGGCCGGATTAGCGGTTGCCATAGGACATTATAGGCTGTCGCTCCTAAACAGGGCATCATGGCCTCTCCAACGTTCAGGCCAGCCGCGTCTCACGCTTGCAAGTCAGCGGTCAACGCCACGTGAGATTCTCTTGATGAGAAACTCCTGAAAAATCGCACCTGCCGCACCCCCAGCGGTACCGATCAGCGAATTCCGGATCGTCAGTTCGGCCCCGTCACGGTTGTGCGCTCCGTAGTACGAGTTCGAAATCCCCGCAGCCGCCAGGTTCCCCAGCACGTTGGAGTAGTTCGGCTGCCAATGCCCGTTGTCCCCCTTGCAGATGACGACGCTCGCGATCGCATACAGCACCCTGGAATGGATGCTCCCCGTCCCCTTGTAGAAGTAACGCGGATCCTGGTGAAGCACCGACGGAAAAACCGCATCGGTCAGAAACGTCCCTATAAAACTATCCGCATAGAAGGCGCCAAAGCGCTTCGCATAGCCCTGCGCCCCCGGTCCATATCCGCTGAAGTCGTTCTGCGATTGCTCCAGACCCGCTACTCCCGCGGCAATGGTGATCGATATCGGGTCGATCGATGCCCTCCAGGCCAGCCGGTACTTCTGCTCGCTGCTCAGCGGTTCTGCGTTCCAGTCGTACGAGACGTAAAAATTGGGGATCGCGCCCAGAACGCGCTGCCGCTCCTCCGTGCGAATCTCCTCCTCCGCCTTATCGTGCCGCGTAAAAACAACCACCACTTCGGTAGTGGACGTGGCGATCCGCAACTCCACGGGTGGCAGGTCGTAGTCTTCATCTGGGCGCAGCGTCAAATCAGCCGACGACCAGTTCGAGAATCCCTTCGCCACCACCGACACCTTGAACAACCCAGGCTCTACCTGGCCGAACCGAAAAAAGCCGTTGTCGTCAGTCTTAGCTCTGTACTGGCTGTTACCGCTCGCACTCTCCAGGGTTACTGCAGCCCCTTCCACCTCAGCTCCATTCGGGTCGAGTACGGTTCCACAGATCACTCCGCCGACGATCTCCTTCGTCGCGTGCGGTTCCGGCGCATCCGGCGTCGCAACAGCTGGCACCGATCCAGCAGACGGATCCGTATCCTGATGCGGCAGCAGAGCCTGAGCAGGCGAGAGCTGGCTGGCCGTCGTGAGTAGCCACGCTGCCAGCAAAACTGATCCGAGCCTACGTAATGAAACCCTGCAATAATAGGCTTCCATCCGGTGTTTTCCCGATCCTCCCGTGCACACGAAACCCTCGTGAACAACAGTAGTTGTCCAGGGTTCATGACTCTTCCCATCCTTCAGGTTTTATCTGTATTTCGACCGAAAATATCTACAACTTAAGTGAGAAAACCGCGGGATGCAGGCCTGCTCCGCGCGAAACCCCCGCCAAATTCACAACACACCGGAGGTTCCCGTTTCAGCACCCACAAAAGATGCAGGCGGCTCACGCAGCAGACCGCCCTCAACCAGCTCAATTATGTTTTTCTGCGAATTTCAGCCACCGCACGCTACTGCTTCAACGACACTCCGATGACCATAGCCATGCTCGCCGGCAGTTCCACATCCTGGTTCTTCGACGTCATGATGCCGGAATTTTTGTCGTCCGCCACTGCGGCAAGCGCGACGCCTTGAATGCCGCTGACTACCTGCACGGGCGCTCCCGCTGCAGATTGTGTGCCGGACACGGTGTGTTCGTTCTTATCGATATTTGGGCGAAGCAGCGCAGTGTTCGTATCGGTGCCCGCCGCCCCCCGCATACCCGAGGACACATCGGTCCGCTGCGCCAGCATCATGTTCTCCGAAGGTAGAATCTTGAATATGCTGGCCCGTATATTGAACGGCTCACCCTTCTTCGGTTTCGCCTGATCGAAGACGATTGAGATCGATCCGTCCGGCGTGCTTTTGCTATGCTTGGTCACATCGACGACATGCCCAATAAGTACGGACCCCCTCGGCAGAAGAGTTCCGCCGATCGTCGCGGGATCCTCCAGCGTAGTCATTACAGGTTGGCCAACTTTCGCGTCCTTCGAACTTACCCTGGCCTTCAGCGATGTGTTCACGCTAAGCAGGCCCGCGAACGCTCCCGTAGGGGCGTCCTGCGCCGTTGCGCAAACGCAGAACAACACGATCGAAAACGAAAGCAATCTCAGCTTGGCAGTCATGGGTCTCCCTAAATCGTGGGGAGACGAATGCCGCCCCACGGTGGAGATCATAGTACATTGCCGCCATCGGGCAATCCACGAACAATCCACGAGCGTTTTTGTGCTACGCCTTCCCCGCCAGTTGGCGCAGCACATACTGCAGAATCCCGCCGTTCTGGTAGTACAGAATCTCCTGCGGCGTATCGATCCGAACCGTCGCAGAAAACTCCGTCGTCTTGCCCTGGTCCGACTCCGCAAACACCGAAATCGTCTTCCCATCGGCAAATTTGTTATCCAGCATCGCTTTCAACTGACCGGGTGCATCCCCAATCGCGAAGACCTCCTCGCCCGTCAGGTGTAGCGAATCGACACTCTGTCCCGGCAGAAATTGCAGTGGCAGAATTCCCATCCCGACCAGGTTCGAACGGTGAATCCGCTCATAGCTCTCGGCGATCACGAACTTGATCCCCAGCAACCGCGGCCCCTTTGCCGCCCAGTCGCGCGAAGATCCCGACCCATATTCCTTCCCGGCAAGAATCGCCAGCGGCATCCCTCGTTTCGCGTACTCCACGGAAGCGTCGTAGATCGACATCGGCGTATCATCCGGCAGCAGCCGTGTCACGCCGCCCTCGGTCCCCGGAGCCAGCTTGTTCCGCAGCCGCACATTGGCAAACGTTCCGCGAACCATCACTTCGTGGTTGCCGCGCCGCGACCCATAGCTGTTGAAGTCCGAAGGCTTCACGCCATGCTCGATCAGATATTTGCCCGCAGGTCCATTCAGCTTGATCGACCCCGCCGGTGAAATATGGTCCGTCGTCACCGAGTCGCCCAGCACCGCCAGAACCCGCGCCCCGTGAATATCCTCGACCGGTGCCGGCGTCGCCCTCATCCCGTCAAAGTAGGGAGCCTTCCGAATATAGGTCGAATCCGGTTCCCATCCATACGTCTCGCCGTTAGGAAACTTCAAGCTCTGCCAGTTGTTGTCTCCATCCGTCACCGTGCTGTACTGATGCCGGTACATCTCTGAACTGATCGAAGAGTTCACGACCTCCGCCACCTCCGCCTGCGTCGGCCAGATGTCCCTCAGGTAGACGGCATCGCCATTCTTCCCATTCCCCAGCGGCTCTGTGTCGAAATTGTGTCCAATATGTCCCGCCAACGCATAGGCCACTACCAGCGGCGGACTCATCAAATAATTCGCCCTTACCTCCGGCGAAATTCTTCCTTCAAAATTTCTGTTCCCCGACAGCACCGACACCGCCACCAGCCCATTGTCTTCAATCGACTTCGAAACATCCGTCGGCAGCGGCCCAGAGTTCCCGATGCACGTCGTGCATCCATATCCCACCACCTGAAACCGTAGCTTATCCAGATACGGCATCAGCCCCGACTTCACGTAATAGTCCGTCACCACCCGCGACCCCGGTGCCAGCGACGTCTTCACCCAAGGCGGCGTGCTCAATCCCTTTTCCACTGCCTTCTTCGCCAGCAATCCCGCAGCCATCATCACGTACGGATTCGACGTATTCGTACAAGAAGTAATCGCCGCAATCACAATCGATCCATGGTCGAGATACTTATCCGGATCCACTCCGAACCGGCTCCGTATCGACACATGTGGAGCTTCCAGGTGCGGCACCGTCTCATCCTGAATCGTAATCACCGGCACCGTCGGATGCTCCACCACTGGCGCCGAGGCCCCAACACTGCTGCTCAGATCACCCGAAGCCGATGCGGTTCCACCTTCGCCCTCCCACCGCACCATCTGCCGTATCACCTGCGTATTCCCATTCGGCCCCAGCAGTCCAGGCAGTTGCTCCTTGAAACTCGCGCCGGCCTGCGACAGCTTCACGCGATCCTGTGGCCGCCTCGGTCCCGCTACACTTGGCTCCACAGTCGCCAGATCCAATGCAATCGTCGCCGAGTACACTGCCTCCTCCGTCTCCGCCGTATGGAACATCCCCTGCTCGCGGTAGTAGGTCTCCACCAGAGCAATCTGCTCTTCTGTCCGTCCCGTCATTCGCAGATAGCGCAGCGTCTCCGCATCCACCGGGAAGATTCCGCATGTCGCTCCATACTCCGGAGCCATATTCGCAATCGTCGCGCGATCAGCCAGCGGCAGCTCCGCAATTCCGGGCCCATAGAACTCCACAAATTTGCCGACCACGCCCAGCTTGCGCAGCATCTCGGTCACAGTCAGCACAAGATCGGTCGCCGTCGTGCCTTCCTTCAACTTGCCCGTCAGCTTGAACCCAACCACCTGAGGCACCAGCATGCTCACCGGCTGTCCCAGCATCGCGGCCTCGGCCTCAATCCCACCGACGCCCCACCCCAGCACGCCCAACCCATTCACCATCGTCGTGTGCGAGTCAGTCCCCACCAGCGTATCCGGATACGCCATCGCAAAGCTCTCTTCCACGCTGGCCTTGTGTCCTGCAACGGCAACGGCGTCCAGGCTGGCCTTTGGAGTCGTCGTAAACACCACACGTGCCAGGTACTCCAGATTCACCTGATGGCAGATTCCCATTCCCGGCGGCACCGCGGAAAAATTATTGAACGCCGTCTGCCCCCACTTCAAAAATGCATACCGCTCGCGGTTCCGCTGAAACTCCAGCGCCGCATTCAGGTCATACGCCCGCACCGTGCCAAACTCATCCACCTGCACCGAGTGATCGATCACCAACTCCGCCGGCTGCAGCGGATTAATCTTCTCCGGATCGCCTCCCAGCGCCTTCATCGCATCGCGCATCGCTGCCAGATCGACGATCGCCGGCACACCGGTAAAGTCCTGCATCAGAACTCGCGCCGGCATATACGCAATCTCGCGTGACGGCTCCGCCTTAGGATCCCACGATGCCAGGAACTTGATGTCGTCCGCTGTCACCGTTCTTCCGTCTTCATGTCGCAGCAGGTTCTCCAGCAAAATCCGCAGCGAGAAGGGAAGTCGCGTCAGATTCACGCCGCTCTTTTCCAGCGTCTTCAAACGAAACAGTTGGTACGTGGTCTTGCCCGAGGTAAGCGTGGACAGGCTCTTGAACGAATCAGGATGCGATTGGGTCGGCATGGTGTCTTCTCCGAGGCGCGCCGTGTAAAGGCGCAAAGGGTAAGGGGCCGTAGTCAGGACTCCGAGCCGTAAATCGTAACGGCTAAAGTCAAAAGTGTTCAATGGAGTGGACGGTATTAGCAGCGCCCGCGGTCAGGACGACCGTGGCGGAAGCGCTTCGTGTTGGGAAGACAGCCTGCCATCGACATCATTTTACTGCGATCCTCGGCTCTGCGGTAGTCGGTTGCCTGTCAGGTAAGACGCGTCTTCCGCCCCTAAAGTCGCCGCCTTCAAGGCATCGATTTTGCAGCCGCAAACCCGGAGAATCACCTTTTCCCGGGTACAATCCGTTGACCGGAAATATAGCTAAAGGACGTATTTTCTGCCGGCAACCGCGCCTCGTCGGAAAAAACGCATCTCATTCAATAGGTTTGGGTTAAAACGATCAGCAAGTCAGGAGATTTGCAGTATGAATAAATTGATCCCAAGGCTTCTCTTAGGTCTTTCACTCGGCGTTTTAACGCTCGTCGGGGCCGCAGGTTGCCACAACGATACCGGTGCCGTAAATGCCGCAGCTGTTCCCGACAACTCAGGGCCAGATCCCGCCGATGCCAACATGGCGCCGGTCGACAACAATCAACCCCAACCAGCCCCTCAGGGTGCAGTGCTCGGAATCCGCTCCCAGGCCCAGCCCCAACAGGTCGCCGCATCCTACGCTCCTCAATACCCTCCCCAACAAGCCGCTCCCCCTCCTCCGCCGGATCAGGATCAGGCCTACCAGGACGCTCAGACCCTTGACGAACTCGACGCAGAAGGCGAGACCCAGCCCGTCGAGTACGCCGACGAACCACCCCCTCCCCTCCCCGTCTACGAGCAGCCCGTGATCCCCGCGTCGAACTACATCTGGGTCCCCGGCTATTGGTACTGGGGTCCTGCCGGCTACTACTGGATCCCCGGCTACTGGTGTGCGCCCCCCTACTACGGCGCCCTCTGGACCCCCGGCTACTGGGGCTGGTATCACAACCGCTGGGGCTTCCATCGCGGCTACTGGGGCCTTCACATTGGCTTCTACGGTGGCATCAATTACGGCTTCGGCTACACCGGCTACGGTTACTACGGCGGCTACTGGAACGGCAACCACTTCTACTACAACCGCTCTGTCAACCGCATTGGCGGCAACATCGCCTACGTCTACAACCGCACCGTCGTCGTCAACAACAACACCCGTGTCGCCTATAACGGAGGCAGAGGCGGCGTTGCGGTAAGGCCGCGGCCAGCTGAGATTCAAGCCATGCGCGGCCCAAGAACTCCGCCCATGTCGACTCAGGTCCAGAACCAGCGCGAAGCCGCGCAGAACCGTCAGCAGTTCTACAACGTAAACAAGGGTCGCCCCGCCATGGTCGCCGCTCCCCGGCCCGTCGCTGCGCAGCCCGGCTTTACGCGGCCCAATCCCGGAACGGCGCCAAATCGTCCCGGCCAGCCGGCAGTTCAACCTGGAGTCCGTCCCGGCGAGCCAAACAACCGCCCAGCCGTACAACCCGTCCAACCCGGTCAGCCGGAGATTCGTCCGGTCCAACCGGGTAATCGACCCGCCGAGCAAAATAATCGTCCTCAGGTGCAGCCAGTCCGGCCAGGAGAACCGCAGGTTCGCCCTGTTCAACCAGAGCAGCCTCGTCCAACTCAACCTGAGGTGCGTCCTGTGCATCCCGACAACCGCCCCAACCAGCAGCAGGTTCACCCCGTGCAACCACAGCAGCCCCGGCCATCTCAACCTGAGGTTCGCCCTGTGCAACCGCAACAACCCCAGCCTCGCCCGTCTTACCAGACGAGACCCGAGCAGCCGGTTCGCCCGCAGCCCGAGGCCAGACCGGTTCAACCCCAGCCGATGCCTCAATCGCATCCACAACCCGAATTCAGACCGGCTCCGCAACCGCAGTCGAGACCGGCTCCGCAACCGCAACCCAGACCCGCACCTCAGCAGCAGACCAGACCGGAGCAATCCAGACCGGCTCCGCACGACGGTGACCATCCCCACTAGCGGATGCGGCATTCATGCATCATTCGACAAATAGAAAGGACCCGCCTCGCGCGGGTCTTTTTCTTGCCTTCGGACCGCTCACGCCATCGACGAAATACTCTCCTCAAGCCACGTATGGCCGCAGTCATCGCAGCGCCACTGATTGACCGGATCGACCGATTCCAGCAGCGTCTCCTCTCCGCCGCACGCCGGGCAGCGAGGCAGGCGAAACTCCTCAGGGGTCTCCTCCGGCTCTCCCTTCAATGCGTCCGTCGAAGGTTGTGACAAAAGAGCCGCCGCCCGTTCCGCATCCCTGGGAGTCACGACAACCCGCGGTCCGCGATTTTCCGTCACGCTGTCCGCCGAGACCATGGCGCCCGCCGAAACAACGACCGCCTCGATTCCCGCGCTTCGAAGCGCATAGTAGGCCGCCTGGACACTCCGCTCGTCCTCAAAATCAAAGATGCACTCATCCGGCGCCGTCGCCGCGTAAGCTCGCATGTCGGCCAGATCGTCGTCACTCAGAACGCGAGTCTCAACCCGTTCTCCGGTAACCGGCACCTTCAATCCCCGCCGCGCCAGTTCTCCGTTGAGAGCCTCCTGCGCCATCTCGGTCAGGTCTGCCATCCCGCGCCCAAGCGCCACCAGTTCGCCGTCACTATAGCTGCCATAGAGCTTCACCAGCTCCTCATACTGCGCCGCATCGCCAATCATCACTCTCTCCCGACCACAGTATGTCCCATCGCCGAAGATAGGAAGCCCTACTTCTGTATCGCAGTATCCGCCTTATCCAGCTTCTTCGAAACATCCGCCGGCGTCGGCAACTGCGTCCTGTCCCAACCTCCGCCAAGCGCCTCGATCAGCTGCACCGAAGCCGTCATCTCCTGCACATGCAGATTGGCGAGCGTCTCCTGATTGTTCAGCAGCGTCGTTTGCACCGTCACCACATTCAGATAGGGGTCGACTCCGGTCTGATACCGCGCAATCTCCAGCTGCAATGCCTCCTCGGATGAGGTTACCGCCTGTTGCTGCTTCAGAATCTGCTGCGACAAAATCCGCACAGAAGCCAGCGAATCTTCGACCTGTTGAAACGCGGTCAGTACTGTCTGCCGGTAGCTTGCAACGTCAGCGTTATAGGTCGTGATGAACTGGTTCACCGTAGCCCGGCGCAGCCCGCCATCATAAATCGTCTCACTCAGCGTAGGACCAACCGACCAGAACCGGCTCGGAAGATCGAAGAAGTGACTGAAGTTCGAGCTCTCATAACCATAACTTGCTCCGATATTCAGCGACGGATAGTAAGCGGCGTACGCTATCCCAATCTGGGCATTCGCTGCCGCCATCCTTCGCTCCGCTCCAGCAATATCCGGCCGCCGCTCTAACAGCACCGACGGCATTCCCACAGGAATCGCCGGCGCGTTCGTCAGCAAAGGCTTTACCGGAATCGAAAATTCCGAGGGGTTTGCTCCCACCAGCACAGCAATCGCATGTTCGAACTGCGCCCGCGCCACGCCGAGGTTGGTCGCCTGCGACTCCACCTGCGCCAGCGTGCTCTCAGCCTCGACAACCGAGATCCTCGTGTCGATTCCGGTCTCATAGCGAGCTCGCGCCAACTCCAGCGCCTTCTTGTCCGCATCTACCGTTTCGTTCAGAAGCTTTTGCAGCGCATCCTGCCCACGAATCTCAAAGAAAAAAGCCGCCAGGCTGGACTGTTCGGTCAGTTTCTCATTCTCAAGATCGGCCGCACTCAACTGCGCGTTGTACTGCTGCTCATGAATGGCATTGCGCACCTTGCCCCACAGGTCCGGCTCCCACGAAACGCTAGCTGGCAACGATCCTATCGAGGCGACCCGGCCAGGATTGGCCGAAGGAGAGTTCGACAGGTTGGTTGACGTACGCGCTGCCGAATACGATAGGGAAACCCCCACCGTCGGATAAAGCTGCGACCGCGCCTCTGCAATCAGTGTCCGCGCCGTCATAAAGTTCTCGAAGAACTGCTTAATGTTCAGGTTGTCGATAGTCAACTTCTCTTCCAGAGCATTCAGCTCCGGATCGTTGTAGATCTCCCACCACTTGCCATGGAGCATCGCATCCTGTGGCTGTGCAACCTTCCAGCCGTCCGTATCCTGAAACTGCGTTGGCGACTCCTTATAGGTTACCGGCGGAGCCGTGGCATTAGCCGAGGGCGTGGGCGCTTGATACTTCGGCCCCACCATGCACCCCGTCAGCAGGAGCGTCATCATCGCGGGGCATACAGCAAATTTGAGTCGAAGGTTCATCATAGTTTTTGACATGGTTAATTTACTCCGCACCGGCGGCGGTTGGGCGATCGATGGGTAGAAACGTATCGCGTTCTTTCCCCATCACCCGCAGGCGCAAACGGTCGAGCGCAAGATAAACGACAGGAGTGGTATAGAGAGTAAGCATCTGACTTACAATCAGCCCTCCAACAATGGTGATGCCGAGAGGCCGGCGCAACTCAGAGCCAGTGCCCGTTCCAAACGCCAGCGGCAAAGCGCCAAACAGCGCCGCCATAGTCGTCATCATGATCGGACGGAAACGAAGCATGCACGCCTGGAAGATGGCGTCTTCCGTATCCAGACCGCCCTCCCGTTCTGCCTGCAGGGCAAAGTCGATCATCATGATCGCATTCTTCTTGACGATGCCGATCAGCAGCACGATACCGATGATCGAAATGACGTTCAAATCCTCCTTGAAGAGCATCAACGCCATCATCGCGCCTACGCTCGCCGAAGGCAGTGTCGAAAGAATGGTGATTGGATGCACCAGGCTCTCATAGAGAACGCCGAGGACGATGAAAACGGCGAGTATCGCGGTCACAACCAGAAGCGGTTCAGTGCCCAGCGATTGCTGATACGCAAGCAACGTTCCCGCAAAGAACCCATGCACGGTCGAAGGCGTACCCAACCGCTGCTGCATCTGCGCAATCTCAAGCGTCGCATCGCTCAGGGACACCCCCGGCGCAAGGTTGAAAGAGACAGTGACGGAAGGGAACAGCCCCGTATGATTCAGCGCAAGCGGCGTGGTATTGGTCTTCGACGTCGCCATCGAAAACAAGGGAACGTTCCCGCTCGCTGTCGCGCTGCTCGTGCCTGCCGGATGAAAATAAATATTCTTCAGACCCTCCGGACTCTGCCAATACTCTGGAGCTACCTCCAGCACAACGTAGTACTGATTCAGCTGCGTGTAGATAAGAGAAACCTCGGATTGACCGAAGGCGCTGTACAGGCCTGCATCGAGCGATTGTGCCGTCTGGCCAAGCTGTGCGGCAGTCACGCGATCGTAGTGCAGCAACTCATCCAGCCCGCCGTCCTGCTGGTCGGAGCTGACATCCTGAAAACCCGGAAGGTGCTGCATCTCGGCGAGAAGCTTCGGCCCCCAGGTATTCAGATCCGCAAGGTTGTCCGCCTGAATGGTGTATTGATATAGCGCGTTGCTTCCGCGCCCGCCAATCCGAAGGTCCTGCGAAGCCTGCAGAAAAGAGGACGCTCCCGTAATCCGGTTCAAATGCGGCCGTAGACGGTTGATCACATCGGAAGCACTGATCTTGCGCTCCTCCAGCGGCTTCAACGCCACAAACATATTCGCGCTATTGGAGGCTCCGCCGCCCCCGGTAAACGAGATCGCATTATCGACCGCCGGATCGCTCTTGACGATCTTCAAGATCTGTTGGATCGCCTCGTTCATTGAGTAGTAGGAGGCATCTTGAGGTCCACGCACCGCTCCACCGAGTGAGCCTGTGTCTTGAAGAGGGAAGAAGCCCTTGGGAATCTTCAGGACGATGGCTACATTCAATGCAATCGTTAACCCAAGCACCACCAGAATAAGAACAGGATTCTCCAACGCCCAGTGCAGGCTGCGCCTGTACAGCGACAACACCCAATCGAACCCCCTGTCCATCGCCATGTACAGTCGGCCATGCTTCTCGGCGTGTGGGTTGTTCAAAATGTACGCGCACATCATCGGCGTCGTCGTCAGAGAAATCGCCATCGACACCAGAATCGCCGTCGATAGTGTGACTGCAAACTCCCGGAACAACCTGCCCACGATCCCGCCCATCAGCAACAACGGGATGAAGACGGCGATCAGCGACATGCTGATGGTAAAGACCGTAAACCCAATCTCTTTCGCGCCCTTCAGCGCCGCAGCGAAGGGTTCCATGCCGTCTTCAATATGACGCGTGATGTTTTCCATCACGACAATCGCATCGTCCACAACAAAACCGGTCGAAATGGTCAGCGCCATGAGCGACAGATTGTCCAGGCTGTAGCCGCAGAGATACATCACCGCAAACGTACCGATCAAAGACACCGGAACCGCAACCGCAGGAATCAGCGTCGCCCGCCCGCTGCGAAGGAAGATGAAGACGACAATGATCACCAGGATGATCGACAAGATCAACGTACGTTCGACATTGCTCACGGATGCTTTGATCGTCGTCGTGCGATTGAGAACGATCGTCGTTTCGATTCCCTTGGGGATTGATGCTTCGACGGAAGGCAGCGCATCCTTAATCCGGTCGACCGTGTCGATAATGTTTGCGCCCGGCTGTCGAAAGACGATCAGCGTCACTGCGCGTTTGCCGTTCAAATACCCTGCAGCCCGTATGTTTTGTACGGAGTCCACAACATCCGCGACATCGGCAAGCCGTACGGCTGAACCGTTGTGGTACCCAACAATGATCGGCTTATAGTCCTCGGCATGGGATATCTGATCGTTGGCAATAATATCCGCCGAGATATCTCCGTTCGTGATCTGCCCTTTTGCCAGATTCGAATTCTGAATGCTCAGGACAGACTGAAGATTCGACATCGTAAGGCCGAGGCTCGCAAGTTTCGTCGGATTCACTTCAACCCGAACCGACGGCAGCGCGCCGCCTCCAGCATTCACCTGCCCGACGCCTTGAATCTGCGAAAGCCTCTGCTGAACGATCGTCGACGCCTCGTCATACAACTTGTCCGGACCATATTTATCCGACGTCAGCCCGATAATCATGATCGGCGCATCCGCCGGATTGACCTTGCGATAAGTTGGATTTCCCGGCAGGTTTGCCGGCAGGTAGGTGCGCGCAGCATTGATCGCGGCCTGAACGTCGCGCGCAGCTCCATCGATATTGCGGCTCAGATCAAACTGAATCGTAATCGACGTTGTGCCTAGACTGCTCGACGACGTCATCTCCGACACCCCGGCAATATGTCCGAACTGCCGTTCCAGTGGTGTCGCCACCGAAGACGCCATAATCTCGGCACTTCCACCCGGCAGACTCGCATTCACGGAGATCGTCGGAAAATCAACCTGCGGCAACGGCGACACCGGAAGCACCGTAAAAGCAATCGCGCCCGCGATGGCAATCGCCACCGTCAGCAGCGTCGTAGCTACTGGACGGTTGATAAATGGCGCAGAGAGATTCATGACAGTCCTGCCGCCTCAGGCTCGCTTCCGCGGCGCTCCGCCTTCTTCCTCGAAGAGCGCGTTGCGAGATTGTCGAAGAAGATATAGATCACCGGCGTCGTATACAGCGTCAGAATCTGGCTCAGAAGCAGACCGCCAACCATCGAAATACCCAGTGGCCTGCGCAACTCCGACCCAATCCCAGTACCGAATGCAAGCGGTAGCCCACCCAGCAGCGCTGCCATCGTCGTCATCATGATCGGACGGAAGCGCAGCAGGCAAGCCTGATAGATCGCTTCAGTTGCATCCAGTCCCTGATGCCGCTCCGCTTCCAGCGCGAAGTCCACCATCATAATGCCGTTCTTCTTAACGATACCGATCAGCAGCACCAATCCGATAATTGCGACAACGCTCAGGTCCTGGTGAAAGAGAATCAGCGAGAGAAACGCCCCCACACCCGCGGAGGGTAGGGTGGAAAGAATCGTGATCGGATGAATAAAGCTTTCATACAAGACTCCAAGCACGATGTACACCGTCACCAAAGCTGCAAGAATCAGCAGCGGCATATTGGATAACGAGTTCCGGAACGATGCCGCCGTTCCCTGAAAATCTGCCTGCAGACTAGCCGGCATGTGCATGCCCTCCTGCACCTTCGTGATCGACGAGATCGCGCCTCCCAGCGCAGCGTTCGGGGCAAGGTTGAACGACACCGTAATCGCAGGAAACTGTCCCTGATGCGTAATCGAGAGCGCCTCGGTCGTTGTTTCGAAGTGCGAGAAAGCGCTGAACGGTACTGCATTGGCTGTCGTCGAGCTGGTCGCACCTGCCGAAGTCGCGCCTCCCGCCACGCCCGATGTGCTGGACCGCAACGCGTTCACCGGTGGTGTCAATGTGTTTGCCGAAGGCGTAAACAGCGCCGAACCGGTCAACGCATTCGAACCCGCCGATGTAGAGCCTTTGCCCGAAGAGGACGATGCCGGTGCGCCGCTCTGCCCCGCAGAAGAGTTCGACTCAAGATAAAGATGGTTCAGCTTGTCCGGGTCGAGTTGAAACTGCGGCTCAGCCTCCAGAATCACGTGATACTGGTTCAGCTGCGTGTACATCGTATTGATCTGCCGCTGACCGAACGCGTCGTAGAGTGTCTGATCAATCGTCGTCGGCGCGACTCCAAGCCGCGAAGCCGTTGCGCGATCGATCACTAGCGATACAGCCAGCCCGCCCATCTGCTGGTCCGTTGCCACATCCTCCAGCTCAGGCAAATCCTTCAACTTCGCCACAAACTGATCGGTCCATTCATTCAGTTCATTCGGATCCGGATCTTCCAGCGTGTATTGATACTGCGTCCGGCTCACCCGATCGTCGACCGTGATGTTCTGTACCGGCTGCATGAAAACCTGAATATCCTGCACATTCTTCAGCTTCGACTGCAGCCTGCGAATCACGTCTGAAGCGCTCAGGTCGCGCTGGTCCAGCGGCTTCAGGTTGATCGACATCCTTCCACTGTTCGTCGTCGTATTTGTGCCATCCGCACCGATAAAAGACGAGAGACTCTCCACCGCAGGGTCCTGGAGAATGAGCTTGGCGACCTCCTGTTGCTTCTGCGCCATGGCCTTCGAGCCGATCGTCTGCGCCGCCTGTGTAATCCCCTGAATCACACCCGTGTCCTGAACAGGAAAGAAGCCCTTCGGAATAATGATGTACAGATAAACCGTCAAGAGAAGTGTTGCCACTGCGACTAACAGTGTGACGGTTTGATAGCGCAGCACCGTTCTCAGCGTGCGTCCGTAAAACGCGATCATTCCTTCGAAGACGCGTTCGGATGCTTGATAGATGCGGCCTTGGTGCTCGTGCGGATTGTGTTTCAAAATCCTCGATGCCATCATCGGCGTCAGCGTCAACGAAACGACAGCAGAAATAATGATCGTGACCGCCAGCGTGACGGCAAACTCGCGGAAGAGTCGGCCCACAACGTCTCCCATAAACAGCAGCGGAATCAACACCGCGATCAGCGAGATGGTCAGCGACATGATCGTGAACCCAATCTGCTCCGCTCCTTTCAGCGCGGCCTGCAGCGGCGAATCCCCCTGCTCGAGAAACCGGGAGATATTCTCCACCATCACGATTGCGTCATCGACCACGAAACCCGTCGAAATCGTCAGCGCCATCAGCGACAGGTTGTCGAGGCTGTAGCCCAGCAGATACATCGCAGCGAAGGTGCCGATCAGTGACAGCGGAACCGCCACGCTCGGAATAATCGTCGCGTAGAGATTGCGCAGAAACAAAAAGATGACCATCACTACAAGAAAGACCGTAAGCAGCAACTCAAATTCAACATCGTTCACCGATGCCTGGATCGGCGTCGTCAGGTCAGTCAATGTTGTGACTTCAATACCCTTGGGGAGACTGGCCTCAAGTTGCGGCAGCAGTAGCTTGATGCTCTTGACCACGCTGATCGTATTGCCGCCCGGCTGGCGCTGGACGTTGAGCACGACTGCTGGCTCAAGCGACGCCCCTTTGGCCTGCTCCCCGTTGGCGGCCGTTTGTGCGGCATTGCCCATCCACGCCGCCTGGGTCGAGTTCTCCACACCATCCACGATCTTCGCGACATCGGTGAGCATCACTGGCGCGCCATTGCGGTATGCGACAACCACGCTCCTGTAGTCTTTGCTCGTGACCAGTTGGTCGTTCGCGTCGATCTGATAGTCCTGGCGCGGCCCATCGAAGTTTCCCTTCGCCGCATTCACGCTGCTCTGCGTCACTGCCGTCCGCAGATCTTCAAGGTTGATCCCATACGACGAGAGCGCAGTCGGATTCGCCTGGATGCGCACCGCAGGCTTCTGGCCCCCGCTGATGCTCACAAGTCCAACTCCGCTCAACTGAGAGATCTTCGGCGCAAGCCGCGTGTCGACCAGATCTTCCACCTGCGACAACGGTATCTGGTTCGACGTGATCGCCAGCGTCAGTACCGGCGCATCGGCAGGATTCGTCTTGCTGTAGATCGGCGGAGCCGGCAGGTTAGCCGGCAGAAAACTCGACGACGCATTAATTGCCGACTGCACCTCTTCTTCCGCGACGTCGATGTTCAGGCTGAGGTTGAACTGCAGCACCACCACCGACGTTCCGCCGGAACTCGACGACGTCATCTGACTCAGCCCCTGCAACTGGCCGAACTGCCGCTCCAGCGGAGCGGTCACCGTTGTTGCGACCACCTGCGGACTCGCCCCGGGGTAAAAGGTGAGGATCTGGATCGTCGGATAGTCGACCTGAGGCAGCGCTGAAACCGGCAGCTGCGTGTAACTCACAATCCCGACAAGCATAATGGCGGCCATCAGCAACGATGTCGCCACAGGGCGCAAAATAAACGGACGCGAAGGGCTCAAGGAGCATTACTCCCAAGATTGTTGCGGCTAGGCACCTGCTGCTTCGAGACCACGATCTTTGCCTTGTCCTGCAATTTGTCGAAGCTGCTGTCGGCGACCACTTCCCCTGGATCGATCCCGGTTACCTCAGTGTTGTTGCCTTCCGTCACGCCGCGCTTCACCGTGCGCTGGTGTGCCGCATTGTCCTGAATCACATAAACGAACGATGTATTGCCGTTTTGCTGGATCGCCGAAGAAGGAATAATTGTAGCGCCTTGCAGCGTATTCACCAGCAGCCGCGTGTTAACGAACTCGTTAGGAAACAGCAAAGAGTCCCGGTTGTCGAAAGATGCCCTCGCCTTCACGGTTCCCGTCGTCGTATCAATCTGATTGTCCAGCGTCAGCAGCGTTCCGCTTCCGATCTTCTTCATCGCCGCCCGATCGTACGCCTCCACCGGAAGCTTCGCCCTTTGCCGGATCCGCGGCTGAACCTGTCCCAGCTGGTCTTCAGGAATCGTAAAGATCACGGTGATCGGCTGTAGCTGCGTAATCACCGCGAGCGTTGTCCCCCCCGCCGCCTGCACCACATTGCCCGGATCGACCAGCCGCAACCCGACTCTGCCCGAAATGGGAGCCGTAATGTGGCAGTACCCAAGCTGTACCGTATCGAACGCGACCGTCCCTTGATCGTTCTTCACCGTGCCCGCGTCTTGCAGCACAATCTTCTCCTGGTCATCCAGCGTCTGCTTCGGAATCGCATTCCGCGACCACGCCTCGCGATAGCGGTCGCGATCCATCGTCGCCTGCGCCAGAATCGCTTCATCCCGCTCCAGCGTTCCCTGCGCCTGCAGCAGCGTCGCCTGGAACGGTCGCGGATCGATATCAATCAATGGAGCACCCTTGCTCATAACCTGCCCCTCGGTAAAATGCACCGCAATCACCGGCCCGGTCACCTGGCTTGTAATCGAAGCCGTATACACGGGCGTCACTGTGCCGATCGCGTCCAGGTAGACGCCGATGTTGCCCTTCGTCGCCGTCGCAACGGTTAGCGTCACCGGCCCTCCGCCGGCGCCGCGCCGCCCTCCCCCGCCGGCGCCACTCTTTGTGGCTTCGTCGTGATGCCGCAGAACCAGAAAAAATCCCAGGGCAAATATCAGCAGCAGGACAATCCACACGACGACCCGGACAATCTTGTGCCGGGACGACGTTGGAGGAGGGGCCAAAAGTTGATGGTTAGGCCCAATGGCGGAGTATTCATTTGAATCGGCTGGCAATACGTCTCCCTTTGCCACATCTAAAATTTGGACTCGAGTGCACAAGGCGTCCGTTACTATCGACGCATGAACAGGTACTTAAAGACTCAACCGAACCTACCCTAAGCTGTCAAAATTCAGCAACGTGAAGTCCCCGCGATCACGGTGTGGCGCATGATCGGACAGGAAGGCCAAAACTCTGTAGGCTGTCCTCTCAACAATATCGCAACTCGCCCTGAATCCGCTCTTCTGTCGAACCCGCCATAGGGAACCGTGCAAGCTCTCGTCATCAAAGAACCTCAGCGTTCTAATTCCCGCCGATTGAGCGCGTAACCCCCTACATGGTATGATTGGAAATCGGCAGACTACCGTTCACGGTAGAGGTCGGGAGCTGTCACTCGCCCCGCACCTGACGTTTCCCCGGCATCGTTTGAGGCTTCATTCAGGCTCGATCCCCGGGAATCTTCTGCGACTCAGGATCGGAGCAAGTCATGGCACACAAATGTGATCTTTGCGGCAAAGGCCCGCAGTTCGGCAACAACATCTCTCACGCCCACAACACCACGCGGCGTCGCTGGAACGTCAACCTTCAGTCCGTCAAAGCCCAGGTATCCGGCGGAAGCAAGCGCATCCGCGTCTGCACCAGCTGCATCAAGACCGGCAAAGTCGTCAAAGGCTAAGCCCCGCCCAACCCCAGAAACAGGTCGCCCCAGCCGAGTCGTAGCCGGCTGGGGCTTTTCCTGCATACCTCAAAATCTCTTCTCCGAAGGGGTTACTTCTTCTCAGCGGTCGGTTGCTTCTCAAAACCCAGCGAAGCGCTATTGATGCAATACCGCAGCCCGGTAGGCTTCGGCCCATCCGGAAACACATGCCCCAGGTGGGCCCCGCAAGTCGCACACCGCACCTCGACTCGCTTCATCCCGTACGACGTATCCTCAATCGCTTCGATCGCCTCCGGCGAAACCGGATTCCAGAAGCTCGGCCATCCGCTCCCCGAATCGAACTTCTTATCCGAAGTAAACAGCGGCGCATTGCAACTCCCGCAGTGGTAAATTCCGTCGTCGTGGTTGTTCACCAGGGCCCCGGTAAACGCCCTCTCCGTTCCACCCTCACGCATGACATGAAACTGTTCCGGAGTCAGCAACTCCCGCCACTCCGCCTCCGTCTTACGCACCTTCGCCCTGCCTGTATCGGTAACATCTGTCTTCGTAACTTCGGCCATCGCTCCAGCCTCCTCTTTTCCGAAAGTAGGTTCTGGAGATTAGATGTCTTTCCGCCGGAAATGCTTCATCTGCGGCCTCATGCCTATCCTTTGGCGATCACTTCAATCTCCACCAGAGCATCCTTCGGCAATCCCGCCACCGCCACCGTCGACCGAGCGGGCGCCACCACGCCCTCCGGCGCCAGATACTTCGCATACACAGCATTCATCGCGGCAAAGTCGCTCATCGTCTTCAAAAACACGGTTGTTTTTACCACGTGGGCCATTCCCAACCCAGCCTTCGCCAGCACAGCCTTTATGTTTTCCAGCGCCCGAGTCGTCTGCTCCGTGATCCCCCCGGTAACCAGCTGTCCCGTCGCCGGATCCAGCGCAACCTGTCCCGAAGCAAACAGCATGTCCCCTACCCGCACCGCCTGGCTGTACGGCCCAATCGCTGCAGGAGCCTCATTAGTAGAAATCGCACTCTTATCCTGATTGCTCATAGGCCCTAAGTCTATCTTGTTCTCCGTGCAATGAAAATCCAGGCTGGGTCCGTCTTCATCGATCCATCAAACCCTGCCAATACTCCTAGTATCGCGGCTCTCGCTGCCGAACTAACATGCCTCCATGCGCGTCAATCGATCTATCGCCGCTCTCCTCCTACTCTGCGCAACTCTCGCTCCATCCGCCCGCGCCGGCGAAAAGCTCAAGGGCTTCTACTCCGGCAGCGGCGGCATCTCCGCCGAAGTCCATCGCGTCCTCATCATCGAGTTCGCCGCCGACGGCACCGCCATCCTCCAGCAGAAGTGGCACGACAAAGATCCCCAGACATGGCACGCCCGCTGGAAGCAGGAAAACAAGAAGGTCACCCTCATCTACTACACAGCGAAAGAGTCGAAAGATTCGAAGGACGCGCCCCTGCCCGAACCGCTCATCTTCGACTTCAAGCACGGCACACTCACTCCCGTCTCATGGGACGCGCCCACGCTCGGCTACACTGGCCCGCCCAAGCTCACCCCCTTCGGCGGCACAAACGCTCAAGCCGGCAGCGTCGCAGGCTGCCGCGATCTGAACATCCTCGACCCGACTCGCGAATGCGTCACCTGGGGCTCAAACCATTGAGAGCACTCCGCTTGGCTCCCGAATGCTCATCCGCTCGCAACAGCCTGCAGCATAAACGGTTAGGAGATCACCGACACAACAGTGAGGACAAATGCATGCAACTCCACGGCTTCCATCCGAATAACCTCGCCAGCTCTGCCCACTCTCTGCCGCACCGTCCCGCCTGGAGGCTGTTTGACCTGTTTCGTCACGCCAACGCAACCACGCTCACCCGTGCGGCAATTGCCGCAGCCATCGCGTGGCTCCCCCTGGCCATTCTTACCGCGTTCCAGGGTCACCAAGCCTTCCTGTCATTCCTCACCGACTTCACTACGCCATCCCGCTTCCTGCTCATTATTTCCATCCTGATCCTCGCCGAACATCCTCTGCACTCCCGTTATGCTCTCGTGGCCCACCACTTCGGAACCACGATGGTCACCGCCGATGAACAATCCAGATTTCAGTCCAACTGGAACTCCCACGAACGCCTCAAAGACTCCATTGTGGCTAAAGTGATCGTGCTGTCGATCACCTACCTGATAGCCGCCTGGCTAAGCCAGTACCTCAGTCGCACCGGCTCTGAATTCCTACCCTGGTGGGTAGGCAAGGGTGGCTTCCGGTTCTTTTCCCTCGCCGGTACCTGGTGCTTCTTTGTCAGCTATCCGCTTCTCGCCTACATCACCCTTCTCTGGGTCTGGAGGCAGATCCTCTGGGCGCGTTTCCTCCGATCCACAACCTTGCTCAACCTTCGCCTCATCGCAGTGCATCCCGATCATGTCGGAGGCTTGGGCTTTCTCGAAGCCTCGCTCCGGGCCCAGCTTCCCTTCAGCTTCTGCCTCGGCGTTGGCCTTGCCGGGGGCATCGCCAACCGTGTCTTTCACGAAGGGCAAAAGGTGCTCGACTATCGCTTCCTTGCGCCCGTTCTCATCGCCGTCGCCCTCCTGATCGCTATTGCTCCCTACTTCTTCTTTACCCCCAGCCTCATGCAGATGCGACGACGCGGCATGATCCGCTACGGCTCCCTTGCCCACGCCGTAGGCGAACAGTTCGAGCGCAAGTGGCTCGATTGCGAAGACAACCTGCCGCAGGAGGATCTGACAACGAGCGACTTCGCCCCTACCCAGAATCTCTATTCCATGGTGAAGAACATCGACGAAATCAGCGTCATCCCCGTATCCCGAATCAGTGTCTATGCCTTCGTCATCGCAGCCCTGATACCATGTGTCCCCGTCTTCATCGGCGCGCTGCCCGTCGACGTCCTAATGAAGGCTGCGCTCAAGCTGCTCGCCTGAGGCCGTGATCTTCGAAACTGACTCTCGGCTCCGCCGCTTCGCCGCATCGAATTTCATCGCGTCAAAAATCCATCCAGCCAAAGGAAATCGACAAAAATCTACCTCGCTGAGCGGCATCGCCCGAAAAACGGGCCTACTATGGGTGTTCGAGGTGAACAGCCATGGGAATTATGGACATGATTCAATCGCTCGCCGGTCAAACAGGGGCGGCAGCTGGAACCGATCAAGCCAAAGTCGCTGGAGGCTTCATCGAGGCCCTCACCCAACACCCGGAGGGTATCCAGGGCGTTCTCGATGCCTTCAAAAACAATGGTATGGCCGAGCACATCAACTCATGGGGAGCAGGTCAGGCTGCCACCGCCACACCAGAACAGGTGCAGCAGGGCCTGAGCGGCACCGGCCTCATCGAAAAAACCGCCGCAAAAGCCGGTGTCTCCCCTCAGGTCGTCCAAATGGCGCTTGCTACCGTCCTTCCGATGGTCGTCCAGCACTTCGCCCCCAACGGGCAAGCCACTCCAACCAGCGGCATGGGCGCTATGGCGCAACAGCTTCTCAGCAAGCTCGCATAAACCACCCCCTCTACTCCAGCCGGATGGGCCAGCCACCGGGACCCGGGCCGCATCACAACCTAAACCAGCACGACAACACAGTCAGCCCCGCTGACCACGGAAGAGGTGTGCCATGGCAGATCTTGACGCTCTAAAACAGAAGTACGCCCCCGTCATCACGACGATCCAGAAGTTCACCCCCTACGGCGCAACCCTCGACGCAGTCGACCTCGCCGGCGAGCAAATCCACATCAAAGGCACCGTCCCCTCCACCGTCGTCGCCAACCGTGTCTGGGACGCGATCAAGAAAGTCGACCCCACCTACTCCGACCTCAAGCACGAGATCGGCACCAGCGGCGGCGAAACCCAACCCGTCACCATCAAATCCGGCGACACTCTCTCAGCCATCAGCCTGCTCTTCTACGGCAACGCAAACAAATACCCTCAAATCGCCAAAGCCAATAACCTCGCCGACCCCAACAACGTCCCTATCGGCACCACGCTGCAACTCCCTGTCCTCACCTAATCTCACCTATTCAAACCCTCATCCGTCGCACACGCTGCGATGGATGAGGCGTTGAATCGAGTCCAGCATTTTTGTAAATCTTTGCTCGAGTCCGGCACTGCAGATTTCTGCCGTCATCCTGAGCGAGCCACAGGCGAGTCGAACGGGCGAAGTCGAAGGACCTCGAACAACTCAATGGCCATAGCCGTTTGGAGATTCAGCCCTACACAGCTTCGCGCTTCCTTCGTTCCTCACCAAAATCCTTGTTACGAAGCACAAGACGCAACTTGCATTACTCTGTCACTAAGCCATTTAAATCCTTCGCAAATCGCCCAGCGTTCTCGAGGGCTAGTAGCAGGCGGCAGAGTATGTGGTGTGCCAATCCGAAATTCAACCACGCCCTGCTCTTCGGCAGCTTCATCCTGCTCCTCAACACAAACCTTGTCGCCCAGCAACTCGCGCCGTCCCCCGCGATCCAACTACCCGAAGCACCCAGCGCCTCCGTAGTCTCCGGCACCGTCACCGACACCGACCAGGCCATCATCTCCAACGCTCACATCACCCTTCAGGACACCGAAACCAAATCCACCCGGACCACGCAATCCGACTCTACCGGCGCCTTTTCTTTCCTGGCCGTTCCGCCAGGAAAATATCTCGTCAGGATCACCGCTCCCGGCTTTGCCCCCTGGAAGATTGAAAACGTCGTGATTTATACGGGGCAAAATCTCTTCCTGCCGCCCATTGTTCTCGGTGTCGAATCCATCAGTTCCACCGTCGACGCCATCACCATAGAAGATCTCGCCGAGCAGCAGATCAGCGCCGAAGTGAAGCAGCGCATCATCGGCATCCTACCCAATTTTTACGTCAGCTACGTTCCCAACGCCGCGCCGCTCACCCGCAGACAGAAGTTCAAACTCGCCTTCAAAGTCACCATCGATCCCGTCACCTTCCTCACGACCGGCGTCACCGCGGGTATCGAACAATGGCAGGGTGACTTCTCCGGCTACGGTCAGGGCTTCTCCGGCTACGCCCAACGTTACGGAGCCACTTATGGAGACCGCGTCACCTCCACCTTCTTTGGCGCTGCGCTGTTCCCATCGCTCCTGCATCAGGACCCGCGCTACTTCTACAAGGGCAAAGGCCATGTTGTGACTCGTGCACTCTACGCCATCTCCACCGTCGCCATCTGCAAAGGCGACAACGGCCACTGGCAGCCAAATTACTCCAACGTCCTCGGCAATCTCGCAGCCGGCGGCATCTCAACCCTCTACTATCCCGAGAGCGAAAAGCACGACGCCCAGGTCACCGTCGACAACATCCTCATCGGCGTCGGCACCGGCGCCATCGGAACCCTCTTCCAGGAGTTTCTCCTCAAGCACCTCACCCACGGCGTCCCACCCGCTCCACCGCCTCAACCCTAGCTGGAAGTCCTCGTTGTTGCTTTTCGGAGGGAGCGCAGGGCTTTAGCCTTGCGAAAAAGCCGGTAAACACGGGGGGCTTTAGCCCCGGGCTTTCTCTTCGTCTTCCCTAACTATCTCCCTCTAGTCCCATAGACCGGCACAGCCGCACCATGAATCGCCGCAGCATGATCACTACACAAAAACAGAATCACTTGCGCGAGTTCCTCTGGCTTCGGCCACGTAGCAAAGTCGGCATTCGGCATCGCCTTCCGGTTAGCAGCCGTATCGATAATGCTCGGCAGAATCGAGTTCACCCTGACTCCCGTTCCCTTCAGATCCGCGGCCAGCGAATCCATCATCGCCACTGCAGCCGCCTTCGACGCCGCATACGCAGCCGCACCGGCGCCATGATCTACCGCCGCCTTCGCCGCCACGTTCACGATCGATCCATGCCGTTGCTTCAGCATCGCCGGCAACACCGCACGCAAAAGCGCATAACCCGAGCACAGGTTCAGCGACAGCATCGCATCGAAGACCTTCGTCTCCAGATCCCACAGCGTCACCCCACCCGCGTAGCCGCCCACTGTATTAACGAGTGCGTCCACCCTGCCGTGTCGCGAAAGAACACCGCCAACGAACTCGCTCGCAGCGTGCTCATCGGTCACGTCGACAACAGCACCTTCCAGCGCAGCCGCCTTCGCTCCGGCAGTTGTCTTCAACGCGACAAACTCCTCCTCCTTGCGATAGGTCACCACCACCTTCGCACCTTCCTCCAGAAACGCGAGGCTCACCGCACTCCCCAAACCGCCCGTACCACCGGCGACCAGCACAACCTTGTCCGCAAAGTTGATATCCATAGTTCTCCATCCTAAATGTCCGAAGACTGAGGGCGTTCCTTTGAAGGGGCGCGGCTTCAGCCGCGCCGAAAGCATGTTGATTGGGGTGCGGCTTTAGCCGCCGAGGGAATCCTCCCGTGCACGAGTGGCCATATCTGGATCTGGGTACCCCATCTTCGCTACGGTTCCATCGTCGTTAAGAGCGGCTGGCGTGCCCCAACCTTAAATCTCCGCCCATCGGCGCAGCAGATTGTGATAAACCCCGGTCAACTGCACTCCCACCCCATTCCCCGGAACCTCTACCGCGAGCCTTTGAATCGCCGTATCTAGGTCATACAGCATCGTTCTGTCTCCATCACTTCGAATCATGCTCTGCACCCAGAAAAAACTCGACACCCGGGCCCCTTTCGTCACCGGAGACACCCGATGCAGACTCGTCGCCGGATACAGCACCATATGCCCCGCCGGCAGCTTCACCGAATGCACTCCATACGTATCCTCCACATGCAGCTCGCCCCCCTCATATTCCTCCGGAGTCGACAGAAACAACGTAGCCGAAACATCCGTCCTGATCCTCTGTCCCGTCGTAGCCGTCGCGCGAATCGCCGTATCCACATGAGTGCCAAAGTGCCCGCCACCCGTATACCGGTTGAACATCGGCGGAAAAACCCGCAGCGGCAACGCAGCCGACATAAACAACGGCGACCGCGCCAGCGCCGCCAGCACCATCTCCCCCAGCTTCACCGTCACCGGATGACCCTCCGGCAGTTGCAGATTCTCCTTCACGCTCTGCGCCTGGTAGCCAGCCGTCACTTTGCCATCCACCCACTCCGCAGCGTCCAGCGCGGCCCTCGCCTGCGCCACCTCGCCCACCGTCAACACATCGGGAATCGTAATCAGCATTCACTTCTCCTGAAAATCTGTCCAAAAACCGCGAGCCTCAAAACAGCTCTTTCAAAATCGCTTTTGCTCTTGTTTTCATCCCCGAAGAGCCTGCCGTGTGCGAAGTCGAATGGGGGACCTGTTGTCGCCCTCGCCGTTGTTTGTTCCTAATCGGTGTCATCCGTGAAAATCCGTGTTAAGCCTTTTTCGGGGGTAGTCCTCAAAATCTAAAGTTGATCCCCACCAGCGCACTCGCTCCAGCTCCCGGAATCAGGTGGCTCGGATGCGGCAGGTCAATGTAATACCGGTTCAGCAGGTTATTCACATTCGCCTGCAGCTCCAACCGTTCCGTAATAGGCCGTCGCAACATCGCGTTGAACACCCAATATCCCGGAACCTGCTTCATCGCCACACTCGTCACCACAAACCCCGGTCCATTCGGATTCGGAGCATACCCCGTAGGAACAAACGGCACAGTAGAACTCGCGGTCCTGCTAGCCACATAGTTCCCACCCAGCCCAGCATTCAATCGCCACGGCAACCGGTGCGTGACAAAAACATTGAACGTCTGCTTCGGCACATTTGCCAGCGGATACCCAACAGACGTCGGGAAGAACTTGGAAAAAATCACCGCGCTATCCAGATACGCATATCCTGCGACGATGTCCATCCCCTGCGGCAGCCTCCCCACCACACTGAACTGCACGCCCTTCACCAACTGATTTCCCGCCGCCACAATATTGTTCGAGTTCGTCGGGTCCGTCTCCCGCGCATTGTCCTTCTCCGTACGAAACACCGCGCCCTCGGTCAGCAGCCGTTCATTCAGGAAGCTCCACTTCACTCCCGCCTCATACGTCTCGTTCTCCTCCGGCGCAGCCGAGCTGTTCGCCAACCCAACGCTCAGACTCAGCGACTCTGCCGCCGGATTGAAGCTCGTCCCATAGTCGAAGTACAAGCTCCCGTGGCTCGACGGCTTATACACAAACGCCGCCCGATAACTCGGCTGCTCATCGACGCGACTGATCGGCGCCACGGGTGCCGTCACCACACCGCCCTTTGGCGGCGTTGGCTGCCAAAGGTTGTACCCCGTATCGAAGCGATCCCATCGCACACCGCCACTCAGCTCAAACAGTTGCCCCAGCTTCACCGTATCGACGAAGTACACCCCAACACTCTCCGACTTCGTATGCACGATCGACGAAATGTACCCCGTCCCGCTAAACGGCTGTTCCGTATTCGGATTCACGCAGGGAAGTCGAAGGCACCGTATTGATCTTGTTGATCGTGTAACTCGTCCGGATCGGATTCGAGATCTCCTGCCCACCCTCCACACCGGCCACCAGCGCATTCCGAATTCCCAGCGCCTTAAACCGCGCCGTTACCTCCGTCTGGTCCCACAGATCACTCTCAATGCTCTTGGTCTGGATCTGATTCCGATTCACCAACATCGTGCTCGGATCACTCGCAGCCGTATAAGGGCAGGGAAGCGCCGTATTCACCGCCGAAGTCGGCAGCGTCGCCACCACTCCACCCACCGGCACACTCGCCGGAGCATTCGAGCAGATCTGCGGCTCCGTAATCTGCGCCTGCCGCGGATAATTCGCAGCCCGCGCGATCGTATGCAGACTCACTCCCGGCGAAAACTCATGCTCCACCCTCAACGTCATGAATGTCGTCGTTCGTCTTGCAGATAGTTCTCGTCCGGAAACCCGTAGTACTCATGCCGAATCGGCCCCGGCGCCACCGTGTTGTTGAACCACGGCAGTCCATAGTCCGGCGTATCGTTCTCCTGCAGATGAACGTAGTTCAGCGTCGCCCGCGTCTTCGTATTCAGTCCCACCGACACCGACGGCGCAACTCCCCACCGCCGCACCTCAGCAAAGGCACGTCCCGCAACACCGCTCTCCTGCCCCATCGCATTCAGTCGAACCGCGCTCCCGCCCAGCACACCCAGCATCGGCTTATTCAGGTCCGCCGGTGATTCGCCGCGTCCCGTCCGTGCCAAACTGCGCCTGCCAACATGCATGAACTGCTGCACCGTCGGAACCTTGCTCTCCTGGTTCACCACTCCGCCGGTCGATCCGCGCCCAAACTGAATTCCCGCCGGCCCCTCCAGCGCCTCCACCTGTTCATAGTTGAACGTGTCGCGGTAGTAGCTTCCAAAGTCCCTGATCCCATCCAGAAAAATATCGTTCCGCGCCGTAAACCCGCGAATCGTCAGGTTGTCTCCCTGCGCTCCCGCCTCACCCGCCGCCAGGCTGATCCCCGGAACGTTGCGCAGCGCATCCCGCAGCGTCGTCACCCCCTCATCCTTCACCACAAACTGCGGAATCACCGTAATGCTCTGCGCTGTCGTCAGCAGCGGCTCGGTAAACTTCGCCATCGAAACCGAATCCGTAACCGAATCGGTTACAGAAACCGTATCCTTCGCCTGCACCCCCACCACCATCGTCGTGGCATCCTCCACGCGATAGTTCAGCCCCGTCCCCTCCAGCAACAACCGCAGCGCCTCATCCTCGCGATAAAGCCCCACCACTCCCTGCGAATCGAACCCCGCCAGCGTCCCCGCCGGCAGCACGACCTTCACCGTCAGCCCGGTAGCCTTCTCATAGGCTTCCACCGCGCCCATCCAGCGGCCCCGCGGCAATATCGAACCGCTTCAGCGGCAGCGTCGCCTCCGCCGCACTCGACCCCGCCGGCTCCGTCTTCTCCTTCTCCGCCACCGCGGCCTTCGTTCCCCCCATCACCGCATACGCCGCCAGCGTCCCCGCCGCAATCCAACCGCGCGTCCATCCAAACATCGCCAGGCTCTTCTTCTTATCTGCCCTCGTCCTTCGCATCATCTGCGTCACACCTTTCCTCAAAAAAACCTGCATGGCTCAGCACAACCCGCAAAAAAGCATGCTTCGTCCTTGACCGCTAATCCTTGAAGTCTCCCTTCGTGGCCTAGCCCACGCGAAACTTCGAAGGTTCCTATCGAATTGCAATGAAGATCTAAGTCTGGAGTTACGGGGCCGGGAAGCGCATCCTGAAATGCGTCCAAACTGCATCGTCAGACAACGCTTCAACTCTGCTAAGTCTGCGCAACAATTCCAATTTCAATAGGCCAATCAACGATTTAGGCAGCGGAGCGAAGACTCACTTGTCTATTGGTCACTCACCCCGCCAGCTTCATCCCCGAAAAGTTTAATCTCCGTCCCAGGTTCTAGATAACTGAAGGAAAATTCAGCGGGTTATTCCGGTTTGCGGAGTTCACTGAAAGCTTCCTTTTTCGCCGTCATACACCCCTGTAATTGCTCCTCTCCCATCTGGTTTTGCACTATTCGTCACACTCCCATCGCAAGCTCCAGCTCCTTCCCGTCACCGCGGAAAATGATTTCCGTTCGCGCCTGAATGCCTATTCATCAACCACTTGCAACCAATTTATTCCTCTCCTCAAAACGTCAATAATCCGAATATACGACCGAATCTATCGTATATCAAGGGAAAATATCCGACAAAATCGGTCTCATATCCATCCGCCACGAAGAAAAATCGAAAGTAACGCTCACCCGACCATCGTCCGCTTTCATGCAGTTCACCTCAAATTTTCCTACAAAAATTCATATATTTCGATGTCTCTAACTTGTCTAACCACTGTCCTGCCATCGCTTAGTGCGTTGAATATTATAGGTATCATGTAATTATTCAAGTCCTGTCCTATTTTGGCCATAAAAATGCCTTAATCGAATTGAGCTGCCTGATCTGAAAAAAGTAATGAGCGCCCACCGCACGCCGGTAGTCCTCGATCAGTCCAGCAATGGAGAAAGAACATGCGACGTATAACCCTTTTTATTGCCGCCATCGCGATCACGCTGTTCGCTAGCGTCACGTTTGCTCAGACAACAAGTGGCGACCTGGTCGGCACGGTAAAGGATCCCTCGGGAGCCAGTATCGCGAATGCATCTGTCACCGTCACCAATGAGGCGACCGGTGTTGCTGTTGTGGTCAAGTCAGGGTCCGCTGGAGAATTCCGCGCCGGTAACCTGCTTCCCGGCAGCTACGAACTTGCCGTCACCTCTCAGGGCTTTCAGCCTTACACCCTTCACGGCCTCACGGTTGAGCTCAACAAGACCTCTACCAGCAATGTGACCCTGTCCGTCGGCGCTGCAAGCGCTACCGTGGAAGTCTCAGCACAGGCCGGCGTCGCTCTCGACACAACCAGCACCAACCTGACGCAGACCTTCAGCAATGTAGAGCTTACAGACCTTCCCTCGACCTCATCCGGCGGATCCACTGGCTTTGGTGTCTTGAACGCCTCGCTCCTCAGCCCCGGCGTCGCCTCCGCAGGTGGTATCGGTGTCGGCATCGGTCCCTCCATCGGCGGACAGCGCACCCGCAACAACAACTTCACCATTGAAGGAATCGACAACAACAATAAGGCTGTGACTGGTCCGCTCGTCTACGTGCCCAACGATGCTGTCGAGAACTTCACACTCATCACCAACCAGTTTTCCCCGGAGTTCGGCCATTCCTCAGGCGGCCAGTTCAACACCAACGTTCTCTCAGGAACCAATAAGTTCCACGGCCGTGTCTGGGAATACTTCCAGAACCGCAACCTGAACGCCCTAAACGGAACCCTCAACGGCAAGCCTGCCATCAACCCGCGCTACGACAACAATCGTTACGGCGGACAGATCGGCGGACCGATCCTTCACGATAAGCTCTTCTTCTTCGGCAGCTATGAGCGCAACTCGATCGGACAGAATCCGGCGATCTTCTCCTGCACCCCGACCCCTGCCGGACTCGCGACACTTAAGAGCTTGGGCGCCACGTATGGCCTCAATGCAACCAACCTCGCCCAATACCTGCAGTACACCCCAGCCGCGACCATCACCGGTCCCGGCGGTACAGGCATCAATGCTTCGGTTGATCAGTCCTGCGGCAACCAGTCTACTGGAGCCCAGTTCCTGACCGTTTACCAGGGAACTGCATTCGACAAACCCAGCGGTATCTTTGGCGGCGGGTCGGCGGGCACTAACATTCCGCTGGGTAACTATCAGAGCCTGGCGGGCACCCCTTCGAACTTCGACGTGGTGACGACAAGCATCGACTACACCATCTCCAGCAAGGACAACATCCGCGGACGTTATCTCTACAACCGCCTGAGTGATACGGACAGCAACAATTTTACGGTCCCATTCCCCATCTTCTTTACTCAACAGCCTTTCCGGTATCAGCTCGTCACAATCAGCGAATATCACACCTTCACGCCGAATCTCACCAACGAGTTCCGCCTTGGCTACAACCGGTACTCGAATACTGTGACTGCAGGGAACTTCAGCTATCCCGGCTTGGACCAGTTCCCCAATCTGGTCTACGACGATCAAGGCGCTGTTAACGTTGGTCCTGATCCAAATGCACCTCAGTTCACCATTCAGAACCTCTATGAGTTGACGGATAACATCAGCTACGTCAAGGGCAAGCACACTATCACGATCGGCTTTGACGGCCGCAAATATATCTCCCCGCAGGGCTTCACCCAGCGCGCTCGTGGCGACTACGAGTGGGATAACCTCACCGAGTTCCTTCACGACCTCGCACCGACCAGCTTCGGAGAGCGCTCGACCGGTAACCTCACCTACTATGGCGACCAGACCGCACTCTACGGCTATGCCAATGACACCTACCGCATGAGCCCGAAGATTACCCTCAACGGTGGCCTTCGTTATGAGTTCACCTCGGTTCCTGTCGGCGAGCGCGCGCAGGCGTTGAACTCTGCCGCCTCGGTTCCGGGTCTCATCACCTTTGCCCAGCCGAAGCCGCAGTACAAGAACTTTGCTCCTCGTATCGGCATCAACTGGGCTCCAGATGACAAGACGTCGGTCCGCGCCGGTTTCGGCATGGCCTACGATGTCCTGTTCGACAATCTTGGAACTCTCTCCTTCCCACCGCAGTACTCGGGCACCAACGACGTGGGCAATCCAGGCAATCCTCAGCCGGGCGACCCCAACTTCCTGAAGAACGGTGGTCTCCCGCCCGGAAAAGGTGGAATCCTCGTCTTCCCAAGCACTCCGGCGGGTCTCGCAGCTCAGCGCGCAGCCACCGCGGCCTTCATCCCCAATCAGGTAATCCCTTATGCTGAGACCTACACCCTCACAGTCCAGCGTGTCTTCTTAAACAACTACACCGCCGAGATTGGATACATAGGTACCCGCGGCATCCATCTACCAACGCAGATTCAGCTCAATATTCAACCCAGGGTCAACCAGGCCAACCAGCTTCCCACTTTGTTAACTGGTTCTCCGACGACCGTGGCTCCCGCAGGCGCCAACACGTTGGGTGCAATCAATGCACTCTCAAACATCACGCCCGCTTTCCTCGCGGCTGGCTTCACCAGCAAGATGACCTCGTACCAGCCTTTCTCCAGCTCCAACTACAACGCGCTGGTTGCCAATGTGACTCGTCGGTTCGTCGGCGGTCTCCAGGCCAACCTCTCCTACACCTGGAGCAAGACCATGGATGACGCGACCGCTGAGGTCTTCGCCACCACGCTTACTCCGCGTCGTCCGCAGAACTCGCAGAACGTCGCGGCCGACTACAGCCGGTCAGCGCTTGATCGTACCAATCGCATCACTCTTGAGATGGTCTACGATACGCAACTCTTCAAGCACTCCAGCTCGTTCCTGTTGAGAAATGTCGTCGGCAATTGGACGGTAGCGCCCATCTATACCTACGAATCACCTGAGTACGCCACCGCGCTCTCCAACATCAACTCCAACCTGAACGGCGACAGCACCGCCATCGATCGCACCATCATCAATCCGAACGGCAAAAAGGGTACCGCGACCACGGTCGTCCCCCAATTTGCCTCCAATCTTGCCAGCCTCTGCGGGACGGGAGTCACGCAGTGCGCTGCAAATACGGTTGGCTATATTGCCGTCGACCCGAACGCATACTATATCCAGGCGGGGAAGGGTACGCTGCCCAACAGTTCGCGTAACACGCTCCCCACCAGTCCCACCAATAACTTCGACCTGGCTGCCTACAAGCGTGTCACGTTCCGTGAGCGCTACTCGTTCGAGTTCGGCGCCCAGGCCTACAACGTCCTGAACCATGCCCAATACACCCCGGGTACGGTCAATAACATCAACTTTACCTCCAACACAACCAGCGTTATCAACTTCCAGAAGGTTGACAACGCGTTCTTCGGTCAACCTGGAAAAGTCTTCGTGAACAACGGGCGCACCATGCAGTTGTCCGGAAAGCTCTTCTTCTAACAGAACTTGTTAGGAACTCGAAGGGACAGGCCGCGAGCCTGTCCCTTTCTTTTTTGACTAAACAAACGAGCCGCCGCGATTCCTCCTAAGTCACACGTTTTCTGTGTAACTTCCCCCTCTCCGAAATCACACCCTGCCCCTACGCGTCCCTGCCAAACCCTCTATAATAGAGCTATAAACTCATGGCAGACGATCAGAACCCAGAACTCCCCCTCACGCCTCCGAACAACCCCGAAAATCCCGGCGGACCACCCCCCAACAACGTCCACGGCCGCGGCGCCGCCTTCATGCTCTCCATCAATATTGAAGAGGAGATGCGCCGGTCGTACCTCGACTACTCCATGTCCGTCATCATCGGCCGCGCTCTGCCCGACGTCCGCGACGGCCTCAAGCCTGTCCACCGCCGCATCCTCTACGGCATGCAGGAGATGGGTCTCCAGTTCAACAAGAAGTACACCAAAGCCTCCAAGGTCGTCGGCCACGTCATGGGCAACTTCCACCCCCACGGCGACTCCGCCATCTACGACACCATGGTTCGCCTCGCGCAGCCCTTCTCCATGCGCTACACCCTCGTAGACGGACAGGGCAACTTCGGCTCCGTCGACGGCGACCCACCCGCCGCCATGCGGTACACCGAGTCGCGCCTCACCCGCATCGCCGGCGAAATGCTCGCCGACATCGACTCCGACACCGTCGACTTCACCCCCAACTACGACGAGTCCACCCTCGAGCCCACCGTCCTGCCCGCGCGCATCCCCAACCTCATCGTCAACGGCTCCGGTGGTATCGCTGTCGGCATGGCCACCAACATCCCGCCGCACAATCTCACTGAAGTCATCAACGCCTGCATCGCACTCATCTCCAAAGACAAGGCCGAAACCCGTTCCGACCTTGACCTCGTCCTCGAGCACGTCAAAGGCCCTGACTTCCCCACCGGCGGCTTCATCTTCGGCAAGAGCACTATCGCCAACGCCTACCGCACCGGCCGTGGCCGCTTCATGATGCGCGCCAAGTGCAGCATCGAAAACATCTCCGGCGGCCGCCAGGCCATCATCGTCACCGAGATCCCCTACCAGGTCAATAAAGCCAAGCTCATCGAGCGCATCGCCGAGCTCGTCAACGACGGCGTCATCACCGACATCGCCCGCGACGAGTTCCGTGACGAGTCCGACCGCGACGGCATGCGCATCGTCATCGGCCTCAAGCGCGGCGCCGAGCATCAGATCGTCCTCAATCAGCTCCACAAGCACACCCAGATGCAGGACTCCTTCTCCATGATCTTCCTGGCGGTTCACAACAACCAGCCCAAGGAGCTCTCGCTCGACGCAGCCATCCGCGCCTTCCTCGACCACCGCGTCGAAGTCGTCCGCCGCCGCACCGCCTTCCTCCTCGGCAAGGCCCGCGACCGCGAGCACATTCTCCTCGGCTACCAGATCGCCCTCGACCATCTCGACAACGTCATCAAGACCATCCGTCAATCCGGCAGCCGCGCCGAAGCCCGCGAGAATCTCTACTCCTACTTCTCCGGCAAAAAAATCAGCCTCCGCGGCGCCGAACTAAAAGGCGTCACCCTCGACCCCAAAAAATACGGCGTCGACATGACCTTCTCCACCACCGGCACGTTGATCCTCTCCTACAAGCAGATCGACGCCATCTTGGAATTGCAGCTTTACAGACTCACTCAACTCTCAATCGATGAGCTCCTGAAAGAGCTCGCCGAAGTCCGCGACAACATCACCGAATTCGAGTCCATCCTCGCCTCTCCCGCCAAGCTCCGCCGTCTCATAACCAAAGAACTCGAAGAGATTAAAGCCAGGTACGGCGACGCCCGCCGCACCCAGATCGTCGACGAGACCACCGAGCTCCAGCTCGAAGACCTCATCGCCGACGAGCAGGTCGCCGTCACCGTCTCCAACACCGGCTACCTCAAGCGCACCCCCATCTCCACCTACCGCCAGCAGCGTCGCGGAGGCACCGGCCGCCTCGGCATGAAGACCCGCGAAGAGGACTTCGTCGCCCAGCTCATCATCGACTCCACCCACGCCTATCTTCTCTGCTTCACCAACACCGGCCGCGTCTACTGGCTCAAGGTCTACGAAGTCCCCGACGTCGGCGCCGCCGGCAAGGGCAAGGCCATGGCCTCGCTCGTCGCCCTCCAGCCCGGAGAAAAAGTCGTCACCATCCTCCCCGTCCGCGACCTCAACGAAGAAGGCAAGTACGTCCTCTTCGCCACCCGCAACGGCACCGTCAAGAAGACCGCCCTCAAGGACTTCTCCAACGTCATGTCTCGCGGCATCATCGCCATCAACATCGACAAGGACGACGAGCTCATCGTCGCCCGCATCACCGACGGCCAGCAGATCATCTTCATCGCCACCCACGACGGCCAGGCCATCCGCTTCAACGAGCACGACCTCCGCCCCATGGGCCGCCCCGCCACCGGCAACCGCGGCATCATGCTCCGCAAAGGCGACTACGTCATCGGCGCCGCTGTCACTCCCTCCAACGAGGCTCGCAACAAAGCCCGCCTCGAGCGCGCCGCCGCCAAGGGCCTCACCAACCAGGTCGAAGCCGCCATCGACGAAGCTGGCACATCCTCTACTTTGTTGTCATCCCGCAGCGAAGTGGAGGGATCTGCTTTTATCGACGCTCCAGACGGCCAGGAGAAGCTCGGCTCCGACACCGAGATCGACTCCGCCGCGCAGGCCAAGCTCGAAAAACTCGACAAGCAGCTCGGTCTCACCCCCTGCCTCATCCTCTCCGTCTCCGAGAACGGCTACGGCAAACGCACCGACGTCGACCAGTACCGTCTCCAGTCCCGCGGCGGCAAGGGTGTCATCAACATGAAGGCCACGCCAAAGATCGGCAAGGTCTCCAGCATCAACCTCGTCGACGACACCAGCGAACTCATGGTCATCAGCCAGTTCGGCAAGATCATCCGCATCGACACCAAGAGTGTCCGCTCCGCCGGCCGCTCCACCTCAGGCGTCAAACTCCTCGACCTCGACAGCGACGACAAAGTAGCCGCCGCCGTCGTCATCCCCCCCGAAGAAGCCAAAACCCAACCCGAAGAGGGAACGCTTTTGCAGTAATTTTTTCTGGCGATGGTTTACCCCGTTTTTGCTGGTGGTTTTGGCAAAAACGGTGTGCCAGAACGTGGTTTTTCGCTGGTGAATTTGTGGTGGATTGCTGGTGAAAGCTGGTAAGTTGACGGGCACTTTTCCGGCTCTAAGAATTTGCCACCTTTTCTGGATTTATTTTTGTGGGATTCCCATTTTGGAATTCACGTCGCTGCCTTTGCGCAAAAAAGGTGCGGTCGGATTACGTGCCGTCGGTAGGCAGGAGATCCCTAAATTGGTCGAGGAAACCCTTCAATTCAGTTTGCTTGAATTGCGCATAAATATTGGCGAATGCTTGTGCCACCGTAAATTCGGGAATGAGCCCTAAGCGTTCACCTAGCTTGGCGAACAGCAGGTGCGTATCCATTGTTGTTATACGTACTTGATCGCATATTGTTTTTACCTTCGCTTCATCCTCGAAGCGCTGTAATAAAGCGACCGAAAGCTTTCCTCCTATCTCGGGCCATTTTTGCAATACTTCATCGAAAACCTCACACTCTGGAACCGCTCCAGGCAATCGGAATACTTTGCTTGTCGCATTTTCTGACTGCTGAGAATCGCCGTCGATTAGACATACGCTTGGTGTCATGACTGAAGGATCTGTTCGATGATGACTATTTACGGAAACCGCCGTCCCATCGCCTTGCATCGCGTGGATTTCTATATGGTCCAGCGCCACTCCGAGTGTCTGTCTCAAAATAGCTTCAACCCAAAACTTGGCGAATTTGTCCTCCACAAACAACACCAATTTTGAATCAGGATCTGTCTTTCCCGTAATGGCGCGAAGCGATTTAATGTCCAACTTGCCTTGAAAAATCCTGTCGTTTGACGCAACCCATATTGCCTTAGACGGCAGAACGCGAATCGCATCATCGGAATGGGTGGTAAAGATTACTTGGACTTTCTTGCGCTCCGCGACTTCAATGAGATATTCGGTCATCCGGATCGTAGCGACTGGATGGAGTCCATTTTCCAGCTCTTCGATTAGAATCAAACTCTCGTCGGGAGCTAGCTCAATACTAGACACCATTCTGATGATTGAAGATTCACCGGCTCCAAAATGAAACTCAGAGTACTCTTCACCCTTTGAAGTTTTGCCAGTGAGAAAGATTTCTTCCCCGCCGGGGGCAAACCGAAGGGTCTTATATCCCGAGATATTCTTCCCAAGAATCCTACTTATTGCTGCCTGGGCAGCCACGGAAAGTTCCTCTACCTGAGAATCAGGAACGCTAAACTTGCTTGACGCAAGTTTCAGAAATTCCTTTCGCTCATTTGCTGGAACAGTACGTGTGATTCCAAAGAGACGTACCGGTCTTGAAAGTGCATCGCGATTCCATTTGCTTCGTTTGAAGCTCGCAGTACGCTTTATAGCTTCCTTCTGATTCACAGACCGATCAATAATTTCATATTCGATCGACCAGTCCTGCATACTAGGATCATATTTTCCACCCTTCGCAAAAAAGCGCCTAGGCTGTAAGCCAGAATAAGCAATAGCGGCAGCGCCAAGCACAGAAGTCTTGCCTCCACCGTTGGGACCAATGAGAGCTGTGACTGGGAAGTCGAATGCTACAGGTTCGTCTCTGAAAGCCCACAAATGCTTAAGGTTTATCTTTACGAGATATTTCCCATAGTTTCTCTTTGCCGCTTTTTCGAGGAGATTCTGAATCGTGCTATCTCTAATTTCGCTTTTCATAGGACTCCAGTGTCGCGGGTTGAGAGCGAGCGGGGCGATGGCGGGGGTGACGACGGGTCGGGCGGGTGGCCCACATCTGACCGAATCATCACAGACGGGTGCCCCATCTTCGGCGCGGTTCTATCGCGACTAAGGTGGGCCATTTTCGCGGCAGCGAAAATCCGGACAAGGCTACAAGCGCCTCACTTCTTCTCGATCGCCTCTTTCAGATGCTTGGCGCAAGCTTCCGCAGTGCTCTGATTGGCCCGCGCAGCATTTGATTTATCGACGTTATACGCGAAAACCAGATTGCCGCTGTGAGCGTCCTTGATCGCGATACTCGCCTCCGCATGAGGAAGGGGAGACACAAAGATCGTCTTCGCCCACCCAGCCTTATCCACATGCGAGCCGCCAGTCACAATGAAGTCTGCCTTGCTACGGTCGTCGACGACCATGACTGGCACTTTCTTCTTCAAAATTGCTCCAGAGAGGTAAGTCTCAAACCCATCCATAGGTTCAATGAATAGCCTTGAGCCTGGAGCAATGCGCATCGAGGCTCCCGAAGTCACAGCTCCAGTAGCATTTGACGAAGGAGATAGCGCAGCCTGTTGAGCGAAGGCCCAATTACCAGCCATAAAACAACACATAAGCGAACTTGCAAGCACACGTTTCACGAGAGAACCATCCGGACAGAAGAATTGAATCAAGGGAACCCTCTGAAACTAACCCTGCTCGATTCAGAATGCAAGAAGTTTGTATCAATTCCACGCACAAATGGGTGGCCAATTTTCGCAACAGCGAAAATCCCAACACGATAGAATCACCCGAACACCAAAACAGAAAGAGGGAAAACAAGAAAACTCATGCCAACAACCACCCACGAAGAGATCCGCTTCGGAGGCCTCGTCATCCGCTACCTCGTCACCCCTCAAGCCTCCGGAGGCTCCGTCGCCATGTTCGAGTTCGAAGTCGCCCCCGGAGCCAAAGTCCCCATCGCCCACAGCCACGACGCCTACGATGAGACCTGCTACGGCCTCGAGGGCATCCTCACCTACACCGTCAACGGCCAAACAATGGAAGGCCGCCCCGGCGACTCCGTCTTCATCCCTCGCGGGGTCGTCCACCGCTTCGAAAACCTCCACTCCACCCCGGCAAAAGCCCTCGCCATCATCACCCCCGGCCTCCTCGGCCCCGACTTCTTCCGCGAGATCGCCGCCGTCCTCCAGTCCACCCCGCCCGGCACTCCACCCAACCCCGCCGCCATCGGCGAAATCATGCGTCGCCACGGCCTCACCCCAGCCCCATAAATCAGCCCCGCCAAAAAATTAAAACCTCAAAAACCTCAGCAAAATCGCTTGTCAAGCCCCAAAACCACGCAAACCAATCAAACCAAACCACTTAGCCGTGGCATTTTAGTTACCCCAAATCCTCTATAATTAAAACAGTAGAGAAAAACGAAAGAAGCCCCGAGGGAACCTACCCGTCGGGGCTTTACTTATTTGAAATGAAGACTTTACAACATCGTCGACACCAAAACCCAATAAACTCAAGACTTTGCCACTAACCCAAAACCCGAAGTCCACCCCTAACTCAACTCGAATGAAGACTTTGCGCACATTTTGACGAGGGGGAGGGGGCAACCCTCCGACCCCAACATCCTCGAAAACGGGTGTGGTCCAGGTCCTTATCGCACAGCATCGGCGCGCACGGTGCGGATGCCGAAGACGCCGGGAATCGCGTCTCCTTCCTTCGCCTGGAAGCGCACCGTGACCTTCTGCTTGCCCTTCACCATCTCAATCGGAAGTGCGTACTTTACGTCGAAGAAGCGAAGATCCTGCTCCGGCGTTCGTCGTTCCATCGTCTGCTCCCCGACCTTGACGCCGTCCACCAGGACGTCGACGCCGCCTTTGCGTCCGCGCACCTCGTTGCTGTAGGTCACGACCAGAATCGCGGGAGAAGCGGGATCGACCGGCAGGTCGTACGAGAACCACTTTGTCCCCTGCCGCCCATAGCGTCCATTAAGCTGCACCGGCGCGCTGTCTTCGCCCTGCTCCGCAAAATCGCGTTCCGACTGCATCTGCCCGGGCTGCGCGAAGCCGATCGTGGCCGCCTGCAGTTTCTTCTCTTTATCCTCTTCAGCTTGATACGCCGCGGATTTGTTCGCCCAGTCGGTTGGCGTGAACACATCCCAGTAGATCGCGTACCTGCGCCGCGGCATCTCGTAGAACGGCGCAAACTCGATGTCTTCCTTCAGCCCGACGTTGGCCGTGCGGAAGACTCCCGACTTGCCGGCGACCGGCTTCAACCAGCCATCGACATTCTGCTCCGCAGTCACCAGCGCGGGCGCCGGCGCTGGAGGCCCTCCGCCCTGCCGGAAGCTTCTCCGGTCCAACTCCGGACCAAGATCGCCCGCCAGCACAAGCGGTCCCCACATGATCGCCATGCGGTTCGGATTATCCGGCAGCGGCTCTTTCCGCAGCGTCTTCGGTAGCACGAGTTCGACCGTATCGCCCGCCTTCCATCTCCGGCTGATCTCGACATACGTATCAGGCTTGGAAACATCCTTCCACGTCTTACCATTCACCTTCACCGAAAAGCCGGCTTCGGCCCAAAACGGACGGCGCAGCGCAAGCGTGAACGCCTTCGGCTTGCCCGATGTAATCTTCAACGTCGCCGAATCCCCCACCGGCAGGTCCGTCGCCATCTCCAGCTTCACACCTTCCGAAGTCCAGTCCACCGTGGTCGGAGCATACAGGTTGATCCAAAGCTTATTCGCGGATTCGTAGTAAATCCCATAGGCATGAAAGGCGTGCATCTCCATCTGCGATCCGACGCAGCAGGTGAAGCTGTCGAACTTGGTCTGATATTCGTGTTGCACGCCGCGTCCGACCGGAACCATGTAACTGACGCGCCCATCCTCGGGATCCTGCCCACCAAGAATCGCGTTGAGATCGGCGCGCTCGACAAAGTCCGCATAACGAGCATCCGGCCCAACCGAGAAAAGGGTCCGTGCCATCTTGATCATGTTGTAGGTGCCGCAGCTCTCGGCGGTGCGCCCGTCAATCATGTCATTCAGCTTGTCGGGCTGCCCGAAATATTCATTCTTACCGTGTCCGCCGGTGGCGAAGCTGTGGTGCTCGGACACCTCGTCGAAGAAGAATGTAGCCGCCTTCTCGTCGGTTTCATTGCCGGTGTCGATGTAGCGCGCAAGCTCCCCTATCATCTTCGGAACCTGCGTGTTGGCGTGCTTGCCGGCAAGGATGTCCTGCCCTTTCGACAGCGGATCGACAACGGCGTGATGTTCGAACTTGTCCGAAAGCTTGAGCCAGCGCGGGTCGTTGGTGTCGACGTAAAGATCCGCGAGTACTTCGTTCATGCCGCCGAACTCAGTCGCCAGCATGCGCTGAATCTGCTCGTCGCTGAGATTGGCCAGGATACTCTCCGTCCATCCGGCGAACTTAATTTCGACCTCGAGCGCGGTGCGGTTGCCAGTCAGGTGGTACGCATCGCGCAATCCGGCAAACAGCTTGTGCTCGACATACCAGGGGGACCACAAGCCATTCAGGTCGAAGCCTCCGGAGTGGATCTCGCCCTTGCTCAGATCCTGGAACCGGACCTTGCCATCCACGCCCTTTGCGTCCATCAGCGCGCCGATGTAGCCGTCCTTCTGCGCGTTCTGAATGTCCTGCAACTCTGAGACGAAGGCGTCAACGCGCTGCTTGAAGCGTATGTCGCCCGTGGTCGCGTACATCATGCTGATAGCGGAGAGGTAGTGTCCCGCAATGTGTCCGGTGAGCTGCCGCCCGGGACCATCCCAACCGCCGTACCCTTGCGCCTTCGCATCGAGACCGGCGCGCTGGCGAAGATAGGCGAGCATGCGTTCAGGCTGAAGCTCAAGCAGGTACGCGGCGTCGAGGTCTTGCGCCTTCTTCAGCGGACCGCCAGTCAGCCGCACGCTGCTCAGCGGCAGAGGGACAGCCTTGAGCTGAACCTTGGGCGTAGCACTCGCGGCATGCGCGTAGGTAAGCGCTTGCAGGAGAGCAAAGAAGGAACACCTGAATAACGAGCTTTCGCATACAACCTCGAACGAAGAGACCACTGGATACGAAACAGTATACGAAACAGTATCACGAGATTAACCGTTCCTGCACCTGCACTGGTGGAGCTTCAGCACTACCGCGTCAACCCAAGAGGTGCTGCCCGTCGGTCCTGAAGCAGCTGCGGATGCAAGGGGGATCGCTTCAGCTTTCCTACTCAGGCGGTATCTGGCAACTATCCGTCGGGCTTCCGGACCCATTCATCTCTCCAGGAACCCCTACGGCTTCGGTGTCTAAGGTCACAACGACTACAGTTACGATAAAGGGGTGTCCAATAGGATGAACGACAGCACGCAACGCGCAGAAGCTACGTACCGCAAGACAGGGAAGGTGCTCATCGTTTTGGTTGCTACCTGGCTGATGCTTCTATTTTTGCTAGTGGTGGTGTCGAAACTCTTTGCTGCATCTCGTCTCCCGACCATCATCATTATGGATTGCGGCGTCCCGATCGTGTTTATTGCAATAGCTGTTACCTCATTCGTGAGGGCTTTTGCTTACATGAGATGGAAAAATAGATATCCGTATGGTTTCTTATTCGCGAATAGATCTAGATCAGAATCGTCCACGATTGACAGCAAAGACAGAGATCAGGGACAAAGCCCCAAGTAAACAGAATGTGTTTACATGCGTTTCTGAATTTGCAAGCAACTACAGCATCGCTGGCGGACTTCAGGCGTTGGGGATAGGCAAGAGCGGTGTAGGCGGGGCGGGTGGCCCACATCTAAAATCTGGGTGCCCATCTTCGCGACGGTCTCATCGTCGCTAAGGCGTGCAATTTTCCCCCAAGGAAAAATCTCGCTAGACCTCACGCAGTATCAACAGCATTTGCATATCAATGCTGGAAATTTTCGTCTCACAAATAATCAACAAACGCGCCACTTATTCAGGCGCAACGCGGTCCCGCGCTCCCTGCATCAAGTCAGCAGGGGGTAATCGATGGACCATAAAATCGTGATCGCAATCATTGTCCTCGTTGTGGCAGTCGTGGTCGTCGCTGCAGCGATCGTTTATGAGAGGCGTCGGAGAAGCGAACGTTTGAAGCAGACATTCGGTTCCGAATACGACCGCGTCGCGCACCAGCTTGGAGACCCGCAACGCGCCGAAACAGTTCTAGCCGAAAGAGAAAAGCGTGTCTCCCACCTCAAACTCCGCACTCTGCCCGCGACGGAGAAGGAGAGATATGTTCAGCAGTGGGCCTTCGTCCAGAAGCAATTCGTCGACGATCCCCGAGGTGCCGTCAATGAAGCCGACCGCCTCGTCACCGACGTCATGAATGCACGCGGATATCCCATGAGCGAGTTCGATCAACGCGCCGACGATATCTCCGTTCACTACCCCGACACTGTCGGCAACTATCGCGCGGCTCACGACATCGTTCTGCGTCATGGCAAAGGCCAGTCCAGCACAGAGGATCTTCGCAAAGCCATGGTGCACTTCCGTTCCCTGTTCGATGAACTACTCGGCGCCACCAGCGTGACTCACAAGGAGGTAGCATGACCGGCGAAGTTCGAGAGGACCCAAATCTTTCCACCGCAGAGATCGCCAACCCCGCAACGAGGTATCGATCTGATCGTTCGCGAGCCACGGACATTGAAGCAGTGGACAACGCGCGCAGCGCCGACTCACGCAATGCTGACGGAACCCTCGTTCCCGTAGCCGAGCCAACGCACACGGACGATCGCCCAACCCAACTCTTTCCCGATAACGAACTCAATGATTTCCGCGCACGTTGGGACAAAGCCCAGATCGGATTCGTCGACGAACCGCGCAGTGCCGTTGAACAGGCAGACAGTCTCGTCGCCACCGTCGTCAAGCGCATCGCAGAACAATTCGCCGCCGAGCGTGCTGAACTCGAACACCAATGGGATCGAGGCGACAACGTCTCAACCGAAGACCTGAGGCAAGCCTTGCGGAGGTATCGCTCCTTCTTCGATCGGCTGCTGGCGTTCTAAGCGTCGGCAGCCGCGTTATGCTCTTGTAATGGACGAAGCCGCTTGCCCAATAGCAATCACGATCCGTCCGGCTGTTTCAGGAGATGCGGATGGAATCGCCCGCACGTATCTCGAAAGTGCTGAGTATCACGCCGGCCTTGATCCTGAACGCTATTCGCCCCCCGCAGTCGAGACAATATCGGCACGCTACCGCGAGGGGCGGCAGCATCCGCCGGACGCGGCTGGAGGCGGCATCACTCTTGTCGCGGAGCTCAGCGGTGAGATCGTCGGCTTCATCGACGCCGGACTCGCACAGTCGCCCGACCCAATGCACCGAGAAATAATCTACTGCCACATCGCGGAGATAGCCGTGAGCTCCCGGCACCAGAATCAAGGCATCGGTGGACGACTGATTCAAGCGGCTGAAGAATGGGGACGCCGCCAGGGTGCGGAGTTCGCCTCTTTGGAATTCCACACCGCAAATGTCCGCGCCGGCTCGTTCTATCGGCAGCGTATGGGCTATCGCCCGGCTTCCATCACGGCGATAAAACGTCTCTAGTCCAGCCATAGGGGCGTCGCCAAGAGTGCAATTTTCGCGGCACCGAAAACTCACACATCATCGCGACAACCGCACAGACCGGCAAATTCCGATCGCAGATACAACCAGTGCACGTTGAAAGTGCTCATAACTGGGATGTCGGAAACAATGAATGAGTATGCACTGATAGTCGAAAAGGAATTTGAAGCGTCTGGTTACCGGATCATGGTTTCGCCGGTAGGAAGAATATTGCGCATGGTCGCGCTCCACTATCCCAATTGGGAGGAAACAGTGCGCGCCTTGACGACGCATGCTCATTACACGGAGCAGGCAATTCAACAGTGCGAAGAGACCCTGAAAAATGGAGGCGGACACCAGGTAGACCGCATCGTTCTATCCGACGAAGAAGCTGAAGCGCTCGGATGGGCACCCGAATTCAACACGATTCCCGAGACCGCAAATAGCAGCGAAAATCCCGTAGCCCCGTCGTCAGAGGTAGCGTAGGGCACACTGAATCCTCCGGCGTTGCCGTCGGGAGCATCGATGAACCTGCAAACCTACTTAGGCTTCGCCAGAAAAAAATTCAACGGCCCGACCCCTCAAAACAAAGGGAAAAACGCGTGTCAAGCCCCCAAACGACTCAACTCCCTCAAACCAAACCACATAGCCGTGGCATGTTCGTTAGCCTCAATCCGCTATACTTGAATCAGTAAGAACGAGAAAGCCCCAGAAGAGCTCACTCCTCCGGGGCATTTCATTTTAAATGAAGACTTTATCGCCACGGACAAAGCAAAACCCAGCAAAATCAACTTTGCCACAAGCCAGCAAACGCAAGTACCAACCTAAGCAGAATAGAATGAAGACTTTGCACACATTTCGGCCCGGAGGGTGCCAGCGCGCATCGCCGCAACGACAGAGAAACGCAAGGCCAAGGACCAATCTCTCCAGATCCACGCCGAGATCACCCCAAAATTCTGACAATTTCTTCATCGCGGAGAGACAAAAAACGTCCATTTGAATCGTCTTCGAACACATAAAAAAACACCAGCGATTAAATGACTGCAAAGTGACAATTTTCTGACAACACTCGCTATATGAACTCGATACTCTTCACCCTCCGGACCAATCCGGTCACCTTCTGCGCTCGCCCGCAGAAAAGAGAGAGAGTGAGGCCACTAATGTTCTATGCATCAGTTCACACAAAGTTTTCAACCTCCCCCAAGCACCCAAAACAGAGCAACACCGGCAACCGCAAGCTACTCGCCTTAGGTCTCCTCGCAGCGATCGCTCTACCCGCAGCAGCCCAAACCGCCGGGACCTACGCGGTCACCAACCTCATCTCTGACGGCTCCGTCCCCGCCACCACCATGGACCCCAACTTCATCAACCCCTGGGGTGTCTCAAACGTCCACCTTCTGGATCAACACCCAGATGACCGGCTTTAGCTACGTAGTCTGCTCCGCTGGCGCCATTAGCTTCAAAGTCATCATCCCAGCAGCCACCGGAGGCACTACTGCCACCGGTGCACCCACCGGATCCGTCGCAACCGCCTCGGCGCCGACCGGCTTCCTCTTGCCCGCGCCCAACAGCACCAAGGCCAACTTCCTCTTCTCCTCTCTCGACGGCATCATCACCGGTTGGAACAGCAAACTTGGCACCATGGGACCCCCCACCCCCGTCACCCAGGTCGTCGTCAACAACAGCGCTGCCGGTGCCATCTACACCAACATCGCTATGATGACCAACGCCAACGGCACCTACCTCCTCGCCACCAACTTCGGCAAGGTCGCCACAGTCGAGGTCTACGACAGCACCTTCGCTACCGCCAAACTCGCCGGTACCTTCACTGATCCCACCCTTCCCACCGGCTACGCACCCTACTCCGTCCACGCGATCGGCAGTCAGGTCTTCGTCACCTACGCCTTTCGCAACGCGCAACTTGGTGCCACGATCGCTCCCGGCAACGGCATGGTCAACGTCTTCGACAATAACGGCAACTTCGTCGCTCACGTTGTCGCCCCTGGCGGCAACCTCAATGCGCCTTGGGGACTAGCCATCGCTCCCACCACCTTCGGCATCTTCGGCGGTGACATCCTCGTCGGCAACTTCGGCGACGGCAACATCAACGTCTACGATCCCAAAACCTTCGCGTATCTCGGCCAGCTAACCGACGGCACTGGCAAAACCCTCAACTACCAAAGCCTATGGGAGCTCAACTTCGGCGTTACTGCCCCCTCTGGATCCAATCCCGGCAATCTCAACACCCTCTACTTCGCTGCCGGCCTCGCCGGAGAAAAGCACGGTCTCTTCGCTGCGGTAAACACCAACCCGACCGCTACAGGAGCAGCGACCTACGGCTTCACCGCTTCCACCTCCGGCACCACCGTTACCGCCGGATCATCTGCCACCTTCGTCGTCAGTGCCGCGCCCACCAACAACTTCAGCGGCACCGTCGCCCTCGCCTGCAGCGGTCTGCCTGAAGCCGCCACTTGTAGTTTCGCGCCAGCGCAGTTGACCGTAGTTGCCGGAGCACCCGCCACCAGCACCGTCACGATCGCCACCGTGAAAAAGATGGCGCTCCTTCAACCCCGCACACTCCGCGGAGTGGCCGGTGCTGGAATCACCGCCGCTCTTCTCCTGCCCTTCGGCGCAATTCTCACCTTCTCCCGTCGCCGCTCACCCAACCAACTTCGTTCTATCCGGCTCCTTGGTCTTCTGGGCGTCCTATTCGTCTCCGCCGGATTCTTAGCGGGCTGCACCAGTTACAGCAATGTCTTTGTCCCATCCACTCCGGCAGGCACATCGGCGATCACCATCAAGGCCACCTCCGGCACTATCAGCCAAAGTACGGTCGTCAATCTCACTGTCCAGTAAAATCTGACCAGTAGATTCGCGCAGGAAGCCTCTTCATCGAACTTCATCGATGAAGGGGCTTCTCCTGCTTTGTGAGGCTCACAATTGAGCAATAACTAGGCCGTCAATGTCTAACTCTAATCCCTGCAGTCATCTCCATGCATACTTGCAAGTCATTGCATGCAACTGTCTGCGAAACCACCCTAAGTCCAGGCCAATCCCGACTTAGTTAATCGAAAATTCAATTGACATCACAAATTTCCAGGCCTATAAACGACCTCCCAGGCCATCTTATGGACAACTAAGAGGAGGTTACTATGCAGCTGAAACGTCTGCTCGTAAATCCAGTGTCCGCATTCCTTCTTGCTATCTGCGTGGTACCCGCTCACACCCTCGCACACGCCGACACCATCGCCTGGACAAGTTGGTCGTACCGCGACCTCCGGGAATCCCGGGTCGGCCAACGGCACCATCGGCAGCATCACCGTTACTTACTCCGGCCAGACGACCGGCCTCACCAACGTTCCCAGTTGGACGCCCGCATCCACCTTCACTGGCGGTGTAGTCGGCAACGCGCCCCCGCATACTCCCACCATTCAAATCGAAGGCGGATCGACACTCACCGAATCCATCACCTTCTCCTCCACGGTCGTCGATCCTATCTTCGCGATATGGAGCCTCGGTGAAGGTGGAATTCCCGCCTCCTTTGACTTCGCCTCCAAGGCAGGGCAAACCTTCACGGTCCTCGGCGGCGGTCCATCCGCCGAATTCGGCGGCCAGGCGATCACTGCTAACGGCTCCAGCGTAGACGGCACCGAAGGCAACGGCCTCGTTCAGTTCATGGGTTCCTTCGACAGCATCACATTCACCACGCCGACCTTTGAAAACTACTATGCCTTCACCGTCGGCTTCGACTCAGATCTCACGGGACCGACCTCCGGGTCTGTCCCCGAACCCGCAACCCTTGCGCTCTTCGGCATCGGTCTCGCGGCGTTTCCGATCCTGCGTAGCTCGCTTTCCCGCCGCCGTTCTTAGCTCACTTCTGAAACCTGAATGCCTGATCGTCGCCACAACAAATTGGCACAACGATGGGGCATTCGTCTGCCCAATTCTTCTTGCCCGGTGGTCGCTCGACCCTAAGCCGATCCCAGCACAAGGGCCCAGATGTGCAATCGGTCACATTCCGTTCCAATAGAAACCCACCACCTGCTACCCTTTCCCCGCACACTCGCAAGCCGAATCCATCGCCACGAAAGGGAACCTATCATGGCCCTCAAACCAATCCTCGTCGCTCTCCTTCTCTCGCCCTTCGCCCTTGCTCAGGCACCCAAACCCGCAGGACCGCCGCCCACCTTGAAATCCATCTTGCTCGCCCAACTCCGCTCCACCCACAACAAGGCAGAGTGGTTCGTCCCCTTGAACACCGCCGTCGCTGGTCTCACGCCCGAGCAGGCCCGTTGGGTCCCTAAGTCTGAAGGCCCGAATAACCCCGCCCCCGAAGATCACTCCGTAGGCATGCTTGCCTATCACCTTCTCTACTGGAACAACGCAGCGCTGGCCAAGCTGAAAGGGGAGAAGGTTCAGACCACGTCTGACAACACCGAGACCTTCAATAAATTCGACGCCGCCACCTGGGCTGACACGGTCAAGAAACTCGACGAAAACCTCACCGCGCTCGAGCAGTTCGTCGAAGCCGCCGACGACGCCAAAATCGCAGCGATCGCCCCCACGATCGCACACATCAGCACTCACAACGCCTACCATACCGGCCAGATCATCATGATTCGCAAACTTCAGGGCTCATGGGATCCCAAGAAGGGCGTCAGCTAGCCCTTACTTCGCCCGCAGCGGCTGCAGATCCTGATCCATCATCCCCGCCAGATCCTTAGCGAGGTCGGGACCCTTCGCGTTCGAATAGGTTCCTAGCGTCCCTTTCAACTCCACATCCGTCTTCTTGCCTCCGACCTCCTCGCTGCAAGGAGTTGCCGTCAGATAAGAAGCCGTATACCCGATCGTTCGCCGATTGACCGTCTGCTCCAGGACCACCACATGCAGTGCCCGGTCAGCCTGCGCTGCCGAATCCACCACATCGACTCCACTCAGCGATCCCACCGACTGCCGGATCGCCGCCGCAATCATTCCCGTCGGATCATCTCCCGCCACCGTCACCAGCACCTTGATCCTTCCCGCCGGCACCGTCCCGCTCGCCGGACAAGTCAGCAACCCTTTCCTCGGATCGGGCCGTGCCGAAACCTCCAGCGCCACCAACTGCATCTTCGTCAGCTTATTCAGTCCCACCGCATTGAAATTCTCCGCCGTCACCCCAAGCGTCTTCTGCACGTCTGGCGACCACACCGCCATCCCCGGCCTCGTGGTGGTGGCAGCCTTACTCTTAGCCTTTGTGGTCGGCGTAGATGTAGTTGTAGTCTGCGCAGACCCCACCTGTCCCGCAACCATCGCAACAGCCAGTCCCACACCACAGATTCGCCGTATAAACACCATCAAATTCACACATCCTCCAGTCTCATACCGAGAAGCTACCCAGTAAGACGCAAAAACCGCCCTCAAGCCTCCACAGAACTCCAATTTCCGCGGGCAAAAAAATCGCCAATCTCAAATAGCACTAAGCCACAGGTTCGTAATAGTTTAGCCTTACGCCAAATAAGAGCCTACGCTGTGGCCACCTCGTAAACGCTTCGAAGGGTAGTCTCTTCCAGGAAATCTCATCCCCAAGGTTCCGCATCCAACCCCACATGACCAAGTTCAGAAGGTCGATCCTCGTTACGCCCCTCCTATTCGCCACGAGTCTCCTCCCCGCCACCGCGCAGAACCACCACAACAACAACGCCTACTACAACGGCATGCGCGACGGCGTCCGCGGCGGCAGCTACTACAACAATCGTGACCGTCCCTACCACTACGATCACCGCCAACCCAATCAGGGCGGCATCGGCCCCGGCAAAGGAGCCCTCATCGGCGGGGCCGGCGGCGCGATCCTGGGCGCAGTCTTCGGCGGTGGTCTCAAAGGCACTATCGTTGGCGGAGCAGCCGGAGCGGGCATCGGCGCGGTCATCGGCCAGGCCGCCCAGAACAACCGTCGCGACCAATACGGCCGTCCCTACTAGTCCCATCGACTCAAACTCAGAACGAAGAGGATCGACCATGCGCCTGATCAAATTCACTCTCAGTCTCGCCCTCGCCGCCGCCACTCTCGCCGCGACCGCGCAGCAGCAGCCGGCGAAGTCTCCCGTCACCATTACTCCGTCAGCCGACTCCACCGCCCCACACAACTGGACCACCGAGCAGATCCTCACCTGCACAGTCTCCGACTGCTGGCAATTGGCCGGAAGAAATGAAGCCACCTTCTTCGACATCATCCAGCAACTCGCCGCCATCTCCGCCCAGACTCGCGGCCTGACGCTTCCCGACAACGCCGAAGCAGGCAAGCGCACCGGCGAATACATCAAGGCCAAGGCCCGCACCGATCATGGTCAACTCCTCTACGCCATCGTCGACGCCTCTGTCCGCAGAGTCGGGACCAAACCCGCCACCAACTAGCTTCCTCCACCCCCACAAGAACGAGGCCAGACGCTAACATAGTCCTTATGCGTCCCCTCCTCTTCGTTTTTGGATTCGCCATCGCACTTGCCCTGCCTTCTCTTGCTCAAAGTGCCAGCCCGCTCCCCGCACCCGTCGAAATTGTCACCCTCGAGCAGCATCTCTGGACCACCATGGCCGAAGGCAACTTCGCTACCGTGCGCAGTCTCTTCACCAAAGATTTCGTCGAAGTGGATGACCACATCCAGGCCGTCGACGCCATCCTCATCAATCTGAAGCATTGCAAACTCGAGTCCTACGAACTCCGCGATCTTCAGGTTCGCATCCTTTCGCCGGACTCCGCCCTCACCGCCTACCACGTCGTCAACACATTCAACTGCGGCACCGGCGACAACCCCCAACGCAAAAACTACGATAACAACTCCACGACAGTTTGGGTACGCCAACCCGGTACCAGCAAGTGGCTCGCCCAGGCCCATACCGAAACTCCCGCCAAGTCCTGAGCATCAGCAATACCCTCAAGAAAGAGGTCTCCCTTGTCCCTGACCATGACCCCTCGCAATCTCTCCTTGCGACTCGTCGCGGTAGCAGCTCTGCTCCTCGCCCTCGACGGCTGCGTCAATCTGGACGACGCAGCCGGCCTCTCCAAACTCTCCGATGAAGCCAGAATCTCACTCCCACGAGTCTCCAACGATGTCGCCGGAACCTGCGCTCGCCAAAACACTCTCTTCGAAAACACCCCGTCGGCAGAGCGTCCCGCAAACGAGCAAGCCCAGGACTGCAAGCCGTATCTGGAGATAGCCGGGCATCTCGCCAAGGACGAGAACGTTCTAGCCGATTACTTCGATGCGCTCGGCAAACTTGCATCCAATCAGCCCATGGGCTACGACACAGCCATCGAAACAAATGTAGCTGCCACCGGAGCAAATTCCGCCCTATCGGCAAACACCATTGCCGCCGGCAACGACGCGCAGAGTATTCTGAAATCCCTCGCCGATGCCGCCACGAAGGGCTATCGCGAAAAGCAGCTCGGCCAGCTCATTCAGCAAAACGATCCAGCCATCCAATCCCTCACCCAGTCGCTCAAAAAAGTCATCACCGTCAACTATGCCACGCTCCTCTCCAATGAGGAGCTAAGCCTCGATACCTTCTATCAGGGTCCAATGGCCAGCGCGCAGCCCAACGAACGCCTCGCCCTTATCCTCGTGCAACGTCAATACGCGCAGGACAAGACCGCGCTCCAATCCCGCAAAGATGACATCGCAGCCTATGGCAAGATCATGGATGACATCGCCGCGCTCCACACCAAGCTGAAACAGGAAGCAGACAAGAAGGCCAGCATCGTTGAGATCTGCAAACAAGTTAGGCCCATCGTCCTATCACTCAAAGCGGCGCTCGCCGATATTCAATCGAGGTCGAAATAGCCATGAAGACAAAAACTCCCGCCGCGAAGACGCCAACTCCTGTTCCGCAGGCCTCTACAACTCTCTCTGACGATCAGATGCAATTGCTGGCCCAGTCTTTTCACGACATTGCGGTGGAGATCGGTCAGGTTCGCCTGAACGCCATCACCGCAGGCAGCAAGCTCACCGATCCGGCCATCGTCCAGTTGCAGGGCTACGTCTACTCTCTGATGAACATTGCCTCAGGCTTCGCCATCCAGGCCGCGAACCTCACTCTGGCCAATGCAGACCAGGCAGTGAATCAAATCTCTCTCGCTACAAAAGCGGCAGATCGCGCACTCGACAAACTCCAGAACATCGACAAGGCGGTAAACATAGCCTCCTCAGTTATCGTCCTGGCGATGGCCATTTCCACCAAAGACCCTGGGCAGATCGAGAGTGCGGCCAGATCCGTCGCGAAATCCGCAGGCTTAGCGATTTAGAAGGGAAGCGGGATGCGGGTGGCGCTCGCCAGCATCCCGCTCACTTATTTCTTGTGATAGTTCGGATACGGGGGCTTCGTCGGCTCCTGTACCGGATGTTGCGCGAGCTCCTGCATCGCGACATTCACTGCCTTCTCAAGTTGCGGATCATGTCCCTCACTCACTGCCTTCGGGTCCTGCTCGACCACGACATCGGGATCGGTGCCGTGGTTCTCAATCTGCCATTTGCCCTCCGGCGAGAAGTAGCCGAAGCTCGGTGACGTGACTGTGCCTCCGTCCATCAGCACCGGAATCGCGCCAATACCGACCAGGCCGCCCCACGTCCGCTTTCCGACGAGCGTACCCACCTTCTCCTGATGGAACAGCCACGGCATCGCATCGCCACCCGAGCCCGCGACCTCGTTAATGATCATCACCTTCGGCCCTGAGATCGATGCGTTTGCTGTCTTCTGTATTGCGCCATAGCGATATGCCCAGTATCCGACGACCTTTCTCTGCATCGCTTCGATGACATAGTCCGCAACTTGTCCGCCGCCGTTGAAGCGCTCGTCGATGATCGCGCCCTGTTTGTCGAGTTGAGAGTAGTAGAAGCGGTTGAAATTCGTAAATCCACCGTTGCCGGTATCCGGCAGATAGACATACGCGAGCTTGCCGCCCGAGAGCTTGTCGACCTTCCGCTGATTGTCCTCAATCCACTCGCTGTTGCGTAGAGCAGCCTCAGCTGCGGATCGGAACTACCGTTATATCTCGTGCGTTGCTGCCGTTCGCGGAGGCGATATGCAGCGTGATCGCATGTCCCGCCGTCCCTTCCAGCAGTCGCTGAATGTCGTCATCGGCCTTTAACTCTTCGCCCCCGATCGACAGGATGCAATCGCCGGTGTGAACATTCAACCCCGGCTCCGCAAGGGGAGCCTTCTCCTCTGGATTCCAGCTGCCGCCGACAAGAATCTTCGACAGGCAGTAGTGTCCATTCTCAATCGCATAGTCAGCGCCGAGCAGGCCACCCGGAACGCGCTTTGCTTCCGGAATCTCTCCTCCCGTGCCGCGCAGATGTCCAACGGAAAAGCCGCTCAGCATCTCCTGAAAGATGTAGTTCAGATCACTGCGGGCCGCTATCGATTGCACATACGGTTCAAATCGCTTTTCCTCCTCCAACGTATTCACACCATGAAAGTTCGGATCGTAAAAGTACGCCCGCTCCACTCTCCACACTTCGTGGTACATCTGATTCCACTCGGCTGCAGGGTCAATGCGCACCTGGAGATCACTCAGAGACACCGTCCCTTCGCCCGGCTTTATCGGTGCATTTGCCGGGACAATCACATAAGAAGGGCGAGGGGGAGGAGCGCCGCCGCCTGCTCCTCGTCCGCCTGCTCCCTCCGGCGTCAGCGCCAGCAGCATCTTTTCACCATCGGCAGAAAGGTCGAAGCTCGCAACTCGGTCGGCCAGCTTCTCTGTCTTGCGCGTGTCGAACACGAACCGGCTCAGCGTGGCGGAACGCTCCGAGAATCGATTGCCGCCCGCAGCCTGACGGAAGTACAGTGTGCCCGGCTTGCCCGCAACCAATTCCAGATAATCGCCGGCAGGCAATGGCAGTGCAACAATGCGGCTCTCGATTCCTGCAAGGTCGATCTTCACAGGCGGCGGTGGAGTTGGAGTCCTCGCTGCTGCGGGTCGCTGCCCCTCGCCCTCCTTCGCCTCGCCAACCGGCGTGGCATCTGCGTTTCCTCTTGCCCTCTCGTGTGCTTGGGCAGGAGTCTTCTCGTCATCGCTCTCCGGCGCAATCGGCGAAGCCTGATCTGCAGCCAACACAACGCCATAGACATTGCGTGACGGCGAAAGCAGATCGCTGGTCATATCGAGACCGGCAGACGTGCCACCTTCACTCGTGCTCGCAGTAAAGTACAGGTACTTCCCATTACGATCGAACGTTGGAAAACGCGAGTCGGCGGAATTCGCAGTGAACGGAGTCGACTTGCCCGTCTCCACCGAATACAAAAACAACGCATGCAGATGGTTCGCCACAATCTGCGAGTAAGCGAGCCACTTCGAGTCCGGCGACCAGGCGATATCGCGTTTGTCCGTCTGAAAAAAATCATCCTCGCCCACATGCGTCAACTTTCCACTGCCGGTATCCAGCATCCACAGGCGCAGATGGTTATCGCGAAACGCCAGCAGCTTCGAATCGGGAGACCACACGGGATCGAAGTAATACGCAGGGCCTTTCGACAGAGGAAATTTCTTCACCTCTCCACTACCCGTCTGGTTCGACACGTGCACAGCATACGGCCCCGACTCATCAGAGAAATAAGCGATCGACTGCCCATCCGGTGACCATGCCGGACTCCGCTCCATCACTCCCGGCGTATTCGTAATATCCCGCGTTGGCCCCTTCTTCGCCGGTACAGTCAAAATTTCGCCATGCGCCTCAAACACAGCCCGCAAACCGGTAGGCGATATACCCGCATGATCGATCTGCGTGCTCACATTCTCAATGCGCGCCCGCACCTCAGGCAGATCCCCGGTTACATCGATCGACACCATGTGCGACTGACCACTCGCCGTATCGTACAAATAAATCTCACCCAGTTGGTCGTACACTAAACCGCCCGGTCCACCAGATAGCGAGTGAATCTCCGGCTTACCTGCATTTTTCAAGCACTCAGTTACAGCCTTCGTCGCCGGATCATACTTGTACAACGTCATTGGGCCGTTACGGTCGGAGAGAAAATAAACCATCTTCCCTTCCCACACCGGATCGAGATCCGACCCTGTCTCATGTGGAATCTCGACGCTGTTGAGATCGTTCAATCCGGTGATCCAGATCGTGCTCGCCCGCCCCCCGTGGTAGTTTCCCCAGGCCACATACCGGTTGTAGTCAAAACTGAACGAAGGCCCCAGCGGCGAATACGCTATGCTCCCGCCATCGCTGGAGATCTGTCCCTCGTATGCCATCGGCAGCGGCAACGCCTTGGCAAAGCCGCCCGTCATCGGAACTTCATACAACTGTGTATACCGGCTGTTCGCCTGCCGGTCCGAACGAAACACAATCTGCTTTCCATCCGGCGACCAGCCTACGGCCGCGTCGACTGACGGATGATACGTCACGCGATGCGGAACGCCCCCTCCAGCCGGAATCGTGAACACATCTGTGTTGCCGTCGTACTCACCTGTAAACGCAATCGTATTTCCATCCGGCGAGAACACCGGTGAAGTCTCAACCCCCACCCCCACGGTCAGCCGTGTCGCATGGCCGCCCTTGCGATCCACGCTCCACAGGTCGCCTGCGTAATTGAACACAATCTGTGTCTGGCTCAACGCCGGCCGCTGCAGCAAATGAGGCTTATTGCCGGATACCGTTGCGGCCATCGACGCGGTAACGAACCCCGCGAAAATCCAGGTCGACAAAGAGGTAGTAATGAATGCAACGCGCACGTCAGCTCCCGTATGGCAAAGATTTCTAAAGTGCAGCCATCCTACACGCCCCGCCCGGCGAGAGAAATCAGATTAATGACGGCGCCAAACGAAGAAACTCGGCAAGATCGATTTAGTTCAGCCGGGAACACAAAAAGACAAACCAGAGACATCAAAAAACCTGTCAGCCGAAACTTTTATCTGCAAACCGCGTCTTCATTCCAAGTAGGGTTGTCCACGTAGACGACCCTCGCGGGGGAACACGCATGCTTCACGGCCTGAAATATTTCGCGATTACGCTGATGCTTCTTATTGCACTCAGCTTTACCTTTGAGCGTCAGGCCCATGCCTACGTCGACCCGGGCTCAGGGCTCCTGATCTTTCAAGGAATCAGTGCGGTCTTCTCCGGAGCGCTGTTTTATTTCCGTCGCCGCCTCAAAAGTCTCTTCGTCAGAGCGCCCAAGGGCATTGCCCAGTCCAGCCGCCCGTCATAGATCGTCGTTGACATCAGAGAGAATCGCCTTATAGCCTTTTCCTGGCACGCGCCGGCTACATTTTGCATGTGCGTAGCCACACTTCTATCCTGCTCTGAATGGCGTCTGTGCATACTCGCATCCTGGTAGCACGCTCTGAAAGACAACAGGCTGTGAGATCCCTCACTCATCCGGCCACAGTCGCCTTCGGCCTCGCAAATCTGTATCTGCTCGACCTCACCGGTCCTCTCATCTCCACCGAGCACGATCTCGTCTACCACCTCGTCGGTTCAGCCTCCTCCGTCATCATCCCGATCATCGTCTACGTCATCGCGCTCTCCCTCATCCTGACTGCGCTGCTCTACATTGCCGAACGGCCCGGTGCACTTCGCGTCATCATCTGGTCCGCCTTCATCCTCGCTCTGCCCTCCATTCTTCTCCATACCATCGCCAACTTCTCCGGCACAGAAGTTCCCGACTGGGTCACCTATCTCGTCGCCGGCATCTGTCTTCTCACCCTCATCGCAATCACGGTCCTCTGGAGAAAATTCCTTCCCCGCTTCGAAGCCATCCAGCACGTCGCCGCTGCCATCCTGGGCCTCTTCGCCTTCACCGGCCTGCTCATCTTCGCGCAGCTGGTCTGGAGCGGCTGGCAAGCCCGCAACCTCAACCAGGCCCCCGTACTCCACAAGGCTCAGCTCGCTTCGGAGCCTCCCCGCCAACGCATCATCTGGCTTTTGCTTGACGAACTCTCCTACCAGCAACTCTACGAGCGTCGTTTTCCCGGTCTCGAACTTCCCGCCTTCGATCAACTCGCCGCTCAATCCACCGTCTTCACTCAAGTCGTCCCGGCCGGCGAGTACACCCGCTACATCCTCCCCACTCTCTTCACCGGTCTCCCTTCAGACGCCGTCGATATCTCCGCACGCGGTCTTCTCCTCTCTCTCAAAGACCCATCCACCGGTAAGTGGACTCAGTTCAATCAGCATCAAACCGTCTTCCAGGACGCCATTGACGCCGGCTACACCACTGGCATCGCAGGCTGGTACAACCCCTACTGCCGCATCATGCCCGAGGTCCTCGATCAATGCTTTTGGACCTACCGCGAATCCACTCCAGCCAATCTTTCCCCCAACCGCTCTCTCACCGTCGACCTCCTCCGTCCGTTTCACTACCTCTGGCTCGATACAAAACACCTTTTCGGTCATGGCCCCGGCTCCCCCTCCGACGAGTATCGCGACATCCGCCAGCACTCCAGTGACTACCGCAAACTCCTCACCGCAGGCGATGCCTACCTCGCCGATCCGTCCATCAACTTTCTGTTCCTCCACATGCCCATCCCTCACCCCTACGGCTTCTACGACCGCAGCAAGCAAGCTTTTAGCACCAAACACACCTCCTACATCGACAACCTCGCTCTCGCCGACCGCTACCTTGCCCACATGCGTCAGTTGCTCGAACAGAATCATCAGTGGGACTCCGCCACCGTCATCGTCATGGGAGACCACTCCTGGCGAACAAGCATGATCTGGAAAGATTCCATGACCTGGACAGCAGAAGATGAGGCCGCAAGCCACGGCGGCGAGTTCGATCCGCGTCCCGCGTACATCGTCAAACTCCCCAACCAGCAAACCCCCGCGCGCATCGATCAACCCTTCTCCGCCGTCAACACCCGAGCCCTTCTCGACGCGCTGATTCAAAACCGTCTCCGCACCCCCGCCGACCTCCAGACCTGGGCCAGCCAGCAAAAATAAATTCTTTTGTTCCGTCGAATTATTTTCGAAGTGTTAATCGACAAGTACACAGAACCGACCTGGTCACTTACCCTCTCGCCAGCCAAACAATTAGTGTAGAAAATGCTCTGGCGTTCCGCGCCTCCGAAATCATGATGCGTTTGAACGCCCCCATTCCGGCACTTTTGGCGTTTGCAGCACTGTACTTCCTTCCAGTCGACAGCCTGGCCAAACCGACGCATCACCACGTCCGCAAGACCGCCGTCGCTGCTTCCACGCGCACACACGCCATGTCCTCGCACACCGCGCCGCCGACACGCACGTGTCTACGCAGAATCGGCAACCCTCGTCTCAACCCACGGAATTCGGCGCCATTCTCGTGCGCGCAGGCACGCGGTGTCCACACCTGTCTCCGTGGTCAGTGTTATTCGCTCCACCGGCCAAAGACCGCAGCTGCCCAGCGCGCAGGAAGTCGCTTCCACTCCAGTCATCCTGCCCACTCTCTACAACAAGCGTGGCCGCCTCATCGTCCCTCCACCTCTTAAGGGTTCGCGCGAGATTCTCGTCCACCAGAATCTGGTAGCCGATCGCGACGGCCTCGACCGCATCCAGAACGATGAAGATCTTCTGGACATGCGGAACGATCGCCTGCTCGTCTCTCTTCCCGCGAGCTCTGCCCTGCAGATCGACGAACGCCTCCCCACAAATCGGCGCTACTGTCGCCCCTGGACCGCGCAATTCCTCGCCACCCTGGCTCGCGCCCACTACGCTCACTTCCATTCTCCGCTGCAGGTCAACTCAGCCGTCCGCACCGTCGAATTCCAGCAGCATCTGGTGCACATCAACGGCAACGCAGCCCCAGCCGAAGGTGACACCGCCTCTCCGCACCTCACCGGTCAGGCCATCGACATCGCGAAACATGGTCTTTCCCTCACCGAGATCGCATGGCTCCGCGGCTACTTACTTCCCCTCGTGCAGGAAGGGAAAGTCGACGTGGAAGAGGAGTTTCAACAGGCCTGCTTCCACATCAGCGTCTATCGGAAGTATCTTCCCTCCGCCACCACACCCGACCGCGATCCATCCACATCGCATCACAGCGAAACCACCGCGCTGGCAACAGCGATGCGCTAGCGCAACAATCGAATGACACGATGGACTAATCTCTGAAACTGACTCACACAGTCTCGCGGCGTCCGCTTTGCCAACTCCTGTACGCCGCATCCAGCACGCGCATATTCACAACGCCATCCTCACCGGACGCCGCAAAACTCTCTCCGCCGCGCAACGCCCGCGCAAAGCTATCCAGCATGCGCGTATATCCGTCCCCGTTTTCAACCGTGATCGTCTCCACCAATTCGCCAGCGCGTCGCACCGCCAACTCCACCGGCCGATCCACGGTCAAGCCATTCTCCGCATCCAGAACGCCGTCACTCCCGTTCACCTCAACAAGGGTCCGGTACGGTGCGCGTGCGCTCGCCGTCACATTCGCGTAAACGCCGCCCGTCATCTCCAACTGCAGCGAAGCGATCGCCTCCACTCGTCCCGACGGCCCATCTTTCTGCGCCAGCGTACTGACGCTCACCACATCCGCGCCCAGAATGTAGCGCAGCGCATCGATGCAATGCACGCCAACGTCGGCGATGGGGCCTCCACACGCCAGCGTTGGGTCCGCAATCCACTTTCTCGGCGCCTGCGCTGCCGGGTAAGAGTACTGAGCATGAGCAAGCTGCGGCTTGCCGATGCGGCCCGCAGCGATCTGCTCCCGCATCCACTCCAGACTTCGGTTGAAACGAAAGTTCTGCGCCACGCCGTAGAGCAAACCCGCCGCCTTGGCTGCGGCCGTCCATCTCCTCCGCCTCGGCGGCGTTCATCGCGACTGGCTTCTCGCACAGCACAGCCTTGCCATGCCGCAGCGCCAGCAGCGTATCCTCTCGATGCATCGCATCCGGCGAGGTAATAAAGACGACGTCGACCTCTGGCGAAGAACACAGCGCCTCCCGCGTGGCAAAACAATTCGAGATCTTGTGCTCCGCGCAGTTCTTCCGCGGCAGCCTTCTGGTCTCGCCGCCACATCCCGCTCAGCGTCGCCTCTTTACACCGCGAAAAGGCAGGCAAAAGGCGGCGAACCGCATGGTGTCCAAAGCCAAGAATCGCGAAACGCACCGGCGACTGCGTCATGAGGCTCTCCAAAATTCCTGGGTTTTATTGGTTAGTGCGCATCGTTCTTGAAGATCTGTTCGGCGAAGAAGTTCTCCACCTTGGCCTGATCGTGCACCATCTCCAGGTAGGCGCCCTTCAACAACTGCGACCGTCCGTCGTGCAACTGCTGCCGGATCGCCTGCTGCACTCGAGGATCGTTCAGATCGCGCTGTCCCGGAGGGTCGCGTGAAAGCAGCTTATAGATCGCATACCCCACCGGCTTTTTGGTCTGCCCATCCAGCAGCGGAAGAATCTCGGTGACCTCGCCGGCCTTCAGCTTCGTAATCGCATTGAAGATTGCCGGGTCTGCATGCATCTGCGATTCCCCGACAAACCCCATGTCTCCGCCATTCGGAGCCGTCTCCGGCTGCTCGGAAAAATTCATCGCCAGCGTGCCGAAGTCCTCGCCGCTGTCCAGCCGGTTCTTCAGCGCCTGAATCTTCCTCTTGGCATCGACGTCGTTGGTCGCCTTGCTGTTCTGCAGGTTGCCGGGCTGCGCGGACGGTATGTCGGTCACCTGGATCTGTGCCAGATGATATTGCGTCTCTCTCAGGTTGTACTCGGCTTTGTGCTGGTTGTAGTAGTTCGCTACGTCGGCGTCCGTCACCGTGATCTTCGAGTTGATCTCTTTATTCAGCAGCTTGTTGATCGTCAGATTTCGCCGTAGCGCATGCTTCAGATCATCGAGCGTTTGGTTGCTCGCCTTCAGACGCTCCTGGAACTGCTCCTCGGTGTAAGGAGCCTTCATCTCAGCGAGCTTCGCATCCACCTCTTCATTGGTCGCCGTCAGATTCATCTTGGCGGCTCGCTGCTCCACAATCTCCTGGTCGATCAGCGCACGCAGCACGTTCAATCGCAGCGAATCCGCCTGCTCCTGCGAAAGCTGTTGCTGCTGCGGATTGTCGCCAAGCTGCGCCTGATAGCCCTTGTCCAGCTCCGATCGCATAATCGCGTGGCCATTCACGGTGGCAACCACATCGGCGGCATGGCCGCGATTGCAACCCGCAACCGGTAGCAATCCCGCGGCGAGAATCAGTAGGGCAGGAAAAGAAACCTGCCGAAAGGAACGTTGTGTGAAAGAACGATCGGTATCGGTCAACAAAGTCGGCACGTCCAGTATCTCCTGCGTTCGATCTTCTAGTTGCCCGGTTTGGTCGCAGGCGCGGTTTGAGGCGGAGCCTGTTTGGGTGCTGCTGGCGGCGGTGGCGGCGGTGTCTGGCCGGAAGCAATCAGTGCGCTATCGATCACATGATATAGGTACTCCAGCGGTAGAGCCCCTTCCACCTTTTCTCCATTCACAAAAAGTGCCGGTGTCGAGTCCACGCCCAGCGATTCGCCCAGCTTCACCGAAGCTTTGATCGCCGTATCATCCTGTTTGACGATGCACGCATTCAGAGCGTCAGCATTCAGCTTCTGCCGCTTCCCCTCGTCGCGCGCCAGCGAATCCAGCGTATCGTTCGCCTTCGCCAGACTCTTCTCTTCGCCGCCCATCTCAGCGGCATGCGCATGGATATAGTCGACCAGATTCCAGTAGCCCGTCGGGCTTTGCGCACCAACGCAGTTCGTGTCGATCGCCGCGCGCATCGCCCACGGATGCTGGTCCAGCGGAAAGTCGCGATAGACAATATGGACCTGGTCCTTATACCGCTGCGTCAGCGCCGGAAAGAGCTGTTCATGCATCTTCGCGCAGAACGGGCATTCCAGGTCGTCGAAGCCGACAATCAGAACCGGAGCATTCGCCGGTCCGCCCCGTGCTGGCCGTCCATCGCCGCTTACCAGCAGCTTCGGATCCTTGCTGATGTCGTACTTGCTGAATTGCGCCAGCGTCTTGCCATCGGTCGAGAGCAGAAAAGTCACCGGCTTGCTCGTCTTGCCCTCCGTCGTAAACGTAACGCTGATCGCGTCGAACCCCGGAACCTCGCTCTTCGTCCGCGGTCCGATCTGGATATCGTAGTCAGGCGAAATCGACGACTTCGACCGGATCAACACCTCAACCCGTCGAGCCAGCTCCGGAGACAGCTTTCCCGAAGCCTCCGTGGGAGTCTGTGCGTGGCATCCAAGAGTAGCCAGCGTTAAGGCAAAAATAAGGGCACGGAAAGGCTTCACAACTGTAGGCACAATACCTCGATTATCTCACGCAGGCGCAATCTCCATGCGTGCAACCACTTGCAACCACCGCCTCCGCAAAGCTCAAAACAGGCTCGCCGCCCGCCGAAGATTTCCCGCCGTCCCGATATTCAGCAGCGTGAAGTTGAACCGCTCCGACGTCTCATTGCGCACCGCACCCAGCTCGTACTTCCGAACCTCCACGCTGAACCCGCAGCAGTCCCAGTTATACGAGCCCTGCAGCGCTCCATACTGCACCAGCCCCGAGTCTCCCCCGTTCAAATCCAACCCCACATTCGCCGCCACTCCCAGCCCGGCTTTCGTCGGCGACCCATACCCCAGCAGCAGCCGCAGCTGATTGAACTTCGACACCGAAGAACTCACTCCCTCCGTAAAAAAGCGCCCCGGAGCGTTCAGCTTTGCATAGCTCAGCCCCGCAAAGACGTTGTTCTGGTGCACATCCAGCAACACATTGTTCGACGTAAATTTCTTCGCTCCGGTATCCAGGTCGAAGTCCCATTCCACATCCATGTGCTCCGAGGTCCGCACCCGCAGCCGCGAGAGCAGCGGCGCGATCGCCCGTGGCTCCGTCAAAAACGCAATCCCCGAATAATTCAATGTCGTGTCGAAGATGTTGCGCCGCCCCTTGATCACCGCGCCGCCAAAGGTCTCGTCGAAGAAGTACTTCTGCGTCAACCGCCAACTGATCAACTCGCGGCTCCCGCACACCGGCCCGCTCCCCTTCAATTCCCCGATCCGCCCCTTGGCCTGAACCGTCCCGGTATTCATATCCGGGTCCAGCTCCTGATCTCCATCCGTTGCCCTCTCCACGCACGGCTTCGCCTTCACTGGCCGCAGAAACAACCTCTGCGTTACCCCATACTGCAGTTCATTCGTGTCGCTCGCAATGTCGACACAGTCGAAACGCAGCACGTTCAAAAAATTATCGATCCCCGCCACATAGCGATACGTAATCTCCGGCTCGATCGTATGTTTCACATCGTGCCCAAACATCTTCTCCACCTTGGCTGAGTCGAACGTCCGCTCAATCACCGGAGCCCGCAGGTCAACCTGAGCATCCACACTCGCGCGATTCAGCCCAATCGGCAGCTCTACCGGCGGTCCCGGCGTATAGGGGGTCTGCCGGCTTCGGCTGTACGGCGTCTCGCGCACGCCAACCGACGGGCGCAGCCGCCATCCGCCAAAGCTCAGCGGATACGCGATCTCCGGATGAAAATCCAACCGCTGCGTCAGACCGCCGGTCGCAAAATTCGGCTGTACCCGCGAAAGCCCGGCCCAGGACCCATCCATGCTCCACTGCACACCGCTGCTGCTGATCTCATGCTCCGTGCTGCTGAAGTCCAGTGACGGCACATGAAAGATGCGTACCTGCTCCTCTGGTGCCGCTGGCGTTGTTGGCGTCGCAGGCACCGCGGCCATCTTCAACCCCTGGTAGCGGTCCGCGCGCACTGACTCCGCATATCCATCCGCCTCATGGATCCCATACACGATCGAAAGAATATCGCTCGACACTGCCAGGCTGAAGTTCTCCGCAAACGCCTGACGATAGGCATACGAGCTCAGATACTCCGCATCCCCCACAATGCGCGTACTCGGACTGAAATCGTGCCGGCCCGAAAATGTGACATCCTCGCCCCCTTGGTTCACGTAGACGCCGTTCGTTACGATGCCTCGGTCCTGCAGTCCCGTGTAGTGCGCCCGTGCAAACTCCTTCCCCGGCACCCCGTAGCGAAACGACGCCATCTGCGACCATCCCCTCAGAGAGAAATACTCCGCCCCCACGGTCAGATCGGTGCTTCGGTTGATCGCCCAGTAGTACTCTTCGCCAAACGTAAATCCCTTCGTCGAAGAGTAGCCCGGCGTCGGAATCAGAAAGCCGCTTTGCCGCGTCCCGGCGTCCAGTCGGTTGCGTCACATACGGCAGAAACAGCACCGGAATATTCATCATCCGGAAGACACTGCCCTGCGCCCTCGCCTTCTTGTCGTCCATGTCCACCGTGAACTTGCCGGAGGCCAGCATCCAGTCCGGATTCGGAAGCTGACACGAGGTCAACGTCCCCTCATAGATCTCATAGTGCTCTGGCCCCGTCCTCACCACCATCCGTCCGGTAAAGAGGAAAGGATTGCTGTTCGCATACGTCGTGCCGTGGCCCGTGTTCTTCAACCCGACCGAGCCCGTCACGTCATAGAAGCGCCCCGTCTGCTCGTTCAGGTTCATCGTTCCATGGCTGGCGCGGATGTCTTCGTGGTTCGCGCCTCCTATCGCATGCAAGTGCCCGTTGGCCGTCAGGTCGCCCGTATCCGTGTCGTATTCCACGTGGTCCGCCTTTACGGTCATGTCGCGATACGTGATCACCACATCGCCATCGAGCACATAGACGCTCCCCACCTTCGACTGCGTGTCCGATTCAATCTCCACCGCTGTCGAATCGTCGGCAGGCGGCAACACCTCTGCCTGCGGATAACGGACCATTCCCGGCGCATCCGGCAGGCTCGTGGCCGATCGCTGGGCGTCAACCTCCGGTGTTGCCTGAGTTGTCACCTGTTGCGCCTGCAAATGTGGATGACTTGCCGCAAGCAAAGTGGTAGTTATCAAGAGGTAAACAGTCTTCAGGGCGCTCCGGATGAAGCTCGCCCCGGATTCACCCCCGGCTGCTTGCAACTCCTTGTCTCCGCTGTTGCCCCGCAGAAGCATCCGCAAAGGCAGTCGGCGCTGCCAGGGGATCGTCACACCCGGTTCGTTCGCTTGCAAGCTTGTCAGACGCACCACCCTTTGAGGCTAAACGATTTTACGGAAGCGAGTTTGGATTTGAGCACAGTGAGTTCGGCACAACGCGATCTTCTACCACTGGACGAAGCCCCGGCTGAAACGGAAGCCGCAGCTCACTTTGCGCTAAAGGAACAAGTGGCCCAGCGTCTCGCCGCTCATCGCGCCCGCCGTAACCAGCATCAGAGCAACCCCGTCACTCCCATCGTTCCGCCCCCCTCGGCTAACGCTCGTGCCTCCCGCATCGCCGCCGCCGTCGCCGAGCGCTACGCCCACTCCCAAAGCTACCGCGCCTTCCTCGCCGAGCAGGCCGAAAGCGCCATTCGCGCCGCGGAAGCCGCAGCCGAGGTCGCCGCTCTCAACGCTCAGGCCGTCGCCGACGCACAGTATCAGCTCCTCGCCGAACTCGATCAGTGGACCCTGACACCTCCGGTCCCCGCAGACTCCTCTGATCCTGTTGACTCTCGCACCGCGCAACCACGAATCGTCGAATCTCTTCCGGACCCACCTGCCAACTCCGGTCTCACCGTCAGGCTCTACGACGCATATCAGGTAGCTCGCAGCTACCCCGCACCCACCGCCACCACTCGCCTGAATCAAAATCAGGTCCAGGTTCCTCTCGACGAAGACGAAGTCCTCGCCCTTGAGGAAGAGATTGCCTTCCGGCAGTCGCCCACCTTCGAGGAAATCGCCCCTCCCATCGACATCCCCGCCAACCTGATCGAGTTTCCCCGCCAGCTGGTCGCCGCCCGCAAAGCCCGTCCCCGTTTGGCCGAAGGTCCCCTCCGCGAAGAGGCCGATCACGCCGCGGCCGCTGCCCAGCTTCGTATCTTTGAGGTCGAAGCCACCCAGATCTCAACCGCTCCGGCCGTCGAATCCGCCGCACCCGAGTGGTCTTCCATCCTCCTCGCCGCGCACCCCGTCTCCCCCGTAGTCGAGGTCCCGGAAGCTCCGTTCCAACCCGTACTCTCGCCGCAGACCGCACCCTTCAGCCTGCGTCTCATGGCGGCGATTGTCGACGGCTGCATCGTTACCGCCGCCCTCTTCGCCTTTACCACTGTCTTTGCCTTCACCGTCGGCAAGCTCGACGGCCCAGTAAGCGCAGCCACCGCCGGCCACCTCCCCTTCAAGACCGCCGCCCTCGCGGCTTCTGGAACCTTCGCGGTGTTCATGCTGCTCTACCAGTTTCTGTTTTTCACCTTCTCGGAAGCGACGCCCGGCATGCGATACGCTCGCATCGGCCTCTGCACCTTATCCGACGACAATCCGACTCGCGCCGCCATGCGCCGCCGCATCTTCGCCGCCGTCCTTGCCGCCTGCCCCCTCGGCATCGGCTTCCTCTGGGCCTGGCTCGACGAAGACGGCCTCGGCTGGCACGACCGCATCTCCCGCATGTACCAACGCACCTACTAGCGAATCCGCGACAAGAGCGCTCGTTGGTTGTCGTCGTTCGCTCAACCAGCAATGAGGCCATGGTTGATGACTAGCTCTGACGCGCGACAATCAAGAAGTGGATCGTTCATAAAATTGTTGGTGTTCTTACTACCAACCGTCCTGCTTCCTCGCGTTTGGATAGCACGACCTATTATGGCGTTTGGGCTTGGTGCAAGTCTTGGAATCGTAATGGCATATTTGCTGCCCCCGCGTAGCCGAGTATGGAAGCTTGTCGTTTCATTTATCTTATTGGCTTTAGTGCTAGTCATTGATATGAAGATGGGCGTCCGCATCTAGTACAGCTGCAGATGCCCCAAATAAACCGACGAAGTCTCAATGCTTAGGCCAGGCTCTCAAGAGCGACGGAAACGGAGCCTCGCTTGCACTCGCGAAAGCGAACCCGGAAGGAGCAGGGCCTTCAGGCCCCTGAAAAAGGTTAAGGAAAAAGGGGGTTTAGCCCCGGGCCGTCGCCTGCCTTTGTCTTTGCGGCTAGGTACAGCGAGGCTTCAGCCTCGCGTCTAAAACCGCCGCGAAGCGACCACCGCTCTGCCGAAGGCTGGAGTGTAGCCCGAAGGGCGAAGCGACTGATTTAATTGCCTTTGCCATTGCCTATTTTTATTTTTCGCGTTTTTAGCCCAAAAATCGCATGTCAAGCCCCCAAACCACCTAACCAACACAAACAAAAGGAAATAGAGTTGGCAGTTTAGTTATGCTCAACCCGCTATAATTAAATTAGAAATCAGAAAAGCCCCGGCCAAAAACCGGGGCTTTCCCATTCAGAAAGGAAATATCTACCTAACCCCTTTGTTTGGAATATTTTGGAGGCAACCCCTTTGTTTGTAAATATTTACAGTTCATCTCAACCGATAAACTATTGAAGCTAGATAAGTTACACGCCGGTAAGGGGGGAGGGGGGTACCCCCTCAACAACCGAATATCGGCCAAATGAGAGGGACGACCTAAAGCACCACCGGTCGGCCTTTCTCGTTCAATCCAATCCGAGCCACCGGCCTCTCATGGTCGTGCGTAAACAAAACCAGCCACCTCTCCGGAATTGCCCGCTGATAGAACCGCTTCCGCTGCGCGATGCATTCCACCGGATCGAGGTCATACCCCATCACCCACGTCGGGTCTAGATGCGCGCTCGTCGGAATCAGATCGGAGATATAACACGCATGCTCTGACCTCGATTCAATGTGAACTGCCATCAACTGCGCCGTATGCCCCGGAAAAAGTTCGACGCTGATCCCAGGACAAATCTCCGGATCGGCCCTGATTCCTTCCGTGTCCAGCAGCGTCATCTGCCCCGACTCGATCAGCGGCTCGTAGTTCGGCGAGAGATAGCTCACGCGGTCGCGATCAAGTTGCAGCCGGCCATGTTCCACCTCACCGCGGTGAGCGAAGTACCGCGCATTCGGAAACGTCGGCGTCACCGAACCGTCTGCGTGCAGCGTCGTGTTCCAGCCGCAATGATCGAAGTGCAGGTGGGTGTTGATCACAACATCCACCTCCTCCGGTCGAATCCCAGCGGCCGCCAGCGACTGCGGCAGAAGCTCCTGGTTGCAATGGATCGCGCGCATCTTCGCCGGCTGCTTGTTGCCGATACCGGTCTCGATCAGCACAGTCTGCTTTCCGGTCCGCACCACCACGGTGTTCAGCCCCAGCACGATGCGGTTCTGATCGTCCGCCGGCGCTCGCTTCTCCCACAACGGCTTCGGCACCACGCCGAACATGGCTCCGCCGTCCAGCTTGTACGTTCCATCCGTGCAAACAGTGAGCTCGAAGTCCCCAACTTGAGTTTGTGCCCGAACCAGCCCCGTAGTCAGACCCGCACCCGGATCAGCGCCCCCATCCATCTTCATACCGCCCTCACTCACATCCTACCGTGAGAGAAGACGCCCAGCCCGAGCAGACTACGCGTTCGGCGCAGTCAACAACTCAGCACTGACTCCAGCGTGCCCCGTGCTTTCGCCGGCAACCATCTCTGCGGTAGCCGCCGCCGTAACCAGAGCTCCCGTCGACGGCGCACGCTTAGCCTGGAAACATTGCCGGCAAAGCACCGGCCGCCCCTGCGTCGGCTTAAACGGCACGGTCGTCTCTATGCCGCACGCCGAACATTCGGTGCGCGTCTCCGTGCGTGAAAGACCAGCAGCCGCCGGCCCTGTACCAGCCTTCACACTGGCACCGGACCGTTTGGATTTGCAAGGCTTGCAGCGTTTCGGGTCGTTTTTGAATTGCTTGTCGAAGAAAAAGAGTTGTTCCCCAGCGGTGAAAATGAACTCACCGCCACAGTCTGCGCAGGTTAAGAGACGATCCAGAAATTCCATACCGCTTCTCCCGTGTTACGGAAAAAGGAAGAACACCCAAGGGCCTCATCGTGGCGGCGCCGCTGAGCGGTCTACCTTTTGCTGATGATCTTGACTTCACTTCTCGGATTGAAGGGGGCCCAGAATTGCACGTGCATGGAACATTTTGATTTGCCAGTCAATGTGGGCCGGTGTCCAGGCCCTCTCTGCTGGTGTCAGTCGACGGCGGGAGTCCATCGATCTGGCGGTTTTGGTGACCGCCTCCTCAAACTCTTCAGTAGAGGAGGAGACGGCCTGCCACGGTTGCGGAGCTGAAACTAATCCTGCTCCTTACGGACCTTCTTGCGATTGCGTTTGCGAGCAAGCGCTTCTTTCACGCGTTTCTTTTCACCGGGCTTCAGATAAAAAGAGTGACGCTTGACTTCCTTGATGATGTCTTCCGTCTGCACCTTGCGCTTGAAGCGTCGCAGCGCGTTCTCAAGGGGTTCGCCTTCTTGTACTCGAACCTCTGCCAAGAAAAATACACCTCCAAACAGTCCCAATCGGGATAGTCTCCAGAATACGCTTTTTTTCGGGTGAAATCATATAAATCGTTGGTAATCTCCGCGTGATCACATCATGCATTTGTCTACATAAAAGCCAACGCGTAACTTCAGCGTAAAATCTGCTTCATGATTCGTTCCTATCAGGGAATAACTCCAGTTATTCCAATAAGCTGCTATATCGATCCATCCGCACAGGTGATCGGCGATGTAATTCTGGGTGAACAAGCGAGCGTGTGGATGAACGCTGTTGTCCGTGGAGATGTGAATTCCATCCGAATCGGCGCGAAGAGTAATGTGCAAGACTGTGCAGTGTTGCATGGAATGCGCTACGTCTATCCAGTCATCGTCGGAGAGATGGTCACGATCGGCCACAACGCCACCGTGCACGGATGCGTGCTCGAAGACACAGTGCTGGTTGGCATCGGTGCAACCATCCTGAACAATGCCCGAATCGGCGAAGGTTCCATCATCGCAGCCGGCGCAGTGATCCCAGAGCAGACAGTGATTCCACCGAACTCGTTAGTCGCCGGCGTTCCGGGCAAGGTGCGGCGAACTCTGGGCGATGCAGATCGTGCGCTCATCCTTAAGTACGCTCAAAACTACCTCGACTACACGACGATCTATCTGCGAGAAGCCTCCGGTCACAAATAGGAAGGCCAACTTCGCTACACTGAGAATAATGGCAATTTTGAAAGCAGTACGCGGTACGAGAGACTTGCTTCCCCCTGAGACTGCGCTTTGGAACCACGTTGAGGCCACGGCACGGGCGGTGTTTGCGCGCTACGGGTTTGGGGAAATCCGTACGCCGATTTTTGAGGATACCTCGCTGTTTGCGCGTGGCGTAGGTGAAGAGACCGACATTGTCTCGAAGGAGATGTACACCTGGGACGATCGCGCGCGGGCTGACAGCGACAGCGCGCAGAGCCTTACGCTGCGTCCGGAGAATACGGCCGGTGTGGTGCGGGCTTATATCGAACACAAGTTGGCTGATTCGGGCATGCTACAGAAGCTGTTCTACATCGGGCCGCAGTTTCGTCGTGAGCGGCCGCAGCGCGGACGTTATAGGCAGTTCTGGCAGATTGGGGCTGAGGTGCTTGGACCGGCGTGGTCGGGTTCGGATAGTCCGCTGCGTGATGCTGAACTGTTGGAGATGCTTTGCAGCTTCCTCAATGAGCTTGGCGTGAAGGGCTGGAAGCTGGAGCTGAACTCGATTGGCTCGTCGACAGATCGGCCGAAGTACCTTGCGGCGTTGCGTGAGGCTTTGGCTCCGGTGAAGACGCGGATGAGCGCGGATAACCAGCGGAGAGCGGAGACGAATCCGCTGCGCGTGCTGGACTCGAAGGAGGCAGGCGATCAGGAGATCATCGATGGACTGCCCGAAGATCGCAGACTTCCTGGATGACGCGAGCAGGCAGCACTTTGCACAAGTGCTCGCGGCGCTCGATGCTTGTCGAGTTCCTTATACCGTGAATCCGCGGCTGGTTCGCGGTTTGGATTACTACACGCGGACGACGTTTGAGTTCACGGTTCCTGACGGAAGCGGATTGGGAACGCAGAACGCTCTGCTTGGCGGCGGACGATATGACGGATTGTCCGAGATGCTCGACGGACCGAAGGCTCCGGGAATCGGATTCGCGATTGGAGAGGATCGTTTGATCCTCACGTTGCAAGCGCAGGCAGAAGCGGCTGTCGAGCGGAAGCTCGATGCGTTTGTCGCTCCGATGGGAGTCGCACAGAACGCTGCGGCACTTCTGTTGGCGAAGCAGCTGCGAGCGGCTGGACTTGCGATCGAAGTTGGAGATGGAAGCTTCCGGTTGAAGAAGTCGTTTGAAGCGGCGGACAAGCTGGCTCGACGTATGGTGATTCTGGGTGAGGACGAAGTTGCGTCCGGTATTCTGACGGTTAAGGACTTTAGTGCAGGCGAGCAGACAAAGGTTCCTCGAGCCGATCTGGCGGAGTTCCTGCGAAATTAGGTTTTCCTTTCAAGGATAGAGATTGACTATGTTGGATTTTTTAGGAACTTTGCAGCGGACACATATGTGTGGCCAGCTTCGCGCGGAGCAGGATGGGCAGCCGGTGGTGCTGATGGGTTGGGTGAACCGTCGGCGTGACCACGGGAACCTGATCTTCCTCGACCTCCGCGACCGCACCGGCATCACTCAGATCGTGCTCGACAAAGAAGCCTCCCCCGCTGCCCACGCCAAAGCCGAAGCCGCACGCTCCGAGTACGTCATTGCCGTCAAAGGCAAGGTCCGCCGCCGCGGCGCAGGTCTCGACAACCCGAACATGCCCACGGGGCAGATCGAAGTCGTCGCCAGCGAACTGCTGTTGCTTAACGAAGCGAAGACCCCGCCGTTCTCGCCCGCAGAAGAGGCCATCGCCAACGAAGAGGTGCGCCTCAAGTACCGCTATCTCGACCTTCGCCGCACCGAGATGCAACACAACTTCGCGTTACGCAGCAAGGTCGCGATGGCCATCCGCAATTACCTCGTCGGCGAAGGCTTCCTCGAGATCGAAACTCCCTTCATGACCCGCTCCACCCCGGAGGGCGCACGCGACTACCTCGTACCCAGCCGCATCCATTCCGGCTCGTTCTACGCGCTCCCGCAGTCCCCGCAGATCTTCAAGCAGATTCTGATGATCTCGGGGTTCGATCGCTACTTCCAGATTGCGCGCTGCTTCCGTGATGAAGACCTGCGTGCAGACCGACAGCCCGAGTTCACCCAGATCGACCTCGAAATCACCTTCCCGCACCAGGAGACCGTCTTTCGCGTCACCGAAGGCTTCCTCTCTGCCGCATTCGCAACCGCCGGCATCAACCTTGCTCCACCGTTCATTCAGATGACCTATGACGAGGCCATCCGGCGGTACGGGATCGACAAGCCCGACATGCGCCTTCCTGCCCTCACCGATCTCACCGGCGAACTCACTTCCGAACTGCGCGAGCAGTTGAAGATCGAGCAGAAGCTTCCTGTCCTCGGCTTCGTCATCCCCAAGGCCGGCGGCCTCAGCGGCACTCAGCGCCGCGCCCTTACCGAAGAGATCCGCGCCAGCTTCGGCGACTGCGGCCTCGACTCGCTCGATGTTGCCCGCCTCAAGACCAACGCCACCTTTGCGACGCTTGCGAATGCCATCGAGTCCAAGCTCGCCGCAGAGCCCACGCTTGAAGCGGGAGTGACGCCCGAAGATCTCATCGTCGTCGTCACACCCAAACTCGGCACGCCCGAGAAGTGGAACTACGATCCGCAGTGGATCTGGAAACGCGTCGGAGCTCTTCGTCTCGAACTCGCGAAGAAGTTCGCCGACAAGCACAAGCTTTTTGAGCAGACGGGCACTGCCGATGACTTCAAATTTCTCTGGGTCACCGACTTTCCGATGTACGAGTGGGACGAGGGGACCAGGACGTGGAACGCTGCCCACCATCCGTTTACTTCGCCCCACGAAGACGACATCAAGGCCGGGCGGCTGACGAGCGATAAAGGCGCTGTGCGGGCGCTCGCGTACGACATTGTGCTGAACGGGACGGAGCTTGGTTCGGGCTCGATCCGTATTCACCGGAAGGATGTGCAGGCTGAGATCTTCCGGTCGCTGGGGATGAGCGATGCCGAGGCGAAGGAGCGGTTCGGGTTCTTCCTTGATGCGCTGGAGTACGGCACGCCTCCGCATGGCGGGATTGCGCTTGGGCTGGACCGGATTGTGATGATTCTGGCTGGTGCATCGAGCCTCCGTGAGGTGATTGCGTTTCCGAAGACGGCGAAGGCGATCGACCTGATGGTCGATGCGCCCACGCCGGTGAGCGAACAGCAGATGCGGGAGCTGCACCTGAAGACGGTGACGCGGAGTTAGATTGCGACGGTGTTGCCTTCGTCCTCTTCTTCATCTTCGACGGTGTCATTGTCGTCTTGGTCTTCGAGGGTGCCGAGTTGCGCCAGGTCGAGTCCCTCCGGCGAAGGTTCGACGTTGCGGACGACGTTTGAGGCGTAGGGCTCGGTGTAGAGGCCGCGGGCGTTATTGCTTGCGAGTTGGAGGCCGTAGAGCAGGGCGGTGGCGCGTTTGATGTCGAGCTTGCCGGTGGCGAGGGCGTTGATGACGACCGAGAGAGCGACCTGGACGGATTCGCGGTCTTCAAGGGCGGTGAGTTCGATGTGCTGGCCGGGGACGAGGTAGCCGCGGGTGGCTTCGGTATGGCGGAAGGTGTTGTGGCGCTGATGGAGGCGGTGGTGGAAGTAGCACCAGTTGCCGCTGGTGAGGGAAGGGGCTTTGCAGCGGGTTCCGTTGGTCTTGATGTGTCGACAGCGTGATGTTTGCATGGTGTTCTCCCGGGGGGGTACCCCCCTATTGCCTGCGTATAAGTTGAATGGTTGCAATATCTTAGAGGCAGTTATGTCCGCTAAAATATTGCAACCAAAGGAGTTGCGTCCAAAATATTGCCAGTAAAGGACTTACTGGCTTAAATGCAAAAGCCCCAGCGGATGCCGGGGCTTTTCTCGAATCTATATATCTAGTATAGCGGAGTGAACCTAACTAACATGCCAACTCTATTCTCTTTTGTTTGAATGATTTAGGTGGTTTTGGGGCTTGACATGCGATTTTTAGGCTAAAAACGCAGAAAAAAAGTTAATGGCAAAACAAAGGTAATGGAATCAGTGGCTTTGTAATTTACCCGGGATTTGTTTTGTTGTTACAGAATCAAGGCCCAACCTTGATAGGCGACTCGGTATGAATTATGGCAAGCCAAAGATTGCTTTTCTGGCGAACCCAGGTTGTGGTGGCATTGCTGTCTTCCATTACGCTCTGCTTATTGCAGATCTTCTCGAGGTGAAGTCGATAGGAAATGACTACAGCATCAGATCCGAGGACTCGAGTGGTGTGATTCTGTAGATCAAGAGCGCCAAATTTGCATCCTTTGAACGAACCGACGAGTTGGTCCCGGTTCCGAAGAGTGTCTGTCACGTTTAAGAAGTTTGGTGAAAGATTAGCTTTGAACGCACCGAAATCATCGGCCTGAAGTGCCTTCCAAAGCTTGATTTCTTGAATAAAGACGCCTTCCAAACCCGACGAGTCCAGATCTCTTGCGACAGTTATTTGAGGGCCTTGACCGAGAATCGGCGAGACAGCGATTGTGAGCAAAAGCAGGGCAAGTGTGGATTTCATCGCAAAAAGTGTAACAGGGAATCCCAAGTTGATAGATATATGAGGCCGTGCCGTTCCCCAAAAACGATATTTTGGGTAACTGACCTACTACAGACAAATGCAGGTCCTTCGACTGCGTTGTTCGCCGCTGCGCGAACAACTCCGCTCAGGATGACAAGTTTCTGGAGCCGCAAGAGGTCGGGGGAACCGTTGCGTTTGGTCATCCGGTATTTGTCGTTGCTACAATCGCGGGGCGAGAAGAGGGTCTTGATCTTTCCTCGGCGAATATACGTGAAGGCAGAAAGTGTGGGGCAATGATGAAACAGGAATCTCCTCGGGTGATCGAAAAACCTCGCGAGGGAGAGTATCCCGCTTATGCGCATATTTACATTGATCTATTGCCTGACGATGGTCTGATCCTGAAGCATCTTGCGGATAATTTTTCCGAGACCAAGAGATTCGTCGAGTCCATTCCGAAGGATCGGTTGTTGTATCGGTATGCCGAGGGGAAGTGGACGATCAAAGAGATTCTCGGGCACGTTGTGGATGATGAACGCATCTATGCTTACCGAGCGCTGCGATTTGCGCGGAACGATTCTACGGAGCTTCCGGGATTCGATCAGGATCACTTCGCTCGATACTCCGAAGCGAACCAGCGCGAGGTCGGGGATATTCTGGATGAATTCAGCCTGGTGAGGCGATCAACGATCGCTTTGTTCGAGAGCCTGGATGAGGCGGCGCTGTTGCGGAGCGGAGTGGCGGATGGCAAGCGTGTCAGCGTGCGCGCTCTCGCTTACCACATCGCTGGGCATGAATTGCGCCATAGGAATGTCATCAGGGAACGCTACCTGAAGTGAGATCCGGAGAGATTATCGATGCCGAAGACGCTGTACATGGTGGTGGAGCACTTCAAGAACAAAGATGCCGTGGCGGTGTATCGGCGGTTTCGGGATAGGGGCCGTCTGGCTCCTGAAGGCCTGACGTATGTGTCGAGCTGGGTGGATGAGAGGCTTGAGCGCTGCTATCAGGTGATGGAAACCGAGGATCGCAGGCTATTGGAGGAGTGGATGGCGAACTGGAGTGACCTGGTTGATTTCGAGGTGCACGCGGTGGTGACTTCGAAGGAGGCGAGCGAGAGGATTGCGCCGCGTCTTTAGGGGCGGGTGCCTAGTTGATTGGGTGGAGGGTTCGGACAAGCAACTGCAAAAGCAGATCCCTGCGGGATGACAAACAAAAGAGCACGCAACGACTGAAGCGTTCGCGAGGGATGGTCTTCTGCCTGCTGGTACGGGCGGTGCGCGGCTAGTTCATCCGGCGTTTGGCTAGTTCATCCAGCGTTTGTCGTTGGGGTTTTTGCGGAGTTCGTCGGGGTCGACGTAGCGGCCGTCCTTGTCGAAGTGGACTTCGCGGTTCTGCTTGCGCATGTAGACCTCGAACTTGCGGGCGGCGCGGCGACGCTTCCAGCGGTAGTAGTTGTTGCGGATGCCGAAGTAGCGCTCGCTGAATCCGAAGGCGAGGCCGCGGCGGGGAGCGAATTTGACGAAGAGGAAACCGCAGAGCGCGCCGGAGAGCTGGATGAGGGCGTTGAAGGTGTCGGCTTGTTTGAGCAGAAGCGCGACGGCGATGAGGATGTAGATCGCGACCATGTACTTGGCCTTGATGCGGACGAGGAACCAGAGAAGAAATTCCTGGTCGCCGAAGATCATGGCGATGGCGATGAGGAGGCCGAAGATTCCGGACCAGCAACCGGCGGCGATGACGTCGGGACGCAGGTTGAAGATGTGAGTGAAGGAGATGGCAGAGGCGATGATGGCGCCGCCGATGACGGAGGAGAAGTAGAGTTCGCCGAGCCAGCGGGAGCCGAAAGAGGGTTCGAGGATGGAGCCGGTGAACCAGAGGGTCAGCATGCCGAAGAGGATGGCGAGGATGCCTTGCTCGATGAAGGTGTAGGTGAAGAGTTGCCAGATTTCGCCGTGGGCGACGGCGCGGGGCTCGAGCATGAGGTGGCTGAGGAGGAGGTCTGTGACGTGCGGAGCCAGCCAGCGAAAGAGAATGATGGCGAAGAAGACCGAGACATTCGCGAGGATGATCTTGCGAGTGACGCCGGAGAAGGCTGGGAGGCTTAGCGAGATGGGGCCGGAGCGAGGCATCGAACTTTTCTTATTTCATCATAGGCGTGGCGATGGAAGACTGCACTGCCTGAACGTTGCGATGGGATAAAGGCGTGTGGAACTGAGGAATCCACACGCCTTTTCTGTTTGCGTTAATTGGATGTAGGCGGTGGAGCTGCGGTGGTTCCCGGGACGGGCCTGGTGCGGGGTGGAGGGATGGGGTAGACTGCGGCGCTGCGGTGACCGGCTGAATCGACAGAGCGGACGCCGAAGATGACGTTGTCCTTGGAGATGGGGATGGCGATGGTGGTGACGTCGCCGGCGGAGATGACGCTGGTCCAGTCGGGCTGGGTGGTGTCGCGGTAGACGACTTCGAAGGCGGCTCCGGCGGGAAAGTCTGCGGGTTTTTCCCAGCGAAGGACGGTGCGGGTGTCGTAGGGCGGGTTGAGGACGGCGACTTTTTGTGGCTGGCCGGGTGCTGCGGCGAGGGTGGAGAGAACGGCGGAGTTGAGGCGGGCGACGTTGGCGATGTAGTTGAAGTCGTCGTACTTGATGTCGTCGGCGTACTCGATGCCGTTTTCGATGCGTGGGGTCTGGTGCTGGTGGCTGAAGTTTTCGAGCCACTCGGTGAAGCGGACGGCGGCGAATCCTTCGTTGGAGAAGCTGGTGTGATCGCCGCCGCGGCCGAAGCGGTCTCGGCGGAAGATCATGACGGGATGGAATGCGGGGACCATCTCGCATGGCCATGTTGTGGGGCTGACCGGCTGGTGTGCCGGCGGAGAGACGCTGCGAGGTTGGGTGAAAGTAAGTGTGGCTGATATCGACGATGGCGCGAGCGAGTTCGCGGGCGGGTGAGTCGTTTTCTGAGCCGATGTTCTGGATTTGATGGAGTTGTTCGATGGTCGTGGGGCCGGGGACGCCCTCGGAGAAGACGCGCACGGCGGATTTGTCGGCACCGACCGCGCCGGGAGTGGTATCGCCGCCGACGATGTCGTTGTTGAGGACGGCTTCGAGATCCCAGCCTTGGGATTTAACGTACTGCGCGAAGTGGCGGCTGCCGTTGAGGCCCTGCTCTTCTCCGGCTACGGTGAGGAAGATGATGGTGCTGGGGAACTTAAGCTTGCTGAGGACTCGGGCGGATTCGATGGAGACGGCGGTGCCGCTGGCGTCGTCGTTCGCGCCGGGGGCGGGGTCGTGGGTGTTGAAGTTGTCGGAGTTACGGGAGTCATAGTGGCCGGTGACGAGAACGACGCGATTGGCCTGGGCGGGGTCGGTGCCGCGGAGGATGGCGTAGACGTTGGTGAGCTTGGTGGGTTTGGTGATGCGGGAGAGCGGGGCGGTGCTGCCGGGTTCGACGAATTCGTCGCGTTTGACCTCGAGGCAGCCGCCGCAGGCTTCGGAGTAACGTTTGAATTCGGACTCGATCCAATCGGCGGCGGCGTTAATGCCGGTGCCGGGCTTGAGGTCGGTGTCCATGCTGGAGAGGGTGCTGCGATTGTTGAAGCTGACGAGTTTGGTGATGATGGCTTTGATGTTATCGGGAGAGACCTGTTGGAGTGCGCCGGCGATGGCGGGGTCGGCGGGGGCCGGAGTGACAGGACTGCCGGCGGGACCCGGTTCCTGCGCGTAGAGGATGCCGAAAGTCAGGAGGGAGACGACGGCGGTGTAGCGGAAGAGACGAACGGGAAAACGGGGTCCAGCGGTCACGAAATTTCTCCTTGTGTGGAAACCAAAATGGTAAAGCAATCGTAAGCTTGACGTACAGGCGGTAAGGCCGCTAAATAAATAGCGGGGGTATCCGCGAGTGCTGATCCCATAATCCTATAGGTGTCGTCCTATAGGTGGGTCGGGAACCCAAACCTGGAGGTGTGATTATGGCTGTTGTATGTCCCGAATGCGATAACCCGATTGTTGTGGATGTCGATGATGTGGAGGAAGGCGAGACGGTCCAGTGCGATGAGTGCGGGATGGACCTGGAGATTGTCTCGGTGGATCCGCTGGAGGTGGCGGCGATCGATGTAGCTGGTTATGACGACGAAGACCCGATGCATACCGAAGAGGATGAAGATGAGTAACAACGGGCCGGTGGTGAAGGTGGCCGTATACTGATACGTATGAAGCGTATTTCTGTCTCGCTCCTTTCTTTTGCCAGCACAGTGATTTTTGCCTCCTGCATGACCGCCTTTTTTGTGGCTGCAGAGGGAGTTCCTGCGGTTGCACAGCAGCGTGCGCCGGAACAACGGGTTGTTCAGGGTAAGGTCGTGGATAGCGGAAATGCGCCGATCAAGGGCGCGGTGGTCTATCTGAAGGACGGGCGAAGCCTGGCGGTGAAGAGCTTCTTCTCCGGTGACGACGGCAGCTACCGGTTCGGCCAGCTTTCACAGAACACGGACTATGAAATCTGGGCGGAGAGCGGCGGCAAGAAGAGCTCGGTGAAGTCGATCAGCTCGTTCGACAGCAAGAACCAGTTTTATATCAATTTGAAGATCGAGAAGTAGTTCAAGGGATTTGAGGTGGTCGAAGTTGCCGAAAACCCCGTATTGCGGGAAGTTCGCTCGCGCCTAGATTGGGACTCGGCCCTAGGGGACCAGAGAGAATTCGGCAAGCTATATAATCGGGTCGACTTCATGCCAAACAGAAACGCGCTCGACGAACACTATGGGGCCCTCAGCGACGTGGAGCTTCTGAAGCTCGCAGCCGGAGGCGGCCTCACTGAGACAGCCGAGCAGGTGCTGAGTAAGGAACTCGCACGACGCAACCTCACGTTCGATGAGGCAAAGCGAAACTTTGCCCCTCAATGGCTTGATAAAGCGGACGTCGGCACAATCGGTGTTCTCATGCTTGAGAACGGTGAGCGGATTACTGCAGAAGTTGCCGGGCTGAACGACGAGGGAGATCGACTGTCTGTCAAAGTGATCCCTTCCGACGGCTTTTCTCGCACCGGCCATCGGATTCGTCGCAGCCATCGTTACATTCCGCTCCACCGCATCGCGTCATTCGAGCCGCAGCCCCATTTGATGGAGCAGTGGCCATTCTCTGACCCGTGCCGGCACAGAAGCTCGCGTTCACGCCTCCTCTTGATGTCAGTGATCTTCTTATGCATGACCGTGGGCAGCGTGCCTCTCTTCCTGCTTCTGATAAGCAGGCCCTATGGACTTCAGGAGGCGTCGATAGTCAGTTACACCCTTTTCGTGGTGTTCTTTACGTTTGCAACGACCGGCAGCGGACCCTCCGGCGGTAATGTCCCCGGCTACAAGTTCGCATGCCCAGCCGTCGAGCCACAGGTTCCCCGTCTGCTTTGGCGCCACCTCATCTTTCTCATTGCGCTTTTCGTTCTGCAAACCGCGGCGCTGGCGGCTCATCCACACTTACCCGATTCGTGGAATGTGCAGGGTAGGAAAGGTACGCCTTTCGAGGCGACGCTATTGTTTCTCTGCTTCGGTCTGGCATGGGCCCAAATTCGTACCAACAAGTCCCTTCTCGACCGCGCACATCGGGAGTTTTCTGCGTAAGCACACTTGTCGACCGGCTAACCGGAGGGTTAGTTACTGTGAAGTCGGCTTAGCGGAAGCGGCCTTCGTATTGCCCCCAAAGTCGCATTATCGGAAACTGACCGCGATTTGCAAATAAAGCGGCGCCTGATCGGGTGATTCAGCGCCATCTTTTTTGCGAAGTGACTAGTCGGCGATGCCGGGGTTGGGCGGGTCGATGCCGAGGGCGGTGGCGAGGGCGATGAGGTGGTCCTGCTCCTGCATGAGGATCTCGCGGATGGATTCGCCGATGGCGAACTCGTTGAGCTCGTCGCACTGCTTGATGCGGCGGCGGTACTGGCGGATGGTTTCTTTCTCGTTGTCGAGATCGAAATTGAGCATGTCCGTTGCCTTCTCGGAGGTTTTGACGGGCTTGGGAGTGACGGTGGGCATGCCGCCGAGATAGTCGATGTGATTGGCGACGGCCAGGGCGTGGGCGAGCTCTTCTTTCGCGTGGACCTCGAGTTCGCCGGCGATGTTCATGTACTGCGCTCCCTTGAGGACCTGGGAGTAGTTGACGTAGCCGATGATGGCCTGATATTCGCGGGAGAGATCTCCGTTGAGGAGGTCGATGAGATCTTTGCGACTGAGGGTGGAGTTGGTCGCCTCTGCGTTATCTTTTGCTTTATTTTTCGATTTGTCCTTTGACATGTCCTCTCCTGTGTTGTTCTTCGAGTGATGGGGTCATGGTTTTGAGATGCAGGAAGTGGCCGAGGCGTTCGGAAGTCAGAGCTGGAGCGCCGGATAGTCAGTGTAGCCCTCCGGGCCGGGGGCGTAAAAGGTGGCGGCGTTGGGGCGGTTGAGGGGCGCGTGCTTTGCGAAGCGGGCGGGCAGGTCGGGGTTGGCGATGAAGAGCTTGCCAAAGGCTACGGCGTCGGCTTTGCCTTCGTCGAGAAGCTGCTGGCCGGTCTGCTGATCGATGGCTTCGTTGGCGACGAAGACTCCGCCGAAGACCTGCTTGAGGCTGGGGCCGAGGGAGTCAGGGCCGGGATGCTCGCGGGCGGCGATGAAGGCGAGATTGCGTTTGCCGAGCTCGCGGGCGACGTAGGTGAAGGTGGCGGAGGGGTTGGAGTCGGAGACGCCGTGGGAGTCGCCGCGCGGGGCGAGATGCATGCCGACGCGGCCGGGGCCGAAGACGGAGATGGCGGCGTCGGCACATTCGAGCATGAGGCGGGCGCGGTTTTCGATGGGGCCACCGTACTCGTCGGTGCGATGGTTGGCGCCGTCCTGGAGAAACTGGTCGAGGAGATAGCCGTTGGCTCCGTGGAGCTCGACGCCATCGAAACCGGCTGACTGGGCGTTCTGGGCGCCGCGGCGGAAGGCTTCGATGATGCCTTTGATCTCGGCAGTTTCGAGCGCGCGCGGAGTGACGAAGGGGCGCTGCGGCCGGAGAAGGCTGACGTTGCCGGAGGCGGCGATGGCTGAAGGTGCGACGGGGAGCTGGCCGTTGAGGAACTCGGGGTCGGAGATGCGACCGACGTGCCAGATCTGCGAGAAGATGTGGCCGCCTGCGTTGTGGACGGCGGCGGTGATGGGCTTCCAGGCTTCGGTTTGCTCTTTGGACCAGAGGCCGGGAACGTTGGCGTAGCCTACGCCGAAGGGGTCGATGGGTGTGCCTTCGGAGAGGATGAGGCCGGCGGTGGCGCGCTGGGCGTAGTAGTCGGCCATGATGGGCGTGGGGATGTGGTTGGGCGTGCCGCGGAGGCGGGTGAGCGGGGCCATGAAGATGCGGTTGGGGAGGTGGAGGTCGCCGAGCTGGATGGGGTCGAAGAGAGATGGCATGTCGAGACGATTGGATGACAGGCGCACGCCTGCGGATTCCGTGCGAGGGATGACGGAGGTAGGGCCAATCGATTTGGGCTCGTTCGAAGGAGCCGGCGGTCTCGGCTACCACGGTGGCTACTGGGGTGGGGGAGTTGGTGCCGATGGTGCAGCAGGGGCTGCGGGTGACGGATTCCCTCGTTCATGCGGTTTTGGGACGAAGACTTCGGGGTGTGACATGCCGCGATGGCACGTTCCGCAGGTGATGGGGCTGGTGGGCCTGGGGTCGGTCAACTGTGCGAGGTATTTCGCGTTGAGATCGTCGGTCATTTTGATCATCAGACGGGCTTTGTCCTTGACCGGGTTGGCATCGGAGGGGAAGTCGTTGCGTTTGGTCGCTGCGTTGCGGGCGTGGCAGAATTCGCATTCGACACCGAGGTCGCCCTCATATTGATGCATGAGCTTGATGGTCTCGTCGCCGGTGATGTCTTTGGGGAGAACCTTGATGTTTGTGGGATTGGGACGTGGTCCGCGGGGTGGCCTGGCGGCTTGCGGCGCCGGAGCCGGAGCGTCTTGTGCCGAGGTGAAATGAGCCGAGAGAGTTACCACACACACTACGAGCGAGCATCGAAGAATCCGATTCATTCTGATCAATCCCTTTGTTTGAATTTGGAACCCAACTGTGCGACGACACCGACTGCGCGGCTAAATGCATCAACCCACGGAGAGTTTATTACACGATCGCGTGGGTTGATCTATTTTGATAGACGCGTTTCAGAGCGGGAAAGTTTTGAGCCAGTTGCGGAAGGGAGGGCCGAGGTCGTCGCGTTTGAGAGCGAATTCGACGGTGGCTTTGAGGAAGCCGAGTTTGTCGCCGGCGTCGTGGCGCTTGCCTTCGTAGCGGAAGCCGTAGACCTTTTCGTAGGCGAGCAGGGCTTTGATGGCGTCGGTGAGCTGGAGTTCGCCGCCAGCGCCGGGAGTGATGGTTTCGAGCATGTCGAAGATACGCGGCGTGAGGATGTAGCGGCCGATGATGGCGTTTTTTGATGGGGCGTCTTCGAACTTCGGCTTTTCGACCATGTTTTTGACGTCGAGGAGGCGGGGGTTTTTGGGGTCGGGGATGCAGTCGAGGACGCCGTAGGCGGAGATGGCGGGGCCTTCGATGACTTCGGAGGCGAGGATGGTGGATTGGGTTTCGTTGAAGGCTTCGACCATCTGCTTCATGCAGGGGACGGAGGCGTCGACGATGTCGTCGGGGAGGAGGACAGCGAAGGGTTCGTCGCCGACGATCTCTTTGGCCTGGAGGACGGCGTGGCCGAGGCCGAGGGGTTCGGCCTGGCGGGTGTAGGTGACGCGGGCGATCCTGGAGACGGCACGCGTGATCTCGAGGAGGGCGGTTTTATTCTTTGCGGCGAGGTTGGCTTCGAGTTCGGGGCTGCCGTCGAAGTGGTCTTCCATGGTGGATTTGCCGCGGCCGGTGATGATGATGATCTCGTTGCAGCCGGCAGCGACGGCCTCTTCGACGCCGTACTGGATGAGCGGCTTGTCGACGAGACAGAGCATCTCTTTGGGCATGGCTTTGGTGGCGGGAAGGAAGCGAGTGCCGAGTCCTGCGGCGGGGAAGACGGCTTTACGGATTTTCTGGTCGGTTGAACGTTGCTTCATGAATTCCTTAGATGCAGGTTGGATATAGCAAATCCTAGCAGCATGCGGCTGCACGATGTGTCGGGCCGCTGTTTCTTTAGAGGACAGGTGAGTCGTCGTGGAGCATGGCCTTGCGGATGATTTTGATGGGGGCGAAGCCCTGGCGCATGAAATTGTTGTGAAAGTCTTCGAGGTTGAAGGCGGCGCCTTGTTTTTTCATCATGTCGGCGCGGAGCTTCATGATTTCGAGTTTGCCGAGGGTGTAGTAGAGGTAGGTTGCGTCGGCGGTGCCGCGCTTGGTTTCGACGACGGCGACGGAGTGGGATTGATAGCCGTCGGTGACGAAGAAGTTGACGGCTTGATCGAAGGTGAACTGGCCGGTGTGAAGCTTGATGGAGTTGACGAAGCGGGCGTCGCGGAGGAGCGCGTCCTGGAGCTGGCCGAGGCGGATGAGTTTGGCTTCGCGCTCGTCGATTTTCGGAGCACCGGGGGCTTCGGTGCCGGGCTGGCCGTAGCCCTGGTCGAGCATCATCTGCTCGGTGTAGTGGGCCCAGCCTTCGATGTTGGTGTTGGCGCCGAGAACTTTGCGGATGGTGGAGGGAAACTGCGGGGTCCAGAGGAATTGAACGTAGTGGCCGGGGTAGGCCTCGTGGACGCTGGTGGAGATGATGGTGCCGACGTTGAAAGCGGCCATGTGTTCGGCTATGTGCGGCGCCGTCCAGGTTTTTTCAGGCAGAGTGACGTTGAAGTAAGCCTTGGTGGAGTGGGTTTCGAAGGGGCCGGGCGGATCCATCGATGCTTGTGTGGTGGCGCGCATGAAGGGCGGTGTCTCCTGGAGGGTGGGCTCGACTTTGCGAGGGGATGGTGATGATGTGATGGGTGTCGATGAAGGTGATGAGGCTGCTAAATGTGTCTTGAAATGCGTTGAGGAGCTTGTCGGGCGCGGGGTGGATGGCGGCTAGTTCGGCGAGGACTTCCTGCGGGGTTTTGTTGGGGTCTATTTCTTTGGCGATGCGGGCGAACTCGGCTTGATTCTTGTGGAGGTCGTCGAAGGCGATCTGGAGGAGGCGGTCGAGCGGGATGTCGACCATCTCGTCGTAGCGAAGTTTCTTGGCGAAGGTTTCGGCGCCGAATTTGTAGTCGCCGTTGGAGCGGGGGAGAAGATCGGACTTCATCCAGGCGTCGTAGGACTTGAGGGAATCGATAACGGCGGCGTTGGATTTGGCGAAGGCGGCTTTGGCATCTGCGTCGGTGACGGCGTCGGCGCCGGAGAAGAAGGCGGAGGGGACATCGTTCTGGAAGAAGCTGATGTTGTCATCGATTTGTTCGAGGGCGATTTCGGTGTAGATCTTCGGCGGGTTTTTAAGGTTTTTGCGGGCTTCGAGGAGGGCCTGGGGCATCTGTCTTTCGCGTTCGATCAGAGATTTCAGGCGCACATCGGTGGAGGCGTAGGGGCGCTCCATGATGACGTAGGCGGAGTTGGTGATGCCGGAGGAGTAGATGTCGGGGTTCTTCTCCCAGGGGCGGATGGTCTCGAGGGTGAGGAGTTGGCTGCGGATGTTGTTGAGGAGGATTTCGCGGTCGGCGGCGACGGGGGCATCGAGGGCGGAGGGATCGATGGCTTCGACTTTCTTTTCGTAGACGTGGAGGGCGGCGATTTGCTTCTGGATGTTCGCGGCGGAGAAGTCTTCGAGTTGGTTGTCGTACTGATGGAGGCCGGCGGAGGTTCCGGCGGTGGGGGCGAAGTGGAAGTAGACGTCAGAGAAATATTGATCGGCGAGGGTGTTGAAGGTCTGGAGGGCGCCGTCGGCGGAGAGACGCTGGGCGGGGGAGGATGGAGACATAAGATTTCCTACGATGAGAGAAAGAGTGAGGAGGGACGCGATCTTCATAGATGAGAAAGTGTACGGCCTGCGGCAACGTCGGTGCTACCGCGGCGGGGATTGGAGACAGAGGCTCCAAAACTGCCCTCCTCCCTCGTTTTCTCTATGAGTGAGATGGTTCGGTGTGGTCGATTTCCATCGGGACTGGTGGAAATACCTTCAATGAGTGTTTACGCGCAACTAGGCTGACCTAAGAACATACCTATCTGAAGTGCCGGGCGTTTCTTTTCGTGTCTTTGGGCGGAGGCTCCGACGATCCAGATACCCCCGACACCAATTACCAATGATTCGTTAGGACTGACTAGGTATTTCCCCAGTCGACATACATGCACTGCGTGGAGTTAAGTACATATTCGAGGTTGGGCCGAGAAATGAGGTTCACGGAGGATAGACATGAAGCTTGGTGCCAGATGGATTAAGAAGGGACTCTTGCTCGCTACCGGAACACTCGGTCTAGCATTTGCTGTTCAAACCGGCGCGCAGGTCCAGACGACTACAGCGACAACACGGGGCGCGAGCAGCCACACCGTTACGGTCAACCGCGGCGAAGTTTACGCGGTGGACGGAAATGATCTGATCGTGAAAATGGAAGATGGCACCTTCCGGCATTTTCCGGATGTCCCCGAGTCTGCCAGAGCCACGGTTGATGGGAAACAGCTTGGCATTCACGACTTGAAGCCCGGGCATGAAGCTCCAGCGCACGATCATTACCACAACCACTCCCATGATCGTCACCACAATCCAGACCGTGACAGGCAAGGTCTGGCATGTCAGTCCACCAACGTCGGTGATCCTCACGCTCGAAGACAACACAAACCAGGAGTTCAAGATCCCTAAGGACCAGAAATTCAACGTCGACGGCCAAATGGTCGACGCTTTTGCCTTGAGGAAGGGTATGAAGGTCTCCGCCACGAAGATCGTGGAGGTTCCGACGGTGGTTTCATCACAGCAACAGAGGGTGACTGGCAAGACTCCTCCTGCGGCCCCAGCGCCGCAAAAGGGTGAGGCGCCCGCTGCGGCTCCGACGGAGGTCGCGACGCAGCCACAGCATGTGACTGGCACGATCCCCCCTTCTCCGGCACCCGATGCTCCTTTGCTCGTTGCCGAAGGAGAGCCCACTCCTGTCCCGGCCGAGACGGAGACGCCTGCTGCTCCTGCTGCTGCTCCTGGTGCTCCTGCTCCTGCTCCTGCCGAACCGACTCCGGAAAAGCCAAACTACCTCCTTTGGGTCGGTTTGGCCGTGCTTCTGGTTGTAATTTTGTTTGTGATCAGAATGCGCTCAAAGTCCAGCAAGTAGGGATGCTCTAGAGTCGATTCGATGACTTAGATCGGGCACGAAGCCGTTGGACAACAGCTTCGTGCTCACCTTACCTATTTCTCGCCCAGTCCGGATCCCACCCGTGAGTCGCACCCTGCCTCCCACTGCTCGGAGAGGTCAGGCTTCGGGGCCGATCGGAGTGGGGTATTTGCTGTGGGTGATGGGGATGATGCCGTAGCGACTCATGGTTGAGGCGATGCTGGCCAGATCGGCAACTCCGTCGTGCGTGTAGAGGCTGGCTAATTCCTCGTAGTACTCCGGCCCGACGATGCCAGGAGTCTGGAGACAGAGGATGCGGGCGGTGGTGTGGTGGCGGTTCTCGTAGAAGTGGGGGACACCGCGTGGGATGAAGAGAACGCTGCCGCGACTGACCGGTGTGGGTACATCGCGGAGGGTCCATGTCATGTTGCCGTCGAGGCCGAAGATGGTCTCATCGTACTTGCGGTGAATGTGGGGCATGGGTACGTGGACCAGGGGCGGTATGGTGAGTTCAAAGAAGTCGAAGGCGCCGTCAGTCTCATGGCGGGTCTTCAGGAAGGTCACACTCATTGCGCCGATGCGGATGGTTTTGTGCATGAGTTGTCTCTTCTCTCTCTTTCTTTCATGATACGGCTTTGGAGCCGGCGGGCCAATATCTCTCGAGTCGGGGATAGGCCGGTTATGGTGCTTCGGGGAGAGTGTTGTGGAGGTCGTAGGTGTGTTTTCTGCCGGTTAGGTTAATGGTCATTGTGCCGGTAATGACCTGCGAGTTGGCTGTGGCGCTCAGTAAGAGCTGAGGCAGAGAGCCGAGAGGATTATGTCACGGCGGTCTTCATCATTGCCGATCATCATCGCCGATGATCGTCGAGGAGTCAATTTGAAAGCGGACAAGCTCTATTTTTGAACTGTATTGTGTGTAAGCACAACATGAGGTCCAACATAAAATCGGGAATTGTTGGTGTTGCCTGCGAATTTATTACCAATGCTTAGGGCTTTCACGTTGAGATTGAGCCCAATGACAGATTTAGCTTGATAATCCCGCACCGTGTTTCCTGTCACGGAGACATTGCTGGAGATATCCTGTGGGGCATCGCCGCAAAGATCGCCGACGACAATCCCAGATCGTGTGCTGGTAGCTTTAGATCCAAAGAAGGCGGGATAGCGGCGGGTGTATTCAGTTCGGTTTCCGCTTACATCGGCATGCTGAACACAGATAAGCCAAATATTGTCCTCCAGGTTGTCCATCACGTGATTGCTGGTGATGGTCAAGAAAGCGACGCCATTCTCTTTGCTTACGTGACCAGTCACCCCATTATCAATACCTCGATTCCAATTGTGCCGGACGATGTTGTTGGAGATTGTGTTGTGCGAGGATAGGCCGCCATTTCCGCCTGCATATATTCCGCTTTGGCCGTTGTCCTCCACGGTGTTTCCGTCAATGAGACTGTTGCTGAGGCCTTCGGACGCTATGCCGTCCCAGTAATGAACTGCCGGCGCCTCTGACTTCGAAGCAGCCGAGTAATGGTTGCTGACGTAGTTTTTACTAATTGTTTGATAGTTGCCCGTTAGGCCGACACAGAAGGTTCCGTATTCAATGTCGGAGTTAGACAGGGTGTTATGGCTTCCGCCGATAGTTATTGGCGATCCATACGCCCAGTGATGAGCTAGTTTGACCTTATCGACGGTGCCAAATGTGCCTTTCAGGGCTATGCCCTGAGAATTGTTATAGGTCGCAGGTGAACCGATGGTCTCCTGAGTGCCGAGCAGCTGGAGATCGTGAATCTTTACCTTCGTCGTAGAGCTTCCGGCCGTAATAGCTGTCGTGGTTGCGGCGCGTGTGTTGGGTCCGCCAGCGGTGGGATGAACCGCGGTATAGATAAGGATTGTCTGGTTCTCTCCGGCGCCGTATAAGTCGACGTTGGAGCCTAAGAGAATAGGAGTTGTAAATTTGTAGGTTCCAGAAGGAATGTAGATTGGGCAATATGCACCCGCACATTTGGTGACGAGCCCGTTTACCTTGGCTCCTATGTCTGTTCCAGGAGCAAGAGAGGCATTCAAAGGTTGTCCGGTTTGTGCGGCGAGCCGGTTGCTCGGAACGAACATGAGAAGGGAGAGTAGGAGCACAAGCGCTAAGACGGACAGATACTTCATATCGCGCCCTTGGTTTCTGGATGAATCTATCCCGATGATAGTCCTCGCCGCAGACAGATGTATGACCGATGAGATCGGGACTCGTGAAATCAATTTCGGATTGTTGTATCCAGGGCTTCGAGGAGGGCGCGAGTTTCAGAGAGAACATCCTCGGCTTTGGCGGAGGGGAGGGGCCACCGGAGGGTGCCTTGGGGAGTGAACTGGGCTCCGCGTTTGGCGTTGCGGCTGACGAGTTTCATTAGCGTGGCGGGATCGATTGGGGCCTGGGCGAGAGTGGCGGCGTCTGCGTTGACGGCGGCGAATTTGACGTGGAGCATCTCCATGAAGGACTTGATGGGGTGTTTTCTGTTGCCGTTGGGGTTGGGAAGTTCAATCTGGGTGCGCTTGCGGTCGAGCTGAGAGATGCCGAGTTGTTCGCAGCGGAGACGGATTTCTCCGGCGGCGAGGAGGTTGAGGACCGCTTCGGGTGGGGTGCCGTAGCGGTCTTGTAGTTCGGCGCGGACGTCGGCGAGGTCGGCTTGCGTTTGCGCGCCGGCGATGCGCTTGTACATGCGGAGGCGCTGGTTTTCTTCGGGGATATAGTCGGAGTCGATGCGGACGGAGATGCCGAGATTGATCGTTGTGGTGGCGTGGGCGGGTTCCTCTTCCTCGCCCTTCATCTTGCGGACAGCCTCTTCGAGCATGGTGGTGTAGAGCTCGAAGCCGATGGCTTCGATGTGGCCAGATTGTTCGCCGCCGAGCATGTTGCCGGCGCCGCGGAGTTCGAGGTCAAGAGCGGCGATCTTGAAGCCGGCGCCGAGGTCGGAGAATTCTTTGAGTGCTGCAAGGCGGCGGCGGGCGATTTCGGTTAGTTCGGTTTCGGGTGGGATGAGCAAGTAGGAATAGGCGCGGCGATTCGAGCGGCCTACGCGGCCACGGAGCTGGTAGAGCTCGGAGAGGCCGTGGCGGTCGGCGCGGTTGATGAGGATGGTGTTGGCGAGAGGAATGTCGAGGCCATTTTCGATGATGGAGGTGGCGACAAGGACGTCGTACTCGTGGTTCATGAAGGCGAGCATGACGCGTTCGAGTTCGGCCTCGGGGAGCTGGCCGTGGCCTATGACAATTCTTGCCTGGGGAACTAGCTCGCGGATCTTTGTGGCGATGTCGTAGATGGTTTCGACGCGGTTGTGGACGAAGTAGGTTTGGCCGCCGCGCTCGAGCTCCATCTCGATGGCGGTGCGGACTAGTTTTTCGTCGAACTTGGCGACGATGGTCTGGATGGCCATGCGGTCTTTGGGCGGGGTTTCGATGACGGACATGTCGCGGAGGCCGATGAGCGACATGTGGAGGGTACGGGGGATGGGTGTGGCGGACATGGAGAGGACGTCGATCTGCGCTCGCATCTGCTTGAGGCGCTCTTTGTGCCGGACGCCGAAGCGCTGCTCTTCGTCGACTACGAGGAGGCCGAGGTCCTGGAACTTTAAATCTTTGGAGAGGATGCGGTGGGTGCCAATGAGGATGTCGACTTTTCCCTGTTCGGCCTTTTCGAGGATGACTTTCTGCTCTTTCGGCGTGCGGAAGCGGGAGATCATCTCGACGTTGACGGGGAAGTTGGCGAAGCGGCGTTTGAAGGACTCGTAGTGCTGAAAGCTGAGGACGGTGGTGGGGGTGAGGACTGCGACTTGTTTTCCGTCCTGCACAGCTTTGAAGGCGGCGCGCATAGCTACTTCGGTTTTGCCGTAGCCGACGTCGCCGCAGAGGAGGCGGTCCATGGGCTGGGTGGACTCCATGTCGCGCTTGATGTCGGCGATGGCGGTGATCTGGTCATCGGTTTCGTTGAAGTCGAAGGCGTCTTCGAACTCGTGCTGCATGTTGGTGTCTGGTGAGAACGGCGTGCCCTGGGCGGCTTTGCGTTGAGCGTAGAGCTTGAGGAGCTCGGCCGTCATGTCGGCCATCGCCTTTTTTACGCGGGCTTTGGTTTTTTGCCAGCCTTGCGTGCCTAGTTTGTTGAGTTCGGGCGGTGGGCCAGTTTCGCTGGAGCGATATTTCTGGATGAGGTCGAGGCGGGTGAGGGGGACGTAGAGTTTGGCTTCGTCGGCGAACTCGAGGATCATGAGCTCGAGGGGGATGCCGGAGTCTTCTTCGATGACGCGAAGGCCGCAGTAGCGGGAGATGCCGTGTTCGACGTGAACGACGTAGTCGCCTACGGCGAGGTCGCGGAAGTCGGAGATGAAGGCGGCGGCTTTGGATTTGCCGCGGCGGACGGGGCGGACGGTGACGTCGGCTTCGTCGGAGAGATCCTGGGCGCCGAAGATGATGAGCTGGCGGGCGGTGGTCTTATCAAGATCGAGGATCTGGACGCCGGCGGCGATGGTGGTTTTGACGATAACCGGAGTGCGCAGGTCTCCGGCGAGGTAGCTGGATTCGCTGTAGATGTTGGCGCTGCCGTGAGCTTCGCTGCGCGAGCCGAGGCGGTAGGGGAGGTGGTACTCCTGCAGGAGACCGGCGAGGCGTTCGACTTCGCCCTGGTTGGGTGCGGTGAGGAGGATGCGGGCTTCCTGTTTCATCAAGGCGTTGAGTGCGTCGATGAGGGCGGGGATGGAGCCGTGGAAGCGCATGGTGGGGCGGGTGGCGAAGTCGACTTCGGAGAGTTCGCTGCGATCGGCGTCGAGGATGTCGACGGCGCCGAGTTGGTCGAGCTCGATGCCGGAGTATTTATGGAGTCGGTCGTCGAGGTCCCAGGGGGAGAGATAGATATCTTCGGGGCGAACGAGGTTGCCGATGCCGGAGCGGTCGTGGCGCTGTTCGATTTTGTTCCACCAGCGTTCGCCCTGATTTTTGACCATGGCGGGTTCTTCGAGAAAAACGCGGGGTGTGGCGGAGCTGGAGGCGCTGAGGAGATCGAGGAGGGTGAGGTTCGCGCCTGCTACGGGGGCGAAAAACTCCCAGCCGGGGAAGATTGTCGCTTCGCCAGTGCGGGTGCTGACGTGGGTGAGAAGTTCGGCGGGTTCTTCGCCGCCTTCGAGGGCTGCACCCGCTTTGCCGGCGCGGGTGAGGCGGGCGTTGATGGCGGTGAGGAGTTTTTCGGTGACTGGAGTTTCGGTGAGCGGGAGGAGAAGGGCGTCGTCGAGGGTAGAGCTGCTGCGCTGGGTTTCGGGGTCGAACTTGCGGATGGATTCGATCTCGTCGCCGAAGAAGTCGATGCGGACGGGGCGGTCCATCTCGGGGGAGTAGATGTCGAGGATGCCGCCGCGGAGCGTGACCTGGCCGGGCATGTCGACGACGTCGACTTTGGTGTAGCCGACGGAGAGGAGGTGCTCGACGAGCATGTCGGGCATGTACTCTTCGCCGAGCTTGAGATGGAGGGTGAGGGCGCGGTAGTAGTCGCGAGGGAAGAGACGCATGCAGGCGGCTTCGACGGGAGCGATGACGAGGCGGGCCTGCCCGGTAGCGATTTTCCAGAGGGTGGCGGCGCGGGTTTCCTGGATTTCGGGGTGGGGCGAAAGATTTTCGAAAGGCAGGACGTCGTGGGCGGGGAGGCGGAGGATGGATTCGGCTGGAAGGGCGCCGGTGAGCTCGCAGGCACTTAGGACGGCGGCGTGGAGGGCTTCGGCTGCTTTGTTATCGGCGACGACGATGAGACAGGGGGCGTTGGCGGCGCGGACGAAGAAGGGAAGGTAGAGGGCGCGGGCAGTAAAGGTCAGTCCAGAGACACGTCGGCGCCCCGTGCCTCCGCTCAGGTGGCGGCGTACACGCTCAAAGGCGTCAGAATGCTCCAGGTCCGCCAGGAGCTCGCGGACGAAGGGAAGAACCATGCTGGATTGATTTTAGTTGAGTTGCGGTTTCCAGCATCTTAGCAATTGGAGTAATATCTGGGACCCCGCAGGAAAGACGACCTGCGTTGCTGCCCGATTTGGCGGGATCGCATGACTTCGGACAGGAATCTGGCTGGAGGATGATATATGAGCATTTTGACTAAGCGAGTGATTTTTGCGCTTTTGGCAGGGGCAGTTCTTCCTCTGCTTACGGGATGCACTCGACACAGCAAGAGTGAGCAGTATTATCTGATTGCTACGAACACAGCGGTGCCCTATTGGAAGTCGGCTGCGGATGGGTTTGCGGCGGCCGGTGTTCAATATGGAGTCTCGGTCGACACGCGCGGGCCGGCGGGTCTGAATCCCCAGGCGGAGGTGGATGAGTTCAAGGCGATGGTGGCAAGGAAGCCGGCGGGGATTCTGGTCTCGGTGGCGAACTCGAAGTTGATGACGCCGGAGATCGATGCCGCGATTGCGGCGGGCATTCCGGTGATTACGATGGACTCGGATGCTCCGGAGAGCAAGCGACTGTACTTTATTGGAACCAATAACCTGGAGGCCGGGAGGCTGGGTGGGAGGCGTGCGGCGGCTCGGCTAAACGGCAAGGGAAATGTGGTGTTCTTCACTAACCCGGGGCAGCCAAATCTGGACGAGCGCCTGAAGGGTTATCAGGATATCTTTGCCACTTATCCGGGGATCAAGGTCGTCGAGGTGTTCGATATTAAGGCCGACCCGGGTACGGCGCTGGACCAGGCGGGTGTGTACCTTGCGCGGACGGGTGCAGCCAAGATCGACGGGTTCATTTGCCTGGACTCCAGGTCGGGGGCCAACGTCGCGGAAGCTTTCAAGCGGCGGAATATCACCGACCGGTTGTTGATTGCGATGGATGTGGATACCGATACGCTGGAGCTGGTGGGGGATGGAACGATTGATTCGACGATCTCTCAGAAGCCGTACACGATGGCTTTTCTGGGGTTGAAGGCCCTGGACGACATCCATCACTACCCGGTAAAGCCGCTGGGCGGAGACTATGCGCTGGATCCGTATTCTCCGTTTCCGGCTTTTATCGATACGGGGGTTGCGCTGGTGGATAAGACCAATCTGGATCCCATTCTGAAGAAACAGACCTCGAACAGGTAACGCTGCCCCTTCGAGAAGGTTGGAGAGTGCTGCCAAGACGCGAGCTTGCCTGGTGCGTCTTTGCGCGGGAGAGCACCGTCTCATCAACATCAGCAAAACTTAATACGAGGTGCGGAGTGCGGAAGCTTATCCTTGGTGCGTTTTTTGTGGGAATGACAGTTGGATGTGTAGGCGTGCAGGCGGCGATGGCGCAGACGGCGTTGACGTATCAGAAGCCGCCGGCGCCGATCGAGCAGCTGCTGGAGGCGCCGCCGACGCCGATAGTGCGGCTCTCGCCGGACCGCAAGATGATGCTGGTGGAACAGCCGGCGACGTTCCCGACGATTGCCGATGTGGCGCAGCCGCGGTACCGGCTGGCGGGGATCCGGTTCAATCCTTCGTCGAATGGACCGAGCGTGGAGCGGTACGACGTTGCGCTGCGACTGCAGGCCGTTGACGCAACGAAGGAGACTGCGGCCAAGACGATCACGGGTCTGCCGGCGAAATTGAAGGCAGTGGACGCGATGTGGTCGCCGGATTCGAAGCATGCGGCGTTTGTGGCGCACGCGACTGCTCCGGCTACTGGCCTCGAGCTTTGGGTGATTGATGTGGCGACTTCGCATGCACATCGGGTAGGGACGGTGAAGCTGAATGCGGTGCTGGGTTCTCCGTGCGAGTGGATGCCGGACAGTGCGTCGCTGCTATGCAAGACGGTGCCGGTGAACCGCGGAGCTGCGCCGAAGGCAAGCGAGATCCCGACGGGGCCGGACGTGGAGGAGAGCCTAGGCAAGGTGAGTCCTGCGCCGACCTATGAAGACATGCTGAAGACAACGACCGACGAGAACATCTTCGAGTATTACGCATCGTCGGACCTGGCGGTGGTTTCGCTGAGCGGGGTGGTGAAGCCTCTGCCGGCGAAGGGTTTGATCGAGCGCGCGGCGCCATCGCCCGATGGCCAGTATGCGCTGGTGGCGATGGTGCATCGGCCGTTCAGCTATACGTTTCCGTATGAGCGCTTTCCGTTGAAGACGGAGGTGGTGCCGTTGAAGGGCGGGGGCGCGGTGAAGCTGCTGTCGGACCGCGGCGCAGTGGATAATCTGCCGATCTCGCGGGATGCCGTGGAGCCGGGGCCGAGGGACTACCAGTGGCGCGCGGATGTTCCGGCGACGGTGGTTTGGGTTGAGGCTGCGGATGGCGGCGACCCGAAGAAGCATGCCGCGATCGTCGATAAGGTGATGGCGCTGCCGGCTCCGTTCAGCGGGTCGGCGAAAACGATTCTGGAGCTTCCGATGCGCCTGGCACGGGGCTTTGGACCGAATGCGGCGCGGGGGATCGAGTGGGGCAACGACCACCTGGCAATTGTGTCGGTGGCACGGTTCTCAGATCGCAAGTCGATGATGCTGGCGTTCGATCCGTCGACGGGGAAGACCGAGACGATCTACTCGGGCTCTTCACAGGATCGGTATCACAATCCTGGGCGGCCGATGACGGCGATGAATGCGACGGGACAGATGGTGTTGAAGCTGACGGCGGACGGGGCGGGCGTGTACTTCATCTCGCCGGGCGCGTCGCCGAAGGGGGACCAGCCATTTGTGGCGGTGATGCCAGTGGGTGGAGGAGAGGAGAAGATTCTCTATCGCTCGAGCGATCCTTACTACGATGAGCCGACGGCACTGCTGTCGGATTCGACAGTGATGATTCGCCGCGAGAGCCAGACGATGTCGCCGAACTACTTCTCGGCTCCGCTAACTGGTGGAGAGCCGGTGCAGTTGACGCACTTTCCAGGTCGCTACGACAACATCAAGATGCCGACGCGGCAGTTCCTCAAGTACAAACGCGCGGATGGGGTCGACCTGACCGCGATACTGTGGCTGCCGGCGGGGTATGACAAGAGCCAGGGTCCGCTGCCGACGCTGATGGAGGCGTATCCGGCGGAGTTCAAGACGCGGGATTCGGCCAGCCAGGTGAGCGGATCGCCAAATCGCTATCCGGTGTTTGGCGGCGGGTCGCATCTTTACATGGTCCAGGCGGGATATGCGATTCTCGACAACGCGACTATCCCAATTATTGGTGAGGGCACGCAAGAGCCGAACGATACGTACGTCGAGCAGCTGGTCGCTGCGGCGAAGGCTGCGATCGATAAAGGTGCGTCGCTGGGTGTGGTCGACCCCAAGCGGGTTGCGGTGATGGGGCATAGCTATGGCGCGTTCATGACGGCGAATCTGCTGGCGCATTCGGATTTGTTCCGCGCGGGCATTGCGGAGAGCGGTGCGTATAACCGCTCGCTGACTCCTTATGGATTCCAGAATGAGGAGCGGACCTACTGGCAGGATCCGAAGCTGTACTTCGATATGTCGCCGTTCAGCTATGCGGACAAGATCAAGACGCCGATCCTGCTGATTCACGGCGAGGCGGACGACAATACGGGAACGTATCCGGTTCAGAGTGAACGTTTCTATGCGGCGCTCAAGGGTCAGGGGGCAACGGTCCGGCTAGTGTTTCTGCCGCTGGAGCCGCATGCCTATGGGGCGCTTGAGACCAAGCAGCATGTGTTGTGGGAGATCGATCGCTGGATGGATACGTATGTGAAGCCGGAGCAGCCTGTGGTTGCCGCCGGAACGAAATAGTCGATCTAGCCGATCCTCGTTTAAGGCAAAGGGGACAACGCTGTTGCGTTGTCCCTTTTTGTTTTGAAGGGTCTTTGTGCGATGCGGCTCTTTATAATCCTGCCTATGACGTCTAAGTCGAAGCCCGAACAAGAGCTGCAGAAGTTGCGCGACGAGATTCAACATCATGAGCATTTGTATTACGTGGAGGACGCTCCCGTGCTCACGGATGCGCAGTACGATGCGCTGATGAATCGTTTGAAGGAGATTGAAAAAGAGCATCCGGAACTGGTGACTCCGGACTCTCCTTCGCAGCGTGTGGGTGGCAAGCCTAAGGAAGGGTTTGTGAAGATGCCGCATTCGCGGCCCATGCTTTCGCTGGACAACGCTTACAACGAAGAGGAGCTGCGGGCGTGGGAGCAACGGTTACGGGATGCTCTGCCCAGTACGGAGAAGGTGCGGTATGTGTGCGAGCTGAAGCTGGATGGGTTGTCGCTGGCGTTGCACTATGGGCCGGGTGCTCAGGGGGCCAAGGATGGGGCAGCACATCTGGAGCGTGGGTTGACGCGTGGGGACGGCTCGATCGGCGAGGACGTGACGAGCAATGTGCGGACGATCCGTTCGGTGCCGCTGAGTGTTTCGGCGGCGAAGCTGAAGGCGGCGGGTTTGCCGCAGAGCTTTGAGGTGCGCGGTGAAGTGGTGCTTCCGCAGGCGGCGTTCGAGAAGATGAATGAAGATCGCATGGCGCAGGGGTTGGCGCCTGCGGTGAATCCACGGAATGCAGCGGCGGGCACGATCCGAACGCTGGAGCCGAACATTGTGGCGCAGCGGCGGCTCGATTTTTATGCTTACCTGCTGTTGGAGGATGGTGATGCGCTGCTGCCGTTGCAGTCGGAGGCATTAGTCGCCTTGCGAACGTCGGGGTTCAGGGTGAATCAGCATGCGAAGACCGTGAAGAGCATTGACGACGTGATCAAGTTTATTGCGGAGGCCGAGCCTCTGCGGGATACGCTGGGGTACGAGATTGACGGCGTTGTGGTGAAGGTGGATGCTACAGCGCAACAGAAGAGACTGGGTTTTACAGGTAAAGCTCCGCGATGGGCGATTGCGTACAAGTTTGCCGCGCGAGCGGGGACGACGCGGCTCGAGGACGTGCTGTTCCAGGTCGGGAGGACGGGGAAGGTGACTCCGGTGGCTGTGCTGGCGCCTGTGTTTATTGGCGGAACCACGGTGACACGCGCGACGCTGCACAACGCGGATGAGATTGAGCGGCTTGGGGTGAAGATCGGCGACCTCGTGGAGGTGGAGCGCGGGGGCGATGTGATTCCCAAGATCACTCGTGTGGTTGAGGAGAAGAGATCCAACGTTGCGCGCCGTGCCATTACGTTTCCTGCGCATTGCCCTCGCTGCAAGACTGAGCTTGTGCGCGAAGAAGGTGAAGTCGATTGGCGTTGCATCAATGTAAGCTGCCCGGCTCGACTCGAAGAAGAGCTGCGACACTTTGCTTCACGCAGCGTGATGAATATCGAGGGTCTGGGCGAGGTGATGGTTGCGCAACTGCTTGGCCATACCATCGCCGAGCATGCAGCTGAGGAGTCGGTTGAGCATCCGGATGATGGTGATACTGCCGAAGCTCCGACGCGGAGGGCGCTGGTCCACTCTCTCGCAGATATCTACCACCTGAAAAAAGAAGATCTCCTCAAGCTGGAACGAATCGGCGAGAAGACTGCCGACTCGCTGCTTGAGCAGATTGATCGCTCGAAGCAGGCGCCGCTGAATCGTGTGCTGCTGGGGCTGGGTATTCGTCATGTGGGCGAGCGGACGGCGCAGGCTCTCGCAGACGAGTTCGGCAGCATGGACGCGCTGATTGGCGCGAGTGAGGAGGAGCTTACTCGCATCAACGACGTCGGCCCCAAGGTGGCGCAGGCAATTCGCGAGTTCTTCGACAACAAGCGAAATCTTGATCTAGTTGAGCGCCTGCGAAAAGCTGGACTCACCTTTGCAGCGGAGAAGCGGGTGCGTGGCTCAAAGCTGGAGGGGCTTACGTTTGTGCTGACCGGAACGCTGCCGAATCTTACGCGCGAGTCGGCAAAGGAGAAGATCGAGTCGGCGGGTGGCAGCGTTTCAGGCAGCGTGAGCAAGAAGACGAACTATGTTGTGGCGGGGGAGGAGGCTGGGTCGAAGCTCGATAAAGCAACTTCGCTGGGGGTTACGGTGCTGGATGAGGCGGGGTTGCTGGAGCTTCTGGGGCAGGGTTCGGTTTAGGGGAGTTGGTTTTGGGCTCGGTGGGGCTGGCTTGGCGGGCGCTGTGGAAGCCGCAGGCTTTCATGGCGGCTAGGGGCTCTGGGTTCTGCATGAACGTCTCCCAGACGAAGGCGGTGCGGAGATTTTCCGCCATCAACAGGCCGATGCCGAGATCGATGCCGAGGACGTCGGGATCGTACCAGTGGAGGTCGGGGTGGAAGGCGTCGCAGAAACCATAGCGGCCCCAGGCATCCTTGCCGAAGTTGTTGCGGAGAGCGCGGAGAACGCGGACGCAATCGCGGGGGAGGAAGGGCAGTGATCCTGCGGCGGCACAGGGGACGACGGAGCCGTCGACAGGACCCTGGAGGGGAGGGCCACCCCAGGCGGTGTAGCCATGCTCCCAGTCGGAGGCGCTGACGCCCCAGTAGTCGTCGTTGTAGCCGCGATTGAGACTAAAGCAGAAGGCTTTGTGGGCGAGGGTTGCGGTGATGGAGTTGACGAAGTAGTCGGCGAAGGCGTCGCGCTGCCGGGCAAAATCGAACCACGCATGAGAGAACTGGTGGACGAAGAGGGGATCTCTGCCGCTGATGTAGGTGTATGGGCCGTAGGTCAGGAGGGGGCGCGTGAAGGCGTTCCAGGAGTCGGGCGACACGGGATGGGTCGGTGAGCCGATGGCGAGAAGGTAGAGCATCATCAGTTCGGAGTAGTGGTCCCAGCGAGTCGAAATGAAGCCGATTTCGGGCCGCCAGCCCATGGAGAAGGTCTTGCCGCCGTTGAGCATCCAGGGCCAGTCGACACGATTGTAAAGTTGCGTGGCGAGATCGGTGATTCTGGAGTCGTTGAAGTACGCGCGTGCGGTGAGGACGCCGCATAAAAAAATGGATGTGTCGATGGAGGAGACTTCGCTAATGATGAGCGGCTTGCCGGTCTTGACGTCGTTGAAGTGGTAGAAGAAGCCGTGCTCGTTCGGCATCTTGTTGAGATGGAAGTCCAGAGTCGCGAGTACCTGTTTCTTGATGCGAGCGGTGGTGAAGTAGCCTCTTCTGTCGGAGATGCAGAGCGAAGTGAGTCCGAAGCCGGTCGCGGCGATGCTTGAGACAAAGTGAGTGTCGAGTTCACCTGTTGCGTTTTTGTTGGTGGCGCGGTCGAGAACTTGCCCGCTGGCCGGGTCGGCCTGTTCCGCGAAGAAGAGACAAGCGGCGTGCTCCATCTCTTCGAGGAAGATGATGTCCTCGTCGCTCAGCAACCGGGTCGACGCAGGCTTTGGCGCCCCGGGTTGCTGTGTCCACGCGAGAGGCGGGGCTACCAGGCCGGAGAGAAGAGTTCCGCCCAGCAATTTTGTCGCAGTGCGTCGCGTGATGTGAGGCGGAGCGGAAGAACGAACACTCATTTAGCTATATCGTACGTTTGGGCGCACAAGATTCATCTGACTCATTTTGACAGGAGGAGGTTTCACTGAGCGGCTCTGTGGGCGGATAGCTTGATCAGGACGAGTCCCTGCGGGGGAATGCTGATCGTGAGTGCGCCGTTACTAAGTGCAAGGTTCTGCGCGGGGAAGGGTTTGCCTGCGGCGCGGAGCCGGGCAATCTGATCGCGGGTTGGGAAAGCGGGGCGGCCCATTGCATCATAAGTTTTGATGACGTTTCCGTGATCGGCGTCCAATCGCCAGATCTGCACTGGAGCATTTGGCGGAACTCCGGTCAGTTTCAGCCGGAATGTTTTGGATGGTCCGGCGTTTGCAGGAGGCGGCGTGTAGGCTGCGCCGGTGCCGTAGGGTGGAGCGTAGTTCCAGAGTGCGACAGCGATGGAGCCGTCGGCGCTTCGTGTCGCGAGCGCGGAATCGGAGTCTACTTTCAGGCGGCGATTGCCGAGTTGATGGAGCATCGCGAAGGCGTTGAGAGAAGGCTTGGGGATGCCATCTTCAGCGATCAGGCCAAAACCGCCGTAGAACGGAGTCTTGACGACGCCCTGCTCTTCGAAGACGTCGGAAAAGCTCCAGTAGCTCATCGCTTCGGTGAGGCCGTCGCACTGGCTGATGGTGCCGGCGAGCCAGGGTCCCATGTAGACCGAGTCCGTGACGTCGGGCTCGTTGGCGTAGCTGGCGTTGTACTCGCTGAAGATGAGGGGAATGTGCGGAAAGGGTGATGCGGCGATCTCGTCGTGAACCTTGGCGACAGAGCGGCAGACCATGCGGTCGCGCGGAATCTGTTCGTTGGTGCCGAAGACGTCTTTCGCGGTGTCGTTGGCGTAGACGTGGGTGGTGACGAAGTCGACGGGGATGTTGTTCTGTTTGCAGTGCTGCAGAAAGGCGGCGACCCAGGCGGCCTGCGCGGTGGAGGGACCGCCGACGCGGATGCGGGTGCTCACTTTTTTGATGGCGAGGGCGGTGTGGTCGTAGAGTTCGAAGTAGGTCGGCTGTTTTGGGATTGCCGACCCAGAAGTCGATGTTGGGTTCGTTCCACACTTCGAAGTCCCACTGGAGACTTCCTCGATACCGTAGCGGTCGACGAGGTGCTGGGTGAAGGCGAGTGATCATGGCGTCCCAGAGCGCGTAGTCCTTCGGCGGAGAGACGTTCTGCTTGTACCAGAAGGCGTGGAGGGCGGCTGGATCGGAGGCCATCTTCTTCGGCATGAAGCTTAGTTCGACGAAGGGGCGGATGTGATTGGCGAGGAGGCCGTCGTAGATCTGATCGACATAGGAGAAATTGTAGAGGGATTGGTTGTGGGTGGCCTGGGCCGTCTGACCGGGGTTTTGCGTTTGGGCGTTCGGGTCGTAGAGGCCGACATCGTCCATGAAGATGCCGTGGAAACGCACAGCGTCGAAATCCGTGACAGCTTTTACAGTGTGGAGGTCATCGCGATAGCTCTGGCGCAGGGAGAGGATGGCGCGGCCGGAGCCGAAGATCTGCTCCCAGAAGTGGGGGAAGGGAGTGGTTTGGGCTTGCGCGTCGATCTGGATGACCTCCTGCGCGTAGATGAGCGGGGAGAGGAGAGGACCAGGCCGAGGAGCAGCAGAGCGGAAAGCGGCGAAGTCGAACATGGGAACCTCAGTCGAAATCGATGTGGTGAAAGTGTGGTCACAATTGTGGTTTTTCGGTGGTAAAACGTGGTAAGTTGATGGTTCTTAACGTGGTGCGGAGCCAGGATGGCGCGGGTTTTGTCGTTTGTGGGTGCGAAAAAAATGTTGGTGTGTGTAGATGCACCAAGAGTGAGGCAGTTGATGCCGTCCTATTGTCAAGTGAGGGGTTCGCGAAGTAAAGGTGCTCGGGAGCCGCAGAGGAGGACGCTCGTGATGGAGCATCCTCCTCTCGTGTGGAGTTCAGGCGCTGTTAGAAGCTGAAGCGGGCCTGAAAATCGATAGTTCTTGATCCGAGTGCGCTTGATGCCTGACTGAGGTTGGCGTTTGCGATATTGGTCGAAAGGCTGCTTGGGTTGATATTCAATAAATTGAAAGCGTTAAGCATGTTGGCCTTGATTTCGATCCTGGCGTTCTCGCCAAGCACTGGCATCTTGGGCAAGCCGAATGCTTTGGCGATATTTAGATCGACATCGCGATAGTCGGGGCCGCCAAAGGAGTTGCGAATGAGTCCCGGCGGAGGGATGAAGTTGTTTGTGGCCTGTCCAGGATTGTCGGTAATCGCATTCTGATAGTTCGGAACCATGAAGTAGTTGTTGGTGAATTGATTATTGTTCGTACCTGTATTGGCTTTTCCAGGGTTGGGAAAATTGCTTCCTGTTTTGAAGGCGTAGTTGCCTGGTGCTAATTGCCAGCTCCTCCAAGGTAGTGAGGGACGCAGGTTCTGGAATCCGTAGTTGCAGGTATTGCAGTAGATCTGATGTGGCGCGGTGATAGACCGGAGTCCAGCCATAGCCTGAGTGAACGGAGAATATGCCGCTGAGCGACCATCCACCGACGATCTTCTCTACCCAGTTATGGCTGCCGCGAAAGATAACCGGCTGCCAGACGCCAAAGATCTTGAGAGACTGATTGATGTCGAAATCCGACCGCCCATAGGAGAAGCTGGGGTTGTAAAGGTAAGGGTCGCGAAAATACGGACCTGAGTTGGTATCCATGCTGTGGGCCCAGGCATACTGCGCCTCCGCGGAGAAGGTGTGCGAGAACTGATGCTTGAGTCCGGCGAGCAACATATTGTTGTTGGATTTACCCTGGCTGCCGAAGGTGTTGACGCTATTTACCAGAGGATTCTGCGGCGCCCCCGTAATTTGTCCGAGAGCGTTTGCGTCATAGTCGTACAAGGTGTGATGAGCGGAGCTGCCTACGTAGCCTACAGTCATCACCAACGAATAACCTAAATCCACCTGCATATCGAGTGAGTAATGATGCGCGTACTCGGTGGGCAAGTGACCGGGCAGCGCGCCGAGGTTTGCGCCCCCGGCGGTCGGCAGGCCGGCGGAGTTAAACGTGGTAATCGTATGCTGGGTTTGCGCGGATAGCCAAAGATGTTGGTTGGACTGCTCGAGGTCGCGTAAAGGATATTCGGATTGATCTGGGTGGGACTTTTGACTGCTGCCCGGAACAGAGCTGGTTCCCGGCGGGTTGCCGTCATTCGTGTTGGAGTTTGCGATCTGCTCCTGGTTATAGTTCAGGCCGTAACCGCCGCGGAAGACCACCTTGCCGTTGGATGCAGCCGGACTCCAGTTGAAGCCAATCTGCGGGCCAAAGTTGAGCTTTTGCGCGTTCCACGCGCCGATTCCCGTGCGGATCGTGATGCCGGTTAAGAGGCTTGTGCCGCTGCCAAACGTGAGTACGCCCATGTTGTTGTTCTTATCCGTGAGCGGCCCGAAGTAGGAATAGCGGAGACCGGCGCTCAAAGTAAGGTTGGGACGGGCCTTCCAGTCGTCCTGAAAGAAGACGCCTAACAAGTTCTGGCGGTTGTCGTTGCGGAAGCCGCCGGGAATACCGGTGGTTGCCTGGAACGGACCGCCTTCCGCCTCCGGGGCATCATTCAGGAAGTCCCAGATGTTGTAGAAGGTGTAATTCGGCGCCCCGATCGGATCATTCAGATAGTAGAGCCGGGTAAAATCGAATCCGAATTTCATCGTTTGCGAGTGCAGCACTTTGGTGGCGACGTCCTTGTAGCCGTAGGTCCATTGGTTCAGATGATTAGGCGCCTGACGCGCCGAGATTGCCCGATCGATATGCTGCCAATCTGCACACCGCCGTTTGAGCTAGTTCTGGGGCAGGCCGAAAGGGGCCTGAGGGTTGCTCTCAATCTCGTTGTAGCGCCAGCCCGCCGCGTTGGCGCGGGCTTCGTTCAGGAAGCTCGGCGAAAAGGTGTGGTTCCAGATGACCGAGAAAGCGTCGTTAACCTGCGAGTGATTGAAGAGCTGATAACCCAGTCCGCCGTTAAGCTTGGTCGTGCTCGTTGGAACCCAATAAATCGCGAAGCTGACATGGTCCTTGCCGGTCACATTGGCATCGAGGCGTCCGTTGTACTGTTTGAAATCGCTGGTGGTCGGGTTGGCTATGCTGTACTGGGCGATATCCGGAGTGTTGGAGAGTCCACTGCCGACGCCGGGGTGTGCTGGCGCTCACCCAGGTGAGGTCCTGCTTGCCAAGGCCGGTGGTCAGCGGCGAACCAATGTTCAAGCCTTGACCCGCGATGGTACGGCAGTTTACGCCTTCAGTGAGGCCGGCGTTCGCGCAGGTTGTCGAGGCAATCACGGTGCCAGAAACTGCCGCTCCCGGGAAGTTGAGGAAGGTGGAGGCGATGCTGTTTGCCGGCGCCAATCCCGCAAGCGCCGAGGTCGGGAACCATTGGTTGCTGGTCGCCTGTATGGTCTGGCTTTGTCCCTCGTAGGCGAAGAAGGCAAAGACCCTGTTCTTCCAGATCGGTCCACCGATGCTTCCACCCAGTTGGTTATAACGGTCCTGGTCCCGGAGCAGGCCACGCTGGGTGGGTGTCAGCTTGGCTCCGGTGACTGGATCATTCGACTGCACCGTCTGGGGGCCGTTCCAACGCTGATAAGCATTCAGTCCAGGACGAGCGATCTGGACGAAAAAGCTGCCGTGAAGATTGTTGGTTCCGCTCTTGGAGGTAATTTCGGTCAGCGCCCCCGAGAAACGGCCATTTTCGGCGTCGTAGGCATTGGTGACGATCTTAACGTTGTCGACCGAATCCTGACTGGGAGTGACGACCGTCGATCCGCCCCAGACGGCGCTCACGGTGCTGATACCGTCGATGCTGTAGCCGTTGGTTTGCAAACTGGCCGCCGTTGGCGTTGGCCGAAGCGCCATTTTCCGTCGCAAAGATACTGCTCGAGTGTCCTAAATTGCCGCCGCCGCCCGATGAAGCGCCGGTCTGCGTGCCTGGAGCCTGGAATCCACCGCCGCCGGCGGTCTGCGCTCCCGTGGCCAGAACTCCAGGCGCCAACTGAATGAGGCTAGTCACGTCGCGCTGATAGACCGGAATATGTTGGATCTGATTGTCCGAAATTGTTGTTCCGGTGTTTGCGGTCTGGGTATCCAGGGCCGGCGCAAGAGACGCGTCGACTGAAACGGTCGTGGACGCCACGCCGAGTTGCAAGCTTCACATTGAGCGAGTTTGGCTGCTCGGGGATCAACTGCAGGTTGTCGAGGACCTGCTTCTGGAAACCATGCCTTCTCGACAGTCAATGAGAAGTGGTCCGGTGGAAGAGCGTTGAAGTTGAAGACGCCGGCTTCATCTGCTCGTTCTTACAATCGTCTCGTTGGTTTGCAGGTTCTTGAGAGTAAGGGTCGCTCCCGGGACGACTGCCCATCCGGATCGGTGACAGTGCCCTGAATGGACGTACGAAACTGTGCGTGAGCCAGTTGTGCAACGAATAGTGTAGACATGGCAATTGCAGCCATCAGCAGACTTCGCCGATTAGATATTGAATTAAAACTCATACGGCCTCCAAGATTAGAAACGTTTGCTACGGCTACATATGCTGTGCAGGCAATCATTTGCCGGGCACGAAACGTTGCCCCCTTTGCGAAGGGAGTGTTTATGCGAGACGCGAGTTATATCTTGTGTGAGCTTTTTCTGGCAGACCTAAAGGAGTCTCGGAAAATCTCGGAACTTCCCGAACATCTGCAGCAACGCCGGCTCCCGCGAATCAAGAGCTTAGGCCAGTGGGTAAGTTGTAAGTTGCTTTAGAACCGACTGGGGTTGTCTCTGATGGCTACATTCGATGACGGTTGTATCTCACCTGTAACGCGTTCCATGAGACAGGCCGGGCAAAGAAATTTCCGTGCCCAAGAGACTGCACCTGTGGCCGGCCCTTGAGGATAAACGGAATGTTTTCTATGTCATTGAATTGACTAATTATTACGAAACCGGCAAGGCCGGTGATGTCACCACGGGCGTGGCTTCTGGGGAGAAAATCTGTTGGATCAATCGTCTTATAGTCCAAGGAAAACGGTCGATCCGACCGAGGGCGAAGTTTGAGGGAAATCATCGACTCTGTTTGTGGTAGCATCCGTGTTCCTCGAAATCCTGGCCTATGGAGGGTCTGAAATCGATGGTTACCGGGCGACCGACTTTTGCGATGGGTTGGAGCCTGCAGAGAAGTCTTGCCGTGACCTCTAGAAAACCAATACGCTCACTCGTCCTATAACGGACGGGGATTTGCAGACTCAGATTATGAAGGAGGAATCTGATATGAAGGTTTACCTGGGAAGTGAGATTCGCAACGTGGCTGTAGTGGGGCATGCGCATAGCGGAAAAACCACCCTGATCTCCGCATTGCTGCATGCCGCCAAGATGACGATGACACGAGGCAGGGTGGAGGATGGATCCGCCGTCACAGCCTATGACGAAGAAGAGGTCGCGCGCCGGACGACGATGTCGAATGCGGTGGCGTATGCCGAGTGGAACGGGGTCAAGATCAATCTGATCGATACTCCGGGCTTTCATATGTTTGTGCACGAGACACGTGCTGCCATGCTGCCGGTAGAGGTTGCGATGGTAGTGGTGAACGCACAGACGGGGGCGGAGGCAATCACGGACCGGGTGTGGAAGTACGCGGCAGAGGTCAATTTGCCGCGACTGGTGGTGATCAATCAGGTAGACCATCCCAAGGCGGACAGCAGAGTCGGGCGTCAGCACATGATCGAAGTTCTGCAGGAGAAGTGGGGTCGTCAGGTTGTGCCGGTGCAGTTGCCGATCGTCGATGAGCATGGCTTTCACGGCGTAGTGGACCTGGTGACGATGAAGGCTTATTTGTACAAGCCCGATGGGGATGGGCGGGGTGAGGTGGGCGCGATTCCTGAGTCGGTGAAGGCAGATGCCAAGGTCGCGCATGAGGCCCTGGTGGAGCTCGTGGCTGAGGGGAAAGATGAACTGATGGAAGAGTTCTTCAGCGAGGGGACGATTCCTGAAGAGCATCTGATTACCGCGCTGCATGAGGCGATTCGTGAGGATCGAATCTTCCCGGTGCTCTATGCGAGCGGATTGAGAAACGTGGGGACAGATCATCTTCTCGACTTTTTGAAGGTGTACGCTCCTGCACCGACAGAGCGGGAGCCGGTGGCGGCGCACGGATTGCTGCACTCTGTACGCGCACAGGCCAACGGTGGCGGACCTATGGACGTTCAGGACGAGATCGTCATGCGCAAGGTCGGGGATGAGGAGCCCCTTGCGCTGTATGTGTACAAGACGATGACCGACCCCTTTGCGGGGAGAATCTCGTTCTTCAAGGTCGTCAGCGGCATGATGAAGACGGACAAATCCGTGCTGAACTTTACGCGTCAGGAGCCGGAGCGTCTGGCACATCTTTCCATCATGCAGGGGCGCAAGGCAGTGGAGGTAACGGAGCTGCACGCGGGAGATCTTGGAGCTGTGGCCAAGCTGCGCGTGACGCTGACGGGAGATACTCTCGGCGATAAGGCGCATGAGATTTTTCTGGAACCGGTGCCGATGCCCGAGCCGGCGATGACCTATGCGATCGAACCGAAGTCGCGCGCCGATGAGGACAAGCTTGCGCCGGCATTGCACAAGGTGATGGAAGACGATCCGATGGTGAGGTTCTTCCGCGACCCGCAGACGAATGAGTTTCTGGTTGCGGGCGCGGGACAACAGCATATTGAGGCGATCGTCTCGAAGCTGAAGCGGCGTTATCACACGGACGTCACGTTGAAGGCTCCGAAGATACCCTATCTTGAGACGGTTCGCGGGCGTGCGGAGGCTCAGGGACGATACAAGAAGCAGACCGGTGGTCATGGTCAGTTTGGCGACTGCAAGATTCGCATGGAGGCGCTGCCGCGCGGAGGCGGAGTGGTGTTTGCGAACGATATCTTCGGCGGTGCGATTCCGCGGCAGTATGTTCCTGCGGTTGAGAAAGGCGTTCGCGAGTCTGCTGCGCGTGGATTCCTGGCGGGATATCCGGTGGTCGACATCAAGGTGACGGTCTTCGATGGTAGTTACCACGACGTGGACTCGAGCGAAATGTCGTTCAAGATGGCTGCGCGGCTTGCCTTCCGCAAATGCATGGAGCAGGCGAGGCCTGTTCTGCTGGAGCCGGTGATGCGAGTGGAGATCGAGACGCCGGACGACTTCGCCGGAGCGTTGCTGGGCGATCTGAACTCGCGCCGCGGCCGCGTGCAGGGCATGGAGAGTGGAGGGGCGGGAACGACGGTGCGGGCTGAGGTTCCGATGGCTGAGATGCTGAGCTATGGAACGACGCTCACCTCGATTACGCAGGGGCGAGGCAGTTTTCGGATGGAGATGGACCACTATGACGTGGTGCCCCCGCCGCTTGCGGAGAAGATTCTGGCGAACGCAAAGCTGCCGAATCACGAAGACCTCGAAGAATAGTCTGGTGTGGGTGGCGCGGAGAGCATCTAAAAGCATCTCCGCGCCTTCATTCTGCTTCCAACTTAGCTGGAGAATCCAAAATGCCACGTCCATTCTGGTCAGGTCAGATTCAGATATCTCTCGTTTCGTTTGGCGTTAAGCTCTTCCCTGCCACGGAGGCGAAGAGCGAGATTCGCTTCCATCAGCTAAGCCGCAAGAGCGGGGAACGCATCAAGCACCAGAAGGTCTCCGGTGATGAGGAGCCGGTCGAGAAGTCGGATATCGTGAAGGGCTATGAGTATCGCAAGGGCGAGTATGTCCAGGTTGAGCCGGACGAGATCGAGCACCTGCGCATCCCGTCGCGACACACCCTTGAGGTGACGCAGTTCGTCGACGAGGATGAGGTGGATCCGGAGTTCTTCGAGAAGCCATACTTTGTTGTTCCCGAAAACGACGTTCAGGCAGAGGCTTTTGCCGTTGTTCGCAAGGCTCTGCTGACGACGAAGAAGGTTGGGCTGGGCAAGATCGCCTTTGGAGGGCGCGAACATCTGGTTGCCCTCTCGGCGCCGTCAGATGACAAGCTTGCGGGCATGATGGCGTACACGATGCGATATGCAGAGGAACTGCGTGATCCGGCCAACTATTTTGGAGAGATCAAGAAGGTTTCGGTGGACGACGACCAGTTGTCGCTGGCGAAGGAATTGATCAAACGCAAGGCGGCGAAGTTTGCTCCGGAGAAGTTCAAGGACGAGTATGAGGCTGCGCTGCGAGAGATGGTCGAGGCCAAGGTGAAGCATGCTCCGATTCCACGCGATGAGCCTGCGCCGAAGTCTGCCAAGGTGATCAATCTGATGGATGCGCTGCGGAAGAGCGTGCGAGGAGATACCGCGCCGGCGACAGAAGAAGAGAGACACCGAGACCAGCGGCTGCAGGGGCCGAGGAAAGGCATTGCGCTGGTGAAGCCTGCGAAGCGGGCAAATCGCGGAAGTCGGCATAATGCTGATGGTCACGAAGAAGAAGTCGAAATCGAGCAAGCGATTGACGCCGGCAGACGCGGTCGATGAACAGCTTGGCGCGCTATCGGTCGATGCGGGACTTCAAGGTTACGAGCGAACCGAGCGGGTCCGCGAAAGCAAAACCTCTGAACAAACAGACGCTTCCCTTTGTCATTCAGAAGCATGCGGCTTCGCATCTGCACTACGATTTTCGGCTTGGATGGAACGGCGTGTTGAAGAGCTGGGCGGTCGCGAAAGGGCCGAGCTATTTCACCGGCGACAAACGGCTGGCGGTGCAGGTGGAAGATCATCCGATCGAGTATGGCGGCTTTGAGGGCATCATTCCGAAGGGTCAGTATGGCGGCGGAACGGTCATGGTGTGGGACCAGGGGACGTGGGAGCCGCAGGCAGGGCACACCGATGTGGATGAGGGACTGCGCACGGGTTCGCTGAAGTTCATCCTGCATGGGACGAAGATGAAGGGGAAGTGGGCGCTGATTCGCATGGGTGGCAAGTATGCGAATGAGACGCAAACCGAATTGGCTGCTGATCAAAGAGCATGACGAGTTTGAACGGAGACAAAGCGATCCGAGCATCACGGAAGAGGCGCCGAATAGCGTTGTGACGGGTCGAAGTCTCGAAGAGATCGCGCAGAGCGAAGACCATGTGTGGAACTCGAAGGATACGGCGAAGGGCAAGGCCTGGTATCGGAAGGACAGGGCGGTGGCGACGAAGACTTCTTCTGCGAGAGTGCCGGCTTCACGGAAGCGTGTCCCTGACTTTGCTTCGATGTTGAAGAAGGCCGCGAAGGAGAAGCTGCCAGGGTTTATCGCGCCAGAGCTTGCGCTGCAATCGGACATTGCTCCCGAGTGGAGGCGGGTGGCTGCATGAGCTCAAGCTGGATGGATATCGGATTCAGGCCCGAAAGGATGGCGATGAAGTTCAGCTTCTGACGCGCAACGGGACTGGACTGGACGCATCGGATGAAGACGATTGCGGGTGCTGTGGCGGAGTTGCCGGTTGAGAAGGCGATTCTCGACGGCGAGGTGGTGGTGCTTGCAGAGAATGGGACTACAAGTTTTGCTGATCTGCAGGCGGCGTTTCAGGAGGGCGTGAGAAAGCCGCTGACTTACTTTGTTTTCGATCTGCTTCATCTGAATGGGCATAATTTGCGCGGGCTTCCGCTGATCGAACGAAAGAAGATGCTTGAGCGGTCGTTGAGGGTGGCGGTGACCTCTTGCGCTTTAGCGAGCATGTTGAGACTAACGGCGATGTGGTGTTTCAGAAGGCGTGCGAGTTGCACGCGGAGGGGATCGTCTCGAAGCGTGCTGCGAGCAAGTATTCAAGCGGGCGCAGCGGCGACTGGCTGAAGATGAAGTGCGTGCTTGAGCAGGAGTTCGTCATTGGTGGATTCACGCTACCGTCGAATGGGAGCCATGGAGTGGGCGCGCTGCTGCTGGGCTACTACGACGGCAAGAAATTGATGTATGCAGGACGCACCGGGACGGGTTTTACGCAAAAGACTCACCGCGTGTTGCGTGATCAGTTGGACAAGCTGCGTACGACTGAGAATCCATTTGAGAAGCCGCCGGCGGAGGCACGGCGGGGCGCGATCTGGGTGAAGCCGAAGCTGGTGGCGCAGGTGAATTTTGCGACCTGGACTGCAGATAATCTGGTGCGTCAGGCAGCGTTCAAAGGTCTTCGCGAAGACAAGCCCGCAGAGGAGGTTCGACGGGAGGAACCGAGCGTTGCGCCGAAGCCACGGGGCACGAAACATGCTTCGCACGTTGCGCCGGCCGGCGTTGCGGCGAAGGTTGCGACGGCCAAGACGAAGGCTTCGCCAAAACCGATCGGCAGCGAGTGCGCCTGTGCGGCTGACGCATCCGCAAAAGATTCTGGATGAAGAGACCCAACTCACCAAGCAGCAGCTTGCCGATTATTACTGGGCGGTTGCGCCGCATATGCTGCCGCATATCGAAGGAAGTCCGCTGTCGCTGGTGCGGTGTCCTGAAGGCAGCGGGAAGCAGTGTTTCTATCAGAAGCATGTGAACCAGATGGTCCCGCCAGGCATTGGAGCGATTGATGTGGCGGACAAGAACGGAAAGATCGAGCCGTACATTACGCTCTCAACTGCCGAAGCGCTGGCGGGACTGGCGCAGATGGGTGTGCTCGAGGTGCATCCATGGGGTTCGCGCAATGATGACCTGGAACATCCTGACCGCATCATCATCGATCTCGATCCGGACACGGCGATCTCGTGGGCGCGACTGGCTGAGAGCGCCGCTGAGGTTCGAGAGCAGTTCAAAACGCTTGGACTGGAAAGCTTTCTGAAGAGCACGGGAGGCAAAGGGCTTCACGTTGTTGTGCCGATCGTGCCGGAGTATGGCTGGCCGGTCATTAAGCAGTTTGCCCATGCTGTCGTGCTGCAGATGGAGAAGCAACAGCCTCGTCTGTATCTGACGAAGATGACCAAGGCTGAACGCAAGGGCCGAATTTATCTCGACTATCTGCGGAATGAACGCGGCGCGACGGCGGTAGCGGTTTTCTCTCCGCGCGCTCGGGTCGGGGCGCCGGTTTCGCTTCCTCTGAACTGGAGCGATCTGAAGTTGCCGGAGCGGCCAGTGGCCCATGTTGCCGATTTTGAGGAGTGGAAGGGACGGTTGAATCGCGATCCGTGGAAGCAGCTTTTTAAGTCGCCGCAGAAGATTACCGCAAAGATGCTTGGCCAATTCAAAATCGCTCCATCCAAGTAAATCCCACTCGTTTTGGTGTTCGAAAATGGACAGTCTTTCTTGATTGTGGACGCTTGAGGGTGCGTGATGCTTCCTAAGTGATTGAAAGATGGGTTGCTGCGATTGGTCTTGTGTTTGCACTTAGACCGGGCGCGATGGACATTTCTAGACCAGATATAAAGAAGAAAAAGATGCGCCGCCAGTTGATTCTGGGAGGGTGCGGAGTTGTGGTGCTAGGGTTGGTAGCCTTTTTTGTGACGCGGCTGAAGCCCGCCGCTCCTGAAGTAGACCGGGCGACGGTTTGGACGGACACAGTAAAACGGGGGCCGTTGCTGCGGCAGGTACGTGGGCCAGGGACGCTGGTGGCGCGCGAGGACAAGATACGGATTATCCCTGCGGAGACCGATGCGACGATTTCGCGCATTCGTGTGCTGCCGGGCACGCAGGTGAAGGCCGACACCATCATTATGGACATGGTTGATCCGACAGTGGATCAGCAGATGATGGATGCGACGCTGGCACTGAAGGGCGCGAAGGCCGATCTGGAAAATACTCGTGCCAAAGTGAATAGCGACCTCATGGCGATGCGCGCCGAGTCGGCGACTTTGGATGACGATACCCGGCAGGCGCTTCTACAGGCCAAGACGGATAAGAGCCTGTACGATCTGGGCGTTGTGAGTGGACTGACCTCGAGCGCTTCAACGGGTAAGGCCGACGAGATGGGGAAACGGCAACAGATCGAACAGCAGAAGCTGGAAATGAATCAGAAGGCGATTGACACCCAGATTGGCGTGCAGCAGGCCAAGGTTCAGCAGGCCGAGGCCGTATTAGCGCTCAAGCAGAGGCAGAAGGACGCGCTGACCGTGCGCGCGGGAATTGACGGAGTGCTGGAGGCTCCGGACGAACCGATACAGGTGGGCCAGCATGTGGCGCCCGGTACGATGCTGGCGAAGGTCGTGCAGCCCGATCAACTAAAGGCCGCATTGAAGATTGCCGAGACGCAGGCCCGTGATATCCAGATCGGGCAGCCGGCTGAGGTCGACACTCATAACGGCGTGATTGATGGCAAAGTGATGAGGATTGATCTCGCCGTAGTGAACGGAACGGTGACAGTTGACGTAGAGCTTGCTGGGGCTCTCCCGCTAGGGGCGAGGCCTGACCTGAGCGTGGATGGAACGATCGATCTGGACCGGATGACGGACGTGCTGTATGTGGGCCGGCCGGCGTTCGGGAATGAGAACAGCACGATCAGCCTGTTCAAGCTGGGTCCGGATGGGAAGACGGCGGTGCGCGTACCAGTCAAGGTAGGACGCGCATCCGTGAATAGCATTCAGGTACTTGAAGGATTGAAGGAAGGCGATACCGTCATTCTGTCCGACATGAGCCGATGGGATAACACGGACCGGATTCGTTTGGATTAGACACGAAACAAGGAAAGGGAGAGTAACGATGGCGACAACGGAGACGATTATTCAGATCGAGGATCTGACGAAGATTTTCTACACGGACGAGATTGAGACTCATGCCTTGTCGGGGGTGCATTTGAACATCAACCGCGGGGAGTACGTGGCGATGTCGGGGCCCTCGGGATGCGGAAAGTCGACGCTGCTGTCGATCATCGGTCTGTTGGATACTCCGACGGCGGGACGCTACACGCTGAACAGCAAAGAAGTTGCCAACCTCAACTTTGCCGACCGTTCGCGGATTCGCAATCAGGAGATCGGGTTTATTTTTCAGAGTTTCAACCTGATCGGAGATCTGACGGTGGCAGAGAATGTGGAACTGCCTCTGACTTATCGCGCGGGCATGCCGTCGGCGGAACGAAAGCGGAGGGTGCAGGAGTCGCTGGAACGGGTAAATATGGCACACCGGATGCGGCACTATCCGGCACAGCTCTCAGGCGGTCAGCAGCAGAGGGTCGCAGTGGCGAGAGCCCTGGCGGGGTCGCCGTCGATCCTGCTGGCGGACGAGCCGACCGGAAATCTGGATTCGAAGAATGGTGAAGCTGTCATGAAGCTGCTGCAGGAGCTTCATCAGGAGGGCGCGACGATCTGCATGGTGACGCACGATCCGCGGTTTGCAGCACATGCGGAGCGGCAGATCCATCTCTTCGATGGCAAAGTCGTAGCGGAGGGTGAACTCAACAAGCTGTTGGCGGAGGTAGAGGCATGATGGTGCTGGAAGACCTGAGACTGGCGCTGCGGCAGATCTGCCGGGCGATGGGATTGCCGGGAAATGTAGCCACCGTGGTTTCGCTGATTGTGCTGGGAGTCGGACTGAACATTGTTGCGTTGCGTGCGGTCGCGTACGTAGGGATAGGGCGACACGCTTGTCACAATCAGACGGCCTTGCAGGGCGCCGCTCGGACCGAGTTGAAGGTCATGCGGACCGTGGTGGTTTCGACGCTGAAAAAAATTGGCGATAGCGGGCGGAGAATTTGTTTTGCGCAGCAAAGGTCGATCGAGGAGCAGAGGGGCGGGACAGAGTATCACGTCAGGGTTGGCGTTTTTTGGCCAGCCGGCGACCAGGGCTGTGATGCGACGGTCGCGAACAGCAAGGCTCGGATGACGGCGATTGCTTTTGTAGAGTGCTGATCCTTTTACTTGGTGACACGATGCGCTGACTGCCACGGGTCCAGTGCCACGGACCCCGCACTGGAGTGCGAACTGGCAATGATCGCGGACGCAGGCCGTTTCAATCTAGCTCTGCGAGCTGAACAGGAAACAGGAGAGCTACGATGAATTCGATCATGCCGGATCTACGGTACGCGCTGCGACAGCTACGTAAGGCGCCAACATTTGCGCTGACAGCGGTCGCGACTCTTGCCCTTGGGATTGGGGCAAATACGGCGATCTTTACCGTGTTCAACCAGGTGCTGCTGCGCATGCTTCCAGTGGATAAAGCGGGCGAACTGGTTCGGCTGAGCTACACGGGCACTTACAAGGGCCGGCTGAATGTCTTTGGCGGGGATCCGTACGATTACTTTTCCTACCCGATGTACAAGGAGCTGCGGGACCGGAACTCTGTCTTCAGCGGATTGCTCGCAAACAGCGAAGCTCAGGTGGGAGCGGTGTGGAAGAACCAGCCGGAACTGGTGAATGCGGAGCTGGTCAGCGGCAACTATTTTGATGTGCTGGGCGTGAGCGCCGCCGCTGGGAGGACGCTGCGACAGAGCGATGACCAGGTGAAGGAAGGCAGCCCGGTTGTGGTGTTGAGCTACGACTACTGGAAGACGAGGTTTGCGTCTTCAAGTGATGTGGTGAATCAGACATTGCTGATCAACGGGCATCCCTTTGTGATTGTGGGAGTGGCAGCGCAGGGTTTCAGCAGCGCGATCAGCGGATATACACCGAGAGTCTTTCTGCCGATGATGATGCGATCGCAGGTGACACCGGGCGTGGATGATATTGCCGATCCACGATCGATATGGCTAAACATCGTTGGACGGCTGAAGCCGGGAATGAGTGCTGTAACGGCTCAAGCATCTCTGACGCCGCTGTGGAAGAGCCTGCGGGCCGAAGAACTGCTCAAGATAACGAGCGGATCGGCGACATTTCGCGAAGGATTTGTGGCGAAGTCGAGCATCGTTCTGGTGGACGACGCGAAGGGATTTTCGCCGTTGCGTGACGATCTGAGCACGCCACTGATGATCTTGATGGGGATGGTGCTGCTTCTCGCGGCCATGACGTGCGTGAACCTGACGAGCCTGCTGCTGGTGCGGGCAGCCGCCCGAACCCGTGAATTTTCGGTGCGTTATGCGTTGGGTGCGGCGCGGGGGCGCGTTTTGCGGCAGATGCTGATTGAGGGGCTGCTGCTGGGCATACTGGGTGGCGGGTTAGGCCTGGCACTGGCGCCGGTTGCAGCTTCGCTTCTGGTAAAGCAGCTTACGGGAAGCAGTGGCGTGGCGCCAATTTCAACGACACCGGACAGCGTTGTGCTTTGGTTCAATGTCGGGCTGACGGTGGGAATCAGCCTGCTGTTCAGTCTGGTGCCGGCCTGGCAGATGATGAAGCCCAGTCTGAGTGAGGCGTTGCGACAGCAGTCGGCGAGCACACTGGGCGGAGCGCAGCGTTTTCGCAGGACGGCGATTGCCGTGCAGATTGGGCTGAGCGTGTTGCTCTTGAGCGGTGCAGGTCTGTTTCTGCGTACGCTGCACAACTTGAAGGCGCAGCAGATGGGAATTGCGACAGATCATGTTCTGGGGTTCGCGATTGATCCGACGCTGGCGGGATATTCGCCGAAGGATTCGCTGGCGGTACAGAATCGCGTGCGGAGCGCGCTGGCGGGGCTGCCCGGTGTGCGAGTTGTGGGTGGAACGACCGATCCGGTGCTGTCAGGGAATCAGACGATATCCGGATTTCGAGTGGAAGGCTATCCTACGCCCGCGGACGAAAGTGAGAGCATCGAGGCGCCGGAGATTACGCCAGGCTACTTTCAGGCGCTGGGAATTTCGTTGGTTGCGGGGCGCGATCTGACGGAGGCTGACGGACCGGCGACGCAGAAGGTAGCTGTGGTGAATCAGAGCTTTGCACTGAAGTATTTTGGTTCGCCGCAGAAGGCCCTCGGTCACTATCTGGGAAGACACTCGAAGGTGGATACGCAGATTGTAGGGGTCGTGGCCGACTCCAAGCATCGGGGCGTACGGTCAGGCGTGATTCCGATGGTGTTCTCCGCGGTTGCGCAGAACCCGGACGCCACCGGCCTGCAGTTTTATCTGCGGACAACGCAAAGCCCGGAACTGGCTGAGAACACCGTTCGGACAGCGCTGCACGAGCTGGATTCAAAGCTCGTGATCGATTCGATGATGACGATGGATGAGCAGATCGACAACAACGTTTCGAGCGAGCGGATGATTGCGCTGCTGGCAACGAGCTTTGCCTTGATCGCGTTACTCACAACGGGCGTAGGGCTGTACGGAGTGTTGGCCTACGCAACGGCGCAGCGGTCTCGGGAGATCGGAATTCGGATGGCCCTGGGAGCACAGCGATTCACAGTTGTTCGGCTGGTGCTGACGGGTATGGGGAAGGTGGCACTTGCAGGGATTGCTGTGGCCATTCCGCTCGCGGTCGTGCTGGCGCGATGGCTGCGCAGCCAGCTTTTTGGAGTGCAGCCGTTTGATCCCGTGACGATGACGGGTTGTATCGCTATCACCGTGGCAATGGTACTGGTGGCTGCGTTCCTGCCGGCGCAACGGGCGGCATCCGTGGAACCGGCAAAGGCGCTGCGGACGGAGTGAGGGAAGCTTCAAAGACGGAGTAGGAAACGATGATTGAACTGAAGAATTTAGAGCGAAGCTACAGAACGGGTCACACGGAGACGTGGGTCTTGCGCCGGATCAACCTGAGTATTCGTGAAGGCGAGTTTGTGACGGTGATGGGCCCGTCCGGAGCAGGGAAATCTTCGCTGCTGAATGTACTGGCGATGCTGGATGACCAGTGGAAGGGCGAATTGTATTTTGCAGATCACGCCGTGCACGCGATGAACCGCAAGCAGAGATCGGATCTGGCGCGACGGAGGATCGGGATGGTCTTCCAGAGCTATCACCTGCTGGACGACCTGACGGTGGCGGAGAATATCGACCTGCCCCTTTCCTACAAGGACATTCCGAAGTCGGAGCGTCAGGCCCTGGTGGCGGATACGCTAGACCGCTTCAGCATCGTAGGCAAAAAGGATTTGTTCCCCAGTCAGCTCTCAGGCGGCCAGCAGCAACTCGTCGGCATCGCACGGGCGGTGATTCACAAACCTGACCTATTACTGGCAGATGAGCCAACAGGAAATCTGCATTCGGAGCAGGCAAAGGAGATTATGCAATTGTTTCGGAGGTTGAACGAACAAGGAACTACCGTGGTGCAGGTGACGCACTCGGAAGCGAACGCGGCGTACGGAACGCGGACGATTGAGCTGCGCGATGGTTGGCTGTATCGCGACACGGCGGGTCTTGCAGCGGCTGAAGCGGAGGTGAAGGCGTGAGAAGGAATTTCTCTCTGCTTCGCGGTCTCACCATAGTCGCTTTGATGGAGATGCCCATGCTGGCTCAGGTACAGCAGGCGGTGAGCAACCAGGCGCCTTCGGCCCCAGCGCAGCCCGCATTGCGCCTGGATATCCCGCACTCGAACAACCCATTTAATGCCTACCGGGCTACTTCGGTGCCGCAACCAAACCTGGCAAACTCTTCGCGAATTGATACGCTGGTGAAGAATGGCGTTCTCGAACTCAGTTTGAAGGACGCAATCTCGCTGGCACTGGAAAACAATCTTGACATCGCGATCGCTCGATACAACATTCCGATTGCGGCGGCTGACGTTCTTCGTACGCAGGCGGGCGGACTTTTCCGCGGGGTCAATACCGGTGTTGTGCAAAATACACCTGGAGGCGGCGTGGGCGGGTTTGGCTCAGGCTCCGCTGGTGCCGGTGCCGGTGGAACTACCGGTGGAGCGGGCGGAGCGGGATCGGGCGCATCGGGCCTGGTGCAGTCGACGTTGGGCACGGGTACGAACGTTCAAACCTTTGATCCGTCGATCAACGGGTCGTTGAACAACGAGAAGTACACGCAACCGCTATCGAACATCGCCATTTATGGAGTGCCCACGCTTCAGCAGAATACGACGAACGGAAATATCAGTTACACGCAGAATTTTCCAACTGGAACATCGTTTTCGGCGGTATTCGATAACAGCCGCGGTGCGACGAACAGTCCAAATAGTTTTCTGAACCCGACCTTGAACTCGTACTATCACGTTTTGCTGCAGCAACAGCTTCTGGCTGGATTCGGGTTTGTGCCGAATCTGCGCTATCTGAGAATCGCTAAGAACGACCAGAAGATATCGGATGAAGCGTTCAAGCTACAGGTGATTACGACGGTTACGCAGATTGCGAATATGTACTGGGATCTGGTGGCTGCCTATGACGATGAACAGGTGAAGAGCCGGTCACTTGATTTTGCGAATCAGACCCTGGAAAGCGATCGCAAACAGCTTTCGTTGCAGGCGATTCCTGCAATGGACGTTATGAAGGCCGAGGGAGAGGTAGCCACCCGTGAACAGGACTTGACGATTGCGAAGAGTTCGCTTCAGTTTCAGGAGCTACTGATTAAGAATGCATTGACGAAAAATCTCGACGATCCGATTCTGGAGGCGATGCCCGTCCGGCCAATCGACCAGAGCGGGAAGCTGGATGCGGCGGCACAAGGGCCAACGGAAGACATGATTGCGCGAGCGCTGCGCGACCGGATTGAGCTGAGCGAGTCGGATCTGGATCTGGATAATCGGCGAATCAGCCGGAATGCGGCCCGCAATGCGGTGCTGCCTTCGGTTTCGCTGACGGCGTTCTATGGTGGTACGGGGTTGGCGGGATTGCAGAATCCGGCGTCACACACCATATCGACGGCTCCGGAGGACTGGGGCGGTGCGGTCAAGAATGCGTTTAACAATACTGCTCCCGACTATTATTTAGGCGTATCGGTCAACATTCCGATACGTAACCGGATCGCTAAGTCTGACCAGTATCGTTCGGAGTTGGAAGCGAGGCAATCTGAGCTACGGTTGCAGCAGTTAAAAAAGCAGATCCGTATTGAGGTGCGCAACGCTCAATACTCCCTGGAGCAGAGTGAAGCGCGGGTGGTTTCGGCCCGTAAAGGGCGCGATCTTGCACAGAAGACTTTCGACATTATGGCGAAGGAACAGGAGCTCGGTGCGGGGTCGAACTATCAGACCCTGACCGCACAACGCGATCTGGCGGTGGCGGAGTCTGCGCTGGTTGCGGCGATGACGGCATACCAGAAAGCCAAGATTGAAGTGGATCGGGCGGTTGGGTCTACGCTGGAGGCGAATAACATTTCGATAGAATCAGCAAAGACGGGCATAGCCCCGGCTGGACAATAGGCGAGAGCAGGTCACCATGCTGGCGGAACGGATGGAAAAGGACGCGTTGACGGCGGGGGAGAAGGAGTCGCCGTACAAACTTCTGATTGCGGATGATCAGCCGCATATCCTGGAAGCGCTGCGTCTGTTGTTGAAGCCCGAGGGCTATCAGCTGGAGATGGTGCGAATGCCTGCGCTGGTGCTGGAGGCGTTGGCACATGAGAGTTTTGATGGCGTGCTGATTGACCTCAATTACACACGCGATACAACTTCTGGCCAGGAAGGGTTGGACCTGGTAACCCAAGTGAAGGAGATGGACGCCCAGCTCCCCATCGTGGTCATGACGGCGTGGGGCAATATCGATCTCGCCGTTGAGGCGATGCGGCGCGGCGCGGGAGACTTCATCCAGAAGCCATGGGAAAACGCGCGACTACTGAGCATTCTTCGGACTCAGATGGAGTTGCACCGCAGCCAGAAAAGAACACAGTGGCTGGAGGCAGAGAATCGCATTCTGCGCGCTCCGGGTGCACCGGATTTTATTGCGTCCTCTCCATCGATGCGAACCGTTCTCGAAACCATGGCACGGGTGGGCCCGTCGGATGCTAACGTGCTGATCTCGGGTGAACATGGGACGGGAAAAGAAGTAGTGGCGCAAACACTCCATCGCTTGTCCTCGCGCGCTGAGAGAACGCTGGTGGCGGTGAACACGGGTGCCCTGCCTGAAGGGAACCTTCGAGAGCGAACTCTTCGGACATGTAAAGGGAGCCTTCACGGACGCACATGCGGATCGGATCGGGCGTTTCGAGCTGGCGAACGGTGGAACGCTGTTTCTGGATGAAATTGCCAACATACCGGTGCGTCAGCAGGCAAAGCTGCTGCGCGTACTGGAGACAGGTGAACTGGAACGTGTAGGCTCTTCAAAGACCCAAAGGGTGAATGTTCGAATGCTCTCGGCGACCAACGCGGATCTGCGGACAGAGTGCGCGGCCGGCCGCTTCCGCGAAGATCTGTTGTTCCGACTGAATACGGTAGAGATCAATCTGCCTCCGCTGCGCGAGCGACGTGAAGACATTCCAGCGCTGGCAGCACATTTTCTAGCGAGATATGCCGCACGCTATCGCAGGCCCATTCAAGGCCTGGAGCCGGCTGCTCTCCAGATGATGTTGCACTACGCGTGGCCCGGCAACGTACGGGAGCTGGACCACACGATCGAACGTGCCGTCCTGATGGCACGTGGAGACCGGATCGAGCTTGCAAATCTGGGATTGAATGCACAGCGAGGTGCGGCGCAGAGCATGGACGAGATGAGCCTGGAGGCTGTGGAGGCGATTCTGATTCGTAAGGCGTTAGCGCGCGCGAATGGCAACGTGAGTCATGCCGCTGATGCACTGGGCTTGAGTCGGGGCGCGCTCTATCGCCGCATCGAAAAATATGGGCTTTGAAGAGCCGGATGGACTGGAACCCGGCGGGGGCCCGCGGCGTAATCGTGTGCCGCTGGGACGGTCGGGACGGCGGCTGAGCTTCGAAAAACGACTGCGACTGTGGTTGTATCTGCTTGGTCTGCCGATGGCTTTCCTGTGTTGGCTTCTCATGCACCGGTATTCGGTTGAACCGCTTGAGCAGACCTTTGTTCTATTGGCGCTGACGCTGGGATGGGCGTTCGCTGTCTCTCTTCTGATGGAACAGATCATTCGACCGCTCCAGACGCTGGCCAATGTGGTGGCTGCACTCCGTGAAGATGACTACTCCTTTCGCGCTCGCGGAGGACAACGAAATGATGCAGTCGGGGATCTGGCACTGGAGGTGAACCGGCTCGCGTCTACCCTGCAGGGACAGCGTGCCGGCGCCCTGGAAGCCGTAGCGTTGGTGGAACGCGTGATGCGGTCCATGCAATCGCCGGTGCTGGCGTTTGACCCCGAAGGTAGACTGAGATTGCTGAACCCTGCAGGCGAAAAGGCGCTAGGGCTGCGGGGACAACCTGCGCTCGGTTACTCTGCGAAACAGTTGAAGCTGGAAGAGCTGCTCCATGTGGAAGACGACGATGTCATTTCGCTGAACAGCGGACAGCAATCGGTTCGGTGGGTGGTGAAGAGAACGAATTTTCGGATGCGTGGCGTCCCGCATACACTGCTCGTGCTGTCGGATGTGAGTGCGGCGTTACGGGAGGAAGAGCGGCTTGCGTGGGAGAGATTGATTCGTGTGCTTGGGCACGAGATCAACAATTCACTCACCCCGATCAAATCGATTGCGGGCAGTCTGCGGGGGCGGCTCAGTGCGTTGAAAGATGTCTCCGGTGAGAAAGGTGACTTCGAGCGCGGCCTTGAGGTGATAGAGAACAGGTCGGAGTCGCTAAACCGATTCTTGCAGGCGTATCGACAGTTGATGGGCCTGCCTGCACCAAAGCTGGGTGCGGTATCACTGACGGCTCTGTTGGAACGGGTTGCGCAATTGGAGAGGCGCGTCGTCGTGACGGTGACGCGGACTGCGGACGTTGTGCTGCAAATCGATGCGGACCAGATTGAACAGGCTCTGATTAATCTGGTGCGAAATGCTGCAGACGCAGCTCTCAGTCCGGACGCGATCGAGGGAGGCGAGGCGCTGGTAGATATCTCCTGGCAAACATCTGGTACGCAGGTGGTGATCGCGATTCTAGATAACGGGCCCGGCTTGACCAACGCGAGCAATCTGTTTGTTCCGTTTTACACGACCAAGCCGGGTGGTACGGGAGTCGGCCTTGTCCTTGCACAACAAATCGCTCAGGCACATCGAGGATCAGTGCAGTTGGTAAACCGGACAGACGGGCATCTTGGATGCAGAGCTGAGCTGAGACTACCCCTCGCGGGATAAGCCCGGTGCAATCATGATGAGTCAGAATCGCCAGGACACGAAGGTTGATCGACTCCTTCAATCAGCTTCGTGCCATCAGGCAAGACGCGGCTGGCGGCTCTTCAAGTCCTCCAGCAAGCGTTCTACCCGTTCTTCTCGATCGATAGATGCGAACTTCTCCTCAAGGCTGTCGTCTTCAAGAATGCTGTGTGCGGCCGAGTTGGTAGCTTCATGCTCCAGAATGCTGGAGCGCAGGCGGTTCAACGTGTTGGATTTGTGTTGCGCACCCGCGATCGCTCTCGCGGTGTTCGCTTTGCCGGCGATACGTGCGCGACGATGTTGTGCGACGAGCATCTCGCATGTGGATTGAGTCTCCTGCAGCTTTTGCTGTAGCTTCGCGAAGGCGCTGCGGAGCGTTTCGGCTTCAGTGGTCTGGTCCTCGAGTTGCTGGGTGAAGCTATTGGCCAGGTTCTGATGACTCAAACTACGCCCGAGTGCGGCGCGGGCCAGATCATCTTGCTGACGGTTGACGGCGAGTTCGGCCTTGCGGTGCCATTCCTGCATAGCGTCCTCATGTTCTTTCTTCTTCTTTTGCAGAAGATGTTGGTCGGCGATGGCGATCGCGACCTGCGTTTTGACTTGAAGCAACTGGTTCTCCATGTCGAGCACGAGCTGTTTCGCTAACTTCTCCGGATCTTCGGCCTTTGCGATGAGGTCGTTGATGTTGGCTCGTAAGAGGGTTCCTACACGTTCGAGTAGTGCCATGATTGATCTCCTTTCCAAGAGGGTGGCGGGGTGGACGGTTGAGTTGGCGTCCTGGTTACCAACGACGTCCAAAAATGCGGTCGAGAGCAACAAGCAGCGCGATGGTAAGAAATCCGCCGCCGGGGAAGAGGCGTCGTCTGTAGCCATGCCCGTATCCGTAGTACCCGTAGGGGCCGAAGTAAGGGCGATTGAGGCGATAGGGGTTCCAGAGCGGTCGGACGATAAGACGGAGAATCAGCGAGACTGCGACGAGGATGAGGATGGTTGGGACAACGATAAAGGTAAGCATTGTGTCTTCTCGATTCAAACTGCGTTGAGAGAAACCAGGCTCACCGAATGCAGATATTCGTTGAGCCTGGAAAAGTCAGGCAGAGTGGGCTTCGCCGTTTTCACGAGGCTTCATCGCTTTGACGTTGGCCATCAGGTCGTGAAGGTTCATTCCTGAGAGGGCCTCGAAGAGCGCGGGAACCTGTGCGGCGATCTTCGTCATCTCGCCGGTGATCTTGTTGGCCCCAACCGCCCCATCGTTGCCGGTCGAGACGATCGTGATCTTGTCGACCTTGCCGAGCGGCTCCGCCATGGCACGAACTACGTCGGCCATGTTGGTGATGAGCTTGTCGACAACGGCAGCCTGCGACCACTCCTGATAGGCTTCGGCCTTGACGTTCATTGCTTTGGCTTCAGCTTCGCCCTTCTGGAAGATAATGTTGGCTTCGGCTTCGCCCTGCAGCTTGGTCGCTGCGGCGCGGCCTTCGGCTTCCATAGTGATGCGAGACTTCTCGGCGTTGGCGAGGTTCTCGATGCGCTGACGCTCGATCTCGGCGCCCTTGAGGACAGTGGCGATTAGCTCCTTCTCGTGGCGGAGGATTTCGGACTCCTGCACCTTGATCTGCTCCTGCTTCTCGATCTGCTGGACTTTGACCTGTTCGGCGATGACTCTCTGCTGCATGACGTTGGTCTGGAGCTCGTAGGCTTTGTCGGCCTGGGCTTCCTGACGACGTGCAGATTCAGTGAACTGCGCCTTCTGGATGTCGAGGTCGCGCTGCGCCTCGGCTTGTTTGGCAAGCGAGAGCGTCTCCGCGAGGACGCGCTCCTGATCGGCGGAGGCCTTGGCGACGGCGGCTTCGCGGAGTGCGATGGCGCGACGGATGGCGGTGTCCCGCTCGGCTTCGGCGGCGGCGATTTCGGCGTCGCGTTTGATGCGGGCAACGTCGGGACGTCCCATGTTGGTGATGTATTCGTTTTTGTCGCGGACCTCGCGAATGGTGAAGCTGATCACTTCGAGGCCCATCTTACTCATGTCGTCCATGCAGGTGGAACGCATGCGCTCGGCGACCATCTCGGGCTCTTTAACAATTTGTTCGACCGTAAGTTGGCCGATGATGCCGCGCAAGTGGCCTTCCATGACGAGGCGGATGAGGCCTTCGCGCTGGTCGGGCGATTTCGTGAGGAACTGTTCGGCTGCGGTGAGGATGGACTCCTTATCGGAGCGCACCTTGATCTGGGCAACGGCTTCCACGGTGACGGCGACACCTTGCTTCGTGTAGAGATCCTGTTGGGGCGCGACATCAAAGCTCATGAGTTCGAGCGAGAGCTGGCGCGAGTTTTCGACGACGGGGAAGATGACCGCGCCGCCGCCCTTGATGACGCGTGGGCCGCGGAAGCCGTAGACGATGATGGCTTCGTTAGGGCCGGCTTTGCGAAACATTTTCCCCATGAGAACTATTAAGGAGAGTGTGGCGAGGATGAGCAGACCAACAATGATGGCATCGAAGTTCGACATATCGTTCCTTTGTCCGGAAGGACTGGAAGGCGTGAGGTGCTTGCCGCAGGTGAGTGGGAGGCGGATCAGAGAGCCCTCGGGCAAGAGAGGCCGCCTTGAAGCGATGGTGCGTCAATCCGTCAGAGTCTGTCGGACAGGCTATTGAGTGGGTCGCCCTCCAACTCGGCCCATGGTCGAACATAGGCGATGCCGCGCTCATACCGGATCACAACGACTTCGGTGCCGCGTTCGATCATGCGGCCATCGTCACTGCGAGCAGCGGAGCTGCGACGGGCTCCAGTCTGCAGGAAAAGAATTTCGCCGATGCCGCCGTTGCTGCGGATGCTGTCACTGACCTGGGCGAGGACGCCGGTCATCTCCGTATCCTCGGAACTCAGGATGCGTTCGCGCGGGAGCAACACCTTGAAGAGAATCGCCCAGAGTAACGTTGCGCCGAAGACTCCGCTCACAATCGACAAGAGAAGAACCAATGGCGCGAAAAAGATACTGTAGCGATGCAGCAGGTAGCCGACTCCCCCAAACCAGCAGAGGAACGCCGTAAGGGTGAAGCCATTGATGGCGGAGAGCCCGCGAGAGCCGCCATGTGCGCCAGTGCCGTGGTGAACCTGTGCCGAGTGACCAATGTGAAACCGTCCCAGATGCAGATGCGCGAAGCCGCCAGCTACAGAGGCCAGGCTGAGGACGAGACCAACGACGAAGCAGATGAGGTAGAAGGTATCCATAGTCATTGCGTGCGATGTTTGGTGCGGGTGTTCGTGCTGACAGGTTTGGGTTGAGCTGCTGAGGTCGGCGTCCGTACTTGCGCCGCAGCAGTTTCGGGGCGCAGCACCTGAAGCAGACGATCTGCCAGAGAAGGCGTCTGAAGAATCGCCTCAAGAAGTAGAAGGCAGCGGCGGGAGTTCTTGTTTTGCGCGAGCGTTAGCAGTGCCTGACAGAGATCGGGGTCGCGTCGAAATCGCTCTGCACCGCTGATCAGCCATAGGTCGAGCTTGTCCTCGAGGTTGTGAATGTCCGCCATCAGTTGGGCGTTATATCCTTCGGGATCGTCGACCAGATAGCCGGGATGAACCTGGAAGAACTTTGCAAGAAGCAGGCGCGTTGTGTTTGTGAGATGTGGCCGCGCGCCGCTCTCGATCTGCGAAAGATAGGATTGGCTAATTGACGCGCCATTCTTCCGGCCGCCGGACTTTGGTTTGTTGGACTCCTGAATCGCCCGGACCAGTTCCTGCTGTGTCATCGCGCGGTCGAGCCCGCGAAGATTGCCTTCGACCTCGCGAAGATAACGGATTTTGTCGCTCAGTTTCATATTGCAGATCGCGATAATAATATCACAATTTGTAATAAAAGCAAAGCGAAATTTCTTGGAATCAGTCAATTATTCAGGCAAATCATTGATTCTTGGCGGATTGGAGTCTATCGGATAGGGTCTTGGAGGGGTACCAGAGAGAGTGAACTACACGCCCGGCCAGGAAGCATTGGAGTCATCAACCCTGAATAGAGGCAGCGCGTTCAGAGTGGCCTGAGATCTCCGACGCTCGCGCTTCCGCGTAGGCAGCCGCCCCAAGCAGTGCGCAGGTGTCGTCGAGAATGACTCTGACAGGAATCGATTCCAGCAGCGGCGACAGGCGGCCTTTATCCAAAAACGCCTGGATGAAGGCGCCATTCTTCAGCGTCTTCAGAATCTTGGGTGCGATCCCGCCGCCAAGGTACATTCCTCCTGTTGCCAGTACCTTCAGCGCGATGTTCCCCGCCTCCGCGCCATACGCAGCCGTGAAGACCTTCATCGTCTCGAAGCACAACGAGCTGGAACCATCTTCGGCGCACTGCCCAATCACAGCATTCGGATCCTCCGTCTGCATGCGGTCATGTAGCCATCCCGGCTCATTGATCTTTTCGACGTCGCGAAGAAAGGCATAGATGTTCTTGATCCCGAGACCCGAGACCACGCGCTCCCAACTCACGCGCCCCTTCAGCGTATCGCGCAGATACTCGAGCAGTGCGATCTCGCGATTGCTCCGCGCAGCAAAGTCACAATGACCACCCTCGGACGGAATCGGCCGATGTTGCTTCCCATTCCAGATCAGCAGCGCTTCGCCAAGCCCGGTGCCTGCCGCGATCAGGCCAGCATGGCCCGTTGCGTTGGCGTCACCCGTATGCAGTGTGAAGAGGCTCTCCGGTGCAAGCTCGGGGATGCCATACCCATTCGCTTCCAGGTCATTGATCAAAAAAATATGCTGGATCCCAAGCGACTTGACCAGGTCGCCCGTGTCGAGGATCCATGGCAGGTTCGTTAGCTTCAACCGGCCATTACGGACCGGCCCGGGAACACCGAAGCAGGCTGCAAAGATCCCCTCCCTTTTCTCATTACAGATGGCAAGGAATTTGTCGACCACGTCGTCGAGGTTCGCGAACTCGTGGGCTGGAAACTTCTCGTCGCGGATCGGTTGCAGTCGGCCATTGGAAAAGTTGTACAGCGCAAGATGGACCTTGGTCCCACCCACATCGCCAGCGAGGATCATCGAAGCTCCAGTGTGCCGGTAGAATCGGAATTCGCCGGTGCTGGCAGCTTAGCTGCTGCAGCTCTGTCGAGCAAGAGCGTAAGCCGTCCGCTCGCCGGACGAATGATCTGCGACGGATAAGTTTCCGGCTGATACGGTCCCATCAAGACATCATGCAGCACCTGCGCTTTTCCCGCGCCCTCAATCAGGAACGCTACCTCTTTGCCCTGATTGATTACCGGCCAGGTGAGAGTGATACGCCAGGTGTCCTTCTGCGGCACATGGTTCGGCACAGCGATGTGACTCATCTCATTCAAGGCCTCGGTATGCGGGAACAACGACGCCGTATGGCCATCGTCTCCCATGCCAAGCAGTATCAGATCGAACGTAGGTGTCTCCGCGCCTTCGAGCTTGAACGTATTGCGAATTAGCGACTCATACCGCGCCGCGGCGACCTCCGGTTCCAGCTCCCCCTCCATTCGATGGACCCTCTCCGCCGGCAGCGGCACCTTCGAGAGCATCGCCTCTTTCGTCATGCGGTAGTTCGACTCGGCGTTGTCCGGTGGAACACAGCGCTCGTCCACCCAGTACAGATCAATCTTGTCCCATGGCACCTGCTTCAGAAATGGTCCCGCAGGATCAGCCAGCAGCGCAAACATCGCCTTCGGTGTAGTCCCACCCGAAATCGCAATGCGAGCGACCCCACGAGCGGCAGCGGCTCTCACGACCGCGTCCAGGAAGAGCTGCGCAGCGGCCTGTGCCGTGGCCGCAGGGGTAGGAAATACGCGATAAGTGACGGTAACTGGCCGGGGCATAGGATCCTATCCCTTCAGAGAATTAAAGTTTGCGCCACTTGCGCCCGTCGCCCTTCATCATTGCGTCGGACGTTGCAGGTCCCCATGTTCCCGCAGCATAGTTGGGAAAGTCGCGAATAGGATCGTTGGCCCAGGCCTTCAGGATCGGCGTCATGAGCGCCCAGGTTGCTTCAACGCCGTCACGGTGAGCGAACAGCGTTGCATCACCAAACATAGCGTCGAGCAGCAACCGCTCGTATCCGTTCGCCGAGGACTTGCCAAAGGCCTCCGCATAGCTGAAGTCCATGTTGACTTTGCTGATCGTCATGCTGGGCCCAGGCACCTTGGCGCCGAACTGCAGCGTAATGCCCTCGTCCGGCTGAATTCGCATGGAAAGCACATTCGGCTTGATACCCTCGCCGCCTTTTCCCTGCGCATCCTTGAAGAGCAGTTGCGGTGGAAGCTTGAACTGGATACTGATTTCCGTTACACGCCTCGCCAGCCGCTTGCCCGCACGAATGTAGAAAGGAACGCCGGCCCAGCGCCAGTTGTCGATCTCCAATCGAAGCGCAGCGTACGTCTCGGTCTGTGAACGAGGATGGACGCGGTCTTCCTGCCGGTATCCGACAACGGGTTTGCCATCGACAACACCTGGTCCATACTGTCCACGCACCGTGTCCGCAGGATGGATCGGCTGAACCGCCTTCCACACCTTCACCTTCTCGGCGCGCACCGCATCGGCAGCAAACGAAATCGGCGGCTCCATGGCAACGAAGCTCAGCAGCTCCATCACGTGATTCTGCACCACGTCGCGCAGAGCGCCAGCCGTCTCATAGAATGGCCCGCGTCCTTCAATGCCGATGCTCTCGGCAGCCGTGATCTCGACGTGATCGATGTAGTTGCGATTCCAAACATTCTCGAAGATGCCGTTGGCAAAGCGGAACACCAAAATGTTCTGCACCGTCTCCTTGCCAAGATAATGATCGATGCGAAATACCTGGTCTTCGTTGAAGACCTTATTCACCTCATCGTTCAGCGCCCTGGCCGACTCCAGATCGTGGCCGAACGGCTTCTCGATGATGATGCGGACCCAGTTCTTGCCATCGCCGCAATCCGCAGGCCTGGCCATGCAGTGATCGCCCAGATATTTAATGATGTCCGAGAAGTACTCCGGCGCGGTAGCAAGGTAGAAGAGCCGATTGCCCATGGTGCCAAACTTCGAGTCGACATCTGCAAGCATCGTCTTCAGCGCATCATACCCGGCGGCATCGTCGAAGTTCATCGCGTGATACTGGATGCGATCCACAAAAGGGTCGAGCTTGGCGTCGTCAATCTCAACGCCTCCCCCGCTGACGATACCCTCCTTCATATCTGCTGCGAACGTCTTTTCGAGTGGCCGGCGAGCTACGCCTACGACCGCGAAATCATTCGGCAGCAGTCCCGACTGCTCCAGGTGATAGAGCGCCGGCAGAAGCTTGCGCTTGGTAAGGTCGCCCGACGCACCAAAGATAACAACGATGCAGGGATCGGGTGTGCGCTCGGGTTGATGCGCAACGGGCGCCGCGGCGGTGGCGGTGGCGGATACTGTGTTGATTTCGGTGGTCGGCATATCCTTACCCTCTCGTGTTTGGTTAGCATTTCGCTGTAACTGACGTATTAATCCTGCAGCTTCTTCACATCGTGTCCACCAAAGGCTCCGCGCATAATCGAGAGCATGCGATCGGTGAAGTTATTCTCTTCGCGTGAGCGCAATCGGCGAATCAGCGACTCGGTGATGACAGGCGCGGAGATATTCAGGTCGATCGCCTCCATCACCGTCCAGCGGCCCTCGCCGGAGTCTGGAACGAACGCCTCCAGCCCGTCCAGTGCGGGATTTTTCGCCAGCGCATCCGCAGTCAAATCCAGCAGCCACGAACGCACCACCGAACCCTTCTGCCATATCTTTGATATCTGCGGCAGGTTGAGGTCCAGCGGGGTCTTCGCCTTCATGATCGAAAACCCCTCTGCGTATGCCTGCATCATGCCGTACTCAATTCCGTTATGCACCATCTTGACGAAGTGGCCGGCGCCCGAAGGCCCCACATGTCCCCATCCCTCGTCTTTGGCTGGTGCCAGCGTCTCGAAGATCGGCCGCAACCGTTCGACCGGTTCCTTGTCTCCCCCGATCATCAGGCTGTAGCCGCCTTTCAGCCCCCACACTCCGCCAGACGTGCCGCAGTCTACAAAATTGAAGCCCTTGGCCGTCTCTTCGGCGTGACGTCGCTGCGTGTCCTTGTAGTTCGAGTTGCCTCCATCGATGAAGGTGTCTCCCTTCTCCATCAGCGGCTCCAGCCTTGCAATGGTCTGGTCCACGGGATCGCCCGATGGAACCATGATCCAGATGGCGCGCGGCGCAGAAAGATTCTTCGCCAGATCGACCAGCGAGTTGACGCCCAGCGATCCCTTCGCCGTCAGCTTCGCAGTTGCATCTTTGTTAAAGTCAAAGCCAACAACCTTGTGGCCCGCAAGACGTAACCGCTCCGCCATGTTGAAGCCCATCTTGCCGAGTCCAATAATTCCCAATTCCATTCGGTGTTTCCTTTCTTGTTCCGGCTTTCGCCGATTCCCGCGTGTACAGTAATTCGACAAAGTTCGAACCTGTCATGGAGGGACAAGAACTCACGGACCGTCAGGAAAATCTGCGCCGACGGTCACCTTCTCCCACGCAGTAATCTCTTTCTCCCAGTTGCCAAGCTTCGTCCGCAGCCGTTGCACAGCGCTCGCTCCGAGCAGTAAACGTAGCGGCGGATTCGGCGACTCCACCACCTCCATCATCGCCTGCACGGCGCGAAGCGGATCGCCCTTCTGCTTGCCGTCATTTTCGGCAAAGTACTTGCGCATGTTACCTGCAGTGTTGTCGTAGTCGGATATGCGCGTCTTCGCAACCACCCCGGAACGGCCCAGAAAATCGGTACGGAACGGCCCGGGCTCGATGATCGTCACATGAATTCCCAGCGGAGCAAGCTCTGCGGCTAGCGCCTCTGACAATCCCTCGACCGCAAACTTTGTTGCGTTGTAGAAGCCGATGCCGGGGCCGGCGACCACACCGCCAATCGACGAAAGATTGAGGATGTGCCCGCTTCGTTGTTTGCGAAGATGCGGCAGGAAAGCGCGCGTCACTCGCAGCAGGCCAAAGACATTGGTCTCAAACATCGGCATGAACTCCGCCTCTGAGACCTCTTCGATCGCACCCGCAACGCCGTATCCCGCGTTGTTGACCAGAACATCCACTCGACCGAAGCGTGCGAACGCCTGCGCCACTGCCGAGTCCACCTGGCGGGCATCTGTTACATCGAGTGATAATGCCTGCGCCGTCTGCGGATACTTCTTTTCCAGATCGGCCACGTTGTCGAGCTTCCGTGCGGTGGCAACGACTTTGCCGCCGGCCTTCAACACTTCTTCGGCAAGCAATCGGCCGAAGCCAGTCGATGCGCCCGTAATAAACCAAACTCTTTGCGGTTTCTGTGTTGAATTAGCCATATCAATATAAGACGCGGTGCACGAGCGCAGCGATGCAAGGACTCCCGCCGGACTTACGCCCCGTGCTCGGTCACGCCATCCTCTCCCGCCACCAGCGCCAGTGTCGCCATTCCCAGAAACAGCCCATGTTCCACCACGCCAACAATCCCGCGAATCTCCGCCGCCAGCACCTCGGGATCCTCAATGACCCCGCAAGCGCAGTCCAGAATGTAGTTTCCCTCGTCCGTCAGATAAGGCCCGTCGCCGTTCTTCGCCTTTCTCTGCTTCGGATTCAGGCCCAGCGCAGCCAGTCTCGGCGCCACTATCGGCAGCGCCATCTTCACGACCTCCACCGGCAGCGGAAACTTCCCGAGCCGCTGCACCAGCTTCGTCGAGTCCACCACCACCAGGAACTCCTCCGCCGCGCTGGCAACAATCTTCTCCCGCAGCAGCGCCCCGCCCCCGCCCTTAATCAGGGCGAGCCCCGGCCCAACTTCATCCGCGCCATCGACATACAAATCCAACTCCGGCAGTTCGTCCAGAGTCTTCATATCCATGCCCAGCGACAGCACCAAGCTGATGACTCGCATCGCTCGAGGCCACACAACGAATCTTCAGTCCCTGCTGCACACGAGCGCCCAGCTCGCGGATGAACATCGTCGCCGTCGTGCCCGTACCCAGCCCGACCGCCATTCCGTCCTCAACGAACTCAACTGCACGTTTTGCGACCAGCAGCTTCGCCTCGTCCTGCGTCATCCGCGTCCCCTGAAGTGCCTGAGCCTTGCCCTACTAGAATTCCTCGTAACCCCAATCGCCTTCGGGAGGCACGCTATCTTCGTACGTGGCCTGACGCGAAGAATCGAAAGGTATCCGTTCCCCCAGCTTCGTCTCGTCCTCTTCACGCAACATCTCGCGTTCGCTGCTCAAACCAGATTGCTCCTCGCCAGATTGAAAGAGTGACAGCGATGAATTGCATCGCTGCCCAGCCTCTACTTCCTCACCAGCTTCTTTGCATGCGCCACTACATTCGCCACGTTGATGCCAAGCTTGTCCAGCGCAATCGCACCCGGAGCCGATGCTCCAAATCGATCCAGCCCAATCACGCCGCCATTGTGGCCGATGTACTTGTACCAACCCAATGTCGCGCCCGCTTCGACCGCCAGCTTCGGCGTATTCTCCGGCATCAGGTTGGCCTTGTACGCCTCATCCTGCTCTTCGTAGATCTTGAAGCTTGGCATCGAAACCACAGTCGCGTTGATACCCGAAGCCTTCAACTCCTCCGCGGCCTTCACAATCACCGAAACCTCGGAGCCCGTCGCGATCAGAATGATGTCCTTGCCATTCGACGAAAGCTCATAGGCGCCTTTGCGAGGACCAGCCTGGGCAATCGTCGCATCGAGCACCGGAAGATCCTGCCGCGAGAGCGCCATAAAGCTCGGACTCTTCCGCTCCAGAGCCAACTGCCAGCACGCGGCAGTCTCGTTCGCGTCGGCGGGGCGGAAATCCGTGAAATGCGGAATCATTCGCAGGCTCATCATCTGCTCAATCGGCTGGTGCGTCGGTCCATCCTCGCCCAATCCGACAGAATCATGCGTGAACACAAACAGCGAATGTATCCCCATCAACGCAGCCAGGCGCAGTGCCGGGCGGCAATAATCCGAGAACACGAAGAACGTCGAGCCAAACGGAATCAGCCCGCCGTGAGCCGCCATTCCATTCACCATCGCCATCATGCCGAACTCGCGCACGCCGAAGAAGACGTTACGGCCCTTCGGATCAACATGAAAACTCGGTGAATCTTTGAAGATCGTCTTCGTCGAAGTCGTCAGATCGGCCGCACCGCCAAACAGCTCCGGCACAACGTTCTCAATCGCCTGCATCACAGCCTGTCCCGCATTACGCGTAGCAATCGGCTTATCGGTCGGGAAGCTCGGAATCTTCTTCTCCCAACCCTCCGTCATCTTGCCGTTGACGACGCGATCAAACTCCGCCGCTGGCTCGGGATATGCCTTCTTGTACTTCTCAAACTTCGCCGTCCACTCTTCGTGCTCTTTCTTGCCCTTCGGCTTGGCTTTCTCCCAGTTCGCACGCGCCTCTTCGGGAACATAAAAGTTCTTGTCCTCAGGCCAGCCCAGATTCTTCTTCGTCGCCTTAACAGCCTCTGCCCCAAGCGCCTCACCATGCGCCTTATTGGTTCCCGCCTTTGGACTGCCATAGCCAATCACAGTCCGCACCCGAATCAGCGAAGGCCGCGTCGTTTCCGCCTTTGCCGCGCGGATCGCGTTTTCGATCGCGATCAGATCGTTGCCATCCGCAACATGCTGCACATGCCAGTGATACGCCTCAAACCGCTTCGTCACATCCTCGGTATACGAAAGCTCCGTCGGCCCGTCGAGTGAGATCAGGTTGTCGTCATAGAACACAATCAGCTTGCCAAGCCCCAGCGTCCCGGCCAGCGAAGCTGTCTCATGCGAAACGCCTTCCATCAGGTCGCCATCGCCGCACAAAACATACGTGTGATGATCAACAATCTTGAACTCATCCCGGTTATAGACCGCAGCCAGATGCTTCTCCGCAGTCGCAATCCCCACTGCCATGCCGAAGCCCTGGCCAAGCGGCCCGGTTGTCACCTCGACCCCCGGCGTGTCGCCATACTCGGGATGTCCCGGCGTATGCGAACCGTACTGCCGGAACTGCTCCAGTTGCGACATCGGCAGATCGTAGCCGGAGAGATTCAGCGCGCCATACAGCATAGCCGACGCATGACCGTTCGACAGGACAAAGCGATCACGGTCGATCCACTTCGGATCCGACGGATCGTGCCTCATCACCTTGTGATACAGCAGGTAGGCGATCGGCGCGCAACCCAGCGGTGCGCCAGGATGCCCCGACTTGGCCTTTTCAACAGCGTCGACGGCGAGGAAGCGGAGGGTGTTGATCGAAAGCTGATCCAGATTCTGCTGCTTCAAATCCTGCGGTTCGCTCATTCTTTTCCTTTGCTGGATGAAGAGATTCGGGCATGGTTGGCGACGCTGAATCTCGATAAGTTGATTGATCTATGACAAGTGTACTAGCCCGAGGCGGCTCGCTGCATCCTGCACCATGCGTGCTGCACTATCCTTTTTTTGATGCCGGCGGCGGAATCACGGACACCGTGATATTTCTGCCCAGCCAACGTTCCTGCGCGCCCTGCCCCGGCCACGCCATCGTAAATATAAGCTCGCCTGTCTGACCGGCAGCGGTCGAAATATCCACGAACGATCCCGGATACCCAACCGAATGCGACCCTGCCGAAAGCGTCGTCGCCCAGTTGTCAAACGTATAGACAATACGAAAATGTTCGCGGTCGACGATCCGCAACGTATAGCCGGAGAAGATAGTTGTGACCGGACGGGTAACCTCGAAGATCTCGATATGGTTGGTAAAGGTGCGTTTGCCCGCCGCAACGCCATAGCGCTCTTCCACCACTGAGATTCGATCAAACACCCGTCCATCGGCGGCAGATCGCAGCAGCTTTAGATACTCCGCATGCGCCCACACCAGCGGTTGCGCCGAACCCGCCGGCTTTCCAAGGTACATCCCCTTCGACGGTATATCTTTGTAGTCCCAAATTTGTTCCGGCAACATGCCGCCCATTGAGCTGAACTGCTCGATCGCCTTAATGTAGGGACTGCCGTCGTGCCCCGCGGCGAGTTCGTAGTGTCCGCGCTCGCCCGTCAGAATCGGCCACGCGTGGCCCTGCCCCGAGCCGTTATACGCGTCTCCATCTTTCTTCTGACCATACCCATCATGGTTGTACCGTCGCCAGCAGTCGCCGAACGGCGTCTCGATCTTCAGGGAATGGTCGACAACCTTCAGTGAATCGACGATCAGCGGGTCATCGGCGCGGCGAATGCCGTATCGCACCAGCTCCAGAAAACCTGCATCGATCACCTCGCGCGCTTCGAAGTCACACTTCTCTCCCGGCTCGCGATTGTTGATATGGATACAACCTGGCGGAAGATCGGGATTGTAAAACGGCTCACCCTCCGCCGGCGGACGTATCCGCATGTAGTGGCACTTGACCTCCGGAAGCAGTACCCCGTCCTTCGTCGTAGTCCATTCATCCAGATGCGCTTCAATCCAGTCCGCATACGCTTCCAGATAAGCGCCCAGCTCGGTCGACTGACGCGCACGGGCGATATCCGCAGCACACAACAGCGCCGAAATAACAGCCGCAAGCGTCGATGGCGAATAACCCGCCACCTCTTCCCAGCGCTCCTGCTGTGTCACCGGAGCATAGCGAACCAGAAACCCCGCCGCCCGTTCGACAAACGGAAAGATGTCGAAGTCGCCCAGCCCATCGATCTTCCACAATCGCCACGCCAGAATAATGGGAAACGCAACCTCATCCAGCTGAATGCCCGTCCAGTATGGCGTACCGTCGATCCAGAAGTTCTGCGCAAAGCTGCCGTCCGTCCGCTGCGTACAAGCCAGATACACCAGCGCCCGCATAGCAGTATCCGTTCGTCCCGTCGCGAGCAACGCGGTCGCGGTCTGCACCATGTCCCGCGTCCACACCAGATGGTAGCCACCCAGGTCAGTGTCTCCCTTCGTGTTCCCCCATGGTATGGACGCCGACGCAATAAACGCGCCCGAATACGTCTTGTCCTCATGCGTCAGCAGCACACTATGGCTGATGCTCATCAGCCTGCCCCCATCCGTGGCTTCGGCAGACACCTTGGCTACGATAGACTGTCTCGCCGGCGAAATCGACCGCGTCCACTGCAGTAGAAAGCGCTCCTGATGCTCGTCATACGGCGTTGCAAGAGTCTGCATCATCTGTGCAATCGCCGCATGGTTCCCATCGCCAAACGAGATCGCGATGGTGAACTCACGGTTCGCCGCAACGTCAATCTCTCCCATCACAGCGATATTGCCGTTCAACGCCTGGCCGAATTGCCAGGTCATCTTCATGTCCTCGCACAGGTCCTGGTACCCATCGCTCGTTCCGACATACCCGCACGACGACCGGCTGAAGCCGCAATCCGCCCCCATCGCCAGCATCGTCCCGCCCTTCCAGGCCAGCAGGCATCGCCGCCCCGCCACATCGATCGACCGAGCCGAATTCCCGGCCCCGCCGCCGTTCAAATGCGGCGCCAGCAACGCATAGCATTTCAGCCGCGACAGAATCGCCTCATCCCCGGTGATCTTGACGTTCATCAACACCACCGGATGGTGTGGATCGCTGATGAACTCCTTCGTGACCTTGTACCGGCCCTTCAGATCGCTGGCTGTAACCCGGACTGCAGGAGCGGTGGTGTCGATGTAGTGAAAGTCATAGTCCAGATCGCGCTTTTCCTCATGGAAAAAGGTCTCGCCGTCGCTGAACAACAGCTCCATGTCGCGCGTCTGCGGACGATCGATCGTCGGGTAGTAGATCTCGTTAAACGTGCCGTGCGAGATCGTAAACCACACCCGACTGGAGGCAGCGTAGGCCGTCGACACCGCGTCCTTCTCGCTCGTGGTCCATCGTGGGTCTACGCCAGGGGCTCCGAATGCGGGTCCGTCGTCTTCCAGCCAGCGGTAGGCAGCGCTTAGATCGCTCATTCCTTACTATTAGAACGCAAAAGTCTCGCCGAGTTACATTCTCGCGAGAAAGAATGATGAAATCATGCCCTTGCGCTATCATCGTTGAGGTCGATGCTCCCGCCACAAATGCATCGTGCAACGCCGGGACCGCATCGAAGAAATAGGAGCCGGTCAGGACGCTCCTGGCTGACATAACCCACAACGACAGGAGAAATACCGTGGCCTACGAACTTCCCCCTCTGCCCTACGATTACGCTGCGCTTGAGCCCCACATCGACGAAGCGACCATGAAGCTCCACCACGACAAACACCACCAGGCCTACGTCACCAACCTCAACGGCGCAGTCGAGAAGCATCCCGAAATCGGTAAGAAATCACCCGAGGAACTCCTCAAAGACCTCTCCGCTATTCCTGAAGATGTGCGCAAAGTTGTGCAGAATAACGGCGGCGGCCACGTCAACCACACCATGTTCTGGCAGATCATGAAGCCCAAGGGTGGCGGCGATCCCTCCGGCGACATCGCGGCGCAGATCAAGGCCGACTTCGGCGACTTCGAATCCTTCAAAAAGCTCTTCAACGAGACCACCGCCAAGCAGTTCGGCTCGGGCTGGGGCTGGCTCATCTTCAAGGGCGGCAAACTCGCCATCGTCACCACAGCCAACCAGGACAACCCGATCTCCCAGGGCAGCTACCCCATCCTCGGCAACGACGTCTGGGAGCACGCCTACTACCTCAAATACCAAAACAGGCGCCCCGACTACCTCGCCGCCTGGTGGAACACCGTCAACTGGGACGAGGTCAACAAGCGCTTCGCCGCCGCCAAGAGCTACAAATAACCCCTGAACAAATTCCTAATAACCAGAGAGAGGCTGCTGACACGCAGCCTCTTTTCTCTGCCGTTCCACTCCGCCGAACGATCATTCTTCCACCAGCAGCCGGAAAACGGTCGAACAGTGATACCCTCGGGTCTGGCATTTTTCTCCCCGTAAAAATTGAATGCAGGAGTGTGCCGCATGTGCGGAATCGTCGCACTGTTCTCTCGTCGTGATCCCGTCTCTGAAGTCTCCCTTCAACGAGCCACGCAAAGTCTCTACCACCGCGGTCCCGACGGACAGCGCCACTGGATCTCGCCAGACCAAAAAGTCGCCTTGGGACACGCCCGCCTGAGCATTATCGACTCACCACCGGCGACCAACCCATCGCCAGCGAAGATGGCCGCATTCACATCGTCGTCAATGGCGAGTTCTACGGCTACGAAGCCATCCAGCGCGAACTGGAACAATCCGGGCATCACCTGCGCACTCGCTCCGATAGTGAAATCGCCCTGCACCTCTATGAGGATCTCGGTACCGAGTGTCTTCATCGCCTGCGCGGCGAGTTCGCCTTCGTCCTCTGGGATCAAACTCACCGCACCCTCTTCGCCGCTCGCGACCGCTTCGGTATCAAGCCGCTCTTCTACGCGTTCCACAACGAAACTCTCTACTTTGCCTCCGAAGTAAAAGCTCTCTTCGCGGCTGGTGTTCCTGCCCGCTGGGACACTGACACCTTAGCCACATCCATCGACTGCGGCGCCTCCCAGATGCGCACACTCTACGACGGTGTCTTTCAGATCCCGCCCGGCCACTTCCTCCTCGCCACGAACAAGCACATTCAGGTCAACAAGTACTGGGACTTCAACTACCCCCGCGCCTCCCACAATGAATCGCCGCAACGCTCCGATGCCGACTACGCCGCCGAACTTCGCCACGTCCTCGAGGAAGCCGTGCGCCTTCGTCTTCGCGCCGATGTCCCCGTCGGCTGCTATCTCAGCGGCGGCCTCGACTCCTGCGCCATCCTTGGCCTCGCGGCAAAACATCACCCCGAACCCATCCGCGCCTTCACCCTCACCTTCGACCGGGCAGAGTACGACGAAGAGAAAGAGGCGAAAGAGATGGCGGCCAGAACCGGCGCCGACTTCTTCCCCATACCCATCCATCAGAACGATCTCGCCGACAACTTCTCCGACGCCGTCTTCCAATCGGAGACCCTCTGCATTAACGCCCACGGCGTCGCCAAATATCTCCTCAGTCGCGCCGTTCGCGGCGCAGGATACAAAGTCGTCCTCACCGGAGAAGGCTCCGATGAGCTCCTTGGCGGCTACGCGCACTTCCGTCGCGACATGCTCCTTTACAACCGCGAAGGCCAGAACCCCGACGAGATCGCAACCCTTCTCGCCGATCTCGAAAAACTAAACCCGGTATCCCGCGGCCTGCTCCTGCCCCATGGTGAAGCCCGCCCGCTTGAAAACGTGAAGCGTATCCTCGGCTTTGTTCCCTCATGGATCGAAACCTTCTCTGCTCGTTCTGCCAAGATGCACGAGCTTATGTCGCCCGAGTTTGCCCAGGAGTTCGGTTCGCGCGAGAGCTACCACGGTCTTCTCAGCGACCTCGACATTCGCGGACAGCTCCAGGGCCGCGATCCCGTGCATCAATCTCTCTACCTCTGGTCGAAGACTCTTCTTCCCACCTACCTCCTCACTATCCTTGGCGACCGCATGGAGATGGCCCACTCCATCGAGGGACGCGTTCCCTTCCTCGATCATCACGTCGCCGAAGTCATCCGTTCCCAGCCCGTAAACCAGAAGATTCACGGCATGACGGAGAAGTATGTCCTTCGCGAATCAGCCCGCGACGTCATCACGGACACCATCTACCGCCGGCAAAAACATCCGTTCCTCAGCCCGCCCGCAACCCTCAATCCCAAAGAAAAACTCAGCACCCTCGTCAACGACACCCTGCGCGGTTCTGTCCTCGCATCCATCCCCTACTTCGACCAGAAGAAGGTCGTAGGTCTTCTCGACAGCCTGGACACTATGGACGAAAGCGGACGCGTCGCTAACGATCAGGTCCTGATGGCGCTCGTCAGCGCCTGCGTCCTCCACGAAAGGTTCCACCTGACCGTCTGAAGTACCATCGGCCGCTCGCGCATTTGTGGCCCATTTGGAGCATGTGGTAGAAGAGCGCATGGATCGCCGAAATTTTCTCCGCAACTCCCTCGTCGCACTCGCCGTCGAACGCGTCTCGCGTCCAGCCATGCAGGCGCTCGCACTCCAGCCGGCGTCAGCCCTGCCGCTTGAGCCATGGAAACCTGGCATTCTTGAAATCCATCAGCTCGCCACCAACCGCGGCAACTCTGCCTTCCTTATCCTTCCGGACGGCACCACCATGATGGTGGATGCCGGAGCCCTCTACGGCACCACGCCCTATCTCAGCGAGCCGAAACCATCGGCTGCACGCAGGCCCGGCGAATGGATTGGCCGTTACGTACAACGCAGACTCCAGGGTGCATCCCTCAGTGGCATCGACTTCTTCATGTTGACTCACCTCCATGCAGACCATCTCGGAGGCCTGCCGCCCAATGCGACCCCGGTTGCAGAAGGATATGTCCCCACCGGTGTCTCCGACGTCGCCTCCATCGTGCCCATACACCAATTCGTCGATCGCGCATGGCCCGACTACACCTATCCCTTACCCGCCAACGCTGACTTCCAGCAGAACTACCGGAATTTCCTTCACGCAAAACAGAAGGCGGGAGCCAAAGTAGAGCGGTTCCGCGTCGGCGCAGGAGACCAATTCAAACTGCTTCACAACGCGACGTCCTATCCAACCTTCGAAGTCCGCAATCTCGCGGCCAACGGTGAGGTGTGGACCGGTCAAGGCGAACTGAGGGCAAAACACTTCCCCGATCTCGCCTCACTCAAACCCGAAGACTACCCATCGGAGAACTGCTGCTCCGCAGCCATCCGCCTGCGCTACGGCCGCTTCGGCTATTACACCGGAGGCGACCTGCCCTGCGACACTAACTACGGCCGCGACCCCTGGCGCGATATCGAGACACCGGTAGCACAGGCTTGCGGACCAGTCTCGGTCGCCGTGACCAACCATCACGGCTACTTCAACGCCGACGGCCCCGAGTACGCCCGCGCTCTACGTCCCCAGGTGTTTGTCATCCCCGCATGGGATTCGGCGCACCCCACCGTCAACGTGCTGAATGTTCTCTTCTCCAGGGCGATCTATCCTGCGCCCCGCGACGTCTTCGCCACGCTGGTGAAGGAAGAAAACCGCATCGCCAACAAGAAGACCGACGACCTCCGTTCACGCAACGGGCACGTCGTCGTCCGTGTCGATCCCGGCGGATCGACCTTCCGCGTGCATGTTCTCTCCAACGAAGACGAAAACGACCGAGTCGTCGCCAGCTTCGGCCCATATACCGCGTAGAGGGTTTCGTCCTTGCCCTCACCCGAAAAAAATAGTTGAGAATTGTGGCACGTTTTCGAGCCCCAAAAAGTGACTGTCAGGACACCACGTTTACCACGCAAAACACCACAATCTCACCATCAAAAAACCACCTTCTGCACCCCGTTTTTTTCCAAAACCCCCTGCAAAAACCATGTTTTCCATACCAAAAAAATAACGGCCAAACCCTCAGGGTCCAGCCGCCAAAAATTAAAATCTGCGTTCTAAATTACTCGTTACCGGAGCCTTTCCGTGGCCGCCGATTAGCCTGAAGCACCCTCTTCCGCATACGCAACGACTTAGGAGTAACCTCAACCAGCTCATCATCCGCAATGAATTCAATACATTGCTCAAGCGTGAGCTGCTTATACGGAACAAGACGAACAGCGTCATCCGAACCGGAAGCCCGCATATTCGAAAGCTTCTTCTCACGAACAGCATTGACGTCAAGATCGTTGTCGCGGCTGTGTTCGCCAACAATCATGCCCTCATACAGTTCCACGCCATCATTGACGAAGAGAACACCGCGATCCTGCAGCCCTTCAAGCGCATAAGCAGTCGTCGTTCCCTGGCGATCGGAGATAAGAGCACCTGACGCGCGCTGCGGAATCTCGCCTTGGTAAGCAATGTAACCATCGAGGATCGAATTCATGATGATGGTGCCCCGAGTTTCCGTAAGCATTTCCGAGCGGAGGCCAATGAGCCCGCGGCTGGGGATGCGGAACTCCATGCGGACGCGGCCTGAGCCGTGGTTGATCATCTTCGTCATCTCGCCTTTTCTCGGTCCAAGACGCTCGATGACTGTGCCGACAAAGTTTTCCGGAACATCGATAGAGAGATGTTCGACCGGTTCCATGACCTGATCATCGATGCGCTTCGTAACGATCTCAGGACGGCTGACCATCATCTCGAAGCCCTCACGGCGCATCATCTCGATGAGAATGCCAAGCTGCAATTCGCCACGGCCGAGCACCTTGAACGAGTCAGGCGAGCCTGTCTCCTGCATCTTGAGCGAAACGTTGGTCAGAAGTTCCTTGTCGAGACGGTCGCGTAGATTGCGCGAGGTGACGAACTTCCCCTCGCGGCCGGCGAAGGGCCCGTTGTTAACGTTGAACTGAATCGCGATCGTCGGCTCGTCGATCGTGATCTGCGGAAGCGGCTGCGGATTCTCGACGTCGCAGAAGCTCTCGCCGATAGTGATACCCGGAATGCCCGCGATGGCGACGATGTCGCCAACCTGTGTCTCCTCAATATCCGTACGCTTGAGGCCCGAGAAGCTGAAGAGCTTGGTGATCTTGTGTTTGGTGAACGTGCCGTCGATCTTGGCGACGGAGTACTCCTGGCCAGTGCGCATGGTGCCGTTGAAGACCCGTCCGATGGCGAGACGGCCAAGATAATCGGAGTAGTCGAGGTTGGTAACGAGAATCTGTACAGCGCCTTCCGGCTCGCCCTTGGCCACCGGGATGGTGGTGATGATCTGCTCGAAGAGCGGCTGAAGATCGGTACCCGGAACGGCAGGATCGGTGCTGGCAGTGCCCAGCTTGCCGTTGGTGTAAAGCACCGGGAAGTCGAGTACCGACTCGTCGGCGTCAAGGTCGATGAAGAGATCGTAGACCTCATTCAACACTTCCTGAGGGCGCGCATCTGGGCGGTCGATCTTGTTGATCACAACCATCGGCGTAAGCCCTGCTTCGAGCGCCTTCGAGAGAACGTAGCGCGTCTGGGGCAGGGGGCCTTCGGAGGCGTCAACGAGGAGAACGACGCCGTCGACCATCTTCAAAGCACGCTCCACTTCGCCGCCGAAGTCCGCGTGACCGGGGGTGTCGACGATGTTGATCTTGTTGTCGTGATAGTAGAGTGCGGTGTTCTTGGCAAGAATCGTGATGCCGCGCTCTTTTTCAAGGTCGTTCGAGTCCATGACACGCTCGGCGACGGCCTCGTTGGAGCGGAAGGTGCCGCTCTGGCGCAGCATGGCGTCGACGAGGGTGGTCTTGCCATGATCGACGTGGGCGATGATGGCGATATTGAAGATGGGCTTAACGGCAACTGCGGTTGAGTTACTCACTGCTTTTTTGTCCAGTCTGTGCGCTTAGGTGTGGTATTTCGGGGAAAGTGCGCGTCCTTACTAGTTTAGCCTAGTTAGCTCCGCGCTGGCTGCCGAAGTACACAGGAATAGAAGAAGATACGGTGAATCCGCCATAACGCTTTGAAAATCAGTGACGTTGGTGGGGCGGCAGCTTGGCTTCTTGACGGAGCCGAGAGTCAGTGCGCTCCTGTGGAATCTGTACCTCGCCCAGTGGGAGGCCAGATGCGGTAGTTGCCGCTGACGTGGAGCATGCTGAACATGTAGAGCATCCCGTCGAAGTAGCGTTGGTCGCCGACGGGGACTGGTGTGCGCCATAGCTCCTCGACGAAGGCTTTTTCGTTGGGACCGGGAGTAGCGGCGAGGCTTCCGACCGTTGCCGCGGCGAGCATGCCGACGGAGTGGCGGGTGGAGAGCGGATGGCCATCGAGCGTGTAGCGGTCGGCAAACATGGTGATGCCCTGACTGATGAGGAATTTTTGAATGCGGTCGGTGAGGACGACTTCGCGCGGGTCTTTGCGCCACCAGTTGTAGTCGGCGGCCCAGTTGCTGACGGAACGCCATGAGTCGTAGCTGAAGGGAGTGGGTTGGCCGTCGCGTCCGGTGACGGTAGACATGTCGAAGTTTGAACGATCAGGCGTGAGGCCGGTCGAGGGGCCGGTGACTTTGACGAAAAGCTCGCGGCTGACGTCGGCGGCTTTGGCCCAGAAGGCGCGGTCTTCTTCGGGGCCCCAGCGTGCCCAGAGCTCGTAGAAGGCGGGCAGGTGGTAGGAGGCGTCGGTGTTGCCGTTGGGGGCGACGTCCGGGATGAAGCGGATCATGTTGTAGGTTTCGTCGATCATGGGACCGGCGGAGACGGGGCGTTGCGGCATCTGGCCGCCCTGTCGGAAGCGGGCGAATGGATCGGGCGGCGGGGTTTTGCCTTCTCCTTTGAGTTCGATGGCTACGTTGTGCTGGGCCTGTTCGCGCTCGGTGGTGTTGGGGCTCGGTGATGGGGGTGTATTGGAAGGGTGGGTCGTCGGGGTGAATGCGGAAGGGGCCGGTTTCGCTGAGGACGGGGTGGTGGCGCATGCCGCGGAGGATTTTGTCGGCCTGCTCTTTGTAGTTGTAGATGCCTGCGCCGTTCCCCCAGCGGTTGGCGGCGAAATAGAGGGCCATGACGTAGTACTCTTCACCGTCGGGTGCGGGGCCGGTGGAGCGCGGGGTGCCGTCGGTGTTCATGGACCAGGCGAAGTAGCCGACGCTGGGGTTGTGGGGGTCGGTGATGAGCATGTAGGTGTTGGACCAGTTCCAGAGGGCGTCGAACTCGCGCTTGTGGTCCATCTGAACGGCGATCATCATGCCGTAGGACATGCCTTCGGTGCGGGCGTCGTTGTTGGCCCAGTCGGTCATGTAGCCGAGCGGGCCGTGTTCGTTTTTGCCGGCCTCGAAGTAGACGCGCTCGGAGACGGCGTCGCCGTGGAAGAGCTGCTGGAAGGCTTTTTCGAGGCGAGCTTTGGTTTCGGTTGCTGGGTGGCCTTGTTCGGCGAAGAGGTCGCGGTATTTTCCGGTTTTGTAGGCGCCGTTGCCGTCGCCGGGCATGCGCTTGATTTCGACGGGTGGGGCGTTGACGTGCGGGGGAGGTGGGGTGAAGCCGGTCTGGGCTTGAAGGGTCAGTGGAGTGAGGAGAGTGAGCGCGGTGGTGAGCAGGGTGTGACGAGCAGTGGACGTGCCGAGAGTCATGAGGCGAGGCTCCGATTAATTTGTGCCTGTGAGGGTTACCAATCGGTGAGGGTACCGTCGAGTTTGCGGGCGATGGGGAGATAGGCGCGCTGGTAGGGATACTTGGCGGCGAGGGCTTCGTCGATCTCGACGCCGAGGCCGGGAGCGTTGCCGGGGTGCATGTAGCCGGCGTTGAAGGTGTAGTGGTGGGGGAAGACTTCGTCGGTGAGTTTGGAGTGGTGCATGTGCTCCTGGATGCCGAAGTTGTGGATGGCGAGGCCGAGATGGAGCGCGGCGGCCATGGTGACGGGGGAGACGTCGGTGGGGCCGTGGTATCCGGTGCGGACGTTGTAGAGGGCGGCGAAGTCGGCGGTCTTTTTGGCGTGGGTGATGCCGCCGCCGTGGACTATGGTCATGCGGATGTAGTCGATGAGCTGGTGGCGGATGAGGTCGTGCGCGTCCCAGATGGAGTTGAAGACTTCGCCTACGGCGATGGGGGTTGTGGTGTGTTTGCGGATGAGTTCGAAGGATTCTTGGAGTTCGGCAGGGCAGGGGTCTTCGAGCCAGAAGAGATGGTAGGGTTCGAGGGCTTTGCCGAGGCGTGCGGCTTCGATGGGAGTGAGGCGGTGGTGGACGTCGTGGAGGAGATGGATGTCGGGGCCTACTTCGATGCGGAGTTTTTCGAAGAGCGTGGGGGCGAAGTTGAGGTAGCGCTCTGTTGACCAGAGGGATTCGGAGGGGAGGCCCCCAACCGTATCGCGCTCGGCGGGTTCGTAGGGCTTGCCGGCTTTGGGGACTCCGTAGCTGGAGGCGATGCCGGGGACTCCGGCCTGCGCGCGGACGGCGAGGTAGCCTTCGGCGATGTGCTTCTGGACGGAGTCGAGGGCTTCGGGGATGTCGGCTCCGTTGGCGTGGGTGTAGACGAGGCAGCCCTGGCGGGACTGGCCGCCGAGGAGGTTGTAGACGGGAGTGTTGAGGGCTTTGCCCTTGATGTCCCAGAGGGCGACGTCGACGGCGGCGATGGCGGACATGGTGACGGGGCCGCGCCGCCAGTAGGCTCCGCGATAGAGGTACTGCCAGATGTCTTCGGTCTGGAAGGGGTCGCGGCCTATGAGGCAGGGGAGGATGTGGTCCTGGAGGTAGGAGGCTACGGCTAGCTCGCGGCCGTTGAGGGTGGCGTCGCCGAGGCCGTAGATGCCTTCGTCGGTGTCGATGCGGAGGGTGACGAAGTTGCGGTCGGGGGAGCAGATGATGAGTTTGGCGGCGGTGATTTTCATGGGTTTTTTTGTTCTTGATTCGTAATATTGCCACTCTCCGCTTGGCTTCTCTGCAGTCCGTGCGAGTTGAGCAGTTGCGGCTATTCAGAAACAGCTATGGATAGCCGATTCATTTTGCAAAGAGTTCGGCTAAGGAAGCTTCTAGCGAAGATAATCATCTTTCCCTGATCGGTTCGCTCTTCGCATGTCCGCAATTGTTTTCCTCGGTAACGCCTTCCTTGATGATCTTGTCGACGGGAAGTAATGTGGTGCCGTAGGGTTGACTGTGCGGCAAGTGACCCACCATTCGGTCGCTACCAGATTTCCGAGAAGATCGATCTCGAGACTAAACTCGCCCTCGGCGTCGGTCACATATTCGCTAGCCCCCTTCTGCCCTTGATGTCCACACTCACTTTGATTTGTGACCGTTTACCGTTCTTAGCGTTTAGTACCCTGACTTAATCGTGGCTGCGTCTGCAGCTTGAATGGACGCCAAGACCTTCCCACGAATGCGACACCCAATATCAACCGATAGACTCAACTTTCTTACCATCCGTGTCTCCAAAAATGTTCAGGACTCCAATGGATTCCGCCAACCCCATTGCCAGCATAACCGTCATGGTTGTGGTGGGCGGAGTGGACCAAATTAGTTGATGCTTCCAGATTCCTACTATTTCGTTATCTCAATGTAGTCGACGGGGGCGGGTTCGGTGTTGTCGGGGGTGCCGTGGAGGGTTAGGGTGTCGCCGGGTTTTAGGGGGATGTTGGGGAAGGTGATGCGGGTGCTGGTGTCGCCGTTGGGTTGGTTTTCGGCGCGTGCGGGTGGGAGGGTGTCGTCGGCGATCCACGTGCCGATGGGTTTTCCGTTGAGGTCGAGGGTGAAGTGGGATTTGCCGGACCAGTAGTCGAAGTACTGGACGATGATGTTGTAGGTGCCGGCGGGTTTGTTGAGTGTGGTGGTGAGGGTGCAGCCGGTGGATTGGTTGCAGACGGCGGCTTTGCTGTTCGAGGCGGTCTCCCAGGGTTTGACGTCGATGGGGGTGTACCCAGCGGCGGTCATGTTTTCGGCTTCGATGCGGTTGGGGTAGTTGCCTACGCGGCCTTGCTTGTCGGGGATGCTGGATTCTTTCTGGAACCAGCGGGTGACGGCGTCGCGCCAGACGATGGCGTGGCCGGCCTGGTAGGTGAAGAGTTTGAGGGTTTCGTTGTAGCGTTCGTCGTCGATGAGGCCGTGGAGGGTTTGCCAGCGGGGCGCGTAGGTCTGAGCGGTGGCGGCGCCTTCGTAGTGGGCGTCGTAGATGTATTGGACTACGGTTTTGCCGTCATGCAGGACGTGGGTGTAGGGGACGTGGTGCATGAAGAGGAGGAGGTCGTCGGGGCAGGTGTTGACGTCTTCGTAGATTTTGGCGAGTGGAGGTGGGTACTGGCCGATGTAGCCGGTGCCGGTGGCTACGGTGCGGTCCATGCCAATGCCTTGCGCGTCGGCGCGGAACCACTGGCCCCAGCCGTTGCGCTCGGCGGATTCGATGCCGGGGCCGTAGTGGTAGCCGAGGATGTTGGTGAGGGTGCCGATGCCGAGGTTGCCGGTGTACTGCTCGTAGGTGTGCCAGGAGTGGCGCTGGAGTTCGTCGATGGTGGAGACGACTTTGGGGTTGTTGCCCCAGGTGAGGCGGGTCCAGGTGTCGATGATCTGTTCGGTGGTGAGGTTTGGGTTCCAGGCGAGCTTGCCGAAGCCGTAGAGATTGGCCATTGCCATGGGGTGATGGAGCCAGTTGGCGTCGAGGCCGACGTTGGCCACACCGACGAATCCGCCGAGAGGTTGATGGAAGGATTTTCCTTCGACGATTTCCTTTACGGGCGTGCTTCGGTTTTGTGCGCGGAGGTCGGTGTCGAGGGCAGTCTTCCACATGGGGACGAGGAAGACCATGTGGCGCTGCTGGCCTAGGTACTCCTGCGTGATTTGGAGTTCAATGGCTTGGCTGGTGTGTTGTAGCGCGGCGAAGAGGGGGGAAACGGGTTCGCGGACCTGAAAGTCGATGGGGCCGTGCTTGATCTGGATGACGACATTGGGTTCGAACTTGCCATCGAGGGCGTGGAAGTTATCGTAGCCGGCGCGGGCCCGGTCGGCTTTGAGGTCGTTGTAGTCGAGGTGATTGTTGTAGACAAAGCCCCGGTAGAGGACGACTCCGCCGTGAGGTTTGAGGGCGCGGGCTACGGCGTTGGCGGCCTCGGCCGGGGTGCGGTGATATTGCGAGGGGCCTACGCGGCCTTCGGAGTCGGCTTTAATAACGAATCCGCCGAAGTCAGGAATGGCTTTGTAGATCTCATCGACCTTGGCCTGCCACCAGGCGATGATAGTGGGATCAACGGGGTCGAATGTTGCGAGATGACCAACGACCTGAGGGCTAGAGAGATCGACGGAGAGCGACATGCGGACGCCCCAGGGACGGAGCTGGTCCGCGATGCGGGCGAACTCGCGAATCATGTCGGGTTGAAGCGTGCGAAGGTCAGAGTTGACGTTGTTGATGGTGACGCCGTTGATCCCGATGGAGGCGAGGAGACGGCCATAGTCGTGCACGCGCGCGAGGTCGGCGCGGACGTGGCCGTTGTCGAAGAAGATGCTGCGGCCGGCGTAGCCGCGCTCGATGGTGCCGTCGAGGTTGTCCCATTGGTTGACCCAGCGGATGGGGGAGGAGGGGGATTCGGTGGTTGGTTTTGTTGGGAGGGGTTGTTGGGAGGCGACTAGTTCGAGGAGGTGGAATGCGCCATAGAGTTCGCCTCGTGAGTCGGCGCCGAGAATTATGTAACGATGGGAGTTACCCTCTACTTTTGGGCCAAGCGTATAAGACTCGGGTTGGAGTTTGTCGCCGGAAATGGTGAAAGCTCTGCCTAACGTGGCCAGATTGGTCAAGATGATTGCGTTGTCTTCCATCTGATGGGAGATGGTGAAGGTACGGCCAAGCATGGACGTGAGCCCGCGCTGCAGCTCGTTGGCAGCGGCCTGGTCCGTGGTGGTATTTCCGAGAACGACGATGTGATTCGGAAGAGTGGCGTAACGCGTGACCTCAGCCTTGGCGAGCGGGGCGTAACGTAGCCAGCCTTCAGCTCCGGTCTCTGCCTGCGCGAAGGTTGCGATCGCGAGGAGAATCGGAGCCACAAAGCCGGCTAAGTTGACTCGATTCATCAGCGTGGAATCTCGTGTGTGCCTTCAATGGTGAACGTTGTGGTTTGGCCGTTGGCGGTTTCCGTTGGTTGGCCGCTTCCCACGGTGATACGGTAGCTGCCTGGAGTTACGGCCCGGGCGCCTTTGTCGTCGACCTGCGACAGGGTCCGTGGGTCGAGGCTGAAGGTGACATGTTTCGTCTGGCCGGGGGCGAGGCTGACGCGACTGAAGCCGTCGAGTGCCTGATTCGGCGATACATCAGTGTGCGGTGGTGTGAGGTAGAGTTCGGCGACTTCTTCTCCTGCGCGCTTGCCGGTGTTCTTGACGTCGGCCTCGACCGTGAGGGTGTCGCCCGCGTGCAATGTGTTGGTGGAGACCTTGAGATTGGAATAAGCGAAGGTTGTATAGCTAAGTCCATATCCGAAACCGTAGAGCGGTTTGCCCTTGAAGTAGCGGTAGGTGCGGTTGGCTATGGCGTAGTCTTCGAACGGCGGAAGCTGATCAAGGCTGGCGTAGAAGGTGACTGGGAGGCGACCGGCGGGATTATTGGTTCCGGCAAGGGTTTCGGCGATGGCTTGAGCGCCGGCTTCTCCGGGGTACCAGGCTTCGAGAATCGCGTCGGCGTTTTGCTGAGCCCAATTGACGGCAAGGGCTGAGCCGTTCATGAGGACGACAACGAGAGGTTTGCCGGTGGCTTTGGCAGCTTCGAGGAGTTGTTGCTGCGCGGCTGGCAGCGTGATATCTGTGCGGTCGCCGCCCGAGAAGCCCGGAATGTGAACGGGCATCTCCTCGCCTTCGAGGTTGGGTGACAGCCCGACGAACGCCACGACCACGTCAGCCTTTTTGACGATGTCGAGCGCCTGCGCGCGGAGCGGTTCCACGGCGGCGGTCCACTGGAGCGAGAGCCCGGCGCCGAAGAGACGGGCGCGGTGCGCGTAAGTCACCTCAAAGGCGTGCGGCTTGGTGTCGTCGAAGTGGATCTTAACCGCAGTGGTCGTCGATCCGTGCTGCGCCTTGTCTTCGCTGACCTGGAAGGCGAGCATGTCCTTGCCGTCGAAGCGGATCGTGTAGTGCTCGGAGTTGTTGCACGGGTAGCAGTGGGCGAGCATGCCCGTGACTTCATAGTCGCCCGGGGCTGGGGCCTGAAGGGTGCCGGTCCAGCGCACGGAGAACGCCTTGGGATCCAGCTTGGCGGGGTCAGGCGAAGTGGAGTTCCAGTCGAAGTCTATCTGCTTGTCGGTGCGGGTAAAGGCGGGTGGTCCAGTGAGCGTGTCGTTGTTGAAGTATTCGCCCTTGAGGCCTTCAACGTTGGAGCCCTGCACGTCGCGAAACTGCGTGCGCGGAATGACGATCGATGCATTTTCCGCGTAGGGCGAACCTTGCGCGTAGAGAACCTTCGCGTTGGGGAACTGCTTGATGATTCCGTCGACAGGCATGACAGGATCTTTGGGGACCGCGTTGTAGTTGCCTTCAATCGCGGAGAGCTCAGCAGCGTTGGGTCCGATGACGGCAATGGTTTTGACCTTCGCCGCTGAGATGGGCAGGGTATTATTGCTGTTTTTTAGCAGCACCATGGACTCGCGAGCGGCCTTCAACGCGAGGGCTGCGTGTTCGGGCGAGCCGACTTCAGAGAACGGCACTTTAGACCAGAGCATCTTCTCCGGCGGATCAAAAAGGCCGAGGCGATAGCGGGCGAGGAAGAGACGCTTCAGGGAGACGTCGAGCTGCGATTCTTTGATGAGTCCCTTCTTCACGGCATCGGTGAGAGCAAGGTAGGTGCGGCCACAGTTGGTATCGGTCCCTGCTTCGATGCCTGCGACGGCGGCGGAGTCCCTGTCGGGCGAGGTGTGGTGGGCCTTAGCTTCAAAGAAGTCGTCGACGGCTCCGCAGTCGGAGGTGACGAAGCCCTGAAAGTTCCAGTCATCGCGAAGGATAGTCTGGAGCAGCATCTTGTTAGCGCAGGCGGGGTAGTTATCGACTGCGTTGTAGGCGCACATGATGGAGTATGCCTTCGCTTCGGTGATGGTGGCGCGGAACGCGGGGAGATAAGTGTCCCAGAGATCGTGCGCCGTGGGGTCGATGTTCGCAGAGTGGCGTGTGGACTCTGGACCGCTGTGGACCGCATAGTGCTTGGGGGTTGCGATCGTGCGGAAGTAAGTCGGGTCGTCGCCCTGAAGGCCTTCAACGAAAGCTACACCGAGGCGGCTCGTGAGAAAAGGATCTTCACCATAGGTCTCCTGGCCGCGGCCCCAGCGCGGATCGCGGAAGATGTTGATGTTGGGCGACCAGATGGTGAGGCCGTAGTAAATGGAGTGAACGTCGTGGCGGACAGCTTCGTTATATTTCGCGCGGGCTTCGGTCGAGATGACGGTGGAGATCTGGTGGATAAGGGGAGCGTCCCAGGTGGCAGCCATGCCGATCGCCTGGGGGAACAGAGTGGCGTACCCCGAGCGCGCGATGCCGTGGAGGCCCTCGCTCCAGTAGTCGTAGGCGGGGACATTGAGGCGAGGGATGGCGGGCGTCGTATTGATGAGCTGCGCCACCTTTTCGTCGAGGGTCATGCGGGAGACGAGGTCATCGACGCGCTGCTGAGTGGGAAGCGAGGGGTCGAGGTAAGGCAGCGGTTTTGACGACTGTGCCAGACCAGCAGGTGTCAAGATGGCAAGCGAAAGTAGAAGAGCAGCGAGTCGATTGAGCTGCATGATGAGTGAGTCCTCCAGGGCCGCTGGTATTGGTGGGAAAGAGAAATTGCCTCAGTGATTTATGCGGATGACACGAGGTTCCGATATTTTGTACGTGTCGCGAACTTTATAAGACTTCAGAAAGTGCTGTCAAGGCTAAGGATGTGTACAGCCGGTTCTCGAACAGAAAAGACGAACGGCCCGCACGATCGCGTTGATTCTGTTGTGGAGCGCGATACCGGGATCGAGTTCACCTTGCGGCGGTTGCCTTGCGTCGGCTTCGTTTGCCTGAGGCAGCCAGATGGGTCGAGGTGTGGTAACCGGAGTGCCGCTGCAGAACAACGGCGGCTGCGCCACGAAGACGTGACAGCTCACCGTCTTTCGTTATGCCAAGTTCCGGAGGAGCGCCGGCGAGCATCGCACTCGCCATCTCCTTTTGGATGATGGGGCCGAAACGGGCCCAGGAAGTCGTGAGATCGCCGGTGATGAGAATGACCTCCGGTGCGAGCGACGCGGTAACGAGACGGAGACCGCGGCCGAGGTGCTGTGCCTGGCGGGTGACAGCGGCTATGGCAGTGGGGTCACCTTCTTCCGTGAGACGGAGCAGATCGTGAATGTTGATGGCGCGGTGTGTTTGTGTGTTCTTCGGAGCGAGTTCAGCGTAGTAGCGCAGGGCTGCGGTCGAGGAGGCGAAGACCTCCCAGCAGCCTCGCTGGCCGCAGCCGCACACTGGACCGGCTGGGTCGATGGGACTGTGCCCGAATTCGCCGGCGAGGCCACTGCGGCTGGTAATGATCTGCCCGTTGGCGAGGATAGCGCCGCCGATTCCTTCAGACACAGTGATGAGGACGGCGTTGCGGATGCCGTCGAGGCGGCCCGACCAGAGTTCGGATAGCAGGCAGGCGTTAGCCGCGTTCGCAAGCTCGACCTGAAGCTCCATCTGCTGTTCGATGGCGCCCTTGATGTCGTAGTCGGCCCACTTAAGGTTCGGGGCGAGAAGGAGACGCTGGGTTTCAGGGTCCACGCGGCCAGGCATGCTGATGCCGATGCCTTCGAACGAGCGATCGCTATGGGCCGTTCGCATCGATTGCATGCATTGCACAATCTTGGTGACCGAGCGTGCGGGTTCGGAGACAAGCGGAACGGCCTCGCGGGCGAGAAACCGTCCGTTGAGATCGACGAGCGCAACGATAGCCTGGTGGGGGCGAACGTCCGCGACGAGAATCACCATGGCGTCATTGAGAGAGAGCAAAGTGGAAGGGCGGCCACGGGGACGGCGAGCCATCGCGCCTTCGGAAACCCACTTTTCGCTGATTAGCTGCTCGACGATGGCGGAGATGGTGCTGGGCTGCAGGCCGGAGGAGCGCGCGAGGTCTGCGCGGGCGACAGGTTGTTGCGAACGGATGATCTCGAGGACGATATCGCGATTGATGTCACGAGCGTTTTCGCTGGAGGCGAGTTCGACATAGGCGAGGTCAATGCGCTTGATCCCGCGGGTTCCGTTTTTTGCGTGCACGTTTGACTTCATGGCTACTGGTTAACTCCACTGGCGAGAAAACCGCCATCAACTGCGATGATTTGTCCGGTTGTAAAAGCGCTTTCGTCAGAGGCGAGGAAGAGCGCTGTGCCCACGATCTCCTCGACGGTGCCGAAGCGGGCCATCGGCGTTCGGGTGATCAGCTCTTTGCCGCGAGCGGAGTCGAGCAACTCCCGATTGAGATCAGTGGGGAAGATGCCCGGTGCGATGGCGTTGACACAGATGCCGAACGGAGCCCATTCAACTGCAAGAGAACGGGTGAGAGCGCCGACAGCGGCTTTGCTCGCGCCGTAGGCCGCGACTTCATGAAAGGCCACAAAGCTAGAGAGCGACGCGATGTTGATGATCCTCCCCTTGCGCTGTTTGAGCATGGTCCCCCCGAATATCTGGCAAGCCCTGAGTGTGCCGTTGAGGTTCACGTTCATTATGCTTTGCCACAACTCCTCGGAACAATCGAGCGTGGGGACTCGTTTCGTAATGCCGGCCGAGTTGACCAGGATGTCGATGCGTCCGAAGGCGGAGAGGACTGCGTCATGCAAGTGTTGCAAAGAGGGGCGGTCCAGGACATCGGAGGGAATACGGAGGGTCTTGCGCCCGTCCGCTTCGAGAGTGTCAGCGAGATCGTCGACACCTTCTTTCGATCTCGAGGAGCCGACGACATTTGCTCCAGCCGACGCCAGGCCCAGGGCTATGGCCTTTCCGATGCCGGAGGTTCCACCGACAACAACGGCGCATTTCCCCGCAAGATTAAACATACGCAACTACGGCCTTCCGTGATCCTTTGGGTTCGATCCGAACCATTAGGACTTTTACTATAATAAAATTCCGCTGTCACGGAGAATCGATTATTTTCTCGCAGCTTCCGAGTCCACGACCGTAGCTTATTCTTTTATTTTCAATTGATTATGGGAAATCGACTTCTTCCCGATTCAGGGATCGCAGAGACCCGCTTTCGGCGGAGAGATGGACAGTAGAAGATCATTTTATTCAGAAGCAAAAAAAACTATTACCGCGCCTTAGACAAGCGCAAAATGGTTGACCATCTTGCGCTTCGCATCGACTCATGGCGAGCCTCATGGCGAGCCGGTCGGCGTCGCGATGGCTAGCCTTGGACCCAGGCACCGTTGATGGACCGCCACGTTTTCGGGTTTGCGATCTTGTCCTTCAGGATTGCGGGGAGGCGCTCCGGACGGACGGCATCGTAGCATTCGAGCTTTGCGAACCGATTGATCGAAGTGGGGATTCCGACGGAGGTGGAGCCTGGGTGGGAGGTGGAGGGGTAAGGACCGCCGTGGTTCATGGCTGGACTGACGGCGACACCTGTGGGCATCTTGTCGTTCAGCAGACGACCGACTTTCTCGAGGAGTAGCGGAGCAATGGCGTTGTACGTTGCGTCGTCGGCGCCGGACTTTGCGGAGTAGATGGTGCCCGTGAGATTGCCTTCGAGGAGGCGAAGGATGGACTGGAGCTCATTTTGCGTGCTGACGACGACGGCGAGCGTGGCGTTGCCAAAGATCTCGCGCTGCAGGTCGCGCGGTGCAGCGAGAAACTGCGCAGCCGTGGCGCGGAGAAGCGTGTTGGCGTAACGATACCCATCCCCCGGTGCGTTGTCCCCGCCCGTAACGAGGTCAGCGCCGGCAGTCGTGAGTGCAGTAACTCCCTGGTGAAGTTGTTTGCGGCCGGCCGAAGAGAGTAGAGGTTGTGCCGGTCGCTCTTTGAAGGACTTTGCGATCTGTGCAAGGAACGATCCGGTTTGAGGAGTCTCGAACGCGAGGATGAGGTTGGGGCTGGTGCAAAACTGACCGGAGCCGGCAAGAACACTGTCGACCAGTTCTTGCGCAAGTTGCTCCGGCCGTTCAGCGAGCGCTCCTGCGAGAAAAATAACCGGATTGATGCTGGACATCTCAAGGTAGATCGGCTTGCCCGCGTCCTCCGCAGCCCGCTTGAGATGCAGACCTGCGTTCCGGCTGCCGGTAAAGCCAACGGCTCCGACGCGCGGATCGCTGACGAGCTTGAGACCGTTTTCATTGCTGACGTTGTAGATCATCTGCACGGTCGCAGGCGGCAGCCCAGTCGCTTCGACAGCTTTCAGGGCTTGCTCGGCGAGCAGTCGCGTCGTGTTGGGGTGGAGCGGATGAGCCTTCGCAATGACGGGATTACCGGCAGCGATGGCGGCGGCGAAATCTCCTCCACTGACGCCGTTGAAGGCGAAGGGAAAGTTGTTAGGCCCGAAGATAACGACAGGTCCGATGGGGGCAAAGCAGGAGCGAATATTTTTTTCGAGGTCAAGAGTTGCGTGGCGCCAGGATTCTTCGCGCACAGCGGCAGCGGCCTGGCGGAGTTGATTCGTCGTTCTGGGCAGTTCGACATCCTTGAGCCGTGGTGTGACGGGAAGAGCGGTCTCTTCCGCCGCGGCGGCGACGATAGCGTCGGCGGCCGCTTCGATATTGGAGGCGTACTTCTCAAGGAATTCCGCGATCTTCTCCGTCTCGATGCTGCGGAGTTCTGCTGCGGCTTTAGTCGCGGCGGTGAGAGCGAGATCGCAGTCGGCCCATCGGCTGATCGGGAAGGCCATCGAGAGAGCTTCGCCCTTCGCCGGATTCTCTGCGTGAAAGGTTCCCTCGGCGTCTGCTGCGCGCCATTTTCCGTCGATCAACACCTTTGCTACATCCATTGCTGTTTCCTTTCGATAATCTCTGATGTCGAAGCTGCCCTATTCGACAGTGTTTGTCAGTGTGCCGATGCCTTCGATCGCGATCTGGATCTCATCCAGGCTTTGCAGCGTGAAGGAGTCCGGTGGGACAATCCCTGTTCCCGTCAGCAGGAAGCAGCCGTACGGAAAGGTATGGTCGCGAAACAAGTACTCGACCAGTATTGCCGGATCGCGTTTCAGTTCGGCTAAAGTCGTGGTTCCGGAAAACGTTATCTGGTTCGATCTTAGAATATTCAGATTGATCTGTGTCGAGGCGGGCATAGGCTCCTTTCGAACGAGGATGCCGGGGCCGAGCGCGCAACTGCGATCGTAGACCTTGGCCTGCGGAAGATAGAGAGGGTTAGCTCCCTCGATGTCGCGAGAACTCATATCATTACCGACCGTGTACCCGATAATCTCGCCGCGCGGATTAATCGACGAGAGTGAGTTCAGGCTCGGGAACCGACCAGCTGGCATCGCGACGAATTTTGACAGGGCTGTCAGGACCTGCGACTTTGTGGGCGACGGCTTTGAAGAAGAGCTCGGGACGCTCGGCTGTGTAGACACGGTCGTAGAAATCTCCGCCGCCTGCGTCCTTCGATTCCGCGATCCGCGCACGGCGGCTGCTGTAGTACGTGACGCCGGACGCCCAGACCTCCTGGTTCCCGATCGGTGCAAGCAGCGGGACGTGAAGCAGGTGATCTGCAGGGGGAGTTTCCGCGACAGAGGACACAAGATGGGCGTGAAGATCATGATGGACGATGAGCGCGTCCAGCGAAGTCTCTTTCAGAGGGTAGGCGTGCTCTTCGTGATGGACGAACCATGCTTCGCGAGTGCGATAGAGAATCAAGGCGTCAGACCTTTCCTGAATGAGTTGATGTCGTGGGCTGCGTGATGGATTCCGATGATGCAGCCGCACGGCCCTTGTCCAGAAGAGAAGTAATAGTGTCGACATCGTAGACGCAGCCGCCCCAGACGCCTCCGCTGGCCTGGACAAGGGCTGCCCAGAGACGAGTGTCGTCGGGGAGTTCGGGGTGTGGTGCCAGGTCGTGGCGCGGTCCTCGCTCGGCAAGAAGTTGGGCGGCAACTTCAGGGCTCATCGTCCCGTTCACGGTGCCGACGAAGTCGACCGTGCCGGTCAAGTCTTTTCGGTCGACGGTGATTTCGATCTGATCACCGTCTTGCAGTTTGCCGAGCGCGCCACCCGCAAGGGCTTCCGGCGAGATGTGGCCGATGCATGCGCCAGTCGAGACGCCGCTGAAGCGTGCATCAGTGAGTACAGCGACGTGTTTGCCGAAGGGAAGCGCCTTCAGGGCGGAGGTGATCTGGTAAATCTCCTGCATGCCCGCGCCAGCCGGGCCGCAGCACACAAGAACCATCACATCGTTTTCGACAATCTTCCCCGTCTTGATGGCATGAATTGCAGCCGCTTCAGTGGTGAAGACTTTTGCCGGACCGAGGTGATGATATCTACCGTCGGGATCGATGAGAGTGGGATCGATCGAAGTAGATTTGATGACGGAACCCTCGGGGGCGAGATTGCCCACAGGAAAGCACACCGTGGAAGTAAGGCCGCGCGAGCGTGCGCGGTCGGGAGACATGATGACGTCATCGGCGTCAATACCGTCCTGTTCGAGGAGATTCTTGCGCAGCGCATGGCGGCGAGAGCTTTCCTGCCACCAGTCGAGGGTAGTGTCGAGAGTCTCGCCGGTTACAGTCTTGGCAGAGGTGTCGAGCAGGCCGGCGCGGCGAAGGTGAAGCATCACTTCCGGCGCTCCACCTGCGAGAAAGACTTGCACGGTAGCATAGTTTCCCGGGCCATTAGGAAGCGCGTCGACGAGGCGCGGTACCTGGCGGTTGATGCGCGCCCAGTCTTCCGACGTCGGCCGGAGCAGTCTCGCGGCATGGGCGATGGCGGGAAGATGAATGAGCAGGTTGGTGGATCCACCAAAAGCAGCGTGAACAACCATAGCGTTGCTCACGGAGGCGTCGGTAAGTATGTCCGCAGTGCCCATCTTGAGTTGGCGCATACGAAGGATCGCTCGAGCAGAGCGGCGTGCGACGTCGAGCCAGATCGGTTGACCCGAGGGGCCGAGCGCGGAGTGAGGCAGTGCGAGACCGAGCGCTTCAGCAATAACCTGCGATGTCGCCGCAGTCCCGAGAAACTGGCACCCGCCGCCCGGCGTAGCACAAGCCCGGCAGCCGATCTCGGCGGCATACTCGAGCGTGATCTGATGTTGTGCGAAGCGTGCGCCGATAGTCTGCACTTTGCCGGCATCTTCGCCGTTTTCCGGAAGCAGCGTGACGCCGCCGGGAATCAGCACGCTCGGCAGTGGGCCGGAGGACGCGAGCGCCATCATCATGGCAGGCAGTCCTTTGTCGCAGGTGGCAACGCCGAGAACACCCGTACGCGTCGGAAGCGACCGCATCAGACGGCGCAGGACGATGGCAGCATCGTTGCGAAACGGCAGCGAGTCGAGCATGCCCGTTGTGCCCTGCGTGCGTCCGTCGCAGGGATCCGTGCAGGCTCCCGCGAAAGGAACAGCGCGAAGCGACTTCAACTCGCGAGCTGCCTCGGCGACAAGCGCACCGACCTCCCAATGTCCCGTGTGAAATCCGAGCGCGATGGGAGTGCCGTCTTCGGCACGTAGTCCGCCGTGCGTGCTGAGGATAAGAACCTCAGGTCCGAGAACATGCGCCGGATCCCAGCCCATGCCCACGTTCTGGCTGAGGCCGAAGAGATTTCCTGACGGCTGCGTCAGCAGCATCTCGGCTGTGATCGGAAGAACGCCTGCAGGGCCGGCGGCATGCGTCGCGACAGTGCCCAGAGCAAAGTCGTCGCTTTCGAGAACGGACGTGAGGGATATGTCCTGAATTGGCGGCTCCTATTAGTTCGAAGTTAAGTCTAAGCCGTTCGTTGCCCTTGAACGGAATCGGATCGGTAAGTCTCCGCGCAAAAGGCTAGGGCGCTTCAAGGTCAACGGGAAGTGTGGACAGAGTGTTGTTGGTCGATCCGCGCAGACACAGAATAATGACTCCGGCAATGAGTAGCGATACCGACATAAACAGAAAACCTGCACGCGAGTTGCCGGTGACGGCTGCCAACAGACCGACGAACCAGGTGCCCACAAAACCGCCGAGGGCGCCGCAGCTATTCACGACGGCGGTCACCTCGCCGGCGACGTTTTTCGGAAGCATCTCGGGAACGATGGCAAAGAACGGGCCAAATGGCGCATAGATGCAGCTCCCCGCAAAGACCAGAAACCCATACGCCCACCAGAAACTATAGCCGGCCGTTAGATAAGAGCCGAGAAAGCATCCGCCAGCAAGCAGGAGGAAGGGCCAGATGAATCTTTTGCGCCGGAAGCTGCGGTCGGAGAAGTGCGAGACCAGCAGCATAAAGACAATCGCAACAGCGTAAGGTACTCCGCTCAACAAGCCGGTGACGGCGATGCCGCGCGCAGCGCCCTTCTGGATCACCGAGGGAAGCCAAAGCACGAAGCCGTAGTTGCCGATGCTCCAGAAAAAATACTGGATGCAGAGCCAGATGACGCTCGGGTGGCGCACCGCCAATCGCATGCTTGCCACTTCCGGAAGAAGCCATTGTTCGCGCTCAAGTTGCTGGCTCAGTTGTGTGCAGGTGGGTTCGCTCATCCACTGGGCGTCTGCTGGCTTGTCGCGAATGACGACTAGCCAGACGAATCCCCACAGGATGGCGGGCAGGCCTTCCACGATGAAGGTCATCTGCCACCCCAGAGAGCGGATGAGATAGCCGGTTGCCGCAGACATCCATATAAGGGTCACTGGATTGCCTAGAAGGAGAATCGTGTTGGTGCGGGAGCGTTCGGCACGCGTAAACCAGTTAGTCAGCAGGATCAACATGGCGGGCAGGATGAAGCTTTCAGCCGCACCAAGAAGAAGCCGGTCGACCGCCAGCAGCCAGAAGTTGCGAATGACGCCGGTAAGCGATGCGAGAATCCCCCAACTGACCAGAGCGAAGAAGATCAGACGGCGTGCACTTCTGCGCCTGGCGTAAGCTGCACCCGGAATCTGGAAGAGAAAGTATCCGAAGAAGAAAAGTGCGCCGAGCAGCGCAGAACGGGAGCCGCTGATGTGAAGCGTCTCCGCCAGACCCGCGGCTGCGCCGAAGCCATAGTTGGTTCGATCAAGATAGGCGAGGCTGTAAGTGATGAAGACGGCGGGCAGAATGTAGAGCCAGCGCTTGCGCATCTCGGAGCGGATCCGGTCGGGGCGTTCGCGGGAGTCGCTTGCCGGATTTTCCGTTGCGGTCTTCATCATGGTGTTTCTATCTTGCCGTAAGACGCCGTCGGGGCGATGATGGCAGAGCCTTCCATTCGAAGGCTTTCGACGAAGCCTACAGGATGCAGCGAGCAATTGTCATATTATTTGGACGTCGAACAAAACAGTCAGGAGAGGGAACGTGCCTTCCATGAAACTATTGTCATTCATGGCTTTGACAGCGGTGCTGATCCAGAGCCTTTCGATGTTAGATGCGAGTGCTCGTGCAGGGAAGAATCCTTATCGTGTTTCAACGGCGATCTCCGGTGATGCCGCAAATACCACGCCGCTAAAGGTCGACCGCCTCGATGCAAGTCTCGATGCAATCATTCCTGCGAATGCGACGATCGAGCGAGTGGCCACGGGCTTCACCTGGGTTGAGGGCCCCATCTGGATTCCATCGGGCTATCTTATGTTCGCCGAGATCACCAGCAACAGTATTCGCAAGGTCACACCCGACGGCAAGGTAAGCATCTTCATGCAGCCCAGCGGATACAAGGGGTCGGCCCCCTATGGTGGCAAGGAGCCGGGCTCCAACGGCATGACGCTCGACCGCACCGGCCGCCTGACAGTGGCTGGTCACGCGCAGCGCGATGTGTGGCGGCTGGAATCACTCGCCGCAGCCCCGCAGGTTACGGTGCTGGCTGACTCGTATCAAGGGAAGAAGCTGAACAGTCCGAACGATCTTGTTTATAAGTCTGACGGGTCGCTTTACTTCACCGATCCGCCATATGGTCTACCCACGCAGGGCGACGATGATCCGATCAAGCAGTTGCAGGTAAATGGCGTGTATCGCATACCCAAAGCGTCTTACCAAAAGCCCGGAGCTGCCCCGGCGCGGGACCAGTTGCAACTTTTAGTCAGTGATCTGCCGCGGCCAAATGGCATCGCGTTTTCACCTGACGAGAAATATCTCTACGTCGATAACTCGCAGCCGAAGAAGTTGTGGATGCGATACCGCGTGAAGGCGGATGGAACCCTGACCGACGCGAAGGTCTTCTACGATGCAACCGCAGATCAGAGACCGGGTGCACCGGATGGGATGAAGGTCGATCGGAACGGAAATATGTTCAGCACTGGACCTGGAGGGGTATGGGTCTTTTCGCCGAAAGGTAAAGCATTGGGAACATTGCTGATCCCGGAGAGAACTTCGAATGTGGCCTGGGGCGGCACGGACCGCAAGACGCTGTACATTACGGCGAGCAGCAGCATCTATCGCGTCACGCTCAACGTACCGGGAGTCTGACCACCCGGCAGAAAATAAATCTCAAAAATGAGGAAAATTTCTAGCGCAAGTTAGGCAACATTTTGCAGCCACGTTTTCACCACAACGTGTCCACAAAAAACCATCCAAAAACCATGTTTTGCGCACCACAATTTGCAAAAACCCCTTGAAAAACAGGGTCTCACTACCCCAAAAATAAATCTCGATTCAGCTCTCCATATAGGGCGAGCGCTGCGGGCGGGAGAGCATGGAGTTGGCCTCATCGTCATTGTGGAACCGCTCCATGACAGGATCCCAGTGAAGATGTCGCGGCAGCTTCATCGCGATATGGTGCAACAGGCATGTGGAGCAAGCGCGGTGGCCAATCTCGACCGGAGCGGTAGGTTGCTTGCGAGTGTGAATGCACTCGATCCAGTTGGCGTGCTGCTCGGTCGCGGTGTAGAGATGAATCTCGTCGGGGCCGATCACGGAGTCCAGGATCTTTGGATCGCTGGCCATGAGGGGTTCAATCTTTGCGGCTGGAGCGCCGTTTGATGTTGGAGTGGTCATCTCGTCGCGGGTGACGAAGATCCAGCCCTTGGTGCCGATCCACTTGATGCCGTTAGGGAAGTCGCCGGAGATGTCCATAGTCATGCCGTTGGCGTAGCGGGCATGAGTGAGGAACTTGCCGTGGACGTCCCAGAGTCCATGGGTGGGGAACTCGGCGGTGCCCCAGATTTCGACGGGGCCGGTGTACTCGGTGTTCATGCCCCAGTGGGCGGTGTCGATGTGGTGAGCGCCCCAGCCGGTGATCATGCCCGCGCCAAATTGCTCCATGCGCAGCCAACCGGGACGGCTGAAGTCTTTGAGCGGCATAACGCGGTCGAGAGTGTAGTAGACCTCGGGCGTGGAACCAAGCCAGGGGTCGTACTGAAAGCCGGCAGGGACGGGCATTGGCGTGGGGTCGCCGCCAGCGGGATCTCCGGGGAGGCCGACTTCGACGTGTTTGACTTCGCCGATGCGGCCGTTGCGAACGAGCTCGCAGGCGCGATGGAACTGCTTCCAGGCGCGCTGCTGACTGCCGATTTGCAGGATGCGGCCGGTTGATTGAACGACATCGGAGAGATAACGGCCTTCGGCGATGGTGAGGGAGGTGGGTTTCTGCAGGTAGACGTCTTTGCCCGCGCGGACGGCGGCTGCGGCTACGATGGCGTGTTGGTGGTCGGGGGTTGAGATGACGACGGCGTCGATGTCGGAGTTGGCGAGGAGCTCGTGGTAGTTGGCGTATCCGGTGGTGCCGTCGTAGGGTTTGCCGTTTTTCTTGGTGTAGAAATCGTTGAGGAATTGTTTGCCCTGAACGACGCGGTCGGCGGAGAGATCGCAGACTGCGACGATGCGAGCAGTGTCCACCTTGAGAATGTTCGGCATGTCGTGCCCGCGCGAGATGCGGCCTACGCCGATGGCTCCGATGTTGATCTGTTTGCTTGGGGCGAATTGGCCGAAAACGCGAGACGGGACGATGGTGGGGAAGCCTGCGGCAGCAGCGGTGGTGGCTGCTGTCTTGATGAATCCGCGACGTGAGATGCGGGTGGTGGGATGTGTCATGGCTGTACCCCCTTATCCCTCGAGGTGAACGAGCTTTGCGTTCTTCTGAGCTTTGATGACCAGCTCCGCGGCGAGGAGGCATTGGGTTTGGTCCTGCGCGATGTGCGTGCGGTTGACGATGTCGGCGACGAACTGCGGGCCGAAGGGGAGAGTGAGGTTGTTGCAGTCGATGTAGCGGGCTTGTTTTTGATCGACGATGAAAAGGTTGTTGCCCAGCTTGCTGACCGCGACGTTGGTGTACTTACGAAGTTCGATATAACCCTCGGTGCCGAGGATGAAGAGACGCCCGTCGCCCCAGGTGCCGAGGCCATCGGGGGTGAACCAGTCGAGGCGAACATAGCCGAGGCCGCGGTTGCCTCGAAGGACCATGTCCCCGAAGTCCTGGAACTGCGGGCGCTGCGGATGGCGGACGTTGGCGATCTGCGATTCGGCGATCTCGGCTTCAGTGGAACCGGTGTAGTAGAGGAACTGATCGACCTGGTGCGAACCGATGTCGCAGAGGATTCCGCCGTACTGAACAGGGTTCCAGAACCAGTCGGGGCGTCCACCCGAGCCGCCTGCGTCGCCGCCGTGACCCTGAATGATCTGGTGGGGGGCGATATTAATGGTTTGGATGACTTTGCCGATCGCCCCGGCCTGGACCAGTTCGCCGGCTTTGACGGCAGCTTTTACTTCGAGGCGCTCGCTGTAGAGGATGGCGTAGATTTTTTTAGTTTCGGAGATGGTCTTGCGAATGGCGGCGAGGTCTTCGAGCGTGGTGACGCCGGGCTTGTCGCTGAGGAAGTCTTTACCGTGCTTCATGGCGCGAATCCCGATGGCGGCGCGCTCGTTAGCGATCTGTGAGCTGAGGATGAGCTGGGTGGAGGGATCGTTGATGATCTCGTCCTGCGTCGCGAAGATTTTGACATCGGGGTATCGCTTCTTGAACGCGGCGAGCTTATCCTGTTCACCGCCCCAGACCGCGACCAGCACGCCACCACCACGCTGAACCGCGCCGATCATGCCGTAGATGTGGTCGTGGCTCATGCCGCAGACGGCGAATTTGATAGAGTACTTCGGCTTTGCGTCGGCTTCCTGCCCGGGCTCGGCTATCTCATGCGCGATAGGACCGCCGCCGCCAAATGCTGCTTCGGGCATCGCAGCCAACATGCCGGCTGAGCTCATGGTCTTGAGAAACGAACGTCGGTTGAGACTGTCCTTCTGCATGGGGTTGCTCCGGGTTCCGGTTATCCCTAATTTATTTTGACGTCGAACTTTATCTTGATTTCGTAAGCAACAATTTAGTCAACGAAAACGTGTTTGGCAAATTGACCCACTAGAACTCCAATGCCTGAACCAACTTCCGAAGTTGCGGACGCAAACTAGATCGTCTCTATCCTGATCTCGTCCGGCGAACTCATCTTCGTATCAGACTGATTCATTTGTTCATTCGCTACCGAATTGTGCCTGCCAAGGCGGAGACTGAGATTTCCATGTCAGGCGAAGCCACCGGCTCCGATGTCGGCGCTCGATTTGTGGATGAGCCGGCGGCCATGCACGCCTGGCGGCCGGTCTTCCGCCATGATCGGCTCGACGGCAACGTCCCAGAGTGTGGCCAAAACGGATGCTGTTACGGAATAGAAACAGGCTCGGCTAAGACCCGCGACGCCATCTCCGGATATTTTCCAAGTCCGGTTCGGTATGCGCCCAAGACAATGAGACTGGTGTATTCAACTTCAACCCATACACCTCGCCAACCGTAAGTTCACCATCGTCCCGATCGCGGTTGAGGCAAGAAATGATGAGAACGGGAAACTGTTCAGTGGAATCATGAGCCTAAGGTGCAAAGGGGAACAAAACAATTGGCGTCTGTTTGATTCCGCGTGGAGGACTGCTCCTACCTAAAATTCATTCTCTTTCCCTCATGCTTTTTGGATAGAGCAAGATACGGAGTTCCTGCCCGTAAAAAGGGTCTATTGCCTGATTTTCGACCGCTCCGATAAAAATTCTTGACAATTGTTCATTGAACGAACTATCGTTCGCGTCGATCCTAAAAAATCAGAAGAGTGCAAGACAACCGTTTTACTCACGAGGCCTAAGATGCAATCACACATACAAACCAGCAGCAAAAAGCTCTCCGCCAGTGCATGGAAATTCCTAGTGAAATCGCTCTTTGCGCTGTTAGTCGCGGCCTTCGCAACAGTCGCCGCATCCGCTCAACTTAGCACTGCGGCAATGTTCGGCACCGTAACTGATCCGGCCGGCGCCGCTATTCCGAAGGCAAGCGTAACGTTGACGCAAACAGATACGGGGTTCGTTCGTACGGTGGTAACGAATGAGAGCGGGGCGTATCGCGCAGACTTCCTTCCTATTGGTCCATATAAAGTTACGGTCACGGCAACCGGGTTCAAAAAACTTGACCGTGAGGGGATTACGCTTACCGTTACTGAAGAGGCACATCTTGACCTGGCCCTGACAGTCGGCGGCAACGAGCAGACGATTGAAGTGACGGCGGAGATTCCCCTGCTCAATACGGGGAACTCCACTCTGGGCCGTACGATCAGCAACGTTGAAATCGACAACCTTCCTCTTGTGGATCGCAATGTCTATACGCTGCTTGATCTCACTCCGGGTGTCCAGAACAACAACGCCGCCGGCACGGGCGCCAACGGAGGCGTCATCAATCCGCTTGGTTATCCGGAACAGCATGTGAAGATCAACGGCTCTTCGGACTCCGGCGTGGGACAGGTGTCTTACTACCTCGATGGCGGCAGCAACATGACCGGTGTTCGTAACACGGGCAATCCATTGCCCAACCCGGATGCGATTCGTGAGTTTGCCGTGCAGACCAACAACTACTCGGCACAGTACGGACGCAACTCCTCCGGTGTTGTGACCGTGCTAACCAAATCGGGCACCAACCAGTTTCATGGTTCGGTCTTCGAATTTTTCCGTGACAGGAACTTCAACGCGACGACCCATCTGGCAGCGGCGAAAACGCCCTATAACCAGCACCGCTTCGGGGGCACCGTTGGCGGGCCTGTCGTGCACGACAAGCTGTTTTTCTTCTTCTCGTACGCTGGATTCCGCTTTATCGCAGCAAACATCTTCAACCCGACTGTGCCAAGCGCGGCGATGTTGGCTGGCAACTTCACGGAAAACACACCTACGCTTACGACGACGCCCGACAGTCAGAAATGCACGATCGCTGCCCAATCGTCCAGGCAGTTCTGGGCGTGCAATCCTTTTGTGGCAGATAAAACGAAGGCATGGTGCGGTGCCGCCGGAGGCCCAAATCCCGGGCAGAACATCTGTCCGACGAGCCTGTTCGATCCGTCCATTCTTGCCATCGTCAAGGCCGGTCTGATTCCCACCTCTACAGCGGCCGCCAACTATCAGCGGCAAGACTTCAGCCCGTACCGCCAACAGACGGACGAGCAGCTGTACAAAGGTGATTACCAGCTAACCGGGAAGCAACGTCTGGCCCTAAGCTACTTCCATCAGACTGGCGACTTTGTCGTGAATCCGTCGGGCAACAACGTGCTCGGCTGGGTTGTTCATGACTACAAGTTCAGCCAGCACGAGGCCAACGTAGCGCACACGTGGACGGTCAACAACAATACCATCAATCAGCTGATGTTGAATTACACTCGCCTGATCGGCGGCCGCGTTCCGTCGCCCAGCGAAAGCCTCGCGAAATATGGCTCCAAGTTTGCCGAGCAACTCCCGAACGGCTCCATCTGCACAGCGGCAGGTGAAGCAGGTTGCTCACGTCCTCAATTGGCCGTCAGCGGCTGGTTCACTGCAGGCAACGCGATTTCGGGTCCAGTCACGGGCACCAATCTGTACGCCCTCCGTGACGTTGTCAGTATCACTCATGGGCAGCACACGCTGTACTTCGGCGGTGAAGCTAATCGCGAAAACGATGCCCAGCAGACGACGTTGAACGACTACGGCGTCTTTTCGTTCACGGCACACACCAACACGGCGAATCGTTCGTCGGCGGCAATTACCGATTTTCTGTTCGGCTCGCCGAACTCGATGGGGCAGGATGTACCGGTATATGCCAATGCGAACTACTTCAACTACGGCCTATTTGCCCAGGATGACTGGCGCCTGCGTCCCAACCTGACACTCAACCTGGGTGTCCGATATGACATTCAGACCACGCCAACCGATACGCAGCTGATGACGATGCAATTCGTGCCCGGCGCTCAGTCCACGGTTGCACCTTCTCTCCCGAAAGGCATTTTGATTCCGGGCGATAACGGTGTACCGGCGGGTGGCGTCAATACCCGTTACGATCATGTCTCTCCTCGCGTCGGTTTTGCATGGACGCCATATGCCGATGGCCGCACCGTCATTCACGGCGCTGCGGGCATCTTTTACGGCTCCATCGGCGGCAATCTCTTCACCTATTCTTCCAACGGCGAGCCGTTCTCAGGTCGTCCTTCCTTTCCCAATGTGATCCACGTCTCCGATCCGTACGCCACGGACCCGAAGGATTTCTGCAACGGCGATGCAACCTGCATTGCGGGCGGGGTGGGTCATTCGCCGTATCCCTTCATCTACAATCCCAAAAACCCGCAGTTTGTTGTGAAGCCGGCGGCTTTGATCTCCATGGACCCGAACTTCAACTGGCCGGAGGCTTATCAGATTAACTTCGGGATTCAGCAGCAGTTCACCAACAGCTTTGCGCTTACGGCAAACTATGTTGCTTCGCTCTCCCGCAAACTGCCCATCGAGTGGGACATCAATTACCCGGTCTTCAACCTCACCTCCTCTGGTGCGAACGGTGCTTCCTGCACCGACCTCACCCAGAATTGCGGATACGCCAACACCAGTGGCAATGTGAACAACCGTCGTCCGTTCAATACCGCATCCTATGCGGGGGGCACCGCGGCCAATCCTCAACTATCGAGCATCTCCCAAATTCAATCCTCGGAGAGCGCGAACTACAACGGTCTTCAGATATCGGCGCAGCAGAGGCTTACGCATGGGTTCAGCATCCAGGGCTTCTATGTGTGGTCGAAGTCGCTGCAGAGCGAAGACCTCGACACGACGGGTAATACGGGCAATAGCTCGAACACGATGCCTGAGGACAACCGCAACCGATACCTCGACCGGCAGCGTTCGGATTTCGATCAGCGCCATGTCTCGGCTATCTCGTTCGTTTACCAGCCGAACTACGGCATCCAGAACTCTGTAATGCGGTTTCTCGTAAACGGCTGGACGATTACCTCCATCATCCGCATGCAGAGCGGCAACCCGTACAACATCACCCAGGGTGGCGACATCAACCAGGATGGCGTTTCGAATGACCGTCCAAATCCGGCGCCGGGTGTTATTCCTCACGTGAACAACAATGGACACTCGCGCGCTGCGATGATGACGAACTGGGTAGACCTTTCACAGTTCTGCATCTATAACGCTACCGTAACTACAGCCACTGGCGTCACTCCAGCTTGTCCGCAAAACGGTGCCGGTCCCGCCAGCTCCGACGGCACCCTGCGTCAGAATTCTTTGGATGCTCCGGGCCGTCGCAGCATCGATGCTTCGCTCTTCCGCGACTTCAAAATCAAGGAGCGGATGACGTTCCAGTTGCGCGGCGAGTCAACCAACGTCTTCAACCTGACCAACCTGCCCGCCCCCAACGCGACGATGACTTCAGGCCCGAGTCTCTTCGGACACATCACCGGCAGCATCTCGGGAGGCAGCTTCGGCAATCGCGTGATTCAGGTCGGAGGAAGAATTCTCTTCTGACGTTTAGTCAAATCTCACCTCCATCGGGCGGCACGTTTGTGTCGCCCGATTTTTTTTACAGCGCACCAAACCTCCTCCAATCCACGGCCCGCTTCGCGCCCCAAATTATTTTCTGCGTTTTCCCGGCCAAAAACGCGTGTCAAGCCCCGAAACGGCTTAACACCCTGTTAAGTCAATGACATCCAATTGGCATTTAAGTTATGGCCAATCCGGTATACTAGTAATAGAAATCAAGAAAAGCCTCGGCCAGCGCCGAGGCTTTTGCTATTTCCAGGAAGGGAAATCGCCCTAACTCTTTTGTTTGGAAATATTTGGACGTAACCCATTTGTTATGAATATTTTGCAGGGAATAAATCTCCGTAAAACATTGAATACAAATAGGTTACACGCGGTCAATAGGGGGGTACCCCCAGGTCTAGGCCTTGAGAAGGATTGCGGTTCAGGATGACACAAGATCGACCTGCTCTAATTCGACGAAGTCACTTCTCGCGGTTTCGTTTCCTTCTTACCCGCATCCAAATGGTCCCAGTTGATAATCGTGTTGAAGCCCAAAGCGTAGGTACCCTGAGTTTGCCAACGCCAGAAGGGCCGCAGCGCGAACATCACCACGTGCCCCTGGCCGAGCGGTTGATCGAGTGCGAGTGCGCGATTAGTGAGGGCCTGGCCGCCAGCAAGTCCTCCGGAGAGGAGGATGTCTTCGGGCTTGGCAGGGAACTGCATGACGACTCGGGGTTGCGCGGAGGTGTCTTCTGTACCGCCGAACTGACGGAGCATCTGACGGGCTGCATCGGCTTCGCTGATTTGCGAGGGGAGGCTCTTGGGTTCTTCTGCGCTGTCGTCAGACTCGTATGGCGAGAGTTTGACGGGGTTTGCGTTGGGTGTGATGTCGGCGCCGACTCCGGGGACTGCAGGGCCGCCACGGCCGCCGCCACCACCGGCGCGAGTGTTCAGCACGGGATCCTGACTGAAGTAGATGGGCATCTGGTCGCCGGTGTATCCGTAGACGATGGGGCTCTTCTTGTCGGTAATCATGCCGCGCATGAGAGCGCCTTTGGCGTACAAGGTGCCGGGATGCTCGACGCTGACGCGGGTGGTTATGCCGTAGTCGGGAAGTATGGTGGAAGTTGAGCCTTCGGTGATGAGAGTGCCGCCGGCTTGCACGAATTTGACGAGTTCGGTGAGGCCTTCGATGCCCATGCCGCCGCGAATGTCGTCGCTGGAGTCTTCGACGCCGAGGTTGGGAGTGAGCTTGGATTTTTTGTAGGGGATGGCGTCGGGGCCGGTTTTCGGGATTCCGTTGACTTGCGAGACGGAGCTGCCGCCGATGCTGGGGAAGATGATGACGTCGTATTTGGAGCGGAGATCGCCGTCGCGAAGCTTCTGGTCGGCGAAGTAGGTGTAGGGAACTCCGTAGTGGTCGAGTGCGGCGCGGACCCAGCCTTCATCCTGCGTTCGCTGCCAGGAGTGAACGTAGCCGATGCGTGGGATGGTGAGGGGATGAGTCTTCACGGTTGGGACAGAGGTGGCGTAGGCGATGAGGCCGAGGTCCTGGATGGAGGCGCGGATTTTGGAGTCGCTGCCGTTGCGAATGACGAAGGCGCCGGCACGGAGATGATGGCCATCGACATCGAAGTCGTCTTCGGCGGCTTCCATTTTCGTGTCGGGGTTTTTGAAGCGGAAGGTTGCGAGGACGTTGTCGGTGTTGTTTTCGACGACCAGTACGTCGCCGGTGCCTTCGATCTTGCCGGGCACAACGACGTCGCCGGGGATGATGGTGGTTGGCTGGGCGAGGAGTGATTTGTCGGTCACTTTTTTCACCGTGACATTGCGCATCAATGGCATGGTCCAGCCGGTGTCGTCGTAGGGAAGGGGGTTGGCGACGGGGTAGTTTTGCAGGCTGAAGTACATGTCGACGAGAGTGCGGTAGGGCTGGTCGGCTCGGATGATGTAGTCGCCGGCTGCGACTTTGAGGTTGCCGAAGGATGCGTCTTTCGCGGCGATTTCGATTTCGACGCCCTGATGGCGAAGGTCGTTGATCATCTCGGCGGTGTTGACGCGGTGTTGTTGCTGGGCGGGAATTGTCCAGCCGTAGACGGGGCCGTCTTTACCTTTCTCGACGGAGCGTTTGTTCTTCAGCCAGTAGTTTTCGAGGTAGAGGTCCTTCTCTTTGGCGACTTTGTTGAGGGCGAAGAGGATGGCGGATTCCTGGATGTTGGTGTTGTTACGCGGGCCCCACTTGATGGTGGGAAGTGGCGGGTTGGGGCGATACCATTCGCGGCTTGTGGTGGTGGCGGGAAGCTGGAGTTTTTCGGTGACGTCGGGGCCGTAGGATTGCACTTCGTAGAAGCGGCCGAAGGAGTTGTGGGTTTCGGCGATCCAGAAGAGATAGTTGGGGACCCAGCCGTCATAGAAGCCGTAGGTCCAGACGCCGGGGACGCCGCGCTTGGCCATCTCCATGATTTCGGTTTCACCGAGCATCCACCATTCGTCGACAGCGATGGGGTCGAGGGCAGGGTTGTAGGGGCCGGTGCCGGTGGAGACGTAGAGGTAGGACTGGGCTTCGTGGAGGTCGTGGAGGATGGTGGGGTGCCACTCGAGGACACCGGCGGTGATGTTCTGAGTGAGATGGAGGTACTGGCCCATGCCGTCGCGGTTGTTGTCATGCGCGACGTATTTGCCCCAGTACATCAGCGGCGGCCGCGGCTTTTTCGTGACTTTGCCGTAATAGTAGGTATCTACCTCTTTGTCGCGGCCATCGGTTTCTACCACGGGAGTGATGAAAACAATTGCGTTGTTGCGAATCTCCTGGATGAAAGGGGTCTCTTCGACGATCAGCCGGTAGGCAAGCTCGACCAGCATCTGCGGCCCACCGGTCTCGGGAGAATGAATGCCACTGGTGATCCAGTAGATCGGCTTGCTTGTGTGGATGATCTTTTGTGCCTGTTCTTCGGTCGTCTTGCGCGGGTCGGTGAGCGCCGCCAGATCAGCCTTGTACTTCTCAAGGTTCTTGATCGACTCTTCGTTCCCAATCGCCAGGACCACCATGTCGCGCCCTTCTTCGGACTTCACGCCAAGCTTCCAGAACTTTGCGCGCGGCGAATCTTTTGCCAACTCCTCGTAGTACCGGTTGATGTCTGCGTTGTAGTACAACTCGCCTGGCTGTCCGGGCATTGACCCCAGAAACTTCAGCGGCGTCGGCACCTTGGACGATGCGGGAAGATGATCCACCAACTCCGTTGTGAATCGCGGGTCGGACAGGTATTGCTTGATCTTGTTTGTATAGTCTTCGTCGTTCGCCTGTTTTGTGGGATTTGCCTGAGCGAATAGAGCACATGTCGATGCAAGAAGAAGCGAACAAGGAAGCAGGCATAACGCCGGTGTAAGGGGCCGCAAAGAGGTTCCAGGAGTTTGGGAGCAAGACTGGATTTTCATGCAACCAACCTACATCAATCTCGCAAGCTGTCCCAGCGATATTTGTGAACCACTCGAGCCGTCGCCCCGGTTCGACGAGAGTTGATGTATTGTCTGCCGCACCGTCAGTCCATTACAGTTGCTGGATGAAGACTCCGCCGCACTCGCGCTTCGACACGATTACGGAGCGTGAGAAGGGGCTCCATCGCAATCTGTCCGCACGGCAACTCTCGATGATCGCTATCGGCGGAGCTATCGGCACGGGCCTCTTTCTTGGCTCCGGTTTTGCCATCGGATTCGCGGGCCCGGCGGTGCTTGTCAGCTACTTGATTGGAGCCATCATCACGCTTCTGCTGATGGGCTGCCTGGCCGAGATGACGGTTGCCCATCCGACGTCTGGTTCCTTTGGAGCATGGGCTGAGTTCTATCTCTCGCCGCTTGCAGGCTTCCTTGTACGCTTTGCTTACTGGGCCGGGGTCGTCTTCGCGCTTGGGACTGAGATTACTGCGATCACGGTCTACATGCGTTTCTGGTTTCCCTCGGTTCAGGGCTGGCTCTGGATCCTCGGTTTTACGCTCCTGCTTGTGCTCGTGAACGCCTTCAATGTCAAATTCTTCGGCGCCGTCGAGTATGCTTTCTCCGCGTTGAAGATCTCGGCTATCGTCGCCTTTCTCGCGCTCGGCGCTTGGATCGTTGTTTCGGCATCTCATCAGGCTCCGCACGATCCTGCCGCGCCTATCAGCTTCGTAAACTACACCGCCTTTGGCGGGTTCTTCCCGAAGGGAATATGGGGCATGTGGGTCGCCGTACTGGTCTCACTCTTTAGCTACTTCTCCATCGAGATGATTGCAGTCGCCGCCGGTGAAGCGAAAGACCCGCAGCGCGCCATTACAAAAGCTTTCCGGGCGACGATGTTTCGGCTGGCACTCTTCTATCTCCTGACACTTGCACTGATCCTCGCCATCGTGCCGTGGAACGTCATGGCCTCAGGTGCTACCCAGTCGCCGTTCGTTACCGTGATGATGCGGACTCACATTGCGGGTGCGGCCGGTGTGGTTAACTTTGTCATCCTTATCGCCGCGCTCTCGGCCATGAATAGTCAGCTCTATATCACCACGCGAATGCTATTCTCACTCTCCCGCGCGGGCTTCGCGCCGCGTCGTCTGGGTTCAGTCACGCGCAACGGAGTTCCTATCGCGGCACTGCTTGTCTCGACCGCTGGCATCGGTCTTGCTGCGATCCTCAACGTTCGCTACCATGACCGCTCTTTTCTGCTTATGCTCGCCATCTCGATGTTCGGTCCGATGTTCGCCTGGCTCATGATCTTCGTGACGCATCTTAGATTCCGGCATCGTCACGCAGGTGCGAAGCTAGCCTTCCGTATGTGGGGGTATCCGTATACAAGTCTTCTCGGCGCAGCGCTGATGTCCGCCGCACTGATAACCACGCTCTTCACTCGCGAATTCCGCCCCACTCTGTTGTATGGAATCCCATTTCTGTTTCTGCTGACGGTGACTTACGCTCTACGCCGGACGCGAGCTCTCGCCGTCACACAGCAGGCCTTCGAGGAAACACAGCCGTTATGAGCGCGCACACACATCCGCCGAGCTCTTTCGCAGTCTCGCAAGACCCACTACTCGCCTGGCGCGACGAGTTCCCTATCCTCGAACACACGACGTACATGATCAGCCACTCGCTGGGGCCTATGCCTCGCCGCGCCCAGGCCGCACTGCAAGAGTTCGCCGACACATGGGCCACCCGTGGCGTCCGCGCCTGGGAGGAGGGTTGGTGGATGATGCCCATGACCTGCGGCGACCTGATCGGCTCCATCATCGGTGCGCCGAAGGGCCGAGTGGTCATGCATCAGAACGTATCCGTCTGCCAGTCCATCGTCACTTCATGTTTTGACTGGAGCGGACGTCGTAATAAGCTCGTCACCGACGGTCTGAACTTTCCCTCGAACGACTACATCTACCACGGTCTTGCGCGCCAGGGAGCAGAGATCGTCTCCGTCGCCTCCTCTGACGGGATGACCATTCCACTGGAACGCATTCTCGAAGCGATTGACGATCGGACGCAACTTGTCAGCATCTCGCACGTCGCCTTCCGAAGCTCGTACCTGCAGGATCTCGCCGCCATCACTGCGCGAGCGCACGAGGTCGGCGCCTACATCGTCGCGGACCTATATCAATCCGCCGGGATCGTGCCGCTGGACGTAACGGCGCTCAATCTCGACTTTGCGACAGGCGGCTCGGTCAAGTGGCTGCTCGGTGGCCCGGGCGCCGGCTATCTTTATGTTCGCGCTGATCTTGACCCGGAGCTCCGCCCCAGCGCCACCGGCTGGGCAGCCCACGCGCATCCCTTCGAATTCGCCAACGGTCCCATCGAATACGCGCCAGACATCCGCCGTTTTCTCAACGGCACCCCAAACGTCCCGGCGATGTACTCCGCCCGCTCCGGCTATGAGATTGTCCAGGAGATTGGAGTCGCATCGATTCGTGCCAAGTCGCAACGCCAGACGCAACGCCTCATCGCTCTCGCAGAGGAGGCAGGCCTAAAGGTCCACAGCCCGCTCGACCCCGCACTCCGAGGGGGCACCGTCATCCTGGATGTTCCTGACGGACGGGAGGTTACCGCCGAACTGGTTCGACGCCAGATCCTCGTCGACTTTCGTCCCGGCGCGGGCATCCGTATCGCGCCTCATTTTTATACCTCCGACGACGAAATCGCCCTAACCATTCACGAGCTGCATTCCATCGTCAACCGCTAGTTGCTTCCGAAGCCAACGGCGATAGGTTCACTTTCGCCAATCCTTCATGGGTGACATGGTACGACCTATTTCCGCTCCAAGATCCGCCGCGTCTGGAGACAACACTGGGCTCAAAATACTGCTCTAGCTTAGTTAGTAAGTATGAAAAACTGCAGCTGGCACGTCCCATTATCAGAACGTGGTCCAGCCTCTTTTGGGGTTCCGAATGTGCCAATGAGATTCTCGTTTAAATCTATTGACTATTAAGAACTGACCCTGATACGGTTCGTTCGCACTCCAAACAATAGAACCACAGGGCCCGAATCTGACTCACCTTCCGGAGGTTTCACGTGATATCGCTAAAACGTTTTAGATACATCATCTCGCTCCTCATCCTCGGTCTCTCGCCTTCACTCTTCGGCCAGGCAGTGAACGCAACACTGCTCGGCACCGTCACAGACTCTTCCGGTGCGACCGTCGCGGGCGCGAAGGTCACGGTCACGGAGGTGAACGAACTGGTCAACTCACGAGTCCGTGACGCAATGACAGCGGCAACTACACCATCCCAGCTTGCCGCCCGGCAGATACACGTCACGGTCTCGGCGACAGGGTTTAAGAAGGAGACGCACCAGAACATCGATCTTCTGATGCAACTCGTCAACTCGCGTCGACGTTCGATGTAGCAGGCGGCAGCGTCTCAGAGGAGGTTCTGGTGACGACGGCTCCTCCGCTGCTGCAGACGGACCGTGCTGACATCAGTACAAAGCTCGAAACGCAACAGATTGCCGATTCTCCGCTGAGTACCAATCGCAACTTCCAGTCGCTGCTGAATCTGGTCCCGGGAGTTGCGCCACAAGTCTTCCAGCACTCGCAGTTCTTCAATGCGCAGAGTTCGTTGCAGACGGAGGTGAATGGTATGCCGCGCCTGGGCAATCTGTATCAGATCGAAGGCATCGACGACGACGAGCGTACGGGCCTGCTGCAGATCATCATTCCGCCAGCGGAAGCAATTCAGTCAGTCGACATCTCGACGAACAACTTCGAGGCGGAGCTTGGCCGAGCCATGGGCGCTGTCACGAATGTGATGCTGAAGTCGGGCTCGAATGCATTTCATGGATCTGCCTTTGAATATATCCAGAACAATGCGGTAAATGCGCGGTCTTACTTCGCCGGTCCGCTGGGGCATCTCGTCCTACAACTACTTCGGCGGAAGCATCGGCGGACCGATCATCAAGGACAAGCTGTTCTTCTTTGGCGACTACTTCGCACTCCTCCGACCACGAGCGGTGTCGCAGGCACCTTTACGATTCCCGATCCGCGATACTACACGCCGAATGCGCAGGGCTATATCGATCTGAGCGCGGCGCTTCAAGCGGGACGGCCAAATCTATGGCCTCAGGACTGGACAGATATTCGATCCGAACACGGCGATGGGACGGCACGCATCCGCGACGCCATTTGCGAACAACCAGCTTCCGTTCAACCGCGTAAATCCGTTTCGCTCTAAATTCTGCAGAAGGTGAACGCCGCGGCTGCCCAGTATGGGAAGTTGAATTCGACGCTGCCGTTGGGTAATCCGGCCAACAACTACACGACACCTTCCATTTACGAAGGGCGACGACAGCTTCGATACAAAGATCGACTTTCACGCTCAACGAGAAGAACCATATCAGCGGCCGCTACAGCTATCAGCGTGTTAATACCTTTCAGGCGCCTGCCTTTGGCTCGTTCCTCGGCGGGCCTGCAGGGCGGCGGATTCCAAGGAACACGGGCACCAGACGTCCTACAGCACCGGTGTGAATTACGACCACGTCTTTTCGCCGACGCTCTTTACCGAAGCGCGTTTTGGTGTCGCTCACCTTCGCAACAATGCACAGCCGAGCGACTATGGCTCGAACGATGCAACGACGCTGGGTATTCCAGGTGTGAACATAGACCAGTTTACAGCGGGACAGGTAGGTCTGACCATCAATGGCGGTTTCACGGGCACGTTAATCGGATATTCGGCCTCCGTCCCGTGGATTCGTGGCGAGTCGAATATCGATTTCGTCAACAACTGGACGAAGGTCATTCGCAACCACACGCTGAAGTTTGGTGTCGACCTACGTCGCATCCGCGATGATCTTCTGCAGGACCAGACCTTCAGTCCACGCGGTGTGTTTAACTTCTCAGATGTACAGACCTCTCAGAAAGGGGCCAGTACGAACATTGCCAACGATATCGCCAGCTTCCTGCTCGATCTGCCGAGCTCGACAGGCCGCGACCTTAACACTATCTTCCCGGCATATCGTCAGTGGTGGTTCTTTGCCTATGCCACGGATAAGTGGCAGGTCACACCGAAGCTGACTGTTGACCTTGGCGTTCGGTGGGAGTTCTATCCGCCGGCGACTCCCAAGGCTTGCGGGTGGCTTCTCGAACTACGACCCAATCACAACACAACATCGTCATCGCAGGTATCGGCAGCAATCCGTCGAATCTTGGTATGAAGACGCGATACAGCTATTTCGCTCCGCGCACTGGGTTTGCTTATCGAATCACAGACGACACTGTTGTCCGAGGCGGCTTCGGTATCAGCTACACGCCTTTTCCGGATAACACCTACGCGTACAACTATCCAGTTCGGGCCAATAACAGCTATGGCCTGGTCGGCGCGTCCGCCTTTACGCCTGCCGTGCTTGCCGATGGAGTGACTGTCGCAACATTCCAGGCAGGGTTCCCGGCGCCTGTGCCGATTCCAATTCCTTCCAATGGAATCATTCCAGCGAATACTCCAACCTCAAAACTCAGGTCTTACACTTACATTCCTCTGAACTACAAAAATCCCTATGCTGAATCGTGGAACCTTGCGATTCAGCAAGCATTCCGTGGAAATCTCTCATTCCAGCTGGCCTATGTCGCAAACCACGGCGTCGATATTTCAGGCGCTCCAAACATCAACGTGCCGAGCACGTATGGCGGCGGTTCAGCATCGGATCCGGAGAATATCGCATTCGGACGAGTTGCAGCGACAAACCAATACTTTATCGGCTTCTCGTCTAACTACCAATCACTCCAGGCGCAACTAAACAAGCGGTTTTCCAACAATCTCGCATTTACTACCGCGTTCACGTGGGGCAAGGCGATGGGCTATATCCAGGGTGATGACGGAGGACTTTTGTTCTGGATCAACCTGCGCAGAAATTATGCACCGCTGGATTTTGACCGCACCTTGAACTACGAGCAGAGCTTTAGCTATGCGCTTCCATTCGGCCGTGGCCATAACATGTTGAACTCAGGGTTAGGCAATGTCTTCCTGGGAGGTTGGCAGGTCTCTGGGATCGTGTCGGTACTCTCAGGTCTTCCGTTTACAGTCCAGACGAACGGTGCAAACCTTCAATACTCCGGGAACGACGCAGACCGGAAACCTCACGGGTGCCTACCATGTGACACATGCCGTCGGCGGCGGCAACGCCCACTGGTTTGATCCGACTGGGTTTTCGACACCAGCCGGATGCCCATCCTCCGGATGCAACGCGCAGAATGTGGATGTGGGCAACACGGGACGTAATGAGTTTCGAGGGCCCGGTTACATTCAAAACAATTTCGCGCTATTCAAATCCTTCAACCTATTCCGTGAAACAACGATGGTCGCCCGCATTGAGGCCTTCCAGTTGAGCAACACCCCACAGTTCGGTCAACCGACGAGCAATAACTGCTGTACCGCAGCGAGTTTTGGTCAGGTTACTAGCACCCTCGGTAGCGGCCAGGGAAGCGTGAATGGTATTGGCGGTGGTCGTTCCGTGCAAGCGTCCGTCCATTTCCACTTCTAACGCCTGCCTGCTATTGTTTGTTTTCTCGCCGGTCACTGCTTGCATGGAGTGACCGGCATCTAACATGATGGAGTTAGTGAATCACGCCCTCGGGGTCGCACCAGCAAACAGGAGAGACATGGAAGGTGTTTCAAGGCGAAATTTTCTTGCAGGGGCAGGCATGGCTGTTGGGGCCTGCGCGACGCGTCCACTCTTTGGCTTGGCAACGGCGGCGCAATCGCCTTTCAAAGTCGCAGTTATCTCCGATGAAATTTCACAGGATTTTGATCACGCATGCTCCGTAATTGCAAACGAGTTCGGTCTGCAATGGGTTGAGCTCCGCGAGATGTGGGGCAAAAACCTACAGGTTTCCTCGGATGCTGAAATTGCTGAGGCACAGAAGATCCTGGCCAAGTACAAACTGCAAGTCACGGATATCGCGAGCCCGCTATTCAAGGTCGACTGGCCCGGCGCGCCCAAATCTCAGTTCGGCTCCAAGAAGGACATGCATGGCGCCGATGAGGTTGCCTACAAGCACCAGGACGAAATCATCGAACGCAGCATCTCGCTGGCAAAACAGTTCAAGACCAACAAAATTCGCTGCTTCGATTTCTGGCGGCTTGACGATGTGGCTCCCTATCGTGCGGCCATCAATGAGAAGCTTCGCGCCACTGCTGAGATCGTCGGCAAGGAAGGCCTTCTTCTCGTCATGGAAAACGAGTTCGCCTGCAATACGGCTACCGGCCGCGAAGCCGCCAAGGTTCTGGCCGCCATTCAGTCTCCCCACTTCGCTCTCAACTGGGATCCAGGAAATGCCGTAATGCGTGGCGAGATGGATGCCTTTCCCGGGGCGTGGGACAGCCTGCCCAAGAATCGCATCCACCACTGCCACTGTAAGAACGCCGTCAAAGACGCCTCAGGCAAGATCGTGTGGTCTCCGGTCGACAAGGGCTTTATCGATTGGACTGCGCAGTACCGCGCCCTCAAGGCGGCCGACTACCGCGATGCTGTCAGTCTCGAGACACACTGGCGCGGCGCCGGCACGCCCGAAGCCTCGACTCGGATTAGTTGGGCCGGCATGAAGCAGTGCCTGATCGACTCGGGAACTTTTTAGTATTGGCCGCTGACTTATCTTCAGTAGCCAACGTCTTCACTAATTGAATACCATTATCACCTACGACGAAATACCCTCGCCGGAGTTGAACACCACGGCACTTGATGCTTCAAAGGAGAAAAGATGATTACACGACGTGAGTTTCTTGACACGCTTGCAGTGGGAGCGGCAGGGTTGGCGGTCGGATCGACGGCAAAGAGCTATGGTCAGATCATGGGTTCAAATGACCGCCTCAATTTTGCGGTCATCGGGCTTAACGGGCGAGCCTATGCTCATCTTTCCGCGCTCAAGGCGAACAAGAGCGCCGCGCGGATTGCGTATGTCTGCGATGTTGACAGCAACATTCTCAAAAAGTTCGCCGATGCGACGGAAAAGGAGATGGGCGAGGCCCCTGCCACAGACAAGGACTTTCGCCACATCCTCCAGAAGAAGGACGTGGACGCGATCACGATCGCCACGCCCGACCACTGGCATGCTCCGATGGCGATCGCCGGGCTACAGGCGGGCAAGCACGTCTATGTCGAGAAGCCCTGCAGCCACAATCCCGCCGAAGGCGCGCTTCTGGTGCAGGCGCAGCAGAAGTATCAGAAGCTGGTGCAGATGGGGACGCAGCAGCGCTCATCACCTCACACCATCGAGATTGTCGACAAGATTCACAATGGTCTTATCGGCAGAGCGTATTTCGCCAAAGCCTGGTACAGCAACGTCAGGAAGTCCATCGGCGTCGGGAAAGAGGCGCCAGTACCTGCGCAGCTCGATTGGGATTTGTGGCAGGGACCTGCTCCGCGTGTCGCTTACAGGGACAATGTGCAGCCGTATAACTGGCATTGGTTCAAGATCTGGGGGACGGGAGAGACGCTCAACAACGGCACGCATGAGATCGATGTCTGCCGCTGGGCGCTTGGTGTTGACTATCCGCAGCGGATTACGTCGTCTGGCGGGCGATATCACTTCAAGGACGATTGGCAGTTCTACGACACGCTGATGACCAGCTACACCTACGACGACAAGATGATCTCGTGGGAGTGCAAGTGCTGCAATGGCATGAAGTACTACAACCGCGATCGCGGGTCGACGATCGTGGGAACGACCGGGACAGTGCTGGTCGATCGTGATGGCTATGAAGTTTTCGATCTCAAAGGGAACAAGACGAGCGAGTTCAAGACCGGCAAGGCGACGTCATCGTCTGACCTGACTGGCCGCGATTCCATGACGGACATGCACTTTACCAACTTCATCGCGGGAATTTGCAAGGGAGAGAAGCTCAACGCGCCTATCGCTGTTGGAAACGTCGCCGTCACGATGCTTCAACTCTCCAACGTTGCCTGGGAGATGAACCGCGAGTTGCAGCTTGACCAGAGCGACGGCAAGGTCCAGAACGACGCGCAGGCCATGAAGCTGTGGGGCCGCGAGTATGAGAAGGGCTGGGCGCCGCACCTCTAGAACTGCGAGTCGATTCGCGAACCTGTCAGAGCTCCAATAACCGGGCTCCAACAACCAGGCCTCAACAACCAGCAAGTACACGCGTGCAAGGGACCTCTTATGAAAAATACGTTGTCACGTCGCAACTTCGTTCAATCCAGCGCACTTCTTGCGGCGGCTAGTGTTGCCTCGCGCGCTGTTCCTTCTTTGGCGCAACCCATGCCGGCGGCTGGAAAGCCTTCGCCTATTCAGTTGGGGCTTGCCAGCTATACGTTTCGCAACTTCAGCCGCGGTCAGATGATCGGCTTCATGAAGCAGCTCAACGTGAAAGCGTTGAACGCGAAGGACGTCAAGGATCATCTGCCGATGGATCCTTCGGACGAGGCGGCTGCGCTTGCCGACTACACCGCGGCGGGCATCAAACTCCACGCTGCGGGCACCATCTATTTCCCGAAGGACGAGGATGACGACATCCGGAGCAAGTTCGACTACTGCAAGCGTGCGGGTATCTCCGTCATCGTTGCCGGTGACCCGGCGCCCGCGACGCTGCCTCGGATCGAAAAGTTCGTGAAGGAGTATGACATCCGAATTGCGATCCACAATCATGGGCCGGAGGATAAGCTGTGGCACTCTCCACTCGACGTATTGAAGGTGGTGGAGAAGTACGATCCGCGTATCGGATGCTGCATCGACATCGGGCACACTGTGCGTGCCGGTACGGATGTGGTGAAGGCCATCCACCAGGTCGGGCCGCGGTTGTACAACATGCACGCGAAGGATCTGACCAGCTTCACGAGCAAGGAGAGCCAGGTCCCGGTGGGTGACGGGATCATGCCGATGCGCGAGATCTTTGAGGCACTGATCGCAACCAAATACAAGGGCTTTGTCGACCTCGAATATGAAGTCCACGCTGACGATCCGATGCCGGGCGTCATTGCCAGCTTCGCCTATATGCGTGGTGTTCTGGCGGGCATGGGGTACCTCAACCACGAGTAGGCTTTCCGCGGACCCTACCCCCCTATTGCCAGCGTGTAACTTGTTTATGTTCAATGATTTACGGGGTGGTATGAGTTGTAAATATTTCCAAACAAAGGGGTTACGTCCAAAATATTGCGAACAAATGGGTTAGCTGTCTTTTTCCTTTCGTACATGGTGAAGCCCCGGCTTTTGACCGGGGCTTTTCTTGATTCCTATATCTAGTATAGCGGATGGAAGCTAACTAACCTTCCAACTCTATCTTGTTTGGTTTGAGTGAGTTAGGTGGTTTTTGGACTTGACATGCGATTTCTGGGCTAAAAATGCGAAAAATAAAAATAGGTAACGACAAAGGCAATAGAATCAGTCGGTTCGCCCTCAGGGTATGCTCCGGCCCCTTCGGCTTCGCTCAGTGCAGAGCGGTAGGCCGCTTCGCGCCGCTGGTTTACCTAGAAACAACGACCGACTTCCCGGACAAGTGATCGTGAAAGGCTCGAAGTTTCCGAAAAATCGACTTTTAGGGCAATGCGTAAACAACCCCATCAGTATGCAGCCAACGAACCGAGATTAATCTCTTCGCGCTATTCTTTATTTCTGCAGCAAGGGCGCCTATTGGCGACTACGATCGTCCTTCTCTTTCAGAAGACGCAGAGAGTATTAAGCTCTCCGAGGTCTATTTCGGCGAGCGACGGAGGATCTAAATGAGTCATCGCATGAGTGTTTTATCGCGTCGACTTGAGCGCTTCGCGGTCGGTTTCTCGGTCGCAACCTTCGCCTTCTTCTTAATCGGGTTCTATGCCGCCGCCAACAATAAAGGCCAGGTAGTAGTATTCTTCTGCGCTGGCCTTGTTTCGGTGTGCCTTTTCGCCAGCTTCTTTTTATGGGTGGCGCACGGCTTTGCGTGGGCGATGATCCCAGAGAGGCCTGCAGAGGCAAGGAAGCCTGCAGAGGCGTTGAAGCCTGTGGAGGCGATGAAGCCTGTGGAGGCGATGAAACCTGCGGAGGCGCTGAAGCCTGCAGAGGCGATGAAACCAGCAGAGGCGATGAGGCCAGAGGCGCTGAAGCCTGCAGAGGCGATGAAACCAGCAGAGGCGATGAGGCCAGAGGCACTGAAGCCTGCGGACGTGATGAAACCTATAGAGGTGAAGAGGCCTGCGGAGGAGAAGAAACCTGCGGAGGAGAAGGTGATCGCCCCAGAGGAAGATCCTCCCGACGCGAAGTACACCATCACCGGAAAGCGCGTCTACTGACCCCAGAGAGCTTGTCAAACCGCCTCGCAATCGTAGGGGCTCTGCACGAACGACAGTGAGACGATGCCGCGCGCCCTGCGATTGTTTCCGTCAAAAAATGAAAATTGCCACGAGAAATCACGAACTCTGTAGCGAGTAATAGCCGGCAAATCCAGAGTAACCCCCAAATGTCCGTATCTGCCGACCATACGGACATTTACTCAACACACAAACCGTAAGACCCCGGTAATCAATTAAAAGTGCGTCTTCCAACACAGCTCCGCCGACTCGCCCAGAATATCTCGCGTCAAAGTGCTTCTTCTGATCCAATCTCGCCGACTGGATTTTAGTAGACTCGCTCGCATGCGCATTGAGTTGGATCATGTATTCGTCTGTACCGCTCCTGGCGCTCCCGAGGCTGAGGAATTTGTTCGGTTCGGCTTGCATGAGGGATCGCCAAATCGGCATCCTGGGCAAGGCACAGCCAATCGTCGTTTTGCCTTCGCGAACGCCATGATTGAGTTGCTGTGGGTGAATGATGCAGAAGAAGCGCAAAGCGAATGCTCACGACGCACTCAACTTTGGGAGAGGTGGTCTGGTCGGGAAGGTAAAGCCTCTCCCTTCGGCGTTTGCGTGCGCCCTGTCGATTCTCAGAATACGGAGTCACCGTTTCCGGCGTGGCAATATCGGCCGTCCTACTTACCAGATCCGCTCGTTATGCATCTCGGCGAAGCGGGAGTTGAGGAGCCGATGTGGGTCTACCTCGGCTTCATGCAGCGGTTTAATCGTGAACAAGAGTTTGTAGAGCATTCGATTGGGATTCGCGAGATCACTAACTTAACTCTGACTACTCCCGTGCCGCTTCGCTCCACCGCGTCTCAGAGCATGGTCGAGAGCGGAATTCTTTCATCTCAAGATGGACCAACAAATATCCTTGAGATTGAATTCGACGGCAACGGGCGCAAAGAGATTATGGATTTCAGGCCGCATCTGCCGGTCGTCTTTCATTTTTGACCGACCCTGACATGCAGAAACGGGAATGAACGTAAGGCCTCTTAGTGTTTGTCGGACTCAAATCCTGAAAAGCGTTAGCCGCGACATTGCCTCGCTATCCCGTCTCCTGAATTTCCAAACAACCCCATACCCGGCTACTTCGCAGATGCCTCCTCGGGCGGCGGCTGACTTGCCTGGGCCGACTGAAGGACGCGATATCCTGCACGCGTTCTAATGTGGTACTTCTGCAGGTTTTTGCCGACGAGTTTTACCTGAATCGACCGCCAGCCGTGGTTGGGGTTCTGCGCGGGGTAGTAGCTGATGGCGTAGAGGTGGGCGAGGTCGTCGCGGATTGAGGCAAATGCCTGCTTCTCATCCTGCCAATCTTTGGCGAAGTATGCCTTGCCGCCGGTGGCTTTGCTCATGCGCTCAAAGACAGCGGTCGAAACAGGCTCTTCTTCCGCCTTTTGAGTGCTGATCATATAGATGATGGTTCCGGTCGATTGGGCGAGCTCGGCGACGTCCTCAGGAGGGACGAGGCTGGCGTTGTCGGGGCCGTTGGAGAAGACGACGATTGCCTTTCGTCCGGTCAGAGGGGCTGCATCCTTCACTGTCATGAGGAGGCCGTTGTAGAGTGCGGCATCGTCTCCAGCGACTGTATTGCGCACGCCACGCAGGACCTGGGAGCGGTCCGGCGTGAGAGTGGTCACGCGGGAAAGATCGCGGCTATAGGAGTAGAGGGCGACCTTGCTGACACCTTCGAGGGAGCGGATGAAGTCGGCGATGGCGTCCTGGGCGAAGACAAATCCGCGGTACATGTAGTTGCTGGTGTCGAAGAGGATGAAGACGTTGGCGCCGGCGAACCTCTTGGCCGCGTCGAGCGAGTCCGAACCTCCGGAGCTATCCGAGGCGGGGGACGACGACGACGAGGCCTTTCCATCGGGGGAGGAGCTCGCGTCCATCAGTCTGCGAGTGGGACCGTTGCCTTCTTCGAAGGTTGCCGGTTTCTCGGCGATTTTGTCCTCGGTGATGGCGAAGTCTTCGGGGCCGAGGCCGCTAATGTAGTTGCCCTTGTTGTCCGTTACAGCGACGTTCAATTGCACCAGAACGACACTGACGCGAATGCGCGAGGAGTCATCCTGGGCCGCCGCCCCGGCTCCGCCGCCGGAGAAAGGAACTGCAAGTAAGCAGAGAAGCAAAATATATCGTTTCATCATGATTCTCCTATTGCGAATTTACCTCTCTTACGGGCTGGTCTTGACGAAGTGCGGTGTTGGTTGCTGAGGGCAACGAGGCGATCTTGCCTTGCCTCAGATCGTCGCCTGTCTCTCGCATGGCGCGCACCATTGCCGGCCAATCTTCGAGATCGGTGGCAAAGATCTTTGCGGTCATGTGGCGAGTCAGTTCGGGGATAAGGCGATTGAGCATCACGGGCGAGTAGCCGAGCTCATCCGCGAGTCGCGCCCAGTATATGTTGCTGGACTCCCAGGACTCGCCGAAGAGACGGCTGGAGTAGCCTCCAAAGAAGGGGAAGGGTTTTACGTTCAAAAGCTCGCGGCCGTAGGTTCGGGCGAGTGTGGGGTGAGGAACACCAAAGTCCTTCGATATACGCTCCAGGCTGGTCTCCGCGGGATACTTGCGGCAGAGATCGTCCAGTTGTTGATTGACCGGTCCGGAGGACGCAGCTTCCGCGGGATATCTTGCGCGGAACTCTTTGGCCAGGTAGAAGGTGTCCGCCGGCATCGTGCGAGGAAGCAGTGCAGCAAGCTCTTCTTCACTTCGCAGCGCCAGTTCGGTCCGCTCCAGGCGTTGCGGTGTCATGCGATCGGAGAGGATTACGATCACCTTATCGCGTAACTGCGGATTCTTTACGGAGGCGGTCAACAGCTCTTCGCCGGATCGCTGATAGAGAGCGACGGCATGAAGCTCATTCGGGCTCACGTTCCACCAGCGGGGCAGGGTAGCGCTGACGATAAGGTCCGGCACCAGTTCCTTCCAGATGAGGGCCTGCACGTTTTCTGGCGCGATGAAGTCCTGCTCTGTGGATGCCAGCGCATAGGACAGGTCAGTCAACGAGCCCATCAGATAGGCACCGCCGCCGGCCGGTGTGCCGACACCGAGCAGCGTGGGAGTCTGCCAGAACTGCTCCGTGCCGACCACGGATATTTCTGTGAAGTCATGGGAGCGGACGAAGAGTGGATTGTTGTGGAGAATCTGAGCGCCTGGCGGTTCGAAGTAGGCATAGTTGAGGCCGACGAGGGTGTCGCGGAGGAAGGGTGCGAGCTGGCCGCGGGCGTTTTCGAGTTGCTGGTGCGTCCCAGGGTTCTTGATCACTTTGGTCAAGTCGGTTTGAACCTGCAGCTCCGCATGATGCGTGGTGTAGACTCTCGGCGCCCAGTCAATTTTCTCGCTCGCGGTAAAGATCGGACGAGGCATCTCGAATTCGCGGAGTTCGCTGGCAAGCGCGAGCATTCCGGGGTCTGCGGGTTTTCCCTGTGACATCTGATTCAGGCCGTCACTTAGCGCGAAGAGCGTGTCGAGCGAGACCAGATGCTGGTCTTCGAGGACAGCGCGAATTCTTCGAGCGAGTTCCTGATGCACGCGCTGGCCATCGGGGGTGTCCTGACGCGGGCCTGCGAGCAGGTCAACGATGTCACCCGAAGAACCGTTGGTGTTGCCACCTGCGACGGTGATGAGTGCTCCGAGCGAACTGCGGGCCGCGTCGAAGAGCTGCGGCGAAGAAGAGATCTTGGCAAAGGGCTCAATCATCTTTTGCCAAGATGCATTAATCTCAGCGTTGGGAATCTGTCCCTGACGGGCTAGAATTTGCCAGAGTCCGATGTTGGCTTGAAGAGCACCGAGCGCATTTCCGCGCAGAGCCTCATTGGAAATTTTGTCAATCGACTCCGCGATGTTGACGAAGTTGGTTGCGGATTGATCGCTCAAATCAGGAAACTCGGAGAAGACCAGATACCAGTTGCTAAACTGCGCATACTTGCTTGCGAGCAAGCTGACGGTCTCAGGGGAGATGCGTTTATCCGGGGCCCGTCCTTTGTCCAGTTCACACATAGTGAGATAGATCTGCAGAGGGCCGCTGTCCGTGACGACGCGCGAGAACGCGACCATGGCATCGAGCAACTGCTCAGGATGATCCAGGGTGTGGCCGCGTTTGCCCCAGTCACGAATGGTCTTCGAATCGGTTCTCTGACGCAGAATCTGTTTCCAGACGTCGAGATTTCCGGGGACGTGCGGTTCGCCGTTCGCCTCCCATTCGACGCGAGTGAACAGAACGAGGAGATCCGGAGCCTGACGAAACACTCCGCGCGTTGCGGGAGGTTCGAGATCGTTTCCGCGGAGGTCATCGTAGAAACGCTTCAGGCGCGTGCCTTCGGTGAGATGCTCGCGCTGCGACTCGGTGACGCGTGACAAGACATCGAAGTAGGCCGCGAGCCAGCCATTGTCCTTGGCGAGGAGTTTGGGGACGAACTCTCCCGGATTGTCGGGGCCTGCGCCGACTAGATCTCGCCACGAGATCTGGGTCCATGCTCCACCGGGAACGATCACGCGACCGTTGCGTATACAGATCTGGCTTCCGTAAAAATCAAGTGTGGCGGCATAGGGGAGCAGTCGTCTGAGCCCCGGCGACCGCATCAGCGCGAGCCTGGTTTCGGCATCGTTCTTGGTGAGTGCCCAGTAGAGACGGGCCACCGACGGATCGTTGACAATCTGATCCACGATATCGACGTAGCCTTTTTTCTGTCCCGTGCTCAGAGTTGTCCAGTCGGTTTCTCTAAACATTACCGGGACTTTGGATGGAGCATACGGGTAGACGAAGGGGACACCCTTCTGTAGCGACTCTTCGAGTTCGGTGAGAGGAAAGCCGGAGTCGATGGTGAGGAAAGCTCTCTCTGGATTTGCGGTCTCAAGGAAGAAGTTCTTTGAGCCACAGCCTTCGCGCAGCCGGTAACCGAGAATCTGAACGAGAGTGCCCGCATCGTCGCAGTTGGTGACACGAATCGCGTTGGCGGGTCCGGCGAGGATCTGAAGCTCTCTCGCCTGCTGGATGTAACGATCCAACAAAAGCAGAAACTCTGTTGGAGTGCCCCTCTGATATCCCTGCATGAAGACGTTGCGAGCCAGGAGCGGCAGGACATCTTCGGAAGAGACCTTTTGGCTGATGGCCGCCATGCGCATGAAGGATCGCAGGGGCCCGGGGATCGTGGCGGTCTCGACGGCGGCGGGAGGAGCAGGCGTTGTTGGAGTCGCTGCGGAGACAGGGCTGGAGGGTGAAGCCGCATGGAGCTCATCGCCAGGACAGATGGAGGAAGCAATCCAGAGGCACAGGAAAACTGCTACAGGAAGAGAGAGCGTACGAAGAGGAAACTTCATCATCGGATACCTCTTGAGAACCTTCGAGCTTCGCGGCAGCCAAATAAGGTATGGAATTAACCCGCCTCGTGCGAGGAGGTTTGCCGGAACGGAACGACGAAACTGCAAATTCAGCACGGCCATGATTTAGCCGCGCTGAGGTTGTACCCGCTTTCTTGCATTTGCCGGACGATTTCAGAGCTTCTAATCAAGAAGACGATAGAAAGCTGAACGAAAGTACTTTACTCCCGTCCCAGGGAGATTTACTAGAGAAGATGCTATTTAAATGTCAAAAAATTGTTTGAGCTCTCTTCCTCGATGGAGGAAGCCCGGGCGCGCGAAAAGGAAGCGCTTGCGGGCTCGGAACTTCGGCCGGCGATTGCACTTTTTCGTCGTCGAAAAATCTTCCCCCGGGGGGTCCGCGTGGGGACGGCTATGGCCACCCTGAGGAATCCTGGCCCGGCCAGGATTCCTAGGGTGGCAGGAAGGTTCTTCTTCAACACCCGGAAAATCAGAAGTTTCCAGCAATAGTAGTCGCGTTTGGAGGCGACTGCGAGCCTAAAAATTGATATGTCCGGCAAACTGGAAGTCGCGCGATCCCGGCGTACCGGAGACGCCGCCGATCTGCCCGAAGGCCGAGCTCCCAAACGTCGAGTTGGGGGCTGAAAATGTGACCTTGTTCCAGACGTTGATGCAGTCCACCTCGAAGACAAAGGTAGCGATTTCCTTTGGCAGCTTGAAGCTTCTGCGCAGAGCGGCATCGAGGTCCTGGTTGCCGGGACTTCGCAGGGTAAGCGGCGCAGTACGCGGCGCATTGCCAATGAGATAAATCGGGCTGCTTGTAGGCGAGACGTTGGCCGCATTCTTGAACTTTGTCGAATCAATGTACGTGATTGCCTTACAGTTGGGTCCGATGTTGAGATTGCATGCGCTGGTCCCTTGTGGGGAAGTGCCGTAACTTCCGTTGATACGTGCGTTGGTTGCGCCAGGCTGTACGTCGGGCATGCACTGTCCCTGCAGGGGATAGTTGGTGCCACTGCACAGACTGGAGATGACGGCGATAGGTACACCGGAGCCGTAAGTGTAGATGCCGGAGATGGTCCATCCGCCGGCAAGGGTCCGCACCCACATGTTGTCGCCACCGATCTGGTTTTTGCCGAAGGGAAGCTGGTAGACCCCGAAGGCATGGAGCACCTGAGGAGCAGAGACGACGGTCCACGACCGGTCGATGCGGTCCTGGTGCCAGTTCTGTCCGCCTCCAGAGATCGCGGCAGCCGGTATGTCAAAGCCGCTGCGGAAGGTGCCGTCGTCGCCGATGTTCTTCGAGTAGGTGTAGTTGATGTTGAACGAAAGGCCGTGTGCGGTGCGCTGCAGCAACATGAGTTGGAAGGAGTGATAGGTCAAGTTGGCGGTGTTCGCGCCCCAAAGATCGGTGACGCCGCTGTACTGGGGGAAGGCGGCAAGGCCCTGGGCGATTGTCAGCACCGAGCTGTTCGGATTTGCGTTGGCGGCATTCTGGAAAAAAGTCGGGATTTTAAGGCCGGACATCGCTGTCTGCGCTTTGGTCACGTTGGCCGAAGTGGCTGGGGCGATGAGGATCGGCTTGCTTCCGGTCGAATCGGTCACGCCGCCGAGGCCAGCGAGGTAGATCGGGTTCAACTGGTTGCTCCAGTATCCACGGGCATTTTGTCCGGCGGGATTAATGAAATGAGTCTGATCTCCGATGTAGTTGACGGAGAGTGTCATATCCTTCGTGATGCTTCGCTCGATCCCGGCGTTCCAAAAGGTGAACTCGGGGGCGCGGCCGGAGACGTAGAAGTCTGCGAAGGAGACGCCGCCCGCGGTGGTCAGGGCTGTGCCGTTGAGATAGTTGCCGGTCTGCAAAAGCTGCGATTGTGCGTTCTGCGTCGGAGGAGCTGGATACACGAAGCCATGACCAAGCAGGTCAGTATTGGCGATCCCTTTGGCGGTGAACGTGGAGCCATTGTTCAGATAGAAGGAGGGGCCAGCGTTGGCGCCGGTTGTTGCCTCCGGCGTTGCGTTTGCGTTGATGTTGAAACCGGTTTGGCCTGTTCCCTGGTATGCGCCGCCACGACCACCCACGCCGCCTGCCTGCGAGAAGACTTCCGCAATGCCGATGCGGAAGACGGTTTTGTCATCCGCAGCAAAGTTGATGCCGACACGGGGACCCCAGTTCTTCCAGTACGTGTGGACAGGGGTTCTGCAGTTGCAACTGACGCCCGCGCCGCCGTGGTTTCCCGCAAACTGCAGCATGCCGGGCGTACCCGTCGCGGTGTTGGTCAGGTTGGGGTTGAGGAAGCTCCAGCGATCCTGTACCTCATGGTACGGACTGAAGTAATCCCAGCGAAGGCCAAGGTCCAACGTGAGCTTGTTGTTTACTTTCCAGTTGTCGCTGACATAGGGGGCAGCCAGCCGGTACCGGCCGCCGAGTTCGCTGACGGGTTGAAGGCCAACCGATGGCGAACCGCCGACTGCGCCGAGCATATAGCTGGCGAAGGAAATACCCGAGTTCGGGCTCAGGGCATTTGAATTCGCGGTGTACTGCGCTGTCGAGTTCGAGTTGAAGGGTAATTCGACCAGACCCGACGGGCCTACAGGGGCGGCTACGTTTGTCTGTTGCCACTCGTAGGTGAAACCCATAGTCAGGGCATGTCTGCCTTTGGTCCACTGCAGGTTATCGAGAGCCGTCCAGGTTTGCGGGACGACGGACTGCGTGGAACCAGCGGCTCCTTGTTGCGTCCATCCGGTGAGTGAGGTGGCGACCGCGCCGGTCTGGCCGTAAGACGTGCCTGGGAAGTTCGTGCTGGCCGCGCCGGCAGGAACGTTTGTGATCCCCATGGTTGCCGGGGAATACTGGGTCAAGCCGTCGGTTGCGGCTTTCTGGGGCTGGATGAAGCGCGTGTAGGAGTATTTCGCCTGATTGACCAGGTTGTTGCTGATGACGTAGTTGTACTCGGCGTCATAGAACTTCGGGAAGATGTTTGCAACGGTGCCAGCGACATAGGGGATCGGCAACAGTCCGTAGGTGTTTGGAATGGTGCCGCCGGAATTGTAGTTCTGCAGATAATGAACCGCTCCCATGGCACCGACGGTGGAGAGTCTCTGCTTGGAATTGATGTCCCAATCGACACGCCAGTCCAGCACGTGGTTGTCGAAACCGCTGGGGTAGCCGCCGAGGTAGTTGTTGGCGAGAGCGCCGGGAGTGCTGGGCGCGGGCATGAAGGATGCCATCTTTGCGGAGATGGGAGATATGTAGCTTTGCGGAATGACGTTGTAGGTTGGGAGGCCATTCTTGACGGCCTGGAACGGCGTGCGTGTGCAGACGCTCCCGACGCAGGAGTTGCTGGTCGGGTCAAAGATGAGTGCCTTGTTGTTGGCGCCAGTACCGGTCAAACCGCCGCCGCCGACACCACCGTTCAATTCGGTGAAGTCCCCCGCGATCATCAATGGAGTGGGAATGGTGAATAGAGCGGGATTGGCACCACGCCGCGAGTGGAAGCGGTCATAGGCGAAAAAGAAGAACACCCGGTTACCGGTGTGGGGAACGTGGCCGCCGAATGTTAGTGAGAGCTCGTTCTGATGCTCGGCACCCTTGGGCTGGCAGGAACCTCGGGGTGCATAGGTGTATGTCTGGCCTGGCGTGGTGACGGTGCTTGCGACGGGGCTGCAGGTTGGGTAGGCGACGCCGGTCTTCGGATCGACGCCCGGCAGCGTGGCCCACTTTTGGGTGAAGCCCCAGGTATCAAAGGCGGTGTTGCGAATGAAAAATGATGCATTACCGTGGTATTTGTTGCCACCGGACTTCATCGTGAAGTTGAGGGCGCCGGCGCCGGAGTATTCCGCCGGAGGTGTGCTGGTCACAACCTGGAATTGGTCCACTGCGTCGAGGTCGATGCCTTGTGAAACGATACGGTTGTCGCCCTGCTGGTTGATGGTCTCGGCCGGCATACCGTCAATGTAGAGCTGGCCGAGGTAGTTGCCGGTTCCGCCGACGATAGGCACTCGAATGCCGGCCTGCGCGCCGGGGGCGAGAGAGGCAAAAGCAGTCGGATCGCGTTGCGAATTGTTCAACTGCAGCGGAAGGTTGGCGTAGGTGGTGTTCTCCATGACGAGGCCGACCGTCGCGTTGGAGGTGTTGAGCACCGGAGGAGCTGCGGACACCTCGACGGTCTCGGTCGCTTGGCCGATGGAGAGCACGGGATTGTAGGTCAGGACGCCGAGGGCGTTGACGGCGAGGTTGTCCTGCTTGAGGGTGCGGAATCCGCTTGCCTCGACACTCACGGAATAGGTTCCGGGAGGCAAAGGAGCGATGGTGAACAGGCCGGCGGAGGAGGCGATGCGCTCGGTGGCCACGTTGGTGGCGGCATTCGTGGCGATTACCTTTGCGCCGGGTATAACGGCGCCCGTGCTATCCGTGACGGTGCCGGAGATGGTTCCTTGGCCGGCGGTCTGCGCTGTGAGCGCGGCGGGAATCGCGAGAGACAATGCGGTGGCTAGCAGGACAAATGTCTTGCACGCCTTGTTTGCGATGCTGCGACGAAACCTGCTCTCTGTGAAATTCATGATGACCTCGATAGAAATAAGTTCAGTCATTGGCCGGCCGCGCCCCAGCGCGACGCTGCTGGATACTCATCCCCGGGAAATGGTGGTTGAGTACCGTCTTCTCTCTGTTCGTCCTGCCCACCACTCGCCGTCTGTAGGGCTTTGATTCCCAAACGAAGGAGAACGGCGAAATTATCCGTATCGCAATCGATGTCTGTCAATAGGAAAATAATGCCTGATAGGAAATCGTGGTGATTCAATAGTCCCCAAAGGGCGACTGTTGACCCATGAGATCGCATGACTGCGACGTTTGGGGGGGCTCCAGGGACGGCTTCCGGCGGCGGAGATCGCCGGGTTCGTCTTAGTGTCACGGGGTTCTAGATTGGCGAGGATCTAGAGGTGGTGGGGAGGCTGCCACCGAGTAGTCCTAGTCGCGGCGTTATCAGAGATGCGATTTCGATGCTGGACCTAGAGCAAGGCGTGAATCAGAGCGCGGCCACGGCCAGCGCTTCCTCCGGGTACAGGGAGGCGTATTTCGTGATGCCGACCATAGTGAAGACCTTGGTAAAGTGCGGGGTGAGACCGCAAATCGCGACGGTCTGGTCGGACTTGTTGGCCTCCATCAGGACCTGAATCACGAGTGCGATACCGGAGGAGTTCAGGTATTCGACACCTTTGAAGTTGAGGAGAATATTTTTGTTTGTGGCTTTGTCGAGCGCCTGGTAGGTATCGACGATGGCGTCCTTCGAGGCGGAGGAGATGTCGCCGGTGAAGCGGAGGCAGGTGATCGGCTGGCCGCTTGCGCCGGTAAGTTGTTGCTGCGAGACCTTGTTCGACGTTTGCACCTTATTCAATCTCCTTGTTCATCCGGATGACCAGCCGGACGAAGCTCTGCCCATCGTTTTCAGTGGCCGATACCCACTCGGCTTCGTCGACAAGAGCCTGGATAAGAAACATTCCCATTCCGCGCGCTTCTTCCTCTCCCGTCATCTTGCGATGAATATCGGGTGCGGGCGCGGGTACTTCCATACCGGTGCCGTTATCCATGACCTTGACTTCGAGTTCATCGGCCTTCATCGAAAGTACCACGCTAACGGGGATGGAGGCGTTCATCTGGTTTCCGTGCTCCATCGCGTTGATACAGGCCTCGGCGACGGCGGTCTTGAGGTCCTCGATGCGATCCTCGCTGAAGCCCATGAGCTTTGCCATACCGGCTGCTGTGCTCATTGCGACTTTTTCGAAGCCGAGGCGCGATGGAAGCCGTACCTCGACCTTGCTGCCGCTGGTTACGGTCATAGTGATGCCTTCTCCTTGGACTGGCTGGTAAGGCGGCAAAGTGCGATTGCACTCATATCATCCTGCTGTGGAGCCCCGTCTGTGAAGTTATCAAGCGTGGTCCACAAGCTCGTCAGGGTGTCCTCGGCGGCCTTGTCGCCGTCGGAGGCCGGAGCTGTCTTCAGGGCGCGGAAGGTGTCCATGAGACGTTCCTGGCCGAACTCCTCTTCACCGCGGAAGACCTCGGTCAAGCCGTCGGTGTAGAGCAGGAGGCGAGCCCCTGGTGCAATAGGGACGCGCTCGATCGCATACCGTGAGCCGGGCAACATGCCGAGGGGGGTTCCGCTGGCCTCAACCAGGCGAATCGGGGCCTCGCTGGAAGACACCAGAAAGGCAGGATTGTGTCCGGCATTGACGATCTCCATCTCGGCAGATGCAGGATCCAGGCGCACGAAGATGGCAGTCACATAACGGCGGCGAGCCTCGGAACCCTCGTCCCAATGCTGCTGCGATAGGCGGCCGGCGAGTTCCCGGAGGGTGAGGGACTGGTGGGCGAGCGCGCGAAAGGCGGAACGGAAGGCGGTGCACACCAGAGCGGATGCAAGTCCTTTGCCGGCAACATCGGCGACGACCATGAGATGAGTGCCATCCGGTTCGGTGACCACATCGAGGTAGTCTCCGCCGACGTGGTAGCAGGCTCTTGAGCGCGCCGCGATGGAGTAGCCAGGGATAGACGGCATGGTCTGGGGTAGAAGGCTCTGTTGGATGGCGCGGGCGGCATCGAGATCCTGGGCTAGTCGGGCGTACTCCAGGTGGCGCTGGTGGTTGATGGCGTTCTCGACGGCAACCGAGGTTTGCAGGGCCAGGCCTTCGAGGAAGTCGCGTTCATAGAGGCTGAGCGGCCGGCCTTCCGGAGTCGCGACCACCAGCTCTGAGAGCATTTTGTGGTCGCGGGAGAGGAGTTCGAACCGCGGGTATTCATCGGATGGCTGAGCCACGGCATCGGCAGGAACGTTGCCATATGCTACGTTTTGCAAGGTGAAGTGGGCGCCCTCCAGTTCGAGCTCACGAACTGCGATTCGGGCGGATTGCTGAAGCACATCGGTAAGCTCGATGGTTGAGTGAACGGAGCGAGAGGCCTCAAGTAATGCCTGAAGACGGACGACCTGCTCGGCAAGCGTGAGGCTGGTCTGGTCTGTCGCGTCGGAGTGTTGGGTGAGAGGCATGAGTTCGGGTGAATCAGTCTATCGCTTAGCAGCTATTAAGGCACGTTCCAAATCGATTCGTTCTCGTTTCTTCGGAGAATCAGGCCCCGGTAGGCCTCTATTCGGCTTGTCAGCGACGGTTTTCCCCCTCTCGAGGCTCAGAATCTATGGAAGGCGGAACTCCAAGAGAGCAGGCCAAAACGTACCAGTACTACCATTTTCTATGCAAGATTGTGCATAGTGACTACATAGATTCGCGAAGAATCTATGATTTCCGGGGTATTTCTTTGGCCTATGACGTGCAACGACATTGACGCGTCGAGCCGCAATCCGATTTGATTCACTTGGTCTCATCTGCCCGGTCGATCTGTGTGTAAAGCACTACTTTTTCGCGCCATCGCGCTTACCTTGGAGGAATACAGAAATGAAATACGTACGAGTATTATTTGCTTTGGCGTTGTTCTTCGGACTCTCCGGCCACGCTCGAGCTGATGCGGTTGACTTCCATGTCCAAGTCCTTGATCCGGCCAATACTTGCGATCCATCGACTTCATTCTGTACCATCGCGGATCCAACCCAACCCCTCCAGGTTACTTTCCTCGAAGCGGCTTGCACTCCCTTTGGCATTACTGCAGATGGATGTTTAGTGTTGGCGAACAACACGACTACAACGACTTTTTTCAACCTCTTTCTTTCATTCGTCGTGCCACCCGGCACGAACGCCACCTGCGATACCGATGGCGTGAATTTCACCTCGGCCCTATGCGGGGCTTCGGGAGATGTTGCGACGTTCTCTTTCTCGGGCGGACCCGGGCTGCCACCCTTGCATGAATTTGTCATTGCCGAGACCGGCATCGATCCTGACGGTCTGGTGGGAACGGCTAGCGTCAACACTCCTGAGCCAGATTCACTCCTCCTGCTCTGCACGGGCGCGATGATGATGACCGCTGGCTTGTTCCTGAAGAAGCGCAGCCTCTTCGCGGTGATGAAGAAGTAGTTTCGACTTAGCGCAGCGATACGGAAGCCCATACCTATCGGTATGGGCTTTCTTGTTGGTGAGCGCGGTCTCTGCCCCCGCAGTACTTCCTGGCCCCTCCTCACCCCTTGGGGTCCGGGCTTAGATCGGTTTGTTTGAACGGATCCTGTGGCGCAAAGAATGGCTCCGGTCGTGTACTCTCTAATCTCCCTCATTTTTGCGCCACGAGAGTGCTTATGCGTCGCGTTCGTCTGCTGTTGCTTCTGTTGTTGCCGCTGGTTGCCTATGCTGCGCCACCGGCCGTGGAGCCTCTGAACGACGTTATCGGACCGGATGATGGTTATCTCCACGTAGAGCTTGGCGAATCGACCGTTGAACTGACCGGACCGTGGAAGTTTCACGTTGGCGACGACCCTGCCTGGGCGCAACGGGACTTTGACGATTCCAGTTGGGAAGATATGGATCTGACCCGCGGCAGTAGCGGGTTTGCTCGTGGCTGGACTGCCCGCGGACATGCGGGATACTCCGGTTACGCCTGGTACCGGCTTCAAATTGAAGTGGTGGGCGCCAAGCGCTCTCTCGCCCTGAAGATGCCCGACACCTTCGACGACGCCTATCAGGTTTTTGTCAATGGTCAGCGCATCGGCGAGTTCGGAAAATTTTCGAGTCACCGCGTCACTGCTTACAGCAGCCTTCCTACTGCCTTCCGACTGTCTAAAGGTTTTCGCGACGGCAAACTGACGATCGCTATTCGCATGTGGATGGACAGTGCCACGCCTTTCAACAGTCCGGATGCAGGCGGTCTTCATGAGCCTCCTGAGCTGGGTTATGCCACCGATATCACCAGCCAGGTTCGCCTGGACTGGGACGACATCGGCCACTATGTCGGCAGCGGTTTTCTTGAGATGTTGATCCTCGTCATGGCGCTACTGATGGCCCTGACTCTCTTCTGGCTCGACAGGCAGGAAAAGTCCTATCTTTGGCTGGCATTGGTCTGCGAAGCGACTCTGCTGGGCAACGCGGTTGTTCTGCTGGACAACTTCACGACGTGGATCGCACTCTCTACGAGCGTCATTCTCATCGATATCATTGCGGCTCCCCTGCGAATCGGACTGTGGGTGCTTTTCTGGGGCTACTGGTTCCGCCTGGCACGTATTCGCATCCTGCACCGTGCGGTATGGTTCCTGGTCGTCCTGCTTGCCGTCGGCACTGCGATGCTTCGGCCACCACTTTATGGGACGCATGTGCCAGTGCATGCAGCGGTCTACCTGAACCCCTTTGTGCTGATCGTCAAACTGGCTCTCGGTGTTCTGTTGCTCCTCGTCGCGTACCGCGGTTTCTACAAAAATAAAGGAGAGGGTGGCCTTGCGGCGGCCGCCGTAACCCTTGCCGTCATCGCGAACTATCAGCATGAGTTGCGTCTTGTCCATGTCCCTACCACTTTTAACATTCTTGATTTCACGATCTCTTTAGGTTCGCTATCAACCATACTGTCGCTGCTCATCATTACGGTGATGCTGCTGGGCAGATTCATTACCGCGCAACGCACCAAAGAGCAATGGAAGATGGAGATTGCGCAGGCGAAACATGTGCAGCAGGTTCTGATCCCGCACCACCTGCCTCAACTCAACGGGCTGGATCTCGAAAGCGACTATCGTCCCGCGCGCGAGGTTGGCGGCGACTTCTTTCAAATCATTCCAAAAACGAAGGACGGCACCTCTCTTATCGTGTTCGGTGACGTCACTGGCAAAGGGCTGCAGGCCGGAATGCTTGTGGCGATGATTATCGGAGCTATCCGTTCCGCAGCAGAGCACGACAACCATCCGCAACGGATTCTTGAAGTGCTCAACGAACAGCTCGTTGAACGCGAGGCTGCGAGTGCGACCTGCATGGTTCTGCGTTTCTCGCCCAACGGGGCGGTTGAGCTGGCCAATGCTGGTCAGCTTCCTCCCTATCTCAACGGCGCCGAAATGCAGATTGAAGGTGCGCTTCCGCTGGGGATTCTCTCCGGGTTGGATTTTCCTGTCACCTCGTTCAAGCTTGAAATGGGTGATTCCCTGGTGATCATGTCCGACGGCGTCGTTGAAGCACAGAATGCGCAGGGAGAGCTGTTTGGCTTCGAGCGCATTGAAGGTATGCTTCGCAACTCCACCTCCACGGCGGAGATCGCTACGGCCGCGCAGAAGTTCGGCCAGACGGATGATATTCTCGTGCTGCGCGTCGAGCGTTGCGCACCAAAAACAACGCTGCATGCGCAACCGCAAGAGGCGTATTCGTAGCGGCTGATTACACCTGCAAGACGTCGCCGTCGCGAGCGACCATCTCGTACAGCACAGGGTTGACGAAGAAGCCGAGGAAGAGCCGCGAGACGAGGCCGGCGACGATGACGATCGCAAACGGCCTTTGCGTGTCGGAGCCGATGCCGGTGGAGAGCGCAGCGGGCAGAAGTCCGAGGCAAGCGACAAGAGCAGTCATCATGATGGGACGCAGCCGCAAGAGGGAAGCTTCGCGGGTCGCCGTGCGGATGTCTCTATTTTCAAGGCGCAGCTTATTGATGTAGGAGACAAGAATGACGGCGGTTTCAACCGAGACGCCCATCAGTGCGAGCAAGCCCAGCACCGACGAGACGCTGAACGGCGTGTGCGTCAACTTGAGCGCGATCAAGGCGCCGACTGGCTCCGTCAATATGACGCCGAGAGCAATGATCACCGGGAATTTGAAGTTCCCGTAAAGCGCAAACAGGATCATGAAAATGATGAGCACCGCGAGCGGGCCGATAAATTCCATCTGGTGCTTTGCTTCGAGAAATTCGCCATACTCCCCGCCCCACGTGACGCGATACCCGGCCGGCAGCGATTTTTCAATACTCGCAACGGCTCGCTGTCCGTCGACCACGGCGCGCTCGAGGTCGCGCCCCTCGATGCTGTACTGCACACCGATGTAACGTGAGTTATTTTCGCGATAGATGAACGATGCGCCGCCGGCCTCGTGAATGTTCGCCAGGTTGCTCAGAGGGATTTGCTGGCCCGTGGGGGTGCCGACCAGCAGGTTGCCGATCTGCTGGGCAGATTCCCGGAACTCCGGCTTCATGCGCACGACAAGGTCGAACAGCTTCTCGCCTTGAATGACCTGGGTCGCCGCCTGGCCTCCTACGGCCGCCTGCACGATCGCTTCTACGTCTGCGACGTTGATGCCGTAACGCGCAATCTTGTCGCGATCGACGTCGATCAGAAGGCTGGGCTGGCCGAGTTCGCGCACGACCGTCAGCTCCGTGAATCCGGGCACCTGCGAAAGACGGCGCTTGATCTCGAGTGCTTTGCTCTGGAGAACGTTGAGGTCGGGGCCGTAGATCTTTACGGCGAGCGCGCTCTTCAGTCCGGTCAGCGCTTCGTCGACAGCGTCTTCGGCGGGTTGAGTGTAGTTGAAGATCACTCCGGGGAATGCGCTGAGCTGCTTTTGAATATCTTCGGTCAGCTCGGCCTTGTTGTGAATCGAGCCTGCTCTTCCAGGAAGAGTCGTTGTATGGCTTCAGGCCTACGTAAAACTCGTCGTTGAAGAAACCAGTGGGGTCGGTGCCGTCGTCCGGGCGGCCGAGCTCGGAGCCCACATCGGTCACCATCGGATACTTCATCAGGATGTCGCGAACCTTGGGCGAGAACTTACTCGCCTCTTCGAACGAGACCGTATACGGCATAGTTGCGCGCACCCATAGAGCGCCCTCATCGAGATGAGGCATAAACTCTCCGCCGATGAAAGGGACCAGCAGAAGAGTGGCAGCGAGAATCGCGGTGGCCACAATCATTGTGGTCTTCGGGTGGTCGAGGCACCATTCGAGTTCGATCGCATAGTGCCGGCGCGCCCATTCGAACGGCTTGTTCACACGTTCGTGGACGCCTCTCTTGAACCAGTAGGCGCACATCACTGGAACAAACGTGAGCGTCAGGATCAGCGCACCGACGAGTGCGATCGATACTGTGTCGGCCATCGGCTTGAATAGTCTTCCCGGAGGGACCGCTGAGCGCGTAGATCGGCAGGTAGCCCGCGATGATGACTGCGACCGAGTAGAAGATCGGACGATCGACGTCCTTCGCCGCGGCGAGGATCACTTCGTTCAGGTCGTAGCTCTGGCCTTCGCGCGCGCCCAATTCGCGGAAGATGTTCTCCACCATCACCAGAGTTCCGTCGATGAGAATTCCGAAATCGATGGCGCCGATCGAAAGCAGATTTGCGGCGACTCCTCGCGCATGCAGAAAGATGAACGAAAAGAACAGGGACAGCGGAATGGTGAGCGCGACGATCACGGCGGCGCGTATGCTCACCAGGAAAAACATCAGAACGATGAGAACGAGAGCCATCCCCAACAGCATGTTGTGTTCGACCGTGTCGATCGTCAGTTGAACGAGATCGCTGCGATCGTAGTACGGCCGCACCTTCACGTCGGGCGGCAGAATGTGTTCGTTCAGCTCCTGGGTCTTGGCTTCGACGCCCTTCAGCACGTCCTGCGTCTGCTCGCCGCGGCGCATCATGATGACGCCCTCGACCGCGTCATCCGTCTTGTTGAAACCGAATTCGCCCAGGCGCGGCGCATTTCCTATGGTGACTTCGCCGATGTCGCGAATGCGCACCGGTACGCCATTTTGCGAGCCAACGACGACGTTGCCGATATCCGAGGTGTCGCGCACCAGACCCAGGCCGCGAACATAATAGAACTGTCCGCCCTGTGAATAGAATCCGCCTCCGGCATTGGAGTTGTTGACCGAGAGCTGCTGCATCACCGTCGGTACGGTGACGTGGTAGGCGTAGAGTCTCGCGGGATCGAGAAGCACCTGATACTGCATCACCGTGCCGCCGAAGCCGGAGTCGTCGGCGACGCCGGGCACCTGTTTGTATTGGCGCTCGATCACCCAGTCTTCATAGACTTTCAGTTCCTGCGGTGTACGGTCGGGGCTTTCGAGGACATACCGATACACGAGCCCCGATGGACTCGCCAGCGGCGAGAGCGTAGGCGTCACGCCGGTCGGGTAGGTCACCTCGCTCAGGCGCTGGAAGACCACCTGGCGCGCGAAATAATCGTCCGTGCCCTCGTCAAATGTCAGAATGACGTCCGAAAGCCCGTACAGTGAGATCGAGCGCATCACGGACAGCTTCGGAACGCCATTCATCTCAACTTCGGTGGGCACCGTGACCAGCCGTTCGATCTCTTCGGCTGCATGTCCCGGCCACTGCGTGATGATCTCCACCATCGGCGGAGAGAGATCGGGGTAGGCATCCACCGGCATATGCTGGAACGAGACCGCACCGCCGACGGCGATGAATGCCACCAGCAACAGGATCAGCAACCGTTGCCGCAGCGCGAATTGGACAATGCGATGAATCATTCGAAGCTGTCTCCTCAGTGTTGCAGCGAGTTAGCAAACTGAAGAAACAAGCTGCCATCGCCGACAACCTTCTCTCCAACGGAAATGCCCTTTAGAACTTGCGTCTTTCCGTTCTCGCTTTGACCGGTCTCCACGTCGCGCCTGCCAAACTGATTTGCGCCGACGGCGACATAAACGAATGGCTGGTTGTTGTCATCGCGCAGAATGGAAGAGTCGGGTACGGCAATGGCATTCGAGATCGAGCCTGCCGTCACGGTGACGGTGCAATACATATCCCTTTTCAGCTTTTCGCCTGGGTTGTCCACGACGATGCGCGCCTGCAGCGTCCTCGTGTTGGGATCGAGCGCAGGGGAGACGTAAGAGATTCTGCCGTGGAAACTGTCGGGATAGGCGTCGGTCTGCACGATGACATCGTCTCCGCTGCGGACGAAGGCGAGATCTGCCTGGTACACGTTGGCAAGGACCCACACCGTGCTCAGGTCAGAGATCGTAAAGGCCTGCGTCTGCCCTGCCTGCACGACCTGTCCGGGAGAGACGAGGCGCTCGACCACCTCACCGCCGATTGGAGCCAGCACCGGAATTTGCGCGGACGAGGGTGCCTTCGCCAGATCAGCCGGGTTCTTGATCCCGAGAATTCTCATTCCCTGATCAGCCGCGTTCAGATCTGCCTGGGCCTGGTTGCGGTCCGATTCAGCCTGCTCGAGATCGCGCTCCGCGATGGCGTGGTGCTGATAGAGGTCCTGCGCGCGGGCGTAGTTTTTACTGGCGAGGCGAAAGGCGTCTGCCGCCTTCAAATAAGAGTCCAGCAACTGCGAGTAGTCGGGACTGCTCACCTCGAGCATTGGCTGGCCTGCCGCGACATGCTGTCCGGGCACGACGAGGATCCTGCTGACGGGGCCGCCAACCTGCGTGATGACCGGCGTAGTTTTGAACGCGTTGTACGCCACAGCGCCGGTAAGCCGGAGTGTGCGCATCAACTTCGTTGGTTGCAACCGTGACCACCTGCACGTGCGACATCTGGTCCTGCGAAAGGGTGAAGAGCTTGGCCGTTGAAGCAGCCGAGGCGTTTGCGGAAAAAGACGTCATCTGGCTCGCCTGTTCGCGATCCTTCGAATTGCAGGCGGTGAGCGTGAGTGCAAGGGTTAGCGCCATTGCACCTTGAAACCTGCGGCTGCTGCGCGTGATCAGTGGTCTTTTCATGGCACGTTCCTTGTCCCTACGGCTTCCCGAAGCTGTTCGAGCGCGAGCAGGTACGAAGCAAGCGCCTGGCGGTAGCCGAGTTGTGTTGCCCGATAACTGCGTTCTGCATCGAGAAAATCCAGCAGGCTGGCTGCGCCGTGTCTGTAGGCGTACTCGCTGATGTCGCGCGACTGTTGTGCCTGGTCGAGATAACCCGAGCGGTAGAGCCCGACGACCTGGTCATTGGTGTGCAGGTTTTCAAAGGCGTCCCTCACATCCGTCAGCACCTGCCCGGTCGTGAACTTCTCCTGCTCCTGCGCCTGCGTAATGGCAAATCCGGCGCGCGCAATCTCCCCCTGGTTGCGGTCGAAGACAGGAATCTGCACCGCGCCAAATAGCGAGATCGTATTCAGACCGATGTGTGTATAGTTTGCCTGCCCAGTGACATCTCGCTTACCGATCGCCTTTTGTAGTTCGCGTTGGCTGTTCGCGGCGACGACACCCTGCTGCGCGGCCCGAAGGTCTGGTCTGTTCTGCAGGGCCTTTGCCTGAAAGTCCTCCACATTTCCCTTCACTGGCAGGTAGTCGAACGATCCAGTCACGTCATAGTCCGGGGGCACCGATTCATATCCCAGCAGTTGCCGCAAATCCGACAGCCCCTGCACCCGCGCCAGCTGCGCCGCGGAAACGTCCGTCTGAAACTGAAGCATCTGCAGCTTGATCTTCAGCAGGTCGCCCTCGCCGATGTCGCCCGCCTTGTAGCGCGCCTCTCCGATGTCCACCGTGTTCTGAAAACTCTTAAGATCCTGCTGCGCCAGTTCCAGCGTCGATTCGGCAAGCTCCACGTTGATGAACTGCGAGGCCACATTGAAGGTAAGACTGCGCTCATTGTCGGCGACCTGTGATCGCGTCACGGCCGTTACGTCTTTCGCCGCCTGGAGCCGGTGTTGTCTCTTTTTGCCTCGCTCAAAGAGATAGCTGACGCCGAGGTCAAACTGCGCCGTATTGTCGATGTAGTCCGAGGTGAAGTTGCTCGGCTGGAAGACCGGCAGGAACTGCGCGTCGCCTAAGAGCACCGGATTGGGACGAAGGTTCGCTGTCGTCTCTTCGGCCTCGCTCTGCTGGATCGTGGTCCGGGCAGCCAGCAGGTTGTGATTGTGCTGGATTGCCATCTGAACGGCATCGTCGAGCGAAACCGTCACAGCTGCGTGGCTTTGGGCCAGTGCCTGTGCTTGTGGTGGGGGCGATGGCGTTTGGTTGGGTGCAGGCGGGGATTGTGCACCTGCAACTTCGAATGAAACCACGGTGACTAGCAAAATTGGAAGATGCAAACGTTGTAAGCGCATGGGCACTCAGCCTTCTTCAGGGAAAGGAACACTGATTAGCGTGCTGGAAGCACGGAAGACATGCTGGTGCTATACGGAGGTGCGCGCGCGGGAATGCGCCGGAAGGCGGAACTCCTGGTGAAGCTGATGTCCTGAGGTTCCGGATCAGTACCGGTAGGAACCAGAACGTGGACACGCAGGTTCACCACAGAAGGTTCAACGGGTTGATGGCTCAGATGGCAGATCGGGCAGGTGTCGGGCGCGCAGCTGGCGTGAGCGCACCAGACCATTCCGAGGGTAGTCCCCAGGACCAGCGCGAGAAGCGTGATCGGCCCTACCAGGCGCCAGAGCCGTTTTTGATCAGACATTGTTTTGAGGAACACCTCAAAGACCCTGTGCATCTTCCGCGATCAGTCTAGTCCAGAAATCCGTTCCTGGACACATTTTGGCTCTCAATTGTGAAGCTTCTGCCTCTATCCTCGCACAACCGCTGTACGTACCGGTCGTACCTTACTGCAGTGGAGTCTGTGCCGGGCCGCTACAAGTAGTGAGGAATGAGCAATTTGCCGCGATCTGGTGGGCGTCACATGGTCTTTATTCGCTCTTGCACGCTTCGGTCAGCTTCTCGATTCACCAAACAGGCGGCTATCGCGTGGGCGTGGTTCTCCCTCGGGTTTTCACCCGCGGAAACCTGATTTTTAATAGCCTTGACAACTTTTCTGTGCTGGTACTACCTTTGCTGTCATTAAAACACAGATTCAGTAGTCGAGCGTGAAATGAGATCGAATAGGTCTAACCTCTCTACCCTGACATGCCTCGGACTATAAGTTTCGCGATAGGCAAAAACGAATGATTGCTGTTGGTCGATACCATTAGGAGGTCTCATGAAATCACGTGTTTTGATTCATCCTCGGCTGGCCTGCGGCTGGTTAGCCGTCGTCTTCTGTGTCGCTGTCTTAGCGTTTACATCCAGGGGCAACTGTCAGCTCGCAGGAGCCGGGAGCATTCAAGGGTCCGTCGCTGATGCCACGGGTGCTGTGATTCCAAACGCTACCGTCACCGTAACCAACACTGCGACCCAGGTAAAACACAGCGCGGTCACGGGTGGAAGCGGCCTCTATAGCTTCCCCAATCTCGATGTCGGTACGTACACGCTGGAGGTCGCGGCCCCGGGCTTCGAGCACTACAGCCAGTCCAACGTTGTTCTTGAGGTTGGCAGCAGCATCGCGATCAACGTCCCGATGACTGTTGGACGGACGGACCAAAAAATTGAAGTGCAATCGAGTGGTCTGGCCTTACAGACCGAAGACGCCAGCTTCAAACAGACGATTGACCATCAGACGCTAACAGAGATGCCGCTCAATGGTCGCCAGATGACCAACCTAATCACACTTTCGGGTGGTTCCACCAGCGCTCCCGCCGGCGATTTTACCGGCAGCAAATACTCTTACCAGACGATCTCCGTCTCGATTGCCGGCGGCATGGGCAATACCACGATGTGGAGGCTGGATGGCGGTGACAATAACGACTACATGGCCAACGGCAATCTTCCGTTTCCTTTCCCGGATGCTGTCAGCCAGTTCAGCGTTGAGTCCGCGGCGCTCAGCTCGCAGAATGGCATGCATACGGGTGGGCTGGTGAACGTCGTTACCCGCTCGGGGACGAACCATTACCACGGGTCGGCTTTTGAGTTCATCCGCAACAACTATCTGGACGCTACCAACTTCTTCTCTACTACGAAGGACACGCTCCACCAGAACCAGTACGGCGGCACCTTCGGCGGCCCGATCCTGAGGGAGAAGCTCTTTGCCTTCGCCGGATACCAGCGCACCGTGTCCAAACAATCCCAGTCCGCAACGCAGGCCCATGTGCCAACTCCTGCGAACCTGCTGGGCGATTTCTCCGTCACAGATGGGCCAGCCTGCACATCGAATGGCAAGTTCCTTCAACTGGTCGACCCCCTGACCGGCGCGAAACTGGCGAACGATATTTATCCGAGTAAACCGACGTTCAACCCGCAATCGCTGAAGCTGATGAGTTACCTGCCCCCAACTACAGACCCATGTGGGCTTGTCACCTATGCCATTCCGTTGCAGAACTCCGATAACCAGTTCGTCACGCGGGTCGACTACACCATCAACTCGAAGAACAATCTCTATGGCCGGTACTTCCTCGACGGTTATCAGCTTCCGGCCTTCTATTCTCCAAACAACATCCTCATTACCACCCAGTCCGGAAACAGCCAGCGGGTGCAGTCCTTCACTCTCGGCGAGGCCTACGTGATCAGCTCAAAGATCGTGAACACGGCCCACGTTACGTTGCTGCGGCGCCGCAACAACCGCGGATACGCCTCCAACGACATCAACGCCGCCACCCTCGGCGTCAATGCCTATCAGGGCGAGCCTAACGGCCTGCAGATGACGACTACCAACAAATTCACTATTGGCGGCGGCACAAACTCAGTCTCGAAGTTCAACGACAACACTCTTGCCCTCGGCGACGACATAACCATGCTGCACGGCAAGCACCAGATCGTCTTTGGCGGGGAGTACGTCCGCAACCAACTCAATATCGCCAACGCATACGAGACCAACGGTGTCTTCGGCTTCGACGGTCGCTATAGTCTGAACGGACCGGGTGGAGGAGCGGCTGGTGGAGACCCCAATTTGGATTTCCTCCAGGGGACGCAGGGCACTTTCCAGCAAAGCAAACAGCAGCAGAATGCGCTGCGCGGGCCAATTCCGAGTCTGTACTTTCAGGACACTTTCCACGCCACCACACGACTGACCCTGATAGCAGGCCTGCGCTGGAGTCCCAACTTCATGCCGTTCGATTACTTCAATCGTGGCATTGTCTTTAATATGGGCAATTTTTTAGCGAACAAAGTCAGCTCGATCTATCCGAATGCCCCTGCTGGAGCGACGTTCTATGGGGATCCGGGCGTGTCCAGAACGTTTACGAAGAACTCGCCCTGGCAGTTCTCTCCGAACTTTGGGATATCGTTTGATCCTACGGGGTCGGGCAAGACGGTCGTGCGCGGGGGCTTCGAGCTGGCTTTTGACCAGGTCAACTTCTTCACCGCGCAACGCAACCAGCAGAATCCGCCTTTTTCGACGGCCATCAGCCAGTTGCAGACATCGACTTCCGGTCCTATCAGCTTCAGCAGCCCATGGTCGGTCGGCTCCATTACGTCCAATCCTTTTCCCTTGGAACAGATCCCGACTCCGGCGACGGCGCAATTTTTCGCTCAATCCCAGTACATTGTGCTGCCTCCGCAGTTTCATCCGTCTTATAGCGAACAGTGGACAGCAAGCGTTGAGCATCAGTTTGGTCAGGGATGGCAACTGCAGCTTCAGTACATCGGCAGCCATACCGTCCATGCTCCGATGGGGACTCCGATGAGTCCAGCCATCTACGTCCCCGGAGTCTGGGGCGCGGGAGGCACTGGCTGCGCTGGCATCGTTACGACCGGTCCAGCCGCAGTCAAGCCAGGGGCGGCCGGAACACCGTGTTCCACGACAGGCAATCAGACCTCGCGTTTCGCGCTCACGATCACGAATCCCCTTCAGGGCAACCAGTACCTGGGCGGGGGCGGGGGCTCAGTCTTTGTCAATTACAACGGCATGGCGAACTACAACGGCCTGGTCACCACTGTCCAGCATCGCCTTTCGTCCAGCTTCAGCCTTCTGGCCAATTACACCTGGTCGAAGTGCCTCAGCCTTACGGACGCGCAGGGCGATTACGCCGGTACAAACGTACAAAACCCCAACAACCCCGCAGCGGACTACGGCCCCTGCGGCTCCGACTTCAGGAACGTCGAAAACATTGTCCTGATTACGAAGAGTCAGTTCCCGCTCTCCGGCATCAAAGCGCTGCTCCTGAACAACTGGGAGTTCGCGCCGCTGGCGCATATCGTAAGCGGAGCCCCATTCACCGTGACAGCAGGACAGGACAACTCTTTTACGGATGTTGGCAATGATCGCCCGAACCTGATCCCCGGAGTCCCGGTCTATCTCCACCAGGCCATCAAGTCAAGCTCTGGGGTAGCAAACCGGGGTTACCTGAATCCAGCGGCCTTCGCTCAAGTCACGGCAGGGTGTCCAACGCCGCTTTCGCCGGCGACGTGCCCTGGATATGGAACATATGGAAATATTGGCAGAAACTCCTTCCGAGGCATCACAAGCTATCAGTTCGATGCCCAGGTCTCGCGTATCTTTCCAATCCACGAAAGCCTGAACGTGACTTTTCGGTTGGAGGCCTTCAATGTGTTGAACCATCCGAACTTCAACATCCCGACAGGTGGAACAGTAGGAGTACTGGGCGGAACCACTGGAGGGGCTGCCGCTCTCACATCAGGAACCTTTGGCCAAATCTCAACAACACAAAACCAAGCCAGAGTCTTCCAGGGAAGTCTGAAGTTTAATTTCTAGAGGATTCAACTCGCCCACCCACAACTTGGGTGGGCGAGGCAACTCGATAATGAGCATCTCAAGACACTGGAGGAGATCAATGTCATCTCCTCTTTTGCAGCTTCGGCAAGAAAAATCAGATCTAGGGGAAAATCATGACAATGCAGGGCAACGATCGCAGGGAATTTCTTAAGATGGGTGGTGCTGCGCTGGCGGCGACGGCGGTGTCGTGGAATGCAACCAGTTATGCCAGCATTGTCGGTGCGAATGACCGCGTGAAAGTTGGGGTTATCGGCTGCGGCGATCGCATGAGAGGCGCGCTGATTCCGGCATTTTCGCAGCATGCCAAGGATATGAATTTCGAGTTCGTTGCGGTTTCGGATATCTGGAACCGCCGGCGCGAGGAAGGGGCTGCCTACATTCAAAAGGTCAGCGGATGCCAGGTCACTCCGGTGCGAAACAACGACGAGTTGTACGCACGCAAAGACGTTGATGCAGTTTTGATCGCGACCGCAGACTTTCAGCATGCGCGGCACGGAGTGGAAGCCGTCAATGCAGGACGCGATGCCTACGTGGAGAAACCGACCGCGCACACGATGGAGGATGCTCGACTGTTCCTTGCCGCGGTGAAGAAGACGGGCAAGATCGTGCAGGTTGGCACGCAACGCCGCAGCACCCCGAGCTATCAGAAGGCAGCCGAATACATCCAATCCGGAAAGTTTGGCGATATTGTGATGGTGGAGATGACCTGGAACGTGAATCAACCGGGGCGATGGCGGCGTCCTGATGTGGTGCCGCTGTTGAAGGAAGAGGATACGGACTGGAAGCGCTATCTGATGAACCGGCCTTATGAGCCGTTCGACGCTCGCAAATATCTTGAGTTCCGGCTGTTCTGGCCATATTCCTCGGGAATTCCCGACCAGTGGCTGGTGCACCAGATCGATACCGTGCACTGGTTCACCGGGCTTCCGCATCCACGCAGCGTTGTGGCGAATGGCGGCATTTATCTCTGGAAGGACGGACGCAAGAACTGGGACACAATGACCGCGGTCTTCGACTACGGTCCGCTGGACGACCTCACCAAAGGCTTCCAGGTGCAGTACACCTCGCGCTTCACGAACTCCGCCGGTGGAGTGAAGGAACTTTACTATTCCAACGGCGGAATGATCGATATGGACAAGCAGACCGTCACGCCGACCGGTGGTTTGACGGCAAAGAGTGCTGCGGAGATGAAGATGCAGCCGAATCTGCTGCCCAGTTTTGCTCTTGGCGAGAAGGGCGAGGCGGTTTCGACGGCAGCGGATACGAAGGGCGATCCTCAGACCTCAGCCAACATGCGCAACTGGATGGAGTGCGTTCGCTCACGAAAGACACCGAACGCAAGCATCGAGGCCGGCTACAGCCACTCGATCGCGCTCTGCATGAACGTTGCCGCGATCCAGACCGGTCAAAAGGTGACCTTCGACGACAAAACGCAGCAGGTAATGGTGGCGGGGAAGGTCTATGCGTAAGTTGCTCATGCTGGGCTTTCTGATTGCTTTCGGGCTAAGCGGCAGTAGCTTTGCGAATGCGGGAGACAAGGGTGTGCAGGTTGTTGCCGATGAGGCGCATCAGCGCGTCGATATCACAATCGACGGCAAGCCTTTCACCTCTTACATCTGGCCAACGTCGCTGAAGAAGCCTGTTCTGTATCCGTTGATCACCAATGAAGGAATTACGGTGACGCGCGGCTATCCTCTTGAGCCGCGGCCAGGAGAACGTGTGGATCACCCGCACCATGCGGGGATGTGGTTCAACTACGGCAACGTCAACGGATTCGATTTCTGGAACAACTCCGATGCGATCAAACCGGAAGGCCGCTCAAGAATGGGAACGATCTATCAGAAAAGGATCGTCTCAACCAAGAGTGGAGCGGACCAGGGAGAGCTTGTTGTTGACTCAGTCTGGGTGACGGGTGAAGGCAAGGACATCCTGAAGGAAACCACGCGCTATGTCTTTTCGCGACGGAAGGACGCTCGCATCATCGATCAGATCACCACGCTTCAGGCTCTCGACAAGGCTGTCTTCAATGACGACAAGGAAGGATTGTTGGGTATGCGAGTCGCCCATTGGCTTGAATCAGCTGACGAGAAGGGCGGCATTTTTATGGATGCGAGCGGAAGGCCGACTAAGGTAGACAACGTCGATACTTCAGGCGCGACCGGAGTGTATCTTACCAGCGAGGGAGTGAAGGGTGGGGCGGTCTGGTCGACCCGCGGCCGCTGGTGCATCCTGACCGGTAACGATCCAGACAAGCATGTTGTCACCATCGCCATGATCGACCATCCGAAGAATCCGGGCTATCCAACCTACTGGCATGCCCGCGGATATGGACTGTTCGCGGCCAATCCGCTGGGACGGAGCATCTTCGATACCAAGCAGGCTGCGTTTAACTACGCCATTCCGAAGGACCAGAGCGCGACATTCCGCTATCGGGTGGTCTTGTTTTCCCATGCGGCTGACGTGGATGAGATGAACAAGGAGGCAGACGCGTTCGCGGCTGAGTATAAGTAGCCGAATCCTGTAACAGCGCCCCACCAATCTTTGTAGACGATAGCGTAGATTTAGATTCAATGCGAAGCGATAGCCACCCTCGTTATATCCAGATACACCGATCGGACAACGTTGCAATCGTCGTCAACGAGGGAGGTCTACCGGCAGGAGCGCGGTTTGAGTCCGGCCTGGTCCTTCGGGAAGCGATACCGGAGGCACACAAGGTTGCGCTTACGACGATTCCGGAGGGTGCTCCAGTCATCCGATACGGCGTGACCATCGGCTACGCTCACACAGAGATTCCGGCCGGTGGCTGGGTTCATGAAGGCCTCCTTGCTCTTCCTCAGGCTCCGGCGCTGGATAAGCTCCCGATCCAAGGCAGTCTCGTGACTCCTTCCGTTCCACTGGAGGGGTTCACGTTTGAAGGCTTCGTCAATGACGATGGCACTGTTGGCACTAAGAACATTCTTGGCATCAGTACGACTGTGCAATGTGTCTCCGCCACGGTGGAGTACGCGGTACGGAAAATCAAAGCAGAACTTCTTCCGAAATACCCGAATGTAGATGACGTCGTCGCTATTACGCACCTTTATGGCTGCGGTGTCGCCATCGACGCTCCAGGCTCGGAGATTCCCATTCGTACTCTGCGCAACCTTAGCCTCAATCCGAACCTTGGGGGAGCGCCCCTGGTCGTCAGCCTGGGTTGTGAAAAGCTGCAGCCGGCGCAGATGCTTCCGAGCAGTACATTACCCATCCTTTCCTCAAAACCTTATGTCGTTCGTCTTCAGGATGACGAGCATCGTAGTTTTGGCGATATGGTTCGGGCGATCATGCAGATGGCGGAACAACGTCTCATGCAGCTCGATGCACGGCGACGCCAGACCCGGCCTGCCTCCGATCTCGTCGTCGGCCTGCAGTGCGGCGGAAGCGATGCCTTCTCCGGAGTTACAGCAAATCCGGCAGTAGGCTATGCCGCTGACCTTCTTGTGCGAGCAGGAGCTACGGTGATGTTCTCTGAGGTCACTGAGGTGCGCGACGCAATTCACCTACTTACTGCCCGTGCGGCCTCGCCGCAGGTTGCAGAGGATCTCATTCGCGAGATGGCCTGGTACGACAGATATTTAGAGCGTGGGTCAGCTGATCGCAGCGCAAATCCGACGCCAGGAAATAAGAGAGGCGGTCTGGCCAACATCGTCGAAAAAGCGCTCGGTTCGATCGCCAAGGCTGGCACCAGCCCTATCAGCGGCGTCTTTGGTCCTGGCGAGCGCGCGACATGCAAAGGGCTTGTCTTTGCGGCGACTCCTGCCAGCGATTTTGTCTGCGGGACACTTCAACTCGCTGCATCAATGAACATGCACGTTTTCACCACAGGGCGGGGAACTCCCTACGGTTTGGCGATGGCTCCGGTGATCAAGGTCTCTTCGCGAACGGCGCTGGCAGAGCGTTGGTCCGATTTGATCGATATCGACGCGGGTACCATAGCAACCGGTGAGAGCAGCATTCAGCAGGTCGGAGAGGCGATCTTTCATTACATTCTCGACGTTGCAAGTGGACGCAAACAGACCTGTGCCGACCATTGGGGGCTTCACAATGAGTTTGCGCTATTCAACCCCGCGCCCATCACCTGAGCACTCCCTGAAATCAGCAGAGACACGGACGCTTCGGATCGAACTTCCAATTTGGTCTCAGGTACTGCATCGCCATGGCATCATTGCGTGTATCTAGCCCAGCTTGCTGGTAAAGGCGATGGGCGGACTCGACCTGCTCCATGTCGAGTTCAATACCAAGTCCTGGTCTCTCTGGGACCGTCAGCCTTCCACTCTGGATTCTCAACGAATCTTTGGTCAGACGTTGGCCATCCTGCCATATCCAATGAGTATCGATCGCAGTTACATTTCCAGGGGCCGCTGCGGCGACATGAGTAAACATCGCGAGCGACACGTCGAAATGTGTGTTTGAGTGCGATCCCCAGGTCAATCCCCACTCGCGGCAGAACTGTGCCACCCGAACCGAGCCTTGCATCGTCCAGAAGTGCGGGTCGGCCAGCGGAATATCAACAGCATGCAACTCCGCAGCGAACCTCAGTTGCCGCCAGTCCGTCGCAATCATATTTGTGGCCGTCGGCCAGCCCGTTGTACGACGGAACTCCGCCATGATCTCTCTGCCGGAATAGCCGTGTTCGGCGCCACACGGATCTTCTGCATAAGCAAGGACGCCTTGTTTTCCGGAACAGAACCGAATTGCATCTTTCAGGGACCAGGCTCCATTGGGGTCCAGCGTGATTCGTGCGTGAGGAAAACGTTCTGCGAGCGCAGTAACGATTTCCATCTCGTGCATGCCAGCCAGTACTCCGCCTTTTAGCTTGAAGTCTTTGAAGCCGTATCGCGCCTCGGCAGCTTCGGCGAGTCTCAAGATCGACTCCGTCGTGAGCGCTTCCTCATGCCGCAATCGGAGCCAGTCGTCATCCGCCTTCTCGTTGCTCTCATAAGGAAGATCAGCCTTCTTTCTGTCTCCAATAAAGAAGAGATAACCCAGCACTTCCACCGAAGTGCGTTGTTGTCCCTCGCCCAACAACGCCGCCACTGGAACACCGAGGAACTGGCCCAGAAGGTCGAGCAGCGCGGATTCGATCGCCGTCACGGCGTGTACTGTTGTCCTGAGGTCATAGGTCTGCGGACCCCGCCCTTCAGTATCACGGTCGGCAAAGTGATCATTAACGATATTCAGAACCAGTTGGTACGACGCGATTCTTTGGCCTTCAACGAGGGCCTTGCTCTGCTCGAGCACCTGCCGAATCTTCTCGCCACCCGGGACCTCTCCAATGCCGGTATGGCCTGCGCTGTCTGTGATGATGACAAGGTTTCGGGTAAAGTAAGGAGCATGCGCGCCGCTCAGGTTGAGCAGCATCGAGTCTCGCCCTGCGACCGGAATCACGCGCATCGTTCTGATCTGCGGAGATCCCCGCCCTGCCAACTGATCGATCATGCTGTACCGCCTTCCGGCAACTTGAGATCGACGCGTTTAATCTCTCCAACAATTGGCAGATACGCGACGATTGCCATTAACGCCATTGCGACGACAAAGATCAACGCGTCATGGAACGAGCCGGTGCGCTTCACAATATATCCAATAACGATCGGTGTCGTGATTCCTGCAAGATTCCCAATCAAATTGAAGAGGCCGCCGTTGACCCCGATGAGCGATTTCGGCGAGGTGTCCGCGATGACCGTCCAACCCAGTGCGCCAATTCCTTTCCCAAAGAAAGCGAGCGACATCAGCGCCATAACAACCCACTGCGCATTGGCATAGTTGCAGCCAATCATCGTCATCGAGAGCACCATGCCAAAGACGATTGGGGCTTTGCGTGCAAATGTCAGCGAGTGCCCAGCCTGTAGCAGCTTGTCCGAGACTACGCCACCCAGTATCCCGCCTGTGAAACCACACAAAGCCGGAAGCGCGGCCATCACGCCGACTTTCACGATCGACATATGTCTCGCCTGACTGAGGTAGACAGGAAACCACGTGAGAAAAAACCACGTCAGCGTTGTAATACAGTACTGTCCGATATAGATGCCGACCAGCATCCGATTGCTCAACAGCATGCGTATCGCGCCCAGTGTCAGCTTCGGCGCTTTCTGCATCGTGCCTGAACCCGGATCGATGTTCGTCAGCCCACCACCCCGTTCGATAAGGTTGATCTCAGCCTGATTAGTACGCGGGTGGGTTTTCACGCTGTGGAACACTTTGTGCCAGACGAAGCTGAGCGCAAGGGTCGCTCCTCCAAGAAACCAGAAGCATTCCTTCCAGCCCCAGCGATTGGTAATCCATCCCAGAACAGGAGCGAACATCACCAAGGAGAAGTACTGCGAGGAATTAAAGATGGCGGAAGCTCGTCCCCGTTCAGAAGTTGGAAACCAGCTCGCCACGATCCGCCCGTTGCCAGGAAACACGGGCGATTGCACCAGTCCAGAAATCAGCCGCAGTCCGAAGATCACAAAAAAGGCGATAGTCGCGGACAAATACCCGGCAAAACCCGCCAGAATCGCGCACAGCGACCAACACACCATGCTTATTCCATAGACGCGCTTCGATCCGAACCGGTCCAGCAGGCCGCCCGCGGGCAATTGACCTGCGACGTAAGCCCAGCTAAAACCCGAGAAGAGATAGCCAAGCCGCAGGGCATCCAGGTGCAGATCTTTTGAGAACGCAATTCCCGCAATCGACAGCATCACCCGATCGCCGTAGCTAAAGCAACTGGCGATAAATAGCATCAGCACAATCCGGTATCGGATGCGAGTCGGTTTTTGCTCCGGTGCCAGCGATGCGCCCGGCGTTTCCCTCATTAGCTGCGATCTCCAATGAGTTTTGTCAGCTCCGAGAGCTCTGCCTGGGTAAGATCAACCAGAGGCGAGCGGACTGGCCCTGCCGGACGTCCAATCGCTGTCATCCCAGCTTTCACAATCGAGACGGCATAGCCCTTTCGCCGATTTCGAATTGCAATGTACGGCAGCACGAACTCTCGCAGAGCAGCATAGACTTTTTCATGATTGCGTTGCCGTACGGCTGCATAGAACTCCTGAGCGAACTTAGGAAGGAAATTGAAGATCGCGGAGGAGTAGGTTGTCACTCCCATCTCCAGATAGGGAAGCGCGAAGGTTTCTGCTGTTGGCAGACCGCCGACGTAGGTCAGCCGATCTCCCAGCCGGGCAAAGATGCGAGTCATCAACTCGATGTCGCCAACGCCGTCCTTGAATCCGATGAGGTTCGGGCAGCGGTCGCACAGCCGCGCCAGGGTCACATCATCCATGATGGCGTTGTCACGGTTGTAGAAGATGACGCCGAGTTTCGTGGCAGCGCAGACCGCTTCGGCATGCGCCGCCAGACCGGTTGGTTCTGAGTTCACCAGATACGGCGGCAATAGCAGAATGCCGTCAGCGCCTGCGTCTTCGGCGGCTTTGGCAAACTCTTTCGCCATTGCGGTCCCGTACCCGCACCCAGCCAGCACGGGAACTCGCCCGGCAGTCTCCCGCACCGCGGCGCTTACAACTGAGGAGAATTCGGCCAAAGTCAGCGAGAAGAACTCGCCCGTTCCGCCTGCCGCAAACAATCCCGCCGGTTTGTGCTCCAGCAACCAGGAGATGTGCTCGCTGTACGGCCTCTCGTCGAATTGAAACTCCTTCGTGAAATGTGTGACTGGAAAAGAAAGGAGACCCTCACCGATCTTCTTCGCCAGCTCGGATGGATTCATCTTCGACATTGCCGTATCCTTGTGCCCGAAACTCAGTTCTCCAAAAAATATACCGTACAAAGGCGGACGCATGTCTGATCGTCAGAAAACAGCGAAGAACGATTGCCTTGTCTCCACAATTGTCGATCATCATGGATCCATGCCTGCCTCCGTAGTGTCACGCCGATCACTCGTTGTGATGGGCTTTTCCGTTCTCACACTCGCCTTTGTGCCGGCTTGCGGACAACAGACGCGCCCGACTGTAGACCCTCATGCCTTGTACCGGCAAGCAGGTGCACCGATCGAGCAACGAGTCGCCGACCTGCTCGGCCACATGACCCTTGAGGAAAAGGTGCGCCAACTCGATCTGTATTCCGGGGCTACAGCTTTGGTGGATCAACATACAGACTCCACGCATGCGGCTGCACAGGCAGTCTTCCTGCCGGAGAAGGCGGAGAGTCTTTGGGGATATCTTGGCGTGGGTGGCATTCACGACTTGAACCCAACGCCGCAGCAGGCGAATGCCATTCAGACGTGGGTCATCGAACACAATCGTCTTGGTATTCCCGCGTTGTTCATCGAAGAGGCCTTGCATGGCTTCGACACGGGAACGGTATTTCCCGCGCCTATCAATCTTGCTGCTACCTGGAATCCGGATATTGCACAAAGAACCGGGGGTGCCATCGCAGCCGAGGCACGAGCGACCGGCGTGGACATGATTCTTGCGCCGGTACTGGACCTTGCCCGCGACCCCCGATGGGGCCGTGTGGAGGAGGACTTTGGTGAAGATCCTTACCTTACCGGGCGACTTGGTTTGGCGTACGTGCGAGGCGCGCAAGGGGGAAACCTGAATACAGATCACACTGTTGTGAGCGAACCCAAACACTTTGCGGGGCATGGTTCTCCGGAGGGAGGAACCAATACTTCTCCGGTTCACATTGGTGAACGTGAACTGCGCACCGTCATGCTGAAGTCATTTGAGCCTGCCATCCGCGAGGGACACGCGATGGCCACGATGGCGGCCTACCATGAGATCGATGGCATTCCCGTTACCGCGGATCCACTTCTGCTCAAGAAGATTCTGCGCCAGGAGTGGAATTTTCAAGGCTTTATCCTTTCTGATTTGGGCGCAATTCGACGTTTATATAGCGTGCACCACGTTGCCGCCACGCCGAAAAATGCAGTGTGCCTGGCTATCAGATCTGGTGTGGATATGCAGTTCTACGATTTCGACCACGACGTTTTTCAAAAGGCGCTTATCGACTGCGTGCGTGAGGGTTCCTTACCTCAAGCGGAGTTGGACCGGGCCGTCAAATCGGTTCTTCGCGTAAAGTTTGCGCTGGGCCTCTTCGACCGGCCGATGGTTGACCCTGGCTTGAATGCCAAAGTGTATCGGTCTCAGGAGCACCTCGTTCTTTCGCGCGAGTCGGCGCGCGAGTCGATGACGCTGCTGAAGAATGATGATCACCTGTTACCGCTTTCCAAGTCGATTCAACGAATCGCTGTTATTGGGCCCAACGCCGATGTGGCGCGATATGGCGACTATGAACGAGAATCCAACGGCAAGCACATCAGTCTGCTCGATGGCATTCGAGAGATAGTTCCAAAGGCGACCATTTCGTTTGACGCGGGCAAGGATATACAGTCTGCCGTAGCCAGCACGAGGGATGCGGATGTAATCGTTCTTGGATTGGGAGAATGGCAGGGTATCTCTGGTGAGGGCTTCGACCGGTCGAGCCTTGACCTGCCGGGCAACCAGGAACAACTTCTCGAAGCTATGGTTGCGGCTGGCAAGCCAGTTGTCCTCGTACTGGAAAATGGCCGCCCTTTGACCATCGGTTGGGCTAAGGAACATGTTCCTGCCATTCTCGAAGCCTGGTATCCGGGAGAGTTTGGCGGGAAGGCGATCGCCGAAACACTATTTGGCGATAACAATCCAGCCGGCAAGCTGACCATCACGTTTCCGCGCAGCGTAGGACAGTTACCGGATTTCTATAACTCCGATCCGTCGCGGGTCTATAAGTATGTGGACGATGACGGTGCGCCGCTGTTCCCCTTCGGATTTGGGCTCAGCTACACCACCTTCCGCTATGACCACCTTGTTGCGAAGCCACCTGCCGCCGGAAGCAAGGGCGATATCACGGTAACTGTTGATGTGACAAATATTGGAGACAGGGAAGGGGACGAAGTTGCGCAACTCTACGTGAGAGAGGATGTGAGCAGCGTTGAAACTCCCGGCCGCACTTTGAAGGGCTTCGCCCGGATACATCTCCGGCCGAAGGAGACGAAGACGGTTGTCTTTCGCCTCCCTCAAGAAGAGCTCGCCGTCTGGAACATCAATGAAAAGTGGGTTGTGGAGAAAGGGTCTTATACCCTTTGGGCCGGAGGATCATCGAAGGCCTCGCTGGCAACTAGGTTCTTTCTGAACCCGTGACAGGATCGGGTCGAACTCCCGCCGATTCAGCCTTCCTTCGGACCGGAGTGCTAGAATCGCTGTCACTGGAATCGCCATGGTCGAAACCGAAGTAGTGGACCACCCAAAAACCGAGATAAGCGCGGAAAAAATCCGTGAACAACTTGAGCTGTTGGTACGTGACCATGCGTTTCGGTCAAGTAAAAGATCCGTTGCCTTTCTCAGGTACGTGGTGGAGCAGACCCTCAACGGTTCGGCAGATCTGATTAAGGAACGCACCATCGGGGTTGAAGTTTTTGACAGAGAACCATCGTATGACACCAACCTGGACCACGTGGTGCGGACAGCGGCGACCGAACTTCGGAAAAGACTCGCGATCTACTATGGCGAAGAAAAGCATCGTTCTGAACTTCGGATAGGCCTGATCCCAGGTTCCTACATACCGCGGTTCACGCTGCCAGAGCATGCCCACGCTGTCGTGACCGAACTGGAAATCACATCAGAACCGGGAGTCATCCCACCACAAACTCAAAGTGCGAACGGCAACCTAAGTCCGGAACTAATCCAGAAGAAGCCTGATTTACCGAACGGATCTTCTCGGCGAAGATCAAGCTTCCAATTGGCATTTGCCTTTGTTGTCATCCTCGTCGTTGCGGGATTTGCCGGATATATCTGGCTTCACCGGGAGACGACTCAGGCCCTCTTTTGGAAGCCGGTCCTGGAAACTCCCGGCTCCGTTCTCGTGGCGGTAGGCGATGTTCCGAATGGCCCGCCGATACCATCGGCAGCAGACATTGACGGAGATTCTCCCACGCCAGTTCTTCGCACGGCCACGTCGCCTACCGTACCCTTCGCCGACACGGTTACGATAGCTCGCGTGGTCGGCGCGTTGGAAGCGAACGGAAAGAAGGTTGTCATTCGGAGGGAGAGCGATAGCTCGTTTTCGGATCTCAGAGAGGGGCCGGTTGTCCTGATTGGCGCCTTCAATAACGAATGGAGTTTGCGATTGACCCATCCGCTGCGCTATAGCCTGGCGTTGGATACCGAAAAACACCTTGTCTATATTAAGGATGTCAAAAATCCTACTGCGAGGGACTGGAGCTGGAGGACAGATCAGTCAACCGATCATCGAGTAGGGGCCGGCAGTCCGGTCTTAAAGGACTATGCCCTGATCTCACGTATTAGAAACTCGGAAACCGGCCATGTCGTCGTCGTCATCGGGGGGCTTTATACCTATGGGACTGAGGCCGCGGGAGAGTTTCTTACGGACCCGCTTCTGATACAGGCAATTGACAAGGCGACTCGGGCGGACTCGGTCCACCAAAACCTGCAGATCGTTCTTGAAACAACCGTGACGGATGAAACCCCCGGCCCTCCAAAGGTTGTCGCCGTCTCTGTAGAGTAGTCTTCTCCCCCGTAAAGGCGCTCTTTCGCCTAGCGTTCCCGCCTGCTTAAGTCAATAAAAACAAAAGAGATGGTCCCGATTCCTGACCGTCACGGACGGTATCTGTCTATCCGACTGTCTGTTTGCCTCGATAAAACCCGCCAATCAACGAACCCCGATTTTCGTCGTCGCAAAGTTGAGCAGAGCTCCAGCGGTCGCGTGCAAGCCATAACACTCATAATTGGCGGCCTGAGTCTCATTCGACCTGTTCCAGAAACTTTAGGAGACCATTGTGAATTCTTTTGTCAGGCAATTTAGAGGAATTATCCTAGCGTGCGGGACATTCTTTTGCCTCGCTCAAATCGCCTCAGCTCAAGGACTGGGATCGATCTCGGGAACGATTGCCGATCAGACCGGCGCTTCCGTTGCATCCGCGAGCGTCGTTTTGACGGAAGTAAAGACTGGCGCTGCGGTTACGGTGCAGTCGCATGCCGACGGCCTGTATGTCTTTCCCTCCGTCTCTCCGGCCGATTACAGAATCAATGTCACCGCCCAGGGCTTCAAGAAGTATGAACAGGCAGGGGTGACGCTCCAGGCGGATCAAAGCCTCACTCTTAATGTCACTTTGCAGGTGGGGTCGGAACAAGTCACAGTCAACGTGGAAGCCAGTGCACCGCAGGTGAATACCGTCACCGGTACACTTTCCCAGGTAATCGGCCAACAGCAGGTGAACGAACTTCCGTTGAACGGTCGAAATGGAGCTACGTTGACAACCCTCGTAGCCGGGGTCGTGATAGCGCCCAGCGCGCAGGCAGACCAGGGCGCAACCAAGACATTTCCCGTCGCAGTCACCATCACCGCTAACGGAACCCGCGTGGGGCAGACGAACTATCTGCTCGATGGCGGCAACAACGTGGATGAGTACACCAATGTCAACGCGCCGTTTCCCATGCCGGATGCATTACAGGAGTTCAGCGTACAGACCAGCAACTACAGTGCGGAATATGGACAAAACGCTGGCGGGGTGGTCAATCTCATCACCAAAAGCGGCGGAAATAAGTTCCACGGCGACCTTTTCGAATATCTCCGCAACCGCGTTTTCAATGCCGCGAACTATTTCAGCTACGTCAATGGCGTAAAGACGGTCGATCCCCTTAAGCGGAATCAGTTTGGTGGAACTGTCGGCGGCCCAGTCTCAATTCCCGGTCTCTTCCACACCGAGCATTCTTTCTTCTTTGTCGGCTACCAGAGGACGATAGCCCACACCGCCTCGACGAGCGCCACGGCCTCGGTGCTGCCGACAGCCGCGCAGTTGGCAGGTAACTTCAACTTCACCACGAGCGCGGTTCCGGGAAACGCAGCTTTCAACTCCGCTTGTATCGCAAATCCAGCTCTCGCCACCAATCCGGCGAATGCGGCGCAATGCTATCCTTACGTCTCTAACGGTGGAACGTCATACACGGCGAAGATTCCGACAACGTCCTTCAACTCCGCATCCCTCGCGCTGTTGAAGTATCTCCCAACGGGAGACTCGAACGGAAGTTACACCTACGTCAAGCCCAGCTTTACGCATTACGGTGAAGTCACCGCCAGATTCGATCAGGATCTGGGAACAAAGGACAGGTTCACCGCGCGCTACTTTTCCGATGGCTATCATCTGGACGGAGTGCTCAACCTGCAAGACCTCCTAACCTACGCGGATCAGGCGGATATTCACTATTACAACTCGCTCATTTCGGAGACACACACTTTCAGCAACCATATCCTGAACAATCTGATTGCCAGCTATCAGATCGAAAACGCCACCCGCGGACCGCTGCCCGGAAGCATCAACGTGGCGGATCTCGGTGTCAATATCTGGCAACCTGCTTTCAAGCAGATTAATCAGATTCTGGTGAGCGGCTTCTTTACCCTGGGTGACAATCCGCAGGGTGCTTTCAGGCGCGCGAACTACACGCTGGGTGACGACGTGCACGTCCTGATTGGCAGCCACAGTCTCACCTTTGGCTTCCACGGCGAGGATGCGAAGGTAGACGTGAATAATCTCTTCCAGCAGCCGGGACTTTTCACTTTCAACGCAAACATAACGAATAACGCGATCGCCAGTTTTCTGACGGGCTACGTCCAGAACTTCAGCCAGGCGTCCGGTCAGTTCCTGAACTTGCGCGGCCACTTCTATGGCTTCTACGGCCAGGATAGTTGGAAGATGACGCGGCGCTTCACCCTCAACTACGGTCTACGTTACGAGCCGTTTCTCCCGTGGCATGAGAAGGCAGGCCGCATGGGCAGCTTCTTCCCGTCACTCTACGCAGCCGGGACCCACTCTACACTTTACCCGTTGGCCCCTGCGGGTTTATTGTTCGCCGGCGATTCGGGCTTCAATCCAAATGGCGTGCCGAATATCTATTCTCACTTCATGCCGCGAGTCGGATTCGCCTGGGATGTTTTCGGAACAGGTAAGACCAGTGTGCGGGGCGGAGGAGGTAGCTTCTACGACAGCCGCATGAGCAGCGTCTTCTATAACATCTACTCCAATACCTCGCCGTTCATAACCAACGTCAACATCACTTCGGCTCTGGGCGGCCCGTCCATCAACTTCCTAAACCCTTATACGAGCTTTGGAACGCCCAATCCATTCCCGGCGCCCCAGCCTCCGCCGAATACGTCTCCGATCCCGCCCCAGGCGTTTCTCACCTACGATCCCTTCCGCCCGTTCAAGACGCCGATTACGTATTCGTGGAATCTCGCCGTCGAACAGCAAATGACAAGCAATCTTCTTATGCGTGTTGCTTATGTGGCGTCGCACAGCAGTCATCAGTGGTTACCGGTGGAGATTAATCCCGTCTTCAATGCTGATGCGCTGCCAACGACAGACCCGAATTTTGGCAAGAGGATGTACGCGAAAGTTGGCTGCACGAGCTGCTACACGCAGCCCATAACCGAATTCAACATGGGCGGTAATGGCGCTTATAACTCGCTCCAGGTGTCGGTAGAACAGCGTGTGCGCAATGGTCTCACGCTGCTGGCGAATTACACCTGGTCGAAGGCGCTGGATAACCTGCCCTACAATGCTGCGGCCACGTCGATCGGCGCCGGTAACTCTTATGTGTATCCGATCTATGACGCCAACTTCAGGAGATTGGATCACGGCCCCTCTGACTTCGATCACCGGAACGTGGCTTCGATTTCCTATGTGTACCTGTTTCCCAGCGTGGCAAAGGAAGCACCGGGAGCGGTTCGTTTTCTGATCAACGGCTGGCAGACTTCGGGTCTGTTCCAGACACGCAGTGGCGATCCTTTGACGATTACTTCAAACTCCAATAACGCTTCAGGCGCCGGCCAGAACCGCGATCGAGCCGTACTGGTGGGTAATCCTTATGGTGGAAATGCCTGCGGTTCCACGACTCCCTGCAGGTCCTATCTCAACCCAGCCAGTTTTCAGAACAACACGCCGGGCACCTACGGCAACATCGCAAAAGGTTCCTTTGTCGGTCCTCGCTATACCGATTGGGATATGAGTTTGGCGCGCAACTTCAACCTGATGGATAGGGCTGCTCTGCAGTTCCGCGTGGAATACTTCAACATCTTTAACCACACCAACTTTGGCGATCCGGCTACGACGAACAGCGCCTCCGTCGGCCGCATTACCGGCACTACTCCGCAGAACGGCGCCAACCCAAACGATCCCCGGATCGCGCAGTTTTCGCTCAAATTGATTTACTAAATCGGCGAAACCTGGCGGCTGCAAGGACTTTCTCCTGCGCGGCTACAGACATCGCAATACAAACGGACGATGTCTGTAACCGCGTGTTTTATCAGCGACTGACGTTACCCAGCAAACAGACGAACAGGGATGCGTTGAGGATGACCCAGAGAACAGTGCTGAAGCGTCAAAGACTTTTTCCCAACGGTCTGACTACGGGTGGCGGCATTTCCCTTGCAGTCGTTTTCATGTTCTCGCTCTTCTGTTTGAGGCCCATGTCAGCCCAAACGATTCCGAGAGAAGAGCCATACCTAGATCCCGACTTGCCGTTGGAGCAGCGCGTCGACGACCTTGTCGATCGTATGACCCTCTTCGAGAAGGTTTCGCAGATGCAAAATCAGGCCCCCGCCATTCCGCGGCTTCATATTGCAGAGTATGACTGGTGGAACGAAGGCCTTCATGGCGTCGCTCGCTCCGGTTACGCCACCGTCTTTCCCCAGGCAATCGGTCTTGCGGCTACGTGGGACACGCCGCTTATTCATCGTGTCGCCGATGCCATCTCCACTGAGGCTCGCGCCAAGTACAACGAGGCGCAGCGTAGCGGAAACCATTCCATTTACTATGGTCTAACGCTCTGGTCCCCCAACATCAACATCGTTCGCGATCCCCGCTGGGGTCGTGGTCAGGAGACTTACGGCGAAGATCCTTTTCTTACAGGCCAGATCGGAGCCGCCTTTGTCCATGGTCTACAGGGTGACGACCCTAAATATCTCAAAGTTGCGGCAACCGCGAAGCACTTCGCAGTCCATAGCGGGCCGGAGTCCGAGCGGCACACCTTCGACGCGGTCATCTCCACGCACGATCTCGAAGATACTTACTTGCCCGCCTTTCGCGAGCTGGTAGTCAATGGCCATGTCGATAGCGTGATGTGCGCCTATAACGCAATTGACGGTTCGCCTGCCTGCGCCAACAAGATGCTGTTGCAGCAGAAGCTCAAAAAGGATTGGCACTTCAATGGCTATGTTGTGTCTGACTGTGCCGCTATCACGGATGTTGCTGTTGGCCACAAATTTGCCCCAGACATGGCCCACGCTGCCGCCTTATCCGTAAAGGCGGGGACCGATCTTAGCTGCGGATCAGAATACGCTTCGCTTGTTGATGCTGTCCGTCAGGGACTCGTCAGCGAGGCTGAAGTTGACGCGGCTGTCAAGCGTCTCTTCACCACACGTCTTCGTCTCGGGATGCTCGACCCGCCAAATGATATTTCCTACAACAGCATCCCAGTCGCAGAAGTCGACTCACCGGAGCACGCTGCGCTCTCTCTGCAGGCCGCGCGTGCCTCTATGGTTCTTCTCAAGAACGATCATCACGTCCTACCTCTCAACAAATCACTCCGGTCGATTGCGATCATCGGTCCGAACGCCGACGCCTTGCCCGCTCTTGAGGGAAACTACAACGCAGTGGCATCGTATCCTGTTGTACCGCTCGCCGCATTCGAGCAGCGTCTTCCCGGCCGAATCCGATACGCGCAGGGTTCACCCTACGTGGATGGGGTCCCCGTCCCTGTGCCCGAAACTGCATTTTCCTCAATGACAAATGGAGTCGAGCAACCTGGTCTCAAGGCAGAATTTTTTAATGGAGCTGACCTGAGCGGCAAACCTGTTTCCAGTCGCATCGATCGCCACATCGACTTCGACTGGAACGCCGCTTCCCCCGTTGAAGGGGTCTCGGGCACAAGCTTCTCTGTCCGCTGGACCGGGTTCATCTCTGCTCCTGCTGAAGGAACGATCGACTTTGGATTTTCTCTAGCGCACTGCAGTACCTGTGACGACGCTGAGACCGTGAAGGTATGGCTCGATGGAAAACTCATCGAGAACTTCACCCACACTCCTACCCACGGGCGCCGGGCCCCGACAACACGCTTCGCGGCAACGTTCAGCGATGTCAAACCACATCCTATCCGCGTCGAGTATACCCATGACGCACCACACTTTGGCGCCGGACTCACTTTCAACTGGAATCCGCCCGTCGAGACCTTGCGCGAGCAAGCCGTTGCTGCCGCCGGCAAATCCGACGTAATTGTTGCCTTCGTCGGCCTCAGCCCTGAGATCGAAGGGGAAGAGATGCCGGTGCATTTGCAGGGATTAAACGGCGGAGATCGCCGGATTATCGAACTCCCCACAGTACAACAACAACTCGTCACCGCGCTGGCTGCGACCGGCAGACCTCTTATTCTCGTCCTCATGAACGGCGGCGCGCTGGCTCTGCAAAGTGCCGGACAAGAGGCGGCTGCGGTCCTTGAAGCGTGGTATCCCGGGCAATCGGGAGGCACCGCCATCGCCGAAACACTCTTCGGAGAAAACAATCCCTCTGGTCGACTGCCCATTACCTTTTACGCAAGCACCGATCAGCTTCCTCCGTTTGACGACTACGCCATGAAAGATCGTACCTACCGCTATTTCACTGGCGTGCCCCTCTACCCTTTCGGTTATGGCCTTAGCTACACTCACTTCCAGTACGCATCCGGCAAACTTTCTACCGCGACGCTGCAAGCCGGCAACTCCCTTACGGTCAGCGCACAAGTAAAAAACGCCGGCGACCGTGATGGCGACGAAACAGTCGAGATTTACCTGGTTCCGAAGAATATCGCCGGAGCACCTCTCCGCACATTGGTCGGCTTTGAAAGGCTCCCTCTTCGCAGAGCAGAGACGAGAGCCGTTCAGTTCACCATCACTCCACGCCAACTCAGCGTGGTTGCGCCGGATGGAAGCAGGAGCATGCAAGCCGGCGACTATGAACTGTACGTCGGCGGTGGCCAACCCTCACACGATGATGGAATCTTCCTGCCGCTTCGCATCGACGGGTCTAGCGCAGTCGAACCCTAGCTAGTTCGTGTGGATCGTGAAGCTATCGAGCAGGCAATTGGAAGAGAAGGCAGTATCCAACGCGGACAACACTGGGCTCACTTTCTCTCCGAATCGAAATATCATAGTGCTTTGTTTAATTTCGATATAGTAATCTCACACGCTGAACTTGCGGACCTATTTCTATATTTGACTTGGGGTTACACCTATGTTCCTGGCGCAAGTCCGGTCAGTCCTTCGACGATTCAGAAACTGTGCCGCGACCGTGGTTTTGTTAGGGCACGTCTCGACCCTCTTTGCCGCGGGAGCTGCTGATCCGGGACCGGCGATATCAGCTGTCCACGGGACATCCTATAGTCTCGGAAACCGCGTGATTGAGGCCAAATGGCGTTTGGAAGGCGGAACTTTCTCGGATCTGCAGGTAACCGACAGGATGCATCAAAGAACGATTGTTGTGCCCTCCTTTAGTCTTCGATTTGCCGACGGAAGCATCATGAAGGCCCAGAATTTTCACCTTGCCGAAGCGCCGTCGATTCGTGAGATGACGGCAGTACCGAAATCATCTCGCTACGCGGAGCAATTGAACGGGAGAGAGATTGACGCAGTTCTGACAGACAGGTCGGGTGAAATTCGCGTCGACTATAGTGTTGTTCTTCGAGACGGCTCCGCCTACCTGCGCCAGATCGTCGGCATTACTGCGACAAAACGAGACCTCCCAATCAAAGAGATTCGCTTGATAGATCTCCAGCTTCAGGATATTCAAGTAATCGGTAAGGTGGCGGGTTCGCCTCTTGTCGCTACCGATTTCTTCTTGGGCTTTGAACACCCACTGGCGGTGAGCTCTGCTCGGGAAGGTCGAGGAGTGTCCGACCTGGAGAGAACGTTGCCCTTACCGCGGGGGCAGTCTATCACCTGCTCTTCTGTGATCGGTGTGGCGCCGGCTGGGCAGATGCGTCGAGCGTTTCTCGCCTATATAGAACGCGAACGAGCACATCCTTACCGCACTTACCTTCACTACAACTCGTGGTACGACCTCGGTTACTTTACGCCTTACGATGAATCGCAAGCGGTCGATCGCATCAATACCTTTGGACGGGAACTCCACGAAAAGCGGGGCGTAACCCTCGACTCTTTCCTGTTCGACGATGGTTGGGACAATCACTCCTCTCTGTGGGATTTCAACAAGGGATTTCCAGGAGGCTTCACGGCAGTCCGCGATGCAGCGAGGAAATACGATGCATCCCCGGGAATCTGGATGTCTCCTTGGGGCGGCTATAGCAAACCAAAACAGGAGCGTATCGCGTTTGGACGCAGTGAGGGTTTCGAGATAGTGGATAACGGCTACGCATTATCGGGTCCAAAATACTATGATCGCTTTCGCAACGTGTGCATCGACATGATCAGGAAATACGGGATTGATCAATTTAAGTTTGATGGCACTGGAAACGTAGATCATGTCGTTCCCGGAAGCCGCTTTGACAGTGACTTCGGCGCAATGATCCATCTCATCGGCGAGCTTCGCCAGGAAAAGCCCGATATCTATGTCAATTTCACGACCGGGACATACGCGTCCCCTTTCTGGCTCCTTTACGCCGACTCAACCTGGAGGGGCGGCGAAGACGACAGCCTTACTGGAGTGGGTAGCAATCGCGAGAGATGGATTACTTATCGTGACGCGGAGACATATGCTCGCGTCGTCCTTCGCGGACCGCTCTATCCGCTAAACTCTTTGATGCTCCACGGCATAATCTATGCGCAATACGACGAGCGCCTCAATACTGATCCTGGCGACGACTTCGATAAAGAGGTGCATTCCTATTTCGGTTCTGGTACTCAACTGCAAGAGTTGTACATTACACCCTCACTTCTGACCGCAAAGAATTGGGATACGTTGGCGGAAACGGCGCGCTGGGCTCGAGAGAATGCGAGTGTATTGAAAGACACGCACTGGGTGGGCGGCGACCCCCAATGGCTTCAGGTGTACGGCTGGGCGTCATGGAGTCCACAGAAGTCAATTCTTGTTCTGCGTAATCCATCCAGCCAGGTTGGTACCATCAGCATCGACCTCGCAAGGGTTTTGGAATTGCCGCATAATACGCCGACGTCCTATATCGCCAAAAGTCCGTGGAAGGCAGATTCAAATAAGGTATCCGTCACACTTGATGCTCATGCACCGCACAAGTTTCTTCTTGCTCCTTTTGAAGTTTTGACCCTTGAGCTAAGACCGAAATGAAGCCAAGCAGATCAGGACAAGTGTTTTGAACGCGAAGGCGAGATGGATTGCTTCGCTAGGCTGCGAAGGAAAGACGCAACGCCCACTGGAGGAACGAAATTGCAAGACGCGCTTGCATCACTCTTATCGCTGTCCGATCAGGAAAAGCGCACGAGAGGCACCGTCTACACCCCGAAGGAAATCCATCAGCAGCCTACGACATGGTTGAAGACGGGACAAATGATGGCCTCTAGGCGTCCTCCGCTTTTGGAAGCGCTGGAGGCGGTCGGCGTGGAGAGCTCGAATCCCCTGGATCGGCCTGTAATTATCCTTGCTGGTGCCGGGTCCTCCGACTACATCGGTCAAGCGGTCAGTCGAATCTTTCGTCAACAGTGGAACTGTGAAGTACTGGTAGTCCCCAGTACAGAACTGTTGACCAACCTGGACGATTTCATCCTAACCAGAAAAAGATACCTCCTAATTTCCTTCTCTCGGTCGGGTGAAAGCTCTGAAGGGATCGCAACTCTGCAGCATGCCTCAGAGCGTTTTCCAAACCAAATCAGCCATCTCGTCATTACGTGCAACAGTGCGGGAAGCATGGCCCGGTTCCCGGGGGTGACTGCAGTTGTGCTTGACGATGAAGTCAATGATCGCGGCTTAGCGATGACCAGTTCTTTCACGAACATGATCATCGCCGGCCAGTATCTTGCGAATGCTTCGGAATCCCGTCAGCTATGAAGACATTCTGCAACACCTAGTCGACATGGCGGCACGGCTGATTCCGGAAGCAGCAAATCTAGCGCGGGAATTGGCGCAGATTGGATACTCGAGGATGTGTTTCATTGGAGCCGGCTCTCTTCGAGCAGTTGCCGAAGAATCATCTTTGAAGGTTCTCGAGATGAACGCTGGAAAGATCGCTACGGTTGCGCAGTCACCCCTTGGGCTACGCCACGGCCCCTTGTCGTTTGTAGATGGCCAAACGCTTTTGGTGGCGTACCTCTCAGCAAATGAGCCTAGGCTCGATTACGAGATGGATTTGCTTGAGGAGATTGCGCGGAAAAAACTGGTTGGCAATATGGTAGTGATCGCATCGACAATCACAAAGCGCTTGGCAAACATCACGTCGAACGTACTTTCACTGGGGGTACCGTCTGCAGTGCCGGATGCTTATAGGCCGCCAGTCGATATCATTCTGGGCCAACTGCTGGGCTTATTTACGTCGCTGGCAAATGGTATGCTGCCTGACTCACCCAGTACGGGAGCGATCGGCAGAGTCGTGTCTCATGTGAAGATTTACCCTGCGTTGGCTAGGTGACAAAGCTGAATCATATAGCTATGAAATCATTCGATGTGGTCATTGCCGGAGAAATAAATCTTGATCTGATCCTCTATGGACTTCCCGTCTCAATGCCGCTCGAGCGAGAACTCATCGCAACAGACTTCCGCGCCACACTGGGTAGTTCCTCGGCGATTCTTGCGCATAATCTGAGCGTGCTGGGAACAAGGGTCGGGTTCATCACCCGCGTCGGATCAGATGCTTTCGGCAAGATTGCACTTGACCGCGTTGCAGAAGTTCAGGTGGATCTGAGCCGAATCGTTGTTGCCTCTGGATCGACTTCAACCGGCGTTACCGTGCTTCTGCCGCATGGAAACGACCGTCACATACTGACTTACCCTGGAACCATGGCGGAGTTAAGCATTCGGGATCTCGATCTCGACTACATAAAGTCCGCAAGGCACTTTCATGTTTCGTCATTATTTCTACAGAGCTCACTTGCGCCGTCTCTTCCTAAGCTTTTTCGAGAACTCAAGAGTGCGGGCCTCACAATATCCCTGGATACAAATGACGATCCGGACGACCAGTGGGCCGGTGTGTTGGAGGAGTTGCTGGATCTCGTCGATGTCATTCTGCCGAACGAACACGAAGCATGCCGCATAGCCCACACCTTTACCGTCGACCAGGCAATCGAAGCACTGGCCAAAAAGGTGCCGTGCGTTGTAGTGAAGCGTGGCCCAAAGGGCTCGATTGTAAGAGCCGGCGATCAGGCGTTCGCGGCATCTCCCGTTGCGGTTGTGCCCGTAGACACAATAGGGGCTGGGGACAGTTTTAATGCAGGCTTTCTTTTTGGTTGGTTAAGAGGTCTGTCTCTGGAACAATGTGCACGCGCGGGCAATATTGCGGGTGCTCTCTCAACCTTGCGTGCAGGCGGCACTGAAGCATTCCGAGAAAAAGAAATGGTGACTGCATTTTTGAAAGAGCACGGATTTCCGTTCGCCTGATTTTGGATGATCTGCGTAGGGACGAGGAGAGTGGCATGGCAGAAGACGTTAAGCGGGGCGAAGATAAGTTTGTCGACATGGTGACTGCGACCGCCCGGGTAACGCTGCCACTTGGAGATTTCCACCCACGTTCGGCTCTTGTCTCTGACCGACACAATATCGAGCGCGCTCGCTTTCCCGTGATCGACTACCATAACCATCTCGACGCCCTCAATCCCATTGAGGTTTTGCGAGTGATGGACGCGTGCGGAATCGAGCGCATCGTCAATATCACTATGAAGACTGGACAGCAGGCATTGGAGATCATCAAGACGTTTCATGATGCCGATCGTCAGCGCTTCGACACAATTGGTTGGATGGATTGGTCAGGAGTGGAACGTCCTGACTTCGTCCAAGTATCACTGGACAGACTGGAGCAACTGGTGGAGCGTGGTGCCAAGGGCATTAAGTTCTGGAAGGACCTGGGACTAAGTGTCCGCGATGGCAAAGGAAATCTCATGCGTGTTGACGATGAGCGGTTGGCTCCGCTGTTCGACAAAGCAGCACAACTCTCCATTCCGGTTATGTTTCATACAGCAGATCCCGATGCTTTTTTTCTTCCTGTCGATGCTCAAAACGAACGTTACGAAGAGCTGGCAGCCCACCCCGATTGGAGCTTTTACGGATCGCACTTTTCGAAGTCGGAATTATTGTCTCAACGTGATGCTGTTATTGCACGTCATCCCAAAACTACCTTCGTCGCTGCGCATGTAGCGGAAAGCGGGGAGAATTTGGCTCGCGTATCACGACTGTTGGAGACGTATCCCAATCTCTACATAGACATCAGCGCCCGAGCATCCGAGCTTGGCCGCCAGCCCTATTCTGCACGCAGACTGTTCCTCAGCTTTCCCGACCGGATTCTTTTCGGATCAGATTTGATTCCAGACGAATCGATGTATCGCCTCTACTTTCGATTTCTGGAGACGGCGGATGAATATTTCGAATATCCCTCACACGCCTCCAGACAGGGACGATGGGAAATCTATGGCCTTCACTTACCCGACGACATCTTGCAGAAGGTCTATCGAGAGAATGCATTGAAGCTTCTCAAATGATTAAGATCCAACCGTTGTTCTGACTCAATCGACTATCAGTGGGTTGGGTCTCTCCACGCCGGGATCTCCACGCCGAGGGCCTCAAGCCGCTTTAAAAGATGTTTCTGAAGCGATGCGTACTCGGGCCTCCCATAAAGATTCTGCGTTTCCGCCGGATCAGCGCGCAGCTCATACATCTCAAACTCCTGAGGGTCCATGACATATTGGATCAGCTTGTATTGCTCGGTGCGGATGCCGCGGCAAGGCCGCACCGCCTCTGGATTCGGCCACTCGAAGTACTCGTAGTACCACTCTTTGCGGAATGACGGGTCAGGCGCCTTAGCCAGAGGCAGGACGCTCTTCCCCTGCATATGCGCAGGAATCGGCACGCCGGCAAGGTCAAGAAAAGTTGGTGCGAGGTCGGTATCGAGAACCATCTCGTCGCGAACTGTCCCTGCGGGAATGCGTCTGGGATAGCGCACCATAAGAGGCACACGGATCGACGGCTCGTGCATCAGCCGCTTGTCGAAGAGCCGCCACTCACCGAGGAAGAATCCATGGTCGGAGCCATGAACGATGGCCGTGTCCTCGAGGATGTTCTTCTTTTCGAGATAGCTGAGAACGCGGCCGATATTTTCATCCACCGCTACTAATCCAGCGTAGTAATCCTTCACGACTCCTTCCAGCGATGAGCAGGCAGGATGCGAGGGTGTCGTGCCGATTTTGTTCTCAGCCTCCACAAAGCTTTTTGTCTTTCCTGGATAACCCTTCAGATCATCGTCAAAGGTTGCAGGCTTGGGAATCACAGTGTCGCGATAGAGATCGAGATGACGTCGCGGTCGGAAAAACGGTTCGTGCGGCGCGACAAACCAGACCAGCAGACAAAAGGGCTTATCGCCACGGTCTTCCTCGAGCCATGCCAGTGCGCGGTCCACGGTGAGGTCGTCAGGATACACATCGTGATACTGCTTTTCGGGTCCGATCGTGCCTTTGCGCCCTTCCTTGAAAAAGGGATTGGCATAGTTGTTCCCCGGGTCATTATGGCCGAAGTAATAGTCCCAATAACGCTCTTCAACGCCGTTACGAATATGCACCTTGCCCAGGATAGCGACTTCGTAGCCAGCCTCGCGAAGAATGTCGGTGAAGAGTGGAATGTCTGAGGGCAGGGGGACCTTCAGGTGTTCGTTGGATAGCGCTCCAGTGGAGTTCGAGTACATGCCGGTGAGCGCCACGGCACGTGCCGGTGCACATAGCGCATTCGTGCAGAAAGCATTTCGAAACCGCATGCCTTCACGGCCGATCCGGTCATGATTTGGCGTCTTCAGGATCGGGTGACCTGCGATCGAGAGCGCATCGGCGCGCTGGCCTTCACCGAAGAAGAAGACGAGGTTCGGGCGTTTCGGCATCGGTTCCGCCGACGCAATGGGAGCGCCAACCGAAGAGGCAAACACGGTGCCAGCGACAGCGAGAGAGCCTTGCAGGAAGTCCCGCCGGGTGGCTAAGCTTAGCGATTCATTTTGCGTTGCAGAAGTAGGCGCGAAGGCATTTTGTTCGTTCGAAGTCGACATGCAGGTTTTTTCCTTTGTACAGAAAGTGTATAGATCGCAGAGGGTGGGTGAGAAGGCGAATCTCAGCAAGAAGCATCCGTACGGACTTCTAGGGCCGCCCCTGAGCGAGTGGTTGCCCACTCGGAGTAGGCGTTGAACGATCGGAACTGGTATTTCTACTAGTTTCGCTGGCTCTGGATGGACTGTTAAAAAGTAACCCACGCAGAACTACTGCTTCGAGGCAGCCGACCGTTGAGTTACATCAGACTGCGTCTGCGAATCTCGCTGGGAGGAAAAGATGAAATGTGACGTAGTGATTCTCCGATCGTTGGCTGTATTGGTTGCATTGGGATTTCAAGGGCAGTTCGCCCATTCGCAGGACGCAACCGCTTCAGGCGGGGTGCAGGTTCACATGGTCATAACGAATGAGGCTGTTCAGGGTGACGACGATGCTCCTGTGCTGAAGCCGGAGAATGTCCAGGTAAAACAGGGGAAAACCGCGCTGAAAGTAACACACGTGATTCCTGCCCGAGGGAATAGCGCCGCTCTTCAGCTATTTATTTTGATCGACGACACCTGCAATTCAAGCATCGGAAACAACCTCAACGATATTCGGGACTTCGTTAACGCCCTACCCGCAACCACAGCAGTTGCCATCGGATACATGTCCAACGCAAACGTCCAGATCACGCAGGACTTCACCGCAGACCACGCCTTGGCGGCCAAAGCAATCCGTTTGCCTCTTGGCAGGTTGTCGTCAATGGACAGTCCCTACCTGTCGCTCATGAGCCTGCTCAAACGGTGGCCACAACAAAAAGTCCGCCGCGAAATCATCATGGTTAGTGATGGCATCGACCGCTTACGAGGCACAGGAGAGTCAAGCAATTCCTTTGGCGGCCCGCAGTCAACCCGGAATCCGAACGGCCCTCCGTACAACCGCAATCCGTATGCCTATTCGCCTTCAGCCACCAGCATGCCGATCATCAGCGTCGACGCGGATCCCGCCAGCATGATGAGTCAACGCTACGGCGTTATCGTTCACGGAATTTATTCGCCCGGGGTCGGCCGAGTCGGGAGGAATGCATGGGAAGCGCAGCTAGGACAATCCGGAATCGGAAAAATCGCCGACGAGACTGGCGGAGAATACTTCGCGTTGGGCTTTCAAGATGCGGTGAGCTTCAAACCCTATCTCGATCGTCTGCAAAAAATATTCGACAACCAGTACTACCTCGTTTTCGAGGCCACTCCGAGGAAGAAGGCCGACTTGCAGCGTGTCAAGATTTCATCTGACGCGACCACTACTGAAATTGCGGCTGCAGACAACGTCTGGGTCCCGCTCAAAACTGAGGCCGGCGAGCCCGAAACAGCGGGAACGAAATGAAATCTTCAGTATGGCTATCTGGTTGGAAAGTGATTACCACGGAAACCTTTAGGTGCGTATCGCTGCCATCTACTCGAACGCAAGGCTACGATGTACCCAATAGCTAGCGAGGCGGGCATTAAGAGGGTGCGCATAGAGGTGATTCTCGTCGCGGTAGCTGCGATTCGTTCGATCACCAAAAAATGATGGTCAAGGACGGGATCGACCTTTTCTTCCAATGGAATCTGTGACTTGCAGCTTCTAAAGCTGCAGAGATAAGCGAAATGTGCCAGATGACCAGACGACCTTGCAAATCTTCAGACACTGGAAAGTTCCCCATCACCTCGCCTAACTTGCGGAGGTTCTATTGTGACTGTCGTGGCGATAGCTCTCGAAGTTGCGCGTTGTCTTAGAATTCAATCCGTGGGAAAGCCGCAGTTTGCACAAGGTTTCAAAAATGTCGTTCGACAGCTTGCGCTGCAGGCATAGCACGGATTGAAATAGGAAAATCGGTTCGAGTTTCAACATAAGGCAGATTGCATGACGAACTTGCTGGCAGTGATTAGCGTGGGGTTTCTCCTTGGAGTCCGTCATGCCACCGATCCCGATCATGTGATTGCGGTGTCAACCATCGTGAGCCGTCAGCGAGACATCCGGCACGCAGGCATGGTCGGCGCATTATGGGGAGTAGGCCATACCATCACGATCTCCCTGGTGGGATTGGCCATCATTTTGTTCAACCTCGCGATTCCGCCACGCGTTGGCCTGGCGATGGAACTGGCCGTAGGCTTGATGCTGATTCTCCTTGGAGTACTTAATCTCTCTGGCGTTACCCAATGGATCACCCACCGGTTTACCCCTGGTCACAACCACGTCGGAGCCGGAATTGCGCACTCCCACGTCCACGAACATGAAGGTATTTTCCGCAAACACGTTCACGGTCTTGGCCCGGAGATTCATATGCATCTGGACGAAAAACCCAGAGGTTTATTTCAAACTGCGTTGCAACGGTTAGGGCTATATCAGCTTCTCCGGCCCCTCGCGGTTGGACTCGTGCACGGACTCGCCGGATCGGCGGCGGTCGCTCTACTTGTCTTAAGCGCCATTCGCGATCCTCGCTGGGCGATCGTATATCTTCTGGTTTTCGGGCTGGGGACGATCGCCGGAATGATGCTGATCACGATGATTATCGGTGCTCCGTTTGCTTACGCGGGCAAGGGATTTGCACCCCTAAATCGTGGCCTTGGATTTGCATCTGGCTTGGTGAGCATTGCTTTCGGTCTGTTTATTACCTTTCAGATTAGCTTTATAGCCGGACTCTTCACCACTCATCCACATTGGACGCCGCACTAAGCGGACTTCTCATCGTAGGTATTCTTTACCTCGGCTTTAGGTAATTTTGTTTGGGTTGCACCAGCGTCAACGCCTCCGTCCACGTGCGGATCGGTTCTGCAGGATGCAGTTGGCTGCCCGGACCGGGGGTGCCGCGAGGATTGAGATTGTAGTGAAAGACGCAGGTATACGGCCATATCTTCCGGAATTGCCAAAGGCTCGCAGCTTTCCTGCTGCTCCCGCGCTCCGTCAGGACGTTACTGGCGCGGTTTGCTCAATCGCAAGAGAATCACTCCATCCGCCGGCACGATTACCGTGCGATCCTGCTTCAAAATGCCGACATCCTGATGCCTCCATAAATCGCGCGCAACCGCGAAGTAGTCGTTAAAGGCACTCTCGAGCGCTTTGGCAGAATAGATGCCTTGGTCAACATCGCCGGTGCCGTGCCGCAGGTCGATCTTTTTGAGATGACAGATACACAGTGGGACGACGGCATGGCACTCAAGCTTCACGGTGCGCGTCGCAACAGTACAAGCTTGGGATGCACTGAAGGCATCGAGCGGCTCTGTCATCTTGATCTCCGGAAGCGCGGCACTGGATCCGAAGCCAGGTTTCGCGGCGGTGGCAACCATCAATGCTGCGATCATCGCCTTGGCGAAAGTATTTGCGGAACAGGGGATCAAAGATGGAGTTCAGGTCAACAGTGTAGTTCCGGGCGCGGTCTCGAGATTAGCGCCCAAAGCAACAACGACTGCCGCGACCGGTTGTTCGTGGGGCAAGTGGCCGATGCTGGAAAAGTCGTCGAGTGTTTCCATATTAATGGACCGCAGTTTCACCACTGGTCGACGCTCCGAGAGAAACCATGATCGAGCAAAAATTACGGTTTACGGTTCTTCTGCGCGGCTGATGGTTCCATCAATGTATCTATCTGCCCATGTGAACTCTGTGACGTTAGTCACAGAACCGAAAAGGAGCAGTCTGTATTGTGCAAAGCATAGATCCAGAAAGGCCAGACACTATGAATCCTGATCGGATCGTATTGGCGACCGATTTTTCACCTGCCTCCTCCGCTGCACTATCGATTGCGGGAAGATTTGCCAATATGTTCAAGGCAAAGGTCTTGGTTGTGCATGTTTTCCAGTACGTTGCTCGCCATCAATATCAGGTGCCTGTGGGTTGGATGATCGAGTGCATTCGGAGAGACGTTCAACATAGGATGAACGAGACCAGGAAGGTCCTCGCCGACATTGGGGCGGAAACAGAGGGGAGGTTGATCGAAGATGGATTTCCGGCGCTAGAGATCCTCAATGTTCTCCAGACGTGCAAGAATCCTCTTCTCGTTATGGGAACCCATGCGATTGGAGGTATGGACCGCTTCGTTCTTGGCTCAACGGCTGAAGAGGTTTTGAGGCAAGCATCGTGCCCAGTCATCACAGTCGGGCCGCACGTCACCTCCGAAGAAGGAATTGGTCCCAATTTTCATAGAGTCCTCTATGCCACCGACTTCAGCGAAGCGTCTTTAGCCGCGGTACCATTCGCAGCGATGCTTCGGAAATCGTCGTCGGCATCTCTTCGAGTTCTTCATGTGTCAACCGATCCGGATTTTGTCGGTGGTTCCGAAGATCCGAATTTCGATCCCGTCAGGAAGGCTTTTGATAGCGTTGGGCCTGAGAGTACAGAGCACACTGCGAGTATGTCACCTTGCATGGAAAGGATGTAAGCCAAGCGATAACGAATGAGCCGAACGCTACCCTGCGGATCTTCTAGTGCTTGGAGTACATCCGCGTCTGCGTATGCCACGCATCTTGCGCCCAAGATCGCTTTTCAAGTGATTGCCGCCGCTCCGGGCGCCGTCCTCACCATCTCTTCCTGAGGTGAATTTGGCGCCTGTGCGGTCGTTAAGATAGGGAGAGCAGCGATGGCAGACCAGAGAGAGGTACCGCGCCGCGATGTGAGACTCATTTGGAACCGCATCTCCGTTGGTGTGTCGTTCCTGGCTATCATTCTGTATCTTTCGTTGCACTATGTGTTTCATGTCAAGGGAAGGATCTCGACACTTCCGCTATGGATTGCAGTGACCGTGGGCGGACTGCCGTTGCTATACGACCTAGCGCGGCAAGTGCTCAAACGGCAATTTGGTTCCGACTTTCTGGCAGGTCTTTCGATCATCACGGCTACTCTGATGGGGGAACTCCTCGTCGCGACGATCATTGTCCTGATGCTTTCGGGAGGGCAGGCATTGGAGGAATTCGCGACACAACGCGCATCCTCCGTTTTGAATGCGCTAGCCAGGCGTATGCCCAACCTGGCCCATCGCGTCGTAGATGGGACAGCGCGCGACATCTCTGTAACGGACATTGCTGTCGGAGACCGTCTCATCATCTTCCCGCACGAAATATGCCCAGTGGATGGGACGGTTGAGTCCGGGGCAGGGACTATGGATGAGTCGTTTCTGACAGGTGAGCCCTTTCGCATGCGCAAAATTGCGGGCTCCCAAGTAATCTCCGGCGCGCTCAATGAAGACTCCGCTCTTACGATCGTTGCAGACAAACTTGCGGTGGATTCGCGCTACGCACGCATTATGGCGGTGATGCAGACAGCTGAGCAGCATCCTCCCAGGATCCGCCGCCTGGCCGACCGTTTAGGTGCAGTCTATACGCCTGTTGCTGTTGCAGTGGCTTTGGCAGGATGGTTGTTGAGTGGCAACCCGGAACGGTTTTTAGCTGTGATCGTTATCGCAACACCGTGCCCACTGCTGTTAGCAATCCCTATATCAATTATCGGAGCCATTTCACTCTCGGCAAAACGTGGAATCGTCATCAAGAAACCGGTTGTCCTCGAACAGGTGGGGCAGGTTCAAACGATGTTATTCGATAAGACGGGCACATTGACCCATGGCGAACCAATCGTTACTGAGACTCTGTGCCTTTCTGAAGCCGATCCGATCACTATTCTTCGGTTAGCAGCGAGCCTAGAGCAGTATTCGAAACACCCGCTCGCAAGCGCTATCCTTCGCGCGGCGAGAGATAAGGGAATCGTTCTACAGCATGTGGAGAACATCAGTGAAAAACCGGGCGAGGGATTAGCGGGGCGCATAGCGGGGCAGAAGATTCTCGTCACGGGAAGACGCAAACTTCCCTCGGAAATGGCGGCTGTCCTGCCAGCGAGCATCTCAGGCATGGAGTGCGTGATTGTCGTGGATGGCCGCCTATTGGGCTTGCTGAGGTTTCACGACCGCCCCAGAAAAGAAGGGAAACTCTTTATTAGCCACTTGAAGCCGAAGCACCATGTGAAGCACTTGATGATCTTGTCTGGAGATCGTGACAGCGAGGTCCAACATCTTGCGGATATAGTCGGGATCACCGACGTTCGCGCAAGTCTCACACCCGAGGAGAAACTAAAGATCGTACGCGCCGAGACGGAGAAGACCCCGACTCTTTTTCTGGGAGACGGCATCAACGATGCGCCGGCGATGATGGCTGCAACCGTGGGGGTGGCCTTCGGTCAGAATAGCGATATCACGGCAGAAGCCGCCGGAGCCGTGATTCTTCAACCCACACTGGGTAAAGTCGACGAACTCCTTCACATTGGAAGACGAATGCGGCGCATCGCAATTCAAAGCGCTGTTGGGGGTATGGTGCTGAGTTCTCTGGGAATGATCGCCGCGGCTCTTGGGTTTCTGCCGCCGCTTGCAGGTGCAGTCGGTCAGGAGGTCATCGATTTGTTCGCGGTGCTCAATGCAGTTCGTGCATCAATCCCGACAAAGGAGTTGCAGGACTTCTAAGTATGCCAAGTCAATGCACGTGGACAGGAAGAGGCACCAGATGGACGAAGAGATCAGACGGAAGATATTAACGCTCTTGGATCAGCACCGGATCATGACGATTGCCACGCTAAGGCCAGATGGCTGGCCGCAGGCGACGACGGTGGGCTATGCGAACGAAGGCCTGACGCTTTACTTCCTCTGCGGCCCGGATAGCCAGAAGGCGGCAAATCTCAAGCGAGATGATCGGGTGTCGCTGACGATCGATCATGACACGCCACAGGTGATGGAAATCACCGGACTGTCCATGGCTGCACGCGCGCAAGTCGTGGTGGATCCGACCGAAGCTGAGAAGGCCTTACGCCTGCTCATGCTGAAGTACCCGCAGCAGGCCTCACTACCACTGCCGACTCCGGCGGATGTCCGTATATTCCGTGTGACCCCGACGGTGATCTCCGTGCTCGACTACTCCAAAGGCTTCGCACACGATCTTGTCACCAGCTAAGGGTGGCACAATTGGCGTGGTCTCATCACCTCATCATCCTGGGCAGAGCTAACGCCCGCAAGAACGCGAATTCTATGTACGGCTTTCCATCCGCGACGGTGGAGTAAGAGGGAACCAGAGCGTCGTTCCAGACCGCCCTGTTCGAACGCGCTGTGCTCGGTCCGCCAGAAGTTTCGTCACGAATGACCCGTCCCGTTTGTGTTTGCAGCAGCAATTTGGCAATCGTTCAGCCAAGGGCCTGTTTAGAGACTAGTTGCACATATTAAGTCGCTTCATGTTCCCGGATCGTTCCCCATAATTAAGGGTGCAATTTGCAGACTCCTTTGGGTGTTTCGAATCAGGAGGTTACGACTTCCCAATGAGCGACGCCAGCCTTTTTACGGCCATCCCCTGTCAAATCCATAAATAATTGAAAATAAGATGTTTAGAAGAAATAAGAAAAGCCTCCGAACAGTCGGAGGCCTTCGGTAAATCTTATAACTTATTGATTCTAAATGGTGGCCAGAGACGGGATCGAACCGCCGCCGCCGGCCTTTTCAGGGCCCCCTACCAATGGACCTAAGTCGTCTGGAATCAGCGGAACTTATTGAAACGAAAGCTGTTAGTGCACTGCCGATTTAGGATTGTTTGGGATCATTTGGGATGGTTTCCTCCCTAGGTTGTTCCCGTATTGTTCCCGTGATAATCAGCCGATTTCACCCGCACGTGCAAAGACATTCTCACTTCGCCCGATCTATGTTGCCACAAAATCTGAGCGATTGCTGACGATAGTCTAAAGCGAGGTCGGCAGCGTTAGGGGCTCCGTCTAAACGCTACCAATTTCCAAAAGGGCCGGTTCTCAACAGTAGAGCGAGAAGGTCATCTGGACGAAAAAGCCGACTTTTCGTCCAGGTGACGACATGCACGTTTCCGAGGCCTAAATCCGCGAAGAAATGGCCGACGTGAACTCGAGGATAGGCACTTCAGGTAGCGTGTCTCCCCCAGCGTCAGCACTTCCGCCTGGTCGGGCATAGCCGATTAGGGCCATGGTCTAATCCATTGATAGGGAGTGCCTATCATATGGAATTGAGACACCTTCGTTATTTCACAGCGGTTGTCCAGTGGAAGGGGTATCGGGAGGCTTCACGGCACCTGTATATTACTCAGCCTTCGATCAGCGAGGCCGTATCCGATCTTGAGACTGAGCTTGGCATCAAGCTTTTCTCGCGAGACGGCCGCGTGGCTCGGCTTACTCCTGAAGGGCAGGTCTTCTATGAGGAGGCAATGAAGACGCTCGCGCAGGCAGAGCGATCCGTTGCAACTGCCCAGCGTGCTGCCAAGGGAGAGATAGGCAGGCTTGGAATCGGCTTCATAGGATTTGCCAGCTACCCGTTTCTCTCCGACTTGCTGCGCAAATACAAGGCGCGTCATCCGGGGGTCGCGCTGCGTCTTGAAGAGAATGTGCCTAGCGGGCAAGACCTTGCATTCGATCGCGGAGATATCGACATCGGCTTCACGCGTCCACCTTCCGCCGATCGCAGTTCGTCCTATGAGTCACGCCTGCTCTTCCGCGAACCGCTAGTCGTAGCGCTTCCCAAGACCCGCAAGGTCAAAGCAAAGCGCATTCGCATTGCGGATCTCGCAGGTGAGCGCATCGTCACCTTTCAACGTGCAAGTTCGCCGGAGGTCTTCGACACGATTATCCGCGCCTGTAATGACAATGGCTTCTCGCCGCGTCTGCACAGTGAGCTGAACAATATGCACTCGGTGCTTTCCACCGTCGAAGCCGGGGAAGGGGTAGCCCTTGTTTCCGCATCGGCCCGCAACCTGCGCGCGGACAACGTGGCCTTCTTCCGCCTGCAGCCCGATAACGTCCGCATCGACTTTGTCGCCGCATGGCGCAAGAAGGAACCTTCGATCGCCCTCAAATCGTTCCTCGAACTGCTCGATGAAGAACTGCCGGCGATTCGACAGAAGACGCATTTCCCATAATCCATTTCGATAGGTAATTCCTATCAGTACGATTGGAATTTACGACGAATCTCTATCAGCCATCCCGAATCTCTTATGGTGTAGTCGCAGCCGTAAGGAGGCTGAAAATGGGAACCAAACAGAAAACAGTTATCGTAACAGGAGCATCGCAAGGTATTGGGGCGGGGGTCGCGCAAGCGTTCCTCGATCGGGGCTATAACGTCGTAGCCAACTCACGTAACATCACGAAATCCGGTGCATTTAACGGGTCCGGCCAGCTCGCTCTGGTGGACGGCAATATCGGTGAAAGCGCCGTAGCCGCCAAGGTGATAGAAACAGCGATCAGCAAGTTTGGATCGATTGACGCGCTGGTGAACAACGCAGGTATCTTCTTCGCCAAAGCCTTCACCGACTATACGGCCGAGGACTTCAAAGCACTTTCAACCACAAACCTCGAAGGTTTCCTCTACGTGACGCAGGGGGCCGTAAAGCAGATGCTCGCGCAAAAATCGGGTGGCAGTGTGGTCGGCATCACCAGCTCGCTTGTTGTGAACCCAATCGCCGGCGTCTCCGTTTCCGTGCCGATGATCACTAAGGGCGGTCTTGAAGCAGTTACCCGGAGCCTGGCGAGCGAGTATTCAAAAGAGCACATCCGTTTCAACACCGTCGCTCCTGGTGTCGTGGATACTCCCCTTCACAAGAACAATCCCAAGGACTTTCTGAAGACGCTTTCACCGATGGGTACGATCTCAGACGTGAACGACATTGTGGACGCAGTTGTCTATCTCACAGAGGCCCGTAATGTGACGGGGGAGGTGCTGCACGTGGACGGCGGTGCACACTCAGGCAAATGGTGAGCCCAAAGAGCCCGAAGCCGGCGAACGCGGAGCGCCGGCTTGCCGAGCTCGGCATTGAGCTGATGCCCCCGCCCATTCCGATTCGGCGCTTACGTTGAAAGTGTCCAAACGGGCAACCTGCTTTATCTCAGCGGCGTTCTCCCGGTCATCGGGCATGAACCGAAGTTCGTAGGCCGGCTGGGCAGAGAGTACAACGTCGAACAGGGCCGCGAAGCCGCGCGTATCGCGGCTCTGAACGTACTCTCCGCCGCGAGAAACCACCTGGGCTCGCTTGATAAGGTGACCAGGGTCGTCAGGCTGGTGGCGTACATCGCAACCGAAGGGGACTTCTTCGCGCAGCCGAAGGTGGCTGACGCTGCCTCGGAGCTGTTGCGCGATGTCTTTGGAGAAGACAAGTTGCCGGTCCGGATGGTTCTCGGCGTTGCGAGCCTTCCACTCGGCGTGCCAGTCGTGTTGGAGGTTCTCTTCGAAGTTGAAGCCTGAGGGGGGCGAGAGACACTCGCCCCTTCTTTCCTTCAACATATGAAACTTTCATTCACTACACCTTGCCGGTTTTGACCGGCGCACGGAGAAAAACAAGGATGAACACTTATCAAGACAACCAACACAGTAGCTGGTTCAACCCAGGAAGTCATGAAGGTGCAGTACACCGCCAAGACCCATACTTCGGGCGGTCGGCGCGGCGGCGTCTCCCGCAGTGATGATGGCCGCTTAGATGTTAAGTTCTCGGCTCCCATAGTCCCAGGAACTGGTACCAATCCGGAGCAGTTGTTTGCCGCTGGTTGGTCCGCCTGTTTCATTAGTGCGATGGGGGTTGTGGCCAACAAGATGAAGGTCAAACTTCCGGCTGAGGTAGCCGTCGATGCCGAAATAGACCTGTGCAATTCTGGCGACGTTTACTTCCTCCGAGCACGGCTTAACGTCAGCCTGCCGGGCTTGGAGCGCGAAGTCGCCCAGGCCATTGTGGACGCCACGCACGGCGAGACATGTGCATATTCCAACGCTACACGGGGCAACATCGACGTCACGCTCAACGTGGTGTAGGCCGGACCTGGAGCAGACCGTTTTACAAGAACTGCGACGAACTATGACTTCAATCTTGATGCAAACCTGGAGTACACAGATGAGCGAGCATGCCCACGTAGATGGGGTTTATCCCTTCCCGGCTGTGATGCAGACGCGGACGATCGAAACCAACGGTACATCCATCCATGTGCGGGTCGGCGGTCATGGCCCGGCAGTGGTCATGCTGCACGGCTTCGGCACAACGGGCGACATGTGGGGTCATCTGGCGAGCGCACTCATCGAAGACCACATGGTTGTCGCGCCCGACCTGCGTGGGTTGGGCCTCTCGTCGAAGCCTGATGGCGGCTACGACAAGAAGAATCAGGCGGCGGACGTGGTGGGCGTCCTGGACGCCCTGGGTGTGCGTACGGCCGAATTGGTGACGCACGACATCGGCATCATGGTCGGCTTCGCAGTTGCCGCCACCCACCCCGAGCGCGTGAGCCGATGGGTGGCGATCGATGCGCCGCTGCCCGGCGTCGGACCCTGGGATCAGATCACACAGGATCCGGCCATGTGGCACTTTGGCTTCGGTGGTCAGGACATGGAGCGCCTGGTCGCCGGCCGCGAGCGCATCTATCTCGACCGCTTCTGGAACGAACTTTCCCGGGACCAGAAGCGGTTTGATGAAGCGAAGCGCCAGCATTATGCGGCGCTCTATGCGCAACCCGGCGCAATGCGAGCGGGCTTTGCCCAGTTCCTGGCGTTCAGACAGGATGCGGCCGACAACAGGACGTTCCTTGCGCAGGGCAAGCTTCAGATGCCGGTCTTAGCCTTCGGTGGCGAAGCTACATTCGGCCCTATGATCGGCGCGGTGATGCGGTGTGTCGCCGATAACGTCGAAGATGTGATCATCCCGGATTGCGGGCACTGGATCACGGAAGAGCAGCCGCAGGCGACGACAGACCTGGTCGTCGACTTCCTGCATCGCCGTTCGTGAGTTAGCTAGCGTTACGTAGTGCGGCACCTCGCGCGGGCGGTGATTGCGGCAAGAGCGTGACGAACTATGACTTCAATCTTGATGCAACGAAGGAGAAAAATATGACATTCTCGCAAACATACCGAACTGCTTTGATTGCAATTGCAGGATTCCTACTGACACCGATGTTTCACACGGGAGCGGTCGCTCAGACGAACTCCCCTCAAGGGGTTAGAAACATTGTCATTGTTCACGGTGCGTGGGCCGATGGATCAAGCTGGTCCAAAGTGATTCCACTGCTTCAAGCCAAGGGATTGCATGTGGTCGCCGTGCAGAACCCATTGACCTCGCTGGCTGACGACGTTGCCGCCACCAAGCGCGCCATCGCATTGCAGGATGGCCCTGTACTGCTAGTGGGCCATTCCTATGGGGGAGTGGTTATCACGGAGGCAGGAAACGATCCAAAGGTAGTCGGGTTGGTCTATGTGGCTGCGCTCGCGCCGTCGGATGGTGAGTCCGTTGCTTCGGTCACCAAACCGTTTCCGCCGTCTCCGCTAGGCAGCGAAGTTCGGGCGGATGCTGAAGGTTTTCTGACGGTGACCCCAAAGGGAATCGCTGAAGACTTCGCCCAGGATCTGCCAGACAAGGAGAAGCAGCTGTTGACGGCGACACAGGGTCCCACAGCAGCAGCTGTTTTTGGGGCCACGATCACGACCGCCGCGTGGAAGACCAAGCCATCCTGGTGCGTGATTGCCAGCAACGATCGCGCTGTTCCTCCGGAGCTTGAGAAGGCCGAAGCGGCGGCAATGAAGGCTACATCGATCACTGTTCCCTCCAGTCACGTGCCAATGCTTTCTCAGCCGAAAGCAGTCGCAGACTTAATCGAGCAAGCTGCAGCGAAAGCCGGGAGCCAATGATCCCGGTTCATGAAGACGCAGAAATGAGTACTACCACTCGCGAAGCATTGGCCGGTTCGAGGTGGTCAAGGGGGCAAGATTGTATGGGTAAAAGATTCGCACTACTGGCAATTCGCTTGTTCGTGTCCGTGAACCTTCTGTATGCCGCCATCTTTCTCAAGTTTGCAGGGGTGCCAGGTTCGGTGGCCCTGTTCACGCAGATGTCGCAAACGGTCCACGGGTTGGTATCTCAGCCGGTATTCCGGCTAGGGTCAGGGGTGTTCGAGACGGTGGTGGCGGTTCTGCTCCTGATCCCGAAGACAGCCAGATTGGGAGCGGGATTGACTGTTGTGTGGATGACTGCCGTAATTCTCAGTCACATTTTCGTGTTGGGATATGGCTGGTTCTTTGTCGATGCTCTCATGGTGATGGTGCTGGCTGTCATTTATCTCTTGCTGACACGCAGGCACTCCCATCGGGTAGGGGCCGAGCTGCCGATATGAACGACTATTGAAGGCTAAGGGGTGAGAGACACTCGCCCCTTCTTTCCTGCTTGGAGGTGGCATGATGGCGAAAGCATGGAATCAAACCCGCGTTTCAGAGGTTCTGGGGATCGAGTACCCAATCATCCAGGGACCACTCGGCGGTCTCTCATCGCAGAGACTTACCGCCGCTGTATCGAATTTCGGAGGACTCGGATCATTCGGCGCGCACGGTCTTGAACCAAACGCGATTGAAGATGTGATCGCCGAGATTCGTTCGCTGACGGCGAAGCCATTTGCGATGAACCTGTGGGTTTCGATGGAAGATGCGGGAGCCCACACATCGGACGCTGCAACATTCCGCCGTGCTCTGTCGCATCTCTCGCCACACATCGAGGCACTCGGCGGCACACAACCGGCATTTGCACCGTACAAACCGATCCGTTTTGAAGATCAGGCGCGCGTGCTTTTCGACGCTAACGTTCCCGCCTTCTCGTTTATCTACGGTATTCCACCAAAAGAGATACTAGACGAGGCAAGGAAGAAAGGAATCGTTACGCTCGGAACGGCTACCACGCCGGACGAAGCCATTGCTCTGGATCAGGCTGGAGTCGACGTGGTGGTCGCATCGGGCTTTGAGGCTGGCGGACATCGCGGGTCCTTTCTAAGATCGGCACAAGACTCGCTGACAGGAACCTTCTCACTTGTGCCGCAGACGGTGGATGCGGTAAAGGTTCCGGTCGTGGCCGCTGGCGGAATAGCCGATGCTCGCGGCATTGCCGCATCCTTCGCGCTTGGAGCGGAAGGCGTACAGATGGGCACCGTCTTTCTCGCCTGCGAAGAGTCTGGCGCGCACCCGCTGCATCGCGAGGCCATTCTCAGCGGCAGTGCCGGACACACCGCACTGACTCAAGGCATTACAGGCAGACTCGCACGAGGCATAGACAACGAACTACTCCAACTGCTGAATAAGCCCGGCACCGAGATACTGCCATATCCATTGCAGAGGTTCCTCATGCGTAGCCTTGCACTCCCAGCGCAAAAGGCTGGCCGGTCTGACCTGCTCGCGCTCTGGGCCGGACAGAGTGCCAACCTGCACATTGCACCGGAGTCACGGAACTCCTGCAATCCCTGGTCGAAGGCGCGGCGAAACGGCTGAACTCTCAACACGAAGGCACGGAACAAAACAATGAGAGTTGAACTCGTTCCACCCAAACTTCGAAGAATAGGTTTTGATTTTCAACGACTGCTTAACAGCCTAAGCATTTATCTATATCGAATTAGTACCCACAAGGCGGCTGCTGTTTACAGATGTGCTCTGGTTCAAGTGGCCGAATAACCGCTTTTCGGACAAATGACCGCCGCAAGAAGTATCTGCTGCTACTCTTCAAATGACCATAACCTTCGTCGCGCTTCTTAAGACCACTCCCTTCTCACAGACTCACACGCTCCAACGCATCCTCGATGAGGCGCAGGCGGCACGATGTCTGCGCGAATCCTGCCGTTCGCCATCCGCGGAAATCAGCAACGTGACCGCCCTTGACCTGGTACAACGAAGGAATACCGGCGGCACGGCAAACTGCACGACAAGATGACTCACTCAAGAGAGATTTCTGTGTAAGCGGGCTCATTGCAGACGGGAACGATACGGGAACATCATTGATTCAGTATTTTCAGCCACTTACAAGAAAGGAGCAAAAATGGCCTCGGAGAATTACTGCGCCACTCTCCGATAAGTTGTTGATTTATAAATGGTGGCCAGAGACGGGATCGAACCGCCGACGCCGGCCTTTTCAGGGCCGCGCTCTACCACTGAGCTATCTGGCCTTGGCATAACGCTTCTTTGTCGGAGATCGCCAAGAACCACCGCGCGTTACCATCTACATCTGTTGCCCCGGCCTCTTCAGGGGAGCTGCCGCTGGTGGGGAACCAGCAACGCAAACGCATCCTAAGTATAGCAACCCCAGGCCCTACCGCCAACTCATCCCGCTCGCGCTATCCTTTGTCATCACTTGAATCCAAGGAATCCCATGCTTTCTCGCATTCGAAGCTCGGCACTCGCAGCGCTCCCGCTCTGTTTCGTCACCACCGCAATCGCGCAGACTCCCGCTCGCCCTGCGACCCGCCCAGCGACCAAGACGTCAGCCCTAGCCGCAACGCCGCGTGAGCAGCGCGCCATTCACGCCTTCAACACCGCGAAGCAGAGCCCGCTCGAACTCAACGCCTTCCTCGCCCGCATGCCAAAGGGCGCGGACCTTCACATGCACCTCGACGGCTCCATCTACGCCGAAACCTTTATCAAAAACGCCGCTGCTGATCTTCTCTGCGTCGATCCCAAAACCATGAGCTTCTTCAAGCCCGCTGCAACTACCAGGAGCATGCCGCCGCAGCCAGTCTGTGGCGAAGGCAACGAGCGCGCCGAGACTGCCTTCAAAGACCAGAAGCTCTACGACGCCCTCGTCGACTCCTTCTCCATGCGCAGCTTTGTCCCCAGTGCCGGCATCAGTGGACATGACCAGTTCTTCGCCACCTTCGACCGCTTCCACGGCATCGACAAATCCCACATGGGCGAATGGTTCGACGAGGTCGCCACCCGCGCAGCTACTCAGAACGAACAGTACCTCGAAATCATGGTGACTCCGACCTTCAGTCACGCGGCCGAGATGGGAGCCCGCATAGGCTGGCCAACCACGACTTCCGATCCTTCGCGAAATCGCACCGGTGACGCCACCGGAACCACCCGCGAGGATCTCAGCCGTCTCCGCGACGCCCTTCTGGCCGCTGGCCTCCGCGACGAAGTCGCCATCGATCGCAAGGAAATCGACGACGCCCTCGACGCTCGCAACCGGATTGAAAACTGTGGCCAGCCCAGTGCCAGAACTGCCTGCTCGGTGAAGATTCGCATCCTCTATCAGGTACTTCGTGCGTCTCCTCCGCAACAGGTCTTCGCCCAGACCCTTCTGGCCTTTGAGGTCGCCTCGCAGGACCCGCGCGTCGTCGGACTCAACTTCGTGCAGCCTGAAGACTCCTACATGGCCATGTCCGAGTACCACCGGCAGATGCTCATGCTCGACTACCTCCATAGCGTCTATCCCACGGTTCACATCAGCCTCCACGCAGGCGAAATCGCGCCCGGTCTCGTCCCTCCCGACGGCCTCCGCTTCCACATCCGCGAAGCAATCGATTTCGGTCACGCCGAACGTATCGGCCACGGCGTCGACATCATGTACGAGAACGAACCGCAATCACTATTAAAGGAGATGGCCGCCCGTCACATCATGGTCGAGATCAACCTCACCTCCAACGATGTCATCCTTGGCATCAACGCACCCTGGCATCCGCTTCCGGTTTACCGCGCCGCCGGTGTTCCCGTCGCCCTCTCCACAGACGACGAAGGCGTCTCCCGTATCGACCTCACCAACGAGTACACTCGCGCCGCCATGGAGTTCAATCTCTCTTACCTCGACCTCAAAGCTTTCGCGCGCACCAGCATCGAACACAGCTTCCTTCCCGGCGCCAGCCTCTGGCAGAAGCCTGACGCATTCACTCAAACCGTTTCGGCGTGCGCAGGCCAGCCGCTAGGCGCCGCCGAACCCACGCCAAAGTGTCTCAGCTTTCTGCAAGCCAGCGAAAAAGCCACCGAACAGTGGCAACTGGAGCGCCGTTTCGATCTCTTCGAGTCGAGCCTTCCCTGAGTCATGCGAGACGGCGAAACTCCTGCCGGAATCTTCACCGCCCGCGCTAAACTCATCTCGAGAGCCAGTCCATGAAAAAAATCGTCTTCCCGATCCTCCAACTCATCCTGTTCCTCCTTGTCTTTCTCGTCGGCTCTCTTTGGGAGCCATTCCACTTCGAGCACATTCTCATCGCCACACCCGGCACGACACGCATCTTCATTGCGGACGGCATTCTGCTGATGTTCGCCCTTTACATCTTGATTGTCCTCGTCCAGATCCTGCGGAAGCGCCTCCGCACCTCCGCCCCCTGGACCACGCTCGCTGTTATCCTTGCCGCTGTCTTCGGGCTTATGATGAAGTTCGGCTTCAAGACGCTGTCCGCGTTCTAGAGCGATCCATGCCAGACGATTTCCTCAAGCTTCTCGGCGAATCCCAGCGCACTCTGGACGAAGGCTTTGCCCAACTTCCGCCCAACCCCGTAACTCCGTTGGGCGAAGCAGCGTCGGAAATCCTCGAGCGGGTGGCAACCCGCCTTCAGGACAACTACCCCTACGGCCACCCTCTCTACGCCGGCCAGATGTTGAAGCCGCCCCATCCCATCGCCCGCGCCGCCTATGCGCTCGCCATGTCGATCAATCCCAACAACCACGCACTCGATGGCGGCCGCGCCAGTTCAGCCATGGAGATCGAAGCCGTCGCCGCCCTCGCGAAGATGTACCACTGGCCGCAACACCTCGGTCACCTCAGCAGCGGAGGAACCTTCGCCAACCTCGAAGCCCTCTGGATCGCCGGCCAGCTCGGTCACACGGAAGACGGTACGCCCAAAGCAGTCGCCGCCTCCGACCAGGCCCACTACACTCACAACCGCATCAGCGGCGTTCTCGGTCTGCCCTTCATCTCCATCCCCACCGACGAGTGCGGCTGCATGGATCTCACCGTCCTCGAATCTCTGCTGGAAACCGGCAAAATCGGCACACTCGTCGCCACGCTAGGCACCACCGGCATCGGCTCCGTCGACCCGCTCGATCGCATCGTCGAGCTTCAGAAAAAATACAAATTCCGCATCCACGTCGACGCCGCCTACGGTGGATACTTCACTCTCGCCTCAAATCTTTCTCCCGAAACCCGCGCTGCCTTCGACGCCATCCCCTACGCCGACTCCATCGTCGTCGACCCGCACAAGCATGGCCTTCAACCCTACGGCTGCGGCTGCGTCCTCTTCCGCGATCCCACCGTTGGCCGCCTCTACAAACACGACTCCCCCATCACCTACTTCTCCTCAAAGAGTCTGCACCTTGGCGAGATCTCCCTCGAGTGTTCCCGCGCTGGAGCCTCCGCCGTCGCTCTCTGGGCTACACAGCAACTGCTCCCTTACACTCCCGGTGGCACATTCGCGCAGGGCCTCGAAGCCAGCCGTACCGCCGCACTCAAACTTTACGAGCGTCTCGCCAGGTCGCCGCACTTCATCGCTCCAATCGCGCCGCCACAACTCGACATCGTCGTCTGGGCCGTCCGCGCCGACACTCCTGAGGCCTCGTCCGCCCTTGCCCAGCGCATCTTCGACGAGGCCGCCAAACGCGACCTTCACCTCGCCCTGGCAAAATTACCTGTACCCCTTTTTCCACAAAATTCCTGGAAAAATCCAGGTCCATCCGACGCCCAAAGCACCGTTACCTGCCTCCGCTCGGTCCTGATGAAACCCCAACATCTCCTTTGGTTGGACCAGTTAGGTCAACGTCTTGATGCCGCTGCAGTTGCATGTTTTCAGTCAATAACCCGATAGAACCAACTCAGGTAACCTAAGGTTCTCTCTTCGAAAACTGCAATCGGTTTGCTAAAATCAGCCAGTTCGATGCTCAGCCTCTCTCATTCCCGGATATCGCGCAATGCATCCCTCAAGCCGATAGAGACTTCCAGTATCGGGCCCATACCACGCTCAAACAGCGCGGCTGGATAGAAAAGGATCACCCACAGCATGACTCTCCCCTCCACTCTCACCCCGTCTCAAGCACCAGACCTGTCCAACCGCACAGTCGCTTATTTCTCCATGGAGATCGCCCTCTCCCCGTCACTTCCCACCTACTCCGGTGGTCTCGGCATGCTTGCAGGCGACACGCTCCGCTCTGCAGCCGACACCTCCCCCCATGGTTGCGATCTCGCTCGTCCATCGCCGTGGCTACTTCGGCAGAAGCTTGACATGGTCACCAAACCGAAGCTGACGTCCCCTGGTCTCCTGAGACCACCCTGCCCAGCGCGAACCAGCTCATCGCCTTACCATCCAGGGCCGTAGCGCAGATACTCGTCCGCGCCTGGCGCTTCGA
>CAVVNO010000002.1:0-662560 GCA_963749665.1 uncultured Acidobacteriaceae bacterium | reverse complement strand
ACAGCAATACGGAACTGTACGAGTACAACAAAAAAAAAAAAAAAAAAAAAAAAAAAAAAAAAAAAAAACCGCAGCGGATGGAGATGGATCGCTTTGCCTTCCACGAGCACCGGTTCGAAGGCTTGAATGCCCAAGCGGTGGAGCGTGGGTGCGCGGTTGAGCAGCACCGGATGCTCTTTGATGACCTCTTCGAGCACGTCCCACACCTCGGGAACGCACACGTTCGACCATGCGCTTCGCGCTCTTGATGTTGTGCGCGAGACCGCGATCGACAAGTTTCTTCATCACGAACGGCTTGAAGAGTTCGAGCGCCATCTCTTTGGGGAGGCCGCACTGATGTAACTTCAGTGTCGGACCGACGACGATGACCGAACGGCCCGAATAGTCGACGCGCTTACCGAGCAGGTTCTGCCGGAAGCGGCCCTGCTTGCCTTTGAGAATATCGGAAAGCGACTTGAGCGGACGGTTGTTGGGCCCGGTGACCGGACGGCCGCGCCGGCCGTTGTCGATGAGCGCATCGACCGCTTCTTGCAGCATGCGTTTTTCGTTTTTGATGATGATTTCGGGCGCGTTGAGTTCGAGCAGCCGCTTGAGGCGGTTGTTCCGGTTGATGACGCGACGGTAGAGATCGTTGAGATCCGACGTCTCAAAGCGGCCGCCGTCGAGCTGCACCATCGGGCGCAGTTCGGGCGCGATTACCGGCACGGCGGCAAGCACCATCCACTCCGGCCTGTTGCCGCTGGCCAAGAAGGCCTCGACCACTTCGAGCCGAATCGCCTTCAACGGCTTGACGGTCGTCCTTGATCTTTTTCTGCGGAACTTCCTGAAGTTTACGCAGGTTCAGGTCGCGAAGCAGCTCGCGAATCGCCTCGGCGCCCATGCCGGCCTTGAAGCGGTTGCCCGAAGTCCGCGCGATTCGCGGTATTTCTGCTCGGTAGAGCACCTCGCGCTTGGTCAACGTCGTGTCGCCCGAATCGATGACGACGTACGCCGCGAAATAAATCACTTTCTCGAAGTTGGCGCGGCGACATGTCGAGCAAAATGCCGATGCGGCTGGGGACGCCTTTGAGATACCAAATGTGGCTCACCGGCGTCGCGAGCTCGATGTGGCCCATCCGCTCGCGACGAACCTTGGCGCGCGTGATCTCCACGCCGCACCGGTCGCAAATCATGCCCTTGAACCGAATGCGTTTGTACTTGCCGCAGTGGCATTCCCAATCTTTGGTCGGGCCGAAAATCTTCTCGCAGAAGAGGCCGTCGCGTTCGGGTTTCAACGTGCGGTAGTTGATCGTTTCGGGTTTCTTGACTTCACCGAACGACCACGCGCGAATTTCGTCGGAGATGCCAGGCCGATGCGCATGGCGTCGAAGTTGTTGACGTCGATCAGGTTCAAGGGGTTGGACTCCGTCGTTCGTAGCAAGACGCAACTGTAGTCGTAGACGTAATAGGCGTCGAGGATTACGTCGCGCAATCGGCGGCATTCGAATCGCAGCTTCTTAGCTTTCTCGCCGAGGGCGTGTTCCAGAAATTCCCGCGGCTCAAAGTCGTGCTGATCGAATCGGGCTTCACCTGGCTGCCGAGCCTGCTGTGGCGGACCAGCAAATCCTGGCGCGGCATGCGCGCCGAGGTGCCGTGGATCGACCGCTCGCCGGCCGAGATCATGCGCGACCACGTTCGCGTGACGCTTGCAGCCGGTCGATGTCGCCGGCCGGCGATCCGCAGGCGCTGGCGCGCACGCTTGGAACACATCGGTTCCGACCGCATGCTGCTGTTCTCGACCGACTATCCGCACTGGCATTTCGACGGCGATGACGTGCTGCCGGACGGACTGTCCGACGAAACGGTGCATTCGCGGATCCTGGTCGACAATCCGCTGGAGACCTATCCGCGTTTGCGGGAGGAGGCTGCAAATCGGCGATAATGCGGCGAGCAAGCAAGGAGACTGTGCGATGAACATTCCGGTTCGCGCACGCCAACCGCGGCAACGAAGCTCGCCGATCGTCGATTGCGACATCCATCCGGCGTTCCGCAAGCCGTCGGATCTGCTATCCGTTCCTGCCGGCGCGCTGGCGCGAGCACATGATCACGTTCGGCGAGCATCTGCGGCAGGGCCTGTCCGGCCAGCTCGCCTGGCCGCGCATGATCGGCGTCGGGACTGCGCGTCGATGCGTTTCCGAAGGACGGCCCGCCCGGCTCCGATCTCGACCTGATGCGGCGGCAGCACCTCGACCCCAACGGCGTCGAGTACGGCATGCTGATGCAGCTGCTCCAAGCGGCGGCATGGAGGAGCGCAACCTCGAATTCGCCGCCGCGCTGTCGCACGCCATCAACGACTGGCAATTGGAGACCTTCGGTCAAGCCGGAGCCGCGGCTGCGCGCCGGCATCGTGGTGCCGCAGGAGGACGCCGACTTCGCGGTCAGGCAGATCGAGCGCCGCGCGAACGATCCGGCGTTCGTCGCAGATCATCATCTCGCCGCGCTCGAGCGATCCGCTCGGCCATCGCCGCTACTGGCCGATCTATCGAGGCGGCGCAGCGCTGCAATCGTCCGATCGCGCTGCACGTCCAGGGCTTCAGCGGCGGCCACGCCTCGACCGGCTCGGGCTGGCCGACCTATTACATGGAGGAGCACTACGCCGCGACCACCGGCATGCAGAACACGCTCGACGAGCCTGGTCTTCGAGGGCGTGTTCGAGCGCTTCCCGAAGCTGAAGGTGGTGCTGATCGAGGGCGGTTTCGCCTGGGCGCCGGCGCTGTGCTGGCGCATGGACAAGCACTGGGAGCGCATGCGCGAGGAAACGCCGCACGTGAAACGCCCGCCGTCCGAATACGTGCGCGAGCATGTCTGGTTCACCACGCAGCCGATCGAGGAGCCGGACAATCCGCAGCATCTCGCCGACATCATCGAATGGCTCGGCTGGGACCGGCTGATGTTCTCGACCGACTACCCGCACTGGGACTTCGACGATCCGCAGCACACCTTCAAGTTCAAGATGACCGAAGCGCAGAAGGCGATGGTGTTCCGGGACAACGCCAAGGCGTTGTACGGCCTGCCGTGACGCGTCAGGTGGTCGCCCGCGCCGTCGATGTCGCGCCGGGCCATTGCAAGATCGTCAACGTGAACGGCCGCGAGATCGGCATGTTCAATCTCGAACGGCGAATATTTCGCGCTGGCCAACCGCTGCCCGCACGAGGGCGGTCCGCTGTGCCAGGGCAAGATCGTCCCGCTGGTGCAATCCGACGGGCCCGGCCACTACCGGCTGGCGCGCCATCAGGAATTCCTGCGCTGCCCGTGGCACGGCTGGGAGTTCGACATCCGCACCGGCCAGTCGTGGTGCGATCCGAAGTCGACGCGTCGCGCGGCAGTTCCAGGTGACGGTCGAGTCCGGCGAGACGCTGGTGAAGGGGCCTTACGTCGCCGAGACTTTTCCGGTGTCGGTCGAGGAGGACTATCTGGTCGTCGAGCTATGACGAACTCCGCGCAAATGGCGACTCGCGTCGTGCGGCGCACCAGCGCGGCTGCGGCCAAAGCGGTTGACGCCGACATTTGCGTCGTCGGCGCCGGCATCGCGGGTGTTTCCGCGGCGCTTGAAGCGGCGCGGCTCGGCGCGCAAGGTGGTGCTGATCGATGGCCTGCCGGCACTCGGCGGGCAGGCGGTCAACTCGATCATCGGCACATTCTGCGGCCTGTTCTCCAACGGTGACGCCGGCTATCAGTTCACCCACGGCATCGCCGACGACATTCTCCACGATCTCGGCGCCAGCGGCGCGCTGCATTATCGCCGCGGGCCGATGACAACGGTCGTCATGTACGACGAAGTGGCGCTGTCGCGCTGGATCGAGGAGGCGGTGCGCAAGGCCGGCATCACGGTGGTGCTCGGCGCGGTGCTGCGTGGTGTCGAGACCGATGGCCGCCGCATTCGCCATCTCGATTGCGCGACGCGATATGGCGACGTGCGCATTTCCGCGACGGGGTATGTCGACGCCTCCGGTGATGCTGCGCTCGCATGGCTCGCCGGGCCTGTCCTGCCGCGAGCCGGCCGACGGCAAAATCTACGGCACGCAGATGATCGTGCTCGAACACATCAACGAAGACAAATACCCGGCGCGCGAAGAAATCACGGCGCGGCTGTTCGAGAAGGGGCAGTCGTACGGCATGGGACGCCGCGACGGCTTCGCGTTTCATGTTTCCCGGCCACGGCACGGCGCTGGTGAACATGAACCATGCCGAGACGCCGCTCGATCCGCTGGCCGCCAGCGTTTCCGCGCTTGAAGGCAAGGCGCAGGCAGACAAGGCGTTCGAATTCCTGCGGTCCGAGTTTCCACAGACATTCGGCCGCGCGCGTGTGCGCGCCTACGGCTTTCCCGGCATCCGCCAGACGCGCTGGATTGCCGGCCGTCATCAGCTCACCGCCGACGAGGTCCGCAACGGCACGCCATTCGACGACGCCATTGCCCGCACCGCCTGGCCGATCGAGCTTCACAATGCGCCCGAAGGCATCGTCTGGGAGCCGTTCGGCATCGACCACGTGCACTACGTGCCGCTGCGCAGCCTGATCTCTCCGGACGCCGACAACCTCGTCGCCGCCGGACGCTGCATCGATGGCGATCCCGCGGCGCTCTCGAGCGTGCGCGTCATGGGGCCGTGCATCGCGATGGGCGCCGCCGCCGCGCACGCGCTTGATCTCGCAGGCAGCGGCAGCGTGCATCAGATCGACGCGTCGGCCTTGCGAGCGCGACTATCGGACAATCTCGAACTCACCCATTGATCAGGACCGAGTGGGTGCGGCCGATCACATCGGCTTCTGGCCCGAGTCCTGGAAAATCCGCTCGCCGATCTTGCGGTCCTCCCGGATGAAGTCTGCGAACTGATCGAGCTTCTTCTCGCTCGGCTCGACGCCGCGATCGGTGAACATGCGCTTGCGGAACCCGGGTCGTCGATGATGCGGCTGACCTCGCGGGCAAGCTTCGTCACGATCGGCTGCGGCGTGCCCGTCGGCGCGAACAGGCCGAACCAGGGCGGGGGATATTGATCACGCGGCCGAACCTCCGCTCAGCGTCGGAACATCGGGCAGCAGCGGCGAGCGTGCATTGCCCATGATCGCGATGGCGGTGATACGGCCGCTTTGCAGCAGCGAAACCATGTTCGACAACGCCAGGATGGCGACGGGCGTCGTGCCCGCGAGCACGGCCGTCGTCGCTTCGCCGCCGCTCTTGAACGGCACGCGCACGATGTCGGTGCCTTCCTCCTTGTTGAACTTGTCCATGAATTGCATGAACGGGAACGAGAACGTGCCGTAGCTCAGCGTGCCGGGCTTCGATTTTGCATACGCAATGAGCTCGGGAATTGTCTTCACCTTGAGCGAAGGGTTGGCGACGAGGGCCAGCGAATTGAGGAACAGCAGGCGAATTGGCGCGAAATCCTTCTCGGGATTGAACGGCAGGCTCTTGTACTGGAATTGATTGTAGATCACCGGCTCGGTCGACAGCACGCAGATCGTGTAGCCGTCGGGCGGCGCCTCGGCGCAGGCGCGTCCGCCGATGTTCTGCCCGCCGCCCGGCCTGTTCTCCACCACGAACGGTTGGCCCCAGGACTTCTGCAATTGATCGGCGACCGCGCGGGCGAAGACATCGCCGCCGCCGCCGGGACCGAGCGGAATGATGATCCTGACGGGACGCGTTGGATAATCCTGCGCTGCCGCCGCTCCGCACCACGCGAGGCAAGCAGCCGCACGATCATGAACGGCCGTCGCAAGAATTGCCGCATGATGTCATCCCTCGTTCCAGGCCTGTGTGCAGGATATTCCGCGAGCGAGCGCGACACAAAGCCCCATGTGCCCACGTGCGCTATCACGTTTTGCCGCAGGCCTTACGCCGTCTTGCGCAGCAGCGTATCGCCGGGCTGCACGCGGGTGAAATTCACCGGTTCGGTCGTGAACGAAAAGCGGTCATTGAACCGCACCACCGTATAGCGAGACGCGGAAAGCTCTGAGACGCCCGGATGATCCTCACGGAAATGCGCGCCACGGCTGTCGTTGCGCCCCTGCGCCGCGATGCAGATAGCGCGGCTGATGAGGATCAGATTTTCCAGATTGAGACGGTGGCACGGCAGCTCTCGCTGTCGGTCCGCAGTCTCGATTACCTGGTCGCGAATAAGAAGCTGGAGTTCCGCCGTATCGGGAAAAAGGTTCTCATCACCCACGCCAGCCTCGTACGGTTCAGCCAGGCAAACCACTTCGAATCAATCGCCGCTGCATAGAATGGCTTAATTATCGGACTTTGCGATATCTTAGTCCGATAGTTTAGCCATTCAAGGAGCCAGTATGCGTGGAGTCTATGAGTACCCGGCTGGCAGCGAAGTTTGGTACATCCATTACTTCGCTGCCGGTAAGAGGCACCGGGAAAAGGTTGGGCGCAAGTCGGACGCGATCAAGCTTTATCAGATCAGAAAAGCGGACGCTACTGCTGGTCGGAAGCTTCCCGAGCTTCGCAACAGCCGTGCGCTTACCTTGAGCGAGCTCATCGACGATGTGCTCGAGTACGTCGCAGACCACAAAGATCGCCGAAATTACATCAACAAGGCAGAGATAGTCAGAGCTGCGCTCGGTTCGACACAGGCCGCCGATCTCAAGCCACAAGAGCTCGGTAGATGGCTCAAGGCGAACACGAACACACCTGCAACGCACAACCGGTATAAAGCCTTCATAAGTCTCTGCTATCGAGTTGGTAACGAGAACGAGAAGGTAGACGTCAACCCTGCCAAGAAGGTCCGCGTTCGCAAAGAGGCCGAAGGCAGAAAGCGCTACTACAGCCAAGAAGAATACCAACGGCTGCTTCACGCTGTTCGTCAGCGCTTCCCTGAGCACTCTGCGGAGCTTATCGTGTCGGTGCACTCAGGTATGCGCCTGTCGGAACAGTACACATGCGCCTGGTCGCAGGTCTTTCTCGACAAGCGAGAGATCAGACTGACGGAAACCAAGAACGGCTCCCACCGAACAGTTCAACTGAATGCTGACGCGGTGGCTGCGATCCGTTCGCTACAGCGGCCGGATCAGCGTTCGAAGGATCCGGTGTTCCCGCGTGAAGGACCGACGTTTGACAATCGGTCATGGCTGAATCCGTGCTTTGAGGACGCTGAGATCGAAGGAGCAACCTGGCATACAGCGAGACATACGTTTTGCTCATGGCTTGCGGAGGCCGGAGCTACTGCGCACGAGATCATGGCTGCTGCTGGACACAAGACATTGTCTGTATCGGCGCGCTACACGCACCTAAACCCGAAGCACACACAGTCAGTTGTCGACAGGATTTCGAGTGCAGCCACCCAGAAAAAGCCTTAAGCCATCAGAACAGCCACCAGATAAAAAGGGCCACTCCCTTGAGTGGCCCCTCTACGTGACGTAAGTCATTGAATATATGGTGCCCGGAGGGGGACTTGAACCCCCACGACCGGTTAGGGTCTGCGGATTTTAAGTCCGCTGTGTCTGCCGATTTCACCATCCGGGCCTCGCGAGCCACTTGGCCCGTTCCTCTATCTTAACCTTAACGCATCCTCGTGAATCCACTCGGTAAAGGAACCTTCGCATTCGTTCTTGCGTAAACACATCAGAAGTTCGATGCTGGTTCTGGGGTCGGTTCCATTCATGCCTTTTCACGAAATTCTCAAGCAAACCCTCTCCGCGCTCTGGGAAACGAAGCTTCGCAGCTTTCTGACCATGTTCGGCATCGTATGGGGCATCACCTCGGTGATTCTGCTGGTCGGCCTCGGCATCGGCTTCAATGTCGACCAGAAAACGCGCCTTCGCAGCATCGGCACAGACATTGCCATTTTCTTCGGCGGGAAAACAGGATCGCAGGCCGGAGGGTACGCCGCAGGACGCGACATCCGTCTCACGGTCGATGACGCCATCGCCATCCAGCAGCAAGCCTCCCTCGTCAAAACAGTAAGCCCTGAGCTTCGCCGCACCGTCTCCGAGGTTAGCCAGTGGAACTCTGCCAGCCGGGCCGTGCGCGGCGTCTGGCCCCAGTACCAGCGTTTCCGTTCCCTCGCCGTCGAGCAGGGGCGTCTCATGACCGAGCAGGACGAAGTCGACGGCGCACGTGTCATCCTTCTCGGAGCCGAAGCCAACCGCCAACTCTTCCCCGGCAAGCCCGTCATCGGCCAGCCTCTGATGGTCGAAGGCTATCAATACACCGTCATCGGTGTGCTGGAGAAGAAGAAGCAGAACGGCAGCTACGGAAGCGGTCCCGACAACACACAGCTCTTCACCACCTACTCGGCCATGGCACGAGACTTTCCCCCGCCCGAACGTCCCGGAATCGTACGCGGATTCGTGAACAACATTGTCATCGAACCGGTATCGCCCGATCTCCACGAAAAAGCTGTGGCCCAGGTCAAACGAATCATCGCCGAGCGCCATCACTACGACCCCAACGACACCGAAGCCCTCTGGATATGGGACACCCTCCAGGGGTCCAAGTTTACCGAGCGCATCTTCAGCGTAATGACCCTCTTCTTCGGGGCCGTCGCTCTCCTGACCCTCGCCCTCGGCGGTATCGGCGTCATGAACATCATGCTGGTCGCCGTCACAGAGCGCACGCGTGAGATCGGAGTCCGCAAAGCACTCGGCGCAACTGCAATCGACATCAAACGCCAGTTCCTCGTCGAGTCAGCGATCATCACCCTCGTCAGTGGAACCATCGGACTCACACTCGGTGTCGGTGTGTGCTTATTGATGCAGCTTGCTCCTCTACCCGATTTCATCCCGCATCCCGTCATCTCGCCGCTGGCCATTGCCGCCTCGCTGACCACCCTTACCGCGATCACGCTATTCGCAGGGATGTACCCCGCACTGCGCGCTGCCAACCTTAGCCCCATGGAATGTCTGAGGACAGAGTAGCCATGGACCTGCTTGAGATCGTTCGCCAAAGCATCGATTCGCTCCTGCGCAACCGCCTGCGCTCTGGACTCACCATGCTCGGCATTATCTGGGGCCTGGTCACTGTCGTGCTGCTGCTCAGTTACGGCAAGAGCCTCGGCGAAGGCGTGCTCAACGGCTTTCTCGGCCTCGGGGACAACGTCATCATGGTGTGGGGCGGACAAACCAGCATGCAGGCCGGCGGCGAACGATCCGGCAGGCGCGTAAAGTTTCTCGACGGCGACACCGAGGCAGTGCGCGACGAAGTCCCCTTCCTGAAGGCCGTAAGCTCCGAGGTCGATGATGGCTTCAGCTTCAAGTATGGAGCGAAGGTCGTGAACATCCAGAGCAAAGCGATCGAGCTTCCCTACGGTGGCATGCGGAAACTTGATGTCGAGCAGGGACGATACTTTGAGCCTGGTGATTTCACCGACCACCGCCAGGTCGTCATCTTCGGTCCTCACGCGGCGCAAAAGCTCTTCAACGGCTACCCTCCCGTCGGCGAATCGGTAGAGATCGAAGGTCACGTCTTTCAAGTGATCGGCGTCCTGAGAAACAAGATCCAGGACTCGTCAAATAATGGCCCGGACAACGAAAATGCTTTCGTGCCGTTCGACATGCTCAGGCTGCTCCGCAATCAACGCGATCCCGACAGCATCGTCTTCCAGCCCAGCGCACCCGAACTTCACATCAAGGCATTACAAGCAGTGCGCGCCGTGCTCGCCGGCCGCCACCACTTCGACCCCAAGGACGACAAGGCAGTCCCCAGCTGGGATACAGTCGCCGACTCCGCAGAGATTATGCAGTTCAGCACAGCTCTCAATCTCCTCCTTGGAATTATCGGTGCCATGACGCTTGGCGTCGGAGGAGTAGGCGTGATGAACATCATGCTTGTCTCGGTGACAGAGCGCACGAAAGAAATCGGCTTGCTAAAGGCGCTTGGAGCCCGGCGCAAAGACATCCTGAAGCAATTTCTCCTCGAGAGCCTCACCCTCACCTTCCTCGCCGGGGTAGTGGGGATGATCGTCGCGATCCTCGTCGCCTATCTCATCCCGCCTATGCCGCTTTACTCCGACATCTACAAGACTGCCAACCACGAGGGCGACATCCTCCTTCGCGCCTCACCAACCATCATGCTGGTCTCGTTCGGAATCCTTGCCTTCGTGGGAATCGTCTCGGGGTTGCTACCCGCCGTACGCGCCTCCCGCATGGACCCGGTCGAAGCGCTAAGGCACGAGTGAACATCATCAAAACGGCAACCTCTTGAGGTCGGGCTCGAGCCATTCACGCCGCGCCTCAACCGAAAACAATCGTGGACGCGACCAATACTCCAGCAACCAGTCGGGTTGACCCAGGCGAGAGTTTAGCAACGAATTGCAGGTAACGAAAAGAGGCTGCGGTGGCGCTTCAACCAAAAAAGCGCGTGCGGCCCGGATCGAGGCCTGGGTAATCGTCTCGTGAAATCCGCTGCTGTCCGTATTCGCCCCGCCCGTCGCCTCGTTATACCCGCGAATGATGCCCGGCATTTCGCGCGCAATCTCAAGCTCAGGCCGGCACTTCAGCAGCCAGAGAGTAGCGGCAAAGTGTGCTGCGTGTGTCCACACGGTCTTCGGCAGTGTCCGGTCAAGCAGACCCCGGCCGATTGCTGAAATCTCCTCGTCGGAGACAAATGGACAAAATATACGCATGGTCATATACCTTTCAAAGGAACTTTGTGGCAATAAAAAAGACCACCAGGTCTTGGCGGTCTCTTCAGTCGCGATTCCGACTATTTGAAAGCTAAAACTTCATCTGCTCACAACCGCGCACCGGTCCGCCCGCATAAATTGGCGCTGCCGGCCTGTCGACTTTGCGCGATATAAAGGCATACCTCATCGTAAATAGCTTCTTCACCGACAGTAAGAGGAACTTACGCGAACCGGCAGGCTTCTGTATCGTCCTCGCCCTCAAACCAGACTCAGCTCGCCAAACGATACCGGATCGTCTGTTCCTCCAGGAAATATTCCGCTGAACACTCCGACGAACCGCAGATCATCGCATCCAGCCCAGCGCACTGCTGTCGTGTAATCAACCCCAGCGATCCGCAGGAAGGACAAGCAAGCACCGCCCAGTAAGGATTCTCTGCCTTGCCCAACTCACCCGCCTGCTCCAGCAGAAACAACGTACCCGGCTGCATCTGCTCCGGGATCCACACTTCGAGAAGATTCAATTCCGCTACCATGCTTGCCTCTTCTTCCAACGGTTGTCTTCGTTCGTGACCAACGTTCATGCGCCAATGCTCACTTCAGGCTGCAGAAGAGACCTCCAGAATGATTTCGCGTTTCGTCCTGCCACTGCACTACTTCTGGTGCAAAGAATAACGGATATTCCGCCCCTGTCAATCCCGCATTTACAAAAAAGATGCTCAGTTGGTTCCTCTTTACGTTGGCCCATACAGAGCGCGGTAGATCTCGCGGTTCCGCAGGATCGCCTGAACATACTCCCGTGTCTCCGTATACGGAATCGACTCCACAAATTCGGCGATGTCCTGATAGTTCCCTGCTGCCATCCACTGCCGAACCGGCACGTCGCCCGCGTTGTAAGCAGCCAGCGCATACTCCTGCTGTCCGCCAAACCTGTCCAGCACCAGCCGCAGATTCTTCGTCCCCAACTCCAGATTCACCACCGGGTTCAGCAACGAATTCGTACTGAATCCCTTCACCCCTTCTTTCTTCGCCATCGACTTGCCCACCGACGGCAACAGCTGCATCAATCCCCAGGCATTCGCATGACTCACCACCGCCGGCATTGAACTCCGACTCCTGCCGGATCAGCGAAGCCACCATGTAAGGATCCAGCCCGTTCTTCTTGGAGTTCGCCACCAAGTCACTCCAGTAAGGTTGCGGAAACAGCACCTTCCAGTACACTGTCGGCACCTGCTCCAGCGGCACAGAGAAGAAGGAAATCCCGCTATGCTTCATCGCCTGCAGCGCTCGCGTCGTCTCCCCATACGACGTGAAAATCTCAGCCTGGGCCAGCGCTCCCCACTCGCTCGAAGTAGGACTAAGTTGAATCTCCGGCCCGATATATTCGTTCAGCGCTGCATTCGCCAGCAGCCTCGCCTTAATCAGATGAGGTTCATTCTCCGGCAGCTCTCCCGTCAGCTCTGGAACAACCGGCTTGGGCACCGCGCTCAGAACCGCCGCAGGAACAGCCGTCGCCATCTGCCCCTTCAGCACATTCAGCCGCTGCCGCGCCAGCAGAGCATAGTAAAAATTCACATAAGACGCCGCCAGCGTGCGGTAGTAGTTCGCCGCCTGCGCGAAGTTATGTTCTTCCTCCTCATAGATCCGCCCACGCCAATAAAGCGCGCTCGGTACCTCAATCCCCGCCGAATACCCCTGTATCTGTTCATCCATCAGCCGCGCAGCCTCGGCGTAGTTGTGCAGCCGATAGTTCATCCACGCCGTCCGCCAATGCGCCGACGCCGCATACGTGCTGTTGGGAAACATCTTCACCAGTAGCGAATAGTGATACGTCGCCTGCTTCGCATCATGCTTCAGCAAGTACATGTTACCGCCCGAATACAGCGCCTCCTCCAGCCACCGGCTCGTCGGAAAACGCTGCACCATCTGCGCAATCAGCTCATCATGCCTCGCCTCATCATGTTCGTTCCGCGAAACTTCGGCAAGCAGATAAAACTTCAACGCTGCGCTGTCGTCCGTCGTATTGGGCAGCTTCTCTACGTCTCTCCGGCTCAAGTGCTTCAATCTCATATCGCAGGCCGCTGCATAGATCAGCAACGCATCATGGTCCGCCTGGCTCAACCCCTGGCCGCTGCGTTCGATCGCGTGGTACTCCTCCCCCGCCTCCACATAGCGTTTGGCATTGAACAACTGGTCGGCGTGCACCTTGCGTTCGGATGCCGTCAGCGGCATGTTCATCGCCTGCATCTGCGTCGCTGCCTGCGCCGACTCCACACTCAACGGCAGATTGACATACATGCTCCGGTAGACCGCCGCCGCATGCGTCGTATCGCCCGACATCTGGTACGCCCGTCCCAGCGCATAGCGAAAGTCCACATGCGATGCCTGCGCCGTATCCGCCAGCGGCACCAGAACCCGCAGCGCCCCCTGCGGATCATTCTGTTGTAGATACGCATTCGCCAGCAGTACTGGCGCATTCGCCTTAAAGATGCTCTCAGGATGCTTCTCCGCAAAGTGATCGAGCAGCGCATACGCATCCATCCCGCGCCCTGCCTGCACCGACGCCTGCGCTCCCAGGTAGTCCGCATAGTCGTCCAAAGCGACGCCACTCGCGCCAGCCCGGCGAAACGTCTCCGCCGCATCGGCATACCGGTGATCCAGCATGTAAGCATGTCCCAGGGCGAGATAAGCCGCGGCCGCCCCTTCACCCGGGTGCGCCCGCGCATAGCTCTCCACTCCGCTGTAAGCCGCCGCCGAACGAGTCATCGCCAGTTGCTGCGCCATAGGACGCAGTTGCTCCGAAGCCTTAAACGCGCTCGTCAGCCGGATCGTCTGCGCAGTCGGTCTCCGCGAAGCCGCCGATGCAGCGTGATGTTTGGTGGCAGCAGTGCTCTTGCCCTTAATGTTCTTGCTTGAACCGGCACTCTTGCTCGAACCGGCCTCAGTCGTCTTGCTCCCGCTGCTTGCAGTCTTTGCCGGGGGAGTCGCCTTCTTTTTCGTAACCGGCTTCTTCGCTTGCTCCGTCGCAGCAGTGGATGAACTCTGCGCTCGCACCCCTACGCCACCCCCCGCAAATGGCGTGACAATCGCTAGCAAAGAGGCAACCGCCATCGCACCCAAAAACCTCTGCCGGATGCCCATCACTGCCTCATTGTTCTTCCAGACCACACATCCACTCTAAGCTGCGTTTCGAGAACATAGACAAGCAGCATCCCTCCGCGAACCACCGCGGGTACTTTCAGACCCGTGTGAATCGTTCGATTATAGGACACCGAAGTCCCCGAAACCCATCCCCAGTAGGAGGGAGGGTTCAGTAGCGGCAGCAGGAATTCTTGCTATCCACACAAATATTTGCACCATCTGCTCTATCTCCCAGGAATCGTAAAGATGCAGTAATTTTGCATTGCCATAATGGGCATGCAGATTGCTTCATCGCAATGATCGCCACTAAGAGTCACTAGAGCTGCCTCCCCAAGGAGTTCCCCATGCGCCTCGCTCTTCTTGCAGTTGCATCCATTCTTGCCGCAGGTACTATTCCTTTATTCGCCGACGACATTCCTTATCCGAACGGAGGCCAACTCGCCCCCGCTCACATCTTTACTGCCTCTGTCACTGGCTCCCTCATCGGCTACTTCGCCGGCTCCGAAGCCGGCGGCAACGACACGATCGAGCTCTGGGATACTACCCAGAACACCTTCAGCGGTTTTTTAATTCCCAACCACAGTTCGACAATTGGTGTGCCCACAACCTTTCTCTCCGTCAACGCCGGAGACAACCTTGTCTTCATCATCTCCAACGACAGCGCAGGCCAGATCGATGACTCCGTCGACAACGGAGGCAACCCGACAGCCTTCAGCGCCGATGGATACAACCACGCCTACTCCACTCCATATACCGGCGGCATCGCTGGACTTCCTGCCGGCCTTACCGGCACCTTCGTCGGTATGGAAGACCTCGCTGTTACTGGCCTAAACCCACTCGCCGGCTCCGACCTCGACTACAACGACGACACCTTCGTCTTTACTGACGTCACTGCAACCGTCCCCACAGCTTCCACACCAGAACCCAGCACCTTCCTTCTGCTTGGGACAGGTCTCGTGGGCGTTGCTGCCATGCTTCGCCGTAAGCTCAATCGCTAAAACCAAAACCCTAAGCCGGTCTCCGTAAGGTGGCAAGTACCACTGCATGACGGAGCCTGTTCTGAAAAATGTCGCAGCCTACTCCTTCCAAAATATAGCAAATAAATAACTTAGGTAACCCATCCCCTGAATCCGCCACCCACCCAACCCATGGGAAAAGAAGTAGCAATAGTTTTCGAGATATGTGCAAATATTTTCGCTTTTCTCGCCAACTTCAACGAAGAACCATCAATATGCACGAGTTTGCAACATTCTTCGGTTTGGCCTCCAGATTGCACTAATCAAAGCAAAGAGTTCACCCAGATTCGACCCCTAGGAGTTCCAATGCGTCTCTCACTGCTCGCCCTTGCATCTGTCTTGGTTGCAGGCACCACTTCACTTCATGCCGATTCGTTCGTGCCGTATGGCAACGCCGGTCATCCAATCACAACCTCGAGCCCGGTTACCTACACCGGAGCCAACGGTGTTGGCATCACCGCCTACTTCTACTCCGTCAGCGCCGCCGATACCGACACAATCTCCGTCTTCGATGCCACCACCGGAACTTTTCTTGGTCCTCAGGGCGCTCTCAATAACCAGGTCAGCATACCTGGAACCACGACAGTCGTCTTCGACAGCCCCACGCTGAAAAACGGCGACACCCTGTATTTCGACCTCTTCAATACCTCTTTCCCAGGCGACACCTTTTCCTCGAACGCGGCAACTAGCCCCGACGGCGACAACCACGCCTACATCACACCCTTCAGCGGCACCATCGGCGGCTTCGGTACGATCAACGGCACCTACGTTGGCATGGAAGACCTTCCGAATGGTTCGTCGGACTTCGACTACAACGACGACACCTTCGTCTTCACCAGCGTCAGCGCATCTCCCACACCAGAACCCAGCACCTTCGCTCTGCTCGGAACTGGTCTCCTTGGCGCTGCCGGTGCACTTCGCCGCAAGTTTGCCCGCTAAACCGTTGCCAGACACACCGGAGAACGTTTGCCTCCCAGGTCGCGTTCTCCGGCAGTCCAGGCCGCTCCGGTAAGTCATTCAACCTCACCGCAGTCCCCCATTTCCCCGCCCACATCTTTGCTCTCCACCCCAGCGGCATTTACACTGAGGTAGACACTGATTCGCTGCGGTTCACTGCAAGCATTTCAGTGTCCGTTTTTCGCACCCTTTGCTCATGCCTGCCATCCAATCTCCAGCGACGGAAGAGATCCACCCCGACGTAGCGCTTGTTGCACGCGCGAAGGCGGGCGATACCGCTGCATTTGAGCAACTGGTCCGGCAGTACGAACGCCAGATCTTCCGCGTGGCGCAGCACATTACCCAAAACCGTGAAGACGCTGAAGACATTACGCAGGATGCATTCCTCAAGGCATACGAGAAGCTGGATCAGTTCCAGGGAAACTCAAAGTTCTCTACCTGGCTCGTCCGCATCGCCGTCAATGAGAGCCTCATGCGCCTCCGCAAGCGCAAGACCAGCAAGACCGTCTCCATGGACCAAGACGTTCAAACCGAAGAAGGCTCCATCCCTCGTGACTTCGCCGAGTGGCGCCCCAATCCCGAGCAGCAGTACAACCAGGCTGAACTCGCCGACATTCTTCGTAAAACCATTCAGGGCCTCCCTCCTGGTTTTCGCAGCGTCTTTACCCTGCGCGACGTTGAAAATCTCTCGACGGAAGAGACTGCGGAGGCACTCGGCTTGAGCGTCCCTGCGGTGAAATCCAGATTGTTGCGCGCGCGACTCCAGTTGCGCGAACGACTCAGCCGGTACTTCCGCAAGAAGCAGGAGGGCCAGCCTGCATGAACTGCACCGACTTACTAAGCCATCTATCCGACTACTTCGACGAGCAGCTCAGCGCCGATCTTCGCAGCGAAATACAGGCTCACACCGATAGCTGCCAACACTGTCGCGTCGTCCTCAACACCACCCGCCAGACCATCGAAGTCTACAAGGGCAACGAACTCTACGAAGTCTCGACCGAGCTTCGCGAACGCCTCCACACCGCCATCATGGCCAAGTGCCTGGCCAAAAAAGCCCGTCCCTGAAGCCCGTGCGTCGCGCCGGCTGTGCTGAAAAATCTCGGTTTTCGCGCCAGGCGCTTACTGCGATCGTCGAAACATCGCAACGAGCGCAGACAACGCCACTCCGAAGCACATCCCTGAAGCCAGCAGTTGCACCACGTCCACGTTGTGTATGCTCTCAAATCGAGGATGGCGCATGACATTCGCGAGACCGATTAATCCGATAAGCATAGGTCCAGCAAAGGCAGAAGTAAGAGATTTGCGTATGGGCATGGCTGGATTATCATTCTCACCCTTCGCGCCCACCGTCGAACCGATTTGCGACCGAACTTGCCCAGCGGTCGAACAACATCTTGCTCTGCGCGAAGCAATTGAATCTATTGCCTTTGCCGTTACCCTTAACTTTTTTTATCGGTTTTCAGCCCAAAAATCGCATGTCAAGCCCCAAAACCACTCAACCCATTGCTCTGCAATAGGATACGCTTGGCATTTAAGTTTCACTCCAACCGCTATAATGAATATAGAGTCTTAAATGAGAAGCCCCGGGAGACAACTTCCCGGGGCTAATTCATTTAAGAAAGGAGACCTAACCCATGTACTTGGAAGACTTTAGCGGTAACCTATTTATTATGAAGACTTTGCATCTCGATATCAGGAGTAACTCACTGAAAATAGATACTTTGTCATTCTACATAGGGGGTACCCCCGGCATAGCGTGAACCTAAGCTGACTGCTTAACGATCCGAAAGTCCTCCAGATCCTCCGCAACAGGAACCTCCCAGCCGCCGGGTGGAACAATATTGGAATCCACCTCCTTCGGGCCCCAGGTATGCGGCTCATACGGATAAACCGGAGTCGCAGTCTTCAGCATCGGGTCGACGATCCGCCAGGCCTCTTCAACATAGTCCTGCCGTGCAAAAACAGTGGCGTCCCCAGTCATCGCGTCAGTCAACAACCGTTCATACGCCTCCATCTCCCCCGGGCGCGGATGGCGGCTCGCCACCAGCTCCACCTCTTCGCGCTTGCCGACGCCGCTCTGAGGCGTAACCGAGACTGCCATCGCAATGGTCATCTCAGGACTGATCCGGAAGCGCAAATAGTTCTGCGGCGCATCGGGGTCGGTCATATTGGTCGCCGGCGGCTTGCGCAATCGCGCCATAATCTCCGTAACCGTCTCGGGAAGATTTTTTCCGGCGCGAATGTAGAACGGAACGCCGTCCCACCGCCACGATTTGATCTCAAGCCGAAGCGCGGCAAACGTCTCCACCTTCGAGTCCTTCGCAACACCCTTCTCATCGAGGTATCCGACAAATTGACCGCGAACCAGGTTCTTCGGGTCGATCGCAGGAATAGATTTCAGTACCTTCACCTTCTCGTCCCGCCACGACTCGACGTCCTCCCGCGCCGGGCACTCCATCGTCAGATTGGACATCACCTGGAAGATATGGTTCTGGATCACATCGCGAATGGCACCCGTCTGGTCATAAAACGCCCCCCGTCCCTGCACGCCAAAATCCTCCGCCATAGTGATCTGAACACTCTCGACATGGTCGCGGTTCCACAAAGGCTCCAAAAACGAATTCGAAAACCGAAACGACACCACGTTATGAACCGGCCCCTTCGCCAGATAATGATCAATCCGAAAGATCGAAGACTCCGGAAACGCCGACAACAGAATCCGATTCAGCTCCTGCGCCGAAGCCAGGTCGTGACCGAACGGCTTCTCCACAATCATCCGTGCCTTCTTCGCACAACCAGACTTCACCAGCTGTTCAACCACAGTCTCAAACATGGAAGGCGGAATGGCCAGATAATGCGCCGGCCGCTCCGCCGAACCCAGCGCCTTGCGCACCGCGACGAACGTCGACGGATCGGCATAATCGCCATCAACATACTGCAGCAGCGAACTCAGCTTCTCCCACGCCCCCGCATCCAGGCCCCCATGCTGCTCAAGACTATCCTTTGCTCGCGCCTTCAACTGATCGAGGTCCCACCCAGCCTTCGCCACCCCAATCACCGGAACATCAAGGGTGCCGCGCTTGATCATCGACTGCAGCGCCGGAAAAATCTTCTTATAGGCGAGATCGCCGGTCGCGCCAAAGAACACCAGCGCATCGGAATGAGGTTGGCTCACGAATTATCTCCTTCAAACTGCAATCTACTTAGCCGCAGGTTTCTCAAGATGACCACCAAACTCATACCGCATCGCAGACAGAAGCTTATTCGAGAAGTCAGCCTCTCCCCGCGAACTGAATCGCTCATACAGCGCCGTCGTCAACACCGGAGTCGGAACACCCTCGTCAATCCCCGCCTTGATCGTCCAGCGCCCTTCGCCCGAGTCCGAAACTCTGCCACCAAACTTCGACATCTCGGGGTCCTGCAACAACGCAGCCGCCGTCAGATCCAACAGCCACGAAGCAATCACGCTCCCGCGGCGCCAGACCTCAGTCACATCCGGCAGGTTAAAGTCATACTGATAGAGTTCTGGATCGCGAAGCGGCGTCGTCTCAGCGTCGATCTCGGCCGTGTGCTTGCCGATGTTGGCCGCCTTTAGCACACCAAGCCCCTCTGCATAAGCCGCCATCATCCCATACTCGATCCCGTTATGCACCATCTTGACGAAGTGCCCGCCGCCATTGGGTCCGCAGTGCAAATACCCCAGCTCAGCGGTCCCACCCACCTTCTCGCGCCCCGGAGTCCGCGCGATATCTCCAATACCAGGAGCAATCGTCCTGAAGATCGGGTCCAGATACTGGACGGCGGCGTCCGGGCCGCCAATCATCATGCAGTACCCTCGCTCCAACCCCCACACCCCTCCACTGGTTCCGACATCAACGTACTGAATTCCTTTTTCAGCGAGCTGCTTCGCCCGCCGGATATCGTCGACATAGTACGAATTGCCCCCATCGATCAGGATGTCACCAGCCTCAAGATGCGGAGCGATCGCCTCGATCGTCTTCTCAACAACTCCTGCAGGAATCATCAACCAGATGGCCCTCGGCTTGGCCATCTTACTCACCATATCCTGCAGCGAGGAGGAGCCTCTAATTCCCTTCTCCTTCGCCATATCCGCAACCACCTTCGCCGACATGTCGAAGACGACGCATTCATGACCATGCGCGATCAGCCGCCGAACCATGTTCGCGCCCATTCTGCCCAGGCCTACCATTCCAAGTTGCATAGTCGCTCCTTTTCAAACAGCTCTGACGGTTCACGGGCGATCAAAACGCCACCGGCCCTGCCCAACAGCCGCCGAACTCACTTATTCTTCCTGTATCTGTGAATCAAATTTGTCGTCGACGTGTCATGCGCCAGCGCTGGTTCTGTGGCGCTCTCCAATTCACCGATGATCTTCTGCGCCAGCACCTTGCCCAGCTCAACGCCCCACTGATCGAACGAGTCGATACTCCAGATCGTGCCCTGCGTAAACACCATGTGTTCGTAAAGTGCAACCAGCTTGCCCAACACCTCAGGCGTCAGCTTCTCCGCAAGAATCGTATTCGATGGTCGATTTCCTTCAAATACACGATGTGGAACCAGCCAGTCCGGCGTGCCCTCTGCCTTCACCTGTTCGGCAGTCTTACCGAAAGCCAACGCCTCAGCCTGCGCAAAGACATTCGCCATCAGCATGTCGTGGTGTCGGCCCAGAGGATTCAGCGTCTTGTAGAACCCGATGAAGTCACACGGAATCAACCGCGTTCCCTGGTGAATCAACTGATAGAAAGAGTGCTGCCCATTCGTCCCAGGCTCGCCCCAGTAGATCGGCCCGGTCTCAGTGGTTACCCGCGTTCCATCCAGTGTGACGTGCTTGCCATTGCTCTCCATAGTCAACTGCTGCAGGTAAGCCGGAAATCGTTTCAGATACTGTTCGTATGGCAAAATCGCAACCGTCTGTGCATCGAAGAAGTCGGTGTACCACACGGTCAACAGTCCCATCAGAACCGGCAGATTGCTCGCAAACGGAGCAGTGCGAAAGTGCTCGTCCATCTGATGAAAACCGTCGAGCATGGCACGAAAATTATCCGGCCCAATCGCCAGCATCGTCGACAAACCTATGGCCGAATCCATCGAATATCGTCCGCCAACCCAGTCCCAGAACTCAAACATGTTTGCCGTATCAATCCCGAACTTCGTCACCTCTTTGGCGTTGGTTGAGATTGCAACGAAATGTTTCGCCACCGCTTTCTCATCGCCTCCCAATCCCGCAAGCGCCCAATCGCGTGCCGAATGGGCATTCGTCATCGTCTCAAGCGTAGTGAAGGTCTTCGATGCAATTAGAAAAAGCGTGTCCCCCGGGTTCAGGTCTCGCACGGCCTCCGCAAAGTCCGTTCCATCAACATTCGAGACAAAGCGAAAGGTGATATCGCGCTGGCTGTAATACTTCAACGCCTCATAGGCCATCACAGGGCCCAGATCAGAACCGCCGATTCCAATGTTGATCACGTTACGAATCCGCTTACCGGTGTGTCCCTTCCACGCACCGCTGCGAACACGATCGGCGAAGGCGGCCATCTTGTCCAGTACAGCATGAACTCCAGGAACGACATCTTCTCCATCAACAAAAATCGACTCACCCCTCGGCGCGCGCAACGCAACATGCAGCACAGAACGGTTCTCTGTGATATTGATCTTCTCTCCGGCAAACATCGCATCAATGCGAGTTCTAAGGCCGGATTCTTCTGCCAACTGAATTAGTAGCTTCAGGGTCTCATCCGTAATGCGGTTCTTTGAGTAATCGAGAAATATCCCCCCGGTCTCTGCTGTGAATCGCTCACCGCGACCAGGATCATTCGCAAATAACTGTTTCAGTTTCATCGCGTGAATCTGTTGATAATGCGCTTGAAGCGCCTTCCACGCCGGACGCGCGCTAAGAGGCGTCAAATTCGTCGTCATTGTCTTACTCCTCGGTGTCTCTTCTGTCCTCGCCAAACCAGACTGCTATTCGACTATGTTCACGGCATCGGGTTACAAAACATCTCGGACATTTGCCCTTCAGGTTTTCAGATAACTCCGCCTGTTAAGATCAAGCCAAAAAAATATTTCGCGTTCATGATGTGGAATTCATCTCTTTCTCATCCATCATGACTGACCCACATTAGATGCCAAGTTCCGTGCGAATAGCTGCAGCGATCGTATCGGCGTGATGCCGCATCAGTGGTTCTGATTCGGCTTCAATCATCACGCGGGCCAGCGCTTCAGTGCCGCTATAGCGGATAACGACGCGGCCTGAATCAGCGAGTTCCGCCTCTGCTGCCCGAATAGCGGCAGCAACCGTGGGGATACTTTCGAGCGGTCTTTTCTCCCGTACCTTGACATTGACGATGACCTGCGGAAAGACTTTGAGATCGGCGACGAGCTCGGCCAGAGATTTGCGGCTCCGATGAACAATATCGAGCAGTAGGAGCGCCGTGAGCAGACCATCACCCGTGGTGCTTCGCCCCGTAAATATGATGTGACCTGACTGCTCCCCGCCTAGCGCCGCGCCCGTGGCGATCATTTGTTCGAGAACATACTTGTCACCGACGGCAGCGCGGAGCATTTGGATGCCGCTACGCTTCAGCGCCGCTTCGAGCCCCATGTTCGACATCGTGGTAGCAACGATGGTTGAGTTCGTGAGGAGGCCTCGAGCCTGCAGATCTCGGCCAGCCAGCAGCAGAACAGCGTCGCCATTGACGACGCAGCCGTTCTCATCGGCAAACAGAGCGCGGTCAGCATCACCGTCGAAGGTAATTCCCATCGAGGCATTGTGATGTTTGACCTTTGCGGCAACGATCTCGGGATGCAGCGCTCCGCATGCTTCGTTGATATTGCGGCCGTCGGGGCTGGCATGCGTAATGATCACTTCGCCGCCAAGACCGGAGAAGAGTTGAGGCGCAACGGAAGACGCTGCTCCATTGGCACAATCGACGACAATGCGACGACCATCGAGCGAGAGCCCCGGAACAGCCGCGAGAAGGAAGCTAACATATTCAGCGCGATCGGCCTCATTGACCTCGGGTGGAACGGTTTGCTGCGGAGGCGCCGTCGAACTGGCGATTTGTCGGAATATTTCTTCTTCAATGGCAAGTTCAACAGCGTCGGGCAGTTTGTACCCGTCTGGGCCGAACAGCTTGATGCCATTGTCCTGCCAGGGATTGTGCGAGGCCGAGATGACGATACCAGCCGCGAAGCGGTGCGTGTGTGTCAGAAAGGCGACACCCGGAGTCGTAATGACACCAGCGCTCTCTACTGACGCTCCCCCAGCGGTGAGGCCTGAAGTAAGAATGGCGGCGATCCATTCGCTGGACTCGCGAGTATCCATCCCGAGCAAAATTCGTGGAGATGGTGTCTTGACGGCAAGAGTATGGGCGAGCGCTAGCCCAATCGCGTGGACGGTAGGCGCATCGAGCGGCGCCTGGCCGGCAACCGCGCGGATACCATCGGTTCCAAAGAGCTTCTTCATGAGTTGTTGGTCTCCGTTACGTTTGCTTCATCGATTGAAGTCTGCTTCACTTCAGCTTCAAGTGTGCCATGAGCCAGGCGTGCGCGAATCTTCTGGCCTGATGCAGTATCGGTGGCAGAGCGTAGCAGTTTGCCGTCGGCGGCGTAGACGAGAGCGTATCCGCGAGACAATACAGCGAGAGGCGAGAGAGCTCGAAGACCGGCAGAGGCCCGGTTCAGGCGCATCTGGCGCGGGTTGACGATCTGAGCTGTGGTGCTGTGCAGGCGTTGATCCACTCTCTGCAGGTGACGATTGATGCTGGCAATGCGGACCGAGATATTCTCTCTGCGCAGATGGTCGATCAGAATCGCAAAGCGCTGAGACCGAAGCTGCAGGCGGCGCTGCATGGAGGCATCGAGGCGGAAACGCAGCTCATCGAGGCGCTGGCCACGGCCGTTGATGGCATCGCGGAGCCGGGTCAGAACGGATTCCGCCGAGAGGCGAGCGTAGCGTTGTCGCGCATGCATCACATGAAAGCGACCGGCTCGGTGCACACGCGCGGTGAGGACCGCGATTCGGTCTTCGATGCGGTGCTGCGCAACCGTTACCAACTCAGCAGCCGCAGACGGAGTGGCAGCGCGCAGGTCGGCGACAAAGTCCGCAATCGTGAAGTCGGTCTCATGACCGATGGCAGAGACAACAGGAAGTTCAGAGGCAGCGATAGCGCGTGCGAGCGCTTCGTCATTGAATCCCGCGAGATCTTCCAGTGATCCGCCGCCTCGCGCCACGACGATAACATCTACGAGCGCCGGGTTGTCATTGAACCAGCGGATGCCTTCGGCGACCGAATCCGGACTGGACGCACCTTGCATCACTGCCGGATACACAAGGAGATTTAGCCGGGCATGCCGCCGTCTCACGATGGTGACGATGTCTCGAATCACCGCGCCGGCGGGAGATGTAACGATGCCGATGCACTTCGGGAAGGCTGGCAGCGGGCGTTTGCGGCCCGCATCGAAAAGTCCCTCAGAAAGCAGCTTGGCTTTGAGCTGTTCGAATGCCAGTTGAAGCGTCCCCGCGCCGCGAGGCTCCATGGTCTCGGCAATCAGTTGAAGCTGGCCGCGGCTCTCGTAGACAGAGACGCGCCCACGAACCAACATAGCGAGGCCGTCGGCAGGGCGGAAGCGCAGCAGCCTTGCGTGGCTGCGGAAGAGGACGACAGGAAGTTGCGCCTCGCCGTCCTTGAGAGTGAAGTAAATGTGTCCTGAAGGCGCCGGACGGCAGTTCGATATCTCGCCTTCGACCCATACGTCGGTGTAGTCGCTCTCGATGTGCTGGCGAATGTCGGTGACAAGCGCGCGAACACTCCAGATGCGGCGCTCGGTTGTGACGGAGGGGATAGACGCGGGCCCGCGCTGAAGCTTCCTGGAAGAGAAAGCCGATCCTTCGCCCGAGGAGGACGCTTGGGCCGGTTGGTTATTGAGCAGAGGAAAGGTCTCGTTGGCGGGGGAAAAGAGTCCGGTTTGCTCGAGCGAATCAGAACCCGAAGAGGCGGAAGACGGTCTCTTACTGGAGCGGAGTCTTGCTTTGCGTGCTCGAAGGCTGGCCAACGTCGGCGGCTTGTCTTCACTCTCGGCCATACCGCCTGAGTCTATCGTGACGCAGGATTACAGAGCTAGCGGCGAAGGCGGCTAATCGCCCAGAGAAGGACGCTCAACAGCACGCTGACGAGGATCGAGGTTGCCAGAGGAAAGGAGACCGACCATCCGCGTCCTCGCCAGGTGAAGTCACCGGGAAGGCGGCCGAGGGGAAGATTAAAACGGTCGGACGCGAGGATCACGACGCCGACAACGACAAGGATGAAGCCAAGAAAAATAAAGGTTCGCCCAAGGCCAGGCATGTTGCGGAATCCTGCTACGTAGTAGCCAGCAAGGCAGCTACTTCGCGAAGAAGCTCTGAAGGCTGGCACGGTTTTGTAAGGACGCCCAACGGGCGGGAGAGCTTACGGGCCTGTTCGCGAACACTCTTCAGATTGGAGTAGAAACCTGTGAGCACGAGAATGCGGCAGGACGGCAGCTCACGCGTCATATCCTCCACCAAAGCAAGGCCATCGCGAGCAGGCATAGTTACATCGCACAGAAGAAGATGAGGATTGAATTCGCGGGAACACTGCAACGCCTCATCTGCGGAGTAGACCGCTTTCGCCTTGAAGCCATTTTTCTCGAAGATCAGGGCCAGCGTATCCGCAACGAGACGATCATCATCAACCACCAGTACTCGTCGCATGGTCCCCCCTCTCACAAATTCGTTTTACAGCGATTGGAAATGTATCCAGTAAACTCAGCTTAGGCCTGAAAAAGGCTGTTTGTCGAATGAAATTTCAATATCTTTCTTCGTGTAGCAGAGTGGACCCCGTTGTTTCGGCAATGTTGCGGAGCCGACATACCACTTTTCATTGCGTCTGTGAATTTTGTTGCACTTGAGTGGTCATACCTTCCGTCTGCTCGTTAGACGCAGACTTCTTCAAAAAGTCGGCCTTTTTTCGTCTGGTAAGGTTGACGAAGGTTGTTACTTTTGAGCGAATAAAGGAATATTTTTCTCGTGCACGTCGCTGCATTCATCGTCGGGCTCCTTTGCTGCCTGGGGGTGGCGCTTGACGCCTTCCAGACAATTATTCTGCCGCGTCGTCCGACCGGTCGATTTCAACTCACACGTATCTTCTTCGTTACGACCTGGGCGCCGTGGGTTGCGATGGCCGAGCACGCTCGCAACAAGAAGGTGCGGGAACAGATCTACAGTATTTACGGACCGCTTTCGCTGCTTTTGCTGCTCTTGTTGTGGGCGCTTCTGCTTATCAGCGGCTTTGCACTGCTTTATTTCTCGCTGCGCTCCCCGTTTGGCGACGTCATGTTGGGGCCGGGCACTGGCACATGGGCGAAGCTCGGCACTGACCTGTATGTAAGCGGTACAACATTGTTCACTCTCGGTCTCGGCGATGTCGTGCCGCATAACCGGTTCGCGCGCGGTTTCATCATTCTGGAGTCCGGCGTAGGTCTCGGGTTCGTCGCGCTGGTGATCAGCTATCTGCCTGTGCTGTATCAAGCGTTTTCGCGTCGCGAGGTTAGCGTGGCGCTACTTGATTCGCGTGCCGGTTCCCCGCCAAATGCTGCCGAACTGTTTCGCCGGCATGCTTTTGAGGGTGGACACGAGGCCCTGACCGAACTGCTTGCAGAGTGGGAGCGCTGGGCGGCGGAGCTTCTCGAGTCGCATGTCTCCTATCCGATTCTTTGCTATTACCGCTCGCAGCACGACACGCAGAGCTGGCTCTCGGCGCTGGTCTCGATCCTCGATACCTGCTCGTTGCTGATCTCGGTGATCGAGTGCGAGTCTTCCCGGCAGGCGCAACTGACCTTTGTGATGGCCAGGCATGCGCTCGTCGATCTCGGGCAGATCTTCCATGTCCAGGAGAGAGAGGCCTGGCGGCATCAAGGCGATGTCGACCGGCTGCCGCAGAAGGATTTCTACCACCTGTGCGAGGCTCTTGGAGAAAACCACCTGCGGTTGTGCGGTGACCCAGCGGCGGCTAAGCGGCTGAACACGATTCGTGCACTGTATGAGCCCCATGCCTACGCGCTCTCCGAATATCTCAGAATGCCTCTGCCTCTGTGGGTTGCGCCGCCTAAGGTGAACGATCAATGGAGCGTCCTGACGAAGCTGCGAACCGATGCCGAGTCGGCGTTGAAGATCCGGAGTGGCTCATTTCCTGATGACTGATCTGCGCCACCCCCCCCCCGGGTATTTGGGCGGAAGGTATTTGTAATGAATGATTTACAGGTGTCTATACCTCTGTAAAATATTCATAACAAAGGGGTTGCGTCCAAAATATTGTTAATAAACAGTTTAGCCTCGAATGACTTTCCGGGGCTTGATCTTTTTTCGATCTATATCCAGTATAGCGGTTCCGATAGAACTTAAATGCCACGCGGATATCATTGATTGGAAGTGGGTTAGCTTGTTTCTGGACTTGACATGCGTCTTTTGGGCGAAAAACGAAGAAAAAAATTGTAAGTGCCTGAAGATAGGAGGTTTGCTTCTCATCCCTTTGCCCCCTATAGAAGAAGAAGGCCGGGGGCTGAAGAGTTAGCCAGATTGAAAATCATTGCCCTTGCGGCGGGGCTGAAGTCCGCCTTTGAAGGCAGCAGGGGTTTTTAGCGTGTGAGTATTACGCCGAGCGTCTCATCAGTGCCGGATGGAGCAGCCAGGAAGGCGGAAGGCTCCGATACGAGTGCTGTAACTCTGGCCTGCGGCTTTTATGTAGTCGCCGACGTACCAGAAAGTGCAGTCGTCGGAGGGATCCATGGCGGTTGTGGCGTAGTCCTCCCACCGGAGTGTGTTGGTCTGCGAGGCCTGGCCCTTTGCCAGAACGGTTTCCTTGAAGGTTAGGACTCCTCTTGGATCTTTGGCAAGCCGGGCAGCGAATCGTTGACCGGGAAAGTTGGGGTCGCCTCCGAAGGAGTAGCCGATGCCGATGTCTCCTTTGCGATCGATGCCAAGGCTAGGCATCCAGCGATAGAAGCCATCGGGGGCATAGGTTCCCTGTTGATAGAGCTGCGGCTCGCGTTTTCGGTCGAGCTTGAGCTCGTACCAACGAACCCCACCTCCTCCGTCTTTGGTGTCGACCGAGTGAAGCCCGGCGATCCACTCGTTGTGGCCGATTCTGCGATAGACGAGCCGTTGCATAAGCTTGTCTCCCTGGGCGTCAAGGCGTATGGGCGTTCCTGGCTGCGGGACGCACTTGGTGAGCTGTCCGTTGCAGAGGTAGTTGTAGGGGGCGACGTTGATTTTTCTGACGGGGCTGACGTTGGTCTTGCTGGGATCGACCCAATCGACGTGGAATTTGTAGACGTAGATACCATCGTCGGAGAAGTGATCGTGAAGCTGGGTGCCTCCGGTGGCGATCATGATGTTGGGTGCGCCGGGCGGCGGGAGAGCTTGTCCATCGATGTCGGCGTTGTTGAGGAAGTTGACGCCATCGAGGAAGACGCACTGCTCGGTAGCGGGAAGTCCCTGGAGCATCTTGTTGCGATCGGCGACGCAGGCCTGCTTTTGAATGACGGTGTCTCCGACGCTGGTGGGGACATAGTATCCATCAGGCCAGATGGCGGGTCGCGGATAGTCGGGGAAGAGAGGGCGTTTGAACTCGTAGCGGTAGTAAGGGCCGAGGGGATCGGGCCCCTTGCTTACTGCGTAGCACATGGAGTAGGGACCTTGCGGATCATCTGGAGGCCGCCTGAAGATGGGCAACACGTAGAGCCAACGGTTGGCGAGTTGATCGTAGCGGACTACAGCGTCGCCGCTGGTGCGCTGCTCACACTGGCCTCCGAAGCCGGCAAAGATGGTGTTGGTAATGACGGGCCCGTAGAGCACCTTTCCGGTGGTGTCGTAGCGGGAACCTTTTTTCGTGAAGACCGCCATACGGGAGTTGACGATCTGGACGATGTGGTCTGGGCCGATGGCGAGGCTGTTGTCGGAGGGGTTGCGGCCGGTGGCGGTGCCCTGCGGGCCGGTGAAGCCTTCACCGAGGCCGTCGAAGCTTTCAATGAGGGGCACTGCGTCTCGCGGTCCCTGTTTCCTTTGTTCGATGGCTGCGCCTGATTCGAGGATCGCCGGGTCGGGAGTAATACCTACGTCGGCATCATCGGTTTCCGCGTCATCGTCAGGGTCTGCGTCTTCGGGCTCGGGGGAGGTTCCGCAGTGATTGCGGAGTTGGTCACACTCGGCGACAGAGCCAGATGGAGTCGCTTCACTCTTCATAGCATCAAGTCTCAGAGAAAGGTCGTGGAGTGAATTCTGCGTTACGGTTGTCCTGGTGACAATACTTTTGTTGCCTGGACCGGCGGAGGGAGAGGTCAACTGCGCGTGGGAGTATGCCGTTAGAGCGAGGCCGACCGAGATGCAGGCGAACGGTAGAACCTCGCAGAGGAACTTGATGTGAGGGACGGGCTGATTGGTCATTTTCTAAAGGCAACCTCACCACGTTAATTTTTCAATTCCTTATTGCGGTGTGCTCTTATTGACTTCCTGTTGCCGGAGTTGCGTTGGTTACGGCGAGAGGAACGATGCCCTTGGAGAAGAGTGCTTGATTGAAGACGGGCACGACTTTCGTCATCAGTTCGTGATAGTCGCCTTCCGCGTGAGCAAGATCCTTCTCGATTCCGGCGAGAAGTTGAGGCGAGGTATCGGTTGGACCATAGTCGCCAGCGCCTGCGACGTCACCTGCTCCTGATCCAACTTCTCCATTGAGCCAGAGGAGGTCGTAGTAGACCTTGTAGGCGGAGATGTAGGTTTTGTCGTCGCTCGCGGCGAGATCTTTGGAGAGAAGTTCGTATTCGACGTCCTGCATCTTCTGGTCTGTGTCTTTAGCGGTCTGGAGGAGCTTGGTCTCCTGACTGTCTTCAGAGATCATCGATTTGACCTCGCCGAGCTGCTTTCGCATCCACTCGATGTGGTTGACCATTTCGGAGACTTTGTTAACGTCGTCACGAATGCGAAGCTGCATCTTGAGCGACGCTTCGATGTTTTGCTGAGTGCCGGGGCTGTGTGGATCGATAAGGATCTCAAGCGGCTCTTTGAATGACTCGCCATCGACGGTGAGTCGCACGGTGTATTTGCCGGGAGCGGCAAGCGGGCCGGGCTGTTCGGGAGACATTCCCCAGTGAGTGACGGGACGGGAATCTTTGCCCTTGAAGCGATCCTCCTCAAAGATGTGTGGATCTTCGGGAGGAATCGTGCGCAGCGCGATCGTATGCATGCCGGCGTAGCGCATGTCCCACGCAGTCCGGTTGATGCCGGGATGCCCGGGGGCGGTCAGCTTGCGGATCACGTTGCCCTTTGCGTCGAGGATCTCGATCTCAACCGGCTTCTTTGGAGTGGATTTGAGCGAGTAATTTACGAAGGCTGTAGTGGAGTTATGGAGCCGGTATGCCTGACGCGGGGTAAAGAGGCGGACGTCGGATTCGGATGAGGATGCCTGCTTCGCCATCTGCTCGAGCGGAGTAATGTCGTCGAGGATGTAGAAGCCGCGACCGTAGGTAGAGACGACGAGATCGTGGAAGCGTTTCTGCACGACGGTCCAGGTGACTGGCGATGGAGGAAGGCCGTTTTTGAGTTGAGTCCAACTGCCCCCGTCGTTGAGAGAGTAGTAGAGGGCGTTGCCGGTTCCGGCAAAGAGAAGGCCCTGCGCGTTGGGATCTTCAGAGACGTTGCGGACGTAGGCGAGGGGGCCTTTGGGGAGATTGTTGCTGATCTTCTGCCAGGTCTTACCGAAGTCGGTGGTTTTGTAGATGTATGGATCGCGGTCGTCGACGAGATGAAAGTCCAGTGTGACGTACGCGGTTCCGGGATCGAAGTGGGACGGCTCGATGCTGGTGACGGTTCCCCAGGCAGGCACGCCGGTGATGTTTTTGGTGACGTCGGTCCACTCGCCTCCTCCAGTGCGGGTGTACCAGACTTTGCCGTCGTTGGTTCCGGCCCATACGAGTCCCTTCTGGATGGTGGAGGGCGCAATAGCGAAGACAACTTCGCCGTAGAACTGGCCGAGGTTGTCGCCGATGAGACCGCCGGAGGAGACGATGCGGCTGGGGTCTTGTGTGGAGAGATCAGGACTGGCGACGGTCCAGCTCTGGCCGCTGTTGGTGGTCTTGAAGACGACCTGGCAGCCGTAGTAGACGGTGTTGTGATCGAAGGGGTCGATGGCGAGGGGCGGGGTCCAGTGGCAGCGGTATTTGGTTTGCGTTGGGGCGGAATCGAGTGTGTGGAGATAGGGACTTACGGAACGTGCCTGTTTGGCCTTGGCGTCCCAGCGGGTGACTTCATCGGCATAGCAGGAGGCCCAAACGATGTCTGGGTTTGTGGGGTCGGGAAGAGTGAAGCCGGATTCGCAGCCTCCCATGCCGTGGTCCCAACCAACTTCTGCGCCTCGGCCGCCACCTCCCGAAGGGATGCTTGGACCACGCATCGTGCTGTTGTCCTGCATATTGCCGTAGACATAGTAGGGAACCTGATCGTCGACAGCGACGTGGTACATCTGACCGATGGGTAGGGTCACGGAGTGGAAGCCGCGACCGTTCACCGTGGTGATTGCGAGGCCGCCATCGTAGCTGATGGCAAAGTGGTCGGGATTTTTCGGGTCCATCCAGATGTCGTGGTTGTCGCCACCCCAGCGGACTTCGCGGAAGGTCTCGCCGCCATCGAGGGAGACGTGGAAGCCGCTGTTGGCGAGCAGGATTTTATTCTCGTCGCCCGGAGAGACGGCGATGCGGATGTAATAACCGGCACGGCCGATCAGGGTGCGGTCCCAGCTGGTGAGACGCCAGTTCTCGCCTCCATCGTCGGAACGCCAGAAGGAACCCTGCTTGTCGGTCTCAATGAGCGCGTAGAGGCGGTTTGAATCGGTTGGGGCGATGGCGACGTCGATTTTGCCGACGGGAGACTTAGGCATGCCGTGTCCTTCGACGTGCTTCCAGGTTCCGCCGCCGTCGTGGGAGATATAGACTCCGCTGCCGGGGCCTCCGCTGAACTCGCCCCAGGTGTGCATCTCGACCTGCCACATGCCGGCGACGAGAGTCTCGGAGTCATGTGCGTCGAGGCTGAGTCCAGAGCATCCGGTGTTGGCGTCAACGAAGAGAGAACGGACCCAGGTCTTTCCGCCGTCGATGGTCTTGTAGACCCCGCGAGTCTGCTGCGGGCCGGTGAGGCGTCCGAGTGCGCAGACGTACACCTTGTTCGCATCCTTTGGATCTACGATGACGCGGCCGATGCGGCCTGTCTCAGGCAGTCCCATGTTCTCCCAGGTTTTGCCGGCATCGACGGACTTATAGATTCCATCGCCAGCGACGTCGATGTCGCGGATGGCCCAGGCCTCACCAGTTCCGGCCCAAACAACGTTCGGCTCGGAAGGAGAGACGGCTAGCGCGCCAATGGCAGCTACGGATTGAGAGTCGAAGATCGGCTGCCAATCGTTGCCTCCATCGGTAGACTTCCAGATGCCGCCGGATGCGGCGCCGGCATAGTAGGTACTGGTGTCTCCCGGCACCCCTACGACTGCAGAAACGCGATTGCCGGCGCGGGGGCCGAGAAAGCGAAAGGTAAATCCTGAAGACTCGCCACCACGACGGCGTTGTGCACTCGCAGTTGTATGGAAGGTGAGGGCGACGCATATGCCGATAAGAATGGTTACGCTTAGGTTTCTATTTTTCATGACGGGCCGGACTCCGCTTTGGAGGGATTAAGTGACCAATTGTATACGAAAAAGAATCCACCAATAAACGGAGCAGCAGAGGCATGGCGCGAAGTAGCCCGAACCAGCTGGGTTATGCCGTGCGAAGCTTTCGCGGCCGAAGCTTGGTGCTAAACTCCCGTTTGCACTTCCCACGAATGGCATACAAATCCGGACGCCAAGGCTGAGACCAGGCGTCCGGAAGTTTCTGAGAGAGTTGTGAAAAAGGCCTGGTTACTGACCGCCCGGACCGGCGGGGGCGGGGTTCAGCTTCTGGGCGGCAAGGACGCCGGCTGGTCCTTTGGCATCCTTGTCCTTCAGCTGCGCGTAGATCTTCTTGGCCAGGTCGGGCTTGCCCTGTGACTCGTAGAGCTCGGCGAGCTGAAGTTGTGCCAAACCGCTCGGCACAGTGCTGGTGGGTTTGGCTGCGAGTTCGTTGTAGAGATCGATCGCCTGGGAATCGCGGCCTGTCTGTCGGTAGAGCTGCGCCAGCGAAAGCTTTGCCAGCGCGGCGAGATCGCCGTTCCAGCCGGACGCTACCTGCTTTAGCGTGGTTTCGGCCTGGCCGTTCTGCCCCTCTTCCATATAGGTCAATCCGCCGAAGTACCGTGCGTTCTTGCCGTCTGGCGTCATGCCGTACTTGTTGGCGACCCCCATGAAGAGTTCATTGGCTGCCTTGGCCCGTTCAGCGACGGACGGGTAGGTCTTGACGCCGGGAGGCACTTGCTGCCCCGGCTCCGCTAGCGGGGTCTGGTACGCCTGCATGGCTGTCCCAAAGGCGACGGAGGCCTGATTCGCGCGGCTGTTATATAAGAGGATACTGCCGACCACGATCAGGATTGCAGCCAGCGTGATGGAGCCGGTGATGATCAGCGAGCGACGGTTTTCGCCGGCCCATTCGAGGCCGTGGGTGGTGGTGTCGACAAATTTGTCGTGTTTAAGGGCTTGCCTGGTCTGCTGGTCCACTGGTTTTCGTTTCCTTTTTTTTGCTCGCCACGGTCTAGCCGCTTTGAGGGAGCTTGTCGCGCGTAGTCACAGCGCAGAGCTTTTAGTTTATCAGTGCGGCACCTGCGTTGTAGCTTTTTGCGGCCGACCGCTATGAGAAAAAGGGGCGCAGCCATGAATATTCCAGAAATAAAGGGGATGCAAGGCAGCCAAGCTACTGCCGCCCGGCCGTCCTGACCTTCGCTGGCTCCCCGATCACATCCGGCCCCAGCTCTACCTGCGTTCGAACCAGAGCGTCTGCGACCATGCGCCCAAACAGTGCCTGGCCTTTCGCGTTGAGGTGCGTGCGGTCCACGAGGCTCTTTTTGTTCTCGGCGCGTGCGTCTTCGTGGCCCGTGGCGTCGAACTGGTCGGCCTGCTCCTGGGTCATCCCCTCGAGGAGCTTGACGGACATTGCATTAAGGTCGATGACGGTTACATTCTCTTCCAAGCCCGCGCGGCGCGCTGCCGCCGAGTAGTCCTTCAGGTCCTGCACCAGAACGCCATCCTTATAGTTCCTCCTCGAGAGCGACGTCACGACTACCGGGACCGCTCCGATCGCTCGCGAATCCTGGATGTAGCGCCGGATATTCGCCGCGAAGGTTGTGTCGGGGTCTGTTTCCCGCTCCGGCCCTTTGCCCTTCATATCGTTGTGACCAAACTGAATCAGGTAGTAGTCGCCTTTATCTGCGAGCGCCTTCTTCCATGCGCCCTCGTCGATAAAGCTCTTCGAGCTTCGTCCATTCAGGGCGTCATTCACGCAGCTTACATTCGGCTTCATCAGCGCGCAGAAGCCTTTGCCCCAGCCGCCTTCGGCGTTCACGGTCGAATCCCCGACGAGAACGATCTTTACCAGGCCGCCCGCTACAGTTGCATGATCGAGCGCTCTCGGTGGATTCGCCTGTGCGCAGGCAGGCATTCCACCTATTGCGGCAAGAGCGAAAACTACCGCCAGCGTTCGATTCTGCATCATCGTGAAGACTCCTCGCGAAAATCTTACTGTAATTTCCAAATAACTGGCTGGACCACCCAAAAAGTTGACAGCCTTTCTGTGGAGGCGAAGACTTGATGGGGAAGGATTTGCATTCTATCTATGAAGACAGTTATGACTGAGACCGCCATCGCCGCTCCGCCAACTACAAACAAACATCTCATCCGCTGGGTTGAAAAGATGGCGGAGCTGACGCAGCCGGATCGTATCCACTGGATCGACGGGTCTCAGGCTGAGTACGACTTTCTGTGCGACCAACTGGTGAAGGCGGGGACCTTTACCAAATTGAACGAAAAGCTGTGGCCGGGGTGTTTTCTTGCGCGCTCTTCGCCGAATGACGTGGCGCGGGTTGAAGACCGCACATTTATTTGTTCGCTGTCGAAGGACAATGCGGGGCCGACGAACAACTGGGAGGATCCGTATGTCATGCGGAAGAGGCTGAAGCAGCTCTTTCGTGGGGCGATGCGTGGACGCACCATGTACGTGCTGCCGTACTCGATGGGCCCGGTTGGATCGCCGATGTCGCAGATCGGAGTGCAGCTCACCGATTCAGCGTATGCGGTTGTGAATATGCGGATTATGGCGCGGATTGGTGCGCCGGTGTTCGCAGAGATCGACAAGGACGAGAAGCGCGTGGTGCCGTGTATGCATACGGTGGGCGCGCCATTGGCGCCGGGGGAACAGGATGTTCCGTGGCCGTGCAATGAGACGAAGTACATTGTGCACTTCCCGGAGACACGCGAGATCTGGAGCTATGGAAGCGGCTACGGCGGAAACGCTTTGCTGGGGAAGAAATGCTTTGCGCTTCGGATTGCCTCGAATATTGCCCGCGATGAGGGGTGGATGGCGGAGCACATGTTGATCGTGGGGGTTGAATCTCCGGCGGATAAGCATGGCAGGACTGAGAAGACTTATGTTGCGGCGGCTTTTCCGAGTGCCTGCGGCAAGACGAACTTCGCGATGATGATTCCGCCGGCGGGGTTTGATGGGTGGAAGGTTTGGACCGTAGGCGATGACATCGCGTGGATCAAGCCGGATGCGAATGGTCAGCTTCGTGCGATCAATCCTGAGGCGGGTTTTTTTGGTGTGGCCCCCGGGACGAGTGCGAAGACGAATCCGAATGCGATGGCGACGCTGGCGAAGAACACGATCTTTACCAATGTGGCGCTGACTCCTGAGGGTGGTGTGTGGTGGGAAGGGATGACGGATACTCCGCCTGCACAGCTGATCGATTGGCGCGGCAAGAAGTGGACACCGGCGATTGCGAAAGAGACTGGGGCAACGGCGGCGCATCCGAATGGACGCTTCACGGCGCCGGCAAGCCAGTGTCCGACGATCGATCCGGACTGGGAAAATCCGAATGGGGTGCCGATCTCGGCGTTCATCTTTGGCGGGCGCAGGCCGACCACGATGCCTCTGGTTTATCAGGCGTTCAACTGGTCGTCGGGCGTTTATATCGGGGCGACCATGGGCTCGGAGACTACGGCAGCGGCGGGAGCGCCAGTGGGCAAGGTGCGGCGCGATCCGATGGCGATGCTTCCCTTCTGCGGGTACAACATGGGCGACTATTTCCGGCATTGGCTGAAGATGCAGCGGAATCTGTCGGCTACTCCGCGGGTGTTTCATGTGAACTGGTTCCGCAAGGGACCTGATGGGAAGTTTTTGTGGCCAGGATATGGGGAAAACATGCGTGTTTTGAAGTGGATCGTCGATCGTGTGCGTGGGCGGGCTCTGGGTAAGGAGACTCCGATCGGATGGACTCCGCATTTTGAGGACATCAACTGGAAGGGATTGGATTTCTCTCGCGCGACGTTTGACGAGTTGCAGAAGGTCGATCGGGCGCAGTGGAAGCAGGAAGTGATGGGGCACGAGGAGCTGTTCCTGCTGCTGCATGACCATCTGCCGCCGGAGATGATCTACGAGCGGGAACTTTTGATTTGCAGGCTTTAAGTTTGTGGCCGCGCAGAAATTTTTCTGCGCGGCGATTTCCCTGTTTTTCAAGGGGGTTTTGCGATTTTGGGTGCGCAAAACGCGGTTTTTTGCGTGGTAGATGATGGAGAAATCGTGGTGAAAGTGTGGTGAATTGCAGCGCTTAAATTGGCTGCGAAAAACATGCCACATTTTCAAACTTTATTTTTGGTCTGACCTGTAGGGGATTTGGCTGAGAGTGCTCTTTCCGAGCATGAGCAGCAGTGCGGCGGCGATCACGTTCATGACGACTTTGGCGATCAGGTCCATTCGAAGCCAGGAGCTGCTTCCGCTAAAGCCTGCCACCATGCAAACCAGAGTTGCACTCGAAGCGAGAATCCAGCGATGTGGGTCTCCCCATCCAGCGGAGGTAGACCAACGTCTGACTGTGAGATATGCCAACGCAGCCCATGCAATTCCGCCTGCCATGGGAATCCAAAGGGGAAGAGCCGGCCGTGGGACGAAGACGAGGGTGATCAGCACGTACCAGGGGAAACCGAAGAACAGAGTGCTCAACCCTACCAGCCAGAGCGGGGATGTTCTGACGGCATTGGTCGCGGGCGGATCGATTTTCCGAAGTGCGTATGCCAGCCCGGCCAAAAGAACAATCGCCAGGGCACCGAGAACCATGGTGAGGAACGGCGGCGTGTACTTCGCAACGTGAAAGACCATGGGCCGCGCCCGCTGGACCCACGCGAACCAGGCGAGATAGCATCCGACGAGAAACAGAACGGAGACCGTCACCAATCCTTTTCGGCGCAACCATGGTTCGTTGCTACGCTTGCGAAAGATCAGTTCGGTCAATTGCACCGGAACCATGACTACGAGCACACTCTCGTATCCGAGCATGAAGAGGAGAAACGGCCAATTGACACCCCAGACGCGACCGTACACGTATGTGTTTGCGAGCCATGGAAGGGGCGCGAGCGAGGTCTGCTGAATCAGAAACTCTTCGGCGATGGATAAGCCCATTCCGAGCAGAAGCATGCTGGTCCATCCGCCGCCCCAGCGACGGACGAGTTCGCGAATCAACAAGGCTCCGCCTCCCCAAACCAGGGTCTCGGGAATCAAAGCGAATATGTAGCTGAGTCTTGTTGCGCCGCTCAGTACTTCGGCGACTATCGGTGCAAGAATCATCAGCGTGAGCGCGGGCGCCACGCTACGTGACGCCGGATTTTCCTTTGTGCTCATCGTCTTCCCTCCCTGGCGCGCTTCTTTGAGGGTGCGGCCGGCGCCGAGCCTGCTTCCGTCCGCATCTGGACAACGCGGGTTTCTTTCAGGATTTTCTTGAGGTCCCAGATAAGCTTTCCTGAGCGAATCTCCCTTTCGAGGCCGCGCACCCACTCCAATTCCGCCTGACGCATGGCGCGCAGATATTCGCTTTCGATGAGGTGGATCCGGTCGACCCAGGAACTCACGACACTCATGCTTTCGGTGATGCGGGCGATCTGGGCTTCGAGCGCGCGGCTTCTCTCTTCCAGCCTTTTCGCGGCATCTTCGATCGTGAGGAAAGGTAAGAAGCTCAGTGCCGCCATGAGGTCACTGGACTCTGGCCGAGGAGTGCTGATCATCTGCTGAAGCCAGCGAACCAGTTCTTTTTTACCCGCAGCGGTGATGCAGTAGGTTGTGCGCTCGGGGCGTTTTCCCTGCCGCGCCGTCCGGACGACCTCGATGAGCGAGGCGCGTTCCAGCCGGTGGATCGCGTGGTAGAGCGAACCACGCTTGAGAACGAGCAGGTCATCCTTGTGGCGCAGATGCAGAAGCTTCTGCATCTGGTACGGGTGCATTGGCGACTCGCGGAGCAGGGCTAGTACGGCTAGTTCCCAGAGGCCAAATCGTTCGTCGTTGAGGGATATAGTTCTCATTGAATAGTTCAGATGAACTACCACAGTCTTGAGTTGCCAACTATTGCCATTTCTTTGCTATTTGCTTGAAAAATATTGGTTTATGCCAGACGTTGCATTGATCCCGGTTGATCTCGATTGGGAAGGAGGGGATACCCACGCCGCGCTCCCACCGAAGGCAACAGCAACAGCAAATACAGGGGTCCTTCGCTGCGCTCAGGATGACGACGTCGAACAAACCCACGCAACGGCAAAGACAAAACCAAAGCTTGCGGAATGAAGTTCTACGTCCCACCCTTCGCAAAAAGCGCGAAGGATGGGGCACCCGTTTGCATCCCACCCTCCAGCATTGTGGCAAGAATATTATCGAGCGAAAGCCAGACCTGAGCGTCTGTGTGGATAGAAGGGTACTTAATGGCGTCGGTCGAGGGCTGGAGCTTGGCGTTGTCTTCCATGGAGGAGTCGCGGTCGGAGATCGATCTGGCGGCTCTTGTGGCGACTTACTCCTCGCTGCTGTTTCGGGTGGCGCACTCCGTCCTGCGAAGTCAGGCGGAGGCTGAGGACGTGGTTCAGGATGCTTTTGTTCGGGTTCTCGAACATCGGCGGTCTCTGCCGGCAATCCGTGACATGCGGGTGTGGCTGATTCGGATTGCGTGGAATCTCGCCGTGGACCGCAGACGGAGAATACGGCCGGAGCAGTTTGACGAAGGATTTGCGGAGAGCCTGATTGGCAGAAGTTTGCCGACGGATGAGGCGCTGGACGAAGCGCGGCGCATGAGGTCAGTTCTGCGTGAACTGGAAAGATTACCCAAGGCAGAGCGCCATGTGCTGCTGCTCTCTGCGGTGGAGGAGTTGGAGACGGCAGAGATGGCGGAGGTTCTGGGACGAAGCGAGTCTGCTGTTCGGGCGTTGCTGTTTCGCGCGAGGGCGCGGCTGCGAGACCGGCTCGGGGAAGGAGAGGGCAGGTGATGAAGAACTCCGAAGAAGCGATTGAGAAGGTGCTGGCGGGTTTGCGTGACGCTGAGGCTCCGGCTGGGATGGAGCGCAGGATTTTGAGTGCGCTGGAGGATCAGGAGTCGATGGGGACTCGATTGGGCTGGCGTTGGTTGAGGCCGGTCTGGCTGGTGATGCCTGCGGGGGCAACGACCAGAGTTCTGGTGTGTGGAGCGGCTTTGGCCGCCGTGGTGATTGTCTTTGCGATTCCAGCGATTCGTCATGCGGGAGATGCGACGGTCCACCCGAGGAAGGAGGTTGCTCCGGCGAAGCTTTTGCCAGCGACGCCTTCGGTTGTGGATGCGCCTTTAGTTGCGGCGACTCCTTCTCATGAGGGACGCGTGGGATTGAGAGTGGGGACTCCTGTGCGTGAAACGCGATCGGTTCTAACGGTTGATTCGGAAGATTCTGTTGCGTTGAACGAGATGCAGGCTGCGAGTTTTCCTGCACCGCCGATGCCTTTGACCGAACAGGAAAGGCTGCTGTTACGGATTGCGCACAAGAACGATCCGGTGGAAGTAGCGATGCTCGATCCGAACCAGAGGAACCTGGAAGAGAGGAAGGAGAGGGCAGAGTATCAGAGTTTTTTTGCGCGGCCAGTAATCGAGCAACCGACGACGGGGCAGACGGCTCCGGAGCAGGCAGTTCCGGCGAGCGACCCCGCTCAAGGGAAGCAGTTGGAAGAGCAACAGCAGGAAGAGCAACAGCAGATCCCCAACGGGGATGACAACAAGAAAAGCAACGACAAGAGTAAGAACAACGCTGACGACAACGGAAAGAGTAAAGGGGAGACAGAATGAAGAGGCAGGCGATGAGGTTTGCGAGTGGGATTTTGGGAGTGTTGGTGGGATTGGCTCTGATTGGGCCGGGCGCGCTGGGGCAGACGGCTGGTGCCAGTTCCCCGGAGAAGGAAGGTGCCGCATCCAAACAGGAGAGTGCTGGGGCGCGGGTGGATACACGGCCCTTCGAGACGATTTATCTGAAGAACGTTACTCAGACGACCGAAGCGAACGAGATTGTAACCGCGGTGCGCAACCTGGTCGACCCGAGCGTCAGGATCTTTCTTGTGCCCAACCAGAATGCGATGGTGATTCGAGCGACTCCGGACCAGATGGCGATGGCTCAGAAGGTCGTCAGCGATCTTGACCGACCGAAGAGTACCTACCGGCTGACCTATACGATCACCGAGATCGACGGGGCCAAGCGGGTGGGGTCGCAGCGGTTTGCGATGATTGCGACCGAGGGGCAGAGGACGGTGATGAAGCAAGGCAGCAAGGTGCCGATTGCGACCGGGTCCTATAAGGCGAGCGGGGCTTCGGATACGCAGACGCAGTTTACGTATCTTGACATCGGGATGAACTTCGACGCAACGCTGGATCAGACGGCCAATGGAGCGAAGCTGCGGACGAAGGTGGAGCAGTTGAGCATCGCGGAGGAGAACTCGGGAGTGGGACCGCAGGACCCGATCGTGCGGCAGGCGACGCTGGAAGGGACGACGTACCTGACGCTGGGCAAACCGCAGGTGCTGGGGTCGCTGGATATCCCGGGGAGTACGCGGCATCTGGACGTGGAGGTGGTGATGGAGCCGGTGCGTTAGGTGCGGGCGGGTGGCCGGCCTTTTCCCGGGCGACCTTCGACGTGGGGTGCGGAAATCCAGCATGATCTGCAGTTAGGCTTGAGTTTCCGTCTCGCGTGACGATCCACAAATGCCCCTTGACGGCGATTCGCTTTGCCGTTACCTTTAATGAGTGGCAAGACTCCCTTCGGGTTGAGTCAGTCATAACGAAGTCCACCCACTTCGTTGCTTTAACGGAATACCCACGCAACAGCCCCCACCGCGCTGCGTGGGTTTCCTCTTTAAGCTGCCTTCTTTCGTTTAGCCTTGCAGTTCTTGCACCTTGCGGGCAGTTTCGGCTCCGTGGGCAGGCAAGCTGGGGTCCGTCAGCAGACCGATTTGCTTGAGAACTGAGGCCTGGTCCCAGTAGATATTTTCGTGTGCGAGTTTGCCGTCGCGGAAGCCCACGATGGCGACGATAGGGATCTCAACATAGCGGCCGGTCGGCTTAATGTCGGGAAGCATCCAAGGCATTTCGATGGTGTGAGTGAAGGAGGTGAACATCTCGTCGACGAGGCGGTTCTCGCCTACGGTGCGGGAGACGTCGGTCATTTTGAAGTCCGGCGGTATGCATGGGATAAAGTCCGTGCTGTAGAACGTACGTAGCGCGGTCTTGCCCTTGCCGCCGGTCATGGTGGGAATGTGGTTGACATAGGCATCCTCCACCATCGTAGCGAGGGTTGCCTCGACGTCGGGAGTCGCAAACTCGTACTTCGTATGCTCGTCCCACAGCGCTTCGAGATCATACTTTTTCATGCGGAGAATCTTACCTCTGCTGGATGAATGCCTGAGTGAACGAGCGCTAACGGTCTATCAGGTCCTTCCGTTGCCAGACTTCGTTGCCGTTGGGAAAAATCTTTGTGCGGCGATAGTGCAGGTAAAGATATTCCTGAAACGGTTGCAGGTGGTCGGCTTTGTAGCCCAGGAGGTGGGGAACATACATCACGGGCTTCAACACGAGTAGCGGAGTCTGGGTGCGCTCCAACCCGTTCACAGCGGCGGCAATCTGCTCTGGGCGGCTGAACTCTCCGGGCGCAGGGGCTTCAATCGGCGTGGGGTTGCGCAGCGCAAGGGGAAGCGTCAGCGGCGGCATTCCGAAGTACCATTGCCCGGGCCGGGTATGCTCCGCCATCCAGCGATACATCTCGTAGTTCTCCGACTCGGGAATTCCAACGCGGCCTATGGGAAGCTCGAGTGTGGCGGGCCGGCGGACCTGAATCGCGGCTATCTGCGCGAGTGCGACGCACAGTGACAGAGCACCGAGCGTTGCTGCGGCCGTTATCCATTTCTTTCCGCCACGGCTCAGCAGCCATGCGAGAAGAATCATGGCCGGTGGGCTGATGCAGGAGATTCTGCGGATCGATAGAGCGGGGGTCATCACTAACAGCATCGCAACGCCTACGACCGCGATCAACATGAGTTGATCCCACGGCTGATCGTGCTCCTGCTTGCTGCGGCGCCACATCGTCGCGAAAAATCCGATGTACGCCAACGGCACCGCGAGGTACATGAATGGGAAGCAGACCCACTTCAGGATTCCTCTTCGCAGCAAAAACTCTTCCCAGAAGCCGCCGAACTGATTGCTTGAAACTGAACCGAAGTATCGCGACGGGAAGACAATCACGTCCTGAACCCACTGTCTGGTGCCGGCCTCGCGTATGAAGGGACCGTTGATCGCTGCGAAGACGACAAGCGCGGCAACGATCAGCAGAAGACAGTGACGCGAGCATTGGGCGGCTTCAACTCTCTCGCGCAGAGAGCGCCAGATTATGTAGATGACGAGTGCGAAGAGAACGGCTGCGCCCTTGGTCTGGGTGAAACTCGCAGCCAATCCGCACATCGCTCCTGCGACTGCGACTCGGCTTGCGGAAGTCCGCTCGAATAGCGCGGCGACCGCACCCATCACGGCTAGTGTGCTGAACCAGTGATGCGTCGCGTCCATCGACCCGGAGAGAACGAAGCCGATCAGCAGGATCGCCGGCAACACGATAAAAATGCCGTGCAAGAGCCGTTTCGCGCACCAGGTCATCCACAGCGCTGCCATAGCCGCGACGAGCGCCATCAACAGATTGGGCACGTATAGCGACACTCCCAGCAATCGAAAGAGCAGCGCGTACACGAGCTCGGTGCCGGGTGTGACGAACTCGAAGAAGTCGCGATAGCGGCAGCTCACCGCCGAGGACTCTGGCCCCCTTCGTGGCAAACCCAAGCTGATCTCCCCACAGCAGGAGCGGCGTGTGCGGAAGGAGAAATGATCGCAGGAAACACACGGCAAATGTTGCGGCGGCGAGGCCGGCCATCATCCATCCGGATTGCATCGCAACCGCGAGGCGGCTTTGAGGCTTGAGGACTGTCGTTGTTCTCACCGAATTTTCTTTTGCCAGAGTCATACTGTTTCCGAGCAGAGTCTACACGTCATGCGGCACGTTCTGGGTGTTGGCGAACCGTCTGACCGAACTATGGCAAACAAATGACGACTGCCAGACAAAACGCGCCCTGTGCGGCGACACCGTAAACTAGATGAGACGATGCCCTTCGAGACCCCAAACTCAAGCCCGCTGGTTGCCGTTGCGGCGAACCCTACGGGCTTCCTTCCCTTGAAATATCCGCTCTTTCGCGACCGCTGGATCGCCAGCACGGTTTCGTCAATTGGGACGTGGATGCAGGATACGGCGGGCACGTGGCTGATGACCTCGCTCACCGGTTCGCCCCTGCTGATTGCCCTGATGCAGACGGCAGCCAGCCTGCCGGTGCTGTTGCTGGGGCTGCTGGCGGGGGCAACAGCGGATATCTTCGATCGCCGCAAGCTTCTGATCTTCTGGCAGGCGTGGATGCTGGGCTCGGTAGGCATTCTGGCGATTCTCACGTTCCTTGGCCATGTTTCTCCGTGGGCGCTGCTGGCGTTTACGTTCCTGCTGAACATCGGATCGGCGATGAACAATCCGGCGTGGCAGGCGATTTTGCCGGAGCTGGTGCCTCGCGAACTGATTCCGGACACGGTGAGCCTGAACGCGGCGAGTAACAATCTTGCGCGCGCGGTGGGACCTGCGCTCGGCGGATTGATGGTTGCCGGGTTTCAGCGCGTCAGCGTGGGCGCCGGCTCCGTCTTTTTCCTGAATGCTGTCTCCTTCGCTGGAGTGATCTGGGTGCTGGTCAACTGGAAGCGCATTCCACTCTTCAAGTCGGCGCTTCCGGCGGAGCGGATCGAAGGCTCTATCCGGTCCGGGCTCCGCTACGTGCGTTACGCGCCCGATTTGCAGGCCTCGCTGGTCCGCGCTTTCGTCTTTACTTTTTTTGTCTCCGCAATCTGGTCGCTGTTGGCGGTGGTGGCCAGCCGCGACCTGAAGCAAGGGGCTCTAGGATACGGCATACTCAACGGCTCGCTTGGACTCGGCGCGGTCATCGCGGCTACCTCGCTTTACCGGATACGGCAGCACTTTTCTGCCGACGTGATACTCGCTGCGTCAACTTATTACAACGTCGCGGTGCTGCTCGTCCTCGCGTTCGTCCGGAGTCCGTCGTTCATCATTGCAACGCTGATCCTTGGGGGCGCCGCATGGACGTGCACGACGTCCACGATCAATGTCAGCGTGCAGCTTGCTGTGCCTGCCTGGGTGCAGGCGCGTGCGCTGGGAACGTACCTCATGGTCTTCCAGGGCGGTATGGCCTGCGGCTCTGTACTGTGGGGCTTCATCGCGGAACATACCTCCACGCCGATTGCGCTGACTACCGCCGCGTGCGGCCTGTTCATCACGTTCCCGTTCATTCGACGATTCCGCATTCTGTATGGCCCGCTGCCGGATCACACGCCCTACCCGTCCAAGCGGCCAGCGCCGCAACCGACGCCGGACACTGAACCTACCGACGGTCCGGTTCGCATCTCGGTGGAATACCATGTGCCCGCGGAAAATTATGCAGAGTTTACACGGGCCATCCACCAGCTTCGGGGCGTTCGTCTGCGTGACGGTGCGATGCGCTGGGGCATCTATCGCGATGCGATCGATCCTGAGCATCTGGAAGAGACGTTCATCATGGAGTCGTGGCTTGATTTTCTACGTTCGCGAGAACGGATCACGGCTTCCGACGAGGCGATTCGCGCGAGGGTCCGGGCGTTGCACAAGCATGACGATCCGCCGAAGACGACGTACCAGATTTACGCCGAGCAGGTTACCGATGGGGTCTCGCAAGAGATGCCGCGGGGATCTGCGTAGAAAGAAGAAGTTCGATGAGGCGGGTCTGAGCGCGCGGTTAAGCGTGTGAACGGCTGGTTACTAAAGGAGATTACTTTTCTCTTCTCGTGCAAGATTTTGCACTTTTTGGGGGTCACGCGAAATTCATCTGTTGGGATTGTCGCGTAACTACCTGAAAGATAATTAGTTTACAAATTTCAGACAAAACCTGACTATGGCCGTTTGAGTGCTTCCTAACGAATCCGTTACAAGTTCTCCCAAAAATTCAATATCTATGAGGCAAGACGATATGAGATTTGCTCTACGTGCACTTTCGTTGGGTTCCTGCATTGCAGTTTTGCTTGCTGTGGCCCCAATCGCGTACGCCGACATTACCAGCGCCACGGTTTACACTGGCATTCCGGATCCCGGAAACGCCGGCGATTCGGCGAACATGGCGGCTACGCTGCCAAGCGCCAACTTTACCATCGGCGCGGCGGGAATCGATTTTACCAGCGGGCCCAATCCCTACACGGCTCAAGGTTTTCTTAACAATCCCACCTTTTCGAATCAGGTAAACGGTTTTGATCCTACGGCAACCGCCGACAACATTGAACTCGTCATTACCGGAACGATCTTCCTCAATGCGGGTACTAACAGCTTTCAGGTTGGCCATGACGACGGAGTCGTCTTGACCATGCCGGGAATCGGTGCCGGAACGTTTGGCAACATCGTCAATCAGCCGGGGCCAACCGCTCTCGTTACCACTCCTTTCACAGTCAACAACCCAGGTGCAGCCGGAAACTTCGCGTTCACACTTGACTACGCGGAGTGCTGCGGACCGCCGGCGGATCTGATCTTCGCCGTCAACAGCGCTCCTGTTGGCGCAGCAACCCCTGAGCCCGCCAGCTTCGTGTTGTTCGGCAGTGGCCTGCTCGCTGCGGCTGGCATGGTTCGTCGTCGGATTATCGGCTGACAATCGCTATCGGCTGCCTCAACAACAGAAGCTTTCTATTCCGTTGAACAGAGAAGCCCGATCAGGATTTATCTCCTGTTCGGGCTTTTGTGCTGCGCCTTTTCCGAAGTGTGCGGAAGGGTTATGAGGCTGAACCAAACGCGAGATCGATCAGGGTTTTTTCTTCGATCTCGTGAGCCTTTGCCGATCCGGTTGCCGGGGATGCGTTTGCGCTGCGCTTGACGCTGAGCACGGTGCGGTCACCGGCCATGCGGCGCAACTCCGGCATGACGTAGGTAAAGGCTCCCATGTTGGCGGGTTCTTCCTGGACCCAGACAATATCCTGGGCTTGAGGATGCTGGTTGAGTGCGGCTTGCAGCTCGGCTTCGGGCCAGGGATAGAGCTGCTCGATGAAGATGATGCCGACGGACATGTCCTTGCGTTTGGCGCGCTCGACACGGAGGTTGTGGCCGATCTTTCCGGTGCAGACGAGGAGACGCCGCGGATTTTTCACGTCGTTGTCGGGCAGGACGTTTTCGAAAGCGGGCTTGCCGAACTCGGCTACGGGTGACGAGGCGTCGGGGTGGCGAAGCATGCTCTTGGGAGTGAAGACGACGAGCGGCTTGCGCCAGGAGCGGAGAGCCTGACGGCGGAGGAGATGGAAGTACTGCGCGGCGTTAGAAGGCTGGGCGATGACCATGTTGTCGCTGGCGCCAAGTTGGAGGAAGCGTTCCATGCGGGCTGAGGAGTGTTCGGGACCCTGGCCGTCGTAGCCGTGCGGGAGAAGCATGACGACGCCGGAGAGGAGGCCCCACTTAGCTTCGCCGGCGGCGATGAACTGGTCGATGATGCTTTGTGCGCCATTGACGAAGTCGCCGAACTGGGCTTCCCAGAGGACGAGCGCTTCGGGGTAGTCGCGGGCGTAACCGTACTCGAAGCCGAGGGCGGCGGATTCGGAGAGCAGCGAGTTATGGACTTCGAAGCGCGCCTGCGAGTCGGTCATGTGGTCGAGTGGGGCGAAGCGGACTTCGGTTTCCATGTCGACGAGGACGGAGTGGCGCTGGTTGAAGGTGCCGCGCTGCGAGTCTTGTCCGGCGAGGCGAACGGGAGTGCCCTTGGTGAGGAGCGAGGCGTAGGCGAGAAGTTCGGCTGCACCGTAATCGAACAGGCGTTTGCCTTCACCCATCTCGACGCGCTGCTCGTAGAGCTTCTGGACTTTGGGGTGAATGTGGAAGCCGGGCGGGTAGTTGTTGGAGAGGCGTGCGAGTTCGAGGACGCGGTCGGCGGGGATGCCGGTGGTGATCTTTTCGTCGGCTTCGGTGAGGTCGCCGCCGTGGTAGGGCTTCCAGTAGTCGGGAAGTTTTGAAAGCTTGGGCTTGCGCTTGGCCTGAGTAGCAGCGGTCTGGTCGGCGAGAAACTTTTCCTGGATGGTTTTGGTTTCGTCGGTGGGATCGACACCGATGGATTTTGCGTAGAGCTGATAGAGGAACGGGCGGCCCTTGATGGCAGCGTAACGGCGCGGCTGAGTGACGGTGGGGTCGTCGGCTTCGTTGTGGCCGTAGCGACGGTAGCCGATGAGGTCGACGACGACATCGGAGTGGAAGCGCTGGCGGTACTCGGCGGCGATGGCGGCGATGCGCATGGCGGTGTCGGGGTCTTCGCCGTTGACGTGGAAGATGGGAATGGGGAGACGCTTGGCGAGGTCGGTGGCGAAGCGCGTGGAGTTCGACTCTTCGGGGTTGGCGGTGAAGCCGAGGAGATTGTTGGTGATGATGTGCATGGTGCCGCCGATGTTGTAGCCGGCGAGCGAGGCCATGTTGAGCGACTCGGCTGTGATGCCCTGGCCGGCGAAGGCCGCATCGCCGTGAAGGATGATGGGGAGAACCTGCTGTTTGCCTGGGTCGCCCATGCGGATCTGCCAGGCGCGGGCGCGACCCATGACGACGGGGTTGACGGCCTCGAGATGGCTTGGGTTGGAGGCGAGATGGAGGGCGACCTTCTGGCCCGTGGGCGATGTGTACTCGCCGGTGGCTCCCATGTGGTACTTGACGTCGCCGCCGCCGAGGACGGTGCGGGGATCAAAGTCTTCGAACTTGGCGAAGATCTCGGCGGGAGAGCGGCCGATGGTGTTGGTCATGACGTTGAGGCGACCGCGATGTGCCATGGCGATGATGGAGCGCGTGACTCCGGCGGCTGAGGCGGTGGCGAACACCTGATCGAGAAAGGGGATGAGGACGGTGAGGCCTTCGAGGGAGAAGCGCTTGGTGCCGAGGTAGCGCTGCTGGATGACTTGTTCAAAGAGGTCGGCGCGGATGAGTTGAGTGAGGACGTGTTGCTGGTCGGGTTTGGGGGCGGGCCGTTCGATTTGATCCTGGAGCCACTGACGCTGCTCGAGATTGGGGATGTGCATGAACTCGATGGCGAAGTTGCCGCAGTAGTAGGCGCGGGCTTCGGCGGCGATGTCGCCTTCGGGTGTAGTGGTGATGGGGAAGGGTTCGGGCGGGAGATATTGGCCTAGCGGATCGAGAGATGCCTGGAGATAGCCCCAGCGGCGAAATGTGTCGAAGATTTGTTCGCGATCCTGCACTCCCGCGGCGGCTGCGGTAAGTGTCTCTGCCTTGCTGGCCATTGCTTCCTCGCTTCAGGTCTATGTGTAGCGCGAAAAATGGTTTTTCGCGACTACTTCTATGCTAGACCTTTCTGCTGAAGGGTGCACGCGAGAGATGGGGGATTGACGAGGCCAATAAAGGATACGGAGGCATAAGGAAGAAAAGCCGACTTCAGTGGTCAGTGCAAATTTAGGACATCATCGACATCCTTACCCACGGCAAGATCTGCCACTGCCCGTTTTTGCGTTCCAACACGACCCAACGCCAGTTTCCGCATAAACCTCCGCAGTACATACCTATTTCTGTCATCGCCAAAGTGTGCGCACGGTTGAAGTAGACACCCGTAAAACTATGCATCCCCGCCGCGCCTTTGAACTCATCTGGCGTTGGAGGCGCCTCCATAATATTGTCCGGAGGCATGTAACCCATGACATGACTCACGTAACGCTTCCGGGCTTCTTCATCCAGCAATCGAACAGGCAATTTCACATGAAATTTCGATGCGTCGAGCAGATATCGGTCGTGACAGTGTGCGTCGAAATCGGCGAGGGCTTCGGCAAAGTCCGCCTGTCGTGTCTGCGGTGCCCGGATCGCCTTGTGAGGGTTCATCATGCCGCCAGTCGCACAAGGGCTGTCGGGCAGCTCGGCCTTGGTCGTGTCCTCCATCAGCCAAAACGAACGCGGGACCTCGCCCCATTCAATCTCATCACCGGGCAGCAATTGCGAGTAAATATCGTATGAATCAGCCACGCGGTCTTGTGGCATTGGCAACGGCTTCAACTGCTGTGCGGCGGACGTTATCTGTTGAGCGACGCCTGTCGCAAATGCGATGGCGAACACGGAACCAACGGCCCCATGCCTCAGAGCACTTGTAAGACTCTTAACGTGCATGCTGCGAATGATAGCAGCAGTGCTAACTCGCGGTGTCTCCACTCTTCGGCCGAACTGGAGAATGGAGTTGATATCAACGCTAGGCGCTCAATGGCAGCGAGCCGAAGCGACACTAGAGCTCGAACAGAAAACAACCCACGAAAGAGCCACAAACCACCACACTTTCACCACAATTTGTCCACGTTTTTACCATCGGAAAATCGCACTTCCGGCTGCCCAATCCCCGAACAAACCCGCCAATAAACCAAATTGAACCCCTGAAAAACCAATAACTCACCACAGCTCACCACAAAAGCCGAAGACTGGTTTTGTCCACAGCCAACTGGTCCGTCCTCCGCTATTGACTTTTACCCTCCTGAAAAACACCCCTCGGTCCTCTTGATGGATTTGAACGGAGTGCTAGCGGGGAAGTTCCCAGAATTTTGGAGAATGCCTGAACGTCATTCGAGTGCGTAGAGCGCGGTAGCATAACCAAGTCCCGGCGCCAATTATCAGCAGAAATCCAATCCCATCGCGAAAGCCATGGGCCTCAGTTGCGATCAAATAGACAATTCCGAGATCAACAGCGCTCAAAACGACAAGGGAAACTGTCAGTACCGCAATCCAAGCCTTGCGTGCCATGCCATTCATGCTCTCATAACTCAGTTTCGGTCGTTCCACACGGCTACAACGTTGCGCCCTGAAGCCAGGGTTGAAATTCTTCTTCTCCGAAGCCGAGGATTTCGCTGCGGGTGAGTTTTCCGGAGGCCATCGCGAGGAGCTCGTCGAAAATTCTTTGGCCGGCCTGCTCCACGGTTTCTTCGCCGTCGATGATCGTGCCGCAGTTGATGTCCATGTCGTCGGACATGCGGTTGTAGAGGGCGGTGTTGGAGGCGATTTTGAGGGAGGGGGTGGGTTTGCAGCCAAAGACCGAGCCGCGACCGGTGGTGAAGCAGATGACGTTGGCCCCGCTGGCGACCTGGCCGGTGGCGGAGACGGGATCGAAGCCGGGTGAGTCCATGAAGACGAGGCCGGGGGTGTTGATGGGTTCGGCGTAGTGGTAGACCTCGTTGAGGTTGGTGGTGCCGCCTTTGGAGATGGCGCCGAGAGATTTTTCGAGGATGGTGGTGAGGCCGCCGGTCTTGTTGCCGGGCTGGGGGTTGTTGTCGATGGAGCCGCGGTGACGGGCGGTGTACTCCTCCCACCAGTGGATGCGCTCGATGAGGCGCTGGGCGACCTCGGGGCTGGAAGAACGGCGAGTGAGGAGATGCTCGGCGCCGTAGATTTCAGGGGTCTCGGAGAGAATGGCGGTGCCGCCGTTGCGGACGAGGATGTCGACTGCGGCGCCGAGGGCGGGATTGGCGCTGATGCCAGAGTAGGCGTCGGAGCCGCCGCACTGCAGACCGAGAATGAGATTCGAGGCGGAGACGGTGGTGCGGGTCACGTGATTTGCCTGCTCGAGCAGCTCGTAGACAGTGGCGATGCCCTTCTGGATCGAGATGGAGGTGCCACCCTCTTCCTGGATGGTGCTGGTGCGCAGGGTGCTGGCAGGACCGGTGAGACCGCCGGGGCTGGTGAGATTGACGAGCGGCTCGATCTGGTTGGTCTCGCAGCCGAGGCCGAGGAGGAGGACGCCGGCGAAGTTGGGGTGGGTGGCGTACCCGACGAAGACGCGGCGGAGGAGGTCGGCGGGTTCGCCGTGTTCGGCCATGCCGCAGCCGGTACCGTGGGTGATGGTGACGACGCCGTCGACGTTGGGATAGGCGCGGAGGACTTCCGGAGTGAAGTGGGCGGCGATGCGGCGGGCCACGGTGGCGGAACAGTTGACGGTGGTAAGGATGCCGACGTAGTTGCGGGTGGCGACGCGGCCGTTGGGGCGGACGATTCCCTGGAAGGTTGCGGGAGTGTCGAGGAGTTCGGTGGGGTGGGATTCGGAGCCGATAGAGTAGTCGCGCTCGAAATCTCCGGTGACGAGGTTGTGGGTGTGGACGAGTTCTCCAACGGCAATGGGCTGGGTGGCGAAGCCGATGATCTGGTTGAACTTATGGACGGGCTCTCCGGAGGCGATAGGGCGCACCGCGAGCTTGTGGCCGGCGGAGATGTCGGAGAGCGCTGTGAGCTGCAGTCCGTTGAGGCGCTGCCCCATCGCAACCGGCTTGAGGGCGACCACTACGTCGTCGGATTTTCCGAGTTTGAGAGTTTGATGGGCCAACCTGTCCTTTTAGTCACCGGGTGAAGTCGTTGCGCGAGGTCTAAACCCAATTAGTGGTACGACCACACTCTACCCTAAGTGGACCACAAATGGATAGTCCTTCCTCCCCCCTGGGGCCATTTGTGCGCAAAGTCTTCGGTCGAAAGGGTTTAGGTTTGGACTTAGTCTGCCGCGAAGCAGTTATTTCTTCGTGTGTCGTAACGAGTGGTGTGTAGCAGGGGCTTCGGGGGTGGACGATCTTGTCAAGTTAGCTATCTCTGGAGGAGGTTGGCGACCGGGCCCCGAACTATAGTTGAGGGTATGGTGGCTGTCGTTCGCAGGTGTTTGGTTTTCGTGATTGTTCTGGGCTGGATGAGCTCGGGTGGAAGAAGCAGATTTGCGCTGGCGCAGAGTGGAACGCCTCCGGTGCCTGCGGCGGCTGGACAAGAGGCAACGGCGAAAGCGGATGAGGGGGAACGGCCGCTGCCGGATATTCCTGCGCTGATGCAGGAGGTTTTGAAGAATCAGCGCAAAGAGGAGGCCGTGCGGAAGGACTATCTGTATCACGCGGTGGAGACGAGCCGGGAGACGGATGGGCATGGAGCAGTGAAGAAGACGGAGACGAAGGAGTACGACATCTTCTGGGTGGGTGGAGTACCGGTACAGCGGCTGATGAAGAAGGATGGCAAGGAGCTAAGCGCGGACGAGCAGAAGAAGGAGAACGAACGGATCGACAAGGAGGTGGCGAAGGCAAAGGAGAAGCGGCAGAAGGCCGACGAAAAAGGCAAGGAGACGGATCCGCGAGGCAACGAGGAGATTACACCGTCACGCTTTTTGGCGCTGGGGACCTTTACGAATCCGAGACGGGTGAAGCTGGACGGACGCGACACGATTGCGGTGGACTACGCAGGAGATCCTAAGGCCAAGACGAAGAACCGCGCGGAAGAAGTGGTGCGCGATCTTCTGGGGACGGTGTGGGTGGATGAAGAGGACCGGATGATCGTCAAGCTGGAAGGACATTTTGTGAATGCCTTCAAGATTGGCGGCGGGTTAGTGGTGAATGTCCAGAAGGACACAAATTTTGCCATGCAGATGAAGAAGGTGAACGACGAGGTGTGGCTGCCGGTGGAGATCAGCGGGCATGGGGCGATACGGTTTCTGCTTGTGCTGAACTTCCGCGGAGACGAAGAGGCGGTGTTCTCGGACTACCGAAAGTTCAAGGCCACGTCGACGATTCTGCCGGGGATGAGCACGGTGGAACCGGAGCCTGATCCGAAGTAAGTCGGCTCGATGCTGATGTTTAAGACGACGGCTGATTGGCGATTCGTTTACACGGATAGTTGCCGCCCCAGAGTAAGGAATCTACGTTGCCATGGTCGTCGTGGTGGAAGGCGACGCTGGTGTAGAGCTGTTTGAAGAAAAACGTGCCGGAGCCGGTCGCGTCGAGCGGTAGGTAATCGCCACCGGGTCCGCGCAGGAATAGATGGTCCCCTGCAACCTTTATGTCCATGATGGAGTTGGGGGCGATTTCGTAACGGCCTTCATATTGCTTCAGGGAGTCGGTCCTTTCAGCGAAAGTTGCGCGCGGGACTGGAGGTGTGGGATTGCTGCCAAAGGCTAGCGCCTCAAGCCCTTTTGCAATCGGGTCGTCGGCGCCGACTTCCACATTGCTCAACACGATGACAACGACATCCTGATCAAGAAACGCTGCGATACGGGCAACGTACCCAGGATCTCTGCCGCTTTGCTCAATGAATTTCTTTCCCTGAAACTCGCGTTTGCCCCAACCGTAGGGATAGTCCAGGGCTTGAATGTCGAAGAGGCGCTTATCCTTCAGGCCTTTGTAGAAGAGATAGAGATCGTCGACGGTCGAGTAGAGGGAGCCTGAACCGGTGATGATGGTCTTGTCGTAGAAGGGAGCGATTCTCAGCTGCGGGCCGCCGACGTGATCAGCGGTCTGATCTGAGACCCAGGGCTGGTAACCGGTCGCGCGTTGCGGAATCAGAGCCGTGTCGGAGAAGGTGCCTGAATCCTTCATGCCGAGCGGCGTAAAGATTTCGTCGGCGATGAAGCGGCCGTAGGGTTTTCCGGAGACTTTTTCGATGATGTAGGCGAGAAACGCATAACCTGTATCGCTGTAATTGCTTTTTGTGCCTGGCTCGAACTCGAGCGATTTCCTGCGCATAATGGCGATGAGGTCGTCGAAGGCAACTGGTTTTGTTTTGAGGGTTTCGTACTCCGGGATGGCGTAGTAGCTGGGGATGCCGGAGGAGTGATTCAAAAGGTTGAGAATCGTGATCTTGTCGCCGCCGGGAAAGTCAGGGATGTAACGGCTCAACTTGTCGGTGAGCTGCAGCTTTCCTTGCTTCTGGAGGATGACGATCGCCGCCGCGGTAAATGATTTGGTGACGGAGGCGATATGGAACCGCGACGAAGGAGTATTGGCGACGTTTAGTTCATAGTTGGCGTCTCCGTAACACTTGCGGGTGAGTACCTGTCCTTGTTTTGCGACGAGGACGCACCCACTGAAGTCCTGCATTTGCAGATAGGGTTTCAGATATTGGTCAACTTTTTGGGTGAAGGAGGGCTGCGCGCAGAGAGCAGAGTCAAGAATCAGGGAGAGGCTGATCAGGAAGACGAGTCTTCGCACTTCTCCTCCGCGGGTGCATGGTGATGACGCGAATTAGACAATCCTGAGACGATGCGGTTAGGCTGTGCGAGGAGTTAAATGCGCAAAGGGATAGCCGGAGCCATCCCTTTCGCAAAACTTGGTTGTCGCTGTCCTCGAAGTGCTAAAGACTAGAGAGGCTGGACGTCAGACGCCTGCCAACCCTTGGGTCCCTTTACCACGTTGAATTGAACAGCCTGGCCCTCTTGAAGGCTCTTGAAACCGTTCGAATTGATCGCCGAGTAGTGAACGAACACGTCCTCGCCGTTCTGACGGCTGATGAAGCCAAACCCCTTGGCATCGTTAAACCACTTTACTGTTCCCTGTTCCATGTCCGTTATTTCCTTAGTGCTATTGAATTTGCCGCTTGATCCAAATCGGGGTTCGTACAGTACGAGCTTTGCAGAAATCCAATCTGTTTCGAACGATGTGTGAAGGTTAGCACAATTGCCAAGTTTTTTTTGTGAAATCGTCTAAATAGTTAGAATTGCACCGTTTATAGTGCAAAAAATGTGGAGAATTCCATCAAATGGTGGAATTTAGCGATATTCGAATTCGACAAACGTAGGTCGAGGATGTTAGATATCACGGGACTTCACTTGGCTGACGTTAATTGCGCACGAACAATCTCCTCCGCGCGGGCGAGAACCTCATCCAGAGTCATGGAAGTGGAGTCGAGGATGATAGCGTCGGCGGCGGGCTGGAGGGGGGATTCGGCCCGGTGGCGGTCGCGATAGTCGCGTTCTTTCAGTTCACGGATGACAGCCTCTTCGGCGAGACGCTGCTGCTCGGCGGTGAGGGGCTCGGGTGCCTGGCGGTCGGCACCCTGGAAGACGCCGGGGTTGCTGGGGACGAGTGAGGCTGGGGTCGCCTGGCGGTAGCGACGATTGCCGCGGACTTCGGGGGCTGCGTCGAGGAAGATTTTGACCTCGGCGTCGGGGAAGACGGCGGTGCCGATGTCGCGGCCTTCCATGACGACGCCGCCGGCCTCGCCGAGGGCACGCTGCTGCCGGACCATCCAGGCGCGGAGATGGGAGTGGATGGAGATCCGCGAGGCGGCGGAGGTGACGTCGGTGTCGCGAATGCGTCGGGAAACATCGACGGTGTCGAGGAGGACACGGTTGCCTTCGGCCTGCGGCTGGAGGGTGATGGCGGTGCGTTCGGCGAGCTCCATCAACGGTGCTTCTTCATCGAAGGCGTAGTCGTTCTCGATGGCCTTGAGAGCGAGGGCGCGGTACATTGCCCCAGTTTCAAGGTTGAGGTATCCGAAGCGCCGGGCGAGATGGGCGGCGAGTGTGCTTTTGCCGGCGCCGGCCGGGCCATCGATGGCGATGACGGGGCGCTCGCGCTTTTTGGTTGGCTGTGGCTGCTTCGCGGCTTGGGGGCTGTCGTGCGGCTGCGTCATCCGGCTGATTCGCCTTCCTCAGGTTTGAACTTACGCGCAGGAGCGCGTTTGCCGAAGGGTTTTTTGTTGCCCTTGAACTTGTCGAAGGTGCTGGCGGGTTTGCCAGTGCGGCCTGCAGCGGATTTGGCGTAGGGTTTGCCAGTGAAGCTGCTGGATTTTTTGGTGAAACTGCTGCCGGATTTTGCGGCGTAGCCTCCGGTGGATTTGCCGTAGGGATTTTTTGCGCCGAAGGACGTTTTTGCGCCGAAGGTTTTCTTCGGCGCGCCAGCGTAGCCGGTTGATCCCTCAGTGCGAGCGGGACGGGTCGGACGGGCCGAACCTTCAGAACGATCTGAAGAGTAAGGACGCGGTTTGCGCGGGGCGTCGAATTTGCGGAAGGGTGGTCCTTCGCTGCGGCCTTCGCTGCGTTTGGGGCGATCGCCATAGGTGCCGCGGGATTTTTGGTCGTCGCGATCTCGCGTGAAGCTGGGTTTGCCGGTACTGGAGCGTGATGGGCGATCGAAGCTTTCGCGGCTTTCGCGGCTTTCGCGGCCTTCGCGCGCGGCGTAGGGCTTGCGGGAGTCTTTGAAGGAGGGCTTGTCGGGCCTGTCTCCGAAGTCGCGGCGTGGAGGACGGCTGTCGCTTTCGCGGCTGAAGCTGGGTTTGCCGGCGAAGCCTTCGCGTTTGCGTCCAAAGGTGCCGGGTTTGGAGAAGGTCTTGCGCGGCCGTTCGCTGGTGGACTCGTCGCTGTAGGGGCGAGGTGTGAATTCGCGGCGCGGTGGGCGGGAGTCGGCGGAGCCTTCGTTGCGGCGGAAGGCGGGGCGGTCGGTTTTGAAGGCGGTGCGGTCGCCGCTGAAGCGGGGTTTGCTGCCGAAGCTGGGTTTGTTGCCGAAGGATTGTTTGGAGCCGAAGGGGGGACGCTTCCCTGCCCGGTCGAAGGAGGGCTTGCGATCGGACGCGGGTTTGCGGTCGTAGGGGCGGGAGGTTTTGGGGCTCGGCGATTTGTCTGCGTCGTCTTGTACGTTGGAGGGTGATTGCGCGGCGGCGAGGCGGGCGGCTTTTTCTTCTTCCCAGGGTTTTGTGAAGGTGGGGCGGTCGGGTCGGCTGGACTCGCGAGTGAAGGGGCGGCGTTCGCGGGGGGTCGGGCGGTCTTCTGTAATGCGACCTGGTTTGGTTACAAATCCGGTGCCTACCTTGCGGGGCTTGGGGATGAATTTTTTGATGCGCGTTGAGGCTTCGGCAGAAGTGGGTGTGTCGCCTTCGGTGGTGACGACGAGGAAGTCGATGTCGTCGTGCGCAGGTGCCTCGTGCACGGGAGTGGCGATAGCGAGGAAGGCTGGGAGTTCGCCGGCGACGTGAAGGACAGTGCGGCCCTCGACGGCTACGGTTTCGAGTTGGCGGGCGGAGAGGAGCGCATGGACGACGTCACGAATGCGTGAACGCGCGGCGATGGGAGAGAGGAAGGTCTCTACTTCTTCCTCCGACGCGACGATGGCCTGGCCGAGGTAGAGCGAGATGAGGGCCGAGAGCGCGGTGGGCTGGCCTGCGTTGGCTCCGGCTTTGATCTGTTTGGTGAAGCGGGTGGTGGTGAGTTCCCAGAGGGTGGGGGCGCCGTCGGGTTGGGGGATGGGGAGGACGCGGAGATGCTGCCAGAGTTCGGTGAGAGCGCGGAGGACTGCGGTCTCGGTGACTTCTTTGCCGAGTTGCGTGGCAAGGTCGTAGGCAGAGAGGCCGATTGCCTGACCCACGAGAAGATTGTAGGTGTTGAGCGCGAGGGGGGAGACTTTGGTGGCGCCGCTGGTGCTGGGGGGCTGCTTCCAGGCTTTGTCGCCGCGCAGGGTGAAGATGTAGGGGAAGGCTAGCGGGGAGACGATGAAGTCGGGGGTCTCGGTGCCGACGCCGGTGGGGTTGCCGAGGAGGTTGAGGGGAATGGCTCCGCCGTCGAGGATGAGACGCGAGAGGAGGTTGCGGGAGGGTTCGGTGTCGGCGAGGGTGGGGGCGGCGTTGGGGATGCCGAGTGTGGCTTCGACGAAGGATGGCGCGGGGGCCGGGAGTTGCGCGGCGCGGGGAGTGAAGAGCACGAGGCCGGAGGTGTTGAGCCAGTCGCGGAGCATGTTGATGGTGAGGATGGGGTCAGTGTTCTGACGCCAGTGAGCGAGGCGGGCGGCGGCGAGCTGATCGGCCGTGGGAGTGCTTAGGTTACTCAAGGTGTTGCCTTCCTGCTGGGCGAGGGTACCGCACGCAGCAATCTTCCGCCTGGGCTGAAGAGGATTCCAAATGACTTCTGAATCTTTGGTTCGGTATATCTCTGATTCGATGGGAACGGTGCGCTGGGTTCGCGCGAGTGGCCGCTATACGTCCTCTACAAGGATACCGCAAAAGAGGGAGATTCCTGATTCGCAACCATTTATTGAAGGAAGTTATTTCGTAACGGCGGGCGACGATTTGGAGGTTTTCGGTGTGAAGTCGAAGGCAACAAAGCTTGTAGCGACGCCGTCCCATTAAGTGAATTTTGGGCGGGCAGATCATGATATGTCTGCAGCCGCACGGAAACGGAGAGATTCCTTATGAAATATCTCGCGCTTGTGCCGATGGCGATTTTTGCCCTGGCCATGCAGGGACAAACAGGCAACGTAGCGAGCGGTACACCGCAGGCGGGACAACCAGTGGCTGCCACCAGCGTTTCGGCTGAATTGACGAAACGAATCGATACGAAGAATGCGAAGCAGGGCGATGAGGTGGAGGCCCGAGTGACGAGCACGGCGAAGTTGCCGGACGGAACGGAGTTGCCGCGAGGAACCAAGCTTATTGGCAAGGTGACGGATGTGAAGGCGAAGTCGAAGGAGGACAAGAACTCGCATCTTGAGTTCAGCCTCGATCGTGCGGTGCTGAAGAGTGGCAAGGAACTGCCGGTGATGGTGGCAGTGACGTCGGTGACGGTGCCTGCACAGAATTCGGCGGAGATGATGATGTCGCCGGCAGGAGGAGGATCTGCACCTTCTTCGGGTGGCTCAAGTGGCGGCGGGATGAGTTCGTCCGCTCCTTCCTCTGCGCCTTCGAACCCGGTCGTGGTGAATACTGGTCAGCCACAGTCGAGCGCGGGTGTGCTGAGGAATGCACAGGATCGCGTTCCGGTTGGCAATATGCCGGGTGTGACTCTGTCGGCCGCCGGGCCGGGAGCGGCTGGGTCATTGGATGCGGCTGGGGATAACATCAGCCTCGCTAGCGGGACCAAACTGACACTGAGTGTGGCTCCGAGTGGTTCGCAGCAAGGACAGTAGAGGTTGAAGAGAAAGATAAGAGCGGCCCTGAGGTTTCGGGCCGCTTTTGTTTTGCGTTTTGATGTGGGCGTTCACGGGATTGCGTGCGTCGCAGTCTAGATGCGCTGGAAGGCTTTGGCGATGTCTTTGTAGGAATAGCGCAGGGCGATGGGGCGGCCGTGAGGACAGGCGGTGGGATGCTCGGTTTTTGCGAGCTCGGTAAGGAGCCAGTCGATCTTGGAGGGCTCGAGAGGCTGATTGATTTTTATGGCGGCATGGCAGGCCATCGAGGCGGCGATGCGACGGCGGCGTGCTTCGGAGTTTTCATTCTGCTGGTTGCGGTCGGGAACGGCGAGGACTTCTTCGAGCATGCGTTCGAGTTCGACGCCTTCGAGGCCAACAGGGGCAGCTTTGACAGCGAGGGTGCGAGGGCCAAAGGGTTCGGCTTCGAAGCCGTTGCGGTTGAGCTCTTCCGATATTTCGGCGAAGGTGATCATCTGCGCGGGAAGCAGGTCGATGAGGAGTGGCATGAGGAGGCGTTGACGCTGGATCTTCTCGGTGTCGCGGTCGCGGAGAATTTTTTCGAAGAGAATGCGCTCGTGGGCAACGTGCTGGTCGATGATCCAGAGACCTTCTTCGTTGGTGGCGAGGATGAAGGAGTCGCGGAACTGGCCGAGCGGCTTGAGCGTGGAGAGGGCGGTGAGGGTGTCGGCTTGCTGCGGAGAATTTTCTTCGTAGACTGACTCGCTGGCCTCGTAGCCAACGGGGATGGAGTGGCCGGAGAAGGCAAAGCGGCCGGGCGATGGAGGAACGATAGGAGCGGCGAGGTTGAAGATGGGGGACTTGATCGCGGGGGCGCTGATCTGGGTTGCATGAAGGGGGGCGGCGTGGATGGGGGCCGTGTGGATGGGCTCGTCGAAGTGAGTTGCATCGCCGGCTTCGGGATCGAATTCGGATTGCGGGGCGTTGGGTTGAAAGTGAGGTTGCGCGGGGCCGTTGGGTAGAGGGCTGACGTCGAGGAGCAGAGAGCTTGCCGCTCCGTGAGGGCCGCTGGTGAGAGCGGTGGCGAAGCTGGCGGCGGGGCGAGCCTGCATGAGCGCGGTGCGGATGGTGTCGCGGACGAAGTCGTGAACGAAGCTGGGCTGGCGGAAGCGGACTTCGGTCTTCGCGGGATGGACGTTGACGTCGACCTCTTGCGGGGGCATGTCGAGGAAGAGCAGGACGACCGGGTAAGAGGTGGGCGGAATGATGTTGCGATAGGCCTCGCTAAGAGCGTGGAGGATGAGCTTGTCGCGGATGAGGCGCTGGTTGACGAAGACGTAGATAGAGTTGCGATTGAGTTTTTGCAACTCGGGTTTGGAGACGAAGCCGGTGATACGGAGGTAGCCGGGATCGGGTGGGGTGTAGTCGGCTTCGCGCTTCCATGGCGGCGGCTCGGGGAGGCCAGCGCGGGTGAAGTCGAGCTCGGCGGTGATGGGGAGCATGTAGTTGCTGGTGTCGCGGCCGAAGATCTGGAAGAGTCGATCGGCGGCGTTGGCGACTGCGGGGGCGATGAGGAGCGCCTGAGTCGCAGAGTGGAGTTCGAAGTGTTTTGTGGGGTGGGCGAGGGCGTAGTGTGTGACGAGCGCGGCGATGTGCGAGAGCTCGGTCTGCTCGGACTTGAGGAATTTGCGGCGGGCGGGCGTGTTGAAGAAGAGATCGCGGATGGTGATGGTGGTGCCGACGGGAAGGCCCGCATCTTCGACGCGGAGGATGTTGCCGCCGGCGATTTCGACGAGCGTGCCGGAGGGTTCTTCCACGACGCGAGTTTCGAGTTGGAGGCGGGAGACGCTGGCGATGGAGGGCAAAGCTTCGCCACGGAAGCCGAGGGTGGCGATGGCGAGGAGATCGTCGGAGGTGCGGAGTTTTGAGGTGGCGTGGCGCTCGAAGGCGAGGAGGGCGTCGTCTTTGACCATGCCGTGGCCGTTGTCGGCGATGCGGATGAGTTTGCGGCCGCCGGCTTCGACTTCGATGCGGATGCGGGTGGCGCCGGCGTCGATGGAGTTTTCGAGGAGTTCTTTGACGACGGAGGCGGGGCGCTCGACGACTTCGCCGGCGGCGATCTGGTTCGCCACGAGGTCGGAGAGGATGCGAATGCGGCCCATGGAGAGATTGTACGAGCAGGAATGGGGCGAGAGGCGGGAGAGCTTTTGAAGGTTTTCAACTACTTGCGGTGAGCGAGATTCGGTTCACATCATATGCGCTGCGAAATTCTGGACGAAATAAGTGCCATGCACAACGCAAACCTCTGCGCATGGCCTGTGGATTTCTTTGGCTGAAGAGACGAATACGTGGAGCCCAGACGATTTCAACAGATGTGATTTTGGCCACTCACGTGCTGGGTCGGTTGATGTATCACATTTGATATCTGATATCCAACCTTTTAAGGAGTGTTAATGAAATCGTTTTTCCTCCCCGCAGCTGTATTTGCTCTGGCAGCAGTTCTTTGTGTTCCAACTGTCAAAGCAGACACTTTCACCTTCAGCTTCGGAACCGCCCAGGATCCTCATTCAGGATCGGGCACTCTGACCGGAAACGGGCTCGACGTTGGAGTGGATTTGATCACTGGAATCACGGGAGTTACTGACGGCTCTCCAATCGGCGGCCTCCTGGGCGCAAATAGTTTCGAGGGGAACGATAACCTGCTCTTCTTTCCCGCCGACAGCCATGGCGCTTTCTTTAGCAACGGCGGTCTCTCGTACTTTGTCGATCTCCCTGGTGGCCAGACCCTGGATGTCAATCTCTTCGCCGCCGCCGTAACCGATGAAAACGGTGAGATCTTCGGTGATGAAGATGACCTTCGGTTGCCGCTCACAGTCGCCCTTGACACTGCTCCATCGCCGGTTCCGGAGCCGAGTTCGATTGTCCTGTTGGGCAGCGGCGTAGTTGGACTGGCCAGTATCGTTCGCCGCCAGCTTGCCCGGTAAGGGTTGCAAAGCCTTTGCGATTCGATTGGGACTGCCTTCGTTCTCGAGGCAGTCTCTTCTTTTTGCGGAGGCGCGGCGTATGGAAACGATGGCCAGCCAGAGCGCATCTCACGAATTATGGAATGCGGCAGGAGGGCGAGAGATGATTCGTAAATTGAAGAGCGGTGAGTTCCGAATCTATTCACGGCATCAGGATCCGAAGACGGGGCGGCGGAAGAATCTGGGCACGTTCTCGACGCGAAAGAAGGCTGAGGAGCACGAGAAGGCGATTCAGTATTTCAAGCGGCACTAAGCGAGTGCTCGCAAAATGCGAGCCGCTGCGGCGAAGATGCGCCTGAGTTATTGACAGGTCAGCGTTTTTTCTTCTTGTCTTTCTTGTCCTTCGCCAGCTCACTCGGTTGACCGTTGTCGGAATCGCGGTCGCCGACCATGTGGAGGCGCATGAAGTTGGTGGCGCCGGATTTGGTGCGGGTTCCGGCGACGATGCCGACGATCTGACGCGGGTGGACATGCCCCTGCGTTTCGAGGATGTCTTCGGCCATCTCGACGAGCTTGTCGGTGTCGTGGAAGCGCTCGCACAGAATGGGATTTGTGCCCCAGAGGAGCATGCAGCGGTTGATGACCTTCTCGAAGGGCGAGAGGGCGAAGATGGGTGGTTCGGGGTGGTACTTGGAGAGAAGGCGAACGGTGGCGCCTGACTCGGTGAAGATGGCGATGGCGGCTACATCGAGATCGTCGGCTGCGTGAGACATGCACTCGCAGATGGTTTCGGCGACGGAGAGGCGAACGCTGGGGGGATGTCCGAGCGCGGGAGGCGGATCGATGCGAATCTGGTGCTCGGTTTCGGTGACGATCTTGGCCATCATGGCGACGGCTTCGACGGGATACTTGCCGGCGGCGGTTTCGCCTGAGAGCATGACGGAGTCGGTGCCGTCGTAGATGGCGTTGGCGACGTCGGAGGCTTCGGCGCGGGTGGGGCGCGGGTTGTCGATCATCGACTCGAGCATCTGGGTGGCGGTGATGACGGGTTTGCGGAACTCGGCGGCGCGACGGATGATGTGTTTCTGAAGCGCGGGGACTTTTTCGGGGGGAAGTTCGACGCCGAGATCGCCGCGGGCGACCATGATGGCGTCAGTGATCTCGAGGATGCTGTCGAGGTGCTCGATGGCCTGAGGTTTTTCGAGCTTGGCGACGACCCAAGCGTCGGACTTGAGTGCGGCGAGGCGGTTTTTGACGTGGCGGACGTCAGCGGCGGTGCGGACGAAGGAGACGGCTACGGTGTCGACACCCTGGCTGATGGCGAAGGCGAGGTCTTCCTCGTCTTTCTCGGTGAGCGAAGGGACTTTGACGTGAATGCCCGGGAGGTTGATGCCTTTGTTTTCGCCAAGCATGCCGCCGTTGATGATCTCGCAGGTAACGTCGTGGTTCTTGACGGACTCGACGCGCAGCTCGATGAGGCCGTCGGAGAGGAGGATGCGGGAGCCGGGTTCGAGGTTCTCGGCGAGGGTTTTGAAGGTGGTGCCGACGAGCGCGGCCGTGCCTTCGATCTCGCGTGGGGTGATGGTGAAGCGGTTGCCGGCAACGAGCTGAACGGGCTTGTTGCCCTTGAGCTTGCCGGTGCGGATCTTGGGGCCCTGGAGGTCGGCGAGGATGCAGATGGGCTTGCGCTCCTCCTTGGAGATGGTACGAACCATGCGGATTAGCTCGGCTTTTTGGTCGTGCGTACCGTGGGAGAAGTTGAGGCGGGCAACATCGAGGCCGGCGCGAACCAGCTGGCGAAAGATTACAGGAGTGCTTGACGCAGGGCCGAGGGTGGCGACGATCTTGGCGCGACGGGTACGTTCCATAGCGGCAAAGGGAATTATGTTCGGAGTTGCGATTTAAGAGAAGTCTTCATCGGATCGCTGCGCGGAACTTTCTCACCATCGCTGCTTACGGATGGTATGACCATTGATTTTTTTAACTGCCGTGGCCATTCTAACTGGCCGGGAGGTCCTTTGGGGGAACCGGCTCAGAATGAGTGTGGTGCGAGTGAAAGAAGCGGGCGTGGAATTCGGTGTTGAACTCGGCTCCGCAGAGGACGCTGAGCGAGATGATGTAGAGCCAGAAGAGCAGAGCGACGCCGGCACCGAGGGAGCCGTAGACCTGAGAGTAGTTGGCGAAACGGGTGACGTACCAGCCGAAGACGAGGGTGGCGAGAAACCACATCAGGGTAGAGAAGATGGCGCCGGGAAGAGTGCGCTTCCAGGACTGCTCCATCGGGGTTCCCATGTGATAGATGAGGCCGATGATGCCGATGCTGCCGGTGAGCGCGACGACCCAGCGAAGGAGGAGAGCGAAGACGTAGACGGGAGTGCGAGCGGAGGGGATGATGTGCAGAGTCAAGCCACTCCGTGATGAAGTGGCCGAAGACGACGAGGATGCTGGCGAGAGCAAAGGGAACGAGAGAAAGCGGAACGAGGAGGAAGGCGCGGAGACGGCGCTGCCAGAAGGTCCAGCAGTCGGCGGGGAGGTCGTTGGCGCGGCGGACACCCTCCATAAGTGTGGCGATGACGCTGGAGGCTCCGGTGAGGCTGACGAGAAAGGCGACGATGATCGCGCGGGCCGACCGGGTGCTGTGAGGCGACTCCACGAAGTAGCTCTGCAAGAGCGGGCTGACGTCGGAGGGAAGGATACGGTCGAAGAAGCGCGGAGAGCTGGAAACGGATGGGGGCGGTATCGGGCAGGAGGCTGACGACTGCGGCGGCGACGATGAGCGCGGGAAAGAGCGACACCATGGCGGAGTAGGCGGTGGATTGGGCGAGGTTGAGACAGTCATGCCGGCCTGCACGAAGGAAGGCGCCGTGGAGGATGATGGGGAAGGCGCAGGAGTCTTCTCATGGGATATGCCTCGCAGGATAGGAGGATGCGGGACTAAGCCTTCCACCGGTTGAGGAAATCAGTGACGGAGTTGGCGTACATGTAACGCATGTCTCCGAACTCGGCGGCCTGCTGCGAGTAGAGAAGTTTGCCGTCGGCATCGAGAACGGCGAGAGCGGGAACTCCCTTCTTGAGCGGGATGTCGTACTTCTCGGTGATGTCGAGATTCTTGTCGAAGTTGCCGATGTCGACGTGGACGAGAAGGAAGTTTTTGTCGAGGAGCTCGACGTTGGGGCTCTGGTGGAAGTAGATGTCGAGGACCTGGCAGTCGCCGCACCAATCGCCGCCGAAGTCGAGGATGACTCGCTTGTGCTCGAGGCTGGCTTGCTTTGAGGGCTGAGGCGATTTCGGTTTTTGGGTCAGCCTCTGCGGAGTAGAGATGCTTCTTGACTGTCGGGGGCATCGTAACCGGTTGGCGTTCGGCTTTCGACGAAGGAGCCGCATCCGTGCTCTTGCACCCAAGCATGGTTCCGAAGGCGGTCAGAGCGAGAAGTGCAACGGCAGAGAGATAGGAAGTGCGGCGGCTCGACGAGATCCTCGGGATCATGGATTAGAACCTTCCCTTACGATTTCTTGACTGAAGCAGGCTTGTTGTCAGGCTTCCACCGATTGAGGAACGCGGTGATGGCTTCGGGGCTGGTGTGCTCGAACTCCTTTTCGCGCTCGGAGTAGAGGAGATTGCCGTGCGCGTCGATGACGGCGAGAGCGGGAACGCCTTTGGTGATCGGGACGTGATACTTCTTCGCGACGTCGACGTTCTTGTCCATGTGGCCGATGTTGACGTGAACGACGATGAAGTTTTTGGCGAGGAGTTCGGCGTTGGGGCTCTGGTGATAGTAGATGTCGAGGAGCTGGCAGTCGCCGCACCAGTTGCCGCCGAAGTCGAGAAGAATACGCTTATGTTCGCGTTGGGCGCGGACGATCGCGGCCGCGATATCGGCGGTGGGGTTGGCGGTCTCGGAGTAGAGATCCTTGTTGGCGTGAGCGATGATCTGCGCGGCGGCCTGAGGGCTGAAGGGCTGCGGCTGCGAGGAGCGGTGAGGACAAGGCCGGGAGAAGCGTGGTGCGGGATTTCGCGATCATTATGTAGATATCGAGTTCATCGAGACGAGACTGTGCGCGACGCTTTGCGGCAGGCAGGACGCTACAGATGATGATGCATGAAGCGCGTGGCGATGACGCAAAACTATGTTGTTGAAGGCGGGCTACTTTCCGGTGTAGTAGCCGTCGCGGGTCTGGATGAAGAGGCCTTTCTGGTGAAGAGAGAGATCGATCTGGTGGTAGCCGGGGGAGGCGGCGTCCTGGGTGGGGGTGTAGCCGAGACGGTACTGGGCGCGCAGCTCTTCGGCGATCTGGTTGTAGATCTGGGCTACGTTCTGACTCTTCTTGACCTCGAAGAGCCGGCCGCCGGTCTCCTGAGCCATGCGCTCGAGGACTTTTTTGCCGTCGACGTGGTTCTGACTGCCGGGATAGTTACCGCCATTGCTGCCACCGCCATTGCCACCGGGATACCCCCCGCCCCCACCGGGATAACCGCCGCCGCGGCCACCGGGGTAGCCGCCACCGCCACCAGGATAGCCGCCACCACCGCCGCGACCGCCTCGTTGTGGGAAGTTCTGGTGTGGCTCTTCGCCTTTGAAATAGATGGCGTAGATGATGGTGTCGGCGCGCTGGGCGGCTTCGATGGATTTGACGAGGGTCTCTTTGCTTCCGCGATCACCGCCGTCGGAGAGGATGATGAGGGCTTTGCGGCCGGTCTGTTTGCTCATCAGCTCGTCGGAGGCGAGGAAGAGGGCGTCGTAGAGGACGGTCCCCGCACCGCGCCGACGGCTTCCGCTGTCGTCGTCCGAGGCAGCAGAAGTTCCTGTACCGGGAGTGTCGATCTCCCTGAGCGCGGCCTGAAGCAAGGGGCGGGATGAGGTAATGTCCTGCAGGAGTTCGGTCTGGCGGGCGAACTGCATGACGAACGCCTTGTCCTTCGGGGTGGTGAGCATCTGGTCGAGGAAGGTGCTGCTGGCAGTTCGTTCCTCGTCGATGACGTCGCGCTGAGAGAGGCTGGTGTCGACGAGCAGGCCGAGGGTCAGCGGAAGGTTGGTGTCCTTGTCGAAGTAGCGGATGGTCTGGGGCTTGCCGTCGACCTGAAGGACGAAGTCGTCCTTGGTGAGGTTCTGGATGAGGGCTCCCTTTTTGTCACGGACGACGACTGGAAGGTTGACGAGGCGGGCATCGACGGCGATGGTCGGGGCGGTGGAAGCAGGGGCTTGTTCGGGGGCTGAGGGTTTCTGCTGCGCGAGAAGGCAGGGGGCAAAAAAAAGGCTGGCCATAAGGAGTGGCCGGAGCGAGCGGAGAACGATCATGTGGAGTTAGACGACATTGGGTCGGCGGTGTTTCAGTTGGGCAGTTTGGCGTCCGGGTTTCCGCCAAATTCCGACTGCGGTGCGCTCGAGTGGAAGTTATTGTTGCGAAAGGCTTAACGACGGGCGGCCGGGTGAACGCGGAGAGGAGCGATTTCGCCGCCCGCGTTGTTTATGTATTGTGATCGATTCCCTTTGCAAAAGCGCTTTTTTTTGCTTGCGGGGTTGGGCCTGGACGAGTGTATGCTGGCGGCACGATGAGACAACTTCTTTTACTGGCCGCGGGGTGTATTTGTGCGTGCCTTGGTGTGGGGTGCGCGCCGATTGCCGCAACCGCCTCGACTAAGGTGACGGCGGTCCCTGCGACGGTGACGAAACCTCCGACGGGGTTTTCGAAGACGGTTGTGCTATGGCCGAATGGGGCGCCGGGTGCGCTGGGAACAGGCGATGGAGATGTGCCGAAGATGTTTGTCTACCCGGCGGCGGGCGCAGGAGTCCACTCTGCCGTGATTGTGATGCCGGGCGGCGGGTACACGCATTTGGCCATTGAGAAAGAAGGCAGCGCTGAGGCGAAGTGGCTGAACGAGCATGGAGTGACGGCGTTTGTGCTGGAGTACCGGCTTGGGCCGCGGTATCACTTCCCTTCTCCGATGCTGGATGGTGCGCGGGCGGTTCGGTATGTACGGAGCCACGCGGCGGAGCTGGATGTGGCGAAGGACAGGATTGGGTTGTGGGGATTTTCGGCGGGTGGCCACCTGGCCGGGTATCTGGCAGCGGTTAATGATGCCGGAGAGGCCAGTGCGACGGATTCGATTGACCGGGTGAGCGATCGGCCGGACTTTGCGATTGTGTCGTATGGGCGGTTCAGCATGGACGAGTCGATTCCGCGGACGACGAATATGGAAGGGCTGCTGGGAGATCATCCGACGCAGGCGATGCTGGATGCGGTCTCCGTGGTGAAGCTGGTGACGAAGAACACTTCACCGTGCTTTATCTACTCGACGACGGCGGACCAGACGGTGAACTCGATGAATGCGACGGCGTTCTACGACGCGCTGAAGCGGGCTGGTGTACCGGCGGAGTTGCATATCTTCGAGCGCGGACGACATGGGACAGGCATGGCGCAGGGGTTGAAAGACGCGCCCGAGTTGGCGATCTATCCGACGTTACTGGCGAACTGGATGGAGATGCATGGCTGGATGGCTCCAGATTGACGTCATGGAGATTGAAAAATGCCATCAGACAACGAAATAAAAAGGAGGTCCCGATAGCAAAGAGCGAATAGACTCCATGGTGGGAGTCAGTGAAGTAGGAAGTTGCAGCAACCGTTCCGGTATTGAAGTGTTTTCACGACGACCTAAACGAAGGAGTTCGGTTAGGCGGACGGACGAGTAGAAGCGGAATGTTGGCATTTTTTGGAGATATATCTCGAGGTATTTCTTGAAGGCTTCAGTCCTCGATTTTCCGAGACCGTGGGTTTGGAAGACAATCTTATCGGCGTTGCCGATTTGGCTTGCCTTTGTGCAGTTCTGGCGAGTGAACCACGGTGCTCATTTGGGCGCGTTGACGGCCGTCTTCGTGGCGCTGGCGGGCACGTCGGTGGCAGTGTGGGCGTTGTGGCGGGAGCATGGCCGTGCGGCGACGCTGAGAGGGGCTCAGGAAGCGCACTCGCAATTCCTAGCAGCGACTGAGACCAGCCTGGATGCGTTCGGTCTGTTCGAGGCTGTGCGAGACGATGCCGGCAAGATCGCTGACTTCCGCATTCTTTACATGAACGCGAATGCCGAACGATTGATCGGACAGGAACGATCCGAGTTGCTGGGGCAGAAGCTGTGTTCGGTGACACAGATGCGATCGACGGGCCCGATGTTCTCCAGATTCTGCATGGTGGTCGATTCGGGAAAGCCGCTGAATGAAGAGTTCCCGGTGACCAATGAAAGCATCAAGGCGACGTGGCTGCGAAGCCAGGTGGTCAAGCTGGGGGATGGCCTGGCGATTACGATCAGCGATATCAGCGAGGCGAAGGCGACTCAGGAGCGGTATGCGCATCTAGCGGAGTTTACGGATTCCGTGTTTCAGAACGCTCCGTTCAGCATCGTCGCCACCGATACGAAGGGGCTGATCACGGCGATGAATGTGGCGGCGGAAAAGCTGACGGGCTACAGCCGCGACGAGTTGGTGGGAAAAGCTCCACTGACAATACTGCATGATGAGCGGGAGTTACTGGGCAAAGCACTGAGTATCGATCCTGCGGCGACGCTGGAGCACTTCGGGTTTGAGGTTTTGACGGCTGGTGTGACCGCAGGCGAGATGGAGGAGCAGGAGTGGACGCTGATCCGGAAGAATGGCGCGCGGACACCGATCAATCTCGCGATGCGGGCGGTGACGACAGACACGCGAGAGGTGACTGGGTATGTGAGCATCGCGTTCGATATCACCGAACGCAGACAGATGCTGGACTATGTGACTCATCTGGCGACCCACGATCAACTGACGGGGCTTGCCGGGCGCACACTGTTGCAGGACAAGACGGTGCAGGCGGTGGAGGTGGCTCGGCGCTACGGAACAAAGGTCGCGGTGTTTGTGATCGACCTTGACCATTTCAAGCGGATCAACGACTCACTGGGACATTCGGCCGGGGACCAGCTTCTAATCGAGGCAGCGCGCAGGCTGAGCCGTTCGGTGCGGAGCACAGATGTGGTGGCACGGGTAGGTGGGGATGAGTTTGTGGTCGTGATGCCGGACATTACCACGGTTGAGGACGTGGAGCAGTGCGCGGCCAACCTGGTGTCGAGGCTGACGCCGGAGATCCTGATCGAAGAACACCTGGTGCAACTGACGGCAAGCGTCGGGGTGTGCATCTTTCCTGACTTTGCGGCCGATGCGAAGCACCTGCTGAAGCGGGCAGATTCTGCGATGTATGTGGCGAAGGAGAATGGACGGAACCAGTACCAGATCTTCAGCGAGAGCATGCTGCAGGAGACTGCAGAGCGGCTGACGATGGAACATGCGCTGCGCCATGCGCTGACCAATCGAGAACTCAGCATGCACTACCAGCCGCAGATCTCACTGACCACGGGAGCGGTGACCGGGATGGAGGCGCTGTTGCGCTGGACGCATCCGAGGCTGGGAAGCATTTCCCCGACGCAGTTTATTCCGCTGGCCGAAGAGACGGGGCTGATTGTCTCGATCGGAGAGTGGGCCTTTATGACGGCTTGCTGCGAGGCCAAGGCGCTGCAGGATGAGTTGTGCATGGATCTGACGGTGTCGGTGAATTTGTCGCCGCGGCAGTTTCAGCAGAAGAACCTGGTGCATGTCGTCGAGAACTCCCTGGCGAAGAGCGGCCTGCCTCCGGAGAAGTTGCAGATCGAGATCACGGAGAATATGTTGATGGTGAACTCCGAAGATGTTCTGGATAAGTTGCAGCGGATGCGGGAGTTGGGAGTGCGCATCTCGATCGACGATTTCGGCACGGGGTTTTGCAGCTTCTCCTACCTTCTGCAGTATCAGGTTGACCGGTTGAAGATCGATCAGAGCTTTGTGAAGAAGGCTGGGACGGATGCGAATGCGGCCGCGGTGGTGCGAACCATCATTGCGATGTCTCATGGACTGAACATCAAGGTGGTCGCGGAGGGTGTCGAGACCGAGGACCAACTGCGTTTTCTACTGCGGAGAAAGTGCGACGAGGCACAGGGATACTTTGTTGCCCAGCCCATGGCGCCGGAGGAATTTTGTGAGGCCGTGCGCAACTGGGGCAATAAGATTCCTCTGCGCCCACTCGAATCGCTGAGTGATCTGGTGAGGTAGAGTCTGGTGGTTGACCCAAAGCAAAACGCCCCATGCTGACTGCTCATGGGGCGCTGAGGCGAATATTCCGGGGACTTCGTCAGGTGGTCGCTCGACCGCGTCTGATCAGGTGATAGATGCCAAGCAGGATGAGAGCCCCAACAAGCGACATGAGGAATCCGGCGGAGTCTTCCGGCCCATAGTGGCCGACCAGGCGACCGATCCAGGTTCCCAGAAAAGATCCAGCTATACCGATGAGCATTGTAATGAAGATGCCACCGGGATCTTTTCCCGGCATGATGAACTTCGCGAGTGCGCCAACGATGAGACCGATGAGTGCGGTCCAGAGCAGATGCAGCATAATCGTTCCTCCGTGTTGGTTTTTCCGGGGTTGCCGGATACGTCTCGATTGATGGGGAAAGCATACTCCAACTGCGTGTTAATGCGAGGATTGGGTGGGCCGGATGATGACTTTAATCAACCTGGCTAGTCCCGCTTATCATTTTTTCTTCGATGGAGACGATTTCAGCTTGTACGAGGCGCGCCGACGCGTTGGGGCTTTCTTCGTAATGTGAGCCAGGGGCTCCGGGATTGTGGCGTCTTGCCAGAGCTTGATTCCTCCGTCGATGGCGTCACTGTTTGCTCCGAGCATGACGTGGTTGGGAAGGTTCTTCATCAGCTTGGCATTGCCGCCGCCGAGCAGAACCGAATCGCAAACCAGGGCGGCCTGAAGACGTTCCATGACGTCGAGGACAGATCGTCGCCAGCGTTTTTTCCCCAGGCGCTCCAGGCCTGCAAGTCCAATCCACTCCTCATACGTGCGTCCTTTTTTGTAGGGCAGATGAGCGAGTTCGAGGGGAATGACAACCCCATCAAAGATCAAAGCGGTGCCAAGGCCAGTCCCTGTACCCAGGAAGAGCATGCGGCCGCCCTTGTAGCCGCCGAGTGCCTGCATCGCGGCGTCGTTGATGAAGCGGATGGGCTTGCCGAAGACCCTCTGGTAGGGAAAATCGATCCATCCGGCGGCGAGATTGTGGGGCTCCGCGAGAGGACGTTCGTGAGTGACCGGACCGGGGTAGCCAATCGAGATGCAGTCGTAGGTCCAACCTTCGGTGGCTGCGAGAACATCTTTGGCCATCTTCTGGGCGTCCATGGTTGGGCCCGAAGGAATTTTGATAGGCACGCGCATGTCAGTCGCGGCGATCTTGACGTTCGTGCCGCCGATATCGATGACGAGAACTTTCATTCTGGGTTGGATGTTAGCAGCCGCATCAAGGCAGGTCTCGCAACTATTTCAAGCTATTTTGATTGCATGATTGTCGCGCGGATGAGTTTGTCGAGTTTAGGAAATTCGCGGTCGAGATAGGTATTGCCGCCTTCGAACATCTGGTCCTGATGGCCGGCTCGCATGCCGCCGCCGGAGTGTTCTCCGTAGCCACCATAGAGTTTTTCGACGACGTCCATGCCTTCGACGACTTTGCCAAAGGGAGCGAAGCCGGCTTCGACGTCGTTGCGGGTGTTGTCGCCGAGGTTGATGTAGACCTGGGTGGACCGGGTGTTGGGGCCGGTGTTGGAGAAGGCGACGTAACCGAGGGTGTTGGGTTGCTTCAGCGGGTCGTCGGGGATGGTGATGTGGCGTTGCTGTTGGGCGATCTCAGGGTTGCCGTTGATGCCGAACTGGACCCAGCGGCCGGGGACGACGCGGAAGAAACGGGAGTCATCGTAGTACTTTGCACGGACGAGCGAGTAGAAGCGGTCGGCGCCGCGAGGAGACCAGTCGCGGTGGACGTCGATGACGAAGTTTCCGGCAGTGGTTTCGAATTTTACCCGGAAGGTTTCGGGGGTTTTGTGGTGCCAGACCGGTAGAGACAGTAAAAGGCAGAGCAGGTAGATCATGCGATCCAGAATACCCTCCCCTCCCCCAAATATTGCGCAAAGTATTCAAAACATGAGTGTTAGGTTTGTACTTCGCCGGGAATGGGGCCTGTTTCGGGGTAAAGTCCTCATTTCATTGCGGTTATGACTGCACTTAACCGGTCGCGTTCTGAGCAGCGGGAGAGTGGTTCTTGCCAGCGATTTTCTGGGGGAGATTCCCTGCTTAGGGGGTCGAATTTTGACGTTCTGTTAATAGACTGATCATTTGGGGGTCCCGATCTGATAGAGCGATGCTGGAAATAAAGGAGTAATTTTGGTGCGAATAAATTCATTGACAATCGTATCTTCGCCAGTTTATGTTGGTGACGGGCACTTCTGCCCTTGGAGATTAGAATCTATGCGTACAGTAATTGTGGCCACCCTCGCCCTGACCCCGATGCTGCTTCACGCTCAGGCAAATTCGCCTGCAAAAACCCAGCCCTCCTCCTCCACCTCCTCCACCCTTCAATCCAAACTTATCCAGCCTACGGAGTTTAGCTCCGAGACGGATCATGGCACGGCTTCAGTCGCTCCAGTGCGGATCTCGACCGGTGTTGTCCCGCCTAAGCTGATCTACACGATTGCCGTCGAATCAGATGCCGATTTGATTCCGAAGGGATTCAACATCGATCGAAAGTCGGTCGTCACGATGATGGTCGACGCGACCGGCAAGCCATCCGATTTGAAGATCGTTAAGTCGCTCGGTCCGGCGATGGATAGGAACGTTCTTTACGCAGTCAGTCAATATCGCTTTGCACCGGGCACTCTGAACGGTCGACCAACCTCTGTTCCAGTCCAACTAGAGGTTGTCTTGCGCAGTCCGCTTCAGTAAAAGGGGCGGTGCGATTTCAGGCCTCCCCGCAGTGAAATACAAAGGGCGGACTCAAACGAGTCCGCCCTTTTCATGCTTGAGTCGTAGGTGCGCAAACCGGCGCCGTTCTAGCGAGGCCGGAGGATCAGGAACAGAACAAAGGTGGCCGCGATGATGCCAACGATGACATAGATCATCATTGGACTAGCAAAGCCGGGTCGCTTTTCCGGTGGCGGGACTTGGGGTTCCATGCGTTATTGGATGCGGGTTCTTTGTGAAAAGTCGGCGACCGCGACGGCCCATCTTGTCCGATCCTTCACCATCGGACAGATTAGCCTGATTCGAGTGCATTGGCCGCGATGTCAAGATCTGACGTGAGTTGCCTGCGACACGATGGACTCAGGCGGTGTTTTTGGCAAGGAGCTGTCGCATGGCGTAGGCGATCTCTTCGAGGTGGGTTTCGAGGGCGAAGTGCCCTGTATCGAGGAACTGGACGGTGGCGTTGGGGTTGTCGCGTGGAAAGGCTTTGGCGCCGGGCGGAATGAAGAATGGGTCATTCTTTCCCCAGATGGCGAGCAACGGCGGTTGCGATTTGCGGAAGTACTCCTGAAATTTTGGGTAGAGCGTTACGTTGTTGGCGTAGTCGAGGAAGAGATCGAGCTGGATGTCCATGTTGCCGGGACGGTCGATCATGGCGGCGTCGAGAGTGTAGCCCTCGGGTGCGATGATGTTGGGGTCCGGCACACCGTCGGTGTACTGCGAGCGAAGTCCTGCGGGGTTGAGAGCCTGGCGGAGGGTTTCGCGGTTCTCGGGTGTGGGGTTCTTCCAATACTGCTGGATGGGGGCCCATGCGTCGCCCAGACCTTCTTCGTAGGCGTTGCCGTTCTGCGAGACGATGGCGGCGATGCGCTCGGGATGGGCCATTGCGAGGCGGAAGCCGGTGGGAGCGCCGTAGTCGAAGACGTAGAGCGCATAACGCTTCAGGTGGAGCACGTCGGTGAAGGCGAGGATGGTGTTCGCCAAGGCGTCGAACGTGTACTTGTAGTGGCGTTCTGCGGGGACTTCGGTGAAGCCGAAGCCGGGGAGGTCGGGTGCGATGACGCGATAGCGGTCAGCGAGGCGCGGGATGAGTTCGCGGTACTGGAACGACGATGTTGGGAAGCCATGCAGGAGGAGTACGACCGGAGCGTCGACGGGACCGGCTTCGCGATAGAAGACTGTGACGCCATCGGCCTGGATGCGACGGATAGAAGTGTGCGGGATGAGTGTCTTCTCGGTCATGGACTTCCCTTTCGTGGGGTGTTAGCGCGGCGATTGAGAATATGATGCCGGAACTGCGGTAGTTAGTGTGACAAGGGTGCCTCGTGTGATGAATTTTCGAGGATTCATCACCGGCTCCGATGCACAAATTTTTCGATGCTGCGCTGGGTAGTTGTCATCGACCACCACCTTTAGCAAGTCCGCCCGTTATTATTCTTGAAAGCCTGTTTTTTTGAAAGGACGTACCTTGCTCGGATTCCGCTCGCTCTCCGCCGTCATGCTTCTTGCTCTTGTTGTGCTTCCGGTTGCGGCCCAAACGCCGCGCACCAAGCCCGTCACCGATGCGGAGGTCGCCGCGATTACTCGGGATGCCATCCTGATCGATACCCATGATGATGTCACCTCAAAGACCGTCGACGGCTACGACATCGCCACACCCAACAAAGGCGGCCAGACCGATCTTGCGCGGATGAAGGGATTTCTAGGAGCCGAGTTTTTCGCCGTGTACGTAGGGGCTGAGTATGTCGACGGCAACCATTCCGCGAATCGCGCGCTGCAGATGATCGACACGACGCGGACCGACATCATCGGGAAGCATCCAAATGATTTTGTGTTCGCGACAACCGCGGACGAGATCGTCGCTGCGCACCACGAGCACAAGATCGCAGCGCTAATGGGCATCGAGGGCGGACACGCAATCGAGGATTCGCTGCGGCTGCTGCGCGACTACTATGCGCTGGGTGTTCGCTACATGACGCTTACGCATTTCAACACGAACAACTGGGCGGACTCGCAGGGGGATTTCGACGATCCCAAAGGTGAAGCACCATAACGGGCTGACTCCGTTCGGCAAGGATGTCGTTCGCGAGATGAATCGGCTGGGCATGATGGTGGATATTTCGCATACGGCGGACAAGACTTTTTATGATGCGCTCGAGGTTTCGACTGCGCCGATTATTGCGTCGCATTCAAGCTGTCGCGCTGTCTCCAACCATACGCGTAATTTGACCGACGACATGATTCGCGCGCTGGCTGCGAAGGGGGGCACGATGCAGATCAACTTTGACTGCGCGTATCTTTCGCAGCGCTACTCGGACGACTCCAAACCGATTATGGCCGAAATGCGTCCGCGGTTTCAGGAGGCTCGGAAGATTGAAGACCCGGTTGCGCGTGCCGCTGCCATTGACAAACTCGAGGAAGAGGCAACCGCCAAGATGCCTCCAGCCACTCTCGCCGACGTCGTCGCCCAGATTGATCATGCCGTGAAGATCGGCGGCATCGACCACGTCGGCATCGGCACGGACTTCGATGGTGTGAATTGCGTTCCGGCTGAGCTTGGCTCGTACGACAAGTTCCCGACACTGACGCGGGCGCTGCTGGAGAAAGGGTACTCTGCCAGTGATATCAAAAAAATCTACGGCGGCAATCTTCTTCGTGTGATGCGGGCCGTGGAGCAGAGAGCTCGCGAGCTGAAGTCGATGCCGCCGATTGAAACCAAGATCGATAAGTAGTTTTGAGTGGTGGGTTTATTTTTCTGCGGCGGCTTTCAAATTGGCGAGGCCTCTCTGGAAGTCGTCGCCGATCATCTTGTCCATGGTGGTGAAGACACTCATCAGCTTGCCGGGGAAGAAATCCTGGGGTCCATACATGACCCAGGTGACGCGGGTGGCGGTGTTGCCCTCGGGCTGGAAGACGAAGTCGGCGACGTTGTGACCCTCGAAGGGCTTGAGGAAGTCGAGTTTGATGGTGGTCTTGTCGGGTTCGACGGAGCGGATCTCCATGCGACCTTTGCCGACTTTGCTGTTGCCCTCCCACTCGTAGATGGAGCCGACACCGCTGGGTGCGCCGGAGTAGGTGGTCTTCATGGTTGGATCGAGTTTCGCCCATGGCGACCATGCTTCCCAACTGTGGAAGTCGTTAACGAGCGGCGCGATTTTTTCCGGCGTGGCGTTGATGGTGACGGAGCGCTCAACGATGAAGGTTGAGGGCTTCATGGCGGCGATGATGAGAATGACGGCGATGGCTACGACGGCGAGGACGCCGATAAACTTCAACATAGTGATCTCCTGGGATGTGGGAGTGATAAGTATAGCGATAGGTTGGTTGCCAATGCGAAATTTAGGGCGGAAACTGCGTTGGCCAGGCTATTTCGACTCGCTTTAGCGGCGCTCTTCTGCTGCTCATCCTGGCGATCAGGCGTGGGTGATTGGTTCGTTCGATTTGCCGGACTTTTTCTGGGCGAGAATCTCATAGTGAGAGCCGTTGGAGCTTAGGTTGCTGCGGTAGAGATTGACCGTGTCCGCTCTGAAGGCGTGCTGGAGAGGCGCGGGCAGGGTGCGCTGGGTGTTGGTGAGTCGCAGGGATCCGTGAAAGCGCGCGAGCGTGAGGTGGGGATGGTAGGGGCGGTCTTCTGGAGGGAATCCGCAACGGACCATGCTGGCGGCGATTTGCGATTGGAGATGCAGGAGTGGTGGGCTCGGGTCGATTTCGGCGATGAGGACGCTCGCGCGTTGAAAGGTGTTCAGGTTCGTGAGTCTGATCGTGATGGGGGCGACGTGAAGTCCGTCGAGCTCGTGCTTGATGGAGGGTAGTTTCTGTTCGGCGACTTCGCCAAGGAAGACGAGGGTGAGGTGGATATTTTCCGGTGTGGTCCATCGGGGCTTGGTGAGAGATAGCCTTTGTGCGTGCCGGATGATGGCGCTGGCTAGTTCAGCGGAGATGGGCAGGCCGATGAAGAGGCGCATGAGAATTGGATGCAGGAAGAGAGAAGAAGCCGTTCAATTTTGGTCAGGACAAAATGAGTTTTGCTCTTGATCGGAGAATGTTCTGGATGGAATACTTCGATGAAATACGATGAATCGACGCGCGTGACGTTGGGAAATGCCGCGTTGTTGCTGATCTTGTTGAAGGCCGGAAGCATGAAATGGCTGATGCAGCGGATTGCTTCAGTGGGACAGATGGCGCTGTCGAATTATCTGCTGACAAGCATCGCGATGATGACGATCTATGTGTGGGGGCCGTGGCACTGGTACGGCTATGTGGAGTACTACAAGGTTTACTATGCCGTGGCGGGGATGTGGATCTTCAATATGGCGTTCAGCTCGATATGGCTTCGGTATTTTGAGTTCGGGCCAGTGGAGTGGGCGTGGCGGTCGCTAACGTATTGGAAGCGGCAGCCGATGCGGATTATCACTTCGGCTAATGAATCTGGGTGTTGAGTATATCCAGCGCGGCTCCCTGGACAGCCGGCTCGCCATGGGCGGGCAGGTAGAACGGTGTGGACGCATCCCAGTAGAAGCCGAACAGATTGTCGCTGTTTCGATCGTGAGTCCACACCGAGAGGGCATTGGCCGCGAGAAATTCCGTGTATTTTCCTGTGACTTTGTTCAGTTGCGCAAGATTGCGGATGAAGATGCCTTTGAACTGGTACGAGGGCGCGTAGGTGCATGGATTGGTGCCGCATGCCTCGGCGAGAATGCCATGGCTGTCGACGAGGGGAAATTTGGAGATGGACGTGTTGCCGCCGCAATGCTGGTCGGTGACGCAGTCGGCGATCTCGGTGGCCCGGTTCAAGACGTTTTGCGCGAACTTCGGATTGGTCGTCTTTGTGATTTCGTACAGGTCGGTGAGTCCGCCAAGGATCACTCCCTGGTTGTACGACCAGAACTGCGCGCGCTTCGGAGTGCAGGGCGGCGGATTCGTCGATTTGACCGATGCCAGGTGATCGTCGACGAGATGATCGGAGTTCAGCATTCCAGTCCCTTCGAACCACTTCCATTCGCGTAGTGCCCAGTCGAGGTAGGTCTGGTCGCCGGTGCGGCGATAGAGCGATGTGGCGAGGCTCAGGAACACTTCGTTGGCGATGGCGTCCTTGGTGTGGGTGGGTTTCAGGTTCTGCCATAGACCGCCGCCGCAATCGGTGGTGTCCCACTGGGAGGCCATGTAGGCGAAGATGCTTTTGGCGAGCGCCAGATACCGGTCGGCGTGCGCGGGATCGTAGGTTTTGGCGTAGTCGTAGGCGTCAACCCAGGCCAGGCCCCACCATCCGTCGTCGTCGGTCCAGGTGTCGACGAATGGGCCGAGGGTGTCCTTCTGAGGGCCTCTGTAGCGGGCTGCGGTGTAGGTGTTGGCGATATCGGCCAGGGCGGCCGTCGACTTCGCCTGCGCGGGAATAGTCGATCAACGCGGTGAGTTCGTTGGCTGACCACCACCAGCAATCCCCTGCGCCCGGACAGAAGAGCCCGGTCGCGGGATCGTAGAAGCGTTGTACGGCTGCGGCGGCCACTCCGGCACGGCCAGTGGCCGATTGGATCTCGGGATCTGATGAGGCTGCGGCCGATTGGGGTGTTGCGGTCAACGTGCCAAATAGAACGACGCAGATCACCGCCATGCACGTTGTGATCTGCAATTTTGCTTTTGACCATAGGAGATACTGCTCGACGCACTGCTCCACCGCGATTCCACGAAATTGGCCCGTCGCTGCTCGCAGATGATTCGCGGCCGCTGGGCGCTTAGATGACTATATCGTGATTGGGCGGCAGACGCATGTCTTCTACCTGCTTAGTCGATAGGCTCGGCTTTCATCTTTCGGGTCGGCTACCAACTCCGCTTGCCGGTCGTCTTCGGACATTGGGATTGCTTCGCACCAGACCATTTCGAAGCCTTCAGTGAAGGCGGCTGCTTGATCTGGTTTCTGATAGATGATCTCTAGGTCGGTGGGATTTTGGCTGAAGTGGGTTTTCATTTTTTCGGCGAGGCGCCGCATGACCTGGTCGCCGAACGGGTTGTAGAGATAGACGAGACACGGGCCTTCGGGCCACTGGAGTTCGAGAGCGTCACCACAGACGATTTGGATGGGGGACGCTGCTTTTCCTGCTGCTGTCCATGTGACCGCATTTGTCTGGGCGATTTCTGCCAGGCTGGAATTTAGTTCCACTCCTATCGCGTTGCGAAAGCCGAGCTCGGAGGCGAGGAGGACTGCTCGTCCCTTTCCGCAGCCGAAGTCGATGAAGGTGTAGTCGTCGAGCGGATACGCGGGGCTGCTTGCTTGCCATCTCTCGATGGCACCACGAAATCGTGACGGCGGTATGGCCGCGTAGCCTGCGATGAATCTGTCGTTCGCGTGTCCGACTGCGAGGTCGTGACCGGGGATGACTCCGTCGGTGGTCACGTTGTGTTGTGCATCGAATGGGTGTGGGCCGGGTTTCTCCGGCGGCCTGAGTTTGCGGCCGAGGCTCTTGGCCGCTGAGATTGCGGTTCCCGCGAAACCGCGCTGTTCTATGGACCAACGGATTTTATGAAAGATGCGCAATCTGTCCTCTGATGAATCCTTGGTACTGTCGGGATAGATTTTAGACAAACTCTAGTTCGAGCGGATTACTTCCCACCCTTCGCAAAGTGCGCGAAGATTGGGGCGACCGCCGTGTTGACAGTGTTTCAGATCGGCGTTCAACATTTAAACGAATGAAATGAGATCAATCCATGAAGGAGTCTTTTTATGATTGAATCCACATCCGCTGGGGCGTCGGGCGGTGGGGCGCGCGGATCTCACGCGAACACGGGTAACGGACTGCAGGCGAAGAGTGTTCTAACGAAGATCGCGGCTGTTGTCGCAGATCGAAATATTCCTTTCCTTGTTTGCAGCGTTGGAATGATCGTTATGTTGCTGTGGGCAGGCAAATTCAAAATGACAGCACCCGGAGCAGAGGGCATCGTGCCGCTCGTCAGCCACAGCCCATTGACCAGTTGGCAGTTCAAGCTCTTTGGACCATATATTTTGGGGAATATGATCGGGGCCACTGAATGGACAGCGGCAATCCTCCTGATCATTGGCTACTTTAAACCTAAAGCGGGCATTCTCGGCGGGATGATTCTAGTCGTCATGTTCTTCACCACGAGCACCATGTTGATCACGACTCCGGATGACACTATCGTGGTTAACGGCATCCATTACATGAACAATCTCGGCTTGTTTCTCTTCAAGGACATTATCTCTTTCGGAGTTGCGTTCTATCTGATCAGCTATTTCGGCCGAAAAGCGATCCTAGCTGAGAACCAGAGATGATGGTCTGCGGGGAAATTCCAATTCCAATTCTTGCTCGATAACTCGTGTACTGGGCGTGCAAGGACCGTTCGCGCGGAACGCGAATGCCCACCTTAGGCGCCGAAGATGGGGCACTCGGATTATTTCGACCGGTTAGATGTGGGGCACCCGCATCCGGCTATTTGTAGTTATCGAGCTTGGTCAGCTTGGCTTTCAGATCAGATGTCACTGACTTCAGGGTCTTCACATCGAGGCTATCGACGGCCTTATTTCCTGTGGCTACGTCGGCTTCGGCGCTTCGCAGGAGGGTTTGAATCTCCGGACGCAAGGACTGACCGTTGCCTGCCATTTGTTGCTGGATACCCGACCAGAACTGACGGGTCGCGCTCAGTCGCGAGATAGCATCGTCCCAACTTGGCTTCAGTTCAAGGATGGCTTGGGTTGCTGCGGCCCTTTCGGCTTCGGCTTCACGGTTGGCAGTCTCGGAAGCAAGCCGGGCCTTGTCAGCTTCTGCAGTTGCTATCTCCGCTTGGTGACGGAGTCGAGCATCCGACGCGGCTTGCTGTTGCTGCGCAGTCTTCTCGCGCTCCGATTCCACTTTCAGAGCCTCCGCATGCTGCTGGGCGAGTTCGTTGATCCTGGCGGTTTTCTCAATCCCCTTTTGCTTTCCAGCGGTGGCAATTCTCCGAGCCATCGCAGGAACACAGTCTGGAGGTTGTGTTGGTAGGCCAATAATCGAGAATCTCTTGGCGCAGTTTTCGACTCCTCTGATGGCTCCAGTTTCAATATCTATGAGGCGCATTTTGGCGGTTGACGGATCGAGTGCATCAATAACAATCAGAAAGTCCAGGCGACCAAGTAGCCCGCGGGCCGCTCCGCTGGAAGCGTCAAAAGAAGCACCAGAGGATAAATGCAATTCACGAAAGATATCTCCCACGCTCGACCGGTCAAGATATTGCACAACTTCTTGATTCGAAACTTCTCCGGCAAGAGCAGACTCGAGAGAGTTGAGGAATCTGTTCACTTCCTTGATGTCGGAGTTGTCTTTCGGTCCAACATATAGTCCGCTGTCCCTAGTAACCGCTCCTACCGACACGATAGTGGCACCTTGCCCCCTAGCCCTAATGCCAGGGAGTAGGCCGGCTAAAACTACATATAATAGACAAGCTGTGCACTTGGCTTTCATTTGGAAGCTGTCCGGACGATCTCGTCGCCTTTTTGAGGGACTGCTCCATCGCACTTACCCGAAGAAATGCCATCTTCCAGTGTAGAGATCACGAGAGAACAGAGTTTCTTTTTCCGGATAATAGCCTGGCCTGAGTCGGGATCTTTCATTCCAGTATCGGTCGGCCGAACTATGTCAAACGTATCGCCAATTTTGATTCCCGCATTGGTACCTTTATTGATCACCACCAAGCCGTCTTCGACCCCGACGAATTTCGGAACGGGCAGAGTAGCGTGAGCGGATGAAAATGCGGACGCAGAAACTATCTTCTTGGCCAAGCCATCGGATACTTCAGCGACTGTCTCGTCAACCAACTTACGTAGGGCAGAATTGGTGTCCGCTGTGCCGCTCTTACTGCCGACACCCTGAACCAACAACGAGGCAGAAGACTTACCCAGCACCGCCGTCTTTTCTGAATCGCTGGATGGGGCCGCGAGTATCTGCCCGGTTTGAATCGATATAAGACGTGCACTCACCTTTAGATCTGTTTGTCCGTCAACCTCGGTCTTTTTCGAAACGTAATTTCCGGTTTCCACAGACTTTACATTGGCGTTAAACTCGTCAATCTGTCCCGTGACCAAGATGTCAATCACGTCCATTAGCCCAGATTTTGGCGCATTTGTGGCATCGAAGCTGGCGTCGAATTTCATATTTTTTTCGGCCATTATGCGCTGGAGATTTTCTCGATCGATGATTTGAAACTGCCCGCTCTCGGCAAGCTTCGACACAAGTGCATCGGCAACCTTCATACCGATGTTCATGTCTTTGTTCGCCGTCGTTCGGTCACTAAATGGGTAAACCGCGACTCTTAGTTTGGTTTGGCTTGAAGCAGATAGGGTGACGGCAGAAAGGAGTACCAAGGAAAAAACGCGAATTCTCAGCAAGTGCGTGCCCTCGTTGATTTTTTGATTTGCCCAACTCTATCACGAGTTGACAGCGTTGCGACGAAAAACAAGCAACGGCAGATGCCTTGGGCTGTGGCTAAAGAAGAAGGCGGACTCCGAAGAGGCCGCCTTTTGAGTTGATGGAATATTGTTTACGCGAAGTACTACTCGGCGGCTAGTTCTTCTTGTTCGCCTTCCATGCGCATCTGTTCGAGTTCGCGCTCTTCGGCTTCGATGGCGGAGGCCACTTCCTGCTGGACCTGGGCTGCCGCTTCTTCGAGCTCTGGGGAGAGCTGGACGTTGCGGTAGTACTCCATGCCGGTGCCGGCGGGGATGAGGCGGCCTACGATGACGTTCTCCTTGAGGCCACGGAGCGTGTCGATGGAGCCGTTGATGCTGGCTTCAGTGAGTACGCGGGTGGTCTCCTGGAAGCTGGCGGCCGAGATGAAGCTGTCGGTCGAGAGCGACGCCTTGGTGATGCCGAGGAGGAGCGAACGGCCGATGGCAGGCTTGCCGCCGTTCATCAACACGCGCTGGTTCTCGGCGTTGAAGCGGAAGCGGTCGGTCTGCTGATCGACGAGGAAGGTGGTGTCGCCAACCTCTTCGATCTTGACCCAGCGAAGCATCTGACGAACGATGGTTTCGATGTGCTTGTCGGAGATGGTGACGCCCTGGAGCCGGTAGACTTCCTGGATTTCGTTGACGAGGTACTGCTGGAGTGCGCGCTCGCCGAGAACTTCCAAGATGTCGTGCGGGTTGCGGGGACCGTCGATCAGAGCGTCACCGGCACGGAGGCGTTCGCCTTCCTGCACGTTGACGTACGTACCGCGGGGAACGCTGTACTCCTCTTCCTGACCGTTGTCGGCGGTGACGTAGACCTTGCGCTGGCCCTTCGAGACTTCGCCGAAGCGAACGATACCGTCGATCTTGCGAGATGATCGCCGGATCGCGGGGCTTGCGGGCCTCGAAGAGTTCGACGACGCGTGGGAGACCGCCGGTGATGTCCTTGGTGCGCGTGGTTTCGCGTGGGATCTTGGCAAGGATGTCGCCGGGGAAGATCTCGTCGCCATCAGCGACCATCAAGTGAGCGCGTGAGGGCATGAGGTAACGCTTGTTGCCCTGAGCGGACTTGATGATGATGGCGGGCTGGCGCTTCTCGTCGGAGGAGTCGGCGACGACGAGGCGGCTGAGGCCGGTGACTTCGTCGACTTCTTCGTTGAGGGTGACGCCTTCCTGCAGGTCCTTGAACTGGACGGTTCCGGAGATTTCGGTGAGGAGAGAGAAGGTGTAGGGGTCCCACTCGCCGAGGCGTGCTGCCCTGGACGACCTTGCCGCCCTCTTCGACCTTGAGCTTGGCGCCGTAGACGATGGCGTAACGCTCTTTTTCGCGGCCCTTGTCGTCGACGATGGCGATGGAGCCGTTGCGGTTCATCGCGACCAGGCCGCCGTCCTTGGAGCGAACGGTGACGAGGTTGATGAAGCGCACGGTGCCGGCGTTCTTGGCTTCGAGGTGCGAAGCGTCGGAGACGCGCGATGCTGTTCCGCCGATGTGGAAGGTACGCATGGTGAGCTGGGTGCCGGGCTCGCCGATGGACTGCGCCGCGATGACGCCGACGGCTTCGCCCATCTCGACCATCTTGCCGGAGCCGAGGTTACGGCCGTAGCAGAGGATGCAGACGCCGCGCTTGGACTCGCAGGTGAGCACCGAGCGGATCTTGACGCGCTCGATACCCGCGGCCTGAACGGCGTTGGCGAGGTCTTCGTCGATCTCCTGGTTGACGTCGACGATGGTCTTGCCTTCGAAGTCCTTGAGCTTCTCGAGCGAGACGCGGCCGATGATGCGGTCGCGAAGGGGCTCGATGGTCTCGCCGGCTTCGATGATCGGAGTGACGTAGATGCCTTCGACGGTGCCGCAGTCGTTGTGCGAGATGATGACATCCTGCGCAACGTCGACCAGACGGCGGGTGAGGTAACCCGAGTCGGCGGTCTTGAGTGCGGTGTCGGCGAGGCCCTTACGTGCGCCGTGGGTCGAGATGAAGTACTGCAACACGGTGAGGCCTTCACGGAAGTTCGCCGTGATGGGCGTCTCGATGATTTCGCCCGAGGGCTTGGCCATGAGACCACGCATGCCGGAGAGCTGGCGGATCTGCTGTTTGGATCCGCGAGCGCCGGAGTCGGCCATGATGTAGATCGGGTTCATGGCTCCTTCCTTGTCGGCACGCTTCATGTTGTTGAACATCTCGTCGGCGACGCGCTCGGTGACGCCGGACCACATCTGGATGACCTTGTTGGAACGCTCGCCGTTGGTGATGGCACCGTCAAGGTACTGCTGCTGCATGGAGAGAACGTTCTTTTCGGCGTCGCCCACGAGCGTGTACTTGGACTCGGGGATGACCATGTCGTCCAAGCCCACAGAGAGTCCGGAGCGGGTGGCATAGGTGAAGCCGAGGTCCTTGACGCGGTCGAGGGTCTTGACCGTGGTCTCGAGGCCGAGGTTCAGGTAGCAGTAGTTGATGAGCTGGCCAATGCCCTTCTTCTTGAGCAGGCCGTTGATGTAGGGCATGCCCTCGGGGAGCGCATCGTTAAGGATGGCGCGGCCGACGGTCGTGTTGATGTACTGCTTGTTGAACTCGACCGGCTCGGTGTGGGTGATGTCCTGATCGTCATACGCGGTGGTCATGTCGAGGACAGGGCCGGTGTAGCGCAGACGGATTGGGGTAAGGGTCTCGACCTGCTTGGCTTCGAGGGCCATGAAGACCTCTTCGATATTGGCGAAGACGCGGCCTTCACCCTTGGCGTTAACCTTCGCCTTGGTGAGGTAGTAGATGCCGAGGACGAGGTCCTGGGTCGGGACCGTGATGGGTTGGCCGCTCGCGGGCGAGAGGATGTTGTGCGAGGCGAGCATGAGGACGCTGGCTTCGATCTGAGCCTCAGGCGAGAGCGGGATGTGCACGGCCATCTGGTCGCCGTCGAAGTCCGCGTTGAAGGCGGTGCAGACGAGCGGGTGGATCTTGATAGCCTTACCTTCGACGAGCACGGGCTCGAAGGCCTGGATGCCGAGACGGTGAAGCGTCGGGGCGCGGTTCAGAAGAACCGGGTGATCCTTGATGACTTCTTCGAGAATGTCCCAGACGATGGGTTCCTGCATCTCGACCATCTCTTTGGCCTGCTTGATGGTGGTGCAGTGGCCGGTCTGCTCGAGGCGGTGATAGATGAAGGGCTTGAAGAGTTCAAGCGCCATCTTCTTGGGAAGACCGCACTGGTGCAGCTTCAACTCGGGGCCAACAACGATGACTGACCGTCCGGAGTAGTCGACGCGCTTGCCGAGGAGGTTCTGACGGAAGCGGCCCTGCTTGCCCTTGAGGGTGTCGGAGAGCGACTTCAGTGGACGGTTGTTCGCGCCACGGAGGACGCGGCCACGGCGGCCGTTGTCGAAGAGAGCGTCGACGGCTTCCTGGAGCATGCGCTTCTCGTTGCGGACGATGACCTCAGGTGCATGGAGGTCCATCAGCTTCTTGAGGCGGTTGTTGCGGTTGATGACGCGACGATAGAGGTCGTTCAAGTCGGAGGTGGCGAAGCGGCCGCCGTCCAATGGCACGAGGGGGCGAAGCTCGGGCGGGATCACGGGGATCACGTCGAGGATCATCCACTGCGGCAGGTTGTCGGACTTGCGGAAGGCCTCGACGATCTTGAGCCGCTTGGAGTACTTGAGCTTCTTTTGGAGCGAAGTCTCGTTCTTCATGCGGTCGCGGAGCTCGATGGCGAGCTCGGTGACGTCGACGCGCTTGAGAAGTTCCTTGATGGCCTCGGCGCCCATCATGGCCTTGAAGCCGGAGGGGCGGAACTGCGCATCGAGTTCGCGGAACTTGGTCTCATCCTTGATGACTTCGCGCTCTTTGACGGGCGCATCGCCTGGATCGACAACGACGTAGGACTCGAAGTAGAGGACGGCTTCGAGCTCACGCAGCGAGATGTCGAGAAGGTGGCCGATACGCGACGGCAGGCCCTTGAAGAACCAGACGTGCGAGCAAGGGCTGGCGAGCTCGATGTGACCGAGGCGCTCTCGGCGGACCTTGCTGAGAGTGACTTCGACGCCGCACTTGTCGCAGATGACGCCGCGGTGCTTCATGCGCTTGTACTTGCCGCAGAGGCACTCCCAGTCGGTGATGGGGCCAAAGATGCGGGCGCAGAAGAGGCCGTCACGCTCGGGCTTGAAGGTGCGGTAGTTGATGGTCTCGGGCTTGGTGACTTCGCCATGCGACCAGCTGCGAATCTTCTCAGGGCTGGCGAGCTGGATCTTAATGGCGTCGAAGTCGGCGATAGGACCGGTCAGTTCGAAGGGGCTGGAGCGGAACATATTTTGCGTCTCCCTTGTGTCCTGCGTGTGCAGGGTGCAGCAATTGGCTGCGGTTCAAGAAATCTTTTTGCGATGACTTGCGGTGCATCGCGTTACCGGCGGTTCTGATGCAGTTGCTTTTTCGATTGTCTTGCCACTTGAGTGGCGGCCCGAGGAGTGTACGCAGTAACCTCCTCGGGTCTTGGTGCGTTAGTCTGCTGCGGCGATGGCTGGCAGTGCAGGCTTCTTCTGGTCGGCCTGTTTGATCAGTTCGACGTCGAGGCAGAGCGACTGCAGTTCGCGGATAAGAACGTTGAACGACTCGGGAACACCGGGCTCGATGGCAGCTTCGCCCTTGACGATGGCTTCGTAGATCTTGGTACGGCCGAAGACGTCGTCGGACTTGGCGGTGAGCAGCTCCTGCAGGATGTAGGCGGCGCCGTAAGCTTCAAGGGCCCAGACCTCCATCTCACCGAAGCGCTGTCCGCCGAACTGTGCCTTACCACCAAGCGGCTGCTGGGTGATGAGCGAGTACGGTCCGATGGAACGAGCGTGGATCTTGTCGTCGACAAGGTGCGAGAGCTTGAGCATGTAGATATAGCCGACGGTGGCGGGCTGCTCGAAGGGTTCTCCGATCATGCCATCGTAGAGCTGCGTCTTGCCCGAGCTGGGGAGACCCGCGGCCTTGAGGAGCGCCTTGATCTCGGTCTCGCGTGCGCCGTCGAAGACCGCGGTGCCGAACCAGATGCCGCGCTTCATACCGGCGGCGACGCGCATGGTCTGCTCGTCGTCGAGGTCAAGAAGGTGGCTGAGAGCGGCGGTACCGGCGAAGCGCGCCTTGAAGAGCTCGCGGACTTCGCTCGCCTTCTCGTAGGTTGCGGCGATCTCGGCGATCTGCTTGCCGAGTTCGTGCGCGGCCCAGCCGAGGTGCGTCTCGAGGATCTGACCGACGTTCATACGCGAAGGCACGCCGAGCGGGTTGAGGACGATCTCGACCGGAGTTCCATCAGGAAGGTACGGCATATCTTCCTCAGGAAGGATCCTGGCGATAACACCCTTGTTACCGTGGCGCCCGGCCATCTTGTCACCGACTGAGAGCTTGCGCTTCATGGCGATGTAGACCTTGACCATCTTGATGACGCCGGGCGAGAGTTCGTCGCCCTTCTGCATCTTGCCGATCTTCTCGTTCGTGATCTTGCGGAGAACGTCGATCTGGCGACTGGTCATCTCTTCGATCTCGTCGATCTGCTCGTTGACGCGGGGATCCTTGTCGGCGTAGCGAATGCGCTTGAGGTTACGAGTGCTGATCAGCTCGATGGTGTCGCGGTCGAGGATGTCGCCCTTGTTGAGCAGCTTCTTGTTGGTGCGCTCGTCATGCAGGTCGGCGAGAACTTCCTTCGCACCGAGAATTGCCTCGAGACGCTTCAAGCGCTCGTCGGTGAGAATGCGGATCTCGTCGGCGAGGTTGCGCTCGAGCTTCTCAATCATCTCCTGCTCGATCTGCTTGGCGCGCTCGTCCTTTTCCTGTCCCTTGCGGGAGAAGATGCGGACATCTACCACCGTCCCCTCAATTCCTGGGGGGCAGGTAAGGCTCGCGTCGCGAACATCGCCGGCCTTTTCGCCGAAGATGGCGCGGAGGAGCTTCTCTTCCGGCGTGAGCTGGGTTTCACCCTTCGGCGTTACCTTGCCGACGAGGATGTCGTTGTGGCCGATCTTGGCGCCGATGCGGATGATGCCCGAGTCGTCGAGATCGCGCAGGGCGTGCTCGCTGACGTTGGGGATATCGCGCGTGATCTCTTCCGGTCCAAGCTTCGTGTCGCGGGCTTCGATCTCGAACTCCTCGATGTGGATCGAGGTGTAGTAGTCCTCGCGGACCAGCTTCTCCGAGATGAGGATCGCGTCCTCGAAGTTGTAACCGCGCCACGGCATAAAGGCGACCAGAACGTTGCGGCCGAGGCCGAGTTCGCCCTGCTCGGTGCATGGGCCGTCGGCGATGACCTGACCCTTGACCACGCGGTCGCCCTTGCGGACGATCGGCTTCTGGTTGATGCAGGTGTTCTGGTTGGAGCGCTTGAACTTCGTGAGCTGGTAGATGTCCGAGCCGACCTCACGCGAGAGCTGCGTGGGGTGATGCTCGCCTTCGACGCGCACGATGATGCGTTCGGAGTCGACCGAGTCGATGATGCCGTTGCGCTTGGCCAGAATGACGGCGCCGGAGTCGCGGGCGGTGACGCCCTCCATGCCGGTCCCGACGAACGGAGCTTCTGAGACGAGCAGGGGAACCGACTGCCGTTGCATGTTCGCGCCCATAAGTGCGCGGTTCGCGTCGTCGTGCTCGAGGAACGGAACGAGCGAGGCGGCGACGGAGACGAGCTGCTTGGGCGAGACGTCAACGTAGTCCACTTCGGACTTGTTGACGAGCACGAAGTCGTGGCGGCGGGCGTCGACGACGTTGGGAACGATGTTCAGCTTCTCGTCGAGCTCGACGTTGGCCTGCGCGATGGTGTGGCGGTCTTCCTCCCACGCGGAGAGGTAGAAGCTGAAGGGAGCAAGATCCATAGTGCGCTTCTTGTCCTTCTTCAACTGCTCATTGAGCTTCCTGGCCTCGTTCACTTCGAGGTAGTCGCCCTGGCGCAGACCGGACTCCCCGGCGTTGACGACAGAGACGTAGTCGAGCACACGACCGTCCTTGACGCGGCGGTAGGGTGACTCGATGAAGCCGTACTCGTTGATGCGCGCAAAGCACGAGAGCGACGAGATGAGACCGATGTTCGGGCCTTCCGGCGTCTCGATCGGGCAGATGCGGCCGTAGTGAGTGGGATGCACGTCGCGGACTTCGAAGCCTGCCCTTTCACGTGAAAGCCCACCGGGTCCGAGGGCGGAGAGGCGGCGCTTGTGCGTGATCTCCGAGAGCGGGTTGGTCTGGTCCATGAACTGCGAGAGCTGCGAGGAGCCGAAGAACTCACGAATCGCGGCCATGACTGGCTTGGCGTTGATGAGGTCGTGCGGCATCGCGGTCGACATTTCTTGATACACGCTCATCTTTTCCTTGATAGCCCGCTCCATACGGACGAGGCCTATCCGGAACTGGTTCTCCATCAGCTCACCGACAGCGCGGACGCGGCGGTTGCCAAGGTGATCGATGTCATCGACAGTGCCGATGTTCTTGCGCAGCTTGAGCAGGTAGCGAATCGTCCCGTAGAAGTCCTCAGGGGTCAACGTACGCTTGTCGAGGCCGGAGGGATCCTGGTTCTCGTAGAGCTTGATGTTGAACTTCAGGCGGCCGACGCGCGAGAAGTCGTACTTGCGCGGATCGAAGAACATGCCTTCGAAGAGCGCAGTCGCGGTGTCGAGCGTCGGTGGGTCGCCGGGACGCAGCTTGCGGTAGATCTCGATCAACGCCTCTTCAGGCTTGCGCACGGAGTCGCGGCGAAGGGTGTTGGTGATGATGTTGCCCACGTCGTCGCGCTCGGGGAAGAAGACCTCGAAGCTGGTGACGCCGGACTGGATGATCTTGTGCAGCTTGTCGGCGGTGAGCTCCTGGTTGGCTTCGTAGAGCAGCTCGCCAGTGGTGAGATCGACGACATCGGACGCAGTCATGGCGCCGTCGAACTCGCTGGACTCGACTTCAACCGATTCGATCTTGTGGCTGCGAAGGCCCTTGAGCGAGTGCGCCGAGATCTTGCGGGTTGCAGGCGCAAGCTCTTCACCCTTGACGGTGATCGCGTGGGCGGGGCGAGTGCCCTGCAGGTTGGTGAGCTGGCCCTCGGGTACGACCTTCCAGGTGAGCTTGCCGTCCTTCACGTTGATCGTGTCGACGGTGTAGAAGGTCTTGAGGATCTCCTCATCCGTGCGCAGGCCGAGCGCGCGCAGGAAGATCGTTCCGAGGAACTTGCGCTTGCGGTCGATGCGGACGTAGAGCGTGTTCTTCTGGTCGTACTCGAACTCGACCCAGCTGCCGCGGTAGGGGATAATCTTGCCGAGGAAGTAGGTGCGGTTGTTCGCCGTCTCGAAGAAGACGCCAGGTGAACGGTGGAGCTGCGAGACAATGACGCGCTCGGTGCCGTTGACGATGAAGGTGCCGTTCTGCGACATCAGAGGAATGTCCCCGAAGAAGACTTCCTGCTCCTTCATGTCGCGGAGGCTCTTGACGCCGGTTTCGGGGTCCTTGTCGTAGATCTTGAGCCGGATCGTGACCTTGAGCGGAGCCGAGTAGGTCATGCCGCGCTCTTCGCACTCTGCCTGGTCGTACTTCAGCTGCAGGCCGACAGGGTCGCCGCACTTGGTGCAGAAGTCAGGCGTGTTCTTGTTGTAGGTTCCGCAGAAGTTGCAGAGCACGTCGCCCGGGTGAAAGGGATCGGTGATGACCATGTGACCGCAGTGGGTGCAGGCCGTGCGCAGGTGGTTGAGACCTTTGAGGTAGCCGCATTTGCACTCCCAGTTGCCGATGGAGAAGTCGACAAACTCGAGCTCCGAGACATTGCGGAAGTCGGTGATGGGAAACACCGAGGTGAAGACCGACTGCAGGCCGTTGTCTTCCCGCTCCTGCGGGAGCTTGTCCATCTGAAGGAAGCGCTCATAGCTGCGGCGCTGAACCTCGATGAGGTTGGGAATCTGAATGGATGTTGGAATCTTTGAAAAATCGAGACGGGTACGGATCGCGCGCATTTCGCTGTTGTTGGACTCGCCAGACATGCTCTCTCCTGAAAACTGACCTTCGAGGCCTCCTGAGCGCGTTTGCCGGCATCGTATGGCTGGCTGCAACTCGTGAGGGGAGGGCTTTGGTCATGCCCTCCGGGTTTGGTCCTGATGGCGCAATTACTGAGGTCTTCAATCCCCGCTGTCCTCGACGGCAGCAGGCCCCCTGCGCAGAATGTTTTGCCGTGTGATCTTTCCCGGCACAAAGAAATCTTGAAACTTTTACTGACTGCCGACGTTCGAAGCTGCTATAAAGAACGCGTGCAGGGTACTGCTGCTATGCCGATAAACACGGCAAAGCGCTCGAAGGGACAGCGTGTCCCACGAGCGCAAAGATCGACTTGTGCACTGTTTCTGTATAGGTGGTGTGAATGCCTGCCGCCATTTTGAGGTTCGCCTACCCCAAAGTTTGCTGCCGCTTGCTGATGCCTATTGCACTATGCGCGTCCGCCGCTCGAAGCGATAGTGGCCGGTTCCTTAACCTGTTCTAAACAGGATGATCCGGGTACAACCCAAAGTTTGCCGAATTGGTGTGTCCGCCAATGAGCACGTCAAGGCGGAACGAATTTTCTCTAACCTCAAGAATATCGCGTTCCGCCCCGCCTTGCAAGCTGACAGATAACTACTTGATTTCTACGGTGGCGACGCCTTCGAACTTCTTGGCGATCGCAGCCGCATCATCCTTCGAAATGTTCTCCTTCAAGGGCTTGGGAGCGGCGTCAACCAGGTCCTTGGCTTCCTTGAGGCCAAGGGCGGTGACTTCGCGTACAGCCTTGATAGTATTGATCTTATTCGCGCCGGCATCCTTCAGAATGACGGTAAACTCGGTCTTTTCCTCAGCCGGGGCTGCTGCTGCCGCGCCGCCGCCTGCTGCCGGGGCTGCTGCAACGGCTGCCGCTGCCGAAACGCCAAGACGCTCTTCGAGTTTCTTGACCAGAGCCGAGGCCTCGAGGAGGCTGAGGCTAACGATTGATTCTTCCAACTGCTGGATGTCTGCCATGTTATTTCTCCATTAGAACTGAACTGATAGAACTGAACTTTTTATGTTGCCGTTACTGATTGCTTCCCGGGGCCCGACTGCGCCTCGGCTGCCTATGTCTTCCAGGGTTTCCGTTGCGCCCAGACCAGCGCACCCGGGAAGACCAGGCGAAACTTGTTATTCCGCTACTTCCCTTCGACCGGATCGCTGGTCGCGGCTTCTCCACCCTGCGATGCGGTGGCGTTCTCAGGTTGTGCTGCGCCCGAAGGCTGTTCGCCTGCCGCCGATTCCTCGAGCATGCGCGGCGGCTTCGGTTGCTACAGCTTCCGCCTTTTGCTCGGCTGCGGCGGGTGCGGCTCCGGCTGCAAACTTGCCCTTCTCGACGCCCTGATTGATGACGACGGCGAGATTGCGGCCAGTGGCGTTGATGACCGTGGCCAGACGCTGCGCGGGGGAGTTGATGAGGAAGAGGAGCTTCGAGAAGAGCTCTTCCTTGCCCGGCATGGTGGCCAGTTCGCCGATTTCGCGAACGTCGATTACCTTGCCGTCGATGATGCCCAGCTTGAAGGTGAACTCGGCGTTGTCCTTGACCCATGTGGACAGGGCCTTAGCGAGAGCGACAGGATCGCCGGAGGTGTAAGCGACCGACGAGACGCCCTTGAGGCCCTGGAGCGCCTGCTCGATCTTGGTTCCCTTGGCAGCGCGTGCGGCCAGCTTGTTTTTGACGACGTGATAGCTTCCGCCGGCGCCGCGAACGGCCTTGCGCAGCTCGAAGTCCTTCGAGGCGGTGAGGCCCTTGAAGGTGCCGATAATCGCGGAGGTCGAGTGCTCGAGCTCAGCTGCGAGCTTACCCACCTTCTCCGACTTTGATGCTCTGGTCAATGCCATGACTGAATCCTCTTCGCTTTCGCTTCCCCGCTCCTCGCTTACGCGGCCAGAGAGGGATGATGCTGACTAAAAAATCGTGAACAATTCCTAAACAGCGCTCTTACTGGCTGCCTCTACCGCAGCAAAGTCGAGCTGGATGCCAGGGCCCATAGTCGAGCTGAGCGTGACGCCCTTGATGTACTTGCCCTTGGCGGCAGACGGCTTCGCTTTGATGACGCTGGTCATGATCGTCGTTGCGTTGTCGACCAGCTTCTGCGGATCGAACGACAGCTTGCCGACAGGAACGTGAACCAGTGCAGTCTTGTCGGTGCGGAACTCCACCTTACCGGCCTTGATCTCCTTGACCGCCGAGGCGACGTCGGTGGTGACGGTGCCGGTCTTCGGGTTGGGCATCAGACCCTTGGGTCCGAGAACTTTGCCGAGACGGCCGACGGACTTCATCATGTCCGGAGTCGCGATCAACGCATCGAAGGCGGTCCAGTTTTCCTTCTGAATCTTTTCGACCAACTCTTCGCCGCCGAAGAACTCTGCTCCGGCTGCCTGTGCGTCCTTGACCTTATCGCCCGAGGCGATGACGGCAACAATCTTGGACTTGCCGAGACCGTGCGGCAGAACGACTGTGCCGCGAACCATCTGGTCGGCGTGCTTGGGGTCGACACCAAGACGCATGGTGAGGTCGACGGTCTCGTCGAACTTCGCATACTTTGCTTTTTGCAGGAGTGGAACTGCGTCCACCAGCAGATACGGCCGCGGCTCAACGAGCGCACGCGCCTTCTTCAGATTCTTAGAGAGCTTCCTTGCCATTTTCCCTCGTCTCCCACCCCTCGGTAGCTGTTCTCTCCGGGCGTGGTTATCGACTGGCCTCAACGGGGAGTTGAGACGCTCTTACGATTATGCCGGAAACTTGATCTGACTGCAAACCCTAATCAATTTGGTTACCCAGGCAGAATATTCGTTTTTTATTCGCCTATAATCGTGTAACTTCTTTCTAATCTATGGAAAATGAAACCATGTACGGCGTTGAAGACACCCTGACTATGAACGAAGACGTCGGCTCCTGGAGCGACCTAAAGTACCGCCTCATTCAGTTGTACGGCCACCTCTTCACAAAAAGTATGAAGGGGAAATGGAAAGGCCTCGTTTATGTTGATTTATATGCCGGAGCAGGACAAAGCCGGATGAAAGGAACCGGCGAAGTATTGCTTGGATCACCCCTTATTGCCCTGTCTCTGGACGTCCAGTTTGATCAATACATTTTTTGTGAGCAGGATCTGACAAAACTGGATGCACTAAAGACGAGGGTAGCTCGGCTCTTCCCCACTGCAAACGTCACGTTCATACATGGCGACTGCAACGTGAAAATAGACAAGATTCTGAAACTGATCCAGAAGAACACCCTAGGGCTCTGCTTTATTGATCCCTATGATCTAGGGATTCAGTTCGAAACAATTCGGAAATTGGCCGACTACAGGTTAGATTTGCTTTGTCTTCTGGCCCTTCACATGGACGCCAACCGCGCTTACTCGCGATACATTAAGGCGTCTTCGACTAAGGTGGACTTATTTGTAGGAACAGCTGAGTGGCGGTCGGAATGGGATGCAATAGTCAAAGCGAAAAAAGATTTCGCAATATTCCTAGCTGGATATTTCGCGAAAAGAATGGAATCGTTGGGGTTCAAAGAAACTCCAACCCATACGATGCATCTAGTTCGAACAGACGACACGAACGTTCCTAAATACCACCTCGCGCTTTTTTCTCGTGACTCGCTTGCATACAAATTTTGGGAAGACGTACGAAAATACTCAACCGACCAACGAGGGTTTGCGTTTCCGTCGATCAGCACCGAATCTTAGAGGTGACAAGATGTCTCAAGATACGACCATTGAGTGGACTGACGCCACATGGAATCCCGTTCGCGGGTGTACCAAAATCAGCGCTGGTTGCAAGAATTGCTATGCCGAACGCTTCGCGGAACGATTTCGTGGCGTTCCCGGCCATCCATTTGAGCAAGGCTTCAACATCCGGCTAGTACCGGAAAAGCTTGCGGAACCTCTGAAGTGGAAGGTGTCCCGGATGATTTTTGTTAACTCCATGAGCGACCTCTTTCATGATCAGATTCCCGACGAATACATCGAGCGAGTGGTTCGCGTCATGACGCTGGCCCCTTGGCACACATTTCAGGTGCTTACCAAGCGAGGCTCGCGGCTTAGCCGATTGCTAAGTGGCAAACTCCGGTTCGCGTCAGACTGCGCTCATATTTGGTGGGGCGTAAGCGTGGAAAACAAACGCCACGGGGTACCGCGCATTAAGTATCTGCAGAACGCTCCTGCACAGGTCAGGTTTCTGTCTGTCGAGCCGCTTCTAGAGGACGTGGGGCAACTCGATTTAACTGGAATATCTTGGGTGATTGTAGGTGGTGAAAGTGGCCCGCGATCACGCCCCATACAAGCAGAGTGGGTAAGGTCTCTCCGCGATCAATGCGCGACTGCAGACGTTCCTTTCTTTTTCAAGCAGTGGGGCGGGACCCGGAAAAAATTAACCGGTCGTCTCCTCGATGGAAAAACACATAACGAGTTCCCACATCGGCACGAATCATTGATTTTGCCGGAAGAGGTGAGGATTTCTTACATTCGTAAATATTCATCCACGCCAAGAATCGATGTCAGTTTGGCAGAACTAGCAAGTTGAGTTTGAAACTGTTGCGGTTGGCGCTGGTCAGCGTGCTATCCTCGCGCCATGTCCCGGGGCCTGTACATCGAACTGCCGATGCGAACTGAGATGGACCGGCTTTGGCAGTTGACCCAGGATCCGGCGCTTCACCAGCGCTGGGATCTTCGCTTTTCGACGATTCGCTACCTGCCAAAGCTCGATGACGGAGCGCCGCAGCAGTTTCTCTATGAAACGCGCATCGGCTTTGGGCTGGCGATCGTGGGAGCAGGCGAGTCGACGGGTACGCGCTCCGCGATGACGGGGGAGCGCACCTCCGCTCTGCGTTTCTGGTCCGACGATGCCAAATCTCTCGTCCTCACAGGAGCTGGATACTGGAAGTACATTCCAGAGGATGACGGCAGGATTCGGTTTTTCACCTGGTATGACTATCAGACTCGCTTCGGCATGTTGGGCCGATGGTTCGACGCGGTTCTGTTTCGGCCGATGATGGGGTGGGCGACTGCCTGGAGCTTCGACCGTCTGCGATTGTGGATCGAGGACGATATGGCACCGGAGGCCGTTCTCCGCTCATCGATCATCTATGGCGTATGCCGCAGTCTGGTGGCGTTTGTGTGGATATGGCATGGGCTGGTTCCGAAGCTCCTGTTTCACGATGCTGCGGAGTTAGCCATGCTGGCGGACGCGGGCATTGGCCAGAATTGGTTGCCGCTGATCGGCGCGGCTGAAGTGATCCTGGGATTGCTTGGCCTGTTTGCCTGGCGATGGCGCGGATTTTTTGTGTTGACCGGCGTGGCGATGATTGGTGCGCTGATCACTGTGGCGTTGCGCTCTCCCGCGCAGCTTATGGCGGCGTTCAATCCAGTCACGCTTAATCTTGGAGTGGTGGGACTTTGTGTGTCGGGCTGGCTGGCGTATTTCAGCTCTGCGTTCGCGGGCCGTTGCCGCAGGAAACCTCAACCAACGAAACGAGAAGAGACCAGCGATGCCGTCCATCTATGAACAGGCTCTAGGAGAGAACTTCAAACGCCTCCATCCGATGATTCAGCGCCGATTCTCGCTTTCGAGCGAGTCTGGCGTCGCCGCTATTGGTAGAGGTGTTATGGAAGAGGTGTGGCACGGAGCGATCTATACGCTGCCATTCCTCTATGTGGGAGCCTGGCGCAGCATCATGTTTCCTGAACAGGGCCGCGACATTCCGTTTTCCATTCGCAACTTTGCCTACCGCGATTCGCTGGGACGGGAGACTGTCACCTGGATCCGCACCTTCAACACGGCCGGACGGACAAAGCCGCAGCGGCGCTTCGACGCTTACATGATCTACAGCCAACAGCGTGGGCGGATCGTGGACTACCTGGGGACGCACCAGCATCTCGCCGTCGATATTGATATCTCTGTCGCGGCGAATGGAGGGGTCGCGCTTCGTTCCGGAGAACAGCGATTTTATGAAGGCCGAGTGGGATTTCGGTTTCCGGGAGCGTTCTCCGGAGTGGCCGAGGTCTGCGAATGGTTCGATGACTCGTCGGGGCGGTTCTGCATTGAGGTCACCGTCGAGAACCGTATCTGGGGGCCGCTGTTTGGCTATCGCGGAAGCTTCGAGGTGCAGTGGCTCCCGTGGAACTCGTTACCAGCTGACCTTTTGCCGAAACGTGTGGAATCGCGTGAATAAGCCGCTAGCCATAATCGTCTTGTAAGCTTGTAGCGCGTCCTGAGCGGCCCACCGTTCGTCCATACAACAACGCTGTTTCCAATCTCCCATCGTTTGCAAGACCATGAGGATCATCGTGAGAGAAGATAGTCATTTTCGCAAAGTAAACGTTTTATGGCTGATTTTTGCAGTTCTTTCGCTGGGCAGCCTGGCTCGTGCGCAGAGGTTTCAAGAGCCGGGTAAATCCATCGGCACGATCTCCACCCATGGAAATCTGATTGTGATGACGCTCGATGAAGGTGTTCTCGGCAAGGCGAACCTGTTCGACCTGGCTCGTCACACGTTGCGTTTTACGCCGGATGGGTCCGGGTACCGCGTCGAAAATCTTGCTGCGCAGTGGGACTCGGACTTCGGCCCGGCGATGACGGGAAGTCAGGCGACCCTGAAGAACTTTGAGTTTCCTTTTTCCGGCAAAAGCTGGAATACATTTTCTGTGGGGATGAGCGGATCGATAGCCTTTGGTGAGCCGGCTGCAGGCGACAATCGCGGGCGCGGCGGTCCTCGCAACGCTGGTGGGCCGGGCAACCGCGGAGGCGGCCTCTCGATTGACCGGTTCGCTGAGCTCGCGGAGGCCGGTCCGGAGTTGATCAACACAGTTGCGGCGATCAGCGTTTTCTTTAAGCCAAGGTTGTCGGGCACTCGTTATCTGAAAGAGCTCGATGACCGCGCCGTGATCACCTGGACGCTGACCGAGCCGGTGGGCGGAGTTCAGGATATGACGTGGACGCCGACGGTGAACCGCGTCCAGGCAGTGCTGCATAAAGACGGGACGATCGATCTGTCGTACGACGAGGTGCATGCGCAGGACGCCATCGTCGGGATCTATCCGACGGTGAAGGACGGAACCGAAAAGGCGATCGCGACGGTCGAGGGCAGAGAGAAAACCGATATCGCCGCCAATCTGAATATCAAGAGCGTAAAGCTGACGGCGGTGGACGGACTGTTTCTGAAGGCCACGATTGAGACACGAGGGCCAGTGCTCGCTGAGAGCGATCCGAAGATCGCCGGTATCACCTACCGGATCTGCTTCGATGAAAAAAAGCCATCGGACGAATGTACGCAGAACGCGAATGCTAAGACGGTTTGGTCCATCCTGGGATTCGCCGGCGGCCGCGGAGGCGGGGGAGGAAGGTTCGGCGGGAATCCGCGGTATGTTGCGTCGGGGCTGGGGATTTCGCCGACCGTGAAGGTGGATGGAAATACGATCTCGGTGCAGGGGACGCTGCCAGCGGGGTATAAAGCAGGCGATTCGATCTTCGTCTCAGCCTCCGTACAGGCTCCGGGCACTCCGCCGGTGACTGCTGACCAGATACCGCCGCACCCGGTAAAACTGGCGGGCTTGGTGAGTCCCGCGGTCGATCTCTCCTCGCTGAAGAAGCAGGATGGGCCGTTCCCGGTGGTGTATGAGACATTCCACTACGTGAAGCCCCCCAGAGCCGTCGACCTGACCTGCACGGTGATCAATGCGCTGGGCGACAACTTCGACATGCTGGCGTACTACTCCGACTTCCGCATCGACAACCCGGAGGCAGGGACTTCAAGCTCCGGCCCGCTTGGCGGTGGCCCCGACGGAGGCGCAGTAACCGGCATCGGAGCTAACCAGAGAAATCTCGCGAGTTACTGCACCAAAGGCAGGTTCCAATGGCAGTTCATCCAACCGGTGTACGTCGGGGCCAACCAGATGCAGGAGTATCCGCCGGCCGACCTGAAGGAGACCGACTCGCGCAACATCGGGTACTACATGCATCAGCTTCAGGAGCGGACCGCAAACGGAAAGATACCTCCGTATGACTACGCGATGTCGCAGATCGGGCATGAGATGGGGCATCGCTGGTCGGCATTTGTCTCGGCCAAAGTGGGTGACGAGACCATTGTCTTAGGCCCGACACACTGGGCGCGAGGGCTGCAGGCTCCGGTGCCGTTTGCCTATCAGCGGCCGACGGAGGCCTCGGCCATGGGGGGTGGAGTGTGGCAGGACAACTACGATGGGACCTTCACCCAGCTCGATGACGACTACTACGTCCCCGCGACCGGATACTCGTACCTCGATCTCTACCTGATGGGACTGCTGGCGCCCAGCGAGGTGCCGGACTTCTTCATCCTGCGGAACCTGGTACCGGCTGGAAAGGACGCCAACGGGCACCCGATCTTCAAGGCCGACCGCACCAAGGTGACGATTCAGGACGTCATCGCCGTTGAGGGGCCGCGCCTGCCTGATGTGGACCACTCCCAAAGAAAGTTCAACACCGGCATGGTCGTGGTAGTGGAACATGGGAAGACGCCGAGCAAAGAGCTGCTTGAGAGAACCGACGGCATTCGCCTGCGGTGGATGGACTACTGGAACAACACCACAGGACATCGTTCGGAGATGACGACGGATCCGAAGTAACACCGGGCGCCCCTCCACGAAGGAGGGTCGCGGTGCAAATCCACAGTTGACGAAGCAACGGACTGAGCCTATGCTTGGGCTTCAAGAGGCGAACAAATGGCGAAAATCAACGGAGCCGAACTCTTCCCCATTCTTCCCCAGCAACCGATCGGAATCGCCCGGATGGCCGTCGCCGCCCGCCACGCCGACAACGGCCATCTCATTGAGTTCAAGGCGCTCGAGGTTCGCAGCATTTTGAACCGCAACGTCTCCCGGAGAACCAGCTGGATTGCCTACAGCATCAACCCGTACCGCGGCTGTGAGTTCGGCTGCAAATACTGCTTCGCCCGCTATACACACGAGTTTTTGCAGCCTATATCCATCGACTCCAAACTGCATAAGCGACCCGCTGCCAGAACTGCGCCCGATGAGCCGCAGGCATGGGCAACCGCCTTCGAGCACGAAATCTACCTGAAGCAAAACGCGGCGTGGCTGCTCGAACAGGAGCTGCGTCGGTTCGACCCGCGGGCTGAGATCGCCATCGGCACAGCCACGGACCCCTACCAGCCGATCGAGCGGCGCGCACGCATCACGCGCTCCATCCTGGAGGTCTTCGCCAGGCGCTCCGGCTACACCATCGGGATTATCACCAAGTCGCGTCTGATTGTGCGCGATCTCGATGTGCTCACAGAGGTAGCGCGACACAACCGGCTGATCGTGCACATCACCATCACTACGCCTGACGCCGCACTGGCCCGCCTGGTGGAGCCGCGCGCGCCGAGGCCGGACCTGCGCTTCGCCGCGGTACGAAAGCTGCGCGACGCCGGCATCACCGCTGGCATCATGTGCTCGCCGCTGTTGCCGGGCATCAACGATGACGCGAAGATGCTCGACGAGATGGGCCGCCGAGCCTCTGAAGCCCACGCAAGCTTCTTCGTCGCCAATCCGCTTTTTTTGAAGTTGTGCTCGCGCCCTACCTACCTGAGCTTCGTCCGCGAACACTTCCCTGCCCTGGAGGCGGACTATCGAGTGCGGTTCGCCGACAGGGACTTCGCCGCGCCCCAGTACCGTAGACGGATGGCAGAGCTCGTTAGCACGGTGCGCCGCAAGTACGGGCTGGGCCAGAGGTCGATGGATGTCTTACCGGAAGACATGAAAACGGCGAAGAAGACCGTAGATAGCGTGACAGTGGGTATACAGCAGAGACTCTTTGCTTAGAGATCGAGAGGGGTAAAGGATGCGAATTGCGTGGAGGATTCGGCCAGCGTGGCCAATGGTGCGTAGTCGCAGGCGGCGGCGTAGCGCTCCCACAGTTTCATTACGACGGGGTTGGTGTGGGCGCGTTCGATGCCACCCGCTACCCATTCGAAGACCTCCACAATCGTGCCGTCCGTGGCTTGGCATGCGGTGACGGGGCGGTCGGACGCGAGGCCTTCCGCACGAAGCAGAGGAACGTGCTCGCGGGTAAGTTGCAACAAGTCGGCTTCTTTGCCTGGCTTGGGTTTGTACGCGACGATGACGATTGTGGGACCCGATCCAGATGGCATACACCCTCCTCGTTTCCACGAAGAGGCTACCAGATCGAGATGAATTTGACGGCGAAGGAGGACGCCCGGGTGGTCTCGTCGACGAAGCTCTGTCGGCAGAAAACCCTTGCGTCCTCCTTCGCTTCGAATCGGGGGTTGGTGGTGATGCTTTGAGGCTAGGCGACGACTTCGATGCCCATGGAACGGGCAGTGCCGCGAATGCTCTTGGCCGCCGCTTCCACCGTGGTCGCATTCAGGTCAGGCATCTTTTGGGTGGCGATCGCGAGGATCTGCTTCTCGGTCACTTTGCCCAGCTTCTCCTTATTGGGAGTGCCGGAGCCCTTGGGAATGCCGGCGGCCTTGAGCAGAAGAACCGCAGCGGGCGGCGTCTTGGTGATGAAGCTGAAGGTGCGGTCCGCATAGACGCTGATGACGACGGGGATGGTGAGTCCGGCCATGTCAGGAGCCTTGGTGCGCTCGTTGAACTGCTTGCAGAACTCCATGATGTTGACCTGGGCCTGGCCGAGCGCGGGGCCGACCGGAGGTGCAGGAGTGGCCTTGCCGGCCATGATCTGAAGCTTGACGTATCCAGTAATCTTCTTCGGTGCCATTTGCGGTGAATCCTCTTTATTCTCCAGCGGCGGGCTCGAGCTGATGCCTGCTGCTTAATATTTGCTTCTAAACTCTCGTCTCCAGTCGAGGAGGCTTATTCGGTGACCTTGTCCACCTTCGAGAATTCGATCTCGACCGGGGTGGAGCGGCCGAAGATGCTGACCATGACCTTCAGGGTCTGCTTGTCTTCGTTGATGTCATCGACTGCGCCGGTGAAGTTCGCGAATGGGCCCTCGTTGATACGAACCTGCTCGCCCTTGTCGAACTTGACCTTCATCGAAGGCTTGTCCTTGGCTGCGTCGGAGCGGAAGAGAATGGAGCTGACTTCCTGCTCGGAGAGAGCAACCGGATTGTCGCCGGTTCCAAGGAAGCCGGTGACGCGCGGCGTGTTCTTGATGACATGCCAGAGGTCGTTGTCGAGATCCATCTCGACGAGAACGTAGCCCGGCAGGAAGACACGGTCGATGGTGTACTTCTTGCCGTTGCGCAACTCGGTGACCGGCTCGGTCGGAATCATGATGCGGCCGATCTTGTTCTGCAGACCGAAGGCCGTGATGCGGCTCTCGAGGGACTCACGCACCTTACGTTCGAAGCCGGAATAAGCGTGGATGATGTACCACTTGAAGTTTTCGTTGACTGGAGGAGCAAGCTGCTCTGAGGAGGAATCTCCCTGAGGATTCTGCTCTTCCGGATTCTGCTCTTCTGCCGCCATGGTTGTGCCTTTTTCGCGCATCTCTACTTCTTCTTTCTACTGCCGCTGCCTTTGAAATTCTGAAATCTTTAGTGCGCGGTCAAACGGTGCAGCAAAGCCTCGATCGCCCGGCCGATGATAGTATCCACCAGCCAGAAGTAGGCGGCGAAGATGAAGACCGTGACGAGAACCACGGCCGTGGTCGATTGCACCTCGGGACGCGTGGGCCACACCACCTTGCGCATCTCGCTGCGCACGTCCTTGAGAAATTCGCCCAGGCGCTTCGGCTGGTTCTTCAACTGCTGTAATCCGGTGCTGGGTTGTTCGGTTACTGCTATAGTCTTGGCCATCGTACTGCCTCAAATCTTCGTGTTTAAGTCTGTTCCCGGAGTGGAGGGCCGGGCAAACTGGCGGGGGAGCTCGGATTCGAACCGAGAAGTTCGGTTTTGGAGACCGACAGTTTAACCGTTGAGCTTACTCCCCCAGTGGTGCGGAATGAGGCCATGAGTTACCTCACTCCCAGATCCGGCTGGAGACTACTTCGTTTCCTTGTGATCCGTGTGCTTACGGCAGGTGTTGCAGAACTTTGAGAACTCGAGGCGGCCGGTGGTCGTCTTCTTGTTCTTTGTCGTTGAGTAGTTTCTGTTCTTGCACTCCGGACACTGCAATGTAATGATCTCGCGCATTGTGTTTCTTCTCCTAACGTGGCCAGCCACCTCGGCTGGCAAGCAGCGTAGTGACACGCCGCAACACAGGGGAATGGTCCCTGCTACCAAATCCTGATTGTAACGGAAAGAAGAGCGGTCAGGCCACGCTCATCCTTGGTAATTATCTCTTAAATCGGCATTTCGGCAAAGCCGCAATCCAAACCGTTGAGAGAACGTGCGATCACAGCAAAAACAGATAACGGCGAGCTATAGCCCGCCGCTATCTGGTGAATCTTCTTTACTTGAGGATCTCGGAGATGGTACCGGCGCCGACGGTGCGTCCGCCTTCGCGGATGGCGAAGCGCAGGCCCTTCTCCATCGCCACCGGGGTGTGCAGCTCGATCTCCAGCTGGATGTTGTCGCCGGGCATGCACATCTCCGTGCCCGCCGGAAGCTTCGCCGAACCCGTCACGTCGGTCGTGCGGAAGTAGAACTGGGGACGATAGCCGTTGAAGAACGGAGTGTGACGGCCGCCCTCTTCCTTCGACAGCACATAGACCTCGCCCTTGAACGACGTGTGCGGCGTGATCGATCCCGGCTTGGCCAGCACCATGCCGCGCTCCACATCTTCCTTCGCGGTGCCGCGCAGAAGAAGTCCGGCGTTGTCGCCTGCCAGACCCTCGTCCAGCTGCTTCTTGAACATCTCGACGCCCGTTACCACCGTGTTCTGGGTGTCGCGGAAGCCCACAACCTGAACCGCCTCGCCAACCTTGATCTTGCCGCGCTCGATACGGCCCGTCACCACGGTGCCGCGGCCCGAGATCGAGAAGATGTCTTCGATCGGCATCAGGAACGGCTGGTCGACCGCGCGCTCCGGCTGCGGAACGTACTTGTCCACCGAGTCCATCAGCTCGTCGATCTTGGCCTCCCACTTGGCTTCGCCGTTGAGCGCGCCCAGGGCAGAGCCGCGGATGATCGGAGTGTCGTCGCCAGGGTAGTCGTACTTCGACAGCAGCTCGCGAACCTCCATCTCAACCAGCTCGATCAGCTCTTCGTCTTCAACCGCATCGCACTTGTTCAGGAACACGACGATGTAGGGCACGCCAACCTGACGGGCCAAGAGAACGTGCTCCTTGGTCTGGGGCATCGGACCGTCGGTCGCCGCAACCACGAGGATCGCGCCGTCCATCTGCGCCGCGCCGGTGATCATGTTCTTGATGTAGTCGGCGTGGCCGGGGCAGTCGACGTGCGCGTAGTGGCGGTTCTTGGTCTCGTACTCCACGTGCGAAGTGGCAATCGTAATGCCGCGCTCACGCTCTTCCGGAGCGTTGTCGATCGTGTCGAACGAACGGAACGTGTTGTTCGGGTTGTGCTTGGACAACACCTTCGTGATCGCCGCCGTCAGCGTCGTCTTGCCGTGGTCAATATGCCCAATCGTCCCGATGTTTACGTGCGGCTTTGACCGGTCAAACTTTTCCTTGCCCATGACTGCTTATCTCCTCATGTTGGCCGGCGCATGCACCGGGTTCAGGTGAATACTTCAAACGAAAGCTAAACTTGGCCGCTCAGTAGTAGGCGTACAGCTTGAAAAACCTCTCTCGCAGCTCTGGCGCTACATGTTCCAGGCTGGCGAGATAGAGTTCGCGAATCTGGCCCTGATCGGCGTTGCCCAGCCGGCTGTACTCCGCGGCAGTGGTAGCCCCGAGATTGCCTTTGCCAAGGACGTCTTCGAAGTCGCGGATACGCAGCTTCGAGCGTTCCAGGGACTTCAGGAACTCCGCTACATGGCCCGAAGAAAAAGAGGCCTCGATTGCGCCCTTCACCGCGTTGAACGTCTGCGGATCGGAGATGGGAAGTACGGGCTGCTGATACATACTGCTCAACACACTCTCCTGCGAAAACCGATCGACCGGATCGCGTTGAATTCTTTGGAGCGGGAGACGGGAATCGGACCCGCGACCAACAGCTTGGAAGGCTGTGACTCTACCACTGAGTTACTCCCGCCCTAGTCGGGCTGTGACTTCTATCCTGGGCTAAAGCCCAGGACTACCGTTACTCCCGCCCTACTGGACAAACCCGAAATCTGGAGCTGACGGAGAGGCTTGAACTCTCGACCTCTCCCTTACCAAGGGAGTGCTCTACCACTGAGCTACGCCAGCCTTAACCACAAAAAACCAATCTGCCTGACTTCTCTAACTCTTCAATCCTACCGCGAACGCATCCTTCCGAGTATGACGCGGAAGGCAAAAAATCCTAACAGGATCCACGTCAGCGATTGAAACTTGCCCGGCTCCATCGTTCGCCAGACCAAAACCGCCAACACCCCCAGAACCGCCAGCGCAATACCCATCCTTCCGCTGCTAGCCGGGCTTAGATCCACAACGCTCACCAACACTGCTCAAAAACTAATGGTGCACAGGGGAGGATTCGAACCTCCGTAGCGCATAACGCGGCAGATTTACAGTCTGCTGCCATTAACCACTCGGCCACCTGTGCACTTCCTGCCTTAGAGTTCCAACGCGCAGCATCCATCTCAGCCCATCAAGCCCGTCGTCGATTCAAATTGCGAATCGAGCGGGGACACCAACCTTGAAGGAATGACCGGAGGTCTGCAGAGCCAGAACGGTCGAGCAGTACAACCAAATCCGTCTTTCATTTCCCGCTGCGGAAGACTGGAGCTGGCGAAGGGACTTGAACCCCCGACCCTCTGATTACAAATCAGATGCTCTACCAGCTGAGCTACGCCAGCCCACACAGCAATTTGCTCTCTGTAAGCCCCACCGTATGACGCGCAGCAGTGCCCGCGCAGAGTGCGCCGCAGACCTAACTTTAGCATAGCCATACCCCTCAAGCAATGGTCCGCGTTACGGCTTACGACGACCGCGCGAAAGACGTCCAAAATTGCAGCCATGCTAGCCTATCCACGACTCGGATCCGCTTCCTATATGCCCCTTTGGAACACGTTGCTACGCTCTCTGCTATTGGCCCTCGGCATCTCGATCTTTCCTCTCGTCGTTATCGCACAGCAATCGCATACGACGGAAGCGCCACAGCCGGTCGACGGTCCACTGACGTCGACCAAAGCTCCGGCGATGAACAATGAATCCGTGTTGAAGATGGCAAAGGCCGGGTTAGGCGACGACCTCATCATCGAGACCATCAATACGCAGCCCGGCCAGTACGTAACCGATGCTGATTCACTCGTGACGTTGAAGGGCGCTGGCGTCTCCGACCGCGTCATCACCGCGATGGTCAACAAGAGCCGCCGGCAACTTACGAACGTGCCCGAGAAACCTGTCGAGCTATCGGACGTCAACGAGATCGGCGTCTACTACAAAGATCACACGGGAAAATGGATCGCCATTGAGCCGGAGATCGTCCACATCAAATCCGGAGGCTGGCTGAAATCGACTGCAACCCACGGCATCATCCGGGAAGACCGCAATGGCCATCTCAACGGCCGCGAGTCCAAGCTTGCGCTGCAATGTCCCATCGACATTCTGATCTACGTCCCCGAAGGCGTTTCGGCGAACGAGTACGATTTCCTCCGCTTCCGCATCAACTCCGACAACCGCGAGTTCCGCGTTCTTACCGGCGGAGTCTTTCACTCGACCGGAGGCGCCGACCGCGATGAAGTGAAGTTCACCCCCGTCAAAACCGCTCCGCATACTTATCAGTTCACTGTCAATAAAGACACGGGCGGGGGCGAGTACGGCATCCTGCCACCCGGCACCGGCAATGTCACTAACGGCGGCAAAATCTACACCTTCGCCATCGTCGAGTAGAGCCCGAGAACGCAGCAATCTTCAGCACAAGCGACAAGCTCGGGCCGGAAGATGGTCTATGCTTAACCTCGAAGGCGCGGAACTGTGCGGCTTCGCAACAACTATGCTGACACTTTGCCTGACCGGCCATATCCTTGATGCGGTTCCGAATGCGTAGACGCACCCGCTATTCGCTGCTCTTGATGCTGGCGCTGATGGCTGCGCTGGTGATCGTGATTGTGCTGCGAAAGGCCGCTCCACCAGAGCCCGCGCGACTGCTGCCGGAGTCAGACGCAATCGTCTACGCCAACCTGAAGCCGCTGCGAACGGCCACCCACTTCGACCGTACTCCGGTGACCCGCAGCCCGGACTACCAGCACTTTATCGACGCCACAGGCATTGTCCCGGAGCGCGATCTGGACTCCGTTGCCTTCGCGCTGCACCGCATGGACAACCCCAACGGCCCGAACGGACCGGTCGGTTACTCCGAGGTGTTTGAGGGACGCTTCGATGGCGAACGCCTCGCGCGCTACCTGGCGACGATCGCCACCGCGAAGGAGAACTACGCGGGCCACGACATCTTCACCATCCCGGTCGGCGAAGGAAAGGAGACGCGGCCGTTGCGGATCGCGCAACTCGGTTATGACACGATCGCCGCGTCAAACATGCCGACACCGGAGCAGATTCACTCCATCCTGGACCGGCACCGTGCCGCTGCATCACCGTTCTCCGGCTCGTCGCTGCTGTCTGCGAGATACCGCGATGTGCCTGCGTTTTCGAGCGCGTGGGCGATCGGCCACATCGGTCTTCCCTTCTCCGACCGTGGCTACATCAGCATCTACGGCCTGAGGCTTCCGCTGCCGGAGGACACAACCTTCGTCGCAAGCCTGCGCTATCTCGGCACACTGCATCTGCGCGTCGAAGAGATCGCTCCGACCGACGCCGATGCAGCCAGTGCGTCCCAGTCGTTGACGACGCTGCTATCGGTTCTGAAGTCAGTGGAACAGGTGCAGTCGCAGATGCATCCAAACGTTCCCTCCGATGCGGGAATGCGCGACCTGTTGAATTCGGCAAAGGTTGAGCACCATAAAGACCACGCCGTGCTGTCGGCGAATATACCCCTCGACGTGATCAAGAGGCTGACCGCGCCTGCTCTCGAGAGCAAACCATGACCGAACCTGCATCGCAGGCGGCCACGAAGATCATTCTTGTCCGACATGGTCAGAGTTTCGGCAACGCCGGCGGCAAGACCTCCGACCACGACACCAATCCCCTGACCGACCTTGGACGTACTCAGTCCGTCGAATTCTCCAAACGGATTCTTTGCAAACCAACTCTCTTCGTCGTCTCGCCATTCCTGCGCGCGCAACAGACCTTGGAGCCGCTGCAACAACGATTCCCCGATGTCCCCGTCGAGGTGTGGCCCATCCAGGAGTTCACTTTCCTCGAGCCCGCCAACCACAAAAACTCCAGCGAAGCAGATCGCCAGCCGCACGCTGCAGACTACTGGAAGCGTCAGGACCCTGCGTTTCTAACCGGCTCGGGCGCCGAGTCGTTCACGCAGTTCTTCGACCGCGCCCGTGAAGCGATTCGCCGTCTGGAGACCACAAACTCGGCCGGTTGCGTCGTCATCGTCACTCACGGATATTTGATGCAGGCCTTCCGGCTTGTCGTGCGCTTCCCCAACGCGACGGATGCAGAGCTGATGGCAAACTTTCTGCGTTTTCATCTCGTCAACTTTATTGAGAACACCGATTCACTCGAATTTGCGATTCAAGACGGTAAAATTCGAATTATCGGACAGCCGCGTCTGACGGGCTTCACCCTTCAAGGAGAGACATCCCATGAGTAGATTCACCAACCCTATTCTTCGAATCCTGACTCGAACCCTGGCGCTGACAGTTGCTGCTTCCGCCTTGCCCGTGTCGCTCTTTGCACAATCCGGCACCCTCCTCACTGGCCAGGCCGGCTTCACCGATTGGAATCAGCAGGCTCCGGGCATCCGCCACAAGATCACCCTCGCCGACCTGCCCCAGCCCAATCCCGAGGAGGCCGTCGACAACACCCCGCACCTCGTCCCGAAGCCGGCCGATGCCTGGCCCACCGCGCCTCCCGGCTTCAAGGTCACGCTCTACGCCGGAGGCGATGCCGCTCCCATGCAGCGCAGCGAAAACAGACAGGAGATGCATCTTAGCGGCGGCACGTTCACCATGCCCCGGCTCATCCGCTTCGCGCCAAACGGCGATCTCTTCCTCGCAGACTCCGGCGCCGGCCGCCTCATGGTTCTCCGCGGCGTCAAGGCCGACGGCAAGGCCGAAACCATCCAGATCTTCGCCGACGGACTCGATCATCCCTTCGGCATCGCCTTCTATCCGGCCGCCAATCCCAAATGGATCTACGTTGGCAATGCCACCACCATCCAGCGGTTCCCCTATAAAACCGGCGACCTCAAAGCGACCGGCCCAGCCGAGACCATCGTCCCGAATATCCCTGGCTACGCGCAGCTCAAGGGCGGCGGCCACTGGACGCGAGACGTCATCTTCACCAAAGATGGCAAGTACCTGCTCGTCTCTGTCGGCTCCGGCTCCAACGTCGACGACATGGACACCCACCCCAGGGAGTTCCACCGCGCCGACGTCCTCGAGTACACCCCCGAGGGCAAGTTCGTCGAAGTCTACGCCTACGGCATCCGCAACTGCGTCGGCGAAGCCATCAACCCCATCACCGGCTCACTCTGGTGCTCCGTCAACGAGCGCGACAATCTCGGCAACCACCTCGTTCCCGACTACGTCACCTCGGTCCCCGAGCACAGCTTCTTCGGCTGGCCCTGGTACTACATGGGCGGCAAACTAGATCCGCGCCTGAAAGATCCCTGCGCCAACGGCTCTGGCCCCAACCCGCAACTCGCCGCGCCGCTCACCGACGCCCAGGCTGCCAACTGCAAGCGCACTGACATGTCCTCAAAGGTCCGCACGCCTGACGTCCTCGTCCAGCCCCACATGGCCTCGCTTGAGATGGTCTTCTACCCCGGCAAGGGCGCATTCCCGTCGCAGTACGACGGCGGAGCCTTCGCCGCCGAACACGGCTCCTGGAATCGCAAAAACCGCGCCGGCTACAACGTCATCTTTATCCCCATGCAGAACGGCCACGCTACCGGCGAGTATGACGACTTCCTCGACGGCTTCGTCACCAAAGACGGCGAGGTCTGGGGCCGTCCCGTCGGGGTAGCGGTCGCCAACGATGGCAGCCTCTTTGTCACCGACGACGGCACCCGCTCCGTCTGGCACGTCACCTACACCGGCAAATAAATCATCCCCACAAACAAGAAGCGGCCGATACTCTCGGCCGCTCTTTTCTTGTGCAGGATTTTCGTCGCCGCGTCAGATTGCAGGTTCGAGCGCGTACTCGAGCGCTGAAGCGGGCACATACACCGATGGCGAAAAGGTAAGTTCGCGCTCACGCGAGACCCGGGATACCAACGCATCAAAACAGTCTCCGTCAAGCTGATTCGGCGCAAACTTCATCATGATCGAGAGGGTGTCCTCGAGACTGATGCCGGGACGGTACGGGCGATCCTCAGACAAGGCACCGAACACATCGGCCACGGCGATAATGCGGGACTCGAGCGAGAGATCGCGCGCCGTGAGCCGGTCAGGATAGCCGGAGCCGTCCAGTTTTTCATGATGCTCACCGGCAATGACGGCCATCTCCCGGAACGGGCGGACACGCTCCAGAATCAGGCGCGTGATCCGGGGATGCTGATGAACCGCTTTCCACTCGCTCGCGCTTAGATGAGTCCTCTTGTCAAGGATGGCGTTGGAGATACTGAGCTTGCCGATGTCGTGCAGCAGAGCGGCACGGCGGACGAGCTGTACGCGCTCGGCGGGAAGGCCCATCGTATCGGCGATGCCAAACGCCGCGTCCGCGACCCCCAGTGAATGGCGGAACGTGAAGTGAGACTTGGCATCGACGACATCGGCGAAGGCTTCGCAGATCTGATCGACCTGGTCTGGCTCCAACTTAGGTGCTGTCCCTGGGTCGAGGTCGAGGACAGCCTGTCGCGTCTCCTCCTCAGGGTCGTTGGAGGAGCAGTTTGTCCACAACGTGCCGCGCCGGTGCAGCGAGAGCGCGATCCGAACCAGCCGCGGATCGAACCAGGTGCCGCTCCGTTCCTCAAGCGTATCGATGGCGTTCTCTGTGCCGCGGCCGGCAGAGAAGATGTCGAGGTGCTGGGCGACGGCGCAGATGCGAGCCAGAAGCGGAATCTGTTCCCCTTTGACGCTATCCGGATAGCCGCTACCGTCCCAGTGCTCGTCCAGGCTGCGTACCGCCTCGGCCGCAAGTTCGCCCATACCGAGTTTGGTGATGATGCTGGCGCCGCGGTCGCAGCGAAGGCCGACCATCTCCTGGTTGTTCCTGTGCTGCGTCAACCCGATATGAAGGATTCTTGCAACCTTCGCTGCCGCGCCGGAGTTAGGAAGAACGTTCCTCCAAAGCAGCTTCAGGGTCGAAAGATTCGGTCTGTGCGGCTTGGTCCAGTCTTCAAATTTGACCCCGGCCTTCATCGCGCGGTCGTCTCCACCGACGATCTGGCACAGACGGCTGGCATTGCTGCTGCAACCGATGTCTTTCAGCAGGAGGGCAAAGTAAAGGCCGTTCGTCTGGTCGGATGAAAGCCCGATCTCGTCGGCGATCCGCATTCCCAGCAGACAACTGCGCAGAGCGTGCCCATGCACGGCCCCTTCGGTCAGATCCAACGCGTAGGAGAGTGCCGAGATGATCTCCGATAGCGAGATGGAGCCGTCGACGTCCTGCCGGCTACGTCGAAACGAGGCTGAAGTCTGAACCATGCGAATCTCCTTCAATGCAGAGCACGGTTGGTACCGGTCGTGATCGCAAGGCCGCTTGACGCCCTGTATTGGCGTGCCTGCTTCCTACTCCACGGTGACTATATCGGCGGGAAAGTGGTTTGGATATGACCAGAAAGGTGCACAAAAGTAATGGAAAATCTTTATTTTCAGCGGGATCGGCGAGTTTTCGGGCATTCAGTTGCCTGGTGGCATCGAACACGCGGCTCTACATGCGACGACCCGGACAATCACAAGCGGCACGTTACACAATTACTGCACATCCCGCCCTTCGTGCCCCAAGAGAGGCCGTCACAGCAGCAAGTGCAGGAGTACAGAGCCAATGCCGAAGCCTAAGAAAATCGGACCCCCAAAGATGCCCAACGGGGAAGCCATGGGAAGATTGTGCCCGTTCGTTTCAACACCGAAGACCTGAACGCGGTGACTGCCGGAGCCAAAGCCAGCCAGCAGACTCTATCCAATTGAATTAGAAGCACGTTGAATGCCGCAACCCAAGGGCAAGGATTTACCATCAATCCATGCCAAACAGCCCCAAATATCCTCCGAGGCTTACCCCTCTCTGGAGAGCTGTCATAGAGATAACGTTTATTGTCTTTCTCTTTTACTCAAATCTCTTGATGGGCGAGTTCGAATCCAGCAACCAGCGCGGCAGAACCTTGGTCTCCGCCCTTCGAGACATCATCACGTCTACGAACTTCAGCATCGCTATTTTCTCTGCACTAATTGGCTATCTAGGCTTCGAGTATTTGCGAAAAAAACTATAGATCCTGACTTTCAAATTAGGACGACACTACCCAACAATGACTGGATTGCCAGCTAATTCATTGAGTTGCGAAGCTCGATAAGTGTCTTGTCGGTATCGGTGAGGCGAATGAGACCCTGACGCGGGTACTCAATCTCAAGCGTGGCGTAGATCGTAAACGTGACCGCCAGGGCGAGCGAAAACATGTGGAACCAGCTTCGACCCCGGGAGGCCATGCTGTAGCCGGCAAGAAAAGCCGAACCGAAGCTGAAGGCGAAGAGCAGCAGGAAGACAACCGCGGGCGGGTGCAAATTAAAGGCATTCCGCCGGGTCGCCGTGATGTCGATCATGGTGTTGAGTGCCGGAAGAAGAAGTCTCGTGGCGTCGGCGTTCGCCCCGGGGCTGGTGGCGCCCGCGAGCGACTGCTGCCAGATCTCTCGCTGCAGATGCTCCGAGACCGGAGAGACCTCGTCAAAAACGGCGTCGTAGAGGTGCAGGCGCGAGGTAACGTAGTCGCGGAAGAGCTGCCGGATCGGCGGTTGAGCCGCCGGGGGCAGCAGGTCGAGGCGCAAGTAAGCGACGCCGATGGCATTCGTCTCTTCGACAAGAAGCTGACGATGGGCGTCATAGCGGGTGACCGCGCCGGAAAAGGTAAAAGCCAGCAGCAACCCAAAGAGCGCGAAGATCGCGTTTTCAACAGAAGTGCTCTCTACGGGTGCCTTGTGCCTGATGCGGAAGCGGCGGCCGGACTCAAGCAGAAGGAGCATGATCGGGAGCACAAAGAAGGCGGTGATCGGAGGGAAGTTCATGGCGGTAGAGCCACGATATCAAAATCAGGCAATCCAAGCCCTCTTTGAAGCGAAAGAAAACGGCAGGGCCGACTTGTTGCGTCTGCCCTGCCGTCCTTGATTTGGAAACTTGATCTGGAAAGAGGCTATTCGCCCTTTTTGGGTCCTTCGCTGCCCAGGTCCGCGATCGTCGTCCGCAGATACTTGTGCGGATTGACGGGCGTGTTGCGGATGCGAACCTCGTAGTGCAGATGGGATCCGCCTGTGGTGCGGCCGCTGTGTCCGACGTACCCGATCACCTGGCCACGAAAGACCGCCTGGCCGGCAATCACCGCAAATCCGGACATGTGACCATAGACCGTCTCAACCCCATGGCCGTGATCGATGACCACCTCGCGGCCATAGCCGTTCGACATCTCAGCCTTTTGAACCGTGCCGTCGCCGGTAGCGCGAATTGGAATGCCGGTGGGCGCGGAGATGTCGATACCAGTGTGGAACTCGCCTTCACCGTTACCCAGAACCGGGTCTTCCCGCTGACCAAAGCTGCTCGTGATCGGACCCATGATGGGCCAGAGTGTCGGGATATACGCCACAGCTTCCGTGCTTCCGATGCCGGAACCGCCGAAGACATCGGTCGATCCGAAGTTGCCAAAATTCGAGAGCGGGTGCATCACCATGCCGTTCATCGCAGAGTTGCGCAGCGAGTTGAACGCATCGATGGATTTGTAGTAGCCCTCGTCCGTGTCCTCAGTGGCCAGGGGTGCAGTGGCGGCAACGTCGGCTACACCTGCGGACTTGGCGTGGTGTTTGTCAGTCACCCTGCCCATCGGGAGGGCCAGCTTGCTTGCCGTCAGACCGTAGAGCGCGGAAACCTCATTCGCCAGAGAACCCAGCGAAGCCGCCTGAATGTCTTTCTCGTGCGCAGCCTTCTCGAGGTGCGCGTAGTCCTTCTGAAGCGAGTTGTGGTCCTGCCGGAGCTGATTGAAACGTGCAGTCTTAATCAGCATTCGCGAGTAAGACCCTGCCAGTCCGGTGACGGTAAACATGCCGATCACCGCGGCTGCGACGAAAAGGTAGGCATAGTGAAGGGGGACCGGAACCTTATTCAGGTTGCCGTTTTCGTCGCGGCTGACGAACATGATGTAGAAACGCTTTTTGTGCTTCAAGCAGAAATCCTGGCCCAGATTTTGACCGCGAAGCAACGCCGCGGCTCGGAGAGAACTGCAATCGTTGAAATCATCCAAGGCATATGAAGATCACCAATTGCCATTCCAGATTGCAATACTCTCTTGAGCGTCCTTTACGAGGGTAACAAACTGGGTACCCGCGTGCAACCAAACTGTACACCATCGGGTCACCATGTAACTACCACGAAAGTACCATGCCTCACCAACCATTTATCCTGACTTTAGGATGAGAAAACTGCTCAAACCGGTTGGCGAGCTAGGCCTCATCGAGCAGATACGCCGCGATTTTCCCGCCGGCAGCAAAGCAATAACGCTTGGTATCGGCGATGACTGTGCCATCCTGCGGCCACCCTCTGGTTGTGAAGTGCTTGTCACCACCGACTTAACGCTGGAAGACCGTCACTTCCGCCGCAGATCTGCATCCCCCTGAGTCTGTCGGCCATCGCTGCCTGGCCCGCGGCCTGAGCGATCTTGCGGCGATGGGAGCGACACCGCTGGCAGCCTTCCTCTCCCTCGCGCTGCCAGGAGCGATGCTCGCCGAATCAGCCGGTCGCGACTGGATTGCGCGTTTCTTCGATGGCCTGCGCACGTTAGGCGAGATGCACCGCGTGCCGCTTGCCGGCGGAGACACTGCCGAATCTCCGGGCGGAAAAAATGCGCTCATCTTGGCTGACATTGTCTTGATTGGCGCCGCTCCGAAGGGAGAAGCCCTCAGGCGGTCTGGAGGGGCAGCCGGCGACGCGCTATATGTAACGGGGCAGCTTGGCGGTGCGGAGGCGGAGTTGTCGTCTATGCTGCGTCGACAGCGGCGCATCCTTACCGTGGCCACGACCGAGGGCCACCCGCATCTATTTCCTGAGCCGCGCCTCGACGTAGGTGAATCTCTATTGCGGCGCGAATTGGCAACAGCGTGCCTGGATGTGAGCGATGGACTCTCGACCGACCTTGCCCACCTTTGCCGCGCCTCAGGCGTGTGCGCGGAGATTGAGCTGACCGCGCTGCCGATCCATCCGCTCGCACGCAGGCTCGGTGGTGACGCTGCGCTGCAAGCCGCTCTGCATGGTGGAGAGGATTACGAGTTGTTGTTTACGGCGCCGCCCTCTGTCCTGATGCCAACGTCGCTTGCAGGCGTACCGATTACGCGGATTGGAAGTCTCAAGAAGCACCGTTCCGGACGCCCCTTGATGACGACCCTTGCACCCAACGGCACCCGCGAGGAGTTGAAGCCGGGTGGATGGGAGCACTTTGCAGGTGCAGCGAAGGACCGGAGGAAGAGGCCGCGCTGACCCTGCTACCATCAATCGGTTCGGCTCTCTCTTGAAAATCTATGCGCGACGCTACAAAAGTCATTCGCTCTACCCTCACGCGGTCTGCTCCGGGCGAGCCGCTGCACTCCGGGCCTGTCTTCGCCGCGCCGTACCATACGCCCGGTGATCCGACGAACACGCCCTACAGTTATGCGCGGTCGCACAATCCGACCTGGACTTCGCTTGAGAAAGCCATCGGGCAGATGGAGTCGGCAGACGGCTACCGGGCGAGTGCGTTGGTTTTTGCCTCGGGAATGGCAGCTTGCACGGCCGTCTTTGGAGCGGTATTGCGACCGGGGGATGTCGTCGTTCTGCCCTCGAACGCCTACTACACAGCGCGCGTACTGATGCAGGAGTACTTCACCAAGATGGGCGTCGTGCTGCGTATGGCACCGACTGCCGGAAACGCGCAGGCCGAGTTGCTGGAGGGTGCGCGGCTGCTGTGGCTGGAGTCGCCGAGCAATCCGGGAATGGAGATCTGCGACATTGCCATGCTGTGTGAGGCAGCGCACCGTGCAGGAGCTTTGGTCGCGGTGGATAACACCACCCCGACGCCGCTGGGGCAGCTACCGCTGGCGCTGGGAGCGGATTTTTCTGTCGCGTCGGATACAAAGGCGATGACGGGTCACAGCGATCTTCTGCTCGGCCATGTCGCAGTGCGTGACTTGGAATTGCGCGCGCAGATCGATCAGTGGCGGACGCTGACAGGAGCAGCGCTGGGACCGATGGAGGCGTGGCTGGCGCTGCGATCCATCGCGACGCTGCCCTTACGGCTGGAACGCTCCTGCGAAAATGCGCAGCGGATCGCCGAGTTTCTGACGACGCGCAAAGAAGTAGCCAGCGTGCTGTATCCCGGCCTTCCGAATCATCCCGGGCACGCGACTGCGGCAAAACAGATGCGCTTCTTCGGGCCGGTACTGAGCTTCGTGTTGCAGAATCAATCAGCCGCCGAGACGTTTCTTGCGAAGTCGAAGCTGTTAACGGAAGCTACCAGCTTCGGTGGTATATCGACGACTGCCGAACGCCGTGCGCGATGGGGTGGCGACGCGATTGCCGAAGGGTTCATCCGCATGAGCGCCGGGTGCGAGGCGGTCGAAGACCTGATCGCAGATATCGCACAGGCGCTGGATGCAATTCGATGATTGCCCGGCCGTACTGGATCACCTCCCAACTGGCGATTGTGCCCAGGCCGCAAGGTGACGATTGCTCGATGACGAAATGCTGGCCCTGCGAGAGGCTGGCATTGATGTAGTGGTGTCGATGCTCGAAAAGGACGAGGCGCGGAATCTGGGCCTGGAGCGGGAAGCCGCCTCCGCACAGCAAACGGGTCTTCTATTCATTAATTTCGCTATCCAGGATCGCGGCGTCCCACTCGATACGTCGGCATTTATAGAATTTCTCAAGGGCCTTGAGAATCTTTTAGCGCGAGGCAAACGGGTTGGCGTTCATTGCCGTGCCAGCATCGGCCGCTCATCCGTCACGTCGGGCAGTCTCCTGATTCGATCAGGCATACCCTCCGAAAAGGCGTGGACACAAATCTCGACAGCTCGGGATTGCGAGGTTCCGGACACAACAGAACAGCGTGATTGGGTTGAGTCCCACATGAGACCGAACGGATGATGGCTGTGCTCGAATTTTCGCAAAACTGGAGCGTCGAGATTCTGAGAACACCTCCGCTGATCGCACCCGCACGGCAGTTTGTCTATCCGAAGCAGATTGCGGGCGAAGAAGACGCGTTGGCGCGAGGCGCGCTGCAGTTGATGGTGCGACCAGCGAACGGTGCAACGTTTCTCGCGACGTGCGCTCTGGGATTCACCGATCCGGCGATGCCTACTGGTGTGTTTGCCTGCCCCAACGCCAACGAGATGTGCGCGGTTGCAGGTGGCTATGCGTATGTGATCGACACAACCAGGCCCGAACATTGCACGCATATCGCGCTGAAGCCGGTGGTCGAGGCAAGAACACTAGTAGCGCAGAAGTTGCTCCTGTTTGTCGGCTTCCAATCGATGGTTGCCTGGGGACACGAGGGACTCGCGTGGGAGTCGGCGCGGCTGAGCTGGGAGGGAGTTCGCATTACGGCTATCGACGGCAATACGCTACACGGTACTGGATGGAATCTATTGACGGATCGTGAGGTGCCATTCTCGATCGATCTTCTCACTGGGCAACATCAGGGTGGAGGCTTTGCGCCGCCTGGGGCGCAAAAAAGCTGAGAGCGGCATCGCCCTGCTTCAACAGGCGTGTCTGTTCGAGCACGCCGTAGCGCATGGCAAGTTTTGCTTTGCTGCTGTGCTCGGCAACAACAAGTGCGTGCGGCGCAAGAATCGCTTGACCGCGGACACTGCCGAAAAAATTCAGCGTGCCGGAGTATTCGTCCTCCTCCTCGTAAGGCGGATCGAGATAAACAAGGTCGATCGGCTCCGGCAGTTTGCTGAGCCGTTGCAGCATGGCTCCGACGCCGCAATCTTCCAACGTAAAGTCTCGGGTGATCTTAAGCGCCTTAAGATTTTGCCGAAGCGAGGCCAGCGCGGGTGCGGCGTTTTCAGCGAACCAGACGTGCTGCGCTCCGCGGCTGAGCGCTTCGATTCCAACGGCTCCGGTACCGGCGTAAAGATCGACGAAGCGGCAGCCATCCATCCTCGGCGCAAGAATATTGAAGAGGGTTTCGCGCAGGCGATCGCTTGTGGGACGGGTTCGCACGCCGTGCGGAGCAGACAGCAGACGGGAGCGGTAGGTGCCGGCGATGACGCGCATCTTTAAGCATGGTAAGCCGTCCGCACGCTAACCGGCAGGTCCGCAGCATACAATAGCAGACATGCGTGGGTGGTCTTTTCCGATCGGCAGATTTCTCGGCGTGGATGTTCGCATCCACACCTTCTTCCTGCTTCTCCTTGGTTTGTCGATCAGCTACTCCTCGATGGCGGGTACGACGGGCATGCGAGGATTTGCGTTGTGGCTCCTTTTGCTGCTCGCCGTCGTCGTGCGCGAGGCGGCGCGTGCGGTGGGTACGGCATGGTATGGGCTGGAGCTGCGCAGCATTCTTCTGCTGCCGACAGGAGGCCTGCTGAGCTACGCGTCTTCGGAGACGACGGAAAAGGCAGAGACACCCGAGATGCAGAAGCGCATGGCTGTGATCGGTCCGATTGCGAGTATCGGTTTTGGCCTGCTGCTGGCTGCGATGACGTTGACGGTATCGCCCGAGGTCAACCTCGTGGAGCGGCCCTGGTTGTCGCCCGCTCACCTGCTGAAGGCGGCGGTGTGGATCAACCTTCTTCTGGGGGCAGTGAATCTGCTGCCGGCGTCGCCACTCGATGGTGGACGCGTCTTTCGCGGAGAGTTTGCGAAGACAAAAGGCGGCCTCAAGAGCTCGCGAGCAGTGGCGGGTCTGGGTCAGGCTATCGCCGTCGGACTGATGATCATCGGCTTCCTGATGCCGAATATGTGGCTCATTATGTTGGGCGGCTTTGTGCTGATCGGCGCGCACATGGAGGATCAGGGACTGTTGCTGCAAACCGATGTGGACGCTGTTCGGATGCGCGACGTGATGCTGACGCAGTTCAGCATGCTATCCGCCTCGGACACGCTGGAGGATGCGCTCCAACGGTCGGTGCATACCCTGCAGGATGTTTTTCCTGTTGTCCGCGGAGCAAACCTCGTGGGTGCAGTCTCGCGGCAGAGCATTGTCGAGGCGTTGCATACCGATGGCAACGGCTATGTGCAGGGCGTGATGACGCGTTCGTTCCAGACGGCGCAGCCGGACGATTCTCTGGTGAAGACGCTTCGCCGCATCATGGCGGGCCAGGGCGCTCAGATGGTGCCGGTTCTCGAAGGAGATCGTATCGTCGGCATCATTACGCCGCAGAATCTTGCTCACTCGATGGGTCTCTTGAATCAACGCCGCAAGATGCGGCCGCAGGAATAAATGTCCGGCGGCGACGAAAAGAGTTCAGACAGGCCGCTTGCACCGGGGCTATACCTTGTCGCCACGCCAATCGGAAACCTGGAAGACATCAGCCTGCGAGCTCTGCGCGTCCTCCGCAGCGTAGACCGCATCGCCTGCGAGGACACGCGGCAGACCCAGAAACTTCTGAATCACTTCGAAATTCGCACGCCCACCGTGAGCTATCACATGCACAATGAGGGCTCCCGCGCAGAGGAATTGACGGCCGAGTTGAAGCTGGGCGCTCGAATTGCCGTCGTCAGCGATGCCGGTACGCCGGGGATTGCAGATCCAGGCGGACAGATTGCCGCTGCGGCGATTGCTGCGGGCGTCGACGTCTTCCCGATTCCCGGTGCGAATGCGGCGATCAGCGGCTTGATTGCGAGTGGTCTCCCGACGGAACGATTTACCTTCCACGGCTTTCTTCCGGCCAAGGCGGGCCAGCGAAAGACGGCTCTCGAAGAGCTGATTCCCGGCGAGGTGACGCACGTCTTTTACGAAGCGCCACACCGCATTCTGGACACCCTTGCGGATGTCGAGGCGCTCTTCGGGGCTTCGCAGCACGTAGTCATCGCACGCGAGCTGACGAAGCTGCATGAAGAGTTTCTGCGAGGACCGGTCAGTGACGTCCGGTCACAGCTTGCGGCGCGAGCCAGCGTTCGCGGTGAGATCGTTTTGATGTTGGCCCCCTCCGCAGCCGAGACATCTCCAGAAAAGAAGAAAGCGAGCCTCGCCGTCGAAGTCGCGGCTCTGATGAAGACCGAAGGAATCGGCGAGATGGATGCTCTGAAACGTATCGCCCGTGAGCGAGGCATAGGCAAGAGCGAGGCTTATCGCGAACTGCAACGCGAGCAAAAGCGTCAGCGCTGACCGGCTCTATCATCCCTCACGCAAGTTCAACTATTCCCGGCCTTCGACGCGGTCGTAGTTGTACACATTGCTCGTCGTTCCCAAAGCCTCGTTATATAAGGTCGTTCCACCGATCGCTTCATTCAATTCTTCGGTGAACTCGTGAATGGCGCGGAGATGGTCGGCAGTCGCGGGAATCTCCAACTTGCTGGTTTTGATGAACTTCTGATAGCCGCGGTCGAGCAGACGCGCAATCTCGCCATTCAGCAGCCAGCCGGGACGCGCAAGTATCTCCACCGTGCCGTCCGGAGCGGCAGCAATCTCCGCTGCGCAGCCGTATTTCCTTACCTGAACTGCATTTGCGACACGCCTTGAACCCTCCTGCGCCGGGGCAACATCGAATCTTTGACCGCCGAGCAGGGCGAGAACATCATTGAAGGTGCGGGGTGGGGTCTTTTTTGCCATAAGTGTCTTACGTTAGACTTGATTAACTGTCGCACATTCGCTGATGTCGATCAATTGAAGTAGCCGCGAAACACTACCCAGGGAATACGGAAGCCGCATGATCACAACAGTTAAAACACTTGGAACCACGATCCTCGAACGTATCGGGCACACACCGCTGGTGCGGCTGGACGCGCTGACCGCCCATCTGCCGGGAGTTCAAATTCTGGGCAAGGCGGAATGGACCAACCCCGGAGGATCGGTGAAGGACCGCGCGGCATCGTCCATTGTGACGGACGCGCAACGTCGTGGTCTGCTCAGCGCCACCCGGGGCCTTCTGGATGCCACCAGCGGCAATACCGGCATCGCCTATGCCATGCTGGGCGCGGCAATGGGTTTCCCTGTGACTTTGTGTATGCCCTCAAACGTATCGGAAGCGCGAAAGCGATATCTCAAAGCGTATGGCGCGGAGATGGTGTGGACCAACCCCGCCGACGGATCAGACGGCGCGATCCGCAAAGCGAGAGAGATGATCGCTGCGGAGCCGGACCGGTACTACTACGCCGACCAGTATTCCAACGACGAAAACTGGCGCGCGCACTACCGGACAACCGGCAACGAGATTTGGGAACAGACCGAGGGCCAGGTGACACACTTTGTCGCCGCTCTTGGAACCAGCGGAACCTTTATGGGGACCACGCGCCGGTTGAAGGAGTTGAACCCCAAGATTCAATGCGTCTCCATGCAGCCTGACTCTCCGTTCAACGGTCTTGAGGGGCTGAAGCACATGGCGACGGCGATCGTACCGAAGATCTACGACCCCGACCTCGCCGACCAGAATATCGAGATGGCGACCGAGCGAGCATACGCCATGGCGAAATATCTGGGACGCAATCAGGGCGTCCTGGTAGGCGTCTCTGCGGCAGCCGCGACTGCCGCAGCATTGCAACTGGCAGAGGAAGAAGCAGCCAAAGGACGCGAGGCCGTGATCGTCACCATCCTGTGCGATGGCGCCGACAAGTACATGACCGAGCGCTTCTGGACAGAGGAGTAACCAGTGCTTCGTATCGAATATGCCGACTATGAAGCGTTGCGCGCGCACGGCGAAGAGACTTACCCGAACGAGTGCTGCGGCGTGCTGCTGGGGAAGAACGTTGCAATCGAGGGGAATAGCGCCACGGCGCTGAATCACGTCCACCAGATCGTCCGCGCCGGCAACACCCGCACCGACTCCGCCCACAACCGCTACAACATCGCCCCGCAGGAACTGGTCAAAATTCAGCGGCAGGCACGCGGCCTGGGCTTGGACATCGTCGGCTTCTACCACTCGCACCCGGATCATCCTGCGCAGTGGTCGACGACCGACTTCGCCGAAGCCCACTGGCTGGGCTGCTCTTACATCATCACCAGCGTCGAACAAGGGAAGGCCGCGACGACAAACTCCTTTCTCCTAAGCGGAACGGAGGAGGACAACAAGAAATTTCAGGACGAAGCCATCGAGATCATGATGGCCACCACAACGCCCGAGAACCAGAAAGGTCACGCATGAAGATTCACATCCCTACGCCGCTGCGCAGCTACACCGGCGGACTTGAGACCGTCAGCATCTCCGGCACCACCGTCAATACAGTCTTCGAGCAACTGACCGGCAAGTATCCCGACCTGAAGCAGCATCTGTTTACGCCCGAGGGCAAACTGCGATCGTTCGTCAACGTCTACCTCAACGACGACGACATCCGCTACCTGGACAGTCAGCAGGAGACCGCGGTCAAAGACACCGACGAGCTGACCATCATCCCATCCATCGCTGGCGGCATGAACTCGTAACTGAGCTTGTTTTATTCGCCGCAAGCACGATCATTTGGATCGACGAAGGACACCGAAAAATGCCAACACTAATCGAAGAGATCGCACTACCGAAGCTTTCCAACGACGAAATCGCCCGCTACTCCCGTCACCTCATCCTGCCCGAGGTCGGCATGGAGGGCCAGCAGAAGTTGAAGGCCGCCAAAGTACTCTGCGTGGGCACCGGCGGTCTCGGCGCTCCGCTCGCCATGTATCTCGCGGCCGCAGGAGTCGGCACCATCGGCCTCGTCGACTTCGACACCGTCGATGCCAGCAACCTCCAGCGCCAGATCATTCACTCCACGGCCACCGTCGGCAAACTCAAAGTCGACTCCGCCGAGCTCATGCTCAAGGGCCTGAACCCGCACCTCAACGTCGTCAAGCACAACACCATGCTGACCAGCGCCAACGCCCTTGAGATCCTCAAGGACTACGACGTCATCGCCGACGGCACCGACAACTTCCAGACGCGCTACCTCGTCAACGATGCCTGCGTTCTGCTTGGCAAGCCCAACGCCTACGCCTCGATCTATCGCTTTGAAGGCCAGGCCAGCATCTTCGGCGCCCCGCAAGGCCCATGCTATCGCTGCCTCTATCCCGAACCGCCGCCGCCCGGACTCGTCCCCTCCTGCGCCGAAGGCGGTGTGCTCGGCATCCTGCCCGGTCTGCTCGGTGTCATCCAGGCCACCGAAACCATCAAGCTCATCCTCGGCATCGGCGAACCGCTGATCGGCCGTCTCCTTCTCGTCGACGCGCTAGGCATGAGCTTCCGCACCCTGAAGCTGCGCAAGAATCCCGACTGCCCCGTCTGCGGCACCCACCCGACCGTCACCGAGTTGATCGACTACAACCAGTTCTGCGGCATCGCTCCACCATCTGAGGTCGGCCCGTTGGAGGTCGCACGCGACAAAGCAGTTGGCGACCACCCCATCGTCGACGGCATTCCGCAGGTCTCGGTCCAGGAACTGAAGCGCAAACTCGACAACAAAGAAAACATCTTCGTCCTCGACGTCCGCGAACCCCACGAGTACCAGATAGCCAATCTCGGCGCTCCATTGATCCCCGTAGGCTCGATCGAGTCTCGAATCAGCGAACTCGCCTCCCACAAAAACGACGAGGTGATCGTCCATTGCCGCTCCGGCGCCCGCAGCCAGAAGGCCGCACTTGCCCTCAAAGCCGCCGGCTTCACCAACGTCTCCAACCTCGCCGGCGGCATCCTCGCCTGGGCCGACAAGATCGATCCATCCATGCCGAAGTATTAATCGCTTAGCAAGCAAGAAGAAACGGCGAGCCTTGGTGGCTCGCCGTTTCTTCTTGCCCCAGAGCCATTCCAAAGCCCTTCCCGATCGTCATCCTGAGCGCAGCGAAGGACCCCTGTATTTGCTGTTGGCTTCCGATGGGAGCGCAGTGCTTTTGAAAACCTGGTCTATCCCCTTTGTTTCCGTCGCCCATTTTTATTTTTCACGCTTTCAGCCCAAAAATCGCATGTCAAGCCCCGAAACCACCTAACTACTTCAAACAAAAGGAAATCGAGTTCGCATTTTAGTTACACTCAACCCGCTATAATTAAATTAGAAATCGAGAAAAGCCCCGGCCAAAAGCCGGGGTTTTCTCATTCAGAAAGGAAAATCCGCCATAACCCATTTGTTTGGAATATTTTGGACGCAACCCCTTTGTCAAGAATATTTTGCAGACATCGACGTACCATAACCTATTGAAAGCATGATATTTACGCGCAGGCAATAGGGAGGGGGGGTACCCCCCTCACCGAGAGTCACGAGGTGACGCGTCTCCGGCTACCGCTTGGAGGGCAGCTTCTTCAGCGCCGGAAGCAAAACATCAATCGATCCATCCACGTCAGGAGGCGTGAGACCCAATATTTCGGCGAGGAACGGATAGATATTCACATTCTCAAACGGCTTCAACTGGACGCCGGAGCGAATGTCTGGCCCGGCCGCGAAGAAGATCGCCTTCATCTCCGGCATCGTGCGGGGACTGAAGCCGTGCCCACCGCGATGCTTGCTCTCCGCCTCGGTCCCAGTAGCACGAATCGCAAACGGACCGCTCGGCACGATGACCGGGTCTCCCTCCCGCGGATTCGCGTCGAAGTGCAGGTAAGCGGGCACATTAGCTCGCCGATAGACTTTGAACCGAGGGTCCGGATGAGCAAGAAACTCTTCATAAGTCTCCTGCACATCGGCGTCCGCTTTCGGATAGAGGAGAGCCCCTTCCGTGTGAAAGTTGCTGAGATCGGCAAAGTCGGAGAGCGTCGCAATACCGCCTTGCATCGTGACCATCCCGTGGTCGGCAACGACGATCAGATCAACAGGAAGATGCAGCACGGCAATCTTCGCCTGAAGGTCACCAACCATGGCGTCCACATGATGAACCGCCGCCCGCACCTCGTCGGAGTCCGGGCCATAGTTGTGTCCGGCGTGGTCGACGTTGGAATAGTAAAGCGTGATGAAATGCGGTCGCAGATCAGGCGGCAGCTTCAGCCACGCGACCACCTGATCGACACGCTTTTCATCGTCTAGCTTCTCGTCAAAACGCAGATAGTACGAAGGGCGTTTGCCTTGGATCTCCGCCTCAGAGCCAGGCCAGAAGAGGCACGCCGAGCGCATTCCCTGCTGCTCTGCCAGCACCCATAGAGGCGTGCCGCTATACCAACTGCCATCGCTGTTGGACTGGACCTGAGTGTAGACGTAAGTCTTTTCACGCGTAGGATCCCAGAAGCTATTCGCGACGATTCCGTGGTGCTCCGGATAGAGGCCCGTAACGATACTGATGTGATTGGGAAACGTAAGCGACGGATAAGAGGGCAACATGCCCTCGGGAGCGCTCGCACCCTTGGATCCAAGCTTCAGAAGATGAGCCGCGCCGTACCTTCGCGGATAATCCCACCGGAAGCCGTCGAGCGAGACCAGGACGACATAATGTTTCGCCTGCTGGACCGCCGTGTTCGGCGGATTCGGCACCGTGATGACCGGTGTCGGGTCTTGTGCAAGCGCAAAACCCGCGGAGAGAATCCCGGCCAGCAGGCAAAGTCGAACGAACCCGACGGCACGCCGCATCCGCATTTTGTTTATTCCGCCTTATCTTCTATTTCGAGGATCTGCAGACACAACGGCCGCTCCAACATACAATCCATCCGTGCAACAGAAGCCATCGCACGCTCAATGGTCGAGGTCAGGCACGGCTCCGTCGTCACTACGAACGGCAGCCGGTGCTTCGGATAGCCCCGCCGCTGCAACAGCGAATCGATGTTGACACCAACCTTAGACAACGCCCCGGAGATGCCATAGACAATTCCCGGCTTGTCATCGACAACAAAGCGGAGATAGTGCGGCGCCAGAAAATCGCCGGTCACTTCACGTCGTCGCACCGGTAGCTCAACTGCCTTGCAACCCTGAGAGACGGCAAGCAGATCGGATACGACCGCGACGGCCGTAGGTTCGCCGCCGGCGCCGTGTCCGGAGAACACCACGTCGCCACCAAATCGACCACTGACAACCACCATGTTTTGCGTGCCGTGGGACCACGCCATCGGCGAGTTGAGCGGAACGAGCATCGGCGCCACTCGCGCGTGGACCAACCTGCCGTCAAGCTGGGCGCGGGAGACCTGGCGTATGGTGCAGTTGAGCTCCTTCGCATACGAAAAATCGATCGCCTCAATCGTTGATATCGTCTGCGTCGCGACCGCATCCGGATCGAGTTCTGCGTGTATGGCAACGCGCGACAGAATGCAGAGCTTGGCGCGCGCGTCGAAGCCATCGACGTCAGCCGATGGATCCGATTCGGCATAGCCAAGCTGCTGCGCGTCGGCCAGCACGGTCGCGTAGTCGGCTCCGGCCTCCATGCGGCTGAGGATGTAGTTACACGTCCCATTGACGATTCCACTGAGCCGCGTCACCTGGTCTCCGCACAGCCCCTGCAGCATGCCTGGAATCACCGGAACGCCGCCCGCAACAGCGGCTCCGTGCACCAAGTGCACGTTGTGCTGCGCCGCGAGCTTAGCGAGACTCGCCCCACGATAGGCGATGAGCTGCTTATTCGCCGTCACGACTGACTTGCCCGCAGCCAGCGCCTTGCGGATCCAGCCTTCGACCGGATTCAAGCCGCCCATCAACTCGACCACAATGTCGACATCGGAGCGCAGAATGACGTCGATATTGTCAGTCCATTTCACGGAGGCAGGCAACACCTTGGCCGCCTCCGAACTACGCTTCCGCTCAACGTTGCGGTTGAAGATATACGTCAATTCCACGCCCGGAAATTTCGACGCTGCAAGCACCCGGGCAACCGAACTGCCTACCGTTCCAAAACCCAGCAACGCAACTTTGACCACTGAACCTGTTTTCACCTTCTTGATTGCAGCCTTCTTTCTTTGTTTTGTCGCCATCACTAATAGTCGATTCTGCCCGCCTGAGCGCGCCATGCGTCAAAGCTGGAGATTGCCTGCTGCCGCAGCAGGTTCACAGTAGGAATTTTTCGCTGATCGATGGGCCGTTTCAACTCCGCGTAAAGAAAAGCGTCGTCGAAGCCGGCTGCGGCAGCATCGGCAGCATAGCTTCCGTAGAAAATCGCATCGCAGCGAGCCCAATAGATTGCGGCGAGGCACATCGGGCAGGGTTCGCAACTGGTATAGATCTGGCAGCCAGTGAGACGGAAGGTTCTGAGGATAGCACACGCATCGCGAATTGCTACAATCTCGCCATGCGCCGTCGGATCGTTTGTGGCAGTGACAAGGTTGGCGCCGCTACCAACGATCTTGCCATCACGAACGATGACTGCACCGAACGGGCCACCGCGACCTGACGTGACGTTCTCGGTCGCCAGCGCGATCGCTCTTTCCATAAAAATTGGATTGCCCTGCATTCGGCTCGGTATCCTTATTGCTGCGCACCGCGAGAAGTCACGGAATAATCAAATTATGGCACATGCCTTTATCTCGAAACGCATCGTCTCCCCGCACGGCACGCAATCCGGTGCGCTGCTCGTGGAAGACGGAACGATTCGCGCCGTGTGCCGGCTCTCTGAGATTCCTACCGATGCGACCACACACGACTGCGGCAACGACGCGCTTCTGCCGGGATTGGTGGACTCGCACGTTCACATCAACGAACCGGGGCGTACCGAGTGGGAGGGCTTTCGAACCGCCACCCGGGCAGCCGCCGCCGGCGGCTACACAACGTTGATCGACATGCCGCTGAACTGCTTGCCAGAGACCACTACCGCGGCCGCGCTGGAGCAGAAGCGCGCCGCAGCACAGGGTAAGTGCCTCGTCGACTGGGCCGCGTGGGGCGGAGCTGTTGCGGATAATCAACCGCACATACTTCCACTAGCACGCGCGGGGGTTCGCGGATACAAGTGCTTCCTCATCTACCCCGGCTGTGACGGCTTCACCATGATCGACCAGCAACAGTTAGAGGCCGCGCTTCCCTTCATCGCCGAATCGGGGCTTCCCCTTCTCGTGCACGCAGAGCTGGCTGGTCCGATCGATGATGCGACGGAAAAACTGCGCAATGCGGATTGGCGAAGCTACAAAACCTATCTTGCGTCGCGCCCAGATCAAGCAGAGCTTGATGCTATCCGGCTGATGATCCGGCTCTGTCGCCAGTATGGTTTTCATCTGCATATCGTCCATCTCTCCACTGCGCTCGCCCTCGAGGAACTCGGAGCCGCACGTGCCGAAGGCCTCCCAATCACCGTCGAAACCTGTCCGCATTACCTCCACTTTGCCGCAGAAGATGTCCCTGACGGCGCAACCCTGCTGAAGTGCGCTCCTCCGATCCGCAGCAAGGAGAATCAGCAGGAACTATGGCGTGGATTACGCGATGGAGTGATCGACATGATCGTCACCGATCACTCACCCTGTCCGCCCGCGATGAAGCGTGAGGATTCAGGCAGCTTCGATCTCGCGTGGGGTGGGATCGCAAGTATCTCTCTCGCGCTTTCCGTCATTCATACGGAGTGCCATCGTCGCGGCTTTACGCTCGACAACCTCGTCCGCTGGATGAGCAGCGCACCGGCTGCTCTCGCCGGAATCGGCCACGGGGTTGGAGCACTCGAAGCTGGCCGCGACGCGAATTTTGTCGTCTTCGATACGGCGGAGGAGTTCAGCGTCACTGCCGACAGACTGCACTATCGCCACTTGATTTCACCGTACCTCGGCGAGACTCTGCGCGGCGTAGTGAAGGGAACTTATCTTCGCGGCGAGGCAGTCTATCGTGAGGGCACCTTCGCTCCGATGCCGACTGGACGAGAGGTCAGGCTATAGTAAGCAGACGACGATGAACAAAGTTCTGGTCCGATGGAACTCGCTTGAACCGGCTGCTGCCGCCCTTGAAGCGCTCCCCTGCTGCGGCTCTCACGCATGGGCATCCGCGCTTGCCGCCAGGCGGCCTATCGAAGACGAAGCATCGCTGATCGAGGCCTCAACCGACATCTGGCTCGCGCTTCCTGAGGAGGCGTGGAAGGAGGCGTTCGACAGCCACCCGCGCATCGGGGAGAGGCATGCGCAGGCTTACGCAACAGAAGAATCGCTGCGCTGGTCGGCGCAGGAACAGCGAAGGGCTCTCTCGGAAGACGAAAGCGCGAGACTGGCGCTGGAGGAGGCAAATCGCCGCTACGAGCAGAAGTTCGGACGGATCTTCATCGTATGTGCCACTGGAAGAACATCGGCCGAAATACTTGCTATCCTCGAATCGCGCATGAAGAATGACGCTGTGACAGAACTCCGCGAGGCGGCGGAACAACAACGTCAGATCACGCAGCTTCGTCTTCACCGCTGGTTGGAGTCAAAATAACCATGGGCATATCGACACACATTCTCGACACCGCGGTTGGACGCCCTGCTGCCGGAGTTCCCGTCACTCTCGCCGTCATGGTGGATGGCGTCTGGTCTATCGTCAACGATGTGATCACCGATGCGGATGGCCGCTGCAAACATTTATTGCCTCCGACCCAACCCCTGCAGCCGGCTGTTTATCGCATCCACTTCGAGACCGCCGTCTACTACAAGCAACATCAACTCGAAGGACTTTATCCCTATGTTGAGATCGTCTTTACAGTGTCGAGAGGAGAGCAACACTACCATATTCCCTTGCTCCTGACCGCAAACGGCTACACCACATACCGAGGAAGTTGATGATAGAACTCGCTGAGAACCGCTACGGGAAATCCCGCGTTCGTCTGATGAAAGTAACGCGCGATGATCAAGGCCACAACCTGCGCGAGTGGACCGTGCAGGTGCTCCTCAAAGGAGACTTCAAGTCAGCTCACGTCGACGGCGACAATAGCAAAATTCTGCCAACGGACACGATGAAGAACACTGTCTACTCCATCGCGCGAAGCTCAAAGGCGACGACGATGGAAGACTACGCCAAAGAGCTCGCCGACTTCCTGCTTGGGCGCAATCCGCAAGTCGCCTCGGTCTCGATTCGCGTCGAAAGCACACTCTGGAAGCGTCTCTCTATCGACGGCAAGCCGCACGCCAGCGCTTTTATGCGCGGCAGCGGCGAACTCCAGACAACCGACGTGGAACGCGCACAGGGCAAATCGTGCCAAATATTCTCGGGTTTTGAAAATCTTGTTCTGCTCAAGACAGCGAGCTCCGGCTTCGAAGGCTATATTAAGGACTCGCTGACCACCCTGCCCGAGACAAAAGACCGGCTCTTCGGTACCGCTGTGAGCGCCACGTGGCTCTACCTCTCCCCTGACCTCCAATTTGATCGCGTTCGGGTGAAGCTTCGCGAAACGATGCTTCGCACCTTTGCAAACCACATCAGTAAATCAGTCCAGCAAACTCTCTACGCGATGGCCGAGAGCGCGCTCGAAGCTGTGCCTGAGATCGATGAGATCGAGATCACCATGCCGAATAAACATTGCCTCCTGGTTGATCTCTCGCGGTTCGGTCAGGATAATCCGAACGAAATTTTTGTGCCGACTGATGAGCCTCATGGGTATATCGAAGCCCGCGTCCGGCGCAAATCCTGAAGCGAGAGCAACAAGTAACCATGACAGGCACAGAGACAGGTCGCGCTGCCCGCATCATCGCCCGCTGCCGGGAGATCGCGGCCTACACCGAGGTTCCTGGCGAAACGACGCGCCTCTTTCTCACGCCTTCCATGCATGCAGTCCACACGCTGCTGCGCGGCTGGATGGAAGCTGCCGGCATGACCGTACAGGTTGATGCTGCCGGCAATCTACGCGGCCTTTGGCTCGGTCTCGTGCCGGAGTCGCCGCGTCTTATCATTGGTTCGCACCTCGACACGGTCCCCAATGCCGGCGCCTTCGACGGTATCCTTGGCGTGGTTCTCGGGGTCGCCGTCGTTGAGGAGTTGCGGGGCCGACATCTTCCCTACGCGATTGAGGTCATCGGCTTCTCGGAAGAAGAAGGTGTGCGCTTCGCCAAGCCCTTTCTCGGAAGCCTCGCGGTCGTCGGCGAACTCGATGCAGAAATGCTCGCCCGAACCGATCGGAATGGCGTCAGCGTAGCGCAAGCAATTCGAGATTATGGCCTTGATCCCACGCAGCTTCCCACGGCGGCCCTATCCGGCGACGCCTTCGCTTATCTTGAGTTTCACATCGAGCAAGGGCCGATCCTCGAGAGTGAAGACGCCCCGCTCGGAGTCGTCGAGGCGCTCGTCGGGCAGACCCGAATGCAACTCGTATTTACCGGCCACGCCAACCACGCGGGAACCACCCCGATGTATTTGAGGCGTGACGCCATGGCCGCCGCCGCCGCATGGATTGTCGCAGTCGAAGCCTATGCCCGGTCTCATGACGGCCTTGTCGCTACCATTGGTAAAGTGGAGGCGTCGCCCGGCGCTGGAAACGTCATTGCAGGAAGCGTGGTGGCTTCGCTCGATGTGCGCCACGCCGACGACGCTGTTCGAAGAGCGGCGGTTATCGCGATGATCCAGTATGCAGAGGCCGCTGCCTCGGAGCGCCGCGTCCAGGTCACGACACAGATACAGCTTGATCACCCCGCCGTTCCATTGGATCCACAGCTAACCGCCATCCTCCAGAACGCCGCCGCTCAAGTAAGCTTTCCGAGCCGCAGGATGACCAGCGGAGCAGGCCACGATGCGATGATCCTCGCCCCAGTGATTCCCTCGACCATGCTGTTTCTGCGCAGCCCGGGAGGACTCAGCCATCATCCTGGCGAGGCCGTCCTGCCGCAGGACGTAGAAGCAGCTCTCGCCACAGCCATGGAGTTCCTCGCGCACTTGCGCGATGATAGAGGAGACCTCAAGGACGGACATGCATAAGCTCGGACAGACCCGCAGCACAAACCAGCGCGATCATCTTCTGCACACGCCGGACACCTTCATCCGCACCGTGTTGCCGGGCATGGAATTCGCCACCGCTGTCGTCCACATCTCACCTGCAGCCGGCGCAGCCTTCACCCAGTACACGGCAGAGCTTGAACCCGGCGGCAGCCTTGGCTCTACATCCAACCAGCGCTTCATCTATGCGCTCGAAGGCGCAACCGACCTTGCGACGGAAAAATCTTTTCACACTCTCACGGCCGGCAGTTTTGCTTATATTCCCGAGGACGCTGCCCATACCGTAACAGCACACCAGACGACGCGGCTGGTCGTCATCGAAAAGCCATATGAACAGATCGCTTCCGCACCCGCGCCCGAGGTGCTGGTGGGCCGCGAGGAGAAAACGCCCTCGGTTCCGCTTAACGACGACCCCGACCTCCAGGTGCGTAGCCTGCTGCCCGGCTCTGCGTCCTTCGATTTCGCCGTCAATACGATGACCTACGCTCCCGGCGCCGCTCTCAGCATGGTTGAGGTGCACATCATGGAGCATGGGTTACTGATGCTCGAAGGCGGCGGCATCTATCGGCTGGGCGACCAGTGGTACCCCGTCACCGCTGGCGATTTCATCTGGATGGGACCGTTCTGCCCGCAGTGGTTCGGCGCAATCGGCAAACGTCCTGCAAAGTACCTCATCTACAAGGACTGGAATCGGCACCCGTTGGTCTAGAGGCGTCACATGACTCCAGACCGACCGAAGCGAAGGAGTGGGAACCATGCAAATTCAGGTCGACCAGGCGCGGATACTCACCGAGCTCCAGACCCTCGCTACGCTTACCGATGCTGAGCCGGCAGAGAATGGCACAGCCGTCACCCGAGTTGTCTTCTCCGCCGACGACCTTCGCGCGCGCGCATGGCTGAAGAAACTCGCAATCGCAGAGGGCTTCGAGATCCGCGACGATGCCGTCGGCAACATCTTCATCCGCTGGGTTGGCACTGAGCCCAATTTACCCGCCGTGGCCACCGGCTCCCACACCGACGCCATTCCGCACGCCGGCATGTACGACGGCACGGTCGGCGTACTGGGTGGCCTTGAAGCGATGCGGGCTCTCAAACGAAGCGGCCTGCGACCTCGCCGCTCTATTGAACTTGTCATGTTCACCTCGGAGGAGCCCACCCGCTTCGGCATTGGCTGCATTGGCAGCAGGTTGCTCTCCGGCACGCTCGATCCTAACCGCGCCGACGCGCTTCAAGATGAGGACGAGGCACACTTGAGTGCTGTCCGTACCGCCGTGGGCTTCGCGGGGCCGCTCTCTTCCGTGCGGCTCCCACCGAATCACTACCACGCCTGGATTGAGCTGCACATTGAGCAGGGCCCGCTGCTCGAGCGCGAGGGCATTCCCCTCGGCATCGTCACGAGCATCGCAGCCCCGGCGAGCTATCGTTTCACCATCACGGGGTTTGGGGGCCACGCGGGGGCGCTCCTAATGCCCGACCGCAAAGACGCACTGTGCGCTGCCGCCGAGATCATCCTCTCCGTCGAAAGGTATGCGCTTGCGACGGGCGCGATCGACACCGTTGCCACCGTCGGCACCTGCGTGGTCCACCCTGGTGCGGTCAACAGCGTTCCCAGCCGTGTCGTCCTGCAGCTCGACATCCGCGATACCGATCCAGCACGCCGCGAATCCGTCATGCGGGCCGTTCGCCGCGATTACGTTGACATGGCGCAACGTCGCGAAGTCACCATTACAGAAGAGCTGGTCAACGCCGATGCGCCGGCGCAATCGTCTCCGCACATTGTTCAACTGCTGGAGGCGATCTGCGCGAAGGAAGGAATCGCATACAAAAAAATGGTCAGCCGTGCGTACCACGACTCGCTCTTCATGGCCCAGATTGCGCCCGTAGCCATGATTTTCATTCCCTGTCGCAACGGCGTTAGCCACCGACCGGATGAATATGCCAAACCGGAAGATATCGCTCTGGGAACACGAGTCCTCGCCCAGGCCCTTGCTAAGCTAGCATCAGAGTAGGGGCCTACACGTAGAGCTATGGCAATCGAATCGATCAATCCCGCTACCAACAAGCTTCTCCGAAGCTTCGAACCCCTCACCGGCGAAGCCGCGCGCCAGAAGATCGCCCTCGCCTCAGAAGCCTTTCGCTCCTACGCCAACATTCCGCTGGAACATCGCGCGCTGTGGATGCGCAAACTCGCGGCAATCCTGGAGCACGAGACGCAAGATCTCGCGACCCTGATCACCCTCGAGATGGGGAAGCCAATCGCGGCCGCCAGGCTCGAGATCCTGAAGTGCGCCGATGCCTGCCGCTACTACGCCGACCACGCCGCGCGCATCCTCGCGCCGGAGTCCGTGCCAACTGAGCACAATCATAGCTATGTGCGCTGGGACCCGCTCGGCATCGTCCTTGCTGTTATGCCGTGGAACTTCCCCTTCTGGCAGGTCATCCGATTTCTTGCGCCTGCACTGATGGCGGGCAACGTTGCTCTGCTTAAACACGCGGCGAACGTCCCGCAGTGCGCCCTCGCGATTGAATCGCTGGTCAGGCGCGCCGGATTCCCGCGAGGAACTTTTCAAACCCTGCTGCTTGAAGTCAATCAGGTCGAGACTGTCCTTGGCGACGAGCGCATTGCCGCAGTTACAGTCACAGGCAGCGAGGCTGCAGGCCGTGCTATTGGTGCACAGGCTGGTTGGCTCATCAAAAAGTCCGTGCTTGAGCTTGGCGGAAGCGATCCTTTCATCGTCATGCCGTCTGCCGACCTCGATCTCGCGGCAGAAATCGCAGTGCGAGCGCGCTGCGTCAACAGTGGTCAGTCCTGCATCGCTGCAAAACGCTTCATCGTCCATGACGAGATCTACGACGCCTTCGAGTCGCGCTTCGTCAAAGGCATGGAGGCGATGCGCGTCGGTGACCCAATGAGGGATGGCATGGAGATCGGTCCACTCGCAACCGTCCGCATGGTGGAGCAACTCGAGGCCCAGATCAAGGCAGCTACTCGCGACGGCGCACGCATCCTTACCGGCGGAGAACGCATGCTGGGCGAAGGAAACTACTTCGAACCCACTGTTCTCGCCGGCGTGCCTCGTACCTCCGTCGTCTATCGCGAAGAGCTTTTCGGCCCTGTCGCTATGCTCTTTCGGGTTCAAGATCTCAACGAGGCGATCGAAATTGCCAACGACACGCGTTTCGGACTCGCCGCGTCCGCCTGGACGCGCGAACCCGCCGAACAGCATCGCCTGGTCTCCGAACTGCAATGCGGCGGCGTCTTCCTGAATGCCATGGTAGCGAGCGACCCACGCCTTCCATTTGGCGGCATCAAACACTCCGGCTATGGGCGAGAGCTCTCGGCGGCCGGGATGCGCGAGTTCCTCAATGCGAAGACAATCGTGATCGCCTCAGCCGGCTCTGCGAACGCCGCTGCCGACAAGCCTTATCTGTCGTCCGCTACTGACACTCCTGCAACGCGCTAAGTGCCGCCAAGCACAAAACGCCTCTTTTCGGTTAAGCTACGGTGTTCCTGCGAAGTGTTGTCCGCCCGTCCGGAAGCTTCGCAAATAGACACCAATCGCGCCAGAGAGGACCATCATGCCCGATCTCAAGTACTTCACCGGCTTCGGCAACGAGTTCGCCACCGAGGCCCACCCAGGCGGCCTTCCCGTCGGCCAGAACGCCCCACAAAAAGCCCCGCTCGGTCTCTATACCGAACAGTTGAGCGGCAGCCCCTTCACCGCGCCCCGCCTGCTCAATCGACGTACCTGGACCTACCGCATCCGTCCCTCCGTCATGCACAAGCCCTACGAGCGCATCGCGAACGGCCTCGTCCGCTCCAGCCCATTCAATGAAGTAGAGACCACCCCCAGCCAGCTCCGCTGGGATCCGCTTCCGCTTCCAACCAAGCCAACCGATTTTGTGGACGGCCTTACGACGCTTGCCGGCAACGGCGACTTCTCCATGCACTCCGGTAACGCGATTCACATCTACGCGGCCAACAAGAGTATGACGGATCGCTTCTTCTACTCCGCCGATGGTGAGCTATTGTTCGTCCCACAATTGGGCCGCTTGATGCTGCACACCGAACTTGGCATCCTTGACCTCGCACCCGGCGAAATCGCCCTCGTCCCTCGCGGCATCAAGTTTCGCGTCGAGCTGCTCGGGCCCCAGGCCCGCGGTTATGTACTGGAAAACTACGGTACAAGCTTTCGTCTGCCGGAACTCGGCGCGATCGGAGCCAATGGCCTCGCCAACAGCCGCGACTTCCTCACCCCATACGCCGCCTACGACGACCGCGACAACGGCAAATTTCAGGTTGTCGCAAAGTTCCAGGGCAACCTCTGGGCAACGGACTTCGACCATTCGCCGCTCGACGTCGTCGCATGGCACGGCAACTACGCGCCGTGCAAATACGACCTCGCGCGCTTCAACTGCATTAACTCCGTGAGCTTCGACCACCCCGATCCGTCGATCTACACCGTCCTCACGTCTCCCAGCGAAATTCCCGGCACGGCTAACGTAGACTTCGCTATCTTCCCACCACGCTGGATGGTTGCCGAACACACCTTCCGTCCGCCATGGTTCCACCGCAACTTCATGAACGAGTTCATGGGTCTCGTCCACGGCGAATATGACGCCAAAGCCGAGGGCTTCACTCCCGGAGGAGCCAGCCTGCACAACTGCATGAGCGGACACGGCCCCGATGCTGAAACCTTCGAACGTGCCAGCACTGCCGAACTTAAGCCGGTGAAACTCGACGGCACCCTGGCCTTCATGTTTGAGACTCGCTTTGTCTGCCGTCCGACGAAGTTCGCGATGGACACCGCCGCTCGACAGCACGAGTACTACACCTGCTGGCAGACTCTGAAGAAGAACTTCAAACCGGCGAGTTGATCGCGATCCGAAGGTCAACAAGCAGAAGAGGCGCAACCGGGAAATTCGGTTGCGCCTCTTTTCTGTCTGCCCGGAACTGCGATTAGAAAGTGAACGCCGTCTGGAGCGAAACCTGCCGTGTAGCGGAATTGCTGGTAAACGGCCGGCCGGCAAGTTGAGTCGATCTGCCGAAGTTCGGGGACGTCAGGGTTCCAATGGGTGTTGAAAGGTCCTCGTTGTTGAACAGGTTCAGTACCTGAACGCCGATGGCTAGGTTATAGCGTTTGCCCGTGCTGCCAACGCCACCGCCGAAGCCACCACGGCCACCGTCACGACCGCCCCCTCCGCCAGGGCCGCCACGTCCACCACCACCCGGACCTCCAGGACCGCCCGGACCACCACGGCCACCTCCCTGGCCTTGCCCCTGGGCTGCAGCCGCTCCGGTTGAAGGACCGAAGCCAAAGGTCTTGGTAAGGCGGACATTTGTAGTGAACTGCGAAGGTCCGGTGCAGAAGTTGATCGGAATGGGCGTGTACGCTGTTCCAGAAGGCGGCGTGACAAAGCTGCCGCAACCTGGAATCGTGTTGGATCCGGCGGTACCCGGCGCAAAGTTGTTAGCCGGACCCAATGCCGGTCTGGAATTCTGCTGGCCTGAGAGATTCACCGTGCCGGTCGTAATGTTGTACGGCGTGCCTGCCGACAGGATGATGATAGGACTGACCGTAATCGTGTGTGGGAGATTCAGAGTTCCGAACAGGAAGAGCCGATACCGAGTATCGAAGGTCGCCCGGCCATAGTCCTTCCCGATGTTATAGAAATCGGTCGACGGAAATGTCGTGATGCCGCCCGAGTCGGAGTTTGCATAGTTCAACACGCCATAGCCGGAGATGTTAAATATCCGGCTCGGACGAATGTTTACATTAGCGATCAACTGGTTCTGCCGAAACACCGCTCCAGACTGATAGGTATTCCGAACCACAGGATGGCCGCCGGGTGCGGGAGGTATTGGATAGATCGGAGTGCCATCAGCGTTAAGGCCTGTCGGAGCGTTCGCATTGAGGCTATAGAACTGATGCACGCCATCAGCCCGAATGTAGTTGACCGATAGCGTCGCTCCGCGAAAGAGTTGCTGATCCACGCCGAAGGCATAGTGCAGCGTATACGGAGCCCGAAGGTTCGATGATGCTTGAATAGTCTTGTTGCCGCTTGACGCGTTGCCTGTGCAGGCCGCTATGTTCTGCGGTGTGCAAGATGCACTCGGATTCGTAATTTGTGTCTGGATCTGGTTCAATCCATTCGCTTCAAGCGTAGTCATTACGTTAGGCAACTGGTACCGGTCATAAAAGATTCCGAAGCCCGCGTTAATAACGGTCTTCGGGTTTCCCGATGCCTTGCCCAGGCCATAGCGAACCGACACGCGCGGCGCAAAGTCATGATGGTCTGTCAGATGGTTCTGCGTCTCATAGCGAATGCCATAGCTGACGGACAGATTCGGGCGCGCCTTCCAATCATCCTCCGCATAGAGGCCCAGATCCACAAGAGTCGCGCTGACTGGATGCAAAATCTGGCTGATGGTGAACTGACTGGCCTGATTGTTCTGATACGCCGCGTTTGAGGTCGTGTTGGGGCAAAATGAGCCCACCAAGACCAGGCAGTTGTAGGTAAAGGTGCCGTTCGTCCCTGCCGTCGTCGTGTTCGAATCGGTGGTAGCCCGCAACCGCGCGCCCAATCGGATAAAGTTCTTGGTCAGTTGGATCGAGGTATAGTTCTGGCCTTCGAAGTGGTTCTGATAGTCCGAGGAACTACCCGTCGGCGCACCACCGCCGGTAAAGTTACCCTGCACCTGGATCGTAGGATCCATGCCCAAAGCGGTCTCGGTTGCACTCTCGCGCTGATACTCGAACCGAGTTTCGTTAATCACACGCGGAGTCACAACCTGGGTATCGCTCAGCTGAAGCGTTGTCTCCGACGTCTTGGAGGTGTAACCAGCGGTAGGCAAAACCAATCCGCCGACGCCAACATTGTCCTGTTCATTCTGCTCATATTGGAAGCGCGTCACCAGAGTATTTTTCTCGCCCAGCGCTAGATCGATGCGAGGGCTGATGTCAGTGCGGGACTGCGGCACAGGAGTCGCGAAAGTGTAGGCGCAGGTGATCTCGCCCGGGGGGCAGGTCAGGCTCGGGTCGAACGCCGGCATGTTCAGAATCGTCGCATTCACCAGGTTGTTGTCCTCGATATCGCGATGAGATCCGGACAACGTGAACGATGCGTTCTTCGCGAGCGGGCCAGAAAGATTTCCGAGCACAAAGATCGTGTGGTACGGCGGCTGCGTCTGAGTCGGCTGTCCTGGGGTATTGAAGGCATTCAACAGCGGATTGCCCGAGTTCAACGCCGATGTGATCCCCTGCAGATTGAACTGGCCATGAAACTTGTCCGTACCCGGCTTCGTGAAGACCTCAACTCGTCCATAACCGAGACGATCGTACTGTGCCGAAAATGGATTTTGATTGATGCGAATCTCACGAATGGACGACTTGGGCGGAAGCTGTCCACCGGTAAATCCATCCACATAGATCTGTCCGCCGTTTGGCCCCGCTGCTGGCCCCGCCAGTGCGGTCAGCTCCGATGAAAGTTCATCGGGATCGTCCGAAAGCGCGTCGAGGTCCTTGCCCTTAAGCACTGTTGAACTGGCGTTGCTGTCGGCGTCGACGCTCACCGTTGTCGTCGTCGCCGTCACGTTGACCTCCTGTTTCTGCTCCTGGATCGCCATCTGTACATCCACCGTCAGGTTCTGCCCTGCGGCAATCCTTACAACCTGTCTCACAAACGACGCAAAGCCCTGCATCGTCACCGTCACCGAATAAGTTCCGGGCGGAACACCGCGCAATATGTAGGTTCCATCGCTCTGCGACTGCGTGATCAACGCCTTGCCGGACGTCGGAGTGAACGTAACGGTCGCTCCAGGGATGACTGCATTTTCAGGATCGGCAACCACGCCATGCACCGTGGCCCCCGTCTGTTGCGCACGCGCAACCATTGGCGTCAAAGCGACAAAAAAAAGTAAAACAACCTTCAGAGTTGCGCGAAATAACATTACTACTCCTCAAAAAATATCCACGTTACAGTGTGTATAAAAAAAATTAATGCCCGCCGCCGCCCCCGCCGCCGCCTTCGGGTTCCCCACCCAGGCTCCAGGGAGACAACGTCATTGACGGAGCGCCAGGCGCCGCCGCGAGAATCGGCTCAACGCCAGACAGCAGCGTCACGGCAGTTACAGTACTGCTGCGAGGATCGGGTTGCGAAGCCACGATCATCACAGCATCTCCCACCTTCAGATCGGCGATCGTCTTGTTGGGCAGCCGGCTAACCACTTGCGAAAGATCCCCGCCGGCAGATCGTCCTGCCCCGCCCGACCGTCCTCCTCCCGATGCCTCCGCTTGGCCTGCGGGCTGCGCTGGCGGCGCGCCTCCACCTGCCGCTCCGCCTTTGGCCCGCGCTGCAAACATCGTCGCAGCTTGCGGTGGCAGCGTCCGCACATTCGAGTTCGCCGAGATAGTTACCGTTACTGTCTTCTTCGTTGCAAGATCTTTGACAGTCAGTGTCCCGTTGGCCGCGTCAATGCTCGCGATCAGCCCCGCCAGGTTCTTGAACGATCCGCTGACCACCTCTTCCGCTTGAATAGACGACCCGTCGTCGGACTTATTCCCGCGCACGCGAAGCTGGTCCCCCGCCTGAATCTGCGTCAGGGTACTTGGCTTCGCATCCTCAAACTTCACGGAATCCCCAGCATAGCGTCGGAACTGGGTCGTGCTGGAAGTGTTCACAGCGACCTTCCGGGGGCCTACCGAGACAGTCAGCGTGCCGGTGCCTGCATCCATCGCACTCACAATGCCGCCAATCCCGCGCTTCTGCCAATCCGCCTCCTCCATCGCATGCTTCTGTGCAATGTCGCTCGACTTCATCAGAATCACGCGCGACGCCGCGAAGGCCCCTGCATTGTCGCCGACCTTCCCGTTCACCAGAACGCGGTCGCCGACAGCAATGTCCTTCAACTCAATCGTTTGCGCCATCTTCAAATCGGTGCTGCCCGGAGCCAGTTGCAGAATGCGCGCTCCATCCGCCACACTGACAGCAACCTCCTGGCCCCCATCCGTCTTGAGGGCGAGATGATTTCCGGCAACAGACGTAACCGTGCCGAGCTGGCGAGCCGTGGCGGCCGGCGGTGCAGCCGGTGCCTGCGCCATCAACGCTGCACCGAAAGTTGACAATACCGTAACCGGTACTATCAAGCCGGCTCGCAGCGCAGCTGTCCGAAGAACACCGAATTTCATCAACATCGTCTTTCCTCTCAAATTTGATGCAATTTTGGGTGGTCGCTTCAGACTGACTCGCTAAAGTCGCCAGTCTCTAATGAAGACGAACTACTTACGCAAAAGTTTCCGCTAGAAACAATACTTTCGTATTGAATCGAACGAAACTAAAGCGAATAAATTCATGAGGCACACCAAAGCCCAATTCCTATGATACCTGCTTGACCACCTTCGTTCTTTTTATTGTGTGGCCAGTAACTCCTTGACGGCTCGCTCCAACTGAGCATCCGAACCCGTCTCCGTCTCGCCGAGCGGGCGTTCCACCTCGACATCGACAGGCCGCGGATGCATCTCCATCGTCTGTCCGCGAAGGTCCTGTATCCGCCAACCGGGCACTCGCACCGCCGAACCATCGATCAGCGGTTGCGCTCCCGTGAAGATGATCCAGCCCGCCGTCGGCTCCCCGACCACCTTACCCAGCTTCAACGACCGATACCCCTCAGTGAAGTCCTCCGCATCCGAGAGCGACGACTCGTTCGTCACCAGCACCGTCGGCAAACCCAGCGCACGCTGGCCCAGGTTCTGCCGCGAAGGCACCGGTGTCAGTCCACGCGGCGTCATCATCAGGTAGTTCTGCCGCGTAAACACGTCCAGCGCATATCCGTTGATGTAGCCGCCGTTGTTATTCCGCACATCCACCACAACCCCTTGCTTGGCCTCGTTCTGCGCATCGAGATCGAGATAAAGCTGCTGCAGCGATGCATCGCTCATATCCGCGATGTGAACGTAGCCGATCTTGCCGCCGCTGACGCGATCCACCAGCGCGCGCCGCTCCTCCACCCATTGCCGGTAAAGCAAGCCGACTGCAGCAACAGACGACACTGGCCGCACCACCGCATCGCGTGTCTTGCCGGCTGTTTCCACACCCAGTACAACGCGCTTGCCGACCGTATCCTCCAGCATCCCGTCAAGATTCTTAGCTCCAATCGCCTCGTCCGTTCACGCTCACCAGCCGGTCGCCTGGTTTGATCGAGCCCTCAATCGCCGCTGGCCCCAGCGCAATTACTTCGCGCACCACCAGCCCCTTGCCGGCCTCGTACGCTTCGCGGTCGAATCTCAACCCAAGATTTCCAACCTGAACCGGCTGCGGTCCGCTCCCCTGCCCTGCGATTGATACCCGAATGCGACGAATTCAGCTCACCAATCAACAGATTGATGTCGCGTCGCAACTCATCCGACGTCCGTACGCCGGCAATATACGGCGCCCACTCATTGTGCAGCTTCAGCCAATTCTTGCCATTGAAGTTGGCGTCATAAAACCGCCGATTCAACGTCTCCCACGCCTCCTCAAACACAACCTTCTTCTCTGCATCGAAATCAATCTGCATCGGCGCAGTCACCGCAATCGTCTTCGGTGTCCGCGACTCAACCGTAATCGACTTAACCGTTCCGTTTTCCAGGTAGAAGACATCCTTCCCATCTGGACTGAACGCATAGTCGGTCTTTCGTCCCGGCGTTGACGTCAGTTGTCGTGCCACCGCCGGCTCCTTCGACAACTCATCCAGACTGTAGGTGTACAGACCCAGCTGATTCGCCGAACGTGCCGCAAACAACAGCGTCTTTCCATCCGCGCTGATCACCGGCTCCTCCGCATTTAGTCCCAGTGGCAGCAGCGTCAGCCGGTCGCGAATCCCCTCAAACACAATCTTCACCGGCTCAGGTTTCTTCTTGGCTTCCGCCGTTGCTGCCGGTGTCGCGGGTTTCTCCTCTGCAGACGGCGTCGTCACAGCGGGCGCAGCTGGAACAGTCGGCGAAGACGGTGTCCCCGGCGTCTTCGACGGACGAAACAGCTCGCGGAACTCATCCTCCCGATACTTCGGCACATGCGGCAGCAGATCCACACGCGCTATCTGCACCTGCTCACTCCGCTGCGCCGTATCGAACAACAGGTAGTGTCCGTCCGGCGACCACGCGATCCGCGACGCAGTCTCTCCATTGGCCAGAAAGCTTACCGGGTGCGACTCACCACCCGTCGCCAACACAACATACACGTTTCGAAACGACCGCTTGTCCTGCATCGAATACGCGATCCACTGCCCATCCGGCGACCACGTCACCGCCGATCCAGGCAACTCTCCCGACGCCACCACGCGGTCAGCTACCGCCGCGTCTTTCGTCGGCACCGTTGCAACGTGCAACTCTTTGTCGTTCCGTACGTACGCGATGCTCTTGCCGTCCGGAGCCCATTGCGGATTCGCGTCGTCGTTTCCGGCCTGCGTCAGCACGTTCTCCTTGCCGGTCGCAAAGTCGTACACCACAAGATTGTGACCGCTGCTCTCACCCGATCCAGACTCGGATCGGTACACCAGTTTCATTGAATCCGCAGACCACACCGGATCGCTCTCCGCGGTTACGGTGTGCGTCAGCCGCTGCGCCTCGCCTCCATCCTTGGCCGATGCTGCAAAGACCTCGCCATGGGCGATCACGGCAATCTTCTTTCCGTCCGGCGACAACGCCAGCTTACTGAAGTTCGTCTCGGTCACGTGCGTCACGCCCGGCGAAGCTGGCAAGCCACGCAGTGTGATCGGCACGCGCTCCGATTTTCCTGTCGTGGTGTCCATCTTCCAGATCGCGAAGTTGCGTTCAAACACGATCGTCTTTCCGCCGTCTCCAATGCTCGGCCACAAGACCCGGCCTTCCTTGAAATGAGTGATCTCCTTAGCCGACGCAGGCGCCGCCACCGGGACCGCCCAGATATTCTCCGCACCCGACGCATCGCTCATATAGAACAGCGTCTTGCCATCGGCCGACCACATCGGCCAGGCATGCTTCGCATCAGCCTTCAACAGCATCTGGTACTTCCCGCTCTCGGCCACCGGCTTCAGCCACAGCTCGGTTTCATCAATATGCGCGTGCCCGTTCCGCCACCACTGCGTGCTGCTCAGGCCCTTCGCCATCAACGCAATCGTCTGCCCATCAGGAGACGGCGCACTCTCAAACTCATTCAAATACCGTTCATGGCTCACTTCCAGCGGCGTGCCCCCACTCGAACTCACGCGAAAGATGTCGCCCTGCCCCGCAACGTCGTTCACCGCTGACGTGAAGTAGATCCACTTCCCATCATGCGACCATCCATCCAGCGAATCAGGCCGATCCGAGTAAGTCAGCCGCAACAGCTCTCCCGTCGCAAGTGTCAGCACATAAATATTTCCCGCGCCGGTACGAGTCGAAACAAACGCCAGCTTCGTCCCATCGGGAGAGTACAACGGCCGCGACTCCGTCGCCGGATTCGTCACCAGCAGATGCGCCTCGCCCCCCGTTGTCGCCACGGTCCAAATATCGCCGCCAGACGCAAAAGCAATCTCGCGGCCGTCAGGCGACACCGCAGGATCACTCAACGAAGGGAGCATCGGCTGTGCCTTCGCACTCTCTCCAGTCAGCACGATCCAGAAAACGAGCACACAAAGGGACAAACGACGAAGAACGAGTGACATGGCAGGCACTTCCCTTCAACTTGAATGAATTGATGAGCAAATTCTACACACTCGGTCCGCTCGTCTCACTCGACAGGATGGCCAGCGCGTTTTCGGGCAGCAAAACCTTGTCGCCCGCCGTTTCGATGCCTGCACGCGATGCAAGCAACAGAGGTAGCCGCCCCGGATTGTCCACCTTCACCGGCTCCGTTCCAAGATTGCACATCACCCTCACCTCGCCGCGCTCCATCACTAGCCACTTCTTCTCTTCGCTGAACATCACTTTCGTTTGCCCCGGCTGCCCATCATTCAACGAAGGGGACTCACGCCGCACCCGAATCAGCCTGCGATACCAATCCAGCATCTCCCGATGCCCTTCTTGACAAAGTTCATCCCACTTCAGCTTCGACCGTCGAAACGTCTCCACATTCTCCGGGTCCGGAATGTCATCCGGGTTCCACCCAAACGCGGCGAACTCACCTCGCCTACCCTCCTTCACGGCCCTCGCCATCTCCGGCTCCTCGTGGTCCGCGAAGTATTGAAATGGCGTCGACGCGGCAAACTCCTCGCCTTGAAAGATCATCGGGACAAACGGCGCCGTCAACACGATCCCTGCTGCAACCTTCGCGCGATCCATCCCGACCACCTGCTCCACTCGATCTCCAATCGCGCGATTCCCCACCTGATCGTGGTTCTGGATATATCCCAGAAACCGATGCGCCGAAACATTCTCCACCGGACGCCCATGCCTTTGTCCGCGATAGGTGGAATAGTTGCCGTCATTCACAAAAATCTTCGTCAGTGACTTCGCCAGCTTCTCCATCGACCCGAAGTCGGCGTAGTAGCCCTTCTCCTCTCCTTCCGTAGTCAACACCGTGAACAACGCGTGATGAAAGTCATCGCTCCACTGGGCGTCCATGCCATATCCCCCGGCGCTGGATGGCTTCACCACTCTCGGATCGTTCAGATCGCTCTCGGCGATCACCACCAGCCTTCGTCCCAGCTTCCGCGACAACGCCCTCGTCTCTTCGGAAAGCTGCTCCATAAAGTGAATCGCAGACCGGTCGACGAACTCATGCACCGCATCCAGCCGTAGACCGTCGATGTGATAATCCCGCATCCACATCAGAGCGTTGTCGCAGAAGAAGCGCCGCACCTCATCGCTTCCCCAGTCCTCAAAATTGACGGCTCCTCCCCACGGCGTGCGGTGCCTCTGCGTCAGGTAGGGACCAAACTTGCCGCTATAGTTCCCCACCGGCCCAAAGTGGTTGTAGACCACATCCAACAGCACAGCCAGTCCACGCGCGTGGCAGGCGTTTACCAGCCGTTTCAACCCGTCGGGTCCGCCATACTGCTCCGTCACGGCGAACAGCGCAGCCCCGTCATATCCCCAGCCCTGCCTGCCCGGAAACGCAGCCACCGGCATCAACTCAACATGCGTAATCCCAAGCTCCGCCAGATAATCCAGCCGCTCCATCGCCGAATCAAACGTCCCTGCCTGCGTAAACGTACCCACATGCAGCTCATAAATCACGGCCCGCGCAAGGGGCAGCGCCTGCCACCCGCCATCACTCCACGCAAACGCACTTTGGTCGTACACCCGCGACAATCCATGCACCCCATGCGGCTGCCATAGCGAACGAGGATCAGGGTAAGCCCGCGGATCCTCATCCAACACAAATCCATAGTCAGTTCCCGGCCCAGCCTGCTCCACCGCAATACGCCACCACCCGCGCTCACTCGGCCCGACCATCGGATACGTCACATCGCCAATCTTCACCGCGACCTTTCGAGCGTTCGGAGCCCACACCGTAAACTCATGCATTACTCTTGCTCTCCCGACTCCTCGCGCACCAGCAGCGCCACCGGAAAATCCCTCAGCAACGCCTTCATCGTAATCACGCCACCCGCCATGCCTGCCCCTGTCAGGCGATTTCTCCATCGACCCTTCGGCAGGACCACGATCGTATCCTTCCACGCCCCGTCTAGCTTCAGTGTCAGCCTCGGCACCACTGTCACGACATCCTCGCCCCGCAGATACGCAATGACATGATCGTGCTTGGCCCCGTCAACCTCCAGCGGCGTGTACTCCGCCTCCGCCCCAAAGCAGTCCGGCCGCTCCCGTCGAAGTTCCAGCGCCTTGTGAATCGTCCACATCTTCGGCAGACCTTCATCGATGCGCATCATCACCTGCGCTGCGATATCCCCTCCCGTCATATGTTTCAGCTCGCACAACAAACGCTTTCGCAGACTCGTAGTCCACCGGGTCGCCGATTATCCGGATCGACCAGACTCAAATCCCATAGCTCCGTTCCCTGATAAAGATCCGGCACACCCGGCGCCGTGTGCTTCAGCAGCGTCTGCGCCAGCGAGTTCGCCCGCCCCGCATCCTGCACCCTCGCTACAAACTGATGCAGCTCCCGCAGGAATGGCGCATAGTTCAACGTCAACTCGATGAACATCCTCAGCGCCTCTTCGAACTCCTTGTTGTTCGCCACCCATGTCGTCTGCTGCTTGGCCTCGCGAACCGCCTTCAGCATGTAAGCCTGCGCGCGATCCATCGGCAGCGGCCACGCCCCAATCAACGTCTGGTAGTACAGATACTCCGTGTTCCGATCAGGCATAGCACCCACCCCGCGCTTGCCCGTCTTGAACGCGTTATTCATCCGCGACCACCGCTGCACCGCCGAATTAAATTTCCCAGGAATCTCCGACAACACTGCGAGCCGCGCCCTCACATCATCGCTTCGTTTCGTATCGTGCGTCGCCAGCGTCGTCATCGTCAAAGGATGCGTCTCCTGCATCTTCGCGCAGTACGCATGAAACTCAGCAACGCTCAAACCATTGCGTCCCGGATCGCTTCCCACCTCATTCATCCCCGTCAGCCGGTCATAGCAATAGAACGCCGTATCCTCCACGCCCTTCGCCATCACCGGCCCAGTGAACTGCTGGAACCGCAAGCACAAACTCGCTTTCCAGCTTTCCCTTCACCTCCATCGTCAACACGTCGCGAAGAAAATCGAAAAGCCCGCCATCGATGTCCAGCCGCTGCTGCTTCGCGCACTCTGTCGCCTGCGCGATTTGCTCCCGGTCTTCGTCCGTAATCTCTTCCCGCTCCGGCACTACATACGTGCGATAGATCGAAAAGCACGCGGCCATCTCGCGAATCGCACGCCTTACCTCAGCCCGTGTATAGTCTCGCCGGTCGCGGTTTGCCTCGCATATCTCCACAAACAGCGAGGTCAGCCGATTCACATCGCTTCCCAGCCCTTCCTGCGTCACACTGATCTTCTTCTCATGCGCGATGGACTGGAAATCCGTAATCTCGTTCGTAAAATCACCGTAAATAGAGGTCAGCTCCGCCATCCCCTCCGGAGCGACCAGTACACCTGCGGCAACATTCAGAAAGTCATACCCGGTCGTTCCCTGAATAGGCCAACTCTCTCGCAGGAACTCGCCCGGCTCCAGGATCTTCTCTCCAACCACCCACGCATCCGGCGCATACTTCCGCAGACGTTTCAGATACTCCAGTGGATCGCGCAACCCGTCCGGATGATCCACCCGTACGCCATCCAGCACGCCGCGCTTCAACCAATCCAGCACCAGTGCATGCGTCTCCTCGAACACATACTCCCGCTCCACCCTCAGCCCGATCAGCGAATTCACATCGAAGAATCGCCGGTAGCTCAACTGCTGGTCCGCAGTCTTCCAGTACGCCACCCGATAGTTCTGCTGGTTCAAAAAATCATCCAGCGCATCCAGGTTCGCATTCAACTCCGCCACCGATTTATCAATCGACTCAGTGACTCCTGGTTCTTCCGCACACAGCCGCTCCAGCAAATTGAACAGAACTACCTTGTCCCGATGGCGAGCAAGAATCGTCCGGCGATCGACATACTCCGGTTGCGGCAGCCGCCCAAACGATGCCGCCAAAAAGCTCAACGTGTCCGACTTCGCATACTCCGCTGCGCGCGCAAGAATCACCGGCAAAGAAGTGGGCGCCGCCGGCAATGTCTGGCCCGAGCACTCCACCTGAAACTTGTTCGCGCGCCGCACCACCTTGATGCCGCCATCCTGCAACACTCGCCCATACTGATCGCTAAGTATCGGCACCAGCACTTTGTCCCTTAGCCGCTCCTCCTGCGGCTGCCAGTCGATATCGAAGAACGAAGCATACCGGCTCGACGTTCCATTCTCGAGCACGTCCCACCAGTACCGATTCTCCTTACCCAGAGACATATGGTTAGGCACAACGTCCAGCACCTGCCCCAGGTCTGCCTCGCCCAGCTTCCTGCAGAAACGATCGTGCGCCTCCGCCCCTCCCAACTCTTCGTTCACTCTCTGGTGAGAGACGACATCGTATCCATGCATGCTTCCCGGCGCAGCCTGCAAATAGGGAGAACAGTAGACGTGCGAAATCCCCAATGCATGCAGATAGTCCGCGATCCCTGCAGCATCATCGAATGTGAAATCTTTGTGAAGTTGCAGTCTGTACGTAGAACTTGGAGTCCGTAGCATTGTCATCGACCGATCAGGAAAACTCGTTCAGGAAACAAGGCAGCAGAAAAGTTTTGCAGATGATTGATTAGAGGCACTTAACACCTCCACGGTTGCATTGACGATCATTGCATATTCGCAACGAGTGCACCGATGACAAATGCATCTACGTTCCACGCGAAAAGTCCCTTGCCTTGACTAATGGCTGCGGATGCCACAATCCCGACATCGCAAACGCCGAATGAACAAGCGAAATATGCGACAAGGCCTGTGGGAAATTGCCCACCATGCGCTTCCTCAAAGGGTCATACTCCTCCGACAGCAAACCCACATCATTCCTCAACTTAAGCAGCCGCTCGAACATCGTCGTCGCATCCTCCTTTCGCCCGATCAGCCACAGGCACGTCACCATCCAGAAGCTGCACGCCAGAAACGCACCCTCACCCTCAGGTAGACCGTCATCAGTGGTCCGGGAATCGTACCGCTTCACGAACCCATCCTTGATCAGTCGCTTCTCGATCGCCTCCACCGTTCCCACAATCCGCGGGTCATCCATCGGAAGAAATCCCACCAGCCCAATGCGTAGACACGAAGCATCCAGTTCCTTCGACCCATACGCCTGCACAAAGCTGTTCAACTTTTTATTGAAGCCCTTCTCGCAGACCTCCTGGTGAATCATGTCGCGATTCTTCTTCCATCGTTTGATATCGCCGCTGCCGTCATAACGCTCGTAGTGTTTGATCGCGCGGTCGAGTGCCACCCACGCCATCACCTTTGAGTGCGTAAAGTGCTGCCGCCGTCCGCGTGTCTCCCATATCCCCGAATCCGGTTGATCCCATACCTTGCACAGATGATCGATCAGCGCCGCCTGCACAGCGGTCGACGACACGCGAATCTCGCCTTCCTCATCCTGCGGCGTCCGGTTCAACGCAGCCGCCACCTCGCCGAATACGTCCAATTGAAACTGGTTCACCGCCGCATTGCCGATGCGGACCGGGCGCGACCCTTCATATCCGGGCAACCACGCAGCCTCCCACTCCACAATTTGACGCTCGCCACAGATGCCGTAGATCGTCTGCACCTGATCGGGCGCACCGGCGATCGCCCGGACCAGCCACTTTCTCCACTCGACCGCCTCATCGACGTAGCCCGCCTCCATCAACACCAGCAGCGTAAACGCTGTGTCTCGCAGCCAGCAGTACCTGTAGTCCCAGTTGCGCGTACCGCCAATCTTCTCGGGCAAAGAAGTAGTAGCAGCCGCTACAATTCCGCCAGACGGCCTGTACGTCATCGCCTTTAACAGCATCAGCGACCGCTCCACTGCATCGGCATAGGGTCCGCGATATTTGTTCCTGCTACTCCACTCCCTCCAGAATCCCTGCGTTTCCTTGAGCGCATCCTCCGCAGGCTGCACCGCCGGCACCTTCTCCAACGAGGACAAGCTCGTCATCGTGAAACTCACCGTCTCTCCCTCCAGCACCGCAAATTCGCTGCGAGTGGTCATGTCCTCGCCGCGCAGCGGCACATCAGCATGCAACACCACCATGTCCGACCCCGCAATCGCGCGCAGCTCATGGTCCCTGCTCGTCACCCACGGAATGGTTCTGCCATAGTCGAATCGGATCGCGAGGTCCATCTGCATCTTCACTTTGCCGCGCACCCCACGGACCATCCGCACCACGTGCGAGTGCTCTGCCCGCGGCGGCATAAAATCCACCAGGCACACTTCGCCGTCCTTCGTCTCGAACGTCGTCTCAACCACCAGAGTGTGCGGCTCATATTGCCGCCTCGTCGTCGCCTTCACCTTGCCTGCCGGTGATATCTTCCAGTACCCGTTGTCGCGAGTTCCCAGCAGAGCGGCAAAACACGCCGCCGAAGAGAACGTCGGCAAGCACAGCCAGTCAATCGACCCCTCGCGAGACACCAGCGCCGCCGTCTCGCAATCCCCAATCAGGCAGTAATCCTCTATCGGCGAGCCGTGCAGCGGCCCCGCATTCTTCTTCTTTCGTTCCATCACTGGACCTCACTCCGTCAACTGCATTTCTCTGCCCAGCAACCACATACGCCCAGGCGCGCATCTGTCTAACTGCAATGACAAATCAATAAGATGCGCTCACTCATGATTCCGTGTGGAAGGAAGAGGGATAAACTTGGAACTCAGAACCGCCTCAACAGGAAACAAGACACGAACTGCCTGAACCTGAACCACCGCTAAACGAAAACAGAGGAAGTCCAGATCGCACGATGGCCTCCACGCAAACCAATATCGACCTCAACACGACCCCCGCGACTGCTGCCACTCGCAACCTTCTCGTCAGCCTCGTGCCCCTTGCGCAGGATGCGTTCGAAACCATGCTTGCCAATCTCGCCCTCGCCTTTCCCGGCGAAACGGTACTCGTCGCCACACCCGATGCAGCCCCGCAACATTCCTCCGACAGTCCCCTCCGCATCCTTCCCTACACTGTCACCACGGTCTCAGCCAGCCCCTGGATCCTCACCGCCACCGACTACCTCAACACCTACAGGCTCGCGCAGGAGAACCACGCCACCGCCTGCGTCCTCCTCGGTGCCGAGGCTCAGTCGCTCCACCCCGAAGCCATTCGCGCCCTGGCAAAATCTGCGTTCCAATCTGACCTCACTCTCGCCCACTACGACCTGGGCCCGCGCGAAGGCCTGGTCAACTCCGCGATCCTCTACCCCGTCACACGAGCTCTCTTCAGCACGCGCCCACGCTTTCCCTTGGCCATCGATCTCGGCCTCTCCCTTCGCATGGCAGGCCGTCTCGCCACCGCCGCGCAACGCTTCACCTCCACCGGACAGAACGACGCCTTCCTCTGGCCCCTCAACGAGGCGGCCTCCGCCAACTACACCATCGCCGAGGTCAACGTCGGCTCCCGCGCTCTGCCTCAACCCGGTGCCCCGGACCTCAACGCCCTCCTCGCTCAGATCACCGCCTCGCTCTTCGCCGACGTCGACGCCAAAGCCGCCTTCTGGCAGCGCGCTCGCGGCACTCAGCCCGCCCAGCCCGTCACCCAGACCACTCCCATCGCAGAGCCATCGCCGGACATCGCCGCCATGCTCGACGCCTTCCGCCTCGCCTACACCAATCTGCATGAGATCTGGTCTCTCGTCCTTCCGCCCAACTCGCTGCTCGGCCTCAAGAAGCTCTCCCTCATGCAACCGGAAAACTTCCGCATGCCCGACAACCTCTGGGCCCGCATCGTTTACGACTTCATCCTCGCCTACCGTCTCCGCACCATCAATCGCGGACACCTGCTTGGCGCCCTCACGCCGCTCTATCTCGCCTGGACAGCCTCTCATCTCAATCTCATCAGCAACGGCACGGCTCCCGAAAAACACATTCAGGACCTCGCCGTCGCCTTCGAAACCGACAAACCGTACCTCGTATCCCGCTGGCGCTGGCCTGACCGCTTCAATCCATAGAGAAAACACTTCAGCAATTCGTAGTGAAGAGCAGCGAAACGGGCCAGCAATATTCATAAGGAGACAAACTCATGTGGCAACAAGTCGAACTCGCCCTTAGCCAATCCGCACACCGAGTCCTCGTCAAACTCGCCAGCTTTCTCCCCGGCCTCGTCGCCCTTCTGCTCGCGGTAATCATTCTCACCGCCATCGGAGCAGGACTCGCCGCTCTTCTCCGCCGCACCCTCACCGCCGCAAGGTTTGACGAGCGCCTCGCCCGCAACGCCAGCGCCACCATCTCCGACTGGTCCCCATCTCACAGCCCCACTGCACTTATCGCCCGCATCGTCTTCTGGGCTTGTGTGCTCATCGGCTTCTTCATCGGCATCTCTGCCTTCGACGCCGCCTACCCCGGCGAATCCCAGATCTCCATCGTCGTCATTCCCTACCTGACCCACTCCATCGGCGCCGTCCTTCTCCTCATCGCCGGCACCGTCATCGCCCGCTTCCTCGAGCGTTCCGTCCTCATCGGCGCCGTCAACGCCAAGCTCCAGTACGCCCGCATCCTGTCGCTTGGCATCAAGTGGCTCGTCCTCGTCCTCACGGCGGCCATGGTGCTCGACCATCTCCAGATCGGCGGCGCCGTCGTCGAACTCGCCTTCGGCATCCTCTTCGGCGGCATCGTTCTCACGCTCGCTCTCGCAGTCGGCCTCGGCTCGCGCGACATCGTCAGCCGTTCGCTCGAACGCAGCGCCGGATCCACCTTTGACCCCATACCAGGCGACCCCGACTACAAGGTCTCGACGCCCTCAGAAACACTGCGCCACTTTTAGAACGCTGCCGTCACCACCTCAAAGCGCCTGCGGAGCCTCAGCCAAGTCCTTCGGCTGAATCCGCGGCGCCAGAAACCCATACAACCCCACCACTGCAAACCCGATCAGCGGCACGATATACCCCAGCGCAAGGCTCCCCGTCTTGTCCGCGATAAACCCAAGCACCAGCGGAAACAGCGCTCCACCCACAATCGCCATCACCAGCAGTGACCCCGCCAGCTTCGTGTTCGGGCCCAGGCCCTTCAGGCCGAGCGCGAAGATCGTCGGGAACATGATCGACAAAAAGAAACCGCTCGCGACCACTCCCCAAGCTCCCACAATTCCCGGCTGCGTCACCGTCACCAACATCAACAGCACATTCATCACGCCGTAGACGCCAAGCATCCGGCTCGGCGACACATATCGCATCAGCGGAGTCGACACAAAACGTCCCAGCATCAGCGCAACCAGTACACCTGTCAGGTAGAACGAGGCATGCCGTTCCGTCACCGCCGTGTATTGCTTCATATACAGAATCAGATTGGACCAGCTCGCTATCTGCGCTCCCACATTGCAGAAATTGGCGAACACCGCAAACCACAGGTGCGGATACTGAAACAACTGCCGAAAGCTCCCATGATCACCGGCTTCGCCTTCGTGCTCACTATGCATCGCCGGAAACTTCATCCTCGACAAGATGAACGCACACAGCAGCACCACCGCGCCGAACGCCAGATAAGTCGGCACCACCCGCATGATCTCCGTATGCAGATACGCCTGGTAGGTCCCCGCCGCCCGCATCTGCGCAATCTCCGCAGCCGTCTTCTCCACGCCCGAAAAAATAAACCGCGATCCGATCAGCACTCCCACAATCGTCCCCGGAGGATTGAACGACTGCGAAAAATTCAGTCTCTCCTCCGACGTCTCCGCCGGGCCAAACTGTGCAATAAACGGATTCGACGCAGTCTCCAGAAAAGAAGCTCCACTCCCCACCGTAAACAGCGCGACCAGGAACGGCACGTACTGATGACTCACCGCCGCCGGCCAAAACAGAATCATGCCGCCGCCAAACAGGCACAGCCCCGTCACCATCCCTGCCTTGTATCCCCACTTCCGCATCAACAGCGCCGCCGGCATCGCCATCACGAAATAACCCGTGAAGTTCGCCGTCTGACACAAGCTGCGCACTGAACCGCGACAGCTCAAACGACTTCTTGAACTGCTGCACCAAAATGTCGGTCAGGTTATTCGACATCCCCCACAGAAAAAACAGCACCGTCACCAGAGAAAACAGCACCATGTGTCCCACAGGAAACACAGAACGCTTCCCGCTTCCTTGTGACCGTGTACCTGTACCAACTGACGTCGAAACCTGCATGCATCCAACCCCCGATTAACGATTAGCCTTTCGTTCCGGCTCCTGGCAAGAGGCAAACCGCCGCGTGCTAGAGGCTAGTCGCCCAGTCTATCGCAGTCTGTGCCCCTCTCACTCGCGGGAAATAATTGCGCCTCGTCGTTTCCCTCCGCACCTCCGCTGGCATACTATGGTCTCTCGCAATCGCGCCACGCGCATCGGCCCTCTCAATTCATCCCCAAAATTGGAGAACCCTCATGGCAAATAAGAAGAAATCCGCTGCTGCTCCTCAAACCGCAATGCCCCGCGCCGTTCTGCCGGGCAGCGAAAAAGCTCCATTCGTTCAGGCTGCCGGCGAAAAACCCGCGCCATCCGGAACTAAAATCACCGTCTCGGTCCTCCTCCGGCGTAAGAAGGCTCTCAAAGCTGCTCAACGCACCGGCAAGCAGCGCCTCACCCACGAGCAGTATAGGAAGCACCACGGCGCAGACCCCGAAGCGGTCAAACTCGTCCGCGCCTTTGCCAAAGAGTACGGCCTCACCGTCGCGCCTGACACCCCAGGCCCCGAACGCCGCATCATCAAACTCAACGGCACCGTCGCCTCCATGCAGAAGGCCTTTGGTGTCACGCTCGTCAACAAGACCCAGGACGGAGTCACCTATCGGGTCCGCGAAGGCAGCATCACTCTTCCCACCAATCTCGTCGGTCCCGTCGAAGCTGTCCTCGGCCTCGACGACCGCCCGCAGGCTCAGCCTCACTTTCGTGTCTTCGGAGAAACCGGAGACATCAGCGCCAACCTCGCTCAAGGCGGAGGCTTCGCCCACCCCCACGCCGGCAGTGCGAACACCTCCTACACGCCGCCACAGATCGCAGCCCTCTACCAGTTCCCACCCAACGCATCCGCCACGGGCCAGACCATCGGCATCATCGAGCTCGGCGGCGGCTACAAGACCACCGACCTCGCCACCTACTTCAAATCCATCGGGCAAAAAGCCCCCAGTATCTCCGCAGTCCTCGTCGACGGCGGCAAGAACGCCCCCACCAACGCCAACAGTGCCGACGGCGAGGTCATGCTCGACATCGAGGTCGCAGCCGCCGTGGCTCCCGGTGCCAACATCGTCGTCTACTTCACTCCCAACACCGACCAGGGCTTCATCGACGCCATCGGCACCGCCGTCCACGACGTCAAAAACAAACCCAGCGTCATCTCCATTAGCTGGGGCGGCCCGGAGTCCAGTTGGACCGCGCAATCCATGAACGCACTTGACGCCGCCTGTCAGTCCGCCGCCGCTCTCGGTATCACCATCACCGTCGCGGCTGGTGACAACGGCTCTACCGACGGCGTCACCGGCGGCCAGAACCACGTCGATTTCCCCGCCTCCAGCCCCCACGTCCTCGCCTGCGGTGGAACCAAACTGCTGGGCAGCGGCTCCTCCATCACCTCCGAGGTCGTCTGGAACGAACTCGCCGGCAACGAAGGCGCAACTGGCGGCGGTGTCAGCAACGTCTTCCCGTTGCCTACCTGGCAGTCCGGCTCAAACGTCCCCAAGCCTACTAACCCCGCCGGAGGCCGCGGCGTCCCCGATGTCGCGGGCGACGCCGACCCATCCACCGGCTACGTCATCCGCGTCGACGGCAAGAACATGGTCATCGGCGGCACCAGCGCCGTTGCGCCTCTTTGGGCCGGCCTCATCGCAGTCGCCAACGCGCAGAACGGCAAGTCCGCCGGCTTCATCCAGCCCGCCATCTACTCCGCCAAAGGTAAGGCCGCCTTCAACGACATCACCTCTGGCACCAACTACTCCGGTACTCCCGTGGGCTTCAAAGCCGGCTCCGGCTGGGACGCCTGCACTGGCCTCGGCTCACCCATCGGCACAAAACTAATCGCCGTGGTCAACCCTGGCGGCTCCGCCAGCGTAGCGAAGCCCAAGAAGGCGGCGAAGAAAAAATCAGCCTCCAAAACCGCTAAGAAAACCGCTAAAAAAACCGGCAAAAAGAAGAGCAGATAAATCAGGGTCATCTCCCGGTTCCCCCAAACGCACGCCAGGAGTCAAAGAAGCACAAGTGACGCCCCATCCATCGCCCTTCGCGATGGATGGGGTTCTTCGCATGATCGAGGGTCGCCGGAGAACGATTGTCACAACTCGCGCGCGAACCATTTCGCCCCGCCCGTGACAAACTACATCAATAGATCGACCAGACACCAGGCGTCGCGATCTCTAACAGATGCCGATCGGGATCCCGAAAGTAAACGCTCTGTCCGCCGTGCTCCCATGTGCGCTTCTCTTCCACCGCGATTCCGTTCTCCGCCAACCATGATTCCCATCTCGCTAGCTCAGAAGCCGCGATCGCGAAGGCGACGTGAAGCTCGCCTTCACCGTCGTGTGAAGTGAGCATTTGGCGCGAGCCGCCCCTCTTAAACAGCAACAGGACCTGGCGGTCGCCGGCTTCCATTGCGCAACCGCGCTCTCCAAAATCACTGATAATCCGAAATCCGAAGATTTTTTCGTAAAACTGAGCGGAACCGGCCACATCATTGACGTACAGTGAAGACTCGAGAATTCCTTCGGACTTAGGATGCATACTGGCCTCTCGTTTTTGGCGCTCAATCGTATCGCAATTCGTCTTCTCTCAATTTAGCTCTGAATTTAGCCCGCGCAGATTGCGCCTGTGTCACCGTCTATCCGGAAATTAACCGTCACCGAGGCCGCCACAACCGGCCCGGCAAAGTTGCCCACTATGAAGCCCCAAACCCTCATCATCGCGCTTCTCCTCTTTCCCCTCGCGGCCGCCGCACAATCCCCGATCATCGGCATCTACGAAGGAACCTCCGCCGGCACAGACCACACCCAGGGACAGCCCGGCGTCCGCATTCTCTTCCGGCAATCAGGCCGCGATTGGCGCTCCTTCAGCGCCGAATGCCATAACGAGGCGTGCCTCAGAACCATCGGCCACGTCTTCCCCCACACGACCACGTGGACCCTCGTGAAATCCGGCAAAGCCGTCGCCAAAGTCACCGCCACCACGCCCAATTCCTACAACACCTATTCCGAGATCGGCGTCCAGACAATCGACAACCCCGCCTCCGTCGCCGCCCTGGAACCGCGCCCCGCCCCAGGCCAGCCCGAAACAATCCACACCATCCTCGCCACGACGCTTTCCAGCTTGAGCGATCCGGACAACTGGCGGCCATCTCCCCCTGTGCCCCTCGACATCCCGCACACGCGGCAGGCCTTCCGCAAACTCTTCCCCCATCCCGTCAACTGCAACGAATCAGGCAAACGGCTATCGCTGTCGCATCCCTGGACCTACACCGATGACGACATTTTCATCGACGCCCTGTACCAGTCCAACAAAAACTGGCGTCTCCTCCATGTCACTCTCGGCGGCAACCGCTGCGACGGCCCACCCGAACCCGCCTTCCTCGATCATTGGTTCGTAATCTCTCCCGGCGGACAAGTCCGCCACATCGGCCAGTCCATGGACCTGGCTGGAGCCGCCGACTTCGCCCACGACGGCCATTCCGCCCTGCTCTTCTCAACCAGCGAAGGCTACCGCCTCTTCTACGACCACTTCGTCGGCCAGGTTCTGACCACCGTGACTCATCATTGATCCACATTTGATCCAAGAAAACACACAATCAAACTACGAAAAAACCGCCGGAATGCCCCGGCAATGCGCCGCCGAAAAATATTTTCTTCAAATTCGACTCAAAAATCGCATATCAAGGCCCAAAACGATCTAAACCCAACAAACGAAAAAAGATCTAGATGGCGTATAACTTTCACCCAGCATCTCCCGCAAACCATTGAATATAAATATGTTGCTCCCAAAATACCCCAGTCGGGGGGTTTCCTCCTAAGCATTGGCAATCGGGACAGGAAGTATAAAAGAAGAGGATGATCTAAACCATTGGGCTGAAAAAGCAGATAACAAGAATCAAGCTCCAGCCGCCGACCAGAACAGCCCTTCGCGTCACACAACTTTCGTTCTATTCTTTACCCTACTCCCATGGCCAACACTCTCGAAATCGTCGGCCGATCGCCACCACGCAAAGAAGGCGCAGCCAAGGTACTCGGCCGCGCCCAATACGTCGACGACATCACCCTCCCCGGCATGTGGTTCGGCGCCACCGTTCGGAGCACCATTCCCCGCGGTCGCATCACCTCCATCAACTTCGACCCCGCCATCCCCTGGCACGAGTTCACCATCGTCTCCGCCGCCGACATACCCGGCGAAAACACCATCGTTCATCTCACAAAAGACCACCCCTGCCTCGCCGTGACCCACGTCAATCACGTCGAAGAGCCAATCCTTCTTCTCGCTCATCCGGACCGCGCCGCTCTCCCCGCAGCCGTTGCCGCCGTCCACATAGCCTACGAAGAACTGCCAGCCATCTACACCATCGAAGACTCCGAAAAAAAAGAGCAGATCCTCTGGGGAGAAGGTGAGAACGCCAACACCTTCAAGACCTACCTGATGCAGAAGAACCAGACTCCCATCCCCAAAGAGATCTGGGACAAAGCCGACTTCATCGTCGAAGGCGAGTACCGCACGGGCGCGCAGGAGCAGCTCTATATCGAAAACAACGGCGTTATCGCCGAATACGATCCTGAATCCGGCGTAACTGTCCGCGGATCGATGCAGTGTCCCTTCTATCTCGTCCACGCCCTCGAGCTCGTCTTCAACCTTCCCGCCGAAAAATGCCGCGTCATCCAAACCGAAACCGGCGGAGCATTCGGCGGCAAGGAGGACTTCCCCAGCGTCATCGGCAGTCACGCGGCGTTACTTGCGATGAAATCGGGGCATCCAGTCAAGCTCTGCTACGACCGCGCCGAAGATATGGCCGCCACCACCAAGCGCCATCCATCACGCACTCGCCATCGCACAGCTGTGTCGAAGGACGGCAAACTCCTCGCGGGCGAGATCGACTTCGCCATCGACGGCGGTGCCTACGCCACTCTCTCCCCGGTAGTCCTCTCCCGCGGCACCATCCACGCTCCCGGCCCCTATCACTGGCCCTACATCACGGTACGCGCCAAAGCAATGGCAACCAATATTCCACCGCACGGAGCCTTCCGCGGCTTCGGCGCGCCGCAAAGCATCTTCGCGCTCGAGCGCCACATGGACAAGATCGCGAAGGTTGTCGGCCTAACCCCCGAAGAGTTTCGCCGCCGCAATTTCCTCTCCACCGGCGACCGCACCGCCACCAGCCAACTCCTTAGCGACCCAGTAGACATGGAGCACCTGCTAACCCGAGCCCTCGAAGAGTCCAACTACCACGCCAAACGGGCAGAGTTCGACCGCGAAAACCCCACCAGCACCATCAAGCGCGGCATCGGCTTCGCGAGCTTCTTCCACGGATCAGGCTTCACCGGCTCCGGCGAGCGCCGCCTTAACTCAGAGGTGGCAATCGATATAGACCTGCAAACAGGTCGTCCTCTCATTCTGGTCTCGTCAACTGAGTTCGGCCAAGGCACCAACACTATTCTGTGCCAAGTGGCTGCACAAACCCTCGGCTTACCTTATGAAGAGGTCGGCATCGCCCAGCCCGACACGCATCTCGTCCCGAACTCAGGACCGACGGTAGCGAGCCGCACCGCCATGATCGTCGGCAAGTTGATCGAACGTGCCTCTACACAAATACTCGATAAGCTCCGCGATAGTGCAAACCTCCCGACTCCGCACACTCCCGCCGACTTCAAGAGAGCGGCCATTCAGTACGGAGAAGAGTTTGGCAACCTGGAAGTCTGCGTTCGCTACGAATCACCCGAGGGCATCTTCTGGGACGACGAAACATACAGCGGCGAAGCCTATCCTGCCTACGCCTGGGCCGTCTACGTCGCCGAAGTCGCCGTCGACACCACCACCTACTCCGCCACCGTCACCAATTTCCACACCGTGCAGGAAGTAGGCAAGGTTCTTCACCCCATCCTCGCCGCCGGCCAGATCGAAGGCGGCGTCGCGCAAGGGATCGGCTACGCCCTCTACGAAAAATGTCTCTGGCAAAACGGGCACCTCGCGAACAATCAGATGACCAACTACATCATGCCCACCAGCGCAGATGTTCCGCCCATCCACGTCACGTTCGAAGAGGTCCCTTCGCCCCACGGACCGAGCGGAGCCAAGGGCATCGGCGAACTCCCCATGGACGGCCCCGCCCCCGCCATCCTCAACGCCATCGAGCACGCCACCAGCATCGCCTTCACCGAGATCCCTCTCTTGCCAGAGGACATCTTCGAAAAACTAACCGCTAACGGCCAGTCCAGTGGAGGCACCGAAGACCTTGACCCAGCCGTCGCCGGCCCCATCTTCAGCGAGGCCAGCGCATGAGCACCATTCAATGCACCATCAATAGTCACGAAGAAACTATCGAAGCTCCGCCGATGAAGCGTCTCCTCGACGTCCTCCGTGAAGACCTGCATCTCACCGGCGTCAAAGAGGGCTGCGGCGAAGGCGAATGCGGAGCCTGCGCCGTACTGATCAATGGCGACCTGGTCAACTCCTGCCTTATCCCTGTCCTGCAGGCCGAAGGGGCCGAGATCGTCACCATTGAAGGCCTTGCCATCGATGAGAAACTCCATCCCATCCAGCAATGTTTCCTCGAAGAAGGCGGAGCCCAGTGCGGCATCTGCACCCCCGGTATGATCCTCGCCACTCACCACCTCCTCGACAAATATCCGCAACCGACCCTGTTACAAATTCAGGAGGGCCTCAACGGAAACCTCTGTCGCTGCACCGGCTACATGCGCATCTTCAACGCAGTTCAACAAGCTTCGCTCGCCGGAGCCGAAAAATAATGCGCTCAGACGTTACTCAATACGACCTCATCGCCCCCGGCACCCTCGACGCAGTCCTGCAGGTGCTCGCCGATTCTCCCGTGCGCTACACTCCGATCGCAGGCGGCACCGAACTCATGGTCGCCCTCGGTGCGGGTCGTCTTCAATCCAAAAAGTTCATCTCGCTCTGGAATCTCGAAGAGCTTCGCTTCATCGAAGTCACTCCCGATGCCATTATCCTCGGCGCCGGCAGCACCTTCACCGACATCCGCAAACACCCGGTCATTGCACATGAATTCTCGATTCTCGCCCAGGCAGCAAGCTGGACGGGCAGCATAGCCAATCAAAACCGCGGCACCGTCGGCGGCAACATCGTCAACGCGAGCCCGGCTGCCGATTCTCCACCGGCTCTGCTGGCCTACGACGCTGAACTCACACTCGTCTCTGCTCGCGGCCCCCGAACCATGCGCTACCGCGACTTCCATCTTGCCTACAAAGAAACAGCTCTCGAACCTGACGAACTGCTTTACAGCATCACCATCTCACGTAACTTGAAGGGTTACAAAAGCTACATCCGCAAGGTCGGCCCCCGCAATGCTCAGGCGATCTCCAAGGTGGCCATTGCCGCTCTCATCCGCATGAAAAGAAACCACATCGACGACATCCGCATCGGAGCCGCCAGCCTGCGCGAATACCCTGCGCGCCTTACTGCGACGGAGCAATCCCTGATCGGCAGGACCATTACGCCGGAGACTATCGCCTCTGCCCGGGCCGCAGTTCTCAGCGAGGCTCGTCCGATCGACGACATTCGAAGTACCGCGAAATACCGCGCCACGATAGCCGCCAACCTGCTCGAAGAGTTTCTCCGCAGGCTTTAATTCCTGTTTTTTTCTGAGGTGGTTTTTGCGGGTGGTTTTGCGAAATTGCGGTGTTTTAACGTGGTTTTTAGATGGATAGAACGTGGTGAATGCGTGGTAAATCGTGGTGAGTTGACGTGGTGATTTGTGGTGAGGAAAAATTGCCAACTTTTTGAAATAAATCTGTGGAAAACCGGGCCGGGATCAAAAAGTAGATCCCAAGGCTGAAGCTAACCGAAGAGCTCCTGTGCCCGCTTCAGATCCGTTGGCGTGTCTACGTCCAGCTCGCCGTTCTCCAAATCCTCATATCGAGCCTCCGCCAGCAGCTCCCGCGCCCCTGCATCCCCCTTCAACTTCATCAGTTGATCGAAATACTTCTTCGGAAAGAATGCAGGAACCCCGCTCCTTCCTGCGTAGCGCGAAGCCTTCATCTCAGGCTCAAGCATCAGGCGAAGCAGATGGCTCTCTGTCACTGCGGGCTGATCGCAGGTCATCAACAACACACCTTCGGCATCCTTGGCCGATAAACCCCAAAGTCTCCACGCCAAGGCGAATCGAGGAAGCCATTCCTTCCGCCCACTGATCGTTGATTACCGTCGCGGCGTCGCCGAGTTCACACTTCTCCAGCACCTGCGAATGTTCCGCTCCCACCACGACAATCACCGGCGAACAGCCGGCCTCGCGGGCTGTCCGTACTGCTCGCTCCAGCAGAGTCTCATTACCCAGCATCACCAGTTGCTTCGGCTCACCCAGCCGCCTAGAAGCACCAGCGGCCAACACCACCGCGCCAACACGCATCACGCAACATCCAGCGCACATGGAGCGTGAAGATACCGCGAAGCTCCGCCCTCGCGGAGATGCCGCGCCACATCCTCAGCAGACAGGCGCCGCGAAGTCCCCAGTTTCCCCATGCAGCAGGCCTGCACCTCGGAGATCACTGCCAGCGCGATCGCTTCCGGCCCATCTCCGCCCAGGTCCAGCCCCACGGGGGCGTAGACCTCCTCACAACACGCAGCGACCGTCCGTCCCAGCTTCTCCGCCACCTCACTCAGCAGCAGCGAGCTACGATGCCTCGCACCGAGCAGGCCCAGATACCTCGGCCGCAACGGCAACACCGCCGCCAGCAGTTCCCTGTCCTGCTCATAACTGTGGGTCATCAGGACGACGGCGTCATCAGGTCGAATCCCCAGCAGATCAGCGGAGGGAGAAGTGACCGCCACCACACGTTCGGCCCCTGGGAAAGCGCTCCGCGCGAGCCAGGTGGGTTCGCCCATCCATCACGTGTCACGCTCCACCCCAGCAGCCCACCCATATTGACGAGCGGCTTCGCGTCATCTCCGGCACCCAGGACAAACAGGCGCTGCGGTGCGGCGATCCGTTCCACAAAAATCTCTTCGGTTGCACTGTTGACGTCATTTTGCCGCAGCACCCTCGACCGTGCCTCCACTAATTCAGGCTCCGTCAATTCGGCGCTGGCGAAGGTGAAGTCTCCACTGGCTGAAAGCACAGCGCGCGCCAACTTTCTTCCCTCGCGCGGCAGCCAGGTCAGTACAGTTGCTTCTTCTCCCGCCAAGGCGTGCTCCAGAGCCGACATCAACGCACGGCACTCGGGAGTGTCCACCGGCTCCAGCAACAGGTCGACGACACCGCCGCAGCCCAGCCCAAACGGCACATCGGCCGTATCGTCGAACATCGTCGAGTAGCGCTGCACGACCGCACCCTCGCGGACGAGCCAAGCCGCCTTGCGGACAACCTCTGTCTCCAGGCACCCTCCACTGATCGTGCCTGCGTATTCTCCCTTGGTGCCCAGCAGCAGACGAGCTCCGGGCCGCCGATAACTTGACCCTGCGGCCTGCACCAGCGTCACAAGCACCGATGCGTTGCCCTGCTGCCATAGCCGAACAATCTGTCGACGTTCCATCATGGCGAGAATCCTGCCTTCATTAAAAGCTTAGTCCATTTTAGGTATTGGGTCAGTTTCCATTCTTGTGTTGACTGATGGATATCATCACGGAGACCTTCGTGTTTGTTAGAACACATTTTATAGATCAGGCGTTAAATCACGACAGAATTTCGCCATTAGCATGCGGCGTCGCAAGAGCCTGGATCTCCGGCCCGAGAGGATCGACGAAGTGTAACCGTTCGGCGATGGGGTGGTTGGGTAAATAGTCGAGAAGAGTTCGTGCGCGTTCGGCCCGAACCGACCCGGGGGCATGGGTGCGCATGGCAAACGCAAAATAGCGTGCCGGTTGTTCTTCGGCGGAGCGCGCGACGAGATCCCAATAGACATGCGGGCTCGGCCACTGCTTCCATGGGTTGAGCGGATAATGCTGGCGCGGCACCCGTAGAAGTCTGTTGGCAATTTGGCGTTTCCTGGACGCCAAAGCCGTATCGTAATCATAGGAAGTGAGAGGCACAATCAGGATCGGACGTTGGTCGGTAAGCGACGACGACTGGACATTTAAAGATTGCCGCGATGGATAGTAAGGTTGCCGCGGACAAATGCGGAAATCTCCCGATGCCGCCGTGGCATAGGCGCCGAAGGAAGGGTCGGCGATTTTGGCATTCAAACCAGGCTCCGGCGTCACATCGACCTTAATCCCAAGGGCGATTGCCGTATCGAGAATTTTCTCAGTGAGAAAGTATCCGCCTTGACTGGAACGGCGCACAGGTTCGCCGAAGCATTGCGCAAAAATCTCAGAAGCAACGATCAGACACTGTGTCGTCCAGACGTTATCGGCATGATCAGAGAAGATGACGGAGCGCTCTGCATCCCAGCGGTGAGGATGGACATGAATGCCTAGCGGGTCCTGATGATGCGCCAATTGTGCAAATTCTTCACCATACCGTTGCACAACATAATCATGGCGCCCAAAGCAGCGTTCGATGTCGGGATCAAGTCTGATAAACCATGTCGGGTGAACTGCACGGACGGAACGGTCGGCCAAACGGTTGCGAAGGCCTTCGACCAACTTCACCATAGAAACAAAACCGTCCCATGGTTGTTCTTTCCCGTCAGGTTGGAAATCGTCAGGTTCGACATCGATCCGCCAAACCGTCGGTATCGGCGTCTTTTTCTGCGACCGGCGACCAATCAATGCGCCCTCGTCAGCGGTGGCCGCGCGAGATATGAAATTAATACATTTCTGATGTCGTTCATCACAAAAACCTTACATGTTGGTTTTGCTAAATAATAGTAAAAATTCACGCAAGCATAGGCCATTCATGTTGATGTTCAGAGCCAGCAAAAGAGAAAAAGTTTTCTCTCGCTTATCAACCTTGCGCAGATGTCGCCTGAAAGCCAGTAACCAGATATGTACCAGAATCCCTTCAATTTCATCGTTTTAGGGTGTTCCTGGCGGATACTTCTGTCTATGTCGCCGACATTTTTGCAGATGATCCACAGTGAGTGTGCGATCTGTGCCCGTTTGGCATTCGCTTTGCATGAGATGGGATATCACCCACTCTAAGGAGTCCACGAACTCCAGGGAAATCTCTCTGCTTCGCCAACTCAGTCAGCACGTCCGACCTGATTCACTTTGCACCGCACCAACCTAGGAGTTTCATCCATGCGCATCTGCCTTTCCGGAGTCCGAGTTCTCTTTGCTCTCGTCTCTCTTGTCGCGTCCACTCTTGCCCCAACTCCTGCATACTCTCAAGCCCTGACTCTGCTGCAGAGCGGCACTCGCTACGCGGGCACGATCACGCCGGGCTTCAATGGGGACTTCGGACCGGCAACGACGGTCAGCCTCAACACGCCGTCCTATATTGTGTTCGATTCAAATGGGAATCAATACCTCTCGGACACGCAGAACAACTGCGTCCGCAAGATTGATGCCTCGGGTTCGATGAGCACCGTTGTCGGACTCGCGGTCTCGGGCAAAGGCGACACCTGCTCCACTTCTTCCAACAACACTCCGACGCCCTCCCAGGGTCTATATCAACCCACCGGTCTTGCGGTGGACGGCTCCAATAACCTCTACATCGCCGACAGCAAACACAACTGCGTCCGCATGCTGGCTAACGGAGCCTCCGGTGTGGCCGCTCTCACTACAGTCGCCGGCACCTGCGGTTCTGCCGCATCGACTACGCCAAGCCCCAACGGACTCGTGCTCGACGCCAGCAACAATCTCTACATCTCCATTCAGGACACAGAAGTTCTTCCCACCGTCAGCACGTATCAGGTTCTCCGTCAGACAGGCGCAAGTGTCTGCGTGATGGCCGGCACTCCCTCAACGCAGGTCCCCAACACCTGCCCGGGTATCAGCGGCAGCGTTGTGTTGAACGCACCCTCAGGTTTGGCGATCAGCGGAACGGGAGATCTTTTCATTGCCGATACCGGCAACAACTGCGTTCGTCAGATCGCGAATCTCGCCACGTATAAGACCGCCGTCGGTCAATGCTCCAACGATAGCTCCGGCAACCTTTCGACCGCGCTTAGCCAACCCTACGGCCTTACCTTTTCGCCTACGCAATCGCTCTTCATCACCGAGACTAATCCGAACAATGTCGTCAGCTACATCCTCGGATCTTCGAGCCTGACGATAGCCGCTGGATTGCCCAATGGGGCCGCCGGTGCCTACAGTCCGACCCAGGACGGCAACTCCGCACTCAGCGCTCCGCTCAACGCGCCCCGCGGCATCGCCGTCGACAGCTTCGGCAACTTCTCCCTCGCCGACTCGGGCAACAGCATCGCGCGCAAGCTCAGCAGCAATATCATCTTCCCCTCCACACCGGTGGGCAGCCAAAGCGCGACGACGCCCCTGACCTTCGTCATCAATCAGAGCGTCAACCTCTCCGTTACGTCCGGCCCAGACTTCAGCATCACCAGCAATACCTGCGCCGGCGCTCTCAGCCCTGCCGCAGCGGGCGCAGTGCCCAATACCTGCCAGGTCTTCATCCGCTTCACACCGACTCGCCCGGGACTGCGCAGCGCCCCGGTCCAATTGACTGACTCTCTCTCGGGCAAAACCATTCTGCAAGGTCTTCAGGCTGTCGCGACGGGCGCGTTCAGCGCCTTCACGCCCGGCATCGTCAATTCCATCGCCGGTGCGTTGGCCGCTCCTACCGCGGTGACGGTTGACTCCGCAGGCAACGCCTATGTCCTCGAAGCCGGCAAGACCCCTGGTATCGCCGACCTTCTACTTATTCCGGCAGGAGGAGGCGCTCCTCAGACCGTGATTCCTCAAGGCGCCGGTCTGGTTACGCCTTCCGCCCTTGCGATCGACTCCGCCGGGAACTTCTTCATCGCGGACGCCACCCATGGCACCGTCGCTCGATTCGGCGCCGACGGCACCATCAATACGAGCTATGTCACTGGTCTCGACACGCCTACTGCGATCTATCTTGACGGCTTCGACAATCTCTTTATCGCCCAGGCAGGCTCGACCCATAACGTGATCGAGGTCTACGCTGCCGGCTCGCGCCGCACGATCTCTGCCAGCTTTGTTTCGCCCAGCGGCCTCGCGCTCGACCTCAACGGCATTCTCTACATCGCAGACGCCGGCGGCCACCTAGTCTACGCCGTCGACAAGTCGGGTATCCTGCATGAAGTCGCCGGCAACGGCACGACAACCACTACAGTCCCCGGCCAGGCGACGGGCACCGCTCTGATCGCACCGTCTTCCCTCTCTCTCGATGCTGCGGGTGATCTCTATATCGCCGACGCGGCCGCGAATCGCGTCTATACGGTCTACGTCTCCACCACCAGCAGCGGAAGCAACATTGCCACGGTTTTCGGCACCGGGACTGCCGGCAAAGCTGGAGATGGTGGCTTTAGCAGCCTTGCGCAGGTGAGCAACCCCGTGAGCCTCGCTGTCGACGGCAACAGCAACCTCTTCGTCGTCGATAACGGCAACAGCTCTGTCCGCGAGATTACCTATCCCAATCCCGCGCTTTCCTTCGGCACTATCACGGTCGGCCAAAGTTCTCCGGTCATCAAGCAAAGCCTCAGCAACTTCGGCACAGACAACCTGAATCTCACTGCTCCCTTCTCCACGTCTGACTCGCACTTCACGATCGACAGCAACTCCACGACGTGCGGCACCACCATCATTGCCGGTTCGACCTGCAACATCGGCTTTATCTTCAACCCCACTGGCAACGGTCCTGTTACGGCAACGGCTACCCTCGCTACGAACTCGTACAACAGCCCGCAGCCGATTCAACTCACAGGCACTGGGCAGCTCGTCGCTCCGCTCCAGTTCACGCTTCCCGCCCAGACTGAGGTCTACGGTCAGCCTTTCCCCGAAACCGTGCTCGTCACTAACGGCAACCCAGCGCCAACAGGAACGATCACCTTCAGTCTCGGCAAAGAGGTGCTCTGCACTCTGACGGCAACGCTTGGACCCACGACGGTCTGCAACGCTCCGAACAGTGGACTCTCCATCGGCACGTATACGGTCACGTTCAGCTACACGGGCGACAGCAACTACTTCGCGGCCAGCGGCACCGTTCTCCTGACGGTCACCGCAGCACCACTCAGCGTCACCGTCAACAACGCGTCGCGTCAGTATGGAGCGGCGAATCCAGCCTTCACCGACACGATCTCCGGCCTAATCCCCGGAGACACTATCTCCGTCTCTTACTCCACCAGTGCCACGGTTACGAGTCCTGTCGGCAACTACCCCATCGTCGCAACCATCACTGCGGGTGGTAATACGGACCTGTCCAACTACGCCATTACCAACACGCCTGGCACGCTCACGATCACGCAGACGCCTCTCACGATCACCGTGCTCGACGCGAGCAGGCAATATGGTCAGGCGAATCCGTCCTTCACGAGCACCACGACCGTTACGCTCAACGGCGTTACGAAGATCGGCACTCTGAACGGCGACGCCATCACCATCACCTACTCCACTCCTGCCACGATCACCTCACCGGTCGGCACCTATGCGATCAACGCGACGGCGTCTGGTGCACCCGCGGGAAATTACCTGATCACCGTCGTCCCTGGAACACTCACGGTGACTCCGGCATTCCTCACAGTGGTGGTCGGCAACGCAACTAGACCTTACGGCGCGTCGAATCCAGCGTTCACCAGCAACGTCTCCGGCGCAGTCAATGGTGACACTTTCACGAACACTTACTCCACTCCCGCTACCATCACCTCGCCCGTCGGCACCTATCCGATCAACGACGCAGTCGGCGGACCCGCAGCGTCGAACTACACCATCACGGTTGTCCCCGGAACCCTTACCATCACGCAGGCGTCGATCGCTCTGAATGTTGCCGCAAATAACGCGACCCGCGCCTACGGAGTTGCCAACCCAGCCTTCGCCAGCACCATCACCGGCGCACTCAACGGCGACACGTTCACTGTTACGTACTCCACCACTGCCACTGCAACCTCGCCGGTCGGCACCTATCCGATCGTCCCTGCCGTGTCCGGCTCTGCCACGGGCAACTACTCGGTTACCACGACCAACGGCGTTCTGACCGTAACACCGGCAACGCTCACGGTCACAGCGAACAACGCCTCCCGCAGCTATGGAGCAGCCAACCCGGTCTTCACCGGTACCACCGCCGGGCTGGTCAACGGCGATACGGTGACAACGAGCTTCACCTCGGCGGCCGTCGCCAACAGTCCGGTCGGCACGTATCCCGTCGTCCCCGCAGTGTCCGGCGTCTCGTCAAACTACACCGTCGTCACGGTCAACGGCACGCTGACAATTACGCAGAATCCCTCCTCCCTCGTCATTAACGTTGACAACGCAACTCGACTCTACGGTGCACCGAATCCCGAGTTCACGGGCTCGGTCAACGGAGTCCTTCCGGGCGACAACGTGATCGTCACCTTCACGACTGCCGCAACACCGACCTCGCCGGCTGGCAATTACGCCATCGGAGCCAACGTTTCGGGCACCTCTGCGGGCAACTACATTGCGAATATTCATCCTGGAACGCTTGCTGTTACTCCAGCGGCTACCGTCACCACTCTCACGACTTCGGGCTCGCCGGCAACCGTCGGGGCAGCGGTCGTTTTCACCGCAACCGTCACTACCACCTCCGGCGTGGTATCCGGCTCGGTCAACTTCTCTGACGGCACCGCCCTGATTGGCACAGGAAATCTGAACAGCAACGGCATCGCCACCTTCTCCACGACGAGCCTGACCCTAGGCAGCCACAGCATCACGGCGGCCTTCCAGGCGAACACCAACTTCACCGCCAGCTCCGCGACTCTCACACAGGTCATGGCCGCGCCAACCGGCAGCTTTACGATCTCCGCGTCACCCTCCACGCAGGTCATCAACGGTGCCGGCGCGACGATCTACCAGGTCACGCTCACTTCAGTCGGAGGCTTTGCCGGCCAGATCAATCTCGCCTGCTCCGGTCTTCCTGCTGACGCGACATGCTCCTTCGCCAGCAATCCCACTCTGACCGCCGGCGGCAACGCTACCGTTGCCATGACGGTCAACACCACCGCCGCCGATGCTCAGCTTCGCAAGCCGGCACTTGGAAATTTCAATCCTGCAGATTTTGCACCCATCACGGCAGCCGCTGTCTTCCCGATCGAACTCACTGGCTTCGGAGTCTTCTTCGCTGGCCTTCGCCGGCGCAAGAAATTGGGTACTCAGCAGATGCGGCTCCTCGCTGTCGTCCTCTTCTCGCTCGGTATTCTTGGCCTCACAGGTTGCGGGTGCCCAAGCACTACGTTCCAGACTTACACGATCAACATCACAGCCACCAGCATCAGCTCCACGGCACCGACTCAATCCACCTCGGTCCTTCTGACCGTGGGGAACCAGTAGTCCCTGACTGCCGCCGCTCTGCCCGATCGGCGTGCGGCAGTTCTCTGAAAGCAGGAAGAAGCACCGCAGTTGGAGGATTTCATCGTTATGCGTTCCCGCCCTGTGAGCCCCGGTGGTATGAAGAAGAGCTTCGCGCGTTCTCATCGCTCTGCACGGGCAGCGGCTCTCGCCGCCCTCCTCGTCGCCTTCCTGGCAGCTTCAACTCTCTCCGCAGGTGCCCAGGCCGTTAAGACCGCCTCGACTACTCCGCCGCCGGAAGCTTCACGCTTCGATATCTACGGAGGCTACGGTTACCTCCACCCAGTCGACAGCACCGTCTTCAACGTTCAATATCAGCCCATCAATCCCGGTGCTGTTGCCAGCGCGACCGGATACTTCAACCGCTATCTCGGTATCCAGGCCGAAGGCAGCTTCTTCCCGAGCGGCCCCAATGACTGCGTCTTCACCGCACAGGCCGGTCCCATCCTGCGCTACCAGAAGAACCGCTTTGTTCCCTTTATCCACATCCTCGGCGGCGGAGCCAAGGTTGGCGGCCCGGTCTTTCAACCCTGCACCTGGGGCTGGGGAGTGACAGGCGGTATTGGCTTCGACTACATCCTTCCCGTCTGGAACAATCGCATCGCCATTCGTCCGATTCAGTCTGACTTTCATTACTCTGCCGTCGACTACGGGCCAGCCGACCCCGGCCGCGTCACCGGCGGCGGCATTGGCGAGATATACGCCTATCGCCTCTCTGCAGGACTTGTCCTCCGCTTGGGCCAGGTCACACCACCACCACCCGTCCAGCTCGGCTGCACCGTTCAACCCGCGAACGTCTTTCCCGGCGATCCCGTCACTGTCACAGCCACGACTACCAATCTCGACCCGAAGAAGAAGGCCACCTATACCTGGACAGCAAGCGGCGGCCAGATCAAGGGCAACGACACGACCGCGACCGTTACGACTACAGGACTCCCTCCGGGAGACTACACCGTCTCCGGACACGTCACCGAGGGCATGCGCCCCGGCCAGACGGCCGGTTGCACTGCCGGCTTCCGCGTCCACGCCTACGAGCCGCCGACCATCACCTGCTCGGCTAATCCGAGCACCGTGATGCCGGGCGATCCCTCAACGATTACGTCGGTCGCCGTCAGCCCGCAAAATCGTCCCCTGACTTATTCCTACTCTGCGTCCTCCGGACAGATAGCCAGCAACACGCCGACCGCTTCCCTGGTCACAACCGGCGCGACTGCAGGCAGCACGATCAACGTCACCTGCAACGTCGTCGACGACCTTGGCAAACAGGCAACCGCCAACACGTCGGTCACCATCGCCACTCCTCCGCCCCCGGTGGCGCCACCCACACGCAACCTCTGCAGCATCTCCTTCGAGCGCGACAGAAAGCGTCCTGTCCGGGTCGACAACGAAGCCAAGGGTTGCCTCGATGACATCGCTCTCACCCTCAACCGCGAGTCCTCCGCCAAGCTGGTGATTGTCGGCAGACACTCTGCCGATGAAACACCGGATGCCGCGGCGCAGAGAGATCTGAACGTCGCGCAGTACCTCACTGACGAGAAGGGTATCGATCCTTCCCGCATCGAGCTGCGTACCGGCGGCGAACCTGGCCGCAGCCTTGACAGCATTCTGGTACCACCTGGAGCGGTCTTCACTCCCGGCGACACCAACACCTTCGACAGGAACTCGGTGAAGCGTCAGGGGCAGCCTTACGCGATGCCCAAGACCAACACGAGAACTCACAAACCGGCCAACTAGGCTGATCGACTTTGCACCACTCATGGGAAGGAGTCACTAGGGCTCCTTCCCATCTTTTTTTGCTCTCTCACGCATTGTGCAGTATTGCGCTGCAACTGAAGACGTTTGCAGTCCGGTCTCGGGCGCAGCGGCGGAGAATCCGGCCCCGGCTGCCCCTTCGAGACCGATAATCTGCCAGAGCCGATAATCTGATAAACTAGCCAAGTCGGTACAGCGATCCAGCAAGCCCACCCGCGCGCTTGAGCCTCAAGGAAAGCACCTTCATCGACATCTCACCGCAGCACACATTCGGGGCGTAGCGCAGTCTGGTAGCGCACCTGGTTCGGGACCAGGGGGTCGGAGGTTCGAATCCTCTCGCCCCGACCATTTTTTTTGCCAAGCATAAATCAGGATCCCAGCCGGGCCGAGCGTTAACCGTACTTGAATTCCGGCTTGCTCTGTCCGACCTCGATAATGTAACCGTCCGGATCGCGGATGTAGCAGCGCCACTCGCCGTACTTGTCCAGCGGCTCAGTGATGAATTCGGCTCCTCGACTTTTCCATAACTTATAGCAAGCTTGAATATCCGCAACCCGGAAGTTCATAAAGCTGTTGATGTGATTCGGGTCGGGGACGCTGAGCGATACCGTCGGCTTGTCCGGAGTCGGCCCGCCCCCGACGTTCAGAATCATCCAGATATTCGCGAGCCGAAGGTACCCAGGCGCGTTGCCGTCGCCTCTGCTCAGAATGCGAGCGCCGAAGACCTTCTCGTAGTAGTTAAGCGATCGGTCGATATCGGCGACGGTAAGAAAATGCGCGATGCTGATCCCTTCCTTCGGGGGCATCTCATAGCTCTTCTGTTCGATTTGTACGCTGCTCATGGGCGACTCCAATTCCGATACAGTGCTCATTCGGTGATTAAACACCCCAAATGCTTCGGATAACATCCCATCTCCGGCTAGTCCACGATAACGTGGAGCCGCAACCGTCGGCTTTGCCGGAGCTAATTAACGCCACTGAGATGCCTATATCCATCACATAATCGGTCGTTTATGCTGTCTCGATATTGCTGCTGTTGTGTTTGGCCAACTATTCATTGGCAGCAAGCATAACCCGCCGTTCACCGTCAGAACGTGTCGACGGCGCATTTCGTCCGGGCCAATGGTGATGCCACGAACCAACAGCCAGTTTTGCCTGACATCAAAGTCGTTCCTACGGAGGACGATTGGGCGCAGCAATCAGACGCGGTGCTGGAGTATGCAAAGAAGTGGGTGCTTCATAAAGAGCCGGTGAAGCTGGGTCAGTCCTCACTGGCCAAGTGACAGGGGATAGGGAGACGCCAGAGATTCAGAGAGTAATTCCCATCCTGGGTCTCTGGCGACTTCTGTCTAAGTTGCTGTGTTCTTCATGTAGGCGCGACCGCGACAGTTGACCCACCAAAAGGTGGAGAGAGAAGTCCGCCATCTGCACGATGACAGACCCAGTGTGGGTCGTTACGATCATTACGCTCCGATAGCTACTTGTGTGCCATATGCTTGCCGCACCTGCGGGTCGTGCCTCCCCAGGAGCAATAGAAGAGCAACCGACCTGTCCACCAATGAGTAGTGGAAGGCGGGGTAGACATTTTCAGGAGACCGGATGAAATGCACCTGGTTATTGGCGATTCTCTGTAGTTTCGTTCTTGCAGCCCGCATAAATGCCCAGACGAACTATGTAGTGCTGAGTGGAGTCATCATGGACCCTCAGCATCTGGCGATACCATCCGCCACCGTGAAGCTGACATCGGTGACGACAGCCGAGGAGCGCAAGGTAACAACGAACGCTCATGGAGAATATGAGATAGGAGCGTTATTGCCTGGAGCGTATCTCCTGGTGGCGGAAAGCAAGGGTTTTGCGGTCGCACAGCGTTCCCTGCAACTTGAGGTGGGCCAGCAGGTGACGCTGGATGTGACATTGAAGGTGGGACCAAGTACCGAGACCGTAACGGCGGTCGCTGCGGCGGAGTTGTTGAAGACGGCGGACGCAAGCGTGAGTGAGGTGGTGGACCAGAGATCCGTCGCGCAACTCCCTCTGAATGGACGAATGCTCGTCGACCTGATGTTGACTGTTCCCGGCGCGCATGTGAGTCACGGAGCGCAGACCGGCGACATGAATCCGCTGTACTGGCGGCCCGGACAGCGGTCGGCTATCAGCGTCGGGGGCAACCGGCCGAATGCGAACTACTTTCTGCTGGACGGCGCAACGAATACCGACCCTACCTTTAATACACAGAACATCAGCGCATCGCCGGATGCGGTCCAGGAGTTCCAGGTGCAGGTGGGGAGCTACTCGGCAGAAATGGGTGGTGCGGGCGGCGGACAAGTCAATATCGTTACGCGGTCGGGAGGAAGCCACCTGCACGGAACCATATATGAGTTTCTGCGCAATGGAGCCATGGATGCGCACTCATTCAACGATATGGGGGGAACGAACCATCTGGTGCAAAACAACTTTGGCGGGTCGCTCGGCGGCCCACTATTCGGAAAGCGCACATTCTTCTTCGTGAACTACGAAGGGCTGAGACATGTGCAGGCGGACAGCATGACAGATACGGTGCCCACCTCGGACGAGGTCAATGGCGACTTCAGCATGAGCGGGGTGACGATCTATGACCCAAACACGACGGTGACGAACCCGAACTACAACCCAAACCTGCCGGTCAGCGCGCAGAATCCGCAATTCACGCGGCAGCCGTTTCCTGACAACAAGATTCCGTTGGACAGGATGAACTCGGTAGCAGTAACGATGCTGAAGCAATATACCCCGCAGCCCAATCTGATGATGGGGATGGGAATGGGCATGACGATGATGGGGCAACCGACTGTGGTGGGCTCGGGTAACGACTCCAACAACTATCTGGATGTGAGGAACGAGGTTCACTACACGGACCAGGGTACAGTGCGAGTCGATCACCAATTCAATTCGAATAACACGGGGTTCGTACGGTATAGCGCGGGCGGCGAAAATGGATTCATGCCGGAGAATCTGCCGGGCTTCGGCTATCTGCACGACAATCTGTCGCAACAGGGAATGGGTTCCTACAGCCATATCTTCACGCCTTCGCTGCTCAACGTGGCGACGGTGGCGGTGTCGCGATTGAGCATGGACCACACGACGGAGAGCGCGAACAAGAACGACATCACCGGATCGCTGGGGATAACGGGAGTGGGGTTTGGTGGGCCTGCTGCGTGGGGCGCGCCCTACTTCAATGTCCAGGGATACTCTCCGATCGGAGACAGTTACGCAGCAACGCCGATGCATTCATGGGACACATTGATCGAGGGACGCGATACGCTCAGTTGGCTGGTAGGGCGCCACAGCTTGAAGTTTGGCGGCGTATATCAGAAGTTCATCTGGCCGATGTGGGGGTTCTTCCAGAATCGCGGCTACTACCAATTTACGAATGGATTTACGACAGATATTGGAGCGAATGACGGAACAGGTTCGGCGCTGGCGAGTTTTCTCCTCGGGCTTCCGGCGGTAAGGCAGCGACAGGCCGGAGTGCCGCAGATGAACCTGCGCCAGTGGTACGCCGACGGCTACGCGCAGGATACCTTTCACCTGGCGAGAAATACGACCATCGACTATGGCGTCCGGTATGAGTACATGAGCGCACTCGTCGACATCACCTACACGAACAGCAATCTGACCTTCGCCTCCGATGGCACGCCGAGTGTCTTTATCGGTGGACAGAATGGAATGCCAAAGGGGTTGATGTATCCGAGCAAGACGGACTTTGCCCCGCGGTTTGGCATCTCGCAGAGTATACCGAGCAGAGGTCTCGTGCTCCACGCCGCGTATGGAATGTTCTTTACGCCGGTGGATATGAATACGTGGTGCAACCAGCGGCATAATGTGCCGTATGTGTTTCCGGAGACGAATCAGAGCGACAACTTTACACCATCCATCAAAACGTTCAACTTCGCCCCTGCAGTGTTGGGCGTGACGGTCGTAAGTTTCACCGGCATGCAGACAAGGCCGGCTCCTCAGTACATCCAACAGTGGAGTGCAGGGCTGGAACAAAGCCTCGGCCGAAATACAGTGATGGAGATCGGCTACCTCGGTTCAGGCGGCTTCCATCTGCAGCGCGCTCATCTGATCAACAATGCGCAGCCGGGGCCGGGGTTGATTCAGCCACGGCGACCGTTCACGAAGATCAGCTTCGTCCCGAATACGGTTCTGCCGCCAAATATTCAGGTCGTCAGTACGACATTCGGAGTCAGCACGATCAACCTGCTCGAAAACTCGGCGCAGAGTTGGTACGACGCGGGATACGTGTCGGTGCGACGCAGGGCAAGCCGCGGGCTGAGTTTTCTGGCGAACTATACATGGTCGAAGAGCCTGTCGAACGCACCGGATTTCCGATCGCCGATGTTCGAGGCAGCGATTCCGCAGAATAATAACAACCTGAATGCGGAGAAGGGACCAGCATGCGATGTGCGGAACCGGTTGGCGGTGAGTGCTGTCTATGACGTTCCGACATGGGGTTACAGCTCCGTGACGCGTGCGGTGACGCGAAATTGGCAGACGTCGACAATTTTTCAGGTACAAAGCGGATTTCCGCTGACGATCTCGGTCTTCGGCGATACGGCGAACGCGGGCACGGCACTAGGCGAGAATCCGGTACGGGCAAATGTCACCGGCAAGCCAGTCTTTGGCCCAGGAACACGCAATGCGACGACATGGTTTAATCCTGCGGCGTTTGCGGCTCCGCCGGCTTATGCATTTGGGAATGCCGGGAGGAACTCGGTTGTGGGGCCGGGAATGGAAACATTGGATGTGAGCGTGGTGCGCGCCTTTGCCCTTTCGGAGGCCTTACGGCTCGAGACGCGGGGTGAGTTCTTTAATGCTCTGAATCATACGAACCTAGGAACACCTAACCGTTTTGTAAACACCGCCGGATTTGGTTCAATCACCGAAGTGACGACGCCTGGGAGAGAGATTCAGGTAAGCGCGCGGCTCTCCTTCTAGACGGCTCACTCCCAGCGGAGATACAAAACGTTACCAGAGATGCAGTGGATCATCTCCATCCTGGGTCTCGGGCAACTTCTGTCTAACCTGTTGCTGTGTTCTTCATGTAAACGGAATAACGCTCGTCCATCACCTTATAAAGAGGAACCAGGGTATACGACGTTCCACTTCCCTTCGTCTTGAAGACCAGAGGGTATCTGCGATCCCCTTCGGTCTTCTCCAGCCAGATATCCCCGCCATTGACTTCAGGCATCGGTATGTTGACATCGCGGCCGCGCGGCCCCGATCCTCCGTAGATCATGGAGGCGGTCAGTCCGTCGTAGCCCATGCGCGCGGCCAGCACGAGGGGGCCATACATGGCAGCCTGCACCTTCTTATCGTCGGGAGCGGGTGCGATATGGAGTGACATCGGCAGCGTGATCTCCACCACATCTCCATTCGCCCAGTTGCGGCTTACTTCCATGTAGGTCGAAGGAGTGGCCGTCACCTGCTGGTCCTGTCCATTAACCTTCACCGTCACACCGCTGGTGGCCCAGTAAGGAACACGAATCCTGAGGGCAGTCTTCTGCTTCGGAGCATCCTCCATCGTTAGCGTGGTTATCTGCTCTTCGGGGAACTTCGTCTTCTGGCTCAAGCGCAGCCCGCGCTCCTTCCAGTTGAGCTCCGACGGAATGAAGAGGTTGACGTACAGCACATCGTTGTCATGGAAGTAGATGGAGTCGGTCAGCTTGGCAAACTCCTCCGACCCTGTGCCCGTGCAGCACCAGAATGCGTTGAAGGGCGTGCCGAAGGTCTTGTAGAGACCGGGCTTCAGAGAAACGTAGTACATCAACATGCCGAAGCGGTCCTGCGTGCCCAGACGGACGTTGTAGAGAAGCCGCTCGTAGTAGTCGAAGAGCTTCGCATCAGGCTCCTGCCCGAACAGGTGCCGGGTCAGCTTCATCATGTTGTAGCTGCAGCAGCACTCCTCGGCTGCGCCGCCGAGTTCGGACGCGATGGCGTCGGGAGCGTGCCATGCTTCGCCGTTGCTTGTGCCGCCGGTGGCGTAGATGTGGTCGGAGACGATCTCCTTCCAGAAATACTGGCTGATATTGTGGTAACGCTCGTCGCCCGTCAGCTCGTAGCCGCGCGCTGCGCCAATCACCTTGGGAATGTTCGTATTTGCGTGGACCTTGTCCAGCTTGTCCTCGTGGGCGGCGAGCGGGTCAAAGAACTTCTTGTGCTCAAAGCGGTAGGCGAGATCCTTGTACTTCGCGTCGCCGGTAATGGCGTAGAGGTTGAAGGAGGCTTCATTCATGCCGCCGTGCTCGATCAACAGCACGTTCTGCCACTCTTCAGGCGTGAACGATTTGCTGTAGGTATCGGCCCAGTCCGCCATGCGGGTCGCCATCACCAGGGCCTGCTTGTTGCCGGTGAGCTGATACATGTCGATAAGACCGGCGAGAATCTTGTGGTACGTGTAGAACGGCGCCCAGACTCTGGCACGTTTTGGCGCTGTAGGATCATAGGGCTTTGCGTAAAGGCGGAGATTGTCGTAGGCACCCGTGTTGTACGCTCCCAGATAGCCGTCCTTCTGCTGGCACGCGGCGAGTATCGTCACCAGCTCGTTGGCCTTGGCAAGAATTTCGGTGTCGCCCGTGCTTCCATACAGCAAGGCGCATGCGCTGAGATAGTGCCCGATGTAATGGCCGCGCAGAAGTCCGTCCGGCGCCTCCCATCCGCCCAACGGAGTGGCATCGGTCAGAATGCCTGCGGTCACGCGGAAGTTATATGCCAGCCGATCGTTGGGCAAGGAGTACAGATAGCCGCGGTTGGTCTCCATCGCATCTTTGAAAGGACTCTCCGTCAAACGCACCTCGCCCATCGGGAAGTCCTGCGCCTTCCACGGCACCTTTTCGGCTGCGGGATGAATGGGAGCGGACGTCCCGGGTTCGCCTTTACGTGCCGCTGCGTGGGCCGGTTGAGAAAGCAGTGTGGTTCCACCAATGGCGGCAATACCAGAAAGAAAACCCCGGCGTGTGAAGCTATCGTGACTCATTCTTCTCTCCTGCGTTTCTCGTATTGACTCAGCACTAGTGTGACGTATTGGACTGCCCGTGTGATAGCCGGATCAGGCTAACAAATACAATTTTGCGTCCAATAAGTCCACCGCGTTAGGCCCATTTTGTCAACAGAAAACCTTTACCCAAGCCATCTCATAACATTCCCGGCCATTGACCAATGAGAATAGAGGTCCCATCGAATCGTCGCAAAATGTTCAAAAACGTATACAATTATTGGCACCCGAAGCCATGCCTCGCGGGACTAAATCAAAGGTGGATACGTAGTGCGTTCAAAACCGGTTCTTTCGCTTCTCTCGCTGCTGTTCGCTCCCTGCTTTTGCACGTTCGCGCTCTCCACTCCTCCGGCGGCCGCTCCGGCGGCGTCGACACCTCCCATGGGTTGGAATAGCTGGAACCACTTCGGGCATCGGGTGACCGATCAGACGATTCGCGATACAGCCGACGCGATGGTTGCCTCCGGTATGCGCGACGCGGGCTACGTTTACGTGAACATCGACGACACGTGGGAAGGCACGCGCGATGCCGAGGGTCACTTACACCCCAACGAAAAATTTCCGGACATGAAGGCTTTGGCCGATTACGTCCACAGCAAGGGCCTGAAGCTTGGCATCTACTCCTCGCCGGGAGCGAAGACGTGCGCGGGTTTTGAAGGCAGCCTCGGCCATGAAGAGATGGATGCGCAGGACTATGCCAAGTGGGGTATCGACTATCTGAAGTACGATCTGTGCAGCTATACCAAGGAGCTGCGCGAACAGGCCGGAAACGACCATGAGAAATCTGCTGTGGTGATGCAGGAGATCTATCTCAAGATGCACGACGCGCTGGCCGCGACGGGCCGCCCCATCGTTCTCAGCATGTGTCAGTACGGCTGGGAGGCGGTGTGGCGCTGGGGAGCAAAGGCCGGCGGAAATCTCTGGCGCACTACTGGAGATATTCAGGACAACTACATCTCCATGAGTAACATCGGGTTCTCGCAGGCCGGACTGAGCCCCTTTGCTGGTCCCGGCCACTGGAACGATCCGGACATGCTGGAGATCGGCAACGGACGAATGAATTCCATGGAGTACCGCACGCATATGAGCCTGTGGGCGATGCTTGCCGCCCCGCTGCTCGCCGGTAACGATGTTTCCAATATGACCGAGGACACCAAGAGCATTCTGCTGAACAAGGAAGTCATCGCCATCGATCAAGACAAAGCTGGTCACCAGGGCGACCGCGCGATGAGCGAAGGCCCGCTGGAGGTCTGGACGAAACCGCTTGCTGACGGGAGTAAAGCAATTGCCGTCTTCAATCGCTGGACGATGCCTCTGACTCTCGATGTTCCTCTTGCGAAGCTGGGCTTTCGCGACGCTCCGGTGAGCCTTCGCGACCTGTGGGAGCACAAGGACCTACCCTCCGCACGAGGGACCTATCATGCGGAGGTTCCACCACACGGCGTCGTGATGTTGCGAGCCACGCAGCGATAGACTGATTGCCAATTTTTCAGAACCCCCAGAAGCTACGCCGGAGAAACATGAACGTGCCCCAGACCTACAATGCCGCACAGCGATTGCTTCGTCGCTCCAATTTGCTCGCTAAAGCCTCCTTCGCATTCGTGCTTCCCGTGGCCGCAGCGCTCGCCCAGCAGGGACGGCCGCCGCAGTTGCCGCCAGGCCCGATGCTGGATGAAGGAACCGTCGCACTTCAATCGCCGGATTTGAAGGATCTGGATTTGACGCTGGTTCGTTCCTCGCAGACCGTTGCGTCGCTGAAAGCCATTGCTGCGCCCAACATGGACTACACACCGGGCGACCGTCTGAAGGAGCGATCTGCCGACACCTTCTACCACCTTGGCGATCTCGATCTCCGGCTGCGCAGCGGAGACGAAAGAGACTGGAAGGATTTCTCCACCGCGCATGAACGTCAGCCAGTCCGCGTCCTCTCTGCTGAAGGCGGCAAATTCTCGGCGGATCTGGCGGCTACTTTGCCCGCAGACATACCGCTTACCGTCACCCGCACCTGGTCGGTTCAGAATGGCGAACTCTCGTTGAGTTTTCTGCTGACCAATCGCACCGCCAAACCCGTTCACATCGGCGGCCTGGGGATTCCCCTGGTCTTCAACAACATTATGAACGGCAAGAAACTCGATCAAGCTTATGCCGAGTGCAGCTTCTACGATCCGTACATCGGAGAGGACGCCGGCTACGTGCAGGTTGTTCATCTTAACGGCCTGGGGCCGGTGCTGCTCGTTGTGCCTGAAGGCCACACACCGTTCGAAGCGTACAAACCTATTCTCGACCGCCGCGATCGCACAACCGGAAAAGGGCTGTTGCTCAACGATCCCACGCCACGCGGCACAACCTTCGAAGGCTCCTACGACTGGATGGTTCACTCACTCGGCTTTGCCGAGACCGACTGGAAGGGCGTTGAGGAGTGGAACCCTGCCACGGAAGCTGTGCTTCAACCGGGCAAGAGTCTTACCTACGGTCTACGCTTTCTTGTCGCTCCGTCGATTCGTCAGATTGAAGCCACTCTCACCGCGCATCATCGTCCGGTTGCGTTCGGAGTTCCCGGCTACATTCTGCCCACCGACATGCAGGGCCATCTCTTTCTTCGTTACGACCGTTCCGTCAAGTCCATCGTCAGTGAACCCGCAGACGCTCTCTCGATCAAGGACGATGGTCACCGTTCCGGATTCTGGCACGCTTACACTCTTCACGCGGAGAGATGGGGGCGCTCCCGGGTTGTCATTACTTACTCAGACGGAACGATACAGTCGATCGGCTATCGCAACATCAAGCCGGAAGTGCAGGCTGTCGCCGATATGGGGCACTTCCTCTATCACGAGCAGTGGTTCGACGATCCGGCAGATCCCTTTCACCGCACTCCGGGCGTCATCAGTTACGACAACGAGGCCGGCAAGCAGGTCCGGCAGGATTCGCGTGTCTGGATTGCCGGTCTCAGCGACGAGGCGGGTGCAGGTTCGTGGCTGGCAGGCGCGGTGAAGCAGTTCGGAGAACCTGATCGCGAAGAGGTAGCTAAACTTGAGAGCTTTGTCGATGGCGTTCTGTGGGGGCATCTGCAGGAGAACTCCGGCGATCACAAGTACGGTGTGCACAAGAGCCTCTTCTACTATCAGCCCGATGCCATGCCGCCGAACTACTACGATCCGAATCTGAACTGGAAGAGCTGGACGAGTTGGAATATCAAAGGCGCGAGCGATGTCGGCCGCTCGTACAACTATCCTCACGTCGTCGCCGCGTATTGGTCGCTCTATCGGCTTGCGCGTAACTCGCAGGGCCTGGTCACGAAGCACACGTGGCAGTGGTATCTCGATCAGGCGTATGAGACGACGCTCGCCATGCGCACGCAGGCGCCGTATTACACACGCTTCGGTCAGATGGAGGGCACTGTTTTCTTACGCCTGCTGGAAGATCTGAAGAATGAGGGTCGCACCGAGCAGGCGGCCAAGCTCGAAGATTTGATGCGCCTTCGCGCTGACCGATGGAAGGGTGAAGCGTATCCCTTTGGCAGCGAGATGCCGTGGGACTCTACCGGCCAGGAAGAGGTCTACGACTGGACGACGTACTTCGGCTATAAAGACAAGGCCGACGTCACGCTCAACGCCATCCTGGCCTACGATCCGGTTATCCCGAGCTGGGGCTACAACGGGAGCGCACGCCGCTACTGGGACTTCATCTACGGCGGCAAGATTCAACGCCTCGAACGGCAGCTTCATCACTACGGCTCGGGCCTCAACGCGATTCCTCTGCTCGCAGAGTACCGTGCTCATCCGACAGATCTCTATCTGCTGCGTGCGGGTTATGGTGGCGTCATGGGGCCGCTGACGAATATCGACGAGAAGGGTTTCGCTTCGGCTGCATTTCATTCCTTCCCCGACCGCATGGCCTTTGATCCGTACACGGGCGACTACGGCCCGAACTTTGTTGGGCACGCGCTCAATACGGCTACCTACCTCACGCACGACGACCAGTTGGGCTGGTTGTGTTTCGGCGGCAACGTGAAGGAGGAGCACGGCACTGTCAGCTTCACGACGCTCGACTCCTTCCGGAACCGAGTCTTCGTTGCGCCGGTTGGTCTATGGTTGACGCTTGATGCCGGTCATTTCAGCAGCGTGGACTACGACACGAAACAGAAGACTGTTCGGGTGCATCTGGCTGCGCAGAGCGATGGCGTGACGGTGGCCCGGCTGCGTATCGAACAGACAGCCGATGTACCGGGCGCTCCGCATTACCTCGCGCCGGCCTCGTGGAAGACTGATGCCGGAGCTTACATTCTGCCGCTGCAGGCGACGGAAACCATAGCCGTGCTGCAGGCAAAATAGCGGGGCCATTACACGCAACGCTACAGCCGAACGGTCAACACCTGATGCTTGAACGTGATCGACTTCTCGGCCGTCTCTCCGGCGAGAACGACGGTGAACTTCAGAGAAGTTCCGGCCTTTCCTTTACCCGGCTTCAACACCAGAGTGCGGTTAGCATCCGTCCAGGTCATCTCGATGGTTGTGAAGTCGCCTCGTTCGTGCGCGAAGCTGATTCCGTCATCTTCATAGAAGGAGAAGCTTCCATCCGCTCCGGGATAAACCGTCAGACGAGTCGGTTCGGTCGAGGGTTCCGTCGCATATTGCTTCACCGGACCTGTAGGGACAATCGCTCCAGCCCGAACAAAAACCGGCGTCGATTCCAGCGTGACAGGAGTGGTCATCTCTCCGCCTCCGTCAACCTTTTGCCCGGTCCAGTAGTCCCACCACGTCCCCGCAGGCAGATAGACCTTTCTCTCCTTCGCCCCAAGCTCCACCACGGGAGCCACCAGCAGGTGTGGGCCAAACAGATAAGCATCCTCTACGGCCAATGCCTTCGCGTCCTTCGGATAGTGCAGCCACAATCCGCGCATCAAGGGCAGACCGGTCCTGTGAGTCTCCGCAACGGCCGAGTAAAGATACGGCATCAACTGGTAACGTGCGTTCAGATATTTGCGGCAGATTCGTTCGACCTCCGGATTGTGCAGATCCTCCGGCTTCGGTAGAAAGGTGGCGGCATTCGGTCCCATCTCCGAAGGCCCGTAGTCTCCCGTATTCCATCCCCAGGGAAGCCGCAGCCTCCACGTACGCCCATGACTGCGAAACAGCGGACAAAATGCCCCAAACTGAAACCACCGCAGATACAGCTCCGCGGTGAACTCCTTGGTCGGCACAAAGCCACCGATGTCCGTGCCCCAGTATGGAACTCCGGTGAGCCCCATGTTGATGCCGATCATCACTTGGGTCTCAAGTGTCTTCCACGTCGAAAACACATCGCCCGACCACAGCCATCCGTATCGCTGCAGACCGGCATAGCCGTTGCGATGCAGCGCAAAGGGCCGTATGTCGGGGCGCGTCATTCGGCTGCCCTCCCAGTACATCTGGTTTCGCGTCAGCCGAGATTCCCACGGCAACACGTCGCCCTCATCCGGCCACCACCCATCCACGCCCTTCTGCATGAACGGCGCATGCTGGGCCCAGTACAGCGCCGCATCGCCGAGATCCTTCGCGGCCGTTCCTGTATCGGAGACTCTCCCGTGCAGATTCTCCGGCGGGTTCACCACATGCAGAACGACCTTGAAGTGATCCTTGTGGAACTCCTCGATCATCTTTTCCGGATCGGGAAATACGTTCTCGTTGAACACAAACGAACCGTGTCCTGTGTTCCATCCCGAAGGACAGAAACCCGTTCCCAGATAAATCATCGCGTCACATGGCAGCCGTTTCTCGCGAAACGTCTTCGCCTCCTGCAGTACGGCTTCCCTGCTCTCCAGCGTCCGATGCGACTGCAGATATCCGAGCGCCCACTTCGGCGGCAGATGCGGATATCCGCTGATCTCCGCCCACTGCTGCATCAGTTCAGCTGGTGTGTCGCCGATCGTGAGAAAGACATCCTGCCCACGCGCTACGTCGCTCGGATGAAAAATTCCAAGCTCGCCCGTCAGATCGAAGTTGCCCGTCGGCTCATGGAAGAACAGTCCCCATCCGCTTGTTCCGACCAGCCAGGGAATCGGTGTGCGCGCTCCATAGAGGCGAAGATTCTCTCCGCTGCCATTGCGCATCATGTCCTTTGTGCCTCTGCGATCCAGCGGATGCAACCCACCGCCGAGCCCATAGATCGGCCCGTCTCCGTACCGAAAGGTAATCCGGTTCGTGCTTACATCGAATACGAGTTCCTGCGCGATGCCTTGCCCTTCCTTCTCGACGGTGACACGCAGTGGCTTCACCCCGACGGTGATCTTGTTCTTTCCCCACGCCATCGTCTGCGGCGTTTGCGAGTCGGCGACCTTCAGCAATGGAGCAGGCCACGTCCGCGAAACCACGCTGCCGTCCCCGTAGGTCTTGTCCAGTATTTCGTCGATCGCCGCGACGCTCAGACGCAGCGTATTGGCGTTCATTGCAGTAACACGCAGCTCCAGCCCAACCTTCCCGACCGGCAACTGCCGCTGCACCGGCTGCGTCGCAAGTTCCGCATAGGCAAACTGCTGGCGAAACAGCAATCCGGCCGCTCCCGTCCCCGCGGTCTTCAGCATTGCCCTTCTTGAAATGCGTTCGGTCATGGACGAGCCCTTCCCTTCATTTTTCTGAAACTTAGGCATTGCGTCCAAAGTACAGGGATACGAGAATGTATACAATAGAAAATATTTTAATAATCGGGATTGCGAGGAGCACTGATGGACAGACGCCGCTTCATACAGAGTGTGGCAATTGCTACTGCCGGAATGAACAGCCTGCAGTCTTTCGCCGATCAAAAGACCGCTGAATCAAAGCCCGCCTCGCCGAACGTCTCGACCTCAAGCCTTATCCCCGCCAAAGAGATAGATATCGAAGGTCACACGTTGCTCTGCACCTTTAAACAAGGCCCGCAGACGTGGAAAGTCTATGAAGACCTTCGCACCCGAGACGGCGCCATCTCGTTTCTCTCCTCGTCCGGCAACGGCCGGGTCCTTACACGCAACGCTGAAGCCAACTTCGCCGACGCGGACCCTCCTTATCTCGGCTTGAACATCAAAGATATCGGCCTCTCCGGCCCCGATCTTCTCGCTGATCGTCTTCTCGAGCACGGTGACCCCGATCCTGAACTGGTACGCGCCGCCGCACCGCCTATGGGTTCCGCTCGCGACAATCGCCCCGGTGCGCGCCCATCCTGGAACACCTTCGTCGGAACCAGAGAGTGCTCCGACACCATGCCTGTCTATCCCAGCGGCAACACGCGCACCTACCATCCGGTCCAGTCTTTTCCTGCCCTCGATGCAGAGAGCGCTGCGAAACGCTTTGAAGGACTCGTCGGCGCGTACATGCCCGCTGTTCGCAAGGTCATGCCTGCTTCGCCGACGTCGCACCGCGAGATCATCGTCTTCGGCGATGTCCTCGCGAAGGACCGGTTCATCGTGCAAACGTGGCATCGCACATTTCACGTCGAGAACGGAAAAATTCTGAAGGTCGAATACGGTTACAGCTACCCGCCGTATCCTCCTCGCCGCGTCGATCCCGCTCCCGAGGCTTTTTATCGCGGCCTGCTTGAGTTCGCCGCCTACTGGGAAAAGCAGATGCACGACATCGCCCCCGCCACTCTTCCGCAAAAAGTCTGGATGGACATGACGAAGTACGCCTTCGTCAAGGAGCAGATGGTGCGCCCAGGCGGTGTCTACCCCAAGTACGGTGCGGTCGATCGCGACTACTACGGCCCGGAGTACGACGGTTTCCAGGACATCTTCACCAGCTCCTTCTACGCCAACATGGAGTGGGGCCGCTTCGAGATGGCCCACGACGTCTTCGATAACTACTTCTCCGACTTCGTCGACGACAAAGGCATGATCAACATGCGCGGAGCGGAGACCGCGCAGTTCGGCCTCACTCTCTCCCTCATCGCGAAGTACTTTCACTACACGCAGGATCGCGCTCTCCTGCTCAAACATCGCGAGAAGATCGAGGCCACCGCCGCCGTCCTGACCGAGCTTCACGATGAGAGCCGGCGACTCGCTCCCGATGACCCCGGCTACGGACTGATTCACGGATGGAACGAATCCGATGCCTGCCTCGCTGCCAAGCCGATGACCTGGTGGCAGCCCTACTACGCGAACAGCGCCATGGCCGTGCGTGGTCTTCGCGACATCGCGCCTGTCTGGAAGAGCCTCGCGACCGCCAACCCCGCTATGGCAAAGTCAGCCGCCGAGTGGACGAAGCACAGCGAACAACTTTGTGAGACTTTGGTCACCAGTATGCGCGCCAATGTGCGGCACGACATGAATCCGCCCTACATCGGCCCCCTGCCGACCAAGTTGACCGTCCGCGAGTCGATGGAGACGGAGCACCCCAGTCCGCAGCAGTGGTCGCATCGTGCCTATACCGAGCTTGTCCATGCGGATGTGTTGCCGCCGGACCTCGCCAACCTGGTGATCGACTGCATGCGGGCCAATGGGACGACCACGATCGGCGTTGTGGCCAACGTGGGCCGCCCCAATCCAAATGGCCGCGCGATCCTCGGCTTCATCTCGTATGGTTACGCGCAGATGCTCCTTCGCCTCGACCGCATCGAAGAGTATCTGCTCTTCCTCTACTCGCATCGTTTTCACGATCACACCCGCGGCAGTTGGACAGCGGGCGAAGTCGCGGGCATCACCGGGAGCACGGCGCTCTTCTGCATTCCCGCGCAGCTAACCATTCCTCTCCTCGTGCGCTGGATGCTGGTCTTTGAAGACTCTGACGCAGACCGCCTCTACCTCGGCAAAGCGCTGCCGCGCGATTGGGTGGCCGCCGGCCAGGAGATCGCAATTGACGCCGCTCCTACGCGCTGGGGGCGTGTCGACTATCGCCTCACCACGAAAGGACCCAATCAACTCCTCGCGACCGTGAGGCTGCAGAGCAGCAAAGCGGCGCCGGCGGAGTTGCATGTGAAGTTTCGTCTTCCCGCCGACAAGACGATTCAAAGCATCACGGCCAACGGCAAGTCAGTAGAGGTAAGCGGCCCGCATAAAGATACCGCCGCGATCAAGACCGGCGGAGCAAAACACTTCGAAGTGATCGCCAACTACAGCTAGAGTCGCCCGCCAAAAGAACAGGCCCGAGGAGAAGATCCTCACTCCTCGGGCCTGTGTTTTTTCTTTCTGTAATTGCGTTTTATATCCCCAAAGAAAAAGCCACGCACAGGAGGCCTTGTGCGTGGCGAAGAATTAATGCGTTTCGGCTAGAAGATAAAGTTCGCACGAAGTTCAACCGCGCGAGGCGCGTTCGTCACCCCCGCACGCATGAACGATGTACTCTGCACGCTGCTGCTCGATAGAGAGTTGAAGGTATTGCCGAACACCGGGTGATTCCACACGTTGATGAACTCTCCCTGCAGATTGAAGCTCAACTGTTCTTTGATGGGAATCACCTTGGTGACTGCCAGGTTCTGCGTGAACGCTGTCGGCTGGTGCAGGAAGATAATGTTCGCGATCGTTCCCGGCGTCGTGTTCGGCGCAAGGTAGGAGTAATTCGAGGTTCCCCCCGTCGGCGACGAGAGGTACTTCGGATCGATCAAGTTAGCCGTCGTTGAACCTGGCACACGATGCACGCCTACGGCCTTCTGCAACTGGCTAGGCGTTACGCCGTTCAACACAGTGCCACCATCGCCCGACGCATTGTAGGTCGCATACCCGCCAGTCAACTGGAAGGGTGTCCCAGTCTGGAAGGTAATGACCGTGCCCACAGAGAAGCCGCCAACCACGCGGTCGAGCGCCCCACCATTGCTCAGGAAGGCTTTTCCCTTTCCAAAAGGAAGGTCGTAGGTTCCATAAGCGTGTGTGACCTGGCTAATGTCGAACGACGTCGGCACATAGGACAGGCGCAGGTTGCGCAGCGTGAAGAGAGAGGCTCCGGCCGCAGTGTAGTTGCCGTTCGCGGTGGCGAGACCCAGGGACTTGCTCCAGACATAATTGAAATCGCCTTGCAGACCATGCCAATTCGCCTGACGAAGATCAACCTGAAGAGCGTTGTAGTTGGAGTAGCCGCCGTCCATCATCCAGTTCGTACCTCTTCCGGGCTGATACGGATTCGCCTGGAAGAAGTTGATCGGATAGCCCGCGCCTGCCCCTGTATAACCTCCATTGGTTGCGCAGGGTGCGAAGTTCGTACCCACGAGATGGCAGAAGTACGAAGGAGTATTTGCGTTGTTGCCGGCAAGCTGGTTGGCAAATGTCCCGACTTGACCGTTGACCAGGTAGTTGATGAACTGCGTTGCTGAGAAGTTCGCTGTTCCGGCACCACCAAAGGCTGCATCCATGATCGGAGTCTTGTTGGGCGAGTTGACATCCGAGAATGTCTTTCCGCCGCCCAGTGCAAGGTTCGCCTGTGCCTTTTTGAATTCAGCCAGGAATCCATTCTCAAAGATATTCACCTCGTTGGGACTGATCTGCATCCACTGATGCACCGTCCGGTTGCCGTTGTAGCGGACCTCGAGGACTCGGGACCGTCCCAGCTCACGCTGAATGGAGAAGTTCCATGACTCCGAGTAAGGTTGCCGGATATTCGGATCCATACCGCTGACAGGAGTTCCGTTGCTGCCACCAACAAACGTGAACTCCGATTGCGGCGCCGTGGTTTGGAAGGTGGCTGGACTGACGGCGAAGGCTGGAAGGGGATTTCCGAGCGAGAGGCTGCCGGGCGCAAACGTTCCGGTTTGTCCGGAGGTATTCGCCGTAAGGTTGAAGAACTGATAGAAGAAGCTTCCGTAGTCCGAGGCCTCATCCCAGAAGAACTGATAGGGTTCGGTAAAGTTGCGTAGACCGAAGCCGGCCCTGATCACAGTTCCGTTTTCGCCCATCAGCTTGTGCAGGAACCCATCCCCGTCGATTCTCGGATTCCAGGCCAGCCCGATCTGCGGTTGTGGACTCTTGAACCAACTATGGTAGGGATTCGGATTAAGTTGAAGCACCGGGTTTGCGACGCCGTTCAGCGTGCCGGGCTGGAAGAGTTGTCCCACCGCGGTTGGGCCGTAGACACTCGCCTCGGTTGAAGAGTGATACGCGCTGGAGACGTCGTGCGTCGCCGTCGTGAAATCCCAACGCATGCCGTAGTTCACGGTCAAGCTCGGAGTCGCCTTCCAGGAGTCCTGAAACCAGATTCCCGAGGCAAGCGCCAGTTCATCGAGATCGTATCCTGCGTGACCGGGGGAATAGTTACCGGTGTGCGGATTGTAGGCATAGCTTCCATTCACGTTAGAGATGCGGCCAGTCAGAATGGCATAGAGTTGCTCCGCCGCCGACTGGTTTGTTGAATTTGCTCCGGGCATTGTCGGGTTGCTGCCGCTGATCGTGAAAGCATTGGCGACCGGATCGCCGGAAGATATTCCGAGAGGGATGATGTTGAATCCCACCGGAGGATTGTAGTAGTGGTCCTGCTCACGATAGCCCTGGAAACCGAAGTTGAAGGTATGAGCACCCTTTTGGTACGTCACATTGTCAGAGAGGCTGAAGAGCGGGTAGTACTGCCCAGTCGGCAATGCAGGGTTTGCGCCCGACATGTTGCCGTTGGCGGTTGGATAATTCCACTGAATCACATCATGGGATTCCCAGTATTTTGCAGTACCGCTAACAAAGGTCGTGTAGTCGTAAAGGAAGCTGAACTTGAACTGATTAACCACCTTAGGCGAGATGATGTAGTCCAGCCCGTAGTTCGCCTGGTAGTTCCTGAAGAAATAGTTCCCATTCTGGTTGCTGAAGCCCGCTCCCGGGAAGGGTTGCGGGTAAGCGCCGATGCTGGTCTCCTGGGTAAAGAGGAAGGAAAGGTACATCCGGACCTTGTCGGAGAGGTTGTAGTCCAGTCGGCCTACCGGAAAGTAATAGGTGACGCCACCCGGCGCGGCATACGTCAGAAGCTGGAGATTCGGGTCGCCCGTTGTAGTCAATCCTTGATTAGCTACCGACGTGTTAATCCCCGCTTGCTGAGAGGCAATCGTCGAATTCACTTTCCCCGGCAGAGCAGCGTTGTAGCTTTGGGCCAACTGAAAGACATTGACCGTATGACTGCCATAAGTAAAGTTGCCCTGCTGAGCGGCGGGGGTGAACACATTGTTGGTGGCGATTACCGTTGTGGGCTGACGTGAGGATGCAAACGTCCCAAAGAAAAACAGCTTGTCGCGAAGAATTGGACCACCCACACTTGCGCCGAAGTCATTCAGGATCAGCTTCGGCCTTCGGACGCCGGAAACATTGTTGGCATAGGTATTTGCATTCAGGCCGCTATTCCGGAAGTCGTCATAAACGCGCCCATGAAACTGATTGCTCCCGCGCCGTGAGATGAAGTTCAGCTGCGTGCTTGCCTGTCCAAATCCGTTGCCCAGGCTAAGTCCGTCGGTCACCGTGCTCACCTGTTCGAAGGATTCGATGCGCGCTTGCACCGCAGGAGAGGTACTGCCGCTGTATTTGCCGCGGCTGGAGGAGCTGATACCACCGTCGATGTTGTTTCCCTGGTCTGGAGTGGGAAGCCCGTTGTACGTGCCATTAAAGCCGGCCACCAACTGAGTGAGCGATGCAATGCTTCGGCCCGCGATCGGAAGATTCTCGATCTCGTTTGTGTTGATGACCGTGCCAATTTCAGAGGAACTGGTCTGCAGCACGGCGTTCTCCTGGCCAGTGACGCGTACCGTCTCACTTACAGTGCCCACCGGCAAACTCGCCGCAAGAGTGACAGTTGACGAGGACTCCACCAGCACCGAGTCGTAAATCTTGGTTTGGTAGCCGGTACGAGAGATGCTCAAACGATAGGTGCCAATATTCAAATTGACGAACGTATACGTTCCCTTGTCCCCAGTCTCCGCCTTGCGGACGCTGTTGGAGGTTAGTTCAGTAAGTTCCAGACTGGCGCCCGGAATCACCGCGCCACTAGCATCCTGAGCGGTCACGACTATCGATCCCTGGTTGCCGCTTTGCGCGTTCGCGTAGCTCGTGTTGAAAACCACTGCCAACGCAAGGCCCAACACGGAGACTCCTAGTGCGGTGAAACGTTTTCTTAACATGGCTTGACCTCCAAAGTGTTTCTTTCTGAATGAAAATCTCTCTAAGACCGGCCCAAAGCGGATCAGCGGCTCAGAAACATACTTGGCCGACTGATTCGAAACACAATTACTCCACGCCCACTTTGTATGCGTTAATGTATACTCACGTCAAGAGAAGTTGCTACTTTTTTTTCAAAACCCACGTTTTTGCTGTAATGCCCGCTCTTTTCCCCATGCGGAAAACCTGCCCCACCATCTCCTTCGGGGACACAATGGTTCGTCTTGCGGGACCGCCTGCGTGAGGCAGAGCTGATCCGCTGCCCTCAAGACGGCATTCCCATAAAAACCAGTAATTTATTGTTGCGATCGTGCCGCGGGAGAACTACCAGCTTCCGCGTTCGCCGAAGATGTCAATCACATGGCCCAGCCGCTCTGCGCCCTTCAACCAATTCTGCTGTAGGCCGAGTTCTACGCGGTCCGCATCGCCCTTCTCTATCCCTTTGATGATGTTCTCGTGCTCTTCAACAGAGAGATGAAGGTCCTTGATGATGGAACTCGCATACAGCCGCCAGTACCGTTCGGCCTGCGGTTCAATCGCTCCGTGAAGCGTCAGCAGGCGACTGCCCGCCCCGTTATGCACGATGAGTCGATGGAACTCGCGATCCAGATCGAAGATCTCCCCTTGTTTCCCGCCGCGGCCTTCACATATCTGGAGCAGGCGCTCATTCAGTTTTCTGAGTTGGACACAGAGCTCCATTCGTCTGGCAGCCGGCAGGGCCGCAACGCCACGGCCAGCAATACCTTCCAGGTTTCCGATGATCAGGTAGAGCTCATTCGCATCCTCTTTCGTCAGAGGCGCAACAATCATGCGGGATTTGCTGACGTTTCTGTGCTCGAGAATATATCCCTCGCGCTGCAGCCAGTGGATAGCGCCGCGGACCGGCGTCCGGCTCATATTCAGCCGCTCCGCCAGATCGGCTTCCAGGATCCAGGTTCCGGGAGACAACCGGCCATGCACAATGAGTTCGCGAATCTCGCGAAAAGCTGTCAGGAGGCTGGTGCCGTGCTCTGCCTTCGCCCGTTCAATCGATACCGGTGCCGCTTTTGTCTTTTTCTTCATCTCTTCCAATAGCCACGATTACAACGGAATAAACTTGTATATGTCACTCTAACCTAACTTTCCTAAAAAATAATTCAAACAGTTAGTTACAATAATGTATCCAAAATCGTAGACAATATGAGTTACGATAGGAGGTATGGTGCAAGAGGGTTGGGTAGAGGTAATCGACTCCCACACTGAAGGGGAGCCGACGCGTGTTGTCATTGCCGGTGGGCCTGATCTCGGAACAGGAGATCTGCCGGGCCGCTTAAAGCGGCTCCAGCGTGATTTCGATGACTTCCGGTGCGGCGTGGTGTGTGAACCGCGCGGATCGGAGGTCGTCGTCGGTGCCCTCCTCTGTAAACCGGTCAATCCAGAGTCCGCGGCAGCCGTGATCTTCTTCAATGATGTCGGGTACCTCGGCATGTGCGGACACGGAACCATCGGCGTGGTGACAACACTTGCGCATATGGGACGGATCGGGCCGGGCGTGCACCGGATCGAAACTCCGGTTGGCACCGTTTCCACACGACTCCACGAAGACGGACGCGTCTCTGTCTCCAACGTTGCAAGTTATCGTCTTCGCGCATCGGTGCCGGTCGAAGTGCCTGGCTATGGCCGCTTTACAGGCGACATCGCCTGGGCCGGCAACTGGTTCTTCCTCGTCGGAGAACATCCGTTCGATCTCTCGCTTGCCAACCGCGCAGAGCTTGTTGCTGCCTCGACCGCAATCCGTTCCGCTCTCATCAACTCCCGCATCACCGGCGAGGGCGGCGCAGTGATCGACCACATCGAATTTTTCGCCGCACCCCGGTCGCCCAACAGCTCGTCGCGCAACTTCGTCCTTTGCCCTGGAGCGTCCTTCGACCGCTCTCCGTGTGGCACAGGAACGAGCGCCAAAATGGCCTGTCTCTACGCCGACGGGAAGCTTGCTCCGGGAGATGTCTGGATTCAGGAGGGAATTCTCGGCACGTTCTTCGAAGGAAAAATTACCGGGGCGCCGAACGGCTACATTCACCCCGAAATCACAGGCCGCGCGTGGGTTACCGCAGAGTCAAAACTTCTCTTCCAACATACCGATCCCTTCGTGGGCGGCATTGCGTTCTAATGAAGAACTACGACGTCCTCATCGTCGGCGCCGGCATCGTAGGCTGTGCCTCCGCGCTCGAGTGCGCTCAGGCGGGTTTGCATGTCGGCTTGATAGAGGGTTATCTGGCCGGCGGTGGCGCGACCGCGGCAGGCATGGGACACATCGTCGTCATGGACGATTCGCCCGCTCAACTTGATCTGACTCGCTACTCCCGCTCGCTCTGGCAGCAATTAATTCCAAAGCTGCCGGACGCCGTCGAATATGAGACACGCGGCACGCTCTGGGTTGCGGCCGACGACGAAGAGATGGCCGAAGTCCACGCTAAGCGATCGACCTACCTCGCTGCGGGTGTGCGCGCCGACATTCTCAACCAAGCCGAAGTAGCTGCGGAAGAACCTCTGCTCCGGCGAGGATTGGCCGGTGGCCTGCTCGTACCCGACGATGGAGTCATCTATCCTCCGGCTGCAAGCGATTGGTTTCTCCAGCGAGCCCTCGCGCTTGGCGCAACCATAGTGCAGGGTTCTGCCGCTGTCTCCGCGAAGAATGGCGAGCTGCGATTGGCCAATGGAACGACGCTGCGCGGCGGTTGCATCGTGCTCGCAACTGGAACGGACTGCACGCTGTTGCCTGCCCTGCCCATAAAGAAACGTAAAGGTCACCTGCTCATCACCGACCGTTATCCCAACTTCCTTCGTCACCAACTCGTCGAACTCGGATATCTGAAGAGCGCTCACAAGGTGGAGACGGACTCCGTTGCGTTCAACATTCAGCCACGTCGCACCGGCCAACTCCTGATCGGCTCTTCGCGCCAGTACGACAATGAGGACTCCAGATCAGACGCCGACATTCTCAGCCGGATGCTCGAGCGTGCACAGAGCTACATACCGGAGTTGGCGAAGGTCTCCGGGCTGCGCGTCTGGACGGGCTTCCGCGCTGCAACACCCGACAAGCTTCCCCTCATCGGCCCGGCCGAAGGCCTCACTGATGACCGGACTCTCTGGCTCGCCGCCGGCTTCGAAGGACTTGGCATTACCAACGCTCCTGGCGCTGCGCGTCTTCTCACCGACCAGATCCTCGGGCGCACCTCCGAGATCGAGATCGCTCCCTATCTGCCTCTGCGTAGGCCCACTCGGGCGGCCGTGCATGCCTGAGAGCATAACCATCCGGGTCAATGGCCAGCCCGTGCAGATGGAGGCCGGATCCATCGTCTCCGCTGCATTTCTCAAGGCGGGCGTGCCGTGCCGAATTTCTGTCACCGGCGAGCCGAGAACCGCGCTCTGCGGCATGGGAATCTGTTTTGAGTGCCGCGCCATCGTGGACGGCACACCCCATTGCCGCACCTGTCAGCTCCTTTGCCGCGATGGCATGGTGGTGGAATCGGAACGATGAAACGTGCTGATGTCATTGTCGTGGGCGCAGGTCCCGCCGGCATCGCTGCTGCAACGGCCGCAGCCCGCCACGGACGAAGCGTGCTTCTTCTCGACGACAACCCCGCAGCCGGGGGACAGATCTGGCGCGGCGGCATCGAAGCTCGCGGACACGAAACGAACAAAGGGGAAACCGCCAGAAAGACGACCGCGCTCAAGGATCTCGCATCGTCCGGCGCCACGCTCCTCTTCGGTTACCGCGTCTTCGATGCGCCTGGACCGCGAACGCTTCAGGCTCTCCGCGACACCGCCGGCGGCACAGAAGTAGTCACCTTGCAGTACGACAATCTCATCCTTGCAACCGGAGCGCGCGAGCGATTCCTTCCATTTCCCGGATGGACTCTTCCCGGAGTCTTTGGAGCCGGAGGCCTGCAGGCGCTCGTCAAAGGTGGATTCTCTGTCCAAGGCAAGCGTATCGCGGTAGCAGGATCAGGGCCGCTTCTGCTGGCCGTCGCAGTTCATCTGCACGAGTACGGAGCTCACATCACCAGCATCGCCGAACAGGCGCCGAGGTGGCAGCTTGCCCCCTTCGCCGCTTCGCTCTGGTCTCATCCTGCAAAGATCCGTCAGGGCATCGGCTACAGAGCAGCGCTTGGCAAAACCCCCTACCGCACCGGCTGCTGGCCCGTCTCCGCTCTCGCCGACAAAAAGACAGGCATGCTCAAAAGTATCCAGCTCACCAACGGAGCAAAGGTCTGGGACGAGGCCTGCGACATGCTCGCATGTGGCTTTCACCTCGTGCCCAACACTGAGCTCGCCTCTCTGCTTGGCTGTAACCTCCGCGGCGACTTCGTCGCAGTCGACGAACAGCAGCGGACCTCCGTGGCACACATTTACTGCGCAGGAGAGCCAACCGGCATTGGCGGACTCGAGGCGGCTCTAGTACAGGGCGAGATCGCCGGACTGGCCTGCGCCGGAAAACCGACCGCATCTCTGCACGCCCGCAACGCCGCAGAACGAAAATTTGCATCACGCCTGGAAGCCGCCTTTCGGCTGCGCCCCGAACTCCGTCTGCTCTCCGCATTGGATACCATCGTCTGCCGCTGCGAGGATGTTACCTACGACAACCTCGCAGCCCGCAGCGGATGGACCGATGCAAAGCTGCAGACACGATGTGGAATGGGGCCATGTCAGGGGCGAATCTGTGGCCCTGCAACCCAGGCACTCTTTGGATGGACACCGAAGTCAATCCGTCCACCCTTGTTTCCTGTTCCCGTAAGCGCTCTTTGTTTTCACGATTCCCAACAAAATGTATCTCAGGAGAATGCATGATCTGGTCCGGCGTAATGCCCGCAATGACGACACCGTTTGATAACAAGCTCGCTGTCGACCACCCCTTTCTCGCCCAGCACGCGGCGTGGCTGCTCGGCAACGGATGTACCGGCCTTGTGATGCTCGGCTCTCTCGGCGAAGGCGCGACCCTCGAAAACGCAGAGAAGGTCGACATCCTCAAGACCGCCGTGCGTGTCTCCGCGGGAAAAACACCGGTCGTCGCGGCGATCTCTTCCCTCTCCACAGCAAACGCTGTTCGTCTCGCAAAAGAGGCCGAGCAGGCAGGCTGCCAGGCTCTGATGGTTCTTCCGCCCTACGTCTACACCTCCGACTGGCGCGAGATGAAGAACCATGTCTCAACCATCATCAAAGCCACTGGCCTCTCCTGCATGCTGTACAACAATCCCATCGCCTACAAGACCGACTTTCTCCCGAACGAGATCGCGGAACTCGCCGCTGAGCACGCGAACCTCAACGCCGTAAAGGAATCAAGCGCCGATGTTCGCCGCGTCTCTGCTATCCGTGAAGTATTGGGCGACCGCCTCGACATCTTCGTCGGAGTCGACGACGTTCTCGTCGAAGGCGTCAACGCCGGAGCCAAGGGCTGGGTCGCCGGTCTCGTCAACGCATACCCCGCAGAGTCAGTCGAACTCTTCAACCTCGCGCAGGCCGGCAAGCGCAAGGAAGTTTTCGAGCTCTACCGCTGGTTCCTTCCCCTGCTCCGCATGGACACAGTGCCAAAGTTTGTTCAACTCATTAAATGGGTGCAGGAGCAGGCTGGCGTAGGCTCAGCACGCGTACGCGCACCCCGCATGGAACTAGTTGGCAACGAACTCCAGACAGCTCAGGCCATCTTCAAGACCGCGCTTGCCAACAGACCCAAAGTGCAGGAGAAGCCCTTCTCCAGCTTCAAAGGAGCCTAAGAAAAAAGTAGCGAAGCGGGAGACTCGCTTCGCTACTTGCACTGCCGACGTAAGGGGGCAATACGCTTACCGCGCAGTAGCGAGTCGCCGCAGTCGCAGGCTTGGCCGGTTCCTGATTCCACGCGGGAGGCTCCTGCCCGAGAATATTGTGGACAAAGAAATCTTCGAGCTTCCTGTACCCATACGCTCCACCGGCTCCGTGATGGCCGCCCGGAACATACAGCAGGTCGAAATATTTGTTCGCTTTTTCCAACCGGTCCGCGACCTGGAAAGTTGACGACGGGTCGACGTTATCGTCCAACTCGCCGACGACCAGCATCAACTTACCCTGCAGCCTGTACGCATTGTCCACATTCGACGACTCGGAGTACTGCGGCCCAACCGGCCATCCCATCCACTGTTCATTCCACCAGATCTTGTCCATCCGGTTGTCATGGCATCCGCTGTTCGCCACCGCGACCTTATAAAACTCGGGATGAAACAGTAGTGCGCCCATCGCGTTCTGGCCGCCGGCCGACGTCCCGAAGACTCCAACGTTCGATATGTCGTACCACGGATACTTCGCCGCCGCTGCCTTGTGCCACAGGATCCGGTCCGGAAATCCCGCGTCTTTCAGGTTCTTCCACGCAACATCATGGAACGCCTTTGACCGGTTGTTCGTTCCCATGCCGTCGATCTGCGCCACGACGAAACCCAGCTCCGTCAACGGCTCTGCACGCGGCGAAAATGACTTCGGCACAAACGACCCTTGGGGCCCGGCGTAGATGTTTTCAATCACCGGATACTTCTTCGAGGGATCGAAGTTCGCCGGCTTCCAGATCACTCCCCAGATCTCCGTTTTGCCATCGCGCCCCTTCGCCATAAAGGGCTCCGGAGGCCTCCAACCAGCCGCCTTCAGCTTGTCCAGGTTTCCTTGCTCCAGCGTCGTAACCTTCTTGTTGCCGTCGACCTGATACAGATCGAGCACCGGAGCTTCGCTCACCGTCGAATGCAGATCAGCGTAGTACTTCCCATCAGAGGAGTACTCGACGTGATGATTCCCTTCTCCCTCTGTCAGCGGTGTCAGCCCGGTGCCGTCGAAGTTGATCCGGTACGCATGTTCGAAGTACGGATCTTCTCCTGCCTTCATGGCGCTCGCCTCGAAGTAGATCTGTCGCTTTGCCTCATCGACGTAGTCCACGGAACGAACCGGCCAGTCGCCTTTGGTAATCGTGTTCTTGAACCGGCCCGTCATTCCGTCAATGAGATAAAGATGTGCCCAGCCATCCCGTTCCGACATCCAGATAATTTCTTTTCCATCGGCGACATCGTGCCGATAGATCTTGCCTGTGTCGGTCTGGTTGTTCACCAGCGGGCGATAGTCGATGAATGCCCTGCTCTCCTCGTCAATCAATGTGCTCGGAGTTCCCGTTCGCGCATCCACCTCAATCACGCGGTACACCTGGTGTCCGCGCTGGTTGTAGTCAAACGTAAATCCGCGGCTATCCTTCCACCATTGCACGCGACCCAGATTGAACGGGTTCGGAAATAGTCCGTTGCTCACCTGCATCTCGCGCTTGCTGACAACGTCAAACAATACCGGCTGCTGCAGGTCCAGCACATCGCCCGCCTTCGGGTAAACGATCGACGTATACATCGGTTGCAACTGTGTCGGAGGCGACGACTCGACATAATGCACCATGCGTTTGTATCCGGGCTTCACGCGATACGCCACCAGATGCGTCGAATCCGGCGACCACGCAATCGAGTTGATGTTGTAGTAGTTGTCCTCCGACCCATCCGTACTCAGAATCGTCTTCTCCGTGCTCTTGGCTCCCTTCGGCTGAAGCACGATGTTGTAGTTCTCGACCAGCGCATCCCACTTGCCGTCAGGAGACGGTCTTTGGTTCGTCAGACTGTTCGCCGCCCACGGCATCTCACCGTCACCCGCAGCGCCACCACCGCGCGTTCCCCGACCACCGGGACCTCCCGTCGCCATCGCGCAATGGTACGTAGTCAGGTCGCAGCGCCAGCGCACCTGTTCCAACAGGAACTCGATCGCCGTCTTCTTCTCGGTAAATTGGAACCGCGTCAAAGGCAGATCAGTCGGCTTGAACTCCCGGCCCGCCGCCTTGCTCAGCGCATCCGCCAGCCGCGCATGATCGAACGCAGCACTCTTCTGTCCCGTCGCCGCATTCACCTGCACAAACTCATGTCCACCATTTGAGTTTTTGCTGTAGACGAGCGTGTCTTCGCCCGCCACCCACACCGGATTCTCCGGAACATCCACCAGCAGTTCGCGATATTTCGCAGCCAGTCCAGCAGCCCGTTCATAGTCGACCTGCGTCGCCGCGGCCTGTGCAAACCCCGTCGCTATTGTCGAAACCAGAGCCAATCGAACGACAATTCCAAACCAACCCGACCCTTGCATCCTCACTCGACGTCCTCCAGATTTCTCCAAACGCACGCTTCCATCCGGACACGGTTCTTGCTCGTCTCCGGCTTGCTACCCTGTATTCGTTTAGCCCGAACTATACATTGGAAATTGATAGTTGTATACAAATAAGTATTCGTTCTTTCTAGTCCATCCACAAATTCTTGACGGAGATCAAATTTGTTCCCGACCAACACGACACGCCGCAGCTTCGTTCGCAATGCTCTCCTCACCACAAGCGCATTTGCCCTCCCTGATTTTTCCGCTGCGCAGCGTCGCGATCTCCCCGATGTCGCTCCCTCCGCCACACAGGAGATCCTCGTTCGCTCCGACGTGGACATCGCAACAAGTCAATAACAAATCCGTTCCCGAGACACTCTCTGCACTGCAGACACAGCGCGCTGTAGCAGACTTCATTGCGTGCCATCAAGGAATGGATCCGGAGAAACTCCAAAGAGACTTCACGAAGTTCATGGACATACTAAAATCCGCACCCGTTCCCAGGCCGGGCGGGATGGCCCCTCGCAGAGACATCAAGACTGGCGGTCGAAATGAGTAAATTGAACGCGACAGATATTCAGGGCTTTGTTCTGCGAGGCTACAACATGCCCGTTGCCCGGTATCTCTTCCTGCACTTCGAAGACGCGACGCGAGCCCGCAGCCTGATAGGTCGCCTGCTTCGCAAGGTAACGACGGGCCAGCGCTGGGACAGCGGCAAACCGGCAAGCACGCTAAACATCGCGTTCACACATCTCGGACTCGTTGCCCTGGATCTGCCCGATGCAACGCTGCTCACCTTCCCGGTCGAATTTCAGCAAGGCATGAAGAAGCGAGCCGCCATCCTCGGAGATACCGGTGTCAACTCTCCGGAGCACTGGGACGAATGTTGGCGTAACTGCGAAGTCCATGCGTGGGTCGGCGTCAATGCCCAATCTCCGGAAGCGCTCGAAGCCGGCTGCGCCGAGGTGATGACGCTTCTTGACGAGACCGGCGGAGCAGTCGTACTCGCATCGCAGGACGCCGCGGCAGTGGTTATCGATGGCACGCCCACGACCCGCGAACACTTTGGCTTCACCGACGGCTTCGGTAATCCGGACTACCTGGGCGTCGAACGGAGTTCGCAGCCGGGACAAGGCAAGCTGATGCCCGACGGAAGCTGGGCTCCCCTCGCTACCGGAGAGCTGCTTCTTGGCTACGCCGATGAAGCTGGGGAACTTCCCGTGGCACCGGTCCCGCACTTACTGGCGAGCAACGGAACCTTCATGGTCTATCGAAAGCTTCACCAGAACCTCGCAACATTTCGCGCCTACCTCGACGAACATGCCCCACGCTACGCAGGCGGCAAGGAGAAACTAGCCGCCAAGTTCATCGGCCGCTGGAGAGACGGCACCCCCATCGAAGTCTCCCCCGACAGACCGGATCCCGCGATCGCACAAGACCCCAACCGCAGCACCAACTTCACCTTCGGCGCCGATCCTGAAGGCACGCGTTGTCCCATGGGCGCGCATGTTCGACGCGTCCATCCGCGAGATGCCTTCGGCTTCGACAGCAAGCTCATCGATCGTCGACGCATCACCCGGCGGGGTCTTCCCTACGGACGTTTCGCGGCGGAGGGCGAAGCCGCCTCTGACCAGGAAGAGCGCGGCGTCATCTTCATGGCGCTCAACGCAAACATCTCCCGGCAGTTTGAGTTCGTGCAGCAGCAGTGGATCGAGTACGGCAACGATGCGCATCTCGGCAACCAGAAAGACGTGCTGATGGGCAACCACGGTGGGCTCGGCAGGTTTGTCGTCCAGGGTGACACGAGCGCAACAAATCCTCCCTTCATCTGCGGCAACCTTCCGAACTTCGTCGAACTGCGTGGTGGAGACTATTTCTTTCTCCCCAGCATCACCGCGCTCGGAATGATCGCAATGGGCCTCGTCGATCCCCGCTAAAACGCACGCCTCTATTCTTTACGGAGCTGCGTCAATAGAATGATCGCGATGAGTGTCCAGTCGCCTCCTGATCTCTCCGTCATCGATGCACACCACCACCTCTGGCGCTACTCGGCCGCCGAATACGAGTGGATTGACGATCGCATGGCCGCACTGCGCCGCGATTTTTTGCCGTCAGATTTTGCCGCCGAGCTCGCGCGCGCCGGTGTAGACGGTGCGGTAACAGTCCAAGCGCGGCAGACCCTCAAAGAGACGCATTGGCTACTCGAACTCGCGAGAAGCTGTAAAGAAATCCGCGGCGTCGTTGGATGGGCTCCCATCGCTGCACCGGATTTTGAAGCTTTCCTGAAGGCGCTGACCGCCGACCCAAAACTCGTAGGCCTCCGTCATGTCGTACAGGCTGAGCCCAAGGGCTTCCTTGACGATGCAAACTTCAATCGTGGCATCCGCGCTCTCCATGGAACTCGCCTCGTCTACGATCTGCTCATCGCCGAGCATCAGCTTGAGGAAGCAATTCGTTTTGTCGATCGGCACCCACAACAGACGTTTGTGCTCGATCACCTTGCGAAGCCAAAGATCGCTGCCGGAGAGATCGAGCCCTGGCGCACTCGGATCCATGAGTTGAGCAAGCGCAGTAACGTGTGCTGCAAAATCTCAGGCATGGTCACGGAAGACTCGTGGTCACACTGGTCGATCGAGTCGCTGAGGCCCTACCTGGATATCGTAGTGGAATCGTTCGGCACCGGTCGCCTGATGGCCGGCTCCGATTGGCCCGTGTGCCTCGTAGCAGCCGGCTACGCTCAATGGTGGCAGGTTCTTCGGAACTACTTTGCAGACTTCAGCCAGGACGAGCGCGCAAACATCTTTGGTATGACAGCCAAAACAGTCTACGATTTGAAATAAGAAAATTCATACAGAAACCAAACGAGGTGCGAGTGGAGAATAACGAACAACGTTACCGGCAAGCAGCCGAGGCATCTGCGCCTCCACGTCCCAAGACAGCCCGGCCGATCGTAATTCTCGGCGCAGGCGGCATCATTCGCGCTGCGCATCTTCCCGCCTACGCCAAGGCAAATTTCCCGGTTGTCGCAATCGCCGACACTGCCACCGGCAAGGCCGCAGAGCTCGCCTCGGAAAAAGGCATCTCTCGCGCCTTTGATTCAATCGCAGAAGCTGTGCGTTTCGCGCCGCGCGACGCCATCTTTGATGTAGCGGTTCCGGCTTCACAAATCATGACCATCCTGCCTCAGCTTCCCGCCGGCGCACCAGTTCTGATTCAAAAGCCAATGGGAGACAATCTCGAAGACGCCACAGCTATACGCGACCTCTGCCGTCAGCGCGGTCTTGTTGCGGCGGTCAATTTTCAACTGAGGTACGCGCCAAACAACCTCGCCGCTGTTGCGTTGCGGCAGGCCGGACTGCTGGGCGAAGTGCACGATATGGAAGTACAGGTTCGCACCTATACCCCGTGGAAGCTGTGGACGTTTCTTGCAACGGCTCCGCGGCTCGAAATCCTCTACCACAGCATCCACTATCTCGACCTCATCCGCTCCTGGCTCGGCAATCCCATCGGCGTCTACGCCAAGACAGTGAGAAATCCGCAATCCGCCTCGCTCGCTGCAACCAAATCTTCGATCATCCTGGATTACGGCGAGTGGAAGCGTGTCTTCGTCGTCACCAATCACGGCCACGACTTTTCTACCGAATCGCAGCGCAGCTTCGTCCAGTGGGAAGGGACCAAGGGCGCCATCCGTATGGACATGGGCGTCAATCTCGACTATCCCAAGAGCGTGCCCGACACCCTTTCCTACGCGGAGCGCGGCGTTTCAGGTGGCCAATGGACGAAGCTCCCCGTGAAGGGCAACTGGTTCCCCGATGCTTTTGTCGGGAGCATGGGCGCGCTGCAGTCCTACGTCGAAGGATCGACCACGGAGTTGCCCATCGGATTCGAATCGGCCTACGAAACCATGGCTCTCGTCGAAGCAGCCTATCGCTCCAGCGCCCGTCAGTCCGAACCGATCCCTTTCTGAAAAGTTCAGCCGGTGACGACTGTAGCCTTCTTCACGAAGTCAGGATCGATATCCACGCCAAACCCCGGCCCCGACGGCACCTGGATCACGCCATTGCTGTCACTCCGCAGGCTCGAAGTCTCACAATGATACGGCAGCTCATTGTTGAACTCCTTGAACTCGTGATACGGACCCGAGTTTGGAATCGCCGACACGAAGTGCATCATATATACGTAGCCGAGTCCGGTGGATGAGATATGCGGAATGCACTGCTTACCGAACGCGTTGGCCATGCGCGCTACCTGCATGCAACGAATCATGCCGCCAAAATAAAACATATCCTGCTGCACAATCGATAGGCCGCCATTGGCGATCAGCCAGCGGAAGTTGTGCGTGCTCGGCTCCTGCTCTCCACCGGCGATTGGAATCTCAAGTGAGTCCGCCACCACTTTATTCTCTTCGTACCAGTCGAACGGCACGGGCTCTTCATAGAACGCGTACTTGTACTCCTGCATCAGCTTGCCAATCGGAATAGCTTCCGCAACCGTGTAGGAACCATTGGCATCGGCCGAGATCACCATCTGATCACCAAAGGTTTTGCGCACCAGCGGAATCAGCTTCTCGCTTCGTCCCACCGGCGTCTCCGGATGTGACATCCGGCCACCGAGCTTGAACTTGATCGCCTTCGCATTCGAAATCGCGACGTCACGCTTCAAATGTTCAATCGTCTCTTCCGCAGTAATGCCGCGCTCCCCATTAGCCTGGTACACCGAAATCTTCGTGTTGTAGATCTTGTCACCGATCAGCAGCCCTATCGGGCGTTTCGACATCTTGCCGAACATATCCAGAATCGCAAACTCGATCGTTGCAATCGGCACCCAGATCGCAAGGCCCTGCGCTTTGTAGTTGTTTTCGTACACCGTGGCTTCGGGAATCAGCCCTTCGATGTCGCGCGCATCCTTCCCGATAAAGAAAGGAGCGATGTGCTTCACGAACATCGGGTACAGCACCTCCATCTGCTGCGCGTTCGACACGGACATCCCCTCATGTCCGTCCTTTGACCGCACACGGCACAGGTACTGCTTCTTGTTGTGAAGAAGTTCGATCGACTCGATGATCACCGGGTCAAGAAAAAGATCCCGCTTGAAAACTGGCTCTTTCAGAATCGCATCGAGCTTCGAATAACGCTCCTTGAGAGTTCCCGGCAGCCCATGCCGCGGCGCGTTGAGAAACTGAGCCCCCGCAGCGGAAGGAAGGGCCGCAGCAACCGCGCCGCTGGAAAGAGCATTCGTGATGAAGCGCCGGCGAGTCGTGTTCATGGTGCATTTCTCCTAAAAAGTAATTGCTGCTGTGATGTCAGTCTAACGAAGTCGTTCGCTCCAACGGAGCGCCTCACGGAGCCGGCGGGGCAACCTCAAGACGGACGACGTCGTAGCAGATTCCATTCGCCACGCCTCCCGCCGGCACCGTAAGCACAATCGTGTTGGCGCCCGGCTTCAGCAGCGAAGCATCAAAATGGAAGTCCCGCTCGATCCACGTCCCTTCGACTCCGTCACGAATCATCGAAGCCCCCGCGCCAAACAAGTCGGTCATGGTCCCCGCATCCTTACCGTTGACGGTGATGCCGAGCGTCCGCGTCGAGACGCCGTCGAGCCCGAAGCGCAGTGTCGCCTTCCCCACAGGCTGCTGGCCTTCGGGCATCTCGAAGTGAATCGTCCACGGCGTCGCACGGCCCTGGTCACGGCCATCCGGCTTTAAGTCGGTGTCGTGCGGAACCTGATAGATGAACCAGTCCTTCGCAGGGTCAGACTTGCCGATGGTGAAATCGACATCGTTGGGAAAGAGTTTGGCGTATTCGATATACATCCCCCAATGCCAGTGGTTATCGCCCTTCAGGAACTCCTTGGCGGAGCGATTGGGTGTGCCAATCTGCCATATCTGTTTGCCATAGTGCGTGGGATGCCATTCGATCGTACCCAGATCAAGCTTCTGCCCCGGCGTGATCGTCACACTCGCCGTCGCATCATACGCACCGAGCACTCCGTCCGAAACCGCATGTAGCTGATACGTCCCCGGCCGCACATTGGGAATCGTAAAACTCCCATCGTCCGCCCCATGCGTCCAGAACTCATAGTGCTTGGCGTCGTTCTGCCACGTGATCGGCTGCGGCGGGAAGTTGAACGCAGGCGCTCCTGCGCGTCGCGGCGGAACATACGTGCCTCGATTGACGCGCTGCCCCTGTGCGTTGAGCTGCGCTGGATGATCGGCATCCGTCGCAGCAGCAGGAGGCGCAGCGGCCGTCTCAGCCTCCGGCCGCGGTGGCCGTGGAGCGCGCGGCACAGCAGGCTGATCGGGATACGACAGTCCCACAAGCAAGTTCGAAAACCTCATACTGGGCGCCTGCGAATCAACCAGCTTCAAACGGCCCTTCACCGTCGCACGTTGATCGGCCGGCGTATAGTCGACACCCTTCACCCACGAATAAGGCCAGCGCGCAGCCTCAACCGTGGCCTGATGTTTCGCGTCGCTAAACAGATCATTGGGCGAGCCGCCTGTAGGAACATAGATAAAGATCGGTCCAACAACCTTGGTCCACGGCTCGTTGTCCGCGAAGTTCAGCACGCTGCCGCCATAGTGCGTGCCCCGCCAGTAGTCGAGCAGCGTCGGATCGCCGCCGTCGCCATCATCGATGTGGCCGGTCAATTCAAAATGCAGCGGCCCACTTGATAGATACTCAAACGATGGATTGATCAGGAACACTCCAACATGCTGCGTCGTCGAAGACCACCCAAACGCAGGAATCTTTGACTGGTCGGCGGAGTAGTCGTACTTGTGTTCAGCGCGGCCTTTGTAGATACCCGTTGTAAGACGGCGAGACTCCTTCATATTCAGATCGGTGCCCGCGTCCCAGTCTGCGCCCGTCGGCATCAGGGCATTCCGCTGATCGTCGATCGACAGCCAGTCGAAGACCTTCGCATTCAGCTTGAATCCAAAACGACTCTCCCCAACAGATCCGGCAGGATACGTCGGCTCGTGAGTGAAGACGGCATACGTGTACAGGCCGTGATCTCCGCGCGCAAGTGTGTAGCGAATCTCAAGATCGGCGATCAGGCCACCCTCCTGTCCTGCCGCCGTCGGATGCTGCCCAAGGATGGATTTGCCATCCGACCATCCTTTGATCGAAACCTCCGCCCGCTCACCTCGAACACTGGCGGGATCAATGGTGATCTTCGCCTCCCGCCGCGCCGCAAGCGCTGGACTCTGCTCCCAATACCCTGCATGGTGTCCCGAAACAAATCCCATCAACTCGATTTCGGGCGTAACAGTCTTCGTCGTCTTGACTGAGACCAGGTCCCCCGTGACCTTATCGACCTTGACCGTCAAATAGCCATTGGACATCGTGTAGGTCGGCCCGTCGTCCGTCACCGCCACGGGTGGCGCGGCAGATGGAGCGGCAAAAACAAGAACTGCCATCGCAGAGATAATAACCGCGGTGGCGAGGCGGCAAACAAACATCGTACGGACTCCAAATTGGAATTGCGATCGATGAAGGTACGCACGAAGTCAGAGGAAAGACTCACATATTTTGCAAATGAGAAATTGTTTCTCCATGCTTCCTGCCCAAAAAAATGGCCGCTGCGAACCATCACGCAGCGGCCCCAAAAAACATGACTACTCGCCGTTCTGATTGCCGCCGTCCGTATGTACGACCCGGTAGCTGGCATTGCCTTGCGACCAGACCAGCAGCAGCAAGTCTTTACCCGCTGGGTTCGCATGCGCATCATTGACGAACTGTTCAGCGGAGGTTACTGGCTTGCGATTCACTTCGAGGATCACATCTCCCGGAGCAAGGCCCGCATCATCAGCAGGGCTCGCCGGACGAACGCTCTGCACTGCAACGCCGTTCACCTGCGAAGGAATGTGCAGCTGCTGCCGGACGTCGGGAGTGAGTTCAGCAACCGCCAGGCCGAGCTTGCCCTTCTGAGTGCCCGCTGAGCTGCCTTCGCTGGCCACCTGGGTGTCCTTGTGGAACTCGCCAACCTTCACGTTGATCGTCTGTGGAGCACCGTTACGAATGATGCCCAACGCGATCTCCGTTCCAGGAGAGACCTCGCTCACGGCAACCTGCAAGGCGCTGCCGTTCTCGATCTTCTCTCCATTCAGCGAGTCAATGACATCGCCGTTCTTCAAACCAGCACGGCTCGCAGGAGAGTCAGGCGTCACTTGCGCGACAATCGCTCCCGTGGCCGTCTTCAGATTGAAGAAGCTCGCATTCGCAGGCGTCACATCGTTCAGGCTGATGCCGAGATAGCCATGGTGCACAGCACCGCTCTTGATCAGCTGCTCCGCCGTTGCCCGCACCAGCTGCGACGGAATCGCAAACCCGGCACCCGCAAACGATCCGCTGTTCGAGATGATGAACGTGTTGATTCCAACCAGTTCGCCATGCGCATTCACCAGCGCGCCGCCGGAGTTACCCGGATTGATCGCAGCGTCGGTCTGAATATATCCGCCCGGCTTCCGCGCATCGTCCCGGTAAGGATTCTCCCGGTTCACCGCGCTCACAATGCCGCGCGTCACGGAATTCTGGAAATAACCAAACGGGCTGCCGAACGCCAGCACCGTCTGACCCGGCTTCAGCTTCGCCGAATCGCCCCATGCAATGCTCGGCAGATCATGCGCATCCACCTTGACCACAGCGAGGTCGGTCAGCTTGTCCACGCCGACCAGCCTCGCATTCAATACGCGACGGTCGCTCAGTGTCACGCGCATATCGATCGCGCCATCGACCACGTGATCATTCGTCACGATATAGCCATCCGGCGAGATGATCACGCCGCTGCCAATGCCACGCTCGATCTGCGGCTGCCGCGGCTGCCGCATTCCGCCAAAAGGTCCATTGGGCCCGAAGAACTGAGCAAATCCCGGAGGCAGACCCTGCGCCTCTCCTTGCTGCCCCTGGTCCTGCTGGTCCTGGTCCTGATCTCCGCCGCTAATCACGTGCTGCTCGGATGACCCGCGCGAGGTGACCTGAATATTCACGACCGCAGGCGACACACGCGACGCGACCGCCTCAACCGCGCTGTCCAGCGAAACCAGCGCAGACACACTGTTGTTATCGATCGGCGCAGGCGACGAGATCATCGCCGCATGAACGCCGTTGTGATGAACGAAAAGCGTAGCTGCCAGCACCAGTGCAACGGCAGCACCGGCAGGAGCGCCAAATCGTCCCGCCTTACCTACTAATTTATTAGTTTTTAGAGACATAATGAAACCTCAGCAAAGGGTTGAACAGCTTGGTTAAAGTTGAATGACCAGCCAGCCGCCCGGTGTTGGCACGGCTGCATACGAAGTAAAGATCACACGCTCCTCGACGAAGACTCTTCTAGGCGATGCCTCTTCCTCCCACGAGGTGAGCACCACCAGGCCGCCGACTCGCTGCATTTTTGTGCGATTTTGTTTGCTGCGTAGCGACGTAGGAGCAGAGGAAACACCGCGATGCTTCGGCGCGATTTGGGTCGCTTGGCCGGCACCACGATCCACCCGCATCGAAACCTTCAGCAAAGTCTCATGCGCGCCAACCGGCAGGTTGTTCTTGGCAGCAGGCACATGGAACGAGGCCGCCTGATACCCGGCAGTCACTGGCAAACTCTGAGCCGCCGCAACCGACAACGCACTCCGCGAGAACGAAACAACCTCGCGGGCACCGCGCAAGCTCCGCCGAACCGCCTAGCAAAGCCACCACCAGTACGGTCATCAAGACGCGCACCTGAGCGCGGCCCATTCCTTCGCCGCCTCGCAAAATACTATGCACCCGGCGCGCCAGCTCCGAACGCCTCTCCCACGCGCCCAGCGACAATGCCGCCCTCTTCGTCCAAGCCTCTTCTCCGCCAGATTCGTCAGGCAAGTCGCATAAGCCTTCGGCGCCTTCGTCAACCGCAACACACTATCGTCGCAAGCCAGCTCACGCTCAAAACAGAGCTGCCGCTCGATCCACACCAGAACAGGATTCAGCGGAACCAGCACCAGGCTCAGCTTCTGCAACAGATTGATCCAATCATCCGCCCGCCGCAGATGCCCCACCTCATGCAACACAATTTGTCCAAACTCGGCCGTCGTCAGCCGCGCAAAAAGCTCTTCAGGAATCAAAATTCGCGGCGAGAAAAATCCAATCACACTCGGCCTGTCCACATCCTTCGAAGTGCAAAGCTCGACTCCGCGAATACCCGCCGCCAGCAGCACCTCATCGCAGCCCGTCACCGGCACCGCTCTCTTCCAGATTCCGTGCAGCCGCACCGCACTCATCGCGAGCTTCACGCCACGCACCAGAGAAACGATCAGCCACAGTGCTGCAATCGCAAAACTCCAGCGCACATCCACATGCACCAGCGCCGTACGTCCGGCAGAACTCTCAGCCGGACTCAAAGAACAGGCATGCGCCAGCGGCAGCGCCACCAGAACCGCAAACACCACCGTCCAGATCGCAAACCGCACCGCTGCCGTCGTCCTGGGCACCAGCCGCAGACAGATTCCCACGCCTGCAGCCAGCACCACTCCTTGCCACAGTCCCGACACGAACGAGTTTGCCACCATCCGCGACGCGCTCTCGACATTCTGCATCAGGTTCAGATCCATAACCATCATCGATCCTCCCCCACCCGGTCATCCGCCGCCGCTGCGATCGCCTCTCTCAGGCGTTGCAGCTCCTCCGGCGTCACCTCGTCATCACCCAGCAGCGAAAGCAGCAGCCGCTCTCGCGAGTTGCCGAAAAATCGCTGCATCATATGGCGGATCTCGGACCGGCTGGCCTCCTGCTCGGCCACGCAGGGGATATACAGGAATGCCCTGCCCTCCTGCCGGTGCCGCACATAGCCCTTCTGCTCAAGAATCCGGATCGTCGTCAGTACCGAGTTATAAGCCAGCGCCGCCCCATCCGGCATCGCCGCCACCAGGTCCCCCACAGCCGACTCACCCCTTTCCCACAAGAGCTTCATCAGCCGTAACTCAGCTTCCGTCAATGTGTTGGACTTCTTCGGTGGCATACCAATCTCTCGCCGGTCACCGCGAAATCCTCCCGCGAAGCAAGCTCGGCTACTCTTCTGACGAACCAACTAATCCATTAGTTAGCAGCGCAGGAAAATATTTCGAGCCGACCCCCAAGCCCTTACTTCACCAGCTCCCGATAGTCCTCCCGAACCGGCGTAAACACATCCAGCACCTCCGACGCCTCGAGCGCCGACGCCTGGTGCTCGACACCCCCATCCACCACAAAGCTATCCCCGGCACGAACATCGAACACCCGCCCATCCACATCCACCCGAATCGCCCCACTCACCACATACACCAGTTGATGATGCGGATGGCTATGCCGCGCCCCCACCCATCCCTGCTCAAAGTAGTGCCGCACCAGCATCAACTGATCGCTATGCGCCAGCACCTGTCGCTTCATCCCCGGCTCCGGCGTAAAGCTCGCTGCATCGCCGGTCTTCACAAAACTCATGTCACTCGCACTCATCGCATCATCCTCGTAGAAATTATTTCGCGTATCCATCCAAACCGTCACATTTACTCTTACACAAGAGGGGTTCCGCTCGCGATGATCCGACTGGAAGAGATCACCATCATCGAAGCACCCATCGAACGATGCTTCGATCTCTCCCGCAGCGTTGAAGTTCACCTGGTCGCGAACATACACTCCGGTGAACAAGCGCTCGCCATTGGAGGCATCACCTCCGGCCTGCCCGAACTCTCCCACCAAGTCATCTGGCGTGCCAAACACTTCGGCGTCTGGCAGAACCTCACCAGCGAATTCACCGCGATGCAACCGCCCACCTACTTCCAGGCCACTATGGTCAAAGGCATCTTCCGCTCGATGCAGGCCGACCACTACTTCCGCACCCTTCCCTCCGGCGCAACCGAAATGAAAGACGACTTCCGCGTCGCCGCTCCGCTTCCCCTCCTCGGCCCCCTCGCCGAATCTCTCTTCCTCCGCCGCTACATGCTCGCGCTCCTTCGCGAACGCAACACCGTCATCAAACAAATCGCCGAATCAAACGAGTGGCAGCAATATCTGCCCACACCAACCGCAACAGACGAGAAACCCTCCTCATGAAGATTGTCATCCCCGGAGGCACCGGGCAGGTAGGCCAAATCCTCGCCCGCCACTTTCACGAGAACGGCCACGACGTCACCGTTCTCAGCCGCACTCCCCATCCCGCACCCTGGCGCGTCATCACCTGGGATGGCCTCACCCCCGGCCGCTGGGTCGCCCAGCTCGAACACAGCGACGTCTGCATCAACCTCGCTGGCCGCAGCGTCGACTGCCGCTACAACCCCGCCAATCGCCGCGCCATCTTCGACTCCCGTGTTCTCTCCACACAGCTTCTCAATCAGGTCATCACCTCGCTCAATCACCCTCCCGCCGTCTGGCTCAACGCCAGCACCGCCACCATCTATCGCCACTCCCTCGATCGCCCCATGGACGAGGCCACCGGCGAACTCGGCGGCAACGAACCCGGCGCACCCGACACCTGGAACTTCTCCATCGACGTCGCCAAAGCCTGGGAAGCAGCCTTCTTCTCCACACCCACGCCCCGCACCCGCAAGGTTGCCCTGCGCAGTGCGATGACCTTCAGCTCCCGACCCCGGCGGAGTCTTCGACGTCTTCCTCAAACTCGTCCGCTACGGTCTCGGCGGCACCAACGGCCCCGGCACGCAATTCGTCTCATGGATCCACGAAGTCGACTTCATCCGCTCCATCGAACTCCTCATCGCCACACAGGACTTTACTGGAGCCGTCAACCTCGCCTCACCCTATCCCCTCCCCAATCGCGACTTCCTTCGCGACCTTCGCGAGGCCTGGGGCACCCGCATCGGTTTGCCCACCACATCATGGATGATCGAGATCGGCACCTTCCTCATGCGCACCGAATCGGAATTGATTCTAAAGAGCCGCCAGGTCGTCCCGGGCCGCCTCCTCGCCGCCGGTTTTCAGTTCACTTTCCCGCACTGGCCTGCCGCCGCCAGGGACCTCGTCACTCGCTGGAAATCACGAAAATTTACTGTTTAATTACGGGTCTCCGTAGTATCGTCTCTAACCATGGCCGCCGACGACGCGAACGACCTGCGCAGAGCCCTCGAAAATAACGAGATCATCCCGTATTTTCAGCCGCTCGTAGAGCTTCGCACCGGCCTTCTCCGCGGCTTCGAAGCCCTCGCTCGCTGGCAGCATCCGCAGCGCGGCTTAGTCCCGCCCAATGAGTTCATCCCGCTCGCCGAAAAGTCCGGACTCCACGGTCAACTCACCGGCAACCTCCTTCGCGCCGTCTTCGCTGCTGCAAAAGACATCCCCGACCACCTCACCCTCTCCGTCAACATCTCCCTCACCCAGCTCACTGACCTCACTCTCCCAAAGCACATCTTCGCCGCCGCAAAGCACGCAAACTTCCCTTTGCAGCGTCTTATCCTCGAGATCACCGAGAGCGCCCTCGTCGGCAACACAGAGCACGCCAGCCGCATTGCCAATGAACTGAAGGAACAGGGCTCCCGTCTCGCGCTCGACGACTTCGGAACCGGCTACTCCAGCCTCCGCCACCTCCAGCTTCTCCCCTTCGACGAACTCAAGATCGACGCCAGCTTCGTCCGCTCCATGACGCACACGCGAGAGAGCAGAAAAATCGCCGCAGCCATCGTCGGCCTCGGAAACAGCCTCAGCCTCACCACGGTCGCCGAAGGCGTCGAAAACCAGACCATCGCCGACATGCTCCTCTGGCTTGGCTGCGACATTGGTCAGGGTTGGCTCTACGGCCGTCCGGTCCCACCCGGCCAGCTTTCGGAAACTCTCGCCGAAAGAATGAACCCGGCGCCTTCACCCAGTTCCACAGAACATCATTCTCCAGCTGCGGACTCCAACCTTCCTCTGCGCCTTGAAGCTCTCCCAACCCAACGCCTCGCCCAACTCAACGCCATCTACGACGGCGTTCCCGTCGGCATCTGCTTCCTCGATCGCAACCTCCGCTACGTCAGCGTCAACAAGCGCCTCGCAGAGATAAACAATCTCCCCGTTGCCGCCCACCTCGGACGTCACATCTCTGAAGTCCTCGGTCCGCAGAAGTTCGCCTACTGGGAGCCATATCTCGAAAAGTCCCTCAAAGGCGAGTCCTTCAGCGAGCTCGAGGCCCGCTGCCCCGACCCGCACCGCCCTGACATCATCCGCACCTTCCTCATCTCCTTCCAACCGGCCCGCGACGAAGTCGATGAGGTCATCGGCGTCTCCCTGTCGCTCGTCGATATCACCAGCCGCAAACAGGCCGAAGAAGCCTTAATCGAAAGCGAAGACCACTACCGCCACGCGGTCGAACTCAATCCTCAGATCCCATGGACCGCGGCTCCCGACGGCATGATCCTCGACACCAGCCTCCGGTGGGAGGCGCTCACCGGTCTCACCATGGAGGAGTCCCTGGGCACCGGATGGACCCGGACTCTGTACCCCGACGACCTTCAGCCAACACTCAAAGCGTGGTACAAAGCCCTGAACACCGGCAATCTTCTTGACGTTGAATACCGCCTCCATTGTCGGGACGGTGTCTATCGCTGGATGAGGGGGCGCGCTGCCCCGCGACGAGACGAAGACGGCAAGATCATCAGCTGGTACGGTACTCTCGAGGACATCGACGACCACAGAAAAGCCGGGGAGGCTCTGCGCCGCAGCGAGGCTCGCCTCCAGGCCATATTCGACGCCGCTCCCATCGGTATCGTGATCGCTGACGCCCCGGACGGCCGCGTCGTCATGAGCAATCCCCGCGCAGAGGATATTCTTCGCACCACCGTTGCGCCTCCTGCCCGGATCGACGACTACTGCCGGGAATCAAGGGCCAACGCTCCCGGCGGCATCGAGAACTCCGACGACCACGAGCATGAAAGCCCACTCGCGAAGGCCATCATGGAAGGAAGATCCATCGGCCCGCGAGAATATCTCCGCTACCATGACGACGGCACCAGCTCATGGATCAGCCTCACCGCCGCCCCCGTCATCGATCTCGAAGGCAACATCTCCGGCGGCGTCATCACCGTCCAGGACATCGACGAGGAGAAACGCGAGCGCGAGCGTCTCTCCGAGATCGCCGCCACCCTCAAAAACAAGCTGGCAACCCACCGATAGCCCCAAAAAATCAAACGGTCATCCTGAGCGCAGCGAAGGACCCCTGTATTTCGCCCTTGCTGTTGTCTGTCTTTTTGCTGTCATCCCCGAAAGGGGGATCTGCTGTTGCTGTTTCTCTTGCCACTGCCCTTACTCGTCTCCGAACCCACTACCCCTGTCATCCCGAGCGGAGTTGCTCACGGCGCTTCGTGAGAAAGCAGTCGAAGAGCCTGCCCTGAGCTTGTCGGAGGGACCTGCGGTTGCTGTTGATGGTCCTTAAATCCATCAGATCCGTGCGAATCCGCGTTAAGTCTTCCCTTCGTAGCCACAAAGACCAAAGTTGGCATTAACCTACTTCGGCGCCAACCCGCGATACTTCAGCATCGGGTCGATCTTTGGTGCGCTCCCCAGCCAGGCCTCATACATCTTAGCCAGATCCTCCGTGTTCCCTCGCGACAGCACCATCGCGCGGAATCTGTCACCATTCGCCCGCGTCAACCCGCCGTGGTCCTGAAACCACTGGAAGGCATCGTCATCCAGCATCTCGGCCCACAGATACGCGTAGTACCCCGCCGCATACCCGCCTCCCCAGATATGCGAGAAGTAGCTCGACCGGTAACGCGGCGGCACATAGCTCAACGTCAGCCCTTTTTTCTCCAGCGCAGCCTTCTCAAACTCATCCGGCTTCTGCAACGGCGCGCTCACCGGCAGCGAGTGCCACTGCATATCCAGCTCCGCCGCCGCCAGCAGCTCCGTCAACGCGTACCCCTGGTTGAAGTCCTCCGCCTTTTTGATCTTCGCCGACAACTCCGCCGGCATCGGCGCTCCCGTCTTGTAATGCTTCGCATAGTGATCGAAGATCGCCGGATACGTCGCCCAGTGTTCATTGAACTGCGACGGAAACTCCACAAAGTCCCTCGCCACCGCCGTACCTGACAGCCCCGGATACTCACTCGCCGCAAATATCCCATGCAGCGCGTGTCCAAACTCGTGGAACATCGTAATCACGTCATCAAAGCTGATCAGCGCCGGCTCACCCTCCGCCGGCTTGGGCAGATTGGCGACGTTATAAACCACCGGCAGCATCCCCATCAGCTTCGACTGCCGCACCAGGCTCCCCATCCACGCTCCGCCATTTTTGTTATCGCGCTTGTAGTAGTCGCAGTACCACAACGCCAGCGGCTTCCCATCCGTGTCGATTACCTCAAACACCCGCACATCCGGATGCCACACTGGAATATCTTTCCGCTCCTTGAACGTCAGCCCATACAACTGATTCGCTGCATAGAACACCCCGTTCTGCAGCACATTGTTCATCTCAAAATAAGGCCGCACCTGCGCCTCATCGATGTCATACTTCGCCTTCCGCACCTGCTCCGAATAAAACTCCCAGTCCCACGGCTGCAGCTCAAATCCACCCTTCTGCGAATCCTTGTTCTGAGCATCCCTGTTCTGCGAATCGATAACCGCCTGAATATCCTTCGCCTCGCTCGCCGCATTCGCTGTAGCCGGAGGCACCAGCGCATCCATAAACTTCAGTGCATTCTCCGGAGTCTTCGCCATCTGGTCTTCCAGCTTCCACGCCGCGTAGCTATCGAACCCCAGCAGCTTGCCCTTCTCCGCGCGCAACTGTGCAAGCCGCGCAATCGTCTCCCGCGTATCGTTCGCATCACCCCGTTCCGCGCGCGTCCACGAGTCCTCAAACAGCGCCTGCCGCGTCGACCTCACCTGCAACGAAGAAAGAGAAGGCTGCTGAGTCGTATTCTGCAGCGGAAGCACCCAACCCTCCGTCTTCCTCTGCTTCGCAGCCCGCTCCGCCCCGCCGATCTGTGCCTCCGTCAGCCCCGCCAGCGCACTCTTGTCCGTCGTCACATACGCCGCATCCTTGGTCGCCGCCAGCAACTTGCTCCGAAACGCATTCGACAGCGTCGACTCCTCCTCATTAATCTTCTTCAGCCTCTCCTTGTCCGCATCCGACAGGTTCGCCCCAGCATGCACAAACCGCTGGTAGTCGTATTCCACTAGCCGCAGCCCCTCCGGGCTCAGCTTCAGCGATTCCCTCTTCTCATAAATCGCCTTCACCCGCTGGAACAGCTTCGCATCCAGATAAATCGCGTCGTTATGCGCAGCCAGCTTCGGAGCTTCCTCCTTCTGCACCTTCTCCAGCACCGGATTCGTATTCGCTCCCGTCACCGCGTTGAACGCCGCATACGCGCGCTGAAACAGAGCCCCCGTCTTCTCCATCGCCACAATCGTGTTCTCAAACGTAGGCGCCGCCGGATTATTCGCAATCGCCTGCATCTCCTTCAACTGCTCCGCCATTCCTGCCTCAATCGCCGGCTGATAGTCGCTGTCCTTGATCTTGTCGAACGGCGGCGCATGAAACGGCAGCGCACTCGGCGCATAAAAAGGATTCGACGGGCCGAAGCCCGCATCTGCAGTCTGGGCTGATAAAACACTCGAGCTCATGATCATCACGCCGGCAGCAAGAATCATCTGCACCCCTGAAAACACAGTCTTCGTTCCGCAGAGTTGCATCCAATTCCTCACCGTTTTTATCTCCTCTTCAACGATGATAGCGGAGTAGCGCAGCCAACCATCGCCCGCATCCCGCACTCGCAGCAGAAATATTCAGAGCCTCTCCCGTCAGACAAAGTACAATCGCCACCATCCATGCAGAATCACTCCCAACCATCGCGAACGCCGTTGCCCACCGCCTTACCGCCGCTCAACGATCTCGATCTCCACGCCCGCTACTACTCCACTCGCACCGGCGGCGACTTCTTCGACGCCGTAGCCACCGGCCCCTATGTCACCTTCCTCCTCACCGACATCGCCGGCACGCGCGCCGACGCCCACACTATCGCAGCCGCCGCTCAAGACGTCTTTCGCCTCCGCGCCCCTCAACTCTTCACCACCGAAGACCTCAATATGATGGACACGCTCTCCACCCTGGCGCACGAAGTCAACCAGGCCATCTACGAATCCTCCGGCGGCTCCCGCCTCGCCCCCACCTTTCTCGGTTGCTACAACCTGCCCCTTGGTCTCATGGCCTACATCAACTCCGGCGGCCAGCCCGCCATCTTTCGCGATAGTGACGGCACCCGCACACTCGGCCACGCCACCATGCCGCTCGGCCTCTTCACCCACCTCACCTTCGAGCCCGCCATCCAGGCCTTCGAGCCCGGCGCACGTCTCCTCCTCGTCACCAAGGGCATCCTCGAAGCTCCTCGCGGGCGCGAGCGCTTCGGCGTCGAGCGCGCCACCGCAGTCCTCGAAAACATCCCCAACGGCTCGGCCGTCGATCTATGCACCGTCGTACTCGAAGACGCGCATGAGTTCAGAAAACCACCCTGGTACAGCCCCGAGAGACTACCCTTCGTCAAACACGAACGCACCGACGACCTCACCGCAGTCGCCCTCGTCCGCCCCCGCTAGACACCTCCACGCAAAAGCGAGCCAACGCTTTTGCAGTTGGAGTTGCCTTTGCAGTTGTCCTTTTGGTTGTCATCCCGTAGGGATCTGCTTTTGTTTTTCCAGTTGCAGTTGTCTTTCTTGTTGTCATCCCCGAAGGGGATCTGCTTTTGCAGTTGCTCTCTTGTTCTACTTCCACCCCAGCCACCACCCAACTACTGCGCCACCCGCCAGGGCGAAGTCGTCCCCCACCCTCTCAACTCCTTCGTAGCCCACTCCGTCGTCTTGTCCTTATGGCACGAAGTGCAAGGATTCGGTATCCTCGACTGCTCCGTCTCCACCGGAGTAATAAATCGAAACGTATGCGCACTCACAAAATTGTCCTTGATCGTCTGCTCGATCTTCGGCATATGGCACGCCACACACGAGCTCCCCGCGCTTCCTTCGGCATGGTGAGTATGCTCGCTCACAGTCCCCAGCAATCCCGCAGGATTACCCTTGGTCTTCGCATGGCACGACAGACAAAGCGCATTGCCTGTCGCAATCAGATTCGAAGGATTCTGCGCACTATGCACCTGGTGGCAATCGAAGCAACGCAACTGCCGGTGATACATTGTGCTCTGCGTAAAATCGTTCCCTTGCATCCTGTTCTTGTGCGCTGTCAGGTCGGCATATTGAAAGAAGTTCGTCACCCCCGGCTTCAAGTCCTCCAGTCTCCAGTAATCAACCAGCCTTTCACCCGGCAAAAATCCCACCGGCCAGTCGTAGTACTTCCCCCCAATCGGATTCGTCAGCGGACGACCTTGGCTGTGACACTGAATGCAGGTGTCGTTCCCCCGCACATAATCCAGCCGGTTCGGATTCACAATGTTCTCTTTCGTGGGATGCTCCACATGCAGGCTCCCCGGACCATGACACTTCTCGCACCCGACATTCCATTCCGTCACCTGGTGCGTCTCCACGTTGTAGTTCACCGAATGACACCCATCGCACGTCGGTCCCGTCGGCCGGTCGAAGTTCGTCGGCCCATAAAACGGCACCCACCAATCCGTGCCATTCTCCACGTGATACGGCAGCCACTTCTTCTTCGCCACGTCCCACTGCGCCGGCAGAGGATAGTAGTCATCCCCGCGCTTCGTAAAGTACCTCTGCTTCCACCGGCTCCCATACACAAACGCAACCTGATCAATCCCAAACGTCACCACCGGATCAGGATGCAGAAAATCCCCAAGCACCGCTTCGGGATGCTCCTTCGGATCGCGCACCACATTCGCCATCCGCGTCTGCTTCCAACTGTTGTACGTCGCAGCGTGGCACCTCTTACAACTCTCCGATCCAACAAAGTGAGCCTTAGGCGCCTGTCCGCGCACCGCACCTGTCAGCAGGACCATTGCGACAGCAACGAAGGCGATCATCCCAACCCTGACCCGCCCCACTCCCAAACCCCTTACAATCTCTCTGCAAGCCTTCATAGCGAAATTGTCCCGGCCGCTTTCAGGTAGCCACATAAGAAAAAATGCCGTGCTCTGCTGACGACAGTCTACCCAGACTTGTTTTTCTTGTTGTCATGCAATTGTTTTTTCAGTTGTCATCCTTCGCCGAACCGGGGCCCCCGGCGAGTGCTTTTACTCGCTGGGGTGGGATGGCGGAGGATCTGCTGTTGCCGTTGTTCTTGCCGTTGTCGTGTCCGTTCTTGCCGTCATCCTGAGCGAAGGCCCTGAGCGAGCCATAGGCGAGTCGAACGGGGCGAAGTCGAAGAGCCTGCCCTGAGCTTGTCGAAGGGACCCCGAAGAATCAACTCACCACCGCCCTCCGAACCTTTCAACCCAAACCCTTTTCCCAGCTCCCACCCAACACGGTCATTCTGACCCTGAGCATAGTCGAATGGGGGAAGAACCCCGCCTTTGCCGTTGCTCGTTCCTGATCCGTGTCATCTGTGAAAATCCGTGTTAAGCAGTTAAGAAAGTCGAAACGAAACACCAAGTATCATCCACTAAACTCATGCCCACTCTCCAACAGCAATTCGCCAACATCGACATCTACCTCTTCGACCAACTCCTCCGCGGCAACATCGCGCCCGGCATGCGCATCCTCGACGCCGGATGCGGTGGAGGCCGCAACCTCGTCTACCTCCTCCGCGAAGGCTACGACATCTACGCCACAGACCAGCACCCCGAAGCCATCGCGCACACCCGCTCTCTCGCCGCCGACCTCGCTCCCAATCTCCCCGCCGAAAACTTCCGCGTCGAATCCATCGAGACCCTCTCCTTCCCCGACGCCACATTCGACATCGTCCTCTGCAACGCGGTCCTTCACTTCGCCCGCGACGACGCACACTTCAACGCAATGGTCCACAGCCTCTGGCGCGTGCTCAAGCCAGGCGGCCTCCTCTTCTGCCGTCTCGCCTCCACCATCGGCATGCCCCACCAGCACCTCACCGGCCACCGCTACCTCGCTCCCGACGGCACCGAGCGCTACTGCGTCGACGAAGCTCTCCTCATGGACCTCACCGCAAAACTAAACGGCCAACTAGTCGACCCAATCAAAACCACCGTAGTTCAAAATCAGCGCTGCATGACCACCTGGGTCCTCCGCAAACCCGCACGATAGGCCTGGCCTATTCCCTACTCCCTACTCCCTGCTCCCTCCCTTACAATCCGTCCATGAACTCCGCAGACAAGCCGGCCGAACAGGACCCTCGAGTCTACTTCGCCGCAGAACGGACCTTCCTCGCCTGGATCCGCACCGGCCTCGCCCTCATGGGCATTGGCTTCGCGGTCAGCCGCTTCGGCCTCTTCCTCCGCCAGATCACCGCGGTCGAAACCCATCTCACCAACAACACACACACCACCGGCCTCTCGCTCTGGTCGGGAGTAGCGCTCGTTATCCTCGGTGTCATCGTCACCCTCGTCGCCGCTCTCCGCCACGTCCAGCTGATTCACGAACTCAGCGCCGGAACATGGCAACCCGGCCGAGTCTCCCGCGACGCCGTCATCCTCGGCCTCGTCCTCGCAGCCATCGGTTTAGGTATGGCCATCTACCTCGTCCTCATCCGCTAAGAGGGAAAAATAAACGGTGCCGCTTGACAAACCTCGCACGAAAAACGGGCCTCTATCTCGATTGGACACTTGGATCAGAACACATCAGCCACGTAAGTCCAGTTTCTAGAAGACTTTGCAAAATAATGCCTTTATTTTCAATACTTTACAATTACCGTCCACCACTAAGTCGAATAAAATGAAGACTTTGCACAAATATGCCTAGTGGGGTACACCCCAGAAAAATGCCCATCGCCAAGCTCATCATCGAACTCGAGATCCCTCATGCGCAGTCCCTCAAGGACCGCCGTCAGGTTCTCCGCTCCATGAAAGACAAGCTCCGCCACGGCTTTAACGTCTCCGTCGCCGAACTCGACGACGGAATTGTCTGGAATCGTGCAACCCTCGGAATCGCCGCCATCTCTTCTTCGGCCAACTATCTCACCGGCCAACTCCATCAAATTGACCAGGCCGTACACCGCATCGCAGCGACATTAAGCGCGGAAGTCATTGATTCTTACGCCGAAATTCTCCCCGAGTAGGCGAAGAAATCACTAAAACCAGTCGAATCATAGATTTCGGACCCAATCACCGAACTCGTTAGGCGGAACGCGTCATCTTTGATATCCTCAACCGTTCGCCCTAGTCCAAACTTTATGCCCGAGCACCGAGCCAGAACGTATCACCGCAACCGAGTTGCCAACACCTTCTCTGAAGAGATCGGGGCCATGCTCGAAGGCGAACTCTCCGACCCGCGCATCGCGCCAAGCTACGTCACTGACGTTGTCCTCGCGCCTGGCGGAAAATCAGCACGCATCTTCGTCGCCGTTTACGGCAACGAGGAAGAAGAAGCCTCCACGCTCGAAGGTCTCATCACCGCACGCGGCTACATTCGCTCTCAGCTCCGCGACCGCATGGGCGTTCGTCACGTACCCGAGCTCACCTTCGCCATCGACCGTTCGGAAAAGATGACCGGCCGCATGGAGGAGCTCCTCGCCCGCACCCGCAAACGCGAACAGAAGCGCACCGCAGCCGAACCTGACCAGCCGGTGGCAACTAAATCATGACTCCAGAGACAGAACTGTACGAATTTCAATCCCAGGTAACCCAACCACACGAGGCTCAGATCGCTGTTCTCCTGGCGACCTTCCGCGCGCATCCCCATTTCCTCCTTACCTCCCACTCACGCCCTGACGGCGACGCCATCGGCTCTGTCCTCGCGCTCGCCGAAGTTCTCGATCAGCTCGGCCGCAAAGTAGACATCGTCCTCGCAGACTCCATCCCCAGCACCTATCGCGAACTTCCCAATCTGCACCGCATCCACCACGCCCCCTCCGCAGACGACGTAGATCCCAGCCGAACCGCCCCCGCAATCCTGCTCGAATGTGATGGCATCGCACGCACCGGGCTCCTCGGTCTCGAAGGCCGCACTCTCATCAATATCGATCACCACGCCAGCGGCCGCCCCTTTGCCTCCGTCAACTGGATCGACGAGCACGCCTGCGCGGTCGCCGCGATGATCTACCGCATTGCCGTTACCGCGAATCTCAATATCACGCCCTCCATGGCCACCTGTCTCTACGCCGCAATCCTCTCCGACACCGGTTCCTTCCAGTACTCCAGCACCACCGCAGACACCTTCGCGCTGGTGCATCATCTCGCCGCCCGCGGGGCGAATCCCAGCCAGATCGCCCGCGATATCTATCTCTCCAACCCCGCCAGCAAGATCCGCCTCCTCGGCATCGCGCTGTCCAATCTCCAGACCGACGGCGATCTCGCCTGGACCTGGGTCACCAGCGAAGACATGGATCGAATCGGCGCCGTAGCCGAGGACTGTGAAGGCGTCGTCAACTACCTCATCAGCATTGCTGGCGTCGAGTGTGCCGTCTTCCTTCGCGAAGTCGCCGATGCCAGCCAGTTCCGCCTCAGTATCCGCAGTAAGGGAAAGATCGACGTCGCCCAGATCGCCGAGCACTTCGGCGGCGGCGGCCATCGCAACGCCAGCGGATGCACCCTCGACGGCCCTCTCGAAGTCGCCACCGGGCGCATCCTCACCGAGCTCCGGATAGGACTCTGTTAGCCTTGTCACGCTTCTCCTGCTAAATGAACGATAGTCAACAACTCGCCACTTCCGGCGCAGAGAATCGCGCATCCCTCATGTGGCTTCGCCAGAGACTGCCGGATTCCGTCACAGTGCGGGAATTTGTCATTCTCTTCGCCGTAACCTCTTTTCTGTTGCTCTATGGCCTGATCCCCATCTTCGGCGGCGATCAGCTTGGTCTGGTAGGCGCCGACGAGCCAAGATACGCACAAATCGCCCGCGAGATGCTCACTGCGCATTCGGACGCGTGCCACGCGGTAAACGCCAAAATGGTCCCGCACAGCCTCCGCATTGAGGACATCCGCGCCTCTTTCCACTGCATCGCTGCCGGCACCGTCACGCCCATCCTCTACGGCAAACCCTGGCTCGAGAAACCCGCCCTCTACTACTGGCGCGCCATGAGTTTCTTCAAGGAGTTCGGCGTTTCCGACTGGTCCGCCCGTCTCCCATCCTCTTCCGCCACTCTCGCGCTCGTCGTCCTTGTCTTCCTCCACATGCGGCGATTCCGCCCCGGAGGCCACCTCGACGCCGCTCTCATCACCGTCTCCTGCGTGGCCATCGTCAGCTTCGCCCGCGGAGCCTCCACCGACATGCAGCTCGCCGCACCCTTCTGCATCGGCATGCTCGGCTGGTATGCCTGGTACGAAACCGGCAAGAAGTTCTGGCTCTTCGATCTCTACTTCTTCGGTGCCGCCGCCACTCTCGCCAAAGGCCCCGTCGCCCCCTTCCTCGCCCTCTGCATCATCCTTCTCTTCGCCGGCCTCCGCCGCGAGTGGTCTCTCCTTCGTCGCACCATATGGTGGCCCGGTGTCACGTTGTACCTCATCATGGTGTTGCCCTGGTACATCGCCGTACAGAAACGAAACCCGACCTTCTACCGGTTCTTCTTCCTCGAACACAATCTGGAACGCTTCGCCACCAACCGCTACCAGCACCATCAGCCCTTCTTCTTCTACCTTGTTGTCCTGCTGATCGGCTTGATGCCTTGGACGGTCATCACCATCCGCGCCCTCGTCGACTCCATCGACGTCTCCATCGCCGAATGGAAGGTCCGCCACGACCCACGCCGCTACCTCGGCCACACCCGCGCCGGCGATGCCTTCCCTGAGTTCCTCGTCCTCTGGGCTCTCTTCCCCATTGTTTTCTTCTCATTCTCCGGATCAAAACTGCCAGGCTACATCCTGCCTTCCATCCCTCCGCTAACCATCCTTGCAGCCGACTACCTCAACCGAATTCGTCGCGAGGGTCTGCCGAAATGGCTGCTCTGGTCCCATGCTGCTATCTGCGCCATCATGGTCTTTGTTCTCGTCCTCGCCCCCCAGCACATGATCTACGAGACCCTCGTGCCCTCGGTGCAATGGTTGCTGATCGCCGCCGCTGCCGCACTCGCCATCGGGGCCGTCGTCTTCTTCATCATCCGTCGCTGGGGCATCCCCCAGACGTGCAATGCAACCCTGATTCCCGTCCTTGCAACGCTCGTTTTTCTGCTCGGCTTCTATGGCAAAGAGCTTGACGTGAACTATTCCGCCCGCCCGCTGGCCCGCGAGATTCAGCGTGTGGCCCCCAACGTCAAGCTCGTCGCGACCGATTCCATCAAGCGCGACATGGACTACGGCCTGGCCTTCTACCGGGATCAGCCCATGATTCACTACGATGCCGACGGCGTGCCCAACGCCGAGCATCTCCTCGTCACCCGCGCAAACGACACCGCCGACCTCGACCGCTGGCTTGCCGGACGCGTCTACGAGCCGCTCTTCCTCTATGAATCACAAGGCCTCGAAGTCTACCGCGTCTACGCAAAACCCTGATCCGCGCTGAGCGGCCTTGAGCGACCCGATACTCCCCGGTATCATCCCTTACTTATCCCCACCAAATTCCGATAAGCTCAAACGAACATAGAGGGGTATGACAGTCGCGACTCAACTCGAGATTCTGGACCTTCGCCATTTTTCTGCGCGACAGTTGCGTCCCCTGCTGGAAACCGAGTCGCGCCTCTGGCAGGAGCGCCTGCGCTGGAACTACCAAAGCTCCACCGAGCTTCTCCTCCAGTACCTCGACTCCCGCATCCTTCCCGGCTTCGTCGCGCTCGATCGCGGACGCATCTGCGGCTTCACTTTCTGTGTCTACGAGGGCCAGAAAGCCGTCGTGGGCGACGCCTTCGCCGTCGCGAGCGACCCCACTCAGATGCTCCACATCACCCAAACGCTTCTCCATCACCTGCTCCAGCTCCTGCAGCACTCGCCGACCATCCAGCGCGTCGAATCGCAGCTTCTCCTCTACGACGCCGGCTCAATCGACGAGACCTTCCTGGCCGCGGGCTTCTCCATGTATCCCCGCCTCTTCATGGAGTACGACCTCCCGCCATCCCCCAACCCGGTTGTGCGCTCCCGCGAGGGCCACCTTACCTCCGGCCTCCCGCCGCACATCGAACTCGTAGGCTGGTCAGCGGACCATTACCAGGCAGCCGCAGAGCTGATTCACGAGTCCTACATGGGACACATCGACGCCCGCATCAACGATCAGTACTGTTCGTTGCACGGCTCCCTGCGCTTCCTTCACAACATCGTGCGCTTCCCCGGTTGCGGTGTCTTCGATTCCGACGCCTCCTGGGTCCTCCGCAACACACGCAACGGAGCCTTGATTGGAATGCTGCTGTGCTCCCGCGTAGCCCCCGACGTTGCCCATATCACACAACTCTGCGTCGCAACTTCCCATCGCGGCCAGCACCTCGGCCTCAAGCTACTCGAGCACTGCGTCCAACACCTCACCCGTTCCCGCTTCGCCGCAATCACCCTCACCGTCACCGAGGCCAACCACCCGGCGGTCAAGCTCTACCAGGACTCCGGCTTCTTCACCCGCCACCGCTTCGACGCTATGGTCCTTGAAAAATCCTGAAAGCTATTTAGCCCTCATCCCAAAACTTGTGCCTTTTAGTTGTCATCCTTCGCTTTTTAGTTGTCATCCTTCGCCGAAGGCGGAGGACCTGCTTTTCGCCTTCGCTCGGATCGGCTCCGTGTGCCTATAATTTCAGCATGTGCCGAAACATCAAAAACCTCTTCAACTTCGATCCGCCCGTAACCGAACTGGAGATTCGCGACGCCTCGCTGCAGTTCGTCCGGAAGATCAGCGGCTTCAACAAGCCCTCCAAGGCAAACGAAGCTTCCTTCAACCTGGCCATCGATGAGGTCGCCGCCGTATGCGACCGTCTTCTCCGCTCGCTCGAAACTACCGCGCCGCCAAAGAACCGCGAAGAAGAGAAAGCCAAACTAAAAGCCCGAGCCGCCGAGCGTTTCGGTACCGCCTAACTTTTTTTGTTTGTCATTCCGCACCCTGAGCGAAGTCGAATGGGGGAGGAATCTGCTTTTGCTTTCGCCTGTTTCTGATCGGTCTAATCGGTGCAAATCCGTGTTAGGTCGTTGTCTCTTTCTTGGGATTCCCCGTGCACGTTACTCGACGTGATAGTTCGGAGCCTCACGCGTGATGATCACATCATGCACATGACTCTCCCGCAGTCCGGCATTCGAGATGCGGATAAACCGCGCATTCGCCTGCAAATCTGCAATCGTCGCGCATCCCAGATATCCCATGCCCGACCGCAATCCGCCCACCAGCTGATAGACCATCCCCTCCAGCGGTCCGCGATGAGGCACCCGCCCCTCGATCCCCTCCGGCACAAACTTCGCCAGCCGGTTCGAACCGCCATTCTCCCGCGACGTCAGCGAAGGCCTCTCCGTGCTCGCATCCTCCAGATCGCTCTTCCCCTGAAAATATCGCTCACCCGAACCCTGCGCCATCGCCGACAGCGAACCCATCCCGCGATAAGCCTTGAAGCTGCGCCCCTGATAAAGAATCGTCTCACCCGGACTCTCATCCACACCCGCGAACAGCGAACCCATCATCACCACACTCGCACCCGCCGCAATCGCCTTCGTCACATCGCCGGAATACTTAATCCCACCATCCGCAATCACCGGAATGTTCCTTTCCTTGCCTGCGCGATAAGCCTCTGAGATCGCCGTAATCTGCGGCATCCCCGCTCCCGTCACCATCCGCGTCGTGCAGATCGAACCCGGCCCAATCCCGACCTTGATCGCATCCGCTCCCGCATCGATCAGCGCAATCGCGCCCTCATACGTAGCAATATTCCCCGCCATCAGATCGATCTGCGGAAATCGCTTCTTCACCTGAGCCACCGCCTCCAGCACTCGCGACGAGTGCCCATGCGCCGAATCGATCGCCAGCGCATCCACCCGCGCCGCCACCAGCGCTGCAGCCCGCTCCAGAAAATCCCCCGTAGCCCCAATCGCCCCCGCCACCCGCAACCGCCCCTGCGAATCCTTCGAAGCATTCGGATACTTCAACTTCTTCTGAATATCCTTGACCGTAATCAAGCCCTTCAACTCATACTCGTCATTCACCACCAGCAGCTTCTCCACCCGATGCTGATGCAGAATCTGTTCCGCCTGCTCCAGCGTCGTCCCCACCGGCACCGTAATCAGGTTCTCCTTCGTCATCACCGAATCGATCGTCAAATCCGTCCGCGAAACAAACCGCAGATCCCGATTCGTCAAAATCCCCACCAGCTTTTTATTCTTCGTCACCGGCACACCCGAGATCTTGTACCGGCGCATCACCTCCAGCGCATCAGCAATCGTCTGCTCCGGAGTAATCGTCACCGGGTCCACGATCATCCCGCTCTCCGACCGCTTCACCTTGTCGATCTCGCCCGCCTGCTGCTCGATCGTCAGATTGCGATGCACCACACCCAGCCCACCCTGCTGCGCCATCGCAATAGCCAGTCGCGCCTCCGTCACTGTATCCATCGCGGCCGACATCAGCGGCGTACTCAGCGTGATATTGCGCGTCAACTGAGTCTGCGTACTCACCTGCGTCGGCACCACTTCGCTATAGGCAGGAACGAGAAGAACGTCATCAAAAGTAAGGGCTTCGGGTACGGGGGAGCTAATCATAATTTTTTTAGGTTCCAGTTGTAATGGTTAAAAGGGATGGGATAAAAGGCAGCAAGCCCAAATTCCGCAGATTTGAATGATTGTAGAGTCGCCAACCACCCATAGCAACTTGGATGGCCCTATTTCCGCAAAGTTTCGCGTTCCGCTGGGTTCTCAGCAGGATCTCTTTTCCACCATCGCCGGTAAGGGGCAAGCACGCTTCGTAACCGGGCCACCCGCCTTTCAGGCAGGAACTAGGGAAAGCCCCAATTTCCAGCAACTCCCATTACCTGCCAAGCTATTTAGACCGGTGTCTCGAGATGCAGAATCACTACAGGAAAAACGGAGTCTCTCCCCGGCACCGGCAAATCTTGCGCAGGCTCGTCGTGTGTATTTCTCTTCTCGGCCTCTCTGGAACCATCAGCGCCCGGCAAACACTCGATCCCACCATCAGCGAAGACGCAGCCAGCGAGTCCGAGCTACCCAACTCCCCCGGTTGGCAGTCCTTCTTCGCGCAATCATCGAACCCACAATCCACCGCCAGCATCAGCGGATACGTCTTCGACATTAACGGTGGCGTGGTCCCCGGCGCCAAAGTCACCCTTCAAAGTCAGAGCGGCATGCCGGACCGTGTTGAGGGCGTAGACAACACCGGCTTTTTCATCTTCAAAAACCTGCCAGCCGGAAGCTTCAAAATCAGAATTACGGCAACCGACCTCGAACCGTACGAGTCCTACGAGATCATCATCCACGCCAGAGAAACCCGCCAACTCCCCATCGTTGCTCTTCCCATCGCTACAGCCACAGTAAACGTTCAGGTCAGCGTCACCGAAGAACAGATCGCCGAAGAACAGGTCACCGCCCAGATCCAACAGCGCGTCTTTGGTGTCTTCCCAAACTTCTACACCAGCTTCCTCTGGGACGCCGCGCCGCTCAAACCGAAACAAAAGTTCCGACTCGCGATTCGTTCCGCCACCGACCCCGTCACTTTCTTCACCACCGGCTTCCTCGCCGGCATCCAGCAAGCGCGCGACACCTACCCAGACTACGGCCAGGGCGCTGAAGGATACGCGAAGCGCTACGGCGCCGACTACGGCGACCTCTTCATCGGCCGCATGCTCGGAGCAGCCGTCCTGCCCTCGATCCTCCATCAGGACCCGCGCTACTTCTACCAGGGCACAGGAACCATTACCTCGCGAACCTGGCACGCCCTGTCCTCTGCCTTTATCTGCCGCGGCGACAACGGCCGCCGCCAGTTCAACTTCTCCCACATCCTCGGCAACTTCGCCGCCGGAGGCATCTCCAACCTCTATCGTCCCGAGGCGGACCGAGGCGTCCTTCTCGCTGTCGACAACGCTCTCCTGCACACAGCCGCCAATGCTGCCGGCAACCTCGCGCGAGAGTTCGCTCTGAAAAACATCACCACCAAAGTCCCCGCCTACGCCAAAGGCAAGCAGCCCCATCTTCCTGAATCTGCCAAGCCTTAATCCGCCTCCTTTAAGACTCCCATTGAACTACCCGAAAAACGGGTGTATCATCATGTTTGCAGACGATTTTGTTCCGTCGTAAGAGTATGCCGTGACCGCACCGGTGATTTGACGGAAGAGATGAGTGGGCCAAAGCCCACTTTTTATTTGCTCTAAAGAGCATTCTGTTTTTTACGGCAAGATGAACCGGAAGCACAGCTTATGGCAGTCCAGATAGACGAAATTCGAGCAACCGCGCAACGCGTCGCCGCCTCACACAACCTGGAGCTTGTCGATCTCGAATTTCAGGGCGGCGTCAAGTTCCGCACCCTGCGCGTCTATATCGAGAAGAACGCCGCAGAACGAGCCAGACTGGCTGAGCAGGCCGCAGCCGGAACACAAGAATTACCGAAGGGCGTGCCCGTCGAGATGCTCTCCGGAGTCACCCACGAAGACTGCGCGACCTTTGCGCAGGACTTTGGCACGGTACTCGACGTAGAGGACCTCATCCCGGGGGCGGAGTACACCCTCGAGGTCTCCTCGCCGGGGTTGGAGCGCAAGCTTTTCCGTCCCGAAGACTACACCCGGTTTCAAGGCAGTCTGATCAAGCTTCAGACCTTCACTCCGGTCAACAAGAACAGGCAGTGGCAAGGCCGTCTCACCAAATTCTCAGACGGCGTACTGACGATCGACCTCTCTGCCGTCAGGCAGAAGGGCAAAGCAAAAAAGGCTGTAACCGAATCAACCGTCGACATCGCCCTGGCGAACGTCGAAAAGGCCAATCTGGTTGCGGAGATTTAGCAAAATAGAACCACAAAGATTCTGCATTCTTAAGCAACAGCATCAGAAACGATGGCAAACAAGAAACAAACCCGAGCAATCGGGGCAGAGTGAAGGACGAGTGAACAATGGCAAGTGTTCTGTATCAATCAATTGAAACGTTAAGCCGGGACAAAGGAATCGAACCGGCCGTTGTAGTAGGCGCCGTTGAGGACGCCATTGCCCTTGCCACGCGCAAGTACTACAAGACGCAGGAAAACATGCGCGCCGAAATGGACCGCGAAACCGGCGAGATCCGCGCCTATGTCTTCAAGACCGTCGTCGAGTCGCCCGAGCAGGTCGAAGACGAAGTCAACCAGATGACCCTCGAGCAGGCCCGCGAGCTAGCCCCAGAGGTCGAAGTCGGCGGCGAACTCCGCTTCTACAAAGACACCACGCCCCTCGGCCGCATCGCCGCCCAGATGGCCAAGCAGGTCATCTTCCAGAAGGTCCGCGAAGCCGAGCGCGACACCGTCTTCAACGAGTACAACCACCGCGCCGGCGAGGTTCTCAACGCCACCGTCAAGCGCCTCGAACCCATGGACGTCATCTTCGACCTCGGCAAAGCCGAAGCCCGCATGCCCAAGCGCGAGCAGTCACGCCTCGAGCAGTTCGCCGTCGGCGAGCGCGTTCGCGTTGTGCTTCTCCGCGTCGATCGTGCCGCCAAGGGCCCACAGGTTATCGTCTCCCGCGCCGCGCCCGGTCTCGTGCAGAACCTCTTCCAGTCCGAGGTCCCCGAGATCTACGACGGCACCGTCACCATCAGGGCTATCGCCCGCGAAGCCGGCGAGCGCACCAAGATCGCCGTCATGTCCCGAGACAAGGACGTCGACCCCGTCGGCGCCTGCGTCGGCATGAAGGGCATGCGCGTCCAGTCCATCATCCGCGAGCTGCGCGGCGAAAAGATCGACATCATCGAGTTCTCCGAAGAGATCACCACCTTCGCCGAAAAAGCCCTGCAACCCGCGAAGGTCAGCCGCGTCTCCATCACTGACCTCGCCGACAAGCAGATCGAAGTCATCGTCGACGATACCCAGCTCTCGCTCGCCATCGGCAAGAAGGGCCAGAACGTCCGTCTCGCCGCCAAGCTCCTGCAGTGGAAGATCGACATCAAGAGCGAAGAGGAGAAGCGTCAGGAAGTCGAACAGCAGATGCAGGCCATGTCCGGCGGCCCCACCACGCCGATCGAACAGGTCACCGAGCTCGGCGACGCCGTCCTCGAAAAACTCATCGCCGCCGGCATCACAACCGTCGAAGCCCTCGCCGACATGACCCCCGAGCAGCTCGAAGAGGTCCCCGGCATCGGCGAAAAGACAGTCGAAAAAATCTCCGTCGCCGTCCGCCACTACTTCGGTCAGTACGAAGAGGGCGAAGAGCGTCCGGAACCAACCGCCTCTGCAATAGCCGCACAGCCGGAGGCGAGTTCCATGGAGAAAACACCCGAAGCAATCCTCGCCGAAGAGGCTGGCGTAGGCACCGCAAAGGAAATCAATACTCTCTCCACCGAAGACATCGCCAATCTCGAAGAAAACGGCTCAGACAGCGACGCCTTCAGCGAAAACGATGCACGCGAAGAACGAATTGAACTCGATAACGACACCGTAGACACCCTGGTGAATGACAGCCAGGAGGTCTCCGACGAAGGTATCGACGACGGAAACGATCGTGGCTAGCCGCTTAAGCCATGCACTACAGCATTCTTTGAATTGTGATGTCTGCAACTTCAATGACAGCACTTACAATAAAGATTCAAACCTCCATGAGCATGAGGCTGATATGAACAGCTAAGCGCGCAGGGAACCGAAAAGGGACGGATGAGCAAAGTTCGAATCAACGATCTGGCACGGGAACTGGAAGTAAAGAGCAGGCCGATTCTGGACGCGCTTGAAGCAATCGGCGTAACCGGAAAGACCCACTCCAGCTCCATCGAAGCCGACCAGGCCGAAAAGGTCAGGGAGTACTTCAAGAACGGCAGCAGAAGCAGCACTGCGGCCAAACCGCCAGCCGACACCAAGCCGAAGTTTGACCTCTCCAAGGTCTCGAAGCCCGGCGACGCGCTCAAGGCCATCCTCGAACGCAAGCAGGCCGAAGCTGCCGCCAGGACCGCTCCGCCACCACGCCCTGCCGTCGCCGCCCCGCCCGTCACAGTCGCCGCTTCGGCAGCGCCTAAGGCTACTGCAGCCGCGGCCCCAGTCAAAGCAGCGGTGTCACAGCCTCAGGCAGCCGCTCCCGCGCAGCCCCGGCGTGTCGTCCCGCAACCTCGCCCGCAGGCGAACATCGTCGTTCCCCCGTCGGCCCCGGCCATCGCAAGCAAGCCCCCCGTCGGCCCCGTGATCGCACGCCCGCCCGCAGCAGTTGCGCCTGCGGCTACCCCGCCGGTCGTCGCCGCGCCTCCCGTCGCCAAGCCGGCGCCTCCCGCAGCCCCGCCCGTCGAGGCCGCCGCTCCAGCTCCGGCAGTCGCCACGCCAGCCCAACCCACTGCCGCAGCCGCTCCGTCCCCGGCCAAAGAAGCCGTCACTGCGAGCGAGCCGGCAGAAGCCGCACCGGAAGAAACCGCAGCCCCTTCTGGCCCACCCGTCCGCCGCGTCATCATGCCGCAGACCGGCCCGCGCCCCATCTACACTGCTCCTGCATCCGCTCCCGGCGTACCCCAGCGCGGCCGCCCCATCTTCGAGCGTCCCCGTCCGCAATCCCCCGGCGGACCCGGCTCGCGCCCAACGACCTCCACCGCTCCCGGCGCACGCCGCCCGATGCACCCCACCCGAACCTTCCCCGGCGGCCCATCCGGCCCCGGCGGAGCACCCGGACGCCCCGGTTTCACTCCAGGCGGCGCTCGTCCAGCCTTCGGTGCTCGCCCCGGCTTCGGTGCCCGTCCCGGCGGAGCGCCCGGCGGCCTTCCTGGCCCCGGCGAAGCCCCGCCGACCGGCATGCGCCCTGCCGCACGTCCCGGCCAGCGCCGTGGCGGACAGCGTTACGAGAAGACCAAAGAAGGCCCGATGAAGGGCTTCCAGCCGCCACCACGTTTCGGTGGCGCGCCCATCTCCCGTGAACCTCTGCCCATCACCAAGACCATCACGGTCACCGAAGGCATCAGCGTCAAGGATCTCGCCGAAAAACTCGACGTCCGCGGCAAAGACCTGATCGCCACCCTCCTGATGAAGGGCGTCTTCGTCACCGTCAACCAGTCCCTCGAAGGCGAACTCGTCAAAGATGTCGCCCGTCAGTTCGGCGCCGACGCCACCGTCATCACCGTCGAAGAGCAGCTCGAAAACGAAGCCATCGAAGGCTTCCTCGAAGACACCACCGGCATGGTCGAGATCGTCCGTTCGCCCGTCGTCACCGTCATGGGCCACGTCGACCACGGCAAAACCTCGCTCCTCGACGCCATCCGCTCCACCGACGTCGCCGGCGGCGAAGCCGGAGGCATCACTCAACACATCGGCGCCTACAAGGTCAAAATCACCAAGCCCGACTCTCCCGCCTTCGGACGCGAGATCGTCTTCCTCGATACCCCCGGCCACGAAGCCTTCACCCGCATGCGCGCCCGTGGAGCCAAAGTCACCGACATCGTCGTCATCGTCGTTGCAGCCGACGACGGCGTCATGCCCCAGACCCTCGAGGCCATCGACCACGCCCGCGCCGCCAACGTGCCGATCATCGTCGCGGTCAACAAAATCGACAAGCCCGAAGCCCATCCGCAGCGAGTCATCCAGCAGCTCGCCACGCGCGGCCTGCAACCCTCCAACCAGGGTGGCGACACTGAGTTCGTCGAAGTCTCCGCAAAGAAGCAGATCAACCTCGACAAACTCGAAGAGATGATCTGCCTCGTCGCCGACGTCAACGAACAAAAAGCCCAACCCGACCGTCCCGCCGTCGGCACCGTCATCGAAGCCAAGCTCGATCGCGGCCGCGGCGCCGTCGCCAGCATCCTCGTACAAAACGGTACCCTCCGCACCGGCGACAGCTACATCGTCGGCAACACCTTCGGCAAAATCCGCGCCATGTTCGACGACCGCGGCCGCGCCATCACCGAAGCTGGTCCCTCCACCCCAGTGGAAATCCTCGGCCTCGAAGGCATGCCAGACGCGGGCGACACTTTCCTCGTCATGGCCGACCGCGACAAGGCCAAAGGCATCGCCCAGTACCGCAAGCTCAAAGAGCGCGAAGCCCAGCTCGCCAAGAGCTCCCGCGTCTCCCTCGAAGGCCTCTCCGAGCAGATCAAGCAGGCCGGGATGAAGGACCTCAACCTCATCCTCAAGGGCGACGTGCAGGGCTCGGTCGAAGTTCTCGCCGACTCGCTCCAGCGCATGTCCACCGAAAAGGTTCGCGTTCGCGTCCTCCACTCCGGCGTCGGCGCCATCACCGAATCCGACGTTCTCCTCGCCTCTGCCTCAAACGCGGTGGTTATTGGCTTCAACGTCCGTCCCGACCGCAAGGCCTCCGAAGTCGCCGAGCGCGAAAACGTCGAGATTCGCCTGCACTCCATCATCTACGAGCTGCAAGACGAGATCACCAAGGCGATGTACGGCCTCCTCGAGCCCGTCTTCAAGGAGAACTACGCCGGCCGCGCCGAAGTCCTCAACGTCTTCAAGATCACCAAGGTCGGCCAGATCGCCGGCTGCCGTGTCACCGACGGCCTCATCCGCCGCGACCACCAGGTGCGTCTCCTCCGCGAAGGCGCCGAACTCTGGAAGGGCAAGATCGCCTCCCTCAAGCGCTTCAAGGACGACGTCAGCGAAGTCCGTCAGGGCGTCGAGTGTGGCATCGACCTCGCGGGCTTCAAGGACATTCAGGTCGGCGACACCATCGAATCCTTCACCACCGAAAAACTCGCCGCCGAACTCGGCCAGAACGCCGCCGCGGTTCGCAAAGCCGAGAAAGCCGAAAAAGACCGCGAAGCCGCAGCCGCACGAGAAGCCGCCGCCCGCGAAAAAGAATCAGGCGGCGACGCAGCCACCGCCTAATCCTCACCCTCATCCGCACCAAAGGCCGGGCGCAATCCCGCCCTTCGTTTCTTCTGGCGTTGCCTTTGCTCCCCGTTACCCCGGGCATCAGCCTTGACCCCTCTGCTGTCTCCCGCGAGCGACCAGGGATTATGTTTTCTTGTTGAGGTCGTCGTCCTTGTAATACTTCGTACCCTGCAGGGTCAACTGCAGGGCGAGACCATTCTTGGTAATTTGATAGACCCAGACACCTGGGGAGACCTCGACCGCTCCCGAGTAGGCTCCGCCCGATTCGCCTGCCTTCGCAGCCGCGTCCGCCTGTGCTGAACCCGACCAGCCGGAGTTCAGGAAATCGCTATACGCTTTATCGTTTTCGAACACGAAGATCACGCTATAGTCCTTCACTCCCACACCCACACCGGCGCCGGCCGAAATCATCTTCATGAAGGTTTCCTGCTTGGAACTGGTGTCGACGGCGATCCCTGAGCCACGCGCCGTGCTCAACAGAAAGAGGTTCGTACCCATGTTGTCGAAGACGGCATATCCCGCAGACTTTTGGATAGCCCCCTGAGCTGTGGGTTTCAGTTTGTACAGTTCCTGCAGAGTTTTATTAGCCATCTTCCGAGTCTTATCCCGCTTCTTGTCGGGGGAATCTTTCGCACTCGCCAAATTGACAGCCACCAGCACCATTGCGAGCACTGTAGCGATTTTTCTGATTCTCATCGGCGCTCTCCTTATCTCTTGCGGAACCTTGTGGCACGCCACCACGTCGGGTCTACCCGAAAAACCTTCCTACTCAAATAGAACAGGACACAAAGAGCTTTTCTACTGGGGGAATCCCCAGTTGTTTGCGCACGACGCGTGCAGCACCCAATCACCCGCGAGCGAGCTTAACTGCAAATGGCCCACATTGTGCTGAATGTCCAAACTTGGAATCGACTTCGCCGGTCTTCAGAGTACCCCTGCACTCACAGCCGTTTACAGGCATTCGTCGTGCAAATCTGATCTCATGGCTGAGCCTCAAGAACCAATCGGGAGTTTCGACATGGGAAGAATTACGCGGTCCAGGAAGAATTACGCGATTCCATAGGGAGAATAGGAAGAAAGTTCAGTCGAGCGCGGATCTCGAATGACGCCCATCATGCGCTACCGAAGATCAATCGTTTTCACGTCAACGGCTTGGGACAATCTACGCGGGGATTTGGCGATTGGCAGGGATTTGGCAACGGTTTGGCAAGCCGATTGCGCAATATCCTGAACCTCCGCACCCCAAACGTGTGGGTGCGGCGCGGACGTGTGGAATTGATGGAGGATTCATGAAAACAGGCAGAGCCTTCGTAACAACCTTATTCGCGTTAGCAAGCTTCCCGCTTCTGGCGCAGCAGCCACCCCCAGCCCAACAGCCACCCCCAGCCAACCCAACACCGCAGAGTAGTCCTGCCCCGAGCACGGCAACAGCCACCACAGAGATGAGCCCAGTCAGCGGCGAACTGGTCAGCAAGCTGGATTCAAAGACCGCCAAGACCGGCGACAGCGTAGTCGTGCAGACAAAATCGTCAGCCAAAACTGCCGACGGAACCGCGATTCCCAAGGGCTCGAAGCTGGTGGGCCGTGTGCTGGCCGTACACGCGAGCGCGCCCGGCGAGAACTCCCAGATGGTGCTCCTGTTTGACCACCTCGAGTTGAAGGGTGGGCAGAACGTGCCCGTCCATTCGCAAATTCAGTCGATCTCTCCTGCCGGGGGCGCCGCGACCAGCGACTCCGCCGCGATCGTTAGCAGGCCACCGGCGCCCGCCGCCTCTAATCCGAACACGCCCGGGGCAAATGGCAGCAGCCCGCCGACTGGCGTGCCGCAAACGGCGGGCGGCCAACCAGGAGCAGCTACCTCAGCAAACAATGCCCCCGCAGCAGGAACTGTCGTAGCCAGAACCGGCAACATAGCCATCCGCACCACGTCGATTCCGGGCGTGCTGGTGGCGAACAATGAGCCGGGACAACAGGATCCCAGGATGGCGCAGGCTTCCAGCATCCTGCTCGGCGCGAAGCAGGATATCGAACTGGATGGCGGCACAGAGATGGTGGTTGGCGTCGCCGCCGCGGGCGGGGGGACGCAATAACCAAAAGCGCAATCCACCTTACCCATCCACAACAAAAGGCCGGGGAGCAATCCCGGCCTTTTCTCTTTTGCCTTTGTTTTTCTTGTTGTCATCCCCGAAGAGCCTGCCCTGAGCGAAGTCGAAGGGGGATCTGCTTTTTATCTAACCTGGCGGGTGGTCCAAACATAAGACTCAGCAATACACTGGGTGACCCATTCATGCGGTCTCATCGCATGAGTGCGCCATCGCGCGAAAGCGCGATCCGCCAGCCGCATAAATTGTGAGTCTATTGGATACTCCTTGATCATCCAATTGCTCTACGGGTAGAGCTGCAGAGATCGGAACCGTCCTATTCGTGACACAGAAGTGGTTAGCAATTCTCCAGCCACATTGTTCCCCTTTGGAGACGCAGCCGTGAACAGTATCGCGAAGATATGGCCCTGGGTGCTGACGGTTCCCCTTCTGCTCGTAGCATCGGTTGCCTCTTCGAGCAGTGCGACCACACCACCTTCCCAATACACGATCAGGGAGTGGCCGACAAACCTAAGAAGTGATTTACGAGGCACCACGGTCAAAGTTGTCCTCCCGGAAAACGCACTGGACCAGCCATGGGATGACGCTCTTATGGCGAAGTTTCGTGATCTCACAGGTGTCACGGTCCAAGTCGTCAGGCCCGGCAACGATACAACGGCTGTTTTGGCGGGCTATCTTCGTGACTTTAGGAATGGCTCCGCGGACGCTGATGTATACGCCATTGATATTGTCTGGCCGGGAATACTTTCCGATTACGCCGAAGACTTGCGGCCGATGGCTGCCGGCCTGCAAGACATGCTTCCCACGTTGATCCAGAATGACACGGTGAAAGGCAAGCTGGTTGCCATTCCCTACTTCACCGAGGTCAGCCTGCTCTATTACCGTCGCGACCTGCTGCGAAAATATCACTTCCCGGCACCTCCGGTTACCTGGAATGAGCTGGAGAGTCAGGCACAAACCATCCAGGATGGCGAACGAGCGACAGGCAACAAGTCATTCTGGGGCTTTCTCTGGCAGGGAGCGGCGTCTGAAGCATTAACCTGTAACGCGCTGGAGTGGCAGATTTCGCAGGGTGGAGGGCCGCTCCTCGAGCCCGACGGGACGCTCGGCATCCAGCGCGATCGCTTCGTGGAAGCGATGGAGCGCGCCCGGAGATGGATTGGCACAGTTTCACCGCCGGACACAACCAGCCAGCTCGAGGACGATTCTCTTCGCAATTGGAAGCAAGGCAACGCTGCCTTCATGCGCAACTGGCCATACGCCTACCTGGAAAGCATGAGCCGTGAGTCAGCTGTCAGAGACCAGGTCGGCGTCACCGTCCTCCCTATGGGAGATGGTCCCGGCGGACGCCACGCTGACATCCTTGGCGGTTTTCAACTCATGGTCAGCAAAACGTCGAAGAACAAGAGCGCGGCCATCGAGTTGGTCAAATTCCACACCAGTCCGCAGATTCAGCGGGTGAATGCGATCACCCGTGGCTACGCTCCAACGCGGCCAGCCCTTTACGACGCCCCTGCCGTACTTAAGGCCAATCCTTTCTTCGGGACTTTGAGACATGTGTTGTTAGAGGGCGCTGTGACCCGGCCATCCACCGCGGCAGGCCAACAATACGACGCGGTCTCAGTGGCTTACTTTACAGCGGTACGTCAGATTCTGACTGGTCAAAAGGGCGCAACCGTAGCGGTGGAAGAACTCGAAAAAGAACTCCCACGCATCGTCGCAAGGTAGAGATCATCGCCACGCCCGTCCGCCAAACGCACGTTCCACACCAAATCCTTGACACGCCTGATAACCTTAAATCAGCGAAATAAGCCCGGCCATGCGCCGGGCCTTCGCACTTAAACCCGGAAGACTTGACCAACAAGTCCAGACTCATGTCTTCTGGTTTGAAGACTTTGCACACTTTTACCCCAGAGGGGGAGGGACGATGCCGACCACGATCACCGAAACCGCCAGCGACACCAAGTTCGACCTCGCAGCTATCCAGCAGGCCCTCCGCGAAAATAAAGTTGACGGCTGGCTCTTCTACGACCACCACCACCGCGACCCCCTCGCCTACAGCATCCTCGGCCTCGACCCCAACGCCCACGTCACCCGCCGCTGGTACTACTTCATCCCCTCTCGTGGCGGCGTACCGCAGAAACTGGTGCATCGAATCGAATCCGGCAGGCTCGACTCACTGCCAGGCGAAAAGACGGAGTATTCCTCGTGGCAGGAACTTGAGCAAAGGCTCGAAGGAATAATGTTGGGCGCAGAGAAGATCGCCATGCAGTACTCCCCGCGCAACGCGAACATGTACGTCTCCATGGTTGACGCTGGTACCATCGAACTCATTCGGGATATGGGAATGGAGGTTGTCACCTCCGCCGACCTCGTCAGCCACTTCGAAGCAGTTCTCACCGACGCGCAACTCGCCACCCACTACGTGGCGCAGAAGAGTGTCGACGAAATTCTCGACGCGGCCTGGAAGGAAATCGGCACCCGCGCCCGCAATGGCGGCACCGACGAGTACGCTATGGTGCAATTCCTCCAGCAGGGCCTATCCCGCGCCAACCTCCTCTGGGAGCACGGCCCCAACGTCTCCGCCGGCCCCAACTCCGCCGACTCGCACTACGATCCCACCCCTGCAAGCTCTCGCCCCATCCGCCAAGGTGACTTCGTCCTCATCGACATCTGGGGCAAGCTCGCCAACGACCCCACCGCCGTCTGGTACGACATCACCTGGACCGGCGTCGTAGGCCGCGAACCTACCGAGCGAGAACAATTAATCTTCAACACGGTCCGCAACGCGCGCGACGCCTCCATAAAAATTGTGCAGGACGCTTTCGCCGCCAACCAACCCATCGCGGGCTGGCAGGCCGACGACGCCTCTCGCAATGTCATCCGCAAAGCCGGCTTCGGCGACGCCTTTACCCACCGCACCGGCCACAACATCGGCACCGTCCTTCACGGCAACGGCGCACACCTCGACAATCTCGAAACCCACGACGAACGCCTCATCCTGCCCAACACCTGCTTCTCCGTCGAACCCGGCCTCTACTTCCCCGGCGAGTTCGGAGTCCGCAGCGAAGTCGACATGATTGCACGCAAAGGCAAAGCCGAAGTCACCGGCCGCATCCAGACCGAACTCGTCCGGGCCTAAACCGAAGGCCTAACTGGTATCATCAAAACAGCAATGGCCACCAACGTCTCCGCATCAACGCGCACACAATCCGCTTCCTTCCCGACGATGGTCCTCATCGCCGGATGGCTCTTCCCCGGCGCAGGCCATCTCATGCTGCGAAAATGGATTCGCGGCACTCTCCTCATGGTCTCGATTCTGGGCATGTTCAGCATTGGCCTCGCTCTCAAGGGCAAGATCTACTCGCCCAATACCGGTGACCTGCTCGATATCCTCAACTTTGCCGGCGACCTCGGCAACGGCCTGCTCTACCTTCTGGCCCGCATCTTCGACCTCGGCCAGGTCACAGTACAGGTGGCAACCGCCGACTACGGAACCAAGTTCATGGTCGTCGCCGGCCTGCTGAACATCATCTCCGCCGTCGACGCCCACTCGCTCGCAAACGGGAGGAAGCGCTCGTGACCATCTCTCACTTTGGAGCAGTTCTCCTCTTCTCGCTCTTCACCTCAATCGTGTTCGGCATCACCCAGCGCTCCGAGCCTCGCATGATGATCCGCTTCGGCGCCTTCTGCTTCGTCCTCTTCGTCGGCGGCACCGTCGTCGCGAGCTGGGTCATGTGGCTCATCAAGCACTAAACCACCCCATCTGAGCGGCCCGGACGTGGCATTGCAAACGAGACTTCTTTGCCATACGCTAATCGTGGCAGGTGGCTCTTCTCAACACATCGCCCTGTTGAAGTGAAGCATTGCGGGAGTGGCGAAATGGCAGACGCACTTGGTTTAGGTCCAAGCGGAGAAATCCGTGGGGGTTCGAGTCCCTTCTCCCGCACCAAACTCCTCTAACTTGCAGCACAACCCAACTCCTGAAAGAGATGCGATGAGCCCGCAGAACCCAAATCAGTCCCCTAACCAGGGAAACGACCAGCCCACCCTCAAGCTCACCAACACCGACGATTACCGCGACGGCTACGCTAACAGCGTCCAGGTCCGCATGAGTGTCTGGGACTTCTTCCTCGTCTTCGGCACCATGACCCAGCAGGCTCCCGAGGAGCTCACCGTCAGGAACTTCCAGGGCATCTACCTCAGTCCGCAACAGGCCAAGGCCCTGTGGAACGTGCTCGGCCACAATCTCGCCCAATATGAGCAGACCTTTGGCTCCATCACACTCGAGCATCTTCCCCCGTCCGGCGGACCAGTCCACTAAAGCGTGACTCTTCCAGGCAGAGTACGGCAAAGCGTCCAGCAAGCGACCGGTGACATCCCCCTCTGGATGCTCTATCCCCTCTTCTTTGTCGCCGTCTATCTCTCTCACTATCGTCTCCTCCGCCTTCCTTACTTCTGGGACGAAGCCGGCTATTACATTCCCGCCGCGTGGGACTTCTTCCGCCTCGGCACCCTCATCCCCCAGACCACCGTCACCAACGCCCACCCGCCCCTGCCATCCATCCTTCTCGCCGCCTGGTGGCACCTCTCCGGATATGTCGTCAGCGGCACCCGCACCCTGGTCTGCATGGTCACCGCAGCCGCGCTGCTAGGCATCTTCAAGCTCGCCAGAAATCTCACCACCACTGCAGTCGCCGCAGTCACCGTTATCCTCACCGCGATCTACCCCATCTGGTTCGCGCAAAGCACACTCGCCCACGCCGACATCTTCGCTGCCGCTTTCACCCTCTGGGGATTTGCCTTCTACCTTGACGAAGCCGGCACAGCGCGTAGAAATGCGCTCTACACCGCACTCCTCTTCTCGCTGGCCGCTCTCTCCAAAGAGACAGCCATCGTAACGCCGGCAGCTCTCGCTCTCTGGGAAACAATACTTCTCCTCCGCAATCGACGCGAACCAATTCAGCAGCGCCTTCATCTGAACTGGCTCTTGTCCCTGCTCGCACCGATCCTCCCACTGGCAGCTTGGTACGCCTATCACCGTCACAAAACCGGCTTCGTCTTTGGCAACCCCGAGTTCCTCCGTTACAACGCAACGGCTAATCTTGACGCCTACCGGATCGCTCTTTGCCTCTGGCACCGCCTCCTCCATCTGACGACCCACATGAACATGTTCGTCCCGGTTGTCTGCGCGATCGCCGTCCTGTTTATTCCCGTCTCATCCACCTCGCCACCAACGATCGCGAAGTCTAAGCTCAAGGCCATCGCGGTGGTTTTGCTTGCCAACTGGATCGCCTTCTCCGTTCTCGGCGGTGCTCTTCTCACTCGTTACCTGCTGCCGATGTACCCGCTCGTCCTCCTCATTTGCGTCGCGACATGGCATCGACATCTTCGCCAATGGTGGGCTCTGGCTGCCCTCAGCGCCGCAGCTTTTCTCGCCGGCATCTGGATCAACCCGCCCTACGCTTTTGCCCCTGAAGACAACCTCACCTACCGCGACATGATCGTCCTGCATCAGCGCGCCGTGCACTTCATCGACAAGACCTATCCCCAGGCCACCGTCCTGACCGCATGGCCCGCGACCTCCGAACTGAGTCGCCCCGAGCTCGGATACACCAATCACCCTGTGAAAACCGTGCCCATCCAGAACTTCGCGATGGACCAGATCCAGAAGGCTGCAGCCGATCCCGGAAGCTACGACGTAGCTCTCGTCTTCTCCACAAAGTGGGCGCCGCCGGCAAACCGCATCAACCTCGGCCAGCGCAACGAGTCAGCAGATACAAAGTACTTCGACTTCCATCGCGATCTCTCCCCCGCCGAGGTAGCCACCCTGTTGCACGGCGACATCGTCTGGCAGGCGCACCTCAAGGGCGAATGGGCGGCTGTCATCCACTTCCCTCGCATCGTCGAAGCTGCGCTGATACAACCGGCCAAAGACTGACGCTCTATACTCGTATCTGTGACAAGGCCCTCTCAAGTTCGCCGGCTATTCCAAAAACGATGGCCCGCCCTTCTGCTGCTCCTGTGCGCTTTTCCTGGACTCGCCCAATCCGCATCGTCTCCAGAAGTCATCGAGACCGGCGGTCGCCTCGTACTCGTCCTTCCCTTCGACAACCGCTCAGGACAGTCCAACCTCGCCTGGATTGGCGATTCCTTTCCTGACACCCTGAACCAGCGTCTGACCTCAGCAGGATTTCTGACCATCACACGCGACGACCGTGTCTACGCGCTCGACCACCTCGGCCTTCCTGTCGATTTCAGACCCTCACGCGCAACGACAATCCGAATCGCGCAGACACTCGACGCCGACTTCGTCATCGTAGGCAGCTACACCGTCGATAACGGTCGCATCGCCGTTCAAGCCCAGGTCCTCGAGGTCAATAAGCTGCAGCTCTCCGCGCCGCTGGCCGACTCCAGCGAACTTAGTCGCCTCTTCGACGTCGAGAACGCCATCGCCTGGAAGGTCGCCCGGCAGATCGATCCGCACTTCAACATCGCCCAGCAGACTTTTCTCGCTGCCTCCAGCGGCGTCAAGCTCAGCGCCTTTGAAAACTACATTCGCGGCACCGATGCGACCGACTTGCACGAACGAATCAAGCGCCTGCAAATGGCTGTGCAGGACGCGCCTGACTATCCTGCCGCGCTCCTCGCCCTAGGCAAGGCTCAGTACACGCAGCGCGACTACGATCAGGCAGCGGCGACCCTCGCCAAAATCCCGCGTACCGACCGTCGCGCTCTCGAAGCCAACTTCTACATCGGTCTCGCGCGCTTCAACAGCGCAAAATACGCCGAAGCGGAGTCAGCCTTTGCCTTCGTCGCCAGCCGGCTTCCCCTTCCCGAGGTTGTCAATAACCAGGCCGTCGCCGCCACTCGTCAGGGTCACGATGCCGTTCCCCTGTTTCAACGCGCTTCCACTGCCGACCCCAACGATCCGGACTACCACTACAATCTCGCCGTTGCGCTGCTTCGCCGAGGCGACTTTGCAGGAGCCCAGCGCGAGGTCGATCTGACGTTGAAGCTTCGTCCCACCGATGCCGAAGCAGCAGAGCTAAAAACCAACATCAGCGCCGGCCGGCACATCGCACCCACGGCAAAGGCCGCCGCCAACGACGCGAACGCTTCAGACTTCGCACCGTTGGAACGCATCCGCCGAACTTACTCAGAGGCCTCGTTCCGCCAGGCAGCCTTTCAGCTCGACCAGATGCGCGCCGCCCGCATGGCCACACTTCCCCCAGGCGAGCAGGCCGCACAGTACACCCAGCTCGGCCGCGACTACCTCGCGCAAGGGCTGATCCCTGAGGCCGAACAGGAGTTCCAGGCCGCCATCGCTGCCGACGCCTCCAGTGCCGCAGCTCATGCGGGCCTTGCCCAGGTACGCGAACACAGCGGAAGCGCAGCCGACGCGCGCGTCGAGGCTGAGACCTCACTCAAACTGCATCCCAACGTCCCCGCCTATCTCGTGCTCGCTCGCCTCGATCTGCAGGCGAACGAGCTGGCATCTTCTGCATCCAACGTCAGTAAAGCGCTCCAGCTGGAGCCTAAAGACACCGCAGCCCAGGGCATGCGGCAGGCTCTCCAGGCGCGCGGACAGAGCCTCCCATGAGGCACCTCCTCAAAACCGCTCTCGCCTTACTCATCGCGCTCTCCTGTCTGCCCGTAACATTGTCCGCGGACTCCACCAACCCCGTCGTCGTCAAACTCACACTCCACGACACCATCCAGCCCATCACCGCCGACTATCTCGAGCGCGGTCTTCAGGACGCCGCTCGCCGGCACGCTCAGTTGGTCCTGGTCTCCATGGGCACACCGGGTGGTCTGCTTGACTCGACGCGTGTCATGGTCCAGGCCATCGAAAACTCCCCCGTCCCGGTCGTCATTTTCATCTCTCCGACTGGAAGCCGCGCAGGCTCCGCCGGCTTCTTCCTCCTTGAAGCAGCTGACATCGCCGCTATGGCCCCCGGCACTAACGCCGGCGCCGCCCATCCAATCGTCGAGGGCGCCCAGATTGATGCCGTCCTCAAGCAGAAGATCGAAAACGATGCCGCTGCGTTCCTCCGCTCCTACACCGGCCGCCGTGGCCGCAACGTAGAAGCCGCCGAGGACGCCATCCGCAACTCCAAGTCCTACAGCGACGAGGAAGCCCTCAAGCTAAAGCTGATCGACCTCGTTTCGGCCGACGATGCGTCCCTGCTCGCCGCACTCGACGGCCGCGAGATTCGTCGCTTCGATGGCGCCACCCAGACCCTGCACCTCCAGGGAGCAACTGTCGTTACCACCCTCCCGTCTCTGCGCGAACGTCTGCTCAGCAAGCTCACCAATCCAGACATCGCGGTTCTGCTTCTCGTCCTTGGTGGCCTGCTCATCTACCTGGAGTTCAACGTACCCGGCACCGTCGTACCCGGCTCCATCGGCACCCTCTTGGTTCTCCTCAGCCTCTTTGGTTTGAATCTTCTTCCCATCCGGCACACTGCGATTGTGCTGCTGCTGGCGGCAGTCGTGATGATAATTCTCGAGGCAAAGTTCGGCGCCCACGGCGCGCTGGCGTTGGCCGGCATCATCTGTTTGGTCTTCGGTCTCGCCACCCTGGTCGACGGTCCTATTCCCGAAATGCGGGTCCACACCGCGACAGCCATAGGCGCCGGCATTGGCTTTGGCGCCATCTCCTTCGGGCTCGCCTGGATTGCCTTTGTCGCCCGCCGCGGCAAGGTCCTGACGGGTCCGCAGGCCATGATTGGCGGCATCGCTATCGCTCGCACTCCTCTCTGCCCCACAGGCCAGGTCGAGATCCGCGGCGAGCTCTGGCAGGCCTCCCTTCGCGGGCAGGCATCTCTCGCCGTGGGGTCCACGGTCTTCGTGCGCAGCGTAGAGGGCCTCGTGTTAATCGTGGAACCAGTGCAGGATACCGTTTGATCCGGCCCCCAAAAACCCCGCCAATGGCCGCGCCAGAGTAGACTAAAAGGACGATAGTTCTTGATAAGGGAGTTTTGTCTTGATGTTGAATGTGCCTCGTCTGTGCTGTGTCCGGAGTGTCCTGTTTTGCCTGCTGCTAACCGCCTCGGGATCAATCGCTAAAGCGCAAACCACCTCCCAGAACCCAGCCCTCGACCGACAACTCTCCCGCATCGATCTCAGCGTCGTCGCTCTCGGAATCTTTAACAAGGATTCCAACGGCACCGCCACCGTCAACGGGAAACCAAACACACCGGTCAACCTGAGCCCCGGCAACACGGCGGGAGCTTTGATCACCCTCCGTTATGTCGTATCGCCGTTCATCGGGTTCGAGGGCAACTACGGATATGCGCGATACACCGATACCTTTACCCCTTTTGGTGCACAGCCAAACGGCGGCGTGCAGCAGAACGCAAGCGAGTACACGCTGGGCTATGTCGTTCATGCCAGAAAGCAGTATTTCGGACTGACTCCCTTTGCTGCGGGAGGTCTGGGCACGATGGTCTTCCGCCCGACTCCGGGTGGGGGTCTAGCCTTGCCCGAGCAGGCCCGCGCCGTGTACTACGGTACCGTCGGCGTGGAGACTACCGTAGGGTCTCCCCACTTCGGCGTCCGCGCGCAGTACCGGCAGATCTTCTTTAAGGCACCCGACTTTGAAACGAACTACTTGACCATCCAGCAGCACACTACGACCTACGAGCCGGGGTTCGGCTTTTTCCTGCGTTTCTAGACCGGCGACGGCCAAGCCGCAGTAACTGCTTTACAATCGCAGCGGTAGCCGCAGTCCGGTATACCAGAGGTCTCTCCCATGATGTCTCTCCCGCTTCTCTTCGCCATCGTCATCGTCGTCCTCTACGCGATCAACTCCATCAAGATTCTCAAAGAGTATGAGCGAGGCGTAATTTTCAGACTCGGACGCGTGAGAGAAGCAGCGGCCGGCCCCGGAGTCATCCTCGTCTTCCGCCCTATTGACCAGATCGTTCGCGTCAGCCTTCGACAGGAGGCGATGGAGGTTCCCCCGCAGGACGTCATCACCCGCGACAACGTCACCCTGAAGGTCAATGCCGTCATCACCCTCCGCGTCGTCGATCCCACCAAGGCCGTCATCGAAGTGGCCAATTACATCTACCAGACCTCTCAGTTTGCCCAAACAACCCTGCGCTCGGTTCTCGGCGAAGTCGATCTCGACGGCCTTCTCGCTCATCGCGAAGCCCTGAACGTGCGCATCCAGACGATTATCGACGGCCACACGGCTCCCTTTGGCGTCAAGGTCGTTTCGGTTGAGGTCAAGCAGGTCGACATGCCCGAGTCCATGCTCCGCGCCATGGCCAAACAGGCCGAAGCCGAGCGCGAACGCCGCGCCAAAATCATTCACGCCGAAGGCGAATTCAACGCGGCAGCAAAACTCGTTGAAGCGGCGCAACTTATGGCCACTCAGCCCATGACCCTCCAACTCCGCTATCTCCAGACCCTGACCGAGATAGGTGTCGAGAAAAATACCACCATCGTCTTCCCTCTCCCCATGGAGCTCATAAACCTGTTCAATAAGACATTCACTCCTGATGCAGCTCTGGAGAAGAAGGTCTAACCGTGAACACTCGATATGACACCGAACGCGATCTGCACGATCTTCACGAATCTGGCCAACAGGATCGTGAAATCTCACTGGGAACAACCACCATTCTTGGCATCTTCTTCGCTCTCGCGCTCCTCTGCGCGCTCTTCTTCGGCTTCGGCTACTCCATGGGCAGAAAGTCCGCGCTACCGGTCGCTGGTCCCTCTCAAGTAACGACAGGTTCAGAGAGCAACGCGTCCAAGCCCTCACCCGATAGCCCGGCAGCAACCACCTCCTCTGCGCCGAAACCATCCGCGGGCGAGACCCAATCCGCGATCGTGCCGCTCGATTCGCCAAATCCGGCAACCGACGACAGCCCGCAGGTCCCAGTTCCCTCACCGGTCAAGGCAGTCGCTTCAAACCCTCGCCCCGACGTACCCGCCGAACCGACTGCCAAACCCGCAACTAAGCCTGTTGCATTAGTCCCCGTCGCGGCAACAACCCCCTCCCCCGGTTCCTCCGTTGTGCAGGTTGCCGCTATGTCGCACCAGGAAGACGCAGATGTTGTCGCCGTCGACCTCAAGCGCCGCGGCTACACCGTCGCCATCCGTCGCGAGCCGCAGGATAAGCTCTTCCACGTGCAGATCGGCCCATTCGCAACCAGAAAAGAATCCGATGCTATGCGCCAGCGTCTGCAAACCGACGGCTACAACAACGCGATCGTCAAATAACCGACGGCTGCATCTCGGGCGGCAGCGCGTTCGCAATCGCGCTCCTCACTGCCGCCATCAGTTGTTCACGCGTCTCATACATTGCTGGCTCAACAGCCGGGAGCACTTGAATCCGCGCCACTCCGGGCGTAATCGCGTAGCTGCCTTTGCACATCATGGTCTGGGTGCCCGAGAGAGCAATCGGAATGATCGGAGCCTGCGTCTGCTGCGCCAGGAAAAATGGCCCCTTCTTGAATGTCGAAAGTCTTCCGTCCAGCGAGCGAGTGCCTTCGGGATAGACAAGAATATGCAACCCGGAGCGAAGCGCGTCGGCAGCAGCCTCCACACTCGCCTGCGCGGCATCACGTCTGTGTCCGCGCGCCACCGGGACAAATTTCCCCAGACGCATCGCGTGGCCCAGAATCGGGATGCTCATCAGTTCCTTCTTCAGCAGCACCGAACAGCGGCCAGGCAGCAACGGAAGCTCCACCGGCGGATCGAGGTTTGAAACGTGGTTGCTCATGAAGATACAACTGCGCCCGGCCGGAATATTCTCCAGTCCGCTGACCTTAATCTTGATACCGGCAGCGCGTACACCCGCATTCGTAATCCACATCGCGACGCGGTAAAGAAGGCTGATATCTCCGACCAGCAGTGTGTAGGGAATACCAATAATCCCCGCCACAAAACCGAGTGTGAGGTAGATAAAAAGCAGCTTGAAGGTTGCGAACATACCACTTTTCAGCATACCTCAGACAGGACGGAATCCGCCGATCAAGCGCCTTTCATGGCAGAGTTTCGCGCCGCGATCGCAGAGGGAAGCTTCTGATAGATATTGCCGAAGCCGCCGTTGGAAAGAATCGCGACGACATCTCCCGCACGCAGTTGGGGTGCGACTGCATCCACAATTGCGTCGGCATCCGCAATCACGGATGCGGGTGTTCCGCGCGTCGTCAGCGCCGCAACAACGTGCTCCGGATGCAGACGCTCTGCCACAGGAATGCTCTCCGATTTGAAGACCGCCGCCAGCACAACCTGGTCGGCAATCGAAAGGCTCTCGACAAGGTCGAGTTCGAAGACGTTCCGCCGTAGCGTGTTCGAGCGAGGTTCGAGAATTGCCCACAGCCGGCGGCCCGGATAAGACCCACGCAGTGCGCGCAACGTCTCGCGAATCGCCGTCGGATGGTGCGCAAAGTCATCGATGATCGTGACACCATCGACGACAGCGCGAACCTCAAGCCTGCGCTTGACGCTCTTGAACGTCGCCAGCGCCTCGATGATGGCCTCCGTCGGCACACCCTGGCCAGCCGCAAGAGCAGCCGCAGCGGTACCGTTCAGCGCATTGTGTTCCCCCGCCATCGGCAAGGTAAGTTTCGCGAAGGCAGCACCTCCGCGAGTCAGCGTCCAGCGAGTGAGCGAACCTTCGTGGCGCAGATCAGAGACGCGCCAATGTGAGTCCGCGGAAAAACCATATTGTTCGACCGGGCAGAATGCCTTCGCAACACACTCCCCAACATTCTCGCTGCCGTCATACGCGACGATGCGGCCTCGGCGGGGAATAAGGTTGACCAGTCGTTTGAAAGCGGTCTTCACACCAGCAAGATCGGCATAGATATCGGCGTGGTCGAACTCAACATGCGTAAGAATCAACGCATCGGGAAAGTAGTGCAGAAATTTGGGTCCTTTGTCGAAGAACGCCGTGTCGTACTCATCGCCTTCCAGCAAAAACGGCTTTGTCTGCCGAACCATAAAGCTGGTGCCGAAGTTCTCCGCGACGCCGCCGATGAGAAATGACGGCGCGAGAGTGGGGTTCTTCCGGGACGCAATCTCGTAGATCCACGCCAGCATACTGGTCGTCGTCGTTTTGCCGTGAGTGCCCGCGACAACCAGCGACTCGCGGCCCGGCAGAAACTCATCATGCAGAATCGAAGCCATCGAACAGAATGGAATGCGCTGATCAAGCACGTATTCCAGCTCCACATTGCCGCGCGAAATGGCATTTCCAACAACCACGAGGTCTGGGCGCGGATCGAGATTGCTCTCCGCATAAGGCTCGTGGATAGGAATGTTAAGGCTGGCCAAAAGATCGCTCATCGGCGGATAGGCCGCCGTATCGGACCCGCTGACGCGATGCCCCTGAAGCTGCAGCATTCCCGCGAGCGACGCCATCGCGGTGCCACAAATGCCGATCAGATGAATGTGTTTGCCAGTTTGCATGTTCGAAAAGCTCAAGCCTAAACCGTAACCGACGCTTCGAGAAGGTGCATCCGTGGATTCCCTGCTTCCGTAAGGTCCAGCTTCGCCGCAATACCCAGCGGCAAAGTGATGTTGGAGACGCCGACATGACCGCTGCGCAAGCCGATGGCAACAGGCCCGTCAAAGTCGCGGAGGGCATGAAGAATAACGCGGTCAAGAAAGTCAGCCTCGTCGGACGAAATGCATTGCCGCATGTCGCCGAAGACGATGCCGCTCACTCTTTGCAGCAACCCAGAGTACCGCAGATGAAGCAGCATGCGGTCCCACTGGTAGGGCTTCGTGCCGATATCTTCGAGAAAGAGAATGCTGGTGCTCTCGATGCGAGGAGCATACGGCGTGCCGAGTGCCTCCGTAAAAATCGAAAGACAGCCGCCGGTCAGTTGACCGTCAGCAATCCCAGGCCGCAAGACTCGAAGGCCATCCGCGCTACCTAGCGACCACGACCCGTCTCCGCCAAAGTTATGCTCCCAGCTTGCCGTATCCACGCCGTCACCTCGCGAAAAGTCCGCAGCCGCCATTGGGCCGTAAAAGGTGACAAGGTTAGCTTCGTTGTGAAGCCAGCAATGAATCGAGGTATGGTCGCTGTAGCCAATGAAAATTTTTGGATTCGCACGAATCAGTGCAGCATCAAGATGCGCGAGCAATTCGGCCGAACCCCAGCCGCCGCGAGTGCAGATGATGCCGTCAATCGACGAATCGGCAAAGGCAGCATGGAGATCGTTCAGGCGGTCTTCAAGCGCACCCGCGTAATAGAGCGGTTCGTTGTCGAGCGCGTGGGCGCCAAGAACCGTCTTGTAGCCAAGCGAATGCAGGCGAGCGATCCCGCGATGCACCAGATCGGGTTTCGGTGTGCTCGCGGGCGAAAGAATCGCAAGAGTCGCGCCTGGATGCAAGGCACGCGGTTTGATAACTGAAGTCGTCACAGAGCGGAAACCTCCCCGCGGCAGATGATCTCCGCCGGACCGATGAGTCGCATAACAGCATCGGCCGGCCAGACTGTACGTTGCGATCCGCCTTCGGCCAGTGCAGTAAGTTCGCGGTCGGTGTTGCGCAGCGCCATCGCCGCAGCAGAGGAGGCGCAGGTGCCGGTGCCGGAAGAAGTAGTAGGGCCGCAACCCCGCTCGTAGATTCGAAAGGCAATTTCCGAACTGGAGAGAACCCGCACGAACTCGACGTTCGTGCCATGAGGAAACAGCGGGCTGGCGCTGATCTGCGCGCCGAGTTGTTGCCAGGGCAAACCGTGCGCGCTGAAGTCTTCTGTCTCGACGAAGAGAACGAAGTGCGGATTGCCTACATTGACCATGACTCCCGCCACACTGCCGACACCCGGAAGGTCAATCGTGCGCTGCATCACGCGCGGAACACCCATCTCGCTCTCGATGAGATAGTGCGGATCAGCGGCCTCGACAACGCGGCACGTTCGCATACCACCGTGGGTACCCAACGCGACGCTTTGCCGGCCCTCGCTGCTGGCAAGCCACGCCGCGACGCAGCGCGTCCCATTGCCGGAGAGCTCCGCTTCGCTGCCGTCCGCGTTGAACAGGCGCAGGAACAAATCGCCATTCGGCTTCCGCTCAAGGAATTCGATGCCGTCCGCGCCGACGCTTGTATTCCTCGCGCAGAGCTTCCGCGCAAGTTCCGCATGGCGGCGTTGGGCCAACGGCTCTTCGATGACGAGGAAGTCGTTGCCGCAGGCGTGAGCTTTGACGAAAGGAATCATGATCTCTTCTATTGTGCCTCAGCGTCCTATGCGACGTGGACGTTCATCACTTCAGTTGTGCAGGAGCAGGTCGATCGGATCGATAAATGCGGGCGCACGGCTGACCTGTCGTGCACAAAATTGTCAGCTCTGTAAGGCCCTCGGGATGAGCAGCGACGGCCGCGGACACAGGGTCGCCGGCGATAGCGACGACGTAAGCTGCGTGTTCCGCCGGCGCGGCCAGCGCGGCGTGGAAGCTGTCGTAATCTCCCTCGTTGATGGTTTGGCGCAGAGGAATCCCCGCGTCCTGAAGTGCACCGACGTGGTCGGAGTTGTACATCAGAATGGTCGATCCTCGAGGGAAAGTAAGCAGTTGACGAGCAAGTGCGCTCTCGAAGCCAACCCGAGTCGTTGAGTTGTTCATCCCTTCTTTCAGTACCAGCGGAGTCCGGTACATCATACCGACGGTATTCAGCGCGATGAGAAGAAGAACGATCGGTTGCATCAGCCTCTTCGCAAACGGCTGCGACTCGCTCCATCTTCCCTCAAACCACTGCACCGCAAGAAACGCGAACAGCGCGAGCGCAGGCAGCATCTCCATCCCGTACCGCGAGTTGTAGTAAGAATGCGGCCAGAGCGGCGGAATAAAGATCGGCACTGAGCTATAGGCGACCGAGTAGACATAGAACGGCAGCGGCACCCAGAGAAGCAGCGCCGGCAATGCCAGACGGCGGCGAATAGCAAGGATCAGACCGCCAATCGCCGCGACCATCACCAGAAAGCCAGTCTCCCAGAAGGCTGCATCCAACTGCGCTGTACGCGTGTAGTACACGAAAGCCCAGAACGGACTGTGCCATCCAACATAAGGCCGTGACCCAGGCGCCGTCGTCTTCTTTTCAATGGCCGAGGCGGAATAAGGGCCGCGGATGAAATCCAGCGGATCGTGGAAGAAATGCTGGTTATACGCCAGCCAGCTGACCGGACCCGCAACCACCAGCAGCGTAAAAACGGTGAACGAAGGTACGACTTTGCGCCAGACATCACGGTGGCGAGCCAGCGAGATCGTTAGGACACACCACACGATTGCGCCCAGTATCCAGCCGTCGTAGCGAGTGTAGACCGCCGCCAGAATGAAAATCGCAACCAGAATCAGCCGCCGCGCTACGGCAGCCGGTCGGGATGCATGGATAGCGGCAACGCACTCCCCTGTCAGCAGCGTCGTCCAGATCAACAGCGCAAGAAAAAGGGGCTCCGTCATCGCCGTCGTCGCAAGGTAGAGCAGATTCGGATTCAACGCATAGAAGGCCGTCGCCGCAATCGCCCAGCGTGGCGTCAACAGATGCCGCGCCAGCCGAAAGAGTCCGGCAACTCCGGCGATGTAGCAGATCAGCGAGACCCAGGCCCCGGCCAGGCCATTCTGCCACCACGTCAAATTTTGCACGAAAGGCAGCATCAGCAGATGAGGCAGGGGCAGCCAGACGCCACCCAGCTGGACCAGACCCGGGTTGCGCGAATCCAGAATGCGTCGAGCTATGCCCAGATGAGCGACGGCGTCACCGTAAAGAAGCAGATAGCCACGCGAGAAACAAAGAAGCAGCGCGACAAGCGACAGAAGTACAGCAGCTAACGCAACAGGAAGCGTCTCTTCGCGGGTCGCCGGCCTTACTTCATCCGGGTTCGTTGTCGCAACGCCTCCAGCGACAGCACGCGCCGCGATGGCTGATGCCGCCTGCCTGGAGGTTCTGGACGGTTTAGACCGCCGGATGCTCAAGGTGCGAGATCTCCCGGAATAGGTTGAATCGTTCGTCGATCTCCTGCCGCGTCACGTTCTGTAGGCGTTCCGTACCGAACTGTTCGACCGCAAACGAGCCCATCACTCCGCCGTAGAACATCGCCGTGCGGAACACCGCAGGCGTCAGCTCGCTCTGCGATGCGAGGTAGCCATAGAAACCACCGGCAAAGGAGTCTCCCGCGCCGGTTGGATCGACGACCTCAGCCAGAGGCAATGCCGGCGCTCGGAATGGCCGCGAAAGTTTGGCATTGGCAAAGGAGCGGTCGCTGAAGAATGCCGTCGCGCCGTATTCTCCGTGCTTCACCACGAGAGTCCTCGGCCCCATAGAAATCACTTTTTGCGCGGCAAGCACACTGTTTGACTCGCCGGAGAGCATGCGCGCCTCGCCGTCGTTGATCAGCAACACGTCAAGCTCACGCAGCACCTTGGCGAGGTTCGCGGTGTGGTCAGCGATCCAGTAGTTCATCGTATCGCCGCAGACCATACGCACCTTGGGCATCTGGCTGCGAACGCGCGCCTGGAGCACTGGATCGATATTCGCAAGGAAAAGGTATTCGCTGTCTTTGTAGGAGTCGGGAATCTTTGGTTCAAACGTTTCGAAGACGTTCAGGTCCGTGCCCAGCGTCTTGGCCACATCCATGTTTCCGGAGTAGGAGCCGGTCCAGTGGAAGCTGAGCCCATTGGAGCGCTCGATACCCTGGGTATCGATGCCGCGGCGCGTGAGAACGGCCTCGTGTTCGGCAGTAAAGTCCTTACCAACAACCGCAATGACACGCACCGGAGTGAAATAACTTGCTGCCAAAGCAAAGTGTGTCGCCGCACCCCCCAAACAGTGATCCACCTTACCGTGCGGGGTTTCAATGCTATCGAACGCTACCGATCCTACAACGAGAATTGCCATAAACTCCCTTAACGCGACAAAAGATTTGAAAAATGTAACAATTTTAGGCACATAAAAAATCTGCGAAAAACAGGGCCGTCGCTACAGATATTTGTCCAGCAGAATTGCAAGCTTCTTCCGCGCCTCAGCAGGGATCGCCTTACGATCAGTCAGAATCGCATACTTCAGCGCGTCACCGCAGGCACAGCTTCTATCCTTCGGCATCGCAGCAACTGCGGACCGCACAACCTTGCTCGCATTGTCCGCATTCTGATGCAGAACCACGACAACCTGATCGACAGTGACGTCATTATGACCCTCACGCCAGCAGTCGTAGTCTGTAACCATCGCCATGGTGGCGTAGCAGATCTCAGCTTCGCGGGCCAGCTTCGCCTCCTGCAGATTCGTCATGCCGATCACATCCGCCCCCCAACTGCGGTAGAGGTTCGATTCCGCACGCGTCGAAAATTGCGGCCCCTCCATACACACGTACGTCCCGCCGCTTTTCCCCACGACGCCCACAGCGTTACAGGCCTTTTGAAAGACGGAGGCAACCGTCGAGCAGACTGGATCACCGAAGCCGACATGGGCCACGATGCCCTCTCCAAAAAAAGTCGAGACCCGTGCATACGTACGATCGATAAACTGGTCGGGAATCACAAAGTCCGTCGGCTTGTGCTCCTCTTTGAGCGAGCCCACGGCCGAAACAGAAAGAATCTGCTCAACACCTAGCATCTTCATGGCTAGAATGTTGGCCCGGAAGTTCAACTCGCTGGGCAGTAACCGATGACCTCTTCCGTGCCGTGCCAGAAACGCAACATTGCGGCCCTCAAGCTCACCCAGAATGAAGGCGTCGGAGGGATCGCCAAACGGTGTGGTGACGCGCTCCTCGCGCACACTGGTCAGTCCGGGCATGGCGTACAGACCACTGCCTCCGATGATGCCGATCTCTGCCTTCTTCAAACTCTGTGCTCCCCTTAGCGGATGCTGTCCGGCCGTATTGTTAGCCCTTTGAAAGTATATCGTTGCAGCGCGTCTGCGTTGACGGCGCCGAAGGAAGCGAGAACCCGGCCCATAGACAAAGCCGGTTCCTGCAAGGGTGCAGCCGCCTGTTGCATCGGGCCTTCGGGTTGTGCGCTGACGATCTTGTCCCGCAGTTTGCGTGCGAGCGCAAGGTCGAAGCCTTCGCCGATAAAAACGCCCGATCCGGAAAGCGAGATCAGAACATCACCCTCGCTGGTCGTAAAGACCTGCTCCTTTTCGTTGGCCTCATCCTTTGTACGCTCCTCAACGCCGGAGTACTTTCTTGGAATCTGCGCAGCGTAGGTGTGCATAAAGGAGCGAGCGGAATCCCGGTTCTTCCACCGCGAGTAGTAAATCAGCCCAAGCGACGCCGTCGACTCCTTCTCCGCAGGCGTAACCGCCGATTTGCGTTGTGCCGCATAATACAAGCCACCGTTCCACTCCGGCGCAAGCGCGACCGCCATCTCGCGCCCACCGAAAAGTTCAATCAAAATGCGCACGTCGAGTTCACCCATCACGCCAATGTCATACGGTGTGTACTCCGCGTCGAGCAGAGGATGGATGTCCGGCAAGTGAAGCACCGGCACCGGAGCATGCGTCATATAAGCCTCGGGATGCATGATCTCGAAGCTCGACGACGGTGGGTTGGTCAGCACACCCGCAAACGCCGCATCCTTCCCCGCCTTCACCAGAATCGCCTGCTCGAAGTTCAGGCCATCGCTGTAAGGAAACAGCAACGACTCCTGCAGCAGCAGCGGAGCCCGAGCCATCACTGGCGATCCAGAGGTGTCTGCCACCTGATCCTTCAACCGGCCTGCAATCTCCGGCGCATCGGCAAGCGTCTTTCCCGAGGGCCGCAGCGTGTAATCGACGAAGACCGCCATCGCCTGTCCCTCGGCAACGGCACTTCGCGCAGTATCGGCCTCATCCACCTGCAAATGGCGATTGTCATCCTTCACATCGTGTGACGGCCCATTGAGACTGATCGCAGACCACTTCGTAAGCCCGACCTTCTGGTCCTGCAGCGCATGGGTCAACTCGTGGGCCAACACCGGCTTTTGCTCGTCCGGCGCGATCCAGTCCAGCAGGTTCACGGTCTTCGTCTTGTTGTCGTAAAAGCCGGCGATCTGTTCCGTCAGCAGAGAGAGAAGAAACGTGCGCAGGTGAAAGTCGCGATCGAGCAGGCCAAACTTCTTCAGCACAATCTCGGAGCGCTCCAACCGCTTCGCGCCTTCATCTTCTTCGAACTTCTCCCGAAGATAGTGATTGACCTCGTCGCGAGAGATGAGTTTTCGCTTCACCGTATGCTCAATCGGCAGTTTGGTGTCGCTGCTGGCAAAGCTCAGAATCTCATCCACCGAACGAAACAGCTCTTTCGCCTGCTCCTTCGTCATCGGGGCCGGCGTCGTCGATTGCGCCGGCGTTTGACCGGCATTCGGAGGCGCGGTCTGGCCTGCATGCGCCGCATAACTTGCCGCCAATAACGCAAAACCCGCAAGCCATTTCATCGCTCGTCCATCTCTGCCGTAAACCCCTCGTAGCAACATAACCCTCTCGATCCACCGCTATAATCAAGTGTACGAGAGTTTTCCGAATCCCCCTATGACCCCGCCCGCACAATCCGAAATCGCTTCCACGGCGACATCCGGCTCCGTCTCGCAGCTTGCCGCCTTGCTTCAGGGCGCAGGGGTATCTCGACTCGACCAAATGGGCTGGATTCGCGTCACCGGACAGGATCGCATCCGCTGGCTCAACGGCATGGTCACCAACTCCATCCAGGATTTGCAGGATGGGCAAGGCACCTACAACTTCGTGCTGAGCGTGCAAGGCCGCATCCACGGCGACGCCACCATCTTTGCCGGGCCCGACGCTCTCCTGATCGAGACAGCCTCGTCGCAGGTCGCGGGTCTCATGACGCTCCTCGACCGCTTCATCATCATGGACGACGTGGAACTGGCCGACGCCTCCGATACATGGTCAGGCCTGCTGATCACCGGCCCCAGAGCCGCTTCCATTCTTGTCCAGATCGGCCTCAACGTCGAAGATCTCGGCACCCTCGAAAAGCGGACGATGTCATGGGACGCCGCTCAAATCAACGTCGCTCACGCCTACAGCCCTCTCGTTGCACGCTTCGAACTATGGGCTGATGCGAACACAACCCCAAAACTTCTTGAAGCCATCCAAAACGCCGGCGCCATTATCTCCGAAGCGCAAAGCCTGGAATGGCTGCGAATCCTCGAAGGAACGCCGATCTATGGCACTGATATTCGCGATCGCGAGCTGCCGCAGGAGACCGGACAGACCCGCGCCCTGCACTTCGCCAAAGGTTGCTACCTGGGGCAGGAAATCGTCGAGCGCATCCGCTCACGCGGCAATGTGCATCGCACATTTAGCGGGTTTCGCCTCGAAGGCGAGCTACCCAGTTCCGGTGCATTGCTGGAGGCGGACGGAAAACAGGTCGGCGAACTGACCAGCGTCGCCGCGATTCCGCTGCCTGCAGACGGCGGCACGGTCGTGCAGCTTGGCCTTGGCTATATACGTCGCGAGGTCCTCGATCGAGGTGCTTCTATTCGTTACCCCGGCGGCATCGCCGTCCCGGTGTCGCTCCCATTTTCGGCCGCAGCACCGTCAGCCCAGCGGCCCGCATCTGAATCTTCTGAGAGAGTGTAACCATGCCTGAACAAACCAAGCCTTTCGTTGTTACCGACCGCCGCAAATTCACCAAAGAGGGCGAGCTGCGCCCCGACGCCGATCCTTCGCCCGAGCGGGAAGAGCGCACAACCCCGCCGGTGGAACCGGTAGCCGCCGCCCAGCCGCAGCCCGCTGCCTCGACGCCGCAAGCTGCGCCAGAGCCCGATCAGCCGGCTCCGCCCACCGCCGAAGAAAACGATCAGGCACGTCGCGCCTATGAAATGACAGCGGACCGGCTCGACACTGCGATTCGCTCGGCTAATCCCGGCATGGACCACCCGCCCGCGATGAGCTTCGAACAGCTTGTGCAATCCGTCTACATGACGGCGATGATGCAGCTTGGAGCCGCCACCCACGAAGGCCAGCAGCCGCAGGTCGATATTCTCGGTGCGCGTCAAAGCATCGACATGCTGGCTGTTCTTGAGGAAAAGACGAAAGGCAACCTCTCCGACGCGGAAACCCGCCTGCTCGACAGCGCGCTCTTTGAGCTGCGTATGGCCTTCCTCGAGATCACGCAGGCCCTTGCGCGTTCTGCCGCCGCCAAGGCAAACGCAGGCGCACGTCCCGGCCCGGCCGGCGTAGGTCCCGCCGGTACAGGTCCCGCCGGTCCAAAGATCGTTCGCTAAACGATGGAAGCCACTCTCACTTTTCTTGGCACAGGCACCTCGATGGGCGTGCCCACGCTGGGCTGCGACTGCGCCGTATGCACCTCGACCGATCCGCATAATCGTCGCACGCGGCCATCAATCCGCCTTGCCTACGACGGCCACATCGTGCTCATCGACACCGGCCCCGACTTTCACGCGCAGGCTCTACGCGAAGGAATTCGCCGCGTCGATGCCGTCCTCTACACCCATGGCCACGCCGATCACGTGATGGGCTTCGACGACCTGCGCCCGCTCAGCTTTCGCAACAAGAGCAATCTGCCTGTCTACGCCGATGAGGCAACCGCCAACAGCATCGAGCGCATCTTCGAGTACACCTTTCGCAAGGAAGACCGCTATCCCACCAGCGCGCGCGTTCAGATTCATCGCATCAATCCGACACCCGGAGCTGGAATCGAGTTGTTCGGCGCCTGCTTTCGCCGCGTCCCGGTAACCCACGGCCCGCAGGAGATCACCGGCTACCGTTTCGGCAGCGCTGCCTACCTCACCGACATGAGTGACATTCCTGAGGTGAGTCTCCCCCTCCTTCAGAATCTCGACGTCTTGATTGTGGATGCCCTGCGGAACGATCCGCACCCCAGCCACTCCCACCTCGAAAAATCAGTCGCCATTGTCGAACAGCTAAAACCGAAACGCGCTTTCTTCACCCACATGAGCCACGATCTCGACCATGACGCAACCAATGCCATCCTTCCCCCACATATTCGCCTCGCCTACGACGGCCAGCAGATAAAGTTCGAGATCGCCTGATGCAGATCTTCCGCCAACTCGCAGAGGTTCCCCCGAACTTCGGTCCATCGATTGCCACCATCGGCAACTTCGACGGCGTGCATCGTGGGCATCAGTGGGTCATCACCGAGGTCGTCGCGCGCGCCCGCTCGCTTGGCATTCCTTCCGTCGCCATCACCTTCGACCCCCATCCCGCCCGCATCATCCGGCCCGAGTCGAGCCAGCCGCTCATCACGCCGCTCACCGAAAAGCTCGAACTGCTGGCAGCCACCGGCATCGACGCCGTACTGATCCTGCCCTTCACCATCGAACTTCTCGCACATGTCGGCCCGCACCTTCGCCACCGAAGTATTGCAGCGAGTCCTGCATGTCACCGAGTTGCACGAAGGCGAGAACTTCCGCTTTGGCTATCAGGCAGCCGCAGGCATCGACAGTCTCGAAGCACTCGGCCGCGAACTCGGTTTCGCCGTCCGCGTCTACTCACCGCAAACCATTCGCCGTCATGCAATCTCGTCCAGCACCATCCGAAAGCTTATTGCCGAAGGCGACGTCAGCCATGTTCGCGCGCTATTAGGACGACCGTTCGCCATTATCGGCACCCCGGCATCGGGACGCGGCTACGGCACGCGTTACACCGTCCCCACAATCAACCTCGCCCCATATGCCGAACTCCTTCCCGCAAACGGCGTCTACATCACCTCATTAAAAATTGGCGCAGGCGACTCCAGCGAAACCTTCGACGCCGTGACCAACGTCGGCAATCGCCCCACCTTCGGCGCCGATTCCTTCACCGTCGAATCCCACCTGCTCAACTTCCACCCCATCGCGCTCGACGAGCACACGCCATTGACTCTGACGTTTCTGCGTCGCCTGCGTCCCGAGATACGCTGGCCAAATCCCGAAGCGCTGCGAGAGCAGATCGGCCGCGACGTCGCCCAGGCAAAACGCTACTTCACTCTGTGTCGGGCGGTGGCTTCGAAACACCGTTCCGTCCGTCCTCAATCGACTTCGCTGGTACCGTAGGCGAACTCCCCGGCGAAGGCCTCGCCGGCAGTTCTACGTGTGGAGCAGGAGGCGCTGCTGTCTTATCACCAGGAGAAGCAGACGCAGGACTAGCCGCAGGCGCACTCAAAGGAGCCGCACTGGCAGGCGCAGGCTGCTTCACCTCGCTGCCGCCCTCAGGAGCATCAGGATCAGGCTCCTCCGGTTTCGCCACCGGCTGCGGCGGCCTCGCCGCCGGACTACTCAACGGCACATCCAGCTTCTTCTGCGGCGCACCCGCCGTGGCGAACGCCTCGTTCGGCTTATTCGCAATCGCCGCCCGCATGAAATCCATCCACATCGGCAGCGCCGCGCGAGCACCCGTCTCCTTTTCGCCAAGTGATTGACGATCGTCGTAGCCGATCCACGTGCCGCACGTCACCGAGGGCGAAAACCCGATGAACCACGCATCCGTAAAGTCGTTCGTCGTCCCGGTCTTGCCTCCCAGAGGATGCTTCAGCTGCGACGCCGAAAACGCAGTCCCGTGTTGCACCACCGCCTGCAGAAACTGCATCATCGTGCGCGCCGTGTCCACCGAGATGACCTCTGATACCTCGCTCGGCGTCTCATCCAGCGGCAACCCATCCGCCTGCGTCACCTTGCGAATGTAGTGCGGCTCAATCCGAATCCCATCATTCGGAAACACACTGTAAGCCCCTACCTGCTCATACAACGTAATGTCCGCAGCCCCGATCGCCACCGGCAGAGCCACCGGAAGCTCGCTGGTGATGCCAAACCGGTGTGCCGTATCGATCACCTTGCGAATTCCCGCCTTATACGCCAGCTTCAACGCCGGAATATTCCGCGACTCCGCAAAGGCCTCCAGCAGCGTCATCGCCCCTTTATAGTTCGGCTCATAGTTATGCGGCGTGTACGGTCCGCTCGCCGACGGAAAAGTAACCGGGCCATCCACAACAATGTCGGTAGGCTTTGCTCCGCCCTCGATCGCCGTCGTATAAACATACGGCTTGAACGACGACCCCACCTGACGTTGAGCCTGCGTCGCCCGATTGAACTGCGACAGCGCAAAATCTCTCCCGCCCACCATCGCCAGCACCTCGCCGCTCGAGTTGTCCACCGCCATCATCGAAGCCTGCGCACCCGAGTCCTGCTGCAGCGACGCATGCAGCGTGCCATCCGGCGAAATGCTCTCAATCCTCACGTAAACAACATCGCCCGCACGAAGGAAGCTGTCGCCATCAACATTCTGCGTCCACTTCCAGTCCTCAGGCGTCAGCACAATCTGCCGGTCGGCGCCCACCTTCACATCAACCTTCTTCGCCGAGACCGTCGTCACCAACCCGTGCACATAACTTCCCTTGCCCAGCGGCTGCACCCAGTCCGGATGCCGATACGCCCCGATATCCACCCCCTGGAGCACTACATTCGGCAGTCCTCCCTTCCACCCGCGCCGCCGCTCATACGTAGCCGTTCCATCCAGAACAGCCTTGTTCGCCACGATCTGCAGATCCAGATCCAGCGTCGTATAGACGCGCAGCCCCGCGCCATGCACCTCCTCAGCGCCGTATTCTTTCTCCAGCTGCCGCCGCACTTCTTCAACAAAGTACGGAGCAATGCTATTTGCTGGCGGCTCGAGATGCAGCCCAAGCGGCGTAGCCATCGCCGCTTTCGCCTGCTGCTCTGTGATCTTGTGATCGTCCAGCATCTCGGTGAGCACAAGATTCCTTCGGCGCAACGCCCGGTCCGGATACTTCAGCGGCGAGTAAGCCTCCGGCCCCTTCGGCAACGCCGCCAGCAAAGCCGCCTCCGTCAAGGTCAAATCCTTCGCCTTCTTATTGAAGTAAAACTCCGACCCCGCCTCAAACCCATAAGTCCCATGCCCCAGGTAGATCTGGTTCGCATAAAGCTCAAAGATCTGTTGCTTCGTAAATCTCCGCTCGATCTGTACTGAGAGAAAAATCTCCTGGAACTTGCGCGCGTACGTCTTCTCCGACGACAGAAAAAGGTTTCGCGCCAGCTGCATGGTCAGCGTCGACGCGCCCTGCGTTCGCCCCTTGGAATGGAGGTCTCGGTAAGCAGCCCCCACCGCGCGAAACAGATTGACTCCCCAGTTCCGCTCGAAGCTCTTGTCTTCAATTGAAATAATCGCTTCCCGCAGCACCGGCGGAAAGTCCGCATACGGCACCACCACGCGCCGTTCCAGCGCAAAGGACCCAAACACCTTCCCATGCACATCCACCAGTTCGGTTGTCGTATTCGGGCGATAGCGCGCCAGGTCGTCCATCTGCGGCAAATCGATGGAGTAGATCACCATCAGTCCGCAAAGAGCGCCAAAGACCGCCGACAGGCCAAGCAGCGCAAAGAACGTGACACGCCTGGCGATGCGACGGCTGGGATAGTCAGGGCCAGTCAGTGTAGCGCGACGAAGAACTCGTCTCCACCGCGGCAAATTTTCAGGCTCAGGCGACTGGGTCTCGCGTGTGTAAAGGCTCTGCACGGCTTTCACGATAGCACGGACTGCCACCTGAAAGTGTGTGGACGCGACGCTACAAAATCACTAAGCAGCCTTGTTTTTCAGTAGCGCGAGCGCCTTCGAAAGCTGCTCGTCCACCGTCACGCTGGGCTTTGGCGGAGCAGGCGGGTTATCCGTCGCCGGCCCATCATCATCGACAACCGCCTGATCGACGTTCGATGCCACCAGCACTCCCGGCGTCACCCCATCGTCCTGCAGCTTCTTCCCCGAAGGCGATTCATACTTCGCGACCGACAGAATCAGCGCCGCACCATCCGGCAGCTCAAACGTCTTCTGCTGAGCCCCTTCGCCAAACGTCTTCTCGCCAACCAGGTCAGCCCGTTTGTTATCCAGCAGCGCCGCAGCCGTCAGCTCTGCCGGCCCTGCTGTTCCACGATTCACCAGAACCACCACCGGCGCGGTCGTGTTGATCGTCTTCGACGCATCAGCAGTAAACGTCTGCTTCTGCACCTTCTGGCCTTCGAGCATCGCGATCGTGCCGTCCTTCAGAAAGAAGTTCGCCAGCCGCGTTGCCTCTGCCATGTCACCCGCAGCAACATCGCGCAGGTCCAACAGAATCTTCTTGTTCCCCGCCTTCGGCATGGCCTTCAGCTTCGCCTCAATCTGCTGCACGTGGTCGTGATCCAGCACCTCCGGCTTCAGATAAAGAATCGAGGAATTCTCATACAGAGTCTCAGTAACCGGCGGCAGCGATGGCATCACGCGAGTCAGCACAATCTTGTCCGGTGCCGACTTCCGCGGCCGAACCACCGACAGTGTCAATTCCGTCCCCGGCTGCCCTTCCAGCAGCAACTGAATCATCGCCAGCGAAATGTCGCGCGTATCGGCCGGCCCAATGGCTTCAATAATGTCCCCATCGCTGATGTTGGCCTTGTCCGCCGGGCTACCCGGAATCACCGAAACCACCGACGCATACCCATACCGCTTCGAAACGTTGATCCCAACCTGTGCCTTGCCGCCCTTGTCCGCCTTATAAGCCTTGTAGTCCTCAGGCGTCAGATAGCTCGAGTCCGCATCCAGCGACTCCAGCAGCCCGCGCAGCGCACCATTCGTCACCGCCGTAATATTCGGCTGCTCCACATAGTCGGTCTGGATGTGCCGCAGCACCTCGCTGTAAACGTTGATCTGGCGATAAGCGCCGTCCTGTGGCTCCGACGAGGCGCTGACAGGGTTGGAATTCACGCCGAGAAACACCGTAACTACCAGAACAACCGACACGGCAAGCAACAGAATCTTCGAGATCTTGGGCATAGTTAGAGCGACTCCATCAGAGGGACTTCCCGCACCGCAATAGGTTAGACGTATCCCTACCTCAAAATGATACTCTCGAACCGTAAGAGTTGGCCGGAAAACACCTGACACTTTGGTGGCGGCGGGCAGAATCGAACTGCCGACCTACGGGTTATGAGTCCGTCGCTCTAACCATCTGAGCTACGCCGCCGATGTGTTTGTTGGGGTTACCGCCGGCACAAAACTCTCTTCAGAAAAGAGACATCGCCACGGCACAGCCAGCTTCCATCATACTTGATTCACGCCATGGCGAAAAGCTGCCCATGGTAGTGGATCAGTTTGACTGGTCTTGCTTAAGGGCGGCTTCAGCCGTACCGTAAAACGCTGCAAGAACCGCGGCTTCAGCCGCTGAGGTACGCTTTTTGGAAATTGACCCGCTACTGCCTGCGACTACCGTGCTCGGCGTCATCCCCGCCCGCCTCGCCTCCACCCGCCTCACCCGTAAAGTCCTTCGCCCCATCGCCGGACGCCCCATGCTCGCCTGGGTCTACGAGGCCGCCATCGCCTGCCCCCAACTCGACCGAGTAGTCATTGCCACCGACTCCGACGAAGTCGCCAACCTCTGCCACCAGAACAACTGGCCTGTCCAACTCACCTCCCCCAATCTCGCCAGCGGCACCGACCGCGTCCACGCCGTAGCCCAGCAACTCCCCGCCGACATCTACGTCAACATCCAGGGCGACGAACCCCTCCTCAAACCCGGCCACATCACAGCTCTCCTCCGCCCCTTCGCCAGACCGCGCGTCGAAGTCTCCACCCTCAAAGTCCTCTGCGCCCCGGAAAACATCCCCAACCCCAACGCCGTCAAAGTTGTCACCGCCGCCGACGGCCGCGCCCTCTACTTCTCCCGCGCCACCATCCCGTTTAACCGCGATCCCGAACACAACCCCACACCGCAATACTGGAAGCACATAGGCCTCTACGCCTACCGCAAAGCCACTCTCGACCGCTTCCCCACTCTCCCCCACAGCACCCTCGAACACACCGAACGCCTCGAACAACTCCGCTTCCTCGAAAACGGCATCGACATCCACGTCGAACCCACCGACTTCGACACCATCGGCGTCGACACCGAAGAAGACCTACAGCGCGTGGAATCCCTCCTCCTAAAACGGTAACCAGCCGCCAGCATCGGCTGGCCCTTCATCTAGCTGTGCACTCTAGCGTGGGCCTCGGCCTTGTAATATTCCCCCCATGACCAGTCCACTAGCAGACTCCACAGTGGCACATGAAAATTGGCTGAGCCTCGCGGGGTAACCCCCGACCACCCGGCGAATGATGCCGCTTCCTCTTCGTATCGACGTGACTGTTAGGACTGCTAAAAGTGACAGTCTCCAAGGTCTCTTGTGGCGCATAGTGTTTCTGATCAGCCGGTCATTGTTCTTTGGAACGCCACCTGATCGGCGCGTTGAATATGGATTCGTTGACCAAAAGCGTGATTGCGCTCGCGTGCGTATTCGGCGCCGCGTTGGTGGGATGTCATCTGGCGTACGCGGATTTCTGGTGAATATCAGGCTTCCGAGTCGAAGGATGTTGTAAGGCTAGTGATGGGGCTGGTGGTGACTCCCGTGGCAATAGCGCTGGGTCTTCTGGTCGGGTCAGCAAACTTGACACTCAGTGCAGATGCAACTTGCGGAATATGTATGCGCGACCGCATGCTCGCGCTGATACGGGCCCGACGCGTACGACGCCCGCGCTGAGTTACGCGTTCCTGGGAACCGTCGAATTAGCGCCAGCTTTCGGTAACTAACCGTACAGCGAGATCAAATCCGGAGCAATGGTGGGCATCGATCATCGAGAAAACACGCGCTTTCGCCCGAAGACGACGACGCAGAAGTCTCGTCAAGCAGGAATATCGCCTGGAGGTGCAGCTAGCGCCCAACTACTGATGATGATCAGAATACGATTCCGTTCCCGAGTTTCTTGTTGGTGTTGTACTAATTGCCGGACGTGCTGACGCGACGTTCGGATTCTTGCCTCCTCGCAATCCCCTTGGTCTCTGACGGGATTCCTGCCTCCTGCGCCTGGCAACTTCCCGCGGCTGTTCATCCGCTTGAGTTCTACGATGCTCAGAAGTGGGCACGCCTGGTGATGCCTCGCACGTGTCTGACGCCCTCCCTTACCGTTGGATATCCCCATGCAGCCGTTGGGCGCGGTAAGCGTTCAGCCAGCACCGGCAGGGATGTTCCTCTTCCTACTTCGCCTGAGCATTCCCCGTCTCGGCTATCAAAAACATTCGATCCACAACTGCAACACGCCGGCCGTAACGTCGGTGCCGCCACCGCACCACAAAATGAACCTCGACACGGTCGGACCCACACCTAGAAAATTCTGGCGTCAGTTGTAGTGTCAGTTGCGTATTGTAATTTGGGTAATTTGGTTCAACGTGGTGATGACCGCTACACAGTGATTTCGCGTGGGGCAAAGAGAACTTCACGGGTATCAGCCATTTTTCACCCGAGGCGAAGGGAAACCAACATCGAATCTATAACTTACAAAAACTTTCTCCAAAAGCAGCCGAAAAATCGCTTGTCAAGTCCCAAAACCACCTAACCCGCTCAAACAAAAGGCAATAGAGTTGGCACGTTAGTTACGTTCAACCCGATATAATAAAACATATAGATCAAAAAAACCCCGGCCATTTGGGCTGGGGTTTTCACATTAAGCACGTAAGCCATTTATTAACAATATTTTGGACGCAACTCCAATGGTTGCAATAATTTAGCGGGATCGATAACATCTAAACCACTGCAATCATTGAACTTACGCGCGGGCAATAGGGGGTACCCCCCGGGGAGAAAGTGCCATGGACTCTAAGCCACGGGCAAAAACCGCAGATCCAAGCCCTCAGCGGTCGCCGTCACCACCAAACCTTCCAGCGACTCCACAACCCAATCCGCCTCGTGCAACTCCTCCGCCGAATGCGTCCCCAGCACTCCAAGCACACGACACCCGGCAGCTTTCCCCGCGCCCACACCCGAAGGCGCATCCTCCACCACCACACACTCCTCCGGCCGAAACCCAAGCAACTCCGCCCCGCGCCGGTACGGCTCCGGATCAGGCTTGCCACGCTCCACCATATCGCCGCTGATGAGCCGCTCAGGAAGCGGCAACCCGGCAGCCTTCAGCCGCGCCAACAGCAAACGCTGCGTCGAGGATGTCACAATCGCCCAACGCTCCGGCGGCAAGCCCTGCAGAAGCGTCTTCACCCCAGCCAGCACTCTCAAGTCGGCGACGTCGTCCACCTCCATGTCTTCAATCACCTGCACCGCCGCCTGAAGATCGATATCAGGCCGCAGCGTCTTGATAACGTCCTTCGCGCGCATACCATGCGGCACCTCGAAGTTCTCAGCATCGGGCACATCGTAAAGTTTCGCCCAGCGTCTCCACGAACGCACCACCGACCCGATGGAGCTGATCAGCACTCCATCCATGTCGAACAAAATACCTCTGGCAGTCACACAAAGCGTCTTGTTCAACCAGCACGCCCCTGCAACACAAACGCCTGCGCCGCCTTTAGCACCCGTGCCACCGACTCCACCGAACAACTCTCGCAATAAACCCTTAACAAAGGCTCCGTCCCCGAAGCCCTCAGCAACAACCATGTCTCGGCAGCATTCTTCTTGCCCGCGCACCCAGGATTATCAAGGAAAAACTTAATGCCATCGAGCGTCTCCACCCACAGCACTTTCATCCCCGCAAAGTCCGCCACACCAGCCTTCGCCCGCGCGATCGCCGACTGCTTCAACCCCTCATCAATATGCATATCGACGCGCCCATACTGGTGTTCGCCGAACTCCTCCTGCAGCGCAGCGACCAGCTGTCCCAGCGTCTTCTTCTCATCCGCCATCACGTTCGCCAGCAGCAGGCAGTTCAGCAGCCCATCGCGCTCTGGCAGGTGCCGGCTGATCCCGACGCCGCCCGACTCCTCCCCACCAATCAGAATCTCCTTCTCCAGCATCAGATCCACCACATACTTGAATCCGATCCCATGCTCATTCAGCTTGCGCCCATACTTCGCCGCAATGCGATCCACCATCTTGGTCGTATTGAAAGCCCGCGTCAGCTCGCCCGGCCACTTCTTCCGCTCAAGCAGCCAGTACGCCAGCAAACTCAGAATCTTGTGCGCATCAACCACATTGCCATGCTCATCCACGGCGCCGACGCGGTCCGCATCACCGTCCGTAATCAGACCCGCATCGCACTTCTCCGCGACAACGGCTTCCTGCGCGGCTTTGATATGCGGCAGAATCGGCTCAGGATTGATCCCCGGAAACGCCGGATTCAGCTCGCTGCGAATCTCGACAAACGGCACGCCAGCCTTTGCGAAGATACCCGAAATCACGCCACGCCCCGCCCCATACATATCGTCGATCAAGAACTTGTACCCCGAAGCGCGAATCGCATCCAGATCAACGAACCGCGAAATCGCCGCAACATACTCCGGAATGAAGTTCACCTCTTCAATCGCGGCAGGCTTGGCACTCTTTGCTAGAGGCTTACCCAGATACCCTTCGATCGCCGTCATGATCGACGGCTTGCCCGATCCACCGTAGCTCGCCTTGTACTTCACGCCGTTCCACTCGGCAGGATTGTGGCTAGACGTAATCATCACCCCACCCGCCGCCTTCCGCTCGCGAACTGCAAACGAAAGCGCAGGCGTCGGTGTAATCTCCGCAGCCATCGCCACGGGAATGCCCGCTCCTTCCAGCACTTCAGCAACAACCTTCGCAAAAGAACGCGAGCCGAATCGTGTGTCGTAGGCAATGCAAACACCGGCAGCGGGATTCTCGTGCGCCAAAACATAATTCGCAATCGCCGCCGCTGCGACCCGCACATTCGCATACGTAAAGTCGTCCGCGATAATGCCACGCCAGCCATCGGTGCCAAACTTTACTACTGATGTCTCCGCCATATTTATTCTTTTTTCCAATCAATCGTCAGATCAGGTCTTCTCGTCCAGCCTTCTTGAGCTCGGCGACTACTTTGCCAACATCCTGCGACCGTTCGCGAGTCGTAATCAGCAAAGCATCCTTAGTCTGCACCACAACAAGATTGCTGACGCCAACCAGAGCAATCACCTTACCCGGCGCGTGAACGTAGTTGCCCGTAGAGTCGATGGAAATACAAAGCGGATCTTCTCCATCAAACACGTTCGCAACCGAAACCTTCTCCGGAGGACAACCCGCCGCATGCTCATGCAGTGCAGACCAGCACCCAAGATCGTTCCAGTCAAAGTCGCCAGGAAGACAATAGATCTCCGCACGCTCCTCGCCCTTGGCCGAACGTGGTTCGAGCACAGCATAATCAATGCTGATGTTCTCGCATTGCGGATAAACCTCGGCAAAGACTCGATCGAACTCCACCTTCGACGTCCGATGCGCTTCGGCGATCCTCTCCAGCAACGGAGCCATCGCGGGACTGTGTTCGCGAATAGCATTTGCCAACGTCCGCGCACTCCACAGGAAGATCCCAGCGTTCCACACGTAATTGCCGGACGCCACAAACTGCTCGGCCAGCGCCGCATGCGGCTTCTCGGTGAACCGCTTCACCCGCCGAACCGCGACCTTGTCTGCCGAACCGCGCGGCGAATCCCCCGTTGCGCCCAGCTCGATATAACCGTAGCCAGTCTCCGCTCGCGAAGGAGGAACGCCAAGCACAACAATCTTGTCTCCAGTCGCCGCGAGTGCAATACCAGCACGAACAACCTCCGCAAAGCGGGCCCGATTCTTCACCACATGATCGGACGGGAAAACCCCGATGACCGTGTCAGGCTCAGTCTTCTCCAGTAGAAATGCAGCAAGCCCGCATGCGGGAGCCGTGTTCCGAGCCGCCGGCTCACTCAGAATATGTTCACGAGGAACTTCAGGAAGCTGCTCTGCAATCACCTCGTCAAGAAAACTGTTGGTGATGATCCACACATCGGAGGCATCGCTCAGCGGAGACAGGCGCTCCATCGTCTGCTGAATCATAGTGCGCTCGCCATCCAGAGCCAGCACCTGCTTCGCCCGCGCCTTCCGGCTTCGCGGCCAGAACCGTGTTCCACTTCCACCCGCAAGAATCACAGGGGCGAACTTCTGCCCCGGTTTACTGCCTTGAATCGGCATAAGTCTCCAACTAAGCCAGCGTGGCGAAGTACTCCCGCATCCGCTTCACGCCCTCATCCACGACATCGTGAGACACAGCATAGGACAACCGAATGTGTTCGTTGGTTCCAAATGCCTCGCCCGGAACGACAACAACATGCGCGTCGCTTAGCAGCTTCGCAGCCAGATCGGACGCCGACTTGATACCGTCCTTGCCGATGAACTTGCTCACATTCGGGTAGACATAAAACGCTCCCTCGGGCACCGTGCAGGTCAGTCCTGGGATGGTCTTGAAGCCCGCCAATATCTGGTCTCGCAGCTTGATATAGTCGGCGCGAAACTCCGCCACGCACTCCTGCGATTCGGTCAGAGCAGCAATCGACGCACGCTGCACCATGCTCGCAGTGTTCGAAGTGCTCTGCGACTGCAGCTTGCTCATCGCCGCAATGATCGGCTTTGGGCCTAGGGCAAAGCCCGCTCTCCAACCTGTCATGGCATAAGTCTTCGACAGCGAACCCAAAACAACGATGTGCTCCTTGCATTCGGTAAAGGACGCGCCGCTGACGATCTCGCCGGTAAAGTTGAGATAGACGTAGCACTCATCTAGCAGCACATAGATTCCATGCTTATGGGCGAGTCGCACGATTGCCTCGAGATCTTCCGGAGCCATCACAGCGCCGGATGGGTTCGACGGTGTATTCAGGATGATGGCCTTCGACTTCGGTGTGATCGCCGCTTCAATCATTTTCGCGGTGATGCGGAAGTTTTCTTCCTCTTTGCCCTCGACCAGAACGACCTTGCCACCGGCGTACTGAATGATGTCTTTGAACGACACCCAATACGGCACCGGCAGAATGACCTCATCCCCATGATCCACCAGCACCTGGATGGCATTGAACAGAGCCAGCTTGCCACCGGTCGTGAAGACGCACTCGTCAACGGAATAGTTCGAGCCAAAGTCGCAGGCATGCCGATCCACGACCGCCTTGCGTACTTCAGGGACGCCCGCCACGTTGGTGTAGCGGGTGAAATTCTTTTCGATCGCCTCGATCGCCGCGTCCTTGATATGCCGCGGAGTCGAAAAGTGAGGCTCTCCCGCGCCGAAGTCTGCCAGATTCACGCCCTCTGACTTCAACTTCAGCGCCGCCGCCGTGATTGCCAGGGTTGCAGAAACTTCGATGCGGCCGATACGGTCCGCAAATATCTTCGTTGCAGTTGCTGTGGTCATATCTCTAGTTTGGCAGATTTAGCCAACGAGATAAAGCCGGGCGGCCGGACGGCGCGTTAGTGCCGGTTTGGCACCTTGGCCTTCAGCCGCTCAACCACCAGCGGAGGAACCAGCGCTGTGACGTCGCCGCCGAGCTGAAAGACGCCCTTGATAAGTCGTGAACTGACGTAGGTGTACTTTTCCGCAGGCATCATGAACAGGGTTTCGAGCTCCGGATCGAGTTTGCGGTTCATCATCGCCATCTGAAACTCGTACTCGTAGTCGCTGATAGCGCGGATGCCGCGCAGGACAGCCTTGGCTCCCTGTTTCCGGGCAAAATCCACAAGAAGGCCGTTGAATGTGGTGACGGAGACGTTCCCAAAGCTGCGGGTCGCCTCGAAGATCATCGCTTCACGCTCTGGCACCGTAAAGAGTGGCGTTCCCTTCTCCGAGTTACTTAGAATCGCGACCACCAGCTGGTCCACGATCTTCGACCCCCGTGCAATCAGGTCAAGATGTCCATTGGTCAGGGGATCGAAGGTTCCTGGATAGATCGCTTTGATGGTATGCATGCACCAAAAGCATACCCCCTTTCGCGGGGGATGAAATAAATCTATGGATTCCTGTAGTCTTGCTGGCAATCCCTGCGTCTCTCCTAATAGTTGAAAAGAGCCAACCGGAGCTTTACTGACATTCCGACCATGTCCTCACGCGCGATCACCTCCGACAGTCATTCCGTGACGCAACACGCGCCGGCGACGCCGCTGGACGACATGGATTCGATCGTCGCGACGTATGAGCAGAGAATCTTCCGCTTTCATCTGATCTCGATCCGCGATCGCGATGTCGCCCAATCGCTGACGCAGGACACGTTCGTCCGCGCCTGGTCGGCCCGCAACACCTTTCGGGGAGACTGCTCACTGTCGACATGGCTGATGCGGATCGCTCTGAACCTGATTCGCGACTACACCCGGACCGATCGTTTTCGCTTCTGGAAGCGGGTTTCGGAGACTGCCGTCGATGTCTCCGACATCTCTTCACACGTTCCGCATCGCGACAGCTCGCTGGAGTCGCGTCTCATCGCCAGCGAACAAATGGCGCTGGTGTGGGAAAGCGTGGCTCAACTCTCCGACCGGCAACGAAGCGTCTTCCTTCTTCGCTTTCTCGAGGAATTGGAACTGTCTGAGATCGCCGATATCACCGGCCTGCCCATCAGCACCGTCAAGACCCATCTTTACCGCGCCCTCGCCACCATTCGAGCTCGCCACAACGCTACCCATAAGGACTCACTATGACTCTCCACCTCACTCACGAGCAACTCTGCGATCTGATTCTCGCCGACTCGTCACTCCCGCTGGAAGGCGAATTCCAGAGCGGTCACGACTCCGACGTTGTTCAGGAGCATCTCCGGGCCTGCCTGGTCTGCTCTGCGGAGCTAAGAAGCCTGCGCGATTCGCTCTCTCACTTTCGCGATGCGTCGATCTCCTATGCGCGTCAGGAGTTTGCGCAAAGCTACGCGCAGAGGTCGTCGATTGCGCCACCCCACAGTTATCTCTCGCAGCCTCTTTACTGGGCCGCTGCGGCTGTCGTGTTTGTTGCCGCTCTGTTCCCGCTCAGCCTGCACCGGCAGCACCCCGTCTCTCCCGTGACTGCGACCGTCGCATCCGCATCTTCCCAGACGACAGAATCCGACGAAGCGCTGCTGGCCGACATCGACCAGAAGGTTTCGGCCGACGTGCCTTCTCCGATGGAGCCGCTGGCAGATCCCACAGCCGGAGCACCTTCGGTCACATCCGTTTCCTATCAAAGGAGCAACTAACATGCGCCTGACATCTGGACTCTCGCTCGTTTTGTTTGCGACTCTTTCCGGAGCTTTCGTCATCGCCCAGCAGCCCGACGGCGGGTCTGGCCCCCCAGGAAAGCCAGAGCATAGCCGGGGCGATTGGGGAGGCGGTATGCGCTCCGGCTTCCGCGTTGGTCCTCCGGGCATGTGGTGGCATAACCCGGACCTGATCCAGAAGCTGGCGCTTACCCCGGACCAGCAGAAGCGCATGGACGACATTCTGCAACAGAGCCGTCTGCAACTCATCGATCTGAGAGCCAACGTCGAGAAGCAGGAGCTTCTGATGGAACCGATGCTGGCCGCCAACCCGCCGGACACGAACAAGATTCTTGAGCAGATCGATCATACGGCCCAGGCCCGCGCGGAACTCGAAAAGGCAAACGCCAAAATGCTTTTGGGGATCCGCAACGTGCTCACACCGGACCAGTGGACGAAACTACAGGCGGAGGAGAAGGACAATCGCCGCTCGCGAATGAGACCCGGCGGTTCGGGCGGTCCGCGTGGATCCGGCCAGCCAGGCGGTCCCGGTGGTCCCGGGGGCGGCGAGGGGCTGTAGATTCCCGGGGGGGTGCCCCTCCCCCCTATTGCCCGCGCGCAAGTTCAATGGTTGCAGTAGTTTAGACGGGAACAATCCCGCTAAATTATTGCAACCATTCGTGTTACGTCCAAAATATTGTCAACAAATGACTTACGCGCTTAAATGCGAAAACCCAGCCAATGGCGGGTTTTTTTGATCTATATATTCATTATATCGGGTTGAACAGAACTAACGTGCCAACTCTATTGGCTTTTGTTTGAGTGAGTTAGGTGGTTTTGGGGCTTGACATGCGATTTTGGCCGGAAAAACGCGAAAAATAATTCTACGGACGGGAAAGTTATTGATGTCATGCGGTTAATCCCCGGGGTAAGATGATTGCGCAGCGGACAACAGCAAAAGGACAACGGAGAGAGGTCAATCGACACGATGGGAGATGAGAGCGTTCGGTCTGCTGGGTTGAAGGCTGCTAATCCTGGTCCTCTTGGGTTAGCTGGTTTTGGTCTGACGACGGTTGTCCTGAGCTGCGTGAATGCCGGGATTCTGCCTCCGGCAGCCGTCGCCGCGGTGGTGCCGTTGGCCTTCGCCTATGGCGGAGTCGCGCAACTGATCGCAGGCGCGTTAGAGTTCAAAACGGGCAACACGTTCGGCATGGTTGCGTTCACTTCGTATGGGCTTTTCTGGTGGTGGTTTGCCTTTATGAAGTGGACCGTCGGCGCGGGATGGCTGCAGGCTCCGCCTGCCTCCGCGGTTGCAGTAACGCTTTTGATGTGGGGCGTGTTCACGTTCCTGTTGTGGATTGTGACGTTCCGTCTGAGCAAAGGCGTCTGGAGCATCTTTCTGCTGCTATGGATCACTTTCTTTTTTCTCGCGGCAGGAGACTTCGGTTGCGTGATCGGTAGCTGGAGTTGCGCCAAGATCGGTGGATACTTCGGCTTGTTAACCGGAATCAATGCCCTCCTCGTTGCCTTCATCGAGGTCCTCAACGCAACCGCAGGTCGCGTTGTCGTCTCACTCGGACAACCCCTGATTCGCAGCTGAAAATGTGTGCGTCGACGCTTTAAAGTGAAAGTTTCGGCAAGCTCTGGATCGGACGATGACGTAAGTTCACTTCGACAGAATGTCGAGAGGTTGTTCTGCGAGGCTATCGCCAGTTGACAGCGATGAGCGGCTGCCCATGCAAATTCCATTGAATTTAAGAGTGTATGATGGTCCTCCGGGAGGACAAACGTGATATCGGATACCGGTATTGCGGCGCGGTTCGATAAGATTCCGATCCCGCCACAGATCACTACGCCGGATGCAGAAGCGAAGCGCGTCTTCGCTGGTTGGCGGATACTGCTCTGGCGCTGATCTGGGGGACCGGCACTGACAACCGTGCACCTGACTTCAATCAGCCTTGATCGGACTTCACCGTGGGATGCATGGACTCCGCGCTTGGAAACCGCCTGGGGAAGGTGTCCACCCGGAGGATTTGGCAGCGGTGTCTGAACACCAACAGCAATCCTTCGATCGGCGAGAAAAATCAGGGATGGTCGATGTGAACGATCGCAAGGTGGCGGAGAGAACACTGCGGGAGAGCGAGGCGCGATTCCAGGATTTGGCCGAGCAGAGCCGCACCACCCACTGGGAAGTGGACCCACAGGGTCTGTTCACCTATGTCAGCCAAATGTCCCAAGCCTCTTGGGGTTACCGCCCGGACGAAGTCGTGGGCAGGATGCACTTCTACGACATTCATCCCGAAGAAGGACGCGAGGCGTTCAAGGCGGCTGTCTTCGCTGTCGTCGAGCGGAAGCAACCGTTCCGGGACGTAGTCCACCCCATAGAGACGAAGGATGGTCGCATCGCGTGGGGTTCCACCATCGGCATCCCCCTTCTGAACGCCGACGGAACCCTGCGGGGCTATCGAGGCAGTTGCACCGACATCACCGAGCGCAAGCTGGCTGAAGAGGCGCTTTCAGGCATGAGCCTAAAGCTGATCGAAGCACACGAGCAGGAACGTAACCGGATTGGGAGAGAATTGCATGACGACATCGTCCAACGACTCGCGCTCGTGGCGGTACAACTCGACGAAGTTCAACAGGACATTCCTGACTCGGGATCTGAGTTCGGTAGGCGAATAGGCGATCTACGAAACCAAACCGCCGATATAGCGAATGATATTCAATTGTTGTCGCACGAATTGCACTCTTCGAGACTGGAATATCTGGGGATCGTTGAAGCAACGAAGAACTTCTGCAGAGAGTTTAGCGAGCGTCAGAGAGTGGAGATTGATTTTCAGAGCCATGATATGCCTGCTACCTTGCCAACCGACCTTTCTCTTCCTTTGTTCCGCGTTCTACAAGAAGCCCTCCGCAACGCTGCGAAGCATAGTGGTGTAAAGAGCTTCGAAGTGAACCTGTGGGGAAGTGCGGAAGACATTCAGCTCACAGTCAGCGATCTCGGTGTAGGTTTTGATTCAGAAGCCACAACGAAGGGCACTGGGCTTGGCCTCACGAGCATGCAGGAGCGCCTGAGGCTAGTGGGTGGAGAGCTTTCAATCAATTCGCAACCAAAGCGCGGCACTACCATCCACGCTCGTGTCCGTCTCAATTCGGGAGGATCATGAGGAAACGATTCCAAGCGTGCGGCTGGCTGAATGCGCCCGAAATTTCGCCCGCTCACAGGGAAGAAACGGCCGAGTGCTCAGCACAGATTCTCTCGTAGATGTGGCTTTCCTGTTCACGCTGAAAGCTGTTCAATACATACCCGCACAAAATATCGACGTTGCAGTTCTTGGCGATCTCGTCCCATAAGTGTTCGACCTCAACCGCTGCATCCGCCTTCCCTTGCTCCCACAAGGTAGGGGCACATTCACCACAAGCTGCAACACGGGGGCGATCCCCGCTCGATGCTTTGGCCGCAGCGACGACCAGATCGCCGGCGATCTTCAGAAATCGAGCCGGGTCAGGCAGATCATTCACCATGAAAGTCGAGAGCGTGTCGGCAACATCCAAAGAGACATAGCGCCCCTGTTCAACAGCGGCGACAATATCCACTCCATTTTCCCGCAATCTCTGAAGAAAACTCTCTCGATGTGACTCGGTCGCGACCACGATAACGGCATTCCCGGACTCCAGAGCGGCTTCGATGAAACGAGTGAAGCCAACTACAAATGCTGCATCATCAGAATAGAATTCAACCTCGTGGCTGCGCGTGATCTCCGTTCTTCCCAACGCAAGTGGTGGGAGAGGCTCATTGGGGCGGTCGAGAGTTTTCGAATCCGACGCAGGATTGAAAAAGTGACCCGATAACCCGCTGCCGACAAACTGCCTGCCTTGAAGAACCGCTTCCACAGCAGCTAGCAGTTCGCGTCCGGCATGCGCCTTGACCACATAGCCCAATGCCCCCAAGGCGAGAGCTTCCTGCACCACATCGGCAGAAGATTCTTGGCTCATGAAGAGTATTTTGCTTTTGGGAGACAGCTTGCGGATTCGCCGAGCCGCATCCATTCCATTCAGCGAAGGAAGCCCGATGTCGAGAATAATCAAGTCCGGTTGGAGTTCTTCGGCTTTCCGAACGGCCTCTAATCCGTCTGTGACCTCTTCGACGATCTGAAATTCCGGTCTTTTTCTCAGCGTCGAACAAATCAAGCGCCGAAACGGTTCAAAATCTTCGACCACGAGAACCCGGCTTGATGGCGTCTCCAATTTGCCTCCCTTACAAGGTCCAAACCCGACTCTGCGAGTCTAGTTGCTAGTTGTATTCATAATCCGATGTTCCGCAATTCAGATGGTTGCGCACTCGCATGGACAAACCAGCGCCAATTCTGGCTGGGGGGACCGGTACGAAAAGAGTAATCTAATATTACAACCGCTATGCTCGCTGTGCCTGTGCATTCTTGCTCTCACAAAGGGCAGGGGACAGCACGGAGGATCGACTCTTTGGAAAGCCTCAGCAAGCAGTTGATTTGAGCTATTCGGGTGCAATCGACCTGGCTTGGCCGAGCAAATAAAGAAAGCCCCTCATGGGCGAACCATCTCATTAACGGGGATATCGGCAACTTCGATCCTGGCGATTCAAAGCTGACACCACAAACCAACTTTTCATTTTAGTGAACTCAACTTTTATCTAAAGCGGCTCCCACAAAATGAAAGGGCGCCGACAGCGAGACTGTCGGCGCCCTTATAAGCATTCTGCTATTCGCGGTTCGATCTATTTCTTACCTCGCACGGCTTCCTTCGCCTGGACGGGACCATCGGCCGGAACCGGCGGAACGTCGGCAGAGGCCACGCCAGCGATACCCAGCTTCTTCCGCAGCTCCGCGTCGACGCGAGCAAAGATGTCCTTGTTCTCTTTCAGGAAGGCGCGGACGTTTTCGCGACCCTGGCCGATGCGCTCGCCCTGATAGCTGTACCACGCGCCGCTCTTGTCCACGATGTTGTGCAGCACCGCCAGATCGAGCACGTCGCCCTCGCGCGAGATGCCCTCGCCGTAGAGAATGTCGAACTCGGCATCGCGGAACGGGGCGGCTACCTTGTTCTTCACGATCTTGACCTTGGTGCGCGAACCGACAACTGAATCGCCGTCCTTCACCGCGCCGATGCGGCGGATGTCGATACGGACAGAGGAGTAGAACTTCAGTGCCTTGCCGCCCGTGGTGGTCTCCGGATTGCCGAACATGACGCCAATCTTTTCGCGGATCTGGTTGATGAAGATGAGGCAGGTTCGCGACTTCGAAACTGTTCCTGTGAGCTTGCGCAGCGCCTGGCTCATCAGCCGCGCCTGCAAACCCATATGCGAATCGCCCATCTCGCCGTCGAGTTCGGCCTTGGGGACGAGCGCGGCAACCGAGTCGACTACCAGCACATCGATGGCGTTCGAGCGGACCAGCGCTTCGACGATCTCGAGCGCCTGCTCGCCGTAGTCGGGCTGGCTGACCAGCAGATTGTCGATGTCGACACCAAGTTTGCCGGCATAGGCTGGGTCAAGCGCGTGCTCAGCGTCCACGAACGCCGCAAGACCGCCGGCCTTCTGGGCCTCTGCAATAATTTGCAACGTAATCGTCGTCTTACCCGAGGACTCAGGGCCAAAGATCTCAATGACGCGCCCCCGTGGAACTCCACCCACCCCCAACGCCGCGTCGAACGAGATCGAACCCGTGGAAATGACCGAAATCGGCACGACATCCTTCGAGCCGAGCCGCATGATGGAACCCTTGCCAAACTGCTTTTCCAGCCCGGAAAGAGCCAGTTCTATTGCTTTGCTACGGTCATCTGCCACGATATTTCTCTCCTGTGTGTGCGGAAAGGGATGGGTTGAACACTAATGCGGATTCTAGCACCCAAAATGGGAAAAGCAAAGAAAAAGCGAATACAACTAACGACGCAGCAGGTCCACGGGCTCGTTGACATCCTCGATTCTGAAGTAGCTGGCCAGGGACGGATGCTTTTCGGCGACGGCCCTGTACATCTCCCAGGCGACGCGACGATAGCTGAAGTGACCCGCCACGCCGGAGCGAAGTTCCGAGATGTAGAGTGCCTCGGCGAAGTCCATCTTGAACATCGCGCGGCAACGCGTCGCCAGAGGAAGGCAGTAGTCAGCAGATTCGGCTGCCTCGGGTACGCCGCTGTCGCGAAGCTTGCGGTAGGTGGCGTACGCGGAGTTCATCGCACCCGCGTAGTCGGCTTCGAGATTCGCTTCGGCAAGAGTCGGCTGGCCGGGGCAGACCGGCTCCTCGTAGCCGTGGACATCCGTGTAGCGCTGAAGAAGCTGGACGCAGCGGCGATGGCGGTGCATATCGCGGAAGCCGCCGATATCCATCAGGACGTCGAAGCGGAGACTATGGCCGGCGCTGAAGGCCCGCAACAACTCATCGTGGCGTCCGCGATGCTTTGTGCCGAGTCCAATCAACTCGCTGAGTCGTGCAGCGCTCAGGGCGGCGACATGACGGCGTAGCTGGCGATAGGAATAGTGGCAGTGAGGATAGAGGAGCGACGTGGCCAGCTCGACCTCGAGCGGCTCAGCGTCGTCCAGCAGATCGACGACAGGCGACGATTCAATCGGCTGACCAGCCATCAGCTCGGCTGCAGCCAACGTCAGATCTCGGCGGGATTGCGTCATGTAGTCGTTCCTGGTGGCGTACTTCACCAGCGTTGGAGCCGTCTTCACCGGCCGGAGCAGAGATTCGACGGCGCGACAGCCGCAGGCTTCGTCGACAGAGCCAATCTCGTTGCAGAGAACCTGCGCGGCGCTGTGCTGTACATTCCAGGCCGGCTCCGTCGCGGCAATGCGGAGTTTTTCGCCGAGCTGGCGGACCTCGGCGAACGGGCTGGTGAGCAGGCGCGAGACCTGGGTCTCGAGCGTCCGGGCGTTGACGATCTGGCCGAGCGAGGTGTTCGTCGCCAGCGGAAGAAGATAGCGGGCTACGTCGAAGGCGCGGGCTTTCAGCGTGCGCTCGTAGGCCTCGGGCTTCATCGATTCGGGATTCGGGATCGCGGCTTTCAGCGCATCCAGCATGCCGGCGCCGACGCGATCGTAGGCCGTAAACATCGCTTCGACGGCGGCGGTGAACGTTGGCGTCTCAGCGCCGAGGTCCGGTGTGTACCAGCCGGAGCGGCGGAAGTTCTGGTAGCGTGTCGAACGTTCCTGGCCGTCCCAGCGCTGCTCGTCTACCAGTTCGATCGCGGCCAGCAAGCTGAGCCGCTCGACCGCGAAGGGGATGTGGGCCAGGTCGGCGATGGAGCGATGGCCGTACTGGAAGTAGAAGGTGTTGAGGAACTGTTCGGCGCGCTGGGCGCTGATCTCGGCGAGCGACTCCTTCATCGTAAGCGACGAGCGGGAGTACTTGGCCATCGCGTAGGCGAGAACCTCGGGGTCTGCTCCGTGGATTGCGTAGACGTCGGTCTCGGTCGGTTTTTTCTCGTTCTCTGACATGGAGCTTCAGAATACGTTATGCCGTTGAGGATGTTTCGGGTGGAAGTTTTATCGGGGATTATCAAGCGGGTTCGTATAATCATGTTGGTCGTTTCACGGAGGTTCATGAGCATTCTCGCTGGTCGTATCGCACTGATTACAGGAGCTTCGCAAGGGATTGGGCGCGCATGTGCGCTGGAGTTGGCTCGGGGCGGAGCTTCCGTCGCGCTGGCGGCACGCAATCTGGATAAACTCGCCGAGGTTGCCGCCGAGATTGCTGCGACCGGCGGAACAGCACATGCCTTCGCGCTCGATGTCGCGAGCGAAGAGTCGATAAAAGAGTGCGCCAAAGCAGTGATCGCACACTTCGGGGCAGTGAATATCCTGGTCAATAACGCCGGAATTACGCGCGACATTCTGGCGCATGCGCATGAAGCGCAAGGATTGGGACGACGTTCTTACGACAAACCTGACCGGCGCGTTTTTGATGACGCAGGCGGTCATGTCGCAGATGGTGAAGAACCGCTGGGGCCGGATTATCAATATCACTTCGGTCGTCGGCGAGACGGGGCAGGCGGGTCAGGCAAACTACGCAGCTTCGAAGGCCGGCCTGATCGGAGTGACGAAGTCGCTTGCGCGGGAGCTGGCCAGCCGATCGATTACGGTGAATGCGGTTGCGCCGGGCTATATCGAGACGGCGATGACTTCCGTGTTGACCGAAGATCAGAAGACCGCGATGACGCAACACATTCCGCTGGGACGAGTGGGAACCGACAGCGACATCGCGCATGCCGTCGCGTTTCTGGCGTCGGAAGAGGCCGGTTACATCACCGGTCACACACTGGATGTGAATGGCGGAATGTTTATGGCGTGAAGTTTTCCCGCCGACAACGCCGATAAATTGCATAGTCACATTTTTGGGGGTTACGTCAGTTTCCTTGCCGCGATCTCGCGCTCGCTGTAGATTTACAGACGAACTCGCAGCTGTAACACAAGGGTCGATCTTCTGAACCTCGCCAGCGCCGCCTTGGCGGCCTTCGCAGAGCAACAAGGGTAAAGATGAAATTGGGCCAGTTTTCTTAGTATCCAGAACATCTAATTTTCCGGATTCGACGTCTTTCTGTACGACGCGTAACTTACTGCCAAGAAACTTCCTGCCTTCTTGAACTCAGCTGACCAAAGAGTCAGTGAATACAGATGCAGTTGTCGCGATCAGGCAACTTCCTGTTTCTATTTTTCAATTTTTTTGTCCGAGACGTCCTTATGCTGTCGATCGGTCGCGAAGCTATATCGATCCATGCCGGTGACTCAAAATCGGCGCACTTCTTTGTGCTGCGCGGACGAGCAGAGATATTGCGTCTGCGGTCCGTTCTGACCACTCTGAGCGAGCTTTGCGGCCAGGCCGGTGCGATGGATTACCTGGAGTACTTTCTCACCACAACCGAGGACATGAAAAAGACTCCGTACCTGGTGCTAATGGCGCAACGGTCCGATGTGGGTGTGTTCGAGCTCCAGGCCGAAGATCTGCGGGGCGCCGTCCTGGTGTACGAGTACAAGGTGCTGGGATTCGGGTCCAGGCTCTTCACTACATGCGATTTCAATGGACGCCGGGCAGTCATTGCGCCGGCCGAGCTGCGGACACAGGTCTCCGCGACGGTCTGCCGGTTCCTTATGGAGAAGGGCGCGCAGGTTGTGCTGCTCAGTCTCGAGCCGGGATCTTCAAAGAGCTGCCAGACGTGCTTCGAGGCCGCGATGGAGGGAGAGAGAAAACGTTGGTGGACGACGCAGACTCGCGAGGCAGGCGGCATCCTCGCTCTACAGAAGACGCTGAATGAGACGCTGGCCGGAATGGGCAAGCATACTCGCCGGAACTTCCGCTATTACCGCCGCAGGGCTGAGGCCGAACTGGGATGCTCCTTTGTGAATGATGTGCGGGGCATCCTGACGATGGCGCAGCTCATGGAGCTGAACCATGCTTCGACGCATCCGGTGGCTCAGTCAGTTCTCGAACGGCGTTTCGAGACGATGAAGTCAGCGGGGTTCTTCGTCGTTGGGTTGAAGAAAACCGGCGGCCAGTGGATCAGCCTGCTGGGCGGCCGCAGACACCACGGAGTGACCGAGATCGACTGGCAGATGAACCGAAGCGGGTTGGCAAAATATTCGGTGGGAACCGTGATCCGCTCGTATCTGATTGAGTACGAGGTTGCGATCGGGACGGACCGATTGTTTTTTGAGGGTGGAACACCGCATACGATGCGACACTCTTTCCTTTCCAAAGAAGCCATGGACATCGTCGTGATGGATCGATCGCTGTTTGTCTTTCTTCTGCGCAGATCGTCGCAATGGCTTCGCCCCAGGAAGAACTTTCTGCTGCAGACGCTGACGACTCCGGCCGTGAAGTGGCAGTTGCGATGAGCCGCTGGGCCGGGGGAGACCTTTCGCTAAATTGTGGCCCGTCGTAGATTAGGACGATGCCGAAGCTGAGGACAACGTGGTCGAAGCTGCGCTGGTCACTCGCGCAGCGCGGTCTGGGGGGAACGCTGCGGTTTGCCCTCCTGCGGACGCGTTCGCACCCCACGCCGGCGGAGGAGGCGAAGCCGCTGCTGCATCCGTTCGACGAACGCTACGGGGTAGATACGAGCGGACTGATCGGCGGCGGAGAGCTGCGCACCGGGCACAGGAACGATGTATTCAATACGGCGTACTACGGGATGGCTCCGTCGCGATTTCAACAAGTCATGGAGCGTTGGCTCGCCGATAGGACCCATCCTCCTCTCGAAACGTACAGCTTCGTCGACCTCGGGTGCGGGAAGGGCCGGGCGGTGATGATGGCCTCGGAGTTCGGCTTTCGACAGGTGGTGGGGGTGGAATTGCACGCCGCGCTCGCCGGGATTGCCGAGCGCAACCTTGCGGTTTGGACGGCTGCCGGGCGAGCCGTGAGTCCGGCGCGGATCGTCTGCCAGGAGGCGACCGAGTTTGTGTTTCCAATGGGCGCCTGCCTGTTGTACCTGTTCAACCCGTTTGCCGCGCCGGTGATGAAACGGCTGATTGAGTGCATCGAGGCCGATTTTGCGGACCGGCCAGGGTTGCTCGATCTGATTTACTTCAACCCCGAGGCGGGAGAGCTGCTGGACGCCCACGAAGGCTTCGAGCGGCTTTGGACCGGAACGGTGGACCTGTCGGAGGAGGATGCGGCGGCGGACCGAGTGGCCTCCCCTGAAGATATTTGCAGTTTGTATCGGTGGGTGGGGCTGAGGAAATCAGGCCAAATCTAGTGGTTACTTAAGATAGGTAACTGTGTTAGTTAATGTTGTGCCGGTCCAGTTGGGTGTTGGGTTAAAGTAGGGGTTCAGGGTTGCGGCGGTAAATGTATCTGGATGAACCTGGGCAGGTACGGGGTTGGTCGATCCCCAAAGATAGTCATTGACCAAGTGGTTCTCGGTGTTTACTTTGTGGCTAATGGCTGACATGCAAACTATCCCTGTTGACGTTGCGAGCGGCGGAGTAGACGCCGTCTCGATTTCGATGAATATCGGTACGACGATTCGCGGATACCGACTGCAGAAGGGTATGTCGCAGGGCGATATCGAGAAGCGAACCGGTCTTCTGCGATGTTACCTTTCGCGCGTCGAGAACGGCCATACGGTGCCTTCGCTCGAGACGCTGCAAAAGATTGCGCGCGCGCTCGACCTTCAGCTCTCGGAGTTTTTTGCCGAAGAGGTGATCGGCAAAGAGATGTCGGGGTTGAACCTGAACGAGGAAGAGATCCGGTTCCTCACCCAGGTGCAGCGCTACTCGGCCCATCTGTCGGACAGCGATCGCCGTCTGCTGTTGGCGATGGTGCGCAAGTTTGCCCAAACGACGCTCAGCTAGGCTGTCGCTGGGAGATTACCTGAGACCCCAATCCTTCAGAATCTCAACCGCGCCGCTGGACCGGGGATTTACTAAGCGCTCGGATCGCCTCCACCCTGGCACGCTTCGCGAAGCATTTTGGCCCAAGAAACGAAGGGCAGAACGATTGCCTGCCACAGCGAAGTGACTTTCACTCCAGTGACGCCGGTGCTGGGCCAGTCGTCTTTCTTTGGGTGATAGTAGGTGCCGAAAAGAATATCCCAAAGCGGGAGCATCGTCGCGAAGTTCTTATTCATGTGCTCCGGCAAATTCGAATGATGAATGCGATGACTCTGAGGACTGGAGAGAATGCGGTTGAACCAGCCGAAACAGAGAGGGAAATTGAGATGGACGAAGTAGACCATCAGCCTCGGGAACAACGCCACCCAGATCACGGGCCCTAGTCCCGGATTGAACAGCAGAAAAACCGGCGTCAAGATGAAGAGTGGTTGAAGCACCGTGTCGAGCCAGTGATGTCTGAAACTTGTCGTCACGTTCACATGCTCATCCGAATGATGAAGCTCGTGTTCGGCCCAGAACCATTTGGAAGAGTGCTGCAGCCTGTGAAGCCAGTAGTAAAAAAAATCGTGGGTTGCGATCGCAAGAAACGACAGGGCCAAGACCTCGAATGCTCCGCCGCGAAACTGAATCGGGGCCTTGTAGTGAACTTTGTCGAAGAGGAGTTTCAGATAGTAGCCCGTCATCACTCCGATGCTCAGATCAGCCGCATGATAGACGATTACGTGCGCACTGTTGAGCAGCACTTCTTTACGGCTGGGAATCCCATCGATCCTTCTACCATCCGACTCGATGATGGAACCGATCAGGTAGATGACGAATATGGCGGGCAGGCGCCACGCCAAGTCGCTGAAAAACTGCTCTACATGAGTTATTTGCATCAGTTTCTCATTCTCTCTGCCGGGAGGAGGCCACCTTTTTGGGGGCAATTCAGACGCCATTTAAATAGTAAAAGAATCAATCACTTGCCAAAGTTACTGTCGTCTACGGTACACACCAACCGGCAAACGAGCAAACCCATGAAAGCACTTCCTCTAGCAGTTATCGCAGCCCTGTGCCTGCCCGCCTTCGTCCAGACACCCGAGACCCCAACGCCACAGAATTGTCCACGTAAAGGGTCACACCAGCTATATTTGGCTAAAGTTAAGGCGATTTTGCCCAATTGAATCCGAGACCCGGCTTCGGCCGGGCGTTTTCTTGATTCCTGTTCGTCCCCACGCGCGCCAGCTAAGTCTATTGCAATGAGATGGCCTGGGATTGGCTGTCAGCAGGCGATCTAGCGGTCAGTCCGAATACTGGGCGAGACCTCCTGAATCAGCCAAAAGAGAAAAGCTGTAGACAATCCAAAGAGCAGCCACCCATTCAGCGCCTCGATCGCTCCCAGCAGTCGCCAGTTTTCTTCCAAAAACACACTTTGATGCCCGTAGGTCGTCAGCGCGCCCAGCGAATACAGCATCGCAGACTTCGTGTCTGACAGAGAGCCGATGAAAATGTAAGCGCAGGCCCAGATGGCTGCTTCTATCCCGTGCAGGATAGTCGCCAAGAGAGTCGTCGCCCCGATAACCACTGTGGACGCCACGGTTGGCCGGCCGTGCTTCTTTATCTTGTTGTGAAGAAGGATGGCCTTTTGGTTGATAGCTCCGAGTCCTAACACGTGGACGATTACAGTCGTCACGATCAAGGGGCAGCCCCAGATCCAGTCCGCGTGCCATGGAGCACGGACTTCTATCAGGAATCTCAGAGCCGCGTGCGCGATTCTCATCCAGACCTCTCGCTGACGAAGAACAAAGTTAGCCTGCGCCAAAGAACGGAGAAACTGGCAACATTACTAGCTTCACTGATTTCCGTTGCCCTAGAGCGACGTGTGACGAGAGTGATTGTGATTTACCTGCCCGCAGCTTGCTTTTGGTCCTCGATCGCCTGGGTTGCGACGGCGAGATCGTGTTGCGCGTAGGGATTGTTGGGAGCGAGTTGCAACGCGCGCTTGATGTAGAAGATGGCCTTGGCGGGCTGTCCGCTCATCATGTAGAGGGTGCCCAGTCCGTTCCAGGTGTTGGTGTCGTCTGGGTGCTGCTCGGCGACGGCTTCGAACATCATCCTCGCTTCGTCGAGTGCCTGCTGCGCCTCAGGCAGCTTCAATTCCTGGGCGACCTGGGCGTAGTCCTTCAGAAAGAAGGCACGGGCGTTCTGCAGGTCGAAGTTGTCGGGAGTGCGCGGGAGCGCTGAATCAATCAGGTCGAGGCCTTGATTCACGATGCCCAGCGCGTTCTGCCAGTCTTTGTTCGTAAGCTGTGGTGCGGAGATGGCAGCCACGTAGTCGTTCTGCAGTTGATCGACCTGTTCGATGACTTCGCCCGGCAAGACTCCGGCAGGCATGGTCCGGACATCCGCACCCGTGCGAAACTTCTTCTCCCGTTCGATGCTGAGCTGGTAGGCGGTGGCTTTGTCGTAGCAGGTGACGTTGACCGTGCGAACGAGGCTGTTGCCGTCGAGCAGGCCGGTTGCCTTGATCTCGTAGGAGCCGTACCCGGCAAACTTTGCCGGCTCGAAGCTCCATTGGCCATCCGATGTTGATTTGAACTTTTGCCCGGTTTGAGGAATGGACTCCCCGTTCGGGAGCTTGATGACCTGCACGTTGAAGTCCGCATCTTTTGACTTCGGAAGCGTGCCGTTAAGCATCCAGGTATTGCTATCGGTCAGCGGAATCTGCTGGCTGGCGGTCGGCGTCAGAACAGAAAAATACTTTAACGATCCTTCGTCGGTGGCCTTTTCCCTCGACGACAAGTAAAAGATCGCAAGGCAGGCGATGGTGAGGAAGTTGAGCACGATGAGGGCGTGGACCCAGAGCCTGAGCCAGGGCGGACATACGGCGAGAAAGGGCAGGAGTTGATCAAGGAAGCTGAGAAACTTGCCAGGGGACTCTGACATTCGCGCACCTCCTCGCGTCGTTACGGCGGATTGGTTGGACGGGGCCCCGACTCGGCCAGGCGAGCAAAACGTTATTGTATTCTCTCGGCTGATTGCGGCAACCCAACACGAACCAAGGCTCCTGTCGAAACACGGTGTGCTTCCAGCGGCTAGCGCAGCTTGGTGATGTAGTACGCGAAGAGAATGAGCAGAAAAGCGCCGCCGGCGAAGGTCAGCTTCTGCCGCTCCAGGTAGCGAGTGCGGCCGGAGGTCATGCGCGGCAGCAACGGAACGCCCAGGGCAAGGCCGCTAAGGAAGCCGCCGATGTGGGCATGGTTGTCGATGCGGACGATGCTGGTGAAGTTCGCGCCGATACCGAGAATCAGGTTCAGCACAGCGAACTGGATGACCGACCGGCGAAGCCGGTTGAGTTCGAAGGCCGGAATCGGCAGCTTCTTGTTCGAAAGCAGCACGATGAGGATGCCGGCGATGCCGAACACTGCGCCTGAGGCTCCTGCTCCTACAGAAACTCCATCGCGAGCCATCACGTTAAAGAACAGGCTAAGCAAATTGCCGGCGATGCCTGTGATCAGGTACACAACGATCAGTCCGACTGGACCAAGCAGCGGTTCTCCCAGCAGACCCAGGTTCCACAGGCACCACATGTTGGTGGCAATGTGCAGCAGACCGACATGGACGAAGGTCGCCGTGAGCAGACGCCACCATTGATGGCCCACGAGAATGTATCCGGCATTCGTGGCTCCGTACTGGATCAACTGTGGGACGGTGGGGTCTTTGGCAGAGACTCCGTGCAGCACCATCCATCCGAAGACGGCGATGTTGATGGCGAGCAAAATGTAGGTGCCGGGTGTGGCGAGAATATTCCAGCCGCGTTCGCGAGAATTGGGACGCGACGCCTCGCGCTCATAGTCGGGCATAGGCGCCCGGGCAACGTGCGGCGGGAGGAGTTCACCGTCAGTTTGGGAGGGCGGTGCCATGAGATATATTTCTACGCTATCGCGGTGAGAGGCCGATGACAAAATCAGGAAGAAGAAGTTCTGATCCCCACCTTCATTCCTGATTTCAAGCTGCGTTCTTGCTGAATCGCTCGCGGAGATCCGCGGGGATGCGCTCCTGGACGATACCGCCGAGGAAGCCCGGCAAAGGCGTGGCGATCGCGACCAGAACCCATAGCAGGGTTGAAAAGATAAGGCCTGCAACCGCTACGGCTTCCAGTGAGATCGCGACGCCGTGGGTCTGGCTCAGGCGGACGTGCATGGTGAAGATGTGGGTGACGAGTTCAACACGGTGAATCACGAAGGCAGCAAGCAGAAACGCTGCAATCGAAAGGGTGCTGACACTGATGAGCAGGACATCGATCGTACGGGCGATACGCTGCCGGCGGCGGCAGTGGCTGCAGTCGGAGAGATGCTGGTCGTAGTCAGTGCGCATGGCCGGGGAGAGCCCCGATATGTCGTAACGCCACCCGGAGAGGATGTCTCCAACCACCTGGTCAACGCAGGCAGTAGTGGCGGGTCCTGCGGTTCGCTGGAAATGCTAACGCGGGTTTTTTCATTGGTTTATAGAGACCATCCTACTCTCTTTGACTGTCGGAATAAAGGAAAGGATTCATCGAATAGTAACGGTTCCTCGCCCGCCGCAGAGGATATTTTTCTCAGGAAAATGTTCCTCCCTCGGGATAAAAAGGTGCAACCGCAGGAGTTACAGGGTGATAGGCTCCAGTGGAACAGCCTGCTGGGCCAGCAGGACACGGTTACCAAGTAACGTCGGCTGGCCGCCAAGAGCCTGTTCGGCAGAGAGTCGGGCAAGTTCCGGGGCGTTATTGGACTCGGACAGGTGCCCGAGAATGATCCACGACGCACCGCCGTCATAGTCCTTCTGGAGGAACTCGGCCGTGGCGTTGTTGGAGAGGTGGCCGACGCGCGAGAGGACACGCTGCTTGACGCTCCAGGGATACGGGCCGTCGCGGAGCATCTCGAGGTCGTGGTTGGATTCGAGCAGGAGCACGTCAATGCGCTTGAGGGCGGCTTTGACGTTGGGAGGCATGTAGCCAAGGTCAGTGGCCAGCGCCATGCGGATGCCCTCGGACTCGAAGACGAAGCCGCAAGGATCGGCGGCGTCGTGCGGAATGGTGAAGGGTGTGATGTCGATGTCGCCGATCGAGAACTGGGTGCCCGAGTGGAAGTACTCGACCGCGGGAAGGTAGGTGGGGTCGGGTTTTTGCGCGGCCGGCTCAGAATCGGAGGCGCAGAGTTCGTCTTCTTCAGGGTCGACGGGCAGCTCCAGCGTGGCGTTGGCGTCGTCGGAGCGATTGAGGGCAGCCTCGGCAGCGATGCCGGCGATGACTCTGGACTCGTCGGCGAGCTGCCCTGCGAGGTCGCTATGGGGGGCGCTCGCAGCTACGGCGGCGGCGCGGGCTTCCTTTTCGCGCTGCACGTGATCGAGCCACTTCGCATAGGTCATCGTGGTGCGCGGAGTCAGCATGCGGACCCAGGCCCGGTGCGTGGGTTCGGTGAAGAAGACAGGAATGTTCAGGCGGCGCGCAAGGACGGAGAGACCGGCGATGTGGTCCTGGTGCTCGTGGGTGATGAGGATCGCATCGAGACCGGAAGGGTCCTCACCTGCGAGGGCCATGCGCTTCAGCAGTTCGCGGCACGACAGGCCGGCGTCAACCAGAACGCGGGTGCGGGTGCTGGAGATGACTGTGCTGTTGCCTTTGGATCCCGAGGCGAGCACTGTCATGCGCATCATTGGGTAAGAATACGCCGATTGGTTGTGGGTATGTAGGTAGGGTTACCAGGTTGGTTCCTCTACGGCTGGTAGGGACGCACGGCGGCGATATCGGAGAGCAGCACAGAGCGGCCGGTGCTTCCCTCTGCCAGATACTCGCCGTCCGGGCCGCGCGCGACCTTCAGATAGAAGACGTCAGGGGTCTCGCCCTCGTCGAAGACGAAGAGAACCCGGGCGAGGTGGCGCTCGCCTGCCGTGGTTTCAAGTTCGACAATCTGGTCGATGCTCGTTTTCAGTAAGGACAGCTCCGTATCAGTCATACTGGGCTCCGTTGTGGGTCTGGCAGGTACGCGCTTTTCTCGAGGAAATTGAATCAACTCACCTTACGTACCGTTCTTCCCTACAGTCGCGCGAGCAGCCCTTTCCGAACAAATAAAACCCCAGCAGGCCCGCAGTTAGCTCGAGACCGGAACCGGGTTCCTGAGGGGAGCAAGGAAGTTGACGGTGGACCGCATGACAATCTCATCGCGCTGATTGAAGGCCAGGGTGCGGGTGCGGACCACGCCGAACTCCTTGCGCGAGTTCGACTGGCGCACGCCGACCACTTCGATCTCGGTGCGGATAGAGTCGCCAGGGCGAACGGGCAGAGTCCAGCGCATCTCTTCGACTCCGGCGCCGATCATGCCGCCTGCAACCGTGATCGACTGCACGCGAAGGCGCATGACGATGGCGGCGGTCAGCCAGCCGGAAGCCGCTAGTCCCTTGAAGAAAGAGTTTTCGCCCGCGGCCTCGTCGAGGTGGAAGGGTTGCGGATCGTATTTGCGGCCGAACTCCTTGATCTCTTCCGCCGTTACCTTGGCCTGTCCGACGGAATAGAATTTTTGACCGACATAAAAATCTTCGAAGTAAAGCTCTTGTGGCATTTTGTCTCCTGATTCGTTGGATGCTGGAGCGTTCCTGCTTGCTTCATTCACTGTGCTTGCTTCATTCACTTCGCCGAGTAGGTATAGAAGCCGCGACCCGATTTGCGGCCGAGCCAGCCCGCATCGACCATTCTGACCAGCAGCGGACAGGGGTTGTACTTCGGGCTGCCGAGCCCGTCAGCGAGCACCCGCATGATGTCCGCGCAGACGTCGAGGCCGATGAAGTCTGCCAGCGTAAGCGGCCCCATGGGGTGCGCCATGCCCAGCACAAAAACCTGATCGACAGCCTCGGGCGTTGCGACACCCTCCATGACGGAGTAGATCGCCTCATTGATCAGCGGCATCAGCACGCGATTCGAGATGAAGCCGGCGGCGTCGTTGACCTCGACCGGCGTCTTGCCAAGCTGCTGCGAGAGAGAGAAGACCGTGTCGAACGTCGTCTGCGAGGTCTGCAGGCCGCGAATCACCTCGACCAGCTTCATCACCGGCACCGGATTGAAGAAGTGCATCCCGATCACCTGCTCAGGCCGCTTCGTCTGGGCAGCGATCTTCGTAATCGAGATGGAGCTGGTGTTCGTCGCGAGAATCGCTTCGGCAGGCAGGATGCGGTCGAGGTCGCGGAAGATCGCGGACTTGATCTCAAAGCGTTCGGTGGCGGCTTCAATGGCGAACGACGCCGGCGTGAGGTCGTTGAGGCTGGTCGTCAGGGTGATGCGCGACCGAGCCTCGTCGGCCTCCTCCAGCGTAAGTTTTTGTTTCGCCACTTCGCGCGCCATGTTGGTGCGAATCGTGTCGAGGCCGCGGTAAAGCGCCTTCTGGTCGACGTCATAGAGCAGCACTTTGAAACCGGAGCGGGCGCAGACGTGCGCGATGCCGTTGCCCATGGTCCCGGAGCCCAGGATTGCGATGGTCTTCGTTTCAGTCATAAAGATTTTTTGGACGACTTTGCAGTGTAGCAGTTTGAAGAGACCGGACGGTTCAGGCAGGCGCAAGTTCTGGAGTGACCGCGACCAGAAGAACGGTGATGTTGTCGTGTCCGCCGTTACGATTGGCCGCAGTGATCAGCGCCTCGCACGCAGAGGTGAGCGACTTCCCTGTCGGCGGCTTGGGGATGGCGGACAGGATCTCCGATATCTCCTTGTCACTCACCTCGTGGGTGAGGCCGTCGGAGGCAAGCAGGTAGACGTCGTTCGGCTGCGGGCGGTGGCTCTGAATATCGGCCTCGACGGTAGCCTGGGAACCGATAGCGCGCGTGATCAGATTCCTCATGGGCGAGTGCGCGGCCTGAGCGGCGGTAATTTGGCCGGCACGAAGCTGCTCTTCGACAAGAGAGTGGTCGTGGGTCAGTTGTTCCAGGCGGCCGCGGCGGCGGCGATAGCAGCGGCTGTCGCCGACATGTCCTAGCCACAGCGTGGGCGGATCAGTGACCCGCGAGTTAGTGTGATCGTGGGCAGTGCGGCGCTTCGCCGTTCCGCCGTTGATGATCGGAGCGTGCAGCAGGGCAACCAGCGTCGTTCCCATGCCGGCGAACTTGGCGGCCTGCCGTGATTGCTGATAGACGGCGTGGTTGGCAGCTTGAATGGCCGCATTGAGCCGAACCTGAGGCTTTGCCTGTTCTTTGCCGCGCGCAGGCGGAGCGAGATGCGCGAGGAAGGTATCCGCAGCAAGACTACTGGCAATCTCTCCGGCGGCGGCTCCGCCCATACCGTCGCAGACGACGTAGGCGCCGGCCTCGGGTGCAGCGGCGCAGGTGTCCTCATTGCCATGGCGGACGCGGCCGCGGTGGGTGAGCATGGCGTAGATAAGGTGGTTCGCAGACATTCCTGGTCGTTCGGCAGCCGGTTCAACAGCCCGAACAAAACGATACACGTTGAAGCGGCAGACACCAAGGGTACGTTAGTGTTAGGTGCGGGAGAGGACGGAATGAACCGGATCGTGCTAGGAAACAACCTGAACGTTTTGCAGCATATGAAAACAGGATCGATAGAGCTGATCTACGTCGATCCGCCCTTCAATACGGGCAAGCGACAGAGCAGGACGCAGATGAAAACCATTCGCGACGAAGCAGGCGACCGCGTCGGCTTTGGCGGACGCCGCTATCGCACAGAGGTTCTCGCGAAACAGGCAGGCGGCTCCGGCTACGGCGATCAATTCGACGACTTCCTCGGATTTCTCCGACCCCGCATGGTCGAAGCGCACCGTCTTCTCTCCCCCACCGGCTCGCTGTTTTTCCACATCGACTACCGCGAGGTGCACTACTGCAAGGTCATGCTCGACGAGATCTTCGGACGCGAGTGTTTTCAGAACGAGATCATCTGGGCCTACGACTATGGGGCGCGTGCGACCAAAAGATGGCCGGCCAAGCACGACAACATTCTCTGGTACACGAAACACCCGACGCATTACACATTCCATCTGAATGCGAGCGACCGCATTCCGTACATGGCTCCGGGACTGGTCGGCGCTGAAAAAGCAGCGCGCGGCAAGACCCCGACCGACGTGTGGTGGCACACAATCGTCTCCCCCACCGGCAAGGAGAAGACCGGCTACGCAACGCAAAAGCCGCTGGGTGTGCTGGAGCGCATCGTGCGCGTGCACTCCAACCCCGGCGAAACGGTGCTGGATTTTTTTGCCGGCAGCGGCACCACCGGCGAGGCCGCAGCAAAACACGGCCGCCACTTCGTCATGGTGGACGAAAGCGCCGTGGCCGTGAAGGTCATGGAGAAACGCCTGAAGCCCTACAACCCCCGAAGAGAAGATTCGCCGGAAGACGCCCCTCTCTCCAGGGAGGCAGAGGCTTAGCTGCGAGCCTGATTTTCGGCGAAGTTGCCGATGATCGGCAGTTTGTACCACTCTCCCTTGCTTGCCTTCAGAATGACAAACAGCCAGACCAGGAAGATACCAAGCCCGATCGCAAGGTGAACCAGCATGAACAGCAAGATGATCCCCGGGTATGAAGTGCGTCATCGCCTCAACGATCGAGACGCATATCTGAAGGAGCACCGCCGCCACGCACAACCCGATGGACTGCCACGAGTGGAAGCGCACAAACGGAATCTTGTTGTACGGTTCAATCACCAGAAAGATGATCGCCGGAATGATGGTCAGGTACGCGATGGCTCCGGCAGCGTTATCCGACAGGCCGGAGCTGGCAGCAACGGGCTGGGCCACATACGTGGGTGGAGGCGTGCCGCCCGCTCCCGCAGGAGCAGCCTGCGCTGCCGCGGCCGCCATCGGCGCACCGCAGTGGTTGCAAAAAGCATTTTGAGGCGAGACTTCGTTGTGGCAAATGGGACACTGCATGGCATCACTCCTGGGATGGAATAGGGCCCGGGTGCAGCAGGGAGCGCCTGGCAGATTCCGCCGCGCTCAAATTGGTTCCAAGCATACCTGAGCGCGGGCGCAGGTCAACCGACATTTTTCGCAGAAATCCTTGATCTTTCGCGCCGGAATCAGACGACAGCCTTGAACCCATACGTCTCGTAGCGTGTGGTCAGCTTTCCATTCGCCACAGTGACGACCGTAAAGCCCTCTGGCGTGCCCAGATGCGCGCCCTTCCACCAGTTGCCGCAAATAGCTCCGCTGGTGATGTAAGGTACGCCCTTCCAGATCACCGTCTCGTTGACGTGAGTGTGGCCCTGCAGAACCCCCAGAACATTGTGTCCGTCAAAGAGGTCGAGAACCTTGTTCGCATTTGCGACACTCAAGCTGTGATGCGGCGGAGGAACCGGCATCTCCGGCATATAGGCGAGATAAGCCGTCACCAGTGGAATGTGAACCGTGACGATGATCGGAGTTCCGGCAGGCAGCGTGGCAAGATCGGCAGCGAGCCAGTGCAGCTGCGCGTCGTCGATGCGCCCCTCATAGGCGCGGTCGTTCGTAATGCCGATCGAGTCCAGCACGATGAAGTGGTGGCCCTTGTGATCGAACGAGTAGTAGGTCTTACCGAAGCGCTGCTCGAAGAGCTTCTTGCCGTAAAGAGGATCGTCCTCAGGAACGCCGCTCGCCGGATAGATGCCGCAGACATCGTGATTGCCGATCGTATGATACAGCTTCAGGCCGAGGTCCTGCTCCGTCTTGTCGTAGAGATCAAACAACTTGAGCGCACGCTGCTTCGGCACGGCAAGCGAATCAAAGACGTGGTCTCCGCCGTTGATCGCAAAGTCAGCCTTGATGGTGCGGCCCTTCTTGAACGCCATGTCCGTGCCAATCACACCATTCAACTCCGGCTGAAGATGTGCATCCGTCACGAACAAAAACGTAAACGACTCCTGCGGCGGCGCAAGCGCAGCAAAGGCAGAAGACGGGATTGCAGCGGAGAGCCCGGTCGCTCCAAGCAAAGTCAAAAACTGTCTGCGGCTGGTCGAGTTCATCACGAGATCATCATAAATCGCGAAGCCCACAAAGTCCGCCATCCCACCCGCTACGTCTCTTCCGTCTCGGCATAGATCAGGTGGCGCACAACCGTATCTCTGCTGACGTAACTCCGCAGTCGCCGCTCCAGTTTGCTGTCAGCCTGCGTCAGCCGCTCGTGTTGACGTAGATGTTCTCCCCACGTCCGCACCAGAAATATCTCCACATAGCGATCCGCAACTTCGGTGTCGCGGTAGACTCCCCATCGGTACGCACCATCCCGGCGCCGTACCCGCTCATACTGATGAATCGCATCCACGAACTCCGCCCTCTTCTCCGGAATCACAGCGTACTCGACTGTAACCAACACCGGCCCTCGATCAAGATCCGACTCACTGCTTCTTGACAACATTCGGCATACGCCAGTGGTTCCACGGGCTCAGGTCCGCAGTCGAATCAGGAAGCTTTGCGAAGAGCGCGATCATCAGCGTCGAGATGGTTCCGATCCCGGCTACGACAAGTGCAAACCCAACGCCCGCTCTCTGCGCAACAACTCCCCACGCTGCGCTCCCTAGGGCAAAAGTTCCCTGATACACCAGGATGAACACTGCCAGCACTCGCGCCCGCACCCAATCCGGCGCCAGGTTCTGGATCAGCGCGCTGATGAGAGAAATAAAAAGCACCCACGCCGCACCGCCAATCAGCATCACAGGAGCAAGCGTGCTCAACCGGTGTAAGCCGCTCATCGCTACCATCACAAGCCCCAGAATCACCACGCCTGCAGAGACAACCTGCTCTGTCGACCACCTGGCTCGTGCCGGCTGCATGATCAAAGCACCCAGAATCGCTCCAACCCCAAACGTCCCTAGCAAAAGTCCATAACCTAACGCGCTCTCATTCACACTCCGAGCCACCGTCGGCAGCAGCGCAAACAGCGCGCTCGAGAAAAACATCACAGCGCCGGTTCGAACCACCACAGTGAGAATCGTCGGCGAGTAGCGAACGTAGCGAATTGCGGCAACCGTGGCTCCGGCAAAAGACTCCGGTGGTGCGGTCCGTTTGTGAATCGGCCTCTTCCACTTCGCCACTACCAGAATGACTCCAAAAAACGAGACAAAGTTCACCACAAACGCCGCGGCAACCCCGGCAGCCGCAATCACCACACCCGCAAGCGCAGGTCCAATAGCCCGCGCCAGATTGAACTCGATTCCGTTCAGTGCGGATGCCGGTGCAAGGTCCTCCTTCTGCACCAGCTCCGGCAGTATGGCGCGCCACGACGGCGTTTCGAACGCATCCCCCGCCGATAGCGCAAACGTCAAAGCCAGCAGCAGCCACGGCGACATCCATCCACCGATAGCGAACACACACAACAGCAGCGCCACAATCGTCATCCACGTCTCGGTACCAAGAATTAGCTTGCGGCGATCACAGAGATCCCCGGCGGCACCCGCCGGGAGCGCCAGCAGAAAATAGGGCAGCGACGCAGCCGTTTGTATCAGCGCAACATAAATCGGCCCCGCATGAAGCGATACCATCAACCACGCAGCCCCCACAGCCTGCATGAACGTGCCGATATCCGAAACAACATTGGCGACCAACAGATGTCGGAAAGTAGGCACACGCAACGGCCGCAACAAACTCGACGTGCCCCGCGGAGTCAATTTCGTCTCTGTCAATTTCGTCGGCTCCTGTTCGTTGGCTCCCGCTCGTTGAAACATCGGTGCAACCTGGTGTCCGAGCCCTGGACGAACACGACTGTCTTGTTCTCGTAGACCAGTATCCGATTTTCCAGACGCCAGCGCACGGCACGCGAAAGCACGACCTTCTCCAGGTCACTGCCCTTGTACAACATGTCCCCGACAGTACCTCGATGGGAAACCCGCACCACGTCTTGCTCGATGATCGGTCCTTCGTCCAGGGCGGCGGTCACATAATAGCTGGTTGCCCCGATCAAAAACCTCACATTTTTCTATTCTTTGCAGGAATCCGCTTTCGGTAAGCAAAACGATTTAGAGACTCTGCCCTACTAATCGGACCTGCCCGAGACTTTCGGACCGGATGTGGCTTTCACTGTCAAAACAAAACCCCCACACTGTCGAATGTGCTAGTGTCCACGGGACGCCCTTCTCGCTAGACTGCGGTCATGTATCGAGTGACAGCCTCATTTGCGCTGTTGTTGTGCAGCCCCGCTGTCGTTGTCGCCCTGCAACCAACCGCAAGAGCCAATCCCGCGCCCATTCTCGCCATCAAAAACATTGGTCTCGGAGTTGTGCCGATCGATGGCGAATGGCAGTTCCATCTCGGCGACGATATGCGCTGGGCCGATCCTGCCTATGACGACTCGGAATGGGAGCGCATCACGGCAGATAAGACCTGGGGCGCACAGACTCACCCCTCGTACACCGGATTCGCCTGGTACCGACGCCATCTCGACATCCCACCCTCGTCTCTTTCAAACCCGAAACTCGCAATCCTGATGCCGCCTGTCGAAGATGCATATGAGATCTTCTGGAACGGCGTCCGCATTGGACATCAGGGCAGCCTTCCGCCGCATGCGGTCTGGTACCTCGAGCAGCGCCAGTCGTTCGCTCTGCCCGTTCCTGAAGAAGGCCTGGCGGACGGCGTTCTGGCCATCCGCGTCTGGACAGCCAAACTGGTGTCCTACAGCGCCGAAACTACTGGCGGTCTGACAGCACCGCCCTTTCTGGGCAATCCAGTCAGCATTGCGGATCGTGTAGGGGCCCAGGATTTCACTGCGATGCGTAAAAGCTTCTACCGCCGCATTATTAACATCATCTTCGCGATCATGGGCGTCGTGGCGCTGTTGACCTGGAGTCGCAATCGCCAGAATCCGCTCTTTCTCTGGTTCGGTCTATGGTCGCTGGCCCACGGGATTACGTTTCTCACCCGGCTGCCGACCATCTCCTCTTCCGTGCCTTATCCCATCCTCCGCTGCGCCTTGGAGATCGGATATTCAATCGTAGATTGCACGCTGATGTTGATCTTGCTTTATCTCTTTCAGCTCCACGATGACTCTCGTACTCCGTCGCTGGACCTGGCTCGTAATCGCGTTCAACCTCGGCGCAGCCAGCGTGAACGGCTTGCTAGCGCTCTTTTGGGCAGAGGCGGGACTCGTTGCGCAATGGGTCGACGCGCTCACGGCGGCCGTTGGCGTAATTTCCAGAATGTACGTCGTCGTGCTCGTGTACCAGGGGATCAAACGCAAGCTGGACCCCGAAGTCAAACTTGTAGCCGTCGTTTGCTTCTTTCACTATGTTTTCTCCCTCTTGAGGATTGAAACCTTTCAGGGCATTCGCTTCACCCATTGGAAAGTGGGACCATGGTTCGATCTAACGGGGTTCCAGTTCGCAGGCTCCCGCATCAACACTAGAGAAGTGTTTGACACGCTGCTTCTCCTGGCCCTTACCCACGCCCTCGTACGCTACGCCGTGCGAAATCATCAGAAGCAGACCGAGATCGAGAATGAGTTGAAATCGGCGCGTGAGGTCCAGCGGGTCATGATCCCTGAGGCGATCCCCCAGGTCCCGGGCTACGCCATACAAGGTGCCTACCATCCGGCACTCGAGGTTGGCGGGGACTTCTTCCAGATTATCTCTCTGGATAGCGGTGCCACCCTGATCATTCTCGGCGATGTCAGCGGAAAGGGTCTCAAAGCGGCGATGAACGTTGCCCTGATCATCGGCACCGTTCGCACGCTCGCTGAGTTTGAGAGTGAACCCAAGGCAATTCTCGCCGGACTCAATCGTCGCCTCGTGGGCAGGATGCAGGGCGGCTTCACGACGGCTCTTCTGTTGAAGCTGGGCCGCTTCGGCCATTGCACGCTGGCAAACGCAGGCCATCTGCCGCCCTTCCTCAATGGCAACGAACTCGCCCTCCAGGAATCACTCCCCTTGGGAATCGATGCCGAGGTGGTGTTCGCCGATCACGATTTCATGATCCGGAAAGGCGATCGTCTGACTCTCTACACCGACGGTGTTCCCGAAGCTCGCTGCAAAAAAGGCGAGCTCTACGGATTCGAGCGTACGCGCCTCCTGCTTTCCAACAGCCTTCTCTGCTGAATCCATCGCGCAAGCTGCCCGCGACTTCGGTCAAGAAGACGACATCACAGTGCTCACGATAGAGCCCATCCCGCTAAATAAATCCTCAGTCCCAGAGATTGTCGACAATTCAGCCAGTCTCGTTGTCCCTGGCGGCGCGGAGGCGCACCTTTGAGATATCTGGAGAAATTACGCATTTCAGAAAAGACTAGCTTCTGCGGCGTCCACTCATAAGTTGAAGTACTGCGAGAAAGATGTTGATCGCATCGAGATAGGTCGAAAGCGAGAGCGAAACCGGACTGGCCCACTCTATATCGGACTATATCCCTCGGGAATTTTGAAAAGTTTTGGGTCTGGCTCCTCACGCCGAATGTCACGAATCGCGCCATCGGAAGATAAAGGCGACAGGCTTGTTTGCTTCGAACTGGCCTTGACGCAAAGATCAGAAGAGACCCAGGACTCTTGTATCGGTTTATCCGCGATATTCCATTCGTACTTTTGGCCGTAAAGTGTCATTCCACTTTCCTGCCGAACGCCGAGAGAAGTCACACGAAGATTGGGTGGGTGCTCAAAACCATGAGCGTTCAGGTTCTGCTCCTTTTGCAGCAATTCAGTGACTTGCTGCACAGAGAGAATGTGGAACTGTCCTCCCTGGGGCTTTGAAAGACTGTAGGTGCGATCAAACGGATTCACCGTGATCATGCGATTATTCGGAACGTCATCGATATATATCCAGGAAGCAGTCCCGTCCGGCAATAGCGTCGCGACATAGGTGCTGCCGTTGCTCGCCCTCGCCAACTGGAGGGTCTCCTGAGAAGTTGGCGTCCCATGGTCACGAGCTGTCTCCTGCCATTTGGCAGTAAACGGCGCGTCCGTGACGAGACTTGGAGCATACGGCCCATCCATTGTCCGTTTGGAATTCTGTGCAATGCCCAGCGATGCGATGGCTAGACTCAGGAGAAGCGCGGTGCCCGTCAGAGAAGTATTGCTTTTCATCTCCACCTCCACACTATTGCGCTACCGCAGTGAGGAGCAGGATTAGTTTCTTCGGCGTCCGCTCATCAACTGCAACACCGCCAGGAAGATATTAATCGCATCGAGATAGATCGAGAGCGAAAGGGAGACCGCGGACTGACCGTCGCCACCAGCGCGGATACGTGCGAAGTCGCCCACCGTAAGCAGCGTGAAGATCCCCAGCGTCAGCCACGAGTAGGTGTCTGGCGTCATGAAGTGGAAGAACATGCTGGCGATGCCGGCGATGATCAGTAGCAGCAGCGCCGCAAATCCGATACCGGCGATGCGCCGGTAGTTAATCTGGAACAGGTACGCCACACAGCCCATCGCCGCCATGCCAAGCCCGGTAGTTGCCGCCGCATTGAACACGAGCGAGGGTCCCACAGTCCGCACATAGCGGTGAATCAGCGGACCGATCTCCCAGCCCATGAAGTAAGTCAGCGTGAGGAAAAGCCCGAGCGCCAGAGCCGGACTCGCCTTGCGCGTGAAGGTGATGGCAAACACAAGTCCAAGCACCAGGATCATGCCCGGAAGCGTGGCCCAGTCAGGCGCCGTCGCAACTCCGGCCGCCGTAATCAGGAAACCAAGCGCCGTAATGCCGAGTACCTTCGCCAGCAGCGAGGCGGTCTCCTCGCGCGGCACATCGATAATGGTGGGAAAAGTGTTCCTGTCCAGGCGATTCTCTGTCATGGGTATCTCCGCAGCGTGCCCCAAAGGACCCGTATCCTGATGATACTCGCCCCCAACCTGCAAGTGACCTGTACTTGAGCTAAACACCACCCTACAGCCGACGTAAAATGAGAAACATGAAGTATCTGATCGCACTACTGGCCGTAGCCGGAATTGTCATTTCAACGATGGCGTTGCGCATTCACTACATGGACCCGGCTCAGGCTCCGCCATGCGCGGTGACGGAGAAGTTCGACTGCGGCGCCGTGAACCACAGCCGCTTCGCCGTGTTTCCTCCGCGGACCTTCGAAGAAGATCCCAATGTCGGCTCGCATATTCCCATCGCCATGTTCGGCATCGTAGGTTATGCGGCAATCGGAGTAGTCGCGCTGATGGGGCGCTGGTGGCTGGTGTTCGAGTTCGCCCAGGTGTGTTTTCTGTTCGCCGCATTCCTCAGCTATCTCGAGGCATACGTGCTGCAGAAATGGTGCATCTACTGCCTTTGGTCGCAGGGCGTCATCACGGTGATTCTGCTGCTGACGATTGGAACACTCATCGTGCGATGGCGACAGGGACGTAGTGCACTGAAGGCCTCGGCACGTGAGACGGCGCAAAAGACCGCTGCTTTTTGAGATTAAGCGCAGTCAACCGGCCACGAAAGAACAGCATGGGCTAGGATTGTTAATCTATGTGGCCAAAGGTAATCGCCCAGTTGTTTGAGTTGCTGCCGCACATCTCACGCCTTGTGCCGATGGCCGACAGGTATTTCTCGACCAAAACCGCCTCAGAGAAAGCAACGGAAGCGGCGATGGCCGCCATGGCGGACGGTGTCCGCGGCGACCTGGGCCAGGTCACCAAGGCGCACGCCGGGCTCTATCGGCAGCTTCAGGACCAGAGTGCACAGATCGCCGAAGTATTTGAAGAGGTAAAGCAGACGCGGCACTCCGTTGAGCAGCACGAGCACCGCATGGTGGCCCTGGAGTCGAACGTTGCCTCGCTGGGGTGGTGGGTGAAGGCAGGGGTCTCCCTGCTGACCGTGCTGGCCGTCGTGATCATCCTGCTCCTGGTGCATCTGATCCACGCACGGTAGGGCCCAAGGCAAAAATAAAGTTCAAAAAAGTGGCACGTTTTTCTGAACCACAAAAGTGACGTCCTGCTGACCACGTTTACCACGCATTTCACCACAATCTCACCACGTTAATACCACGATAAAAACACGCAAAATTCAAAAACCCCCAGCAAAGACCACCGTTCTGGCGCGGATTTTTTTTCTGCAAAAACCGTAGAATCAAAGCATGGGAATCAGCCGGAAAGACGCTTTGGACTGCTTTCAAAGCGATGATTTGATCGGAATAGGAATGGAAGCCGACGCCGTACGCCGGCGACTGCACCCCGAAGGCGTCGTAAGTTACACAATCGACGGGAGAATCAACTACGCAGAACCCGTAACTGGCGTGGGTTTTGAGACTATCTGTAACCAAATCTCAGCCATCACTGCCGCAGGCGGCACAAGCATCACCCTGACAGGTAAAGTCACCCCCGCACTCACAATCACCTGGTTTGACGCGCTCTTTCGCAACGTTAAAAAAGAATTCCCCACCATCTGGCTCCATTCCCTCTCCGCCAGTGAGATCCTCACGATCGCCGCGCAATCCGGCTCTACCGCAGAGGACACTATTGCCCGATTGCACGAAGCGGGACTCGACTCAATCCCCGGTGATGACGCGGGTATTCTCGACGATGCGGTGCAGCACCAGGGCGCGCGTATGAAGTGGAACGCAAAGAACTGGCTTGCCGTGCATCGCTCCGCGCACAGGCTTGGAATGCAGACAACAGCGACGATGATGTTTGGCGGGGGAGAAACCTGCGAACACCGCATGAATCATCTTGAGGCAGTGCGGCAACTGCAGGAGGAGGCAGGCGGGTTCGCGTCATTCACGCCGTGGAGCTTCGCTCCGCAGACCTCTACACTGAACGGGTTTGAAGAAGCGACAGCAGTGGAATACCTGAAAACACTGGCGATTTCGCGGATGTATCTGAACAATGTAGAGAACATGCAATCAAACCTGGAGACGCAGGGATTGAAGGTGCTGCAGGTTGCGCTGCGCTTCGGTGGTAACGATGTTGGCAGCGTGCTGCTGGCCAGAGGAGCGAACGCAGCGACCGAAGAGCAGGTGCGGCAGGCGATTCGTGATGCCGGTTTCAAGCCGGTTCAACGGGATACGTTATACCGGACGATGTTCCTCAACTAGATTTGCGATAACGCTTTGAGACGAACGCTGGGAGACATAAGCGGCGGATTCGGCATCGTATCGCGTAGAATCGACTGAATACCGAACCTCTCGCTGGAGCATCAACCTGTCCTCTTCCGTCCAAACATTTGCGTATCAGCTTGGATTGCTGCTGGCCCCGAAGGGCATCAGCCACTACTGGAAGACGCACTATACCAATCAGATTTACAACTTTCATGGTCTGTATCGATGGAACGCATTCGATACAGCAATGCTGATTCCCTACTTTGTGGTGATGATCATACTGGCGTTTTACGGGATTCACCGGTATCAGCTGGTGTGGCTTTACTTCAAAAACAAAAAGAATGCCGCAAAGTGGAGCGAGCCGCCGATGCGGTTCGCCGAAGGACAGCTGCCGTTTGTGACGATTCAGCTGCCGATCTTCAATGAGCAATTCGTTATCGACCGTTTGATCGATGCAGTTTGCCGGCTGGAGTATCCGCGAGACCGCTTTGAGATTCAGGTACTGGATGATTCGACCGATGAGACGATTGGTGTGGCACAGGCTATCGTCGAGCGATATGCGCGCGGGTTTGCCGGAATGGCGCCGCAGCCGATTGTGTATCTGCACCGAAGCAACCGGCATGGATATAAGGCGGGAGCGCTCGATAAAGGGCTCGAGGTTGCGCGGGGAGAGTTCATCGCGATCTTCGACGCGGACTTTGTTCCGCCGCCGCAGTGGGTGATGCAGGTGATCCATCACTTTGCGGAGCCGGGGATCGGGATGGTGCAGACGCGATGGACGCACCTGAACCGGAACTACAGCTTCCTGACCCAGGTGGAGGCGATTCTGCTGGACGGTCACTTTGTGTTGGAACATGGAGGACGCAGTCGTGCCGGGGTTTTCTTCAACTTCAATGGAACGGCGGGGATGTGGCGGCGGGAAACGATCTCGACCGCAGGCGGATGGCAGCATGACACCCTGACTGAGGATACGGATCTTAGCTATCGTGCGCAATTGGTGGGATGGCAGTTCAAGTATCTGCAGGACGTGGAGTGTCCGGCGGAGTTGCCGATTGAGATGACCGCGTTCAAGACGCAACAGGCGCGCTGGGCCAAGGGCCTCATCCAGACGGGGAAAAAGATCCTACCGCGAGTGTTGAAGAGCGATGCGCGCTGGCATACGAAGCTGGAGGCGTGGTATCACCTGACGGCAAATATCAGCTATCCGCTGATGATTGTGCTGAGCGTGCTACTGATGCCGGCGATGATCATCCGCAGCTGGCAAGGGCTCCTGCAGATGCTGCTGATTGATTTCCCGCTGTTTATCGCTAGTACGATGTCGGTTTCGACGTTCTACCTGGTGAGCCAGAAGGAGCTGTATCCGAAGAGTTGGTACATGTCTGCCCTTTATATTCCGTTCGTGATGGCACTGGGCGGAGTCGGATTGACGATCACCAACACGAAGGCGGTGTTGGAGGCATTATTTGGAGTAAAGAGCGCATTTGCGCGGACGCCGAAGTACAGCGTGAAGAAGAAAGGCGAGAGGACGCAGGCAAAGGTGTATCGCAAACGGCTCGGCATTGTGCCCTGGATCGAACTGGCGATCGGTTGTTACTTCGCCTGGACGGTTTACTATGCAGTGACGACTGAAAACTTCTTTACGGTGCCGTTTCTACTGCTGTTTGTGTTCGGATACTGGTATACCGGGTTGTTGAGTCTGCTGCAGGGGCGGTTTGAACGGAGTGGGGACCCAGGACAGCGGATGCATGAGAAACCGTATCCAGTAGGTGTCTGACAACTCTGCACTGGAAGCTGCGGGCTGCGACTGGTAGACTTGGGGCTCCCCGAAGATACTGATGATCACTGCCAGTTATATTGCGCTTGCTCTTTTTCTTGGCTATGCCGTGGCCATTGGCCTGTCGATGGCGGCTACCTTCGGCATCACCGCAGCTTCACGAAGCTTTGTCTCCAGGAACTACCGGATCAGAACGCGATACAAGTACGCCCAGGATGCCGTGTGGCTGGTCTGCACGGCGGCTGGAGGCTATGCGGCGGCACTCGTGTATGGAGGTTCTCATCCGTGGTTGGTTGGTGTGTTATTGGTGGGGATTCTGAATGCGGTGCTGTGGCTGAATGCATGGGAGATGCGGCAGCGAGGTTTGGGTCACCAGATTTCGATGAGCGTCGCGTCGGCTGCCGGGGTGGCGGTCGGGTTCATGCTTCATCTGCGATAGGGTAATCCAGCCATCTAACGAGAAATTTTATTTATTTTCAATGGGTTGCAGGACGTAGGAGTCTGCAAGATTTTCCAATGATGACACGCTCGCGAGTGCGAAGGATGCGAGGCGAGACATAAACGACCTGGAAACGAGAACGAGAAGAAGAGAGGTGATCTTCTCTTCTTCTCGTTTGAACCAGGCAGATTGGTACGACGTTGCTAGAAACGGATGCCGAAGGTGACCGGAATGAAGGTGGTTTTGGCGCTGTTCTGGGGAAAGACGTTGAAGCCATTTCCGTTCACATCGCCGTAGGAGAAGGGGCGCGGTGAATTGTGGGTGTAGACGTAGCGTGCTTCGACGTAGAACTTCTCCCCGGCAAAGCGAGAGAATTTGTAAGTCATCCCAACCCCACCATTCACGCCGAAGGCATTGCTTGTGTACTTGTCGATGGTCTGGTTGGCCTGATAGGTGAAGCAGCCGTAGAAGGGATCGCAATATTGCCCTATCGATGGAATCGTGAAGTTAGCCGTCTTGTGATAGAAGCCGACGCCACCAGTGACATAAGCACCGAAGGTGTCCGAGGTATAGAAGTTTGCGATCGGATCGAGCGTGAAGGACCAGACATGGCTGGTGCCTCCAAGCTGAGTGAGACCGCAGCCTCCGGGGCATGTGCCGTTGTAGATCGCCAGCAAATTGTTCAGAGTCGCGGTCTGGAAGCCGAAGTTGTCCCAATCAAACTGAACATTGACTCCGAAGGTCTTGTTGAAGTTGCGACCAGCGCCAGCCTGAAAGCTATAGCTGGGGGCAAGGTAGCTGTGCGTACCGCCGACGGCCAAGGTAAAGCCGCCGCCGACGAAGAAGGTGTATTTGGCGGAACCGTCGGCGTTGGTGCGGCTATCGTTGTAGTTGGGACGGCTGTATTTCCTGCGGGGCGGCGGCTGGCCCTCGTCGCTGCTGAGGTTGAAGGTCTCGGCCTTCGCCGTCTCCTCGCTGCCGACGCTGCTGCTGTAGTTGAGGTCATCCGGTGTGGAAAGAACGAGCGGAGCAGTAAGAGTTGACTTGAGACTAATGGGAGGCAGGGACGGAGAGGTTCCGGCCGACTGCTGCGCGTTGAGTCCAAGTGTACCCGCGGCTGTTAGAAAGGTGACTGCCGCAGTGCGGCCAAAGAAGGAGGAGAGGTGATTCCTTTTCGTCGAGTGCATCTTTTTTTGACTCCCTTGGTGCTTCGAGGTTCTTCCATGGCTTGAACCCAAATGTAGTGCGCTTGTTGTGTATGACGCAGGAAATCGCGTTTGGGATGACAATGATACGCTAAGTTTTTTAGTGACAAAATATTGACAATTGGAGAGATACGGGCGTCCCTGGTGGAGGACGCCCGTGGAGTTGGACAAAAGAGACCGGGGCTGAAACTCCCTATGCTTTGCGAATCTTTCGTGAGGCAAGAGCCCCACGCTTGATCCTAAGAACAAAGCGATGATCGTTCGTGTTCGCCTTAGTGGATGTCGAACTGCTCGGGGTGGAGGCTGGGGTCGGATTTGACGAGGATGGTCTTGCCAACCATCTCCTCCATCTCCTGGAGCCACCGGGTGCCGGGCGCCTTGAGCTGCTTAACGACTTCGGGGTTGACGCGGAGCATGACGTCGCCGCGGTCGAGGTGACGCTGCATCTTGCGCATCTCGATGTAAATGTCGTTGCAGACGGTAACCGGTGACTTGACCATACCGGTGCCGGTGCAGACGTTGCAGGTGGTGGATAACGTGCGCTCAAGCGACTGCTTGACACGCTTGCGAGTGATGGCGACAAGGCCAAAGTCGTTGAACTGTAGGACCTTTGAAGGAGCGCGGTCGGTCTTCAACTCTTCTTCGAGTGCGGCCATGACACGGTTGCGGTTCTTGCGCTCGTCCATGTCGATGAAGTCGATGATGATGATGCCGCCAAGGTCGCGTAGACGAATCTGCCGGACGATCTCGGGAATGGCATCGAGGTTGGTCTTGACGATGGTGTCTTCGAGGCGTGCGGTCTTGCCGACGTACTTGCCGGTGTTGATGTCGATGGCTACGAGGGCCTCGGTCTGGTTGATGACGATGGACCCGCCGGATTTGAGCCAGACCTTGGAGCGAAGAGCCTTGTTGATCTCTTCGGTGATACCGAACTGTTCGAAGAGCGGGGTCTCCTTGGTGTAGAGCTTGACGCGGCGGATGAGCGAGGGCTGGAAGCGCTGCAGGAAACGCAGGATGCGTTCATAGTCTGTCTCGGTGTCGACCCAGATGGCGGAGAAGTTGTCGGTGACCTGGTCGCGAAGGATGCGTTCGACGAGGCTGAGATCGTGATAGATGAGGGCTGGTGATTTCGAGGATTCGGAGCGCTGCTTGATGTCCGCCCAGAGGTTGAGGAGGAAGCGGAGGTCGCTGCGAAGCTCTTCTTCAGTAGCTCCGGAGGCCGCGGTGCGCACGATCAAGCCGCCAGCCGCCTCGCCCTTTTCGCTGAGGAGAATTTCTTTCAGGCGACGGCGTTCGCCGTCCGACTCGATTTTGCGGGAGACGCCGGTGTGATTGACCGTTGGCATGAAGACCAGGAAGCGGCCGGGAAGCGCAATGTGGGAGGTGATGCGTGCGCCCTTCTTGGCAATGGGCTCTTTGGCGATCTGGACAAGAATCTCCTGGCCGGGCTTGAGGAGTTCGCTGATGGCCGGGAGGTTGGTGGACTGCATGGAGGCGCGGCCACCACGGCGGTCGCGGCCTCCGCCGGAACGCTCGCGGTCGCCTGCGCCGCCGGTGTGGCGGGGCCGATCTCCGCGATCTCCGCGATCACTACGGCCAAAGCGACGTCCGTCACGACGGCCATCGCGGCGGCCACGGCCACGATCGCTGTCGCGGTGGCGACCGGGTGAGGGGACGGCGGTACCGACCTGAGGCTCGTCGAAGGCGTTGGAGGGGACTTCGCCGCCTTCGGCGAACTCTTCGTGAATGACGTCCTCTTCAGTGTCGGACTCGTCGAGATCTTCGTCCTCGTCGTCTACCTCATCGGAAAGATCAAGATCTCCGAGGGTCGGGTCGTGGACGCTGTGCTCTTCTTCGAGATCATCCTCGTCGAAGTCCTCTTCGCGCGGACCCTCGCCGGTGCCGGAGCCGGTAATGTGGTCGATGGACATCTCGCGGATCATGGTGCCGAGATCGGCTGCGCCTTCGAGGGTCTCTTCCTCGTCGAAGTCTTCCATTTCTTCGATGGAGCTGGCGTGAAGAGTTGTGTTGTAGTCCTCCTCGTCGAGCGTCTCCTCTTCGAGCGCGCCAGCGCTGGGGATGAAGGCCGTCTCGGCCGGGATGTCGGAGGTGATGTCACCGGTGGCGTGGAGGGTGGTGATCTCGTGGAGAGTTGGAGTCGATTCGGCGACGACAGTTGGGGTTGGGTCTGTTGGGGTCTGCCACTCAAACTTTTCGTGGACAGTGGCGACGGGCTCGGTGTGGGTGTAGATTTCCTCGGAGATTTGAGGACCGGTTGGTAATTCCGTTTCAGAAACTCCAGGTTCTGGGGCTTCCAGGACGGGAGCGCTTTGGCGGAATTCGCTGGGTGCTGCCGGGTTGACACGGTAGGAGGCGGAGGCGTCGGTGGGTTCGTATTCGACGGGCGCCGCGGGGGTGGAGGGCTCGTCGTGGAGATCAGCGTCGGTGCTGAGTTCAGGATGATGCGCAAGCAAGACTTCGGGCTGCTCCTCGATTGTTTCACCTACGCTGGCTCCATCTTGTTCGTAGATGACGTTGGCGCGGGGCTCCGCAGGTGCCTGGTTGGTGTAGTTTGCGCGGGTGCCGTGACGGTGCTCGGAGCGGAAGTCGGGGCGATTTTCGGGGCGGCGGTGACGGGAGAGCGACTCGCCGGGAAGAGTGGAGCCACCGTCCCAGCCTGCGGGGATCGTGTACTCGGGCGCGGAGGGGATGATGATGTTCGCGTCGGCGGCTTTGGGAGTGGCTGCTGCCGGTTCGTCGCCCCCTTTGCGGTATTTCGAGAGAGACTCGCCGGGAAGAACGATGGGCTCGGCGCTGGTTTCGGGAGAGTCGTTGTAGGCGGGGGTGTTGTCTACGCCGTAGAGGGAAGTTCTGGGAGCGAAGCCTCGAGGAATGCGGGAGTCGCGGCCGCCGCGGTCTCCGCGATTGCCACGGTTGCGGTCATTGCGATCGCGGCCCGCACGATTGTTGCGGTCACCGCGGTCATTGCGATCATTTCCCCGGTTGCGATCTCCGCGGTTGACGGTTTCCTGAGTGTCGCCGGCGGATTCGCCTGAGGCATATGCAGAGGCGATGGGGGCTGTGTCGCCGGTGGGACGAGCGGTGGCGGCGTCGATGTCGAAGGTGTCGTCGTAGTCGGGATCGATGGGGGCTTCGTAGGAGGAGTCGGTTGGTGCGCCGGTGGTCTGGGCGCTGGAGGAGTCGGTTGGTGCGCCGGTGGTCTGGGCGCTGGAGGACTCGTCGCGCTGACCGGGGCCGCGACCACGACGGCGCCCACGGCGGCCACGCCATCGGCGGCTGCCATCGGCTCCGGGTGCGCCTTCGCCGAGGTCGGATTCGCTAGCGCGGCTCGTGCTTTCTGGAGAAAGGTCGGCCGGAGCGGCGAATTCATCACGAATGAAGTCGGGTGCGTCCGATGTGGCATCGACAGGAGTTTCGGAGATGGGCTGACGGTCGCGGTTGCCGCCACGATCGCGACGCCCACGGCCTCGCCCTCGGTCACCTCGGCCGTTGCGGTCGCCGCGATTGCCGGCGTCTGTCGTCTGATCGGAGGGGCTCGTGACGGTGCCTTCGAGTGTGGGGGCGCCGTTGCTGCGATCGCGGCGGCTGCTGGATTCGCCGTTTCCGTTGGTGTCGAAGTCGGCGGAGTCTCCGGCTTCTTCCATAAAGTCGGTGATATAGAGGAAGGCGTCGCGCTCGAGGCCGATGTCCACGAAGGAGGACTGCATGCCGGGGAGGACGCGGGTGACTTTGCCGTTGTAAATGGAGCCGGCGAGAGTGTATTCGTTCTCGCGCTCGTAATAAATTTCGGTTAGGGCGTCGTTTTCGACGATGGCGAGACGAGTCTCGTGCGGGGTACTGCTGATGTAAATTTCTTTCGACATTCTGTGCTCTTTCTGCCCGACCCTTGAGGTGCGAGCGGCAGACCGAGACAGAGGACAATCGCGAGTTTGCCTGGCATCATAGCCAGGTTTGGCTCACCGTGGAGCGGACAGGGGGCGGGTTGCGGAAGCGCGTGAACGAAGCTCGATGACCGGTGCGAGGTGTTGGAACAACTCAGCCCTTCGCGTGCTCTGACGGAGCTTGCGTGGGGCGACACATGGTAGATCGGGGACACGAGGGGATGCTTCGAGCGACAGGAGACATGCGGAGTTTGTGGCCAGAACAACCTCAAAATTAACAACTTGAGGCGGGGCCGTTCGCCATCCGGATGCAATCATTTTCCCTAAAACCTGTCCGGCCAACGGATCGATGTCTCTCGCCTGGCCGGCCTTTTCTTTCTAAAATCTTTTGTTTCCGCTGACTGGCGACCTTGCGCCTGAGTAGCGGGACCTTACGCTGAACGGCGTCTACAGCCGGACAGGTGTTAATACAGTATTGCACTAAATGTGTTACAGATGCCAGTGCGGACGTAGATTCGCTATCGAGTTTGTTGAATCCACAGCGGATTCGGGTTGAGCCTTAACCAAGATGTAACGGTGCTACTCCGTCCTCAGGGCCTGCATGGGATCCAGGCGCGATGCCCTCCATGCTGGTATGGCGCAGGCGATAGCGGCCACGATCGACAAGACTGTCCCCACCTCGACAAACAGAACCCAATCGAGAGCCCGTGTTCCGTACAGCATGGTGCGGATCAACTGCACGGCAAAACCGCTGGCGATCAATCCGCCGAAGAGGCCGATCCATGCAGGCCGCAGCCCATCCGAGAGAATGAGCCGCAGCACGGTGCTGCGCTGCGCACCCAAGGCTATGCGTATACCGATCTCGCTCGTTCGCTGCGTGACGATGTAGGAGAGCACCCCGTAGAGTCCGACTGCAGCCAGGACCAGAGCGATGATGGCAAACGCGAGAACGAGCGATGAGGTAAAACTTGCGTTCATGGTTGACCTTCCAATGGACTGATCCATCGTCAAGACGTCAGATACAGGAAGATCAGGATCAAGCTCTGCGAGGACCTTCTGGATCGGGAGCGCCAGACTTGTCACATCGTTGTCGGATCGCACCCCGATCGAGGTGTTCGTCCATCCGCCCGAGTAGAGCGGGAAGTACATCATTGCCTTGTCGGGTTCCGTCAGCCCCCAGAGTGTATCGCCAACCACTCCCACGATCTCAAACCCTTCCGGCGGAACACCGCCGAAGTCCTTAATCAAAATGTGCTTGCCCAACGGATTCTCATCCCCGAGATACTGACGGGCAAAACTCTTGCTTACGATCACGGATCTAGCGTCAGTCAGACGTTCGTGATCTTCGAAGAAACGTCCGCTCAGCAACGGAATTTGAAGCGCACTGAAGTATCCGGGGTCAGCCCCGCGAACGATTGCATCCTGCACAGCGCCGCCAGCGAAGTCAGGGTACTCGGGAAGGGTAAACCGCGAGTCGCCGCCATACCCCTGCCCGGGGAGCGTTGTCGTCACACCGGCAGCCCTTACGCCGGGCATCGCACGCAACCTCGGCAGTAGCTGCTCGTAGAAGCCTGCGGTTTTCTCGGCGGTGTCGTATCGCACATGCGGGAGCGCGAACCGCATCGTCAGAACATTCTGCGTCGCACATCCCAGATTGGTCGACCGCAGATGGTTATAACTCTTCAGCAGCAGCCCTGCACAGGTCAACAGCACCACCGTAAGTCCGACCTCCGCGGCAAGAAGTGCGCGGCGTAACCTGACACGCCCGTGTCCGGCACTGGAAGTACGCGAAGAGTCCTGTAACGCTTCAAGCAGAGGGCCGCGGAGGAAGGAGATTGAAGCAATCAACCCTGCCACAACGCCACATCCTGCTACGACGCCCAAGCCAAATAACAAGACCACGCCGTCCATATGGATCGCGCCCGCTCGCGCCATCTCGGGCCGTGCCTGCACCAACCAACGGGTTCCCAGCCATGCAAGGAGCAGGCCCAGACCCCCTCCGGCCATGGCAAGGACTGTGCTCTCAGTCAACTGTTCGCGGAGAAGTCTCCACCGGCTGCCTCCGAGCGCGGCACGCACTGAGGTCTCTTTCCTTCGCGAAGCCGATCGAGCCACCAGCAGATTCGCCACGTTCAGGCATGCGATCAGGAGTACGCAACTCGTCGCTCCCATCAACGTGTAGAGCGTCGCCTTTGCATCATGCACTACGCCGTCAAGCAACGTTCGCGCATTCGCTGCGTTGGCGGTTGATGGCGTCGGATGCGTGGCGCGTGCCTGCTTCTCCGCTGTGTCTACCTGGCTCAGCGCTTGCGCCAGCGTTGCTCCTGGCCGCAGTCTGCCGACGACGAAGAAGTTGTGCATATCCACTGCTTGCATCATCTCTGAGGACTGCTCATGGTAGATAGGAGCCCACAACTGCGTCTGCGTATCCGGATACTCGAACCAGGCAGGCAGCACGCCAATCACTGTGTATGGCTTTGCGTTGAGCAGAATCGTCTTGCCGACGATTTCACGCTCTCCACCGTATCGCCTTGTCCAAAGACCGTGAGTCAAAAGCACCGTCGCCGCTGCCTGCCTCCGGTCGTCCGACTCGGCAAACAACCGGCCAACCTCCGGCACAACGCCGAGCATCGGAAGCAGATTCCAGGAGCACTCCGCATAGCGGATCTTCTCCGGCAGCTGGCCGCCGTTGCCGGAGAGATTGATACTCTCGGTGCCGTAGATCGCCATCTGCTCAAGGCTCGTCGCCGCGTTCTTCCAGGCCGCGTACATCCCCCCGGCGACGTAGCTGTACTCTCGTCTTCCGTCTGGACTCTTTTCATAGAGCTGAATCAGTCTGTCCGGTTCAGAGAACGGAAGGGGCTTGAGCAAAACGGAGCGAACGACGGTGAACAAGGCCACATTCGCTCCGATCCCGAGGGCCATGACAAGCACAGCCGTGACGGTAAATCCCGGCGTGCGTGAGAGGGTGCGAACCGCATAGCGAAGATCGCGCAGGGCCGTCTCAAACCACTCGAGCGAGTTTCTCTCCCACACTGTCTCGCGGACACGGCGTACACTACCCAACTTTATTCGCGCCTGCCGCTGTGCCTCTTCCCTGCTCATGCCGCGTGCGAGGTTGTCATCCACTTCGTGCTGCAGATGAGCCTCCAACTCCTGAGCCAGTTCCGCATCCGCGGACGACCTGCTGAAAAATCTTTTGAGATTCATCGTCGCCCTCCCGGTGATTCGCTGCGGACTTACTCCGCGGCTTCGTCCAGAATCCTGCCGATCGCCACAACAACCTGCTGCCATCGCTTACGCTCTGCTGCTAGTTGCTTCTTCCCTGCCGCCGTCAATTCGTAGAACTTTGCCTTGCGGTTGTTATCGCTTAGCCCCCAGGAAGATTTCACCCAGCCGCGGTCCTCGAGACGGTGCAACGCGGGATACAGCGACCCCTGCTCGACCTGCAGCACATCTTCCGATGTGTTTTCAATCACGTGCGCGATCGTATGACCATGCGCCTTGCCCATCACCAGCGTACGCAGGATGAGCATGTCGAGAGTTCCCTGCAACATCTCTCCGTTCGCCTGCTTCTTCGATTCGGTCATTCTTTCATCCGCCCACTCGAACGTCTATGGGAGAGACAATACACCACTCGAACGTCTATGGGAAGAGGGTTGCGAGTTTTTTATGCCGGATTGCGGCCGTTTAGTTGACGAAGCGGCGCATGCGGACGTTCATGACGATACCCAAGGCGAGGAAGGTGAAGAGAACCGATGAGCCACCGTAACTGAGTAGAGGCAAAGGTATTCCTGTGACGGGCATCAGGCCGACGACCATGCCGACGTTGACGGCGACTTGAAAGACGATGACCGCGACGACTCCCATGATGATGAAACTGCCGGGCAAGTCGGAGGCGGTCTGGGCGTTCTGAATGAGGCGCATGAGAATGAGGAAATACAACAACAAAACGCCGACTGCTCCGACAAAGCCATGCTCTTCGCAGAAGGCCGCGAAGATGAAGTCGGTGTACGGGATGGGGAGGAAGTCGCCCTGGGTCTGTGTGCCTTTATTGGCTCCCTTGCCCCAGACGCCGCCGGCGCCCACGGCGATGAGGGACTGGCGGATCTGATAGCCGGAGCCGCGAGGGTCGGAGTCGGGGTTGATGAAGGCGTTGATACGCGCCTGCTGGTAGGGCTTGAGGTGCTTGCCGCTCTTCCAGGCGATGCCGCCGATAAGGACGAGACAGAGCAGGATGATGCCGACCTGTTTGAAGCGTATGCCGCCGAGAAAGAGACCACACATCAGGATGGGAAGGTAGGTGAGCGAGGTCCCAAGGTCGGGCTGCTTGAGAACGAGCACCAGGGGGATGAAGACCATGGCGGAGACCTTGCCGATGTCGGCCCAGGTGAGTTCCTTGCCCGCGAGCCCCCAGAAGTAACGGGCTACCGCGACGATGAGGATGAGCTTAATCCACTCGGAGGGCTGGAAATGCATGCCGTGGAAGCTGATCCAGCGTTTGCCACCGAGAACCTTGGTGCCGAAGAGGGCGACGGCGATGAGAGAGAGGATCCCGATGCCGTAGGCCCAGTGGACGGTGTCGATGAGACGGTGGTAGTCGATCAGCGAGATGAGGAACATGAGGACGATGCCGATCGCGAGGAAGCCGATTTGCTTGTGGTCGAATCCGTGAAACTTGGTGTGGAGCGTGGCGGACTTGATCTCGAGGACGGAGATGAGCGACAACAGAAGGACGAAGCCGAGAAGAACCCAGTCGAAGTCACGGTAAGAGGAGAGGCGGGTCATGCTTGCTGCTAGTGTAACCAGTTTCCGGCGGCCGCGGGCAGAGCGGATTTGAAGGGTGAATATAGGGAGACAGCGTTGCCCGAAAAGTGCCCCGTTCGGAGATTGTGCTACGCTAACGCGTCCAACAAAAAACGTTGGACGAAGCGAGGCTCGGAGTTACTTATCGTCGTCAATAACAAGAGAGTATTCCTGGCAACATAGTTATAACTTTTGGGTTCGTTCCAGATGAGCCCACCTGGAGGGATCTCTACCTAGAACTTAAGATGACGAAGCGAATCCTGAAAGTATTTATGCTGCTGGCGTGTCTTACACTACCGGCGCTCTCCAGGGGGCAGGACGCAATGGCCGGATCTTCGGCTGCAGTTATACAAGCGCCTTCTGCCAAGCGGCCGGATTTCAACACAGATATCTATTATAAGAACAAGCTCGAATTCTCCCTGGAAACGGGAGCACTTCCGATCAATATTCCCTTTGTTTTCGACGTTTTCGTAGGCGGCGATTACACGCAGAGGCCTCTCCACTACACCCTGGTACCCATCTTTCCTTCGCTTCGCTGGCACATGAGCAACATAAATGGCCCATGGATTCTGCGAGGCAATACTGATCTCACGGCAACTCTGTCTGTTACTGCGATTCCGAGAGGACCGGAAAAGATATATGGAGCCTTCGATCTCGGCGTACGTCGCAATTTTGTCCACCGAAACTGGCGGACTGCGCCTTACTTTGAGTTCCGCCTCGGCGCCGGGTTCATTGATGCAAAAGAACCGGCAGGCGTGTCCTACGCGCAGGGGCAGGACTTTACTTTCACACTCATGATGGGTGCAGGCGCCCGGTATAACTTCAATCCCCGCTACAGCATGTCATTTGGCCCTGAGTACATGCACGTATCCAATCTGTATTTGTCCGAACAACACGGATGTTATTCGGGTACCTTCTTACATCCGTGCTACAACAATGGGATCAACGTGTTGGGCGGAATGATTGGGTTCAATGTGCGGTTAGGCAAGCCCAAAGAGACATCGGTGCACTGATATCTGGACAACGGCGGGATGTCTTGGTACACGCGCGAGGGGGCATGTTATCCAATGAAGGCAGCTCCCTTGGGCTACTCGGCGGTGGGTGTGGTTGGTTTAGCGGAGGAACTGGCAGTCGGGGCGGTTTCCGGTTTGGGGGTTTCTGCAGTGCGGATGTTGTTGTCGCGCGTGCGCTGTTTGGTGATGAAGGCGTTGATGACCTGAGCGGCGAGTTTGGCGGAGTTGTTGCCCCAGTTGCCGTTCTCCCACAGGACCGCAACGACGATGTCCGGATTGCGCCGGGGCGTCATGCCGACAAACCAGGCGTTGGGGACGGTCTTATGGCCGCCACCGGAGCGTGCGAGGGCGTCGTGGCTCATAACCTGGGCAGTTCCGGTCTTGCCGGCGAAGTCGACACCATCGAGATGCGCGATGTAGGCCGTGCCGATGGGGCTGCTGGTGACGTTGGCCATGGCGTCGGTGATGAGCTGCCAGTTCTCGGTCGAAAGGGGAATGGTCGCGTCGCCGGAGCCGGGGAAGTTCTCGTGGATGGTCTGGAGCATTTCCGGTGGAACTTCGTCGGGAAAGACGACGTGGGGGCGGCGAAGGACGCCGCCGGAAGCGATACCGCTGAGCGCACGGGCGAGTTGGATGGGGGTCGCGGTGACGGCTCCTTGGCCGATGCCGACGGAGATGACCTCGCCGGCGTACCACTTTTCGTGTTGGGTCTTCAGCTTCCAGGCCGTAGAGGGCATGGTGCCGGAGACCTCGTCGGGGAGATCGATGCCGGTCTTCTGGCCGAGGCCGACGGACGTTGCGTATTTCGCGATGGTGTCGATGCCGAGACGGTTGGCGAGGGTGTAGTAGAAGGTGTCGCAGGAGTAGGGGATGGCGTTGTTGATGTCGACCGCGCCGTGGTGGCGATCACAGGCGTAGAAGTGGCCGTAGAACTCAGCTCCGCCATTGCAGGCTACGTGCATAGTCTGGGCGACGTTCTCCTGAAGACCCGCAAGCGACATGATGATCTTGAAGGTGCTGCCGGGGGCGAGCTGGGCCTGGATAGTCTTGTTGAGCAGCGGGTGGTCGGGGTTATTGAGGATCTCGTTCCAGTAGTTCTTGGTAAGGCGAACGGAGAACTGGTTGGGGTCAAATGTGGGGCGGGAGGCCATGGCGAGAATTTCACCCGTGTGGGGGTCCATGGCGACGATGGCGCCGACTTTGCCTTCAAGGGCCTTTTCGGCTGCCCTCTGGATGTCGAGGTCAATGGTGAGACGAAGGTCCTTGCCGGGGATGGCGAGCTCCTGGCCGAGGTGGCCGAGCTCTTTGCCGTGGCTGTTGACGATAACGTCGCGGCTGCCGTCGGTGCCGCGGAGGATGGCATCGTATGTGGCCTCGACGCCGGATCGGCCGACAACGTCGCCGGGAGAGTAGAGAGCGTAGCGGTCGTCGTTGGCTAACATCTGCTCGGAGACCTCGCCGACGTAGCCGATGAGATGAGCGGCGAAGCCGTCAGAGGGATACAGGCGGCGTTGTTCGTCGAGGGTTTCGAGTTCGGGTAGCTCGTCGCGATGGGCGGCGATGAAAGCTTGCTCGTCAGGAGTGATGTCCACTTTGAGCGGGATGGGCTGGTACTTGGGAGCGATCTGGTAGCGGCGGATGGTGGCTTGAATCTGCTCAATGGGGATGTGAAGGCCCTGCGAGATAAGAGGAAGGTCGGCGTCAAGATCTTTGACCTGTTCGCGGAGAAGGTAGCAGGACACGGAGGGGTAGTTGTCGACGAGGAGGCGACCTTCGCGGTCAAAGAGACGGCCGCGAGGGGCGAGGATGGGAACCTTGCGGACGCGGTTCGCCTCGGCAAGAGAACGGAAGCTTTCGGCGTTGAGCACCTGGAGGCGCCAGAGGCCGGCCAGGAGGACCGCAAGAATCAGCGCGACGAGATACTGGACCGAGTGAAGCTTGCCGATGGGCAGCTTCTCGACCTTGCCGGTGGGGCCGAGGTTCTGGGCTTCGGAATGGTGCACTGGCTCCATCTGGCTTTCAGTTTACGTCCGGTTGTGCCGACTCCGCCTTACCACTGTTGTGTATCAAGGTTGTTCGTTAGACGGTTGGGGTTGGTGTTTCAGGTGCGGGTTCTACTCGCGGCGCTTGGTGTTATCGAGCAGGAAGAAGATCGGGAGAGCCACGGCGGTATTGATCGCGGCGCGGATGAGCTCGTGGAGCCAGAGAATGTGGAAGTCCGCGTTACCGAGGAGGCGGCGGTTGATGAGGAAGATAAGGAAGCTATTGAGAAGAAAGAAGCCGAAGTTGATGAAGATTCGGGTGGTCAGATTTTCTACATCGACCTGAACGCCGATGCTGGCCGCGATGTAGCCGATAACGGACTTCGCCATGCCGTTGACGCCGATGGGCCGACCGGTAAGGGCATCCTGAAGCAGACCGATGGCCGCCCCCGTGAGGCAGCCGGCGACGGGGTTGCGGCGTGAGACAGCAAAGAAGACGGTAATGATGAGCGGAAGATCGAGGATGGCGAGGCGGGGGAAGGGTCTGGGGAGAAGAGCCTGCAGCAGGATCGCAGCCAGAGGAACCAGAATGGCGACGGCGGGGGAGAAGCTGTGCTGCTCGAGCTCTCGGCGGGATGTATAGCTGCGGGTGGCCATGAATTCGGTGGTCAGCTCTCAGTTATTCGGGTTGGGTTGGGGTTGGGTCGAATCTGGCGGGGGTTGCGGTTTGCGGGGCTTGGTGGCAGCAGGTTGCTGGGTGGTTGGAGATTGAGTGGCGGGTGACGGATTGGTGACTGTGGTTGGGTTGGAAACCTCAGGTGCGCCGGGTTTTAGATCGGCTGCCGGTGGAGTCGTGCCGGGGGTGTACCGATCAGGGTGGAGGGTCGGGAGAGGTTTTGGGACGACTCCACCGGGAGCGGCGGTGCCGGGTGCGGCTGGGGCGGCATCGTTGGTATCGGGGTGATCGGGATCGTGCAGGCTTGGCAGGCGATCGCCGACGATCTGAGCTGCGGATCTTGCGGCAGCTTCGGCGGCCTGCTGGTCGGCGAGTTGTTTGGCTGCGGCCTGGGCCTCGGCGGTGGCGGCTCCAACAGCCAGGTCGTGCTGAGCCTGGACCGGCAGGGTGGGTTGGGTACCGGTGATGACGAGGACTTCCTCGAGCTGGTTGAGGTTAGCTGCGGGACGAAGTTTGATGAGCGTGTAAGGCTGATGGTCGGGGTCGGGCGCAATCGACTCGATGGTACCTACGGGTAGACCACGCGGATAGACCTGGTCGCCGCCGGAGCTAAGGACTTGTTCGCCGGGCTTGATACGGGAGTCGGGAGTGAGGTTGTTAATCAGAATCTGGCCGGTGATGCTGCCACGAAGAATGGCGCGGATGCGAGTGGTGGCAAGGACGACGCCGGCACCGGAGGTCTGGTCGTTAATGAGGAGGACCTGAGAGGTGTGGGGGAAGACGTCACGGAGCTTGCCGATGATGCCATCGGGCGTGATAACGGCCTGGTCAGGCTTGAGGCCATCCTTTGACCCCTTGTCGATGTAAAGGACGCGTGAGAGGTCGCTGCCGCTGGTGCCGATGACCTGCGCGGCGACAGTGGCGGCGACGTAGTGCTGCTGGAAGTCCAGCAGAGCTTGGAGGCGATGGCCCTGGATGGCGTCTTCAGAGAGAGCAGCTTGCTCGAGTCGTAGGCGGGCGATCTGTTCCTGAAGATCGTGGTTTTGCTGGCGCGTGTGGCGAAGGTCGATATAGTTGGACCAACCGTGCCGGACGGTATAGCCCAGGCCGTGGAAGAAACGTTCGAGCGGCGTAACGGCGGAGACGGCCCAGTAGCGGATGAGAGTGACGTTGCTGCCGTCGGGCGCTCCGGACTCGACCGGACGGCGGACTTGGACGGCGAGGCCGATGGTCTGGGCGAGAAGGATCGCGACCAGGACTAGAACGTTCTTGAAGCGTGTGAAGAAGGATTCCATGCGCTAACAATGATTATCTGCGAATTGGCTCGCGGACGGAGGTGGCGGGGTGGATGCGGATGACAACTTTTTTCTTCGTCTGGAGCAGTTGGCGCGAACGCGGCCCCCGTGTATGGCGGTTATTTCTGCTGGAAGAGAAGCGGAGTGAAGTGAACCAGGTTGTCGCGCCAGACCAGCCATGTATGAAGGCCTGGGGTTTCAATCTGCGTGACCGGCATCTCTTTTGTCTTGAGGAAGTCGACCAGTTTGCGATTGGGCTTGATGAGCGAGTCCTCAGTGCCGCACGCGATCCAGAGAAGGCGAAGGTTGGCGGTCTTTGGATCGAGCGATGCCAACACATTCGCATAGTCGAGTCTATGGACGGCGGAGCTAAAGCCTCCGATCCAGGCGAACTGGCCAGTGTGAGTGAGGCCGATTTCGAGACTTTCCAGGCCACCCATTGAAAGGCCGGCGATGGCGCGGTCGTTGCGATCTTTGGAGACGTGGTACTCGGACTCTACGCGGGGCATCACTTCAGTGAGCAGCGTCTTGGTGAAGAGATCGGTGTTGTGGTCGATTGCGGGCGGGTCTTCCCAGACGTCGTGGGTGTGGAGAAAGGACAGATCACCGTAGCCGAGAGGCATGACGACGACCATCGGCTTGATCTTACCCTGTGCGAGGAGGTTGTCGAATATGAGATTCGCCCGGCCGACGACGCTCCATCCTGCATCTGAGTCGCTCCAGCCGTGCAGGAGATAAAAAACGGGGTAGGGCTTCTTTGACTTTTCGTCGTAGCCGGGGGGCGTGTAGACGAAGTACGCGCTCTGGTTTTCAGGAAGGCCGAGGACTGTGGCGGTGGTGTAGATGTGATGATGCAGCGTGCCGTGAGGAACGTTGGTGTCCTCCCATGGTTGGGGCGAACCGCCAGACACAGTGAGCAGGTTGGAGGCGCTGACCAGATTGAGGGTCATGTGAGGATTGGCGGGATCAAGACGCTTATCGCCGTCTGCTTCAAAATGGTAGGCGTAGATCTCCGGCGTGAGCGGCTGGGTGGTGACGGTCCAGACGCCAGCTGCATCTTTTTCCATGGGGATGGGTTTGGCGACGCCGTCAAGAGCAAGCGTGACCTTTGTGGCTGCAGCATCCTTGTAGAAGAACGTGACGCTGCGATCGGGGTGGATGTCCGTCGAGCGGAAATGCGCGGGAGCCTGAGCGGCGAGAGAGACCGGCGCGGAAAGTGCAAAGAGCAAGCAGAATTTGCGGGCAATGCGGGGCGCGAGGAGATTCATACGCGCCAGTTTAGCCGAGAAGCTCCGGTTACGCATGGCTGACAGCGCATAATAAAGGGAATGGCCTTTCGCTCCGGTTTCGTTTCCATCGTCGGTCGTCCGAATGCGGGCAAGTCAACCCTGCTGAATGCTCTTCTTGGACAGAAGCTTGCTATCGTCACGCACAAACCGCAGACTACGCGGACACGGATCCATGGGGTGCTTGAAGTCCCGTTGAAGAAGAAGGCGAAGGGTGAGGCTGGGCATCCTGCGGCGCAGGTGGTGCTGGTGGATACACCGGGGATTCACAAGCCGGATACACAGCTTGACCGGCGCATGATGCAGGAGGTGCATGATGCATTGGAGTCGCGCGATGCCGTGCTGTTTCTCGTGGATGTGACGCATCGGCTGCCCCGGGGTGAGGAAGGTAAAAAGTTCACTGCGTCGCGACGAGCCATGTCTGCCGCAGAGGATGATTTTGCGCTTTCGCTTATTAAGAAGCTGGAGTGCCCGGTGATTTTGGTACTGAACAAGATGGATGCAGTTCCGAAGAAGGACTTGTTGCCGTTGATCGCTCACTGGTCCACACTGCATTCGTTCGCGGATGTAATTCCGATCTCAGCGCGCAAGAAGGAGGGTCTGGACCTGCTCCTGGAGAAGATCGTCGGGCAGTTGAAGGAAGGACAGCGATATTTTCCGAAGCATCAGCTGACCGATCAGCCGGAGAGGTTTCTGGTGGCGGAGCTGATTCGTGAGAAGATTTTGCTGCTGACCGGCGAAGAGGTTCCTTATGCTACAGCGGTTGTGATTGAAAAATATGAAGAGCCGGTGTCGATGAAAAAGATGAAAGATGGAAGGCTGCCGGTAACGAAGATCTCTGCTGCAATTTTTTGTGAGCGGACGGGGCAGAAGGCGATCCTGATCGGCAAGCAGGGCGAGATGTTGAAGCGGATTGGCACGGCAGCACGGAAGGATATCGAATCGCTGTTGGGGACGCGCGTGTTTCTTGAGTTGTTTGTGAAGGTGCAGGAAGAGTGGCGATCGAGCCGCGGGTTCGTCGAGGATTTGGATTGGCGGCGGCAGTTGGAGCAGATCGCGGAGAAGCAGGCGGCGGAAGAGTAGAGGACTTCCGGGAAGAAACGTGATCTCTCGTTGTAGAGGAAATGCAATAACAGCTGTAACGGACCGAATTCGAGCGAGCGAACATCCATGCAGACCCATAGTGAAACAGATCAGTTCGCTACGACCGGCCGTCCAGAGCTAATGCGCCGAAGCCGGTGGCCTGCACGATGGATGGCTGCCCTGTTGGCAACTCTCGTGTTGTTGGCGGTGTGGAAGACAGCTACAGCTTATCCCTACGTCGACGCGGATTCGGCTCACTACCGCGACATGGCCGATGGGAAGCCTGCAATGAAGCCATTCGCGTTCCGGGTTCTGGCGCCGTCGTTGGCGCGCCTCTTCGCGGACGAGACAGGCAAACCAACGGAGGATGGGTTTCTGGCTGTAGGCCTGCTGAGTGGATGGGTACTTCTATATGGCACTCTTTTGCTAGTGCTGGAACGAGGCCAGAACGAGTGGCTTATCGTTGCGCTGATTCCGCTTCCCTTCTGGCTCAACAGCTTGAGAGATTACTTCCTGCCGGATCTGCTGCATGCCGCGCTGATCATGGTGTATCTGCTGCTTCTGCGAAAGCGATGGTGGTGGTGGGCCTCTGCGATGCTGATTCCAATGTATCTGGCGCGCGAATCGACGTTGCTCGTGGTGCTGATAGCTGTGCCGGTGCTGTGGCGGCTTGTCGGCAGGAGAGTTGGACTGATGCAACTGGGTGGAGCAGTGGCGGGGATGGCAGCGTCGAAGCTTGTCGTGCGACATGCATTGCCAAATCAGCACAATATCAACGACACGCTTTATATGATCGGCAAGGTCCCCTGGAACGCAGCGAAGAATCTCTTTGGCATTATCTTGTGGTCCAACACGCTGCAGATTTTTCCTCCGAAGCGAGTGTGGAATGTGCCGCACTGGCTGCCCCTGGGGGCCGTTCATCAATTGGGATACAGCCGGTTTGATGGAACCTACCCGGTAGGTACTTCCATCTCAATTCTGGGAGCGTTCGGGCTGGGGAGCTGTTTTGCGGTTTGCCTGCTGTGGAGAATTTCTCTTCGGCGGTTGTTGCCGCGCGAGGATCCCTATCTTTGCATTGCTGCGATCTATGGCGCGACTACATTTGTTCTGTCACCTTTGCTTGGAGCAGCTCTCTTAAGACTATTCGCTTACGGATGGCCGTTGTTCCTGGTTTATCTGCCGGCGATGGTGCCGCGCTTTTGGCACAATTGGCCAGTTCGGACCGTCTCCGTTCTCGTTGTGTTACACCTCATCGTTGCGTGGGTGGATATTACGCGAATGATCTATTTCCACTTCGACTTCTACCAAGAATTGGCAGTTCTGGTTGCGTGCAATTTAGTGGCTGCGTGGCTGTTGTTGAGGGAGTGTTCAGGAACGCGGAACGCATCGCCCCTCCATGACGTTTGAGTGTAGCGGGTTGACTGTGAGGACAGTTGTTGAATGAGTAGACAGACACAAACGCCAGACGCGCGCGAACCCATCACAAGCGGAATCCGTTCCAACATAGTCGACATAGTGAAAGGTATTGCGATCATTCTGGTGGTGTCTGGCCATACCGGGCAGGGCATGGTTCATCGCGGATGGTGGGCCAGTTCGGGAGCAGCTTTCTCTGAAACGTTTATCTACAGCTTTCATATGCCGGCTTTTTTCTTCGTCGCCGGTTTGTTCGTGATGGGAAGCATTGCGAAACGAGGTAATAAGCTTTTTGCAGTGGAAAAGCTGAAGACAATTCTCTATCCATATGCACTGTTTGCAATCATCGGCGTTGCGCTCGAGCCGTTGATTGGACACTTCAAGTCTGGGACTCAACCGTTCCACTGGAACATATTCCTCATGAATCTGGCGGATGGAGAGGCGAGTTGGTTCTTGTTCGTTCTGTTCGTTTGCCTGATGCTGGCGCTAGTGACGGCACGGGTTCCTGCGTGGTTGCGTTTTGTTGCTGCGGCCCTGATGGGATTGACGCCGCATTTCGGGCCGCCAATTATCAACGACGTACTGCATGACTTTTGTTTTCTCGCTGCTGGAATGTGGGTGGGGATCAACATCTATCGGGTCGAACGGACAAGCGTGGCCGCGGCTGCGTTGAGTCTTGCAGTTCTTGCTGCGTTCCAGGCGGCGGTTGTCTACGTCTATGGAGCGGCTGTACTGGGTCAGTGGACTTACATCGTAGTTGGGCTAACAGGGACGGCCGGGCTTTTTCTGCTGGCGAAGCTCCTGGATCGACATCGATTTGGAGATGGCGTCGCGTGGGTTGGGCGGGCATCGCTTGCGGTGTTTCTGCTGAGTGCGTTTGCGCAGGGAGCGACGCGCGAGGTTTTGCTAAGGGTGTTTCATACGCGAGAGTTCTGGCTGCAGCTTCTGCTGCCGACGCTCTTTGCTGCTCTTCTGCCGAGCTATTGTCTGGTATCAACAAGATCGATGGCGCGTCGGATGGTTGTTCCGGTGGCCGTTCTGACGAGCGACGTTTTGAGAGCCTCTACTCCTTGACGCTGACCCCGAGGGCTTTCATCTTGCGATAGAGGTGGCTGCGTTCGAGACCCAGGCCTTCAGCGGCGCGGCTGACGTTGCCATGAAACTCGTCGAGTTTCTTGAGGATGTAGTCGCGTTCGTAGGCTTCGCGGGCCTGCAAGAGAGAGGTAAACTCTTCATTGCGTCCGTTAGCTTTTCCGGCCTCGCGAGCGGGGTCGCGATAGACCAGCATCGGCAGGTGCTTGCGCTCGATGCGCAGTGTCTTTGGATTGAGGATCAAAACGCGCTCGACAAGATTGCGAAGTTCGCGAACGTTGCCGGGCCAATGGTACTGCTTGAGCGCGGCGAGTGCGTCTTCGGTCATCTCGACGTGGGGACGGCCATACTCGGTACCGAATTGTTGCAGAAATTCTTTGACGAGAAGAGGGATGTCTTCCTTGCGGTCGCGCAGGGGTGGAACGAAGAATGGAATAACGTTGAGGCGGTAGAAGAGGTCTTCGCGGAAGTTGCCGCGGGCGATCTCTTCTTCAAGATCCTTGTTGGTAGCGGCGATGACCCGGACGTCAACGTGGACCGGGTGCGATGCGCCTACTGGGAGGAAGCGTTGCTCATCCAACGCGCGCAAGACCTTCGCCTGCGTCTTGAGGCTCATGTCGCCCACTTCGTCGAGGAAGAGAGTCCCGCCATCGGCGCGCTCGAAGGTTCCGCGTTTTTCGCTGGGGCCGCCAGGCACAGCTCCATGGCGGTAGCCGAAGAGTTCGGACTCGATGTAGTCCTCGGGGATGGCCGCGCAGTTGAGTTCGACGAAAGGACGGTCCTTGCGGAGACTTTCGGCGTGCATGGCGCGGCCGACGAGTTCTTTGCCAGCACCGGATTCGCCGTAGATGAGCACGCGGCCGTTGGTGGGGGCCATCAGCTTGATCTGTTGGCGAAGCGCCTTCATGGGAACGGAGTTTCCTGTCACTGTTCCCTTCGTCAGCTGGCGGGAAAACTCCTGGTTGTCCTCCCGCATCTGGCGGGTCTTCATCGCATTCTTGAGGACGATGAGCGTGCGTTCGAGCGAGAGAGGCTTTTCGAGGAAGTCGTAGGCTCCGAGTTTGGTGGCGCGGACTGCCGCTTCGATCGTCCCGTGGCCGCTGATGATGATGACCTCGGGAACGTTCGCACTCTCCATCTGGCGGATCTCGGTTAGGGTATCGAGGCCATCGCGGTCGGGCAGCCAGATGTCGAGCAGAACGACATCGTAGGCGGCATCGCGGAGGAGTTCAAGCGCTTCACCCGCGGTGGCTGCCGTTGTGACGAGGTAGTCCTCTTCGCGGAGTATGCCTTCCAGAGATTCGCGGATCTCGGCTTCGTCGTCAACGATGAGTACGTGGTTCATTTGGGCCCTCGTGCGATCGTGGAGGCGAGATCCTCTTCCACTTGAGCACTGCTGGAAGTAGGAGTGACGACGGCTTGCTCTATTGAGGATTTGGGTTCAGCGTAGTTGCCATTTTGTGTTGCGGCAAAGGGGCCGGCGGATGAAGGTTCAGAGTCGCTCTCGAGCGAGGAGGCGGGACGAAGTTCGATGATGAACTTCGCGCCGGCGGGTTCATTCTTTTCAGCGCGGATGGTGCCCTGATGCTCCTGGATGATCTTGGCGGCGATCGCGAGTCCGAGACCTGTGCCCCGCTGTTTGGTGGAGAAGTAGGGGAGGAAGAGGCGCTCGCGCATCTCGGCAGTGAGGCCAGAGCCGGTGTCGGAAATGGTGAGTTCGACCATGCCGTTTTCGAGGAGGTTAGTGTAGATGCGAAGTTCCCGGAAAAGGCTTTGCTGCATGGCCTCAGCGGCGTTGTCGATAAGGTTGCCAAAGGCGCGTTTGAGCGCCTCGGGATCGGCCAGTACGAGCGGAAGATCGGGGCTCATCTTGCGAACGATCTGAATGGTCTGCATGCGGCCGGCAAATAGGGCCAGCGAGTTTTCGACGATGGTGTTGAGGTCTGCGGGCTTGGGCCGGGCCGTTGGAAACTCGGCGAGGGCCGCGAACTGATCGACGAGAGAGCGCATGCTTTCGACCGAAGAGGTGATGACTTCGGAGCAACGGCGGATGACTGCGATCGAGGGCAATTCAGAGGTACTGTCGACTGAACGATCGGCCACACTATTAGCCAGGCGGTTGATATGCCGGTGAATCTGTTCGGCGCTGAGGCTGATGGGAGTGAGAGGGTTCTTGATTTCGTGGGCTACGCGGCGGGCAACCTCCTTCCAGGCGGACTGCTTTTGTGCGCGAAGCAACTCGGTGGCATTTTCGAGAACGAGAACATAACCTTGATGTTCGCGGCGTGTGCGTTCGGTGACTGCGGGGACTTCGAGGAGGGCGACGGTGGCGAGAAGGTTCATGGTGCCGCCGAATCGGTCATTCGAAGCGTGAATCGGTGCAGTGATTTCAATTTCGCTGGAGGCTGAGCCCATACGGTGACTGCGCTTGATGAGGCGGTCGAGAACCTCGACCACCTCCGCCGGGAAGACCTCTTCCATGAGGCGGCCATAGAAGGGGCGCTGGCCGCCGGGGTCCATCATCTCGGTGAGAGCCCGGTTGGCGAGCACAATACGACGGTCTGCGTCGAGAGTAGCGACGCCATTCGGAATGGTTTCGAGCATGGTTTCAAGCTCGCTGCGACGGGCTTCGAGGGCAGTGTTGGCTGCACTGAGTTGCACGGTCGAGTCCTCAACAGCGCGGCGGCTGTCTTCCAGGTCAGCGGCCATGTGGTTAAAGCTTCGGACCAGTTCGCCCAGCTCTTCGGTTGCACTCTCCTTCACGCGATGAGCGTAGTCGCCTGAGGCGATGGCCTCCATGGCATCGGCGAGTGACTCCACCGGCTTGGTGACCTGCTTGGAGAGATGAAGCGCGAGCCAGCAGGAGGCGAACAAGGCGAGGCTAGTCATCATCAAAAGCAGGAGCATGTACAGATCTCTGATCTGACGGCGTTCGCTGTAGAGAACCCAATAAGCGTCAGCATTCTTACGCAGATTCGTCATGGTGGCTGCCATGCCAAAGGGCATAGGCAGACCGACGACTACTGTGTTGCCCTGCTTAATGGTTGTGGCGCCGAGGGCATAGTCCGTCTTGTCGACCGAGTAGACTGGCTGGTCACTGCGTTGAGCAGCGGCCAGGATGGCGGCATCCGTCGGATCGGCAGGCGACTGTTTGGCAGACTCGTCGGAGTCTTCGTCGGCGACCTGATCCGGAAGCCACGTCTTGACCTGAGCGGTTGTTCCCACACGCTGCGGCATCTGGAACGATGCGATGACGCGGTCTTCGTGATAGACGATGGCAAAGCCATTCTGGAGGGTGATCTGATGCTGACGTAGAACCTGATAAATTGCTTCGCGACGCTGACGGGAGGCGGAGAGAGCGGCATTGTGAGCGGAGCCGTGGGTCGGCGCGTGGATCGACCGGTGAGACTTCGGCGTTGCAGCGTGAAGCGGTGGCGCCGCGGGCGGTTTGGCTGGTGGAGTTGCCGCAGGCAGGCTGGATGCAATTGAGTCAGCTTCAGCGCGAGCATTTGCTGAGGTGTAATTGGAAAGTTTGCGAGCCATTTCGTTGCTGTCGTCCCGCATCTCCGTGACTGGCTGTCCGAACCAGCGGTCGACGGCGCGGTTGAGCAACAAGTAGCTGAAGGCATACATAGAGGCGATGGGAATTAAACTAACCAACAGCGCTCCCCAGAGCATGCGGGTGCGCAGGCGAGTGCCCATCACGCGGCTGCGCTGATCAGCATAAAGCTTGAGCACATTGCGGACCAGGAGGATCATCACCGCAACAAAGAGCAGGAAGATGACGATCGACAGGCCGGTGAAGATGACAATCTGCTGCGTGGTGTCGGGCGCGGGAAGCTGCGTATTGAAGGCGTTGAGGGCGGCAAGGGCAATAAAGAGCAAAGACGCGCACAGGGCGGCGATCCATATCTTTCGCCGATTCGCAGTTGCGGCCATAGCCGTGCCTCCTTCGTCACCTGATTATAGGCGTTGGAGTGCCTCTTCTTCGCTCAGTTGATGCCTACAGCTGGGGTTAGACGAGCTTTGCCACCGCTTGCCATTCGCGCTTCTGCGCCGCAGCCACAGCACCGTAGGTCAGAATGCCGTTGAAGGTGTTGACACCCTCGGCGATGCCTTTGTCTTCGTTGATAGCGGCATTCGCTCCCAGACGCGCCAATTTCAGCACATAGGGGAAGGTTGCATTGGTCAGCGCGAGAGTTGAGGTGTTGGGCACGGCCGCGGGCATGTTGGTGACGCAGTAGTGGACGACGCCGTCGACCTCGTATGACGGGTTGGAGTGTGTGGTGGGATGCGCGGTTTCAATGCAGCCACCCTGGTCGATGGCTACGTCGACGATGACGGCGCCTTTTTTCATCTTGCTGACCATCGCCTTGGTGACGATCTTTGGAGCCGCCGCGCCAGGGATAAGGACTCCGCCGATGACGAGGTCGGCCTCGCGGACGGCGCGCTCGATGTTGTAGCTGTTTGAGGCGACGGTGTAGAGGCGTCCGCCAAAGATGTCGTCAAGTTCGCGGAGGCGGTTCAGGTTGAGGTCGATCATGGCAACCTTTGCGCCCATACCGAGGGCGATCTTTGCGGCGTTGGTGCCGACGATGCCGCCGCCGATGATGCAGACGTTGCCGGGAGGAACGCCAGGGACACCGCCTAGCAAGACTCCGCGACCGCCGTGTTCCTTTTCAAGATAGGCTGCGCCGACCTGGACGCTCATGCGGCCGGCGACCTCGCTCATCGGCGTGAGCAGCGGCAAAGCACCGAACCGGTCGCGAACCGTCTCGTACGCGATGCCGGTGACCTTCGAGGCGAGCAGCGCGTCGGTCAGCGCGGTGAGCGGGGCGAGGTGGAGGTAAGTGAAGAGAACGAGGCCTTCGCGGAAGTGTTTGTACTCCTTTTCGACGGGCTCTTTGACCTTGACGACCATCTCGGCGAGCCGCCAGACGTCGTGGGCCGAACCGACGATCTCGGCGCCTGCCGCCTGGTATTCGTCGTCGGGCATGGCGGAGAGCGCTCCGGCGTTACGCTCAACGAGGACCTTGTGTCCTGCTTCGACCAGGGCCTTTACGCCTGCCGGGGTTACGCCTACGCGACTTTCGTGATCCTTCACTTCCTTAGGTACACCAATAATCATTCTTTCTCTCCACTTGCACAAAGCTGCTTTCGATTGTATCTATTCGGGGCTTCGAAGATGTCACCTTTGCGTTTCGCCGCTCGATTTCGAAAAGGGTTCCCAAATACGAACTGCTTCGGATGAAATTGTGAGACAACAGCGCCTGCAGTTGGGATCTTGAATTAGATTGGGCAGATGCCAGTAATTTCCGCAGCAGAGTCGGATGGGACCGTGCAAGACCGTCGCCTGCTGTGGCTACTTCTGTTTGTGCCGGTCGTGATGTCGCTGGTCGGGGTAGGGTACCTCGATCGCGCAAAGGCGGATAAGCCTCTGTTCTCGATTACGAACCTCGTAGGGCCGACGACGCAGAGCTTGCTCGCGGGCGATGGTTTGACGGTTTGCACGGAAGACATGGGCACACGGGGCAATCCCATCTGCTTTCATGCGGCGCGAATGCCGATGACTGCAATGGTGGTGGCTCTTGGCATGCGATTGTTTGGCGATCATTATCTCCGTGTGGCTTGCTTCAAGACGCTGTTGCTGCTGCTGCCGGTCGAACTCGCCTTGTACCTAGTGTGGCGGCGTCTGCCGCGTTCCGGGTGGCGCAGGCTGGTGGCTGTGTTGTTGGTTCTGGTCCCGTTTGCGATGACTCCGTTCCTGGCAGATGTGACCAACATCCTGGTGGATGAAGGGTACTCGTACAGCTTCCTGGCTGTCGCGGTGGCGATGCTCCTGTTCGATCTAACGTTGCCGCGAGTGCGAGGAGAGCTGTCTCGCGCTGTGCTGTTCGCGGCGGCTCTGGACGGGCTTTACCTCTCGAAGAGTGGAACGTTGCCGGTTGTGATTGTGCTGTTGGCGGGTTTCGTGGTGATGGAGCAAAGCAAGGGGTTGCGATGGCTGGTTGTGGTGCTGGTTGCAGCGGCTCCGCTGGGATGGGCGCTGCATCAGCATCATGCCAGCGGGCGGTACAGTGTGGGAACAAGCTTCGACGGCATCAATCTGCATAAGGGGAACAATGCGGGATTCCTCAAGAACTATCCGCCGCCGCGCGGAGGCTCGCTTGATTGGTACGACTTTGAGCTGAACCGCGGCCAGCACTTCAGCGATGAGTGGAGCTTCGACGATTATCACCGGAAGGCTGCGTTCGACTATCTGCAGAGTCACCCGCGAGAGACGCTCGAGGGAGACTTGCGCAAGCTCTATATCCTCTTCTTCGCCCTGGAGAAATACGGGGGGACTGCAAGCCATGGCGTCAGAGAGTTGATCGAGGATGCGGGAATGGTGATCTTTCGGCTGATGCTGTGGGCGGCGATTGCGAGTGCGATTTATCTGCTGTTTCGGGCCAGAGGTTCAGCTGACGGATCGCTGCGCGTGGCTTCGGGTGTGTTTCTTGCGTTGGTCGCGGCTTGTGCACTTCCTTATCTTGCGGGCTTTGCCTATACGAGGCATGTAAGTGTGTTGATCTATCCTGCGGCGCTGTTCTGCTGTCGTGTGCTGTGCGAGCAGGATGGATTCTGTACCACAAATGAGTGATGACTGGTTAGGTGAGGGCCTGAATTAGCACTTGCGAAAGAGATACACTAATGTGAGTCTCTTTTTAGGAAATACTTTAGGAAATACTGCAAAAAACCTATGTCTTCGAACAGTTTTCAGATGCGTTATTCCCGCATTCACAATATGCGGTCCCTTTTCAGCCTCTTTTCCAGCGACCTGGCCATCGACCTGGGCACGGCAAATACGCTTGTCTTCGCGCATGGTAAGGGGATTATTGTCAACGAGCCCTCGATTATCGCGGTGAACAAGATCACCAACGAAGTGGAGGCGGTGGGCAAGGAGGCCAAGGACATGCTTGGCCGCACGCCGGGCAACATTGTCGCCATCAAGCCGATGAAGGATGGCGTGATCGCAGACTTCCGGCACACGGAGAAGATGCTGAACTACTTCATTCAGAAGGCCCATAACCGGAAGATGATGGTGCATCCGCGGATCGTGATCGGCGTTCCTTCGGAGATCACGCAGGTTGAAAAACGCGCGGTTATGGACTCGGCGTACCGGGCCAAGGCTTCTGAGGTGCACCTGGTGGAACAGGCCATGGTGGCCGCGATCGGCGCAGGGTTGCCGATTACGGAGCCAGGCGGCAACATGGTGGTCGATATCGGTGGTGGAACGACCGATATTGCGGTGATTTCGCTGGCGGGCATCGTCTATTCGCGTTCCGTGCGCATGGCCGGAAATCAGATGGACGAGGCCGTAATGACGTATCTGAAGCGGAAGTACAACCTGCTGGTGGGCGAACGGACCGCGGAACAGATCAAGATTTCTCTCGGCTCAGCGTATCCGCTGGACAAGCCGATCACGATGGAGGTCAAGGGGCGCAACCTGATCGAGGGTGTTCCGAAGACCATCACGATTGAAGATTCCGAGATCCGTGAGGCGCTGTCGGAGTCGATTGCGACGATCATCAATGCGATTCGCGTGGCGCTGGAGCGGACTCCGCCGGAACTTTCGGCCGATATTTCCGACCGCGGCATTGTGCTGACGGGCGGTGGTGCGCTAATCAAGAATCTCGACAAGCGAATTCGCGAGGAGACGGGGTTGCCGGTGTCAATTGCGGATGATCCGCTGGCCTCGGTGGTTCTGGGGACCGGCAAGATGCTGTCGGACTTCAAGCTGCTGCGGAAGATTTCTATCGACTAGGTTCGTTGGTTCATTTTGGTTTAGGCGAAGGCTCCGATGGATCGGGGTCTTCGCCTTTCGTTTTTCTGGGAGGGTACCCCCCCCCCATTGCCAGCGCGTAAATCTCCTGTATTCAGTAGTTTACGGGGAGTCGATGTCGGCAAAATATTCTTAACAAAGGAGTTGCGTCCAAAATATTCCAAACAAACAGGTTAGGGAGATTTTCCTCTCTGAATGTGGAAAGCCCCGGTTTTGGCCGGGGCTTTTCCTGATTTCTAATTTAATTATACCGGGTTGAGCCTAACTAAAATGCCAACTGGATCTTGTTTTGTTTGAGAGGGTTAGGTGGTTTTGGGGCTTGACATGCGATTTTTGGGCGGAAAATGGTAAAAGAAAAATTAGGACGGGGATAAAGGTAAGATAATCAGTCAGATCTAGCCAGGAGCTTTGATCCGTGTTCAGCCGGAGGAATCAATACTGAAGTATCCACTTGACAATTCTCCTTACTTATTCAATACTGAAGTTGCCGCTTCAGTAATGGCAGAGAGGAAGTCATCATGAGAGAGGAAATCGTCATGGAAGAGCAAACCGTCATTCACAGCACATTTGTTATCGAGCGCAGCTTTGCGAGATCGCCGGAGCGAGTCTTCTCCGCCTTTGCCGACGCGACCAAGAAGCGCCGGTGGTATGCCGAGCGGGAGACGAACGCGGTGGAGGAATTCCAGTCGGACTTTCGCGTGGGAGGCGCCGAGCGGCTACGGTACCGAATGGGGAAAGATACCCCGTTCCCGGGAGCTGTGCTCGCGAACGAAGGAAGTTATCTGGACATTGTCCCTGACCGCCGGATCGTCAGCGCTTCGACGATGGCCCTTGGCGATAAACACATCTCGTCCTCGCTGATCACGGTGGAGCTTTTGCCGACGGATAAGGGAACGGACCTGATCTTCACCCATCAAGGGGCGTTCTTCGAGGGGGCGGATGGCCCGCAGATGCGCGAGGCGGGGTGGCGGTCGTTGCTGGATAGATTGACAGTGGAGCTGGCGCGATAGCCCGCGATGGTGCCTGAGAGGGTCCGAACTATGCCTGGTTCTGAGATTGATATCGACCGCCTGTTTCATGCACTCGGCGATCCCACGCGGCGGGCGATTCTGGACAGGCTTAGTGAAGGACCCCTTTCGGTGTCGCGTCTGGCAACGCCGCTCGAGATCACCGTCACTGCGGTGGCGCAGCACCTGCAGGTGCTGGAGGAGAGCGGGCTGGTTCACACGGAGAAGCTTGGACGGGTTAGAACGTGCCGCATCGAGACTGCGGGGTTTTCGGCTTTGGAGCGGTGGGTGCGGGATCATCGTTCGATGTGGGAGCGACGACTGGACCGGTTGGATGATTTGCTGGCTGAGCCAGGTGAAGGGGAATGAAGTTCATGCCGTGAGTATTGGTTGAGGGGTGGGGCACCACGTGGTTTCCAGAAAAGCGATGTTGTTGTCAGTGCGATCAATTTTGAGTGAGTGCTTCACGAGCCCTGCGAAAGGAGGATGAACTGCTGCATCCAGGCCATCAACGATGGCTTGCACCATGGGAGGAACGGTCTTATCGATCGAGCCCTCTGCCATGCTTTCTGCGATTGGAATGCCAATCATGGCTCCAGGAATTAGCCAGAGGTACCAGGGCACGCTTACATCAACCGAGTGGGTTTCACCCACGGATGCAAACCGCGTCGCAACTTGTCCTGGCAACCCTAACCCGAAGTGTCCACGCGTGTCTGGCACCAGCGTGAGTCCGAAGCTCACGGTGATATCTGCATCCGCATCGAAACTAAGGGACGGACTCTGCGAGATGACGATGTTTTGGGCGACCTTGATCACAATCTGAATCAGTCCAGGTGTGATGGTCACCGTCGGATTTTCGCGGAAACGCGCGCCCGATGGCAGCAAGCTGGACTGACTGAGAATCCCCGCCTGTATCCAAGCATCCAGAAAATCTAAGTCCAGGATGCGGCATTGAGCGAGATTCACACTGACTACAACATAGCCCAGCGGTTTGGTCGCGGTTCCCGCCCTGGCAGAGAGATTGTAGGCGTGTGTCACGGGCGGCTCGACGACCTGCTGCCCTGATTTGTTCACCGTCGCGCCGTCCAGCACGATGCGCACCCCTGTCGGTGCGTTCACATCCCAAGACAGCGTGGATGACTCGAATGGAGCAAGCGCAGTGGGTACTGCCTTGAATGACACGAGGTTAGTTTTTTCCAACAGAGCAAGCGCCTGGTCATCGCCATTGTTTTGCAGAGGCATGGATTTCCTCCCTGAGATGGATCGGATTGCCGATTGGGGACGCATCAAACAGGCGTTTGCCCAATGAGCGGCACGATTCTTCCGTCCACAGATAGTGAGTGGCGAAACCAAGGCGTTTCACGGGTCGTCAAACTTGCGGCTCTTTTGTGGATTGTATGGGCTGAACCGAAGCCTACATGGGCGTTGGCGATCGGCTCCGTAGGATCGACGGCTTGATCGGCTGGATGGCGCCGGGAGAAAGATTTATTCGGTTGGCGAAGACAGTGGCAGCTGAGTTGCACTCACTCCTCGTAAAAGCTATGACGGTTGTTTCGCGAGCGGAAAAGCACTGATTAGTGAGACACTCGCGATCTGATCAATTCTCAGGGGCAGAAATCCGGGCCAACGCTGCCAGGTTTTCGGGCACCACCTTATCGCTTCCACAGGTCGAATTGCTGTTCCAGGAGTTTTTGCGTGGCAACAAGTACCCACTTCGCCAAGCCGGCCCTGTTCTATACGGTGTGGCGGAACGCTCCAAACATCATCTCGAGTGCACGATTGTGCTCGACTGTGGTTCTGCTTGCGTGTGTGCTGCTGCATCGCGTGGAGATATTCAAGTGGCTCTTGCTTGCCTGTCTGCTCAGCGACATTGTGGATGGTCTGATCGCACGCACGTTTCATCTGACCTCAAAACTGGGAGCCTCTCTTGACTCATTGGCCGACGTCGCGACGATGTTTCTAGCGATGCTCGGAACTTTGGTATTCCAAAGACGTTTTGTCGCCGAACACTCCCCCGGATTGTTGTTAGTGATGAGTTTCTATGTCGCGGAGATCATCGCATCCCTGTGGCGCTATGGCCGAGTGTCAAGCTTTCACACTGTGCTGGCTCGCATAGCGGCCTTTATGGCCGGGGTCTTCGTCATGTCGCTCTTCATCTGGGGCTATCAAGACTGGCTTTTTCAAAGGATGGTCATGATCTATGTCGTGGCTCTTTCAGAAGAGATGCTGCTGATCTATCTGTTGCCGGAATGGCGGAGCGATGTGGGGGGTGTCTATCGTTTGCTCGCTCACCGACTGGATGTGCCTAAGGACTTACAGTGACTGCAGGAATCGCCTACGCCGGCTGTGCGCTATACTCCCATCCTGAACTCCGCAAACGGAGCCGCTCATGTCCCTCCCTGCACCCAAGCAATTCACTGATATTCATGCCAAAGCCCTGTCCATCAATCTGGAGGCTTCCTGCTACGGGACGTTTGCCGAGATCGGCGCCGGTGAGGAGGTTGCCCGTTGGTTTCTGAGCGTCGGCGCGGCATCGGGAACGGTCGCGCAAGCCATTTCGGCCTACGACAAGACCGTCAGCGACGACTTGTACGGCGCCGGCACGCGCTACGTCTCCAGGGAGCGCTTGCTGGCCATGCTGGATCACGAATACCAGCTGCTCCTCGCGCGGCTCGCCAAAGATCGCGGCGCCCATACGCGATTTTTCGTTTTTGCGGACACCGTCGCTACGCGGAATTACCAGGGGACCAACGAGCAACACGGCTGGCTCGGTGTCCGCTTTCAGGCTGAACCGGATGGCGAGCCCAATCAGATTCTTCTCCACATCAATCTCGGGGATCCCACGGCGCAGCTTCAGCAGCAGGCTATTGGCACGCTTGGTGTGAATCTGATCTATGCGGCCTATCACCAGCGGTCTTCCGCGGCGGATTTTCTGGCCGGGCTGTTCGACGATTTATCGATTGAACGGATTGAAATCGACGTACTTGAACTGACTGGCCCGGTGTTCGCCGGCGCTGACTCCCGTCTGTGGTGCCTGGGATTGCTCCGCAATGGCATGTGCCATGCCCTGGTCTTCGATTCCAACGGCGATTCCAACGGGGATTCCAACGCTCAAGTGGTCGAGCCGTCCACTCCCCTTCACAAGCGTCCACTGATCGTACAGCGTACCTTACACGGCCATCCCGGCCCGTCTGCCGCCGAAGCCTTTGAGACCGCGCGACAGATGTTCCTGGCTGAAGAGAGTTCCTTCGAGCGGGAACCTTTAACTATCCTCGAAGTCACCACGAAAAGTATCGAAGACTCGGCTGCCTCTGACAACGCGGAACTGCTGGTTCTGATCGAGCAGCTTGCCGCTCAAGGCACCGTTGTCGTTACCGATTATCCGGAGGCGTACCAGATCCTTAATTACTTTCGCCGCTACACCGCTGCGCCCATCCGGGTGATTGTCTGGATCTCGATGTTTCTTCAACTGATGGAAGAACGGTTTTATCCGGCGTTGCCGGGCGCGGTGTTGGAGAGTTTCGGACGATTCCTCGTCACCGACGTGACCATCTACGTCGCTCCCATGCCCAGGGAACCGTTGGTGGCCGCGCTCGGAGACCTGCCGGAAGGTCTTTTGCGGGAGTCGCCCGGCCGCGATCTCATAACCCTTGATGATCTGCTCCCCAGGCCGCCGCTGGACGACCTCTTCCGCTATCTTCGCGCCTCAGGCCGCGTCGTTCCGCTGGAGGAAACGCAGGCCAAAAGCTAATAAAGACTGGCAATGATCAGATGCTGGCGGGGACTTCGACTTCCTGCTTCTTGAGGCGTGCATGGTTGGATTGAATGACGGCGAGAGCTGAACCGAAGCCTACGTGGGCGTCGGCGATGGGTTCTGTTTTGGTGCGGACGCAGTAGACGAAGGCCCTGGTGGCGGCGGTGGTGGGGTCTTCGGCGGTGGTGACCTGGACGGGCTTGCCGGGGCCGCGGTAGGGCATCTCACCGGCTGGAGAGTAGGAGGCGCTGGTGACGACGGCTTTGCCATCCTTTGCTGGAGTCTTGACGATGCGGTGGGGCTCGTAGAAGAAGGTTGCGTCTTCGAGGGTGAGATTGAGCGAGCCTTTGGAGCCGTAAAGCCAGAGCTGGTCGCCCATCTTGGCGTTGTTGGTCATGGAGGTGAAGATGAAGCGACGACCGCCGGAGTAGGAGAGGACGGCTTGCACATTGTCGTCGGTTTCGCGGCCGTCATGATAGGTGCAGATGGAACCGGAGCCAATGGCTGAGGTGGGAGTGGAGCCGAAGACCCAGTTGGCGATGTCCATGTGGTGGGAGCCGAGTTCGGCGAAGAGGCCGAGGGACCACTGGTTGTAGAGGCGCCAGTTGATGAGGCGCTCGAGTGAAGGGTCGGGGACGGGGCGACGCCAGTTGTTGTTGCGGTTCCAGTAGGCGAGGATGTGGGTGACGTCGCCGATCTCGCCTTGCTGGACGCGGGCGACTGCGGCGCGGATCCAGGGTGAGTAGCGATACTGGTGGCCGACCTGGAAGATGCGCTTGTGGGCAGTGGTGGCGTTGACGATCTTTGCGGCGTCTTCGATGGTGTAGGCCATGGTCTTTTCGCCGTAGACGTGGTGGCCGGATTCGAGCGCAGGAATGACGTGCTGGGCGTGGAGACCGAGCGGGGTGGCGACGACGACGGCATCGAGGTCTTTGCGATCGAGGAGGGCGCGGAAGTCGGCGTGCGCGGCGACCTCATAGCCGCATGTCTGGTTGAGCTGGGCGAAGCGCGGCGGGTAGATGTCGGCGGCGGCGACTACTTTGACACCAGGGACACGAAGGAAGCTGCGAACGAGTTCCTGGCCGCGGCTGCCGGGGCCGATGATTCCGAGACGGAAGGGTGAGTTGTCGACGGCGGGGGCGATCTGGCGCGCCGCGCCGGCTTCGGCTTTCGAGGACTGGGCGAGTGCGGAGTCGGTGGCTAGAGTTGATGCGGCAACGGCGGCGGAAAGGCCACGGACAAAGAGACGGCGATCAATCATGAAGTTGGGATCCTTTTGCAGCGGGGGAAGATGCCTCGCATGGGTTGCCTGTCCAGTTTATTGCTGTGCAGGATGCGTGGGAGGGTGATTGGTTTGATTGACGAAAGATAAGCGCCTGAGTGCCGGGCATGGAGGCTAGCAGCCGGCGGGACGCGGAGGGATCGAGGACAAAGACGACGGTGGAGAGAGCATCGCTGTCGGTGGCGCTTTGATCGATGACGGTGCTCTGCAGCATGCCTTCGACGGGACGCATGGTGCGGGGATCGAAGATGTGGCAGTAACGATGACCGTTTTTGATGAAGAACTTTTCGGTGCAGGCACCGGTGGAGAGAGAGGTGTCTTTGAGCAAGATTGACGTTGCGATTTTGCCGGGGGCGCGGGGATCGGGAATGTCGACAGGCCAGCCTGCGGTGCCGGGAACGGTTCCGATGGCGTAGAGTGTGCTGCCGCCGGCAGAGATGAAGGCTGAGATGACGCCGTGCTGTCGAAGAAGCCTAACGACTGAGTCGACGGCGAAGCCTTTGCCGATGCTGCCGGGGTCGAGTTCCATCGCCTGATGATTGGTGAAGAAGACGGTGCGGGTTTCGGGGTCGAGAGCGACGTGACGCCAACCGATTTTGTCGCGAAGTGCGTTGAGTTCGGCCTGCGAGGGAATGCGGCCTTGATGGAAGAAAAAGCCCCAGGCGCGAAGGAGAGGGCCGACGGTAATGTCGAATGCGCCGTCGGAGACGCGGCTCCAGTAAAAGGAGCGGTCGAGAAAGTGGAAGGTTTCGGGATCGGTGACGACGGGTGCGGAACCGGCTTCGCGGCTGATGCGCGAGAGCTCACTGGAGGGACGGTAGTTGCTCAGAAGACCTTCGAGGCGATCGATCTCATCGAAGGCGAGATCCATGTCCTGTTGGGCGGTGGCCTGATCGGGGACGTTGAGGTCGATGGCGAAGATTGTGCCCATCGCTGGATGAGTCTGGTGGAAGTGTTGAAGCGGAGGCTGCGCGACAAGGGAGAGACTGAACACCGCTGCCAATGAGAGGATTTTGACGGCTTGACGTGCGAAATTTTTCCCGGGCTCTGTCACTTCGCCGTACTTCTGCTTCAATCCTTCCCCCTTCGGCCTGAGTTGCGAGTATCTCTCCATGATACGTACCTAGGGGGAGATCGGTCATCTTGGGGACTGGCGGCGCTAAGAGTGCATTTCAAAACTCCCTCTTTAGGTAGCGCCAGGTGATGACTTTAAGAACGGACAAAAGACGCCGTGCTTGCGCACGGCCTGGACTTACGCGATACTCACAGCCCCTGCCGCTGGCTGGTTTTCAAACGTTCGGTGATACACTTCGTTCGCGAAGACGACGAATCCATGAAACCATCATCGAACGTCAAGACGCCGGCGCAATACATCGCCTCGCTCCCCGCCGATCGTGCGAAGACGATCGCGACGGTGCGCGCACTCGTGAACAAGCACATTCCGCGCGGCTACGATGAGTGCCTCGTTTGGGGCACGATCGGCTGGACGATCCCCCTGTCTCGATATCCAGACACTTACAACAAGCAGCCGATCTGCTACGTCGCGCTCTCGTCGCAGAAGAACTACTACTCGCTCTACCTGATGGGCGCGTTCTGGAGTGCGAGTCAGCTCGAGCAGCTGAAGGCGGCATTCAAGGCGGCGGGGAAGAAGCTCGACATGGGGAAGTGTTGCGTTCATTTCCAGTCGCCGGACGATCTGCCACTCGAAGCGATTGGCAAGCTGATCTCGGCGATTTCGAGCGAGAAGTGGATCGAGATGTACGAAGAATCGCGCTTGAAGACCAAGGCGGGGCAGGCGCAGATGGCGAAGCAAGGCGCCCCATCGGCGAGCAAGGTGGCCGCCAAGCGCGTCGACACAAAGCGTCGGCGGTAAACTTTCCCAGCATGACTCGCCGATACCTGGCCACCACGTTTTCCATTGCTGTTGCGGGTGCCCTGGCGATTGCGGCGTGTAGCACGGACGACGGCGGTGGCGCGACGGTCTGCACGGACCCTGTATCGCTTGTGATCATAAGAAGCATTAAGCACTGGCGGGTGGCATGAGGCTGACGCGGATGCGATCGATGCGGCGGTCGGTGCTGGCGAGGACTTCGAGGCGAAGGCCGTCTTCTTCGACGACTTCTCCGGGAAGGGGGATGTGGCCCGCGATCTCAGAGACGAGGCCGCCGAGGGTGGTGGATTCGTAGTGCTCGGGGAGACGGAGAGCTGTGGGGTCGTCGCGCGTGTCGCGGGGCTCGTGTGGCTCCATCCTGTCACGGAGATCGTTGGCGCGGATCGTGCGGAGGTCGTACTCCTCGGGAGAGTCGGCGGGGTGGGGTTGGGTGGGTTCGCCTGATTCGAGTTCGGCGGAGCGGCGGGCGGCGGGGTCGAACTGGTCGGCGAAGAGGTCGCGGAGGCGAGAGAGTTCGAAAGAGCCGGAGACGACGTAGGCGCCGTCGGGCTCGCGGACGGGGGTGTCGTCGGCTTCGGGTTCGTCGTGCTCGTCGGCGATATTGCCGACGATGGCTTCGAGGAGATCTTCGATGGTGACGAGACCGGCGACGGAGCCGTACTCGTCGATGACGATCTGCATGTGCTGCTTTTCGCGCTGCATCTCGCGGAGAAGCTCGGCTACTTTTTTGGTTTCGGGAACGAAGACGGCGGGGCGCTGGATCTGGGCGACGCTGCGGTTGGCTGCGTCAATGTCGAGGACTTTGAGGAGATCGTGGGCGAAGGCGATACCGGTGACGTGGTCGAGCGAGCCGGTGTAGACGGGGACGCGGGAGAAGGCGTGTTCGTTGATCTCGGCGGTGAACTCGCGGAGGCTGAGGGACCCGGGAACGGCGAAGATCTCGGGACGCGGGGTCATGACCTCGAGGACGATCTTGTCGCCGAATTCGACGGCAGAGCGAACGAGTTCGCGGTCGGATTCTTCGAGGATGCCCTCTTCTTCGCCAGCTTCGAGGAGCGCGTCGACGGCTTCGGAGGGGTGGTCTTCTTCGGTGCGGTCTTCGGGTTCGGCAAGGGCAGCGATGGAGAGGAGCAACTGCAGCAGCATGGTGACAGGCAGGATGAGGTAGAAGAGCGCCTGCAGGATGGGAAGGATGCGGGTGATCCAGAGGCCGCGAGTGCGAGCGAAGAGCAACTGCGGCAAGAGGCGGTCGAAGATGAGGACGAGGAGAACGAGTTCGACGGCGGCACGGGCGATCTCTCCGGTGCTGGGAGTGCGGGCGAGCGAGGGGATCAGGGTGGAGTGAGTGTAGAGGCGGAGACCGGAGAGCAGAGCCAGCGTGACGAGAGTGAGTTGGCGGAGGACGGAGGCGGAGAGAGCGATGGATTCGCGGCCGAGGCGGAGGCGGGGTTCGACGACCTTCTCCCATGAGTCAATGTTGTCCTGGTATTCGCGGGAGAGGAACTTGCCCATCTCGAAGTAAATGCGGTCGACGTAGGCGGCGAGGGCGAGGACCACGAGGAGAAGGAAGAGCGCGATAGCGTAGGCGTACGTGGCTGTCATCTGTCGCCTCGAGATGACACTTTTTTAGCTGATTGAGGCGGTTTTGGGCTGGATCTGGGTTTAGAGGGTGGTTTTTTTGTGGTGAGTGATGGTCGTGTTGTGGTGGTTGAGTGCTTTTTCGTGGTCTTTCGCGTGGTGCGTTCGATGAGGGTGTTGGGGAGACGGAGTTCTCGGCGAAGAGTGGATTCGCGAGCGGCCATTTCGCCGTTGTCGGTTTCGTGGTCCTCGCCGGAGAGGTGGAGGAGACCGTGGAGGAGAAGGATCCGAACTTCGTCGCGAAGAGTGTGGCCGTAGGTGGAGGCCTGGCGGGCAGCGGTTTCGAGCGAGATGGCGAGGTCGCCGGCGTGTTTGACGGCGAAGGCTGACGGCGCGGGGAAGCTGAGGACGTCAGTGGGTTTGTTTTTGCCGCGGAAGCTTTTGTTGAGCTGGCGCAGGGTGGAGTCGCCGGTGAGGAGGACGTCGACTGCACCGCTGAGGCCGACGGCGAGGCGAGCCCGGTTGAGGAATTGCGTCAGGCCGGATGCGGAGAGGCCGTGGCGGGTTGAGCGGGGGGCGAGGTCAATGGTGATCATGACTTGCCCTGCTTTTCAGGTGATGCGGGGGCTCTCGAGTAGACGCGGACGTAGTCGACCAGCATTTGCTGCGGGAACGTGGTGGTGTCGTCGGGGTTGCCGGGCCAGTTGCCGCCTACGGCGAGGTTGAGAAGAAGGTAGAAGGGGTGATCGTAGACCCACTTCGTGTTGGGAGGGAGATCGGCGGGGGTGCGCTCGACGATGAGATGGTCGTCGAAGAAGAATTTGATGTCGTTCGGGGCCCACTCGACGGCGTAGACGTGGAAGGCGTTGTCGACTTGCTGGCCGGCGGGGAGAACATATTTCGTTGAGGGACCTTTGCTGCCGCTGTAGCCGGGGCCGTGGATGGTGCTGTACATGGTGTTGGGCGCGCCGATGGTTTCGAGGATGTCGATCTCGCCGCAGTTGGGCCAGTGGTTGGTGTTGTGGTCGTCACCGAGCATCCAGAAGGCGGGCCAGATGCCCTTGCCGGTGGGGAGTTGGATGCGGGCTTCGAAGCGTCCGTATTTTTGGGTGAAGTGATTTTGGGTGTTGATGCGCGCCGAGGTGTAGTGGCGAAGGACTCCGTCGGGGCCGGTGAGATCTTCTTTTTGGGCGGTGACGACGAGGTTGCCGTCTTGCTGATGGATGTTGGCTGAGCGAGCGGTGTAGGTTTCGAGTTCGTTGTTGCCGAAGCCCTTGCCGCCGGTGACGATGTTCCATTTTGCGGGGTCGGGTGGGGAGCCGTTAGGGGCGTTGAACTCGTCGGCCCAGGTGAGTTGCCAGGTTGCGGATTGGGCGTGCGCAGCGAACGGTGCGAGGAATAGCGCGAGGCAAACTCGGGGGAGTAATTGGGTCCAGTATTGGCGGCTACTTGGGGGTTCGATGATCATCGTTGAAAGATGCCGTAGTCGGTTCCGAGGATATAGAGAGCATACCGCAGGGGCTAAAGCCCCTTTCTTTCTCGGACGCTTAGAGGCCCAAGGCTGAAGCCTTGGGGTACCTAGAAAGCGGTTCGTGACGACTATTGCGTCTTCGGAATCGGTTGGATTGGCTGAGGAAGAGTGGCGTCGGAAACCCCGGTTTCGCCGAGGGCGAGTGGGAGTTGCTGCTGGGCTTTGCCGTAGCTGTCGTAGGCACGAACGATGCGCTGGACGAGTTGGTGGCGGACGACGTCGACATCTTCGAAGTGGCAGAAGCGAATGCCTTCGACGCCGTCGAGGACGTGGAGAGCTTCGAGGAGGCCGGATTTTTTCGGGTTGGGCAGGTCGGTCTGGGTGAGGTCGCCGGTGATGACGGCTTTGGAGTTGTTGCCGAGACGGGTGACGAACATCTTCATCTGTTCCATGGTGGTGTTCTGGGCTTCGTCCATGATGATGAAGGCGTCGTTGAGAGTGCGGCCGCGCATGAAGGCGAGGGGGGCAACTTCGATGACGTTGGACTCGAGCATCTTGTCGACCTTGACGGGATCGACGAGGTCGTAGAGGGCGTCGTAGAGCGGGCGGAGGTAGGGGTCGACTTTTTCCTGGAGTGAGCCGGGGAGGAAGCCGAGGCGTTCGCCGGCTTCGACTGCGGGACGGACGAGGATGATGCGGGAGACTTTTTTCGCCATGAGGGCAGAGACAGCCATGGCGACGGCGAGGTAGGTTTTGCCGGTGCCGGCAGGGCCGAGGCCGAAGGTCATGTCGAACTGTTCGATGCATTCGACGTACTTGCGCTGGTTGGGGGAACGAGGCTGAACCATGCGCTTGACGCCGGCGGAGCGCTGGCGGCCTGTGTCGACGAGAGATTTGAGGGTGATGGCGGGGTCGGCGACGACGAGTTTCAGCATGCCGTTGAGTTCGCCGTTGTGGAGGTTGACGCCGAGTTTCCGGAGGGTGTCGAAGTCGGTGAAGACCTTTTCGACACGGGCGATGTTGTCGGGTTCGCCGGTAACGTGAATGGCGTCGGAGCGGAGATCGATCGTGACGTTGAGTTTGTCTTCGAGGAGACGTAGGTTTTCGTCGTGGGTTCCGTAGAGCGGCTCAATGCCAGGCGTGATTTCCAGGGATTTTTTGATCAAGTAGTGTGCTGACCTCCGTCAGGGGGAGCTGGGTTATCTGGTCCGAACGACTCGGAGTATTGGATGAATTGAAACGGGGGTTTGGTTGCAGCGCAGATGGTGCGCTTTGTGGCTGGGATCAGGATCGCGAGTGCCAATGCGTCGAAGATGGGCAAAGAGTAGAACGGTTATGGAACTGCGTCAAGGGGGATGTGATGAATTGCTTGTCAAGGAATCAGGGGGGAATCACGCGGTTGACCTTAATCCCGGAATTCCGTAGACTTAGGATTGCAGGGAGTGCGGCAGGCCGTGACGGAAGTTCGTGTCAGGCTGGCCTTGGCCTGCATCCCATTTTCCCCTACAAAATGTACGGGTTGAGAGAAGAGAGTTTATGGCAAATCATGTTTCTTCGTTGAAGCGCGCACGTCAGACGGTTGGCAAGACGGCGGTGAACCGCTCGAACAAGAGCAAGCTGCGTGGCACGCTGCGCCAACTGCGGGAGTCGATTGCGAATGGCGACCACGCTGCGGCGACGACGCAATATCGCGAGACCGCATCGATTCTCGACAAGAGCGTGCAGAAGGGTGTTCTGCATAAGAACACCGCGAACCGCTACAAGAGCCGCTTGAATGCGCGCGTGAAGGCGGTTGCACCGAAGAAGAAGGTTGCTTAGAGATCGCTGAGAAGCTGAAGAAACAAGCCCAGACCTGGCCAGCGGCCCTGTCTGGGCTTCTTTCTTTGCTGCACCTTATTTCAAGAAAGTCTTCTTCGTAGAACAGAGAACAGGGAGAGGAAGCCGGTCCCGACGAGCAGAAGGCTGCCCGGTTCGGGGACGGTTAGATCGATGGCTTCGAAGTTCTCTTCATCGAGACCATCTGACCAGGCAAAATCGCCGGAGGCATTCAACACGGCCAGGTCAACCGTTCCGATGGAACGGACGAGGGTGGGGGAGGAGATTGGACCGGTATAAACACCGTCCGGATCCAGGTTGGGATTCGTTCGGCTGGCAAAGCCTATCCGTCCGTTATTGCAAATGACCTTACCGCCTACGACGTCTGCGAAGCCTGCTGGCACGCTGCACGGGGTTCCATCGTCATAGGTGAGACTGGGGAGAGTGCTGGTTGTGTTGACGACCACGCCGTTGTCGACTGTCAAGAACTCGTTAAGGATCACATTGTTGATAATGACCACTCCCGAAGGGGTGATGTCGACGATGTTGCGTGCTTCGTCGGAACCGAGATCAAGGATCTTGTATGTGTCGGCGCGGAGTTGTGGTGGAGCGAGAAAGAGCGTAGCTGCGAGGGGGAGGACCGCAGCCAATAACGGCAGTTTGGAGATTGTCATTGGGGTAACCTCACGTAGAGCTCAATTTAGGAAACGTGTACCGAGGCCTGTTGAGAATGACGGTACTCTCAGTCACACTTCGGGGCAAGTCGGCGCAGGTGCTGCTATCTCAGGCTTTGTGAGGCAAGACGTTGACTTACAAGGCCTGGCAGCCTGCTGTGAAAAGTCTATGAAATGTCTGAAGGCTGGCTTGCGGGAGGTGCGGGCCTTTTCTATTGAGTCGTGTCTAATTGCACTTCCGTGCCTGGTGGAAGGAAAAAGCGTTCGATCATTGGGCCGCACCTCCAAAAGAAGATGGCGATGACGAGTAGTGCGATTACGCGCGGGAGACTGGCCATGAGCAGGGTCCACGGCAGTTGGTTGATGCCAGGGTGGGAAGGGTACCTTCCTTGTAAGTTCATCTGTTGGTAGATCGTGAACATCCGGTACGGCAGGCTGATTAACAACTCAACCAGGGCAGGGATGATCGTTAGGATTGCGATTGCGCGGCTCACAAGGAGGACAATCTCTCTTCTCGACATGAGTGTGCCTCAGTGGACGACTATAGAGGATCGCTTCACAGCCGGGAATAACTATTTTCTGAAGTGCAACATAAGCCGCGCTGGAATTCTACTGAGGCGTGTCTTTTGGTGGGGTGGCTGGGGTAGCGGGGGCTTTGTCGCCGGGTAACGTGTAGATGGTAGGCGGAGTGCGATGCTGCTCGGGTGGGTCGTCGCCGGACGAGGGGGTGGTGGCAACCGGGGGCGTGGATGCGGGTGGTTTCTGCGATGCTTCGGTGCTGGAGGAAGCGGGCGGGGTTGAGTCCGACGCAGTGTTGGCGGCTGCGGCGGATGAGGCAGGGGTGGCGGCAGGTTGCGGATTGGCAGCTGCGGGTTGCTGTGCGTTGGCCGGGGGATTGGGCTGGGTGGGCGAGTCGGCTACGGCGGAAGACATTGGGGTGGCGCGACCGGTGAAACGGACCGGGAGATCGTCCTCTGGCGGGGCGATGGAGAGCGCCAGTTTGATGTCGGATTGGTCTTTGGTGGTGAGCGCCGGCAAGGTGTAGATCTCGATGGCATCGGCGTGGACGACAGCGAGAGCGAGCCCGTTCGGAGAAAGCGCGAAGTTCTGACCGGCGCGTTCGACGGGGGAACACTCGGCGCGGAGAAGCTGCTTGCCGCTGCCGGTCTGGTAGACGACGACGGTTTGGGAGGAGACTTCGTCGGCAGAGATCGGCTGGTCGGAGATGGCAGAGGTACGAAGCATGACGCGGCTGAGAGCAAAGCGGCCCCCGGCAGGGGCGAAGGTTATGGTGGGAGAGACGAAGTCGCCGAAGAGCCCTTGCTCCCACATCTCTTCGCCGCGCATGTTGAAGCCGCCGATCTGTTGCATGTTCTGGCTGGTGCGGCAGCCGAAGGCGATGAATTCGCTGTGGCTGACGAAGAGAGGGGCCGGGGGACACTTGGAGTCGAAGGGCGCGAGTTCAGCCGTCTTGCCGGAGTAGGTGTGGAAGTCGAAGGCCCAGTGCTGTTTCCCCAGATCGACGACGGCGAGATAGCCTGCGGTGGTGACGGGGACATCCCCGGTGTTTTTGGATTCGACGAACCCGGCGGTGGTGAGTCGAACGGGACCACCGTCATCTCCTGCTCGGACGCGGTAAAAGTTGATTTGAACCGGGTTCCTCTCTTCGAGCTGAGGGGTCGTCGATTGGGACGGACCAAAGAGAGGGGTCTTCGGTGTTTTTGCCAGGGGGAGGCGCCTGATGGATTCGATGATGAGCAGGTCGGCCTCGGGGGAGATGATGATGGCGGCGAAGCGGCGCTGCGGTGACACCAGAAGGGGTTGCTGGGCGAAGGGATCGGGAGTGGAGAGGTTGGCTATCGGAGCGAAGGTGGTGAGGGTGTCGCGGATGCGCAGCATGAAGTGGCCGTGGCCGAGGCTCCAGAGGTACTGGGCGTGATCGTGCAAATGCCAGGAGGTTCGGGCGAGGATGCGACCGGTGGGGAGTTCGAGGAGAACGGCATCTACGACACGGTCCTGGTCGTCTTCGGGCTCGTTGGGGAGGCGGGGGATGAGGCGATGAGCGACGAAGGTGAGGAGAAGATGTTTGTCATCAACGTAGTGCAGCGTGAGCATAGAGCTGCCGTTGAGCAGAAACTCCGGGCGGAGCGGCTGGAAGCCGAAATTTTGCAAGGGGATGCGCAGCGGGAGCTCGGATCCGCGGGCGGAGGCAAAAGCAGGGAGTAGGGAGTAGGGAGTAGGGAGCAGAAAACTAAAAACGAGGGTGGTTAGGAGACGAATCCTGGCTAGGCGGAAGCGCAAAAAGCAATGCGGTGTCGGACGCGACCTCGGGATGGAAATGGGAACCGGCATAGCACTTAGCGCGTATCCTTTAGCGCGTATCCTTGACCTATAGAGGCCCTCTAGAGCACACACAGCGCTCAGAAGTAATGTTTCACAGACGCAGGACCGGCGGCAACGTGTGCAAGGTGTGACGAACTGCTATGGCGGCTGGACTGGGCTGATGATACAAAGGCAGGGTAATTTTGATGCGGATTAAGGGAGATTTTATGACGGGAAAAAAATCGGCAAAGTGGCACATTTTGGGAGGCAGCACAGGATGGGTTGCGGTGGCTCTGGTGGCAATGGGAGCGTGGAGCGTCGCGACAGCACAGACGAAGGTTGCGGAAGATAAGACTAAGCCGGCGGAGGTTTACACACCGATTCCGGGGTTCGATTCGACTTCGATCGATACATCGGTGGATCCGTGCAACGACTTTTACAAGTTCGCCTGCGGCAAGTTTGCGGCGAACCATCCGATTCCGGCGGACCAGCCTGAGGTCGATCAGTTTTATGCGCTGTACAACGTGAATACGCAGTCGCTGAACGGGATTCTGGACAAGGCTGCGACGGGTGGAGCGGGGCGCTCTCCGGATGAACAGAAGATTGGCGACTACTACAAAGCATGCATGGATACGGACGCGATCAATGCCAAGGGGCTGACGCCGATTGAGCCGCTGCTGAAGGAGATCGATGCGGTGACTGACAGGTCGCAATCTGCCGACGCTGGTTGGCAAGCTGCAGCGGATCGGCGTGGATGTGTTCTTCGGCTATGGCGAGCAGCAGGACTTCAAGGACGCGACCAAACAGATTGCGGTGGTGATTCAGGGCGGGCTGGGAATGCCGGAGAAGGACTACTACCTGCGTACCGGCGCCAAGGATGTGACGCTGCGGGAGCAGTATGTCGCCCACGTGGCGAAGATGCTGGAGCTGGCGGGGAGTTCGCCGGAGCAGGCGGCCGAAGGACGCGAACGAACATTCTGGCGTTCGAGACCGACGCTGGCGAAGGCTTCGATGGGCGTGGTCGACATGCGAGAGCCGGAGAAGACCTACCATCTGCAGACGATGGAGACGTTCGAGGCGACGATTCCGGGAGTGGACTTCGCTGCATTTCAGGATGCGATTCATTCGCCGCGAGTGAAGGAGATCAATAACGCGACTCCGGAGTTCATGCCTGCGCTGATCAAGGCGAATCATGCTGCGGATCTGGAGACGCTGAAGGCGTACATGCGGTACCACCTGCTGACGACGTCGGCGGGACGGTTGCCGAAGGCGTTTCGATGATGAGAACTTCGACTTCTACGGACGCAAGCTGTATGGGCAGCCGGAGCAGGCGGCGCGGTGGAAGCGCTGCTCGAACTCGGTGAACGGCGCGCTGGGCGAGGCGCTGGGCAAGGTGTATGTCGAGCAGTACTTCGCGGGAGACAGCAAGGCGAAGATGGTGCAGATGGTGCAGCGATATCGAGGCGGCGATGGACCGCGACATCGACCAGCTGGACTGGATGTCGGCGGCGACCAAGGTGACGGGCGAAGGAGAAGCTGCACGCTGTGGCGAACAAGATCGGGTATCCGGACAAGTGGCGCGACTACTCGAAACTGGAAGTGAAGCCGGACGATGCGCTGGGCAATCAAGCAGCGTGCGAATGCGTTCGAGAATGATCGCCAGTTGAACAAGATCGGCAAACCGGTGGACCACAACGAGTGGGGCATGACACCGCCGACGGTGAATGCGTACTACGACCCGAGCATGAACGACATCAACTTCCCTGCCGGGATTCTGCAGCCGTCGTTCTATGACCCGAAGCAGGATGACGCGGTGAACTATGGGCACATCGGCGCGGTGATTGGACATGAGCTGACGCACGGGTTCGACGATGAAGGCAAGAAGTTCGACGCCAAGGGCAACCTGAGCGACTGGTGGACGGCCGACGACACGAAGAAGTTCGAGGCGCGGACGGACTGCCTGGTGAATGAGTACGGCAGCTTCATTGCAGTCGACGACGTGAAGGTGAACGGCAAGCTGACGCTGGGTGAGAACACGGCGGACAACGGCGGCCTGCTGCTGGCTTATATGGCGTATCTGGATCGCGCGAAGAACAACGGCGTGGACCTGACGGCGAAGAAGGATGGATACACGGCGCCGCAGCGGTTCTACATCGGGTATGCGCAGAACTACTGCGAGAACTCGCGGCCGGAGCTGATACGGACACCAGGTGCTGACGGACCCGCACTCGCCGGACCACTTCCGCGCGAATGGCGCGATTGTGAATCAGCCGGGATTTGCGGCGGCGTTCGGATGCAAGAAGGGATCGCCGATGGTTCCGGTGAATAGCTGCCGAGTCTGGTAGATGCAGGGAGTAGGCAATAGGGAGTAGAAAACAGATGCGGGTGCGGCTTCGGCTGCGCCCGCTTTCGTTTTGTGCGAGAGTGGAGGTATGGCGGTTTTAGGAAAGAGCAGAGCGCTGGGGTTTGCGGCGTGCGCGGTGGCTAGTTGCTTCTGGGGGTGCGGATTTTTCTTCGGCAAGATTGCGCTGGAGGAGATGAGCTTTGCGTTTATGGTGCTGTACCGCTTTTTGTTTGCGATGCTCGTGCTGACTTCCGCTGCCTGATCACGCATCGTCCGGGGCTGAACGCGGCGAGAATGGGGATTGCTGGTGGTGGCGTCGTTTCTTGGCGTGCCGGTGCAGTTTCTGATTCAGTTTTATGCGCTGTCGATTACGACGGTGAGCCATGCTGCGCTGATGGTGGGGACGATGCCGGTGATTCTGGCGGTGGGAGCGGCAGTGTTTGCTCACGAGCGGATGGATCGTGTCGGTTGGATGGCGTTGGCGGGATCGACGTGCGGGGCGGCGTTGATTGCGCTGGGCGGCGGGCGAGCAGGCGGAGGGCGGTGCAACGCTCGCGGGTGATTTGCTGGTGGTGGTGTCGCTGCTGATTGCGCTGTTCTGGATTTTGATGAACAAGAAGCTGGTGGAGCGTCACTCGCCTGTGGTGGTGACGACGTATGGGTTGGGGATTGGGACGCTGATGCTTTTGGTGTGGGTGCCGGTGCGGTATGGGATGCCTCCGGTGGCGGGCGTTTCGTTGAAGGCGTGGCTGGCGCTGGCGGCGCAGCGGTGTGCTGTGTACCGCGACGACGACGCTGCTGTGGAACTGGGGGATGACGCAGGTTCCGGCTTCGCAGGCGGGAGTGCTGTTGAATATGGAACCGCTGATCGGGAGTCTGCTGGGAGTGTTGGTGCTTGGGGAAAGGCTGGGGCCGAGTGCGTGGGTTGGAGGCGGGTTGATTCTGGCTTCGGCGGTGACGTTGACGACGCGGTCGAAGACGAGAGTGCGGGAGCAGATGCCGTTGACGTAGCGAGGTCAGCGAGTTCGCGAGTCAGCGACTTGATCAGAACTTCCTTGAGAGGTTCTCGAACGATGGCGCGTGATATTCTCCGCCAATATGAGAAAAACCGTGTTGGGCTTCCTGGTGGTTTCGGCGGTTGTGTGTTCGGCAGCGATGGCGCAGAGTTCGTCGCCGACGATGGCTCCGGTTGAGAGTGCGATGGTGAAGGCGGTCGATGCGGAGACGCCTGCGGCGATCGGCCTGCTGGAGAAGCTGGTGAATATCAACAGCGGGACGATGAATCTTGCCGGGCGTGATCGCGGTGAAGGATGTTGATGCGCCGCAGATTGAGGCTCTTGGTTTCAAGGTGGAGTGGACGCCGATGGAGAGCCTCGATGGACGCGCTGGGGATCTGGTCGCGGAACATGCTTGTCCTGCCGGGGCGGGTAAATGCGGAAAGCGGCTGTTGCTGATCGGCCACATGGACACCGTGTTTGAGCCGAGCAGCAGCTTCCAGAAGTATTCGATTGTGCCGGGCACGAACGGCAATGTGGCTACGGGGCCCGGCGTGAATGATATGAAGGGCGGGCTGGTGGTGATGCTTACGGCGCTGAAGGCGATGAAGGCCGCGGGGACGCTGGATAACGCCGAGATCAGGATCGTGTTGAGCGGTGACGAGGAGAAGCATGGGAATCCGGCGAGCGTCTCGCGGAAAGACATGATCGATGCGGCGAAGCGGAGTGATGTGGCGCTGGAGTTTGAGACCGGCGGCGAGGTGAACGGCAAGGATGTGCAGAGCATCAGCAGGCGGAGTGCGGGAAACTGGCGGCTGGAGACGTCGGGCAGAACAGGACACTCGTCGCAGGTGTTCGGTGAGCGGATGGGAGATGGTGCGATCTATGAACTGGCGCGGATTCTGGATGAGTTTCGGAAGGAGTTGCGGGAGCCGGGGCTGACGTACAACGTTGGGCTCGTGTTGGGTGGTGCAACGGCGACGATGAATGCGAATGGCACGGGAGGCGAGGCCACGGGGAAGGTCGAACGTGATTCCGCCAGCGGCGCTGGCGCTTGGCGATATGCGCACGCTGGACAATGAGCAGACGGCGCGAGTGGAGGCGAAGATGCGAGCGATTGTGCGCGGATCATCTTCCGAAGACGGGGGCGACGATCACGTTTGAAGAGGGGTATCCGGCGATGGCGCCTACAGAGGGGAGACATGCGCTGGTGAAGCAAGTTGAATGAAGTGAATGCGACACTGGGGCTGCCGGTGATGGAAGAGATGGATCCGATGCTGCGCGGAGCGGGGATATCGCCTTCGTCGCACCTTATGTTCCGGGGCTGGTGGGAACGGGCGTGATGGGCGAGGGGGCGCATGCTGAGGGCGAGACGGTGTTTCTGGACTCGATTCCGAAGCAGGCTAAGCGTATGGCGTTGCTGATGTATCGATTGTCGAAGAAGCTAATTTGGAACTACGGCTGGGAACTCGATCTTCAGCTTTTGGGTGGTGCGGTGCCAGATGGTGGTGAGGGCGAGTGCCGGCGACGATGAGGCCGGCGCAGAGGCCGAGCCAGAGGCCGACGGCTCCGTGGTGGAGGCGGAAGGCGATGAGGTAGCCGATGGGGAGGCCGATGATCCAGTAGCCGATGATCTGGACGTAGAGGCCGGCGTGGGTGTTGCCGGCGCCGCGAAGGGCTCCGGTGGCGGTGATCTGGAGGCCGTCGAAGAACTGGAAGATGGCGGCGACGAAGAGCAGAGGGATGGTGGCGGCGATGACGGCGGGATCTTCGCGTGAAGGCTGCGTGCGATGAGGTGGGGGAAGAGGAAGATGATGGCGGAGAAGCAGGCCATGGCTCCGGCTCCGAGGGCGATGGCTGCCCATCCGGCGGAGGCGGCTTCGGCGGGCGTCTTGCGACCGATGGCCTGGCCGACGCGGACTGCTGCGGCGGCGGAGATGGCGATAGGGCACCATGAAGGTGAAGCTGGCGCAGTTGAGGGCGATCTCGTGGCCGGCGAGCGGGAGGCGGCCCATGGTGCCGATGAGGAAGGTGACGAGGCCGAAGATGGCGATCTCGACGAAGATCTGGCCGCCGGCGGGGGCTCCGAGGAGAGCGAGGCGGCGGATGCGGGTGGGTCTCGAAGTGGCGAACCATGCTGCTGAGACCGTAGTGGTGGCGGCGTTCGATGCGCCAGAGCGGCGACGACGATGAAGAGGGCGAGGTAACAGCGAGAGACGGAGGTGGCGAGACCGGCTCCGGTGACGCCGAGCGCGGGGATGTGGATGGGGCCCCAGGAGTGGCCGAAGATGAGGAGCCAGTTGCCGACGACGTTGATGAGGTTCGCGGTGACGAGCGCGACGGCGATGGGGCGGACGTGGTTGAAGGCCTGCAGGTAGCGGCGGAGGGTGAAGTAGAGGAAGAGCGCGGGGGTGCCGTAGTTGAGTGCGCCGAGGAAGGAGACGGAGCTCGGTAAGGACCTCGTGGTCGATGGGGAGGCGGAGCATGAACGTCGGGGCGAGCACGATGATGAGGATGAGGGTGAGGGCGAGTCCGGCGGCGAGGAGGAGGCCGTGGAGGAGCCAGCGGTTGGCTTCGTCGAAGCGGCCTGCGCCGTGGGACTGGGCGAGGTAGGTGTCGAGGCCGAGAAGGACGCCGGCGATACCGAAGGCGATGGTGTTGTAGAGGACCTGGCCGAGGGCGGCGGCGGAGATGGCGAGGGCGGGGTTGGCCATGTGTCCGACCATGATGGTGTCGACGATGCCCATCGACATCCAGCCGACTTCGGCGAGGATGAGCGGGAGGGCGAGCGTGAGGACCGGACGGATTTGATTGCGGATGGACATTTGCAATTGTGCGTTTTCGCGCCGGGTACTCCCCCAGGGGTGTTATTGCGGCAAAGTCTTCATTGTAGATAACTTAAGGGTGGACTTACTGCCAGACCTTCCAACCGAAGATGAGAGTGCGGCTACGCGGCACGCCACGGTGGAGGACTCTCTTGTCAAGTATCTCAAGTTTGAGCGGGTGAGATGGGTTCCAGCTCTATTTTCGACATCATTTTGACATTTCAACGTTCTTTGAGGAGAGGCAGTATGGCGCATCGCATGTCTCGTGTCGCGGTTCTCGGACTTTTTTTCTGTGCGGGTTTGCTGCAGGCGCAGTTTCTGCGGATTCCCGGATTTGGGGCTAAGGCGAATACGGCTGCCGGGCTGAGTGATGCAACGATCGGCTCGGGGTTGAAGGAGGCGCTTTCGGTTGGCACGCAGAAGGCCGTGAGGCTGGTGGCTAAACCCGGGGGCTATTTTGACAATGAGGCGATCAAGATATTGGTTCCGCAGAATCTGCGTACGGTGGAGAAGGTGTCTCGCGCGCTGGGACAAGGGGCGAAGGTGGATGAGTTTGTTGCCAGCATGAATCATGCCGCAGAGACCGCCGCGCCGGAGGCAGAGACGATCTTCGCCGAGGCAGTGACCGAGATGACGATCGACGATGCGCGGAAGCTGTTGAATGGCGGCGATACATCGATCACCGACTATTTCAAAGCGAAGACGTCGGCCCGGCTCGCGGCTGCCTTCCGCCCCCATGTCGAAGCGGCGATGAGCAAGAACGGTGTGACCGAGCAGTATCAGGCGCTGGTGGGGCAGGTCTCGTGGATATCGTTTGGGAACGGTTCAAGCCTGGATATCAACACGTATGTCGTCAATAAGGCGCTTGATGGCCTGTTTTACATGCTTGGACAGCAGGAGAAGGAGATTCGAACGAATCCGGCGGCGAGGACGACTGCGCTGCTGAAACAGGTTTTCGGGCATTAGCGGTAGTCAAAAGATTCCCATTTATCTTCCTGCGTTGGCTTGTTGCATGTAGAGGACGGCGTAGGTGGCGAGCCAGTGCTGGCCGAGGTAGCCGGCGTCGCCGATTTTGCGGAAGCCGTTCTGGGCGTTGATGGCGGCAAGGCGCTGGTAGACGGGGACGCGCGCGTCGTTGGGTGGAAGTGCTGAGGCGATACGGAGGAGGGCGGCGGCGCGCTGGAAGGCCAGGCCGATGAGGTGGGCCTTGGAGCCGAGGAGACCGTCCTTGTCTTCGGCGTCTGCGTTCGAGCCTGCGGCGGCGGTGCGGCTGGTGTCGATGTCGGCGGCGTAGACCTGGAACTCGGGGGAGTCGACGTGCGGGAGAAATGTATCGAGCCAGGTTACAAATGTTTTCTGGTCCATGACGCGGGACATGAGCATGGCTTCGGTGAGGCAGGGGGAGAGGAAGTCGCCGTTGCCGGGCTCGTAGGCGGTGGCGCAATTCTTATCTCTGGCGAAGAAGCGGAGGGCGGCCTCGTCGACTGCGGCTTTGAGGGTCGGGTTGGGGGCGAGGTCGGTGGAGTCGAGCGCGAAGTTCATGGTGAGGGCAGAGCTGGGGTGGGTGCCGACGCGGACGGGATAGGGGAGATTCTTGAGATAGACGACGTATTTTTCGGTGAGTTGCTTGACGAGGGGCTCCATGTTGACGGCGAGCTTTTTAGCGTCGGTGTCGTTCCAGGAGGCGAGTTCGCCGTAGGTCTTGAAGACCCAGGTGTAGCCGTAGGGACGCTCGAAGTTTTTGCCTTCGGTGTCCTTGGCGTCGGCGAAGAAGGCGACCTCGCCGGCGATGTTGGTTGGGGCAAGGTGTTCGGTGAGTCGCTGGCGGATGATGGGCGCGAGAGCCATCTTCGGGTCCTGCTTGAGGAGGTAGATCAGGGTCCAGGTGGAGTTGACGGCGGAGTGCCAGTCGAAGCAGCCGTAGAAGGCGCGGGTTTTGACGTAGTCGTCGACGGTGCGGCGCTTGGAGTCGTGGACCCAGAGGTAGTCGTGGGGGTGATCGGGGGCGTCCTGGGGATGGTCGATGCAGGAGAGCGGAAGGGCGGCGAGGGTGACGATTTCGGCCTGGTCGATGACGGGCGGGGTGGTGTTGGGCAGGGTCTTGAGGTAGGCGGCGGTGTGGATGGCGTCGGGCTGGGCGAAGACGGGAGCAGCGGCGGCGAGAGAGAGGGCGAGAAAAGCGCAGAGGGATCGCATGGTGGTCCTTGGTCGGGGTAAGTCGGGACAGGTTCGATAGTACAAAGTTTTCAGGCGGGTTGCGACATTCACGCTACTGTAATCTTTGGGCGATTCCGATTCCCTACACTGTCATCCATGCGTGACGAACCTTTGACTTACAGCTTTGCCGACGGCAAGAGAGACGGGACGAAGGTCCTGAAGCTGGTTGGGCCTTTGACCATTTCGACGATGTTTGGATTTCAGGATGCGTTCCGGTCTGCGACGCCGCAGGTGATGATTGTGGACCTGAGCGAGACGACGTATATGGACTCGGCCGGGCTGGGGCTGATCATGAACTACTATGTGGCGGCGATGGACCATGGCAGGAAGCTGCTGCTGGCGGGAGTGAATGAGCGAGTGAAGGCGCTTTTCGAGATGACCAGGGTTCAGGGAGTGCTGACGTGCTTTCCGAGTGTCGAAGCGGCCGAGGCGAGTCTGTAGGCTGGCCTCGCGCTGGTTTCTGACGCTGTCTGAAGTTGCCGTTGCGACGGAAGCGTGAGAGACCCGGCGTGTCGAAGTCAATCTTTCGATGCGGACGCGCATCTATTTCAGAGAGAGTGATTCGGGAGGCAGGATGGATCTCGTTCTAGATCCGAAGACGACCGCGCTGGTGCTGATCGATCTGCAGCGGGGCATTGTGGGCAGAGAGGTGGCTCCGCATACGGCAGCTGAGGTGATTGAGCGGTCGGCGAAGCTGGCGGCCAAGGTTCGCGAGAGCGGTGGGACGGTCATTTATGTTCGGGTGCTGATGTCGGAGGTGTTGAGCCTGCCGGCCGATGTGTCGTTTCCGCGAGGAAATACTCCGCCCCCCGAGGCTTCGGAACTGGTGCCGGAGGCCGGCATGCAGCCCGGCGATGTGGTGGTGACGAAGCGGCAGTGGGGGGCATTTCACGGAACGGATCTGGAGCAGCATTTGCGGCGCCGCGGGATTCGGACGATTGTGCTGGGTGGGATTGCGACGAACATCGGCGTGGAGTCGACGGCGCGGTCGGCGCATGATCTGGGATATGAGCTGGTGTTTGCGGAGAATGCGATGTCGAGCATGAGCGCTGAGGCTCACGAGTTCCCGGTGAAGAATATCTTTCCACGTATGGGGCGAGTGCGCAGTGTGGAGGAGATTGTGAAGGCGCTGGGATAGTTGCCGGGAAGATAAAGCAAAGCCCGCACTCTCGCCGATGTGCGGGCTTCTCTGTTTTGGGATGGTGCTATTGCGGGGTGATGATGCCGCCTACGGGCGTGCGGGTGGGCAGGGCAATCTTTTTCTCTTGTGGGCGTTTGAGGTGCATGGCTTCGGCGGTGACGTCGGTGTATTTGAGGCCGGCGCCGGTGTTGAAGAGGACGACTTTGTCGGTGGGTTTGAGGTCGCCTGTGGCGATGAGGGCGTCGTAGGCTGCGGTGGCGGCGGCACCCTCGGGGGAGAGGAAGATGCCTTCGTGTCTTGGCCCAGTCCAAAATGCTCGCGAGGATTTTGTCGTCGGGTGAGGCGATGCGGCGCCACCGGATTCGCGGACGATGTCGAGGATGATAGTGTCGGCGTAGGGCTTGGGGACGCGGAGGCCGGCGGCAAAGGTGGCGGCGTTGGGGAAGAACTCGCTGGCGGGCTTGTGCTCGGCGTAGGCGCGGGCGATGGGAGCGCAGCCGCTGGATTGCAGGGCGTACATCTTCGGGCGCTTGCCGCCGTTTTTCGATCGATCGACCCAGCCTAACTGCTCCATCTCTTCGAAGGCCTTCCACATGCCGATTAGGCCGACGCCTCCGCCGGTGGGATAGAAGACGGCGTCGGGGTAGGTCCAGCCGAGCTGCTCGACGAGTTCGTAGCCCATGGTTTTTTTGCCTTCGACGCGGAAGGGCTCTTTGAGGCTGGAGATGTCGAACCAGGTCTGACCGATGGGGGTGTTGGCGGCCTTCTGGGCTTTGATATTTTCGGCGACCATGCGAGCGCAGTCGGAGATGAGGCCGTCGACCATGGTGACGTCGGCACCGTAGAGGATGCCCTCAAGGTAGTTGGCGAGGGGGACGTCCTGCGGCATGAAGATGTGGGCGGTGATGCCGGCGGCGGCGGCGTAGGCTGCGAGGGCTCCGGCGGCGTTGCCTGCGCTGGGGACGGCAAGGTGTTGGAGGCCATAGTGTTTGGCCATGGTGACGGCGAGGCCGAGGCCGCGGGCTTTGAAGGTGCCGGTGGGATTGGCTCCCTCCTCCTTGATATAGAGGCCGGGGTAGCGCTTGCTTTGGAGGAGGGGGGTCCAGCCTTCGCCGAGGGTGACGGGGGTTACGTCGGGCAGAACGCTTGCGTAGCGCCACATGCCGAGGCTGGCGGGGGCGGAGGCGGCGCGGGCGGCGATTTCATCGCGTTTTGCGGTCTTTTTGAGCTTGTCCATGTCGTAGCGGACATAGAGGGAGCCGCCGCAGAGGGGGCAGAGGGTTTGGGGGGAGTCGGCGGAGAGGTGGTGGTGACAGCGGGAGCATTCGAGCGAAGCGATAAGGGCCATATATTAGATGTTACCGGGTTTAGAGGCAGGGAGGGTAGGCTGCTGAGTGAAAATCCGGGGAGATCGCTCGGAGCTATTGGGCGGGAGGCTCACGGCAGGACCTAGCCTGTGGCTGTTTGAGGGACTAGTTGCGCTGGAGCAAGGTGCGCCAGACGTTTTGGGGGGAAGGCTCTTTGTTTTGTCCGGAGTCCCAGAAATTCGGTGAAGAAAGAGTTGCCAATCGTACTTCAATAGGCATACTATCCGTTTCGGTTCGGTGGAGTTCAGGACGATTATGGACTCTGCCAAGCCAAAACCTATTGCATGAACAGCTTCCAAACAATCTCCGTACCCGTTTGAGTAACATAACCAACTTCCTGATGGGGCGGTTAGACCCCTCAGCGCGCTCTGGAAGGACAAAAACATGGCATGGTACGCCTATTGCATCGCAGAACGGCAGGCATTTCCGGAACTTTGCCGGCACCGTCGCCCAATGCCCCTGACCGGGGTATCGGGTATGTTCGGTAACCAGACTTTCCTCTTTCCCGCCAGCGATCTGGCCGTCATCGTCTCCGAACATAGCGCGGAAGACAGTGCACGGATGGACCAGCAGGCAGCCAAAGATCACGCCCGCGTCATTGCAGACTGCTTCAAACTTTCAACCGTACTTCCCTTCCGTTTCGGCACCACGTTTGAGGATGACGACGCTCTGCGCCGCTCCGTCCGCTCGAATCAGCGTCACTTCCAGGCCAACGTGGAGCGTCTGCGCGGCAAGGCGGAGATGCACCTGAAGGTGCTGGTGGACGACATCTGCCCCGGCAACTCAACCCGCGATATGACGGTCGGCCAGCAGTATCTGACCAGCCTGCGTGAAAGCGCCAGCCGCCAGCGGGAGCGTCAGTCGAAGGCCCGCGCGCTTTCGATCCAGATGCACCGGATGTTCCTGCCGCTCGCCGAAGAGATCACCTGCAAGCGGATGGACACGGGCAAGATGCTGCTGGATATCGCTCACCTGATCGATAACAAGACGGTGGAACGCTACCAGAACAAGTACACGTCGGCCACGCTTGAGCTGAAGGACTGCCGCATGCAGCTTTCGGGGCCGTGGCCTCCGTACCACTTTGTGCACCGCAACACGCAACAACATCACAGCGCCTAGAGCCATATCAAGACTGCCCTCCACCTCGCCGCAAGCAGGTGGAGGGCAGTCTTTTTGTGCGATAGACTAACGGAAAGCGTTTGATTTCTTCTGGATATCTCACCTTGAGATTCTGCAGTTAACCTCCCCTAACCCTCTCCGCCGAACACCCTTTACCAATGGCTCCGCATCGCACACAATAGTTGCGAGACATGTCAAAATCAGTGTGTTTCGGCGATAGGTCGAGTTTCGCAAGGAGATCGGGAATGAATCGTTATACGAAGCTTTTTACTGCCTTGGCACTCACTGCGGGGTTCTCCGGAGTTTGCGGATCTGGGGCTAACGCGCTTTACGGTCAGGAACCTAATCCCACCGCCCAGATGCCTCCTCCCCAGGAGCAGCAGCAAATTGAGAAGCAAGACAATGGAATCTATCTCTATCGGGTGAAAGTGGTCCAGCGCGACCTGGATGCAGTGAATTATCTGCACCGCAGCGGGACAACCACCATCGGGTTCAAGGGGACGACGCTGCTGCCCCTTGCGAAGGGTGAGGCCAGGGTTACCAGCGAGCGCGGCGGGATTCATATCGAAGCCCGGTTTCAGGGGCTTACTCCGGCCAACGGATTTGGTCAGGAGTACCTGACGTATGTCTTGTGGGCGATCACTCCGGACGGACGGCCGAACAATCTTGGCGAAGTGCTGCCTGCGGGAACGAAGAATGACATCGATGTGACGACCGCGCTCCAGTCCTTCGGCCTGATCGTGACGGCAGAGCCCTATTTTTCCGTCACGCAGCCGAGCGACGTTGTGGTGCTGCAAAATGTGATTCTGAATAACAAGACGAGTGGCGTTCTGGAAAAGGTCAACGCCCACTATCTGCTGCTGCCGCGCGGTACCTACGCGCAGACGGAGGGATCGAAGTCGAATCTGAATCCGATTACGCGTAATGAAAAGTCGCCGCTTGAGCTTTATCAGGCCAACAACGCCATCCGCATTGCACAGGCTGCAGAAGCGGACAAATATGCTCCGGAGATTATGAAGGAGGCGATGCAGGATCTCCACAATGCGACGGCGATCGACCAGAACAAGAAGGGCGACCGGAAGTTGGAGATTACCTTTGCGCGTCAGGCGGTGCAACGTGCGGAAGATGCCCGTCTGGTGACTCTGCGGCGACAGGCTGCGGAGCGGCAGCAGAACGCCGAGAATGCCAAGCGCGACGCACAGAGCCAGGCACAGCAATCGCAACTGGAGGCCCAGCAATCGCAGCTTGCAGCGGAACGCGCCAGGGCAGCACAGGCCGAGGCCGATGCAGAGCGCGCCCGCGCTGAAGCCGCAGCCGCCGAGGCGCAGGCCAGAGCCGCAGCCGCCAATAAGAGCGCGGAGAATGCAAACGCGGTTCGCGAAAAATTGCGCGCGCAGCTTAACAGCGTATTGGCCACCAGCGAATCGGCGCGCGGGTTGATCGTCAATATGTCGGATGTGCTGTTCGACACCGGCAAATACACGCTGAAGCCGAATACGCAGATCAGCCTGGCGAAGGTGTCGGGAATTCTGCAGGCTTATCCTGGCCTAAAGCTTCAGGTTGAGGGTTATACGGACAGCGTGGGAAGCGACGAGTTCAACCAGAAGCTTTCGGAAAATCGCGCCGATGCCGTCCGGAACTTCCTTATCAGTCAAGGTGTCCAGACGGACAATATCACCTCCACGGGATTTGGCAAGGCGAAACCGGTAGCGGACAACGACACGGCCCAGGGGCGCGCGCAGAACCGGCGGGTGCAACTGGTTGTTTCGGGCGACGCAATCGGTGTCGAACAGAGCAGTCCTGATACGACACCTGCTACTGCAAGTCCCCAATAACCTGATTCTCATATTTCAGAAACGAAGGGCCGCGAGATGCGGCCTTTCGTTTTTTTGGATATAAGAAGTTATGGCATCTCTTCAGGGAAAGACTGTACTTGTCACCGGGGCGAGCTCCGGAATCGGCAGAGCAACCGCAATCGCCTTTGCGCGCGAGGGGGCGCGTCTGCTTGTCTGTGCCCGCCGTCTCGAGCCGCTGCAGGAGCTTCAGCAGACGCTTGCGGCTGCCGGCGCCCCCGCTGTGCGGATCTTCCAGCTTGATGTCCAGAAGCGCGCGGACGTCGAGGCGGCGATCGCCAGCCTGCCTGCCGATTGGAGGGACATCGACATCCTGGTGAATAACGCCGGACTGAGTCGAGGCCTCGCCAAGCTACACGAAGACGATCCGCAGAATTGGGAGGAGATGATCGACACCAACGTCAAGGGGCTGCTCTATGTTACGAAGAGCGTTGTTCCGGGCATGGTGGCGCGTGGCCGCGGGCACGTCATCAACCTTGGCTCGACCGCTGCCTACATTACGTATGCGAATGGCGCCGTTTACTGCGCCAGCAAAGCAGCGGAGAAGTCCATCAGCGAGGGACTGAAGATCGACCTGATGGGGACGCCTGTCCGTGTCACTTCAATTGACGCCGGGATGGTGGAGACCAACTTCAGCAACGTGCGTTTTCGCGGGGATGAGGAGAGAGCGGCGAAGGTGTACCAGAACATTACGCCGTTGCAGCCGGAAGACGTTGCCGAGGCGATCGTGTGGGCGGCGAGCCGACCGGCGCACGTGAATATCCACACTGTAGTGATGACTACGATCGATCAGGCCAACTCTACGGTCTTCCACCGGCACGGCTGAGTGTTCGACCGGTACGGCTGAGTCGAACCGCGCTGCATGCAATGGCTAGAGGTGAATTGTCCAGCCGAGCTCGGCGAGCTTCTCTTCGATGTCGGCCAGCGCAAGGGAAAGCGCAGATCTCCGATGCGGACTTGAGGTCCGCTCGGACAAGATACGTTCCCGCTGCAACTCCAAAGCCTGCCGCTTGCGTTTGTTCTCCGCCTCCGCAGCAGTATCGTTTGCACCTGCAGGTTTTGGAGCAGCAGCCTGGTTTTGCTGTTCTTCCACGGATTTACTCTCCCATCCTCGCGACATATAGTCATTCTACGCCGGGTGAAATCAATAAATAAGATAGTTTCGCGTCATACTGTCGATTGCTAGTTTGTGGTTGAGAAGCATAGAAGTTCAACTGAGGGAATATGTTCGCCTATCCGATCCATCAATTCGGAGTCGACCACCTGGAGCGGGTGGACTTGCCGACGTTACAAATTGCGCCCGGCATGGTGCTGATCAGGGTCCACGCTGTGTCACTGAACTACCGGGATCTGATGGTAGTGAAGGGACTTTACAACCCGAAGATGGCATTGCCGCGAATTCCCTGCTCGGATGGCGCCGGAGAGGTTGTCGCGATCGGCGATGGGGTCAGACGGGTGCGGGTGAGCGATCGCGTATGCGGTATCTTCATGCAGCGATGGCTCGACGGGCCGCTGACGGCAGAGAGATCGAAGGCGGCGCTTGGTGGCGATGTCGACGGGATGCTCGCTGAGTATGTCCTGCTCGCAGAGGACGGGGTCATTCCTTTTCCGGAGCACCTGAGCTATGAAGAGGCAGCTACTCTTCCCTGCGCAGGCGTAACGGCATGGAATGCGCTGCACCATGCCGGAGAGCCTGCGCGTCCTGTGCTTCCCGGCGAAACCGTCGTCATACAAGGCACCGGCGGCGTCTCCATCTTTGCGCTGCAGTTCGCGAAGCTGCTGGGAGCGAGGGTAATCGGAACGTCATCGAGCAACGAGAAGCTAACTCGTGCGTACGGCCTGGGCCTCGATGCTGGATGCAACTACAAGGAGCGCCCCGAGTGGTCGAAGTGGGTTGTCGAGGTCACCGGCGGACAGGGTGCGGACCGGATCATCGAGGTTGGCGGCGCCGGCACCTTCGGTCAATCATTGCGCGCGGCTCGCGTCGGCGGGATGATCGCGCAGATCGGCGTTCTGTCGGGCTCGGCAACGTCGGAGCCGTTGGCCCTGACGCCGATTCTGCACAAACAACTTTGTGTGCAGGGGATTTATGTTGGCTCGCGCACGATGTTTGAACAGATGAATACTGTTATGGCGAAGGCGATGCTGCGCCCGGTCATCGACCGCGTCTTCGCCTCCGATCAGGCGCGGGAGGCTTTTCAGCACATGCAGTCGGCATCGCACTTCGGCAAGATTGTGATCCGGATGGTGCGCGGATAAGGGCCGCGGTCGCTCTGCATATAATCAAAGCTGCGCCAGGGGATGAATCCACAGTGATCGTAGAGATTGAAGGGCTGCGAAAGATCTATGAGGGCAAGCAGCGCGTGGTCGCAGTTGACGGCATCGACCTCAGCGTTCATGAGGGCGAACTTTTCGGCCTGCTGGGGCCGAATGGCGCCGGCAAGACGACGACTATCAGCATCTGCACCACTCGCGCTTTGCCTACCGCGGGCAAGGCTCGCATCGCTGGGATCGATGTCGTCGAAACCCCTGCGATTGCTCGGCGTTGCATCGGCGTGGTGCCGCAGTTCAACACGCTTGATCGGGCCTGCACGATCTACGAAAACATTCACTTTCACTGCCTCTACTTCGGGTTTTCGCGTGCGGAAGCCAGGCAAAGAACGAACCGGTTGCTCTCCCAGTTCCATCTGACGGAACGAGCGGACGCCTATCCAGCACAGCTCTCTGGAGGCCTCGCGCAACGCGTCCAGATCGCCCGCGCGATTGCGCATCATCCCCGGGTTCTGTTCCTTGACGAGCCCAGCGCAGGGCTCGATCCACAGAGCCGCATCGCCATGTGGGACGCTGTCCGCGGCCTGCGCGAGGAAGGGATTACCGTTGTGCTGACGACGCACTATATGGAGGAGGCCGACGAGTTGTGCGACCGCGTTGCGATCATCGATCACGGCAAGATCCTGGTGCAGGATACGCCGGCTGCGCTGAAGGGTTCGGTGGGAGCACAGAAGGTCTACGAACTCGATCTGCGGAGTCGCGAGAACCTTGCTGGCCTGATGCAACAACTTCAAAAACTCCCCGGCGTAGCGAGCGCGGAATCCACACCGAAAGGAGTTCGTATCTTTGCGCAGGGCGCCGACGGTCTGCTGTCCGACGTCGTTCGCGCGGCGACTCCTTACGGTCTCCGCGACCTTACCATTACCGAAACCAGCCTCGAGACCGTCTTCATCCGGCTTACCGGTCGAGACCTTCGGGAGTAGACTGCTGCACAACCGAGACCTTATGACCGAACTGGCCGAACTCGAAACTGTCCGCCCGCAAACCGGCGCAGATAGCTCAAGGTTTATGCAGTATGCGCGGGCGTTCGCAGGGCTCTTTCTGCGCGACCTGCACGTGCTGCGCCGGGAGTTCTTCCCTTTCGCGATCCGCGTCTGCATGAATCCGCTGTTGTTTCTCTTTGTCTTCACGTACGTGTTTCCGCACATGAGCTCGGGCGCAGCCATCAACCCAACTGGCATGATCGCCGGCAGCGGCTTTAGCACGGTTCTTCTTCCGGGGCTGATGGCAGTCGCCATCATGTTCAGCGGGATTGCCGCCGTGGCACTGCCGCTGGCGCAGGAGTTTGGCATTACGCGGGAGATCGACGACCGCGTAATGTGCCCGCTGCCGGTTGCGGCGGTCGCTATGGAAAAGATCTGTTTCAGTGCGGTACAGAGCGTCATCGCTGCGTGCGTCGTGTTTCCGCTGGCCTACTACGTTCCGGCGGTTCACCCCGCGGTGCACATCAGCAGCTGGCCGTTTCTCATTGTGGTTGTCGGGTTGGCCAGCCTGACTGCCGGGGCGCTGGGACTGACGATCGGCACCAGCGTGAAGCCGCAGCAGATCGGATTGATCTTTGGCGTGGTCGTGATCCCGATTACATTTCTCGGCTGCGTTTATTACCCATGGGCTGCGCTCACTCAAATGCGCTGGCTCCAGATCGGCGTGTTATTCAATCCGATTGTTTATATGAGCGAAGGACTTCGTGCATCGCTTACCCCCAGCCCGCACATGAGGCCCGTTTACATTCTTGGCATGCTGTTCGCGTCGCTCTGTTTGCTGACGTGGATAGGAGTGAAGGGTTTTCTTCGCCGGGTGATTGGCTAGGTGGCAACGCCGTAGTAAGGTTTGCGATGTAACCCGCCTAAACCGCAACCAATTTTCCTCGCAGGTCTTCTGCGATCAACTGCCCGTGGAAGCGGCCGTTCTCGATAAAAATTTCGTTGGTTCGCTCACCTGCAACGACTACGCCAGCTAAATAGATGCCGGGGACGTTGCTTTCGAGTGTGGTCGGGTCGCATGTCGGACAACGGTCATTGGTTTCATCCAGAGTTACTCCCAGGCGCTCGATGAAGCTGAAGTCCGGATGATAACCCGTCAGGGCAAAGACGAATTGATTCGGCAGAGTCACTGTACCGTCAGGCGTGGACAAGGTCACCTCGTCCTCTGCGATGCTCGTCACTGTGCTGTTGAAGTAGGCCTTGATCTCGCCGTTTTTTATGCGGTTGTTGATGTCGGGCAGGATCCAGTACTTCACGTGACGGTGCATCTCTGCGCCACGATGCACGAGGGTAACGCTGGCTCCGTGCCGCCACAGATCGAGCGCAGCGATGGCCGCGGAATTCTTGCCGCCGATGACGAGCACGTCGAGTCCGTAGAAAGGATGCGCCTCGTGATAGTAGTGCTTTACCTTGCTGAGACCCTCGCCGGGGATTCCCAGGTAGTTCGGCAGATCGTAGTATCCCGTAGCGATCACCAGCTTGCGTGCGCGATGATGCAGAGAGCGGCCAAACCGGTCCGTTGTGTGAACGGTGAAGTTGCCGTCAGAGCCACTCACGCGTTCAACATTCTCATACTGTAGAACGTTGAGGTCGTAGTGCTCTGCGACTTTGCGGTAGTACTCCAGTGCCTCGTTACGATTGGGTTTCTGATTCGGGCTGGAAAAGGGCATATTGCCGATCTCCAGCAGCTCCGGCGTCGTAAAGAATGTCATGTTCGCGGGATAGTGAAAGAGCGAGTTGCAGAGGCAGCCCTTATCCACCAGAAGGGCGGTGAATCCCGCGCGTTGCGCCTCGATCGCACAGGCCAGCCCCGTTGGCCCTGCGCCGATCACCAGTAAATCAACGATGTCTAAAGCCGAAGCCTCGCCCATTCCTTCATTCTACTGAAGGCCGACGCGCGAGATGCAGGGCAGGCTAGCTTTCGAGTGTCACCAGCTTATGGGCAATCGCAAACAGCGCAAGTTCCAGGCGGGTCGATACACCCGTCTTGTCGAAGATATTCGACAAGTGCCGCTTCACCGTCTCTTCGCTGATTGCGAATTGTTTGGCGACGTCCTTGTTGCTGCAGCCTTCCACGATACAGGTCACCACCTCGAGCTCGCGCGGTGTCAGACCGTAGGTCTTGCGCTCGGGGACAGCGGCGGCTTCCTTCATCAACGCATTCAGCGCTGTCACAAGATTCGCGACTCGTTCGCCGCCGATCCAGTAGTCACCGGAGAGCACGGCGCGCAGCGACTTCGACAAATCGCCGGCGACCGCATCCTTGAGTACGATGCCACGGGCTCCAATCTGCAGGGCTTCGATGATCTGCTGGGTGGAGATGGTGCTGGTCAGCATGATGATCTTCACCCGCGGCGACTTGTTCATGATCGCGCGCAGAGCCTCCAGCCCCGGCAGGCGCGGCATCGCCAGATCGAGCAGAAGAATGTCCGGCTCCAGTTCGAGCGTCTGGGTGATCGCTACGTCACCATCCTCGGCCTCGCCGACGACCTCAAAGCCGGACTCGTTCTCGAGCATGTTTTTTACGCCAAAGCGCACTACTGGATGATCGTCAGCAACAACGATACGAATAGGCCCCGTCGCTACACCTGCATCGTCAGACTTCTTCATTGCTTCCTTCATCACGCGTCTTCTCCTGACACTCCACTGGCCCGAACCTGAGTGATTTCGTGTGCGACCAGCATACCCCGCAGCCGTTCGCAAGCCAGTACGAATTCATTGAGCGAAGCTACATGGTCATCACTCAAACCACACTTTTCCATTGATGTTGCAAGGGTTTGCAACTCAATTGCGCCAACCATACCACAGCTGCCTTTGATCGCGTGCGCCTCTTTTTTGTAGGTGGCATCGTCGCCGTCGGAGGCGGCCCGGCGCATCCCCGCAAGGCGCGTTTCGGCGTCGGAAAGACAGAGCGAATAGAGCTGCTCCACCTGCGAGGGTCGCATTGACCCGGCGAGCTTGCGATACACGGCCTCGTTCAGAACAGTCGGGTTGGAACCGTTCGATGGCTTCGTTGCGCCTGCCGTGCCGCCGACAATTGCCGCCGCGAGCGCCTCCATGGTGAACGGTTTCAGCACAAATCCATCAAATTGTCTTGCAGACGCATCGTCCGGTGCACTCGCGCTCATCGCCAACAGCACTGTTGCCGGGCTGCATAGACTACGCAGCCGCTTCGCCAGTTCGTTTCCGGTTGTCCCCGGCATCTGCAGATCGGCCAGGACAACCTGCGGGAGCGGGCGAGCGGTCTGCAGATGAAGCAACGCCGCGTCTCCCGATTCAACCGTCTCCACCGCATACCCTGCGCCATGCAGCAACAGGGCAAGCACCTCCCGGCTAAGGGCATCGTCATCGACAACCAGGATTTGAACCGGCATCTGAGTCACGTCCTGCACAAAGATACCAATCGAAAGACTCCTGTACCACTCCGTCGCACATGGAGGTAAAGTAATTGCCATGGCCCCGGACGAGCAGCAGGAGCAGCGAAGTCAGCCAGACGAGGGAGCTCGAGTCGCCGCGGACCTGGCAGCGCTGTCCGTACGCGTCGAATCGCTGGAGCGGCAACTGGCCGAATTGCGCGGACGGCCCCTTGCGAGATTCACGCAGACAGCCCCGCCGCCACCCCGTCCCGCCGCAGCGCCAGGCACTGAAGGCCTGGCTGCCCCGAATTTCGCCAAACATATCCCCAAGCCCAAGGGGTCGCTCGAAGATCGCATTGGCTCTCAACTCTTCAGCCGCATCGGCATTGTGGCTCTGTTGATTGCGACGACTCTGTTTCTGAAGTGGGCCATCGACAACCACTGGATCGGGCCGCTCGGACGTATTTTGGCCGGGCTCATCGCGGGCGTAGCCATCGTGGTGTGGTCGGAGCGGTTTCGCCGTCAGGGCTTTCATGCCTTCTCCTATTCCCTGAAAGCCATTGGCAGCGGTGCCCTCTACCTCTCGTTGTGGGCAGCCTTCCAGCTCTATCACCTGCTGCCCGCCAGTGCGGCGCTTGGCGCGATGATCCTGGTGACGGCCTGGAACGCCTATATGGCGTGGTCGCAGAACAGCCAAATCCTGGCTGCCTACGCGCTGGCTGGAGCCTTCCTGACCCCGCTGCTGCTCTCGACCGGCGGTAACCATGAGATCTTTCTCTTCACCTACATCCTCGCCATTGATATCGCTGCTGTCGTGTTGGTCCGGCTCAAATCCTGGCCACGACTTTTGTTCGGAGCGTTTCCCGCCACAGTCGCGTTCTTCATTGGCTGGTACTCGGAGTTCTACGGCTCTTTCAATGTCGGACAGCCGGTGGAGATTACCTCGCTCTTCATCGTTCTCTTCTTTCTCGTCTTTGTCTTTCCGACGATGCGCCGCCCCCGCGACGGCGAGAAGACAAGCACACCGATCACCGAGGTTTTTCTTCCGCTGGCGAACGCGACGTTTGTGGCCCTTGCGCTGTACTCCGTCCTGCAGGACTCGCGCCATCACGACCTGCTGCCGTGGGTTGCGGTTCTCCTGGGCGCTTTTTACCTGGGGCTGATGCGCCTGCCGCAGACTCGAGTAGCATCCGCGGTGCACCTGGCCCTGGCAGTTGTCTTCCTCACAATCGCCATACCTTTGAAGGCCAGCGGCCATTGGATTACGATCGGCTGGCTGGCCGAGGGCGTCGCTCTGCTATGGATCTCAGCACGCCTCTCCAGCCCCGCGTCAGAGCCTACCGCGGCCAGCTTTCACCGTATCCTGCGCCGTCTCGCCATTGCTGCGCTGGCGCTGGGTTTCTGCGGCTTGATCGTCCAGCCTTTCTGGCTCTACTATCAGATCGACACCGCCTTCTTCAACAGCCGCTTCGCCACTTCCCTGTTTGGAGTTGCTGCGCTGGCTGCCTCCGCTGCAATCGCGCTTCGTGCCCGGCAATATGAAGACGCCGCTTTGCCAAGCTGGCTGCAGATTGCAGGCGTGTCTATCATCGCGCTCAATCTTGTCGCCGTTCTCGCGTGTGTACGGGAGCTCGACACCACATGGCGCCGCACTGCCGGCAACCCCGAGGCTGATCTCCAAAAGTCCCTCGCCATCTCCGCATTTCTGATGTTGTATGGAGCGGGTTTGCTGGCAATTGGCTTTTGGAAACGCTCTGCGTTCATCCGCTGGCAGGCCCTGATCCTGCTGGTATTTACCATCGGCAAGACCTTTCTCTATGACACGCGCGATCTGAGTCAGGGCTATCGCGTGCTTAGCTTCCTCGGCCTGGGAGCCTTGCTGATGGCCGTCAGCTTCGCGTATCAGAAGGACTGGCTGTCGCTGCGCGATCCCCAACCGGCTACGGAAAGCGACGGGCGCAACGCCCCACACGAAGGAGCAGATCAGTGAAACCGGCCATCCTGCTGGCGCTCCTGCTTTGGCAGGGCACGCCGGACTCTGAGCCAGCGACCGCGCTTCCGCAATACTTCCGCTACGAGCGGACCGTTACTGTGGCGGCCGACCCCGGCCAAAGCTGCGCCGTCATCGACCCGCAGATCTTCCCGCACGCGGCTCCGTCGCTGAAAGATCTGCGCCTCTATGAGAACGACCACGTGGTTCCTTACGCCACGACGCTGAGCGTGCCCCAGCAGCCCGACAGCGAGCCTGGGCGTATTCGCAACCTCGGCCTCCGCGGCCACAATATCGTTTTCGATGTGGAGATGCCGAACCGGCCCTACACGGAGATTACTCTCGACCTCGCCGGAAAGGACTTCCTCGCTACCGCCACGGTCTCCGGAACGCGAGATCCCAACTACTCGAACCAGACCGGTCTCGGCGAGTTCACGCTCTTCGACCTCACCTCACAGCATCTCTCGCGCAACACTACGCTCCACCTGCAGGAGACGAACCTTCCCTATCTCCACTTTGAACTGGCCGTCTCCCCCGCGACCGGCAATCACAGCTTCAACGCAACGCCAGAGATGGTCCAGGGTGTCACCGTTCCGCCGAGCCGTGAGGCTCAGTCGATCTACACGACCGCGGCCACTTCCACCAGCATTATCCAGCGCGGTCGCCAGAGCTTAGCCACCTTTAAACTGCCCGAGCGCATTCCTGTCGAGCGCATCTCTTTCGATCTGGCTCCGGGCTATAAGGCCAACTTCAGCCGCGATGTTCTGATCAACGATCGCCCTGATGGCGGCTCTAACTCGGTGAGCGAAAGTCTCGTCGGCACCATCCTGCGGGTGCACCTTACTCAGGCCGGCCGTGAGATTCGTCACGAACAACTCAGCGTCCCCGCGACCCTGGGCTCGAACATGCAAGGCGCCGCAACCGTCGAAGTCGCGGTCGACAATGGCGACGACATACCGCTGCCGATTACTGCCGTCCGGCTTGAAATGCGCCAGCGCAAGATCTGCTTCGACACATCGAGCACACAGCCGCTGACCCTCTATTACGGAGACCCCGCGCTCGCCGCTCCGCAGTACGACTATGCACGCCTCTTCGCCCCATCCAGTGCCATGCACACGGGAGAACTAGGGCCGGAACAGTTGAACCCTGCTTACCGCGACCGACCCGACACGCGGCCACTCACCGATCGTCATCCACATCTGCTGTGGATCGTCCTGCTGGGAGTGGTCTGCATCCTCGCGATCGTCGCCATTCGCTCGTCGAAGACGGTGCATCATTAGTCCTTATCGAATCGCAGCGTCCACTTCGCTGATCCAGTTCGGCGACTTCAGAATCTCGCGTGGCTTCGATCCATCCGCCGGCCCGACCAGGCCATCGTTGTACATCATGTCGATCAGGTGAGCGGCGCGTCCATAGCCGATCCGCAGACGACGCTGCAGCAGCGAGGTGCTGGCCTTGCCAAACTCGAACACCAGCCGCACCGCGTCGTCGTACATCGGATCGTTGTTGTCACCTTCGACTCCGCCGTCATTCTCTTTGCCCGTGTCTTCCTTCGGTCCTTCGAGGAAGCCGTGAACGTACTCCGCCTCGCCCTGTGCCTTCCAGAACTTCACCACCTCGGAGATCTCCTTCTCGGTGACGAAGGGGGCGTGAACTCGCTGCACGCGGCTGGTTCCCGGCGGCAGATACAGCATGTCGCCACGCCCGAGGAGAGATTCTGCGCCGTTTGAGTCGATGATCGTTCGCGAGTCCACCTTGGTTGCCAGGCGGAAGCTCATGCGCGTCGGCACGTTGGCCTTGATCAGGCCGGTGATGACATCGACCGAGGGCCGCTGCGTCGCCAGGACAAGATGAATTCCAACAGCGCGCGCCATCTGGGCCAATCGCGTGATCGACTCTTCGACGTTCGCCCGGTCGAGCATCATCAGGTCTGCCAACTCGTCGATGATGATGATGATGTACGGCAGCGGCTCCTGGTTTACATCTTCGAAGAGATATTCGCTGCCATGGTCGAACAGCTTGTTGAACTGATCGATGTTGCGTACATGATTCGCGGCCAGCAGCTTCAACCGGCGCTCCATCTCACGCACAGCATTTCGCAGAGCATTCGCCGCCAGCTTCGCCTCGGTGATGATCGGCGTAAACAGGTGTGGGATTCCTTCGTACATCCCCAGTTCCACACGCTTCGGGTCGACGAGGATCATGCGTACCTGCTCGGGTGTGCTCTTGAACAGCACGCTCATGATCATCGCGTTGATCGCGACCGATTTACCGGAGCCAGTCGAGCCCGCGATCAAAACGTGCGGCATACTGGCCAAATCCGCGGTAACGATGCGCCCGTTGATGTCCTTGCCCAGCGCAATCGCCAGCTTGCTCTTGCTCTGCGCGAAGCTCTCGCACTCGACCACATCGCGCAACCAGATCGTCTCGCGCTCGTGGTTGGGCACCTGAATGCCGACGGTGCTCTTGCCCGGCATCCGCTCGATCAGGATCGACTCCGCCGCCATGGCAAGGCAAAGATCGTCGGCCAGCCCGGTGATGCGCGCGACCTTTACGCCGGCCTCTGGTTTGAACTCAAATGTCGTGACGACCGGTCCCGGATTGATCTGCGTTACCTGCCCGTCCACGTCAAACTCGGCGCACTTCTCCACGAGCACCCGCGCCTCTTCGCGCAGCGCCTCCTCGCGCACGATGGTGTGCTCCTCGTTGCGATACAGCAGCGACGAAGATGGCAGCTTGTAGCCGCGCACACTCTTCGGCACGATGGTCACGGGCTTGATGTCTGCATCCGCGCGCCTGCCGAACGAGATGCCGTCGGGTAACGTCGACGGAGCAGCGGGGAACGAAGCTCTCGGTTCCTCAACAACCTTCTTTGCCGCTTTTGCCGGAGCAGGCGCCTTTGCCGGTAACAACTCCTCAGCGTCAAAACGAAATCCGCGATCACTAAAGTTGGAGTCGTCATCGAGCGCATGGACCGGAGCCGCCGCCTTCGCCAACGCGTCCGCATAGGGCGCGACCGCAGCAGCGGCCGTGCTGTACGCCGTCACTGGAGGCGCATCCACCAGCGTTCGCGGCATGCCCTGCCACATCGAAGCCGGCTGTCCGGCAACTGCAACTTCTTCGGGGGCGACCGCGATCGGATCAACCCGCTTCTTCCTGCTCAACCAACCGAACAGCCCACTGAGCAGCGTTGCGCTCTCCGGCTCCAGCCGCTTTCGTTCCGCTTCTTCGGCGAGTTCGCGTGCCCGTCGTGCCCTCGCGTCGGCCTGTTCGCGCTTGCTGCCATAGGTCTCTTCGAGCACGGCCTCTGCACCCGCACGTCTGTTGCGCCGTTGCACCCACCAGTTCCACAGCCGTTGCACAAAGCCAAACCGGATCGTCGCCCACTCGCGCGCTGTGTTGAACGTAAACGTCGTCGCCAGATAGAGCGAGACCGCGACCATAAGCGTCAGCACAATCGCCGCGCCCGGCAGGTTCAGGTAGTGGACCAGGAAGTCCGCCAGCAGACGTCCCGAGGTGCCTTCGATCGGCAGTGAGTTCCGCCATAAGATCGACCCCGGCAGCAGAGCGATCGCCGGCGGCGCGAACACCACCCACATTCCGAGCCCGATCGTCTTCGCCAGAGGAGAGCCTGCCGGCCGCGACCGCATCCAGCAGATACCCAGCCGTCCCAGCACCAGCGGCAGAAAGAACGCAGCGACCCCAATCAACTGCAGCAGCGCATCGGCGACATAAGCCCCTACCATCCCTGTCCAGTTGTGCGCAGGCCGTCCCGTAACATAGTGCCCCACCGTGTTGAACGAGGGGTCCGTGGGCGTATAACTGGCCAACGCGAGCAACAGCAACGTCGCAGCCACAAGCACGACCATGCCGAGAATCTCATTCAGGCGGCGGTTGCGCGTCGGGGTCGAGACAAGTCTTATGGATTTCATTGGGGAGCCTTCATTGAGGGGTTCGCACGGCCTCTCTCGCCCCAGCGCGCAGAACGACTGCACACCGGGTGATGCAAACCGAGTCCGTGAACCTCCAGAGCACCTCCGATTATCCCAGAGCGCGTCCTGGCGGGGAGGGGTAAAGTAGGAAACCTCCTGCGGGGGTATCCGAATGCAAACCCACGGGCCATCTCCGCATCTATCTGTCAGTACCTGCCGCCGGGCGCATTTGACCCGGCGGTCCTTTGAAGCGGTTGGCAGGGGTGCGGGATTTTCGCGATTTCTCCCGCTTGCCGTCGGCGAAGGAGAATCGCGCACAGCCGACGGACCCTGCACCAACCGTACCTCCAACATTTTCGGGAAGATTGAGGTTTTTCATGTCGACAGATGCAGGCAGACAGCACGAGATGCGGCTCGCGCTCAACTCCCTTATCAGCACTCTCCTCGACAGCCAGAAAGGCTTTGCCGACATCGGCGAACACCTGAAGGATGAGACCCTGAAGCGCTACTTTCTGGCCGAATCATTAAAGCGCGCAAGTTTTCGGGGAGATCTGGAGGAAATCCTTCACCAGAATGGGGTACACGACATCAAGGAGTCCGGTACGGCTGGCGGCGCCATCCATCGCGCATGGGGAGACCTGAAGGCGAAGCTGGGAGGCGGAGACCATACTCTCCTTCAGACCGCCGAGCAGGGAGAAGATGAGGCCAAGAAGGCCTACGCCGACGTACTCGACCAGAATCTGCCGCTGCCTGTGCGCCAACTCCTCGCCGAGCAGCAGGCACACGTTCTTGCCTCGCACGACTACGTTCGGAACCACCGCGACGCGCTTGCTGCGAAATGACCGACAACGGCTTCGTAGCTTAATAACCTGCGTGATACAGCCCGAACACGACCACCGAAGCCACCAGGCAATAAATACCGAAGAGGTACCAGCGACCCTCCTCCAGCCAACTGCTGAGCCACTTCAACGCAACCAGCCCAGCCAGGAACGCGAAGATCGCACCGAGCAACCCCGTCACCATGCTTCCATGCAGATCAATCGGCGTTCCGGCCGCTGCAGCTTCGTGCGACGCTTTCACCAGTCGCAGGATCTCGCGTCCCACCGCTGGAGGGGTCAGCACCACGGCCAGCGCAAAGCTGAATCGCTCTGCGCGCTCTTTGCTGGCACCGGTCAACATGCCGGTCGAGATTGTCGCTCCCGACCGCGAAAATCCGCGGAATGGCAGGCATAGTCCCTGGATCGCACCGATCCAGCCCGCCTGCCGCATGGTTACGCTGTCGCCGTAGACGTTTGCATGAGCGCCCATGCGCCGCTTCTCCATCAGCCCCGCGAGCAAGATCAGGAGACCAACCGCCGCGAGCGCCGGAGCAATCAGGTCCAGTCGCGCGAACAGCACCTCGATCTCGGCCTTCGCAGCTCCCACCATCTTCTCGATCGCCTTGACAATGACTTCGCCGATAATCCCCGTCAGCACCGAGGCCCAGATCAACCGCACCGAAAAACGTTTGAAGGAATCGCCGCTGGAGAAGTATGTCTTCTTCCACTGCTTCCAGAAGTAGGCAATTACGGCAAACATGGTTCCCGTATGCAGCATCACCAGCATCAGCGTCATCTGCGGTGAGGAGGGGTCCAGCCCCATCAGCTTTTCAGCAACAACCACATGCGCAGAACTGGAGACAGGCAGCAACTCGGCAAGTCCCTGCACGATGGCAAGAATGATTACTTTAAAAATCGACATAACCCATCCTAAATGTTCGCGGTGAACACACGGTGTCGTCACCTTGTCTAATGGAGGAAATTTGCAGAAGAATAAACCTGTTCAAATATTAGCCAAAGGCTTGAGGCTCCCGCCGCAATTGTTATGGGAGTATCTTCTCAAACACCGCTGAAGTCTTGATCTGTTCGTAGCCCTCGCGAAGATAGAACCGATGCGCACGTTCCCGCGTGATGCGCGACGTCACACGCACCACCGCGATGCCCTTCTCTCTGCTCCACGCTTCTACTTCGGCGCACAACCGCTTTCCCACTCCCAGGCTCCGCATCCCATCTCGTACGACGAGACCGCCGATCAGCGAATAGGGGACCGACTGGAGATGATATGCAATCGCAGCTTCAATCCACCCAACAACCTCCGACCCGACGCAAGCCACGAAGACAACCTGGCTCGCCGCGCAGGAAGACAGTCTTTCAATCTGCTCGGTAATCCTCTCCACAGAAACCTCATGCCCTAACTGCCGGGTGAGCTCCACGACAGCAGCGGCATCCTCATGCGAGACGACGCGCACAAGCACAGAGGAAGTAGGAGGCTCCTCAATCACGGTCGCTTCCATAGATTGGTATCCCCTGCGAGACCCGAAACGCGATGCTCGTCCCACGCGCCGCAAAGTCCGTCTTCGGATACTTCTCCTTCAGTTCCTGCGCCAGCGACTGTGTCCTCTGGGCCGCGGCCTGAGCACGCTTGCGGTCCTCCTGCACGGTGTACATCGTCACCACAACACCCTGCCGGTAGACGGCGTTGTACAGCGCCTCAGGGGCCTTGGGTGAATCAGGATACTGTTGTGCATACTTCTCATACAGCCCCGTCTCCATCTCCGGACACTTCGGCAACCCCTGCCAGTCGCCGCACAGCTTGTTGTCCAGCAGATCGTACGCCGCCAGCGCCGCGAATTTGCTGCCCGGATAGGTCTTCATTACCTTCTTCATCTCGCCTTCATAGATCTGCGGCCGAAGATAGGCCTCCTGCTCCTTCGCGCTCGGCAGCGAGCTGATATCGAGCTTGTCCAGTTGCCAGCGAATGTCTGCCGACCGCCACGCCGCCTCCGGTGCCAGCGGCGAGTCCGGGAAGTATTCCGCCACGCGCTTGTACAGCAGATGAGCAGAAGCGGCTGCTCCCTTCGGCGCGTGAGGATGCTCTGCCTCGTCCTCGAAGTTTGCCGCCGAGCCAAACAGAATCGCGTCGCCTCCCGGCGTAGTGGGTCCCACAATTCCCTTGTCGCGAATCCATCCCGAAGCCGGTGTCACATTCGCATCCTCGCCGAACTCCGGCTTGTTGCGGTCATCCTCATTAGCGTCGTCGTTGATGTCGGTGTTGGCGAATACCTTCACCCATGGGCTGCTCCGCTCGATCACGACCACCTCATGCCCGGGCGTCACCAGCGAAACCTTCTGCGCATCCGCATCCGCCGCGACGTAGACATTCGCATCGTGAAGCACGGTGGCCCGTGCCGCCTTGTCGTAGTTCTGAGCCTGTTTCTGCGCCTTTGTCTGCCCTGTTGCCGCACCGGTTGCCAGCAGCATCGCCGCAACCCCGATCACCGAACATCGCCAAAGAGATTGAACCTGCATAGACCCTCAATTAGACGCGAAACCGAACCTGCTGCAAAGCAGGATCTGGTCCAGTCAGGGCTTTCGCCGCCAGACGATTCTCTTCGGCTAGACCCTTCCTGCAGCCAACTCCCCTTCCAACCGCTCCCGCAGCGCCGGCTCCAGATTTCCTCCGCTCAGTACAACCACGACCTTCCGCGCCTTGGGCAATTCATGAGCATGGAACAGAGCCGCCGCCAGCGTCACCGCCCCGCTCGGCTCGGCTACCAGGTTCGTTGCGCCCAGTATCACGCGCATCGCCGCGAGAATCTCCTCATCGGTCACCGTCACGATTCCATCCACAAATCGCAGAACATGCTCGAAGTTCAACACGCCGAGGCTCTGCGTCCGCAGCCCATCCCCAATGGTCCGTGTCGTCTTCTCCGCAGGCCACTCCACCAGCTTCTTCGTGTAGAAGCTCTCCTTCGCATCCGCCGCCAGCTCCGGCTCAGCGCCCCACACCTTCACGTTCGGATCTGCGAGGCCGGCCTCCGCCGCCAGCTTTACCGCCGTTGCAATCCCGCTCAACAACCCGCCGCCGCTCACCGGCGAGATCACCAGTTCCACACCCGGCAACTGCTCCACAATCTCCAGCCCGCACGTGGCCTGGCCCGCAATAATCTGCGGCGCGTCATACGGCGGAATCATCGCGTAGCCGTGCTTCGCCACCAGCTCTTCCGCCTTCACCTTTCGCTCCGACGAAGCCGGCCCCACCTCAACAATCTCCGCACCCAGCGCCCGTGTCGCAGCCTTCTTTACCTCGGGAGCGTTGTTCGGCATCACGATCACGGCCTTCGCCCCCAGCGCCCGCGCCGCATACGCAACCCCCTGCGCGTGGTTACCGCTCGAATACGTAATCACTCCACGCCCCAGCGCCTCAGGCGACAACTGCGACACCATGTTGTAGGCTCCGCGCAACTTGAAGCTCCCAATCGGCTGCTCACTCTCGGCCTTGATATACAGATCGAACTCCGGCTCAGGAAATCCACCCATCTTGCAGCCGCGCTCGTTCCACACGATAAAGCGGCGTCCTCGCCGCAACCCCGGCAATCCGTTCCTTCGCTGCCCGAATCTCATCCAACGTCACAAACTCGCTCATCGATCTCCTCTACTTCCTCTCTGCCGCACGCATCATTAGCGCAAAAAAGTGCACCAATCGCCACTGGTCGCTTATCCGGGGCTTCGCTTCATCCAGATTGACATGCGAAAGCACAGGACTCACAAGCGCCTCTCGCAGCGTAGCCCTGGGCAGTTCGCTCGCGATCCACAGCGTCTCCGCCGATGGAATAATATTATCTGCCTGCCCATGCAATAGATACACCGGCGTCGTCATTGTCCGCAGCATGCCGTGCGGCGACAGCTCCTCCATCTCCTTCGCGTGCTTCGCATCCGACGCGGCCAGCTTCGCCTTCGTCACCGCCGAGTTCGAATCCATCAGCTCCGCCATCTCTGCTTTTTCCCGCGGATTCAGCTTCGCCTCTGCCAGCTCTTCGGCGCTCCCGTTTTCATACAAATGCTCTCGCAACACCGCACGAATCGCTGCCTCGTCCTCCGCCGGCACAAAATCTTCCAAGTGCTCATACTCCAGCACCAGCTGCCCATAATCATGCGGCTTCAGCCGCTCTATCGTCCCATCCGGTCGCGCCTCTTGCCCAGTCAGGTAGTAGTTTGCAACATGCCCCATCTGGTCCTGCGCACCAACCGCAAACACAAACTTAAAGTCCTTGCGATATGCCGGATCATTCGCCGCCACCAACGCCAACCCTCCACTGAAGCTCAACCCAAGCACTCCCACCGGGCCACCTGTCTGCCCCGCAAACCACCGGGTCGACTCCCCAATCACACGCACCGAATCGAGATCGACGTGATAGTCCTTGATTCCTGGAAGCTCCGGCGTCAGCACTCGCAGCCCGCAGCTCGCCATCGCCCGCGCAAAGTTCACCAGCCGCGGTTCTTCGATTCCGAGGTGATGTACCCCATGCAGGACCACGAGCCCCGGAGCACCCGGATGCCGCTCCGGCAGATAGAGCCGGCCGCGCACCGCGCCAGCTTCAGTCGCGAAGTTCATTTCCTCGGTCCGAACCGGCTCCGTCACCAGCTTGCTAATGATCCACGGTACCTTCTGCCCACTTACCAACTGCAGAATGGCAACTGCCTGCAGGTGAGCCTTGGTAAACGGCCACGCCACCGCGCCGATTGCGATCAACAAGCCTACGGTCAGTGCAACGAGGTTTTTCTTTCGCGCCAGCCCCTCCGCGTGGCCCATCCCAAAAGATCCTCTGCGTTGCAACATTCTTGAAAATTCACTCCGGGACCAAACATCAGCCCAGCCCATCATAGTCGGAGCATGAACACTGCTAGAAAATCCGGCCCAAACCAAAGAACCAAGCGTGATGGCCACTGTCCCCGATGCTGTAACCGACATAAATCGGCCCGACGAGTGTCTTCATGACCAGTCCTGCTGTGCCGTCCATGGGCAAGTTCGGCGTTCCTGGTTGCGCATTCCACACCTTTCCTATCTCATAAAATCCCGTAGCGTAAATCGCTTCCCCTATCACCGGATTCAATTTAAGCAGACGATAGAGATATCCCGTCTGCGCCAGAAAGTAATCTGTCCCCAACAGCTCTCCGCGCTGATACGCACTCAGCCGCAACGGCCCACCCAACGCGAAGCCAGCTAATCCCAGGTTTGTCGCGCCGAAACTTGTTCCCCCGGATCCAGCTCCAAAGATTATCCCGCGACTTTTTACGGGGATGAAATGCGATATCGCCGAATCTAGCTGCGAATAACCACCAGGGCCATTCGGGCTTTTCGTCAGATAGTTATATATCGAGCGAATCTCCGTGCCCCGCGTCGGCACCTGGACGCTGTCTTGCCCCAGATATTGAAACTTAAGATTTGTCACCCAGGGCGTTATATGAAACGCCTGTTCAGACGGCACCCCAATCCTCAGCTTCTGACCGTACCATTGGTAGTCTTCTCCGACGCGCAACTCGGTCTTCGAATTGAATTGATAACCAATATCGAAGCCGAATCCATTTTTCTCTTCTATGTATTGCGAAAGCTGCTGACCACCGGAAAAAAACGCTGTCACAATGTGCGCGTAGTAAGCCCTGGGAGCGACAAAAAGGCCTTTCCCATCAAATAGCGGTTTGTAGAGTTCTCCGCCGGCGCCGGCCACCTGACCTAATGCGAAATCCATCCGCAACTCGGACCCAGGTCCCGCAATCCCGAAGAACGTCGGCCTTGCCCCGAACCCGAACTGGATATCATTTGAATTGTTCGATGAGAGAAAGATACCCGCGTCGAGAAAAGGCGGCCCGTAGTTCTTCTCTCTTGGTCTGATCTGGAGACCTACGGTTCCGTCCCGATCGATGAGGTCGTAGCTGATGCTCGAGTAAAGGCCTCTCCCCTGCAGGTCGGTAATCGAGGTTTCAATCTTCTGCGGGTCGATGGGCTTGTTCACATACTTAGCGAACTCATGAGCAATCTCGCTCTGTTGAACTCCATGCATCCCGTAGACATTGATAAACTTCGGCTCGGGAACGTTCGTCTTGCGGCGAGCGTTCCGTTGCGCCAGGTACGCCTGCCACTCCGCATCGTTGACGGCATATTTTTCCAACTCTGCCGCGTGCTCCTGCGCCGCCTTCACACCCTGAGGAATGATCTCTGCACTCAACTCGAAGTCGCTCGAGGTATATTTGCTGAGATCCACCTTCAAGAGGATGTTTGCATCCTTCATATTCTGAATCTCGTTTGCCGCAAGCATGATCTCAACGTTCCTGCCTGCGACTCCCACCAGCGAATTCAGCGACTTCTTATTGAACGGCCCGGTATCCAGGTACACCGCGATCACAATATCGGGGCCCATAGACCGGGCAACGTCCACCGGTAGATTGTTCACCGCGCCGCCATCGGAGAACACCGACGTGCCATGCTCAACCGGTGCAAAGACTCCAGGAATGGACATCGTCGCACGCATCGCCTGCGGCAGCGACCCATCTTTGAAGATATGTTCTTTTCCCGTCGTCATGTCAGTCGCGACACAACGGAACGGGATAGGCAGTTGGTCAAAATTTTTCAGGTCGTAATACGGCAGCATCTTGTCGTCCAGCAGCAACCCCACCGCCGAGCCGGAATTCAGCCCGTTCGGCAGGCTGAATCCGTTCTTCAAACCAAACTGTAAGCGATTCGGATATGCGAGCTTATCTTCTTTTCGTCGAAAGCTCAGAGCCGGAAACGGTATCTGCCCACTCAGAACTGCGCTCCAGTTGATGCCGCCAACGAAGTCCTTGATCTCCTGCGGACTCATGCCCGAGGCGTACAGGCCGCCCACCAGTCCCCCCATGCTGGTTCCCGCTACGTAGTCCACCGGGATATGGTGCGCTTCCATCCACTCGATAACGCCAATGTGGGCGAACCCAAGCGCCCCGCCGCCCTCAAGCACCAGCGCAACCTTTGGCCGTGAGGCAGTTTTGACTTCCGGCTGCTGTGCAACGGCCTCTGCCGGTAAAGCCAGGGAGATTGCCAGCAACCCGGCAACCATGCGGACTCCAGAGCACATTCGAGAGGTGATGACCGTGCAAAAAAGCGTCATGAGAAAGGCCTCGTCCGGAATTTATGGCTCTGTAATTTTTACGGCAGCACAGAGCCTCGCCCGATTACATTCATGCCGTATCCCAAGCCTAACCACTTCCATGTCTGCCGTCACCTGCCTGAATCGACAGGTTGTATTTCATCGCTGTCAGGCGAATACTTCTCAATCTTCTGTAAAAAAAGCACCCCGAAGGGTGCTTCTTCCTCCTTTTTGATCGGCAGTCAGATCTCCAGAATCACCGGCATGATGAGAGGCCGCCTGCTCGTGCTCTTCTGGATATACCGCTTCAAATCGTTGCGTATCTTTTCCTTAATGACGCCATAGTCGGCCGTCTCTTCTGCGGAAGAGCCATCGAGCGTCCTCTGCACCACCTGCCTGGCCTCTGCAATCAGGCTCTCCTCGCCAATCGCCGTCCCGCGCATGACGATCTCGGGAGCATTTTCGAGCTTGCCTGTCCGCTTGTTGATCTGGATGATCGGCAGGACGATCCCGTCTTCGCTCAGGTGCTTGCGGTCACGAATCACGAGGTCTTCCACCACGTCCGTCGAGGCGCCGCCCGAATCGATGCACACACGGCCGACCGTGATTTTGCCTGTCTTCGTCGCCGAGTCCTTGTCCAGCTCCAGAACGTCGCCGTCCTCGAGCAGAATCGCCTTCTCGATGACGCCCATCGAGCTAGCAAGTTCGACATGACGCTTCAGGTGGCGATAGTCGCCGTGGATCGGAATGAAGAACTTCGGACGAACGAGGTTAATCATCAACCGCAGCTCCTCCTGGCTTCCATGCCCACTTACATGGATCAGGCCGGAATGCCCGTCGTCGTAGATCACATCGGCATCGCGCCGCTCCAGGTGGTCGATCACCCTGTAGATCGACTTCTCATTGCCGGGAATCACCCGCGAACTCAACAGCACAGTATCGCCGGCATCGATCTTCGCAAACTTGTGATTGCTCACCGCGGCCCGGCTCAGTGCGCTCATCGGCTCACCCTGCGTTCCACTGATCAACACCAGCAGTTTGTTCGCGGGAGTATCGCGAATCTGCCCGGAATTGATCACCAGGCCCGGCGGCGGGTCGAGATACCCAAGGTCCTGCGCGATCTCCGTCGAGTTTTCCAGCGACCGTCCGATGATCGCGACCTTGCGCCCGTGCTCATGGGCCAGTTCCATTGCCAGCCGGATCCGGTGGATCGACGAGGAGAAGCAACTAAAGAACATCTTCTTCTTCGCCTGCGAAAAAATCTCATCCAGCCTCGGCCGAACCGCGCGCTCACTCGGCGTGTACCCTCTTCGGTCCACGTTGGTCGAGTCCTGCAGCAAAACGAGCACGCCTTGCTTGCCCAATTCCGCAAAGGCATGCAGATCGAATGGCTTATTGTCCGGCGGTGACAGGTCAACCTTGAAGTCGCCCGTATGCAGAACCACGCCGACCGGGGTATGAATCGCAAGCGCAACGCAGTCCACCAGCGAGTGTGTCACCCGGATCGGCATGATCGAAAACGGCCCGAGCGTAAGCCGCCTGCCGGGAATCATCTCGTTCAGATCGGCATCATCCAGCAGATTATGTTCTTCGAGCTTGCCCTCCACCAGGGCCAAAGTGAATTCGGTCCCGTACACAGGCACATTCAGCTCGGACAGAATCCAAGGCAATCCACCGATGTGGTCTTCATGCCCGTGGGTCAGAAGGATCGCGCGAACCTTATCGCGGTTTTCAGTCAAATAGCTGATATCAGGAACGACAATGTCGACACCCAGCAACTCTTCTTCAGGAAACATCAGACCGGCATCGATGACAAGAATGTCATCCTGCCAGCGGATCGCCATGCAGTTCATTCCGAACTCGCCGAGGCCACCCAGCGCAACTACCTTCAATTTATCTTGTGCCATCAACTCTTAAGCTTACCATCGCGAGCCGATGAGCTTTAGACTCAACAATCCCAGCTAGTTCTGCAGCCAGACGATCGTCGCCGCCGTCACAGCGTAATCTCCGTCAACTCTTCCCGTGAACTCGTCTCACCTATTTCCTTCCCGCCTTCCAGCTCCGAGCGGGTCACCCGTGAGAGCACGCCTTCCAGCAGCGGAGTAACCCGCGTGAGCTGCCGCGCCCGGATCAGTACATCCCAGACCGCCTCGAACTTCTTCCAGCCCGAAGCATAGAAAAAGTGTTTGGCCTGGTGCTTGAACGTGCCGTGATGCAGCGACGCCCGCGCAATCGATCCCCACCGATAAAATTCGCGATACGCCCAGTCGTACCCTGCCTTCAGCGTTTCGGGCTTGAGCAGCGCTGGACGATAGACAACATGCCTCGTGTCGTAAAGAGTCCAGTCGCGAGTCAGCATGCGTCCTTCACGCACCATGCGAGCATGCAGCAGCGTTCCGGGATACGGCGTCTGAATATGAAAGGTCGCGGTGGTAATTCCGTGCTCGATGGCCCAGTCCACTGTGCGCCGGAAGACGTCTTCCCCATCATCATCCATGCCAAAAACAAAGCTGCCGTTAATCATGATCCCGAGCGAGTGGAGGCGGTCGGCAACCGCCTTGTAGTCGCGTCCCAGGTTCTGTCGCTTATTGCTTCGTTTGAGGTTCCCTGGTGTAAGCGTCTCGAACCCGACAAAGATGCTGCGCAGCCCCGCATCCGCTGCACGTTCGATCAGGTCGCCGCGCAAAATGGCGTCCACCGTCGTCGCGCCCTGAAATACCCGTCTCATACCTTTCATGCCGTCAAACAGTGCCTCCGCAAAACGCCGATCGCCAAGCAGATGGTCGTCGAGGAAGTAGAGATGGCGTCCTGGCAACCGCTCAATCTCAGCCAGTGCATCATCGACCCGCTGGGTGTAGAACCCTCGCCCACCCTGAAAGAATGCGTCCTTGTAGCAAAAGTCACAGTGCTGCGGACACCCGCGCGTCACGACGATGGAGTTCGGCACCAAATAGTATCTGCGCCGAATGAGATCGCGACGAATTGGCGGGACGCGGTCCAGGGTGCGACCTGCCAGCGAGGTGTAAACGCACTCCGGCTTTCCCGCGCGAAAGTCTTCCAGGAATTTTGGGAAGGTCTGTTCTCCCGGCCCAAGAAATATAGCGTCCGCATGCACGGCTGCCTCTTCAGGAAGCGAAGTAACATGCAGTCCTCCGAGACAGACAAACGACCCTTTGCTCCGGTAATGGTCTGCAATCCTGTACGCGCGATGAGCATTAGTGATGTAAACCTGAATGACAACCAGATGCGGCGCGTCATTGAAGTTGAGTGTCTCTACGTGCTCGTCCACAATGACCGCATGATCATCCGCAGATAAATAGGCGGCGAGAGTGGCCAGCCCCAGCGGCGGAAACAACGAATACTTGATCGGACGCCAATAAGGGCCGGTCGCCTCAGTCAGGGCGGGGAGAATAAATTTAACCTCGAGCGGACGCGAACCGGGAGCAATCATGGCGCACCGCTCTTGCCAATAGCTGGATTAGGGCCTGCGACCGGGAGCGAGCTGTACCAGTCGATCCCGCGCGTGAAGTACATGGCAGCCGCCACTGTCAGGAAACTCGCAACCGCACCTACCAACAATGCGTTGTCTTCAAGTCGCAACAACAGATAGATCAGCACGTACAACAGCGAGAAGATTGCCAAAGCCCTCAGACCCTGCAAACGGCTGGAGAACACCCAACCTGCGTTGGCCGAAAGCAGTGTCACCGTGGCCCCGCCCGCCAGCAGAAAGCCAATATCGAAGCCGACCCTCTCGGCGAGCGACAGGAGAAGCAGATAGAAGATGATCTGGGCCATCCCAACCAAAACGTATTGTGCCGGGTGAACCCGCTTGCCGGTCGTGACCTCAAAGACGAAGTAGGAGAGGAAGAGCAGTCCCAAAAAGAGAAGTACATATTTGAGGGATCGGCTGACGGATTGATAGGGATCTGCTACTTCGACGAACGAGATGCCAAGCGCCGTTGCGTCGAGCCTGGACATGGAGTCGCCCTGCCCTTCGGCCTGCACGCCGCGAGCGATGAACGGTACGGACCACTCCGCGGAGAAACCATTGGCGGATACAGACCGGCTGACAGGCAGGAAGCCTCCATCGAATCCGGGACTTGGCCAATCACCCTGCGCCGCTAGATGAGTGGTCTTGCCATAGGCAAGAACGGCGATCCGTTGGGCACCCGAAAACCGGAGGGCGGAGCTCACGCTGAATTTTGCGTCAGGCTTTGCGAGGTCTTCGACTCTTGCACCGAATAGAGTGAGTTTGACGCGCTGGTTCTCGTCTCCTCCGGTTGTAATTTCCTGGGCAACCTGCGCTGGAACCAGCGTGGAGGTCTTTCCGTCCGCCGTCAACGTGGCGTCGGCCAGCGCTCCGCGCGCATCGCTGACGCCAACCACGATCTCGGCACGGCTCCAGTCGAGTTGTGCTCCGTGTGGGGCCGCGGCCGGCACTCCGGTCAAATCGAAGGTTGCGTCAAACTTCATATCCGCCTGGAACACCGGTACTTTGAAGAGCGACCGGCTCCGCTCCTCCGTCGTTGCTTTGAGAACGGCCGAAGCCTGCGCGGGAAACACCAGGTACATGCCGTGCTTCGCGGTATCCGCCGGTGATTGCGGAGGAACGTTGTAAGGGATCGCGAGAGTTGGCCCGAGGAAGGTCTGCCTGCCGCCCACATGCCCGCTTATCTCTCGAACAACCTCCGCGGCGCGACTGGTTCTGTCATCCACTAATCCGCCTACAAAGATCGCCGGGATCGTCATGAGCAGAGCCAGGCCACACACCACGATGAGCTTCACGCCCATAGATCGGGACTTGATTTTGGTTGGTCCGCCGGCTTGCAAGATAGAAAGATCACTCACTTAGAATTCTCCATTTTGAAAAGTACTTTGCACTGTAAAGTAAAACGCCAAAAAAATCAGACCCGCGATGGAGCGAGTCCGCGTAACAGGCCGGATGCCGGCCTTTGTTTGGTTACGTTAGCCACGTCCTTCACTACTTGCTCGAGAGTGGAGAGATATTCGATGTAGCGCTTGCGGCCCGAGTCCGTGATGCGGCAGATCGTCAGCGGACGATTGCGATCAAGTTTCTTCACAATCTCAACCATCTTTCCTCTTTCGAGGACGCGGAGATGCCGGCTCAAATTGCCGTCCGTAAGAGCGCAAAGCTGCTTCAGATCGCCGAACGCCAATCCCTTCGGATTCGTGACCAGAGATGTCAGCACGCTGAGGCGCGCGCGCTCGTGAATCACGCGATCCAGTCCTTCATAAGCGAAGCGCCCTTCGCTGCCCTGAGCCTTAGCTTTCATCTCCGTCCTCCTTCGCGGTGAAGATCAAAATCGCCGCGACCAGCATCTGCCCCGCTCCATACGGAATGCCCATGGCCCACGGAGAGAGCGCCCGATTATCTGCCAGCGCGATACAGGCCAGCCCTGTCAGCAGATACCACGCGCCCGCAGCGGCCATCGGGCGCGGCAGAAAACGACACGACGAAAACACGCCGAGGCTGAAGATCACCTGCCAGATTCCCGGAAGCATCCACTGAACGGCCGGAACGTAGTGCACGAGAACCACCGTGATCAGAGCGCCGGCCCCGGCCGACGGCAGAAATTGCTCCACAGCCATCCGGATCATCTCGTCCGCCATGCCCGAATGAATCCGGCGTGTGCGCGTGTACATCTGCGCCCCAATCAGGGCTGCTGAGAGAACAGCAGTCACGATCCAGATGCTCAGGTAGGTCGAAATGTGATTTTCCGGATCCGGCAACCACACCGCCTGCGCCGCGGCGGCCGAAACGGCGAGAACACCCGTACCCGCAAGAGTTGCCGGGCCGTAGCCGCGAAACTCCGTGCTGCGGGCCATCTGCCTTCGTATGCTGCTGATGTCGCCAAGCGCTTTGTTCAGATCATTCATGCGGTATTCACTTTGCATTGCAAAGTAAACTAACGGGAGGCGCTTGTCAAATGTGACCAAACCGCGAGTCCCTGCTGTCGGATTGACTCACTCGCCGCGCTCTGCGAGACTCTCGCGTATGCGATACGGCGGGAAGGTGGAATATGCCCAGATGCGAAAAATGCGGGAGCGAAACACGTCTCTCTACCGCCTGGCGCACTGGCCCATATGGATCTGGGTGTTTTTTCTCGCTCCGGGACCGCTAACGTTCAGCCTCTTTGCGCATGGGTTTGGTCGGGGCAATCTCGCATGGTTGATGGCGGTGATGGCCGGGACAGGCATCGCCGGTCTGCGCGGACAATTGCCCGGCGTGGAACCGCGGCCCTACATCCTTCGCTTTGATGAAGACAAGCCCAATCCGCTTTACCGGCGCGTGTGTTACACATTCGCGTGGAACGCTGTGCTGAGCTTTGCGCTCCTGAACCTGAGCGGGTTGCTGATCGCAGCGGCAACCGAATCCTGGTACATGGCACGAATCTACCGCTATGCCTACTTCCCTTTGTGTGGAACCATTCTGCTGTTGGGCGTGGCGGGCGTCTTACCGCGCGTAAGACCTTCGACAAAAGGCGAAGGAACGGAACGGCGATACTTCTATGGCTCCGTCTGGGCGGTGACGGTGTCGCAGGCGTTACTGATGGCACTCTGGAAGACTCTGCCTGAGACACGCACAGCAGCCTTTGCGAAACTTGGTATCTTTGCGTGCGCGCTCCTGCTGATGGGGTTCGCGGCCTATCGGGGTGCGCTCCCTCGCACTCGCCCCATCGTGCCTGGAGAGCTGATGGTCGCCGACTGAGGCTCATCGAGCATCCAATAGACAGCCCTTTCAAATGTCCCAACCACAAAGGAGAGTCCTCGATGCCCATCCCGGAACAGTACGATGCAATCATCGTCGGCAGTGGAGAATCAGGCAAATGGATGGCGTGGACCCTGGCAGCCCAGGGACAGCACGTGGTCACCCTCGAGGACAAGCGGATCGGCGGCGCCTGTCCCAACGTTGCATGTCTTCCGAGCAAGAACGTCGTCCACAGCGCCAAAGTTGCCTCGTTCTTCCAGCGTGGCGCCGAGTTCGGCATCGTCCAGAGTGATTGGCACGTCGATATGGCCGGCGTCAACGCACGCCGCCAGAAGCTAGTGGACGGCAACCTGAAGGTACACCTCACCAACTTCGCCAAAAATAACGGCGAGATCGTCATGGGCTTCGGTCGCTTTATTGCGGGGAAAACCGTCGAAGTCGCACTGAACGCGGGCGGCACACGTACTCTGCGTTCCGACCGCATCTTTCTCGACACTGGCTCCCACGCCACCATCGAACCCATTCCCGGCCTCGCTGAATCCGCTCCACTCACCCACATCGAAGCGCTTGAGCTGACCGTTCTACCAGAACATCTCCTCATCCTCGGCGGCGGCTTCGTCGGGTTGGAATTCGCACAAGCCATGCGTCGCTTCGGTGCCCGAGTCACCGTCGTTGAACGCAATCCGAGCATCGCCCACCACGAAGATCCTGATGTCATTGAGGGTGTGCAGCAACTCTTTCACGATGACGGTATCGAGGTCGTCGCCGATGCGAAGATCACTCGCGTCGAGGGCACCTCGGGGAAAAGCGTCACTCTCCACCTCCAGCTTCCCAAGGGCGAAACCGTCCTTAAGGGTTCACACTTGCTGGTCGCAACCGGCCGCACTCCCAATACGCGAAACATGGGGTTGGAAGTCGTCGGCATCAAGACCACTCCTGCCGGTCACATTCAGGTAAATGAACGCCTCGAGACAACCGCGCCCGGCGTCTGGGCGATGGGAGATTGCGCCGGCTCCCCCTATTTCACCCATATCTCCTTCGACGACTTCCGCACCGTCCGGGACAATCTCGCAGGAGCGAACCGCACGACCAACGGCCGCCAGGTACCCTTCTGCGCCTTCATCGATCCCGAACTGGCTCACGTCGGTCTGCGCGAAAACGAGGCGAAACAACAAGGAGTCGCCTACCGTCTCGCCAAGACCCCCATGCTCGCGAATCTGCGTGCCACTACCATCTCCGAGACGCGTGGCTTCATGAAGGCTCTCGTCTCCGAAAACGACCGCATCCTCGGCTTCACCGCGTTTGGCGCAAGCGTCGGCGAGCTTCTTCCTGTCGTGCAACTGGCAATGTCCGCCAATCTGCCCTACACGGCGATTCGATCTCTCATCGTCACCCACCCCACCATCTCGGAAGGCCTCGTCACCCTGCTCTCTGCTGTCCCACCGCTGACGCCACGCAGTTGACCCGAAATCACCGCAAAATGTCCTCTAACACCAGAGAAAGTTCAGTTTTCTCGTCCCGATATTTCACAATCACTGGAGCCGCGAGACTCAGCCCCCACTCCGCGCCTTTGCCTTTTGTGACATTTCGCGATCCCGGTACCACCACTGCGCCATCAGGAATGACAAGAGGCATCTCCGCAGTAGCCTTATACACCTCGCCTTTTACGAGGTCATACACCGGAGTCCCCCGCGTCAACACCGTGCCAGCCGCCAGAACCGCGCGTTTCCGCACGACCGTTCCTTCATAAACCCCGGTATTCCCACCGATCAAACAATCATCCTCGATAATCACCGGCGAAGCATTCACCGGCTCCAGTACTCCACCAATCTGCGCCGCCGCACTCAGATGCACCCGCTTGCCAACCTGCGCGCAGCTTCCCACCAACGCATGCGAATCCACCATCGTCCCTTCGTCCACATACGCTCCCACATTCACATAAGCCGGAGGCATCACCACAACCCCTCTGGCAACATACGCCCCAGTCCGCACACTGACGCCGCCCGGCACCACACGCACACCGTCCGCCAAAACAAATCGCCGCACCGGATAAGTATCCTTATCAACAAAGCGAAGCGTATCACCGCCCATCTCCATCATCGTCCCGATGCGAAACCCCAGCAAAATCCCCCGTTTCACCCACGCATTCACCCGCCATCCCAGCGGCAGGGACGCATCCGGCTCCGCGGCACGATGCCGGCCTGCCTCGAGTGCCTCCCGCAGCTCAAAAAAAGCCGCCTCCGCATCCGCATTTCCAATCGCCGTCGCACCCTGCGCAAACCAGTACTCAATCTGCTCCTGCAATGTCTCGCTCAAATCCAGTCCTCACCTTTTCCGTTTCGTACTAGCAGCATGATCTAGAACATCCGCAGATCTTCGCCCGTCGCCGGAACTCCCACCAGCATTCCCAACTCGCCTACCATCCGCTCCAGCTTTCTTCGCGTCGCATCGGACACCGGCACCATCGGCAACCGCAGCACATCCTCTGCACGCCCCAGCATCTGCAGCACAGCCTTCACCGGAGCCGGACTTGCCTCCCAGAAATGCGCCTGCATCAAACGGAAGAACTGCCGGTTGATGCGTCGCGCATCCACCCAGTCGTTCTCCAGCGCTCCCCGAACCATCCGCGCCATCTGCCCGGGAATCACATTCGATGCAACCGAAACCAATCCAGCTCCCCCCAGTGCCAGTATCGGCAAAGCCAGCGCGTCATCCCCGGCAAATACCTTGAAGCTTCGCGGCGCAGTCGTCAGCAACTCCGTAATCTGAGCAAGATTCCCGCTGGACTCTTTGACGCCAATCACATTCCTCAACTCGGCAAGGCGAAGAACCGTCCCCGGCTCCAGATTCGCTCCGGTTCGCGAAGGAATGTTGTAGAGCAGAACCGGCAGCTCGGTCGCTTGGGCGATCGCACGAAAGTGCTGGTACTGCCCCTCCTGCCCGGGGCGGTTGTAGTAAGGATTCGCCGACAGAATTCCCGTCAATCCGTGCACGCGTGACAGCTTCCGCACCCGAGCCACCGCTTCATGGGTCGCATTGTGCGTGCAGCCGGCAAATACCGGAACCCGTCCAGACGCAGTCGCAACGACAACGTCAACGACGCGCAACCACTCTGCCTCAGTCAGCGTCGAGGCCTCGCCTGTCGTCCCGCAGGGAACCAGGAAATCAATGCCGCTTTCAATCTGCCAGTTCACCAGACTATGCAGCGCCGACTCATCCACGCCGCCGTCCCGTCGAAAGGGAGTCACCAGCGCCGTTCCACAACCCATCAATTCCATAATGGATGTAAGTTTACCGCGTCAGGATTGTTGATTTCGCAGCAGTTCACCCGGCAAACCCCAAAGAGCAAAAAAAGGCCCCGGTGATCTCTCGCCAGGGCTGTTGGTTTTTCAGCGCCACTAGCCTCGATACAGTTCCGATGGGACATGAAACTCCGGCAGATGCAGCGATGCCGCGCCATTCGCGGCTCCCGGAGGCATGTCCATACACTTCACAAAGGCGGTCTGGAACTTCTCCATCTCGGCCTTCGTTCCAACCGTGACGCGCACGTAGTTCGGCATCGCCGACCAGGTACGCCCGATGGCAACGTTTTCCTTCAGCATAGCCATCTGAAACTCCCTACCCGGGCGCTTTACATCCACCATGAACATATTGCCCTGCGAGCCGGGAACGAACTTGTAGCCCTTCTTGCTCAAAAACTCGAGCGTCTCCGAGCGAATATCCGAATTGATCTTCTTCCGCAACGGCACCAGATCCTTGTCCTCCAGGCTGGCACGCGCCGCAGCCGCAGTCGCAATCGAGACACTTCCCGCACCCTGATTGGATCCACCTACGCGATTGAACCGCTCGAGCAGGTCAGGCCTCCCGATCGCAAAGCCGGCCCGCAGACCCGCCATACCGTAGATCTTCGAGAAAGTCCGCATCACGATGACATCCTTGTCCTGCCTCACCAGGTCGATGCAGGATTCGTCGTCGCAGAAGTGGTGATAGGCCTCGTCGATGATCACGACCGAGCCCTCCGGTTTGTTATTGACCAGCCAAACAAGATCCTCCTTGGGAGTCATCGTGCCAGTCGGATTGTTCGGGTTCACAATGTAGTATGCGCCCGGCGACGGATGCGCCTTCACCATGGCCTTCACATCATGCGCATAGGTCGCGGTCAGCGGCACCGGATACTTCGCCGCCTTCATAGTGTCAGCCGCGCGTGGCCCCTGTTCGTAGCTTGGATCTCCATACACCAGTGGCTTATCCGGCCCAATATTCGACATCAAGGCAAGATCCAAAGGTCCGCTCGAACCGGGGTACAACGCGGAGTAATCCTTCTTCAAATTAAACTGATCGTTGAAAACAGAGATCGTCTTCGCGTACTCATCGAAGTGATATCGACCGCCCTGCGAGGCTGTCTTACATATCGCCGTCACCGCGCACTGCGCAGGTCCAAGCGGGTTCTCATTCGCACTGATGACGACAGTGTCCGGCGAAAACTGCATGCTTCGAGCGAGCCGCGGTTTGGCCGGCTCCGCTGCTTGGGTCCCCGCCTGCTCTATTGCAGCAAAGGCCGGAAACGACGTGGCCGCAGCCGAAGCTGCACCGAGGATTCGCATAAACGATCTGCGCGAAACACCTTGCGTTCTATTCGAATTCATGGAAGTTCTCCTCGAGGGTCTGGTCTGAAGAGTTGCAGCGCCGCGGCAACAAAGAAGAGTCGCCAACTGAAGATCAGAGGATGAGCTAAATACTTCCTGCAAAACTCCAGCTCGCTGGGAGCTCGGCTGTGAGATGGATCGGGGCCCGGTTGACCTTCAATTTACTGCGAATTTCCCGCAAATACCAGCGGTATTCTCACTCCATCAGAAGATAAAGCCGCTAAACGAACGTCCAGCAACCCCTTGCCTGTTGCGCGGTCTCGTCAAGAAACCCACTCGCCCTTGCGCATCAGGGGTTCAGCCGTGCCATCCGCCGCGACACCGTCCACATCCATCTCCCCCGAACCGATCATCCAGTCCACGTGAATCAGGCTGGAGTTGGCACCCAGCGCCGCCAACTGTTCCGGCTCCATCTTCTCGCCGCCGATCAGGCATGTCGAATATGCCTGCCCCAGAGCAATATGACTCGCCGCGTTCTCATCGAACAACGTGTTCCAGAACAGCACGCCACTCTGCGCAATCGGAGAGGAATGAGGCACCAGCGCCACCTCTCCCAGTCTTCGCGCTCCATCATCGGTGCTGATCAGCCGGTTGAGAACATCCTCGCCGGCCGTCGCAGTGGCCTCAACAATCCTGCCATTCTCAAATCGCACGGCAATATTTTCAATCAGCGTGCCTTGATGCGAGAGCGGCTTCGAAGCCCGTACCGTTCCGTTCACCCTGTCTTTGTGCGGAGTCGTAAAGCACTCCTCCGTCGGAATATTCGGCTGGCAATAGACGCCGTTTCCAGCCGTCGTACCGCCCCCCGCCCATAGATGCTCATCCGCCAGCCCTACCGTCAGGTCTGTCCCGGACCCCTTGAAGTGCAAGGCGTAAAACCGCTTCGCATTCAACATCTCCATGCGCTTTTTCAGCCTTGCTCCATGCTCCCGCCACTCCTGCACCGGGTCATCGACCGCAACACGCGACGAAACAAAGATTGCCTCCCACAGTTTCGCAACCGCGATATGCTCCGGCTCGCCGGGAAACACCAGCTTCGCCCACTCCGCCGTCGCACACGCCACAATCGTCCAGTTGATCTCGTGTTTTGTGATCAGCTCCATCGCGGGCTTGCCGGCCTTCGACGCCGCGATATTTGCCCGCGACACCTTCACCGGATCCTGTTTCGCAAGCAGCGCCGGATTGGCCCCTGCAATCGCCAGCCGCGCAGCGCCACTCCGGAAGCCCGCGGCAATCCCGTCATGCAACCACGTCGGCGCGTAGTCGAAGCTCTCATTCGGTCCGTATTCGTACCGCGCCAGCACACTCGGATCGTCGGAGTAAAACGTCGTGACCAGCAGTGCCCCCGCCTTATAGGCATGCTCCGTAATCCGGCGCACCAGCGGCAGCGCCTCTATCGGAGCGGACATGATCAGCTCCTGCCCCGCGCGCAGTCCCAGGCCAATCTGCACCGCAACCTCGGCCAGCCGATCCAGCTTTTCGTCAAAAGTAAGGTCTGCAAACTTCGTCTTCGTCGCCACTGCCATCACGCTCATAAAATTTCCCTCGCAACCCAACTAGATCTCTGTGTACACATCCTGAAAGTCGTAGCATCCGGTTCGCGACGACAACCACTCCGCCGCCCGCACCGCGCCTTCCGCAAAACCCCGCCGCGAGTGAGACTCATGCGTCAACACAAGCTTGTCGGCATCACTCTTTGCCGTCAGCACATGAATCCCCGCAGCATCTCCAACTCTCTTCGACTCAACTCGGACATAAAATTGGTTTATACCGGGCGGTCGTCCCTTCATCACCTCGTCCGCAACTACTTTGGAAAGACTCATTGCCGTTCCACTTGGCGCATCCAACTTGCTTGTGTGATGCGTCTCCTCGATCGAAAACTCGTACCCCGCATCCTTCAGCAACGCGGCCATCTTCCTCGTCAATTGCAGCATCACCTGCACGCCCACTGAGAAATTTGTTCCATACAGCAGCCCAGCCTGCTTCCGCTCCGCCAGTCCACGCATATCCGGCAATTTGTCGTACCAACCGGTCGTCCCGATCACCATCTTCGCGCCCGTCGCCAGGCAAGCACGCATATTCTGAATCACAGCTTCGGGTGTTGTGAAATCGATCACCACATCAAACCCCGCAACAAACGGCGGCGTCAACGCCGACGCGCCAGCATTCTCTTTCGCATCCAGCACACTCACGCTGTGCCCGCGTTCAGCAGCAATCTCCGCCACCAGCTTCCCCGTCTTGCCAGCTCCAAGAACCAGTACCCGCATGGCGTGCCTTTCTATGCCTGACTTTTCAACTGAACCCGATGCGCAACATCGAACACCGTCTCATCCGGGTCTGCAAAGAAGTGCTCATGCAGGCTTCGCACCGCCTCCTCCACATCCTCTTCATCGATCATGAAGCTCATGTTGATCTCGCTCGCTCCCTGCGAAATCATCCTCACATTGACATGACTCACTGCGCTGAAGACCTGTCCCGCAATGCCGTTGTGTCCGCGAATGTCCTCGCCCACCAGGCAGACCAGCGCCTTGTGACCTTCCATCTTCACATCCGCGATCTTCGCCAGCTCCGCACAGATCTCCGGCAACTGCTGGTTGCTGTCCACCGTCAACGAGATACTCACCTCGCTGGTCGACACCATATCGATCGCGCATTTGTACTTGTCAAAGACGTCGAACACAGCCTTCAGATATCCATGCGACATCAGCATCCGGCTCGCGACCACATCGATGATCGTCAGCTTCTTCTTCGCCGCAATGCTCTTGAACGGACTCGCGCACTTCGCCGCCATCGCCGTAATCTTCGTGCCTTCATTCTCCGCATTCCGTGAGTTCAACACCCACACCGGGATACTCTTCTGCACCGCGGGCAGAATCGTAGCCGGGTGCAATACCTTCGCGCCAAAGTAGGCGAGCTCCGCCGCTTCTTCAAAGCTGATCGTCTTGACCCTGAGTGCATCCGGACAGATTCGCGGATCGGTCGTCATAATCCCGTTCACATCCGTCCAAATCTCAATCGCGCCCGCATGCATGCCTCCACCCACCAGAGCAGCAGTGAAGTCGCTGCCGCCACGGCCCAGCGTCGTCGTAATGCCGTCCACTGTCGCTCCGATAAACCCACCCATTACCGGGGTCTTGCCCGCCTCAATCAACGGCAGCACAATCGCAGCAAGCTTTGCCTCAATCGCATTCTCCTGCGGTACCGCCTTGCCATAGTTCGCATCCGTCACAATGCAACTCCGAGCGTCCACATGAGCGCCGCGCAGCCCGAGCTGCTCAAACGCCTCGGCCATCATCCTGCTCGACAGCCTCTCGCCGAAGCTCACCACCAGATCATTCGTCCGCGGAGTCAACTCGCCCACCGCGGCAATCCCTCGCAGCAGATCATCCAGTGCATCGAACTCCTGATGAAGTATCGCCTGCAATCGCGTGTACCGCGTCTCCTCCAGCAACGCCATCGCCGTATCAATATGCCTGTGCCGCAGCCGAGCCCCAATCGCCAGAGCGCCCGCCTTATCCCCGCGACCCGCCGCAGCCGCCGCAGACAGCAGCAGATCCGTCACCTTGGCCATCGCCGACACCACGACAACAGCCTCCAGCCCGCGCTCCCGCCGTCCGCGAACGATGTTGGCCGTCCGCGTCATCGCCTGCGCGTCCTCAACCGAGGTCCCACCGAACTTCATCACCACCAATTTCTCGCGCGCCACGCTCAAGCCGTCACCGCCGCAGCCTTGAGCTGTTCTCCAGCCTTCGCCGAAACGACCTTCGCCGGAACCCCAAGCTTATCCAGCTTCCCTGCCCGAGCCAGCACCTCCGCATTCAGTACCGCCGCCCCCGCCGCCCCACGAATCGTATTGTGCGACAACACAACGAACTTCCAGTCCAGCAGAGTGCACTCACGCAACCGTCCCACCGTCGCCGCCATTCCGCGCCCACGCATCCTGTCCAACCGCGGCTGCGGCCGATCGACGCTCGCGTCAAACTCCACAGGCTGATCCGGAGCCGTCGGCAGATGCAGACCCCGCAGCGGCACAAACTCCTCCCACGCCGCCAGAATCTCCTCCCGCGAAGCCTTCTCCTTGAACTTGATACTCACGCACTCCGTATGCCCATCTTCAACCGGGACACGATTGCAATGCGCAGCCACCTTCGCGTCCAGCAGCTCGATCTTCCTGCCATCCAGCCGGCCCAGCAGTTTGCCGACTTCCTCCTGCAGCTTCTCTTCTTCATTCTTGATGAACGGCACCACATTCCCCAGAATGTCCAGCGAAGCCACTCCCGGATACCCCGCCCCGCTCACCGCCTGCATCGTGCTCACAAACAGGCTCTCAATCCCGAACCGCTCCTCCAGCGGCTTCAGCGCGAGCACCAGCCCAATCGCACTGCAGTTCGGATTCGTCACAATATAGCCGCCGCTCTCCCTGCGCCAGCTCTGCGCTTCGATCAGCGCAAGATGATCCGCATTCACCTCCGGCACCACCAGAGGCACATCGCTCACCATCCGGAACGCACTCGAGTTCGAGATCACCGCACATCCCGCCGCGGCAAACTTCGGCTCCAGCTCCCGCGCAATGTCCGCATCGAGCGCCGCAAAAATAATCTTCGGCAGCTCGATCGCCGATCCCTCCGGCACATTCGGCTGCAGCGTCATCGCCGCAATCTTCGCCGGCAGCGGAGTATCCAGCTTCCACCGGCACGCCTCGGCGTACGTTTTGCCGGCGCTGCGATCGCTCGCCGCCAGCCACGCAATCTCAAACCACGGATGATTGCTCAACAACTGAATGAATCGCTGCCCGACCATTCCAGTCGCGCCAAGAATACCAACCCTGCGTCGTTCCATATCTTCTAAGGATAACGCGCCATTGCGGCACCGTCATCCGCCGCGCCCCTGAGAGTCAGCCCACCCGATTCCGCCTGCGCCGCATCTGGTGACCGCCGCCACCCCAAACCAGAAGCGCCACCACCAGATGAACCAGAAACCACAGCGTCAATCCCTGGTCGACATAGATCAGATACAGCACCAGAATCCTCGGCAGAAACAGCCAGAAGAGCGGCGGAATAATACCGCTCAGATGAAACGGCGCCAGCGTTCCCTGAAACCACGCCACCAGCATCGCAATGCGCGGCAGAAACAGCGCAAACACCAGGAACCACAGCGGCAGCTTGTTCACCACAAACGACAGGTTGAAACTGAACTGCGCCGTATGCTGCTGTATAGCCCCTGCCAACACCGCCAATTCTGCACTCATCGCGCCTCCGTTGTTCTATCGATATCACTTCTCGCTGAAACTGAAATCCGCCTTGGCCGTTTCCTTCGGCTCGACCGTCACCGTCATCGTCTGCTCGCCCATCTTCTCGTGCACCGCCGCCAGAGTATACGTTCCGGCCGGCAAACCGCTGATGCTGAAGTGCCCATCCGCGCCGGTCACGGCAAAAAACGGCGTCGCCGACACATTGATAAACGCATTCATCCAGGGATGGTTGTTGCATCGCACCGGCAACATCACCTCTGGCCGGTTGAACTGCTTCACCTGCGGAGCACCCTTCGCTCCCTGCGAGATATCGATCGGCGGATTGCTGCTACCCTCCGGCGGCAGCGTATGGATGTTGTGCATCGTGCTATCCGAGTTGCGGAACTCCACCGACCCGCCCCGCACCACTGCAATCACATGCGGCACATACTTGCACCCAATCTGGTCCATCACCACCGGAGCCGGTGTTGGCCCACCCGCCATCATCGCCGCCGGCGGCCCGCTCTTGATGTACACATACACATTCGCCAGCTTGCCGTCATGCACCACATACTGCTCGGCGAAGTTATCGCCACCCAGCATCGAGCAAACAGGATCCATGCTCATGTCGATCCTCACAGGCGCCGGCGTCTTGCCAGCAAAATGGATCGTCCCACTCACCGTCCCCAGCGTCGCTGGATCCAGTTGCACCGTCGGCGGGGGCGGCCCAGCCGGCTTCGTCGCCACTGCCACTTCCGTTCCCTGCTTCCCTGCATCGCCGGACTTACATCCCACCACGCCACTCAACACTACTGCAGCCATCAACCGCACATCCGCCTCATGCAATCTCTCTCTTCCCTCTCACCGAAAATCGTTCCCTCTTATCTTTACGCCATCCCAATCGTTGACTCGCTATCCCATCTTCGAGTCGTCATCCTGAGCGCAGCGAAGGACCCCTGTATTTGCCTTTGCGTTTGCTGTTGTCGTTGCCTGTTCTCAATCCGCGTCATCTGCGAAAATCCGCGGTCGCCCTTGAGCCCTTAAGTCTGACTCACCGGAGCTTCCATCGCCTGAAGCACCGCATCCGCAAATGCCTTCGTTCCGCTGGTGCCGCCAACATCCCTCGTCAGCGTCTTGCCTTCACGGTAGACCTGCTCGATTCCCGCCTGCACTCGTTCCGCAGTCGCGCCTTCATTAATGTGATGCAGCATCAGCACCGCGCTTTGCAACAAAGCCGTCGGATTGGCCATATCTTTTCCCGCAATATCCGGCGCCGACCCGTGCACCGCCTCGAAGATCGCACAATCGGTCCCCAGATTCGCACCGGGAACCAATCCGAGCCCACCCACAAACGCGCTGCAGAGATCGCTGATGATATCGCCGTACAGATTCTCGGTCAGCAGAATGTCGTACTGGAACGGATTCATCACCAGCTGCATGCAGGTGTTATCCACGATGTGCTCGCGATACTCGATCTCTGGAAATCCCTCGGCAACCGACCGGCAGCACCGCAAAAACAACCCATCCGACAGCTTCATGATGTTCGCTTTGTGGATCGCATGAACCTTCTTGCGGTCATGTTTGCGCGCATAGTCGAACGCGAACTTCGCAATGCGAGTCGACCCCTTCTCCGTAATAATCTTCAGCGCCTGCACCACTCCCGGCACCACCACATGCTCCAGCCCCGCGTACAGGTCCTCCATGTTCTCGCGGACGACGATGATGTCGAGCTCCGGATACCTGGTCTTCAACCCGGGGAGATTCTTCACCGGCCGGAAATTCGCGAACAGCTCAAATTTCTGCCTCAGCGTAACGTTGATCGAAGCGAATCCTTCGCCAATCGGCGTCGTTACCGGTCCCTTCAACGCGACACGGTTCTGTTCAATCGAGTCATACAACACCTTCGGGATGTACTCCCCGGTCTTGGCAAACGCATCCGCGCCTGCATCGTAGCGATGCCACTCAAACGCCACGCCGGTCGCCTTGCCAGCCGCCTCCAGCACCTTCACAACAGCGCTCGAAACCTCCGGCCCGATCCCATCTCCCGGAATCAAGGTAATCCTGTGCGTCTTCTTCGCTGCCGTCATCTCATCGCCTTTCACTCCACCCGAGCTACCCGTGTCATGCCCGAATCCGCTTCAAAATCGGTGTCATCGGTGCAAATCGGTGTTAAGCCTTTATCTCTTACTCTTCTTCGGGTTGTTTCCGCTCAGCAACTCTTCCAGCTCCGCCTTGAACTCGCGAACATCCTTGAAGTCGCGATACACACTGGCAAAACGGATGTAAGCCACCGTATCGATCGCCTTCAGTCTGTTCATAATCAACTCCCCGACCTCGCTCGTCGAACGCTCCCGCTCCGGCGAATCGACGATATACGCCTCGGTCTCATCCACAATCTGTTCCAGCTTCACTGCCGCCACCGGCCGCTTCTCACATGCGTGCAGCAGCCCGCTCAGCACCTTTTGCCGGTCAAACTTCTCCCGCCGTCCGTCCTTCTTAACCACCATGTAAGGAATCTCGTCGATCCGCTCGTAGGTCGTAAATCGCTTGTTGCAGCCTTCACACTCTCGCCGCCGTCGAATCGAATCCGCGTCTTTACTCTCACGTGAATCAACGACTCGATCCTGGCAGAAACCACAGTAGGGACACTTCATCGGAATAGTTCGATTCTAGCAGCGCAGCCCGCAACTTCATTTCATCTGGCTGCGTCTACAATTGCGTACATTGCTCCGCACGACGTCCTCAGGAGTTCTCTTGTTCGCCCAGGCCCCGCCCGCCACCTTCCTGCTCGCCACCTTCCTGCTCTCTCCCGTTGCCGTCTGCGCCCAACAGCAACCCTCTTCCAACGCGGGCACACTCAAGGTCACAAGCCGGATCGTCATTCTCGATGTCGACGTCTACAACAGAAAGACCCACCAGCTGGTCAACAACCTGTCCCAGGGCGACTTCACCATTCTCGAAGACAACGCCGAGCAAACCATCCGTTCCTTCGACCCTCCCAATTCGCACGCCATGCCCGTGCAGTCGACGGCGATCGTTCACTCCTCGGCCGACCTCCCAAAAATCGGCAACGCCCCGGTCAGCATTCTTGTCCTCGATGAGCTGAACACAGCCTTCGAAGACATGTCGTTCTCCAGCAATCAGCTCATCAAATATCTCCAGTCCCAGCCTGACGTCCTGCGTCAACCCACCACCCTGCTCATCGCCACCAACACCCGCTTCATCCAGCTTCACGACTACACCCAGAACCGCGACGAACTCATCGCAGCAGTCAAGAACCGCCCTGCCGAGGTTCCCTGGAAGCTCGCCAACGGCGGCGCCGGCGCTGGCACCGTCGAACGCATGGCCCAGACCCTCGCCGCCGTCGATCAGATCGCCCAGGCCTCCGCCGGAACTCCGGGTCGCAAGAACATCATCTGGGTCGGAGTCGGCTTTCTCAACGCCGATCTCGTCGGCCTCGACACCAAAACCGCCGACACTATCCAGGCTGCCGTCCGTCAGACCACCAACATGCTCCTCACCTCTCGCGCAACCCTCTACATCATCGACCCCGTACCAAACGGCACCACCACAGTCGATATCGAATCCCCCGACGATCTCCACGCTGCCGCAGGCATCCTCGGCAACGATCCCTTCGAATCCTCGGTGACCTTCTTCAACTTCGCTCCGCAGACTGGCGGCCACGTCTTCTTTTCCCGCAACGACCTCCACAACGAGATCGCCCAGGCCATCGACGTCAGCAGCAACTACTACACCCTCTCCTACTCCCCATCCAGCACCAGCACCAGCGAAGCGAAGTATCGTCACATCAAAATCAAACTCTCCAACCCCGACCTCATCGCCACCACCCGCGACGGCTATTACCCAGACGCCTTCACCAACTCCACGCGACCGCCCGCCACTTCCATAGCCTCCCAGAGCTCCTCTTCCAAGGAACAGCAGCATCAGGATCGGGCTCAGATCCAGCTTGACCTGCAGAACGCCATCCTCGGCACCATGACCTACAACGGCCTCACCGTCACCGCCACAAAAGCGCCTCCTGGTGCAGACCGCACAGACCCGGCAGCCTACACAGTCGTCGTGGCAAGCGTCCCCAACCCGTCCAACAACCTCTCCTGGCGCTCAGGAGCCGCAACCGGCACCGAGATAACTGAAGCCAGCGTCCTCGCCGCCTGGTACGACGCCAAAGGCAAACTCCTCGGCCACGCAGGCCGCGAACTCACCGCAACGCGCTCGAATACAGACGCCCAGAGTCCTGCCACCTTTACGCTCCCGATCGCCGTCGCGCCCAACACCAAACGTCTGCGCTTCATCGTCCGCGACGCCGCCACCGGCCGCATGGGCACAGTCGACCTAACAACCTTCTAAAACCGAAACCCCACCCTCACCCAAAAATAAATCTCAAAAAGTTGGCACCTTTTTCGAAGCCGATTTAGTGCGTGTTTCCCACCGCGAATTCACCACAAAACCACCACAACTCACCATCCAAAAACCACGTTCTGCACACCCAAAATCGCAAAACCCCCCGCAAAAACGCCCTTCCACCACGAAATAAAAAAACCTGCAAAACTTAAGCCGCCGGCTTCACCTCAGCACCCTTTCCCGCCGCCTCACTCTCCGCCGCCACCTTCTTCAGGCTCACATGCTCCACCTGCGAATAAATAAACCCAGTCGGAATGATGCAAAGAAAGGTCACAATTAACAACACAGCGCCACAAGCCGTCGCCGCCTCAATCGGCGCGCCATAAAACGTATGCATCGCCGCCGCAGTCACAGCAATCTGCGTAAACCACCCAATAATCGGAAGCTGAAGCAAAGACCCGCCAATGCTGGCCGCCATCAACAGCATCGTCCGCGAAAACGTCAGTTCACTCAACTCCGGAGTATTCACAAATGCCTGAACCGTCTGCAGATAAGCGAACCCGATCATTCCCCACATCGCGAGCGAAAGGAGCACGACCACACCGAATTCCTTGGCTGACGCGATCGCATTCAACCCATCGCGAAACCCAAGAATCTTCGTAGAAATGCTCTCCCCGGCAGCCTTCGAAACAAGACCCACCGTACCTCGCGCAAACGCCGCCACCGCCTCGCCAGCCACTCGTACCGCGGCCGCAAACAAAGCAATCGCCAGCGTGGCCCCCATACTCAACACCCCTGCTCGAACAAACACATCATGGTGCGGCGAGTCCTTCGGAGTAAACGCCAGAGCGCACGAAAAGATCACCGCCGCGGCCCCCAGATCGAACATGCGCTCGATCGTGTATACGGCGATCTGCGAGCTCAACGACAACCCAATCCTGCGCGCCACCAGGTAGGGTCGTGTCAGATCCGCCAGCCGTCCGAACAACGCTACAGCCGTAAATCCAATAAACTGCGATCCCAATAGCGAAGCGGCTGAAACCTTCTTCGTCGGAGAAACAAACACCGCCCACCGCACCGCACGCAGCCAATACGTTCCATAGATCAGCGCAATCCCCGCCAAAATATGTCCGACGCTCACATAGCGAAGCTGGTGCCAGAACATCCCCCAGTCAAACTGAATCTTGCTTCGAAACAAATACACGAGCACTGCAAGTCCCACAACGCCCACCAACCACAGAAGTCCATTACGCTTCGTCATTACTCTCTCTTTGTCCGCGGGTCAGCGGTGGGGTTTACTTCGTCTGCACTATCAGGGCAGACATCTGTTTTCGACGGTTGAACTCACGGATCACTCGCGCGACATACTCCCGTGTCTCGCGATAGGGAGGCACCCCGTGATACTTATCGACCGCACCCGGCCCCGCGTTGTATGCCGCCAGTGCCAACGCCAGGTTGTCGTGATACCTGGTCAGCAGCGCATCCAGATAAGCTGTCCCGCCGGCGATATTCTCGTCCGGTTTAAAGGCATCGCCGACGCCCATCGAGTTCGCCGTTCCCGGCATCAACTGCATCAGTCCCTGGGCTCCTGTCCGCGACACCGCCCTCACCTGCCCACCGCTCTCCGCTCGCACCACACTGGCCAGCAGGTCCTCATCGATGTTGTGCTTCGCGCCGGCGTGGGCCAGCATCTCATGCATCTCTGCTTTCGTCGGCGCCGTCGTCATCGTCACCGGGCTCGGCATCTTTATCACCGGACCTGGCGCAGTTATCGGCTCCGGCGGGTCCGCCACTGCCTCCACGCGAACCACCGAATCCGCTTCGACTTCAAGATAGTTCGAATCTCCGGCCGAAGCAGTGCTTTGGCCGGCGAGGTAGAGCCGTACCTTGTCCCCGACGGCCTCGCGCCGCACACAATCCACTACAAACCCGTTCTTCAGTGTCACATGCTCCATCGCGCCGGCGAACGGAGACACCGCCGCCGTCACCGCCAGGACCAGGCAGATCCGGCCCCATCGAAACGGGCCCACCTGAGACGTTCTAAACCGCATAGCCACCTTCAAAGCCTACCATCCTCACCCCTCAATTCAACGCCAATTACCCTCCCACGATTGCGTCATTCCAGCCAAATAACCAGCTCGACCAGCGATCAATTTGTCGTCATTTCGTGCTCGACTCATTCCCTGAATCTTCCCGCTTTGGAGGCGGCTTGGGCGTGCGCCAGGAGGGCGGATCTGAGGCAGTCACAGGCTTTGCGACGGAATCCTCGGGACTGGAGATACCGACAAGACGCAACATCTTTCCAATGACACGAACAATGGGTCGCATATTTTAACCTCGGCCCCTTCAAAGCTACGCTATTTTTAATGGATGAGCCCACACCCCGACTTGACCCCTATCCGCAGGCTGCGTAAGTCGAACAGTCTGCTCGTTTTGAGCCTGACGGCGGGCGCGATCTTCCACCAGACGCTCACTGCGTCGGCTCAGAGTAACGCAGCCAAACCGGCACCCGATGTCATCGTCTTTGCCAACGGCGATCAGTTGACCGGAACACTGGAGCGCGCAACCGGCAATTCGTTTGTCTTCAAAAGCGACATCGTCGGCGAGGTCACCGTTTCAGCGGACAAAATCAAGGAGTTGCGGACCGGCGGCAAATTTGTCGCGCTCAAGAAGGACGAGAAGATTACGCGCACCTCGAAGCAGCCCGGCTTAGTCACTTTTGGGAACGACTCCCTCACCATGGCGACGACGTCGACGAGCACTCCCGAGGTGATTCCGATCAAGAATCTCGCGTTTCTGATCGACAACGCCACCTACACCAAGGAAGTCACGAGCAACCCGGGAATCTGGTATGGATGGCATGGAGCTCTATCGGGTGGGATCACACTGATCGAGTCCACGCAGACCGCCCAGAATTACAACGCGGCCATCAATCTCGTTCGGTTGATTCCTTCGGTTGACTTCCTTCCGCCACGGACGCGATCCACCATCAATGTTCTGGAAACCTACGGCAAAATCACTCAGCCGGCGATTCCCCAGACGATCCCGCCAACTTTGGCTTCCGAGACCAAGACGAGCATCTTCCATGCCGATGCAGAGCACGATAAGTACTTCACTCCGAGGTTCTATGGGTTGGTCGGAGCGTCATTCGATCACAACTTCTCCCAAGGCCTGAACCTTCAGCAGATCTACGGGATTGGTCTTGGCTGGACGCTGATCAAGACACCGGTTCAGGAGTTCGACGTGAAGGCGGACATTCACTACGAGCGTCAGAACTTCCAACCGCCGACGGCGAGCGCCGATCTCGTGGGTTCGAGCTTTACCGAGCTGTATCACCGAAACCTGCCCGCAAAGATCATCTTCACCGAGAGCGGAACGTTTATTCCCGCGTGGAATGACTTCAACGCTTATTCAGCTATCTTCGCAGCCGGACTGCAACTGCCAACGTACAAACGGTTTGGCCTGAACCTCAGCCTGCTGGATAACTATCTCAACAATCCTGCCGTTGGATTCAACAAAAATAGCTTCCAGTTCATTACCGGCGTGGTTTATACGCTGAAATAGCGATTGAACACGCGAAAGAGTGGTCTCGATGATCGAGACCATTCTTTTTTTGTGGAACTCGACTATTTGATTTTGCCGAACCGATAGACGATTCCGATGTTGACTCCCCAGTTGTTTTGGATGGTGCCGTCCGGCCCATGGTTTACGTCCGCAGGATCGCGGCGGTAGAACGTCCCAAGATACGTCGGCGAGACCCGAAAGGCGAGGTTCGGATAGAAGTTGTAGTCGAAGTTGGCGCCCAGGCTGAAGGCCGGCTTGGTGGCTGACTCCCAGACTCCGAGTACGGCAGATGGAAGTCCTTTGGCGCCGCCGTCAAATTTGCCGAGCGCAGCTCCGCCTTCGGCCGTGACGGATGCAGCAAACTTCTCCTTCGCGTAAAAACGATAAGCGACCCCGCCGAGGAACGGATACTCCGAGATCTGCGGATCGAACCCCAGAAAAACGGGTTGGCACCCGACGACCGTGCAGGCAGTGTTCCCGATCTTCGCGTTCCCATACTGTCCTCGGACCTCGCCGACGATGCCCAGCTTTGGATTCAGGAAGTACGTTCCGGTCATGAAGAACGCAACCTCGTTGTTTCTCTGCGGCGCTCCGGACTGGAATCGCAGATAACCGCCTCCGCCTGCGACCTCGTAGCGATGGCCGTAGGTCTCCGCGATCGTTCTGGCAATACGAGCTTTGCGGTTGGCGCTGGACTCACGGCGCGTGCGACGCGTTGTCTGCGCCTGTACGGCAACTGCTCCACTGGCTATAAAGGCTGCCAGTAACACTCCTGCTGCACACTTCACACTCAATCTGAAACCGAACATCAACGATTACTCCTGCACAAGCTGCGCTTTGCTATGGTGGAACTCGAGGGCCGCAGGCGTGAAATCAACTGGGCTATCCCTTATTAGAACATCCGCCGCGTTTTACGGCGGCCTTTACCCACAAGGAGTGACTCCAGATGGCGAAAAAGAGTAGCAGCGGCGGCGGTTTTGGCAAGGTCTTTCTCGGTTTTCTCCTCGGCGTTGCTGCCGTCGCTTTTGGACTCTTTGCTTATCTGAAGTTCGGTCCGTTACCTGTCGCTGTCGCCGATGCACCGCTTCCCTTCGAGAAGCGGATTGTCAAGCTTCCGCTGAATGCGCGGATCGAACGCGAGACAAAAAACGCTCCGTTCGGCATCAGCGAAGACGTCTTCGAATCGGGGGCCCATGTCTATCGCGCGCAGTGCGCTCACTGCCATGGCACGCCGGGCAACGATGTCGGCTACGCCAAGTACATGTACCCATCCGCGCCGCAGTTGTGGAAGAAACACGGCAGCCATGGAGTTGTTGGGGTCAGCGACGACGAGGCCGGCGAGACCTACTGGAAGGTGGCGAACGGAATTCGCCTCTCCGGAATGCCCGCCTACGCGCATGTTTTGTCGGACGCGCAGATGTGGCAGGTCAGCCTGCTGCTGAAAAACGCTGACAAGGACCTGCCTGACCCGGTGAAACAGATTCTCAATTCGCCCGCGCCCTAAGTCCGGTTATTGAAGTCCGGTTATTGAAGAATGGGAATGCCTGCAATACGACGAGACCACTCCGCGGGACCGGTATTGTGGACGCTTACACCGCGTGAGTCGACCGCCACCGTGACTGGCATGTCCTTCACGTCGAACTCGTAGATCGCCTCCATGCCGAGATCGGCGAAGGCGAGGACCTTGCTGCTCTTGATCGCTTTGGAGACAAGGTAGGCTGCGCCGCCGACGGCCATAAGATAAACAGCCTGGTGGTCGCGGATAGCGGCGATTGCGGCGTCACCACGCTCTGCCTTGCCCACCATGCCGTAAAGACCAGTCTCCGAGAGCATCTGGCGGGTGAACTTGTCCATGCGAGTAGCCGTGGTGGGGCCTGCTGGGCCTACTACCTCGTCGCGAACAGCGTCGACCGGGCCGACGTAGTAGATAAAGCGCCCCTTGAGGTTGACGGGGAGCTTTTCGCCACGGTTGAGCATGTCGGTCATGCGCTTGTGGGCAGCGTCGCGGCCGGTAAGAAGCTTGCCCGATAGCAGGAGAACCTCACCGGGCTGCCAGGAGCGGACCTCGTCATGGGTGATGCCGTCGATGTTGACGCGCTTTGCTTTAGAGGTGTCATAGGTGAGACTTGGCCACGCTTCGAGCGAGGGCGGGTCGAGCGCGACGGGACCGCTGCCGTCCAGATGGACGTGGGCGTGGCGCGTGGCGGCACAGTTAGGGATCATGGCAACCGGAAGGTTGGCCGCGTGGGTGGGATAGTCGAGGATCTTGATGTCCAAAACGGTGGTGAGGCCGCCAAGTCCCTGAGCCCCGATGCCAAGTTTGTTGATCTTGTCGTAAAGCTCGATGCGAAGCTCCTCAATGTTGCTTAGCTTTTGACCTTCCGCCGCGCGCGCTTTGAGCTCCTGCATATCGATGGGGTCCATCAGCGATTCTTTGGCCATGACCATCGCCTTTTCGGCGGTACCGCCGATCCCGATGCCGAGCATGCCCGGAGGACACCAGCCTGCCCCCATCGTGGGAACGGTCTTCAAAACCCAGTCGACGATGGAGTCCGATGGATTGAGCATGACGAACTTGGATTTGGCCTCGGAGCCTCCGCCTTTGGCTGCTACGGTAACATCGACTTCGCCGCCGGGGACCATCTCGACGGAGACGACCGAGGGGGTGTTGTCGCCGGTGTTTTTGCGAGAGAAGGCGGGATCGGCGAGGATGCTCGCGCGAAGCTTGTTGTCGGGGTGGTTGTAGGCGCGGCGGACACCCTCGTCAACCATCTGCTGGACAGTCATAAGGGGCTTACCATCGTTATCCCAACGCGTCTCCATTCCGACCTTGACGAAGGCGGTGACGATGCCCGTGTCCTGGCAGACGGGACGGTGGCCCTCGGCGCACATGCGCGAGTTGATCAGGATCTGGGCCATGGCGTCTTTGGCGGCAGGAGATTCTTCGAGCTCGTAAGCGCGGGTAAGGTTGGTAATGAAGTCCTCAGGGTGGTAGTAGCTGATGTACTGGAGGGCGTCGGCGACGGACTGGATGAAGTCGGATTGCTTGATAGTGGCCATGTGATTAGTTGTCTACTGTGATTCTAGAACCTCGCATGCAGTTGATCCATCCCTCCGGCTATTCTGGCGCTTGTGCGAGGACGCGGTGTGAGGAAGATTAATCGTGACACAGCTATCAGTTTCCTTTCTGAATCGTCGTGATGTCAGGAGGCTCTTATGCGGGAGAGGTTTGGTGGAAGAGAGATTTTGTGCGGATTGGCGATTTTGTTGATGAGCTTTTCGTGTTTTGCGCAGGGGCCGGGCGGTCCAGCTTCGATTCGTGGCGCTGCAACGCAGGTGACGGGAGAGTGGCGCGGTAATTCGGAGTGTGTTGCGAAGGATAGTCCGTGTCACGACGAGGTCAATGTCTATCGTTTTTCCGACGATGCAGGTAAGGCAGGTTGGTTTTTGGGCACTGGAAGCAAGGTTGTGGACGGCAAAGAGATCGCCATGGGAACGACGGAGTGGAAGTACGATGCAGAGAAGCACACGTTAGAGGCAAGCAACTCCGGCACGAAGATTCAACTCGTGCTTGATGGCAATAAAATGGAGGGCAGCCTCACGCTACGGGACAACCGCCCGTACCGCAGGATTCACCTCACGAAGATGAGATGAAGGCGTACGTGAAGGCGAAGGAGTATGGCTGTGACTGAGGTCCGCAAAGAGAATGACTCGCTCGGATACGTGGAAGTGCCTGCGGGGGCGCTTTATGGAGCGCAGACGGCGCGGGCGGTGGGGAATTTTCCCATCAGTGGGATGAAGGCCAACTCGTTTCTGATTCGGGCGCTGGCTATGGTGAAGCTGGCGGCAGCAGAGGCGAACCGGGAGCTGGGGCTGATCTCGAAGGAACAGGGCGATGCGATTGCGAAAGCGGCCGAGGAGGTGCTCGGCGGCAAACACCATGAACACTTCGCGGTGGATGTGTTTCAGGCGGGCGCGGGTGTGAGCCTGCACATGAATACGAATGAGGTGCTGGCGAACCGGGCGAATCAGATTCTGGGGGAAGAGCTGGGGAGCTATAAGAAGGTTCATCCGAACGACCATGTGAACTACGGGCAGTCGACGAACGATGTGTTTCCGACGGCGATGCGGCTGAGCGCCCTGCTGGCGCTCGAAGGGCTGTATCCGGTGCTGGGTGGGCTGGCGGGGAGCTTTGCGGCGAAGGCGGAAGAGTTCAAAGATGTGCTGAAAGCCGGTCGCACGCATATGCAGGACGCAGTTCCAATCACGCTGGGACAGGAGTTTGCAGCGTATGCGTCGGCAGTGCGCGAGTGCGAAGCTGCGATTCGGCGTGGGTCAGTAGGTCTGCGGGCGCTTGGGCTCGGTGGGTCGGCGGTGGGGACAGGGTTGAACACCCATCCGGCGTACAGGGAAAAGGCGGTGCTGCGGCTGGCGAAGATTTCGGGGGTCGAGCTGCATTCGGCTTACGATCTGCGGTGGGCGATGCAATCCTGCGCGCCGATGGCAGAGGTATCGGGGGCGCTGCGCGGGTTGGCGCTGGAGATGATCCGCATCTCGAACGACCTGAGGCTGCTGTCTTCCGGGCCGAATACGGGATTCAACGAGATTCATCTGCCCAGCCTGCAGCCAGGGTCGAGCATCATGCCGGGGAAGGTGAATCCGGTGCTGCCGGAGCTGACGGCCATGGTGGGGTTCCAGGTAGTGGGGAACGACGTGACGGTGGCAATGGCGGTGCAGGCAGGGCAGCTTGAGCTGAACGTGATGATGCCGACGATGGCTCACAACGTCCTGCAATCGATCACGATTCTGACGAATACACTGCGGGAGCTCGATGTACATTGCGTGCGCGGAATCACAGTGAATCGTGAGCGTGCCGCGTTTTATGCGAGCAGCACGATCGCTTTGGCTACAGCGCTGAATCCGTATATCGGCTACAGGAAGGCGGCGGAGCTGGTGAAGGAATCGGTCGCGACGGGCCGGTCGATTGTGGAGCTCGCCCGGGAGAAGAAGCTGCTGAGCGAGGAGCAGATTGCGGAGATTCTGGACCCGAAGAAGATGACGGAGCCGCGGGAGAAGCTTTAGCGAGTCACGCTCAGATTTGCATCTTTCGCCTCGCCCTTCGGTGCCAAAAATAAATCCCCGAATCGAGGAAAATTTTCAACGCCCAAAAAAGTGCACTTAACAGCCACCGAAACACCATGAATTTGCACTTATTACCACGCTAAAAACCACGTTTTTACCCTGTGGAAAACGCAAAACCCCCTGAAAAACCGCCCTTCCCACCATACAAAAAAATCTGCAATCAAGAAATGCGGGAGGGATGCTCGGCTGGAGGCACGGGCTTTGGCTTGCGGCTGAGGACAAAGCTGCGTCGTTTTCGTCGCTTGTCCGAAGCATGGTCGATCTTCTTCCAGAAGCCGATGAAGTAGTCAACAGCGGAGATGATGGAGACGATCGTCATCCAGTAGATGGCAGTAACGGCAATGAAATGAACGCCAACGATGTAACCGCCCCAGTTCCAATAGTTCCAGCGGTGGGCCAGGATGGCAGCGACGACCGAGACGATCTGGATGACGGTTTTGAGTTTGCCGATCTCGCTGGCTTCGATGGTGAAGCCTTCGGTAGCGGCGATGCTGCGCAGGCCAGAGACAAGAAACTCGCGGCCGATAACGAGGACCGCGATCCACGGCTTGACGATGCTGGGAGTGTAATTGACGAGGATGATGTAGCCGGTGGTGATGAGGAGCTTGTCGGCCAATGGGTCGAGGAGCATGCCCATGGTGGTGATTTGGCCGCGGCGGCGGGCGAGGTATCCGTCGAGACCGTCGGTGATGCTGGCGAGGATAAAGACGAGGCTGGCGATGATCTCCTGCTCGCCGCCGCGGAGGCCGGGGGCGCCGTGGCCTTGCCAGGGAAAGACGGGCGAGAGGATCCAGATGAGCAGAGGAACGCAGGCGATACGGCTCATCGTGATGGAGTTGGGCAGGTTCATGGACCGGTTCTAGCGGGGACCAGCGCGGGCGAGTGTGCGCGATACCGACACTAGCATTCTGCCATAGTGTGACGGCTCTGGTCGTAAAAGGATGGGCGAGGGAGCGCAACCGCAATGGGCTGTGCGGGCTGTGCGATGTTCGAAGGAAAACTGCTGCGGGAATGATGCCGGATTTCTGCACCAAGAAACAAATGCACTCTGTCCCGCGATGGGAAAAGGCACGCTGCCGTGAGCCTTTCGTGACGCTCCCTGCCCCCTTCGGGGCATGCCACTTTTCCACGCTGAAAGTTAGTTTGGATTAGAACGTGCTTCCGGAGCCTGCACTACTCGATAAACCACTTGTTTTCATTGCTTCTTCTCCCTTTTTGCCAGGAACGCCGATAGAGAGAGTTGGTCCGGCGAAGGAGAAGCCAAAGCGTTGAACATGCCAAGTCGAAGTGTCCTCAAGACGGTTGCTTTTTGCACGCTGAGCCTGTTTTCCATGGCTGCAGCGGCGCAGCAGTTTAAGCAGCCGTTGGTGATTCCTACGGGCAACTGGCCCGCTGGAGTTGTGGCAGCGGACTTGAATGGAGATGGCAAGGCCGACCTGGTTTACATCGACTATGGAGCGACAGCAACTACTTCGACGACGCACGTTCTGATGAACAATGGGAATGGAACTTTTACTGCAGGCCAGACGATTGCGACGGCAGGTACGGCGATAGCCGCGGCCGACTTCAACCACGATGGACATGTTGACCTGGCCTGGGTGTCAGGCGTGGTTGGCGAAGGAAGAGTGTACCTGGCGATGGGTAAGGGCGATGGAACATTTGCGCCGGCGCAACAGCTGGGGACGTTCGCGATTGTCGGATCGAAGGGACCGGTATTCCGCTACGTGATGGGCGCGCAGTTGCACGACACGGGGTATATGGATCTGCTGGTCGAGGATGACGCGAATCCTTCGCTCCTGATGCTGACGACCGACGGCAGCGGCGCACTGACAAGGATCGTAGGGATGAAGCTGGAGAGCGGCACGGGACCGATGTTCACCGCGGACCTGAATGGCGATGGGCATACGGATTTGGTGATTCAGTCGGAGTTGGGCGGGGCGGCGGATGTGTTTCTTGGTTCGGCGGATGGGTTGCTAACGGCTGCGGGAACTTACACGGGATCGACCCCTGTGCAGAGCATGCTGCTGCACGATGTCGATGGGGATGGGCATCCGGACCTGGTGATCGAAGGAACGAATGGGCGGATCGAGATACTGCATGGGAATATGGATGGAAGCTTCGCACCTTCGTCTGAGGGTGGGAGTGGCGGTGCGGATGCAACGACGGGACTGGGCGGGCATCTTGTCGCGATTACGGACCTTTCAGGACGGCACAATTTTTATACGACGACTCCGGCGGGTATGAGTGTGCTGTTGGAGCAGAACGATCTGAGTCTTACGCTGGGTGGAATCTACAATGCAGGGCCGGGGCGTACGAGTTTTGCGGTCGCGGACTTCAACGGAGACGGAGTGCCGGATGTTGCGGTGGACTCGCCGGAAGGAGTTGCGATTCTGCTGGGCAATTCGGATGGGGGGTTGGGGAACTCTAGGGCGTTCGCGGCAGGCCAGCCCGCGTTGAGCGATGCTTTGGGAGACTTCAGCGGGTCGGGGAATCTGGATGCGATGGTGAACGTTCCGGCTGCACATGCGCTGCTTCTGCGTGGAAACGGCGACGGGACGTTTGCGACGCAGGTTACGTCGACAGAGTCGGCGGTAAATGCTTCGGCAGCGGTGCCGCTGGTAGCGAACCTGCCAGGCGCGCCGCAGGTTGCCGGGATGATGGCAGGAACGCCGGTAACGGCTGATCTGGATGGCGATGGCAATCACGATGTGATCGTCGCGTATGACAATGCGAATGCGGATCATGCGCATCCGACAGCGAGTGCAGCAAACGCGATTTACATCTGGTATGGAAAGGCCGATGGAACCTACGCGATGCCGGTGGTACTGACGCCTTCGCGAAATTTTTATCAGGTGACGGTAGTCGACGTGAACGGCGATGGACGGCCAGACCTGGTGATGAGCGATGGGTATGTGGTGAGTGTGCAGAACAACCTGGGCGGCCGTACGTTTGGGATCGAAGAGCACTTTCTCGCAGGGATGGGAATCAATTCGATCTCGGCCGGGGATGTGAACAAGGATGGACGGATGGATCTGGTGATCGCCGACGGCGGCGCGGTGATGTCGAATCCTGCGACTGGACAGACGGCGACGGCCAAGACGGATGTGAATACGGGTGGGATTACGGTGCTGCTGAATCAGTTGACGCTGACACCGACGACCGTAGTGTTGACGATTACTTCGCCGCTGACGATCACGTTTGGGCAGGTGGTGAATGGGACTGCGCAGGTGACAGCGAGCGATGGGAGCCTGCCGACAGGAACGATTTCCTTTTATGACGGAGACACGAATATCTGTACGATTCCGGTTGCTGTGTCCGCGAGTTGTCCGGCGAGCGCGGGAGCAGGCTTTGCGGTGGGTACGCATGTGCTGACGGCCGTTTATTCGGGAGATACGACACATTTGGGTTCGACCTCTGCGCCGGTTACCGTGACTGTCCTGCCTGTGGCGATACCGACGAAAGCAACGACGGTGACGATGCTGACCTCGAGCCTTGACCCGGCGACGAGCGGACAGAGCGTGACGTTCACCGCGAATGTTGTGCCGGCAGCGGGTTCGGCTGCGACACCGACGGGAGTTGTTACCTTTCTGGATGGAAGCACAGTGCTGGGAACGAAGACTCTGGTTGGCTCCGGCGTGGCAAGCTTCAGCATCTCTTCGTTGAGTGTGGGCAGCCACGCCATTACGGCAAGTTACGCGGGCGATGCGAACTCTGTCGCGAGTGTTTCGACGGTACTAACGGAGACAGTGAATGGGACCGTAACGGCGGGGAGCGGGTTCAGCGTTTCCGTGACCGGTGCGGCAAAGGTCGGCATCGGCGGCGTGGCGAACCTGCAGGTAGCAGTGGCTCCGCAGGCGGGATATATGCAACCGGTGCAGTTATCATGCGCTGATCTGCCATCGGAGGCGGCGTGTACGTTTGCTGCACATACGATTCCGGCAGGTGGTGGGACGACGACGCTGCAGTTGAGCACGATGGCACCGCGTTCGTGCGAGGTCGCAAACTCTGAGTCACAGACGGCGGGTTTGCCCTTTGCGGGGGCGACCGTTGCGACGCTGCTTGTCCTGTTTATTCCGGGCAAGCGGAGGACGGCGATCAAAGGCTTTCTGGTGGCGCTGATTACGTTGTGCGGGATGGCGACGCTAAGCGGATGCGGCGCGTGCACGGATCTGGGAACTAAGCCAGGCACCTATACGATTCGGGTGATCGGGACTTCGTCTGCGAATGTGGTGACGACTAAGGTTCAGGTAATTGTGCAGGAGTAGTGGGTGGAAAAAAGCAAAAGAGGCAGCGCTGAGGCTGCCTCTTTTGCTTTGGTGCAGGTTGTTTCAGGCGTAGATGCCGCGCTGTTTGGTGGTGTAGGCGACGCGGTCGATGGCGAGCATATAGGCGGCGATGCGGTTGTTGACGTTGTGGGTGTTGGCGTAGGTCACGACGTCATGGAAACTTTCGGTCATGATGTTGTCGAGGCGATGGTTGACCTCGGCCTCGGTCCAGAAGTAGCCCATGCGGTCCTGCACCCACTCGAAGTAGCTGGTGGTGACGCCGCCGGCGTTGGCGAGGATGTCGGGGATGATAAAGACGCGTTTGTCGGCGAGGATCTCGTCGGCGATGGTGGTGGTGGGGCCGTTGGCGCCTTCGCACAGGATTTTGCAGCGGATGCGATCGGCGTTGCGGCTGGTGATGACGTTTTCGGTGGCTGCGGGGATGAGGATCTCGCAGTTGTAGGTGAGGAGTTCGTTTTTATCTGCGGCGTCAGCTTCGGAGAAGCCGGTAATGGTGCCGGCGCGCTTGCGGTGTTCGATGAGGGCGTGGATGTCGATGCCGCCCTTGTTGTAGAGGCCGCCATCGTATTCGGCGATGCCGATAACGGTATAACCTTTTTCGGCGAGGATTCTGGCGGAGTTTGAACCTACGTTGCCGAAGCCCTGGATGATGACGCGGCAACCGTCGATAGACATGCCGAGGTGCTTCATGGCCTCGTCACAAACTACGGAGACGCCGCGGCCGGTGGCCTCTTTGCGTCCGCGCGAGCCGCCAAGGTTGACAGGCTTGCCGGTAACGACAGCGTTCACGGTCTGACGCATGTGCATGGAGTAGGTATCCATGATCCAAGCCATAGTCTGCTCGTCGGTGCCCATGTCGGGGGCGGGGACATCTTTTTCGGGGCCGATAAACTCCATGAGCTCCGCAGTGTAGCGGCGGGTCATGCGCTCGAGTTCGCCCTGGGACATTTTCTTGGGGTCGCAGATGACGCCGCCTTTGGCTCCGCCGAAGGGAATGTTGACGACGGCGCACTTCCAGGTCATCCAGGAGGCGAGGGCGCGGACTTCGTCGAGGGAGACGTCAGGGGCGTAGCGGATGCCGCCTTTGGCGGGACCGCGGGCGATGGAGTGCTGGACGCGGTAGCCGGTGAAGACTTCGATGGAGCCGTCGTCCATGCCGACGGGGATGTGGACGATGAGTTCGCGGGTGGGGTAACGAAGGACCTTCCAGATGCCTTGATCGAGGTTGAGTTTTGTAGCGGCAAAGTCGAATCGAGCGGCCTGGGCTTCCCAGGGATTTGTCTCCTGCTCGAGGGTGAGAGTCTGCATTGTGTGTTCCCTTTTTTCTGTTGCTGGTATCAGCGATTCTCCGGCCATCGTTTGCCTCCACTACTGGAAGCAGGATACAGCTTGAGCCAGACCGGTCTGTGGCCAAACTCGAGGAGTATAGGCTGGCCGACGGAAGATGCGCAATCGAACGAATGGGGTAGGTTAACCCCTTTTTCTGACCAGCGGGTCAATGGCGGAAGCTATTCTGCCAGAGGGAGTTATGATTGGTATTACCATGTCGTCTTTTGCGTCCAATTCGCTTCCCTCGGCGCGTGAATTTTTGGCGTTAAGCCGCAAGCATTCGCTGGTGCCCGTTTATCGAACAGTAACGGCTGATTTGGAGACACCGGTGTCGGCGTTTTTGCGGATTGCGTCGCAGGAGCCCGAGGCTTTTTTGCTGGAGTCGGTAGAGGGCGGCGAGCATGTGGGACGCTACACGTTTATTGGTGTACAACCGTACAAAAAAATGGTGGCGCGGGGGACGCGGATTACTGTTCGCGAGGGACGGAGGGAGTGGACGTTCGATGGCGATATTTTTGAAGAGCTGAAGAAGGCGCTGAGTGGACATACGCCGGCACGACTGCCGGGGCTGCCTCCGTTTACGGCAGGGGCGGTGGGTTTTTTTGCTTATGACGTTGTACGGCAGATTGAGAGATTGCCTTCGCTGGCAAAAGATGAGCTCAGAGTTCCGGATGCTTGCTTGATGTTCTTCGATCAGGTGCTGGCCTTCGATCATGTAAAGAAAGAGATTCATCTGATGGTGACGGCGGACCTGGAGCGGGAGGCACGCGACGGTGCGTATGAGCGTGCGGTGCGGCGGCTGAACAGGATGGAGAAGCGGCTGGCGAGTGTGTTGCCAGCGCGGAGGAAGAAGAAGAGGCAAGAGGGCAAACTAAAGGTGACTTCCCGGACTCCGAAGACCGCGTTTCTGAAGGCGGTGGAGAAGACGAAGGAGTACATCGCTTCGGGAGATGTGTTTCAGTGCGTGCTATCGCAGCGGTTCGACTGTGTGCCGGGAGTGGATGCGTTTGAGATATATCGGGCTCTGCGGATTGTGAATCCTTCGCCCTATATGTATTTCTTGCGGTTTGGGCTGGAGGGACAAGGGAAGAAACGGCCCACCGCGGCTCATATCGTGGGGTCTTCGCCGGAGTTGCTGGTGCGAGTGCATGGGCGAGAGGTGGAGTATCGGCCGATTGCGGGGACGAGGCCGCGGAGTGCGGATGAGGTGGAGGACAAGGCTCTCGAGGCCGATATGCGGGGCGATGAAAAGGAGGTTGCCGAACACATCATGCTGGTGGACCTGGGGCGGAACGATGTGGGGAGGGTGAGTGAGTTTGGATCGGTGAAGGTGAAAGAGCTGATGGTGGTGGAGCGATACAGCCACGTGATGCATATGGTGAGTTCGCTTGAGGGGAAGCTGCGCGCGGGACTCAATGCGATTGATGCGTTTCGGGCTTGCTTCCCTGCCGGGACACTTAGTGGTGCGCCGAAGATTCGAGCGATGGAGATTATTGAGGAGTTGGAGCCGGCGCGGCGTGGGGTGTATGGCGGGAGTGTGTTGTATGCGGACTTCAGCGGGAATCTGGATTCGTGCATTGCGATTCGGACGCTGTATATGGATGGAGAGAAGGGCCACTTTCAGGCGGGAGCGGGGATTGTTGCGGACTCGGTGCCGGAGAAGGAGTTTGAGGAGTCGGTGAATAAGGCGGCTGCGGTGGTGCGGGCGATTGAAAGGGCGAGGCAGGGATAAGTGCTATGGCGGTGGATGATCCGAAGATCGTGGATTTCGTCAGCGTTGATTTCAGGGGAGAGCGGGCGTTCCTCACAATCAGTGACCACCTGGATTGGGAGGATGGATATGAGCATCAACTCATTTTGCAGCAGAAGCTGAACACTTATCTTCGCTTTGTAGAAAGTGGCGAGTTGGTCGAACGCTTTCCAAATACAAAGGGCTTCCTATAGTTTTTGATATCAGGTTTATGTATGAACCTGATGAGGCAGGCCTGCGTTTCCTTGAACGGGCACGTGAAGTGGTTGTGTCCGCGGGCTTCTCGCTTCGCTATAAAAGACTCGGGTCGTCTCAACTCCATTGACTCTGCGCAGTTCCAACTAAGCAAGCGTAAAATTAGAGTGACTATGGTCTTTGTTCTCGACAACTACGATTCGTTCACTTACAACCTGGTGCAGTACATGGGTGAGTTGGGCGCCGAGATGGTGATTCGGCGCAACGATGAACTGACGCCTGCAGAGGTGGAGGCGTTGCGACCAGAGCGGATTGTGATTTCGCCGGGACCTTGTACGCCGCAGGATGCGGGGATCAGCATTGAGTTGATTAAGCATTTTGCGAAGGCGGAACGGCGGGTGCCGATTCTGGGAGTGTGCCTGGGGCATCAGGCGATTGGCGCGGCTTTTGGGGGCAATGTTGTGCGCGCGCAAAAGCTGATGCACGGCAAGACGAGCGAGGTGGAGCATGATGGGAAGACCATATTCAAAGGATTGCCGTCGGCGATGACTTGTACGCGGTACCACTCGCTGATTGTTTCAGATGAGGGATTGCCGGAGGAGTTGGAGATATCAGCGCGGACCGCGGATGGAGAAACGATTATGGCGCTGCGCCATCGCGAACTGCCGATTGAGGGCGTGCAGTTCCATCCGGAGAGCGTGTTGACTTCAAATGGGAAGAAGCTGATTGAGAATTTTCTGAAGATGTAGGTGCGTCTAGGCAGGGCGTTTGCAGTCGACGCCGAGACAGTCTTTCCAGCGATAGTCGGATTCGACTTCTTTGAAGCGAGGATCTGGAGAGTCGCCTATCTGAGCGCGGCGAATGTCTGTGAATCCAGCTTCGGCAAGTTGCGCGGCCATGCCTTTGTAGTCCCACATCCAGAGATGACGAGCGCGGCCGAAGACAGCAGCCGGAATGGATTTCAATCCTCGTGGAATTGTCGTTTCGCCTAGCCACGCTTCCTGCATGAAGCGAGAGCAGGCGGCGGGTGTGGGGTCGCCGGTATAGATCCCGATGAGTTGTTCGAGGTCAGGGAGCACGAGGCGAAAGGTGCCGCCCGGACGAAGATAGGAGAAGACGTTTCTGAGGGCGATGCGGAACTCGTCCAGGGCCATGTGCTCGAGGACGTGCGAGCAATAGACGACGTCGGCGGACTGCGGAGGGACGGGAAGGCCTTTGATGACGTCGCCGTACTGGATGTTCTTGGGATAGGGAGGAAAACCTCTTTTTACGAGGAGCGGAGTGAGAAAGGGAAGGCGGCTTTGCAGCCAAAATGCCGGGCCAGCATCGAAGTTTTGCCAGGTTTCTGGAGCACACATGCCACACCCAAACTGCACATACTTGTGATCCATAGGCCGTATTATACATAGCGTAAGAGATGGTTTCGGCTTGCAATAACGGGCCGCTGCGATGTTGCGCAGGTGATTTTCTGGTTGCAGCACGCTGCCTTCAGAGCGGGAGCAAGAGACGAGGGAAGATGAAAGTTCCGCTGTTCAAGATTGGCAAACTCGCGTTCTTCTCCGTGGGGTTGGCGGTGGCGCAGGCGCAACAGCCGATCGGCACGGTTGGGGTGCAGGATGCCACGGTTGCAGGCGCGCTGGAGGTCAGCAACGGTCGAGCGATTCTGGTGGCGAATGCGACAGTAACAGCTCGAGATCGCGCGGCGCAGATTGATCTGAACCGAGGGGGAACGGTGCAGGTGTGTGCGACGAGTGGGTTGCATGTGACGGCGGGCAAGAGCTCGGACGGGACGGCAGTTCCGCTGATGCTGGCGCTGGATCGCGGAGCGATTGAGGTGCAGATGGCTGCGACCACACGTGACATGGTGATGACACCGGATCTTCGGTTTACGACGCGCAACGATGGGCCGCTCGATCTACAGCTTCGTGTGACGAGGAATGGTGATACGTGCGTGGAAAATCGCGGAGCGAAGGCGCCGATGCTAAATGTTGCGGACCAGTTTGGCGAGGCGACGTATGAACTGAAGGCGGGGCAGCATGTTCTGTTTGAACATGGAAGCTTGAAAGAAGTGGTGGACCACGAAAGTTCTTCGTGCGGGTGTCCTCCGGAGCCTACGATGTCGGTTGCGGATGCGTTGCTGCATCCGACGGCGTCGGGAGAAGCCGCGACTACTGAAAAGACAGCGGCGGAGCAGCACCCCTTCCCTGCCGCGGTGAGTGCAGGGCTGACGCCGGCCGCGGCAGTTCCTCCTCCGACTCCTGCCGGTGCGGTGCATACGCAGGTTTCGGCGGCGTTGAGTTCGAGTGGAGGGGCTGACAGCACGACTGAACCGCCGGCAACGGAAAAGGCGGCGGCGAGTGTGCCTGCACCACCAGTAGCTCCAGCTCCGCAGACTGCGCAGCCGAAGCCGAAGCGCGGCCCGCTGCGCGCTGTGGGGCGGTTCTTCAAGCGCATCTTTGGCGGGGCATGAGCGGCCGGGAATGAGCGCCGTTGCGAGGGATGTTAAGCGAGCAGAAGGACGCTTTGCTGCGATACAATCAAAAGGTTGCGGGCTTTTCGGCAGGGATGCCACCGCGTTCGCACACAATTCTCAATACAGCTGAATTCAGCACAGATTAGGGGTTTTTCTATGTCGATTCCCGCTACGCAGATGCGCCCGGGCATGATTATCAAGCACAACAATGACCTCCACATGGTCTTCTCGGTGGAGCACAGAACGCCGGGCAATCTCCGCGCCTTTATTCAGGCGAAACTGCGGAACGTCCGCACCGGCGCGATGTTCGTTGAGCGTTTTCGTTCGCCCGATCCGATCGACCGCGTCATCGTTGATGAAGTGAAGATGGAGTATTTGTATAACGACGGCGACGACTACTACTTCATGGATGAGGCCTTCGAGCAGACGATGCTGAAGCGCGAGACTTTGGGCGATGCAGTGGAATATCTGATTCCGAACCTGAGCATCAGCGTGAGCTACCACGACGGGAAGGCCGTTGGTATCGAACTGCCGGGCGTGGTGGAGATGACAGTGATGGAGACGGAACCAGGGATCAAGTCGGCTACGGCGTCGTCGGTGACCAAGCCTGCGAAGATGGAGACGGGCCTTGTCGTGCAGGTACCTCCGTTTATCAATGAGGGCGAGAAGATTCGCGTGGATACGGCTGAAGGCGCTTACATGAGCCGGGCGTAAGGTGAATTAAACGTAGTGTCTCTGCGAAAGTGGAGGGTCCATGGTGTGCCATTACCTCGTTAAAGGCCGGGTGCAGGGCGTTGGCTTTCGCTGGTTTGTGCAGCGGGAGGCGGCGGAGATTGGCCTGCGAGGATGGGTTCGGAATACCGATGACGGCCATGTCGAGGTTGTCGCTGCGGGGACACCGGACGAACTGGCGGAGCTGAAAACGGCACTACGCAAAGGATCGCGCGGCAGCCGTGTGGATGCTGTATTGGAAGATGAACTGGCAGAGAACGAAGGCGCAAAGCTTGGACCATTTGAGATTGAAGGGGCGTGGTAAGGACTGATGACACTACCGATTAATTGTGAACCGCTGAAGACGCTGATTCGCACTGTGCCTGATTTTCCGAAGCCTGGGATTTTGTTCTACGACATTACAACGGTATTGAAGGACAAAGCGGGGTTCGCCACGCTCATCGATGCGTTTGCGCAGTACTACATCGGGAAAGAGATCGACCTCGTGCTGGGGATCGAAGCGCGCGGGTTCATCTTTGGGCCGGCGCTCGCTTATCGGCTGAATGCGGGTTTTGTGCCTGTGCGGAAGCCGAAGAAGCTACCGGCAACGGTGGCTCGGGTGAACTATGACCTGGAGTATGGGACCGATGCGCTTGAGATCCATATGGACGCGATCGAGCCGGGGCAGAGGGTGGTTATCGTCGACGACCTGCTTGCGACCGGCGGGACGATGCAGGCCACCGTGCAGCTTGTGCGGCAACTGGGTGGCGAGATCGCAGGGCTGGGATTCGCGATTGAGTTGGATTTCCTCAAGGGCCGGGACAAGTTTCAAGGGTATGACGTGCTGAGCTTGCTGCACTATGACGAGTAGAAGCTAGCGTGAATCCGTAAGCACAACGGAATCGGCTCGTCGACGCGAATCGTCATATGCGAACGAAATCATAAGGAGCTACGAATGAAGTCTCTCGGATACGCTGCACACGATAAGAAGTCGGCGCTGGTGCCGTTTCGATTTGAGCGGCGTGATCCGGGGCCGCATGACGTGGTGGTTGAGATTGCTTATTGCGGGATCTGTCACTCGGATATTCACCAGGTGCGGGACGAGTGGAAGAACGCGATCTATCCGATGGTGCCGGGGCATGAGATTGTGGGGCGCGTGGCGAAGGCTGGGACTTCCGTGAAGAAGTTTAAGGAAGGCGATCTTGCGGGTGTGGGCGTGATGGTCGACTCCTGCAGGGTGTGCGAGAACTGCAAGGCTTCGGAGGAGGCGTACTGCACGAAGGGGATGGTGGGGACGTACAACGCACGGGATTACAAAGGTGAATTGACGTTCGGCGGGTACTCGAACAACATTGTGGTGGATGAGCGGTATGTTCATTCCATCTCGCCGAAGCTGGAGCTGGCGGCGGTGGCTCCGCTGCTGTGTGCGGGGATTACAACCTACTCGCCGCTGCGGCACTGGAAGGTGGGCAAGGGTAGCAAGGTCGGAGTTGTGGGACTGGGCGGGTTAGGGCACATGGGCCTGAAGTTTGCCCACTCGTTTGGAGCACATGTGGTGCAGTTCACGACCTCGGAGAGCAAGATCGCGGACGCGCAGAGACTGGGAGCCGATGAGGTGGTCGTCACCAAGGACGCGAGTGCGCTGGCGAAGCATGCGGGGAGCTTCGACTTTATTCTGGATTGCGTCTCGGCGCCGCATGATGTGAATCAGTTCCTGAATCTGCTGCGGCTGAACGGGACGTTGTGCCAGGTGGGGCTGCCGGAGAGTCCGGTTTCGATTACGGCGTTCTCGATCGTTACGAACCGGCGGTCATTTTCCGGATCGATGATCGGCGGGATGACGGAGACCCAGAGGATGCTGGATTATTGCGCGGAACACAACATCGTCTCCGATATCGAAATGACTTCGGTGGATAAGCTGGGTGAAGCGTACGAGCCGTGTAGTGAAGGGTGATGTGAAGTATCGTTTTGTGATCGATATGGCCACGCTGCCCAAGAGCTAGACGAAGAGGGTGTATAAGGGCGAATCGAGAGCCATGGTCTGGGTAGGGCCGGTGAGTTTTCCGGTTGCAACGTCGCGACGGAAGACGGTGACCGATGCCGAATCCTGATTGCCGCAGACGAGCCATTGGGCAGTGGGGTCGAGGGTGAAGTGGCGAGGGGTCTTGCCGCCGCAGCGGATGCGCTGGACGAGAGTCAAGCTTGCCGTCTTTCGGTCTGATTGAGAAGACGACCAGAGAGTCTTCGCCGCGGTTGCTGGCGTAGAGAAAGAGTCCGTCCGATGAGATGCCGAGTTCGGCGGCTGTGTTTTTGTCAGCCGGAAAGTCTGACGCTATGGTTTTGACCGGCGTGTTGGTGTTGACCAGGAGACCCTGCGGGGAATCGCTGAATCGGGTGGCGGTCCAGAGATAGTGGTCGAGGGTGGAGTCGATCTCGTTGATGCCGTAGACCCAGCGGCCGTTGGGATGGAAGGCAACATGACGAGGACCGGAACCAGGATGATCGTTGGTGAAGGTGTGCGGATCGGAGAGCTGACCGGTCTCGGCGTGGATTTGGAAGACAGTGATGTGATCGGTCCCGAGATCGCAGACCAGAAGAAAGCGATTGTCGGGCGAGACGGTGGCTGAGTGGGGATGGGGGTTATCCTGGCGGGCGGAGTTGGGACCGAGTGCGCCGAATTTCTGGTGGTCTTTGAAGTCGATGCGGTCAATCGGCTGGCTTAGGGTGCCGTCGGGCTGGATCCGGTAAGAGGCGACGGTACCCCCGAAGTAGTTGGCAACGAAGGCGGCGTGGCCGGTGTCGTCGACCGAGATGTAAGCGGGGCCTGCTCCTCCCGAGGAGACCTGGCCTGTCTGCTTGAGGGCACCGCTCTTCGGTTCGATGGCAAAGGTGGTAGCCGTGGCGGCGGGGTCGTTGATGGCATTGACAGCGTAGAGAGAACGTCGTGCCTGGCCCATGGGAGTGACAGCAAAGAAGGATGGCCGCGCGGTGGCAGCAGCAAGGACGGGCGGTGTCAACTGACCGCGGGTCGTGTCAAAGTGCGATTGGTAGATACCTTTGCTGACGCCCTTGGTTGTGTCGGTGCCGAAGTAGACGATGAGCGGAGCCGGCGGGGGAACCGGCTTCTTCTTGTGGAAGGGAAGATGCCATCCGGTCTGGGCGTGCGCCGAGGCCGCGAAGGCAGGCAAAATGACGAGGAATCTACGGCGGGTGAACATGGGCCAATCTCCTGGGAGAGACTATGCTGGTTCGCCTGGAAGGTGGATCCCCATCTCGTCTTCGGGCCGAATGTCTGGGTTGATGACGGGGAGACTGGGAAGATGGTCGGTTCGGCCAGCCTCTTTGACGACGGCGTTGGCGTGTTCGAGAACTTCGTCTACGGTCATGGTATACATTTCGCGGCCGTTATCGTAGCCGGATTGAATGGCGTGTTTAAGGTAGCGGCCGGCGGTCTGGGCGGCGAGGTAGTCCGTGATGACGTAGCCGGTTCGGCGTTTTTGTTCGATCCAAGCCAGGTTTGGCATGGCGATCCAGACGGGGCGGCCGTTAACAGCGAAGCGGATATCGGTGGCATCGGCGTGGCGGGTGGCGATGGCGACTACGGTTCCCTTCCATTCACAGCGGAGGTCTTCGCCGGTCCAGCGGTCGGTTATTTTGAAGTCTTCATACATGGTTGGTTCTAGCCTAAAGCAGGGTAGACCGTTGAGCAAGACGGGGTTACCTTCGCATTTTTCCCCAACTCCACCAAAAGTGCACCCAGATAACAGGTTAGGGGAATATCCCACGTTAGGGATGGAAGTATAGGTTACCTTCGTAAGCTGTTGAAAATGCTTCTAGCATATGAAAGTTACCGCGGCTATTCTAGTTTTTGACAATACGGTGAATGATGAACGTGCGTCGGACAGAAACTGAAGCCGCTAATTTAAGGGCACTTTGGACACGTGATTTACTGGACTCCCAGCCAGAGCTTGAATGCGATGAACTGGTGCAGCTTGCAGCTGCTATCTGTGGAACTCCAATCGGCCTGGTGACGCTGTTGGATGAGCGACACCAATGGTACCGCGCGTCTGAGCACTTGAAGATGGGGGAGACACCGCGAGAGGTGGCGTTTTGCGCGCATGCCGTCCGGCAGACGGGACTGTTTCTTGTAAAAGACGCTCTGATGGATGTACGGTTTGGGAGCAATCCGCTGGTAACGACTGATCCGGCGATCCGTTTTTTTGCGGGGGTGGGGCTGTTTACGTCGGATGGGGAGCCGATGGGGACCTTGTGCGTGGTGGATATGTCACCGCGGATATTGGGCGCGGAACAGGCCAATGCATTGGAGGTGTTGGGACGGCAGGTGAGCGTCCGGCTTGAGGCGATGGTGCAGCGCAAGGCTCTCGCCGAAGTCATGGCTGAGAAGGAAAGAGCCACCGCGAATCTGAAAGCGAGTGAAGAGCTGTTTCGGGCATTTATGAATGCCAGTCCGTTCCTGAGCTATATCAAGGACGCGGCAGGACGGCTGCTGTTTTATAACCGCAGTTTCGCGCAGCGATTTGGCGTGAGCGAGTATGCGTGGCTGGGGCGGACGGATGAACAGCTTTGGTCGCGGAAGCTGACGAAGTCTGTCAGAACGCATGATCTTGAGGTGATGGCTGGCGGACGGATGGTGGAGACCGAGGAGCATATCCGAAACTCGGATGGGACGGTGAGTTCGCTGCGGTCGTTCAAGTTTCCGTGCCATGATTCTGCCGGAAATGTGCTGCTGGCTGGTGTGGCGGTGGATGTGTCGGAAGAGGTGGCGCACCAGATTGAACTGGAACGTTATCATCGTGAGCTCGAAGAGGCCAATGACCAGTTGCGGAAGCTGGCCGTGACGGATGAGCTGACCGGGCTGCGGAACCGCAGGTCGTTTGAGGAGCGATTGGTGATGGAGTTCTCGATGGCACGGCGTAGGAAGCGCGAGCTTTCGGTGCTGCTGATCGATGTGGACAACTTCAAGACAATCAATGATCGATGGGGACATGCGGCAGGCGACGAGGTGCTGCGGCGGTTGGGAACGATTCTGCGGACGACGGTGCGGCTGCCGGATCTGCCGGCTCGTTATGGGGGCGAGGAATTTGTGGTGTTGCTGCCGGAGAGCGGCGAAGAGAGCGCCATGGGGCTGGCAAGACGCGTGATGCAGCGCGTGGCGGCGGAAGATTGGGAGAACGAGCCGTTGACGATCAGCGTGGGGATGGCGGCGATGAATGAGTCGCTCGAGAATGGGTTTCAGCTAGTGGAGCTGGCCGATGAGGCTCTATATGCCGCCAAACGTGCTGGGAAGAACCGCGTGATGGTGCATAGCGGGTAAGCGTGTCCTGGTTCGCACGGATGAGGAACGGAAGTATGCGTTTTACGCAACCTGTGTGTCCCAAGGCGATTGGAAGAAGGCTTTAAAGACCCTGTCTAAGAAAAAAACCTGCAACCGGATTGCCCAAATAGAAGTAGCATGGCGGGATGAACAAATCCATGCTCGTTGTCCGTTGCTTGTTCGAAGGTTTACTGGGCCCTTTTCTGCTACTCGGCGCCGTCGCTCAACTACCCAAAATTCTACTCACGCTGCATGGCGAGTTCAACGTAGCGTATTTCCTCGGAACCCTTACGGGATTCGTTATCCTCGCGATATTTGGATTTTTCTTCTGCAGGGATTCGCTCCGAGTTTATCGACGAATTGGCCCGATTCCGATTGCGTAAAGTGCATATTTCCGCGAAGGAGTCTGCCCTGAAGGAACAATCCGAATGAAACCAGAAACGCTTGATTCTATTGCGGTTGCCATAGCCGTTATTTATTTTTCACGTTTTCACCCCAAAAATCGCATGTCAAGTCCCAAAACCACTTAAACCACTCAAACGAAAGAAGATCGACTTGGCATTTTAGTTACACTCAATCCGCTAGACTTAAAACAGCAAGAGAAAAACAAGCAAAGCCCCGAGGGTCAGCCCCCTCCGGGGCTAACTCGTTTATTGACTATATTTTGGATGTAACCCCTTTGTTATGACAATTTTGCAGACACTTGTTGCCTGTAAATCATTCAAACGAAAGGATTTATCGCCGGGCAAGAGGGGGGACCCCCACGGGGAGTACTCCGCGCGACGAATGCAGATATGCCCTGGCTTCGATTCTTGTTCTAACGAGAAACGAGACGCACCGTGTGGGGTGCGCCTCGTTTGCTGATGCGGATTTGTTGAAGTTTAGGCTTCGGCGTTGGGATCGCCGGCTTCGCCGCTGCCTTGCTCTTCCATCTGCTTGGCAAGCTCTTCGCGCTTCTTGGTGCGGGCTTCGGCACGCTTCTGTGCCTTCTCGTTGAGTTCGTGCTCGGCACCGAGGAGTTCGATGTAAGCCATCTCGGCAGCATCACCTTTGCGGGCTCCGAGACGCGTGATGCGGAGATAGCCGCCGTTACGCGCTCCGTAACGAGGAGCCACGATGGCGAATAGGCGATCGACCGACTCAGGCGTCATGAGATAGGCTGCGGCCTGACGGCGAGCGTGCACGGTGCCGCGCTTGCCGAGGGTAATCATCTTTTCGATGAGGGGGCGGGTGGCCTTGCACTTGGTGACAGTAGTCTCGACGCGGTCCATCAGGATGACGGAAGTGACGAGGTTGCGCAGCATGGCGCGGCGATGGCTGGTGTTGCGGCCTAGTTTGTATCCTGCATTGCGGTGACGCATGGGGTGATCTCCTTCGACTCGGCTCATGCCGTGAGTCGGTACTGCTTAGAATGTGCGCTCGGCCAAAGGCCTTGAGCGGGTGGAGCTGGCCTCGGTGTTGCGGAGGCGGATTGATTCTCGGCTTGCGCCGTTGATTCGAACAAACCGGCGGCGGATGCGACTCCGCCGCCAAATTTGGTTAGAAGTTCTCGGTCTCGGCGGGGAGTTCGAGGTCTTCGTCTTCGTCCTCGTCCTCATCGTCGTCGAAGTTGCCGAAGCTGGCGGCGAGGGTGGCTGCGGGCAGGACGGAGGTGGGTCCGGGCTGCGGGTTGCCGTTCTCGTCGATCTTCATGCCGAGGGACAGGCCCATCTGGGCGAGGATCTCTTTGATCTCATTCAGGGACTTGCGGCCGAAATTCTTGGTCTTGAGCATCTCGGCTTCGGTCTTCTGGATGAGCTCGCCGATGGTGGCGATGTTGGCGTTCTTGAGGCAGTTGTAGCTGCGGACGGAGAGCTCGAGCTCTTCGACCGAGCGGTTGAGGTTCTCGTTGCGCAGGGCCGGGCCGTCGTGGCTGCCGTCGTGACCGGCTTCCATCTCCTCTTCAAAGTTGATGAAGATGGTCATGTGGTCCTTGAGCAGCTTGGCGGAGAGGCCGAGCGCATCGGCTGGAAGTACAGTGCCGTTGGTCCAGATCTCGATCGTGAGCTTGTCGTAGTCGGTGATCTGACCGAGACGAGCGGCTTCGACGAGGTAGTTGACCTTGCGGACAGGCGAGTGGACGGAGTCGACCGGGATGAAGCCGAGGCCGAGGTCGCCGTCGAAGTTCTTGTCGGCCGAGATGTAGCCGCGGCCGCGCTTGAGGCGCATCTCCATGTCGATCTTGCCGCCTTCGGTGACGGTGCAGATGTAGACGTTCTTGTCGAGGATCTCGACGTCGCCGTCGGCTTCGATCATGCCGGAGGTGATGACACCGGCCTGGTCGGCGCGGAGGTAGAGGGCCTTGGGGCCTTCGCCTGCGAGCTTGAAGGGGATCTGCTTGAGGTTCAGGATGATGTCGGTCGCGTCCTCGACGATGCCGGTGATGGACTGGAACTCGTGCAGAACGCCTTCGATGCGGACGGCGGTGACGGCTGCGCCTTCGATCGACGAAAGCAGGGTGCGGCGAAGGGCGTTGCCGATGGTGGTACCGAAGCCGCGCTCAAAGGGCTGCGCGGAAAACTTGCCGTACTTGTCGGTGAGTGTTTCGGTGTCGACTGCGAGACGCTTGGGCTTTTGAAAACCTCTCCAAAGCATGTGTTTCTCCTTTATCCGTCCTAGCCGCGATGCATTCTGCGGACTGGCGGGTGGTGCGGTTGCGGGTTAGGTTGTGGTGGTGCTTTTGAAAACCGGGGCGCAACGGAAGAAGTCAGATTCCTTCCGCTGCGCTACGGAATGACAAAAAATTGTAACCGCAAACGCTACAGTTATTTGCTGTAGAGTTCGACGATCAGCTGCTCGTTGACGGGCAGGTTGACGTCTTCGCGCTTCGGCAGGGCGATGACCTTGCCGGAGAGATTGTCGCGGTTGATGTCGAGCCACTGGACCTGATTCTGGCCGGCGGCGAAGTTCTTTGCCTCTTCGAACTGAGGCAGCGTCTTCGAGCCTTCGCGGATGGCGATCTCGTCGCCGACCTTGACCTGGAAGGACGGGATGTTGACCTTGCGGCCGTTGACCTGGAGGTGACCGTGACGGACGACCTGACGGGCCTGGCGGCGGCTCAATGCGAAGCCGAGGCGATAGGCGACGTTGTCGAGACGGGTCTCAAGCTGCTGGAGCAGGAGTTCGCCGGTGACGCCGGTCTTGTTCGAGGCCTTCTGGTAGTAGGCGCGGAACTGGGTCTCGAGGGTGAAGTAGATGCGCTTGGCCTTCTGCTTCTCGCGGAGCTGCAGACCGTAGCCGACGACCTTCTTGACCTTGCGGGACTGGCCGTGCTGGCCGGGGGGGAAGTTGCGCTTCTCGACGGGGCATTTCTCGGAGAAGCACTTGGTGCCCTTGAGGAAAAGTTTGGTTCCGTCGCGGCGGCAGAGGCGGCAGACGGGTCCTGTGTAACGTGCCATTTTTATTACTCCTGACTTCGGGTGACGATCGGTTTACGCGCTGGCGCGCTTCTGTCCCGATCCTGGTTACAGGGAATAGGGAGTAGGGAATAGGGAGTAGAAATCGAACGGCCCTATTCCCGTCCCAAGGGATTAACTTATACGCGGCGGCGCTTGGGCGGACGGCAGCCGTTGTGCGGCATCGGCGTAACGTCGCGGATGCTGCGGACCTCGATGCCGGTGGTGGCGAGGGCGCGGATCGCGGACTCGCGGCCGGAGCCGGGACCGGAGACGCGTACATCGACCGAACGGACACCGTGGTCGCGGGCTGCGTTGGCTGCACCGACGGCGGCCTGCTGCGCGGCGAACGGAGTGCCCTTGCGGGAGCCGCGGAAGCCGAGCGAGCCGGACGATTTCCAGCTGAGCGTGTTGCCCACCTGGTCGGTGATGGTGACGATGGTGTTGTTGAACGAGGCCTGAATGAAGACGAGGCCGAATGGAACGTTCTTGCGTTCGCGCTTTTTGAACTTCTTGTTCTTGCCGGGCTTTGCTGCTGCGCCGCCCTTGGTGTTCTGTGTCTTCGCCATGTCTTATTTCGTCGCTTTCTTCTTACCGGCAACGGTTCCCTTGCGTGGGCCTTTGCGGGTGCGAGCGTTGGTGTGGGTGCGCTGTCCACGAACGGGGAGAGAGCGGCGGTGGCGGAGGCCACGGTAGGACTGAATTTCGATGAGGCGTTTGATGTTGAGGGAGACGTCTTTGCGGAGGTCGCCTTCGATCTGGCCCTCGGCTTCAATGACGTGACGGATGCGGTTCAGCGCGTCCTCGTCGAGGGTGCCGAGCTTCGCGTAGGGATCGACTTCTGCCTTTGCGAGGATCTTGGCGGCGCGGGAGTCGCCGATTCCGAAGATGTAGGTGAGACCGATGCGCGCCTGTTTGTTGCTAGGGACATCGACTCCAGCAATACGTGCCATGGGGTTCCTTTTCGGTTGGGCTCGAGTAGCTTCGCCACGGAGCGGGTGATTTGTTTGCGGCGATTTCCGGTGGGTTCAACGCAAGCCTTAACTTCGGCTAACTAGCCCGCCGGGGCCGGTACTGCAGGGTGTAGGGAATAGGGAGTAGAAAGCTTTTCCATTGCCCCAACCTCTTAACCCTGGCGCTGCTTGTGCTTGGCGTTCTCGCAGATGACACGCACCACTCCACGGCGGTGAATGACCTTGCACTTGTCACAAATCTTCTTTACTGAGGCACGAACCTTCATTGTGATTCCCTTCTTTTATTGCAACGTGGAGCCGGTGAAACGGAGGACATACCCGAGGGGCTGAAGCCCCATTCGTGCATGACCCTTGAATGCCAAGGAGACCCAAAGCTAAAGCATTGGGCTACCAGCCTTGGCCTACCTAGAAGCCAAATCGAAGACATGGCGATCCGGGAGGTAGAACAGCGTTTCTTGTCTACTTGTAGCGGTAGACAATGCGGCCGCGGTTGAGATCGTACGGGCTGAGCTCAATCGCGACGCGGTCGCCGGGGAGAATGCGGATGAAGTTTTTGCGCATGCGTCCGGAGACGTGAGCAAGGGCCTGGTGCTTGTTCTCAAGCTCGACCTTGAACATCGCATTTGGCAGCGTCTCGACGACCACCGCCATCACTTCAATTGCATCTTCCTTCGACAAACGATCTCCTTTGGAAAGTCGGGAGGCTAAGCCTCTTTGTTTCCATAAACTTCTCTGTGGGCTGGAGCTTTCAGCTTCAACCAGATGTACCGTGACGTGCACTTGCACACACAGCATCTCTTATAGTAACCCAAAATGGGTCTGTTTTGCCATAGATAACCCCGAATCGGGTCCTTTTTCAGCGGGTCAGTACCTTTTATCGCGTTAATACCAAGGGACCGTCCTTTGTGATGGCTACAGTGTGCTCAAAGTGGGCGCTGTAGCTGCCGTCGATCGTGATGGCCGTCCAACCGTCTTTGAGGACGCGCACTTCAGGGCCGCCGGCGTTAATCATGGGTTCGATGGCGAGGACCATACCGGCCTTCAGGCGAGGGCCTTTGCCGGGGTCACCAAAGTTGGGGACCTGGGGGTCTTCGTGCATGGCACGGCCTATGCCGTGGCCGACGAACTCGCGGACCACGCCGAAGCCTTCCGCCTCGCAGAGCTCCTGGACAGCGGCGGAGATGTCGCCGAGGCGGCCGCCGACCTGGCACTGCTGGATGGCCTTTTCAAGGGAGGCCTGGGTGACTTCGAGGAGTTTGCAAGTCTCGGGGCTGACTTTGCCGATGGGGTAGGTGACGGCCGCGTCAGCGTAGAAGCCGTCGATGATGACGCCGCAGTCGATGGAGAGAATGTCGCCCTCTTTGAGAATGCGTTTGGCGTTGGGGATGCCGTGGACGACCTCATCGTTGACTGAGGTGCAGAGGGCGGCGGGGTAACCGTGATAGCCCTTGAACGCTGGGATGGCGCCCAGTTCGGCGATTTTTTTTACGGCGATCTCTTCAAGGTCCATGGTCGACGCACCGGGAACCACGTGGGGTGCGATGGCGTTATGGACCTCGCGAAGCGCCTTTCCCGAGATCCGCATCTTCTCGATCTCCTGCGCCGTTTTGATCATGATTGCCATAAGAGCAACGAGCCGTTTCTAAGGTTTGGATGTCCGGAGCCGCTTGAGAGCAGCTTCGATGGCAGCGGTGACCTGTTCGACGGAGTGGTCGCCGTCTATTTCTTCGAAGCGGCTTTGCCCGCGATAGTGTTCGACGACGGGAGCGGTCTGGGACTTGAAAGTCTTCATGCGTTCTGTGAAGACGGCTTCGGTGTCGTCGGGGCGCTGCACGAGAGCGGAACCGTCGATGTTACAGATGCCAGCGACGGCGGGAGGATTCGAGTAGATGTTGTAGATGTGGCCCGCGGGACAGATACGGCGGCCCGTGATGCGGTGGAGCAGACTCTCGTAATCGACCACGATGCTGATGGCCACCACGGGAAGCGTGTCGGAGTTTGCGGTCAGCTGCGCGTCGAGCCAGGTTGCCTGATTGAGGGTGCGGGGAAAGCCGTCGAGGATGTAACCGCGGCGAGTGTCCGGCTGGGAAAGACGGTCGGCGACCATCTGGTTGACGAGTTCATCGGAGACCAGGGTGCCTTGATCGACGAGCGCTTTGGCCATCTTGCCGAGAGGGGTGCCACTGGAGATGTTGGCGCGGAGAATGTCGCCGGTCGAGATCTGGGGGATGCCGTAGGCGGCCATGAGCGTCTTGGCCTGAGTCCCTTTGCCCACTCCGGGGGCACCCAGAAGAAGAATCGGCCCAGGCAGAAAGCCCTTTTCCGCCGGGACCGTTGTGGAGGCAGACATGGTGGCGATGGTCAAAGGCGTGGATTCCCTACCAGCTCTTGCGACCACGGATACGGCCGCTCTTAGGAGTGAAGCCGTCGTAGTGGCGCATGATGAGTTGCGATTCGACTTGCTGGGCGGTGTCCATGGCGACGCCGACGACGATGAGCAGCGAGGTACCGCCAAAGTAAAAGTTGACGCCAAGACCATTGGTCATCCAGGCGGGCAGATGGTCAAAGATGGGGCCGATGAGCCAGATGTGGTTGAAGTGAATTCCGCTGATGAGCAGAGTCGGAATGATCGTGATGATCACGAGATAGATAGCGCCGACCAGCGTGATGCGGGTGAGCACATCGTTGATGAAGTCGGCGGTGCGTTTGCCGGGACGGATGCCGGGAATGAAGCCTCCGTACTTGCGCATGTTGTCGGCAATGTCGTCGGGGCGGAAGACGATGGAGATGTAGAAGTAGGCGAAGAAGATGATCGCAGCGGCCTGGAGGACTTCGTACCAGGGCTCGCCGGGCGCTATGGCGCGGAAGATCGGGCCGAAGAAGGGGGAGTCCTGCAGAGAGTATCCGAAGATGTGAGCGCCCGAGAAGAGCAGAGGTGCCGACAGAATGGAACTGGCAAAGATGACCGGCATGACGCCGCCGGAATTGACTTTGAGGGGAAGGAACGTGGACTGGCCACCCATCATCTTGCGGCCGACGATGCGCTTTGCGTATTGAACGGGAATGCGGCGTTCGGATTTTTCGACATAGACGATGAAGGCAACGACCGCAATCATGCCAACGATCAGGATGGCAATTGCGATGGGGGTAAGGGATCCCCAGGCGCTGTCTCGGGCCTTCTCGTAGAGGTTTTCAATGCCCTTGGGCAGGCCGACGACGATACCGGCAAAGATGAGGAGGCTCATACCGTTGCCGATGCCGCGTTCGGTGATCTGTTCACCCAGCCACATGATGAAGGCAGTACCGGCGGTGAGGGTGATGACGCAGAGGGGGATGAAGGCGCCGCGCGAGATGGTCACCATCGACTGACCGGTGGTGGTGTTGGTCAACGTGAGCGCGATCGCAAAGGACTGCACGATGCCAAGCAGAACGGTGACGTAGCGAGTCCACTGAGTGATCTTGCGGCGGCCTAGTTCGCCTTCCTTCTGAAGCTTCGCGAGCGGCTCATAGATGACGGTGAGCAGCTGGAAGATGATCGACGCCGTGATGTACGGCATGATGCCGAGAGCGAAGACGGTAAGCTTGCGGAGGTTTCCGCCGGAGAAGAGGTCGACGAGGCCGAGAGCGGAGCCGGAATTCGCGTTGAAGAATTGGGCGAGCATGTCGGCGTTGATGCCCGGGGTGGGGATGTGCCCGCCCAGGCGATAGACGGCTAGCATGCCAAGCGTGAAGAGGACGCGCTTGCGGAGGTCGGGGATTTTGAAGATGTTTGCGATTTTCTCGAACATCGGGTGGTAGAACCTCGGGATGAAACTGTCGTTCGTGTAAAACGGCGATGCGAGGGCACGCGCCCTCGCCTGCCACTCTATTCTAAATGCTGCCTAGCCGATGAGGACGGCCTTGCCGCCGGCCTTCTCGATCGCTTCCTGGGCGGTCTTGGAAAACTTGTGCGCATGGATGGTGACCGCGGTCTTGATCTCCCCATTATTGAGTACTTTGATGAGACCGTTCTTTCGGCGGAGGAGGCCGAGGGCGACGATCTTGTCGAGAGTGAACTCGGAGATTTTTTCGGCAGCGGCGATCTCGGCGACGCGGTCGAGGCCGAGAACCTGGTACTCGACGCGAAAGATGTTGGTAAAGCCGCGCTTGGGCAGACGGCGGTGAAGGGGCATCTGGCCGCCTTCAAAGCCACGCATGAGAGAAGAACCGGAGCGGGAGCCCTGACCCTTGTGTCCGCGGGTGGAGGTCTTACCCATGCCCGAACCCATACCGCGACCGACACGCTTCTTGTTTTCGTTCGCCTTTTTGGGGGCGCGGAGATTGGAGAGATTACGAATTGCCATTTGTTTCCTCGCTTAACGCCGGCAGCTCAATGGCTGGCCGACTCGCATTTTTTAGATTGCTTGTTGCTGGTTGTTAGCTGCTGGTTGTCGATGGGGATGTTCTTCAACAAGCAACCGACAACAAACAGCTAACAACTGAATTACTCGACGACGCGGACCAGGTGCGGGACCTTGGCGACCATGCCACGAATGGACGGGGTGTCTTCGCGCTCAACGATCTGGTTGAGGCGCGTGAAGCCGAGGCCCTTGACGACGAGCTTGTGCTTGACCGGAGTGCAGATCTTGGAACGGAAGTACTGCAGCTTGATTTTGGCGATTGCGTTCTTCTTAGCCATGAAAGAGCTCCTGAATATCTTGTTGAAACAGGGTCGAGCTTAGAGCTCGTCCTCTGCTTTGCCGCGCAGGGCGGCGACTTCGGCCTTGTTGCGAAGCTGGATGAGAGCGTCGAAGGTGGCCTTGATGACGTTGTGCGGGTTCGCCGAGCCAAGGCTCTTGGTGAGCACATTCTGTACTCCGGCGGCTGTCATGACGGCGCGGACCGTTTTGCCGGCGATGACGCCGGTGCCTTCCGGGGCGGGCTTGAGCATTACCTGGCCTGCGCCGTAATGGCCGAGAACCTGGTGAGGAATCGTGCTCGCGGTGAGGTTGACCTTATGCAGATTCTTCTTGGCGGACTCGATCCCCTTGCGGATGGCCTGAGGGACTTCCTTCGCCTTGCCGGAGCCGTAGCCGACTACACCTTCGCCGGGATCTCCGATGACGACGAGTGCGGCGAAGGACATGTTCTTACCGCCCTTGACGACCTTGGTGACGCGATTGATGGAAACGACTTCATCCTTGAGGTTGAGGCGGTTCGCATCGATTTTCTTCTTCATTGCCATAATGTCTTATCCAGCTTTCTGGCGGCCAATGAGGGCGCCTTGGGAAACCTTAGAAATCGAGGCCCGCTTCGCGGGCTGCGTCAGCGAGGGCTTTTACACGACCGTGATAGAGGTAGCCGCCGCGGTCGAAGACCACTTTCTTAATGCCCTTCTCTTTCGCACGCTCTGCAATGATCTTGCCAACCTCAGCGGCAGCTGCGACGTTGCCGCCATAACGCTTGTCCTCGCCCTTCTTGCCCTTGGATGAGGCTGAGGCAATCGTGACTCCATTGAGGTCGTCGATGAGCTGCGTGTAGATGTGGTTGAGCGAGCGGTAGACGTTGAGACGCGGACGCTTGGCTGTGCCGGACATCTTCTCGCGGATACGCGTGTGGACGCGTTTGCGGATGACATTACGAGGGCGGGGATTGATCATGGTTCGCTTTCCTTCCTAGTGGCGTACCCAGAGTCTGGGTACGTTCGGTGATGATGCAGGGAATAGGGTTTAGGAAATAGAGAGTAGATGACGGAGTTTTTCTACTCCCTACTCCCCATTTGCCTGTTTATTTCGCGCCTGTCTTGACGGTTACCGCTCGTCCAGCCGGTACGCTTACAACTTACTTCGCGCCTGTCTTGCCGACTTTCTTCTTCAGCTTCTCGCCCGCGTAGCGGACGCCCTTGTTCTTGTAGGGATCGGGCTTGCGGAGAGAGCGCATGTCGGCGGCGATCTGGCCTACCTTTTGCCGGTCGATGCCGGAGATGGTGAGGTGGGTCTGCTTCGGATCGATCTCGACAGAGATGCCGGTGGGCAAGGGGAACTCGATGGGGTGAGAGAAGCCCAGGGTAAAGACCACCATGTTCTTGCCCTTCATCTCGGCGCGATATCCGATGCCGACGATGTCGATCTCTTTCGACCAGCCGGTGGTGACGCCGGTGACGGCGTTGTAGACCAATGCGCGGGCGAGACCGTGGAAGGCTGCCTGCTTGTCGTTCTGGCGCTCGGTGACGAGATGACCGTCCTTCTGAATGAGGGTGATGCCGCCGGGAAGCAGGGCGGAGACTTTGCCCTTGGGGCCTTCGACCAGGACGGTATTGCCGTTCTCGCTGACCGTGTACTTGACGCCGGCGGGTAGAGCAATCGGCTTCTTACCAATGCGTGACATGATGAATCCTTTTATGGCTTGCGAGTCGCGGAAGGAGCGATGAGCTTTGCTGATTCCGTTCCACTGCAGCTGTGTTGCAAATTACAAAAACAGAAGACTTAATCTATTTTTCTTTACCAAACTTCGCAGAGAATCTCTCCGCCGACACCTTCGCGGCGAGCCTGACGGCCGGTCATGACACCCTTGGGGGTGGTCATGATTGAGATGCCAAGGCCACCTTGGACGCGGCGGATCTCATCGCGGCCAAGATAAACCCGGCAGCCGGGACGTGAGACGCGCTGCAGGTCGCGGATAACGGCTTCGTTATTCGGGCCGTACTTGAGATAGACGCGGAGGATCTTCTGCCCATTCTCTTCGGTGGGCTTGTAGTTCGCGATGTAGCCCTCTTCCTTGAGGATGCGGGCGATCTCGGCCTTGAGTTTCGATGCGGGGACGTCGAGCTTCTGATGACGGGCACGGATGGAGTTGCGGATGCGGGTCAGGAAGTCGGCTACTGGATCGGTGAGGTTCATTCATTCTCCTTCATCCCCCGTTCGCTCGCGAGCGTGCACGCCGAGAACCTGCGGGGATGTCTGTTTCGGGTGGTTCGTCCAGACTTCTGCACCAAAAGCTCGCGCCCTGATGAGGTCTCTGGAGTAGGTGCGCCTGTGGAGCTGCGCACGGATTCTCTTATTCTACCAGCTTGACTTGACCACGCCTGGAATTTCTCCCTTGAGGGCGAGACCACGGAAGCAGAGACGGCATACGCCGAACTTCCGGAGGAAGGCGCGGGGACGGCCGCAGAGCTGGCAGCGGTTGTGCTGGCGAGACTTGAACTTCGGTTTCTTTGCGTCTTTGACGCGTTTTGCAGTAGTTGCCATGTTTTACTCTCTATCTTTGGTTCAATTTCAGAAGAACCTTTGTTGTCTTTCTTTATGCCCCAACGCGGAAGGGCATTCCAAAGCCCCTGAGCAGAGCGCGGGCACCGTTGTCGTCCTTCGCCGTCGTGACGATGGTGACGTTCATGCCCTTGAGCTTGTCGACCTTGGCGTAATCGATCTCAGCGAAGATGAGCTGGTCGCGAAGGCCAAGAGTGTAGTTGCCGCGGCCATCGAAGCTCTTCGAGGAGACACCGCGGAAGTCGCGGACGCGGGGAAGAGCGATGGAGATGAGGCGGTCGAGGAACTCGTACATCGTGTCGCCGCGCAGGGTGACCATGGCGCCGATGGGCATGCCTTCGCGCACCTTGAACGCAGCGATGGACTTCTTGGCCCTAGTAGTGACAGGCTTCTGGCCGGCGATGGCGGCAAGATCGGCCACCAGAGGATCCATGATCTTGACGTTCTGGGTGGCTTCGCCGAGGCCCATGTTGATGACGATCTTCTCGAGCTTGGGGATCGCCATGGCGTTGGTGATGTTGAGCTCTTTGCCCAGCGCCTGCTTGATCTCGGTTTCGTACTTCTGCTTGAGTCGTGCTGCCATGATTGTTCTTCGCTTTCTCCACGGTTGCCGGGTTGGGTTTCGAGCCCGTGTACCGATGCGTGGGGTGAACCGTTGTTACAAGATTTGGACTGCTGGTGCTTCAAAAAAACAGACTTCTCTTATTTATCTTTACTTCCCTTTGCCCCTCTTCTCGGGGATTGTGTTGCCACTTACCTTTGAGAAGCGGACTCTGCTGTCGCCTTCCAACCGCGAACCGACGCGGGTCTTGTTGCCCTCAGCGTCGATCAGCATGACGTTGGAGATGTGAATGGAGGCCTCCTGCTCTGCGATGCCGCCCTTGATGTTGCGCTGCGGGTTCGGCTTGACGTGTTTTTTAACCATCATCACGCCCTCAACCAGGACTCGGTTCTTATCCGCGATGACGCGAAGAACGCGGCCCTGCCTGCCCTTGTCCTTGCCTGCAATTACTTCCACTTTGTCGTTACGCTTAATCTTGACGCCTGCCATAACTCTCTTTTCCTCGACGATCTATACTGCCGCGGAGCCGGACTCCGATATAGAAAAACAAAAGATTTCTTTTATCTCTTTTTAAATGACCTCGGGCGCGAGTGAGACGATCTTGAGGAACTTCTTCTCGCGCAGCTCACGGGCGACGGGTCCGAAGACGCGGGTACCGACCGGCTCGTTGACGTCGTTGATGACAACGGCAGCGTTCTGGTCGAAGCGGATGTAGGTGCCGTCCCGGCGGCGATACTCTTTGCGGGTACGGACGATCACGGCTTTGACAACCTTGCCCTTCTTGACGGTGCCATCGGGCGAGGCTTCCTTGACGGCTGCGGTGACGACATCGCCGAGACCGGCCTTCTTGCCAAGACCACCACCGAGGGGCAGGATCACCTGCAGCTTGCGCGCCCCTGAGTTGTCAGCTACGTCAAGGATCGTTCTCATTTGTACGGACATCGTTCTTCTCCTGGTATCTACGGCGGTGCTATCTACGACGGTGAAACGGCCGGGGCCTCTAGCCCTGGCTTCGAGTTACTTGCCTTCGGTCGCTGCAGCGCCCTTGTCGTCGGCAAGGGCGAGCGACGAGCGGCGAACGATCTCTTCGAGCGACCAACGCTTGAGCTTGGACAAGGGGCGCGCCTCGCGGATGCGGACAACGTCACCGACGCGGGCGGAGTTCTGCTCGTCATGCGCGTAGAACTTCTTGTTCGACTTCATGACACGCTTGTATTTAGGGTGAGCCTTGCGCATCTCGATCTCGACGACGATGGTCTTCTGCATCTTGGTCGAGACCACGAGGCCGACCTTCTCGTTGCGGCGTGAGGTCTGGGCTTCGGGAGTCGCGGCTGGGGTGGTGTTGGTTGTGTCTGCCATGATTAGTCCTTCTTCGCTTTCTTGCGGGCGGTGCGAGTGCTCTTGGCCGGCGCGGCGTTGGCGACGACGGGGTTGGCAGCCTTCTCGGCTGCGAGGGCGCGCTGACGCTCGACGGTCTTGATGCGGGCGACGTCCAATTTGAGTGTTCGCAGCTTCTTGAGGCCCTCGACGTTGCCGAGGCTCTTCTGGAAGCGGATGCGGAAGAGCTGCTCGCCTGCCTTGGCCTGCTCGCTTTTTAGCTCTTCGTCACTGAGGTTGCGAATCTTTTCGAATTCCATTGTCTTTTTCCTGACTACTAATAAAGATTGCTAAAGCTACTTTGCAGCGACGGTGGCTTTGACATCGTGGCGCTGGACGAAGCTGGTCTTGAGCGGAAGCTTGTGGGCCGCGAGACGCATGGCCTCTTTGGCAAGCTCCGGAGTGACGCCTTCCATCTCGAACAGAATGCGGCCGGGGCGAACGACGCAGACCCAATGATCAGGAGCGCCCTTACCCTTACCCATACGGGTTTCGGCGGGCTTCTTGGTGATAGGCTTGTCCGGGAACAGACGGAGCCAGACCTTGCCGCCGCGCTTGATGAAACGCGTCATCGCGATACGGCTGGCTTCGATCTGGCGGTCAGTGATGTAGCCGCACTCCATGACCTTGAGGCCGTAGTCGCCGAACGAAAGATCGGAGCCGCGCCACGCTTTGCCGGTCATACGGCCGCGCTGCTGCTTGCGAAACTTGACCTTCTTTGGCATCAACATAAGAAAACCCTCTTCACTCTTTCGGGGATACGCTCCCCTTCAAACTCCGGCAAGGCCGGGAAAACTTTAGGACGCGAAGGCGCCAGTCGTAAGGCCCTGGTCGCGACGCTTCTTCTGCTCGTAGATGTCGCCACGATAGACCCAGGTCTTGACGCCGATGATGCCGTAGGTGGTGTGTGCCTCTGCAAAACCGTAGTCGATGTCGGCGCGCAGCGTGTGCAGCGGCAGACGGCCCTGGAGATACCACTCGGAACGCGCGATCTCGTTTCCGTTGAGACGGCCGGAGACACGGACCTTGATGCCCTTGCAGCCGAAGCGGAGTGCGGAGTCGACCGACTTGCGCATCGCGCGGCGGAAGCTGACACGCTTCTCCAACTGGAGGGCGATGTTCTCGGCCACGAGCTGAGCGTCAAGCTCGGGCTTGTTGACCTCGAGAATGTCGATGAAGACTTCGCGGCTGGTACGCTTCTGAATGTCGGCCTTGAGCTTGTCGATCTCGGCACCCTTGCGACCGATGATGATGCCCGGACGCGCAGTGCGGATGATCAGGCGCAGCTTGTTGCCTGGACGCTCGACTTCAACCGAGCTGACGCCGGCGGCCTTCAGCTTCTCGCGCAACTCAGCCTTGAGCTTGACGTCTTCGACCAGCAATTTGTCATAGCCGCGCTCGACGAACCAACGCGACTTCCACGGCTTGTTGATGCCGAGGCGTAACCCGTACGGATGGACTTTCTGTCCCATAGCTTCCCTTTACTCCATGCCCTCTCCGGTTGAGCCGGTGGGCGTAGTGCAAAACTTTAAGTTTACAAGAAACTGCTTACTTCGCGGCCTTTTTGGCTGCAGTCTTCTTGGTGGCTGTCTTCTTTGCGGCGGCCTTTTTGGCTGCGGGCTTTGCCGCGGTCTTGGTCGCTGCCTTCTTCGTTGTCTTCTTCGCAGCCGGGGCCGGAGTTGAATCGGCGGCTGCGCTGATGGCAGTAACCGGCTTCTTCTCAGCTACGGTGACGATAATGTGTGCAAGCCTGCGCTGGTAGCGGAAGGCACGGCCCATCGGCGCGGGGCGGATGCGCTTCATGCGCGGGCCCTCGTTCGCGACGGCGGTACGGACGTAGAGGTTATCAACGTCAACATCGAGACCCTGCTCCTGCGAGACGTACGTCGCGTTCTGGATCGCCGAGCGGAGAACCTTTTCAACAATGGGCGCCATGCGCTTGGTGCTGAAGTGAACGGTGTTGAGCGCCTGCTCGACGCGAAGGCCTTTGATGAGATCCAGAACCAGCTTCGCCTTCTGCGGGCTGGTACGCTGGAACTTCGCCTCGGCGCGGAACTCTCTGATTTTTTCTACTGCGTTAGCCATAATCTTGATCTTCCTTGAAGGACAAAAACAAACGACTTACTAGTCTTTCTTTATTTGGGCTTCGCGGTAGTCTCAGCGGCGCGCGCGGAGTGGCCCTTGAAGGTGCGGGTGGCGGCAAACTCACCGAGCTTGTGGCCGACCATGTTCTCGGTGACATAGACCGGGATGAACTTGCGGCCGTTGTGCACGGCGATGGTGTGGCCGACAAAGTCAGGGTGAATGGTGGACCGGCGGGACCAGGTGCGCACTACCTTCTTGTCGTTGACCTGATTCATCGCATCGATCTTTTTTGTGAGGTGATCGTCGATGAAGGGACCTTTTTTCGCTGAACGTGACATTGTGCTGAGCTCCGACTTTCTTTGTTGCGATGCTGGATACGACGAATCTCTTGCTTGCGAGACTTGGTGTATAGAAAAAACAATAAAGCTTCTTATTTACTCCTGCGCTTCACGATGAACACATCGGTGCGTTTGTTGTTGCGGGTTTTGTATCCGCGAGTGGGTTGACCCCACGGAGTGACCGGGTGACGGCCGCCTGAGGTTTTGCCTTCACCACCACCGTGTGGGTGGTCGACGGGGTTCATCGAGACACCGCGGTTGGAGGGGCGAATACCCTTCCAGCGGTTGCGTCCGGCCTTACCGACTGTGGTGTTCTCGTGGTCGGTATTGCCAACCTGACCGATCGTCGCCATGCAATCGACGAGGACCTTGCGGGTCTCGCCCGAGGGCAGCTTGAGGAGAGCGTAGTCGCCTTCCTTGGCGATGAGTTGAACCTGAGCGCCGGCCGAACGGGCCATCTGTGCGCCCTTGCCGGGGCGGAGCTCAATGTTGTGAACCGTAGTACCGGCCGGGATGTTCTTGAGCGGCAGAGCGTTGCCGACGAGAATATCGGCGTCCGGACCGCTCATAATCGACTGACCGACGGTGAGACCGATGGGCTGGATGATGTAGCGCTTCTCGCCGTCCGCGTAGTGGATCAGGGCGATGCGGGAGCTGCGGTTGGGGTCGTATTCAACTGTCGCGACGGTGCCGGGGATCCCGTACTTGTCACGCTTGAAGTCGATCATGCGCAGCTTCTGCTTGTGACCGCCGCCGTGGTGACGCATGCTGAGCGAGCCTGTGTTGTTGCGGCCGCCGGTGCGCTGTTTGACTCCGAGCAGCGGTTTATGCGGCTTGTCCGTCGTGATGTCGTCGTTGACGAGACTCGTCGTAAAGCGGAGTGATGGGGTAATCGGTCGAAATGATTTGATCGGCATCGTCTTTATTCCCTTGCCTGCGCGGCTGATGGCTCAACAACGCTTCGGTTCCTGAATTCTGTTGCGGCGAAAAAATCTCGCTTAGAGGCTGTTGAGATACTCCGGCATCTTCTGGCCGTCTTTGAGGCGAACGTAAGCCTTCTTCCAGTCGGGCCGGTAGCCGGCAAACTTGCCGCGGCGACGCTCTTTGCCCTCGATGGTCGTGGTGCGAACACCAGTGACCTTGACTTTGAAAAGGCTTTCAACAGCTTGTTTGACTTCGGTCTTGGTGGCCTTGAGGGCGACCTCGAACACCAGAGTGTTCTGCGTCTCCTTCACGGTCATGCCCTTCTCAGTGATGAGAGGGCGGCGAATAACGGTATAGAGAGTTGGCATTACGCAACCTCCTTCTGCGCGGCGGTCCTGCGCTTCGATACAAACTTCTTAAGGGTCTCCTGCAGGGCTTCGATCGCGTCCTTCGAGAAGACCGCGTGCTCATAGCGGAGCAAATCGTAAGGGTGAACCTCAGAGCTAAGGACGAGTTCGACACCAGCGAGATTGCGGGAGCCAAGGTAGAGCTTCTCGTCGAGCTTGCGGCTGCTCTCAACCAGGAGGGTGGTCTTGCCGGCTTCGAGCTTGTTCAGTGCGGCGCGGAAGAGTTTGGTCTTGGCCTCGGGAACTTCGAAGGAGTCGACGACAGTGATTTTGCCATCGGCAATCTTTGCAGCAATGGCCGAGCGAAGGGCACCCATCAGCTTCTTCTGCGGGAAGGCATACTCGTAGGTGCGGGGCTTCGGTCCGTGAACCGTACCGCCTCCGCGCCAGAGCGGGGTGCGGATGGATCCGACGCGAGCGCGGCCGGTTCCCTTCTGCTTCCAGAGTTTCTTGCCGGCGCCGGATACCTGGTTGCGGCTCTTGGTGGATGCGGTTCCCTGACGGAGGGCGGCGCGATAGTGCTTGACCGACTCCCAGAGCAACCCGTCGTTGATCTCGCCCGCGAAAACTTCGTCAGCAAGTTCGAACTCACCAACCTTCTTTCCGCCGAGATTGACTACATTGATGTTTGCCATCGTTCTTCTCTCTTCGCGCCCGCCATCGATGCGGCAGGCCTTGACTTTGTATAAAAAGCACTGAAACAAAGTGCTCTTTTGTTTATCTTTCTTTACTTCTTCTTCGGTGCAGCCTTCTTCGAAGCCTTCAATGCGTCCTTCGTAGCAGCGCCTGCAAATCCACGACGTTCACGCGGTGGCGCCTTGGCCTTGGAGATCAGCACGAAACCATCGCGAGGACCGGGGACTGCGCCTTCGACCATGAGGAGGTTGTCCTCAAGATCAATGCCACGGATACGAAGATTGCGAACCGTAACCTGCTCGTGTCCCATGTGTCCGGGCATGCGCTGGCCAGGGAATACGCGCGAGGGAAACGACGAAGCACCAATCGAACCCTGCACCTGGAACATGTGACCGTGCGATTTGGGACCGCCGCCGAAGCCGTGGCGGCGAATGACGCCAGCGAAGCCGCGGCCCTTGGAGGTTCCAATCACATCGACAAACTTTTCGTCGTCGAAGATGTCGACCAGAATGCGGTCGCCAGCCTTCACGGTGGCCGCCTCTCCGCCTTCAGCAGGCTTAACCACATCGAGGGCGACTTCTTTGATCATACGGACAGGAGGGACATTCGACTTGGCGAAATGGCCTGTCATTGCTTTATTGACCTTGGAGGCTTTGACGAAGTCGACGTAACCAATCTGAGCGGCGTCGTAACCATCCTTCGCAAGAGTCTTGAGCTGGGTGACGACGCACGGGCCTGCCTTGAGCACGGTGACCGGGTGAATGTCGCCGCGGTCATCGAAGACCTGGGTCATGCCGATTTTTTTTCCGAGAATTCCGACTACTGACATTGGAGCTTCCTTTCCTCATCATGCTGTCTGAAATGGCTCAGCACTGCCGGGTTGATACTTCTGAAATCGAAAAACTGAAAACACTTTGCCGAAAGATTCTTTACTTCTGAACCGTCTTAATCTCTACGTCGACGCCAGCGGGTAAATCGAGCTTCATAAGCGCGTCTACTGTCTGCTGGGTCGGCTCGAGGATGTCGATCAGCCGCTTGTGGGTGCGAATCTCGAAGGCCTCGCGTGACTTCTTGTCGACGTGGGGCGAGCGGAGGACGCAGTACTTATTCTTCATGGTCGGCAGCGGAATGGGCCCCGCAACCTGGGCTCCGGTGCGCTTGGCCGTCTCGACGATCTCGCCGGTTGACGTATCCAGCACGCGGTAGTCATATGCCTTCAACCGAATTCTGATTCTCTGTCCAGCCATTGTTTTCTCTTTCTTGATTCAAAGAACTGTTGGAGTAGCTGCCGGTCATTTCTTTCTCACTTCTCAATGGGCCGGCAGCCCTCGTTAATCTTGAACAGCTAAAAATCTAAAAGCGATTCACCTGAATCTTCTTTACTTGAGGATCTCGGAGATGGTTCCGGCGCCGACGGTGCGTCCGCCTTCGCGGATGGCGAAGCGCAGGCCCTTCTCCATGGCCACCGGGGTGTGCAGCTCGATCTCCAGCTGGATGTTGTCGCCGGGCATGCACATCTCTGTGCCCGCAGGAAGCTTCGCCGAACCCGTGACGTCGGTCGTGCGGAAGTAGAACTGGGGACGATAGCCGTTGAAGAACGGCGTGTGACGGCCGCCCTCTTCCTTCGACAGCACATAGACCTCGCCCTTGAACGACGTGTGCGGCGTGATCGATCCCGGCTTGGCCAGCACCATGCCGCGCTCCACATCTTCCTTCGCGGTGCCGCGCAGAAGCAGTCCGGCGTTGTCGCCTGCCAGACCCTCGTCCAGCTGCTTCTTGAACATCTCGACGCCCGTTACCACCGTGTTCTGGGTGTCGCGGAAGCCCACAACCTGAACCGCCTCGCCCACCTTGATCTTGCCGCGCTCGATACGGCCCGTCACCACGGTGCCGCGGCCCGAGATCGAGAAGATGTCTTCGATCGGCATCAGGAACGGCTGGTCGACCGCGCGCTCCGGCTGCGGAACGTACTTGTCCACCGAGTCCATCAGCTCATCGATCTTGGCCTCCCACTTGGCTTCGCCGTTGAGCGCGCCCAGGGCAGAGCCGCGGATGATCGGAGTGTCGTCGCCAGGGTAGTCGTACTTCGACAGCAGCTCGCGAACTTCCATCTCAACCAGCTCGATCAGCTCTTCGTCTTCAACCGCATCGCACTTGTTCAGGAACACGACGATGTAGGGCACGCCAACCTGACGGGCCAAGAGAACGTGCTCCTTGGTCTGGGGCATCGGACCGTCGGTGGCCGCAACGACGAGAATCGCGCCGTCCATCTGCGCCGCGCCGGTGATCATGTTCTTGATGTAGTCGGCGTGGCCGGGGCAGTCGACGTGCGCGTAGTGGCGGTTCTTGGTCTCGTACTCCACGTGCGAAGTGGCAATCGTAATGCCGCGCTCACGCTCTTCCGGCGCGTTGTCGATCGTGTCGAACGAACGAAACTTGTTGTTCGGGTTGTGCTTGGACAACACCTTCGTGATCGCCGCCGTCAGCGTCGTCTTGCCGTGGTCAATATGCCCAATCGTCCCGATGTTTACGTGCGGCTTTGACCGGTCAAACTTTTCCTTGCCCATGACTCTCTCCGTGTTTCAGTAACTTGAACTTCTAACGCAAACCTGTTTCGCCTTGCGGCACCGAACTACTTTGTGTCCTTGCTGTCTTTGCCCTGCACCTTGGCAATGATCTCTTCCGAGACCGACCGCGGCGCCTCTTCATACTGCTTGAACTGCATGGAATAGTTAGCGCGACCCTGCGTGGACGACCGCATGTGGGTGGCGTAACCGAACATAGTGCTCAGCGGAACGGTGGCTCGAATGGCCTGGGTGGTACCGACCATCTCCATGCCTTCGATGCGTCCGCGCCGGCTGTTCAGGTCTCCGATGATCGTACCCATGTACTCTTCGGGCACGATTACTTCGACCGCCATTACCGGCTCAAGCAACACCGGCTTTGCCTTCCTGGCAGCCTCTTTGAAGGCCATCGATCCGGCGATTTTGAAGGCCATTTCGTTCGAGTCAACGTCGTGGTAACTGCCGTCGTAGAGCGAAACCTTGATGTCGACCATCTCGTAACCGGCGAGAACACCACGCTGCATGGCATCCTGGATGCCCTGGTCGATCGGCTTGATGTACTCCTTGGGAATCGAACCACCCTTAGTGTCGTTTGTGAACTCATAGCCTTTGCCAGGCTCGTTGGGACTGATGCGAATCTTGGCGTGACCGTAGTTGCCCGAACCGCCGGTCTGACGGATGTACTTGCCTTCGGCCTCGGAGTTCGAACGGATGGTCTCGCGGTAGGCAACCTGCGGCTTGCCGACGTTGGCTTCGACTTTGTACTCGCGCATCATGCGGTCGACGATGATCTCGAGGTGCAACTCGCCCATACCGGAGATGATGGTCTGTCCGGAATCCGGATCAGTGTGGACGCGGAAGGTGGGATCCTCCTGCGCCAACTTTGCAAGCGCCATGCCCATCTTTTCCTGGTCAGCCTTGGTCTTCGGTTCAACCGCAACCGCGATGACAGGCTTGGGGAAGTCGATGGATTCGAGGACGATGGGCGCTTTGTCAGTGCAGATGGTATCGCCGGTGACGAGATTCTTGAGCCCAACCGCCGCGCAAATATCGCCGGCGAGGATTTCGGTGATCTCTTCGCGCTTGTTGGCGTGCATCTTCAATAGGCGGCCGATGCGCTCGGTCTTGCCGGTACGGGGGTTCAGGACCGAGTCTCCGGTCTTGAGCTGGCCCGAGTAGACACGAATAAAGATGAGTTGGCCGACGAAAGGGTCGGTCATGATCTTAAAGCCAAGTGCGGCGAAGGGCTCACTGTCATCGGCCTTGCGGATCAGCTTCTCCTCCGGATTGTCAGGATTGATACCCTGAACTGGAGGAATATCGAGCGGGCTGGGCAGGTAATCGACCACAGCATCGAGCAGAGTCTGCACACCTTTGTTCTTGAAGGACGAACCGCAGAGCACCGGGAAGATGTTCATCGCGATGGTGGCCTTGCGGATACCAGCCTTGAGTTGCGCCTCGGTCGGCTCCTGTCCTTCGAGGAAGAGGTGAAGGATCTCGTCGTCAGAGTCCGCAACAGCCTCAATCAGTGCGTGGCGAGCCTCTTTGGCCTTGTCAAGCAGCTCGGCGGGAATCTCTTCAACCGAATACTCAGCGCCCATCGTCTCGTCGTGCCAGTAGATCGCCTTCATCGTGACCAGATCGACAACGCCGAGAAATTTTGCTTCAGCACCAATCTGAATATTGATGGGAATGGCGCGCGCGCCGAGACGGTCGACGATGGTAGAGGTCGCGTAGACTGCATCGGCTCCGGCCTTGTCCATCTTGTTGATGAAGCAGATCCGGGGAACCTTGTACTTGTCAGCCTGACGCCAGACGGTCTCAGACTGAGGTTGGACACCGGCGACTGCGTCGAAGCAGGCGACAGCGCCGTCGAGAACACGAAGCGAACGCTCGACCTCGGCGGTAAAGTCCACGTGGCCAGGGGTGTCAATTATATTGATGCGGATGTTTTTCCAGGTGCAGGTGGTGGCAGCGGAGGTAATGGTGATGCCGCGCTCCTGCTCCTGCTCCATCCAGTCCATGGTCGCAGTGCCCTCGTGCACCTCGCCGATACGGTGCGTGATGCCCGTATAGAAGAGGATGCGCTCGGTCGTCGTCGTCTTGCCGGCGTCAATGTGCGCCATGATCCCGATGTTCCGGCAACGATTCAGAGGTGTAGTGCGTGCCACGATCTATCTCTCATCTGCGAGCATCCGCTCGCGGTAAAAACTACGTTGAACCTAAAATCTCAGGACGCTCAGCTTTACCAGCGGTAGTGCGCGAAGGCCTTATTGGCCTCGGCCATACGGTGAACGTCTTCCTTCTTCTTCATCGCGGCGCCACGGCCGTTGGCGGCATCGAGAAGCTCTGCCGTCAACTTTTCGACCATGCCCTTCTCACCACGTGCGCGGCCGTAGGTCACGAGCCAGCGGATGGCGAGCGAGGTACGGCGCTCGGGAAGAACTTCAATGGGAACCTGGTAGTTCGCTCCACCAACGCGGCGGCTCTTGACCTCAAGAAGCGGCTTGCAGTTCTCGATCGCCTTCTTGAAGAGCTTGAGGGCCTCGTCGCCACCCTTCTGCTCGAGGTTGGTCATAGCGGTGTAGAAGATGCCCTGAGCGGTCGACTTCTTGCCGCCCCACATCATGGAGTTCACAAACTTGGTGACCAGTGTGGAGTTATAGACCGGGTCAGGAGCAACTTCACGCTTCGCGATATAGCCTTTTCTTGGCATTCTTCTCTTCTTTCTCGTCTTCCCACAGCGCGGTGACTTCTCACGAGCTGTGCCTGGTTACGACCCGCAACTTCGGGTCAGAAATTTATTTGGCTGCTGCCTTCGGACGCTTTGCGCCGTACTTGGAGCGGCTCTGCTTACGATTGGCGACGCCGACCGAGTCGAGAGTCCCGCGAACGACGTGATAACGAACACCCGGCAGGTCCTTCACACGGCCGCCGCGGATCAACACAATCGAGTGCTCCTGCAGGTTGTGGCCGATGCCCGGAATATAGGTCGTCACTTCGATCCCGTTGGTGAGGCGAACACGGGCGACCTTGCGGAGCGCCGAGTTTGGCTTCTTGGGGGTCTGGGTGTAGACGCGGGTGCAGACGCCACGGCGCTGGGGCGAACCCTGGAGCGCGGGGCTGGCGGTCTTATAGCGAGTGGGCGTGCGGCCCTGCTTGACGAGCTGATGGAACGTAGGCACTAGAACTCCTTAGTAATGCGCGCAAAACCGTACAACGGAACCTGTGTGAGACGCGCAGAAGGGTTAGGCCTTCGTCTTTTGCCTTACACGCAAAAAGAATGAGAACGCTGAAGCGTCTCTTCCCCAAAAGAAGGGGCGAAAATCTTCCCTACTGTTGCGTCTGTGAAGCGGTACAACAAGCCAGACGTAAACAGTCGACGGTGGCCGAGCGTCTTTCCCTAATTCCTCAGGATGAGCCGACTCCGTTTCGCTGTTCCGGCCCGCATAGCCCATCCAAGGTGGAGGGTGTCGCAGACACGATTGCGATGGGCCGCAGCTTTCGACATTCAGATCAATGACCAGGAATGTCCTGCGGTGAATCTCTTATATCCAGTGTAACGCAAATGACCGCATCCTGCCTTGCGACAGGCGATGAGGTCAGGTTGCGAGGGCTTTTATCCAGCCTCCCGTTCGTTGGCTCTTCCCAACGGCACGGTTCGGATACTCGCGGAACCTTCTAACAATAACAATCTCTATGCCGCGCGTCAACTTTTTGGCCCATTTTCGGCTGTATTTTTGACCAAATTGCTCATCGATTACTCGTTGATCGATGGGGGGCCAGGAGTCGCGGGCCCAAGACAAGTTCGCCATGCTAGGCTTTTTGGATGACTTTTGCCGATGTTCGTACGCGCTCTCTGACACTACTCCTCATTGCCTTCACTGCCCTATTTTCATTAGGAATCAGCCTCACAGGACAAGCCCAGACCAGCGCCAGCACACCGAAGGACGCACGGATTGGCTCGTTGATTGAGACACTTGGCAAGACCAAGACACCTAGTTCCGCGGCAATCTCCCCGGATGGGGCTACTGTGGCATGGGCTGTCCGAACGCGGGCGGGATCGCAGATTCACTTGACGGATGTGGCAAATCCGGATCCAGCTAAAGAAGTAATCGTTGGGACCGGATCGGGCATGAGTAGCTGCGGGAGTTCGGAGCCAAAATGGTCGCCGGATGGGGCGTGGCTGGCGTTCGTGTCTGACTGCACGCGGAGTGGGGAAAAAACGGGGCAGGATCAAGTGTTTGTCTGGTCAAAAAAAACGGGTGAGGCAAAGCAGTTGACCCACGTAGTGGGCGAGATGGATTCGCTGACGTGGTCCCCGGATGGAAAATCCATCGGATTTCTATTTGTCGAGAATGCAACGCGAAGCGCCGGAGCGTTGGCGGCAATGAAGCCGTGGGCCGGCGTGATTGGCGAGGACGGAGTTGAAATTCAGCGAGTGGGGGTGGTCGATGTAGCGAGTGATTCCTTCTCCCAAGTAACGCCAGCGACGCTGCACGCGTATGAGTTCAGCTGGTCGCCGGATTCGAAACATCTTGCGTTTGTGGCGGCGAATCCTCCGGGAGAGAACAACTGGTGGGTGGCGCAACTCTACACGGAAGAGATAGCCAGCGGACGGGCTAAATCGATTCTCGACACGACGAAGGTTTCTGGTTCACTGCATGGATTACAGGTTGCGGTGCCGCGCTGGTCGCCCGATGGGAGCCAGATTGCTTTTATCGGCGGGTTGATGAGCGATCAGGGCTCGACGGGCGGAGATGTTTATCTGATTCCTGCGGCAGGAGGCGAGCCGAAGGACGTAACACCAGGGCGCGCTGCGTCGGTCGCGTTTATTGGTTGGATCAGTCCTGAAGTTATCGGCATTGCGGAGCACGTCGCGGGAAGCAGCCACCTTACAGCCCTTGATCTGCGTACAGGCAAAGACCTGCCTCAGGCCGACGCCACATTTCCCGAGACGGTAGGAGCAGGTGGGTTGACGATGAGCGTTTCGGTCTCGCATGAACATACGATTGCATTAATTCGCAGCTCGTTTGAGAAAGCTCCCGAGGTTTGGGCCGGACCACTCGAAGCGATGAAGCAGATTACGCATTTGAACGATGGGATGACGCCCGCGTGGGGGAAGACAGAGAACATTGAGTGGACCAACGACGGATTCAAGGTACAGGGATGGCTGCTGTATCCGGCAAACTACGATCCGAGCAAAAAGTATCCGCTGCTGGTAAGCGTGCATGGCGGACCGTCAAGTGCCGTGACGCCGCGCTGGCCAGGTGTCGGATATGGCGGAGTGCCGTTTTCGGCGTTGGGATACTTTGTGTTCATGCCGAATCCGCGGGGCAGTTATGGGCAGGGAGAGAAGTTTACTCAGGCCAACATCAAAGACTTCGGATACGGCGACCTGCGGGACATTCTTGCGGGGATGGATGTGCTCGAGAAGCGATTTCCTATCGACAAGGACCGCGAAGGTCTGACGGGCTGGAGCTACGGCGGATTCATGACGATGTTCGGCGTGACGCAGACGACGCGGTTCAGGGCGGCGGTGGCAGGTGCGGGCATCAGCGACTGGAAAAGTTATTACGGGGAGAACTCGATCGACCAGTGGATGGTGCCATTCTTTGGCAAGACGGTGTACGACGATGCGGCGGTGTATGCGAAGAGTTCGGCGATCGAATACATCAAGAAGGTGAAGACGCCTACGTTGGTGGTCGTGGGAGATCGCGATGGCGAATGCCCTGCTCCGCAGAGCTTTGAGTTCTGGCATGCGCTGCGTGCCGAAGGCGTGAAGACGCAGTTGGTGGTGTACCCGAACGAAGGACATGGGTTCCGCGACCCGGCGCATCGCAGAGATGTTCTGGAGCGGGCGCTGAACTGGTTCGAGACGGAGATGCCGGCGAAGTAGAGGATGATCCGTTCAGTAACGGGTAGATGTTCGGCGACGGAACGATTTCGACAGGATGCGAAATGGTTCCGTAGATCGTCCAATGAAGGTCCGGGCGATTTGCTTCCGGTGTACGCAGCTTTTACACTAGTGTTTCGGCTACTCAGCGGTTGCGGTGTGACCGTTCAGCTTGAGTTCTGGTTGGACGGGGAGGTTCAATGCGTCGGTTTGTCACTCTAGCAGTTCTGTTACTTTTCACGATCCCGTTTGGCGTCTCGATTTCGGGTTGTTCAAAGAAATCCCCAACGATCTTCTGCAGCGGCGCGGACTCCGGTATACCGGTGGGTCAGGTGACGACGATCACGCTGAACCCGCAGATATTCGGCATTTCGCTGAATTTTGCGCAGATTGGGCAGGTGAGTGCTCCATCCGCGACAGATTGCAAGGGGACGGTCGAGACGGTGACAAAGTACACCTACGGGACGTTCCTGGCCAACGGAACACCCGATATGACCATTGCCGACGTGGAGCCGACGAATGGCAGGCTGTGCGCAGGCACATGGAACAGGAATACGGGTGGGGGCATTCCGGACTTCACTACCTGCACGCCAACCTTTAAGAGCGGAACGGTCTACGTCATTGCAAGCGGTGAAGGAGCGAGCAGCAATCCGCTGCCGATCTTTGTCCATCCTGTGGTGACGAGCGTAGTGCTGGGGCCGTTGTCGACGGACTGTATCAACGATCCAGCGACAAACTGCAGTCCTGCCGCGTTCACGACCCAGACGACCAGCTGCACGATTGATCCGGGAACTGGCTGCTGCACAACGCCGGTGACAACAACGGCAGCTTTTGCAGCCACGAACAGCTGTCAGTCACAAAACACGACCGGACAGCTGGCAGCTCGCGTCTATCAGAATGCGTCAACGACGCTGGCCAACAATATCAGTTGCAAGGTCGGTCATCTTTCTTATGTGGCGCAGACTCCGTCGGTGGTCACGATTGACCAGAACGGCGTGGCGACCGCGCAACAGCCTGGATCGACGGTGATCACGGCGAATATTGCAAATGCCGGAAGTTCGGCCGGATTCTTTTCGACATGTCCACCGGCCTCGATCACGTTGAGCGTCCCGACTGCCGGGGGTCAACCGACGAACAGCGTCGTCGTGAATCCAAACAACACGCAGCCGATCACGTCCGTGGTGAAAGACACGAACGGGAACGTAATAACCGGCGTTCCTCTGGAGTTTGAATCGACGACACCGACGACGATTCCGGCAGCGTCGGCGGGGACGGTGACCCCCATCTTCCCCGGGGCTGCTGCGATTACGGCGGTCTGCCAACCGCCAAGCTGTAATCCTTCGCCGTTCAATCAGATCGGCCTGTTCGGCAACGGAAAGGCAGTGACGTCAAATCCGGTCACGGTGACGGCGCCGGGCATCAACAGTACAAATCTGTACATCGCGAGCACAAATTCGCTCTATCTTGTGCCGGTGGACTTTACGCAGCCCCAGATTGGCGCGCCGGTCCGGCTGCCGTTCGTACCGAACTCGATGGTCATCAGCAACGACGGCAGTTCAATCTACATGGGCAGCGCCTTTGAGATTATGACGTTCAGCGCTGCGACAAATACCCTGACCGGCCAGGACACGTCGGTGACGGGTTCAGTGCTTGCGGTTTCGCCGGACGGCTCGACGCTGGTGATTACCGACCCGATACGGCAGTTCGTGTATCTGTACAGCGCGAACGGCACCGGCGGAATTCAGACGCAGTTTGGCGGCGTCGGAACCCATGCGGTGTTTTCGCCGGACAGCCAGACGGTGTACATCACGTTGGGCGATTACAACGCTTCTACGGGCGTGGTCACTCCGAACAACCAGTTGCTGGTTCACTCACAGTTCACGGGATGGTACTCGACGACGTCTTCGCAGGCGACCACGGATGTGGCACTGGCAGTTCCGACGGTTGGAGCGTTCTTCGCGGGGAATCCGACGACGGCGCGCTCTTACTGCCCGGTAACGACTACCTCGACGCCAGTGACAAATTCTTCGACGACGACAAACGTCTTCTATCCCGACGCTGGCGTACTGGCGCCGACGACAAGCCGCATTGCGACGACCAATGATGGGCTGCACCTTCTGGGTGCGACAACGACAACCTTCACCGACTCCGCTCTCTTTACACCTGCAACTGCTACGACAACTTCACCGACGCCTGGCCTGCCGGTCGCAGCATGCCCTAATCAGATACCGGTGAACACGCCAGTGACTTTCTCTACCGCTACGGCGTTCAATGGTGCGCTGCCGGGTGTTACGGCAACGGCGATTACGGGCGTCTTTCTAACCTCGGATTCGAAGACTGCGTTTGTAACGTATACAGGCACCGGCGGGGTGGTGCCGGTCTATACGCCGCAGACTACCGGGCCCGGAACTCTGACGGCGATTCCTCTGTCGACCGCGGTGGGAACGCCGATTGCTCCAGTTGCCGGTGTGGTAAGCGCGGACAACCAGACATTTTTTGCCGGGACGTCAGGAGACAACGCGGTACACCTGATCACCAGGCAGTCGGACGGCTCTTACAAGGATGTCACGACACCGATTACCCCGAAGCTGCCGGATGCGAACGGAAATTCGGTTGCGCCGAATCTGCTGGTACAGAAGCCGCGGAAATCTACCTCCTAGTTCCTCTCTCTGCAAAAAAGCCCTCTCTTCGGAGAGGGCTTTTTGTTGGGTGTGAGATTGGTTTGTTGCCATGCGAAAATCCTGAAGCTTTTGACGGATCATTTCCGATCCGTGGCAAGATAGACGGCCAGCGCGCTGAGAAGGACGATGGTGCAGAGGCCGGTCAGCAGAAGCAGTAGGCCCCAATCGGGCTCTGCCGACGTGAATAGCGATTGGACATCGAAACGAGAGACACTCGAGGGTTCCGGCAGCCAGGAAGACCAGTTCCATCCTTTTTGTATCTGCGATTTGAGGAGAGCTGCCGCGGCAAATATGGCGATGCATAACGCGAAGATCTGGGCTGTCGTTATGGGTTTTCCGACACGCTGTATCGCCTCATTGCGTCGGCGCAACTGCGCTCGCCACCAGAGCAAGTTGGGATGGTCGACACGGGCGGCCTGTACGGCCTCGGTGCGGGCTACATGGAAGGCCTGCAGAACGAGCAATTGCTCGCGGCACCTGCTACAGGTTTCCAGATGACTACGAAATTCAGGTTCGCAGGCCTCAGGCCAATGCCCGTTCCGCAGGATTGCCTGAACCTCAGTTTCATGCGGGCAGGGCTTCATCGTTTCCTCCGATTGTCGGGAGCTGAAAGCTCACTTTGCTGCTGCAGGATTCGAGAGATTTTTCTTCTGGCCCGAAACAGCAGCAGACGGATGCTGGGGATGGCGAGACCCGTAATCTGCGCAATCTCGCGATGGGAGTAGTTTTCAGCATGGGCCAACCACAGTAGTTGGCGGTCGCGGGGACGCATGCGCGCCATAGCGGGCTTCAAGCGGGCCCAGGAATCCATCTGGTCGGTCGAATCAGCTGAGACGAATATCTCTTCGGGCAGGTCGTCGATCGATGTGGTTCCTGGACGACGCCAGTGGTCCCGCATGAGATTGCTCGCGATGCGAAAGAGATATCGCCGCGACTCGACCTCGCCGTCACCGGGAGCGGAGGCGCAGAGGAAACGAACGTAGCTCTCCTGCATGAGGTCGTCGGCGAGCGCGGGATCGCCAGAGACTCTTGCGAGATAGGCCCACAAGGGACGGGCGGAGCGCTCGTAGAATGCAGCAAATCGCTCGCTGTTCATGGCGGGCTCAGTGACCTGCACTGTGTCGGTGGTCTTGACGCCGGGAATGACGAAGTCCCAGTTCATGCAGCAAACCCTCGCAGTGGCAGGTTCGAGATTCGCCTCGTTTTTTTCACGGGCGATCTCCTGAATCAGTGAGCGACTTGGCTCCCCGCGGCGGCATGAGGCCGAGGCGGGCCGCGAGCAGCCAGGTAATTCCTGCAGAGATGATAAATCCGATTCCAGGCATCAACACCAGGATGCCGAAGACGAGCAGGGGTTCGGAGATATCGGGCAGGCTGTGCCGAAGGGCGAGAAGACCGATGCCGAGAAGGGTGAGGACCACGCCGATCTGAAGAGGAACGAGTACGCGCGAAAGTGCGGCAGGAATGCGGTGATCCTGTTCGAAGTCGATGGGGATCGGCGCCGCTTCGAGAAAGCGCTTGCCTGCCTCGGTGTTCATATATGAGATGAGCTCCTCATTGTTGCCGAGCTTCTCGATTAATCGTCCGTGGACCTCGGTCTGCATCTTGAAGATGCGGCCCCATCTGCGATTTTGAAGCAGGATACGGATAAGCCAGAGCAAAGTTCCGAGCACTATCAGCATCATGAAAGGCGGCCCGAACTCCCTCACAATCACCTCGGATGCGCGGGGGTCTTGCTGGTTACGAGACTCGTCGTGCCAAGTTTTGCGTACAAACCTGTCGCCGCGTCTTCCCGGGCCCGGCGGAAGGTCCGCAAAGAGATAAAATTCAGGATTTCGAACGACCTCGGGGTGATTCAAGAGGAACTTTCCGAGCTCGGGATTGTTCCGGTTCACATAGTCCTGGTTTGCGAGCAAAGTGGGGTCGCTAGCTACGACGTCAGTGAGGGTGGGACTCATGCGCAGCAGGGCAAGGAGCTGTTCGCGGGTTTCAGCCAGATCGTTTGCGCTGGTCACCGAGGTGGCCGGAGCTGCTCTTTGACCGGAAGAGGATTGAAGCTGGGCTGCATTCAAACCAGGAGGAAGAAGAAACAGGAGCAATCCGATTGCTCTGACGGCCGGCCAGCGGTTGATGCGCATTGTGATATCCCCTCGAACGAACTCAGGTTTCAATATCTTTCTTGCGACATAACGGTTGAGGGAGGCGTTTGGTTAACAACAATTTTCGAGAATACAGCGTGACGAGGGAGTCTTCTCGAATTGTGACGAATGGCGTGAACCAATGACCCTGTCTCTGCGTTGTATACGCAGACGCAGTAGAGATGGTTGAAAAAACGAGTGGCTGTGAATCAATCCTTCTCTTCGCAAACGATTGCGATGAGTTGAACGCCTCCTCTTCGTCGCGAGATGAAGATCTTTCTTTTTTATTTTTTCCCTAACCGGCGGGAAGACCCATTGTCTAATCGCCACCTTTATCGTCGCAGTCGATCTTCCTGGTCCATCTTTGAACCACGTTCTTCGATTTTGAACGAATGCAAATGACCTGCCAGCATCACGGGAAGGTATTCAGGGGGGTACAACGATGTGCCAGCCACCTATTTACCAAATGGTTACGCGGCGGTTTTTCTACTACTCGTCACTCTTCTGCCTACTTGCTTTGTTGATGTTCGCAAAGGCGGGATGGACACAGATTACTGCGCGGGCAGATCAGATTCTGCATAACCGAATCAGCGCCACTCAACAGAGGATTGATTCCGCTGCCGAAAGGCATGCGACGGATGGCGAGTTAGGAGTACTGTGGCGTCAATTAGGCAACGAATATGAAGATGAATTTGACATCCAGCGAGCCGAGGAGGCTTACACCCATTCCCTAAAACTCCTGCACGACCCCTCGAATCGAGGTCGCTATGCGGCCACCTTGGATGATCTGGGCTCGCTCTACCTTGCATCCGAGAGATGGAAGGAATCGGAGAGTTGCCGGGGCAAGGCGCTCGCGATCTATGAAGAGCTTGGAAATCAAGCTGGGATAGCGCGGGTCGAAGTGGGCATGGCGATTACGTTCGTGCACCTGCACAAATTTGCAGAGTCCGAAGCCGAGGCTGCGAAGGCACTGAAAAGCATGCAGGAACAGAAAGAGCCTGACAAGGGGGACTTAGTGGCAGGCCTGATCGTGAGCAGTTACGCCAAATGTTTTCAGGACAGATGTAATGAGGGGCTTGTCGCTGCCGGTCAGGCGATGGATCTGGCCAGTACGTCGTTCCCAAAAGATTCGCTCGAAGTGATATCTGCAATGATGGCAATGGGGTTTGAAGAGTGGAAGGCTGGGGACGAAGCATCGGGGGAAAAGGCAATGCGCGACGCGTTGGAGCTGGTGCGTCAGTCAACAAACGTGCCGCATGCGGCGCTCGTCGATGCACAGCTCAGAATTCTCGGCGCCTATACGAAATACCTGAAGTCGGCACATCAGAAGGAGAAGGCAAAGGAGATGGAGAATGAGATTGCCCGCCTGAAACAAGACCAGACGCCTTTCTGCAAGGATTGCACGGTGAACGCTGTAGCGCTGTCCATGCGCCAAAGTAAAAATTGACTGCTTGCGCTTTGAGGCTCAAGAGTCTTATTATCAAATCCCCTTCCCGGAGAAATGCCCGCGCGCGTGTGACGCGACTCATCTGAGGGCCATCGGAGGCCGTGTGCACCCGAAACTGGGGGTAAGAGATGAGCCCGAATCGTTTGAGTGACCGTGTTGAAGGCACGCATGGGTTTTCCGTTTTTCTGAAATTGGGCACCACGGCGCTGCTTGTTTTTGCGACCGCACTGGCTGCGGCAGGGCAAGATCTTACGCCCGGGCTGACCTACGTGTGCAACGGCGAAAAGATGTTCATTGAGAACTGCAACATGCGTGATCTGTCGGACAACGCTACTTGCATGGTGGGGCATCCCGACCACGTGATGCCAAATGGCCTGATGCAGTACACGACGCTGACGCGCGGCGCGTTGAAGAAGCTGTTTCCGACTTGCACACAGCCAAGCCCACAACAGCTTGCCGCAGCGAAGGCGTTTCAGCAGAAGCAACAGGACCTTTACAACGCGAATGTGGCCAAGGCGAATCAACAGATGCAAGCGGCTACACAGCCGACGACGTACGGACAGCCGCAGAAGCCGAAGACTCCGGAGGAGCGCGCGACGAACAGGTGCGTGACGTCAGGGCGACTGCCCTCTTCGTGTTTGGGGAACTCGCTGCTGGGCGCGTTTGGGCAGATGTTGTCGCAGGTGCTTCCCGGCGCAGATAAGGGGCCGGCTCCAGGGCCGAATATGGCGGGGGTGTTTCAGGGAGCGGGAAACTGGCGGCTGGATTTTATCGACGGCGGCGTACTGGTGAACTGCTCGTTCCTGTCTCCGAATCAGGAGAACTACAAGATCGAGTTTAGGAATGGCGGCGCGGTGCTGGTGATCGACACGAGGCCAAAGCCGCTGGTGCTTACGCTGAGGGCGGATGGGACGATTGTCGGGCCGGGCCCGGTGACGATCGATGGAGTCGTCGCCGGCGGCTACACTGCCGGAAGCTCCACTCCCGGCCACACTGAGACCTCTCAGACCACCACTCATCAAACCATCAATCAGAATCAGGCGGGCGCCTACTCAGGCTCTCAACTCACATACCAGGGCAATGGCCAATATGACGCCGCCACCACAACTACCCACAACACCTACGCCCCCGGCACATCCACTCCTGGGTACACCAACTTCGTCCCGAAACGCGCCACCTGCCCCGCGTTGAACCTCTCGTCCAAGGGCGCGGGAGTGGGGATCCAGACGATGCAGACGGATTTGTTGAAGACGATGTTCGGAGGGGACAAAGGTCCTCCGACGCCTCCGGGAATTCGGATGCATGGGATCTTTGCAGCATCGACGGGGTTCAGCGTGGAGTTTTATCCGGAGTCGGCGATTCTGGGATGTGGGCCGGATGCCGCGCGGGCTTATCCGTATTCGGTTGAGGCAGGAGGGACAGGTGCGGTAGTGAAGATCGCTGCGCCGGACCATCCGCTGACGCTTGCATTGAAGGCAGATGGATCGCTCGACCCGGGTGCGACGGGACCGTACCAGGTGCATGGGCGGGTCGTTACGGGCCAGGATAATAACGACAACTTTACGTTTGCGCCGATGGAGCAGACTTGCAATCTTGCGGTGATGACGCCGGCGAAGGCGATTCCTTCGAGCGGCGGAACCGCAGCGGCGCCGACGAATGTGGCTTCAGTTGCGGGTGCGGGATCGCCACCAGCCGCGGGCGGTGGGTTATCTTCAACGACTGCCCCGCTGGGGAACGCTACGCTCGCGATTGTTTCGGGATTTCCGCCCCAGCCGGGGGTTCCGAATCCTCTAGCGGGACATCCGTATACTCTGCTGCGGGACAGTTTTGCGGCGATTGTGGCTAAGGCGGGTGTGACCGTGCCGCCGGGGATGTCGGCGTACAAAGCGTTCGGGATGGCTTGCGGAAACCGTACTCCGGATTGTCAGAAGATTCTGGATGCGATCAAGGCGGATGCTTCGTCTGCGGTGCGGGCCGATGCGAATGGGAACGGGACGTTTCCGGGGGTTCAGCCGGGGACCTACTACCTGATGATTTCGTCGCGGTTCAACAATCAGAATCTGGTGTGGGGTCAGCCGGTGCAGTTGAAGGCGGGGCCGAATTCGGTGACGCTTGATCAGCGGAATGCGACACCACTGAATTGAATGCCGCCCATCTTGCGAATCGCATCTCGGATCATTTGTCCGGCAAGATATCGAAATCAATTCGCTGGATAACGCCTGTGAAGGGGAACGGGCTCTGGTAGTCGCCTACCGGAGAGGCACTGTCCTCGCCTACATCAAAGGGATCTTCAAACGAAAAGGCCATGGGCACGGTCTGTGGAATGCGAGCCTCGCCCACTGGCTGGTCGTTTACGAACAAGGTGGCGACTGCGCCCTTGCCTCGCCCACCGCCATCATAGGCAAATTTGAGGGTGATCTTCGCTGGTCCGGGTGGAAGCGCAGATGGTGAATGGATGGTGGTGATCTGACGTTGAAAGTAGTTGTAGGTGTAGCTCGGTCTCCCATCTTTGAGGAAGAGGGAGAACCCTCCGCTTTCTGCGCCGTCTGCCAGGAGAACACCCTCGGCACCTCCCTTCGGAATATCGACGTGGGCCGTGATCGTGTGGGAGCGGTTTTCATAGGCGGGGGTCAGCGACACATAGAGATGGCCTGTGCCCGTGTAGTAGGTGAAATGGGTGTTCGTGGGACGCGGCTGCCGACCGGCTGTACGCGGATCGAGAGGGTAAACCTGGTTCTTCTTTGCCTCGACGTCGAAGAGGGTCTGTAGCTGCTTGAGCTTGTCAGGATATTTCGTCGCGAGATCGTCCGCCTCCGAGTAGTCCTCGCTGAGGTGGTAGAGCTCCCACGGTTGCTGCATCATGCTCTCAGGGGCAACACTGTACAACCACGGAAGCATGCCGCTGCGCGCGGATGCCATCCAACCATCGTCGTACATGGCGCGGTTGCCCATCATCTCGAAGTACTGCGAGGTCCTCTGACTCGGTGCAGATGCAGAGGAAAAGCTGGACAGCATGCTGATTCCATCGACGCGCTGTTGTTTTACACCGTTCACTTCGATCGGTTCAGGGATACCTGCGGCCTCCAGAATCGTCGGACTGACATCGGTCACATCCTGGAACTGGTAACGGACGCCGCCTGCGTCTTTGATATGGCTCGGCCAATAGACGACCATGGGGTCGCGCGTACCGCCCAGGTGCGAGGCGATGCGCTTCCCCCATTGGAAGGGCGTATTTCCAGCCCAAGCCCAGCCGACCGGGTAATGCGGTGTCGTGTGCGGGCCGCCGAGTTCGTCCAGTTTGCTGAGCATATCGGCGACGTTGTCCGGAAGGCCGTTAACCTGCGCCATTGCGTTGGGGGTCCCGTTTAGTCCCCCTTCAAGGCTGGCTCCGTTGTCGCCGGCGATATAGATGATCAGGGTGTTGTCTAATCGTCCCGTTGCCGCGATGGCGTCGATGACACGTCCAAGTTCGTGGTCACTCTGCGCCGTAAAACCTGCGTAAACCTCCATCAGGCGGGCGGACACCTTTTTCTGATCGGGGGTCAATGAGTCCCACGCGGGAATGCTCGACGGCCGAGGAGTGAGTTTCGTATTCGGCGGAACGACGCCAAGTTTCTTCTGTCGTTCAAGGACGATCTCACGATAGCGGTCCCATCCCATATCGAACTGACCCTTAAATTTATCGATCCATGCCTTTGGGGCCTGCAGGGGCGCATGGCTGGCTCCGGGTGCGTAGTACACGAAGAGCGGTTTGTCGGGCGCGAGCGACTTTTCGGATTTGATCCAGGCGATGGCCTTATCCGCGAGATCTTCGTTCAGCGTGTAGTCCTCCTGACGGCCGGGCGGGAGTGTCATCTCTATGGGTTGAGTGCCCAAGGTCAGTTCGGGACGCCACTGGTTCGTTTCCCCGTTGAGAAATCCGTAGTAGTAGTCAAAGCCCTGCTTCGTGGGCCAGTGATCGAATGGACCAGCGAGCGAAGCTTCGTTCTCCGGGATGAGGTGCCACTTACCGAGTGCTGCGGTCGCGTATCCGTTGTCGCGGAGAATCTCAGAGATGAGAACAGCGCTCTTTGGAATGGAAGAGTTGTAGCCGGGATAGTCGGTGCTCCAATTGGTGATGACGCCCATGCCGACAGCGTGGTGGTTGCGTCCCGTCAATAGAGCAGCACGCGTTGGAGAACAGAGTGCGGTTACGTGAAAGCGGGTATAGCGCAGGCCTCCGGCTGCGAGCCGGTCAAGGGTTGGTGTGGGGATGAGGCCGCCGAACGTGCCGGATTGTCCGTATCCCTGATCGTCGAGCAACACCAGAAGGACATTCGGAGCGCCTGCCGGTGCGTGAATCGGTGGGATTGGGTCTGGAGTTGAGGTCGCGTAAGTTGTGCCGATTGTTCCGTGGAAAGGAGCTCGCGGGATGGGCAGTATAGTGCGATCTACTTCCTGGGAAAGGGCTGCATGGGTCGCGCCGAGCACCAAGGCTGCTGTCAACGCTGTCTGTAAGAGCGTGCCTGAGGAGAGCCGCCTGGAGATGTGAGGTGAAGTTGTCATCATTTTAGGGAGTAGGTGTGGGTGCCGCTGCCTGCCTGCGCGGGTTTGGCTTTGGGCAGAGTGACAGTAGCGGTGGTGTTGGCTGGCAGGGTGATGGTGAATTTGTGGGTGGATTGGTTCCAGTCGGTGGTGACGGTGCCGTAGGCGGAGTCGTATTCCGTGTGGAGGGTGGGGACCGCGGGGTCAAAGTGCGGGGCAATAGTGAGGTGATGGAAGCCGGGGCCTGTGGGGTCGGTGTCGATGCCGGCGGCGCGGCGGAAGACCCAGGCCATAACGGATCCGAAGGCGTAGTGGTTGTAGGAGTTCATGGAGGGATCGCCGGTGTCCCCGTTCCATCGCTCCCACCAGGTGGTGGCGCCTTTGGCGACCATGTATCCCCAGCTTGGGTAGGTGTCTTGCAGGAGGAGTTTGAAGGCTACGTCGGCGCGGTGGTTGTCGTCGAGGACAAACATGAGGAAGGGTGTGCCGAGGAAGCCGGTGGTGAGGTGGTTGTTGTGGGCTTCGATGTCTTTGATGAGCCGGTCGGTCATGTTGGCACGGAGATTTTCGGGAGCGATGCCGGAGTAGAGAGTGACGACGTAAGCGCTTTGCGTGTTGCCGGTGACGGAGCCATCGGACTGGATGTATTGCTTGCGGTAGGCGTCGGCGATGTGATCGTAGAGGGTTTGGTATTTTTCTGCGTCTTCTTTGCGGCCGAGGGCGAGGGACATTTCGCGCATATCGCGGGCGACGATGGCCCAGTAGGCGGTAGCGATAAGGTCTTTGGGCGTGTTCTGGTCGGGGGCGAGCCAGTCGCCGTAGTTGTTGCCGAGTTTATTGCGGCGGAGGTAGTCAGGATTGGTGGCGAGGATGAAGTCCATGTAGCGCTGCATGTTTGGCCAGGAGCTTTGGAGGAGGGACTTGTCTCCATACTGCAGCCATGCGGCATAGGGGACGAGGATGCCGGCGTCTGCCCAGCCGGGTGCGCCGGGTTGCGGACCGAGGAGATTGGGGGAGACGTCGGTGAAGGCGTTGTCCGCGGTCTGGGCGTCGTCGATGTCTTGCATGAACTTGCGGGTGAAGCTGGCGACGTCGAAGTTGTAGGTGCCCGTGCGCCAAAAGACGCCGGCGTCGCCCATCCAGCCGAGTCGCTCGTCGCGCTGCGGGCAGTCGGTGGGGATGGAGAGAAAGTTACCGCGCTGGCCCCAGATGCCTAGCTGGCCCATCTTGTTGAGTAGATCGCTGGAGCTTTGGAAACGGATGGAGGGAGTGGCGGGGAGGCTGTCGTAGACGAGGCCTTCGATGCTGGCGGTGGTGGGAGTGCCCGGATAGCCGGAGAGTTCGACGTAGCGGAAGCCGTGGAAGGTGAAGGCTGGGGTGTAGGTTTCGTCGCCGTTTCCGGAGAGAGTGTAGGTGTCGGTAGCGGTCGCGTTGCGGAGGTTTTCGGTGTAGATGCTGCCGTCGGGGTTGAGGCGCTCAGCGAAACGCATGCGGATGAGAGTGCCGCGCGGGCCGTGGACGTGGAGAAGGATGTTGCCGACCATGTTCTGACCCATGTCAAAGACGACGGGGTGGGCTTCGTTGGCCGGGTTCATCGAAATCGGATGGAGAGTGTTGGAGACGGCGATAGAGAGGTTGGGTTGGGCGGTAAGTTTGAGTTCGGGAGAGACGGTAGCGACGACGGCGGGGGTCCAGTTGGTGGCGGCGAAGTGCGGGCCGTTCCAGCCTGAGTTTTCAAGGCGCGCATCGTAGGTTTCGCCGGCGTAGATTTCGGAGAAGAGAGTGGGAGCGGGAGCCGTCTGCCAGGTTTCGTCGGTGGCAATGGTCTTGTGGGAGCCGTCGGCGAGGGTGATGTCGAGTTGGGCGCGGAGGGCATCGGGCTCGGGATAAGCGCGAGTGCCGGCCCAGGTCATAGGAGAGCCGTGCCATCCGCCGCCGAGAACTGCGGCAATCGTGTTGTCACCGTTGGTGAGCATTTCGGTGACGTCGTAGGTCTGGTAGAGGACACGTTTTTGGAAGTCGGTGAAACCGGGGTCGAGGAGGCTGTGCGGAGCGATGGGTTTGCCGTTGAGGAAGGCCTGGTAGGCGCCGAGCGCGGTGATGGTGAGGCGTGCGGATTGCACAGCGTTGCCAAGGGTGAAGTCTTTGCGGAGAAGCGAGGTGTCGGTGGCGATGCGGTTGGGACCGGGGACTTCGGAGTGGCGGTCGGTGCCGCTGGATAGCGGCGTAGTTATGGGGCCGACTACTTGTGCAGGTTGCCATTCGCCACTGCTGTCTGTGCGGGCGAGCCAGGCGCTGTCGCTGGAGATGCGGCGCTCAGTTCCGTCTTGTGAGGTGATACGGAGGGAGGCGGCGAAGGCGGTCGAGACCACTGGGGTGCGGGCCTTTGCTTGTGCGACAACTTTGACGAGAATCTCGTTGTCGCCGGGTTTGAGGTGGGTACCGATCTCTTCCCAGTCGAAGGCTCCCCACGCTGTATGTTTTCCGGTGGTGACACCGTTGACGGTTGCGACGTAAGCGCCGGGGCTGACGATGTGGAGGCTAGCGCGCATGGGTGCAGCGTCGAGATGTAAGGTATAGCGGAAGTCGGCGGTGGTGCCGGCGGGGACCTTTTGTGCGTCGGCGCCGGGGAGCCAGAGCCAGCGGACGGCGGCGAGCTCGCGGTCGGCTGCGGGATCGGCGCGGCGAATCCATTCGGCATGCCAGTCAGAGGGAGAGAGGAGACCGGTTTCGAACCACGCGGGAGCTGAAGTTGAGTTGCCGCCTTTGTTATCCCAGACGCGGACGAGCCAGAAGTAGCGGCTTTGCGGCTTCAGCGTGGGGCCTGCATAGGTGATGTTGATGGAATCGGAAGAGGTGATGCGACCGGAGTCCCAGACGTCGGCTTTGCCTTCGACTAGATTCCTTTCGTCGGTGGCGACGAGGAGTTGATAGGCCGATTGCATCCAGTTTGGCGTGGTTGCGTCGCTTTGCCAGGCGAACTGCGGCTTTGCTGCATCGATGCCCAGCGGGTTCGTCAGGTGATCTGTGCGGAGTTGCACGGGAGATGCTCCTGCGGCGAGCGTGACGAGAAGAAGCGATGCGGAGAGAGTTCGGACGAGACAGGTTGCAGGCAGCGACAGACGCATGCGTGACTCCGTGTGGATTCGCAGGACAATGCGAAATGATACCGAAAGAACGGCGGGTCAATGTAGAGGCGTTAAATCATCTAGCACGGTTGGCAGAAGTTCAGACACCGTGGGATGGATATGCACGGCACGTTGCATGGTGGTGTAGGGAGCACGGGCGTACATGGTGTCGATGATGCAGTGGATGGCTTCATCGCCGCCGGTTCCGAGGATTGAGGCGCCGAGGAACTCTCTGGTGTTTGCGTCGACGAGGATTTTGATGAAGCCTTCGGTCTCTCCCTTTTCGATGGCTCGAGAGACTCTGGTCATGGGGCGAGTGGCGATGAGAGCCTGTTTTCCTGATTTGCGGACGTCGGTTTCTGTAAGGCCGACACGGCCTAGGGGCGGGTCGGTGTAGAGGGCGTAACAGAGAATGCGGTCGGTGACGCGGCGAGGATCGTTATCGAGAAGGTTAGCGGCGACGATCTCGAAGTCGTTATAGGCAGTGTGGGTAAAGGCGCCGCGACGGTTACAGTCGCCGAGCGCCCAGATGCCAGGGACGTTGGTGCGGAGTTGATCGTCTACCATGATGTAGCCGTGGGCATCGTGAGCTATGCCGGCTTTGTTGAGGCCGAGATCGTCTGTGTTGGGGCGACGGCCAACGGCGAGGAGCACGTGGGAACCGATGCTGTCTGTTGGATCATCGGTGCAATCCACGCCCGCCGCGATGTCGGTGCCCTTTGCCTCGAAGTGAATGCACTCTGCGCTTGTTCGTACGCGAATGCCTTCTTTTTCGAGGAAAGCCCTGATAGACGCCGAGACATCTTCGTCCTCGCGGGAGACGAGGCGGGAGTTCTTTTCGATGATGGTGACTTCACTGCCGAGACGGCGAAAGATCTGGCTGAACTCGAGGCCGACGTAGCTTCCGCCGACGACGATGAGATGCCGAGGCAGAGTTTCGAGTTCGAGGATGTTTACGTTGTCCATCCAGGGGACGCTATCGACGCCGGGAAAATCTGGCACGACGGCGCGGCCGCCTACGTTGATGAAGATCTCTTTGGCGGTGAGAAGATCGTTACCAACGCGCACCTGGTTCGGCGATTCGAAGCTTGCGTGGCATGTGAAGACGGTGCAGTTGTTCATGCCGCGCAGATACTTTTCCAATCCGTCGCGCGAGTCGGCGACGATCTTGTCTTTGCGGGCCTTTACGGCCTTCATGTCCACCGAGACTCCGCCCTGCACCGTCACACCGTAGGCCGCGGCAGTACGTGCTTTTTGCGCGACGTAAGCGCTGGCGACCATGGCCTTGGTGGGCGTGCAGCCGGTGTTCACACAGGTGCCGCCGAAGAGCTTGCGTTCGATAATCGCGATGCGGCGGCCGGACTTTGTCAAGCGTCCGGCGAGCGATGGGCCGGCCTGGCCGGCACCGATGATGATGGAGTCGAATTGAGTTGGCATTCAAACCCTTGAGACGATGAAAAGAGCGCCGAGGATGGCCACAGCGTCTTCGAGAAGAGCGATGGGAAGGTCTTTGCCGGCCATCTTTGCCAGCGCTCCTCTGACTGCTGAACCACAAAGGGTGCCAGCGACCGCCCCGATGGCGCCGGCGATAAGTCCGCCGACTAATGAATTGCGTGACGCGCCAAGGACCGCGCCGGAAAAGGCTCCGGTGACGACGCGGGTGATGAACTGCGGCGGGACCGTTCGGCTCGGCGTCTTCGGCAACTTGTCGTTGACGAGCTCTCCGAACGCCAAGAAACTCAGAATATAGCGTGTGATGGGAAAGCTCATGAAGTTGAGAGACCTGCCGGCAAGGCTGAACCAGCCCAGACCAGCGCCCCACGCTACGATCGTTGGGGCCATCAGGGCGCGAAGCCCGGCAATGACACCGATGAGAAATGCGTACACGAGGATGGACAAGCAAGCCTCCTTGTAACGTCGAATTTGTGATTGTTACCTTACGCTACTCTGCCCGGCACTGCGAGGCAACCCGATGTCGCGACTTTCTGCATGATGCTCGGTGAATTAGAGTGCAGATATGAAATTATTTTCAACGGCAAGGCTTCTGTGTCTGATGTTGGCCCTTGGAATTGGCGGCGTTTCTCTCACCGCATTTGCGGCTCCCCACCATCCGCTTCAGATTTATTTCGTCGACGTAGAGGGCGGACAAGCGACTCTCTTTGTGACTCCTTCCCAACACTCGTTACTGATCGATACTGGCTGGCCCGGCCACGAAGGGCGCGATGCGGATCGTATCGCCGCCGCTGCCAAGGCGGCAGGCATCAGCCGGATTGACTATGTCCTGCTCACCCACTATCACGCGGACCATGCCGGGGGAGTGCCCCAACTGGCTGCCAAAATTCCTGTGGGGACGTTCATCGATCATGGGCCGAATCGCGAGACACAAAGCGCACCAGCTGTTCAGGCCTACGATGCGTATCAGAAGTTACTGGCAGATGGTCACTACGGACATATCGTGGCAAAGCCTGGAGAGCGGCTGCCTATTCCTGAGATGAAGGTGACGGTGGTAAGCGCAGACGGGAATCTCCTTGCGCATCCGCTTCGGGGCGCTGGGGCTGCAAATTCCTTCTGTGAATCTTCAGGTGATCTTCGGTCTGATCAGACCGAGAATTCGCGCTCGCTCGGAATCGTCCTATCGTTTGGGAAGCTGAAGATTCTTGACCTCGGCGACCTGACCCGGGACAAGGAGAGGGAGTTGATGTGCCCGATCAACAAGCTGGGGCATGTCGACCTGCTCGTTGTCTCGCATCACGGATTGTCGCAGAGCAGCAGTACGGCGCTTGTCGATGCGATCGCCCCGCGCGTGGCCATCATGGATAACGGCGCGACGAAGGGCGGGTCTCCTTCTGTGTGGGAGATTCTGACGAAGTCCCCGGGCCTCGAAGACCTGTGGCAGCTGCACGATTCCGAAGAAGGAGGGCCGACCCACAATGTAGCGGAAGGTCAGATCGCCAATCTGCAAGGAACCGACACGGGGTACTACCTGAAGGTGACTGCGCTCAAAAATGGACGGATCGAGGTATTCAATTCGAGGAATGGAGCGACGAAGGCTTATTCGCCGAAGTAAGCGAGTTTTCGCGATGCATTCTGTACTTGTCAGGCGAGGCGTTTCTTGAGGAGGTCGCGAGCGATGGCGTCGAGGACCCCGTTGAGGAAGGGGACGGATTCGGGTGCGGCGTAACGACGGGCGATATCGAGCGACTCGTTGATGATGATGGCGGCTGGGGTGTTGGGGAAGCCGAGCATCTCTGCGACTGCGGTGCGGAGGAGGTTGCGGTCGACGACTGCCATGCGCTCGATGCGCCAGTTCTGGGCATGGGCTTCGATGAGCTTGTCGATCTCTTCGGCGCGGACGGTGGCGACGCGGTAGAGGTCTTCGGTGAAGCTGCGGGTCTCGGGCTCGACGTCGGCGGCGGAGGCCCAGAAGAGCTTGCCAACCTGCTCGGCTGACTGTTTGCCGAGGTCGCCCTGGAAGAGCATCTGCATGGCGAGTTCGCGGGACTTGCGGCGGGTGCCCATTATTTGTTCACCTGCCGCTTCCTGCTGCGATTTTGCGCTGGATGGAGACCATCTCGATGGCGGCGGTGGCGGCTTCGAAGCCTTTGTTACCGGCTTTGAGGCCGGCGCGGTCGAGAGCCTGCTCGAGGGTTTCGCAGGTGAGGACACCGAAGGCGTGGGGAACGCCGGTCTCCTGCTGGGACTGGCCGATGCCTCGGGCGACCTCGTTATAGATGGCCTCGTAGTGGGCTGTTTCGCCGCGGAGGAGGCAGCCGAGGGTGATGATAGCGTCGAATTTTTTCGATTCGGCGAGGGTGCGAGCGGCGGAGGGGACTTCCCAGGCGCCAGGGACGCGAACGAGCTCGATGTCTTTTTTCGCAGCTCCGCTTCGGTGGAGCGCGTCGAGCGAGCCCTGGAGAAGACGATCGGTGATGACCGTATTCCAGCGAGTGGTGACGACGGCGAAGCGCATGCCGGCGGCGCTCAGGTCGCCTTCGATGGCATCGGGCTGGTTGTGAAGAGGATTCTCCGACTGCCAGAAGCCTACCTTCAGTTCTGGCGTGAGTTGCGCGGTAAAGAGGCGGCTGTTCCAGTGGGTCAGCTCAGGAGTGGAGAGGAGGGTCGCGATCTCTTCGGTGCGGTAGCTGACAAGAAACCACTTCTCGATGAGGGCATGGATGTGGTCGAGCTGCGTGACTTCAACGAGAAGGGGGGGCACGGCAGGGGGGCGGCCCGTGACGAATTCCAGGTTGCCGATGGGGGCCAGGAAGGCGGCGCCCCGGCCCTGGGCATCCTGCCAGTCTTTCCCATGCTCAAACCCGAGAGCGGAAAAGAGGCCGGCGAGGCGGTCAAATTCAGCGCCTGGACCGCCGGAAGAGGCGATGGCACTGACAAACGTGATTCCCTTAATCATAGATTCGATTGTATCGTCTGGGAGTACAGAACGAGCTTGTTGTATTGCATGCTGGATTGCGCTGCCGAGGGGAGATGCTTGTGAGCTACGAGACGCTGCTGTGTGAGGTGAAGGAACAAGTGGCCACTGTAACGTTGAATCGGCCACAGGTGCTGCATGCGCTGAATTCGACGGTGTTCAATGAACTGGAACAGGTGTTCATGACACTGACAAGAGATGCAGGGGTACGGGTGATTCTGCTGACAGGCGCAGGGGAAAAGGCGTTCGCTGCGGGGGCGGACCTCAACGAGATTGCCCGCCTGGATGTTGCAACGGGAGAGGCGAAGTCGCGCCGAGGACAAGAAGTCCTTCGGATGATCGAGACCTGCGGAAAGCCGGTGATCGCCTGTATTAATGGGTTTGCGCTCGGGGGAGGGTGTGAACTGGCAATGGCCTGCACCATACGGCTGGCCTGTGAAACTGCTCGGTTGGGACAGCCAGAGTGCAAGCTGGGGTTGATTCCGGGATACGGAGGAACGCAGCGGTTGCCGCGACTGGTGGGGCCGTCAATGGCGCTGAAGCTGCTGCTGACAGGGGAGATGATCGGGGCGGCCGAGGCGCTGCGGATTGGGCTGGTGGATGAGGTGGTTCCGGCTGACCGGCTGATGCAGCGGGCGGAAGAGATCGCGAGGACGATCGTGAGCATGGCTCCGCTGGCGATTGCCGGGTGCATGGAGGCGGTGCGGTGGGGGAGCGAGTTGAGACTGGAGGCCGCAACTGACGTGGAGGCTGAGATCTTCGGACGTCTGTGCGGAACCGAAGATAAGGCGGAGGGAACAAAGGCGTTTCTGGAAAAGCGGGCTCCGGTATGGCGTGGGCGCTAGGGCCGCAAGGTTGCCGGATTTTGTGGCGTTTGTGGAGCTTGATATGCTGGTAGTTGTGCGTAGATATGTTGTGCTATTCCCCGCCCTTTTGATTCCTATGGTCTTGACCGGCTGTACTCGCACTGCTGCGCCCAGCGTTGCCGAAGCGAAGGCAATTGCGGCGCAGGAGCAACAAGAGACGAACCTGGCGCGGCAACAGATGGAACTGATCCCGCCCCCCTCAAAGACGCGTTATATGGCGGTAAAGAGCTTGGCGCTGTGGGAGAATCCCTACCTGACAGTACAGGGTGGGATGGTGACGCTGCATGTGGTGCAGGCGGACGCGAACAAGAGCGACCTGGGGCTGGGCGGTATGCTGCGGCCGATTGGCGCACGTCGGCAGGACCTGAATGTGCGGGTGAGTGACCTGCCCGCGGCGCTGAATGCGATCCCGCAAAACTACTGGCCGTACGGACGCGTCGTTGCAGTGGAAGAGGCGCATGAGGTTCCGGTGAGCGCGCGGCCGCAGGTTCGGCGGAATGTTGAAGCGGTGATCAAGACGCTGAATGACCTGGGTGTGGTGGTGTATGAGTGGACCGAGAGTGGGCGGAGCTGATCTGGTTTCTGACTTGTATTGATCTGAAGGCTGATCGCAGGGCATCTGTGCGCTAAGATGCTCGTACTTCTGCATGCGGTAAATTCTTGCAGCAAAACTCTTCAAGCTTGGTGAGCGATTGCAATTGCGTACAACGGCATTGGTGATCTTCTGCTTTTTCTTTGCGCTGGTGACGCTGGCTGGATTCTGGGCGGCACGGTGGCGAAGGCCGAAGATGGGGATGGGATCGCTCGAGGAGTGGGGGCTAGCGGGGCGGAGCTTCGGAACCTGGATAACGTGGTTTCTGATTGGCGGGGACCTGTATACGGCTTATACCGTAATTGCGGTACCGGCGCTGCTGTATGGGAGCGGCGCGATGGGATTCTTCGCGGTTCCATACGCGGTTATTACGTATCCGTACATGATGATTGTGCTGCCGCGGCTGTGGACGGTTTGTCACCGTCACGGTTACATAACTTTTGCCGACTTCGTGGAAGGGCGGTATGGAAATCTCTGGCTGACGATTGCGATCGCACTGACCGGGGTGCTGGCGCTGATGCCCTACATCGCGCTGCAACTGGTCGGGATCAAGGTCGTGATCGGAGCCATGGGGGTGCAAGGAGAGTGGCCGCTCGCTGCAGCGTTTGTGATCCTGGCGGCGTACACCTATTCGAGCGGACTGCGTGCGCCGGCGGTGATCGCTATCGTGAAGGATCTGATGCTGTATGTGATGGTACTTGCAGCGCTGATCTACATTCCGATCAGGCTGGGTGGGTATGCGCGGGTGTTCGAGTTGGCGAATCAGGCGCTCGCACTGCATACTCCGACGGCTGCGATCTATTTGAGACAGGGGCAGTTCCTGGGCTATTCGACGCTGGCGATCGGGTCAGCTGTGGCGCTGATGCTGTATCCGCATACGGCGACGGCGGTACTGAGTGCGAAGAGTGCGAATGTGGTGCGAAGGAACGCGGCGATGTTGCCTGCTTACAGCTTTCTGCTGGGACTGATTGCACTGCTGGGATACGTGGCGTTGGCGGCGGGTGTCGTGACGAAAGATGCGAACATGGCGGTGCCGCTGCTGTTCCTGAAGATGTTTCCGGAGTGGTTCGCGGGGTTCTGCCTGGCGGCGGTAGCAATTGGAGCGCTGGTGCCGGCGGCGATTATGTCGATTGCGGCCTCGAATCTGTTTACACGAAATCTGTACGGGGCGGTATTGCCCCGCAAGATGTCTCCGGAGGAAGAGTCCCGGATGGCGAAGCTGGTTTCGCTCGCGGTAAAGTTTGGCGCGCTCCTGTTCGTGTTGAAGCTCCCGGCGACCTATGCGATCGAGATGCAACTGCTCGGCGGAATCTGGATGGGACAGTTGTTTCCCTCAGTGGTGATCGGGGTATTTACACGATGGTTCCACCCATGGGCTCTCTTTGCGGGGTGGGCGGCAGGGATGGCGAGCGGGACCGCGATGGCTTTGGCGCTGGGTTTGAAGGGTTCGGTGTATCCGCTGCATCTGCCCCTGCTACTGGGTGGCGGGACGTATGCGATGTATGCGGCCGTGCCTGCGCTGCTGTTGAACCTTGGGGTATCTGTGGTGCTGACCGTGGTGTTTCGAATGGCAAATGTGAACCAAGGGAGCGACGTGACGGAAGCGACGGCTTATGTTGGATAGGGCTAAGAAGCGACGCAGCCTAATGGGACAGCGATGCATCTTAAGGCCAGATAACTTTGACTGAGGCGGCTTGATGAGAGAGACACATGAGTTGGAAGCGACGACATATGAGCGATCGCTGGCGAAGGGATTACTGGCTGGATTGATCGGTGGGCTGGTAGCGACGGCAGCGAAGACATTAGCGGAACGAATCTATCCGCCACGGGCACATGGGGAGTCGGAGCCTCCGACGCTGCTGGCGGAACGCGTGGTTGGGCATGAGCTAACGGCGCCGCAAAAAGAGGTTGCCGCGGAGACGATTCATTGGGGCTTTGGCGCGTTGACCGGAGCGGCGTATGGAGCGCTGGCGGAGTACTATCCCACGGCGACGGCGAAAGACGGTGCGGGTTTTGGGATGGCGCTGAGTTCGCTGACCCATGGGACGATGCTGCCCGCGATGGGGTTTTCGGCTGAACCCGAAGAGCAGACGGCGCGGGAGCGGAAGAGCGAGATGGCCTCACATGTCGTGTATGGAGTAGTGACCGAGACGGTGCGCCGGGTGGTTCGGCGAATGCTCGGATAGGAAAATGTTTTAGAGTGTTTTACAGTTTGTGAGCGGGCCGGCCACGAACGAAGGCTTCAGGGGTCTTGATGGAGAACGACGTTCAAGAAGGCGGACAAAGCGCTCAGAAACCTGAGAAGGGTGGCACCCTAAAGCTCGTCATGAGCTGGGTTGGCGGCGCTACAGCGGTGATCGGCTTGATTACGAGCCTCTCCGGCGGGTTTCACTGGTTTGCCAGCCATCATACCGAACGGGCCGAGTTGAAAGCGCAGATGGCGATCGCCCAGGGACAGGTTAAGGAAGGCGAGTATCCGGCCGCTGTGCGGAGTTATCGAGACATACTCAAGAGTGATCCTCTCTACGCTCCGGCGCTCGACGGGCAACTGGACGCGGCTATGTTGTGGCTTGAAAATTTTCAGGTACTCGCAGACACCAATGAAAAGGCCACCGCGGCCGCGGGTCCGTTATTGGACGAAATCATGCCTGTCCTCGATGCGGGAGTGGCTCGATCAACGGGTTCGAGAGCGGCGGATGTGCAGGCGCACCTCGGGTGGGCACATTGGCTCAACTGGCATATTGCGGAGAGAGAGTTCAGTCCGCTCGCGGAGAAAAACCTGCGCGCTGCGGTGGAGCTGGATAAGTCCAATATGTACGCGAATGCGATGCTGGGCAACTGGATGCTGCAAAACAACAAAGATTTTCAAGAGGCGATCAGTCATTTACAGACTGCTGCTGCGACCGGAAAGGCGCGTCCCCTGGTGAGGAGCATGCAGATCGGAGGCTTGCGCGGTGACGATGTACCAGGTGCGAGAGCGGAGCTAGTAAAAGTGGCTAACGACATGAGGAAGAACGGCGAGCCTCTGGACGACGAAGAGAAGTATCGTATCCGCAGTTTCTGTTACAGCACCTTCGATTCTCACCATGACAATCTTGTGGAGTCTTTGTCTGCGGTTCCTGAAGACGAGGCATGGAAGACCTATTTGTGGCTCGACGACAACCACCAGGACAGGACAGACCCGCTGGCCCGCGACTTCATCTATGCGAATCTTCTCGAGGCCGACGGCAAACGAACAGAAGCGTTGGAAAAATTTCGATTGCTTCAGCAGAATCCGAAGACGAAGCTGTTCACGTTCAAGGATCGTGTCGATGCCGCGGTGAGAAGACTATCCAAAGGCTAAAAGCAGGTCTGGTTATCAAAGTCTTGATGAAGATTACTTGGGAAAAGTGACAGCCATTGTTACGTGGCAGCGAATGCGTCGAGCCATGCCTGGTTCGTCCAGATACGTTCGCCGCCGTTGTAGCGTGTCGCGAAGTCGCTGATGAGGGAGCCGGCGGCCTCGTCAATCTGTGAGGCATAGCCAAGAACGAGACGACGCTTGAACTCGACCGCCGATTCGATCTGATACTGCACTGGGCTGAGAGGCTCATTGCGTTGTGCCATGAACTCGCGCAGGGCTTCGAGGTCTGTGGCGGCGCTTGGGTGCGTCGTCGCATAAGGGAGGTCTTCGTAGAAGGCACTGGGAAGAGTCGTAGTGAAGGAGATCACGGCTTCGCGAACAGTGAGATGATCGACGTGATTTCCCAGTGCAGCTGGAAGGACCATTGCTTCCATCGCTCCGGCTTCAGATTGCTTAGCCAGAGCCTTGCGGATTTTCTCGATGGAGGGATCAGTGGGATTGACGGGAGTATCGCACAGTTCTTCGAGAGGAATGCGGAGACGAATGGGCGCGTCCTTCAGGTTGAGGTCGACTATGTGGAGACGATTTTTGCAACCCTTGGGAAGGTCCTGCGTGATGCGCCGGAAAAAGTGCTCGTCTTCGCGCAGGCGCATGGCGGAGACGTAAGAAAGTTCGTCGTTTTCGTGGACGAAGCCCGCGTCTGAGTAAGGAGCGTGGCGGCTGCGGGTAAAGATGTTGAGGACGGTAACAGTGTGGCGCTCTCTGAGCCAGTTGGTGATCGCGATGGAGAGCGAAAACGCTACGTCGTCGCGATGCGGGGAGAGGATGAGGATCTTCAGGATGCGGCTCCAATGCTGCTCAAGAGCTATTTTACGGGGATATGATCGCGGGTCTGGGACCAGTTCGCCACCAGACTGTCGACGACGATATGCCCGACGCGGTAGGCGGCGTCGAGAGCTGGCAGATACGCGCTGTACTGGCGGACTTTAGTTTCGGAGAGGCTTTCGGCGGCGGTGACGCCGATGCGCTGCTGGTCGTAGTTGGAGGCGGTGCGGAGGACAAGGACGCGATTGATGTCGAGCTTGTTCGCGTGGGCGAGCCAGGTGAGTGACTGCAGGGTGCCGGTGTCCTCCATGCCACAGATCGCGTAAGTACCGTGGCCGTCCGTCTGATATTTGACCCAGTCGCGGGCCCATTGGTTGAGCAGCTTTCCGTGCCAGAAAGTGGCTGCCGAGAGGTTGTCGCCACGGAGAACAAAAGGTGGGCGGTGAGCGGCTGCTCCGTCATACTGCATGCGGCGTTCTTTGATCTGCGGAGTGTCGGGAAGCATAGTGTCTTTGGTGAGGTTGAAAGCCCAATCGACGAGTGCGGTGTTGAGGTGGTAGATGTTTCCGTCGTCGCCGAAGCGCGCGGTTCGGGGCTGCTCGTAGGGAGCGGACTTGCCAAGGGGAACGTAGCCGGTCTTCCAGTCCTTCGGGATTTCGCGGGCGTCGATCTCGTGGGCTAAGTCGCCGTCGACGACATAGTCGGACCAAACTGCAGAGGCGAGTGAGCCCATCTCCGGGTCGATGCCGCCGATACCGGCGACAAGGAAGTATGCGTGCGTGAGATCGAAGCGCGAATCGAGGCCGAGAGCCATGATCGTTGCGGCGGTACGCGCGGTGCCGACGCCGGTGAGGACACCGAGGACTCCGGTCTTTGAGTTGAGGCGAAGGGCGTGATAGCCCGAGGGAAAGGGGAGGATGGTGTCGAGGTGCTCACGCTCGACCCAGTACTGGTACTCGCCGGGCGTGTCGCCGGTGTCGGCGCCGACCTCGAACATGTTGATGACGACTACTTTTATTTCGATTGGGTTCTGCTGGGCCTGCGCGACGGCAGTTGTGAACGTGGCGAGCAGGAGCACAGTGAAAAGTGAGCGCATAGGAAATGGTAGCGTATGGCTCAGCACATGCCGTTGCCCAGCCGATCGCGCTCGCTTAGAGATAGCTGAGCCAGGGCTTGTTACTACGCTGCTTCAGGGCCGCGTACCGGCGGCAGAGCGGATACATCGCGATGACAACGAAGGCCCAAAGAAGATAGACGAGAGGCAGGGAGAGCCCCCACCCCTGAGGTTGGGTGATGGGAAAGTGGGCTATGTCGGGCGACTCAAACATCCAGTGGATGTGTCCATAACGCACTCCACAGATGATGACGGCGAGCAGATGGATGAGAAAGAAATGCAGCAGGTAGTAAAACATCGGCACTTTTCCGATGATGAGCGCGGGACGTAGGAGAATGGGAGTGTGACTGTCCACCGCCCGGAAGAGAAGCAGCGCCGGGCCGAGCGTCATCAGCAGGAAGAGCAGCGATGGCGGGTATTTGACGGTGTTCAGGAAGGAGAGCGCGGTGTACACGGCTGTGCGCTGCGTGGCCCAACGGAATGGGTCGCCGTAGATGTTGATTGCGCGGAGAACTACGAAGCCAACGGTGAGACAGATGCCAAGACGCAGGAGAAACGCCTGGCGGCGAGCAGGCTCCCACGAGTAGATTTGGCCGAGACCGTAGCCCACGGCGGTGACTCCGACCCAGGGGATGAGCGGATAGGAGATAAAGACGGTGTGTCCCGCGCTCGTAAAGATCAGGTTGGGAGAGTGCAGGATCGACCAGATCGGGTTGGCGGATTTGATGGAGTCGAGGAGATTGTGGGTGACGATCATAACGACGCCGAATGCAGTGACGATAGAGGCACGCAAGTGGACAAGCGCGGAAAGCACAATCATCGCCCATCCCAACGCCCAGAGAACTGTGATGATCGTGACGTGGTAGTCGAAGTTGAACTGCAGGGCTAAGCAGCGAAAGAGAACAAGGTCCAGAAAGATGAGCCAGAGACCGCGGGTGAAGAGAAATCGCGACAGCTCCGACTTCGATCGTTTGCGTAGCGAGAGCCACGCGCCGGTGCCGGTCAGCAGGAAGAAGACCGGGGCACAGATGTTGGTGATCCAGCGGGTAAAGAAAAGCGCGACAGACGCAGTGGCAAGATTGGTTGGCGAGCCGGGTTGGCCGAAGAAGTCGCGCGTGTGATCAAGCGCCATGATGATCATGATGACGCCGCGAACGACGTCAACCGATTCAAGGCGGGCGCGTTTTACGGTGACGGCTTCGGCTAAGGAGGACATCCGTGCCGAAGTTTACCAAGAAGTTTGCTGGACGCACTGCTTTAAGAAGCGCCAGGGTAACTGAAGGACTCAGACGCCCTTTTTCATGGGCTCCCAGATGAACTTGTGGATCTGGAGGGAGAGGCGTGCGGGCAGGCCGTCGGCGAGCATCCACTCGACTAACTTGCGCGGGTCGAGGGCCATGTTGTCGGCGGTGCGCTGCGGACTCGGGGTCTGGACAAAGGCAGGGCTGAGGAGGATCTGACCGGCTTTTTCGTGGAGGCCGTGAGCACGGATGAAGGCGCGGGCGAAGTCGTAGTCTTCGCGGTTGGTGACGACGAACTTTGACTTCGTCGTTTTTGGTGAGGGCCTGCGAGGTTTTCGAGGCGGAAGGTGTTGGCTGCCGCGCCTGCGCCGGGGCATTTGACGTCGACGATCTTGTGAACGGCTTTGGGGACATCGGCCAGGGGGCGCTCGCCGCTGGTCTCGATCATCAGCGTGAAGTTCTGGGCGAGCAGGCGGTCCATCAGGGGGAGAAGCTCTTTGGCTTGCAGCATGGGTTCGCCGCCGGTGAACTCGACGAGGGTGCAGGGGGCGAGGGCATTGATCTGGCTGCTCGATTTCGTCGAGGGTGAAGGGCTTGCCGCCGGTGAAGGTGTATTCGGAGTCGCACCAGGCGCAGCGGAGGTTGCAGCCGGCGAGGCGGACGAAGATGCAGGGGAGGCCGGCGAAGGAGGATTCACCCTGGACGGATTTGTAGAGTTCGATGAGGTGCATTTTGGGCGCAGCTACTCGTAGTAGCGGGCGAAGCTGGTGTCGGTTTCGTAGAGAGTGCAGTCCTTGACCGTAACGCGGCCTTGCGTCATCTCGTGGAGTTGGAGCTTGGTTTTGTCATAGAAGTAGCGGGCCAGGTTTTCGGCAGACGGGTTGATTGTCGTGAAGGGCTCGAGGTCGTTGATCATCCGGTGGTCGAGGTAGTCAACCACAGGCCGCATGACCTGCTTGAGCAGCTTGAAGTCGAGGAGCAGACCAGCTTCATCAAGGTCTTTGCCCTGGAGGGTGATGAAGACCTTGTAGTTGTGGCCGTGCGGATTCTCGCACTTGCCACGATAGTTGCGGAGGTAGTGGCCGGAAGAAAAACCGGCTTCTACGGTTACTTCAAACATGACTCTGGAATCCCTTCGATTGCCGCGTCTGTGATTTAGATGGGAGCTGAGGGGACGCGGCTTCAGCTTGTTCGGTACTTTGATTGTACTGTTTTATGCGGATTCTTAGCGTTTGCGCCTGGCCCGGCGGGCCTCGTCGGCGCGACGCTCAGCCTGCTCGAACAACGAAGAGAGGATACCGGCGAGGGCCACAAACAGGCCGACAACCAGCAGGCCCAGGCCCATGGTGCGCCAAAGGGACACATCTCCCGGGGAGCCGGGCTGCTTCGCGATGTTGGTGTACGCAATGCCGCAGGAGATCAGAGAGAAGACAATGAGGCTGCCGGCGAGGATGTAGAGATTGCGACCCATGGATGATTCCATTTTATGGGCTTGCGTCCTCTTCCATTCCCGGTAGAATGTGTCAACTCCCAATAGCTGAACGAAAGAGAGCACTTGCGCAGCCACTGCGAACGTGTACGAAGGAGCGCTGCGCCATGACCCCCACCGAAACGGTGGTACTCGAGTCCGCGCGCGCTGGAAAAAGTCGAACCTTGGCAGGTCGCCGTGCCGCGGTGTTGGCCGGAGCTTTCCTGATGACCTGGCCAGCGCTCTATAACGGCTTTCCGTTGCTCTATCCGGATTCCATGACCTACCTTGGCGACGGCCCTGTTGTCGCTGGCGCGCTATTTTTAGATCAATCTGCGGACTACTACGGAATGCGGTCGTTCTTCTACAGTCTGGGCATTCTGCCGTTGCACTGGAACGTCACGGCGTGGCCAATTGTCGCTGTCCAAGCTATTTTGATGGCATATCTGCTGTGGCTGGTTGTGCGGTCGATCCTGCCGCGGCACACTACGACGCAGTACCTCATTCTGATTGCGGGGCTTAGTGTCCTGACGAGTTTGAGCTGGTACGTCAGCATCATCATGCCGGACATCCTGGGCCCGGCGGTGTATCTCACGTTCTACCTCCTGGTATTTGCGCGGGGTACACTCTCGCGGGTCGAACGCCTGACCATCGACGGCATCGCCTGCTGGGCCGTAACGGCTCATGCGACGCATATGATGCTGGGTCTTGGACTGTGCGCCTTCCTGGCCTTGGTGATGGTGACTCAACGCCAGCCGATACAGCGAATCGTCCGGGCCGTCGGTGAGATGGCGATCATTCTTGCGATTGCGGCGGCAGCTCAGTTGGCGCTTCACGGATATCTGTATGGGCGGCCTTCGTTGAACGGCAAAAGACCACCGTACCTGATGGCCAGCGTGGTTGCCGAAGGCATAGGTCGACGGTATCTGGAGCAACACTGCGCTGCCGAGAAGTGGACCCTTTGTGACCGCGTCCACAATCTTGCGGGAGACGCAGATCATTTTCTCTGGGACGTTGACGGCGGGTGGGGTGGCGCTTCGGTGAGTGAGCAAAAGGAGCTGCGGCGAGAAGAGACGCCATTCGTTTTGGCCACAATTCGCGCTTATCCATGGGAACAGCTGTCCAAGTCAGTGTCAGCCTTTTGGCAGCAACTTCAGACCTTTGGCATAGAAGACCTCGACCCGAGCACCTGGGTCGCTGAGCAATTTGACGAAGTGTTGCCCGGGGCGAAGCCGTATTATCTTGCGAGCCGTCAGGCGCGGAAAGCTCTGCATATTGAAGGGTTCACCGCGTTCCATATCTGGGTTGTCCGTGCGTTTCTGGTGATGATGATCGCTTTTGTGCCGCTCGCCTGGCGCCATATATCCCCGCAGCTGCTGGGCCTCGGCATTGTGGTCGTCTTTATCGTAATCGCCAACGCGTTTGTCACCGGAACGATGTCGATGGTGGATGAACGCTACGGAAGCCGGGTGATCTGGCTTGTGCCTTTTGTGGTGGGAGTGGCCGCACTTGATTGGTTTTCCGCACGCGGAAGCGCCGCTTGCAGGATCGGCTTCACTCAAATTTAGGATTGCGACTCGAAAAACCGCTCGACGTCCGTGATGTCTTGTGTGAGGCGGTAGGGTGGCAGGGATTCGAGGAAGATGCGACCGTAGCGCTGGCGCTGGATGCGGGGATCGAGGAGCATCAGAACGCCGCGGTCGGAGAGCGAGCGGATGAGGCGGCCGAAGCCTTGCTTGAGCGTGATGACGGCGTTGGGAACCTGGTAGTCGAAGAAGGGTTTGCCGCCGAGGGCTTCGATGGCTTCCATGCGGGCCTCGACTACGGGGTCGCTGGGGACGGCGAAGGGGAGGCGGTCGATGATGACGCAGCTTAGTTGCTCGCCTTGCACGTCGACTCCCTGCCAGAAGGAGGAGGTGCCGAAGAGGACTGCGTTGGGGGTGTCGCGGAACTGCTGCAGGAGTACGTGGCGGGGTGCTGTGCCGTGGAGGAGGAGCGGATAAGGGAGTTCGGCGAGGAGGCGCTCGTGGGTGTTGCGCATCTGGGTGTAGCTGGTGAAGAGGCAGAAGGCGCGGCCCTTGGTGATCTCGAGGACGCGGCGAATGCGCTCGGCGGCTTTCTCTGGGAAGTCGGGCTCGCGCGGGTCGGGCATGTTCGGCGGGAGATAGAGGAGCGCTTGCTTCTCGTAGTTGAAGTGCGACGGGACGACGAGTTCGCGTGTAGTGGTGAGGCCGAGGCGGCGGCGGATATGGTCGAAACCTCCGGATACTGTGAGCGTGGCGGAGGTGAGGACGACGGAGTTGTAGTTGTCGAAGAGCGTGGAGGTGAGGAGTTCGGAGACGTCGATGGGGGTGGCTTGCAGGTGGGTGTGGAAGGCGGCGTGAGCTGCGCCTCGGGCCAGATTGCGGACGTCCTCCGGCGGCGCGGCGCTCGATCCAGAAGACAGTGTTGCGGTCAGGAGATTCGAGGAGGAAGGCGAGGTGGGCGCGGATGTCGGCGGTGCGTTTGCGCAGGCCGGGGGACTCTTCGACGTTCTTCAGGTGATCGAGTTCGCCTTCGAGACGGGTGAGCGCGTTGAGGACACCGGTGTAGTAGTCGCCGCTCTCTTCGAGGAAGGCCTCGCGGTTGTGGAAGGGCATGCGGCCGGGGCCTCCGGGCAATCCTGCCGACTCCGTTGGGAGGATGGCGAAGAACATGCGGGAGCGGTCTTTGAGGATGGCGCAGGCGCTCTCGATCGCTGAGGTGCTGGCTTTCTTTGCCTTCAGCATCAGGTCGACATCGCGGGTGAGTTCGTCGATGCGCTGATTGCTGAGGCCGATGCCGAAGTAGTTGGAGGCGACCTCTTCGAGCTCGTGGGCCTCGTCGAAGATGACGGCGGCGGCTTCGGGCAGGATGCCGGCGTCGGGGGCGTTGGCGGCTTGCTGCTTGATGCTGAGGTCGGCGAAGAAGAGGTGGTGGTTGACGATGACGATGTCGGACTCGAGGGCTTTGCGGCGCATGGTGGTGACGAAGCAGCGCTCCCAGTCGGGGCAGGTCTGGCCGAGGCAGGCTTCGGTGCGGGCGTCTAATTTCGCCCAGAGCGCGGAGGTTTCGGGGAGGGCGTCGATCTCGGCGCGGTCGCCGGTTTCGGTGGTCTTCTCCCACTGGGCGATGTGGTGGAACTGGTCGATCTCTTCGAGGCCATGGAGGAGCGGGTTGTCGCGCAGCGCGTAGAGCTTGTGGCGGCAGAGATAGTTTGCCCGCCCCTTCATGTAGCAGACCTTGAGCGGACCGAGAAGGGATTCGAGGAAGGGGACGTCTTTGAAGAAGAGCTGCTCCTGCAGATTTTTGGTGCCGGTGGAGATGATGATGCGCTGTTGGCGCTCGCGAGCGAGCCGCAAAGCGGGCAGGAGGTAGGCGAGGGTCTTGCCGGTGCCGGTGCCGGCTTCGACGATGAGGTGACGTTTTTCCTTGAATGCGGATTCGATGGCTCGGGCCATTTCGTACTGGCCGCGGCGGTGTTCGAAGGCGAGGGAGGATTGGGAGAGGATGCCCCCGGGGGCGAAGAAATCGTGAAGCGAGGGCAGCCGGTCCGGAACGGACTCAGCAGCGGGGGTGATCGAGATGGGGGGCGAGGTGGACATCGGGACCGGCTAGCCTATGATAGCTGTACCCCTCCCCCTCCCCCGGCGAAAGTGTGCAAAGTCTTCGAAGTAGATACTTTAGGTTTGGACCTGGAATCTAAAGTTTTGCGCATTATTTTGGACTCGGCGATTCAAAGGGGTGGCTGGGCAGGGATTCTGTCAAGCCGATGGCTTTTGGTCTGCAAGGTAGGTGCGCCAGAGCCAGATTTGGCCGGCGAGATACACGATGGCGAAGGCGATGATGTAAAGCTTGAAATGGGTCAGCGCATCCTGGTTTCTGTAGGGGTCCCCGAGGTCTTTATCCCATGTGTACCAGACATAAATGGCCGCGCAAATAAAGTGCAAAGCTTCGGCTAGTGGAAAGAACCAGCGAACGCGCCAGCGCGTGACGTAAGCCAGGAGTGCCCACAGAATCGGTGACGTTAACGGTGGGAGAGGGGCGCTGGAAAGAAGCGCGAAGGCGAGGATTCCATGTCCGAAGCCTGCGATGATGACCGCCAATATCCAGAGGACGAGACCGATTCCCGCGCCGAGCCAAAGCCGTTTCAATAAGTTCTCCTGACCGGTTCCAATCATAGAGGGAGAGCGTCTGGACGCTGCTGCTATTTGCGTTGAGGTCGATTTCTCCGTTCAGCTAGCACGGGCCATTGGTAACACATATGGTACTATTGTTCGTGTGATCGAGATTCGGGAGTATGTGACCGCTGAAGGCAAGGTTCCTTATCGGGACTGGGTTGCAAGGCTGGACACAACGACACGCGTGAGGATCATTACAGCGGTGCTTCGGATGGAACAGGGCAATTTTTCGGCGGCGAAAGCGGTGGGTTCCGGGCTCTCAGAGCTTCGGTTCGATTTTGGGCCGGGCTATCGAATTTACTTCGGAAAAGACGGGGAGCGGTTGGTGATTCTATTTGGCGGAGGCAGCAAGAGACGGCAGCAGGCGGACATTGAAGCGGCGAAGAGACTTTGGTCCGAGTACAAAAAGCGGAAGGGGGAGGATAGAGATGCCACTCACACGTAGTTTCAAAGAGACGATCAAGGAACAGTTGGAGGATCGCGATTTTCGGCGGGAGTTTCTGCGCGAAGCGGTCGGAAATATGGTGTCCGGAGACTTGGAGACGGCCAAGTCAGTTCTGCGCGAATACATCAATGGCACCATGGGGTTTATCGCTTTGGGGCGGGGTCTCTCCAAATCGCCCAAGAGCCTTATGAGGATGCTGAGTCCGGAGGGGAATCCGCAGGCGCGGAATTTGTTGGAGATGGTCGCTTATCTGCAGAAGATCGAAGGCATGGTGTTTGAAGTTTCGGCTAAGCGGGTAAGAGCGGCTTGAAACGATCTGATCGCGCGCGTCCCTATAATGGATAATGGCGCCGCGGTGCCGAGAGAAGGCACGACTATGGCGCATACGAGACGATAAGAAGCGGTTAGGCAAGAAACACAGGCAGGCGAGCACTCGACCGAAGAAGGGGCGCGCGCCGAGGGCTACGCCGACGACGGGGGCCGTGGATCCGCGGAAGAGGAAGATTCTTTCGACCAAGCGGGCGGCGGCAGACAAGGCCTCGCGTGTGACAAAGCAGTCGCCGGAGAGAGAGAAACGGAGGGCGATTCGTCCGGATGCTCCGCCGAAGAAGCCCTCTGCAACTGTTCGTCCGAAGTTTGTTAGACCGGCGGATGGGATTGTGGGACGCCAGACTCCGCGGTCGTCCAACATGGAAGGGCGTGAGGAGGACTGGCGGGATATCGAGCTGTTGGCCTCTCAGATGGTCACCGAAACCGAGAGCGTGGATGCACGCACGCTGCCGCTGATTGCGGTGTGTGGGCGGCCAAATGTTGGCAAGAGCACGCTGTTCAACCGGCTAACAGGATCACGCCGGTCGATCGTCGGCGATGAGCCGGGAATTACGCGCGACCGCATCTACGGCGAGATTGAATGGATGGGACGCGAGGCGCGGATCGTCGACACTGGCGGCGTAGTACCCGACGATGAGGCGCTGATACCGGCGGAGATCTTCCGACAGGCGCAAGTGGCGCTGGAAGAGGCGAACGCCATCGTCATGGTGGTGGACGGACGCACGGAGCTGGCTTCGCCGGATATGGAGTTGGCGAGGCTGTTACTGCGCGGCGGGAAGCCGGTGTTTCTCGCGGTCAACAAGATGGACACCGAGGCCATGCAGGTGCAGGCCGAGAACTTCCGGCGGCTGGGTTTCAGGAATGTGCTCCCCATCTCCGCTGAACACGGGAGCGGCATTGGCGACTTGCTCGATGAAGTCTTCGCTGTGCTGCCGGAGCCTCAGGAGGTAATCGAAGAGCCGGAGGTGATGTTAACGGAGAACGACGAGGCCGAGGAGGATGAAAGCGGCCCAGATTTCTCTGTTGATCCGGCGGCGAGGCGCGTTCGGAGGCTGCGATCGCATGGCGAGTATGAAAGCCGTGAGACAAAGATCGCCATCATCGGGCGGCCGAACGTAGGCAAGAGCACGTTGCTGAATGCGCTGACAGGAACGCAGCGGGCGATTGTGTCGCCGATTGCCGGAACGACGCGAGATGCAGTGGACGAGGTTGTCGAGCGCGACGGGCACGCGTTCCGATTTGTCGATACGGCGGGAATTCGCCGTAAGGGCAAGACGAAGCTGATGGCGGAGAAGCTATCCGTAATTATGGCGAGAAAACATCTGGAGGCAGCAGATGTATCGCTTCTGGTCATCGACGCGACAGAGGGTGTGGCTGCACTGGATGCGAATATCGGAGGTTATGCGCACGAGAGCGGCCGCAGCGTGATCATCGTCGTGAACAAATGGGACCTGATGACCAGAACGGGCAAAGATGGGATGCGGCTGTTTGATGGCAAGCCTCCGGCTGATCAGAAGCTCTATGAGCAGGACGTTCGGGACAAGTTAAAGTACCTGGACTATGCTCCGCTGCTGTTTATCTCGGCTGCAGATGGGAAGAACATCGAGCAGGTATTCAAGAAGGTCGAGCTGGTAGCACGGGAGCGACGGAAGCGTGTCACCACCGGACAAATGAATCGGTTTCTTGAGAAGGTGGATTTCCAGAAGGCAAGCGTGCCGATGAACAAACGCGTGAGGATTTACTACATGACTCAGGCTGCGGTGGCTCCGCCTACGTTTGTGCTGTTTACTGACAAGGACATCAAGATGCATTTCTCGTTTGAACGCTTTTTGGCCAATCAGATTCGCGAGAACTTCGGCTTTATTGGAAGTCCGATCTGGTTCAAGATCAAGGCGCGGAATAAGAAGAAAGAAGCGTAGCGGAGGGCATCTGGTATGAAGCTCATGGCGATTGGTGTGTTTCTTGCTGCAATACCATTACTGGCGCAGGATAAGCCATTCGACTACCACTCGAGTACCGAGCTTCAGGAGAAGACCCATCAGGCGATGGCGAAAGCAACTGCGTCTCCCGCAGGCTCTGCCGGTGAGAGAATTGCCAGCTATGGCGACCACGCCATCACAATTGCGGCCCGCACCAAGTCAGGCGCCCCTGAGGTTCATGAGCAGTGGACCGACGTGATCATGGTGACTGATGGACAAGCGACTCTTGTGATCGGAGGCGTAGTCGTTGGCGAAGTTGCAGCCGAAGGCGGCGCGCCGGGCGAGAAGCGCGGAAGCGACATCACCGGTGGAACGACGCAGTTAGTAAAGAAGGGTGACATCATCAATATTCCCGCGGGCACGCCGCACTGGATTAAAATCGCGCCGGGCGATGAGTTCAGTTACGTGAATGTGAAGGTGAAGCGGTAACACCTAGTACGATCAATGCCTATGGGGATGCATGAGGGGCAACCGGCGGTTACGCCGCGGTTCGACGGCGTCGATGTACTGCGCGGGTTTTCGATTCTGTCCGTGGTGCTACTGCATACGTGGATCCGAATGCATTTTCCGGGGTCTCCCGTGTATCACGAGATGCGCGGACAAATCGCGCACCTTCTGCTCAGGAATGGTGACAACGGCGTTACGGTCTTTTTCGCCGTGTCGGGATTCCTGATCACGCTGACCTCACTCCGACGCTTCGGTTCACTGGACCAGATGCGGCTTGCGAAGTTTTATCGCATCCGTTTTGCGCGAATTGCTCCGCTGTTGCTGCTTCTGCTTGCTGTACTTAGTTTGTTGCATCTCGGGAATGTCCAGGGCTTTCGAATACCGGCGAAGACTACAACGCTGCCTCGTGCGTTGTTCGCCGCGCTCACCTTTCATTTGAACTGGCTGGAGGCCGTACACGGATATCTTCCTGGGAACTGGGACGTGCTGTGGTCGCTTTCGGTTGAGGAGATGTTTTATCTCTTCTTTCCACTGATCTGTGTTGCGCTTCTCCGTTTGCGTCGAGGATTGCCGCTGTTTGTACTGTTATTGCTCACGTTTGCCGTCATGGGTCCGTTTGCACGCACGGTGTGGACGACGAATCCGATTTGGCAGGAGAAGACGTACCTGGGGGGTATGGATGGCATCGCGCTGGGGTGCTTGTGCGCGCTGGTTACTAACGGTCTGTTGCTGAAGGGTGAGGATTGGAGAAGGGCTTGGCGAAAGCGCATGATTGCGATGGAGATTGTTGGTGCAGTCCTGATTTTGTGGATTGCAGTGTGGCCGCCGTGGCACTGGATGAGGTATGTGGGCCGGAGTGGCGTGGATGGCACGGTTCTTGCGTTGGGGACTTGTCTGGTGATGGTCAGGTTCAGTCGTGCGTGGGCGCTCCGGGAGTTTGTGGACCGCGCCGATTCGATGGTTTGGACGGCATAGCTACGAGGTGTATCTGACGCACGAGTTCATCGTGATATGGGGGACGATGCTGTATGTGAAGTTGAGGCGCGGACCTCTGTCGCTTTGGTTCCTGGGCATTCTGCTGCTGACGGCTCCTCTTGGTTGGGTAGCGGCGAGGTATTTCTCTGAGCCGATGAATCGAAGGCTGCGCGGCGGCGTGCCTCCCAAGAATGTGGTGAAAGAAAAAATGATCTCAGCTTAAGTGGAAGAAAGGCTATGCGGGTGAAGGGTCCATGGGCAGCGGTGGGCCGCCTTCAGCGTTCGGCGCGGGTGGCGGCTGTGGGGGAGCGGGATACGGAAGTTGCGGCGGTTCGAGGAGATTGCCGAGTAGAGGGTAGCGCCCGCCAAGGAAATAAAGAGCATAAGACTGCGTGAAGACGAATACGGTGCCGAGGAGGCCGATACCGACGCTGGCCATCCAGAGCAGAAGGACAAGACCGCCAACAATCGCCGAGCTTATGAGTGCAGCCATACCAACGGAACCTGCATGATGGAGCGTTAGCCACAGTACTCCGCCAATCAGCGCGAATGGAATGAGCGAAACCACAAGTACGAGCGCGATGAGAATCTCTGCTGCAATGGCTGCGACCAGGCCAAGCAGAAAGCGAAGCAAAAGGTACAGGGCGATTTCGCCGGGATTAGCCGCAATTACAGCGCGAAGACGGCCGAGTGCTTCAGTGATTGGTAGATCTTCGAACGCAAGGAACGGCAGCGCGAAATCGCGCAAGAGAATGTATGCCGCTACCAGGATCAGGACAACTAAAAGGATTGCGCCGATGAAGAGGAAGATGTGCGAGACGAAGGCGGCGGAGGGGGGCCGGCCACCCGAAGGCGCATTCTTGATCATGCTGAGAATGAACGGCGCGAACAGTGCAGTAAGAGCGGCTCCAAAGAGGAGGAAGAACAGAAGCTTGAGGCCGAGCCAGCGCCATGTGAGCCGGCTATACCTTCGCCAGAGAGGTGCAATGGTAGTTTGACCGGTCGCGACGACCTCAACCAGGACAAGCTGCAGCCGAGAGCTGACGTAAAGCAGGACGAGGCCGACGATCAGGACGACCAGCGAGATGCCGAGGAGAAGAGCAACGATCGTCGCCCGGATTGCTGGAGAAATCCCAGGCATGTGGCTGTGCTGCCCGGGTGAGCTGAAACTGAAGCTACCGCTGCCAATCTCGGCGAAGAAGGCCACTGCCGTGAGCTTGAGAAACGTATTCCATTGAAACGGACGGAACAGGAGCGATTTGGTCCGCTCGATAGCGGGTGTGATGCAGTCGCTTGCGGAAAGAGTTCTCATAGCGGGTGCGATGAGAGTACCGTAAGTGGCTTGTTTCGAACAGAGAATTGTGGGATGGCGAGCCACTCTCTCCAAGCGTCCAAGGCGCGTTCGCACTGGATGCGGTGGCGTTCTTTTTTATCGCGGATCTTCTTGCGCACGTCTTCTTCGAGGGGTGGGAGGAGGTCGAAGGTGATGTTGGCGGGTTGGAACTTTTTTGTTTCGGAGTGCGTGATGTAGTGGATCAACGAGCCGTTGGCGCTGAGGCGTGGCGCGGGCGTGGGCGTTTCTCCGTTCGCGATGGCTGCAGCGTAGATGCCGGCTAACATGCCGGAGGCGATGGATTCGGTGTAGCCTTCGACGCCGGAGAGCTGGCCGGCGATCATGATGCCGGGATGAGCCTTGAGCTGGAGGGTTTCGGTGAGCAGCGATGGCGCGTGGATGTAGGTGTTGCGGTGAATCTGGCCGTAGCGGAGGAACGTCGCGTTTTCGAGGCCGGGGATGAGTTTCAGGACACGATTCTGTTCGCCGAACTTCAGGTGATTCTGGAAGCCGACGAGGTTGTAGCTGTCGGCGCGGAGGTTCTCCTGGCGAAGTTGCACGACGGCGTAGGGCCACTTGCCTGTCTTGGGGTCGGTGAGGCCGACGGGTTTCATTGGGCCGAAGCGGAGGGTGTCGCGACCGCGGCGGGCGGTCTCTTCGATGGGAAGGCAGCCTTCGAAGTACTGGAGAGGCGAGGTGTTAGTTGCAGGTTGCAGGTTGTTAGTTGGTTGAGAGACAAGAACAGAAGCAGGTCCTCCGCCTGCGGCGAAGGATGACAATTCTTCAGGGGTTGGGATTTGTTCCCATTCTTTGGCGGGGACGGCTTCGGCGGCGGTGAGGGCGTCGAGGAAGCGGTCGTACTCTTCTTTGGTGAACGGGCAGTTGATGTAGTCGGCGGTGCCCTTGTCATAGCGGGCCGCGAAGTAAACCTTCTCCATGTCGATGGTGCTGGCGTCGACGATGGGGCTTATGGAGTCGTAGAAGGCGAGATGGTGGGAGCCGGTGAGACGCTGGAGTTCGGCCGCGAGGGCGGGGCTGGTGAGAGGGCCGGAGGCGAGGATGGTGACGGTGTCGGGATAGTTCTCATTGAGTGCCGTCACTTCTTCGCGGTGGATCTTGATGCGAGGTTCGGCAGCGATGCGGGCGGCGACTCGTTTGGAGAATTCGACGCGGTCGACGGCGAGAGCGTGGCCAGCAGGGACGGCGGTGGCGTCGGCTTCGGCGAGGAGAATGCTGCCCGCTCGGCGCATCTCCTGTTTGAGAAGCCAGGGCGCTGTGTTTTCAGACTCGGATTTGAGGGAGTTGGAGCAGACGAGTTCGGCGAAGTCGGAGGTCTGGTGGGCCTCGGTGGAGCGGTGCGGGCGCATCTCGTAGAGATCGACTTCGCAGCCGAATTTTGCGGCCTGGAGGGCAGCTTCGGGACCAGCGAGCCCGCCGCCGATGACTTTGATTTTCTTCATTGAGATAGGTTCCGGGTACGGCAATGGCCTGCGAGGCCGCCGCCGATGATCCTGATACGCTTGATTGGCATGCCTCCCCCTCCTCCCTTGATTTGTGTCAAAGTCTTCCAACGAAACGACTTATTTCTGGACTTGCCTTGTAAGTTCTTGATTCCAGGTACGAAATTGCGCAAAGTCTTCCATCCATGGCACTTATCTGCGAAATCGCAGAGTGATACGAATGAGTTTTGGTCTTGCCCCCTTCTTTCATTATAAGGGGTGCGTCAAGCCCTCCGGGGCATGGAGCCAAGCTGGGCGGACTCATTGTGCGAAGTTTCCGCAAATGCGACTTCGTGGGAGATACGATCTGCTTGCTGGGTAACTTTGGTGCTCTCTCGCACGGTCAGTAAGTTGTCCGGTGGGAGACCCCGTACGAATGTCAATCTATACCTTCCTTCAGCGCTTACGTAATTAAGGGGTTTATAAAGAAAGGCGCTAATGCACGAGCGGATCGCTTTGAATGGGCGGCGCGCGGTCGATGTACTTGATGAGAAGGACTTCGTTGCCGATCTCGTTATAGATGAGCTCGTCGACGGTGCCTCTGGCGAGGAGGAGACCGAAGCCGCCGGGTGGTAAGCCCTCCTCTTCGCGTCTGCGGGTGTGGGCGATGATGTTGTCGGTGGGATTGGTGAGGTCGTCGGTGAGATCGGAGATGAGATCGTCGACGGCGAGATTAGCGATGAGACCGTCGGTGGGATCGGCGATGCGATCAGCGCCTGGCGGTTCCTGGCGGAAGCCGGAGCCCGGGTCGCGAACGTAGAAGACGAACGATCTGCGGGTTCGGACGGCGGTGACTTCGATCATCTGTTCGGGATTGAAGGCGGCGCCGTGCTCCATGGCGTTGAGAAGGATCTCGCGGAAGCTGATGAGGATCGCATCGCGCATGTCGTCCTGCATTTGGGAGCTGAGCTCCCGGGCGAAGGACATGAGACGCTCGGCGGTGAGGAGGCGGCAGTTGGCACGGACGGTGACCCAGCCGGGGCGGGCGGAGATGAGGTGGATGTCGTCGTAAGCGAGGCCGCCTGAGGCTGCCTCGCGTGCGATGGCGGCGATGGCTTGAGCGTCGAAGGGCGCGGTGAAACAGGCGAAGACGCGGGCGCGGAGCGCGGCGATGATCTCCTGGGGGGTGCTGTGCGGGGCGAGCACGACGCACTTGATGCCGGGCCGGATGAGGCGCATCTCGTTGAACAAGGCCAGGTCTTCGTCGATGGAGGTGCCGGGACTTGTGATGGTGATGGCGAAGGACTGTACGCGCATGCGTTGCAGAGCGCCGACGGGGCCGCCCGCATATTCGATGGGGACACCTGCAGCGGAGAGGATGTCTCCGATGGTGTGAGTGACAGGATTTCCGCTTCCGATGACGAGGACCCGACCCATGGACAAAACTCCTGGCGCGTAACGTCGATGCTGCTGGTTCGTGTTTGAGGAGGCCCTGGGGGGATGATAGACGAAGCCGTAGACGAAATGAGCGCGATGGGACCGATGGAGGGCACGGACCAGGGTGAGGATGGGTGACACGATGAAACGTAGTTGCCGAAAAGCTGACTTTACAGGCACCACATTGCACAGACGGCAACCTAAACAACGTGAAGGGGCGTGGGTTGATCACGACGAAACCATGAGTTCCCAAAACTCGTGACCAGTCAATCCTTGGTTCAGTTGCTCGATACGCGACAAGAAAGCCTCTTATCCTCAACGTCAATGAAGATCGGATCGCCGCAACAGGTCTCCTGACCAATGACCATCCAGTTGGCCTTCCACGCCCCGCTGTCCTGCCCAACCAATGACTTACCATCGGGAGTTCTGGAGTAGCCCACCTGCTTGTCTTCTAGTGACGAGATTGGGAATAATTCTACCCCCCCAACGTCATAGCTCACCTCAAGTGAAGATAGTTCTGCAAGTACGATCGCATATCGTTCGGGCACGGACATTTGTCATCCTCCGCCTGCAATCGTAACCCTCATCGTCGGACGAACCCCACGGAAAACGGGGTTTTCGGAAACTTGTTTTCTTATTTAGAGTTTGCCGCGCTATCCAGAAGGCACACTATTTGCCTTGCGGATCAATTGAAATGTTGCGGCCCTTCATCCCACCTTAGCGACGATAAGACTGTCGCGAAAGTGGAGCACCCAAATCATTGGGCTGCTATGGCTCTGGACTAAACGCGCAAGTTATTGATTCCAGGGAAATTTTAGGACAAAGTCTTCCATCCAGCCCCTGCGGGGAAAAGCCCCCCGCCGGGACCCCTGTTCGCGGAAGGATGACAACCAAAAGGCGCAACCTCATTTAGACCCTCTTTCCGGCATCCCCCATTTGTGGAGTGGGGGGTTGGTTGGGGGTCGGTCATACTGGCTTGAGAGGTCTTCCCATGGATCAGGCGCTGGTAGACGTGTTTGAGCAGGCCCGGAAAGTTGTCGCGGATGCGGACCGCAAGATCGCAGAAGAAGAGGAACGGCGCAGAGAGAGTGAGCGAGAGAGACTGCTGCTCGAGCTCGGCGCCCGCATCGAGGAGGCCTTCGACTTCACGAGCAAGGAAAAGCTGGAGTTGGAGCCGCGTCTTGATGTTCAGGACGGCGCTGGAGTCGTCGAGTTTGTTGTCCGGAGCGTGCGGGCGATCTTTCTCCTGTCTCCGAAGGCGGGCAATACATGGACTCTCCAGGTGATCGAAGACGGTCGCGCGCCGCAGATGCTCAGCGAGTTTCAGGGCGGAACGAAGACTGAACAGGCGTCGCGGCGTCTCGCTGCGGCACGCGTCGTGACGATGGTCGGCAACTGGATTCAGAGTGGGAAAGGACCACGGGCGATTGCGAACACGGAACAATTGCCGAAATGGCAACTGCGTGACGAGCCACGACCCGAGCCTACCTACGGAACCATGGGCAAATTCCTCGGCGTCTAGACGATTCATTCATTGCCCGCGCCTCTCGCGAAGAGGTCACAACACTCGGTGCGCCTTTGTAGTGACCCCAGAGTTCCCACACAAACTGCAATTTTTTTCATCATGACGCAAGTCTGATTTGCTAAGTGTCTTGCTCTCAATGGCTGCGACTCGCGAACTATGGCGAGTGAATTGCACTAGAGTGGTCGATGCTCGGCTTCTCCCGCTTGAGCGCAAGACCCTCACGACCTGAGCTGACCGGCCCCCTCGGCCCCACCCCTAATCAGAGCTAGTCGGGCCCCAAATTCAAAGTTGTTCGGCCCCACAATTCAGAATCCTGCCCCTTCTTTTCGGGGCTGCTTGAAAAATCCTCCATACAGGAAAACGGTGACTATTTATGTCGATCCTTCAGGCTAAATTTCTGGCATCTTCGTTGGCAGCACTCGCGGTGCTGACCTTTGGCACAACGGCAACTTTACTTGCCGATGCAATTCCATCCGGTTGGAGTTGCAGCGGTACCTGCGGCTCTCTTGGAGCCGACGGCGTCGTTACGCTCTCGCCAACCGGCAACCCCTCCTACCAGTTCGTCTCCACCGCCGGCGCCAATGGGTCCACGGCCGTCCTTCCAGGAAAGACTCAGACCAGCGAGACCGATGGCTCTGTCCTGACAACGTCCACCTTCTCGGCGACAAGTGGAACGGCGCTCAACTTCTTCTTCAACTTCGTAACCTCGGATGGCTCGTCGACCTTCGCCGACTACGCGTGGGCGGAGCTCTTTAACGCGGGTACCAACACCCCAGCCGCATTGCTCTTCACTGGCCAGACCGAACCCAGCGGCAGCATCGTCCCTGCCCAGGGCCTGTCTGCTTTTCCAGTCGTCGCCACGCTTAGCCCGTCGTCAGTCCCAATCATCCCCGGCGGACCAACCTGGTCGCCTCTCGGAGGGTCCTCGGGCGCGTGCTTCGACGTCGGTTGCGGTTACACCGGATGGGTTTCATCCAGCTACACCATCCCGACAGCCGGAAACTACTACGTGGAGTTCGGTGCAACCAACTGGGTGGACGACCTATTTGACACGGGCCTCGCCATCGACGGCGTTACCGTCGGCGGTGTGCCCATCAACCCTCCTGGCGCTGTGCCGGAGCCGAGTTCCATTGCACTTCTGGGAACGGGCCTTCTGGCTGTGGCTGGTGCAGTACGCCGACGCCTGACGGCCTGAGGAAACGCGACGACGGACGACGCGAGCGAAAAGTGACACGTCTCCTTTTAGGGAAGGGGCGTGTCATTTTCGCGTCTTGAACCTGGGTCAGCTTCAGGCCCTGGTGCTTTAGTTTCTGGAGAGAGCCTGGAGTTCCTGGCCGGTGACACGCATGGTGCGCCAGTCCATCAGCATCTGTGCGCCCATCTGCTGGTAAAAGCCGATGGCCGGAGTGTTCCACTCGAGCACGTCCCACTGCAGGCGCGAGCAGCCCTCGGTGACGGCGATGGCGGCGACGTGCGTGAGCAGCGCTTTGCCGATTCCCTTCCCGCGGTGTTCGGGGCGAACGAAGAGATCTTCAATGTGGATGCCGGCGTGGCCGCGCCAGGTGGAGTAGTTGTGGAAGTAGAGGGCGAAACCGACGGGTACGATCGCACAGCCTTGCTTGAGTTCGGCGATGATGCAATCGAAGCGTTTGGTTTCGCTGAAGCCGTCGCGGAGAAGATCGGCCTCAGTAGCGTAGACGGCGTCGGGCTCGCGCTCGTACTTCGCGAGGTCGCGAATGAATTGCAGGATCTGCGGAACGTCGGCGGGCGTGGCGGTGCGGAGATTGATCCCGTTGTTCTGCTGCGGTGAAGACTGGGTCATCAGGGATTCTTTCGGCTGCTCAGGGTTTGGGTGATGCGTCGGTGGCTTTCTCAGAGGGCTTCGATTCTGTCTGCGCGGCGAGCCATTTGTTGAAAGGGATGTTGAAGTCGAAGAGCTGCTTTTTGTTGCCGTCTTTGTCGGGCGCGGCGTAGACCATCTTGATATAGAGTTCTGCGCCTTTGAGGGGATACTCGTCGAGCGGGCGAACATCGTAGAAGAGATAGCCGGCGAGGGTGCTGTGCGGTTTGACCGTCGTGGTGGCGAAGCCGAAGTCGTTGTCGTCTTCCGTAATTTTTTTGTCGACGGCAGGGTGATGAATGGTGAGCGGGACGAGCGGAACCTTCGTCCCCATGGCGTCGTGCGTGGAGAAGAGGCGCCGGTTGATGTCGTCGAGGGTGGCGGCAGGAATCTTATCGTTGTTGATGGAGATGAACTGGATGCGGACATCTTCGAGCGACAGTTCGGTGTCGCCGTCGTTGGTGAAGATGACGCGGATGGGAAGGAGGCCGTGCTGGACGTAGGGCAAGCGGAAAAACGAGCAGTCTTTGGGATCGTTGCATGGCTCGGCGGCAACGGTGACCTGCTCTTTGGGATGGGCGTCGAAAGCGGCGTATTGATTGGCGGGATTTGGGGGTGGGGCCTTCCTGGGTTTGTCGGAAGCAACGCAGGTGACCGCGAGGAGGCAGGTTGTAGTTACTACTAGGAACGGAATCTGGTGGAATCGGTGGGACTTCATGGCCAAGTTGATTATCATCTTCGCTGGCGCACAAGGTAAAGCGAGGGGAAGCAATAGTGATGACGGCGTACAGCTTGCTACTGCTGGCGACCCTGGTTCTGGGAGCACCATACTGGCTGGTGCGCATGGCGACCAGCGGGCGGTATCGGGCAGGGCTGGCCGGGCGGCTGGGACGGGTGCCGGCGGGATTGCGGGCTGCTGCAAGCGGGCGCGAGGTGGTGTGGGTGCATGCCGTTTCGGTGGGCGAAGTGCTGGCGGCGACGCGGCTGGTGGCGGAGTTGAAATCGAGGCTCGGCGATGGGTGGGTGGTAGTGGTTTCGACAACGACGGAGACAGGGCAACGGCTGGCTCAGAAGAAGTTAGCCGCCTCAACCGTGTTTTATCTGCCGCTGGACTTTGCGTTCACAGTGCAGCGGTACCTGCGCGTGCTGCGGCCGAAGATGCTGGTGCTGATGGAGAGTGAACTGTGGCCCCGGCTCATCACGGAATGCGCGAAAGACGGGGTGCCTGTGGTTGTGGCCAATGCTCGCATCTCTGACCGGTCGTTTCCTCGCTACATGCGGCTGCGAAGGTTGTGGAAGCCATTTCTGGAAGAGATTTCGCTGTATCTTTCGCAGAGCGCCGAGAGCGCCGAACGATTCGTGAGCATTGGTGCGCCGAAGGATCGAGTGCAAGTGACGGGAAATCTGAAGTACGACGTTCGCGAGAGTGGAGCGAATGCGATGACAAAGCGAGTCGGCTCGCTGCTGGGCCAGACGCGGCTGATCGTTGCGGGGAGCACGCTCGCCGGAGAGGAGGAACTGCTGCTCGCTTCGTGGCCCGCGATCCATAAGACGGTGCCGGAGGCGGCACTACTGATTGCCCCAAGACACCCCGACCGGTTCGACGAAGTGCTGGGCCTGATTCGCGGGAGCGGGGTTCCCTACTTTCGATGCAGCGAGCTAGTGACCGCAATGGAGTCGGTCACTGCAGAATTGGCGTCGGGAACGATCCTGCTGTTGGATACGATTGGTGATCTGGCGTCGATGTACGGCATCGCGGCGACAGCGTTTTTAGGCGGCAGCGTTGTGCCGAAGGGCGGCCACAATCCCCTGGAGGCAGCGCAGTTTGGCGTTCCGGTTGTCATCGGGCCTTCGTATGAGAACTTTCGCGAGGTGGTGGAGCGGATGCGGGATGCGAATGGCATCCTGATCCTGGAGTCGCCGGGAGAGCTGGAACCTGCGCTTGTCGGGCTGATGACGAACCGCGAGAGAGCGGCGGCGATTGGGGAGCGCGGACGTAAGGTGTTTGAGGCACAGGCGGGGGCAACGGCGCGAACCGTACAAGCACTGATGGCGCTGCTGCAGGAGAGGCCGGTGACGCACCCATGAGTACGCGAAGACCACTGCTGTTGCCGCTGGCTCCGGTGTATGGAGCGGCGCTGGCCATGAAGCGGCGATTGTTTCAGTGGGGATGGTTGAAGCAGAGACGGCTGAAGAGTCCGGTGATCAGCGTCGGCAGCGTTTCGGCGGGGGGCGCGGGAAAGACCCCGATGGTGCTGATGCTGGCGAAGATTCTTCGTCACCGGGGTTATGCCGTGAGAATTCTGACGCGAGGGTATAAGCGAAGCTCCAGCGGCACGATGAGGGTTGAACCGTTTGACAATGCGGCCTGGCATGGCGACGAGCCGGTGCTGTTGGCGCAGCGGTCGGGCGTGCCGGTCTTCGTGGGTACCGACCGATACATTGCGGGCACGATGGCGGAGCAGGGTGAAGAGCCGGAGAAGCTGATCGTGCATCTGCTGGATGATGGGTTTCAGCATCGGCGGCTGGCTCGCGATGTCGATATCGTTTTGTTGACGCAGGATGACGTGGAAGACACTTTGCTGCCAGCCGGGAATCTGCGAGAGCCGCTGTCGGCGCTGGCGGATGCGGATGTTGTGGTACTGCGCGAGGAGGAGGAGGATTCGCTGCGCAGCGTGGTCGCCGGGCTGACGGGAGGAGCGACGTCGCCCGCAATCTGGGTGATTCGGCGCAGTCTCAGTCTGGGCGAAGGCGGCGAGGTGGCGCTTCCCACAAAGCCATTTGCGTTCTGCGGCATAGGACGGCCCGAAGGCTTTATCAGGATGCTCGCGGCGCATGGCTATGAGCCGATGGACACGATGATCTTTCCCGATCACCATGTCTACAACGATGCCGATATGCACCGGTTGCTCGAGCGTGCGCGACATGTCGATGCCAACGGATTCGTGACAACGGAGAAAGATGCTGTAAAGCTGACGCCAAACTTCCACGACTATCTGGAATCGGTTGGGCCGGTCATCGTGGCCCGGCTGAACATTGAGCTGCTCGACGAGCAAGAGGCCCTGTCGCAACTGGTCTCGATGGTGGGGCGCCTGGACCGGCGCAAACGCTAAATTGGCCTGAAAGATTCAGGCTGCGTGAGAAAATCTAGGCTTGGGCACGCAATCCACTCTCTCGCATGGTTCTGCCGCGTCCCGGGGAAATCGTCCGCTCCGTGTGTTGATTGTGCGGATAGGCGCTATGGGGGACGTGTTGCACGCCATGCCCGCTGTGGCGGCACTGCGGGAGCTGCATCCGGATTGGCGAATTGGGTGGGCAATCGAGCCGGTGTGGAGTGAGCTGTTGCAGGCGGAGAGTGAGATTCACGACGTTGCGTGGCGACTTTCTGGACGCGATGCGCGCCGGCCGCTGGTCGATCGATGGACGCCTGTGCCGAGCCGGGAATGGAAGCGGCGACCACTCTCGCTGAGCACGCTGCGGGACATCACCGGTCTGCGGCGGGAGTTGCGCGGCGACCACTACGACATCTGCGTCGACATGCAGGGGGCGATCCGGTCCGCGGTGGTGGGGAAGATGGCCGATGCAAAGGTGTTTGTGGGGTCTGCAACGCCGCGAGAGGCTCCGGCGGCGTGGTTCTACAAGGAAAAGGTGAAGCTGAATGCGGTTCATGTGGTGGAACAGGGTTGCGAACTGCTGGGCGCGGCCGTGGGAGAGACCTTGCGGCCCGCGAAGGTGACGTTGCCGATGGATCCCGCAGCGGAGCAATGGTGCGATGAGCTGCTGGCAGGCTTCCGGGAGCGGTTTGCGTTGATGGCGCCCACGGCGGGATGGGGAGCAAAGCAGTGGCCGGCCGAGCGGTACGGCGCTGTGGCGGCGGAGCTGGCGCGGGTGGGTATTCGTACGCTGGTAAACGCTGCTTCGCCGGTGGACGAGGCGGGACTACGCGCCGTGGAGGCGAGCGGTGGAGCGGCAACGCTGGTGCCCTGCACCGTCGGGCAGATGATCGCGCTGACACGTCGGGCGGGAGTGGTGATTGCGGGCGATACCGGCCCGCTGCATCTGGCTGCAGCGCTGGAGCGGCCAGTCGTCGGGCTCTTCGGGCCGACGGACCCAGCGCGGAATGGGCCATACGGTACAGAGGCACGCGTCCTGCGCCATGGTTCCAGCCAGAAGGATCATTCGCGACATCCCGAGACGGAGAAAGGGTTGATGTTGATTACGGTGGAGGAAGTCGTGGAGGCGGCGCTGGACTTGTTGCGGGGCGGACAGGATAAGGTGATCGAGTGAGCGAACGAACAGGATGGCAGAAGATCGCGCGTCGCATCCGGGTGCCGCTGGGATTTGTCTTCGCTGCAGTCTTTCTGTGGATGGCACAGCCGACCTGGAAGACGATGCTTGTGAGCCTGATCCTGGTCGTGCCGGGGGTGTGGCTGCGAGCGTATGCGGCAGGGTATGTGCGCAAGAACGCGGAATTGACCCGGACCGGCCCATATGCCTATACACGGAATCCGCTGTACCTGGGTTCGATGATGATCGCCTTCGGATTTGCCTTGGCGGCGTCGAGTTTGATTATTTTTGTGGTGCTGGCAGTGATGTTTACGGCGATCTATCTGCCGACGATCCGGTCGGAGGAACTCTATCTGCGCGAGCACTTTGCGGGCTTTGACGAGTACGCCGCCAAGGTGCCGCGGCTGCTTCCGCGATTGACGCCGGCAGAGTTTCCCGCGAACGAGAACGCCAGCGGGGGCAGGTTCTCCTGGCAGCAGTGGCAGCACCACCGCGAGTACAATGCTCTTATGGGTGCCGGCGCGATTTATTTAGCGCTGGCGGTCCGGCTCTTTCTGAGTCACCATGGGGTGAGTCCACGCTGAGGCGTGGATGCCGGGGCGGAACCGCCCAGTATTTCAACTCGTGCGAGTGCCGCCTTTGCCGAAGCTTGACCGTTCTCTTACATTGATTCTTTTGATGTTGTGCGGTGTGGGCTCCCTTCCTGCCAATGGACAACTACTGGGCCTGGGACCAAAGCCAACGCCGGTCGTGATTCCCACCCTGCAGCCGCCACATCCTGACTATGTCTTTCCCGCCAAACAAACGCTGACGTTTACTGTTGACTGGCGGGTGTTTACAGCAGGCACCGCGGTGTTTCAGCTGGAGCAGGAAGGGACTGTGAGGAAGATCAACGCCTCGGGAGGCTCGGTTGGCGCAGTGACGATGCTGTTTCCTGTGATCGATAAGTTTCAGGCTGGGTTCGACACCAAGACCGGCTGCTCCACCGGCTTCAGCAAGCAGTTGCAGGAGGGCCGCCGGAAGGTCTCGAGCGAACTGACCTTTGACTATGCGCAGGGCAAGCAGAAACAGGTGGAGAGAAACCTGGTGAAAGGGACGTCGAAGGAACAGACAGCGTCGATCCCGGCATGCGTCACCGACTCGCTGTCGGCGATCTTTTACGCCGCTTCGCAGCCGATGGTCGTGGGACAGACAATCAAGTTTCCACTGGCAGACTCCATGCGCACCGTGACGGTGACGATGAAGGTAGAGGCCAAGGAAGAGATCAAAACGCCCGCCGGCACCTTTCAGACGATTCGCGTGGAACCAACTGCGGATGAGGGCATTGTGAAGAACCGCGGGAACATCTGGGTCTGGTACACGGACGATGCGCGGCATATGCCGGTGCAGATTCGGGCACATCTGTTCTGGGGCACCATCACGGCGCGTCTGCAATCGTACGAGTAAGGCAGGGAATAGGGAGTAGGAGTAGAAAACACGATCAATGACAGACTCGATAATAGATCCGGACAAGTTTGTGAGTGTCGGCAAGTATCTTGAGCCGGTCGACGCCCAGATGGCGAAGGGGATACTCGAGTCGGCGGGGATTGAGTGCTTTCTGCAGGGAGAGAACGCGAACAGCCTGCTGGCGCCGGCCTTTCGTGCGCGCCTGCTGGTGCATCAGGACGACGAGGAGACTGCGCGCGAGTTGCTCGGCAGCGACATGGGCGAGTTGACCGAAGAGGAACAAAAGGAGTTGGGGGCGGGCGATGACAACGGCTGAACCTGCCCGTCCGCGCGCCGTGGTGTGTCTCTCCGGCGGGATGGACTCCTGTGTGTGCGCGGCGCTGGCGGCACGGGACTACGAGGTCTATGCGATCCACTTCAGCTATGGGCAGAGGACCGAGGCCCGGGAGTTGCGGTCCGCTGAAGACGTGGCGCGAATTATCGGCGCACGTGAGCTGCTGCCTTTGAAGATCGACCTCTTCCGGCGGATTGGTGGGTCGGCGCTAACCGATCCTGCCATTGCGGTTCCGACGGCTTCTGCGGACGAGGCGAAGATCGGCATGGAGATTCCGGTGACTTACGTCCCGTTCCGCAACGCGCATTTTCTTTCTGCAGCGGTAAGCTGGGCGGAGGTTCTGGGGGCAAAAACGGTGTTTATCGGTGCGGTGGAGCAGGATAGCTCGGGGTATCCGGACTGCCGGCCGGCCTACTATGACGCCTTCAATCAACTGATCCGGACAGGCACGAAAGAGGGGGAGATTCGCGTGGTGACGCCCCTGATTGCGATGCGGAAAAGCGAGATCGTCCGGCTGGGAGTTGAACTGGGCGCACCGTTCCATGTAAGTTGGTCATGTTATTCCGGTGAGAACGAGGCCTGCGGCGTCTGCGAAAGCTGCGTTCTGCGGCTGCGGGCATTTCGCGAGGCCGGAGCGGTCGATCCCATACCGTATGCAGTCGCACAAAGGCCGCATTAAGCATCAAATTTCGGTAGCAATCTGCTGTTCTGCAAGAAAGACTTACGCCCGCATCGGTGGGCCAGGAGAAAGAAGAGTATGAAACGTATTGGATTGAAGGTAAGCAGCGCTCTGGCATTCGCTGCGCTGGCAGTTCTGGCCGTCGCGCCGCCCACCCGCTCGCTGGCACAGATGGAGACACAGCAGTCAATTGGAACGGGCAGCATTCATGGTCACGTCAACAACCCTGTCGGGCAGCCGGTCACCAAGGGTGAAGTCAGGCTCTCTACCGACAGGAGCTCGTCGGCGGCTGATATGAAGTTTCAGTACAAGCTCCCTCTGGACGCAAATGGAGACTACAAGGGCACGAATATTGCTCCGGGAACCTACGCGGTGATCGTCTTCCAGACCGGCGCCACACCCAAGGAGGACAGGAGCCTCGACTTCAACGATGGTGTGATCATCACCAGCGGCTCCGACAAGGTAGTGAACTTCGATATGACGCGTGCTGAGTATCTTGCCAAGATGTCTCCCGAGGACAGAAAGGCGCTCGAAGAATACAAGAAGAAGAATGCCGAGGTTACCGCCGGCAACGCCAAGATTCAGAGCCTGAATGCGATGCTGACGCAGGCTCGCGCGGATAACAAAGCAGGCAACTACGAAGCTGCAGTGAAGGCGATGCAGGACGCAACCGCCGCCAAGCCGGACGAGGGGATTCTCTGGATCACCCTGGGTGACGCGCAGCTTGGTATTGCTGACGCAGCCGCCAAGGCAGCCAAGGCAGCGGGAACTCCGGCGACCGATCCTTCCGTGGCACAGAAATACTCCGATGCCGCCGCCTCGTATAAGAAGGGTATTGACCTGAACGCCGCTTCCAAGAAGCCAAGCCCTGAAGCTGCCGCTGCCGGTTACAACCAGTTGGGAACGGCCTACGGAAGAATGGGCAACGCCAAGGATTCGGCGGATGCCTACGAGCAGGCGGCGAAAGCGATGCCGGCCAACGCCGCGATGTATTACTTCAACGAGGCAGCCACCCTCTATAACGCGGGCAAACTGCCGGAGGCCGAGGCCGCCGCGGACAAGGCAATTGCCGCCGATCCGAAGAAAGCTGAGGCGTACTACATCAAAGGCCAGGCGCTGATTCCGCAGGCTACGGTGGATCCAAAGACCCAGAAGATCGTCGCTCCTCCGGGTTGCGTGGAGGCTTACCAGCAGTATCTGGAGCTGGCGCCCGATGGCCCGCATGCAAACGATGTCAAGGGAATCCTGCAGGGCATCGGCGCGCAGGTGAAGTCGAGCTACAAGGCTCCGAAGAAGTAGATGCCGGTATAGGAAACGAGGCCCCGGGCGAGGCTGCTCGGGGCCTTTCTGTTTGCCGATCGGATGCGTGCGGGATCGGATGGGTGTAGGAGAGACAGAAATGACGAAGGCTGCGGTTGGCGTTGTCAGCTTTGACGAGGCACTCGGTACGGTGCTGGAATGCGCAGCCGATTTGGCAGCGCCCGCAACAGAACGAGTACCGCTGCTGGCCGCCGCTGGTCGCGTGCTGGCGGAACCCGTCTCCGCGGACCGGGACCAGCCACCGTTCGACCGTTCGACGCGAGACGGATTTGCGGTACGGGCCTCTGACTTCGGCGGTTCGCTGCGGATCGCGGGGCAGGTGCGGGCTGGTGAGCAATGGACAGGTGGTGCGCTGGAGTCTGGCGCTGCGATTGAGATTATGACCGGCGCGCCGATGCCCGAGGGCGCCGATTCTGTCGTAATGGTGGAGCATGTCGAGCGATCCGACGGAGGGATTCGCCCTCTCGGAGAGCGGACGATTCGCAGCGGAGAAAACGTCGTTCGACGTGGAAGTGAGGCTCAGCTCGGCCAGCTCGTTCTGGCAGTGGGGACAGCCATTGAGGGCGCGGAGATCGCGTTAGCCGCTGCCTGCGGGTATTCCACTTTGGCGGTGTTTCGCAAGCCGGCGGTCGCGATTGTGGCGACTGGCGATGAGTTGGTGGAGATCGATGCGAAGCCGGAACTGCAGCAGATTCGTAACTCGAACAGCTACGGGCTGGCGTCGCTGATTGCTCGCGGTGGCGGAGAGGCGGTTCGGCTGCCGATCGCTCCCGACCGGCGCCCGGAGTTGGTGGAGATTATCCGCGTGGCCCGGCGCAGCGACTTGATGCTGTTGTCAGGCGGCGTCTCGATGGGAGAGTACGATCTCGTCGAAGAAGTGCTGCAGACGCTCGGCGCGGAGTTTTTCTTTACCGGTGTCAGGATGCAACCGGGTAAGCCCGTGGTATTTGGCCGCCTGCCTGCCACGAACGATTCGCCGGCTCAGTTCTTCTTCGGCCTGCCGGGAAATCCGGTTTCGACACAGGTGACGTTTCATTGTTTTGTTGAGCCGTTGCTGCGGGCGATGGCCGGGGCTGCGGTGCGCGGGCCGCGCTTTGCCCAGGCTACGCTGGCGGAAGACGCCACGGGAAAGCCCGGGCTGATGCAGGTTCTGCCCGCTCGGTTGACGGCGGACCGGGTGCGCCCCGAGGTGACGCTGGTGCGCTGGCAGGGATCGGGCGATCTGGCTGCGAATGCCCGGGCAAATTGTTACGCCGTGCTTCCGCCGGAGAAAGAACGATTTGCGGCGGGCGACGTTATCACGATTCTGCTGCGGTAGTAGGCTTTAATCATGAAGAAGAAAGATGCGCTCTATTCGGCTGAGTTGATTGTCGACGATGTCGCGGACGGTCTACCCGATGCGACTCCGACCCTGTCGCACTACGACGACAGCGGCCAGGCGTGCATGGTCGATGTCAGCGCGAAGGCTGCAACACGACGCGAGGCGGTGGCCGCGGCGTTTGTCGAGTTATCCGAAGCAGTGCTGGCGGCGCTCCCGCAAAATCCGAAGGGGAACCCCCTGGAGGTCGCGCGCTTTGCAGGAATGCAGGCGGCGAAGCAGACCTCCAACCTGATTCCGATGTGCCATCCTCTTGCGCTGAGCTTTGTCGATGTGCAGGTGAAGGTGGTCAAGGGCGGCGTGGCGATTGAAGCAACCGCGGCGACGGTCGCGGGAACCGGCGTCGAGATGGAGGCCATGGTGGCAGTCTCGATTGCAGCGCTGACGGTCTACGACATGACCAAGGCGCTCGATAAGGGCATTCGGATCCGCGAGGTTATGCTGCTGCGCAAGAGTGGCGGCAAGAGCGGGGAGTACCGCCGCACAGTTGTCTAAAGCGACTGACTCAAAGCGCTGTGGCCAGCGTTACGGCGAAGAGATGTTTCGGATCCTGCCAGGAGCGCGTCGCCTCGAAGCTGGCCGAAGCCAGCAGCGAATCGACTGCGGCCGCGGTGAATTTGTAACTGTTCTCGGTGTGAATCGTTTCACCGCGAGCAAAATCAATCAGGAGATTCGCGCCATGGCCATTTGCCGGAATCTGTACGCGCTGCGCAAGGAGCGATTCGAGGTGCATCTCAATGCGCGATTCAGCCGGACTCCAGAGCACTTTATGACGGAAGTTTTCCGTGACGAAGTCTGAGCCGAGGTCCCGGTTCAAACGGGTGAGAACGTTCAGGTTGAAGGCGGCGGTGGTTCCGGCCGCGTCGTCGTAAGCGGCCAGCAGCGTGGCTGCGTTCTTGTGTTTTCCCGGTACAAGATCCGTGCCGAGCAGCAGCATATCGCCGGGCAGCAACTGCGCCCGAAGGTTTCGCAGAACTTCGCGCGAGCCCTCCGGCGTGAAGTTGCCGATGCTCGAGCCGATGTATAGCGCCAGCGTCCGCGTGTTGCGTAGCCGGTCGAGCGGAAGCCCCTCGCGGGTGTAGTCGGCGACCTGACATCGCACGGTGACACCGGGAATGTTCTTGAGAATGTTCTCACTGGCCTCGGCCAGCGCAGTCTCTGAGACATCGACGGGTTGGTAGACGACGCTTCCCTGTTGACGGACCGATTCAGCGAGCAGAATCCCGGTCTTGGTCGCCGTACCGGCCCCAAGTTCAATGAGCGTCAGTTTCCCCGGTGGGTGCGGGCCGTGGGACGCAGCTGCCTCGCGCAGGATTTCTTCGGCATGAGCGGCAAAGATGCTGCGTTCGGTGCGCGTGAGGTAGTACTCCGGAAGCTCGGTGATCTGCTCGAAGAGGCGCGAACCTGCCTCGTCATAGAAGAGCCAGGGAGAGAGCGTTTTAGGCGTCGCCGACAGACCCGCGCGAGCTTCACGGGCCACCGCTTCGCTGCTGCTTATTGTTACGGCTTCTGGAGCGAAGGCTAAAGATGACACGGCAAATCCCCCTGGGAGTACATTGCGTCCTCGCGGAAGACATACCCCGAGGGTTCTCAGTCGCTGTCTGGCTTTGATGCAATTCGGAGCCGGTTCTGTGCAAATTAACGCCGGGAAGTTTCGCCCGGATTTCATCTACCTGATTGCAAAGCGAAAAAACGATGAATTTTCAGCAGCATCGAGCGTTTTGGTGGAAAGAGGCGATTTGAAGGACACCAACCTCTTGCTTGCAAAGCCTTGCGAAGTCCCTGGGCCTTATTTTGTGCCGTCCTGCGCCAGCCGCAGTCCTGAGAACTGCCAGCGGGTCGCCGGACCAAAGAAGTTGCGATAGGTCGCGCGGATATGGGTTGCAGGCGTAACGCAGGAGCCTCCGCGCAGCACCACCTGCGAGGACATGAACTTGCCGTTGTACTCGCCCAACGCTCCCGGCAGCGGCTTGTACCCGGGATAACCTGTGTAGCCCGACTGCGTCCACTCCCACACATCGCCGAACATCTGCTGCAGGCCCGAGAGCGGAGTGGCAGGCGCAGGATGCAGGTTGCCGGTCTCGAGCATGTTCGCTTTCGTGGCGGGCACCGCGTCCGGCTTTCTCGCCGGGTCGGGCAAGGGATACGTGAGCAGCGCAGGATGCGAATCCACCTCTTTGAGGAGCAGGCCAAGCCGGCTCGCTGCATGCTCCCACTCGAACTCCGTAGGCAGACGGTGACCGGCCCAGCGCGCATAGGCATCGGCCTCGAAGAAGCTGAGGTGGCACACGGGCGTCTCGCTCAGGTCGTCGAGCGAACGGAAGCCGTGCATGGTGTAGATGCACCAGCCGGAGTTCGTGGTGTTGTCGCGTTGCCAGTAGAGCGGCGCCTGCCAGCCCTCGGCGCGCATCGTCGTCCAGCCCTCGGAGAGCCAAAGCTCAGGGCGGTTGTAGCCGTTCTGCTCGATGAACGCAAGGTACTCAGCGCAGGTAACCAGGCGCGTCGCGAGCCGGTACGGTGGAAGATAAACACGATGGCGCGGCGTCTCGTTGTCGAAGGCGAACGTGTCGATCGAAGCAGGGTCGAGAGTAAGTCCGATCTCGATCAGGCCGGGCGCAAAATCAACCCAGTCCATTGGCGGCGCGATCACCTCGCTCCTCTTCTGCGTAGCGGCGGCGGTCTCAAGATAGGCCGGATGCAGCGGATTGGTGAAGAGCGCATGCTTGATGTCGGTGGCGATCAGTTCCTGATGCTGCTGTTCGTGCTCGAGGCCCAGCGCGATGCGCCGCGCAGCTTCATCCTCCAGCGAATGTTGCATCAGGACAATCATTGCGGCGTCGACGTGCGCGCGATAGCTCAGAATGACATCCAGCGCCGGCCGCGAGAACGAGGCGCGCAGTTTCTTCTCCGGCATTTCGCCCAGCGAGTTGTAGTAGCTGTTGAAGAGCCAGAGAAAATCCGATTGGAAGGGCTGGTACCCGGCAACGAACTCACGCAGGACGAAGGTCTCGAAGAACCAGCTGGTGTGGGCGAGATGCCACTTCACCGGACTCGCCTCTGCGCAGGATTGCACCATCATGTCTTCCGGGGACAACGGACTACAAAGACGCAGGCTCGCCTGGCGGACGGTCTTGTAGCGAGCTAGCAGCAAGGTTGCGGCGGTAGCGACTGCAGTCATCGGCATGGTCTTCTCGCTGGGTGAAGAGTTAGCGAACAGGAATGAGATGCCTTGTAAGACAGGGAAGTTGCCGAAAAGGTTTCAGCAACATTGGCTTGATCTTACGCCAGACCTCAAGGCTTGGCGATCACACCCAGATCCACCATACCGTTCACAAAATACTGCACCGCCAGCGCAACCAGCAGCAGCCCCATGATGCGCACCAGAATCCTCACCCCGGTCTCCCCCATCGCCCGCGCCACACGGTCGGAGTTGCCGAGCACCAGGTAGCAGATCGCCGCCGTAATCGTGATCGACACCAGAATCGCGATCATCTGCCACCGCGTGTCTGCCTGCCCCACCAGAACCATCACACTGGTAATGGCACCCGGCCCGGCCAGCATCGGAATCCCCAGCGGCACGATTCCCGCATCCTCCTTCACCGCCGCTGCCGCCGCCTCTTCACTGGACTCCTGCGTCGGCGACCGCTTCGCCTCCAGCATGTCCAGCCCGATCAGCAGCAGAATCACCCCACCCGCAATTTCGAACGCGGGCAGCGTAATCCCGAACATTTTGAAGATGTACTGCCCAGCCACAGCAAACGCGCACAGCACGACCAGCGCTGTCACCGACGCCTTCCACGCCATCGTCCGGCGCCGTTGCGCATCCGCTCCTGCGGTCACGGCGAGGAAAGTCGGCAGCGCCGCAAACGGATCGACCAGAAAGAAGATGGAACTCAACGCCAGCACGGAAAACCGCACGTATGCCGAGCTTTTCAGCCCAGCAAGGCTGACAGAATGGGGATCAAAGATCACTCCCCATTCTCCCATGGCCGCCACCCCGTATAATTAACCCAACCGTCCCGCCTTAGGAGTGCGCGAATGACCTTGCAGACAACCAAGAATATCTGGCACAACGGAAAACTCATCCCCTGGGAACAGGCACAGATTCACGTCATGTCCCACGTCGTCCACTACGGCTCGTCGGTCTTCGAGGGCATTCGCTGCTACACACAGCCCAACGGCGCTGGCGTCTTTCGCCTGCCGGAGCACATGGCCCGCCTCGTCGACTCCGCCAAGATCTACCGCATGCCTCTGCCCTACACCGCAGAACAGCTCTCCGCCGCGGTCGTCGATGTCATTGAAGCCAACGGCGTCACGCCCTGCTACATCCGCCCCATCGCCTTCCGCGGCTACGGCGAGATGGGCGTCAATCCACTGAAGTCTCCGGTAGAGATCTACATCGCGAACTTCCCCTGGGGCAAATACGTTCACGGCGACGAGGGCGCTGACGTCTGCATCTCGAGTTGGAACCGCCTGGCTCCCAACACCATGCCGACGCTCGCGAAGGCCGGCGCCAACTACATGAACTCGCAGCTCATCCGCATGGAGGCCGAGATCAACGGCTACTCCGAGGGCATCGGCCTCGACACCAACGGCTACCTCTCCGAGGGATCGGGCGAGAACCTCTTCCTCGTCCGCGGCGGCGTTCTCTACACCTCGCCTCTCGCGAACTCCGTGCTGAACGGCATCACTCGCAACTCCATCCTTACGCTGGCGAAGCAGCTCGGCATCGAAGTCGTCGAGCAGGCTCTGTCGCGGGAGACGATCTACGTCTGCTGACGAAGCGTTCTTCACCGGCACCGCCGCCGAAGTCACCCACCTCCGCTCGGTCGACCGCATCCTCGTCGGCGACGGAACCATGGGCCCTGTCACCAGGGCGCTGCACGACGAGTTCTTCGGCATCGTCAACGGCACTCGTCCCGACCGCCACAACTGGCTCACCCCGGTCAACGTCAAGGTCGCGGAGCCGGTCGGCGTATAAGCTACAACAACGGTTACAAATAGAAGAGGCAGCCGCGATGGCTGCCTCTTCTATTTCGTCAGACTGCAACACTCCGCTAATCCGCCTGCGATCACGTCTTCCCTGCCACAAACGCCTTCGCATGCTGCCAACGAAGACCGCGAAGAATGAGCGCCGTCGTCTGTATTCTTCAACATCGCCGCGTAATACTTCGTAGCTTCCTTCTTCATCCCAAGAGCTTCAGCCGCGCGCCCCGCTCCGTAGAGTCCGTTCAAGCGATTCGGGCTCAGTGTCAGCGCCACCTTGTACTCCACCAGCGCCTCTTTCGGACGTTTCAGCTCCAACAACATGTCGCCCAGCATCTCGCGCGTCGGAATATCCACTTCACCCTGCCCCAGCTTGTCCTGTTCGTCCGCTGCCTTCCGCATCGTCTCCAACGCAATATCGTTCTTGCCTTCGGCGAACTCCTTCCACGCCACCAGCTCATCGCGGTCCACCGCTCATCTGCCCCACCAGAAATGCGTACGGACTCTTCTTCATCTCCTCGAGCCCAGCATCGAACTGCTTCAGGTTAGCCGCCGCATCCTCTGCCCGTTTCAGATGTCCATCCGCCACGCCGCGCCCCCAGTACGTCACCAGCGCAAACAACCCGCTGGTATGCGGCGCCGGAACCAGTGCCGCCGCCGAATTCCAGTCCCGCATCTCCAGGTCGTAGAACACCGGAAACTCATTGCGCACGTATCCCGACATCTCTTTCATATCGTCCATACCCGCCATCGCGTCCAGACGATCGGCCAGCGGATTGATTCCATCCACCAACTGCTTCGCCTTCCCATCCTGTCCCGTCTGCAGATACGCATAGAGCAGAAACTCCTGCGCATGGTACATATGGTGCGTTCCCGGAATCCCTGCGGCCTCAGCCTTCTCGCTCGCCGCAACCGAAGCCAGATTCGAACTGATGTCCTCCGGCCACATTCCCAGCCTCGCGAAGATATGTCCTGGCATGTGCAGCGCATGCGGCGAAGACGATGCAATCTGCGCGTACTTCTGCGCCGCCGGCAGTCCCTGCTGCGCCAGCTTCGGCGTATCGCAGGTGTGAATGATGTAATGCGCGATGCCGGGATGATCCGGATTTTTCTCAAACAGCGGCACCAGCACGGCAAGCGCCCTGCGCTCCTTCACCAGGCTCGTGTCGTCCGGCGCAACATCCGCCAGCAGCGACAACGCGTAGAACGCCGACGTCTCCACATCCGCCGGATACGCTTCGTGCAGCGCCAGCATCCCCGCCGTGTACGCATCCACGCGAGACTGATAGTTGTTGCCCTTCGCCGGATCATAATAACTGCTCAGGGTAGCGATATATCTCCGCTCGCGATCGGTCTTTCCACCAAGCTTCTGCGCCTCCTGAATCTCCGCCCAACCTTTGTCCATCGCAGCCTTATCCGGCCGCCCCCACAGCTCATGAAACTCGCTCATCGCAACACCCCAATGAGCCATCGCGCACTTCGGATCGCTCTTCGTCAGCTCCGTAAACTGCTCCTCCGCCTCCTCATAGCCAAACGAGTGCAGCAGCGCAATTCCCCGCTCCATCGGCGCCTTCGACGCAGCCTCGCACGACACGGGAAACGAAACCGACCCTAGCTTTTCGTTCGCATCGTGATGGTGATGCTGCATCCCCGGCATGTCACCCATCTGCGCCCATGTAACGCAACCACTCATCGCAACGGCGCAGACCATCGCCGTCAGCCGTATCGATCCCACACTGATTTTTCTCATGCCCTGAAGCTTAATCCTTTGCAACTGGCCGGGCAAGAAACAACGACAGCGGCTGCAGCAGAAAACGGCACCGAGGCGTCGGGCCACACTGTTCCGCAGGATCTTCAAGAAAAGCTATCGCCTTCCTGCCGGTCTATGCGACCATTCCTGAACCATGCCTCCGACGCAGTCGCCTCTCGCGGCCGACTCCCAATCCCTGCATCGCCAGCTTCGTCTGCGCGACCTCGTTCTGACGCAGGTGCTCTGTGTCGTCGGAAGCTCATGGGTCGGCATCGCCGCCGGCCTTGGCCGCGCTCAGGCTCTCACCTGGATCGCGGCCATGATCCTCTTCTACCTGCCCATGGCCGCCTCGGTCATCTATCTAAACCGCGAGATGCCTCTCGAAGGCGGCCTCTACGTCTGGGCCCGCACCGCATTCGGCGACCTCGGCGGCTTTATGACCGCATGGAACCTCTGGTTCTACGGCATCGCCGTCACCGCCACCATCCTCTACGCCATCCCGACGGAGCTCTCCTACCTCATCGGCCCCTCCGCCGCGTGGCTTCCGGAGAACCGTCCCGTCTCTCTCATCATCGTTGCCATCATCGTCTTCGCCATCACCGGCGCTGCAGTCCGCGGTCTTGAACTTGGCAAGTGGGTCCACAACATCGGCGGCATCTCCATCATCATCGTCTACAGCGCGCTGATCATCCTTCCCTTCTGGGCCATCGCGCGCCATCAGCCCATCCACTACGAACCGCTTCCCCTCCAACTCCCGCAGCCCAACATGATCTCCCTCGCTCTCTTCGGCCAAATGCTCTTCGGCGCTCTCTGCGGCCTCGAGTACATCGCCATTCTCGCCGGAGAAAGCCGCGACGCCGCGCGATCCATCGGCCAATCCGTCGTCCTCTCCTCGCCCATCATCTGCGCCATGTTTATCGCCGGCACCAGCTCCGTGCTCGCCTTCTCCCGCGGACACATCGACTACATTGCTCCCATTCCTCAAACTCTCCGTTACGCTCTCGGCAATACCGGCCTCGCCAATCTCTTCGCCATGGCCGCGATCCTTCTCGTGCAGTTCCGTCTCATCGCCGCTGCCAGCTTCATCTTCACTGGAGTCACCCGTCTTCCCCTGGCCGCCGGCTGGGACCACCTCATCCCCGCCTGGTTCACGCGCCTGCATCCGCGCTATCGCACCCCAACCAACTCCGTGGCCTTCACGTGCGCGCTGGTTCTTCTTCTTCTCGTCCTCGCCAGCATCGGCGTTCACGCGCAGGAGGCCTTCCAGGTCCTCACCAACGCCTCCATCACTCACTATGAAATCTCCTATCTCGCCATGTTCGCCATCCCGCTCGCCGGTTCCGCCACTCTGCGCGCCCGCCTGCCCCGTTGGCTCCGCTGGACCTCCATCGCCGGTCTCAGCGCCACGCTCTTCAGCTTCATCGTCTCCGCCTATCCGTTCGTCGACGTCGTGAACCCCCGCACCTACGCCGCCAAGATCCTCGGAACCACTCTGCTGAGCAACGTCATCGGCTATACCTTCTACCGCACCCGCAATCGAAGCCACACCCGTGTGGAATAATTTCATTCAGCGCATATTAGATATCGAGTTTTGAAACCAGAGCCTCGGTGGCAACGTCCACCACTTAAACAAACAGCTCCGTTCAAGACGAAACAAGTCTTCTATAGAACCCACCCTCGCAAAGGAAATGGCATGAAAATCGTCACTCTTGCAGCCGCTATGCTCCTCTCAATCTCTCCAATCACGCAGGGGCAGATTTCGTCCTCGACGCCCGGGCAGGGCCGCTCCATGGTCGTGACGAAGTTCGGAATTGTGGCAGCTCCGCAGTTTCTCGCCTCGCAGGCAGGGGCGCACATCCTCGAAGAGGGAGGCAACGCCATCGACGCCGCCATCGCAGCCAACGCCGTGATGGGCGTAGTCCAGCCGTACGTCAACGGCATGGGCGGCGATTTGTTCGTTCTCTACTACGAAGCGAAGACCGGAAAACTCTACGGCCTCAACTCCAGCGGATGGACCCCGAAGGCCCTCACCATCGACTATCTCAAAGCGCACAACGTCGACAAGATCAATCCCATCGGCGTCGAAACCATCGACGTTCCAGGAGCCGTCGCCGGGTGGGATGCATTGCGCACCCGCTTCGGCACTCTGCCCTTCACCCAGACCCTTGCGCCCGCCATCTACTACGCGCAAAATGGATTCCCTCTCGCAGAACGCAACGCACGCTACTGGGTCGCGAAAAGACTCATGAAGCAGCCCGGCTACGCAGAGACTTACGTACCCAACGGCGTGGCTCCTAAAGTTGGCGACCTCTTCAAGAACCCTGCTCTCGCCAACTCACTTCGCCAGGTCGCCGAGCATGGCCGCGATGCCTTCTACAACAGTCCCATGACAGACACGATGGTGAAGTTCCTTCAGTCCCAGGGAGGAACCCACACCCGCGAAGACTTCGCAGACTTTCAGCCCGAGTGGGTCGAACCCGTCTCCACCACATACCGCGGCTGGACCGTCTACGAGCTGCCACCCAACGGACAGGGCGTCGCCGCGCTCTCCATGCTCAACATCATGGAGCAGTTTCCCATGGCACAATACGGGCACAACTCCGTCGATGCGCTGCACGTGATGATCGAAGCCAAGAAACTCGCCTACGCCGACATGTACCACTACGTCGGCGATCCGCGCTTCACTCCGGTTCCTGTCAAGGAGATGATCTCGAAGGATCTCGCCAAAGAACGCGCCAAGCTCATCGACATGAACAAAGCCTCCTGCCAGGTCATCCCATCGAAGATCGCGCAAGAGCTCAACGCCCACGGCAACTCGACCATCTATCTCTCCACCATCGACAAGGACGGCAACATCGTCTCGCTGATCCAGAGCAACTACTCCGGCTACGGTACCGGCCTCGTCGCTCCCGGTCTGGGCTTCTCCTTCCAGAACCGCGGCGCAGGTTTCGACCTCACGCCCGGCAAACCAAACTCGCTCGCGGGACACAAACGCCCGCTCCACACCATCATCCCGGCCTTCATGCAAAAGGGAGATGTTCATATCGGCTTCGGCATTATGGGCGGATGGAACCAGGCGCAGGCGCACGCACAGTTCGTCGCCAACATCGTCGACTACGGGATGAACGTGCAGGCCGCGCTCGAACAACCGCGTTTCACGAAGGGAACCTTTGACGGTTGCGACGTGCAGATGGAAGAGACAATTCCGGAGTCGGTCAGAGCAGACCTCACTAAGCGTGGCCACCAGATCCAGCTCCTCGAACCATTCTCGTTTTCTGTAGGCCAGGGCGAAGCCGTCGTTCGCGACAGCAGCCGTAACGTCAACTTCGCCGGAGCCGATCCACGTTCCGATGGAGAAGCCATTCCGCAGGAGCCGAATACAAAATAAGCCGAATGATCCTGGAGGCGAGAGTAGAAATTATCTCTCGCCTCTGACTCCTTCTTACAAAGAGATAGTTACATCTCTCATTTTCATAAAAAATAATCCAACTATTTTCTGAATTATCCTTGCTATTTCCCCGCGACTTATGGCAAAGTACACTCTGCGTAGGAGAAGCCCGATGAATTTCAAATCGCACAACACGATGCGTAGGTCGCTGGGACGAGTCAGTCTCCCATGCGGTCGCCGGGCTTGGTTTATAACCGCCTTTGACCGCTAGCGCTCGATCCTACGCAAATCGCTCGCAATATCAATCTTCCTGAGTGGCGAAGAGGCCAGTTACTTCGACTTGGTAATCGCTACGTACTGACCTCGCTTGATCCCTCAGGAAACGATGCGCCGCCCACGCAGCCGCGAACCTGCGTCTGCACAGGCAACTGCCAGTGGCGATAGAGAAGAGTTACTTCCACGCCTTGACACGCAGCAGGGAACGGAAATCCCTGCCGGAGCAAAGACACGATGGGACAGAGGCGTAGCCTCGACTTACAAACTTCCATGGAGCACTTACTCCGAAACTCTTCTCGTTTATTCCCTGGCAAAGCATCGTTGCGAGTTACAAGTTCGGCCGGTGGCGCAGACAACAGTTACTTCGGCTCATAACCGGGTGGTCGCAGGTTCGAATCCTGCCACAGGGATAACTCTGTGTAGCTCAGTGGTAGAGCACCTTACAACTGTTATCGCTTATTCCCCGGCCAAAACCTCCAGCTAGTTGCTGGTTAGAAAGAAAGGCTTGCCATGGGCAAGGTATACGTCAAGAACGGAACGCCGATCGGTTCGGACTCGCTCTGCAAAACCTGCTCCTTTGCGGTCATCTTCACCGGCTATCGTGAGTCGGAGCAGACGACCATGTGCACTCGCGTGCATCCGAACATCGTGCTGCCCTTCACCATCAACACCTGCAGCGGCTACTACGACAAAAATCGTCCCAGCTACCAGCAGATGAAGAACCTCGCGATCGATGTTACTCCGGCGCCTTTGAAGCCTGTCGGCTTCAAGATCGGCGCTCAGGAGCCGCTCAGAGTTCGGACACGCATCAACGTCGACCTCGACGAAGACGAGGATGACGACTACGAAGACTAACCCATTCGCCGGTGGCGAAGACAACGGCTACTTCATCCGGGAGAGCGCTGCTCGCAAGAGCGGAGGAGCAGGTTCGATCCCTGCCATGAGTGCAACGCTCATGTAGCTTGCCGTCGTCGCATATTCCCCGGCGATATTTTCACCAACCCGCACCAAGGAGGTGCGACAACATGAAGCTGAACATCCTCAAGCTGGCTCATCTCGCGCGCCCTCGCACCCACGAAGGCGCACCCGCGGCCATCCTCACTCCCGAACAGACTCTGCGGCGCTCTGTCCTCGCCTGCATGCTCTGGGAGACCGAGTTCTACGAGAGCGGCATGACCATCGCAGGCCGAATCCGCGATCTCGTCCCGGCCGTCGCGCCCGAAAAGGTCGCTGCCCTCGCCGTCGAGGCCCGCACAGCGATGAAGCTCCGTCACGCGCCTCTGCTTCTGGTGCGCGAGATGGCCCGTCACGCCACCCACCGCGGTCTCGTGGCCGAGACCCTCGTCCGCGTCATCCAGCGTGCCGACGAGCTCGCCGAGTTCGTCGCCATCTACTGGGCCGAGGGTCGCCGTCCGCTCTCCGCGCAGGTGAAGAAGGGTCTCGCCGCAGCGTTCACCCATTTCGACGAGTACTCGCTCGCCAAGTACGACCGCGCCGGCGCAGTTCGTCTGCGCGACGTGCTCTTCCTCACCCACGCCAAGCCGATGACCTCGGATCAGGCGCTGGTTTGGAGGCGCCTCATCGCCGGCGAGTTGGCCACGCCCGACACCTGGGAGGTCGCACTCTCCTCGGGTGGCAACAAGCGCGCCCACTGGGAGCGGCTGCTCATCGGATCACCGGCTCGGATCCCTCGCTCTCCTGCGCAACCTTCGCAACATGAAGGACGCCGGAGCCGCGGAGGACCTGGTCATCGCCGCGATCGACGCCATGCGGACCGACCGCGTTCTCCCGTTCCGCTTCCTCGCCGCAGCGCGTCATGCGCCGCAGTGGGAAGAGGCTCTCGAACGCGCGATGTTCCGCTCGCTCGAAGGGCGCGGAGCCAACGATGGAGTGGCTCGGCTCGCAGGACACACGGTCATCCTCGTCGACGTCTCCGGCTCCATGGTCGCGCCGTTGTCGCGCCGTTCGCAGATGCTTCGCACCGACGCGGCCTACGGACTCGCCGTGCTCATGCGCGAAATCGCCGAGAAGGTGACGATCTACACCTTCTCGAACGTGGCACAGCGCATCCCGCCCCGGCGCGGATTCGCTCTGCGCGACGCGATGGAAGCGAGCCAGCCGCATCAGGGAACTTACCTCGGCGCTGCGACTCGACGCCGTCGACGAGCAGTACGACCGCATCATCGTCATCACTGATGAGCAGTCGCACGACCGCATCGCTGCCCCGCGCGGCAAGGGTTACGTGATCAACGTGGCCTCTGCCCGCAACGGCGTCGGCTACGGTCCGTGGGCTCACATCGACGGTTTCAGCGAAGCCGTCATCGACTACATCCGCGCGCTCGAACACATCGAGCCGCACTAACAGCGAAGGGCCGGAAAACATCTCCGGCCCTCCGTGCATTCGCTGCGAGAAAAACTTACTCTGGCGTAATCACCGCTTCCTTCTTCGGAATCTTCCGCAGAAAATCCTCGCCGGTAGCAATGTGTTGGTCTACCAACCTCGAAGGCGTATGCGCCAACCACTCCGCTAGCGAAATATCCTCATAGTGCGGCGTCGGGAACACCTCGAGAAACACCAGGTCGGTATCCCCTGTGTTTTCGATGTAGTGCGGCATCGATCGTTCGATGTACCCCACATCGCCCTCCTGAAAATCCATCGTTCGCGCATGCGTCCCGGCGGAAAACACTGTCATCCGACCCTTGCCCTTCACAAAGTACTGCCACTCGTCTTCGTTCGGATGCCAGTGAAGCTCCCGCAGCCCACCCGGTTTCAGTGTCACGATCGCTGCTGCAATATTCGTCGCCGGAAAATTCTTCTTGTCTACGATCTTCACCTCACCGCCCTTTGACACCTTCGTCGGTGCCATCTTTCCCGTAAAGAACGCGAACGAATTCGGCACCATGCCCGTCCCGGACGAAGCATCCCGCTTCTCTTCCTCCAACGGCCGCGGCATCGGGCGCTCAAAGATGAACAGTTCCTTCTTCGGTACCTTGTCGAAGGTCGACTCCGGCACATCGAAGTTCTTCGCCAGCACCTCCTTCGGCGTGTGCGTCATCCAATCTGTCAGCAAAAATGTCTGGAACTCATTGAAGTTCCCGTCATCGAAAACCAGCAGAAACGTCGCGCCATCATCCCCCACTCCCTGGATCGAATGCGGAATCCCTCCCGGAAACAGCCACAGATCGCCCGCATTGACATCCTCGACAAACGCCCTTCCCTGCTGGTCTACCGCCGTAATCCGCGCCGTGCCTGAGATCATGAACGCCCACTCCGCACCCACGTGCCAGTGCAACTCGCGGATGCCACCTTTGATCAGCCGCATCTGCACTCCGGCCATCTTCTTCGAGATCGGCAGATCGCGCACCGTCACCTGCCGCGTCCACCCACCCTCTTCAATCCGCTTATGCGCAAACGAGAACGGATACTTGAACGGCGGCTGCCCGCCTGCATCCGTCTCTGGAGCCCACACCGAGGCTGGGTTCTGTTCGTCCAGCGTCTTGTTGAGCGGCAATGGCTGGCTCTCGTTGACGCCGGAATGATTCTGCGTCTGCACCGGCTTCTCCTGCCCCTGCGCAACCTGCATCCCCGCCGCGGCAACCAGCACCGCCGATCCCGCTTCAAGAAACTTCCGCCGGCTAACCCTCACTTGATCTTTATCCTCTGACACGATGAACGTCCTCTCTGCTCTTGCCCAAAGCTTCTGCAACTTCCAAACAATTGATATATGAAATCTTACTCAGTCCAGCCGTCACCCAACAATGCGCTGTTAGATTATTGCGCTGCAATTATTCCTTCGTGCTCTTTTGAGAATGCCGGTCCATGGCCACCTTGCGCTTGCGGCGAAATTGCCCCGGAGGACAATCAAACTCCCGCTTGAACGCGCGGTTGAACGCCGCTTCAGAGCCATAGCCCACAGCCGCAGCGACCTCCGCGACGCTGTCTGCGGTCGACTGTAGGATCTCCGCCCCCAGCCTGAGCCGCCATTTGGTCAGGTACGCCATCGGGGACTCCCCGAGAAAATGCTGAAAACGATCAGCAAGCCGCGTGCGAGAGAGACCAACGCGCCTCGCCAGGTTTGTGACGGTCCATGAATAGGCAGGCTCCTTGTGAACCAGAGCGAGAGCCTGCCCGACGACAGGGTCACGTACTCCTGCGAGCCAGCCGACCTGGTCAGAAGGCAGCGTATTGATATAGCGCCGCAAGGTCTCCACGAACAGCAGCTCCGACAGCTTGGAGAGCACTAACCCGCTGCCCGCATTCAATCCATCTACCTCATCGACCGAGAAACGGATGGAATGTTCAAGCCATTCTCCTGAAGTTCCTTGAGTTACGTGCACCTTAAATATCCTGGGCAAGCCGGCGAGAAATACTTCACTCAACCGCGGGTCGCAGGCCATGTATCCACACACGAATTTGGCGACCTCCCCACCGCCGCCAAAGCGCGCAAGTTTGAGTCCCTGCGTCACGTTCTTCCCAAATACGTGCAGCGTGTCGATCGGTTTTGCGTACGGTCCGTTGGCCAGCACGTGGGCATCGCCGTGCGGGATGACCACAATGTCGCCGGCAGTCAACTCTACCCGTTGTCCGTCGGCAAGCTTCACGTAGGCACGCCCCTCGGTGAGGAAGTGAAAAAGGATCAAGCGTCCCGCAACAGACGAAAGAAATGGAGCGGCATTGGATTCGGTCGAGCTAAGACACCAGGGGGCAGAGAATTCGCCATTGAAAAACAGCGCTCCCTCAAGCTTGACGACTCTCAGGACCTCCGAAAGCACGTCCATCTCAATAGCATCGCCGAATTTGCGCGTTTGTGCCAAGACTTCGGGTCAGCCGATCAAGTCTCCGGGTTTCTGCAAGCCACACAATAGAACCAGCCCGCGAAATGCGCGAGTCAACCCAGTAGGGGAGAAGGAGACACAGGAATGAACGCGATTGCGAATGAAACATTGACGAGCAACGAAACCGAACAAGTCAAGAAAGGGCGCTCTACAAGCCGTCGCGCCGAGTTACTGGCTGAGCGCATCGAGGAAGGTGCTGCCACCCTGGCCGCCTTTGCTGAAGATCTCTCGGAAGCGGAATGGCGTACACCAGTTACTGAAGGCGGAAAAGACGGCCGCTCGGTCGGAGTTGTCGTGCATCACGTCGCCAGCATCTACCCGATTGAGATTGATCTCGCGCGAACGATTGCCAGTGGCAAGGCGGTTACAGATGTCACGTGGGAAGTGGTCGCGCACATAAATAGCCACCATGCCCGCGACCACGCAGGAGTCGACAAGTCCGCCACGCTCGAACTCCTGCGCCGGAACAGTCTTGAGGCCGCCGCAGCCGTACGTGCCTTCACAGAGGAAGAGCTGGACCAGGCTGCACCCTTCTCGCTCAGCTTTGGCGCGCCTGTCACCGCTCAGTTCGTCATTGAGGACCACGCACTACGCCACAGCTGGCACCACCTGGCGGCTATCCGCAAAGCCTTGGCCCGTTGATCCATCGTTTTTTAATGAGGTGGCCCAGACTCAAGAGTCCGGGCCATTTTTTCCATTGCTGCGAAGTAGGGCTATCTAACGGCGTTAGCTTCTCTCCTTGACAGTCTAGGAGTACTCTTCTAGACTCTCCTAGAAATCCTAGGAGAAGCCATGCCCAGCCAACTTGGCCTTATGCAGGCATCCCTCATCGCCGGTATCCTCAACCTCACCCCGGAGAGGCTATAGCCGTGAAATCCCAACTTCGCTCCTATCTCAACTCCCTTCTCCGCCGCAACTCCGTCGAGTCCAATATCGAAGCCGAACTCCGCAACCACATCGAGCTGCGCGCCGAAGATCTCGAGCGTAGCGGTCTCACTCCCGCCGAAGCCCTCCGCCGCGCCCGCATCGAATTCGGCGACATGGAAACTTACCGCGTGAACATCCGCTCCTCCCTCGGCCTTCGTCTCCTCGACGAGCTTTGCGCCGACCTCCGCTATGCCGTTCGCATGCTGCGTCGCGCTCCCGGCTTCACCGCCGTCGCCATCCTCTCGCTCGCCCTCGGCATCGGAGCCAACACCATCATCTTCACCCTCGCCAAAGGCATCCTTCTCGATCGCCTCGACGTGCCTCAGCCCAACCAGCTCCGTCTCTTCGCCATCGTCAGAGACAATCACAGTCCCCTCCATCGTTTCTGGGGCGACTACTACAAAACCCCCGATGGCCGCTCGATCACTCACTCCATCTCCTACCCTGTCTACCAGCTCATGCGTCAGCAAAACCTTGCTAAGCCTGTGCTCGAAGACCTCTTCGCCTTCAAATATCTCGGCGACTTCAACCGCTTCACTGCTACCGTCGACGGCCACGCCGGCACCGTCACCGGTGAACTCGTCTCGGGCAACTTTTACCAGCAACTCGGCGTTCAACCCGTTCTCGGCCGCGCCATCCAGCCATCCGATGACGACGCACCCGGCTCCGGCCCCGTCGCAGTCATCAGCGACGGCCTCTGGGCCCGCCTCTTCGGCCGCTCTCCCTCAGTCATCGGCAAGACCATCCAGCTTAACCTGATCCCCATCACCATCGTTGGCGTCAATCCACCCGGCTTCACCGGAGCCGCCAGCGTCCAGCTCTCGCCCGACGTCTTCCTTCCCTTCAGCATGCAGCCCACCCTGATGCCCGCTCAGAATGCCTCTCTCCTTCAAGACCCCAATCAATGGTGGATGTCGATCATGGGACGCGCTCGCCCCGGTGTCTCCGACGAAGCCGTCCGTGCCGCCTTCGCCGTCTGGCTCGAACAGGACATCCGCGCCACCGTCGCCGTGCCGAAGGACGCGAGCATGCCCGACCTCGTCGTCGAATCCGGCAGCCAGGGTCTTGCAGCAGCCACGCATGACTACGCCGCGCCTATCTATGTCCTCTCCGTTCTCACGGGCTTTGTTCTTCTGCTCGCCTGCGCCAACCTCGCCAACCTTCTGCTCGCGCGCTCCGCCGCCCGCCAGCGCGAGATGTCCGTTCGCCTCGCCCTCGGAGCCAGCCGCTCCCGCATCCTTCGCCAGGTACTCACCGAAAGCCTCCTCCTCTCCTCGCTCGGAGGCATCGCCGGTTTCGCCCTCGGCTACCTCGGCCGCAACATCATCCCGCACCTGCTCTCATCTGCCTGGCGCCCCGCGCCCCTCAACGCCCGATTCGACCTTCGCATCTTCGCCTTCACCGCCACAGTCTCCATCCTCACCGGAATCCTCTTCGGCCTCGCCCCCGCATGGCAAGCCACTCGCACCGACGTCAACACCGCGCTCAAGGACGCCGCCTCTTCCGCCACCCGCCGCCGCAAAGGCCTCGCCGGCAAATCCATCGTCGTCTTCCAGATCGCGCTCTCCATGCTCCTCGTTGTCGGAGCAGGTCTCTTCGCGCGCACGCTGATCAACCTCAACACCACCAGCCTCGGCTTCGACCCCCACAACCTCCTGCTCTTCAACATTCAGGCCCCGCCCACCCGCTACCCCGCGCCACAGAACATCGCCCTCCACCAGCGCATCGAAGACCGCCTCGCCGAAGTTCCCGGCGTCCAGTCCGTCGCGCTCGTCGAGAACCCCCTGCTCGCCCACAATATCTCCAACACCACCTTTCAACCCACGGATCAGCCCAAACCTACAGGCGACAATCGGTATCGCGACGTCAACACCGTCGGCCGGAACTTCTTCGAGACCTACCGCATCCCTATCCTCTATGGCCGAAGCTTTGGCCCAACCGACAGCGCAACCTCCCCGCTCGTCGCAGTCATTAACCAAAGTCTCGCCCACACCGTCTACCCGAACGTCGATCCTGTCGGCAAAACCTTCGTCACGGAACGGAACCAGGGCGATCCTGAAACCATCTACCAGATCATCGGTGTCTCCGCCGACGCCAAATACGATCGGCTCCAGGGAGACCCGCCCCCAACCTTCTACACCCTCTACCGCCAGGCCAAAGGAGAGCAGTTCATCACCTACACCATCAAGACGCAACTCTCTCCCGCCGCCATCCTCCCCGCTCTCCGCAATGCCGTCGAGTCCATCGACAAGGATCTTCCACTCCGCGACATCCGCACCCAGACCGAACAGATCGAAGACAGCATCTCGCAGCAGCGCCTCTTCGCCACCCTCACAGCTGGGTTCGGCATCCTAGCCCTCATCCTCGCCTGCATCGGCATCTACGGCATCATGGCCTACAACGTAGCGCGACGCACCAGCGAGATCGGTGTCCGCATGGCCCTCGGCGCCCGCACCAGACAGGTCTTGTGGATGGTCCTTCGTGAAAGCTCTTTGCTCGCTCTCTTCGGCATCGCCATCGGTCTCGCAGCCGCGTTTGGTCTCACTCGCTTTATCCGCGCCATGCTCTACGGGCTCCAGCCGACAGATCCAGCCACGCTCGTTCCAGCCGCGCTGCTCTTACTGGCCATCGCCGTCGCTGCCGGATACGGTCCGGCACGCCGAGCCTCACGCGTAGATCCGATGCAGGCCCTGCGCCACGAATAGTCGATTTGTAACCTTCACCGGCACTATCTTGCCACCACTCCACTTTCGCCAGGGTTCGAGTTTAGTGTAAATTCACATCTGCGGTGTTTTAGACGCTTCATCGTGTCTTCGGCCCGCCTCGTACTTAGGCCCCGCATCGTGTTGTCAGGCCCCCAAAAGCAAAAAAATCAAAGTAGCTATATCGATCTTCTCTCGCCTGCGGAGGGCATTTAATGCTGGACAGAACGCTCCCTGGAATTCGTAATTTGCAACACGTCGTCGTCCTCATGATGGAAAACCGCTCCTTCGACCACATGCTCGGAGCTCTTCATAGCGTGAACCCAGCCATCGACGGCCTCACGGGCGCCGAATTCAACCTCGACACGACCGGCGAACCGGTCAAAGTCACGCCCGATGCGGCGTTCCAAAGCCAGCTCGATCCCGACCCCGATCATCACTTCCCCGCCGTCGACCTCCAGATATTCGGCGGAGTCACCACCGCTCAGAATCCCAACCGGCAGCCGAACATGAAGGGCTTCGTTCAGAGCTACTACAACCAGCAGCACAACGTCGGTCACTCTCACGAGATCATGAACTACTTCACCGCCGACAAGCTTCCTGTGCTCAGCACGCTCGCGCAGCAATATGCCGTCTTCAACCGCTGGTTCTCTTCCATCCCAGGCCCGACGCTCTGCAATCGCGCCTTCGCTCACTACGGCACCTCGTTCGGTCAGGTCAGCATGGACGTCTTCTACTGGAACAAGCAATACAAGAGCGTCTACGAGCGCCTCGCCGCCGCAGGCTTTTCGACCAGGCTTTACTACTACGATCAGGCGAGTTCTTCGCTTGAAGTAGTCAATCTTCTTCAGAACCAGCCAGAACTCTTCGGCACATTCCAGGACTTCGAGGATGCCTGCAGCCGCAACAAGCTTCCGCAGTACAGCTTCATCGAGCCGAACTACACCGACCACGACGCTCCTGACGGAACCGGCGAACTCATCGCCAGCGATCAGCATCCCGACCACGACGTTCGCGCAGGAGAACAGTTCATCGCCACCGTCTACACCGCAATTCGCAAGAACCCGAATCTCTGGCCGAACACCGCCATCCTCATCGTCTACGACGAGCATGGCGGCATCTACGATCACGTTCCTCCGCCGTCCTGCACGCCCGACGGCTTCGTAGCTCAGCCCGACCGCCACCGGCACGCCCGACCCCTTCCACTTCGATCGGCTCGGTGTCCGCGTACCCGCAGTCCTCATCTCCCCATGGATCGCGCCGGGCACTGTCATCAACGAAGTCTTCGAACACGCATCGATCCCCGGCACTCTCACCGATTTCTTCATCGGCACCTATCCCGACCGCTCGCCCCGTGAAATTGCTGCCAATACATTTCTGGGATATCTCAATCAACCCAAAATGCGTGCAGACAGCGACTGTCCGACGTTCAAATAGCTTTGGAGGCATTCGATGGAACCGAGTTCTCATACCCAGTGTGCCCAAAGAGGCATTCAACAAGCATCGCCGCATCTCCGACCTCGTTCGCAAGCAGGTCGAGCACTTTAAGCACATTGAAGAAAAGCTTCCCGCGGACGTTCGAGAAAAGCTTCCTCAACACGCGATCACACGGAAGACGATGCCGCCCGTTACATCACCGCAATGACCACCTATCTCCTCTCGCGGCCGAGGCCCAAACAGGTTGTAAAGAAAGCCGTTGCGATCAAGCCCCCCGCTGCGCCCCGCCCCGGTCAACCGCTCGCTCTTGCCGCTGCCGCAGCTCCCGCCCGAAAGAAATCAGCCGCAAAGAAAAAATCTGCTCCGAAGAAAGAAACACCTGCCGCCAAAAAATCACCATCAATCAAGCCCAAGGCTAAAAAAACCTCTCCGAAACGGAAAAAATGAAGCCCTCCCCTATACTCTTCTCTCTGTTCTTTCTTGCTGCGATTCCAGTCTTTGCACAAAACGAAAGTCGTCTCCAGCGCGACTTCCGCGTCGAAGGCGAATCTCTGAAGGCATGCGGCAAATTCAACTTCGGCAGCCTCACCGACTGCGGCCAGACTCTCGTCATGGGCCAGCCGATGCACATCACGGTGGGCAGCCTCGCTCCACAAGACGGTCAAGCCTTTGGTCTCGCGTTCATCGAGCACAAAAACTTCGCCGATGAGTGGAGGACCACCTACGACATCGACGCCCAGGCCACCCTCAACGGATCATGGCGCGCCGGCGGCTACATGAAGGCGTACCGCCTTCCCGGCGGAACGCAGTACAGCGTCGCCCCGCTGTTCAACCTGTACTCGCAAAGCATCTCGCTCAATCGCGTCGACTACTACGGTCTCGGGCCCAACACCACACAGCTCACCCATACCACCTACGGCTTCTCGGAAAACATTACAGGAGCAAGCGCTGCCATTCCGTTCACCGGAGCACTCAGCAAGACCAGGCTCGCCGTCACCGCCGAACTCAACGGGCGCTTCCCCTCTGTCCGTCCCGGAAACGACTCCTCCATTCCCTCGATCGGAACGTTCTTCAACGAAGCGACTGCTCCCGGTCTGACACACCAGCCCTCCTACTTCCAGGCCTCCCAGGGTCTCCACTTTGGCCCGGGCCTTTTCAAGGACCGTCTGCGTCTCGACTACCTCGCCCAGCTACAGGAGTATGTCGCGGCCGGCAGCAGCCAGTACTCCTTCCGCCGCTGGAACGGCGATTTCAACCACCAGATTCCGCTCTACGCCTTCTTCCCGAAGAAACTGGCACAGAAGTACTATCAAAATCGTGCCGGCCAGTTTGTGTACAACGGCCCCGACGACTGCTCAGGGAGCAACGCGAATCGAAACATCTCGATGACGCGAGCCGCAGCCGCCAAGCCTGATCCCGCTGTCCCCTGCCCAATCATCTCCACCGCTGAGAAACTCGAAGGATCGATCACGCTGCGGGCCTTCCTCTCCGAATCGATCGCAGGTCGAGGAAGCGTCGTGCCCTTCTACTTCTCGCCCACCATCGGCGGCTCCGACATCAATGGAAACGCGATGCTCGCCAGCTATCCCGACTACCGCTTCCGCGGACCCGATCTCCTGCTCTTCCGCGGCACGTTCGAACACTCCATCGGAAAACTTCCCATCGGCGGATTCTTCTCCGTCGACGAAGGCAAGATCGCGCTGCGCCGCGACGACGTCAACTTCGACCACCTCCGCCATTCCTTCAGCGTCGGACTAACCGTCCGCGCCGGGGGATTGCCGGTCTTCTATCTCCTCTTCGCCTGGGGAGGCAATGAAGGCAATCACACCACCGCCACCATCAATCCCACTCTCCTCGGAGGCTCGGCCAGACCGTCGCTCTTCTAGCAAGCAATGGCGATCCGCCCATTCTTGAGCGCAACCCGCCAAAGATCGTCTCCACGATTTCCACAGAGGTGAACCTCAAAAATAAATTTGAAAAAGTTGGCATATTTTTAACGCCAAAAAAAAGACCGTCAACTCACCACGTTTACCACGCAATTCACCACAACTTCACCACCCAAAAACCACCGCTACGCACCACATTTTGCAAAACCACCCTTAAAAACATCAGCAAAAGCAGCGCTTTTCCACCCACCACCACGCCGGCATTTTTTCCTGAAAATTAAGCAGGATTTTTCGAATAATTCCGCATCCCGAGCACATGGAAATCCTTCAAACCGGCCTTCAGCACATAGACCAGCCGGTTGTTTCCATTGGGATCCGTCGGCCTCAGAAAGAAGCCCGTCTCCAGCACAAAATCCTTGGTATTGCTGATAATCCCTTCAATCATCTCGCCGTCGTAGAAGTACACGCGCACCCACAAACCCGCCACAATCGGCGCATGTTCGTGAAAATGAAGAGCTCTATGGCGAAGATCTCCGTCAAAGGTTTTGACGAAGAAGACAGCCTTGGCATCCTTGGTGGAAACATCTTCCACAGCCCCGGAATCCAGCAGCTTCAATCGAATGGAATCAAGTGGATAGACGGGATCGTTCTGCAGCAGCTGCTCAATCGAGCCCAGCTCCTTCGGCTCAGCCAGCCCCCTCACGGCATGGCTTTCGTACCGGATTACAACACGATAACTATCAGACGACTCTTTGTCGCCGCCCTTCTTCGATCCTATGACGCGTGGTTCCGCGGCGACAGATCGTATTGCTTGATCTTGTACAGGAGCGCCTTGTAGCTTATTTGCAGATCGTTTGCCGCGGCCTTCCTGTTCCATCCAACTCCCTCCAATACCTGTGCAATTGCCGTAGATTCCGCATCACCCTTCAGATTGCGGACCATGGCCTTGAGCCCGGCACCGCTCGGTGCCTCCTGAGGCACAGCCGCGGCGCCTTGATACGCAGTGGAAGGGGAAAGCTCCTCGACGATGGACTTCTCTTCTCCAAGTACCAGATACCGGTTAACAACATTCTCCAACTCACGCAGATTGCCAGGCCACGAGTGCTCGCTCAGCACGTTCAGCAGGTTCGCCGAGAACGGCAGCGGCTCCCTGCCATACCGTTTGGCTCCCTTGCGCATAAAGTACTCCGATAGTACCGGAATCTCCTCGCGACGTTCGCGCAGCGGCGGAATGCTCAGGGTAAAGCCATTCAGACGATAGTACAAATCCTCGCGGAAGGTTTTGTTGGCCATCGCCTCTTTCATGTTGATGTTGGTGGCGGCGATCACCCGGACATCGACCTTCATCGGCGACCGGCTGCCCAGGCGGGAGAACGTCCCATCCTGTAACACCTGCAGCAGCTTCGCCTGCAGAATGGCCGGCATTTCACCAATCTCGTCGAGAAAAATAGTTCCACCTGTGCAAACCTCAAACTTGCCAGGCTTGGTCTTCACAGCGCCCGTGAATGCGCCCTGCTCATAACCAAACAACTCGCTCTCCAGCAGATCTGCCGGAACCGCCGCACAATTCACCTTCAGGAAGATGTTCTGGCTGCGGGCGGACATCTTGTGGGTGTAGAGCGCAAGAATCTCTTTACCGGTGCCGCTCTCTCCGAGGATCAGGAGAGGAATATCGGCACGCGCAACCAGCGCAGCCTGAGCTTCCAGATCGCGCATCCGCTTGCTCGAACGCACGAAGGAGTGCGTCTCATTGAGCGGAATTTCCTTCAAGGCATCTGCGACCGGCACGTTCTTTTCCGCGGAGGCAAGATGCTCTTCAATGGCCTGTTCCACATCGCTGCCGGTAAATGGCTTCATCACAATGGCGCGAACCCCAAGCCGGATCACCATCTCCAGATCCCGCAACTCGGCCGAGCACGACAGGACGATTACTGGAAGGTGCGGCTTGGTGCACCGAATGTGAGTTAAGAGAGGCAGAGGATCCCGGCTGGTATGCAGCGCAAGCAAAAGCAGATCGGCCTGCTCGGCCTTCTCCAGGCGATTGAGCAGAGCTTGCTCCTCCGAAAAAAGATTGAGGGAGTACTGAGACCCAAGGGTCAACCGAAGATAGTCGAGTACAGCAAGATCGGGCTCCAGGATCAAGATCTGGGCCCGTGACCTGGGGCTCGACTTCAAGGCAGAAACCGGATAAGACAGCGCAGCTGACATACAAATACCCCTATTTCGCCGGTTTGGATTCGATAGCCCAAACCATGCGATGATTCTGAAGTCCAACCCGTCCTAGACTCACAACCAGTTCATTCATCTCGTCAAATCTAAGCCGTCGCGAAGTGGGGAGGCCTCACAACGTCATACTCTGCGAATTCTAGATGGTTCAATGTCAATTTGGCACAAAAATGTTAAGAATTTTGCCGACAAAAGAGATAAAGGTTTTCCACTCCCCATCCCAAGTAGGCCTAGCTTACATGGTAGTTGGGTTGCTGGAACGAAAAAAAAGGATATTTTTTCGACAGGTTACTTTGGTTGTAGAAGCGTGGATGAGCCCTGTAAATTCACATAAAAGGGCATTTTCGATCCCAACTTGATACCTCTTTCCGGAACGGATACGTCCTTATAATCCCAAAATATCCTCCGGTTTTCCTTCCAGCATCTAATAATTGGTGCTCAACGTGCTGGTGTGAAGCATATTGCAAACTTGCGGTTCTGCCTAACGCCGATAGGAAAAAATGACCTTGGTCCACAACGCCGAATCCGCAGCTTCACTTAATCTCCCACCGCTGGACATCATTTTCGGTAAGACTGCCGCAATGCAGGCTGTCCGAAACAAGCTGGAGCGGGTAGCGGAGACCGATGTCCCTGTCCTCATTCAGGGCGAGAGCGGCACCGGTAAGGAGATCTGCGTCCGCCTGCTGCATGCCTTCTCCATGCGTGCGCGCGGGTCTCTGGTCAAGGTCAGCTGCCCTGCCATACCCCACTCCCTGCTCGAAACTGAGCTGTTTGGCTATGAAAAGGGAGCCTTTACGGGCGCCATGTCGACCAAACTTGGCCGGGTCGAACAATCTCACAACGGCACTTTGTTTCTGGACGAGGTCGGCAGCCTGGATCTGGCCGTTCAATCCAAATTGCTGCAAGTGTTGCAGGACGGTACTTTCGTTCGAGTGGGAGGCCACGAACCCCGCACGATCGCCACCCGCCTGGTCTCTGCCTCTAACAGCGATCTTCGCAACCAGGTCGAGGACGGGACTTTCCGGCTCGACTTCCTCTTTCGTATCAATGCGGTGACCATCAACCTCCCGCCCCTGCGCCAACGGATCGCCGATCTGCCGATTTTGATCGACTATTTCATCGATCACTATGCAAAGGTTTTCCATAACACACCGGAATTGCTCTCGAGGAGTGCCGTACGGCTGATGCAGAACTACCACTGGCCGGGCAACATCCGCCAGCTTGAGAATCTGATCCGCAGCTACGTTCTGATCGGCAGCGAGGAAGCGCTCGTGGCGGAGCTGATGCCCGAAGCGCCCAAAGGCATCGTCACCGAGATCGACCTCAGTGAGCCCGTCTCGCTCAAGAACATTACCAAGAAGGCGACTCAGGACCTCGAACGGCAGATCATCCTGAAGGTGCTCCAGGAAAATAGCTGGAACCGTCAGAAGACGGCAAAGTGGCTTCAGATCAGCTACCGTTCGCTGCTTTATAAGCTGAGCGAGGTTGGTATGCCGGAGGTGCCGCCCCGGCCCCTTCGCATCCCCCATCTGGTCAAGAAAGAGGAGCGGACGCTTAAGCCGGCTCTCTCTTCCCGAACCAGAATCTACTAAACCTCATCCACAGGCCGGCATGTTGTGATGTGTCCGTCCCCGCCGCAGGCATTGCGCCAGGTCCTATTGCGCGCCTTGCCGTCGAATGATCGTCTTCACCGTCTCGAACATGATCAACAGATCGAGCCCCAGAGTCATGTGTTTGATGTAGTAGAGATCGAACTCAAGCTTTTCGCGGGACTCTTCCAATGTCGCTCCGTATCCGAAACGCACCTGCGCCCAGCCCGTCAGTCCTGGGCGAATCATGTGACGCAGGTTGAAGTATGGAATCTGCTCCGAGAGCCATGGCACAAACTCGGGCCTCTCCGGACGCGGACCGACAAATCCCATGTCGCCACGCAACACGTTCCATAGCTGCGGCACTTCATCCAGACGTGTCTTCCGCATGAATCTTCCGACGCGGGTCACGCGCGGATCGTCCTTGGTCGCCCATTTAGCTCCAGCGGCTTCGGCATCGGTCCGCATTGTCCGAAACTTATAGACGCTGAAGTTCTTCCCTCCAAGCCCCACCCGCGTCTGCCGGAAGAAGATGGGACCCGGGGATGAAAGACGAACCATCAGGACGACAAACGGGAAAAAAGGAAGGAACAGAAGCAGTCCGACTGCTGCCGTCAGAGTCGACACGATGCGACGTGCAATCTGCTGCGAGGGTTTTACCCGAAACCCTTCGCTATAGATAAAGCTGCTCGGATGTAGTCCATCCAGGTGCAGCTTGCCGGTCAGCCGTTCCAGCAGGCTTCCTGCCTCTTCGATCACCACTCCGTTGAATCGCAACTTGAGCAGTTCATCTACGGGAAACTCCCCGCGACGATCTTCAAGTGCAACAATGACGCGGTCGACCCGCGGCTTCGGTCCCGAAAAACCCTCCAGCGCAGCATTGAACGCCTCTTTGCGTTCCGCCTTGCTGGTCAGCACACCGTCCCAGCCAATGACGTGCATGCCTGCATCTTTGCGTGTCTGGAGCAGCTCTACGATCGTCTGTGCACGTTCTCCGGCACCGAGAACGTAAACGCGTTCCCGGAACATCTCTCTTCCGATGATCCATTCGTACGCACTACGCCATGCCACCAGCGCCGCCGTAAGGAACATGAGGCCCAGCAGCAGAACATAGTGGCCGGGGATGTCAACGGCGGGGAAAAAATAGATGATCGCGGAGAGCAGAAAGGAAAGAAATCCGAGAACCAGCAGCAGGCGAAAGTAGATCTCCCAGCGTGCGGAGATGCGCTGTGGCTCATAGAGATCGAAATAGTACGAACAAAGCAGGGTTAGGATGGTCAGACCGAAAATCTTTAGTCCGCCATACTCATAGTTCAGGACAAGATAGGTATCCTGCCCCAGCAACAGAACCGTCGCCAGCAGGAAGCAGCCACTGACAATCAGCGCTTCGCACAGCAGGAGAACGATGGTTCGGGTGGGGTAGTACACGTTGAACAACCGGATCATCGTTTCTATCGCTCCATCTAATTCTTGGTCGCGTCGTAGCCATAGTAACTACCGACCTCGGGCGTCTCGTGCACGGCATTGAGCACAAAGCCAAGAATATTCGAGGCCTTCAACTCACTTTGTGCGCGTTGCGCAACAGGGAACTTTGTCACACCTCCGCGAGCGACCAGAAGAACACCATCGCACCACCTGGCAAGGTTAACCGCATCTGAGACCGGGAGCACGGGCGAAGAATCCACGATGATCCAGTCGAAGTGGGGCGCCGCCATCCGTATCAATTCACCAAAACGCGGGCTGCCGGAGAGATCGGCGGCTTTATCTCCGCCATTTCCGCCTGCGATAAAGGTCAGGTTAGGCAGTATCTGCGCATTTCCCGCGGTTGCAGAATGCAGCTGCTCCGGCCGCTGCATGACCTCGAGGGCCGTTACCTTGCCCGCGAGATAGTCCGCAAGCCCTGGATGCGCCTCGCACCCGAGAATCTGGTGAAGCGTATACCTCCGCATGTCGCCATCGATCAAAAGCACCTTGCTGTTCTTATGGCGAGCCAGGCTCAACGCCAGGTTCGTCGAGATAAAGCTTTTACCCTCCTGGGGGAGACCGCTGCTAACCAGGATCGTCTTCAGCGGGCTGATGTCGCGCAGCTCAAAGATCCGTGAACGCAGGCTGCGAAACTGCTCGACCGCGGGTCCGCGCTCAAGCAACGCAGGCAGCTGCGGCAGGGAGAGCGCCCAGGGCCGCGCTGGAATCTTGCTCAGATCCAGGTCCCCACCCACGCGTCGTGCAGACGGCTCTGCGTAGGGCTCAGTGACGACGGGTAGCTCAGGAAAGTCGGGTGTTGCGAGCACCGCGTCTTCGGGATCGGCCAATGCCGCCGTTGCGCCCATCGCTCCGCTGGCGGTGTGCTCTGGTATCCGCAGGTCAAGTTCACGTCGCTCCAACTTCCGTTCGGATTCTGCTTTTTGGAGTGCTTCGTAAATTCGGCTCATCGTTCTTGCCTTCCTGGAGTCTCTCTATTAAATGCTGCAATAAAATTGTCTTCTGTTGCGGACCGCGGCGACTGTGGCCCGTTTCCTAGTGCAGCCGAAGAGAGCATGAACGGCTGAATATCCAACTCCAGCTCAGTTGCAACGCTTTCCACGATCGTCGCAGTCACCTGCTGTACCTGCTCCACATACGCCAGTATCAGCGAGTGCTCGCACAAAAGATTGATGATGCGCGGAATCCCGCGGCTAAAGCGATGGATCAGGTCCATTGCTTCAGGAGAGAAAATCTGCCAACTCGCCCCGGCAATTCTCAGGCGCTCGGTGACGTAGGCATGGGTCTGGCTCTCGGTCAACGCCTGCGTTCGGCACCAGAGCGAGACCCGCTGACGCAACTGGCGCACACTCGGGTGGCGCAACTTCTCTTCGAGCTCCGGCTGTCCCGACAGCACGATCTGCAATAGCTTCTCCGACGAGGTCTCGAGATTGGTCAGCAAACGGATCTCTTCGAGCAGCTCCCACGAGAGGTTCTGCGCCTCATCGACGACCACAACGCATGTCTCTTCCATGCGGAACCGCTCGATCAACCAGCGATTCAACTGCAGGAGCATCCCCGATTTCGTCCGGGTCGCAGGAACAATCCCGAAGTCGGTCAGCACGAATTCGAGGAAGTCCAGCACATCCAGGCGCGGATTGAAGACAAACGCCGTCGACACGCGGCGATTGCTGAATGAACTCAACGCCCGGCGCAGCAGCGTCGTCTTCCCTGTTCCCACCTCGCCTGTCAGCACCGTGAAGCCCTTTCGCGCCGAGATGCCATACTCGAGGCACGCGAGCGCCTCCCGTGTATGCGGCATCATGTAGAGAAACCGCGGATCGGGACTGGTTCCAAATGGGCTGCTTTGCAGTTTGAAAAAGGCTTTATACATCTTAGCCACCCGCATTCATCAGCGGCTTGGTGCCCGCCGTTAGATCTGGATTTTCGCGCCGGAACCACTTTCGTTTCGGATTCGCCAGGTCCGGATCCCCGTTGAAGGCGATGACACCCAGTGTCGGCAGTTTGGTAAACGCCCAGATATCGCGCTCGCTCCGGAGGGCGGTATCCAGATACTCCAAAAGAGCAACAATCAGCAGGCCCAATGCAAAACCCGCGCCAAGACCTCCGCCGATAAAGACCGGGCGCTTTGGAAACGCCGGGGATTCCGGAAGATTCGGTTCGTCCATCACCCGGAACTGCTCTCCCTGCTGGCGCTTCTCCAGGTCAACCGCCATCTTGGCCGTCTGTATCTTGTTGAGGAGATCATCATAAAACGCCTGCGCCGTCTGATTGTCTCTCGTAATGGACTTGTACTCTTCCTCTACCTCAGGACTGGCCGCCACTCTCTCCTGATAAATATGCAGCTGCGATTGAATCGACGCCTGGTCGTGTTTCTTCTGCGCAATATCCAGATCCAGAGCATGAAGCTGTGAGCGAACCTGCAGTTCTCCGATGGAATCAGCCGGCTTGGGGATTGGAGGTGTAGCCGATACTTCCGGCTTCGGGGCCGGCGCGTTGGCCATCTTATCCCGCAGTTCCCTGATTTTTCTCCGCACACTCACCACGTCGGGATAGTCGTCCGTGTAGCGGGATGTCAGATCTGCCTCCTGGCTTAGCAACTGTTGCAGCTCAGCTTGTTGAGCCTGCGGAGTGCCGCCGGCGTGTTCGCTCAACTGCGAAGCCTGATTCTGCCGTTGCAGGGCATACATTGACTCAACATAGGTCTTGTTCTGCTCCGCGCGTGCCAGCGCCTGCGTCACCGCGTCGAGCTGCGTATTCAGGGTCGTTAACATGTTGATGTTCGACGACTCAGCCCCCGGCAGTTTGCCAACGTATGTCTGTTGGAATTTGGCAAGAGCCGCGTTTTGTTCGTCCAGCTTGGCCTTGGCATCGGCCAATTGCTGTCTCAGGAAGTCAGTGGTTCCTGCTGCGGCTGCGGCACGGTCGTTGACATTTTCGTTCACAAAAAGTGATTCGATCTCTCCACAGACCAACTGAGCCGTGCGAGGATCACTTGCCTTGAAAGAGATGTAAAACCCGGGCAAGCCATTGGTTCGTGCAATCTCTGACTGGATCGGTTCAATCCCGATATTCTTTCGGGTCACATCAATGCGATCGTCCATCGACAGGCCGGAGTTCGCAAACAAATTGAAGCGTTCGATGATCGGTTGCAGCCGGGAGCGGCTCAGGATCTGCTCCCGCATCGTAGCAAGCCGCCCATTCAGGTCTTCCGTTACGACAGCTTTGACGTAGGACTCCGGAACCTTCTGCTGCTCCACCAGAACAAGCGTTCGCGAAACATACACAGGCTGCACCAGGTAGGTAATTCCAAACGCAATAATGGGAAAGATGATGGCAGGAATCGCAATGATCCACCATCTCCGCTTCAGAATCGTGGTGTAGTCCTGTACCGTCAATGCACGATGACCAAGCATAATGACTCCTTAAAATTGTCCTAAGCGGGTTGAACGGGGAGTGAAGGTAACTCCGAATCCAATTGTCTGGGAGGTGCCGTTCAATGCGTTTGGCTCAGCAATGGCATTGTTGCTCGACTGATGCTGGGCTTCGTAGCTGGCGAAACCGGAGAAATGCGGTGTGAATCCGCGCGTGACCTGGACTTCTCCATACGTGGTGTCGTAGTTTTGATTTACCGCACCCAGGAATTGCTGGCCTGTCAGCTGAGTCAGGCCGGAGGAATGCGTATACCCTGCAGTCAGAGCGGCGACCCACTTGCGGCCATAGGTATGCCCGAGGGAAGCAAAGACATTGTCGGTGAGCGCTCCAGCTAATACTCCTGAGCCCGCGCTGACGCCGCGTGAATAACCGATCGATGCGCTCGTAAGTCCGCGAGAATACGATAAACCTGCCGAAACGGCCGCATTGACGTCTGATGGAATCAACGTGCTATTCGAACTGGAAACCCATTGCGGACCGCCGGAAACATTGACGCTGAGCGTTCGGCTTAGGAGACGCTGATAGGACAGATTGACGCCCCGGGTTTCAATATCCGGCGGGGTCAGCCCTGTGCTGGAGCCGCTATAACTGAAGGTCGCATAGTCGGCATTCACGCTCACAGAACTTCGCGCATCGAGCCGACGGTTGACCGCAACCATTCCGGATACCATGCTGGTGTCTAACAACCCGACGCTACTCGCATTGTCGCCGAGGAAGTGAAAGATTGACCAGGAACCTGAACCACTGATAGAAGTTTCCCTGCCGATTTGCCGCTCGGCACTTCCAGTTATCGAGTTGGCAACCCGGTTGCCGGAGACCGACAGAATTCCCCCTGCCGGCCCCTGCACCGGCCCCTGCACCGGTGTCAATCCGAGATCGCCGACACCGGGAATGCCGGACAGGCCTGTCGTTGGCGATTGCGGCAGAAAGCTGACCGAGTCAGAGATATTGAAGTTCCAGGTTCGCGTAATATACCCCTGCGAAATCGCCCCACTGATAAAGCCGGTGGTTCCCTGCCCCGATTGGTTCGCTAATATGACTCCACCTGCAGCGTCAAGACTAAATGGCCGCAACTCGCTCTTCGCGGTGTAACTGACGTCTCCCGAGAGAATCGTCGAATTGGTCACCACGCCGCTGCCATAATACCCAAACTGTATAGCCTCCGATGCGCTCAGAGCGTAATGGAGAACACCATCAAGGCTGGGGAGATTTGGACCCGAACCGATGGAACTGATGGGCGTGATGGTGCCCGCTGGAATGGCTTGACCGTAGAGGGTCGAAGTCGACATCAGGAGCAATACTGATAGCACTATTCGAATTTTCATAGCGTCCTTCATGGGATGACGATTGTGTCTCCGGGAAGAAGCGGGACTCCTTCGTTCTCGCCTTTCAGCGCCGCCTTATAGTTGAACGGTATCTTTTCTTGCTTGCCGTTTACCGTCCGCAAAATATAGATTTTTTTCGAATTGGCAAACTGGGTTAGCCCCCCTGCGCTGACTATCGCCTGCAGCGTTGTCATGCCGGGCGTCAGCATCACTGGCCCTACCTTGTTCACCTCGCCTACTGTAAAAATTCTCTGGCTATTCACGCCCAGCACAACGACGGTCACAACCGGGTCCTGAATATATTTCTTAAGCCGCTGACTGATGTCCGCAGACAAGGCCATCGGGGTAAGGCCTGCAGCCCGCAAATCTCCCACAAGAACCATTGAGATCATTCCGTCCGGCCGCACCGGAATCGTGCCCGAAAGCGTCGGCTCCTTCCACACCGTAATCTGCAGCGAGTCATCCGCCCCAATCACGTACCGCTGCGGATCGATCGGACCACCCGTATTGGTTCCAGGAGGAATTCCCGCAGTGGTGCCTTGCGGTTGAGCCGAAGCCGGCGCCGTAGACGAACTTGGGGGTGGGGAAGATGGGGCGGGCGCTGCTGCCTTCGGGGGCGCCTGGGCAAAACCGGCAACTGAAATCGAGACCAGCATCACAGTCAACCTGGAAAAAAACTGCTTCATGAAATAACTCCCTGTTGTCATAACTCCCTGGATTTATTGATTCCATCCTCGCGGATTCCGTTATCTGAGAATCTCTTACCTCAGATGCATCGGAACGCATGAGGAAGGACAACAAGCCTCTTCCGCGCCATTTATTCCTGGCCGTATTAGTCTATCTATAAGGTCTTTATAGGCCGTAAATCCATGAACCTCGGCGGATACGGCCAGTCTCCTGTTCGTCCTTATACGAACTGCTAGATATGCTGTAGCACCTTACGTGCCAAACTCCCTCTGGAAAAGATAATTTCGCTAGCTGTGCAGCTTTTCTGACCCGTTACCCACATCGATAGACCGATTTAAGCCCCTCTGAAACCAGGAAATCGGCACCTGCTTGATACCATCCTCTACGAAGATTAGCAGGTCGGATACCAAATCATTTTCCCTATGGGGGGCATGTTGCCTACCACTTTCGTTCAGTGGCGAATCGACCAAAAATCAGGGGAAGGAGCCTCCTGAAGAGGTACGCTAATTGCTTACACGTTGTACGTGAAGTATAACGTCTTATTGAGTCACTCAGGGACACCTCACACCATGCCCTTTACCCCGGACGTCGTTGCTAAGGAAGCGGACCTGAAACTCCGCAATGCCGACGAATCCGGCTCTTCCACCCGGCTCAACTGGCTTCCCTACGCGATCATCGCTGCCCTGCTCTGCGTCCTGTATTACCGGGTTGCCGTGAAGCTCGTCTACGACTGGTACACCCTGCCGGACTACTCTCAGGGCTTTCTCGTACCGTTCTTCGCCGCTTTCCTGATCTGGGATAAAAGGAAGGTTCTCAGCGCCACTCCCATCAAGCAGACCTGGTCTGGAATCGCCTTGGTGGTGTTTGCAATCTTCGTCCTGATTCTGGGCGTCTACGGCGTCGAACTCTTTACCGCTCGCATGTCATTCATCTTCTTGATAACCGGGCTCGTATGGACATTCTTCGGCTGGGCGATGGTGCGCCAGCTCAGCTTCCCGCTTCTTGTCCTCATCCTTGCGATTCCATTCCCGGCGATCGTTTTTAACCGGATCACGTTCCCGCTGCAGCTCATGGCCTCGAGAATCGCCAGCGACATCCTGCCGTTTCTCGGCGTCCCAACACTCCAGGAAGGCAATGTCATCGAACTGCCAATCATGAAATTGGAGGTTGCCGAGGCCTGCAGCGGCATCCGTTCGCTGATGAGTCTGTTCACTCTGGCTGTCTTCTACGGCTACTTCCTGGAGCGAACCACGAGCCGTCGTGTCATTCTGGCTCTGGCCAGCATTCCAATCGCAATCACAGCAAACGTCGCCCGCATCGTCGGCACTGGCCTCTGCGTACAGTACTGGGATCCGGACAAGGCTCTCGGGTTCTTCCACGAGTTCCAGGGCTGGGTCATGTTTGTCGTCTCGCTGGCCTGTCTCTATCTGGTTCACCGGGCCATGCTGCTTATCTCGCCGGTGAAGGCTAAACCTGCATGAAATCGCCACGGTTCTGGGTCATCATCGTCCTCCTCACTGCGACCATCTTCGTCCTGCAAAGCCGTGGAGATGTGGATCAGGTCCCCCACAGCGAGGCCCTAAGCGAAATGCCCATGACCTTTGGTCCCTGGACGGCACACGACATCCCCCTTACCGACGACACTCTGGCGGTGCTCGGTAAAGGCGACTTCCTGAATCGCATCTACACGGCGACTCCGCAGGCCGGGTCGGCGGCATCCCCTCCCATCAGCCTCTTTATCGGCTACTTCGCCAGTCAACGGACCGGACAGACGATGCACTCACCGCAGAACTGCCTGCCTGGAGCCGGTTGGACCTTCGACTCGCAAAAATACACGACCATTCAGGACATCAACGGAAAAAACTACAACGTGGGCGAATACGTTATCGGCAACGGAGAGGTCAAACAGTTTGTCATCTACTGGTATCAGGCGCACGGCCGCAGCATCCCTAACGAGTATGTCGCAAAGGGGTATATGGTTGCCGATGCCATTCGCATGAACCGGACCGACGGCGCTCTGGTCCGTGTCATCACCCAGATCCTGCCATCCGAATCCCTGGAGACCGCGAAGGCTCGCGCGCTTCGCTTTACCCAGCTGATGGCGCCTAATCTGCCGCGGTTCGTTCCGAACTAGGTTCGGATAGCCGGAGGGACTACACAAGTTGTGTAGATGCCGCGACACAAATAAGCAATAAAATTGCAAGACGAAGACATTTGTTCTTTCGTTCGGAAGGTAAATTGAGGAAATCGGCAATGAGAAATTCAGTAACCTCGCTTCGGGTCTCAGCAGTCCTGGCTGTTTCGCTCGCACTTGGTCTCACGACAGGTTGTCATCGCGATCCCAACAAGCTGAAGCAGCGGTACCTTGACAGCGGTAAGCGCTACGCCGACCAGGGCAAGCTCATGGAGGCGAGGATTCAGTTCACCAATGCTCTGAAGGTCGACCATAACTTTGCCGAGGCCCATTATCAGCTCTCGAAAATCTTCATCAAGCAGGGATCAGTGATGCCCGCGTACGCGGAGTTGATGCGCACCGTGGATCTTCAGCCTAACAATATTCCTGCGCGCATCGACCTAGGCAACATTCTCACGGCAGGAAAGCAGTCGGCCAGGGCCACCGATCAGGCCAACGCCGTCCTCGCGCTCGAGCCGAACAACGCCGACGCTCATGCCCTGCTCTCCAGCATTGCCGCTTCCAAGGGAGACCGCGCCACGGCTCTTGAAGAGATCCAGAAAGCCTTGGCCATCGACCCGAATCGCGCGGGCTTCCACGCCTCGCTCGGCTTTCTCCAGAGCACTGATCCCGCCACCGAGTCGGCCGGCGAAGACCAGCTCCGCAAGGCTGTGTCGCTCGATGGCAAGAACGTAGCCGCGCATCTTGTTCTTGCCGGCCTCCTTCAGAAGAAGGGTGACCTTCACGGCGCCGAAGAGGAGATGAAGGCCGCCATAGCCGGTGACCCGAAGAATGTCATGGCGCGCGGCAGTCTGGCCGACCTCTACATTCGCCAGAATGACAATGCTAAGGCAGAGGCGGTTCTCCATAAGGCAGCAGAGGACATGTCCGACTCCGAGGCCGGTGCCGGTATGCTCGCCACCTACTACATCCGCACCAATCAACTCGCTCCAGGAGCGGCCGCCTACGCTGACCTCGTCGCCAAGCATCCCAAGAGCACGCCGCTCAAGATCGCCTACCTGCGCCTCTTGATTTTGAACAAAGACCTTCCGAAAGCAAGGACCATCGGCGCTGATCTTGCGAAGACCGACAGCAGCGTTCCCGAGGTTGCCGTTCTCAACGGCATGCTTCTGCTCAACGATGGCAAGACTGCCGATGCATTCAACGAGCTCCAGAAGGCCTCCAAGGCCAACCCCGACAGCCTCGTAGTCAAGATATGGCTCGGTCGCGCTGCACGCGCCAAGGGCGACATGGGAACTGCCCTGCAGAGCTACCGTGACGCGGTCAAGCTGAACCCCAGAAGTCTGGAAGCGCAGTCCGGTCTCGCCGAAGTCTCCATCGACACGCGTGATTTCGGCACTCTCGCACAGGTAGCGGACTCTGCTATCGCGACGAATCCGCAGTTCGCAGCTGCCTACGTCTGGCGCGGTATGGCTGAGGGCAGCCAGAAATCCTACGACAAGGCGGATGCGGACTTCCGTCAAGCCATCAAGCTCGATCCGAAGAGCTACGCCGGTTATCTGGAACTCGCGCAGTTGCGCCTGGTCCAGCAGAAGATCCCCGAGGCCCAGACTCTCCTCGAGCAGGCGCTTGAGATTAATCCCAACGGCTCGCGGGCCTTGCGGCTTTTGGCGTCCTGTCTAGTGATTGAAAAGCAGCCTCAGAAAGCGCTCAGCCGCGTGCAGGACCAGATCGCCAAGTCTCCGCAAAACTCCGATATGTTAGACCTGCTTTCTGATCTCCAGATGGCCACCGGAGATTCCAAATCTGCTCTTGCCTCGGCAGAGAAGGCGATGCAGCTAAATCCATCCGATAGCGCGGCGATCATTGCCTATACCCGTGCCGAAGTCAACTCGGGCGATCCCGCCAAAGCCGTGGCCAAGTGGCAGCAGTGGACGAAAGACCATCCCACCGACGTGCGCGGCTTTACCTTGCTGGGCTCGCTGCAGGAGTCGCAGGGCGACCGTACCGGAGCCATGGAGAGCTATAAAAAGGCTCTCGCCATCCAGCCGGAACAGCCCATTGCGGCCAATAATCTTGCCTTCCTGATGGTCGAAAGCGGGCAGAACCTCGACGTCGCCCTCTCTCTCGCCCAGGTCGCCCGCCGTGGCATGCCCACCTCACCCAGCAGCGCCGACACGTTGGCCTGGATTTACTACCAGAAGGGGAATTACGCCTCTGCGCGTGACCTGCTGGAGGAGGCGATCAAGAGCGCGCCAAACGACGCCGCCATTCACTATCACCTGGGTATGACGTACGCCAAGCTCTCTAATAGTACCGACGCCGTCACACATCTCAAAAAAGCAGCGGCTCTGGCACCCAATACCCAGACCGCAAAAGACGCCGACAAGGAACTCGCGCTCCTCGGCTAAGAAACCGGCTCGAACACCCAAGCCGGAATCTGAATTTCGCCAATACGTCTGACTGAGACGGCTACCGTGAACCGGATTCCGCCGCCGAAGCGGCAGTTCTCCTTGCCGTGAGCACGTTCGCGTAAGCAAGCGTGATCTGGCGCATCATCGCGTCGGTTGTAAACTTCTCCGCGGCCAGCTTTTTTCCTGCCGCTCCCATCTCCCGCGCCCTCGCCGGCTCGGAAAGCAGCAAAGCGATCGCAGAAGCCAGAGCTGCGGGGTCCTCCGAGGGAACAATCAGACCACTCACTCCATCTTTTACGGCCTCTGCATTTCCGCCAACATTTGTGGCAACTACAGGAAGGGAGGCGGCCATCGCTTCCACAATCGCATTCGAAAAACCCTCGCTTCGGGAAGGGAGGACAAAGACATCCGCCGTGGAGAGATGTTCTCGCAGGTTGGTAATACCGCCCGCAAAATGAAAGCGGTCCGAGAGGTTCAGATCGCGGACGAGGGTTTGCAACTCCGCAAAATATTCCGGCTCCAGCACCTCCCCGGCGATGCTGAAAGAGGATTGCGGAAACTGCGTCGCGATGGCAGCAGCGGCTTTGATAAAGATGTCGTGTCCCTTCACCCGGCGAATATTCCCGACCGTCGTAATGACGATCTCGCCCGGCAGTTTAGCGGGTTGAGAGGCCGTATTCCAGTCAGCTACATCTAGGCCGTTGTATATCGTCTCCACTCGCGAAGGCTCGATTCGATCCACGGCAACGCAATGTTGGCGGACCTCTTCTGAAACCGCAAAGACTCTATCAGGCATACCAGACATGAGCCGGTAAGCAACGTGGTGTTTGCTGCTCCGGAGAATCCCCATGTCTCTGCGGCTCCAGATAAGTTTGGCGTCGGACATGGTCTTGGTGACAAATCCCGCCCAGATATCGGAACTCTCAAAAAATGTCTGAACGATCTGAACTCTTTGCTGCTTGATGAATCGCCTCAGCTCCAAAGCAGCGCGCAACGCCGAAAGATCGTAGGTGCGCTTCAAAGGCAAAAGGTACAGAGGACATGGCGGTGATTGAAGGCTGGCGCTTTCAGGGTCGGCAGAAAAAGTTAGGATGGAGCAGCGGTAGCCGTAGTGCGGCAGCAGGGCCGCAAGTCTCAGAACAATCCGCTCTCCGCCGCCCAACGTCTTGGAAAACTGGTCAAGCACCAGCAGCACATGAGGCAGCGCGACGTCCTTTGGAGCTTCAGGATTCGATCCATTCAGCGATAAAGCTGTAATCATACTCATTTACATGCTTTCAAAGGGATGGTTAGCACGAACCGGTTCAGACACATGACGAAGAGAATGGCGGCTTATCTGTAAACCAGATACGGGTTGGTTGCGGGAGCTGACTCAACCGCAGTCGCCTCTGTCGCCGATTCGAATTCAGGAAGATGGGTTGCACAAACCGCGGCTCCGATGAGTACCCATAACGGACCGGTAATCTCAAGATATGTCCATCGATCGCCAAACATGTTAGCGATAATACAGGCCCAGATTGCAAGAAACAGGCCAAGTCCAAGACCTCGAAAGAGCGGATCGTTTGCCCTTCTGAAGAGACGATAGGATACCGCGAGCATCTGCTGAAGCATGAAGAGAACGATAATCAGTCCGACGAAACCGGTTTCCACCAAAACCTTGACATACCAGTTGTGGGTGTCTTTCAGATTGTCGACATGATTCGCCATTTGATAGGTCGCAAAGCCGTTCCCCAGGACCGGACTGCTGAGGATCGATGTCTCCGCGGCCTCCCACAACTTGACCCGCTCATCGGCGGAGGCTTCGAGTTGGCCGTTGGAGCTTTCAGTCATGTTGACCCGCTGACGAACGGCAGTTGGCACGACAACTTGCCACGTGAACAGAAACACCCCGCCAATGATAAGAAGCTTTCGATCCTTCAACGCACCGAGCACGAAGACGCTGGCAAGCACCGCAAGGTATGCCCCGCGGGAAAAGGTATAGAGGATCGCAAAAATCGTCAACGCGACCAATCCATAGCACAAAATCTTGAGTTTCTTTCTCTTAAGAAATTGCTCAAAACCCCAGAAAAACATGGAAAATTGGGCCAAATAGGCCGCGGTTTGATTCGAGCCGAAACCCAACGGACCACTGTCGCGCTTATTTTCGTCAAACGTTCCCCAGGTTCTCGACATGCTTTCCAGAAGGCAACTTCTGTCGATGAACAACAGTGAGAGAGCCGTAATCAGGATGACCGTCCTTACTGCCTTCCGGTCTTCAACCACCAAAGCCGTTGCCACAAACGTCAACGGAATCAGCATGTAGTCTTTCCATGTGACGAAATTGTCGTCCGACAACCACAGTGGCGCTGGAGCATTTCCAAGCGCGGTGCCGTACCACATCGACAGATACAGATAGACTCCGAAGACCAACCAGATGAGGTAGAGCTTTGATTTAGGTAAGTGCTTTGCCTGGATCAAAGCTCCAACGATCACCGCAAGGACGAGAATGGTCAGCATATTTTCGCCGAGCGGATAGTCGAGGAAGTGATCCCGCATCGTGCGATACGGCAGGAATGGAATCAGATAATAGAGACCAAGAAGAGGTCGCCCTGTCAGCGACCTTATAATCATGACCCAAAAGCCCAGGTAGGCGATCAGCGGAACATAATGGATGAGTCCTAGTCCCAAGATGCAATCTCCATGGCGTCAACGAGCTGGAAAAGAGGCCCCTCAGGCCCGACAACATCAGCTTACTAAAGCCATACTTTCTTTCGTCCTGCCGCAAAGTTGTAGAACGCTAGTGTTGCGGCCGCATTGAGCATGACGAACGTGCTGGCGATACCCACCGGCTTGAACTTCTTGGCTTCCGGAATCAACGTTCCGAGGGTAGCTAAAACGTAGAATAGCACCTGGAGCCATAGGATGGCCCGATAGAACGGTCCCGTTGCCAGGGCTGAAGCAACCAGCATAAGAACAAGCAGCATAGGAACCAGAAGCCGCAAGAGTTTGTGGCTGATGAAGCGAAACAACAATGGATTCGAAGGCGACAGTAACCACGGCGCCAGTCGCAGTAATTGGTAGTTACCGGTCAAAGTGCGAACTTTGCGTGAGAACTCTTTTCCCTTTTCGCTGAAGAGCCGGTCGCGCGCGATTGCCGAAGGCTGAAAGACGATCCGCTTTCCCATCCGTGCCACATTCATCGGAACAAAGACGTCGTCAAGGATCGTCCCAGGAGGGATATCGGTGTAGAGTTCACGTCGGATTGCGTAGATAGCTCCGGTGACTCCTACGACGGAGCCTGAGGCAGATTCCAGCTTACGCACGATTTTCTCAATTTTCCAATAAATGCCTAGTGCGCCATGGGATCCGTCTTTCGGCGTTTCGAGCAGGAGTTCGCCACTGACAGCACCCACAGTCGAATCAGCGAAGCAGGAAGCCAATTCGGATACCGCGTTGGGTTCGACAGACTGCCGCGCATCCAAAAAGACGAGTATTTCGCCAGTAGCACGCTTCACGGCCTCATTCAATGCATGAGCCTTCCCTTTGGAGTCGTCGAGAATTACCGGGCAAATATAAGGAACGTGCTCGCGAAGAATAGACGCTGTTCGATCAGTAGATCCGTCGGAAGCTATCACAATCTCGAGTTTGTCTTGTGGATAATCCAACCGACGAAGATTCTGCAACTTTGCCGGAACATTTACCTCTTCATTCCGTGCGGCAATGACGATGGACACAGTGGGCGTGAAATCTCTTCTCGGGGTCGGAAGTCTTTTCAACAAAAGAGCCCACAGCGAAAGAAAAACTGCGTACCCTACATACGCGTAGATTATCAGCGCAAAACAGAGCCAAAAGAGCAGTTTCATCGTATTCCCCGGTGCCGAACAGACTCTCGGAGGAGACCACCTCCGATTGATGATACGCGACTTCAGCTCGCAACAGAAGGGCGCGACCTACACCCAAGTGGTATTGAAAGATGCTACGTCTAGGTTCCGGCGATACCCTATTGATGCACTCCGTCATCCTCAAAGACAACGGGGCTGCCACCCGCTATTGTTATAGTTTAGGCTGGCGCTTGCAGTGTCGTCACAAAGACAAGGCGCCTACATGTGCGGCAGCGATTCAATGTCTTTTCGTTGAGTCGGCCCTGAGCACCGACAATGAAACACACTGGAGATCTGGCTTGCTGCGTGTACGGCACATCGTGCGGAACGTGATGTTTAATTGGTTCGGAACGATTGCCAATATGGCAGTTGGCTTTTTCCTTGCGCCATTCATCCTGCACCGCCTCGGAGATGTTGCATACGGCGTATGGGTCCTGGCGGTCTCAGTTGTAGGCTATCTGGGTCTGCTCGATCTCGGGATGCAAAGTTCTGTTCTGAGGTTTGTTTCGAAGGGGCACACGAAAGGTAACCACCAGGACGCTTCCGATGTAATTTCTGCTGCCCTATGGGTCAGGCTGCAGCTGAGCGTCTTGGCGCTTTTGTTGAGCGCTGCACTCTCCGCGGCATTTCCCCTCCTGTTCAAAATACCTGCAGCACTTGCAAGTGATGCTCGAAAAGCTATTCTGCTCATCGGCCTCACCACAGCGATCACGCTATCGGTTGGCGTTGTTGCCGGTGTGTTATCGGCTCTAAATCGGTATGACCTGCAAAACTATGTGAGTCTGACGACGATGGCAATACGCGTGACCGGGGTTGTCACCGTTTTGCGCACTGGCCACGGTATTGTTGCGATTGGAGTATGCGAACTTGCCGCAGCAATTATTGGCCAGATATTGTTGGCATGGATTGCGCGACGTCTTTATCCCGAACTTAAAATTCGACTGGCCAAACCCAAAAGAGAAACGCTTAGACAAATCTGGGTCTACAGCTCTTATGCTTTCCTGACGACGATTGCAGTCCAATTGGTTTATCAGGCGGATAATCTGGTTGTCGGCGCATTTATTTCCGCTGCCGCAGTCACCTATTATGCGATCGCGAACAATCTGTGTCGTTTCGCCAACCAGATAATCAGCTCAATCGGGGGAACGTTCGTTCCTGCGGCAAGCACCTATGAAGCCGCAGGCGACGCAGCCGGCCTGTTGGCTCTCTACAAAAACGGCACTCGAACCACAATCATGGTGTCTCTGCCGATATTAGTCACTTTGGCGATTCGCGGACGCACGTTTGTCAATCTGTGGATGGGACCCCAGTATGGGCATAGTTCTGGAATCCTCTTGATTATTCTTTGCAGCGCACTTTTTTTTGCTTTTGCCAACAGAACAGCGGCATCCATCGCATTCGGAGTTGAGAAGCACAAAACCGCAGCTCTATGGGCCATTGGTGAGGGGATCGCGAATCTTGCTCTCAGTGTTATCTTGGTTCACTGGTACGGCATCTACGGCGTTGCGCTGGGAACGATGATTCCGAGCCTGTTTGTGCAACTGTTTTTCTGGCCGCGCTATGTATCCAAACTGGTTGGACTAAGCGGCTTTGACGTTATCTGGAACGTATGGGCGCCGATGGTGCTAGCCGGAGTGCCTTTTGCCATTGCCAGTTATGCAGTGGACGCTCTTCTGCCGACTCACAGCCTCGCGACATTTTTCCTACAGGTCTTTGCCGTGTTGCCGGTATTTTTTGTCACAGTTGCGTTGGTCTTTCGCCACTACGTTCGCCAGCAGGTGATGCCTCGAGTTCGTTCTTTGCTGTTTTCGAGGGCGCAATGAGTTTTTGGCCCCAAATCAACCCTAGCTAGAGCTGATAAGCGGATTCTTCCTGCCGCGCAAGCGCCACTGAGTCTCGCGCATGAATGAGATAAGAAGTGTTTTTACTTTACTTCCCAGATTGTCTTTGGCCGCTGGGGAACGAAAAGCTTCAACGGCAGCCTTACGCGATCCAATGAAGTCGCCCTGCTGGCGAAGACTGAACGCTATCGCCTCATAGCGTTTCCCCTTCTCAGCCCGAACCCGTCGATGAAATTTCTTCGGAATAATACTCTCGACCCGACTGTAGAAGTCGACATTCATCTTCTGCCAGAAGACATCTCCTTCGCCCCAAAAAGCACTTGTTGCATTCAGTGTGTAATCAGCCATCACGCGGTCGAGCAGCAATATATCGCCGTGGCGGGCCGCCACCACATACAGAGGCCAGTCCGTAAGGGGTGGAACGTCAAAGTACCATTGCGGCAATTGTCGCTGAAGACCATTCCGAAACATGACGGACGGAGAGGGAAGAAAGTTGCTGCGAAGTATGCTCTCTATGCCGTGTCGCCCTGGCGCCAGATCGGGAAAGCGTTCGCGTTTGATCTCGCCGCCGCCGTCGCGTATGACCCACCGAACAAAATGGCAACATATCGCCAATGACGGATCCCCATCGAGGGCCTTCACCTGGACAGCAAGTTTCTCTGGGTCGGTCCAGTAGTCGTCCGCGTCAAGCCACGCGACGAACTTGCCCCGGCACTCTTCGAATGCGTCGTAATAGTTCCGCTGTGTCCCAACGTTCTCTTTTCTCTCCAAAACTCTGACAATGTGCGGATACTTATCCTGATATGACTTTGCAACGGCAATGGTTGCGTCTTTTGAGCAATCGTCCGCAATAACAATCTCTACAGGAAATTCCGTCTCCTGTCCTAAAGCGCTGTCCAGGGCCCGGCCTAACCATTTCTCTGAATTGAAACAGGTGATCGCGACACTCACCACAGGTTCAGAACCTGCAGCGGACCTCGGGAAATCCTTCAACGCGATAGCCATGAATCTCTTCCCGCCCTGTCAGTCCCGCAAAAAATCATGATATATCTGCGTCACGTTGTCCGCAAACACCTGAGAATTGTACGTACGCCTGCAAGTTTCGCGTGCCGCATCGCCTAGTTTCTTCGCCATGTCCGGATCTTCGATGGAAGCAAGAATGGCGTCGGCCAGTTGTTCACTGTTTCCATGATCGTGCATATACCCGGTGACCCCGTGAGTAATAACCTCCGGAATGCCATCAACGTTCGTTGCGATAACCGTCTTACCTTGTGCCATCGCCTCGAGAATGGAAAGAGGTAAACCCTCTCTATGAGTACAAAGAACGAAAATGTCCAACGCGGACACAATCTGTGCGACGTCGGATCGAAATCCAGTGAAGATGAACTGGCTCTGGATCCCTAGCTCGCTAAGGCGTGCGCTCACCTGCTCATAGTGCGTGCGGTTGAGTTCCACAATCGAGTTGTCGCCTACAACAATAAATCGGACATCGGAACGTTTCGCAAGGACCAGCGCTGCCGCAGAAGCCAGCGTATAGTAATCCTTCTGTGGATTGACCCGGGCAACCATTCCTACCAATCTGATTCCGTCGGGCACCCCTAACTGTTCGCGAACAGCTTTTACGATGGATGCGGGCTCCGGTTCAACAACATCCACTGCATCATAAAGAATGCGAGCCTTTTTATCGGGAACTTTCAATCCAAACTGACGCCGCGAATCCTGCGATACGAAGACGTAGCCTGTCACTGGAAGGAAGCCCAGTCGATCGCGAATAGTTAGATGCGAAAATCGTGATCGCACATGTGCGATCATCGGCACCCCCGACAGCATCGTTGCCAGACTGACATGATAAGCCGCCTTTGTGTCGGAAAAGTGAGCAAGGTCCGCACCGATGCGTTTCAACTCTCCACTCAATGCTAATGACTGTTGGAAAAAGCGCAGCCCATGGCGAATACTCGGCTCGGGAGGAACGTATGTCACCACCTCAGCTCCAGCCCTTTCGCACGCTGCTTTCAAGTCATCCGCGCTCTGCATGCAAAACGCGACGTGACGAAACCGATCACGGGTCATTTCAATGATTCGGAGAGTGGCAATTTCAACGCCTCCGATGCTGGGCCACGGGAGAAGATGAGCAATCGTTGGCTTCCTTGCATCAGAACTTATACTTCGCATGAACCCTTCTATCAAAATTCCGAGCTGAGTACGTAGCCAACGCATCCTGCGTCGCAGATGATATCCTCCAGTTTCCTGGAATCATGGCCGTGCTGAGAACATCGAAGCTCAGGTAACTCTTCTGATGCCATGAGGGCATTCTGTCTGACTTTACTTTTCCCACAATGATCGCACTCGCTCCAACCCAAATACCCTTGGCACAAGCCACTGTTTTGTGTTGCCCTGAGTGGGACAACAAATTTAATCCCTTAAGGATCGTATCAAGATGGACACTGGCTGAATGTATCCCCTCTTTCTCGGTGGCCGCCTTCATGGTTTCGGGCGAACGGCTGCTTGCAGAATACTGGTCATCGCTGGCCTCTTACCGTACTGTAATAACAAAGCATCCGCAAGATCGGGTATCTGGAAATTTTATATGAATAAGTTTTCTGCGGATATTGCACGTTTTAGAGAAAAGGGCTCCCACGGGAAAGACTTGTGGCTCAATCCTGCGGTTTGGGCGATCGCGATTTATCGACTTGGCAACTGGCTCTATGCAACGAATCCATTCATCCTGATCCGTATTCCCCTGAAAGTGATTTACTTTTTCGCGTACATGTTCTCCGAAGTCGTTATGGAGATGTGTCTCGACCCCCAGGCTACGGTTGGCGGCGGTCTCTACATCGCTCACATCGGCGGAGTTCATTTCAACCCGTCAGCAATCATAGGGAGCAACTGTGACATAGCGCATCGCGTAACGATCGGCGCGTCCGCCATGGGACGCCAGGGATCTCCTGTCATTGGCGACGGTGTTTACATTGGCACAGGTGCGACACTGGTCGGTAAAATAAAAATCGGCAATGGTGCAAAGATCGCCGCCAACACGCTCGTGATCACCAACGTTCCCGAAGGCGCCACGGTGATGGGCGTACCTGGCCGTATCATCATGCGGCCGCCAAAGACCGTCCAGCCGGCCGCGGTTCCAGCAGCGGAGACAACAGATGCAAAATGATTCAGAGCGTCAGGAGTTGCGACGCAATTTCAAGGACGCCGTATCCAATGAAGATGCAGGCTCTGCAATCCGATATGGCCGGACACTTCTTGCCTCAGGCAAACCCGCAGATATTATGTTCTGCGCGTCCGCCTTTACCCGTATCGCCGACGCTCTCTCGCGCCAGCCGGCAGCCAAGCGGCTAAAAGCCTATATCGTTCGATCAGTCACAGTGGAACCGATACTTCCCTTCCTGACCACCGAGGCAGTGTTGTCGAACTTCGTGCTGGACCTGCAAGTCGGCGGCTACGGTTCCTATGTCGACGAGATGCTCAACCCCCAGAGCGCGCTCGCGAAGTTCAAGCCGGACATCGTCTTTGTCCTGCTTGATCTGGAGGATATCGCTGGCAGATTGCCGGATCTCTGCGCTAATGGCGTTGGCGAGGGTGTCGAGGCGGAGATAGAAGAGTCTCTGTCACGCGTGGCCCAATTGCTCAGAAGTTTCCGCTCCGGCAGCTCCGCCCGGCTTCTCTTCCAGGGATGTGTCGTCCCTGACCGGACCTCGCTCGGTGATGTGGGGGATGCGAACCTGCCGCACAGTCTGACGAACGCGGTGCAAAAGTTGAATCAGCGGCTTGCCGCACTATGTGGCACGATCTCTGATTGTGTCTTCTTCGACGTAGATCATCTTGCTGCCCGCCACGGCCGCGCAAACTGGCGCGATGCCCGGATGTTTCTCGCATCCCGACTGCCCGTTTCCGCTGCCTCTTTCAGCGCATACTCTCGCGGCCTGATTCGCTCGCTCTCAACACTTTTCCGAGCACCCCGGAAGGTTCTCTGTACCGATCTCGACAACACTCTGTGGGGAGGCGTTCTCGGAGAAGACGGACCCGAAGGCATTGCCACTGGCAGCGCATTTCCAGGTAATTGCTACCTCGAATACCAGAAGTACCTCAAGCAGTTGTCGTCTCGCGGCATCCTGCTCGCAATTGTCTCCAAAAATAATGACTCAGACGTTCAGGAGGCGTTTCAGATTCGATCAGCCGACCTCGGGCTAAGCTTGGACAACTTCGTCGCAACCAAAATTAGCTGGAACGAAAAATCGGATGCAATTCGCGACCTCGCAAAAGAGCTGTCTCTGGGACTTGATTCGTTTGTCTTCGTCGATGACAACCCTGTGGAATGCGAGGCAATCCGGCAACAGCTTTCCGAAGTGGCCGTCCTTGAAGCTCCTTCCGACGAGCCCTGGAGGCTGGTAGAACTCCTCTCGTCACAGCCGTTCTTTGACGCAGCTGCCGTTACCGATGACGACGTAAACCGCCTGAAAGAATACAAAGCTCAGGCCCAGCGAGCGGAACTGGCGAACAGCGCAGGCAGCCGCGATGAATTTCTCGCATCTCTGGGAATTGTGTGCACGTTCCTGAGCGCTCTGGACGCTCCGCTTGCCAGGTCTGTGCAGCTACTCGCCAAAACAAACCAATTCAATCTGACCACGCGCCGCCACTCGGCCGCTGAGGTCGAAAAATTCGCCTCGAGCCCGGGAGGCCAGGCAGTTGCTGTGCGGGTGCGTGACCGCTTTGGCGATGCGGGCGTCGTGGGACTCGCTCTCGCGCGCAATGAGGGTGATTTCTGCTTCATCGATTCGCTGCTATTATCGTGTCGAGTGATCGGGCGTGGCATCGAAACCGCGCTTTTGGCGCATCTTGCCGACAATGCCATCAAGACAGGCGCAAAACAGCTAATCGGCGAGTTCATTGCGACAAAGAAAAATGCTCCTTGCGCTGACTTCTACCTCGATCACGGCTTTACAAAGGACACATCGCCGAGAGGCGTTCAAACCGAATCGGTTTTTTATCAACTTGATCTGACCACGTCGGCACCCACGAGTCCCAGGTGGCTAACTTTGGAAGGAAACGAATCGAATGAGTTCTCCGCAAGTACCGTCGTCACTTCGTGACATTCTCGCCGACATCCTGGAAATTTCGCCTGATCAAGTCACCCCGGCTCTGGGTGTGGGAACCGTGGACAGTTGGGATTCCTTCCGGCATCTGCAGGCAATCCTTGCCATTGAAGGCGAGTACGGCGTTCAGTTCGATCCCGCGAAGATAGCGGAACTGACCACTGTGGCGCTCATCCAGACAGAGTTGGAATCAAAGGGAGTGGCGCTTTGACCCCTGAAGAACTCGGGTTCAAACTTCGCCATGTCGGCGTGGCAGTCCCTTCCCTGGGACCAGCGACAGAGGCCCTTTCAACCCTCTTTGGCTACAGGGTCATCTCCGGACCGTTCGATGATCCCATTCAAAAAGTGAGCGTCAACTTTCTCACCCAGTCCGACGACGACAAAGCTGAGATTGAATTAATCGCCCCTCTGAGCGAGGACTCACCGATCACCTCCATGCTTGGGAAGGGCGGAGGCGGCGCCTACCACCTATGTTTTGAGACAACAAACATCGAGCAGGCTCTGGTGCACGCGAAGAACAACGGCTGCATCGTCGTAAGTCCGCCGGTTCCGGCTGTAGCGTTCAATGGCCGCAGAATCGCATGGATCTATACGCGCTCGCGTCAGCTCTTTGAGCTCGTCGAGGCGACAGTCTAACCATGCGGCACATCTGTATGATTCAGCTATGCAATCTTTTTCAAAGAAAATCATTGCTTGTTGAATCGAGAGTAAGCCGGTGACCCAGCCGCCACGCAGACTCTACCTTCTCTACCATGAACTCCGGCCCACCAGGAGTAGCTACTCCTACGTCGTCGAGACAGGAGAGTTCGCGAAGCAAGCCGATCTTTTTCTCAAACTGCGAAAGAACTGGGGTTCCGTCTTATGGCCCGAGGTCACCTTCGACGACGGACACATCTCCAACTTTGAGTTCGCGCTGCCCGCCTTGCAATCGCGGGACATCAAGGCATGGTTTTTTATCACCGTAGGCTGGACGGGTCGAAGACGCGGCTACATGGGCTGGCAAGAGTTGCGTGCCCTCCATCAGGCAGGTCAGTTCATCGGCGCACATGGATGGAGCCACGCCCTCCTCACCCATTGCAACGCAAGGGGACTGCACAGCGAGCTGATCGATGCAAGGCTCACGCTGGAGGACAAACTCGGAACGTCCATCACCACAATGTCGCTCCCCGGAGGGCGCTATAACCGGAGGATCCTTAACGCGTGCCAGGAGGCAGGGTATACCCAGATCTTCACTTCGATCCCAAGAGCCGAGCCCGAGCCAACCGGACTGACCGTCGGCCGGCTCAACATCCGCGGCGATATGTCGCTCGAGTGGATGACAAGACTTCTTCAACCCGGCAACAAGATTCTTTCCGGCCTGGAACGGCAATATCACAGGAAGGCGACCGCGAAGTCGCTGCTGGGAGATCGGCTGTACGAAAAGCTTTGGGCGATTCTCAATCGAAAAGAGCCGAATACCGACGCGGGAGAAGCTGCTACACGTGAAGATTCTGCACATCATCAGTAGCGGCGGGATGTATGGCGCTGAGGCCGTCATCCTGAACATGTCGCGCACCCTGAACGAAGGACCGCACTCGAGTGTGCTCGGAGTTTTTTCCAACTCCGCGAATCCAAATCTGCAGCTTCACGAAGCCGCCATTAAAGAAGGCATCGAATCCCATCTCATCCCCAGCAAGGGACAAATCGACCGAACCGTGACTGCAAGCATCCGGGAACTCGCTGCTCGAACGAAAGCCGACATCGTCCACGCCCACGGCTACAAAGCAGACATCTACGTCTACCTTGCGTTACGCGCGTCGAAGATACCTTTCGTCTCAACCTGCCACAACTGGATCGACAACGAAATGCTGGTTACTCTCTACGGCAAGGCCGATCGCCTGGTGCTTCGAAACTATGCGGCGGTTGTGGCCGTCTCCGATGCCGTGAAGCAGAGGCTCGTGAAAGCCGGGGTTCGCGAAGAGAAAATTTACCTGGTTCGCAATGGAATCGACCTCCGCCCGTTTGACGATGCCCCTCCCTCTCTGCACGGAAATTCAGCTCCCGATCATCCTCCTATCGTTGGCTTCATCGGCAGGCTGTCGAGTGAGAAGGGCGCCGACATCTTTCTTAGCGCAGCCGCAAAGGTACTCGTTGAGCTTCCCTCCACGAACTTTGTCGTCGTCGGCGAGGGGCCGGACCGGGGTAAGCTGGAGTCGTTGATCGACGAATTGAAGATTCGGGAGAGCGTATTGATGCTGGGACGCCGTGACGACATGCCTTCGGTCTACGCTTCGCTCGATATCATGGTCTCGGCATCCCGACAGGAAGGACTACCGATGGCGATTCTGGAGGGCATGGCAAGCAGCCTTCCGCTCGTTGCCACTGCCGTCGGCGACGTCCCCACCGTAGTCCTCGATGGCCGCACCGGAGTGCTTGTTCCGCGAGAGGACCCATCGCTCCTGGCCTCTGCAATCGTAAACCTCCTGCGAGATCCTGCCCGGCGAGAACAACTCGGAGTTGCGGCAAGAAAGCTCATCGAAGATGAGTTCTCCGCCGGCCGGATGATCGCCGATTATCTCCGCGTGTACGAAGCGGCGGCATCCCGAGGAAAGACAAAGTGAGCGGAAAGATCCGGCAGCACAGAATCTTCATGATGGATCTATGGGCGACCGTGCCGTACTACACGGCCTATCTCTCTCGAGCACTCCTCAAAGAACGCGTCAATTTGAAGGTGGGTTCAATCTCTTACTATCTCGATCCCACTTGTTTCTCAAGTCGCGGCATCAAACTCGATCCGGGCGTTCTCGACGTAGTGGGAAAGTTTCGGCTGCCTCGCCTGCCGCGCAGAATTCTCAAGCTGCTGGAGTCAATCCTCAACCTGTCTGCGCTCACCGCGCGCTTTCTCGTCTCCCCTCCAGACATCGTTCACGTGCAATATCTGCCGATGTTGCGGTCGCGTCTTCCACTCGATCTCTGGTTCGTGCAACTCTGCCGCAAACGCGGCTCAAAGATCGTCCTAACGGTTCACGACCTCCTTCCCCACGACACCGGCGAGGCGTACAAGCAAACCTTTCGTGACCTCTATCGAATGGTTGACGGCATCATCTGCCACTCCGACAACATCAGGACGAGGCTCGAAACGGAGTTCTCCGTACCCGAAGAAAAAATTGCGGTCATCCCACACGGGCCATTCTTCTACGACCTCCCCGCGACCGCTTCTGAGCAGACTCTGCGTAGCTTCAACCTCGAACCGGGAAGGTTGTTGGTGTTGTGGCAAGGAATCATCTTTCCCTACAAAGGAATTGATCTCCTGCTCAACGCGTGGCAGCAGGTAGAAGCCGTCAACGACAACGCCTGCCTGCTGATCGTAGGCACGGGAGCACCGGAGTTACTCGAGCAAATCCGCGAGCAGATCAGCCGCCTCGGCCTAAAGCGTGTGCAACTGCATCTGCGCTTCATCTCAACCGAAGAACTCGTCGCTCTGTATCGAGCCGCTGACATCGTCGTCTATCCCTACCGCGCGATCACGACCAGCGGCGCACTGGCGACAGGATTGGCCTTAAACAAGACGATCGTGGCCAGCAATCTGCCGGTCTTTCGCGAATTGCTCGTCGACCGGGAAAACGCATTGCTTGTCGATCCACAAAATACTTCTGAGCTCGCCCACGCACTCATCGAGTTGTCTCAGGATCGTCAATTTCGCGAAAGGCTCTCCGCAAGCGTACGAGCGATGCACTTCGGCGACGAGTCGTGGCTCTCGATTGCGGACAGAACGAAAGAGTTTTACGTTGCAGTTCTCACTCGAGTTGTGTGATATAAAAAACAAGTTATCTTTTGAACCTTCTTCAGTTACACATTGTCGTTTCTTAATCTGCCGGTTCCAATGATTCAGGAGATCGCTCACCCGAGCTATCTTTTTTAGGCAGGAAAGACGATTGCCAGACCGCACCGACTCTCCGCATCACCGACTCCCGTCGTCAAACAATGGAACTCACCCGCTGCTGGTAACAAGTTCCCGCAGACTCGTCGAAGATTCGATCGACGAATGATCGATTTCTTCTCCCAAAGAAGTGGTATGTCATCGCCCTGAAAAAGAGCCGATACTCCGTGTGTGACTTATTACTTTAGTAAGTCGCGCTATCTTTAGCCAACATCCCTGATTCCTCTGTTCCCTACGCGCTCCTTCAGCGTACAGACACCGTTGTGCCTGTAGATGAGAGATTTGTCCCTCGATCACCCGGAAGTGGCATACGCAGTCCCCCTTCGGGTAACTGTAGTAACCCATTTTTCCCTGTAACGTTCAACCCGAGTCACTCGTTAGGCGTTTTTCTATCCCCCCTACGGCGTGGCTCTGTTGGCAAGTTTGATTCTCTTTGGGGTGTAATTTGGCCAGAGTAATAAACACAATCGCGGCGACTGCAAGTTCCTTTCTCCTATTCCATTGTCTCGGTTGTGCGCCCGGTACGGTTCAACAATCAGCAACGCAACAAACGGCGACCCCCGCAATCACTCAGGTTCAGCCCCAAACCATCACGGCGGGATCGCAGACCACAACCCTGAAGGTCACGGGAACAAACTTTCCGACCCAGGCTGCGATTCTTTGGAATGGCTCCCCACTTACCACAACTGTAGTCGACGCCAACACACTGTCGAGCACGGTTGGCGGCAGCAGCATCGCCACTCCCGCTACAGTGCAGGTGCAGGTGCAGAACACGCAGACAATGCAATCGTCGCAGGCGGTACCGCTCATCATTGCACCCGCGAACTCCGGTTCCTCCTCGCCCCTTACAATCTCCCTCACCCAACTCCCTCAGGGTGTTGTCAGCGCGCCCTACACCGGAACCCTCTCTGTCAGCGGAGGAACCTCTCCCTACACCTGGAGCATCGCGTCCGGACAGCTTCCGGCGGGACTCAACCTCACCCCATCAACCGGAATCATCTCCGGCACTCCTACCGCAAGCGGCAACTACTCTTTCGTTGTCTCGGTAGTCGATTCAAGTTCTTCACCACAATCAGCAACCGCAACGATGAGCCTCTCCGTAGGGACAACGCCGGTCACACCCGCGGCGTTGACCATCAACACCTCGTCGCTCCCCTCCGGTACCATCAGCTCGCCTTATTCCACGGCCCTGCAGGCAAGCGGAGGTACCGCACCCTACACGTGGTCTTTCGTCTCCGGTAATCTTCCCGCCGGCCTCAACCTGAATACAAGCACCGGCATCATCTCCGGCACTCCAACCTCTACTGGAACGGCTAGCTTCACTGTGGGCGTCGCAGATTCAGCAAACCCAGCCCAGACCAAGTCGGCTACCCTGTCTCTGGTCGTCGCACCTCCAACCCTGACGATCACCTCTTCAGCCCTCCCCTCCGGAACCCAAAGTTCCAACTATTCAACGGCACTACAAGCCACCGGAGGCACCGGATCATTGACATGGTCGATCTCCTCCGGCAGCCTTCCAGCCGGGCTCGGCCTCGCCCCATCCACCGGAATCATCTCCGGAAAACCGACAGCAAGCGGCAACTTCTCTTTCGGAGTGACGGTCCAGGATGCAGGCTCACCCGTCCAGACCAAATCCGTTACTGTAACCCTCTCGGTTGTTGCGGCAGGATCACCCCTCGCAATTAATTCAACGACGCTGCCCGGAGGAGTACCGAACCAGACCTACAATGCCACACTCAACGCAACCGGAGGCACCAGCCCCTACAACTGGTCCCTTACCAGCGGCACACTTCCCAGCGGGCTCAGCCTTGCCGCATCGACCGGAATCATCTCCGGAAAACCAACCGCGAGCAGCACGACGAGTTTGACCTTCACGGTCACTGACTCGTCCAGTCCGGTACAGAGCAAGTCGGTCACTTTGTCGCTCGTCATCGCCGCCCCAGCGCCCCCGTCATTGACGATCAGCGCTACGCTGCCCGCCGGAACCGCGAACACAGCGTATTCGAGCCCGATGTCAGCATCTGGTGGCACACCCGCTTACACCTGGTCGATCACCTCCGGCAGCCTTCCCGCCGGACTCACCTTGGCCGCAACCACCGGAATCATCTCCGGAACGCCCTCGACAAGCGGTACCTCAAACTTCACCGTGACCGTGAGCGACAACGGCAGTCCCGTCCAGACAAAATCCGCGGCGACCTCAATCGTCATCGCCGCCGCAGCACCACCACCCGGGCCAGGAGTAACCTGGTACATCCGTCCTGACGGAGGAACCCGCTACTCCGCCAACCAGACTCTAGGCCAGTGTGACGGCCAGGCAGACGTAGCCTACTCCGGCACCGGTACGAACCAACACTGCGCCTTCAACGATGTACGTTATCTGTGGACGGATGGATCGTGGTCAAACGACGCGAGTGTAGCCTTTCCGGCATGGGGTTGGATAGGCAATGGCGGCGATACGTACCTCATTCGCGGAGGCCCCTGGCGTGTTGGCCAGAGTGGACCCAATCCTGGTGACTACTTTGGGCTCGCAGGCGATCCCTATGGTGCTGGAGCACCGCCTCCTCCATCTGGAACTGCGACTCAACACACCCGGATTTTGGGGGAGAACTACTCCAGTTGCAGTAGCCAATCGAGCATGACCCAGATGTTCGGCGGATACGGTGTCTTTCAGGTTCTCGCTCTCAACGGTGCGAAGTATGTTGACGTGCAATGTATCGAACTCACACGTCACTCCCAGTGTGTCATTTTTGGTGTTCCGGCGGTTCCCAGCACTTGCCAATCAGGTTGGCCGGTGGATGACTATGCAAAAAATGGGATCACTACCGACGCCAGCACTCACGATATCCTGCTTCAGGACATGTGGATTCATGGGTTCACCTCGCGCGGCATCATCGGCCCCATTGGAGGAACAGTCACAGCCACAAGAGTCGATATAGCCTACAACGGCGGAGCAGGATGGGACTTTGACGATGGCACTGCTACTCCCAGTGTCAACGGTTTGTTGAATGCTACAAACCTGATAGTTGAGTGGAATGGCTGCAATCAGGCCTACCCTGGCACTGGTGCAATCTCCTGTTACAGCCAGAGCACCGGCGGATATGGCGACGGGATCGGAACCCCAGCCGGAACCTGTATCTCAACCAATGTGACTCAGTCGATCTTCCGCTACAACACACAGGACGGATACGACTGGTTGCACAACGACACTGGCACTTGCCCGAGCAGCGTAACCAACTCAGCTTCGTACGGTAACAACGGATCGCAGTTCAAGTGGGGGGCGGCGAATAACCCGATGGTCTTCACCAATAACGTCGCGGTCGCCAATTGCCTCAGGCTGTCTGCCCCCATGACAGGTCAGCCCAGCACCTACAACGCCAATCTCGCCGACTTCTGCCGTGCATCCGATGCAATCGCCTTTGACTTCCGCAACGGCGGTACGACGCTGATGGCGAACAATACGATCGTCGCATACGCTCCGACCACCTTTGATATCGACTGCCCGGCCGGGGACTGCGTGAATAGCACCCTCACCTTCGAGAACAATATCGTTCTTGGATATGACAATCCAGGAACATACAACCTGGGCGGACAGGCTGGTGGACCTGGTGGCTTCTACTTTGGCCATCCCATTGGAAACGTCGTCCGAACCAATAATATCTATCACGGAGTTAGAACCATCACCTGCCCCACCGGAAACCCGAACGAATACTGCGGGGATCCTCTGCTGGTCAACGAACCGGTTTGGTCCGGCGAATCGAGCCTGGATAATTTCAACTTCAACCTCACTCCAGGCAGTCCGGCAAAAGGAACTGGACTTTATATACCTTCCATACTTACCGATTACAATGGAGTCGTTCGAACGAATCCTCCGAGCATTGGAGCAATCAACTAGTGAAATCGTGTTGCAGGATGCTGTGCTTGATTCTTCTTGGACTCGTGTGGCTCCCTGCTTCTGGCGAAACCTGGTACGTACGTCCCGATGGGGGAACTCGAAATTCGGCCAACCACAAGGGGCAGTGTGATGGTAAAGCCGATGCCGCCTATCGTGGCAGCGGTTCAAATCAGCATTGTGCCTTCAATGATGTTCGGTTTTTGTGGACAGACGGGTCATATACGACGAACCCGAGTGCCGGCGCTCCGGCGTGGGGTTGGATAGGCGCCGGCGGCGATACGTACATTATTCGCGGAGGCCCGTGGCGGGTCGGACAGAGTGGACCTAACGCGCATGACTCCCTTGGGCTGGCGGGCGACCCCTATGGTGCTGGAGCACCGCCTCCTCCATCTGGAACTCCCGCTCAGCACACTCGGATTCTGGGAGAGAACTTTGCCAGTTGCGGATCGCATAGCAATATGACGCAACTTTTTGGCGGGTACGGCGTCTTTCAGGTTCTCGCTCTCAACGGTACGAAGAATGTCGACGTGCAATGTATCGAACTCACGCGCCACTCCCAGTGCGTCATCTATGGCGTTCCTCCGGTCCCGGGCAATTGCAGACCGGACTTTCCCCTCGATGATTATGCAAAAAACGGCATCACCACTGACGCCGGCACACAAGACCTTTTGCTGCAGGACATGTGGATTCATGGCTTCGCCTCTCGCGGCATCATCGGGCCCATTGGAGGCACGGTCACCGCTCGAAGAGTCGATATCGCCTATAACGGCGCGGCTGGATGGGACTTTGATGACGGCAAAGCTACTCCCAACGTCAATGGTGTTATCAATCTGAGCTACGTTACCATCGAGTGGAGCGGCTGCAATCAGGCTTATCCCGGCACCGGCGCAATCTCCTGTTACAGCCAGAGCACCGGCGGATATGGCGATGGGATCGGAACCCCGGGTGGAACCTGTCTCACCGCTCATGTCGACCACTCCGTCTTCCGCTACAACACGCAGGACGGATACGACATGCTGCACAACGATACCGGAAGCTGTTCGATGAGCATCACCGACTCGGCATCCTACGGCAACAACGGAGCCCAGTTCAAGTGGGGATCCAACGACAGCCCGATGGTCTTCACCAATAACGTTGTAGTCGCCAATTGCCTCAGGCTGTCTGCTCCCATGTCGGGCCAGCCCAACACCTACAACGCCCATCTCGCTGACTTTTGCCGCGCAGAGGATGCGATCGCGCTGGGCTTCCGTAACGGCGGTACGGTTCTGATGGCGAACAATACGATCGTCTCGTACTCCCCAACTACCTTTGATGTGGATTGCTCCGATGCAGGCGGCTGCCCTGCCAGTACTTTTACCTTCAAGAATAATATTGTTCTCGGATATGACAATCCAGCAACATACAACCTGGGTGGACACGCTGGTGGACCGGGAGGCTTCTACTTCGCCCACCCCATTGGAAAAGTCCTCCGAAGCAACAATCTCTATTACGGAATTAGAAATATGCAATTGTCGACATTGTTCTCAAGCGAGAAATACGCAGATCCAAAGTTCGCCTCTCAGCCTCGATTCACCAAAGAACAGGATCTCGACAACTTTGACTTTCATCTGTCCGCATCGAGTCCAGCGCTTCGCGCCGGGACCCGCATCCCTGAAGTTCAAGCTGATCACGATGGCAAGCCCAGGCCATCTACAGGCAATTACGACATTGGCGCCTTTCAGTATTAGGCGTTGAAAGCTGCTGAGAGCTATCGCATCGATTGTCGGAGAGAAGAACGCTCAGGGCAAGACAAGCTAGTTTTTCAAACGGGCATACCGTAAGAGCAGAGATCCACCGGTCCGGAAATTGTCGAGACCGAATGGAAAAATAACCAGGGCTCGTAACAAACTCAAAAAGGCAGCCCGCGGCTGCCCTCCAGCATTCAATGCCACCGCATACTGTTTATAAATTTGGCTCAGGGCGATCTTCCGCGTCAGCCATCCGCAACCCGGTGCGCCGTAGTGTTTTTCGATGAACTGCAACTGTGCTTTCAGCATTCGCCCTGAATCAGTTGACATCGAATTGGGCGAGACCCGGTAGAGCGCAATCACCTTCGGCACAAGCGCCACCTCGTATCGAAGCGCAATACGAAGCCAGAGGTCCCGGTCCTCGGTAGCTCGTAAGCTTTCATCGAACAGACCGACTTCGTCAACACATTCTCTGCGGAACGTGATGGTGGGGCAAGGCAGGTCCACCTTCCGCATATAGATGTAGCGAGCGATCCGTCCCTCGCCGTGTCTTTGCCTGTTCGCGAACGTGTCAATCACCGCGCCCTTTGTATCGATACGCGAGTTGAAACCGTAAGTAAGTCCTACCTGCGGGCGCCCCTCAAAAGACTTTAGAGATTCCATCAGACGCGATGGCAGCCACACATCGTCAGCATCGAGCAAGGCGAGAAACTCGGCAGAGGAATTTCGGATCGCCGTATTTCTGGCCGCCGGCAGTCCCTTATTGTTCTGCTTGATGTACTTTAAGCTTTGGACCCAACTGCTTGACATACGGGGAAATGACTTCAGCGGTATCATCCGTACTGCCATCATCTACAAGCAATATTCTCCAGTCCTCGAACGTCTGGGTCATTACGCTCTCAATTGCGATTGGCAGGTACCTGGCCGCGTTATACGCAGGTACGATGACGTCTACCTTCGGCATTCGGCAAATTCCCCGTGAATTCCCATCTCCGCCGCTCTAGCAGCGAACAATCTTCTCCGACTTGATTCCCTTCGTCGCATTTCGCGAATCCACCACCAGCTGCGACTGACTCACAATCGCCTTGTAATCATAGTCCGAGTGGTCCGTCATAATCAGAACGCAGTCGTACTGCCCAAGGTTATCGAGCGGAGTAGAAGTCATATTCAGGTTGTAGTGGCGGCCTCTGCCGACTGTGGGGAAATACGGATCGTTGTAGACAACCTCCGCACCCTGCTCCCGCAACAGCTCGATCACCGTCAGCGAAGGTGACTCCCGCAGATCGTCAATGTCTTTCTTGTAAGCCATCCCCAGCATCAAAATCCGGGATCCGTTCACAGCTTTTTTATTCTGGTTCAGCCCCTTCGCAACATACTGCACGACATGGGCAGGCATCGCCTCATTAACCTCTCCAGCCAGTTCGATGAACCGCGTATTGAAGTCATACTCCTTCGCCTTCCAACTTAGATAAAACGGATCGATCGGAATACAATGCCCGCCCAACCCCGGCCCCGGATAAAAGGGATGAAAGCCGAACGGCTTCGTCGACGCCGCATCAATCACCTCCCAGATATCCACGCCCATACGCAGCGAAAGCACCTTCAACTCATTCACCAGCGCAATATTCACGCAGCGATAGATGTTTTCCAGCAGCTTCGTCATCTCTGCCACGCGCGTCGACGACACACGAATCGAGCGCGTAAAGATGCCTTCATACAGTACTGCTGCAAGCTCCGTCGCCACCTCTTCATGGCCGCCGACAACCTTCGGGATGTTATGACGCGCCACCGTCGTATTGCCCGGATCCTCGCGCTCCGGCGAGAACGCTACATAAAACACACCCTTCTCCGCCGGCCTCCCTGCCCCCTGCACCTTCAGCCCAAGCTTGTTGCCCTCCTCCAGGATCGGAATCATCAGCTCTTCCGTCGTCCCCGGATAGGTCGTGCTCTCAAGCACCACCAACTGGCCTTCCTGCAGCCACGGCGCAACTGCCTTGGCCGTATTGGCCACATAGCTCAGGTCCGGCTCGCGATGTTCCGTCAGCGGAGTCGGCACACACATGATGATCGCGTCCTGCTTCGACAACCCGGAGAAGTCAGCCGTCGCCGAAAAACCATGGCTTCGCGCGCTCTGGATCTCTTCCGCCGGAATCCGAAAGATATACGACCGTCCCGCCTCCAGGTCCGTCACCTTTTTGGTGTCGATGTCAAAACCCGTCACCTGGAAACCTGCCTCAGAAAGAAGAAGAGAAAGTGGCAATCCCACATACCCAAGCCCGATCACGCCGATTCTGGCCGTGCGGGTTTCTATGCGCTTCATGCGCTCCTGTGCGATTTTTGGCAAAACAACCGAGTTTGTAATCGACATAGTGACGATTATCGCATCCGCCTTTCCACAGCCACGCTGCACGAAAGTCGCATTGACCCTCAACCTTTCTGCCTCCACACTAACTCTCAAGCTCCCCTTCGGTATTCGCACTTTTCCTCCCCGCGAACCGCGATAATAGGGAAAGACACGCCGTACGACCCACCTTGCAGACGACCCAGGACACGCCTGGGTGGAGGATAGATGGCACGTTATCTCATTACAGGAATCGCAGGTTTTATCGGTTCATCCCTGGCGCACGCTCTCGTTGACCAGGGTCACGAAGTGCGCGGCATCGATAATCTTTCCACAGGCAATCTCGACAACCTCGCCGACATCCGCCACAGAATTTCTTTTCGGGAGATGGATCTCCAGGACGTAGCCGGCGTAAAGTCTGCCTGCGAAGGGATCGACTTTGTTCTCCATCAGGGAGCCCTCGCCTCTGTTCCGCGATCGGTGAAAGATCCCATCAGCTCTCATGAATCCAATATCAACGGCACCCTGAATCTGCTCATCGCTGCCCGCGACGCTAAGGTTCGCCGCATCGTCTACGCAGCCTCTTCCTCAGCCTACGGCGATCAGCCCACCCAGCCCAAGCAGGAGGACATGCTCCCTCGTCCCCTGTCACCCTACGCCGTGCAGAAGCTCACCTGCGAGTACTACATCCAGTCGTTCTACCGCGCGTATGGACTCGAAGGCGTCTGCCTGCGCTACTTCAACATCTTCGGTCCACGCCAGGCCGCCGACTCGCCCTACTCCGGCGTCATCGCCCAGTTCACCTTCAAGATGATGGCCGGCGAGACTCCCACGATCTTCGGCGACGGCCTCACCAGCCGCGACTTCAACTATATCGACAACGCAGTCAGCGCCAATCTCCTTGCATGCCTGGCACCCAGCGAGGTCGCCACCGGCCGCGTCTTCAACATCGGCACAGGAAAGAGTCACACCCTCAACGAGGTCTACGCGACCATCGCCGAACATCTCGGCTTCACCGCCAAACCCATCTACGGCCCAGAGCGCGAAGGCGACATCAAACACTCGCTCGCAGACATTACGCGAGCCACCGCCGAACTCGGTTACCAGCCCAGAGCGCATTTCCACGAAGGACTGCAGAAGACCGTAGCCTGGTATCTCGAAGAAAAGCAGAAAAAAGAGGTTGTTGGCTCTAAAGGCTGACCGGAAAATAAAGTGGCCGCCAAAACATCTGGCGGCCATGTAGTTTTTTTATTCACTTCCACTGAGGTCGCTCCTGTGGCGGCCTTCTATGGAACCAAAATGTAAGTTACGAGCGCATCCGGCGAAGCAACGCGCCTGCAGTACCGATCAGGCCCGTTCCCAGAAGGAACAGCGAGCTGGGCTCGGGAACCGGATTCACCGAACCGGCGAAGTCGACACCAAAGTCCGCGTCGTTGCCCTGAGTCACCTGAAACGTCAGGACATTGAGTCCGCTGACGAAATCATTCGAGTCCAGGTTCACGAACGTCGGAACCATGCAGTTAGGTATGCCAGCCGAGCAATGTGGAAACCCACCAGGATCTGTTGGCGTGTTCAATTGGTGGCCGTTCAAAAACACGATAACCGTGTCGTCAGCCATAACGTTGATCGAGCCGTTTGCATCGCCAGGAGTCGACGTTGCGCCGATGTCAAACGAGCTGGAGAAAAAGTAGTTGCCGTTCGGCGTGTTGACAAATGGGGAAGACTCGGGTCCGGTCTGGGCGTAAGAGACCCAGCTCGAAGTACCCAGCCCATTCAACAAAGCCACGCTCCAAACATTGTTGTTGGACACGGTTAGGTTGACCGTCTGGCCCGATGGAGGCACAGCCGTCAGGTTTGGAAAGCCGTTCGGGACAGCAAAAACTGGCGGCGCGATGACTCCCAGCGCCGAGTTATTGTTGCCACCACTGCCGGCATTCTGTCCAAAGCTCGCCAAGAACAGAGTGTCGGCTGACGCGAAAGCGGTCGCTAACACTAATACCGCTCCCAAGGCAGAAATTTTCAAGTACATCTTCATCGTTCCTCCAGAGTTTCCGCTTAGAGCGGTGTTTCTTATCTGCTGCTTCTACCGACACACGTGCATGGTACCTGCTCAATATCTGGTGCTGGCCATCCGATCTTCGGGACGGTCTAATGTCAATACATTGATGCCAATCTTCATTGCAGCTCGACGGCCAAATGCAAAACATTGCGATTCATACACTTACATATGCAGAATATTGGATAAATGCAAATGTTTGCATAGTTAAGGAAAAAGTATGCTATCTGGAACGAAATAAAAGGGCCGCCAGTAGACCTGGCGACCCCAAAAATTCCTAACGTCCCCGCAGGATCGCTCCCGGCAATTCAGGGGGACGTCAGGTTATTGAAAAACTAAATACGCTTACGGCGGAACAACGAGCCGGCAGCACCGACCAATCCGGTTCCCAGCAGCATCAGCGAGCTGGGTTCTGGAACAGGGGTGTTGACGGTGAGGGTGAAGTCCAGACCAGATGGGTCGGTCCCCCCCGCCGTTCCAGCCGGACCAGTACCGGCCTGCTCAACGATGAACCACAACTTTTGACCGGCGGCGACGGAAACAGATCCGTTGAAAATGCCCTCCAGGTTGGTAGTACAGCTCGGAGCGTTGGCCGCGCAATGCGTATCCGCTCCCAGAGCACCGGGGTTGATGAGTTCATTGCTGGGGCCCAGGAACACGGCAACAGTATCGTCGGCCAGAACATCCACGTTTGTCAGAGTTCCAGCACCGGTGAACGTGTAGCCATAGAGATAGAATCCGAAAGCGGGATTGATCTCCCCCGCCCCGGGACCAAAGCTGGCAAGTTGGCCGACCCATGTTGAAGCTCCGATGGGGTTATCCCACACACCCGAAGGATTCAACGCGGCTGTCGCGACACCAGGGCCTATCGAGAAGCTTCCTGGAGTAGGATACGGTCCCACTGGGGGCGAGACCGCCGAAATGATGGAACCGAAGAAGCTCGTGGTGGTTGGACCACTATTGATAGTATCGGCTGACGCGAAAGCGGTCGAAACGACTAACACCGCTCCCAAGGCACAAATCTTTGACAATATTTTCATTATATCTCCCAAGCATTCCGCAAAAAAAGAGCGGGATTTGGCAACAATTGTGGCGCCGAGGCGCCCCGAGGGGCCCGTATGACAAAGCTTCGTTTGGAATGAAACTTTCCAGCACACGTGAGTGCACTCGAATAACCAAACGTAAATTATTATTAATCAGCCGCTTAGCGGTATAACTCTCTCGTCCGGATGCAATGAAGTGCACAATAAATGTTGAAAAGTTTGGCCATTTGAGGCACACAGGAGCAGCTGTCAACCTAGGAACTCCACCGCAAATCCAACCAGGCCCTATCCTCTCCCTTCCATTCTCCGACCGACTAGCATCACACCAGAAAGGCTCTGTGAAACAACACCCCCACCCCTTCCGTCCAGCACTTGTCGGACATTGCCCTCGAGGTAAAAAAATAGAGTGACTGCCTTCTCTCGACTCTCGCTGCTGGTCCATTCCACGGTCACCCGCTCACCCCGCCCTTTCGCATTTCTTCTCGTTTTTCTTTTTGGCTCACCCCTCTTCGCTGCGCCCCTCTTCGCCGCGCCCTTGACCGGCACTCCGCTCAACGACGGCTACTACGCCCTCTACAATCTCGACTTCGCCGCTGCCCACGCCCATTTCCAGGAGTGGATGACCGCCCACCCCGAGGACCCTCTCGGCCCTGCCTCCGACGCCGCGGCCTATATCTTCACCGAATTCGACCGCCTCGGTGTCCTCGACATCGAACTCTTCGCTGACGACAACCGCTTCGAATCCCGCCAGCGCCCTGCCGTTGACCCCGTTCTCAAGAAGGGCTTCACTGACCGCATCGCGCAAGCCGAGCGCCTCGCCGACGCCGCCCTCCAGCGCAATCCCAAAGACGCAAACGCCTTCTACTGCAAAGCCGTCACCTCCGGCATGCAGGCCGACTGGGCCTCCCTCATCGACCGCCACGAGTACGGCGCCTACAGGTTCAGCGAACTAGCCAGCAGGTACGCCAGGCAGGCTCTCGCCATCAACCCCACCCTCTACGACGCCAATCTTGCTGTCGGCATCGAGAACTACATGCTTAGCCTCAAGCCCGCTCCTATTCGCTGGATCCTCGGCATGGCGGGCGCCGGCACCAACAAGGCCGAAGGCGTCCGTCTTCTCAAACTCACCGCCGAACAGGGACACTATCTCGCTCCCTTCGCGCGCCTCATGCTCGCAGTCGGAGAGCTCCGCGACGGCCGCACGCAGCAAGGCAAAGCCATCCTCATCGGCCTCTCGAAGGAGTTTCCCCAGAACACCCTCTACCAACGCCAGATCGCCCGCCTCCATTGACCCCGCTCCACTGATATCGCGCAACACAACGGACAGGTACTCATAATTTCTTATTTTGCCGTTGTCCTTGCAGTTGCCTGTTCCTGATCCGCGTCATCCGTGAAAATCCGTGTTAAGCCTTCAGTTTTCGCTGGTCAGCCCTCAGTTTCTTGGACAGGCTCTGAAATCCAACACGCAACCCGCCGCACCGTGTACCTTTAACTCATTGGTCAGTGCTCTCGTGTGCCTGTCATCCAACGCTTAATCGCCCATAATCGCTTCCATCGCCGCAATGAAGTCCAATTTCAAGGCACCATAAAGGGTTCTTATCAGCATGCGTATTGCATCCGTCGGCACGGCCTATCCTCCTCATCGGTACTCTCAGGCAGCAATCTCAGAAGCACTCACGGCGCGCTGGCAGGACAGGCTGGAAGAGCCCCGGCTCATCAATCGTCTCTTCATCAACTGCGGCGTCGAGTTTCGCAACCTGGTCTTCCCCCTCCACGTCTACGAGAACCTCTCCGGCTTCGGCCCCACCAACGATGCCTGGATCGTCGCCGCCGTCGAACTCGGCCAAAAAGCCATCTGCTCCGCTCTCGCCCGCGTCAACCTCGGCCCCGAAGACATCTCCGCCATCTTCTTCGCCTCCGTCACCGGCATCGCCAGCCCCACCATCGACGCCCGCCTCATCAATCTCATGCCCTTCCCCACCTCCGTCAAGCGCACCCCCATCTTCGGCCTCGGCTGCGTCGCCGGAGCGGCCGGCATCTCACGCGCCTCCGACTACGTTCGCGCATTCCCCAACGAATACGCTCTGCTTCTTTCTGTCGAACTCTGCTCTCTCACCTGGCAGGACAACGACCAGTCCATCGCCAACCTGATCTCGTGCGGCCTGTTCGGCGACGGCGCTGCCGCTGTCGTCGTCGCAGGCAGCGAAACCCCAATCGGCAAAAAATCCTGCCCCTGCGTTGGCCCGCAAATCCTCGCTACGCGCTCGACATTTTATCGACACACCGAACACATCATGGGATGGAGCATCGGCGACCTCGGCTTCAAAATCGTTCTCTCTCCGGACGTTCCCAAGATTGTGAATGAACATCTTAGAGGGAACGTAGAGACTTTTCTCTCGGATAACGGTCTAACCCTGGATGACATTTCGAGTTACATCTTTCACTCCGGCGGCCCCAAAGTCCTCGAGGCCATGGAAACATCACTCAATCTCCCTCCCAACGCCCTCGAGCCCTCATGGCGCAGTCTCCGCGATGTCGGCAACCTCTCCGCAGCCTCCGTCCTCGCCGTCCTTGAAGACGTTCTCCTCAACTCGCCCGGCAAGCCCGGCACCTACAGCATCCTCGCTGCAATGGGCCCCGCGTTCTGTTCCGAGCTTGTTCTGCTCAAGTGGTGACTCTTCCTCGGCGCGGAGCTTACATACCCCTTCTGGCGGATTAGGTCACACTCACGTCATCAGTTTGTCATTTGCTCGTCAAAACAAGTCTTGCGTCCAAGACGCGGCGTCCTAGTACATAAGACGCTATGGACCTTCGCACGACCCAAAGCGACGTCATCATCGTTGGAGCAGGCCCCGCTGGTCTCGCCTGCGCTATCGCAGCTGCCCATCAGGGCCTTCACGTCGAAGTCGTCGATGCGATGCACCCCCCCATCGACAAAGCCTGCGGCGAAGGCCTCATGCCCGACTCGCTCGAAGCCCTCGCAGCCATCGGCTTCACCAACCTCGATCAAATTCTGCGCGACACCGAATCCCATCCATTGCGCGGCATCCGTTTCATCGGCGATCAGTCGTCTCCCCATCGCGACACCGCTGTCGAAGCCTCCTTCCCGCTCACTCCCGGCCGTGGCATCCGCCGCACTCTGCTCCACCAGATCCTCCTCGACCGCGCCGCCAGTCTCGGCGTCCGCTTCCACTGGGAGAACTCCGTTCAAAGCATCACTCCCCACGCGGAAGAAACTCTCATCCACACCAATCGCCAGACCCTTCGCTCTCGCTACGTCATCGGCGCCGACGGATCCAGTTCGCGCGTCGCCACATGGGCCGGCCTCACCGAAGCCTCCGTGTACTCCCGCCGCATTGGCCTCCGCCAGCACTACACCGTCACTCCGTGGACGGACTTCGTCGAGGTCCACTGGAGCCGCTATGGCCAGGCCTACGTAACGCCAAATTCTTCCAACGAAGTCTGCGTCGCCTTCATCTGCGAATAAAAAAATCGCCAGCCCCGAACTAGCTCTCAGCCACTTCCCCGTCCTCAGCCGTCGCCTCGCCGCCTCCCAACTCAGCGGCCCTGCGCGAGGCTCCATCAGCTTCGGCCGCAAACTTCGCCGGGTCGCCACGCACAACATCGCCCTCATCGGCGACGCCTCCGGATCAGTCGACGCCATTACCGGCGAAGGCCTCGCGCTCTGCTTCCGTCAGGCCGCGGCGCTCGCTCCGGCGCTCAAAGCGAACGACCTCTCCCTCTACCAGCAAGCTCACCGGCGTATCCAACGCCTTCCCAGCTTCATGTCGCGCAGCCTGCTCCTCATGGACCGCTCACCACGCCTCCGCGAAACAGTCATCCACACCTTCCGCCGCAATCCTTCGCTCTTCGAGCGGCTTCTGCAGATGCATATCGGCCACTCCGCCGGGCAAACCGCCAAACCCAATGTCTGCCTCCCCTCACCGGTTAAAGCTTTGCACAACGGACCCGCGGGCTTTACATCAACCGCCGCCTCGCTGTAAGTTGGGGGCTAACCTCAAGGAAGTCGAACTGCCATGAACGAAGTCGCCAGCCGCTGTATTGACATCATCGCCAAATCAAAGAGCATCTCTCCGGACACGATCACGCTGGCCAGTACCTTCCAGGAGCTCAACATCGACTCCCTCGACAAAATCAACATCTCCTTCGAGGTCGAAGAGGCCTTCCACATCGAGATCCCCGACGATGCCCTCGGCACCATCAAGACCGTAGGCGACATGGTCGACGGCGTCACTAAACTCCGCGCCGCCGCCTCACCCGCCATCACCACCCCTTAGCCCGCCGAACAAACCCGCTTCTCGCTCAGCCCTCGTCGATCGATCCCCTAGATCGCAGAACGCATCCTCTTGTACCGCCGCCACACCAGAACAACCGGCAACCCGAGGATGACCAGCCAGATCACCAGCGAAGGCCCATACTCCTCGAAAAAGAGTACAAACCCCAGCAAAGACTCCGTCGCATTCTGATACCCCGTCACGAACGCGTTATGCATTCGCGTCGAAACAGACGGCGTCGGCGAATCGAATCGCGCCTTATACTCCTCGGCCAACTGGACCTCCACGGTCGCAAAATCCACCCGGTGTTCCAGCGCCTTCTGCTCCGCCTCCATGCCTTCAATCTCGCCGCGGACCCGCGCAATGCTCTGCTCCACCTCCAGAACATCGCTAATCTTCCCAGTACGTTGCTGAAGAATGTCCCGAAATCTCTCTTCCGTCTCGCGCGCAGTCTTCAGCCGTGCCACCAGGTCCGCATGCTGCTCCGACACCTCTTCGCCCGATTGCACTTCGATCACCACACGGCCAAGCATCTTGATCGCTGCAACTGCCGTCTGCAGTTCGTCCGCTGGAATCCGAAGCGAGCTCTGGAGGCTGCGCGGCCCATTCCCGGGCGTACTCGCACTCAACTGCGCGGAGTACCCGTGATGTTGCCCGAGAATCAAATCCAGTGACGACCGCGCAGCGTCGACATCCTTCACCACAATCGTCAGCGAGACGACGCGCGCAATCATCGGAGGAGGAGGAGCGGGAGGAGGAGGCGCAAGCTGCTGCAACCCTCCGCCCGAAAACCGGTCCGCACTCTCAGGTTTCGCAAAGTAACCATTATTGTCTTGGGCCGGCGGTCCCTCCACCTTCTCTGCTTCCGCAACAATCCCGCCAACGCCTGCAACACCACCGTCGGCTACCAGAGAACCGACTGACCCGCGCCCCACTCTCTGCTTATCTTTGAATCTCTGACCGTGAAGGTTGCCGTCAACGCTTGTGAGCATAGGAGCCGAACTCGGCGGAGCGGACGGATTGCTGGTGGTCGGCAAGAAAACCACAAGCGCCAGCAGAGCCATCGCTACCGCACCTCCACTCACCATCAGCTTCCAGTTCCAGAAGCCTCCGCGAAACCATGTTCTCCGTTTTGCAATCTTTCGGCCAACAGCAGCCCGCGCCGCAAGCTCCATGACAGAGTCTTCGAGCTCGTCCGGCACAGCCGGCACACTCCATCGTGAAAGCGATCGCGACGTGCTGCGAAGCTCCTCAGCAAGCATCGCGCATTGTGCGCAGTTCTCCAGGTGGGCCGACACTGCCCGCTCCTCAGCAGCAGACAGCTCCCCGTCCAGCAAAGCCATCACATCTTCCGGAGCCACAGAATGTTCAATCGTCGTCATATGCGCTCCTCATATTCCGCGAAATCCCCGAATTCTTTTTTGACCGCCGATTTGGGAGCCGGAGCCTCCAGCAGGTCCCGCAACGCCGTACGCGCGCGAAACAGACGTGACCGCACCGTATTCAGCGGCAGTCTCAGCAACTCGGCAATCTCCGCATAACTCAACTCCTCAAACTCACGCAGCAACAGTACCTCGCGATCCACCCTCTCCAGCTTGCCCACCGCATCGCGCAGCAACACCACCATGTCGATCGTGCTTCGCACCGCAGGCTCGCGGTCACCCGGCTCTGTCCCCGAAAACATCGCGCGAAACACGGCCTTGCGGCGATTGGCGCGAAGGATATTAAAACTGATTGCGTAAAGATAGGTTCGAAAGGTAGCTGACGGCTCATAGTGCGAAGCCGCACGAAGCACCGCAAGAAAAGTCTCCTGAGTCAGCTCCTCCGCCAGCGCCGGATCCGCAACCCGCCGCCGAAAAAACCCAAACAGTGGCTGTTTATATCGCGAGAACAACTCCCCAAAGGCATCCGCCGAGCCTCGGGAAAACGCGATCATCAATTGCTCGTCGCTCACGACCGTCGTTGTCCCATCCGCATTGGCGCCCATCATCGCGTCATTCCCCGTCCCGTGCATTCTGCTTCCCAACGTAGAACGAACGCTGGCAAACCTCTTGCATCAGTCCCCGATAAATCCTGCACAGTCTGGTAATGTCGCCGTTGGACGAAAAGTTCCCCCGAAGGTCGCGAAATTAACAGGTAACAGGGCCCCAAGTGTAGCCCGAAGGGCGAAACGACTGATTTAATTGCCTTTGCCGTTGCCTGTTTTTATTTTTCGCGTTTTTGGCCCAAAAATCGCATGTCAAGCCCCCAAACCACCTAACTCTCTCAAACAAAACAACATCCATTTGGCATGTTAGTTACCTTCAATCCGATATAATTAAATTAGAAATCAAGAAAAGCCCCGGCCAACGTCGGGGCTTTCCCGTCCAGAAAGGAAAATCCGCCATAACCCCTTTATTTGGAATACTCTGGACACAACCCCTTTGCCATGAGTATTTTACAGAGATTTACATTCCGTAAACTCCTAAAAATAATAGAGTTACGCGCAGGCAAGGGGGAGGGGGTACCCCCTCACCACCATAAACACCCAGCACTCTACAATCAAAACCGGATAACCTAACCAAAATCACCAGGGAGAGCAGAACTTGAATCGTGTCGTCGTCACAGGCCTGGGATGCATTACCCCCATCGGCAACTCAGTCTCGGACTTCCGCACCTCCCTCTTCGCCGGAACCACCGGCATCGCCCCCTTCCCGCCCTACCCCGAAGCTCCCGTCCGCGGAGCTGATGACAAGACCCAGGGCCTCCGCTTCACCCAATCCGCCGCCGTCAAAAACTTCAATCCCGGCCAGCACCTCGACTCCGGCATCATCACCGCCACCGATCGCACCACCCAGTTCGCCATCGTCGCCGCCCGTCAAGCCGCCACCGATGCCCAACTCACCAGCCACCACCCACCAGAAAAAATCGCCATCATCGTCGGCTGCGCCTGCGGTGGCCGTCAGGCCGAAGAGACCGAAACCATCAAGCTCTATGCCCGCGACGCCCGCGTCCATCCACTCACCGTCGTCCGCACCATGGCCTCTGCCGGAGCCAGCAACATCTCCATCGATCAAAAGATCACCGGCCCCACCCTCAACATCTCCACCGCCTGCTCTTCCGGAACCCACGCTATCGGCCTCGCCTTCCAGATGGTCCGCAGCGGAATGGTCTCGGCAGCCATCGCCGGAGGCCACGAAGCTCCGCTCACCTTCGGCTTTCTCCGAGCCTGGGACTCCATGCGCGTCGTCTCTCCCACCCAATGCCGCCCCTTCTCCGCCGACCGCGACGGCATGACCATCGGCGAAGGCGCCGCCATGCTCACTCTCGAGACCCTCGCGTCCGCACAAGCCCGCAACGCAAAAATCTACGCCGAGATCGTCGGCTTCGGCTTCTCCGCCGACGCCAGCCACATCACCCAGCCGCTCGCCGACGGTGCCGCCTCCGCCATGCGTCAGGCCATCGCCGACGCCAACGCCACTCCTGAAGACGTGGGCTACATCAGCGCCCACGGCACCGGCACCCAGGCCAACGACGCCACCGAAGCCGCCGCCATCCACCAGGTCTTCGGCCCCCGCGCATCAAAAATTCCCATCAGCTCCACCAAATCTCTCCACGGCCACTCCATCGGAGCCAGCGGAGCCCTCGAAGCCCTCGCCACCATCATTGGTCTCAGCGAAAATCTCCTCCCCGCCAACAGCGGCGTCACAGAGATCGACCCCACACTCAACCTGGACGTCATCCTCGGCGAGTCTCGCCAGACCACACCAAAGCTGGCTCTCTCAAACTCTCTTGCCTTCGGCGGCCTCAACGCCGTGCTCGCCCTCCGGCCTTTTCTCTAAGCTCACACAACCCGGCACTCCGAAGGCCTCTCTAAGAGTCATGCGTTAAACCCAGCACTGGCACAACTTCGAGGCGACGCCATGATGAAGAGATATCTTCAGTTCCTCGCTTTTATTCTTTCTGCCATCGTCGCCACAAACCTCCACGCTCAGGCACGCTTCGCCATCTACGGCACCGCCGGCACCGAAAAGAGCGGCCTCCCCGGTCAGGTATGGAAGCTCGGCGGAACCTTCGGCTTCTACTACGGCCTCTACCACATCGGCCCGCTCGACATCTCTGCGGACGCTCGCGGCGATCTCTCCCACGACATCAACAGTGGCTTCCTTGGTCCGCGTGTCGCCGTCAAAATCCCCGTCCTGCCCCTGAAGCCGTACGGCGAATTTATCTTCGGCGTCTCCACCTATCCCACCGCCATCCCCAACGACTTCGCCTACCGCTACGTCGTCGGCCTCGACGCAACCATCATTCCCCACCTCGACTGGCGCGTCATCGACTTCAGCTACGGCGTCAACCGCTCCGGCAACGGCGACCACGCCAAGACTCTCACCAGTGGCCTCGTCATTCGCTTTTAGCCAACCGGAGATCGTCCGCACCGCTCGAACCGGATACCATAGCCGCAGATGATCTCCGTCCTCATCCTCACCCGCAACGAGCAGCAGGACCTGCCCGGCTGTCTCGCCAGCGTCTCCTGGTCCGACGACATCCACGTCTTTGACTCCCAAAGCACCGACGCCACCCTCGAGATCGCCAAAGCCGCCGGCGCACAAGTCTACACTCGCGCCTTCGACGACTACGCCACCCACCGTAACGCCGCCCTCACCACCGTCCCCTTCAAGCACTCCTGGGTCTTCCTCCTCGACGCCGACGAGCGCCCCACACCCGAACTCTGCCGCGAGATGCAGCAGCTCGCCCTCGCCGCCCCGCCCGAAACCGCAGCCTTCCGCGTCCGCCGCCGCGACTACCTCTTCGGCACCTGGCTCAAACACGCCCAGCTCTCGCCCTTTTACATCCGCCTCATTCGTCCCGCGCGCGCCCACTATACCCGCGCCATCAATGAGGTCCTCGAAGTCGACGGATCTGTCGCCCAGCTCAGCTACCCGCTCGACCACTACCCCTTCTCCAAAGGCATCGCCAAGTGGGTCGAGAAGCACAACCTCTACTCCACCATGGAAGCCGAGCTGATCGCGCGCAACCAGGGCCTGCAGAATCCTTCCATGATGCTCGCCCTTCGCGACCCCGACTTCCACACCCGCCGCCTCCACCAGAAGGCGATCTTCTACCGCCTCCCCGGCCGCCCCCTCCTCAAGTGGCTCTACATGGTCTTTCTTCGCGGAGCCATTCTCGACGGCTCCGCCGGCCTCACCTACGCCACCCTGCAAGCCTTCTACGAATACCTCATCGTCGCGAAGACCAAAGAACTCCGCAGCGGCGGCGCCTGAACTCCATCCAGTCACTCCGCAGATCGAAGTTGTAGTTCACCACCATTCGCTTCGGTTCAGACGCTATTCAACTCAGTTCACCGCATCCGCCACCGGCATTCCGGCCTGCGGTTCCTCAGCGTTCCAATCCAATCGCAGAAACTTCGCCAGCGTCGCCGCCACCTGACTCTGCGTCACCGGTGGAACGTTCGAACGATTCCCCAGCGCCGGAGTCTCCGGCCCCATGAACCCCATGAAGATGTACTTCGACTCCGGAATCTTTTGTCCATGGCTCGTCCAGTCCTCCGGCCCACGCCCTCGCCCGTGGTCCGGAAGAAAAATCAGCGTTGTATTCCCCCGATACTCCGGCATCTCCTGCAGCGTCGTCCATAACCGCTCCAGATAGCTGTCCACCCGGTTGGCCGCGTTCAGATACTCGCCATAGTTCCCCGCATGCGCCCACTCATCCGTCTCGCCAAGCGACAGAAACACCACCCGAGGCTTCTTCTCCTTGATGTACTCCATCGCCGTGTAGAACACCGGCGCATCGAACGGTTCGCCATCCCAAACCTGGGGCGTCTCCGCCTTCCACGAGTTCAGCAACTCCATCCGCGGAGTCATCGGCGACATCATCAACGGGTCATATCCCGCGTTCACCGTGAACCCGCACCGCTCCGCATTCACAACTCCGGCAATGACATTCCACGCTCCAAACGCCGCCACCCGCCCCTCGAACCCGGGCTGCTTGTTCACCCACTCCAGCACCGTCACATTCGGATTCGGCACATTGTCGTTCGAGTTCACTCTGGGGTCGGCATGCCCCGTCAGCGTCTCGTTATAGCCCGGATACGAAAAATTGAACCCGTTCGTCACGGAAGCATCGGAATGTGCATCCCGGTCTCCATACATCTGACCTTGGGGAATCACCGTCTTCCACAAAAACGGCATCAGCCGCTCCCTCCGTTCCGCCGCATTGCCGGCAAGGTACTTCCTCCGAAGTTCCTTCACGCTTCGGTCGTTGTAGTACCGCTTCGGCACCAGAAGCTTCGCGTCTGCGCCCCGAAACACCTCTTGCCACCGCAATCCATCCGACATCACCAGAATCACATGCGGCTCAGCACTGGCTTCCTGCGACCAACCCGCCCTCCCGCCCACCAACAACAGCGCGAGCACGACGACGCGCGCCAATCTCTGCAATGTTCCGCACCTATTCATTTTTCTCAAACAAATCACCGGATTCCGCAGCAGGCCAGGCCCACTCCTTGAGTTAGTGTCAGCGCACCCATCCTACCCTAACCCCGCCGGTCAACTCCGAGGCACAATACACCCACTACGCGCAGAAGCGTATGCCACCGCACTTCTCCCAACACGACCAAGACACACGACCCGATAGTTTCGCACGCCGGGGCAACACCGTCGCCCCGGCGTGCTCGTTTCAAAAAGCTACAGAAGCTTTACGGAAGTTACTTTGATCGTGTCGCCCTTAACATCGCCGGTGACGTTCACCCGGAGATGATCCGTCTTGTCCGACGACTTCAGCGCTTCAATAATCTTCGCATTGCCGTCCGCGTCGAACTTCAAAAACTTGTTATCCGCGGTGACAACGCCGAAGCCGCTCTTCTCACAAGCCAGCGCACACTCTCGCGTATGCGCGTCCGCGGTAGCGGCAGCTTTCTTTGAGCAAGCCACGTCGATAACTGAAACATCGTTGAAGGTCTGTGTAGCAGCGAACGCTGGCGCGGCCAAAAGTCCAAACGCTAAAACTGAAGCAAATATCTTCATCACGTTCTCCATTTCATTCGTTTACTGGGTTGAACTACATGGAATCCGCAAACCGCGGACTCGGGCCCGAAGCTTCCATCTTTGCCGTCAAAGCACACTCCTCACGAACGGTCGTCAGTTGTGAGAGCGCAAACGCGCCGACGGCAATCTCAAGATCGCGAACCGCAAGATCATAAAACATGCCGGTAGTGATCAGGTTCGCGGCGATCGCAACCAACCAGACCATGACAATATAGCTGCCGATCTTTGTCCAGCGGCTCAGTACGATTATTCCGGCAATTATTTCCACCACACCAACAAGATGCATGAACGTCGCCGTGCTGACCGGAACCACCTTCGTCGCATAAGGGCTCAGGTACATCCCCCAATCCGCCAGTTTATTGAAGAATTTATCCAGTCCGGCGATGATAGGCATCAACCCGAGGGCAATCCTAAGCGCCCACCAGCTATCGTTAAGGCGATGATCGAACGTTTTCATCTTCTACCTCTATGCAGAAGAGTGGCCGGATAACGATCGGTTACACCAAAAGGAAAAATAAGCCCGATCCGGCGGCCGGAAAACAGCATTCGCAACCACTTTGTATCCTTTTCTCCAGCCGTACACTCTATAGAGAAGGAGGCCAAGGAAATAGGAATTAACCGAAGCAGGCCATGGAAATAGGAATATTGGAACGATTGAAGTCCGAGAGCCTCACAGACGAAGAGGTCGTCAACCGCGTCCGCGCGGGAGAAACCGCCCTCTACGAGGTCATCATGCGCCGGTACAACCAGCGCCTCTATCGGATCGCCCGAGCCATTCTGCACAGCGACGCCGAAGCCGAGGACGTCATGCAGGACGCCTACGTTCGCGCCTACACCCACCTCGGCCAGTTCGCCGCCCGAGCTCCCTTCTCCTCCTGGCTGACGCGCATCGCCGTCAACGAGGCTCTTGCTCGTCGCCGCTCCTCCAAACAGCATCAGGAGGTGGACGTTACCGAATTCGACGGAGAAATCTCAATGCAGGATGTCTACAAATCTCCCGACCCCGAACAAACCGCCTCCAGCGCACAATTGAGAGAGTTTCTGGAGCAAGCCGTGCTCGAACTGCCCGAGCAGTACCGCACCGTCGTCATGCTCCGCGACATCGAAGAACTAAGCACCTCGGAGACAGCGGACGCTCTCGATCTCACCGTCGAAAACGTCAAGATCCGCCTCCACCGCGGCCATGGAATGATTCGCAACTGGCTCTTCGAACGCATCGGAGCCAACGCCAAAGAGGCCTTCCCGTTCATGGGAGTGCGCTGCGACCGCGTCGTCGAAGGCGTCTTCAACCGCCTCGCAAACTACCCCACCACCGACTCGCAAGTGCACTAAGCCGGCCACTTCCACTCGCGAATCTCCTTGCTGTCGATCCCGTTCGCATGCGCATAGTTCACGCTCTCGATAATCTGTCCCTTCAGCCACTCCTTCGTATGCGTCGCCGTCGCCTGCAGTCGCGGCACCCGGTCGATCACATCAATCGCCAGATCGAACCTGTCGATCTGATTCAAAATCGCCAGTTCGAGCGGCGTATTGATATTCCCCTTCTCCTTGTACCCGCGCACATGAATATTGTCATGGTTCGTCCGCCGGTACGTCAGCTTGTGTATCAGCGACGGATACGCATGAAAATTGAAGATCACCGGTTTGTTCTTCGTGAACAAACTATCGAACTCCCGTGACGAAAGCCCGTGCGGATGCTCCTCCTCCGGCATCAACCGGAACAGATCCACCACATTCACAAACCGTATCTTCACATCCCCACACCGTTCCCGCAGGATCGCCACCGCAGCCAGCGCCTCCGCCGTAGGAATATCTCCCGCGCACGCCATCACCACGTCGGGCTCATCCCCCGCGTCATTGCTCGCCCAATCCCACGTTCCAATCCCCTTCGTGCAATGAATCACCGCCGCATCCATATCCAGATACTGCAGATGCTCCGCCTTGTCGGCGACGATCACATTCACATAGTTCGTGCTCCGCAAACAATGGTCCGTCACGCTCAGCAGACAGTTCGCATCCGGCGGCAGATAAATCCTCGTTACCTCCGGCGATTTATTCGTCACCACATCCAGAAATCCCGGGTCCTGATGCGTAAATCCGTTATGGTCCTGCCGCCATACCAGCGACGTAATCAGAAAATTGATCGAAGAGACCGGCGCCCGCCATCTCAACTCCAGCTTGCTCTTCTCCAGCCACTTCGCATGCTGGTTGAACATCGAGTCGATGATGTGCACAAACGACTCGTACGACGAAAGAAACCCATGCCGGCCCGTCAGCACATAGCCTTCAAACCAACCCTCCAGCGTGTGCTCGCTCAGCATCTCCATCACGCGCCCATCGCGTGACAAAAAACCTCCATCCGCATCTTCCGGCAGCAGCTTCTCCTCCCACGTCTTCCCGCTCGCCTCATAGATCGCCTGCAATCGATTCGAAGCCGTCTCATCCGGCCCGAAGACGCGGAAGTTCGTCATGTTCTTCCGCATCGCATCGCGCAGAAACTCCGCCACCACGCTCGTCGGCGAAACCATAATCTGCCCCGGCTTCTTCACCTTCACGGCATAGTCACGAAAGTCCGGCAGCTCCATCGGCTTTCGCAGCAACCCGCCATTCGCATGCGGATTCCCGCTCATCCGTCGCTGCCCCTCAGGAGCCATCGCCCTCAACTCAGCAATTAGTTTTCCCGACTCATCGAACAACTCCTCCGGCTTATAACTCCGCAGCCATTTCTCCACCAACTTCAAATGCGCCGGATTCGTCTTCGGATCGAGAATCGGCATCTGATGCGCGCGCCACGAACCCTCCAGCTTGTGTCCGTCAACTTCCTTCGGGCAAGTCCACCCCTTCGGCGTCCGCAGAATAATCATCGGCCACCGCGGCCGCTCAGGCTTTGAGCCCTTCGGAGCACTCCGAGCCTTTTTCTGAATCGCGCGAATCTCCTTCACGCAGTCCTCCATCACCGCCAGCCATCAGCTGATGCATCGTCGCCGGAATATCTCCCGCGACAACGTGCGGCTCCCACCCATACCCCTTGAACATCCACTCCAGCTCTTCCTCTGAAATCCGCGCCAGCACTGTCGGATTCGCTATTTTGTAACCGTTCAGGTGCAATATCGGAAGCACCGCTCCATCCCTCACCGGATTCAAGAATTTATTCGAGTGCCACGACGTAGCCAGCGGCCCAGTCTCTGCCTCACCATCCCCCACCACCACCGACACAATCAAATCCGGATTATCAAACGCCGCGCCAAACCCGTGCGACAGGCTATACCCCAGTTCACCGCCCTCATGGATCGACCCCGGCGTCTCAGGCGTGCAATGGCTCCCGATCCCCCCGGGAAACGAAAACTGCTTGAAGAACTTCTGCATCCCGGCAACATCTTCACTCTTATCCGGATACACCTCCGAATACACGCCCTCCAGATAACTGTTCGACAGCGTCGCCGGAGCCCCATGCCCCGGCCCCGAAATATAAATCATGTCCAGGTCATACTTCTTGATCAACCGATTCAGGTGCACCCACGTAAACGTCTGCCCCGGATCCGATCCCCAATGCCCCAGCAGCCGGTTCTTGATATGTTCCGGCTTCAATGGCTCTCGCAGCAGCGGATTCTCCAACAGATAAAGCATTCCTGCGCAAAGATAGTTGCACGCCCGCCAGTAAGCATCCATCTTTCGCAACTCATCCGCCAACAACGGCTGCGCCCCCTGACTCTTTCCCTTAGCCGATTCCTTGACCACGCTGCTCATATCACATCTCCTTCGCTTGGGTGTGAGTGAAACAAAAAAGGCGACCAATAATTTGTAACTAAGAGTGAACTAAGTGCCCGATCGCGCCATGCGATCCACATGCACCGCAATCATCCAATCCTCTTTAGCTGGAACGACGTACACCGCCCCTACAGAATCAGATGCGTTCAAACGCCGCACCGCATCCCCAACCACCTCATTCAACTCAGAATTAATCGAAATCCCAAAGCCCTCCATCCCACTCAGAATCTCCGCCCGCGACCGCGCATCATGTTCCCCAATCCCTCCGGCAAACACCACGGCATCCACCCCGCCCATCAACGCCGCAAACCCGCCCACCGCCTTCTTCACACTCCGCGTAAAGATCTCCACCGCCAACTTCGCCCGCGCATCACCCTTCGCCGCCGCCTCCCGCACCGCCTTCATATCATTCGGCATCCCCGACAGCGCCACCATCCCCGAATCATGGTTCAGCATCTTTTCCAGCGCCGTCACCTTCCGCTCCATCTGCCGCGCCAGATACACCACCAGCCCCGGATCAAGATCCCCCGGCCGCGTCCCCATCACCACCCCGCCCGTCGGCGTCAGCCCCATCGTCGTATCCACCGACCGCCCATCCACCACTGCCGTCACGCTGCAGCCACTCCCCAGATGAGCAATCACCATCCGCCTCGGAAACTCCATCGTCCTCTCCGCCCGCAGTTGCCGCACAATCGACTCACAACTCAACCCATGGAACCCATACCGCCGCACGCCCCGCTCGCGATACTCCGCAGGAATCGGATACGTCGTCGCCGCCTCCGGCATCGTTTCGTGAAACACCGTATCGAAGCAGGCATAGTGCGCAACATCCGGAAACTTCGCCATCATCTCCTTGATCACTTCAATCACCGCCGGATCATGCAGTGGCGCAAACACCACCGCCTCCTGCAAATCCTTCATCACCTCCGGCGTTATCCGCACATGCCGGTCCAGCTTCGGCCCCGGATGCACCACCCGATACCCCACCGCCTCGACCTTGGGCGATCCTTCCGCGCTCACCACTTCCACGACCACCCGAATCGCCTCCACCGGCGTCCCCGCTTTTACCTCCTTTCTCCCCCCACTCAAATCCCGCCCATCCGCATCGCGAAACGTGAACCCCGACTTCGGCCCGCCGATCCCCGTCACCTCACCGTCAAACAGAGAGCGAGGCTCCCCTCTCCCTGAATCGAACAGAGAAAATTTGATCGATGATGACCCGCTATTAATGACAAGTATGTGCACAGCACCGCCCGATCTATGCCACGCTTCCTACGTTACACCGCCCACATCGTCACACGATGAATTCCCCCGAGCCCGGCAAACCCAACCCCACAGATCCGCAGCCTGCAGCCACCCCTCATTTGTCTCGTGTTTGTAAAAAAATCCCCGACCCTCCGCCAACCCATGTCCCAGCGAACTAAACTCACAGCAGCGCCAAAGCCGGCAGCGGCGAGTTGCATTCTCCGCAATCCGAGTCAGCCCCCGTGACCACGACACTCCAGCAGCCAACGTCCTCAGCACCCCATAAAATCCACAGCGGTTTTCTGCTTCTTCCCGGACTCATCGGCTTCCTCTTCTCCTTCCGGGCTGCTGTCGCAATCCTCTTCTTTAAAGACGCCTTTTCGCTCGCAACCGCAGTCTCGACCGCATGCATCCTCCTTCTCCTGCTGGCAGCGGCCTTTTTCTCCGTCGGCGGTGCACCCCCTCTCCCATCTTCCAGCTATCGAACCACCACCTTGCGTTGGATCGTCGCCTACTTCGCCTTCGCTCTTCTCAGCGTGCTTTGGACGGCCGCGCCACCCATCGAAGCGTTAGGTTTCTGGGTCGCCTGGACCGCTGACGTCTTCACGCTCTGGTTTCTCATGCGCAACGGAGTACCGGAACAAAACGCCGCTGCCGTCATGAAGGGCTTCGTATGGGGAGCATGTGTCGTCGCCATCATCGGCTGGTCGCTTCCCGTGATGGCCGACCTCAGGCTCGGCGACGAGGAATATCTCCATCCCAACGCCATTGGCTTTGTCACCGCCATCGGCACCCTCATGGCCATGTACCTCATGCAGAAAAACAAACTTTGGCGATGGCCCGCTCTTTGGCTTGCAATCACTCTCATCAGAACCATCAGCAAAACCTCCATCATCGCCTTCTTCGTCGCCATGGGCTTTTATCTGTTCAAGGACAAAGCTCTGTCCCGCACCACCAGGATCAAAATCGCCCTCGCCGGAGTCCTGATCCTCGGTTCTCTCTCCGGACTGCTTATCGCCTATTTCAACAACTACGTCGAATCCACGAATCCCGAAACCCTCACCGGCCGCACCATCATCTGGGCCACCGCCGGCGAAATCGCCATCCAAAAACCCATCTTCGGCCACGGCTTCTACTCCTTCCACTTCGCCGTCCCCCTGTTCGGCGACTTCGAAGCTGCGCACGCGCACAACGAACTCCTCCAGCAGTTCTTTACCCTCGGAGCCGTAGGCGTCATCCTCGTCATCGGTATCTACTGGGTCTTCTTCCGCCAGATACGCCGCGCTCCCAGGTCCAACCTCAAGACCCTTGCCGCCGGGTTACTTGTCTTCGCCCTCGTTCGTGGCCTCACAGACACCGAGCGCAACGACCTCTCCCTCCCCCTCTGGCTCATGACCATGCTCTCCATCCTGCTCGCCCCCACTCCTCCGCCCCCAGACGCCTCGATTCAGGCCGATTGATACAGTAAGGGCGACAGGAGATCACTCCTTGCCACAGCTTCCAAAATCGCAATCCGGGCGAATCGTCAGCATTCAGGTCTGCCGCGGCCTCGCCGCTCTCCTTGTCGTCGGCGTTCACCTTCATGGCATCGAAACAAAGTTCTGCACCACGAACCACACCCTCCTCTTCGAACACGGCACAATCGGCGTCGACATCTTCTTCGTCATCAGCGGCATCGTCATCGCCTCAGTCACTACCGGCGCATTCGGCAACCCTCGCGAGGCCTTCCGCTTCCTCTGCCACCGCCTTGCACGCATCTTTCCCATCTTCTGGATCTACACCACCCTCACACTGATCGCGTATCAGATCCGCCCGACGAACATCGACGCATCAAACCGCTCGTTCAACCTTCTCGCCTCGTACTTCCTCCTTCCCACCAATCACCGCATCATTCTCATTCAGGGTTGGACCCTCAACGAAGAACTCTACTTCTACCTCTCCTTCTTCCTTCTCCTCTTCGTCCCTCGGCGCATCGCTCCCTGGCTTCTCGCGCTTTGGGGAATCGCCATCGTCGCACTCAAACTCCACATCGGCCTCTCACCCTCCGCGTTGGTGCAACTCCTCATCAGCCCCATGGCGCTCGAGTTTCTCGCCGGCTGCCTCATCTTCCACATCTATCGCCGGTCCCGCCTGCGCAAGACCGCCGGCATCCTGCTCATTTTTGCTTCCCTCGCCTGGCTCGCCGCGATCATCACCTACAGCCTTCACGCCCACGCCGGACAGGCCCAGTGGATCGTCGACGCCCCCTGGAAGAGGCCTCTTCTCTTCGGCTCCTTCGCCGCCATCTTCCTCCTCGGAGCCGTCGAACTCGAGCGCACCGGCCTCATCCGCTCCCTCCCTCTCCTCGAATCAATCGGAGACTGGTCTTACTCCATCTATCTCTCCCACATCCTCGTGCTCGAACTCATCGCCCGCATTCTCTTCACCTTCCACGCATCCATCTTCACCATCGCTCTCATCTGTCTTCCCGCTGTCGTCCTCGTAGGTTACGTCAGCTATACCTACGTCGAACGCCCCATCATCACCCTCCTCTACCAATTCCTCCCCCAAAAGTCCCACACCGCCACTCAAGCAAAATCTCCCTCCCCCGTCTAAACTCATTCCATGTGTGGAATTGTCGGTTACATTGGTCCCCAATCCGTCGTCCCCGTCATCATTGAAGGCCTGCGCCGCCTCGAATACCGCGGCTACGACTCCGCCGGCATCGCCGTAGCCGGAGGCCCCGATGGCCTCGCCCTCCGCCGCGCGCCCGGCAAGCTCCGCAACCTCGAAACCATCATCGCCGATGCCCCCCTCAACGGCTCCTTCGGCATCGGTCACACTCGCTGGGCCACGCACGGCCGCCCCACCGAAGAAAACGCCCACCCCCACCGCGATGGCAGCGGCACTCTCGTCGTCGTCCACAACGGCATCGTCGAAAACTACCTCACCCTCAAGAACGCCCTCATCGCCAAAGGCCACAAGTTCGTCTCCGAAACCGACACCGAAATCATCGCCCACCTCATCGAAGACGAACTCAACCTCGCGCGTGCCATTGGTAGCGACTCCCAAAATAAAGGTCGTCATCCTGAGCGCAGCGAAGGACCCCTGTATTCCTCTGGATCAGCGAGGGACTCCTCAGACGCCAACACCGCCGAAGCCGTCTTAACTCTCCCCGAAACCCGCAACGGCACTAAGCCCACCATCCCTCTGGAAGAAGCAGTCCGCCGCGCCGTCAAGCGCATCACCGGAGCCTTCGCCATCGGCGTCCTCTCCGCCCACGAGCCCAACAAACTCGTCGCCGCCCGCATGGGCCCGCCCGCCGTCATCGGCATCGGCGACGGAGAATTCTTCCTCGCCTCCGACGTCCCCGGCATCCTCCACCACACTCGCAACATCCACTTCCTCGCCGACGGCGAAGTCGCAATCCTCACTCAGCAAGGCGTCACCCTCACCGACTTCGACGGCAAGCCGATCCCCCTAAAAATCCAGCGCATCACCTGGGATCCCATCCAGGCCGAAAAAGCCGGCTACAAGCACTTCATGCTCAAAGAAATTAACGAGCAGCCCCGAGCCATCCGCGACACCACCCTCGGCCGCGTCTCCCTCGACACCGGCCACGTCTTCCTCGAAAAACTCGACATCACCGACCAGGAACTCCGCAGCGCCAGCCAGATCACCATCGCCGCCTGCGGCACCTCCTGGCACGCTGGCCTCGCCGGCAAGTTCATGATCGAGCGCCTCGCCCGCCTCCCCGTCGACGTCGACTACGCCAGCGAGTACCGCTACCGCGACCCCATCGCCGACCCCCGCGCCATCGGCCTCCTCATCACCCAGTCCGGCGAAACCGCCGACACCCTCGCCGCCCAGGCCGAGCTCATCGCCAAAGGCTCCAAAACCCTCGCCATCTGCAACGTCGTCGGCGCCGCCATCACCCGCCGCGCCCACGGCACCCTCACCACCAACGCCGGCCCCGAGATCGGCGTCGCCTCCACCAAAGCCTTCACCGCCCAGCTCACCGCCCTCTTCATCCTCGCGCTCCACCTCGCGCAGGTCCGCGGCACCATCACCGACGCCGAATCCCTCCACCTCGTCGACGAGCTCTCCAAAATCCCCGGCAAGCTCGACGCCATGCTCAACCTCAGCGCCGCCGGCATCACCGGAACCTCCGAAGGCGTCGCCGCCCCCTCTCGCCTTACCCAAAATCTGTCATTTCGACCGGAGGCGCAAAGCGCCGAAGTGGAGAAACCCGCTTCTCTACCCACACCCTCATGGGCAGGTCCCGACCGCCGCACCCACGCCCGCCTGCCTCTCACCAAACAATGCGAAGAGCTCGCCCGCCTCTTCCACACCGCCGACGACTTCCTCTTCCTCGGCCGCGGCATCCACTACCCCATCGCCCTCGAAGGCGCACTCAAATTAAAAGAAATCTCCTACATCCACGCCGAAGGCTACCCCGCCGGCGAGATGAAGCACGGCCCCAACGCCCTCATCGACGAGACCCTCCCCGTAGTCTGCATCGCCACCAAAGACCCCAACGACCCCTCGAGCGTCCTCAAGTACGAAAAAACCCTCAGCAACATCCAGGAAGTCACCGCCCGCAGCGGCCGCGTCATCGCCATCGCCACCGAAGGCGACCACGAGATCAGCCAGCTCGTCGAGCAGACCATCTACATCCCCCAGGCCCCCGAACTACTCCTCCCCATCCTCGAAGTAGTCCCCCTCCAACTCCTCGCCTACCACATAGCCGTCCGCCGAGGCTGCGACGTAGACCAACCCAGAAACCTGGCAAAGAGTGTCACCGTTGAGTAGGCTCATTCCTCCTCTTCAGCCTCGGCACCATTCGCCTTGCCTTGCCTTATTCCGAAACCATCCCGGTACAGCATTGGAACTTTGTATGAGCTTCCCACTTCTTCGAGAAAGCCGACTTCCATCAGCTTCCGAACTTTCGTTCTGCAGGCGTCTTCATCTAGACCAAGAAGAGAGCAGAGCGTAGTTAAGTCATATTCAGCTTTCTTGTTGCGGAATTTCTCAAGTATCGGCACAAGATCTGCGGCTTCGGATAGCAGGGTATCTTCAACCCGTTCTTTGCTAAGGAGTTTGTGAGCTTTTCGTATCGAATCCGCCACTATCAAGGGTGCTTCGCCTGTAAACTCACGCGGAGATCGGAGGTCACTCTGGACTTGTTCGGCCCTCGCTTTCTCCACCAAATCAACAAGATTTCTAGGCGCGATGACACCGTTACCATCCCGAATTCGAGACATTATCCAGTTCCACGTCGTAGATTGTTTTTCTCCTTGTGATACCTTCCCGGGGAATAACTTAGAAAAGGCAGCATCGTCGCTGAGACTCGCCAACATAAGTTCATCAACCAATTTTTGACTGTCTCTCACACGAGCGATCAGGAGATGTTTGAGATCTTCCTCGTGCCACACAATTTCAATCTTTCTTGCATTAACATGCGTAAGGTTTACGAAGCCGCCTTCGATGATCTTCCGAAAGAGATCTTTTCTCAGAAATAGTTTTAAGGAGAGGCTCCTAATCTCTCTAAGATCTAGATAGGTGCGTAGCAATGCTCTCAAAGCCATAACTTCTACATTCGGAAAACCTTGAAATGCTTCATCCAATCTATCCAAGGCAATCCAGATGGTCAGATTAGATTCACGCAGAGAAGAGTCAAGAAGCTTCAGGCCAGCGGAGTAATCAACACCGAAAAAGCTAATAGGTTGAACAAGGTCCGGCTCAAATTCCATCTTGGGTTTAATGCTGGGCCCGCCGTGTTCGGCCAAACCAAAATCCACTTCGGCTGACTTCAAATTTCTCTTTGGAAATTTTGAAATGAGCTTGGATATTACCCCCTTAGGAGTCGTGTCTATAGTTTTCAAATTGTTTTGTTCTAGGAAGAACTCAACCCGTCGAATCGCGCTTTGCCGCACTAGGGTTGTCTGATCGAGCATCCAGTTCCCTACCAAGGACAGGAAGTACGTCTTCCAGAAGGCAATATATCGCCCTTCGGTTTGAGTTGGAACGGTCAGGAGTTCTTGAAAGATTGGATTTCCGACGAGATTGAACGCGGTCACCACACGCGTTGTTCGAAGCTGGTCGAGTCCTGTTGCTCGCTCCTTCAAGATTCGATATAGAGCGGTTTTTCCCGTACCTTTATCTCCCGCGATAATATCTTTTTCACCACGAAGAAGGACATTGAAGGTATGTGTATTTACGAAGTATCTATCGAGCCCCTCATCGGTCTCAGCAATGGACTGGCCGAGCGAGAGGTCACTGAGAATCTGAGAAGTTAACAATCTGTTTCCTCTGAGTGATTGGTTTCCGCAATCATACTTCACGACGGACGGGTGACCCACACATAAAAACCTATCCATACAACGGGTGGACGGGTGGGGCAGGTGCCCCAGGTCTAATCCACAACAAATTTGGGTGGCTGGGTGGCCGGGTGCCCCATCTTCGCGACGGTCTTATCGTCGATAAGGTGGGCATTCGCGCCACGCGCGAACCGCTTTCCTCTCCCAGCCGATTCCCACCCACTTGGTGCTACCCTTTCAACGAAAATCAACAAGGTGAATTGACCTATGGGCGGGTGGCCCGGGTCTAACCCCAACCACAGATTTGGGTGTCCCATCTTCGGCGGGTGGCCCATACAAATTCAACCCATACTCTGGGCGCCCCATTAAGGGCGCATAAAGGTGAAGAATTTGCGGGAGCAGAAAAGCTAAACCATCTTTATGACCACAGCCACTGCTGCGACGACCATCGCCACGATCGCGAGAAATGGATACCAAAAGTACGCCATCGAAATGTCGTCCAGGTCGCCGTTCATGTTGCTTTTCATCTTGGTTCCTCCGTACAGACGATTAGAGTCACCATGCGGTTCGATAGTTTCAACAATCTGACAATTCTGGACGGGTGGCCCAGGTCTAACCCACGACGAATTCGGGTGCCCCATCTTCGCGACGGTCTCATCGTCGATAAGGTGGGCATCCTGGCGGTGGCCCATACATAAAATCCAACCCATACCGCGGGTGCCCCATTCATGCAGTCTCACCGCATGAGTGGGCCATCGCGCGAAAGCGCGATCCGCTCTCCTCCCCCAGCCACTAAGAGCGGCACTATGCCCTCGATCTTAAAAGCACTAGACCAACGACGGTTATTTTGGAGTCAAGTGCGGGGCATGGTAGCCTACTCGGCAAATGAAAACTGTTTTCTCTGTATTATTGGCGATGGGAATCGTCTGCACCTTGGTAGTTGGCTGTGGAAGCCACCCTCTCCTCACTCTTTCATTGCAGCCCGCAAGTGCTGAACTAAACGGGAACGCTTCAACAGGATTTTACGAATACATTGAACTAACGGCGGTGCTGAGCAACGGTCAACCGCCCGTCGCTCCTCAATGGAGTTCAAGTAACGCCTGCATTGCCGTCAATCAGGGTTACGTCCAATGCAACAGGTCATGCTCCGGCAATTACAGTTCCACAATTACGGTTACGGCTCAAGGGTTGACCGCTTCGTCGCAGATAAGCTGCTCTGTTCACTAAACTAGATATCTAATTGAGAAATCGACTTCGGGGCGGGTGGCCTGGCGGGTGGCCCATACATAAAACCCAACCAATACCGGGCGGGTGGCCCACATCAGAGCAACTCCCCGAAATGGGTGCCCCATATCTCGATTCTGAGATGTGGGCATTCGCTCGGGTGCCCCATCCGTCGCGCTTTTTGCGAAGGGTGGGATGTAAACTGCTCGCACGCCATGCCAACGCGCCTCAAGCGTTACCAGCAAACCAGAAACTTCCACTTCATCACCTTTAGCTGTTACCGGCGTCAACCCCTTCTCCAAAGCGACACCGGCTCTCCTTCGAGAACTCTCCAAGCAAACCTGCGAGAGTCTGCCCGCTCTTAACCGCGACGCACACCCTTGTACAACTTGGTACAACGCAAATGTGTCATTGTGTGTAACTGTTTTGGCTTGCTAGTCTCGCAATCGGCATGCAGAGATCCAAAGCCGTACGTTCCTCCGGGTCCATTTTTTCGGGTCATTCACGCAATACCGATGGCGCCCCTGCTACGGCAGACCGCAGCATCCCTTCCGTTGCTGGCAGACCGAGACTCCGCGAGCTGGACCATCTGTTCGTCCACAATCTGCGGTTCTGGTCCATGGTGTCGATCATCGCCGTTCACTGTTCCCGCGAATTTGAATTTGCCAGAGAATCATCTCCTACACACCTCGGCATCGCGATCATCACGACGTTTAAGTTCGGAACCATCGGCTTTTTCCTCGTCTCGGGCTTTCTCTTGGGGGAGCGTGTCGATCGCCGCAATCCCGTCGAATACTTCATGCGCCGGCTGAATAAGATCTTTCTGCCCTGGCTGTTCTGGCTTGGCATTTTGTGCGCGCTGCTCTCTCTTCACAAACTCATCGACCACGGCCTCAGACACGCCGACCCGATTCAAATCCTGCGACTGGCCCTCGCCCTCGCATGGTCCTGCCTGGTGGAATCTCCCTTTTGGTTCATTCCCAACCTGCTTTTTTGTATCGCCATCCTGCTTGCATGTCGTCGCTATCTATACACGCTCAAGCTCGGCGCGATCTTGTTCGCAGCCAACCTCGTGTACGTGGTCAATATCTATGCACTGTGGTTTCAGCCGCGACATACGCAAGCTCTGTTTGCGTTCGTCTTCTATCTCTGGCTAGGCAGCTACGCCGCCAACAACTTCACCAGGATGAACCAGGTCCTCGCGCGGATCCCCCTCCTGCTCTTCGTCACACTCACCATTTGCACCGGAGTCGCATCCTACTGCGAATCCAACCTGCTCGCCTCACACAACAACCCTACCCCCTTCAATACCCTGCGTTTGAGCAACCAGGCCTTCTCGATCTGTATGGCACTCGTATTCTTCAAGCTCCGCTGTGCCACTTGGCCTCGCATCATCGACGTCAGACGCGACACCTTCGGGCTATATCTCACTCACGCGATTGGCCTGCTCATTCTCATGCGCATAGTAAAGTCCTTCCACCGCTCCATGGTGGGACCGGTCTATATCCTAAACGCCGAATGCGTCCTCCTCTGGATTGCACTGTTTCTGCTCACCTATCTCTCCTGCCTAATCGCCACCAAATGGCTGGCAACCAAGCCCTCCCTGCAATGGACGGTAGGACTCACGACGCAGCACTCCACGGTGTTGGCGGCTGACAGCGTTTCACTTGGGTTCCACCCTTCCCTTTCCCAAACCAACCACAAACATTCCGGCGCCACACGCCCCACTCAGGAAAACCAACTCATAGCCTAGACAGGGCGGGTGGCCCACATCAGAGCAACTCCCCGAAATGGGTGCCCCATATCTCGATTCTGAGATGTGGGCATTCGCGCTAGGCGCGAACCGCTCTCCTCTCCAGCCGCCAAAAGAGCGTAGAATTTTCACCGGGTCCCCCGCCTCATTTCTGGTGCTTCCATCTGTAGCAGCCGAGTTTAGCAAGCAAGGAGCGATCCCAGTGAAACCCCATCCCATCCTGTTTCTATTCACCCTCATCATCGTGGGCTCCCTGCCCGCTCAAGCTATTCCATTCACTCTCGACTTCGGAGGCCTTCAAAACAACGAACAGGTCCTCAGTTTCTACAATGGCGGAACCGGAAGCCTGGGATCAGGGCCCGGCACAAACTACGGCGTCTTCTTCAATCCAACCTTCGTCGCTGTCTCCGGCGTGCCGCCTTACGGCCCAGACATTGTCGGCCAGGCGAACGACATATCCCTCATGAATGTCGACGGCGGATTCAATCTTCTCTCCTTCTACTACGAATCGACCGGCCCCGGCTCGGTCTTTATCGAGTCCGGCCTCGATGGAACCGGTGGGTCGCTCGCAATGATCCCACTCATCGCCTCGTCAACCTGGAGCGCGGTGGGGACAGGATTCAATGGAACCGCCCATTCAGTGGTCTTTGAAGTGGCGCCCGGCACAAAATTCGACCAGATTACCGACGTCGGCTTTGTAATCCCCGAGCCATCCAGCCTCCTGCTTCTAGCCACCGGTCTCGTCAGCCTCATCCCGGAATGCCGGAGACGTCTCACCCGACGAGTCGCGCACAGATAAAATCCGATCAACTTCTAGCTACACGTCTCCGAACTACTCCCCACTCACCAGCGGCGGGTGGCCAGATCTAACCCATGATTCAACTGCTCGCGCGGCCATGCGAACGCGCCTCAAGCGTAACCGTCTTTCGGGTTTGCGTCACCGCATCGGTATCAGGTTCACTCAAAGAGGGAGATGGCGACGCGAAGGTCGTCGGCAAGGCGCCGATATAACTCCTGTATCGTGCGTAGCGCGAGTAGCTGGTCCGAGGTGTCCAACGGCTCCGAGGCGATCAGCCGCTCGATGGCCTCAATGTCGATCGCAACAGCATCCAGCTTCTCCATCAGCAGGTTTGTGGCGCCTTGTGGCATGGCAAAACAGTCTACTACCGGTGCCCCACATCTGACGTTCCACCAAATCGGGATGCCATATCTCGATTCTGAGATGTGGGCATTCGCGCGGACGCGAACTGCCATCCTTCCCCACACGTCAAAACCACCCAAAGAAAATTACGGCTGGGTGGCCCACATTTGGAATTGGTGTCCTATTCATGCGCAGTCTCACCGTGCATGAATGGGGTCCGGGATGTCTGACGTTAGGGAATAACGGCCAATGTGCTGGAAGCTTTGGCGACGATCACCCGCTTGCCATCGCCTCCGATCCTCACCTCGGCCTCGGTGAAGATAAGTCTCTTTCCAGCCCTCAATACCTCCGCCCGGCAGAAGAGCACCGCTCCTGTTGCAGGACGCAGGAAAGAAATCTTGTTCTCTACCGTAATCACATCTTGTCCTTCAGGCACCATGGTTGCCGCCGCACCTCCGCACGTATGGTCGGCGAGCGTCATCAGCACACCGGCATGAACAAATCCATGTTGCTGTGCAAGAGTCGGCGTGACTTGAACTCTCGTCTCACACCATCCATCGCCAAACGCAACCAACTCGATCCCGAGCAAACCGACAAATTGCGCCCGCTCGAAGATTGTTTTTAAATGACTGATCTTTGCATCATCCATGCCGCGTCACCTTGTTATCCCTTCACCATACCAACCGCCAGGCCTCTAAATCTTCCCGCTTTGGCTAGTGATCAGGGCTGGAAGATCCAGGACAATATCCAAGACAATATCCAGGAGCACTCTCCGCGCCTCCCTTGACAAAACCCACCCCCCAAAAACCCCACCCACATCACACCGTCCGCTACATCTCCCCAAACCGAACGCCACAAGTCCAAACCTAACCCCCATCATTCGAAGACTTTGCGCAAAGTTGACGGGGGAGGGGGTGTACTCCCACACCCGCGCAGTTCAGTGGCCATTCCCGCAACACGCGAACCTCTTCAGTTACCCCAAAGGATGTATGGCCCAATCCCCCGTCGAGGACCAAGCTATACCCCATGAGCATCTCCAAATGGATTCTCATCAACGCCCTCCTCGCAGCCTCCACCCACCTACCCGCCCAGACCTGCCTGAGCGGCATGCCCGAATCTCTCCGTTCCGTGGTCGAGCAGGATCAGTGGACCATCGTCCAACCCCACAATCTCTCCGAATCTGACCTCAGCCTCTGGAACAGCAACCACCCCGGCCAGTGCCCCGGAGTCGCCGCTGGAAACCCTTCTTCAAAAACAAACCAGTACTTCGTCGTGGCCCTAATCCATCCCGACGGCCCGAAAAGCCTGCTTGAACAAGTCATCCTCGTTACTCGAAAGAAAAACCGGCCAGTCACTCAGGAAGCTGTCGCCCTGAGAATCGTCACCACTCCACACGTCGTGTGGCTCCAAAAGGACAGCTCACTCGGAATCGACGTCACCGCCACCGGCGACTCCTTCGTCTTCGAACGAGTGTCATCACCCGCCAGTCAACTCATCATTCAGGGCAGCCACATTAAGTCGCTCCTCTCTCTGGAAGCCAAGGCCTCACCACCCCCGATCTACTAAAAACCGGGGGCGTGCATCCCGCAACTCAGGAGTTACTTGCGCGAGAGCGTGGAACCTCGAAACAATTCAGGCAAGTGGAGGAGATTAAATCTATGCCGCAAGTAGTCATCGCATCTGGCATGACAGGCCCCGATGGGCGCAAGGACATACTCACAGAATATCTGTGTGATTCGCCCGATTGTCCCAATATCGCGAGCCACGTCATCGGGTGTGTCAGAGAAATCGGTGCTGCCATCGTGGTTTGCGACGAACACGCCATCGCGACGACGTTCGACCTCCCTCTCAGATAGCCGCCGCGAAAATCATCGTGCATATGACCCCTCCTTACTGGCATTTTTGCTAGTAGGCAAGCCCTCCTCATTGACGTAAAAGCAGACGAGACACCGGGCTGAAGAAAATTGAGGAGTCAATTCATGAGCGATGACAAGAAGAACCGTTCGCACCTGCCGATGCCGAACACCGATCGTGTTGAACATATCACCTTCGACCAGAAAGACCCCGACACGAAATACCCACCCATCGAGCAGTTGCGTCCGCCCAAAGGTGCTCCCAACGTTCTGATCGTCCTCATTGACGACGCCGGCTTCGGTTCATCCAGCGCCTTCGGTGGCCCCTGCCAAACCCCGAATGCCGAAAAGCTGGCCGCTGAAGGCCTGAAGTACGCCCGCTTCCACACCACTGCCCTCTGCTCGCCCACTCGCCAAGCCTTGTTGACCGGACGCAACCACCACAGCGTCGGCATGGGCGCCATCACCGAGCTCGCAAGCGGAGCGCCTGGCTACAGTTCTGTGCTCCCGAACTCCTGCTCTCCGCTGGCCCGCACGCTGCAACTGAATGGCTATTCCACCGCCCAATTCGGCAAATGCCACGAAGTCCCCGTCTGGCAAACCAGCCCCGTCGGACCCTTCGATTCGTGGCCCACCGGCGGCGGTGGTTTCGAATACTTCTATGGCTTCATCGGCGGCGAAGCAAATCAGTGGTACCCCACGCTCTACGAGGGCACTACTCCGGTCAACCCGAAGAAGACGCCCGAAGAGGGCTACCACCTCCTGCCCGATATGACCGACAAGGCCATGAAATGGATTGGGCAGCAGAAGGCCCTCGCGCCCGACAAGCCCTTCTTCGTCTACTTCGCCCCCGGCGCCACACACGCCCCGCACCATGTGCCCAAAGAATGGGCCGACAAGTACAAGGGCAAGTTCGATCAGGGTTGGGACAAGCTGCGCGAAGAAACCTTCGCCCGCCAGAAAAAACTCGGCGTCATTCCGCCCGACTGCCAGCTCACTCCGCGCCACAAAGAGATCCCCGCCTTCGACGACATGCCGGAAGCACTCAAGCCGGTGTTGCGCCGCCAGATGGAAGTCTACGCAGGCTTTCTCGAATACACCGACTACCACGTGGGTCTTCTGCTCGATGGGCTGAAGAAGATCGATGCCTTCGACGACACCCTCATCTATTACATCATCGGCGACAACGGCGCCTCCGCCGAGGGCACGTTGAACGGCACCTACAACGAGATGCTCAACTTCAACGGGATGGCCGCCATCGAGTCTCCTGAATTCCTGACCGCCCGGCTCGACAAGTGGGGCGACCCCGACTCCTACCCCCACTACGCGGTCGGCTGGGCGCATGCGTGCGACACGCCCTACCAGTGGACCAAGCAGGTCGCCTCTCACTGGGGCGGCACGCGCAACGGTACCATCGTCCACTGGCCAAGAGGAATTCAATCGAAGGGTGAAATGCGGTGGCAATTCCACCATGTCATCGACGTCGCTCCAACCATCCTCGAAGCAGCAGGAATCCCCCAACCCGACTCCGTGAACGGCGTAGCCCAGAAACCCATCGAAGGCGTCAGCATGCTCTACTCCTTCAATGACGCCAAAGCCCCCGAACGACATGAGACCCAGTACTTCGAAATGTTCGGCAATCGCGGCATCTACTTCAAAGGCTGGACCGCAGTCACCAGGCACAAAACACCATGGCTTCTCGTCGGAGAAAAAACCCCCGCCTTCGACGACGACGTCTGGGAGCTCTACGACACCACCAAGGACTGGAGCCAGGCAAATGATCTGTCCAAGCAGATGCCTGAAAAACTCCACGAACTTCAGCGCCTCTGGCTCATCGAGGCGACGCGCTACAACGTGCTGCCGATTAATGACGACCTCGGTAAGGTTATGAATTCCGATACTGCCGGAAGGCCGCAGCTCATCAAGGGGAATACTCAACTCCTCTTCGGCGGCATGGGGCACCTGTCGGAGAACTGTGTCGTCAACATCAAGAACAAATCCCACGCCGTCACCGCCGAGATCGTGGTGCCGGAAAAAGGCGCCGAGGGAGTCATCATCGCCCAGGGTGGAAACATCGGCGGCTGGAGCCTCTACGCGAAGGCAGGCAAGCTGAAGTACTGCTACAACCTGGGCGGCGTGCATTACTTCTACACCGAATCGGCCAACCCGATACCATCCGGCGAACATCAGGTGCGCATGGAGTTCGCCTACGCCGGCGGAGGTCTCGCCAAGGGCGGCAACGTCACCCTCTACATTGACGGCAAGAAGGTCGGCGAAGGCTCCGTCCCCGCAACCCTAGCAATGATCTTCTCTGCCGACGACGGTTGCGATGTCGGCGAGGACACCGGCTCCCCAGTCTCCCAAGACTACGGCCCGCGCGGCAATGAATTCAACGGTACGGTAAAGGGCGCACAGATCGCGATCGCCGATGCCGCCGAGAGTTTCGATCACCTGGTTTCACCTGAGGAGGCGGTCCGTATCGCAATGGCGCGCCAATAAACTTACAGGCCTATCTCGCCCGTTTTGAAAACTTTGCACCTTTTTTTGACGGGTGAGGATCAAGCGGGTGGCCCAGATGTAACCCAGTCACAAAAGAAATCCAACCCGGCAAAACTGACAGCTTGTCATGGAGCATTAGGGCGAGTCTAATGGCATACCAGCGGACCTCCAGGTCATCGATAGAACGGTTCGATCCGCACGACCGTTGATGGACCAGGTCCCGATTGACCCGGTCCCGATTCGCCAGGTCCCGTAGACGGACGATTTTCACGGCCTAACATCAAGCGGGTCTTGCTCCAGGACAAGGATAACCACGCTGGCACCGCCCGCGTGAAAGCGCCGTTCGTCCCTCAACTCCCCAAAACGGACTCGAACCCACGCAAGGCGTTTGAGTCGGCCCCTCAACAATTAACCCGCAACCGGAGGGTCGCAATGAATCTTACACAAGAGCAGCATGATCAAGTCGTCGCTGAAGTAAAGAGATTTGCCTCGAGCCTGCAACTCAGTGATGATCAGAAAGCAAAACTGGAAAACGCTTTTACAGAAGCTCGTTCCAAGGTGGGCGACTATCTCAAAGACCACCCAGGAGTCACAAGGGCCGACATCGCCAAACAGGTCGCAAGCCATCGCGACCAGATTCGCCAGCGTGTCGTGAACTTCCTGACCCCGGAGCAACTGAAGAAGTGGGACGCTGAGGTTGCCAAGGCCAAGGAGTTCCTTGGACAGCAGTTGGCTGCATAAACGTACCCCCTTAAACGTACACTTGGATCCCCTCGGCGGCGACCAACAGACGTTCGTCGCCGCCGCATTTGCCAACACGCCCAGCTTCATCCTAAGTTTTGAAATCTTCGTGGCGGATCACCCACATCCCCATATCTCGATTCTCCCAGATGTGGGCATTCGCACGAAAGCGCGATCCACTTTCCTTCCCGAGTTGATGACACAACTATCCCTTGTGCGGAAGAAGCTCGCAAGCCTCATCCCCATTGCTTGCCCAAACCATCCAAACCGGCAGCCGCAAGATCCTGAGGCACCATCACCGGATAAAAATCCACTGAGGCATTGAAGGTAAGAAACCACGGCTCGGCGAGCGACGGAATCTTCGACGGATCCGCAAGGTCCACAATCAGAACTGCAGTTCTCTTGCCATTTATAGCAGTGAAGTACGCCGCCTCCGGCTTCAACTGATCCATAATCTTCTTCATCTTCGCTTGAGTGGAACCATCCTTAACCGCCGCGTTGAACTGTTCAACGGGCATAGAAGCAATCATCATCATGCGCATGGAAATCTCCTGTCGCCAATGGGCGAATCTCTGGAAGGGGCCTGTGGGGAGAACGCAACGCTACGCCCGCGAACTCTCCCCAGTCAAGAGGAGTCGAATCCCAAAATATACGTTGTGATTGCGCCTTGGCTCTTATAGCGTATCTCTTGTCGTTAATTTGCAACTCGGCCCCCGGAGACCAATGCCCCGTATCCTTCCTGCCCTTATTCTGTCCTTATGCCTCGCCCTGCCAATCACCGCTCATGCCGACACGTTCCAATACACCATCATCGACAACATTAACCTGACCGGCCAGAAGAACTTCCAGTTTTTCCCCTACATCGGCGCCTACACCTTTACAGTGTCATCGGTACTGACCGGTAACTCGTTCGTCTATGGACCCAGCTTCACAGACACACCATTTCCCGGATACCCCTACATCTTCGCATCGGATTTCACAGGTCCATCCGGTTCGCCCGTCGACCATATCGACATCACTGACATCCCACTCAGTCGGCAATATGGGTTCACTCTCTATGGAGCGGTTGCCGCTAATGGTGGCGCCATAGGCACAACGCTTCTTCAAGATGCCCACAATCCCAACCTCTTCACAGCCGACTACGGACCTTACGAGTCTGTTACGGAACTCGGCAGCTTTAACCGCCCCGACACTTGGTTCTCGCGCTGATTCGAGCGGACGGAGCTCCGCTTCGATCAGTTTTTCTGGAGCGCGTGCGTCAGGTGAGCGGTTCCGAGGACATTTGCCATCCGTTTGAGGTTGTAGGCCATCACTGCAAGACGCTCGTAGGATTGGCCATCGTATACGTCGTCCTCCATGGCGTTGGCACCGTCAGGAACTTTTGCCGTCGCCGGATTGCGTGTGATGGCTCTTACGTCAAAGCCCTGGCTGTAAGCCAGCCGAACGACATGCGCACCGGCGCCTCGGCTGGCCTCAAAAACGCAAATCCTCTGCATAGACATTCTCCGTTTGCCCGTCATTGACGCTACGTCGTGAGCTGCTTCCGCAGTCCCAGATCGTCCCTCTGAGCGAGATGTCGGCAAGGGATTCTTCATTCCTTCGCGGGGACCAGGCCCTCCACCGCCTCCTTGCAGCGCTGGCGAAAGTCGGCGGCGGGAGAAGTTTCCGTGGTGGGCGCCCCTAGTGGCCGCATCGAAGACAGGCGGGCGGCGCGCATCTCAACGTATTCGGGGTCAGCGCACAGGGATTTGGGCAGCTCGGCGTAGGTGATCTCGCTTTTCGGGCCGAGATAGAGCACCGCGTCGAACTGTTCCTGCATCACTCCGCCGATCGCCTCGCCCAGGTCGACCACGATCGGCCCGTTCGGGCCGGGACGCATCATCATACCCGATCCCTTCGGGTAGTAGAAGGTGAAAGGCGCCGTCCCGAGCGGCGTGTCCTTGATCAGCGTGAGGCTCGGCTTCTTCCAGGTCGCGATGTCGGGCTGCAGGGTGGGGAGTTCCGCGCCGAGCGCCGTGAAGGTCCAGATCGAGAAGACCTTTACGCCAGCCTTCTCAAGCAGGCTGACAATCGTCCCGGACGGAGGCCGGACAGGTTGGCCGGGCATCGGCGGCGGCGGCTCCGCCTGCCTGCGCAGATAGTGCATCTCGCCATAGATGATCAGCGCCTTGCGCTTCTTCGCGATCACTTCGCGCTGGATCAGCTCCGCAGGAAAACTGTCCGTGCGCGGCGTCGGCGCCTTGCCGGGATCGTGCGGATAGGGTGTGTCCCCCAGCAGCACGCGGAGCTGTTTCGCCTTGGGCAGTTTCTGGTTGATCTCGCGGATGGTGCGGAACATGTCGGCGTAGATATCGCGGTCCCAGACATCGGTGCGCTGGGTCGTCTCCAGCCACGCCATGCGAAGTTCCTTCTCGGGAACGGTCTCGCCGGCGATGTAGCGATCCATCATCGCCTGATAGCGCCCGTTGCCGCTCTCGACGACAATGTCGTTGACGACAGCCTGAAAGCGAGGGTCGCGATAGAGCTTCGCGCGGAACGCCGCGCCCTGTTCATTGCCATGATCGCCCTCGCCGAGTGCCACGACATCGTGCGTTTTGAACGCATCGATAATGCCGTCTACCGGATCTAGCGGCTTCGCGGCAGCGGCCTGCGCGAAGCCGGCCGAAGGGAAAACAAACAGCAAAACTAGCAGTGCGGCCGGCAAGATCGAGAGTGCCTTGTAGAAGATCGCGACAGACGATTTCATGCTTAGAGCCTCTAGGCAAATATTACGCGCGCCTCTCCCAATGTAAAGAGAGGCATGAGACGATGTCCTCGTTGGCGCGAGGGCAACGTTATTTATGGCGTACATACAGGGTGAAGGGCGCAATCAGGGAACGCTGTTTCCTGTGGTTTTAAGGAGACCAATTGCGTATCTCCGATACGATCTCCTGATCTGAGTTTCGTAACGACCTCTTACGGCTCCGCATCAATGGAGATTACGGATATAAGCAACTCCCAGGTCCCTGAGCCCTCAACCATAACGCTGCTAAGCCTCGGAGCCATAGGAATCGCAACGCAACTCCGTCGACGAATAGCCCACCCATAAACTGCCAAGCTAAGTAGGCGGCGTAACCCACATCTGAACTTCTTCACGAAATCGAATGCCCACATCTCGACTCTGAGATGTGGGCGTTCGCGCGAAAGCGCGGTCATTGGTCGTCCCGCAAACGTATCACGCCGACAGAGCCGCCCCACTCAGTAAAGGCGGCAACCCTGTTAGCCTCAAGCGCAAAAGTTCAATTCATCCTTACGAAGCAACTCCCAACAACTCCCGCTCCGCCCGCAGCCAATCCTGCTCGGCATACCCATCCTGCCAACCCCGCTCCGCCCAGTACCGCTCCGCAAGCTGGGCAATCTCGGCATGAGTCGGCGTAATCTTCGCCGCAACATCAACCGTCTTGGCTTTCGCTATGGACTTTACCGCCTTCTTCTCTGCCACCGCGGGTGCTGCCTTCACCGCGCCCTCCGTCTCGCCGGCCTGAGCCTTCACAGCGCTCTTCGATTTAGCCGAAGTCTTCGTCTTCTTCACAGTTTCCGTAGCCATAGAAATTCTCCTAAAGTCTTGTTTGGTGAATCACTCCTATTTTAAGCTGCGCAAATCACCTCGCGAAAGCCCCCTCACTCGAAACGGAACCATAAAAGGCTCGTAGCCCCCCAATCCCTCGCAGCTTTGGCCAGTTCGCCCAGTACCAACGACGCCAGCACCTTGACAAATCAGTGTTCGCGATCCGTCTCGCGCTTTATACTTCCACCTGATCACGAATCAATCGGGAGAAGAAATGATATTTGGGAACAGGATGATCGCAGCGCGCCTTCTGCACTTCGCATGGATAATAGGGACGCTCACAACCTTTACAAGTATCGCCGTAGCCCAACCACCCTCGCACGGTCCCACAAAGGGATATCTCCTCATCACCGGCGGCGCAACCCAGCCACCCGACTTCCAGCGCTTCATCGAAATGGCCGGCGGTAAGAACGCCCACATCGTCGTCATCCCCACCGCCTCCGTCACCAAACCAACCGAGCAGGCCCACCTGCAGGAACAATTCTGCGGCCCCAAAACTCCCTTCGCCGCAGTCCCCTGCACCGTCATCCACACCACCGACCGCACCGTTGCCAACTCCACTGACTTCGTCGCACCCCTCACCACCGCTACCGGAGTCTGGATCGAGGGCGGCCGTCACTGGCGACTCACCGACGCCTACCTCAACACCCGCACCCTCGAAGAAATGTTCAAAGTCCTCGATCGCGGAGGCGTCATCGGCGGAGGTTCCGCCGGTGCAACCGTTCAGGGCTCCTACATGGTGCGAGGCTCCTCCAATCCCGACGACAACACCATCATGATGGCCCCCGGCCACGAGATCGGCTTCGGCTTCTTCACCAACGTCACCATCGACCAGCACGTCGACGTTCGCCATCGCGAGAACGATCTCGCCGCCGTCATCAAGGCCCATCCCGATCTCCTGGGTCTCGGCCTGGACCAGGGCACCTCCATCACCGTACACGGAGACACCCTGACCGTGAACGGACCCATGCGCGTCGCCGTCTGGGATGGAAAAGACCACGACGGCAGGGGCTTCTACTACCTCCGCACAGGCGACCGGCTAAATACAGCCACCCGAGTCGCAACCGTCGCACCCCACTCCGCAGAGACAACCGACAAGTAGAGGGGCTCGACCAAACCCACCCCCTTGACAAACCCCACCCCCAAAAGCCCCACCGCACAACACGTGGCCCGCTTTCAATCACCCGGCCGCGCACGCAAGTACAAGCCTAACCCACATCGTTACTAGACTTTGCGCAACATTGACGGGGGTGGGGGTACATGAGGAAGCCCGAACCGTCATCTATCCAGGACAACCGGCGTCCATCCACCTCTTGAAAAGAGCAACCCGATCTTTCGGCCAGGGTTCATCGGGAGGCATGGAGCCATCAGCGAGCGTGCCGTAGACACTTTCCGCGTTGGCAGCAACACACATCCACGCAGGATCATCAAGATCGACCCCCATGGATTTCATACAATCAATGTCCTCATCCCGGAAAAGAGGGCGGATATCCGCAACAAAACTCAGAGCCATTGAGCCTCCTTATAATGATTCTGAATTCTACTCGGGCGCGTAGCCGATATCTGCCGCCTACCACAGTGATAGCCTTTCTCTATGCCCGGCCCCACCCTCCAGGACCGACTCAACATCCTGCTCGAGCATCTCGCCGAGGCCGAACGCGAGTACGCCGCCGGAGTCCCCTACCCGGATCACACCGGAGGCTCCTGGCCTGAAAAAATCGTCGGAATCAAGAAAAAAATCGCCACCGTTCGCGAGATGATCGCCAACGAATAACTTACGGCAACTGGCGCCGGATGTAGTCATTCGCGCCAAGCACGACCGGGTTTTAGAATCTCCTTCCGCTGATCTTTCCCGTATCTTAATCTCCCCCACAAAATCCACTCAGGCATCTCGCCTCGTAACTTCTCCAACCAGGAAAGTCTCCCCAGGCCCAGCAACCCAGACAAGAACCCCCAGGACTCTTCCCTGAAATCAACACACGGAGATGCCAGCCATGAACGCAGCAAACGAAATCGAAGTCGCCCATCCACTTGAAAACAACCCATCCGGAGTCTCCAGCCCGTCCCGACGATCGTTCCTCAGAAACGCCACGTTTGCCGGAGCCACCACCCTCGTCGGCTTCGGCGGACTCGCCACCGTGGTCGCAGCCGAGCAGAAGGACGAAGACAATCAATCCATGAAGGACGAACACGATCATCTGAAAAAAGGCGATCGTGACATCCTCGTCGCCGCAGAGATCGCCGAAGCCCTCGCCGTCACCACCTACACCAACATCATCAACAACGCCCCCTTCTTCAAAGCAGCTCCCAGACCGACGACCAGGGCTACCTCATCGCCGCCCGCCAGGAAGAGATGTCTCACTACCTTCTCGAGCAGTCCGTCACCGACCAGTTCACACCCTTCACCCAGTTCTTCTATCCGCCAAAGATGTTCACTGACGCACAGACCACCCTCAACATTCTCGTCACCCTGGAGGACGCCTTCATCGCCGCCTACCTCGTCGGCGTGCGCAACTTCAGCACACGCAATCTGCGAGTCACCGCGGCGCGCATCATGGGCATCGAGAGCGATCACCGCACGCTCGCGCGTGTCCTTGGTGGTGACGTCACCGCGCCGTTCGGCGGTCCGATTGAAACCATCACTGGCATCCAGGGAGTCGCAGAGAGCATCGACCCGCCAAACAACAACGGCTACGAAAGAACGTTGTGCTGGACCTCAATTGACCAGGCCCTCGCCGCGCTCACGCCGTTTGTGGACTTCAACGCCGCCAAAGCCGCAGGCTTCGACACGTTACAATCCTTCCCCTTCGAACCCTTCAACCCAACTCTGCCGAATCCACTCGGAGACTTCATCTCCTTCAGCGGATGCTGAACAACGCACAACCAGCGCGGGTGAGATTGTTCACTCATCCGCGATGGTTATACAACGTAACCCGCACTCTTACTGATCGTCGTCCTCCTGATCCCCCCGCCCCTCATCTCGCCGCAACGATGCAACGGCGACACCGCTGCGTCCGTCTGCGAGGGTGTACTGAAAGGCCAACTGAAATTTGTTATTGAGCGCAAAACGTCCAAGATCAACCTCTGTCACGGTCGAACCAAAAAGAGCATCCCCGGTCTGCATCACAGGAATCGGCGACGCTCCTCCGGTCAGTTCGATGAAGACGCCCGCACCACCGTCGGTCTTGAAGGCGAAGAAAGCAACCGCATCGGAATCATTGATTGATGGATGCTCAAACTGAATAAACGTCGCGCCGGCAATATCTGTCCGCGCCGTAACACCATGCCGATCTCCGCTCAGTATCTCAGCGTTGCCATCGTTACGGAACGCATCGTCAGCAATCGTCCCGTGCTTGTTGATGACAGGATCGCCAAAGCCCCCGAAATCCGGGTTATTTGTATCCACGATAAGGCTTGGCTGCTTGAGGGGATCGTCCTTGTCAATGACAAACAGCCCGACGCTGCCGTCGTTATTGTCTGCACCGAAGACGATCTTTCCCGAAGCATTAATAGCGACATTCTGGAACCCGGTGAAATTGGAATCGATCGTGTCGACCACCGTGGTCAACGCTCCGCCGTTCCCGGTAAAGACAGCTTGCGAAATGAACCCATTGCGAACACCGAAAAAGGCAACCGTTCCGAAGCGGTCGATCGAGGGCGAACCGAGAAACCGGCCGATGAGCCCCTGATCGATCGTATTGACAATTGTCTTAGTACTAACACCGTCGCTCGTAAAAATCGCGCGTGCGCCGGTGGAGAGGTTCGCTTCAAAAGCCACGGTGCCCGCGGCGTTGATGACAGGATCGATGCCGAACAGAGTGAGGCCGCCGACAGTATGCTTGGCAATCGTCGTTACGCTGCCATCCTGCCACTTAAAGACGCCCTCATCTGTGAGCGCAGGCCCACTGGCCTCAAAGGCAACCGCGCCATCGTTGTTGATCGCAGGAAACGTCGAGAACGCGGTGAAGCCTTGAGTGCTATCCGCAACGTTGACGAACCGAAAATCTGAATCGCGTTTGTTCTGCCCGAACGCGTGGCCCACACACACTACCAGCATTAGCACGGCTGCCACTGCAATTTGGTTCTTGCCCAAAAATAGGCGAAAATCTTTCGTTGCTCTTGATGCAACCGCTCCACGTCGTTCGACGCGGAGTCGGGTTTGTTGCGAACTTACGCTTACATCAAACATAACTTTCCCTTTCGTCGTGTCATATGAAGAATGTCACGGATAAATCAAGACTGAGCCCTGAAGCGAGCGCAGTTGTCATCCACCAGTTCAGCAGTTGTCAACTTTTCGTAATACTGGCAAAATTCGCCGGAATGCACACGAAAACGCTCTCCGGCAGGCATTCACGTGCGAAAGCGCGAACCCACTTCCTGGACAAAATTTGTCACAGTGGAATGGTTCTCACTTGGAAAGCAATCGCGATTCTCGACCGCTAACATCTCTGATCAGTGAAGCAAATTAAACGTGTTCGAGGCGTCATCCACGAAATAAACCCCATCGGAAACCGCAATCAAGCCAAACAGCGCACCTGCTCCCGGAGGTGGGCCTCCAGTATTGTCGACAAGCACGACTGCAACCTGTTTGCCGTTCTCCGGATTCACTTCGACAAGGTTTCCGTCATCTCCATTCGCCGTCACCAGGTGATGATTCGGCGTGAACGAAAGGCCGAGCGGGTCATTCAGCGCTCCTCCCTCAGACACCGTAAAGCCGGTTTTCGCCGAATCCTCACGGAACAGCGCATTGGGAACTCCCGCGATCCGGTTATCGAGGCTGTCCGCGACGTATAGAGTCCCTGTCTCGAAATCGAATACGACGCCCGTCGGGCCAATCACCAGCGCAGTCGGGTCGGTGCGTTCCGGGAGCCCGGAAGCAATAACCGTGCTATCGAGCAACTGGGGCCGCTGCCCATCTGGAACGGCTAGCAACAATCGCACTACCGTCCCGCGATTCACAATGCTGCCGTTCGCATCCACAGTGCCATTCAGGACGTTGGTCACAAACAACGTGACAAGGTCCCCGGCATCCACAGCAGTCATGTCCCACGGACCATTGAGGTGATGCGCCGGAAATTGTCTCAATCACGTTGCCCGTGCTATCCAGCACGATAAGACAACCGGCGCCGATGGTGCGCTCCATTGTCCATCGTCGGCAGGCTTCCAACGATCACAGCCCGCTGCGCAGCGCCACCAGCGCCGTCGTCAATCCAATCCTCCGGGACAGGAAACCTTGCTCGCATCGATCTGGGCAAAGAGACTGAACGTCCCATCGGCTGCAATCTGCACGATCTAGTGCACCGTTCCCTGAAGCTGACATGAGGATCAACTGCGATCGATCAACGACAGGCCTTCTATGTAACAACAGAGTTCGGCGTCAGTCTTTACATCGGACAGCACATCGTCGAAATGCTCATCCAGTTCTAGAGCCTCACTCCCACTGCGTCGGATGCCGTTCAAGCCACCAGCACGCAGGATGTCCTTGTTGCGGAAAGAGAGATCGGCTGCAGGTCACCGGCGCTGTGCCCATGAAGTCATATTCCACCTTGTTGCCCTTCAGCGGTGTCGCCAGAAACTGATTCACCTGCACGCTTCCAAACGCTGTCCCGCGCGAGACGCGAATCCGCAGCAACACCCAATCCCACGCATACAAGTTGATCAGCAGGAAGATCAGCACAAGCACCGATCGAACCAGCCGCCCTCCCCATTTGCCCATTACCCCAAGTATTGCACGTGCACATACGTTCCCAGCCTTACGTTGTAAGCCAGGTACCAGCCCGGATGATCCGGATCTTCATAGATCACGATGTCGTCGCCGTTCCAGTTCCAGCCATCGCAATAACCAGGTCATACGGTGCCACGCCAAAGTAGAAGCCGCCGAAGAAGAAGCGAGACGGTCCGCCTCCCGCCAGCCGCCATACGTGCGAAGGTCCAAACCCGCCCGTGAAGTGCCCATGTTCAAAAGGATGATCAAGATGGTAATGCGCATCATCGCGGCCGGTATCGTGTCCGATCCAATGGCCGTCGTTATGAACGTGGGGCGCATTGGGGTGGTTCGGAGCATCCGCGAAGTTCCGATTTGGCTCTACATGCGGGGTCCCGTGATATTCAGCGGGCCCGTGAGCAGGAGGATGAGCCGGAGCGGAAGCAGCATGTCCGCCTCCGTGGGCCTCTGTTCCATGCTGTTGTGGCCACGCGGGCAGCGAAAAAATAAGTATTGCCGCAACTAAGCCGATAACTCTCTTCATGAGCATTCCTTTTGAACCACTTATTAAATTCGATGAATCCTCTCATTGAAATGGTTGGATTTACAACAACAATCGGAGTTTCTCGGAGAAAACTGTCCCACGCAGACATACAGAAGAACCGCAAGCACTCCAGTCTAAGGTAGCTTTAAGTCAGAGGATTGAATGAAGGATATACAAGCATTGGTAAAGCTGACCCTGCTTACCGCAATCATTACCCTGACCCATTCCGCATTCGCACAAAGCGCTCCCGCCGCAACTCAGCTGTTTCAGCTCTCAACTTTTGTCGCAGGCACCGGCACCTTCACCGACCTTGAAGGTGGCAAGAACCTCGGCATCACCGCCGGAGCTGATCTGACCGTTCTTACCTTCCGCCAATTCCGTCCAGCCTTTGAATTGCGCGGCACCTACCCCATCGACAAGGGGCACATCAGCAGCCAGAAAAACTTCCTCCTCGGCCCCAAAGTTGAGTACCCCATCGGAAACTTCCATCCCTACGCCGACTTTCTCATCGGACGCGGCGAGATCGACTACCATTCTCCCGGCTTCATCTTCGGCAACACCTTGTACATCTCAACCAACACCGTGGTGTACTCTCCCGGCGTAGGACTGGACTACAACGTCACTCACAATTGGGCAATCAAAGCCGACGCGCAGTTTCAGCATTGGGACACACCTGTGACCGCCTCCGGCAGCATCCACCCCACCGCGTTGACGCTGGGCGTCCTCTATAACTTCGATTTCAATCCACACCATCGCCACAACCGTTAGACCATTAGATAGAGCCCGTGCGGCCTGGTCCCGAACGGCTGCCGAAGTTGAAAAATCCGCTAACCTATGGCAAAGATTGGACTCAGCCTCCAGCAAGGCGTATCGTTTTTTTGCGAACGAAAATCTCATCATACGGAGTGAATCCATGAGTCCCTTGACCTCTCTGACCCGTTGGACCCGCCGCACGATAACGGCACTTTCTGCAGCTCTTGTCCTTAGCCTGTCTGCTCCCTCTCTCATCGCCCAGAACGCCGCCCCCACCTGGTCGCAGGAAGATGGCATGCGCATCGTTCAGCAAGTTCAAAAGAAGCTGGGCGGCCTCACCAGCTACAGCGTCTTCGACTGGATTACCTTCGGCTTCCACGGCAAAACCCTCGTCCTCAAGGGTTACGCCTCCCGCCCGATCGTCAAGAGCGACGCTGGCAACGCCGTCAAGGGCATCAGTGGCATTGAGTCGGTCGACAACCAGATACGAGGTCCTCCCGCTCTCTCCCAACGACGACCGCATCCGCGCAGCTGTCTACAACAGAATCTACACACAACCGAGCCTGCGTAAATACAACGCCAACCAGGGCTCCGTAGCTCAGGCCATGGGACCGGGCGGGCGTAGCGTGGCCCGCATGGCTGGAGGCATCACCAACGATCCGCCTCTCGGCTTCCATGCCATCCACATCATCGTGCAAAACGGCAACGTCACTCTCTACGGCGTCGTCAACAACGAGATGGACAAATCCATCGCAGGCATACAGGCTAACTCCGCGCCCGGTGCCTTCGGCGTAGACAACGACCTCATCGTCCAGGGTGCCGCCTCCAAGCCGGCAAAATAGTCTGCTGAAAAGTTCTCTGTTGTGTTTTTCGAACGAGGCGCAGGGCGCAAAGCCCCGCGCCTCATCATTTGTGACCGATTCTGTCTCACATAAGGGGCACAGTCTTCACCCCTACCGTGCCGGCTGACAGCGCATTGCCATTTGCTAAGCATCGTTCTCATTGGCTTCAAATACCGCCCAAATGACAACTCTCTGACACAACTCCTGACGCAACTCCCTTACAATGAAACTGTGCGACGCCTTCTCAGCATCGCCTTGCTTCTCCTCTTCAGCCTTCCGCTGATCTCGCCGCTGCTGGCTCTCACGCCCAACGGCGACACAATTTTGCCGGCTTGCTGCAGACGGAACGGCGCACACCACTGCACGATGAAGCTCCCGCCGGCAGCGGGAATCAACCTCTCCTCCATCCCGCAACACTGCCCGGCTTTCCCGGCGGTGGTCACGCCTGTCCGCCACGGCGACCTCTCGTTTCCCGTTGCATCGCTGATCTCTACCGGACTCGTCAGCCATTCCACCCTGAGTCTTCAGACGCAGCCATACGTCCGCACAGCTTTCGATCGCGCCCGCCAGCAGCGCGGCCCTCCCACAGAACTCCTCTAGCGACCCGGTCGGCACCTGACGCACCTCTCCTTCGGAGACGCGTCAGCCTGCCCGCTGCCCCATTGAAGTTCCAGAATCGTCAGCGCTCTGACGAGGGAGTCCCATGCGCAAGCTTGTTCTACTTTGCCTCATGTCTCTCTTTCTAGGGACAAACGCAGTCCACGCCACCATCTTCAGTCAGGTTCACGGAGTCGTCCACGACCCCCAGCACCGCCCCATCGCCGGCGCTCACATCGAACTCCACGCCGCCAACTCCGCCTTCACCCAAACCACCCGTCACCGCACACGACGGCTCCTTCACCATCCCCTCCGTCCCGCTCGGCGACTACATCCTCACCATCTCCCAACCCGGCTTCGCCACCACGAAACAAACCCTCACCCTCGCCTCCGATACCTCTCCCATCCTCCACATCGAACTCCAGCTCAGCACCGTCGAGCAAACCACAACCGTCACCACCGACATCACCACCGCGAACGTCGACACCGTCACTCCCACCTCCCTCATCAGCCGCAAAGACATCACCGAGACCCCCGGCGCCGATCGCACCAACAGCATGGCCATGATCACCGACTACGTCCCCGGCGCCTACATGACCCACGACATGCTCCACATGCGCGGTGGCCACCAGGTCAGCTGGCTCATCGACGGCGTCCAGATCCCCAACACCAACATCGCCTCGAACCTCGCCGCACAGATCGACCCCAAGGACATCGACTACATCGAAGTCCAGCGCGGCAGCTACACCTCCGACGTCGGCGACCGCACCTACGGCGTCTTCAACGTCGTCCCTCGCACCGGTTTCGAGCGCAACCGACAGGCCGAACTCATCCTCACCGCCGGCAACTTCTTCCAGACCGACGACCAGCTCAGCTTCGGCGACCACTCCGAGAAATTCGCCTACTACGCCAGCCTCAACGGCAACCGCAGCGACTACGGTCTCTCCCCGCCCGTCCCCGAAGTCCTCCACGACGCCACCAACGGCTACGGCGGCTTCGCTTCCTTCATCTACAACCGCACACCCAAAGACCAGTTCCGCCTCATCACGCAACTTCGCAACGACTACTTCCAGATCCCCTACGACCCTGATCCCGACAGCCCCGGCAACCAGCAGTTCGACTCCAGCGGCCTCCGCGACAGCCAGCGCGAAACCGACGGCGTCGTCGCCTTCTCCTGGCTCCACACCTACAACCCCTCCACCGTTCTCCAGGTCTCGCCCTTCTACCACTACAACCGCGCCGACTACCAACCCAACCCCAACGACATTCCCGTCGCCACCACCTCCGACCGCACCTCCAACTACGCCGGCGCACAGGCCTCCATCACCGCCTCCATCGCACGCAACACCATCCAGGCCGGCCTCTACTCCTTCGGCCAGCACGACTCCTACCTCTTCGGCGCCATCTTCAACGACAACAGCGGCAACACCAACTTCCTCATCCCCGACTCAGCCTCCGGCGGCATCATCGAGGAGTACATCAACGACAACTTCAAAGCCACCCCCTGGCTCACCTTCATCCTCGGTGTTCGCCAGTCCCACTTCCAATCTCAAATCACCGAAAACGTAACCTCCCCGCGCTTCGGCGCAGCCATCCAGATCCCGAAACTCCACTGGGTCTTCCGCGGCTTCTACGGCCGCTTCTATCAGCCCCCGCCGCTGCTCACCGCCACCGGCCCCATCGTGCAATTCGCCCAGGCCAACAACACCGACTTCGTTCCCCTCCCCGGCGAACGCGACGAAGAGCACCAGTTCGGCGTGCAGATTCCCTTCCGCGGCTGGGTCCTCGACGCCGACACCTTCAAGACCCGCATCAACAACTTCCTCGACCACTCCAACATCGGCAACTCCAGCATCTACTATCCCGTCACCATCGACGGCGCTCTCGTCCGCGCCTGGGAACTCAGCCTGCGCAGCCCGCGCCTCTGGCATCTCGGCCAGGCCCACCTCGCCTACTCCAACCAGATCGCCGAGCAGCGCGGCAGCCATCACCGGCGGCCTCATCTGCGCTCCCGTCACCTCACCCCAGTGCGACGCCGGCTTCGACTACGAACCCGTCGACCACGACCAGCGCAACACCCTCAACGTAGGCTTCAACGCCACACTCCCCTGGCGCACCTTCGCCTCCACCAACGTCTACTACGGCTCCGGCTTCGTCAACGGCAGCTTCATCCCGACGTCCCACCCCAGGACCAGACAGACCCGCGCTACCCCAACCCCTACCTGCCCCAGCACACCACCTTCGATCTCTCCGTCGGCAAAACCTTCAGCGAAAAACTCTCCGCCTCCGTCACCGCAACCAACGTAGCCAACCACCGCGTCCTGCTCGACAACAGCCTCACCTTCGGCGGCTTCCACTACAACGACCCCCGCCAGATCTACGGCGAACTCCGCTACCGCTTCAAGTTCTAACCGAAGTCGCGGATCTATTCCTCTCGCAGCGTCTTCGCCGGATCGATGCCCGCAATTCGCAGCGTTGGCACGGTCGTAGCAATCAGCGTCACCAACGCCAGCATCAAAACCACCGTGAGGATCGTGGGCACATCATAGACACCGACTCCGTAGAGCACACTGTGCATCGCCCGCAACGCGCCTGCACACAAGATCAATCCCCCAATGAGCCCAATAGCTGTGGCGCGTACTCCCGGCGCTCCGATATGGACCATAGCTTGCCGGATGCTGGAACCCAGAGCGATCCGTATGCCGATCTCGCGCGTCTTCTGCGCCACAATATTCGCCACCAGCGCGAAGATTCCGACAGCGCTCAGCAGCAGAGCCAGACCCGCCATCGCGCTCAGCAGCGCCACTTCCACACGCTGCGTCGCCAGGGTCTTCGCCAGCAGATCGCGCATACTGTAGAAGCCCGAGAAGGGTAGGTTGGGATCGACACTCGCCAGCGCGCGTTGCATCTGCGCGGTCAGCCCTTCCACCGGGCCGGCTGTGCGGACAATCCAGCTTGGCTGGAACCAAGACGTGAACGAGCGCGAGAAACTTTGCCTCCACTTGCGCGGCGGGAATATACATCGTTTCTTCGCCGGTAAGAGGCGCTGTTGCATCCAACCCCGGAGCGATGGCCACATCTTTCACCACCCCGACGATCATCGTGTTCTTTTCCACGTAATGGCCGACCGGATTTACCCCGTGGAAGAATTTGCGTGCGAATGTCTGATTGACGATGGCCACATGCTGCGTCTCCGGGCCATCTTCCTCGGTGAAGGAGCGTCCTGCCAGCACCGGGATCTGCAATGTCTCGAAATAATCGGGGGTGATGTACACCTCCTCCGTCATGGCGTGTTGTCCTGCTTCTTTGCCGTCGCTGAGGGTCATTCCGATAGTCATGGCGCGCTCATACGGCAGACTCAGGCCAACAGCGGCATGTTGCACGCCCGGAATCTGCCGCATGGCGGAGCTGCTTTCATCCAGCAGCTTTCGAAAGGCTGCCGGGTCGTGATATCGCGCATCGTCGAGCGATGCCCTCGCGGTCATCACTCCAATTGGATTGAATCCCGCCGGCAACGTTTGAAGGTGGATGAGAGTACGAATAAGCAGGCCCGAAGCAGCCAGCAACACTACGGTCAGGGCAACCTCGCTCACAATCAACGCCTGCCGCATGCGTAGGCGGTCCCCGCCAATTGCGGCACGACTGGCGAGGGCGAAACGCAGATCAAGCTTTCGCGTTGCAAGAGCGGGAAGCATGCCGAAAAGTACGCTGGTCAGAAGCGAGATGAGAAGAGTAAATGCCAGTACACGGCCATCGAGCGTTACGCTGGCTACGGGCAGAAAGTGTTCCGGCAAAAGCAGAAGCAACCCGCGCAGAGCGGCGAAGCCTACTGCTACGCCGGCGGTTCCACCCATCAATGCCAGCAGGAGATTTTCGACCCAGAGTTGCCTTTGAATTTGCCAGCGCGAGGCGCCGAGCGCCAGGCGCGTTGCAATTTCAGGCGTGCGCCGCAGCATGCGCACCAGAGTGAGACCCGCGAGATTGGCGCAGGCGATCAGCAGAATGAATCCCGCCGCCAGCATCAGCGTCAAAGCCTGCGGGCGCAGCTTGGCCGTCTGGCCCTTCTGGAGCGGTACAGAATACTAGGTCACCTGCGCGCCAGGGTTGTTCTCTAATTCATAGCGGTTCACACGGTGCGACCAGGCGCGGTTGATCTCCGCGTCCGCCTCCTGCCAGGTCGCGCCATCGCGCAGCCGGGTGATGGCCTCAAAGTTCGTTCCGCTTCCTTCGCCCTCGCGGCTGGGTTGGAGCGCCGTATAGAGATCGGCATTTAAGGGCGTGGTCGCCTCCTCAGGGAGCACTCCGATGACCGTGTATGGCTCGCCTTTCAACAGGATGGCTTGCCCCAGAACATTGGGACTGGAGCCGAAGGTATTTCGCCACAAGCTGTAACTCAGGATGGCGGTCTTTGGCCCGTGTGCACGGTCCTCTATCTCTGAGAAGTTGCGTCCAGCAATGGGATGAATAGCTAGCACATCGAGGTAGTGTTCCGAGATGCGTCCTGCATGAAGATACTGCACATGCGATCCCGCCTGGAGATTGACGCCCGAGGTTCGAGAACTTGAAACAGCCGAGATCAGGGCGGGGACATTGTCGCGCAGCAGCTCCCATTGCTCACCATTCAGCTGGTGCCGCTCATCGTACGGCCTGGAGCCGGTGACTCGGGTGTAAATCGTGCCCATCCTCTCCGGGTGCGAATAGGGCAGGCTCTTCAGCATGAGCGCATTCACGATGGAAAAAATCGCAGTATTTGCGCCAATCGAAAGCGCCAGCATAATCAACACTAGAACGGAGAAACCGGGATTACGCCACAACTGCCGCAGCGCGAACCGCAGATCCCGCAACACATTCTCCATCAGCGGCAATGTGCCTCTCTCGCGATAAGCCTGTTTGGTCCTCTCCACGCCACCAAGCCGAAGCACCGCGTCCCGTCTCGCCTGCTCTTGCGTCATGCCCAAACGAAGATTGTCGTCGATATGTAGCTGCAGATGACTGTCGAGTTCCTCGTCAAGCTCCCGCTCATCCCGTGCTCCACCAAACAGGCCAGCCAATCTCATCATCAAAGCGCGAAGTCGTTTCATGCCGAACCCTCCGTCGAAGAAAGAAACCGCGCAACAATCGCCGTCGTCTGCCCCCAGCTCTGCGCCTCTTTCTTCAGTTGTTTCCGCCCCGCTTTCGTCAGGCTGTAAAACTTCGCCTTGCGGTTGTTCTCCGACACGCCCCACTCGGCCGTGATCGATCCCTCCTGCTCCAGCTTCAGCAACGCCGGATAGACCGTCCCATAGTTCAGCGACAGAAGATTGCCGCTCGTCTGTTCAATGCGCCGCGCAATCCCATACCCATGCAGAGGCCCCAGCGCCTCCAGCGTCTTCAAAACCATTAGCGCCAGAGTCCCCTGCCAGACATCCGCCTTGTCGCCCATACGTCTCCTATTGCCAAACCATAGGAATCCTCGCACGACTTGTATGGGAATGCAATAGGAAACTGAAAACTCATTCTCTCAGCGAGGCTTATCGACGCGCCGAATTCTCTTACGAGCCTTCCGCTCTGCAAGAAGCCGGTTTAATGAATTTCCCCAAAGTGCACATCCTCGGGCGCGGCAGGCTCATCCAGAAACTGGATCGTCGTCGCCGGTCCCAGGTTGTTCGGCGGAGTCCACTCGCGCAGTGCCCACACAACCTCCTTCTTCGGAGTCACCTCGATCGCCTGCACCGTACTCGCGAATGGCGGAGCATTCTTGCTCCATTCATTCACCCAGTTGTTGACGACCGTATTGCCATTCGGCAACCGCCACGCCTGCTGCAAACTGGAAAACTTATAACCGGGAGTATCGGGTGGGCTCCAACTCCAAACCGCATCTCCCCGCCGAGTAACCTCCCGCACCCCCATACGATCGGTGATCAACACATTCCCATTCGCCAACTCGCTAACTCCCCATGCACCCGGCGCCGGAAACGACCACAACTCATTTCCGTTCGAGTCGTACTCCACCACCTTGTTCATATCCATGTGCGCCACCAGCAACGTTCCCTTCTCCGTCAGGCGGGCATGCCGGAACTGCGCATGCACACTGACCGGACGCTTCGTTGCAAGAGTCATCTCCTTCTCCGTCGCACCCGTCACAATATTCACGACTCGCAGCAGCGCAGGGTCGCCATTCTGAATAAACAGCACATGGTCCTTCCCGATCGGCACCGCGGTATGAACCTCATGCCCTGCCGGAGCGTCGTAGTTCCACACCACTTTTTTCTCCGGAGTAATCTCTGTCACCCCATACTGATGTGTAAACAGAATATTGCCGTTCGAAAGCATCACCGCATCGCTGATCTCACCCTTGCCTGCGGGATCGTCATAGCTCCACACTATCTTCCCCAGCCGCACGATAAAGATCCTGCGGTCATGCGACTCGCCCGCGTACAGAAAGTCATGTTGCGCCAGCCCCCTGCCCGGAAGCTGATCTGGAGACAGAGGAGCAGCAGCTCCCGGTGGAGAGAGAGGAACAGCGACTCCCGGCGTCTGAGCCCACAGTCTCCCGAGGATTCCAAGAACAACTGCAACGACAGCCAACCTCAACATCACGCCTCTTCCTCCCTCATCCACTCCCCGACGTTACTGTCGAGGACTGCTGTATCAGCCCAATCAAAACCATAAGGATCTGTCATCCTTCGCCGGAGGCGGAGGAACTGTTTTTGCTTCTGTCGTCGCCTTTGCCTTTGCATAGAATTTAGCCCAAGGTTTTAACCCTGTATCTCTCGATAACACCAAGATCGGAGGTTTGGAGGTGCGCTACCTTTTTGATAGCCTCCGACAGAACCCCAGTCGAAGAATGTGAGCCCAACGCCGAAGCGACTGATTTAATTGCCTTTATATTGCTCTTATTTTTTCTTTTATCGTTTTCTGCCCAGAAATCGCATGTCAAGCCCTAATACCACCTAAGGCCCTCAATCGAAACAAGATCGAGTTGGCATTTTAGTTCCCATCAAGCAGATATACTTAAAGTAGTGAGAAATAAATCCGAAGAGCTTGGCCGGTCCCTAACTTGTTTGATTGCAAGACTTTGCCGATAAGTCCTTCGTTTGGAAGACTTTATACGCGGCACATGCGCAAAGTCTTGAAACGAGATACTTTGTACAAACGGTAGGGGGAGGGGGGTACCCTACAGATTGAACAACTCCCGCAACCGTTTGGTCTGCGCTCGGCTCACCGGTATCTCAGTCTTCTGTGCATCGTCCATCCGGAGTTGGTAGCTAGACTTGAACCACGGCACCACCTCCCGTATGTGCTGAATATTCACCAGGTACGAGCGGTGCGCCCTCCAGAACGTTTCCGGATCGAGCTGATCCATCAGCTCCTCGAGCGTTCGGCAGTTCGAGTGCCCCTCCACCGTCCGCGTAACCACAGTGATCGTGCCCGCTTCAATCGAGGCAAAACAAATCTCGCGTTGATCTACCAGCAGCAACCGGCTCTGCGCCCGCACTATCACCTTCCCCGAGTTGGCCTTCGGAGGCTGTGCCTGCTCCTCAACCAGCCGCAACAAAGCATCAAGCTTCGCCCCTGTCTCCTGACTCAGACCCGTCGACTCGACCGGAGCCGCCAGCCGCGCCTGCGCCTTCTCAATCGTCTGCATCACCCGCTTTCGATCGAACGGCTTCAACAGATAATCGACTGCATTCACCTCGAACGCGCGAACGGCATATTGGTTGAACGCCGTCGCAAAGACGACCTGAGGCATCGATACCTTGCGGTCCAGCAGCTTCTTCAGCACACCAAACCCGTCGAGCCCTGGCATCTGCACATCCAGAAACACGAGATCCGGTTTATGGGTCCGGATCAGCTCAACCGCTTCGATTCCATTAGTTCCCTGCGCCAGGACTTCGACTCCACCTGCTCGCTCCAGCAGATATTGCAACTCCTGCCGGGCCAGCGGTTCGTCATCGATGATGAGTGCAGTCAGTGACACAACTAGTCACTATATACGCGCAAACGCGCCGGAGTATGGTCCTTGGCCAGATCATGCCCGCACTGCGCGCAGTACACATCCGTAATCTGAACCCCACGGAAACACCGCCCGCAAACAGGCGCCAGTTGGAACTGACACTGCGGACAGAAGTGAACGCCCGCAGGAAGCTCAGTGCTGCAATGCGGACAGGGAGTCATCATCGGCTGCCGCAGCAGGAAGTACACTACAGCGCCGATTCCACCGGGCATCACCACCACTATCAGCATCCACAGTCCGGCCGGCATTCTGCGCCGCCGGACATCGCGGCTGACATAACCCACCAGCAGTACGTAGCTGGCAAACGCTGTCCCCCACGAGTACCCCATCAGCAACCGCATCGGCAACAGCTCGGTCCTGCGATGGGGGAGGACACCATGGAACAGATACTGCACCGCCGCCAAATACGATGATCGCCAGCACCACCGACCAGGTCGGGATCATGCTCAGCTGATCCTCACCCCCTGCCGAGGTGTCCTGTGATCCGCTCCGATCTCTGGTTCCAGAACCTGTTCATCGAGCAGCCTCACGCTTACGCGCACGGTGAAACAATACCACCGCCAACAACGCCATCGATACTGGGAGAAACCACAAGACACAATACGAGGAACTGATTACTCGCATCCGGTACACCACCCGGTGTCACATCGTAGGCTTCCAGCGCACTCCAGACCGCAGTACAGATGATCACAAGAGGGACGAACAAACGGCCAAAGGGATCCATAGGCTGCGAACCCGGTCTACGCCGTGCCGCCATCGTCGTCGCCCGCTCACGTACCACCCGATGCGTACGATTCACCACCGACGCTCGCACCGTACTTTGATTAGTAAATGCTTCTCGCGCAACCGAGCGGGAATCTTGCGAAATGGATTTATCGAAGGCGTCGCTCATACCCCGGCCTCCGCCACCGGACGTGATGCACGAAGCTGTTCCATCTGCGGCTTCAACGCTGCCAATCCGCGATAGAGTCTGGACTTCACGGTCGAGAGTGGAGCCTTAGTCACAGTCGCAATCTCTTCCAAAGAAAGCTCTTCATAAAAGCGAAGCACCAGAACTTCTCTGTAGGTCGGCTCCAGTTTGAGCAGAACCTCGCCGACTTCGGCGCAATCTTCACGGGATTGAAACTGTTCTAACGGCGAAGGCCCGGACATGGCGATCTCAAACGGACGCTCATCCTCCCCACCCTCGCTCATCTCATCAAGACTCGCCATCGTCCGCTTTCGCGACAGATCGATCACTAGATTCCGCGCAATGGTGAAGAGCCAGGTATCAAAGCGTGCCTTGCCGTTGTACTGCGTGCCTCGCAGGAGAACCCGCATCCACGTCTCCTGGAAGAGGTCTTCGGCCACTTCGCGTTTCCCTGTCAGGAAAAGGAGATATCGAAGGAGGCGATGCTGATACAGCTCAATCAGGTGATCCAATAGCTCAGGGTTTTGCTTCTTCAGCCCATGCGCGATCGCCACATTTTCGCTGTGGGGTTGATCAACCAGCGCAGCTGTGAGCGAGATGGAACCGGCCTGCACACTAACTGAGACGTTCTTTCGATCAGAGAAGACTCGCTTTTTAGCGTAATGATCCATAAAAGATGAAGTTTTTCACTATAAAAACATATTGAAGGCGGCTTATCCCGCTGATTTTCAATCCATAAACATTGTACGTCTTTGAGGCTATTTTTCCATTTAGAAAGTAAACTTGAGGCATGGAAGTTCTTTACGGTCTCCACGCGGTCGAGGAGGCCATTCGTTCGGGTTCACGTCAACTTGATCATGTCAGCGTAGCCAGGGAGCGTCGAGACGATCGGCTGGAAAGGTTGGTCGAGCTCTGCCGGGTGGCCGGTGTCCGAGTGGCGCTCGAACCCCGGGACCAGCTCACGAGACTCGCTCGCACGGACGGACATCAGGGCGTGCTGGCAGTCGTTCGGGAGCGGAAGTTCCTGGGGATTGAAGACCTGCTGGTTCCCGGCGAGGCTGGACAGCACCGATTCTTCCTTGCTCTTGATGGTGTTGAAGACCCGCACAATCTGGGGGCTCTGCTGCGGACTGCAGACGGCGCTGGAGTCGATGGGGTCATTTTGCCGGAGCGGCGTTCGGCTCCTGTGACTGCCACGGTGGCGAAGACCTCGGCGGGAGCCTCGGAGCATGTGCGGATCGCGCGCGTTACGAACCTGGTTCGGGCTCTTGAGCAGATGAAGCAGAAGCATGTGTGGGTGCTTGGACTGGACGAGCGCGGATCTCCCGATTACACCGAATACGACTTCAAGAGTGACTGTGTTCTGGTGCTGGGGCGGGAGGGAGCGGGACTGCACGATCTGGTGAAGAAGACGTGCGATCATCTGCTGCGGATTCCGATGGCGGGGCAGGTTTCGTCTCTCAATGTGTCGGTTGCCGGCGCGATCGTGATGTATGAGGCGATGAGGCAACGTCGTCAACCTTCAGCTCCGGCGACTGTGCGACGGCCGGTGAAAGAGCGCAAGGGATTGGGATCTTGAAGAGCATGGCAACTGTGTTTGCAGTGCGTCGCTTGTTTGTATTGGCGATGATTCTTGCGTTGAGTTCGGTTGCGATGGGCCAGGCAACGCCGCCCGCTCCGGAGGACACGTCGCCTCATGGAAAGATCCTGTTCAACAGGGATCAGGATTCGCCTCAGGTCGATAAGACGGCCAAGACCACGGCTGAGCAGCGGTTGTCGACGTCACGGATGCGGAGCGCGGCTCACTTATCTTCACGGCTTACGATCTGGACGTTCATCTTGCGCCAGCTCAGTCGCAGATGGAGGTTCATGCGGGACTTACGGTGAAGAACTCCGGCAAGGCGCCTTTGACGAGGCTCATCTTTCAGATCTCCTCTTCTCTGCGCTGGGAGAGTTTCGGGATGCGGAGCAGCGAACGCGTTTCTCCTCTGCAGTTCACGGTACAGACTATCGATACCGACGCGGATCATACGGGGAAGGCGACGGAGGCTGTGGTTTCCTTGCCTCAGCCGCTCGAACCGGGAGCGAGTCTCGAATTGACCAGCATCTACTCGGGTCAGATAACGCAGTCGGCGGAGCGGCTGGAGCGCATCGGAGCTCCGTCGGATAAGGCCGCGCACGCAGACTGGGACAGAATTAGTCCGGAGAGAACCGCGCTTCGCGGGTTTGGAGACGTGTTGTGGTATCCGACGGCGGCAGCTCCGGTGTTTCTGGGCGATGGCGCGAAGCTCTTCCAAAGTGTCGGACAGACCAAGTTGCAGCAGTCGACCGCAAAGGTTCATCTGCGGCTGACCGTCGAATATGTTGGCGACGCTCCGGATGCTGCGTTTTTTTGCGGGCAGCGCGAGCAGTTGAAGACTCTGAGTGAGAACCAGAATCTGCCGGTGGCAGAGTCACCCGGAGTGGCGACGGCTGAGTTCGCAGAGCGGCCCCTGGGGTTTCGGACACCGAGTCTGTTTGTCACGGACAGGGCCGGCACCGTGACCGACAACAGCCTGATCTCGGCGGTGACGGATCACTATGACGCTCTGCCGAACTTCGGGGCCGCGGCGTCGAAGGTGCAGCCGCTGCTGACGGATTGGCTGGGCACCGGGCCTTTGGGCATGCTGAACATCCTGGACCAGGATGGACAGCCGTTTGAGGATGATGCGCTGCTGGTGGCACCGATACGGGCGTCGGAGCCGGATGTTCTGGCTCCGTCGATGGCACATTCGCTGGCGCATGCGTGGTTCGGCTCGTCGCATGTCTGGCTGGACGAGGGCGTGGCGCAGTTCCTGTCGCTGCTGTGGATGGAACAGGGGCAAGGGCGCGCGGTTACGGTTGAGCATCTGCAAGAGGAGGCGAAGACGCTGGCGCTGGCGGAGCCTGCGGCAACTCCGAACCCAAGCTCCGCCGAGGAAGGGCAGAGCCTGATCGGGGCGAGCGATGAGATCTTCTACCGGACCAAGGCTGCGGCGGTGTTGTGGATGCTGCGATCGATCGTGGGAGATGACGCACTGAAGCAGGCGCTGAAGGCTTACCGGACCGACAAGCTGGATGGCGACCCGAAGGAGTTTCAACGTGTTCTGGAGCGGACTTCGAAGCGGGAGCTGGGTTGGTTTTTCGATGACTGGGTGTACCACGACCGGGGTCTGCCGGACCTGACGATCGTCAGCGTGAGTCCGAGAGCGTTCGACAAGATTGCGGACAAAGGCGCGGGCTGGCTGGTGGCGGTTGAGGTGAAGAACGATGGAGGAGCTGCGGCGGAGGTGCCGGTGACGGTGCGGTCCGGAACGCTGACGGCGACACAGCGGTTGCGGATTCCTGCCCGCTCGAGCGCTTCGACGCGGATCGTGTTCGAGGGGACTCCCGAGGAGGTGCTGGTGAACGACGGGAGTGTGCCTGAAGTCGCAGCGTCGGTCCATACCAAACAGCTCGTTGTTCATTAACCTCCCTTTGGGTCGTATTTTGCTATGTCTTTCCTGGAGGGGTACCCCCCCCCTATTGCCCGCGCGTAACTGTCTTATATTCAGCAGTTTACGAGGTGCGATGGTCTGCAAAAACGTCATAACAAAGGAGTTACGTCCAAATATGTGCAAATAAAAGAGTTAGCCCCGGAGATTATCCGGGGCTGCTTGTTTTTTGATCTATATATTCAGTATAGCTGGTTGAGTGGAACTAAAATGCCAACTCTATCTCGTTTTGTTTGATGGAGTTAAGTCGTTTTGGGACTTGACATGCGATTTTTGGGCAGAAAACGATGAAAGAAAAATTGATTGGAGAACAAAGGCAATAGAATCAAGAGTTTGGTTCGGGGTGCCCGCTTTGGGTTCGGTCTTCATCCGCTAGCTGGATTATACAGCCAGCGGAAAGGCGAGATCGTGTCAAAGCTCATTAGCGAATTGACTGACTGCATTGCTAGCAGCGTCCGACAGTTGAACCAAACCCCTGATTACTGCATAGGGCCTGTGCTTCCCAAATTCCCGGAAAGATATGCCAGGGGCAGTCATGTAGTCCTGAAATGCGTGAGCGAGTTCGATCTCTTGGAAGGGCGGCAGTTCGCCCTGAGTGTACAGCTCGGCCTTCCTTTGGAGTTCGACCATGTGGGGAGGGATGGTGAGGGACACGCCGGAGTCAACGATCACCAACTCCCTATGCTTATCGAATCTATCCATGTTGTGGATGATGAGAAGAAAATGATTCGCAATATCGGCCCCAGCCTTGTAGGGCTGCATTTTTTCAATCAAACGCAGGACGTTAGTGTTCGGGATTCCCTTTACTTTTCCTGCATATCGCGCCAGTTCCTTTTTATGCAAGGGTTCGATTTCAAAAATGGGGAATTCGATAGACCCGGGCTTTGCTCTTGCGGCGCTATCGGAGAAATGCCAAACAACGTGATCCAAGCAGGATCGCAAGTGGTGAACAATCTCTCCCGTAAGGACGCTGAAACGCAACGGAATAGGTTTATCTCTGTGGTACGCGAGTGCTTCATCCCATCCTTGAGTATTTGGCTTGGGGAGGACTGGATATTGCCCACTCTTAAGAAAGGTCTTAATCTCGGAATCCAGATTAACGATGCTCTGATTGGCCCTTTTTAGTTTCTCCGCTATGCCAGCAAATGGGTGCGCGGGGTCGTTGTGCCAAGCCATGCCAAATGATAGCAATGATTAAACTTAGTCACTGCGGTAGCATGGCTGGCATGAACAACTTCATTCTGCGAACTCTGGTAGCCCTAGGGTCATCGGGGATCGCATTCTTCGTAGCTTTCAACACACTCGGACCAGCGTGGGGAAAATATTCTCTGCGCCACAATCCCGAAAGAGGCTTAGGTCCTGCCGCAGCCCTTGGCATTGAATTTTATCTAATAGGTTTTGGAGCAGCGATCATCTGTTTCTTGCTGGTCTTCTTCTTGATGGGATTCAAATATCCGATTTTGCGCCGCAAGATTCCCGATCAGTGGGTTAGTTAAGTATGTTTATGCCTTTCGTATGAGGCGAAGGCTTCTGGCGGTGACCGGTATGAGCCTCACCAGGTCCCGTCCGCCATTGCCTTTCGACGCGCAATTTCCGCTTCACTTGGTTTTGGGCTGGGGAAGCTTCCGGTCTTAAGTGCGCCGGCGGGTTCATAGCTAGCAACTATCGTGCCTCGCGGCGTCACCGTGTGGTCGGTCATACGCATCGTGCCGGCTTGAGTACCCTCACCGAACAGCCGCTTTCCGCTGCCAAGCACCACCGGAAACGTCATCAGGATCAATCGATCGATCAGGCCTGCGGCGAGCAACTGCGGATAGAGCGTACTGCTGCCCTGGATAATCAGATCGGGTCCATCGCCGTTCTTGACGCGAGCAACCGCTTCAATGCTTGTGACCCGCTCGCTGTTTTGCCAGGTCAGCGGCTTCTCGCCGCGCGTGACGACATACTTGCGCGCCCGGTTGAACGTCTCGGCTATCGGCTTCGCGGGGCCCTCGGCATAGTAGGGCCAGAAGGCGGCAAAGATGTCGTAGGTGCGCCGGCCCAGCAGCAGGTCGAAGGGACGATTGAACAGGTCGCCGATCGTCTTCCCGATGGCTTCATCGTCAATGGGCGGCATCCATCCGCCGTACTTGAACCCGCCGGTCGGATCCTCGGTCGGTCCGCCCCCCGCCTGCATCACACCGTCAAGCGATAAGAATGCAGCGCCAATAATCTTTCGCATGTTCAACTCCCTTTATTTTGAAATTCCCGATGTCTGACGTTCGACACAGGGCTGGTTGTCCTGCCTTCACTATTACGACGAACGGCCGGACCGGAATTCGACAACTCGTCCAAGAAATTTTGGTTCTTCCCGCGCTTTGAGGATAGAGCCTTCCTAAGGCCGGCCTTGAAGACGGGATGCGTTAGATTGGTACGGTAAATCCAAGAAGCTCAGGAGCCGAAATGAAGAGATACATCGTTCTCACACTACTGGCCGTCGCGATTCCGGTCTATGGCCAAACAGCACAAAAAGATATTCTGCTCAAGCACTGGAAGGCTTCAGGCGAGTTGACTCTTGCTGTTGCCAACGCGATGCCTGCCGATGGATACAATTTTCGCCCGACTCCGGAGGAGATGAGCTTCGGCGAATTGATGGCTCATATTGCAGCGGCAGATCGCGGAGCATGCGCTAACGCGAGCGGGCTCACTCCGCCTGCTCTGCCGGCCAAGATCAGCGCGTGGGCAAAGGACTCCATCAAGGTCGATGTGGACAAGGAGACGGCGATTCCGTTTCTCAAAGACACGTTCGAGTTCTGCAGCAAGGCCATTACCGAGATGCCCGCGAGCCGCGAGAACACGGTAGTCGGGCCGCCAAACCGGAACCTGACCGGTGGGGAATGGCTCTGGTCGTATTTCACGCACACGGCGCATCATCGCGGACAAGCGGAGGTCTACCTGCGATTGAAGGGGATCAAACCGCCTGACTATACGTTCTGAGACAGAGATCGTTAGCTTCCGCTGGCGGGGCCTGATTTCTCTTCCACTTTGTTTGGATAGGGGAAGAACAGCTGGTTGCCGTCGGGGTCTTCGATAATCATGGTGTCATAACCCCACCAGCCATCCCTGATGGGTGCGCCGCGGTTCTCGAATTCAGCCCTCAGCGCTTTTAGCGGCCCGAGGTTGATCGAGATGAAGATGCGGCTGCGTCCGGTCTTTTCGGGCTGCTGGCAGTTGAGGAGGATTTCGCAATCCTCGCGGTTGACCTGGGCGACGAGGATCTTCCCTTCTTCCTCGTAGCGGGTGCTTTCAGCAAAGCCGAGCTTTTCGGTGTAGAACGTGATCGAACGCTCTACACTTTCGACGAAGAAAACGGGGCGCGAGTACCAGACGCTCATTCGATGATCCCTCGCATAGACGCAATCATCATAGCTGGAGGGTTGAATGATCTCTAGTTGTTGCGCAGCGCGACCATGGGGTTGATGCGTGAGGCGCGGCGAGCGGGGATGTACCCGGCGAACAGGGCTACCGCAGCGAGAAGCACAAAGATTGCGGCGAAGGTTGCGGGGTCGGTGGGGGCGGTGCCGAAGAGGAGCGAGGCAATTAGCGAGGAGACAGCCAGCGAGGCGATGGCTCCGACGACTATGCCGAGCGATAGCCATGCGCAGGGTTTGACGGATAATCCCAAGCTGGACGGTGCGCTGGGTGGCGCCAAGCGCCATGCGGATTCCGATCTCCTGAGTGCGCTGGGTGACGGAGTAGGAGATGACGCCGTAGATGCCGAGCGCGGCGAGGATGAGACCGAGCGCGGCGAAGATTCCGACGAGGTAGACGAAGAAGCGGCGCGGGGAAGAGGCGTGGTCCACGATGAGCTGGATGGGCTTGAGGTCGGCGGCGGGCTGGCCGGGGTTGAGCTGGCGGAGGGCTGCGAGGACGCTGGGTTGGAGGGTCTGGGCAGGAAGGCTGGAGCGGATGACGACCTGGGAGTCGTTAGAGCCGAACTGAGGGGCGGCGACGGAGAGGTACATCTGCCAGCCGGATTTGGCCTCGGCGCTGGTCTCCCGGACATCGGCGATGACGCCGATGACGCGAGCGTCGGATCCGCCTACGACGGCGATGCGGTCGATGGGATCTTCGTTGGGCCAGAGGTAGCGGGCGACGGTCTCGTTGACGATGACGACCGCTTGCTTGGGGTCGTTGTCTTCCCAGGTCATGTCGCGGCCTTTGACGAGGCGCATGCCGATGGCGTTGAGATAGCCGGGCGTGACGACGTAGACGAAGGTTCCGGGGAGTTCGCCGGGCTCATAGTGCTTGCCCTTAGCGGAGATGCCCCAGGAGCGGTTGCGGGACATGGGAAGGGAGTCAGTGATGCCTGCGGTCTGGACGCCGGGGATCTGCTGGACCCGGTGAAGGACCTCTCGGTCGAAGGCGGCAGTTTTGGCTGCGGTGTCGACTCGGCTGGAGCCGTCGAGCGAGATGGCGGCGGCACGGGATGGCTCGAAGCCGAGATCAACGTCGAGGACGCGGAGAAAGCTGCGCAGGAGGAGGCCGGCGCCGATAAGGAGGACGCAGGCGAGGGCGATCTGGGAGACGACGAGGGTGGTGCGGAGGCGGGCCGTTCCCCTGCCGCCGGTGGTACTGACGGCGGCATCCTTGAGCGTGTCCTGCAGGTTGCCGCTGGAGATACGCAGACCGGGAACGATGCCGAAGAGCACTCCAGAGCTGACGGCGATGAAGACAGTCCAGGCGAGAGCTGTTTTGTCGATGCGAATACTTGAGAGGAGCGGAAGGGCGATGGAGCCCTGATGGGCGAGGTAGGAGACGGCGGCGAAGGCAAGGCCGAGGCCGAGGATGGCTCCCGCGGCGGAGAGGACGAGGGATTCGGTGAGGAGTTGGCGAACGATGCGGCTGCGTGCGGCCCCGAGTGCGGAGCGCATGGCGAACTCTTTGGAGCGGGCGGCAGCGCGGGCGAGGAGGAGGTTCGAAAGGTTGACGCAGACAATGAGAAGAATGAGTCCGACGGCTCCCCAGAGGACGATGAGCGAGCGGCGGAGACTGCCGGAGATAAAGTCCTTGAGGTCCCAGAGCTTGGCGGTGTAGTGGCCTTTCCACCCGCGCTTGACGCTGCCGTCAAGGGTTGGGAAGAGGAGGTCGGCCTCGGCCTGGGCCTGGGCGAGGGTGACTCCGGTCTTGAGGCGGCCGGTGAGGGAGATCATGTTGCCGTTCTCGCGGACCTGATCGTAGAGGTAAGGGGTGAAGACGTCCATCTTCGTGCCGGGGGCGTAGATGGCGCCGAAGTCGAAGGTGTCGGGTAGCACGCCGACGACGGTGGTGGGCGTGTTGTCGAACGAGATGGCCTTGCCGATGATGTCGGGGTCACCGTTGAGCTGGCGCTTCCAGAATGGATAGCTGAGGACGACGACTAGCGGGGGACCGCTGGGGCGGGATTCTTCGGCGGTAAAGGTGAGACGGCCCATTAGCGGCTGCACGCCCAGAGTGTGGAAGAAGTTATCCATGACATCGATCTGGGAGATGGGAATGGGAACGCCGCCACCGGTGAGCTTCCAGTTGCCGGGCGAGGTGAATGCGTCGTAGCCGGTGAAGTCGGAGAAGGATTTGTTCTGGCGCTGGAACTCCTGGACGGCATCGGTGGAGTAGGTGGCGCAGGAGGCTCCGCACTTGGAGACTTTGGGGGCGATGCGGACCAGGCGGTTCGCTTCGGGGAATGGTAGCGGACGCAGCAGGATGGTGTCGACGACGGAGAACACAACAATGTTGGCGCCTATACCGAGAGCAAGGATGAGGATGGCGATGGTGGTGAAGCCGGAGTCGCGGCCGAGGGTGCGGAGGGTGTAGCGGAGATCTTGAAGAAGAATATCGAGCCAGGGGAGGCCGCGGGCTTTTCGCTGCTGCTCCTTTGCCTGCTGGACGCCGCCGAAGCGGATGAGGGCGCGGCGACGGGCTTCTTCGGGGGACATGCCGTGGCTGATATTTTCTTCGACTGCGAGATCGATGTGACTCTGGAGTTCGGCATCGAGGTCGGAGTCGCGCTGCCGCCAGTGGAGGAAGGAGAGGACGCGGTTGAAGGCTTCGCGAAGGTTTGCCATTAGAGATCTCCTTCGACCGACATGGCCAGGACGCGGCCCATTACCATCGAGAGACGGTTCCAGTACGCGGCGTCTTTCGCCCATTGTTTGCGGCCGGCTTTGGTGATGGCGTAGTACTTGGCTTTGCGGTTGTTGTCGGAGGTACCCCACTCGGCGGAGATCCAGCCGCGCTGCTGGAGACGGACGAGCGAGGCGTAGATGGTGCCCTGGTTGAGGAGGACTTCGTCGCCGCTGACCTCTTCAATGCGGCGGGCGATGCCGTAGCCGTGTAATGGACCCATTGTGGACAGAGTCTGCAGAACCATGAGGTCGAGAGTGCCTTGCAACAAATCTAGCTTTTGAGGTGGCAGCGGAATCCTCCTGTGTTAATGCCACATCAGTGTGCCATGGTTTCTGTGGTTCTGCCACAGGAGATAGATTTTTTTGTGACGAATGGCAGTTGGGCTGCAAAGGTCAGGAGCGACGGCGAGGCCTGGGTTTGGGGGACACGGGGTGGGCGGTGTTGTCGGTCCAGGTTTGGGCCGCGCCCCAGGGACGGGTGGCAGTGAGATCGATGCGGAAAGGGCCGGCTGCGCGGTTGGTGGGCAGCACTTCTTTGAGGCCATCGCCGAATTGAGGGAGCGCGACGGCGAGAGCGTGCAGACGGGCGGCGGAGGCCATTCCGGTGAGATGCAAGGTGTAACCGGTGGTGTCGAATTGGCCGTCGATGGTTGCGGGTTCCTTACCGCCGAGTGCGAGCGTGGTGGGGACGAGTTGAAATCCGCTGGGAAGAGAGACGGGTGTGAGATGCGGGTTGTGATGCGGATCGGGGATTGGCGCAGTGACGGATTGAGCGACGGATTGAACGACGACGTCGCCGTCGACCAGGGATGTATCCCCACCGCGTGGGTTGATGAGACCGGCGCCGGTGATGTGCATTTCGCCCTGCCATGGGGTGGAGCTGTTGGAGTCTGGATGGTAGGAGAGCGTTCCGGTGAGTGTGCCGGCGGCGGCGATGTCGGCGGGGACTCGAGAGCTGGCGACGTGCAGCCAGTCGAGGAGGGTTGCGGCGGGAAGGCCAGGAGTGCTGATCTCGATGGCGGCGGTGTTGGGATTGCGGATGTCGGGGATGGCAGCGGAGATGGCGAGGGTTGGTGGCCCGGAGGATCCGGCGGGAGGCCAGCTGCAGTGGATGTCCTGAAAGCTGTGAAAGTCGCCGGTGGCGGTGCCGAGACATTGAAGATCGATGTCGAGCGGCTGGACGGGAACAAAGTCAGCGCGACGAGCGCCGGTGAGTTGAAGGCGGGTTTGGATGGCGCTGTTGCTGACGGTTCCCTGCACGTTGGCCGAAAGAACCATGTCGCCGCGGAGGCCTGCGTCGCGACCAAGAAGGACGAGGCTGGCCTGACCGAGAGGAGCGTTGCGCCACTGTCCCTTGAGGCTGATGGGAACCTGGCCGGGAGAGGAGGCACGGCCGAGCGTGCCTTCAAGCTGAACGGTGCCGGTGTCGGAGACGTTGGTGTCGGTCCGCGCGGGGTGGCCCTGAATGCGGAGGTGCCATTGCTGGGGTTCCGGGAGCCAGAGGGCAAAGTCGGCGTCGGTGAGGGAGAGGGGGATCTTTTCCTGGTCGAGTTTGAGGTTGAGACGCGCGCCGGTGGCTTCGATGTAGGGAAAGCGCGGGGCGGGGCCGGCTTTTTTCTGGGCTGTGGGGGCCGTTTCAACATGGGAGGCGTGGAGGAGAATGCTCTCGAGATTCCACTTCCCCGCCGCAGTGTGGACGAGGTTGACGCTGGGGTCGGTGAAGCTAATGGTGGAAAATTCGATGCGTCTGCGCCAGAGCGAGCTGATACGCAGGGTGGCACGGACGGAGTCGGCGCGGATGACAGGTTCGGAGCCGAAAGCGGGGTCTTCGTCGACGACGAATTTTTCGAGGGTGAAGCCGGGGAGCGGGAGGAGATTCAGGCTTACCTTATTGAGATGGACGGGGCGGCCGAGGCTGGCGCTGATGCTGTTGGCGATGCGCTTCTGATAGCGATTGACGCTGATGAGAGGCGGGAGGAGAACGAGGAGAAGGAGCACAAGAGCTGCGCAGGCGAGATAGAGAAGGCGGCGGAGCGCGTGGACGCTGAGAGACGGTGGGGCGTCCGTGGCCGTGTCTTCGGCCTGCTCATAGGTTGGATCCATTTCCTGCATAGGTCAGTGGTTCGTTGCTGGTTGTTGGTTGTTAGTTGCTAAAGAGGGTGTTGCCGACAGACCAGGCCGATCGATAACTAACAACTGACAACCAACAACCAGCAACTGATTACTTAATAAGATGTAACGTGCGCTTCCAGCGTGTCTGGTCGAAGATGTGGAGGACGATGTGGCCCATGAAGCTGAGCCGCTGGCCAATACTTTGCTTGTCGATCTGGTCGGCGGGAGTTTCGAAGGACCAATAGACGAACATGGGGCGGCCGACGATATTCTCGCGGGGAACGAATCCCCAGAACCGGCCGTCAAGGCTCTCGGTGCGGTTGTCTCCCATGGCGAAGACTTTGCCCTGGGGGACGACGAGGTCGCCGTCGACGATGTGGTTGGGGAGATCGTAGGACCAGCTCGCGGTGACCTGATCGTAGGGGCCGGGAGGAACGGCGGGAAAATCGTCTCGATAGGCGTTGAAGGCGTGCTGTTGGTTGCCGTCATCGGCGGGCATACCGGCGTAGGGCTCATTCTGAGCGACTCCGTTGAGGTAGACGACGCCGTTGCGAAGACGGATATGGTCGCCGGGAACGCCGACGGTGCGCTTGACGAGGAAGAGGTCGGGTTCACCGGGTTTGAAGAAGACGATGATGTCGCCGCGGCGGATGTCGCGATAGAAGGTGAAGGGGGCCCATTTGGCGGGTGGGGCAAGGGAGATGCGGTCGACAAGGACGTGATCGCCGATGAGAAGCGTCTTCACCATCGAGGCAGAGGGGATCTCGAAGTTCTGGAAGATGAAGGTCATGACAAAGAGTCCGATGGCGAGGACGGTGCAGATAGACGCGAGGGATTCGAGTGGGGTCTCGGTGCGGTCCTGCTGCTCGGTGGATTCCAAATCGTTCGCTTCAGTGGCTACGGTGTCGGGCAAGACGGTTCTCCGGTGACGCAACTATTAGTGTATCGCCGATGGGGCGAAGGATGGAGGATTTGAGGGGGGATGTGGGTCACTCATTCAGATGGATTTTCGCCGGACTGACGTCAACCGGGCACAATCCCCGAGAGAAAGCCACCAGACACAGACAGAATGGTTAGTCCCCTTACAGCAACGGGATGCGATAGAGATTCCGGCGAGTATTCACACGAGTGTAGGCGTAAACGGATGGGCTTAGGGCTGATTCGACGAGCCAGGGGATGCTTTTCTCATTTGCAAGATCCTCAACGTTCTTGATTCCGGCAGGTGTGATCTTTGGCAGGCCGACGCCCTGTGTCACCGGGATTACGTAGGTACGCTCTTGTAATTCCGGGAGGCTAAGATAAACAAGTTTCCCCGTAGGGTCCCAGTTGAGCGGGCAATAAATGAAGCAGAAGAGCACCGACGCACTCCCATCCACCGCGAACGCCTTGATCGTAACCGGCCATTCTTCGTCGGGGTTTTGCGCCCCGACGACAACCCAGCGACCGTCCAGCGAGACCGCCGCGATTCCCAGAATGCGGTCCGGGATGACCTTGCGACGGCCGGTGCCGTCTGCTTTCATGCGATAGAGAAAATTCGATCCGCCCTCGAATGCGCGGAAGACCAGGTCGCCGTCGGGCAGGAAAAACGGAGAGTCTTCGACTGCCGCGGAGGAGATGTGCCGTGGGGACGAGCGGTGGTTGGTTGGCGCAATCCATAGACTGGAACGTCCGCTCTGGTCCATCATGGCGAAGGCTACTTCTTTACCGTCCTGGGACACGGAGTAGCGTTGCCTCTCTACGGAGTTGTTTTGTATCGTGTAGCCCGGCACGACCCTGTCCAGTTTTCCGCTGCTCAAGTCTTTGACCCAAAGTTCCATGCCGCGCGTCTGGCCGTTGGCCATCAGGAAATAGAGACTGCGTCCGTCCGAAGAAAAGGTGGGTGATACAGCGTCTCCTTCAGAGGAGATCTGATGGTCTCCGTCCTTGTCGTGCAGCCACACGGTGTGGTCCTGCGAGCCAACAGATGTAATGAGCGACTTTGCCGTCGGGCGCTAATCGCGATTCCTTCCTGCGACGTTGGACCAAAGGTGAGTTGCTCTGGCTTGCCATCGGGAAAGCGCTGCCGCCAAATGTGGAAGTCATCCGTTCTGGCGGAGAGATAGATCCATTTCCCGTCGGGTGACCACGCGCCGGCAAGACAGGTGCCGTTGGGAGGTCCGACAATTCTAACGTCGCCCGGGCCCTGGAATGAGACAACGCGGCATGGAAGAATTTCACCGCCATTACCCATCTCAACAACTAGCACCGATCGGCCATCCGGCGAAAGGTAGGAATGGTGTGCCATGCTTCGATTGCCCGCGGGCACATAGACGTCGCGGCTATTCCCTCGGGCCTCATCCGTGGACACAATCTTCAAGTGCAGCCCTTCGATGATCTCAGAAAAGAGCAACCGCTTGCCTCCTTCAATCCATGTCAGGGACGAAGAGTTAGGCAAGAGCAAATGTGGCTCGCCACCGAGAACGGGCACCTCCCAGGTGTCGAATGGAGCGGTGACGCCATATGAAATACGCGAGTTATCCGGAGAAAACGATGGCGCTAGTTTTGGTTTCGAGTCGTGGGTGAGTTGGACCGGTTCGCCGCCCGGCAGCAACTTGACGTAGATGTCTCCAGGTCCAATGAAAGGATCACTTCCCCTAATGAATGCGAGGATTCGTCCGTCCGAGGACAGGGCGGGATAGACTGCCGAGTCGGTGAAGTAGGTCAGCTGTTCCCACTGAGTGCTCGCTGGAAGAGGGGCCGGGGATGAGCGGTGAAAGAGAAATGCTCCGGCTACCATCGCCAGAACGAGAGCTGCAGCGGCCACATAGGAGTAGCGTTTCCACGCCGCCGGTTTTGACGTCAGTGCTGATTGCACTGGTTGTGAATCTCTTCTCTCCTGTACCTCATTTCCTGAAGAGGATTCGTCCCGATGGTGTCGACTGCTGTCCCGCGTCAGGCGTTGCAGATCGGTACGAATGTCGGTGGCGTTCTGGTAGCGCAGCTTCCGATCTTTCTCGAGCGCCTTGCTGATGATCTCTTCGAGCCTGGGAGGAATGTCGGGATTCAGGCGTACGGGCGGGACGGGCGTGCGATTCAAGATTGCGTCTGCAATCAGGCCGGTGGACTCGCCACGGAACGGCAGAACTCCTGTCGCCATCTCATAGAGCACGACTCCGAAAGAAAACAGATCGCTGCGGGCATCCAGGTCTTCGCAGCGCACCTGTTCGGGCGACATGTAGGCGCTGGTGCCCATCGCAGTGCCTGGTTGAGTGAGCCGTTGCGGTTGAGTAACGGAGGGCATCGCGGAGAGATCGGTAGCCCAGGCCGCCGGCATCAGCTTTGCCAGGCCAAAATCCAAAATTTTGGCGTGGCCGCGCTCGGTGACAAAGATGTTTGCAGGCTTAATGTCCCGATGAATGATTCCCTTGCTGTGAGCAGCGCCAAGTGCGTCCGCTATCTCGATTCCCCACCCAAGCACATCTTCCAGCGGCAACGATCTGCCGGCGATACGATGCTTCAAGGTGGCGCCTTCCATAAATTCCATCGCGATGAATGTTTGACCGTCCTGCTCGCCGATTTCGTAGATGGTGCAAATGTGGGGATGATTCAGCGCGGACGCCGCACGCGCCTCTCTGCGAAAACGTTCGAGCACCTGGGGGACCTGGGCGAGGTCGTCAGGAAGAAATTTCAGCGCGACAAACCGGCCGAGGGTGGAGTCCTCGGCTTTATAGACAACTCCCATGCCGCCGCCGCCCAGCTTTTCGATGATTCGGTAGTGCGAGATGGTTTGGCCGATCGTGAGTGCGCGGCACGCCAGGGGTTGGGGGAGTATTCAGGAATTCGTTGAGATAGGCGAGTGGGGCGTCTCGCGAGTTCGTGTTCTGCTGTTCTGCTTCGAGAAGTTGTTTGAGATGCGACTTGAGTTCGGAATCGTCACCGCAAGCAGCATCAATGAAGGCGGCGCGATTCTCCGGGCCCACCTCCAGGGCACCATAGAACAACGGCTTCAGGCGCTGCCAGAGTTCGGGAGTCATATCTTTGAGCCCGCGCGTCATCGGTTGAAAGCCCCGATCGCTTTGTGCGAGACGCATCTTTGGCCCATCGCTAGATGACGCAGCTGCCGATTCAGGCTTGCGACGAGGTTATGCCCTGCCTCTGGCATTGACGGAGAGGACGGTAACCTCAGTAGGTCTTCCTGTCGGCTCGTAGCCATAATTCCTCATATTCATGCAGGGTGGCCAGTATAGTCCGAAACCGAATAGACTCTCTGTTTGAGAATTTATCGCTCTGCGATTTCACTGGAGAGAAGCAGATGGTATGTGTTCCGTTTGCGGAGATGCAACGCGTCATCCGCGCGGCTTTCGTTAAGGCCGGAATGAATGAAGGGGACGCGGAGCTGTGCGCTCGCATCCATACAGAGTCCACGTGCGATGGAGTGAACTCTCACGGTCTGAACCGGGTCGTGCGGTTTTTGGACTATGTCGAAAAGGGCTGGGTGAAGCTCGACGGCAAGCCCTACCTGGTGAAACGGCTGAGTGCGATTGAGATCTATGACGGAGATCGAGGGCCGGGAATTCTAAACGCGCTGTTTGCTACGGAGCGCGCAATGCAACTTGCGGCGGAACAAGGGGCCGGCATTGTGGCTTTGCGAAACACGACGCATTGGATGCGGGGCGGGACTTACGGCTGGCACGCGGCGAACCATGGCTATATCGTGATCTCCTGGACCAACACGGAATCGTGCATGCCTGCATGGGGAGGAAAGAACACGCGCCTCGGCAACAATCCGTTCGTGATTGCCGTGCCGCGGGCGAGCGGGAATGTTGTTCTGGATATGGCTATGTCGCAATTCTCCTATGGGAAGCTGCAGGCAACGCGATTGAAGGGCAGGACGATGCCTTTTCCTGCCGGCTTTGACAGCAACGGTGTGCTGACGAACGAACCGGGACCTATCGAAGCCTCGATGCGCATTCTTCCGATGGGATATTGGAAGGGATCGGGCTTTGCCATCATGCTTGACCTGCTTGCCGCAGTATTGTCTGAGGGATTGCCGACGAACGCAATCGATCAGGTGAATCAGGGGAGCTGCACTGGCTGTTCGCAGGTGTTTCTCGTCATCGACCCGCGCCAACTCGGCGGTGAGAGCTTTACCACACAGGTAGCCGATAGCGTCGTGGATTATCTGCACTCTTCGACACTTGCTGAAGACAGCAAGGAGGTGCTCTATCCCGGAGAGAGCGCCCTTCGGACGAGGAACGAGCAGCTTGCGAACGGCATTGCGGTGGATGAGGGTGTTTGGAGCGAAGTGCTTGCGCTGGCCGAAGCGAGTCGATGATTTCCGGATTCGCGGATGGCCAACGTTGCGGCGAGCAGCGATGATGGGAGAGTAACAGCGCCGAGGAGGTCGAGATGCTTGCAGCCGTTCTTCACGGTACGAAAGAGATTGTTATCGAAGAGCAGGAGAATCCTGCGCCGTCCGCGGGGCAGGTCCTGGTGCGGGTGCGTGCAGGGGGAATCTGCGGGTCGGATCTGTCGTATTACTTCAAGGGCAAGAGCGGCGATTTCGCGGTGCGCGAGCCCTTCGTGCTGGGCCATGAAGCGGCGGGTGAGATAGCGGCACTTGGTGAGGGCGTGAGCGGATTTCGCGTCGGCCAGCGAGTTGCGGTGAACCCGGCATTGAGCTGCGGCACGTGCCGATTTTGCGTAAGGGGCATGCCGAACCAATGCCTGAAGATGCGGTTCATGGGCAGCGCATCGACGTTTCCGCACGTGCAGGGAATGTTTCGGGAGTTCATCTCCGTAGCGTCGCGTCAGTGTGTCGCGCTGCCTGACGGGCTGGACTTTGCACAGGCGTCGATGGCGGAACCGCTGGCCGTCGCGCTGCATGCGCTGCGTCAGGCAGGATCGCTGGTGGGAGCGCGTCTGCTGATTGTGGGATGCGGACCGATCGGCTGCATTCTGCTAGCCGCGGCAAAACGCGCGGGTGCTCACAAGCTGGTTGCGATCGATTTAGCACGGAAGGCGCTGGATATGGCAGATCGGCTGGGCGCGGATGAGACAGTGCTTGCAAGCGATCAGAGCCTAATTGAACGATGGGCTGAGGACCGCGGAACCTTCGATGTAGTGATCGAAGCATCGGGAAGTCCGGCGGGGCTGGATACGAGTCTGCGCAGTGTTCGCGCCGGCGGGACAGTAGTACAGGTCGGCAATCTGCCGGCGGGACAGTCTGCAGTTGCGGTGAATCTCGTGATGGCGAAGGAGCTGCGTTATCGGGGTTCGTTCCGCTTCGCTGAGGAGTATGCGATTGCCGTTGAGGAGATTGTTTCGAACAAGATCGACCTGCGACCCCTCATGACCCATGCGTTTCCGCTTGCTGATGCGAACCGCGCATTTGAAGTGGCGCTGGATCGAAGCGATTCGATGAAAGTCCATCTCCAATTGGCGTGAATCACTCGAATTGATTCTGAACCGTAGCTAGCGAACGATCTGGAAGGTGCGGCCCCAACGGGCGAAGTCGACGAGGGAGTCGATTTTGCTGGAGTGTTTGCCGCGCTGGTCGGCGACGGCTTCCTGGGTAAGAGTCGCCGAGTCGTCGGTATCGTGCTGCTGGAGGGAGAAGTAGATGAGAAGAGGCTCGCCAACGATGGCCTCGCGGGGGACGAAGCCCCAGTAGCGGCTGTCTTCGCTGTCGTTGCGGTTGTCGCCCATGACAAAGTAGTTGCCAGTGGGGATGATGAGGTCACCGTTGTCGATGAGGGAGCGCATGCGAATCCACCAGTGGGAGTCGATCTCAGGGTCAGCACTCTGTAGGCGGGGGAAGTTGTCGCGGAAGTTGTCGGGTGGACTGGGGCGGTAGACCGCGTATGGCTCGGAGAGGGGCTGACCGTTGATGAAGACGTGGCCACCGTGGAGTCGGAGATGGTCGCCGGGGAGGCCGATGACGCGCTTGACCAGATGCAGCGTGGAGTCGACGGGGTCATGGAAGACGATGATGTCGCCGCGATGGATGAGAGTCGATGGGAGGAGGCCGGCGGATTCGTCTGCATTTGGAGAGGCGACCTGTTTGTTGACCAGAAGGAAGTCGCCGACGAGGAGAGTTGACTCCATCGACTCGGAGGGAATGCGGAAGGGTTGGGCGCAGAAGGTGATGATGAAGATCGCGATGACGATGAGGTTGAGGAGAGATTGCAAAGCCGGGAGGATGCCGTGTCTGGTGTGCGCTGAGGGCACGGAATGTGGAGGAATGGTCTCCGTGTGTTGAGTTAGAGGTGGAAGGGCGTTGGAGTCCGCGATGGACGGGACTTCATGTTGAGCCTGGATATGGCCGGATTTGATGTCGGCGATGGGTTGAGTCATTCGACGGCCTCCGCTCCGGCATGCTCGCCAGTGGGATGTGCTTCGGAGAGAAGGCGCTTGAAGGCGAGGCGCGCGGCGTCCTGCTGGGCCTGCTTCTTGGTGGTTCCTTCGGATTCGGCCAAGGCACGGGAGCCGCCCTTTTTATCTTCGATGCGGACTTCGACGCGGAAGCGCTTTTGATGATCGGGGCCGCTCTGGTCGGTGAGGACGTAGTGGGGCTGTCCGGCTCCGGTGGCCTGGAGATGCTCCTGCAAGGCGGATTTGTGGTCGCCGATGGCTCCGCTGAAGGTGTCGCCGTCCTTCATGGCCATGTGGAGATCGGGGAGTGTGGGTTCGATGATGTGTTTTTCGATGAAGGCACGCGCGACTTCGAGGCCACCGTCGAGATAGAGCGCGGCGATGACAGCTTCGAGAGCGTTGGCGAGAAGAGCGGGCTTTCGTCGGCCGCCACTCTGCTCTTCGCCGCGGCCGAGACGGAGGAGTGAACCGAGATCGATGCGGGCGGCAACCTCGCCGAGATGACGGCGGCTGACGAGAGAGGCGCGAAGGCGAGTCAGTTCACCCTCACGTGAGGCGGGAAAGCGGCGGAAGAATGATTCGGCGACAACGAGGCCAAGGACAGCGTCGCCGACGAACTCGAGTTGTTCGTTGTCAGCCGTGGGATCGGGGAGGGATTCTGGGTTGGTCTCGTAGGCGAGCGAGCGGTGCGTTAAGGCCCAGGTCAGCAGTTCGGGTCGCTTAAAACGATGATCGAACAGAGGCGCAGGAGTGTCGTTCTTCTCCGCTTGTCTGGCCTTTTTAGGACGTGTCGTCATCGAACCCTCTGCGTCTTACTTTACCGGATGGAGACCCGGTGTCCGAATCCCAGGTTAGTGTGGGGGTGGCGGACGATATGCGTCTTTCTCGGCTTTACCGCTAGGGTCCAGAGGGGCGTCATCGGATTCATCTTTAGTCTGATGCTCTGTTTTGGGAGCGACGAAAGGTGTTTTGATGCCTTGTTCGGCGGCGGCTTTGGTGTCGGGCTGGGCGTCGCGAACCACAAGAGCAGCCTGGTATTCGGCAAGGGCTTTCTCGCGGTCGGGCAGGATGTCGTAGAGACGGCCGAGGTAAATGTGCGACCAGGCGAGGGTTCTGGGGTTCCTGGAGGTGTCGAGGACGGCCCGGAAGTCACCGATTGCGGCCCCTGGCTGACGCTGCATCAGATTGACGCGGGCGAGGACGTAGTGGGCTTGGGCGTGGTCGCCGTTGGGATCGGCGAGGACTTTGTTGGCGATGTCGGAGGCACCGGCCAGGTCACCCTTAAAGATCTTCATTTCTGCCAGTTGGAGGCCGGTTAACTGGGTTGTGGCGCGACGCAGAACGTCATGGCTGCCATCGGGCAGGAAGGCGATCTGCTGGTCTTTGTGGCGCTCGCGGTCCACGTCCATCCCGTAGACCATCTGGCCCATATTTTCCTTGAGGCTGACGCCGTCTTTTTCCATCGTTCCGATCTGATCGTAGAAGTAATCCACGAGGACCCATCCCTGGCGCATGGCAAGGTTGACGGCTTTGCGGCGGACGGCTTCGGCCTGATGCTCGTAGGCGCTCATGTCCGCGTCGTAGCGTTCGAGATCAGCACGCGCTTTCACGGCAGGGCCCGGCTTTTGCGGTTTGGGAATGCCCACGTCCATCGTGTGGGTCTCGATAGCCTTGATGAGGCACTCGGTGAGGAGTGGGACGATCTCGGTCTTGTAGGTGTATTCGAGGGGCGCGTCCTGAACGGCTTTGAGTAGCGGCTGGAGACGCTCCATGGCCTGGGCGCGGGCATAGACCATAGGCTCGATCTCGTAATGGAGATAGCTGTGACGGATATCGTCCATGTGGACGGCACCGAGGGGATCTCCGGCGGGAGAGGCGACCACGATGTAATCGCTGGAATAGATGCGAGCGTTGGTCGATGAGGGAGCCAGCATGGGCTCGAGCAGGACGAGGAAGCGACGACCGTCGTAGCTGCTGACCGGGAGCCGGAGATAGATGTTCGTGTTCAGAATCATCTTCGTGAGTGGACCATGCACGCGGGCGGTGAGGTCTTCGTACTCGGGGCGATGTGCGGCCCAGATGGCGTTGAGATGAATATCGTCGGCGAAGGTCCGGAGGCGGGGCAGAATGTTGACGACCTGGGTGGAGTCAGGCGGCAGGTCGGTCTCGTCGACGGTGGGGGTCAGCTCCGGCGGCGGCGAGAGGTAGAGAGCCAGCGAGATGTATTGGGCGAGGTTAAGACTGCCGTCGGCCAGAGTGTGCTCGCGGACATAGGAGCAGAGAGCGTCGCGGCTGGTGCGGGCCTCGGCGGAGGCGGCAACCGCAGCGTTAATCTCGTCGCGGATCTTCTGGCGCACCGGACTGGAGGCGGCGAGATCGGCGTCGTAGCCGCAGGTGTTCAGAGCTACTGCGATATAGAAGAGAGGCTCACTGGTTTCCAGCGTAATGGCGGAGCCGCCGGCCTCGGGCTGTGCGATGCGAGGCCCGGGTTTCGGTATGTCTGTTGAGGGGTTGTCGGGGTTGCTGCTGCTGATCGGGGAACTCGAGGAACTCGGCTTTTGTGCGTTCGCGGGGACAGCCCACACACCAAACAGAAGCGAGGCGGCAAGGCACAAGGAAAACAGTGCCGGGTGTTGCGGGAACGACTTAGCTGGAAAAGACACGATAGGGATTCGACGCTCCCATGAAGTTTAAGGGAGCAAAGGGCGGAGTGGCAACCTGCCCTGCCTCTCCTGCCAGACCTACCCGTGAACTGAGACCCCGGAGAAGGTAAGAACTACGCGACCGCGGACGGGAGCGCCAAAGACGCTGGCGGGCTCGTAGACGCTCGTCAGAAGCTGATCGAGAACCTGGCTCTTGACGGCTGGATCTGTCGGTCCGGAGACGATGTTGTAGTCGTAGACGCGGCCCTGGGCGTTGACATAGGCTTCAACGACGATGAGCGAGTCGTGATCGCTGATGATAGCGCCAGGATTTACGGTGGAATAGAGATAGTGCGGGGCGGTTATGGCACCCAGGGGCTCATCGTTCGCCATGACAGGTTCCGGCGCAGCGACCATTCCGAGGAGAAGTCCAATGCTTCCAATCAGAATGACCGTGCCGGCAAAGCCTGCGGAGACCTGTAGCAGCATCGGACGGACGGCGTTCTCCCACTTCAGGCTCAAGGTATCGAGCCAGCTTGATTTTCTTCGGGCCTGCTCATGCGAGATAGCCAGGCGGAGTTTGAGGCCGAGATCTGCGGGAGCCTTTGCGGGCCCCAGAGTAGCAAGCGACTGCTGCATATCTCGCAGGCCGTCAAACTCGCGCGCACAGGGGGCGCAGCTCTCAAGATGCCGGGCGATCTTCTGCATCTGCTGTCCACTGACAGCTCCATCGAGATAGGCCGAGAACGACGATTGATACTTCTGGCAATTTTGAGGAATCATGGCGTGACCGTCTCTTTGGATGTCTCTGCGAGAGAATAGGACGCGGAGTTTGTGGAGGCGATGACACTGTCTCTATTGAGTAACGTACGCAGGGCGGAGCGGCCTCGGGTGAGCCTGGACTTGACAGTGCCAATGTTTACGCTAAGGATCTCGGAGATTTCTTCGTAGGCGAAGCCTTCAATTTCACGGAGAATGACGACGGTGCGGAAGGCTTCAGGAAGCTGTCGGAGAGCGGCCTCGACGCGCTCACGGACTTCTGCCTGAGCGGCTTGATCAAAGGGTGAATCAGAGTGGTCGGCCAGGGTCGCGCTGAGGCAAAGGCCCGTGCTTTCTTCGTCGGAGTTGGACTCGTAGGGCGAGTCGATAGTGATCTCCTGCTTCTTGTGACGCGACCACCAGCGTCTCTGGTTGGAGGCTTCGCGGAGAGCGATGCGGTAGAGCCAGGTGCGCAGGCTGGCCTCGCCGTGGAAGCCGCGGATGCTGCGAAAGACCTTGATGAAGACTTCCTGAGTGATGTCTGCGGCGTCGGCAGGGTCGTTGAGACTGCGGGCGATCAGCGAATAAAGAGGCTGATGATATTGCGCGATGAGGACAGCAAACGCCTCCTCGGAGCCGGCTTTGAGGTCGACGACAAGAGCAGCATCTTCGGTCGTAATGCCAATCGCGCTGGCTAGATTTCCCACTATCGTGCCCGCCTGCATACCGGGTGACCTCTACAGTACGACTTCGAAGAAACAACTTGCAAATACCGAGCCGCGAGGGCTCATGGATTAGACGAAACAGCGCCGCCGGCGGCCGAGTGCTCGCTCACTCTATTAGCTTTAGACACCGGAACATACCGGATAAGTTCCCGATAGGAGCTACATAGTTTGTGGCTACGTTGACGAAAGCGCTGCGGTCAGCCAGAATAGAGAGAGTCCTTCCTGAGAGTGGGCCTGTGGCGCAGCTGGGAGCGCGCTTCCATGGCATGGAAGAGGTCATCGGTTCGATCCCGATCAGGTCCACCAAATAACACTTTACATTTCAATGATTTAAGTGCTCGATGAAGCGAGCCATTTTCTTGTCGCCCCACACCAGTAGGTCACGGCAGAATGATTAATTCCGGTCTGGTGCCGCCGCTCATTCCATAGACTGTCCCGGAAGTGAACGCGCCGACATCGTACTTGTAACAGCCGGGGGTACTTGCTTTCGTTGTCACCTGCTTTTGTCCGCCTCCCATGATCGGGTCATCGGGCTCAAACGGCGAGTCAGCACCGAACGAGACGGTAAAGCCCTGGTTCTTCTTCGAGCTCATCCACACCACAGTGGTGCCAGCCTTGATACAGAAAAGTTGATTGTTTTTCGCGTTCGGAATGTCAGGCTTTACGTTGGCGGAGTTGTTTGACCGGGTGACGCTAATCGTGCATGGAGACGAGGCAGAGCCGCAGGTGTTGCCCGAATTGCACAGGGACTCGGGTTGCTCTTGATCACATTTGTATTTGCTCTTCGCCTGTGCAAGTTCCCCGGTCAGTAGAATGATGCAGGTCGATAAAAGCAATGCAGTCCGAGTGCTGAACCGTTGTTGAGCTTTGATAGTCATAGATAAATCTCCCGGTCGCGGAGCATAGGAAGTTTGTACTTAAGCAGGTCTCACGAGATAACTCCTGCCCCCGCGACCATCTCCATCACTTCTTGAACAGTTCGTTCCTTTCCAGACGACCAAGGTAAATTATGAGTTTCACGCCGAAGTTTCTTCCGAGCTGAGTGCTTGTGCCGAAAGCTGTTGCGTCGATGGTTTCGACATTTGGCCGCTGTCCAAAGCCGTAGACGCCAGCGATGATCAACAGCCCAAGCAAGAGGGAGATTCCTTTCGCGAAGTATCGAATTCCTAGGTTAGTTTGCATGTGATTTTCTCCTGCCTCACTCGATCTGCCTACTAAATCGTCGTCTCAGACTCCGAGCTAACGGCTCAATGCTAGGTAGCAGGTCCAATCTCAGCAACTGGGAGAATACCTAGTCGAATGAGTCGGTCGACGACTCTCTCAAGTTGCGCTGGCGGGCTGAATTGGTTTGAGGAGGACGGGCTTCCTTGAATAGGATTCGGTGCGGGAGTGGGCCTCTGGCGCGAACTGGAGCGCGCTTCCATGGCATGGAAGAGGTCATCGGTTCGATCCCGCTCAGGTCCACCAATAAAATCAATAACTTAGCGAATTCCCGGCGAGGTTTTCCCGGCGATGATGCGTTCGTGGGTTTGTGGTGCGATTGGCGATACCAAGGACTAGCGCCTAAGGCTTCAGCTTCAGCTGTCTCTCGTTGCCTTCATGTTGTAGAAGCCAGCGCTTGCGTTCCATGCCGCCGCCATAACCGGTGAGCGCACCATTGGCTCCGATCACGCGGTGACAGGGTACGACGACACCTATCGGATTCGAACCATTGGCAAGTCCAACTGCTCTTACAGCCATTGGCCTGCCAATTTGCTCGGCGAGCTTTCCGTAAGAAACTGTGGTCCCACACGGGATCCTTCGCAGTGCGTGCCAAACCTCGCGTTGAAACGGTGTGCCTGCGGTTTGTACCGGCAACGTGTCGATGGCTGTGAGTTCTCCCGCGAAATAGCTGTTGATTGTATCCGTCAAATGGTTGGGATTGGGACTCGATTCAAGACGGAATCCATTCTCGCCGTAGTGATGCCGCAGCGAGCGGCGCATACCAGCCTCATGGTCTGTCCAATCAGTAGCGCGCAGATTTCCATCGTGGTCCGCGACTATGAGCATCTCGCCGATAGGCGTAGCAATTCGATTCATCAATAGTTGCAAAACTTCGCTCATGGCGTGCTCCTGTTCATAGAGATGATTGTGGCGTCTGCGGCCCAGAGATGTTGTGCAGCGTAGGCGCGCCACGGCCGCCACGACTCGGCGCGATTGAGAAGACTTGCCGAGGTGGACCGCGCTCCATCCATCTTTGCCGCAGAGCGTAGCAAACCAATATCGGACGCAGGGAATGCATCCATCTCGCGTACGGCGCGCAGAGCGATGTATTGCGCCGTCCATTCGCCGACGCCGTGGATAGTGCGCAATCGCGCGATCGCCTCTTCAATGGTTCCAAACGGCCGAAACAGATTCGGATCAGCCACGGTAGCTTCTGCCAATGCCTTCAACGAAGTTTGACGAGCACTCGGCATGCCGAGGCCGATTGATTTTGCGAGAGCGAGACGTTTCGCGGTGGGAAAGACGTGCGTCAGGCTCGGATGAGTCCTATTGGCCGGCGATATGGTTTTGCCGTGAAGTGCAACCAACTGGCCCGCGAGGCGTCGGGCTGATGTAACGGTGATCTGCTGGCCGAGAATGGCCCGTACGGCCAACTCGAATCCATCCCAACCACCCGGTGCGCGCAGCCCAGGACGTTGCGCCACCAAGGATGCAAGCAACGGGTCGCGGGAGAGGTGTGCATCGATGGTTTCAATGTCTGCGCCAAGATCAAACACTCGGCGCACTCGGGTCACAATGGCTGGTAACGATTTGACGTTGGGAAAACGGATCGTGACACCCAGGCTCTGTCGCTGTGGCAGGTGCATTACTTCAACACTTCCGGCAAAGCCGTCAATCTCAACTGTCCGCCAGTAGCGTCCGTTCTCGACAACTTCAACACCAGGAATCGCACGAGCTTGCAGATAGCTGAGCATGGAGTCCCAGTCATAGGGCGGCCTGTAGCGCAAGCGTAGTGTCACTTTTGCTTCTGTAGCGGCGGGGATCGCTGAGGTTTTTCTGCGCAGCGCGGTTGGAGGACGATGAAAAAGGTCGCGGAATATTTCATTGAATCGCCGTACGCTGCCGAACCCGGCTGCGGATGCGATGTCGGTCATGGACATTTGCGTTTCGTGAATGAGTTGCTTGGCAAAGAGCACGCGGCGGGTTTGCGCAACTGAGATAGGTGCAGCGCCAAGGTGCTGCAGAAATAATCGGCGAAGCTGACGTTCGCCTAATCCGAGACGTTCCGCCAATCTCTCCACACTTGCGCCATCGCCATCGAGAGCTCCTTCGTTAATGAGAGCCAGAGCGCGGGAGACTGTATTTGAAGTTCCCCGCCACGAAGCCAGATCGGGAGCCGTCTCAGGCCGGCAACGCAGGCATGGGCGAAAACCGGCTTCCTGCGCCGCTGCCGCTGAGCTGAAGAAGCGGCAGTTCTCAAACTTCGCGGTGCGCGCCGGACAGACGGGCCGGCAATAGATACCGGTTGAGGTGACGCCCACAAATATCAAGCCATCAAAACGAGAATCCCGGCTTTGCAGGGCGCGATAGCATATCTCTCGATCAGGCAGTTCCATGAATGAATTTTCTCATTCGCAATGGAGCAGGCTGGCGGTTTTCGGACATCCTCAGTCGCTTAGATGTAAGTCCAAATACGGTCAGCCTTTGTTTCAGAGTTATTCATAGCGCAGAGCGATCGATGGCTCAATTTTTGTGGCGCGGCGGGCGGGAATATAACAGGCTGCGGCTGCGACGAGGGCGATGGCGAGTGTGGCGATCGCGTATGTCGCAGGATCGGAAGGCTGCATGCCGAATAACAGGCTGTGAAGCACACGAGCAAGCACAACGCCCGCGACAATTCCGATCGCAATTCCAATGGCGACCAGAAACAATCCTTCGGACATGATCATTTTGAGTACGCCCGTGCGGTCGGCCCCTAGCGCCATGCGAATTCCAATCTCACGCGTGCGTTGCGCGACGCTGAACGTCAGTGCGCCGTAGATGCCGATGCAGGCTAACAAAATTCCCAGGCCGCCGAAGATGCTGAGAAGGACGGAGCTAAACCGGCGCTCGCTTACGGTGTCGTCGATGATGTCCTGCATGCGGAGAACATCGTAGACGGGGAGACCCTTATCGACTGTCCATATCTGCCGTTTAATTACCTCCGTGAGAGAGTCGGGGTCGATGCTGGAGCGTACGGACAGAGTCAGGTTGGTGAAGTCCGACATGGGCCGTGTGATCTCCGGCCGCGGCTGGTCTTCGAGTGAGAGCTGCCGGGCATTTCCCTGGACGCCGATCACGGTGTAGCGAATGGGCGGCACACCCGGTTTTGCGGAGGCGACATTCGAGATGTGCTTGCCGAGAGGGTCCTGACCGGGCCAGAGTTTTGCTGCGAGGGCCTGATTGACGACGATGACCGGTTGGTTCTGCTGCAGCTCGTCGTTGGTAAAGGTTCTGCCTGAAATGAGCGGTATGCCGAGTGTCGCGAAGTAGTCCGGTGAGGTGATGCCTCTCATGTCGGCTGTCGGTTCACTGCCGCGCACGGGGACGGGCCAACCCTCCACCGTGAACTTCATCAGGCGGATGCGGGTCATGGGTAAACCGTCGGAGAAACTGGCGGCTTTGACTCCGGGAAGGCTGGCGACGCGATCGAGTACAGCGCGGCAAAATGTCGCCGACGCGTCTTTGGAGGGATAGCGCGCGGGTGGAAGGCTGAACTGCATGGTCAAGACGTGATCCGGGCGAAAACCTGGATCGACAGCGAGGACATGACGAAGGCTGCTGATGAGAAAGCCAGCGCCGATCAGGAGCACGGTTGCAAGACTGACTTCCAGGACCACCAACTGAGAGATCAGCCGGCGAGAGTTGCGATATCCCGCCTCGCCGGATTGCTTAATGGCTGTGTTGGCGTCGATATGGGAGACGCGGATCGCCGGAAGAATGCCAAAGAGGCCGGCGGCCAAAAAACTGACCAGCATGGTAAAGAGAAGCACGGGAATTCCCAGGTGAATGCTTTCGGGGCGGAGAATTCCAGCGGGCTTGAGCGCCGGAATTGCCTTGATCCCGGCATACGCGACGCCGAGTGCGAGAATGCCGCCGAGAAGGCTTAGCACGGCCGCTTCGACAAGAAGTTGCACGATGAGGTCAGCGCGACTCGCGCCAAGCGCCTTGCGGATGCCTAGCTCGCGTTGACGATAAGTAGCGCGGCTGAGAACAAGGTTGCTGAGGTTCGCACAGGTGATCAACAGCACCAGGCCGACCGCCGAGAAAAGGACCAGCAGATTTCTCCTCAGCTCCAGACCAACATCTTCAACATAGATGGGAAAGATGTTGACTCCAAAGCCGGCGTTCAGGACGGGGTTCTGCTGCTGCAGGTTGCGAGCGATTGCATCCATCTCAACGCGCGCCTGTTGAAGTGAGACACCAGGAGCGAGACGGGCGAAGACGAGCATCTTGCGTCGGTTGAACTCTTCCAGATTGCCCTTGGAGGTCACATCGTAAGGAATCCAAATCGCGGGCTTTCGTTGATCGGCACCTTCTCGGGTGGACGGCAAATAAAAACCCCCCGGGAGTACGCCGACGATGGTGTAGACGGAGTCGTTCAATGTGATGGGCTGCCCGATCACGCTGCGGCTTCCGCTGAATCGTTTCTGCCAATACGCGTTGCTCAGCATGGCGATGTGGGCGTTGCCTGGATCAGATTTCACAGAGGCGAGTGTTGTTCCAATCGCCGGGTTCACCGAGAACAGCTGAAAGAAATTCGGCGAAACACGGGCGCCGTCGATACGCTCCGGATCGCCATCGCCCGTGCGGTTGAGATTGACGCTTTCAAAACCGGCGATGTCCTCAAAGGACTTCGCCTGCCGGACCCATTCGTCGAAATTTGCATAAGAAGCTGGTACGCGCTCGCCGATCGATTTCCCTAATGTGGGGTTCTTCTCCCAGAGGACGACGAGGCGGTTCGGGTCACCATAAGGAAGCTGCCGGACGAGGACTGCATCGATCACGCTGAAGACTGCGGTATTGGCGCCAATACCCAGAGCCAGGATGACGATAACCAGGGAAGAAAATGCCGGTGCATTTTTTAGAACGCGGAATGCGAGTTTGAGATGCTGCCCGAGAAGCCGGACACGAAAAGGGTCGGTCATATAAATGATTTGTTCCCGAAGGAAATTTTACAGATATAACACAGACGAAACGGTATGCACTATAGACGCCGACAGAAAGCGGCAGATTATCTTCCGGAACATGAAAGCCGCGTTTTGCCTTGCTGGGGATTGGTGAGGGGATGCAATAATGCGGGCATGAGTAAACAGGTTTCTTCTGGGTTGGACCGGCGGGGATTTCTTGGCGTGTGCTCCATGGTGGGGCTGGGACAGACGTTGCTGCCGGGCGCGCTGTTTACGCTGGCAACACAAGCGAAAGCGCAGAGCTCGCCGATCGTCGGTGGTGGCGAAGTGAAGGCCAGCACGGACGGCCTTCCCAAGATTACGCCGGAGATGATCGATGCTGCGGCGGTGATTGCCGGGATCAGCGTGACCGACGAGCAGAAGAAGATGATGCTCGAGGGGCTGGAACAATTGCGAAAGTCGTTCACGGCGATTCGCGATTTGAAGATACCGAATAGCGTGGCTCCGGCATTTATTTTTGATCCGGTGCCGGGCGATATGGTGCTGGATACCGTAAAGAAGCCAATGAAGATGAGTGCAGCGCCGGACGTGAAGGCGCTGGCGGCGGCCGTGTCGGCGGGCGTTGCCGGGGATTCGGACTCACTGGCGTTCGCTTCGGTGCGGGAGCTGGCGGAGCTGGTGAAGACGCGGAAGGTCACGTCTGTTGCGCTGACGAAGATGTATCTGGCGCGGTTGAAGAAGTACGATCCGCAGCTGCATTTCGTGATTACGCTGACCGAAGAGCGAGCGATGGAGCATGCGGCAGCGGCGGATAAAGAGATTGCTGCAGGTAAGTATCGCGGGCCGTTACATGGGATTCCCTGGGGCGGCAAGGATCTGCTGGCTGTGAAGGGTTATCGAACGACGTGGGGTGCGGGTGGGTTCGAGGATCAGAAGTTTGATTATGACGCGACCGTGGTAACGCGGCTGGATGAGACAGGAGCGATTTTGATTGCGAAGCTGTCGATGGGAGCGCTCGCGCAGGGCGATTTGTGGTTTGGCGCCCGCACGCGGAATCCGTGGAACAAACGGCAGGGGTCGAGTGGATCTTCGGCGGGAAGCGCGAGTTCGGTGGCGGCCGGGTGCGTGGGGTTTGCGCTGGGGACCGAAACGCTGGGATCGATCTCTTCCCCGTCGACACGTTGCGGCTGTACGGGGTTGCGGCCTACGTTTGGTTTTGTGCCGAGGACGGGCGCGATGGCGCTGAGCTGGACGATGGACAAGATCGGGCCGATCTGCCGATCGGTGGAGGATTGCGCGCTGGTGCTGTCGGCGATCTACGGACAGGATGGACATGATCTTTCGGTGCAGCCGGCGGCGTTCAATTGGGATGCGAACTTTAATTGGAAGACGCTGAGGGTGGGGTATATCAAGAGCGCGTTCGATGTGCCGGCGAGCCCGGCAGCAGATGCTTCGGAGACGCAGAAGAGAGGCTTTGCGCGGAGGGTCTATGACGCGAAGTACGCTTCGACGGCACTCGATGAGCTGCGCAATATGGGGGTGAAGCTGATTCCGGTGGAGATTCCTGATTTTCCATTTGGCGCGATTGTGCCGGTGCTGGAGGCAGAGGGTGCGGCGGCGTTCGACGATCTGACTCGGAGTGGTCGCGACAAATTGCTAACGGGGCAGTTGCCGTTTGACTGGCCGAATCAGTTTCGCGTTGCGCGGTTTTACTCTGCGGTGGACTATGTCCAAGCGATGCGGGCGCGGACGTTGGCGATTGCGGCGATGGCGAAGCTGTTTGCGCAGGTAGACGTGATTGTGACGCCTTCGCAAGGGAATCAGTTACAGGCGACGAATCTGACGGGCCATCCGGCGGTGATCGTGCCGAATGGAATCCGCGGCGACGGTGCGCCGAAGAGTGAGAACGAAGAGGATGGTGCGCTGGCGAATGTGGGTGGGCCGGGGACGCCAGTCAGTTTGACGTTCCTTGGAGCACTGTATTCGGATGCCCGACTGGCGGCGTTTGCCAAGGCGTATCAGGACGCGACGAGCTTTCAACTGCAGCATCCGAATCTGGACTAAGTGATGTCGATGGATGTGCTGGTTGAGGCGCGGGAGCTGGTGAAGGAGTACGGCGCGCGCCGCGTGGTGGACAACGTTTCGTTTGTGATTCGGCGGGGCGAGACTCTGGGGCTTGTAGGGGAGTCGGGTTCAGGCAAGAGCACCGTTGCTCGGATGCTGCTGCGGCTGATAGAGCCAACCACTGGCGAGGTGCGCTATTCCGGGTGCGATCTGCTCGCGGCCGGTTCGCGAGAGATGCGAGGCATGCGGCGGCGGATGCAGATAGTGTTTCAAGATCCCTATGCAGCACTGAATCCAAGAATGCGGGTGCGGGAGATTCTCGCGGAGCCGTTTGCAATTCACAACGAGAGACCGGCGGAAGGCTTGACGGCGAGGCTGGCGGAGATGCTACGAACGGTCGGGATGGACAGGTCGGCGCTGGAACGATTTCCGCATGAGTTTAGTGGCGGGCAGAGGCAAAGAATCAATATCGCGAGGGCCCTGGCACTGCGGCCGGAGCTTCTGGTGCTGGATGAGCCGGTGAGCGCGCTCGATGTTTCGGTCGGGGCGCAGGTGGTGAACCTGCTGCGAGAACTGCAACGCGAATTTGACCTGACATATCTGTTTATCTCGCATTCGATGCCGCTGGTGCGGTATCTATGCGATCGAGTCGCGGTGATGCAGCGAGGGCGGCTGGTGGAAGTGGGGACTTGCGAACAGGTTTGCGATGAGCCGCGAGAGGAGTACACGCGGAGGCTGATTGCGGCGACTCCGGAGATGCCCGCGGCGGGGTGAGAGGTTTCGCGGTGAACACCTCTGTGGTACGGACGCGGCGTTTTGTGCCAGTCGCTACAATGGAAGATGGATGATTTCGAGCTTTAGCGCACATTGGCCCTATGTCTGGCTGGTCGTCGCCTCGTTTATTGCGGGGGTGATGAATGCGATGGCAGGTGGTGGATCGTTTATTTCCTTTCCGGCGATGCTTTCGATCGGGGTGGCGCCGATCCAGGCAAACGCGACAAACACGGTTGCACTGTGGCCAGGACAGTTGACGTCTGTCTTCGCTTTGCGAGGTGATCTGCGGCGCGATCTGCTGCCGGTGGTGTGCGTGGCCTCGGTGCTGGGCGGAGTAGGTGGAGCAGTCGTGCTGCTAAATACGCGACAGATTACATTTCTGCATATGGTGCCGTGGCTGTTACTGGTCGCTTCCCTGCTGTTTGGTCTCAGTGGACCGGTGTCGCGATGGCTGCGGATGCGGTCATCAGAACCGCATGCAGAAGACGCGGTGCCAGTGCTTCCGTTGTTCTTTGTTTTGCTTCCTGTGTGTTTTTATATTGGATACTTTGGCGCGGGCTCGGGCTTTTTGATCATGAGCGCGCTGGCGCTATTCGGCGTGGAGATGCGCGCACTGAATTCATTGAAGGTGCTGGCGTCCTGCCTGTCGAACTTTTGCGCCGTCGTGACGTTTGTATTCAGTGGAGCGGTAATCTGGCACTATTGCCTAGTGTCGATGATATTTGCCGCCGTGGGTGGATATGTGGGCGCTCAGTATGCGAGGCGGATGAATGCTGATGTGCTGCGAACGATCGTCGTTGTTACAGGATGTCTGATGGCTGGCTATTTCTTCTGGAGAAACGGTCTATGAGCGGCGGCCAGAGCATCAAAGAGGGGATGGGCTTATGAGCCACGAGGGAATTCGCATCGTCAATGCAGAACGGGCTCGACGTGAAGATATGGAGCATGAGCAGATGCCTTCGGACGCTGTGACACCGAAGAAAGTGCGGGTGAAAAAGACCGAGGGCACGGGCGTCGAGATCGACTGGAAGGACGGGCATCAGAGCGCCTGGACCTTTGCATGGCTGCGGAATGCATGTCCGTGCGCGACGTGCCATGAAGACCGCGAGAAGACGGGAAGACTGCCGGGCGTGCCGAAGCCAAAGGAGAAGACGCTGCTGATGCTGTATGAGCCTCCGGTGAAACTGCTTGAGGTGACGCCCGTTGGCAAATATGCACTGAAGTTCAAGTGGAGCGATGGACACGAAAGCGGAATCTATTCGTGGGAATATCTGCGTCGCGTGTGCCAGTGCGAGATGTGCATCAAACGGTAGGCCTCGCGAAGGCCAAGGCTTTTTCTGCGAGGTCAGCTGTCGCTGGGAGA
>CAVVNO010000001.1:0-41775 GCA_963749665.1 uncultured Acidobacteriaceae bacterium | reverse complement strand
CTGGAGATGTGGTGGTGAGGTGAGTGCACAATACAGCGGCGACGTCGACTTCACACAATCCGCATCGCCACCGATCCTGGTGCTTTCTGTAGCACCCTCAGCTACGTCATTGAGCGTCGCACAAGCCGGAACAGTAACGGACACACTGAGCCTTTCTCCCGCTCCTGGATATACGGGCACAGTACAGTTTTCTTGTACCAATCTCCCTCAGAATGCCAGTTGCAGCTTCCAGCCGTCGCCCCTCGCCTTTACTGAGAGCAACTCGACCGCCAACGTGACTGCGACGATCCAGACCGGGGTCAGCACGCAGGCAATCCTGCTGCCGACAAGGGCAAAGGTGGGCAAAACCGGTATCCTTGCTGAAATTTGGCTACCGGGTCTTTTAATAGCTATGACGCGGCGCAGACGCAAGATATGGAATTCCTTGGGAAGGGTAGTGCTGCCGTTGCTGTTGTTGACCTGCGTGGGACTCTTCTCAACCGGGTGTGGAAATACGGGAAACGGTTCTACCAACACGCCAACCTCTTCTACACAGACGCCCACTGGCGCCTACACTGTGCATCTTGTGGTTGCAGGCGCCAACGGTTTGTCGCAAACCACTAACGTGAGTCTCACTGTTCAATAGAACGGGAGAAAGAGCGATGGCTTCCTCACGTCGAGGCACATATCACAGAGGTCGTCGTCAGGTACCTCGAGGCACATCCGGAAGAGCGCAGCTTACGAGACACGCTATTGAAATTACGAGCCCTGCGAACAACCTATCCCTGTAAGCCTTCCACCTCAGCTCGATCTCGATAGTGGATGGGAACCTTTGGCGAACTCTCATATAAGAAAGGACTGTCCCATGAAAAAGCTTCTCTTCCTCCTCGGAGGATTCATGCTTTTTGCACCATTCCTACAGGCACAAACACCTAGGAAGCCGGTCGAGATCGAGGCCGATGGCGGCGACCCTATTGGAATGATGCTTGCTTCAGCGCTGCGCGATGAGATCGTAAAGAGTCCGCGCTATGTATTGGTCAGCAGCACAGGAGGAAAATCGTTGTCTCCCGCTCCTTGGATTATTCACCTCGTGACACTTGATCCCGACAAGAGCGGGAACTTAACCGCGGCTGCGGTCACTATTACACAAGGAATAATTTATTGGGGTTCGACGTTCGCATATGTGGAGCACAAAAAGTGCAACAATGCGCAACATCAATCTTTGCCTTACTCGACAAGAACGTCAGCGCGAGCGATTAGATTTGGGGGGTCGTGCTCACAGTCCCCTCAGCAGCTCAGATAGCCGTAGTTTCAAGCGCTGAGGCGATTTTGCTGAGGGTACGCAATCCCGGCTCTGGTGCGCCGCATTTCCAAGTCTGAAATGGCACCTCATGGGCGCCGGATTGCTCCGCAAGGTCAATCCGTCGCCAATCCCGGGCGGGGCGTAGCTTCCTGATCCATACAGAGCACCTATACCAATTGTTCAGCTACTTAGCGAACAGAGATCCAGAGAAGGGGCGGTGCGTAGGCATCCTGCTCTATCCGACGGTGGACACCCCACTGCAGGTTCAATTCTCTGTACTCGACTTCCCCATCACGGTACGGACGCTCAGTCTCGCACAACCGTGGCAGCGCATACATTCGGATCTTGCGAATCTCGTTCCGACGTGAGCGAAAGTAATGAACACAGGCCCATCAAGACAAACGAGCCTCATTTCGAATGCCGGGATCCAGAGCATTGAACTCCTTTCCGAATAATGGACCGGCAACCCCTTACCTATTTGGACAAACTATCAAAGTTGCCGCTTATTCCAATCGAAGGATAAATCGTTGGTGAGATCCATAACCGTGAGGTCGACACGATGCCGACCGCGGAGGACCGCATCAATCAGACCCGTCAGTTCCGAAGCTAGCCCTGGCCGACCGGTTTTTACACTACCTTCCGAGCTTCGCCCAAATCTCGAGAGAGTTGTTCGACGCCATATATTGGAGAACTTGAGTTGTCGAGTCAACCTGGTCGTCATGCTTTGATCCAGGAAACGAAATGAGTTCCTTGATGTATTCGTTGAGCCATGGCGCCTCTCTGGGAAGAAGAACCTTGCCCGCCTCGAAGTGATGGCTTTGCGCGAACAGTCGCATGATCTTGTCCGTGTTCGACGGCGGATCATAGGCCCTAATGTAAAGCAGACCCTCGCGTTTGAGCTCCTGAATCAACTGGGTTCCTGATCCCTTGTCCTCGATCAGGACCCGCGGATGCCCGTATTTCCGCGCCTGATCCCAGACGGAACGTTTGAGCTCCGGATAGTCAAGACGCCGCCTCAAGACTTCGAGCAGGTAGTACTTCCCGTGAACAACGCCCCAGGTAGTGCAGACGCTGTAGTCGTTGAGTTCGCCGCTTTTGTTGGCCGTATCCCAGCTCTGAAGCGTATAGACGAAGGAGTCGGGCCGCTGCGTTGGAGCATAGTAGGTAAGCCAGTCGGTCTTGATCATGGCGCCGCCCTTGGGCATCGGCGCCTGCTGGTACTGACTCTGGAAGAGATATTCCCCTATATCCTCCCGAGTTCGTCGGAGAGTCTCAAGTGACTCGCGTTCGGGATGAAGGGCCTCACCGGCCTTACGAGTGAAGCTGCGGATGCCAAAGATGGTCTCGATTACATGGCACTCGTCCTCTTCTGCGATGGCGGAAAGATCCAGTACCTCCCAATCGCCTCGCTCTAGGACATGTCCGATGAGGTCGTCCTGATGAAGCCGTTGCATGACGATGATGATTGTGCCCGTCTCTTTGTTGTTGAGCCGGCTCAGAAGGGTATTGTCGAACCACTCGTTGACGGCCTGTCGCTTGGTTTCCGAGAGCGCCTCATCGGGCTTTAGAGGGTCATCGATGATGAGGAAGTCAGCGCCACGGCCGGTGAGGACACCACCGATGGATGTGGCCATTCGGAACCCCTGCGCGGTGGTCATAAAGTCATTCACCGAGAGCCGCTCCGGCGCCAATCGGGTGGGGAAGCACCTCTTATACATCTCGCTCATCATGAGGGTCCGGCAGTCCCGAGCATGCTTCTCCGCCAGGTCCTGACCATAGCTAGCACAGATAATCTGCGATGACGGAGAGTGGGCGAGAAGCCAAGCTGGGAAGGCCACGGTGATGGCGAGTGACTTCAAAGAGCGTGGTGGAACAGTGACAATCAGCCGGCGAATCTTGCCCTGCCGACATTGCTCAAGCTTCGCGGCGATGAGGTCGATGTGCCAGTTGTGGCTAAATTTGGTCTGAGGGTTGAGCTCGTAGAAAGCACGCTCGATGAAAGTCATCAAGTCGTGCTTGAGCAGATAGGCGTAGTCGGCGGAAGAGAGTATCTCGTTCATGGTTCCCTCGCATCGGGTTGTGGATCGATCTCTCGAATCCGTTTGATAATGCCCTCCATGACAGCTTTGTCGGCTTCGTTGGTCTCCGACATCGTGTTCAAAGCCCGCATATCGCCGGTGGAGGCCTTATTCAGGAGTTGCATTGCGCTGGCTTCGAATTTGGTAATCTCGCGTGTGACGCCGTTGTCGGTGACCTTGACCTTCTGGCGGCCTACCTCGTGGAATATGGTGGCGAAGTTCTTTGATCCCTTTGGCCGTCCTTTCGGGTTACCGGACTTTCCAGTGGTGAACCGTCGATTCTTCGGCGGCTTGCCATACCCGGTTTCGAATTGGAGATCAGACACCGACCACCTCCCTGTCGGCCGCGATCTCGACATAAGACCTGCCGGTCTCCGCATTAATGGCTGACTCGCCTGTCAATCGCTGCCACCGCCGAATGGCGATGTCCACATATCGAGGCTCCAGTTCGATGCCATGGCATACTCTCCCCACGCGCTCAGCAGCCATCAAGGTGGTGCCGGAGCCAAGAAACGCGTCGAGCACAATATCGCCACGCTTCGTGCAGTCGAGGATGGCATCGGCGACCATGCCGACAGGTTTGACCGTAGGGTGAAGGGCTAGGAGATTCCCCTCCTCGCCTGTCTTCGAGAAGGTGCTGGCATTGGGATACTGCCAGACGTTTGTGCGGTTCCGGCCGTGCTTACCCAGCTGGATATTGTTGCGGTGCCGTCCACCGCGGTTGCGGTAAGCGAAGACCAACTCATGTTGGGAGCGGTAGAACGATCCCATACCGCCGTTGTTTTTAACCCATACGCAGACATTGAGGAGTTCGTCGTAGACACTCTTCCCGGCTTGAAGGAGTTCAAATTGATGCCGCCAATCAATACAGATGTAGTGAACAGCGCCGGGAGCGCTGTAATGCGCCATCAACCCTAGGCTCTTCGCAAGAAAATCGGTGAACTCGCCCTCGGTCATCTCGCCCGACGCCATGGGGAACTCGTCGTGCCGGACCTGCCCATTGCCTGAGACGTGGCCATTGATTCTGACGTTGAAGGGCGGGTCTGAAAATGCGGCGCTGGCGCGGTTACCCCCAAAGAGGGTCTTGTAGGCATCGTCCTCTAAGGAATTGGCGCATAGAATTCTGTGCCGCCCGAGTTGCCAGAGGTCACCAAGTTGCGTGATCGGAACCAATGGCATGACGATCCCAGGCTCATCTTCTTCGCCGGGTTGATCGCTTACAGACTGAATGATCAGGTCAATCTCAGGGACGTGAAAGCCCGTAAGCGTAACGTCTGGAATCTCTGATGACAGAATGAGGTGTTGTAGCTCAACGGCGAGGATCTCTTTGTCCCAGCCCGCATTTTGCGCCAATTTATTCGCGGCCAGAATGTAGGCCCGAATCTGATCAGGAGAAAGATGCTCGATCTGGATCGTCGGAACCGATTCAATCCCCAGCAGCGTTGCGGCAGCAACTCTGCCATGGCCTGCCATGATTTGGTTATTTCCATCGATGATGACAGGATTGAGGAAACCAAAGGTGCGGATACTGTCAGCAATCTGGCGGATTTGGTGCTTGGAGTGGGTGCGGGCGTTACGGGAATAAGCTATGAGGTTCCGGATAGGAACATTTACGACTACAAGTTCAACTGTATTTCGGGTTGTCATGTCAGCTCCGGCCCTTAGTTGGGGCTAGAGCTGACTATCTACGACTGACTCGCACTAACGGCTTTCTGCGATTTAATTTTCTTTTTGGCGCGATCGAGACGATATTTAAGGCTTGTAATCTTTGTGGGTTTGGATCGACCATTGGCGTCAGTGATCCAAATATCTTCACCATCCACATCTTCAATGACACCAATTCCCCGTTTGTTCTGCAGCAACTTGAGCAAAGTAGGGCAGTCGATCGTCGGCTTCCCCTCGACAATCTTTTGAATCACAGCCTGCAACGTGCCAGGTTTTCTGGCCCTGCCTCCCTGGCGCCCATTCTCTTGGCGAACCCATTGCAGAGCTCGCTTCCGGCGCTCTTCCGCTTCGTCGAGAAGCTCTTCATATGATCTTTGTAGGCGGAGGGGCCCCTGGAGTCGCATTTGTTCCTGCAGATCGTAAAAAGCCTCTTTAGCCAGATGCTCGTCTCGGAGTTGACGCTCTCTATTTTCCGCACGCTTGCGCCAGAATTCTTGATTGGTCGCATTGATCTCGGCGAATGAACGACCGCAGTAGCGAGGCTCGGGATTTACAGATAGTTCGGGGGTTTTGTAGACATCCAGGTCCATATATTAATCTATACAGTGCCTGTCAAGCAGACTGCTGGGACAGACTTTGTTCTTCCCAGGATAAAGGAAGGTTTCGAGTCAGCTTATCGAAGGTCAGGTCTACAGGCTGCCTGCCGTCCAGTATCTGTGCCGTAAGAGCCGGTGACAGAGCCGCGCACCGGAGCATACGACGGGCATGGATCTTGCTTACGCCCGCTGACTTGGCCAAATCCTCCATCGTGACGAGCTTGCCGCTCACGATCTGGTCTGCCCAATGCCGGGACCAGGCGATTGCCTTGGTGAGCGATGGAATGGGTTTAGCCTCTGATGGCTCTCCATTTTCGAGAACCAGACGTACCTCGCTGCCTCTGCGCCTAATCAACAACGGAGCGGAGAGTTTAATGGTGTCGTGATCAGAGGGAGCGCCGTTATCATTTCCGAGCAACTCAGACCATAACTTCGGGTGATGAATCTCAATCTGAATTTCCGCCTCACGGACGACCACGCGACCAAGGATGCTGCGGATGAGTCGAACCGATTCCTTTGTACCTATTTCGGTCAGCTGTTCTGCGCGATGTTGCCCTGCTGCAACCAGCAGTCGGGTGTCTTTGACTGCAAGATCCGGAAATTGCGCGGCCAGCTCCAGGGGTTTCGAAAGCAAATTTCGAATGCGTCCCACAACAAGTTGCTCGAATTCCAGAGCAGGCAGACGTAGTCGTTGCCTTTCCGTCATCAGCTATGAGTGTGTAGTAGGCGTAGCGCTGGCCCTTTTTCGAGGCGTGAGTCGGAGTAAAGCGATTCTCACGTTCATCAAACAGCAGACCCAACAGGATTCGTCCAGAGGCTACGTTGCGAGACGTTCGCCGCTTTACTCGATTCGTGGCTAACAGCTCAGCCGTTTGATCCCAGGTCTTCTGGTCGATGATCGCCTTGTGTCTGCCTTCATAGAGTTTCCCTCCATGTCGAGTCTTTCCGATATAAACCGGATTGCTGAGCAGGTGGTAGAGGGTTCCTCTGGAGAGGACCGAGCCGCCTACGCTTCTCCCATCAGCTCTCACTCTTTGCTTGCTCCGATAGCCATTTGCCTTCAGGTAGTCGTAGAGATCGAAGACTGACCTCAACCGGAGATACTGATCGAAGATATGCCGGACCTGCTCTGCTTCCGCTTCGTTGACATGAAGTTGTCTGTCCTTATGGTCGTAGCCAAGGGGGACGATACCGCCCATCCACATACCCTTTTTCTTGGAGGCAGCTACCTTATCCCGAATCCGCTCCCCGGTGACCTCTCGCTCGAACTGAGCGAATGAGAGCAAGACATTCAGGGTGAGGCGTCCCATCGAGGTTGTCGTATTAAATTGTTGCGTGACGGAGACGAAACTGACGCCTTTGCCGTCGAACGTCTCCACGATCTTCGCAAAGTCAGCAAGCGAGCGGGTCAGACGGTCAACCTTATAGACAACAACGGTATCGATTTTGCCCGCAGCAATATCTTCCAACAGCTTCTTAAGTCCTGGGCGAACCATGTTGCCGCCGGAGAAGCCACCATCGTCGTACTTGGCTGAGAGGGCGTGCCAGCCTTCGTGCTTCTGGCTTGTAATGTAGGCCTCGCAGGCTTCTCGCTGGGCGTGGAGGGAGTTGAATGACTGGTCGAGGCCTTCTTCAGAAGATTTTCGGGTATAGATAGCGCACCGGCTAGTCTTCATTGCTTCTTGCCCTTCGTACCGAAGAAGGCCGGACCCGACCAGTGTGTCCCGGTGATCCGACAGGCTATGGGTGACAGGCTCTTAAACGTTTCTCCCTTGTATTCGAAGCCACCATCGGTGATGGTGACTTCGTGAACTTTGCCCTTCCATTCCCGAACAATGCGTGTACCCGGTCTGAACCTACGGGGAACTTGGCGGCTGGAAGTGCTCAACATTCCAATTGCTTCCGTGAGCTTGGCCCGCGTTTGTGCAGGCAGCCCGCCTTGGGACAGTTCTTGTATTCGGAATGCCAGAATAGGGAGCATTAGCTCTCGGCGAAGACGAGGCGATGCTGGACGATTGAAGCTTTTTTGCCACAACTCTCTCAGTCGAGGCTTATCTAACGAAGGCAGTTTCACAAGCAAATCAGCTGTTGGATCCACTAAAACCCCGTATAACTCTCGTGTCCAGTGACGCTCTGCCTGGGCAAAGAGTCAAGCGGAGTTTCGATTCCGTTTCCCGTTACCTATCCTGTCTCGATGAGTGCATTTGGCGATTTCTCAACAATTGGGCAAACCTCAATGATGATGGAGCCCATTCGATCGCTGCTAGCATACTCTCGGTGTGCTCTCTGGATCTCGTCCAGCTTGAAGATCGCCTTGATTGGCACCGAGATCCTTCCTTCTCTGAGCCATTCAAAGAGCAGCTCTAGGTCGGGTGCAAAGTTCTTGGAGCCGCGGGTCACACCGAAGAAGGTTGTCCGCTTCCCGGACCAGAAGAGCAGATTCTTCGAGAACAGTTTGAGGGCCGACGGAATCACAGAACGCGCAGGAGCTCCGGTCCACGCCGGTAAGTTCATGCCATATCCCACCAGAACCCCTCCTCTCTTCAGTACCGAATACGACTCGTCGAAGCTCTCGAATCCGAGCGGATCGAAGACCGCGTCGACACCCCCAAGCTCCCGTATGGAGCCGATCCAGTTCGTATTCGAGTAATTGAAAGGTACAGCTCCGAACTGACGCAGTTCGTCGTGCTTCTTCGGCGACGCTGTGCCGAAGACTTGAGCTCCCTGCAACTGTCCCAGTTGGAGAAGCGCCCTGCCCACGGCGCCACTCAACGCATGAACGAAGATCTTCTGCCCGGCTGTAACATACGCAGCGCGATGCAGCATCTGATATGCCGTGACCCAGTCAAGGATCAGGGCGACAGCAGCCCTTCCGTCCACTCCTTCGGGCACGTGCACCAGGTATCTTTCGGGAAGATTGATCAGCTCAGCCTGTCCCTCATACTTCGAAAGACAAGCGACGCGATCATCGATCTTGAACTTGGAGCAACCTTCGCCGTTGAGCCGCACCTTCCCGATAACGCTGTAACCAGGAGTCAGGGGAGGCTTCTTCTGAAGCGGATAGGTGCCGCGGCGCATGTTGACGTCCGAGCCTGAGACGATGGTGTACTCAACCGACAGTTGAACTTCACCTGGTGCGGGATCGGGGAGATCAGCTTCCACAATTGCCAGCTTGCTTTCGTCACCGAACGCCGTTATGACAACCTTCTTCATCCTGGCCACGAGCTCACCTCGATGCATTCTCTCACCGTTAAAGCTCATTCTGACGAGGCAAGCGCGCAAAGCAGCGATCCGTTTTGCTTAAGGGCACGACTTCAACCGTGCCGTAAGAACTGCTTTGCCAAAGGTCGGAGCAATTTGAGCGCCTCATTTCAGATGGGGACCGCCCCAACAGAGAAATTAGCCGCGCGCGTATTTATTAAACCAATCTACCGTCCGCTGCCACGCTAAATCGGCTGTTAGGGCGTAGTTTCCCAAAATCCCGTTTCCAGGGAACATCGACGCCAAGTTTGGATCGTCGTTCGGCAGGATTGTTTCCGAGTTACCGACCACTCGGGAGCAGTCCCGGTCGAGCTAGCTCACGAGCGGCCTTGTTTACGTCAATTAGGCTCAGTTTCCAAATTGCTCGCTACCTGAACTAGTTCCGAGAAACCGCTAATGAGCTGCGAAGGAGGTCCTTCTACATATGGCAGACCACACTTCCTACGTCACGGGAAACGGCGCTCGACGGGGGATTGAAATTGACAACTAGGTGGTCTTGGGGCTAGACATCACCAGGCCCCAATTCCCGGTCAGTTTGACCCAACACCCGGCAATCGCCGTGCACAACTCCACATATGCAGAGTGTAACGATCACCGGTGCTCCTCGCCTCACGCCGATCCAGTGGATTATCTGTGCTGTCGCCTGCCTCGGTTTTGCCTTTGATCTTTACGAGACTCTGATGCTGCCGCTCATTGTGCGGCCCGCGCTAACCGATCTCGGAAACCTGAAACCCGGTACGCCAGCATTCAACCTCTGGGTCGGGCTGTTGTTCTTTATACCCGTTGCGATTGGTGGCGTCTTCGGGCTCCTCGGTGGTTATCTGACAGACCTTCTCGGCCGCCGCCGCGTGCTGGTTTGGAGCATCTTGCTGTATGCCTTCTCGGCGTGCGCGGCAAGCTATGCCACTTCGGTGCCGGAGCTGGTTGTCTTTCGCTGCACTACGATGATCGGCGTGAGCGTCGAATATGTGGCTGCGCTCGCGTGGCTGGCGGAGCTGTTCCCCCATCCGAAACAGCGAGAGTCCGTCCTGGCCTACACACAGTCCTTCTACGCATTCGGAGGCCTGATGGTAGTAGGCGCCTACTACCTCGCCGTCACCTACGCGGAACGATTCCCCACCATCCGCGGAGGCCATGAGGCCTGGCGTTACACTCTGCTCTCCGGAATCATTCCTGCGATTCCGCTGATCTTCGTTCGGCCATTCCTGCCCGAATCGCCGGTCTGGCGAGAGAAAAAATCCCAGGGAACTCTAAAACGGCCCCGCATCCGGGAACTCTTCCGCCCTGCACTACGAAGGACCACCCTGATCACCACATTATTGGTGGCGTGTTCTATTGCCCTGGGGTATGGAGCGCTACAACATACCGTCCGCATCGTCCCCGGGCTTGCCGAAGTGCGAAATCTCGCACCGCGACAGGTAGAGCAAACGGTCAGCAACGTACAAATGTTTCAAGAGCTCGGCAGCCTGACTGGCCGCGCGATCTTCGCCCTGCTGATCGTCCGAGTCGTGACGCAACGCCGTCGTCTGCGCATCTGCTTTGGGCCAATGCTGATTGCTATCTCGTGGCTTTTTTTCTATGCGGCAACGCACAGCCTGGCTTTATTCCGGCTTGGAGTTTTCCTCGCCACCCTGCTCTTTAACGGGCTCCACAGCTTTTGGGGAAACTATTTGCCCAGGGTTTATCCAACACATTTGCGAGCCACAGGCGAGAGTTTCGCGGTGAACATCGGAGGCAAGACCATCGGGGTCTCTGCTGCTCTCCTCACAACCCAGCTCGCCAATGTAATGCCGGGCCCAGGCGCAGGCGCTCGCCTTGCCTATTCAGCCGGAACCGTCGCTCTGCTGGCATGTGTGGCGGGTTTGATTGGAAGTTTCTGGTTGCCTGAGCCTGTAGGTGAGCAACTGCCCGACTAACGCGGTCTCCCACCGTCCCAGATTCCCGGCGACCCAATTCGCACGGATCAACTGATGCTTGATGTTCTCGGAAGTAAGTGGGCGTTGGCGTGGCCAGATGCTCCAGCATCATCGACTGACTCTCTTCCGATACAACCGGAGTGGCCCCCTCCCGGGTCCGGTGGGATGACGGGGCAAACCAGAAGTAGTCCCGAAGTGCCCGCAAAGTCGGGTTTCTATGAGCAGGTCATTTAGGTCAAGTGGTTTTCTGTTTTTCTTTGCTAAGCGTTTTAGTCTCTTCTGTTGTTCTGTTTTGGTTGTTCCGCATGTTGTTCTCCACCGTGTTTCTATTCGCACTTTGAGTGAGCCGCTCGTGGCTCTGTGTCGGTTGGGGTCAGAAGGAGAAGTCGATGCTGCCAGTTTTCGGTCGGCCTCGTTCAGGGCCCAACCCGACACGCAGTCATCGGGACGCGGGGTAGTTGCAACAATTAGACAGGATCTCCTTCCTCAGGCTGCTACTCGCATAGAACGGGATGCATGGCTCCTGGGTGATCCAGATGCGATGAAGCAGTACTGCCAGCTTGCGAGCGACGGCGACGATGGCCCGATTACGGGACTGCTTGCCTCCGCGCGAAGCCAGGTGCAGACCCCACTGTCGTAAGGTGGAATCTCTCCCATGCGGACCGAGCACGTGGTTGGCACACTCGACCAGCAGAGTACGTAAGTAGATGTTGCCAGCCTTGGTGATGCCGAGCTGCGGGTCGCGATCCCCGGACTGACTGCGTTTTGGCCGCAGGCCGAGGTAGCAGCCGACATCGCGACTTCGCCGGAAGCGTTCCTTGCTCCCCAGCGTCAGGACGTAAGTCAGGGCCGTGAGCTGCCCGACACCGTAGACCTGGATCAGCGCTTGTGTCTCTGGATACTCCGTCTCCGTGAGTCGCCTGATCAGCCGGTCGTAGTGCTTGATCTTCTTCGTCATCTCCGCGATCTGCTCGAGCACCGGACCGAGCGCCTGAACCAGACCTGGCGGAAGCACGGCCAAACTCCGCTTGGCGAAGCACAAGGTGGACGAGGCCGGAAGTCGGTAGCCGCAAGGCTTGGCCAATCCGCGCACCGCGTTCACTGCCGCTGTCCGCAGACGAACGATCAGGTTGCGGGCACGGATCAACGTCAGAGCTTCCTGTTGAGCAACCGTGCGATGAGAGATCGGTCGCAGGATCTTCGGATCGAGCCGAGCGTAGCGAGCGATCTTCTCGGCGTCCACGGTGTCGCTCTTCCGATCACTGTGCGAGATCGCACGCAGCTCCCTCACGTTCGCCACGATCACCTCGTGGCCCATCTCCTGAAGCTGTTCGCTGACCCAGATCGAGTGCGTGCCCGCCTCCATTGCGATCCGCACCGGAGGCAGATCGGTAAACCACTTCTCGACTCCCGATGGACTGGTACGAAACCGGCCTCGGCCCACTACTTCTCCATCTTCGTTGAGCGTGCAGTAATGGCTCCAGACATCCCCAAGGTCGATCCCGATCGTCATCCCCACCCTGGCCTGTCTGCGTGGTACTTCCGTGATTAGGTGCTGCGTAGGATTTTTCATGGGCAATAGTCTCTCCGATTCGAAAGACCTGCTCATCCCATTTTTCGGCAAGCAGGTTGAATCTGCGACTACCAGATATAGGTACCCACCGATCCTGCGTTCAGGGAGGTTGTGAAGAGGTTGGCTCCGCTGCGCACGTCGAACTTCTGAGTGGTACTGCTGGTGTTGGCTACGAGGAGGACTCTCTTGCCGTCAGGGGTTTTGAAAGCGACGTTGGGGAGTGAGTCGAAGGTGTTGGAGGCGATGCGGACGGAGCCGGGACGGACGAACTTCGAGGCGTGAGCGAGGGTGTAGTAGGCCAGAAGCGGAGTGAACTTGCTGCCGTCGATGGTGATGGCTCCGCGGCAGAAGGTGCATCCTCCGTCGTTGGTGTGGGGGCCGTTGTTGGGGTCGGCGGCGAGGTTCCAGAGGAGAACGTTGCGGCTCCAGTTGCGGGTCGCTCCGATGATGATGTTCGCAACGGGCTTGCTCAGGTTGATGGTGTCGTCGTTGCGAGCGGTGACGGATTGCTCGGTGAAGTAGAGGTTTTTGTTGGGGAAGGCATCGTGGACCTGGGTCATGGCGTCGATGGTGCCGCCGTAGAGATGGAAGCCGGTGCCGTCGATGTATTTGTTGGCGGCGGGATCTCGCAGGATGGAGAGCGGGTAGAGCGGGTGGTCGAGGTTGTGGTCGTAGAGGACGATTTTTGTGGTGATGCCGGCTTTTTTGAAGGCAGGACCGAGATTGTCTTTGATGAAGATGTCCAGTTCGGATTCGAGCATCAGCATGCTGGGAGTGTTCTTTTCGTTCAGCGGCTCGTTCTGAACGGTGAGCGTGGCGATGTTGATGCCTTCGGCTTTCATGGCCTGAATGTATTTGACGAAGTAGGTGGCGTAGGCGGGGAAATATTCGGGCTTGAGCACGCCGCCGCGGGCGACGCCGCTGGTTTTCATCCAGAGAGGAGCGGACCAGGGGGAGGCGAGGATTTTGATCTGCGGGTTGATGGCGAGGATTTCTTTCATCACGGGGATGACGTCGTCGCGGTCGGGGCCGAGGTCGAACTTCGCCATGGCGGTATCGGTCTCGCCTTCGGGCAGGTCGTCGTAGGAGAAGACGTGGTCGTTCATGTCGGAGGCGCCGACGGTGAGCCGCAGATAGCTGACGCCGATGTTGTTGCCGTCGGTCGCGAAGAGTTCGTGGAGGAGAGCGGCGCGGGCGGCGGGATCCATTCGCATGATCAACTGAGCGCTGCCGCCGGTGAGGGCGAAGCCGAAGCCGTCGATGGTTTGGTAGGTTTTGGCTGCGTCGACGTCGATGATCTGATTGGTTGCGGGTGATTGGGTGAAGGGGATCGGTGGCGTTTGCAGTTGGAAGAGGGCGGACCGATCGGGGTTGGTGAGCCAGAGAGAGACATCGCTCTGCGCGTGCGCTAACCGCGGCGTGAGCAATGGGAGGAGACATATGGCGCCGCGGATGAGTTTCAAGAGCTTTGAGAGCTTTGGGTTCATAGGATCTCCTGACCGGCCGATCGGTTGCCGCTGCGGTGCTGCAGGCGGCTGAGATATGGCTTTACGGTGCAGCGACCATTTTAGACAAACGTTTGTCTTAGAGTCCAACCGGATGGCCTGGATCGATGTGTGGTGGCCGGCAGGCTGTGCGGTTATGAGGGAAGGGCGAGGATGGCTCCCCAGTTGAAGCCGGCGCCGAAGGTTGCGAGGACGACGGGGGTGGTGGGGGCGGTGGGGTTGGCGGCGCGCCACTCGGAGGACGCGATGAGGAGTGAGGCGGAAGACGTGTTGCCGTAGTGCGAGATGTTGCGGAAGAAACGGTCTTCGAAATCGGGGACGGCGAGAGCGGTGGCGACTTTGCGTATGAGATTCAGGTTGGCCTGATGCATGAGGATGACGCCGATGTCGCTGGTTTTGAGATTGTTTTTTGTGAGGAGATCTTCGACGGCGCGGGGGATCTTGCGGGAGGCCTGAACGATGACGTCGAGTCCCTTCATCTGGATAGCGCCGCCGTGCTGGAGTTGAAGGGCGTCGGCATAGTTGCCGTCGGTGAAGAGGGCGGTGTCGGCGATGCGGAGGAAACCTTTGTCCGGGCTGACGACGCAGGCACCGGCGCCGTCGCCGAAAAGGATGGCGGTGTCGGGGTCGGCGTCGGAGATGCGGCGGGACATGATCTCGGAGGCGACGACGAGGACGTTGCCGTAGCGGGGAGCGAGGTCGGCGGCGAGAGCGATGGCGATGAGGGAACCTGCGCTGGCTACGGGAATGTCGAGGGCCGGAGTGGTGGTGAGGCCGAGCTTTTGGGCAAGAACGGAGGCGGGGCCGGGGAAGGCGCGTTCGGATGAGCCGCTGGAGAAGAGGATGAGGCCGATGTCCTGTGCGGTGAGGGTGGCGTTTGCGAGGCAGGCATTGGCGGCCGCGAGGCCGAGGTCGGCTACAGAGACACCGTCGGCGGCGTACCGGCGTTCGAGGATGCCGGAGGTTTTTTCGATGGAGGAGGCGGCGCGGCCAGTTCGGGTTTCGAGGTCGGCGTTGGTGACGATCTGCGGCGGGAGGTAGTGGCCGAAGGCTCGGAGGTAGGACATGGGGTGCTCCTGGTGGATTGGATGCTTCAAAACGCAACGGCAACGGCAACGGCGCTGTGGCTGGTTGAGTGTCCAGTTTTCCCATCCATCGCATGCTGCGACGGATGGGGCACCCATTGGTCGTGGCTCGTCGGAAGCGGCAAAAGCAGGTGCAAAGGCAGAAGCAGATCCCCTTCGGGGATGACAACCAAAAAGGCAAATGCAACGGCAGCGGCAAAAGCAGGTCCTCCGCCTGCGGCGAAGGATGACAAGGGTTATGGGTGGGTGGCGCCGATCAGTTTTTGCGGCTGTCGAGGTAGGCTTCGATTTTGGTGACGGTGTCGAAGCGCTCGGGGACGAGGTCGGCGTCGGGGATTTTGACGTTGAACTCTTTTTCGAGGCCGGTGACCAGATCGGGGAGGGTGAAGGAGTCGAGGGTGCCGGAGTCGAAGAGGCTCTCGTCCGGGGTAGGGTCGTTGGGGATGTCAGCGACTGCGTGGATGACTCTGAGGATGCCTGCCTGAGTGCTCATGTGTACCTGCTTTGCAATTTGTAACTACCTGCGTTGCTTTTGACGGAGTGACTCTTATTTCGTTTCGCCTTCGGCGCGGGTAAGGGGCGGCTCGTAGCTGTCATACTGCTGAACGATGTCGGAGAACAGCGCACTGGCGAGTTCGGTGTAGCCTTCGCCGGTGAAGTGAGTGTGGTCGGGCTGAGCCCAACTGATGGAGACCCAGTCGCGCATGGAGCCGAGGCCTCCCATGCGGGAGCGCTGGTCCCAGTAGGCGCAGTGCATCTGGCGGCAGACGCTGCGCTGCGCGGCGACGATGCGGTCGACTCCCGAGAACGGTTTCCATGTGCGACGGCCGGCGCGGAGAGCGCGGTCGGGCGGGCCGACGACGAGAATGGCTGCGTTGGGAGTGAGGCGGCGGACGCGCTCGATGATGCGTTGGAACATGGCGGCGTAGCCTTCTTCGGTCCAGTTGCGGTCGCTGGCCTCGTTGGTGCCGTAGGAGAGGACAACGAGGGCAGGGTTGACCGCCGCGAGCAGGGGTTGCTGAAGGGCTTCATTCCAACGGAGGAAGAGGGAGGCTTCGGCGCCGTTGATACCCGCGGCCTCGTAGGTCATGCCGGCAGCGTTTTCGGTTGCGAGACCGAGGAGGCGGACGGGCGCGTCTTCTGTAGTGAGAATCTCGAAGTGATGGGGTCCTGGTTCTACGGGCGCGCCGAACTGACCTGCGGCATCGGGCGCTGAGGCATCTGCTTTGGCGGTAGAGACCGTGGCGATGAGCGTGTCGTTGTCGCGAATCTCGAATGAGCCGCCGTTGGGTTGGATCAGGTACTGAACCTGGAGAGAGGAGGCATCGGCGTCGAGGGAGACCCAGTTCCCTGCTGCTTCGGTGGAGAGACTGACGCCGCCCATGCCGACCATGCCGTCGCCAATGTCGCCGAGGTGGGTGCCGAGGGCGATCCAGCCGGTGGACTGAGCGCGCTTGGTGCCGTGGATGTGATATCCGGCGAAGGGATAACCGGGGAAGCTGAAGCCGGCACCGCCGTCGCCGAATTTGCCCTGGAAGAGGGTGCGGAGGGCTCCGGTGAAGACGTCGGCAGCGGTGTGGGAGTCGCCGAACTGGATGACGCGAACGAGCTGGCCTTTGGGGTCGGCCTCAAGCTGGTGGAGCTGGTCGAAGAATGGTTGGAGAGCGCGAGGGTTCTCGATGCCGACGCGTGTGCTGGCGAGCGAGCGCATGATGCGGTTCGTAATGACTTCGCGGCTGCCGATCGAGACCGATGCGGTGCGGAGGGAGACTGGCCTGGTATGGGCGGAGGACGGCGTGGTCGAAGCAGGTCGGGTTGAAGCGGACAGGGTGGAAGAAGACTTCGATGCGGGTTTGGAGGACTTATGGCGTTTTGTTGTCTTGAACGGCTTCGCCATGGGAGCTCGCCTTGGCTCGCCGCTGGTTGTCGTCGTTGCAGACTTTGGCGCGGGGGGTTTCTTTTTTGTTGGAGAGGCTTCCAGCGCGTACGACGTCAGGCAGACGAAGACCGTAAGGCAGAGGAGCGTTGTCGCGAGGCGTTGGAACGACATTTATTGCACCCCCAGGGGCTTGGTCGTCTTAGCCGGCTGAGTGGAGCTTTGGGAGACGACCGGTGGGGAGAGCTTAGGTTGGGGACCCGAATGATTTTCCATGTACCGTTCGTAGCCTATCAGGAGTTGGCCGGTGAGGAGTTGGGCGACGATGCGTGCGCCCTGCGGGGAAGGGTGGATGAGATCGGCGCCGACCATGGGAGGGTGTCGGTTGTACCATTGGGCCATAGTGCCGTTGCCGCCCATCGCCTGATAGGTGTTGAAGAAGCCGCAACCAGTCTTCTGGGCGACGCGCTGCTGGATGGCGACGATCTCGGGGATGGCACGCATGGTGGTGATGGAGTCGCCGTTGCGCTCGCCGCGGTCCATGGGGCTCATGATGAGGATGGAGGTGTCGGGGAGGGCAGCGCGGACGCGGCCGATGGCGCGGATGAGTTCGCCCTCATACTGCTTTTCGACGTAAGAGGGGAAGCTGGACTCGTTGGTGCCGTAGTTGATGACGACAAGGTCGGGGTTGCGGTGTTCGAGGGCGTCGGAGAAGGTTTGGGGGTTGAAGGCGCGGGACATGACGGTAGTGGAGGCGCCGTTGAGACCGATGCTGTCGTAGGTGAGGCCGCGGTCATCGTTGCCGAAGGCTACGCCAAAGAGTTGGACGGGACTGCCGGAGACGGTGAGCTTTACCTGTTTCGTGCCTGGGGGCAACGGGACGGAGGAGGCGCTGTTCTTTTTGGTGTCGCCTGCGGTTTTGATGGTTCCCTCAGGATTGCCGTCGGCGGCGATGTCGAGGTCGCCTCCGTTGGGCTCTTCGAGGTACTCGACCTCGATGGAGGTGGAGTCGTGTGACGAGAGGCGGATCGTGCTGGTAGCACCGACGGGGCCTGTGAAGATGACGCCGCCGAGACCGTAGTTGGCCTCGCGCATGGAGCCGACGGCGGTGTCGATCTGCCAGCCGGTGGCGGAGACATCGACGTTGTGATGGCCGTACCAGGCCCAGGGCTTGGCGATGAGGATGAAGCCGGGGCCGGCGTCGCCGAAGCGCTCCTGAAGGAGATCGCGGGCGTCGCCGGTGATGAGATCGGCGGTGGTGGGCGAGTCGCCGTAGTGGACGATTCGGACGGTGCGGCGGGACTTGCCAGCGCGGAGGTCGCGAAGCGCGGCGTAGAAGTGATCGAGCGCGCCGTCGTTGTCGAAGAGGAACTGAGATTCCAGGGTGGCGTTGGCGGCGGCTCTGAGGCCGTGGGCGAGGGGGTCAGGGATAGCGAAGACGGGAGGAACCGGAGGTGGAGGAACCTTGACGATGGGGAAGATCGAGGCCTCGCCTGAGGGGAAGTCGGTGATGGGGCGGAGTGTGGAGGGGTCGAGACCTTTGGCGCTGCTGATGCCGTAGTGGACGGCGAGGAGGATCGCGGCAAAGGTTGCGATGGCGAGGAGGGTTTGTTTGGGGAAGGTGGGCATGGCTAGAAGTTGCTGTAGACGAAGGAAGTTGAACCGCGGCCGGCTAAGAGTTCGATGAGCAGAACAACGCTGGCGAGGCCTGCTCCCTGGAGGACGAAGGGGGCGCGGCCGAAGATTTCGACGGTGCGATCAAACCATTTGGGCGGGATGGCGTGGAGGACAACGCCGATGAGCATCACGCCAATCATGGGGAGGCTGATGTTGTCGACCGAGAAGGTGAAGGAGCCTAGGCGGCCGAGGATGGCGAAGGCGGTGGCGACGTCAGGGGAGCGGAAGAAGATCCAGGTGAGGCAGACGAAGTGGAAGGTGACGAAGATGCTGACGTAGCGACCCCACTGGGTGGCGGGGCGTTTGCCTTGGAGTTTCTGGCGAAGAGTCTGGAAAGTTCGGAGGGTGGTGAGGCCGACGCCGTGGAGGAGTCCCCAGACAACGAAAGGCCAGCCAATACCGTGCCAGAGGCCGCCGAGGAGAAAGACGATGATGGGGTAGAGATAGCCGGCGCCCTTCCAGCGGGCGGCGTTGGGGAGAGAGAAATACAGGTAGTCGCGGAGCCAGTTGGAGAAGGTGATGTGCCAGCGACGCCAGAAGTCAGCGATGTTGAGGGAGCGGTAGGGGCGGTTGAAGTTGTCGGGGACGGTGAGGCCGAGGAGCTGGCAGAGGCCCATGGCGATGTCGGTGTAGCCGGAGAAGTCGAAGTAGATTTGAAGCGCGTAGGCATAGACGCCGATCAGAACCTCGGCTCCGCTATAGAGGGTGGGGGTGTCGAAGATGCGGTTGGCGACGTTGTTGGAGAGGAAGTCGGCGATGAGGAGCTTTTTGATGAGGCCGGAGGCGATGAGGAGGAAGGCTCGGCCGCCTTCGGTTTGGGTGAGGGAGAATGGTTGCTGGAGCTGCTTAATAAGATCGGAGAGGCGGTTGATGGGGCCCGCGACGATTACGGTGAAGAGCGAGGCGGAGGTGAGGTGGGTGAGGTAGCTGCGGGTGCCTGGTCTTGTCCCGCGGTACAGATCAATGGTGTAAGTCATTGATTGGAAACAATAAAAGGACAAGCTGAGAGGGAAGATCCAGCGGTAAAGTTCGCCCAGCGCAACGGGGAGGCACTTGGTGGCGGCGAGGAGGCCGACGTTTAATATGACGCTGATGGAGACCAGAGCAAGGCGGGGCCGGGATCGTTCGCGGGGGATGTTTTGCAGGCCGAGGCCGACGAGGAAGTCGATAGTGGCGGCCAGGAGCAGGATTGCAGGGTAAAACCAGGCCAGGCGAGCGAGGAAAAAGACGTTTGCCAGCAATAAGATACAGATCCTAGCGCTCCTCCAGCGAAAGCATGCCCAGTAGAGCGTGATCGCTATGGCGGCGAAGGCAAAGTATGCCGGGCTTAAGGGAGACATGGGTGTTGCTCCATCCAAAACCTGGGTCAGGAGGTGATTTCGGCTTCCCTGCCCGGTCGGCGCTGGTGAGACGCTTGGCGGTGAAAAAGGCTGTTTTGAGGGAAGATCCGCGGACCCGGCTGCAAGCTCATCCTGACACGACGCGCGTTCTCGGTGCCGAACCAAATAAAAAACAAAATAATGGGTAACCTGAGCATTAACCGACGGCGGGCGGTGTGCCTATTAACTCGTTTGTAACGTTTGGCTTGGCGGAGTTACCTCTTTTTTGTGCCTTTTTTCGGCCTTCAAGGCAACCCCAAAAACCGTTGACAACGAGCCTGGGGTGTGATGAACCGAGGCTCATTTTAATGCTTGAAAAATGCCGCTACAGGCCTTGAATTTCTTATACTTAAGAGATGGATACGAGACCCGGAACCCAACGTACGGCACTAACGAAAGCGAGGTCCAAGACTGCGACGATTCTGGCAGCCCTGGTCGTGCTTTCGGCCTTTGCGACGGACACCGTTACTCCGGCATCCGCGCGAGCGACGGACCCGACCCTGGTGACGAGTGATGTCACCCCGGCCGAGATCGTCACGACCGTGCCCGCACCCAGAGCCACGGTCCTAACCCGCATCAAGAGCGGCATGGCGAGCTGGTATGGCTCGGTACTGCAGGGCCACCGCACTGCGAGCGGCCGGATCTTCAATATGTATGAATTGACCGCAGCCCACCGGACACTGCCGTTCGGCAGTTTGGTGAAGGTGACTGACCTGCGCAACAAGCGATCGGTGGTGGTTACGATTACCGACCGGGGTGTCTTGTTCCCGGAGCGAGTGATCGACCTGTCGTATGGCGCTGCGAAGGAGCTGCAGATGGTCAAGATGGGCGTCGACCCGGTACGGCTTGAGCTGGTCGGCCAGCGGGACTAGAGAACTGCCTGGTTTTCGAGAAAAAAGTAGAGCCCCGGTGAGAGCGTTTCTTCTCCCGGGGCTTTGCTGTTTTGTGGACGTTTTTGAGGGGTGTTTTGGGAAATGGGGCTGTTAGCGCGTGGTTTTTTGTGGTGAGGTTGTGGTGAATTGGGTGGTGAAACGTGGTGTCGTGGCAGCCATTTTCTGGAGACTGAAAACATGCCACGAGGTTTGATTTTTCTTGTGGAAATCTCAGCCGACGGTTCAGCTGCGATGGTCGAGGAGGCGAAATAAGGGAGCGCCCCAGGTTCCTATGGCGAGCACCGGACATCGCGGTTGCGCCCAGCGATAGTATGGCTGTATGCCAGTGGATGCGAAGCTTCAGGGGATTCTCGATGCGGCGAAGGCGCTGGGTGGGCTGCCGGTTGAACAACAGACGGTGGAGCAGGCTCGTGCCGACAAGGCCGCGATGATGGCGCAGTTTGTGCCGATGGCGGAGTACGCCGGTGTGCGCGTGGAGGGGCAGGCGATCTCGGCTGGAGGCGGGAAGGTCGGATTGCGGGTTTATACGCCGGGCAAGAATGCGCCTGCCGGGAAGAGGCCGATGCCGACGTTGGTGTTCTTTCATGGCGGCGGCTGGGTGGTCGGCACGCTGGAGACGCATGATCCTTACTGCAGGGCTCTGGCGATGGAGGCTGGGGTGACGGTGGTTTCTGTGGACTATCGGCTGGCACCGGAGCATAAATTTCCGGCGGGTGTGGAGGATTGCCTGGCGGCGACGGAGTGGGTGCTGGAACACGCGGCGGAGCTGGGTGGAGATCGGTCGCGGGTGTTCGTTGCGGGCGACAGCGCTGGGGGGACGATGGCCACGGTGGTGACTTTGCTGCTTCGGGATAAGGGCGTGACGGGGCTGGCGGGGCAGATTCTGATGTATCCGGTGACGGGGTACTATGATCCGCCGACTGAATCGTATCTCGCGAATGCCGAGGGGTATGGGCTGACTCGGAAGGGGATGATTTGGTTCTGGAATCACTATCTGAATGACAAGAGCGAGGCGAAGGATTTTCGGGCTGCGCCGCTGCGGGCGGCTTCGCTGCGCGGACTGCCTCGGGCGTTTGTGGTGACGGCGGAGTTCGATGTGCTGCGGGATGAGGCGCAGGTTTATGCGAAGAGAATGGAAGAAGCGGGAGTGGATGTGACCCATGTGTTTGTGGAGGGGATGAACCATGGGTTCGCTTGTTCGGCGAATGAGTTTCCGTATTTGTGGCAGGCGAAGGATGTGCTGCGGAAGGTGGCGGCGTGGATGGCGGAGTAGGGCCGGGGTTTGTGTTGCATTCGTGTGGCTTCTTTGGCGATTCGAATCCTTTAGCCACGATCATTTCAGCAGGTCAGGACCGGACCTATCTGTCACTTTAGAACGCAGCGCGGATAGATGCTGCCACGCCTATTATCACCAACTAACCTGCGAACCCTCGCGTTTACGAGGAGAACCTCAAGGGGCCAGATGCACTCGTTAGGCGAGAATGCTCGTTACGATTAAGATGAACATCTCGTCATCTTTAATCATGCTATGAGAGTCACCTGCTGCTCCTATAATGGAAAATGTTGCTGAAGCCCTTTCATGTGGGCGCACCTGCCCGTCGCGTCTTCGTGAACGATTCAGGCCGGATATTCCCTGGTCGTTGAAGTCATCTCAAGGTAGTTACAGAGGTCGACATGGCAACCGCAAGGTACTTTTCGGCAGTTCGTTTCACAGCTTTCATCGGGTCGATAGGGTTCACGGTTTTCTTCGCGATGTCCCCTCTTCTTGCGGCACAAGCAATTGTGCAACCTGCGGACGGGTTGAGAACGAACGTGGATTCCGCGTCGTTGCCTGACGCGCCAATGCCCACCGATGCGGTGATAGCTGCCAATGACCTTCCATTGCCAGCCATCGCTTCTTTCAACGCCGACTTGAAGCAGCAAGCCAACCAAACCGCACCCGCCGCTCAACCGCAGAACCCCCAGCAACCTCCTCAGCAGAACCCTAAGCAGCCACCTTCGACTTCCGCTCCGTCGCTCGAAGATCTCGGTCTCACTCCGGAACAGACCAAGCCTGATCCAGACGCGCAGGCCCGATTGGATCGCCGAACACATATGCTGAAGGTCCATCAGGAGCTTGGCCTCTACACTCTGATTCCGATAGCAGGGGCGTGTATCAGTTCGGCCTGGGCCACGCCACAACGCAACAGCTACGGCGACACTACCGCACGCGACGTCCATGTTGCCATCGCGGGCGTCGCCATCGGCATGTACGGTGCAACGGCTTACTACGCTATTCGCGCGCCCAGAGTCGCGGACGGTCCCACACGTGGCGGCATCAAGATACACAAATACCTTATCTGGATTCATGCGCCCGGAATGGTTCTCACGCCTATTCTCGGCGCCATGGCCTTCAACGATATCGCTAGTGGACATAAGGTCACCGGTATCGAGCAGTACCACTCAGCCGTCGCCTGGACTACGGTCGCCGCCTATGGCGCGTCGATCATCGCCGTCACCTGGCCCATCCACATAAAGTTCTGAGGCCTCTATGAAAAACCAGCGCCTCGTCGCTCTCCTGCTGCTTACTTTGCCCGCCTTTGCACAGGCAGATCACACCTGGATTCTCGACCAATCCACCCTGACCTATCACATGTCTCATCCGCTCCATGAGGTCGATGGCGTCAGCCACGCTGGTCGCGGCAAAGGCGTTTGCCACGCCGGACAGTGTGATTTCCTGCTAGCAGTCCAGGTCAAGACATTCGACTCAGGCGACACAAACCGAGACCTGCATATGCTTCAGGTCACGCGCGGCGCGGAGTTCCCTGTCGTCACCGTCCGCTTTCGTCTGCCGGAAACCTCTGTCGGTTCTTCTACGCTCGATTGCGATCTTGAAGTTCAGTTCGCCGGCAACACAGCACACTATGCTCACGTCCCCTTTCAACAGAGCGTTCAAGGCAACGCCCACCACATTACCGGAACTGTCCCTTCGACCCTGTCTGATTTCAAGATCGATCCGCCCACGTTTTTCACCGTCCCGATCAAGAACGACATTCCCGTGCGCGTAGATACTACATGGCACCAACAGTAGGTTTATGCCTGCACAGATGAACCGAAACCCCGGGAGCGGCCTGCCCGTGGACTCGCTCCGACCGCGTGACACGCACCTGAAGCACGTTCGCTTTGGCTGGTGGTTCCAGAGCTACGGTCAAACGGAAAGTAATTCTCGGCTGGTGCTAACAGGCCAACGCGCTCATCGAGGAGCCATTGATTCGTGTTCCGGGTAGATGGTGTTGAGGGGCGCTCGGTACAAGTTCGGCACGACTGAGCAAGAGAAGGAACAGCTTTCTGGCTCCTAAACGACGCCAGATGACCTCGTACCACAATAGACCCTTACTGTCCGAATAGTCGGCAACTCGGAAGCAAGACCGGCGACCCGAACGAGGCGTCGTAGTTGAGGTCTGACGGTGTTTCTGAACCCCGGGAAAGTTTCGAAAGTCCCACTAAGGCCCGTGTAGGGTGTGGGTGGGTTCAGGCGCAATGTGGGGATCCTTCCCCTTCACTTCGTTCTCTCAGGGTCAGGATGACTACTGGTGGGAGTGAAGTTCTGAGGAATTCAGTCTGGTTTTTTGGGCTGCCACTTTTTGCGCTCGGGGGTGGGCGTTGGTGTGGGCTCGGCTTCAGTGACTGCTGGCGTCGGTAATGCTGTCGTTGCTGGTGTTTTGGGTTGCCACTTTTTGCGTTCAGGAGTCGCTGCGGTTGATGGCGGTTGGGCTTCGACAGGCTTCTGGGCTTCGGTCTGAGTGATGATCTCGGATGAAGACGGTTCGGGAATTTTTTCGGCAGCAGGGGCCGCGGCTTTTGGCTGCCATTTTTTGCGCTCGGGTGTTGGAGTTGCTGTGGGCTCGGGCGCAGTTGGGGCTGCGGTTGTTTGGGTGGGGGTGATGGGTGCGGTTATTGTCTGCGGCTCGGGTTTTGCTGGTGGGATGGGTTCCGGCGTGGGTTTTGTTTCCGCTGGTGCGGTCGGTTTGGTGTCGATCGTTAGTGTCGAGAGGCCTTTGCTGCGGCGGACGCCTTCGAGGAGGAGTTCGGCGACGTCTTTGATGGCGATGTCTTCGGATGCGGCCTTGGAGGGGGTGCTGCCGAGCATGCTCTTGCAGAAGGGGCAGCCGACGGCGAGGATTTTTTCTCCGGTGGCGGAGGCGAGGGTTTGCTGGACTTCGCGGAAGCGGTTGTCGGAGATGCGCTCGTCGCCGGGCTCTTCTTCTTTCCAGAACTGTGCGCCGCCGGCTCCGCAGCAGAAGGCGTTTTCGCGATGGCGGGGGAGTTCGGTGGCGTTGTTGTTGCTGAGGATGTTCAGGAGATTGCGTGGCGCGTCGTAGATACCGTTGTGACGGCCGAGGTAGCAGGGGTCGTGGTAGGTGATGGCGGCTTCGGTGGAAGTGGGGGTGAGTTTTTTGTTGGCGACGAGGGTGTCGAGATACTCGGTGTGGTGGAGGACCTTGTAGTCGCCGCCGATTTGTTTGTACTCGTGGCCGAGGGAGTTGAGGCAGTGGGGGCAGCTGGCGACGACGAGTTTCGGCTTGATTGTGTTGAGGGTGGAGACGTTTTTGTCGGCTAGTTGGCGGTAGAGGTATTCGTTGCCGGCGCGACGGGCGCTGTCGCCGGTGCAGCATTCTTTTTTTCCGAGGACAGCGAAGTTGACTTCGGCGTGAGTGAGGAGTTCGACGAAGGCACGGGCGGTTTTTTGCGCCTGCGGATCGTAGCTGGCCGCGCAGCCTACCCAGTAGAGGACGTCGGGGGTGGGATTTTCGTCGGTGGTTTTGACGTTGAGGCCGTCGGCCCAGGCGAGGCGCTGCTCGTGGTTGATGCCCCAGGGGTTTTGCGCGCGCTCCATGCCGCGGAAGGCTGACTGGAGTTGCGAGGGGAACTCGCCTTCGATCATGACTTGATTGCGGCGGATGTCGATGATGTCGAGCATCTGCTCGTTTTGTGTGGGGCAGACTTCCATGCAGGCGCCGCAGGTGGTGCAGGCCCAGGCGGCTTCGGGGGAGAGAGCGAATTTCAGGAGCGGGTTGGGACTGGGTGTTCCCTTTTCGAAAGGTGCGGGGGTGAAGGCGAAGGGGCTTTGTTGCGCGGCGAGATCGTTGAGCTCCATGCGCTTGTTGATCTCGAGCGCGGCGGGTGAGAGGGATTTGCCGGTGGCGGTGGCGGGGCAGACGTCCTGGCACCGGTTGCACTGGATGCAGGCGTAGGCGTCGAGGAGGCGAGGCCAGGAGAGGTCTTCGAGTTTGTTCGCGCCGATCTTTGGGAATTCGGGGGATTCGGTCTCGGATTCCGTTTCAGTTTCGAGGTTCAGGGTGACGAGGGGAAGGACGCCGGAGGAGGGTTCGCGCGCAGCGAGGTATTTTGCGGGGGCGCCGAAGATGTGGACGTGCTTGGTGTAGGGGAAGTAGGCGAGGAAGAGGAGGACGGAGCCGAGCGCTCCCCAGAATCCGAAGATGCGGAAGGCTTCGGCATTGGCGGGAGTGAAGAGGTGGGAGATGGCGGTGGCGAAGGGTTGGAGGGAGTCGGGACCTTGGGAGGCGATGTGGGCTCCTGCTCCGATGGCGCGGCTGCCGACGTGGAAGAGGATGAAGGCGGAGACGATGAGGGAGTCGCGGGGAATTTTTTCGTGCTGAACGTCTTTGTGGAGGAGAGTGCGGGCGTTGAAGCGGAAGTCGCGGCGGCTGGGCAGGGCGAAGCGACGGATGACGAGTGCGATGACGCCAAGGAGGACGAGAAAGCTGAGGATGTCGGCGAGGAGGTTGTAGGTTGCGCCGATGGGGTTGGCGGAGGAGATGGCGAATGGCCAGTAGCCTTCGATGGCGTCGACGAGGTTGACGAGGATGTAGAAGACGAAGCCGTAGAAGATGAAGGAGTGAAAGAGGCTGACGGCGGGGCGCTTTTTGAAGGTGCGGCTTTGAAACAGTGTTGTGGTGAGGGCGTAGACGAAGCGGCGGGGGAGATGGTCGAAGCGCGGTTCGGGGTCTGCAGTGCCGCGGCGGATGCGGAGGTAGAGGCGGTAGAAGCCCTCGAAGCCCAGCGCCAGGGTGATGAGCGCGAAGAGGAGGAAGGCGATCTTTTGTGGAAGTGGAAGCATTGGGCCGCACCGCTCGCGTTAGTTCTTACCTCTTATCTTCTACTACCTTTGCGATTATTTTTTGAGCTCGGCGAGGATTGCGGGGACGAGTTGAGGGACGTCGCCGACAATGCCGTAGTCGGCGATCTTGAAGATGGGGGCTTCGGCGTCGCGGTTGATGGCGACGATGGTCTTGCTCTTGTTCATGCCGGAGAGATGCTGGACGGCTCCGGAGATGCCGACGGCGATGTAGAGCTTGGGCTGGACGGTCTTGCCGGTTTGGCCAACTTGTTCGGAGTAGGGACGCCAGCCGGCGTCGACGATGGCGCGAGTGGCTCCGACGGCGGCTCCGAGCTGGTCGGCGAGAGCTTCAACGTATTGGGTGAAGCCTTCGGCGCTGCCGACGCCGCGGCCGCCGGAGACGACGATGTCGGCTTCGGTGAGGGAGACGCGTGCGCTGCGCTCGGCGGTTTTTCCGGTGATTTTGAGACGCGGAGTGGGAAGGCTGAGGTCGACGTCGAATTGCTCTGCTGCTTCGGTGCGTGGAGTTGCGGGGTTGAAGACGCCGGGTTTGATGGTGACGACGGCGGGGCCGGGGGCCGCACCTGTCGTTTCGATGGTTTCGGTGACGCGGGCGAGGTAGGTGTAGTGTTGGGCGGTTAGGGTGTCGCCGCTGGCTTTGAGGCTGATGATGTCTTCGAGGAGAGGGGCGTCGAGCTTGATGGCGACTCGGGGGCTGTACTCTCGGCCGCTGCGGCTGCCGCCGATGAGGATGACGGAGGCTTCGCCTTCGGTGGCGATTTGCGCGACGGCGGCGGACCAGAGTTCGGGGTCGTATTGGGCGAGGGCGGGGAGATCGGCGACGAGGACTTGATCGACGCCGTGGGCGATCTCTGCGGCGATTGGTGCGATGTTGCTGCCGAGGACCAGGGCGGTGATGGGGGTGTCGGCGCCTTTTTGCTGGGCGAGATCGCGGGCGGCGGTGACCATCTCCCAGGTACTCTTGCTGACTTTTCCGGTGGCGTGCTCGACGACGAGGAGGATCATGCGATCACCTTGGCTTCGTTGCGGAGGAGCTCGACGAGTTGCGCGGCGGCGGCGGGGACGTCTTTGCCGTCGAGGATCTTGTTGAGGCGATTTTTGACCTGGATCTCAGCGCTGACGAATTTGAGTTTGGGTGAGACGTTGAATTGGTCGAGGGATTCTTTACGCAACTCTTTTTTCTTTGACTTCATGATGTTGGGGAGCGTGGGGTAACGCGGCTCGTTGAGACCCTGCTGCGTGGTGATGACGGCGGGGAGTTCGAGGGTGAAGGTCTCGCTGCCTTCGTCAGCGTCGTGTTTGCCGGTGAGAGTGTTGCCCTTGAGTTCGAGAGCGGAGGTCCAGGTGGCCTGGGGCCAGTTGAGGCGTTCTGCCGTGGCGGCGCCGAGGGCGTGGCTGTCCCAGTCGGCTTGCTGGCCTCCGGAGAAGATGAGGGTCGCGCCTTCCTGCGTGGCGATTTGCGCGAGGACATTGCTGAGGGCGATGGGGTCGAGGCGGACATCGGTTTCGACGTGGATGGCGCGGTCGACACCCATGGCGAGGGCGGTGCGGAGGGCATCCTGTACGCGGGCGGGGCCGACAGCGACGGCGACGATTTCGGCTTCGACGCCGCTCTCGCGGAGGCGGAGGGCTTCCTCAACGCCGTACTCGTCCATGGTGTCCATGACCAGCTTGCTGTTTTCGAGAGCGACTGCGCTGTTGGCGACGTGCACGCTCTCTTCGGCATCAAGAACCTGGCGGAGGTAGGTCAGTATCCGCATGTCATCACTCCGTCAATCCGTTGCATTGTGTGGGTTTGATTCCTGGAAGCTGTCCGGCGTTGCAGCTTCAGCGAGAAGTTTACTGAACGCTCGGTCAGAAAGTCAACGTGAGGTCTTCCCTGCTTTCGCTGCTGATTTTTGGCGTGAATTTGAGCGCGCTGTTGTGCTGCGGCGCGAAGAGGTAGAGGTTCTGGCATGGAGTCCTTCTGTGAGGAGATGCGTGTAGTGGCCGGCGATTTCTACGCCGCTTAGCGGGCCGGAGGGTTTGTACCAGGTGCCGATCCAGTTGATGGCTCCGGACATGGCGAAGGAGGCGAGCTTGGGTTCGCAAGGAGCGATGGACTTGTCTGCGATTCCCTCTTCGATGTAGCCGCGGATGGAGGCGTCGATGCGGCGTTTGAGGGCGCGCACCTCTTTGCGGGTTTCGGGCGAGAGCTCATTCTCGTCGAGCATCGCGACGCAGCGGCCGAAGTCGTAGAGGACGATCGATTTTGCGTAGGCTTCGATGTAGGCTTTGACCTTGGTGAGTCCGGTTCCGCGACTGACGAGAGCTTTGTCGAGAAGGGTTTCGATGAGGGTGATGCCGGCGCGGTAGCACTCCACCAGAAGCTGCTCTTTGTTGGGAAAGTAGTAGTAGAGTGCGGGCTTGGTGATTTGCAAGCGCTTTGCCAGTTCGCTCATGGAGGTGCGGCGATAGCCCTGCTCAAGAAACATGTGAGCGGCGGTTTGCAGGACGGCGTCGCGCTTGATTTCCTGATTGCGCTGTCGCGCCTGAAAGGCCTTCCAGGGTTCGTGAGCGCGCTTGGATGCTTCCTTCATAAATTGATTGTCTCAGGACTGGACGGGGGTGAGGCAAGAGGTTTCGCTGACGGCTAAACTTTTAGTCCGATGAGCCGCATCAGTTCGATGCCGTTGCTTTTTGTGACGACGCCGTCCTGCAGCTTGAAATCGAAGGTCATCCTGCCCTCCCGAATCTCGTCCTGAAGATGGACGTTGTGGAGGCGGCTGTCTTGTTGTCCGCCGATGTTGGTGAGAGCCAGGTCGTGCGTGCTGATGAGGCCAATCGCGCCGCTTGCCAGCAGCGCCCGGACGACGCCTTCGGCTCCGATGAGGCGGTCTTTTGAGTTTGTGCCCTGAAGGAGTTCGTCCAGCAGGAAGAGTACCGGGGGTTTTTGTTCGGCGAGGTCGCAGATGTGGCGCAGGCGGGTGATCTCGGCGTAGAAGCGGGAGCTGCCTTCCTGGAGGGAGTCGTTGATGAGAATGCTGGCGCCTATTTGTAACGGTGTCAGTTGCAGACGTTGGGCGCGTACGGGGGCTCCCGCCATGGCGAGGACGGTGTTGATGCCGACGGCGCGCATAAGCGTGCTTTTGCCGGACATGTTGGAGCCGCTGATGAGGAGGACTCTGGTTTCGCCGCAGACGCTGACGTTATTGAGGACGCATTTTGCGGCGGGGATGAGGGGATGGCCGAGCTGTTCGGCGTTGAAACAGGGAGGGCCTTCGAGGAACTCGGGGAAGGGGTCGGCGGGGTGCTCGTAGCTGTAGCCGGAGAGGGAGAGGAGCGCTTCGACTTCGCCGACGGCCGCAAGCCAGGAGCGGACTGCGGCTCCGTGGGAGGCGCGCCAGGCCTCCGCTGCGTAGGCGACCTGAACCACGTAGAGCAGCGGAATGTTGAGGACACGCATGAAGGTGTTGTCGAGCGAACGGATATATTCGACGATGGTTCGCAGGCGCGCGATGGCTTTTGAGCCGGGAAGGTGATGGGAGGAGAGCTCGGTTTTGAGGGCCTGAAGGCGCGGAGCTTCGAACTGTTCGCGTTCAAGGCGGGCGAGGAGCGAGGAGAGGAGTTGCAGGTCTTCGAGGGCGTGCTCGGTGGAGTCCAGCACCGCTGTGGTGCGCTTGCGTAGAGATGCGGTGATGATGGTTTCGACGATAACGATGGCGAAGAATGGTGCCTTGGTTCCGAACTCGGCCCAGACAAAGGCTGCCGCTATGGCTGCGATGGCGAGCAGGAGAGAGAGCCAGCGAAGCCATGGGTGCGTTAGTTGATTTGGGGCTTCGGCCCATTGCACGAGCGCTTCGGGATGGATGCCGACCTTAATGTCTTCGCCGAGAATGGCGATGTCTTCGCGAAGATCGAGCCGGGTGCGGAGTTCGGCGACCGCTGTGTGGCGTTGGATGAGCTGCGCGACGGGCGATGGGGACAGGAGCCATGCGGCGAGAGTGTCTTCGCCCATGCGGGAGCGGGCGAGGGAGAGGAGTTCGAAGAGGCTGGCTTGTCCGAAGAGATCGAGGTCGGCGGCGTAGAGGCTGGAATGAACGTCGATGCGTTCGCCGGTCTGGCCTGTCGCCGGGCATGTCCGGGTTAGCCAGCGATCTTCGATTCGGGCTAATCCCTTGCGATAGAAGTCGACGGCACGTTCGGCGCAGGCGCGCTGGCGCAGCACCTTTGCGTGAAGGATGGCAATCGCGAGGAATACTACAAGAGCGAGAAGCAGCCACCACGGGGAGAAGGCGTCGCGATGAAGAGAGAACCAGGCGGCGATCAGCGTTGCGATCACCAGAAGAAGGCGGATATTTCCCAGGCGGCGATGGATTTTTTCGAAGTGCCCGACTTGCGCCTCGCGGGCTAGCTGGCGCTTCTTGTACTCCTCGGAGGGGGAGAGGCTAGGGAGATGCACAGAGGTATTATCGCTTACCTCTCAGGCCGGTCGTTCCAGGCGTTTTTTCGAGTGGGGAGCGTGTCCGGATTCGTATTCGCATCGCGGCGCGCCGGGTCCCCACGCCAAGAATCAGCTTGCGGTTTTGAAGGAAGCGAGCAGGCGTTCGCGAACAAAGACGATGTGTTCCCGCATGGCGAGCCGCGCCTCTCGCTTGGCGTCCTTCTTGAGAGCCTGATAGATCTTCATATGCGCGACGGGCGCAGTTGTCGCCGAAAGTTCATAGGTTCTGGCACGGCAGAGCAGCATCTTTTGCTGAACATTTTCATGGACGCGGCAAAGCTCCTCATTGCCGGCCGCAGCGGTGATGGTGGCATGAAACCGCATGTCCTCTTCGATGTGCTCCAGCTTGTTGCCTTCCTTCAGATGCTTTTTGGTGCGATTGATGCTGGCGGACAGATCGCTGAGCAGCTTTGGCGTGATGTTGGCCGCATCGATGGAGTGAACTTCGAGGATCTCGCGAAGTTCGTACAGGTCGCGTATCTCCTTCGCGGAGAACTGGCGAACGTACGCGCCGCGCCTGGGTTCGATCGTGACGAGACCTTCCGCTTCCAGCCGATTGAGCGCCTCGCGGACGGGAGACTTGCTGATGCCGAGCTGCGTTGCAAGTGATTCTTCGGTGAGACGGGAGAGTTCGCCGAGGGTCCCATTGAGCAGGTTCTGTTTGATGCTCCGGTAGGTGAGCTCTGTAAGATTTGGGATTTTTGCCAGCTTAATCATAATGTGTTCAGGTCTCGTGGATTTTACACGACTCGAGGTAATGGTTCGCTTTTTAAGATGCGGTGTGACCAGTTTATGCGGAACTTCGGCGATTTTCGCCTGGTTGCTGTATCGCCGCGTAGGGTCAGATCGCCAGGGGAGGGCACTGGCTGAATCGACAAACAGAAACTATTTCCGCGTGATAAGGCCTACTTCCATCGATCGGCCAGAGAGGATCGGTTTGTAGGAAAATTCATTGGGGATCTGTTGAATGAGAGATTTGTCGAGCAGGATGATGCGCGGTTCGGGGACGGCGTTTTCCAATGTCTCGGGCTGGAAGAGGTATTTGTCGGTAGGGACCCCGGCAGGCACAGGCTGTAACTGGACCTGCTGCACTGGCCGACGGGAGTAAAAGACGCTGGTTGCAATTGACCTTGTGTTGCCCTCCCACCAGACGAGTAGCGGGCCCGTGACGAGCGGGCCGGGGAGGGCCTGCGGCTGGCTGAAGACATCGCGCAAGAGTTGGATGGACTCCTTCTCGGCATAGACGACGTCGGGGCCGACCTTGGCTTCATGGAGCCTTCGTCTTGGACCGGTGGTCAGGAACGCGCTGGCGATGCAGATTAACGTGATGAGGATGGTGACGGTTGTCCAGAAGGATGCGGGAGACTGCCGGCGTTTTTGCTGGAGGTCTCTGAGCCCGTCGGCAAGGAAGACGGAGGTGAGTAACGCAAACGCAGGATAGGCTGGAGCGATGTAGTGGGGCAGGCGGGTTTGGACCGCGGTGAAGAAGACGACGACGACCAAGGCAAAGATTGCCCAGGCACGAAGCTTCTTCTGCCGGAATGATTGCGCAATGGCGAAGGGATAGAGCAGAACGAAGGGAGCGGCCGAGATCAGAAGCACCCACAGGTAATACCACCAGTGCGTGATGTGTTCTTCAATCTGATGGGTTGCGCGCGAGAGGACATGGAAGCCGAGATATTCGGTAAGAAAGCCAGCGCCGAATCGATGGAACATATAGAGGTGCCAGGGAAGGACGGCGACCGCGAATAGCGCTAGACCCAGCCAGAAAGACCGACCGAAGCGAGTTGAGTTCCAGCGCTCGACTGCTGCGAATAGAACGGCGGCGATAACCAGGACGATGCTTGCGGCGCCTTTGGTCATAACGGCGATGGCCAGGCCGATCCAGAAAAGATACCACCCGTTGAGACTGCGATCCTGAATTGCGGTGAGGCCGCAGAGCGCGATGCAGCAGCCGAGGGAGAGCAACACGTCCATCTCGCCGACGCGGCAGACGTGAAGAAAACCGAAGGTGCTGAGCAGAATGACGGTGCTGAGCCACGCGGCGACGGTGTCCCTTCTGCGCGCCAGCCATCCATGCAAGAGAGCGACGATGCCAACGCCGGAGAGTGCAGAACCGGCGCGAGCCCAGAACTCGTTAATGCCGAATAGCTTGAAGAAGGCAGCGGTGATCCAGAGCATCAACGGGGGCTTTTCAAACCAAGGTTGATAGTTCCAGTGGGGAACGAGCACTCCAAGCGAGAGCATCTCACGCGAGATCTCTGCGTAGATGCCCTCGTCCCAGTTGGTGAGCGGTTTGTGGCCGAGCAGAGGCAAGAGCACAATGCACGCGAGAAGCGTGGCTAGAAACGTGGATACGGTTCCCCAGTTCCGCTTGCAGAGGTCACGCAGGCTGGAGGACCGTGTTGGATGCATGCTGCTGTTGTCCATGAGGGATGTGAGGGAGAATCAATTGCCGGGATGATATTCCCTCTCGATGTGGCCCTTGAGGTCCGAGCGGTAGAAGTAGACGTCGCGCAGATCGCCGGTGCTGTAGCGTTTGGCCTGGTCGTTGAAGTGGGGGGACGATGGGTTGCCGCTCTCACCGCCGGCGGTGACGGCCTTTGCGTGAATCTTCTCACCGAACTCGACGACGGCGACGAAGCTGTTTCCGCTGGTGCCGTACCACTTCTTCGTGTCCGGGTAGGGACGTGCGCCGAAGGAGGCAAGCGAACCCCATAGCGACGAAGTGAAACCGACCGGAATGCTCGGGCCAGCGTCGTTGAAGGGCTGGACGATGTCGCCGGTGAGGCGCTGGAAACGGTTGATGTCGCCCCATGGAGTCTTCCAGGTTCCGAAGTCGGCGGTGAGCCGGTCGGATGCGGCAGCGAGGGATTGCAGGAGACGATGCGGGGAGGTTCGTGTGCCGATATATTCTTCGGCGGAGATGCCGGCTTTCCGGGCGTCGTCGGCTTCGTGGCGGCGGATATCCTCGCCCCAGAACACTGCGAGGGCGGTCGGGACGGACGTGACGCCCCAACGGTAGTCCCATGTCCTCAACAGCGCGATCTGGCCGGCCAGCTTGACTTTTAGCGGATCGGATGCGGGAGCGTCGTCCCACGCCTTGATCAGAGCCGGGATTGGCTTCTCGAACCATGGAAGATAGCTGTCGTAGGCGGCGGCGATCAGGGAGTCTAGGGTGAAATCCTTCTTATCTTTCAGAACTCGGACGGCGTGAAGGCCTCGCGCGGATTCTGTGCCGGTCTCGACATAGGCGGGGTAGTCCTGTTTGCGCAGACTGCTTTCGCCAGCGCCAGACCATGGCCAGTTGTTGCTGTTGTAGAGCCAACCACTCTTTGGATTGAGGAGTTGGGGAAGTTCGGCGACGGTGAGTAGACCTTTCCAGTCGGTTGCGGGATTGCTGCCGTCGACGGGTTTTGTGAAGTCGAAGCTGGTGTCGCGGCGCGGGATGAAATCGCCGTGGAAGTAGGCGATGTCGCCCGCGGTGTCAGCGAAGATGGTGTTGTTGGAGGAGTTCGCTTTGAGCTCCATGGTCTGGCGGAAGGATTTGTAGTCTTTCGTCTTGGTGCGCGCGTAAGACTGCGTCAGCGCCTTGACGGGCTCATTCATCAGGCGGATGCTGACCCACTTGCCGTTCTCCTGGCGGATGATGGGGCCGTGATGGCTGAAGTAGACGGTGAACGTCTTTTCTGCGATGCCGTGGTCGGTCTTGTAGGGAACAGTGATCTGTTTGGAAACGAGCGGGCGCTCCTCGTTTCCATACTTGTAGACGAAGGCGTCGCCCTTCTTTTGCACTGTTTCGATGTACTCGTCGACTGCATCGACACCGCTCGAGGTGTGCATCCAGCCGGTGTGCTCGTTGAAGCCCTGGTAGATGAAGAACTGGCCCCAAGTGACGGCGCCGTAGGCATCCAGCCCCTGATCGCTGAACATTTGCAACTCGGAGCGAAAAAAGAAGGAGGTGTGAGGATTGATGAGCAGCAGAGCATGGTCATCAGCGGTGTTGGAGGGTGCGATGGCCATGCCGTTGGAGCCTGTTGGCTCCGGCGGGTCGCTGTCGTGAACGTAAGCGGTTTCGACGGGAGGAGTCGGGTCGTTGCTTGCCTGGACTACGGGAGGTTTGCTGTAGAAGGCTTCGAGTTGTTTGAGATTGACGCGTTCGATGTCGCCGCCGATGCTGCCTTCGGTGAAGGAGAGAGCCATCCACGGCTCGAAGTACTTGATAACTCGCGGCTTCACTTCGGGGTGCTTGAAGAGGTAGAAGTTCAGGCCGTCAGCGAAAGAGTTCATCAGGGACTTTAGCCAGGCGGGGCTGGCTGCGTATTGCGACTTCAATTCGACGGGGTCGATGAAGAGCTTCATGCGAAGGTCCAGATAAATTTTGGATTCGCCCTCGGTCTCTGCGAGGCGGCCCATTGCGTTGATGTAGTTCGTCTCGACGCGATTGAAGTCATCTTCGGCCTGGGCATATTCCATGCCGAAGACTGCGTCGGCGTCAGTCTTGCCATAGACATGGGCGATCCCCCAGTCATCACGGATGATGGTGACGTTGCCCGCCTCCCGCTCCCAACGCGCCACCTCCTGGTCTCCGGCTGCGTGGAGCAGCGCGGACGAGGAGGACACGAACAGAAGGATGAGGACAAGATTCTTCAGGCAACGGCGGTTCTTCATGGGCTACTTTTTCTCCATTCAAGGCAGCAATGCTTCATCTCTTCGCTGTGCGCAACGCTTTGCGAGTCGATACGGCGGTGCGACCAGTTTACCTGCCTGAATCCTCAGGGGATAGTGTCCGAGGTCTGGTAGTCCGGGATAGATAGGGATCTGTGAAATTTTTGGTGATCCTTGTTCCGAGATAAAAATGGTAGGCTATCAGCCAACCGGCTGATGGGGGCCCCCTGCTAGAGGGAAGCCGGGCAATTGACGGATCGATACGGGGAAGAATGAGGAGAGAACTTTTTCTTCCCGAACCTCAAGTTCTGCGACTTCAGGGACTGAAGGATCAGGCGTGAAGCCGCCGTAAATCACGTTTTGCCAAGGAGCACATGCCATGCTTTGCCCATCCTGCAAGACCGAGACAGGAAGCGACTCGGCGTTCTGCCCGCACTGCGGGGCGAATACAACGACGGGTGCCGCCGCTGCAATGCCCGCCCAACAGAGTGGCCTGTCTGAAACTGCCGCTGGGGTCGTTGCCTACATTACCTTCATTCCGGCGATTATCTTTTTGGCGCTGGAACCCTATAACCGCAGCTCCTTCATTCGCTTCCACGCTTGGCAGTCCATTTTCTTCGGGGTCGTGGTGATTGCATCCAACGTTATCCTAGGGCTGATCCCGATTATTGGATGGCTTCTGTTGGTCCCGCTAAGCCTCGTATTCCTGATTATGTGGATCCTCGTCATGATGAAGGCGAGCAAGGGAGAGCGATTCAAGATTCCGTTTATCGGAAACTTCGCGGAGCAGCAGGCGTCGAAGTAGCTCGATCATCGTCAATCCGCTTGACTCCTGCCTGCCAGCTGCAGTGGGCGCTGAGTCTGACGGCTGAACTGTCCCTTATTCGGGGCTCACTCGACGGGGATTCAGTGCGTCTATACTTTTGTATGGAGATGCCCTTTCAAGCGAGCCATCCCCCGGATCCTACGACTGCCATAGCTGAAAATCCCGCGAGGAACCGGACGTGGCTCGTCAGTATGACGAGTCTGATTTTTGCCGTCCTGCAGAGTGCCTGCACGGCCGTTATTGCGATTAGTGGTGTTCGTGTCGCCATCGGTCTCAGCGCGTTGGCAGAGGCAACGATTGGCATCCATGCGCCGGCGGTCGGCTTTCATCAGGACGCGATTCGTATTCCTATGATGGCTGCGGCGGCGATTGGCTCGTTGATTAACCTCTACGTCATATGGCGCATTCGCACGCTGCGTGCGAGACCCTCATCCCAGTGGCGCGTGCAGGCCGCGACGCCAAAACAGCTGCGATTAGAATTCTTTCAAATTGCGCTCGCAATTTTCACTCTGGCTCTGGTGGTTGCGGAGTGGATCGCTCATCCGATGATTCATCGGGTTCCATAAGATCGTCTTTGTCACTTGCTAATCAGTATCTGAAGGTGCGCGCTTGATGCCTCGGATCTCCGCCTCGAGCCTTGCGTGGAGACGCTCACTGAAGCCGAGCGGCAGTTCGAAGACGCGCTCGTCCGCAGTAAGGATCAGGATGTTTCGTGTAGAGTCGAGAATCGCTGAGCAGATTTCGCAATGTTCCAAGTGTTTTTGCACCTGCTCGAGCATCTCTGCAGAGAGTGTGCCATCGAGATAGCCGGAGATGTGCTCCCAAACATGTTTGCACTCTATAACCATGGGAACCACCTCCGCTTTGGATTGACGTTCTTTAGCTGAGGAACCAACTTTTTTTGCAGCATGATGCGCGCCCTGTGCAGTCGAACCTTTACCGACGCCACGGTGATACCAAGCGTTTCAGCCGATTCGTTGACGCTCAACTCTTCGACATCGCGAAGCAAGAAAACCTCGCGATAGATCAGGGGTAGATCGGTGATCGCCTGTTGCAACATCAGCCGGACTTCCTTTCGCTCGAGGGCCTCAGAGGGTATCTCACGCCAGTCGCGAAGTAGCGCTGGAGAGACGTGCCCCTGCTCCTCCGGCGGTTCGTCGAGAGATTCCATCTTCATTGTCTTTCCGCTGCGAATGCGGCTTCGAGCTTCATTCAGCGCGATGCTTATCAGCCATGTGCTGAACTTTGATTCACCGCGGAAGCGATGGAGGTTCCGGAATGCCTTGAGGAAAGCCTCCTGCGCAGCTTCCTCGGCATCCGCTTCGTTGCGGAGCAGGGACAGCGCCATGGCGTAGACGCTACGCTCATGGGGGCGAATCAACTCGTGAAACTCGTGGGTGTTACCAGCGAGGATGGAAGCTATGATCTGCGCTTCGTCCCTGCTTTCAGAGATTTCGGTCATTGTTTCTCAATCCATGCTCGATTAGAACCCGGGCTTTCAGATTGGTTACGGAATTTAAGAAGTATCCTCGTTTGTTGTTTTTTCAGGGGAGTTTTTGGGAAAATGCGGGGGTTTCAAACAAATAGTCCCCTGGCATCCGCGAGTGAGGAATCAAACAACCGTGTGAGCCGCTGCCTATTTTCCTGCTGCGGCTGGCGCGTCGGGCCGGACATAAACATAGACATCCTGATTTTCCGGGAGCGTGGGATATATTCCGGCAAGGCGATAGCTCCTGGCAAGAGTTTCGACAGCCGCCGCGATGTCTCTCTGCCCCATGCGATGTCCGTCGCGCCAGTTGGATTCCTCGGTGCGCGACTGTTGTTCGGTTTCCGGAAGATAGATGATGACCTTGGGCGGCCTTGCAAGGAGCCGGGCAGCTTCTTCTTTCGCCATTGCGTCGTTGACGACGTCGACATTGTGAGAAGCGGTTGCGGTGGGCCACTTGCGATCGGTGAGGGAGTAGAAGAGAGCCATCTCGGGATAGGTGAAGATAGTGTCTGTGGGGGTTGTGTTCGACGCAACGGTGTGGACGACGCCGTCGACGAGGCGGACGGTTGCAGGGGGAAGTAAGATGCCGCTGAGTTTCGGTTGATCGGAACGCATGGTTGCCGTTGAAACGGGTCCGTCGACGAAGAAACCGAAGCCGAAAGGGACGTCCAGCTTGAGGCGTACCGTATCGACGCAGATGAGCAGGGCGATAGCACAGACGGCTAATCGTCCAAAGCGTTGGCTGCCAGCGATCGCCCCGGCCAGGACAAGGCCGAAGCCGGGCAGCAGCATGGGCGAAAACATCGGATACGAGAGCGACAGCATGAAGGCAATATTGAAGGAGACGGCAGCCATGAGGTAGACCTGCGCCTGACGCGCATTCAGCGTACCTTTGACAAGCTGCCATGTGCCGAGGATGAGAAGGACAACGACGGCAACGAGGGTGAGAAAGATAGTGTTATACGGCCAGGATCTATGAACCTGTCCCCAGTGGCGGAAGGAGAAAATTGCTCCCAAAGCGACGGCGATGATCCCGAAGGCAGCAGCAGCCGGCATCTCCCATCGCGGACCGTCATCTTTCTGTTCAAGGCGCTGACGTTCGGAACGGATCAGGAGCCAGACTGCGATAAGAGCCGCGCAGATGGCCAGGATCATGGGTCGGGGACCCAAAGTTCCGAGGTGAATGGCACGGGTGAAGAAGTCACCACTACCATTCTGGGCTTTAGCGGCAGGTCCTTTAATAAAGATGGCAACCAGAAACATCTTTAGTGAACCTAGCCGAGCAAGCCAGATGAGAAGCGCGCCGATAGGTATAGCAACCCCAGCGACGAACGCGACGAGCCAGGTGATCGCGCGATGAAGGGTTTGCATGCGCCACACAATAGCGGTGACAACGAGGGGTACGGCGACAGCGGCACCAAGTCCAATTGTCTGTTTGGTGAGGAAACTGAGTCCGGCGGCAATACCGGCGGAGAGACTTATCCAAACAATGAAGCGGATAGACCGATTTCGGTCCAGAACAAAGCTTGCCAGGTAGCCGCTGATTATGGCCAAAAACATACTGTCGTGGTTGTACGAGGCTATCGCATCGGCAAAATCGGCGGTCGAAATTACGAGAGTTGCGAAGGCAGCAATGGCGGCATATGCAGGACGGCAGAAGCGTAGAAGCCAGAGATACAAGACGAGCGCAATGAGACTTCTCTCTACCAAGCCAGCGGCTCGGGACACAATGAGCTTCTCTCCGAACAGCCTCAGCAGAATGCCGCTTTTGAAGTGATTCAGAGGAGGACTGGCCATGAAGTAGTCGCGAAACGGTACGCTGCCATGCAGGATGGTGAAGCCCCCGACATACTCTCCAGCTCCCGACCGAAGACCTGCGAAACGGTTGAAGAAAAGAGAGAAGAAGATGGCGGTCAGCACCATCGCGAGTACACCGCCAGTCACCACCGTCCGCTTGCTATGCATCTTATCTATCTTCTCTCAAGCAAGTTCTTTCTGTCATGCGTTCTGTGCGCGGTGGTCGTTCAGGCATCGATAAAGCAGCTGTTGACGATGGGGGAGATGAGCAAAAGAGTCCTTGAGCGTTGGATCTGCTTCCTTGTTGGGGCTAAAAGTTGATGCGTTCTTTTTCGGTGACCAGGGGACGGTTCTGAACGATCGTGTGAATTGATCCGACGTACTCTCCGATGATTCCGAGTGCGACCAGTTGCACGGATCCGAGAAAGAAGAGTCCGATCATCGTTGGCGCGAGTCCTAGCTCAAAATGATTCCAAAAGACCAGCTTGGCAATGAGATAACCAAAACCCGCGATAAGGCTGAGGAAGGCGAACACGAAACCTCCGAAGATAACCAGGCGCAGCGGGACTTTGGAGAGGTTTGTGATGCCCAGCATCGCCATGTCGTACAGAGTGTAGAAATTGTTTTTGGTAATGCCGCGCATGCGGCGTTTCTGGTTGTAGAAGAGCTCCTTATGTGGCAGGCCGATCTCGGCGATCTGTCCGCGGAAGTAAGGCTGAGGGTCCCGAAAATCGCGCTTCAGAATGTCGACGACCTGGCGATCATAGAGCCCGAAGCCAGTGAAGTGCTCCAGCACTTTTACGTCAGTAAGCCGCGCGACCGTTTTGTAGTAGACCGATCGAATGCGGTACATAAGCCCGTGCTCATCGCTTGTGCTCTTGATTGCTACGACGATGGGACACCCTTGCTCCCATTCGCGGAGGAAGTCGACGATCATCTCAGGGGGATCCTGCAGATCCGAGAGTAGAACGATTACGGCATCACCTTTGGCCTCAAGGAAGGCGTGCTGGGGCGAGCGGATGTGGCCGAAATTGCGCGCATTGACGATTATCTTGACGTGGGGATCGTTCCTGGCGATGCCACGCAGAATATCCACCGTGCGATCTGTCGAATCGTTATCAATGATGATGTGCTCGTAGCGATATTGCGGCAGCTCCGCGAAGATCTGCCGGACACGTTCAGTCAGGATTTCGACATTGCCCTCTTCGTTGTAGCAGGGACTGACGATGCTGATGAGCTTCATATTCCCTTCCCTCTCTCGGCATGCCATGCGGCCGTTCGGCGGATGGCTTCCTGCAGATTAACAGCCTGATCAAGACCCAGCATCGCCTTCGCTCGATTTACGGATGGAACGTATCGCGCCACGGCCGCTCCAGGAATCGCCTCTTTCGCAACATGAATGCCCGTGGACGCATTGAGACTCTGCGCGACCGTGTGCGCCAGTTCCGCAATGCTTAGATCACTGTCCGATCCAACATTGATGGGGACCAGGCTTGGGGCCTGAAATAGCATTGTCCATAACCATATTGCAAGATCGGCTGCGTATAAGTAGGAGCGACGGGATGTACCGTCGCTATTAATCCT